>CAVWUA010000033.1:0-35933 GCA_963758025.1 uncultured Planctomycetota bacterium | reverse complement strand
ACTGTGCGGCGTCAGGTAAGGGGCTGTGTTGAACCGGTCGGACAGGTTCTCGACGTTCGTTCCTCCGGAATCGAGCTGTTCGGGACGCGACTTGTCGTGCACGACAACGTTCCCCATGTGGCTCATCACGCCGCTCGTGCCGGTGACATACCAGCCCCCCGAGCGCTCCTGGAACGGGCTCTCGTGCCCGGAGACGAACGACCCGGCATTGAACAGCGGCATCCCGTCGGGACGCGGATAGACCGACCGGACCAGGTGGCCCGGCACGTCCTGGGTCCGTCCCAATGAGTGACAGGCCAGGCATGCGTGCGTCTCCCGCTCGAACGTCGGCTTCGTCGAGCTGCTGGTCGAGCAGGTAGAAGACCGCCCCTTGCTCCGGATCGACCGACGAAACCTCCAGCACGTCCCCCCCTTGAACCCACCCGATATACACATTGTCGTTGAAGTACAAGGCCCGGGGAGTCCGAGGCGAGATACGGGTATGCTGAAAGCTCGTCTTGCTGAAGACCAGCATCTGAGACTCCGGCGCAATTCCCAGGGCCTCCAGCACCGACTCCAGATATCCGTGCTGGCGATCGTATTTCAGGCGAAGCTCCCCCCGGTCCAGCCGCTCCTGAAGCCGCGCCACGGAATCGTTCACCGGCGCATTCAGATAGTTAATCGGCGGACGGTCGTAGGGTAAGTCCGCCCTCACCGTCGTGATAGCCATCCCCGACACGAGCATCCCCGATAGCCACGCCGCCGCAAGCCACGTCCAACCCATTCCCCGCCCTGCCTGCCGATCACGGCAACCGCTCAACATGGTGTCCCTCCTTTTTCGTCGTGGCATGCGTCCCCGTTTTCCGAGACATCGGCCATCAGGTCCCATGCTAGCGAGCTATTTTCTGGACATCAAGGTCCATTTGTCTTGTTTGTGAAAAAAACGGACGATCGGCCGAGGTATGGGACGTGCGTGGGTTGATACGAGGGTTCCTGGCTTGAGAGCCGGGACATCGGGACGCGCAACACCGTTTCGGGGAGGTGTCTCATGGGGAATCGTGAGGAGACCAAAAACCGCAATCGCGTGACGGATGAGGAAGTGAAGGACGCCGCGGCGGGGTCAGGTGAGGCCGACACGACTCCGGCGGCAAGGGGTGGACGGATCGACTTCGACGAGGCGCGGGATGACGTCGAGGAAGCCTCGGAGGAGTCCTTTCCGGCGAGCGATCCCCCCTCCTACACGCCGAATACGTCGATCGGGCCTCCGGATAAATCATGACGAGAGGCCACGCGAGGGCGTTCGCATTCCCGCGTGGCCCCTCGTTGTTGTATGGGCCATCGTCAGACGTCGATGCCGTATTCGTGGAGGGCCTGGCGGAGCTGGTCGAGGTTGGAGTACTTGATGGCGTTGAGGCCGAGGGCCTGAGCGGCTTCGGTGTTGACGGAGCGGTCGTCGATGAAGACGGCCTCGCGTGACCGCAACTGGCGATGCCCAGGGCGTTCAGATAGATGTCCTCGTCGGGTTTGACGTCGCGGAGGTAGCACGACGTGCAGAAGCCCCGGAAGACCGTGTCGAGCTTGTAGGTGCGGACGCGGTACTCGTGCAGCTCCCGCGACTCGTTGTTGAGGGAGTACAGCCGATATTTGCCCGAGGCGGCCAGCTCGCGGACCCAGGTCAACGCCTCGGTCAAGGGCTTCGACTGGCTATACATGAACGTCTTGAAGTCGTCGGGCGAGAACGTCCGCGAGCGATGGAAGACGGTCTTCTTGACATAGCCGTCGAGACTGAGCCGTCCGGTCTCGAAGGCGGTCTTGACCATGCCGTGTCGGGTCTGGAATTCGACGTTATCCAGGCCGAACGCCTCGGCCGCGCGGTTGCGGGCGGCGGTGTCCCAGGCGTTGGTCAGGATCACGCCACCGATATCGAAGAACAGGGTCGGGGCCTCGGCCATCGCCGGCTCCTCGGGGTTCTTTTGGTGGTTGCGGGGGAACGGATGATCATCCTCGGCCCCCAGCGGGCCGTGCCTGTTATACCCGTTAGCTTGCGGGAAATGCGAGAGTGTCCCTCCGTCAAAGGCACCCAAACGTTTCGCCAAAGCGTCGGGTGACGTCGGTCAAGGGACCGTCGAGCCGCGCGAAGACCTGTTCGGCAATCGGCCCGGGAATCGCGCCGTAAAAGGCGTGCGCGATGCCGCCGGCGATGCAGGCGATCGTGTCGCTATCGCCGCCGATCGAGATGGCCAGCCGGACCGCGTGCTCGAAGTCCTCCGACTCCAGGAACGCCCGGATCGCCTGCGGCACCGACCCCTGGCACGACACGTTGAACTCGTACCACGGGCGGATCTCGTCCAGCGGCGTCTGAAGGTCGTAGCTGAAGCGCTCGGTGACGAACGCCTGGATCGCCTCCTTCGGCGTCCCGGTCCGGGCGAGGAAGACCGACGCGGCGACGGCCTGGGCCCCTTTGAATCCTTCCGGGTGATCGTGCGTGACCTCCGCGCTTTTCTTGGCCTGGTCGAGCACGTCGTCCAGGGTATCGAACGCCCAGCCGACCGGACTGACCCGCATGGCCGAGCCGTTGCCCCAGCTATTGTACGGTTCCGACCGTGCCGACCGCGCCCAGCGGTGGAAGTTGCCGCCGTAGCCGGCGTGAGGGTAGGCGTGATAGTAGCGTTTCAAGAGCTCCACAAAGGGCACGCCGTCGAGCAGGCTCTCGGCCAGGGCGACCGTCAGCACGGTATCGTCGGTGAAGCGGCAGAGCGGGTGGAACAGGCGGAAGCGGGTCGTCTTGACGTTCTGCCCCTCGTACACCGAGCCGATGATGTCGCCGGCGATCGCCCCGAGCATGGTTCACGAGGATGTTTTGCCATCCCCCTCCGTGTTGTCGTCCAGATAGGCTTCCTGTTCCAGCCCCCGCAGGTAATCGAGCGCCTCGTCGATCGTGCCGACCGGCGCGCCGATGGCGCGGCCGGCCTCGTCCACCTGGCGCAGGAGGACCAGATCCTCGTAATAGTCCGAGCCCTCGATCTCCTTGCGGGTTCGCGGGTTGAGGCTCCGGCCGGGGCGGACCATCAGGTCCATGTGGTGCTCGATCAGCCAGTACGTCCGCTCGGTGACGGCCCCTCGCAGGGCCTCCAGGCCGGCGGTGACATGGTCGTGCGGGTCGATCGCCTTGCCGACGTCGTGCAGGAGGGCCGCCAGCAAGAATTCCTCGTCATACGGCCGCAAGTGCCGGGCGTGCTCGAAGACTTGCAGGCTATGGTAAAGCGCATCCCCCTCGGGGTGGTACTTCACGTTCTGCTTGACCGCCTCCAGGGGCTCCAGCCGCAGCTTGTAGATGGCGAAGCGGTCCACGTGATCGGCCAGACGCGCCACCGTGCCCCCCTCGTGCGGTTCGGGGAGATCGGCCTCTTCGTCAAGGTCCCCGACCCCCTGGGTGCGGGCCAAGACGAGGATCTGTTCGCGGATCTCGCTGTCGCTGGGCAGGTCGCCGGGCCGGACCGTGTGCCCCAGCACGGCGGCCGCCTTGCGCTTGGCCGCGTAATAATCCGCCTCCGACGCCTCGCCCAGATGCCCTGAATCGTCCTTCGGCCCGATCGCCGGGAGCATCCTCCGCGCGGCCTCCACGGCAATTTTCTGCCGCAACCGCCGATCCACCCGCGGAGCGCGGAACCGTTTCTTGAACTTATCGTGCACGGAATCCGTCCGTCTCTCTCTTGCGAATAATCTCAATAATAGATGGCGCGATCCGGCCTCGCTCTGGACCGTGACCGCCGCCGGATTGACCCTGTTTTTCCTTCCTCGGTTATTATACGGCGGTACGAGCCGGACCGGGAACCCGCGTTCCAAAAGGTGCGACGGTCGGCATTTGCCGGACGGAAGTACTCAATGCGCCGCGGATTCCGCGTCCGCGCAGACCCGATCGGCTACAGTCAACACGCCCCCCTGACGGGCGAACCCGGTGAGGACCGTCGGCTCGGCGTCGGGAACGACCGCACGGACGGCGTCAGCGACGATGGCGACGCGCTGACCGCGCTGGAGCAATCCCAGCACGGCGGTCCGGACGCAATAATCGGTCGCCACGCCATAGACGACGAACGTCGGCTGTCGACGGGCATGGAGCGAGACGATCCGGTCCGCATCCGGGTGGGTGAACAGATCGTACCGGCGTTTTTCGAGGGTCAGGTGCGGTGGGAGAGTGTCGCCGTCGAGCCAGTCGTCACGCCCGATGACCGTGCTCTCCGGCCAGGCGGTCGCGTCGATCCGTTCCTGTCCCGGCGATCCGATCAGGCAATGCGGCGGGAAGGGCTCCGGGTCGGGGTCGTCGAGCCGGTGAGCGCAGGCCGTGGCCAGAACCGGGATGTTCCGGGTTCGGGCGAACGCGGTCAGGCGGGCCAAGGTCGGCACGATTGCCTCGGATTCGGGGATGAAGAGGGCACCGTCCGGGTCGAGAAAATCGCGCTGGGTGTCGATATCGACGAAGACCAGGGGGCCGTCGAACATGCGGCGGACTCCATTCTGAGAGAACTGTCGCGGTTGTGTTGACCGACATCGGTTTCAACGCATCATAATCTCTGAGGAAGTTTTCTGTCGTCTCCGCCTCCACTCCGTTCGGTGAGCGTCACGTTAGTTGGTGAGACAGGCGTTCAGTTGAGCGAATAATCGCGGTTCCAGAAGGCGTCCCACTGACCTTTCTCGCTCCGATCGAGGGCGCGGAGGTGGCAGACGGCGTGCGCCCCGTCCTCACCCCACCGCATCCCGGCCCGCTTCAGTCGTTGGCCCACCACCGACTTGCACGCGCGCTCGATCGCGTCGCTGCCGATGCACCCGCCGTGCGCCAGGTACTCCGGGGATTCCATCCGGTGTGCCTGCCGGTCGAGATCGCCGGTCAGCTCCTCCACCGCCTCCCGGAGGCCAGGCCGCCGCGGCCAGTCCCATTCGCGGAGCACCGCCCCCAGGACCGCACCCCCCTCCTCCTTGAGCAACTGACGCCACCGGCGTGCTTGATCCTCCGCCTCGGCCTCGTCCCTGGGGTGGAGCAGCCGTGCCAATCCGGTGAGCGTCTCCGCGGGATGAAAGAAATCCAGGATGATCACCTCGACGCGCGGGAAGTTCTCCCGGAGTCGGTCCTCCAGGCCGCTGCCGCCGTCGGTCAGCCCGATCCATCGCTCGGCTCGGTCTATCCCGACGTGTCCGGCGGGGGCGTGGAGCAACGGAGCGAAGCCCTCCAAAGGGGACAGCCACGAGAGGTAACGCGACGGCATCGGTCGCGGCTTCTCGTCGGGTCAGGGCCACTCGGGGCCGGGGTGACAGACCATCCCCACGGCGGCCATGCGGCCCTCGGCCGGGCCGCCCCCTTCGCCCTGCTGTCTCACCCCGGTGGCGTCGAGTTCGACGTACGCCCATGCCTTCCCATCGTAATCCTTGTGCCAGGACCAGTCGGCCTTGGGGCCGAAGGTCGCGTCGGCGGTGACGGCGTCGGCCAACCGCTGCCCGGCGTCTTCGGCGGTCCGCTCGACGGTTGCCTCCGAGACCCGGACGCCGGCCATCTCGTCGAGGAGTTCGGCCCCCTTCTCGAAGCTGTCGGCGACCGTCCCGGCCAAGCTGGCGGCCCGCTCCAGGGCGGGCGTCAGGTCGCGAGTCGTCAGGCCGGCGTCGCGGTCGAAGGGGAACAGTCCCTTGCCGCAAATCCGGCAGAGATAGTAGGCGCGGCGGTAGCGGATCGGCCCCACGAGGCTGAACGAGGTGTGCCAGCGGTGTGAGTGGAACTCGGCGGCTCCGCCGCAGTGCGGGCCGGTCACGCCGGCGCCTTCGTCTCCGTTTTTTTTCGCGTCCGGTGTTCTTCGACCGCCTTGGCGGCGATCCTGTGGGCGTGGGCGTGGGCGTGGGCGTGGGCGTGGGCGGATCTGGAACTCATTTGCGCCGAAGAGGTGGGCGTCGTCGGTGGAGGCGAGATTGGCCGCCAGTTCGCCGATCTCGGCGTCGACGGCCTCGCGGATGGCTCGGGAGAGGTCCTCGATCTCGGCCTGCTTCTCGGGCGGGACCGGTGTGGACGGCATCGGTGGACTCCATTTCCGAGGCGGGGATTTCGTCGGCGATCACCAATTTCCCTCTTGTGTACAAAAATTCCACCAACTTTCAAGATGCCCACCGGTCTTGCGCGAGAATCCGGAAAAAAATCTTTCCCAAAGGGTCGGATATGTGAGACGATCGGATCGTTATTCCATCTTTATCTTTCGAGGAGGAACATGGTGAAAGGCTCTCCGGGGTTCCCGACGAGCGCGAGCCTCGTGTTCCGGATCCGCGATCCTCACGATGGCAAGGCGTGGAAGGAATTCGTTGAGATCTACGGCCCGTTTATTTATGGGTTGTGTCTGCGGTATCGTTTGAACGAGGCCGAGGCGGCTGACGCGACGCAAAATGTGTTTCTCCAGGTGCTTCGGTCGATCCGGTCGTTCGAGTACCAGCCGGAGCGGGGGCGGTTTCGGGGGTGGCTCGGGGTCTTGACGCGCAACGAGATCGCCAACGCGTGGAACCGGATCAACCGGGTGACACAAGGCCAGGGGAAGTTGGTGACCCTGGGCCTGCCGGAGCACCAGGTTGTCCACTGGGAGGACGGCGTCTGGGAGGAGGAGCTGGCGGCCTATATCCACCGCGTCGCGCTGGAGCGGACCCGCGCTCACTTCACGAAGCGGTCCTGGGTGATCTTCAAGCTGACCTGGATCGTGGGTTGTCGGGCCTCCCGGGTGGCCGAGCGGCTGGACCTTCCCATCGAGCGCGTCTTCGAGGCCAAGAGCCGGTTCCTCAAGCGGTTCCGCGAAGAGGTCGCGCACCTGGCCGAGGACGCCATGGCACTGGTGCCTCTGGAATCGGCGTAAATTCACGATCGTGCCGGATCGAGAGTGCTGTTGTGCGAGGGGGTGGCTGGGGGCTCGTCCGCGAGACCCCGGTCCTGGTGCGCCGGGGTCTCGCGGACGAGCCCCCAGCTACCCGGAATGAAATTGTGCGCAATAGGTTGATTGAACCAGCACGAGGCACGTCTCCCTCCCAAAAATGGCGAAGTAGGACGAGGTGGAACGGGATGGCGAGGTCCCGCTGCGGGACGGATGAGCAGTTGCGGCGGTATCTCGGCGATGAGGTGGCCGGGCCCTGGCTGCACGCGCTCCGGGAGCACGTCGCTCATTGCGAGGCGTGCCAGGCCCGGCTGGAGCGGTTGACGGCCGACTCGGACCTGCGGCGCCGGATCGACCGACGGTCGCTGGCGGCGGTTCCTCAAGGTCTGGTGGGGCTAACTCCCTTGATGGAACGGCTCCGGGCGTTCGTCCCTGTGGACGTGGACGACGGCGAGGCCCACAGCAACATCAATGGCGGTGGCACCACGGCGGAGGCCACGCAGCCGAACCCGACACCGGCTCCAGGCCGACTGGATTTCCTCGGCCCGGCGCAGGTTGAGGGGGACCTCGGCACGATCAATGGGTTCCGCGCCACATCCGAGCTGGGACGGGGCGGAATGGGGGTCGTCCTGAAGGGGCACGACCCGGCGCTCGATCGCGCGGTGGCCATCAAGATCCTTCCCTCCTGGCGCGACGCCGCCGGGGCGCGCGAGCGATTCGAGCGCGAGGCGAAGGCCGCCGCGCAGGTGGAGCACCCCAACGTGGTCTCCTTGCACGCCGTCGGCCACCTGCCGGACGGTCGGCCGTACCTCGTCATGCCGTACATCCAGGGGCCGACGCTGCTGGAGCGGCTCCAGGCTCCGCCGCCGTTGACCTCGCGCGAACTGGCCCAGATCGTCGCGGCGATCGCCGATGGTCTCGACGCCGTTCACCAACAAGGGTTGGTTCACCGCGACGTCAAGCCCGAGAACATCCTGCTGAGCCGCGACGGCACCCCCCTCTTGATGGACTTCGGCCTGGCCCGCCGCGACCACGGCGAGGTGACCGTCACGCTCGACGGCGAGGTTCTGGGCACCCCCGCCTACATGAGTCCCGAACAGGCCAGGGGCGACACCCGCCAGGTCGATCGGCGGGCGGATGTGTACAGTCTGGGCGTCCTGCTCTACCAGCTTCTGACCGGCGAGCAGCCCTTCCGGGGTAACCCGCGGATGATGCTCAACCAGGTCCTGCACGATGAGCCGAGAAACCCCCGAAGCCTCAACGACCGCATTCCCCGTGACCTGGAAACGATCTGCTTGAAGGCGATGCAGAAGGAGCCCGGGCGCCGCTATCCGACGGCCGCGGACCTCGCCGCCGACCTGCGCCGCTGGCTCGACGGTGAGCTGATCCAGGCCCGGCCGAGTGGCCGCGTGGAACGAACATGGCGCCGGTGCCGCCGGAACCCCGCGCAGGCGATGGCCGCCGGGCTGACGGTCGCGGTCGCCGTGCTCTCGATGGTCCTGGCCTGGCACGAAGCGGACGCCGCCCGGCGGCTCTCCAAGGAACAGACGCGCACCCAGTGGGCCTTAACCCAGGCGCAGCGGCTCTCCGCCGGCCTGGCCCTGGACCGGGGTCTGTCCTTCTGCGAACAGGGGGACACCGGGGCCGGTTTACTGTGGATGGCCCAGGCCCTGGAACTGGCCCCGCCCGATGCGCCGACTTGCGGCATGTGATCCGGGTCAACCTGTCCGCCTGGCGTGCCCGGCTTCCCATCCTGAAGGCGATCCTCGCGCATGAGGCGATCGTCAACGATGTCGCCTTCAGTCCCGACGGCCGCCTGTTCGCCACGGCGGTGCGCTGACGGCATCGCCCAGTTCTGGGATACCGCGACCGGCCAGCCCGTCGGCCCGTCCTTGATCCATGCCAACGTCATCTACACCATCGTCTTCAGTCCCGACGGCCACCTGTGTTTGACGGCCGGCGAGGATGGCGTCGTCCGGTTCTGGAACACCGCCGACGGTCAACCGGCCGGCGAACCCTTGATCCATGCCAAGCCGGTCCTGGATCTCGTCTTCAGTCCCGACGGCCAGACCCTTCTGGTCGGGTACGAAGACGCGGATGCCCGGCTCTGGGATGTCGCCACACGGAAGCCGATCAGCCCAATCCTGGACCACGGCGGATCGGTCAAGACGGTCGCGTTCAGCCCCGACGGCCGGACGTTTCTGACCGGCGCCTACGACGGCAAGGCCCGGCTCTGGGATGCCGCCAGCGCTCGGCCCATCGGCGAGCCAATGACCCATGTCGGCGGCGTCCTGGTCGTGGCCTATAGCCCGGACGGTCAGACCATTCTGACGGCGGGCGAGGACAAGACCGCCTGGCTCCGGGACGCCGCCACGGGCATTCCGATCGCTCCGCCGCTACGGCATCAGAACCGGGTTCTGACCGCCACGTTCAGCCCCGACGGCAAGACGGTGCTGACCGGGAGCCAGGACCTGACGACCCGGCTCTGGGATGCCGCCAGCGGCCAGTCCCTCGGCCTGCCCATGCGGTCGCAGAACCCCATCCGCGCCGTGGTGTACAGCCCGGATGGGCGGCTCCTTCTGACGGCGAGCGAGGACAAGACCGCGCGGCTCTGGCAACTCGCCGCGGAGCCGAAGTTGTTCAATCCACCGCTCCGGCATGACGACTCCATCCGGGTCGTGTCCTTCTGCCCCGGCGGTCGCCGCCTGCTGACCGGGAGCCGCGATGGTCTCGTGCGGATCTGGGAAACGGCCTCGGGCCGGCTCCTGCGCGAGCTGCACGGGCATCAAGGGGTGGTCTACTCCCTGGCCGTCAGCGCGGATAGCCGCTTCGTGCTCACCGGCAGCAAGGACAAGACCGCGCGGTTGTGGGACCTCCAAACCGGCGAGCCGATTGGCGAGCCGTTCGAGCACGACGGCTCCGTGTACGACGTGGCGATCAGCCCCGACGGCCGGACCATTCTGACCGGAGGCCAGGACGGCACCGCGCGGCTCTGGAACATCGCCAGCGGCGCGCCGATCGGTGCGACGCTTCGGCACGATGGACCGATCTACGACCTGGCCTTCAGCCCGGACGGCCATTTCGTTCTGACCGGAGGCGAGGACGGCACCGCGCGGCTCTGGAACGCCCTGAGCGGCCAGCCCGTCGGCAAACCCTTTCCGCATCAAGGCTGGGTCGAGGCCGTCGCCTTCAGCCCGGACGGCCAGTCCATCCTGACCGGCTGCCAGGACGCGACCGTCCGCCGCTGGGACATCGCCCGGCAGACGCTCATCGGCTTGCCCTTCCAGCACCACGGTCTGATCGAGTCGATCGTCATCGGTCCCGACAATCGCACGCTCCTGACCGGCAGCCGCGACTGCACCGCCTCCTTCTGGGACATGCCCACCGGCCACGCCATCGGCCCTCCCCTGCTCCATGACGACACGATCAACTCCGTCGCCTTCAGCCCCGACGGGATGTTTGTCCTGACCGGCTGCCAGGACGGCACCGCTCAGCTCTGGAAGACGCCGAGCCCCCTGCCCGGCGACCCGGAACGGATCGCCCTGGAACTGCAAGCCCTCAGCGGCATGCGGATGGAACCCGGCGGCGTGATCCAGATTCTCGACGCCCCTCAGTGGCATCAGGCACGTCGGCAACTGGCTCAGCGGGACGCGGCGCGCTGATCGAGGGCATCCAGCCCCGCCGCCCGTTGGTGCGCGGCGATCTCATCCGGGGTCAAGGCCCGGTCGTACACGGCGATCTCGTCGAGCTTCCCGGCGAAGTTGGCGAAGCGGTCGTTCCGGCCGCCGAAAAAGAGCGGGTCGCTGTCCGCGGGAACGGTGATTGCGGCCTCGCCATTGATCTCGGGCTCGGTCTTGCCGTTGAGGTACACAGTCACGCGCGGTCCGTCGCGGACGAGCACGACATGGTTCCAGGTCTTCGGCGCGATCTCGGTCGTCCCGGTCAGAGCCTCGTTCGCCTGGTTACCATTGAAGAACAGCAGACGGCCCTCGGCCAGATGGGTGCCACCGATCCCCAGGTGATCCCCCGGGGCATCCTCGGCCCCGTCCTTGCCTCGGGAGACCATGTAGCCGGTCACGGGCCGGGCGTCGTTCGGCAAGCCGTTCCAGAACCAGAGTTCGACCGAGTACGTCTCACCCAGCCCGTCGAGCCGCGCCGGGAGCCGACCCCCCGCGAAGTGAGCCGCCCGGTTGGTCGCGCCCTCGTCGGAGAATCCCAGCGACGCCGGGCCATCGAGATAGAGCGCGATGCCCGGCTCGAACGTGGCCTCGTGCTCGTTTCCGGTCGCGTCGGTGGCCGTCGTGCCGTCGATCTCGCCCAGCCGCCAGTACGCCAGCGGCTTCGACGCGAGGACCGCTCGGGCGTACGGCCCGGCCGGCTCCGCCAGTCGCGACGCTCCGTTCCCGCGACGTTTTCCAGCAGCCCGAGCACCGTCTCGACGATCTTCGGCTCGGCCTGGACCTCCAGCCCGGCGGTGCGCGCCGGCCAGGTCGTGTATCCGCCGAGGGCGTGCTGCTCGGGCGGGGGGATGTAGCCCTCGGAGCCGTTGGCCAGTTCGATCGTGAACGTCGTTTCCAGGGGGCTACGGCCTTTGATCTTCAGGCCGGTGATGGCGTACACCTCGTCGGGGATCGCCGCGATGCCCAGCCCGCCGATGCGGATCGCCTGGAGCTTCAACTCGCGGACGGGGTTCTCGTGCAGCAGGACGGCCTCACGGGCATAGACGTCCACCTGGCTCTTTGGCACGCCGTCCCCCATCGCCGCGACGATCGGCCGCGCCCAGGCCAGGCGATCGTTGTCGGGGATGCGGCGGCCGAGGCTCAAGGTCGTCTCGGCCATCGCCAGCGGGACGTTTTCGTGGTAGGTGATGTTGTTGTACGCGTCGAGCGCCACCCCGGCGACGGCCTTGGCGTAGGCGTCGATGTCGATCTTGCTCTGGGGCGTGCCGTAGTCCATCCATTGCTGGTCGCCGCTGGTCCCTTGCGACATCAAGGCGACGAACGGCGGTTTGCCGTTGTCGTTGCTTGTCTGCGTGTCCGAGCTTCGCCTCGATAATCCGGCAGAACCGCCCGTAATAATCGGCCGAGACCGCCGCCGCGCCGAAGTAGTGCATCGAATAGTTCGCCAGAACGCGCGATCGGCCGGCCGTCGCTCGCCTGCAAGGCCAGGACCGACAGCCCCGGATCGACCGGCCCCGCCGGGGCGATGGCGTCGCTGTTCTGGTAGCCGGGGTGCATGTTCGCCCGGACCGTCGGGTTGCCGAACGGGTCGTTCAGGATCCGGTCCGGCCGTCGAATCCAGCGCCGGCAGTGGGTGTGCTCGAAGTCATCGGCCACCCCCCAGCCGACCTTCGCCGGCTCCTTGCTGCGCATCGGCCTGCGCGATGGCCTCGGCAATCCGGCCGGGCAGGAACGCCACATAGTGCGGGTCGGGGGACGAACCGAGCGCCCCCATCGCCGAGGGGGCCGAATGGGTATGCGTGGCTGAGATCAAGATGTGATCCGTCGGGATGCCCGTCGCGTCGTGCGCCAGCGCCTTGGCCCGGTCGAGCAGGTCGCGGGGCATCATGCAGCTATCGACCACGACGATCGCCAGGCGGGTCGCGCCGTCGTCGAGCACCAAGGCGCGGGCCTGGAGCGGGTCATGGACCGTGTTGGCGTGGTTTTCGAGGAACCCGCCGTTGACGATCACCGGCAAATCCGGCGGAGAGACATCCACCGCCGCCGCCCCCGCCCGCAAGGGGTTCGCCCCCTGAGCCGGCGGATCGGCCGCGACGGCGAGGCCGCCCGCCAAAATCAGCCCGAGGATGCCGACCAGTCCCGCCCGGATCACGCTCTTCTCGTGCATCGTGGTTCCCGATCCTGTTCGCTTGCGGACCACCTCCACCCCACCACCGAGACCGTCCCCGAACTCCGGAGCGGCCCGTCTCTCCAAACGTCGAGCGTAACCGAGCCGCCCCCCTTTGCAAAGCGGATAGAATGTTGCCAAAAAATGTTGCGTCTCGATTGTGGTGGAAATTTCGTACAACAGTGGTCTCCGATGTGTCCGCTCGGATTTCGTTGCCATCCGTTCACGGAGGGCTGCCATGTCTCGACTCCCGTTGTCCCCGCAGCAGGCTGAACTCTCCGACCGCATCTTCCAGACCCTTCGCCAGGCCGCCGAGGCCGACCTTCGGTCCCTCGCCGACCTGCTCGCCTCCAAGGAGGATCGCCAACTCCTGGGGAAGACCGAATTCGAGGTCCGCGACCTCGTCCATCGCATCGGTGCCAAGCCCTCGAGACCGCTCTGGACGAGCGGAAAGGGGGTACCAGGGGTCCAGCATGACCTGCCCGCGTTCCACGGTCGGCCCGCTTCGTCGGTTCGGCCCAAGACGGTCCAGAGCCTGGTGGGGACCTTCTCCCTGGAGCGGGGCTACTACCACTGCCGATCCTGCGGCAAGGGGACGGTCCCCTGGGATGAGGCCCTCGCTGTCGCCCCGGTGCTCACCGCGGGCGCCGCGAACTGGTCTGCATCGCCGGCGCGTGACAGCTTCGCCGAGGCCGCCGACGTGGTGCTCAGGAAGCTCGCCGGGTTGCGGCCTCGGAATCGACGGTGGAGCGGACCAGCGAGGCGGTCGGCGACGACATCGGCCGGCGACAGGCCGCCGGCGAGACCTTCGGGCGGCCGGCCCGTGGGCCTGGCACAAACGCCGAGGGGTGACCTGTGCCTACGTCTCGCTCGACCTGACCGGGTTGGGGATGCAGGGCCCCGAGGGCCCGCGGCGACGGCCGCATGGCGGCGGTCGGGATGATCTACAACCCGGTGCCGGAGGACCCGGCCCGGTGGGCCCGGTCGCCCGGCCGCACGCCGCAGTTCCAGGCGGTTACGCCGACTGGAGGGCCAGGCGTCGCTGCCGAGCCGATGCGGCGGCAAGCGGCCCAGGTGGCATGGACCAGGCCGAGCGCTGGATCGCGTTGTCGGACGCCGGGCCGGGGTGGAGGACCTGCTGCGGGTGAACTTCGGCCGCGTCGAGGCGGTGATCCTCGACTTCTACCACGTCGCGGAGCATCTCGGCGACCTGGCCGGCGCTTACCCGGCCACGAATCGGCCCGGAGGAGTGGTGGGGGCGGTGGCGTCATCGGCTGAAGCACGACGGCGGTGAGGCGGTGCTCAACGACCTGCGCTTCCCCCGGACGGCCGCGAGTCGGTGCGGAGGGTCCACGGCGAGGTGGTGGGTTACTTCGAGAATCACGTGCATCGGATGGACTATCCGGCGTATCGGGCCAAGGGCTGGGCGATCGGCTCCGGCCCGATCGAGTCGGCGTGCAAGACGGTCATCGGCAAGCGGATGAAGAACGGGGCATGCGCTGGCGAAGACGGAGCCGACGGCATGTCCACCTCCACCCTGTTCGCCAGCGGAGAAGATCAGTGGGACGCCTACTCATCCCAGCCGAAACTGAACAGACGGTACACCCACAGAAGTGCTACCTCTCTTGTTCCCGCGGATCGTGCGAATTTTCTTTGACTCCCGGCACCCGTCGCGGTATTCAGTCAATGATGGGGATTCTCCTGCTCGCGACGGGCGGCGGAACCGGCGATGAAAGCCCCACCGTGTGCGGCCAATCGAGGCACGGTCGGGGCATTTTGCTTTCCGGTCCGACTTTCCCTCCCGAGTCGTGCCGCGCAAATGGCGCGAGATTCTCACGGAAAGCGACGCGATACCACCCGACAGGTTGATCGCAACGAGGCATAGACGACGATGAGTGACTCCCTGACGCAGTTCCGATTGAAGCATCTCGCCTTTACCCAGGGCTTGTCCCAGGATCAACTGGATAAGCTGGAACAGATCACCACGGCGGTCCACTGGGACCCCCACACGGTCATCTTCAATCAAGGCGACTGCAATCCCATGCTCTACGTGGTTGAGGAAGGACGCGTGGCCATCGAGGTCAACGTGCCCGACCACCAACCACAGACCCTCCTGACCGTTGGCCCCGGCGAGATGTTTGGCTGGTCGAGCCTCTTCTACCAGCGGCCGAAGACCGCCGAGGCCCACACGCTCGAACCGACCAAGGCCCTGGCCCTCGACGCCAACCGGCTCCGACAGCTCTGTGATGCTGACCCCGCGCTCGGCTACGCCATCACCCGGCGCGTCTTGCAGGTGGTCTCCGAGCGGCTCAAGGGGACCCGCAAGGAACTCATCGAGGCGCTCAAGTCCAAGCCCTGAACGACGCGGCGCGTTTTCCAGGACCCCGCCGACCGATCCGCCCGTGTTCCAGAAATGGCCGTTTTCCGCGAACATCCCTCCACGGCATCTCGCGTCTAGAGAAACGACAGAACGCCTCACGTGTTCCGTTGAGCGAGTCCGGATGATGTGTCCCGATGGGGCCCTCTCGGGAACCCCCCCGCTGGACACGCATCGTGACGCCGGCCTCCCGGCGCTTCCGCGGTCGGGCCGATCCTCGGGCACCTGATCCCGGAGCGCCACGGGTTTCCCTTTTGTCCTGCGGAGCAGCGGCAAGCTCTGCTACTTGAAGAAGCTTGTCGCCGCAAGAGCTCCCTCGCTACTTACGTTGCAGCATTGCCGCCGCCCAGTTGCGTTTGTCGGGAGGAGACAACAGTCTCTTGTCGCCACCCTGAACGTCCTGGACCGGCCCCCATTCGCCTGTGTCGATGTTGATCCAGTGGACGACGAATTCCCGCTTCGTGTTGGCAAGGTCGATGCGTACGTCGCCACCCGCCGGGAAGTACAGAGCGTAGGCATGGCCAGGATCGGCCGCCAGATAGGCTTCGTTGGGCTCACGGTCGGACAGCAGTTCGTTGGCCGGATGGACGGACCACAGGGGAATCTTTGATTCCAGTTTTCTCGCGGCACGAATCGCGGCAACAGCTTTGTCGTTCAGTCCCAGGCCGGAATCCGGCCGATGAAACCGTATCGAAGCCGCGCCGGCCAACAGATGACGCCAGAAGCGTTCGATACCGTCCTGATCGGTGTGGCCGAATTTGTTCCCGTCGGCGCCGTAGGTCTTGGTGGTATTCATCGGCCGCGGGTGCTTCGACAGATACCGGCGGACGGCCAAAAAGTTGTCCCAGTGCTTTTGCCCTTTGTTGTGGTTGTTCTGCGAGACGTCCACGAAGTCGTAGACTTCGGGATGGTCGAAGGTCCGCTTGTGCTGGTCGGCGTTCAGGTCCCAGTCGTCCCACATTTCGGTGACGTACACCCGCTTGCCACGCTTGGCGGCGTGCGTTTTGATGAATTCTGCCCAGTAGCGTCCCCACGCGGCTTCACCACTGGTCTCGTTATCTATGCAGTACAGGACGTGACCATAGTTCAGTGTGTGCTCCAGCATCTTTTCGACGAAGCGTTGCTGAAACGGCAAGACGACCTGATTGTTCCGCTGCTTCGGTGTCGTAAAGAAAAAGGGCTGTCGGTTCGCACCCGGATGATCGGGATAGCGCTCGGCAAACCCTGATTGCTTAGAGGTGTAGTTGACGTTGTTTCGCGGATTGTAAGGATGGACTTTCCAGCGCTCGTTGCCGCCGTTGTCAACGTAGTCAAACCGGTCCCAGACCTCGATCTGAACGAAAATGTCTCGCTTGGCTGTCTGCCGCAGCATGCGTTCGAAGCGCGTCCAGTATTCGTCGTTCCAGGTGTTCAGGTCATATTTGCCATCGGGCCTTCGGCCGAACGGGTAAACTTCAAACCCCTTGTCCTTGCGGTCGCTCATGGTGTTGCGGATGACGTTCCCGCCCGCCGCCGCCAAACGATCCAGCTGGGCGATCAGGTCCCGCTCTGACCACTGAAACAGGTTGTCGTCGTCACTGCCGCCCAGGAGCAGTACGGGTCGCCCTCGGTAACTCCAGTACCAGGGATTCTCGGACCATGGTTGCAGCGTCGGCTCCTCGCCAAGCGTCGTCGGAGCGTTTACGCTCAGGAGCAGGGAAATGCCGTAGAGTAAGACAGCGGCACGCATGGCATCGACCTCCAGACTCAGAATGCCTTACCAGTTCACGCCATAGCGTATCCGCTAGCCTATCCCGCGCCGAGGATTCCATCGGACAGCAACGACGGAAAGTCTCTCTCGACGAACTTTCGGACTTCCTCTCCGACACGCCATCCGCGAGAACCTGTCGCCCCGACGACTCCCCTCGAAACCCTCGGCTAATGAAAATCCAATTCAATTGCGAACCTGATCGATCGGGAATGTGTCTGCTTCATGAACGTGGGGCAGGTCATCCATTCCGGGGCAGTTGCTGCTGGTAGTGACGCCGCGCTCTGAACGCGGAGGCCGCTGGTTCGATTCCAGCCCCCGGAACTCACCGAACGGCCCGGTAGGCAAACCGGCAAAGCCGCCTGCTTCAGAAGCAGGTGTTTGAGGGTTCGAATCCCTCCTGGGCCATCCCTCGGTGGGGCACGTCGGTCGTGGCCCTCGTGGGGCCGTCCGGGGTGCTCGCCGCCCTGTCACGACGGAGACCGTGGGTTCAACATCCCGTCGAGGGCGCTGGGGGGTCGTTCTTCTCTCCTGTCGGTTGGAGGACCTGGTGAGTTTTTCTCGATGGCCCGATCGGCGTGAAGGCCCCTGGGTTTTCCGCCACGAACGGCGGGTTCGACTCCTGTTCAGGCGTTGACGATGCTTTCGAGCAGATCCAGGCGTGGCAGGCGCCGGCCGGCTCTCATAAGGCCGGCTTGCCCGGTTCGATACCGGGGCCTGGAACTCGCGGGGGGCCGGTGCTCTGTCGAGTTTCCGATGCTCGGCCCGATGGGTTCGGCTCCCATGCCCGCCATTTTCGGATGGAGTCCCCTCCGCGCCGGGTAGGCAAACAGGCAAAGCCGCCAGGATGAGATTCTGGTGTTCTGTGGGTTCGACTCCCACCCCGGCGATCGATTCCCGCCGCCTCCGATCGTGGTTGATCTCCGAACGCCGGCTCAATGCGTGGGCGATCGGTCGGGCGACACCATCCGGTTGGAATCGCTTCGCCCCTGGAGTGTGCTGGAATCGCACGCGACTCTCCGAAGGTCGAGGTCCAGGTTCGATTCCTGGCGGGGGCATTCCTCCCTCAAGCCCGATCCGGCTCAGGCTCGCGCTCCCGGCAGTTGCAACCGCGACACCCTCCGTTTCCGCGCGAGAGACGATTGACGAGCCTGATCCGGATTTGGTAAATTTTCCCAGAGCCAACCAGGTTGCTGGAGAGGTGGCTGAGTGGTCGAAAGCGGCGGTTTGCTAAACCGTTATACTCCGAAAGGGGTATCGGGGGTTCGAATCCCCCCCTCTCCGTTCGATGCCCGTCCGAAGCCGACATCACACGCCCAAGCCCGCCAAAGGACAGGGTTTCGGGCGTTTCTCGTTTGGCATCCTCGGGCGAGTCTCAAAATGAATCCCGCCAACGTCCGACGCAATCCGACTCCGACCGTCCCCAGACTGCTACCCACCTGCTACCCGATTTGCCCGCCGTGGTGGACGCCTGGCCGACGCTACCCGAGGTCGTCCGCGCCGGCATCGTGGCGATGGCGGCTTTCGCGGAGGGGCTGAGCTGGGGATCGTCCCAGAAGAACCAGAGCATGGCGTGGGTATCGAGCAGCAGGTCGTTCACTCCATGTACTCCCGGAACTCCTCCAGCGGGGCATCGAAGTCCGGGGCCATCCAGTGGCCCGTGTCCCGGGCGGTGCCGGCCTTGCAGGGCCACGACTTCGGGCGGCTCCGGGTGAGCGTGGCGACCTCCTCGCCGTCCTTGACGATGACGAGGCGGTCCCCCGGATTGAGCCCGGCGAGGATGTCTCGGAGGTGAGCTTGCGCGTCGTCCAGGTTCACGGTCGGCATGGCGGTTCCTCCCTCAGTCGAACAGGCTCGGGTCGTTCGAACGCGCCTTGCGTCGAGCGGGCTTCCTCCCTCTCGGACGGTCGATGGCGTCAGATGGGTTCGGCTTGCCCTGGCTCTTCGTTCAACTCCTTGGCGTTGGCATAGGTGGCCTCGTACTGGTACACGACGAACCAGCAAATGGAAGCCCGCTCGGCGAGCAGCCGCTCCATCGGCGTCGGGTTTGGCCCTTCCAGATCCTGGCGAATCTCCTTCAGCTTGATCGGGATCGCTTCCTTGGTCGCCAGATCTTTTCCGCCCGCATTGTTCGCCAACGCCTGTGTCACCCACAAGGATGGACTGCCGAACAGCGAGACCAACCGCTTGCCCCGCTCGCCGTTCCGGAAGAGCGCCAGGAGCTGGGGCAAGCACGAGCAGTCCCCAACACGAGCTTTCCCCAATAGTTCAGGGACATTCAGTGCGGTTTCAGGAGGTTTTCCCGGGGATTCCGTCGTCGTCTCTGTGGTTGTCTTTGCTTCGGGAAGGGACATCTCGTCTTCGTCTCCACTCGCCTCGTTTGTGTCGATGGAATCCCGCGACGTACAACGCCGCATGAGCGAGGGCCTCCACCCGGTCGAACCATTTCTCGAACTCCCGCTCCTCCTGATCGTCCTGATCCCATTCCTTCCGTCGCTCCCGCCGCTCAGCCTCTCGTTCGTCTTTGCTGATCTCGTCCATGACGGCCATCAATTCGGCCACTTTCCCGGAGCCATAATAGACGGACCGGACGCGACCATCTTCCCGGATGGACCGGTAGTAGTACCTTCGTCCGTTAATTGATTTCCAGCCCATTTTTACCCTACACCTCAGCGCGTGCCCCGCATGGTCTTCGGCTTCCATAATTATTATCGACTTCAGGAGAGAATTGTACATTTTGACACTGGTGGGTTTCGTCGAGACCGTTTCGAGAGCCTGGATAAGGCAATCGTGTTGTGTGCCAGGCTTTCTCATCTCGGATTACAATCACGATTTGCGCGGGTACAAGGAGGAGAAGCACGATAAAATCGACGTTTCGATGTCTCATCAGACTTCGACGTTGACAGCGGTCGCAATCTCTCAAAGGTTGGACGATGCGCATTCTGATCATCGACGACGAGCCCGCGATCCGGCGTACTCTGCGTGTCGCTCTGGAGGCGATGGGGCAGACGATCGAGGAGGCGGCGTCGCGAGCGTCCGCCCTTCGCGCCGTCGAATCGCACCCCTTTGACGTGGCGCTACTCGACCTGAAACTGGGGGAGGAGTCGGGCCTGGAGCTGATCGAGCCGTTGCGGAATCAGCTCCCTCGGCTGGCCATCGTGATGATCACGGCTCATGCGTCGATCGACACGGCCGTTCAGGCGATGCGGCTCGGGGCCTACGATTACCTGCCCAAGCCGTTCACTCCCGCACAGGTTCGTGGCGTGCTCGAGCGCGTGACGCGCGAACGTGGGCTCCGAGATCGCGTCGCCGGTCTGGAGGAGCGCGTTCGGTCGGAGATTCCCGAGGCCGAGCTGAGCGGACGCGATCCCGCCGTGGCTCGCGTGCTGGAACTGATCCGACGGGTCGCGCCGACCGATGCCGTCGTGCTGATCCGGGGCGAGAGCGGCACGGGCAAAGGGGTGCTGGCCCACGCCCTGCACGCCTGGAGCGGACGGGCCGACGGGCCGTTCGTCACTGTCAGCTGTCCCAGCCTCAACGCCGAATTGGTGGAAAGCGAGCTGTTCGGTCATGTCAAAGGGGCCTTCACGGGAGCCGTGAGGGATAGCACCGGGAAGGTCGCCGTCGCCGAGGGAGGGACGCTGTTCCTGGATGAAGTGGGCGACCTGCCCTCGCCGCTTCAGCCCAAGCTCTTGCGATTCCTCCAGGAGAAGCGGTACGAACGGGTCGGCGAGGCGACGACGCGCGCGGCGGACGTGCGGCTCGTGGCGGCAACCAATCGCGATCTGGACCGCATGGTGGCCGAAGGCTCGTTCCGCGAAGACCTGCTCTACCGGCTGAACGTCGTTGAAGTGACGATGCCGCCCCTGCGGGAGCGTTCCGACCTGCTGGACCTGGCCGATCACCTGCTGGCGTTCTTCTCCCGTCAAATGGGCCGCCACCTGACCGGTTTCACGCCCGAGGCGCGCGACGCCCTGGCACGTTCGCCGTGGCGGGGCAACCTCCGCGAACTGCGCAACGCCGTCGAGCATGCGGCGATCCTCGCTCTCGGGCCGGAGGTGGGCCTGGCGGATCTGCCTGAGCGAATCGCCCAGGGTTCCACACCGGACGGACGGACGATCGACATCGGCGGACCGGTCACGCTGGAGCAACTCGAAGTGGAGCACATCCGCCGCATCCTCGCCAGGTCATCCAGTCTGGACGAAGCCGCTCAGACCCTCGGGATCGACCCCAGCACCCTCTTCCGCAAGCGGAAGCGGCTCGGAATCTGAGGCAGGCATCGTGCAATCTGCACGATGGACCGTGCGGAATGCAGGATTGCCGGGAATTTCGGACAGAGAGCCACGATCGCGAAATTCCTACAACTCATTTTCTGATAAAGAGTTACGGGATTTGCTTCGGCGGCGGCATGGCGGGTGCAATTCCTCGTATCCATCATGACGAGGACCGAACATGTATCCCACGCTCCGCACCAAACTGCTGATCGGATTGACGCCTCTACTGGCCCTCGTGGTCGGCCTGGGCCTCTGGGCGATCGTGATGTTCGCCCGGCTCGGCGGCAACATCGACGTCATCCTCCGCGAGAACTACCGCAGCGTGCTCTATGCCGAGCGGATGAAGGAGGCGATCGAGCGGATGGACTCGGCCTTGCTGTTCGCCCTCGGCGGCGAGGAGCAGCAGGGGCGGGAACAATTCGCCGAGTTCCGGCCGGTCTTCGAGAAGAACCTGGCTGCCGAGCAAGACAACATCACGCTGATCGCCGAGGGCGAGCCGCGTCTGGCGGAGGATCTGGAGCGGTTTTACACCGTCTATGCCGAGCACGCGGAACGGTATTTCAATCTGCCGGACGGGGAGGTCGAGGCACGGCGACGGCTCTATTTCAACAGCCTCCTGCCGACGTTCCGGCGGATCAAGGATCGGGCGGACGAGGTCATGCGGATCAATCAGAGGAACATCGAGGATATGGACCGCCGGGCGCGCCGGTCGGCGGCACTCTCGATCCGCCTGATGATCGTCGCCCTGCTTGCCGCGGTGGGCATCGGCACCCTGATCGCGCTCGTGCTGAGTCAGGCGATCCTGACGCCGATTCGCGCCGTCACCTCGGGCGCCCGAGCGATGTCGCAAGGCAATTACGATCAGGTCGTGCCCGTGGTCACGCACGACGAGCTGGGGGAGTTGGCCGACGCCTTCAACGTGATGGCCCGGCGGATTCGCGAGTACCAGGCCGCCGGCACGGCGAAGCTCTTGCGGGCACAACAGACGGCGCAGGCGACGATCGACTCGTTTCCCGATCCCGTCGTGGTCGTCGATCCGCAGGGGGCCGTCGAGCGGGCCAATCCGGCGGCGCGGCGAATTCTGGGCGTTACCACGGCTCGTGGCCCGGTCCCCTGGTCGCCGCCGCCGGCGCTGCGGCCGGCCATCGCGGAGGTCCTTGAAGGCCGCCCCGATGTCTTACCGACCAGTCTGGATCACGCCGTCTGCCTCCGCGAAGACGGCTTCGAGCGATTCTACCTTCCGCGCGTTCTGGCAATCCGCCATGAGGACGAATTGCTGGGCGCGGCGCTGGTCCTGATGGATGTAACCCGCTTCCATCTGCTCGATCAGCTCAAAAGCGACATGGTCTCGACCGTCAGCCACGAACTGAAGACGCCGCTGACGAGCCTCCAGATGGCCGTTCACCTGTTGCTGGAGGAGGTGGTCGGCCCACTCGGACCAAAGCAGGTCGAGCTGTTGATGGCGGCTCGGCAGGATGCCGACCGGCTGCTGGCGATGGTCAACGACCTGCTCGACCTGACCCGGATCGAGCAAGGGAGCGTCCGGCTCGACCTGCAACCGGCCAATCCGACCGACCTTGTTCGCGAGGCCACCGAACGGTTCGAGGCCAGAGCGGAGGAATGCGGAATCGTCCTGCATGCCTCGGCGTCTCTCGACCTTCCGCCGGTGCGGGTCGATCGGGAACGGATCGCCCACGTCTTCGATAACCTGATCGGCAATGCGCTCACCCACACCGATCGAGGCGGCACGGTGCTCGTCCAGGCCGAGGGGAACGGCGAGGCCATCCGATTCCGCGTCTCGGATACCGGCGAAGGGATTCCAGAGGAGCACCTGTCGCGGATTTTCGAGAAGTTCTACCGGGTGCCCAGATGCCGCTCGACCGGCGGTGCGGGCCTGGGCCTGGCGATCACGCGCGAGATTGTGCTGGCCCACGGTGGCGAGATCCATGCCGAGAGCCACCCCGGCCAGGGGGCCATCTTCACGTTCACTCTGCCGGTTGATTCGAAGGGTCATCCCGAAGGATCGACGGGTATGCACAGAGACGGAGCGATTCCATGAGCCGCGATGCGCGCATCTTGATCGTGGACGACGAGCCGAACGTGCGGCTGATGTTCCGCACCGCCCTGGAGGCGGCCGGGCACGAGACCGCCGAGGCCGAAGACGGCGAGGCGGCTCTGGCCGTCCTCCATGCCGAACCGTTCAACCTGGTCCTGCTCGACCTGCGCATGCCATTGATGGACGGCATGGAGACGCTACGGCGCATGCGGGATGAGGGAATCACGACGCCGGTGGTAATCGTCACGGCGCACGGCAGCGTGCCCGATGCCGTTGAGGCAATGAAACTCGGCGCCGTGGACTTCCTGCAGAAGCCCTTGAATCCCGAAACATTGCGGGGAGTGGTCGCCGAGGTGATCGGCCGACACGAGCGCCGTGCCGATGAACCGAACACCCCGGCATACTGGGCCGAGGAGGCGCGGTACGACGAGGTACTGGCCCGCGCCAAGCGGGCGATGAATCACTTGCGGCCCGTGGAGGCGGAGCTTTTCCTCCGCCGCGCGCTGGATCTGGAGCCACACTCCCCCGAGGTCCATACGCTGCTCGGTGTCCTGCTCTCCGGCCGAGGCGAACCGCATTCCGCCCGCGAGCAGTTCCTCGCGGCGCTCGCGGATGACCCGCACTACGAGGCCGCCCAGGCCAACCTGCGCCACCTGGAGGCCCGCTTCTCGTCCTGAATCATCTCATCTCATCGAGGAAGAGGAAAATGGTCCTATCGTTGGCCTTGCTCGGGCTGGGAATGGGCATGTTCGGCCTGTTCTTCGCCCTGGTCGCCGCGTGCGACCGGCTCTGATCCGATTCGTTTCAACCGGAGGCAACCTGTGCTCTACCTGAGTGCCGCGCTCGCCGTGGCCGCGCTGGCGTACCTGGGGTACGCCATGATCCGGCCGGAACACTTCTGAAAAGATCGACTGATCCGGAGAGGGAAACCGTGGACCCTTCGACTGCCTGGTTACTACCCGTGTGGGCCTTCGCCGTGCCGATCGCCCTGTCCGTTCCGATCGGCATGGGAATGGCGCGCGTCCTCGACCCGACCGCCGAGCGCCAGGGGCGAGGCGTGGATACGCTGCCCATGATCCTCCGCCGCCTGCTCGGGCGGAGTGGTCCCGACCGCATGAACTGGAAACGGTATGCCATCGCGTTCCTGACGTTCAATGCCGTCCTGTTCGCGTTGACGTTCCTGCTGCTCTCCGTGCAGCAAGACCTTCCGCTGAACCCTGACGGCAAAGGGGCGATGACGGGGGATCTTGTCTTCAACACCATCTGTTCGTTCGTGACGAACACGAACCTTCAGCATTATTCAGGCGAGCAGTCGCTGTCGTACTTTAGCCAGCTCGGGGTCATCGCCTGGCTCCAGTTCGTCACGCCGGCGAGCGGCCTCGCCGCCATGCTGGCGGCCATCCGGGGCTTGCGCGGGGATGATCATCTCGGAGACTTTTACCTCGATCTCCTCCGCGTGCTCATTCTCGTGTTCGTGCCGCTCGCGCTGGTCGTCGCGTTGTTGCTGGTGGCGACCGGCATGCCGATGACGTTCCAGGGCGCGGTCGAAGCCACGACCCTGGAAGGCCGAACGCAGATGATCGCCCGAGGGCCGGTGGCCGCCGAGGTGGCGATCAAGCAGCTCGGCACGAATGGCGGCGGATTTTTCGGTCCGAACTCGACCCATCCGTTCGAGAACCCGTCCCCCTGGAGCAACCTGATTGAGATCGCCGCGATCGTCCTTCTGCCGATGTCCACCCTGGTCATGTTCGGCCGGATGCTGCGGGACTTGCGGCACGCGGCAGTGATCTTTGGGGTGATGCTCACGCTCTTGATCGCCGGTGTGACCGTGGCGGTTCTCGCGGAGGTCCAGCCAGGTGCCGCGACGCGCGGTCTGCCGGTGGCCGAGGGGCCAAACATGGAGGGAAAGGAAGTGCGGCTCGGGCCGGTCTCCGGCGCGACGTGGGCCGCATTCACCACGGCCACGTCAAACGGCTCGGTGGACAGCATGCACGACAGCCTCAATCCGCTCGCGGGCCTGGTGCCGATGTCGATGATGATGCTCAACGTCGTCTTCAGCGGGATCGGCGCGGGGTTCCTCAACATGCTGTCGTACATCATTGTCGCGGTCTTCCTGGCCGGTCTCATGGTGGGCCGGACCCCCGAGTACCTCGGCAAGAAAGTGGAGGCCCGCGAGGTGAAGCTGGCCGTGCTGGCAATCCTGTTCCACCCGCTCCTGATCTGCGGCGGGTCGGCCCTCTTCGCCGCGACTCCCTGGGGACAGGAGACGGTCCACAACCCCGGTCCGCACGGCTTCAGCGAGATCGTTTATGAGTTCAGTTCGGCGGCGGCCAACAACGGTTCGGGGTTCGAGGGGCTGGGCGACAACACGCCACCCTGGAACATCGCCACGGGGATCGTCCTGCTCCTGGGCCGATTCCCCGCGATCCTCTTCCCCCTGACCATTGCCGGTTTCCTCTCCCAGAAGCGGCGCGTGCCAATGACGACCGGCACGCTGCGGACCGACACCCTGACGTTCGCCTTCATGCTGCTGGGGACGGTGATCCTCGTCGGGGCCCTGGCCTTCTTGCCCACGGTCGTGCTTGGTCCAATCGCCGATTACTTGACGGCGGCCACCGAACTCTGAGCAACGCCGACGCGAGGGGACGAGCTTTCCGTCTCGGAATTCATTGATAAGGAAATAGATTGATGAACGTCGAAGTCGATCGCGGGAGAGCCGAGCCGGCATCTCCCGATGCCCAGGCCCCCAAGCTCAAGCGGCGCCGGACGAGGCACATGCGCCTCTTCGAGCCGGCGCTGGTGCGTCTGGCCTCGAAACGCTCGTTCGGGATGCTCAACCCCCTGACGATGAGCCGTAATCCAGTCATGTTCCTGGTCGAGGTCGGTTGTGTGCTGACATTGATCGTCACCATGCAATCGCTGGTCCAGGGCGAGCCCGTCGGACAGATCGTTTATCAGGCCGCCCTGACTTTGCTGTTGTTGTTGACGGTCCTGTTCGCCAACTTCGCCGAGGCGTTGGCCGAGGCCCGCGGCAAGGCTCAGGCCGAGAGCCTGCGGCAAACACGACAGGATACACCCGCCTACCGCATTGAATCGCTCGGTGACACGACCGGCATGGTGGTGTCCTCGACCCAACTCCGCCTGGGCGATCTCGTCGTGATCGAAGCCGGTCACGTCATTCCGGCCGACGGCGAGGTGGTCGAGGGGGTGGCGTCGGTCGATGAGTCGGCCATCACGGGGGAGAGTGCGCCGGTGATCCGTGAGGCCGGCGGTGACCGCTCGGGCGTTACGGGGGGAACGCGCGTCCTGTCCGACCGCATCGTCGTGCGGATCACGGCCGAACCAGGACAGAGTTTCCTCGATAAGATGATCGCCCTGGTCGAGGGAGCCGCGCGGCAGAAGACGCCGAACGAGATCGCGCTGACGATCGTCCTGGCGGCGTTCTCGATCATCTTCCTGATCGTTACCGTGACGCTCTATCCGATGGCGCGCTATTTCGGCTTGACGCTCGACATTCCGACGCTGATCGCGCTGCTGGTCTGCCTGATCCCCACGACCATCGGCGCCTTGCTGGCGGCCATTGGCATCGCGGGCATGGACCGTGCCCTGGGCGCGAATCTCGTCGCCAAGAGCGGCAAGGCGGTCGAGGTGGCCGGCGACATCGACACGCTCCTGCTCGACAAGACCGGAACCATCACGATGGGCAACCGGCGGGCGACGGAGTTCATCCCCCTGGGCAATCATGAGCCTCGCGAGGTCGCACGCCTGGCCGGGATGGCTTCGCTCGCCGATCCAACGCCCGAGGGCAAGAGCATCCTGGAGCTGGCCCGACACCAGGCGGCGCTCGACGGTGAGGTTCCCGAAGGTGCGTCCTTTGTCGAATTCACCGCACAGACCCGGATGAGCGGCATCGACCTGCCCTCTGGCCCTCGCATTCGCAAGGGAGCCCCCGACACCATCGCGCGACACGTCGAATCACTCGGCGGAACGATCCCCAACGGCTACCAACAGGCGGTCGATGCCATCGCTTCCGGAGGCGCGACACCTCTGGCGATTGCCGAGGACGACCAGCTCGCCGGAGTCATCCAGTTGGAGGACATCCTCAAGCCGGGCATCCGCGACCGCTTCGCCCGGCTCCGGCAGATGGGGCTGCGGGTTGTCATGGTCACCGGCGATAATCCGCTCACCGCGAAGGCCATCGCCGAGCAGGCGGGCGTCGATGACTACATCGCCGAGGCGACTCCCGAGGCCAAGCTCGACTACATCCGGCGCGAGCAGCAGGGAGGCAAGCTCGTGGCCATGATGGGCGACGGCACCAACGACGCCCCCGCCCTCGCCCAGGCCGACATCGGCGTGGCCATGAACAGCGGCACGCAGGCCGCCAAGGAGGCCGGCAACATGGTGGACCTCGACAGCGACCCGACGAAGCTGATCGAGGTGGTCGAGATCGGCAAGCAACTGCTGATGACGCGCGGGGCCTTGACGACCTTTTCGATCGCCAACGATCTGGCAAAGTATTTTGCCGTGGTTCCCGCCTTGTTCGTAGCCACGATCCCGGCGCTCAAGACGCTCGACCTCATGGACCTGGCCCGCCGGGGCGGACCGCAGTCGGCCATCCTCGCCGCCGTGATCTTCAATGCGATCATCATTCCGCTGTTGATCCCGATCGCCCTGAAGGGGGTGAAATATCGCCCGGTGGGCGCGGACATCCTGCTCCGTCGCAACCTGCTGTTCTACGGCCTGGGCGGTGTGATCGCGCCGTTCCTCGGTATCAAGCTGATCGACCTGCTGATCGACCCCCTGCTGGGCCTGGTCGGCCTGGTCTGACGGCAAAAACTCTTCGTCAAACCTCAACCTCTTCGGAAATTGACCGATGATCCGTGAAACGATAAATGCCTTGATCGCCTGCGTGCTTACGTTCGCCCTGTGCGCGGTCGTCTATCCGGCGACGGTCTGGGTCCTGGCCCAACTCGCCTTTCCGTCGCACGCGGAAGGCAGCCTGCTGTATCGCGGCGACCGGACCGTCCTCGGCTCCGAACTGATCGCCCAGTCATTCACCTCCGCGGCCTATTTCCATTCAAGGCCCTCGGCGGTGGATTACAACGCCTCCGCGACCGGAGGCTCGAACCTCTCTCCGACGAACCCCACGCTCCGGGAGCAGATGGCCGAGCGAGCCCAGGCTCTGGGAGCAACCGATGCGCACCCCGTCCCGCCCGACATGGTGACCGCCTCCGGCTCGGGCATCGACCCGCACATCCGCCCGGAGTCGGCCCGCTACCAGGCCGCGCGGGTGGCCGTCGCGCGCGGCCTGCCCGTGGACCGGGTCCTGAACCTGATCGAGACGCACGTCGATCGCTCGGGCGCGATCGTCGGCGCACCCGAGCGGGTTCACGTCCTGCGGCTGAACCTGGCGCTCGATGCACTGACCGAGGCGGATTGATCGAGGAGCATCATCATGGCCGCCAATCCGTCCCGCCCCAGCCCCGAGCAATTCCTCAACCTCATCCGACGTCAGGAGCGCGGGCGGTTGAAGGTCTATCTCGGCTCGGCCGCCGGGGTGGGCAAGACCTTCGCCATGCTACGCGAAGGCCAACGGCTCCGGCAGCAGGGCGTGGATGTGGCGATCGGTTTCGTCGAGACGCACGGCCGCGCCGAGACGGCCGAGCAGATCGGTGACCTGGAGGTGATTCCACCCCGCGAAATCGATTATCGGGGCGTGACCCTGCGCGAAATGGACCGGGACGCCATCCTCGTCCGCCACCCCACTGTCTGCCTCGTGGACGAACTGGCCCACACCAACGCCCCCGGAAGCCCGCACGCGAAGCGTTACCAGGACGTTGAGGACTTATTGCAGGCGGGGATCCACGTCATCACAACAATCAACGTCCAGCACCTGGAGAGCCTCTACGATCAGGTCGAGCGGGCAACCGGCGTCAAGGTCAAGGAGCGATTACCCGACTCGGTTCTGGCCGAGGCCGACCAGATCGTCAACGTGGACCTCTCGGCCGAGGACCTGCTGGAACGTCTGAAAGCCGGCAAGGTGTACCCTCCCGAGCGGGTCGAGAGGGCGATGGCGAACTTCTTCACCGACGCCAACCTGACGCGGTTACGCGAGCTGACCCTCTCGGAACTGGCCCACCTGATCGACCGCCGGAACCGCCGCGCCGAGGCGGATCAGGCTCCCGCCTCGGCGACGGAGCGGGTCATGGTCGGCCTCTCCAGCCGCAGCCCCAACGCGACCGCCCTCCTGCGCAAGACCGCGCGGCTCGCGGACCGACTGAACGCCCCCTGGTACGCCGTGTACATCCAGACCCCGGCGGAGGATCTGACCCGCGTGGACGCCGCGACGCAACGGGTCCTGAGCAAGAACCTGGAGCTCGCGCAGCAGCTCGGAGGTATTCCGATGACCTTCAAGGGACCGGACGTCGCCAACACGATCGCCGCCTTCGCGCGGGAATATGGAATCCGCGTGATCGTCATGGGCAAGACGCAGCAACCTTGGTATCGGCGCCTCTGGTCCGGTTCCATCCTCGATCGTCTGCTCCGACTGACCAAAGGCACGGACGTCATGGTCGTGGATGTCTGATGAGGGAGAGCAACTTGCGCCCCGATAGCGATGCGATGGTCGGCTCCGCGTCCGGGCTGTCGTCGCCTCACGCGGGTCAGCCACTTCGCCCCCAATCTCAACCTGTACAAGGCCCGGCCGCTTTGGGTTGACCCCGGGGCAAGGGGCCAAGCTAGCTGCCCTCCGAGGCAATCGGTCGTACCCCGCCTGGCGAGAGCACCGTATATAATATTATCGGGCTTAATACTACTCCGTTAGCTCATACGAACGGTTGACAGGTTCGGTTCGTACCACGGGTATGAACCGAACCTACACCCCCGAGCTGCCTCCCGACGTCCTCGACCGCCTCGATGCCTACGCCGAGCGCTTCCGACCCGCCTTCAATCGCCCGCGGCAAGCCTCCTGGTGCGGCGTCTATCTCCACGGCCTGCTCGCCGACGGCGAACGCAAGAGCATCGAGCCGATGGCCGGCCGGCTGGCACGCCGCCTCGACTTCGACGTCGCCGACCCCGATCAGGCCCTGCAGCAGTTCGTCAACCAGAGCACCTGGGATGAGCAGGACGTCTGGCGCCGCTACCGCGATGTCATGGCCGAGACCTTCGCCGATCCCCAGGGCCTGTTCGTCATCGACGACACCAGCTTCTCCAAGCAGGGGCGGCACTCCGTCGGCGTCCAGCGGCAGTACTGCGGCGCGTTGGGCAAGCGGGCCAACGGTCAGGTGGCCCCCTCGGTCCACTACGTCGCCCCGAAGGGCCACTGCCCGCTGGCGATGCGGCTGTATCTGCCCGAATCCTGGCTGGGTGACCCGGAGCGGCTCGACAAGGTCGGCGTCCCCGCGGCCGAGCGTCGGTCGCTGAGCAAGCCCCAGATCGCCCTGGAGTTGCTCGACCAGGTGCGTGCGGAGGGGTGAAACTATGAAGGAGGAGGTCGAGCCGACGGCAGCGACTCCGAGTTTGGGGTAAAACTGGAGTGGATCACCCATGTTCCCCCTGGTCCGGAGAACTGCCATGAACTACGTCGGCATCGACCTCCACAAGCACAGTCTCACGATCTGCGTCGTCGATCAGGACCGAAACGTGCTCCAGACCCGCAAGGTCCCCTGCGCCGACACCGCACGCATCGACGCCGTCTTCGCCAGCCTCGGCCCCTTCGAGGCCGTCGTCGAGGCCACCGCCAGCTATGAGTGGCTGCTGGACGCGCATCGAGCCCCTGGCCCAGCGCGGATCGTGCTGGCCCATCCCGGCAAGCTGCGGGTCATCGCCGAGAGCACCCGCAAATCCGACAAGCTCGACGCTCGGGTGCTCGCCGAGTTCCTGGCCCTGGACATGATCCCCCAGGCCTACCGGCCCACACCCCGGCAACGCGAGCACCGCACGCTGGTCCGCCACCGGCAATTCCTCCAGAAAAACCGGACCCAGCTCCGCGTCAAGATCCGCCGCGTCGTCAGCGACTACAACGCCGACCGCCGCGACCTGTTCCGCGACCTCCCCGAGTTCCTGACGACGGTGCCGCTGAGTGATTCGGATCGATTTATCATCACACAAATGATCGATCAACTGAAGGCGATCGAGGAGCAACTGGCGGCGGTGCGGCAGCGGCTGCGCGCGTTCGCCGCCGCGGCGTCGGAGCGTGAGGCCCGGAGCCGGCAGGTGTTGCGCAGCGTCACGGGCGTCGGCGAGGTGACCGCCGAAGTGGTGCTGGCCGAAGTGGGGGACATCCACCGGTTCCGCTCGGCCAAGCAGGTGGTGGCCTACGCCGGCCTGGCCCCCGGTCGTCGGGAATCGGCGGGCAAGGTGCGCGACCTGGGGATCACCAAGCGGGGCAGTCCGCTGCTGCGGTGGGTGCTGGTGGAGGCGGCCTGGCAGGCGGTGCGGCGTTCGGCGTACTGGCGGGGGATCTATGCGGCGTTGAAGCGGCGGCGGGGCAGCCGGCGGGCGATCGTGGCGGTGGCGCGTCGGCTGCTGGGGGTGCTGGTGGCGTTGCTGCGGAGTGGGGCGGAGTACAAGGAACCGAAGGCCGAGGCGGCGTGAGGACCCGACCACGACCACGACCACGACCACGACCACGACCACGACGGAGAATAGCCTATTGTAACATTGATGGGTTCTTGTTCGCGGAGCTGCTGTCGAGCCACCGACAGGTGGGCGGGACGAAACGGCAGGCGACCACGTTCCCGGCCAAGCGGGCCGGTCCTGGCCGGACCCTCGTGCGGGTGAAATCTGGCGTCTGCCGTCCGCAATCCGGTTGCCGAGGGCGTGACCGTCGAGTCGCGACCCTGAATAGATGGTGGAGCGTCCTTCTCGTCACGTCGGCCCAGCTCGTCAACGGCAGGCATTGAGGGGCCTTCCCTCAGCCTCAGGCTCGGAGGATGATCGTGGGTGAGCCGCCACCACGCAGTGGGCACGGATCGGGACGGGACCAGGCCGACCGACGCCGACGGCGAGGGGGATGAGCGTGGAGCCCACGGCCAGAAATCCGCACCGTCGATGGCTTGACAGACGCTCCTTCATAGATGGCCGGGACAGGTCGTCGTCGCCGATGCGGGCTACGGCGTCGCCCAGGACTTCCGCGACGGTCTGGAGCAGCGAGAGCTGCATTACGTCGTGGGGGTCACCGAGGAGATGGTGGTCTTCCCTGAGGAGCCGCGCTGGATCGTGCCCCCCTGGAGCGGACGAGGTCGGCGTCCCACGCGGCCGCGCCTGGCCGACGACCGCGCCCCGACCGATGAGCCTGAAGGAGCTGGCCGCGCGGACGCCCTTGCGGAAAGTGACCTGGCGTGAGGGGACCAAGGGGAAGCTGGCGGGCCGGTTCGCCTGGCTGCGGGTCCGGCCCGCTGGGGGCTGGGCCACCGGCGACTGCGCCGGTGCCGAGCCGCTCTGGCTTTTGATCGAGGAGCAGGCCGACGGCAAGCTCAAGTACGCCTTCAGCAACCTGCCCGCGGGCACGAGCCGGCTCCGGGCCGTGCGGCAGTGGAAGAGCCGCTGGCCGGTGGAGACGGGCCAAGCACACTACACCTCAAGCGAGTGGTGGTGCGGAGACCTCATCAGCGATTACCATCAGTGTCGCGGCGCTGCGTGAGCTCGCCGCATGGTGCCGACAACGCCTGAACACTTCATCCGGAGCACCCGCATGTCAACCCTCGAACGACACACCGCTCCCCCCCGCGCCTGAGCCCTCAGGCGACCCCGGAGCCCCCCGGCCGGCCGACGCCCTTGTGGCCCCGCTTGCCCGCCGAGAAGCGGCAACAACTCCGCGACCTCCTCGGACGGCTGCTCGCCCGACTTCACGAGGCAAAACGCCTCGGGGAGGCCGGTCATGAATGACACCTTCCGCTCCCCCAAGATCCGGCCCTGGCACCTCGATCGCACGGCCGTCGTCTACATCCGCCAGTCCACCACGCAGCAGGTCCACGACCACCAGGAATCGACCGCACGGCAGTACGCCCTGGCCGACCGGGCGATCGAGCTCGGCTGGACGCGAGATCGTGTCCTGATCATCGACGACGACCTGGGCAAGAGTGGCCAGTCGGTCGAGGGTCGGCCCGGCTTCCAGCGACTGCTGGCCGAGGTGGCGTTGGATCACGTCGGACTGATCCTCGGGTTGGAGATGAGCCGCCTGGCCCGCTGTTGCAAGGACTGGCATCAACTCCTGGAGCTCTGTGCCCGCTTCCGGACCCTCCTGGCCGATGCCGACGGCCTGTACGACCCGACCGACCACAACGACCGCCTCCTGCTCGGCCTGCACGGGATGATGAGCGAGGCGGAGCTCCATGTGCTCAAGGAGCGGATGTACCAGGGCAAGCTCAACAAGGCCCGCCGTGGGGACCTGCTCGGCGTGCCCCCGATCGGCGACATCCGGCTGCCCTCCGGCGAGTGGGCGCTCGATCCCGACGAGCAGGTCCGGGCGACCGTGCGGTTGATCTTCGATGAGTTCGATCGCCAGGCGACGCTGCACGGGTTGCTCCGCTCCCTGGTCCACCATCAGATCCGCATCCCGGTGCGGCCGCACTTCGGGGCCAACCGCGGGGAGTTGGAGTGGCGCCGCCCGAACCGGGCAACGCTGCAGAACCTGCTGCACCACCCGACCTATGCGGGCGCCTACCGGTTCGGCCACCGGCCCATCGACCCGCGTCGCAAGCAGCCGGGTCGGCCGAACACCGGGAAGCTGATCCGCCGGCCGGAGGACTGCCTGGTGCTGATCCGGGACCGCCTGCCGGCGTACATCACGTGGGACCGCTTCCGTGCCAATCAGGAGCGCCTGGCGGCCAACCGTGCCCGGTGCGACCGCCCGGGGGCCCCGCGGCAGGGGGCTTCCCTGCTGGCCGGGCTGCTGCGGTGCGGGCGATGCGGCCGCCGGATGGTCGTGCGGTACTCGGGGCCGAAGGATCGGCACATCTACAGCTGCACCCGCGGGTCGGCCGACTATGCCGAGCCGCTCTGCCAGTGCCTGTCCGGTCCGGTGATCGATGAGCTGGTCCGCGAGCAGATCCTGGCGGCGGTGGCCCCGGCGGCGTTGGAGGCGAGCCTGGCGGCGGTCGCCGAGGTCGAGCGGGAGCGTTCGGAGCTGGCCCGGCACTGGCAACTCCGCCGGGAGCGGGCGCGGTACGAGGCCGAGCGTGCGGCCCGGCACTACCGGGCGTGCGAGCCGGAGAACCGGCTCGTGGGCCGCGAGCTGGAGCGGCGCTGGGAGGAGGCGCTGACGCACCAGCGTCAGGTGGAGGACGAATACGAGCAGTGGCGGCGGTCGGCCCCCGGCCGGCTCTCCCCCGAGGACGAGCAGGCGATCCGGTCGCTTGCCGACGACCTGCCGGCGGTGTGGCAGGCGACGACGACCACGCCCGGCGAGCGGCAACGGATCGCCAGGCTGTTGATCGAACATGTGTCCGTCTCCGTCGACAAGGCCAGCGAGCGGGTCGACGTGCAGATCCACTGGATCGGCGGACAGGTGCAGTCGCAGACCGTGTCCCGGCCGGTGAGCCGGTACGAGTTGCAGTCCGACTACCCGCGCCTGGTCGAGCGGCTGCGGACGTTGTGCGGCGAGCGGCTGAGCTCGGCGGCGATCGCCGAGCGGCTCAACGCGGAGGGCTTCCGGCCGCCGAAGCGGGCCGACCGGTTCACCGGACAGATGGTGCTGCGTTTGACGTCGCGGTTGGGTTTGGAGCGTCGGGAGCGGCACGGCAGCCGTGCGGGCCTGGGCCGGGACGAGTACCGGCCGATGGGCCTGGCCCGGCGCCTGGGGATCTCGCGGGACACGGTGCGGCGGTGGCTGCGTGCCGGCTGGCTGACGGCCCGACGAGACGCGGAGGGCCACCACGTGATCTGGGCCGATGCGGCCGAACTGCGACGCCTGAAGGAACTCCACCAGTTGCCACGGACCTGGGCGAACAAGGGGCGGTTGGCCGAATTGAAGAAGCCGACCCCGCGTCCCCAGCGGTAAGATCCAGGCGGCCCGCCTCGCGGTGAGGTGGGCCGCCCTACCTCGCTCTTGGAGGGCATTATGGCTGGACCATCGAGACCACCTTCCAGGAACTCCGGTCGCTCCTGGGCCTGGAGACCACCCGGGGTTGGAGCCGCAAGACGGTGTTGCGGATGGCCCCCTGCCTGTTCGGGTTGTACACGGTCGTGGCGTTGCTCGACGACGCCCTGCCGGAGTCGAAGCGAGAGGGCCGTGTGGGGTGGCCTGGGAAGTCGGGCGTGACCTTCTCGGACGCGTTGATGGCGGTGCGCCGGTGGCTGTGGCGGGAGTGGGTTTTCCCGCAGGCGGGGGTGGCCCCGGCCGTGCAGAAACTCCCCGAGCCGGTGCAAGACCTGCTATTATATGGCCTTGCACCGGCGGCGTAGCTCGCGGAGCAATCTGCATCAGTCGAGCTCAAGCACACGAAAGAAATCTAGAATTTGTTACTTGCGATAAAATGAGTCGAATCAAAGATGCTTTGCAGCATTGCGTGGTATTAGGCAGGAAGGTGACGATCACCTACTGGCCCCCATGACGGCTGATAGTTTAGGAGATGTCTGAGGAGGAGCCGAAGGCCGAGCACACGGATTCGATCCCACCTTATGGCCAAGTCATCTCAAAGGCCGAGGCCATTAGTCGGGGGATGGCCGCCGGGCATGGGGGGTTGCAGGAGGGCACTGCGTACGTCCGTATTGACTCAACATCGTTGTCGCATCAGGCTCCGGATGTTTACGCCTCGGTCCT
>CAVWUA010000032.1:0-69315 GCA_963758025.1 uncultured Planctomycetota bacterium | reverse complement strand
CAACTCAAAGCTGGGCCATGGCCCCGGTGCTGACGGCGGTAATCAGCGCGATGATCAGGACGAGGGCCAGGGAGAGCCGGAGCCAGTGAACCCGGGTCTGGAACCGGCGCTCGATGTCCGGCTTGCCCTCCAGCCCTTCCAGAAAGGCGATGCGGCGGCGGATGCTGCCGTGCCGCCACGAGCGCGCCGCGGGCTCCATGCCGTTCAGCATGGCGACGTTCGACAGGGCATTGGCGAAGATCCGAATCCCGACCGGGCAGAGGTCGGTGGACTCCGCCGGCGCGGAGTGGGACATGGCGTTCAGGTCGGCGTGCGGCGGACAACCCAGCCGTCCGCAGGAGACCGCCCGGCAACCGTACACATCCGCCTGCCGCTCGAAACGCCGCGACAGGAAGCCGAAGATCAGCAGGAAATACAGCCCGAAGCACGTCAGGGCCGCCACACTCTCCACCACGAGGGATGTCAGCGTGGGATCTTGCCAGGACAGGGCCGATCCGGGAATCATGCCGCCCGTCAGCTCCTCGATCCCCTGCGCGACCAGCGCCATGACCCCCATGCTGCCGACGAAGAAGAAGCCGAAATAACTCAGGTGCCGGTGGGCAATGTGGCCGACCTCGTGCCCGAAGACCGCCTCGATCTGGTGGTCGTCCAGCCCTTCAATCAGGGCGTCGGTCAACAGCACGTAGCGAAACCACGGCAGGGCACCCGTCACACCGGCATTGACCAGCGAACCGCCGGTATCCCAGACGAGGATATCGGTGTAACGAAACCGTAGGCCGCTCGGCCAGGCGTTCCAGCCGCTCGCGCAAGGGGCCGTCCTCCAGCCGCCGGGTCGGCCAGGCCAGGCGGACGAGGGCCGGAGCCAGCGAGAGCACCAGCGCACCCAGCACGACGAGCCAGCCGAGCTGAAGGTACGGATCGTTGGCGGTTTCCGGCCAGTATCGGAGCAAGAGATCGCGCCCCAGGCCGTACACGAGGGCCGCCGGAATGACCAGGCCCAGGGCCTGCCGGGCGCGCAGGAGCAGGTGATGCCCCAGCCCCTCGGCGTGCGCCAGGCCGTGCCGCCGGATACGCAAGGCACGCTCCGCCGCGTACAGGCCCCACCAGCCGAGCACCTGCGCGATCAGAAACGGAGCCAGGATCAAGCTCTCGTCCAGCAGCACCGACCGCCGCAGGCCCAGGCCCCATTCCACCACGCGAGGCCAGTCGGCCCCGTGGATCAGCCAGGCGAAACCGCCGAGCGCGACCAGATCCACCGCCCGGCTGAACAGCGCATGCGCGCGGCGGAGCCGACCGCTCGGCCCACCTTGACGCACGACGCGCCACGCCAGCCAGCGCCCCAGAATGAAGGAAAGAACCGCCACCAGAACCGGCAAGCCCACGGCCTCACCAAGGCCCCGCAGGGTCTCCGGGCGCGACAGCGGGCCGGTCTCTCCGTTCAGGCGGAAGCCGAATGCGAGCACCAGCGCGATCAACAGCGAAAACGGCATGCGGGCGATCCGTCATGAAGGGGCCGGAACGGGACGACTCTCCGAACCCCTTCGCGGTCCTCAACATCTCATCTCATCTACGACACGACACGAAGGCGGGTGTGTCGATCAGAGCGGCGCGGCGCCGTAGACGATCAACTGCACCTTTTGCGTCGAAGCGCCGGATTCCCCCTTGACCTCCAGGGACAGCGGCAGGACCACGCCCCAGGTGTCGTTCATGTCGTCGCGAACGACCGCGCCGGCCTCCGCCCCCGCGTCCGCCGGCATGAGCATCAGGACGGCCGGATGGCTCGTTCCGGCGGCCTCGGCGCTGCGGTCTTCGAGCGCCTGCTCGGCCAGCGGCTCGACCTTCGTGTCCTTGGCCGCCGGCAGGAGCAGGCCGAAATCGCGGTGCGGACTGACGCCCAGGTGGTCGCCGTTGACGGGCTGGAGCCCGTAGCGCAACGTGTAACCGCCCGGCAGGATCGCCTGATCGCGGTAGTCATACCCCTCGGTCGCGAACTGGAACCCGCCGAGCAGTTCCCCCTCGCTCAGGAACGGGTAGAGAATGGCCCCCTTGGGACCGGACGGCTTGCTCGTCGCCGGGATCGCCTTGCGCAGCCAGATCGTCGCGTAGGGCTTGCCCTCGCTATCGAGCACGCGGTAACCCGTCTTGGTGTCGAGCACGTCCTTGATCGGTGCGGCCAGGGCCTCGGGCGGGGCGGCGTCCGTCGTCTCGACCGTGAAGGGTCCGTTCTGGGCCGAGGCCACCAGCGGACAGAAGGCCAGCACGGCCAGCAGGATCGCGCGGTTGAATCGCATACGGATTGATCTCACTCCGACTCGATTGAGGTTGGGTGGTTGAAGCCGTGTCGGGCAGGTTCGCCGTGGGAAATCTCAAACGGGACGGACGCTGGCGGAGCGCCCTTTTTGAGATTGGGGCTCCGTCAGCGTCTCCGAGAAGTTTGAACGTTCCGTCGAACAGCCCAGGATGATTGAGTAGGGTGCGTCCCTGGGACGCACCTCCCCGGCCGTCGGACAGCCAGAACGCGGACGAGGCTCAGTAGGCGAAGTGGCCCACGAACGTTCCCCGGCAGTTGTGGTCGTTCCAGGTCGTGTTCAGCCCTTTGCCCTTGAAGCTGTGGCTCAGGGTGTAGGCGGGCTTGGCCTGGACGCCCTCGGACAGCGGCTCGTAGGCGATCACCTCGTTGCCGCAGAAGACGTCTTCGTGGTCCAGCGGGCGGGACAGGATGCTGGCCAGACCGGCGGCCCAGAAGGAGGCCTTGGGGGCCTGCGGCATGTGGTGCGTCTCGCCCTCGTGCGACTCGGCCGCGTGATGGTCCTCGACCGTCAAGTCCATCGTCGTCGTCTTGACCGCGACAACGTGGTCCAGCCGCGTTCCGGCCAGATGCTTCGCCATGGCGATCAGGGCCTCGCGCTGAGCCGGGGTGGCCTTCCGATCGACGATCATGACCGAACGGGCCTGGGTCGGGTCGTCCTGCGAGAACGTCGTGCTGCCGAGGACCGCCGCCGCGACGTTCAGGCCGCTCAGATCGACGCCGTTCCACTCCCCCTGGTTCACCTTCCAGGCCATCACGGCCTGATGGCCGGTGATGAAGACCTCGGCGTTGGAGAAGCACGGGCCGGTGAACACGTCGGCCGTGCGGGCCTCGATGTAATCACCCTCAATCTGCGCGGCTCCGACCGTCGTCGTTCCGGCGATCACCAACAGGCCACACAGGGCTGCGAGTGCTTTATGCATGGTTGCTTGGCTCCTTGAAAGCAGTCGTTTTCGGGGGAAATACCCCGTTCTGTACGACACCTAAGTATCAATTGTGCGGCCGGAATCCGAATGAAGTCAAGAGCCGGTTCTCAAGGGGCGGGGGGCGGATCGTTCTCCTGCAGGTGGATCGTGATGCCGAGCGGCTCGACCGGCGCCGGGTCATCCGGCAACGACGCCAGGCCCTTGGCGTCGCTCCGGGTGGCGATCGTGGCGGGATCGAGCTGGAGGTCGTCGGCGATCTGGTCCCGGATGCGCCGGGCGCGCTCCAGGCCGAGGTCGTCCGTCGATGCGGGCTCGTTGTCGAGCGACGTGAGGCGGACGGGCGAGTTCTCGGTGTGTCCCTCGATCAGCGACGGGGCCACCGGGGCCTTGCGGTCAGCCATCAGGTTCGTGAACCCTCGCAGCAGGAGCCGGGCCTCGGGCTTCAGCTCGACGGAGCCGGGCCGGAAGAGCATCTCGGCCGGGAAGGTCCAGACGCCGCGCTTCGGATCGAACCGGCAACCGGGATGGGCCTGGGCGAACGAGGCGAAGCGTGCGAGATCCCCGACACCAGGCGGATCGTCCCGTTTTTCGGGTGGGACGGCGGCCGTCGGGGGACGGTTGCCGGAGGCCTGCAACTGGAGCTGACGCTTGAACTGGTCGAACGACGCGGCCAGGGCGTCGCGCTCGTCCTGGTAGGCCATGACGGTCTGCTCCAGGCGGCGGTTGGCCTCTTCGAGAGTGCGCAATTGCCGGGCGTCATCGACGGCCCGCTGCGAGAGGTCGCGCAGTTGCCCCCGCTGGCTGAGCACCTCATCCTGCAACTGCGCGGTCTCGGTCGAGAGGGCCTGGACGCGCTGCTGGCAGTCGGCCACCCGCGTGCGAGGCACCATGCCGCAACCGCCCGCCACGGCCGCCAGCGGCAGCGCGAGCCAGATCAGAAGGACACCGGGCTTGACCATCGTTCCGACTCCTTTCGGAATGGTCTTCGGAATCGTTCCAAAAGGGTTGCCGGGCATCGCCGATTTCTTTCCGCGATGCCCGGCAACCCGTCGTGTCCTGCGTCATGCGGGACGCGATCGATCACCCGCCGATCATGCCGGCGATCGACTTGACGAGGCCCGAGGCGGGACCGTCGCCCCGGAACTCGTAGAGGTTCTGAATGACATCCATGCCGACGAACGCCAGGATCATCATCAAGGCGGCGGTCACGCCGAGGACCGAGACCCAGACGCCGCTCCATTCCGGCCCGGCGCCGGCGGGGGCCATCATCGGGGAACGGGCCGCGGCGGCGGGAGCCGCGGCGGCGGCCGGTTCGGCCTCATCCACGTCCCAGGCGCTCTCGACCTCGCCGGAGATCGCCTCGCCGAAGCCGTCGTCCTCCTCCTCTTCCTCGTCGAGCACGGCCGGGCCCATCGCGGTGGCCGCGTTCTGGTCCACGTCCTCCTCGTCGATGGCGAAGACCTCCGAGGCCGAGTCGCTGTCCTCCAGGTCGAAGTCGCTGTTGGCCTCGATCTGGACGGTCTGGTCCTCGTGGTCGCTGTCGAGGGCGTCCACCTCGAAGTCGGTGTCCTCGAAGATGTCCTTGTCGGCCTTCATCGGCAGGGCGGTGGCCGAGAGGTCCACCGGCTCTTCCTTCGGCTCGGGCTTCTTCGCGGCGGCGGGCTTCTTGGGCGGCGGGACGCTTCGGCTGGTCGTCGTCCTCGTCCAGGGGGGCCAGCTCGATCGAGTCGGCGTTGTCCATGTCGAACCCGCCGATGTTCTGGAGGTTGATCCCCGAGTCGCTCGGCTTGCCCAGGTTGATGCCCGAGGTGGACGGCTCGGCCCCGGTGACGTCCGAATCGCTCGGCCCGCGCTGGGGGGTCGGCCTCGAACTCGTCGCTGCCGTCCAGGGCCGTCAGCTCGAAGTCGCTGCCCGACTCCGGTTGCAGGGCGTCGATGACGCTCGACGGCGTCAGTTCGAAGTCGCTGTCGGAGTCCGGCTCGGCCTCGTCGCTGGCGGAGGGGACCTCATCGGACGAGCCGGCGAACGGGCTGGGGCGCAGGGTCGTCTCGCCCGGGTCGGAGCCGGGATAGGCCTGTTGCTCCATGGAGCCGGAGTCGGCATCGTCGGAGACCAGCGTCACGTCGGAGTCGCTGGGGGCGTTGCCGTGGTCTTGCGGTCCGAGGCCCGAGAGCGGACGTCGGAATCACTCGCGCCCTTGTCCATCTCCTCGGGGACCAGCCGGACGTCGGAGTCGCTCGGCTGCTTGCCCGAGGGCTTCATGCCGATGATCGTCGAGCTGGAGCCGGACATGCCGCTCCGGCGGGAGCGACATGTCGTCCAGCAGCACGTCGTCATCCGACTCGGGCGTGGACGCCACGTCTTCCGACGAGGTCCCGCTGACGTCGGAGCTGGCGACGCCGAGCTGGAACTCCGACAGGTCGATGTCATCGCCGCTGCCGCTACCCCCCTGGGCGATCGAGGTCCAGGTCCGACAGGGAGAGGTCCGGGTCGCTCCCCATGCCGCGGCGGCGGGCCAGTTCGTCCACGTCGGCGACCCGGAAACGCCAGGAGCCGCTATCCATGAAGGCGCGGACCTTGCGTTGCTGGGCCTGGAGCTTGAGTTCCTCGGTGCTCATCCCGAGAACACGGGCGGCCTCCTCGAGGGTGTAAAACTGAGCCATGGACGTGCTCCTCTCGCAGTCGTTATCGGCCGGGTCGGGGCCGTTGGTCTCTCTCGTTAGATCATCGGCAAGGCGGGTGAATCAAGAAGGTCGGGACCGCGACGACGAGCACGCCAACATCAGACCCTCCCTGGTTACCGACTGCCGAGACTTCCGGAGGACAGCCAGGACTTGATGGCGCTGGCCTCGGGCTTCTGGTTGTTGTACTCGTCGAGTTTCAGGTCCCAACGATACTGGCGGACGGCTTCGAGCTTCACGGCCCCGTTCGGGTTCTGCGGTTCCACGCGATACACGGCAAACACCTGGTTCCGCGTGTCGATCAGGAACAGGGACTGGGCTGATCCCGGGCCGGCCGCCGGTGTCGTCAGGGCGATCGTCCCGTCCGTCGCCTGTGGCAACGGCGCCTGGGCTCGGACCTCCGGGGGGCGACCGCTCCCCAGGGACCAGGCCAGAACCAGACCCGCCAGCAACCCCGGCACACCGTAACGGCACGCCGGCATCCATCGAGCGCTGGGCATTCCACGTTCCTCCTTGAATGATACGGGTCCGATCCTCCATCCTTCCAGTAGGTTTTGTCCGGAAAACCGGCAAAACCGCGCCCGGAGGGGACAGACGATGGTCCAATCGCCGATCGTTCGGCTCCAGTTTACCACATCGCTCGCGTCGCGGCGTTGACGCGGGGGAAACTCTAAGGATGAGGAAATCTGTGCGGCGAGTGCCGCGATGCGATGATGGGGCGTTCTGAAAGGCACAATTATATTCTATGTGCCGGCGGGATTTCCGCAAGGTCAACGGCCGACCTCAGCGTGGCGATTCGCATTCGAGGCGCCCGACCAACGTGTCCATTTTGTTCCCGGTCGATTCCCGGATAGAATGGGTGTGTGGCATCGTGCCGGTCCCGTCGTTTGTCGGGGATTTCCGTTTCATGCGTTCCCCCCTTCCTTTCCGACTTTTCGTTGCGTTCTGGACCTTGACCGCCCTCTCGGCGCGGAGCGCCCGGGGTGCGGGGGAGGAAGGGCCGGCCATCGCGCGCGCCGCGCAGTTTCTGCGGACGCACGTTGCCGAGGAAAAACCCGGCGAGGCGGCCCTCGCGGGGCTGGCCCTGGTCAAGGCCGAGGCCCTGGCGAACGACCCTGGGATCCAGGCGGTGCTGGCGAAGGTCCTGACGCGCTTCAACGGCACGCTGTACACGCCCGAGCGCCAGGGGGGGCCGATATTTACGAGGCCGCCGTCACCGGCATGTTCCTCGCCAATCTCGACGCGACCCAGCACCGCGCCCAGATCGAGGCAATCGCCAGGCACATCCTGAGCCGGCAGAACAATAACGGCTCCTGGGATTACGATCACCGCAGCGCCGGGGATACCTCGATCAGCCAGTATGCCCTGCTCGGGCTCTGGGAAGCGGAGAACGCCGGGGTGCAGATCCCGCCGAGCGTCTGGGACCGCGCCGCGGCCTGGTACATCGCCGCGCAGTTTCCCGACGGCTCGTGGAACTATCACCGCGATGAGATCCAGTGGAAGCCCACCGTCGCCATGACCGCCGCGGGGGTCGGCAGCCTCTTCATCTGCGAGCGGCAGCTTTACCAGAAAACCGAGGAGGCCGAGAAGCCGGAAAGCCGCCTGCTGAATCCGCTGGTCTCCGAGACCGGCGGCCCCGCGTACACCCCGAAGACCTCCAAGGCCGCGATCAATTCCGCCGTCCGCAAGGGGATCACCTGGCTCTCGCGGAACTTCGTCGTCGGCGACCTGCCGATCGTCGGCCAGTCTCCCTATTACAGCCTCTACGGCCTGGAGCGCGTCGGGGCCCTGGCCGGGCGCGACACGCTCGGCGGCGTGGACTGGTTCGGACGCGGGATGCAGTACCTCCTGACCGGGCAGGAACCCAGCGGCGCCTGGAACGCCCAGTATGGCGAGGTGGTCAACACCGCCTGGGGCATCCTCTTCCTGACCAAATCGACCACCAAGACGCTCCAGAAGATCGAGATCAAGCGCCTCGGCTCGGGAACGCTCGTCGGCGGGCGGGGCCTGCCGAAGGACCTGTCGAGCCTGACCGTCGCCGGAGGCCGCGTGCTGGTCCGGCCGATGAACGGGGCGATCGAGGGGATGTTCGCCGCCCTGGAGGACCCCCGGGGCGAGAGTGCCCAGGAGGCCCTCGCCGGGCTGGTCCAGCGCTACCAGACCGAGGGGCCGGAGGTCCTCAAGAAGCACAAGGAGCGGCTCATCAAGCTGATGGAAGATCCCGACCCCGGGATTCGGAGCGTCGCCGCGTGGGGCCTGGGCCGCGCCGGGGACCTCGACGCCGTGCCGATCCTGATCGCCTTGCTGGAAGACCCGGACGAGCAGGTCGTCGCCGCCGCGCGGACCTCGCTCCAGCTCCTGAGCCGCAAGCTCGACGGCTTCGGCCCACCCCCCGATGCCAGCCTCGCCGAGCGCCGGGCCGCCGCCCAGCGCTGGCACGCCTGGTACGAGGAAGTCCGCCAGGGGGACCCGTTCTCGTCCCCGTAGCCCCCTCTTTTTTTGGAAATGGGTGCGTCGCCGAGACGCGCCCGACGAGGAAAACCGCTCGATTGCCGCGTTCTGTTCCGTCGGGAGAGTCTGAATCGCGATGTTCCCGTTCCGCAAACCCCCATCCTCGACCGAGCCGACCCCGGGCGATTCCAGGCCGGCGCCCGACGCCGTGCCCGCGCCCGTGCTCGAACTGCGGGTTCGGGGTGAGTCGCTGCACGACCGTCTCTCGTCGTTCCTGATGGCCGTCGTGCTCGGGGCGGTGTTGCTTACCGGGTGGCTGTTTCTGTACTACCTGACGACCGATGCCTACGCCTCGCGCGTGGCGGCGCCGATGAAGATCATCGAGGTCTCCGGGGGCGGGGGCGGCTCGCCCGAGGGGGAGATCGGCGAGAGCGAGACGATCGACGTGCCGGGGGCGGAAGCGGCCGACGCGGCGTCGAACAACACGGTCGATGCCGCCGACTTCGAGCAGCCGGAAGTCATGATGACCCCGACGGCCATGCTCGACACGGCGGCCGACGTGGCCGAGGAACTCGTCAGCGCCGAGCTGAGCCCGACGATGAACCAGGGGGGGCCGTCGCCAGCGGCCAGCGGGCCTCGCGCATCGGCACGGGCGTCCCCGGCTTCGGCAACGGCCCCGGCGATGGCGGGGTCGGCCGGGAGGACCGCTGGAGCATCTTCTACAACCCCGGCCAGACCGTCGAGGAATACGCCCGGCAGCTCGATGCCCTGGGGGTCGAGCTGGCCACGATCGCCGGGCCGAATTCCCTGGTCTATGTCTCGAACTTCTCCAGCCCGAAACCGACCCAGCAGATCCGCCCCGCGCAGGGGGACGACCGCCTCTATTTCGCCTGGCAGAGCCGCGACCGCAAGGAGTCCGACGTGGCCCTCTTCCGGAAGGCCGGCATCGATGTCGGGGACAAGCCGATCCTCCAGTTCTACCCCAAGGGGATCGAGGAGCGTCTCGCCCAGATCGAAGCCGCCTACCGCGGCCTGCGCCCCTCGGAGATTCGCGTCACCCGGTTCCGCGTGGTGCCGGTCGGCAACTCGTATGGGTTTGAGGTGATCGATCAGAAACCGTTGTAACGAAAATATGTCTATAAGTAGGGTGGGCATTGCCCACCTTCTTCTCTTTCGGCAAGAGGTGGGCAGTGCCCACCCAGCCCTCTAAACATACACCACATAAATGTGTTAAGCTCTCTTCCCGCTCGGAGTTACTGCCTTTCGAGGAGAGAGTTCCCTCGTTCCACAGCGCCTTCGACGATTTACCCAGGGCGAGTCGATCACCCTCATGACCCAGGCTCTGTTGGAGAAGGCCATCAACCCCCGAGTCCTCGATCAACTCTTCTAGGACCTCGCCCAACGGCAGTATACGCGTGATCTACTCTTCTCTTCGATCGTCGAACTGATGAGCGTGCTCGTCTGTGGCATCCTCCCCTCTATCCACGCCGCCTATTCCAAGAACGCGGTGCCCTTCCACACCTCGCTCACGGCCCTCTACCGCAAGATCGAACGCCTCGAAACGCCGATCGGAGCGGCCATGGTCCGGATGTCGGCCGAGCGGCTCGGCGCGGTCACCACCGCCATGGGAGGTGCGCGGACGCCGTTTCTGCCGGGCTATCGCACCAAGATCCTCGATGGCAACCACCTTGCCAAGACCGAGCACCGGATTGCGGTACTGCGGACGATGCGTGCCGTCGCCTTGCCCGGTCAGGCCCTGGTGGTCTTCGATCCCGAACTGATGCTGGCCATCGATGTGGTGCTCTGCGAAGACGGCTATGCCCAGGCGCGATCGCTGCTGGCTCAGTTCGTGGAGACGGTCGCGGCGCGGGTCTATCGATCGCATTCCGGAACTTTTGCCCCTCCGGCTCCCCCTTCGGGATCGCCCGAGAGGAAGAAGATTCGTGAAACGTCAGCTCGTTCTACCCTTCATTGCAAGTCGGTGGGCCGGCGAAAGGCGCAGGGACGATCGCCTCCTGCGTGGGGGTGAGACAGACGCTTCTCTCCATCAACGACGACGGAGAATCCTCATCCTTCCCTCTGGTCACGGTGGTCCTTGACCGGCCGACCCGGGAGGGGGACACCGATATTCACCTGGTGACGAACCTGCCGGTGGAGTCCTCCTACGCCCGAACGTCGCGGACATCTACCGCCAGCTCTGGACCCTGGAGAACGCCTTCCAGGAGATGGAGAATACGCTCCAGGGGGAGATCGAGGGTTGGGTTCTTTCAAGGCGGCGTTGTTCAGTTTCTACGCGGCTTTCTATCGTTCATCGTGATGAACCCCGTCAAGCGGCGCTTCATTCCCCTCATGTACGGAGCATGCCGAGATGTATCGGATATCAACTCTCCGAATAGGTGAAGATGAAACACCGGAGGATGATGCTTGCGATCCCGAAGGACGAGTGGGTGGAATTCCAGGAGATGCCGGCGGCGGAGTTCGCCGTATCGCTGGTCGAATGGGCTCTTAGTTACCCCTGTCGGAGTATCGAAAGAGTCCCCGTGGCCCTAATAGCCGAAGCCGAAGAAACAAAGTGCGGCGAAGATCAGTCATGTCGCCACAGCGAAGATATCGAAAGCTCTACCGTGTACATAGTGCACGTTTCAGTTCTGCTCACCCTTACGAAAACCCCGGTCGGGGAAGAGGCGGGGGAGGTGGCGCCTCGCAAGGTCGAGGACCTCCTCCAGGTCCTCGACCTGCATCAGGTCATCGATCGCCAGCAGCCGCTCCAGACCGGCCAGCAGCGCCGGCGCCGTCGACTCCACCCGATGCTTCATCTGCCGACCCGACAGCCGCACCAGGACCCGGCGCAAGGTTGCGGCGGCCTCCGACTCGTCTCGTTGCAGGTGCCAGACCGTCAGACAGGCCATGCTCGCCACGCACAGCCGCCGCAGGAACGCCGCGCCGCTCTCCTGCTGCCACGACTCCGCATTCATCCCGGCCGATTTGAGCAACTTATGATACGATTCGATCCCCCACCGCCACGCGTACCACCGGCCGATCGTCGCCGCGGCGGCATCCTCGACGGCCACGTTCGTCAGCAGGAGCCACTCGGCCAGCACCGTCCCCGCCGCGTCGACCACCTGCGTCACCACCAGCCGCAGCGGCACGGGCGGGCCCGGGACGTCGACCTGCTTCTTATGGCCGCTGGCGGTCTTCTCGCCGGTATAGCGTCGCGCCGGCCGGTGCAGGACCACGGTCGCCTCGGCGACGCGAATCGTCCCGGTGCCGGCCCGGATCGTGACCGTCTCGGGCCGGCCCGCCGTGTCGCGCACGTCGGTGAACGAGCCGGTCAGGGCGGCGGCCACCACGCCCAGCTTGCACGCGTGTCCTTCGTGCAGGACGACGCGGTCGCGGTTGGCGCGGACGACGAACGCGTGGCCGGCGGCCTGCCAGCGGCGGTAATGGCCGACCGAATCGGCCTCACGGTCGATGACATGGATCGGCGTGCGGCCCAGGCCCCAGCGTCGCGACGCGGCCATCACGTCGTCGAGTTCATCGACGTGCCCCGGCGGCACGGCGGCGCCGCCGTGCCGCGTCGAGAGCATGCCGTCGGCGGTGCGGAGGCGGAATTCCATCGGCCCCAGCGGGCGGCCATCCGCGGCGTCGACGACCAGGGCGGTCCCCAGCTCGTAGCCCCGATCGGTGTCGTGGGAACGGACATAGCGATCGTGCTTCGACGTGTGCGTGTTGAAGTTGAACATGCACCAGTCGTGGACAACCAGCGTGAACCGCCCCGGAGACGCGGATAAAGCGGAGCGAACGGCGTCCTGAGCGGGCTCGATGAGGGCGTGGAAGGGGATGTCGTCGTGGTTGAGGAAGCGGGTCATGGCCCGGGCCGCGGCGAAGGGCTGGGCCGTCCCCGGCAGGGCGGACAGCCCAGTCACGACCGCGTTGACCGCGTGCGCATGCTCGCTCACGAGTTTCCAGTACCGATCCTGGTGTCGTTTGTCCAGATGTCCAAAGTAATAGCCATGCCGATCGAAGTTACCCAGGTCGAAAAGTTGTGTCCATACCTATGCTTATTAAGGGGGAGAGGAAGAGAAGCGGAGGACGCTCCCCCCTTCGAGTGGGAGAGGAAGAGAAGCGGAGGACGCTCCCCCCATTGAGCGGGAGAAAATGAGAAGCGGAGGACGCTCCCTTCCGCCATCATCCGTCATGGAATTAACAAACGTGATCGTATGATCGTTCCCGCACTGTCCGATCAATTTCCCCCCTTTTGATTTGAGGTCACGATTCCCGCATGGCGACCCTGGAAGTCCATGACCGTCGCGGACGGGTTGAGTTTGTGACGATCTCGCGCGACACCACGGCGCTGATCGGCTCGGACCCGAAGTGCGACGTGGTGCTGGACGATCCCGATGCGCAGCCGATCCATGCCCGGATGCGCTGGAAACGGCGGCGGTTCAAGGTGGAGGCCACCCCCGAAGCCTATGCGCTGGACCTCAACGGCAAGCAACTGGTCTCGTCGAGCTTCCGCCAGGGGGACGAGCTGCGGATCGGTGGCTACCGGATCTTCCTGCTCAACCCGGAAGATGGCCCGATGGACATCGAGCCGACGCGGGTGCAGGAGAAGCCCCCCGTCCTGAAGCGGCTGGAGCGGGCCGACTGGATGAAGGACATGGAGGTCGCCCCGCCGTCGGAGGAGCGGGAGGCTCTCCCCCCGGAAGCGGACCGAGGCCGGGGAGGAGGACCTGGCCCGCTCCTTGAAATCGGCCGGACGGGGGAAACCGGCCGACGGACAGCCGACGAAGGCCGACGAAGGCCCGGTGCAGAGACCCTTGAGCCTGGTCCTGCGGGTGCTCACCGGACGCGACCAGACGCCGGGGCAGGAGCGGGTCATCACCTCGCCGTTGATCCTCGGGCTGGTCTCCGCCCTGGTCCTGCTCGGCCTCCTGAGCGTCTCCCTCTGGGGGATCATCGCGCGTCGGACGGCCGATAACCTGTACCTCTCCGCCGTCGATCTGATGAAGGACGGGGACAACCTCAACGCGATCGAGCGGTTCGACCGGTTCATCGCGGAGAACCCGGAGGACCGCCGCGCCGGGAAGGCCCGGGTGCTCCGCGCCCTGGCGAGGGTCCGGCAATACACCTCCGGGGCCGCGCCGGCGTGGAAGGAGGGGATCGACGCCGCGCGGGAGATGCGCGCCTCGGTCGGCGAATTGCCGGAGTTCGAGGATTCCCGCATGGACCTGGCCGAACTCGTGCTCCAGAGCGCCGAGGGGCTGGCCGATCGGGCCTCGCGGACGGCCGACGCCGAGAGCCTGGCCCTGGCCGAGTCAGCGCGATCGTTGCACGAGCAGATCGCCGGCCCGGCCGCCGAGGCGATGCGCGAGCGGGCCCGCCTGCCCGCGAAGCTCGCCAAGGCCCGCGCCGCCGTCCGCAAGGGGCAGACCCGCGCCGCGTCGCTGGCCGCGATGGACAAGGCGATCGCCGCCGAGCAGCCGATGCCCGTCTTCGCCGAGCGCGACCGGCTCGTGACCGAGTATCCCGACCTGGCCGACGACCGCGCGGTCGTCGATCGATTGCTCCAGGCGAACGAATTACTGCGGAAGGCCGTGACCTTCGACGCCACCCGTCAGGCCGCCGAGGCGACCCCGCGCCCCGAGCCGCTCGGCCCGCCGACCTCGCTCGTTCTGCGGGCCTCGCTGCCCGCGCCGGTGCTCGTTCCGACCGGAGAGGGGCCGGCCGTCTTCGCGCTGGCGGACGGGTTCGCCTACGGACTGGACGGGGCGGACGGGTCGCCGCTCTGGCATATTCCGGTGGGGCTCTCGGCGCCGTTCCGTCCCCAGCCGGTGGCGGGGGCCGCCCCCTCGGCCCTGGTCTTCGACGCCCGCCATGAGGAATTGCTCCGCGTCGATGCCCGGAGCGGGTCGTTGCTCTGGCGGCAATCTCTCGGTGAGCCGATCCACGACCCGCCGCTGGTGCTCGGGCCTCGCGTCTTGCAGCCGACGGCCTCGGGCAAGCTCCTGGTCCTCGACCTGGCCAGCGGCGAGCGGACCGGCATCCTGAACCTGGGGATGCCCCTGACCGGCTCTCCGGTGGCCGACGAGGCGGGGCAACACCTCTACCTCGTCGCGCGGCAGGCCAGCCTGTTCGTCCTCCGGAGCGACCCGCTCTCGTGCGTCGCGGTGGAGTACCTCGGGCACGACGCCGGCTCCATTCCCTGCACCCCCGCGCGGATCGGCCGGTACCTGGTCGTTCCGATCAACAACGGCCTGGAGACCGGCCACTGGCGGGTCTTCGTGCTGGAGCAGGACGGGGCCTCGCTCCGCCCGGCGCAGCGGATCTCGGTTCCCGGCTGGACCTGGGACACCCCCGCGTCGCAAGGGTCGGTCCTCTGGGCGACCAGCGACCGGGGCAGCGTGACGGCCTACGCGATCGGTCCGGAGGACGCGAAGACGCCGTTTCAGGAAATCGCCCGGCTTCCCGCCGACGAGCGGCCGTCCGGCCCGGCCTTTGCCCTGGCGCGCCGCGAGCGCGAGCTGTGGCTCTCGTGGAGCCGTTCCAGCCGGTTCGACCTGGACATCGAGCGCGCGGACATCGAGCCGGCGTGGCTCCTGCTGGGGGCGGGCCCGGCCCTCGCGCCGATCCAGACGTCCGGCGACCTGGCGGTCCTGACCCAGCAGGAGATCGACGGGCGCGGCGTCGCGCTCTGGGGGGTCCGGCCCGAGGATGGCTCGGTCGCCTGGCGCACCGTGCTGGGCTCCCCCTGGCCGTCGGGCCTGACCGCGTCGGCCGACAGCGACCGGCTGGAGACCCTGGAGCCGGACGGCACCCCCCTGAGCCTCAGCGCGTCGCAACTGGCCTCCGGCGGCTTCATCCAGCGGCAATTGCCCGGCCCCGGCCAGTTCCGCCTGCCCACCCGCCCGCTCGTCCGGCTGGCGGCCGACGACCTGCGCGTCGTCATCCCCGAGGACGGCGCCCGGAGCGTGCTCGTCGGCGAGGGGACCGGCCCGCTCCGCCAGGTCGAGCTGCCCGCCCCCCTGGGCGTGCCGCCGCTTCTCTGGAACCGGGCCTTGCTCGTGCCGACCGCTTCGGGACCGGTCCACCTGATCGACCCGACGACGGGCACGTCGCGGGCCGACCCGTTCGTGCCGCCGTTCGACCGCACGAGGCCGACCGACTGGCTCGCCCCCGCCTTGATCGACGACGAGGCGGTCGTCCTGGTGGACCGCTCCGGCCGGATGCGTCGCCTGGTCGTCCGGGGAGATCCCCGCCCGGCGCTGGTGGCGGACGGATCGTACCAGGACCTCGGCAGTCCGCCGCTCGCGCCTCCGGTGGCCAACGGCGCGGTTCTGGTCGTGGCGACGGCCGACGGCCGGGTCCGGGCTCTGAGCAGCCGCGACCTCTCCCCGCTGGGGGCGTGGCCCCTGGAGGCCCCTCGGCGCTCGGTCCGGTGGCGGCGGGGGGAATCCTGTTCACCGCCGACCGGCTGGGCAACGTCCTGGCGATCGGTCCCGAGGGGCGCCGGCTCTGGTCGGTCCGGCTGGTGGACGGTCCCCCGATCGGCCCGCCGGCCATTCTCGACGGCGCCGCGTGGTTCCTCGACCGCGCGGGGAACCTCCAGCCGCATTCCCTGGAGAGCGGTGAAGCGCTCGACCGCATCGAGGTCCCCCCCTTGCCGGCGTCCGCCCCTCGGGTCGTCGGTCCGGAGCTGGTCATTCCCGTCGCCCCCGGCACGGTCCGCACCCTGGCCGGAACACCTCCCGAGGGCGCGAGGTCAGCGACAACGTCCGAGGAGGTCCAGCCATGAGGAATTACCTCACAAGAGCCCGAAATCCCTTGAAAACGGCTCAGATTTTGAGCTTTCAGGTCAGCGACAGATCCCGAGGGGGTTCCGCCGGGGCAATCGACCTCCCGAGAACCCGAATCGCCTGGAAAATGGCTCTCTTCGTGGTCTTCGCCGCCTGGTTTGCCTCGGTCGAGAGCGCGGGGCAGAACAACAACAACGCGAGCCTGCTCCAGACGCCCCCTTTCGACGAGATCACGCTGATCGACGGCACGACCTCTGAAGGTTGATCCGATCGTCCCGCGTCCGCTCCCGCCCTACGACCCGTCGAAGGACCGCAAGCCCGAGCCTCGCAAGGGGCCGCCCCCCGAGGGGAACGTCTTCGCCCCGGGCCAGGAGCCAAAGAAGCCCGCGCCCGGTCCACCGCAGATCAGCGAGATCACGGTCCACCGGATCGGCGATGAGGCGGGCGACTTCAAGATCAAGCGGGGCAACATCAAGAAGATCGTCTATTTCGAGGACCTGCTCCTGGACGAAGGGGAGCGGCTGGCCCGCACCCACAACTACGCCCGGGCGTTCGAGCATTACCTGACCGTCCAGGCCCGCGAGCCGGACTGGAAAGGGCTGGACGAACACGTCAACGACCTGCTCTACCTGGAAGGCTCCGAGTCGCTGGCCCGCCAGGGGGACGTCGAGCGCGGCCTGCGGCTCCTGCGGGAACTACATGACCGCCAGCCGGATTATCCGGGCCTCGATGATCGCCTGGCCGACGCCTACGGCGCCCGGATCGCGCAGGAGATGGATCGAGGCCAGTATTACGAAGGCCGCCGCATCCTGCACGACCTGGAGCAGTTCGCCCCGAAAAGCTCCTCAACCCGCGCGGTGCGGCAGCGGTTCATCGACCGGGCCGCCGCGCTGGTGAAACAGGCCGGGTCGTTGACGGGGGCCGAGCGGCTCGACGCCTTGACCGAGGCTTTGCGGATCTGGCCGACGCTGGAGGGCCTGCCCGACCAGTACGCCGAGGCGTTCGCCGCCGTGCCGACTCTGGACGTCGGCGTGGTGGACCTGCCCCGGCCGTTCGGCCCGTTCGTGCGGTCGCCGGCCGCCGCGAGGGCCACCCGGCTGGTCTATCTGCCAATCCTCGCCGAGGACAGCGAGGCCGCCGCCCTTGGGCAAGTTCCCGGCCAACTGACCGCCCGGCTGGAAGTCTCCGACCTGGGCCGTCGGCTCGACCTGACAATCCGCGACGACCTGACGTGGTCCGACGGCACGCGGGGCGTCTCGGCCCTCGACGTCGTGCGGTCGATCACCGACCGGACGGACCCGAACACGCCCGGCTTTCACGCCCGATGGGCCAGCCTGCTCGAACGGGTCGAGCCGAACGGGTCGGACCGGGTGTCGATCTTCCTGAACCGCTCCCCCTTGAAGCCCGAGGCCTGGCTGCTCGGCCCGGTCGGTCCCGCGCACGCCGGTCCCGATGGCCGCGTGCCGGTCCCCGGCGGCGAGCCGCAGCCGGTCGGCGATGGACCGTACCGGGTCGAGAGCCAGAGCGAGGACCGCCTGGTCTTCCGCGTCGCTCCTGGCGAAGCAGCGAAGATCGTCCGCGTGCGGGAGATCCCGCTGCCCGGCGCCGAGGCTGCCCTGAAGGCCCTGCAACGTGGTGAAATCAGCCTCCTGGAGCACGTCCCGCCGTCGGCCGTCACCGCGCTCTCGGGCGAGCCGGAGATCCGCGTTGGCCGGTCGGTCCGGCCGAGTCTTGCACGTCCTGGCGATCGACGGACGCACCCCGGCCCTCCGCAACCGCACGCTCCGCCGGGGGTTGTCCTACGCGATCGACCGCAAGGGATTGCTGGAACAGACGCTGCTCCAGCACGCGACCGACGGGGAGAACCGTCCGCTGGACGGACCGTTCGCGGCCGATAGCTACGCCAACGCGCCGGGAGTCGAGCCGCTGGAGCACGACCCGAAGCTCGCCCGCCTGCTGATCGCGGCGGCCCGCAAGGAGATGGGGGCGCTCCGCTCCGCCTGACCCTGCAATACCCGGCGATGCCCGAGACGCGGGCCGTCGTGCCGGCCCTGGCCGAGGCATTCCGCGCGGCGGGGATCGAGCTGAAGACCGTCGAGCGGTCGCAGTCGGAACTGGAGCGTGCCCTCCGGGCCGGCGAGCGGTTCGATCTGGCCTACCGGGCGCTCGATTGCATCGAGCCGGTGCGGGACGCCGGGCCGATCCTCTGCCCCGGCTACGACGCCCCGCCGAGCCTCGACCCGCTCTCCTCCGTCGCCAGCCCGCGCATCCTGCAACTCCTGCTCCAGTTGGAGAACGCCCCCCAGTGGCCCACCGCGCGGGGGATCGTCACCCAGATCGACCGCGAGGTCCGCGACGAGCTGCCGGTCGTGCCGCTCTGGCAACTGGTGGACCACCACGCCTGGCGCACCCGGCTGAGCGGTCCGGGAGAGACGACCGACCACCTCTACAAGGAGATCGGCCAATGGACGATCGAACCGTGGTTTGCCCGAGACCCCTGGTGAGCGGATTGCTCGGCCTCCTGGCCCTGCTCTTGGCCCTCGGCGCGGCCCCCGAAACGACGGGGCCGGCGGAGGTCTCCTCTCCGACAACAGCGCCGAGGCCGCCGCTCGATCGTCGGCCCTACGCGATCCGTGCCTGGGTTTCGGTCGATCCCCGGGCTCGGCTCGACGACCGGGGCCGGGCGGAGATGGTCGCCACCTGGCGGGAACTCGTCCGACGGTTCATCGGCGCCCCCTGGAGTCTGGACGTTGCCGAAGGCCCCGGGCCGCTCGCCACGACCGACCCGGACGGGCTCTCGGTGGAAATACTCGTCCCGCTCGTCGAGGGGGGGCTCGACAAGCTCTGGATGATCCAGATTGGTCCCGACGACGGCGACGGCTACGTCCTTTCCGGGCGGGCTTACGACGTGGCGACGCGGCATCTCGGGCCGGTTCGTCAGACCCCCGCTCCCTATCCGTCCGATGCGGCCCGGGCGCTGCTTGGGTTGTCCCAGACGCTGTTCACTCCCTCGGCCCAGATCGGCCCATCCTCGGCGGGCGGGGTGAGCCTGACCGTGCAAGGGGCGTCGCTCACGGCCGCCAGCCCCGCCGGCACGGTCGTCCAGCCGGGGACGGCGTTCGTCCCGGTGCGGGTCATCAAGCGTCGAGGGCGTTCATCGTCGGAGGAACGGATCGACCAGGTTTCGTATTCGTATCTCGTCGTGGAATCGGTGGACGGCCCGACCGCCCATTGCGCCATCGCCAGCTCGTGGCCCGACCCGCTCTCGCGCCGGATCTTCGGGCTGAAGCAGCTCCTGGCCGTTGGTGTGAAGCCGGCCGGATCGCCGACCCGGTTCCGGTTCCTGACCGTCGGCGAGGAAGCCCCGGCCGCCGGGTACACTTTGACCATGCGGACCTTCCCCAAAGGGGTTCCGCGCGAGGTGGGGCTGACCGACCGCGAAGGTCGCATCGCCGTGCCCGCGCCCGAGATCCCCGACGGCCCGGTCGTTCTCCGGCTCCTGGCCGCGAATGTGGAGCCCCTGGTCGAATTTCCGATCATGCCGGGCGAGACGGACGAGGAACGCATCCTGAAGATCGACCCGCATGCCCAGGCCGTCGCGCTGGAAGCCCTCCTGAACGCCCTGAAGGATGACGTGGTTGATCAGGTCGCCCAGCGTGCTCAGCTCGATGCCTTGCTGGAAGCCCGGCTCGGCGGCGAGGCGTGGGACGAGATCCGCCGTTTGCTCGCGCAATATCGTCGGCTCCCGGCCCGCTCGATCTTCGTCAAGCGTCTCGAAGAGATCAAGGCCGACGCCGAGCGCCAGCAGGCGGAATCGAAGTCCCCCGTGATGACCAAGACCGTCCAGGCCCAACTGGCCGACGCCGAATCGTTGATCCTGCGCTACCTCGACGACGAGGCGTTCCAGGCCTACGAGAACGCCCTGTCCCAGCACGACGCGGCGGTGGCCGGCGCGGCGCAGAAGGCCCAGGCCAAGGCCGCGGCTCCGAAAGCGGCGTTTCCCCCGGCCGCGGTCTCGAAGCCGGCGCCTCAGCCGGAGGCCCCGAAAGCCGCCCCGGCTCCGGCACCCGTCGAACCGGCTCAGCCTCCTCCCGGCGCGGTGCCGTTCTGATAAAAAAGGCCCGTCAGGACTTCCCCGCCTCAACCTTCTGGCTGTCGGATGGGGCCGTGGTGTCGCCGCCGAAGAACTTCGCCAGTCTGGCTCCGCCTCGGAAGAGGCGCAGCAGAGATGAGGTCGGTAGGCGGTCGATCTGGCTATACCACGCGGTCACCATCTTCGTGAATTCGAGCATCTTCTCCAGTTGCTCGCGCGTGTATTCCTCCGGCTCCCCGCCAGACTTCGCCTCCTCGACGCAGTTTTCCAAGAGCGCGATCGTCGGGTCCATCTCCCGGCGTCTCCGCTCGGCCATGATGACCCGGAACGTCTCCATCACGTCCTTCAACGCCTCGAACCGGTCGCGCCGGTCGCCGATGATATGGACCCTCTTGACCACCCCCCAGGTGATCAGTTCCCGCAAACTCGTTGAGACGTTCGACCGGCTCACGTCCAGCAGCCGGCTGATCTCCTCCGCGTCGAGCGCCTCCGGCGAGATGAACAGCAGGGCATGAACCTGCGCCATCGTCCGGTTGATGCCCCAGGCTTGCCCCATCTCTCCCCAGTGGAGCACGAATTTCTTGGCGGCGTGTGTCAGTTCCACAGGTCCATTCCGCAATGTCCGTTACGACTGTCTCTACAGAAATTCTTTCAGGAATCGCCGCGTCGGTCAAGCCAGTTGGAAACGGTCGCGTCGGGGCAACTGGACACCATGCCGCCACACGTGATAACCTGAAAGGCAGACAATTGTCAGAACAACCCACCGAAGTTCTTCGGGAATTGTCTTGCTCCGCAAGTCTTAGAGTTTTAGGATTAATAGCGTGGCCTCCCATCCGACCCGATCGCCGCGCCCGTTCCGGTCGCGTGGCGGGGAAGGGGACACGATCATGACGACGCGCCCGGCTCTCTGGACTGTTTCGCTCCTGTGTGGTGCTCTGGCCCTTGGTGGCTGTAGCCGCCGGACACCGGTGGCTCCGCCCGTTGCCAAGGCCAAACCGAAAGTCGTCGCGGCTCCGAAGCCGCCGGCCCCCGTGGTCGTCGCGGAGGCGGTTGAGCCGGCGCCCGAGCCAGAGCCGCCGAAGGGGCCGACCTATCACATCAGCCCCGAATCCGCCTCGTTGCACGCGGGCGACTGGGGCGTGCAGTTGATCCTGAAGGCTGACGGCGAGCACGGCGGCGAGCGCGACCTGACCTCGACCGTGCGCTGGGAGCCCGAGACGGACGGGATCGTGACCGTCGAGCCAAGCGGCTACGTCCGCCCATTGGCGACGGGTCGCGTTCGCGTGCGGGCGTTGCTCGATGGCGAGGAGATCGCGGGATCGGAAATCTACGTCACAACGCTGCCGCCCGAGCAGCGGCCCTGGAACTTCGCCACCGATATCGTGCCGCTCCTGACCCGCGCCGGCTGCAATGGCGGCGGGTGTCACGGCAAGGCCGACGGTCAGAACGGATTCCATCTGTCGCTGTTCGGCTACGATCCCGAGGGGGATTACCTGGCCCTGACCCGCGAGGCCGGCGGACGCCGCATTGCGTCGTTGGCCCCGGATGACAGCCTGATCCTGCGCAAGGCGACGGGAGCGGTCCCGCATGGCGGCGGGCATCGGCTGGACAGCGACTCGGACGCCTACCGCACCCTGGCGGCCTGGATCGCGATCGGCGCCCCTCGGTATCGGGGCAATACGCACGGCAAGGTGATTGAGGTGGCCGTCGAGCCGGAGGTCCTCCGGCTCGACGAGCCCGGCCCGGCGCAACTGCGCGTGATGGCCTGGTTCGAGGATGGTGATCGCCGCGATGTCACCCGGATGTCCACGTTCCAGGTCAACGACGACTCGGTAGCCGAGATCGCTTCCAACGGCCAGGCCAAGCTCTTGAAGCGTGCCGAGACGGACCTGATCGTGCGGTTTCAGTCGGAAGTTCTCTCCACCCGGATCGCCACCTTGATCAACCCGGACCTGGAGTTCGACTACGCCGCCTTGCCGCGCCGGAACCTGATCGACGAGCATCTGTTCCGGCGTCTGGAGTCCCTGAAGGTGCCGCCCAGCCCGCCGGCCGACGACGCGACGTTCCTGCGGCGGGTTTCCCTCGACATGATCGGTCAGCAGCCCCAGCCCGAGGCGGTGCGCCGGTTCATGGAGGATACGGACCCGAACAAGCGGGTTAAGAAGGTCCAGGAACTGCTCGACCACCGCGACTTCACCACGTTCTGGGAGTTGAAACTGGGGGACATGCTCCAGATCACCTCGGCGAAATTCCCCGCGGGCGCGGGGTATTACCAGATGTGGCTTCAGGAAAAACTGCGAAACAACACCCCCTGGGACCAGATGGTCCGCGAGCTTTTGACGGCCACCGGCAATCCCAATCAGCGCGGCGGCGGGGCGGTCAACTACGCGCTCGATGGTGAGGACGCCAAGGTCCAGGCCGAGCTGACCGCCCAGCGCTTTCTCGGCCTGCGCATCCGCTGTGCCCAGTGTCACGACCATCCGTTCGACATCTGGACCCAGGACGACTACTACGGTCTGGCCGCCTTCTTCGCCAAGGTCCAGCGCGGCGGGGGACCGAACGCGATGATGGGCCGCATGGACGTGACGATCAATCCCGATGGCCAGATCCTGCATCTGCGGACGAAGGAACCGGCTCAGCCGAAGTTCCTCGGCGGGAAGGTCGTCGAGGTGCCCAAGGAGGAAGACCCCCGCAAGACACTGGCAGAATGGATGACCTCGCCGGAGAACCCGTACTTCGCCCGCGCGATGGCCAACTGGGTCTGGGCGCAGTTTTTCGGCAAAGGGCTGGCCGATCCGGCCGACGACCTGAGCGCCGCGAACCCGCCAGTTCATCCCGAGTTGCTCGACGCCCTGGCCCGGCACTTCGTCGAGAGCGGCCACGACCTGCGCGAGCTGATCCGGACCGTCGCCAGTTCCGAGGCGTATGGCCTCTCCTCGGCCACGGTCCCGGGGAACGAGCACGACCGCCGTTTGTTCTCGCACCAGATGGCCCGCCCGCTGACCGCGCACCAGATGGCCGACGCGCTGGCGCAGGCGACCGACGTTGTAAACCGGTTCCAGAACCGGCCCGCCGGCACGAAAGCCATCGACGTCTTTGACCCGTCCACCCCGAGCACCATTCTCGACACCTTCGGGCGCTGCCCCCGCACCAACGGCTGCGCGGCGGTTTCCACGCCGTCCTTGAGCCTGCGGCAGGCGCTGTTGCTCATCGGTGGTGATGTGGTGGATGGCAAGGTCACGAGCCTCAACGGCTATCTGTCCAACATGCTCGAATACGGCGCCGAGCCGCGTGACGTGGTCGAGAACCTGTATTTCCGGACCCTCTGCCGTCCGCCGACAGCCGAGGAGCAATCGTACTGGACCGCCGAGCTGGAAGCGGCCTCCTCCCTGCGCGAGGCGTCCGAGGACCTGTTCTGGGCCTTGCTCAACTCTCGGGAATTCGCGTTCAATCACTGAGAACAACATCATCATCAAAAGGGAGTCCGAGCCATGCGTCCCCCGTCGAACGATCGGCCCTGTCGCGGTCCGAGCCGCCGCGACCTGCTTCGCGTTGGTGTGCTGAGCGCCTGGGGGCTCGGGCTACACGACCTGTTTCGGCTCCGCGCGCGGGCGGGGGAGAGTGCCTACCCCGAGCGCGCGCTGACGCACGGCGGCAAGGCGACCTCGTGCATTCTGATCTGGCAGGCGGGGGGGCCATCTCACATCGACACGTTCGACCCCAAGCCCGATGCCTCCGCGGACGTGAAGGGAGAGTTCCAGCCGATCGACACGGCGGTTCCCGGGCTGTCGATCAGCGAGGTCTACCCTCGTCTCGCCAAGGTGATGGACAAGACAACCTTGATCCGTACCATCACCTCCCCCGAGGCCGATCACGGCCGCGCGGCCCAGCACATGCTCACCGGGTATCGGCCCAGCCCGGCCCTGGTTTACCCGAATTACAGCAGCGTCGTCGCCAGGTCTCGCGGGTTTCAGCAGAGCACCTTGCCGCCGTCGGTGGCGATCCCCGACGGTCCGTCGTTCACCTCCAGCGGCTACTTGACCCCCGCGTTCGACCCGTTCGAGGTGGGGGGCGACCCCAACGCGGCGAACTTCCGGGTCCGCGACCTGACGCCTCCCGACCGCCTGACTCTGGAACGGCTCCGGCGCCGTCGGGAGATGGTCGGTAAGCTCGACGACTTCGCCCGGCACGTCCCCGAGACAACCTTGACCGACAGCCGTGACCGCTTCATCGATCAAGCTTATGACCTGTTGACCTCCCGCGATGCGCAGGCCGCCTTCCAGATCGACCAGGAGTCGGCCGAGGTCCGCGACCGCTACGGCCGCACGCCGGTCGGCCAGTCGTGCCTGCTGGCCCGCCGTCTGGTCGAGGCCGGTGTCTCGTTCGTCACAATCAACGACCGGGGGACCGGTCAGCTTGGGTGGGACACGCACGCCCAGAACTTCCCGACGATCAAGAACACCCTGGCCCCCCCAGTCGATCAGGGCGTCTCCTGCCTGATCGCCGATCTGGCCGAGCGGGGACTGCTGGAGAACACGCTCGTCGTCATGATGGGAGAGTTTGGCCGCACGCCAAAGATCAACCCGAATGCCGGGCGCGACCATCACCCCTTGGCAAATAGTCTTTTGATGGCTGGCGGCGGCATTCCGGGTGGCCTGGTGATCGGCCGGACCGATGCGCGGGGCGACTCGCCCGCCGACCGCCCTGTCACCCCGTCTGATCTGGCGGCCACGGTCTTTACCGCCCTCGGGATCAACCCGGAAGGACGGTTCGAGACCCCTGACGGTCAGCCGATCCGCCTGGTGGACAAGGGGAAGGCGCTGGACGAACTGTTCTGATTCCCGTCGTTGAAACCAATGCCCGCTTGATCGACAAGCGGGCATTGGTTCGTTTCGGGATCACCGATCCGCGTGCCGCGATGCGTGAGCCTTGCGGTACGGCTTGGCCCGAGGGTTGTCCGCATTCCAGCACGGCGCGTCGGGGGACTCGGCAATCACCAGCAGGCCCAGGGCGACCGCGCGATCCACGATGGCCATGTTGGCAAAATCGACTTTGGGCCACTCGTCGTCGGCGCCGTGATAATCGGGGTACATGAACGTCGTGCAGAGCGTGCTGCGCGGGCACGCCGCGATCGGCCAGGGCCTGGTTGTCGCTCCGGCCGAAGAACAGGTCGCTGTTCTTCGGGTGCTTGACGATCCGCACGCCGACGGTCTCCCCCGCCGCCTGGAAGATCGGGCCGACGTCGGAGTAATCAAAGCCGGTCATCGAGGCCCGGTTGTTCTGCGGGCCATCCTCGATGTCGTCGGTTCGCCCGACGAGTTCCAGGTTGATTCCCGCGACCGTCTTCTCGATCGGCACGACAGGATGCCTCGCGTAATACCGAGAGCCCAGCAGGCCCTTCTCCTCGCCGAAGAACGTGACGAAGACAATACTCCGCTTCGGCCGGTGTTCGAGCGTCGCCAGGGCCGACGCTAGCTCGATCACCGAAACGGTCCCGCTGCCGTCGTCGTTCGCGCCGTTATAAATCGCGTCACCATCCACCGGCGAACCCATGCCGATGTGATCGTAATGGGCGCTGACCAGGATGTACGTATCGCTCAACTGCGGGTCGGACCCGCGGAGCAATCCCACGACGTTACGAAGTGTCACCGGGCGATCTTCGGGAGCGTCGATGTGCAGCGAGAGCGTGGCCCCGGTCGGCCCCATCGGGGAATCCGAGAGGGCGTCGATGATATCTGGATCGTGGATGGTGAGCAGATTTGACCCCTCGGCGTGGCGGGGTGAAAAGCGGTCATCGGGTGGACCCTCCGGATCGACCAAATGGCCGTCACCAAGCCCGGTGCCGCCGTGCGGGTTGCGTGCCGGAATCATCACCAGGGAGGCCTTATTCGCGGCCATCCGGTTCAGGAACTCGTGATTGGTTCGGAAAACCTCTTCTCTCTGTTCCGCAGGGGCGTTCCGAGGGTCGGGTAAATCGGCCAGGATGACCCGGTCCGCGACCTCAGCCGGGTCGATATCGTCGTCGTTCGGGTCGAGCTTGACGACCGGCACCGCGTCGAGATCGATCGCCTCGGTGGACGTCATGCTGATCTGGTCCGGGGCGAGTCGGAAGGCCCGTTCGCCGAGGCGGATCGTCAGGGAAAAGCCTGATGAATCGGGGGCGCGGACGGTCCAGCGGGCGGTCTGAAAGTAGCCGTCGTCGCCGATTGGCTCCAGGCCGGCGCGACGGAACTGCGCGGCGATGTACTCGGCGGCGATGTCGAGACCGGGCGAGGGGGTGTCACGCCCTTTCAAGAGGTCCGAGGCGAGAAACGAGAGGTGCCCGCGCAGGGAATCGGCGGAGATCCGGTCGAGCATCGCCCGCACCTCGGGCGTCGGGACGATCGGCCCGGGCGCGGAGTTCTGGGCGTTCGTGGTGACGCTGACGAGCAGAAGGAGGGAGAGCAGCGCGATTCGTACGAATCTACAAACGGGACGAGGTGTCGATATCATGGCTTGTCCATCGGGGGGTGGTGCGATCCAGGGTCGTCCATGTCCAGTGGCAGGAGCCGCACATCGTCCACGACCGGGTGGGCATGGCACGAGTGTTCCGCTTCCAGACTCCAGACCTCGACCCAGTGCGTCCAGGAGATCGGGATGCGCGAGAAGAGAATGCGGTCGGCCTGGAGGGTCGGAAGCGTCTGGGCGACGGCCGGATCGGCGCAACGGGGAGCGATCCGGGGGCCGTCACGGAAGTCGTAGAGGACCTCCGTCTCGTAACGGCCACCCGGCCAGACGACCAGCCCCGGCTCCGCGATGTCGTAGGGGGGCGTCGGCTGTCCCAGACAACGGGCGATCTGCTCGCGGACCAGATCAACGCCCGAGAGTTTGTACAACCCGGCCAGGGCGTCGGCCAGAGCCTCGCGCTGGGACGGGCCCAGGTCCGCGAGCCATCCCGCCGACGTGACGCTGGAGACGAGCCATCCCGATTGCTCCTCGAAGGCCAGCACCAGTGGCTTGCCTGGCCGTTGCGGGTCGCGCAGCTCAATCCAAACCCGGTTCGATCCCAGGCCGACGGTCCCGATCTCGATCCGGGCACCTTCCAGGCAGCGGCTCTCGCGCAGCAGGATCAGGATGTCACGCTCGATGAAGTGACGCACCGCCTCCTCGACGTGGTGCAGCGCCTGACGGTGCTTGCGGATCGCGCGAGCTGCGCCGGGGCGTCGCAGGGCCTTTCGCTCGGCCCGCCGCAGCCGCTTGAACAGTTTCGGCAGGGTGCCGGAATGGAAGCCCGGCGCAGGAGCCGCGTCATTGTCTCGCCATGATGGCCGATCGCCACCGGCCGGAGCGAACGCGGGCGGTTCGCCTCGTAGAGCCGCCAGTTCTCCTTGAACTCCCAGACGAGGAAGCCAAAGATGCCCGGCAGGAGGAACTGAGCCGCGCCGGCAATCGCATTGGCCGAGACCTTACTCAGGTACCAGGGGGCGGCCGTCAGCAAGCCCGGCAGCGCGAGCATGGCCGGGGCAATGATCTTGTGCGAGACGGTGACGACCGGGAAGTGCTTGATCGGGTTGATCTGTGGCTCAACCAGCAAGATCACGCAGAAGCGGATCAAATACGTGACGAAGAACGCGACAAGGCCGAGCAGGGCCTTCGACGCGAGCGAGATCCGCCCCTGGCCGCTCTTGAACCGCAGCCACTCGTCGATCGTGTAGAGCAGTCGCTCGACCCCTTCCAGCAGGCGATTGAAGAATTCCATGATCAGGCGGAACAGGCCCGGGATCAGGTCGGCCTGGAGCCGGTGCCAGACCCGCACCGCTTGCTCGGTGACGACCTCCTCCAGGTCGCGGCCGAAGCGGGAATTCAGCACCAGGCCGACCACGAGGAAGACCACGGCGCCGAGCCAGAGCGTATCATGCGGGTCGGCCCCGACCGATGGCAGCACCAGCACCGTCGCGCCGGCGAAGAGCATCGGTTTCAGCCCCCACCGCCAGAAGACGGTGAAGGCGCGGCTCTCGACGATCCCCCGAAAGAACGGACGCTCCATCAACCAGGTGGGCATCTCGATGAACAGCCGGCGCAGGCCGATCCCGAACGCCCGCAACCCTTGAAGCACCTCCCGGCGAAACCCGGGCAGATTGATCATCCCCACCAGGAACAGACCCAGGATCGCGAATGGTGGGATGTCATGCATGTAGGACAGGCCATTGAACAGGTGGACCGGCTTCGATCCACGCCACTTCGCGACAAACTCAGCGACATGCTGGATCACCTCCAGCACGACGAACGCCCCGCCGAACGGCAAGGCCAGGTAGAGCGTGGAGAGTCGTCCCGCGCGGGTACCAAAGAACAGCGAACTGAACCGCTGAAGCCATCGCAGGTACACCTCGCCCCGGCGGTACACACCGTCCAGGGAAATCGAAAGGGCCGCATCGGTGCGCAGGAGCCGGTCTCCCCGGAAGAATTCGCGGAGACTGGCCAGGTCCGGCAGCTTCAGGTGGCTTCGCGAGACGGCGTCGCGCAGGTCCCCCATCGTGAGGAAGCCTCGGGAAACCACCCGGTCGAGCAATTCCTCGGTCAATTTCTCCAGAGCCACGCGCTCGGGCAAGTTCCGCGGGTTCCAGCCGGTGGTCTCCAGGGTCGTCGTAATCTCCGGTCGGAACCGCATGCGGAGTGTTCGCTCAAGGCGATCCTGAGCCTCGTTGAGCAGGTGGGCCAGTCGCTCCCGGTCCACTTCGGCCAGGCGGACCTTTGACAGGCGCCGGGCGGCGGCCCGCAGGTGCTTGATCATTAGCACCTCGCGCTGGTTGGGCAGAAGCCGCTTGATCGGTCGGTGGCCACGCGACACGGCCCACTCGACGAGATCGACCGCGTAAATGTCGCGTCCGAAATCGACGGCGACCTTCTGAAGGTCATACAGGAGCCGCGCTGAGTGGCTGCGGATGCCGCGCGACGCCGAGGGCAGCAGCAACGGCAGGGTCCGTTGCCAGTGCCGCCGCTCCGCCTCGTCGAGCCCCAAGGCCGGCGCCAGGCATTCGCAGAGCTGGCCCAGATCGCTCCGGGCCGCATCCTGGAGTCGGACCGCGCGGCTCGGTCCGGCAAGCCGCGCGGCCCGTTCCCGCGCGATGGCCGACCGCACCAGGTTTCCGACCGCCCGTGCCCGATCTGCCTGGCGGATCAGGGATCGGGAACGTCCCACCGGCGCGATTGCCGGTTCGGGCTCCTCCTCCACGACCTCCGTCTCGTCCGGCTCGATCTCAAACTCCAGACTGTCCGTCGTCGAGACCGAAGGCAGGTCCGGCGCTCCTGGCAATCGCGTCCGCGCCAATAGAGTCGCGTCGTCCACGTCGGCGGCGAGAACCTCGTCCACTCTCGCCAGGTCGCGCAAGGTCGGAAAATACCGTGACAGGAGCCCCGGGGCAAAGTGACGTAGCTCCAGGTACACGGCGGCGAATTCGACGTAAACGCGTGCCAGGTCGCGGGTATCGATCAGGAAGTTCTCGTGCCGCAAGACGGCCCGCACCTCGTCGAACTCCGCCTGGCCGATCTGGTCGATCCGAGCGCGCAGCTCGGCCTGCGTCAGCACGCCCTCCTCGACCAGGCTCTCCATGCTGATATGGATGTGTGTATGGAAAAGTAAACGCCAGAGCTTCGTCAGGACCTCGCCTCGCTCGGCACCGACCAGATCGGGCAGATCGGGGCGGGCGATCAGGATCAAGGTCGGCGGCAACGTGGCGTTGTCGGGCAGACCCAACTCGTGTCGTTCGACGATTTCCTCGGCCTGGCGGGCGGAGAGGGTCGCGCTTTTGCGGTGGGGGACACTCAGGCCGAAGAGACTGAGCCCCCGCTGATGCCGGACGACGCGTCGGACGATCCGGGGAGCGACCAGCCACGCGGCGGGGTCGGCGGTCTTCAAGGCGCGTTCCAACTCGCCCAGGCTGATGCGCGACCCATCTCCCTCGGGCGGGAGGGGGTGCCAGTTCTCCCGGCCCTCAAGGTGTGTCAGAGAGCCACGCTCGCTCACGTCCGAAGCCCCATCCCGCCCTTGAACCTCAGCGGCCGCCAGGTTGCCCATCGGATCACGGCCATTCGGACGTCGGATGAGGTCCGGCCTCCTCCACTCGCTCTCATAATACCCCGGTTCCTCGCTCGGATGGCCCATGCGGCAACGTGACAATCTGAATTATAGGCGTTCCCCCGTCCGAGGCGAACAGCCGTTGTCCCGGATATCGTCCGCAAATGGTTCCGAAATCGGACAAGGAGCGTTCGACTCGGCTCGCGGCGGAGCCGGTCTTGCCGGGAGAGAGGGTACCGCACGGCTCCGGCAAGATCCGTGCCAGAGGTCAAGGAGACCGACGTGGGGGCCGTCAGGAGATTGAGGCGTCGGCTTCGGAGCCGTGGGTCAGGATCTGGATGATGAACGCCGGGTCGAGAGGACGGCATTCTCGGTCCAGCCCCAGGGCTGGGACGTAGCGGGCCAGTACCCGACCGTGCGACTCCCTCGCGGAGAGTTCCCGGCCATAAAGCGCCTCGGGAAAGGGACCCCTCGCGGTGATCGACCCATCCGCGTGCAGTTCCGCGGGGGTGCTCCAGTAGGGGTCGAACACCTGAGGATCAGTCCACAAGGGAAGCACCCGGCGACCGCCCTCGTCATGCCAGACCGCCATCTCGTGGATCGATTGCCCGTCGCAAGCCGCGGCGCGGGCCGCACGCATGTTGGGGAATAACCGGATCCGGTCGGACGGTCGTTCTGTGGAGCGCAGCGCGTAGAGCATAATCCTTGTCTCGCATTCGAGAGTCGGGTGATCCGCGTGCAGACTCAATGACTGATCGCGTTGGTGAGGAAACCTAGGCTTATCACGGGACCGGTCTGTTCATTCTGGGAGCCAACAGGTCGGCTCCGAAAAACGTCCACAGAGCGGTCGAGAATCGGGTGGTTCCAGAGACACGTGAAGTGAAACCCAATAAATCCATTCTGGTGGAGGGAGAGCATCCTATTTAAAGTCTATTATCGCGAGCTTGGTCGCCAGTGCAAGTGGCGTGCGGTCCAAAATTGAAGAATCCCGACGTTCGTGAGGTCTGGCCACACGCACCGGAAGAACTTGGCTCGCAATAGATTCAATGCAACCATAAAATCATGATGCCTGGCAGGTCGTCGGGTGTATTTCCACGGATTTGCCACGTCAACCATCCCTCAAAAGGAATTAACAGTCGATGTACCATGGCTGATCCCGGTGTCACCTCGACTCGCTCTATCGGGTCCGTTACAGTAACGGTTCGATGAAGGCGGTCCGAGTCCTCCCAGGAGTTTCCGAACGTGAACCGCGTCCTTTGTCTGGCCTGCCTAATCTGTCTGCTAGTTCCGTGGCCATTACAGGCTGAAGATGCGCCGATGTTCACATTACGAGACGGCGATCGGGTCGTCTGGATCGGCGGGACCCTGGTGGAACGGGCACAACAGTATGGATATCTGGAAACGGAATTAACCCGGCGGTGGCCTGACCGCCATTTAGAGTTTCGCAACCTGGGATGGAGCGGCGACACGGTTTTTGGCCATGCACGCGCTCGGTTTGGCACGGTGGCCGAGGGCTTCCAGCACCTGAAAGAGCATATCGAGGCTCTCAAGTCGACGGTGGTTTTCGTCGCCTACGGCGCCAATGAATCGTTCGAGGGGCCTGCGGGGCTGCCCCGGTTCCGGGAAGGGCTCAAGACGCTGCTGGATCTCATCGACAAGACCGGCGCTCGCGTCGTGCTGCTGGGGCCGAACCGCCAGGAAGACCTGGGCCGTCCGCTGCCGGACCCCACCGCGCACAACCAGGATCTGAAACTGTACAACGACGTCTTGCGTGAAACGGCTGCCGATCGGGGCTATGTGTTCGTGGACCTCTACGAGGCACTCCCCGACGGTACAGCAGCCGGTTCGCCACACCCGTTGACCGACAACGGCATTCACCTGACGGCCGAAGGCTACTGGCAGGCCGCCCTGGCGATTGAGCGGGCCTTGAAGCTGGAACCGCTGAACTGGCACGTCACGGTGAGCGACGCCGATGAAGCCGATGCTCGGGGGACCGCGATCAAGACGCTCCAGCGCTCGGCCGATGCCGTGCGGTTCCAGGCGCTGGATGAGCGTCTCCCCGCTCCGCCGCCCCCCTCGGACGCATGGCAAGGGGTCGCCCCCGAACGGGTGCTCGCCGTCGAGGGGCTGGCACCGGGCCGCTACACATTGACGGTGGACGGCCAGCCGGTCGCGACGGCCGACGCCGACGCCTGGCAGGCCGGGGTGACGATCGACCAAGGCCCCGAGTTCGACCAGGTCGAGCGGCTCCGGCAGACGATCATCCGCAAGAACCGGCTGTACTTCTACCGCTGGCGCCCGCAGAACGAGACGTATCTCTACGGCTTCCGCAAGCACGAGCAAGGGCAGAACGCCCGCGAGATCCCCCTGTTCGACCCCCTGGTCGCCGCCCAGGAAGAGGAGATCGCCCGGCTCCAGAAGCCGGTGTCTCATCAATATGAGTTGATCCGTGAAGGTGAGGTGGACCGGTGATGCGTCCCGACGTCCGGTGTCCTGGATGGATGGCTGCTTGGTTGATCGTTCTGTCCGTCGTCTCGTCGGCGAGTGCCCAGCGGGACGCGCGGGTCCCTGACCCCGACCCCGAGCTGGAGCGGCAGTCGTTCCAGGTGGCCGACGGGTTCGAGGTCAACCTGTTCGCCGCCGACCCGATGATCGCCAAGCCGATCCAGATGAACTTCGACCCGCAAGGGCGGCTCTGGATCGCCAGTTCGGAGGTCTATCCGCAGATCAAGCCCGGGCAGGTTGCCGACGACAAGGTCCTGATCCTGGAGGACAACGACGGCGACGGCCGGGCCGATAAGACGACCGTCTTCGCCGATGGCCTGCTCATTCCCACCGGCATCGAGCCGGGGGACGGCGGCGCCTACGTCGCCAACAGCACCGAGTTGCTCCACATGAAGGACAACGACGGCGACGGCAAGGCCGACACCCGCCGCGTGGTTCTCTCCGGCTTCGGCACCGAGGACACCCACCACATCCTGCACACCCTCCGCTGGGGGTTCGACGGGATGCTCTACATGAACCAGTCGATCTACATTCACAGCCACATCGAGACCCCTTACGGCGTGCGGCGGCTGGGCGGGGGCGGCATCTGGCAGTTCCGCCCCGAGACGATGCGGCTGGAGGTCTTCATGCGGGGATTGGTCAACCCCTGGGGCCACCATTACGACCGCTGGGGTCAGAACTTCGCCACCGACGGCGCGGGGGGCGAGGGGATCAACTACGTCCTGCCGGGGGCCTACTACGTGACGGCCCCCGACGCCGTGCGGGTCCTCAAGGGCTTGAACCCCGGTAGCCCGAAATATTGCGGCCTGGAGGTCGTCAGCGGCCGGCACATGCCCGAGGACTGGCGGGGGAACCTCCTGACGAACGACTTCCGCGCCAATCGCGTCTGCCGCTTCGTGCTCAGCGACGACGGCGCGGGGTTCGCCGCCCGGGAAATGCCCGAACTGATCAAGACCACCCACCCCGCCTTCCGGCCGATCGACATCAAGATGGGGCCGGACGGGGCCATCTACATCGCCGACTGGTACAACCCGATCATCCAGCACGGCGAGGTCGATTTCCGCGACCCCCGCCGCGACCACACCCACGGGCGCATCTGGCGCGTTACCGCGAAGGGACGTCCCCTGGTTGAGCGGCCGAAGCTCGTCGGCGCGACGACCGAGGCGCTGCTCGATCACCTGAAAGACCCCGAACAGTGGACGCGGCACCAGGCCAAGCGCGTCCTCAAGGAGCGCGGCGCCGAGGCGGTCGTCCCTGCCCTGGCATCCTGGGTGCGGCGGCTCGATCCGGACGCGACGGCGTATGAACATCAGGCGCTCGAAGCCCTCTGGACCTACCAATCGCTCGACGTGCTGGAGCCGGAGTTGCTCGGTCGCCTGCTCGACGCGAATGACGGCCGGGTCCGCGCCGCGGCGACTCGGGTCGTGCAGCACTGGGCCGACCGGCTGAGCGACCCGCTCGCCCTGCTGGCCCGATGCGTCGAGGACGAGCACCCGAGGGTCCGGCTGGAGGCCGTGCGCGTGCTGGCCCACATCGACGACCCGCGCGCGGTCGAGATCGCCCTGCGGGCCCTGGATCGCCCGGTGGACCCGTTCCTGGATTACGCCCTCTGGCTGACAGCCCGGGAACTGGGGCCGGTCTGGCTGCCGGCCTTGCAGGCGGGTCAACTCGACTTCGGCGGCCAGATCGACCACATGATCTTCGCCCTGAACGCTCTGGGATCGCCCGAGGTCGTCCAGCCGTTGCTGGCGTCATTGCGGGCTGGGAAGGTGCCTGAGGACCAGCAGGAACGGGTCCTGTCGGTAATCGCCGCCCTCGGCAAGCCGGAGGATCTGGGGGTCGTGCTCGATGCGGTGCTCGACAGCGAGGATCTTCCGCCCGCCGGACGGGCACGCCTCCTGGAGACGCTCGCGGAGGCGACCCGACGGCACAAAACACGACCCGCGGGAGACCTCGGCCGTCTCGCCGCTCTGCTTGACGCCGACGAGCCCAGCCTGCGGGCCTCCGCCGCGCGGGCGGTCGGTGCCTGGAGCCTCCAGGGGCAGCGGTCGAAGCTTATCGCGATGGCCGAGGATGGCGACGCTCCGCCCAACGTGCGGCAGGCGGCCGTCGAGGGCCTCGCCCGGCTGGGAGGCCCGGAGAGCCGCAAGGCCCTCGTCCGCCTTACCGAAGGGGAGCGCCCGGCCTCCTTGCGGCGGCTCGCGGTCGAGGCCCTGGTGCGGCTCGACCCGAAGACCGCCGCCGCGCGGGCCGTCGCCGTGCTGACCGACACGCCCGGCGGCGAGGACCCGTCGGGCATCTTCGCTCGCCTGGTTGAGCGTCAAGGAGGGCCGGCGGCGCTCGTCGAGGCGCTCGACGGCAAGACGCTCCCGGCCGACGTGGCCAAACTCGGCCTGCGCGTCGCCTCGGCCTCGGGCCGACCGATGCCCGAGTTGGTCGAAGCCCTGCGCCAGGCGGGGGGACTCGACACGACGCCCGCCCCCCTGTCCGACGCAGAGAAGGCGCAACTGCTGGCCGATGTCACCCGACTGGGTGACCCCGCCCGGGGCGAGGCCGTCTTCCGCCGCGCGTCGTCGCAATGTCTGAACTGCCACGCGATCGCCGGCGCGGGGGGGCAGGTCGGCCCCGGCCTGGAGAGCCTCGGCGCGAGTGCCCAGCTCGATTACCTGCTCGACTCCCTGCTCGAACCGGGCAAGGCGGTCAAGGAGAACTATCACGCCCAGGTGGTCGCCACGGCCGACGGCCGCATCATCACCGGGATCAAGGTTCGCCAGACGGACGACGCCCTGGTGCTCCGCGATGCCGAGGACAAGGAGGTTACGATCCCCCTGGCCGACATCGAGGACGCGAAGACCGGCGGCTCGCTCATGCCCACCGGCCTGATTGACAACCTCACCCGGCAGGAGTTGCTCGACCTGCTGCGGTTCCTCGATGAGCTAGGGACAGTCGGTCCGTATGCCGTCGGCAAGGCGGCGGTCGCTCGGCGATGGGAGGTCCTGGAGCCGTTGCCGGGACAGGAGGGCGAGCTGCGGCGGTTCGGCTACACGTCGGCCATTCGCAACGATCCCCGCTTCCGCTGGGCCTCGGCCTACAGCACGGTAGCCGGATACTTGCCCCACGAGGACATCCCGGAGGTGCCCACGCTCAACGACCAGGAGACGGTCAAGCGGCTGGCCCGTTGCCAGGTGGAAGTCACCACGCCCGGCCCGGTGCGGATCGTCACGAACGCCCGCGCTGATAACTTCGACCTGTGGCTCGACGGAGCCCAGATCGAGGCCTCGCCGGAGCGGACGCTCGACCTGTCCCCGGGCATCCACACGCTGACCTTCATTCTCCAGAAAGGCGCCATCCCCGACGGCCTCCGTTGCGAACTGACCGAGGTCCCCAATTCCCCCGCTCGCGCTCGTTTCGTGTTGGGCAAGTGAGGAAACCGTGGGATCATGGCTGAGGAATCGAGCAGAAGTTGTCGCTGCCTTCCACGTCCTGGCGGTTGAAAAGGTCCAAAAACAAACGATTGAATATCACGCGATTTCGTAACGGAATTCGCCGTTCTCATCGATCGAGACATGAACCTTCGCGATTCCCTCGCCCGAGGCCATGCGGGTCAGGAAGGCACGCGACATCTCGGGGAGAAGCGTGCGGGTGATGATGTGGTCCACGTTGCGGGCGCCGCTCTCGACCTCTCGGCAGCGGCCGGCGATGTTGGTGACGAGGGCTTCGTCGTAGGTGAACTCGGCCTTGTGGTTCTCCCGCAATCGCTGGCCGACTCGCACGAGCTGGAGCCGGATGATCCGCTGCATCACGTCGTCGGCGATCGGGTAATAGGGCACCACGTTCAAGCGACCGAGGAACGCCGGCTTGAAAACCTTCAGCAATTCGGGCCGTAGGGATTCGACCAGCCCGGATGGTTCGGGGGCCGTCTCGGGGTCGGCGCAAAGCTTCATCGTCATGTCGGTCCCGACGTTCGAGGTCAGCAGGATCACCGTGTTCTTGAAGTCGATGACACGCCCTTCGCCATCCTCCAGCGTCCCTTTATCGAAGACCTGGAAGAACAGTTCCATCACATCAGGATGCGCCTTCTCAACCTCGTCCAGCAGGACGACGCTATACGGCTTCCGGCGCACGGCCTCGGTGAGCACGCCCCCCTCGCCATAACCGACATAGCCGGGCGGCGATCCCTTCAGGCCAGAAACCGTATGTGCTTCTTGATACTCGGACATATTGATGACGATGAGGTTGCGCTCGCCGCCGTAGAGTGTATCGGCCAGGGCCAGGGAGGTCTCGGTCTTGCCGACTCCGCTCGGGCCGACCAGCAGGAAGACGCCGATCGGCCGCCTCGGATCGGTCAAGCCCGCGCGGGCGGTCCAGATCCGCTGGCTGATGACCTCCAGACCCGACGACTGGCCGATGACGCGCTCCTCCAGCTTCTCCTTGAGGGCCAGGACGTTGTGAATCTCATCGGTCAGCATCTTGCCCACTGGGATACCCGTCCAGCCCGAGACCACCTCGGCGATCGTCTGGCCATCGACGCAGACTTGCATCAGCGGGGAATCTCCCTGAACCTCCGCCAGCTCCGCGGACTTCGCGTCGAGATCGTTGCGCAACGCCTCATCCTCGGGAGTGGCCGGAGCAGGAGGATTGCCGTCCGACGATCGCCGCTCGGCGTGCCTCGCCTCGATCCGGTTGCGGAGGTCGCGGACCTGCCCGACGAGCGCCCGTTCACGTTCCCAGCGTTCGGTTAGCTCGGCCAGACGGGATTCCGTCGTCTCCAGTTCGGCGTTCAGCGCGGCGAGACGGTCCTCATGCCGGGCACCCGTGACCCCTTCCCGCTCGAGTATCCCGATCTCGGTGCGGAGGTTGTCGATCCGCCGCCCGCATTCCTCGACGGCCGGCGGAGTGGACGCCTGGCCGATCGCCACGCGGGAACAGGCGGTGTCGAGCAGGCTCAAGGACTTGTCCGGAAGCTGCCGCCCGGTGAGGTAGCGGGCCGAGAGCGACACGGACGCCTCGACCGCCTCATCCAGAATGCGGACGCCGTGGTGCTGCTCCAGCACGTCGGCCATCCCCCGCATCATGATGATGGCTCGCTCTTCCGAAGGCTCTTCCACCTTGACGACCTGGAAGCGGCGGGCGAGGGCAGCGTCCTTCTCGAAGTATTTCTTGAACTCAGCCCAAGTCGTCGCGGCGATCGTCCGCAGCTCGCCGCGCGCGAGGGCCGGTTTCAGGAGGTTCGCCGCGTCGTTCTGCCCGGCTTGCCCCCCGCGCCGATCATGGTATGGGCCTCGTCGATGAACATGATAATCGGCCGAGGTGAGGCCTTGATCTCGGCGATCACCTGCTTGAGCCGGTTCTCGAACTCCCCTTTCACCCCCGCGCCAGCCTGGAGCAACCCCAGGTCGAGTGAGCGGACCTCGACATTGCGCAAGGCCGCGGGCACGTCCCCCGCGGCGATTCGCAGGGCGAACCCCTCGACGACGGCCGTCTTCCCGACGCCCGCCTCGCCGGTCAGGATCGGGTTGTTCTGACGGCGACGGATCAAGATATCCACCATCTGCCGGATCTCATGATCGCGCCCGAGCACCGGGTCGATCTGACCGGCGCGGGCGCGTTCGGTCAGGTTGATTGTGAACTGATCGAGCGCGGGCGTCTTGGTCGTCTTGCCCGTCGTCGCCGCGTCGCCTGTCCCCCGGTCCATCGAGGGGCCTTCATCCTCGGCCGATCCCTCAACGATCTTCAGGAGGTTCGGCCAGAGGACTTCGACCGAGACCTTCGTGAGTTCCTTCGACATGTCGCGGGCCATGCGGCTCAGCCGCTCATCCGTGAGCAGGGAAAGGAGGAGCATTCCGGAGCGAACCTTCGGTTCCTTGTACTGGATCGACGCGAGGACCCAGGCCTCGCGGATGAGGTGGTCGATCATCGGAGAGAGGGACGGGGTGCGGTCGTTGCCGGTCTTGAAGCTGTCAATCACGAGCGTCAGGTCGCGCTGAAGGCGCGACGGGTCGATCTCGAAGTGGCGGAATAATCGGGAGAGGTCGGTGTCGGGCGCTTCCACGAGCTTGAGCAGCCAGTGTTCGACCTCAACCGTGGGATTGGTGCGCGACAGGCAGAGCCCGGCGGCCGCCTGGAGGGCGTCGAGACAGGTCTTGTTCAGCGTCTTGATGAGCGATCCCGTATCCAGGCCCATACGCGCCTCCCGTTCGTTTGGTTTCGCCCCGCAATGGTGGACGGAGCCCACTCGATAAATCGGCGTTCGCGGATTCAAATTAGAAATGCCGGATCTGGTAATATTCACTGTTGGCATCGATGAACCCCCCCTCATACTTGGTGAGGAAGGTCTGGAAGAGTTCTTCGTAACGCTTGCCCCCGGCGGGGTCGATGATCTTCATGTACGTGTCGTCGGCGTGTCCGTCGCCGCGCATGCCTTCGATGATCCGCGAGTGCAGCCCTGAACCGGGTGACACTCCAGCCAGAGTACCGACCCAGAGCAGGCCGTACGCTCGCAGGAGATCCACCCACGCCTCGATCATCAAGTTCGCCATCGGCTCGTACGACATTCCGGCGGCATTGAGGAACGGCTTGAACTCGGTGGACGGCAGGCCGGTATTGTCGTCGTAGATCTTGGCGTACTTGGGATCGACGTCGTTGACAGCCTGACGGATGCCCATGGATTGCTGGCGCTTCCACGAGATCATCATCGTGTACACGGTCGCCCAGCAGGCCATCGAGCTGGGCTGGGCGAGCACGACCTTCATCCCCGGAACCATGTAGGGCATGCCGGTCGGCGGCGGTGGGGCCGGGTTCTGCAAGAGTTCGTCGAGCTTGTGGAGCGTGTTCTTGCCGGCGACTCCGTCCACCGAAAGGCCATACTGTCCCTGGACGAGCTTGGCAACGCCGGCCGTCTCCTTACCGTAGATGCCATCGGGGCTGCCGCTTCGTTTCGTGGAGATCGGCATGCGGTATCCGAGGTCGATCAAGGCTTGCTGAAGGATGCGGACCGCCTCTCCCGCCTCTCCCGACCGCATCGGTGGTTTGTTCTCGGCCGCGGATTGCAGCCGTTTGTTTTTCGAGAAGCGCGGTGATGTGAGTGCCATTGGTGAGCCTTTCTCTCATGTTGAGAAGACCGGCATGAGAACTCGCGTTCCGTTCCGCGTCAGGCTCCGGCCGCGAAAACCGCATCCCGGGCGTCGTCCGCCAACGGCCGGCTCTTGAGCCAGGCATGCCGGCCCAGCCGTGCCCCGGCCTCCGGCGTGGAGGAGAGCTGACAATCAGGCACCTCCTCGGCCTTGAGGACCAGTTGCACGTCGTAGTCGAGTTCTCCCTGGACAAAAAGCCGCGTCATCTGGGTTAAGGCACGGAAATCAGGTCCGTCCGGCGACAGGGCAAGGAATTGGGGGAACGACAGGGGGCCGATTCGCAGGCGGAACTTCCCTTGCTCGTCCCGGACCTTCTCGCCGACGACCAGGCTGACGCCAAGCTGTTGAAATCTGCCCGAGGCTCCCAGGCGCGAGCGGTCGTCAGGCGCCAGCCGGAGCCAGCGGCCCTCGAACTGACAGACTGCCACTGGAAGCTCGAAGTAATCGATAAGCAGCCGCTCCAGCATGACGGCGGAGCGGTGCCGCTGGGCGAAGGCCCCCGCGAAGAACGGCAGGGCCTCATCGGGAAACGCGTGGCGGTTCCGTAGCGGCTCCATCCCCAGGCCAATCAGGTCGAACAGATGCGCCGAGAACCGCGATGACTCTTCCTGCTCTTCCAGGGCCGCGAGGTGATGCTTCTGCCACGCGCGATAGAACAACGAGGCGAGGCGGTGATGGAAAAGGTCGAGAAACGCCGCCAGGGTACGGTCCCCGGCGCGATTACGTTCCATGACCAATTCGGTATAGCAGTACGGAAGCACCCCTTGCGGGCCCGTCAGTCCCAGAAACGTGATGGACATTGCCGGCGGCCGGTCGGGATCGTCTGAATCCTCCAGCCTTTGAATCGCACTGGCGGGGAAGGCCAGACCCCGCACCGCATGAAACCGCACAGCCTCCTGGCGCGGCGACCCCTCACGGCCAATTCGCTTTCGGGACGGACTCCGCCGCTCCAACAGGCGGACAGCCTGGAAGAAGTCGAACCGATAAGGAGCCTCGAATAGCTCTCGCTCTAGAGGAGCGTTCGGTAACCCGCGCGGGGTGGCCATCGCTTCAATGTCTCCTCGCGTTGCCGCGTTCGGGCGACAAGCTGGCTGAACGAGTTGATTGATGTGTACGTTCCAAGGAACCGCTCCAGGACGCTCGCCAGCAGGAATACGCCGCTGCCGACGAAATGGGCCTCATCAAACTCGATCAAAACCTCGATTCCCTGGCACACCGCGCCGCCGACCGCGCGGCCGGTGCGACCCGCGACTCGACGGCTTGATACGGCGGTGATGCCGTTGATCTGCTGGCGGCTCGCGGCGCTCTCGGCCCAGTCGTACAGCCGGAGGATCTCGCGGAGCGACTCCAGCCCCTCCTCGTTATCCGCCAGCGAAAGATGGTTGAGCGACAGGTGCGAGATCAAGCGCCATTGCGAGCCCCGCCCCAATTTCGGCCGTCGCGGAAGGGTTGGTTTTCGCAAGCAGCGGACCCGACTGATCGGCCCCGGGGCCTCGGGGCGAAAATCCCCCTGGTCCCCGCCGAACGGCAGCCGCGCGGGGAGGTCGCGGTTCGTGCAGGTCGCACGGACGGTGATCATCTCGGCGGCGGGCCGGGCCGGGTTGAACCCGGGGTCCACGAACGAGAGCGAGACCTCGGTGCCGAAGTCGTTCGGCTTTTGCGAAGGGCGGCGGCTCGCGTACCAGTAGGCCCGTTCGCCGCGCCCGGTGGACTTCTGCCGCATCGTGTAGAACGGCTCGAATCGGATCGGTTCGCTCAGATACGAGGCCGTGCTCGTCACCTCGTCGATAGAGTAAACTTCCGTCGCCAGCGGGCGATGCACGTCTGGCACAACCCGGTACTCGAACTGAGCCTGCGTCAAGGCGATCGGCTCGGCGACGATCGAAAACAGGTTGACGATTGGCGTGCAGCCGAGCTTGATGTTGTCCGCGACGACCGAGATCTCGGCGCGGGGGGACCGATTTAAAAACAGGAGAACCTCGACCGAATCGCCCCAGGGGCGGCCTCGCAGGCTTTCCAGGCCAGCCAGGTCAAAGAACAGGTATTTCTCGGGAAACGCGAAGTATTCCTGAATCAAGCGATAGCCGGGGAAGGATTGCGAGGGATAGGGGAACATGCCCTCGTCCGCCTCGAAACCGACTGGCCGGATCGCCTCGCGTGGAAGTGTGACGGTCTCGGTCGAGCCATCTGTCCGTATCCCTTGCACGACGATCTTACAGACATGGTTGAAGATCAGTTCATACAGGGCGTGGACCTGCGGCCCTTCGCCGTCGAGATGGAATCGGAGGCTCTCCAGAGGCAACTGCGCGAACGTCGTTCCGCCGGTTGCTCGGAGGCTGAGCTGTAAGAGCGCGACCGCCTCGGGCGGCTTACCTGGCACGACCACGCGGTCAGGATGCAGGCGGGCCGCCGCGACCTGGATCGGCCAGAGCGTCACCGGGTATGCGGTGCGGAACTGGCAAGGCGCCCCCCGTACCGGCTGCGATTCCAGGCGCGTTCCGCGGTCGACCGTGTGTCCGCCGACGAGCTTCGCCGCGTCGGGTCCGGGCAGGAACTGCACGATCGACATCGACGGCAGGGGGCGGAGGTAATGCGGATAGAGGACGCCCAGCAGGGCGTCGGTGATCTCGGGATACTCGTCGTCCAGCTTCTTCCGCACCCGCGCCGTGAGGAACGCGAAGCCTTCGAGCAAGCGTTCGACGTGCGGATCCTCGCATGCGCCGGATTCCAGCAAGAGCCGGCCGGCGACTTTGGGATAGCGGGCGGCGAATTCCGTCCCCATTTCCCGGATGTAGCTCAACTCGCCGTTGTAATAGGTCAGCAGGTCGTCATCCATCAGATCAATCGCCCTGCACCACGAAGGCCTTGGTTGGAAGCTGGAGCAACGAGTCAAACGTGATTGGCTCCGGTTTCGGCTCGACCTTGAGGGTCGCGTCGATCCGGAAGCGAAGGCTGCGGTCGAACTCCCGAAGCTCGATCAACGCGACGTTGACGTCCGAGAGCCGCGGCTCGAACCGGGCGATGGCCCGTTCGATGGTCCGCCGCAGCCGATCCTGATCGTCGGCCGTGGACAGACTGGCGTGCGTAAAGTCGGGCAGGCCGAACGTGACCAGCGACTCCTCAACGTGCGACAGCCCCGGGGGAACGTCCACGAGAATCTGCCGGCTGTTGAGAATCCATTCCAGGTCGCGTTTGACCGCCTTCTTCAGGTCTGAGAGCCGGCCACCCCGGGAGGATTGTCCCTCAGTGCCGACCTGGGGTTCGTCATCGATGAGGCGGTCCAGAACGGACGGCCGCAGCTCCAGGTCGGACTCGGGTTGCGCCATGAACGTGACCCCCGGCCGTTGGCCAGACGCGCGCCGATGTTTTGCGACGGACGCGGTCCGCGTCACGTACCATCCCCAAACCCGCGCCGCCGGGTTGCACGCCCGGCGGCTTTCTCATGTCATTGTTTATCCGTTATCAGCCGTCACCGATTTCTTTTCGGTGATCGGTCACTTCGTCGTGGCCTTCTGCTGGTCCCAGACTCCCTTGCCGCCGGACTTGGTGATCCCCTTGTCGTCCTGCGCGAAGTACTCCTGTTCCACCTTCGCGAAGTTCAGGGACATCGACTCGATGGGCATGTCGTCTCCGCTGCCACCGGTCTGGTAGCTGGAGATGATGACGTCCGTCATGACAACCTCCTGGTATTTCTCCGCCGAGTCTCCGCCCGCCTTGAGGCAGGTCAGGGTCGCCTTGTCCAGGTGCTTGCCGCTGGCGCAGTGCTGCATCAGCTTGGGCGAGGCGGAGCACTGTCGGAACGAGAGGCTGAGGTCCTGGAGGTTCGACTTGGCCGAGCTACCCCCTCCCGCGTAAGAGAACCCTCCAGACTGGGTGACACCCCAGCTGAAGCTCAGGATCTCGATCTGACCTTCGAAACCCGATTGCTTTGACTCGCCCTTGACCTCTGGCTCGAACTTCAGGAAATAATTGGCTGCCATCGCTGGTACTCCCTCGTAAGTGAATCGACACCGTTTCGCACCGTTCGACCAGGTGAACACTTCCCCGGTCTCATGCCATCATTACGTCATGCCGGAATTCATGTGACAGTTCCAGGGAACAGAATTCCTGAATTTTGTTTATGCGTGGTGTCCACCCGTTTCCGGGTGGACACCGGCGGACGACGGCGCGTGCCACGGCGGCCTCACTTGGCCGGCGGTGGAAGCTCGGCGACGAGGCGCAGGGAGATCGTCAGCTCATCGAGCTGGAAGTGGGGCTTCAGGAATGCGACGGCCTTGTAGCATCCCGGCTTGCCGGGTAGGTCCACGACGTCGATCCGCGCCTCGCTCAGGGGGCGCTTGGCCTTGAGGTCCTGGTTGGCCTCCGGGTCGGTCGTCACGTACTCGGCGATCCAGCGGTTGAGGAAGCTCTCGCAGTCGGAGCGGCTCATGAAGCTGCCAATCTTGTCGCGCATCATGGCCTTGAGGTAATGCGCGAACCGCGAGGTCGCCATGATGTACTGGAGCTGCGAGGAGAGCCGCGCGTTGGCGTTGGCCGCGTCAGTGTTGTACTGCTTGGCCTTCTGGCACGACTGGGCGCCGAAGAACGCCGCGTAATCGGTGTTCTTGCAATGCACGAGCGGAATGAAGCCGAGATCCGACAGCTCTTTCTCACGGCGGTCGGTGATGGCAATCTCGGTCGGGCACTTCAACGCCACGTCCCCTTCATCGGTCTTGAATGTGTGCGAGGGAAGCCCCTGGACCAGCCCACCCCCCTCGACGCCACGGATCGCGGCGCACCAGTGATGCTTGGCGAACGCCTCGGTCAGGCGGGTCCCGAAGGCATACGCCGCGTTGCCCCAGAGGTACTTGTGGTGGTTCGTTCCGTCGACATCCTCCTGGAAGTTGAACGCCTCGACGGGGGTCGTGTCCGGCCCGTACGGCAGACGCATCAGGATGTGCGGGAGACAGAGGCCGACGTAGCGGGCGTCCTCCGAGTCGCGGAATGACTGCCACTTGACGTACTCGTTCGAACTGAAGATCTTCGCCAGGTCGCGCGGGTTGGCCATCTCGGTGTAGTCGTCCCAGTTGAAAAGCTGGGGGCTGGCGGCCGTGAGGAATGGCGCGTGCGCGGCGGCGGCGACGTTCGATACCTTTTCCAGCAGGGCGATATCCTGCGGATGCCGGGTGAATTCGTAGTCGCCGATGAGCGCGCCGAACGGAGCGCCGCCGAACGTGCCGAACTCCTCCTCGTACACCTTCTTGAACAGAGCGCTCTGGTCGAACTCCGGCGCGCGCTCCAGGTCTTTCTGCAGGTCTTGCTTGGAGACGTTCATGACCCGGATCTTCAGGAGTTGGCCCGTTTCGCTCTGCTGGACGAAGTAATGCAGGCCGCGCCAGGAGGCTTCGAGCTTCTGAAAATCCTCGTGGTGGAGGATCGCGTTGAGCTGCTTGGAGATCAACGAGTCGATCTGGCCGATACGGGCGTTGATCATCGCCTGCGTGTCTTTCGAGACGGTCATCGTGCCGGCCATGACCTGATCGACGAACTCGCCTATGAGGTCCTTGGCGACGGCCCGCTGCTCGTCGTCGCGGGCCATGCGGCCCTGCGAGATGATCTTGTCGAGGAGGCTCACGTCCTGGGTCTGGGTCTTGGACGCCGAGGGTTGGTTCTGTTGTTCGGCGGTGCTCATTTCAAGCCTCCTCATTCGTCGGGGTGCTCTCGGCGTCTGGGGCCGTCTCGATGCCCTGGCCTGTTTCGCCGCCGCGGCCTGTTTCGCCGCTGAGCTTCTTGAGGTCTTCGGTATTGTTCACGACGTCCTGCAGGAGGGTTTCCAACTGGTCGTTGCCATCCATCTTGGTCAGGAGGTTCGACAGTCGTTCCCGCGCTTCGAGCAGCTTGCGCAAAGGTTCGACCTGCCGGACGACCTGTTCCGGATCGAAGTCATCCATGCGGCTGAATCGCAGCTCGACGTTGAGCTTTGTGCCGTCATCCTGGAGCGTGTTATCGACCTGGAAGGCCAGGCGAGGCCGGATGCCGGCCATGACCTTGTTGAAGTTGTCGCGGTCGATCTCGACGAACTTCCGGTCCTTAAGTTTCGGCAAGGCCTCCTCGGGTTTGCCGGAGAGGTCGGCCAGGACGCCGGCCACGAAGGGGAGTTCCTTCATCTGGATCGCCCCGCCGACCTCGACATCATAGGTCAGATGAACGCGGGGGCTGCGGATTCGGTCCAGCTTATGCTGGGTGCTTTCGCTCGCCATGGCGGTTGCTCCCAAAAGAGGATGGTTAACGTGCCGGGCGCGATTGATCCCCGTACCGACGAATCGCACGGGGTATTCCCTTATCGAAGGCATTCTATTCGTTCCGCCATGCAAGGCGGCGATTGTCTCGATCAAGGCGCGGGGCGGAGCCGGAAATCGTCGCCTCGTCGCCGCACCCGTGCGGAATAGGTGGACACGATCATCGTGCGGCTCAGTTGCCCCACCGGATTTCCAGAAGTGTCACGGGCGAACTCTCCGCGCATCATGACGGGCGCACGACCCGCTCGCAACATGTTTTTTTCTCATTCACATGCAGTCTGATGGTTTCCAATTCGCCGCTTTAAGACGGAGAGACTGATGGTGGGCGGCACCCATCCGACGGCAACCAAGATATCCTCCATCCATCAATTATTCAGAAGTTGGGAATTGGTGTCTTGGGTTCCTCGGCCTTCTTTTTCTCGACCTCGTTCATGATCATGTCGTCTTGCTTGACCTCCTCCCCCTCGGCGACGACGGTCCAGTGGATGATGTTGACGGGTTTGATGATCTGGAAGGCGAAGACGCGCTCCCCGTTGGCGGGGACCATCTGGACGGCCGGGCGGTCGCGGTATTCCAGGAAGGCCCCGGCCGGCTCCACCCGGACATACACATACGAAGGGACGGAGACGGGATCGGCGATGTGCTTCACGTACACGAAGAAGTTCCACCCGTCATAGCCCGCGTCGGCATATATGAACTCTTTCGGGTGCAGCTTCCGGACCTCGACCTTCAGGGGTTTGCACAGGGCGGGGCCTTCCTCGTCCTCTTCCTTGACGTTGATCGTGAGAATCTTCGGCTTCTCGTAAGTCAGGTCGGCCCCCAGAATGGTCCCGACGATCATCTGCTCGGCGTGCCCGGCCAGGGTAAACCGCGACTCATCCGGCAGGCCGACGCCAGGGTCGCCCAGATGCCGGCTGACGAACAGGTCCAGGGGGGCATCGGTCGTGTTGGACACCGCCAGCTCGTAATCAAGCCAGTTGTATGGGTGGAGGTAGATCCGCCGGGAGTTGTTCGCGAACTGGTCCGGGAATTCGAGGATCTGATCACGCCCTCGTTTGTTGCGAACGCGGACCTTGGTCAGGTACTGGCGGATCTCGACATTCACCAGTTTCTCGGGCGGCACGGCGTGAATATCCTCGCCGGAGGTGAAGCTCCGCCCTCGGTAAAACGCCAGGGGGCGCATCTCGAACCCGGTGTTCCCCTCATAGCGAAGCTGGATCGGCGGGAAGCCGGTCGGCACGGGCAAGGCGAAGAGGCCCCCTGGATTCTCTGGCGAGGTCACGATCAACTCGTGTGACGGGTCATGCGCGAGCAAGAGGGCGGCCCGTCCGGCGGGGATCGGCCCCCGGCTCTCGACCTGGAGCGTGAGGGCCCCTTGTCGCCCCACGGAGGCTCCGGCGGACGACTGGTTCTCGATAAGGATCTCCGCGTCGGCCTGGGCGCTCGCCTCGGCGAAGGCGGCGACGAGGTCCTTGCTGCTCATCCAGGCGCTGGGCGTCTCCCAGGAGCCGCTCGGCGTGCTCGGTGGCGAAGTCCCGCATGAGCCGGTTCCCTTGCCAGAGCAACTGCTCGTGCCGGTACAGTTCCGCCAGGTCGCGGGTCGGGTCTCCGGCCCAGATCAGGCTCTCGACGGCGGCCGGGGGCAAGACTCTCGCGGCGCGATCGACGGCGGCGAGCGTGCGTTGCAAATCGTCGAGCGAGCGGTCGGCCCCTCGAAGCGTCTCGGTCCCCGGCGCGATCAGCGCGTCGCGGAGCGAACGGACCCGGGCCGAGAACGTGTCGAGGTCGTCGAGCGCCGCGCCTGGTCCCCCTCGCGGGAGGCCAAGGCCCGCTCGAACGCGACGCGGAGGTCGTTGACCTCGGCGCCGGCGATCCGCAGCAAGCCGAGCTCCAGGCGGGCCAGCCCCAGCGCCTGATCCCAGAAGATCGGGTCAAATTCCCCCTCCGGGACGGTCCCGCCCGATTCCTCGACACGGCGCAGGCGGGGGGATAGCTCCTCCGAGCCGACGCGCGTCAGCAGGGCCAGGCGATCGGCGGCGGGGATCATCGGCACGCGCAGGAGGGCGTCGCACGCGCGCAGTCGGTCCCGGCGCGGCCGGTCGCCGTGCGCAGGGCCTGGTCGAACTCGCGCGCCAGGGCGTCGCGCCGGCGTCGCAGAGCGGTCGTCTGGTCGTCGAGGTGGCGGGTCCAGCCGAGCAGATCGGCCGGCGGCTTGTCCTGCTCGCTGATCTCCAGGGCGAGGTTGCCCGCACCGTCCAGCAGTTGCTCGAAGTTCTCGTCCCGGATGTCCCCGCTCGCGGCCATCCATTCGCCGTAGTAGGGCAGCTCGTCCTGAAGCCGCTGGACCAGGTCGAGCGCCTCGTGCAAGGATCGGGCGAGCGTGAGTGCCTGATCGTAGCGGTTCTCGGCGTTGTTGAGGGGCGCGTCAGCCTCCCGGAACCGATCCGCGGCGGAGGCGAAGAGGACGTCCTGGGCCTGGCGGCGGAATTCGTCCCCTTCCTCGATCGCCGGTCGTATCCAGCGCCCGATACGCTCATCGAACGCGATGGCTTGCTCCGCGTTCTCGCGGATCTTGGTGGCCCGTCGGAGCCGGACCTGGCGATCGTCCCGCAGCCCCTCGCTCTCTCCTCCTTGCTCCGCGAACCGGCCATACCAGAGCGCGACCTGGCCCTCCAGGAACCTCGGCGTGTCGGGCAGATTATTCAAGGCCAGCACCTCGACGGGGGACGGGCCGGTCTTCAAATCGGGAGCCGGTGGGGGTGTGCTGGCGGGGGCCTCCTCGGCCTTCGGCGGCTCAGTCCCGTCCGGGCTGTCTGTCTCCTTCGGTGTCTCGTTCGGGGGGGCCTCCGCGGGAACCGCCGCCGGCTTCAGCGGCTCGGGACGACCGCGCAGCACGTCGTCGATCGCGTGCTGATAGCCTTCCCATTCCCCGAGGGTTCCCGACGCGGACGGGGTCGAAGGGATGGGCTGGTCCAGGGAAAGCCGGTGGGTGGAATACGAGGCGCTGGCCTGGGTCAGCAGGGTCTTCGCCTCGGCGGATTTCCCGGAACGCAGGAGCGCCTTTGCCCGCTGGATGGCCTCGTCGTACTGGTCCTGAAGAATCTGCGCGCGGAGCGTTGCCAGCGACCAGGGGTGGACCGTCGCTCGATGCGGCGCGAAAAGTTCCGGCTCCAGCCGCTCGCGCACCAGCGCCAGCGTCCGCGTGGCTTCCTCCAGGCGTCCGGTTCGGTAGAGCCGTTCGGCGCGGAGGAGCGCCGCCTGGTACTGCCGCCAGTGCAGCGGGGCCTGGTGGTACGGTTCGGTCAGAGCGAGGAGGTCCCGCATCTCCCAGCGGCTGGCAAGCTCCTTGCGCAGAGCCCTGTGAGGCGTCCGCCTTTTCGGCGGTCGTGCTCGACCGCAACGGGAGCGTGGGGAGGTCGAAGTCGAGATCCACGTTACCGAGCAGGACGGGCGTCTGGACCGCTCCCCCCCGGTACCGCTCCACCCAGTCGGCCACCCGTTCCCGGACATAGCGGTAGAGGCTCTGCACGCCGACCCGCCCCCAGTCGTCCGCCCCGCCGGCCAGTCCCTCGGCGACGTAGTGACCGAAGACGGAGCGTCGGTCGCGCTCGGACGACCAGCTCAATTGCCCCGGAGCGCACGCGACGAGCACGGCGATGTTGCCGTCCTTCTCCAGCAAGGGTTCGAGTTGCTGGACGAACCCGTTGCCGAAGACGCCGAGGTTCCGGTTGCTGCCTGTCTCGGCAACGTCCAGGATCAGCAAGGCCGGGCGCTTCGCCCGCTTGAGCCGGGTGAGGACCTCCTCCACCGAGACGAGTGAGCCACGATCCGCGGGGCGTCCGTCGGCGGGCAGGAGATACGCGCGGGTCCCCTCGGCATCGGCGGGCGTCGAGATCCCGACGGCCACGAGCGAGACGACGATCGGCTCGCGGCCGTCACGGTTCGCGGCCTTCGCCAGCGCCTGGTCGAGCTGCCGGCGGTCCCACGTCGTGTTGGCCCCAGGCTGGCCGCTGAGGAGCCGGCTATCCTCGGGAAGGAACGCCAACTCCGCCGCCGAGGACGGGGGCATCCCCAGCGAGCCCGCCAGGATCGACGAACTCCGCGACGGCGACCCGAGCCAGGGGGTCAGTAACAGCCAGAGGAACAACACCAGGCAGAAAATCCCCGTCGTCCCCGTGAGGATCAGCCGCGCACGCTCCGGCTTCGATAGGGGAGGCGCGGCGACGGGCGCGGCCGTTCCCGAGCGTCCGGCGAGCGTGTAAGCGTTCGACATGGGAAAGCCCTCGACGTGAATTGCGGCAACGTTCGACGGCGCAACGCAAGGGGCGTCGTGATTCCCTTTCCCGGAACGGGTGAGCGGGTGTCCGAGATCCCGGACCACGCCTCTACGCGACTATAAGTCAACCGAATGGGTTTTGAAACCTAGGACTTTCTATTCCCACCGAGTTCTTTCGCGTCCATTGCTGCATGGGATCTCGGATGAGAGTCACCCACGTTCATCTCATCCCTACGGAGAAAAAACAAATTTGTGATCCCAGACGGTGTCATTTTTTGAAGGCACAAGATCGAACCCTTTCGGCCTCTGGACCGGTCGGATATGCTTAGGGTGACGAAGATTGTCGGGCCGATCTCCGGGGATCGGCCGGTCCGTGGCTCGCGCGACGAGGGACGAGGGAGGACGGGCGGGTATGCCAAGCCGGGCGGTACACTGGTATGAGGGCATGTTCCTGCGGCCCCATCACCTTCAGGTGGCCGATCGCCATGCCCGCGAGTCCTGGAAGACCTCCGAGGACTGGTTCCACCCGTTCGGTTGGGGCCTCCGCTCGATCGACCTGGACCGCGACGCCATCGGCAACTATACGGTCTCCCTGCGGTCGTGCGAGGCCCGGTTCAAGGACGGAACCCGGCTGTCGATTCCCGGTGATACGACGGCCGACCCGATCGACCTCCGGGCCGCCCTGGCCGGGTCCTCCGGCACGGTGACGATCTTCCTGGCCGTGCCGTCGCTCCAGCCGAGCCGGGCCAATGTCGAGCCGCACCCGACGGCCGACGGCCCGCGCTACTGGATCGAGACGATCTCGTGCGAGGATGAGAACACCGGCGCCGACGAGCAGCCGATCGAGGTGCGCCGCATCCGCTGCCGGCTCCTGCTCTCGAACCAGGACCATACCGGATACGAGGTCCTCCCGCTGGCGAAGGTCGAGCGCTCCACCCAGGAAAGTGCCGTTCCGCAGCTTGATTACGGCTACGTGCCGCCGCTGCTGGCGATCGACGCATGGCCCCCGCTCTGGCGGTCGGTCCAGTCGCTCCATCACCAGATCTCCGCCCGGATCGAGCAACTGGCCACGCAGCTCATCGATCGGAACATCTCGTTTGATAGCCAGGTTCCCGGCGACGCCGAGCGGATGCTCAAGCTCTCGGTGCTCAACGGGGCGTTCTCGCTCCTGGAGGCGGTCGCGTATCTGCGGGGGCTGCCCCCCCTGGCCATCTATCAGGAACTTTGCCGCCTGGTCGGCGAGTTGTCGATCTTCACGGCGACCCGGCGCCCGCCGAACCTGCCCCGTTACGATCATGAGGACCTCGGCGGCGGCTTCCAGACGGTCATCAAGGCGATCCAGCTCGGCCTCGACACGATCGCGCCGACGGCGTTCGAGAAGCGGTACTTCGAGCGGGTTGGCGAGCGGCTTCAGGCCAGCATCGAACCGGCCTGGACCTCCAACACCCGCAAGCTGTTCCTGGGCGTGGAGACCGAGCTGGACGACCAGCAATGCCAGAACCTGCTCGACTCGATGGACATGAAGATGGGCAGCGGTGCGCAGGTCGAGCACTACTTCCGCCAGCGGGTCAAGGGGCTGAAGCTCACGCCGGTCCCCCGGCCGCCCCGGGCCTTGCCCGCCGGCGCGGGAATCGTGTACTTCGAGATCGAGCGTGACCCGGTCTTCTGGCGCGACGTATCCGAGACGCACACGATGGGCATCCGCATGAACCTCGCACATGCCGCGTTCGAGGGCCAGCGGATTCTCTCCGTCGCTTTGCCCAGCGGGCAGAAAACCACGAATCTTCAGTTCGCCCTGTATGTGATTTGATCCGTTATTGATGAGAAGGTCCCGATGAACGATGCTTTCGCACGCCTGACCGGCCCCATCTTTCAATACGCGATCGACTTCCAGCAGGGGTTGCACGAAGGGTCGCACCCGGAGCTGAACGAGGTCAAGGGGGAGCTACGGGTGCTCTTTGACGAGGCCGAGCGTCAGGCCGCCGTCGCGCGCGACCTCTCCGCCGATTTCGCTCTGGCGAAACACGCGCTTGTGTACTGGATTGATGAGGTTCTGATCAATTCCTCCTGGAACCATGCGGCGGACTGGCGGGATCATATCCTGGAGTGGGACTTTTACCACGAGCGCCTTGGCGGCGAGAAGTTCTACGACAAGTCCGAGGAGGCGGAGCGGCTGGCTGGTTCGGACCCTCTGGAGGTCTTCTATCTCTGCGTGGCCCTGGGGTTTCAGGGCAAGTATGCCTTTAGCCGTCCGGAGCTGCGCCGATGGTCGGAGGCGACCTTCGCGCGGATCGCGGCCGGGAGCAGCCCTCCCGAGAAGTTCCTGCCGGACGATCCGCGCGACGCCGAACGCGACGCGCTGGAGCCGTTGCCTGGTACCTCAATCCTGCTGTCGGTCAGCGTGCTGGCGTCGGCCTCGGTGCTGGTCACGCTGGCCTGTTTCCTCCTGGCTGTCACCCTGGCGCGGTAGTCCGGTCGGACGTCACGGAAAACGACGCACATGAGTGGAATCACGTCGCAGTTCTGGCAATGGGTGGCGGGCCTGGTCGCGGCCGTTCTGATGCTGGTCGGGGGCTTCTTCGTGCTCCCGAAGCTCTGGGGTCGGATCGTCCGCCTGCGCTGGTGGCTGGCGGGCCTGGGGGTCCTGGTTCTCGTGGCGGTCTTCCTGATCGTCCTGCCCCGGAAGGTTCCGGTGGAGTCCTTGCCGATCGCCACGCTGCCGAAGATGTTCCGCCTGGGATACTGGGCGTGGGCGCTCGTGTTCTTGCTCGGCGCGCTCGGTTCCACGCTCTCGCTCGTCGGGTTCTTGCGGACACGTCGGCAGGCGGTTCCCACCGTCGAGAATTTCGAGAACGAGCACGCGAAGCGGCCCGCGACGGCGGAGTTGGACGCGGCCTGGGAGGAGATCCGGGTCCAACTCGAACAGGCGCGGATCGATCTCGGAACGCAGCGGGTGTACCTCTTGCTGGCGCCGAGCGAGGAGTGGGCCGATGCGCTCGTACAGTCCACCGGCGTGCAGATTTTCGCCCAGCTTCCGGAGCGGCCCGCGCCGTTCCATGCGTATGCGACCTCCGACGCCGTGTTTCTGAGCTGCGCGGGAGCGTCCGCCTTCGGCACGCAGGCGGAGGGGGCGAGCGCCTTGCTGGAGCATCTCGGACGGAAGCTCCTGGCGTGTGCGCCGGATTGCCCCAACGTGCGGGGGATCGCCGTGCTCTTCCCGATCGGCTGGGCGGCCCTGCCGGAGTCGGTCCGCATGGCGTCGGCGATCCGCGACGATCTGCAGGCCCTTCAGCGCGCGCTGGGAATCCGGCTGCCGGTATTCGCCCTGTTCACCGGGATGGAAGCCGTGCCGGGCTTCCTCGAATTCATGCGGCGGCTCTCGGACCAGGTCGCCCCTCGGATGCTCGATCAGCGGGTGGGGTTCGCCGTGCCCTCCTCCCACCCGTTCAGCGGCGATCTCGTCCAGCGCGGCCTGGTCTGGATTTCCAGTTGGTTCCATAGCTGGATCTTGAACCTGCTCTCGGGCGACATCACCAACCAGTCGGGAAACGCGGCGCTGGTCACGCTCGACGGAGAGATTCGCCGCTACCGCAAGCGTCTGAAGGCGATCCTCGAATCGGCGTTCTCCACGCATCGGGAAAGCGAGCCGGTGCAGTTCCGGGGCTGCTACTTCATGGCCACCGGGCCTGACCGGCGGGAACACGGCTTCTCCGCCGGTTTGCTCCGCGGCGCGCGGAGCCGGATTGTCTCCGATCACATCATGAGCGACTGGGCCGAGGACGCCCGTCGTGCGGATCGCCGTTACGCGCGAATCGCCCTTACCGTGGGACTTGTCGGCGGTCTTCTCTCGCTCTTGATTTGGCTCTACATCGCGCGTCTCACCCCGCTGGGATGGCTGGGTCTGGTGATCCTGGTTATCGTCTGGGTGGTGACGCTCCTCCGCGTGCGAATCTTTTGAGTCTCGCGGCGGCGCTCGTTCTTCGAGGAGAGGATTGGTGGGCGTGCGCGGTTCGGTGGAGTTTCCAGAACCCCCCTCCGGCTCCCCACAACCTTCCCCCGTTTCAACTCACGGCCTGATCCACGACACGGAGCAAGACCCGGCCGAGCAAGAGTTCCTGGCCGAGTGGGACATAATGTTCCCCCTGGATCAGCAGAAAGGTGCCGTTGCGGCTTTTCAGATCCTCCAGAAAGAAATGGCCGTCCTCGTGGCGAATCTGGGCGTGATTCCCGCTGACGACCTCATCATCGGGGAAGGAGAGATCGACGGGCCGGCCGGGGCGGGCCTCGCGGCCGAGAATGGTCTGGTCTCTGCGGGTGATCGGGATACGAAGGCCGGGGGTTCCATCGGGCCGGATGACGTCCAGATAGGCCAGGGGGGTGACCTCGCGTGCCCAGAATTCCTCGCCGTTCTCGCCAACCAGGGGGGTCGCCGGTTCGGGCGGTTCCGCCTTGTGGAACGCGATGACCTGGCCCCCAACCCGGAACCGCGCGCCGTCCTCCAGCTCGACCGGCTGCGTCAGCTTGAGGTAAATCCCGTTGAGCGAGCCCATGTCCTCCACCTTCACCCGGGAACCGTCGCAACTGACCCGCATGTGGCGCGTCGCCATGCTGTTCAGCTCGGGGAACTGGGCCGTCTTTTCCGCGCGGCCGACCTTCAACCCCCCAGCACCGACCGTCGCCCAGTGATGCCACTGATTGTTCTTGTCGAGGATCTGGAGCGAGATGATCTGCGACGGGACCTTCAGGCGCTTGAGGTCCGCGCCTCCCATCACCCGGGTCAGGCCGTCGTCATCCCCGTCGGCGGTCGGAATCGGCGTGACCGGCTCGGGGACCGGCGGCGGAACCGGTGCCTGGGAACTCGGTGGCTGGACTCCCGATGCTCCGGGTTGCGGCCCCCACGACGCCTGGGGCGCGGCCGGAGCACCCGGCGGTGGGCCGTAGGGATAGGGCGGCGGTGCCGGCGAGGAATCCGCGCTGCCGCCGAGCATCTTGATGAGCTTGCTGCGAATCCATCCCGGTCCCGCGCCTTGCGGCGGCGGGCCGTACGGCGGCGGTGAGGGTGGCGCCGCGTAACCCGCCGGCGCGTAAGGGCTGGGATTCGGCTGCTGCTGCTGATATTGCGGCTGCGGAGGCGGCGGCGCGGGGGCGGGAGCCGGACGCGCGGGCGGCGGCGCGGTCGGTCGCGGCTTGCGCTTCGGCCGAGGCGCCGGGGCGGGGGCCGGCTCCCTCGCGTCGTCGGATCGGGTCTCGGGCGGCTCCCGGAGCGCGGGGCGTTCGGACTTGGAACGCGCGGCGGGCCGCTCCGACGCGGGGGCCGGAGCCGCGGGCGGGTTCTGGAACTTCGGCGGCTGGATCGTCAGGAACGGGTCCAGCACCTCCCCGCAATTTCCGCAACGCTGGCTCTCCTCGTCCACCGGCGCGTTGCAGTTGGGACAGACCTGTTCCATGACCAAACTCCCTTCGCACGCACGTCGCCCTCGGAATCGAGACGACAATACAACATCACGCCGACCCGACGCACCGCGCCGGGTCAGGGAATCGCCGGGGAATCGGTCCCCGCCCGCTCGTTTCCCTCGCTCGACATCCGACCCGAGGCCGGGAACGCCGGAATTGAGAAAGACCGGATGGGCATCCCCTGAAGACATCATAAATCTGAGGGATGGATCGGTCAAAAGGCTTCCGTGGTTCCGTCGGGGAATCCACACGCGGCCTTCTCTCTCTCACCTGGAATCATCGGTTGGAATTTCCTTTGGGATTCCTCATGCGCATGCGCAATAATAGCAAGTGTGACGGAAAGGACGATCGATCGGGCCATGCCGGAGGGCGAGCCGATGGTCGCGAAACAGATGCTGGACGAGGGGAAGCTGGACGAGGCGATCGCCCAGCTCGGGGCCGAGCTGCGCAAGCAGCCGAACGACCGGGAATGCCGCACGTTCCTGTTCGAGCTGCTCTGCTTCTCGGGCGATTACGACCGCGCGGGCCGACAGCTCGACGCCATCGGCCAGATCGACGGCGACCCGATGGCGATGGTCGGGGTCCAGGTGTACCGGAACCTCCTCGACGCCGAGAAGAATCGGGCCAGGCTGTTCGCCGAAGGGCTGCGGCCCCGGTTCATGCTGGCACCGACCGAGGCCGCCTTGATGAGTTTGGAGGCCCTGGAGCTGGCCCGTCGCGGTCGGGCCGACGAGGCCAGGGCACTGCTCGTCCGCGCCGAGGCCGCCCGCCCCGCGCGACCGGGAACCAGCAACGGTATCGCGTTCGATGATCTCCGGGACGCCGACGACATCCTCGCCCCCGTGCTGGAAGTCTTCGCGCCGGCCGGCTATTGCTGGGTCCCCTGGGAACAGATTCAGTTCGTGGAGATTCCGCCGCCGACGACCCTGCGCGACCTGCTCTGGGCACCCGCGAAGCTCGCCTCGTTCGACGGTCAGCTCGGCGAGGTCTTCCTGCCCAACCTCTACCCCGGCACGTACACGCACCCCGATACCGCGGTCCGCCTGGGACGCTCGACCGAATGGACCGAGGAGGCTGAGGGAATCGTGCGCGGGGTCGGCCAGAAACTCTTCCTCGTTGGCGAAGAGGCACGCACCCTGTTCGAACTGCGCGAGGCCCAGTTCCCGCCCCCAGAGGATCGCCCCTGATCATGGCCACGCCCTCCCTCATCGACGTTGACACTCTGCTCGTCCCGATCAGCGGCGAGAATCCGGCCGGGAGGAGTCTGGCTTACGAGCCGGAGTACGACGAGATCCGTGAGGCTCGCCGCGCCGAGGATGACACCCTCCAGGGGGACTGGCAGCGCGACACCAAGGTCGCCGACTGGGACACCGTGATCGAGCTGGGATCGCGTTGCCTTTCGGAAACGACCAAGGACCTCCAGATTGCCGCCTGGATGACCGAGGCCCTCACGCGAATGCACGGCTTCGCCGGTCTGCGGGATGGTTTGCGGCTCATGCTGGGGATTCAGGAAGGGTTCTGGGAGACTTACTATCCCGAGATTGACGACGGCGACCTGGAGTCGCGCGTTGGCCCGTTCATCTTCCTCAACGACAATCGCCTCCTCCCCTTCCTGATCCGGAGCATCCCGCTGACCGGCGGCATGAGCGAGGAACGCTACTCGTTTCTGCGTTATCGGGAATCGCGCGAGACCGACAACGCACTCCGGAAGAACCCCGAGGCCGCGCAGGCCCTGATCGCCGAGGGAAAGATCACGTCGAAGGACTTTGACGAGGCGGTGGCCCAGACGCCGAAACGCTTTTACGCCGAGATCGTCGAGGACCTGCACGAGTGCCAGGCCGCCTTCAAGGCGTTCGATCAGAACACTGACGAACATTTCGGTAACGACGCCCCCAGCCTCCTCAACATTGGCAAGGCAATCGACGAGTGCCGGACGCTCCTCGAATCGATCCTCGCCGAGAAACGGAAGCTCGAACCCGACCCGGTTGTTCTCGAAACCGACGGCGCGGCGGGTTCGGACGACGAGTCTGGCCCGGAGACGAACGGCCCCGGAGAGGTTTCGCTCCCGCGACGGGGCACGAGCCCCGACTTCGCCCGGCGCGGCGACGGTCCCGACTACGGCCAGGTCCTCATCGGTTTCCTCGAAGGAGCCCAGCAGCTTGCCGACGCCGGTACCCGGCTCAAGGAGAACCGACAAAAGCACGCCGAACTCCGCGCGGAACTCCAGGCTCTCGACGAAGAGTATGAATCCATCTCCCGGGAGATCAGCGGGCGACCGGAATTCTATCAACTCCTCGCCCAACTGATGCAGGAGCGGAGCCGTATCTAGGGGAGCATGCAACCATGGCCGGCGAGGCAAGCGCTCCGTCGCTCCGTCCCCTCCTCGGGGTGTGGCAAATATTCCTGGCGTCAGGCTTGAGGGTTAGTCAGGATAGGCAAGGCCCTTTTCCCCTTGGAGGTCTTTGCCATGTCATCCGGACCGAAGCTCTCACGAGACGAGTTCGTCACGCAGATGCGGGCCGAGATGGAGGCGACGCTCGGCCAGGTCGCCGACGCGATCAATGACGCGCCGCCGGGCGGCATCATCTCGGGGAGTGAAGAGCAGGTCCGCGACCTCTTTGCCGACCTACGCCGGAAGCCTTCGGGAAGGGCCTGCAGATGCGAGTCGATGCGGCGGAAGCCGCTTTTCCCCCCTCCGAAGGACCCGAGCACGGGCAAGACCAAACGCAATCAGGGGCGGCAAGACTTCACCGTGCTGACGATCAATGGTCGGGTGCGGCTCTGGCGTCGCCGCTGGCACGGCGCCGACGAGGGATCGACCGCCCCGCTGGACGCTTGGCTGGACACGATCGAGAGCACGATCAGCCTGGGCGTGCGCGAGATGGCCTGCCGACTCAACGGCGACGGCAAGAACTTCGACAAGGCCGCGGCCAACTTGAAACGCACCGCCCAGGTCCAGCTCAGCGGCGAGACGCTCCGGGTGCTCGTCGAGGCCGAAGGCAAGCGGATCTTGCAGGCCCAGCGCTCGGGACGACTGCCGTTGGACTGGTCGGCGGCCGACTGCAAGGTCGGGGAGGAGACCACGCGGATCTATCTCGGCAGCGATGGCGTGATGGTGCCGCTGGTGACCGACACCGAGAAGGTGTCGCGGCGGAAGAAGGTCAAGGAGAAGCGACGGCGGCGTGGCAAGAGAGCCCGGCCGTTGCCCGCGAGGAAGCCGGGCGCCGACCAGTCCTACAAGGAGTTCAAGATCGTCGCCTTCGACGACGAGACGCAGGAGCACCGGCTGGTCTGTGGCACGCGGGGCGATTGCGAAGCCGCCGGGCGTCTGATGCGTCGGGAGGCCGCCCGAATCCCGATGGACAAGGCCGACGAGAAGGTGGGCAACGTCGACGGCTCACCGTGGATCCGCAATCAGGTCCAACGGCAACTCTTGTTGATGGAACAGAACTTGCAGTTTTCTAGGGACTCGGGTACAATATTCGTTAAACAAGGGGAATCGAAAATCCGATTTTGCGATTTGATTGTGGCGGTTGCTTCGGATAGACTGATGGTTGCCACTTGACGACACGGTTTTGGGGCCGTGGCGCGCGATCCCTCCACCCAACGCTTCTGGCCCGTTGGTCTTCCGACGAAAGGGCCGCCTGCCTGCTCGACCTCCCGCGTTTGAATCCCGAGAATTTCCGACTTTATTTTGAGATAGATTGGCCGACCGATGAAGACCAATCCCCTGCCGATATTCCGGATGGATCGTCCCTGGCGCCGGATGGTGCTCCTGGGTGTGGCCTTGATGTTTGCTCCTTGCATGGCCGCAGCCGACGAGGCCTCCCATGGAGAGCGGATTTACCAGCAACAGTGTGCCAAGTGTCACGGTGAATCCGGCGAAGGGACGGAAAAAGGCTATCCGATCCCGCTCGAAGGCGACCTCTCGGTCGATCAGCTCGCGGAGCTGATTACCAAGACGATGCCCGAAGGTGCCCCCAAGAAGTGCGTGGGCGAGGAGGCCGACGCGGTCGCCGCGTTCATCCACGACGCCTTCTATTCGCCGATCGCCCAGGCCCGGAACAAGCCCGCCCGGATCGAGCTGTCGCGCCTCACCGTGCGGCAGTACCGCAATTCCGTCACTGACCTGATCGGCAGCTTCCGCGGCGGTGCGAACTGGGACGATCAGCGCGGTTTGAAGGCGGAATATTTCAACTCGCGAGGGTTCCGTAATAACGCCCGCGTCATTGAGCGGACCGATCCGGTCGTTCATTTCGACTTCAAGGACTCCAGCCCGGACCCCGACAAGGTGGACCCGCACGAGTTCTCGATCCGCTGGAACGGCTCGATCCTGGCCCCCGAGACGGGCGATTACGAGTTCATCATCCGCACCGATCACGCCACGAGGCTCTGGGTCAACGACAACGACACACCGCTCGTGGACGCCTGGGTGAAGTCGGGCGACGACACCGAGCACCGGGAGTCGATCTTCCTGCTCGGGGGTCGCGTCTATCCGATTCGGCTGGAATTCTCGAAGGCCAAGCAGGGGGTGGACGACAAGAAGAGCAAGGAGCGGCCCCCGGCTCCGGCCTCGATCTCGCTGGAGTGGGTGCTGCCGAAGCGGGTCGCGGAGGTGATCCCCGAGCGCTACCTCTCGCCGAACCGATCTCCCGAGGCTTTCGTCGCGGAAACCCCGTTCCCGCCGGACGACCGCAGCATCGGTTATGAGCGCGGAACGTCCGTCTCCGTAGCCTGGGACGCGGCGACGACCGACGCGGCGATCGAGGTCGCGGATTACGTTGTTGATCACCTCCGGGAGTTGACCGGAGCCCGCGAGGATGCGGCCGACCGCGAGAAGCGGGTCAAGGACTTCTGCCGGCGCTTCACCGAACGGGCGTTCCGCCGTCCGCTCACGGACGACCTCGCCGCGTTTTTCGTCGATCGCCAGTTCAACGAGGCCTCCGACCTGGAAACGGCCATCAAGCGATCCGTGCTGTTGACCCTCAAGTCGCCCCGGTTCCTCTACCAGGAGATCCTCGACGACGGCGTGGACCCTTACGATGTGGCCTCCCGCATCTCCTTCGGCCTGTGGGACTCGCTGCCCGATGAAGCCCTCTTGAAAGCGGCGGCGGAGGGCCAGCTCTCCACCCGCGAGCAGGTGGCGCGGCAGGCCGAACGTATGGTCAACGACCTGCGCACGAAGGCGAAACTGCGGGAATTCTTTCAGCAATGGCTGAAGGTCGAACAGGTTCCCGACATCGCCAAGGCCCCCGAGGCTTACCCGGAGTTCGACGAGGCGGTCGCCTCGGACTTACGTTCGTCGCTCGACCTGTTCATCGATGATGTTGTCTGGAGCGATTCATCGGATTTCCGCCAGCTCCTGCTCGCGGAGGACCTGTACCTGAACGGCCGCCTGGCGAAGGTCTATGGCGCAGGATTTGCCCGAAGACGCCCCATTCCAGAAGGTTACGACGGACGCGAAGGAACGCGCGGGGGTGCTGACCCACCCGTACCTGATGGCGGCCTTCGCGTACACGGAGACGACCTCGCCGATCCATCGCGGGGTGTTTCTCACGCGGAGTGTCCTGGGCCGGGCCTTGCGTCCGCCGCCCGCGGCCTTCGCGCCGCTGGCACCGGATCTGCACCCGGATCTGACGACGAGAGAACGTGTCGCCCTGCAAACCAGCCCCGAAACGTGCATGAAGTGCCACGGGATGATCAACCCGCTGGGGTTCACGCTCGAAAACTTCGACGCGATCGGGCGCTACCGGACCGAGGAAAAAGGACGGGCCATCGACGCAACCGGCTCGTATGAGCCCCCTTCAGGCGATAAAGTGTCGTTTGACGGGGCCAAGGCCCTGGCGGCTTACCTGGCCGGCAGCGAGGAAACGCACGAGGCCTTCGTCCAGCAACTGTTCCATAACCTGGTCAAGCAGCCGATCCGTGCCTACGGTCCCGACCTGCTCGATGACCTGCGAGAATCGTTCACCAAGCACGATGATAATATCCGTAAGTTGATGGTGGAAATCATCGCGTCCACCGCGTTGACAGGCCAGGAGGCCAAGCCTTAACGCCTATTTCCGTAGCGGTGGTCCGCACCGATAGAGTTTTTATTTCTGGAGGATACGACGTGGCACGCAAGCAATCCCGACGAGAATTCATCCGCGACCTGGGACTAGGCGCGGCGGCCTTCCCGTTCATTCTGAACCTTCCCAGCCTGGGCTTCGCCAGCGAGCCGCGGCGCAAGCAGCGTCTGGTCGTGATGTTCAGCCCGAACGGCGTCGTGCCCTCCAACTTCTGGCCCGACGAGGAGGGGGAACTCACCTCGCTCAAGGAGAGCCTCAAGCCCCTGGAGCCGTACCGCGACCGCGTGTTGACCTTGCACGGCGTCTGCGACAAGGTGCGCGGCGACGGCGATAACCACATGCGCGGCATCGGCTGCCTCCTGACCGGCATCGAGCTGTTCCCCGGCAACATCCAGGGTGGTTCCGACACCCCGGCCGGCTGGGCCAGCGGCCTCTCGATCGATCAGGAAATCAAGAACTACCTGCAGAACGATCCCGCGACCCGCACCCGGTTCGGCTCGCTCGAATTCGGCGTGATGGTCCCCGACCGGGCCGACACCTGGACCCGCATGGTGTACGACGGGCCGAACAAGCCGATCGCGCCGATCGACGACCCGTACCAGATGTTCGATAAGCTCTACGGCCGCATGGAGGACAAGGAGAGCCTCAAGAGCATCCTCGACGACGTGCAGGAGGATCTCCAAAAGATCGGCACGAAGCTCAGCGCCGAGGACCGGCAGTTGCTCGAAGAGCACGCCACGTTCGTCCGCGAGATGGAGCAGGAGCTCAAGCAGACGAACACCCAGGACATCGGGCACGCGGTTCCCGAGCTGGAACCGGGGATCAAGGAAGAGAACGACAACATCCCCCGGATCAGCAAGACGCAGATCGACCTGATGGTCAACAGCTTCACCGCCGACTTCGCCCGCATCGCCACCTTGCAGTTCACCAACTCGGTCGGTGGCGCGAAGATGCGCTGGATCGGCGTGGACGAGGGGCACCACGAGCTGTCGCACCACCCGGACAGCAACGAGGAATCGCAGGACAAGCTCACGAGGATCAACAAGTGGTTCTGCGAGCAGCTCGCCTACCTCGTGAAGCGGCTGGACGAGACGCCCGAGCCGGGCGGCCCGGGTAGCTTGCTCGACAACACCCTGATCGTCTGGACGAACGAGCTGGGCAAGGGGAACTCCCACACGCTCAACGACATCCCGTTCGTCCTGGTCGGCAACGGGCTGGACTTCCGCATGGGCCGCTCGATCAAGTACCCGAAGGTCGCCCACAACCGCCTGCTTGCTCTCGCTGGCGCACGGCATGGGACACCGGATCGACACGTTCGGCAACCCGGACTTCTGCGGCGATGGCCCCCTGCCGAAGCTGACGTGAGCCGGACCTGACCGAGCACGAAAAAAAACAACGCCCCGAGCCGGGATCTTCTCCAGGCTCGGGGCGTTGTTGATTCCGCCGGTTCCGTTCGTTCAATGGATGAAGCGGATCGACAACGGGTATTTCCAGACCTCGCCGTTGTTCGCCTTGATCCCCGCGATGACCGGGAAGATCACGCCGAGCAGGCCCAGGATCATCAGCAGGGGAATCCCAATCAGAACGAAAACCAGTGGGATGCAGATCACGGCATAGAGCAGCGCGGAAAGAATCCAGTTGACCGCGTTCTTGCCGTGGGGATCCAGCCACGGCATCTCGTCTTTCTTGAGCTGCCAGATCAGGATGGGCACGACCAGCCCGGCGACCGGGACGGCGAAGATGCCGGCCAGCATCGACAGATGCAGCATCATGGCCCAGGTCCGGGACTGGCGATCCACGGTCGCTGGCTCCGCGCCCAGGGGTTTGGAGGATACGGAAAGATCGTCGTCCAGACTCATGGTCAAAGGCCTCCTCTCAAGGGGGGATCAGAGCGGGTTACTTCGCCTTCGGCGACAGGAACCATCCCTTGGCCGTGGGATCAGTCTTCAAGAAGGTGAGCAACTGTTCCGCCACCTTCCGCTGTCCGCTCGGGCTGGGGTGCGTACCGTCCCCCGCCAGGTCGGCGCGGGTCCAGACGAGATTGTCGCTCCGGCGCCCTTTCACGCCGTCGGCCCAGAGATAGGGGCCCCAGAGCAGGAGCGGTTCCTCGACGGTCTTCGGCTTGTCCGGGTCGGCGTTGCGAGACGCCTTCCCCTCCCACTGGTCCCGGATCAACCGGCGCACGGCGAAGGCCGACTCATAGGCATACGGCTCGGGGTTCAGCCGCGTGCTGGCATATCCGGCGTAAATGCGGCTGGAAAGATAGGCGATCCGCAAGTTGGGGAATCGTTCCTTCAGCTTGCGAACGATGATGGACAGGTCCTCCGCCAACGCATCGGCATGCTTCGGGAATTCGCCCAGAGCAGCCGGGTTGGCCCTCGCCTGCTTGATCCAGGCGACTTGCACCTGCTCGGCGCGATCCCCGCCTGCTTCAGCCGCGCATCGAGCACCGTCCACGGGTCAGGCCGCCCGGGTCGGACCGCTTGCTCGGGTGACGCCCAGGTCAGCGCGTCCATGCCTCCTTGCGCACCGTCCACGATCACCACGTCGGGCGACTTTTCCGGGTCCGCGTTCGCCAGGGCCATGAACCGCCGGAATTCTTGCGTCGTGTTCGACATGCCGACGGAGATCAGGCCGATCTTGCCGTCCGGCGACGGCGTGCCCTGCCTGTCCAGGGGTTGGATCTGCCCGGCGATCCGTTGCGCGGCGACGCGAATCGCCTCGGGCGGCTCATTCTGACCTTCGCCGTAGAGCCCGCCGTCCTGCCCTTTATAGCCCCCCTCGGCCGAGAGTTCGGTCAAGGGGGCCAGACCGCTCGACTCCCGTTCGGAGGCCTGGCCCGCCTCCGTCTTCGTTGCCCCTTGCCGCTTCCGGAAGGCGGCCTTGGCCCGTTCCAGATAGACCCGCTCCTCGGGGGCCAACGTCTCCCCCTTGAGCACCCGTTGCCGCAGTTGCCTGGCTTTATCAAAATCGATTGGCTCGTCCTTCTGCGCGAATCCCGCGGAAACCAGCAGGCAAAGTCCGAGCCCAAACAAGCTCGGAACCAGTGCCCCGGCCGTCCGCAACCCACCCGCGCACCTCGCCGAAACCTTCATGGCGAATCTCCTCAGGCCAACGACCACCCCTTGCGGTACTCGCGACGGATGAACGGATCGGCCTCGGGAGCATTCCGCGCGCGGAGGGCCGCCGGGTCCCACTCCAGCGTCTTCCCGGCGCGGTAGGCGACGTTGCCCAGGTGATTGGCCTCGGTCAGCCAGCCCGCGTAGTCGAAGTTGCACGTCGTCGGATCGCCGGTCTTGCAGGCGTGAATCCACTCGGCGTAATGGCCGCGCGAGGCGGGGATCGACGGCTCGGGCCGCTGGAAGTCGCGGAATTCGGCTTCCGGCAGGAGCACGTGCTTACCGTAGTCCGACAGCAGCATCCCGCGATCGCCGACGAACAGCACGCCGTTGTCCCACTGCGGAATCCGCTTCGCGGTCCAGGGCTCCGGCTTGTCCTCGCCTTGATACCAGGTCAGCCGCAACGGCGGCGCATCGTCCTTCGCGTCGTATTCGTAAACCACGTGCATCGACGCCGGCGCGATCTCCGGGTGCGGCGGCGGGCCGAACGCCTCGATCGTCCGGGGCGTGCGCAGATCCAGGGCCCAGAACGGCAGGTCGTTCCAGTGGCTGCCCAGGTCGCTCATCGTGCCGTTGCCGAAGTCCCACCAGCGGTACCACTTCGGCCCGGGGAAATAGACCTCGTGGAACGGCCGTTCCGGCGCGGGGCCGAGCCAGAGGTCCCAGTCCAGCCCGCTCGGGATCGTCGTCGATTCGGTAGGGACGCTCACGCACGAAGACGATGTCGCCGTTGCGCTCGGCGGCCTCCTCCGATTGCCGGCCCCACGCCCGCGAGACCCACACGTGCACCTCGCGCACGGGGCCGATGGCCCCGGTACGGATCAATTCCACGACGCGCCGATAATTGTCTCCCGCGTGGATCTGCGTGCCCATCTGCGTCGCCACCTTGGCCTTGGCGGCGGCCTCGCGGATCACGCGGGCCTCGTGGATGTTGTAGGTCAGCGGCTTCTCGCAATAGACGTGCTTACCCAGTTGCAACGCCGGCAGGGTGGCGAAGGCGTGCGTGTGCTCGGGCGTGCTGACGACGACCGCGTCGAACTCGCCCGCATGGTCGAACAGCTCGCGATAGTCCCGGCTCCGGCGCGCCTTGGGATACTTCTCCGCCGCCCGACCGATGGCCGGCTCGAACACGTCGCACAGCGCGACGATATTCTCCGACCCGACGCCGCCCAGGTTCGCCGCGCCCCGGCCGCCCACGCCGATCATCGCGATGTTGAGCTTGTCGTTGAGGTTCCGCGCGCGCAGGAACGCCGGCGCGGCCAGCGTACCGACGGCCGATCCCGCCAGCGCCTTCGTGAACTGCCGGCGCGTGACCCGCGACGTCGATCGTCCCTTCGAGGAAGCTTCATGATTCATGGCAAAGACTCCTGGCGATCTCCTTTTGCGGACCGGGTGCAGCGGAGACGTGGAAACCGGCCCCCGCGCTTCCTAGCATGGGGCGGATCGCCGCCCGTTGCAAGCACCTGGACTTGCCAACCGGGCGACGACACCGCCTCTCCCCTCAAAACGCCACGTCGAGGGTCCGCTCCTCACCGGGCTGGAGCGTCGGCACGTCCTCCAGCGTCTTCCACTTGTCCTGGTCGGGATCGCCAACCTTGACCGTATAGGCCCCCTCGGCGAAGACCTTGGGCCGGAATGACGTGCCCTTGATCCGGAGAGTGTAGATAATCTCATCACTGGAATTATCAATAACCTGAACAACGGGATCGGTCAGTCCCTTGACCCGAAGTGTCGGCAGATAGGCGACGGCCTCGCGTCCGTAGTTGTCGGACTGCCGGATGGTGATCGGCCAGCCGTCGTAGGGTTGGCCCTTTTCGGGATCGACGTGGCGGGGCCAGACTTCCAGGGTGATCGTGCGCTCGGGCTTGTGGAACCGGACGATGCCGTAGCCGGTCCCTTCGCGGTAGAGTTCGACCGGCTCGGGAAACTGGCCGGGCTTCGGGTCGTTCGACCGGGTTGGCGACGGCCCGCACGTCGAGCTTGTTGTGGAAGCCGTCCTCGTAGTGGCCCAGGAAGGGGGGCAGGTTTTCCTCGGCGTTTCGCGGCGGATAGTCGGGGTTCCAGAAGCGCGGGTAGAGGTTGGCGATGGCGGGCACGCAGAGGGACCACATCGCATCATCAAATGCGTCGATGCCGTGGTGAATCGTGCTGGCCAGGTGCTGATCCCCCGCGATGTGGACCATGAACCCGCGTCGCAGCTCGCGCAGGGCCTTGGCGCGGCCGGTCTGGGGCCAGCCGTTGGAGTCGAGGTCCTTGTCGAGCTGGCCGGCGGTCACGCCCCGGGAGCTGATCTGGAGGTTGCAGAAGATCGTCTGGCTGAGCACGGCCTTGATCTCGTGGCCTCGCCAGTCCTTCGAGAATTCGTGAAGGAACGCCAGTTGCCGGTCGCCGAGCAAGGTCGCGCCGGGGACATCGGCCTTGCGGGTGTCGTAGTTCGGATCGATGATGTGGCTATCAGGGGTCATGGGGGCATCGACGATGGCGGGCGCGGACTTGAACTTGCGGTCCTCGATGATGGCGAAGCCGATCCCGCCAAAGTTCATGGATGTGTAATAGACGGTGATTCCTTGCTCGGCGGGCCGGGGATCATGGGGATCGGGCAGGTGGCTCGTCTGGGTGCGCTGCATCATGTTGAGCCACTCGGGCGGCATGCCGTACCCGCCGAAGAGGCCCGACGGGTCCCCCGGCCGCGACGGGTGGCCGCCGTTGCCCCAGATGTTCCCTTGAAAGACGTCGTGGTCGTCGGGGATCGTGATGCAGGGGGTGTCCCGGATCAGGTCACGGAACGACCAGCACCACATGTACCATTTGTAGAGATAATCCAGCATCGCCTCGTCCAGAGGCGCCCGCACGGGGGGCGTCGGGTTCCCTTCGTAGATCTGGTCTCCCGCGAAGAAATAGAGGTCGGGATCGTGCTTGGCGACCTTCGGCGTGAGGTCGGCGTGGGGGAACCAGGTGCGGCGTGCCCAGGGAAAGCCGCCACCGCCTCGGGGGCCGCCGCCGAACTGCTCGCAACAGGAGAGGGCCGCCAGGGTGATCGTGTCCTTCTCGATCGGGTCGTGACGGATCGTGCCCGTCCAGGAGAACCGCGCGGCGTTCTCATCAGAATCGCCGAGTTGATAAACGACGCGGAAAGGCGTGTCCTTGGTGTCGTCCCAGTCCTCAACGCGGAACGTCGCCGTGGAACCGGGGAAGATGACCTCGGTCTCGGCGATCGTCGTCCAGCCGTCACCGTCCTTCACCTGCAAGGCCACCGTCTCCGGCCGCTCCGGCCCCTTCTGGCCCGGGATGTAACGCGGGTCGATCGGCATGAGCTGGGCGGTGAGCTTCAGAATGCCCCGGCTCAAGGTGTACTGGGTGCTGGTGATCGGGCCGAACGTGCGATCGGGATGAGCCTCGACCTTCGGGCCGTTGAGTTTCCAGTCGCGGAACCAGAAAGTCCCGGCGTTGGCTCCCGTCCCGGGGTTCGAGACGACGGCGACGCCCCCTTCGAGTGACGCCGGATCGACCTTCTCGCGGGTCAGTCGCCCCAGCTCGCGATCGGTCTTCGGATCGTGGGCCGTGAGAATGAGCGTGTATTGATCCCCTTCGGGTTTCCCTTCGAGCCGGAGCGTCACCGGCTCGCGCCAGGGGGCATTCTTGCCGACCCCTTCGATCGGCGGGGACTGGTCCTCGGGGCGGGCCTTACCGGGGGTCTCGAAGCTGCGGAGGAACAGGTGCCCGGCGCGGTCCAGACCGGCGAAGAGGCCGCCGCCGGGTCCAGGGTTGCGGTGGACCATCGCCGCGGCGCGATAGTCCATCTCCTTGCCGCCGACCCCGATCAGAAAGCCGCTCGCCGCGTCGCCGCCGATCGCCCCTGGGTCCAACGTCAAGCCGGTCCGCACGCTGATCGTGAAGGGCTGGCTCGCCGCGCCGAGGCGATGGGTCAGCAGGTGGACGGTGCGCATCGGCTCGTTGATCCTGGTACTGACGCACTCCAATTGTCCGTCACGAACCTGCCAGTCCTGAAGGCGGTTCGCCCAGTAGTCCGGCCCCGCCCAGACGCGCCGGGTGTCCTCCGGCCAGACGCTGGCGAACTCAGCGGCGCGGGTTGAACCCGCCATGACGAACAGAACGAGGGCCAGGGCGCGGAATCGGCTCAGACGAATCATCGAATTCCGATCTCCAAGTTT
>CAVWUA010000031.1:0-80372 GCA_963758025.1 uncultured Planctomycetota bacterium | reverse complement strand
GAGCAGATTCCCGCCATCCGTCGCCCGTTGCTCTCGTGGCCGTACTCGCTGACCTACACCCCCTTCACCTTCTTCGGCTTCCTGAGCACCTTTCACCTGACCAACCGGATCAACCTGTTCAACGGCGCGGTCAATGGCTGGGATCGCTGGGTGAACGAGCGTTATATCTACAACTACATCGGCGGACTCGGCTGGACCTCCCGGGACGAGCGCACGACGTTCACCTTCGCGACGGTCATCGGCCCGAACCAGCTCCCGCAGTTCCTCGGTGGCGACACGACCATCGGCACGTTCGTGCCCAACGCGATCACGCCGCCACCGTTCCTCAGCGGTCGGCGCAACCTGGGATACTCCAAGAACATCCGCAGCTACTTCTCCACCGTCCTGACCCACCAGTGGACCGACAAGCTGACCCAGGTCGGCGAGTTCGACGCCGTCTTCGAGGACAACACGCCCGGCATCGGCCCCGGCGGCACGAGCCAGAACTCCGAGTGGTACGGCCTGGTCCACTGGCTGCTCTACGAGTTCGACCCCCGGGTCACGGGGGTCTGGCGCGGAGGCCTACCGCGACGACGAGGGCATCACCACCGGCGTTGCCGACACGTACTACGAGACCACCCTCGGTCTGATCCTCAAGCCCCGCGACTGGCTCTGGATTCGCCCCGAAGCTCGCTACGACTGGGCCCAATTCAAACAGCCCTTCAACGACGGCACCCGAAGCAGCCGGTTCACGCTGGCCTTCGACGTGATCCTCTTGTTCTGATAACGTCATATTCCGACGGCTATGTCATTATTTGTAGGTCTGCAATCCCTTATTCGTAAAAAGTGTCTTGTCCGGCACGACGCGGCAGGCTATATATTGCCTGTGCGATTCGATCGATCGAACACGGAATTCCGCGTCGTATTCACGCGGATTTTCCTGTTGCGACATCGCCGATGGCGACTGAAGACCTCGCTCTTTCCTGATGATCGGCAAGAGCGTTTGATCGATGAATGGATGCCAAGACCCGGCCGATGCCGCCCGGATCATTCCATGAAGGATATCGGAACATGACACGCGTGCTCGGGGCGGACCACTCCGCGGCAGATCCACTCCGCATCCTGCTGGTCGAGGACGATCAGGAGTCGCGGGACATGATGCTGGACCTCCTGGGGTACTGTGGCCATCACGTCGAGGGGGTGGGGGACGGGCAGGAAGCTCTGGAGGCCGTCGTCCGGCAGCCCTACGACGTGGTCTTGCTCGATCTGGGACTGCCCGTGCTCGATGGCTTTGAGACGGCGCGCCGGATACTCGCGTCGCGCGTCCTCAAGCAACCGCCGCGACTGATCGCCCTCAGCGGCGGCGATCCCGTCTCCGACGGGGCCGCCTGCGTCGCGATCGGGATGGAGGCCTTCGTCTCCAAACCGGTGCGGATCGAGGACCTCGATCGCATGCTCCGCGAGACGCCACGCCCCCGAACCAGGCCGGAGACGGCGGGGCAATCATCGCCCTGACCGGAACCCTCCCCCTTCATGGCAGAGCCCGACACCGTCTCCGTGCTGGAGAATAACTCCGCTGCTATAATAAGCTATACCCGACCAAGAGCAAGGGAATGGAAATGATTTCGTTCATGGGGCCGCGAATGCGAGGTTGAATCCAGGCATGGAATTGGAATCCGGGTGGGTCACGAGGCTTGACGTGCCCGGGGTCGGCCTTAACCATGGGGGCCTGACTCCGCCGTTCCACAACGACAGGAACCTCCACCATGCCGAGGCGTGCAACGATCGTTTCCCTGGTCTTGTTGCTGGTCGCGTTGAGGGTTCACGCCGCCGACGTGCCCAGCCCGGAGGATCATCTGGGCTTCGCGCCGGGGGCCGATTTTCACCTGGCCCACTGGCAGAGCGTCGTCGAGTACTTCCGGCAGGTCGATGATGCCTCCGACCGCGTGCTCGTGCGCGAGCTGGGCAAGACGACCGAGGGCCGGCCGTACATCGTCGCCATCGTCTCCAGCGCCGAGACGCTGAACCAGCTCGATCGTTACCAGGACCTCCAGCGTCAACTGGCCGATCCCCGGCGCACCCTGGCCCTGGCGGGCCCGGACGAGATCGTCCCCCAGAGCAAGCCGGTCGTCCTGATCACCTGCTCGATCCATTCGAGCGAGACCGCCTCGACCCACATGGCGATGGACTTGCTGCACGAGCTGGCCACCGGCGACGACCCGGCGACCCGCGAGCGGCTCGACGGGACGATCCTGCTCCTGGTCCCCTCGGCCAACCCCGACGGCGTGGACAAGGTCGCCGACTGGTACGAGCGTTCCAAAGGGACCCCCTGGGAAGGGTCCGGCATGCCCCACCTGTATCACAAGTACGCCGGGCACGACACGAACCGCGACTGGTTCATGCTCAACCTGAAGGAAACGCGCCTGCTGACCCGCTTGCTCTACCACGAGTGGTTCCCGACGATCACCTACGACGTTCACCAGATGGGCAGCCAGGGAGCGCGGCTGTTCGTGCCGCCGTTCTTCGACCCGGTCAACCCGAACCTCGACCCGAGAATTCACCAGGGGATCTTCCTGATCGGCGCGCACATGGCGGCGGAACTTGCCAGATCAGGCAAATCGGGTGTCCTGACCAATGCCCTGTACGACAACTGGTGGAACGGCGGCAACCGGACGGTCCCCCAGCGGCACAACATGGTCGGCGTCCTGACCGAGGCGGCGAGCGTTCGCCTGGCGTCGCCGGTCTTCCTGAGCCGCGACCAGTTACGCGGCGGCGGGCGTGGGTTTCCGAACCACGAGCCGACGGTCAACTTCGTCGATCCGTGGCCGGGGGGATGGTGGCACCTGCGCGACATCGTGGACTACGAGCTGATCTGTGCCCGTTCCCTGTTGACCCTGGCCGCGCGTTACGCCGATCAGTTCCAGGAGAATTACCGGGACCTGGCCCTCGACGCGATCGAGCAGGGCAAATCGGAGCCCCCCTATGCGTGGGTCGTGCCGGCCGGGCAGGATGATCCCGGCCGCGCGGCGAGGATGGTCGGGATTCTCCGGGAGACGGGGATCGAGGTCTTGCGGGCCTCCGCGCCATTCCGGGCCGAGGGGCAGTCGTTCCCGGAGGGGAGCTGGATCTTGCCGGCGTCGCAGCCGTACCGGCCCCACCTGAAGGACATGATGGAGCGGCAGGATTACCCCGACCGCTTCACCGCCAGCGGCGAGGCCGAGCATCCGTACGACGTGGCCGGGTGGACCTTGCCCTTGCAGATGGGCGTCCGCTCCGTGACGATCGCCGCGCCGTTCGAAGCCCGCGCCGAGGCCGTCGAGCGGGTCGAGCCGCCTTCCGGAGGGATCGACGGTCCCGAGCCGCCCGACTTCTATGCGATTCGCAACCGGGCCAATGACGATTTCGTCGTACTGAACGCCTTGCTGAAGGCGGGGATCGCGGTCGATCTGGTGAACGCGAACCAGACGATCACGCTCGGCGGGACCGACCTTCCCGGCGGCTCGCTGCTGATTCCCGCCGACGACCGGGCGCGGGCCGTGCTCGACGACGTGCTGCCGGGGGTCTCGACCCGCGTGCTGGGGCTTCGGGGGACCCTGGAAGCTTCGGACGCGTCAAAAACGACGCGGGTCCGCCCGCAGCGAATCGGGCTCTACCAGCCTTGGGAACCGAGCATGGACGAGGGCTGGACCCGGCTCGTGCTGGAGGAGTACCGCGTGCCGTTCGAGACGCTCCACAACGCCGACCTCCGCGCGGGGGGCCTGAACGAGCGGATCGACTGCCTGCTCATCCCGTCGATCGGCCCCCGGACGCTCCGCGAGGGGTTCAAGGAGGACGAGACCGAGCCGCAATATGTCGGCGGTCTCGGCCAGGAGGGGGCCGACGCCGTCCGCGAATTCGTCCGGCGGGGCGGAGTTCTGGTCTGCCTGGAAGATTCCTGCACGTGGGCCATCGACGTGCTCGGCCTGCCCGTCAAGGACGTGCTTCGGGGCCTGAACACCGCGACGTTCTACGGCCCCGGGTCGATCGTCCGGCTGGATTACCGTCCCGATCGCGGACATCCGACGCTCCTGACCCTGGGGATGCCCGAGGTCGGTCCGGCCTACTTCGATCGCTCGCTGGCGTTCGAACTGAACGACCCCCCGCCGACGACGGTCGTCGCCGCGCGTTACGCGAAGTCCGACGTGCTGGAGAGCGGCTGGCTGCTCGGTCCCGAGAAGCTCCAGGACCAGGCCGCGCTGGTCGATCTGCCCGAGGGCCAGGGCCGGGTGATCCTCTTCGCCTTTCCCCCGCAGCACCGCGGCCAGACGCACGCCACCTTCCGGCTCCTGTTCAACGCCCTGCTCCGAGGCGGGACCGGCCCGGCCTCGTGACCGTTCCGGCGCGACGGCCCGCGGAAAAGCATCGGCCGTGGCGCGCGACTTGCACCACCTCGCGCCATTCCGCCCGACCGATTCCGCCCGCGCAACGATGGATTTCGCAGTCAAACGAGGAGTGTTTCATGTCGCGCGCGACATTCGGAGAAATGGGCGTTCAGCCACGGAACCGTGGTGAGGGCGAGTTGACCAAGACCATCGAACGGTATACCAGCGCGGTCCCTTCGAGCGTCTATCTGGGCCTGGCCCTCGGGTCGATCGGCCTGTCGGCCGCCCTGCACCTGGCGGGCCGGAAGACCGATTCGCAGTTCGTCGGGCACTGGGTCCCCACCATCCTCTTGCTGGGGCTGTACAACAAGGTGGTCAAGCTGGAAGGGTCCGAGTAAGGCTTTCCCCGATACTGTGATTGCTGCCGGCGTCTCTTCCCGACGACAGGGAGGGGAGCGGAGCCTGGCGACCGTGCCGCAATCGTCGCGGCGGAGATCGGGAAATCCGGTCTCCGTCGCGTTTTTTTGAGTGCTCCCGATCGAGGGAATCCCCCGCGCCGGAGGGCCTGTCCGTCGCTGCCGGGGCTCAAGGGTTGCTTGACGGTCAACCCGGACCGAGCTAGGATGTCCGCGATCTATACGGACAGAACCCGCCGACAAGGCCATGTCTTCGGACGCTCGCTCCGTTTTTGCGAGACAGACGGCGGAGCCTCAGTCACGGTCCAGGGAAGCGGCGGGGCCAGGGTGATTCCGTTCGCACCCGGCAGAAGGGGCAGGGGAAAGGGAGCCGATGCCGCCACTCGACGAGTTCAGCGCGTTCGTCAAGCCCGATGAGCCGCTCGCCCCCTTGACCTGGTTCCGCCTGGGAGGGCCGGCGGAGTACATGGCCCGTCCGCGGAACGCCGAGGAACTGGTCGCGCTCCTGAAGCGCTGTCAGGAGGAGAACCTGCCGTACCGCGTGCTCAGCGGCGGCTCGAACGTCCTCGTGCGCGATCCAGGGGTGCCGGGGGTCGTGATCCACCTGGAAAGCCCGGCCTTCTCCGACGTCACGATCGAGGGCAACCGGGTCGAGGTCGGCGCGGCGGTCCCCCTGACCGCCCTGATCTCCCAGACGGCCCGCGCCGGGCTGGCGGGGCTGGAGACCCTGACCGGAATCCCCGGCACCGTCGGCGGCGCCCTGCGGGGCAACTCCGGTGGCCGCCAGGGGACCATCGGCCAGTTCGCCCGCCGCGCGACGGTCATCGACAACCATATCGAGATCCAGGAACGCGGCCCCGACGAGCTCAGCTTCGGCTACCGCTGGTCGAACCTGGACGAGCCGGTGATCCTCTCCACCGTCTTCGAGCTGGAACAGGAAGACCCCGAGGCCGTCGTCCGGCGCATGCGGCGCATCTGGATCGTCAAGAAGGAGAACCAGCCGTACGGCCATCAGTCCTCCGGCTGCATCTTCAAGAACCCGAGGCCCGATGTTTCCGCCGGCCTGCTGATCGAACAGGCGGGCCTGAAAGGCGCGAAAGTCGGCGGCGCGGAGGTTTCCGACCGCCACGCCAATTACATCGTTGCCCAGCAAGGGGCGACCGCCGAGGACGTCCTGACGCTCATCGACCAGATCCGCCAGCGCGTCTGGCAGCAGTTCGGTTACGAGCTGGAACTTCAAATCCAGGTCTGGTGAACCTCGCGAGAGCTGTTAGAATGATCTCCCGGGTGCAACGGACGCGCCCGCGAGACGCCCCCGATCGGCTCTGGCGGCGCCAGCGACCCCTTCGTCTCGTCCGAGAGATCGGTTCAATCGGCCGCCAAGCGTCCAAGGAGGGCTGAGCCGGTGCCGTTACGCCGCGAGCCCCCCGAACTCGACGACGCGCCCGGGCCGGAGGAGTCCGAGGCCCCGGAAACGCCCCGCTCCTTCGCGCAACTGGCCGGCGCGACGGTCGCCCGCGCGCGTCGAGGCCGGCTCGACCTGACCCGGCTGGCCGCCGCCATCGGGGTCGCGGTCATCATCCTGGTGGCCCTGGTCATCCTGGCCCGTCGCGGCTGGAATCACGCCCTGGCCTGGCTGCACGCGCGCCCGGCGTACCGCCTCGCGTTCGACGAGATCCGCCTCGATCCGCCGCCGCCCCCCTGGATCAAGTCCGGCTCGGCCGGCCTGCTGGAGCACGTCCGCCACGGCGCCCGACGGCCGGAAACGCTGTCGAGCCTCGACATCGACCTCGACGAGCTGCGGCGGGATTTTCAGCGAGGGTCCCCCTGGGTCCGCTCGGTCGTGCGCATCCGTCGTGCCTATCCGAACACGCTGAAGGTCGCGGTGGAGTACCGGCGGCCGGTCGCCCTCGTGCGGATCGGAAACCTGCGCCTGGTGCTCGACCGCGACGGCGTCGTCTTGCCGGGGGATGACCTCACCCTGAGCGAGACCGGCCCCCTGATCGAGTTACGGGGCCTGCTGCCGCCCGGCGCGACCGCCGAGAACGTCGAGGCCCTTCCGGGCAAGAGCCTCAAGATCGTTCCCCCCGACGGCGGCAAGCCGACCGATAGCGCCGTGCTCGAAGCCGCCCGGCTGGCCGGCGACTTCAAGGACCGCGGGGCCGACCGCGGCCCGCCCGACGCCCCTTGCCTGGTCCGCGCCGTTCAGGTGTTCCTGTACCGGGCGAACCATTACAATTATGCCATCACGGCCGAGGACGCCTGGCTCCTCTGGGGACGCCCCGAAGGAGACGAGCCCCCCGACGAGCCGACCGCCGAGCAGAAGTGGACGATGCTCCGCGACTGGCTCGCCGCCGGACACCGCCTGGCCGACGTCACCTTTCCCCAGGTCGTGATGTTCACCAAGGACGGCATCGACGTCCGCCAGGGGAACGTCGTCGAATCCAACGCCCCGTCGTCGGCGTCCGGGCCGTGAACCTCCCGGTCGGGACAATCGTATTGCTGGCTGTCCTTATTCCTTTGGGAGATCCGTGCGCCGTGGGGAAACTCCCATCTTTTTGAGACGCATCTCTGTGTGAATTCAGCGAATCTGGGGGGGCTGGGCGATGTCAAGTCGATTGGGACCGATGTGGCTGAACCGCGTGCAGCGCCTGGCCACGCCGACACACAACGGGCGTTTCAGCAAGTTCGCCCTGCTGGCGGACCGGGTCAACGCGCTGGAGCCGACCCTGGAAAAGGAGACGGACGACGAGCTCCGGGAGCGCTTCCGGCAGTTGCGGATGCGGGCGCGGCAGGGGGAGAACATCAACGGCATGCTCGTCGATGCGTTCGCCCTGACCCGCGAGGCGGCCAAGCGGACGATCAAGCAGCGCCATTACGACGTGCAGCTCGTCGGCGGCGCGGCGATCCACTACCGCTCGATCGCCGAGATGGAAACCGGCGAAGGCAAGACCCTGGTGGCGACCCTGCCGGCCGTGCTCAACGCCTTGCAGGGCAAAGGGGTCCACGTCATCACCGTGAACGACTACCTGGCCTCCCGCGACGCCGAGTGGATGGGGAACGTGTACAAGTTCCTCGGCCTGGCCACCGGCTGCATCCAGACCGGCCAGACCGATCCCCAGCGCCGCGCGGCCTACAACTGCGATATCACCTACGGCACCAGCAAGGAATTCGGCTTCGACTTCCTCCGCGACGAGCTGAAGCGCTACCAGATGGGCGGCGACATGCACCGCAAGACCTTCGAGCAGGCATTCCTCGGCCGGGGGGCCAGCCCCGAGGGGTCGATGCCCGTCCAGCGCGGGCACCACTTCGCGATGGTGGACGAGGCCGACAGCATCCTGATCGACGAGGCCCGAACGCCGCTCATCATCGGTGCGAACAACCAGCCGACCCAGGAGGAGGCCGCCGCCTATTATGGCGCGGACGAACTGGCCGCGACGCTCGTGCGAGGGGCCGACTTCAAGTACGATCCCGCCGAGCGCAAGGCCGAGCTGAACGCCGCCGGCCGCCGCAAGGTCCAGGCCCGCGCGGGGCACTCCGCCTTCGCCAACCTGACCGTCGATGGTCTGTACGAGTATGTCGAACGGGCCTTGCGGGCCCAGATTGCCTACCTCCGCGATCGGGATTACGTCGCGGTCGATGGCGAGGTGGTCATCGTCGATGAGTTCACCGGCCGCATGATGCCCGGCCGCCAGTGGCAGGACGGCCTGCACCAGGCGATCCAGGCCAAGGAGCGGCTGGAGATCACCCTGGAGACGATCACCGCGGCGCGGGTCACGGTGCAGGACTTCTTCCTCCGCTATAAAAAGCTCGCCGGTATGACCGGCACGGCCCAGAGCGACGCGGCCGAGCTGCGGCGGATCTACAAGGTGCACGTCTTCCCGGTCCGGACGAACCGCCCGGGGCGCCGCCTCTGGCGCTCGGACCGGGTCTTCTCCACCGAGACCGAGAAGTTCCGGGCCGTCGCCGACGAGATCGTCCGCCTGAACAAGAAGGGGGTCCCCGTGCTCGTGGGTACCCGCTCGATCGAGAAGTCGGAGAAGCTGAGCGCCTTGCTCAACGAGGCGGGGGTCGAGCACCAGGTCCTCAACGCCAAGAACCACGCGATCGAGGCCCAGATCGTCGCGCAGGCCGGTCAGGAAGGACAAGGTCACCGTCGCCACCAACATGGCCGGTCGTGGTACCGACATCAAGCTCGGGGAAGAGATCGCCCGGAAAGGCGGCCTGCACGTCATCGGCACCGAGCGGCACGAGTCCCTCCGCATCGACCGCCAGCTCGTCGGCCGCTGCGCCCGCCAGGGGGACCCCGGCCACGCCCAGTTCTTCGTCTCGCTCGAAGACGAGATCATCGAGGCCTACGGCGAAAAGCCCGCCGCCCGTATCCGCCGCCGCTACAAGAACAAGGGGGAACTGACCAGTCCCCCCATGCGTCGCCTCGTCCTCCGTGCCCAGCGCAAGAAGGAACGTCAGCACCGCCGCGATCGCAAGCTCCTGATGCAGTACGAGAAGCAGCGTGCCGAGATGCGCAAGAACATGGGTTTGAACCCGGTTCTGGGTTGAGGCAACTCGATTCGGGTGGGTGAGCGCGAGCGAAACTCACCCGACACGATGGACTGCCGCATGGCGAATGGCGCATTCCCGATTCCAGAAGTTATTTCCCTCTTTGAAGATCTGGAATCTGATTTGAAGGTCTGAAATCTGCCATTCGCCATGCTGAACTCAAAATCCGAAAACCCAAAGGGCCGCGATGAGTACCCTCTTGCCCGGACCGCCGGACCTCGACGTGGACATGGTGACCACGCTCGACATCGGCCCCCGAGGGCTGGACCGCTTCCTCGACCTCGTAGCGGGAGATCGCCCACTCCCCCGGATCACCTATCAGCGCGGAAATCTGACGCTCGTGTCCCCTTCCCGCAAGCACGAACGGAGCGCCGATCGGCTCGACGGGGTCGTCAAGGCGATCGGCGCGGAGCTGGACATCCCCTACCAGGCCACCGGCGCGACCCTCTTCCGCCGTCGCGATCTCGACTCCGGCATTGAGGCGGATCGCACCTACTACCTCGCGCACGAACCGGCCGTCCGTGACCTTCCCGGCGACATCGACCGGGACACCAGCCCGCCCCCCGACCTCGCCATCGATGTCGTCGTCACGCACTCCCCGGCTAAGGCCCTCTCCGTGTGCCGGGATCTCGGGATTCCCGAGGTCTGGATTTACTGGGCGAATCGCGGCGTGCTGGAATTCCTGGACCTGGACGAAGCGCGGGGCGATTACGTCGTGGTGCCAATGAGCCGAGCATTCCCGTTCCTGACCCCCGCCGATGTCCAACCCTGGATCGTCGCCGCCGGGAACGAGCCGGACAATCGCTGGGATCGTCGGCTCCGTCAGTGGGTCCGCGACGTGCTGGGGCCTCGGCTCATTTGAAGCGGCTGGATTGTCGTCGGAAGCCGTGAGCGTGACATCCGGCTCAAGGGGCCGCGATCTGAGCGGCGTGTCGTCGGACGAGCAGGGCGGCCTTGCGCGAAAGGTCGCGGTCGAGGGCGTCGAGGTCGCCGAGGGTCGTTTTGGCGTCCTCCAGGCGGTGCGACGCATCCGTACGCGGGCGGATCGCGTCCAGGTAGGCGCGAAACTTCGGCAACTGGTCGCGCTCGGTCATCAGGTGGTAGGTCAACAGCCACGCCTGCGCCAGCGCCAGTTGCTCGTCCGCCGGGTTCGTGAAGGGGGCGTCGTTCTCCAGCATCGTCGAGGACCGGAACCACGGATCATCGCGGTGGGCGACGAGCACCTTGAGCCGCTCGATGTTCACGTCCCCCACCTCGCCCCGACCACGCGGACGCATGACCTCGCCATACATGGCAAGACCTTCGCTGACGGCGAGCGGGATGTCCCCCTGGCGGTTGAGCAGGCCGGAGTTGAACGTGAGCTGGTGGGTGGCCTCGTGGATCAGGGCGACGGTATTCGCCCGTTCGACCTTCGGGCCGGCGTTCGCCCGGGCGCGGTTGTCGAACATGACGAGCCGGTTCGTCTCCAGGTCGTAGATCCCGCCGACGGCCTGCTCTTGCGAGACGCCCAGGTAGTCGGCGAACGCCTTCGGTCCCGAGAGCGCGACGACCGTGAGCCGCCCTTCCGGCAAGGAAACCGCGAAGCCCCGCCCCTGGAAGTGGTCGAGGTAGTCCTTCGCCAGATCGTCGCAGAGGGCCAGGGCGGCCTTCTGGAACGTCTCGGGGGCGTCGCCGATGACGAGATACCGCGTCCCCTCGACCTTCTGGATCGGCGAGATCCCGACCGCTTTCGCCCGATCGCGGACAGCCTGCTCGTCGCTGGAGATGCCCGGCGTCGTTTCGGGTGACGCCTGACCCATCGCGACGCGACCCCCCGCAACCCCTGCGGCGAGGATCGTCAACCCAGCAACCAGGAATCGTCGGCGGGTCGGCGGAACGGGGGGCGTCGCGTGCAAGGCATCGTGGTCAGGCATGGGCGGGACCTTTCCTCGGCGCTTCGGCGGAAGTCGGGTAGGCTGCGTCCCCGTCGAGGCGATCGCCACGCTTCACGAGAACGTCATCATCGGCCGGATCGCAGCCAGATCTCCTGATAGCATAACCGGAACACGCCGCACGGGGCAGGTCCGAGACGGGCCTTTGCGCCGGAAGGGCTCTTGCGTCGAGGCCCCGCTGGGGTATCATGCCGTTTTGGGTTTGTCCGCGCGGCTTCCGCTGGCCGCGCCGCGCTCTGTGGGATCATTGAGGGCTGGTATGAACGACGAGGTCCGTCGTCCACCGTATTATCTGGGGATCGACCTGGGGGGCACCTTCATCAAGAGTGGCGTGGTCGATGACGACGGCCAGCCGTTCGCGTCGCTCAGCCTGGAAACGAACGCCCACCTGGGGGCCGAGGCCGGCTTGAAGTCGCTGGCCGAGGCCGCGCGCCGGGCGGTCGCCGCGAGCAAGCTGGACTGGTCGCAGATCGCGGCCGTCGGCCTGGGCTCGCCCGGGACGATGGACATTCACTCCGGCATGCTCCTGGAACCGCCGAACCTGCCGGGATGGGAGAACCTGCCGATCCGCGACCTGCTCGGGCAGATGCTCGGCAAGCCGACGGTCCTCCAGAACGACGCCAACGCCGCGGCCTACGGCGAATACTGGGCCGGGACGGGCCGCAATGCGCAGAGCATGGTGATGTTCACCCTGGGCACCGGCATCGGTTGCGGGATCGTCGAGAACGGCCGGATCATCGAAGGGCGGCACAGCCACGGGGCGGAGTGCGGGCACATCATCATCCAGATGGAGAACGGCCGGCGCTGCTCGTGCGGGCAGTACGGCCACCTGGAAGCCTACGCCTCGGCCACCGCCGTCGTGAAGCGGGTCGAGGAAGCGCTCGAACGGGGCGAGCGCTCCACCCTGCGGCAATACTACGAGGCCGGCACCCTGACCGCCGCCAACGTCGACATGGAAGCCGATCGCGGCGACGAGATGGCCCGTCGCCTGATGCGTGAAACCGCGCACTGCCTGGCCGTCGGCGCGGTGAGCCTGATGCACACGATCGACCCGGACCTTGTCGTCTTCGGCGGCGGGATGATCGCCGCGGGCATGGAATTTCTCGACGCGATCCGCGCCGATATCCGCGCGATGGCCTTCCCCACCTGCGCCGCCAAGACCCGCGTCGAATACGCCGAGCTGGGCGGCGACGCCGGTTTCATCGGTGCCGCCGGCTGCGCCCGCCTGGCCTACGGGCCCAGGCAGGATTGAGACAGAGATCACCAACACAGCCGGCGCAACGGCCCGCATTCCCTTTGCGTGACCTTTGCGCCGTGCTGATTTTTCAAAGGTTCCTGCCGCTCCTTCGGGGCGTTACCGGATCGCCTCTCAAAAACCGTCATGGTTGAATCATTCACTCCGCCGAGGCCAGCACGGGCGGGGCGTCGAACGGGGCATCCACCGGCTCGACCAGGCTGTTGTCGTGGACCAGCACCCCGCGCTTGCCGACGAAGAAGCTGTGCGTGTCAGCGACCTCCAGGTTGAAGACCGGCTGGACCTTCTCCGGCGCTGACCGAGACGACCTTCGCCGTGCCGCCGACCGTGCGGATCACGTCCCCCGGCTTCAGGTCGCGGGCCATGACCCACCCCTTGCCCGCCTTCCAGTAGCGGTGGATCAGGGTCGAGACGACCGTCTCACCCCCCTCCAGGCCGACCCGCAACGTCTCGTTGGGGGCGTTATGGAAGACCGCCAGGATCGGCTGGTACGTCAAGGAACCGGTGGTCACGTCCTGCGCCAGCACGCGGTCGCCGCTACGGAGCGTCTCGATCGGCGTCAATCCATCCAGGGTCCGCACCAGGGTCCCCCTGGCGAAACAGTTATGGTGCACGCGGACTGCCGTGTACTGCGGGTTGTACGCCTGCGGCACCGCCTGGGCGAACGTCAGCTTCGCGGGCGGCTGATAGGCGTATCCCTGCTGGTCGGTCCACCAGGTTTGCCAGGCGTCGTGATCGTCGCCGAGTTCCTGGCCGGTGGTGGCGTCCAGAACCGGAAGGATGCGGGCGTTGACCTGACGCGCGACGGCGTTGCTCCTCTCGATGTAGGCGACATCGTTCTGGATCTGCAAGTTCGTGGCGTAGTTGGCTTTCTCGAACTCGTTGATGTTCCGGCGGATGCGCGTCAGCGCGCCCGCGACGGCCGCTTCGTCCTGAATCCGGCGTTTCGCGGTCTCCACGGCCGCCATGTTCGTCCCGCCCTGAATGACCGGATTCGCCTGAGACACGGCCGCGAACGCCGTCGGTGCGAGGGAGGGGTTGACGGCGACCTGCTGGACGATCGACATGACCGCCGGATTGAGCGGTACGTCATCCTGCCCGGAAAGGAGCCGCTGGTACGCCGCGAAAGCGACCGGGTCCCGCTGGAATGAATCCCGGATGGCGCGCGGGCCGGCCATGTCGCGGGGCAGTTCCGGGTGCTGATACGAACGCTGGAGGTTGAACCGCTCCCCTTCGACCACGAGGATGCTCTTCGAGCCTGGTCCGCGTCCGGGCTGGATCTCGTACTTGCTTGGGGTCCGTATCCCGCTGACCAGGAGGCTGACAAATTCCTGCGGATCGCGCCAGACGAGGGTCTCGGTCGCTCGTCGCCGGACCTCCTCGGTGGTCCCCAGAACCGCGAACATCGCCAGTGAGCGCGAGGCGGCCGGGGCATCGATCTGGCCGAGCAACTGCACGGCGTTGAGCTGATCGCGGGGGTTCCCGGTGCCGAAGACGCGCAGGATCGAGGCGACGGCCCGGGGGTCGGAGACACCGGCCAGCCCCGTCCTCGCCTCGTCACGAAGGGCCGGGTCGGAGTGCCTCAGGGCCTCTTTCCAGTGGGTCAGGAGGGGCCGCCAGTGACGATTGGCCTTCTCCCGCGCCTCACGTTCGGCGATCTGAGCGTCAATCTGTTCCTGGGTCGTCCAGCGCCCTTGATGTTTCTCAAATCCGAGCCGCTTCCACGCGGCGTCGCGCCCGGGATCGAGCCGGGTGACGGCCGTGAAGTGGGCCTTCGCCTCGGCGTCCAGGCCGTTCTCGTCGCACCAGACGCCCAGCCGCCAGTGATCGTCCGCGTCCTTCGGGTTGATCCGGTCGCGACGGGTGTTGTACTCGCTCAGGAGGACGGCCAGCTCCTCGTCGGTCTTGATCCGCGCGGTGATTTCCTCGGGCCGCCGCCAGTGTCCGTGATCGGCCACGAGGCCCATCAGGCCCCGCGCCGTCGTGTGCGAGGGGTTGGTCAGCACGGCGATGGCCAGGTGCTTCAACCGCTCGGCCTTCAGCCCGTGCGCCTCGCACCAGAGCGCCAGACGCACGTGGGCCTCGGGATCGCGTCCCGCCTCGGCCTTCGCCGCCTGATAGACCGCCATCGCATCGGCGTCCGGAGTCGCGGTTTGCCCACTCATCAGCGCGGCACAAAGTAGAACGGCGTTCACCATGGCATGACCTCCTTGGAGCGTCCGCGTCCCGGGGGATCGACGTGGATCAAAAGAACGGTGCAACCGAAAGGAGCCTCTAACAGACATGTATCGCAATTACGAGACCTTCCACCATAATACCCGACGCACACAGCCGGATAACAGGGGCATCACTCCGTCTCTGACGTATCGCCGGCCCTGATCGTTCCCTTTCCGCGTCAGAAAACGGGTCATCCCGCCAGAATTCTCACGGGGGTTGTTCCGCCACTGATGGCCGATAGAATGTCTTGGCATGCGGCAACCCGAGATCCTCGACGTTGATCCCAGAGAGTTGCACTTGCTACCGTCGCAGGCCAGTGGCGCCGATCCATACAAACTCCAAACTCAGATCGCTCGATTCGGAGCCTCGACCGCAGGCATGCCGAGGCCTTGGGTCTATCGCGGAACGGATGGGGCACTGATTCTCTACAATGGCGTCACTCGGGCGACGCGGATCGCCAAACTTGCACCCGGCACGCAGATTCAGGTCGAGGTCGTGGGCGACCTCAAGCGGCCGGTGGGTCAAGCACCCAAGATCAGAGATACGCTGCCATGATCGACCCCACCCGCCAGGACCTACTCCAGCTCCTCGAAGAACTGAGCGCCGTATGTCCTGAATATCGCTTTGGTCAGTTGGTCCTGAACCTCGCGTTTCTGGCCCGCGAGGACGGCGACCGCCAGGCGTGGAACATCGAGGACGCTGAATTCGTCGAGGCGGCACGCAAGCATCTGGCCGACTGGCAGGCCAGCCACGAAGCGACAGGAAGCCGTTGAGAGACCTTTCTTCTCAATCGTAAATCGTGCTGAGGTAAACGAGACGAGCGATCAAGGATCGAGAATCTCTTGCGACGCGAATCATGAGCACAACCCGGCGCGTCGTTTTCACGATGGTTCTCATCCTGTTCGCATCGTCCAGGGCCCAGGGACAGACGGTTCCTGGGTTCCGCGACGTGGCGGCCGAAGCGAATGTGAACTTCCGTTTCGATGCCGGTTCGCGGGGCAAGCACGACCTGCCGGAGATCATGGGAGGGGGCGTTGCCCTGATCGACGCCGACGGGGACGGTCGCCTCGATCTTTACTTTTGCAACGGTGGGCCCATCGCGCCCGACGCCGAGGGGGATGATCCCCCCTGCCGGCTCTACCGCAACGACGGCGGCGGACGCTTCACCGATATCACCGACCGCGCCGGGGCTCCCGGGCCTCGCTACGCGATGGGAGCGGCGGTCGGCGACTACGACGGCGACGGCCGCGACGACCTCTTCGTGAGCGGCTGGGGAGATCAACGGCTCTACCGCAACGCGGGCGGTCGGTTCGACGATGTCACCGACGCCGCCGGGCTCGCCTCCGACCTCTGGAGCACGTCGGCCGCCTTCGCGGACCTCGACGACGACGGCGACCTGGATCTCTACGTCGCCAGCTACGTCCGTTACGACCCGAAGACCGCCCCCTACTGCGCTGCCCCCGACGGCCAGCGCGATTATTGCGGCCCCGAGGTCTTCCCCGCCCAGCCCGACCGGCTCTACCGCAACAACGGCGACGGCACGTTCACCGACGTCAGTGACGATGCGGGCATTGCCCTGCCCGGGGGACGGGGCCTCGGCGTCTTGATTGCCGATATGACGGGGGACCGACGTCTGGATGTTTTCGTCGCCAACGACGGCACCCCATGCTGGTTGTTCGAGAACCACGGCGGCTTGCGCTTTGAAGAGGTCGGCGTGACGGCCGGCGTGGCGGTCGATGGCTCGGGCCAGGCGCTCTCGGGCATGGGCATCGCGCGGGGCGACGTGGACGGGGACCGACAGCCCGACCTGCTCGTGAGCAACTTCCACGGTCGCTCGACGATCGGCTTTCAGGCGATCGCGCCGGGAGAGTACCGGGACGCCTCCAGGACGTTCGGCCTCACCGTGACCACGAGCGTCCTTGGCTTCGGCCTGGGCCTGGCCGACTTCGATAACGACGGCGATCTCGATCTGCTCCAGGCGAACGGCCACGTCCTCGACCGCGCCCGGCTGGGCGAGCCGCTGGCCATGCGTCCGCTCTTGCTGCGAAACGCCCGGGGCCGTTTTGAGGACGTCTCCGCGACCGCCGGGCCCTGGTTCCGTCAGCCGATCCTCGGCCGGGGCGTGGCGGTCGGCGACCTCGACGGTGATGGCCGCCCCGATGCCGTCGTCGCCGCGCTCGATGCGCCGGCCGCTGTCCTCCGCAACGTCTCAACGGCGGGACATTTCTTGACGCTGGAACTCGTCGGCAAGCCCCCTGCCTGCCGCCAGCCGATCGGCGCGAAGGTGGTGCCGAGTTGGTGCGCGGGTGCTCGTCCGCGAGCTGGTCGGCGGCGGCAGCTATCTGGCGGCCTCGTCGCGAGCGGTCCATCTCGGCCTCGGAGATGCCGAACAGGTCGATCGGCTGGAGGTCGCGTGGCCGTTGGGCCGGGTGGAGGTCTGGACCGACGTGAAGGCCGATCGAACAATCCGCCTGGAGGAAGGCTCCGGCGTCACCGCGTCTCGACCCGCGAACGGCGAACCCGCCAGGGCCACTCGGGATGCAACGCCTTGATCCGCCGCGTCTCCTGATATTGACACCAGAACGCGTAGGTATACAGGCTGCCGAGCAAGAGGAGGCTCCAGAGCCCTCCCATCAGACCACCCTCGCGGCGGTCGGGATAGACGACCACCAGCGCGAGGAGAACCGCCGCCCAGAGCGCCGTCAGCCCCAGGCCGATCCCGAGCAACAGGAGGAACCGCCCCAGCCGGAACGCCGTCTCCGACGGTGGTCGTGGCGGCGCGAAATCGAAATCGTTCGCCAGAAGTTTCTTGATATGATCCTCCGCTCGCTGAGCCTCGACGCGCGGCAGCATGTTCCAGGGGATCGTGATCGTCACCCCCTTGCCTTGCAGTATCCACCGAGGCCCCAGCCGGACCCGCTCGACGCACGACCACGGCAGGTAGCGCATACTCCGATGACAGGGGTGAACCTCGATCCCTCGCCCGTCGATCACCCACGACCCGCGCGGCGAGCACAGGCAAATCAGCAACGAAACGCCCAGCAAAAGCCCTTGCAAGGCGATCATGAGGCTCAGCAATTCGAATGTGAATGGCCGATCCATCACATGGCCGAGCACCGGAAAGACCATGCCCATTCCATTGAACAGGATCAAGACGAGAGAGATATTCCCCGAGCCCCTTGCCCGACTCGGTCGTGAGCACCAGCGAATCTTCATCCAGGGCGTTCATCGCTCGGCCCGATCCTCAAACGATTCTGGAACCCGCCTCTTCCCGTCTCTTCGCTCCCGGACGACAATTCTTCCCATGATTTCGGATGCGGAAACCGAGTTCGCGGTCCTGACCACCGAGGCTGGCCAGACCTTGCTGGCGGAGGTCGCGGCCGTCGCGCGCCCGGCTCCGGCGGACCTGGCCCGCTGGCGGAAGCAGGTCCCGGCGGAGTGGGTCGCGGCGGCGCTGCGGTTGGCGGAGGGTCGGCGGCGGGGCGCGGCCAAGTTCACAAGGGCCGACGCGATGTGGTTTCACCCGACCGGCCTCGAACAGGCGACCGCCGAGCCGGTCGCCCGGCACAAGGCCGCGCGGTTCGCCGGCGCGACGGTCGCCGATCTCTGCTGCGGCATCGGTGGCGATGCGCTCGCCCTGGGGGCCTCGGCAAACGGCGTTTTCGCCGTCGATCTCGACTCTGGAATGGGGCAACGCGCCGCGTTGGAATGCCGAGGTGTACGGCGTGGGGGATCGGGTCGTGGCCATTCAATCGCAGGCCGAGCGGTTTCCGGTTCCCGCCGATTGCCTCGTCCACATCGATCCCGACCGCCGCGCCGGTTCGGCCTCGCGGGCACGCTCGATTCGTGATTATGCGCCGGGACTCGCATATCTCTTATCCCTGATCGCGATCGACCCCCGGCGGCGCGATCAAGGTCAGCCCGGCAAGCGACTTCGAGGCCCATTTCGACGCGCCCGACCTGGAAATCGAGCTGGTCAGTCTCGGCGGCGAGTGCAAGGAGGCGACCGTCTGGTACGGCCGGCTCGCCTCTTGCCGTCGGCGGGCGACCTGCTTGCCCTCGGGCGCGTCGTGGACGGACCGCGATGGCCCCTTCCCGGCTCTTGTCGCCATCGCCCCCATCGACACCTGGATCTTCGATCCCGACCCGGCCCTGATCCGCGCGGGGCTGCTCGACGGGTTCGCCGCCGCGCACGGCCTGGCCCGCATCGCCAGCGGCATCGACCTGCTGACCGGCCCCGCGCCGTTGGAATCCCCCTGGCTCTCAGCGTTTGCCGTCGAGGAGGTCCTACCTCTGGACCGCAAGCGGCTCCGCCGCCTCGTGGCGGAACGGCATCTCGGCCCGCTGGAGATCAAGACGCGCGGCCTCGACCTCCGCCCCGAGTCACTCCGCGCCCAGCTTCGTCCCCCAGGCCCGAACCCGGCCACGCTCCTGCTGATCGGGGGCGCGGGCCGCGCCCGGGCGATTCTCGCCCGCCGCGCCTCGGATTGAGAACGCATCCACCCGACTCCGAAATCTTTAGGATTGAACGGCCAGTCGATCGGGGGTATGCTCCCAGGAATCGTTTCTTTTGCTCGTCCTGTCGGGAGGTCGATCCATGCTCCCCGGACCGGTGTTTCAGTTCGAGCTGATGACCACGGCGCGTCGGGGCCATTTTTACGTGATGCGGGTGGCCTTCGCCCTGGTCGTGTTTCTGGTGCTCTGGGAGAACCATTACGCCTGGTACACCTTCAACGGCGGCGAGCTGTCGGCGAGCCAGGTGTCGTGGTTCGCCATGACGACGTTCCTGTCGCTGGCGGTTTTCCAGATGGTGGTGCTCCTGATCGTGACGCCGGCCCTGGTGGCGCCGGTGATCGCCGATGAGAAACAGCGGCGGACGCTGCATTACCTTCTGTCCAGTGACCTGACGAGCGCGGAGATCGTTGTCGGCAAGCTGCTCTCGCGGATGCTGCACATCGTCATCTTCCTGATGGTGGGCTTCCCGGTGATGTGCCTGCTGAGCCTGCTGGGAGGGATCGACCCGAGACTGGTCGTGCTGGCGTGGGGCTGGGCCTTGACGACGGCGTTCTTTCTCTCGTCGCTCGCGATCCTCGTCTCGACGCTGGCCCGTCGCGTCCGCGAGGCGGTCTTCATCGTCTATGCGCCTGGAGCTGCTCTGGCTGATCGGCCCGCCGATCCTGCAAAGGGCCACCTTCCGCCTGATGCTTCCCGGCTCGTGGTCCTCCTGGATCGGGACCGACGCTCGAATATCTGGAGACGACCAGCCCGTTCTACGTGCTTGGTGGGGCGCCGACCACGGTGATGGCCCTGGCGGGGCGGATGATCACGGCGAGCAGCATTCCGGTCGCACGCAATCTCCTGTGGATCATGGGCGCGCAGACGCTCTGCGGATCGCTCTTCCTGATGCTCGCCGCGTGGCGGCTCCGGCCGGTTTTCCGCGATCAGGACGGAGGCACGCGCCGACGCTGGAGCAAGTGGCTCGCGTCGAAACGGTCGTGGACCCCCCTGCCCCGTCCGTCGTGCGGGAACTGGCCGATGGTCTGGAAGGAATGCTTCACCACGCGCAGCTCCGCGCTGGCCAGGGCGGTCGGTTTGCTCGTGGGGCTCGTCCTGGGAAGCCTGCTGGCGTATCACACGGTGACGCAGTTCCGGGACGCGTTCCTCGAAACCCTGAGCTTTGGCTACAACATCTCGACTCCTCATTACAACTGGAACCCCGCCGATTCTATTTCCACCAGTTCCTCCAGATCGTGATCCCCTTCGTTTACATGTTCTGGATCGTGGGCGTGGCGGGGGGGGCGGCCGGGTCGATCACCTCGGAGCGCGAGGAGGACACCTGGACGAGCCTGACGACGACCGACCTGACGGCGCGGGAGATCGTTCTGGCCAAGATGGGGGGTGCCTTCTGGGGCATGCGCCTGCTCGGCCTGGTCCTGGTCGTGCTCTGGACGCTCGGCCTGATCGGCGGCGCGTTGCATCCGATCGGCGTTCTGGCCAACGTGGCGCAGGTGATCGTCTATGGATGGTTCGCCGCGGCGCTGGGGATGGGAATCTCGTTGCAGGCGAAATCGACCCGCCAGGCCCAGTTCTTGACGATCGCGTTTCTGTTCATGATCAACATCTCCGGGCAGACGATCTACGGCCTCCTGCGTCAGAACGCCCCGCCCATCTGGCCGGACTTCACCCCGGTGCAGATTTCCAGGACGCTGTTCGCCCCCGGCTATCTGGAACACTTCGCCCGCGCGTATCCGACGTTCCAGTTCCGCGTGTACGGCATGGATACCGGCATCGTCTGGAGCACGGTCAACGGCCTGCTCGGCCTGTTTCTTTATGGGGCCGGCGCGGGGCTCTTGACCTGGGGCTCGCTCGTCTCGTTCCGCACCGCGGCGGGACGACCGCGACTCCGAAAGCGCCCGCACCCGAACGCGGCCGGAACACCGACGACGGATGATCGGCCCGAACCCGAGGCCGTCGGCGCGGCCCGCTGAACTTCAGCCGGCCAGGCCGTGCTTCTTGAGCTTGCTGAAGAACGTGCTGCGGGGCATGCCGAGCAGGCGGGCCGCCTCGCTCTTGTTGCCGTCGGCCTCCCCGAGCGCGTCTTGCAGGCGCTGACGCTCGTATTGCTCGAACTCGGCGTCGTCCGGTTCGTCGCCATCGTCCGACCCGTTCCACGAAGGGCCAACCTCCGCGCGGACGCGAGCCCGGGTGCCGGCCGCCGCGCGTTTCGACGCTCGCTCCACGGCCGCCGTCGATCGGGAACGACGGGAGACGTTCGGACGCCGGATCTCGTCCGGCAGGTCGTCGCGCGTCAGGGCCGGGCCGTCGGCCAGGACGACCGCGCGCTCGATCATGTTCTCCAGCTCGCGGATATTGCCCGGCCAGTCGTAGGCCGATCAGGGTCTCGATGGCCGAGTCGTCCAGGTGCGAGATCCCCTTGCCCGTCCGCGCGCGCGTGGACGTTCAGGAAGTGGACGGCCAGCTCGAAGATGTCCTCCCGGCGCTCGCGGAGGGACGGCGTGCGGATGCTGATGACGTTCAGGCGGTAATACAGGTCCTCGCGGAACTTCCCCGCCCGGATCAACGCCTCCAGGTCCTGGTGGGTCGCCGCGAGGATCCGCACATCGACATGATCGATCTGCGAGCTGCCGACCTTCTCGAACGACATCTCCTGCAAGACGCGCAGGAGCTTCGTCTGGACCTCCCAGTTGATGTCGCCGATCTCGTCGAGGAACAGCGTGCCGCCGTCGGCCTGCTGGAACCGCCCGACGCGGTCGCGGTCGGCGCCGGTGAAGGCCCCCTTGACGTGGCCGAACAGCTCGCTTTCGAGCAGGTTTTGCGAGAGGGCCGCGCAGTGGACCTTGACGAACGGCCTGGCCGCGCGGGGGCTGGCGGCGTGGATCGCCTCGGCCAGCAGTTCCTTGCCCGTGCCGCTCTCGCCCCGGATCAACACGGCCGACGGGCTGACGGCGACCTTGCGGGCGATCTCCAGCATGTGGCGCACGGCCGAGCCGGACCCCTTGATCGGCGCGAAGATGCTCGGCTCCGGCGGTGGCTGACGGGCTCGGTTTCTCGATGGTGGACGAGACCGTCACTGGACGCAGGCGCGGCCGACAAGCTGATCTTGAAGGATCAGGATGCGGCGCTGCTGCTCGGCGATCTTCTCGACCTTGTCCCGCAATTCCAGGTTCAGCCCCTCCAGCGTCCCCTGGATGTCGGCCGAGCGCAGGGCCAGGGTCGCCATCGACGCCAGGGCGCCCAGATACGCCAGCTCCTCGCTCTCGAACGGCATCCCGCTGCGCTTCGGCCCGAGCACGAGCACGCCGGCCAGCACGTCGTCGGCCTCCAGCGCCGCGGCGGCCTCCCCCCCGAGGGCGATCATCGCGTCGGCGGCCGGGTTGGAGGTCGAGCCGACCGCGTGCGGCACGAAGATCGCCGGCACCTTCCGCAGGCGGACGACCAGCGGGTTCTCCGCGTCCAGGATGCGTTCGTCCGGCTCCGGCCCCTGGCAGGCGACCAGCTCCAACGGACCGTCGGCGCCGTGGCCGTCGCGGAGGTAGAGCGCTCCCCACTCCAGGCTCAGGACCTCCGTGGCCGCTTCCAGCAAGCGGCGGCCCAGCGTCGCCCGATCGACCAGGCGGCCGACGGCCAGGCTCATCTTCCGCATCGCCTGGTCGAACTTGTACTTCTCTCGGAAAAATCGCCGGTCGATCACCCGCTGGAACCGGTGCCGAGCGGCCTCCGAGAACACGAGGATCATGATCGCGGTCAGGCCCGCGACCAGGGCCCCCATCGACGTCCGGTCCGCGAGCAGCGTGTCGCCGATCGCCACCGCGCAGATGATCAGGACCCCGGAATAGAGCAGACCGGCCGCCACGCTCACGACGAAATAGACGACGCTGCGGTTGAGGAACTCCTCGGCCTGCATCAGCTTGTAGCGCGTGATGCTGATGGCGTAGGCCACCGTGTACAGGAGCGAGACGACGAACATCGGCCACGCCGAACTGACCAGGCCCAGCCGCGCCGGGTCGTTCCAGGTGTCCCACATCAGGTACGAGATCGGGAAGAACGCGAGCAAGGTCGCCAGCAAGATCCACTGCACCTGGTTCCGCTCGGAGCGCGAGCGCGCCCGGAGGAAGCTGTACGCCAGGCAGACCAGGCAGAGCACGAAGATCGCCACCGAGAGCCCGACATATCCCAGCGCCAGGTACTTCAGCAGGGTCAAGGCCCGCTCGATCTCGCTCAGCTCCGTGCTCCACTTCGACCAGAGCATGCTGCCCCACATCCCGAACAGCGACAGGATGGGCAGGCCATACAGGGCGGTCAGGATCGGCCGCCGGTTCCAGCACGAAGAGCGGATTGGGACGGGGGAAGACCAGGTAGAAGTGCAGGCTCAGGACCGGCACCAGCACCGCGAAGGCCGCGAACAGGTAGATCAACGGCTGGTGCACCACGATCCGCGACCAGTGATAGCCCCCCATGAAGGCCCCCACCGTCACCACGCAGAGCCAGAAGAAGACCGACGCCGAGATGTCCCTCGGACGCTTCCACAAGACGCGGAGCCCGACCGCGAAGACCGCCATCTCCTGCACGAACCAGAGGAGCGACCAGAGGTACGTCCCGATCGGCGGCGGCTGGATCAGCACGTGCCCGTAATGCGTCGATCCGTCCTCATTTCGCCAGCGCACCTCGACCACCTTGTTCGACCGATGGCCGAAATACCGCAGTGCCTGGATGTAATCCCGATAGTTCTCGATCGGTCGCGGCCCGATCGCCAGCAAGCTCGCCCCCTTGGGGGGCGGGCCGGCACTCCAGAGATCCGCCGGCATCCGTCGCGTCCGGAAATCCGACTCGACCGGAAGCGGTTCGGGACTCCAGCCATGCGGCGAGACCTCCTTCACCACCCGGTCGAAGACGCAGCGCAGGCCCAGGTCTCCGGTCGTCGCCACCGCCACGAGCACCGCGATCGAATACGTGATGACCCCGAACGACGCCAGCGCCACCAGCACCCGGGATCGATTCCAGAACAGCGCAACCCGCCCGAACCTCTTCGCGAGCGTCCCTCCGTCAGCCCCCGATCCCTGCTCGTCGATCGCCCGGTTTGGTTGTGGATAGTCCATGGTGGCTCGGTCAGGATGCTCGATCGCGAAGTTGTCTCATCATGGGTCTTTCCATCCTAGAATGTTCGGCGCCGAAGTACAAGTCTCGGCGCCGAACAGACCGGATTTCGTTAGCGATTTCGACAGGATTGCACCTCAATTTCGCCACGCCCTGATAATGGCCATTTGTAAAGATATAACGTCAGGGAAACATGGTTGTTTTGCGGAGCCTGGCCTGTTTGCGGAGTTCGTTGAAGCGATTTTTACGTAATTTCCACAGGATGAGCGATCTGGGTAAGGTTTGTGCCCTCCGTATTCCCGGGATTCTCTCCTGCCATTCCCCTGAGAGTTACCCCAGTTGACAGGACGGTAAACGGATCGTTGATCGACACGATCGACTTTCGGCGCCGAAAGACCTTTCGGCGCCGAGATGGCGACTTCCAAGCGATCGACGATCGACGTGAAAAATCGAGCCGGTACGGAACGTGCCTTTGGAGGAAATCACAAATCGAAGCCAATCGCACAAACGATGATTCCGGCGCCGAGATACAGCTCTGGAATGAACTTTTAGCCGGACCTCCGAGGAGTACACCATGCGGCTATCCGCGAAGCGGCGGACCCAGTGGAGTCGATTCCGTTATCTCCACCTTCACGAAGCGACCCAGCTCGTCTTCACACCGAGCGGCGTGGTGGAAGTCGTGCGGCTCGGCCAGGGTGAACCGATCGTCCTTGTGCCGGGGCTGGCGGGGGGGTGGCCCTTGGTCGCGCCTCTGGCGCAGCGGCTGGCCCGCGACCACGAGGTCATCTTGATGGGGCTTCGGGGAGACCGCGGACCGCTGACCACCGCCCGGGCGGAGGGCATGGCCGACCTGGCCCGCGACCTGGCCGACGTGATCGGCCAGCTTCGTCTGGAGCGTCCCACGGTCTTCGGCGTCTCGTTCGGCGGGGCGGTCGCCCTGGAACTGGCGGCCGAACGTCCGGGCTTGCTCGGTGCTCTGGTCCTTCAAGGCGTGGAAGCGCGGTTCCGCATGGGCCTGGGGGCGACGATCGCCAAGAGCGTGCTGGAACGCTTCCCGTTGCCCACCGACAACGGATTCGTGAACCAGTTCTTCAACCTCCTGCACGGCGGTAAGCCGGAATCGGCCCCCCTGGCGGATTTCGTCGTCGAGCGGATCTGGGAAACCGATCAGGGAGTCATGGCGAACCGGCTCCGCGTTCTGGAGAGCTTTGACGTTTCGGACCGGCTCTGGCGGATCGACGCGCCGACGCTCGTGCTCGGCGGTTCGCGTGACGTGATCGTCCCGCCGGCCCGCCAGCGTGCCCTCGCCGAGGCGATTCCGGGGGCCCGGTTTGCCTCCCTGGAAGGGGCCGGGCACATCGGGTTCCTGACCCATGGCGCCGAGATTCGCCAGCAGGTCGGCCAACTTCTGCGGCAAGCCCAGCGGTCGCCCCTGTAAACCCATGAACGACCCGCTGATGTCGCCCCGACTCGACGACGCCCTGCGTCTGGCGGCCTGGGCGCACCGCGACCAGGTCCGGCGAGGTTCGGACGTGCCCTACGTCCAGCACCTCGCCGGGGTCGCGATGATCCTCGACCGGCTCGACTTCGCCGAAGACGTGGTGATCGCCGGGCTCTTGCACGACGCGGTGGAGGATACCGAGACGACCCTGGAGCAGATCCGCGCAGGTTCGGGGACGCGGTCGCCGGGATCGTTGCCGCGTGCTCCGAGGTGAAGACCGACGCCCTCGGCCGCAAGCGTCCCTGGATCGACCGCAAGACCGATCACCTGAACGCCCTGCGCGACGCGAGCGTCGAGGCGCGGGGGGTTGTCCTGGCCGACAAGCTCCACAACCTCGTCAGCATCGGGCGGGACGTGGCCGAGGGCCGGGACATCTGGAGCCGGTTCCATGCCGACCGGGACCGGGTGCTCTGGTATTATCGAACCACGATCGAGCAGCTTGGCACGGGCGACCCGAGACTCGTGTCGCTGGCGGAGCAGGCACGTCGCGTCCTGGTCGCGCTGGAGGGGACCGAATAAGAGGCGGTCGAAGGTCGTCCGCTGCAGGACCTCGGCCCTTGTTCGCCGAACGCCTATCCTCTCGACCCGATAGGATCGACGTGGACGACGCACCGCGACTCGAACCCGAGCACTGGGTGGATCGGCACGGCGAGGCCCTGTACCGCTATGCCTTGCTGCGCCTCTCGCAACCGGAGACAGCGGCCGAGCTGGTGCAGGAGACGTTTCTGGAAGCCCTGCGCTGCCGCGATGCCTTCGCCGGGCGATCTTCCGAGCGGACGTGGTTGATCGGCATCCTCCGTCATCGCATCATGGATCATTCGCGCGGCCGCGGCCGCATGCGTCCGGTCTCGGAGATGGATGAGGCGGCGGAGGCGGCGTTCTTCGATGCCGGTGGATTCTGGCGGCACGGCCCGAAGCGCTGGGGAGGCTCGCCGTCGCGGGACCTCGAACGCCGGGAGTTCTGGGAGGCGTTTCGGGGCTGCCTGGCGAACCTGCCGCCCAACCTGGCCGAGGCCTTCTTTCTGCGGGAGCTGGACGGGCTGGAAAGTGAGTCGATCTGTCAGCTTTTGAATATCACGCCGACTAACCTCTGGGCGAGACTGCATCGGGCCAGGCTGCTCCTGCGCGCATGCCTGGAAAACAAGGGATATGGCCGGACCGGATCACGTCGCGGAGACTGATCCCGACGAGGGCGAACCGTCGTGCGACGTATACTCCACATTGCCAGGCTCTTGACGCTCCCCTGCTCGGAGGTCGCCCGTCTGGCGTCCCTGTCGCTCGACCGGCCCCTCTCGCGCGGGGAACGGCTCGCCCTGTGGTCGCACCTGGTCTATTGCAAGGCCTGCCGCCGCTATCGTCGGCAGATCCTGCGATTGCGCGAAACCCTGCGAATGCTCCGCGAGCCGATCGAGTCGCCCGCCGGCCTTGCTGGAGCGGAACTGACGATGCCGACGGAGCTTCGCGAACGCCTCCGCAAGGTGATCGAGGACGGCGATCCGGCGTCCTGAGCGATTCGGGCCGATTCCGTCCGCATTTTTCTGTCAGGATCGCCGCCGGGAACCGACTCACGATGGTCTTTGTGCGCGTGGTCCCGAAAATCGGGACCTTCCGCGCCGGACCATCCCGAGGGATCTCCGTGCAACCGATCAACCCTCAGCACGACGTGGAGCGTTCGTGCCGCGCGCGGAGTTCCGAGATCGAGCGAGACACCGAAACAAAGGAGCCCACGACGATGAGTAGCCGATCCGTTCTCCCGACGCTGGCCGTCGCGTCCGCCGCGTTGTTCTGGATGATCGCTCCGGCGTTGGCCAGTCCGATGACCGTCGAGATCACCGTGACGAACCTCGCGCCGACGGGCGGGGTCCATGTCACGCCGGTCTGGGTCGGGTTCCATGACGGAACCTTCGACATTTACAATCTGGGCGACCCCGCTTCCTCGGCGCTGGAGCGGATTGCCGAGGATGGCAACCCGATGCCCCTGAGCGACGCATTCACGGCCAGCAGCGCGGGCATGGAGCAAGGGGTGATCGTAGGTCCCGGCGCCGGCGCGGGCTTTCCGCCCCCTCCGGTGATCCCACCCGGTGGCATGGCGAGCCTTCTGATCACGCTCGACAGCAGTCTGGCGTCCTCCCGCTACTTCAGCTACGCGGCGATGGTCGTCCCGAGCAATGATTACTTCATCGCCAACGGCGATCCGCTGGCCCATCCGGTCTTTACCAGCGGCGGGCTGTTCAACAGCGATCCCGGCACCCCTGGGCTGATCTCGTTCACAGTTCTTGGTACTCAGGTTCGCGACGCCGGGACGGAGGTGAGCGACGAGATGTTCGATACGACCGCCTTCCTCGGCCAGTCCATGAACAACACGGGCGCGGATGAGAACGGCGTCGTCCACGCACCCACGGCGAGCTACACGCCGGGCGGTCCGGTCCTCAGCGACAGCCGATTCACCAATGCCGACTTCCTGGCCAATGGCTACCAGATCGCGCGGATCGAGCTGCGTTCCGTTCCCGAGCCGACCACGGCGCTGCTCTTGCCCCTTGGCGGCTTGATCCTGCTGGGCGTCAAACGGTTGCGTCGCGGCGGCTCCACGGGCCTTCGGAAAAAATTGATGCAAGGACCATTGGACCATTGATCGAAGGTTCACGGCTGCTATAGTAATGATGTCGGTCAGGATTCACACGCCCGGCCGGCACTTCGGGTCGTACGCAACGTGGTACGACGGGCTAGAGCCCGCTTCCGCTCGAGGCTGGACTCCCGCGGGACCGGGGTGTCTTGGCGTAAAGGAGGTGATCGCGTGTGTAGTGACAACCAGAGGCGGCTGGCCTAACGGCAGCCGACGGGTTGCCCGTCGGGCAAGCCGCATCCTTTGACCGTGATACGGTTCGGCCGGACCCGACCAGATCGGGTCCGGTCCGATTCTTTTCCTTCTGGCCTGGTGCCGCACTGATGTCCGTCGATTACCCGTCCGCCCACTTCGGTTTGCCGGGAGGCCATCGCTGGTGGTGGTCGTGGGCGTTTACGGGCTGGACATCCTCAGGTCGCCGGGCCATCGGCGATTCCTAGTCTTCTCTGGGAGTCGTCTCGCACATTCAAGAACACACTCGGAACAAGGCCCCGGGACCTGACGCAGGTCTCGGGGCTTTTTTGTTGATCTCGATGTTTTTCAGTATCTGATCTCATGATTCAGGCCAGGGTCGCCCGCCCGTGACAGCCAGAGGCCGGGCGATTCCACAATGAGGGGAGGACGGGGCACCGTGATCGTCGTCATGAAACCCGACGCAACGACCGAGCAGGTGGATCATATGGTCGCGCACATCCGGGAGCTGGGGATGACGCCCCAGGTCATCCACGGGACGCATCAAACCGTCGTCGCCGCCATCGGCGAGGAACGGGTCGGGCTGGTCGAGGCCCTGGAGCCGGCGCCCGGGGTCGAGAAGGTCCTGCCGATCATGGCGCCTTACAAGCGGGCCTCCTCCGAGCTGAAGGCCGAGCGCACGGTCGTCAAGGCGCTCGGTCTGGAGGTCGGCGGCGTGAAGGTCGCCGCGATCGCCGGGCCGTGCTCGGTCGAGAGCGAGGAGCAGATCGTCAGCCTGGCGAAGAAGCTCAAGCAGCTCGGCGCGACCGGCCTGCGAGGCGGGGCGTTCAAGCCGCGCACCAGTCCGTACAGCTTCCAGGGACACAAGGAAGAGGGCCTCAAGATGCTCGCCGCCGCCCGCGAGGCGACCGGCCTGGCGATCGTCACCGAGGTCATGGCCCCGGAACACGTCCCGATGGTGGCCGAGTACGCCGACGTGCTCCAGATCGGCGCCCGCAACATGCAGAACTATCAGCTCTTGCAGGCTGTCGGCGACAGTGGCAAGCCCGCCCTTCTGAAGCGAGGGATGAGCGCGACGATCGACGAGTTCCTGCTCGCCGCCGAATACATCCTGGACCGCGGCAATCCGAACGTCATGCTCTGCGAGCGCGGCATCCGCACGTACGAGGAGCACACCCGGTTCACCCTCCCGCTGGCGACCGTGCCGTATCTGCACCAGAAGAGCCACCTGCCGGTCGTCGTCGATCCCTCGCACGGCACGGGGAAGGCGTCGCTGGTTCTGCCGATGGCCAAGGCGTCCGTCGCCGCCGGGGCCGATGGGCTGATCGTCGAGGTCCACGACGACCCCGAGCACGCCATGAGCGACGGCTCGCAGACGATCACCCCGGCCGCCTTCGGACAGATGATGGCCCAGTGCCGACGAGTTGCCGAGGCCGTGGACCGGACGATGTGAGGTGAGGCCACGACGATGACCAAGCTCAGTATCAACGTCAACAAGGTCGCGACCTTACGGAATACCCGTCACAGCGGCATCCCGAGTCCGGCAAGGGCCGCGCGGATCTGCCTGGAGGCCGGGGCGCACGGGATCACCGTGCACCCCCGGCCCGACCGCCGCCACATCCGGCCCGAGGACGTCCGCGAGATCGCCGACCTCCTGAAGAACTACCCCGAGGCTGAGTTCAACATTGAGGGCAACCCCTTCCACGGCGATTACCTGGACATCATCCGGGCTGTGCGACCGACTCAGTGTACCCTCGTGCCCGACGATCCCGGTGCCTTCACCAGCAACCACGGCTGGGACCTGAACTCGCCGAACGTCGAGCGTCTCCGTCCGATCCTCGACACGCTTCACGGTCAGGGGTGTCGCGTGAGCCTGTTCATGGACGCCGACCCCTCCCGGCTCGACGCGGCTGCCACCTTGAAGGCCGACCGCATCGAGCTGTACACCGAGCCCTACGCCAGCGCCTTTGACCGGGGCGACGGAGAACGGGTCGTCGAGGATTTCGCCGCCACCGCCCGCCGCGCCTCGGAACTGGGTCTGGAGGTCAACGCCGGTCACGACCTGACCCGCGAGAACCTTCCGCTTTTCCTCTCCCGGGTCCCCAGTGTGGAGGAAGTGTCCATCGGACACGCCTTCATCGCCGACGCCCTGGAGTTCGGCTACGCGGAGACGGTTCGGCTCTATCTGCAAGCGATGGGTCAGAGGTAGTCTTCGCGGATCGGGTGGAAGCAATCGAGAGCGACGGCGGGGCCATCGAGGGCGACGACCTTGTGAGGAACGCCGCCGGGAATGCGCCAGATGTCGCCGGGGCCGAGGATCTTCGTTTCGCCGCCGACAGTGAATTCCAGGCGGCCGGAGATCATGATGCCCATCTGCTCGTGCGGATGGGCGTGCTCCGGGACAACCGAATTCGGCTCGAACGTCACGACCGAGAGCATCAGGCCCTGGCCGGCGGTCGTGCGGATCTCGACTCCGGGGAAGAGTTGGTGGTGGGAACCTTCCCCGGCGGGGATGAAATAAGCATCGTGCGAGGGCATGGTGACGTCCTCAGGAATCCCGAATCGACCTTCAGCGGCCCCGTGCGTAGTGGAGGGCGACCCAGCGGCCCCAGACCTGGAGGAACTGCTCGCGGGTCGCGCCGAAGCCTTGTTTGATCGTGTCGTCCAGCTTCTTGTTGCCGCCGAGCATCTCACGGACGAACGGGGTGAAGTGCTGCTTGTAGGATGAGCCGAGCCATTCCATCATGCTGAAGCCGACGGCGCGAACGCTTTCGTCGCTTCCCTCATCACCGAGAGCCTCCTGCACCTTGGTCGTCCAGCCGAGTCGGAACTGTTCGACGGTCTCGGCCCGGAGCTTGTTGAAATAGGGGCTTCGCGGCTCGACTTTCGAGGCCAGGTACGTTCCCAGCCCCAGCACGAGCCAGCGCGGGGGTTCCCCCGCCTGCGCGGTCGCCTGCTGGCCGAACTGCTCGGCGAGCAAACCCGCCAGGCCGCGCTCGGGGCCACTCGACGTCGGTTCGTCGTCATTCTTGCGGCGGGTCGTGGAGCGCTTGGCCGGCTCGGCCTCAGGCTCGGCCTTGCCCCCCAGCGGGTCGAGCGCGATGAGGTAAGGCATCTCAACGCCGAGGTTGCCGTGGGCCTGCTCGGCCCCCAACTCGACCTCCCGGCGCTCCAGGGAACGGACAAACTCGATGTAGCTATTCGGGTCGGCGAAGACATACAGGCTGAGTTTCGCCGGCCCGCCGAGCACCGGGTCGGCCGCCGGGCCGAGCAGGTCGCTCATCGCCGGGTAGATCCCGTCCATCGTCTTCACGAGAGCCTGGGCGCGATCCTCGGGCAGATTGGCGGCGAAGAGGATGACGTGCTTGCCGGCGGTCACCTCCGGCTCGGTCTGGGCGCTGGCCTTCTTCCAGCGTTCCATCCCGGCGTCCGTGACCCGCTGGTCCAGTTCCTCGGGAGAGAGCTTGGCCAGTTCGGCGTTGCGGAGCATCTCGGGGGTGGGGGCGATCTTCGATAGCTCGGTGGCGGGGTCCACGCCGGAATCGAGCAAGGCCCCTTGCTTGACCCACTCCTCGATCTTGGCGATCGTTTCGGGGGCCAGGTTGCGCTGACCGGGTGGCATCTTGGGGGGTTCCTCCCCCTTGACGTGGAGGATCAACGGGCTTTCCTCCGGCTTACCGGCGACGATCACCTGACCGTTCTGGCTGCCCTGGCGAAGTCCGTTGAAGGTGGTCATGTCGAGGCCGGCGCGACGGTCCTTGTCCTTCGGGTTATGGCAGCCGATGCAGTTGCCCACGAGGATCGGGGCGATATCGCGGGAGAACTTCAAGGTGCCGTCGTCCTCGGCATTGGCGGGGGCACTGGCTTTGGAGGCGGCCTTGCCTCGCGGTGTGGCCTGAGCGAGCATCGTCGTGGCATCCGGCTTGCAGATGCCGCAGGCGCGGAAGCCGCCGGATTTCGCTTCCGTCAGGTCGGCCAGGGGGATCTTGTTCTTGGCCGATGTCCGCTTCAGGGCCGAGCATTCGGGGCGATGGAAGGTTTTCGAGTTTTTATTCGCGATAAACGCGGCGTCGTCGCTCCGCCGCGGTCAAACCCCGTGCGGTCAACGCCCCGCCGACGAGTACCAGGCCCACGATCAAACCCAGAATATCGGATGCGAAACGCCATCCGCCCCATGATCCCATCCCCCTTCGACCTTTAATTTAGGCTTGCACGGTTGGATGTCGCGATTGTCCCCTCTCGTCCCGGACGACGCAAGGCGCTGGCGAATTTTCACGTGCGATGTTGTGCCAGCGCGACATCCGTGCAGGGCTGAGTCTATTTTAATGCCAGTGGCTCGGACGGCTCCGGCTTGACGATCCGCAAGGGAAGCGTCCGGATCGTCGTGCCGCCGCCGAGCACGTCCTGCTGGATCATGCGGAGTTGATACGAGCCGGGGGGAAGGGATTCGGGCAGGGTGAGCCGGTAGTTCACGTAATAATCACGACGGCGGCGTCGGCACGTATCCTCGGCCACGCCGAGCACGTGCTCCCAGATCGGTGTGTCGGCGTCGTCCGGGAGGATCTCCACCGACGATTCCAGACGCGAGCGGAACAGGTCGCCATCGGGAACGTAGTGCAGGCCGAGCATCTCGCAGTAGAGGATCAACGGCTCTCCCGCCCGGCAGTGCGTCGCGTCGACCGGCTCGTAGTTGCCGAACCCCTGGACCCGCCGGCAGAGTTGCAGGACGTCGATCTCCAGAGGGGCCTCCGCCTCCAGCACGCTCGCCGCGGCGTGCAGGTCGGTGGGCGGCCCGTCCTCGCAGGACTCGGCCAGCGTCATGAGGACCGTCGTCCAGAGCGAGGGATCTCCGCCCGTCGTGATCTCGGCCGTTGTCTCGTCCAGGAGCGTCAGCCAGCGCTCCCGGATCGCCCAGCGTGAGGCATCCGGGTCATCAGCCGATTCGTCGCTTTCCGCTCTTGCCAGTGCGTGGAGCCGCTCCAGCCCCTCACGCCACTGTTCCTCGGGGGTCGTCGCCGCGCGGGGTTCCACGTCCGGAATCTCCGGAGCGACCTTCGGCACCGACGGAGAGGGGGGATCGGTGGAAGTAATTTCCGGCTCCACCGTCTCCGATGGCAAGGGGGTTTCCGGGGCGGGACTTTCGACCGGCGGAGGGACCGGAGCGGGTTTCGCAGGCGAAACGGGTTCCGGTGCCGGGTCCGGGTCCTCCACCGCCAGATCGTCGATTACGACCTGTCGCGAGTCGCGGGCGCGGGCCAGGGCCGCATCGAGCAGCGGGGTCGGTGTCGATCGGTCGCCCAGCGCTTCGCTGTCGGAGATCGGCTGAAGGGGCGTTGCCGGCAGGCGCACGCCCCCATCGGCGGCCGGCTCCGGCGCGACGGCCGTCATTCCCGCCGGGCGACTCTCAAGCCGTCGCGGGTCCAGCGCGTGATCCACCCGGTGAACGGGCAGCCAGTGACACCCGGATGTCACGAGGCCCAGGACCCCCGCGAGCCCCTGGGCGGCTCGCCAACGACGGCAACCCCGCTCCATCGGCCGTCTCTCCGTTCGACTGTGTGGGATGGTTTCCGGACGACGTGCGCAAAGCCCGGAAAGAAATGGCGAACGATGCACCCGCGACGGAATAGCCGATTTCCGCCAATCGGACAACCTCAGTTGCCGGTGCTTCCAGCACCCACTTCCCTTGGCGTCAGGTGGGGAGGACGTCGCGGGCCGCCGTCCGCACGAGGAGCAGGAACGCCTCTCGCCGACGTCGCTCATCGCGGTCGATCCGGCGGGCCTCCTCGACGTTGATTTTCTGAAACCGGACGGCGTCACCGGGGCGGAGTTGCCCCAGACGCGAAAGGTCGGCCGTGATGACGTGCGCGACGTGTGGATAGCCCCCCATCGTGCCGCAGGCCACGCCGAGCACCAGGAGCGTTCCGCCCGCCACCTGCAAGGCTCCCGGCGCCACCGGAGCTGAGACGCGATCGGGTGGCGATGCGACCTCCAGGGCCGGTCCTTCCAGATGTAATCCCATCCGGTCGCAACGTACGCCGACTCGAAACACACGGTCGTTCCAGAGGGCCGGATCACACGCATCCGGGCCATCGACGATGCGGAACGGTTCCTCGCCTGAGCCGCCGAGTTCCCTCGTCACCTCTGGCAAGGAATCCATGTCTTCATCCTCGTTCTGCCGTTCACTTTGTGATCTCCGCGTTTTTCTCGGTGAAATCTCGAAAGCAATCCGGCGTGAGGGAATCGTCCCGTGCGAGGCGGCGAGGCGATCCCCAACTTGCAAAGGAGTCTCGCTCGACCGGCTTTCCAGCACGCGAGGCGTCTGCCAGCCGCCCCGCGTGGCGAGGTACGTGCGTGCGCCCCGGCGCGCACCGCCGAGCCGGAGCCGGTCCCCTTCGCGGAGCGTGAACGACTGGGGCAGGTTCAGGTCGATGCGGCCCCCGTCGCGGCGCTCAATCCGGGCATCCATCGCGGCCCCGGCCAGCGCCAGGGCCAGGGGACTCTCCGCGTGGTACGAGCCGCCGAGGAGGGTCAATTCCAGCGTCGCCGCCGTCTCCGGGTTCCCGACGAGCGCGTTGGCCAGGGCGTGCGACCAGTCGTCGAACGCCCCGCCGACCGGCACGCCCCATTGCCGGTAGCCGAACCGCCCGAGGTCCTGGACCGTGGCGTGTGTACCGGGATGAATCACGACCAGGGACACGTCAGACAAAGCTCCGCAAGGGGATACCCGCCTGCCTCAAGACCTCGCGCACCCGATCGGCCAGAGCAACGGCGCGGGGGTCGTCGCCGTGCAGGCAAAGGGTGTCGATTGTCCCCGACCTCACGAGCCGGAGCACCTGCGCGGCGATCTCCTCGGGATCGTCGAGAATCGCCCCCGGCTCACCCCGAGGCACGAGCCGGCCGTCCTCCTGGTAACGCCGATCGGCGAACCCCTCGGCCACGAACCGCACGCCGGCCGCTCGGCAGAGAGCTTCCACCTGCCCCCCCGGCTGCCCGAGAACCGGCAACCGCAGAGCCTTCACGGCATCGACCACCCCGGAGGCCGTTGCCTCCTCGCGTTGCGCCTGGTTGTACAGGGCACCGTGTGGCTTGACGAACCGCAGCGAGACGCCCGCCAGCTCGGCCAGTTCGGCCAGGGAATCGACCTGCGATCGCACCAGTCGCTCGACCTCGGCGCGATCGAGCGACTCGCGCGCGGCGGCCGAACCCCTCACGGTCGGCGTAGCCTGGATGCGCGCCGACGACCACGCCTCGCGCGGCGGCCTCTCGAAGCGTGTCGAGGATCGTTTCCCGGTCCCCGGCATGGGCGCCACAGGAAATGCTCGCCGAGGTGACTCGCTCCAGCAAGGGGACATCCCAGGGGCAGCCCTCGCCGAGGTCGGCATTCAGGTCGATCGTCTGCTGCTTGGGAGGCAAGTTCACGAGAGGAGCTCTCCCCGGCAACGCTCAAATTCATCCTCGCCGATCGGCACGAACCGGAGGCGGTCCCCCGCACGGATCGGGAAGTGCCCGCGCTGGAGATCGACGATCCGTAGCGGGGTTCGTCCGAGCAGGAGCCAACCCCCCGGCGATTCCTCCGGATAAACCCCCGTCTGCCGCCCCGCGATCGCCACCGACCCAGCCGGCACCCTCGGCCTCGGCGACGTCCGGCGCGGCAGGCCGCTCAGGGCTTCGGGCAGATAGCCGGCGTAGGGAAATCCCGGCAGAAATCCGATGGCGAAGACGTGGTACTCCTGCCCGGCGTGCCGCGCGATCACCTCGTCCGCCGTTATCCCGCAACGCTCGCCCACCTCATCCCGATCCGCCCCATCGTAGAGCACCGGCAAGTGGATTAAACGCCCAGCGGTCTTGCCCGAGAGGTCAGGCTCGATGGCACGAAGACGGACTTCCAGGTCGTCCAGGTCAATTCGTGTGGGATCGGCGAAGACGGCGGCTGTCGCATAGGCCGCCACGACATCCACGACTCCGGGCCACTCTTGCGCCCGCACGGCGGACGCCCATCCCGCGGCCTCGGCCTCGTTCCCAAACCGGGCGAGCCACGCCCGATCACCCAGGGGGGCGAGCGTGTGCATCATGACTCCTCGTTCGGGACGACCCCCTGAGGCGGCGGCCCGTCGAAGTAGCGCGGGTCCTCCAGCCCGAAGGCATCGGCCACACGGTTGAAGAAGGCGAACAGGGCCGTGATGTACACGCACTCGGCAATCTGCGGGTCGGTCCAGCCGAGGTCGCGAAGTGCCTGGACGTCGGCATCGGTCGTCTTGTAGGCGCGCTTCGTGACCAGCTCGACGAACCGGAGCAACCCCCGTTCCTCCTCCGAAAGAGGCGCGGCGTCGCGATCGGCCTGAGCCAACTGGATGCGAATATCGGTGTTGGGGTCCTGCAACTGCAGGAAGTACGCGTGCGAACCAATTCAGTAAGGGCACTGATTCAACGCCGAGACATACGTGGCAATCATCTCCTTGACCCGCCGCGTCAGGTGCCCGTCGCGGAAGTGCACCCGGTCGGAGAAGCCGACCACGTCGCGGAAGAAGTCGGGCCGGAGGCTGAAACACTTCAGAATGTCGGGGATCTTCGGCCGACCGGGATTCTGGACGAACCACTCGGCATAGGCCGCCGCGATGTCGCCGGTCGCCTCGGATTCACCGATCCAGCGGATGCGCGCCATGATGGGCCTCAATTAGCCTGTGGGTTCCGCGGCGAACGTCATCGTAGCCATACCATCATCATACCGATTGTCACCCCGGAAGCACGGGAGATCTCGACAACACGAAACATGAAGCCGGGCGGATCGGTCTCGAAATCCGCCAACCCCCTACCCGGTGGCTTACAATGTGCTGCGAGACGTGAAGGGCCGGAGCGGCACTCGATTCGCACGCGGTCCGACATGAGACAATCCAGATTGAGGTCCGGTCCGCACCGCCCGCGGCCGGCGTCACACGGTCCATTGAGGCTCTCGCCGTGGTCACGACCGCCCCCCACCGCGCTGCGATTCGCGACTCGAACAGCTTTCCCCCGCCGAGGACCGCGATCGGATCGACCGGGTACTCTCGGACACCCTGGCGGAGGCACGCCGGCGTTATGCGGCGAATCCGCATCTGGGACCGCTGTACGATCGTACCGCCGAATTCGTCCTCCGGGGCGGAAAGCGGTTGCGCCCCCGGCTCTGCCTGGTGGGGTATCGCATCCTGGCCGATCGGCTCGACCCGCCGAAGGCCGTCCTCAACGCGGCGGCGTGTCTGGAACTTTTTCACGCGTTCATGCTCGTGCATGACGACCTGATCGACGGCAGCATCCTCCGCCGCGATGCCCCCACCTTGCACGAGGCGATCCGCCGCGATGCCGACGACCCGGCCGACCAGAAGACATCAGCCGATCTCGGCTTGCTGGCCGGGGACATCCTCTTCGCGCTCGGCATGCGCCTGCTCGGACGCGCGGGGTTGACCGACGCCATCATGGGGCGCGTGCACCGCCTGGTATCGGAGATGCTCCTGGAAACCGGGCTGGGGGAGGCCCTCGACGTGCTCTACGGCGATTGTCCGCTGGGGGATCTGAGCGAGGACCAGATCCTGGAAGCCTACCTGCGCAAGACCGCTCGGTACAGCGTCTCCGGTCCCGTGGTCGTTCTGGGGCGACCCTGGCCGGCGCGCCGGCGTCGTGCGGCCGGGCCTTGCGGCGGTTCGGCGACCTGCTCGGCCTGGGCTACCAGATCCGCAATGATCTGGAGGCCCTCGACGCCGATCCCGAGCATGGCGATCATCCCGACCTCGACGGCGGCAAGCGGACGCTCCTGCTCTGGACGGCCCACCATCGACTGGACCCCGAAGGCCGCCGCGCCTTGAATCGCGTGCTGAACGAGCCGGTCGGCATCGCCCGCCGGCGCCGCCTGCTCGGGCTGATCCGGGCCAGCGGGGCGATCCCCGAGTGCCGGAATCGGCTGCGGGAACTCCAGCACCAGGCGGCTGACGTCCTGCGCACCGCGCCGCTGGACCCCGCGCAACGGCGGGCGTTCGCCGCCTTGCTCGACTGGTTCCATCCTGGCGAACCGCCTCCGCGCATCCGGCGGCAACCCCAGTCGACGGAATGCCGGTCGTCGTGCCGAAGCTGTCCCTGAACGGTCATCCCGGAGCGTCGAATCATGCGTTCTGAATCGCTCGCTCGATCCGAATGACGCCCCGACCGCCCTCGTGATCGGCAGCGGATTCGGCGGCCTGGCCGCGGCGATCCGGCTCCAGGCGCGGGGTATCGGACGGTCCTGCTCGAAATGCGCGACAAACCCGGCGGCCGCGCCTATGTGTACGAGGATCAAGGCTTCACCTTCGACGCCGGCCCGACGATCATCACCGTGCCGTTTGTCCTGCGCGAGCTGGCCGAGGTTGCCGGGCGGTCGCTCGACGACTACGTGACGATCGTTCCGTGCGACCCATTTTACCGCATCCTGTTCCCCGACGGCCGCCAGTTCAACTACTACGGCGAGAACGATCGGCTCGAAGCCGAGATCGCCCGGTTCAACCCGGAGGACGTGGCGGGCTATCGCCGGTTCCTGGCATACAGCGAGCGGATCTTCGACAAGGCGTTCACCGAGCTGGCCGCTCACTCGTTCCACAACGTCTGGGAGATGGTCAAGGTCGCCCCCGACCTGATCCGCCTGCGGGCCGAGCAGTCGGTCTTCCGCCGCGTCTCGTCCTTCATCAAGGACCCGGCCTTGCGGCAAGTCTTCTCATTCGAGCCGCTCTTGATCGGCGGCAACCCGCTCCGGTCGTCGGCCATCTACGCGATGATCCACTACCTGGAGAAGACCTGGGGCGTCCACTTCGCGATGGGAGGCACCGGGGCCCTGGTACGCGGGCTGGTCCGGCTGTTCGAGGACATTGGCGGCGCGGTTCGTCTGAATTCCCGCGTCGAGGAGATCCTGATTCAGAACGGTCACGTGCAGGGGGTGCGGCTCGCCTCGGGCGAGGTTCTCTCGGCCGATGTCGTCGTCTCCAACGGCGACGTGGCGAACACGTACCGCAAGCTGATCAAGCCGGAGCATCGCCGGACGTGGACCGACCGCCGGCTGGAACGGATGCGGTATGCGATGTCGCTGTTCGTCATCTATTTCGGCACGGACCGTCAATACCCCCACCTGCCCCACCATACGATCGTTCTCGGCCCGCGCTACGAGGGGTTGCTCGGGGACATCTTCGACCGCAAGATCGTCGCCGACGATTTCTCGCTCTACCTGCACGCGCCGACGCGCACCGACCCGAGCCTCGCCCCCCCTGGCTGCGAGAGTTTCTACGTGCTCAGTCCCGTCCCGCACCTCGGCGGCGGGCAGGACTGGGACACGATCCGGGAAGACTACGCCGACCGCATCCTCGCCTCCCTGGAGAAAGACCACCTCGTTCCCAACCTGCGCAAGCACCTGGTCACGAAGCGGATCTTCACGCCGAAGGACTTCGAGACGCAGCTCGACGCCTACCAGGGGTCGGCCTTCCAGTTCGAGCCAGTCCTGACGCAAAGTGCGTACTTCCGTCCGCACAACAAGAGCGAGGACGTGGAGGGGCTCTATTTCGTCGGCGCGGGAACACACCCCGGCGCGGGCCTCCCGGGCGTCATCAGCAGCGCCAAGGTGCTGGAGGCGCTGGCTGCCGCCCGTGCCCCGGAACCGACAGGGGCTCACGAATGCCGCCCACGACTCTCGTGACCTCGTCGGTTCGAGTTCGTAGAGCTTTACGGTCGGCCGCCGGCATGATGCCTTCCCTGCTGAAGACGGACGAGGCGACGCTCCGTGGCCCTCTCAGCCTGGCCGACCCACACCTGGGCGTCCGGAACCTGCCGCGAAATCCGTGATGAGCGGAGAAGAGCCAGCCCGGGGCCATCGGTGAGGATGGACCCGGGCTGGCTCGGAATCGGACACGGTTCGTAACCGAACCGGGATGCTCGATCAGCGTTGGAATCGCGGTGGAAGCGGGCGGTGCATGGACCGCGCCCCGGGTTGCTGCTGATAGCGATTGACGAGCCCGTACACGTCGAGCTCGTTTTGGGTGCCGAAGTACACCTTGCCGTTGACAATGATCGGCGTGACGAAGCTAACCGCGCCTCCCGCCTGGTCGTTGGGGGTCAGGTTGCTGGCGTATAGTTCATGGCTCAGGTTGTTGGCGTCGTAGGCGTGCAGGATGGCCGGCATCTTGGCGGAGCTGCCGTTGGCCTGGACGGCCCACACGATCCCGTTGTTCGGCCCGTTCGACGAAACGGCCGGCGTCATGTTCGGGTAGGGCATGCGCTGGAGGGCCGAACTGACCGGCGACGGCGTCAGCACCATTGTGTTGGTCGTCGGGTCGAGGACGAACTTGAAGGCCTTCAGAACGTCGTTCTGGTCCTGATAGTAAATCTGCCCGTTGAAGTAAGCCGGTGCGCCCCAGACGCCGTAATCCGTGCCGAGCGGCACGGCCTGGAGTTGGCCGTTGACCCCGCCGAGGTGGTCGCGGTCGAGGATGTAGATGATGTTCCCCTTGCCGGTGATGACCGCCATGTGCGGGTGGGCCGTCCCCGGGAAGTCGAAGAGCATCACGCCACCGGAGCCGAGGTCGAGATTGTACTGGAGCTTCGGGAAGTCGGGGGGAACGAAGATGTCCTTGACCGTCATCATGCCCGGAGTCGGTGACAGCCGGAGAACGGTGTCCCCGTAGTTGGGGCGGGACGGATGCCCTTGCTGGGCCTGCATGGTGAAGGTCATCCCTTCGCCGGGCGGCTCGCTGCCGGTGTGCAGCAGGATGGTGAACTCGGTGTGGAAGTTCGTGATGTTCACCCGCTGATTGGTGAACACCGAGCCGGCCTGGTCCGCCCGACCGTCACCGGGGACGAGTTGGGCCGCCGTGGTGGGAAGCGGCATGTTCCCCTGTGCCGGCGAGGGAACGACCGGCATGGCGAACACGGCCGCCCCGTTGGCCGTCAGGTCGCCGTGGTTGGCGAACCCGTTGGAATGGTCGACCACGGTCTGGCCGTTGGTGCCGTAGGTCCAGTCCAGGACGTTCTGCTCGGTGCGGCGGCCGCCGGTGCCGGCGGTGAATCCGATCCAGGCGGTATCGGAGCCGACGGCGGCCGGAAAATTGATGTTGGTATAGGTATGAGTGAAGACGGTGTTGTCGACGGTGTCCTTGATCGTCTCCTTGAGCGTTGACCCGTCGTAGTCGAGCGTGATCTTGTAGGGATGGAGTCGTTGCTGCGTGAGGGTCGAGGCACCCGCCGCGAAGCTGACGCCGCCACCGACCGAGACGGAGACGTTCGGGGCGATCGGGTTGATGTGCGGATACACGCCGTTGTAGAACACGCCCGTCTGGCTGCGGCTCAGGCCGGGCTCGTCATACTGGAAGACCACGGCGGCGCTGTTGGTGATCCCGCCGTAGCCCAGCCCCTTGGCCTCCTGGCCGAGGGCCGTCGGCCCCGGCTGGATGTTGTTCGTGTAGAGGCTAAACGGGCCGTCGCCGACCGAGAAGATCAGGTCGCCGTTCTGGTCGACAGCCGGGGCGGCGCCGCTGGACCAGATGCCGCCGTGGTCGCCGTACGGCGTGGTGTTGAAGACGGAGAACATCTGGAGAGTCTTCGCGTCCCACCCGACGACCCAGCCGTGATACGGGCTGTTCTCATCGACCCCACTGAACGCGGCGATGATCGCGCCGTCGGGATGACCCGGCACGTTCCTGTCCAGCACCAGCCCGGGCCGGTTGATCTGGCGGACGGCATTGAACCGGATCACGCCCTGCTCGTTCTCGGAGCCGAGGCCCGCATAGGCGATGGGCGTGTTGTTGATGTAGGCGCCGGTCGCCGGGTCCTGGGTCGTGTCGCCGATAAGAACCGGGCTGCCGGGACGGTCCCGGCCCGTCGTGATGTCCAGGGCGTGGAGCCGGGAGACGATGTGCGCCGGCACGCTGCCCTCGGAGTTGGGCACCGCCTCGCGGGTCTCGGCGATGACGTAGAGCGTCCCGCTGTTCGGGTCGTAGACCGGCGTCGAGATGATGCCGACGGTCGGCGTCAGGGTCGCCTCGTTGAGGTCCTGCGCGGGGACCGCCGTGATGCCCCGGGAGGGATCGACGAAGCTCGTCTGCCAGAGGACGCCGTTGTGCTGAGGCCCGCCGCGCGGGTTGTCGGCGTCGAAGGCATAGACCGAATCGTTCTCCGTGGCGGCGATGACGATGTTGTGCAACCGGCCCTGAATCGGGACCCTGGCGATATGCAACGGCTGCGCGTTCATGTGGCCGTCAACGAAGTAACCCCATTGTTTGCCGAAGGACGTGGGGTTGACGTTCTGCGGCGTCAGGGTTGTCTCGTTCGAGTACCAGCCACTGCGGTACGTATCATTGTGATACGTGAACACCCCGCTGTTACCCACGCCATGCCGGGCCGCCCAGCCGGCCCATCGGTCGGCTCCGCCATGGGCGGTACGCGCCTGAATGCGAGCGGCGGCCTGGGCCCTCCACTCTTGAATCGCGGCCAACCCCGGCCTTGACGATAACCCGATCGAACTGAGGACCACGCGCGGTTCCAGGTCCCCCACCAGGGGGCGGAATCGATTCTTCGGTCGGACGTTCCGAGGTCGTTGACCTCTCATAGAGCCTTCTCCCGTCCCAAGGCATTGGATGATTGCTCCCATCAAGGTCCGTCTTCGACGTGAGCTCAAAAGTGAAATCTTGACCGGATCTCCAAAGCTCCTGGGGTGAGCGCGGTCGTCACGACCGGGAGATTCGCCACCCGATCTCTTCCTGGACCATCTCCGACGTTCCGGGCCGAGGGGGGGACGATCGACTCCGCCGATCTCACGGCAGGCTCCGTCCTGTGGGATCATCCGTCCGGTTGGACCGGGAATCCCGTCATCCGTGGAGATGTTGTTGGATCGCCAACGAGCGGAATCTCACTCAGCGCGGATGGCGGAGAGCGAGGGCGGCGAAAACGCGCTCTTTGGCGTTCATCAGGGCCGCATTCCCGGCAATTTGGCGATGGACCGGGGCATACGGGAGGGTGGTCCGGGCCGTCCCCAGCCGGAGTCGAGGTACGGGGGACCGGACGGCACCGATGCCCGCGTGGGGCGGACCGCCCAGGATGGCCACCAGACGATCCGGGGCGAGGGTCTGGCTATTGGCCCCGGTGAAGTTGAAGAAGCCGAGGCCCTCGACATCATCATCACCCAGGCGGAGCGTGGCGTTGCTCAGCAGCGGGACGCCCGTTCCCGTGGCCAGCCCTTGTGGGGGCGTGCCGTTGATGATCAGGCGATACTGGCGGTGGGGGCTGAGGTGCTGGCGGGGGATCAGGTGCACGGCCATGTTCATCGGGTCGGGCAGGGCCGCGACGATCGGGATGGACCGGTCGTCGCGCGTGCCGAGCTGGTTGTCGTGACCGAGGTCGACCAGAGTGTAATTGGAGGTGTTGCTGGCTAGCTGGGCGTTGATCTCCGAGCTGAACTTCACGGTGATGTGGGTCGGCTGACTGCCGAAACCGGAGAACGTCACCTCGTTGACCTTCGGGGACGGCATAACCATCGTCTCGGCCATGGCCGTGTTGTTCATGCCGTTCGGGTCGGTCTGATCGCTACGGACGAGCGAGTGGAGGACAAGCTGACCCGGGTTCTCCGGTCGGCCCATGATCGTGATGGGGACGCTCTGGCCACTGGGGATGGTCCCGAGGTCGAAAGTGACCATCCCGCTCATCGCGTCGTACATCCCGGAGGGCGAGGACCCATCATAGATGAAGTCGCCGGGCAGCGAGGCGGTCACCAGGACTCCGGAGGCCGCATCCGGACCGGTATTCTTGACCGTCATCCCGTACGTGGCCTCCTCCCCCTGATGCAGCATCATGGGCATGAGGCTGTTCATCAGCGTCATGTCGGCCGTGCCGGGGGACCGGTCCCCCTGGACCATGAACGTTGCCGAGGCCATGTTGTTGCTCAGGTCGGGGTCCATGGCCTTCCCGCCGATCGCCACCCGGTCGGTCCAGGAACCGCCGGCTAACGGACGCACCACGACCGCCATCATCGTGACCTGGCCGGACTCCAGGCTGGTGTGGAAGCTGACCGAGTTCGACGTCTGGTCGTACACTCCGCCGTCCGAGGCATTGACGAACAGGACGTGCCGGGGCAGCAGGTTCGTGACGTTCACGCTCGACACGTCGGCCGGGCCGAGGTTCTTGGCGGTGATCATGAACGTCACGAGCCCGGCCTGCGGCACCATGTCGGGCGTCGCCATGGCCGAGACCGCCAAATCGGCCATCTTCGCCAGCAGCTTGCGTCCCTCCAGCGACTCGACCGCCGGACGAAGCCCCCGACGTCGGTCACGGTCACCGGCCCTCCGCGACCGGAGGAAATTCATCATCATGGTTCAACTCCTCTGTTCCGTGGGCGAATCCCAGTCTGGTGGCTCACCTCCGAACTGGGTCCGAGGGCCCCGTCATTTCGAGCATTCCGCGAGGCCGGATGTGCCGGGATGGCGATGTTCCAAGGCCGACTCGTTCAGGGATGGGGAAGGTCGTTGATCGGACCGCTTTGACAATCCCGGGCATCTCCCAACCATCCGATCCCGAGATGGGAGGGACGTCCTATTGGGTAAGATGTGGAAGAAATCCGGTTTTCAAGCGATCTCGTCATCAAAATCTATCGAAAGGATCTCGCCATCCCTTGACCGCGAAAATCGCTTTGCGCGGCGGTGCCCACCAGATCGGAATAACCGCTGGAAGACTCTCGTGCCGTGGAACCGGCACAGGGCGGGAAGGCCCACTCTTCGAGCCGAGAGGGCCGTTGTCGGCGTGTATAGGGAAGGGACGAGGGGTGCGGAGGATTGATTCGAGGCAAGGCGAGTCGCGCGGGGGGCTTCGTGGAGTTGGTTGAACTCCGCCCCCCCCGCGTGCAACGGTGATCTCCAGCCGGACGATCGGGTCCTCGTCGGGACGATTTGCCTCGCTCGGCTCCCGGATCGTCCCGCCGGGACGAAGATTCAATCCGTTGCCGGATTGATATGGATTAATTGCGGCAGGGGGTTCATGTTGACCACCCCCGAGAACTGGAGTACGGCCAGGCCCTTCCTGACGGTGCCCGGCGTGTAGTTGGTCGTCTTGCGCGGGTCGTGGTAGGCGATGTCGAGGACACCCTGGCCGGACCCCCCTTTGTAGATTCCGGTGCTGAGCATCCCATCGACGGTCCAGAGGGCACGCGTCGGCAGGGGCTGGGGACCTTGACCGGCGGACGGCACGACCTCGAGTTTCAAGACGAGGTTGCTCGGGGGGCCTGGGGGCTTGTTCGGACTCTGAAGGATTGCCATGTCGCCGAACGGCCCGCCCGAGGGGGAGACGAACAGCATATAGACGTGGCCGTTGGCGGTCGTGAAGTTGAAGCTCTTGGCGCCGATGAAGATCGTCTGGGAGGTGTTCGCGTTGATGGGCGAGGGCTGAACGGAGTACATCGCGGAGACGTTCGTACGGAACTGAGTCCGCTCGAACTGATAGTAGAGCGGCGACTGGGTCCTGGGCCCAGCCGAGGAACCTCCGGCGATCATGGATGCCTCGGATGGCGAGGGGACCGTGGCGCGGCGCTGCATCAACGGGCGATGAAGGGCAACCAGTGACAAGGGGCTACCCGGCGCGACGGACATCACCTCTCGGGACTCCAGACTCTCAACGGATAAGCCGGTACGTCGCCGCCGCCGGGATATGTTCTTCTCCTTCCACTCCACGATAACGCGCTCCTCTCGTCTCGGTTCCTCGCGGCGAGCGACGTCAGGCTCCATCCGTTCGCCCCTCTACCACGTCCGTCTATCTATTTCGGGAGGCCCGGCCTCCGGGATGAGAAAACTCTGCTCATACCATTGATTTGGGGAGTCTCTCGAAAACCTCCGAGCGAGGCCGAGATCAGCGGATTCGGAAGCCAGGCAGGGGTGATGCGGTCGGCCGCCGGCATGGTACCCTCCTTGTGTTGAAAACGGACGAAGCGACGCCCCGTGGCCTCCTCGGCCTTGCCGATCGGTACCCGAAAATCTAAAACCTGCTCTGATCTCCGTGATGAGCAGGAGATTTCCAATGGACTTGCGTAGGATAATGGATGAACTCCTCGTTCCCACGCTCGGCGTGGAAACGAGATTTATTTTATTATAATATTTATATATTAATAAATAATGCCACAATCCAGTGCGGCCCGCGGGGTGCGGATCTGCCGGCGGATCACCCGGCGGCATGCGAAGACGTTTTACTTCGCCTCCCATTGTCTGCCTCGCGAGACCAGGCGCCATGCGTATGCGATCTACGGCTTCTGCCGTTGGGCGGATAATGCCGTCGATCACGCGGCGAGTGTCGTCGAGGCGTCGGCGCGGCTCGACCATGCGCGGCGGGTGCTGGATTTGGCCTATCGCGACGATCCCGCCCCGCCCGGCCTGCTCGCGTTCCGCCGGACATTGCGGGAGCGGTCGATTCCGCGGAATCTGTTCGATGACCTGCTCGATGGCATGGCGATGGACTTGACGATCACGCGCTATGCTGACTTCGACGCCCTGGACCTGTACTGTTATCGGGTGGCGGGGGTCGTTGGTTTGATGATGACGCACGTGTTCGGCTACCGGCACGAGCGCTGCTTTCCGAGGGCTGTCGCGCTGGGCCGGGCGATGCAGTTGACGAACATCCTCCGCGACATCGCCGAGGACCGCGACCGAGGCCGGATCTATCTGCCGCGGGACGAGCTGAACCGCTTTGGCGTGGATGAGGCGCAACTGGACGTCGGCCGCGTGGATGACCGGTTCCGTGCCTTGATGCGGTTCCAGATTGCCCGCGCCCGCGAGGCCTACCGGGAGGCCGAGGCAGGCGTGCTCGACCTGGCGACCCCCTCCGGCCGTCTGACAGTCCGGGTCATGGCGCGGCTGTACGCCGGGATTCTCGACGCGATCGAAAACCTCGATCACGATGTCTTCCGCGCCCGCGCTCACGTCCCGACCCATCGGAAGCTGGGGCTTCTGGCACGCTGCTTGTGGGAGGAGCAACGGCACGTGAACCCGACGCCCCTTCCGTTGACGAGGTGACTTCGCCGTGGACCCCGACCGATTTCTCGACCACAAGACCCCCGGCAGCCAGGAGTGGTGGTACTTCGACGCGATCAGCGACGACGGCCGCGACGCCGTGGTGCTGGTCTGGTATGCCGCCCTGCCCTTCGACCCGTCCTACGGCGTCGCTGCCTTGCGGCACCACAAGGCCCCGGACCGGCACCCCGCGCCCCACCCGCTCGACCACTGCGCGGTCGGCATGAGCTGGTATCGTGAAGGGCGGACCCTCGCCTACGCCCTGAACGGTTTCCGCCGCGCGGCGTTCTCGCACACGGCGGAGCCGTTCTCCGTGTCGATCGCCGGCAATGCCCTGGAACGGGACACCGACGGCTACCGGCTGCGGATCGACACGCCCGCCGTGGACGGCAAGCACCGAATCCTCACGGACCTGCGGTTCCGCCCCGCCAGAGAGACGGAGCCGTTCGAGCGCGATCTGGGGACACCGGAATCACCGCATCAATGGATTCTGGCAGCGCCGGATTGCCGGGTCGAGGGCCGGGTCGAGATTATCGGCAAGAAAGGCGACGCTCTCGATTTCCGGGGTCGAGGCTACCACGACCACAACGCGGGGTCCGAGGAGATTTCGCTCGCCATGCGGCGATGGGCGTGGGGGCGCGTTCATGACGGCCCCTTGACTCAGGTCTATTACCACGCGACGCCGCACCAGGGACCGTCGCAAGGACTCTGGATCACCTGCCACGACGGGCGGCCGGAGACGATCCTCGACGACGCCCGGTTCCTCGACGAGGGCCGTTGCGGCAACGTCTTCGGCATCCGGCACGGGCGATCGCTCCACGTTCACGATGGAGAACGCGGCTTGCGGGATCGCCGCGACGTTTGCGTGGACGACGGCCCGTTCTACCGGCGCTGGGTGTCCACGTTCGAGGGGGTCGGGAACGGCCCATCCCAGGGAATCAGTGAGTTGCTCGTCACCCGCAACCTGCACCGTCCCTGGTTCAACTGGATGATTCCCTACCGCCTGAAGCGGCCGGCATTCTGATCGGCCGGTCGCGCGACTTGCCTGATAACCTGCTGGCGAAGCGTCTGGGATCGGTTTACACTACCGATCCATCGGTGAAACAACCGTCAACTCGTCGGGTGACGCCAACCGCTCCAGCCCGGCCGGACGCCGTGAGGACCATCCATGCCCCGACAGATCCAGCGCTACGGGTGGATTCCCGACCTCCCTGACCAGCGGGACAAGCTCTTTACCGCGTCCGCCGACGTGCTCCAGAGTTTGCCCACCAGCGTCGATCTTCGCCCGAAATGTCCGCCGGTTTACAACCAGGGGGAACTCGGAAGCTGCACGGCCAACGCCATCGCCGGCGCCCTCGAATTCGACCAGATGAAGGAAGGGTTGCCGAACGTCTTCGTTCCGTCGCGCTTGTTCATCTATTTCAACGAGCGTGTCATGGAGGGAACCGTCGAGTCGGACAGCGGCGCCTCGTTGCGGGATGGGATCAAGAGCGTCGGCACGCAGGGGGCGCCTCCCGAATCCGAATGGCCCTACGATATCGCGAACTTCCGCACGCAGCCTCCTTCGAGCGCGTACCAGGCGGCCGTCCAGTACAAGGCGATGCTCTACTTGAGGCTGCTTCAGGAACTGAACCAGTTGAAGGGTTGCCTGGCCTCGGGGTATCCGTTCGTCTTCGGATTCACCGTCTACGACAGCTTCGAAAGCCCCGAGGTCGCCCAGACGGGGCACGCGGCGATGCCCTGGGTCGGCGAAGGCGTGCGCGGGGGCCATGCCGTGATGGCTGTCGGCTACGACGACGCCAATCAATGGTTCGTCGTGCGGAATTCGTGGGGGCCAAACTGGGGCATGAGCGGATATTTCACGATGCCCTATGCGTATCTCTTGCAATCTCGCCTGGCAAGCGATTTCTGGACGATCCGCGTGGTTCAATAACCCTCTCAGCTATTTCGAGGTCCGCATCATGGCGCAAACCGCTCGATGGTCGGTCTGGCACCTGATCGGGTTGCTGGGAGTCATCGGAGCCATCATCGCCGTCGGGCTTCTGACCCCGCTCGATGCCCGGCTGTGGGCCTACGGGGGCACTCTGGCGTTGTTGTTTCTGTTGACGGCCCTGATCGGTCAGGGAGTCACCGGCCTCTGGAGCGGTGTGCTCATCGACGAGCGGAACCGGCTGAGCCTGGAGCGTCTGCAGATCATTCTCTGGACGGATGTCGTCCTCGCGGGCTTTTACGTCGCGGTCATGTCGAACCTCACCTCGGGAGCCAAGAACGCGCTCGCGGTCACGGTCCCACGCGAGGTGTGGGTCTTGATGGGCATCGGCATGACGTCGATGACCGCCTCCCCCTTGATTCGCAGCACCAAGGAGAACCGCGAGGCCAACCCGGAGCAACTGAGGCAGACCATGAGCACGCTTGCCCGGCAGCGGGGCGTCGCCGACGTGAGCAGCCAGATGACGAACCGTGGCCAGGTGATGGTCAACCTCCGACCGCAGAACGCCTCACTGTCCGACTTCTTCACCGGCCAGGAGGTCGGCAATGCCGCGCATCTGGAAATGGGTCAGATTCAGCTCTTTTACTTCACGGTGATCCTGATCATCACCTACGCGTCGGCCATCGGTCAGATGCTCCTGGAAAGCGGCCCGATCCATGCCCTTCCGGCCCCCGATGACGGCCTGCTCGCGCTCCTGGGCATCAGCCACCTCGGCTTTCTGACGCTTCAAGCCATTCCTCGCAGCCGGACCGAAGGCCCCGTCTCAACGTGAACGGCAAAAGAGGTGATGCTTGTGCTGGGGGGTCGTGGCCACCGGCACCAGGATCGAATGCGTGTACGGGACGTAAACCGGTTGCGGTTGCGGCGGAACGACGTGAACGTACACCACATTAGGTGGTAAGGGGACCGGCGCCGGCTGAGGAGGCACCGGCGTGGGAGATGGCGGGATCGGCGGCATGGGAGTGGGTTCGGGTGGACTCGGCGGCGTGGGGGATGGAGAGGGGCCCGACGACAGAACCTGCGTCACAATCTGCTCGGCCTCCTGCCGTTCCTGAGAGGTCAACAGGTTCGTATCGTAGCCTGGCGTATCAACAACCTCGGCCATCTCGTTCAGCACGAGCTGCGAGAGAACCCGCCGGCGCGTTGCCGGATCAAGATGGCTCAACTGGGACGATTCCGTCTCGGCGTACTGGCGAATCCGAGAGAGGTCCCCCGCGCTGATCCGCGAGACCGACAGCAGGCCCAGCCGGGGCGACGATGGGGTTTCCTCCGTCGCTTCGGCACGGTTTGCGGCGTGAACCGTGACGGGTTGCGCCAGCCGGAGCACCCCCTGAGCTCGGCCGTTTTCGGTCGGCCCAAGGGCCATTACGGCCAGGATCAGGAGTAGCACGCAGACACGTCCAGAGGGAGAATTCATCCCAATGACTCCGCGGGTCTTCCGGTAGGCAGCATCAGGGACACCGGATCAATTCTACCGCGCCGAGAACCTGGATCACGCCGTCCTTTCCAGCTTGGCATAAAAGGAGGGTAAGTTGGGCCGAATCCGTGTCGCAGACTCCGAACGTTTCACGACTCCTCTGTGTCAAGCCATCCGAACGTCTGAGCCGTGCTGACCAGAAGAGGAGGAGCCGATGCTGGTCCTGAGTCGCAAAGCCATGCAGAGCATCTGGATCGGAGATCAGATCCGCATCACCGTGGTGAAGATCGAGCGCAACGGCGTGCGTCTGGGGATCGAGGCCCCGGCGTCGGTGCCGATTGTCCGGGAGGAGCTGCTGCTCGCTCTCGACCCCGAGGAGTCGGCCGCCCGCGCCGTCTGGGACGCGCCCGAGGACTCGATGAAGAAATCCGAACTCGTCTGACGGCTCGGCATTGAAGGCGTTCGGCGAGAAAAGCAAATGAGGGCAGGTGCGACACGTCGCACTTGCCCTCATTTGATTGTTTTGAGCGATGGATCACGCCCCGCTCAGAAGGGTTGCGCGGGAACTCCTCCAGGGACACCGCCGCCCGGAATCATCGGACCGCCGGCCGCCTCGGCATCCTCCGCGCCGACCCCACCAGCGAAAGCTCGAAGGGCTTTCGGTCCCACGGAGAAGGTTTCCAGGCAGAGCGGAATGCCGGTATCGATCGGCGGTTTCGGGGCGTTGGGCGGAATGTCCCAGACGAGAGCCGCCTCGTAGTCCCCTTCCTTGTAGAAATAGACCCGGATGGTGTCGCCATTGCTGGGAGCGGTGAAGATCAGCCGCTTGAAGGAATTGGACCGGCGGGTCTCGGTCTTGAGTTCACCCGAGACGGCGGTATCCCCAGCGCCGTAGTCGCTGGCGAGCTGGGTGCGGACATCGGTGGTGAAATCCCCTCGGTTGACGCTTGGCGGCGGTTCGACCGGCTCCCCTTTCTTGGCGGCGGGTTTCTTCGGCCGCTTGACGCGGGCCAGGACGTGCAGGCGCAGGGCGGGCGGCGGCCCGCCTTGCCCCTTCTTGGCCTGATCCCCCCCCTGCGACATCACGCCAACAAAGCTGCTCGCCAGGTCGTAGAAGCCGGGAATCTCGGTCAGGCCGACGAGGTTCGGGGCCTGATCCAGCGGCTTCGGCGGCCTCAGAAAAATCCCGAGGTCGCGGTACTTGCCCTGGGGCGGCGGTTGGAGATACTGGTCCAGACGCTGGATATATTTCATCCGGTCCAGCGTTCGGTTCAGCCGGTCCTCGTAGGTTTTGCTACAACCCAGGACCAGAACCAGCGAGGCGGTCAAGAACGTGGCCAGCAACCGCTTCATGAAGGTCGTTCCTCGACGCCTTGAGAGGAGCAGAACACGGGCCTCTCGCGTTGGCGATCACCGTGGACGAGGCCCGGCGCATGGTGCCCGTGGAATGGATGAATCTAATGTCGGGGCTGGCCGCCGGGTTGTCAAGGGTGACGGCCGCCCCACTTCTCAACGGAACCGGAGAGGAGGGCCGCGTCTTGGTCCAGTTGATCGCGCTGGTCAAACCGTTCCGGGCAAAGGCCGTGCTGGCCGCCCTGGAGTCGGTCGAGATCCTCGGCGGCACCGTCCGCGAGGCCATGGGGTACAATCGTCAGAAGAACCGGCTCGATCATTACCTGGGGAGCGAGTACAACGCCTCGTTCCTGCCGAAGGTGGAGATCACCCTGTTCCTGACCGAAGCGGCCGTCCCCGACGCGCTGCGGGCGATCGTCGGCGAGGCACGCACCGGCGCGATGGGGGACGGCAAGATCATCCTCGTCCCTTGCCGCGACGAATACGTCAACTGGTGAGAAAATTCTTCGCCAGATTTTTCCGGTCCGAGAATCGGTCCTTGTTTAGTGAGGCGTGCTGATCCAGAGCACGCGGCGCACGCGGCGCTGCGGCTCGGGAGCGTTCAGGTCCACCAGCAGGATCGAGGGTTTGTGGTCGGGATTCTCGGCGCGGAGCAATCCGTAGCGGCCCGAGTGACGGAACCAGCGGACCACGGGCCGATTCTCGACCCACGAGACCACGAGCGCGCCATCCAGATCTTCGGCCGGTTCCTCCTCGCCGGAGAAGGCGACCTGGGCTCCATCGGCCACGATCGGGGCCATGTCGTCGCCGACGACCCGCACGCAACGGTCTTCCTGCTGGGCAACCAGCCACTCTCGCTGGGCTTCCATCGAGGGCAACGAACCATTCTGGTCCTCCCCCGGGAGGAACTGCTGCGACCGTCGGTCCCCCGGTGGTGAGACCACCCGGCCCAACGTCGCTTCCCCGTCCCCCTCGTGCTTCGGCATCGCCGTGTTGTTCTGGTTCTTGCGTTCCAGGTGCTGCAAGGCCGTCCGCAGGAGGGATTCGACCGTGGGCGAGGACTCGGGCGCCACCGTGTTGGGCATTGTGCGGAATCGCGGCCCCTTGCCGTGAAGCAACCAGAGTGGCTCAACCGCCGTCAGCTCCATGAATCGCAGGAGAACCTCGGCGGGAACCGTCACCCCGGATTCATAGTTGTACCAGGTACGGATCGGCAGACCCAGCTTCCGGGCCATCTCCGATCCCCCTCGCTCGCCATAGAGCTCAGTTCGGATCTGGCGTAAGCGCTCCGAGAGATGACATTTGACGCGCACAGTTTCCGGTTGGTTTTTTCGTCGAGCCATGGTGCCGATTCCCCGAAACCAAACTCGTGACGGATTCCTCGCTCGTCGTCGAGAGACAGGATGAGTCACGTTTCCTACACAATAAATACGTTATCTTTAGCCGAATCTGGACTGCAATACTGGGCAAACTAATTTTTTTCATTAACTACGTCGTGCAGACATCCATCCGAGGTCGATTGGCTCGACCGGATCCGGCTTTTCGGCTCGTTTTTTACCAGTTGGGGAAATCGGAGTCACGTTGCCGAAAACCCACGTAGGGAACCAGAATGTTCCCTCGGGTCCCTCCCTACGGGCCTCAGACGAGGCTCGTAGGGAGGGTGATCGAGGTCAGACCTTGTCGTCCTCGTCGAGGTCCAGGTCGAGCAGGAACTCGGCGACGGCATCCTCGCCGAGCTCCGGCTGGGCGGCCTCGGCTTCCGGTTCCGATTCACCCTGGGCTGGCTCGGGAACGATATCGAGCTCGTCCTTCGCCTCGACCGCGACGGGTTGAGCCTCCTCGGACGGGGCTTCGGAATCGACCTCGGGCGCCACCGTCTCCTCATCCAGATCAATGACGTCGTCCTCGCCGACGGCCACCGGTTCGGCAATGGAGGTGTCTCCCGGTTTTCCGCCGGCCGCCGGCCGATCCGCGGGAGCCTCCGAAACCGCCTCGACCCGGAATTTCACCGCGCCGATCGTCAACTCGTCGCCGGGTTCCAGGACGCGCTGCTCGTCGACCTTCTTCCCATTGACAAAGGTCCCGTTGGAGCTGCCGAGATCCTTGACCAGGAGCAACCCCTTCTTCTCGAACAGCTCGCAGTGCTTGCGGCTGACCTGGGACGAACGGATTTGAAGCTGGCAGCCATCCTGGCGGCCCACGGTCGTGACCGGGGCGACCAGCTTCAGAGCCTGATTGGCACTACGACCCTGGATAACGACAAGTTGAAAGGGCATGTGCGTAAGATTCCTCTACCAAGACCGGCACGGCAGTGGGCGTTTCGTCCTGATCGTGTTGGTATCGCGATGGGCTTCTTCAAAATTAATCGTTGCTCGAATGCGGAGCAATCATTTTCCACCCAGGAACGGGGTTCGAAGGTCCGATTTTTCAGAGGAAACAACTTGCAATCCGGCGTTGGGGCTCTATACTGACTCTTGCTCTGAACGACAGGGCAATGTGTTGGGGATCGGCCCTCTTGCCTGATTAAGTTTGGGTTGGTACGATCTCAAAACCATGCGGGAGTAGCTCAGGGGTAGAGCGCCACGTTGCCAACGTGGTTGTCGTGGGTTCAAATCCCATCTCCCGCTCTCTTGTTTCCTCGCTAAAGGCCGGGCTGGCGGCTCACGCCTGATCGCGTCGGGTTCGTGATGGCGGTCGATGCCGTCCCAGCCCGATGACGTTTGAAGGAACGCCGTTGATGAGCACCCGGGAAGACGATCAGGAAGTCCCCGTTGGGACTTCCAGCGTGGAGACTGCTGCCGACGAGGCGGCCGAGACCAAGCGCAAACTCGATCTGGACGTCGAGATCACCGACGCTGGCCCCTGCAAAAAGCATGTGAAGGTGGCCATCGCGCCGGAAGAGATCAAGCGTCAGTTTGATGAGTCGCTCGGCTCGGTCAAGCGCGACGCCTCCGTCCCCGGGTTCCGGCCCGGGCACGCCCCCAAGTCACTCGTGCAGAAGCGTTATCGCAAGGAGATCGAGGGACAGATCAAGTCCACTCTTCTTCTGGCCGCGCTCGAACAGCTCGATGAGGGTTACGACCTCAACCCGATCGCCCAGCCGAACCTGGATGTCGAGGCGATCGAGCTGCCCGAGGACGGCCCCTTGAAGTTCGAGATGGACGTCGAGGTCGAGCCGGACTTCACGCTCCCCGCCTACAAGGCCCTGACCGTCAAGCGGCCGATCAAGACGATCGACGACGCTGACGTGGACAAGCAGTTGACGACCTTCCTGGAGCGCTACGCCCAGATGGTCCCCAAGCTGGAAGGGGCCGCCGAGATCGGCGACTTCGTCACGGCCGACCTGCGGTTCCACAAGGATGGCAAGCCCCTCAACGAGGTCAAGGAGATCCAGTTCCGGCTTCAGCCCGAACTGCGGTTCCAGGACGGCAGCGTGCCGGACCTGGCGGGCGCCCTTGTCGGCGCGAAGCCGGGGGACGAGCGCGAGACCGACGCCAAGGTCGGCAGCGCCTCGGTGGATCCCGCCCTGCGGGGCCAGGCGATCCGCGTGACCTTCACCGTCCACGACCTGAAGACCTTGCGGCTGCCCGAGGTCAACCGGACGTTCCTCGAAGGGATCGGCTTCGAGAGCCAGGACGAGTTGCGTCAGGCCCTCCGCGAGGTCCTCGAACGCCGCGTGGCCTTCCAGCAGCGGCAGGCAATCCGCCGCCAGATCCTCGACCAGCTCGTCGCGGAGACCCCGTTCGACCTGCCCTCCGACCTGATCGCTCGCCAGGAGCGTTCGACGCTGCGGAGTCATGTTCTGGAGATGAAGCAGGCCGGTATGTCCGACGCCGAGATCCGCGCCCGAGAGGCCGAGATCCGTGCCAATGCCCACGAGGCGACCCTGAGGAGCCTCAAGGAGTTCTTCATCCTCTCGAAGATCGCCGACGCCGAGGAGATCAAGGTCGATCAGTCGGACATTGACGATGAGATCATGACCATCGCCTCTCGGGGCGACGAGAGTCCCCGGCGGGTTCGTGCCCGCATCGAGAAGGAAGGACTGAGCGAGGGCCTGGCCTCGCAGATTCTCGAACGGAAGACGATCGACCGCATCCTCGAATTCGTCAAGATCGAGGACGTGGCCTACGAGGAAGAGAAGGCCGCCGAGGCCCTCGACCAGACCGCTTCGCCGGCCTTGGCCGAAGACGAGGGGGCCGAGGGAGAGGCCGAGGGCGGCGAAGCGGCTCCGCAAGGCTGAGCGCGTCGAGAGTCCTGTCCTTTGGACCGTCTCTCCCCGCCGCGTGCAGCCGTTGCCGGATGGTGGAATCGCGTTACAATCCATTGCCGGGTGGTGTTGTTCTCGACCCGCCCGGCATGTCTCGCGCCGGGGGCGGGCTGATTTGGCCCGGCTCCGGCGCCACGCTTGACCGATCCATTCCGAAGAAGACGAAGGACGCTCCCATGCCATTCGACCCCTCCTGGAGCGAGCCCAGGCTCCAGCCTCCCCAGTGGAGCGAGCCGACGCTCCAGCGCTACCGCGACTATTCCCGGCAGCGCCAGATGACGCTCAGCGACATGCTGCTGGAGAACCGGATCGTCTTCCTGGAAGGCGTCATCAACGACGCCGTGGCGAACCTCTGCGTGATGAAGTTCCTGTACCTCCAGTACGAGAACCGCACGCAGGGCATCAGCTTCTACATCAACAGCCCCGGGGGCAGCGTCTCCAGCACCCTGGCCATCTACGACACGATGCAGTTCATCGACTGCCCGGTGGCGACCTTCTGCATCGGCATGGCCGCCAGCGGCGCGGCGGTCCTCCTGGCGGGCGGAGCCAAGGGCAAGCGGTTCTCCCTGCCCCACTCCAAGGTGATGATCCACCAGCCGTATGGCCAGGTCGGCGGCCAGGTCTCGGACATCGAGATCCAGGCGCGAGGAGATCGTCAAGAGTAAACAGGTCATCAACGAAATCCTCGCCAAGCACACCGGCCAGCCGATCGAGCGGGTCGCCCGCGACACCGAGCGCGACCGATACCTCACGGCCATCGAGGCCAAGGAGTACGGGCTCGTGGACGAGGTCGTCGGCCACATCCCGAACGCGGAATCGGCCAAGGGCACGCCGGGCACGCCCTGAGCACGCTCTCTCCTCTCAAATCCGAAGGGACCACCACCCATGCCTTTGATCCCGATCGTCATCGAGAAGAGCGGTCGCGAAGAGCGCGCGATGGATATCTATTCGCGCCTGCTCCAGGACCGGATCATCATGCTCGGCTCGGCCATCGACGACAACGTGGCGAACGTCATCGTTGCCCAGATGCTCGTCCTGGCGCACCAGGATGACAAGGCCGACATCCACCTCTATATCAACAGCCCCGGCGGAAGTGTCACGGCCGGCATGGCGATTTATGACACGATGCAGTACGTCCCCTGCGACGTGGCAACCTACTGCATTGGCCAGTGCGCCAGCATGGGCTCGCTCTTGCTGGCCGCCGGCGCCAAGGGGAAGCGCAACGCCCTGCCCCACGGCCGCATCATGATCCACCAGCCGCTGGCCGGCATGGAGGGCACCGCCACCGACATTCAGATTCACGCCGAAGAGTTCATCCGCATGAAGCACCAGCTCAACGGCATCTACCGCAAGCACACGGGTCAGTCCCTGGAGAAGCTCCAGGAAGACACCGACCGCGACCGCTTCATGTCCCCCGAGGAATCGAGGGAGTACGGCCTGATCGACAACGTTCTGGATCGCGAGCCGAAGATCCCGCTGAGCAGCCAGTCCTGACGCGATCAGGCGGCCATCACTCACCATCGAGAACGGGCGTGGCGCGTGGAACGCGCCACGTCCGTTTTTCTTTCTTCACCCTCCGCCGAACCGCCCGAGCAAGGCCCGCAGCGCCGCCTGCACTTGCGGGCGCTCCAGCAAGAGCCACGCGACCGACGCCAGCGGCAAGAGCGACGCCAGGGCGAGCCACACCCGCGCGGTCCCCCTGGGCGTCGTCGGTTCGTCGCTCAGAGCCATCCGGAGGCCCCGGTCGAGCCGTTCCATCAACTCCTCGGGGCGCGTGCCATACGCTTCGACGACCGCCGTGCGTGCGCCCGGTCCCATCTCCACGGCGATCCCCCGGCCGCTCTCGACATCCTCGAACCCGCGCACGGTTCTCTGGAAATGTTCCGGCTGCGGTTCGAGTGCCTTCTGCAAACCCCGCCAGAGGATCTCGGGCACGACGTTATACACCACCAGACGTCGCGTTGTGCGAGGCATCCAGAGCAGTACCCCCAGCAACGCGGCGGACGGTAATGATAGCCACGCCCAGAGACTCGGTGCGGGGAAGATCGTGGCGACCAGCACGTGCCCGATCGGCCCGAAGATCAGCAGTCCCCCGATCCCGAACGCCAGCCAAGCGAAATCGACTGGCCCCGGCACCACCTTCGATCGTCGCCCCCCTTGCCAGAGACCTTGCACGAGGAAGTACGCCGACAGAGGTCCGACCGTCAGCAGAACTTGCAACGCGCCCGTCATGATCGGCTCTCGCGTCGGTGTTCGTGGGCGAGTTCGATCAGAATCGGCTCATTCGCCTCGGGAAAGGGCAACCCCGGCAAATCCGGGGCCGGGACCCAACGGAACCCTGTCGCGAGTTCCGGCTCCGCGTCCGGGGATTCGGTCTCGCAATCGAAGTAGTGCAGCTCGACGTGCCCATGCGGATACCGATGCGAGATGACCCGCCGCAAACGCCGGACAACGACCGCCAGCCCTGTCTCCTCGGCACACTCGCGCCGGGCCGCCTGCTCGGGCGATTCCTCCGGCTCGCATTTTCCGCCGGGAAACTCCCAGTACCCCGGCATGGGCGAACCTGGCAAGGGAGGGCGCTGGCGGATCAGGTACGACCCGTCCCGTCCGATCAGACCGATTCCGACAAGAATGAGCATACACGATGAGAAGGTTTGGGCCACCCCGTGCGCCGCCCCGCCTGGAGGAAGATCGTTAGACCTTCCCCTCTTTCGCCGCTTCGATCGCACGGCCGGGGGAGCCCATGACATTGTAGCCGCAATCGACGTGAAGGATCTCGCCGGTGATGCCGCTGGCCAGGTCCGACAGCAGGAACATACCGGCCGAGCCGACCTCCTCGCGCTCGATGTTCCGCCCGAGCGGCGAGACCGCCTCGTACAGCCCGGCGAGCTTGTCGGCGTCGCCGACGGCGGACGCGGCCAGCGTCTTGACCGGGCCGGCGGACACGGCGTTGACCCGGATCTTCTTCGGGCCGAGGTCGTAGGCCAGATACTTGACCGACGCATCGAGCGCTGCCTTGCAGACACCCATCAGATTATAGCCTGAGACGACCCGCTCGCCGCCGAGGTACGTCAAGGTGGTGATCGCTCCGCCGTTGGGCATCGCGTCGGCGGCGTACCGCGCGACGGCCGCCAGCGAATAAACGCTGATGTCCATCGCTGTCTTGAACCCCTCGCGGCTGGCCTGCACGAACGGACTCTTCAGGTCGTCGATCGGGGCGAAGGCGATGGAGTGGAGCACGAAGTCAAGGGCCCCATACGTCTCTTTCGCCTCGGCGAACACGCGAGCCACATCCTCGTCCTTCTGCACGTCGCACGGGGTGATGAGTTTCGCGCCGATGGGATCGGCCAACTTGCGGACCCGGCGCTCCATCTTCTCGCCGGGTAGGTGGGTGAAACCGATCTCCGCCCCCTCGTCCAGCAACTTCTTGCTGATCGCCCAGGCGATGCTGAACTCGTTGGCGACGCCCAGGACCATCCCTTTTTTGCCGGTGAACAAACCCATCGGGGGAAACCTTTCGCAAGCCGTAACAGACGCACCTTCGTCACCACCTCGACCCGAAAAGGCCAGGGCCAAGCCACAAGATAGCGTCCCCTCGCGCCGCGCTCAACCTCAAGCCGGTCAACAGCTCGCGAACATGGTCCCGCTCTACTCCCGTCCGCTCATCAGCGACAACGACTCCAGATCCCGCCGCAAGGCCGACTGAGCATCGCCGAGGGCTTGCCGTGTCGCGGCGCCGACAGTCAGGCCACGTTGTTTCAGCTCCGGCGAGATCGCTCCTAAACCTAAACCTTCAAACAGGTTGAACGCTCCCTGGACTTGCGGGTCATTCGCCAAGGGGGTGGCGGCGTCGGGTCGGACGTTCTCGGGGCGAACCGTCGCCGGACGCTGGACTGCCGGACGCCAGCGGTCGGGACCGAGGCGGACCCAGAGGGCCGACTCGACCGTGACCGTCGCGAAGTCGGGGGCCATCGTCAGACCCGTCACGACCACGCCGACCCGACCACGACGCTCCACGTCGCGGAGTCTCGCCCGCAGAGGGTCTTCAGCAGGGGCCTCTCCCAGCAAACTCTGAAGCGCGGAATTCGCCACGGCCGCCACGTTCGGCGCCTCGCCTGGCTGGTTCTCGGGAAGGACCAGGCCCTGATACTTGATGAACCGAAGTCCAGAATCATACTTCACTTCCGTCGCCGCGCGGCGCACGAGCCACTGGGTGTCGGATTCGGCCGCGATCGGCAGGAGGTCATCGATTCGGCCCGGATCGACCGCGCCCAGGGCAAATCCGCGCCCCTGAAGTTTGCGCTCGAGGTCCTCCAGGGGGATTGTCTCCACGTCCTCGAACCCGGCTCGCCACCCCTGGCGGAGTCGGCGGTTGGCCTCCTCGGCGCGGTCGTCGAGACCGCGAACCTGTCGACGTTCCAGCACGACCCGCATCAGCATCAGCGTCGGGGCATCCGGCGACTCCAGCCGTTCGATTTCCCGGTCCAGCCAGGCGCTGATCGGGTCCGAATTCCCCGCCGGCCCCTCGGGCGCTCCCGCTTCCAGGCTCTCAGCCGTTCGAGCCGCTGTTTCCGCGCTCGATCGACCCAACGTTGCTCCTCGGCCTCCCAGCGCGAAGCCAGGTCGGGCACATGCTGCTCCGCCCACGCACGCCGCACAATGAGATACACTTTTTCCGGAGGCGATGGCTCGACGATCTGCCCGAGTACCCGCTGGCCATCTCGCAACGTCACCACATCCGCCGCCGAGGTCGGCTCCGGCGTCATCGCCATAACCAAACCTCCCAGAATTGCCCAGATTACCATTGGTTTCCTTCCTCCCGTGGACTGACGCTATCATCAGCGGTACATCCATGCACGAATTATACCGGGCCGGAGTCAATCCGGAGCCTTGACACGGGGGGTGAACAGGGAATCCGTAGGGGCTTCACATAAAACTTATGCGACCGATGTTCCATTGTTGTCCCGACTGGCCTTGCCGGTCGAGGGTCTGCCCCTTAGAATTCTAGGCCCAGCGAGAAACTCTCTCTCCAAAACCGAACGGTTCACACCCCTCGGCTTCTGATTCCCAATACCTTCCCGGACCGCCCGTGCAGCGCGGCGGACACGATCCAGACATGACCCGACGCGACGACATCCGCAACGTGGCCATCATTGCCCACGTCGATCATGGCAAGACCACCCTGGTCGATGCGATGCTCCGCCAGTCCGGCCAGTTCCGGGCGAGCCAGCTTCAGGGAGAGTGCATCCTCGACTCCAACCCGCAGGAGCGCGAGCGGGGCATCACGATCCTCGCCAAGAACATCGCCATCAATTACGGCGCGACCAAAATCAACATCATCGACACCCCCGGTCACGCCGACTTCGGCGGCGAGGTCGAGCGCACTCTCCAGATGGCCGATGGTTGCCTCCTGCTGGTCGATTCGTTCGAGGGGCCGATGCCCCAGACCAAGTTCGTCCTGCGCAAGGCGTTCGCCAACAAGCTGAGGCCGATCGTCGTCATCAACAAGATCGACCGCCCCGACGCCCGCCCCGACGAGGTGCTGAACGAGGTCTTCGACACGTTCGTCGAGCTGGGGGCCGACAGCGAGCAGCTCGACTTCCCCTACATCTTCGCCTCGGGACGCGGCGGGTTCGCCTCGCACGATGCCCACGCCACCGAGGGGGACATCAAGCCGCTGCTCGACCTGATCCTGGAGAAGGTCCCCGGTCCCGAGGTCCGGCCGGACTTCTCCTTGCAGTTGCTCTGCACGTCGCTTGACTTCTCGGAGTATGTCGGTCGGATCGCCATCGGCCGGATCGCCTCGGGCAGCGTCCGCAAGGGGCAGAAGACCGCGCTGATCAAGGCCGGCGGCGTGACAACCCCCGGCAGCATCGACTCGCTCATGGTCTTCGACAAGCTCGGCCGGACCGAGGTCGAACGGGCCGACGCGGGGGACATCGTGGCGATCGTCGGCATGGCGAACGTCGATATCGGCGACACGATCGCCGACATCGACCGGCCCGTCCCCCTGCCCCGGATCGAGGTGGACGAGCCGACTCTGAGCATGACGTTCTCCGTGAACGACGCTCCCTTGTGCGGCGAAGGTCAGTATCTGACCTCGCGGCACCTGAAAGACCGGCTCGACCGCGAGCTGCAGTCGAACGTCGCCCTGCGGGTCGAGCCGACCGAGGACCGCGACTCGTTCCAGGTCTCCGGCCGCGGGCTCTTGCACCTCTCCGTGCTGATCGAGACGATGCGGCGCGAGGGTTACGAGATGTCCGTCGGCAAGCCCGAGGTCATCATCAAGACGATCGATGGCGTGCAGCACGAACCGTATGAATACCTCGTGGTGGACGTGCCCCAGGAGCACCAGGGGCCTGTCATGGAACTTGTCGGCAACCGACGCGGCGAGCTGGCCAACATGGACTTCAAGGGCAGTTACGCTCACATGGAGTTTGTCATCCCGGCGCGGGGCCTGCTCGGCCTGCGAACTCGCCTGCTGAGCGCGACGCAGGGGGAGGCGATCATGCACCACAACTTCCACGACTACCAGCCGGTCAAGGGAGATATCCCCCATCGGTCCAATGGCGTGATGATCTCCAACGTGCGTGGCAAGGCAATCGCCTTCGCCCTGGACAACCTCCAGCAGCGCGGAACGATGTTCGTGCAGCCAGGGGATGAGATCTACGAAGGGATGATCGTCGCCGAGAACGCTCGCGACAACGATCTGGTCGTCAATCCCTGCAAGGAAAAGAAACTGACGAACATGCGGGCCTCGGGCAGCGACAAGAACGTCTTGCTCAAGCCGCCCCGGCTCCTGACCCTGGAAATCGCGCTCGAATACATCGAGGATGACGAGGTGGTCGAGGTCACGCCGACCAAGATCCGCCTGCGCAAGAAGGTCTTGAACGAAGAGGCCCGCAAACGCGCCGAGCGGGGAGGCTCGCGGAAGAAGGTCGGGGTCTGATTGATTTGAGAGATCCGGAATCCGGATCTCTCAAATCAGTGGGAGGGATACGTCCCCTCCGCCTTCATGTACTTGCTGACATCGCCCATGCGGCGGCGGAAGAAGTGGGGCGGCTCGAACGGCGTCGGGCCAACGGATTTGGCGGCAGCGAGAACCTCGGCGGCCTGCTTTGGCAGTCCATTGTCGCCGAAATGCGTGACGGATTCCTCGGCCAGCCCCGCGCGGATGGCGAGCACCGAGTAATTGCGTCCGTTGATAAACAGATAACCGAGCGTTCGCCCGTAGGGGTCAAGCGTCTCGGCCCGCAGCAACTCGACCTGCGTCGCGGCGGCGAAGGCACCCTGGCCGAATGCGCGTGCCTCGGTGCCGAACGCCTGGTCGTAGGGAATATTGTGTTCGAGGTGCCGTGTCTCGGGAGTATCGATGCCGAGGATGCGGACGATCTCCTCGTCTCCCTCCTTCCAGCGGATATTGACGGTGTCACCGTCATCGACCCGCACCAGGGCGGGGTCCACCGGCACGCGTTGGCCGTGTGGACGCGGTTGCGGCTTCGCCAGCGCGGCGTTCCGCGCCGGAGCGGGAGCCGCTGGGGGCGCCTGTCCCAGCGCGGCGGTGAGGGAAAGACCGATCAGGACCGTGGTGAGACAGGTCGCGATGCGCGGCATGAACGACTCCAGGGGTCAGTGGATCGTGCAGATGGATCGAGAGGGCGGGCCAGGTCACTTCAGCCCGGCACGCGCTTTCATGAAGGCCAGACCATCGCGGCAGAGTTTCAGCTCGTCATCGAACAGCTTGCGCCAGACGCGCGTGGCGGCGGCCAGGGCCGGCAGGGCCAGGCCGAACGCCTCGATCGTCAGGTAGCCGTCGTAACCCGATTGTTTCAACCCGGAGAAGACGCTGTCCCAGTGCACCTGGCCGGTGCCGGGCGTGCCGCGGTCGTTCTCTGAGATATGGACATGAATCGTCTCGTTTTTGCACGAGTCGATGGCCCGGGCCTGGTCCTTCTCCTCGATATGGGCGTGGAAGCTGTCGTACATCATCTTGACCGACGGATGGTTCACCGCCTGAATGAACCGGGCCGTCTGGGCGGCGGTCGTGAGGAAATAGATCTCGAAGCGGTTCAGATACTCGACCGCCAGCTTGATATTGCGGGCTTGGGCCTTCTCGCCGGCCTTCTGGAGGGTCTCGACGCCATGCTGGAATTCCTCGTCGGTCGGCCCCTGGCCGGAGAAGACGCCGATGGCCGAATGGATCGGCCCGCAGAGGATCTCGCAACCGAATGCCTGGCCGCATTCCATCACGCGGTCGAGTTGCTTGACGGCCGCCTCGCGGATCACCGGATCGGGAGAGATCGGGTTCGTGTCGGGCGTCATCACGGTGACGGCCGTCGCCCCCAGCCCCAGGTCCTTCAGTCGCTTGCCCAGCCGCTCATACGGCTTCAGGTCGCTCGTGTCGAAGATCGGGACCTCGACCGCGTCGAAGCCGACCTCCTTGATCTGGTCCAGGAGCGCATCGTGCTGCTCGGTGACCATGTCAGTCCAGAGCAGCAGGTTCATGCCGGTTTTCATCGATATATTCCCGTTGTTCTCATCACTAGCGACATCGCACGTTTGGACCATCCGTTTTGGCCAGATCACACCGTCGCGACATCCTCCCACTTGCCCAGCTCGGCCGAGTCGAGCACGGCGTCGCAGACGGCTTGCGTCTCCAGCGCGTCGCGGAAGGTCGGCCGGGTGGGCTGACCCTGAGCCAGGTTCTCCAGGAAGTCGGCCACCTGATGCACGAACGTGTGCTCATAGCCAATCTGGAGGCCGGGAACCCACCAGTTTTTCATATAAGGATGGTCACTGTCGGTGACGTGGATGTCGTGCCAGCCACGGATGAGGCTATCGTCGCCGTGGTCGAAGTATTCCAGGTGATGCAGGTCGTGAAGGTCCCACTTCAGCGATGCCTTCTCGCCGTTGACCTCGAACGTGTAGAGGGCCTTGTGTCCCCGGGCGTAGCGGGTCGATTCGAAGAGGCCGAGCGAGCCGTTCTCGAACCGGCAGAGAAACGCGCAAGCGTCGTCGATGTTGACCGGTTCGACTTTGCCGGTGATGTTATGCTTACGCTCCTTGACGAACGTCTCGGTCATGGCGTTGACCTTGGTGATCGAGCCGTTGAGCCAGAGCGCCGTGTCGATGCAGTGGGCGAGCAGGTCGCCGGTGACGCCCGAGCCGGCCGCCTTGGCGTCGAGCCGCCAGAGCGCGGCGCCCCCTTGAGGCAGGTCGGCGTTGATCGTCCAGTCCTGGAGGAAGTTCGCGCGGTAGTGGAAGATCCGGCCGAGCCGCCCCTCGTCGATCAGCTTCTTGGCGAGGGTCACGGCCGGAACACGGCGGTAATTGTACCAGACGGTGTTCGGCACGCCGGCCTTCTCGACCGCCTCGACCATCGGCTGCGATTCCTTCAGGTCGCGGGCGAGCGGCTTCTCGCAGAGGACCATCTTCCCCGCCTCGGCGGCGGCGATGGCGATCTCGGCGTGGGTGTCGTTGGGCGTGCAGATGTCGATCGCGTCGATGTCCTTCCGCTCGATCAGCTTCCGCCAGTCGGTCTCGACCGACTCGTATCCCCACTTGTCGGCGAAGGCCCGCGCTCCCTCGGCGGTGCGCCCGCAGACGGCCTTCAGCACGGGACGGTACGCGACGTCGAAGAAGTCATTCACCCGCTTGTAGGCGTTCGAATGCGTGCGGCCCATGAAGCCGTAGCCGACCAGGCCGATGTTCAGCGGTTTCTTGTCTGCCATGATTCACCTGATGATGTTCTCGAGTTTCAGCCGGTAGCGGCGGACGTCCCAACAGCCCGCCGGGATGCCCCCTATCAGTCCTGGCGGTCGTGCGCGGGCGATCCCAGGTCGATCCAGCCGCCGGCGCCGGCGGGACTACGGCTCCAGCAATGTCCCGTCTCGGTATCGATGACGACGACGTAACGGTCGGAGATGTCGACCCGATACCGACCGGATTGCCCCTCGTCCTGCCGGGGAGGGGTCCCCGTCGTGGACGAGATCGCGACCAACCCCACGACCAGGGCGCCGAGGATGGCGGGGACATACGCGAGGCGCGAAGGACGGCGGATCATCGGGGCGGCTCCTGTTCTGCGGGTCGAGGGGCGGGGTGGAGGTCGGTCACGCCTGCCAGCCGTGGTGGTCGCGGACGGCGATCATCTTCGCGAGGATGTCGTTCCACGTCTGCGGGCTGGTCATGACGTCGTTGGGGAACATGCAGCCGTCCCAGCAGATATGTTCGATCTTCTTGGTCAGGTTCCCCTGCGCGTCGCGGAGCCAGAACCCGGCGTGGTACGGGATGTCCAGCTTCCCTTCGGGGTCGGTCGCCAGGCAGTGCCGGCCCGTCTTGTCGTGCGAGCCGGTGCCGTGGACCGTCGCGTCGTTCTGCGCGACGTGGAAGTCAATCGTCCAGGGGCGCAGGGCATCGGTGAGTTTCTTGATCGCCGTATCGAGAGCGCTCTTGTCGCTCCACTGGAAATTCTCGGGCAGGATGCGGTCCTCGGGGGCGTTCACGCCGAGCGTGTAGAGCAGCGTGTGGGCCATGTCGGCCTGGAAGCCAAGCGTCTCCGGCTCGCCGACGCGCTCCAGCAGATCGACCATCTTCTTCCAGGAGTGCATGCCGCCCCAGCAGACTTCCCCCTCGGCGGCCAGGCGCTCGCCATGCTCCCGGGCGATCGTCGCGGCCTGCTTGAACGTCTCGGCGATGCGCTTCTGGTTCCCCTCGGGATCGGCCGCCCAGTCCACCGGGCTGCACGCCGAGTCGATCCGCACGACCCCATACGGCCGGACGCCCAGCTCGCGGAGCCGCCGGGCGATATGGCACCCCTTGTGGACCTGTTCGAGGAATTTCGTGCGGCCCTCGCCCTCGTCCATCGCCGAACCGCCGCCGGTCGGCGGCCAGACCGGCGCCACGACCGAGCCGATGACCAGGTTGCGGGCGCGGACTCGGTCGGCCAGCTTCTTGAGGTCGTCGTCGCTGGAGTCGATATCAACGTGAGGCGCGAACAGGAACAGATCGACGCCGTCGAACTTGACCCCATCCACCTCGGCGGCGGCCGTCAGGTCGAGCATGGTATCCAGGTCGATCGGCGGCTCGGACCCTTCCCCCTTGCCAACGACACCCGGCCAGGCCGCGTTGTGGAGTTTCGGATAGTTATTGGGATGATCGTTGCTCATGAGAACAATCCTCGTAGGTTGGGCACCGCCCACCGTTTCAATGAATCAGGGTCGCTGCCCTGGATGACGACAGCTTGCGAAGGACCTGGAGTTTGTAGTGATTCGGACCAATGCGATCGAAACCAAAAGAGCCGGAGTTTGTCCAGAACTGCTCGACCGCGCAACCCGCCGAGTCAGCGGCCTCTGTCAATTGGTCGATGGTCCAGACCCCGACATCAATCCAGTGCTCCGGATCGCGGCCCACGTCGTAGACAGGGATGTGCAGGGCCAGGAGCCCTCCGTCGGCGATGGCTCCGGCCAGGGCCTTGATGATCCGACGGCCATCCTCGTAGGTGTTGTGGATTAAGACAATCTCGCTGTAAGCCGCGTCGAATGTACGACCGGCAGGCATGGTCAGGCCATCGGAAAGATACGTTTCCACGTTCGGCAGACCGAGTTTGAGAACGTGCGTCAGCATGGTAGGCGCGATGTCCACGGCCAAGACCACCCCGTAAAGCGCCGCCAGATGCCGCGTAATCCGGCCATCCCCGCAGCCGAACTCGATCACCGACGCCGTGCCGGGGGGGATGATGGCCGCGACCGTTTCCGACGCGACGCGTCCTGATTCCTCGTACTGCTCCGGCGGTAATCCAGGGACGATCGCCCCGCGCGGCTCCTCACGAGCAGCCCGTTCCCAGCCATCAGCCAGAGCCTCGAGTTGAGTTTTCATGGAAGTATTTGTGCGGCCCTCATTCAAAAGTGAGGCTCTCGTCAACGTACACCATGCGCGGGCTGTGCCGATCGACCAAGGCGTCCGCGATCGTGACGTAGGTTTTCCAGTCGATCGCGTGAAGCACCATCGCCTGCTCGTCGGCTTCGACCCGGCCTGGCTTCAACGTGGAGGTGGCCATCACGGTTCCTTTTTGCCTTCTCAAATCAACCGAGGTTCAGCCGCGGAGCCGAGATGCTCCCGGACCAGCGCCTCGACGCGACGGACGTCGGGGATGCCCTCGAAGCCGGTCGGCCGTTCCCAAGCGTACGAGCCGTCCCAGGATGTCTGCTTCGGCTCGATGCTGAACCGGACTGAGCCGGAGCCGTCGGGCATCTCGACGCGATGGACGTTATGGATGCTGCTCAGCGGATAAGAATAGACGGCGATGGCGGCCGTTCCGGGCTGTCCTTTCCAGAAGATCACCCGCTGGTCGGTCAACGCGAAGAGCGTCTCCACCCGCCGCTTTCGCTCGGCCCTCCGGTCGATCCAGCTTCCGACCATTCCGAGAACACAAAGCAAGCCGATGATTCCCGCGAGCACCCCGGCACCCGCAAGAAAATCTTCAACCTGGCGAAACCGGCTGCCGAATGCCCCGAAGAAGGCCGCCAGGAGCAAGGCGCTCGCCACCCAGAACCCCGCGCCGATGAACAGGCCGGTCCAGCTCGTCGAGGCGGTCGCGCCGTCGATCGGTCCTCCGCAAGCGGCCCAGAGCACGCGCTCGCCAGGGGAGACTTCGGCCTTGATCCGGCCTTGGAGTTCTTCCGGCAGGTCGCCGACGAGTTCTTCCGGCCCGATCACCGACACGGGAATGTCCCCCCTTGGAGTCGCTGGGGTGCGGAGATCACGCCTTGAGGTAGTCACCCACCTTCGGCAGGGTCTTGTGCACGTCCGGGCCGTAGTAGCGGAGGCTCACGAACGGCTCGCTGCCGGTGTTCTTGAACGTGACCCCCTCCTTCGCCCGCTTGGCGGTGACGAAGACCTCGTCCTCGGTCATCTCGCCGAAACGGATGTAGTTCGGGCTATCGACTTTGAGCGAACCGATCGAGCCGCTCCCCTGCACGACGATCAAGCCGTAGGCCCCATCGTCCTTGATCGTCGCGGAGCCGCCGGGCTGGACCGTCAACTCACGGGCGGTAAAGAGTTGCTGACCGTTGACGGTGCCATAGACGATCCACTTGTCGACGTATTCCTGGCCATCGCCGCCCGAGTGGACGATCGGCTCCAGATAGTTGTGGGCCTTGAATTCCGGATCGACGTTCTTTTCCCAGTCGAGCTGTTCGACCAGGTAGTCGAGATCCTGGTGCTTGTCCTCGGGGACGTCCTTGACGAGCAGGTCCCAGGGGACGCGCCGGCCTTCGACCATCGACTGATACATGCCGAAGACGTCGGAGCCCCACTGCGGCTCGTACGTGACGAGCGAGCCGGGGGCGTGCAGCACGGCGGGGGGGATCAGCCAGCCGGTGCCGGGCTTGAGGCGGTAGGCCTTGGAGTAGTCGAGGATGCCGTTGTCCCCCTCGTTCCAGCGCTCCAGGCAGCGCCGGATCTCCTCCTTGGTGGTGCCGGGCTCCAGCCCCATGAAGGTGTAGGGGAAGTTGTTGCCGGTCCAGTTGAGCTGCGGCGGGAAGTAGTAGCTTTCGGGCTTCCCCTCGCGGCCGAGCTTCTGGGCCTGCTCCTGGGTCTGGTGCATGTGGTGGGGGATCGGCCCGAGATTATCGAAGAACTTGCTGTAAACGGGCCACCGCTTGTACTTATCCCAGATCGCCTGGCCGATCATCTCGGGGCCTTCGGCGTCGATGGCGTCCTTGAGCGTGAAGCGGCCGCCGTTGTGGACGACGTAGCTGAGGCCCTCATCGGGCGGGGCCCCCTCGTTGGCCGCCGGGGTGGTCGAGGCGAACCAGCGCTCGTCGATCCCGCCCCGATGCGTCCCCAGAGCGTACAGGTCCTGCCGAGCCAGCTTCAAGCGGCCGCCCGGCATGAGAAACGAGCGGGGCACCCAGGTCGGGGCCAGCCGCAAAATGCCTTCACCGGCATCGAGCGCCGCGCGAACGCGCGCGCCGAGGTTCTGATCGGTCATCCGTCGGGAACTCCAAGCGACGAAACCACTTCGGGAACGGGGATCCGCATCGCGTCCCGCCGTCGGGGACCGGGAGCTAGCCTCGCGCTCCCTTCGCAACGGGACTTTGGTTGTAAAGCCCCGCCTGCGCGAACGCAAGGAAAAAACCAGAATCGCCGCCTACGAACCGGAGGGGCCGGGGGTTGCGATCGCCCACGGGCCTGTCTATGATGCGAGGCCGATAACGTCCGGAAGGCGCCGACGACGAGGGGTCGGGGCTGACTGGACCTCGCGATCCCTAGTTCGCTTCCCCTCGCTTTTGGAAAGAGACGCACGCGATGGCCACCGACATGACACTGTCCATCGGGGAAGCCCTGGTGGGCGAGGGCAACGAGATCGCCCACATCGACCTCCTGATCGGCAACAAGAATGGTCCGGTAGGGACGGCCTTCGCCTCCGCCCTGGCCCACCAGTCCGCCGGTCATAGTAACCTGCTGGCCGTGCTCACTCCGAACCTGATGGTCAAGCCCGCCACGATCCTGATCACCAAGGTCACGATCAAGGGCATGAAGCAGGCGGTCCAGATGTTCGGCCCGGCGCAGTACGCGGTCGCCAAGGCCGTCGCTGATTGCGTCGCCGATGGCACGATCCCCAAGGATCAGGCCGAGGACCTCGTGATCGTTTGCGGTGTGTTCATTCATCCCGAGGCCGACGACAACAAGAAGATCCTCGACTTCAATTACGAAGCCACCAAGCTCTCGATCCAGCGGGCCATGAAGCAATTGCCCTCCGTCGATGAGGTGATTACCGGCAAGGATAGCGCCAAGCATCCCTTCGCCTGACCCTTTATAGATCCGCGGAGACGACGCGCCGATGGGTTGGTGATCCACCATTCCTCGGTGCGTCGTGCCTCCTCGCCCCGAATGAAGCCAGACGATGAAGCCCACGATCCTGATCCAGCTCGACACCGATCCACAGCCCAGCGTCTTTGATGCCGTTGTCGCGATTGATGCAGGCGTCGAGAACCTGCTACGGCATGGAGGCGTGACGCCGGAAACGGTGCGCGGCCTGGTCCACGGCGCTTTGTTCACGAGAGGTCCGGCGGACCTGCAACGCTCGGCGATCTTTGTCGGAGGTTCCGACGTCGCGGCGGCTGAGTCCGTCCTCGACACGGTCAAGGAAACCTTCTTCGGCCCGTTCCGCGTCTCGGTCCTCTTCGACGCCAACGGCTGCAACACGACCGCCGCCGCGGCCGTGCTCGCCGCGGTCGAAGGAGCGGGTGGCTCGCTCGATGGCGTTCGCGTGGCGGTTCTCGGTGCCACGGGCCCGGTTGGCCAGCGCGTGGCGCGGCTTCTGGCAAGAGAAGGGGCCGAGGTCTCCGTCGGCTCGCGCCGACTCGACCGCGCGAGGTCGATTGCCGATCCGATTCAGGCGACCACCCGAAAGGTCGTCACTCCGTTCACCACCGACACGCCCGAGGCATTGACCGAAGGCTTGCAAGGAGTCTCGCTTGTCGTCTCGGCGGGCGCGGCCGGAGCGGTCCTGCTCCCCGCGTCGGTCCGCCAGTCGCTCCCCGATCTGAGGATTGCCATCGACCTGAACGCGGTCCCTCCCCTGGGAATCGAGGGGATCGAAGCGACGGACCGAGGCACCGAGCGAGACGGGTTTCGCGTCTGGGGTGCCCTGGGCGTTGGCGGTACGAAGATGAAGATCCACAGGAAAGCCGTTCAAGAGCTGTTTGTGGCCAACGACCGGATTTTCGACGCCGAAGCGATTCTCGATCTCGGCCGCTCCCTGAGCTGATGGTCCCTCTCACATGCCTCGTGTCGTTGGCACCGACCCGGGAACCAGTAGTCTCGACCTGCTCTTGCTGGTCGATGGTGCGGTTGCCGACCAGGCCCGGTTGACGCCTTCGGCCCTCCGCGATGATCCGGATCGCTTGCGTACCACGCTTCACGGCTGGGAACCGCTCGACCTGATCGCCGGCCCTTCGGGATACGGTTTGCCGCTTGTCCGCGCGGAGCGGGTGCGAGACGAGGAGATTGACCTGATGTCACTCGTCCGCGCCGAGGACCGCGGAGAAGATGTCGGTGTCATCGGCTTCCGACGCTGGGTTCGCGATCTGGTCGCGTCGGGCTTGCCTGTTCTGTTCTTGCCGGGCGGGGTGCATCTGCCGACGATCCCCGCATATCGTAAGCTCAATACCGTGGACATGGGAACCGCCGATAAGGTCAGCGTCGTTGCGCTCGCCTTGAATCAACATGCCCAGAGCACGGGGAAGCCGCTGGCGGAATCGACATTCGCCGTGGTGGAAGTGGGATCGGCCTTCACGGCGCTCATGGTCGTGGAGGGCGGGAGGTTGGTGGATGCCTCGGCCGGCACGCGAGGTCCGATCGGGCTTCGCTGCGGAGGGGCCTGGGATGGCGAAGTGGCGTATCTACTATCGCCCCTCGCCAAGGACGACCTGTTTCACGGCGGCCTGGCCGACCTCGGCCCCGGCGGGCTGGATGTATTCCGCGAGTCGCTCATCAAGCAACTCGCAGGGCTCCAGGCGATCACTCCGTTCGAGCGGATCTACCTTTCGGGCGCGGGGGCGGGAGATCCCGAGATCGGGGACATGACGAGGGAGTCTCTGTCTCGCTTCGGCGTGGTCTCTCCCCTGCCCTCCTTGCCTGGTGCTTGGGTCAAACATGCCGCTCAAGGGGCCGCGCTGCTGGCGGATGGACTGGCCGGCGGAAGGCATAACGACCTGGTCGAGTCCCTTGCACTTCGCAGACGCATCGGGGACAATCTGGGACGGAATCCGGGTCCGGCCCCGCTGAGCGTTGGGATTGTCCCGAGACGCCGGGGCCGTTCCTTCAACACGATACGGAGCCGATTTCCATGCGATTGCCTCTCCAACGGTTGGTCTTGGCCGCGCTCGTTGTCGTGGGCCTGTGCGGGGCCAGCGCACCAGAGCAAGGGCTCGATATTTATTTCATTGACGTGATGGGAGGCGCGGCCACCCTCATCGTCACCCCCGAGCACGAATCCATTCTGATCGACACGGGTTGGGCTGGCTTCGAGGATCGCGACCCCGAGCGGATCGTCCATGTGTTGAAGGACGTCGCCGGACTCGACCAGATCAACCATCTCGTGACGACGCACTGGCATCGCGACCACTTCGGAGGCATCGAGGGCCTCTCGAAGCGCGTGCGGATCGGCCGCTTCTGGGATCGTGGTTTGCCTGACCCGAACGCTCCGGAGGGGGACAAGGCTCGCTACCCGGATGGTCCCGCCCCGGATGATCCGCTGGGGAAAGCGTATCGCAAGATCGCGGGAGAGAACCGAACGACTCTCGAAGCGGGCAACACATTCGAGTTGCCGGATGGCGTCAAGGTCGTGGTGCTTGCCTCCGGCGGCAAGGTTCTCGATGCATCGGCTCGCTATCCCGGGGGGACGCCCGCGGAAAACCCTCTCTGCAAGGACGCGCCGGCGGACAAGCCGGAGGATCGATCGGATAATGCCCGCAGCCTGGCCTTCCTGTTCGAATACGGGGATTTCACCTTCCTCGACTGCGGCGACTTGACCTGGAACATCGAGCGACAGCTTGTCTGCCCGCGCAACCTGATCGGCCCCGTGGATCTGTATCAGGTGACGCATCACGGACTGGACTCGTCGAATCATCCCACGCTCGTCCGCACGATCCAGCCGACCGTCGCTATCATGAACAACGGCCCGAGGAAGGGAGGCTCGCCAGAGACGGTTCAACTTCTGAAGTCGATCTCCTCGATCCAGGCTAGCTACCAGCTCCACAAGAACCAGGCGACCGGCCCCGAGGAGAATACCGACCCTGAACTGATCGCCAACAAAGACCCCGAGGGAGGGCAGTTCATCCACGTCCACGTCGCGCCCGGCGGCAAGAGCTTCACGGTTCAGATCGGCGAGGACGGCCCGAGCCAGGAGTTCTCCGCGACCAAACCCTGAACCAGAGCGAGCGAGCACAGAGGGCACAGAGAGTCGAGACCCCGGAGAGATCAGGAATGACTCTGTATTCTCTCTGGGCTCTCTGTGGCCTCTGGGGCGATATGCCTCGTCTTCCGGGGCTTTGGCTGGTGTTTCCAGCGGCGGTGGAGCCAGAGATATTGATCCGGGTCACGCCGGATGATCTCTTCGAGAGCGGTGGTGTAGCACTGGGTCAGCAGGCGGGCATCCTCGGCGGTCCCGGTCCACTGGTCCGGCTCGATGAGGGAGGTACACCCGACCTCGTAACGGAATCCGGGGCCGATCCGGCGCGCGTAGCCGACGACGACCGGGGCCTGGTGCTCGATGGCGAGCAGGGCGATGGCCTTGTGGGTCGAGGCGGGGCGGCCGAAGAAATCGACGAACATCCCGCGCTGGCCGGCATCCTGATCGGCGAGGAAGGAGAGTACGCCCCCGTTCCGCAGAACGTCGAGCATCTCGTCATATCCTCCCTTCTTGGGGATCAACTTCTGCCCGGTCCGCTCGCGGAACTGGCGGAGGAACCGATCGAGATACGGGATTATCCAGCGTGCGGGCGACGGAGTTCGGCGGGAAGCCGAAGAGGCCGAACAGGTAGCCGGCCATCTCCCAGTTGCCGAAGTGGCCCGTGACCATGATGAGCGGGCCGCCCTGAAGGAGCCGGTCCAGCACCGCGCTCGTGCCCGACGAGCGTGATCCGCTCGCGCCAGGTGGTCGGGTGGAGCTTCCGGGGGATGTGCAGCATCTCCATCAGCATCCGGCAGAAATGCCGGTACACCCCGCGCACGATCCGGTCGCGTTCGGCCTCGTTGTACCGATCGCCGAAGGCCAGACGGAGGTTCTCCATCGCAACCCGGCGATGCCGCTTGTCCACCCGGTACAGGAGCCCCGCCAGGCTATCGGCGAAGGCATACGATTGCTCGATCGACAACGCCTGGGCGACCCCGACTACCAGGCGCACGGCCAGGTAGGTCAGATAGTCGAGCGTCTGATTGCGGCTCCGCTTCATCGAGGTCACTCCTTTGACCTGCCTGGGCGTCCTTTTGTGACCGTCGTTCAGATCGTATCGTCGGTCAGCGGCAGAGAAACCGCCTGTCCCGTGCGGGCGGACTTGTAGATCGCCCGGATGATCTCGACCGACTTCCGCCCCTCGCGGCCATCGACCAAGGGCGGACGTCCCTCGTCGATCGCCTGGAGGAAGTCGGTCAGCTGGTCGCGGTGGCCGATGTGCGTGATGCCTCTCGGGTCGCTGGCGCCGGCCTTGAAGTTCGGCGCGGCCGGCCATCGCGGCGAGGATCTCGTCGTCGCTCGGAACCTTCTCCTGGAAGTCCCAGAGCGTGATGTCGTCCTGCTCGACCCGGGCCGAGCCTCGGTCGCCGTGGATCTCCGTCCGCTTCAGCAGGCCGGGATAGGCACTCGTGGCGGCCTCGATCACGCCGAGGGCCCCGTTCTGGAACCGCAAGCAGGCCACGGCGGTATCCTCGACCTCGATCCGCTCGTGAGCCAGCGTGGCGGTCATCGCCTGGATGGAGTCGACGTCCCCCATCAGCCAGTAGAGCAGATCGACGTTGTGGATCGCCTGGTTCATCAAGGCCCCGCCGCCGTCCAGGTCCCAGGTCCCTCGCCAGCCGCCGGAGTCGTAATACTCCTGCGTGCGCCACCACTTGACGTAGGTATCGCCCAGGGTGAGCCGGCCGAACCGCCCGGTGTCGATCGCCGCCTTCAAGTCGAGGTTCGCCGGGGTGAATCGCGACGGGAAGATCGTGCAGAGCCGGACGCCGGCCTTGTCACAGGCCTGGATGATCGCGTCGCAACGCTCCAGGGTGATCTCCAGCGGCTTCTCGACCACGACATGCTTGCCCGCCTGCGCCGCCTTCACGGCCGGGTCCTGGTGGGCGCCGCTGGGCGTGCAGACGCAGACGACGTCCAGCCCCGGATGGGCAAGCATCTGGTCGAGGTCGTCGTAGACCGTGCACTCGCCCGCCGGCCATCTCGGCGATCTTCGCGCCGTTTGTCTCGGAGCGGCTGAAGGCGGCCACGACGCTGGCCCCCTCGATCTCGTTGATCGCCTTGGTGTGAAACTCCGCGATCATTCCGCAGCCGATGAGGCCGAATCCGTGCTTTGCCATGAGGGTTCCCGGGCTCTCTCTCGTGTAAAAGCGGTTCAGACCAGCCGCACCCGCGCGATCTTGCGCTTGCCGACGCGGACGATCAACCCGTCTCCGACTGGAAGCCGACCTTTCGGGTCTTCCACCGGCTGCCGGTCCGGCCCGATCGTCACCCCCCCCTGCTCGATCACCCGGCGGGCGTTCGAGGTGCTCGACTCCAGCCCCAGGGCCGTGATCAGCCGAGGAGCCGGCATCCGCCCCTCGGCATCGAGCTGGTCCCGACCGAGCGGCACCTCGGGGATCTCGTCCGGGTCCTCGCCCTGCGCCCGCTTGCGGAACGCCTCGGCGGCCTTCTCCGCCGCCTCGGTGCCGTGATACTGCGCGACGATCGCCTTGCCGAGGATCTCCTTCGCGTCGCGGGGGTTGCCTCCGGACCCGAGCAGACGATCGACCTCGGCCATCGGGAGGTCGGTCAAGAGCGTAAAGTACTGCCGCATCGGCTCGTCGGGGATGCTCATCACCTTGCCGAACTGGGCTTCGGCCGGTTCCGCGACGCCGATGTAATTGCCCAGGCTCTTGCCCATCCGGCGGGTGCCGTCGGTGCCGACCAGAATCGGCATCGTCATCGCCACCTGCGGTTCCTGCCCCCGCGATTGCTGGAGGTCGCGCGCGACGAGCAGGCTGAATAGCTGCTCCGTTCCCCCCAGCTCCACGTCGGCCTTGATCTCGACCGAATCCCAGCCTTGCATCAGCGGATACAGGCATTCGTGAAGATAGACCGGCTTCTGGCTCCTTGATTCGCTTGGCGAAGTCTTCCCGGGCGGAGATCTGTCCAAGCGTCATGTGACGCGTGAGGTCGAGAACGTCGAGGAAGGACCACCGGGAGAACCAGTCGCCGTTATGGTGGACTTCGGCTCGGTCGAGGTCGATGATCCGGCCGACCTGGCGAAGATAATCCTGCGCGTTGTTCTCGACCTGCTCCTTGGTCAGCGTGGCGCGGGTCTCGTCGCGGCCGGAGGGGTCGCCGACGAGGGCCGTGTAATTGCCGATGATGATGACGGCCGTGTGCCCAAGGTCCTGGAACTGGCGGAGCTTACGTAGCGGGACCGTGTGGCCGAGATGGACGTCGATGCCAGTCGGGTCGATGCCGTACTTGACGCGCAAGGGGGTGCCGTTGGCGACGGAACGCTCCAGTTTCTTGACAAACTCCGGTTCGGGAACGATCTGCTCGACCCCTCGTCGAAGGATCGTCAACTGCTCAACGGCATTCGGCATGGTCCGTCGGACCTCCCTCTCGCGATTTCACCCGGCAACGTGCAGGAGGCGATTCTAGGGCAGAAGGCCCCATCCGGGCAAGGTGGCCCCCGACGACTGGAGAGCGTAGGATGAAAAACCTGCGTTTTCGATCGAGACGCATCCTTCTGGAGACTTCGCCCGATGCCCCGCGCCGGACTGCCGCCAAGCCCCTATGCCTTTCTCGCCGGTCTGGTCGTGATGGTCGTGCTCACGGCGATGATCTCGGCCTGGACCTGGGCGATCAGCCGCCTATTCTCGGGTTTGCCTTTGCTGCCGGTCGTCAAGAAACGGTCCGTCCCCTGGGGACCGCTGTCCATCGCGGCCATCATCCTCCTCTGGATTATTCTGAACCTGAGCGTCCTGCCGGTTCTGTACCTGAACCGGAGAGGGGAGACACCTCCCGCCAAGAAGCCAACACCCGCGACCGCGACGAAGCCGGTTAAACCCGAACCTCTGTCCCCCACGATTCAGATCGTTCTGGTCTCCGTGATCAACGTGGCCTTGATCCCCTTGATGCCGCTTGTGCTCCGGCGACTTTCCGGCGCGACTCCGGCCGATCTTGGGTTGGTCCGTGAGAATACGCGACTCAACATCGGACGGGGCATCATCGCATGTCTGCTGCTCGCGCCGGTTTGTTACGGGATCATGCTGTTGTTGACGCTTTTCGTTCCGACGAACTCGCATCCGCTGGAAGAGGCCCTCCTCGAACATTTGAACGTCCCGGTGGCCATCCTGGCCCTACTTTCGGCGGTCGTGCTGGCCCCAGTCGCCGAGGAGATGTTCTTTCGCGGCATTCTTCTGGGATGGCTCTGGCGCGTCTGGACGCCGACCAGCGCGGACAGGAAGACCGGCCTCGCCGACTCGCTCGACGCCGTCCCGGATTCGAAGATCGAGATCGTGAACAGCGGCGAATTGCCGGGTGATAACGCGGCCTGGCCAGCCTATCAGGCGCCCCTCGCGCCGATCTCGGAAACGGCCGAGCCGGAATCTTCATCGCGGCGGGGTCTTCTGTCCGTACACATACCGAACCTGATTGCATCCATGGCGTTCGCGGGGGTCCATTTCCCGCAATGGCCCGCGCCGATCCCGTTGTTCTTGCTCTCGTTCGGCCTGGGGGAGCTGTACCGTCGCACCGGTCACCTGGCGGCCCCGATCGCGCTTCACGCCACGTTCAACGGGATCAGCACGGTCATGCTCTTGCTGGCCTTGCTCAGTGGCGCGAAACCTCCCGCGAAACAGGCCGTACCTCCTCCCGCCGTGGAGACTGCCGTTGGTCGGGGCGAAACGCCACTCGGAGTCGTCGACCATCACGAAAACTTCATGATTTTCGTGCTGGGAATCACCCTTGGCAAATCGGTCGCTAGAGGATATGATTCTAAACCCCTACCGATCGTCGCAACACATGAAGACCGATGAAACACGGGGAATTGTCTTCCGGTCATCTCTGTCTCTCTCGGTCCAAGACTTCGCCAAGTTCGGTTGATGCTTCGGGCCGGTTCCGACCGATGGGAAGGGGACACAAATCAATTGGCGGTGGTGAGCGTTTTCGGGTGTGATCCCGATCAGAGACGACTTACTCGTGGAGTCCCTCGCGGTGGTGTGACACCGCGGATCGCAAGGTGGCGGCGCGACGAAGTGCCGTTGCCGACGATAGATGGGTGTCTCTCGACGCCAGGGATGGGAGTGGCGGAATCGCGAAGTCCGCGACCCGCCCGACCTCTTTGGGAGTTCTTGACTCGATGAGCGTGGCCAATTCCCGGAAGAATGCCCCCTTGCACAGTGGTTACGAGTGGGCGGGTGCCGCAATGGCGAGAACTCGGCGTGGGGGAGGAACCTCACGATCCGGGCGTCGCTCCGCCTTGCTGGGCATCCTGACCTCCGTTTACGCCAACTCGTCGCGGGGCGGTCGCAGCCAGAGCGACTCTCGCACGAGTGCTAGCAGCGATCGCGGCTGATTTCCCGCGCTGGCCAGAGTCGCCCTCTCCTCTTTGAGCCAGTTCCGAGCCGAACCACTTTCGATCCACCCCGGCCGCCGGGCGGCTCCTCACGCGAGCCGTCCGGCGGCCTTTTTCCTTACTGACCACCGGACCCGACACGACCCCTCTGCGTCAGGTTCGGCTCCACGACGCGATTAGGGCCGTCGTACATTCGGAGGATCGTGGTTCTTAAGAGTAAGTACGCTTCACCGAATCGGTCCTACCGAATCCTTGCCGAGAGATCGACTATAAACGAAAAACGGTCGGCGAATGACGCCGACCGCTTCCTCGAGAACGGAGAGGGAGGGATTCGAACCCTCGGTACGGGGTTAACCGTACACGG
>CAVWUA010000030.1:0-244294 GCA_963758025.1 uncultured Planctomycetota bacterium | reverse complement strand
TGGACTGTCACCGTTTAAACGTTGGTGCAATCGATCAGCTCGAATCCAGTCGTGGACGGCGGGGCGGAAATGTCCCCGTGGCCTTGTGCCATTTGTAGATCCGCGCCGCCTCCTTCCGCCACAGCACGCGGCTGACGACCTCCGCGATTCGCTCGGGGCTCGGGGCCGGCGACCGGAGCAGACGCGTGACGATCTCCCGCACCTGCGACACCGTCACGGCCGGGGTTTTCCCCCCCGACCCGGATCCGCTCCAGGATCAGGAACCATAGCGCCAGAAGCGACAACGTCATGTGGTGGTGCCAGCCCACCCAGCTCCGCACCTCGTACTGCCCCAGCCCGACGTCACCCTTCGCCGCGCCGAACACCTCCTCGATCCGGTGCCGCGTGAACCGCACCCGGACCAACTCGGACAGTGGCACTTCGGGGCCGGCGTTGCTCAGCGCGTAGTCGGTTCGAGACGCCGCGTCGACCGTCCGCGTCACCACCAGACGCTCCTCCGGCCCGACCCGCCGCTCGTCTTTGGCCCGCACCCGCACGGCCATGGCGTCGACCTGCAGCGGCCCCCGCTCGCCGTCGCGGACCGTCAGCCGGGTCCACCGCGCGTCCGGTTGCCGCGCCGCCCAGGCGTCGGCGCGACAGAACGGCACCTCCCGCTTGCGGCCCCGGCCGGCACGCCGCCGCGGGGGACGCCGACGCTCCAGGTCGCGGACGTTCGTGTTGCACGGCACGTCGAGCACGTACCGCTCGCCGTGCCGGCGGAGCCAGCCGCGGAACGCCGCCGGTCGGCCCATCTCGTCGTCGCCGCAGACCCAGGCGTGGGGCAAGCCCTTGCGGCAACGCCGCAGCAACTCGACGGCGATCCGCCACGACTCCTGGAAGGTCACGGCGTCGGGGACATGACACTTCGCGCGGCGGACAGGGTCGGCCGCCCAATCCTCGGGCAAATAGAGTTGATGGTCCAGCAGCGCCGAGCCGCCGGGGGTGACGCACACGAGGAAGACGCCGACCTGGTCGGGTAGCCCGGGGCAGTCTCCCGCCCCGGGCCCCCACGGATCCGGACGTGCGCAACTCACGCATCCGGCTCCTCGGGCCATGTCTTCGCTACGTGACCGGACGGGCACGTCCCCGTCGAGCCGGGGGCAACGGGTAGCGTCGCTCCAGGTCGCTGAAACGCTCCCACGGGATGGACGCCTTGTCTGAGCGGCGGCTGAGCCACCGATGCCAAGCACGCCTCACGTGGTACCGAAAGGTGCCGAGACTCCGCGTGTTTCCGGTGATCCCGTAGTACGCGAAGTGCCCTCGCAGCTTCGCCGCCAAGGCGACCCGCTGCTCCTGGATCGGCAGGTGGCGGTGCTCGCGGCACCACCGCCCGATCGACTTCAGGGACCGGCGCAAGCGATCCTTGGCCGTCTTGCGCTTCACCGTCCAGCTCCCCGTGCGCGCTCGGCCCCAGTAGTGGGTGAACCCCAACAGGTCGAACGTGCCCGGGCGGTCATCTCGGGAGATACCCGGGCGGGCATCCCGTCGTGGCCGCCGGAACGGAACCAACCGGGTCTTCTCCGGATGGAGAGTCAGGCCGTACTTCCCGAAGCGTTTGGGAAGCACGTCCAGGACTCGTCGCGCGTCGCTCTCCAACGCGAAGACCAGCACCGCATCGTCGGCATATCGGATCAGGTACGCCCGCCCTTTCAGGCGAGGCTTGACCGTCTGCTCGAACCAGGTGTCGAGGACTTCGTGCAGGTAGGCGTTGGCCAGGATGGGGCTGATCACCCCGCCCTGCGGGCTGCCGGCCTCGGGGTGCGTGACGCACCCGTCCTCCTGGACGCCCGCGTTGAGCCACTTGCCGATCAGCCGCAGCAGGACGCCATCACGTACCCTCCGACGCAGGATCGCTTGCAACTGGCGGTGGTCCAGGGTGTCGAAAAACTTGCGAATGTCGATCTCCAGGACCCACCCGCCACCGACTTCCATCGTCCGATGCCAGAGCGTATCGAGCGCCTGGTGCGCCGAGCGGCCCGGCCGGAAGCCGTACGAGCAGTCCAGGAAGTCCTGCTCGTAGACGGCCTCCAGGACCATCGCCACCGCACGCTGGAGGATCTTATCCTCGAACGTGGGGATGCCGATGGGCCTGGTCTCCCGACCGTCCCCCTTCGGGATGTGCACCCGTCGCACGGGCGGGGCCTGATAGCAGCCGGACTTGGCGCGGTCCAGCAGCGACCGGAGGTTGGCCTCCAGGTTCGCGGCATAGTCCTCCGCCGTCTGCCCGTCCACCCCGACGGCCCCGTCCTTGCGCCTGCGCCGGTACGCCTCATACATCCAGTCGATGTCGATGTGGTGTGCGAGTGTCGTCAACGCCACCTGCGGCGAGTCCCTCGCCAGCGTCGCTATCCGTTGTTGTCGCGGTGAGATGAGATCAGGGCTCGGAGTCCCTGGCATCGTTCCCTCCAACGGTCTCATGGCCCGGCGCCCCCTTCCCTCGGCGGGGTCCCTCGGGTCGGTTCCCCCGTTTCGACGGTACTATGAGGCGCTCCGACTCCCCGCCGCCCGTCCCGCCGCGCTTCGTTGCCTTCGCACGGGCGGTACCTCGGTTGCACCCGCGTTTCGTTCCCGTGGCCGCCGGGTGCATCGGCCGCGGGCCTGGAGTTGGTCACCCGGTTTCTCCGGCCGGGATTGACCGCGGAGGCGGCGGGGCCTCCCAGGTTCCTGGGGGACCCATGTGAGCGTGCCCTGTTCTTCGACCCCGGCGGGATCGCGGACGCCAGGCCATTGCGGCGTCGCGATGCGGCCTTCCGTCAACTGCACGACGTCGGCTCCCGCGAGCAGGATTTCGGGGCTCAATGGCACGGCCCGCTCACTGGCTGTCTACGCTTCGCAGTCCGGGTTACCCCGGCACCACGCAAGACTCGCTTCCGGCTGCTGGCCAAGCTTTGCCGGGCGGGGTTGGTTACCCGCGGGGTCCCGTCGAAAGGTTTCTGCGTTACATCGCTTCCCCCTTTCCCAAGCTTTCCTGGCGCACGCAGTTGTCCTGCTTGCCCAGCCGACCGCACCACTGCCGGGCGACGCCGCACGACTCGGTCCCACTCTTGGGGAAGCCGCTGGGGTCGAGGATCAGGACCGCGTCGGGGTGGCCCAGCGTCTCGCGGACATGACCGCGGAGTTCGGTCATGACGGCCTCGTCGTCCCACGCGCCTGAGCCGACGAAGTTCTGGACCGGCTTGCGGTGGACGCCGGCCTCGACCGCGATCGGCTCGCAGGTCTTGCGCTGCAGCCCGCTGAGCAGGCCGCGGATGACGAGCGTGGCGTGGGCCCGCTGCTCGGCGCGGTAGAAGCGGGGCAGGTAGCGTTGCAGGAAGGTCGTGATCCGGTCCTGGCAGCCGCGGACCTGTTCGGGCGTCACGACGGCATCGGCCAGAAGGGCCTGAGCGTCGGGGTGTTCCAAGAGCGACATGGCGGTCCCTCCCGTCGGATCTCCTCCGCCTCCGATCATAACCTCTGTCAGAACAATGCAATAGTGGAAACGGTGACAGTCCAAATACCTCATCGGAAGAGATTTGGTACAAAGACGGCAACAGCGATGGGTAATCGACTTTTTCGGATTGTCGAGCGAAGAAGCTAGGCGCAGTGCACCCAGCGTTATATCAACGAATTCTTGAAACAGTAAAACCCGAACGAGATCAAAATAATAGAGAGACACGGAGGCGCAATTGGTGGCTATTCGGTGAGAACGCTCCGAAGCTGAGACGAGCCCTTGCAAAACTTGATCGTTACATAGCGGTACCCGACACGTCAAAATATAAGCCATTCGTATTTGTGAGCGGCGATGTTCTGCCGGATGTCCAAGTTTACAGTATAGTGTCCGATGATGCCCTTATTCTGGGTGTCCTGCTTTCCAAAGTTCATCAAGCATGGCTGAGAAAAGTGGCGCCAGAATGGGCAAAGGCAACGACTTGCGATGGAAACCAGCCATTGTCTTTGATCCCTTCCCCTTCCCAGTCGCTTCGGAGCCCGAGAAAGAAAGAATCCGCTCGATTGCAGAGCAAATTGACGCACATTTGAAAGATCGACAAAATAATTATACGAGCCTTACTCTTACCGGAATTTACAATGTTCTCTCCAAACTCCCATATAGTGAACCTCTGACAGACGAGGAAAAGACCATCCACGAGCAAGGGCTGGTCTCGGTCCTGAAACAGCTTCATGACGACCTGGACGCGGCGGTTTTCGACGCCTACGGCTGGCCACGCGACCTGTCCGACGACGACATCCTCCGCCGGCTGGTGGACCTGAACCGGGAGCGGCGCGGCGGAGGAGGCGCGGGGACTCATCCGGTGGTTGCGTCCCGAATTCCAGCACCCCGCGGGGACGACCGCCGCCACGCAAGGCACCTTGATTGATGAGGAACCCGAGCCGACCCCAACCCCCGTCAAGCCCGCCAGGAAACACCCCTGGCCGAAGTCCCTTCCCGAGCAAGCCCAGGCCGTCCGCGCCGCGTTGTCCACCGCCCCCGGCGGCCTGACCCCCGAACAACTCGCCCGCCAGTTCCAGCGTGCCCGCGCCGACAAGGTGGCCGAACTGCTGGAAACCCTCGTCTCCCTCGGTCAAGCCCGCCCCCTCCCCAACGGCCGCTACGTCCGGTCCTGACCCCCGCCCGCCCGGCGCATCACGGCGGACCTGCGCGCCACGAGTCTCCCTCGGACAAACCCACCCCATCCCCCCCCCTCCGCCGAGCCGACCCGAGGGGGGGGTGAGACGCTGGGATGACATGCCCCCGGATACGGACGGTTCAGCCCGCGCGCGCCTTGCCAAAATTCAGAACGGAATTTTTCGGTGGGTGCGGCAAGTCCGAATCCCCCCGCCCGAGGCGACCTCGGACGCTCTGACGGATCGGTGCATGCAAGTCCGAGGGAACCCCTGCCGATAGTGTACAATGGTCTCGGGTGCGGCGAACCGACTTGCAAGCGGTCCGTCCAAGCGAACCCGGCGGGTGCTCGGCGACCCCTACCGTCACGCCCGCCGGGTTCGGCCCGACCTGTAGGGGGATTCACCATGCCGACCGCCGATGAAGTCCTGGCCGCGCGTGCCGCCGCGCTGGCGTGTCTGAAGACCGCGAACGACGTTCAAGAGGCACTGGCCGCGAAGCCGCTGCCGCCTGCTTTTCAGGATTCCCGCCCGGACTGCCTCCGAATCGCGTTCGGAAAGCTCTGCGAGGCCCTGGAAGCCGCACAGGAACCGATTTCCCTCGCGGTGGAAGCCCTTCGGTGCAATGCGCCACTGAATCCCCTTGAAGCGGGTGGGCTATCCTGCGTTCGGCGCACGAGGCGGCCTTTTGCTACGGGGAACGTCTCTGGTTCGCCATCTGCAACTGCGGCTCCGCTCTGCAAAAGCACGCCTTCATGCGGAGCATCCACCGCGGAAGGCCCGAGCACTTTCGAGCCGATCTCGAATGGGTGGGACGGCTCGCCGAGACGATCCTGTCGAAGCTGGCGAGCTATCCCGCCATCGAGGCGGACCGGATCAAAGCATTGATCCTGCAAGAATCCGCCCGGACCTTACCCGAGAATCTGGTATCGGCCCCGAATCGGAAGTTCCGCCCCCTGGCCGATGGTCCCCCAATCCGCGCCAAAAGCGCCATAAGCGCGGAAAGCCCCTCCGAGGATCGGACGCCGGGGACCGAGCCTCCGCCCAAGGAACCGTCCGAGGAAGCCATTCAATGCTATCGGCTCATCGTCCTTCGCGGAGACTTGACGAGTCAAAGGAGCATCGCCAAACAAGTCTATGGAGATGAATCCAAGCAGTATCAAGTTTCCCGCGACTTGAAGGTGGTCAAGAAGTGGATCAAAGCCGGGAACGTCCTGCCCGACCTGGATAGCCCGAGGCCCAAGATATATCCGGTCGATCCCGCGAAACTTAACCGGGGAGCGCGGCCGGAAGGGAGTTATGCACGACGTAAGCACCGATAAGGCAACGGTATGCAGACGGTATGCAGGGTCATAATTGCATATCGAGCGGGTCCGGTTGAGGCCGCATGGTGCGGCCCACAATCGGAGTCCCCATCATGCCGACCGCCGAATCTGACGACCTGTTGACCTCCGCCGAACTGGCGGAGCGGTTGCGGGTCAAGCCCATGACGATTCTCGGGTGGTATCGCAAGGGCCGCATTCCGGCCCGCAAGCTGTCGCCCAAGGTGCTGCGCTTCGACCTGGCCGAAGTCCTGGCCGCCCTGGAAGCTGCCTCCGATCCCGCCAGCCGGGAAGGGGGTGGCCGATGAGCGACCGCCCCGCCCTCAGCCCGGCCGATGCCGCTACTCCGTCCGTGGAACGCCTGGCCCTCCGCATCGAAGACGTGGCCGCCGCCCTCGGGATGTCCAGACGGACCATCGAACGCGAGCGCTCCGCCGGACGGTTCCCGCCCCCCGATCGGAAGATCGGCAAGGCCCCCGTCTGGAGTCCCGAGACGATCCGCCGATGGATGGCAGGGGGTGGCGCGATGATGCACCACGACCCCACGGCCGCCCTCGTGGCCCGGCTCGATGCGCGGGGGTTCGACCCCCGCCCGTCCGGCCCGGACTCGTGGGAGAGCCGATGCCCGGCCCACGACGGCGACCGCCGCAACCTGTCGATCAAGCGCGGCGACGATGGCCGGGCGCTGATCCATTGCCACGCCCACGACTGCGAGGCGCGAGACATCGTGGCCGCCCTCGGGATGACCGAGGCGGACCTGTTCCCGACCCGCGACGGCCGCCCCACGAGGCCCCACGCCAACGGCAAGGCCGCGCCGAAGCCCAAGCGGACCCACCCGACCCCCGAGGCCGCCATCGAGGCGACCGCCCGCAAGCTGGGCAGGCCCACGGCGGAATGGAGCCTATCCACGAGGCCGACGGGACCGAGGCCGCGCGGGTCTATCGGTTCGACCCGCCGGGCGAGCGGAAGGAATTCCGGCCCGTCCATCCGACCCCCGAGGGGTGGGCGCTGGGCGACCCGCCCGGACTCTGGCCGCTGTACCACCTGCCCGACCTGGCCGCCGCCCGGCCGGGTCTATCTGACCGAGGGGGAGAAAGCGGCGGACCTGGCCCGACGCCTCGGGGTGACGGCGACGACATCGGCCCACGGCGCGAAGTCGGCCCGACAAGACCGACTGGCGACCCCTGGCCGGGCGGGAAGTCGTCATCCTGCCCGACCACGACCCCGAGGGGGAAGGCTACGCCCGCGCCGTCATGGCGGAGTTGGCGAAGCTGGCCCCGAGGCCGACGGTCCGAATCGTCCGCCTGCCCGACCTGTGGCGGAGCGATGCGAGAGATCATCGAGGGGGCGGACATCGAGGAATGGCTGGCGCGACGGGGTTCCCGAGGGGTGGGACGCCCGAGGAATGCCGGGCGGAGCTGGAACGGGTGGCGGACCTGGCCCCCGAGGCGGACCTGGACGCCCCGCCCCCGGCGGAACCCCGAGACGAGCCCGAGCCGCCGCCGATCGGCCCGGCCTGGCCCGACCCGCCCGAGGCCCCCGCCTTCGATGGCCTGGCCGGGGAGATCATCCGCGCCATCGAGCCGCACACCGAAGCGGACCCGGTGGCGATCCTCGTGCAACTGCTGATCGGGTTCGGCAACCTCATCGGCCGGTCCGCTTACTTCGCGGTGGAAGCCGACCGGCACCACGCCAACGAATTCGCGGCCCTCGTGGGCGACACGGCCAAGGGACGCAAGGGAACCTCGTGGGGACACGCCCGACGCCTCTTGGAAGCGACCGACCCGACTTGGACGGCCGATCGGGTGATGACCGGCCTATCGACCGGGGAAGGCTTGATCCATGCCGTGCGCGACCCGGTGACTCAAGCGCGAGCCGATCCGGGAAGGCAAGGCGAGGCGGATCACCGGGTATCAGGACAGTCGAGGTTGACGCGGGCGAGTCGGACAAGCGAATCCTGTGCATCGAGTCCGAGTTGGGCGGGACGCTCCGCGTGGCGACCCGCGACGGCAATAGCCTGTCGGCCCTCGTGCGGCAGGCATTGGGACTCGGGCAACTTGCGGACCCTGACCCGGAACAACCCGCTCCGAGCGACCGGCGCCCACGTCTCGATCATCGGCCACATCACCCGAGACGAGCTGTCGGCGCTGCTGACCCGGACCGACGCCGCCAACGGGTTCGCCAATCGGTTCCTGTGGCTGGCGGTCCGCCGGTCCAAGCTGCTGCCCTTCGGCGGGGACCTCGAATCGGTGGACTTCGCGCCGATGCTCCGCCGCCTCGGGGACGCCGCCGACTTCGCCCGGACCGCTCGGCCGGATGGATCGGGACGCCGAAGCCGATGACCTGTGGGCCGACCGCCTATCCCGAATTGTCCGAGGGGCGGCCCGGCCTGCTCGGGGCGGTGACGAGCCGCGCCGAGGCCCACACGATGCGGCTGGCGATGCTCTACGCCCTGATCGACCGAAGCCCCGTCATCCGGGCGGATCATCTCCGGTCCGGCCTGGCCCTCTGGCGGTTCGCGGAGCGGAGCGCGGCGTTCATCTTCGGGGACGCCCTGGGCGACCCGGACGCCGACGCCTTGCTCGAAGCCCTCCGCGCCGCGATGCCCGAGGGGTTGACCCGGACCGAGATTCGGGAGGGAGTTTTCCAGCGTCACAAGTCGTCCGAGCAAATCGCCCGGACCCTCCGCATGCTGTCCGCCGCCGACCTGGCCCACGCCCGGACCGAGGCGACCGGCGGACGCCCGGCGGAGCGGTGGTTTGCCGGGAGAGCCCCGCGCCATAAGTGCCATAAGCGCGGTATCTCGATGCCCTCCGAAGGGACTTACCGCGCATATGGCGCTTATGGCGCACCACGGGGGATTGAGATGCCCGGCGGACCCGGCCCGAGCGATCGACCCGCCAGAGCCGCCATATTGCGCATCTGACCGACTGTATGCGACAATCCATTCGAGCCGAACCGATCATCTGTAGGGGGATGGACCGATGGCCAGCACTTCCGAAAGCGCGGGAAGGATCTGGTACTACCGCTATCACCGACGCCGACGGGGTCAGGCGCGAGCGGAAGGGATGCCCCGACCGCCGGGCGACCGAGGAGATGGCCCGGCATGACGAGTCGGAGGCCGCCCGCGACTCGGTGCCGGATTGTCGACCCCAAGGCCGACGCCTACCGTCGTCACGAGGCCCGGCCCCTGGCCGATCACCTGGACGACTGGCATTCCGACCTCGTGGCGCGGGATAACACGGTCAAGCACGCGAAGCTATTCACCGATCGCGCCCGGCGCGTGGCGACGATGGCCCGAGCGGAGCGGCTATCCGACCTGACCCCGGCTCGCGTCCAAGCCGCCCTGGCGGCCCTCCGAGACGAGGGGCGGAGTCTGGCGACGTGCAACCATCACCGGGCGGCTATCCGGGGGTTCTCGCGCTGGGCCTGGAAGGATGGCCGGTCGCGGGATGACGCCCTCGTGGGGGTGTCCGGGTTCAATGCCCGAGAAGACCGTCGGCATGACCGGCGGACCCTCGGGATGGACGACCTCCTACGCCTCATCCAGAAGGCGCACGAGGGGCCGAAGTATCGCCGCATGACCGGCCCGGCCCGCGCCCTCTGCTATCGGCTGGCGGTGGCGACGGGGCTTCGATACGCGGAGATCCAGAGCACGACGGCCGCATCCTTCGACCTCGGGGGACGACCCACGGTGACGGTTGCGGCCGGTTACACGAAGAACGGCCAGCCCGCCACCCTGCCCTTACCCCGCGACCTGGCCGACGACCTGGCCCGCTACATGACCGGCATTGCCCCCGAGGCCCCCGCGTTCCCGCTGCCCGGCCGGGGGGCCGACATGCTCAAGGTCGATCTGGAAGCCGCCGGAATCCCCTACCGAGACGCCGCCGGATTGCGTCTTCGACTTCCACGCGCTTGCGTTGCCAGCTGCGCCACCCTGGCCGATCGGGGCCGGGGTGTCGCCCCGAGTCGTGCAGAAGATGATGCGGCATTCGACGCTGGAACTGACGGGCCGCTACACCCGTCCCCGGATGCACGACTCGAGGATGCGGCCGCACGCCCTGCCCACCCTCCGCCCCGAGAGCCCCACGACACCGCGCCGATGGCCGCAACGGGTACGGATGGACAACCCATCGAAAATGGCTTTGCCCACTATTTGCCCACCGGAGGGGACGGAACGGGGCGGAATCCGTCGGATTCTGACGGGATAACGGATTCAAGCCCCGATCCCTCGATGGATCATAAACCCTTGCAGGTAGCGGGTTTTGTCGCATCGAGGCGGGGCCTGTCGGCCCCGGACGTAGTAGCGGCGGAGGGACTCGAACCCCCGACACGCGGATTATGATTCCGCTGCTCTAACCAACTGAGCTACGCCGCCCTATCACCGGATGGAGTCGTGAGACGACCGGCGAGGGATACTTCCAGGGGGAGCTGAGTGGGACTCCCTCCAGGGGGTTTCGTTTTACCAGAATCCGGAGTTCGGGTTCAAGTTCAACCTGTCGAGCGAACAGGACTTTTCGCCGCCAGGGGCATTGGCTCTAATGGATTTGTGATTCCGGTGCAGGATGGCCGGGCAGCGTGACGACCATCGGCAGACCATCAGCTTTGAAGGTTCATTGATGCCTCCTCAGTACATCTTTACCATCGAAAATCTCTCGAAGGCCCACGCGAAGAAGGAGGTTCTCCGGAACATCTGGCTCTCGTTCTATCCAGGGGCCAAGATCGGAGTGCTCGGGAGCAACGGAGCGGGAAAAAGTTCGCTGCTGCGGATCATGGCGGGCGAAGATAAGGACTTCATCGGCACCGCGAGGCCCGCGCCTGGCGTGACGATCGGCTATCTTTCGCAAGAACCGACTCTCGACGCGACCAAGGACGTTCGGGGAAATGTCGAAGAAGCCGTCGCCTCGTCCCGAGCCTTGATGAAGCGGTTCGACGAGATCAATGCCCGTCTGGCCGAGCCGATGGAGCCGGACGAGATGGAGGCGTTGCTCGACGAGCAGGCCCAGGTTCAGGATGCCATCGACGCCGCCAATGCCTGGGATCTGGAGCGACAGCTTGAGATCGCCATGGATGCCATGCGGCTCCCGCCGGGAGACGCGCAGGTCGAGACGCTTTCCGGTGGCGAGAAGCGTCGCGTCGCGCTCTGCAAGCTCTTGCTGCAACGGCCGGACATCCTGCTGCTCGATGAGCCGACGAACCATCTCGACGCCGAGAGCGTCGCCTGGCTCGAACGCCACCTTCAGGAGTATCCCGGCACGGTCGTCGCCGTGACTCACGACCGTTACTTCCTCGATAATGTCGCTGGTTGGATTCTGGAGCTGGACCGCGGGCACGGCATCCCCTGGGAGGGGAACTATTCCTCCTGGCTGGAGCAAAAGGAGGCACGGCTGGCCCTGGAGGAGAAGCAGGAAAGCGCGCGTCGGAAAACCCTGCAACGCGAGCTGGAGTGGGTCCGGATGGCCCCCCGGGCTCGTGTCGCGAAGAACCGGGCGCGACTCCAGCGCTATGAGCAACTGGCCAGTCAGGACGGCGAGAAGCGTGATGAAGCGATCGTCTTGCAGATCCCGCCAGGGCCGCATCTCGGCGACCTGGTCGTCGAGAGCTCGCATGTCCGCAAGGCATACGGGGACCGTTTGCTGATCGAGGACATGAACTTCCGCTTGCCGCCGGGCGGAATCATCGGCGTGATCGGACCCAACGGCGCGGGGAAGACCACGCTGTTCCGCATGATCGTCGGCCAGGAACAACCCGACGATGGCACCCTCCGCGTGGGCGAAACCGTGGCGGTTTCCTACGTCGATCAGAGCCGCGAGACCTTGAACCCCGAGAACACGATCTTTCAGGAGATCACCGGCGGAGTGGATCAGATCACGCTCGGGAAGCGCAAGATGCCGGCACGCGCCTATGTCGCGAGTTTCAATTTCAAAGGGCCGGACCAGGAAAAGAAGGTCGGGAAACTCTCCGGCGGCGAACGGAACCGGGTCCACCTGGCGAAGTTGCTCAAGAGCGGCGGCAACCTCTTGCTCCTCGACGAACCGACGAACGACCTCGATGTCGATATGCTCCGGGCGCTCGAAGATGCCCTGGTCGACTTCGGCGGCTGCGCGGTGGTCATCAGCCACGACCGCTGGTTCCTCGACCGCATCGCGACCCACATTCTGGCCTTTGAGGGAGATAGCCAGGTGGTCTGGTGCGACGGGAACTATCAAACTTACGAAGCCCAGCGCAAGGAACGCTTGGGAATCGACGCCGACCAGCCGCATCGGATCAAGTACAAGGCCCTGACGCGAGGCTGAGCACGGTCCGATCAGGGTGTTCCAGGACGACGCGCGGCAGCCTCTGGCATTGGCCGGCCGGATCGGGTATTCCTGGAGCCTTAACAGCCTGGCCAACAACGCCGACGCTCTTTCGGTTCTCACCTTGGCTCGACCCCACCCTCAAGACTCCGCGGAGATACCCTCCATGCGCGATCTCAATCCCACCCGGCGCGGGTTCGTGAAGCAGTCCACCGCGGCGGCGGCCGCCGCTGTCGCGGCGACACAGATCAACCTCATTCCCAACGCCCATGCCGCGGGGAGCGACACCCTCCGCGTTGGCCTCGTCGGTTGCGGTGGCCGGGGAACCGGCGCGGCCCAGCAGGCCCTTCTGGCCGACGAGAACACCCGGCTCGTCGCGATGGGTGAGGCTTTCCAGGACCGCCTCGACGAAAGTCTCTCCAACCTGAAGGGGCTTCCCGTCGCCGATCGCGTGGACGTTCCGAAGGAGCGACAGTACGTCGGCTTCGACGCGTTCAAGCACGTTATTGACCAGGTGGACGTGGTCTTGCTCGCCACCCCTCCCCACTTCCGCCCGGAGCATTTCGCCTACGCGGTTGAGAAGGGGATTCATTGCTTCGTTGAGAAGCCGATCGCCACGGATGGGCCTGGTGTTCGCGCGGTGCTCCAGGCGTGCGAGGAGGCCAAGAAGAAGAACCTGTCCGTCGTTTCGGGCCTCTGCTGGCGGTACTACAACCCGCGCCGTGAGTTGATGAAGCGGGTGAAGGACGGGGCCATCGGCGACATCGTCGCCATCGAGACGACGTACAACTCGGGCGGCGTCTGGGACCCGCGCAAGGGGCGGGACGAGGTCTCCTCGGAGATGGAGTACCAGATGCGGAACTGGTACTACTACTCCTGGCTCAGTGGCGACCACATCGTCGAGCAGGCGGTCCACGGGATCGACACGATGGATTGGGCCATGGGGGACGAGCCGCCGACACAGTGCTGGGGCTCGGGCGGCCGGCAGGTCCGTACCGATCCGAAGTACGGCAATATCTACGACCACTTCTCGATCGTGTACGAGTATCCCAACGGCGTCCGCGGCTATCACAACTGCCGGCACTGGCGGAACACCGCCCAGCAGGTCAAGGACTACATCCTCGGCGCCAAGGGGACGGCCGACGTCTTCGGCAAGCGGATCAGCGGCGCGGAGAAGTGGCGGTACCGCGGCCCCGAGAACAACATGTACCAGACCGAGCACGACGAGCTGTTCGCCTCGATCCGCAAGGGGGAGCCGATCAACAACGGCGCTGTACATGTCCCGGAGCACGCTGCTGGCGATCATGGGACGGATGGCCGCCTACACGGGCCAGGTCGTCACCTGGGAGCAGGCCCTGAACTCCAAGGAAAACCTGGGACCGTCGGAATACGTCTGGGGCGACGCTCCCGACCGCCCCGTCCCGGTGCCGGGTGTCACCCAGTTCGCCTGAACCCGCGACGGCGTTCGCGCCCTTGTTCTCTGATCAAAATCGTCTTCACCTCGGCGAGGGAGCTCTCTCGCCGAGGTGTTTGAGCCTGCGTCCTCTCCCTCCAGCAACCGAGGCTGTTCGCAATGATTCCAAAACTCTTTGATCTCAAAGGGCGCGTGGCCCTGGTGACCGGGGGGAGCAAAGGGCTCGGAAAGGCGATGGCACGAGGTCTCGCGGAGGCCGGGGCGGACGTGATCCTCTCCAGCCGTCACGAGGATGATCTGCGAAAGGCGGCGGCGGAAATCCAGGAAGGGACGAAGGCGAAGGTGGCCTACGTCGTCGCGGACATGACCCAACGTGCCGACGTGAAACGGCTCGCGGAGGAGTCGATCCAGGCCCTGGGACGGGTGGATATCCTGATCAATAACGCGGGAAGCAACACGCCGCAACCCGTGGACTCGATCACGGATGAGGTCTGGGATCGATTGATCGAGTTGAACCTCACATCCTGCATGGCCCTGACCCGGGCCTTGGTCCCCCAGATGAAAGAACGGCGCTGGGGGCGGATCATCCATATCTCGTCGATCATGGGTCTCTCCTCGGCGGGCGGGCGCAATGCCTATTCGGCCACGAAGAGTGGTTTGCTCGGCCTGGCGAGGGCCAGCGCGAACGACCTGGGGCCGTTCGGCATCACCGTCAACTGCATCGCCCCCGGCCCCTTCCTGACGGACCTGCCCTCCAGCCTGCTTTCGAAGGAGCAACAGGAGGATTTCGCCCGCCGCACCGCGCTCGGGCGTTGGGGGCAACCCGAAGAACTGGCCGGCCCCGCGCTCTTGCTCGCCAGCGATGCCGGGAGCTACATCACCGGGGCCACCCTGGTCGTGGACGGTGGTTCGCTGGTGAAGATCTTCTGAACGTGTCCGACCGTCTCATCTCAGGCCAAAAGCTTCGTCAGAACGCGACCGCCGACGTCGGTCAGGCGCTCATCGCGCGCGTTGTGGAGGAACGTCAACCGCTTGTGATCCAGCCCCATCAGATGGAGGATCGTGGCGTGAAGGTCGTTGACGTGCGCCCGGTCCTCGATGGCGTTCAGGCCGATCTCGTCGGTTGAGCCGACGATCGTCCCCCCCTTCACGCCCGCGCCCGCCATCCACATGGTGAAGCCCGTGGCGTTGTGATCGCGTCCCCGCCCGCCCCCCTGGCTGACGGGCGTGCGGCCGAACTCACCTCCCCAGATGACCAGCGTCTCATCGAGCAGGCCGGTGCGCTTCAGGTCGGTCAGCAGCGCGGCCACCGGCTTGTCGGTCAGGCCGCACATGTGCTCATGGTTCGCGTCGATATCGTCGTGGGCGTCCCATTGCATCGCGACGGGGCCTCCGCCCGAGTAGAGCTGGACGAAGCGCACCCCGCGCTCGACGAGACGGCGGGACAGCAAGCAACGGGTCCCGAACTCGACGGTCTTCGGGTCGTTCAGGCCGTACAGTTCCTTCGTCGCCTCCGGTTCGCTTGCCAGATCGACCGCTTCGGGAGCCTCGGCCTGCATGCGGAATGCCAGCTCGTAGGAGGCAATCCGGGCGGAGAGCTCGGTGTCGGCCGGGTCAAGGTCATCCTCGTTCATCGACCGGAGCAGGTCGAGCGTGGCGCGTTGCTGCTCCCGGGTGAATTCCTCGGTGGCCGGTTTCAGGTTGATGATCGGCGCCGGCCCATTTCGGAAAAGGGTGCCTTGATAGCTCGCGGGCAAGAAGCCCGAACCCCAGCAAGGAGCGCCTCCTTCGGGAGTTCCCTCGGGCTGGGTCATCACGACGAACGCCGGCAGGTTCTCCGACTCGGAACCGAGGCCATAGGTGACCCAGCTCCCCAGGCTCGGGTGGCCCATGAAGACCCGGCCGGAATTCATCTGATAGTGCGCCGGTGCGTGAATGACGCTATCGACGTGACATGAGCGGATCAACGCGATTTCATCCGCATGCTGGTGCATGTGCGGGATCAGGTCCGACATGTCCATTCCGGACTGGCCGCAGCGGCTCCAAGAGCGATGACTGCCCAGGCAGAGCGGGTCCCCTTCGAGGAACTGACTGTGAATCTTGCCGAAGCTCTCGGGAAGCGATTGACCGTCGAGCTTCTGGAGCGCCGGCTTGGGATCGAACAGGTCGATGTGACTCGGTCCACCGACCATGAAGAGGAAGATGCAACGCTTCGCCTTCGCCGGAAAGTGGCCCGGCCGCGCGGCCAGAGGGTTCCGCGCGTCGGCGGCGAACGCCTCACGTTGCAGCAGAGACGAGAGACCGAGCAAGCCGAAACCCGCGCCGGAACGTCGGAGAAAATCGCGGCGGCTCAGGGCCAAGGAAGGGCCGGGGCAAGATCCCGATGGACGGTGCCTGGGCATCATGATTCTCCTCGGAAAGCCGCCAGCCGGAAAAACGGGATCGATCAGGGGACGTAAACGAATTCGTTGCAGTTGAGCATCGCCAGGCAGAAATCCACCCAGGCCGCCGCCTCGGCCGCGTCGATCTCGGCGGGGGCGGGAGGATTGGGGCTGGCGAGGTTGTCTCGCCCGCGAAGCCGGTCCGTCTGCGCCTGAAGGAATGCCCGCGCACTGTTCCTGTTCTCGGGGCGTCGGCGCACGGGACAGGACGCATTGATAACAGCGGCGGATCCGATCCTCCTCGCGGAACGGCTCATCCTGGTAGAGGCGACCCGAGAGGGCCTTGGCCCGGTCGATGGCGAAGGCACTGTTGAGAAGCACCAGGGCCTGTAGCGCGTGCGTACTGATATCGCGTCGGGCGCAGGCGGTCTGCGTATCAGGGGCGTCGAAGGCGTCGAACATCGCGTAACGGACGTTCCGCTTGCGATACAGGTAGAGTGACCGTCGTCGGTGTTCGCGAGGGTCGAGGGTCTCGGGCCAGAGGTCCACAACCTCGGCCTCGGTGAAAATCAGGTCCTCGATCTCTTGCTCGATCGGTACACGCACGCCCGGGCCGTTCATGGCGTCGTTCAGCTCGCCTGTGACGGCGAGCATGGCATCGCGCAGAGCCTCGGCCTCCCGCCGCCGGGGTTTCATGCGCCAGAAAAGGATGTTTTCCGGATCATCGTGCGACTGCTGAGTATTTCGATAACTCGACGCCTGGCGGTAGGTCGCCGAGCAGACCATCATGCGGTGGATCGGCTTGAGCCGCCAGCCGTTCTCGACCAGTTCGACGGCCAGCCAGTCGAGCAAAAGCGGGTGTGACGGGGGTTCGCCACGGACGCCGAAATCATTCGGTGTGGCGACGATCCCCCGGCCGAAATGGTGCTGCCAGAGCCGGTTGACGATCACGCGCGCCGTGAGCGGATTGTCGGCGCGGGTCAACCAGCGAGCCAGGGCGAGCCGACGCCCCGTGGAAGAGGCCGATGGTTGGGAGATCGGTTCCGGGAAGGCTTCGTCCGGTTGCGCCGCGAGCAGAATCCCAGGGGGGCGAGGCTGGACACGCACCCCTTTCTGTTGGGGATCTCCCCGCACGAGGGTGAAGGTCTCGGGGGCGTCAGTCCCCGTCTCGACCAGGGCCATCGCCTTCGCGGGAGGATCGGGACGGGTGACCTCGATCTCGTGAATGGCCCGCTTGAGCCGCTCGCGTTCCGCGTGAATCTCGGGGTCCCGCGCCACGGCCTCCGCGACTTCTTCCCAGGTGATGTTGAGGGCAGCTGGGCCCCCTCGGCCATCTTTTTCTGTGTCGCTGTTCGCTCCGACTCGGGAATGTCCAGCACCGCGCGTTCTTGCTCGGTCAGCGCCGCCCGTTTCTGTGTCCGCAGGGCGTCCCGAAAGGGGGCTTCCAGCTCCGCCATTTGCTTCTTGAGCGGCGCGGTGGCCTCGGCCAAAGTCTGGACCGCCTTGCCATAGGCGGTCTCCGCATCCTTCGAAGCAATCGGCACATCCGTCAACTCGACACCCGCGAAGATGGCCTGGAGCCGGTAGTAATCGGTCGTCGGGATCGCGTCGAACTTGTGGTCATGGCAACGTGCGCAGCCCATCGTCAAGCCGAGGAAGACCGAGCTGACGGTCGTCGTGATCTCGGTCAGTTCGGATTGCCGCTTGACCTCCGGGATGATGTTCCCGCCGACCACCTCGCGCGGGCCGCAACGCCCGAAACCCGTGGCAATTAACGCGTTATGATCTCCAGGCTCGGCCTCGTCCCCCGCCAGTTGGAGGGTCACGAAACGGTCGTACGGCATGTCGCTGTTGTAGGCCCGGACGACCCAGTCGCGATAGCGCCAGGCATCGGGGCGCTCGGCGTCCAGCTCGAAGCCGTTCGTATCGGCATAGTGGGCGAGGTCGAGCCAGTGTTGTGCCCAGCGCTCGCCATAACGAGAGGAGGCCAGGAGCCGATCGACAACCCGCTCATAGGCGTCGGGGCGATCGTCTTCCAGAAAGGCTTGGACCTCGCCCGGTGTCGGTGGCAAGCCGGTCAGGTCGTAGGTGACGCGACGGATCAGGTCCACCCGTTCCGCTTCCGGGGCATGCTCGAAGCCGAATTCCTCGATCTGGGCCAGGATGAATCGGTCGATCGGGTTGCGGCCCCAGGCGTTGTCCTTCACGTCCGGCAGCGCGGGTCGTGTGGGAATCTGATAGGCCCAGTGATTCTGCTGCTCGGGCGCAAAGGATTCCGGTGGGGCAAATGCTTCGGAAGACGGAGGGTCTGCCGCGAAGGTTACGCCGCCAGGAAGACACGAGATCAGCAGAAGAACGAGCGGAAAGCCGGGTCGCATCAGGGAAGGTGCTCCCGCGAGGCTTCAGGAAGGAAGGATGGGCGGAGAGAATCCATCGATCAAGGAAGCAAATCGAACGCTACCTGGAGTGTCCCACAATACGAACGCGCCGCCAAGACAGTCCCGTCCGTTTTCAATCAAGGGCGAGCGTCGAACCGGCTCTTTGCGGAATCCGGAAACGACGCTCACCCTGGCGCGGCACGGAGTTCAGCTTCAGATCAGCTCGCGGATCACCCGGCCCTCATAATTCACCTGGATCGGGCGGCCGTCCGGAGTGTGGTGGGTGGTGTCGAGCGGAATCCCCAGGCGATCGTAGATCGTCGCGGAGACATCCTCGGTGTAGTACGGGGCTTCGATCGGCTGCTCGCCCAGGGCGTTCGTGCGGCCCACCGCCTGTCCCGGCTTCAGGCCGGCGCCCGACATCAGGGCGATTCCCGCCGTGGACCAGTGATCGCGCCCCGCCGAGGGGTTGACCTTGGGCGTGCGGCCGAAGTCGCTCAGGCAGACGACCAGGGTCGAGTCGAGGAGTCCGCGATCCGAGAGGTCCTGGAAGAGGGCCGACAGCGCTTCGTCGAGCCGGGGCAGGAGTCGATCTTTCAACGAGGTGAAGTTGTTCTGGTGCGTGTCCCAGCCGCCATCGGTGACGGTGACGAACCGCACACCCGACTCGACCAGGCGACGAGCCAGCAAGCAGCCCTGCCCGATCGAGTGACGGCCGTAGCGGTCGCGCATGCGGGGGTCTTCCATCTCGATGTCAAAGGCCCGCTTGGCCCGGGGCGCGGTGATCAGGCTGTACGCTTTCTCGTAGAACGTGTCGGACGCTTCGATGGCCGACGGGTTCGACTCCAGCCGCTCTTGCCAGGTGTCCACGGCCTCCAGGGCCTTCATCCGGCGGTCGAACCGCTCGCGATCGACATTGCCGGACATGGACACGTCACGGACCCGGAAATTGGGCCGGGAGGGATCGTCCGTCAGGACGAACGGGTTGTACTGATCGCCCAGGAACCCGGCGACGCCGCCCCCGAATCGCTGGTCGATCCGGGTGCCGATCTGGATGTAGGGGGGCATGCTCTCGCGTCCGCCCCGTTCCTTCGAAATCACCGCGCCGTAGCTCGGAAAGGTCAATGCCTGGTTGAACTTGTGACCGGACATCATGTACGCGTCGGCGACGCCGTGCGACCCGTTACGCGGGTTGAGCGAACGGAGAATCGAATACTTGTCCTGATGCACGGCCAGCCTGGGCAAGGGGTCGCAAAGCTGGATGCCCGGCACGTTGGTATCGATGATCCCGAACTCGCCGCGGACTTCCGAGGGGGCCTCGGGCTTGGGGTCGAAGCTGTCGATATGGCTGATCCCCCCCTGGAGCCAGACGAGGATGCAGGAGATGTCCTTCTTCCCCCGCAGGCTCTCACCCGCCAGAGTCTCGGCGCGGAGCAGGCCGGGCAGGCTCAGACCGAGGGCCGTCAGAGATCCCACCCGCAAGAAATCACGACGTGTCACCCCGTCGCAACTCCGGTTCTGACCCAGGGCGTATCGGAACATCAGCCTATCCCCCCTTCTGGTGTTCGGAAGGTTCGAATCCGCAGTCCGATCCGAAACACGCTCCTTGCGCACCCCGAACCAGGCTTCTTGGAATAAAGTTTAACATCAGACCATCAAATGTCGCAAGAAAACTCTTGGCGAGGTGGGAAAGGAGAATTGACGTGGCTAGCGGCCATCGGTTCGCGACAGGGGAACGGCGGGAGACTCTTCCTCGGGTTCGCTTTTCTCATTATCAACCGGTTCTTCGTCGTCCGATTGCTCGTTCGCGTCGTCCTCGGAGGGTTGCAGCCAACGCGCAGGAGGACATCGGTTGAAGAGTGGGCGATGATCGACCCGGAAATCACCATGGCGGCCAGGATGAAGAGGACGTCCGAATTTTCCAGGTTGATTTTCAGAATGAGCAAGCCGAAGACCACGGAGGCAAACCCCCGAGGCCCAAACCAGGCCGCCACGATGCGTTCCCGTCGGGAGAGTTCGCTGCCGAGCAGGGCGATTCCCAGGGCGACCGGGCGAACCAGGACGAGGACCAGGAACACGAAGAGATAGCTCCAGGAGGTCATCCGCGTGAGCGGCTCCGGGGAAATCAAGGCGCCGAAGACGAGGATCGCCGCGAGTTTCAATAATTCGGCGAGGTGTTCCCCGAACCCTCGAAACGCTTTTCGGCGCTGGGGCCGATGCTGGCGAGTGTCACACCCGCGATGAACGCGGCGAGATATTCGTTGGCGTTGGTCATCCAGCAGAGGGAGTAGACGAGCAAGCCAATCGAGAACGCCCAAAAAGGCTCATACGCGGCATGAGCCGAGAAGAATGAGATCCGTTCCAGGCGGATCGCCACCCAGGGCACGAGAACCCCCAGGGCCACGCCGAGCACCACTTCGCCGAGGACCTTCGCCGTGGAAACGTCCGGCATACCCGACCAGGCGAGAATGATCACGATGATTGGCAGGACGATGCCGTCGTTGACGCCACTCTCGGCATTGAGCAACAGTCGCAGGCGTTCCGGGACTTCCTCGCGTCCGACAATGGCCGAGGCAAAGACCGGGTCGGTCGGGCTGAGCACGGCCCCCAGGAGAAACGAATCCATCCAGGGCAACCCCACAATCGTATGAGCCAGCAATGCCGTGCCGATCAGCGTGAGCGGGAGTCCGAAGAGCAAGGCACGACCAGGGAGCCGCCAGGCCTTCCGCAATCGATTGAGGCTGAGGTTCATGCCGTCCGTGAACAACACGCTGAAAAGCGCCAGTTCCGCGAACTTGGAAACGACGGGGGTCGTCGCTTCGAGTTGGGTCCACTGGAACACCCCGGGGCCAGAGAGAAAACCGACGCCTAGAAAAAGGACCGCCGTGGACAGGACGCTCCGGTGCGCAGCGTTCCGAGATGAGGACCGCGATATGAAGTGTGATTGCGAAGACCAGCAGGATATGCATCGCGGGGCATTCCCTCCCCAAATCAGAGCCGCCCGACGCCAGAGACGAACCTGACGACACGATCTCCTCAAACCAGAAACAACTGACTCTGCAAGAATGGTGCCCAGTGTGATACCAAACCCCTGATCCGTCGGGTGGATTTCCCGCCTTCGCGGTCATTGAGAGATTCCCTACCGCGATCGAACCCAATCGGAAACGTGGGCCTGGAGGCTCCGCGTCCGTTGGCAGCCGCCCTGCCCTTCGCTTATACTCTTCCAGTAGTGGAATGCATGCTGGGAACCAGACGAGGCTCGGATCGCGTACCGAAGGGTAATGCATGAATTCTCAACCGCTGGCCGCCGAGGATCGTTCTCCGGCGACGACTCAACCCGCGTTGTTATTGAACCGGCTGATCGATAACGTTGGGTCGGTAGTTCTTGGTAATCCCGAGGTCATTCGCCTGGCGGTCGTCGCGCTTCTGGCCGAGGGACACATCCTGATCGAGGATGTACCGGGAGTCGGCAAGACCTTGCTCGCGCGGGCCTTGGCCGCGAGTATCGATTGCTCCTTTCACCGGATCCAGTTCACGCCGGACCTTCTCCCCTCGGACATCCTCGGATCGAGCATCTACAACGCCAGCAGCGGCGATTTCGTCTTCAAAAAAGGGCCGATCTTCGCCAACGTGATCCTCGCCGATGAAATCAACCGCACCACGCCACGAACCCAGAGCGCGTTGCTGGAGGCGATGGGCGACCAGCAAATTTCCATCGAGGGGAAATCCTACTCGCTGGAACTGCCGTTCCTCGTCATCGCCACGCAGAACCCGTTCGAATTCGAAGGCACCTACGTTCTGCCCGAGAGCCAGCTCGACCGGTTCATGATCCGCCTCCGCGTGGGATATCCCCTGCGCTCCGCCGAGCGGAATATCCTGACCAGCCATCGTGGAGGCGAGCCTGTCCAGGACCTCAAGCCGGTCCTCACCTCGGCCGACGTGATCGATCTTCAACATGCCGTCCGTCGCATCCGGGTGGACGACGCGATCGCCGATTATCTGCTCGACATCGTCCACTCCACGCGCGAGAACGAGGACCTGCACGTCGGCGTGAGTACGCGAGGGGCCTTGACCCTCTACCGGGCCGCGCAGAGCCTGGCCCTGGTTTCCGGACGTGATTTCGTCGTGCCCGATGACATCAAGCAGTTGTGCGCCCCCGTGCTGGCCCACCGCGTGGTCGGCAAATCGTTCCTCCAGGCCGGGGAATTCGGCGCGGCCGAATCGGTCATCCGTGATCTCGTGGATCGCATCCGCGTGCCCGCCTGACCGTTGCGGCCCGATCAACGCTCGTTCGTCGCGAAAACAGTCAAGCTCCCTGGACGATTTCCCTCCCCTGGCCGAGCCGAGGCGACTTCATGGCCAAGCGCCGGAACCTGAGAACGCTGGCCCGCTGGGCGGCGGTTGGCCTGAAGCCCAACCAGCGCTTGAAGCTCACGCGCGAGGGCCGGGGTTATTTCATCATCTGGGTCGCCTTGCTCATCATCGGCCTGTATCAGCAGAGCAATCTGGTGCTCTTGATTTCCGGCCTGGCCGCCGGGCCGATCGTGGCCTCGGTGCTCGTCAGCGCGGGAATGCTCCGCCGCTTGAGAGCGAGCCGCCGCACGCCGAGTTACGTCTTTGAGGGAGACCCGCTCACCCTCTCCTACGTGCTGGAGAACGACCGCCGCTGGAGTGCGTCGCTGGCCCTGGTCTTGAAGGATGACCTGGTTCCGCTGGACCGGACGATTCCGGGAGCGAACCGGGTGACGCCGCGCATCATCTTCGCGAGGGTGCCGGGCCGATCGCGGGATCGGATTCGCTGGCAGGGGCCGAGCCCCGTGCGAGGCCGCTATCAATTCGGGGCCCTGGAGCTCATCACACGCTCCCCGTTCGGACTTCTGGAACGGCAGTTGATCGTCCCCGCATCCGGTGAATTGACGGTCTATCCGCGGATCGGGCAGTTGTCCCGCCGCTGGCTCCAGATCTATCGGGAATCGACCGAAACCCGCCGAGGGCGTCGTCACGACCGTTCCGCGATGCAGGAGGAGTACCACGGACTGCGCGATTACCGCCCCGGTGACAGCCCGCGCTGGATCCACTGGCGAACAACCGCCCGGCTCGGCCAGCCGATGGTCAAGGAGTTCGAGCAGCAGAGCGAGCAGGACCTGGCCCTGTTGCTCGACCCGTGGCTCCCTCGGAGCAAGGTGACGGCCGACCAGCGTGAGGCTCTGGAAGAGGCGATTCGGTTCATGGCGACGGCCTGTGTGGAGACCTGCCGCCACCAGGGGCGCCGGCTGATCCTCGGCTGGACGGGACCGACACCGGGCATCCGGCAAGGACCGGCCTCGATCAAGCTCTTGCACGAGATGCTCGAACAACTGGCCGTGATGCGGCCGTCGGCGGAGGGGCAACTTTTCAGTCTCTTCGACGCGCTGCCGCCCAGTTCGCTGCGCGAGGCCCTGCTGGTCATCGTTTCGACCCGGCCGATCAACCTGATCGAGGAAATCGACCGCTCAACCCGACTGTCGGAAACCTCGACGCGGGGCATGATCAATCGGGCGATCCTGCTCGATGCCTCCAAGGGGGACCTGGCGGAATTCGTCCATTACGAGGGCGGTTCGCCGGAATTCGCCCCCCGTCGCCAGGCGGATGGTAATACGTCCGAAAGCCGGTCACACCGGTTGATCCCGCCGACACTCGACCCGGAATCCTCCGCTCCGGGGACATCCGGATGGGCGATCCCGACACGCGTCGAGGCTCGGGAGAACCAGAAATGAAATTCACAAGGCTCTACCGCATCAGCTTTTACGCGATGCTCTTTCTGGCGACGCTGTCCCTGAGTATCGATGCGGACACCGATCATCCGGTCGCCTGGCTCTTTCCGCCCGCAGTGGCGATCGCCTCGGCAATCGCCCTGTTGACCGTCGATCGGAATCCCCGGCTGGGCCTCTCGCGCAGAGCGGCGAACCTGCTGAGCCTCGGCTCGTTCGCCTTGAGCGGCCTCGAATTCTGGTACGACGAGAACTATCTCATCCTGGCGCTCGGGCACCTCCTGGTCTATCTTCAAGTAATCAAGATATTCTTGCCCAAGACGAACCTGGACGACTGGTTCCTGTTCTTGCTGGCGTTGACTCAGGTGCTCATCGGCGCCTTCATCGGCCAGGCCGACCGCGTCGGCATCATCCTGATGGGCTGGGCCTTGGTGTCCCTCTGGACGCTCGGCCTGTTCCATCTGCAACGCGAGGCCGGCCGGGTTCAGACGGCCCCGGGCGTGACGATTCAACCGCACATCGATCCGAGCGAGCCGTACCCGGGACTCATCGACGCCCCGTTCGTCCTCACCGCCCTGAAGGTGGCCGGAACCACGCTGGCCCTGGGAGGGCTGATCTTCCTGATCATGCCGCGGTGGGGCTCCCCGAAAGGAAGTCAGAAGGGGCGGGGATCGTCGTTGCATCTCTCGGGATTCAGCAGCGAGGTCCGACTCGGGCAGATCGGCGAGATCCTCGAAAACGACAGTGTCGTCATGAGCATCGAGCTCTACAACGAGGAGAACCAGCGGACGAGGGCCGGAGAAGAACCCCTCTGGCGGGGCGTGAGCATGGCGAGTTACGAGGGGGGCCGTTGGTTTCGCCAGCCGGTCTCGCCTCTGGAATTTCAGGAGTCGAAATTTCAGCCGGAACTCCCCCTGAGCTACCTTCGCCAGGAGATCCGTCTGGAATCCACCGACAGCGACGTCCTTTTCGGTTTGCATCCGGTCCAGTGGGCGTCTGGCGGCGACCTTGTGCTCAACAAGGTGGACGGCATGATCTATCGCGAAGGGCTCCACCCGAACATTCCGTACGTCGCCAGAGTGAACCTCAATCCCGGCCCGTTCCAGTACCGTGTCATCTCCTCGCCGGATGCCAACCCGAATGAGACGATGACCGTGCAGCCGGGCGAACGTTTCCCCTACCGCCGACGCCGGGAACATCGCAGTCCTTTGCCTGTGCCAAACTCCCTTTCGAACTCGTTGGAACGGCTTCTGGCCCCCACGGACAAGACCGATTTATCTTTAACCAAACAACAACTCCTTGATCTTGTGGAGCCTCGACTGCTCGATGTTCCCGAGCCTTTGAAAACGCACCTGGCCGAATTTTCCGCGCCGTTCGTCGCGGACCTCTCCGAGGATCAATGGAAAGAACGGGCGTTGACGTTGGAGTGGATGCTGAAAAGTTCCGGTAGATACACCTATTCCCTGCGTATGGATCGTGTGAATCGGTCGATCGATCCGGTCGAGGACTTCCTCATCAATCGAAAGCAGGGGCATTGCGAGTACTTCGCCAGTGCGCTGGCCCTGATGCTCCGCTCGATCAACATCCCGACTCGATTAATCAACGGATTCAAGGGGGGAGACTGGAACGAACTGGGGCAAGTCATGGTCGTCCGGCAAAAGCATGCCCATAGCTGGGTGGAGGCTCTGGTCGGACGGAGCGACGAGGGTCATCCGATCTGGTTGACGCTCGATCCAACCCCCGCGGCGGGCCGCGAGCAGGTGGTCTCGCAGGTTGGCGGGCTCTCGCGCCGGTTTCGACCTCTGAGCGATTACATCCGTTACCTCTGGGTCTTTTACGTCGCCGGCTTCAATCAGGAACGGCAGAAGCGGCTGATCTACGACCCCTTCTGGGCGCTCGTGGCGGACGCCAAGAAAGGGTTTGCCCTGATGGGCAAAAAGATTCGCCGCCTGTTGATCTTCCCGGACATCAACTCGTTTTTCAGCGTGCGGGGTTTTCTCGTCTCGTTCTTCCTCATGCTGCTGATCGTGGGGATTGTCCGGCTGATCGTCTGGATCGATCGAACGTTCAGTTCACGGTTCCGACGTTCGACCCGAGACAGCGGCGATCTGGCGGCCGAGGTGGCCACTTTCCGGCGGCTTGCCCAGTTGCTCGCCGAGTTCGGTCTGGAACGTCCACCGGGGGAGACCCCCCTGGAATTCGCTCAACGAGCGGCGGACTCCCTCGCCTTGCGCGGGGAGGAGGTTCAATCCGTCTCCGACGTTCCGAAACTGGTTGTGAACGCCTTCTATGGAATCCGGTTCGGCAATCATCAGCTCTCGCCCGAACGGCTGCAGCACCTGGAAACCCGTCTGGATGATCTGGAGTCCAGCCTGCGTCTGAAGGCGTCTTACTGATCGAACCGCGGAGCGGAGCGGTCCCAACCCGATCACTTCGTTGGTGATTTGGATTGAAACGTGTTGGCGGCACAGAAACTATTCAAAGGATGATCAGGACATGCGGGCCGGATTGGTTGGTTTTGCCGGAAGTGGGAAAAGCACGCTGTTTCAGCTCCTGACGGGGGTCAAGCCCGACCCGGGCAAGGTACACTCGGGACAGGTCGGGATCGCCGCGCTGTCGGACCCGCGGCTGGACTTTCTCGCGGACCTGTTCAAGCCGAAGAAGATCACGTCCGCGACGCTGGAGCTGCTCGACACACCGGGGCTCTTGCAGGGCACGCACGGCGACAATCCGCAGAGACTCGCCCTGATCCGGGAGGGGGATGCGCTCCTGATCGTGCTGAACGGCTTCTCCGGGGGGGATGCCGCCGCCGAGCTGCAAGCCTTCCGCGAGGAGTTGCTCTTCGCCGATCTCGGCGTCGTGACCAACCGGGTCGAGCGGCTTGAAGCCAGCGTCAAGAAGCCTCGCCCCGACCGTGATGCCCAACTCAAGGAGCTTGAGGTCGTCCGCCGCATCCAGGCCACGCTCGAATCGGGGGAGAACGTCTCCTCGCTCGAATTGACCGAGGAGGAGAAGAAGCCCTTGCGGTCGTTCGGCCTTCTGACGGATAAGCCCCAGGTTGTGATTCTCAATACCGTTCAGGGGGAGGACGTAACCGAGTCGCTCCGCGCTCTGGCTCCCGACGCCCTGGCCATCGACGCCAAGCTGGAGCTGGAGCTCGCCGAGATGGAGGCGGACGAACGCGCGGCCTTCATGAACGACCTGGGAATCGAGGAACTGGGCCGAGACCGGATCATTCGTGCCGCGTATGATGCCGTCGGGATGATCACGTTTTTCACGGCCGGCGATCCCGAGGTTCGCGGATGGAACCTGGAACGGGGCGGCTCGGCCGTCGATGCCGCCGGCAAGATCCATACCGACCTGGCACGCGGATTCATCCGCGCGGAGGTGACCGCCTACGACGATATGGCCCGGCTCGGATCGGTCAAGGAGGTCAAGGCCCAGAACCTTCAACGACTGGAAGGCAAGGATTACGTCGTCAAGGATGGCGACATCATGTACTTCCGCAGCAGTGTCTGAGCCCCGGAACGACCGCCCGGCACCGGCCCACCTCGTTGATGCGGGACGCGTCGTGATCGTGTACGCTATGGTCTCCCGTGTGATGGACCTGCCCTTTCTCAGCTCCGGGAGAACACGATGGCTGATCGACGCGCACGCTTGTCTCGAAATATCCTGGGGGTCGGGCTGCTGGCCTTCGGAACCCTTGGTGTGGGGGGATCGACCCCGGGGGAAGACTCCCCGGCGAAGTCGAGCCCAGTGCTCGCGACGTATGACTTTGAGCCCGGATCGCTTGAGGGATGGACGTTCACGGACCCCAAGGCCTGGCGGATCGCGGAACGGGACGGCGGCAATCATGCCCTCGAACAGTTCCAGGCGAGCCAGTACGAGCCAGCCGTCCGTTCCCCGCTGAATATCGCCCTGGTGCCGAAACTGGATCTCAGTGACTTCGAGATCAACCTGCGGGTCAAGTCCACCGGGCGCGACTACGGCCATCGCGACCTTTGCTTCTTTTTCGGTCATCAGGACCCCAGCCATTTCTACTATGTGCATCTGGGCAAGCAAGCCGATCCTCACGCCAACAGCATCTTTCTGGTGAATGGCGAGCCCCGCGTCTCCATCGCCGAGAAGCGGACGGATGGCACGCCCTGGACCGATGAATGGCATGACGTCCGCCTGGTGCGGCGGGTGTCGGATGGTCTGATCGAGGTGTACTTCGACGACATGAAGACCCCGGCCATGATCACCCACGACACCACCTTCACGCACGGTCGGATCGGTTTTGGCTCGTTTGATGACACGGGGCTCTTTGACGACATCGAGATTCGGGGCGAACGCTTCTCGGCGACGGCTCCCTGACTCTCCCTTTTGATCCAGCCTCACACCCGTTTTGCCTTGACATGAAACAAGCCCGGCGAGAGAGGGAGGGTTCCCTCTCTCGCCGGGCTTTGTCGATTGCGAAAATCCGTTCTCGTCTCAAACGCGCGACGTATCAGGGTCGCAGCGCGGGCCGCTCGCGGCCTCCCTGGTTCGGATGAACCGGACCGGCCGTCAAGATGTCCTGTCCGAGCGTGATGTAGTCGCGGACGATCGCGACGACCTCGTCATTGTAATATCCCGATTCCCAGGGGTCGCGCTCGGTGTGCCCCTTCGTGGTCTTGTTCTCGAGTTCTTCCTTTTCCTTTTCTTCCTCGTTGCTGAGCGTGGTTTCTTCCTTGTACTTCTTCTCGTTCAAGGAGATTTCGTGCCGCTCCTTGCGCTCGAGGTATCGCTGGATCGCCTTCTGTTCCTTCTGGAACTTCGGGTCCTCCTTGCGCCGCTGGACCGATCGTTCCTGGAGCTTCGTGGCCAGGTCGGAGTTGACGCGGTTGTACAGATCGTGCGGAACCGGCGGCACCTGATCGAACTTCAAGGCGTTGTCCTGCGACTTCTCCCCGATATCGGTCCGCTGATCGAGAATCGAAGGGATGTGGACATCCGGCTTCACGCCACGAATCTGGGTACTGTCGCCATTGGCCCGGTAGAACTGCTGAATGGTCAGTTTCACTGCGCCCAGGTTGGGGAAACGCTTCCCGGGGAGGTTGAATTCCTTCTCCAGGATGTCGTTCAGCATGATGATCTGCTGGACGGTTCCCTTGCCGTAGGTGCTGGAGTCACCGATGATCAGGCCCCGCTTGTAGTCCTTGATCACGCCCGCGAAGATCTCGCTCGCACTGGCGCTGAAGTGACTGACCACGACGGCCAGCGGTCCATCCCAGGCGACACCTTCATCGTCATCTTCATAGGTGAGCACGCCACCCGGACCACGGACCTGAACGACGGGGCCTTTGTCGATGAACAGGCCGGACAGGCTGATGCCTTCCGGGAGCAAGCCGCCGCCATTCGCCCGCAGATCCATGATGACCGCGTCCACGCCCTGCTTCTTGAACCCTTCGAGCAGCTTGCGGCAATCGCGCGTCGCGCTCACGGCGTTCACGTCTCCACTGAGCACGGCAACCGGGTCGCCGTAGAACGTGGGCAGGTTGATGACCCCGATTTTCAGGACCTCGCCGTTCTCGGTCTTGGACTCGATGACCTTACCCTGCGCGTGCTGGTCCTTCAGCTCGATCTTCTCGCGGGTCAGTTCGTAAACCTTCAGCTCCTTGGAGTCCGCGGGCTGGACGATCAGGCGGACCTTGGTCCCCCTGGGCCCTCGGATCTTGCGAACCACGTCGCTGAGCTTCTTGCCGATGAATTCTTCCTTCTCACCCTGTTCACCTTCGACCCCGACGATCTTGTCCTCGGGCTTGAGCCGGCCGTCCTTGTCCGCCGCGCCTCCGGGCACGATTTCCATGACGATCGGGTAACCGTCTTCCACCGAAAGCTGGGCCCCGATTCCCTCAAGGGAGAGGTGGAGCGTCTGGCCGAAAAAGTCCTCGACCGTCGTGGCCTGCCAGTAGTTGGATTGGGGGTCGATGGCCCGGGTCAGCGATGTGAGGAACAGCTCCAGCCGGTCCGTCGAGTTGAACAACTTGTACCGCCGGTTCAGATCACGGTAGATAATGCCGAGCCGATCGACGGGGTCCTCGTCCTTGTCGAGCGTGCTGTTCTTCCGACGCAGCAACTCGTACTTGATCATCCGACGGAGCCGATCCCGGGCTTCCTCGGCCGTGGCCGGGTAATCGAGCAGATCGGGGTCGTCCACGATCGTCTCGTCCTTGGTGAAGTCCGGCTTCGTTTTGAGGATCTCGGTGGCATCCGCGAGCCGTTCATCGGAACGTTCCAGGAACCGATCAAAGACCTTCTTCGACCAGGTCAAATCCCCTTCAAGAACCTGATCGTCGAGTTTCGAGGCGTCGGCCATGAACTCATCAACGTCGGCCTTGAGGAAGTAATATTTCGAGGGGTCCAGGTCCTCAATGAAATTCTTGGCCCAGACCTTGGCAACATCATCGTTGATCGTCGGTTTGGCGATGTGGTCGCGTTCCAGCGTCCGCACAACGAGCTGGGCCGTAACCTGGTCGATCTCCGAAGGCTTCAGGGCCGGCGCTTGAGCTCCGATGAACACCACCAATAAGGCGGCGATTCCGGCCAATGCGATGATCCCTTTCGGCCGACGCAGTGCAAATCGTTGCATGAGAAAGGCTTCCGTGAAATGAGAAAGAATCGCGGACCGGGACTCGCCAAGCCCCACCTTGTTATGATAGCTCCGCGAGGCGGTTTGCTCAAGGGCGATGGATGCACAGTCCGCTCGTCTGCGTTACCAAGTTCAGATTTTCTACGCAACCCGCGCTCCAGAGTTCGATTTCCCGCCGCGTTCTTTCTCAAACGGTATTCCTCAACTCGGGGCCGCCACCTTGCCGATGGAATGGATACGACACCTTGGACGGACATCCATTCGCTCTGACGGGCGGGAGCAGAACCACCATGGAGACTCCTGGGAGGGGCAGCATCACGTTGAGTTTTCTGCTGGTTGCGGTTGCGACGGCCATTCTCTATCGACCGGAGGGGACTCCACCCGCGGCGATCGACGAAACCGAACCGATCGAAACCGTGGCCGAGGCTCCATCGAGAACACCGGAACCCCCCATTCGCCCCACGACCGGCAGACCCTGGAATGAGGATCAGGCCGAGGACGTTCGTCAGGAAATCGTCACGGTCGCCCGTTCCGAGCCCGCACGGTCCGAGGCCGTTCCCGGGCCGGTGCGTGCCGTCGCTCAATCGGCACCACGATCTCGTCCCCTGTCGGCCTTTACCCGGGTGGAGAATGGGGAATCGCTGCGGGACATCGCGCTCCGGGTGTATGGATCGGAGGATGCCCTGCGGCTTCTCTGGCAAGCCAATCGCGATGAACTGGACCGCCCCGACGATCCCCTGCGCGTGGGAATGGTTCTGCGGACCCCTTGAATCCGGAGAATCCGGAGCGAGGTTCAGCGGAGACGGGCCACGAGGATCGTCAGGTCGTCCTCCAGCGCCACGGGCCCCCGATGCGAGTCGAGCCTGTCACGCAGGGATTGGATGATGGTGTCCGGATGAGCTTCGGTGTGACGAGCGAACTCATGGATCAAGGAATCCACGCCGAACTGGTTGCCCTCGGAATCGATGGCCTCGGTGAAGCCGTCGGTGTACATGAGAATCGCCGAGTCGGCATCGAGTTCGAGCTCTCCCCCCTGGAATCCCCAACCGACCCCCATACCCAGGGGAGGTCCGCCAGCCCGGAGTCTCTGGACCCCGTCTCGTCTCAGGATCAGCACGGGAGGATGCCCGGCGATCGCGTAATGGAGGCGGCGTTTCCTGGGGTCGACGACACAGGCGGCCGCCGTGATGAAGCGATCCATGAACAGGCCGCCCAGTTCCATGTCGAGCCGATGGAGTAACAGGGGCAAATCATGCCCCCCATCCCGATGAGCCATCAAGGCCGCCTTCACCGCGGAAACGACCAGGGCAGCCTGGATGCCGTGCCCCATGGCATCGGCCAGGAACAAGAACGTCCGGCCGTCCGGAAGGGGAGCGACATCGAACAGATCGCCACCCACCTCGGTCGTGGGTTCGTAGCACCAGGCCGTATCGAGCGTCTCGGATCGAGGAGGCTCCTGGGGCAGGATCGATCGCTGCACCTGCCCCGCGGTGCGAAGGTCAATCTGTGTCCGGTCGTTCTCCTTCGCCAGCAGGTTGGCCGTGTGCTTCAGTTCGTCGCGCGCTCGCTTCAACTCCTTCTGTGTCCCCAGCCGCGCCTGAAGAATGGGGAGATTGATCGGTTTGGTCACGTAATCATTCGCGCCGAGCCGCAACCCTTCCACAATGTCGCTCGTCTCACCCAGCCCGGAAATCAAGATCACCGGCAAATCGTAGGTATTATTCCGGCAACGAAGTTGTCGAAGAACATCGAGACCGGACATATCCGGCATGAGAATATCCAGCAGCACGATGTCCGGCGCATCCTCCTCAATCGTCTTCAGGGCAAGCTGGCCCCGGGCCGCCGTGGCGACCTCATAGCCCAGCCGCTGAAGACACCGGGCGAGAACATCCAGATTTTGTGAGGAGTCGTCCACGATCAGCACTCGCGTTCGACTCGGTTCATGACCCTGCTTGGTATCGGAAATCGGTATTCTGTCAGCCCCCCCATCCCTGGGTGGATCACCAGACTCATTATTTTGATTTAGCATGATTAATTTCATAGAATATCATTTATCAATCCGGTTTCCGTGGACCTCCCAGCTCGTCCTGGCCGGATCGAATCGGAACGAACCCGCTCTCTCCAAACGAATCTTCGACGCGGGCGACCTGGTTTTCTGAGATCGGAAAACACGCCGGTCAACGGATACCGGCGTGTTGATTCGGAAAAGCGTTCAAACGGGGGGAGGTCTTCCGGGTGCCCAGGAAGTCAGGACGAGGAAGCAAAATTCTCAAGGCGTGCCAGCCTCGAACGTTCCCGTCATCGTGCCCTCAGGGGGTCCCTATGGGTCCATGCAAGCCATTATGTAGCAAAGTTCATGCCGATTCATGAGGGGGAGATCCTACACGACCGGCCCGAAGCGGGAGCGGTTACTGGGGTTTGTCGGGGGGTGTCAGGCCGCGCAGGAAGGCGATCAGGTCGGCCATGGCTTGTGGGTCAATGGTCTTTTCCAGTCCCTCGGGCATGAGAGACAGGCCGGTTGAGGTCAGTGCGTCGATCTGGTCGCGGGGCACGACATCCGAGGCCCCTTCCGACCGTTTCAAGGTCACGGTACTGGCGGCCTCTCCGGCGATCAGCCCGGTTAGAACGCGGCCATCCGTCGTGGCGATCGCGTAATTCAGGTACGCCGGCGCGACTTCCCGGTTCGGGTCGAGAATGTGCACGAGCAGGTCCTCCGCCGTACGGCCGGCGACCGTTGCCAGGTCGGGGGCCACATCCTGGCCCTCCCCGCCGGCCTTGTGGCAGGTCGCGCAGTTCTCCCGGAAGACCACCTGCCCTCGTGCACGATCGCCTTTCAGTGTCAACGCGGGCTGATAGGCCGCGAGGATGGCGCTCCGATCGGAACGGACCTCTCCGCCCAGGAGCGTCTTGGCTCGCTCCTGGATCGCTTTATCGGGATGAGCCAGGAGCTGCGATCGCCGGGCCGGGTCGAGGTCGCCCGTGAGAATCTGCTTCTCCCCCAGCGCGTCGAGCAAGGCGGCGATGCGATCCCGGCGAGCCATCAGGACCTCGGCCGCCTCGCGACGGAGCGACGGCCCCAGGGCTTTCCAACGCGCGGTGATGGCTGGCCCCACGCGGGGGTCGGACTGATCGGAGAGCGCCTGCAAGGCGGCGAGCTGGACCGTGCTGGGCTGTCGGGCATCGAGCAGATCGGGCAAGGTCTCCAGGGCCAGGTCCTCCGGGCCGAGGCCGAGCAAGCGGACCGCCTCGACGCGGGCACTGGCCGGTTGGTCGGACCGCGCCGTCTCGGCCGTCCTGGCGAACGCGGCGTGCAAGGCGTCGCTCGTCGGTCCTTCCAGCCATGTCCTCAGCGAGCTTCGGGCACGCGCCAGACCACGACCGAGGCCGAGTAGAACGGTTCGGGAGACGGCCGGGTCCGCTTGCGGGGCGGCATCGCGCGTCAGGACGGTCTGGAGGTCCTCGCGACGGTTTTCGGCGCCGATCAAGGCGGCGAGATCCCCCAGCCAGGCGCGACCGGCCGCGGTCTGGGCGAAATCGTCGTCACGGGTCAGCGCGGCGAGCAACTCCGCGGCCCGTCCTCCTCCCAGCGAGCTTTGCACGGCGATCCGCGTCCAGGGATCATTCGCGTCGCGTCGGGCGATGGTGGCCAGGGCGGCGACGGCCTCGGGGCGATCGACCGCGCCGATCGACAGGGCGGCCTGGAACCGGACCATGGCTTCGGGATCGTTCGCCAGGCCGAGCAGGGCCTCGCGGACGCCTTTGTTCTCCTTGGCGAGGGCTTCGGCCAGCACGGCCGACCGCTCGCGCACGCCCGCTTCCGGGTCCTTGAGCGCCGGGAGGAGGTCTTCGGCCCGCAGTCCCCCGAGCACGTCGAGGGTCCAGAGCGCGTGCAGCCGGCCCAGGGGGTTCGGCCGCGCATTTCGCCAGGTCCCGCAGCAAGGGGATGGCCGCCTCATCGCCGCGTTCGATCAGCAAGCGCTGCGCGGTTTCACGCCACCAGGCGTCGGGATCGGCCAGCAGCGCGACGAGCTGCGCGGTCGTCGCCTGGCTCAGGGACGGTTGCCGGAACGTCTGGAACCCCTCGGGCGCGAGGTGGTAGATCCGGCCCCGGTCGTGGCCGCTCGTCAGGTCGAGGTACTTCTTGATCGGCTCGGGAATCGACGCGGGATGCTCGATCGTTTCGCGGTACATGTCGAGGATCAGGAGCGTGCCGCTCGGCGTGTTGACGAAGTTGACGGGGCGGAACCAGTTATCGGTCGAGGCGAGGAATTCGACACCTTGATCGGCGCGTTGGGCGTCGTAATGCGAGCCGTTGCGCGTGAGGATCTTGCGGTGGACGAGGTTTCCGCCAACGTCGCCGATGAAGGCATTCCCGCGGTACTCCGGCGCGAACGCCGAGCCGCGATAAATCGTCACGCCCGTCGCCGAGGTGAAGAAGCCGATCGGCACGAGTTCGGTCGGCGGGAGCCGCTTGGCGAAGGCGGGGTCCGCCGCGCGTTGCCTCGTGCGGACGATCCGCCAGGGTTCCGCCGGGCTGATCCGGAAGACCGGGGCCGCCCCTCCCTCAACGGCAATGTCCGTCAGCACGGCCGAGACGCTCAACGTGGGGTTGCGCTCCAGGTAATGCGAAGGCAGGATGATCTGGCGGATATGATTGCTATTGTTGCAGGTGAAGCGGTGCCCCCAGTCGTCGAACGTGTGGCCAAACTGCCCCCCGCCGGAGATCGCCTCGAAGGCCGACCCGTCCGGCTTGAACCGGAAGTCTCGCCCCCGCACGTTGACCGGCGGGGCGTCGGGCTTCGTCAGGTTCTTGATCTCCCCGCCGTTGCCCCCCGAGACGCCATAAATCCAGCCGTCCTGCCCCCAGAGCAAGCCGTTGAGCAGCGCCTGGACGTTCTGCGTGCCGAACCCGGAGAACATGACCTTCCTGAGATCCGCCACGCCGTCGCCGTCCTGATCCTTCGCGTAAAGGATGTCGGGCGCGACGGTGATGAACACGCCGCCGTCGTAGGGGACGATCCCGGTCGGCCAGGAGAGGTCATCAACGAAGATCGTGCTCCGATCGAAATGGCCGTCGCCGTCGGTATCCTCCAGCCGACGGACGTTGCCGCTGGGCACATTCTCGGAATACGGGTACCCGCGCATCTCGACCACGTACAGCCGGCCGTCGGCATCGTAGCAGGCCGCGACCGGGTCCGTGACCAGGGGCTCGACGGCCAGGGGCTCCAGTTCAAACCCCTTGTGAAGCTGGAAGGTCTTCAGGGCCTGATCCGGCTCGACCGCGGCGATCCGCGGGAGCTCCTTGGCCAGGTCGTCCTCCCAGGCGCGAACGCGAGGTACGACCAGGAAAACGGTCAACGACAGGATCACGGCGAGGAGTGCGAAGCAGCGTTTCATGGCGGGGCTGATCCGTGACAAAAGGGGTCGGAAGCGGATTCCCGATTGTCGCGGACCAGCCGTGAGAGGTCAATCACTCGATCGGCCCTGTGTCCGAATGCCGGGCTCTGTCTGTCCCGGCGGCTCCAGAACGTGAATGTCGATCAACGGCATGACCTCGAATCCTTCTTGAATCAGATGGGACTGAATCGCACGCGTCAACTGGTCACGGATCGCGTCGGCGGACTCGCGGGCCTCGGGCTTTCGCTGGCAATAGATGACCCCCAGCAAGGTGTTCTGATCGGCGATGTCCGCACGGGTGAATCGGAGGTTCGCCTCGACCAGACTGGCCTGATTGCTCTTCTGAACAACATCACGGACCTCGGCCGCGGCGCTGGGCACGGCTGGATCGTTGCAGGTTCGGGGTGTCCGAGAACTGGAAGGCGAGGAGCAACGGCCAACAGCACGGAGGTCACGCCCAGCGACGCGTAAAAGACCCGGGATTGACCACGTTCGTACGCGCGTGCCTCGGGCGGAGAGGCCATACGCCCGGAAGACCAGCGCGCCGGCGAGGTTGATCCCGGCCAGTTGAAGGAAAAGGACAAAGCCGCCGCTCTGGACCATGTCCCAGCGCCCCAGGGCCGCCCCCATGCCGATCAATCCGGCGGGCGGGGCGAGCGACGCCGCGACCAGCACCCCGACCGCCGCGCCCGAGACCAGACTGCTCCGCTCCGATTGCACCAGGTTCAACGCCCCCGCGGCCCCGGCGATCAACGGCAAGAGCACCGCGACCGAGGAGACCTCGCTATTGGCGACCATCTGCTCGGTCGCGACCTTCTGGGACAGCAACAGACTGAGCAGCCCGGCCACGCAGATCGTCACCGCCAGGGCCGCCAGATAGCGCAGGATCGCCCGACGAAGGAGGCCCCAGGTCTCCCCGCGCCGTCGCCAGAGCGACGTTCATCGCCGGTCCGGCAAACGGCGCGATCAACATCGCGGCGACCAGAAGAAAGCTCGAATTGGTGTACAGCCCGATCCAGACGACGATCCCCGCCGCCGCCGCGTAGCCGAGAAACCCGGTCCATGAGCCGACACTCTGGAGCCCGGCCAGAAAGAATTCAATGGGACTCCGTTCCTGAACGTCGCGTACCTGCTCGGCCGCCTCATCGGCGGGAGGGCGAAGCGGCATCACCCCCCGAGGAATGAGCGTGATGTGGACGTCGGGCAGATCTTCAAGCTGCCCCAGCAGGGTCTCCACCCGCCCGTTGGATACATGGACAAAAACCAGGTCGCGCGGACCGTCGCGGTCGGCCGCCTCGACGTTCACCAGGTTCGTCCCATCCAGGTCGCGGGCAAGATCCAGAACGGTTGTTCCCCGGCCTCGGGGAACGGAAATCAAGAGCTGTCGCACGGAGGGCCTCCTTCCGCCCTCCGTGGTAGAGCAACACGGGTGCCATCGGGCGAGATCGGAGAATCGGCTTGAACGATGGGACGATCTCGTTTCGCTTCATTGAGAGTTCCCATGTCGGACGGAGCGGGTATACTATCGAAAAAGAGATCGACGAAGGATGGGGACAATGGCCACAGATCGCACAAACGACCCGCGAGCCTTCCGTGATTTCCTCGATGCCAAGCTCTCCAACGGCGGGGCGGATCTGACCCTCGAGGAATGCCTGGCTCTCTGGGATTACGAGAACGAGTCCGACGAGGAGCGGGATGCGACCGTGCACGCGGTCCGCGAGGCTCTCGACGATATGCGCGCCGGGGACACCGGAATTCCCGCCCGGGAGGCTCTCGCCGACATCCGCCGCAAGCACAACCTGCCCGAGAGACCATGAGTTATCACGTTCGAGTGCTTGCTCGGGCACGGCAGGACCTCGATGGCATCGTGGCCTACATCGCCGAACGCTCCTCGCAAGGGGCCGCTCGGCTCCTTGGTCGTTTCGAGGACGCGTTAGCGACGCTCGAGCAGAACCCGTATCTAGCCCCGATTGCTCCCGAGGCGGGCGAACTCGGCGAAGAGGTGCGTCACATTCTCTTTCGCACTCGGGCCGGGCGAACCTACCGCGCCATTTTCCTCATCGTCGGCAACGAGGTTCGAATTCTTCGCATAAGAGGTTCGGGACAACGGCCCCTCAGCCCCGATGAACTTGAAGAGCCGTAGAAGGACACCGCAGTCAGATTGTCACAGTTTATCCCAACTTCAGCAACCGCGTGGCATTCTCGCGCTCGATCCTGGCCCGGACATCCGCGGGAAGGTCGATGTGCTGGAAGAGCGCGAACTGAGGCACGGCCTGGCCGGGCTTCAGGTAGTCGGTGCCGAACAGGAGACGATCGGCGCGGCGGACCAGGAATGCGCGGCCGAAGTCGAGGTCGCGGCTGATCGCGTTCGCCCCCGAACCGGCGGACAGGTCGCCCCAGAGGTTTTCGTGCGAGTCGAACAGCCGGTCGAGCGCTCCACCGGGCTCGACCGGCCCTTTCGGATAGCCGCCCAGGCCGCGCTCGTCGAGCTTACCGGAGATCGAGGCCCAGAACCCCGGCCCGTGACCGATGAAGTTGACGGTCGGGAAGGTCGTTAGGACCCGGTCCAGACCGGGCAGGCCCGGCTTGTCCGTCCCTCGCAGATTGTCGCAATGGAAGAGGACCGGCAGGCCCAGCTCGCCGCACACCTCGTACACGATCATGGATCGCGCATCGTCGATCGGAAGCCCGGCCTTGTGTTCGCCCAGGCCCTTCGCCCCGGCATCGACGTATTCCTGAAGCATGGCCTTCAGCCCCGCCTTGCCGCCGACGTACGACGTGCGCGGATCGATGCAGCAGAAGGCCACGAGGCGGTCGGGGTGCGCCTTCGAGGCGGCCAGGGCCTGCTCCGTCAGGTTCAGGTAGCTCGACGATTCGGGCGACACCAACGGCAGGACGACCGCCTTCGCCACGTCGTGCTCGTCCATCCAGCGCAGGAGCCCATCGGGCGTGAGGGGGGGATCGCCGTTCCACGTCCGGCCGAGGTGCGTGTGAACATCGACATACGGGCCGCTTCGCGTCTCCTTCTCCTGGCGACGGGCCCCCAGCAGAGCGGGCAAGGCGGACGAGGCGGCCAGGGCGCCCGCCAGGAAGCGTCGGCGGGTCGGACCTTCGGGCGTTGTCAACGGCATGGACGTCTCCTCGGCTAGCCCTGCATGGCGTTGGTGCGTCCCAGGGCGATATCGAAACTGCTGACGGCCGGAACGAGCATCGCCAGAAGGGCGAACCCGTACACGCCGGCGCTGAACAGGAAAGCGGCCAGGTAATTCTGCTCCAGCAGGCTGATGACGCAGTAGAACGACCAGAAGGGGGTCAGGATCGCCACCAGGGCGATCGCCTGCGACGGGTTGCGAGAGCCCAGCGAGCCGTAAAGGGCGACACTTCCCACCCCGATGAAGATCATGAAGCTGAGCAACTGCCGGCCGAACTCCGTGTCGCTCAGGATGATCAGGAACGCGCAGATCAGGATGCCGACCATGAGAAAGAAGATCGTTCCCAGGCTATTGGCCACCGCGACCCGGCTGTTCGTGTAGGTGATCGCCGCGTGCAGGCCGAGCATCGCGGAGAAGTGCACGAGTAAGAGAAAGTCGATGACGACGAAGACCGCCGACTCGACCGTCATCGCCCCCGTGAACGCGAACCATAACGTCAGCAGGAACGGCAGAACGATCATCTCCTTGGTGTTGTACAGCACACCGTAGAGCTTGCCGTAGATGAACTGCTTGGGGCTCAACTCGGTGACGAGCAGCAGGTCCAGCGCTCCGCTGTCCCGCTCGCTGGTCAAGGCGGTGACCCCTTGCGCGTTGACGAGGATCAGGCTCAGGATCGACAGGGGGATCAAGGTCCGCGCGGCCCGCCAGGGGTCGGCCTCGACATCCGGGTTCGCGTAGAAAAAGGCGAGCCCCAGGGCGAAGGCCAGGACGTAGGCCCCCTTGATGATCAGCGGCTTGGTCCCGTACGCCCGGGTCTTCAGCTCCCGCCAGAGGATCGGGTTCGACCAGGGCTTGCGGTAGGGCTTCGCCTCGCGGATCACCCGTTTGTGGGTCCGTCGCGGGACGTGCAACCCCGTCGAGGTCGCCACCCGGCCATCTCCATCGCCGCCGGTCGAGGAAACGCGCTGGACGATCATCGCGTCGCCGGAAGCGACTCCGGCGGCCACGGCGGCGAGACTCGGTTCCTCGATCTCGATCAGGGTTTCCACGACCTCCGCCTCGTCCTCCTCGCGCTGCTCGCGAGGCTCGTTGCGGCCGGGGTTCCAGACGCGGAGCTTCCAGACCGAGAAGGCGATCAGCGCGACGATCGCCGCCAGGGCGGCCAGGACAAAGGCCAGGCTCGTCTGGCGGAACTGCCCCAACTGGTCCGACGGCGGGTGTAGCACGGCGAGGACCGCGCGGAAGGGATCGAGCGCGGTCGCCAGCGGCACGCCCAGGAACCGCGCGTTGGGAAAGGCCGCGCCGAGGGCCTCGGCCCCGATCAGGGTCAGGACGACGAGCAAGAGCGTCAGGGCCAGCGATTGAAACGTCCGGTCGCGCCAGAGGGCAACCACCATGCCGAGCGAGCCACCGACCAGCCCGGCCACGGCCGTCACCGCCAGAACCTCCGCCACCTGGACAAAGGAGACCCCGCCGAGCAAGACGCAGAGGAACAACACCGGGGCCGACGTCGCCAGCATCGTCAGGATCTGGAGCAGGCTGGCGGTCAGCTTTCCGAGGACGATTTCCAGGTCGGTCAGGTCGGTCATCAACAGCAGGATGAAGGTGCGGCGGTCCTTCTCGTGCGCCACGGCCGTCGCGGAGGCCAGCGGCGCGAAGAAGAGCATCAGCGTCAGTTGCAGGAGCACGAAGAACTGAAACAAGATCGTGCCGAACCGGGCGAGCGTGCCCACCTCCAGCACCTCTCGCCAGCCGACCAGCGATTGCCAGGCGGTCCACATCAAGACGAACAGAAGCCCGGCGAACGAGGCGCGGGCCACGTAATAACGCAACGGCCGAGGAGCGGTCAGCAACTCCCGGGCGATGATCGGTCCGGCGAACAAAACGGGTCCTCCCGCGCGGCGGTTCAGATAAAATGAGGAAAAGAAATCATGGCGGCATGGGAACCATCCGGCAAGGCCGCAGTACTCCCCTTGCCGATATTCCCTTTCGAGCTTACCAGAGCGTTTCCCAGAAACACAGAGCCGGTTGCGAGAGTCTCTGGTGGACGAGTTCGATGGTATATTCTTGGAAGATCGTTCCTGTCTTGACCGCCGATTGAGGAATGTCTGCCCCGATACACCGACAACCTCTTGACATTGGGAAGTTCCCCTCGGTCTAATCAAGAAATAGCAACGTCCCGAACGTCTGCGCCTTTCTCAACAATTCTCAACGCCGAGTTCATGGAGAATGGGTCTCGTGACACGGTCGGCTCCCGCCGCCATAGTCCGATTCATGGTCCTTGCCCTGCTGGGGCTCGTCTGGGTGGTCGCCGCTGCGCGGCCGGTCCAGGCAATGGGCTGCCATTCTCCCGACCGACCGACCCTGGGCTACACGCTTCCCTGGGAACGGGGACCGGTCGTTGTGGTTCCCTTGACGAAACCGAACTCCTTGCTCCTTTCGCATTTGCCTTGCTCGCAAGAGGTTCCGGGGTCCACCCAGACCGACCATCCGGCGACCGGGGCGGGTTTGCCGCCGGCCAGCATCATTGCCCCCGACAATCGCTCCGGAAGGCATGTGTGGTCGGCCTTTCCACCGATTCATCCCTGTCATCGCTCCGACATTTCTGATCCTCCTCCCCGATCCCGCGCCGGCCTCTCCTGAGGGGTGCTGCGCCGTTGCCAGTGCCCAGGGGACTCTCTGCGCACCCACAGATCGGGAAAGTTCAACCATGCGGAGTCGATTGGATTCCACGCCCGGATCACGGCCGGTCCTGGCCGCCCTGTGTGCCCTCGTCGTGACGGCGGGATGTCAAACGAGGCCGGCGCTGGAGCGGGCTGGGGTCGAGGTGAAGCCGCCGTCCGCCTGGAAGGCGGTTTCGCGCACGTCGTACGACGTGCCGGGCACGCCTCTGGCGGCGTGGTCCGGTCCCAGGGATGCCTCGCTGGTCGTCTATCGGACCCTGCCGATTCCCAAAGGGGGGGCCGAGGCGCTCGCCGAGGGGTATGCCAACCGGCACCAGAACCTTCCCGGTATGAAGGTGGTCTCGCGAGGGGTGCATAACCTGGGTGAAGGACTACGCGCGGCGCGGGTGGTCGTGGTCGGTCCGGGGGCGGGCGACCGCTTCGCCCCGTCCGGCACGGGCAAGCCGATCCCTTCCGGAAAGGAACCACTGATCCCGACGCGTCAGGTGGTGTTCGCCATCCCGCGGTCGGACGATACGATCTGGCTCTGCTGGCACTATCCCGAGTCGGCGAAGGACGAGATCACGCCGCAGGTGGAAACCACGCTGGAGAGCCTGCAAATCACTTCGGATTCCTCGTCTTCCTCATCCTATCGTTGATCAAAGATCCGGCGCGGCGATCGTCGCGCCGGGAGGAGAATCGCGCATGTCATCCTCCGCTCCCCCGGTGAGGGACCGGCGGGGCAGGGTCTATACGCCGGCCATCGGGCCTCGGCTCAAGCCCCTGCTCTGGATCGTCCTGGGAGGCTTCGCCCTGCTCGGGGCCAATGGCGTCTATCTGGCCGCGATCACGGCCCTCGGCTACATCCAAGGCCACCGGTCCGAGACCTTCTTTTATTACCTGATGTTTGCCCTGCACGTGGTGCTCGGCCTCATCCTGATCCTCCCGTTCATCGCCTTCGGATTGATCCATCTGGTCACGTCCTGGAAGCGGCCGAACAAGGCGGCGGTTCGGTACGGAATCATGCTCCTGGTGGCGTCGATCGTCCTCTTGATCTCGGGCCTGATCCTGGTGCGGATCGGCGTCCTTGAGGTCCGAGACCCGACCGTCCGATCGGTCGGCTACTGGCTTCACGTCGGCACGCCGTTGCTGGCGATCGCGCTTTATATCCGGCATCGACTGGCCGGTCCTCGCATTCACTGGGAGTGGGCGCGCGGGTGGGCCCTGGCGGTTGTCGGGTTCGTGCTGGTGATGGGATTGTTCCATTTCCACGACCCGAGGTCCGCGCCCCGGATGTCGAAGGAGGGGGCACGCTACACGTTCCCGTCGGAGGTGCAGCTCGCGGGGGACAAGCTGATCCCCGCCAAGTCCCTGATGATGGATTCGTATTGCCTGAAGTGTCATGAGGACGCTTACAAAGGGTGGTTCCACTCGTCGCACCACTTCAGCTCGTTCAATAACAAGGCGTACCTGTTCAGCGTGCGGGAGACCCGCCAGGAATCGCTGAAGCGCGACGGCAACACCCGGGCCGCGCGTTGGTGCGCCGGCTGCCACGACCCCGTGCCGTTCTTCTCGGGAGAGTTCGACGACCCGAATTACGACGACGTGAACACCGCGACCAGCCAGGCGGGGATCACCTGCGTGTCTTGCCACGCGATCACGCACACCAACAGCACGCGGGGCAATGCCGACTACACGATCGAGGAGCCCCAGTTCTATCCGTTCACGTTCAGCGAGAACCCGGTCTTGCAGTGGGTCAACGAGGCCCTGGTGAAGGCCAAGCCGGAGATGCACAAGCGCACGTTCCTCAAGCCCGAGGTTCATCGCGACACGAAGTTCTGCTCCACCTGCCACAAGGTGAGCCTGCCCTTCGCGCTCAATCACTACAAGGATTTCCTCCGAGGCCAGAACCACTGGGACCCGTACCTGCTCTCGGGCGTCTCCGGCGGCGGTGCCCGGTCGTTCTACTATCCGCCGGTCGCCAAGACCTCGTGCAACGATTGCCACATGAAGCTCATCCCCTCCGAGGACTTCGGCGCCCGGGATTTCGACCAGCAAGGGGGTCGCGAGATCCACGACCACTTCTTCGCCGGCGCGAATACCGGCCTGGCGACCATCCGGGGGCGTGAGGATGTCGCGAAAGCCCATGCGAAGTTCCTCGAAAAGAACCTCCGCATCGACCTGTTCGGCGTCCGCGAGGGGGGCACCATCGACGGCGAGCTGACCGCCCCGTTGCGGCCGGAAGTTCCGACCCTGAAACCGGGCAAGTCGTATCTGATCGAGACGGTTGTCCGCACGTTGGCCGTCGGCCACCTGTTCACCCAGGGGACCGTGGACTCCAACGAGGTCTGGGTGGAGTTGATCGCCCGCGCCAATGGCCGCGTCATCGGCCGTTCGGGAGGGATCGACGAGGAAGACCAGGTCGATCCCTACGCCCACTTCATCAACGTGTACATGCTGGATCGCCACGGCAACCGGATCGATCGGCGCAACCCGCAGGACATCTTCACCCCGCTCTACAACAAGCAGATTCCGCCCGGAGCCGGACAGGTCGTCCATTTCGGGCTGGAGGTCCCGGAGGAGATCCAGGGGCCGATCACCCTGGAAGCGAAGGTCAATTATCGTAAGTTCGACCGGACGTATCTCGACTACATCTTCGGCCCGGGGCACGGCCCCGACCTGCCGATCGTCGTGATGGCGACCGACTCGATCGACCTCCCCGTGCGAAAGGATCAGGAGGTTTCCAACGAGCCATCCCCGATCCAGGAGACCTGGCAACGCTGGAACGATTACGGCATCGGCCTCTTCCTCGAAGGGAGCGACACCGGCGGCCAGAAAGGGGAGCTGAAGCAGGCGGAGCAGGCGTTCCTCACGGTCGCCAAGCTGGGCAAGGCCGATGGTTGGGTCAATCTCGCCCGCGTCTATCAGCGCGAAGGGCGCATCCCCGACGCGCTGGAGGCCCTGGAGAAGGCCGCGTCGCATGACGACCCCGCCGCCCCCTGGACCATCGCCTGGCTGACCGGCGAGATCAATGCCCGGAACGGCTATCTCGATGAGGCCATCGCGAACTTCAAGGCGGTTCTGAACACGAAGATCCCGGCGCGGAAGTTTGACTTCAGCCAGGATTACCAGGTGAACAACGAGCTGGCCGCCGCGTACTACGGACGGGCCAAGCAAGAACCTCGCAAGAGTTCCGGCGCGGATCCAATTCCTGAAGGACGCCGTGGCGACCTACCGACGGACCCTGACGCTGGACTCCGAGAACGTGGATGCCCACTACGGCCTTGGCCTCGCCTACGCCGACCTGGAACGTGCCGGGGTCGAGATCAAGGAGGTGAGCCTGGACTCGGACCAGCACGAACCGGACGAGACCATCACCCCCGAGCACCTCGTTCAACTGGCCAATCGCGTGGTCGATTCCAAAAAGGCTTTGGCGACGCGAGGCACATTGGCATTTGCCCTGGCGCGCGACGTGAACACCTTCGTCACTGGTCCGAGACCAAAATTCAGCTCGCGGCTCGCCCCGTTGCACAAGGTGGTGCGGCGGCTTGGCTCAGCCTGGGAGACGGAACCGGATGAGATCCAGCGGGCCGCGCTGGCTCATGCGTTGTCCGTGACGCACAGGGCGATGCACGCGATGCTCAAGCCGGATGAAACCGCCGCGGGGCGCGTCATGGCGCTGGCCCGGAAGAAGGACCCGGCCGCCGATCAGAACGCCCAGTCGATCGTGATCCACCCGTTGCAGCGCCCGGCGCGCCCGGGATCGAGACCGCAACGAAATCCGCGAAGAAGACCACAGCGCGACGCCGCGCTGACACGGGGGAGGCCATTCAATGAGCGTTCGGAACCAACGATCCTTGCTCGCGGCGTCACTCGCCGCGAGCCTTGCCCTGGTGGTCGCCGGCTGTGGCGAGGCCCAGCCCGAGGCGACCATCGCCCGCGCCGAGGCCCCCGTTCAGCCGGAAGTCGTGAAGACGGAATCGCTACCGGATGTGAAATTCGTGGAGATCACGAAGGAAGCCGGGATCAACTTCGTCCACCAGAACGCGGCGAAGGGGGAGAAGCTCCTGCCCGAGACGATGGGCTCGGGGGTGGCGTTTCTCGACTTCGACGGCGACGGCGATCAAGACCTCCTGTTCATCAACTCGATCCCCTGGCCCGAGGACATCGAGAAGGACCAGCCCTTGCCGACCCAGGCTCTTTACCGCAACGACGGTCAGGGGCACTTCGAGGACGCGACGGCGTCCGCCGGTCTCGATCAATCCTTCTTCGGCATGGGCGTGGCCGTGGGCGACATCGAGAACGACGGCGACCCCGACCTGTACATCACGACCCTGAACGGCGGCAAGCTGTTCCGCAACGACGGCGGGCAATTCACCGACATCACCGAGCCGGCCGGCGCCGGGGCGGGTGATGGCTGGCTCACCAGCGCGGCGTTCTTCGACATGGAGAACGACGGGGACCTGGACCTCTTTCTCTGCCAGTATCTCGACTGGTCGGCCGAATACGACCGGGCGCAGAATTTCCAGCTCGCCGGGACCGGCCAAGGGCGCGCCTACGGACCACCGACCGCCTTTCCCGGAACCCTGAACATCCTCCTGCGAAACGATGGCAAGGGGCACTTCGAGGACATCAGCAAGGAGGCCGGGATCGAGGTCCGCACCCCCGACCAGCAGGTTCCGGCCGGAAAATCGTTGGGGGTGGCCCCCCTCGATATCGACGGCGACGGCTTCGTCGATCTGGCCGTGGCCAACGACACCGTGCCGAATTTCCTGTTCCACAACCTCGGGAACGGGACGTTCGAGGAGGTCGGCATGACCTCCGGCATCGCCTTCGACCAGTCGGGGGCGGCGCGCGGGGCGATGGGAATCGACTGGGCCGACTTCAAGAATGACGGCTCTCTGGGCTTGGCCATCGGCAACTTCGCCAATGAGATGACCGCGCTCTACGTCACCGACGATCCGACCAGCATGCAGTTTTCCGACCTGGCGAACATCTACGGCCTGGGAGCCCCCACGCAACCCCCCTTGAAGTTCGGGCTCTTCTGGTTCGATTACGACCTCGACGGCCGCTCCGACCTGCTCTCCACCAACGGCCACCTCGAAAGCGACATCGTCAAGGTCCAGGCGAGCCAATCCTACCCGCAACCGGCCCAGTTGTTCTGGAACACGGGGCGCAGTGGCCGGACCTTGTTCGCCCTCGTCGGCCCCGAGTCCGCCGGGCCGGACCTGTTCACCCCGATCGTCGGACGCGAGCAGCGCCTATGCCGACATCGACGGCGATGGCGATCTCGACGTCGTCTTGACCTCCAACGGCGAACCCGCGCGGCTCTTCCGCAACGAGGGGGGCAACACAAACCACTGGCTGCGTCTGAAGCTCGTCGGCAAGGAATCCAACCGCGACGGCATCGGCGCGAAGGTCACGCTTCAAACGGGAGAAAAGACCCAGCAACGCCAGCTCTTCCCGGCGAAGGGCTATCTGTCGTCGGTCGAGTTCCCCTTGACCTTCGGTCTCGCCGAGGCCCCGAAGGCCGATCGGGTAACGGTCCGCTGGCCGTCGGGTCAGACCACCGAATTGACCGACCTCGCGGCCGATCAGACGATCGTCGTCCGGGAAGACGGACCGTCTTCTCCTTGACAAGTCCCGAGGATCGATGCACACGCTTTTGCCGCGAGGCGATCGTCGCTCGCGTCGCGGCGAAGGCGTGCGATTTGCCACGTCTGACGTCCGATCCGTAGGGCGGTCGCGTTCCGCCGGGAATCGTGTCCACGAAGTGTCACTCCGGCCCCTCCGAGCCGCGCTGCACGGTTCAAGGTCAGCATCACTCGCTGAGGGCTGATTTGAGCCTCCCAGCGGTCCGCGGGAGGCGCCGGAGCGGAGGGTCGATGTTCGATCCCCTTGCCGTGAAAAGACTTTCGGCGATAGGTCTCTGTCGAACATGGCTCGAAAATGGCCGGCAAGGTCAACATCACTCGCGCGCCGCGGGAATCGAGGCTCACGAATGGTCGTTTCTATCGAAATGGAAAGCCGTTACGGCGATTCAAGATGGACTGGAAACGAAAAAAAAAGCGCGCACACGGGATCAACGACACGCGGGGGCCGGTGGCGCGCTGGGGGAATGTCACTGAGGTTCCTCCGCGCGTCCCGATTGTGGGTTTCGCCCCTGCCTGATCCCGCGCCGCGATCGTCTCGCGAAGCTCCCGTCCTGACTCGTGACCGTCGGTGCGGTTCCTTCTTCCTTTTCCGGACCCGGGAGTGTGTTATAGTCAATGGTGAAAGGAGCCGGGCGGGACGCCTGGTTCCTTCCGGACCGACCGCGAGGGTCAGGCCGAATCAAGAAAAGGCCTTTGCTCCCGTCGTCGTGCCCGCTTGAAACTATGGATTTGCCCCTCTGAACTGCACCCAGGGAGCGGTGTGCGGACGGATCAGCGACGCCTCGGGTCGGCAACGGCCGCCTTGGCCGTCGCGCGGTCGGAAGTCCCCAGCGTGTACCGTCTGGGGGTTCGCTCGCGCCTGCGGCCTGGCACTCCCGGACGACCCTTTCCGCGATTCGCCGATCGATGCCGCTCCCCCTCCGAGGTGGGAGGATCGACCGCGATGCGACCCCTAGACGCGTGCCGGACGGCGTGGACGGTCATGGCCCTCTGGGCTGGATTGGCCGCCGCCGTACTGGGAGCCGATACCGCCTCTCCGTCATCTGCCAGCCTGTCCACACCGGCGCCTCTGAGCGTACCGGCGGCGAAAGACCCGGATGAGGTCCTGCGACAGGCCCTCGACCTGGAGCGGCAACGGGAGTGGACGGCCGCCATCGAACTCTATGAGGATGCGCTGGAGCAGTGGCCGGGGCGGGCGGACCTGCGGCATCGCCTGCGGCTCTGTGAATCGCACTACCGTCTCGGTCGTCGCTATCAGGACCAGAGCTTCCGCGATGTCCTGCTCCAGCTCTCGCCCGATGACGCCCTCGCGCTTTATGACGAGATCCTGGAGCGGATTCAGAACCATTACGTGGAGCCTGTCGCCGTCGCCCCCCTGCTCCGCCGGGGTCTGGACAACATGGAAGTCGCTCTGCGCGATCCTCGGTTCCTCCAGCTCAACGCCCCCAACAGTGCCCCGGATCGCATCCTCTGGCTTCGACGCACGTATCAGTCCCGACGGGCCCAGGTCGTGGCGAACGACCGCGAAGACGCCAAGCGCTTGATTGTCGCGTGCTGCGAGCAGGCCCGTCAGGCCGCCGAGATCCGGCCGTCCGCGGTGATTCTGGAATTCGCCTTCGGCGCTTGCGATGCCCTGCCTGACGATTACAGCAGTTACTTGACCCCCGATAAGCTCGATGATCTTTATGCCCAGATTGACGGCAACTTCGTCGGCCTTGGTGTCGAGTTGAAACTTGACCCCGAGGGATTACTCCTGGTGAACATCCTGCGAGGCGGTCCCGCGTCCGAGGCCGGGTTGCGGCCTGGCGACCGGATCACCGGCGTGGATGGCCTGTCGCTCAAGGGGATGGGCCTGGATGAGTCGGCCGGCAAGCTTCAGGGGGTGGAAGGCTCCGCCGTCACGATCGCCGTCCTGCACACGGACGGCAGCAACCAGACCTTCCGGTTGGTCCGTCGCTCTGTGGAGGTTCAGAGCGTCGCCGAAGCGAAGATGGTCGATCCCAGCACGGGCATTGGCTACATCCAACTGACCGGCTTCCAGAAAACCTCCGCCGACGAGCTGCGCTCGGCCGTCCGTACGCTTCAGATTCAGGGAATGCGTGGCTTGATTCTCGACCTCAGAGGCAATCCGGGTGGGCTTCTGAACATGGCTGTCGAAATCGCCGACCTGTTTCTGGACCAGGGGGTGATCGTTTCGACCCGCGGCCGCGCTCCAGACCAGAGCTACACCTACAAGGCCCGCGTCGATGGCGCCTGGACGATGCCGCTTTCCGTACTGATCGACCATGATAGCGCCAGTGCCAGCGAGATCCTGGCGGGTGCCCTCCGCGATCATCGGCGTGCGACCATCGTGGGCGAACGGAGTTATGGCAAGGGTTCGGTGCAGAGCATCTTTCCGCTCCGCGCCGCGCCGGCGGGGCTGAAGTTGACGACGGCGAAGTTTTACTCGCCTCAGAACCGCCCGTACAGCGAGCAAGGCGTGGAGCCGGATCTTGAGGTCCACACCGCCGCGAAGCCCGATGGCATCGCCCTGACTCCGGGCGTTCTGGGCGACCCGGAAAAGGATTCCGTCTTGCGTACCGCGATTCTTCAGGCTCGTCGGCAGCTCACCCAGGGACGGTAACCGAGCCCAATGCCGCGAGACCGGGCGCGGAGTGGACGTGATGGGGGCTGTTCTCAAAGCCCCCTGTCCCTCGGCGCCCCTTTTGTGGTGTCATTATCAAGCATGTCCGAAGGAACATCCACCACCGGGCGACTCGACCCCTCGGTCCTGTGGACGGTGCTGACCGACGCACCGCTCCGGGGCCTCTGCATGGCCCGCGAGGCCGGGGTGATCCTGGCGTGGGACGAGGCGGACCATCTCCTGCTCTTTGACATCCTGGGAGAGCGCCGCACGGCCAGTCGATCCCCCTCCCGGATTACCGCCGCGGCGATCAGTGACGATGGAACGCTCGTGGCCGTACTGGTTGAGGGAGAGCGGTTGCTGCTGCTCGATCAGGATCTGGCCCCCTTGAACGATCGTCCGGCCGTCTCGGGAGCACACGCGCTGACGGTCGATCCCCACGGACGTTACATCGCCGTGGCGACCAAGCACAAACGGACTCAGTTCTATACGCGACACGGAAAACCCGCCGGCCGGTTCGAGACTCTGCAACCGCTCGCGCACCTGCGGTTCGTTCCCGACCGAGCGATGCTTCTGGGGGCCTCGGCTTATGGTTCCCTGATCGCGCTGGACCTGGCGGCGAGTGGGCCCTCCGGCAGTCTCTCGGCCGAAGAAAACTGGAAGGTCCAGCTTCTGTCCAACGTCGGCGACCTGACGACCACTGGCGATGGCGGAATGATCCTCGTCAGTTGTTATACCCACGGCGTACAGCGTTACGATAACCGGGGCCATAACGAGGGGGCGTATCATCTGGGGGGCACCGCCTCACACGCTGTCCCGGATTTCGCCGGTCGCACCATCGCCGTGGCGACGACCGAAGGGGAGCTAGCGATCCTCAACAGCGCGGGGAATATCCGCTGGAAGACGGGGCTTCCGCGTCCGATTCTCTCCCTGGAATGCGACGCTCTGGGGCGATCCGTCCTCTACGGACTGCCGACGGGAGAGATCACCCGGCTGGACCTGACCGGCACGGGCAAGCCCTCGACCGCGACGGGAACCTCATCCCCGGCACGTTCCGGCTCGATCCGCAAGCCGGTCTGGACGGCGCCAGTCGTCCAGACGGACGAGCAAGCGGAGTCGGCCGTCCTGGCCGTGATCGATGACCCGCCGCGCATCGGACTGCTCACCAATCGCAATCAACTTCAACTCTTCACGCAGACGGGGGGATCGCTGGGTCAGGCTCCCGAGATTGTCGGGGTCGGACGGATCTTGAGAACGGCCCCCGGCTGGATCGTGGCGGCGACGGACCGTCAGGTCGTGCTCTACGACGCGCATCGCAACGGCTCTCAGCGCCTCGATCTGAGTCTCGTCGAATTGACGCACCTGGCTGTCCGTCCCGATACGTACGGCCTGGCCTTGATCCAGGAACGAGACCGGATCGGTCGGGCGAGCCTGGCCGGCCGGTGGGTCTGGAGACACGAGCTGCGGAATGCGGTCGAGGACCTCGCCATCGGCCCCGAAAACCTGACCGCCGTGACCACCGATATCGGGCAATTGCTGATCTTCGACCCCGCGGGCGCGGCGATCGCGCAATACAGTTCCGAACCTGCGGAGCCGCTGGCCCTGTCGAGCCCGCCGCGTGGCGCGCCTCCGGAGGTCTGCTGGCTGACGCTGGCGAGGCGTGCCCAGGTACTCCGTGGCCACCGCCGCGACGGCCGGGTCCTCTGGGAATCGCCGATTCCGTGGGAGGCCTGGCAACTCCATGCCATCGGTCCGGTCGTCGTCGTTGAGTCGGTCGATGGCCGCGCCCTGGCCTTTGACGGGACGGGGCATGCCCGGGTACAAAGCCGTGCCGAGGCCGCGCCAGGACTTTTCTATGCCGGCCCACAGGACCAGATCCGGCGGATCGTCCGTCAAGGAGAGCATCTCATCTGTAGTGAACTTTCCGGTCGGGTCATCTGGCGAGCCATTGCTGATGCGCCGATCGGTCCGTTCGCGGCGTCAAGAACCGGCGTCGCCGCCCTGATCGGTCGATCCCTGGCCTGGTTCGCGGAGCAAGAGGGTGACCCAAGTGAATAGGGGATCTCACCTCGAACGCCTCAAGCCGCCGGGCTATCTCGTGTGATTGAGCCAAAAAGCTCTCGTGAAGACGCACGCTGTTCCCCCAAAACAACGCCTCACGTTCGATTTTCTGGGTGAGATCGGCAAGACATTTCACCAGCCTCTTGCCGAATCATTGATTGGGGGATACCATTCTGACTAAGAATTGGGAAAATTATCTTTGGTTGCTTCCATTCTCGCTGCCAAAGTGAAGATTGGATGAAAGGCACATAAAAATCCTTCCGTAATGGCTTGGGATTTGCTCCACCACGTTTCTCATCAACCAGGAATAGTGATTACCAACTTGATTGGCCATGCCAGTCGTGGCTCAATTGATGGGCATCGGCCAGTGCGAAGGTTCCGACGAAGAGGGATTGGCGATTGTGAACGATCTTGGTAGAGTTCCGAAGTGCACGGAGGCCGCCTGAACCGGGAGGTGACGATGTGCTCGTGTAGTCCGCCAGCAATTCAGGCCCCAGAATCGCCCGTACGCCTGAGCGTTCATGACGATAGTGTGGTTGAAGCGGAACGTTTCAAGTGGATTGAGAGCGAAAAAGCCGGCCGCGATCTGGGCGAGTGGGCGATCCGCTGCTGGGTTCGCCAGCACTGGAATGGCTATCTCCGGGCCCGCTGGCTCGAACACCTGGAAGGCCGAAACTTCTGGATCGAGCTCGACCACGACGATTTCGGTCTGCTCCAGCGCCTTCCGCGACTCACCGCTGATCGGCGAGATCCTTGGACGACTCAAGGATCACTGGGAAAACCTTGATGTGCTCTGCTGGGCCATCGACGAACACCTGCCGATCGACGAGGTCGTTCAGATCCTCGAATCGCTGGATATTAATAGCCGACGGATCGAATGTCTGCTTGAGTCCCACCTTTGCGGTTGCTAGAACATTCCGGTCATCGATCCTGAGCCTGCTTTCGTGGCGCGCACGGTCCTTTTCTCGGGGATCGGCGCCTTGGGACGTTTCTCAACGTCTCTGTGAGAAGTCGGACGATTCCAGCAGGTTAACCAGGGTTCGCACGAAACAGCCGGTGCCCCCCGCATCGCGCGTGGAGGAGTCGGAATCCGCCCAGCTCGGACCGGCGATGTCGAGGTGAACCCAGGGCGTCTTTCCGACGAACCGTTGGAGAAACTTCGCCGCGCTGATGGCGCCGCCCCACTTCCCGCCAACGTTTTTCATGTCCGCAACCGCGCTCTTGAGCAGATCGTCGTAATCCTCGTCCATTGGCATGCGCCAGGAGCGTTCCCCGGTACGTCGGGAAGCGGCGAGGACCGCCTCGGCAAAGGGGTCGTCGTTGGAGAACAGTCCGGCAACCTTCTGCCCCAGGGCGACGACACACGCTCCGGTCAGCGTGGCGAGGTCGAGCACGCGAGCCGGTTGTTCCTCGATTGCGAGGCTGAGCGCGTCGGCCAGAATCAGCCGGCCTTCGGCATCGGTATTCAAAACCTCGACGGTCTTCCCGTTGCGCATCGTGAGTACGTCGCCTAGTTTCATTGCCCGCCCCCCCGTCATGTTCTCGGTCAGAGCGACCATACCGGAAAGGTTGACCGGCAGACCCAGGCGAGCCACGGCGCACATCGTGGCCAGGACGACCGCGGCGCCGGTCATGTCGGCTTTCATGTCCTCCATCGAGGCGGATGGCTTCAAGGACAGACCGCCCGAATCGAACGTCACCCCTTTGCCCACGAGCGTCAGTCCGGGTGCTGAGCCACCGCGCAGATAACGCATCGTGACGAATGCGGGAGGCTGGTCGGACCCCGCCGATACCCCGAGCAGGCCGCCGAGCCGCTCCTGCCGGATCCTCGCCTGATCCCAGACCTCGACCGTCACTCCGGCATCTTCTCCCAGGTCCTTGAATCGCGCGGCGAGCACGGCCGGTGGTTTCTCGGACGGCGGCGTATTCACGAGGTCGCGGGCCATGTTCACGGACTCGCCGAGGATCACCCCGCGCCGGGTCGCGGCATCGAGCTGGTCGAGTCCGATCGAGAGGTCCTTGGGTCCGATCAAAAGCAATTCGCCGAACGCATGACGTGTCGGTTCCGATTTTCGCAGGCCGGCTCCTCGGGTGCCAACGAGGATTCCCTCAACCAGCGCCGAGGCAATCTCCGCCGGATCGCCCGAATCCGGGAGGACCATCGCGACCTTCTCGCGAGGCTTGCTCGAAAGCCGACGCCCGACGGCGACACCGGCGGAAAACGCCGCGCCCGTTCCGAACGTGGAGCGAGGGCCGAGGCCGACGCCAAGAACCGCGCCGGCAACCAGCCCCGAGCCGCCGAGAACCGGAGTCGTCTCTCCAAGTCCGCTGCCCAGATCCGTGGAATCGACCAGCCGTTCGAACAGTGCCCCTGATGCCGTGCCCGACACCCAGTTCGGCAAGCCCGGCGCGTCCTCAAAAACCCCGATAGCAAGCCATGTTGCGTCGATTTCAGCCGGGTCGAGCAGGAGTGCGCGGACATTCATGGGGGGTGAATCCGTCGGGCGGGGTCTCAAATTGGGGTACGGGAAGACCCGCTCATCTTCTCAGGCAAGGGCTCGCGCGCAAGCTGCCTTGCTCGACAGCAATCCTCTCGCTATAATCCGCCGCCCTCGCGTCCCAAAGGAAGGAAGGCGTGGGGTGTCCCCTCTCTTTGTGTCTGCTCCCATCCGACATCTCTGTCGTCACGACCGGCCCGAAGTTGTCCGGCCGGTTCCGATGATCCGGACATGGCCCAAGCCAAGGCAAGGAGGCTGATCCCATGGTGCGGGACCGTCGCCATCGACTGATTCCGTTACTCTGCGGCATCATCGCCTGTGCGCTGAGCGGTTGCGTCGAGCGACGTTATACCATCCGCACGAACCCGCCCGGGGCGCTGGTGATCGTCAACGATGAGGAAATCGGGCCGTCCCCCGTCTCCCGCAGCTTCGAGTATTACGGGGCTCGCAAGATCACGCTGATCGCCGACGGCTACGAGACGCAGACGCTCATCCAGCCGATGAATGCCCCGTGGTGGGATACCCTCGGAACCGAGTTCTTCACGGAGAACCTCGTGCCGATGACACTCCGGGACGACCGCGAATTCGTCTACACGCTCAAGCCGGCGACGATTCCCCAGACGAACGCTCTGGTCAACAAGGGGGAGATGCTCCGCCGCCAGGGGCAGACCGCGCCGCCGCCTCGGCGCGGGGGCATTCTCGGGTTCTTCGGGTTCTGAGCGTGCCCCGAGCGGTGATCAGCGGGTCGGCCGGCGTTCCTGAAGTGTCACTGGAACGCCGTCCGGACGCAGGGTCATGGTCGGGATCGGTGTGATGACCGCCTCCGAGGGAACCATCGGCCGGAAGCGCCGGGCGATCGTCGCGAGGAGCAGGACGGCCTCCATCTGCGCGAAGTTATTCCCGATGCAGACCCTCGGGCCGCCGCCAAAGGGGAAATACGCGTAGCGCGGGATGCGCTTCGCCAGGCCATCGGCCCAGCGTTCGGGACGGAATGACTCCGGATCGTCGAACCAGCGTCCGTCCCGATGGACGACCCACTGGCTCATCCAGAGCGTGACCCCCTTCGGTACGAGCTGGCCGCCGATCTCCGTCGGCTGGGTTGCCTCGCGGCCCAGGAGCCAGACCGTCGGCATGACCCGCAGGGACTCCGTGACGACCCAATCCGTGTACCGCAGCCGGGGCAGGTCCGCGACCGTCGGCGGGCGGCCGTCGAGCACCTCGTCCAGCTCGGCGTGGAGCGCCGCCTCGGCCTCGGGGTTCCGGGAGAGGAGCACCCAGATCCAGGCCAGGGTGTTCGCAGTCGTTTCGTGCCCGGCCATGAACAGGGTGACCACCTCATCGCGGAGCTGCCGGTCGGTCATGCCGGAGCCGTCCCCCTCCGTGTCCTGGGCGTGCAGGAGCATTGAGAGCAGGTCGCCCCGGTCCTCGCCGCTGCGCCGGCGCTCGGCGATGATCCCGTAGAGGATCGACTCGACCAGCCCCATCGCGCGGCGGAAGCGGAAGTTGCTGGGCACGGGGACCCAGGTCGGAAACTTCACGAGCCGGTTGACCCGCTCGGTGAAGTTCCTCATCAGGGTATCCATCGCCAGGGTAACACCGGCCGACTCCCCCGCGATGTCCGTGTCGAAGAGCGTCTTGGCGACGATCTCCAGGGTGAGCTGCATCATGTCATCCTGGACGTCCCGGGTCTGCCCGTCGGCCCACGAGCGGAGCATCCGCTCCGTGTAATCGACCATGACCTCGCCATACGCGGCGATCCGGTCGCGGTGGAACGCCGGCTGCGCCAGCCGTCGTTGCCGTCGCCAGAAGTCTCCCTCGCTGGTCAGCAACCCCTCTCCGAGGCTCGGCTTCGCGGAGCGCAGGGCGAAGTGTTTGGTGAACAGCCGGTTCTTGGTGACCAGAACCTCCTCGATCAGGTCCGGATGGTTCAAGGCCCAGATCTTCACCGGGCCGAGCCGCAAGGACACGACATCCCCGTAGCGCCGGGCACAGTCCGTCAGGAACCCGAGCCGGTCGCGGCGGAAGTCGGGCAGGTGCCCCCGCAGCCAGTGACCCCGCGGCCCGGGGGGAGGCCCGATCGGGGGAACTGTTGGTGATAGCAAGGTGGCCATCGGGAGGTTTTTCCTTATCGACAGAGCTTATTTTTGGCTGCCGTGCGCGGGCGACCCCGCGGATTTTGTTGCTGATCTCGGGTCGCTCCCGACCCGGATGCGGACCGGCGGATCGAGTCTATCAGAATTCTGGGAGAGAATCCTGACCGCTCTCTTGACACGCATTTAGTTGACGTGTAAATTATCGTCATGAAGATTATCGTTCAGCCCAGGGAGTACGTGATGGGTGGGGAGCTGCAGCGGGAGTTGAAGAAACGCGAGCCGTTCGAGTCGGCCGAGCAGGAGGCGATTCTCAACCTCTTGCGCACGAACGACCGGTTTCAGCTCAGCCTTGCCCGCCTGTTCCGCGAGCATGGCCTCACCTCCTCGCAGTACAACGTCTTGCGCATCCTGCGGGGCGAGGGCCGACCGCTGCCGATTCTTGAGATCGCCGACCGGCTGATCACCGTCGTCCCCGGGATCACCGGCCTGATCGACCGGCTCGAAGCGCTGGGAATGGTGACGCGGGAACGGTCCACGGACGACCGGCGGGTCGTCTTCGTGAACATCACCGACAAGGCAATCACCCTTCTCGCCGAGCTCGACGAACCGCTCGAAATGCTTCACAAGAGACTGATCGGACATCTCGCGCCCGAGGAGCTACGCACGCTGATCCGCTTGCTGGAAAAGGCCCGAGCCCCCCTGCCCCAGACCGAACCGTGAGCGGCTTTTCGTTTTTTTTCGGCAATTACTTGACACGTCAATTGATGACAGAGAAAGAAAGGAGACGGTCATGATTCAGGTTCGAGGGTCCGCCGAGCGGGGCCATTTCGACCACGGCTGGCTCGACACGTACCATACGTTCTCGTTTGGCGACTATCACGACCCGCGTCAGATGGGCTTCCGCGCCTTGCGGGTCATCAACGAGGACCGCGTCCAGCCGGGACAGGGGTTCGGCACGCATCCGCACAGGGACATGGAGATTGTCACGTACGTTCTCGAAGGGGCCTTGTCGCACCGGGACAGCCTGGGAACGGGGAGCGTGATCGCCCCGGGCGAACTGCAACGCATGACGGCGGGAACGGGCATCCGGCACAGCGAGTTCAACCCGTCGGAGACCGACCCCGTCCACCTCTACCAGATCTGGCTGCGGCCGGAGCGGCCGGGGTTGGAGCCGGGCTACGAGCAGAAGTCGTTCCCCGAGTCAGAGCGGCGCAACCAGTTGCGGCTGGTCGCCTCCCCCGACGGCCAGGACGGCTCGCTGACCATCCGGCAGGACGCCCGGTTGTTCCTCGGCCTGCTGGACGAGGGAGCCGAGCAGACACACGCCCTTCCGGACGGTCGATCCGCCTGGCTTCAGGTTCTCCGCGGGGAGGTTCTGCTGAACGGCGTCCCACTGTCCGCTGGCGATGGCGCCGCGGTGACGGACGAAACAACCCTGACCCTCCTTGCGACGGAATCGGCCGAGGTGTTGTTGTTCGACCTCGCCTGACCGAGCGTCGCGTCACGACCGGTCCGGGCCAGGTTCACTGACTCACGGACCCGCGGATGCCTTCTGGTTTCTGGAGCGCGGCCGTCCCGGCCGCAATGCCGGGAAAAGGAGAACCGGAACGCATCAGCGGGCTCGTGTAGGAGGCGCCGAGCGGAAATCCCCTGGTCCATTTCACTGTATGCGATTTCGGGGGCCTCCGCGGGTGGGCACCGCCATCCGACGCGACACCGGAGATCGGTCAACCTATTACCGCATAGCCAATGATCTTGATCGAGGAGATCCTGTCATGAGCGCGAAACCACGCATCCTGGCTCTCGCCGGTAGCACCCGGCGCGACTCATACAACAAGAAAATGGTCCGGCTGGCCGCCCAGGGGGCCGACGCGGCGGGGGCCGAGACAACGGTCATCGACCTTCGAGACTACCACCTCCCCCTGTTCGACGAGGACCTGGAGCGGGAGCAAGGGGCGCCCGAAGCGGCTCAGGAGCTGAAAGCCCTGATGGCCGCGCACGACGGCATGTTGATCGCGTCCCCCGAGTACAACAGCTCGATCAGCGGCGTCCTGAAAAACGCGATCGACTGGGCCAGCCGCCCCGCGCCCGGAGAACCGCCGCTCCTGGCGTTTCGCGGAAAGTCCGCCGTCATTATGAGCGCCTCCCCCGGTGGCCTGGGAGGTTTGCGGGGGCTGGTCCACCTGCGGTCGATTCTGGGCAACATCGGGATGATCCTCTTGCCGGATCAACTGGCCATCCCGAGAGCCTTCGAGGCGTTCGCCGAGGATGGAACGCTCAAGGACCCGACCCAGCAAGCGAGCGTCGCGGCGCTCGGGGAAACGCTGGCCACCTTTCTGGACCGGATGGCGAGGTGAGCCCCCTCCGGGTTGAGATCCTTCACAACCAGGTTACTCAGCGCGAGACGCGTTCGATGATGTGGGTCAGGACGTCCATGTTGACCGGCTTGGTGAGATGGACCTCGAAACCGGCCGCCCGGCTTTTGGACAGGTCTTTTTCCATGCCGAAGCCGCTCAGGGCGATGCCCTTCAGGCCATGCTTTTTCTTGACATACCGCATGATGTCCAGGCCGTTGCCATCCGGTAGCCCGATATCGCTGACGAGGAGGTCGAATGGCTCGTTATCCACCCGTTCCAGCGCCTCGCGCACGCTGCTCGCCGTCTGGACCGCGTATCCGAGACGCGTCAGCGATCGGGCCACGATCCTCAGGGTATCCAGGTGATCCTCGACCAGGAGAATCCGGTACGCGTCCGGCTTCGCTTCGAGGATATTCTTGGGGTCGCTCGTCCCGGCGGCCAACGTCGGGAGGGTCCGGAACGACACGGTGATGGTCGTTCCCTGGTCGGTCCCCGCGCTCGTCGCCGTGATCTGACCTTGATGCAGCGTGACCAGCTTCTTGGCGATCGAGAGACCGATCCCCAGGCCCCCCAGACCATTCATCAAGGTCCGGTTCCCCTGCTGAAACGCGTCGAAGATTTTCGGCAAAACCTCCGGCTCGATGCCGATGCCATCATCCTGAAACCGCACGATCAGTCGGCCGTCCGCGTCGTTCAGTGTACGCACGCGGAGATGGCCGCCTTGCGGCGTGAACTTGATGGAGTTCTGGACCACGTTCCAGAACACCTGCCGGATGCGGTCGGGGTCCGCCCAGATCCGGCGATGGTCCGCCTGCAATTCGAGGGAGACCTCGATCCGATGGGAATCGAATTCGGACCCATACATCGCGAGGACATCGCGGAGCGACTCGTGAACGTCGATTACCTTGAAATCAAGCTGGATCTTCTCCCGGCTGATCTCATTCAGGTCGAGAAGGTCGTCGATCAGGCGGGATTCCTGCTCGACATTACGGCGGATCATCCCGATCTCCTCCCGCAGGTCCGCGGGAAGGTTGGACCATTGTTCGATCGCCGTCACGGACGCCAGGATCGGCGTCAACGGAGTGCGTAGCTCATGGCTCAAAATCGCCAGGAAATTGTCCTTGGCCTTGTTGGCGAGTTCGGCGGCCTCCTTGGCCTCTCTTAACGCCTGTTCGGCCAGCTTCCGCTCGGTGATGTCCCTCGCGATTTTCGACACGCCGACGATTTGTCCCGATTCGTCCCGGATCGGCGAGATGGTCAAGGAGACATTGATGCGACGGCCGTCCTTGGTCACCCGCTCCGACTCGAAATGATCGACACGCTCGCCGCGCCTCAGACAATCCAAAATTCGCGGCTCCTCATCCTGCCGGTCGGTGGGGATCAGGCAGTAGATCGGTTTCCCGATGATCTCGGAGGCCTTGTACCCGAAGATGCGTTCCGCCCCCGCGTTCCAGGAGGTGATGACCCCTTCGAGTGTCTTGCTCACGATGGCGTCGTCGGAACAATCGACAATCGCCGCAAGCCATGCCTTCGCCTGCGTTTCCAGGAGCTGCGGATTCAAGACAGATTGGTGAGGAGACGCGGATTCCGGCGTAGCGAGGGGACGGCCGGCAATGTTGTCCGCCTCAGCCTCAGCGCTGGGGGGCCTGGGGTCGTCGGGCGTCGGGGGGTTGGATCGCCGCTGATCCTGATTCATGTTCTTCGGTCTTTCGAAGAGCGAGCAAGGGACACCGACCGTTTGAACCGCCATGAGCACCGGCTCGCAATTGCATGTTTGCAGCAATTCCGATGCCGTATTCGAAACCTCGCTTCCCTCGGGAGAAATCGTGCCCCGCGCAAAGGTCTCATGATCGGTCAGCCGAGAACCTGCTCTCCAGAGTTCATTACCATTTGGGGTCAGTCCAATGCTTTTATTAAAGCGTCTTTCATCGCGTCTTCGGCCCCGGGCGCGACCCAGCACCAATCGTGGAGGTTGGTGTCGTGCTCGGCGACCGCCTTCTCCGTGGGGATGTAACCCGGAGCGCATTCACCATAACCGATGGTCATCACGAAGGATTCCGGCGCAGGCTCTGGGCGAACAACTGGTACTCGACGTACGACTCGCCGGGCAGGAGCACCCACTGAACGTCTCCGAAATCGACGACCGGGACACGGATGGTCCCCCTGGGGACGGCTCGTTCACGCCAACTCAGGCCAAGGGCGGCCAGGCACTGATCGAACGGACGGTTCCCCTTCGCCAGCCGGGCCGTCAGGTCCTCGGGGGTGAACCCGGGGCCGCCGCGCGGTTCCAGTTGCAGAGGCACCGAACGGAATTCGAGGCGGCTCAGGGGAAATCGGCGCGTCGATTCCCAGGCGTCGGACATGCCTTGCGCGATCCGGTCGGCCAGCCGGGCACGGTTCTCCGGGTTGCCGTCGTTGTACTTGCCCGCCGTGACGTTGCCGCTACAGCCGGACGCGTAGATCTGAAAGACGCGCGGGTCGGCCTCCTGTCGGCGCTGACGGGCGATCCCCACGAAGTCGGCCGAGACGCCCCCCTGCCCGTAATAGCTCATCGGGTGGGTCGCATAGACGCTCAGGGCCGCGACCGGCTGATCGCCGTCCCAGAAGCTGAGCGTGCGGAGGAACGGGTCAATCGTGCCTTCCGGCTGTGCGCGAGCGTAGGGGTCGCGGGTCGCGCTGGTGCGGTCGAACCGGGGCTGGCCGTCGGGACCGAGATAGCGGCGGTTTGAGGCGACCCGCTCCACCCGGGCCTTCCCCACGCCGATCCCCGAGATCGGCCGGGGGGAATCGAGCGCGGCCCGGACGGCCTTGGCGGCGGCCTGAACCGCGCGCTCATGGAAGGGGATGTCGCAGATACTTCCGGCGCAGTCGTGGCGGTCAAGAATGCGCTGGGCCTCCAGGTCGGCGACCGGCGCGTCGTGTTGATGAATGCTGCTGAGCATGACGCGCTCGGGAACGGTCCCGGCGGCCTCGGCCAGCACCTCCTTCCAGCGCGCGTAGGCATCGTTGCGGATCTCGCACCAGTCGATCGCCGCCAGGACGATCGGCTGCTCCGGGCCGAGCAAAATCACCCCCCGGATGGCCAGCGGGTCCACGATCTCCTTCGCCGGCGCGATTCCGCCTCCCATCAAGGCATGTCCGAGCGGCGGGGTCACGTCCGCTTCGAACGTCGCCAGCCGAAACGCGACGTCGTCCGGCGGATGCCCGTGCGCATTCCCACCCAGCAGAGCCACCGCGGCGAACGCCCCCAGTGCCTCACGCCGATTGATCGTCGTTGTGCGAGTCATGGCCAATGGTCCCTCCGGAGTCAGGCCGGATTGTAACCGACGATCACGGACCAGGAAAGGACTCCGTACAACAAGAATTCACCACAAAACACGCAACGATCGCAAAGAGAAAAGCGAGCGCGGAGAGAAAGAAAGCCGGGCAGCCCACTGACCGGAGATCGCGCGTCCCGTATCGTGTGGGGAGGATTCCCAAACCCCCGGGGCCTCAGGAGTCAACTGATGCGTCGTCTCGTGTCCCTTTGTCAAACGGTTCTGATCGTGCTTTGCCTCTCGGTAACGGTCCTTGCGCAGGATCGTCGGGAGACATCGGAGGAGTCGAAACCCGAAGCGGCGACCACACTTCGGGTGGCCGCCGTGCAGTTCCGGTCGTCCCGGGACCGGCAGGACAACGTCGCCCGCATCCGGGAGGCGATCGGCCAGGCGGCCCGGGAGGGAATCCGGGTGGTCGTTTTTCCCGAGTGTGCCCTGACGGGCTATTTCGAGGACGTGGTCCGGGCGACCCGCGCGGAGGAACTGGCGGAGGCCGAGCGGCAGGTGGCCGACGCCTGCCGGGAAGCGGGGATTTACGCGATCGTCGGCACCCCCTGGCGCGTCGGCGAGACGCTCTACAATTCGGCCGTGGTCATCGATCCCTCGGGCCGGGTCGTCGAGCGCTATCACAAGATCCAGCTCGCCGAGCCCTGGCCGTCGCCCGGCGACCATCTCTCGGTGTTCCGGATCGATGGCGTCTGGTGCTCGATCATCATCTGCCACGACGAACGTTACCCGGAGCTGGTCCGGCTCCCGGTGCTGGCCGGAGCCCGCGTGATCTTCTATCTCTCGCATGAGTCGGGAATCCGCCAGGAGCACAAAATTGGCCCGTACCGCGCCCAGATCCAGGCGAGGGCGGTCGAGAACTCGGTGTACGTCGTGCAGGCGAACGCCCCCGCGGATGACGATCTCTCCGGTTCGCACGGCCAGAGCCGGATCATCGCGCCGGATGGGACCATCCTTGAGGAGGCGTCGATGTTCGAGGAGGAGGTTGTTCCCGCGACGCTCGACGTTCGCAAGGCGACCGCCGCGAACGCCCGCCGTAGTCTGGACCGAGGCCCCCTGGGCGACTGGTGGAAGGAGGGATTGAAGCACGTCCGCGTGATCGACGACGAGCCGCCGTCGCATTGATCCTCCCCGACAGCGCGGTCGGTTAACGCTGGCGTTCCGCCTCCTTCGCCGGCCCGATCCGCTTTGAGCCGACGGCCAGGTCATCGATCCAGAGCGTCTGGCCGTGTGGGACGCCGTGGTGAAAATACGGCAGCATCATGAACTGATTGAACTTCATGTTCGGGAAGTCGGTCGAGCGAAAGATCACGTCGGTCTGCTCGATGACGAGTTCCCCATCGACCCAGCCCCGGAGCTCGCCGTCGGCGTTGGGGCGTTCGTTCGCCATGTCCAGGCTGTTGAGCCGGAACATCGCCTCAATGCAATGCCACTGGCCGTCGTCGAAAAGGACGTCTTCGCTATCGAAGAATCGACCGTTGTAGCCCCCCTTCAGGGGGCCCTGGGTCAATCCGTGGGGGGCGTCCTTGTTCTGGATGTCCTGCGTGGCCAGCCGCAGCTTGCCGTTGACCGGCTCGATGTAGAGCGTGAGATGGCTCTGCGCGGGGCCGTGGAACTTGCCGTTCTCGGTCGTCAGGAAGTGCAAGAGGTGTGGCCCGTACGGCCGGCCGGTCCACGACCAGTCGGGCGACAACTTCAGATAGAACCGCAGGGCGACCACCTCGGTCGGCTCGATCAGGCGACGGACGCCCGAGGAGTCGTCGGGGGTGAGTTCCCCCTGGGAAAAGTGATACTGGATGGAGTGTGCGCCGACGGCGGCATCGTCGGAGAGGGTGAAACGGCGACCGTCGTACCAGCCGCGTTCGAGGAGATCGGGGTTCTCGAACCCTTCGCGGAAGAACAGCCCCGCCGGCACTTCCTGCGCGAGGACCGGAGTCCATCCCAGCACGAGGACCGGCACGAACGCGAGCCAGAAACGGGTCGGGCGCATCGTTTCACCACTCTCTCTGGTTCGGTCAAAGAGGTCGTCAATCCAGAACGAGGATTTCCACCTTGCGGAACTCGACGGGATGGCTCTCCGCCTGGAGCGCGAAGTAGCCCTCGCTGAGCATTTTGTTCCCGTCCTTGATGAGTTTCCTGGCGTCGGCGTCCCCTTCGTCGAGTTGCGGCTTCTCGTACTCGATGACGGTTTTACCATTGATGATGTGCTTGATCACGTTGTTGCCGTGGACTTCCAGCTCCATCGTGACCCACTGGTCGCCGTGATACGTCTCGGAGCTGGAGTTGATGCAGTGCTGCGTGATCAGCTTGCCGTCCATCACGATGTGCGTGCCGGGCGTGCAGACGTTGCCGGTCGGGCGGGTATCCTTGCCGTTGCCGCCGAGCATCTGGGCCTCGATGGAAACCGGGAATTCCTGGTCAACCCGCATGCTTTCCGGCGCCTGCGCATGGAACATGATCCCGCTGTTGCGGAACGCCCAGCCGGGACCGCCCGGGCACTGCTCCCCCACAAAGCGGTATTCCACGCGCAGGCGGTAGTTCGAGAACTTGTCCTTGTAGAACAGGTGGCCGAACGTCCCGTTGAACTGCTTGTACCTGTCATACGAGACCTTCATGACCCCGTCCTCGACCCGGAACGTGTCCTGAAAGTTCTCACCCGCTTCATGGCCGGTGAGCTTGACCGTCCAGCCCTGAAGGTCCTTGCCATTGAACAGGCTGACCCAGTTCTCATCCGCCGCCGGTTCATTTCCCAGAGACAGAGCCGCGAGCGTGATGCACAGAAGATTCATGACCCCTCCTTTTACGTTGCGGAATGTGTCCTCACATCATGCCGCAAGGCAACGTCACCGACAAGCGGGTTGATGCGGGCCTGGCAACTTGTGCTGAACAAAACCGGGACTTGTGGTAGTGTTGCGGGAACGGACACGTCACGACGTCCCTTCCGAGAGAAGCGGCCTATGGGGGCCGAACGATGAGCGAGGTCTTGCTCCTGGCAGGTCGGCTGGAGTCCAGCGAGGCGTGGACGATCCAGCGCCGCGCGGAACGGCTGGGGCAGTTCGGCGTTGCCTGCCGCGTGATCTGCCTTTCGGGGCCGATGCCGCCCGGTGGTCCGGCCACGATCGAGTGCCCCGGCCTGGGCCATCCCTGGCGGCGTCTGGTGGCCGTGCGCCGGCTCAAGATCGGGGATGGCATTCCCCGGCCCGACCTGATGCACGTCCTCTCACCGGACATGGCCGAGGTGGTGCTCGACCTGGCCGAACAGTGGCAGTTGCCGTACATCCTGTCGTTCGACGAGTTCCTTCCGGCGGGGTCGCGTGTGCGGTTGAGCCGTCGCTGGTTCCGCGGATTCGTGGCGATGAGTCAGGACCTAGCCGATGACCTGATCCGCAGCCTGGGCGTGCCGGAGTCGGACGTTGAGGTGATCCTGCCGGGAATCGAATTGCCCGACCGGATCACCCCGGAGGCGTCAGCGGAGGGACGCCTGCCGGTTGTGGGGACAGCGGGAGACGTCGAGCAAGGTTCGGGCCTGGCGACATTTCTCGACGCGGCGCGTCGGGTGATCGATTCGGGCATCGACGCCGAGTTCGTGGTCGCCGTGCGCGGGGGTGGCGAGTCCACCCTGAGGCAGCTCGCGTCACACCTGGGCCTCGCCGATCGGCTGACGTTCCTCTCGGAGTCGCGGACGATCCCGTGTTCTGGAAGGTGCTGGACCTGTTCTGCCAGCTTTCGAGCGTCCCCTCGTCGGGCCGGATGCTCACCCGGGCGATGGCCAGCGGAATCCCGGTCATCGCGTCGGACGTGGTGGGACTCCGCGCATGGATCGAGCCGGAGATCAACGGCGTGCTCGTTCCGCCGGACGTGCCCGACGCGCTGGCGAGGGCCATCCGCGATTTGATCCAGGACCGGCCGCGAGCCGAGGCGCTCGGGTGCCGGGCGCGGCTGGAGATCGCCCGCCGTTGCGATCCCCAGCGCGAGGCCGAACACCTCGCCCAGCTCTACCGTCGCGTGATCGATCGGGACGCCCCGGACGTCCTCCCCGTGCCCGAGGACCGCGAGACCGTCACGCCCCGGTCTTCGTGATCTCGGCTCGCGCCGTGATCCGTCGTTCATAGACCTTGGCCCACGCCAGGAAGTCGTAAAACCCCAGCAAGGTGCAGAAGACCAGCCCCGGCATCCCGTCGAGAAAGCCGAGCCGCACGACGTACGCGTAGAGGAACCGCACGAGCGGACGCATCGGGAGTCGCAGATACAACTTCTTGAGCCGACGTTTCCAGCGCTTCCCTCGCCCGATGTTCGCCGGGATCGGCTCGCGCAGGAATCGCTCGTACATCTCCGCCTCCCACGAGGCGTAACGGTTGTGCTTCTCGACCCAGCAGGAGATCGTCGGATAGGCGTGGTGGTCCAGTTCGTGAACCAGGCGCAGGACGTTCCCCTCCAGTTCGACGTGCTCGTGGGCCTCGTTGTCGCCGGTCTGCGCCGGGCGAAACGGGCATCTTCTCGTAGCGGCCCCGCCGGTGCTTGAACAGCCGGAGGTTCCAGGCCTCGGCATAACCGCAATGCTTGATGCGGCGGCCGAGGAAGAAATATTTCATGTTCAGGTAAAAGCCGTCCGCCTCGTCCGCCAATGTCCGCCGCGCGATCTCCTCGGCCAGCTCCGGAACGACGACCTCATCGGCATCGACGATCAGTACCCATTCGTTGCGGAACGGGAGGTTCTCCAGCGCCCAGTTCTTCTTCTTCGGGTACGTGCCGTTGAAATGAAACTGGACGACCCGGGCGCCGAGCCGTTCCGCGACCGCGACCGTGTCGTCGGTGCTCTGGCTATCGACGACGAAAACCTCGTCGGCCCAGCCCAGAGCGGGCAGACAGCGCTTGAGGTTCTCCGCCTCGTTCTTCACGGGGACGATTACACTGACCTTCGCCTTCGCCTGGGTCCGGTCCGCGGGGTTCGCCGTGGTATCGCGAGCATTGGTGCGTTGGGCGTCCGTCAAGACGGCGGGCATGGTCATGGCTCCTGGTGGGATCTCGTCTTTGGCGTCAACAGGCGACCGCTTCGGGGGGCGAGCCGCCGCCGATCACCCAGCGATAGACCTCGGCCAGACGCTGCATCTGCCGGTCCCACGTGTAACGGCTCTCGACCAGGGCGCGGCCGTGCGCGGCCATCGCCGCGCGCTCCTCGGGCGAGCGTTCGAGCAGTTCGCGCAGGCCGCGCGTCACGTCCTCGGCGGTGGGAGTCACGGTGATGCCCCCCTCGGCCTGAGCCAGTTCCGGGAAGTGGCAGGCCGTCGTGATGACGACGGGAAGGCGGCACGCCAGGGCCTCCAGGATCGCCATGCTGAACCCTTCGCTGTAGCTTGGCAGGACGAACGCGTCCGCCGCCGCCCAGACCCGCCGCGCACGCTCTCCCGCGACGTGACCGACCGCCGTGACGCGATCCGCCAGCCCCTGGTCGTTCATCGACGCGAGAAATGGCCCGCGCGCTCCATCGTCGTTTCCTGCCAGCAGGATGTGGAGATCGGGATACTCCCGCGCGAGCGTTCCCATCCCCTTCGCCAGCAGGTCGAGCCCCTTCTTGACGTGCAAACGACTAAAGAACAGCAGGACGAACTTCCCTCGAAGCTCGGGATGTTCCGCTTCCAGCACATCCCGTGTAGGCATCTGTTCAAATGGAGACAGATCTACCCCGTTGGGGACGAAGCAGATCGGCGTCCGGGGCGCGAGGGCGCGCAGGTGGCTAATTTCAGGGCGCGACAGCGCGTGCAGGCAGGAGGCCCGCCGCAGGTTCTTTCCCTCGATCAAGGCGGTGTACACCTTCTTCTTGAGGGCCTTGTGCCGCAGCGCCCAGGGCTCGGCCATGCCGTGCGCGGCGATCAGGTACGGCACCCCGAACTCCCGCGCCGCCCTGGCACCGCGACGGGTGTGCCCTTGCCAGAGTCCGTGCAGATGCACGACCTCCGCCTGCCCGACGGCCGATTCCAGGTCGTTGTCGGGGCCTTGAAGCGTGACCCGTTCCGAGATCCGCGTCTCACCCAGCCGCGATGGGGTCGGCGTCAGGATCGTGATCGATCCCCCCTGCCCCGCCAGCGCCCCGGTCATGCCGAGAATGCTCGGAACCATGCCGCCGTCTCGTTGGGGGTCCAGCCCGTTGCAGAGGTGCAGCCAGCCGGAGCGGGAACGCTTCGGCAAGGTGACGCGAGGCGCGGAAGGCAACGACACCGTCATGCAGGAACTCCTTCCCTGGTAATCCCTTTTCGCAGTCGCTCGAACCGAAGGCCGATCTCGATGGCGTCGAGTGCCCCCTGGGCGAACCGAAACGGCCCCCAGGAGGACGCAACCTCGAACGCCCGTTGCCCCAACGCCTGGCGCAGCGGTTCCGGCAGCCCCGCCAGCCAGGTCATCGCGGCCGTCATTTCCTCAAGATTCGCGGGATCGAACCGGCGTCCGGTGGTGCCCGACGGCTCGGGAACAAGCGTCTCGGCGCATCCGGCCCGCTCCGAGATCAGGAGCGGCACGCCGCACGCCGCCGCCTCGTTCGCAACGAGGCCCCAGGGCTCCATCCGACTCGGGTGAATGAATCCCGACGCGAATGCATAGTAGCGTGTTAATTCGTCAGCTTGCAAGAATCCTGGCCGGTGAACCGACTCAATCAATCCGTGCTGCCGGATCAAGGCATCGATCCGCGCCGCGTCGGGGCCATCGCCGCAGAGGACGAGGTCCCAGCGCCGCAACGGCTGCGCCGCGGCACGATAGGCGGCATACGCCCGAACGAGAGCCAGCATGTTCTTCTCGGGAACGAAGCGGTTCACCGCGAGGAAGTACGGCCGATCCGGCAATCCGTGACGGCCCTCGGGATGATTTCGTGCCGCTTCGGCCCCCTGAGCGAACCGATCGTGATCGACCGCATTGTAACCGAGGGTGATGCGTTCGGACGGCAGGCCGAGCCGGACGAGGTAATCGCGATGTCGAGGGCCGCCGACCAGCGCGGCGGAGAATCGTCGCACCAGTTGACGCTTGACCGCCTCCTTCCACCAGACGCGCGCGTGGTCAATTTCCTGGCTCTCGGACATCAAGACGGCGGGACGGCCTTTCCGGCGTGCCCAACCGAGCATGGCGACCGATTCCGGCCGCGCGTAGCCGACGATTCCGAGGGCGTCCGGTCGGTCGCGATCGAGAGCTGACCGCATTGCCTGGACACACTCCGCGCGAGGGATCGTCTCCAGGGCGCGGTCGGGGTAGAAGGTGATCCATTCGAACGGTTCGTCCGCGCGGGCCGTTTGCCAGGGGTAACGCTGTTCGGTCCCCGCGACCTCGTAGGCGATCAGGTGGCCGCCGTCGGTTTCCAGCCGACGCGCCAGGGCACGCAGCCGGGCCAGGTGGTACGGGCCGAAGTTGGTGAAGCAGACGGCAACCTTGTTCATCATGGAGCATTCTTTCATCACTCAACCCTTGACCCGCGCGACGGAGCCACGCTTGAGCCACTGTGAACGCCAGCTCATGATCGGTCGCTCGACCAGGACACCGAGCGCCAACCCGGCGAGGATGCCGGTCCCGACCATGAGCAGCCACGTCACCCGCCAGTCATCACAAAGATGCCAACGCAAGACCGCCGCGCCGACCAGCATGATGACTGGCCCGTGGAACAGATACGTGGGATAGCTCGATAACCCCAGCATCGCGATCGCCCGCGACGAGGTCTCGGGTCGTGCGGTCGGGTCGGTGGCGCGGCTCGTGCTGAAGAAACGGATGAGCATCAAGGTGAACCCGACACCGCAAAGAAGATACACCCCTTGAAGCGGGAATCGGAGGTCGTACCGAAGCGCGATCGCCACGAGAAGCACCAGGGGCCAGACCCGCGCGAGCCGTCCCGCCCAGACCGATTTCGCGAGCCGGTCGGCATGGACCGCGACGAGCACACCCAGGAACCAGTTGATCCCCAGGCCAAACAGCAGCCCAGTGCTCAGGGAATATCCCGAGCGATCCCCCGCCTGGTAGATGATCTGCATCAAAATACCGACGGCGATGCACAGTCCCATACCAATCCACCCCGGCAGGTCGCGCCGGCGGGCGACCAGGCAGGCGAGGAACCCGTAGAAGACGTAATAGAATAATTCGTTGGTGATGCTCCACGACGAGGCGAACGAGCCGAACGTCTGCGTCAGGTTCTGGACGCAGAATAACTGTTCGGTCAGGGTGAGGCGGTCCAGAGCCGTTCGGCCAGTACGCCGGGCGATAGGGGCCGATCCGCGACTCCACGACCACGGTGAACAGCAGGGCGAGATAGTACAGCGGCAGGATGCGCGAAAGCCGCGCCGCGAGGTACTTCCGGAGGGGAAACGGGCCGTTGGCCATCAAGCGCTCGGCCGAGAGGTGGATGCAGAACCCGCTGATGACGAAGAAACCCATGACCCAGTAGAAGCCGGTCCCGAAGGTGTGCATCAGGAGGTCGCGGACCACGGACGGGAGCGTCCACTCGGCTCCCGGATGCACGGCCCAGGCCACATCGAGCGCATGGGCGCCGAGGACCAGGTAGGCAAACAGTCCCCGGCAAATGTCGATCTTATCGCTGACGGACAACGCCGCGGTTCGCGGCTCGGCCCGCACCCGTTCGGAGGGACGCGTCCGGATCGTCCCGACCTGATGAAGGGCCCTGGTTCCCTGGAGCATGACGACGTTCCTTCGTGTCACGACATTCGCGGTCTAGTGATGGTTACGCCCACGACGCTTCCGTTGCGTAGGACCAGGATGGTTCAGGAGCATTTGCCTCACCGAACCGGTTGATGAGAAAGAAGAAGGCCAGCGGCGGCGCCGTGGTGAAGCCGTAGTTATAATAGAACCAGTTGAGCGGATCATCGGCCACGGTCATGAACCAGGCATTGATATACGTCAACGCCCACCACGCCTGCGCCCAGGGGTACTCTTGATAGCGGAGGAAATACTCATAGGCCGTGCGGATCAGGACGGCCAGGCAGGCGAGAACGATCAGCGTTCCCCAGGCCCCACCGTTGAGCTGGGTCGCCCCCAGGATGCCGATGGCGGGGCCGGTGAAAGTCTTGTCGCGGGGAAGCTCCGAGCCGGCGATCCAGGCATTAACCCATTGCTCCCGCCCGAAGAGCGGCTTGCTCTTCCAGATGATTCGGGGGATGAACGTCGAGAAGACGCGCAGGTAATTCTCGCCATAATCGAATTCCGACTTCTCCGGGACGGTATCCATCATCAGCAAGAATCCGCCGTATTCCTCCGTTTCGTGGGTGGAGGGTTTTTCCGCGCCATCGCGTGCCTTGACGTTCAGCGCGACGAGCGCGGAGGACGGATCGAATTCGGACATATATTCAAAAAAACCGGAGAAATTGTGTTCGTATTTTGAGTTCCCGCGCCAGCCAATCGCCAGCGCGACGACCATCACGCCCACAAGTGCGGTCCCGCAGAGAACCGGCCAGGACGGACGCTTGAACTTTGACGTATAGAAGGCGCAGAGCGTGACCAGAACGCCGAGGAGCGAGTGGGACCGCTTGCCATTAAACATCCAGATAAACACGTACATAACAGCAACCGCCACACCCGCCCAGAGGTACGACGGACGGGGTTGCGGCCCCGCGCGTCCGGTCACCAGGATGAGGATGGCGCCGACAAGCATCACGGCCGGAAAGGAACGAAAGAGGGCCTCACCATCGGAGACCCCCTGCGCACTTGGGTCGGAGGTGAAAGCCCCCTGCCGGAGTAACATCCCCGAGCAGATCAGGCCCCAGAGGATCAAGGGGGGACTGACCATCGTCACCACGGAGGAGGACCACTGTCGCGGCGGCCTGGGCAACCAGCCGGCCAGGCGGCGGCCGATCGGACTGTAATAGACGATCAGGAACCAGACGAGCGCCCAGAGCGCGCGGAGGTTCGCCGACGAGACCAGATCCACCCCGCGCGCCTTGAGCGCCCAATCGTGATACGAGATCGCCTGAACCACGTAAACCTGCGTGTATCCGACCAGGAACAGCCACACCGGCGCGAACGGATCGAGCCGGCGCCGGAGTGCCTGAACCACGATCAGGCCGACGATGATCGACGCGGTGGCATAAACGGGCAGTAGCTCATTCATGGGGCAACCTCCGTCGGCATCCCGCGTTCAGCCGGTCGTCGCATCCGTGCTGCTCCCTCGGCGGCGTTTTGTCGCGGCAGGAAATCATCGACCCGAGCGAACGGCGTCGCATAGGGCGGCGTTCACGTCATGGTGGTAGCGGGGCCAGTCGAAGGCCAAGGCCCGTTCGCGGGCGCGTCGGCTCATCTCCGCGCGGAGTTCGGGATCGTTTCCCAGCGTTTCCATCGACTCCGCCAGGGCATCGATGTCGGCGGGCGGAACAATCCGGCCCTCGATGCCATCGCGGACGACCGAGCCGGCCGATGGCGTGACGATCGACGGCAGGCCGCAGGCGAGGGCCTCATACGTCACCACGGCCGAGCCTTCGAACAGGGAAGGAAAGACGAAGACATCGGCCGCCGCCATCCGGGCCGGGACCTCGGCGTGCCCCACCCGGCCGAGCCACTCGACCTCGTCGCGGTACGGTTCCAGCGGTCCCGTCTCGGAAGGCATCCCGCCGAGAAGCTGGAGCCGCCAGCCGGGGCGACGGATGCGCCGCCAGGCGTCCAGCAGGTACTTGATTCCCTTGCGCTGGGTGATGCCGCCCGTGAAGAGAAAGGTGCACGTGGATTCGTGCCGCTTCTCCGGCTCGGGCTGGAACCGGCGGGTGTCGGCGGCGTAGGGGATGACCCGAATGCGGTCCCGGGGCGTCCCATGTCGCGTCAGTTCGCTGGCGATGTGTTCCGAGGGGACGAGGATCATGTCGGCCAGGGCGATATCTCGCAGCCGGCGCTCGTGGAGCCAGGCCAGTTCCTGATGGTCGATCGGTCCGTCGGCCAGGTAGAGGGGGAAGAAGTCCGGGGATCGCTCCGCCTCGCACGCGATGATCTGGCGCTCCTCGCGCACGTCGCCGTGAACCATGCTCAGGACGGCGGCGATGCCCCGTGCGCGGCAGGTCGGCAGGGCGAACTCGGAGCCCACGTCGCTGAAGATCAGGGCGGCGTCGGGCCGGGCTTCCCGCAAGGTCTTCGCCAGGGTGCGGTCCACGTGCCGGGTGCGCCAGCGCGCGACCCGTTGGCGGGCCGAGGCGCGTCGGGAACCGAGGCGGTTCTCGACGGCCAGAGCCAGGTCGACGCTCGGTTGCGACCGCACGCGCAACGCCGGAATCTCGACGTGCCGCCGGCGCTGGAGGCGGCGCTCGATCGGCTCGACGCGGCCCGGCGCAATCTGGCGACCGAGCCGGAGCCAACGGTTGTCGCCCCGATGATAAAACGAGGTGACGAATTGTTGAAGCATGCCCGCGCGGGCCAGGCCAATCACCGCCTGATAGGCGGGGGGTCGAGCGTCGGGGCACGCGACGAGCACGGCCGGCAGGGCCGGTCGTCGCCTGGGTCGTGCCGATTTCGGGAGGAAGCGTCAGGGTGTTGGGCACGCGATCATCCTTGATCCGGAGGGTCGGCCGTCATTCCTTGTTTGGCCTGGCCGACATCCTAGAGAGGCGGGCGTCGCTCGTCAAGCGGGTGGCGCCGTCAGCCCGCCGCGAAAGCCTCAGCCTGCGCGGCGGGCGTCGGGTTCGATGCGCGGAACCGGCCGCGGTCAGACGGTCTGATAGCCCAGGGCGTACTTCTCGCGGCGGGCCAGCTCCAGGTCGTGCTCGACCATCATCCGGACCAGCCCCTGGATATCGACCTCGGGCTCCCAGCCGAGCTTCTGCTTGGCCTTCGTCGGGTCGCCGAGCAGGACATCGACCTCCGAGGGCCGCATGTAGCGCTCGTCGAACTCGACGAAGTCGCGGTAGTCGAGGTCGAGCATGCCGAAGCTCCACTCCAGGAACTGGCGGACGGAGTACGTCTCGCCGGTGGCGACGATGTAATCGTCCGGCTCGTCCTGCTGGAGCATCATCCACATGGCGCGGACGTAGTCGCCGGCGAAGCCCCAGTCGCGCTTGGCGTCGAGGTTGCCCATGACGAGCTTCTTCTGAAGCCCTTCCTTGATCCGGGCGGCGCCGAGGGTGATCTTGCGGGTCACGAACGATTCACCGCGGCGGGGGCTTTCGTGGTTGAACAGGATGCCCGAGCAGGCGAACAGGTCGTAGGCCTCGCGGTAGTTGACCGTCTGCCAGTGGCCGTACAGCTTGGCGCAGGCATAGGGGCTACGGGGGTGGAACGGCGTCTGGAGCGTCTGCGGCGGCGGGGCCGAGCCGAACATCTCCGAGCTGGACGCCTGGTAGAACTTCACCGGCTGGCTGCGGGCGAGCTGCCGCACGGCCTCCAGCAGGCGGAGCGTACCCAGGCCGACGACATCCGCCGTGTAGAGCGGCTGGTCGAACGAAACGCGGACGTGGCTCTGGGCACCGAGGTTATACACCTCGTCGGGGCGGACCTGCTCCATCAGCATCGCCAGGCTGGAGGCGTCGGCCAGGTCGGCGTAGTGCAGGTGGAACCGATCCGCGATCTCCGGGTTCGCGTTGATGTGGTCGATGCGCGTCCGGTTCAGCGTGCTGGAGCGACGGACCAGGCCGTGAACTACATAATCCGGCTTGTTCAGAAGGAATTCCGCGAGATAGGATCCGTCCTGTCCGGTAATCCCGGTGATCAGCGCATGCTTCATGGCATTTTCCTTTCATTAGCCATCGTTTCCGGGGTTCCGCGTCCCGGAAATGGGCCAGTCCTTGGCCCGTCTCATGGGATAAAGTACGTTGCCCGATCCTCCGGTAGAATCGGCTCCAGCGCCGTCAGGAGGGACGTGGCAAATTCCCGAAGCGCTTCCCCGTCCGGGTCAGCCTCGCCGGGACAGAACACTTCAACGGTCAGGCCCGATCCGCGGGTCGTCCGGCCGTGGCTGCTCCGGCTCGTCACCGGCAGGCTACGGACGAATTGTTCCACCGAACCTTCCCCAAAAATGTAGTACCAAAATCCGACGCTCTGGAATAGTTCACCTTGGGAGTAACCAAGCTGCGTGATCGGCATCGGCGACCCTTCGGGTCGCTCGATCGGCAGGGTGCGGCAACGGGACTCGACCCGCGTCCAGCCTCCCGAAGGCAGGCAGATCTCCGGCGAATGCCGCAAATTCAGCCCGTGGCGGGAGTAATTGATCCAGAGGGTGAGTCGGCGTCCGGGGTGGCTCGGGTCCTCGTAAACCCGGTTCAGGTAATCGTCCGCCTGCGACTCCCGCAGCACCTCCGCGTCGATCGGCACGTCACGCCCGACCCAGTTCCCCAGCCGGAGCGGCAGGTTCGCCAGCGACGCCCGGAGCGGTGGCCGCTCGGTCACGGTGGCTCGCTCCACGACCGCCTGCGCGACCAGGCCCGTTCCGAGCAACGTCAGGCCCAGCACCGCGCGGCCCATGGCCCCGAGCATCAGCGACTTCCGGGGGATGGGGCGAGACGTCTCCGAGGGAGAGGTCTCGCCGGTGGCTGACTCCTGAGGAGTCCCGACCAGTTGGTTCAGGAACAGGCACTCGCCGGTCAGGATCGCCAGGCCGACGCCCATCATCAGCAGCCCCTCGATCGTGTGGAACGAGCCGGAGGCGAACTTCGGATTGATGTGGTACATGATCATTCCGGTCAGCATCACACGAATCACGTTGGCCGTCATGGCGATGGGGATCGCCGACCCGACCAGCACGACCCGGTACCACCAGGGACGCGCCGAGAGGTAGGCCACGGCGGTCGTCAGGGCGAGGAAGCCGGTCAGTTGCCGCATGCCGCTGCACGCCTCGGCCACGAACATGTGAACGTCCCCCGGCAGCGTCATCATGTTCCCCTGACGCAACACGGGGATCCCGATGCCGTTCAGCAGGACCGAGGCGATCCGGCTGACGTTCTGCTGCAAGGGGGAGGCAATCGCCGTGTACAGGGCGATCGGCAGCGGGATCATGAACACGAGGAAGAAGAGCGCGAAGCTGTAGCGTCGCAACGCGTCGCGGCCCAGGATCAGGGCACAGATCCCGGCCAGGCCGAGTACGAACGCGACGTCGCCGACGATCCCGACCGGCACGAGGATCGTGGCGAGGCGGCCCAGGATCGCCAGGACGATCAGCCCGGAGCCCAGTCCGACGCCGTTCCTCAACCGCAAAGGCCCCCGCCTGGCGGCCTCGTGGGCGAAGTAGAGCGAGAGCAGCGGGACGAGGAATCCGTGGCTGTAGTTCTCGTCGGTGGACCACGTCCAGACGAAGTGCCGCAGGTTCGACCAGAAGGCCAGCCCCAGGAGCGCCAGGCTAGCGGCCGCGCCGAACAGCATCCCGCGCGGATCGCGATGGTCCGTCGTCTCCCGCGCCGTTGGGATGGGGGAGGGCCGAGGTTCGATGGATAGGTTATGCGGTACAGAGACTTCAGTCGTCGTCGCCATCGCTCGAATCCTTGGTGAAGGCGTTGACAGAATCAGGGCTGTTCGCTCGCGGAGAACGTCGCCGGCATGATGTCCGAATCGGTCGAGTCCGTGGCGCCGCCGATCCGTTGACGGGCCTTGGCCAGACTCACTTGCAGGTTGATCGAATCCCCCGGACTGGGCCCCTGGGCGTCGCGCCACGCGGCATACATCGTCCGTGTATCCCCCAGCCGGCCGGCGATCTCGGCCAGATTGACGGCCCACGTGCGACGGATCAGGTCGTCGGGCATCGCCGCGATGGCCTCCTCATACCGCTCGGCCGCGGGCTTGAGGTCGCCCCGGAGCGCCAGTGCTTCGGCCTGCGAGGCGCGCAGAAGGGCCAGGGAGACCCCGGTTGAGGGGGTCTCCGGTTCGTCCAGCACCAGCGCGAGCGCCTGGTCCGCCTCGAAACGGTTGCGGTCCTTCAAGGCGCGGTAGGCGGCCAGCGGCGCGATGCCGTTCCTCGGCAAGGCGGGGGACCATTCCGCGAAGCTCCAGCCCGCGTGGTCGGCCATGTCGCCGACGATCGCCGTCAGTGATTCTTCCAGTGGCAGGGCGAACCGTCGGATGCGGGCATCATCGAGGAACGGAGGCAATGCCACCCGCGCGACATCGGCCCGCGAGGCGATCTCCAGCGCATCGTGATAGACCCGCAGCGCGTGTTCGGTCTTCCCCTCGTCGAGCAACCGCTTCGCCGTGCGTCGTAACGCCAGCGGGTCGCGGCTCAACCCGAGCGCGGCCAGTGGAAGCACGTCGGCGTTCGGATCGAGCAGCGCGGGAGATGCCGATGCATACCGGATGGACGGATGGAGCGGCGAGGCGCTCCGCCCGACGGCCAGAAAGGATTCGACACGCTCCGCGCGGTCCGGGTCGTCCTCCATCCGGCTGACGACCAGGGCGCGCAACGCCATGTGTCCGGCCGTCGTGGACCACCACGGCGGGGTGGGCGACTCGGGAAGCTCCATCGGTTCGTCGGGGAGGATGGCCCCCGACAGCACGTGATTGGCAATCCGCCCCGCGAGCAGGTCGTCCTGCCCCCACACCCACGACAACCGCAGCCCCAACGCACAGACGACGAGCGCGGCCGCCGCCGGAACCCATGCGATCCAGAGCGGAACCCTCCACTGGCCAGGCTCTTGCGCGACGGTCGGCAGCGGCCCCTTCGCCCCCCTGGAGCGGCCCGGCCACGGGAGCGGCCCGGCATACGGCTCTTGCTCGCTGCGCGCATTCCCCAGAATCGCCCGGTGCTCGGCCAGATCTCCTCGACCGTCGGCTCGTCGGTTTCCGGCTCCGGCTCGGGAAGCGGTAAGGGGGCATGACCGATCGGCGGCCAGCCCCGGATGCCCTCCTGGGCCGTGTGCGCGACGAACGGCCCGGTTTCCGGGTAGTAGAGGAAATTCTCGGCGAGCGCCGGCTCCGGCTCGGGCACATGGACAGGCGGCGGTGGCTCGTCAACCGGCTCCGCGTCCGGTTCCACCGGCTCGTGAACCTCGGCAACAGGTTCCACCGGCTCGTGAATCTCGGCAACAGGTTCCACCGGCTGGCATTCCGGTTCCGGCTCCATCGCCGACGCGATGTTCTCCGGTTCCGACGAGGGGGCCGGGAGCGCGAGCGGAATAGCCCGCTCGAACAGGAGCACGAATTCCCCGAGAGGCGCGTTCGACGCATCCCTGTGCTCCCGGCTTGCCGTGCTCTCGGTCCCGGGGGAATCGCCCGCGACGATGTCCTGAGCCGAAACGGGGGGCTCGGACGGCGGCGGTGTGGGGGAAACCGGTTTCGAGATGAAGGGAGTAACGGGCGTTCGCGGTGGTTCGGCGGCCTTCGGGGGTGGGGTCGGGGTGGGCGTCGGTCGGGGTGGCTCGCCCGCCATGCGCGCTCGCAGCGACGCGCCGGCCGCCTTCCAGCGGGCTTCCCAGCGATGTTCTTCCTTGCGCGTCTTCAGCCAGCGTTCTCGTTGTTCGAGCCGCGACTCCCACTGGGCCAGGCGGTCGCGTTCGGCGTCCAGCTCGCTGGAGGGGGGGCGAACGGAGGAGACGCGCTTCGGGTCGTTGTACTCGTGATCGGGCCGCGGTTCTGGCTCGATCAGCGGCGTCCGGGTAATCACGCTGGCGGACGGCTCCACCGGAATCGGGTCCTGGAAGGTCCCGCGCCGGGCAGACGACGGCCTGTCGCTCTGGAGGCTCAGATGCGAGTCCCCCACGCGCAGCGTGGTACCGACCGGGAGCGGATGTGACTGTTCCACGGCGCGGCCGTCGATCGCGATCCGTCCGGGGGGGCCAACCGGCTGGACATGCCAGTTTGCTCCGCGACGCCGCAGGAGGCACTGGACGTCCGCCAGCGACGGGTCGTCCAGGCGGACTTCACAGAGCGGTCCCCGGCCGATGCGCACCGACAAGCCGGACAATTCCAGCACGCGGGCCGGGATCGACGGGTTGGACGTCTGGATGTGGAGAAAGGTAGCTTCCGGCATCGCGGGTCGGTCTCCTCCATGAGCCGCGCCTGGGTGCGAATGCCACAAAGAGTACGCTAAGCCGGCTCGACGAACAAGTCCGTTCCGCCCGCGAGCCAGCGATTGCAGGTCCCCGCGACCGCGCTGGCGGCCAGGGCGACCGCCGCCAGCTCGATCGTCCAGTGCAAGACGGAGAACAACCCGAAGCCAACCACCGCCCCCAGCAGGCCGAACGCCAGGGCACGGTCGGCCGTGCCGACCCGCTTCAAGGCCCCCGGCAGCCTCCAGAGGCACCACAAGGCCCCCAGCGCAACGAGCACCAGGCCCGCCACGCCCGTCTCGGCCCACCATTGAACGAGGCTGCTCAGGGCCGTCGAAGTGCGCGGTGTCCGTACCCTTGTAATACGGGTGGAGCGTGGCGAAGCTGCCCAGACCCGCGCCGAGGAATGGAAAGTCTCGGGCGATCCGGGCCGCGTCACGCCAGACGGCGAGGGTGGCGTCCCAGCCGTCGCTCAGGCCGTTGACGAGCGGGCTTCCACCCGAGGGCCGCCCGAGCGATTCCCCCATCCCGATCCCCAGACCAAGTGCGACCAGCGCCGCGGCCAGAACCGAGACGGCCGTCCAGCGTAAGCCCGTGGCCCTCGCCGCGGGAAGACCGGCCAGGATCAGGCCCAGCACAAAGGGCACACTCAGGAGCGGGCCGGCCATCAGGCCGATCAGCAGGGCGCTGGCCAGGGTTAGCACGATGAGCAGGACGACCAGGGGCATCGTGCCGTGATGCCGCAGACGCGAAAGCAGCGGCTCCCGGTTGCCTCGGGGGGAGAGCAGTTGCAGGGTGCAGGCCGAGCGCCAGCGGCAAGGCGAGCGACCCGAGCGCCAGAAAGGCCCCTGGCCCCCCCATCAAGCCGCCGATGGCCTCGGGGCGGTCGGGACGTTGCAAGGCCCAGGAGACGTCGGGGCGTCTCCGGTCGGCCGAACCGCGCAGGACGGTGGTATTCGGGGCCGCGAGCAGGTCGGCCTTCGAGGGGGCCCAGTCCGGTCCTTTGCCCGGCTCGTACGCGCCATAGAGTCCGTGGACGCTCCCGGAAACCTGCACGATGCCGAAGGCCGTGCAGAGGAAGAGCGAGGCGACGACCCCTCCCCAGATCAACAGGGCGTGGCCGAGCCGGTCGGAGAAGTGGGCGACGACGCAGAAGACCGCCAGGCACGCCGCCGCGCCGGCGAGCCAGCGCAAGGTGGCCGAACGATCGACGCTGATCGGCGTCCGTCCCGCGACGGCCTGGCTCAGATCGGCCGAAGGGTCGTCGGCCTGGGCCCGTTCGGAGAGGGTCCCGAGCGTGTACACCTCGCGCGAACGCGGCGACAATTGCTCGGCCAGCCGGCCCGGCAAGGGGGCGAGCTGCACGATCGCCAGCAGCAGGGCCAGGAGGCCGAGCGGCGTCAGCGGGCTTTTCAGCAACGGCCAGGCCCCTTGAAGAGCGACCCGGGCCAGCCAGGCGAGCATCAGGAGCGTGGTCAGGACCGCTAGCGCCGGCTTGAACCACCAGACCGCGCCGCCGAAGGCCAGGGTCGCACCGACCAGGACCAGCACGAGGAGCACGGAGAGAACCCGGTCCGTGCCTTTCAGGAGGCGAAGACGCCAGTTCATGGAAGTCTCTCTGGGGACTGGGTTTGGCTCAGGAATGGGCCGATTCGGCCGGCACGGGACCAGGCTCGCCCGAAGGCAGGCGTCGGGAGAACGATCCGTTGGTCGACTCGTCGTAGCAGTAGGCGTTCGCCGGGCCGTGGCTCGACCAGTTGGACAGGTCGTTGTCCAGGTCGTTGAAGACCACGCCGGCGATGGTGACCTTCGACTGTTCGAGCATCTCCTTGGCCCGTTTCAAGGGGCTCAGCTCGTGCGTGCCCGAGCGCACGACCAGCAAGGCCGCATCGACGATCCGGCCGAGCATCCGGCAGTCGGCCAGGCCGAGGACCGCCGGTCCATCGAGGATGACCCGGTGGTAGTGCCCCGAGACGGCCGTGATGAGCTGACGGAGTTCCAGCGTGCCCAGGATCTCGATCGGCACGCCGGAGGGGTCGCCGGTGGGCATGAAGTCGAGGTTGGGCGTGTCCGTCCGCACGACGGTGCGCTGCCAGGGGAGGTCGCCCCGGAGGACATCGACCAGCCCGAGCTCATGCTCGCCGTCGCCGAAGACCTCGCCGAGGCTGGGCCGCCGCAGGTCCACGTCCATCAAGAGGGTTCGCTCGCCGGCGCGGGCGCAGGTGGCCGCCAGGTTCAAGGCGGTGGTGCTCTTGCCCTCGCCCGCCTTGGCGCTGGTGACGAGCAAGGTCACGATCGGCCGCCCCTTCGGCCCGGAGGCCCCCAGCAGGCTGGCCCGCAGGTTGCGGTAGGCATCGGCCTCGATCGACGCCGGTGCGCCGGGCGTCCAGAGGTGCCCGCCCCGGTGCAGATTGGCCAGCCGTCGCATCCGGGGCACGACGCCGAACAGCGGCACGGACAGACCCAGCCGTCAGATGCTCGGGCACCTTCACGCGATGATCCAGAGATTCCAGCAGACAGACGACGCCGACGCCGATGGCCAGGCCCAGCACGATCGCCAGGACGATGTTCATGCCGCGATCCGGACGGATCGGGGCCGTGGGTTCGGTGGCGTGCTGGACGATCTCGATCGGCACGCGCTGGGTCTTCGCCAGGAACGAGAACTGGTTCCGGCGGTCCTGCATGGTCATCAGGCTCTGCTCTTTCATCTCGCGCTGGCGGAGCAGGCCCAGGTAGCGGTGGAAGGCGGGCATGGACTCCTGCATCTGGTCCCGCAGGGTCTTGACCTCGTCATTCAGCCGGTGCAGTTCCTCACTCGAATGGATGCGCAGGTCCGCCAGCATGTCCGCCTGGGTCGGCACGGGGTTTTGCTGTTGCAGTTGCGCCAGCTCGCTCTCGATCTTTTTCAGCTCGTTGCTCACGTGGACGCTGGACGGATCGGTCAGGTAACGTCCTCGGCGGATCGTGCGCTTCAGGTTGTTGGCGTGATCGAGCAGGCGTTGCCGCTCGGTCATGAGCATCTGAATACGTTGCTCGTAGGGGTTCGACCCGGCCGCGGGGTTGGTCAGGCTCGGATAGAGCCGGGCCACGCGCTCCTCCTGGAGCAGCTCGTCGAACTTGAGCCGCTTCTGCGAAAGGACGGAGTTCAGCTCGATGAACTCTTTCTGGAGCAGGTTCTCGCCGTTCGGCGCGAAGATCGGCGCCTTATCGAGCAGGCCGACGATCGTCTCCTCCAGCTCGTTGAATTCCGCGGTGAGTTTGCGGATGTCCTCGTCCAGCCAGAGTTCCGCCTTGCTGATCTCGCCCCGGATCTCCAGGTCCCCCTGGTCGGCGAACTCCTTGAGCAACGCGTTCAGCAGCTTCTGGATCCGGGCGGGGTCCCTGCCTTCGAGAAAGACGTCGAAGTAGCTGGAGTCGGGCGCGTGACGCTGGTACCGGAGGTTGTTGACGATATCGAAGGCGGAGACCGATTCATCCAGCCCGAGTGACGGGCTGGCGATCACCTTCTCGGCGAGCCACGTCCCGCGCAGTTGCGAGAGGCGGTTCGGCACGTAACGTTCGGCGGCCTCGCGGTCCCTCGCGATCAGCCCCCCTTGCGGCAAAACGCTGGCGACCGTCTCGTTGAACCCAGGCGGCTCGATCTTGATCGTCGCCGTCGCCTGATAAATGTCCGGCTGGCGGACGGCCAGGATCGCCCCTGGAATGATCACGAACAGGGCGAGGAACAGCACCAGCCAGAACCGCCGTCGCAAGGCGCGGAAATAATCCGAAGACGACTTCGGCGGCCGCGTTACCGTGTTCGCGTGAAAGGTGGGTGTGACGGGACGTGCCGGCGGAGCCCCGTAAGGACCTTGGTGGGGCTGGATGATTCGATCCATGAATCACTCCTCTTCCTTGGATGTCTATCGCTCAGGTCACGCCGTCGTCGAACCGCTTTTCCCACGGGTCGGGGAGATGGCTTCGTTGTTGTTACGTTCAGAGAGTCCACACACGAGCCAGAGCCGAACGCAGCCAGCGGATCGGATGCCCGGAGCCATCGGCGGTTCGCGAGAGAGAGAACAGGGGTTGAGGTTGCCGTTGTGGTGATTCGCGACGCTCCGACATCTCCGGCTCGGACCCCAACATCGCCTCGGTATGAGCGAAGATCTCTTCCTCGGCAAGTTCGGGCTGAGATCCGGGCGGATCACTCGGCTTGGTGATGATCCATTCGAGCCGTTGCGCCGTCGAGAGCGAGAGGCGCTGCAGGGCGCGGAACGCGATATCGGCTTCGACCGGAGCGTCCGGCGCCTGGTGCAGGGAGATCATCAGTTGAAGATCTTCACCACTGGACATTCGGAACACGGCGTTCGGACCCGACAGGGGTCGATCCGAGGGAATCTTCGACACCCGCCGGCTTGGTGGTGCTGTTGAAGACCTCCTGACCGTCATGCTGGCATGAGAGTTGGAGTCCATCGCAACCCAGCAGCCGGGCGGTGGACTGGAGAACCTCCCAGATTCCTTCCGATGACTCGCACAGCTCGATCTTCTGGATGGTCTCCCAGGTCATCTTGGCGGCGAACCGTTCCTGACGCTTCCGATCAAACCGAGCTTTCAGGTCCGACCGCAGACTCGCCAGCTCATCGCGGCGGCTGGTCAGGATCAGCAGGAACGCCAGGCATCCCGATCCGCCAAGCACCAGCGCGAGGAATTCGCCATTGGAATTTTGCATGGCCACCCCCAGCAACACCACGCCGCAGAGGAAGCCGGAGAAGCAGTAGAGCAGCAGCGCGGCCTGTCGAGGGTTGAGCCCCAGGCCGATCAAGAGGTGGTGGATGTGCCGGCGATCGGCCGAGCTGAGCGGCAGGTTCCGCACCCAGCGGCGGAAGATCGCCATGGCGGTGTCGGAGATCGGCAGGCCCATCGCCAGGATCGGAAACAGCAAGGAGACCGTCGCCGAACTCTTCAAGGAGGACTGGATGCCGAGCACCCCGATCAGCAGCCCGATCAGGAGGCTGCCGCTATCGCCGAGAAAGATGCAGGCGGGATGCCAGTTGTAGAGCAAGAACCCGGCAAGGCTACCCGCCAGGGCGGCGGCCAGGGCGGCGGCCGATTCATTGTTCTGCTGAAGGGCCACCAGCATCAACGTCCCGCTGACAAGCAGGCCCACGCCCGAAGCGAGGCCGTCCATCCCGTCAATGAGGTTCCAGATGTTCATGCAGCCCAGGAACCAGATCATCGTGATGGCGATGCTCAGGGGGTCCAGGGCGAAGGTCTGGTGGAAAACGTGAATCGGGATCGGGTAGCTGAGGTTCAGCGACATGCCCAGCAGCGACACCGTCTTGATCTGCAGTCCGCCGGCAATCAGGACCATCACGGCCGAGGCTTGGCCGAACAGCTTGGGACGCGGGAGCATGCCCCTGGTGTCGTCGATGACGCCGACAAGCAGCACGATGCAACCGGCCACAATGACCGACCACTGCTTGAGCCACCATTCCGAGAGGTTCGGCCAGGCGGTGAGGTGGCCGCCCGCGATGGCGGGCAGGATCGCCAGGAGCAAACCCACGGCCAGGGCCAGACCCCCCATCCGGGGAATCGCCCCTTTGTGAATGCGCCGGAACTGGTCGGGACGATCGATCGCGCCCGCCCAGGCCGCAACTCTCGTGACCATTGGCGTCGCGAGAACACAGCCCATGAAGGCGACGGCAAAAATCAGGAGAAACGCATTGTTATCCATGGAAATTCAAGTCCCAGCTCGCACAACGGATGGATTTCAAAAAGCTTCGATCCGAAACCCTCACCGCCGTGCTTTACGCCCACTCGTTCCGTTTTTTTCTGTTCATGTCAGGCAAATCTGATCCATTGATCCCAACCGAAAAATCGTGAAGCGTCGCCTCATTCCGAGGATGGCCAGGGGGAACCAAAAAACTATCATAACCAATGGACTGGGGGATTTTGTGAAGAAAACATCTCGGTCTATTGCGAATCTGGATCACTTTGTTCTCAAGGATTGTCCAATGTTTCCCATCCAGGCAAAAATTGCAACCATCGAATCTTGAGAGATTCCTTTCTTGGCAGTCCAAGCCGGGGTCAGTATGTGCGGAATCTGGAATTAGGTCAAGTCGGAATCCGGCATGTCGTCGCGAGGAAACGCCTGGTGTGAATTTTTTACAAATCCCGAGGCCGAAAGGATTTATCGCTTGACTTCTGCTGGAGGGTGCTTAAATCTCGCGATCTCGATAAGGCATGGTGCGGCGTGTGGTTCTGTCGGTTACACTGGTTCGAAGACCGTTCGGGAGGATGTTCGACGCGTTTCGTAAGCAAATGTCATACCATGATGACCAATCACGACCGCGTCGTGGGCACGGCCGGGCATATCGATCACGGAAAGACGGCCCTGGTCCGCGCCCTGACGGGAGTGGACACCGATCGACTGCCGGCCGAGAAGCAACGCGGGATCACGATCGATCTGGGCTTCGCTGCTTTGAATTTAGGCAATCATCGGGTTGCCCTGGTGGATGTCCCGGGACACGAGCGGTTCATCCGCAACATGCTGGCGGGCGCGACCGGCCTGGATGCCGCCTTGTTAACCGTCGCTGCGGATGATTCGGTCATGCCGCAGACCCGGGAGCATCTGGAAATCCTTTGCCTGCTCGGGTTGCGCACCGGAGTCATCGCCCTGACGAAGTGCGACCTGGTGGATGATTCCTGGCTGGAACTGGTCGAGGAGGAGGTACGAAACCTCGTCCGGGAGACCTTTCTCGAAGGAGCCCCCCTCGTTCGCACGTCCGCGGCCAGCGGCCAGGGGATCGCGGAGCTTCGCGAGGCCCTTGGCGCGCTCTGCCGCGCGGCCGCCGCGGCTTCGGATACGGGCATCTTTCGGATGGCCATCGATCGCGCCTTCACCGTGGCCGGACACGGCACGATCGTCACGGGGACGATCGCCTCGGGCGCGGTTGCGCGGGGGGACGACCTGCAATGGTTGCCCGAGGGCCGGAGTGTCCGGGTGCGCGGGCTTCAGCGACACGATCAGCCCGTCGAGGGCCTCAGCCGAGGGGCCCGCGCGGCCATCAACCTGACGGGCGTGCATCATACGGAGGTCCATCGCGGTCAGGAACTGGCCGCGCCGGGATTCCTGAGGCCGACGCGGGTCGTCTCGGTGGACGTGCGAAGTTCGGCCGGCGCGGTCCGACCACTGAAGCATCGCGCGCGATACCGCGTTCACATCGGCACGGCCGACGTCTCGGGGGTCCTTTCCCTCCTGGAATCCAATGAGCTGATCCAGAAAACCTCCGGTCTCGGCCAGATTTTCCTCTCCGAACCGATCATGGCGGTCCACGGTCAGCCGTTCGTGCTCCGGGCGGAGAGCCCCCCGGAGACGCTTGGCGGCGGGCGGATTCTCCAGCCGTCGGCGCGTCGGGTCCGGCGACGAGATCAGTATGTCCGGGACCGTCTCCGGCGCCTCGGCTCCGACGATCCGCTGGAGCGGACGGCCGCCGCGCTGGGGTTCCTCGGGCTGACCCCCTGGACCGATCTCGACCTCTGCCGGGAGGCCGGGCTTTCCCTGGCCGAGGTCGAGCCGGTGCTGCAGCGCCTGGAGGCGGCCGGCACGCTGACGACGCTTCCGCTCGGCCCTCGGCGTTCATGCCGCGTGATGACGGAGGTTGTCGACGAGCTGGAGGACCGCTTTCTCCGGGCCTTGGGGCGCGTCCATCAGGCGCGACCTCGCCAATCGTCGATCCGCCGCTCCGACGTCTTCGGGGAACTGCCCGACCTCTCCCAGGACGCCCTGATCCAGGCCTTGATCGATCGCCTGTTACGCCAGGGGCGGGTCGTGGGAGACGAACGTTCCGTGGCCCTGGCCGGTTACTCGCCGAACCTGAGTCAGGCGGAACGGCGACTCAAGGACGAGATCGCCCGGGCGATCCGCGACGGAGGGCTCAGCCCCCCGGACCTCGCGGAGCTGTCCGAACAGGCGGGCACGCGCGCCGGCGTCGTCCCCGACCTGCTGGCCCTGCTGGTCGAGGAAGGCCACCTGGTCCATCTGGGCAACCAGCTTTATCTCGCCAACGAGGCCGAGTCCGAGATGCGCCGGCGGCTTCAGGAGCGGCTGACCGTGGGAAACGAGATCACGATGGCCGAGCTGCGCGACCTGCTCGGGACGACCCGCAAGTACGCCGTTCCCATCGGCGAATACCTCGACCGGATCGGCCTGACCCGACGCGAAGGGGACGTGCGACGGCTCCTGGAACAAAGGACGACCGACTCGTGAGCGATCCCGCGTTGCGACGACTTCCCGCGGTCCATGTCGTGCTGGATCGGCCCGAGCTGGCCGAAGGTCTGGAGCGTCGAGGGCGCGCGGTGGTCGTCCATGCGGTCCGGCAGGCGCTGGAGGAGGCGCGACGGGCGATCGGACGGGAAGAAGCCTGTCCGGTCGAGCCGGACGGAATCGCCCGCCGTGCGCGGGAGATTCTCGACTACGGATCGCCCTGTGCTCCGTCCGGTCCTGAATGCCTCGGGCGTGCTGCTGCACACCGGGCTCGGACGCGCGCCGCTCGCCGCCGAGGCGGTCGAGGCGGTCGATCAGGTCGCGCGAGGCTACTGCAACCTGGAGTTCGACCTGGAGCGCGGGGAGCGCGGCCGTCGCACGTCGGGGGTTTCGGAACTCCTGCGACGGCTGACGGGAGCCGAGCAGGCCACGGTCGTCAACAACAACGCCGCGGGCACCGTCCTGGCGCTCAGGGCCCTGGCCGAGGGGCGAGAGGTCGTCGTGGCCCGGGGCCAGCTCGTCGAGATTGGCGGCAGCTTCCGCCTCCCGGAGATTTTCGAGGTCTCCGGCGCGGCTCCGCGAGGTGGGGACGACGAACAAGGTCCGTCTGTCCGATTACGAGCGCGCGGTCGGGCCGGAGACCGCCGCCCTGCTCCGCGTCCATCCCAGCAATTATCGCATCGTCGGTTTTACGGAGTCGGTCGGCATCACCGAAATGGCCCGACTGGCGCAATCGCGAGGGTTGTGGACGATCGATGACATCGGCTCCGGCGCCCTGCGCCGGGCGTGCCGCCGTTGATCGAGCCGGAGCCAACGATCGCCGAGGGGCTCGCCGCGGGGGCCGACGTCGTGCTCTGCTCGGGAGACAAACTGCTGGGGGGTCCGCAGTGCGGCCTGATCGTCGGCACGAAGGCGGCCGTCGAGCGAATCGCGTCTGACCCGTTGATGCGGGCGTTCCGCGTGGACAAGATGACTCTGGCCGCGCTCGAAGCAACGCTCCGCCTGGCGCTCGACCCGGCCACGGCCACCCGCCGGATTCCCCTCTGGTCCTTTCTGACAACGCCCCTGTCCGACCTCCGCGCGCGGGCCGACCGGCTGGCCGAGGCGTTCCGGGCCGACGGGGGACTGAATGCCTCGGTAATCGAGACGACGGCCTACATGGGTGGAGGGAGCCATCCCGAGCGACCGATCCCCTCGGTCGCCGTCCGCCTGGAGGGGCCGTTCCCCGACCCGATCGGCGGAGAATCCGCCCTGGCGAAGGCGCTGAGGCTGGGCGATCCTCCCGTCGTTGCACGCATTCAAGGAGGTGGATTGCTGCTCGATTTGCGGGCGTTGCAACCCTCCGACGACGTTCTGCTGCAACGATCCATCTCTCACATTGTGATTAATCATCACTGAGCATATCATGGCCGCTCATTGATGATGTACCTGGATGAGAACGTGGGAGGTTGACAGGGCATTGCCGCCGTGAATGGGCGCCGGTATCTTGTCCTCTCGTGGAGATCCCTCCCGGTGCCCCCGGTTGGCCGGAAGAAGGACTGCGCCACGATGATCGCCGACGCCCGGAATCGCCGACGGGGAGAGCTGGGTATGCGACTCTGCCGCTTTGCCCTCGATGACATGGTTCTGTTTGGCTATTACGACGACGATCGGGTCATACCGATCGATCAGGCATTTGAGGCCTATTGCGAGGCTCAGGAAACGAACCTGATCCTCCCGGCGGCCGAGGACCTGCTCGACCTCCTGCCCCCGGACGGTTCCGCCTTCGACGCGGCGCGGGAGCTGGCGGCCTGGATCGAGGGGCCGGAGGCGCCCGATATCGACGAGCTGGCGATTCCGACAGACGACATTCAGTTGCTCGTGCCGATCGCCCGCCCCCCCAAGCTCTTGCTTCTGGCCGGCAACTACGCCAAACACGTCGAGGAGCGCGGGGGCATCGCCGCCGAGCGGAGCGAGACGTTCCCCTACGTCTTCCTGAAGCCGCCATCGACCACCTTGACCCACCCCGGCCACCCGATCGTCATCCCGTCGATCTCGCCGGACAACATCGACTGGGAATGCGAGCTGGGGGTCGTCATCGGCCGGCGCTGTCGGGGGGTCTCCGAAGCCGAGGCGCTCGATTATGTGGCCGGTTACACGGTGGTCAACGACATCTCCGACCGCCAGTTCCGCCCCAACCCGAAACGCAAGCCGCGCGAGCGCGACAAGCATTTCGACTGGCTGCACGGCAAGTGGCATGACTCGTTCTGCCCGATCGGCCCTTGCATCCGTTCGGCCGACGCGGTTCCCGACCCGCAGCAGCTCCACCTGCTCCTGACCGTCAACGACGAACCGAAACAGGACGCCTCGACCGCCCAGATGATCTTCCCCGTGGCGGCGATCATCGCCTTCGTGTCCAGTTTCGTCACCCTGGAGCCGGGGGACATTATCTCGACCGGCACCCCCTCTGGAGTCGGTTCGGCCACCGGGGAATTTCTGAAGCCGGGGGACGTGGTCGCGGCCACGATCGAGGGTATCGGCACCCTGGCCAATCCGGTCATCGCCGAGGATTAGACGGAACTCCTCGGTCGTCTCCCTCCGGGATCTCGCCTCCCGGCCCGTCATTCGTTACCATGTCGGGATATCCGCCTTGGAAATGACGCCACTTGTTGCCCGGGAAGGGTTTCGATGTCTGAGTTCCGCAAGTTGATGGTCGCCAACCGGGGCGAGATCGCCATCCGGATCTTCCGCTCCGCGCACGAGCTGGGCATTCGTACCGTGGCCCTCTATTCGCACGAGGACCGCTTCGCGATGCACCGGCTGAAAGCCGATGAAGCCTACGAGATCGGCGAACCGGGGGAGCCGATCCGTTCCTACCTGAACATCAAGGCGATCATCGACCTCGCCGCGCGAAGGGGGTCGATGCGATTCACCCCGGCTATGGCTTCCTCTCGGAGAACGCCGACTTTGCCCGCGCCTGCGCCGAGGCCGGCATCACCTTCGTCGGTCCCCGGCCCGAACTGCTCGACGAGCTAGGCGATAAGGTCGCCGCGCGTCGGATCGCGCAGCAGGCCGGCGTGCCGACGCTGGGGGGCAGTTCCGAGCCGATCGAACCTGGCGAACAGGCCCACGCCATCGCCTCGAAGCTCGGCTATCCGGTGATCGTCAAGGCCGCGATGGGAGGCGGCGGACGCGGCATGCGGGTCGTCGAGCAGCCGGAGAACCTCGACACGGCCCTCGATCAGGCCCGGCGCGAGGCGCAGACGGCGTTCGGCTGTCCCGACGTCTTCCTCGAAAAGTTCATCCGTAAGGCCAAGCACATCGAGGTCCAGCTCCTCGGTGATCGGCACGGGAACCTCGTCCACCTGTTCGAACGGGATTGCTCGATCCAGCGGCGGCATCAGAAGGTCATCGAGATCGCCCCCTCATACAACCTGGACGCGAAGATCCGCCAGGGCATCTGCGACTCCGCCCTGAAGATCGGCCGGGAAGTCGGCTACGATAACGCGGGCACCGTCGAGTTTCTGGTGGACGCCGAGTCCGGCCAGTTCTTCTTCATCGAGGTCAACCCGCGCATCCAGGTCGAGCACACCGTCACCGAGATCGTCACCGGCATCGACCTGGTCAAGAGCCAGATCCTGATCGCGCAGGAGATGGCGCTGACGGACCCGGAAATCGGCATCCCCGACCAGTCGTCGATCGCCACGCTCGGCTACGCGATCCAGTGCCGGATCACGACCGAGGACCCGGAGAACAACTTCACCCCGGACTACGGCCGCATCACCCACTACCGCTCGGCGGGCGGCATGGGGCTTCGCCTGGACGGTGGACCGGGGATCACCGGCGCCTTGATCACGCCGTTCTACGACTCCTTGCTCGTGAAGCTGTCCGCCGGGGGCCGCCGCTTCATCGACGCCGCCCGGCGCATGGAGCGGGCCTTGCAGGAGTTCCGCGTTCGCGGCGTGAAGACGAACATCCCGTTCCTGCTGAACGTGATCACGCACCCGGACTTCCTCGACGGCAAGTGCACGACCCGCTTCATCGACCAGACCCCCTACCTGTTCCATTTCCCCTTGCGGCAGAACCGGGCGACCAAGCTCCTGACCTATGCGTCGGAGGTCACGGTCAATGGCTTCCCCGGCGTCGTCCGGCCGGAGAATTACACGGCTCCCCCCGAACCGGAGCCGCCGGCCTACAACCGTGCCGAGCCAATCACCGACGGTTCCCGCCAGATCTTCCAGAAGCTCGGCCCGGAGGGCTTTTCCCGCTGGATTCGCGAGCAAAAGACCCTGCTGCTGACCGATACGACGTTCCGAGACGCGCATCAGTCGTTGCTGGCGACCCGCCTGCGTACCCGCGACATGCTCCGCGTGGCGGAGGCGTATGCCCACCTCTGCCCGGCGCTGTTCTCCATCGAGATGTGGGGCGGAGCGACGTTCGACACGTCGATGCGGTTCCTCAAGGAAGACCCCTGGGAACGCCTGGCGGAGCTTCGGGAGTCGATCCCCAACATTCTGTTCCAGATGCTCCTGCGGGGCTCGAACGCCGTCGGCTACACCAGCTATCCCGATAACGTCGTCCGGGCCTTCATCAAGGAGGCCGCCGCCGCGGGAATCGACCTGTTCCGCGTTTTCGACTCGCTGAACTGGGTCACCAACATGGAAGTCGCCCTGGAAGCCGTCCGTGAGTCCGGCGCGCTCTGCGAGGCGGTCATCTGCTACACCGGCGACGTGCTCGACCCGGGGCGGCCGAAGTACGACATGAAGTACTACGTTTCGATGGCCAAGGAGCTGGAGAAACGCGGCGCGAACCTGATCGCCATCAAGGACATGGCCGGCCTCTGCAAGCCCTACGCCGCCGAGAGGCTGGTGAAGGCCCTCCGCGAGGAGGTCGGCCTGCCGATCCACTTCCACACCCACGACATCAGCGGCGCCCAGGTCGCCAGCGTCCTGAAGGGGGCCGAGGTCGGGCTGGATGTCGCCGACGGCGCGATCGCCAGCATGTCGGGCATGACCTCGCAGCCGTCGCTCAACGCGATCGTCGAGGCGCTGCGGTTCAGCGAACGGGAATCTCCGCTCGATCCCCAATCCCTGATCGACCTGAGCCGCTACTGGGGCGCTGTGCGGGACATGTACGCGCCGTTCGAGACAGGCATGAAAAGCCCCTCGGCCGAGGTGTACGCCTACGAGATGCCCGGTGGGCAGTACACGAACCTCTACCAGCAAGCCAAGGCGCTCGGCCTGGAGAGCCGCTGGGTCGAGGTCTGCGAGGCGTATGCCCAGGTGAACATCCTGTTCGGCGACATCGTGAAGGTCACGCCGTCGTCGAAGGTCGTGGGGGACATGGCCCTGTTCCTCGTCGCCAACAACCTGACACCGGCCGACACGGTCGATGCGAACCGTGAGTTGGCGTTCCCCGAGAGCGTCGTCGAGTTCCTCGAAGGTCGGCTCGGCCAGCCGCCGGGCGGGTTCCCCAAGGAACTACAGGAGCGAGTCTTGAAGGGCCGCAAGGCGATGACCGAACGCCCCGGCAAGAACCTCCCGCCGGCCGATCTCGACGCCGCCCGGGAGAAAGCCGCCGCGTTCCTCGGCCGCCCGGCCTCCCTCCGCGACGCACTCAGCTATCTGATGTACCCGCGCGTCTTTCCCGACCTGGCCAGCCACCAGCGGTCGTATTCCGATACCTCCGTCCTGCCGACGCCGATGTTCTTCTTCGGCCCGGACCAAGGGGCGGAGAACTCCATCGAGATCGAGCCGGGCAAGACGCTCATCGTCAAGCTCCTGGCCGTGGGCGAGCCGCATGCCGACGGCAAGCGGACCGTCTTCTTCGAGCTGAACGGCCAGCCGCGCGACGTGATGATCGCCGACCGTTCGCTCGCGTCCTCCGTCCGCGAGGTCCCCAAGGCCGACCCCGGCGACCCGAACCAGATCGCGGCCCCCCTGCCCGGCCTGGTCGTGGGCGTGGCCGTTGCCGAGGGGGACCCGATCCGCAAGGGGCAGAAGCTCCTCTCCATCGAGGCCATGAAGATGGAGACGACCCTCTATGCCGAACGCCCCGGCCGCGTGGCCGAGGTGCTCGCCACGGTGGGCCGCCAGGTCGAGACGGGCGAACTGCTCATCCGGCTCAAACCGGAGTAGGGAGACCGGCGGCCTTCCACCCATGTTCCTGATCCATCACGAGGTCATCGGCTCGACCAGCGACGAGGTGAAACGTCTGCTGGTCGAGGGGACAACGGCGCTGCCGCTGGTCGTGCGGGCGGACCGACAAACCGCCGGGCGGGGACGGGGCCAGAATACCTGGTGGTCGGACGAGGGGAGCCTGACGTTCACGCTCGGCATCGACCCGGCAGCCCACGGCTTACGCGAGGGCCATTTTCCCCGGATGGCCCTCGTTTCGGCCCTCGCCATCATCGCGGCCCTGGAGTCGTCGGGGGTCCCGACGGGCCGGATCGGGATACGATGGCCGAACGACCTGGAGACCGCGGGCCGGAAGCTCGGCGGGATCTTGCCCGAGCGGGTGGAGACCCCGCACGGCGTCCGTATCGCGATCGGAATCGGGCTGAACGTCGCGACCCGGCTCGATCAGGCCCCTCCCGACGTGCGCCGGATGGCCACGACGATTGAGGAGCTACGCGGGAGTACAATCGATCGCTCAGCCTTGCTGAACGGTGTCCTGGCGCAGATCCCCCCGCATCTGGACGCGCTCGCGGGGGATGATCCGACGCTCGCCCGGCGCTGGGCGGAACGGGATCAACTGCTCGGTTCGCGGGTGCGGATCGACCTCGGCACGCGGATTGTCTCCGGCTGGGTCCGGGGGATCGACGCGAACGGGGGATTGATCCTGTCCGACGAGCTGGGTCAGACGACCACGCTCCACGGCGGGCGTGTTCTCCGCAACGAGGTCGCCCCTTGAGCTGAAGAGCCTCTCACCAAGGTGCCAAGGAAAAACGCCAAGGAAGACGGGAGAAATCCTCCCCTGTCTTCCTTGGCGTTCCTTTGCGGCTTGGTATTTTCGCGAGAGGCTTTTCCGTCCTTGGTCCTCAGCGGCTGGCGACCATGGTCGTGTCCTTGGCCTTCGTCTCGGGTGCCTTGCGGCTCCACTCGATCAGGATCGGGGTGGCGATGTAGATCGTGCTGTAGGTACCGCTGAGGAACCCGACCACCAGGCAGAACGAGAAGCCTTGCAGCCCCTCGCCGCCGAAGAGGAACAGGATCAGGACGACGAGCCAGGCCGTCACCGACGTCAGGATCGTCCGGCTCAAGGTCTGGTTGATCGCGGCGTTGAGCATCGCCTCGTTGATGTACGGCGTCTTCCCCTTGATCTCGCGAATCCGGTCGAAGATGACGATCGTGTCGTTGACCGAGAAACCGATCAGGGTCAGGAACGCGGCGATCATCGGCAGGTCGATCTTGTAGCCGAACAGGGCCACGGCCCCCATCGTCATCAGAACGTCGTGTACCAGGGCGATGACCGCCGCCAGGCCGTAGCTGACCGACTTGAACCGGAACCAGAGATAGGCGATGATGATGAGCCAGCTCCCGACGATCGCGACGATGGCGAGGTTGCGGGTCTCACCCGCCACGGCCGCGCCAAAGTTCTCGACCCGGTCGAAGAGCAAGCCGGGCTCGTCACGCAAGGCCCCCGCCAGCCCCGCCAGGTACTGCTGAGCCAGGGCCGGGTCGAGGTCGGTGTTGAGCGTCAACTCAGTCACGGCCACTTCGTTCACGTCCCCCGCGGGCACGGTCGTGGTGGCGTCCTCGGGAACGTCCAGCTCGAAACGGGTCGCGGGGTTCGCCACCTTCGGCGTCGCGGCTTCCAGGATGGAGATGAACCGCTCGCGAACGGTGGACGGCTCCACCTCCCGACTGAACTTCAGATCGAACCGATTCCCGCCCGCGAACCGGGCTTCGAGTGCGGGTGATGACGCGGCTTTCTTCTTTTCCTCCGCCTTGGTCTCCCCCTTCGTCGCCTCGCCGGCCGCTTTGCCGCCGGGGATCGGTTCGGGGTTCGACACCGTGGTCTCGACCCGGGCCAGGCTGTCGGAGAAGGCTTCCAGAATCTTCTGCTGAACCTTCGCCTGGTCGGATTCGGTCGTGCGGATATTGAACCGCAGGCCAGGGTTCTCATCACCGACGTTCAGCGATTCCACGGTCGCGTCGCGGAGCACATCGCCGGCCTTGGACCGCACCAGGGCGGCGCGATCGGCCGGGGAGAGATCCTTGATTGCCGCGGCATCGTTGTCGAGCCGGATGGCGACGAGCGTGCCGCCGGTGAAGTCGATGTTGTACATCCGGCTCCCGCGCGAGGCGAACAGGGCGACACTGGCCACGACGATGATCAACGAGCCGAGCATGAAGTAGCGCCGGGGACCGATGAAGTCGATGTTCGTCTTGTCCAGGATGCGCGTCATCGTCAGCTTCTTGAGCCAACCTTGCTGATACCAGAACTCGAAGATCAGCCGCGAGACGAACACGGCGGTGAACAGGTTCCAGATCAGGCCGATGATGAGCGTGGGGGCGAACCCCTTGACCTCCTCGGTGCCGACGGCCCAGAGGACCATGCCCGAGAGCATGGTCGTGACGTTCGAGTCGAGAATCGTCGTCCAGGCGCGGGAGAAGCCGTTGCGGATCTGCTGGGCCATGCCGGCCCCGCGCTCGCGCTCCTCGCGCATGCGTTCGAAGATCAGCACGTTGGCGTCGACCGCCATGCCGATCGTCAGGGCCAGGCCGGCCAGGCCGGGCAGGGTGAACGAGCTGCCGGTCAGCGCCATCGACGCGACCAGCAGGATGATGTTCAGCACCAGCGCGACGACCGCCACGAGACCGGCGAAGCGGTAGTAGAGGATCATGAAGATGGGCACGACGAGCATCGAGATGGCGATCGCCCGCAGGCCCTTCTCGATCGTGTCACGGCCGAGAGTCGGCCCGACCTTCTCTTCGAGCAACGGGGTCGGATCGACGCTCGCCGGCAGGCTACCCGACTGGAGGATCTCGATCAGGTAGGGAACCTCCTCGGCCTGGAACCCCTCGATGATCCCCGAATCGCGAATCTCGGAGTTGATCGACGGGGCCGAGCGGACCAGGCCGTCGAGGATGACGGCGAGCTGGTACTTGAACGCGCCCCCTTCCTCGGGCAGGTGTCGCGGGTCAAGGCGCCGAACTTCCGCGCTCCGGTCGAGTTGAAGTAGAAGCCGACGGCGGGCTGAAGGCTCTCGTCCTGCGTCTGCGTGACCCGGTTCAGGTATTCGCCGGTCACGTCCTGATTATCGAGCTTGTAGAGGATGTAGCGCTCGGTCAAGCCGCCGCCGCGATCGACTTCGCGGACGATCGCGTTCGGGCCGGCGACGATCTCGCTCGGGTTGTACTCAAGGCGGTAGGAATCGACCTTGGCCAGCCGGTGCGGGCGGACGAGGGTGAGCGTGTTGTCGGTGTTCGACTCGACGGCGACCTGGTCGGTCTGCTCGCGGCCGGTGGCGTCCTTGCCGGTCAGGACGACCTCGACCCCTTTATAGCGGTCGAACGACCAGCTCCGCGTGAGGTCGGTAATCTGGGTCTTATCGGTCTTGGGATCGTTGCCGGTGACGATCTCCCCCAGCCGGGCCCAGCCGTAGTTGTTCGGCGGGTCGTTGATGTCGGAGGCCATGGCCTTGGTGATCATGTCGCCCCGGCGGCCCCCCGCGCCATCCTTCTTCTCGTTCGCCAGGATGCGGAACTCCAGGGCGCCGACGTCGGTCATCTTCCGCTTGAGCCGATCGACCTCTTCGGGGCTGGCTTCGGCCAGGATGATCTCGAAGCGGTTATTGCCGACGGCACGGATCGGGATGTCCTTGAGCCCCTCCGGATTGACGCGGCTCCGGATGGCGGCGATCAGGTCGTCCATCCGGTTCCCCTTCGTCCGGTTCTCCTCCTTCACCTGATAGACGAGGATCGTGCCGCCCGAGAGGTCGATCCCCAGTTGGAGACCGTTGGCCCAGATGGTGTAGATGCCGCCGAGAGCCAGCGCTGCGATCAACGCGAATTTCACGCCGAAGTTCTTCATGACCATTCCTTGCGGCCCGCCGGACGCCCGAGGACGGGGCGCGGACCGGGCGATCCCGGTAAAGCGATGCAAGGCCCGTCAGAGGGCCTACGGTGGATTGAGACGATACCAACAAGGGGCCACGCGACCCGGTTCACTCGTTCACTCACGACCCGATCACGTCACCCGTTCGGTTGCCGTTTTGCTCGACGCGAAGGCCCCGGGGGAACCCTCCAGGGACTGTCTCCGTTGCACCTCACGACGTCGCGCCCGCCTTCTCCGTCGCGCTGGCTTTTTCGGATTCGCTGTCGATCCGCCGGGCAATGCTGGCCTTGCTGAAGGCCATCTTGACCCCGCGGTCGTCGTCCACGCGAATCACGATCTTGTCGCTGTCCGGGTCCACCGAGACGACCGTGCCGTAGATGCCGGCGTTGGTCAGCACCCGGTCGTTCTTCTTCAAGGCCTGGATCGTCTGGAGCCGGCGCTTTTCCTGCTGTTGCTGCGGCCGGAGGATCATGAAGTAGAACAGCACGATCACCGGCGCGAACATGATGATCGTCGGCATAATGCTATCGGTCCCGCCCGGGCCGGTTTCGCGGCTTTGGCCGCCGCCTGGGCGAAGAGAGGAACGAAAGCGTCAAACAAACCGGGCATGACGGTGGGAACTCAACGGTGCCGTGGATGGAGTCCGGCGGACGGAGCCGAAGACCCGCCCGCGCGTGACAATCAGGAGACTCGCCCCCACTCTACTCGTTACCCCCCCCGAACTTCAAGCGGGGATTAGGGACCGAGCGCCGCCAGGGTCTCCTCTCGGAAGGAGGCGAACCGTCCCTCGGCGATCGCCGCGCGCATCCCGGCCGTCAGCCGGTGCAGGAACGCCAGGTTGTGCAGCGAGGCCAGGATCGGCCCGAGCATCTCCCCGACCAGGAACAGGTGTCGGAGATACGCCCGGCTGAATTGCGACAGGCCGGGCAATCGCATCCCGCCTCGATCGGCCGGGGGTCGGTCCGGTGGGCGGCGTTGCGGAGCTTGACCGGCCCGGCCATCGTCAGGCAGGTGGCGTTGCGGCCGTTGCGGGTCGGCAAGACGCAGTCGAACATGTCGATCCCGGTCGCCACGGCGTCCAGGATGTCCTGCGGCCGCCCCACCCCCATCAGGTAGCGGGCCTTGTCCTCGGGGAGCCGATGAGTCGAGACGGCCAGGGCCGCGCGGACCTCCTCCCGGCTCTCTCCCACGCTGACGCCCCCCACGGCGTAGCCGTCGAAGTCCATCGCCACGAGCCGCTCGGCGCACGAGGCGCGCAGGTCCTCGTGGCTCCCTCCCTGGACGATCCCGAACAGGGCCTGGTCCGGGCGTTGATGCGCCTGCTTGCAGCGCCACGCCCAGCGGACGGTCCGTTCCACCGCGTCGGCGACGGCCTCCTTCGATGCCGGCAAGGCCGGGCAGTGGTCGAAGCACATCGCCACGTCGGCCCCCAGGGCCTCCTGAATCGCCACGGCCCGCTCGGGAGAGAGGTCGAACCGGGCGCCGTCCAGATGCGATCGGAACGAGACGCCATCCTCCGTCAAGGCGGAGCGATCGGCCATGCTGAACGCCTGAAAGCCGCCGGAGTCGGTCAGGATCGGGCCGTCCCAGGCCATGAACCGGTGCAGCCCGCCGAGCGCCTCGACCACGTCCTCGCCGGGGCGAAGGGCGAGGTGGTACGTGTTGGCCAGGATCATCCGGCTGCCGACCGAGCGGAGCATCTCGGGCGTCAGCCCCTTGACCGTCCCCCGCGTGCCGACCGGCATGAAGACGGGCGTCTCCACGGTGCCGTGGGGCGTGTGAAGCAGGCCCAGCCGCGCGGCGCTGCCGGAATCATTCCGAATCCGTTCGAAGCGAATCGGACGTTGCGGAGCCGGAGGAGAGGAGGGAACGGGTTCCGAGGTCGAACTGTGGGCCATCAGGGCACGGTTTATCCGTTCCAAACGGGGCGCGGAGACGAAACGAGGATCGACTCCGCGCCCTTTTAGATGTTGCGTCCTGGCCGACCGGCGCCGCGACAAGAAACGGCCCGGTCAGTCGTTCTTGAGCTTCAGGTTCATGAGCGTCAGCTTCTCGCGGACCTCGTTGAGCGAGGTGACGCCGAAGTTCTTGCACTCCATCAGCTCGTCGCCGCTCTTGTGAACCAGTTCGCCGACGGTCTGGATGTTGAGCTTGGTCATGCACTTGCGGGCACGGACCGAGAGGTTCAGCTCGCTGATGGGCTTGGACATCAGCGCCTTTTCCTCGGGAGAGACTTCCTCGGCGACGGGCAACGGACTACCGATCGGGCCGCGTTCGCCCCCTTCCAGCGACATGCCGAGCCGGAGGTTCTTCGAGGTCATCATCTCCTTGATTTCCTGGAGCGATGTCTCGCCGAAGTTCTTCGAGGCCAGCAGGGCGATCTCGGTGGTGCGGGTCAGGTCGCCGAGCGTGCGGATGTTCATCTTTCGGAGGCAGTTGCGGCTGCGCACCGACAGCTCGAAGTCGGTGACGGGGGTTTCCAGCAGGCGAATGAGCTGCTGGATGTGCTGCTCCTGGTCCTCGTCGTAGTACATGTCGCGGCTGGCGCGACAGTCCTTGAAGAAGAGCCGTGCCCGGGGGTGGTTCGGGTCCACGTTGAGGACCTGCCGGTAGCATTCCTCGGCATCGCGGAACCGCATCTCGTCCTCGTACAGGACGCCCAGGTTGATCAGGGCGCCGATCGGGACGGGGGGGCGACGGATGCACTGAGAGTAGTACTTGACGGCCTCCTCGTCGTTGCCGAAGAGGTCGTTGATGTAGGCCAGCTCAAACAACGCGCCGGTATGGTCCGGCTCCAGTTCCAGGGCCTTTTCAAACTCGGCCGACGCGTGCACCAGGTCGCCATCGGCGGCGAGGAAGGTTCCCTTCTGGTAGTGGTATTCGGCCGACGAGCCGGCCAGACTGTCGAGCTTGCCGAGCAACTCACGGGCCTCGTCCGGCTTGCCGGCGCGTCGCAAGGCGCCGGCGCGGTGCAATTCCGAGCGCCTGGGGTCGTATCCGGCCTTCGCGGCGTCGACGAACGCCTTGGCGGCGTCCTCCCAGCGGAGAAGATGTTCCAGGGCCAGGCCGCGGAAGAAGTGGGCGAGGCCCTGATCGCCGGCCTTGCCCAGATGATCGAGGCCCGCGACATAACGTCCCATCAACACATCGGCCACGCCGAGCCGCAGGTGAATTTCCGGAGTCATCGACCCCTTGGACCGCTCTTGCAGGGCACTCGCCGCGTCGCGCAAGGTACGATACCGGGACGGATCACGCCCCAGAACCTCGCGCAGATCGGCCACAGCCGAGGCATCAAACGGATCACGGTCTAAAAGCGCTCGAACATCGGTCGTCATCTGCTCGGCCATGAGTCGCTCCTCAGCACAGATCAAAAGACCCCCGTATCGCGGCCCCGCTCGCCTCGTCATCGAGAACTGGGTGGGGTGAGATGGAGGCAAGTGGACCATCATAACCAAACCGTCGTGGGCTTCTCAACCTCACCCGGTTGGCTCGACGCGATGCGCCTCCCACAGCCGACGGCTTGCCGCGAGGTTCGGGCCTTTCTAGAATGCGCCCGAACGTGCCGCTTGAGCCAGGCTCGGCCCCATCCCTCAACCTCTCCGCCGGGAACGTCGCACCCATGTTTCGAGTCAGTCGAGAGATTGAATTCTGCTACGGACACCGCCTGATCAACTACGAGGGCAAGTGCCGGCATCTCCACGGACACAACGGCCTGGCCATCATCACCCTGGAGGCCCCCGCGCTCGATGCGCGGGGCATGCTCGTCGATTTCAGCGACATCAAGCGCGAGGTTCAGCTCTGGATCGACGAGAACCTGGACCACAACATGTTGCTCTGCCGTGAGGACCCGATCCTGCCGTTGCTCCAGGAACGGGGCGAACGGGTCTTCATCATGGAGACCAACCCGACCGCCGAGAACATCGCCCGCTTGATCCACGACCGCGCCGCCGACGCCGGTCTGCCCGTCGTCGAGGTCACGCTCTGGGAAACCCCCAAATGCCATGCCTCGTATCGCGGCCAATAAGAGAGCACGCCGCGAATCATGCCGGGATGGCGAATACCTGATTCGCGGCGTTCGCTTCCTCAGCCATCGATCATCACTGTTCCCTGAGCCATGAAGGCGCGAGGCGGACGCTCAATGCCCGTGTCCGCCGCTGTGGTTGTGGCCGTCGTCGATGGGCTTGGGTTGCAGCGCGTGGGTCTTGGGCTCGTACGGATAGAGGATCTGGTTGATATACCAGTGGTTGCCCTTGTCTTCCGGGAGCGACTTCAACTCCAGCAAGGCATATTCCTGCGCCGGATGGTTCTTGTTGGCGGGGCCGGTCACTTCCAGCAGGGCGAACGCGAACGCGGTCAATCCGTCGTAACCGGCATTCTCGATCTCGACGAACCGGACCTTCCCCTTCGGCTGCTTCAGTCGATCGAGGACCAGGTTCACCTGGCCCAGATAGGCGCTTTGCGTCTGGGGATCGGGGTTCTGCTTGAGGAATTCGTCGAGCATCTTCTTGGGCGTCTTGCCCTGCCGCGACGTGGACGGCATCAGGTAATACGACGAATCGGCCAGGTCCTTCGCGTTCAGGATCTTGGCATATTGCTGGCCGAAGGCTTTCGCCTTCTGCTGGAGGACGAGCGACTGAATGAAGTCGATCGTCACCGCCGAGAGCGTGAAGACCAGCCCCAGGGCGATGCCCGCCTGGGCCAGGCCGCGGCCGGTGAACATGTCGGGATAGCGGCGAATCTTCCGCTCGGCGATCACGCCGGCCACGATCGCCAGAACGCCGGCGATGCCTAACCAGACGTTGACGAAGGTGAAGAATGAGAGGAGGCCGAGAAGCAAGCTGGCGATCGCCAACGGGCTGATCGCGCGGTAGGCGGGGATCTCATTCTCGATGGCCGAATACTGCGCCGAGAGTTCCTCGGTGCGGGACGGCGCCTGGGGGTCGGAAGCCACGATGGGGACTCCTGGCGGCAACAGGCCGGGGATGCGTGTCGGATGACGGAGAAACGAATGAGGGAAACGGTGGGACCGGACGAAACGATCCTCCCCTGTCGAAGCTAACGTGGCAATGGCTCGGGCGTCAAGCGTTCAGCGCGACGCCAGGCCGATCGATCCGGCGGGGACCAGGGCCGACATCGCCATGCCGACCCAGAAGAGGCCGAGAATCCAGCCGGTGACGTTCGTCCAGGACCAGTTCCGGCCCGCCCCCCGGGCGCGCCAGCCGGCCAGCAGGACGGCCAGCATGGTCAGACCCATCGGCAGGGCGTCCAGCGGGGTGGCCCAGGAGGTCGTCCGCCACTGCCCCCGCGCGACCGCCGCCAGGTCGAAGATCCAGACCAGGGCCCCTCCGGTCATCCAGAGCAGGTCCCCCAGGCCGAGCTCTCCCCCGGACTCACGACGGAACAACAGGATCGGACCGACCAGCGCCAGACAGCCCGCCAACGTGTAAATGCTCGAAAGCAGCTCGTGCGGCGGCCAGGAGACCCGCCCGCGCTGGACGAGCAACCAGAGACCATAAACGATGGCCAGCACCAGCAGGACGACGTTCAGGAGCGGAGCCGGCGTGGCCGCCGGGCTTTTCGGCGCGGGGCGTTTCGCGGACATCAGCGGTCGGCTTTCACCAGGGAAATCGAGTCGAGGAAGGAACGAGCGGCCGGCCCGGACGCCTTGATGAGACGACGCGGCGCGGCTCACTATTCCCATTCGGACGGCCCCAGGGGGACGATTCAGCCGAACCGCCTCGGATCGAAACCCAGAGCTCGCAGACGCGGCCCAACCGCGCCAAACCCGCTATCCCTTCCCGCGCACGCGGGAACGCCCGGGATCTCAGAGGAGGGGGTGCCGGCATTGCCACGCACCAGGAAGACCCCCCTCAATCCCCCCTTGGTAAGGGGGGAAGTAATGATGCACCCAGGCAAAGAGGACGCCGGCTCCTCTTTCTCTCCCCCTTGCCAAGCATAGGTATGGACACAACTCTCCGACCTAGGTCAACCGGAGCGGTCGGGGCAAGAGGCGGGGGAGGTCTGGCGCTTCGCCAGGTCGACTGGACCTCGTGCTCGCAGGTCCTCGACCTACGCAGTCGTACGGTCATCCGCTCGCCAGCAGCCGGCTCCAGACCGTCGCCGCGGCCCGGGCCATGACCGCTCCTCCACCCGAGGCTTCATCTGCCGACCCGACAGCCGCACCAGGACCCGGCGCAAGGTTGCGGCGGCCTCCGACTCGTCTCGTTGCAGGTGCCAGACCGTCAGACAGGCCATGCTCGCCACGCACAGCCGCCGCAGGAACGCCGCGCCGCTCTCCTGCTGCCACGACTCCGCATTCATCCCGGCCGATTTGAGCAACTTATGATACGATTCGATCCCCCACCGCCACGCGTACCACCGGCCGATCGTCGCCGCGGCGGCATCCTCGACGGCCACGTTCGTCAGCAGGAGCCACTCGGCCAGCACCGTCCCCGCCGCGTCGACCACCTGCGTCACCACCAGCCGCAGCGGCACGGGCGGGCCCGGGACGTCGACCTGCTTCTTATGGCCGCTGGCGGTCTTCTCGCCGGTATAGCGTCGCGCCGGCCGGTGCAGGACCACGGTCGCCTCGGCGACGCGAATCGTACCGGTGCCGGCCCGGATCGTGACCGTCTCGGGCCGGCCCGCCGTCGCGCACGTCGGTGAACGGCCGGTCAGGGCGGCGGCCACCACGCCCAGCTTGCACGCGTGTCCTTCGTGCAGGACGACGCGGTCGCGGTCGCGCGGACGACGAACGCGTGGCCGGCGGCCTGCCAGCGGCGGTAATGGCCGACCGAATCGGCCTCACGGTCGATGACATGGATCGGCGTGCGGCCCAGGCCCCAGCGTCGCGACGCGGCCATCACGTCGTCGACTCATCGACGTGCCCCGGCGGCACGGCGGCGCCGCCGTGCCGCGTCGAGAGCATGCCGTCGGCGGTGCGGAGGCGGATCCATCGGCCCCAGCGGGCGGCCATCCGCGGCGTCGACGACCAGGGGTCCCCGCTCGTAGCCCCGGTCGGTGTCGTGGGAAGACATAGCCATCGTGCTTCGACGTGTGCGTGTTGAAGTTGAACATGCACCAGTCGTGGACAACCAGCGTGAACCGCCCCGAGACGCGGATAAAGCGGAGCGAACGGCGTCCTGAGCGGCTCGATGAGGCGTGGAAGGGATGTCGTCGTGGTTGAGGAAGCGGTCATGGCCCGGCCGCGGCGAAGGCTGGCCGTCCCCGCAGGCGGACAGCCCAGTCACGACCGCGTTGACCGCGTGCGCATGCTCGCTCACGATTCCAGTACCGATCCTGTGTCGTTCTCCGATTCAAAATAGCCATCCGCTCCGAGTTGACCTATTCGGAGAGTTGTGTCCATACCTATGCTTGCCAAGGGGGAGCCGGAGGGGGTGCCGGCATTGCCACAGGACCGCGCCGACGACGAATGATCCGTCTCATCCACCCGCTCAGGCGCTCGATGGCGGTCGATCCTCGGGGAAAAACAGGAAGTTTCCCTCGGAACCGGCAATCCCGATCTGTTCTTGAAGCGTGGTCTCGCGGTAGTTCAGTTCGGAGAACAACGACCGGACGTCCGCTCGATTCCGGTCCCGGACCTCGCAAAGCACGATCGGCCGGTCGCGCGCCAGGGTCTCCCGGCCCCCTTTCAGGACTTCCAGCTCATGCCCTTCCACATCAATCTTGATGAAGCTGACGTGTTCAATCCCGAACGAGTCGAGCGGGCGGATCTGCACGGGTTTCTCGATATGTTCCCGCGTCTCCGGACAATTCCCCGGGGCAAGGCTGGCCCAGCCAGGAAGCGGAACCCCATGATGAACCGGAATGTAAAGCGTGGCCTGGCTCTCCCGGGACGAGAGCCCTTCCGGGTGAATCGTGATGTTCCCCGGGTTGAAGGCGGCCAGCTCGCGGGTCAATTCGTCGTTCAGCTCGAAGGCATGAACGGTCTCGAAGATCCGCGACATCCGGTACGCGTACAGACCTTCGTTGGCCCCGATGTCGAGGGCGACCTTCGTCTCTCCCACGATCCGTTCGAGGTTTCGCAGTTCGTTCTCGCAGGAGCCGCCGAACGCGTGAAGGCGGTAGCGAAAGGAGAGTTGATTCCGGGGCGGAACAAACGGGGAGAAAACTTTTCTGGCGAACCGGGAGACCAGTTGTTTTCCGGACTGCATGATTTGTCTTTCACTCGGCTCGCCCGATTACGCTCCGCGTGGGAATGCACTTTCGGCAATCAGGCAATATCAAGACACCCAGAAAACTTAGCGATGTCGCACGCGGTTCGCAAGGTCCGCGATCGTCGTTCCCGAGGCGGAAAAGCATCAGGCCCCCTCGTCGCGGCGGTGGGCGACGAGGGGGCCAGGCAGAGTAACGACCAGATCTCCTGGCGAATAAATCCCGTTCTCAGTACGACGGCTGAGCGACCTGATCCGCGGCCAGTTGTCTCTCGCCGGGCATGGGGGACTGCGACGAGGGGGCGGCGAAGGTGGTCAGGATCGTGCTGACTTCCGAAGGTTCCAGAACAACTTCCTCCCCTTCGCTCAGCCCCTCGGTGATCTCCAGTTCCCCCTCGCTGATCTCGCCGACCTTCACCGGCCGGCGTTCGATCCCGTATTCGTTGACCACGTAACAGACGTCGCGCCCATTCTCCACGGTCAGGGCCGCGATCGGAACCACCAGGGCGTCGGGCCTCTGCGCGGTGAGGATCTCCACCTCGGCCGTCATGCCCGGCAGCAGGCCATCCGGAACAACGTGAAGCTGGATCTTGCTGACAAAATTTTTCACGTCGTTGGTGTACCAGGTCTTCTGCACCGGCAGGGGCGTGGTCGAGACGACGTGCCCTTCCAGCTCGATGTTCGGGAGCGATTCCACGCGAACCCGGGCAGGCATTCCGTCTTCCACGCGACTGGACGATCGACTCATGCAATTCCGCCTCAACCTCCATCTGGGTGAGGTCGGGCAGGTAGAACAGATCCATGCGCTGGCGGACCGTGACCCCCGGCTCGATGCGCGGGTCGTCATCGTCATCGTTGGCATAGATGAGGAAGCCGTCGTGCGGCGCCCGGATGGTGCAGCGATCGACCTGATCCTGGAACTTCTGCAACTGCTGCGTGTGCCGCTTTTGCCGCTGAACCTGCCACATATAGCGTTCGCGAGCGTTCACCAGCTTGGCTTCCAGCTCCTTCATCTGCTTCGGTGCGCCATACTTGATCAGGTTGTTGTACGCTTGCAGGGAACGTTCGAGGTTAATTTGATTCTGCTGCTGGGCAATCTTCTCGGCAGCCAGGCGATTTTGCGGCAGGTAGCCCATCCCCGCCATCTTCCGGGTCCATTGCAGCCGGTCCTTCTGACGTTCCAGGTCCGCCTTGCCCAGGGCGATCTCCGCCTCGTACTGCTCTTTCTGCTGAACCAGGAGCCCTTCCTTGTACTCGCGCAAGGCCAGTTCGGCCGACTCGACCGAGAAACGCTCCTCGTCCACCTCGACGGTCTCCTCCTGCAGCTTGATCTCCTGCTGCCGCACGAGTTCCTCGTACTCGGAGGAGTCGAGCTGACAGAGAACGTCCCCTTCCTTGACCCAGGAACCCTCGGGAAGAATGGTCACGATCATCGAGGAACCGCCCGCGGACAGGCGATTGCCGCGCGTACTGAACTGGAGGTTTTCCAGCTCGCATTCGATCAGGGTCTTCTTCGCGCTATCCACCTTTCCGCCCGTGCGGAGCGTCACATTCAGGTCCGTCTTCCGTACTCGGGCAGTGGAGAGTTTATCCAGCGGCAACTCCGGCTCTCCCCAGCTCCCGAAACCTAACGTTCCGAACGCGGCAACAAGGGAGACAACCGTCAGCAGAACCACAATCAGAGCGATCCGGCCCGTCCTCATACGCTTGGTCGTGGCTAGTCGTTGACGATCGCCTTTCATCTCTCTTCCTCCATCCATTCAAACACTGTCTATCATGGGGGAGCCGCGTCTGCCGGTTTTCCCGATCCCGTCCGGATCAGGGCCGCGAACGACGTGCCGACCCACCTCGGTCCCGGGCGTTGAGTCGTTACCCTCGGCAAGATCCGTGGTATGCGATTCCTTTTAGTTTAGGCAGGTGTCAGCCCCTGGGTTTCCAGGGCGGCTGTCCCTCTATTGCCATCGCCGGGCATGTCCTGGTGACGATTCGAGAATCAAGCCTCTATAAGGTAGGTAGGCGAGTTTTGGGGTGGAGTCGGCGCTCGAAAGCGGCAGGCTATGCCCCGATTGTACAACATTCCTCAAAAGGAACAACCCCCGGCCTTCGTTCTTTCCTTGATTTATCCCACCCAAATTACCTATTTTTACACCTGGCCTGAATCCGAGAGGATCCTCAGGGGGACGGCAAACCGATGGATGGCATGCCTGATCCGTCTGTCCGGCTTGCGGATCGGTTAAGGGATCGCTACGTTAGAGCGTTTTGCCGGGGCCTTGGCGAATCCCGTCGGCCTGGGTGTTGACGGGTGGACGTGGATTGTCGGTCTCGGTGATCGCTCGGGATGAGGCTGGGGTATGGAACGAATGGGCGTGGGGTTGCTGGGTCTGGGGACCGTCGGGACGGGGGTCGTGCGCCTGCTGGAGGAGGCGAGTGACCGGATCGCCCGGCGCGCGGGCGCCGCCTGGAGGTGGTCCGGGCGCTGGTCCGTGATGCCTCGCGTCCGCGTCGCGTCGCCCTGCCCGCGTCGAGGATCGTCACGGACTGGCGCCAGGTCGTCGAGGACCCCGAGGTATCGGTCGTCGTCGAGGCGCTCGGCGGGACCGAGCCGGCCCTGACGATCGTCCGGGCCGCCCTGGTCAACGGCAAGGATGTGGTCACGGCGAACAAGGCGCTGCTGGCCGAGCACGGTCCCGAGATCTTCGCCGAGGCCCGGCGGCATGGGCGCGGGGTGGCCTTCGAGGCGAGCGTCGCCGGGGGAATCCCGATCGTTCAGGCGCTGAGCGTGGGCTTGGCCGCGAACCAGGTTCAGTCGCTCTCGGCCATTCTCAACGGCACGTGCAACTTCATCCTCTCGGCGATGACCCGCGAGGGGCTTGGCTACGACGAGGCGCTGGCCCAGGCGCAGGCGCTCGGTTACGCCGAGCCGGACCCGACGCTCGACGTCAACGGCACCGACACCGCGCACAAGCTGGCGATCCTGGCGCAACTGGCCTTCGGCGCCAGCGTCACCCTGGACGACATCCCCTGCCAGGGGATCGACCGGCTGCAACTGGCCGATATCACCTACGCCGGGGAACTCGGCCACACGGTCAAGCTTCTCGCCCAGGCCCGCCTGTCCGAAACCGGGCTTGAGCTTCGAGTTGCGCCGAGGCTCGTGCGGCAAGGGACCCCCCTGGCCGACGTCAAGGGGCCGTACAACGCCATTCGGGTCGTCGGCGACGCCGTGGGGGACACCTTCTTCTACGGCCGAGGCGCCGGGGCCTTGCCGACGGCATCGGCCATCGTGGCGGACCTGATCGAGGTGGCCGTGAGCCGTGCCGCGCTGCGATCGAGAGCCCAGGACCTCTGGCCCGACGCCCCCCGCCCGCTCCGCCTGACCCCTCCGGAGCAGGTCCGCGCACGCTACTACCTGCGGTTCACCATCGCCGATCGTCCCGGCATGCTCGCCGCGATCGCTCAGGTCCTCGGTCAGCACTCGATCAGCATCGCCAGCGTCATCCAGCACGACCCCGGCGACGACGACCATCCGGACGCCCCCGTCCCGCTCGTCATGATGACCCACGCCGCCACCGAGGCCAACATCACCAACGCCCTGAGGGAGATCGACCGACTCGACATCGTCCAGGCGCCGAGCGTCTGCCTGGGGGTGGAAGAATAGGGCATCCTGGTAATTTGCTCAAAATTTTCTGACGAATGATGAGGGGTCGGCCCATCGCGACCTGACGGGAAAACGTGACATAACTCGGGAAACGGTCGGAACTAGGGTCCATTTTACCAAACGAAGCCAACGCGGTCGCGCCGCGGCGCCGACCGAACCCAAAAGGACCCGCAACAGAGGTGGCGAGCATCATGGCGAGGAAGTACGCGATCGTGATTCCGGACGGGGCGGCGGACGAACCCTGGGAGGGGCTTGGTGGGCAGACGCCGCTCCGGGCCGCGAACCTGCCGGAGATGGACCGGATCGCGCGCGAGGGGGTCCTGGGGCTTTCCCGGAACGTGCCCGACCGGTTCCTCCCGGCCAGCGACGTGGCGACCTTGAGCCTCTTCGGCTACGACCCGGTTCGCTATTACACGGGCCGCGCGCCTCTGGAGGCGGTGGCCATGGGGCACCGGCTCGGGCCGGACGACTGGGCCATACGCTGCAACCTGATGACGATCCTCGATGGCCGCATGACCGACTTCACCGCCGGGCACATCACCAGCGAGGAGGGGGCGAAGCTGATCGAGGTGCTCCGGAAGGACCTGGGGCGGCCGAACATCGAGTTCCACCCGGGGGTCAGCTACCGCAACCTGATGATCTACCGGGGCAAGCCCGGCGAGACTCCGTTCGCCGACGACACGGTGACGACCCCGCCGCACGACGTGCCCGACAAGCCGGCCGCCGATCACCAGCCTCGGGGGACCGGCTCGGAGCTTTTGCGGGAGCTGATGCGGGCCGGCATGATGATCGTGCAGGGGCATCCGGTCAACCAGGCGCGCGAGGCCGCCGGGAAGCGTCCGGCGAACGCGATCTGGCTCTGGGGTCAGGGGAAGGCCCCCGCCGTGCCGACCTTCGCCGAGCTGCACGGCCTCAAGGGAGCGATCATCTCGGCGGTGGACCTGGTCCGGGGGGTCGGCCTGCTGGCCGGCTGGGAGCGGATCGACGTGCCGACGGCGACCGGGTATCTCGACACCGACTACGCCGCCAAGGGACGCGCGGGGGTCGAGGCTCTGAAGGACCACGACATCGTCTGCGTTCATGTCGAGGCCCCCGATGAGGCGAGCCACGAAGGCCGGGCCGAGGCCAAGGTCGAGGCCCTGGAGCGGATCGACCGGGAGATTGTCGCCCCCTTGCGGCGGGCCCTGGAGGGCCATGGCGACTGGCGATTGCTGGTCTCCCCCGACCATTCGACCCTCCTGCGAACGCGAGCCCACGACCGCGCTCCGGTCCCCTGGGCGATGTGCGGCGCCGGGCTGTCCGGATCGGGGCATCCCTATGACGAGGCGTCGGCCCGCGAGGCGGGGGGGCCGTCGCTCGACGAGGGATGGCGGCTGATGGAACGCTTCCTGAAGAACTGATCCGAGGATGACCGCGTGATCGACCTGATTCCCACGACCCGGAGTGAATGACGTGCCCCTGCTGGTCCAGAAATTCGGCGGCACCAGCGTCGCCGACTCGCGGAAGATCCTCGCGGCGGCGCGCCGCGCCATCCAGGCTCATCAGAGGGGCGACCGGGTCATCGTGGTCGTCTCGGCGCGGGGCCATACGACCGACGAGCTGATCGGTCTGGCCCGCGAGATCACCGAGCGCCCGCCGGCCCGCGAGATGGACATGCTGCTCTCCACGGGGGAGCAGGTGAGCATCGCCCTGATGGCGATGGCCATCCAGTCGCTGGGCGTCCCCTCGATCAGCTTCACCGGCGCCCAGATCGGCCTGGTGACGGACAGCTTCCATACCAAGGCCCGGATTCGCAACATCTCGACCGACCGGCTTGTCCAGGCGCTCGATGAGGGAAGGATCGTCATCGTCGCCGGGTTCCAGGGGGTCGATGAGAACTACAATATCACGACCCTCGGCCGGGGCGGCTCCGACACGACCGCCGTGGCCCTGGCCGCCGTCCTGGGGGCTGACGCCTGCGAGATCTACACCGACGTCGATGGGGTCTATACGACCGACCCTCGCGTCGTGCCCGAGGCGCGGAAGATCGACCGGATGGGCTATGACGAGATGCTGGAACTGGCCAGCCTGGGGGCCGGGGTGATGCACTCCCGGTCGATCGAGTTCGCCAAGAAGTACGGCGTGCCGATCCACGTCCGCAGCTCGTTCACCGACGCCCCCGGAACCTGGATCGTCGGCGAGGTGGATGCCCGGCGGCTCGGTTCTCGCGTCACCGGGGCGGCCCTGGTCAAGGGCGAGGCCCGCGTTACCGTGACGGGGGTGCCGGACCGTCCCGGCGTCGTCCACGACCTGTTCCGGCGGATCGCCGAGGCGAACATCGTCGTCGACATGATCGTGCAGAACATCGCCACCGAAGGCGTGACCGACGTCAGCTTCACGGTCGCCGCCGACGACCTGGCCGAAACCCTGCTCGTGGCCGAGCAGGCGGCCGAGGCCATCGGCGCCTCGGGCGTCGAGCACGACGCGGGGGTCGCCAAGGTGTCGGTCGTCGGCCAGGGAATGCGCACCGCATTTCGGGGTCGCCACGACGATGTTCGAGGCCCTGGCCGACGCGAGCGTGAACATCGAGATGATCACGACCAGCGAGATCAAGATCAGCGTCTTGATCGACCGGCCGTCCGCGGAGAACGCCCTGCGCGCCGTGCACAGGGCCTTCGAGCTGGACCGGACGACTCAGGATCTCCCGGCCGACTTCACGCCGAAGCGGACGGGACACGAGCCGGAGCGGACCGCGCCGGAAACCGAGAACGCCGTTGTCCGCCGTGCCGGCGCCCGGCATGGAGGGCCTGGTCATCTCGGGCGTCGAGCTGGACGATCAGCAGGCCCGGATCACCCTCCTGAACCTGCCCGACCAGCCGGGTTACGCCGCGAAGGTCTTTCGCCGGATCGCCGACGAGGGAATCCTCGTGGACATGATCGTGCAGAACGCCGCGGCGTCGGGGAACACGCATCTGTCGTTCACCGTGCCCCGCCCCGAAGCCGAGCACGCGGCCACCGTCCTGGACGAGGTCGATCCGGGCAACGTCCGGGTTGAACCCGACCTGGCCAAGCTGTCGGTCATGGGGGTGGGCATCCGCACGCACACCGGCGTCGCCACTCGGATGTTCGGGGCTCTGGCCGAGCGCGGGATCAATATCGCCCTGATCAACACGAGCGAAGTCCGCATCAATGTCGCCATCGCCCTGGAGCGTGGCGCCGAGGGGCTTGAGGCTCTCAAAAAGGCGTTCCCGCTGGATTCGTGAAGGTGGGGCGGTGTCCTTCCCGTTCTTGACGGCGGGAGAAGGTCCACGTTACCGTGAATCACCAAAGGAAGGCCGGGAGCGTCCCGGCGAGGGGATCACGGAGATTGTCGGGGTTCGATTCTCGAAGAAAGACAGGGCAGCATCCGTGGCACGAGACAAGGTGGTACTGGCTTACAGCGGTGGGCTTGATACGTCGGTCGCCGTGAAGTGGATCAACGAGACGTACGGGCTGGACGTCATCGCCTACACCTGCGACCTCGGCCAGGGACAGGACATCCAGGCCATCCGCGAGAAGGCGCTGCGGACCGGGGCCGTCGAGGCCATCGCCGAGGACGTGCGGAACCTGTTCGTCGATTACTTCGCCTTCCCGTCGCTCATGGCGGGTGCTCTGTACGAGGGGAAGTACCCTCTGGCGACGGCCCTGGGGCGCCCCTTGATCGCCCAGTTGATGGTCCGCGTGGCCCGCGACCATGGCGCGGTCGCCGTCGCGCACGGCTGCACCGGCAAGGGGAACGATCAGGTCCGGTTCGATGTGACGTTCCAGACGCTCGCCCCCGACCTGAAGATCATCGCCCCGGTGCGCGAGTGGAAGTGGACCCGGGACGCCGAGCTGGAGTACGCCGCGCAGCACGGCATCCTGGTCGAGGCCACCAAGAAGAGCATCTACAGTACCGACCAGAACCTCTGGGGACGCTCGATCGAGGCGGGCATCCTGGAAGACGCCTGGGTCGAGCCGCCGGCCGACGCCTTTCAGTGGACCGTCGATCCGGTCAAGGCCCCCGACGAGCCGGAGGAAGTCGAGATCGTCTTCGATCGCGGCAAGCCGGTCGGCCTGAACGGTCGCGACATGGATGGCGTGGAGCTGATCGAGGAGCTGAACAGGATCGCCGGACGTCACGGCGTCGGCCGGATCGACCATATCGAGAACCGGCTCGTCGGAATCAAGTCACGCGAGATCTACGAAGCTCCCGCCGCGATCGTCCTGCACGAGGCGCACCGCGAGATCGAGTTCCTGACGCTCTCCAAGGATGCTTTGCGATTCAAGACGTACGTCAGCCAGGCCTATTCCGACCTGATCTACAACGGGCTCTGGTTCAGCGCCCTGCACCAGGACCTGATGGCGTTCGTCGTCTCGAACCAGCAGTACGTTTCGGGCACCGCGCGGGTGAAGCTCTACAAGGGGCACGCGATGATCGTCGGCCGCAAGAGCGAGCACAGCCTCTACCGCGAGGAGCTGGCGACCTACGGCGAGGGGGATCAGTACGACGCCGAATCGGCCCAGGGGTTCATCAAGATCCACGGCCTCTCCCAGACGACGCAGGCCAAGCATCAGATGCTCAAAGGCCCCGGCGGAAGCCGCCTGGAGTTGCCGAGCATCATCCCCCCTCCCCCATCGGCCGGTGAGGCTCCGCCCAAAAAATCGTGAGGACGGATGATGACCGATCGTCGCGCGGGCGGCCCTCGATCCTTTTCCGCCCCGCGCGACGACGATCGATCACGTTCCGGGGTTCGATTCCGCCTGGATCAGCTCGCCGGCTTCCCGCAAGCGATCGATGTAGTTCAACGCCTCGCGCTTGCTGTGAATGAGACGTTCGAGCTGGGCCTCGCGCACCCGTTCGAGCGTGTGCTTGTAGAGCGGGCCGGGCTTCAGGCCGTGCCGGAACAGGTCGTGGCCGGTGAGCAAGGGCTGGGGATTGATGGGGCCTTCGGGCTGCTCTCGGAGATAGTGCTCGCAGTAGTCCACGTGGCTGGTATCCCCCGTGGAGGCCAGAGCATCCGCGCGGTGCAGAGCGAGCAATTCCTCGATCCCTGGCTCGGCCAGGAGCCGCTTGAGCTTCGACTCCCGGAGCAGCTTCGCATCACCGAGGTACTGGTGGATATTCCACCAGCCAGGTGATCCGTTCACGCTCGGCGTTCGAGAGCTTCAAGGCCCGGCAGGTCTCCTCGGCGATGCGTCTCCCGACGATTTCATGGTTGTAGTAGGTCGTCCGACCATCCTTGAACCCCTTCGTCAGCGGCTTGCCGACGTCGTGCAGCAGCGCGGCGAAGGCCAGCGTGAAGCTCGGCTCCCTGGGGAGTTTCTCCAGGACCAGGAGCGTATGATCCCAGAGGTCGCCGTTCGGCTGGACCGGCTTCCCCTGGAAGAGCCCCTTCATGGGGAGCAGATCGGGCAGGATCGCGGCGACCAGGCCGGTCTCAAACGCCAGGTCCATACCGCGAGCCCGGCTCTCGTGTACGAGCATCCGGCGCAGTTCCTGAGCGATCCGTTCAGCGGCGACGACCTGGACCTGATCGGCCATGCGGATCAAAGCCTCGCGCGTCTCCGGCTCGATCTGAAAGCCGAACCGCGAGGCGAATCGCACGGCGCGGAGCAGTCGCAGCTTGTCCTCGGCGAAGCGAGCCGAGGGGTCGCCGATCGCGCGAACGAGGCCCGCTTCCAGGTCGTTCTCGCCCACCGACGTAGTCGATCACCTTCCCCGAGAGCGGGTCGAGGAACATCCCGTTGATCGTGAAATCGCGCCGGGAGGCATCGAGTTCGGGCGTGCTGTAGACGACCGAGACCGGGCGTCGGCCGTCGATGTACACGTCGTCGCTACGGAAGGTGGCGACTTCGACCTCGCCGGCCTCTGAGGTTGTCGCCTCGAACGCGCACCACGCCGAAGCTGACGCCGACGGGAACCGTGCGGCGGAACAGACGCATGACCTGTTCCGGGGTCGCGTCGGTGGCCACGTCATAATCCGCAGGAGCGTGACCGAGGATCAGGTCCCGGACGCATCCCCCCGCCCACAACGCCTGGAAGCCCGCCCGTCGCAGAATCGTGACGACTTCCGTGGCGAAGTCGCGCCGGGGATCATCGGTCGTGCTTGTCTTGGTGGTCATCGTGGGAACGGTTCGGCTCGGAGTCGAAAGAGGGGGAATTCAAGGTTCGGATCGCGGCATACGTCCCGCCGTATCGGCGGCAATCCCAGGCTCCGCGATCGGGCAAGAGGTGTTCATCGAGCGGTCGGCCCGACTCAACCACGATGGTCGAGCGGTTCGGGAGCCTGGCCACCAGGTTTTCGAGCAACTGCCGGACCCGTTTCGGGTGAGTCTCATATTCCCGATAGGGCGGATCGAGAAAGACGACCATCGGTTGATCGTCAATGGCCTCGAACGAGGCGGCCCAGCGGTAGGCATCTCCCGGAACGATGCTCCCGCGATCCTCGTAACGTAAGGTGGTCAGGTTCCTACGGATCAGGCTGAGGTTCTGGCGGTGGCGTTCGACGAAGATCGCCCGCGAGGCGCCCCGGCTCAGGGCCTCCAGCCCCAAGGCCCCCGTTCCCGCGAACAGGTCCACGACCGTTACGTCCTCGATCACGCCGCGGAGGATATTGAACAGGGCCTCGCGGACCCGATCGCTGGTCGGACGCGTCGCGCGGCTAACCGGTCCGTCGATCTTGTGTCCGCGTCGCTGTCCGGCAATGATTCGCATCGTGATCTCCCGACCCGTTGGCCCGTCTTGAGGCCAACCGCCTCATTTCCAAGTTTACCAGAATGTCGCCGCGGCGCGTCGGCAAGTTGGCCGGAGAACTTGAGTTCTTCCCGATTTCTTCGGCTTGACGATCCGAAGCATCTGCCGGATACTGCCGCGTCGCCTTCGAAATCGCCCACTCGGGCGTCGTTTTGAAGGACTCTCGCCGGCAAGATGGATACCTCAGGGACGAGGTCGGTTCGCTCTCGCAACAACGCGTTTGGCTGGCCAGGATGGGCCGCCGAGACGCGACGGCGACGCGATTCGCCGAGGGGCTTGCGGGCCGACCGCAACGCAGGACAAGGATCGTCATGCACCGGCCCTACACGGCGGCCCTCCTGGCCGCGCTCTCTTTGTTTTCCCCGACGATCACCGTGGCCGCCGACCCGGCCCAGAGCCTCGAACAGGCCCGTGCCTTGCTGGCGAAGTCCGACGGCAAGGCCGCGGCGCGGGTCCTGGAGTCAGCTCTCCCGGGGGTTTCGGCCCAGTGGCGGTCGGAGCTTCTCGACCTGCTGCGGACCTCCTACGAGCAAGCCATCGTTCAGGCGGAAGCGGAGGGAGACTCGAGCGCCGCCGCCACCTATCGCGAAAATCTGGCGATCATCAACCACAAGCCGGCCGCGTCTTCGCCGGAAGCGAAAACGGCGAATTCCGGCGACTCCATCGCGCCTCCGACACCCCCCAAGCCCCTGAGCACGCCAACAGAGCCGGTGGCCCCTCCGCCAGCCAATGCCGGAGCGAACGAGCCGGAGCCAGCGAAACCGTCGGAGGAAAACCCATCCCCCGAGCCGACCGAAACGGCGGAGGCGCCTCCGGGGAGCGACGACAACCGCCTCACCGAGGCCGACGCCGCCTTCCGAGCCCGGCAGTATCGCGAGGCGGGGCGGCTCTATGCCGAGCTGGCCCAGGATGGAAAATTGCCCGAGACCCGCTTCGATCCCTGGGCCTATTGCCGGATGTACGACGTGGTCAATCAGATCAACGACGGTCCGGGCACGGCCGAGCAGTGGCAGAGCATTCAGAACGAGATCGGCCAGATCCGCGAACTCAGCCCGCGGAACTGGTACGCCGAGTATCTGCGCAACCTGGTCTCGGAGCTTTCGGCGAAGAGCCGGAAGGTCGCGGCGAATCAGGTGGTCGTACGTGGCTCATCCCCGGAAGAGGCCCCGATCCCGCCACAGCCCCGGGTGCGTCCGATCTCCTCGACGGGCGAGGGGACCGACCAGCCTCGACGTGCCCTGAGCCCGCCGCCGGAACGCGCGACCGCACCCGACACCGTGGGCCAGGCCGGCCCCCCGATGGGGAACTGGCAGGTCTGGAATACCCCCAACTTCCGGATCTTTCACACCGACGAGGCTCTGGCCCGCCAGGCGGCCCGCGTGGCGGAAGCGAGCCGCGCCGCACAGATCCGCCGCTGGGCTGGCTCCAGCCCGGAGTCGGCCTGGTCGCCCCGTTGCGATCTCTACCTGTATCCCGACGCCAAGGTCTTTTCCCAGGTCACCGGACAGCCGGAGGAGTCGCCCGGCTTCTCGACGATGGGACTGAACGGTGGCAAGGTGATCGCGCACGGGTCAATCTCCGGGCCGATCATCCCAACCTGGTCGCGGCGGTTCTGCCTCACGAGATCACCCATGTCGTGCTGGCCGACCTGTTCCCCGCGTTGCAGATTCCCCGATGGGCCGACGAGGGGATGGCGGTCCTCTCGGAGCCGCGCTCCGAGCAAGACCTGCGCGCGGCGGACCTGGTGGACCCGCTCTCCCGGGGTGAACTCTTCAAGCTGGCCGACCTGATGGTGATGGACTATCCCGACGGCCGGTTCTGGGCCTTGTACTATGCCCAGAGCGTCTCGCTGACCCGATTCCTGGTCGAGTTGCGCTCACCGACCGAGTTCATCCAGTTCGTGCAGGCCTCACAAAAGAACGGGGTCGAACCCGAATTGCGGCGGATCTACAAGATCGACGGCTTCGCCGATCTCCAGCGCCGATGGATCGAGCACGCGAAGTCCGCCACGAGCGAGAATGTGGCTGTCGCGGAATCGCCCGCCGAGGAAACCACGAAACGCTGAGCCTCCCGCCCGTATCGGATCAGCGGAGCGAAACCCACGGATGAGCGAGAATGGATTGATGGGTTTCGCTCCGCTCACCCACCACCCGACGCAGATCAGATCTGATTCCGTTGATCGACCGCCCGGATCACCTCGGCGAGGTCGAAACGGGTCTCCTCGCATGCGTCTCCGTTCGGACCGAGTCGGATCCGCCAGGCCCTTTGAATCTTCGCGGAAACGCGTTCCGAAGCGGCGTGGGCGGACAAGAGCAACCGCAAACGCTCCCGCGCCTGCGGCGCTCCGTCAACGGCCAGCGCGATCAGGTTCCAGCCCTCTTGGGCGTCGCGGTAGAGAAAATCCATGCGCCCCGAATAGACGGTCGGGTTCGGATCGTCGATTGGCCATGCGAGCGTCCAGGGAAGATCCCGGATGACCTCCGAAGCCCTGGCCAACCGACGGGCTGGATCAGTGGCGAGCCAGGATTTCCATCGCTCGATCGTGGCGTTCATGACGCTCCGTTGTGCCACCGGATGCTGAGCGAGCGCCGCCTGTTCGATCACCGCCTCCACCCGATCGGAATTCAACGCATCCGGGTCCGCGATCACGGCGCGTAACAGCCGGTCGATCCGGGCGGCCATCGGCGGCAGACCGACGGAGGGGTCCAGATCGACAAACTGTGGTCGAGGCCGGACAATGTTTCGTTCCGGCTCCGCGATCACATTCGTTCTTCCGATGAGTTCTGAGACGGCCAGCGGCCTCGGCTGTTTCGCTCGCTTCTCCCGACCCGAACGATCCCGGACCGACGGCGGTTCGGTGGCGATCACGCCGACGTGGGGAACATTCCATTCGGGCGGCAACGCCGCGCGGCAGGTTCCCGATGTCCGGTCAAAGCGTTCCTCCAGGAGCTGGAGGGCGGGGGATTTCGGTTTTACATCGGCCGGCTCTCCCGCCGAGAGAATCAAGGCATCCCGAGCGCGGGTCGTCGCGACGTAAAACAGCCGGAGCGCCTCCTGTTCTTCCTGGTGCCGTTCGAGTTGCCGATAGACGGTCCAGCCGAGGCTCTGGGCGGAACTCGCATTCTCCTCGTCGTCGGTTTCGAGCTCATCGGAGGGTCTCGTCAAGAGCCCCAGCTCGGCGTGAAATGCCACGGTGTCGCGCAGAGCCGGCGTATTGCGGTTCAGGTCGGGCACGACGACGATCGGGAATTCCAGCCCCTTGGCCTGGTGGATCGACATCAGGCGAACGGCGTCGCCCCCTTCTTCCTCGGTCGTGGTGGCCTGCTCCTCTCGGGGCGGTTTGCGGAGATCCGCGCGAAGGCGGGCGACGAAGTCGGCCAGCGTGTATCCACCTTGCTCGTCGTAACGCCGCGCCATGCGGACCAGCTTGCGGCAGTTGGCCCGCTTGCGATCGCCAAGAAACTCGCCGGAGAGGGCCGCCTCGTAGCCGGACTCATCGAGCACGCGGTTCAGCAACTCCGCGATCGGCACGCGGTCCTTCAGGCCCCGCCAGTGGGCGACCAGCCGTTGCAAGCGCGCGGTGCGCCTCCAGTCCTCGTCGGACATGCCCGTGACCCGCGTGCCCGAGGCGAAACATTCGCAGAGGCCGCCGATGGGTGACGTGGCCAGCCAGTACAATCCCTCGTCACTGGTCCCGCAGAAGGGGCTTCGCAGGGTGCCGGCCAGCGCCAGCGGGTCGTACGGATCCTCCAGCACGGTGAGCAGGTTGATCAGGTCGAGAACCTCTTGCTGCGTGAAGAACGCGGAGCCGCCGACGACGTAGTAATCCAGGCCCTCGGCCACCAGGGCCGACTCGTACGCCGCCGCGTCGTTGAGCGTGCGGAAAAGCAGAACGACGTCTCCGGCCCTGGCCGACCGAAGCTCCCTGGTCTTCTCGTCGCGGACGTTCCACCCGTTCTTGAGCCGCGAGGCCAGGAGCCGGGCAATCCAGCGAGCCTCGGTCCCGCGCTTCTGAACGACGCTGATCCGGCCGCCGTGCTCTGTCTCAGGCTCGGTGGCCCAGAGAAACTCGATCGCGGGCTGATCCTCAGGCAATGTCGGGAGCGCGACGCCGGGCTTCAGGGGAGGATCGTTCGGAAAAGCCCCCGCGAACAGGGCGTTGACAAAATCGAGAATTTCGGGACGGCTGCGGAAGTTCTCGGTCAGGAAGCGCTGGCCCTTGTCGGGAACGGACGCGCGGAACGTCTCGAAGACAGCCGGGTCCGCGCCTCGGAAGCGGTAGATGGATTGCTTCGTATCCCCCACCAGAAAGAGACGGCCGGAGCCGAAGAGATCCCCCTGGCGGATCTCGGTCAGTCGGCTGATGATCTCGCCCTGGATCGGGTCGGTATCCTGGAATTCATCAACCAGCACCACGCCGACCGACCGGGCAAGCTCCTCACACACTGCGGGGTGGCGGTCGAGAAGGTCCCGAGTTTTGAGCAAGAGATCGTCGAAGTCGAGCAATCCGCGGCTCTGCTTGGCCTGTTCATAAATGTCGATGGCCTCGGCCGCGAGCCGGGCGAACCGTCGGCCGCGCTCGGCGGCATCGCGGGACGCGGCCTCGTTCCAGTCCAGACGCTTGCGGGTGTCGTCGATGGATTTCCGGAACTCCGCCAGCCCGTCTCGGATCGACCCGTAAACCCCCTCGGGCCAGTGCTTCGCGGTGCCGCCTCCCTGGACCTTGGCATTCTCCTTGATCTCTCCGAGCAGGGCCGTGAGATCCATGCTCGGTTCCAGGATCGGCAGTTGCTCTCGCAGAAACGCAAGCCGCTCGCGCATTTTCGGGTGGGAGCATTCGTGTCGCTCGGCCAGTTCGAGAACCGGCCGGACCGTGCCCCGCAGGTTGTCGAGAAGGACGGGCAGGACCTGGGATTGCCAGGCCGCTTTCCAGACATCAAGGATTTCCTCCGTCCCCTTCTCGGCCCAACCCTGGAAGTCTCCTTTCGTGCGGGCATCGATCAGGTCGTCGAGCGACTGACGGACGCGCTCGATGCCCAGATCGACACAGAGCCCGATCAGGTCCTCATCTTGATTCGAGAGCCAACGACGAAAGCAAAGAGCCAGAGCCTCTTCGCGAAAGCTCGGAGAGATCGTCTCTTCCAGAGTGACGAAGCCGGGTTCGACCCCTGCCTCGATCGGATAGCGGCGTAGGAGGCGCCCACAGAAGGCATGAAAGGTCCCGATCGGGGCGGCTTCCAGCCCTCGCAGGACGGTTCGCCAGTGGGCGAAATCCTCTCCGGTCGCGAGCTTCTTGCGGCAGGATTGGCGGACGCGTTCTCGCAGCTCGCGAGCGGCCTTGTCCGTGAAGGTCAAGGCGACGATCTCGCTCAAAGGTCGTCGGGGCGGACCTTCCAGGTGTCGGAGAAAACGCTCGGTGAGAACCGTCGTCTTGCCGCAGCCGGCCCCCGCGCTCAGGGCGACGCTGGTGTCGATGACCTCCAGGGCCTCGCGCTGCTCGGGGGTTAATTTCGGGCCGTCGTCTGTCGAGACGCTCATGATGACGGAATCTCCAATGTGGGAGCGTCCGTCCAGCGCTTGCGGGAGGCGCGGACCTGCGCGATCCGACAGACCGCGCGATAGTCACAGAACCGCGTGCAGTCGTCCTTTCTCGGGTGGACCGGGAACGTGGCCCGCCGGAGTTGAGAAACGAGTTCGACGACGTACGTTTCGAGGGCCTGCCGGAATGTTTCCCAGTCCTCGCTAAGCGTCGCGGTGGAGTCGTTGAGCTGGGCCATCTTCAAGCGGAGCGATTTGTATCCGTCGCCCGCCAAGGCCCAGTATCCGGCGTCGTGTGGCAAGGCCCCCTGCTCCGCCAGGATAATTCGTTCGACCGCCAGGGCGTACAGCGGGAGCTGAAGCGCCAGGCCCGACTTGACCTCCGACGGCCCGGGCGCCGAGCCGGTCTTGTAGTCGATGACCCGGAACAGGGTCGCCTCAGGCATGCGGATCAGATCGATCCGGTCGATCATTCCTTGCAGTTGAACCGCGTCTCCATCGTGTCCGACAACCAGGGGGGGATACTCGTTTTCCCCCGGCTTCCCGAACGTCACTTCGAAGCGGTGGCACTCCGTTGTCTCTCCCTCCCTGGCATGATAGGCCGCGAATTGCCCCGCGTAACGCCGCCCGGTTTTTCGGAGCCGTTCCGCCTCGATCTGATGCAGGCCCCCCTCGACCCCGGACATCGACTCCGTATCCTGATCCAGCAGCCGCTCGACCACCGCGCTGATCTCCCGGGCGACCCGCTCGGCAAGAGTCACCCCGTCCTCGCACGGGGTGTCGCGAAGTGTGATGTGAAGTGTCTCCAGGGCCCGGTGCATCACGCTGCCCCGGGCGGTGTAATCCTCCTCCAACTCCTCACGCTCGTCGATCGGCTCCAGATGGAGCACGTAACGGAGGTAGAACTGGAACGGACAGAGGGAGAGGGATTCGAGCTGGCTCGGACTGAACGCGGGGCGTCCCGGACCGAAGCTATCCGCGACGCGCCGGATGATTTCAGGGGAATGCAAACGCCCGTCAAACGGCCCAAAGTTCTTGTGGTTCGGACCACGCTCCGAGGAGACGTGCAGGGCGGCCGCTGTCCCTTCCAGCGCGTCGTGGTGCTCCGGTCGTCGCGCCAGTTCCACGAGCCGATCCGTTTTGTGATCGAGAACCGCCCATGCCACCGCGCTCACCCGGGCCTCGTGAGGTGATCCCGCGAGTTCCTCCTTCAGAATCGGGTCGAGCCGGGTGAAGCTGGACAGGCAAGAGGCCCAGACCGGTTCCGGGAACAGCCGCGAGACATCCTCCAGAAATCCGGCGGGAAGCAGCTTCTGGCCTTTCTCGTCGGCGGTCGGATAGATCAGCGTCAGGCTCTCTTCCGCCGAGCCGACGACACGGAGGAACCGGAGCATTTCCCGAGCGAGGCCCGGATGAACCCCGTCGGGATGCGGCGCTTCCTCCTCGTTCTCGATGGCATCCCGGGCCGGAAAGGTGCTTTCGGCCAGGTTCGCGAGCATCAGATGGCCCGCGCGGGCTCCGTCCAGCCGACCGACCCGTCCCAGCCGGACCGCGCCACCTGGTCGCGACGGGGACGGGATCTCCAGGTCACGCACGAGCCGATCGAGGCGATGGACGAACGCGGACCACGACCACGGTTTCTCACCCTGTCCGAACCATTCCAGCACCTTCTCCTGTTCCTCCAGGGCGAGCAGGAGAACATCAACAGCGGTCTGGTCCGACGACGATGAATGCTCTCCGGTACCGATTCCCAGTTCGTCCCGCACGCTCCAGACGCGCTCCACCTGAACGTGCCAGGGGGCGGGGGAATTGAACGAGGACAGCCGTGTCCCCAGCCGGTCAATCACTTTCAGAGCGAGGCGTGCACGCTCCGCCTTGCGCTCCTTGCGCTTGCGGTCTTCGTCCGTGCGTCCCTCTTCAACGTTCGCCGAGGCCCGCAACAGAGCGTTGCGTATCGCCTCCAGCCCCCGGAAGACCCGCGTCTCTCGGATGGCGGTCGCGGTCGCGGGAAGATCCCCTTGAGAAACCCCGGGCCAGGAGGGCCGAAGCTGGCCGTTTCGCAAAAGGTGGATGATCGAGTTCGCTTCCCAGTCCTCCAGAGGAAGGTCGAGGGCTCGTCGTAAGGCCGAGACAGCGGGCGAACATGCCAGGCGTGTCTTCTCCAGCGAGGCGGTCGGGATGCCCCAGGAATCCAGGGTCTCGGCCACCACGGCGGCCTGATCGTCCCATTGAGGGAACAGAATCAGAATATCGTCCGGGGCGATGCCCTCGTCGAGTCGGTCTTGCACTGCCCGGGCGATGACCAGTCCCATCCCCTCGCCGCGAGGAGCCCCCAGCGCCATCAGCCCTTCCGGCGAGTCGAGAAGGCGGCGTCCCGGCAGCTCGTCCCGGAAGAGTTCCCGTTCCACGCCCAGCAGCCCCTCAGGGCGGGTCGATTCGGCGGAGAACGCGAGCTCTTGGAATCCCCAATCCAGCAACTTTTCCCGAAGTGGCGCGGTCGAGGAAAAGGCCTCGAACCGCGCGGGGTCCGGGTCCCAGGGCAACGTCACGAGCAGGGATTCGGCACGCTGATTGAGCGTTTCGAGGGTCCGCCAGATGGCCTGACTGCCGGGGGACGGATCGAAGACGGTGACGCGTTCCAGGTGCTCCCAGGATTTGGTCGGATGACGTTGCAGCGCGAGTGAGGCCCAGCGCGCCAGGCCCTCATCGTCCTCAGCCCCGATCGAGCGGAGCAGTTCGCGGTAACGACCGAAGATCCCCCATTCTTCCCGGGAGATCGGGGAATCGGATTTGGGTGGCGAGAGGCGGGGATGACGTTCGGCACGCGTCCAGGAACCGATTCGGCCGCGCAGTCGCCGTCGGAAACCGGCGGTCTCCGCCAGTTCACCGAGTTCGCGCAGTTGTCCTTCGCGACGGGCCGCCTGGATCGCTTCTTCGAGAACTGCCGCGACCCCCGCCTGCGAGAGCCGCATCGGTGCGTCCCGGTGGACCCTGGCGATTTCCGCCCACAGGTCATCCCACGTCCAGACGCGAAGCCCGAGCGTCACACCTCGACGGAGGCTCAGCGTGCGCTGGACCTGCTCCCGGGCTAACTCCGAGGGAACGAGCCAGAGACTGTGGGCGCTGACCGGGGCGTCGAGTAACGCCCGGTCCCTCAGCGCTGCGCCGAATGGCCCGGTCCAGAGGTCGCGTCTGCCGGTCATCGGGCCGGCCTCCCCACATCGAAAAACCCGCGAGGGTTACTCCCCCCAACACAACGAGGTATACAGAAAAATACCATAAACGGCCGGTTCTGACAATTTTGATTAGCCAGATGATCGCGGCATATCCGAGCAGTCCCGCCGTCAGTGAAGCGGCGATCGTCTGGGCGACGCGATCGGGGGTGAGGGTGTCGGGGTTGACGTCCTTGATTTCAAGCACCCCCGCGCCGAGGATCGCCGGGACGGCCATGAGCAAGCTGAAGCCGACGGCCCACGAGCGATTCAGCCCCAGGGCCAGGGCCGCGGCGATCGTCATGCCGCTCCGGCTGACCCCCGGCAGAATCGCGAAGGCCTGGGCGGCGCCGATGAGCAGGGCATCGAGTGGTGTCGTCCGACTCGGTCCTTTCTCTCCCGGCTGGAATCGCGCCGTGACCAGGAGGAGGGCCGCCGTGATCCAGAACCCGAAACCGGCGACGATCGGGTTATCCGTCGCCTCCTCAACCTGGTCCTTGAGCGTCAGAGCCACGACCACGGCGGGCAAGGTTGCCAGAATCGCCAGCCACCCGGTCCGGATCAAGGCCCCTCGTCGATACTCCGGCGGGGTTGTTGCGTCACCCTGGAGGCCCCGGAGGGATGTTCGGGCGACGGCTCGATAGTAGATCAGGATCGCGGCGAGGGTGCCGAGGTGGAGCATGACGTTGAAGAACAGCTTCTCGGCCCCGGCCGTATCCTGTCCTCGCAGGGCGTCGAGGACGCCTTCGCTCACGGCGAGGTGGCCGCTGCTGGAGACGGGCAGAAACTCGGTGAGGCCCTGGAGAGCCCCCAGCAAGAGCGAGACGAGCCAGTCCATCGCGAGAGTCCGCCGTTCGGTTTCAGGATTGCGTGGTCGAGAGGTCGCCCCGGAGCGACGGCCAGGCGAGAACAAGATAGCTCATTCCGCTGTAGATCGTCAGGAGGACCGCCGTCCAGGTCACGGCATCGCGGGCATAGAGCCATGCTCCGTTCGGGGGATACTGCAAGGCCAGGAGGATGACGCCGATGGACAGACACTGAAAGACCGTCTTGAGCTTCCCGGCCCACTTCGCGCCGAAGGCCACCCCTTTGCCTTCGATCAGGCTGCGGAGCGCCTGCACGACCAGTTCACGGACGATGATGGCCGTGACCATCCAGGGGGCCAGGCCGGTCGATTCTTCCGGCAGGGCGACAAGATAGACGAACGCCCCGCAGTTGATGACCTTGTCCACGAGCGGGTCGAGCTGGCGACCGATGGCGGACGTCTGGTTCAGGAGACGCGCGAAGTAACCGTCGAGCGCATCGGTCAGCGACGCCACGACGAACGTGATCATGGCCACCACGTAGAGCCGCGCCTCGATCAGGCCGAAGACGACCACGGCCAGGCCGAGGCGGCTCATCGTCAGCGAGTTCGGGACGTTCCAGAACCGTGGTCCCGAAGGGGAAGCGTCCATCGCGGGCCGGTCCTCGTGCGGGGAGTTGTATTAGCTGATGATGTTGAACGGCGATACCGGTTTCTTCCGGGGCCTGGGCCGCGACCGACGCCGTCGAGGCGACTTCGCCGTTTCGGCTCGGGCGATCAAATCGTAGCCGTCCGCGCTGACGATCTCGCAGGAGACGAGATCGCCGGGTTCGATTCCCGAGCCCTGGACGACGGTCACGCCGTCCACATCGGGCGCATCGGCGTACGTCCGACCGACCCAGAGATGCTGACCTCCGGCGCCGGGGCGTCGATCAAGACGTCCAGCCGCTGGCCGACCAGGCTCTGATTGAACGCGAAGGCGTTCGGTTGCTGTGCGGCCATGATCCGGTCCCGCCGCTCGTTCTTGACCTCGTCCGGCAGGTGTCCCGGCAACTTCGCGGCGGGGGTGTCCGGCTCAAAGGAATACGGGAAGACGCCCAGGCGCTCGTACTTCATCTCCTGCACGTGTCGCAGAAGTTCCTCGAACTCCGCGTCCGTCTCTCCGGGAAAGCCGACGATGAACGTCGTCCGCAAGACGAGGTTCGGAATCCGTTCCCGTAGCCGCTCGACGATCTGCTCCGACTCCGCCCGCGTGTGCCGGCGGTTCATCAGCTTGAGCATTCGGTCGTTGATGTGCTGCAAGGGCATGTCCAGGTACGGCACGACCTTCGACGCCGTGGCCAGCATGTCATAGAGCTCGTCGGTGAAGTATTGCGGATAATTGTAGAGGATGCGAATCCAGTCGATCCCCTCAACCTGGTCCAGCTCCCGCAGCAACTCGGCGAGCCGAGGCCGACCATAGAGGTCCATTCCGTAGTAGGTCATGTCCTGGGCGACGAGATTCAGCTCGCGCACACCGTCGGCGGCGAGTTCCTCGGCCTCCCGGACGACCTCCTCGATCGGCTTGGTGACGTGCTTTCCACGCATGTACGGGATCGCGCAGAAGGTGCAGAGCCGGTCGCACCCCTCGGAAACCTTCAGGTAGGCCAGGTGCCGGGGCGTGATCCGGAGCCGGGCGCGATCCTCCTGAGCGTGCACCGGCGCGGGGCGGAACACGGTCCGTTGCTCGTGCAGATCCCCCATGATCCGGTCGGCGACCTGCGCGATTTCCTCGCGGCCAAAGACCCCCACCACCTGATCGACATCCGGAACCTGTTCGAGCAGCAATTCCCGCTCGCGCTCGGCCAGGCACCCCGCGACGACGACCCCTTTCAAGGCTCCGTCTCGTTTCCGATCCAGCATCTCCCGGATCACCCCGAGCGACTCCTGCCGGGCCGCGTCGATGAACCCACAGGTGTTGATGATGACCAGGTCGGCCTGGTTCGAGTCCGGCACGAGGACATAGCCATCCTGCGCGAGCAGCCCGAGCATCCGCTCGGAATCGACAAGGTTCTTCGGGCAACCCAGGCTCACGAAGGAGAAGGTCCCCTTGATATCGGCGTTGGATTTCATCGGGTTCTTGAGGTTTCCGTCCCGGATCGAGAGATCCACCGGGCGTCGGGGATGAGAGGTCGTGGGCAGGTCGGGAGAATGCGTCAAGATGAAATAGCGTAGGGCCCTTGCGGCATTCACGTCAAGGCCGATCTCCGTCGCTGACAATCGGGTGTCTCGGGTGGAGGGGCTTTTGACCGCCGACAGATCGGCTAGGATGGAAGGACGCGAACCGCCCACAACGAGGAACGACCATGAACCAGAAGGAACCCACTCCCCCGGATCGGCCTATTCGGGATGTCGAGGACCTGGACGCTCATCTCAGCACACCCACGGAAGGGGTGATCGAGAGCCTGTCCCGGCTCTCCGGCGATGTGATCGTCTTGGGAGTCGCGGGAAAATGGGGCCGTCGCTGGCGGAGATGGCCAAGCGCGCCTCCGACGTGGCGGGAGTCAAGCGGCGAGTGATCGGCGTCGCGCGATTCTCCTCGGAGGGATTGGAAGAGCGGCTCCAGAATCGCGGCATCGAGACGATCCGCTGCGATTTGCTCGATCCCGTTGCGCTGGAACGACTCCCGCAAGTGCCGAATCTGATCTACATGGTCGGTCGGAAGTTCGGTTCAACCGGTCAGGAGCCGTACACGTGGGCCATCAATGCGTATCTTCCCGGACTGGTCTGCCGGCACTTCCGGAACAGCCGGATTCTCGCGTTCTCGACCGGGAATGTCTATGGGATGACGCCGGTGCGGAGGGGGGGATCGCGGGAGTCGGACCCGATGAACCCGCAGGGCGAATACGCCATGAGTTGCCTTGCTCGTGAGCGGATCTTCGAACACCAGAGCCTCGCGCTGGGGATTCCCTCGGTATTGATCCGGCTGAACTACGCGACCGAGTTGCGATACGGCGTCCTCGTGGATATCGCGCAACGCGTCGCGCGGGGCGAGCCAATCGACCTGACGATGGGATACGTCAATGCGATCTGGCAAGGGGACGCGAACGCAATGGCGCTCCAGGCCTTCGGTCATGCGGCGAGCCCGCCATTCGTGCTGAATGTCGCCGGAACTCAGTTGAGCGTCCGCGCGGTGGCCTCTCGGTTCGCGGAACTGCTGGGCAAGGAGGTGCGGTTCGAAGGAGTCGAGTCGGATGTCGCGCTCCTGAGTAACGCGGAGCAGGCAAATCGGCTGTTTGGCCCACCGAGGGTTGAGACCGATTCCCTCCTCACCTGGATTGCGGACTGGATTCAACGTGGAGGGGAAACGCTAGACAAGCCGACGCATTACGAGGTGCGCGATGGCCGGTTCTGAATCCGGGGATACGTCCTCTCTGGAAGCGATCCCGAACTCGGTGCGGGAGCGGCTCCGCCAGGGGGTCGTCATCCCCGCCATGCCTCTGGCCCTGACGGCTGAGCGGCGGCTGGACGAGCGTCGCCAGAGGGCCTTGTGCCGCTATTACCTCGCGGCCGGAGCTGGGGGGTTGGCCGTCGGGGTACACACGACCCAGTTTGCCATCCGTGACCCGAAGCACGGACTGTTCGACCCTTTGCTGGCCCTGGTCGCCGAAGAGATGGACAAAGCCGATGAGGCAGGATCCGCCTCAACAGTGAGGATTGCCGGCATCTGCGGGCCGACCGGACAGGCGTTAGGCGAGGCCCGATCCCTTCGCGAACATGGCTATCACGCGGGCTTGCTCAGCCTGGCCGCCTTCCGTGGACGTGACGAACGGACCGTGCTGGAGCACTGTCGGGCCGTGAGCGAGGTCATTCCGCTGGTCGGATTTTATCTCCAGAACGCCGTGGGAGGGCCGGACCTCTCCTATCGATTCTGGCGGGAATTTCTCGAAATCGGTCCGGTCGTCGCCATCAAGATCGCCCCGTTCGATCGTTATCGCACGTTGGATGTGGTCCGAGCCGCGGCGGAATCAGAACGCGAGGACGTTGCGCTTTATACGGGCAATGACGACAACATCATCATGGACTTGCTGACTCCATACCACTTTCCTGTGAACGGGCGGACGGTCGAGCGGCGGATCGTGGGAGGGTTGCTCGGCCACTGGGCCGTCTGGACACGAAGGGCGGTCGAACTCCTCGACGCAGTGTCGGGTTGCTCGGGTCAGCGGCTTCCTTCCGTGGGCGATGCTCCCTCGTGCCGTGGAAGTCACCGACACCAACGCCGCGTTCTTCGACGCGGCCAACCACTTCGCGGGCTGCATTCCCGGTTTGCACGAGGTTCTGCGGCGGCAAGGCTTACTGGAAGGTCTCTGGTGCCTGGACCCGGCCGAGAGGTTGAGTCCGGGGCAGGTGGAGGACATCGACCGGGTGTACCGGGCCTATCCGCATCTGAACGATGATGAATTCGTCCTGGCGCACCGAGACGAATGGCTTCGCGGGTAATCACCAACAAAAAGGCCCCACCGTGGGGACGGTGGGGCCAATCCTGCGTGCTTTCGGACGATACCGTGACCGCGGGAGAGTGGGTCGATCACTCCTCGTTGGTTGCTCCCGATGGAGGGGGATATTCGGTCATCGGTTGCATTAATCCGGGATAATTGGTGGTCTCGGCCTGGACTTGAATGCGAAGTCGATCGACCCCCGCGATGATCCCGTCCTCCAGGCGCTTGGTCAGGAGAGAACGATCCTCGGGCGAGGGAATGTTTGCGATCCAGCGGCGGGCGGAGGCGGCCAACCCCCGGCGTCCTTGCGATTCGGCGACGGCTCCGAGCGCGAAGAGCTTCCGGTTCGGGTCCGACAGCAAGGAAACGCTGGCACGCGCGTCGTCGAAGCGTCCGACGGAGATCAGGCTATCAATCAACACCCCTGCCAGGATTTCCCGAGGATCGCTCATCGGGATCGACGCCACCGACCGGGCCGCCTCGGAATAAACCCCCGTGGCGGACTTGTTCAACTTTTCCCGCGCCATCCCCTCGGCAATCTGGATCATGGAATCGGCCCGAGGGGCCGGCTGAGGAATCTTCCGAGCAATCATCATACCCCGCTCATACTGACTCGATCGCGCTGCGGCCATCGTGACGGCTTGAAGGGCCTTGTCCCGCCAGACCGCCCAGTCGATCTGCAAGGCGTCGTTCGACGCACTTTCCAGAAGGCGGTCCGAGAACGTCATCAGGGCAGGACCGAGCCCCTGAAGATCCGGGCGGGATGTGGATGCGTGGGAGGCATCCTCGGCGACCTGCTGGGCTGTCTCCGCCTCGGTCTCCACAATCTTGTAGAACTGTTCGCTACGGAAGTTGGTGTTGGAGATTTCCTTGACCAGGCGAATGGCGTAGTTCTTTTCCTGTCGGGCCATCTCCAGGGTTTTCAGCCGATCGCGTTCCGGGACCTGACCGAGCATCTCGTCGATGAACATCAGGCTCTCGTTCGCCATCGCCTCCTGAACCTGATCGTGAGCCAGGCGGAGCAGGGTCGTGACGATGGCCATGATCCTCAGGTCGCGGACTAACCCAGGCTGAAGCTCCAGCACCGCATTCCCCGCCTCATGCAAGGCCGTATGCGCTTCCTGGTATTCGTGAGCGAAAATCTTCGTGCGAGCGACGCGATCCAGCGCGAGGGACCGCGAGGCGGGGTCCTGAATGGCGCGCGCATTCGGCAATAACTGCGCATCGAGAATATCCAGTTGCTCGGGCGAGAGCGCTGTCGGATCGGGATAGAGCGGGTTCGGAAGATCCTCCAGCGGCACGAGCGTGGGGCTATCCGGCAAGTCCGGGGCGAAGCGCATCCCCGGAGAAGGCCGCAACGGGGGACCTGGGGGCGGCTCACGCAGCCCATCGGGAGGAACAGGACCGCCAGGCGGCCGGATCCCTCCAGGGGGCGAAAAGCTCCCTGACCGAAGTCCGGCACCCGGTCGAAGCGATCCGGGGCCGGTCATGTCGCCGGTACCACCACCAGTCGAGTTGATTCCAGCCCCTGCTCCCGTGCCGGTACCAGTTCCTTCACCGCTGCCTGAGGAGAGACTCTGGCCTGATTCGGTTGTCTGGGAAAGTCCAACCATCGGAATGCCGAGGACGAGGCCCCAGCACAAGGCGGTCTGGAGAAGTCTCGGGGATCGTCGGTCGACCATGATGCTCACCTCCCAAGTCCGCGAATCCCTTCACTCGGGATCTGCGGTTAACGGGCAAACCCGGCCTCCGAATCTGGGCCGGGAACTCAGACCCTTTCGTAAATGGAATTCTTCCCCGTGAACCGGGCGCGGTCAAGTTTCGGCGAAATCAATCCCGCTCCCGACGGTCGAAGATTCGCTTGGGGTTATCCAGGAGCACAAGTCGGGCCAAGTCGAGCGCCCGATCGGTGGACCATCCTCGACCCCGGACGGCATCCTCGGCCAGGGTTTCCGCCAGGATGCGGCGGTACATGTTGAACTTCGGCAAAACAAATTCCAGCTTGTATGCGTCGGAGTAGTAACCCACCGGCTTCGTCTTTGGCACGGCCTGAAGGCGAGCACGAAGGTCCGCGGCGATGAATGCGGGAACGTTCGAATACCACCAGTGGCCCAGTGGGACCACATTGGGAAAGATCCACGAATAGGCCACCAGTTCGGGGCCAGCGTCGGGCGAAAGGGTCGAGACCGGGAACGTCACCCCGGCGAAGTGGTTGAACAAATCGCGGTAGTCGTGCAGGCTCACCCGACGATCGAAAAGATCACGCCCGCCGGAGACTCCGGCTGGATAGACATTGCGAATCGGACCGATCATGAGGTCGAACGGCAGGTGGAACTCGGCGCAGAACTCGGCCAGGGTCCAGAAGACCAGCCGCCGGATCTCGTCGTGTTCTTCCACGCGCAAGTCCATGCCGTGCAAGGCGCGACGGATCGGCGTGACCGAGCGTTTGGGCGTGGATTGATGCGGAGCGAAGTCGGGAGGGAGGCTGATGGCGCAGGCCCGCGCGCTCGTTCGACGAAATATTCGAACAAGGCCCCGATCGCCAGCCGAAGGGAATCATAATCCCCCACGTCCACATTCGTCGCGCGCCGGAGCCGTTCGAGTGTCGTGGGTTCGTGCAGCTTCAGGACGAGATCGTCGGTTCGGAGGCAAGGGACATAGCGCTGGGTGTCCCAACCTTCCAGCGGGTCATCGAACTCATTGGTGAGGAAGACCGCTTCGAGGTTCGTCCGCTCCCAGACCGCTTCATCCCAGGAGGAACCGTCTTTCTCGTGCAAGGCGCGGTCGTAGAGGGCCTCGATGGTCTCCGGCGTGATCCGGTCGTGCTGGTAGCCGTGGAACGTCCGGGCGATCTCCAGGAGCCAGGAATACTGGACCGTATTGTCGAGTCGGTCGAGAAACCCGGCCAGGTTGCGTGCTCTCTGCCGAGGCTCAAGATCCTGCGCGACCCGTTCGGCTGGCATCCCCGCCGAATGCGCCAGTTCGGTATAGTAATGGTATCCGAGCACCTCGTCGAAGTTTCTGGCAGCGGGCCGATGCGGATTGATGTGCGAGTGCGGGTCGTAAATCGGCCAGCGCGTGATCTCGAGGAGAAGTTCTCGGGCGATCGGGTCGTGAGGGTCGGCTGTGGGCATCGTGGCGACACGGAGAGGGGGCCAAATGGGTCGGATCAAACGACGCACAGTCCAGGCTAGCCATGCCTCGTTCACGAAACAAGGGGAGGCCGTCGCCTCATGAACGTGGTCGTGACGGGCGGTGGCACGATTGCGCCCATTGACGATGTTCGATTCATCGCCAACGTCTCCTCCGGACGCTTCTCCGCGGCGATCACCGAGGCCTGCCTGGCGCTCGGGGCGAACGTCTGGCATGTGCATGCGCCCGGCGCTCAGCTTCCATTGGAACGTCTCGCCTGTTTTGATCTCGATTCTCCCCAGCCCGAGGAGGAGTGGGAGCGGTTGACGAACCTGCGGCGGGAGTGGTTCCGTGTGCGGGATCGACTGTACCGGGTCCCTTTGCGCCTCGGCACGGTGGCCGATTACGAATCGACGCTTCATTCCGTCTTCCGGGAGCACTCCATTAACGTGGCCTTCCTGGCGATGGCGGTCTCCGACTTCGAGCCCAGCCCCACCGCGGGGAAGATCGAGACGCCGGCCGGGGCCTTGACCATTCCCTGCCTGCCGACGCCCAAGGTGATCCGGTCGGTACGCGACTGGACTCCCGAGGTCTATCTCGTCGGGTTCAAATTGCTGTCCCGGGTGTCCCCGGACGAGTTGATCCAGACCGCGAGGGCCGCGAACCGGACCAATCGCGCCGACCTGACCGTTGCCAACGACCTTCAGACCCTCCGCGACGGGCGACACACGATCCACCTGGTCCGAGAAGGGCATGCGGTGGAGACATTCGGTCCGGGTGATGACCTGGCACGTTCTCTGGTCGAGAAGACGTTCTCCTGGGCGTCGGATCGGAAGCGGCGAACCCATTCGATCTCGACCTCTCGAAAATGAACGGGTCCAGGTCCGAGTCTTTGAGGATTGGCCGCCATGACCGACGACCGCCCGGAGACACCGACGGACCCGACCTTACAAGCGGTTCCGGCCGAGCCGGGAGAGCGGGTGTACTTCCCTGAGCTGGATGGGTTGCGGTTCGTGGCGTTCCTGCTCGTTTACCTGTTCCATCAGGGCGTTCCCCAGTTCACCGGCTGGGTCTCGGCCGTGCGACGGCTCCTGCCCGAGGCCTGGTGGTTGGAGCGCCGCCTTTCCGAGAGATCTGGGGGAGCGGTTCCGCTCGAACGGTTGGGTCGGCGTTCAGCTTTTTTTTCTCCTGAGCGGGTTTTTGATAACGACGCTCTTGCTCCGTGAAGAACGGCGTTACGGAAGGATCAACCTGAAGGCGTTCTGGATGCGCCGGATCTTGAGAATCTGGCCGTTGTATTATCTGGTCCTGATGTTGACGTTCTTCGTGCTCCCCTGGTTGATGGGAGATGTCGGCAGCGCGAGCTATGTGGAATTCTTGCGGCGGCACCTCGCCGCGTTCTTGCTGTTTCTCGGGAACTGGTCGATGGGATTGCTCGGCCCCGTGCCGTACGACGCGGTGAGCATCCTCTGGAGCGTCTGTGTCGAGGAGCAATTTTATCTGCTCTGTCCCTTGCTGCTGGTGATTGTCCCCGATCGGTTTCGTATGAGCGTGGTGGGCCTGGGCATGCTCGGCTCAATTGCGGGGCGGTATGCCCTGGCGCGATCGGGGGCGAACCCCGTCCTCTTCCAGTACGCCACGGTGACGCAGTTTGATACCTTGTTGAGTGGCGTGTTTCTGGCACTCTGGGTTTTCCGGGAGCCCCCCGGGGCGCTGGCGTCTCGATTGACCGGAATCGTCCAGGGGCCGCTGCTCATCCTGTTCCTGGTGTTGCTCTGCCAGCCCAACCTGGCGCACGGGAGCCTGGGCCATCGCACGTGGGATTTTGTCGCCCTCTGGGCGTGTGGCGCCGGGCTGGTCTGGGTCCTGATCGCGCGGGATGGTTGGCTCCGTGCCGCGCTCTCTTACTCGCGTGTCGTCTGGCTCGGGAAGGTCAGTTACGGGCTCTACATGTATCATGAGATCGCGCTCTGGCTCGTGCGATGGTGGTTCAACTCGATGCGATGGTTCCCGAACAAGGAAATCCTTCAGTCGATCGCCGGGCTCGCCATGACGATCGGTCTGGCCGCGGCATCGTACTACGGGTTCGAGCGTCCGTTCTTGCGGCTCAAGCGATACTGGACGCGCGTGCCGTCTCGGCCGGTCTGAGACGGGGCCTGGGCGTTCCGAAGGGATGCAGACAGGAGCAAGCGATGGATCGCGGTTCGAGTACCGGTTGGGTTCGTCTCATCGTCGCGTGCTCATGCGTGATCGGCAGCGCCGAGGCGGACGCGGAATTGGTCTATTTTGCTCAGGGAGGGTCCGCGCAGGTCCCCGCGACGATTGAGGGGGAGGATGTTCGGATCGAAACACCGGGCCGGATCTACCGGTTCCAGCGCGACGATTTCCGCAAGATCGTCCCCGGCTACTGGCCCGCGACGGAGTGGGCGGCACGACGCGATCAGGCGATGACAGGCGGTGCGCCGGATCGTTTTGCCGCCGCATGGTGGGCACTCGGTCACGGCCTCACACCCGAGGCAGAGGAAATGATCCGTGCGGCGAACGCGGTCGATCCAGCCCATCAGCCAGCCGAAAGGTTGGTGACCCTGCTGGATCTCCTGGCCTCCCCCCTGCCCGACCCCGATCCGGTACTTCTGAACTCTCTCAAGAGACGAGGGCAATCGATCGCGGTGGGTCCTCACGTGGTCCTGATTCACGAGCAAACGGAAGCCGAGGCGCGGGATCGTCTGGAGATGCTGGAACGGGTCTTCCGCTCGTTTTACCTCTACTTTTCCGCGCAGGGCTTCACCTTGCACTTGCCGGAGCGACGGTTGATCGCGATCTCGTTCGCCCACCGAGTGGATTATCTCGCCAGGCTCCATGAAGAGGATGCCGGCGATTTTCTGACAACCCGGGGATATTATCATCCGACAAAACGTTATGTGATGGCTTACGAGGCTCGCGATGATCCCGCCACCCGCCGAGAGTGGATGGAAATCGAGTCGCGGGATCGGGAACTGGCTCATCGACCCGAGCCTCAGCGGAGTCGGCTTCGTCGCGATCTGGACCGGCGGTCCCTCTTGCTCGATCTGCGTTGTCGGACGCTCGACGTGGCGACGGCCGCGCACGAGATGACCCATCAACTCGTGGCGGAGAGTGGCCTGGCTCCGCGGTATGACGATTTCCCGATCTGGCTGCACGAAGGTCTGGCCATGCAATTCGAGGTCGTTCGAGGCGGACGCTGGGCGGGTATCGGCGGGGCGAATGAGCTACGTCTCTCCGAGTTGCGGAAAATTCCGCCGGCGCCGAAACTCGAACTGCTCCTGCGGGATCAAGGGTTCGGTCACGGATACCGACCGGACCGCTATGCGGAGGCGTGGGCTCTGGTCTATTATCTGCGCAAGGAGCATCCCCAGGCGTTTGTCTCACTGCTGGATCACCTCCGTGTCCCGCGAACCGAAGGGGAAACACGGGCCGATCGTACCGTCCAGGCCTTCCGCGCAGTGGTTGGCGAGAGCCTGGAAGAATGGGAAGCCGACTGGCGCGTTTACATGGCGCGAATCGAGACGCCACGGGAGTCAGAACAGCCGGATCGGTGATCGGCCCGGTCCGAATGTGACGATCTCCTCACCGGTCGATCGTCTGGGTATCGTTGAACGTCGCTCGCTCTCGCCCGAAGCAGATCAAGGCGATGTCGTCGCTCTGGGGACGATTGTTAGCATGGCTCTGGACGGCGTGAATCAGGGCGCGACCCAGCGGCTCCACCTCGCGAGCTTGCGTGGCGGCGAGGACCTGGGCCACACGCTTGTTCGTGAACATCACGTCGCGAGGGTTCAGCGCCTCGCTGACCCCATCGGTGTAGAGCACGACCATGTCCCCCGGTTCCAGATCGATCTCGACCGCCGCATAGGTGCTGTCCTCGTTGACGCCCAGCATCAACCCCGACTGGTCTTCACCGATGACCTCAACGTGCCCCGAGGAGCGACGGATCATCGGCCCCATATGCCCCGCGTTGACCACCGTCAGGCGATGGGCCTGACCGTCAATGAGCACGAGCAGAAAGGTGACGAAACGATCGGGGATGTTCGCCGCGCAGAGTCGTTCGTTGAGCCGGCAGAGGACCTGGGCGGGGTCGGCTTCCATGAGGATGGACATCCTCGCCTCGGCGGACAGCTTGGTCATCATCAGCGCGGCGGGCATGCCCTTCCCCGCGACATCGCCCAGAGCGACGGCCCAGCGTTCGGGGTTGGCACCCGGACAGGACAAGGGGATGTAGTCATAGTAGTCCCCCCCGACCAGTTGCGCCGGCTCGTAATACTGCCAGAAGCAGTAGCCTTCCAGGGCTGGCGTCTCGTGCGGCAGCAGCGCCAGTTGCACTCTCCGGGCGCCCTGCATCTCCATTTCCAGGCTCTGCCGCTTGCGTTCCAGCAAGTGCAGCCGGTTGTTTTCGACCGCCAGCTCCACCTGACCGGCGATGGCGATCATGAGAGCCAGATCGCGTTCCTTGAAATTGGCCCGCTGATCGCGCGTGTCGATCTGGATGATACCAACGGTCCGATGGCTGGCATCCCGCAGAGGAACGCACATCATCGTGCGAACGTGGGAATAGAGGACGCTTTCCGCGTTCTTGAACCGCTTATCAACACCGAGATCCGCGCTGAGGATCGCTTTGCCCTCTTCCAGCACGTGATTGAAAACGGTACGGCTGATGCATTGCAGATCCGGCGGAAGGTTTCCACGATACTTGATGGCCTTGGGGACAAGGTCCGTATTGGTGGGGTCTTTGAACAGAACGAACCCGCGGTCGGCTTGAGGAAAGATCGTGAAGAGGCTGTCGAGGGCCTTCTCCAGCACTTCATCAAGGCGGATGCTGCCACAAAGGTTGCGGCTGATCTCGACAAGGGCGTGGTGGATGTCCTCGCTGCTGACGATCGGCGAGTTGTGCTGACTGGAATCCTCCAGCGCCAGCATCCCCAGGATGGTCGATCCGGTATCGTCTTCTTTTAAGTCGGCTTCATCCAGCTCCTCGATGGTGACAATCTCTGTGTGGAAGACGAAGTGGATATCGCAAATCTCGATGCCATCCCCATCCTTGAGCGCGACGGGCTTATTCGGGGGCAGGAGCTTGCCCGCGAGGTACGTGTGATTATGACTGTTCAAGTCCTCGAGATAAAACGCGTCCTCTCCGCGAAAAATGCGTGCATGCCGCTTGGAAATCTTGCCATCGCTCAGCCAGATATCGCAATCAGGCATCCGTCCGATGAGCGTGGGATCACTGTTGATCTCGAAGATTCGCCCCGGGGTCTCCCCCTTGAGCATCCTCAGCATGGGAACGGCCTTGCGCTTGGTCAGCATCGCGGTCCGCCCTCTCCATCCCGTTCGAGAACACAAATAACCGGGAAGGTCTGTCTTCCGCACTGATCCCCCCTTGCCAACAAACCTCAACCGCTGTTGGGGTTTTCGGTTCCTGGGGGTTGACGGACATTATCTCAGGAAGACAGCCCGGTGGAAATAACATACCTCGCCAGGTTTCCTATCCGAATCTCTCGATTCTATCCTATCAAGAGTGGTCGCATGGAGTTAGGGGCCATGGGAACCGGGCCTTCCTCCAACGGTTTTTCTCCAGAATTTGCTCTTGACGAGACGAAGTAGAGAGGCGTTTAGTATTATGATTCCCGATAGGGGACCGCGCGCAGTATCAGTAGATCTGTCGGTGAAGCTCAACTCATCCCGATCCCGAATGCGGACGTTGTTCAGAGGTATTTGCGAGGCGTCGGTAGTTCGCCGCTGACGTACCACCAGGGAGGAAGCGAAGAGGTTCCATGCAGCTTGAGTCCCTGAAAATCTTCTGCGACATTGTCCGCTGGGCGAGCTTCTCGAGGGGGGCTGCGGAGAACAGTGTCTCCCAGTCCTCGGCGAGCCAGGTCGTGCACCAGCTCGAAACGCGTCTGGGAGTCAAGCTGATTGACCGTTCGAAGCGCCCGCTGGTTCTGACGCCGCACGGCAAGGTCTATTACGAAGGGTGCAAGGAACTGGTCGGACGGTTCCTGGAACTGGAAAACCGCGTCAAGGCGCTGGAGGACGAGCAGAACGTGGTGGGTACGGTGCGCGTGGCCTCGATTTACTCGGTCGGGCTTCACCATATGTCCCGCTACGTCGAGCGTTTCCGTCAACTCCATCCGGGCGCGGACGTTCGCCTGGAATACCTGCACCCGACGCGGGTTGTCGAGGTCGTGAATGAAGGTCTGGCCGAACTCGGATTGATCTCCTTTCCGAAAAAGTGGCCGGACTTGACCGTCATCCCCTGGCGTGAAGAACCGATCGTGCTCGCGGTTCACCCTTCGCATCCATTCGCCTCCCGGGAAGACGTCGCGATCGAGGAACTGGAGGGGGAAACCTTCATCGGCTTCGATCCCGACCTGTCCATCCGTCGCGCGATCGACCGTTTCCTGCGCAAGCATGGGGTTCAGGTCGAGGTGGCCCTTGAGTTCGACAACATCGAGAACATCAAGCGCGCCGTCGAGATTCCTTCGGGCGTGGCCTTGTTGCCGGAACCCACGCTCGCGCGGGAAATCGCGTCCGGAACTCTGGCCGCGGTCCCGTTGAGAGACGCACGACTGACACGCCCGCTGGCGATCATTCACCGCCGCTCGGGCGAGCTCGGCCTGACCGCCTCGAAGTTTTTAAAGCTACTGACCGCTGCCGAGGAGGCGGCGGCCAGGGAAAAAGTCGCCGTTGGGCCAACGTACTGAGCCCTCACTTCTTCCTCAAAAGGGCGACGTACCCGACCCCTGTCCCGCCGCAAGGCAAGACAAGGGTGGGCACGCCGCCCGACCCCCGATCGAAAACGTGCCGACTGGCAACGACCCCGTATGGACGCCGACTTTGGGCTAAGGAAACTGGCCACGACGTGAAAGGTAGCTGACTATGAGCATGGGCTTGCCGCAGACACAGGGCCTGTATGATCCCCAGAACGAACACGACGCCTGCGGTGTCGGTTTCCTGGTTGACCTGAATGGCCGGCCGTCGCACAAGATCGTCCGCGACGGCATCACCGCGCTGATCAACCTGAATCACCGGGGCGCCTGCGGTTGCGAGGTGAATACGGGCGACGGCGCGGGCATCCTCATCCAGATCCCCCACGACTTCCTCAAGGCACGCTGCGCCGAGATCGGCATCGAGTTGCCGAAGCCCGGCACCTACGGCGTCGGCGCGATGTTCGCCTCGCCCATCCTCTCGCAGCAAGGCTTCGGCCAGCGGCTGTTCGAGACGATCGTGAAGGAAGAGGGGCTGACGTTCCTCGGGTGGCGGCGACTGAACACCGACAACTCGCCCCTGGGCGAGAGCGCCAAGCGCGTCGAGCCGGCGATGTTCCACGCGATCATCCAGGCACCTTATGATGATTCGGACCGTTTCGAGCGGAAGCTCTTCGTCGTGCGCAAGCGGTTCGAGACGGCGATCGAGCTGTCGGGCCTGGAAGACCACAAGTTCTTCTACTTCTCCAGCCTCTCCTGCCGCACCCTCGTGTACAAGGGGATGCTCACCCCGGACCAGATTCCGGTGTATTACGCCGATGATCTGGACGACGAGCGCCTCACCAGCTCATTGTGCATGTTCCACTCCCGGTTCAGCACGAACACCTTCCCGAGCTGGGAGCTTTCCCACCCGTACCGGATGATCGCGCACAACGGCGAGATCAACACCCTGCGCGGCAACATCAACTGGATGCGGGCGCGGGAGTCGATGTTCGCCTCCAGCCTTTACGAGCCAGGGGACGTCGAGAAGCTGCTGCCGATCATCCGGGAGGGACTCAGCGACACGGCCTGTCTGGATAACGCGGTCGAGTTGCTGGTCAAGTCGGGCTTCGGCGTCGCCCGCGCGATGATGATGCTCGTCCCCGAGGCCTGGGAAAATCATGAGACCATGTCTCAGGCCAAGAAGGATTTCTACCAATATCACTCCTGCCTGATGGAGCCGTGGGACGGTCCCGCGTCGATCGCCTGCACCGACGGCAAGACCATCGGCGCGGTGCTCGACCGGAACGGTCTGCGTCCCAGCCGGTACTGGGTCACGAAGGACGGCCTGGTCATCATGGGTTCCGAGGCCGGGATGCTCGACATTCCTCCTCAGGACGTCGTGCTCAAGGGCCGGCTGGAGCCGGGCAAGATGTTCCTGGTGGACATGGAGCAGGGCCGGATCATCGACGACGAGGAGTTGAAGCACAAGATCGCTACCGAGCAGCCGTACGGCAAGTGGCTCAAGGAACACCTGTCGCCTCTGACCGAACTGCCCGAGGCCCCCGAGGTTCCGGTTCCCGATCACGAGACGCTGTTCCATCGCCAGATGGCCTTCGGCTACACCCTGGAGGACATCAAGTACATCCTCGGCCCGATGGCCAACGAAGGGGCCGAGGCGATCGGCTCGATGGGAACCGATACCCCCCTGGCGGTTCTCTCGGACCGGGCGCAGCCGCTGTTCAACTATTTCAAGCAACTGTTCGCGCAGGTCACCAACCCGCCGCTGGACGCGATCCGCGAGGAGCTGGTCACTTCGGTGCTGACGGTCACGGGTTCGGAAGCCAACCTGCTGGAGCCGACCCCTGAGAGCTGCCACCTGATCGCGCTGGACTCGCCGATCCTCGACAACGACGAGCTGGCCCGTCTCCAGCAGATGGACGGCAGCTTCAAAGGGTTCAAGTCCGCGACAATTTCCATGCTCTTCCCGGCGGCCGAGGGGGCCAAGGGGATGGAGCGTCGCCTGGAAGAGATCTTTCAGGAGGCCGAGGCGGCGATCCGCGACGGCGCAAGCGTGATCATTCTCACGCACCGCACCGTGGATGCCAGTCTGGCTCCCATCCCGTCCCTGCTGGCCTGCTCCGGGCTGCACCATCACCTGGTTCGCCAGGGGTTGCGGACCCGCGCCGGTCTGGCGATCGAGTGCGGCGATGCCCGCGAGGTCCACCATTTCGCCCTCCTGCTCGGGTATGGAGCCGGGTCGATCAATCCGTATGTCGCCTTCGAGACGCTCGACGACATGATCCGCATGGCGATGGTCAAGGAGGGGATCGACCACGCCGAGGCGGTCAAGCGCTATCGCAAGGCGATCAAGAAGGGGGTCGTCAAGGTGATGTCCAAGATGGGCATCAGCACGATCCAGAGCTACCGAGGCGCGCAGATCTTCGAGGCCATCGGCCTGAACGCGGAATTTGTCGCCAAGTACTTCGACAAGACGGCCTCCCGGGTTGGCGGTGTCGGACTGGAAGAGATCGCCGCCGAGACCCTCTATCACCATCACCGTGCCTACGAGAGTCGCGAGGTCGGGCCACTCGTGCTCGATTGGGGCGGCCAGTACCAGTGGCGCCGGGAGGGTGAGTTCCACCTCTTCAACCCCGAGACCGTCTTCCGCCTCCAGCATGCCACGCGCCAGGGACGCTTCGACATCTTCAAGGAGTACACCCGGCGGGTGGACGAGCAGAACGAGCGGCTCTGCACCCTGCGAGGCCTCTTCGAGTTCAAGGTCGGCAAGCAGCAACCGGTGCCGATCGAGGAGGTCGAGTCGGTCGAGTCGATCGTCAAGCGGTTCGCGACCGGCGCGATGAGCTACGGCTCGATCTCGGCCGAGGCGCACGAGACGCTTGCCATCGCCATGAACCGCCTCGGCGGCAAGTCGAACACCGGCGAGGGGGGTGAAGATCCGGTTCGGTTCCAGCCCCTTTCCAACGGCGACAGCAAGCGCTCGGCGATCAAGCAGGTGGCCTCGGGACGCTTCGGCGTGACGAGCGAGTACCTTGTCAACTCCGACGAGATCCAGATCAAGATGGCTCAAGGAGCCAAGCCCGGTGAGGGGGGACAGCTCCCTGGGCACAAGGTCTGGCCCTGGATCGCCAAGGTGCGTTTCTCGACGCCCGGCGTCGGCCTGATCTCGCCGCCGCCACACCACGACATCTACTCGATCGAAGACCTCGCGCAGCTCATCTACGACCTGAAGAACGCCAACCACAAGGCGCGGATCGCCGTGAAGCTGGTGGCCGAGGTCGGTGTCGGCACCGTCGCGGCGGGGGTCGCCAAGGCGCACTCCGACGTGGTGCTCATCAGCGGTTACGACGGCGGGACGGGGGCCAGCCCGCTCACGTCCTTGAAGCACGCTGGCATCCCCTGGGAGCTCGGCCTGGCTGAAACCCAGCAGACGCTCGTGCTGAACAAGCTGCGCGACCGCATTGTCGTCCAAACCGACGGTCAGATGAAGACCGGCCGAGACGTCGTGATCGCGGCCTTGCTCGGCGCCGAGGAGTACGGCTTCGCCACCGCCCCCTTGGTGGTGATGGGCTGCATCATGATGCGGGTCTGTCACCTCGATACATGCCCGGTGGGGATCGCCACGCAGAACCCGAAACTCCGCGAGAAGTTCACCGGCCAGGCGGACCACGTGGTCAACTTCTTCCGGTACGTCGCGGAAGAGGCCCGCGAGTTGATGGCCCAGCTCGGGTTCCGCTCGATCGACGAGATGATCGGTCGGAGCGACATGCTCGACATGAAGAAGGCGATCGACCACTACAAGGCGCGGGGCCTGGACTTCTCCAGCATCTTCTATCGCCCCCAGGTCGGCCCCGACGTGGCGGTGCGCCAGGTTATCGAGCAGGATCATGGGATCGAGCAGTCGCTCGACTGGACCTCGCTTCTGCCCGCGTGCCAGCCGGCCCTGGAGCGAGGGGAATCAGTCGAGGCCGAATTCCCGATCCGGAACGTCAACCGGACCGTGGGCACGATCCTTGGCAGCGAAGTCACACAGGCGCCACGGCGGCAATGGCCTTCCCGACGACACGATCAAGCTCAAGTTCAACGGCTCCGCCGGTCAGAGCTTCGGCGCGTTCGTTCCCAGGGGGATCACCATGACCCTGGAAGGGGACGCCAACGATTACGTCGGCAAGGGTCTCTCGGGCGGCAAGCTGATCATCTTCCCCGACAAATCGTCCACGTTCGTTGCCGAGGACAACATCCTGATCGGCAACGTCGCCCTCTACGGCGCGACCGGTGGTCGGGCGTTCTTCCGAGGCCGGGCCGGCGAGCGGTTCTGCGTGCGGAACTCGGGGGCCCTGGCGGTTGTTGAGGGAACCGGCGACCACTGTTGTGAATACATGACCGGCGGTGTCGCCGTGGTGATCGGTCCGACGGGCCGCAACTTCGCCGCCGGCATGAGTGGCGGCTCGTCCTTCGTCTTCGACGAGACGGGGGACTTCTCGCAGCGTTGCAACCTGGAGATGGTCGATCTCGAACCGTTCCAGGACCCCGAGGACATCGAACTGGTGCGCGACCTGTTGATCCAGCACGCCGGCTACACCGGTAGCGAGGTCGCGGCCCGGCTCCTGGGCGACTGGGACTGGGCGGTCTCGAAATTCGTCAAGGTCATGCCTGTGGATTATCGTCGCGTCCTGGAGGAGCGGAAGCGGGCCCGCGAGCTTCAGCCTCAGGAAGTGCAGCAACTGGAGGTGAGCGGTGGGTAAGCCGACCGGATTCTTGGAAATGCCCCGGGAGACGCCCACCCGGCGCCCGGTGACTGAGCGGGTACATGACTTTCAGGAAGTGTACAACCCCTTCCCGGTCGTCAAGCTTCGCGAACAGGGTGCGCGCTGCATGGACTGCGGCATCCCGTTCTGTCATCAAGGTTGTCCGCTGGGCAATCTGATCCCGGACTGGAATGACCTGGTGTACCGCGACCAGTGGCAGGCGGCCATCGAGCGGCTCCATGCCACCAACAACTTCCCCGAGTTCACGGGCACGCTCTGCCCGGCTCCTTGCGAGGCGTCGTGCGTGCTCGGGATCAACAACGATCCGGTGACGATCAAGCAGATCGAGCTGTCGATCGTGGACCGCGCATGGGCGGAGGGGTGGATCAAGCCCGAACCGCCCAAGGTCAAGACCGGCAAGACGGTCGCGGTCGTCGGCTCGGGCCCCGCGGGACTGGCCGCGGCTCAGCAGTTGGCCCGCGCGGGGCATGACGTCACCGTCTTCGAACGCGCGGATCGCATCGGCGGCCTGCTTCGCTACGGCATCCCGGACTTCAAGATGGAGAAGTGGCGGCTCGACCGGCGGCTCCAGCAGATGGAGGCGGAGGGGGTCGTGTTCAAGCCGGGCGTCAACGTCGGCGTGGACGTCACACCGGAGCAGCTTCTGGCGGATTTCGACGCCGTCTGCCTCTGCGGCGGTGCGACGCAGGCCCGCGACCTCCCCATCCCGGGCCGCGACCTGAAGGGTATCCATTTCGCGATGGAATACCTGCCCTTGCAGAACAAGCGGAATGCGGGGGATTCCCTCTCCGATGCGGATTTCATCACCGCGAAGGACAAGCACGTGGTGATTATCGGTGGCGGCGACACCGGTGCGGACTGCCTGGGAACCGCGCACCGCCAGGGGTGTCGATCCGTGCATCAGTTCGAGATCGTGCCTCGTCCTCCCGAGGATCGGGCTCCGCACAACCCCTGGCCGCAGTGGTGGAACACCTTCAAGGTTTCCAGCGCCCATGAAGAAGGCGGCGAGCGCGAATACTCCATCAGCACGGTCCGGTTCGTCGGGGAGAATGGTCGGGTCACCGCGCTCGAGACGGTCCAGGTCGAGATGGTCGTCGAGAACGGAAGGCCGAACTTCAAGCCCGTTTCCGGCTCCGAAAAGACCTTCCCGGCCGATCTGGTCCTGCTGGCGATGGGCTTCCTTGGCCCCGAGCGCAAGGCGCTTCTGGAGGGCCTTGGCGTGGAACTCGACCCTCGCGGAAACGTCAAGTCCGACGGGAACAAGCAGACGAGCATCGAGAAGGTCTTCACCGCCGGGGACATGACTCGCGGTCAAAGCCTGATCGTCTGGGCCATCGCCGAGGGCCGTCATGCCGCCCATTCGATTGATGAATATTTGATGGGCCACTCCGATCTTCCGAAACCGCTCAATCACGGAAACGATCAGAGACCGTTTGCCTGACGAAGGACTTCGGATATTCCGCAATAAACACGAACACGCCGGGCGTCGCATTCCCTTCATGCGAAGCCCGGCGTGTTCGTTGTTTCCAAAGGCCGAAATTCGCAGCCGTCACGGATTGCGATCGGCCTGAGAGACCAGAGCTTCGCTCGCCGTATCGGCGTACCCGCCGTCCTCATCTCGATAGAGCGGCAGGTATCGATAGTAGATTTCCAGCGTCAGGAGAGAAAGCGACGTGACATAGAGGCGTCCGGCCTTCATGCCCCAGACGTCGGGATCGGGGCTGAGGGGGTCCCAGCTACCCTGGTCACATCCGTCACCGTGAATCTGGGTCAGCACGAAGGTATCCCGCACCCTGGGGTTCCACTCCTCCCAGTGAGGGCCTTTCATGTTGTGGAGCAACTGCATCGCATAATACGTGTAGTAGATGTTGCGCTCGGCCGTTCCTTCGAGGTTCGCATCGATCAACGCCACGCCCTGGACCAGCGAAGGATGATCGTGCCGCCAGCCGAGATACTGGCGCACGACGAGCCCTTCGGCCGTCATGGTCGGCGTGGGTGCTCCACCAGGTCGATACGCATACGTGATCTTGGACTTGTCCGTCGCCGCATGATCGAGATATTCCCGACAGCGGCGAATCGTCCCCTTGGGGACGCCAAGCCCCGCGAGGCTCGCGCTCCGGAGCGCGAACAGTTCCCAGCCGAAGACAGACGTATCACCGGCCATGCCGATCGTGTAGCGCCAGCCGCCATCGAACTTGTTCTGCGAGAGGACGATAAAGCGAATCGCCTTCTCGGCCGGCTCCCGCAAGGACTTGTCCCCGGTCATGCCATAGGCTTCACAGAGCGCCATCGTGGCGATGGCATGGCTGTAGAATGCGGAGTTGAACGCGCCGCCCCGGAAAAGCGATCCATCGCGCTGCTGGTTTTTGACAAGCCATTTCAAGCCCGCGCGAACGACCTGCTGATAAGGCCCCGGTTCGTTGTGGACATTTCCCGCGGCGAGGAACGGCAAGATCGCCAGCCCGGTCGCCGCCGTATCCGAAACCATGGAAGGACGCGGCGGGCAACCGCCATCGCGGCAATACGGGCTCGTATCCAGACTCCAGCCTCCATCGGGCCGCTGGTGCCGCGCGAGCCATTGTAAACCTAGCTGGACCGCCTTTTCCGAGCCGTCCGTTCCTCCCTCCGACTTCACCAGCTTGAGTTTCGAAGGCCCGCGCCGACCGGCGAAGGAAGGAGAGGGGCCTTCGCCCCGGCCGGTCCCCGTGGAACCTCGTGATTTCAAGAGACCCGCGGGGAGTGTGGGACGCGCCGGTACGAGATTCCTCGCAGGGTCTTCCGCGACCGTTCTGGCGACCGTTGAGGAAACCGAAGGCAAGGAAACGACCGTGGACGCCATCAGATCGGAGGAAAGATCCAGATCGTCCGAAGGACGTAGGGCCGTGAAATCGGCGGGCAATAACTGGAGCGATAAGGCTTCGCTGTCCCACCGGCTCCGGGTGAGTTCGTGATGAAACCCCACGATGGCCAGGATGAACAACAACACGAGCGCATGCAGAAGCAGACTCGTCCCCCAGGGGGTGAGCCAGCGCATCCAGTCCGGTGTGTCACGTTCCAGCCGGCGCAGCGCCATGCGATACCGCAGACGGATCAGGCGCGGAAGGCGACGGGGTGACATCAAGCGCACATCCATGAGGAGGTTTCAAGAGCTAGCGACGAGGACCGCCGCCCATTTCCGACATCCTCCTTGACGTCGCCGCTCCGACCTTTATTCGACCCTCTTCCCCCGCCTCGATCGCTTCCTTCTTCAGGACTCGAGCAGGACGCTTCCAGCCAGACGTTGCAGGCTCGGGGTGAGGGAGCGGTCGAGAATTTCCCGGATCTCGTTCTCATCCGTGATGGGTTGTCCATTTCGGTTCAGGGGAAAGGTTCCCTCCCTGACGGCCTGAACGAGCCGATCGAGAATGGCCGCGCGATCCCGTTGGCCATCGAGTTGTCGGATGACCAGACGATCAAAGCCCCCCAGTTCGACCATCCGTTGACGCAAGTTGACGACTTGCGTTCCCGCCTCTGCCTGGAGTGCCGCAAGCGGGCTTGGTTTGGGGCGTTCGCTGATCTTCGACGCGAAGCGCGGCTCGAAGACATTCAACTCGATCAGGCCGATCATGTGACAAGGCAGCAACTGGGTCGCCAGCGCGAGAGGAGTTCGATCGAAGTCGGACGTCTCGGGTGTCTGGAGCAAACGGTTGTGGGTCTTTTCCAGCAGTGTCTGGAAGGGCAAGGCGCTCGGCCAGTTGTCGGCCAGAACGGTCAGTGCGGATTTGAGCAAGGCGTTCGAGGTCATCAGTCGTGAACGTCCATCGGGCGTCCGGAATTCGAGGTTCACGCCCGTGCGGAGGTCCGGGTTCGGAACGGCGGGCGCGGCGGTCGCCAGAAGTTGAAACTTCTGAAGGTCCTCCGGCTCCCTCGTCCGCCTGGGTGTCTGATCCTCGTGGACAAGCAGGGTTCGGCGGAACGTGCGGTTGCGGAGGAAGTCGAGATACTGCTCCTGTCGCAACGGATCGTCGGTCAACTCGTTGAGAAACTGGCGGATGTCGGGAGGTTGATACTCGGCCATGGAACGGAACCGGGCGTCCGCGAGAAAGCGAAGCCCCGCGCCCGTTGCCCGTTCGGCGAACTCCCAGAAATGGAGCGGATGATTGTCCGTTTCGAAGTGTTCATGCAGAAGATAGGCAGAGGAATGCCCTTGAAACTTCTGCACCTCCTGGCGGAGCACCTGAGCATACGGGGTCTGCTGATCGGGAAGCTTGCGCTGAAGCATGTCCAGGAAGGTCCGCGCGGCTTGCACGCGAGCGGTCGGATCGTCGATGGCCTGACCGTGAAAGATCGACATTCCGCGAACGATTGACGAGAGATACCAACCCGGGTAGCAGTTGAAACTGATGAAGGCCACACCGTTCGGCGACAGATTCCGCTTGCAGATCTGGAGAATCTTGTCCTGAACCTCCGCGGGAACCCACGAGTACACACCGTGGCAGATGATGTAATCGAACGGCTGGTCTTCGCCCTCCCATTTCGCGATGTCCCAGGCTTCCAGCTCGATGTTCTTCAATCCCAGAGAATCAATAACCTTTTTCCCATCGGCGATCTGTCGAGGTGACAGGTCGATACCCAGAAATTGGCTCTCGGGCATGGCCAACGCCAGCGGAATCAGATTAGCCCCCTCGGCACAACCCAGTTCCAGCACCCGGCATTCCTCGACCCGAGGCGGGGTCAAGCCGGCCAGCATGGCGAGAGTCGCCATGTTGTCGGGATGCGTCTCGTAGAATGCCTTGCTCTCATAAGGAATCGTGTCGTAACTACTCGTGATCTGGGATTCGTCCGACATGCCGAAAAACCTCGTCGTGACCAAGGGAGAATGAATTGCGAGGAGGGCGAGTGCGCGATGAGCCGTGACGATCGACCCCGTGGAATCGCTGTCGCAACGCGTTTTCCTGAGCATCGCGAATCGAAGACAGCCTGACCGACTCAATCCCGCACGGGGGAGCCAACCTTCGTGAGCATCGCCAACGGGTGCTGGGAACGGTTCTTCAGAGGAAGGCGAACCGGACCGCCCTGGGATTGTGAGGCATAGCAAGCCAGGACCATTTCGACCGCCGCGCGACCGTCGTACACACTGGCGAGGGGCTGCGTGTCGGTTTCGATGGCATGAATCAGGTCAGCGACGATCCGGCGATTGGCTGCGACCAGCCCGCCCGAGGGGTCCAGTGGCTCCGGCTGGCCTGGCCCCGCGCTGGTGACCTCGACCCAGTGCTCGTCCCCGCCCGCCGTGGTCCAGGTGGAATCCTTCAATAAAAACGTCGGAGCAAGCCAACCGGTATGAATCTCGATGATTCCCTCGGACCCACACACATGAAGTCCGAAGCGGCCACCGGGCTTCGATGGCCTCGAACTGGCGAAATGAGCGACGACGGGAGAATCGGCGAATCCATAGATCGCGTCGATCCGGTCCCCAGCCAGAAGCCCGAGCCCCTCATTCCCCTGGCGTACCTGGTCCGGACCGATCGGCTGGCCCTGCTCCGTCACCCTGGCGAAGCACCAGGACGCATCACCTTGTAACGCGCGGAACAGGTCGAGGATGTGCGAGCCAAGGACGAACAGGTCCTCTCCCCCTCCCCGCCGATCTTCCTTGCCACGACCGCGAAGCTCCAGGACATCGCCGATCGCTCCCCCGGCGATCAGCTCGCGGACCCGTTCCAACCGGGGGCTGTAGCGCGTCTGATACGCGACCGCCAGCTTGACATGATGCCGCTCGCACGCATCGACGATCGCGTCGCACGAGGCAAGGTCGGGGGCCAGCGGCTTCTCGCAAAAGACGTGAATGCCCCGCTCCGCGCAGGCCAGGATCATCTCCGCATGGACATCGAGCCAGCGCGGAGCGACCGCGACGATATCCGGCTTCTCCCGATCGAGCATGACGCGGAAATCGGCGTATCCGCGATCGATACCGAGCCGTTCGAGGGCCTTGGCCCGCCCCTCGGGATTGTCGTCCGCGACAGCCACCACGTTCACATTGGGCTGATCGAGCAGAGCCACGTCGAGACCGTGGCCGTAATCCCCCCGGCCCGTCCTGCCGATGACGGCCGCGCGATACGGTTCCTGGGACATCGCAAAGGCTCCTCAACCCGGAGCCTCCCGGACCGAACGGCCCGCGGAACACCCCTGGTTCCCGGACATCCTAAACGGTCGCGGGGCCGAGGAAAAGCATGTGTACGATCCGTGTCGAAAAAAACGAAACCGACCGGGATCGATCGACCTCCGAGACCACCTCTCCCATGGTCGCTTCGGGGATCGAACCCGGTCGGTTCGCTCGGACGCGAGAGCCGAAACGGCTGACGCGATGTAAGATGGGGCGAGCGGGGGGGTCGTGCGAGGCAACCCGCTCGCCCCTTGGCGGTAAGCCAACAACGGGGGAAACCGATGCTGACCGTCGCCAATTGGGGTGGCTCGTGATGATCCCCGGCACCAGGGGGATCGTTCTCCTGAAGCGTTTGTGTCCTGTCTTCTCAGACCGGCCCCCGTGGCCAGGTCGTATTGGGATCAGAGTTCAGTGATTGATTCAGAACTCCTGTTCGTGGTCTTGTCTTCGACGTTTTTCTCAAATCGCAAGGAGAGTGCCAGAGCCGATATTCCGAGGGATTTTTTCCCCAGCTCGAAACAACACTGGACGCAACCTCAGCAATTACAATAATTTGTGAGATCGCGATTCCTGGCCTGGAGATCATGGTTCGCTCCTTCCACGAAAACCATCGCCAACTGGTTGTTGAAGGAACGGGCACTCTCGCCTGGGAAGCGTGCACTGGGTGAGAGGACGTCTTGTCCGCGGAGCGTCGATGGTGGGTGCGTGGCACGCGTAACGGTAGAGACGGAAGGGAGCAAAGGGAGGATTATGGCGGAAAGGAGGAACCGTGAATCGACTGACGGACGTGTTGCTGAAGAGGCTGCCCCCTTGCGTCGCGCCTTGTCCGCCTGGGTGAATCGGGCCGATCCTCAGCCTTCCTTGCGCTGGCTGGAACGGGAGTGCGACCCGGCGGGGCGTCCGGTCCGCCTCTCGGTGGAATCCTGGTGGCGCTGCCTGGCGGCCCTGGCCGAGGCCGTCCGTGATCGCCCGATCGACTGGCCCGAGGAACTGAATGGCCACATGGAACGACTCTTTCACGAGGTCTTGCGATTTTCCCGGCCGGATGGGGGCTCACTTTTCCGTGCCGGTGATCCACCTCGGGAACGGAGGAAACTGATTGTCGACCTGGCGGAGAGGGTTTCCGACCCGAACCTCGCCGGGGTCGTCCCGTCCATGACAGGAGGGAGATCGGTTCCGGGCAACCATGCGGTGCTCGGCTCGTTCGCCCTCGCCGACCGGCCTCTGGGAGTGCTTCGCTCGGCGTTGTCGCCGGATGGCGATGTGATCGGAATCGACGCGAGGGATCAACGGCACGGATGCAAGCTCGCGCTGATCGGTCAAGGGAGGTGGTGGCTTGGGCCACTCTGGCCGGTTCCACCGGATGCGGGACGTGCCCGAACGACCGCCTGGGCCACGACCCGCGACGCCGATTTCATCGAGTGGACCTTCCGCGCGGGGAAAGCCCGGGTGCAACGGTCGGCGGTCCTGCTTCGAGAGAGCGGGATGGCCTTGCTTTCGGAACAGATCGACCGCCCCGAGCCGCTGTCCACGATGCGGCTCGGTCTGCCGGACGGGGTGCGTGGCGTCGCGATCGAGGGGAGCCGCGCTCTGCGACTGGATGGCCCGCAACGCGCCTCGGCCCGGGTCTTGCCGCTGGGGTTGCCTGCCCTGCCCTATCCGACCGAACGGGGAACCTTCGCCGCCGAAGGGGCCGAGCTGGTGTTCCGCAAACAGACCGAGGCGCGTCGAGCCTGGTTGCCCCTCCTGGTCTCGTGGGACCCCTCGCGCAACCGCAAAACCGTACGGTGGCGGGAGTTGACCGTGTCGGAGCGGTCGCGGAAATGTCCGCCCGGGACGGCCTTCGCCGTCTGGGTCGGCTGGGGCGCTGGCGACGGATTCGTCTTCTACCGGAGCCTGGCCCGACCCACCCTCCGCGCGTTTCTCGGACATCAAACCCGCGCTCGTTTCTTCGCCGGACGATTCACCGAGGCGGGTGATGTGATTCCGCTTTTGAAGGTCATGGAGTGAGTCGAGGACGCTCGCCTCCTCCTCATCCAACAACTCCAAGGCCGGGGCCTCGGGGGCCTGCCGCGCCCGGTCACGCAAGGCCACGATCCGGGCCGCCACCGCGCTCTGTAGGGTCACAGCTTTCTCCAAACGGTCCCACGTCTCCAATCGCAACGCCTCGGCCTGGCAGCCGCTCTTGAGCACCAGGTGCATCTCCTCGATCGGCCACCGGCAGGTGTACTTCCGCACGACCTCCAGCACCTCGGCCGCCGTGGCCGCCGGCTCCAGCGTCCAGAGATACCAATGCACCGGTTCGGCCCCCGGCGGGGGATCGGGCTCGACGAGCTCCACCAGGTTCCAACGCATCGGCCAGGCGTGGGGATATTTCTCCCAGTCCGGCACCAGGTCGACGGCCATCGACCGCAGGGCGACGGTGGCCAGGCGGGCGGGGGCCCCGCCGCCGAGCGTCCCACTGGCACCGTGGTGCAACCCAACACCGGCTGGCGACGCACCGCCTGATGAGCCGTGCCCAGCGGGTCGTCGATGCGGCGGTTCTGGGCACAGCGGATGACCGCGCTGTCGCCGGCATCGACCACCGCCATCATCACCTCGTAGGCATCGGCCTCCCGATCCATCACATGGATCAGGCGGGGGACCGGCCGCGGGCCGGCCGTCTCGTGCAGCGCAGCGCGGGCCGCGTCGAGGCCGTGGAGCCACTTGGCACTCTCTTTCTCCTCGGGCCCCGGTTGGCCGGGCTGGGGCCGCGTCCAGCATTGCTGATCCAAGATCCCGAGGACCTGCCCCGTGCCCGTCACCGCCATCGCCGTGTGCGGGAAGAGCCCTCGGCGCCAGCGGCCGGAGTCGATCGGGCCGAGTTCGGTGACGGAGCGTAAGCCGGTGAGATTGAGCGAGGTGGTATCTTGCACCACCAGCACGACGTCCAGATCGAGGCCGCGTCGCGCCGTGTCGCGTGCGACCCCCTGGTGCAAGGCGGTGGTGGTGACGCGGTCGTTGGCATAGAAGCGATAGGCGGCCTTGGCTTGACTATAAGGCCTTTGGCCGCCCCGGCTGCATCGCGACCATCGCCAGCGACACGACGATGTACACCAGGGCGACGGTCACGGCGAGATAACCGGAATGCTGATGCGCCTTGATCAGGTCCGCCCGGCCGCTCAGGATGAGCTGTCCCAACACGAGCTGAGCGACGATCAGGAGGGCCGAGAGACCGCCGAGCAGGAACAGGATGATCTTCTGAGTGGTGCTCATGTTACTTCAGGATTCCTCAAAGCGATTCCAAGATGCGCGGCATGCCGGTCGAACCGGCGGCGATGATACCAGCATAGTCGAACGGCGTTGAGTCGTCATGGTGCTGTCCACCCTTGGCGCCTCACGACGGATCTCTCACACTCGTTTCATGAACGACGCACGACTTCGAGAAAACCTGGAAGGGGTCCTGAGCCGGGTCGCCGAGGCGGCGAAGCGATCCGGGCGCGACCCGTCGGCGATCCGCCTGGTCGCCGTGACCAAGAAGAACCCTCCGGAATGGATTCGCCCGCTGGTCGAGGCCGGTGCGCGAGATCTTGGGGAGAACTATCCCCAGGAACTCTGGGCGAAAGCGGACGCACTGGCCGATCTGCCGGTCCGCTGGCACCTGATCGGGCACTTGCAATCGAACAAGGCAAAGAAGACGATACCGCTGGTTCGGATGATCCATAGTATCGACTCGCTCAAGCTTTTGCGCGTGGTGGCCGAGCTCGCCGAGGGGATGGCCGAACCGCCGGCCGTCTGTCTCCAGGTCAACACCTCGGCGGAACCGGCCAAACATGGCTGGAGCGAGGAGGCGTTGCTGGCCGATGCCGACGCCATCGCCGCGATCCGAACCGTGCCGGTCGTGGGGTTGATGACCATGGCCGCGCTCGGGACCACAGCCGAGGAGGCACGTCCGTCCTTCGCGAGGCTCCGGGAGGTCCGCGACATTCTCCGACCCCGTACCGGATTGGACTTGAACGAGCTATCGATGGGAATGTCCAATGATTTCGACGTGGCGATCGAAGAGGGCGCCACGGTGATTCGCGTCGGGTCCGCTCTGTTCGAGGGCGTCGAGCCATGATAGACGTGAAACCACACAGTCAGGGGGCGATTCTGCCCGTCCGGGCCAAACCGGGCGCCAAATCCGACGGCGTCGTGGACGAGCGCCACGGCGCCTTGCTCGTGTCGGTGACCACCGCTCCCGAGCAGGGCAAGGCCAACGACGCGATCATTCGCGTGCTGGCACACGACCTGGGCTGCAAACGTTCGCAGATCGAGCTGCTTTCCGGCGCAACCTCCCGGAACAAGGCGTTCCTCTTTTATGATCTCTCCGTCGATGAACTCCTCTCCCGGATCGACTCGGCATTGACCCCGACGATCTACGACCCGTTGGACGACCTTCCGAGCACCGAATGACGATGTCCGACTACCCGGCGCAGACCACGATCGACCCCTTACAAGGCCCCCTGCCCCCCCGGCGCGTTCGCGTTCCAGGGTCCAAGAGCCTGACCAACCGCGCCTTGATCGTCGCCGCCCTGGCCGACGGGCCGAGCACGCTGACCGGAGCGCTCAACAGCGACGACACGCGCGTGATGATCGACTCCCTGCGTCGTCTGGGCATCGGCGTGGAGCACGATCTCGCCAGTTCGACCGTCCGCATCGCGGGCTGCGGCGGCCGGATTCCGAAGGCCGAGGCAGAGCTATTCATCGCCAACTCGGGAACCAGCCTGCGATTCCTGACCGCGATGGTCGCCACGGGGCGAGGGACGTACCGTCTCGACGGCAACGCGCGCATGCGAGAGCGGCCGGTGGCCGACCTGCTCCATGCCTTGAATCGGCTGGGGGCCGATGCGCGAAGCGACCTGGGAACCGGTTGCCCGCCGCTGACCATCCGGGCCGATGGCCTCGAAGGCGGTTACGCCGACGTCCGCGGCGACGTATCGAGCCAGTTCCTCAGCGGTCTGCTCATGGCGCTGCCGTATGCTCGCGATCTGACGAGCATTGAGGTCGAGGGGACGCTGGTCTCGAAGCCGTATGTCGAGATGACCCTGGCCGTGATGAACGCCTTCGGCGCCCGTCCCGCGAACCACAAGTTCCGGCAATTCAATATCGAGCCGGGACATTATCAAGGGCGCCCTTACGCGATCGAGCCGGATGCCTCGGCGGCCAGCTATTTCTTCGCCGCCGCGGCCATCAACGGCGGGACGATCACGGTCGAGGGGCTGGGGACCCGCAGCCTCCAGGGGGACATGGCGTTTCTGGACGTCCTGGAACACATGGGCTGCGACGTCGATCGTGCCCCCGATGCCACCACCGTCACTGGCGGCCCCTTGCGCGGGGTGGACGTGGACATGAACGCGATCAGCGATACGGTCATGACGCTGGCCGTGGTCGCGCTCTTCGCCGAGGGGATGACCCGGATTCGCAACGTCGCGCATATCCGGCACAAGGAAACGGACCGGATCGCCGCGCTCGCCTGCGAGTTGCGGAAGCTCGGGGCCACCGTGGAAGAGCAAACCGATGGTCTGATCATCTTCCCGCCCGCGCGGATTCAACCGGCGGAGATCGCGACGTACGACGATCACCGCATGGCCATGTCGTTCGCCCTGGTCGGCTTGAAGGCCAAGGGGATCGTCATCAACGACCCGGGCTGCGTGGCGAAGACCTATCCCGACTTCTGGAATGACCTGAACAGACTGACGCAACCAGACGATCACTTTCCCGCCTGAGGATGCCCAGAACATGCCATTTCATCTTCTGCCATCGGTCGAAACGGAGCAGGTATCGCGTCGTGGTTTTCTCAAAGGGCTGACGGTCGGGGCGGCCTCCCTCGCGCTGGGGCGGTCGGGATGGGGAGCCGAAGGGGACGACCCCAATGCCTGGTTTGCGTTGGTGTCCGATACCCACATCGCGGCGGATCGGTCCACCGTCGCCCGGGATCAGACGATGGCGGAGAACCTCCGGATGGTGGTCGCCGAGATCCTCGACGGCGGCGAGCCGCCGCGCGGGGTCGTGATCGACGGCGACCTCGCCCTGCGCGATGGCCAGGCGGGTGATTACCAGACCTTCCTGGACCTGCTCGCCCCCTTGCGTCGGGCCGCCGTTCCCCTCCACCTCGGTCTGGGCAACCACGACGATCGGGACCACTTCCGTCGGGTGCTGGAGATCGGGCCGGACGGATCGGCCCTGGAGTCGAAGCATGTCTCGGTGATCGAGGACGCGGGCCTTCGCTGGGTCGTGCTCGACTCGCTCGACAAGGTGAACGTGACGCCGGGATTGCTCGGTGATCCCCAACTGGGTTGGCTGGCGGATCGGCTCGATGCCCAACCCGATCGGCCGACGGTCGTCTTCGTCCACCACAACCCGGACACGCGCGCATCGTCGGGTCTGACCGATACGGAGGCCCTGATGACGGTTCTCCGTCCTCGGAAGCAGGTCAAGGCCCTGGTCTTCGGGCACACGCATGTCTGGAGCATCCAGGAATCCGATGGCATCCACCTGATCAACCTCCCGGCGGTCGGATACCCATTTTCCGACAATCAGCCGATCGGCTGGGTGCGGTTCCGCCCCCGGCGCGGGGGGGCGGAACTGGAACTGCGCGCCATCGGTGGCGATCGCGGCAAGCATGGCCAGCGTGTCGCGCTCCAATGGCGCTCGTGAGCTTCCACGAACTCTCCTGAGGCGGTCGGTGTCGGAACTCAGGAGGATCGCGATGTTGGCTGATGGGTCCTTCTCCCCCCCACCAAGACGAGAGGAGCGGCGCGGGATGGGGGGAGGGGCGGGACCCGCAATGGAGCGTGCGGAGGAACCACAGTGACATTCCCCCGGCGCGCCTCTGGTCCTCCGCGTGTCGTTGATACCGGAGTGCGCGTTTTTTGTCTCCAGGACATCTGGAATCGACGTAACCCGTAATCATTTCAATAGAAACGACCGTTCGTTCGCCCCGATTTCCGTGTCGCGCGGGTGATGCTGACCTTGCCGGTCCTTTTCGGGTACCGTTCGGAAGGGGTCTATTTGACGGAAGTGTATTGGATCCCAAGAGATCGGTCAACGATACGCCGCTCAAGGGGCCCTTCCGCGGACGGACGTGAGGCTCCAAACCGCACCCAGAGAGTGATGCTGACCTTGCGCCCTACCACGCGTCTCGGAGAAGCCGGAGTGACATTCCGTGGACACGAGCCCGGAGGAGGGAAGGCCAGCCGAATCGGGGGCGTGGACGCCGCCACGACCAGATCCCAAATGGGTCTGTGTCGCGAAGACGTGGAGTCCGAAGGCGCCGCGGACGTCACTCGCTTGCCAAACCTCCCATGTCGGGCCTTCGGGAACTTGACGGCCTCACGCCCTTCGGGATAAGGTGAATCCCCACATTCTGGACCCGGCTCCCTGATTCGAACCGACAAGGTCCGACGACGACAGACCCCGAGACGTTCCATGCTGAAGCGGACTTTCACGTGCGGCGAACTGACCGCGGATCAGGTTGATCAGACGGTCATGCTTAATGGTTGGGTCGATACCCGGCGCGATCATGGCGGCCTGGTGTTCATCGACCTGCGCGACCGCTACGGTGTGACCCAGGTCGTCTTCGAACCCGATGCCGGCGCGGAACTGTTCGCCGCCGCCCAGGAGCTTCGCAACGAGTTCGTGATCGGGGTCAAGGGGGTCATCATGCGCCGTTTGCAGGGGAAGGAAAACCCGAAGCTCAAGACCGGCGCCATCGAGGTCCGGGCCAAGGAGCTGGAGGTCTTCAACCGGACCCAGACGCCTCCCTTCGAGGTCTCCGGCGATACCGAGCCGAACGAGGAACTGCGGCTAACCTATCGCTATCTCGACCTGCGACGGCCGGAGATGCAGCGCGTCTTCATTCTCCGTCACCGGATGGCCAAGGTGATGCGGGACACCATGTCGGACCTCGGCTTCCTCGAAGTCGAAACGCCGATGCTCGGACGCAGCACGCCGGAAGGCGCACGCGACTTTCTCGTGCCGAGCCGGGTTCATGACGGACATTTTTACGCATTGCCGCAATCACCGCAGCTTTACAAACAGATCCTCATGGTCGCCGGGTTCGATCGCTATTTCCAGATCGCCCGCTGCTTCCGTGACGAGGACCTCCGCGCCAACCGCCAGCCCGAGTTCACCCAGCTCGACGTCGAGATGTCCTTCGTCGAGTTCGAAGACGTCGTCGGCACGATGGAATACGTCATCGCCGCCGTGGCCAGGGAATTCACCGGCGAGGAACTCACACTCCCGTTGCCAAGACTCGACTACCACGACGCCATGGAACGGTTCGGTGTCGATCGCCCCGACCTGCGCTTCGGCCTGGAGCTGAAGGATGTCGCCGATCTCGCCGCCGAAACCGAGTTCAAGGTCTTCCAGCAGGCGAAGGAATTCGGCCACCGCATCCGAGGGCTGAACGCCCCCGGCGGCGCGGCGCGATACAGCCGGAAAGATCTCGATGGCTTGACGGAGTTCGTCGGAAACTACGGCGCGAAGGGCCTGGTGTGGCTCAAGGTCGAGGAGGACGCCTTCACTGGCCCGACCGCCAAGTTCTTCCCGGCCGAAGTCCAGAAGAAGCTCCGGGAGCGATTCGACGCCAAGGCCGGTGACCTGCTCCTGATCGTGGCCGATAGCCAGGACGTGACCAATCAGGCCCTGGCCAACCTCCGCATCCGGCTCGGCGAGGAACTGAAGCTCTACGACCCGAAGACCTTCCATTACTCCTGGGTCGTGCGGTTCCCGCTGCTCTCCTGGGACGCCGACGAGGGACGATTCATCGCGGAGCATCACCCCTTCACCATGCCGCTGCCCGAGGACATCGGGCTGATCGACTCGGACCCGGGAAAAGTGCGGGCGCAAGCGTATGACCTGATTATTAATGGCGAGGAGGCCGGCGGCGGAACGATCCGTTGCCATGATCCGGTCATCCAGTCGAAGATCTTCCAGCACCTCGGCCTGACCCCCGAGCAGGCGGAAGAAAAATTCGGCTTCCTGCTCAGCGCTCTGCGCTACGGCGCGCCGCCGCATGGGGGAATCGCCCTGGGGTTCGACCGCATGGTGATGCTCTACGCGGGACTGACGAACATCCGCGATTGCATCGCCTTCCCGAAGACCGCCAGGGGGACCGACCTGATGACCGGCGCTCCCGGTATGGTCGATTCCCGGCAGTTGCGGGAGTTGCACATCCGCCTGACGGAATGAGTGTCTCGGACAGGACATCCGGCTTCCCGCCCGTCCTCTCGAAGTCTTCTCACCCCTTGAGCGCTCGATCTTGAAAAACGGGCGGGAGCCCCGGCACCTTGAGCCGGACCTGGTAAACCGAATCGACCGCCGTCATGACGAGCGTGCGGGCGTCCTCCCCACACCAGGCGAGGTTGGCGGGTCGCTTGGGCAACGCGATGATTCCCAGAAGCGTGCCATCCGGCTGGTACACCCAGACCCCCATCGCCACGGCAATATAAAGCCGTCCGTCGCGGTCAACCTTGATCCCGTCCGGCCCCCCCTTCTCCTCCGGGTCCATCGTCGCGACGATCCGGCTCGACCCGGCTTGTAAGGCCCCCGAAGGCTCCACCGCGAAGGCGCGGGTGTGATACCTCGCCGTGTCGTTGATGTAGAGCGTCTTCTCGTCGGGAGCGAAGGCCAGCCCATTCGGCTTCTCAAAGTCATCGATCAGGAGCCGAAGCGTATTGGCGGAATCCATCGCATAGACTCCCTGGACGTCCAGCGGGCGGTCCGGCGGGGCACCGTAGGGAGGATCGGTAAAATAGAGGAGCCCGTCGGAGCGGCAAACGACGTCGTTCGGGCTATTCAGTCGCTTCCCTTCGAACTCCTCGACGACCGTCGTCACGTCGGTTCCATCGGGATTCATGCGGGAAACGCGCCGGCCGTTCTGTTCACAGAAGACGATCTTCCCCTGGGAGTCGAAAGTCTGGCCGTTGGCGGCTCCGGTGTTTTCTCGTACCACGGTGACCGCGCCGTCCGGGGTCAATCGGTGCGTGCGTTCCGCCTTGATATCCTGGAACAGGACGGAGCCGTCCGGCAACCATAGGGGACCTTCGGTGAACTGCAAACCATGGGCGACCTCGTCGATCTGAGCGTCGTCATCCACGAGTTCGGAAAGACCGGCATCGCGAAGGATCTTGATCATGGGGTTGGCTGTCCCTTTCTTTCTCTCGTACCGGAGGGTCACACTGGTCGCTGGCCCCTCTAATGGTGTATTTTGGCGGCTCCCCTCGATCGCCCGGCATGTGGGACCATCACCACGATGATCTTGGAGCAAGTCTCACGCCGGTTGATGACTGAGCGACATTTCCCATTGCACGGATTGATGCTAAACTAAAATCTCCATTGAGGAATTCCCGAATCATCCGGACAACCGCGCCAACACCTACGCGGAAGTTCGCAACATTGATCTTATTGGCAACATTGATTTTATTGATTGAGGGCCATGCCGATGTCCATGACGTCGGAACCGGACCCCAGGCAACGCGAACGGGCCAAGGCGATCTTTCAGACCGGCAACGACGCCGCGATGAAGAACAGCTTTGACTATGCGATCGAAATGTATCGCGAAGCCATGCGTCTGGACCCCACGAATCTCGTCTATCGTCAGGCATTGCGCGGGATTGAACGGCGGCGTTTTCAGAATGAGCCGACCAAGGTTGGCCGCCTGGCTGGCGGCGCGCGTTCAGCCAACCCGCCTCCGCGCGAAGGCCGCCAAGGCCAAGGGGCGCTGGAACGAGGTCCTGGAACACTGCGAGGATGCCTTCGTCCACAATCCCTGGGATGTCACCGCGGCGCAGGATGCGGCCGACGCGGCGGCCCACCTGAATCGACCGGAACTGGCGAAATGGCTCCTCGAATCCGTTCACGCTCAGGCGGGAGAGGAAGCCGGGTTCCTCCGTCATCTCGCACGCGTGTACGAACTGAACGAAAACTGGGAACAGGCGATCGCTTGCTGGGAACGTGTGCGACGTGTGGACCCCAACGATGAAAACGCGCTCCGTCAGATCAAGGCCCTCTCCGCCAGCGCCACCATCACCCGATCCGGCCTGGGTGCGGCGATCCAGCGCTCGGAGCAGAAAGCCCCCGAGGAAGCCTTCAAAAGCGACCTCGACGACCTGAAACGTCAGGCGCTCTCGCCCGAAGATCGTCTGCGAAGAGAAATGGAGGAAGAACCCGACAGGGTCGGCACCTATCTGGAACTGGTCGATCTGCTGAAATTGAACAACCGGCTCGATGAGGCGGAGCGCATTCTCGCGAAGGGACTTCAAGCGGTCCCCGGGGATGATATCCTGCACACGGCCCATGCCGATATCCAGATCGCTCGGCTTCAGCGGGCGATTGGAGTCTGGACCAAGAAGGCGCGGGATCAACCCGACGATCCGCCAACCCAGGCGAAGCTCGACCAGCTCAAAGGGATGCTGGCCGACTACGAGATCAAGGAATATCGCCGACGGATCGAGAAACGCCCGCAAGACATGAACCTGCACTACCAACTGGGTTTACGTCTCTGCAAGAACGGGCGGTATGACGAGGCGATCGCCGAATTTCAGCAGGCTCGCGCCGCACCGGCCCTGAAAGTTTCAGCCTTGTATCAAGCCGGGCTTTGCTTCGAGTCCAAGGGATTGCCCAAGCTGGCCGAGAGGAATTACCAGGAGGCGTTGAACCTGGTGGATACGTCCGATCAGGCTCTGGTGAATTCCCTGCACTACCGTCTGGGCCGCGCGGCCGAGTCTCACGGCGATCTGAAGAGCGCTGAGGAACATTACAATGAGGTGGCCGCCAACGACTATACGTTCGAGGATGTGGCACACCGGCTGGAGAACTTGAATCGCGAGTCCGATTCGTGATAAGATGGTGTTCTTTGCCGGAACCTGGATTTCCGGCAGGTAATGGAACCGGACCGGACTCATCGGCAGAATTTCTGGACCTGACGAATGCCCAATACCCCGTCGGCGATCAAGCGCCTGAAGCAAAGCACCAAGCGCCGGATGCACAACCGGATCGCCAAGAAGATTATCAAGACCTACACCAAGCGAACCCTTGCCGCCGCCGCTGCCGGCGAGACCGAGAAGGCCGAGGCGGATTTCCGCGTCGCGATCGCGAAGATCGACAAGGCTGGTGTCCGTCGCGTCCTGCACCCGAATACCGCCAATCGACGCAAGTCCAAGCTCGTCCGTGAGTACAAGGCGGCTCTGGAGAAGTCCAAGAGCTGACTCATCAGCAGATTCCGTCGGGTTTTGAAGGGCATGCTGAGGTCGATCGACCGATCTCTCAGTGTGCCTCCCGGACCCTTGCGCCCGAAGTCGATCCATGCCCGATCTCGACGACTCCTACCCCGCGATGGTTGTCGCCCTCTCCGATCGCTTCGGTGGAGTGACGCCCCGATCGGGGGCGACGGATCGCTTTGAATCCATCCTGGCCGCCTACCTCGATCGCCACCTCGACGCCCGGAAAGCCGCCGCGCTGCTCGATCAATTGCGAGACGCGGGCTTGATCGAGATCCAAACGCTGGCCGAGGTCGATCTCGCCGAACTCACCGACACCGTCCGGCAGCGGCTCAAGTCCATTTCCGCCAAGATCTTGCCGCCGATTCAGAGGCTCGCGCAATGGGCTGCGGAGTGGGAATCAACCGATGCGCTTGCCGAACTTTCGACCGAGCGGCTCCGCGAGGAGCTTCGGCGGATCAAGGGGATCGGACCTGGCACCGCGGATGCGATCCTGCTGCTTGGGTTCCAAAGGGTCGCCTATCCCGTCGATCGAGCGACGTATCGAATCCTGGTGCGGCACGGGTGGCTCGACACCACGGCGGACTATGACGAAGCTCGCGCGCTCATGGAGCGACGCGAGCCGGAATCCGCCGAGAACACCTTGAGGCTGGCCCACTGGTTCGAGCAACTGGGGAACCAGTATTGCCGCGCCACCGTGGCCCGTTGCGAGCAGTGCCCGCTCCGCCCGTTTCTCCCCGAGGGAGGGCCTTGCGAGCCCGAGTCGTCGGCCTGACCGCGTTCGGATCGCGGATTGTCAGAGCACGGTGAAGTAGTTCGACGCGGCGAAATCGAAGTATTCGGTTTTGAGTTCGAGGTCCAGATCGTTGTAAATGCAGTGGTTTCGGACCTGAAGCAGCAAATCGCGCGGCTGACAGCACCGGAAAGGACGGTTCACGCGACGGTAATGCGTCTCGATCAGGTAGTCGATGGCCCCCTGATCGACCTGGGAAAATCCCAGCTTGGGGGCGAAGATCGAGAACATTTGCCGGAACATGTCCTCGGTCGGGTCGGCGGCGTGGATCTTGTACGGAATACGCCGCAGGAAGGCTTCATCGACAAGATCCTTGGGCTCCAGGTTCGTCGAGAACAGGATGAGCTGGTCGAACGGAACCCGGATCTTCTTGCCACTGGCCAGCGAGAGGAAGTCGTAACGCTTTTCGAGCGGCACGATCCAGCGGTTCAGGAGTTCGATCGGCGGCATGCGCTGACGACCGAAGTCGTCGATGAGGAAGGTGCCGTTGTTGCTTTTCATCTGCAAGGGGGCTTCGCTGATCTTCGTCTGGGCGTTGAAGCTGATCTCCAGGTTCTCCATGACCAGCTCGCCACCGGCGACGATCGTCGGCCGTTTGATCTCGATCCAGCGCCGGTCGTAGTCCTCCTCGCGCAGCAACCCCGATGTGGGAGCGGAAAGCGGTTCGTGGACGGCGGGGTCAAAGAGTTTGATGACCTGCCCTTCCGCATCGATGACCCGGGGAATCCAGACGGTGGTCCCGAAACAGCGCGTGATGCGTTCGGCGATGCTGGTCTTGCCGTTGCCCGGATATCCGTAAAGAAACAGCCCGCGACCGGAATTGATCGCCGGGCCGAGCGTGCGGAACATCTCCTCCGAGACCAGGAGGTCGGAAAACGCGCGTCGGAGGTCTGACTGCTTTGGCTGTTCCGACGTGATCGTCTGCGCCATGACGGCGGCGACATAATTGTCGAACGGAACGGGCGCCGTGCCGACGTAAGCGCATTCGTCCATGTACACCTTGGCCCGAGCCCGGCCGGTGTCGGTCAGGGTGTAATAATAATCGTTGGCCGTCGCCGAGTTCACGTAGGCCACGATCTGGCTATTCTTGAGGGTGCGCAGAAAGTCTGGAAAGGCCCCGAACGGAAGTCCGAGTTCGTCCGCGATGCGACGGCCCGAGGCGATCCCGACATTGAGCAGATACTTGAGCGTGAGACTCTCGATCTGCGCATCGTTCAATCCGGCCGAGTGGAAGTCCTGCACCGGCCGGGGACGAAACAGAGACCGGGATTCCTGCTGGACCGAAGGCAGGACGCTGGGCGCGGTGGCGGTGGACATGATCGCTGGGTTCCCTCTGATGGATTCACGATGGGCTTCGCCTTCGCCTGAAACCTAGATCGCCCCACCCGCGGCGTCAAACGTCAAGGGGCCTCCAGTCGCCTCGTCAGGCTCTCGGCCAGGTCGGTACCCGCAGGAAATTCCAGCACGATCCGGCGCGCGTTTCTTCCCGTCGGCTCGATCCGAACGAGCCACCTGTCGTTCGGCAGGCAATCCAAAACGCGATCGGCCCACTCAACAAGGCAGACACCCTCCGAGTCCCAGTACTCGGCCGGGCCCAGGGCCTCGAAGGAGTCCGGGGAATCAAGCCGGTAAGTATCGAAATGATAAACCGGAATCCTCCCCTCATATTCGTGGATCAAGACATACGTCGGACTCGCCACGGCGCCGGGATCGACCCCGAGCGTCTCGGCAATCGCCCGCACGAGACGAGTCTTGCCCGCTCCGAGAGGGCCGATCAGGCCGATCACCGTTCCCGGAACGACGAGTTCCGCCAGGGTCCGGGCAAGCTGGACGGTCTCCTCCTCGCTCTCGACCTCGACCGACAACCGTGGATCGTGACGTTCGAGTCGCATCAATCCGACTCTCCGGACGAGAAGTGATCGAATCCTTGTGGCCGGATCGTCGCGATCGAGCCGTCGGAATGACGTAGGCGCAGACCGGGATGAGCGCTCGATCACGCCAACCCGCTGAAGGTGGACTCCCTCGGGAGGATGGTCGAGAAGCCGTTCCGCATCCTCGGGGGAAACCACCACGCACAGCTCGAAATCCTCGCCGTCCTGCAAGGCATGATCGAGCGAAGACCGTCCATCCCGTTGGGCGAGTTTTTCGGCGTCGGGATGAATCGGGATGGCCGACGCGTCGAGCGTCGCGCCGAGGCCCCCGCTCTCGGTCAAGATGTGGGCGAGATCGCCCGCCAGGCCATCCGAGATGTCAATCATCGCCCGGAGATTGGTGTGTTGGTGAAGCGCCAGGGCCTCCGCCACGCGGGGCCAGGGCCTCATGTGGCGCCCGAGAAAGCTGCCGCCGAGAGGCCCGGTGACGAGCACGACGTCCCCGGGGCTCGCTCCGCGACGGAGCACCGCGCCGGGGGCCACGGTTTCCCCCAGGACCGTGATGCTGACGACCAGCGGTCCATTCCACGCATTCGTATCGCCACCCGCCAGGGTGACGCCAAAGCGCGCGGCGAGAGGAGACATTCCGGCGTGCAGCCCCCGGGCGATGTCGGCGGCTCGACCGCGAGGCAAGGCCACCGCGACGACGGCCGCCCGGGGTCGGCCGGCCATGGCCGCGATGTCCGAGAGATTCACCGCGAGCGCCTTGTAACCGACGGCCTCCGCCCCGTGCTCGTCGAGCCGGAAGTGCCGACCCTCCATGAGCATGTCGGTCGTCACCAGCAGGTTCTCCCCCGGCGTGACCTTCAGGATCGCGCAATCGTCGCCGATTCCCAGCGGAACGCAGTCCGCCGCGGCGGACCGTTGACGGATCCAGTCGATCAGGGAAAACTCACTGTCAGGCGGGGGATCTTGGTTCATGAAGGTGTGGGGAGGATCGATCCCGATCCGGGTTGTGCGTCAGGGAGCCTGTCGTTGAATCTCTATCTTCCGACTCTTTCCCCGGCCTTACCAGCGAGGAATGCCCGGAGGGCCTGAGCCGTGGCTCGTTCCAGAAGCGGCCCCGCGTTCCGGATGGCCGCCTCGATCGTCATGGGGCCAGGGCAGATGGAGAAAAAGGCATCAATCCCGTGGTTCAGGACCTCGTCCGCGCCGTCGCCAATCGTACCAGCGAGAGCGAGTGTCGGGCAATGTCGCGAGCGAGCCAGCCGCGCGACGCCAACGGCGGTCTTGCCGAACGCGCTGGAGGCGTCCAAGGCCCCCTCGCCCGTGAGGCAGAGTTCCGCCCCTTCGAGGCGTCGGGACAATCCAACGGCGTCGATCACCAGGTCGATTCCGCGTTGTAAGGTTCCCCCCGCGAACGCCACGAGTCCCCCACCGAGACCACCCGCGGCACCGGCGCCGGGTTGATCGCGGATCGAGACGCCCAGGTCGCTCGCGATGATGGCCGCGAAGTGATCGAGGTTCCGGTCCAGATGCTCGACCATCTCCGGGGTCGCCCCCTTCTGAGGCCCGTAAACGGCCGACGCCCCGTGCGGACCGCATAGAGGATTGTCCACATCGCAAGCGATCGCGACGTCGATTCCGTCGAGCGCCCGATGACGATCCGCCGCTTCGACCCGTTCCAGGTGCCCGAGTTCGCCGCCGCCAGGGCCGATTTCGCGCCCTTGGGCATCGAGCAACCGGTATCCGAGGGCCTGTGCCAGTCCGGCTCCGCCGTCGTTCGTCGCGCTGCCGCCGATGCCGATGATGATCCGCCGCGCACCGGCCGCGATGGCGGCCAGAAGCAGTTCTCCGGTCCCGCGCGTGGACGTGCGCGACGGATCTCGCCGCTCCTGCGACACCAGTCCCAGCCCGGACGCGGCGGCCATTTCGATCACCGCCGTCTGTCCATCATCCCCCAGCAAGCCAAAGGCCGCCTGGACCGGCTCGCCGAGCGGCCCGGAAACGGTGGCCTCGCGATAGGAACCGTGGGTCGCGGCCACGAGCGCCTCGACGGTTCCCTCGCCTCCATCGGCCATCGGGACCCGATCAACAGCCGCATCGGCCCGAACGGCGCGGACGCCTCGCTCCATGGCCTCGGCGGCTTCGATCGCCGAGAGGCTCCCCTTGAACTTGTCCGGCGCGATCACCACGCGCAGCATGTTGTCCACCCAGCGAGCTTGAATCGTCTGCCGTCTCGCGACACGGTTCCCTCAACACGAGTCACGATACGCCGGGATCGACGGTCTGAAAAGGCCGTGGCGACAGGATTGGGCTGGTTGCTCACGACCCTTCTCAGCGGCGCGCCGTGGCCCTTGTGGTGTTGGCCAGGCTGACGCTCCCCTCGACAAACTGATTCTGACGAACCAGGTAATACTGGACCGAGGGGAGACGGAAGACCTCGGGCAGCGTGAGGATGTAGAGCAGGTTTTCGGGCTGGATCGTTTCCCAGCGGCTCTTGCCGACATTCATCCCCACGAGGATATCCCCGCGCTGGATCATCGCCTGCGCGGCGGGACTGCCGGGAGACACGGCGCTGACGTAAAGCCCTCCACGGAAATTCGGCGAGACCGCCGAGACATATTCCCGCGTTACCGGCTGGATCTTGATCCCAAGCGTGCGCCAGATATGCTCCGCGGCGTTGGGCGCCGATCGGGGCAATTGCTGGACCTCCAGGGGGATCGTCTGGCTCTGACCGGCGCGGTTCACGACGACATTGATCTTCTGGCCTGGCCGAAGGTCGAGCAATCCGCGCTCGATATCCAGTGGGTTGTTGACTTCCAGATCCCCGACACGGACGACCTGATCGCCGGATTGGAAGCCGGCGGCCTCGGCCGGACTTCCCGGCTGGATATCACGGACGATCACGGAGCGAAGCGCGTCCTTGAGGATCTCGCCCGCCACGATGCCGTGCCAGGTAGACGCGAGCCGTCGGGTGCTCAGCATCTCGGCGGCGACCTTCTTGACGTCGTCGATGGGCAAGGCGAACCCGATTCCCTGAGCTCCGGCGCGGACGGCGACGTTGATCCCGATCAACTCTCCGTCAATATTGACCAGCGGCCCTCCCGAATTTCCCGGGTTGATGCAGGCATCGGTCTGGATCAGGTTGCGGTACACCTGCTCGTCGGACAGGGTCACGTTGCGACCCACGTAACTGATGATTCCGACGGAAACCGTATTCTCGTATCCGAAGGCGTTGCCGATCGTGATGACGTCCTCACCGACCATCACGTCGGCCGAGGAGCCGATCCGAATCGCCGGGACCGGACGACCGGCCTCGATCTTCAGCAGGGCGATATCCATGACGGGGTCTTGCTGGACCACCTCACCCCGGCAGACCGAGCCGTCGGACAGATGAACCTCGATGTTCTGGACCCGATCGACCACGTGCTGGTTGGTCAGGATGTATCCCCGGTCGTCGATGATGACGCCCGTGCCCATGCCACTGACTCTCGGGCGCTGATTTTCCTCGGTGGAGAAGGGCCATCGACTGTTCGAGGCGGCACGCTTCTCGCTTGAGATGCTCACGACGCTCGGCATGACCTTCTGGACGGCCTCGACGACGGGTGTCCGCCGGCTCTTGCTGTCGCCCCGGGTCGGGTTCGTGATGAGAATAACCACCAAACCCAAGAGCACCATGAGTTTGCGTCCATGCCGACGCGTCCGAGATAGTGGCACGGTGGGGACCCTCATTACGGTTGCTCCTGATCATTCACCAGTGTCCGCCCCCGGACCTCGCTCCCTCGCCGACCGTATCTGGGGCGTCCGATCCCGACCTGTCTTCCATCGGATTCCCCAGTTTGCCAGCTTAACCACTCACCTCCGAAACCTATTCAGACTACCGTTTTTCCCCTTTTACCCGTACAAAGCCCCCAGTCCAAGCGAGGGTGTGAGTGGTCCGTTGACATCGGACCGTGATGCTGGGTAGCCTGTGGAACCGTTGCGTTATCACGAAGAGATGAGGATGAGATCAGGCAAATGGCCGAGAAATCGCCGAAGCGACGGATGCTCGAACAGAGTCTGGCCGACGATCCGAGCGACACGTTTCTCCGCTATGGGCTGGCCCTGCAATGTTTGCGCGATGGGGACGTGGCCGAAGGACGCGAGCGGCTCCTGTCCCTGATCGCCGACCATCCCGACGACCAGGTGGCGGCCTATCAGCAGCTCGGCCAGTCGTACATGGAGAGTGGCGAGATCGACGAGGTGCGCCAGGCGTTCCAGACGGGGATCGCCAAGGCCAGGGCCGTTGGCGATGCGCACGCGGCGTCCGAGATGGACGGATTTCTCGCGCAATTGGGGTGAGATAGCGAGGCGAAGGGCGACGAGCGACGCCGGGGTTGCTGACGCTGACGCCTGGTCGTCGGGATGGGTGGGGCGATGCCGGCGGTCTTCACGTTCCCGAATCGCATTCTCTTCGGAGAAGGTGCGCACACGGATCTCGCAACGGAACTGGCGCGCCTCTCGGTTGCGCGACCGTTGGTGGTTTCCGATCCCGGCCTGAAACGGAACGGCCTGGTGGATCGCGTGATCGCCTCGTTACCCGGGGCGGTCGTCTTCACCGGGGTCCAGGCCAACCCGACCGAAGCGGACGTGTGCGCGGGGCTGGAACTCTACCGAGAGCGCGGTTGCGACGGCCTCGTCGGATTGGGCGGGGGGAGTCCGATCGACGCGGCCAAGGCCATCCGTCTGCTGGCGACTCATCCCGGAACGCTCGCCGATTACGACCTGACGACCGGCGGCGCGGAGCGAATCACGGCGGATCTCCCCCCGATGATCGCCATGCCGACAACCGCCGGAACGGGAACGGAGGCGGGGCGCGGCACGCTGATCCAGCTCGCGCGGACCGGCCGGAAGACGATCGCCCTGAGTCCCTACCTGCTTCCCAGCGTCGCCATCTGCGACCCGGACCTCACCCGGGATCTGCCGCCGGTCCTGACCGCGGGAACCGGGATGGATGCCCTGACGCATTGCATCGAGAGCTTCCTTTCCAGCACCGAGCATCCGATCTGCGACGGCATCGCCCTGGAGGGCTTGAAATACGTGGCGCAGGGGCTGGAGTCAGCCGTACGAGACGGTCACGACCGCCAGGCGCGTCGCTCGATGATGATGGGTGCCCTGATGGGCGGGATCAGCTTCCACAAGGGGCTCGGGGTTGTCCATTCCTTGTCGCATGCGCTGGGTGCCGAAGGGCGCGTGCACCACGGAACGCTCAACGCGATCCTGCTGCCTCATGCCCTTCGGTTCAATCGACCGGCCGCCGAGCCGAAGATGGCGATTCTCGCCCGACAGCTTGGCGTCGGTCGAAGCGAGGATGGCCCGAGCCATCTGATCACCCTGATCGAGCTGGTCCTCGCGCGACTCCCCCTGCCCCGGCGGCTCGGCCAGATCGAGGAGCTGGACCGCGAGGCGATCCCGCGATACGCCCGCCTGGCCATGCTCGACCACTGCCATCGAACCAATCCCAGGCCTTGCGAGCGAAACGATATGGAAGACCTGCTCGAACGGGCCTGGTGACGGGTCCACCGCGCACGATCGATCAATAGTTATCCGAACTCACCACCTCGCCATTGGCGATCGTGTTCAGGGCGATCCAGGTCGGAGGGCTGATTCCGTCCTTGACGAAGCGAACGGAACCATCGCCGAACAGGATATTGATCCCGCCCGGGTGACGGCTTCGCGCCGGCAAAGGCCTCGTTGTCGGAGTTGATCGACTGGCAAGGAAGGTGGAGGACCGGCTCGCTCACGCAGAAGATCGTGTCGTTCAACTGGTCGCCGCCCGATTTCAGATTCAAGTAATCCTTGACCTGATTCGGTGGGAATCGGGTCATGAAGGAGCCGCCGCCGGGAACGCTCGACCACATCACGCCCCGCACGTCGTACAAGGCCCCCTGAAGCACCTCGCCGACGAAGACGGTCGAGCTGGTGCCATCACGAATCGAGGCGGTGTTGATATTCATGTCGTGGCCGAAGGCCGACTTCAGGTACGTCTGAGAGCCGACGGTGCCCTGCCGCCAGTTCGTGTTGCCCCAGCTCACGGCATAATTGCCCTTGGTCAGTTTCGGCCCGCTCAGCGCGCCTCCCAGATACTGCGGGGTAATCTGAAACTCCATCTGGCGGTCGCTCGGACATTGAAACGTGCTGATCTTGGTGGCGGAAACCGTCGAGTTGGCGAAGTATCCGGCGACGGGAGCCAGGCCGGGGCCGGCAAATCCCTCGGCGCCCAGGCTGTAATTGAAGGCGTTGTAGAGAGCCTGTTGCTCGAACTGCGGCAACATCAACACGAACCAGGGGGTGTTCGGCGTCCCGGAGAAGATCGTCGGGAAGGTTGGGCCAGGCGGGCCGGCTTTCCAGATGCGACCCGGAGGGAAGCAGTCGTGCATGTCGTGATAGTTGTGGAGCGCCAGGCCGAGTTGCTTCAGGTTGTTCGTACACTGAATCCGGCGGGCCGCCTCCCGGGCCGCCTGCACCGCCGGGAGCAACAGGGCAATCAGAACGCCGATGATCGCGATGACCACCAGAAGCTCGATCAAGGTGAAGGCACGACGAGGCATGGACATGAAGATCACTCCTCTTCGCGTGAGAAGCGGGTGGTCCGATGGAGCACGGCGACAGATCGTTGAATTGGTGGATGGGTTTACTGTACCCGATCGGGAATCGTCAAGAAACGAAAAAAGAGATCTAACACCTGAAATTTCTTAATTTTGATATGTTGTTTCAGGAACGATAGATCATCCATTCCCTTGTGTCAACTGCCTGGCAAGCAGTTCCACGGGATGAAGGGCCGTCTGCCCCGTCAGACCATGCACCTGGCTCCGACAGGAAAAACCCGGAGCGACGAGGAGGCCTTCCGGTTCCGCCGTCATCGCGGGGAGCAGAACCCGGTTCGCCAGAGCGGTGCTCAGGTCGTAATGGCCGAGTTCGTAGCCGAACGACCCGGCCATTCCGCAGCAGCCGGAGTCCAGCTCACGCACCTCCAGCCCTGGAATACGCCGAAGCGCCGCGAGCGTGCCCGCCGTGCCGGTCAGGGCCTTCTGCTGGCAATGGCCGTGCAGAAGGACCCGAGCGGGAAGCGAGGCCATTGGCAGGTCCGGCACCCGTTCGGGATCGGCCACGAACGCATCGACCAGGCGGCTCACGGAAGCGACCAGATCGGCGTCGGGACCGAGGCGGAAATCCCGGTATTCGTCCACCAGGGTCAGCAGGCAACTGGGCTCGCAACCGAGGATCGGCGTGCCTCGGCGGGCATCCTCGACCAGTCGCGCCACGTTCTCCCGGGCCAGGTCGCGGGCCTTGGGTAAGAGCCCCTTGGAGATCGCGGGGCGACCGCAACAGGACAGGCCCGCCAGTCGGACGCGATAGCCGGCGGCTTCCAGCAACCGCACGGCGGCGCGGCCGACCTCGGGCGTGTTGTAGGTCGTGAAGCAGTCGTCGAGCAGGATCACCTCGCCGCGCCGCCCGGCGCGGGGGTCGGCGGCATGGCGGCGGAACCAGCGTCGGAGGTGGTCGTGGGCGAAGGTCGGCAAGGTGCGGCGGCGGTCGATGCCCGCGACCTTCTCCAGCAGCCATTTCAACGGGGCCTGTCGGAGCGACCAGTTCGCCAGCGGAGCGGTTGCCGAACCGAGCGGGTTCAGGCGGTGGATGTTCCCGAGCAGATGATGGCCGAGCGGCAACGGGCGGGATAACGACGACTGGTAGAGCACCTCCGCCTTGAGCTTCGCCATGTCCACGTTCGACGGGCACTCGGTCTTGCAGGCCTTGCACTGGAGGCAGAGGTCCAGGGCGTCGTGCAGGGTTTCGTTGGACAGGTTCTCGGCGGGAAGGGCCCCGGAGAGAACGAGTCGCAGGGCGTTGGCTCGCCCCCGGGTCGTGTGCTCCTCGTCGCGGGTGATCATGTAGCTCGGGCACATCGTCCCGGTGTGGGTCTTGCGGCACGCGCCGACCCCCGAGCAAAGCTCCGTGGCCCTCGCGAAACCACCCTGCTTGGAGAAGTCAAAGACCGTCTCCGAAGGCTCCCGGGTGTGGTAGTCGGGGCTGATACGCAGGTCGGCGGCGAGGTCCGGCTCGGCGACCACCTTGCCCGGATTCAGGCGGTTCTCGGGATCGAAGGCCCGCTTGATCGTCTGGAATGCCTCATAGACCTCCGGGCCGAACAGCTTGGCGTTCCAGCGGCTGCGGGCCAGGCCGTCGCCGTGTTCGCCGCTCATCGCGCCACCGAACTCGGCCACCAGGTCGGAGACATCCCGCGCGATGGCTTGCAGACGCTCCACCCCCTCGGCGGTCTTCATGTTGAGGATCGGCCGGATATGCAGGCAGCCGACGTCCGCATGGCCGTAGCAGGCGGCCGAGGCCCCCTGTCGGGCGACGATCTCGCGGAACCGCTCGTAGAACTCCGGCAGGCGATCGACCGAGACGGCCGTGTCCTCGACGAACGCCACCGGCTTGGCGTCGCCGACCATGCCCATCAGGAGCGAGAGCCCCGCCTTGCGGATCTTCCAGAAGTCGTCCTTCGCGGCTTCCGAGAGGCTCTTGTGGATGCCCAGGACGCGCGGTGTCCCCTCAAAACGGCGCCGCCAGGTCCTCGGCCCGGGCGGCCAGCTCCTCGGTCGAGTCGGCGTAATACTGCGCCGCGAGGACGGCCTCGGGATGGCCCTCGGCGAAGCTCAGGCTCCGGGCGTACTCGGGGTTCCGCGCGGCGAGGTCCAGGATCATGCGGTCGAGCATCTCGACGGCGATCGGCCCGGTTTCGAGGATCTCGTTCAGGCGGTCGAGCGCGGCGGGGATCGTGGCGAACGAGAGCACGACCAGCCCTTGCACCTTGGGGGCGGGCACCACCTTCAGGTCGGCCCCGGTCACGACCGCGAGCGTCCCCTCCGAACCGACGATCAGCCGGGCGAGGTTGAACTGCCAGGGCTCGTCCGGCCAGCCGACCGCCCGCACCGGCAGGCCGGGGATGAACTCGTCGAGGTTGTAGCCGCTGACCCGCCGCAGGATCTTCGGGAAACGGGCGATGATCGCGTCGCGGTGGGACTCGACCGTCTCCCGCACGGTGCGGTAGATCTGACCGATGCGGTCCTCCCGGCGGCAGAGGGTGTCTAGTTCCTCCGGGGACACCGGGCCGAAGGTCGCCGTCGTCCCGTCGGCCAGCACGACATCGACGGAATGCACGTGATCGACCGTCTTGCCATACCGCAGGGAGCGCGCTCCGGCCGAGTTGTTCCCGATCATGCCGCCCAGGGTCGCGCGGTCCCCCGTCGAGACGTCCGGGCCGAACATCAAGCCCAGGGGCTTGAGGTGGGCGTTCAACTGGTTGAGCACGACTCCTGGCTCGACGTGTACGCGCCCCTGGTCGCGGTTCACCACGCCGATCCGGTTCAGGTACTTCGAGAAGTCGAGAATCAGGGCCGGGCCGACGGTCTGCCCGGACAGGCTGGTCGCGGCCCCTCGCGGCAGGACCGGCACCCCCTCCTCGCCGGCCAGGGCGACGGCCCGCACGGCATCCCGCACGGAACGGGGCACGACCACCCCCACCGGCTCGATCTGGTACAGGCTGGCGTCCGTCGCGTAGAGCAACCGGGTGCCGCGGTCGAAGTGGACCTCCGCGCTCGTCTCCCGGGCCAGTCGGTCTTGAAGTCGGGTCGGCAGGTGAATCGTGGACATCGTCGGAGGCTCAATCCAAAAAGGGCCGGCAAGGGGCAGGACCGGCATTTTACGGCAAGCCGACCACGAACGGCCACCGGAGATTCCCCCCTCGACCGGCTCAACGGTGCTCCTTCGCCTCCAGCATCTCGATCAGGCAGCGCGAGAGCTGGCTGTCCCGCCAGCTCCAGAGCCGTTCGTGATTGCGGTCCACGTCGGCCGGGCGTGAGGTTCCACCCGCTCGTCGGAAAACAGAAGACCCCAAGGACCTGAATCCCGATCGACAGGGCAACCGCCAGGGCCGCGATCACCCCGACCGCCCGCGCGCGTTCCCGCGCCCAGGCCAGGCTGACCGCCAGCAGGACCGCGAACAGGGGCATGACGTCCGTCCAGTACCTCGGGCCGAACGTATGCCCCGCCCACCAGACGGCGTACTTCGAGAGGATCAGCAGGTAGACGAGCAGCGTCGCCAGCATCCAGCGGACGACCGGCCAGGGCCTGAGCCGCTTCCAGGCGAACGGCGAGACCGCCAGCGCGACGGCCACCCACGGGACAGAACACGAACAGGCCCCGGCTCGGGCTGAGGAGCGTCCCGGCGACCCCTTCCAGGATGTTCCCCGCCCAGGGGCCGGGAACCCCGTGCAACCGGGGATGCAGCGCCTCCAGCTCCGCCTGCCCTCCCGAGAGCGCATCAAAGAGCCACAGGTTGTAACCGACGAGCGCCCCGCCGATCAGGACCGGTCCCGGCAGGAACCAGAGCAGTCTTTTCGGATGCCTCCAGGCCACCCAGGCCGCCAGAACCAGGGCGAAGGGAAGGTCGATCGCCCGGCACGCCACGAGCATCGCCGCCGACACGCCCGCCAGGGCGAATCGGAGCCGGGACGGGGAGTCCGGCAGGAGGAGCACGACCGCCAGCGACAGGAACAGGGCGGCCGGTCCATGCTGCCAGAGGGCCTGGCTGGCGACCGTCCAGAGATCCGAGCCGAGCATCGCGGCGAGCGTCGCCAGCAGCGCCTGCCGCCGCAGTCCGAGCCCGATCAGGAGCCGGTGCAGCACCACCCCGACCAGCGCCGTCAGGATCGCCGCGGCATTCTTCCCCAGGAACTTCGCCCCTCCCCAGGCCATGTCCGGCCGGCGGTCCCAGCCAGGGCGGAAACGGTCCAGGAGCCAGACCTGCGGCCACTCCAGCGGGACGGCCACCAGCGCCGGGACCAGCGGATACCGGGAGACGATGTGCCCCCGCTTCCGCGTGACGTACACCGGCAAACGCCCGTCCGGCGGCTCCCGGAGCACCCCTTGAAAGCGGTCGAGAAACGGCCCGTCCCCCCGGATCAAGGCCAGGGCCGACAGGGTCGTCGGCTCCGTGTCGTACTGGCCGATCTCCCGACCATTCGCCAGGTACACTCCCAGCAGGACGATCCCCAGCAGGAGCGAGACCCACCACCCACCTCCCGGAGATCGGGGCGGATTCCCGACATTGGCTTCGTCTGGTATTTCCGGCATCACACGTTCCTGGTGCTGGTTCCCTCAACCCGTTGTGCAGAATCTCATTCCGGGAGGCGGGGGGTTCGCGTCCGTGAACCCCCCGCCTCCCGGAATTCATGTGGTGCATGTTGAGTGGTGCATCCGCCAAATCTCCTTCCTTGGAGCGCGGGCCTCTGGCCCGCATCCGGGATAGCGGGCCAGAGGCCCGCGCTCCAAAAACTTACCGGATGCACCATTTAGAGGGTTGATGATGCCCAACCTACGAAAACCAGCGGCAAGGGGCGAATTGGGGCCTCCGTCGTCGGGGAGCGAAATCCCTCCTTCGAAATACTGCGATCAAATCCCCCGGCGCCGGAACCAGTCGTCCACCCACGCGGCGAAATCCGGGCTTTTGGCCTGGGCCTCGTCGGTGATCTCCGCGCCGAGGGCGGGCGGAGTCAGGCCGAGGGTCTGCTGGAGCCAGGCGCGGTAGTCGTCGAGGCCCTCGACGACCTCCTCGGGGGGCCGGGTCATGTCGTCCAGGCTGACGTCGTCGTGGCCCACGCCCAGCAGTCGGCAGAACTCGGCCGCGTTGCGGGCGAGGGTCGCATTCCGCCCCTCCGATTCGAGCAGGACGACGGGCGCGGCGTCGGGGTCGTCCCCCTCGATCAACCAGACGGCGTAATTCGAGCCGGTGGCGGAATTGCCGAAGACGCCGAGTTTCGAGATCATCTCCGGGTCGCCCCGGAACCAGGACTCCAGGGCCTCGGCCCCCTCGTTGCAGATCTCGAACCCGCCGACGATCGGATAGCCGTGGACGTCGAGATAGTCGCACAAGGCCCGGACGGCGCGCGGCAGCGGCACGCCGTCCGGGAAGTTACGCGAGACAGCCTCGGCGTTCGGGGGGCTGGTCCGGCTCATTCCTTCACCGTGATGAGTCGATCGTCTTTCGGGAAGGTTTCGAGCTTCAGGTCGGTGAAGTGGACTTCCTGCGGGACCATGTTCGAGTGGAGCTGGAGGCCGATCGGGCCTCGCTTGATCCGCTCCGGCTCAGGGTCGCGCCAGTCGATGACCTGCGTGCCGTTGACGGCGACGCGGACGCGGTTCCCCTGGGCGAGGATCTCCAGGTCGTTCCAGTCGTGCTGCTTGCCGACCTTCTTCGCCGGGGCGGGATCGACCGGCAGACCGTTCCGGCCGAAGAGGTCGTACATGCCCCAGTTCGACGGGAACATGACGAGGTGCCCGGCGTAGGTGTACTCATCGCCGTGCTCCGGAGCGCGACGGCCCCAGAAGGCGATGCCGGAGTGCATCTCCGACTCCACCAGCTTGACCCGCGCCGTGAGGCGGAAGTCGCTGAATACCCGCTCGGTCTGGAGGTACGTGCTGACCTTCACCGGTTCGGTGTTCTTGCCGACGATCACGCCGTCCTGAACCGACCAGTATTTGTCGTGCCCTTTCCAGCCGTCGAGGTTCTTGCCATTGAACAGGACAATCGTCTCGGTTTCCCCCTCGCGCGGGGGCACCACCGGGGCCTCGTCCTCGCGCGGGGGGCCGTCGTCAGGCCCAGGCCGAGCAGAGCGACAAGGCCGAGCATTCGGAAAACGTTGGCGCGGATCATGCAGTGGTCCTGAATTGGGGAGAGGTTCGGGTTACGCTGGCTCTCGGGATTGTCAGATTGCCAGGGGCGTGACCGGTTTGCAAAGAAAAACATGTCCGAAGTCGCTTCGCGCTGGCTCCGCGACCTCACGCTTTGGTGAGAAACTCGGTCGGCACGACAAAAAGAGGAGAAATCAGCGATGCGTCCACAGCGGAGCCGGTCAGGGCTCTCGGCCCTGGAAGTGATCGTGGTGATTGTGCTCGTGGGGGTGGTCGCCCTGCTGATCCTGCTGGCCCTGCCTCGTCAGCGAGAGACAGCGCGGGTGGTCAGTTGCCGCCAGAACCTCATGCAGATCGGCAAGGCCGTCGCGCTCTACGACGAGACCGCCGGACGCTTGCCCGTCGTGCCGACGCTGGAGGACCGCCGGGAGGATGCGCTCGGGCCGCTCGGGCTGATGCTCATGCAACTGGGAACGGCCGAGTTCGCGAACCTCCAGCCCGAGACAATCCCGCCCGCCGGCAAGATCGGCACCCGGCCCACCGTGCGACGCATCCGGGGCCTCGTCTGCCCGAGCGATCCGAACGCGATCCAGCCCGATTTCCCCGCGCCGGTGAGCTACCGGGCCAACACCGGGGATACCGTCGATGGTCGTCATGGCCCCTTCTCCCCCGGAAAAAACGTGACCCTGGCCGATGTCGAGGCGGGGGATGGGACCAGCTACACCGCGAGCTTCACCGAACGGTTGCTGGGGAACGGCCGGAAGGGGGTCCGGGCACCGATCAACTACGCGACGGTCCCCGGCCCGGTCCGGCCCGCCGGCTGCCCCGACGCGCCCGCGGAATCCTGGATGGGCGACGCCGGGGCGTCCTGGGCGTTGGCGGGCTGGCCCTCGACTCTCTACAATCATGCGATGCCCCCCGGCGCCTCCCCCTCGTGCGTCGCCGAAGACGGTGGCTCGGCCCGCATGGGGGCCTCCAGCGGTCACGTCGAGGGGGTCCACCTGCTGATGCTCGACGGCTCGGTCCGCAATGTCACCCGAGACGTCAACGTCGGCGTCTGGCGCAAGTTCGGCAACGCCTGGGACAGTGCGCCTCCGGCCGCGCCGACGCCTCTTCCCGACGCCGAGAAACCCGCCTCACCCCCGGAGCCTTGACGCCCGATGCGACGCCCCGCCCTGATCTTCGACTTCGGCAACGTCGTGGCCCACTTCGACTACGCCCTCGCGTGCGACCGGCTCGCCCGACGCCACGGCCTGACGGGGCCGGCACTCCTGCGAAGGCTCCGGGAGGCCGGCCTGAACCCGCTCGTCGGGCGTTACGAGAGCGGCCGGATCTCCGCCGAGGATTTCGGGGAAGCCCTCTGCGATCTGGCCGGGCTGGGCGAACTGCCACACGAGGAATTCGCCGCCGCGTGGGCCGACATCTTCTGGCCGAATGAACCGGTCCACCGACTCATCCCGTTCCTGAAAGAGCGGGGATACACGCTGATCCTCGGCTCAAACACCAACGACCTGCACGCCGCGCACTTCCGCCGGCAGTTCGCCGAGACGCTCGCCCACTTCGATCGCCTGGTCCTGTCGTATGAGGTCGGCCACATCAAGCCCGCCGCCGCGTTCTTCCTCGCCTGCGCGGAGGCCGCCGACGCCCCTCCCGAGGACTGCCTGTTCATCGATGATGTTCCCGAAAACGTCGAAGGCGCCCGCAAAGCCGGTCTGTCCGCCCTGCTTTACCAGAATTATTCCGCCTTGCTCGATGACCTCCGGCGCGAGGGCGTGGAGATCCCCGACACGGCCTCTGGACCGACGTCATGTTGAAAAAGAACGACACACCCGCTGAACATTCATCCCCCTGGGGCCGTACAATCGTTCGGGCTCGGAGCATACGTTCGGACGGACTCCGAAAACTTGTCGGGTTGGTTTGACAGCGGAAAATCGGGGGTCACACTGAACATGGTTTGCAATCTGCGCCTTGTGGCTTTCGGATTGCCAGAATTCGCCCGTCTCACTCCCCCGCACCCGCACCTTCCACGAATTCTCCGCGAATGGACTTGACAGGGAGAATCCTTACCACAATGATTGATTGCGTGCATGGAGCCATTCAATCAGCCAAGCGAGACAGGTCGAGCGCCGGAATCCGTCCGGGATCTTGATCAGTCGCCGCGGGGCGCAATTTCCAGCGGAACCAGCGAGCCGGGATCGAGGCCCTTCGTCCTCTGTCGGCCCGCGGGCAAATCGATACACACAAGCGGTCGGAATCATCTGAGAATCGTTCACCTTCGCCGTCTGCCTGCCCCGTCGGGGCAACAACGACTGGTTCAGCGAGCCAATCGGGGTGAGGCGGACGCAGGGCAAAACCGGGGAGCGTTGTCGTATGGGCAGCTTCAATCGCGGCGATCGGAATCGAGATAAGGGGCGGGGTCGCAAGCCCAATGACCAGCGACGGACGTTCCCTCGGGTGGAGTCGCTGGAGCATCGGCTCTTGTTGTCGGCCGATCCGCCCCGCTGGCGGCCGGAAACGACCAACCTGATGGACGTCAAGAACGGCCCGATGGCCCTGGCCGGCGAGCAGTTGATCCAGATTTACCAGGAATACCAGAACTTCGCCCAGCACGGTGGCGACGGGGCCTTCACCTCCAGCTACGCGTCGAAGATCTTCTTCAAGGGGGACAAGGTCGGTGTGGACGTCACCGGCGGGTACTCCGACTTCAGCGCCTTCACGGCCGCCCTGCGCAACCTCGGCATGGACATCGGCGCGGTGGATGTCTCCAAGCACATCGCCGAGGGCTATGTGCCCGTCGCCCAGCTCGCGGCGGTCGCTCAGATGCCGCAGACGTACGGCATGAAGCCCCTCTTCAAGCCGTCGTACGACGCGGCGGGCAGCTCGAACAACCAGTCCGACGCGGCGATGCGGGCCGACATCGCGCAACTCGTACAATGTGGACGGCACCGGGGTCGCCATCGGCGTGATCTCCGACAGCGTCAACCAGTACGACAACCCGAACGTCGCGGGGGTCGGCCTGGCCGAGTCGGTCGCCACGGGCGACCTGCCCAGCAACGTGACCGTCGTCCAGGACGGTGCCGCCGGCTCGTCCGATGAAGGCCGCGCGATGCTGGAGCAGATCTACGACATCGCCCCCGGCGCGCAACTGCTCTTCGCCACCGGGGCCGACCCCAACGCCCCCGGCGAAATCGGTTTCGCGAAGAACATCCGCGCCCTGGCCCAGTCCGGCGCGCAGATCATCTCCGACGATTTGAAGTATCCTGGCGAGCCGTTCTTCCAGGACGGGATCGTCGCGCAGGCCGTCACCGATGTCGTGACGAACTCGAACGTGACCTACTTCACCTCGGCGGGCAATCAGTCCGACGGCGGCTACCAGTCGGAATTCCGCGGCGTGACCACGACGGTCACCGGCGTGCCCGGCACGCCCGGAGGCGCGGCCGGCACGATGGGCCGCTTCATGAACTTCAACCCCGACCCGACCTCGGCGCCGGTGACGAACCTGCCGATCACCGTCACGCAGGCCGGGCTGTTCGTCTCCTTCCAGTGGGACAACCCGTTCTACGTGGCCAACGGGGTGACGTCCGACCTCGACATCTTCGTCGTCGATAGCAACAACGCCATCGTCTCCCAGGCGACCACGAACAACATCGCGCAGAACATGCCGCTGGAGTTCCTGGCCCTGCCGAACCCCGGCAACTACTCGATCGTCATCCGGGTCTCTCCCAGCAGCCCCGACCCCGGCCGCGTGGTCTTCCAGGCTCCGGCCGGCAACGGCCTGCAGGTCTCGAAGCAGTTCGGCGCCGCCGGCGGAACGACCTATCCGACGACCATCGGCCACCGCAACAGCACCGACGCGATCACCACGGGCGCGGTCCCCTGGTGGGTCTCCCCGGCGTTCGGCCAGAACTTCAACCCGCTCGTGACCGAGCAGTACAGCTCCTACGGTCCCGGCACGAAGACCTTCCTCCCCGACGGCACCCGAATCGCGGCGGTGAACGTTCGTAAGCCGGACGTCTCGGGATCGGACGCCAACAACACGTCGTTCTTCATTCCCGGCTTTGATATCGACACGTCGAACCCGCCGCCGAATACCGGCCCGGCGACCGCGACGAACCTGGACACGGATACCCTGCCGAACTTCTTCGGCACGTCCTCCGCATCGCCGAACCTGGCGGCGGTGGCGGCCCTGATGAAGCAGATCGCGCCGCAGGCGAGAGCCGCCGACATCAAGTCCGCGATGATCTCCTCGGCCCTGCCCGTCAACGGCGCGGTGCCGAACACCTGGAACGTGCAGGGGGGTTACGGTCTGGTCCGGGCCGATGACGCGATGAACGCCATCGACATCCTCCGGGTGGTCACGACCACGCCAATGAACGGCCAGACGCCGACCACCACGCCCAGCTCGGTCGTCGTAACCTTCAACCGCCCGATCAACCCCGCGTCGGTGCAGGCGTCGGATCTGATCTTCACCCAGGTTCCGGCCGGCGTGAATCTCACGGTCGGGACGCCCGTCTTTATCAACGCGACCACCGTCGCCTTCCCGCTGAGCATCACCGGCGCCAAGGGCAACGGCAATTACGCGTTCCGGATTCCGGCCGGCGCGATCACCTCGCTCGACAACAAGTCGCTGGCGGCCTATTCCTCCACGTTCACGCTCAACGACACGACGGCGCCGAGGGTCACCAACACGATCTTCACCCGGCGGATCGTCGTCATTCAGTTCAGCGAGGCGATGCGGCCCAGCACGATCAACCGCTCCAACATCACGCTGGTCCGCACTGGCGGCGTCGGTGTGTTCGGCCGCCCGGAAGGGGTCGTGCTGAACAACGACCCGAGACTGCAGGTTTATTACGATTCGATCAAGAATTACGCGGTCATCGACCTGTCCGGCCTGAGCCAGTCGGAACTCCCCTCGGATCGCTACGCGCTGGTCATCAACGATCAGGTGACGGACCTGGTCGGCAACGCCCTCGACGGCGAATTCAACGGCCCGCCGCCGAGCGGCGTGAACGCCGTGTTCCCCTCGGGCAACGGCGTGGCCGGCGGCACGTTCATCCAGGACCTGCCCAACGTCACCCTGCAGGCGCCCCAGATCGAGACGTTCGGTCTGGACCAGAGCCGGGGTTCCGACACGGGCATTCCCAACGATCAGAACACGAAGGTTCAGCAGCCGTTCTTCGTCGGCACGGTCTCGAACGCGTTCCCCGGCACGATCAACGGCCTGACGGTGCTCGTGCAGTTCGACGGCCTGCACAACGGCACGTTCGACCTGCGGGTCGGCCCCGGCGGACTCGGCTACAGCGGCTCGTACGACGTGCTCACCACGACCGACGCGAACGGCCAGTTCCGCTTCCAGGCGCCGCAGGCGCTGGCGAACGGGTTCCAGAAGGTCAAGATCGTCGTCGTCGGCGAATCGACGAACCCGCCGCTGCCGGGCCTGGCCTCCGAGCAGGTCAACTCGTTCCGGGTGGACACGACACTCCCGAACATCTACAGCGCCTCGCTGACCCCGGGCGGCACGCCGCTGGCCGATCTGACGAAGCTGCCGAACCTGCCGTCGTTGTCGCTGAATGTGTACGACGTGGTCCTGCCCACGGACACCGGGGCCGCGCAGGCGGTTCCGCCCCAGTTGTCGCTGCCGGCCCTCGACCCGTCCACGGCCAATAATATCAGCAACTATTCGCTGATTAACCTGGGTCCCGACAACCAGCTCGGCACGGCCGACGATCAGGACCTCTCCAGCTTCATCATCGGCGCGAACTTCGTCTCGACGAGCAACCGAGTGGTCCCGAGCGATCCGTACCTCGGACGGATCGACCTGAAGTTCGCGCCGGGACTGATCGCCGGAACGTACCTGGTGGTGGCGCGGACGCCACAGCCGGGCTACGTGGGGATCACCGACGCGGCGGGCAACCCGCTCGACGCCATCCCGTCCATGCCAGGCAACCAGAACTTCGCCCTGAAGCTGATCATTCAGCCCGAGGCGGCCTACATCACCTCGTTCCAGGCGATCAGCCGCGACGCGTCGAATAACACGGTCGTGACCGGTCCGCGCGGTTACTACGAGCTGCCCGTCCTCGGCCAGACGCCCCGCGCCGACGCCCCGCCGACGCAGTTCAACATCGACTTCTCGAATCCCCTGCCCGACAGGGATTACTCCAACATCGTGCAGTTGATTCGCTCGGCGGACGGTCCGTCGTCGATTCCCGACGGCGACTTCGGCGTGGACAACACGTTCCCGGTCGGCGCTCTGGGGTTCAGCCGGATCACCGGCCTGAAGATCGTCCGCAAGAACTCCATCCCCGGCGCCCAGTTCGGCGATCCCGGCTTCATGAATCGGCTGGAGATCACCCTCCCGGCCGGAACGACCCTGCCGGCCGATCACTACCGGCTGTACATCCCCAACACCGGCGCCAACGCGATCTTCGACCTGTACGGCAACCAGCTCGACGGGGAGTTCCTCGGCAACGCGACCGGCACCGGCGGCTTTGAGGACCTCCTGCCGACCGGCCAGTACCGCCCCGGCCTGACCGGCGACGGCGTGGCCGGCGGCGCGTTCGAGACGGGCTTCGTCGTCGTGCCCAACGGCAACATCATCTATGCCCGTCCCGACTACTTCGACGATCCGTTCCTGACCTCCGACGACCCCGACGGCAGCCGGGCCAAGCCCTACCCGACCCTGGCTCCCGAAGCCACGACCAACGGTCTCAACGGCGGCAACCTGAACAGCGTCGTCAACTTCGGCACCGGATTCAACAACGCGTATGACCGCAACGGCAACGGCCACTTCGACCGCTCGGCCCTGTACGCGGCGGAACTCGCCTCGGCCCGGGGCCCGGTCGTCGTCGTCGCCCTGCCGGGTGCCCAGAAGCAGGACCTGAACACCGGCGCCACGATCCAGCAGCCGTTCGTCCTCCAGGCGCCGGGCGGCGGCACGGGCCTCGTCCAGAACGACGCCAGCGTCTCGGTGCCGTTCAACACGATGCTGGTCTTCGATGCCGGCTCCGCGCTCAAGCTCCAGAACGCGTCGATCTACGTGCAGAACCAGGGCAGCGCCCTGCAGGTCCGGGGTGGCCCGAACCAGATCCAGCGGGTGAACTTCACCTCGTACTTCGACGACACGATCGGCGGCGACACCAACGGCGACGGCGCGCCGGGCGGGAGCGGCTTCGCGCCTCGAGGCGGCGACTGGGGCGGCATCATCTTCCGCAACTACGACCAGCGGAACCGGACGAACGTCGATCCGTTCCCGGTCGATGGGCGGCTCCAGGGCCCCAACGGCCAGGATGCCCGCTCGGGTGCGGACGACGCGATGTCGATCATCAACTTCGCGCAGTTCCGTTACGGCGGTGGCCCGGTCCCCCGCACCAGCGGCCGGTCCAACGGCCCGGTCACGCTGTTCAACAGCCGGCCGGCGGTCACCAACACGCGGATCTCCGACAGTGGCGTCAAGCCGGACGAAGCGGGCAGCATCACCCAGCCGATCCCGGCCACCGGCACCATCGGCGCCATCACGGCCGACTTCGACAGCTTCCGCGAGGACGTCCTGTCCCGTGGCCCCTTGCTGCGTCGGGTCGACGTGGTGAACAACAGTATCAACGGCATCTACATCCGGGCCGAGCTGAGCAGTGGTCAGGTCCTTCAGACCAATGCCATCGCCTACCCGGACAACCCGTTGAGCGAAGGCGGCTCGCGAAACTTCACCTTCGATGACCCGCTGCCTCACACCATGACCACCCGGATGGTCATCGGTCAGCAGGAAATGGTGACCACCGGCGGTCAGACCCGGTCGGTGACGAACCGGGTGTATATCCAGCCGGGCATGATGTTCAAGATGCCCAACGGCACGGCGATCGACGTCGTCACGCCGGGGGCGAGCTACAACATCGGCGACCGGACCTACATCAAGCAGTTCGACGCCAACGCGAACTTCGGCCCGTCCGACCCCGGATTCCGTCCGAACACGGTCAGCGACGCCAAGGTCCTGTTCACGTCGTTCTACGACGACACGGCGACGACCGTCTATCGCGATCCGAACACCGGCGCCGTGACGACGATCGTGCCGCCGATCGACACCGACAACGGCGGCAACTTCTCGCAACCGTCTCCGACGAGCGTCCCGCCGCTGGCACGCTGGGGTGGAACCTCGATCATCTCGGGGGGCATCGCCGTCATCGACGAGGCCCAGTTCCGCTACGGCGGCGGTTCGGTCAATACCCCCTCCGGCACGATCGGCCAGCGCGACCTTCTGGCCTTCCAGGGGGCGGGCGGCCAGAGCGCCTTCGGGACCACCTTCGGCGCGATGGGAACCCGCGTTTCGGTTACCAACAACGACTTCTACAACAACCTCCAGGCGCCGATGTCGATCACGCCGGACGGCCTGCTCGCGGCCGATCCGCAGAAGCCGCTGCGGTCGGGCAATCCGTTCTTCCGCGGCAACGTCATGCTCCGCAACGAGATCAACGGCCTGGAGGTCCTGCCCGGCGCTGCAAGGCTTCGTCGGCTACGTGCCCAACCTGCACGTCGATTCGGTCTGGGACGACACCGACCTGACCTACGTGCTACGAGGGACGATCCGCCTCGACGGTGCCAGCTTCGCGGAGTTCCCGACCCCGGACCCGAACCAGTTCCTGGCCGAGCCCAAGCCGTACCTGACTCTGACGATCCAGAGCTCCTTGCCGGATACCCTGCTGGCGGATGGCTCACGGATCGCCCGTCCGGGTGAAACGAACCTGATCAAGCTGCTGAACACCTTGGCGGTCGCTGGCGACGGCACGACGGGATCGCAGCAGAACATCCAGGCGGACAGCTTCGGCGGCGCCGGGTTCATCGTCGGCGTGGACGACGGCGTCGATCCGCCGGCCGACCCGTACCTCGACGCCGGTGCGTTCAGCCAGTTGCGGATCATCGGCATCGGCGGCAACGAGTCCAACGGCCAGCAGCGCGTGCCGGTGATCATGACGTCTCTGCGAGACGACTCGGTCGGCCGGACCGTCCGCGGCATCGAGATGAAGCAGACGATGTCGGGCAACACCACGGCCCCGGCGGCGGGCGACGGCGGCGTGATCGCCTTCGGCGGCCTCTCGCTCTCGGACTACAACCTGTACGATCCCCGCGACGGCAACCTGATCGACAACGCCGACATCCGCTACATGACCCGCATCGATCAGCAGGGTGGCGGCTGGGTCTATCAAGGGGTGGGCAATCCGCGATCGGTCAAGCTCGGCATCACGCCCGAGACGCAGTACAACACCGCCAAGGCGATGACGATCTCGAACTCGAACCTGTCGGACTTCAGCCAGGTCGGGATCATTTCCCATCCCTCGGGAGTGGACGCGCTGAATGCCGGCGGGCTCGCGCCCGGCTCTCAGACCGGGGTCCGTCTCACCAACTACCGGGGTCCCAGCCCTCTGCTCTACCTGCACGGCAACACAATTGCCAACATGCCGGTCGGCGTGCGGATTCAGGGGCCACAGGATGGCATCGACCTGCAACAAACTCCGTCCCTGGCGGTGATCCTGAACAACACCTTCTACAACAATCCGACCGCAATTCAGGGCGACGGCGGAACCCCCGCAATCGCGCCACTGGATGCCGTGAACATGCTGGTGATGAACAACATCTTCGATCAGTACACCACGGCGATTAATGTGGGCGGAGATAGCAGCGGCAGTCAGGCCCAGTTCAACCTGTTCAGCACGGCGGGCGGGGTCAACGGCATTCCGAACTTTAACGCCAAGGTCGGCGCGCCCTGTTCCGCGACCCGACCAACGGAGACTTCACGCTCCTGCAAGGCTCGGCCGCGGTGGATTCGGCGCTCAGCGAACTGAGCCAGTCCGGCCTGGGCAACGCCCTGAAGCCGATCGCCGATCAGGTGCTCAACTCCACCGGCGGCATCCGCAACATCACCGGCCGAAACCAGGCCTTCGAACTGTTTGGTAGCCCAGGCGATATCGTCACTCAGAGCGGCTTCCCGGATCGGATCTACCGCGACGAGTGGGTTCCCGGCCCTGCCGGGCAGCGCGAATTCGTATGCTGGGCCGGCCACCGTCCCCGGCACGTTCGTCTTCATGCCGATCGTCGGCGAACGGGATCAGCTTGGGTTCCTCCGGGTCGATGACCCGACCGCGCCGCAGGTCGGCGGCGGCAGCCGGTTCTACTTCGATATCGGTGCCCTGGAGCGGCGGATCATCATCCCGCCGAAGATCGACGCCGTGACGGCCGTCATCACCGACCCGACCGCGCCGGGAGGAACGACGGTTCAGAACTTCTACGTTGTCAACGGGGTTTCCGGATCGCGTACGGCTCCGCAGCAGATCAGGTTCCACTTCGACTCGCGGCTCGATCCGGTCACCGTCAACAACCAGACGATCATCCTCCAGGCGTCGGGCGGCGACGGGATCTTCGGCAACAACAACAACTCCGCCGACCGCACGATCGACCTCTCAGGTAAGCTGGGCTACAACCCGACCACCGGGAACGTCACGATCGACCTGAGCGGTATCGGTGGTCTTCTGGCCAACGACCTGTTCCGGATCACGATCTTCGGCAGTGGCTCGAACGTCGTCCGCGACCCGCAAGGTGTCGCCCTGGACGGCGAGAACACCGTCGGAGGCGCGGCCACCGGAGCGCAGTTGCCGCTCCCCTCGGGCAACAAGATTCCTGGCGGCAACTTCTTCCTGACCTTCTCGATCGACAGCAACCCGCCGAGTGTCGTCGCCAACACCTTCACGCTGGCCCCGGCCAGCGACACGGGACGGCCGAACGACAAGGTGACGCAGCTCAACCAGCCGTCGTTCACCGGTCGGATCACCGACGTCTTCCCGCCAGCCAACCCCCTCCTGGGCCAGACGGTCTTCCTCGACTGGGCGGGTCCGGACCGTGTCTTCGCAACGAACGACGATCAGTTGAACATCGGCACGGCGACCACCAACGCCCAGGGCCTGTTCACGGTGAAGGTGGGTTCCGACGCCGCCGCGACCGGCCTGGTCAACCCGAGCTTCGTCCTGCCGAACACGAACGTCAATGTCGGTCCGGATGGCCTCCTCGGCACGGCCGACGATACGGGCTACGATGTTGTTCGCGTGCGGGTCAAGGACCCGAGCGGGAACGTCTCCAACGCGAACGCGGCCGCCGCACAAACCACCTACGTGGTGGACACGCGCGGACCGCGGATCACCGCCTCCTCGCCCGCGCCGGATGGGCAGGCTAACGTGGCGGGCAACTCGGTCGTTGTCTCGGTGACGACGAACGAGAATGTTAATCCGGCCACCGTGAACTCCGCCTCGGTCCGCGCCTTCCGGGCCGGACCCGACGGCCAGCTCGGCACGGCCGACGATGTGCCGATCACCGTCTCGAACAACATCAAGATCACCCCCGTGCCGAACGCGATGGGAGGCGAGATCATCCAGATCACGCTGACCGGCGTGACGGTCAACGATCGGTACCGGGTCAGTTTGCTCGGCAGCGGCACGAACGTTATCCGCGACTGGGCGGGGAACGCTCTGGACGGCGAGTTCGCGGGCGTGTTCTCCTCGGGCAACGGCCAGCCGGGCGGCAACTTCAATCTCGACTTCGTCGTCCTGAACAGTTCGATGTCCAAGGTGATCTTCGTCGGCCAGAACGCCGTGACCGATCCGACCGCGGCTCAAGGCTCGCGGGCCAACCCGTACAGCACGATCATGGCGGGTATGGGGGCCTCCGGCATCGGCGACACGGTCGCGGTTCTGCCGGGCGTCTACACCGAGAGCGTCACGCTCAAGTCGCTGGTCAAGCTCCTTTCGGCCGATCCGAACAGCTCCGACGGGCGGTACCTGCCCGGTGCGGCGCTGAACACGATCATTCGAAGGCCGTCCGCGCCGGCCACGAGCATGACGGTCACCGGAACCGATCTGATCAGCCTGCCGAACTTCGACACGGAGTTGGGTGGGTTCACGATCGCCAGCCCGCTCGTGAGCAACCCGGCGACTGGGCCGATCGATCCAAATTCCTTCGGCGTGTTCCTGTCCAATTCCGATATCCTGGTTGACCGCAACTACGTGATCGATTCCGCCATCGGGATCGCCGATGCCGTCTCCGGCGTCAACGGTGCCGGGGCGCGGATCATGAACAACGGGGTGATCGGCAACCTGACCGGTATCGTCATCAACGACAAGGGCGCATCGTCGCTGCGAAACGGTCGTCATGCCCAGGTGGCGAACAACACGATCGCCTTCAACGATAACGGTCTAAGCGTGGTCTTCAACGGAACGCTGCAGGACGAGCCGATCTCGGCTGACGTGGTCAATAACATCTTCGCGAACAACCACTCGATTCCGACGCTCGGTTCGGCCAGCCGCTCGGGCCAGGCGATCTTTGCCTCGGTGCCGGGCCGGATCAACCTGATCCGCAACATGTTCTCCGACAACGGTGCCAGCGCGAGCAGCCCGAACGACGACACGGTGGGCGTCGGCGGCGGCTTCTACCCGTGGAACATGTCCACGTCGGTGCTGACCGGTGAGGGAACCAACTTCCTGGGGAACCCGGACTTCGTTAGCCCGCGTGACCCGCGTCCGCAAGCCGATGGCCCGGCAGTCTTCTTCATCGATGCGAACTTCGACCTGATGCTGACCTCCGACGCCATCGACAATGGTCTCCCCGGTTTCGGCCCGGATACCGACTTCCGGTTCCGTCAGCGGGTGGACACGCCCGACAAGGGCTTCCCGTACGCGGGCTTCGGCCCGACGGACATCGGAGCGTTCGAGTACAGTGGCACGGGCGGAGTCGCGGCGGGCGGTGCCAACCGCGTCGTCAGTACCTCCCTGAGCACGTCCGGCAGTCCGGTCATCAGTGCCCAGAGCCTCTCGACGAGTGGCGTCACGGTCAGCTTCTCGACCCGCGTCGATCGTGGTTCGGTCCAACCAACCGACCTGGTCCTCTCGGGCAACGGCATCAACTCGGTCAGCCCCGCCCGGGCGACGAGCCTCTCCTGGATTGACGATCAGACCGTGCGGTTCAACCTCTCCGGCCAGTTCCGCTCGTCGGGTACGGTCAACGTGGTGATCCCGGACGGCGCGATCCAGTCCACGACGCACCAGCCCTTGCGGGGATACTCTGACAGCTTCACGCTGACCTCCTCGACTGGGCTCGTCTCGTCCGCGTCGGTTCCCCCGGCCCCGACCCCCTCGGTCCATGCCGCTTCGGTGGCCTCGACCCCGATCGAGGTCGGCACGCCGACCCCAGCGCCGGCGCCGACCCCGGCTCCGGTGGCGACCACGTCCACCGCAACCGCCGCCACGACTCCGGCCAGTCGATTCGCCGCCCTTCGCCAGGCTCTTCTGAACCGGCGTGCGGCGAATTACCTGAACCGGATCCAGAACCGCCTGCCGCGGCGATAAGCCCCGGCACGGCAATCCTGTAACGCGAACCACTCCCCGAGCCACGGGCGGTCCACCAGACCGCCCGTGGCGTTTTTGTGGTCAACGCCCCACGTGTGATTCCGCGGCACCCTCGCCTGGGTTCGCTGGTCGCTCCATGCCGCGGATCAAATCGACGGATGATCTTGAGCGAAAGCCGGCTGGTCGAGATCCCCCGTCGGACCGCATAATGGAAACGGAAACGTCTACGGCCGTGCCTCCGGTTCGGCCATGCCATTGTTCGACTCATTCACGTGTCGCCCGAAGCGACACGTCGCGGAAAGGAGCGAATTCATGTCGTCTCGGTTGTGGGCCCTGGTCGGATTCGTGAGTCTCTCGACGTGGGGATGCGGACCGCCCGAAGTGGTCCAGGTCGTACCCCCGGGCGTGGAGTTGCCGGCTCTCTCGACCGAGGATTTGAGCGAGGAGGAAAGGGCGGAGGCCCTGGGCGAACAGCGACTGGAGGCCGGCGAGGGGGCCATCAACATGCCGGGAGGCACGGTCAACACCGAGCCAATTCCCCTGGCCGAGCCGACGGAGCCCGGTCAGAGCCAGACAATGGCGTCGGGACTCACCTACGAGACAATCACCCCGGGAACCGGCGAGGTCGCCAAGACGAGCAAGCAGGTATCGGTCCACTACACCGGCACGATGGAAGACGGCACGAAGTTCGACAGCTCACGTGACAGGAATGAGCCACTTGTTTTCACTCTCGGAACGAGGGCTGTCATCCCGGGCTGGGAACAGGGCATCGCTGGCATGAAGGTCGGCGAGCGCCGGAAGCTCATCATTCCGCCGGATCTCGCGTATGGCTCGAAGGGTAAGGGGCCTGTTCCCCCGGACGCCACGCTCATCTTCGATGTGGAGTTGTTGGACGTGAGGTAGAGAAAGGCAAGGCACGCATTCTCGCTCAGGGGGCCGACCCGGCTTGCCGGAATCGGCCCCTTGGTGTAGGGTTTGCGGAACAAAGGATCGGTTGGATCAAGCCCACCATTCACCCTCGGGTTCCGCCAAGGGAGGAGCTGGCCGGCATGGATGCCTGTGCCCGTGTCGATCTGTCCACCGGAGGATGGCCGGCGACCGCGGCCCTATCCAGGTTGCGGGTCGCCCTGGTGCATGATTGGTTGACCGGCCTCCGAGGGGGAGAGAAGTGCCTGGAAGTGCTCTGTCGAGCCTTTCCTCAGGCCGTCGTCCACACACTGATTCACAAGCGGGGCGCGCTCGGACCGACGATTGAGGCGATGGATATCCGCACGTCCCCCTTGCAACGTCTGCCGGGGATTCACCGGCATTATCGCCACTTCTTGCCAATGATGCCGATGGCCGCGCGGTCGTGGCGAGTCACGGACGTGGACCTGGTCATCAGCCTGAGTCATTGCGTGGCCAAGGCCGTCCGCGCTCCCCTGGGCGTACCACACGTCTGCTACTGTTTCACCCCGATGCGGTACGCGTGGGACGGCCGCGAGGCGTATCTCGAAACCTGGAAGAATCGGCCCGTTCGCCGAGCGGCGGCGGAGACGCTCCTCGACCACCTGCGACGCTGGGACCGCGCGACCTCTGACCGGGTCTCGCATTTCGTGGCGATATCCGAAACCGTGCGAGGCCGGATCGCCCGCTGTTACGACCGCGAGAGCCGGGTCATCCCGCCACCGGTTGATGTTCGATTCTATACGCCGGACGGTGGACCACGGAATGCGCCCTACCTCTGCGTCTCAGCCCTGGTTCCTTACAAGCGAATCGACCATGCCATCATGGCATGCCAGGCATCGGGCCGGCGACTGAACATCATCGGGGAAGGCCCCGACCGGCCCCGCCTGGAACGGCTCGCCGGGACGGGCGTGACGTTCCTCGGCTGGCAGCCTGATTCCGTGATCCGTGACCACCTGCGACGTTGCCGGGCCTTGCTCTTTCCGGGCGAGGAGGATTTCGGGATCGTCCCACCCGAGGCCCTGGCATGCGGAGCGCCCGTGATCGCCCTGGGGCGTGGCGGGGTGGCGGAGACGGTGGACAATCGTATTGGCCGGCTCTACGACGAGCCGACACCCTCTGGTCTGCAACGAACGATCGACGCCTGGGAAGCCGAGGGGATGCCGCACGATCCGGCCAGGGCTCGGCTTCGAGCCGAATCGCTGGCGACCGAGGTCTTCCGGGATCGCTTCCTCGGCTTTCTCGCGGAGGTCGTTGCGGACTCGGTCCAGGTCGACCGGATTCCGCCACCGCCGCACGTCCTGGTCAGCGGCCGGAGCGGAAAGACCCCCACGCGACGGGAAACCGTTTGATTCCAACGAGAACGGGCCTTACGATGGCCGCACGGCGAGGCCCTCGGTCTCGCTCTCCTCGGAACCAGGCCGTCCCTCCCGACCGTGCGAGTCTTGCCCCATGCCCGCTCCGTACACGCTGCCTCCCGAGGCGATCCAGGACCCGCCAAAAACCGTGGGCAAGGCCCTGCTCCAGATCGGTCCCGGGCTGATCCTGGCCGGGGCAATCGTCGGCACCGGTGAATTGATCCAGACGACGCACCTCGGAGCCAAGGCTGGCTTCGCCTTGCTCTGGCTGGTGATCGTCAGTTGCTTCATCAAGGTCTTCGTCCAGATCGAGCTCGGCCGCCACGCGGTCTCCTCGGGAGAGACGACGCTCGGCAGTTTTCGGCGTCTGCCGGGCCGGGGATGCTCCTGGTCTGGTGGAGCGTTCTGATGCTCCTGGTGACACAGGTACAGATCGGCGCGATGATCGGCGGCATCGGGCAGGCCGTCCATACGGTCGTTCCGGGGACATCGCCGCAACTCGCCCGACTGGTCTCGGCGTTCAGTCCGTCGGCGGGACGAGCCCTTGCCGCTCGACCGGAGTTGCCCTGGGCGCTGGTCATCACGATCGTCACGGCTCTGATGCTGGTCAGCGGCAGCTATCGGCTCGTGGAACGCGCCACGACCGTGATGGTCGTGGCGTTCACGTTCATGACGGTCCTTTGCGTGATCTTCCTCCCCTCACGCCACGCGATCCACTGGGAGTCGATCAGCCTGGGCCTCAGCTTCCGTTTACCCCCCGAGGCGATGGGAGCCGCCTTCGCGATGTTCGGGATCACGGGGGTCGGGGCAAACGAGTTGCTGGCGTATCCGTACTGGTGCATCGAGAAAGGATACGCGCGCTACACCGGCGCAAGGGACGAAACCACGGGCTGGGTGGAACGCGCGCGAGGCTGGCTCCGCGTCATGAAGCTGGACGCCTGGGTCAGCATGATGATCTACACCATCTCCACGCTGGCCTTTTATCTGCTGGGGGCCTCCGTGTTACACGAGCACACCGCGGGTAAGGGCTTGCCGGCGACGGTCGGTGAATTGCTCGACACGCTGGCGCGGATGTACCAGCCGGTGCTGGGGGCCACCGTCTCGAAATGGTTCCTCGTCATCGGCTCCTTCGCCGTCTTGTATTCGACCCTCTTCGCCGCGACCGCCGGAACGAGCCGCCTGCTGGCGGACTTCTTGCGGGTCAACCGCTTCATCGACCCCGAACGGGACGACCTCCGCATGCGTTGGGTGCGCATCTTCTGCATGGTCCTGCCGTTGCTCGGCTTTGGCCTGTTCGTAAGCATGGCGAATCCTGTTCGGATGGTGATGATCGGCGGTAAGATGCAGGCGATCTCGTTGCCGTTGATCGCCTCGGCCGCCGTCTTTTTGCGCGATCGGCGGACGGACCAGCGGATCAAACCGGGAAGGGTCTGGGACGTCTTCCTCTGGCTCTCGATGTTCGGCCTGATCCTCGCCGCGACGTATTCCCTGATCCCCTCACGGAAGGAGCCCGAGAAAGTGGACTCGACGCCCAGGGCCGCCGTTTCTACAAAGGGAGGATTGACCCGCCCGGCAATCGACAACGGGCGTCCATCCTCTTGAGGGTGACAGGGACGTGATTCGCTTCTTGCTTCAGGCCCGCTATGTCTCGTTGGCCGTTGTCCTCACGTTGCTCGTGGTGTTGCTCGCGTTCGGCCGGCATGTGACGTATGAGCAGTCGATCGAGGCGTTCTTTCCCGAAGATGATCCCGACGTAATGGCTTATCGCGAAGCGTCCACGTCGTTCGGCAACGACAACGTCATCTTCATCCTCTACGATGATCCGAACCTCCTGACCCCGTCGGGCATGACCCGACTGCGCTCGCTCGCCAGCGCGGTCCAACCCGAAACGATCGACGCGGTGACGGGCGTTCAGGCCCTCGACGCGATGCCGTTGTTCTGGCGGATCGACGAGGAGCTGGTCCGGGTGGCGAACCTGCCGTTGTTCCTGCGAGGCCCGGCCGTGCGGGTGGCGGAACAGCTCGTCGCCAACCTCGACCCCTCCCGTAGCGCCATGTCCGTTGGAGGCGCCCTTCGTGAGTCGGCCGATGACCCGGCGGCCCTGGCCGCGCTCCGCGAGAAGATCACGGCTCACCCGCTGCTTCAGGGAACGGTCGTGAACGCCGAGGGAACGAGCACCGCCGTCGTCGTCCGGCTCAAGGGGATGGCCGAACAGGACGTGAAGCGGACCGTTGCCGACCTGCGGGCCGCCGCCGATCGTTTCGCGACGAAGAACCATCTGAGCCGTCCCGCCCTGGTGGGACCGCCCGTTCTTCTCGCCGATGGTTTCTCCGCCATCGAACGCGATGGCCACCGACTCGCCATCGTCGGCATGGCGCTGATTGGTCTGGTCACGCTCACGGCCACACGGAGCCTCTGGTGGGCGATCGTCCCCATCCTGGCCGGATGGACGGTCTGGCTGGCGACCGAGACGATCCTGGCAACCCTCGGCCTGAAACTCTCGCTCTCAGGCGGTCCGCTCGTCGCTCAAATCATCGTTCTGACCATGCCGGCGGCCAGTCACCTGGCGATCCACTTCCGGGATGACCTTCGCACAGAGAAGGACCGGAGCCAGGCCGCGCGGAGCACGCTGCGGGCCGTCTCCACTCCAATTCTCTGGTGCGCCGTGACGGGCACGCTGGGATATGGAGCACTTCTCAGCAGCAATGTGGTGCCGATCCGGCAATTCGGCTCGATCCTCGCCGTCTGCACGCTGGTCGCCGCGATCTTGACGATGGTCATCTCCCCCGTCGCGATGCGGCCGCCGTTCCGGCTCGAAATCCCGGTACGGCATGGCTCAACCTCACGTCTCTCGACCCGGCTCAACCGGCTGATCGCCCATGTCGAACGACACCCCGCGCCGATCGTTCTCGGCGTCCTGATCGTGGTCTTCCCGCTCGCCCTGGGAATGATCCATTTGCGGTTCGAGTCGAATTACATCAACGCATTCAAGTCCGATACGCGGGTCGTACAGGATTACCACAAGGTTGAGACGCGACTCGGGGGGATCGGTTTGATTTCACTGGTCGTCCCGTTGGGCGAGTCGCTCGACATGGGCACCTTGAACCGGTTCCGCACGCTGGATCGCCGGGTCTCCGCGCTGGATGAGGATCGCACGACCGGTCCGGTCTCTCGGGTGATTTCCCTGGCGACGGTACTCGATCCCGACGGCGTGCTCTCCGAACTGCCCGAGGACAAGGCCGCCTTCGCCCTTCAGACCAAACTAAGACTGATCAGCGCATCTCCACAGGCCGACCTGCTCCATGGCTTCTGGAGTCCAGACGGCCACGTCTCCCGCATCCTGGTGCGTCTGCCGGAGCAACAGCCAGCCCAATCCAAGGAGGCGACGTTCGTCAAGGCCCTCAGTCAGGCGCGTTTGATTTTCGGCCCGGAGTCCTACTTGACCGGGATGTCCTATCTCCTGACCCAGACAACCCGGGGGGTCATGGCAACCTCCTGGATCACCTTCCTCTGGGCCGTGGGAAGTATCCTCTTGATGTTGATACTCGCGTTTCGCGGGCCGTTGCTGGCGGCGCTGGCCATTGTCCCCTCGCTGCTGGCGGTGGGGCTGGTTCTCGGCCTCATGGGTTGGCTGGATGTGAAACTCGATATCGCCACGGCCCTGGTGGCCAGTGTGGCCCTGGGGCTGTCGGTGGACGACACGTTTCACTGCCTGCTTCAATACCGCCGTCACCGCAAGGATAAATCCTTCCGGGAGAGCCTGTTCGCCAGCTATGCGATCACCGGCCCCGGGGTCCTTCTCTCAAGCCTCGCCGTGGCGATCGGCTTCGGTGTTCTGCGATTCAGCGAGTTTGTTCCGTTCTCGAACTTCGGGACGATGGTTGGGATCGCCACTCTCGGCAGCTCGCTGGGAAATCTGGTTCTCCTTCCCGCCTGCCTGGCCCTTGGTCATCGCCTGCGAAGCACCGAGGACGTACCGTCATCGTCCGCCGCTGTCGAAGTGGGAATGGAAGATGCCACCGGCCCCGGTGCTTGACGCGCAGAGCGAACCCTTCTCGCCTTAACTCTCGAAACGGACCGGATCACGTCCATACGTGTATTCGGTCTGAATCGAGCCATCGGCCTTGTGAACGATCACCTGCCCAAGTCGCCCCACCTTCGCCAGTTGTTTGGCCCGGGCGATGGCGTCCGGCTTACGGTCATGGATACTGGAGGCCCGAATGGAATTTTCTCCCTTGACCTTCCAGGCTCCGTCGTCGGGCACGACATGATAGATTCGCCGTCGCATGTTCAATCCTTTCGCCTATTCCGGAATACATACTCGTCACGCGTTTCGTATAAAACGTCGCGTGCAAAATGATCGACAACTCGCAATCGTCGCAATTCTCGTACCGAGATCTCGACACGGATTGACAACAGCCAAATTCTCGGGACTGATGTTCCCGATGGGATTTCACTTACTCACGGGTCATTACAAGAACTCGGACATTTGAGAAGTGGGGACGGCCCAGAGATCCTGATCTGTCGATTGGGGAGAAATCCCGAGTTTTTCTTGCGTGGTGATGGAATCGAAGCGAAGATGAGCGACCAGCCGCAAGGAAGCGTCCCATCGCCCCGAGACGGGGGACAATCGCCATAGCCCGGAACCCTGACGAGTGGAGGACCTCCGATGCGCCGAGTTCGCGCGTTGAAGATCGCGGTCGGTCTGATGGCCTCACTAGCGTTCACCTCACTGGCGGTCTTATCGAGCCCCTTGCACGAAGGAGACGACGAGGCTCCGAGTGAGCCTCGTTCCAACGGAGGGCCCGGGCCACGCGCCGAGCACGTCGTGCCGATGCCAACAACGCTGACGGGCCTGGAGATCACCTTCGGTCGCAAGGATGAAAACCCATCGGACTGGTCGGGCGAGATTCGGGTTTCGGAAGGCCGCGTCCTGGGGCTGGAGGTCGTGCGGGCGGCTGGCAAGGCGGAATCCCGGGGGGCGAGTTACACCGTCAAATCCTTGCGCAAGGGAGCGGCGAAAAAGAAAAAAGCCCAGAACAAGAAGAAACAGCAGGGCCAGGTGCAAGGAGCCATCCTCCGCGCGAATCTGGATGCGCCTCCGTCCGCCAAGGTGACAATCACCACCGGCAAGGGGGAGGTTTCCTTTGCGCTGGAGGACATCAAGTCGGATTCACCGTCGCTTTTCCTTGACGGTCAGATCGGTGTGGTACGACAGACCGCGACGACCCGTCTGACCGGCGACGCCACCGAAGACGACTTCCCGGACGCCTTGAAAGGCCCGGATGGATCGGTCTGGATGGTGTACGTCGAATACAAGCCCGAGACCCCGAGACTGAACCAGGCACCGAGCCGAGATGAGTTCGACAAGGTTCTCGTCCCCACCACGAACGGAGATCAAATTCGCCTCCGGCGTTACGATGGGAAAGCGTGGCAACCGGCCATCGATGTCACCAAGGGGGGCCTCGATGTCTGGCGCCCCCAGCTCGCCCTGGACGGCAAAGGGACGCTCTGGGTTCTCTGGGCTCAACAGGTTGATGGAAACTGGGACATCTACCGCCGGGGCTATGCGCTCGACGACGGCAAATGGACCGAAACGACCCGCGTGACCGACGACCCGGGAACAGATTTCCATGTCGTCGCCGCGACGGATGCCGATGGAAACGTCTGGATCGCCTGGCAAGCCTGGCGGTCGGATGATTATGACATCCTGGCGGCCCCCATGCTCGACGCGAAGACGCAAGCGAAGTCGATATCCAACAGCGACGCCAACGACTGGAGCCCCGCCATCGCGGCCGACAGCAAGAACGGGGGCGTGTACGTGGCCTGGGATACGTACGACCGCAATCAGTACGACGTTCGCCTGAGACGGGTCGATCAGGATTCCAGCCCGCAAGCCGTCGCCGGTTCTTCTCGTTTCGAGGGCCGGCCGAATCTGACCTTCGACGCGAAGGGCCGCCTCTGGATCGCCTACGAGGAAGGGGACGAGCAATGGGGCAAGGACTACGCCAACGGCACTCCCCAGAAAGTTCCCGTGGAGAGTAGCGGCTTCGCGCTCTACATCAATCGGACCATCCGCGTGAAATGCTGGGATGGCGATCGTCTCCTGCAACCGGCCGCCTCCGTGGACAAGACGTTGAAGGACACGCTCAAGCGAAATACCAGCCTGGGCCGGCTCGCGGTGGACAGCGCCGGGGGTCTCTGGCTTCTGCTCCGGCATCACCCCCTGGCCTCCGGCGCGGGTGAGGTCTGGGTCAGTTCGGCGCTTCATTATGATGGAACCGGATGGTCCTCACCTCAGGAACTGATCCATACCCGTAACCTGATGGACAACCGCCCGGCACTGGTCCCGCTGGACGACGCGGCCCTGCTCGTCATCCATAGCACCGACTATCGGGAGCGAACCCAGAACCGCGAGCAAGACGACCTGTACGCCACCGTCCTCCGACCTGAGCGTGAGGAGTCACAGGCCCCCGAACTCGTCGCCAACGATCCGCCCGCCGACGCCGAGGTGGTCGCGGTTCACCCGAACGAGCCGGCCGACAAGGCGCGAATCCGTCAGTACCGGATCAAGCAAGGCGGAAAGTCCTTGAAGCTCTTGCGCGGCGAATTCCACCGGCACACTGAGTTCACCGCGCACCGCGACCAGGACGGCTTGCTGGAGGATAGCTGGCGCTATGCCCAGGACGCGGTGGACCACGACTGGATGGGCAACGGCGACCATCACAACGGATTCGGCCACGAATACATGTGGTGGATCATCCAGAAGGTGGCCGACATCCACAACCACGGCGATCGGTTCGTGGCCGCACAGAGCTACGAGCGCAGCGCCGTCTATCCCAACGGCCACCGCAACGTGATTCTCCCCCGACGGGGCATCCGCCCCTTGCCGTTCGGCGACCTGAAGGGCACGCCCGAGGAAGGGACCCCCGACACCAAGCTTCTGTACGACTACCTGAAGCATTTCGGGGGCATGACCGCCGTGCACACGAGCGCGACGAACATGGGAACCGACTGGCGGGACAACGATCCCGAGGTCGAGCCGGTCGTCGAGATCTATCAGGGACACCGCCACAACTACGAGCACTTCGGCGCTCCGAGGTCCCCAACCGAAGAGACGCAGATCGGCGGGTATCGACCGGCCGGCTTCATCTGGAACGCCCTGGAGAAAGGCTATCGCCTCGGCTTCCAGAGCTCCAGCGACCACGTCAGCACACACTGGAGCTACGCCGTCGTGCTCTCCGAGGAGAACTCACGGCAGGCCATCATCGACGCCTTCAAGAAGCGGCACAGTTACGCGGCCACCGACAACATCATCCTCGATGTCCGCTCGGGCGATCACCTCATGGGGGATGAATTCTCGACGACCGAGCGGCCGACGATCCAGATCGTGGCCCAGGGCACGACGCCGATTACCAAACTTCACGTCATCCGCGACAATAAATATGCCTTCTCGACGGAACCCGGCACGCCGAAGGTCGAGCTGACCTATTCCGATGATGACGCCCAGCCCGGTGAGTCGCACTACTATTACATCCGGGTCCAGCAGGCCGATGATAACCTGGCCTGGGCCTCGCCGATGTGGATCACCTACGAGAAGAAGTGAACGGGAACGCGACGCCCGCTCGCGGACGGGTGGATCACGAGCGGGCGTCGTTTCACACGGAATATCCCTGTTCCTCCGCGGCTCTGGCTCGCTCAACCAGTCCTTCAATCTCCTGTCCGTCGATGCCACGATGGTAGATCGTGCGGTGCGGGAACGGAATCTCGATACCCAGGTCGTCGAACCGATTTTTGATCCGTCGGAGCAATTCGCGCTTGATCGTCCACTGCTGGAGTGGCCGGGTCTTGATATAGAATTTGATCACGACGGCGGAATCGGCCAGGGCATCGACACCGAGCATCGTCAGGTCTTCGAGGATCAACGGCCCGAAATTCGGATCCCTGCGAAGCTGGCGACCGAGATCGGTCAGGACCTCCATCACACGATCGACATCCTCCTTGTACGCGACACCCACATCGAACAAGGCCCGCGACCACCCGTGAGTCATATTGGTCACGGCGTTAATCTGACCGTTGGGGATGAAGTGGACGTTCCCCTCCAGGTCGCGGAGCGCCGTCATCCGCAGGCTGATCCGCTCGACCTGCCCGGCCATGTCGCCAATCTTGATTACATCATTGAGCTTGTATTGATTCTCCAGCAGGATCATGAACCCGTAAAAGAAATCGCGGATCAGGTTCTGCGCACCGAAGGCCACCGCGAGACCGAAGACCGCCGCGCCACCGAGAAGCGGAGCGATCGGAATCTCCGCCTCATCGAGAATCATCAGCGTGCCGCCGATATAGATCACCAGCGAGGCCGCGTTGTGGAAAACACCGACGAGCGTCGTGGCGCGATCCTCACGTTCGGCCCGTGTTCCTCGGGAATTTTTGCGCGATCAAGCGGACGACCCGCGTGCTGAAGACGCGAACAAACCACTGCAAGATGAGCATCCCCAGAAGAATACCCACGAGCATCGGCCCGTGCAGAATCAGCCATTGCAGGACGTTTCGCGGAGCGAAGGGGTTCTTCAAATCTTCGAGCTTGGCCTGAGCCTGCTTGAACTCCTGGCCCGACTCGGCGGCATTCCGCTGGGCACGTATCCGGGCCTGCAAGGTCGCTGAAAGCTCTGTCTGAAGTTCATCGAGCCGGTCGGCCCGCTCGCGTGCTTCTTTCTGGGCCGTCTGAAAACGCGCCTCGGCCTCGCGCATCTTCTGGCGTAGGGCCGTCAACTCGGCGGGCGGAGCATTCTCAAGCGACTTCGTCTGGAACTCCTCGCTGAGGGCGTCCCGCGTCTGCCGGGCATTGTCCGCCATGCGTCGGGACGTATCGAGCAATTCTTTTTCCAGCCCGATGTTCTTCCGCAAGGTTTCCAACCGGTCTTCCACCGACGCGACCCGCTCCTTGGCCTGGCTGGCGGCCTCGGCCTTCTGCTTCGCGACGGCTTCCGCCTGGAGGACTTCCTTGGTCGGAGTCGCGGTTTTCGGCTTCGCCGTCGCGGTTTCGGCGTTTTTCTCGGACGCGGGTGCTGTCGCATCCTTGGACAACGCGGCTGCGCCCAGCGGCGAGGCAAGCATGGGAGACGCGGGAGCGGCGGGAGCGGGCGTCGCGGCCGGTTTGGCCGCGGGTTCCTCGACTTTCGTCGTGGCGGGAGCGGGTTGCTCCGCCGCGTTACTCGAAGGGGCCGTCGGCTTCTCGGGCTCATCCTTTCCCGAGAGGTGATCCAGGATGGTCTGGTCGCGCTGGATCAGCCGTTCCAGGGTCGCGATCTGCTGGGTGATCGTCTTTCGCTGCTCGATGGCCAGGTCGAACCGGTCCTTCGCCAGTTGCCACATCTTCGAGAGCGACTCGACCTCCGTCTGGAGTGTCTCGGCCTGCTGGGTTTCCCCATCATCCTTGGCCTTCTGAAGTGCCTGCTTCTTCGCCTCAAGCTGCTTATCCAGCTTCTCGAATTCCGCCTGAGCCTTGGCGTACTCCCCCTGGGGATCGTCGAGCTGGGCCTTCAACTCCTTGAGCTGCTTCTGGTTCTCGTCCATCGAACGTTGAAGCTTCACGATCTTGACGGCATCCGTATCCGTCCCCGAGGCCGGATTGTCAGTGTCGGCCTCGGCCGTCTGAGTCGCCGCCGGCTGGACTTCCGGATCGACGGGCGGCGTCTCGGGAGCATCCGATTCCGCCTCGGCCGTCTCCGAACGAGCGCTCGGGACGGATTTCTCGGTCCCGGACTGAGCGTGCGTCATGGGTTCCTCGCCCTGCGCCGCGCAGGGGGCCGCCCTGAAGAGCAGGCCACAACCCAGAGCCAGGACAATGCCTAACGAACGAGACAATGGTCACTCCATCTGTAGAGGGATTTCCGTTCGCCAAGAGAGGCCGGAGAGGAGCCAAAAGGTCGATCAGCACCGCGTCCTTGAATTGGTACCGCGTACCGCTGCCGGGAGGGCATGCAGCCCATCGAGCAAATCAGATACCAAGCAGACCACGAGGCGAATTCGCGTCAGGCCGGGCCGAAGGCGGGCGCCTCCAGATGCAACGCCGATCGCAACGCCAGCGGAACCCGTCCGTCGCGGTCCCAGCCACGCTCACGGTAATAGGATGCGATCATCATGTCGAGGCGAGCTTGCGGCAGAAAGGCCTCATCGGGGGTATCCGGAGCATCCCGCAGAAGCCGGGCGGGAAGGGTATCCTCGGCGCGGGTCCAGCCCTCGCGCTGGTTGAGGCACTTGCGAGCGTTGACGACCCGGCGCGCAACCTTGCGTAATTCGTCAGCCGAGACGTCCCAGCCCGTGACCGCCGAGAGCATCGCGGCGGACTCGGTGTAGAAGTCGTCGAAGACCCCCCGGAGGAACTTGCAGAGGATCAGGGAATCCATCAAGGCCGCGCGGTCCTCGGTCTCGATGGCGAGCGCGGCGGACGACGGCCCACCGGCTCGGCGATCGGCGCGGGCGGAGAAGTCGGCCTCGTACGCGCCGGAGCGGTTGTGATCGGCCCCTCGCGTGCCGACGGCCAGCCCGAGGGCCATCGTCTGCAACGCACGCGGGTCATAGCCGGGCAATTCCAGCCCCTTGACGTGCATTGCCAGCGCGGGAGCCTCCCCGCCGATTCGCTCGGCCGCCCGTCGGCTACCCAGCGCGAGGAGTTCCCCCAGTCCGTCCCGCTCGGGAATCGAGGCGATGGCATCGAGCAGGGCCTCACCATCACCGAAACGGAGCGCACGCCCTGTCGGGCCGAGCCGGTCATCGATCCAACCGCGCTCGGCGCATTCCATCGCCAGGGCGATGGTGCCCCCGGTCGAGATCGTATCCAGACCCAGCTCGTCGCAGAGCGCCGCGGCCCGCAAGACGACTTCCGGGTCATCCACGCCGCAGAGCGGCCCGAGGGCGAACAGCGACTCGTATTCCAGCCGCACCCCTTTGCCGCGTTGGGACGACGGATAAACGTGCTCGCAACCGATCGTGCAGGCCGCGCACGAGTTCCGCGCGATGCGGCGGGCCGGGGCGAGATCCTCGGTCGCCAGCCGCTCGGCCCCCTCGAACCGTCCCCGCTGAAAATTGCGGGTCGGGAGCGGCGTCGAACCGGTTGAAGACGAGCAGGTTGGCGACGGTCCCCAGCTCCCGGTATTTCTCGGTCGCCGGGCCGAACGACCGCGCGGAGAGGGACCTGGCCAGGGCGACGGTCTGCTCCGGATCGGCCAGCGGGGGGCGGCGATCGCCCCGGACAGCCACCGCCTTGATCCGCTTCGCGCCGAGGACCGCCCCCAGGCCGCCCCGGCCCGCGTGCCGGCCGTCGTGGCTGATCGTGGCGAACGGGACGAGCGCCTCGCCCGCCGGGCCAATCGCCGCAACCTGCCACTGTGGCCCATGTTCGGCCCGGATGTGCTCCTCGGCCTCGCGGGCGGGCAAGCCCCAGAGCGGCCCCGCAGGACGCCAGGTGACGGTCGGCGTGTCTGTTCCCATTCCATCAACGAAGAGGATCGACGGCTGCTCGCAGGCTCCGGTGATCGCCAAAGCGTCGATCCCCGCCCGTTTGGCCGCGATGGCGAAATGCGACGATGACAGGGCATCGCACAACCGGCCCGTCAAAGGACTGATTGCCACGACGGCGAACTTGGCCGAGGTCGTCAACGGACTGCCGACCAGCGGGCTCAACGCGAAGACCAGGGCCGCGTCCGGCGCGAGCGGGTCAATCCCGGCGGGGGCTTCGTGGGCGACGATCCACGTTCCCAGGCCCACCCCGCCGACGAACCGGCGCAAGGCCGACTCCTCCAGGGGCACGCACGCCGTGCGGCCGGGCCGGGGATCGATGCGGAGGTAGCGGCCATGATATCCGAACACAGGTGCGTCAACCTCCCGCGTCGGCGGCCATCAGGAGCAAGGCGTCGCCATCGGTCAGCGGCGTGGCGGGGTCGTGAACGAAGCGATCCCCGTTGAGGCTCAACCGATAGGCGGGATGGACCCCATCCCCGACAATCACCGAGCCGTCCAGGGGCGGGCAGACGTGGCCCAACGCGCGCAAGGCCCCGGCCAGGGTGGTCGCCTCCACCGACACCAGCCCCGTCCCGGCGCGGAGCCGGGGGACGCCGAACAGCTCGAACGTGATCATCGTTCCTCCTCGGTCCTGATCGCCAGCGCCACCTGGACCGCCGCCAGTGCGGCCAGAATGGGCGTCAACGGCTGGAACCCGATCCCCTTCGCCATAGTCTGCGAGAACCAGGGGACGACCCATAGCAGGACCAGCAAACCCTTGTACGCTCCTCCGATGACCCCCGTTCGCTTCCGCAGGGTCTCGGCCGCCAGCAAGGTTCCGGGGACAACCATCGTGGTGTCGTAAACGGCCATGTGCAGGTTCAGAACCATCGTCGCCGTCATTGTACCAGCAATCAGCAAGGCGCGTCGGTCGTTCTCCAGGCGATCGAACCGCCACCAGGCCCCCAACAACGGCGGCAACGCCAACGCCAGGACGCCCAGAGCCGCGATCTGGCCAATCGAGGATGTCTCACCGAACAGGAGCCGGAAGAACGAGACCAGGTCCACGAACTTCCATGTCGGGAACAGCGCGGCCGGGCCGATCGCATCGTGAGAATAGCCCCCGAGCAGCCGGATGAAGTCGCGGCACGCCTCCGGGCCGACAATCAGCCAGGAAACGGCCGCGATCGCCAGACCGGTCGCCGCCACGCCGAGCAGTTCCCAACCACGCCGGGCGATCACCAGCAATGGCACGATCAAAACGAGAAACGTCGGCTTGTACAGAAGCATCCCGAACGCCAGCCCCGCCGGAAAGGGACGCCCCCGCCGCGCGCACCAGAGGCCCAGCGCGAGCCAGGCAAATCCGAACGCGGAAAGCTGGCCCCCCAGCCAGCACTCCATGATGAACGGCTCGAACGACAGCGCCAGGAGCCACGCGAGCCGGCGTTCCTGAGCATCGAACCCGCTCCGATCCCGAGAACAGCAGCGCCAGCCCGCCCATGTAGAGCGCCAGACCAATCCCCATCCACGCCAGCAGCGAGCCGGCATACGGCAACCTCGCCAGGGGGCGGAACAGCAAGGCGAACGCCGGAGGATTGGGATAGAACAGCAGGTCGTCCGCGGGCACGCCCGGCATGATCTGGTGCCGGACCCTGTGCTGATGCCTCACGTCGTAGAGCCGGCCCGGCGAGGGCTCGTTCAGGATCGCCCCGGCGGTGTGAAACGCCGCGTAATCCGCCCCCAGAGCCGGCCCGAACACCGTCCGCCCGCCGCGCGAGGTCCACACGCCGACGGCGAGCACCAAGACCGCCAGAACGAGCACGGACCGACAGGCGAACCGGATCACGTCCGGGCGCAGGCGACGATCGAGGGTCCTTTGCAAGGCGATCAACACGATGGCTCGGCTCCCTCGTCGGGCAGTCCCGCGTCCCGCAGGGCTTGCCGGTAGTCCTCGGGGGTGTTCAGGTTGCGGAGCGTGCCCAGGGTCGGATCGACCTCCCGCATCTCCTCGATGGTGACGACACGGGTCCGTGAGCGATTCCATCAGGAAGACCGGGCGGAGCCGGTCGCTGGCCAGCAGCGACTCGATCGCCGGGAGAACGGTTGCCCGGCGATACAGGGCCGCGAGCGGGTGGTGATAGCCCTCGACGTGCGGAATCGCCAGGTCGGCCTCGCCGATCCGATCCAGCAGGCGGCCGATCCAGGCCGGCTCCAGAAACGGCACGTCGGTCGCCGTGGCGTAGGCCAGCGTCGACGCTTTCCGGCAAGGCGGACAGTCCGGCGGCAAGCCCCTGTAGGGGGCCTCGGCCCTGGACGGGGTCGCGGACGATGGCGACGGATTCGGGAAGCTCCGGGAGGTCCTGCCCCGGTGCCGCGACGACGACGATCGGCCCGGCAACCTCGCCGACCCGTCGCACGATGCGCTGAAGGAGCCGCTCCTCGCCGAACGGTAGCCAGGCTTTGGGACGTCCCATCCGGCGGCTCTCGCCGCCGCAGAGCACGATGGCAGCGGGGGTCATGACGTCGGTTCCTCCAGCAAAAAGCCTAGCTCACGCAACCGCTTGCGGACATCCTCCCGATCCAGCAAGGCACGAAACGCCGCGACGGCGGGGCGGTCCCAGCGAGGGGCGGGGATGGCGAAGTCGTACCGCTCGGCCCGGATCGGAAGGAATTCCAGCCCATACGCCTTGGCCACCGGCGCGATGGCCACGCCCCAGTCCGCCCTCCCCTGGGCGACCGCCGCCGCCACCGCGTTATGGGATCGAGCCTCGACAGCGAAACCGGGTGGGCGAGCCTCACCGAGCAATCCATCGATCAGGACCCGTGTTCCGCTCCCCCGGTTCCGGTTGACCATCACGCAGCGCGGGTCGTCCCGGATCGCCGCGATGGCCCCGGCCACGTCCTTCCCCACAAAACGCGTATCCCCCACCCGGAAGACGATCCCCTGCATCCGGCCGTAACCCGGCAGCAGGCGAACCCCTTCGGGCAAGAATGGCCGGTTGTAGGTGTCGGTGGTCGGGTCGAGCAGGTGCAGCCCCGCCACGTCGCACTCCCCCCGCGCGGCGGCGGTCAGGCCCCCTTGAGAGCCGACCCAGAGCGTCTTCGACGTGAACCCCTCCCGCCCCAGGAACCCCAGGAGCAGGTCCAGGCCGACGCAGTGTGAGCCGATCGTCACGAGGTCCGCCGGCCGGGTGTCACGTCCCAGCGGGATGATGGACACCGGCTCCCCTGCCTCGATGAACTCCTGGTGTCTCGGGATCACCAGGAACCCGTCCGCGCGACTGAAGGCCGTCACCGAGCCGGACCCCTTGCCCATCGGGTAGGCGCTCAGCCCCTCCGGCCCCTCGACGAGGTTCACCAGCAGGTACTCTGTCCGGCCTCGCTCGCTGTTGACCCGCACCGGCAGCCGGGCTGGCCGGGCGTCGCGCTCCTCAGGATGCCGGCCGCCCAGCAGGCGGATCAAGGGGGCGATGAACTCGTGAAAGGTGAAGATCGCCGACGTGGGGAAACCCGGCAGGATCGCCACGGGGGTCGTCCCCACCGCGCCGAGGCAGATCGGTTTGCCTGGCTTCAGCGCGACGCCGTGGACGACGATGCCCGGCTCCCTCCGGCTGAGGACGCGGTACGAGAGGTCCCCTGCCCCCTTACTCGTACCGCCGCTGAGGAGCAGGAGATCGGCCTCCTGAGACCGATCGAGAGCCGCCGAAAGCGCCGGCTCGTCGTCGCCGACGATGCCGAGAACCACGGGCACGCCGCCCAGCTCGCGGACGGCATCGGCGATCATCGTGGCGTTGCTGTCGTACACCGAGCCGAGCGGCAAGGGGGAGCCGGGAGCGATGATCTCGTCTCCCGTGGAGAGAATCGCGACCCTCGGACGCCGCACGACGGCGACCTCGGCCCGACCGATCGCCGCCAGGACGCCCGTTTCCCGCGAGGTGAGCCGGGTGCCGGAACGAAGGACCAGCTCACCCCGCGCCATGTCGGTCCCGGCAAAGCTGACCCCCTGTCCGGGAGCGACCGGCTTGTGAACGACCAACCCCGCTCCGTCGAGCGTCGTGTGCTCGACCATGACGACGGCATCCGACCCGCGCGGAAGCATCCCCCCGGTGGCGATCGGCGTGGCCGTGCCCGGCTCGACCGTGATCCGGGGGACGACGCCGGTGGCCAGTTCCTCGTCGTTCAGGACGAACCGCCGGGGGGTTTCCTCGGCCGCGCCGAAGGTTTCCGAGGCCCGGAGGGCGAAACCGTCGAGGTTGGATCGGTCGAAGGCCGGTACGTCCACGCCGGCCACCACGTCCTCGGCCAGGACCCGACCCAGGGATTCCGTAAGAGGGACACGCTCCGGCTCCAGAACCCGGGGACGGATCGTCTCCCGCCACAGACGCTCGGCCGTGTCGCGGTCCACCACGTCGAGAAACTGCTCTTGCTCGCGTGCCACGTCTGGGCTGTCCCCTCACCTGGTTTTGTTGGGTTCGTTCGTAGGATGGCTGACGGGCCAACGCGACGGATACGACGTAACCCCTTGAACGAGAGAGACTTATCATCCATGTGCCAAAATGGCAGTTGGGTTCGTTTGGAAATCGGGCGCGGAAATCGACGAGTTTTTCGCAGAGACGCCAAATTGCAAAGGAACGCACATCGAGAAGAGAGAGTCCGGAGGAAGAATCGGGCGGAGGGGATTTCTTCACTCTCCATTATCGTCGGAGGGCCGATCGACGTTCATCAAACGTCGTAAAGCCAGACGGTGACAGTCTCTCCGGCGGGATAGCCTTCGCGGTCGGCGGGAATCAGGACGAAGCCGTCGGCGCGGGTGGTGCTCGACAGGATCGAGGCGCCGCTGATGGCCAAGGGGTTCGACCTGGCCCTCCCCTTGCCGCTTGACCCGGGCGTAATCGACCCGTCCCAGCGCCGAGACAAGCTTCTGCGAGAGCGTCAGTCGCGTGGCGCGGTAGGGCCAATCCGGGGAGCGGCCCCCGAGCCGCCGGACGATCCGGCCGGCGAACAGGTCGTAGGCGCAGAGACAACTGACCGGGTTTCCCGGAAGCAGAACAACCGGAACCTCGCCGATCCAGCCGATTCCGGCGGGGCTGGCCGGCCGCAGGGCGATGCCGTGAACGGTCAGTTCCCCCAGCTCGCCGACGAGACTCGGCGCGTGGTCCTCGGGGCCGGTGGAACTCCCTCCGGAGACCAGGAGCAGGTCGTGATGCGACGCGGCCTCCGCCAGGGTCTCGCGAAGCCGCGCGCGGTCGTCGGCCAGCGGACCGAGGACCAGGGCCTTGCCTCCGTCGCGGACGATCAGCGCGTTGAGCATCACCGAATTCATGTCCGCGATCCGCGCATCCCGCGACGGCGTGCCCGGCGGAAGCAGCTCGTCACCCGTGATGAGAATCGCAACCGATGGCTGCCGAATCACTTCCGGCGAGGAGACACCCAGCGCACTCAGCACGCCGAGATCCTGCGGGCGGAGGACCCGGCCAGCCGGCAGGACGGCGATTCCCGAAGGAATGTCCTCACCGCGACGACCGACGTGCCGCCCGGGAGGCGTCGGCTCGACCACGAAGACCGCGTCACCGTCGGCCCGGGTCGATTCGACCCGCACGACGGCGTCGGCCCCTTCCGGTACGGGAGCCCCCGTCATGATCTGGACCGCCTCGCCGGAGCCGACCACCCCCGAAAACGCCTGCCCCGGACGCGAGGAACCGATCCGACGGAACCGCGCGGGGTTGTAGGCATCGGCACCAAAGGTTTCCTCGCCACGCAGCGCGTAACCGTCCATGGCCGCGCGATGGAACGGCGGAACCTCTTCTCCGGAAATAACTTCCGTCGCGAGAACTCGCCCTCCCGCCTCACTCAGCGAGACCGATTCCCTCGCCAGAGCACAGACCCGGCGGTCGATCCGCGCGACGACCTCCTCGACGGGTGTCCGCGTGCGGAACCCGCGCATGCGAGGGTCCTGGTACGTGTTCGTCTCGGGCCGGAGTGGCTCCGTCATGGACGTTCCCTGTGCCGGACTGACCGCCGAGAATGACGGAGGGAGTCGTTACGAGAAGCCGTCCCCTGCAAGTCTAACGGTGTTGGGTAGTGAAGGGGAGTCATCGTGGTCGGAGGATTCCTGTTCCCGAAATCGACAGAAAACACGATTTCGAGAAAAAAGACTCATCCCGCGCCTCCGGTTCGTGCACTCTGATAAATAGAGAGTCGAACGATGGAGCGTTCCGGAAGTTCGCCGAAGGCCGAACAGGATGCGATCGAGGTCCCGGGAACGAGGAAACGGGGACGCACGCGGAGTGCCCGACGATGACCGACGGAACCCTGCTGGACTGCTTCGTAAGGCAACGTGACGAGGATGCTTTTGAATCCGTGGTCCATCGCCACGGACCAATGGTTCTGCGCATCTGCCGGAATATCCTGGACGATCCGAACGATGCCGAGGACGCCTTCCAGGCGACGTTTCTCGTCCTGATCCGCAGGGCCAGAACGATCCGCAATCGCGAAGCACTGGGTCGTTGGTTGTATGGGGTCGCCTACCGGATCTCGATTCGGGCGAAGATGCAGGCCAGGCGCCGGAGTACGCAGGAGCGGCAGGGGGCGAGCATGACGGCGACGGACGACGGTTTCGATCCCTCCCGAGACGAACTCCGCCCACTGCTCCATGATGAGTTGAGTCGCCTGCCTCAGCAACTGCGCGATCCGATCGTCCTGTGCTACATGGAGGGCCTGACCCAGGAGGAGGCCGCTCGCCGGCTCCGAATCCCCCTCGGCACCCTCAAAGGACGGCTGAACCGAGGCCGGGAGCGGCTCCATTCCCGATTGACCCGGCGTGGGGTCGCCGTCACCCTCATGTTGTTGATGCTCCGGTTGACCGAACCGGCGCGGGCCGTCCCCGCCGAGCTGCACGATGCCACGGCCAATGCCGGCAAGCTGGCCCTGGCTCGCCGCGCGATTCCCGAGACCATCCCTCATCGCGTGGCGGAGCTTGTGGCGCACGAGGCAAACGTCCTCTCACCGAGGACCCTCGCGCTGATTGTTCTCCTCGGGCTTCTGATCCTGTCGAACGCGCGATTCCGGCCCATCCCCCAGCCTCAGCCTCAATCCGCCCATGCGGCGTCCACGATCATCCCTCATTCCTTGAATCAAAACGACATGGCTCTCACAGCCGGAGACATCCCCGCGCCGGCGCTCTGTCATTGACACTCGCTCCGGAACTCCAGATTGACAAGACGACGCCCCTTGCAAAACAGGCGTCTGCTATCCTGCGTCGCCCTTAAACAAATTGACATGTTCCGTTCACGCGACGGGAGGTCGTGCGAGATGAAAGACATGCGTAGGGTTCTTCTCTCAGGTTTCCTATTGCTGGGGCTCTCGTTACCCTCGGCGCACGCCTCGGTCTTCTACCAGCAGGAGAATCTCGTCTCGAACGTCCCTGGGATGGCCAAGACGCTCGACCCGAACCTGGTCAACCCTTGGGGAATCTCGCGTTCGTCGTCCAGTCCGTTCTGGGTTTCGAACCAGGTCACGGGCACTTCGACGTTATACAATGGCGCGGGAAATGCGCTTTCGCTGGTCGTCACGATTCCGAAGTCCGCGCCGAATGCCGTACCCGCCGGACCGACCGGGCAGGTCTTCAACGGCACGGCGGACTTTGTGCTCGGCAATAACAACCCGGCGACCTTCATCTTCGCGGCGCTCGATGGCACGATCTCGGCCTGGAACGGCGGGACCAGTGCCGAGTTGAAGGTCCTTTCCACGTCCGGAGCCATCTACACCGGCCTGACGAAGGGCCTGACCAGCTCAGGCAACGTTCTCTTCGCGGCGGACACCTTCAACAACAAGATTGACGTGTACGACACGAATTTCGCGTCGATCTCACCGGCCGGGTCGTTCCTCGATCCGACCCTCCCCTCGAACGTGAGCGTGTACAACGTGGAAAACGTGGGCGGCACGCTCTACGCCACCTATACCGGCCCCGGCGGGGACATCGTGGATCGGTTCGACCTGGAGGGTAACTTTCTCGGTCGATTCGCCACGGGCGGCACACTGAATGGGCCCTGGGGCGTGGTCCAGGCACCCGCGAGTTTCGGTCCGTTCGGCGGAAGTCTGCTGATCGGGAACGAGGAAGACGGTCGAATCAACGCATTTGCCCTCGACGGCACATTCCTCGGACAGTTGAGCGACGAGCAAGGGAACCCGATCACCAACACGGGCCTCTGGGGCCTGAGCTTCGGCAACGGTGGGAATGGCGGCGACACCGACACCCTCTACTTCGCGGCCGGGATCAACAACGAGCAGGACGGCCTCTTCGGCGCGATTCGAGCGGTTCCCGAGCCTGGTTCGATGACCCTGTTCGCGCTGGGCACTTGCCTGGCTCTGCTGGGCCTCGCGAAACGCCGAAGAATCACCCGACGCGAATGAGCCTTCCAGACGCTCACCTGACGATCGAGATCGCCCGGTCAGCCGAAACCGACCAAAACACGGAAGAGCCGCCGTTTCTGACGGAAACGGCGGCTCTCGTCGTTTCCACCGCGGAGATCGCGTGCCGTCTCGGCAGGCTTCTTGCCCCGTGACGCTCACCCAAATTGCTCCAAGGACGCCGTCCGGAGTCTTGCAAATCGGCTGTCGCGGTGTAGAATGTCCAACGATACAGGTAAGGCGGGGAGGTTGCGGCCGCGGCAATCGTCGTCTGGTCGTGAAATGCCGATGCTCAGGGATTGATGTCACCGGCGACCTATCCGCCTTCGCCCATCGTATATTGACCATTCGGTCATTCGACGAAACTCAACGTCTCGTCTGTCACTTCGATCGTTTCCCGCATCGTCAAAACGGGACGGGGTCTGCCCCAGGCGATCGTCTGTCCATTGCTCGGAGGAGTCCGGGATTCATGGCGGATAAATCGTCCGAATCGCCAGTCCGCATCATCGGCAGCCGTGAGTTGCACCAAAACTTACCGGGAATCCTTCGTGAGCTGGAACGACCTGAGGTCCGCTACGTCCTGACGGTGCATGGAAAGCCCCGCGCCGTGCTGGTCGGGGCCGAGCCGTTCCTGGATCTGGTGAATAACCGGAAGAGCTCCAGTGAGGCCCTGGTCGGGCTCCAACTCAGCGCCTTGCTGGGGAACGATCTGGACGCCGTCCCGATGGAACTCCTGGAACAGGCGCTTGATCCGAAGTCCGAGTGAGATTTCGGCTTGTCGCGGTTCGGGTCGTCGCGGAATCATCCGAGATTCGTCGTATCCTCGGCCAGGGTCGTGGCTTCCAGAAGCGCGGAACGGCCACGTCGGGCGGCTAACCGAGCGCGGAGGAATTCGTACACGGCGGGGAGCACCGAGATCAGGATGATCGCCACGATCACCAACTTGAAGTTCTTCTGGATCACTTCTCGTCCGCCGAACCACCAGCCCGCGAGCAGGAACATCAAGACCCACGACACGCCGCCGATGATGTTGAACAGGGCGAAGCGGACGTAGCTCATCCGGCCGATTCCCGCGACGAAGGGGGCGAACGTGCGGACGATGGGCACGAAACGCGCCAGGATGATCGTCTTGCCGCCGTAGGTCTCGTAGAACCGGTGGGCCTCGTTCAGGTGTTTCTTGTTGAGGAGCCAGGAATCCTCGCGCGAAAAGACCTTCGGCCCGATCCGATAACCGACGAAATAATTGACCGCGTCGCCGAGCACGGCGGCGAAGATCAACAACAGAGCCGTCACCGGAAGGCTGATCGGGGAGTCGGGATGAGCGGCCACCGCGCCGACGGCGAACAGGAGCGAATCCCCCGGCAAAAAGGGCGTGGCGACCAGGCCCGTTTCGGCGAAGATGATCGCGAAGAGCACGACATAGAGCCACGGCCCGACGTAGCCGGCCAGATGGTTCATCGAGTCGGGGCTGAGGTGCAACAGCGTCTGGAAGACTTCTCGCAGCAAATCGACCATCCGTATCATCCTCGATCCGGGGAAGGAAAAACGAGCGTCATCGGGCCGGGGCGTCGGCCTCGGCGCGGGGCCGGACCGGGAGCCGAACATTGCGGATCTCCGCCGCTTCGCACGCGGCCAGCACGTCGGCAATGTCCTGATAGCTGAGCTGGGCATCACCCCGGACCAGCACCCCCTGATCGGGATAGCGCTGGCGGGAATCCTTCAGAAAGGCGGTCAAGGAATCGAGATCGTAGGTCGATTGATCCACGACGATCCGATCCGGCCCGATCACCTGGAGCGTCAGGTCCCTGGGCGCGGTGGTTAACGGGGCGGCCTTGGAAACCTCGGGAACCCGGACCGTGAACTGATTCTCGTCCCAGTCGTAGAGCCGGGTCGCCGCCATGAAGAAGACCAGGAGGCAAAGGACCACGTCCACCATCGGCGTCATGTTGATGTGGGGCAGTTCTTCGACCTGGTGACGGTTTGAGAGCATGGCACCTATTTCCTCGGCCCGTTGGCTCCGGCTTCGCTCAGCGTCCGATCGCCTCGTGCCGGGTCAGGTCGGACGGCCCACCCATACCCCGGCGGTCGGCCAGGGGGCGGCCGGCATCACCGGCGACCAGGTCGATGACGCGGGTGGCCTCGCGGTCGAGGTCGCGCACCAAAATGTCGATCCGGTTCAGCAGGTAGTAGTATGCCGTGACCGAGAGAATCGCGATGCCCAGACCGATCGCCGTGGCCACCAGTGCCACGCTGATGCCGTGGGCCAGCGCTTCCCCCTTGCCCCCGGCCGATCGCCCGCTGACGGCCTCGAACGCCTCGATCATCCCCACGACCGTGCCGAGCAAACCCAGCAGCGGAGCCAGCGTCGCCGTGGCGTTGAGCACACGGACGTTCCGCTTCAGGTCGAGAATCTCACTGGCGCCGTCATGCCCGAGCGCCTCACGGATCATGACGGCCGGCTGGCCCCAGTAATGCACCACGCGGCCGAAGACCCGCGCGGCCGTGCTTTCATTGGCCCGGCAAAGTTCCAGGGCCCGCTCGCGGTCCAGTTTGCCCGAGGAGAGCCGGTCGAGAAACCGCTCGACGAAATCCTTCGGCATGACCCGCGAACGACGCAGAGCGATCAACCGCTCCAGGGCGAACCCCACGGTGACGACCGAGCAGAGGACCAGAGGCCAGAGCAAGGGATTCGCCTGACGGAAGAGAACCGCGATGCTCTCTCGACCCACCGCCACCGAACCATCATCCGTGGCGTCCGGGGTGGCCGGATCGCCGGTGGGATCGGGTGTGGCTGTCACATCCTCAATCGGAGTGGTTTCCGGCAGGTTTGCCTCGATGTCCTGAGCACGAGAGGCATACTGAGGAGCGAGCAAGATCAGGGCAAGCAACAGTGGCGCGAGGCGGCCCGAGCAGACCATGATACGTGGCTTCCTCCGTGTGGCGGGACCGTCCCTGGGTCTCTCTCGATCAATCGAGCGCGCCCGTTGACGTGACGGCAATGCGCAGATTGATTATTCTAGCGGTCCCGCCAAAACTGTCAATTCCATCAATTCAACGACCGAGTCCGCGGATCGTCCGGATCAACATAAACCTCGACCGCCCCACCCGGCAGCAAGAGTCCGATCGGCCCATCGAATCGCCAGGCTCCGTCCTCATGGACGAACTGAAAGACCGGTCCGACGCGGTTGGTCGGGCAAAGCCAGACGTTCCGCCCGTGCCGCCAGACCTGAAAGTTCTTGTGAATGTTGCGTGGCAGCCCCACGATCCCCCCCTGCTCGGCCGGTTTGAGGTCGTGTGTCTTCCGGTAATGCGTCGAGCATAGAGCGCGGGCCGCTTCCAGATCGGGCGGTCGCGCATTCGCGGCGCTGATGAGGTCCGTGTACGTCCGCACGGCATTCCGCACGGGGGCCGTCCAGAGGATCTCGGCAATGATGAGCACGAGTGCCAAGACAACTCCCCCGACGGCCCAGAGGGCGGGGCGAAGCCAGGTCGGGCGGGAGCGTGAGCCGGTTGAAGGTTTCGTGGTCACGTTGGTCCACTTGCGTTGTGATCCCTGATTCTCGTATTGGTCCGCATGAAGGACCGACGCTACGGCAGGAAATGTACCTTCACGCAACGTGAGGATGATAGAGCGGCCCGACATCACCGAATTCAGGAAAATCCCTCGACCCTTCCGAACAATTGCAGTTCTTGAGTGCTCAACGCCTTAACCGCCCCATCGAACGGGATCATATCCTGCTTCTACTGTAAGCCAGACCGATTTCCGTTATAAGCGACGTGTCGTAATTTCTCATTCCGGTTATAATGTAGGCCTTGAGATGAACTTCGAAGTCGTTGGCGAAATAACTGATGTCGAAACCATCGCTGTCAGTGGGTCGATCCGCGAGGTACAACGGCTGCGACGTATCCATGGAACTGGCCGTTGGAGAAAGCGTAAAGGTTTCGCCAATGTGCGTCTCAACGATGGCCAAGTCTGTCGAGCGGAAATCCACTGGTACGAGGCTCACGGCATCGGCCGCGTCGAGTTCAAAATCAAGCGGTTCCTGGACAACTAGTCATGCCCCAGAACGAGCGATCTCAGCGCTTTCTCCTGTGCCTTAACAACGAAGATTATCCCGCTTCGCTGGAGGTGCGGAAAATCTATCAAGTCGTGCCTGATCCCGTGGCGGAGTCCCGAGGTTTCGTCCGAGTCATCGATGAATCGGGCGAGGACTACCTTTTTCCATCCCAATGTTTCGTTCCCGTCGAATTACCACGGGATGTGACCAAATTGTTTGCCGGGGCCCCCTGACGCTTACCGCTTCCGATCCTTGAGCTTCTGCTTCAACTCGTCGCGCAGGCGTTCCATGACCGAGTCGGGCTTGGCCTGGTCGAGGATCTGGTTGATGACGGTCTTGATCCCCGTCGGCCCCCACTGGCAGCCCTGCTGGAGATAGAACTTGGCCCCCTGGCCGAGGACGTAGGAGGTCAACGCCGGCGGTCCCCCCTGGGCCAGGCCGATCGCGCCGTAGCCGAGCAGGGAGCCAGGCCGCCGCTGAGGACCGTCACCCCGGCCAGCGCCGACTTGACGCCGCTGGCGATCGAGCCGCGTGGCGACCTCGACGGCGCCCAGCGCGCCGAGGGCGACGACCATGTCGCTTGACCAGACCGGCGGCGGACTTGCGGGTCAGGGGGATGCCGTAGACGCTTGCTCAGGGCGACGACCATCCCGACGTCCACCGCCAGGCCGCCCGCCATGTCGGCCACGGGGATCGGGTTCAGGGCGACGGCCGCCCCCTTGGCCAGCGCGAAGTTCCAGATCAGGCGGTTGGCGGCCTCGTCGCGGATCCGCATCTTGTGCGCGACGATCTCCTCGGTGCAGGTCGCCGGCGAAGAGCAGCGCGTTGAGCGCGACGAGGGCCTTGCCCTCGCGTTCCAGGACGTCAGGATGCGGTCCTTCAGCGGCTCGATGACCGGCGCCGGGCGTTCCCACTCGACGGTGGTGGTGCCGTCGGGGTGCTGGATCTTGACCTTGAACGGGTCGGGCCGGGCGGCGGTCATGACGACGTCGTCGGGGCGGACGAGGTGCCGGACCCGCTCGTCCTTGATCTTGGCGTAGATCAGGTCGCGGTCGGCGTCGGGATAGCGGTCGATCTGGTTGAAGACGAGGATGATCGGCTTCTGGGCCTCGCGGAGCTCGGAGAGGGCCTCGATACTCCACGCGCTGCATGTCGCCGGAGACGATGAACAGGATCAGGTCGGCGTGCCGGGCGACGTCGCGGGCGAGGACTTCGCGGACCTCGCCGCCGACCTCGTCGATCCCGGGCGTGTCGACCAGGACGAGGTTCGCCCCGGCCTTGCCCATGCCGCTGATCGTGGACGCTTTCCCAGGGGTGGGCGTTCCGGGTGACGGTCGTGCCGTGGGTCGCGCCGACCTGGAAGACGTCCTTGCCGATCAGGGCGTTCAGGACCGACGACTTGCCCCGGCTGACCATGCCGAACGCGGCGATCTCGACGGTGTTGGAGTCGAGCTTCGCGGTCAGGTCGCGGAGCTGCTGCAGCTCGTCGGCCAGCGCCCGTTCTTCCTCGGGCGTGAGCTTCAGGCCGGCGAGGGTCTCCTCCAGGCTCTCCCGGGCGCGACGGACCGAGTCGTCCTGATCGTTCAGGGGGTCGAGGATCTCGTCAAGGGTCGGATCGGCGCTGGACACGGGAACGGCTCCAACGGACGGGGCTGGTCGCGCAGGGTTCAACCCTGTCGAGAGGGGGCCTGGGTCTTGCTCCCGGCGCGTCGGACGACGCGGTCGAGGGCCTGTCGGGCGAACTCGCGGAGGAACTCCGACCGGCTGTGCAGGTCGAACTGCCGGATCAGGGCGGCCTGCATCCCGCCGTCGCCCCAGCTCTGCCCCCGCTCGAAGTATTCGGTGAAGGCCAGGCCGGAGATGTGGGTCAGGTATCGCCATCGTCGTCGCCTGGACGGCCCCGCCCGCGGCGTAGCCGACGAGGCTCGACTTGAACACCCCGGCGATCAGCGACGTGGCCGCCTCGACCATGCCCAGCTTCAACAGCATCTGGATCATCTGGCCGCCGATCATCCGCACGTGCGACGACGAGATCTCCACGCCGTACACGTGGGCGATCTCCGAGATCATCTGGAACTGCACGGCGCCGGTGGCCATCAGGTCGAGCGCGGGGATCGGATTGGCGAAGACCGTGCCGGCGGTGATCCACTGGAACTTGTCGACCACGGCGCGGGCCTTCACCCGGCGTTCCCGGGTCAGGTGGTCCTGCGCGTGCTGGCTGACCAGATGCGCCCGCAGGAGCAGGTTTCCGGCACGCAGGGCGTCCCCTTCTCGGCGCGAGCAGCGCCGCGATCCGCGCGCGGAGATCGCCCAGGTCGGGCGGCTCGGCCTCCAGCACGGTTTCGACCGTGCCGTCGTCCTTGCGGACCCGCATCGGCGTCGGCCGCGGCGCGGCGGCGACGCCCACCACGTCGTCGGCCGGGACGACTCCCGGAGAGCCGCTCGCGGAGCTTCGCCAGGATCGCCTCGCGGTCGGCATCGACGAATCGGTCCTTCTTGTTCAGCACGACGATCGACCGCTTGCCCTGCCGGGCCAGCGCGGCGAGCGGGTCGAACTCGCTGCGGATCAGGTCATGATCGACGACGAACAGGAGCAGGTCGGCCCTCGCGGCGAGGTCGCGGGCGTCGGCCTCGCGCTCGGCCCCGCCCTGCCCGATCTCGGAGAGCCCCGGCGTGTCGGTCAGCAGGAGCGTGCCTTCGAGCCCCTCGATGCGTGTGCGTGTGCGTCTCGCCCTGCCTGGTCGTGCCCATCGTGGCCTCGGTCTTGCCGACGGCCTCCGCCGAGCAGGGCGTTGATGAGCGAGGTCTTGCCCGCCGAGCCGGTGCCGAAGACGACGACGTGGAACCGCCGACGCCCCTGGTCCGCGCGGATCTCCGCGATCTCGTGTTGCAGTTGCTGGCGGGCCGATTCGTCCTCGACCAGCGCGATGACCCCTTCGGCCTTCTCGGTCTGGACCTCCGCCGCCTTGATGACGTCCTCGGGCGCTGCGCGGTCGGGCCGCGCTCGGGGCGGCCGAGCATCCAGAACATCCGGGCCGCCGCCAGACCGGCCACCAGGGCGACCGAGATCGCCCCCACGACCAGGCCCGTCGCCAGCTCGGGAGACACCCGCGCGATCCGGTCGTGCAAGTCCCCCACCGAGCCGATCAACGCGATGACCAGGCTCAACGCGACGATTAGCAGGACCAGGGCGAGCATCAACCGGGTGGACGTTCTCATGCGTCGAGCGACCTGGAATCGAGTGCGACTGGAAACGAACGAGACCTGTCGGTGATTCGGGAAAAACGGATCTTTATTGCGGCGTCAGGTCGAAACCCGCTGCCTGGGAGAAGGCTGTACCGCCAGGACCAGGCCGACCGCGATCCCCAACGCAATCATCATTCGGGCCGCGAGCCGGGAGACCGCGGTGATGGAGATGGGATGCGAAGTCCGGTCCAGCGGAAAGACGATCGCGCCCAGCACGTCGAACAGCACGCCGCCAAGAACCGCGCCGAGAATCCCTCCCAGAATCGCAACGCCAAGCCGCTTCCCGCCGCCGCCGATTCCCACCCCGAAGGCCAATCCACTGGTCAGGCCGAGGGCGGCCCACATTCCCGCATGGAGGAGAATCGGAAGCAGCAGGTCATTGGAGTCGAGATGGACATGCTTGGAGAAGACGGGAACCAGTCCCCAGGCCACACCGACACCGGCCAGGCCACCGAGCACTGCGCCAGCCGTCGCGGCGAACGTCCCCCACAAAAGGCTCCGGCGAATCGCGCCTCCGGCCAGACCGAAGAATCCTCCCAGCGTCACGCCGTACAGGCCAAGAACCAGCATCACGTTCTGCTGTTGAGCATTTTGGAGCGCCTCCTCGGTGCCCTCGGTCCGGGAGTCCGCATTCAACCGCACGTCAAAGGCCCCATGACCGAGCTCTCCGAGTCCCCATCCGGACAGACCGGCGAGGAACCCCGCGGCCAGAACGAAGGTCCAGCAGCGTTTCGCGCTCCGGGCCGGTTCCGCGAGAGGCGCCGATGCCGACTCGGTCGGCTCCGGCGAAGATCCCACGGTGGGTGGAACGGCGGGGCTGTCGTCATCGGGGATGTCGGTCGCGTTCACGGATAAGGCCCCTCAGGTCGCTGACGAGAACAGGCTCTGGACCCATTCAAGTTCGCATAACCGGCGCGTCGGAACAACCGCTCCCTGGCCGTCGGGACGACGAAAACAAGGCGTGGTCCACGCTCGACGCGGAGGCGTCACGTGGACCACGCCCGGATGACGGCGTAGGCCGTATTGCCTATGATCCGAATCGCTTAACGCCGGCGACGATCGCGCAGACCGTCGAACAGGCTGCCGATCAGCGTGCGACGCTGCGGAACCCGGATCGCTCCGTTGCGACTCGGCGGCCCCATCGGCACCGCGGGTGGACGCATTCCACTGACCCCGGTCTCACCATCAAGAGGTACGCTGCCGTTCTCGATCCCCAGCGGGGGAAGGTCCGCCGAAGCGAGCGTTGATTCGCTTACGTTCGGCTCGGGGCTCGAAAGCCCGCCGAAATCCAGTGGGGGAAGTTCCGTTTCGATCCCACCCGGATCCCGATTCGTTGAGGAGGGAGGTGGAGGTAAGGGAATATTCCCCGGCGGCTCCAGCGCTCCGGGAGGAGACGGAACCTCTCCTCCTCCAGGGACCGGTAAACGATTATCCAGATCCGGTGGCGTCGGATTCAGATCGAACGGCGAGCCAACCTCGCGGGGCACTTCCGGGATTCCCTGATCGAAATCGCGATCGCCGCCGAGCCCCGCCGGCGGAAATGGCTCCCTCGGGGCGCCGAGTTCCGGCTCGCCGACCAGACCGCCTCCCCCCTCCTCAGCCTGTTTCCGCAGACGCTCGACCTCCTTGGCGATCTCCTGCATGGCCTCGGCGCTGTTGGCCGTGTAGGGGCTTGGGCAGCCCCAGCCCGGGGGAAACTGTCGCCAGCAGGTGGGATAATGTCCGTAATACTGTCGTCGGTAGATCCCGTAAATCGGCGGTTCGCTACAACAGGGTGGCCGTTGCCGCTTGTACGTCGTCAAGTTGGGGAACAGCGGCTGCCCCCCCTGCGCCTGAGCCAGTGCGGGTAACCCCAGCACCAGCAACAGCGCCCAAGCGGCCGGCGACGAGGGCCGCATCCAACGTTTCGTGCCCATCCTTGCGCCTCGCTGATCGTGACGGCGGCCCGGCCGACCTGGACCCATTCCCGGAACGCCCCTGCGCCGCCTTTCTGCCGTCCTCCTGTTCGATCGGGCCTCCCGAACATGCGACTGAAATCAATTCAGGTAAAATGGGTTGCCTTAGAAATATACGAGTTTTGGAGGAAGCAGGGGTTTTGACGATCAGCCGGTTGCGCGGAAGGCAACCGGCGAGCGGAAATCATCAATGAAAGAGCTGGGAGGGGCCGATGGCGAAACAGAGATGCGTGACATAACGACCTGGATCTTCCCACGAGAAGGAGGGATGGACATGAACTGCCTGTCGCGATGGGGCATTCTGACATTTGCAGGCATGATTTCGCTGGGAGTTCTCGGAAGTGTCGAGGCGAAGGGGCAGTCGTTTCTTGGCCAGCAACCGGGAAGCATCGGCCAGACGGCGCGGAGGTCTTCCGCGGCGGTGGGACGGACACCGGGGGCGGAACCGGGAATGATCCCGTACATGAATCCGGCGATGACCCTTGCTCCGATGGACCGCGAGACAGCCTGGCTCTATCTCCTTTCCATGAACCAGGCGCGGGGCGGACTTGGTTCGGGGAGACTCAGCGGGTCGAGGCCCGCCCGGGTGACACCGATGCCTGAGGAGGGAATTTCCATCTCGGCACCAGGTGGCGCGGCGGCCGGATACTTCGGTCGGGGAGCCAGTAGTAACTCGCCGCGGCACGGCCTCCTTCAATCGCTACAGAAAGTTTTATCTTCGTAATGGGCGTTGACAGAAGACTTACCCATTTCGACTTGAGCCGCGAAGCTCTCATGCCGATTTATGCTGTGTCAAGGTCGGTTCGGCGTGTGCCGGAACGGCCCTACCCAGCTCGTGAGCCAAGGAAAGGGCCACGAGCACGCCCGGAGGGGCGAGGACGGACCATCTCGGACAGGGAATCGGCGCGGGCGATCGTCCGGACGCTGTCTGTTCCCAACCGGTCCCGGAATGCCGGGCAGGAGTGTCGCATGGATCGCGCACGGGTTGCTCACCGACGGCTCAGTTGGCTCTGGCCGCTGATCGCCCTGGCCGCCTGCGGGTGTCAGACGGTCAGGACTCCCGAGGATCAGATCGCGAACAGCAATATCCCGGTCGAGCTGAATAAAGTTTCGATGCCGGAATACATTGTCGAACCACCGGACATCATCGTCGTCGAGGTGCTGGAAGCCCTGCCGGGACGACCGATCTCCGGCGAACGACTGGTCCGGCCCGACGGAACGATCTCCCTGGATTTCTACGGGAACGTGTACGTCGCGGGCCTGACAGTACAGGAGATCAAGGAAAAGATCGTCATTCACCTGCGGAAGTATCTTTCCGACGATGTGCTCGGCCTGATTGATTACGAGTTAGACGAGAACGGCGATCCGGACTTCACCAAGCCCATCCCGCTGGCGCCAAAGGACTCGGACCGCATCTTCATCGATGTGACGGCCTACAACAGTAAGGTCTATTACGTCATGGGAGACGTGAACGCCCCGGGCCGCCTGCCCATCACGGGGAACGAGACGGTCCTGGATGCCCTGACCTATGCCGGCGGCCTGTCGCCGACGGCCTCCGTGCCAAATATCCGGCTGGTTCGACCCGCCCCGCCGGGTGCCTGTTGCGATCAGCTCTTGCCGGTCAATTACGAGGCGATCGTCCACACAGGGGACACGACGACCAACTACCAGCTCATGCCGGGGGACCGACTCGTCGTCTATCGCGACCCGATCGTCCGAACGACCCTGTTCATCGACCGCCTGGCCGCACCGTTCAACACCGTCGTCCAGACGATCATGACCTACACATTTGCGGCTCGTAGCTTGAAATCGATCAATATCCCGATCAACGGTGGAACGACGATCAATACAAACCAGAGCAATACAACGCCCGTCCGACCACCGCTGGTTAGTCCGGCACGGTGATGATGCCAGACCGGCGGACCGGCTGATCGGCGGAAACAATGCCGAAGGCCCGAGCGTTCCCGATGGATGGGCACGCTCGGGCCTTTTTGCGTTGCTTGCCGTCGGCACGTCCGACCCGTACACTCGAAACGAGCCGTAAGATCATGACTGGGTGCCGCGGTTCGATGGATCGGAGAGAAGCCGTCGATGAACGACCAGCCACTACCTCTTCATCCACTTCACAGCCGATCCACCATGGGCCGCGATCGCACTTGCATGGCCAATCGCTGGGCATTCTGGCTTCTCGTCATGGTCCCCACAATCATCCCGACTGCATGGGGAGCGATTCAAAACGAGATCGAGCCGGACGCCCTGGCTCCTGGGTTAATTGCCACGTTCTCCGCCGAGGAGGCGGACGCACCCGCCGCTGTCCGCGTGGAGGACGACCTGATCGTGAACTGGGACCGTGGTGCGCCGGACGCGAGGGTTCCGGCCGACGGGTTCACTGGCCACTGGCAAGGCCTGCTCCTGATCCAATCGCCCGGAATCCACCACTTCCACGCCCGCACCGACGGCGCCTTGCGGATGACGATCGGCGGGCACATCGTCCTCCACGGGAGCGGCGATGAGTTCGACACTCTCCCCGTCGATCTGCCGCCGGGTCTGTCCACGATCACCGTCGAATACCGCCATGCGAAAGGACCGTCGCATCTGGCGATCGACTGGGAAGGCCCCGGCTTCGCGCGGGAGCCTTTGCCAGGCCGGCTCCTGTTCCACGAAGCCACGGAAGAAAGGGCCAAACCACGTCTGGATCGCTTCGAGGAGGGACGCCGGCTGGCCGACCGGCTCGGATGCGCGAACTGCCATGCGGTGCTCGACCTACCTTCACATCGAGACCTTGGCCCCCCACTGGCCGATGCCGGACGCGCGATCGACACGGACTGGCTCGCCGCCTGGTTGCGCGACCCGCCGAAGCTACGCCCTGGCACACGCATGCCGGGGTTCGGCCACGGGCTACCGCCGTCGGATGTTGCCGACCTGATCGCGTTTCTGGAGCGAAAGGCATCGAAGCTCGCTGACCCGTCGGGTGAGATCCAGATGGCGATGAACGTGGCGGACCCGGCCAAGGGGCGGCTCCTGTTTCGCTCGGCGGGTTGCCTGGGTTGCCACACCCGAGGATCACTCGGCGACGATCTCCACACAAACCCCGCCGCGCCCGACCTGAACGACCTGGGGCGCAAGCGTTCGGAACGCTGGCTGGCGATGTTCCTGGCCTCGCCGAAGTCCGGCGCGCGAAACCGGCATCGTCCCGGCTTGCGGCTGAACGCTGATGCCGCCGCGAACCTCGCCGCCTACCTTGTCTCCAATCCACCTCTCGAACTTGTTCCCTTCGACGTGGTGGCCGGTGATCCCCGACGAGGACGCGAACTGGCTGGAACCTATCGCTGCGCGTCGTGCCATGAGATTCCGGACCTCGCACCGCTCACGGCGGATATCCCGCTGAGACAGGGAACGAACCCCCTGGCGGGCTGCCTCGCGGACGAACCAGCGGGGACGAAGGTCCCGCGTTACCACCTATCCGATCAGCAACTCGGGGATCTGCGCGCGTTGATCGCCGGTCTGCCCGCCAAGCCATCGGCGTCCCCAGCATGGACGCTCGCCCGGGACACGATCCGTCGGCGAAACTGCCTCGGTTGCCACACCCGCGATGGACAGGGCGGCGATCCGCTCGGCCCTCAGGTCGCCGCCGCCCTGGCGGAGGACCCGGCCCTTGGGTCGCTCAAGGGGACACTCACGCCCCCCGACCTCTCCGCCGTTGGTGACAAGCTTCGACGCGAATTCCTGGCTCTGGCCGTGCGCGGCGAGGCCCCAACGGCCCGGCCCTGGTTGTCGGTTCACATGCCGTCCTACCCGTTCGCTCCCGGAGAGGCCGAGGCGATCGTCGCGTACCTCCGGGGCCACGACCGGATGACCGCTACGGCGGACCCGACCGAGCGCACCACGGAACCGGACGACGCAACGGTGGAAGCTGCCGCTAATCTGATCGGTCAGCGCGGTTTCGGCTGCATCTCCTGCCACGTCCTGGCTGGAAAGATCCCGCCCGGTGGTGAGCCGGAAACGCTCGGTCCCGACCTGGCTCTCGCTCACGAACGGATGACCGAGCGGTACTTCCGGCGCTGGCTCGCGGACCCGCAACGGATCATCCCCGGCACGCCGATGCCGCAGTTTCTCAAGCCGGTCGAGGTCCATCCCGGCACACTTGACGACCAGCTCGCGACGATCTGGACGCTGCTCGGCAGCGAACGCGTGGCGGAGGCCGCCGCGTTTGGCACGCGCGAGATTCTCAAGCGGCAGGGGGACCGCGCGATGGTTGTCCGCGACATGGTGCTCCTTCCCGAGAAACACGTCGCCTACAACCCACGAGGGCTGGCGATCGGCCTGAAGAACGATCAATCGCTGCTGTTCGATACCGACCGCCTGGCCTGGGTTGCCTGGTGGAATGGCGGCTTCCTCTCCCGCACCAAGTCCGGCCGGCTCTGGGAATGGCACCCCGAAGGCACGCCTCTCTGGACGACGCCCGAACTGGCCTCGCCCGTCGTTCTGATCGGCCCCGGTGGCGTCATCGTGCCGCCGAGGGCCGTGCGCGAAAGGTTCGGCTCGTTTACCGAACTTGTGTTCGGGCAGGAGAACGTGACACTCCACTACACCCTGCACGGACCAGCCGGGGCCACGCTCCGGGTGCGGGAGCGGGTCGCGCCCGAGGACTCCGGCTGGCGCCGCGAGGTTTGGGTCGAAGGGACGCCGGAAGGGTATCAACCTGCCCTACGCGAGGCGATCTCCAAGGACGTTTCACCAACGGACGACGGACTTCGATGGATGGTCGGATCGTCCGCATTGCGCTTGCGGACTTCGGCCAGGGCCCTTTCCGAGCAGGACAACGCGGCCGGCGCGGCCTGGCTGATCCCGATGAAGGCGACCGGCGATGGTGCCTTCGAGGCGGTCGTTGAGTTGACCATTGCGGAAGCGGATTAACCACAGAGCACACGAGAGGTCGTCGAGGCCATGGAAAACGTCGGATAGGTGAGCGGAACGAGACCCAGTGGCTCACCTATCCGACGTGATGGTCGAGACCAGACCTCAAGGAGCAAGACGGCTCAGTTCGGCGCGGACGGCGTCGATCAGCGGGCTCAGGGTTTCCTGGCTGAAATCGAAGCGGATGCCGGCGGCTTCGAACAGTTCAGGTAAGGGACGGGAGCCGCCGAGAGAGAGCGCGTTGCGGTAGCCGTCGACGGCCGCGGCGCGATCTTCGAGCGAGCGTCGCCAGATCTGCAAGGCGCCAAGCTGAGCGATGCCGTACTCGATGTAGTAGAACGGATACAGGAAGATGTGCAACTGCCGGTGCCAGCTATGCTCGCGAGCATCCTGGTGGCCGGTCCAGTCCACGATGCCGCCGAAGCGATCGAGCAGGCCGGTCCAGGCTTTTCGGCGCTCGCTATGTTTGTGGTTCGGATTGGCGTAGATCCAGTGCTGGAACGCGTCCACCGTGGCGATCCAGGGAAGGATCAGAATGATCTCTTCGAGCAGGTGCCGGTAAGATCGCTCGGCATCGGCCTCCTCGTAGAAGACCTTTGTATCACGCGCACCGAGCAGCTCCATCGACATCGAGGCGACCTCGCAGAACTCAATGGGGGCCTCGCGGTATGCAGCCAGCGACTCACCCCGACAGGCCAGCGAGTGGAAGGCGTGGCCCCCCTCGTGCAGCAGGGTGCGCAGGTCGCCATCGATTCCGACGGCGTTCATGAAGATGAACGGCAGCCGGTCGTCCTCCAGGGTCGTCTGGTATCCCCCCGGGGCTTTCCCCTTGCGGTTCGCCAGATCGAGAAGGGCATGATCGTGCAGGAAGCGGAACTGTTCGGCCAGTTCCGGGTCCACCTTCTCGAAGATCGTGCGTGTTCCCTCGGCGAGCTTTTCCGGGTCGTCGAACGGTCGGAGCGGAGCGCGGCCCAGCGGGTCGACCGCCAGGTCCCAGGGGCGTAAGGTGTCCACATTGAGTGATTTGCGACGCTCTTCCTGAAGCCCCTTCGCCAGGGGGACGACCACCCGCTCGATCGCCTCCTGAAACGCCACGGCCTGCTCGACCCCATAATCGAACCGCTCGCGGCTGCGGTAGGCATACTCGGTATAGGAGTCGAACCCGGCCTCGTTGGCGATCGCGACGCGGAGCTTGAGCATCCGGTCGAACAGCTCGTCGAGCTTGTCCGCGTCGGCCAGGCGACGAGCGGCGACGAGTTCCCAGGCTTCCTGACGGGTCTCGCGGTCCGGTTCTTCCAGGAAGGGGGCCATCTGCGACGGTGTGTATTCCTTGTCATGGAACGTCACGGTCATCGCGCCGATGATCTTCTGGTACTGCTGCTCCAGCTCGGAGAGTTCCGTCTCGCGCGGGATGTTCGCCTCGCGGTAGAGCTGGCGGCGGTTCTCCTGCGAGCGGTCGTAAACCTGGTAGCGCTCGCCAGGCAAGGCCGAGCGGTGGGGCGAGTCCAGGTACTTCGACCGCAAGGCGTTCTGAGCCGGCTTGAGCTTCGGCTCCACGTCGCGGACCCACGCCAGATACAACGTCTCGCGCTCAGGGTCGTCGGTCTGGCAGGTCATGTCGATATAACGCTTGACCCCTTCCTGGCTCACCGCCGAGTTCAGTTCCCCCTGGTCGACCAGCCAGGCCTCCAGGTCGGCGGGCGACTCGATCGGCCGGTCCAGCAGCTTCTGGTACCAGGGTTCAATCTGCTCCCAGGTCTTCAGTTCGACCTCGGCCGGGAGCCAGCGATGCGGGAACGTCTCGGGGACGTAGGCTGTGGCAGTCATGCGTTACGCGCCTCGAATAAAGGCAAAAAGGGGCGGTCTATCCCCCACAAACTACTCAACTCCACCGGGGTCTGGCCAGAGCGATATCCCATCGCATCAGGAAACGCAATGGCAATCGCTGTCGATGGCGCACGAAAGCGCAAGGGCGACCAGGGCGAATCGGGCGCGTTTCGCCATGCTCTCCCAATGAGTTACGACACAAACTCCTGGAGCAGCGTGATGGCGGTCTCGGCCCAGCGCTCGCCGGTGCCGGGGGCGAATCGGGCGGAGCGATAGCCGCTCTCGTAGCCCCCTTCCTCGTACCCTTGCTTCGTCGGGATGTACCCGAGCGAGCCGTTCGTCAGGCCGATCAGGCGGGTGGGGTCAAACGGGCTGTCGTGCTGGACCATCCGGGCCAGTTCGACGAAGATTTCGCCGGGCATCCCGACCAGGGCCATCGGCCCGAGACGCATCGCGGCGATCTCGGCCGTTTGCTCGCGCTGACGGGTTCGGCCCAGCACCAGCGCCGCCGGCGCGAAGAGGCCGTTGAACTGACGGGCCTTTTCCGGGCTCTCCCGCAGCAGGCGTTCGGCCTCCTGAACGGTCTCCTCGGGAACGGTCCGCAGGCGGCTGGGCACGACGCGTGAGGCGAATGCCAGGTCATCGATCATAAAGCGTTCGGTCTTCTCCAAGGCCCGCAAGGTCGCCTCGCCCAGGGCGCGGCCGATCCGGGTCGATTCCTCGATTCCCTTGGCCTGGTTAGGATTATGCACGTCGATGTGGTTGATGTTGCCGCACGCGGCATTCAGGAAGAGGACGCCCCAGTCCTTGCCGAGTGTCTCGCGGACGCGGGCCGTCAGGAAGGCTGGATAATCGGCGGAATAGCGCGTGCCACCGATGACGTCGGGATGCACGCCAAAGACGACGAGGAGCGTCTTGCTCTCGGGAAACCGCACGGCCGTCAGGGTCGGATCGACCTGCCCGGCCGGCTCGACGACCTCGGGGTTATTCCGGCCGGGATTGGTCCTGACTGTCCCGTCCTTCATGCGGAACCGACGGTAGAAGGCCAGATTCTCGGCCAGCGTCTGCCCCAGCTCGATCGGCCCGGCGACGGCCGCGCGGTCGGCCTGGCGAACGGCTTCGGCCACGCGGTTCGGGAGGGATTTGGTCCAGGCCGGGTCCACCTCGCCGATATAGATCTGTGCGTAAATCTCGGCGGCGTCGGGAGTAAACGAGCGCGGGACCATTGTCCCGGTGTGGGTGTGGGTGGCATGAACCCAGACATGGGCGGCCGGGATGCCGGTAGCGGCCTCGACCGCCTTGCGACAGGCGGCGACCTCGGGCGCACCGATGCCGATCAGGTCCAGCGCCACCAGGGCCCCCGCCACGTTCCCCCGGCGCAGGACGACGGCCTTGGCCAGCAATGGGTCGTGCACGTCGCTGGCCTTCCGGTCGCTGAAGTAGCCAGGCATCGAGCCCCCGATCGGGGCCTGAAGGTCGGCCTCACCGTAACCGGCGGAAAGGCGGCTGTCTTCACGTCGAGAGACGAACATGGTGCGTTACTCCGAGGTTCAAGCCACGACCCGCTGAACCAGCCAGACGCCGATCCAGAGCAGTCCGTTCATCAGTGCCGAGGCGACCACCAGGACCAGGCCGGTCGCCACCAGGGCCTCGGCATAGGCGGAGAGGCGGCGTGCCTGACCGATCGCCCCGATCGTGCGGAAAAGGGCCAGCAGCGCCGTGAGACCGAAGAAGACCTCGCCCAGACCGGTCACGAATACGATCAGAGCAACCCGGCCGACAGGATCGCGCCAAAGCGTCAGAAAGGTCGCCGTGATGATCACCGCGACGATCAGGTGCCAGATCCGCATCCCGCCGCTCCGAACAACCGGACGGCTGTGGCGAAAATCCCTGCGCGACAGGACGTCGGCTTCGTTAAACTCGTACCGCATTCGGAACATCCCTCATCCGCGCGAGCTGGAGACATCGCCATTATGGCCACCGAAGCCGCTCCAACCAAGTATCGGTTCTCCTTCGGCCCCTGGAATATCAGCACCGGGGCGGACCCGTTCGGCCCTCCCGTGCGAACGGAAATCGAATTCGCCCGGAAAATCCGGGCCTACAAGGAACTCGGTTTCGACGCCGTGCAATTCCACGACGACGATATCGTGCCGGCCGACCTCGACTGGAACGCCACGTTGAAGGGCGTGGGCGAGGTGAAGAAGCTGCTCGACGGCGAGGGCCTCTTCGTCGAGATCGTCGCGCCGAGGCTCTGGGAGGAACCCCGGACGATCGACGGCGCGTTCACGTCGAACAGCGAGAGCGACCGCCGCTACGCTCTCGACCGCACCCGGCGCGCCGTGGACATCGCCCGAGAGGTCGGTTGCCGCAATTTCGTCCTCTGGCTGGCCCGGGAGGGCACCTACATCCGCGAGGCGAAGGACGCCGTCACCGCGATCGGCCGCATTCGCGACGCCTGGAACATGATCCTGGAGCACGACCCCGAGATCCGCATCCTTGGCGAAGCGAAGCCGAACGAGCCGATGGACCAGGCTTACCTTCCCACGGTCGGCCACATGGTCGGCCTGGCCTACACGACGGTCGACCCGGCCCGCTCGGGCGTCCTGATCGAGAGCGCCCATTCGATTCTGGCCGGACTCGATCCCGCCGACGACATGGCCTATGCCCTCTGGCACAAGAAGCTCTGGAGCGTCCACCTGAACGACCAGAACGGCCTGAAGTATGACCAGGACAAGGTCTTCGGCTCGGCCGACCTGCGCCGGGCGTTCGATCAGGTCTGGGTGCTGGAAAAGAACGGCTACGGGCGAAACGGCGAGTGCATCGGCCTGGACATCAAGGCGATGCGGACGACCGTGCTGGAGGAGTCGATGTTCCACCTGGCGCACTCGCGGACGATGTTCCTGCGCCTGCTGGACATCGTCCGGGGCGTGGATGAAGCCAGGGTCGAGGAACTCCGCCGCAATCGCCAGTACGAGCAACTGGAAATGCTTATTCTGAACGCCTTGACCGGACGGAAGTGATTGGAAATCGTCGCGCGCACGTCGGGCCCCGGGGGCGAGCCAAACTCTGTTTGCCCGTTCCCCGGGCCTCATTCCGACTTCTTGAACAGGTCAAGGAACCGGTCCTCGTAATCCCGATACACGCCCAGCCGGTCCAGCTCGCGCTTGAGTTCATAGGCAACCGAGCGGTCCTGCCGGGCCCGCTCGAATAGTTGTTCGACGCGCTGCTCGTCTTCCGGGCGGAACGGTTCTTCCTCGACCGGCTCTTGCTCGACGACTTCCTCCTGGGCTTGCATCCTCTGACCGAGCGCCTGCTCCATTTGCGAGAGCAGTTCGCCGAGTCTCTGCTCCATCTCATCGGCCTGCTCGGATAGCTCGGTGAGGTCCACCTCGATGCCGGCGATCTTTGAGAATGCTTTGAGCACGGCCAGCGACGCCTTCGGGAACGGGAGCTGGGCGAAGACATGCGGCATCTCGCCGAGCAGGCACGCGCCGGGTACACCGGCTTCGGCGGACGCGCCGACGAGCACGCCATTCAGCCCGCCGATGTGACCATCCTCAAGGATCTCCATCCCCGGCTGCTTCTTCAATTCGGCGAGGGTTTCCTCGTCGGTGCCGGCGCCGAAGACCCGCGCGTCGTCTCCGGGGTGCATCTGGGTGGCCATCGCCGCGAACGTGAAGATCCGCTCCACCCCGAGTTGTTTCGCGAAGGCCATGAGCCGGTGACAAAACGTATACTTGCCCAGGGGGGCTGCGCCTCGCCGATGAAGACGACGAGGTCGTGGCGGCCATTGGGATCGCTCCAGGCAAAGAGCCGGCTGCGCGGCAATCGGCCCGTGTGGATGATTCCGTCCTTGACTTCCACGTGCTCGATGTCGAAAAGCTCCTGGGCCGGCAGTTCGGCCAGCAGATGCATGTTGAGCTTGGCCATCAGATAATACCCGGCGCTGACGGCCACATTCCCCATCCCCGGCCAGACCGCGACCAGCCAGGGCTTGTTCAGTTTCCGCTCGTCTGGCATCACTCATTTCCTCTCGGTGCAAGCTCGGAGCCGCGTTCGTCCCTCGGATTGATCAGCCGATGATCCGCGGGGGGTGTCTCGACAGGCTAACCGGTTGGGGCATTCCCCCTCAAGGGGGCCACAACGTCAGGCGGGACGATCGCGAAGTCGGCTGATGGGTCCGTCTCGCCCCACCAAAACACGACGCGACGCGCGGGGTGGTGGAGTGGCGAAACCCGCCACGGCTCGCGTGGAGGAACCTCAGTGACATTCCCACAGCGCGCCACTGGCCCTCTGTGTGTCGTTGATGCCGACAGGCGCAGTTTTTTTCGTGACCGCCACAGACGGAATCGGCGTAAGCTTCATTATTCATCAAAGAAGAATCGACGATTCTCCGGCACCGATCCCCGCGCCTGCGGTTGTCGCTGACCTTGCCGGTCCATTTTCGGACGCCGTTCGGCGAGGGCTGTTCTCCGTAAGTCTTTTCAAGATAAATAGATCGGTAATCAATCCTCCGTCCGGGAGCCAGCTCGCGGACCGCTGGGGGGACCCAACTGGCCCTCAAAGGAGTGTCGTTGACCCTGCGCGGTCTCGCACGCGGCGGAGGAGCCGGAGTGACACTTCGTGGACCCGATCCCGGCGGGCGGATTCGCCATCTCGGGACGTGGAGGCCGCCACGACTGGGCCTCAACGGGCGCTTCGCGAATGAAGAAGGGCCAGAAGGTCGATCCCCTGGCAATCCTCCGACAAGTCAGACAACCGACCTGAACGCGGTTCCACGATCCAAGATGATGTCAGGGCAAGACACTATAAAATAATCCATTGATGATAATTTCTAATTAAATTTATCACGTTAATCGAGCGGAAGGTCCGTCCGCGGCATCGAAAATGCAAGGAGGTTCCGGTACCGAGAACGACATGGATAAGAATTCCAGGCGGGTTGGTATGGGGTTGGGCTCGGATCTGGAACAATCAAGGCTGGCAGAGGGACGGGTTGAAAGAACGCCAACAAGGAAACGTGGCGAGAGAATCGAGCACACGATACACATTTTCGAGTCTATCGGAGACGATTCCTTTCGTTTCAAGTCAAGAGGGCGCGAATCGGGATAATTCATGAGCGTTATGAAAAAATCGCAGGTTGTTGTCATTACGGGAGCATCGGCGGGCGTGGGCCGGGCGACAGCGCGAGCTTTCGCGAAGCAAGGAGCCCGGATCGGTTTACTGGCACGCGGCCGTGATGGGCTGGAAGCGACGCGTCGGGAGGTCGAAAACGCGGGCGGCCAGGCTCTGGTCCTTCCGACGGATGTCTCGGACCCGGAACAGGTGGAGGCCGCGGCGGACGCTGTGGAACGCGAACTCGGGCCGATCGACATCTGGATCAATAATGCGATGGTCTCGGTGTTCTCTCCGTTCAAGGAGATGCAGCCGGAGGAATACCGCCACGTTACGGAAGTGACCTATCTGGGGTATGTCTATGGCACGATGGCCGCGCTGCGCCGGATGCTTCCGAGGGATCGCGGGTCGATTGTCCAGGTCGGGTCGGCGCTGGCGTACCGAAGCATTCCGCTCCAGTCGGCCTACTGCGGGGCGAAAGCCGCCATTCGGGGTTTCACCGATTCCTTGCGCTGCGAGTTGATCCACGATCAGAGCCAGATTCGCCTGACGATGGTTCAGATGCCCGCATTGAATACGCCTCAGTTTAGCTGGGTCAAGAGCCGATTGCCGCGCAAGCCGCAACCCGTCCCGCCGATCTACGAGCCTGAGGTCGCCGCGGACGCCATCGTCTGGGCCGCGGAACACGAGCGCCGGGAACTCTGGGTCGCCACCTCCACCGTCAAGGCGATCCTCAGCGCGAAGCTCGCCCCAAGCATCGGCGACTGGTATCTTGGGCAACATGGTTATGCGTCGCAACAAACCGACGAACCCGTGGACGCCGACCGGCGGAACAATCTCTGGGAGCCCGTCCCGGGAGATCATGGCGCGCGCGGGGCGTTCGATCGACGCGCGACCTCGCGCAGCCTCGAACTCTGGGCCACGAAACATCGCGGCTGGGTGGCGATCGCGGGAGCGGCCGGAATCGCCTGCGGCTTGCTCCTGGCCGGGAAACGTCGAACAGAGCAAGCGAATCATAAGTTCTAGTTTGAATAGGAGTGACGCAGTTGATGATTCTCGTTCCCACGCCCAGTGCGGAGCGTGTGAACAAAGGCTGCGGGGATCGTGAGAACAAAGGAGACATCTGCCAACCGCGTAACTCCTATTGAATTTCAATTAACTCGTCGTCCAGGTGAAATCGGGGCGTGGTGATGAAGGCGTTGACGGTCATTCCCCGCCAATCGGGCACGGCTCAGCTCCAGGAGGTTCCCGAACCACCCGCCGAGGATGGTTCGGTTCTGGTGGATGTCCTGTCCATCGGCGTCTGTGGTACCGATCTGGATATCATCAAAGGTCTGTATGGATGGGCGCCTCCGGGAAAGGAACGGCTGATCCTGGGCCATGAGTCGCTCGGGCGTGTCCGCGAGGCCCCCAAGGGGAGCGGTCTGACGGCGGGAGACCTGGTCGTGGGCATCGTCCGGCGCCCCGATCCGGTCCCCTGTCCCAATTGCGCCGTCGGTGAATGGGACATGTGCCGCAACGGGAAGTACACCGAGCGAGGGATCAAGGAACTCGACGGATATTGTTCCGAACGTTACCGGATCGATCCTCGCTTCGCGGTCAAGCTCGACCCGACGCTGGAGAAGGTCGGCGTCCTGATGGAACCCGCCAGTATTCTCGCCAAGGCCTGGGAGCAGATCGAACGGATTGGAGAACGCGCGTTCTATCAGCCGCGCCGCGTGCTCGTCACCGGCGCGGGGCCGATTGGCCTGCTGGCCGCCCTGATGGGCACCCAGCGCGGGCTGGAAGTGCACGTTCTCGACCGTGTGACCGAGGGACCGAAACCGGGCCTGGTTCGCGACCTGGGGGCGACGTATCATACAGGCTCGGTTCGCGATGCATGTATCGACGTGGATATCGTGATCGAGTGTACGGGCGTGGGACAGCTCATCTTCGAGGCGATGCATTGTACCGGCCCGAACGGCATCGCCTGCCTGACCGGCGTCTCGTCCGGAGGCCGGATGCTCCAGGCCGACATCGGCCGGTGGAATCGATCGATGGTTCTTGAGAACGACGTGGTGTTCGGTTCGGTCAACGCCAACCGCCGCCACTATGAAATGGCGGCACGCTCACTTGCGGAGGCGGACAACTCCTGGCTCGAACGATTGATCACTCGACGAGTTCCGCTCGATCGTTGGGCCGAGGCTCTCGAACGAAAGCCGGATGACGTGAAACCCGTGATCGACTTTTCCACCAATTCCTGAATCGTTTCGAAGCAGCGAGCGGACCTGGCGAGGATCGTATTCCATGGCTCTTCCGATCGAAGATTACGCATTAATCGGGGATTGTCAGACGGCGGCACTGGTCGGGTGCAACGGCTCCATCGATTGGCTCTGTTTTCCCAGGTTCGACTCCGGTGCCTGCTTTGCCGCGTTGCTGGGCGACTCCGATCATGGGCACTGGCAAATCTCCCCCGTGAGTGAGGTCCGCCGCACTCGTCGATGCTACCGCGAGGGAACCCTCGTCCTCGAAACCGTTTTTGAAACGGACGAGGGGGAGGTGAGGCTCATCGATTGCATGCCGCCCCGATCCAAGGCCCCGGACCTCCTCCGGGTGGTCGAAGGGTTGCGTGGGGAAGTCCGGATGCGCATGGAACTGGTCATCCGCTTCGATTACGGCTCGATCGTGCCCTGGGTCCAGCACCACGATCATGGGCTTCGGGCGATCGCGGGGCCGGACATGCTCAGTCTTCGGACCGATGTCCCGATGCGCGGAGAGCACTTCAGGACGACCGCTGAATTCACGGTCAAGGAAGGTCAGCGCGTCCCGTTCGACCTGACCTGGTATCCGTCGTATCGGGAGGAGCCTTCCGAGCTGAATGTCGAACACGCGGTAATGAAACGGAGCAATGGTGGCGGGAATGGTCCGATCGCTGCACGATGGAAGGTCGGTGGTCCGAGGCGGTCCGGCGATCCTTGATCACGCTCAAGGCGATGACCTATGCGCCGACCGGGGGCATTGTCGCGGCCCCCACCACGTCCTTGCCCGAGAAAATCGGCGGAATCCGAAACTGGGATTACCGCTTTTGCTGGCTGCGCGACTCCACCTTCGCCCTGTATGCGTTGATGGATGCCGGCTATCACGAGGAAGCCCTCGCCTGGCGAGAGTGGCTGCTTCGGGCCGTCGCCGGTCGTCCTGAGCAGATGCACATCATGTATGGGATCGGCGGCGAGCGACGCCTCGTGGAACTCGAACTGCCGTGGCTCCCGGGATATGGGGATTCCACGCCCATTCGCCAGGGGAACGCCGCCTGGAATCAGTTTCAGCTCGATGTGTACGGCGAGGTCATGGACACGTTACACCAGTGCCGACGCGTGGGACTTGAGCCGGACGGGAACGCCTGGAACGTGCAACGTAAGCTCCTGGATTTCCTGGAATCCAAGTGGAAGGAGCCGGACGAGGGAATCTGGGAGGTCCGTGGGCCTCGTCGGAATTTCACGCACTCCAAGATGATGGCCTGGGTTGCCTTCGACCGCGCCGTGAAGGGAGTCGAGAAAGTTTCAGCTTGATGGGCCGGTCGAGCGCTGGAGAGGACATCGCGACGAGATCCATCACGAAGTCTGCACCCAGGGCTTCAATGAGAAGCTCAACGCATTCACGCAGGCTTACGACAACGAATATCTCGACGCCAGCGTTCTGATGATGCCGCTCGTCGGTTTTCTGCCGCCCAAAGATCCTCGAGTGATCGGCACGGTCAAAGCCATTGAAGACCAACTCATGATCAATGGCTTTGTCCTGCGTTATTCCCCGCAGCCCGAGGTGGACGGCCTTCCACCTGGCGAAGGCGCGTTTCTCCCCTGTACCTTCTGGCTGGCCGACAATTACGCACTCCAGGGACGCCAGAAGGAAGCCGTTGCCTTGTTCGAACGTCTGTTGAGTATTCGAAATGACGTGGGGCTCCTCGCGGAAGAATATGATCCTGAGGCTAAACGGCAACTCGGCAACTTTCCCCAGGCCTTTTCGCACATCGTCCTGGTGAATTCCGCCTTCAACCTCCGCCACGATGAGCTGGGGCCGGCCGAACACCGGCAGCGCAGTTGACGTTCGCGACAGCCGAATGATGGATATCGTCAGACGATCCCGGTTCTCGATGGGCGTCGCCGGAGTGCGGATCAGCGCTCGTCGTTCGAGTTCGGTTCGGTTCTCACCGACACGTGGAAGGCGGGGGGTCTGCGCAATCGTTACCGGCGACGTGGCGGCGTGTCCCGGGTAGGAGCGGGACGTTCTTCCATTGGATCTGGGCCTTTTTTTCGAGATGGGCTTCTCTTTCTGGAGGTGAGCGGATAAGAATGACCACTCCGAATCGCCACTCCGTAGCCCGTTCCCACATCGGATAATCTGACCGTCGAGCGGCCTCACGTGTTCGGGACGAGCACCGTGCGCCACGAAACGGAACTTCTCATCAGGACACGCCCATGGCTCGGATCTGCCTCATCAATCCCCGCTTCGAGACCTCGTTCTGGGGCCTCAATCATGGGATGCCGCTCCTGGGCAAGAAAGCCAACATGCCGGTCCTGGCGCTCCCGGTGCTCGCCAGCCTGACTCCCGCCGAGCATGAAGTTGTTCTGATCGATGAGAATATTGAAGATATTGATTTCGAGGCCCTGGAGCAATTCGATATTGTTGGGCTCACGGGAATGACGGTCCAGCGCGACCGCATGCGAGAGATCCTTCTTGAGTTGAGGTCCCGCAATATCTTCACGGTGATCGGAGGCCCCTGGATCACGGTCGCCGAGAACTGGTACGACGGCCTGGTGGACGTGATCTTCATTGGCGAGGCGGAGGAGACCTGGCCCAGGTTCCTCCAGGAGTGGGAGCGGGGCGAGCACCAGTATCGTTACGAACAGGCGGACAAGACCGACATGGCCAGGGTCCCGGTCCCCCGGTACGACCTGATCAAGTTCCGCGAATATGCGATGGGATGCATCCAGACGTCCCGAGGGTGCCCCTTCCAGTGCGAATTTTGCGACATCATCGTCATCTTCGGGCGTCGCCCCCGGATCAAGCCGGCCGAGCAGGTCGTGGAAGAGGTGGAAGCTCAGGTCAAGCTCGGCGCGCGGGTCATCTTCCTGGTGGACGACAACTTCATCGGGAACAAGAAGGCGGCCAAGGGCATCCTGCGAGCGATCATCGCGTGGCAGCACAAGCACGGATATCCCGTCGCCTTCTTCACCGAGGCCTCGCTCGATCTGGCCGAGGACGATGAATTGCTGGACCTCATGGCCCAGGCGGGCATGGTGGCTGTCTTCGTCGGGATCGAGAGTCCCGATGAGGCCGCCTTGCGCGAGACCAAGAAGTATCAGAATGTCCGTGGAAGCATCATCGATCGCGTCCTGCACATCCAGAAAGCGGGGATGGAAGTTTACGCCGGAATGATCGTCGGTTTCGACAACGATGACATCACCGTGTTCGACCGACAGTACGCGTTCCTCCGTCAGGCCCGGATCATCGGCGCGATGGCCGGCATGCTCTCGGCCATTCCCAAGACCCCCCTCTACGAGCGCCTCGAGGCCGAGGGACGTCTGGACAATGCCGCCGCGGACGATCCCCGCATCGCCACCAACGTCATCCCGCTGCATATGAGCGTCGAACAGATGCGGGATGGCTGGATGGACCTCATGGACCGGCTTTACGATGCCGAGCATTACTTCGAACGATTTGATGATCTGTTCATCAAGGGGCGCATCCCACTCGGCACTGCGAAAACCGTCTGGCTCCGGAAACATCGCCCGTTGACGTACCTGAAAATCCAGACGCTGACCGTGCTCGGCGCCCTGGGGATGCTGGCCCGGCTCTGGACCGATCCCCGGACACGTCCTTTCCGACCGATCTATGCCAAGTACCTGCGAAAGATGCTCGCCGCGGGTCGTCCGCCGCGCTATCTCTTCCAGTTTGCCTGGAAGTGCGTCCTCCACACACACTTCGCCACCATGACTGGTCAGATGGTGCGTGGAGAATCCAGGCTGGTCAACACCTGAGAGGGTGTACGAGACGGATCGTTCGTCGTCGTGCGCGTGGTCCTTGTGATTTTGCCGGAACCCCCTCCGGCTCCCCCTTGGAAAAGGGGGAGAGGAAGACGAGCCGGCGTCCCCTTCAGGGAGCGTCCGGGGTCAGCTTCCCCTTCGCACGGGCGCTTCATGGCTTCCCCCCTTTCCAAGGGGGGATTGAGGGGGGTCCTCCTGAGCCGTGTCTTTTCCGGAACCCCCTCCAACTCCCCCTTTTGGCAAGGGGGAGAGACCGAGGAGCCGGCGTCCCCTTCGCATGGGCGCTTCCTTGCGTCCCCCCTCCTGGACCGTGGCTTTTCCGGAACCCCCTCCCGCTCCCGCTTCGCTCTGTGTCGGGAGGGCATCGCCCACCAGATCCCGAAGAGCAGAAAAGAGGTGGGCCGTGCCCACCCGACAATTGCTAAACGACCCTTCTCGTACACCCCTTGAGAATCGTCAGCGTTCCATGCGGTGCAAACCGCGAGGCTCGGGTGTGTCCTCCTTGAGAATCTTCCAGCTTGCCCCCATCTCACGAAAATCGCGGAAATCGGTGGGCTGATAGGTGATATGGAGTTCCGGCGTGGCGATCACCTGAGCGCGCTCGGCGCGAGGTCATCGCCGCATCGAGAGTCCCCGTGGTCAACAGGGTCCGTTCGATCGGATAAGGGGGTGTCCCAGTGCGGAAAAAGACCTGGATCGCATGGGACAGGGCCTTGAAGAGATTCCGGTTGTTCCACGGACCGACGTAAAAACGGCAGGCCCGGGGGCGGTCTTCCCCCTTGATCCGGCAGGCGAAGTTCCAGCGCGTGCCACTGGACCCGACCTTCAACACGATCGCCCGCAGGCCATCGACATAATCCAGCAGAATCCCGTGCGACGGTTCCCCTCCCAGGCGTCGCGCGAGGATGAGATCGCGGATAGGCGGAGTGTCGGGACCGAGTTCCGCGGCCATCGCGGCATCCGCCAGTTCCGTGGACCAGAGCCCTTCCTCGGCCGTCTGCCAGAGACCCTCCTCGTCCAGAAATCGAACGTTGGCGATGCCCGTCTCGCCCCCTTTTCGCGATTCCACCATCGATTGCAGCACTTCCAATCCGTGAAAGTCATACGATTCGACCGGCCCTCCATGAATGGAAACGGCCGAGGTGATCGGCGCGCCGGGGGGTAACTCCAGCATCGGGCGACGTTCGGCCAGGGGAACCGAGCTTCCCGCCATGAGAGGCATGTTCCGAATGGCATTAAGCCAAGCGATATAAGCCGTTTCTCTGAAATGGATTGAGCATCGGGAGATCTCCTGTCACGATGGTGTTGCTTGACGACACCCCATGCAGGGAGACCTCCCGATGCATCACCGGATTGTGGGCATCCTTCGCCGCTTGAAGCAAGACCCGGCCCGAGAACTCGACCGACCCGCCATCCTCGACCTCTGCCGCCAGATCGGACACACCTGGCGTTGCTCGCTCTTGGACCCCGTCGCCACGGTTCATTTGTTCTTGCTCCAAATCCTGCACGGCAACACCGCGATCCAACATCTCCCACGTCTCGGCGGGCTCGGCTTCTCGGCTTCGGCCTACTGCCAGGCCCGCGCCCGCTTGCCCCGGGAACTCATCGAGAAACTCCTGGTTCGGATCGCCGAGAGGCTCCGACCCCGGATCGACGACGACGGACGTTGGCGTGGGCATCGGGTCTTTCATGTCGATGGCTCGGGGGTCTCGATGCCCGACACGCCGGAACTCCGCGCGCACTTCGGCCAGCCCGGCAACCAGGCGTTGGGGTGTGGCTTTCCCGTCGCTCATCTGCTGGCCCTGTTTCATGCCGGCACGGGGATGATTCTCGAGGTCTTGACCGGTCCCTTATGCACACACGACATGTCCGGCGTCGCGAAACTTCACCCCCGGCTCGACGCCGGCGATGTGCTCGTCGGCGACCGCGGGTTCTGTTCGTTCGCCCACCTCGCGTTGCTGCTGGAACGAGGGATTCACGGGGTTTTCCGCATCCATCAGCGTCAGATCGTCGACTTCACGCCGGGCCGCCCGCACGCGCTACCCGGTGTCAAGGGGGGTACGAAGGGTTTGCCCCGATCGCGATGGCTGCGTCGGCTGGGGGTGACGGATCAAGTGGTCGAATGGTTCAAGCCACGGAAGCGGCCCGAGTGGATGTCGGCCGACGCAGTACGCCGCGTTGCCCGAGGGGATCGCGGTGCGTGAGCTGCGGTATCGGATCGACCGGCCCGGATTCCGCGTCCGGGAGGTGACGTTGGTCACGACCCTGGTCGACGCGGAGCCCTACCCGGTGGAGGCGTTGGCGGAGTTGTACCGCGGCCGATGGGAAATTGAAGTGAATCTGAGGCACTTGAAGACGACGATGAAAATGGATGTGTTGCGTTGCGAGACGGTCGCCGGCGTGAGCAAGGAGTTGTTGATGTATGCGTTGGTGTACAACCTGGTCCGCCTGGTGATGCTCGAGGCGTCGCATCGTCAGGGTGTGGCCGTGGCCCGGATCAGTTTCGTGGACGCGTTGCGTTGGCTGGCGTCGGCGCAGCCCGGGGAGTCGTTGCCGGCGTTGGTGGTCAACCCCGACCGCCGCGATCGCGTCGAGCCGCGTGTCCGCAAGCGTCGCCCCAAACAGTATCCCTTGATGAAGAAACCCCGATCCGAGTTGCGTAAGGCATTGCTGGAGCAAGAGGTTGCTGCTTAGCTTAATGCCATTCAGGC
>CAVWUA010000029.1:0-38379 GCA_963758025.1 uncultured Planctomycetota bacterium | reverse complement strand
CTGAATCCAGGTCGGCGTCGTGTCCCAGGTCGCGCCAACAGCGAACTGACCTCGGCGGCGAATCGCTCCAGCTCGATGCGGAGCTTGGTCAGGTCCTTCTGCGATTTGATAAATACCGCGAGTTGTTCCAGGATCGCATCGATGGCTCCTGCGTGGGCGAGCAACTCCTCGGGGACATTCAACCCGGTAAGTTGCTGATCGATCTCGTCCCGAAGGCGGAGGGCCATCGGCTCGGCTTCGGTTTTTCGTCGGATGGTTTCCTGGGTCGAGCGGCGTTCCTCGGCGAAATCGGCGCGGAGGAGGATGGCCTCCGCCAGTTCCTTCGCCTCCCGCAGCGCGTCCCGTCGGGCGGAGATCGGGGACCGCGCTGCCGATGCGTTCGATCGCGCCTCGGTCTCTGGGTTTCGCTCTTGTCTGCATCCAGTTCGGACTTGCGGCGGTTGGCCTCCTCGAGCACCGCGTTTGTGCTCGACCCAGTCGGAGCTTCGGAGCCATGCGGCCTCGACGTCACGCTTGGCTTGCTTCAGCTCCAGTCAGGCTCGATTGATGGTGGGTTTCTCGCCGGTGCGCTTGAAGAGCTGGCTCATCTCCGATTCCAGGGACTTCTGGAACTGGCGGAGCTTCGACAGGTCCATTCCCGCGCCGAAGAGGAGCTGACCGAGATGCCCCCCGGAATCGAGCGTCGCCTTGCCCCCTTGCGTGAGCTGTTCATGGCCGATTCCGAACATCGTCTCGAATTGCTCTTGATCGACACCCGCCAGATATTTCTCCAGGGCCGATCATCGAGGTCCGTCTGATCGTCGGTCGTTCGGAGCGTGCGTTTGTTCCCCTTGCGTCGGAGAAACGCGAGGACCGAGCCATCCTGGTGACGGAGCGAGGCCCCGATCCGGAGTTGCTCATACGGGTGGATGAATCGGTCGGTCGTCCGCATGTCGATGCCGTAGAGCATCTGCTTCAAGGCTCGGAGTGCCGAGCTTTTGCCGGCCTCGTTCGGCCCCTGGATCAGGTGCAGACCTTCCTGGCCCTCGGACAGGTCGAGCACCACATCCGTGAACGGCCCGAAGGCACGCAGGTCGAGCTGGAGGATTTTCAACTTTGGATCTCCATGCTCATGAGAGTCCCTGAACGATCAACGGCCGGAGCTGGTCGAGGATCTCCCGCAGGCGCGGGGGAGTCGAGGTCCAGAGCGGCTTCGCCGTCCGGCTTGAATTCGGAGGGGAGCTTCTTCTTGAGGTCGGTCAACTCCGCACCGAGTGCCGAGAGCTCCGACTCGTTCTGACAGAGTTCGTCGATGTACTGCAAGAGTTCCCCGATGGGTCCGTCATGCGGGTCGAGGATGTGTTCCGGCTCGGTCTTCAGCTTGACCTTTTCCACCCAGATCCGTCCCGAACCGATGTCGCGCGCAACGTCACGGACCTGTGCCGTCCAGGCGTCGTGATGCGCGCGATCTGGCCATGCACCGCGCAAGGACCGGCAACCGTCAGGCGGACCGCCAGGAAGCGGTCGTCGTTCTCGCGCAAAAGGTCGCCAAGCTGTTGTTCGACTCTCTGGAGCAGGTCGTCCTCGTCGGCCGAACCCCTCGCATCGACGTGGCAAGGTTCCCACCGAAGGACATCAAGCGGTCGGTAGTCGGTCTGGATGTTTCGGGCATCGTCCACGGTGACGAGCATGCACCCCTTCGTCCCTCGCTCCCGGATGTGTCGCCCCTGGATGTTACCCGGAAATACGATCGGCGGCTCCTCGCAAAGAATCTCGCGTTTGTGGATATGACCCAGGGCCAGTATTGATAATGCTTCGACAGCAGGTTCTCGACCGAACAGGGGGCGTACGACTCATGCCCTTCGCGGCCCGTGGCACACGTATGCAAGATTCCGATGTTGAAGTAGCCGGGATCGCTGGCCGGGTAACCCTCCGCGATGTTGTCCCGCACGGCACGGTGGCGAACCCCTGTCCGTGAACCAGGACGTCACAATCCTTGACCGGGATCGTCTGCGGTTTCAGGGTCGAGAATTTGTGGACGTTCTCCGGCAACCGCAGGTCGCGGGTCATCAGGTTTTCCGCGTCATGATTTCCCTGGATCAAGAAAACCGGGATGTGCGCATCGCGGAGCCGGGCCATCTGGGCGTTCAGATACAGGCCGGTGCTGTAGTCGGGCCAGTTTCCGTCATAAAGATCACCGGCAATCAAGACGAAATCGACATGCTCCTCGATCGCCAGCTCAACCAGGTTTTCCAGCGCCCGGCGGGTCGATCGACGGATTTCCTCCACCGTGACGCCCTCGTAACGTTCCAGGCCGCGCAAAGGGCTGTCGAGGTGGATGTCCGCCGCATGGATGAATCGAAACATCCGAGCCCCTCAGGGAACAGGATCACAAGCTACGTTCAAGCCCAGAAGCGGGTCAGGACCGAGATAACCCGGAGATTAGATCTGAGTGAACCTCTGTATCAGGTGGATGGGCGCATTCTGGAGAGAAAGCGGGTTTCTGTCAAGTTCAGCCGTCGCGAAGGGAAGTTTCAATCCGGGGCAGTCCTGTTCGGATGAGTCGGACGGAATAACGACTTGCGCGTGACGAACGCGGCGAAACCATTCCGTGAGGATTCGGTGGGATAAATACTCAAGCCACACCCCTGCTTGCCGACAAGCCGCAGTTGACGGTTGTCGGAGCTCAGCGTATGATCCCGCCCGCTCCATTTCCCGAAGGGCCGGTTCCGGTCCTGTCCCTCTACGGACGGAGGTGTCTGAATGAGCATCGCGTCAGGTCTGATCTCGCTGGCCTTGCTCGGGGCGGGTGGCCCCGTTGCGCCGGACGCCCCGCCTCTTGTGTCGCAGGTTCAGATCCTGGAGATGCGGGGCCTCGACTGGCGGAGTCAGACACGGGAAGCGCGGCAGCGGATCGCTCGACAGGGACCGGCCACGATCTGGGTTGCCGGGCGAGAGGTGGTGCCTGGCCTGGTCCAGTCGTCCACGGTGGTCGCGACGATTGGCTCGCCGGCACCGGAGATGAGTCACCACGTTTCGAGGGCCTATGTCGCCGAGTTGAAGCGGATCGCCGACGGCCCCGTGAACGAGGCGACCCGCGTGGCCTTCCAACCGGAGCTCGACGCGGTCCAGGATGGCTTCCAGGCCAAACTGACGGGTCGGACCCTCGATCAGGGTGTGCTCGCGACGGTCCTTCTGGACGAGTCCCGGCTCGTGGCTCTCCACACGTCCGCCAGCACCGAAACCTTGCGAGGTGAGACGGACACACCCGGCGATGACCAGAAGGTAACCTCGCAGATCCAGGTGCCGGAGGTTCACACGTGCCACGTCGAGGGGGAATGGCTGATTCCGCACGGCGACGTGCTCTTGGTGAGCCTCGGTGTGCATTCGGTGACGGACGCAAAGGGACATGCGGAACCTCACGAGCGACTGGCCGTGATCGAGATGAAGCCGATGCGCCCGCTCAGTGCCTCGGGAAGGACCGGACCGAAGGACCTTCGGGAAATTGTTGAGGAATCTCAGGTGGCGGTCCGTGCCGCGCGTCTGCCCATTGGTTTCCCGAACCTGAGTGATCCGGCGCTCACGCCGAGCAATCCTGGACCCGCGGCTACAGACGACGCCCTGCCGGTTTCGCTGTCGTCCTCCACCCCGACTCCGCTTGCCCGAACCGAGGAGGTCGTGCGTCCGATGCCGCTCGTGCCGAGCCGGACGATCCCTCAGGCGATCGACTCGAACGGCCAGCTCGTCACCCTGCCGCCCCTTCCCGAGGAGGTGGAGGAGCCCGAGCCCCTGGACGAGTCCGCCGAGCCTCGGCCGACGCCGCAGACGCGAAAGCGTCAGATCAAACCAACAGCAACGCCCGAGTCGGACGACCTTGCCGGCGCGACGGAGTCTGATTCAGGTTCGACGACGGCCACCGATCGCAAGAACGCCGACGAAACCGCGAACACCATCGCCCGGACGCTGCGTGAGGTGGGAATTGATCTCCCGACCGCTCCGTGTTCGGACGATTCTCAAAAGACTCTCTCCTTTCCGATTCAGCCAGGGATGAACGTCACCGAGATTCGCTATACAGCCGGCCCCTCTCCCCGTCTTCAGGTCTTCGGGAAACCGTCCGGCGAGCCTCGGAACCTTTGCATCCTTGACGCCGAAGTGACCACGACCAGCGTGAATCTCCCGAGAAAGGAAGGAAAGGAAGGCTGGCGACAAGGCGCGAACGGACAAGGATGGCAAGGTCAAGACGAAGGTGAACGACGCAAGCCGATCGGCGTGCCCGAAGTCGGCACCGGATTGCTGTGAGAAGTCGAAATCTGACTCGACGGTGAAGACCGCCACCGATGAGTCGTTTCCTTTCTGTCCGGAGACGACCGCCGTGGCCGCCGGAGGCCGCGATTTTTGGCGGCTGAGCTTGCAGGCCGCGATCAGCCTGGGACTGTCCAACGCCAAGACCGTGCGGATTGCGTCCCGAGGCATTACGACGAAGCGAACCGGCGCAACCAAATCCACGGAGCCGATGCTGTTCATCCAGCGGCTCAACGTTCGCACCTCGACATACCGCGCGAAGGCGGAAGTCATGGCGCACGTTCGCTCGATCGTGCAAACCTACTGGAATCTTGCGGCCGCGTACACGAGGCTCGGGGCGGCGGAATCCGCCGTCAAGCTGGGAGAAGAAATCCTTGAACGTGAGCGGGGCAAGGGGGGGCACGTACGCAATGGCCAGACGATCTGTACCGAGGACGAGGAGAGACTGGAGCGGTTCCGGCTCGGCCTCGTGACCGCCACGTCCGACGTGATTGTTACCGAGCGGCAACTCCGCAACCTGCTCGGTCTGCCGCCGACGGACAACCGGCGGATCATCCCCGTCACCGAACCTTCGGTCGCTCCTCTGAAACCGGACTGGACCGTCGCCTTGGAGGAAATGGTCCGTTCTCAACCCGACGTCGTTCAGAGTCGCGCGATCGCTCGGCTCGCGGAACTGCAACTGCTGGTCGCGCGAAACCAGCTCTTACCCGTTCTCGACCAAGAGGAATTGAAGCTTTACGAGGGTCTGAAAGAGGAATTGGGCTGCTTTGCTCACCCGGACGAGGTTCGCCTGATCCTTGACGGACTGCAAACGCTGGCCGGGGTCCAGCAGAAGGTCGAGACTCTCGCGACGGTCCAGAACCTGCTGGCCTGGCAGTTCGGGGGGGCCGTTCATTTTCCTCTCAGTTTCCGAGGTTCGATGGCGAACGCACGCCAGGCGCAATACAGCCTGATCCGTCAGAACGCCTTCGCGCGTCAAACGGTCCATCAGGCGACACATCAACTTGCCCGCTTCTTTCTGGAGGTGGACGCCAACTACCAGCAATTCCAGACGGCCGGACGACTCAAGGCGGCGGCACTGCAGCGGTTGAAGGCTCAGCGGGAGAGTTACGAGAAGGGCACGACGACTCTCGATCGCTATCTCGACACCGTGGACCGTTGGGTCAACGCCGTGGCGATGGAAGCCGACTTCAAGAGCCGGTACAACACGGCCATCGCCGCGCTGGAGGAGTCGAAGGGGACGCTCCTGGAGAGCGAACACATCGTCCTGATGGATGAGGTGGAAGGGCACCCGACCCTGGCGAAGCAGAACGAGGTTAAGACGGATTCCGAGACGACTCAGGCAGGCTTTGAGGATGAGACGACTGGGAGGACAGGTCGAAAACGAGATTCATATCCGTCGTGGTGACGATTGACGGTGTCTCGTTCTCCTGAGTGAGATCAACAACAGAAGGAGCAGCCTTCGCGGCCGTTTCTTCTGTTTTGTGATCGGGATTCCCTCGATCAGAGGCAGGCTGTGTAACCGCCGTCCACCGGAATCGCGATGCCGGTGACGTAGTCGCTGGCCGGGCTGGCGAGCCAGATGGCGGTGCCGGCCATATCATCAGGCGAGGCCCATCGGCCGATCGGAATTCGGGCCAGAACGCGTTCATGCAGACCCGAGATCTGCTGGCGCGCCTGCTGGGTCAGTTCGGTGTCAAACCAGCCAGGCAGGATCGCGTTGACCTGGATCTTGTCGCTGGCCCAGGCCAGAGCGAGGCTCTTGGTGAGCTGGACGATCCCGCCCTTGCTCGTGGCGTAGGCCGGGGCAAACCCGGCGCCGAAGATCGACGTCATGCTGCCGATGTTGACGATCTTGCCCCCGCCGGCTTTCTTCATCGCGGGATAGACTGCCTTCGACAGCAGGAAGGCGCTTGTGAGATTGACGTCGAGAACCTCTTGCCACTCGGCCAGCGACAGTTCCTGGGGAGGGCGGCGGATGTTGATTCCCGCGTTGTTGAACAGGATGTCGATCCGTCCGAAGCGTTTGTTGACCTCGTCGGCGATGCGGGTGCATTCCTCTTCTTTCGAGACGTCGGCGGTGACGGGAAGCGTCTCGACGCCGGAATCCTCGGCCAGTTGCTTCGCGGCGCCCGCCGACTTCTCGGCATTGCGACCGACGAGGGCGATCTTGGCCCCCGCGGCGGCCAGACCACGGGCCATTCCCAGGCCGATCCCACCGTTGCCTCCGGTGACGATGGCCACCTTTCCACTCAGATCGAACAGGTTCACGACGTCCTCGACTCTCTTCTCGTGGGGAGCCGCACCCGACGGTCTCGGGGCCTGGCGGCTTGCCGCCAGGTATGGAATGTGCGTCAATGGTTCGCAACTACTGTGTGGGGCCAGCCTAACGGAAGGCGGTCCCCTTTCGCAATCCCCCGCTCCCGACTACGGAGACGAGCCGACCATGCCCGACCCGCGCTGGGAGACCCTGGCCGATATCCTGATCCGTCATTCCACCCGACTGACCTCGGGCGAGACTGTGCTCATCGAGTGCTTCGATCTGGAGGACGACACCCTTCCGCGCCTGCTCATCCGTAAGGCGGCCCGGCTCGGCGCGAATCCGCTCGTGGAGACCAAGAATACCCGGATCGTCCGCGAGCTGGTCGCGCAATGCCTCGGAATCGCAGATGAAGGCGATGGGACATTACGAACTGGAACGGATGAAGCACGTGCAAGCCTATATCGGCCTGCGAGGTGCGCAGAACATCAACGAGATGGCCGACGTTTCGTCCGAAAAATTGGGAATCTATAACACCTTCTATCTCAAACCGGTTCATTTCGAACAAAGGGTCAAGCACACCCGATGGTGTGTCTTGCGGTTGCCCAACGCGAGCATGGCCCAGCAAGCCGGAATGAGTACCGAGGCGTTTGAGGATTTCTACTTCGACGTCTGCAACATTGATTACGCTCGTCTCTCAAAGGCTCTTCGGCCTTTGGTCGATCGGATGGAGAAGGCCCATGAAGTCCACATCACCGCACCGGAGACGGACCTGAGATTCTCCATCGAGGGGATTCCCGTTGTCCCGTGTTCCGGCGAGATGAACATCCCCGACGGTGAGGTCTTCACGGCCCCTGTGCGCGACTCGGTTGAGGGACGCATCCGGTTCAACACACCGACAATTTATCAGGGCTCCTCCTTCGATGGAGTGAGGCTGGAATTCCGAAAGGGACGGGTCATATCGGCCGACTGCACCACCGGCGACGTGAAGAAACTCCGGTCCATCTTCGATTCGGACGAGGGCGCGGCCCATATCGGCGAATGGTCGATCGGCTGCAACCCCCGCATCCTGGAGCCGATGCGCAATATCCTGTTCGATGAGAAAATTGCGGGGAGCTTTCATCTCACGCCGGGCAATGCTTATGACGAGGCAGACAATGGAAACCGCTCAAAGATTCACTGGGACCTCGTCCAGATCCAGCGTCCGGAATACGGCGGCGGAATGATCGCCTTCGATGGAGAACCGATCCGCATTGACGGTCACTTCGTCCCCGAAGACCTGAAAGCGCTTGATCCCGAGTAAAACTCCGAGCTGTGACAAAAACCCCGGCGACCATACCGTTGGTGGTTATGGTCGCCGGGGTTTTTGGATCGTCATCGTCAACAATCAGATTGGCGTTCAGACCATCCGCCGGCGCGAGAGCGGGCCAGCCGGGACGCGATCGGCACTTCCCTGCGCAGTCACCGTGCTGGCGGCCTGTACCTGTCCCAGAACGTAGAACGGTGGTGTCGTCAGCCGGGACTGGACCGCGCCGAACGGCCCGAGACCAGAGATCGAACGGAGGGTGGTGACGCCATCGCCTCCGACAACTCTGCGCACGCTGCCGGTGAGCACGCTCCGCCCCGGTGAGATGCCGATGGCGCTCAGGTCCTTTCCCTCTCCGTTCGGCCAGCGCGTCAGCTCCAGTAAGCCTCCGTTCGCCAGTCGGAGGGAGACGAGGTCACCGTTGCCGTCGTTGTAGGTGAGCGACGACCCGCGGGCGAATGAATTCAAGTAATTTCCGCCGTTGCCACCATAATAATCCCCATCGAGAAGGTTCCCGAAGCGATCGGTGACTCCGCTGGCGGTCGTACCGTTAATTTGGAGCTGATAGAAAGGCCCTGGTGCCAGTGGCTGCGACGGGGTCAGGATGACAACCTGCGAGCCTGGGACATACGAAACTCCGGAGATCGGAATCACCCCTCCCGGTCTGCCGAAGCGGCCGGCGGTCGCGGAGGCGAGCAACTGGTAATTGGCGGGATTCAAGGCTCGGGCGGGGTCCAGCGGCTCGGTAAACGTCAGTTGCATGCCGGTGATCGCGGCCGAACCGAGCAGCTTGAGGTCGGAGACTTGCGGCCCGTAGACGTCCACGTCGTTGTCCAGGATGTTTAGCACCGCCGACGATTGCGTGCCGAGCTGCGTCGTGGCCTTGGCGATGCTGAGCAGAAGCTGGACAGTCTTCGTACCGTCAAAGGCCGTGTCGTCGAGGATTGGGACAGTGAAGGTCTTGGTCGTTTCGCCGTCCTGGAAGACCATCACCCCACCTGTCTGGACGAAGTCAGTGCCGTTGATGGCCGTACCCGGGACCGCAGCGTAATTCACCGCCACCTGGCCCTTGGTGCCACCGACGCGCCGTAGCGTGATGGTCGCCTGACCGCTGTTCTCGTTGACCGTGAACGACGGCTGGGCATACTCGACCTTTCCGGGCGGGTTGACCACGGTCGTCCTGACGGTGGTCGCGTTGTTCCCGGCAAACAGGTCGAAACCAACTCCTTCGACCCGGCCCGTGTTGACGATCGTGCCCTCTCCGATGACCTCGGCGGTGATGGTCAGGGACGCGAAATCCTTGTGCTCCAGATCGTTGACATGAGCGACGACCTCGTTACCAACCAGCCCGGCCACGGAGACGCCCTTGATGGGGGTGGCCGAGATAAATCGCAGGTTCGACGGCAAGGCATCGCGGAAGGTGACGCCGGTGGCCTTGGAGGGGCCCCCGTTCGCCACGTAAACGATATAAGTGATCTGATCGCCCACCGTCAAAGGACCGGTCGGCGCCACGATGCCCACACCCAGATCGATCGGATTGACGGTGTTCACGACGGTCGTGAAGTCGTTTGCCGGGTTGGGATCATCCGGAACGGCCAGACCCCCGGCCGAATTGACCAGGGCACGAGAGGTGTTGGGGACGACCGTGAAGGTCAGCGTGGCGCTCTGACCGACCGCCAGATCACCGAACTGGACGAGAATCCGGTCCGTTGGGCTCGGCAGGAGAGTCCCCTGGCTGAGCCGAATGTTCTGTGGCGTCAGGCCCGCGGGGAGAATGTCGGCCATCCGGGAGTTCGTCGCCGTCGCCGGGCCGTTGTTCTTCATCGTAACGGTATACGTCAACGGTTGGCCGATATCCACACTCTGAGCCGACGTGCGGATCGTCACGGCGATGTCGGCGGGATTGACCAGCGTGGTCGCGGTCGCGGTGTTGTCGGACAGCTTGGTATCAACCTCGTCGGAGGTGACCGTCACAGTGTTAGTGACCTTACCATTCCCGCTTGGCGCCACCAGGAGCCGAATGGTGGCCGATTGCCCGACGTTCAACGCTCCGATCGTCGCCAGAACGTTCTGCCCATTCGCGGTGACCGTGCCGATCTGCGAGCCGTTCGGTCCCGTAATAGAACCGGACTGGAACGTTAAACCGGCGGGCAATGTGTCGGTCAAGCGAGCATTATTGGCGTTGGTCGGTCCGTTGTTGGTGACGACCGCCGTGTACGTGAGCTGCTGGCCGGTCAGCACGGGGTCGGGCGAGTCCTGAAGTGTCACGGACAGGTCCGCCGCGGGGCTGATGGTGACGTTGAGAGCCTTGCTATTGTCGGAAGGATTCGGGTCGGTCTCCGAGGCGATCACCGTGGCGGAGGTCGTGATGGTACCGATCGTTGATGGCGTGACCACCACCCGGACGGCGGCCGAGGCACGAGACGTCAACGTGGCGAGCGAACAGATCAGCGTGTTGCCGATTTGCTGGCAGTCTCCGGTGGCACTTGAGAATCCCTTGATCGTCACGCTCGGAGGCAGGTTCGCCGTCAGCACGACGTTCGACGCGGCACCCGGTCCCGCGTTGCTGACGTTGAAGACATAGACCAGATCCTGCCCGGTCGTCACCGGCTGCGGACTGGCGGTGATGCTCACGGCCAGGTCGGCCGGGATGTTCACCATGCTATCAATGGTTGCGGTATTGTTGGCGGTATTCGGGTCGATGGAATCGCTACTGACCGTGGCCGTGTTGGTGATCGTGCCCACCACCGACGGCCGGACCACGATCGTGATATCGACCGGGAGATCGACGGGTGCCAGCGTGTTGAGCATGGCAACCACGTTATTTCCCACCAGGCCCACCGACCCCTTGGCCGGGTCGATTGAGGACGAGACGTAGGTCGTGTTCGCCGGCAACATGTCGGTGACGATGATGTTGGATGCCGGATCGTTGCCGTTGTTCGTCACCGTCAGCGTGTAGGTCAGTAGGCCGTTGACGGTGGCTGGGTTGGGATCGGCCGTTTTGCGGAGATCCAGGTCGGTGATATTCGCCCGGACGACCTGGCGGGTGGGGGAGAATTCCGACGTGTCCCCCGTGGGGCTGGTGGCCGTGGCGGAGATGTACTGGCCAACCTGCACGGGAACCGTCAGCAGGGAGTTGATCGTCGCGTTGCCGGAGGAGTCGGTCGTGACCTTTTCCGTGGCGAGCAGCGTCTGGCCCTCGCCATTACCCGACGGATCGGCCGAGTCGTTCGAGAAGTACTGGATGGTGAACTCGGTCCCCGGCGTGCTGTTGAGAACCCCATGCACCAGGGTCCGACCGGCGCCGGTGCCGACGCTGGTCAAGATGGGGAAGTTCTGCAGGTTGTTTGGCCCGGTGTCGCCATCGCCAGGATCGTTGGGGGTGACACCGTTGGTTGGATCGCCCGCATCAACAAGGTTGATGCCCAGGCCCGCGTTCGAGACGATGGAATTGCTCAGAATCGAGATTCCCGTTCCCGAGGAAACCCGCACCCCGGCGCCCATGTTCGTCGAACCGTTGAACGCGATCGTGTTGCCGGCTCCGGTGAGGGTGCCACCGATGCTGGAATTGTTGGCCCCCATCACATTGATGCCGGACATCTGGTTGCCCAGCCCATCGACCCCGTTGCTGGCAAGGCCGATGTAGTTGCCTCGAATGATGAGCTGATTGCCACCGGAAAGGGCGATGCCGGAACCCTGGTTGCCGGAGATCACGTTGCGCTCCTCAGGCGCCGTGCCGCCGATGAGGTTGCGCCCGGTCGCGATCGTCTGAATGCCGGACCCGATATTGCCGAGCGAGGCATTCCCGTCCATGTTGGTGCCGATGTAGTTGCCCTGTACGACGTTGGACACGGTGCCAAAGCCCGTCAGGAGCACTCCGTCTCCCATGTTGCCGGAGATGATGTTGCGGGTTCCATCGACATTCCCGCCAATCTGGTTGAAGCTCCCGCCACTGATGCGAATCCCGCCCTGCACGTTCGCAACCGCCGCGTTCCCGGAGTTGTTCGTCCCGATCAGGTTGCCGCGGATCTCCGTGGCGGAGGAACTGGTTCCCTGAATGTCAATCCCGTAACCGCTGTTGCCGGAAATCAGGTTGCGCAGGCTGCCGGAGGTTCCGCCGATGGTGTTGTTCGAGGAGTTGTTCAGGACGATCCCCGAGTCCCCGTTCGGCAAGGCGCTATCCCCCGCCGTGTTCGTCCCGATAAAGTTGCTCTCGATCAGGTTTCGGTCCGACTCCAGCAGGATGCCCGCCGCACTGAACCGATTGATCGTCAGCGCCTTGACTCCCGTGTTGCCGGCCGTCACCCGCAACCCATTGGCGTTTGTTCCGGCGTTGATGCCTGACACCTCGATCAGAGGCTTGTCCGTGTAACCGGGCTGGGTCGTGCCGTCGATCGTCACGGTGTCCAGAATCGTGGGCAAGGCGACCGGAGGCGCGATCGTGTGGAAACCCGATCCACCGATGTTGAACTCGATCCGGTCGGAGCCCGATGTCTGGTTCGATTGCAAGATCGCCCGGCGGAGCGACCCCGGGGTCGAGTTCGCGATCGTGTTGATTCCGTTATCCGCGACGGTCGTCACGGTGAAGACCGCCAGAAGCTGGCGGGCCTCCAGATGCTCCACGGTTGGTTTGCGCAACCCAGGCCGGACTTTCTTTACCGGCCGACGGGTGCCGAATAGGCGTCCTCTCATGACTCTCTTCTCCAGCACACGTCAAGAGACCGGGGTGGACTGGTCAGACGACTCGCGAGCAGACACCCCAAACTATCGCCGACCGGGATTCGGTTCGGCTTGGCTCGCACGCGCCCCGCTGTTCACACCTATCCATGGAACCGAGTCTGGCCGATCCCGTCAAGGAAAAAATCCAACCATGCAAGCAATGATGATTTTTCTCCACGCATCATAACACCGGGGTTGGTCTTCGGCGCAGCCGTGGAGCGACCTTGATTACATCATCGGACGAGACATCGAAAAAAAATGAGCGATCGATCGACGTGGCACACGCGGGAGGCGTCAGTTTCGGACTCACCGTTCTGTTCGACGCAACGGTAGCGCGGTTGGGACAGGGTCCGAGGTCTCGAATGTGGAAACCGACGAAGGGGGAACGGCCGGCGACCCGGCAGAGGATCGACGGCCGTTCGGAAGATTCCAGGAGATGCCGGTGATCTCGCGGAAAGCCCCGCTCAGTCCCACTTCAGGATGGCGCCGGTATCGGCGCTGGTGGCCATGCTCGGCGTACTTGGCGAGGTAGCCGCGCGTGAACCGAGGGGCCGGAGGCGTCCAGTCGCGTCGCCGGGCGGCGAATTCGCTCGTCGGTGAGCCGCACGGCGAGTCGGCCGGCGGGGATGTCGATCTCGACGATGTCGCCGTCCTGGAGCAGGCCGATCGGCCCGCCGACGGCCGCCTCGGGGCTGACGTGGCCGATCGAGGCGCCGGCGGTGCCGCCGGAGAACCGGCCGTCGGTGATCAGGGCGCACTGGTCGCCCAGGCCGACCCCCTTGATCGCGGTGGTCGGGGCGAGCATCTCCTGCATGCCAGGGCCCCCCTTGGGGCCTTCGTAGCGGATCACGACCACGTCGCCGGCCTTGACCTTGCCGAAGACGATGCCGTTGTAGGCGTCCTCCTCGCTCTCGAAGATCACGGCCGGGCCGGTGTGCCGGAGCATCTTCGGGATCGACGCCGGCCGTCTTCACCACCGCGCCATCGGGGGCGAGGTTGCCGTAGAGGATCGTCAGGCCGCCCTTCCGGCGAGTAGGCGTTCTCGACGGTGCGGATCACGTCGAAGGGGTCGAACCCGTCCTCGGGCGGTCCGAAGCCGTGATGGCCCAGCCCGTCCGTCGGTCCTCCGTTGGCTCCCTTCGTCTCGGCTTCGAGGACGGCGACGCCCAGTTCCGGGCTCGCCGAGCCGGCCTCGGCGACGCTCGGCACGGTCCAGGCCTCGACTCGTCCGCACGCCGCCGGCGCGGACCCGGGTCAGCAGCCGGGCCTCCGTCGTCGGCGCCTGCGCCGCGCACGTCGTAGTGCGGCGATGTTCTCGCCGAGGGTCTTCCCCGTGACGGTCGGACAGGAGAGGTCGATCAGGCCGGGCCGCCCGCGGTCGACCTCGCCCAGGATCGTGTGGATGCCCCCGGCGCGGGCCACGTCCTCGACGTGGTACTTGCCGGAGGGGGCGACCTTGCAGATGTTCGGCGTCTTGCGGCTCAGTTCGTTGATCCGGTGCCATCGTGTACGGCACCTCGGCCTCGTGGGCGATGGCCAGGATGTGCAGGACGGTGTTGGTGCTGCCGCCCATGGCCATGTCGAGGATCATCGCGTTGTCGAAGGCGGCCTGCGTGGCGATCTCGCGAGGCAGGAGGCCGTGCCCCGGCCCGATTCTGGCCGAACTCCCTGGCCATCGCCACGATCCGTTCCGGCGGCGCGTCGGTAGAGGGCCTTGCGGTCGGCGGAGGTCGCCAGGATCGTGCCGTTGCCGGGCAGGGCCATGCCCGAGCGCCTCGCACAGGCAGTTCATGCTGTTGGCCGTGAACATGCCCGAGCAGCTACCGCAGGTCGGGCAGGCCGCCTGCTCGATCTCCTCCAGCTCCTCGGCGCGTGATCTGGCTGTTCTGCCGCTGGACGCTCGCGACGAAGGCATCGACCAGGTCGACCGTCTTGCCGCTCGCGGTCTTGCCCGCCTCCATCGGCCCGCCCGAGACGAAGATCGTCGGGATGTTGACCCGCATGGCCCCCATCAGCATCCCGGGGACGATCTTGTCGCAGTTGGGGATGCAGATCATCGCGTCGAAGCGGTGGGCCTCGATCATCGTCTCGACGCTATCGGCGATCATCTCGCGCGAGGGGAGCGAGTACTTCATGCCGTTGTGGCCCATCGCGATGCCGTCGTCGACGCCGATCGTGTTGAACAGGAACGGCACGCCGCCGGCCGCCCGGACGCACTCCTTGACGTAGTTGCCGACCGCCTGCAGGTGGACGTGCCCCGGAATGATGTCGACATGGCTGTTGCAGATGGCGATGAACGGCTTGCCCCAGTCCCCCTCGCCGACGCCGGTCGCGCGTAGCAGGCTGCGGTGCGCGGCGCGGGCATCGCCCTTCTTGATCGTGTCGGAACGCATGGCGGGTCCAGTCGGTTCGGTCGGCATGGCGAGAAGGTTCCAAAGGAGCGAATTGAGTGTCGGTGTTCGGCGTGGGTCACCTCGCGCCAGCGCATCGGCGGCTCCGAGGCAATCCCAATAGTTTAACAGTGGATGGTTTCCGTTCCAAGAGCCGGAAGACCGGCCAGGTGATCGCGAGCCGGAGAAACCGCTAGCGGGCCACGTCGCTGGAGAACGCGAAGACGATCACCAGCACGAAGAACACGATCCCGCCGACGCAGAGCCAGTATTGCCAGGTGTAGAGCTTTGTCAGGTTGATGACCGCAACCATGACATGCGTGACGTCGTGTCCGGTGGTTTCATCCACCAGTTCGAACTCGTAACCGGCGCGTCGGGTCCAGAAGCCGAAGGCCGTGAACACGGCACCGGCGCCCAGGATGATCAGAGAGGAGGGGGGCGGGCCACCACCATTCCAGACGGAATTCACGAGGGCGAAGAAGCCGTACAGCAGCACGACAATGCCCAGGACCATCGTGACCAGGCCGACGAACTGCATCTTCCCGGCCAGGTCGGCAATGATCCGGCTGTCATCCCTCGGGATCTCCGGCTCGGCGACCGGAGGTGTCACGTCGGGGCCGGGGCGGGGCGTTTCCATCGGGCGAGCACCTTTCCAGGGTTCAAAATCGGGGGGAGTGAGCGCGGAGTTTACGGAGTTTTCCAGAGATAGTGCCCGATCAGCAACCCCGACACGAACGCGGCGGCGCTGCCGATGAGCACGTAGAACGTCCAGAGCACGACCGCCGTGCGCGGCAGGACCACGTCGTTCCGCCTCGCGGGGGGCGTCCGGCTGGACGTGAGCGACGGGGCTTCCGTGCTGATCGAGGCCGCGGGGGCGAGTACCGCCGGAAAGACCGGCTCCTCCTCCTCTTCGGGAGGCGGACTCGCCACGGGGTGGGGTGCCGTGGCTCTCGGTGTCGCTGTTGGTGTTGAGGGGGGCGGTGTCGGTGTTCTCGGTGGTGGCGGCGGGACACGACCCGGTCGGGAATCCGGTACGACTCCGGCTCGGGACGGAGCGACAGCGGTTCGGTATTGATGACCGGGAAACCGGATTCCGGCTCGTCCTTGAGGGGCAGCGGGTTCCGGAGGCGCATCGGCCTGCGACACGGCCCGGATGTCCTCGGGGCCGAAATTCGGAAAATCGACCTCGGAGCCAGGACCGACCAGACTGGCGGCTTCCGGCGACGGGGCCGACGGCGCGCGGGTCTCCGGCGAACGCTCCGCCTCCTCCTGCGCGGGTTCGGCCTCGGCCGGATCGGGCACGATCAGCTCGGCCCCGCACTTCGGGCACGAGACGACCGTCCCGACCTTCGAACGTGAGGCCCCGAGCAGCTTGTTGCACTGGTAGCAGCGAAACGTAATCTTCGCGCCCGCCATCGCGGAGGGTTCCTGTCGGCTCGTCGGAAACGTAAGGAATGAAGACGCCGGTCGTCCCGACCGTCTAGCCTACGACAAGGCCGCTCCGGTCGCCAGAGCGCCGCGCGGCTTGACCCGGACGTGGGATGCGTCACAATGAGAAACAAGGTTCCAGGACGATGACCCGCCCTTCCTCTTACCGGTGTAGGGAGACCTTCACGATGCCCAGTCTCCGTGGGCGCGGATCGATCGCCGCCGTGATCGCCGTGCTGTTGATCTTCCCGGCGTTCTGCCGGAGTGATGTGATTACCCTGGATAATGGACTGGTCTATCAAGGCCTCACCGATCGCGATTTTACCATCGTTTCCATCTTTGATGGGGTGAAGCGGATCGTCCTGCGGGACACGAAGATCGCGAACATCGACGAGAAAGATACCACACCCCGTTACGAAGCCTTTCCGATCCATCAGCCGTTGACGGTCCACGCGGGTGAGATGCCGTCGGCGGTCCTGAAAATCAAGGCCGCCCCCTGGGACGACAAGGGGCGACGGGAATTCGAGTACGTTGGCCCGCGATCCTCACACCCGATCCGCATGACGCAGGCGATCAACGGCCTGGGACCGAAAACGGTGCAGATTCGCGGCGTGGATGGGTTCTGGAAGTCGCAACTGGCAACCAGCCAGGTCGGCAAGGATGTCGTGCTGGCGATTCTGGGCAAGGTGGACCAGTCGCTCCAGTCGGAACGGCTGAAGGTCGGCAGTTTTCTGATCCAGGCCGAGTGGTATCCCGAGGCGCTCGCCGAGCTGGACCGGATCAAGGCGGACTTTCCCGAGTTGAAGGATCGTGTCGATCTGGTCAAGAAGTCGGTCTGGGAGCTTCAGGCACGCCAGGAGCTGACGGAGATCGAGGTGCGCCGGAAGGCCCAGCAGCCGAAGGAGGTGCTCCGGCGGCTGCGTGAGTTCCCGAGCGAGGACGGGGTTCCCGCGTCGTTGCTGGTGGAGGTCCGCGAGCAACTCCGGCGTGATGAGATGCAGGCCGAGGCCGACCGCGCCCTGGCCAATCAGGTCCGCGAGGCCGCCGAGGCGCTGACGAAGGAGCAACGGGCGGAGGTACAGAGCCGCCTGGTGGAGATGCTCCAGGCCCTGGCCGAGGCCCCCGACGCCGTTCGTCAGCGGTTCGCCGCCTTCCAGACCGCGTCCGGGGACGCGCGGCCCGAGGCGCGGTTCGCTCTGGCTCTGTCCGCGTGGATCGTGGGGCAGGAGCATGCAACGGAATCTCTGGAAACCGCCCTGGCCCTCTCCCGGGCACGCGACGCCGTGGCCTCGTATCTGCGAAGCCCGGAGAAGGAGGATCGGGTCAAGGCCCTGGACAATCTCCGCGTTCTGGAAATCCCCGACGCGACCACGAGCACCAGCGGGACGATCGACCTGGAGACGCTGACGAGCATCGCTCGGTTGATGCCGCCGCCGTTGCGGGACTCCCTGGAGGAGACCCCCCAGCAGCGCCGTCGGCTGAGGGTCCGCGACGACACGAATCCCGACCCCACGGAATACACGGTCCTCCTGCCTCCCGAGTACAACCCCTGGCGACGCTATCCGGTCGTCATTGCCCTGCACGCGGGAGACGGGCCGGAACGGGCCACGGTCTGGTGGGCCGAGGAGGCGGCCCGCCGCGGCTACATCCTCGTCGCCCCCGAGTACAACGTTCGCGATTCCCGGGGCGACCTGATCCGCGATTATCGTGGCACCCCGAGCGAGCACGCGGCGGTCGAACTCGCGCTTCGGGATGCGCGTCGGCGCTTCTCGATCGACAGCAACCGCGTTTACCTCGGCGGGCAGCTTCTCGGCGGGAACATGGCGTGGGACTTCGGCCTCTCCCACCCGGATCTGTTCGCCGGTGTCGCTGTCGTGAATGGTTACCCTTCCATCTACAACTGGGCCACGAAGGATAACGCCGAGTACGTTCCGATGTACGTCGTCATGGGGGAGCTGGCCCCCGCGGAACCGGAGGTGATCTTCCCCTTCGGCCGAAGCCTGATCAGCAAGAACTACGACATGACCTATGTCGAGTATTATCGCCGTGGCCTGGAAAACCTTCCCGAGGAGGCGAGCAACATCTTCGACTGGATGGACCGCCACGTGCGCAACCCGACGCCCAAGGAGTTCGAGACCAGCGCGGCCCGGACGTGCGACGACCGCTTCTTCGGCGTCGTGATCCGGGAATATGACCCGAGACGGATGACCTCGCCGGAAGCGGCCAACCCGACCGGGAAGAATGCCCACCCGTCGGCCCTGGCGAAAAACCTCCACCCGGCGACGATTTCCATGAAGTCGAAGGGCCTCGCCAATATCCTCGACCTGGATGTCTCGGGCGTGCGTCACATCGACGTATGGATCAGCCCCGAGCAGATTGATTTCTCCAAGCGGTTTGAGGTACGAATCAACGGCCGCGCCTATTTCAAGGACACGGCCAAGCCCGACATGGAAGCGTTTCTGGAAGACCTGCGAATCCGCGGCGATCGGCAGCAGGTGTACTGGATGCGCGTTTCCGTCTGACCCGGTTCTCCACTCTCCCGACGCGAGGCGATCTTGATTGCGAACGACGCGAATCGTCAACAGCGGGAAACGCTCCGGGAACTCCTGGGGTCACTGGAGGAAATCACCCGTGAATACGATGCTGGCTCGCGCGACGTGGCGCTCCGGTTCGGATCCGCCGTTGCGGTCGATCTTCCATGCAAGTGGGGCCTCACCGTCCCTGCTGGCTCAGGTTGGCGGTCGGTTCGTCAAGCTGCTGACGACCGCCGAGAAGATCCCCAATGGCGCGCGCCACTGGCCGTCGCTGGTCCACTGTACGCTGGTGCCCGAGGAATCCATCTTCGTCTGCGCCGAAGCTCGGCACCCCGCGGAACAAGCGGTTCGTGGCGTACGACTTCTGGTGGAATGGCGATTGCGTGTATCTGTCCGGGCAGACGAAGCTGAAGCGTCGGGACCTGGTCCTGCACGCCGCCAGCCGGGCCGAAGGGGCTACGCGCGCCGAGGAGTTGCCGGAGTCGTATCCGCTCCTGATCGAGGGGAACCCCTGGCGGGCATTGACCCGGCGGCCGGGCATGGCGGACAGCGAGGTGGCCGTCTATCACGGTCATCTCGCGTCGCTTCGCCAGGTCGCTCATGAGGTGCTGAACAGCCCCGAACTGCGGGCGCTGGCCGAACCGAGCGGGTCGCCCGACGCTTGATCCCGTGTATTGCCACGACGACGGAGTGACTCGTGCCCGAACCGCAGACGCCCGACTGGGTCCGCGACGCGATCTTCTACCAGATTTTTCCCGATCGTTTCGCCCGGAGCCTGGCCGTACCGAAACCGGCCCACCTTGACGAATGGGGAGCCCCCCCGACGCCGCACGCCTACCAGGGGGGCGACCTGATCGGCGTCGTCGAGAAGCTGGACTACCTGCAAGACCTGGGCGTCAACGCGATCTACTTCACGCCGATTTTCCAGTCGGCCTCGAACCACCGATACCACACGCACGACTACGAGAAGGTCGACCCGATGCTCGGCGGCAATGCCGCCCTGCGCCGCCTGATCGACGAGGCCCACGACCGGGGAATGCGGATCGTTCTGGATGGCGTCTTCAATCACGCCAGCCGGGGTTTTTTCCAGTTCCACGACATCCTGGAGAACGGCCAGGAATCGGCCTATCTCGACTGGTTCACCGTGCACAGCTTTCCGCTGCACGCGTACGACCCGGAGCGGCCGATCGGGTATCAGTCGTGGTGGGGCCTCCCCGCCTTGCCCAAGTTCAACATCAAGACGCCGGCCGTGCGGGAGTTCCTCCTGGGGATCGGCCGTCGCTGGATCGACTTCGGCATCGACGGCTGGCGGCTGGATGTCGCCAACGAGATTGAGGACGACGACTTCTGGCGGGCGTTTCGCCATCGTGTCCGACAGGGGAACCCGGACGCCTACATCGTCGGCGAGGTCTGGTCTGACTCCCGCCACTGGCTCCAGGGGGACATGTGGGACGCGGTGATGAATTACCTCTTCACCCGCGCCTGCATCGCCTTCTTCATCGGCGAGGACGTGGATGAGTCGGAGTTGAAGAAGACCGTGCTCTATCCTCCTGGCGATCCGAGCGCGGAGGGATTTCAGAACGCGATTCACAGCCTCCTGAACCTGTATCATCCGAACGTGACCGCGGTGATGCTCAACCTGCTCGACAGCCACGACATGACGCGGTTTCTGACCCTGGCGCGGGAGGATACCTCGGCCTTGCGCCTGGCGACGCTCTTCCAGATGACCTATCCCGGCGCTCCCTCGATCTATTACGGCGATGAGATCGGTCTGGTCGGAAAGCACGACCCGGACAGCCGCCGCGCCTTCCCCTGGGAGTCGGCACGCTGGAACACCGACCTCTTGCACGACGTCCAGCGCTTCATCGCCCTGCGCAAGGCACGACCGGCACTGCGGCGAGGCTCCTACGTCAGTCTGCTCGCTCATGATGACGTGCACGTCCACCTGCGACAGCACGGCGACGAGTCGGTCGTGGTCGCCCTGAACACCGCGCGATCTGACCGGCGGATCACCATCCCCCTGGCCGGGCATCTCGACGAGGGTGCGGTCCTCGCCGAGGTGTGGACGCACGATTCGGTCCGCGTGGAGGACGGAATGCTCCGCGACGTGCGACTCGCCCCGCGGTCGGGGCGGGTGTTCGCGACTCCGTTGCCGTCGTCGTGAGCACCTCACCTCCGCCTCACTGGCGACTGCCGGAGGGGGTCAATCACGCCCTCTGGGAATACACGCACACGCCCTGGCTGGCCGAGAGCGAGGACAATTACTTCCTGGGGCACCCGCTATTCCGGGCCGATGAGGACGCGGTCATGTCCCGCTTCCACGAGCGGGGGCCGCTCGTGGATCTGGGTTGCGGGGTGGGCCGCATGGCCCTGGCCTTCGCCCGGCGCGGATTTCCAGTCGTCGCGGTGGAACTGTCGCAGGCGATGCTCGAAAAGGTCGAAACGAAGGCCCAGACCGAGGGTCTTTGCGTGAATCTGATCCGGGCGAACCTGTGCCATCTCGAATGCCTGCCCGACGACCACTTCGCCTACGCCCTGTCGATGTTCAGCACCCTGGGCATGATCCGGGGCGCACCGGCACGCCGGCAAGCCCTGTCCGAATCCGCGCGGATTCTCCGGCCTGGAGGGAGGCTGGCACTGCACGCGCACAATCTCTGGTTGAACCTTCGCGACTGGCAGAGCCGAGGCTGGCTCGTGACCCACCTGATCAAGACGCTGCTCGGCCATGAGGATGCGGGGGACCGCCGGATGCTCTACCGGGGAATTCCCAACATGGAAGTGCATCTTTACCGCTGGCGCGAGCTGAAACGGGACCTCCGCCAGGCCGGCTTCGCGATCGAGGAGGTCCTGCCGATCGACACGGTTCACGCTCGGTTGATCCCGTTTCCCCGACTGGTCCACAGCCTCCGCGCTGGGGGTTGGATCGTCTTCGCGAGGAAACGGGAAGAACGTCAGATCTGATAGTCGAGCACGCTCAAGCCGCCGTTGGGGCCGTTGGCGGAGGGGCTCCGGTACCGCAGGCGGGGGCTTTCGATCGTGACGGTAGTGTACGGCTCGACGCTCCGGGTGATCCAGGCGGACGAGCCGACGACGGAGTGGTGACCGATGACGGTCGCCCCGCCGAGGATGGTGGCGTTGGCGTAGATGACGACGTCGTTTTCGATGGTCGGGTGCCGTTTCAGGTCGCGCCGAAGCTCGCCGGTCGCGTCGTCCTTGGGGAAGCTCAAGGCCCCGAGGGTCACGCCTTGATAGATCTTGACGTTATCGCCGATCTGGGTCGTCTCGCCGATGACGACGCCGGTGCCGTGGTCGATGAAGAACCGTCGTCCGATCGAGGCGCCCGGGTGGATGTCGATGCCGGTCTTGGCGTGGGCGTACTCGGTCATCATGCGAGGGATCAGCGGCACGCCCATGAGGTGCAGCTCGTGTGCGATGCGGAACACGGTGACCGCCGAGACGCCGGGATAGCAGAAGAGAATTTCGCTGAGGTTCTTGGCCGCGGGATCGCCGTCATAGGCAGCCTGGACGTCGTCGGTCAGGACCAGGCGCATCTCGGGGATCGAGTCGAGCAGACGCATCGCCGACTGCTGGGCCTGGGCCTCGAAGTCGGTCTCCAGATCGCGGGCATTGCAGTCATGCCGGAGCGCGCGGGTGATCTGCTGGGTGAGACGGTCGTGCAGGCTGTCGATCAGGTCGCCGACGTGATACGCGACATTCCCCATATGCAGGTTCTGCCGGCGCCCGTAGCCGGGATAGAGGATCTCGCGGAGGTCTTTCAGAAGGTACACGACTTCCGCGTAGCTGGGCAGGGGGGAGTGGCCCAGATGATGGATGGCGCCACATTCCTCGTATGTATCAACGATACGCTCGGTCAGTGCCGGCAACGATTCCTTGAGCCGGGTGTCGGTGGCCATCGCTCGTTCCTCGTTCCGCGTCGTGCCCGCGTCCCGTCACTCTCGATTGACCGCCTTGTGGAAACGTCCTCAGCGCGCGAGACGACGCTCGGGTTGATTCTACGAGGGGGTGACGCAACGGGTCAAATCCTGGATACCCCACTCCTATCGTCTTTGCCGCCTGGATGGGTTGAGCCGAACCGTCCCTCCGCGAACCAGCCTCGCACGGCCCCGACGCACCCCGCGGCATCTCCCAGCCGGCCCAGGACGACGGGAGGGGGCGTCTCCAGCCAGCCGCCCGTCCGGGATGCGACGGACCGTCGCAACGGTTCGAGCCAATCCACGGCGGAATCGGTCAGCCCACCGACGAGCACGATCCGTTCCGGGTCCAGCGCATGGGCCATTCCCGCAAGGGCCGCGGCCAGCGCGTCGATGGCCTCGGACACGATACAATGGTAACGAACCTCGCCACGTCGGGCGCGTGCGAAGACCTCGGTGGCCTCCAATCCCTCGCTCCGCCGCCGGAGCGCCGTTGCGGAAAAATACTGCGTCAGACACCCCCGGTTTCCGCAATGGCAAGGCGGCCCGTTCGGGTCGAGCGTCCAGTGACCGAGATGCGCCGCGGCGTGATGACGGCCCCGCACGATCCGGCCATCGACCAGCAACCCGCCGCCGACGTGCGTTCCCAGGGTCAGCAACACCACGTCACGCAGTCCCGCCGCGGCGCCGGTCCAGCATTCGCCCAGAAGCGCGGCCTTCGCGTCGTTCTCGGCGCGGATCGGCAATCCCGCCGAGATCGGCGACAAAATCTGGTCCAAACGCTCCCCTTGTAGCTCATGGAGAACCCCTGGCAGGCGGAGCACGGTGGTCGTCTCCGGGTCAATGATGCCCCGGCACGCCACGCCCAGACCAACAAGATCGGTGGGCTCATCCCCCCGAACGTCGAGGATGAGCCGTTCGATGCGCTCGAGCCAGGCCTCCCGGTTCGGTACGGAATCGCACTGGCCCCGCGCCGGACGGAACCGTCCGAAGCGACCCGGCACGCCTTGATCCGCGTGCCGCCGATGTCCAGACCGATGGCCTCTGGAGGCATCTTTGCCGAATTCCTTTCCCTTGAGCCGTCGGACTTGTGTCGCGCTGAAGGGCCTGCTACGATGAACGTCACCCCCCCCGCGCCGCATCGTTCGAGGGGTAGGAAGGCCGGGTCGAGTTGAGCCGGTTCGACCCGACCCTCTGGAACCATTATCCTCCGAAGGGTTTCCAGGTCGAGATCCTCGCGGACGAGCCGACGTTCATCGACCCGACCGGCAAGTCCTGGAGACGCTGCCTCTTCGGAATTCATCGTTCGGATCGTGAGCACGCTGGAACGAGTTTCTGCCCGAGGAATGAGATTCATGCCCCAGACCCCGCTGACCGCTCCCGAGATCGATCCGACGCCGATCTTCGAGTTATTCCGTGGCAGTTACGGCACCGAGCTTTTGACGGCCGCCGTGGCTCACCTGAACCTGTTCGGCGTGCTGGCGGACGGCCCCCTGGCCTTCGACGCCCTGCGCGAGCGCCTCGGTTTGCAGCGCCGCCCGGCCATCGTGCTGATCACGGCCTTGCGGGCGATGAACCTGCTTCGAGAGGATTCCCAGGGGCGAATCCGCCTGACGGAAATGTCTCGCGAGCACCTGGCGCCCGGCGCGCCGCTGGACGTCAGCGGTTACATCGGTCTGGCGACGCAAAGCCCCGGAGTGGTCGAGATGGTCGAGCGTTTGCGGACGAATCGGCCCGCCGGCGCGGACCCGGAAGGTCCCGGGGCCGCGTTCATCTTCCGGGAAGGGGTCGAATCGGCCATGGAACGGGAGGCGTCGGCGCGGACATTGACCCTGGCCCTGGCCGGACGGGCGCGGAACGTCGCTCCGGTCCTCGCCCGCAATTACCCGCTCGGGGATGCCCGGGTCCTGCTCGATGTCGGGGGCGGCACCGGGATCTACGCCATTGCTTATCTTCAGTTGTATCCCGAACTTCAGGCGATTGTCTGGGATCGTCCCGAGGTGCTCAAGGTGGCGCGGGAACTGTCCGAGTCGCATGGGGTCGCCGATCGGCTGCAATGCGTGCCGGGCGACATGTTCGCCGATCCGGTTCCGTCGGGTGCCGATGTGATGCTCCTGTCGAACATCCTGCACGACTGGGACGAGCCGGAATGCCGCGCTCTGGTCCATCGCCTGGCAACCGCCTTGCCGAGCGACGGAAGGTTGCTGATCCACGACGTCTATCTGCACGACACGATGGATGGGCCATTGCCGATCGCCCTGTATTCGGCGGCGTTGTTCACGCTGACCGAGGGCCGGGCCTACAGCGCGGCGGAATATCGCTCGTGGCTTCACGATGCGGGTCTGGAACCGGCGGAGATCGTGCCGACACTGGTTCACTGTGGCGTGTTGCCGGCCCGGAAATCGTGACGCATCGGGATCTCGGGTCAAGTGATCTGGTCAGACGGCGGCACATTGGTTACTGTCAGAACGTGAACGGGCCTCGCGCCCGACGCTTCCTGTTTGTCTTCATTCGGATTTTTGTTCGCCTTCCGGGGGCAGTGCGCACCGCCATGATGATCAAGGCCACCGACATCCGCCGAGGGATGGTCGTCACGATTGATGGAACGAACTTTGTCGTGGTGGACTTCGCCCACCACACCCCCGGCAACCTCCGCGCGATGGTTCAGACCAAACTGAAGAACATGAACACCGGGTCGATCATCGACAAGCGGTTGCGCTCGGTCGATCAGATCGAGGTGCCCTACGTCGAGACGAAGGAGTACGAATATCTGTACTCCTCTGGCGACGAGCATGTCTTCATGGACTCCGAGACCTTCGACCAGTTGAGCTTCCCGCCCGACATGATCGGCTCGTCCATGCAGTACTTGCTCCCGAACAGCAAGGTGATGGTCAAGTACGTGGACAACAAGCCGGTGTCGATCGAGCTGCCGGCGACCGTCGAGATGACCGTCACCGACACGCCGCCAGCTCTGAAGGGGGCCACCGCGACCAACCAGTACAAGGACGCCACGCTGGAAACCGGCCTCCGCGTCCAGGTCCCCCCCTTCATCGATCCGGGCGAGAAGATCAAGGTGGATACCCGCACCGGGGAGTATCTCGAACGGGTCAAGTGACCCGGGCGCCGGCGGGCGGCCCTGACTCTGAGCGAGTGTACGAGACGGATCATTCGTCGTGGACGGTCCTGTGATTTTGCCGGAACCCCCTCCCGCTCCCTCTTCTCTCCGTGTAGGATGGACATCGCCCACCAGATCCCGAAGAGAAGAAAAGCAGAAAAGAGGTGGGCAATGCCCACTGCAATTGTCCAACAGCCCTTCTCGTACACCCTCTGAGCTCGACTTTGTTCGTTTTTTCGGGGACTCGATGATGGTGGCGGTTCTCGAAGGACGACGTGATCCGGCGGAGTTTGCTCATATCCGACCGGACAGTCGGAATGTCGAAGAACCCCGAGCCCCTTCGCCATCCTCCGAACTCTTGTGCCGGATACACCTTCAGGAAACGTACAAAGTCGAACTGAGAACTCGGATCATTTCCGCGCGTTTGCGACGGCGTCCCAGGGCTCCGGCAGACACCGGTGAGCATGCGCGAGGCATTCCGACCGAGCGAGCGGATGTTGTATCCCCCTTCCTGCACCAGCAAGGTCGAAAGTTTCAACGCGCCGATCCGTCGGCCGATCTCGAACAGCCCGTCCGGTGTGACGCTCCAGGTGCCGGTTGGGTCCGCCTTGGCAATGTCCAGGCCGAGGGAGACGACCAGCACTTCGGGCTTGAAGCCTCGGACGAGCTTCAGAGCGTCATCCAGGGTCTCCAGGTAACGCGTGTCGCGCACGTGCTCGGGCAGGGGCAGGTTGTGGTTGAAGCCGAGCCCGTCTCCTTCGCCGGTCTCGTCGGCGAAGCCCGAAAAATAGGGATAGGCGAAGCTGGGATGACCGTGGATCGAAACGGTCAAGACGTCGTTTCGTCCGTAAAAGATGTCTTGTTGCCCGTTGCCGTGGTGATAATCGACGTCGAGCATCGCAACCTTCCCGAGCCGCGTGGCCAGATACTGCGCGGCGATCCCACCGTTGCAGAAATAGCAGAACCCCCCATAGGTGTCCCGTTCGGCATGATGCCCAGGGGGCCGGCAGAGACTGTACACGAGGGGATGACCGTCCAGGATCGCCGAGGCCCCGGAGAGCGCCACGTTCACCGCGGATCGGGCCGCCTTGTAGGCTTCCTGGCTCAGTGGTGTGAACGTGTCGATGCAGTAATAACCCGCCCGGACGCTCCGATCGTGCGGGGGGCGATCCATGCGGCGGATCGGGAAGACGTAGGGATAGACCATCTCCCCTTTCGGCAGGTTCTTGCAGACATTTCGCAGGTAGTTCACGAAGTCCGCGTCATGCACGGCGCGGATCGGCCCTTCGCCGAAGTTCCGCACGGGGAGCCGCTCGACATCCGGCAGGACCTCCAGAGCGCGGAGAATCACATCGACGCGAGCGGGCCTTTCGACGTATCCGCGCTCGCGAACGTGATGAAGTGCATGGAGTGTCGAGCAGAACACTTTTAGCGGTTGGAGCCGACGGGGCATTTTCTCGCGACGGCTTTTTGGACTGATATACAAAGGGTCGCGAATCCGTACCTCGCCGTCCTTGACCGAGCGCGTGACCTTGTGCACATAGGCATCGTCCGGGTCGAAATTGTACCGCAGGGTCAAGATCACCCGGATCACCCGTCGCAGTTCGTCCCCCGTCAACGGTTCGTGATGGTTCAACGGGTCGTAGAGGAGCCGAGGTTCGGCGGGATGCCCCGGTCGGATCGGCTGGTCGTACAACGTTTCGAGGACCGGTCGCGCGCCATAACGTTCATAGAAACGTAAACGAGCCTTGTTCGCCTTCAGGTGGTCGGGGTTCGTGACCTGGGAGGGGTCATCCGTCGGCGCTTCGAGAAACAGGCCCATGGCTCCCCGGGCGATGAGGTCTTCGCGGAGGGCCTCGAAGAGGGCGCCTCCCAGGCCCCGCCCGCGCTGATCGGCGGCGGTGACCATGAAGTCGAGATAGGCGTAGCCGATCGATTCAAAAAAATCGGCGAGTGCGAACCCGATCACGTGGTCCCCCTCGCCATGCGCGACGAGCAGGACGCACGGGTATCCTCGGGCCGTCTGATCGACGAGTTTGCGCTCGATGTAGTCCGGATCTTCGGCCACCTCGGGAAAGGCCTCCGCGAAGAGTTCCTGGACGCTCGCGAGGGTGCGGCGGTCCTTGTCCCGATGGGTCCCGAGCACGTGACTGATTCGGAACACGGGCCTTCCCCTTTCGGTTAATCGAGCCGCTTGCCGAAGGTCATACGATCGTCGCCGACGCGGTAGAAGTCCAAGATTCGTTCCAGCAACGCATATCCATGCTTCTCGTAAAATCGGCGCGCGGGTTGATACGCGTCGGTGGACGATGTCTCGGCCAGCAGCCAGCGTCCGCCCTGACGGCGGACGGCCTCCGTCACCTCATCGTCGATCTTCGAGGCGATGCCAGCCCCCCGCGCCTCGGGGCCCACGGCGATCCAGTACAGATCGAAGGTCCCCTCGGTCAACGGCACGGAGCCGTAACAGGCGAACCCGACCACGGCCTTCCGTTGTTCGGCAATGCACCATTGGTAATCGGTTGACGGGCCCGGGTGCAAGGTTTCGTCCACCAGTTCGAGGCCGATCGTGATCTCCTCGGGCCGGAAGACTCCGGCGCTTTGAAGAATCCGAGCGATCGGCTCGCGGTCCTCGGCGCGAAGGTTGCGCAAGATCAGGTCAGTCACGACGCGGCCCTCGCTCCAGGGCCTGCCGCGCCAGCGCGTCGAGCGTCTCGCCGTATCCTCGACCTGATTCTCGCAGAGCGCGTGCCAGACCGGCGGACGGGTCAATGTCCGGGTTCGGGTTGACCTCCAGGACCATCGGCTCCCCTTGCTCATCCAGGCGAAAATCGACGCGCGCATAATCGCGGCATCCCGTCACGCGGAACGCCGCGACAGCCAAGGCCGCGAGCCGTTCATTCAAGGACGGCTCGATCCGTGCCGGACAGCGAACCGGGCTGGATCGGTCGTCGATCGAGCCGGAGGCCCACTTCGCCTCGTAGGTCAGGATCGGCCAGGCACCGGGCCTCGGATCGTAGACGACCTCAGCGATCGGCAAGGGAACGGGCGTGGAATGGGCCACCACGCCGACATTGAATTCCCGACCGGGGAGGTACGCCTCGACCAGCACCAGGGGACCGTGTGAGCGAAGCGTCCGGTGGACCTGATTCGCGAGGGCATCGGAATCGTGGACCACGCTCCGCTGATCGATGCCCAGGCTGGCATCCTCCGATGCCGGTTTGACGAAGGCCGGCCCGCGCTGGAGCAACGCCAAGGGGAGGGGATCGTCCTTCCCGATCAGGGCGAACGGCGCCGTTGGCAGGCCGAAGCCGGCCAGTAACGCCTTCGTCCTCCCCTTGTGGCGACAAAGTCCCTGCGCTTCGGGAGGGCACCCTGTATAGGCAAGGCCCATCAAATCGAGCAGAGCCGTGATGTGTGCCTCTCCGCCGCTGTGACCGCCGAACCCCTCGATCAGGTTGAACACGACGTCGGGCCGTTGCCGGCTGAGGCTTCGGACCAGTCGCGCGATCGGCGCTCTCGCGGCGATTCGCCAGGCCTTCCACCCTCGTGCCTTCAACTCCGCGGCCACCGCCCGAGCCGCGGCCACGACGCCCGCCTCGGACGCGTGATCGGGATGATCGGGCGGCAGTACCGGAGCGTTGTACAGAACGGCGATGCGAGGCTTGTTGCGCTTCACGACGCGAAGACCATCACTCGCCAGCGCATGGGGCATTTCATGATGGGATGCGGACTCCTTCTCATGAGAAGCAAACCTCGGGAGAGACGGCAAGCCCCACCCTTTGCAAGGAGGTTCGCAGGATGCGGCGGATCAGGTCATCATACGAGAGGCCGTGCCCCCGAGCCAGGATCACCAGGTCGCTCGTCGTCGGCGAGAGACCAGGCAGAGGGTTGGCCTCGATGAAGTACGGAATCCCGTCGGGAGAGATCCGGAAGTCGATCCGGGCCAGGTCGCGGCATCCGAGCGCCTGCCAGGCGGCCTTCGCGGAAGAGAAGAGGAGGTCGCGGGTCGTATCCGCCAGACGCGCCGGGGTCTCGTACTCGACCTGCCGCTGCCAGTCCCGCTTCACTTCCAGCGAATAGACGAATTGCCGCGTCGCGGTTCTCGGCACGATGCGCATGGCGCCAATGATCTCGACCGCGTCGCCGTTGCCGATCAGACCGACGGTCACCTCGTCCCCTTCGATGAACTGTTCGACGAGGATCGGTTGGTGGTAGTTCTCCGCCAGGTCGGCAACGATGTCGGCGGCATCGGCCGAGGTCTCCGCCAGACAACGTCCCCGGATTCCCTTGCTCGATCCCTCGAAGCTCGGCTTCACGATCAAGGGGACGGATGAGCCCGCGCGCGGGGGATGCCATCTTCGATCCGGCGAATGACCTCGGTTCGCGTCAGGTCCGCCGCGAGGCAAACCCCGCCGGGCACGGATAGCCCCGCGCACTGAGCCACAAGCGTCTTGGCCACGTCCTTGTCGAGCGTGGCCGCCAGGGTAAGCGGGTCGGAACCGGAGTGGGGGATGCCGAGCATTTCCAGGACGGCGGGAACACGCGACTCGCGGTTGCGTCCGACCCCTTGCCCCTCGGCAATATTGAACACGAAGTCGGGCGGTTCGGCCAGGACGTTGTGAAGAAACTCCCGGCCATCCCCGAGCAACATGACCTCGTAACCCTCACCGTGGATCACCGCGGCGAGGGCCTCGACCGTTTCCGGCTTGTCGAATTCCTCGTACCGATCGTCGGGTCCTTGCCCGTTTGTCTCGACCGGTACGAGGTCGAAGGTGATGCCGATCTTCAACGCAGGGTTCCTCACAAGGCGTGCCCGTTGCCGTTGCCGTTGCCGTTCGAGTGTCCGTTGCCGTTGCCGTTGAGCTTGACGCTCTCCGGCGGCTTCCGGCGTGCCATGCGAGGGTTGCCCTCAGGGATCAGGACATCGGCCTGACCTTCGAGGAGGCTACTGACGCCCTGCGTGACGACCGGCGGACGGTCCTCGTCGGGAGCGCCGGTGGGGTTATAACGGACGAGCATCCCCTCATAATTGCGCAGGACCACCGCGTCCTCGGCCGCCGAGACGAGATAGTTGGGCATCAAGGGAATCTTGCCACCGCCCCGGGGCGCGTCCACGACGTAGGTCGGGATACCCAGTCCCGACATGTGCCCGCGCAGGCCTTCGATGATCTCGATCCCCTTCCAGACCGACGTGCGGAAATGGCCCGCGCCGGTGACGGGGTCGCAGTGGAAGAGGTAATACGGCCGAACCTTGATCCGCAGGAGCGCCCGGCAGAGGTCGCGCTGCGCGGCCAGACTGTCGTTGATCCCCTTCAGGAGCACGGCATGGTTGTTGATGGGCATGCCGGCCAGGCGCAGGCGGTCGCAGGCCCGCTTTGTCTCCGGGGTTACTTCCCTCGCGTGGTTGAAGTGAGTCTGAATCCAGACCTTCCCCGCCCGCTCCAGGACCCGGATCAGCTCGTCGTCGTCGAGCCGCTGGGGCAAGGTCACGGGAACGCGGGTGCCGATCCGGATCACATCAACGTGGGGAATCGCCGACAGGTTCTCCAGGAAGAACTCCAGCTTTTCCAGCGGGAGGGTCAAGGGATCGCCGCCGGAGACGATCACGTCGTGGATTTCCGGGTGATCGCGGACGTATTCGATCATCCGCACGTCGTCGCGGGAGACGGCGTCCCAGCCACCCCGTTTCATGGTCGCTCGTTTGCGCGTGCAGAATCGACAATACATCGTGCAAACATGCGTCGTCACGAGCAGCGCGCGATCGGGATAACGATGGGTCAGACCGCGAACAGGGGAGTCCTTGTCCTCCTCCAGCGGGTCGTCGATACCGTCGCCGCCGGAGGCACCGGCCAGTTCATGCGAGGATGGGACGGCCTGGAGCCGGATCGGGTCGGCCAGGTCCATCGGGTCGATCAGCGAGAAGTAGTAGGGGGGGATCGCCAGCTTGTAGTTCGTCTGAAGCTGTTCGATGGCCTGCCGCTCGTCGATCGAGAACGGGAGCAATTCGGCCAGTTGCCTGGGGTTCCGGACGGCGTGCTGGGCTTGCCATCGCCAGTCGTTCCAGTCGTCATCGGGCACGTCGGCCCAGACGGGATGTCGAGGGGAGGCGCGAAGGATGCGCTTGACTGGGAGGCTCGTCGCCATCAGGGACCTCGGTCCCATTATCGATGGCGACGAGGGTGCTCGTTGATCCGAGAGAGTCACCCATCGATTCCTGACCCTTTGTCGAAAGGGGTTGAGTGGGCCGTGGCGAAGGACCACGTCCCGGAAGGTCTGTGGGATTCTAATTCGGCGTTTCGAGTTGGCAAGATCAAATAGACAGGAAATCTTGTTCGGTTTCCGGCGCGCCTTGACGACGACCGGCGTCGTCCCGTATCGTCGCGCCAAATTACCCCTCCCGCGGACGGCCGGGGAAGTCCCTTTTTCCCTTCTTTTGGATCGCAAAAGGGAAGCGATGTCGAACCCCCTGCGATTGCTCGTCATCGGCGCTCATCCGGACGACGCCGAATACAAGGCCGGCGGGCTGGCGGCCCTGTATCGCGCTCTTGGACACGACGTCCTTTTCGTCTCCGTCACCGATGGCTCGGCCGGGCACCACCGGGTCTCGGGCACGGAGCTGGCCGCCCGCCGCCGGGCGGAAGCTCGCCAGGCCGCGGCGACCCTGGAGTTCCGGTATGACGTCTGGGACATTCCCGATGGTCGGCTTGAAAACACGATTCCGAACCGGGAGCGAATGATCCGCACGATTCGGCATTACCATCCCGACCTCGTGCTGACCCATCGGCCCAACGACTACCATCCCGACCACCGGGTCACCAGCCAGCTCGTTCAAGATGCCGCCTACCTTCTGACCGTGCCGGCCATCTGCCCGGACGTGCCGCACCTGCGTCGCGACCCGGTCATCGCCTATCTCTCGGACGATTTCACGCGACCTTACCCGTTTCAGCCGAGTCTGATCGTGGATGTCTCGACCGTCTGGGATCAGAAGATCGCGATGCTGCATGCTCATGAGTCGCAGTTTTACGAGTGGCTTCCCTACAACGGGCAATACGAGACGGAGGTTCCGGGCGAGGAGACGGCCCGGCGCGCCTGGTTATCAGGACGGATGACAAACCTTTCGCGACGGCTGGCGGATCGCCACCGCGCCGCGATCGTGTCGGCCTATGGACCCGAACGAGGAACCGTGCTGGACCGGATCGAGGCGTTCGAGGCCGGAGAGTACGGTGCTCCGCTCGATGACGAGGCGCGGGCACGGCTCTTTCCGATGGTTTCGACAGCGCGAGAAGGGTGACGCCCCGGCAACCTTCGGGTAAGATCCCGAGGGGAGAACTTTGAGCGCGCCCCTGCTGCCGGAGCCGAGCCTTGGACGACGTGACGCGACTACTGAGCGACCTCGTGGCCATCCCGAGTGTCAACCCGATGGGACGAGGATTGACAGGCCCGGGATACCTGGAAACCGGGATGACGGACTACCTCGTCCGGTTCTTCCGTGAACGCGGCATTCCGTTTGAACGACAGAGCGTCTCGCCCGGCCGAGACAACATCCTGGCCCGTTACGAGGCCCCACAAAGCCGCCGCCTCTTGCTATTCGACGCCCACCAGGATACCGTGCCGACAGACGGCATGACCATCACCCCCTTCGCGCCGACCGTCGAGGCAGGACGGCTCTACGGCCGAGGCGCGTGCGATGTCAAAGGGGGGATGGCGGCCATGCTCGTCGCTTTCGACCGGCTCTGTCGGGAACGACCCAAAGGCTCGGCCTCGGTCATCATGGCCTGCACGGTGGATGAGGAGTTCACCCACACCGGTTCCTCAAAACTGGCCGCCGAGCCACTGGCGGCCGACCTGGCGATCGTCGCCGAACCGACGCGTCTCAACCTGGTGAACACGCACAAGGGCGCGGTGCGCTGGAAGGTCCGCACGCGGGGCGTCGCCTGTCATAGTTCAACCCCGGCCCTGGGGGACAACGCCATCTACCGCATGGCCCGGATTGTGGACGGCCTGGCCGCGTATGCCCGAACTCTCTCCGAGGCGCTCTCCCGATCCGATCCTCGGCCCTCCGAGCCTTTCCGTGGGCCGGATCGAGGGGGGACAGAGCGTCAACATCGTGCCGGACTGGTGCGAGATCGAGATCGATCGCCGCGTGATTCCCGGCGAGGACCCGAACGTGGTTCCCAAGATGGCCGAGGCGTTCTTGACGGAGAGGCTTGGCCGCCTGGAGGATGTGGAGTTCCTCCCCCCCTGGGTGCGCATGCCCGCCCTGGCTCCCTCCGTACCGGCCGAGTGGCTCGACCAGATTCGCGAGGCCATCGCCGCGACGATCGGACGAAAGCCCGAGGTGACGGGAGTTCCCTACGGCACGGACGCCGGCCCGCTCGGACAGACCGGACTGGCCTGTCTGGTGCTTGGCCCCGGCGACATCGCGCAGGCGCATACGAAGGATGAATGGATCGACCTGGCCGAGGCGGAGGCCGGCGCGGAGGTGTACTTCCAGATCGCTTGCGCCTCGGATGACCAAAAGGAACAACGGCGTGAGCACGGCCCCGCGCTCAACGCGGAGGTCGTGCTCACGCCGTCTCGGGAGACAGAGCGGAAGGTTCTCTCCGAACGTCCGGGAGTCGATCAGAAGACGTCCAGAGCGAAGTGGTTGCCGTAGTAGAACTTGGTCTTCCAGAGGTCGTGGAAGAGACCGTTCGGGTGGCGCATCCCGAGGTGACGCTTACCACCGTAGAAGTTCCGGTAATACGGCCCCTGAATTTGCGGAACAATGCGCTGCTCGCGAGGATACAGGTAGAATCGATCGTACAGCGCGTTGTATTCAAACCCGTTGCCGGGGACTTGCGGCGGCACGTATGGCCAGTGCAGGTAATCGGTCCAGTCCTGGGCCTGGGCCGAGCCGGAACCCGCGGCGAAACCGCAGAGGCCCACGGTCAGGGCAATGGCCTTGAGTAGCTTGCGATGCGACACGTTCCACCTCCGTGTAGAGACGATGCTGCGAAACACCGTCCAGTATGGCACGCGTTGCGAACCCGCGCCGGATTTCCGCGAATTTTTTTGAGAGCAAAGGACCAGTTCGACCGATCAGGGAGGCCGGCGCGATTCGCCGGAAGATTCATGACAGGAAGGAGCCGAACGGTGCTCTTGATCCTCGCAATCGTGGCGGTCATTCCGATCGCTCACGCCGAGACACCAAAGCCCCAGCAGGAACGGCTCAAAGCGCACGTGGAGACGCTCGCGTCCCCCGCCTTTGAAGGACGTCGAGGCGCCGGTGCCCGCAAGGCTGAGGCATACATTATCGAGCATTTCCAGACGCTCGGCTTGACGCCTCTCTTCGGTGAGAACTTCACCCAGGACATCCCCGGTCAGGAGCCAGGGCAGGTCGTCGGCCGCAACATCGGCGCGAAACTTCCCGGTTCCGACCCGGACCTGGCCAATGAGTGGGTGATCCTCTCGGCGCATTACGATCATCTGGGGGTCCGCAACGGCGTGCTCTATCCAGGGGCGGACGACAACGCCTCGGGCGTCGCCATGCTCCTGGAAGCGGCGCGGGTTCTGGCGAAGGCTCCCGAGAAACCGCGACGCGGCATCCTATTTATCGCCTTCGACCTGGAGGAGAACGGGCTCTGGGGCTCGCGCCACTTCGTCCGCGAGCCACCGATCCCCCTGGAACAGGTCCGCCTCTTCCTCACCGCCGATCTGATCGCCGGGGCCCTCGGTGGGGTCTGCGACCCTTACGTCTTCGTCATGGGCTCCGAACACATTCCCGAACTGCGCCCCATGATCGAAGCGGCCTCCGCGGGCCAGCCCGTCACGGTCGGCTTGCTGGGCAGCGATGTGCTCCTGATCGATCGGAGCGATTATGGTCCCTTTCGAGCGCGGAAGGTGCCGTATCTGTTTTTCAGTACCGGCGAAACGCCCCGTTATCATACGCCGAGGGATACCCCCGACACGCTCGACTATCCGAAGCTGGAGAGCATCAGCCGGATCATGACGGATCTCGTGCGATGCGCGGCGATGGCGGTGTCCCTGCCTTCCTGGAGCAGGGAGGCATCCAACCCGCTGGCCGAGGCCATCACGGTTCGCGACGTGCTCAAGACGTTGCTCCAGCACCGCGAGGAACTCCAGATCAAGGGGCCGCAAGCTGCCTTGATGACGAGCACGATCGGGCAGCTCGACGCGATCATCGACCGTGGCGAGATCACCCCCGCGGAACGAACCCGCATGGTCCGCGTGGCGCAGATCGTCCTGTTCTCGGTGCTCTGACACGCGGCGATTCCGTTCACCTCAACGAGGACGCCGGGCATCCTTCGGAACCTCGCGAGGGAACTCGCGTCTCTCTTGCATTCGCCGGAGCAGGAACCGCCGCCCTTGAATCCGTTCATCAATTTCCTGAGCCTGGGGCGGAACGAACACCGGAATTTCCGCGCGGGGAATGACAGGGACCTCCACGGGCGCCGGATCGAGACCAAACCCCGGCTGGGGGCATCGGGATTGGCGTGTCCGAACGGGTTCTCCGGCAGACCCTCACCTGTCGGGTTGGGCTTTCCCTCGGCCCGGTCGGATAACCGATCGATCCAGGCTCGTCCCGGATCTCCTGGCGGGACAAGCTGATATTCGCCGCCAGGGGTCTCCTCGACCCGCCCGAGCGGCGAGGGCCAGTGCGCCTGAAGATAACCGAGCGTCGCCTTGGCTCGTTCCCGATCGTCCAGGCCGAGAAAGATCTGCGCCCGAATGACCAGCAATCGAAGCCGTTGCTCCGGTCCGGCCGCCCGCCGCTCGACGATCTCCAGCGCCTTCAAGGCCGCCGGATAGTCCTCCGCGAGATACGCGAACGCGAGCTTCGCCTGATCAAGCCGGCTCAGCAGCGCATCCTCGGCCGGCGAGGCATCGGCCGGTCGTTCGCAGAGCAAGAGCCCGAGCCGGCCCAGGTGACGGAGTCTCGCCTGAGCATTGGTCGGCTGCCCATCCAGTTCGCCAGGAGCCGGCAGGAGCGTGGGTCGATTGACCGAAGTTCCGTCCTCCAACGGTTCCGGAGGCACTTCCTGAAGGATGTCCCGGATCGCCAAGACCACTTCATCCAGCCAGCTCACCCGCGCCTCGTCGTCGGGAACGAGCGGTGCCAGTCGCATTTCTTGCCAGTCGAAAATGGCCGGCATGCTCCCGGCTCCCGGTTGCCCACGCGGAGCGTCATCGAGGGTCCGTCCGGTGCGCACGATAACACTCCGAGCCAGCGCGACTGATCGAACGGATTGACCCTCGTCGGGACCTCTCCCGAGCGGATCATGGCCATCGTCAACTGGGATGGCTGCTCGTCGATATTCGTGACGTAGAAGACGATCTGGCCATCCTGCGCGAAACTGAAGGATGCGGAACGAAACGTCTCCGCGTCCTCGAACGGAGCGTGCACGAGGGAACGGATGGGCGTGACCCGTCCCCCCTCCAGCTCCACCTGAACCAGATCCGCCTGCTCCGCCTGAAAGACCCCCGGAGGTTGACCCAACCGGCCCCGTCGCACCACCCTCGACGCCCCCGCCGCACCACGAACAGCGAACGACCGTCCGGCGCCCAGACGGGCGGACTAAGCCGAGACGCTTGCGGTACGTCGATCACGTGGCGAGGCTCTCCAAAGTTCGTGTCGATCCAGGAAAGCCCCTCCGTCGGGCCCATACGATAAAAGGCCAGTTTTTCCCCATCGAGGGACCAGGATGGCGAGAAGGCGTCTTCGATGACTTTCAAAAGATGGCCATTGTCGGCCAGGATCAATAATCCCGACGGGTCCACCTGAGGCACCGCCAGATGCCGGCCATCGGAACTCCACGCCAGGATCGTGCCGTTCAACAACGAAGGCGCACCCCCGTGTCGCGTATCTGGCGGCTCCAGATCACGCGATCGTGCCCAGGGCCATCCTGTACCACCACGTCCTGTCGCCACCGGTCGTCCTCGTCCGGCACCAATCGGAGGTACGCGAGCGCCGTGCCGTCTCGATTCCATTCGGGGGCCGAGAGTGGCCCGACCGACTCGCTCAGCAAGACCGATTCGGCGGTGGATGGACGGGTCGCCCAGAGCCTCCAGCGGCCCGGTGATGCCGACTCCGTGCGTTCCGGCTCAAGTCCAAGAAGCCAGCCCGGAGACAACAGGGTCTCCACCGGCTTCGTGTGCAGTCGGTACGCGACCCATGCCCCATCTGGCGACCAGACCACCGGCGATTCGGGAATGACGTTCAAGGCGGTGGAACTGAGGAGTCCCACCAGGACGGCCAAAGAGCCCATGGATGATTCCTCACACAAGGGTGCGGCTCATCGTGGGCCTTCACCGCCAAGGCCCCGTCGCAATGGTCCATCGCGCCAGTATAAAGTGGTGACACGCGTTCGCCTACCACGCCCTCGCGGCATTTTCTCGGAATCACTCCCTGCC
>CAVWUA010000028.1:0-89532 GCA_963758025.1 uncultured Planctomycetota bacterium | reverse complement strand
CGACGTGCCGACCGGCATGTTGTAGTCGAGCACGAACGCCCCCTCGTCCATCTCGGGCATGAAGCCGGTTCCAGGTGGGTCGCGAGCCAGCCGCAGCCGGGGACGGCCAGCAGCGAACAGGAGACGCGGCGCGGGAACCGCAGGCCCACCCGCAGCAGCCCTTCGTAGCTGTTGGCCAGGAGGTTGTAGATCGGCCCGTCGTCGGCATCGGGCGACGGCCGAGGAAACGCGCCGCCAGCACCGGGATGATCGTCAGGCTGACGACCATCGAGACCAGCAGCGAGACGCTCAGGGCCAGGCTCAGCGACTGGAAGAACTGGCCGATCACCCCCCGCACGAACGCCAGCGGCAGGAAGACCAGGATCGTCGTGAAGGTCGAGCCGACGACCGCGCCGCTGATCTCGCGGCTGGCCCGCTCCACGGCCGCGTCGCCGGTCTGGCCCTCGGCCAGGTGCCGCGCGATGTTCTCGATCACGACGACCGTGTCGTCGATGATCAGGCCGATGGCGACCGCCAGCCCGCCGAGCGACATCAGGTTGAGCGTGTCGCCGGTCAGGTGGAGGAAGACGAAGCTGATGATCAGGCTCAGCGGGATCGCCGAGCGCGGCGATCAGCGTCGCCCGGAGGCTCTTGAGGAACAGCAGCAGGATGACGACGCTGAACAGGCCGCCGATGACGATGGCGTCGCGGACGTTGGCGATGGCCGTGCGGACGAGCAGCCCCTGATCGTAGACCGGCTCGGATCGTGCACGCCCGGCGGGGCGGTCTTCGCGGCGTCGGCGAGCACCTCCTCCAGCGTCGCCGAGACGGCCAGGGCGTTGCCGCCCAGGCGTCGGAAGACGGTCAGGGCGACGGCGTCCTTGCCGTTGCGCCCGGATCGCCATCGTCCGGTCCTCGTGCGCCGATCGTCACCCGGCCCAGGTCGCGGAGCCGGATCGACTGGCCGTTCTTCTCGGACGATCACCCGGTCTTCCAGATCGAGCGGGTCGGTGGCCAGCGTGTCGGCCAGGACCTGATATTGCAGCACCCCGCGATCGAGCCGGCCGACGGCCTTGAGCCGGTGCTCCTTGCCGAGGCGGTCGGCCACGTCGGCGATCGACAGGTTGGCGGCGGCCAGGCGCCTGCGGGTCGACCTCGACGAGGATCTCGCGGATGTCGCCCCCCTGCACCGTCACGTAGGAGACGTCGGGGATCCGGCTGATCCGGGGCCGCAGGTCGTAATAGGCGTAGTCGTGCAACGCCGACGGATCACGCCCGCCGGTGACGACGAACGAGATGATCGGGAAGACCGAGGGCGTCTGGCGCTCGGTGATCGTGGTCGTGCCGGGCGGGAGCTGCGCGCCGACCTCGGCCATCCGGGCGCGGACGTCGTTCAGCGCCTGGATCATGTCGGTGCCGGGGGCGAAGTCGATCGACATCTCGGCGGCGCCCCGGACCGACTTCGACCGGACCCGGACCACCCCGAGGACGATGCTGACGGCCTCCTCGATCGGCCGGGTGACGGCGACCTCGACGTCCTTGACCGCCAGGCCGGGCGTCTGGGCGATGACGACGATCCGCGGGAAGGCGACCTCGGGATAGATCCCGCTGGGCATCCGGAACATCGAGACGATGCCGAAGGCGGTCAGCAGCACCGTGGTCAGGACGATCAGCCCGAAGTACGGCCGGGCCAGCGCGACCAGGTTGAGCCCGCCGCGCCGCCGACTCCGCCTCGGCGCTCCGGTTCCACGGTCAGGCTCATCGCGGCCGCCTCCGCCTGCGGGCGACGGCCCGGGCTCCTCGGCCTCGGTCGGACCTCGACCGGCGTGTCCTCGGGCAGGTTGTAGCCCCCCTCGACGATCACCGGCTCGCCCGCCTTCAGGTCGGTGCCGGAGACGGCCACCCAGCCCCCGTGCGGCGTCACCGACCTCGGGTGCAGCGCGACCGACTTGCCGTCGCGGACGACGTTCAGGACCGGGCCCTCGCCCAGGTCGAAGATGGCGGCGGCGGGCACCTGGAGGACGCTCCGTGCGCTCGGCGACCGCGATCGACGCCCGCGACCGTCTGCCCGATCGTGAGCCGCCCGTCGGGGTTGTCGACCAGGACGTGGATCGGCAGGTTGCCGGTCTGCGGGTCGGCGACCCGGCCGACGAAGGCGACCTTGCCGGTCAGCCTCGCCGTCGCGTCGCGGCCGTCCGCCTCGGTCCGGCGTCGAGGCCCGTCGAGCCGGACCCGGGCCGGCTGGCCGGCCCGGACCGCCAGGCCGACCGCGCGGGCAGCCAGACGGCCGCGAAGACCTGCCGGGTGTCGACGACCTCGCCGATCGGCGTGCCGACCGCGATCGTCTGGCCGGGGTGGCAGGTCAGGCTGTCGAGCACGCCGTCGATCGGCGCGCGGATCGTGTGGAACTCGAGGTGGGCCTGCGAGAAATCGACCAGCGCCTCGGCCGTCTTGATCTTGCCCTCGGCCTCGGCGACCGCCTCGGGACGCGGGCCGATCATCATGGCCTGGAGCGTCGCCTCGGCCGTCTGCTCCTGGATCTGGGCCGCTCCAGCGCCTTCTCGGCATCGAAGACCTGCTGCTCGGAGACCTCGTGGCGCGCGCGGAGCGGCCGGAGCCGTTCGACGGTCGCCTGGGCCCGCTCGACGGCGACCTTGGCCTGCTCGACCGCCAGCTCGTTGGCCCGCCGCTCCTCGGGGCGGGGGAGCGACTTGAGCAGGGCCAGCGACGCCTTGAGGCCGTCGCGGGTGGCCGTCTTCTCGGCGAGGTCCGCCTGCGCGACCGTCCTGTCCAGCTCGACGATCGGCTGGCCCTTCTTGACCGTGTCGCCCTCTTCGACCAGCAGCTCGTGGACGTGCCCCTCGACCGCCGGCGTCAGGGTCGCGAGGTGGTCCGGGATGGCCTCGCAACGCGCCCAAGCCCCTCCACGACCTCGGTGACCGTCGCCGACGCCGGGCCGGCTCGGCCCGGACCGTGACGACGGCCGCTGCCTCTTCATCGCGCGCCTTCGGCATTGGCTGGATCACCCTCGGCCCCACACCCGGTCAAGACCACCAGAATCAGAGCCGCGGGAAGCCACCGCAATCGAATCCACATGCTGGCTCTCTCCGCGAAAGAGTGAGTCTGAAGGACCAGGTCTCCGGCGCCGATACTATCCTTAACAGTATCCACGATAGATCTCTGTGTGGCATGGGCAGTTAGATTAATTCTTCCTAATGGAAGAGCGCGGGCCGGATCACAGGCCGATGAGACGTTTCGAGACCTACCCCAATCGGTATCCAGTCGCCTGGAACGGCGGCTGGAATCGGTGAGTCATCGGTCGCGATCGCGTGCGCAATGGCAGGAGGCCGACACATGAAAAAATTCTTCTTGATTCTCATCACTCTAGGATTGGGGATCGGCCTGTGGCCCGCGGCCGAAACCGAGTCCGGTGGCGCAGGCTCCGCCGCCGCGCCTGGCCCTCGCCGACGGCACGCCGGCGCGTTGAGGGTTCCTCGATCGATTTCGCCGGTACGCGCCGCCGTGCCCTCGCCCCCCCTCGCCGCCAGCCCACCTCGTGGTCAAGTGGGAGTGAGCCCGCCGGTCGTGCCCCGCTCCGACACAGCCCTTACCGATCATCCAGCCCGAACCGCCCCCGACGCCCCGGTCCGGCGGGTCCAGGCGGGCCTGGGCGACTATGGCCATGCCACTTGGTCCTGGGGTTGTCCCCCCGTTACCCGAGGCCGGCCTGCCCGCCAATCCGACACCCGTCGGGGGAGGGCAATCGCTCAGCCTTCAGGCAGCGCTTTACGGGGCACTGACGAGTAATCCCGACCTTGTTTCCCTCCGCGCGGGGAATGTCCCGGGCAGTGCGGCCTCCCCCGAGGCCGTCGAGGTGGCTCGCAGGTTCCCGACGACGCTCAACCCGACTCTCTGGGTGGACGTGCGGCCCTGGGCTCTGGAACGGGTTCCGGGCGAGACCCTGCCGAATGGCCGCAGGATCGGACCGCGTATGGATCGCAAAGATGCCCTGATGTATTTTTCGCTTCGACAACCGGTCGAACTGGGGCACCAGACGCGCTACCGCTACGCGATTGCCAAGGCCGCGCTACCCAGCAACGGTGGACGGTCCTCCAGGCCGAGTTGCTCACCCTGGTGCAGACGTACCGGTTCTTCCAGACTGCCGCCTACCGTCGCGAGAAGCTGAGGGTGGCGCGGAAGCTGGCGAACTTCAACAACCGGCTCGTCGCGACGCTCCGGCGGCGGCTGGAAGCCAATCAGGTCACGGCCGATGCCGTCGCCCTGGCCGAGGTGGAGTCCGAGGCGACACTCCAACAGGTCGAGGTGGCCCGGCAGGATTACGCCATCGCTCTGACCGACCTCCAGAACCAGATCGGCACGCCGGAGTCAGCCGGCACGGCCGAGCCTCTGGGCGAGTTCATTCTCCCGACGTTCATTCCCGAGGTGGATGACCAGGTCCTTATCGAGACGGCACTCCAGAGCCGTCCCGAGATCCACGCGCGCCAGAGCAGGTGGAAGGAGCCCGGGCCGCCGTCAGCCTGGCCAAGGGAGACCGCATCCCGACGCCGGTGATCGGTCCGGAGTACGAGCGCGACGAGCAAGGCACCCAGTTCTTCGGGTTCGTTTACATTACCCCGGTGCCGATCTGGAATAACGGAACGCCGCTGGTCCGCCAGCGCGAGGCCGAACATCGACGGGCCTGCTGGCCCTGGAGCAGATCCAGAAGCGAACGGTTGCCCAGGTTCGGGCGGCGACGGCGAAGTGGAACCAGGCCAACCAGCTCGTCGCGCGCACCGATGGTTTGACGGATCGGCTGAAGGGGTCGGTCGCAACCATCGAGCGGCTCTTCGAGGCGGGCCAGACGGATCTTTCGAACCTCCTCCAGGCCCGGCAGCGGCTGATCCAGCTCGAAAACTCACGGCTCGACGCGATCTGGCAGGCGACCCAGGCGCAGGCCGACCTGCTGACCGCTCTCGGGGCACCCACTCTCATCAATGCGCTCCAGCGATCGGCGGTCGAGGGCGATTCCTCCGCGACGCCCCCACCACCAGCCTCTTCCCCCTTCCAATCCCCAGAAACACCGCCGCCGCCAACTTCGACAATCCGTCAGCTTCGATGACGTCGATGGCGGATGACTTTCAGGCAGAGGAAATCAGCGCCGATACGAGCGGACAACAGGTGTTCCGGAAACGAAAATGCCCGGCAAGGCCACGATGTTCCCACCTTACCGGGCGATCGTAAATTCTCGGAACGGACCATCCCTCGGCCGACAGGTCAAGAGAGTCCGCCGAAGCGCCAGGAGGAGGGCGAAGACCTTCGGTCCCTCCCCCAGAGCCAGCCCGCCGGGCTCCATCCCACCCAACGGCAGCGGGATCAGGACGGACGCCAGCCGTTCCAGCCGGGCTTGGTCCAGCAGTCGCGCAGCATCGGCGTGGCCGCTTCGAGCGATTCCTCGTCCGCCAGCGCCGCATCGACGGCCGCCGTCGGCGGGTGCTTCAATGGGGCCACGGCTGGTGAGCCGTGAAAGACGATGGTCGCGGCGGCCGTGCGGCTGGCGGGCGACCTCGCTTCAATAATCGGCGGCCATCTTGGTGCCGTCCAAGGCCACCACACCGACCTTCACCAGTCCCGCCTCCTGGCAGAGTCGGACGATCTCGGTGAAGAGCCCTTGAGGGCCTCGGTGTGCCGCTGCCGAAACCGAGCGATTGTCGCGTGATCCGGGCGGAGGTTGCCGGCCACGACGCGGAAGGCCACGTCCCGCCCGCAGCCACGGCCCCTCATTCCCTGCCACTTCGAGGCCGAATCGACGTAAGTTATTGGAGCGGAAGGGGATCGAACCCTCAACCTCAGCATTGCGAACGCTGCGCTCTCCCAATTGAGCTACCGCCCCTGCGTGATGTGTACGCTTACCATATCGCCAGAATGCCCAAAAAGCAAGGGATGGGCACGGAGTTTTCAACTCTCGGGGCTTGCCTGGGCCGTGGGGGGAATCTACGCTGAGATGAATTCGCTGGTCGTTCCTATATTCCCCATTCTCTGGAGGACTCCGACGATGCGACGGTGGATCTTGGCCGCGCTCTTGCTCGTGGTGATTCCGCTCGGCGCGACGCCGTTGCCGGTCGAAGAACCCTTCCCTGAGGCGATTGTCGCCTGGCAGCCGATGGATGCGAATCCCGTCTTTGAAGGGGCGGGGGGCGATGCCTGGGACCGGCAGATCCGCGAACGCGGCTGGATTAGGATCGAGGACGGAGTCTGGCACCTTTATTACACCGGATACAACAAGGACCGGTCCCCCTTGCTGTTGCTCGGGCATGCCACGTCGCCCGACGGTCTGCACTGGACCCGGGACGAGGCGAACCCGCTCGTGACGGACTCCTGGGTCGAGGATATGTGCGTCGTCCACCAGGGAAACACATATTTCATGTTCGCCGAGGGGGAGAAGGATATCGCTCATTTACTGACCTCGCCCGATGGCCGGAAATGGACCGAACACGGGCCGCTCGATATCCGACTGACGAACGGGGAACCGATCAGCCCAGGGCCGCGCGGGACGCCGGCGGTCTGGGTTGAAGAGGGTGTCTGGTATCTCTTTTATGAGCGAGGCGATCAGGGGGTCTGGCTTGCCAAGGCGACGGACCCCCTGGGTGTCTGGACCAACGTGCAAGATACGCCGGTCTTACCGATGGGACCGGAGCCGTATGACAAGCACGCCGTCGCCATGAACCAGATCATCCAGCGCGACGGTGTCTATTACGGGTTCTACCACGCCAACGCCCACCAGCCCTGGAAGGACTGGACGACCTGCGTGGCTCGCTCGAAGGACCTGATCCACTGGGAGAAATATCCCGGCAACCCGATCATCGACCATAACTGGTCGAGCGGGATTCTCGTCAAGGATTCCGAGGGCAACGACCACTTCTACACGATGCACCCGGAGGTGCGACGGTTCGAGCCGGCGGCGGATCAGACTCAGCGGTAGAGCACGCCGACGCGGCGGCGGTAGTCGTCGTAGGTCTCCTCGAAAAGACGTTTCGCCCGTTCGGCGCCGAGGTGGCAGGCGGCGGTGAGGACCTTCGGTGGCTGGCCCGCCTCGGTCAAGCGGCGGGCGACGTCCGCCTTGATGAGGTTGATCATCGTGCAACTGGAGACGCTCGACACAGGGGAAACCGGCGTCTCCAGTCCATCAACCCATACAGCCGAGTCCCCCGCCGGGGCCTGCTGGTCGAGCACCAGATCGGCGACCTCGTGTAGCTTCTTGCCGCTCTCGTGCTTCGACGTCGAGGCGTCGCCGTGCGCCCGGGAGGTCAGGGCGACGACGAAGAGGCCGAGCCGCTTTGCCTCCAGGGCGACATCAATTGTCACGGCGTTGCAGCCGCTCGTGGAAATCGCGAGCAAGGAATCCTGGGGCATCGTGACGAAGTTCCGCCAGAGGACCGGGCCAAACCCCTGGACGTTCTCCAGGAACATCGCCTGACGTTGCCCGTTCGCGCCCACGACCGGGTTATGAAACGTCATGGAAAGCTCCACGATCGGATGGAACCCGGGGAACGATCCATAACGCGGGAACATCTCCTCGACGGCCATGCGCGAATGCCCCGTGCCGAAGACATGCACCAATCGACCGGCCAGGATCGACTGGGCGAACCGCTCGGCCGCCTGGCGGATCGGGTCAAGCTGCGTCGCCTCGATCGCATCCACCGCCGCGCGGATGGCGGTGAGATACTGGCTAAAGACGTCGTTCCCTCTTGGATCAAGATTCATCGTCAGGTGATTCTCTTATTGCGATGCGATTCTTTATGATTGAATTTCTGATGGGCATCCGGAGAAAATAAAAATTCCACGAGATCAATAACCGTACGTCTATAAATATTGACCCTCGCTGACGCACCAGCCGCCATCGACGGGCAGTACGGTTCCGGTCACGAACCGCGAGGCTGGCTCGCAGAGGTACAAGGCCCCCTCGGCGACGTCTTCCGGCTGGCCGGGACCGCCCGCGATGGGCTGCTTTGTCTTCAGGTAGGCGAGGATCTCGGGGTTACTGGCCGCGCGGGTGGCCATCGGCGTGTCGATTAAGGAGGGCGCGATGAGGTTGAAGCGGATGCGGTCGGGGGCGTATCTCGTGGCGGCGGCCAGGGTCATGGCCTGGATGGCCCCCTTGCTCGCGGCGTAGGCGAATGTGCCGAAGTGGTGCGGCGCGGGGGACCAGCCGAGCACCGAGCCCATATTCAGCACCGTGCCCCGCAGGCCCTTGTCGTCAAGCGGCTGGTCGAGCATCCAGCGGACCGCCGCGCGGTTGGTCAGGAACAGGCCGCGGGCGTTGGTGTTCAGGACGTGGTCCCACCCTTCGTCGGTGCATTCGTGCAACGGTCCATCACCGAACCGCCGACCGCTGATCCCGGCGACATGGAAGAGCACGTCGAGCCGACCTCCCAGGGAAGCGCGCGTCTGCGCAAAGAGGGACTCCACCTGCGCCGCGTCACCCACATCGGCGGCGACGAATGCGACCGTTCCGAGGGGCGCGAGTTGCCGCAAGGCCTCCTCCCCCGTCTCGGCCGAACGGCCGGCGATGACGAGGCGAGCCCCTTCCTCCAGGAACCGCCGGGCCGAGGCCAGGCCGATGCCGCTCGTGCCGCCGACGATCAGGCAGGTGCGGCCTTCGAGGCGTCCGGGACGGGACACGGATGTTGTCTCCGAAGCGGGAACGCTGATGCCTGATGGCAAGAGTTACACCGTTGATGATTCTCATTCCCGCGTTCGTCTTGGGAAGGAGAGGGGACTCTCTCCGGACGGCGTCACTCCTAGAACATCAACGATCAGCCAATCCTCATTCCTCTTCCACCTGGAAGATGGCTTCGATCTCAACGGCGATATGACCTGGTAGAGCGCCCATGCCAACGGCGCTTCGGGCGGCCTTGCCGTTCTCGCCGAAGACTTCGACCATCAGGTCGGAGAAGCCGTTGATGACCTTCGGTTGCTCGGCGAAGTCGGGCGTGCAGTTGACCATCCCGAGGGCCTTCACCAGCCGCTTGACCTTGTCGAGCGAACCGAGATGACTTTTGAGCGTGGCGAGGATCGCCAGTCCGGTCTGCCGCGCGGCGGCCTCGCCCTGGGGGACGTCCAGGTCGGCGCCGAGTTTTCCGGTGTGCATCGTGCCGTCGGGCCGCAGCGGACCGTGGCCCGAGACGTACAGGAGGTCGCCATGGCGAACCGCCGTCAAGTACGTCGCCACGGGCTTGGGGGCGGGGGGCAAGGTCAGGTTCAGTTCGGCCAGGCGGGCTTCGGCACCCATGGGCGGCATCCTCGCATTTGACATTGTGAGCAAACCGTGGGACCGGTTGCGTCGTAGGAATTGTCCTTCGTGATAACGAGGCCCGAGGCTAACCGCCGCGGACAAGGAAATCAACGGGTCTGCCGTCGAAAGCCGTGCCCGGTCTCGGTAAGATAGGGACGTTCGGGAATCAGCCCCCAAGAGACATGACGAGTTGCCATGAGCCGAGACGCCGCCAAGCCGTTCACCGTCGGTCTGATCCAGATGCGTTGCTCGACCGACCCCGACGACAACCTGCGACGGGCACTCGGGTTCCTCCGTGAGGCGGCCGATCGCGGTGCGCAGGTGGCGTGTCTGCCGGAGTTGTTCCGCTCGCAGTATTTCTGCCAGACTGAGGACCCCGCGAACTTCGACCTGGCCGAACCGGTTCCGGGACCGACGACCGAGGCCCTGGGGGCCCTCGCGCGGGAGACCGGCATGGTGATCGTCGGCTCGATTTTCGAGCGGCGCGCGGCGGGGATCTATCACAACACGGCGGTCGTGCTCGATGCGGACGGCTCCTTGTCGGGCGTTTATCGCAAGATGCACATTCCCGACGATCCGCTTTATTATGAGAAGTATTACTTCACCCCCGGCGATCTCGGTTTCCAGGCCTTCTCCACCAAGCACGCGAAGGTCGGCACGCTCGTTTGCTGGGACCAGTGGTATCCCGAGGCCGCGCGGTTGACGGCCCTTCGCGGGGCGGAGGTCCTGTTCTATCCGACCGCCATCGGCTGGCACCCGAAGGAAAAGGCCGAGTTCGGCGCCGCGCAGGCCGACGCCTGGCACACAATGCAACGTGCCCATGCGATCTCCAACGGCGTCTATGTCGCCGCCGTGAACCGCATCGGTCACGAAGGCCCCGCCGACGGCGGGATCGAGTTCTGGGGCGGCACGTTCCTGGTTGACCCGTTCGGCCGGATTCTCGCCCGTGCGGGGGTAGATACCGAGGAGGTTCTCGTCGTCGAGTGCGACCCGAAACTCGCCGAGGAAACCCGCCGCCACTGGCCGTTCCTCCGCGACCGCCGCATTGACGCGTATGGGCCGATTACGAAGCGGTTTCTCGACTGAACTTGCCCCTTTTTTTGACTGCCGCATAAGCAAATGGCACCTTCCGGATTCCAGAAGTTTCTTGCCTCTTTGAAGATCCGGAATTTGGAATCTGCCATTTGCTCTGCGGAACTCCATTATTCTCCATTTGACTCATGGCCGGCTCATCCCGGCGGAAGAAACGTGGTCCGTTCATGACAGACACGCCCGCCGCGCTCGGATACCGCATGCCCGCCGAGTGGGAACACCACGAGGCCACCTGGATCGCCTGGCCGCACAACCGCGAGGACTGGCCCGGGCGGTTCGGGCCGATCCCCTGGGTGTATGTCGGCATCGTCGATCACCTCGTCCGCGTGGAGATGGTGAATATCCTCGTGCGGAACGAGAAGCACGAACGCCTGGCCCGGGCGAGACTCGAGGATTTCGCAGTGGATACCCAACGCATCCGGTTCGTGCGGGCGAAGACGGATCGGTCGTGGACCCGCGATTATGCCCCGATGTTTGTCGTGAATGACCAGGCCGAGACGGATCGGGTCGCTCTCGTGGATTTCGCGTTCAACGGCTGGGCGAAGTACGAGAATCACCGGCGAGACAACCGCATTCCGAAAAAGATCGCCCGCGCCCTCGGCATGAGGCGCTGGAAGGCCCGGATGCCCCACGCTGGCAGGCCCCTCCGGGTCGTGCTCGAAGGGGGCGCCATCGACGTGAATGGCCGGGGGACGCTCCTGACCACCGAGGAATGCCTGCTCAGCGACGTTCAGGCACGCAACCCGGCACTCTCCCGCGAAGAGGTGGAGCGGGCACTCGCCGAGTACCTCGGCGCACGGCACGTCATCTGGCTGAACCGTGGGATCGCCGGGGACGACACCCACGGGCATGTCGATGACCTCGCCCGCTTCGTCTCACCCGATACGGTCGTCACCGTGGTCGAGGAGGACCCCGACGAGGTCAATTACGAGCCATTGCAGGAGAACCTGCGGCGGCTTCAGAACGCCCAGGACCAGGACGGCAACCCGCTCCGGGTCGTGACGCTGCCGATGCCTCGGCCGGTGATCTTCCAGGAGCAGCGGCTTCCGGCCAGCTACGCCAATTTTTACATCGCCAATGGCCTGGTGCTCGTGCCGACGTTCAACGACCCCGCCGACCGCTACGCCCTGGGGACCCTGGCCGAGGTGTTCCCCGACCGCCTGGTCGTGGGAATCCATGCGCTGGACCTCGTCTGGGGGCTCGGCACCTTGCACTGCTTGACCCACGAGCAGCCCTCGGCCCGGAACGAGTGAGTGCGACCGCGGGGAAGGCTCCTTGAAGGAAATCCGATCATGTGATTTCCCATCGACGGCGCTGGACTTTGCCGATCTCAGCCCTAGAATTCATCCTTGATTCCGAGCGAACAGACTTTTCGACGCGACGACGCAGAACGAGATCATCATGGCTAACAACCGCCCACCCCGGCCCGGGGATCGGGGCCGTTCCGGACAGAAACCGCGCGCCCGCGATGGCGGGGCCTCGCGCTCCAGGCCGCCGTGCGCGGAGAAGGCGAAGGCGCATCCCGCCGCTCCGTCGGACGGTGCCGATCGTTTGCAGAAGGTGCTCGCGCATGCCGGCCTCGGCTCGCGACGCGCGTGCGAGGAACTGATCCTGCAAGGGCGGGTGACGATCGACGGGAAGACCGTCCGGGAGCTGGGCACGAAGGTCGATCCCGCGCGGGAGAAGGTCGCCGTTGATGGCGTGCCGATCCGTCTGGAGACGCCGGTTTACTACGCGGTGAACAAGCCCAAGGGATACGTCTCGACGAACAGCGATCCCGCCGGTCGTCCTCGGGTTGTGGACCTCTTGCCGGAGATCCCCCAGCGCGTGTACTCGGTCGGCCGGCTCGACGAGATGAGCGTCGGGCTGATGATCCTGACCAACGACGGCGAGCTGGCGAACAAGCTCACGCATCCGAAGTACGGCGTGGAGAAGCTCTACCGGGCGGTCGTCGCCGGGTCGCCGAACCGCGAGGTGCTCGACAAGCTGGTTGAGGGGGTCTGGCTGGCCGAGGGCAAGGCGCGGGCCAAGCGCGTGCGGGCTGTTGGCAAGCGGGGGGAATCGACGATCCTGGAGATGGTTCTGGCCGAGGGGAAGAACCGCGAGGTGCGCCGGATGCTGGCGAAGCTTGGCCACAAGGTCATGACCCTGACCCGCGTGGCGGTCGGCCCGGTCGTGCTCAAGGGGCTTCGCCCCGGCGAATACCGCCCGCTAACGAGCCGGGAGGTGGACCTCTTGCGACGAGCCGCCGACGGTTTGCCGGTGCCGACCGGCGCCGCGCGGAAGAAGACGGATCGCAAGCCTCCGCGTAGCACGCAGCAACGGACCACGAACGAAGCCGGCACGCCGCCTCCCGCCGCGCCGCGTTCCCGGTCGCGGGCTCCCTCGTCGGGGAAATTCGCCCGACGATCCGCGACGCCTCGCCCGCAGCAGGGCAAGGGCGCCCAGGGTCGCCCGCAGCAAGAAGGGCCAACGTCAGCCCGCCCACCGCGTCCCGAGCCCCCGACCCGCAAGATCATCGGCATGCCGGCCCCGCCGTCGGAATCGGGCGATCGCCGCGCCCGACGCCCCGCGCCCCGTCGCAGGCCGGGGACCGACCGACCAGGCCGAGGGGGCGGGCCGAAGATCCCGAAGCGTCGTCGCGGACCGTCTCAAGGAGGCGACGAGGGGGATCTTGATTGAACGGCTGAGCCGTTCCTGAGGGAATGATCTTCATGAACGGCCATCCGCAACCCCCCTCGAACCGGCGACGGCTGGCGTGGTCGCTCTTGGTGATCCACGTCTGTCTCTACGCGCCCTTTTCCTGGCTCCTCTGGATCAACCATGGCTGGCAAGGTGGTTACCGCTGGCACTGGGTCAAGATGTGGCCCGTGCTTCCGGGGTTCGTGCCGGGCCTTCTTCTTCGCAATTTCGTCAACTGGCAAGAGGACGGGGGCATGATCCTGGTGATGGCCCTGGCGACGGTGCTCCAGATCGTGCTGTTCACCGGGATGGGTCGCCGAGGACGTGTCTCTCTGATCGCCTCCGCGGCCGTCGCGTTGACGGGGGCGACGGCCAGTTCCTGGATCGCGTACCGCGTCTTCCTGATGTGATTGCCTCGCGGGGGCTCGACCGGATGGTACAATGGGGGCGAGGTCACTTTGTCCTGCCGCCGCCGGGAAAAGGGTCAAAGAATCGTGGATCATGTCGCTCCCTCGTGTGTGTCGCAACGGACGGTCCCCGTGGTCGAGAACGTGCGGATGGCCCGCGACACGTACCGTCTGCGTCTTGAACGATCCCGAGATGGCCCGCGCGATCCTGCCCGGGCAGTTCCTCATGATCCGGCCGGGCGAGGGAACCGACCCCTTGCTCGGCCGCCCGTTCGCGCTCTACGACGTGACCCGCGACTCAGGATGGTCAGCCGAATGCCGTTGATATCGTCTATCTGGTCATCGGTCGCGGAACGGCCTCGCTGGCGAACCGGCGGCCCGGAGATCGTTTGACGGTCTGGGGACCGCTCGGCAATGGCTTCGGTCCGCCGCCGCGAGGCCCGGTGGTGTTCGTCGCGGGGGGGATCGGCCAGACGCCCTTTCTGTCGCTGGCACGCTGGTGGCTCGGTCAGGCCGATTACGGCGGTCAATCGCACGCCGATGGCCCCTTCGCGGAGAACGCCACCTTGCTCTACGGTGTTCGTTCGGCGGAATTGCTCGCCGGGGTGGAGGACTTCCGCGCCTCGGGCGTTGCTGTTGAGGTGGCGACCGACGACGGCTCAGCCGGCCGTCATGGGTTCGTCACCGATCTCCTGCGGGAGCGTCTCGAGCGCGGGGAAAAACCGGCGAAGGTGGTTGGTTGCGGTCCGCCGCCGATGCTCGCGACCCTGGCCCGGATGGTCGCCGAGCACGAGATCGACTGCGACCTCTCGCTCGAAAACCACATGGCCTGCGGCTTCGGCGCGTGCTTCAGTTGCGTGACGCCGATCCGCCAGCCGGACGGCACGATCGACCTGCGCCGGGTGTGCGTCGAGGGACCGATCTTCCCGGCCCGCGATGTGGTGATGGACTCGCTCGCGCACTGACGTCGCGGCAGACGCGGGCCTCCTCATTCCTCCATCGGCTTCTCGACCACCCCGCGCCGCTGAAGCCAGCGCGCGACCAACCAGCAGAGGATGGCCCAGGCCAGGCCGACGGTCCAGCCCGCGAGGACGTCGGTCGGGTAATGCACGCCGAGATAGACCCGGCTGCATCCGACGAGACAGGTCAACAGCATCGCCACGCACAGGATGAACAGCCGGAGCCGCCGCTTCTCGACGAGCCGGTCCAGCAGGGAGCCGAGCGTCAGATACACCACCGCCGAGAGCATCGAGTGACCGCTGGGAAAGCTCGACGATCCGGCGTGCGAGAGGTGCGGCACGATGGTCGGCCGGGGCCGGTCGAAGAAGGCCTTGAGCAGGTCACTCAGCAGCATTCCGCCGATCGTGGCGATGAGGACCAGCCACATCGCGTGCGATTTCCCGTTCATCAGCAAGAAGATGCTGACAATCACCGTCAGGAGGCCTAGCACGGCGTACCCGCCGAGCGCCGTGTAGTCGCGGACCGCCTCCTCGAACCATCCCGGGCCGATTGGGTCGCTCGGATCGGCGTGCTCTCGCAAGGCGAGGACGATCGATTCGTCGATCCGCTGCGTCTCCCCCTCGACCACCTCATCGGCGATCTCGATAAAACTCCAGATCGCCCCGACAGCGAGGAAGACGGCCACCAGGACGACCAGGTCCGTATTCCCGAGCCATTCCCGAAACCGGCGCCCCAGGGCGCGGATGTCAGCGATCGCCATCGTTGCCGTCCTTTCTTGCGATGAAGGCCCCCTGGTCGCGATCAGGGAGGATCATACCCTCCCGGGTTCCACGGATGACAGCGCGAAAGGCGTCGAAAACCGCGTGAGAGTCCCCGAATCAATCCGTATTTCCGCAAGGACTCCACCATGTACCGGCTACAGGATGGCTCGAAGCGGCAGGTCGGACCGAGCAGCGGGCTGATCGTGTGCTGGTAGAGCCAGATCCAGCCGACGAGCAGGGCGATCGTGCCCCGCTCGGGCAGGCGAACCAGGCGACTGGTCCAGAGGGCATTCATGGGGACGTCTCAACCCGCCGGGGACCGAGCCGCCGGGCCGCATCGCGCGCGAGTTTCGGCAGGCTCGCGCGGGCCTGGGCGAAGGTTAACGCCGCTCCGCGAGGAACAACCACCAGATCGACCCCGTCCGGTAGCTCGGCCTTGCTCAGGCGGAACGCCTCTCGTAAGAGCCGCTTGATCCGGTTCCGGGCGCTGGCCTTGCGGACTTTTTTCTTGCCGACGGAGATGCCCAGACGGGCGTGATCACGACCATTCTCGATGGCATACACGATCAGGGCCGCGTCGGACGCCGAACGCCTGCGCTGGAAGGCGAGACGGAACACTTTCGGATCACGGATCCGTTCGTGCGGACGGAACGTGGCGCGAGGAGGGGCGGTCATGGTTCGTGTTCATCGTCCAGATCGGGGTCGGTCTTGGTCTGTCTTTCCAGCGGATTCGAGCGCGGGGGACCGAGTCGATCCCGGATCAGGCGGCCCCGTCGGGCCAGGTGCCAGAGGGTCATGGCGGCCAGCAAGACGATGCCGCCAAGCGCCAGATAGCCCCACAAGGCGGCGGCTTCCCGCACACGGCGATGGTCGTCGTCCCGGCTCGACTGAGCCGTTCCTGAGCCTCGTCCCGGTCGCTTTGGGTCAGTCTTGGACGTCTGGGCCAAGGTCGGCCTCCAGCGCCTCGCGGAATTCCTCGGCGAACCGGGTCAGCTCGCGGTGAACCTGATCCATGTGCGCACGCAGCTTGAGGATCGCCTCGACACCGGCAAGGTTGATTCCCAGATCGCGCTGAAGGCTGAGGATCGTCCAGAGGCGGCGGATCTCGGCCGGTCCGTAGCCTTCGACGGGCCCTTCCCGCAACGGCTGGATCAGGCCCCGGGCCTCGTAGCGGATCAGGATCGTGGGCGACACGGCGAACCGTTCGGCGACCTGCTCTCGGGGGAGAAGCGGAGAGGACATGATCGGTCGATTCCCCTCAGAAGAGAGTGAGTTACCAGAGGCCGTCGCGAGGCCGCATCGGATTCCTCGCTTCGAACTGTTCGATCAGGCGCCGGCTCTCGTCGTCCACCGACTTCGGCACGGCCACTTTCAGGACGACGAACAGGTCTCCGGCCGGCTTGGTTCCAGCGGCCGGAATCCCCTGCCCTCGCAGGCGAAGCTTCTGGCCGGAGGTGCTACCCGGCGGAATGGTCAGCGTCTTCTTGCCGTCGAGCGTCGGTACGTCGATCTTCGCCCCCAGGACCGCCTCGCCAATCGTGACCGGCACATCGACGGCAAGGTCCCGGCCATCGCGGCGGAAGTACGGGTGTGGCTCGACCTGGATGCGGATCGTCAGGTCGCCCGCCTGCCCGCCGAAAGGGCTAGGTTCCCCCTTCCCCTTGAGCCGAAGGCGGGAGCCGGTGTCGGTGCCCGGCGGGATCTTCACGGAGAGCGTCTCGTGCTGTCCGCCCCGATCGAGCGTGATGGTCGTCTCGCCGCCGCGCACCGCGGTCAGGAACGGGATCGTCAGCGGCGCCTCGATCTCACGGCCGGGACGAGCGCTGGCGGCTCGGCGACCACCTCGTCCGCCCCGGACCCGGCCGAGGATCTCCTCGAAGATGCCGCCCCCGGCCTCCGCGCCGCCGACGGTCGCACCGCCAGGCCCGCCCGGGCCGAAGAACTCGGAAAAATCGAAGTTCTCATATCCTGGCCCCGCCTGCCGGGCGGACCACTCCGAAGCTCCCGAGCGCGGTCCCGCCGCACCCATGCCTTGAAAGCCCGCCATTCCGTACTGGTCGTACATCGCCCGTTTTTCCGGGTCGCTCAGGATGTCATAGGCCTCCTGAGCTTCCTTGAACAGGCGTTCGGAGTCCTTGTTCCCTGGGTTGACGTCCGGGTGGTACTTGCGCGCCAGCCCTCGGTAGGCTTTCTTGATCTGCTCGGGTGTGGCGTCGCGGGACACCCCGAGCACGTCATAGTAGTCACGTTCGGGCATGTCGGGGTTGATTCCTCACTTCTGAGCAAGACGGCAAATCCGGCGGTGGTTGTTGGCCGGTCAATTCTATCCGGCTCCCGTCGCACGATTCAAGGCAAGGGGCGTGCCAGAATCGACCTCGCCGCGCGCGTTCTAACCTGTTACAATTCCAGAATGTTCGGCACCAGGCGGCCGGATGTGGACTTCGCTGGCTCGTTGGGGAGTGTCGATTCCGTGGCGGTGCGTCTTCCCCTGGTGATCCACGAGCGGTTGGGGAACTGGGGGCGGCAACTGCGTCCACGCGTCGTCGGCTGGAATCTGCGTCTGGTCGAGACTCGCTCTCCGGCTGACCTGACCGCCGCCGTAACGCTCTCGGCCTGCCCTTTGCTCGTGCTCGACCTGGCGGACCGGCCTCGCGTGGGTCTGGAAGACCTGGGCCGAGCGATGCAGGTCGCGCCGAATATGCTGGCCCTCGTGCTGGACCCCAAGGCTTATCCGGGTGTCGCTCCGCTGGCTCGGGAGATCGGCGCGACGCACGTGCTCTCCGGCATGGTCCCCCCTCCGACCGTTGCCAGTCTCCTGGAGCGCTGGCTTCCCCTGGCTCGCCGCCGTGCCGAGGCCGACGGCTGGTCCGTCGAACCGGAACCGGAACCGGAACCCTGGGATGATTTGCTGCCGACCGACTCGTCTCGCTGAGAGAGCTTGCGAGACAGTGTCCGGAAAACCCACGAAGAGTTGACACCGGGAACGGCAACGCCCCGGGCGAACCGCCGTTTCGATTTCCATAGAGGAACGCACCCTGATGTTCGGCAAGAAACAGAACCTCACGGAGCAAGACGTCCTGGCTGCCCTGAAGGGTGTGAAAGACCCCGACCTGCAGCGCGACCTGGTCGATCTCGGCATGATCCGGGATATCCGCATCAGTGACGGCTCGCTCACGCTGTCGGTCAACCTGACGACACCAGCTTGCCCGTTGAAGGCCCGGATCGAGGCCGATGTCCGCCAGGCGCTGGCCCATAATCTCGGTGAAGATCTCAAGGTCAACGTCAACATGACCGCCGACGTGCGCGGCAAGGGGATCAGCGAGAAGGGGGACATCCCCGGCGTGAAGAACGTCATCGCCGTCGGCTCGGGCAAGGGGGGCGTCGGCAAATCGACGATGGCCGCGGCGCTCGCCTACGGCCTGAAGTCCTACGGCGCGGCGGTCGGCCTGATGGACGCCGACGTGTATGGCCCGTCGATTCCCCACCTCGTCGGTGCCACCGGTCGGCCAATGGCGCGTGGTGACCGTATTCAGCCGATCGAGGCGGGGGGCCTGAAGCTCATGTCGATGGGCTTTTTGCTCTCGCCCGATGACGCCGTCATCATGCGCGGGCCGATGCTCCACGGGATCATGCAGCAGTTCTTGCACCAGGTTGAATGGGGAGAGCTGGACTATCTGGTGATCGACCTGCCGCCCGGGACCGGGGACGTGCCGCTGTCGCTTTCCCAGGCCCTCCCCTTGACCGGCGCGGTGGTCGTCTGCACGCCGCAGGAAGTCGCCCTGCTCGACGCCGTGCGGGCCGTTGCAATGTTCCGCAAGCTGAAGGTGCCGATCCTGGGGATGATTGAGAATATGAGCTATTTCGATATCTCATTGTATCTCAAGTCGCGTGGGGGGCCCGAAGCCCAGAAGCTCGTCGAAGAGTCAAGGCTCTTCCCGACCCCCGAGGACGAGCGCGTTTACATCTTTGGTCAGGGTGGTGCCCACCGGAAAGCCGACCAACTCGGAGTCCCCTTCCTCGGTGAAGTTCCGCTGAACGTCAGTCTCCGCGAGCAAGGGGATGCCGGTCAGATCCGCGAGGCACTGGAAGGGGATTCTCCCGCGCGACCCTACCTGCTGGGGGTTGTCGAGCAGCTTGCGGCGCAGATCAGCATCCAGAACATCAAGACGCCGAAGATGCCCAAGCTCGAAATCATCAATTAAGGGGTCGAAACCTCCGCCAGGCCAGAATATATCGTACCGATCTCCGTATTGTTCTTTCGCGACTCGCCTTCCACTTTCGGAACAGCGTCGGTTGTCGTATGGGATACGAACGGTTTGCGATTCCGATACATTTAGGGGTTGCTTGACGCCCTTCTCAGCGTTAGCCTTGATCCATCAGCTTCAACCATTCCGCCAGGGGAGAATACGGTGCGCAAAGTCCAGATGGTGACGGACCGCGAGCTGGAAATCCTCAAGGTTCTCTGGGTTCGCGGTCGTGCGAGTGTTCGTGAAGTCCAGGAGGACTTGATCCAGTCGGCCGGACCCGTGGCCTACAGTACGGTCCAGACGTTATTGAACATCATGGAAGAGAAGAAGGGGCTTGTTCGGCACGTGGTTGAGGGGCGGACCTTCATCTACATCCCGAAGAAGTCGCCCGATCGGACGATCCGCGAATTGACCAAGAGGTTTGTGGATCGGGTTTTCGATGGAGCGATTGATCGTGTGATGGTCGCGCTGCTCGATTCCAAACAGCCCACCCCCGAGGAGTTCGATCGTCTCCGCGCCATGATCGATGAAGCTCAGCGACAGACCGAAACGCAATCCGAATCCGATGGTGCGGGCCAAGAACACCACGTCTGAGTCGAATACAGACAAGAGCGATGGATTCCTTTCGGAACGGACCATCTGTTGGAGAGCCGCTCCTTTTGCTCCAAGGAGCTCGGCATGTGGGAGCTGGTCGATCGATTCGGATCGCTCCTTCTTGACGCGAGTCTCGCCGCGAGCCTCTGGCTCGGCCTGGCCGTGCTGGTCATGGTGGCCTGTCGGCAGCCGGTGCGGCGTTGCGCCGTGGCCCGTCTGGCGTTACTGGGCTCCCTGGCCATATGGCCGATGGTTGTCTTGGGTCCCCATCGCCGGATCGAGATTCTGGAGACCTTGAATCGCGTCTCTCCCCCATCGTCCGTCACGGGGATCTCCCTCCATCTGGAACCACCGGAGGGGAAACACTGGCGTGTGACGACTTTGTGCTTCGCTGGTGGAGCGGCGATTGGCGTGGCGTGGCTGGTTCTCGGCTGCTGGGGAACGCGCTGGCTAACCCGGCACTCGATGGGGCCTAGCCACCGGACAAAGCGGCTTTATCAGACGCTCCCCTTCTCCAAGGGCCGGAGCCGTCCCCGGTTACGGATCGCCGCCCGGACGAAACGTCCCGTGCTGCTTGGCGTGTTGCGGCCCACGATCTTGATTCCTCCCGCGCTGGAACACGCGGAGGGTTCCGAGAGGCTCCGTCTGAGTCTCCTGCACGAACTCGCTCATGCCGAGCGTCGCGACCCTTGGTTTGGCCTGCTCAGTCGTCTGGCTCAATCCCTCTGGTTTTTCCTCCCACCGATCTGGTGGATCAGTCTCCAGATGAAGCTGGATCAGGAATTTCTCGCCGATCATCGCGCGGCTGCCGAGTTTGGACCGGCTCCCCACTATGCCTCCTCTTTGATCACCCTGGCCACGCCGCCACGAGCCAGCGGTCATTCGGTTGAACCGGGTCCGATCCCTCCGGGGAGTGCCGGTCAATCGTCACTTTTCCAGCGCGTGCTGATGCTCGTGCGATGCCCATTTCCGGTGGAGACTCGGCTTCCCCTCTGGTGGCACTCGATTCTCGTTCTCTTCGCGCTCGGATTCCTTCTCCTCTCGACAAGCCTCAGTTTGCAACAAGCTCAGGCGAATCTAACCCCGGTTTCCTCCGCGCCAAAGCCCCATCCCCGGACCCCACATCAGTTTCTGATCTCCCAGGTTGACCCTGGAAAATCCTCCACAACGGAACGGAGAACGCGAACAGAGACCCTTTATCCTCCCAGTAATTCTTCCTGACGCTTATGAGATCTCTCTCGAAGTTCAGGGGACGCCCGAGTTGCTTTCACGGATTGAGATACTCGGCCAGCGTTGGAAGGTCCCATCAGCCTTCTCCCGGAGTAACGAATCCTCATCCCAATGGCACACGATCCGTCTCAAACGTGATGGAACCGGCGTCCGGTCCTGGATTGATGGACAATTCATCGAGCCTCTGGCTGAGGAAAACGCCCCACCTCCGCGGCGACTCGTTCTCCGTCCCATTCCTCATCTTCCGACTCATTTCCGTAATATCCGCGTGTCCTGGTGAGTGTTCTTGCCAATTCGGCAGTGAAACCTTGGCCTCCCCCTGCTCTCCTGAGATTGGACTGCCATTTCGGCGCCCGTTCTGAATGTACCTTTTCGCGTCTCACATCAATCCATACGGCCGGAAGGAACTTTAATCTTTTTGTTCAAAGGGTTTGCGAAAATCTGATCTGGCTGCCAAAAATGTCTTTGAGCGATCGGTATGGAAAATGCTAGTCGAGGAATGAGACGATCCCGAGGCCTGTAGGATGCACCGGAGACGTGGACATGGCAGGTGTGAATATGCCCCAACGCTGGGACGCCTTTCATCATATTCAGCGCGAGGTGGGGAGATTTCTCGAAACCTTGGAGCCGTGGCCCCAGTGGCGGGCTCCCCGTCCGTATCCTCCCATCAATCTCTATGATGCTCCGGATCGATTCATTCTGACCGCGGAATTACCCGGTGTGGCTCCCGAGCAGCTTGATCTGACCATTACGGGAGAAACACTCACCTTGCGAGGCGAGCGGTTGCGACCCGAGGGGGTCAGCGATGAGAGCTATCGTCGGCAGGAACGGCAGTTTGGCCGCTGGGTTCGCTCCTTGACCCTTCCGGAAAGGATCAATGGTGCCACGGTCACAGCCGGATTTTCGCACGGGATTCTTACGGTCCACCTACCCAAGGCGGACGAGGCGAGGCCCCGTCACATCACGGTCTCGACTACCACGTCCTGAGTGGAGGGCGATCGTCCTCAGACCTGAGCCGCTGGAGGTCCTTGAAGTGATGAATCCTGAGTCGCGTACGATACCCGTCGGGACCACCCGACCAAAGAATGGTCCGACCGCCCCCGCATCTGGTTCTCAGCCTCAGGCTTTGGAAGAGGTTCATTCTCCACTGACGGATATTCATGAAGGGCGTGAGGGACTGATCCTTGAGGCGGATCTCCCCGGCGCAACGGATGAGGAAGTCGTCGTCCAGTTGGAGGACAACGTTCTGACTCTTCAGGCCCAGCCCAAGCCGCCGAGCTTGGAAAATGCCCGTTTGATTCACGAAGAATACCGTGTTTGCTCCTTCTTCCGCTCGTTTATCCTGAGTGATGAGGTGGATCGGGACCGGATCACCGCGGATTTCACGAACGGGGTCCTGCGACTGGTGTTGCCCCGGGCCGAACGTACGAAAACACGGCGGATCGAGATCAAGACTCCTTGACGTTCGCTTCTTCCATCACGCTCCCCTGCCCTTTCCCGGCAAAGTGAGACGACAATGAACCGGACAGGATTCTGGCGGCAAGAGATCGCGGCTCCCTTGCAGGCGATCCAGGATGAGGTCAATCGGCTCCTGACTTCGTACCGGCACGGCGGAGAAACCTCCGGTCCCGGCGAAGGGGAAGTGGGGGGCTGGGGTCCACTGATCGATCTCGTCGAACTCCCGGACACGTTCCTGCTCTGGATCGATATCCCGGGGGTCGATCCCTCATCGATTGACCTGTCGGTCGTCGGTTCTCAGTTGACCCTGCGCGGTGAAAAGAAGCAGTCATCAGAGGCGACGCAGGGGCGATGTTTCACTCAGGAGCGACCCTTCGGCCCCTTCTCCCGGCAGATCACGTTGCCCGGTGAGGTGATTGTGGACGGAATCCAGGCCAATGCCCACGACGGCGTGCTCGAAGTCCGGTTGCCCAAGGCCGCGACCTCCCGCTCACGGACCATCCCCGTCCGAACGGTCACACCTTGAGAATGAGCGGCCGGACTCCCCTCCGCCTCGCAAATGTGGTAGATTCCAGGAAGACGAGGATCGATCGACTCCCCAAAGCCTATCGGAGCGGATCGACGATGGAGACCGAGAAGGTCCTGTGCATCGTGGCGATGGTGATCGCCGGCCTGCTCACCCTATTTTTCGCACTCGATGCGGTTCTGGGATTACTCGGCCGCCCACCGTCAGGAATGGTCTTTGATGTCCTGTTCATCATCGGTGGGGCCTTCGTCCTCTGGCAGGCGATCGACACGTACCGCGAGCTTGCCTGAACTCTCGTCCAAGTTGAGACTGAGATCAGGCACGTTCGGCTTGCACTCGCTCGCGGATTGCGCCGACGAGGCCGTCCCAGGTGAATTCTGTGGCCTCGGCATCGACCCCCCATCCGAGCTGGGCCGCAGCCTGGCTCGTGACGGGGCTGATACTTGCCAGTCGGATTCCGCGACCGATCTTCTCGCGGACATCGTCGGGCAGCAGCGCGAATAATCTCCGTGTGATCGCCGAACTGGTCAGTGTAATCCAATCGACGGAGCCTTCGGCCAGCCGCTCCATGACGGTCGCCGGAAGCGAGTCCGCATCGACGTTGGAATAGACAGGAACCTGCTCGACTTCAGCGACTTGACGCAGCTCTTCCTTCAGCAGCGTCCGGCCCCGATCGGCTCTCGCCAGAAGCACGCGGCGTCCGGCGACACGAGGGGATAACTCCTCGGCCAGTGCTTCGGATCGGTACTGCGACGGAACGAGGTCAGCGCGAAGTCGATACTCCCTCAGAGACTCGGCTGTGGCCGGCCCGATCGCCGCCAGCTTGAGACCGCCCAGAGCACGAAGGTCGCGTCCTCGCTCCTCCAATCGCCTGAGGAAGTGACGGACCCCGTTTCCCGATGTGAATACCAACCAGTCGAACTCTTCGAGACGTTCGATGGCCCGATCCATCGGTCCCGTATCAGCGACAGGGAGGATCTCAACGGTCGGCGCGACAAGAACCTCCGCCCCCAGCGCTTCCAGTTCGCTCGCGGAGCGATCCGATTCCTCCAACGGTCGGGTGATCACGATGCGCTGACCGAAGAGGGGAAGCGCTTCGAACCAGGCCAGCGGAGGACGATGCCGGACCACCTCACCAATCACGACGAGCGCGGGGGGCGTGAGACCTTCAGCGACCACTCGCTCGGGTAGATCCGCCAGTGTGGCCACCACCGTCCGCTGCCGCGCCAGCGTTCCAGACTGGACCATCGCGGCGGGCGTTTCGGCGGCCTTTCCCTCCTGAATCAAGGCATCGCACAGGCTGCGCAGGCGGGTAACACCCATGTAAATGACCAGGGTGCCGGGAAAATGCGCGAGGGCGGACCAGTCCACTCGCGACGGGGGGGCTCCCGGCTGGTCATGGCCGGTCACAAATGCGACCGCGGAGGCCGACGCCCGGTGTGTGATCGGCAGACCCGCGTACGACGTCACCCCCACTCCCGCCGTGACGCCGGGGACGACCCGGTACGGGATGCCTTCGGCATTCAGGTACTCGGCCTCCTCCGCTCCTCTGCCGAAAACGTAGGGATCTCCCCCCTTGAGCCGGACGACCCGGTGTCCCTGCCGGGCTTGCTCCACCAGAATTGCGTTGATCTCCTCCTGGCGCAGGACGCAATGCCCCGCGCGTTTGCCGGCGAAAATGCGTAAGGCCTCGCGGGGGACAAGCTCAAGGAGCCGAGGATGGATCAGGTGGTCATAGACGACCACCTCGGCACGGGCCAGTTCGTCCGCGCCTCGGCGAGTCAACAGCCCCGGGTCGCCCGGCCCGGCTCCCACAAGCACGACGATCCCGGGGGCGTCCTTCATCCTCCGCTGTCCTCTCACCAGGCGCTCGGCACGGCTCATCCGATCAGGCCACCTCGCTCGGGACCTGTTTCCGGTTTCCGATCAGGATCAGCCCAAGCTCGTAGAGCAAGACCATCGGCACCGCCAGTAGGGCGAGGCTGAACGGATCTTGCGTGGGGGTGATGATCGCCGCCGCGACGAACATGACCAGGATCGCGATCCGGCGCTTCGAACGAAAATCGTCGGCCGTGAAGATGCCGACGCGCTCCAGCATGAGCATCACCAGGGGAGTCTGGAAACAGATCCCGAAGACCAGCGGCAGAATCGTGGCGAACCGAATCCATTCGGTAATCCGCATGGTCGGTTCAATATTCAGCCATACGTTGAACTGGAGAAGGAAGTCGAGCGTGACTGGCAGAACCGCGAAGAAGCAAAGGGCGACGCCACCGAGAAACAGGGTGATGGCGAACGGAAGGAATTTATACATGTATTGCCGCTCGTGCCGGTACAGCCCCGCCGCGACAAAGGCCCAGAGTTGGTAGAACACCCAGGGGCTTGACAGCACAAGACCCGTGACCACGCAGACCATGAAGTAATTGGTGAAGGCCTCCATCGGTCCGAGTGTGATGATCGGCGCGCGCGGAATGATCTCCTTGCTGATGTTCCGGATCTGGTCCGCGCGCTGGCGGACGATGTGGACCGGGATCACCTTGCCTTTGACCTTTTCGGGAGCCGGCAGGTTCGCCTCGGGAGCCAGCTTGCGCAATCCCGCAACCAGATCGTACGCGTCAATTCGCTCGATGACCGGTTTGGTGATTTCCTTGTTCTCCTCGGCCTCCCTGGCCTTTTTCTCCACCAACTCCGTGTTGATGTCGGCCAAGGCCCGGCGGGCTGGCTCCTCCATCCTCCGCATCACCCTGGCGCCGAGGCTCAGTGGAGGAATGAAAGTGAAAATCACGCCGATGGCCAAACCCACGATGGCAAAAATCAGGTGATAGCGCAACTCCTCGATGTGTTCCCCGAAACTCATCGAGATCATCGAATGTTCTTCAGCGAAGAGATCGTCGTCGTTTGGCATGGGTTCGCTCCACCGTCTCCAGGTGATTGAGGTGGGCCGTCGAGGCAGGTTGGGTTGAGGAGGAGACGCGGGTCGCTACGGCCAGTCCCAAGGCCGAGGCCCTTGAGCGGAACCACCCTTGGGCCTCTCGGGGACGGCCAGCAGGGGCGGGAGCGTTCCTGCAACATCTGACTTTACCATGACCGGGGGACGTATTGCCAGTGCCAGTAACCCCTGTGACTTGAGCCACGACGACCGTCAACGAGAGGCGGTCACCGGCGTTCTCGTCGGCTCGTTATGATGCCTCTGGGCGTCATGCGTGATTCCTCTCATCAACGCTGATGACCTTCGACTGGACAATATACGATCCGCGCAGGGTAAAAGGAATCTCAAGGAAGGAATTCCCAACGAACCGACGCCCTCGCCGACAGGAGGATCGAGCCCATGACGTCGCTCTCCACCAACCGCGCATCCCACAGGCGAACGTTGAAATCGTTCACCCCCTTACAACCCTTGCTGTTCGACCCCATCCTGAAGCGTTTGATCTGGGGCGGCCGGCGGCTCGAAACCGTCCTGGGGAAATCTCTGGGGGAAGGGGACGGATACGCGGAGAGCTGGGAAATCGCCGATCACCGCGATGACGTCAGCCGGGTGGCCTGTGGCCCTCTCGCCGGACGGACGCTCCGAGACTTGATCCGCGATCACGGCACAAACTTGCTTGGTCCCCGACTGAGCGACCGAGGCCAGTTCCCGCTGCTGGTTAAATTCCTGGACGCGCACCAGGTCCTTTCCGTTCAGGTTCATCCCGACGACGAGCGCGGCCAGCGCCTGGCGAACGATAACGGCAAGACCGAGGCGTGGGTCATCCTCCATGCGGAACCCGGGAGCGTCATCTATGCCGGGTTGCGGGAAGGGATCACCCGCGAGCAATTCGCGAACGCCCTGGAGACAGGAGAGGTCGAGCCTCTGCTCCACCGTTTCGAGCCCAGGCCGGGCGATTGCGTCATGATCCCCGCCGGAACCGTCCACGCGATCGGAGCGGGTATCGTGCTCGCCGAGATCCAGCAAATGTCGGACGCGACGTTCCGCGTGCATGACTGGGGACGCCTGGGGGCGGACGGTCAGCCTCGCCCATTGCACAAGGCTCAGGCCCTGGAATCGACGGATTACCAGGCCGGGCCGGTCAACCCGCTGGTTCCCGAAGTGGAACACGTTTCCGGCGGCACCCGTGAGCGGCTGGCGTGTTGTCCCTATTTCGCCCTGGAGCGTTTTCAGACCTCTGAGCCGTTCTGGCTCGGGTCGCACGAGCGTTTCTCGATCTTGCTGGGGTTGAAGGGGGCCGCCGATATTCGATATGCGGGGAGCGATTTCCGGCTCGGCTTCGGACAGACCATGCTCCTTCCCGCCGCGCTCGGCCCTTGCCAGGTCATTCCGAAAGAGGCTGGGACGACGATCCTCACCTGCGTCGTACCTTGATCGGGAACAGAGATCGCGTCACCCACAGCGAGCCAAGATCGAGGGCAACGGAGGGCCCACCCATGACGGACATACGAGATCGGCACCCGGGATTTCTTCTCTCCTGATCGATTTCCCTGGCTTCGCCTCTTCCGAGGAATCGGCATCGCCACGGATAGCCGGAAGTTGATCCTCGCGGTCCTGGGGATCGTCCTGCTCTGGGCGGGGTGGAGTGGGCTGGACCTTGCGTTTTCCGATTCAACCGAGAAAACGTTTGTCATCCGACCCTGGGAGATCGAGCGAGACAGACCCTTTCCCCCGGATGCTCCCATCAAGCGAACGCTCCAGATCGCGGCGGAGCTGGTGACCGATCCGTTCGTATTCCCTGTCCAGCCGTTCCGGGAACTTTTCGTCCTCGGCGGCGGAACACAGTGGTTTTTCCACTCCGCACTAGCCGCCTTCTGGGCGGTTCTGGTCTGGGGGATTCTCGGGGGAGCGATTGCTCGAATCGCGATGATCCAGATAGCGACAGGTGAGCGCATCAGCGCTCTGGCCGGGTTACGCTTCGCGCTGGGGAAAATATTCTCGCTTGTCGGAGCCCCACTCAGTCCGCTGGCGGGAATCGCCGTCTTCGCGGCTCTTTGTGCGCTGTTTGGCACGATACTGCAAATTTCCGACAAGGTGGGCCCGGCCGTCGTTCAGATTCTTGGGTTCCTCCCATTGCTGGCGGGGTTGGTCATGATGCTCATTCTCGTGGGCATGGCTCTCGGCTGGCCGTTGATGATTACCACCGTCGCCGCGGAGGGGGAAGACAGCTTCGACGCCCTGAGCCGATCCTACAGCTACGTCTATCAGCGACCGTTCCGATACGCGGCCTATGTCCTGCTTGCCTGGGGAATTGGGATCGTCGGCCTGATCCTCGTGCGTCTGCTCTCGGAGGTCGTGATCCACCTGGCCGCGTGGGGAATGTCCTTCGGTGCACCCGATGTGGAGGTCCAGCGAATTTTCGACATGCGCCGCGCCCTTGAGCTGGATCGGGCTGGTCCGTGTACTGGCCTACGCCTGGGTGTACAGCTACTTCTGGACGGCGGCATCCCTGATCTACCTCTTGCTCCGCCGCGATGTGGACGGGACGGACTGGGATGACATCGACCTGCCCGCGCACGACTCGGACACGTTCGTCCCCGAACCAACCCCCTCGACGATTGAGGACCACGTCCTCGTCCCCGGTCGCCGATCCGCCGCCGAGTGAGGACCGGCCATCGGTTGCGTCATGGCTCCGCCCAGCGGCCCGTGACGAATCGACCCTCGAAGAGACTACCGACGACGGGGAGATCGCTCTCGAAAAGGAGCTGGTACGGGTCTTTCATCTCACGATCGGGCAACGCGATCAGCGACAGGTCGGCGGACTTACCCGGTTTCAAGCTTCCGGTCACGTTCTCGGCACGCAAGGCCCACGCACCGAAAAGCGTCGCCATCGTCAGCAGGAGTTCTCCTTGGAGCGACGGATCGGTCCGATGAAGGAATCGTAACTCGTCGAGCACGCTCAGGCTCGGCGAGGATGCCAGGCTATCCGTGCCGAGACAGACGACGACGCCCCGTTCCAGCAAGGTCCGATACGGGTGCGGCGCGTGGCCGAACCGGGCATGGGTGCGCGGGCAGAACGCGATCGCCACGCGCTGACCGTCCGGGGCCGCTTCGGGACGGAACTGCCAGAACTCCGACGGGTCGAGATAGGTTCCATGCGCGATCAGCCAGTCCGACTCGCGGAGACCGCCGCGACGGACGTAGTCGGCGGGGCTTGCGCCGACCGGCTCCCAGTCCTCGTCCCAGACGCCGAGATCTTCGAGAAACTCGCGGAGTCGTCCGCGACGGTGTGCGAGAAGTTCCCGCTCCTCGGGCATTTCCGCCAGGTGGGTGGTCAACGGCATGCGGCTCTCGGCCGCCCGCTGGTAGAGCCATCCCGCCGTGCTATAAGGCGCATGGGGGCTCAATCCCGATTCGAGCACACGCCGAGACCTGATCAAGCGGCTGAATGCTGGAGATCCAATCCCAGGCATCCTGCGAGGTCTGGAGCCCCCGCATTCGGTTCAATCCGAGGATCTCGGCGAAAACGGTCGCTCGCAAAGGGGCAGCCGCAATGGCATCCCAGCTCAGTCCGGCCGTCGTGATATCGGCCAGGAGCGTCGTGCCCGCCTGAAGGGACGACTGGAGGTTCCGCTCGACCGTCTTTTGAAGGTCCTCGCGCGTGCCTTCCATCCGCTGGGAGATCACGCGCCGCAACCAGTCGATCTCGTCCTCGATCCCGGTCGATACCGGCGCGATGGGAGAGAGTTCCAGATGCGTATGCGCGTTGACGAATCCGGGAACGATCGCGACATTCCCCAGATCCAGATCCACCTCTCGTCCATCGTCGGGGCCGACCCACTGGATCCGGCTGTCCTCCAGCGTGACCCGGCCCTGCTCGATAGGTGGTCCTTCCACGGGAAAGACGTAGCGCGCGGCCAGAGTCGATCTCGATCGTTGCATTACGTGAGGCCCCGTTCCCTCCTCAAACGATCACCCGAACCCGGCCAGCGACGAGGACTTATGCTCCATCGCCTCCGCGATCGGTTTCTCCCCCCGGTCCCGGTAAAGGATCACGAGAAGCGCGGCCGAAATCAAGGTGGCCAGCACGACCCAGTGCCAATGATAGAGCCCTTCGGCGCGATCTCGGAAGAGGATCGTGGCAATCCGGAGCCCCAGGCGGCTCTCGCCGAGTTGTCCCATGACGATCGCCATGCTGTTGTTGATGACGTGAAAGAGAATGCCCGGCAGCAAACTCCGACTACGCATCGCCAGCAGCCCCAGCACGATGCCGAGCAGCGTCGCGTTGAAGAGTTGCTGAAACAGGCTCATCAAGACGTGTAAGAATCCGAACAAGAAAGCGGAAAGGACGAGCGCGGAGGCCGGCCGGTAATCGCGTTGGAGGCCCGAGAGGATGAAGCCCCGGAACGCCACCTCTTCGCAGATGGCCGGCACGATCGCCAGCACGAGCAAGGCGGTCCCGACGTTGGGAATCGACTCCAGAAGATGCCCGAGCTGAGACTTGACCAGTTCGGGCATCGGGAAGAGATACTCGATGAGCCAGCGAAGGACGGCGACCAGGGGATTCAACGTCAAGGCGAGGCTCGCGCCCAGGATCAGGTAACGCCACGAGGGGAGACGGAGCCTCAAGGTGTCGCCGGGGGTTGGAGGTCAGCAGCAAGGCGAGCACGACGGGAGGTGCCAGAATGAACGTCAGTTGCCCCGCCATCATCCCGAACGCCGAGGTGGACATGAACGAGAAGGAGAACCAGGCCGCGGAGATCATCAGGGAAAAACAGAGCAAGGCCTGAGCACCGGTCGGACCTTCTTCGCGGTCCCGGATCACGTGCCGAGCCCAGGCTCGCAGGTCGAACCGTTCCGCCTCCCGGAACAAGACCGACTCCCGGCGGAACTGGTCCACCGCCCAGTGCAGGGCCAGGGCGTATACACCAGCAAAGGGAGGAGGACCGGCAGGAAGAAACGGCGGGCGTCGTCGTAATCGCCTTGCATCAGCTCGCGCAGGAGCAGCGAAACGCCCGTGACGGGAATCAGGCTGGTGAACAGGTTCAGTTCCACCCCCGGCGCCAGGGTGGCGAAGATCAAGGGGAGACAAATGAGGTAAAGGGGGGTCATATAATACTGCCCCTCCTTCATGCTCCGAGCCAGCACGGCCAGCGCCACGCAGAGCGCGCTGAAGAAGGCGGCCAAGGGAATCAGCAGCAAGAACATCCAGAACATCGACACCAGCGAGGGGGCTGTGATGACCGCGGACGGGTCTTGGCCTTTGGCCGCTGTCGAGCCGACCATCTGCGCCAGTTGCAGTCCGGTGATCGCCATGCTCGCCAGGTTCAACAGCGCCGTGGACATGCTGGCGAGCATCACGGTCAGGAATTTTCCGGTGACGATCTCGGGACGGGACGCGGGACTGATCAGAAGCGTCTCCATGGTCCCGCGTTCTTTTTCCCCGCGCAGAGGTCCACCGCCGGATAGAACGCGCCGGTCAGCGACATCATGACGAGCAAGAACGGGAAGATCCGGCCCCAGAGGCTTCCCCCGGCTTCCACTCGGGAGGCCACATCCTGAGCCACGATCCGAACCGGCTGGAGGTAACTCTCCGGTTTTTGATCCCGTTCCAGGCGGCGCTTCGTAATCTGATCCTTCCAGTTCTTCAGTACGCTGTCCACCGCCCGGTAGGTATCGAGGCTCTTTTCATCCGCGCTGAAAAAGGTGATCGGAATTTCGACGGTCTGGAAATCCCGGGTGATCTGCTCCTGAATATCCGCGGGAATGGGCAGAATGGCATCGGCATCACCACGCCGTAAGCGGTTCCGCAAGGCCGGGGCTTGCGCCTCAGGCGAGTCCGCCGGAATGCGTTTGACGGTATAGAGGCGTGCCTCATTGGGAACATCAAACAGTGAAGGGGCGAAACCATCCCCCTGTTCGTTCAGAAGCGGCGGCGACTCGGGCAAATTCTCCGGGCCAACGACCAGGACCGTCCTCGGCTTTCGCTCGAAGGCGATTGAGAGCTGCGCGACGCCGATTCCCAACATCGGGTAGAGGAGAATCGGCAGCACGAAAATCATGAACAAGGTTCGGCGGTCGCGCAGTTGATCGCGCACTTCGCGACGAAAAATCAGCAAGACATGCGACCATCGCATCGAAAACATACGGACAGCCCTGCCGCTGTTGTGGTTGTTCCGGAACGGGATCTACTGTTGAATTAATGACCTGTCGAGATCCCGCGATTACCCGACCGTTCTCGCGATCGCTGGTGCCGCTTCGGCGCGCTCGACCAGGTAGAAGAAGAGCTCCTCCAGGTCGGGCTGCCCGTGTTGCTGGAGCAGTTCGTCGGGAACTCCCTCGGCCTGAACGCGCCCTTTGTGAATGATCGCCACGCGGGAGCATAGCTTTTCCACTTCATGCATCGCGTGGGTCGAGAAGAGGACCGTTTTGCCCTGATCGCGCAATTCGGCGATCCGCTGCAAGACGGCGCGGGCGACCATGACGTCGAGCCCCGAGGTTGGCTCATCGAAGATCAGGACGGGCGGGTCATGGATGATCGTGCGGGCGATCGAGACTTTCTGCTTCATTCCCGTGGACATCTTCGAGCCCAGAACGTCGCGAAAGTCGTTCATCTGAAGCCATGCGAAGATCGTTTCCATCCGCTCCCGAAGGTGTTCGGCCGAGAGTCCGTAAAGCCGGCCGAAGTACTCCACGAGTTCCCAGGCCGTCATGCGATCGTAAATGCCTGTACTGGCCGACATGTATCCGATGTGCGCCGGACCTTTTCCGGCTCGCTCAAGACGTCATAACCGGCGACCAGGGCGCGGCCGCTCGTGGGTTGCAGGACCGTCGAGAGCATGCGAAGCGTCGTCGTCTTCCCCGCGCCATTCGGCCCGAGAAGGCCAAAACACTCACCGGGAAGACATTGAAAGCTCACTCCGGAGACAGCGGAAATCCAGCCGCGATGGTAGTCCAGAAAGGATTTGGAGAGATCTTCGACGAGGATCACGCGACGTTCCCGTTCCTGAAACGCGAGCCGATGAGGGCTGACGGGTGGTTTCGAGCATTCCCGAAGGATTCCATCTTCCGAACTCTAGCTCATCTCCGCAAGCGCGAACGGCGTCGGCGATCCTCGATACCTCTCGCGATGCCGCGTCTGACCAAAGAACGACACGAGGTCAGCGGGATGGCCGCTGACCTCGCCTCGTAGAACAATCGCGCCGGGTCCCCGTCAGATCTCAACTCGCCAAGACCAGTTCCGACGGCTCGGGTTCCCCATCGATGTACTCGTAGAAGACGTTCCGTTGCCGGGGGATGTAACCGGCTTCGCGGATGGCGCGCTTGATCTCGTTGAGCGAGAGGTGGAAAACCGTCCCGGCCTGGGAAACCACGTTCTCCTCGATCATCAGGCTGCCCATGTCGTTGGCGCCGAAGTACAGCGCCAGGCCCCCGATTTTCGGCCCTTGCGTGACCCAGGAGGACTGGATGTTGGGCACGTTGTCGAGGTAAAGCCGCGAGATCGCCTGGACCCGGAGATATTCGAAGGCGCCGGAGGTCGGTACGTGAGCCATCTCCGTGTTTTCCGGCTGGAAGGTCCAGGAGATGAAGGCGGTCAAGCCTCCGGTCTCGTCCTGAAGCTGCCGAATGCGCTCCATGTGCTCGACCCGTTCCTCCAGGGTCTCGACGTGGCCGAACATCATCGTCGCGGTGGAACGTCCGCCCAGTTCGTGCCAGACCCTGTGGACGTTCAGCCAGTCCTCGGTCAGGGCCTTCCCGCGCGTGATCTCCTTGCGCACCCGATCCACCAGGATTTCGCCCCCACCCCCCGGAAGGCTGCCGAGCCCGGCCTCCCTGAGCTGACGGAGTACCTCCCGCAGGCTCATCCGGTACTTCTTGTGAAAGAAGTGGATCTCCGGGGGGCTGAAGGCATGAATATTGACGTCGGGGAAGTGGGCCTTGAGGTCTCGAAGCAGGTCGGTGTACCAGGAGAAGGGCAGTTCGGGGTGCAGGCCCCCTTGCATCAAGATCTGATCGCCGCCCAGGGCGACCGTTTCCTCAACCTTCTTCAAGATGACCTCACGGTCCAGGACATACGCCTCGCTGTCGCCGACCTTGCGATAGAACGCGCAGAAGTCGCAGACGGCGGCGCAGACGTTCGAGTAGTTGATGTTCCGGTCGATGTTGAACGTGCGGTACGGCTCAGGGTGGAGCCGCTTGCAGACGGCGTCGGCCGCGCGGCCGAGGTCGAGGAGTTTTCCTTCCCGCATCAAGGCCACGCCATCGTCAAAGGTGAGCCGCTGTCCGTCAACGGCGCGCTGCAAGATCCTGGCGACACTGGTGGAAGACAAGGTCCACTCCTTCCGGGGCCAGCCCCATCGCGGCGGCCATCTGGGCAAAACGACGCAGGCCGGCAACCTCCGGCGCGCCAAGTTCATAAGATAACACGCGCGTCAAGTAGTCGAGACAGGTCCGGGTATCCAGGCCGAGCCGCTGCCCGTGAACCCTTGCCAGTTCGTCCGCGTGGGCCAGCCCCTCGGCCCGTGATCGTGCCAGCGCCTCGGGCAGTTTGCCCAGGTTCCGACCGGCTCTCGTCACCCAGAGGGCGAAGACAAACGGCAAGCCCGTCAGGGCGTTCCACGCTTCCGCCAGGTCCACAACCGCGTGAAAAGGCCCGACCGGCGGCTTCATCGCCCGGTCGCCGATTAGCAGGACGGCATCCGCCGTGCTCTCCTCCACCGGCACACCCAGGGGAAGGCTCTCGATGAGATTCGGTCGGACTCCGTGCGCCGCGTCGAGCCAGACCCGCGTCAACGCCTGACTCGTTCGTGATCCTTCATCCAGTGCCAGCCGTTCGATCCTTGAAAAAGGAACGCGGCTATAGAGCTTCACACTCCGGACCGGCCCCCGCGCGGCGATCGCAAACCCCGACAGAATCTCGTACCCGTTCGCGACCCCCCGAAGATACTCCACCGAGGGAATCAAGGCCACGTCGAGCTCATCCGCCGCCAACTGTTCGGCCAGCCGGCTCGGCACATCCATCGACAAACGTACTCCGGGCGCGAAGTCTTCCAGGCGATAATACAAGGGTTTCGCATTCAAATAGCTAACCGCGCCCACACGGACCTCGGACTTCATCTCCATCCAACCTTTCAGACCAGGATCACGAGTGCTTCACCCGGCTTGGCAATTCTGTCTGAAACTTCTGAAAGGATTATAGACAGGAGCGATTCGAGCAGCAAGATCGGTGGAATGGTATTGGCCGATGGGTTGTCGCGAGCCCGCATCGACCCGAGCGTATGGTTGCTATAACTCCATTCGCTCAAACGCTTTGATGCCGATTCTCAAGGGGACGATGGTGGCGATGATGCCCAGCGCGAATGCGACGAGAATGGAAATCGAGAGCCAGATACGGAATTTCCCATAGATCGGCATGAACAGGCTCGCCTCATTCACCCCATGCTCAGCGAAGTAAAGATGGCAGGGCAAAGCCAGGGCCGTGACAATCAGGAAGATGTAGATCAGGCTGACCAGAAGGTTCAAGGTGCCTCCGAACCCCGCTGCGATCTTCGAGGGATCATCCTCCTTCAGGTTCGGCAACCGGGCCCCGAGACCAACACTGATGGCCGAGAGGCCGAAGCAGAGGATGGCCACCATCGCCATGTGGATCATGGTCATGGTCGAGCCGATCTGGAGCATCCAATCACTCAGAACAACCAACCCCTCGGTCGCCACGATCGAGATGCCCGACGCGAAGGCGAACTTCCCCCAGAGGATGCTGGCACGATTCAGGGGCAAGAGACCCAGGACCCAGAAGTTTCGCCCTTCCAGAGAGAGGAGCGGGAAGATGAACCGGCTGGTGAAGGTTGAAAGGATCAAGGCCGTGACCGCCAGGTTCAAAAAACTGAGCAGGTTGCGCCAGTAGGCATTCTGATTGCCGTACCCGAGTCGGCGGATATTGAGGAAGTAGAAGGCGAGCAGGCCGAAGAAGATCAGGAACTGCGACCACTGCGCGGGATCGCGACGGAACGTCCGCAGGTCCTTCAGAATCATCAGGCGGATGGGACGGGGGACGAACGCGAAGAGGCGATGGAAGAGCGCGTCAAGCCCATACCAGCCGATCCGTCTCCGGGAGGCCCGACCGCCCTGGACCCGGCTGAACCCGGGTCGATAGAGGTCCCGGGCAACAACCGCCGCGATCAGATACGCCAGAGCCGCATGGGCCGTCATGATCCAAAGGTAGAATAACCCTTGCCGCCAGTTCCCGTCCGCGGCGCTGATCAGGCCTCGGGAGATCCAGCGGCTGGGCAGCAACGGATGCTGGCTGAAGGCAAGCTGGCCAAGCTGGGCGTCGAGCCAGTCCCGGGTCAGAATCTCGCCGGGGGCCTGCGATGCCCGGTAAATCATGACGAGGCTCAAGACGATCAAGGCCCCAATGCAGATGCCGAGGAACGTCTTGCGACGGCGGGGGAGAAAATACGCCACGAGAATCGCGCCGATTCCCCCGAGGCTACCGGGAATCAGGATGAACGCCAGGAGATACGCCAGGAACAGCGCGTAAAAGGGCCAGGGGGCCCCCGTGGTGATCCCGTAGGCAACCATCATCGGGCTTCCGAGCAGGACGAATCCCCAGCTCGAAAAGGCCATGGCCTCGATAAATTTGTAGGCGAAAATCCGATCCGGAGCGCTGGGAAGCGTGAGCAAAAACGCGGGCTCACGCGAGCCGAACAGCCCGGTGTGCAGGATGATCCCGGTCGAAAAGACAAGCATGACCAGGAGTGAAAAAAAGAACATTCCGAAGAGATATTCAAAGATCTCGCTGGAAAGCTTGTATGAGGCGAGAAATTGAAAGCCTTCGAAGAAGAGTCCGAAGAGTCCCGACCAGAAGATCGCGCTACAGGCCATGATCATGATGAGGCGGAGCCGGGAACCCGTGAGAAAGGCCTGGACCTGGTTCCTGACGAGACACCAGCGCAGCTTCCGGTAGGTACGGGCGGCCTCCGATCGTGTGGTCAGGTGGGATGGCTGTATCGGCTCCTCCGGGCTCATGGTCGTGGGGATTCTCCCTGCGATTGCAGAAGCGATTCCGCATGGGTCGGCCGGTCGCCACCGGTCAACTTCAGGAAGAGTTGCTCCAGCGGTCCATGCATCTGCGCGGATTCACGGATCTCGTCGAGGCTCCCCTTGGCGAGCAGACGACCGTGGTCGAGGATGCCGATGGTGTCAGCCAGTTCCTCGGCGATCGAGAGCAGGTGCGTGGACATCAGGACCGCCACGCCCGAGCGTGCCTGGGCGATGAACAGATCCTTGACGATCCGTGCACTCCGCGGATCAAGTCCGACCAGAGGTTCATCCACGATCAGGACCTTGGGGTCGTGGACCAGGGCCGATGCGAAGACGACCCGCTGCTTCATGCCGTGGGAATAATTCTCGGACAGTTCGTCGATGTAATCGCCCATCTCGAACGTCTCGATCAATTCGGCGATGCGACGCGAGGAGGTCCGAGGATCGATCCCGTACATCTCAACGACGAATCGGAGAAACTCGCGCCCGGTCAACTTCTCATAGAGGTACGGTTGATCGGGCACATAGGCCATCAACTGTCGGGCCTCCTGGCTGGTCGCCGGGTGTCCGCCGATCCGGACGGTCCCTTCGCTCGGCACGAGCAATCCACAGACCATCTTGATCGTCGTGGTCTTGCCGGCTCCGTTCGGACCGAGGAACCCGAACAGTTCACCGGCCTGAACATCCAGGTTCAGATGATCGACCGCGCGCTTGCGCCGAAGGTTTTGCTCACACCCCGCAATTGAATCATCGCCGAAGTTCCTTGTTGGCGGGGTCTTGCTTTGGAATTCGCTCCAGATAGATCTTCTTGAACAGGATCGGCACTTCCTGTCGGAGCACCAGGCCATCAGGACGAACCCACGTCCGCGAGGAAAGTGGCGGCATGCGCGTCAGGACCTCGAAGGTGGTGACCGGGTTGTTGTCCCAGGTGATGACGTGCTTGCGTGTCACCTCGGCCTCGGCCTCCTCGATCCGACCGGTGAGCGGACTGACGACCCGGCTGACCCAGCGCTGGCCGACCTGCAAGCCGGGGAGCCGGTCGATCGGACCGAGCATGTTCTCGACAACCCCATGCGGCTGATAGGGGATATCCCAGGTTCGATTCAGGATCGGCAAAGGCCCCTCGACCTTGACGTGGAGGTCATTGCGCTGCACCTGGCCGGAGAGAATCATGATGTCCTGAGTCCCCCCCTCAAGCCGAACACCTACCCGAAAGAAATCCAGATTCCCCATGGGGTCGATGTCGCAATCACCCAGGATCTCGATCCTCTCGTTCTGTTCCGACGCCAAAGGGGTATCTTTGAGAAGTTCCCCCGCCTCGAACCAGCATCGGCTGGAGAGCCGCACGCGACCATCACTGATACGTTTGGTTTTGGTTTCGGCCATGCCGATGGTCTGCATCGCCAACGGGTCTTTGGGGTCGGGTACGAGGATCGCCCAATCGGTCGGCTCGTCGTCCTGGTCCGCCGCGACGATGGTGCGCATGTCGGGGGGTGGACCGAGAACCAGGGTCGGTTTCAGGTCCCTGGTGAACAGGGCCAGCGCGGCGGATGCCCAGAGGATGAGAATGGCGATACTGGAGAGACGAGACGGCATGAAGAGAGGCTCCGACTCATGGGTTTCCTTCACTATACGTGCGCGGGCAGACGATCAACAAGTAGGCAGAACCGTCAATGGGATCGGCCGCCGCCGCTCTGGATCGAGCGAATCCGGTGATGTCCGCGGGGTTGCGTCGAACCACGTCCTATCCTTCGGACGTAACGTACAGGGAAGAGTACGGATGGCGGGTCCCGGCCGTTCGTTGCCGAGCAAGGGACTTCGGGTTGACGCGTCGAAGATATGGAAGTAGCCTGATCGTTGAATTGTATTGCAGTCATGCTATCCTCTCGCCTCGTCCCTCTCTCCCCTGACGAAGCCGGTCTTACGGGAATCTCACTCCCGCCCTTTCGGACCCTGGATGGAGCAGGACGCACGATGCGCAAGCCAAAACGACGATGGATCATCCTGGGCCTGATCCTGGCTCTGATCGTGGTGTTGCCCCTGGTGCTCTGGGGCATGTTGACGTTCAAACCGGAGTCCTATCCGGCGATGGTCACCTTGCCTCCCGAGGAACGGAAGGCGGAAGCCAAGCGTTTTGTTGCCCAGAGCCTCCAGCTTCGCAACGACATCATCAACGAGCCGAAGTGGGAAGCGGTCTTCACGGATCAGGAGGTCAATGCCTGGCTCGCCGAGGATCTCGTGACCGAATTCGCCGATCAGATCCCACCGGGCGTGCACGAACCGCGGGTCGCTTTCGAACCGGGACGCATGATCCTGGCCTTTCAGCTCGATGAGGGGCCTGTGCGATCCAACATTCTCGTGGTCGCCCACGTGCGAGTTCCGGAACCGAACGTGCTCGCCCTGACCCTCGAGAAAATTCGCGCGGGTCTGGTCCCGATTCCCGCGGACCGGCTCCTGGAGCCCATGACCCTGCATGCCAGACGGCATGGGTTGGAGATCCAGTGGGAGCATGACGAGAACGAACATCCTGTCGCGATGATCCGTTACCGGGCGGACAAGAGCCGACACGACATCGTGCTGGACCGACTCCAGTTCCTCAACGGTCAGATCCGATTGCTAGGTCGCTCCGAGCGTCAACGAGCCGCCGCGAGCCTGACCCTTCCGAGCCGCCGCGTGCTTCAGGCGACGTTCCGGAAGCGAAAGTTCCAGAGCCCGGTCACCCCCTCGCTCTCACCGGTTTCCTTCCGGGACAGCTCCGCCATTCCCACCCAGTGACCGCCGGAAAGACGGACCATCACGCGCGATTCCGTCCAGCGGATCGGCTCAAAATGCCCCCGATCCACGCGCCGGACTGACCCTCGATTTCCCGAAATCGGCCCTTCGTAGTCGAGATACACCAGCCGGTGATCGGCGAGTTTCCGGGCCGGAAGATCCGACCCTGTCCGCAACGGCGCATCAATCGCCCACGTTTTCAGGATCGCCCCGACTTCCAGCATGAAGTCCCAGTGGATGCCGTTCCACTGGTGCTCCAGCACGACGTAGCGTGGCACGGGAATTGCCCTATTTAACGGTATCTTAACGTGGGCTTGATGGCTGCCTTGACGGATCGATTATGATGGGAACAAGCAAAATAGGCGTACCGTGCGTAAAACAAGCGTTTTGAAGATACCAACTTTCGACATCCGGAGGTGGCAATGGATCGGACCCAATTGGTCGAAAAACTGAACGAGATTCTCAAGTGGGAGTATGCCGGACTGATCCAGTACACCCAGTTCAGCTTCGTGGTCCAGGGCACCTTGCGCGAAGTGTACTATGAGATGTTCCGCGAGAGCGGAGAGGAAGCCCTCGGTCACGCGCACAAGATTGGTGACAAGATCGTCGCTCTGGGAGGAATCACCTCGGTCGAGCGGGGGGAGGTCAAGCAGTCACTCGACCTGAACGAGATGCTCGAATACTCCCTGGAGATCGAGCGAAAGCACGTCCAGCTCTATACCGAGGCTCTCGAACTACTCGGTCCTCGCGATGTTGCCCTGCGCAACCTGATGGAAGAGATCTGTCAGGAAGAGCAGGACGGCGTGGATCACCTGGAGAAGATTCTTCAGAAGCGAACGCTCGTTTCCACCGAGCAGGCCAAATCGGGCCAGAAGGCCGGCTGAGTCCGCCAGACTCGCGAGCCATTTTGATTTCGGGTCGGGACCGGGTCAACCGGTTCCCGACCTTTTTTTAATTCCGGCGTACGGGCCATCCGAAGTGGGACACCCGATCTCACTCAACCCTCACCCACCGCCGACCGACTGGGCGAACTCGTGCGAGGTCCGGGGAACGGCAATGTGGCGGGGACCTCCGCGAGGGCATCATCGAGCAGGGCCGACTTCAATCCCAGGATCGCCTGAAGCTGGCGGAACTGGCGAGGCTCTAGCTCCATCGTTCGCTGGTCGAACCAGCCAATCCCCTCGGCGAAATGCTGTTCCCGAAGGTCAATGAGCAACCCTCCATCGTCACTCTGCAACAGAGCAACCTGGAGTCGCTCGTTCGGTGCCGATCCGGCCAGAGTCGCCAAGATTGTCCGAGCGGCCATGAGGCCTCCTCACGGAGCGGTGGGATTGTGACGGAGGGAAAGCGATTGAGATTCAATGTCAACACTTTCAGGATAGCGGAATCCACCGTCGAGTCAATGGAATAATGGGAACTTCTCATCAGGAGATCTCGGGCTCCGACTGCGCCGTCTGGCTTGCAATCACATCTTTGGGTATGCTGGATCGAGACAAGACGAGACCGGCGCGGGGAGATCGGAGCCAGGCGATTTTCTGGATCGCGGCCGGATGGAGTGAAAGGAACGGAACAGGTGACACCCCGAGAGGTCTTGGCGCAGATCCGTCAGCGCGAGGTGACGACGGTCGATCTCCGGTTCATGGACTTCCCCGGCGTCTGGCAGCATTTCGCCATTCCGGCCGATGCCCTGACCGAGGAGACGTTCGAGGAAGGAATCGGCTTTGACGGCTCCAGCGTCGTCGGTTGGCGGGCGATCAACGAGGCGGACCTTCTGGTCGTGCCGCAGCCGGAGACGGCCCTGATCGACCCGTTTCAAAGCCGGCCGACCCTGACGATGATCTGCAACATCCAGGACCCGATCACCCAGCAGGATTACACGAGGGACCCCCGCAACATCGCCCGCAAGGCCGTCAACTACATGGGAAGTACCGGCCTCGCCGATGCCTGTCAGGTCGCTCCCGAGCTGGAATTTTTCATCTTCGACGATGTGCGGTTCGATCAGAAGGCCCATGAGGCGTTCTACCACGTCGATTCGGTCGAAGGGGCCTGGAATCGCGGCCGGGCCGAAGGGCCGAACCTCGGCTACAAGGCCGGCACCGGCCTGGGCTACTTTCCCGTCCCCCCCACCGACAGCCTGTCCGACCTGCGTACGGACATGGCCCAGATCATGGCCGAGTGTGGCATCACCACGGCGGCCCATTATCATGAGGTCGCCACGGGCGGACAGTCGGAGATCGACCTGGTCCCTCAGGGGCTCGTCGAGAGCGCGGACCAGGTGATGCTGGCCAAGTACATCATCCGAAACGTCGCCCGGCGGGCCGGCAAGACCGCGACGTTCATGCCGAAACCGATTTTCGGCGATAACGGTTCGGGGATGCACACCCATCTCACCTTGTGGAAAGGGGAAACCCCCTTGCTCGCGGGCAACGGCTACGCCGGCCTGAGCGAGCTGGGGCTCTACGCGGTCGGTGGTATCTTGCGCCATGCCCCTGCTTTGTGTGCCTTCGCCAACCCGACCACCAACAGCTACAAGCGGTTGGTCGAGGGGTACGAGGCCCCGACGAAGCTCGCCTACAGCCGCCGAAATCGCTCGGCCGTCATCCGCATCCCGGTCCACAGTCCGGGACCGAAGAGCCGGCGGATCGAGTATCGCTGTCCCGATGCCGCGGCCAACCCCTACCTGCTCTTCTCCGCGGTTCTGATGGCCGCCCTGGATGGAATCCAGACGAAGGCCAGCCCGGGCGATCCGCTCGACAAGGATATCTATGACCTTCAGCCCGAGGAACTGGCCGACGTGCCGATGGTGCCGACATCGCTGGACGCCTCGCTCAACGCCCTCCGGGCGGATCACGACTTCCTGCTGCGGGGCGATGTCTTCACCCCCGACATCATCGACACGTGGATCTGGTACAAGCAGACGCACGAGGTCGCGGCGGTCCGTCAGCGCCCCCACCCCTACGAGTTCACGCTCTACTACGACGTCTGACGCTCAAGGGACCGGGCGAGCCGATTCCGTCGAAAGCTGGGTGGGCGGCTTCCTCGCTCCCGGAAGTCTCGGGGTGGGTCTGCGTATGCTCGGGGCGCAGAGCCATCAACATCAGCAAGACAGCGCCGATAACCAGCATGTTGTCAGCGAAGTTGAAGATCGCGCAGTCGAATCCGATCGGATCAACGTGAAAGTGGACGAAGTCGCGGACGTGCCCGAAAACGAGGCGGTCGTAGCAGTTGCCCAGCGCCCCGGCCATGATCAGTCCGAGCGCGGCGGTGAGCCGTCCCTCGATGGCGGCCCCCTTGACGAAGAGCCAGTAACAGATTGCCACGGCGGCCACGAGTGAGAGACTGGCGAAGATCAGACTACTGTACCCCAACCCCGCGCCGAAGCCCCAGAGAGCTCCTTTGTTGTAGCTCGTCTGGAGTTCCAGAACGTTCGGCACGACTGTTCGGGGACGGGAGCCGGGCGGGCCGACCAGGGCGAAGAAGTAAGCCTTCGTGGCCAGGTCGAAGGCCGCGCCCCCCAGCGCGATCGTCCAGAACATCACGTAGCGACTCGCGGGGAATCCGACCCGTCGTCATTCCGGCTTCTCCAGACGCCGAGCGCACTCGATACAGTGCGGCGTGTAGGGAATGGCCTGCAAACGTTGCTTGGCGATCGGGGAACCGCATTCCTCACAGATGCCGAACCGTCCGAGCTGAATCCGGTCGAGCGCGTCCTTGATATGCTCCAGGGTCTCCTGCTCGTTCTCGATCAGACTGAGCGTGAATTCCTGGTCAAAATTCTCGGACCCGACATCCGCCATGTGGAGCGGCATGTTCGACAGGTTGCCCGAAGACTCCGGCTGGTTTCGCTTCAGGGCTTCATCGGTCATCTGGTCGAGATCACCGACGAGCCTTGCCCGGATGTTTTCGAGCAGGTTACGGTAGGATTCGACTTCCTGAGCCTTCAACGCGCTGGCCATTGTATGTGCTATCCCGTCTCAAACGGCACGATACGAGACGAGGGAGTTGGACCGGCGGTCCCGGGCGCTCCGCGCTCATCCATCCACAAAAGGGGCGTCGTCCGGCAAGGTTTCGCGACACACCGGACAGACCATCCAGCGTACACCGGGCCAAGGCACCAAAGCCAGACCGAATCGGCCAAAATCAGATGCCTTTGCTGGTCCACTTGACCTTGCGGGATCGTCGGGTAGTGTTGACCGGAAGTATCATGCCGGTCGAGCACTTACCGGCGAGGGCCGGAACGGAAAGGACATCATGAACGAGAACCCCAAGACCATCTTCATCACCGGCGGCACCGGACTGGTCGGCAGTCACGCGGTCGAGCAAGCGATCGCCCGCGGTCATCGCGTCCGGGCCCTGGTCCGCTCAACGAGCGACACGCGGTGGCTGGATGCCTGGGGCGTCGAGAAAATCGTCGGAGACCTGGAGGACGTTGAGGCCCTGCGCAAAGGTGTCGAAGGGGCCGACTGGGTCTTCAACTGCGCGGCGAAGGTGGGGGACTGGGGAACGCTGGAAGAATTTCGCCGTCTGAATGTCGATGCCTTGCGGCTGCTGCTTGATGCCGCGACGGACGCCAGGGTGGAACGGTTCGTGCACGTCAGCTCGCTGGGCGTCTATGAAGGACGCGATCACGTCGGTACGGACGAGACAACCCCGCCGGCCACTGACTCTCTCGACGCCTATACCCGCTCGAAGACCGAGGCGGAAGCCCTGGCCCTGGAATATTTCCGCACGCGAGGGCTGCCGGTCGCGATCCTCCGTCCGGGGTTCATCTACGGCGAGCGCGACCGCACGGTCCTGCCCAAGCTCTTGACGCGGCTTCGGAGCGGGGTCTTCGCCTACTTCGGCTCGGGCGAACAGGCGTTGAATTGCATCTACGTGAAGAACCTGGTCCACGCCATCTTCCTGGCGGCCGAGAATCCGAAGGCGGTCGGTGAGGTCTTCAACGTGACCGATGGCCAGCGGGTGAGCAAGCGGCAGTTCGTGGGCAAGGTGGCCGAACTGGCGGGCCTGAAGCCCCCCACGCGCCGGATTCCACTCTGGCTGGCCCGGATGCTCGCGACTCTCATGGAACGCCGGGCCAAGCGGAAGGGGGCGACCGAGCCGCCGCTCATCAACAAGGCCCGGTACAAGTTCCTCGGCCTGAATCTCGACTTCTCGATCGAGAAGGCCCGTCGGGTCCTCGGCTACGAGCCGCCGTTCACCACCGAGGAGGGACTCTCCAACGCGGTGGCGGACCTGACCCGGAGCGAGCACCCCGAGCCGGAAGTGGCGGCGGCCGGGTGAGTTGTCGGAGGGGAGCGTTTCCGATCTAATGGAAACGAACGCGAGGGCACCGGCGATCCCGTTCCGTACGAGGGGACTGTCGCCGGTGTCCGCCGTCCTTTCTCCACCCTGGACGAAACGTCCTCCCCGAACCGAGGTTTCAACATGGCCAACATCCAGGGCAAGCGAATCGCCGTCCTCGTCGAGAAGTTTTACGAGGACCTGGAACTCTGGTACCCCGTCCTTCGCCTGCGGGAAGCGGGCTGCGACGTGAAGATCGTCGGACCGAAGGCCGGCGAGACGTACCTCTCGAAGCACGACTACCCGGCCCGGGCCGACGTCTCGGCCGCGGATGTCAAGGCCGACCAGTTCGACGCATTCATCATTCCGGGCGGCTACTCCCCCGACCACATGCGCCGGCACAAGGCGATGATCGAGCTGGTCACCCAGGCCGCGAAGCAGAACAAGATTCTCGCGGCGATCTGTCACGGTGGCTGGATGCTCTGCTCGGCCAAGTGCCTCCAGGGACGCAAGGTCACGGGCTTCCATTCGATCCGCGACGACATCGAGAACGCCGGTGGGATCTGGCAAGACGGCCCCTGCATCCGCGACGGCAACCTCGTCACCAGCCGGACCCCCGACGACCTCCCCGCCTTCATGAAGGGGATCTTCGAGGCGCTGGGTGAATCGTCCTAGACGAGTGGCATCGCCACCAACCACTCAATACATAATTACACGATTTTGCGAAGGGAGCGAAGATCGTGGGGGTTCTCTGTCCGTACTGTCGAACCCGGCTGGACCTGAACGAGACGGCCGCGGGACGATACACGATCTCGTGTCCCGGTTGCGGAAAGGCGCTGGAGGTGGCGATCCCGACGGAGACGGACCGTGCCCCGTTTGTCGCGGGGCTTCAACCGTCGCGGAGAGAATCGTTGGTGGAGAGCGCGGAGGAGGGGCGAACTCCTCGATGGTTCAGCGGATATCGGATCATCGACACACTGGCCCGGCCCTATACCGGGTCCGTCTTCCGTGCCCGGGATCTCCTCCGCGGTCGGCTGGTCACCCTGAAATGTCTCTCCGCTCGAGCGTGGAAAGACGCGGTCTTCGTTGGCTGGTTCGTCCGGGATGCACTGGCGGCTTCACGGATCGTGCATCCGAACCTCGATCGAGTTCAAGCCGTCGGCGCGGGGGGAGGCACGATTTTCGCCACGGCGGACGCGGCCCAGGTGCACGTGCCGTTGACGCCAAATAATGCGGCCTCGGTCGTGCTTCAGGCGGCGCGGGGGCTGGCCTTCGCGGAATCAAGGGGCGTCTTTCATCACGACCTCCGGCCCGACTGTCTGGATGTGGACCGTCTCGGGCTCGTCCGCGTATCGGGCCTCGGTCTGTGGCTCACGCCCGAACTGGCTCATGATCTCGACCGAGAGGAAATCCGGTCAGCGCCTCCCTCCAAACCTCGCGGAGCGAACTCCCAGGGGGACGAGAACGACCCCGGCGGACGGACCCCAGCCATGGAGGCCCGGGATCAGGTCGAAGCGCTCGGTCTGGTCTTTCATCATCTGCTCGAGCGCCGGAGCCTCCGACCCAGGAAGAGTGAAGACGACCGCCGCGCTGGGCGAGGTCTTGCGAAGTATGATCGGTGGAGAGTCCGGCGACCGATTCGCGACCATGCGGGACGTGGTCGCGGCCCTGGAAAACGCGCTCGGCGTCGGCGAGGGCCGATTCACACCGACGCCGGAACAGATCACGGTCATCGAAAATGGGGCCGAGTTGTATGAGAATGCCCCCACCGCCCGGCGTCGATCGCTGGCGCTGCTCGGCTTCTCGGGCGTGGTCGGGTTCCTGATCCTGGTCAGTCTGCTGGCGGGCTGGCCCCGGTTGGTCGGCGGATTTCTCGGCCTCGGGTTGCTGTCGGCCCTGGCGTACTTTCTGATCGTCGGACTGACACAAGGTTCGCCGCTGTTTGATCGAGCCCGTTCGTGGGTCCTCGGCGGGACGATGGGGGATCGACTCACCTGGCTCGCCGCGCTGGCGCTCGGCATCGTGGCCTTGAAGGTGCTCGGCCTCTTCTGGGTCTGGCTTTTTTTCAGTATCGCGGCGTTCTTTTTTGCGCTGGCTGTTCACCTGGGGCTGGATCGTCGGCTCGCAACTGAACGGCTGCCAGCCCTGGACGCGGTGGAACCGCTCCTGGCGAGCCTGCGACGGCAGGGGCATTCCGAGGATACCCTGCGGCGATTCGTCTGCCGTTACGCGGGAGACCGCTGGGAACCGTTCTACGAGGATCTTTTCGGCTACGACGCCTTGCGCGACGCTCGCCGCCACTGGCGACAGATCGGCGGACAACCACGTCCGCGTTCCGGTCTTTGGCGCGATCCGATCGCCGACTGGCTCGATGTCCGCCTTCAATCGCGCGAACGGACCCGATTATCGGCGTTTCTCCAGCCCATTATGGAGGAGCACCTCCAGGCGCGCGGGGTCTATCTGCTGACCGCCCGCCGCCGGTCGTGGCGGGCGGTACCCGCGATGGTGGGCGTCCTCCGCGACCTGGGACCGACCGCCGTTTCACCGAACGGCGTGCCCAGCCCGGGGCCGTCCCTCTCGCGTGCCCTGGCCGAGGCGGCCAACCGCCCGGAAGAAGTGCTCGTCGAGCAAGAGCGGAGCCGATTCGACTGGAAGGTCAACATCATGCGTCTGGTCGGTCTGATCCTCGGCCCTCGGGTGCGGTTCTTCGCCGGGGCGTTGCTCGTGATCGGCTGCTTGACGTGGATGTCGCAGAATGCGTTGATCCCCGGTCGGGCCATTCACGAAGCAGCCAGCAAGGTGGTCGAGACAGGTGACGTGGAACACCTCAAGACGATGCGAGATCTGACGGTCGAAGTCACCAAGCCGACGCAACCCCTGGATGTGCCGATGCTTCCGACTCCGCTGGCGGAGCTACTCGGGGGTTTTGACGCGGGACTCGCCGGCCTGATCCTGCTCGTCTCGGCCCTCTTCCGGGGAGGGTTCTTTCCGCCATTCGCCGTGCTGGGTGCGATCATCGCGTCGGCCGGGGCACAGGTGGGCCTGCCCGCTGTCGGTCCATTCGAGCCCGAAAGCCTGAGCATGATCGTCGGATGCGGTCTGGCTGCGGTCGGGTTCCTGCTCTCGTCACGTCCGCGACTGAGTTTGCCTCAGCCAGAGCGGCGCGGACCATGAGGTACTCGCCAATATTCTCCAGGTTGAGCAAGCCGACCGGCTCCCCGTGCTTCCAGAACGTGCAGGCAGGGCAATCCTTGCTCGCGGAGCCGTCCCAGGGCGGGCACCAGGAGTTCGTCGATATCGCCGGTGGGAAGCTCCACGAGGGGCGCCTGCCCGACCTTCGCCTCGCGCCCGCCGTTCGCCAGCCCCGACAGGAGCGCCGCGCGGGTCAACACGCCGTCGTGCCTCCCATCAACCAGCACGGGAAAATCCTGCTGCGAACCCGCCAGAAGCAGGTCCACGGCATGTCCCAGCGTATCGTCGGGGGTGAGCGTGTGGTACTCGGTCAGCATCGCCTCGCGGATCGGCACATCCTTCAGGATCATGCGCTCGGTCGACTTGCCGCGCCTCGGCCTCCGCGCCGATCCAGACGAAGACGGCGATCAGCATCAAGAAGGGATTGCCAGGGGGCAGCCCCAGGAAGAAGAACAGGATCGCCATCATCTGCCCGACCGATGCCGCGATCCGCGTCGCGCGGCTATATTCCAGCCGCATTGCCAGCAAGGCCCGCAACACGCGCCCGCCGTCCATCGGGAAGGCCGGGAGCAGGTTGAACAGCACCAGGAAGATATTGACCAACATCAACTTCGGCCAGAACCCCGCCCGGAGCAGGACGTCCGCCTGATTCGCATCGACATTCAGCCGGACCCCCGCCAGGTAGAGCGTCCCGGCGATCACCACGTTCACCGCCGGTCCGGCCAGGGCAACCAGAAGCTCCTGGGACGGATGTTCCGGGATGCGCTGGAGCCGCGCGACGCCGCCGATCGGCAGCAAGGTGATGTCCGACGTCGTCACCCCGAACTGCCGGGCCGTCAAGGCATGCCCCAGCTCGTGCAGGACGACGCACCCGAAGATCGACAGAACGAACCCGACCCCTTCGACTGTCGTCGCCAGGTCGTGCCCCTGCGACCAGTGGCCGTACACGAGCCAGGCGATCAGGATCAGGAACGTCCAGTGGATATAGATCGGGATGCCGGCGACCCGGGCGATTTTCCAGGACCAGGACATGCGTTGCCTTTGTTGACGATCCGAAATGGAAAAAGGGCCTGGCGGTACGTTTTGCCCGCCAGACCCAGACTCGAGAGCACGCGACCTCAGAAGAACTCGTTGAACAGGTTCTCCAGCATCTCCTGCCGACCGCTGGCGATCTCCTTCACGTCGCCGCGTTCGAGAGCGACCGTCTCCAGATCCTTGAAGCTAACCTGGCCCGCCTCGATCTTCCGGCCAAGGTCGCTGTCCCAGCTCGCGTAACGCTCCTTGACGAAGTTCGCCAGACGGCCATCCTCGCGGATGGCGTGGGCGATCTTGAGACCTCGGGCGAAGGCGTCCATGCCGCCGATGTGGGCGTAGAACAGGTCGATCGGCTCGAAACTTTCCCGGCGCACCTTGGCGTCGAAGTTCACCCCGCCGGTCGTGAAGCCCCCCATGTTCAGGATGGCGAGCATGCAGCGCGTCGTCAGGTAGATGTCGGTCGGGAACTGGTCGGTATCCCAGCCCAGGAGATAATCCCCCGTATTCGCGTCGATGGAACCGAGCGCACCGGCCGCGGCGGCCACGTCCATCTCGTGTGCCATCTCGTGACCGGCCAGGGTCGCGTGGTTCGTTTCCAGGTTCAGCTTGAAGTGGTCGAGGAGGTCGTACTGCCGGAGGAAATTCAGGCAGGCGGCGGCATCGGAGTCGTACTGGTGCTTCGTCGGTTCCTTCGGCTTGGGCTCGATGTAAAATGGCCCCTGGAAGCCGATCGCCTTCTTGTGCTCGACCGCCATGTTCAGGAAGCGGCCAAGGTGGTCCAGTTCCCGCTTGAGGTTCGTGTTGAGCAGGGTCATGTACCCTTCACGGCCGCCCCAGAAGGTGTATCCTTCACCCCCCAGTTCCAGCGTGACCTCCATCGCCTTCTTCACCTGCGCGGCGGCGTGGGCGAAGACGTTCACGTTCGGGCTGGTGGCCGCGCCGTGCATGTAACGGCGGTTGCTGAAGAGGTTCGCGGTGCCCCAGAGGAGCTTGATGCCGGTACGCTCTTGCTCCTCCTTCAGAACCTTGGCGACGGCGTCGAGGTTGGCATGGCTCTCCTTGAGGGTCGCCCCCTCGGGCGCCACGTCGCGGTCGTGGAAGGCGTAATAGGGGGCGCTGAGCTTCTCAATGAACTCAAAGGCCGCCTTGACTCGCTTCTGCGCGTTCGCCACCGAGTTCGAGCCATCGTCCCAGGGACGGAGCGCGGTGCCGGGACCGAACGGGTCCGCCAGTGGGTTGACGAACGTGTGCCAGTATACGACGGAGAACCGAAGGTGGTCCTTCATCGTCTTCCCGCCGACCTTTTCGTCAGGGTTGTAATGCTTGAATTCCAGCGGATTCTTCGACTTGGGCCCGCCGTACGGAATCTTTGGCACGTCCGGGAACGCTTCGGCCATCGGAAGATCTCGTGTCTTTCGGGAAGGAAAACGCACGACTTGACAGAGTGACAGTGTAAGATCCGGCCCGGTCGGGAACAACCCCCACGACGGTTCCCCGACCGCCTCATTGCTCGTCATCCTTCGGGACGGTCTAATGGCGAACGAATTCTCGAAAGGTCCACCTTGCGCCGGTCCCTCCTGGAGGCACACTCATGACTCGATTGCGTCTGGCGTTGCTGTTGGCTGTTCTGGTTGGCTCCGGCCTCGTCCCGGCGCGGGCTGAGGACGAGCCGAAAAACCCTGTCGCCGCGGCGCTCGGTCACGAGATCATCAGCTCCGGGCAGACGATGTCCGAGGTGCAGAATTTCACCGAGGACCGCATCCCTCCCATGCCCGAGGTCAAGACCGCCGACGAGTGGACGGACATGGCCCAGCGGCTGCGTCAGAACGTCCACGAACGCGTCATCTTCCGTGGCGAGGCTGACCGCTGGCGCAATGCCGGAACGCGCGTCGTCTGGCAGGAGACGATTGAGGGAGGGCCGGGCTACCGGATCAAGAAACTTCGGTACGAGGCCTTGCCTGGGGTCTGGATTCCCGCCCTGCTCTACGAGCCGACTGATTTACACGGTAAGGTCCCCGTCGTGCTCAACGTCAACGGGCACGACAGCAAGGGGAAGGCGGCGGACTACAAGCAGATCCGGTGTATTAACCAGGCCAAGCGCGGCATGATCGCGCTGAATGTCGAGTGGTTCGGCATGGGTCAACTCGCCACGCCGGGATTCAGCCACGGCCTCATCAACGCCATCGACCTCTGCGGGACGGGCGGCATCGCCACGCATTATCTCTACCTCCAAAAAGGACTCGACATCCTGCTCGCGCACGAAAACGCCGACCCAAACCGGGTGGGGGTGACCGGGCTTTCCGGGGGCGGCTGGCAGACGATCTTCATCAGTCCGCTGGATACGCGCGTGACCTTCACCGACCCGGTCGCGGGTTATTCCAGTTTCCGGACCCGCGCACGCTATCTGTCGGATCTGGGGGATTCGGAACAGACACCGTGTGACCTGGCTACTGTCGTCGATTACACCCATTTGACGGCGATGATGGCCCCCCGGCCGACGCTCTTGACCTTCAATGCGCGGGACAATTGCTGCTTCGCCGCCGGTCACGCCCTGCCGCCGTTGCTCGACGCAGCGCGGCCGGTCTTCACCTTGTTTGGCGAACCGCAAAACCTCCGCTGGCACATCAACGACGACCCCGGCACGCACAATTACCAGTCCGACAACCGCCAGGCCCTCTACAGCATGATGGAGGATCACTGGTCGGACGCGCACGTCCGCTTCGAAAAGCCGGAGATTCCGTCGGAATCCGAGGTCAAATCCGCCGAGGAACTGGCGGTGGAGTTACCGGAGGACAACACCGACATCCATGACCTGGCAATGGCCCTGAGCGCCCCCTGCCCCGCGATGCCGCGTTGCCCGAGAGCCAGGAGGCCGCCCGATCGTGGCAGCGTCGGAAGCGGGACGAACTTCGAAAGATCGTGCATCCGGTTGAGGGGGAGATCCGGGCCGAGAAGATCGGTGAGGAGGAACGGGACGGCCTGACGGCAAGCTTCTGGAAACTTCATGTCGGTGATACCTGGACCGTCCCCGCCGTCGAGCTGTCGCGGGGCGAACCGAAAAAGACGACCCTCCTGCTGGCGGACGAGGGTCGCAAGAGCCTGGAAGGAACGGCGAAGGACCTGCTCGATCAGGGACATCGGGTCGTGGCCATCGACCCGTTCTACTTCGGCGAGGCCGAGGTCAAGGAGCGAGCTTATCTCTTCGCTCTGCTGGTCGGGGCTGTCGGGGAACGTCCGCTGGGTATTCAGGCGGGACAACTGATGTCGGTCGCTCGATGGGTCGAGTCCCAACATGGTCAGGCCCCCGAGGTGGTGGCGGTCGGGCCTCGAACGAGCACGATCGCTCTGACGGCCGCGGCGCTCGAGCCGGCGCACATCGGGGGCGTGGAACTGCACGACCCGCTCGGCAGTCTCAAGCAGCTCATCGAGGATCGCAAGGTGTTTCAGGACGCTCCCGAACTGTTCTGCTTCGGACTGCTGGAGTCGTTCGACATCCAGACGATCGCCGCCCTCGTCGCGCCCCGGCCGGTTCGTCTGGTCGAGCCGAGCGACCGGGCGAAGGCCGAACTGGAGGGCCTGGAGGCATGGTCCGCGTTGCTCCAGAACGGGGACGGCACCGGCCGTTGAGCATGGACTTCAGGAAGGACCCCGTTCGAGCGGCAGGGTCAGGCAGTGCGGACCGCCGTGCCAGCGGAGAAGCTCGGAGCCAGGAAAGGTCGAGACGGCGATGCCGTCCTCTTGAAGGGCCGCGAGCGTGTGTCGATTTCCGTCGTAGGCGATCACCTCTCCCGGCCTGATCGCCACGACGTTGCCTCCCTGGAACCGTAATTCTCGGAGCACGCGCTCGACGACGTGCTGCGTGCTCTCGTCCTTCGGGGGATTGCCGCCGACATGAGTGACGCGATACCCCAACGACCGGACGTAATCGACGAGTTTCACATCGCGCACCGTCGGGTCGATGTCCCCGCTCCTCGCCCGGTAGCGCTTCACGAAACCGACCGCCGCGAGCCGCTCGGAAAGCGACTCATAGTAGCCACGCCGCTCGACCGACTCCTCGGCCAGTTGCCCGAGCAACTCCGACAGTGGATCGTGCCCCGAATGGGAGATTTCCAGGAAGTAGGGGACGGCAAGTGCGTGGCGGGGACCGACGAGGCTGAAGATGGTGTCGAGGTGGAGGAATTGCGTTCGAAGGGGGTTCCAGATCGACCCTCCACCGCGCCGGGAATGACTGGCGGGCATCTGCACGCTGATGACATCCATGTCGAGCACCCGGGCCAGCTTGCGAGCGGCTGCCTCCTCCGAAAGGTTTCCGATACCGAGGAACACTGTCCGTTCGTCGGCAACGATCAGGTCGCCCCCCTGAAGCGCGACCTTCTCCCGCTGAGCATCGAACGCGACGGGATAATCACGGAGCATCTTCGACCAGCGGAACAGAAAACGCGTCAGACGTGCCCTCAAACATCCTCGGGCTGTTCGGGAAATAGGAGAACACCACGCCGCGAGGGGTCATGACGGCGAGGTCGCGGGTATAGAGGAGAGACTTCAACGGCCCGGCCAGCGGACGAAGCCGACCGCTGAACGGGTCGCGGTGATAGACGAAATCATCGTCGGCGCCGAGCAAAATGTCAGCATCAATCCGGCCGTGGTGCTCCTGAAGATGAGGTGCCATTTCGACGAGCCAGTCATCGAAGGCGCCGGCGGATCGAGCTTCTTCGATGGCTTCGTTCAGAAGGTCCCGGAACTCCAGCACCTCCGTCCCGCTCTTCCTGAGCAAAGCAACCATCGCCTTATGCTGTTCGGCGGCGTCCTCGCCCATCAGGTCTTGCGGAACGAAGGGATCGCCACCCCCCAGAAGCAAAACCTTGTGCGTTTCCGGACCAGGTTCGTGAACCAGGACCCTTTTCAGTGGGTCGGTGTCGGATCGGACGAAATCAATGCGTCCCTTAGGTGAAGCGGCGACCAGGCGCCCATGCAAACTCGCGACGGCGAGTGAAGCAAGAAAGCTTCGACGATTCATGGGGGGAAGCTCGCCTCGGGTCGAGGATGGGGGGAAATCCACGCCGGACGTCCGTCAATGACGGTTCAAGCTTGCGGTCTGTTGCCCTGAGAGTCGGATGGGCGGATGGGATCGAGATGACCGGAAGGGCGTCTCGACACGTTTCACCAGGATCGTGAACGTGCTCTCAAAAGTCATTCGGCCCGCCAATCGGACCTCATAAAGATAACTTCCACGCTTCCAGGTCGCCAGATCACTTCACGTAGGTCCCCACGATGTCGGTCCGTGTCTCGAACGGCTCGGGGAACTTCTTGACCGGTGTCGGCAATGGGATAAAATAGGAGAGTAAGCAGGTGGAAAGAACGAGTTCGTGAAAAAAACAATCCCGTGCGTCTTGTTGTCTCCTCACTTCTGATTTTCTTTCTGGGGACCTGCCCCGTCTGGTGCGCACCAGCCGGCGCGGGGGACGGGCCTCACGGCGCGCACCATAGCCACGATCATGGCGGCCCAACGTCCGCCCCCTGCCCGGTCAACGACGACGATTGCATCTGCAACGGGGCCGCTCAGCCGACGGTTCCCGACCTGCGTACTCACGAAATCGTCGCGGACTGGCATCTGCTGCCTCTCGACCTCTGCTTCCTGGGTCTGGGGCTTTCCGCCTTCCTCTCCCCTTCCCCCACGCACGCCCTTCGGATGCCCCCTGACCGAGCATTCAGGGGAAACTGCGCGCCTTTCCTTGCCTTTGCTTCAAACATTCCGCTGCTGATTCAAACGCCACGAGAGTCCGACTCGATTTCCCTCTCGGCCGCCTTCCGCTGCGCCCTCCTCGGGATGCCCTTTTCGGGTAATCGACGAGAGGAGGACGCGACGAGCCGGAGTGATTCGAGCGAGTGTTGTCGTGCGTTCGTCGATCCCACCTGATTCGTAACCTCCTCAAGATATCGCGGTTTCGCTCACCAATCATCCGTCCGATGTCTCTGAGCGAGACCCACCTGAACAAGGTCGTGTTGTCATGAAACGAATTGCTGTGCGCATCGTGCTGGGGGTTGTCGCGCTGGCCGCTCTCGGCGTCGGGCTCGCCTGGGCACGCCCGGATTTACTCGCCTCAGCGCTCGATCGTATCCAGGGCAAGGAGACCGCGCTCACGCGACAAGGAAAACGCCGAGCCGGCCCTCCCAGAGAAGCCGGAGGAGATGGTCGATGACGGCTGGTGCGCCCTGCACAACCAGCCCGAGGAGACCTGTCCGCAGTGCCAGGATTTGACCGAGCCGCAGGATTCGCGGGCGTGCCGACAGCTACTCCCGGTCATCCAGCTCTCGTCCGAGGAGGTCGTGCAGGAGATTGGCCTGGAGATGGCCAAGGTCGAGGTCCAGCAGCATGCGGATCGACTCGCTGGCAACGCCGAATCCGAGTACAACATGAATGAGTACGCGGAGGTTCGTCCCCGCGTCCGTGGCCTGGTTCACCAGATCCTCACGGATGAGGGGGTACTCGAACATCCGGGTGATGTGCTCGCCGTGATCGACTCGGCGGAAGTCGGGACCGCCAAGGCGAATTATCTGGCCACCCAGCCGATGGTCGAGCTGGCTGAGGCCACCTTGACCCGGACCGAGGCGCTCACCAAGAAGGGGGCCTTGCCCCTGAAGAACGAGCTGGAAGCCCGCACCGCCTTGAATCAGGCCAGGGCCGACCTGCTCAACGCCACCCAGAAGCTGCGCAACCTGGGTTACACCGACTCGGATCTGGTCCAGATCGAGAAGAAAAAGGATACCTCAAGCCTCTTGAAAATTACCTCGCCGATCGAAGGGACGGTCGTCGCGCGGCATGCGGTCCTTGGCGAGGCCATCGAGGCCAACCACACCCTCTTCGTCGTGGCGGACACGCGGCAGATGTGGGCCTGGATCGATGTATATGAATCCGAGATCGATCATGTCCAGGTCGGTCAGCCGGTGAAGTTCACGATCACCGGCACGACCAAACCGGTCTTTCCGGGCGAGGTGGACTGGGTCGATACCGCGGTCAACACCGCGACCCGGACCATCCGTGTTCGTGCCGTGCTGGAGAACCCGGAAGGGAAGCTCCGCGCCATGCAGTTTGGCCGGGCCGAGATCCAGATCGGTGAGCCGCGCGACATGCTGATGATCTCTCGGGAAGCCGTGCAGAACGATGGACGGGCGGATCTGGTCTTTCTGGCCGACGAGGAGACGCCGGGCAAATTCCTTCCTCAGCGCGTGGTGGTTGAATCGATCGATGAGCCGGGATTGGTCCGGGTCAAGTGGGGCCTGAAGTCCGGGCAACGCATCGTGACCACCGGATCGTTCCTGCTCCTGAGCGAGCTGCTCAAAGACCAACTGGCCGAGTAACGAACCCGAACCAAGGGAGGATTTGCACATGCTGAACGCCCTGATCGGGTTCAGTCTCAATAACCGCTTCGTCGTCTTGTTACTTGCCGCATTGCTCGTGTTCGTGGGTGTGCGGTCGGCCGTGGAGCTTCCGCTCGACGCCTTTCCCGACACGACGCCGAACCAGGTTCAGATCAACACCACGGCCCCGGCCATGGCCCCCGAGGAGATCGAGCGGCTCGTCACGTTCCCGGTCGAGCTGTCACTGGGGGGCCTGAAGGGGCTGGAAGAGGTCCGCTCAGTCTCCAAGTTCGGCCTCTCGCAGGTCGTGGCGATCTTCAGCGACGACATCGACATCTATTTTGCTCGCCAGCAGATCAACGAGCGTTTGGGCGAGATCCAGCTTGCGCCGGGAATCGAACGGCCCGTCATGGGGCCGGTCGCCACGGGGCTCGGCGAGATCTATCACTATTACCTGACCAGCGACGTCTATAACGCGACCGAACTACGGACGATGCAGGACTGGGTGGTCCGCCCACGCTTGCGACGCGTGCCGGGCGTGGCGGAGGTCAACACTCTGGGTGGCCTGGCCAAGCAGTACGAGGTTCAGGTGGAGCCCGTGAAGCTCGCCAAGTATCATCTGACGCTCGACGAAGTGATCAAGGCCCTTCGGGAGAACAACCAGAACGTCGGCGGCGGGCCGGTCAACCGGGCCGGCAACGTGAACCTCGTTCAGGGGATCGGCCTGGTCCGCAACATCGACGAGATCTCCGATATCGTCATCACCTCGGTCGAGGGCATCCCCATCCGCATCCGGGACGTTGCCAACGTCGAACTCGGCCACGCCATCCGCCGCGGAGGGACGACGGCTCAGGGCAAGGGGGAGGTCGTTCTCGGCCTGGTCTTCATGCGGATGGGAGAAAATTCCCGCGACATCACCATGGCCGTGGACGAGGCCATGAAGGATGTGCGCAAACTTCTGCCGAAGGACGTCAAGGTTCACGTCGTTTACAAGCGAACCGACCTGGTCAACCACGTCCTCAAGACCGTGGAGAAGAACCTCTTCGAGGGGGCCATCCTGGTCATCGCCGTTCTGTTCGCCTTTCTCGGGAACCTCCGGGCGGGGCTGATCGTGGCGTCGGTGATTCCGCTGTCGATGCTCTTCGCGGTCACGATGATGCAGAGGGTGGGCATCGCCGGCAGCCTGATGAGCCTCGGCGCGATCGACTTCGGCCTCGTGGTCGATAGTTCGGTCGTCATGATCGAGAACTGCGTGCGACACATCGCGCACGAGCGCCTCGCGCCGGAACAAGCTGGCCATCGTCCTGGACGCGGCCATCGAGGTCCGGAAGCCGACGATGTTCGGCGAACTGATCATCATGATCGTCTATCTGCCGATCCTGGCCCTTCAGGGAGTCGAGGGGAAGATGTTCCGGCCGATGGCCCTGACGGTCATCTTCGCGCTGGCCGGATCGATGCTCCTGTCCCTGACGCTCATGCCGGTGCTCGCCTCGCTTGGCCTGTCGCGGAAGACGAAGGAGAAGGAAACGATCGTCGACCGGATCGCGCATGCCTGCTACCGTCCCCTGCTCCGCCTGGCGCTCTGGCAGCCGGTGATGACCCTGCTCTGCGTGCTCGGTTTGACGGCAGGGATGGTCGCCCTGGGCTCGACGCTCGGCTCGGAGTTTATCCCGAGGCTCAGCGAGGGAACGATCGTCTTCAATACGGTCCGCCTGGCGCGAGTCAACCTCGAAGAGTCTCAGCGGTATGGGACGAAGATCGAGGAAATTCTCCTGAAGAAGTTCCCGGACGAGATCGACGAGGTCTGGACCCGCACCGGGACGGCCGAGGTCGCCACCGACCCGATGGGTCTGGAACTGAGCGACGTGTTCGTCACGCTCAAGCCGATGGAGGGCTGGAAACGCGCATCCAATCAGGAAGAGTTGGTGAACGAGATGGCGGCGGAGATGGATCGGCTCCCCGGCATGGCGACCCTCTTCAGCCAGCCGATCGAACAGCGCATCAATGAGATGATCGCGGGCATCCGGGCCGATCTCGGGATCAAGCTCTTCGGCGACGACCTTGATGTCCTGAAGACGAAGGCTGACGAGATCGCCCGCGTCGTCAGCAAGATCCCCGGCTCGGCCGACGTCAGCGCCGAGCAGATCACGGGTCTACCTGTGCTGCGGGTGGAGGTCGATCGGCAGGCGCTCTCACGCTATGGCGTCCCGACGCGCGTCGTTCTCGACTCGGTGGGCGCGGTCGGCGGCATCAACGTCGGTGATATCCGCGAAGGAGAGCGGCGGTTTCCCCTGTTGGTCCGCTTGCCAGAGTCGTACCGGGATGATCCCGACGCACTGAATCGAATTCTGATCCCGACCGCCACCGGCGCGCGCATTCCCTTGACCCGGATGGCGAAGCTGGTGACCACCACCGGCCCCTCGACCATTCCCCGCGAGTGGGGCAAGCGGCGGATCGTCGTGCAGTCGAACGTGCGCGGTCGCGACGTCGGCTCCTTCGTGAAAGACGCGCAGGAGCGGATTGAAAAGGAGGTCGCGCTGCCGACTGGTTACACCATCGAATGGGGCGGCCAGTTCGAGAACATGATCCGTGCCCGGAAACGACTGTACCTGGTCGTCCCGCTCGCGCTGGCGATGATCGTGAGCCTGCTCTACCTGACGTTTAACTCCATGCGGGATGCCCTGATCGTCTTCTGCGGCGTGCTCTTCGCCGGAAACGGCGGGATCTTCGGCCTCTGGTACAGGGACATGCCGTTCACGATCTCCGCGGGGGTCGGGTTCATCGCCCTGACCGGCGCGGCGATGCTGATGGGCCTGGTTCTGGTCGCGGCAATTCACGACCGAATGCTGCACGGAATGCCCAAGAACCAGGCGATCGAGGATGCGGCCCTCGTGCGGCTGAGGCCGGTGCTCATGACTGGCCTGGTCGCGGCCCTGGGGTTCGTGCCGATGATGCTCTCGAAGGGGGTCGGCGCGGAGGTTCAACGCCCGCTGGCCACGGTCGTCTTCTTCGGGATGTCGTCGGCTACCATGCTGACGATGCTCGTGCTTCCCGTGCTCTACGAACTGTTCGGCCGAGGGCCATCCCTCCCCGAGGCTGAGGAGATCGAGGAAGGGGAAGAATACGCCGAGGAGCAAGCAGCGCCTCCAGTCAGCCGCTCATTGAGCGGTCGATGCGAGATCCGGAATCGAACGGCGAGCCGGCATTCTCCACGATGCCGGCTCGCCGTTTTTTAAGGGTCAATGTGAGGCTACTGGTCCGACTTCGCCCGGTTCCGCTCTTCGGCACTCGCGGGACGGTGCCGGAGCAACTGCGCCTTGAAGTCGCCCAGGCTGTGCCAGTAGAGCGGGTCATTCAGATCCACCTCGGCGATCGCCACGCTGCCCCACTGTGTCGCCCGGGCGAGAGGGCGGCCGTCGTGGCCGTAGATCGCCGAGATCGTCCACTCGGCGGACGGGTCGGTGTAGGTGCTGCTCACGAGATAGACGTGATTCTCACAAGCACGCGCCGCGGCGAGCAGCGGATTGCAGCCCCAGACCGGCCACGCGATGACTTCCGCTCCCCGGTTGCTCAACTCGCGCGCGACCTCGGGGAAGAAACCGTCGTAGCAGACCATCATTCCGACCCGACCGAATCGAGTTTCGAAGACGGGATAATCGTGGCCGGGGGTGATGCCTCCCTCGATCTCTCCGCGAGGCAGCGTAACCTTGCGGTATTTCCCCACGATCTGACCATCCGGCCCGATCAGGACGGCGACGTTATACACAAGGTGCCCATCTCGTTCGAGAAGTCCCGCGACGAGATAGACGTCATGCTGCTTCGCGAGTTGACCGAAGTACCGGGTGGACGGGCCGGGGATCGGCTCCGCGCACTCGGCATACGAGCGATTTCTCCCATAGAACGTCAGGGTCTCCGGCATCACGATCAGGTCCGCCCCCTTGCCGGCGGCTTCCTCGATCAACGGCGCGAACTGGCGGCATTTGTCCTCGGCGGTGGTTCCGGCGGCGGGTTGGAGATGGATCGTCGCCAGGCGGACGATGCGCGGGGGCGGCGCCGGCGTCTCCTCGAATTGGACGCACGCCCATTCCACTCGACCATCCGGTTCCCAGCGGTATCCCAGTTCGATGAGGGCCTTCGACGCCCCGGACGGCGCCCGTAGCGTCGCGCCAACCTCCGTCCATCCGTTCTCGTCCTCCTCCAGGTCCGTCGGAAACTCCGGCTCCGCACGGGGTCGCTCGCCGAGCCGGAACGATGCATCGGTCGGCTGATCCCGAAGGACGGGCCGCCCCTGTTCGTCCTGCCAGAGGATGCGAGGGACGGCGACACGACGGGGGACCTGGATGCCACAGAACCTTACGTTTCACGGAGAACCGGTAAGAACGTCCCCCCTGTACGGGTCGAGTCGTCTCCCACCAGCCGATCAACCCTTCGCGATCGTCGGCCTCGATGATGAACCGTCCGCCGCCATCCGGCCCGCCATCGGGTCGATACGCGAACGCGGGGCGAACCTCATCGCGCGGCGACCGGGTGCTCCAGCCGTCGGGCACGTTCGCGCCGCCGTCCGCTCTGGCCAAAGCCGGAACGACCACCAACAATGCGAGGAGCCCTCGCGAGACTGTCGTGAAACCTCGGCAGGGATTCGATGGTCATGGATATTCTCCCCGTTCGCAAGTCCGTCGGGTGCGACTCTTTCTCTTTTCAAAGCTACCGGCGCGACGGATCGGGAGCAATCATTCCCTTCGATCGGAACGCGCCGCGTGCTAGACCGCCTTGGCCTCCAGCGATTCCCAGCGTTCATACGCCTCGGCCAGTTCGCGTTCCAGCGTGTCCAGCTCCGCCTTGGCCTCGGCGATCTCGCTTCCCTCTCGCTGATAGAACGCCGGATCGGCCATCGTGTCGTGCCAGCGCTGGCGAGCCGCCTCCAGCTCCTCGATGCGGATCGGCAGGGCCTCCAGCTCGCGTTTCTCCTTGTAGCTCAATGTGCGACGGCGATTCTCCGTCGTTGCCGTCGTCGTGGGCGGGGAGGCTGTCTTTGATTTCGTCTCGGCGGGAACGTCCTCGCGGCGTTGACTCAGGTAATCGTCATATCCGCCATCGTACTCCTTGACCTGCCCGTCCGGCTCGACAGCCAGGATGCTCGTGACCACGTCATTCAGAAAGGCTCGATCGTGGCTGACGAGGAGGACGGTTCCCTGGTACTCGACCAGGAGGCTCTCCAGCAGTTCCAGGGTCTCGATATCGAGGTCGTTGGTCGGTTCGTCCAGAACGAGGACGTTCGAGGGCTTCGTGAACAGCTTCGCCAGGAGCAGGCGGCTCCGTTCCCCACCGGAGAGGAGCTTGACCAGGCTGCGCGAGCGTTCGGGAGGGAACAAGAATTCCTGAAGATAGCCGAGCACATGCCGCGGCTGGCCGTTGATCGAGATCGTGTCGTAGCCGTCGGAGACGTTCTCCTGGACCGTCTTCGCCTCGTCGAGCGTCCCCTTGAGCTGGTCGAAGTACGCCACCTCCAGGTTCGTCCCTTGCCGGATCGTCCCCTCACCGGGCGGCAACTGCCCGAGCAGCAGGCGCAGCAAGGTCGATTTCCCCGCGCCGTTCGGGCCGATGATTCCGACCTTGTCCCCCCGGGAGATCGTGGTGGTCAGGTCGGTGATGATCGGGCGATCGTCGTAGGCGAACGAGACTCCCTTGGCCTCGACGACCATCGTGCCGGAACGCTCGGCTTCCTGGACCTGCATCCGGGCGGTGCCCTGGCGCTCGCGGCGTTGCCGGCGCGACTCGCGCATGGCCTTCAAGGCCCGGACACGCCCCTCGTTGCGGGTCCGCCGGGCCTGAATCCCCTTGCGAATCCAGACCTCCTCCTGGGCCAGCTTCTTGTCAAAGAGTGCGTTCTGCCGCTCCTCGGCCGCGAGAAGTTCATCCTTGCGACGGACGAAGGTCGGGTAGTCACACGCCCAGTCGTAGAGATGGCCCCGATCGAGTTCGATAATGCGGGTGGCCAGTCGTTCCATGAACACGCGGTCGTGGGTCACGAAGAGGAGGGTTCCCCCATCGCGCAGGAGGAAATCTTCGAGCCAGCGGATCGACTCGATGTCGAGGTGATTGGTCGGCTCATCGAGCAGGAGAATATCCGGCTCATTCACGAGGGCCTTCGCCAGCAGAACGCGCCGCGTCATGCCGGATGAGAGCGAGCCAAATGGAGCGTCGGTGTCGAGTCCCATCTTGGAAATGATGGCCTCGACCCGGTAATCGGGTACGCCCGGCGCGTGCTCGGTCGTTGTCAGTCCCGCGGCCACCTCCTCGGCGACCGTGCCGGAGCGGTCCCTGGGCACGTCCTGAGGCAATCGGGCGACGCTCAGCCCTTGCTGGCGAAGGATGTCCCCCTCATCCGGCTCGATCTGCCCGTCGATCAGGCGGAGGAGGGTGCTCTTGCCTTCTCCGTTCCGTCCCAGAAGCGCGATCCGCTCTCCCCGATCGATCTGGAGGTTCACGCCATCCAGCAGCCGGGGGCCGCCGAACGCCAGCCCCACATCCCGCAGACTCAACAACGCCATGAATGCTCTCGATTCGGTCCCGGAAATCCTTCCCTTTGATGGTGAACCGTCCACCGTAACAAAAGGCGGGACCCGGAATCGAGGTGAACCGCAAGGGCCTGGCGGTTTGTCACGTCACGCCCTGGTTCGTTCGTCGCCCGCCTCGCCAGTAACGGACGATCGCGTAACCCAGCAGCCCGCCCGCCGTGTTGAGGATCAGGTCGTCCACGTCGGCGACCCGGCGTCCGGAAAAATACTGCGAGACCTCGATCCCCAGGCTGAGGACGAGACAGAACGCGGCGACACGTCCCGGCCCGATCGGTTTCCTCCCGATCAAGCGCCGGAACCATTCCCATCGGCAGGAACGCCACGAGGTTGCCGACAAAGTTGACCAGCAGGTTCCGGCCGCCGAACCGCCAGTCCGCGACAATCGAACGGAAGGGAACCAGATTCGGCGGTGGGTGGGAGGCCGGGAAATGGAAGATCGCCAGGTCGTACAGCACGACGAGGTACGTGACGAACAACGCAAGTAACCCGGCCCGCATCCACCCGCGTGCCGAAGGACGATCGTTCGTCACTTCGGCGAGGCCAGGTAGGAGTCAAAGACCCGGACCTTGGCGAACTGCTCCCGGTTCTTCTCGACGAACGCCTTGTGCTGCGGATGAACCAGGTAGGCCTCCTTCGCCGCCTTGTTCTTGAAGACGGCGTGCAGGGCCACGTCAAAATCCTTGACGCTGACGCCCGGTTCCTCCACGTCCTCGGCGATCACGCCGACGGAGAAGTACACGGTCCCCTCGATCTCCGCGAGGTAGTCCTGGCACGATTTGACGAACTGTTCGCGCGACGCCTCCGAATGGTCCTTCAGCGTGAAGAAGACCATGTGCGCCAGTTGCGGGCCGGCTTTGTCCTGCGCGTGTGCGGAGTGACCCGCCATCATGGTCATGGCGAAGGCGGCGGTCATGAGTCCCAGTGTGAGAAGCTTGATCATCGGTGAGTCCCTCGATGTCACGGTCATTGATCCCGAACGGAGTTCGCTATCATGATCGCCAGGACGTATCGAGGCAAGCCCCGCGCGGGCAAGCTCACGGAACCTTACTCCAGTTCAGCGACCACCATCGAGTGAACCTCCAGCCTGGGCACGATCACCGTCGTCCCGTCCGGCGAAACGGTAGCCCCCAGCTCCTGGCCCTCCGGCTCCAGATGGACTCGTCGAATGGCGATACCGGGAATGGAACGTGACCCGGATGTCGTGTATCGGCACCACCTCCTCCCGAAGCGGAACGTCCTCATCCGGCAAGGCGTGGAAGGCGGTCGTGTTGAGGTCGTTGAACAGGTGAAGAACCAGCCGCTCCCGGTCGGTCGTCTGCCGCATCAGGTTCGCGTGAACACACATCGGGGCCTTCACGGCCACCGGCGGCGGCCCGGACGCGGCCCAGGTGATCGCATGCTTGAGGGCCAACCGCTGATAAGGATACGCGTAGAGATAATACGCGGCATCCAGTCCCGCCGCGAAGTACACCACGCGCCCTTTGCCATAGACATGGGACATCACGCCGGGCAACGTCTCGGCGTCGGCGGCGGACTTCACCTTCAAGGTGCCCAGAACCTCGACGCCATCCCGGGGCGCGACCCGCACGGCGGGGCCTTTGAACGTTACGCTCTGCTCACCGACGTAGGTCTTCATGCGTCCCTGGTTGAGCAGGGAGCCGGGATCTTGCTGAAAGTCGAAGACGTTCTTTCGCTTCTCCCAGTAGTCCGGTCCGATCGACTTCGCGAAGTTGACGTCCAGCCCCTCGCGAGGCGAATCCGAGGCTGTGGCCAGACCGCGATAGTCGGCGCCGAGCACTCCGGCCAGGGCGAAGTTGTCTCGCGGGTCGCCGAATTCATCAAAGAGCGACGTATCGAGGCTGGCGACCAGCCCCCCACCCTCGCGGACGAAACGCTCGATGGCCGCGACCTGCCGCTCGTCGAGACAGGCGGTGTTGGGCAGAATGAGCACCTGGTAACGAGCCAGATCGTCCGGGTTCAGGTTCCAGTCGTTCACCACGGCAACCGGCAGATGTTCCTCGACCGCCGCCCGGAACGTGCCGAAGACGTTGGCCATGTAGCGTTCCTCGACCAGGCCGGCGGAGCGGCCATAGAAGTTACGCGTGTTGTCGCTCATGACCAGGGCCGCCCAGGGCTCGGGGCGTTTGTGCGTCAGCCAGGGGGCTCGACGCTGGACCTCGTCGAGACAGGCGTAAAGCTCCTGCTGGAGGTTCGGCGGCTGCCCGACGGCGATGCTGGGGGACGCGCCATAGGTTAACGTCAGCATCATTCGGCGGAGGATTTCCTGCGGCGGGAAGCTGTCCTTGCCATACGGATTGCCGTGACTGAGGATGTAAGGCTCGCTGAAGGCGACCCGGTGATTGGTCGTCGCCCAGATATAGGCGTTGGAGAACGCGGGCACGATCGTCGCGCCTCGGTTCGTCTCGTCGAGCCAGAATTCCTGGTCCGGGGCGTCGAGCAGCAGGTTCATGCGGGCCGGCATGTTTCTCGGAATACTGAGGAAGTGGCCGAACCGCCCCGCGTTCGTGGTCCAGGTCACAAGCGCCACCTCGGGCTTGATCCCCTTGAGCCGCCGCTGCATCCGGCGCACGAGGTCCTCCATGCGGCGGTCGGCCCAGTGCTGGTAGCGACGGAACGCCGGATCGTTCATATCGGCGTTGGGAATCTCAGCGCCCGTGGCCTTGCGGTAATTGTCCCGGCAGTGCTGGCAGTAGCAAACCCCACCGTAATGCAGCCCGTCGAAGCTGAAGGCATCCACGTCCGGGAATGTTGTCAGGATCTCGGCGAGAACGTCGATGAAAAAGTCACCGTAGGGGCCGAGCAGGCAGAGCATTCCTCCGAAGGGGGCCTCCTTCAGATCAACCTGGGGAATCTCCGTCGTGTTCGTCGCGATCCGCCGCCAGTCGGGATGTTTCTCGTAAACCTCGCCTTGCAGACACGGCGGATAGACGGCCAGGATGCGGACCCCGAGCCGCTTGTACTCGGCGATATCTTTTTCAAGCCGGTCGAGGGGGACGTGCGGACTGCGACGTTCCAGCAAGGCGCTGTCGTAATAGGCGTAGAACGGATCGACGAATCCCAGCTCGCTGATCGTCACCCCATGCTCCGCCGCGGCGGATCGTCCCTGGGTGTCCATGCCCGAAAGCGTGTAGCCGCAACCGATCGTCTCCTGAACCCATCCGGGGACCTTGACCTGATGGAACGGTTGCGTGTCGAACGGCTGCGCCATGATGACCTTGCCCCAGATCTCCGTTTCCGGTTCCTGAGCACGGAGCGAGATCGGGGCCGAGGCCAGACAGGCGAATCCCAGGACGAATGCGACGCGCAGCCTTCGAGTCATCGGGGGAAACTCGGGTCAGGAGATGAGCCGCCGGAAAAGCCGGGGGCGCGCGATCCAATCGAGTCGGAACGCGCCGCCCGGATCGCGGCGGAAGGCGGCGACGCCGCCCTTGCGCAATTCGCAGACGGTTCGGGTTGGTTCCCCGGCAATGAGCAGGCCGATCAGCTCGCTGAAGGCCGGGTTGTGTCCGACCAGCATCAGTGTTTCCTCGCTCCTGGTGTCGATCCAGTTGCGAATGGAATCGGCGCTCTGACCGCTGCGCAGAGCATCGGACGTTTCGAGCAAGTCCTTGCCCCGGAGCACCTCGGAGAGGATTTCCGCCGTGCGGAGGGCGCGGGGCAATGGACTGGTCACGATCCTCGACGGCTTGATTTTCAACTGCCGGAGCCCCTGAGCGACCATGCGTACGCGGCGCTCCCCTTTGGGGGTCAGCGGGCGTTCGTCATCCTCGAACCCGGGGGTACCCGGCGCGACGGCCAGACCGTGGCGGATCAGAAAAAGCTGGTTCATACCGGCGGGTCGTCCCGAAAGTAATGGCCAAAGGGGGCGACCCGTCATCCCTTCTAGCGGGCGCCAGCCAGGAGAGCGTGTTTCCAGGCCGCGGCCTCCTCGCCGTCGAGCCGCAACGTCAAGCATTTGGCGCTGCCGCCGGCCTTGATGAACTCCGTCAGCCGGAGCGGCCGGACCGCGTATCCCGAACCTTCCAGGGCCTTCGCCAGCAAGGGGGCCCCGTCGTTCAGGACGACCGTCCGCCCGACCACGACCGCATTGCAACTGAACGAGACCGCCTCCTCGGCACGGACCTCGATCAAGCTGCCGACCCGATCCTTCAAAACGGACCGGCCGTAATCATCGAACGCCCCAGGATAATAGATCGCCTCCCCCTCAGCCAGAGGGCAGAAGCACGTATCCAGGTGATAGAAGCGCGGATCGACCAGTTCCAGGGGGAGGACCTCCACGCCCAGATGCTCGCCAATCCACTGGTGGCTCCGCGCATCGCTCCGGAAGCGGTACCCGGCAAACAGCGTTTCACCGCAGAAAAGCGCGTCCCCGGCCCCCTCGAAGTTCAAGCCTTCCGGCAAGGTCTCCACCTCGAATCCGTGCGACGCGAACCAGCGGTCGAAATGCGGCGTCTCCCCCTGTCGCACCCCATAGCGAAAGCGCGAGCTGAGAAACCGATCGCCGAAGATCAAGCCCGCATTCGCCGTGAAAACCAGGTCGGGAAGCCCCGGAACCGGCTCAAGACGCTCGATCGTCACGCCGAGGTCGTGCAGCGTCTCGTTCAGCGCCCGCCACTGCCGGCCCGATTCTCCGGGATCGCTGGCGACCTTACGATTCATCCACGGATTGATTTCGTATTCGATGCCGTAAAAGTCCGGCGGACACATCAGGATTCGGGGGCCTTGCGACATGACGAAGCCTCCCAGAAGACAGGAATGAGAGCGGATCGGACGAGAGGAGGACGGGCGGCGGTGTTCCAGTGTAAGGACCCGGACCATCTGGCCGTCACCCATTGAGGATGATACGCCTTGCCATCCTCAATGATCGGCAGGTCACGGTTGGAGCCTCGACGGGAATCCGCTCGGGAATCAACCTGGACGCTCCCGACACCCATCCTATGTTCTTATTACGTGCTCTCTCCGGGCTGGAGTTCGATCACCTCGACGTTCAGCCCCAGTTCTTTCACCGCGTCGCGGAATTTCTCCGGTGTTCCAGTCAACAGGGGGAACGTGCCGTAGTGTTCCGGGATCGCCCCCTTGACCCCCAGCAGCTTGCACGCATGCGCCGCGGCCTTCGGGTCCATCGTGAAGTGGTCGCCGATCGGCAGAAGGGCCAGGTCCGGCTTGTACAGCGTACCAATCCACTGCATGTCGCCCATCAGGCAGGTATCCCCCGCGATATACACCTTCAGCCCGTTGGAGAAACCGACGACATACCCGGCCGGCTCACCGAGCGGAATGAACGTCCCATCCTCCTCGATCATGGTCGAGGAATGCCGGGCGTCGGTCATCGTGACCGAGACGTTCACGTCGTCCAGCCGGACGGTGCCTCCCTTGTTCATGCCAACGAGCTTGTCCTGCGCGACGCCTTTCGACCCGAGCCAGTTCGTCAACTCATAGATCCCGACCACCTTGCCCCGGCAGCGATCGGCCGCCGAAACCGCATCGCCGATATGGTCGCTATGACCGTGCGTGATCAGAATGGCGTCGCTCGCGACGTTGTGGAAATCCTTGGGGCACCTGGGATTACTCCCGAGCCAGGGGTCCACCAGGATCGTCTTTCCCTCGGGGGTGTGCAGGAGGAAGGTGGCGTGTCCCAGCCAGGTGATCCGAACGCCTCGAAGATCCATGCGTCACTCCTCTCTACTCTACGTTTCGAGAATCTCGAACCTGGTCCGAGGTCCGCGATCCGGCGGATCAACGGCACAACTCCTCCGCCAGGCTCCGAAGGAACGGCTCGACATCCGTGACCATGCCGATTGTCTGGAACGTTCCCCGGTCGCTGAGCTTGGTCACGGTCGCCGGATTGATGTCCACGCAGACGACTTTCACCCACGCTGGGAGCAGGTTTCCGGTGGCGATCGAATGCAAGGCCGTGGCGATCAGCAAGGCAAATCCGACGCCGTGAACCGCCTGCCTCATGCGATTCTGAGCCTGTAGGGTGTCGGTGATGACCTCGGGCAAGGGGCCATCGTCACGAATCGACCCCGCCAGCACGACCTCGACATTCCCCCGAATGCATTCATAAAGGATGCCGGACCGCAGCACCCCGCGTTCGACCGCCTGCCGGATTCCGCCGAGCCGCCGGATTGTGTTGATGGCGCGGAGGTGGTGTTCGTGGCCGTGTTCCAGCGCCTCGCCGTGCTCCAGCGAGACACCCAGGCTGGTGCCGTAGAGGGCCTGCTCGATGTCGTGGGTCGCCAGCGCGTTTCCGGCGAACAGCGTCTGAACCCACCCTCCCCGGATCAAACGGGCAACGTGGCCCACGGAACCGGTATGGACGATCGCCGGTCCGCCGACCAGCAGCACCTTCTGCCCCGAGGCGCGGGTCGCGCGGATCGACTCGGCGACGGCCGCCAGACTGACCGCCTTCGGCTTCTCGCTGGAGACGGCCGAGCCCATGAAGCCGAACGGAGAGGCCTCGCGCGCCCGCTCCTCGGGAACCACCCGGACCCCGTTGTACCCGACGACGATCGGCATGCCGGGGGCGACGTCGTTCATCGCCACGCAGCGGGCGGTGCCGGCCTCGGTGTCCACGACGATGCCGCAGTCCATCTCCTGGTCCGCCACGTCGATCCAGCGTCCGTTCCATCGGACCTGGGTGCGCTGATTCGTCGTGCTGTAGAAATTCTCGGGGAACGCTCCGGCAATATCGGCGGACATGACCCGGGCGTCGTGCGGCTCGACAGGGGAGGCGCCATGCTCGACGAGGTCGCCGAGGATCTCGTCGAGCTTCTCCGCGTTCCCGGCCCGCACGGCGATGCGTGCGTGGCTGGGATCAACCCGCCGAGCACCGATGACGCACTCGCGGATCTCGAACGAGCCACCCATCTGGAGGATGCGGTCGAGGATCTTCGGCAAGAGCAGTGAGTCGATGATGTGACCATGCACCTCAACCTCTTCGACCACGTCCTCGCTGGTCGTTTCCCTCCCCGGCCCTTCGCTCTGCCCTGCCTGATTCGCGTCCATCGGGCGACCTCCTCTGCCGCGAGAACGTGCTGGAAGATGCTGCGGTGCTCCTCATGATGCCATCTCATTCCGGGCTTGACCACCACCTCATCGTTCCGTCCCGACGCTCCGGACCCGATTGTGTACCGCAAGTGCAAAATCGATGAGGAATTATCTTGATACTGAAGAAATTCAAAGGTATCGTCGTACTCGACTCAATTCACTCCGGGGTTTCTCTCCCCCCGAAAAATTGTCCTCTTCCGGGACCCCCTCATGAAAGCAACGTTTCCTCGACGTCGCGGATTCACCCTGATCGAGCTTCTGGTGGTCATCGCGATCATCGGTGTGCTGATCGCACTCTTGCTGCCCGCCGTGCAATCGGCTCGCGAGGCCGCCCGCCGATCGCAGTGCACGAACAACATGAAACAGATGGGCCTGGCGCTTCACAATTACCACAGCACCATGAATGCGTTCCCACCGGCCCAGATCTACAACGGGAGCTGCAACAATACAAATGGAACGCAGGGTTTCGTGCTGAACACGACCGGCTTCACGATGCTCCTGAACTTCCTCGAGCAACAACCGCTTTATAATGCTTATAACTTCAACCAGGCGTCCTGCGCCTCAGCCTGGCGTAACAGTAACACGAACCTGATCGGTAATCCGCTGGTCAACACCACGGTCGTCAGTACGCTTGTGGACGTCTTCACCTGTCCATCGGCCGAGCGGGCCGTGATCCGGAATGTGGCGGGTACGGGGGCTTATTCGATGCAGGAGGCTCGTCGAAGCCACTACCTCCTCTGCACGGCGTATTATACGGATTATGATTGCCCGGGTGGGGCCAACGTCATGCCGAACCGGGTGTACCAGGGCGCCTTCTACAATGACCTCGCGATGAGCCTCAGCGATTTTCAGGATGGGGCCAGTTCGACGACCATGATCGGCGAGTCGTCCGGGCTGAAGACGGCGGGTGGCTCATCGGGCGGGATCATGGCGGTCTATGAGAATTTCGGACCCTGGTGGGGTTCTGGTACGCATACCGCGGTCCATGGTCGCGTGCTTCCTCCGAGCAGCACGAGCTATCCCTACTACATGCCTAATGGCGCTTGGGGCGGCTCGATTCCCAACCCCGGTCGGTACATGTATGCCTGGGGGATCGGCAGTAGCCATCCCGGTGGCGTCCACGTGCTCTTCGCCGATGGCAGCGTGCACTTCATCAAGGATTCGATCAACCCGGCCACCTGGTGGGCGATCAACACGATCAAGGGTCGTGAAGTGGTGAGCGCGGATTCCTATTGATCCACTCAGGCTCAACCGAGGCCGTCCGAGGGGGCGGCCTCGCTGCTTGGGACTCAGAGTACGAGAATCTTCAATCATGCGAATCGCACGATGCGTCCGTATCGCGACTGTAGCAATGATGTGCGTGGGCTTTGTGGGCTGCGGAGGTGGACCAAAGCTCGTCCCGGTTAAAGGGACGATCACCCAAAATGGGAAAGCACTGGAAGGCGCGCAACTCGCCTTCACGCCCGATCCGTCGAACGAGGATAGTACCACGGGAACCGACATCACGGGTCCCGAAGGCAACTACATGGCCATGTACCAGCAACGCTCGGGGCTGGCTCCGGGCAAGTACACCGTCCTGATCTCGAAAACCATCACCCCAGCTTCGGCGACGCCAACCGATCCGGAGATCGATCCCTACATGGCTCAGGTCGGTGCCGAGTCGGCGGCGGGAGCCAATATTCAGAAGAAGGCCGCTCCGGTTGAGGTCATCGAGGACAAATTCTCGATCGAGGTTCCCCCGGAGGGCGGTGTCTTCGATCATGACGTGAAGGCGAAGGCCACGCCCAAATAAACCTCCGTCGCCGGTTCTGACAAAGCACCAAACCGCGAGGGCCTGCCGGCGGAACGGCAGGCCCTCGCGGTTTGGACGACGGAACGAATTTTCTCAAGGCTCGACGTGCAGCGTCGTGTTGAGGACCAAAGGGGGCTCGCCGGGCAAGTCGGTGAGGACGCGGAACGATCGGCGCAGATCACCCCGAAGTCGGCTGGCGGCGGGTTGAAGCTCAGGGTCAGCACGTGCAGGGTCTTCTTGCCGGGGCCGGCCTCGACGACCTGGAAACCGTCTCCCTCTCCTTCGATGCCGGTGATGGTGAACGGGGTCGTTCCTCGCACAACGTAGCGACCCTGGCTTGCCGCGGCGTTCGGCACGTTGCCGAGCGTGAGCATCTCCGGGGTTGCCTGGAGTGTCCCCTGCACCTGGGCGGTGACGAGCACCGGCACACTCGGGCTGGTCGAGTCATTGGTCAGGATGCGGATCTCCTCTCGGAGCAAACCCGGCGGGGCATCCGGCTTCAGGGAAACCGTCAGCTTGTAGCCGACCCCCGCTTCGGAACGCATCGTCTCGACGAGCTGAGCGCTCAACGAGCGGCTCGTCGAGACCATCCGCACCGTGCGCCAACTGGGAGCCCCCAGCCGCTCGATTGTCAGCTCCTGCGTGGGCGTGGACCCCTTGGCGATCGAGCCGAACTCGATCGAACCGGGGTTCAGCACGATATCGGCCAGGATGTTCGACTGGACCCCGAACCGCGCCTCGGCTTGATGCCCCGAGGCGGTCATCAACGTCACGGTCAAGGTCGTGGCCTTCATCCCCGTGAAGTTCCGGGTATCCATCTGAGCCTCGATGTACGCCTGCTGGCCCGGCGGGACGGTCCCCACACTGGCGAAGCCGGACGTACAGCCGCACGAGGCGCGCACGTCGAGGATATTGATCGCTTCCTGTAGCCTGTTGGTAAGAATGAACTTGTGCCGAACGATCGCGCCCCGAGGGACGGGACCGAAGTCGTGGCCTGATTCACTGAAGAGGGCCTGAGCCCACTTTCCGTCCTGAGATGCCCAGACCTCGGCCGGAGCAATCGTGATCCCCGCCCAGATGGCCCCAATCCATGCGTATCGAATCGTTCTCCGGCTCATCGTGGCCTCCTGCCTCACGATCGACCTTGTCGTCCTTAAGGTCGCAATGATACCCGTCTCCTAAAGATCGACACGATTCCCCGTTCGCTTTACCACAATGCGGCATGCGGACTGGCACGTGAGGCCCTCGGTTCGTTATGCTCTGCCGGGAGAGAATGGCGAAATCGCTTGTCCCATGATCTTTGTGGCAGAGATGATCCGACGGGGAGGAACGCGCATTGGACTGGCACGCGACGACAATTCTCTCGGTGCGACGGGGCGACCGGGTCGCGCTCGGAGGCGACGGGCAGGTCACGCTCGGCTCGACCGTGATGAAGGCCGACGCCGTGAAGGTGCGTAAACTTCTCGACGGCCAGGTTCTGGTCGGATTCGCCGGCAGCGCGGCCGATGGCTTCGCGCTCCTGGAACGGTTTGAGAGCAAACTGCGCGACTACCCCCAGAACGTGCCGAGGGCCGCGACCGAACTGGCCAAACTCTGGCGGACCGACCGCGCCTTGCGGCGTCTGGAGGCCCTTCTCGTCGTGGCCGATGCCCGCCACAGCCTGCTGGTCAGTGGATCGGGCGACGTGATCCAGCCGAGCGACGGCATTCTCTCGGCCGGGTCGGGTGGCGGTTTCGCGCTGGCGTCCGCCCGGGCCCTCATCAAGCACACCGACCTTTCCGCCGCGGAGATCGTCCGCGAGTCGCTCGCGATTGCCGGCGGAATCGACATCTACACCAACAACAACCTGACGGTGGAGGAACTGCCGTGCCAGACCTGACGCCCCGGCAGATCGTCGCCGAGCTGGACCGCGATATCGTCGGCCAGGACAACGCCAAACGCTCCGTGGCGATCGCCCTGCGCAACCGCTGGCGAAGGCGGCAGTTGGACCCTGAGTTGCAGGCCCAGGTCACGCCGAAGAACATCCTCCTGATCGGGCCGACCGGCGTGGGAAAGACGGAGATCGCCCGGCGGCTCGCCAGGCTCGTCGGCGCTCCGTTCGTCAAGGTCGAGGCGAGCAAGTACACCGAGGTCGGCTACTACGGTCGGGACGTCGAGAGCATGATCCGCGACCTCGTCGAGGCCGCCGTGCTGATCGTCCGGGCGAACGAACGGGAACGCGTCACCGCCGAGGCCGAACGCCGGGCGGAAGATCGCCTCCTCGACCTGCTGCTTCCCCCCGCGCCCGCCCCCGCCTGGGATTCCGAGAAGCCGGCCGAGGAGGTGGACGAGGCGGTCGAACGTCGCCAGCGCTCCCGGGAGAAGATGAAGGCCCGGCTCGACGCGGGGGAGATGGACGATCGCGAGGTCGAGATGACCCTTCCCGGCCGCTCGCTCGCTCCGGTCTCGATCTTCGGCGCGGGGAACATGGAACAGATGGAGATGGACCTTCAGGGGATGTTCGAGAAACTCTCGCCGAAGCCTCCCCAGACGCGCCGGATGACCGTCCGCGATGCCCGCCCCCTGCTTGTCTCGCAGGAGGCCGAGGCCCTGATCGACCCTGAGAAGGTCAACCAGACCGCCGTCGAGCTGGCGCAAGATTCCGGCATGATCTTCCTCGACGAGCTGGACAAGATCGCCGGCGACGAAGGAGGCGGCCGCGGCCCCGACGTCTCGCGCCAGGGGGTCCAGCGCGACCTCTTACCGATCGTCGAGGGGACTACCGTCAACACCAAGTACGGCCCCGTCAAGAGCGATCACGTCCTGTTCATCGCCGCCGGCGCGTTCCACCGCAGCAAGCCGTCCGACCTGATGCCCGAGCTGCAAGGGCGGTTCCCGATCCGCGTCGAGCTGAGCGACCTGACGCGCGACGACTTCGCCCGCATCCTCCGGGAGCCCCGCGCCTCCCTCATCAAGCAGTACCAGGCCCTTCTCGCCACCGAGGGCCTCCAGGTCGAGTTCACCGACGAGGCGATCGACGAGATGGCCCAGATCGCGTATCAGGTCAACCGCTCCACCCAGAACATCGGCGCGCGACGCCTGCACACGATTCTGGAACGTGTCGTCGAGGAGATCAGCTTCGACGCCCCGGACCGCAAGGAGCGTCGCGTCGTGATCAACGCCTCCTTCATCCGGGAACGTCTCGAAGCCCTGGCGAAGGATGAAGACCTGAGCCAGTTCATCCTTTGAGAATATTCACGAAGTGTCATCACGCGAGAATGCCCCATGTCCTCCGAACCATCGCTGGAGCTTCTGAACATTTACGAGATCGACGAGGACGGCCAGACGCGGTATCTCGTCTGCTTTCTCGAACCCGTGATGGCGGGGGCCAAGGGAATCGACGGCCGCTCGGTGGTCGGTGAATTCGAACCTCTGCCCGATGGCGAGTTCAACCCGCACACGTTCCAGCTTAACCCGGAGTTCGTCGCCTCCCTGACCGACTACATGAACGCCGACGCCATCCAGGCGGAGGAACTGCAACGTCAGGCCCAGGAGAGCCCCAGCGGCTGGCTCTACCTGATCGACCCGCGCCATCAGGAACCCTCGGCCGAGCCTCCCGCCGGCGACGTGCTCGGGGCGTTCGCCGTGGATGACGCGGGGCAGGTCGTACCGAACTCCTTTCAGTACAACAGCCATCACCTCATGTTCGACCCGGAGAAAGGCCCCTCGGCCCTGCTCATGGACCGGCGGTTCTACGACTGGCTACACCCGGTCGATTGACCGTTCCTCGCCCGGGGCCGGGTTCTCCCGTTGCCTGGCCTGATCGACCTCGTAGTGGATCACCTTGCGCTTCAGGATCCAGTAATCCAGCCAGGCGAAGCCCACGACCGGCAAGAGCAGGACGGCGGCGACCCCCAGGCCCAGCAACGGAGCGCGGAACGCCGCGAAGAGGGCGACGAACATGAGCGACAGGATCGCCGGAACGACCGTCAAGGCCCAGGTCACCCGCCGGTAGCGTTCCAGTTGGTCCCGCAACGGCTCGGCACCGAGCCGGAGCCGTCCGAGCTTGCGCTGCCAGTCCCGTTCGCGTTCCGACAGGGTCATGGGCGGGTTTCCGAGTCGAGTATCGTGACGGGAAGGAAGGCCGGAGCGCGGGAAGCGATGCGTAGTCGAACAACGTGGTTCGGGGACGTTCGGGAGGGACGGGGTCGGCGATTCCGAGCAGGTGCCGCAACTGCTTGACCGTCTCCGGCGAGAAGCCGGCATAATGGTTGTTGGCGAAGACCAGGACCGGGACCCGTCGGGCAAGCTGCTGGATCACGTCGGCCGTCTGGGCCAGGTCCGCCGACCGATCGACGACGATCCTGTCCCAGGTCGTCGTGATGGCCTCGATCGACTTCCGATCTCCCAGCAACCGGATGAAGGCGAAGGGGCCGGTCACCGGGTCGATCCGCTGCATGACCTCGGTCGGTCTCGGCATCCAGGTTTGCTCGGTCAGGGTCAACGCGGTCTGATGCTTGCGGAGCACCTCCGCGAGTTCCGGCCCCACCCAGCGCGGGTTGCGAATCTCGATCGCCAGGGGGACCCTCGCGTGCGGCCAGGCCGCCAGGAACGGGTCGAGCACCGCCAGGAAATCCTCCTGTGAGTGGAAGGCCCCGCGGTTGAAGTAGCCCATCTGGAGCAAGGCGCAATTCAGCTTGTCGCCGAGCGGAAGGATCGAGGAGACGAAGCCCTGAACCTCCTCCTGGCAATCCTGAAGCTGCTTCTCGTGGGTGATGACCTTCGGAACCTTCAGCGCGAACTGAAAATCCTCGGGCGTGCGGTCCCTCCAGGCCCGGACCATGCCGGGCGTCGGCGGGCGGTAGAAGGTGCTATCCACCTCGACGATCGGGAAGCGGTCGGCGTACCACTCCAGATACTCGCCGGCTGGCTTCCCGGCCGGGTAGAACGGCCCTTCCCAGTCGGGATAGCTCCAGCCGCTGCAACCGATCAGGATGGGGTGTCGCTGCTCGCTCATGATTTCGGGAGAAGATTTCACCGCGAAGAACGCAGTTTTGTAGGGTGGGCACTGCCCACCAATCCCCGAAGGTGGGCAATGCCCACCCTACTTCAAACCAATCAAATCAGGTCGCTCTGCCCCTGCTTCCGCATGCAGCACGCCTTGAACTTCTTGCCCGAACCGCAGGGGCACGGGTCGTTGCGGCCGACCTTGCGGCCGGTGTTGCGGAGCGGCTCGGGTTTGTGTTCCCCCTTGCCGCTGGCGGCAATGGCCGCCTCCTGCTGGGCCCGGATGTTCCCGCCGCCCGCCGAGACCCCCGGCGGGCTCGGCGGCGGGCGACTCGTGGATCGTCCGCGCCCGGTCGAGTTGCCAGCGCGCCCCGAGGTAGGAGAGGAACTCGGGGTCGAACTGCTCGACGCGGAAGATCAGGTCGGTGACCTTGTCGGAGACGCCGCTCCACATGTCCTCGAACAGCTTCATCCCCTCGCGCTTGTACTCGACCTTCGGATCGATCTGGGCATAGCCCCGCAGACCGACCGAGCTGCGCAGGTGGTCCATCGCCCGGAGATGCTCCATCCAGCTCGAATCGAGGAACTGGAGCACCAGGACCTTTTCCATCTCGCGCATCTCGGGACGGTACTTCGCGTCGAGGGCATCGACCAGTTTGAGCCGGGCACCCTCTCGGCCCAACTGCTCCAGTTCCTCGGCGGTCGTCTCGACGCCGAGTTCCTGCCTGGCCCAGCCGGCAAGGTCGGTCAGGCCCTTCCGGTCCGGCGGAGCGGCGGGCTTACCATCGGGCGGCACCGGACCGAACGCGGCGTCGAGCTTGCGATCCAGCTCCTCGGAGAGCCGGGTGCCGGGGTAATTCTTGTGGGCGACGTCGAGCAGCAGCTCCTCGATCTCGGGCCGCAGCTTCGGCCGGAGTTCCTCCGGGTCGATATAGGAGCCGAACCGATCGGAGGCCCAGGCGGCGAGACCGTCCCGGTCGTAGCGGGGGTTTTGCCCCTGACCGCGCTCGGCGAGGAAGCGGGTCAGGCCGACGCGCACGGGGAACTCGGCCTCCTTGCGGGCGTATTGCGTCCGCGCCTCGACCTGAAGCGTCCGGGTGACCTCATCCCGCGACTTGTTGACCCAGGTCGCCGGGTCGATCGCCATGCCGAACTTGTGATGCAGCCAGCCGGCCAGCGAGCGACGCCCCCAGTCTTCCTCCAGGAATTCGGCGGCGGGGCTGAGATCCACCTTCTCGATCGCGGCGACGGCCTGCTCGCTGAGGAACTCCTCCAGCGCGAGGCGGTCGAGTTCCGTCTCACCCCGCTCGGTGCGGGAGAAGCGGCGGATGTCCTTGTCCTTGAGGTTCAGGCCATAGCGGGCGTTCGCCCAGTTGACCAGCGTGAGCCAGTTCCACTCCGAGGATTCGGCGTCGGACGGAAGATTCTCCTCGACGGCCTCACGGATCTGATCGGGAGCCTGCTCGATGGCATCGGCCTTCGCCCGTTCCTGGGCGTCGTCGAACCGCGAGCCGCGGAACTCCCGCGCGGTCAGCTCCAGCCCGAGGCGCTGGCCGGCCCACTCGGCGAAGCTCGACGTGCCGTAATCCTCGGCGAGGAAGCGGGTCACGGCGTCGGCGATCTGGTTATCGATCATGTCGAGGATGGCGTCCTTGGCCGGCGTCCCGTCGAGAAGCTGCTGGCGGAACGAGTAGATCCGCTTGCGCTGCTCGTCCATGACCTCGTCGTATTCGAGCAGGTTCTTCCGGGCGTCGAAGTTGCGCTCCTCGACCTTCTTCTGGGCCCCCTCGATCCGGCGGCTGACCATCTTCGACTCGATCGCTTCCCCTTCCTGCATGCCGAGCTTCGAGAGCCAGCCCTGGACCCACTCCCCGGCGAACTTCCGCATCAGGTCGTCTTCGAGGGCGAGGAAGAAGCGCGAGCTTCCCGGGTCCCCCTGGCGTCCGGAACGTCCCCGCAACTGGTTGTCGATCCGGCGCGACTCGTGCCGCTCCGTACCGATGATGTGCAAGCCCCCCGCCTCGGCGACCTCGCGCCCCTCGGCCCGCATTTGCGGCTCGTACTTCGCCACGGCCGCCGCCCAGACGTCTTGCGGGACCTCCAGCCGGGTCGGGTAGAGCGGTCGTCCGTCCTCGTCGTTGAGGACCTTCAGGTCGGCCCAGGCCATGAACTCGGGGTTACCGCCGAGGATGATGTCCGTGCCACGGCCCGCCATGTTCGTGGCGATGGTGACCATTCCCTTGCGCCCGGCCTGGGCGACGATCTCGGCCTCCCGCTCGTGATACTTCGCGTTGAGGACCTGGTGCCCGATCCCGAACTTCTGGAGCATGTCGGAGATCAGCTCCGAGCGTTCGATCGACGTGGTGCCGACGAGGATCGGGCGGCCGGTGGCGTGGACCTCGCGGATCTCGTCGATGATCGCCTGGTACTTTTCCCGCTCCGTCATGTAGATGACGTCCGCCTCATTGACGCGCTTGAGGGGGCGGTTGGTGGGGATCGCCACCACGTCCAGACTGTACACCTTCCAGAACTCGTTGGCCTCGGTCATGGCCGTGCCGGTCATGCCCGAGAGCTTCTTGTAGAGCTTGAAGTAGTTCTGGAGCGTGATCGTCGCGAGGGTCTGGTTCTCCTCCTTGATGCGAACCTTCTCCTTCGCCTCGACGGCCTGGTGCAGGCCGTCGGACCACTGCCGCCCGGTCATGAGGCGACCGGTGAACTCATCGACGATGATGATCTCGCCGTTCATGACGACGTAATCACGATCGCGCTTGTAGAGATGATGGGCTTTCAGGGAGTTGTCGATCAGGTGCGGCCATTCCATGTTGCCGGGCGTGTAGAAGCTCTCGATGCCGGCGATCTTCTCGGCCTCACGGATGCCGTCGTCGGTCAGGTGGGCGGTACGCTCCTTTTCCTTGACCTCGAAGTGTTCCCCGCCCCTGAGCAAGCGGGAGATCCGGTCGGCCTCGGCGTACTTGCGCACGTCGTCGAAGGCCGGGCCGGAGATGATCAGGGGGGTCCGCGCCTCGTCGATGAGGATGCTGTCCACCTCGTCGATGATCGCGTAGTGCAACTCCCCTTGCGCCTGGAGGTTGCGCGACGGCTTCATGTTGTCGCGGAGGTAGTCGAAGCCGAACTCGTTGTTGGTGCCGTAGGTGATATCGCGCTGGTAAATGTCGCGTCGTTCGCGCGAATCCATGTCCGCCTGGATCGCGCCGATGGTCATGCCGAGATTGTTGAACAGCGGGCTCATCCATTCGGCGTCGCGGCGGGCCAGGTAGTCGTTGACCGTGACGACATGGACCCCTTTGCCTTCGAGCGCGTTCAGGTACGTGGCCAGGGTGGCGACGAGCGTTTTTCCCTCGCCGGTGATCATCTCGGCGATGTTGCCGCCGTGCAGGACCATGCCGCCCATGAGCTGCACGTCGTAGTGCCGCATCTTGAGGAAGCGGCGCCCCCCCTCCCGGCAGACGGCGAACGCCTCGACAAGCAGGTCGTCGAGCGTCTCCCCCTTGGCGAGCCTGGCCCGGAACTCGTCGGTCTTCGCCTTGAGTTCCGCGTCGGAGAGGGCCTGGATGGCCGGCTCCAGCGCATTGATCCGGGCCACGCGGGGCCGCATCCGGCGGATCTGCCGCTCGTTGGAGTTGCCGAAGACCCGCACGAGGCCATCGGAAATGCGCTCCGAGACCGTGCTGAAGCTGTCGGACGTCTTATCCCAAATCTCGGTCAGCAGTTCCATTGCGTTCTCTCGCCCCGCCAGGGGTTCCCCTGATAACCGATATAAGTCGAACAAATATCCTAATTTACATCAAGACGCGGATGGTCGTCAAGACGGACGGGACGACCTTCCTCGCCCATCGCGGGAGGCCGTGCCCAACCGCTTCACTTCTATAGGACGGTCACGGCCATCTGGTTCGCTTCCAACGCCCGGGTCGTCCGGGGTTGGGCGACCGGGCCGAACACGAGCAGACCGTAAAGGAATAGGAGCAACAGGTTGCGACCATTCAGCGCGGCAACCGCGAGGAGGTCGAACGAGACGAGGCGGTCGCTTCCCCAGGGATAGATCAGGGTCGTGAGCAAGCAACTGCCCAGGAACACCGGTCGCGCCCAGCGTCCGGTCGGCCCGTTCCACGCGGCCACGAACGGCAGGAGCCAGATGAGGTACTGCGGAGACAGGACCTTCCCGAACAGGAGAAACGCCAGGACGGCCGCCCCGGCGAATCGCAACGGGTCCTGTCCGCCCGACCGAACGACCCGCCACATCACCAGAAGCAAGGCGGCGCCTTGAATCGGCAACGCGAGCCGCGCGAGGGGGGCCGACCAGGGGGCGATCAACTCGGTTGAGGAGTGATTGAAATGGGTCGAGACCTCCGCCCCCGTCGCCTTCGCCAGCGCGATCGACGCGCCGGAGTACAGCGAGCCAATCTCCAGGCCACGCTCCATGTGATAGGAGAAGGAGCGCGCCACGCCCGCCCCACCGAGAATCAGCCAGAGGGCCACGCCGACGAGAATCGTCCCTCCGAAAGCCAAAACGCCGCGTCCTCGCGTTGTTCGCCACCGTGAGACCTCGACCACGAAGGCCGGAACGGCGACCACGCCCGGAAACAACTTCATCAAGAACCCGGCCCCGGCGAGGAACCCGCCGAAGCGATTGCGACCACGCCCCCAGGCCATCGCCGCGGCGAAACCGAGGGCCGTCGGCGCCAGGTCGAAGCGGACCAGGATCATCGGGCAGAGGCTCAGAAAAAAGAGGGTGTACCAGCCGAGCCGCCTTGCCACCGCCGCGTCCCCTTCCGTCGAGCCCACCCAACGGGCGAGCAAGCCGACGATCAGCGCGTTCCAGCCGAGCATCTCCGCGGCGAACGCCACGCGATACGCCCCCACCGACGCCCCGAAAACGCGGGGGAGCAGGAAAACCGGCACGCTCAGGACCGGATACTCGATCGGGAAGTCGCGGTAGGGCAACGCCCCGGCAAAGGTCCGTGAAGCGTACCGATGATAGAGCATCAAATCATCCAGCATCTTCTCCGGTCCCATGCCGCCGTAGGACCAGGATTGCGACGCCAGAGCCCCGCCAACCACCACCTGAACCCCGCACGCCGCCAACCAGGTCAGCGACAGATTTCGAGGCATCTTGCCATTCATGCGGCTCACCGGGAGAATTTCACGAGATGTTATGATGGAAAGCCTATCGAGAAATGGACTTACGTCGCCAGACCTCGATAATGCCGAACCGTGCCGCGGGTTCGTACAGGCGTTCGATCGCCGCGTGAAGCCGTTCCAGCTTCACCGGAGGGTCGGGAGCGCGCGGGTCCCAGACAACGACCGAGTCGGACGACTGCTCCAGGGAGCGGACGAAGCGCGGCTCATCCTCGGGCCGGACGACGCGGAGCCAGGCCGTCGATTCCGCGGGGAAGGCCGGAAGCCTTCCGGTCGGTCCCGTCAGCGCGGGAGCATATCGTAAAGCGTTGGCAATTCTGGTGTTAGGGCCGAGGTCGTGCTTGAGATAGTTAAGCACCCGCCGATAGTCGTCCCACTCATAACGCCCCGCGGCGGGCGAGTCGAGATGCGTCGAGTAACCCGCGGGGCGATTCAACGGAGGTCGATCTTGCCGCAAGGAGGCCACGGATTGGCGGATTCCCGCCGGGTTACTGAACCGTGGCCGCTCCGGAACCGCCAGCGCGAGCACCAGCAGCACGGCCACGAAGGTCAGCAACAACCGAGGCGGGTCCGTCTTCAGCAAGAGCGCGGTCAAAACGGCGAGATTGACCGCCCAGACCAACATCAGCGGGTGGCTCAGATAGGCGTGTTGCACGGGGCTGATCGGCTTGTAAAACGCCACGAACACCAGGGCCACGAGCCACGTTCGCGTCAAGGAACGAAGGGCGGGCGAGGTGTTTCGAATCAACGACACACTCGCCAGGGCCGGGAGGACGAAGCGGAAATCGAGGAGTTCGTCCAGAAGCTCCTTGAGCACGCTGAATCCGGAGGTCGTGTTGTAGCTCGCACCGAAGCTCGCGAGTCGAACACCGCGGAGGAACTCATCACCGACACCCGCCAGAATCAGCGGCAGGAACCCCAGGATCACGCCGAGCGTCACGACCAGGCCCCAGACGACAAGGGAACCAACGACTCGTCTTGTCGATGGTCGATCGCGTTCTACGACCGCCAGCAGAATCGCCGGAGCGAACAAGACGGCCTGCGGTCGGAACAGCAACGCCGTCGCCAACGCCAGGGCCGAGACGATTCGCCCCGTGCGACCAGGCCACGTTTGCAGGATCAGCAACGCCAGCACGCCAAAGAACGGCGCGTGCCAGTCCCGCTGCGCGGCCTGCGAGTAGTCCAGGTTCAGATAATAGCCGAGGAACGCGGCATACCCGATCAGCCCCGGCAGGCTGGAATCAAACCGCCGACGGCTCCAGCCGAGGAGAGCGATGCCCAGAATCACCACGAAGGCGGCATCGGCCGCCCAGAGATTGGCGGTATTTCCCCAACCGCCGAGCTTCCCGAGCAGCCAGAACAGGTAGATCGTCCCCGGAAAGTTGTTGCCGAGCAGGTCGCGGTACGGCAGTAAACCCCCGTCCCAGCCTCTCGCCATCGTGGCGAAGACGTCATGATCCGCCCACCAGGGCCACGTCAGGTAGCCCGGGAGCCAGGCCCCCAGTTCCAGCAGACAGAGCAGTCCGACCATCCAGGCCAGGCCCCGGCGCAGGAGCCAGTCCGCTAGATCGAGGTGGTCACGACGCGAGAGAACGGTGAACGGACGAGCCCGGGTCAAGGGTTCGGTGCGGGACATCGCGGTAGGGACTCCCTTCCCTCAATGGCGGTTCCGTAAGCGGTTTCCTCCCTGACAGGCGTCGCATTGTAATGGTCAAGGTCGGTCCCGGTCCACAGCAACCGCTTCGTTTGGGATGCCAATTGCAATCGCTCAAATCAGCCCGATATCGTATACTGCCATCGTCAAGCGAATGCCGGAGAGAGTCGGAGGCTCTCCCCGACGCAGGAATAGGAGACGGGGGTTTTGGCGGATCTCGCGGCTACGTCCACCCGACGCCTGATCTTTCTCGGTACCGGGACTTCCACCGGCGTTCCGGTCCTGGGCTGCAACTGCACGGTCTGCACGTCGGACGACCCTCGAAATCAGCGCACCCGGCCGAGCGTCCTGCTGGAGTTGCCCGGGGGGAACCTGTTGATCGACACGACTCCCGAGATGCGGCTGCAACTGCTCCGGGAGAAGGTCCGACAGGTCCATGCGATCGCCTACACGCACGCACACGCCGACCACCTGTTCGGTCTGGACGACGCCCGGCTCTTCCCGAAACACCTGGGAGGTCCGGTGCCGCTCTATTGCGAGTCGGAAACCGAGGAGGCGATCCGCCGGGTCTTCCATTACGCCTTCAACGACCAGGCATCGCGGATTCCCTCGGGTGGTGTGCCACAACTGCGATTCGAGCGGATCGAGCCGGGGCAGCCATTCCAACTTCTTGGTCAGACGATCCTGCCGCTTCGCCTCGAACACGGGCGATTCCGGGTTCTGGGCTTCCGCCTGGGCAACCTGGCCTACTGTACTGACGTCAGTCGGATTCCGGAGGCGAGCTGGTCGGTTCTGGAGGGCCTCGACACGTTGATTCTCGACGCCTTGAGGCACGAGCCACACCCGACGCACTTCAGCCTGGAACAGGCCCTGGATGTGATTGCCCGGCTGAAACCGCGACAAGCGTACCTGACGCATCTGTCGCATGGTTTCGATCATGCGACGATCGAGTCCGGCTTGCCCGCCGGAGTCGCCTTGGCCTACGATGGCCTGTCCTTGACTTTTTGATCACAAACCGCGACCTGATCGGGACGAGAGCTGAATGACCGCCGAGTCGAAGCCGAGACTGGCCGAAACACTGGCCCGCCACGGACAGGACCACCTGCTGCGTTGGTGGGACGAACTCGACGCCTTGGGCCGCGCCCGGCTGCTCGACGAGATCGAGCGGATCGATTTCGACCAGATCGACGATCTGGTCCGCCGTCTGGTTCATGGAAACGAACCATCCGCCCCCGATCCCGCGCGTGTCCGTCCCGTCTGGGTCAACCGACTTCCTCACACCGACGCCGACCGCGTCGCCCGCCGGCACGCGGCCGAGATCGGTGAGGCGGTGCTGTCGGCCGGCGAGGTGGGCGTGGTCCTCGTGGCCGGAGGTCAAGGCACCCGCCTGGGTTTCGACGGCCCCAAGGGAACCTATCCGATCGGCCCGGTTTCCTCGGCCACGTTGTTCCAGATTCATGCCGAGAAAATCGTCGCGCTCGGCCGGCGACACGGTCGCGCCATCCCTCTCTATGTGATGACCAGCCCGGACAACCACGAGGCGACGGCCCGATTCTTCACCGAGCACGAAAACTTCGGCCTGGAGCACGTCCGCCTGTTCGTTCAGGGACAGATGCCGGCTGTGGACCGGGAAACAGGGCAAGATCCTGCTGGCGTCGAAAGATTCACTTGCCCTGAGCCCCGACGGACACGGCGGCACCTTGCGCGCGCTGGCCGCTCCAGGCGAGAACGGGAGAGCGAGTTGCCTCGACGAGATGCGCGAGCGTGGCATACGCACCTTGTTCTACTTCCAGGTGGATAATCCGATGGTGCAGATCGCCGAGCCGGGCTTTCTCGGCTTGCACCGTCACGCTGATGCCGAGGTCTCATTCAAGGTTGTCGAGAAAATTCAACCGGAGGAGAAGGTCGGCGTGGTCGTGGAGGTGGATGGCCACTTGCAGGTCATCGAATATTCCGACCTCCCCCCCGAACTGGCCGAGCGTCGCGAGCCGGAAGGGAACCTGGAGCTCTGGGCCGGAAGCATCGCCATCCATATCTTCGAACGGTCGTTCATCGAACGGCTGGTCGCGGACGGCGGGAAACTCCCGTTCCATCGCGCCTTGAAGAAGGTTCAGACCATTGACGATCAGGGCAGCATCGTGGAGCCGACCGAGCCAAATGCGGTGAAATTCGAGACGTTCATCTTCGACGCACTCCCCCTGGCCGAGCGATCGACCCTCGTCGAAACCGACCGGGCCGTGGAGTTCGAGCCGCTCAAGAACGCCACCGGTCCCGATTCGCCCGCGACGGTCCGTCAGCGCATGAGCGATCTGTACGCCGGTTGGCTCGAAGGAGCCGGCGCGACCGTGCCGCGACGTCCCGATGGCTCGGTCCCCTTCGGCATCGAGATCAGCCCTCTATACGCGCTTGACGCCGAGGAGCTGAAACAGAAGCTCCCGCCCGGCCTGGCTGTCGAGGAGCCGCTGTATCTGCGTTGAGCAGAGACGATCGAGATTTTTGAACGATCCTTCGCTGACGGATCCACGTTTTCCCAAAGGATTGAGAAACCATGCTTCACGCCGTCGTGATGGCCGGGGGAAGTGGAACCCGGTTCTGGCCCAAGAGCCGTCGAAACCGGCCCAAGCAATTGCTCCGCCTCTATGGCGACGCGACCATGCTCCAGCAGACCGTCGCGCGGATCGCGCCGATGGTGCCGCCCGAACGCGTCCTGATCATTACCGGCGCGGACCAGGCGGCGGCGATCCGCGAGCAGCTTCCCGACGTTCCCGCGCGGAACGTCGTCGCCGAGCCCTGCCCGCGCGACACGGCCCCTTGCGTCGGCCTGGCGGCGGCGGCCATTGTGAAGAAGGACCCGGACGGCACGATGATCGTCATGCCGGCCGACCACGTCATCCAGCCCCCTGAGAAGTTTCAGAAGACCGTCCGGGCCGCGGTGGCGATCATCGACGAGGACCCGACCGCCTTCGTCACCTTCGGCATTCGACCGACCCGCCCCGAGACGGGATACGGCTATATCGAGCGAGGCGAGTCGCTCGGTGAGCCGGAAGGGATTGCCCTGCACCGCGTGAAACAGTTCCGCGAGAAGCCGGACCGGGCGACCGCCGAGCAATTCGTCGCTTCAGGTCATTTCGCCTGGAATTCGGGCATCTTCGTCTGGAGAGCACAGAACATCCTCGATGCCCTGGCCAAGCACCGCCCTGCCCTGGCCGAGTCGATTGCCCGGATCGGACCGGCTCTGGGCACGGAGAAGGAGACCGAGGTTCTGGCCGAAGAATTCCCGAAGATGGAGAAGGTCCCCATCGACAAGGCCGTGATGGAGAAGGCGGGCAACGTCCGGGTTCTGGAAGTCGTTTACGATTGGAATGACGTCGGCGACTGGCGAGCCCTCAACGCCCTGGTTCCCCCCGACGCCCAGGGCAACACAATCCAGGGACAGGTCCACCCCATCGAGACGAAGGATTGCATCATTGTCAATGACGACGGCGGCTTGATTGCCACGCTCGGCGTCGAAGACCTGGTGATCGTCCAGTCCGGCGGCGCGACCCTGGTCGCCCGCAAGGATCAGCTCGACAAGCTCAAGGGGGTTGTGGAAGGACTCGATAAAGCGGGTCATGGATCTTATCTATAAGATGAAACCGATCCATCATGGGACGAATCCTCGGCTTAGACTTCGGAACCCGGCGCGTCGGCGCGGCGTTGAGCGACCCTCGCCGCCAGATCGCCACCCCGCTGGAGGTCTATGAACGCCGCACCCCCGAACGGGATGCCGCCCATTACCGTACCCTGATCGAAGAGGAAGACATCGACCTTCTCGTCGTGGGACTTCCTCTGCACACGAGCGGGAACGAGGGTGAGTCCGCGGTGCCTGGCGCGTCAGTGGGGAGCCTGGTTGGCTGGCGTTTCGGGTCTGAATGTCGTTTTCTTCGACGAACGATACACCACGGTCGAAGCCGAGGTATCCCTGCGGTCCCAAGGTATGCGTCGGAAGGGCCGCGAATCCCGTCGTGACATGCTCGCGGCGTGTCTGCTGCTCCAGAACTATCTCGACGCCGGATGTCCCCGGAACGAGGCGGCTCCCGCCGCGCTGGACGATCCGGTGGACGCCCCGGAGACGGAGGAACCGGAGTCGTGACGACCTTGATCCTCGGCTGCGGCTACCTCGGCCGTCGCGTGGGCCACCTCTTGAGCCAGCGCGGCGAGACGGTTTACGGCTCGGTCCGATCTCCGCAGCGAGCCTCGGAGCTGTCGGCCTGGGGAATCGAGCCGGTGATTGCCAACGTCCTCGATCCTGGCTCGCTCGTCGCCTTGCCGCCGGCCGATCGCGTTCTCTACTGCGTGGGATTCGACCGCAGGGCCGGGATTCCCATGCGAACCGTGTATGTTGAGGGGTTACGGAACGTTCTGGCGAACGTACCGCCCGGCCTGAATCGCCTGGTCTATGCGGGCTCAACCGGCGTTTACGGCCAGGATGACGGCGGCTGGGTCGATGAGCAGTCTCCGACGGAGCCAATCCACGAGTCCGGCCGGGTTTGCCTGGAGGCCGAGGATCTGCTCCGAGAGGTCGCCTCGCGGCGCGATCTCTCGGCGGTCGTCGTGCGATTCTCGGGGCTCTACGGGCCGGACCGGATCATTCGCCGGACGAGCATCGAGCGGAGTGAACCCATTCCGGGCGACCCTCGGAAATGGCTCAACCTGATCCATATCGATGATGCCGCACAGGCCGCCGTGGCCGCGCTGGACCAGACCGCACCAGGACCGATTTACCTCGCCAGCGACGATCGGCCCCTCCCCCGGCAGGAGTATTATGCTCTGGTCGCACGAGCCCTGGGCGCTCCGGAGCCTCGTTTCGAGCCTCCTTCGCCCGGCTCGCCCGAGGCAAATCGCGAAGGGGGGAACAAGCGGATCTCCAACCGCCGACTCAAGGAAGAACTGGGTGTCTCTTTGCGCTATCCTGACGTCCAGACCGGTCTCACCGCGACGCTTGCGCGGTCGGCGGATCGGTCCGTCTCCCCCCACGAGGACCAGCGGGGTGATGGAGGGGCGAAACCCTCCGGGAGGCGGCGGAGGAACCTCAGTGACATTCTTTCGAGCGCCACCGGTCCTCCGCGTGTTGCTGATACCGGACGTGCGTTTTTTTTTGGGGGCCGATCCAGAGAGAATCGCCGCAACTTGTTATTCACAAAAGGGAAGCGGTGATTTTCCTGCGCCGATCCCCGCGGTGCGCGAGCGATCGTTGACCTTGGCGGCCCGTTTCGGCCGGCGGGGGGCGGGGGGTGGTCGGCGGAAAGCCTTTCAAGGTAACAAGATCGGTCATCAGTCCTCCGCTCCGGGACCATCTCTCGGACCGCTGGGAGGCTCAAAACGGGTCTCAGGGATTGATGCTGACCTTGCGCGGTGCCGTGCGCCTTGAAGGAGCCGAAGTGACACTCCTTGGGCACGATTTCGGAGGGGGGAGGGCA
>CAVWUA010000027.1:0-74216 GCA_963758025.1 uncultured Planctomycetota bacterium | reverse complement strand
ACCTCGGCCACGCGAAGCCGGCCGGGGATGTGCCTGACCGGGCTCGAACCGGCACCATCTGCCTCACAAGCAGGAATGCTTCCCTTACACCACAGACACAGCGGAAGGGGCGGGAGTCGAACCCGCAAGGCTCATCGCTCACCCGCCTTCCAAGCGGGCCCCGTCGCCGGTTCGGGTGGCCCTTCCGTTTGCGATCCGAGTGGGCAGTGCAGGGCTCGAACCTGCGGCCTCCGGCGTGTCATGCCGGCGCTCTGGCCTTGCTGAGCTAACCGCCCATGTGCTTCGGCTCGAACCCGGAATGTATCTCATATACTAAAATATAATTTTATTAATAATACATGAACATTACAGCGGAAGGCAAGGGATTCGAACCCTCACGCCCTTTTGCGGGGCAATCGTCAGCACCGAGGCCCGGCCAGCCGTATCCGGCTACCTTCCGTCGTTGCAGTGGACCCACCGGGAGTTGAACCCGGATCTCCGCCACGCCAGGGCGGTGTCGTGCCGTTGGACCATGAGCCCGTCGAACCTCCCAAAGTGGACCGCCGGGGAGTCGAACCCCGATCTCCTGCGTGCGGAGCAGGTGTCGTGCCGTTGGACCAGCAGCCCAATCGCCCGGGAACCAGAGGTCCGCTCGGGACTCGAACCCGAACCGCCTCCCTACCGAGGAGGCGTGCCGCCCATAACACCTGCGGACCGCGTGCAGTCGTCCCGGATGGAGTCGAACCATCGTTTCCTGGATGTGACCCAGACGTCGTTGCCGTTGGACCACGGGACGGTTCCCCGAGAGGCGCCGAGGTGGCATTTGCCGCCCCGGCGCGATTGTCAGAGAGTTGCGGGTCTGGGTGTCGAACCCAGCGCTCCGAGCTTATGAGGCTCGGCCGAGCACCGGCCCACCCGCAGTTGCTTTTCGGTCAGTAGCCCCGACGGGAGTCGAACCCGCGTCTCCACCTTGAGAGGGTGGTGTCCTTCCGGTAGACGACAGGGCCAGATCCGATGTCTCCGTCAGTGCGCCGGGCAGGAGTCGAACCTGCAAGGCCCGAAGGCGGGTGGGTTACGGCCACCGGGGCACGCCCATGCCCAGCCGACGCATTCTCTGAGTTCCGGTTCTGATGGCACGAGTGGGAGTCGAACCCACAGATCACCAAGGTTTGAGCTTGGCCGCTCTGCCGGTTGGCGTACCGTGCCGGTGTCCAGCGCCCCCGAGGGGATTCGAACCCCTGGTCTCCTCGCTGACAACGAGGCGAGCACTCCGGGCTGCTCCGCGAGGGCATCCATCCGCCGAAGTGGCCCAGGAGGGATTCGAACCCTCAATCCCCTGCTTCTAAGGCAGGTGGCTTTGCCGGTTAGCCTACCGGGCCATCAGTCGTCCGCATTCCCAGGGTGGGACTCGAACCCACAATCACTCGGGTTTAAGCCGAGCCGCTCGGCCGTTGGCGTACCTGGGCGAACGCATCCCACCAGCGGAAGCCGTGGGACTCGAACCCACAAGCGAGCCGTGCCCGCCGCCCGCGTTCAAGGCGGGCCCCTCATCCGGCCGGATGGCTTCCGTCGCCGAGTTCCGGGGGCTGGAATCGAACCAGCGGCCTCCAACGTTCAGAGCGTTCGGCGTCACGACCAACCGCAACAGCCCCGGAGTCGTCGCCCGCTGTCCTCTCGGACACCCGAGCCGACCGGAAGGTTCGGGGAGGAGGACTCGAACCTCCATGACCTGCTCCAAAGGCAGGCGGCCTACCGGTTGACCGATCCCCGAGAGTGCCCTGCGGGGGTCGAACCCGCCTGTCCGGCTTGGGAAGCCGGTGCCTCTGCCGCTCGGCCAAGGGCACGGTCGTTCCGAAGAAGGCGGAAGGAGGGGGAGTCGAACCCCCAAGGCTCAGCGCTCGCCCGAGTTCGAGTCGGGTGCCGTCTCCCGTCGGCTTGCCCTTCCACTCCACGATCACTTGGCAGCTCCGGCGGCAGGAATCGAACCTGCGACTTCCCGGTTAACAACCGGGCGCTCTATACCAGCATGAGCTCCACCGGAATCGTCGAGAGTCGGGGCGGCCGGATTCGAACCGGCGCCTCCTGGACCCGAACCAGGCGGATTGCCAGGCTTTCCCACACCCCGAATCGCTCAAGTGCCCAGCGGGAGTCGAACCCACACGTCCGCCCTGGCGAGGCGGCAGGCTGCCGCTACATCATGGGCACAAGCTGCCGACGCCGAATTGTCAAAGAAGCCGAGAGCACCGGGTGGGACTCGAACCCACGTCACCGCATTACGGGTGCGGTGTCCTCGCCGCTGGACGACCAGTGCCATCACCGAGTGGGACCCGAGGGGCTCGAACCCTCACCGACCCGGTTAAGAGCCGGGCGTGCTGCCACTAACACCTGAGTCCCGAAAGGATGTCTCTCGATCGGCCCGGAAGGAGTTGAACCTTCGTCTTCCGGTTATCAGCCGAGCGCTCTGCCGCTGAGCTACGGGCCGGTCCGGGATGGGGCCGGAGGGATTCGAACCCCCACCGGGTGGATTAAAAGTCCGCCATGCTGCCGTTACACCACGGCCCCGGGAGTCGTCCGAGGGCCGTGCGTTTGGTTCCGTTCATCGCTCACCTCCGAGCAGCCCGTGAGGGAATCGAACCCTCATCTCCGCCTTGAAAGGGCGGTATCCTTCCGATAGACGAACGGGCCGTCTCCAGCGGGTCGGGTGGCGCTCGAATCCACGTCTGCGGCTCTTCAGGCCGCCGCTACACCATCTCAGCTACCGACCCATCCAAACGAAAAAGGCCCGGCTGTCGCGTGACACCGGGCCCCGGCAGACCATCAAGGAATGAGCAACCGGGGCGTCACAGGCGCAGGGGATGGACCGGAAACGAATTCGCCGGTTGACCGGCGCGTCGGCCCGTTCCCTCACGTTCGCCGCTTGTAGAACTCCACTCGCGGAGCATCATCACCTCGGTCGTCTCGGTACCTCGATTGATCCCGGCGGGGCTTTCACTGACCCCGTCCTCATATGCCCCACTAGACGCCAAACCTCCCGGAGATGTTCGCGCCACAGTGCAAATTCTTGAGAGACGTCACGGGCTTCCGATAGTTCTAGTTTCCGGTGCGAAATGGACTGCTCCCGCAACGGTCGGTAAACGGCAAGGTGGTCGATGATCCCCCTGTTTCAACGGCATCCCGGAGGCACGAGCCAGGCTCCGCGATCGGCTGACCATCGGCGCGGAACGATTCACGGTGCAACTGGAACCGGCCGTCACGCCGGGCACGGGGCTGGCCCGACAGTCGCCCCCCCACGCCCGACAGGGACGACACGATCCCCACCCAGATCGCCGCGCGGGACCAGCCCGGCGCGTGGCTTTCCGCCAGCCCCCACGCGGCCCTGCCCCCCGAGCTGGCGGGCCTGCCTCCCGAGCAAGCTCAGACGGCCCTGTTCGCCTGGATGATGGGCCAGATCCAGGCCACCCAGAGCGAGATGCTCCGCCGCCAGGACGAGTTCCGCCGCGAGGTCGTCCTGGCCGTCCGCGTCTTGCACGAGGACCACGAGCAGACCCTCGAACAGCACCACGCGCAGGTCGAGCTGATCCAGCAGGAGCTTCACGCCCTGCGTGAGGACATCCGCCAGCGTTTCGCCGCCAAGCCCCCTGCCGCCTCCCCGCCGAGCCTCCCCAAGCCCCCCCCGCTGAAGGTCCCCCCCGCCGAGTCCTCATCGGGCAACCCCCAGGACGCCACCTCCTGGCTCCTCAACCGGCTCAACACCCTGGAGCAGCAGAACCAATCCTCCTGGAAGTCCCTCCTGAACCGCCTGGGCAACAACCCCCGCCGCTAAACGTCCGCGTCCCCCTCCGGCCCCGCCTCGCCACGCCGGGAAGCGGTCTCGGGAAAACGGTCGTTCAAGGAGATCCGCTGGTCTCTGCCGTCAAGGGGCAACCGACCTGTAAGCGGCCTTTATGTTTCGGAACGCCAGAACGAGCGAGCCATCCTCGCCGCGGCAGCCTACGTTCGTAAGGCCGCCGCCCACGTCCCCAAGTCCTGGCTGGGGCGGCACGCGTTGAGGTGTTGGCGAATTCAGAAAAAATTGTGCAACCAGCGGAGAGGTCCCCCACCCTATTAGGTGGAGGCGGTAGGTTCCGCCCCGCATCCTCCTCCGGCCTCGCACATTGCCGAGGCCACAGACAGAGAGGTTGACCATGTCGCAAATCGATTCGCCGACGAACGCCGCCGACCAGTCCACGGGCGTCCCGGACGCCCAATTCGTCCCGAAGTGGGGCCCGGACGCCCCGAGGGGTGCCAGGACGGTACTGAACCGCATCATCAAGGAAGGGGCGAATGTCCCGCTCTTCCTGGGCCAGACTCTGATTAATTCGCTCCGGGACATGGGCTACAACGACACGACGTCGGCCATCTGTGAGCACGTCGACAACGCGATTCAGTGGGGAGCCACCGAGGTCCGCGTCTACTTCAATCAGACCGGCAAGACGGGGCGACTACGTCATCGACGCCTTGGTCTACGACAACGGGGCGGGGATGGCCCCCAACGTCTTGAGGGCCGCGATGGCCTTCGGCGGTTCGATGTGCTTCGAAAACCGGGAGGGCATCGGCCGATACGGCGTGGGCATGAAGACGGCGGCTCTCAGCCTCGGCCCGGTGCTCGACGTCTATTCGTGGCAGGAACGCGGTGCCATCTACAACATGACGCTGGACGTCAACGAAATCAGCAACGATACCAAGAACGTCGTCAATCTCCCCGAACCCGTCTTCCGTCGCGATTTCCCGGCGGACGTCCACAACATCTTGGTCAAGCCCCTCTCCTACCCCGAACCACGCAACCCCCAGAAGCCCATCGACCTGCTCGTGGATGACCCGGGCCGATTGATGGAGCTTATCGGGCCGAGCGGAACAATCGTCTACATGCCGCAGTGCGACCGCCTGTCGCACCGGAAGGCATCCACCCTCGTGGACGATGCCACCAAGGAGATGGGCCGGGTTTACCGGAGGCACTTGGCCCGCGGGCTGAAGCTCTACATCAACAATCGCCGCGTCGAACCGTTCGACCCGACCTATTGGATGGAGTCGGCATGGCACACGCGTGTCGAAGGGCTAAACGAGAAGCGGAGCCGAATCGTCCACCATTGGTCCCTCAAAATCCCCATCGAGGAAGGCAGCGGCAAGCACGCGACCGCTGAGGTCCGCCTCTACCGCCTGCCGGTGGCTGAGTGGGACCAACTCCCCCAGAAGGTTCAGAAGAACGACCTGAAAATTTTCGACAACCGGGGCATCTCGTTCGTGAGGAGCGACCGCGAGGTCTACATCGGCTCGATGGCCGCCATCGTGGGGAAGCCGAATACACGCGATTCATGGTGGCGTCTCGAAGTCGACTTTCCCGCCGAGCTCGACGAGGCATTCGGCGTGGCGGTCAACAAGCAGGGCGTCCGGCCCAAGGGTTATGTCTGCACAGCTGATTCGCGAGACAATCAAGGACGAATTGTTGGGCGTCCGCAAGAGCATCGAGCAGCACTGGGCCGAGCGTGCGGCCGGGGCGAAAGAGGCGAAGGAGCGGATGACCGAGGCCGAGCGGAGGGCCAACGAGTCGGAGTCACTCCAGGCTACGGCACTTGACCAGCCTCATGACGGGAGACGCTGACGAGCAGGCCCAACTCGACCAAAACCTCAGGGCGTTGGCGGTCGGCCTGAAGCGTGAAGGCGAGACGGACGAGGAGGCATACCAGCGGGTCAAGACCTCCCGCTACATCACCGTCTTCAAGCATGACGACTATTGGCCATTCTATCATGTGGATTATAAGTATGGCCGCATCATCCTGACGATTAATACGGCTCACCCTTTCTTCAAGCACGTCTACGAACCGGTGAGCTTGCTCGCTCAGCGGGCTATCCAGGTCAACCAGTCCGGCGAGAATGACGAGCTCGAACCCGACCTCGCCGCCCGGTGCTCGGAGACCGTCATCGGCCTCCAACTCCTCCTGCTCTCGCTGGCACGCACCCAGAGTGCGATGACCGCCAACGACGGTGAAGGAGAGCTGCAACGTACGTTCGACATGCTGCGGAGGCAGTGGTCCCAGAACCTTGCGACCCAGCTCGGCCTCAAGTAACATAAGTCGTTTGAGCCTGTCATGGCTCGACCGATGTCATCCGACCCGACCTCGCGGCACAGCGTCCCCGAGGTCGGGGGACATCGGTCGCAGCCCCGGCAAGCTTCTCGTCCGACCCTTCTCCCGCGGTGCCACAACGGCCCGCAACAGTCGAGGAGAACCATCATGCCCGCCCGTGCCCTGCCATTCCCGTGGAATGACTTCCTCCGGTTTCAATCGGCTGGTGATAGCCGAGCGGCCAACCCCGACTCGTTCGGCCACGATGACGCCTTGACGGCCTGCGTGGACGAACTCGGTCTGAGCGGCCGGTCAATGGACTCGGTGAGCCTGTGTGGCCAGTTCGAAAACCTGTGCTGCAATCGGGCCGCCAAATATCGCCGTCGCATCCGACTTTCGGAGCGCTTCGCCGAGCGTCGGCGTTCTATGCGGCGTGAGAGCGTGCGGTCCCTGGTGCAGGGACGGGGGCCGCTGTGCGAGGACCATGTGGCTAAGGTTGCCACATCGGAACTCCTGGGACTGGTTCGCCAATCCGTCCGCGAGACCGATTGGCGAGTCCTCTGGATGCTCGCCGAGGGCTACTCCTACGCCGAGGTCGCCGCTCGTCATGGGGTCACCGTCGAGAGCCTCAAAAGCCGCACCTGCCGTCTCCGTAGCCAAATCCGCAATAGCAATGTCGGACGCAAGGTCCAGGCTGCGATGTGCTGATTTCCTAATTCCATAATCGAATGGCTCCGCGGAAGGACTCGCGGAGCCTCGCAACTCAGTTGGTCAGCCGCCATTGGTCGGATTACTGGCCATACAACTGCCTTTTCGAATCTCTAACCTCTTTCCCTTGGTGACTCATGCCATCGCGACCGCTGACGGACGAGGAACTAGATGAGCTCAGGAGCGAGGCACTCGACCAGCTCGCCGATGCCGTTCGCGAATTGAAGGAGGCAAATGACCTTCACGCTCAGGGCTTGCCAAATCTGGAATTGGCAACAACTCGCCGCTCCATTGCCCGCGACGCACTCAGAACGAGTTTGACCGTGTACGAGAACCTGCGGCGGGAAATCGAAGAGCGGTACCAACGAGCAAACCCCGTATGACGTCCCATGCATGCATTGCATACACGCAATTACTGCCACCAGGTTTATGCAGGATAACCCCCTTTCTCATGCACGCATGGACCTCTCCCCTTTTGCCGGAGATAATTCCCTTTATCTGGGGAAGCTCGGCTCAGGCAACAATGTGAGGCACGCCGTAAAGCGGCATATTCGGGTCGCGAGTGACGAGCTTGAAGCCCTCGCGCTTCGCCTGGGCGATGAGCATGCGGTTGAATGGGTCGCGGTGGACATCGGCCAGGGCCTGCACGGCGAGAGCGTGCGGAATCGTCACCGACAAATGAGCTTCGAGAGGTTCGACTTCGCTTCGTGAATTTTTGTAATTCATATTTCATTACTTCTATATTATACAAGCCTGGCCTGGTTTGATCAAATCGCCAAGAACTTTCATAATGACGTAGGCGCTGATCGGAAATGGCCGTCGAGGAAATTTGAGCCATATTAAGCTTGAACACGGCCGGGTTTCGACCTTCAGAGCGGAGCCTCGACCTCCGTAGAAGAAGGACCTGGAGGCGGTGGGCGGCGAGACGATCGACACCGCCAATGAGCCGGCGGGATCATGACGCGCTCAGGGTCGGGATGCTCGGCCGAGGCTGGGGCGCGGTCATTCTGAAGCGCTCCCGAGTCGAGACGGTCCCGCCACCCCCCTGCTCTGCCCTCTTCGCCAGAACGCTCAGGATCGCCCAGGAGGGCCGCGCGGGGGTCGGACGTGCAAAATCACGTCCGCGTGTCCTGAAACGCTCCCAGGGGCCTTCCAGGGCCGTCTGCCGCTCCGCCACGTCAGACCCCGGCCCGGCGATGCGGACGACTCGGCTCCTCGACGGTACCGATGGCCCGGACATACTTCCGCGTCGCGCTCCCCGAAGGTCTCCGCCTTTGGCCCGTTTCCAGGGTGAATTTACCGTTAAACCGGACATACTTCGGGGCGTCTCGACGGCGATTTACCGTCACACCGGACATACTTTCGCCCCGGAAGCCCGGTCCGCCGGGAGCCCGCTACCGTTACACCGGACATACTTTGCCCCCGCGAGGCTCCGTACCGTTACACCGGACATACTTTCCGGGAGCCCCGCCCCCATTTGAGATCGCCGGCGCGAGACGCGACACCGTCCCGTTCCGGAATGAACGGGCGTTCCTCACGTTACACCGGACACCCTTCCCCCGGAGAACCCCGGTCTCCGCTGGACAGAACATCCCCACGTTACACCGGACATACTTTCGCGAACCCCTCGCCAGACCTAATGAACAGACGTTCCTCACGTTACACCGGACATATCTGGCCGGGGCGGACGTCTTCTGAACGAAAGTTCCTCACGTTACACCGGACATACTTCGTCAAAATCATGCACCTGGTGGACAAAAGCACGTTAGCGTTACACCGGACATACGATGCAGGTGTCCATTACCGTTACACCGGACATACTTAGGGCGTGCACTCACGTTACACCGGACATACTTTTACCGTTCTACCGGACATACTTAGGGTGTGCACTCACGTTACACCGGACATACCAGTACCGTTACACCGGACATACTTAGCTTCTGGAAGTTGTGTTTTTTCAAGGGTTTACGTCCCGGAGACTTTGTTTTAGACTTTTGCTTTAGACTAAAGACAAACACCGGCGTTCCGCCGGAATTTGTTGTTGTTTTCTTTCCAAAACAGAAGAAAACCACACGACCTCCCATCGACCTTGACGATTGGGGCAGCGATGGCGAAAAAACAAGATACGCCGATTGAGCTGTTTGAAGAGGTTGAGCGGATTGAAGAAGGCGACGCGCCATCCAACATTGCATTCAAGGATGAATTGAATCTGGCCGAGTTTCCGATCGCCGCGCTGACGGATCGGGTGCCGGACGGGCAGACGACGTTGGTGTTCGAGGACCGTCTGGACCAGCGCGACGGGGTGCCGATCGTGCGGCGATTGACGATCATGGCCCCCTCGAAGCACGGCCTGCCGGCGGCGGTGGATGACGAGGTGATCGTCGGTTTGATCCAGTTAACGAAGCGCCGGAACAACTTCACCGACCCGAAGGTCTCCTTCTCGCGGTACGAGCTGATCGAGCTTCTGGGCTGGCCGCAGACCGGCCCGAGCTACCGGCGGGTGGAGGAGGCGTTACACCGCTGGGTGGGCGTCGTGCTGATGTACGAGAACGCCTGGTGGGACAACGCGGCCAAGAGCTGGGTCGATGAGAACTTCCACATCCTGGAGAACGTCAGCCTCTACGACCGCGAGCGCCGCAAGCCGGCCCCGGGCAAACGGAAGAAAGGGGGAGGCGCCGACCCGCAACCCCTCTCCAGTTTCCGCTGGAACGAGGTGATCTTCCGCAGCTTCCAAAGCGGCAATTTAAAGCAGCTTGATCTGGAGTTCTACCTCCGCCTGCGCCTGCCGACGACCAAGCGGATGTTCCGTTTCCTCGACAAGCGGTTCTATCGCCGCGACCGGCTCGACTTTGATTTGAAGGTGCTCGCGTGTGAGCACATCGGCATGAGCCGTTCCTACAAGCCGACCGAGCTGAAGCGGCGGCTCAAGCCCGCGCTGGACGAGCTGGAGGCGCTCGGGTTTCTGGAGCCCTTGACGCCGGAGGAGCGGTATTCGTGGCAAGGCCGAGGCCAGTGGCGCATCCTCCTGATCCGGGGGCCGAAGGTCCGCGACCAGGTGGAGCCGGCGCCCGAGCCGGAGGCCGAGCAAGCGGCCCTGCGCGCGGCGCTGGTCGCGCGGGGCGTCTCGGCGAAGGCCGCCGCGTCGCTCCTCGCGTCCCACCCGCCGATCCGCGTGCGCACCAAGCTGGAAGTCTTCGACTGGCTCGTGCAGAACGAGGACAAGCGGGTGAGCAAGAACCCGGCCGGCTACCTCGTCGCGTCGATTCGCGCGGACTACCAGGCCCCGGGCGAGTTTCACAAGAACGCCGCCAAAACCCAGGCGGTCGACGCCGACCGCGCGGCCGCCGAGGCCGAACGTCGCCAGAAGGCCGAGGCCCGCGCCACGACCCGTGCCGCCGCCGCCCGCAAGGCCGCCCTGCGCGACCACTGGCAGACCCTCACCGACGCCGAGCAGGCGGAGATCACCGCGAAGGTCAAGGCGGAGCACCCCGGCCTGCGGCGCTGGAAGTCGATGATCGAACCCCTCTGCCTGACCGAGATGGCCCGCCGCCACGGCCTCGAACCGCCCGATATCGACCTCTCTCAGCTCCCGGTCAAGGACCGCCCGACGCCGCTCTTTCCCGACGGCGACGACGGGTGAGGCGGCGTTCTATTCCGAAAGGCTGCTGGTGTGACTTCCTTTGTTTTGGCGCGATCCGAATGTCTTGATTAGAATGAGACTGGTTGGAACTGGTCAGAACCGATCAGGGAGGGACTATGGAAACCGTCGGCTCGTTTGAGGCCAAGACGCACCTGGCCCAGCTTCTGGAGCGGGTTGTCCAGGGCGAGGAATTCACCATCACCAAGCATGGTAAGCCCGTGGCGAGGCTCGTGCCCACGCGACCCGCCCGGCCCACATCCCACGTGCGGGATGCCGTCGAAGCGATGAAGCAATTTCGCAAAGGTCGGACGCTCAAGGGCGTGAGCGTCCGCGAGTTGATCGAGGAAGGGCGGCGGTTCTAGGAGGGAAATCGTATGGATGTCACCAGTGCGTTTGTCCTGGACGGATCGGTGACGATGGTCTGGGGCTTTGAGGATGAGGATGACACGTACGCCGCAGCCCTCCTCGACAGGATGCCCGAGCGACACGCCCACGTCCCTTCCCTCTGGCCGCTGGAGGTTGCCAACGCGCTGATCGTGGGCGAGCGTCGCGGCCGAATCACGCCGGCCGACGCGGCGCGTTTCTTGGCGATCCTCGACACCTTTCCGATCACCGTCGATGACGAAACGGCGGTACGGGCGTGGTCCGATACCATGCACTTGGCCCGCGCCCATCATCTCTCCGCCTATGATGCTGCTTATCTTGAGCTGGCAATCCGACGCGGCTTACCGCTGGCAACCCTGGACGACCGGCTCAAAGCGGCGGCAACGGCCGTGGGCGTGCCGCTTGTCGAGGTCGAGGGGACCGAGGAACCAACCGGCTAAGCGGCTTGCCCGTCGCGTCGGGCGCTCCGGGTCGTCTCGACATGCGCTGGGATATTCTGGTTCCCCCGTCGCCTGGGTGATACTCTCAGGGGGGCGGACTCTCCGGGGATTCCATGAGAGGAATATTCACATGATGTATCTCGCGATTTCCGTTGCCGTCGTATGCGGCGCGATTCCGATCGAGAAAGAAGGCAATCCCCCGGACGGCGGGACGCAAGTTCGGGAACCCCAAATGGCCAGACGGAATGGTGGCGGGATTACGTCGATAGCATGGCCGACTCCATGTCGCGATTCGGTCCTCCCTACCTCCTCCTGTCCCCGGTCGTGCGACAAGAACTCAAGATCACGGATGAGCAATTAAAAAAATTGCAAAACAAGGATGAACTAATAAAGAGCAAGATGCGTGAAACGGAACGAGATCTCCTCCCTCGCCTCATGCGTGAGGTCGGCGAGCGCTTCCCCGACCTTGAAGGCGCCGAGGCGATCGAGGCCACCAACCTCCTCGGCCGTTCGGAACGGAAGAAGAACCTGGAGCGGCTCCGCCGCCTGAACCTGGCCGAGACGGCACGCATCCTGGACGAGGCCCAGATGAAACGGCTCTGGGAGGTCGCCTTGCAGATCGCCGGGCCGATCGCGGCCTCCTGGCCCGAATTCCGCCGCGCCCTGAACGTGTCTCCGTCCCAGGTCCTCGCCCTCGACGCGGTCCGGCAGTCGTACGACGCGCTCCATGAGGACTTGCGGCAAGAGCGTGAGAAGATGCTCCGCGACCTGCCGGTCACCGGGCGGCCTCTGGGCCCTGAGCGCGCGGCGGACATGAAGCGGCGCTTCGAGGCGAACCGCCAACGATCGCAGCAGCTTCAGGAGAAGGTCGCGAAGGAGGTCGCGCGGATCTTGACCAAGAATCAAGAGAAGCGCTTCAACGACCTGCTCGGCGAGCCATTCCACGCGCTGGAGGAGATGCGCCGTCCGGGCGGCGGCGATTGGAAGAAGGGCTACGTTCCCAGCACCGATGACGACGAGAACGCGGGCCGTTCCGGCGACGCGCGGCATCGGCTCGTTGAGTTGACCGGCGGTGAGGTCTGGGGCGATCGTCCGTCCGTCGGGCGCCCCCTGCCCTTCACTCTCAGGCGAAGATGTCGCTCACGGCCATCCGCCAGCCGGGCACGGCCGGCTCGGCATCGGCGAGCTGGCCCTCGTGGAAGGTGATGGTCTGACCGGGGGCGTCCGCGCGTGTGACGCGGACACAACGGGCGCGCGGATCGACGTCCCAGACCACCAGGGTCCCCGCGCGGAAGTAGTCGGCCCGTTTCGCGGCGATCTCGGCCTCGGCCGCGTCTCCATAGTTGTTCTTGCTGCGGACCTCGACGGCGAACGTCGGCGGTCCCGGGACGAAATCCATGTCGTCGGCCGGGAGCGGGCCGTCGTAGTAGGAGGCGTCGGGCGCGAACGACTCGCGACCGGAGGGGAGCCTGGGGACGGCGAAGCCCATGTTGTCGGTGTAGGCCACGCCGCGCCGGGTTGCTCGCGTGTGGATCTTGAGACTGACGAAGATCTCTCCGGCGGCCTGGTTCGGTCGGTGCCCGGTGGGCATGAGGTGGACGATCCTCCCGGCAATCAGCTCCGCCTTGCCGTCCACGCGGCGGAGGTCGTCGAGTGTGGCGGCCTTCTTCCGGGTTGCGGAGGACATGCGGGACTCCCCTCGCATCGGAGCGACGATTTCGAGAACGATCGTGCTGACGCTTCGATTCTATCGGTTTTCCGGGCTGGGAACAATCGCGGCGGACGGCAAGGGGCCGTCAGTCGGACGACCCCCCCTGCCCTTCGTCGTCGTCGTTGTTGTCGTTGCTGTTGCGGCTGTTACGGCGGTCGCGGCTGTCGTAGAGGACCATCGAGGCGACGAGCGGGCGCAAGAGGTCGTTGACGACCTCGGAGCGGTCCTTGCCGACGTGGATCGCGTAGAGCCAGAGCTTCTTGTCCAGCTCCTCCTCGATGGCGAACATGCGCTGCACGCGCTTCGGCTTCGAGGGGCTCCGGCGCGAGCCGCGCGACGAGCCGCGCGACGAGCCGCGCGAGGTGCTGGTCGGCTCGGGCTGGTCGGCCGGGGGAGGCTCGTCCTGCTCGGCCGTGCTGGTGGAGGTGCCCCCGCCCTGCTGGCGTTCGAACTCCGCCTCGGTCATCGTGGGTCGGACCAGGCCGGTCCGGCTCTCCGGCCCCGGGATTCCGCCGCGCCGCGCGCTCATCTCAACCCCCCTTCACTGATAGAGAAGACCTCTCGCAAAGCCGTGAAGGCGCGAAGGTTCGCAAAGGAAGAAAACGACCTCACGCGAAGCCGCGAAGGTCGTCTCCGGTCGTGATCCCCCCTACCCCGCGCGCTCGATGATCGTCGTCGGCGCGGGGGGGTCGGCGCGGTTGCCCTGCTCGTGCATTGAGCCGTGGCCGTCGCCGCGCGTGCCTTTGAGGAACGCCTCGGCGGCCTCTCGGTAGGCGGTCGCGCCCAGGCCATACGGGTCGTAATGGATCAAAGGGACGCCCCGCGCATACGCCTCGCGGAACTTCACCGAGACCGGCACCGGGCGCTCGTACACGAGGTCGCCGAAGTAGCCGCGCACCTCCGCCTCGACCTGCCGGGAGACCAGGGTCCGGTCGGCCCGGGTGATCAGGACGCCCGAGATCGCCAAAGGGCCGGCCTCGGTCATCTCCTGGCGGAACCCGCTGACGTCGCGCACCAGGTCCTCCAGCGCCCGCACGCCGGCCAGCGCCGCGACGCAAGGATCGATCGGGATGAGCACCTCGTCGATCGCGTAGAGGATCGCCACGTTCAGCGGGGTTTGCACCGGGCTGGTGTCGATCAGCACGACGTCGTACTCGGTCAAGGCGCGCATGATCCGCCGGATGCGGAACTCGCGCCCCTGGCCGAGCCCCTGCGAGCTGCCCATCTGGTCCGAGCACGCGCCGAGCCGGTCGCCGGGCGGCACCAGGTCCAGCCCCTCGACGCCGGTCCCTTGCGCGACATCCTCGACGGCCAGGCCGTCAATCAAGAGGTCGGCGAGCCCCAACGGAGGGGCGCCGGTGGGGATGAATCCCAGGGTCGCGTTGCCCGAGGGGTCGGCGTCGATCAGGAGCACGCGGCGCTCGAGGTCCGCCAGGGCCGCGGCCAGGTTGATCGCGGTCGTGCTCTTGCCGACGCCCCCCTTCGCGTTGGTCACCGCCACACTCCGCATGGCGTCCTCCCCTCCGCCGCGCCGGTCCTGGGCAAGTCCGTCGAGGGTCGCGCCCGGTCTCCAGACCATCGCGCCGACCCCCAGGGCCCCCTGCCCCGCCTTCGCGCTCGTTCGTCCTTTTACTAAAGGGTTCTATCGGCCCGACCAAGCGATCCAGTTCAGTCGAATCCCAGTTCCCCAGCCCGCTTGCTCCCTGGAAACCCAGCCGCCAAGGTCCCTCGCGATCCCGTTCCCTCGGCATCAAGGTCCCTCGCCACCAACACACCTGGCTTCCCCGTTCCCTCGATCCCCAGGAACCCTGTTCCCAATTCACCCACATTCCAAAGCTCGCCAGTTCGCCAGTCATCAAGCGGCCTCGATGCCCCTGGCAACTGGTAACCTTGACGCCTCGGTCATCTGGAAACCAAGCGGGCTCAGGGAACAAGGAACCAAGCTCCGGAATGTTCCAGGGTCATGCCATGACCAAGCCGCCTCAGAGACCAAGCGACCATCATTCTCAAGGTTCCCAGGGAACTTCATGACCTTGCGACCTGGAATTCCAGGCCACCTTGCAACCAGGGCGCAAAGAACACCAAGGGCCCTCGATCACCAGGGAACCCAGGGACCTTGACGGCCAAGGTCATCGAGGAACCAGGTTCCTCAAGGCGCCCTGGCTTCAGGGAACATCGAAACCAGGGACCACCCTGAACCAGGTTGCCAGGGTGCCCAGGAAACGAGGAACCTGGTTCTCAACACACCAAGGCGCCTTGGTCCATTGGTCCCCTGGATCATGGGAAGCTGGATCGCGACAAACCGAGTTTCCAGTTATTCCAGGAACCCAGTCACCTGGTTTCCCAGGTCGCTGGGAACCCATCCGCCCGCCTCCGACGCCGCGAGCGAGGGATTTTCGGACGGGCAGAGCAGGGGGGTAACGTCCGCCGTCGCCCCCTCCGACGTTGTTCCCCGCGCACCCTGGCACCCTGGCAAGCCAACGACCCACTCACCAGGCTGCCAGGCTGCCAAGCTCGACCATCCGCCTTGAGATCAAGTTCTCCCAGCCACCTTGGATCTTCCAAACCTTCGCGCGCCTTGGCGACCTGGTGAGCGGGCTTCCAATAAACCAAGGTTCCAAGCCGTTCGCTCCACCCTGGAACCAAGCCTTGTAGGGTGGGCACTGCCCACCGATCCCCGGATATGGTGGGCGGTGCCCACCTACAAATTACAAATTCCGGGAGTCGCCTTCGTGGAATTGACCGGGTTATTTCCGCTCGGCGCCCAAGCGGATCGATTCACCCTGGAACCAAGTGACCCAGCCACCTTGGGCCTTCCGAACCTTTGCGCGCCTTGGCGTCTTTGCGTCTTTGCGTGAGGTCTTCCGATAAACCAAGGTTCCAAGCCGTCTCAACATGTTCACGGCTGCGTGACAACCACTCGGACATGGACCACACGTGGTCGGTCAACCCGCCGCCATCGCCGGGCTCCGTTTCACCCGATGCCGCCTTCGCGTCCTATGAGGCCAGCGTCCGCACCGGCCAGCAGAAGTTGTAGCAGTAGAGGCTCAGGTAGGTGACCGCCTCGTGATACCGCCACGTCCTTCCTGAACCGGTAGGTCTTCCGGCCCTTGCGGGCGTTGCGGTGGCGGTCCGTCCCGTTCTCCCGCTCCACGAACGCCGTGTTGATCGCCCGGCTGACCTTCGACATCCCCAAGGCCAGCAGCACCGCCGCCACCGTCCCGAAGACGATCCGCGTGCCGACCTCGACCACACGGCCCTTCTCGCGCCGCTTGGTCACCGTCGCGTAGGTCAGGCCCGGCGGCGGCGGCCTTGTACGGGGCCTTGGGCCGGCCCGGCTTGCCGGTCCGGGCGGCGTGACCGTCTCGCCGTAGGCGTGCAGGATCGCCGTCTCGTAGGCCGGGTAGTCGTCGCTGGTCATCAGGTTCATCAGCCGGCCTCCCGTCCGGCGGCGGAACTCCTCGACCAGCGCCTCGGTGTTCTCGATCGTCCGGCTCCCCGGCACGACGGCGACGACCAGCTTGTGCTCCGGGTCCAAGGCGACGTGGTCCCAGTAGTCCCCCTTGTGGTCGTCGGCCGGGTCGGCGCGGTCGCAGTGCGCCTCCTTCTTGGCGACGAAGGCCCACTTCTCATCGAACTGGACCTCGGTCGTCAGGGGGGGAAATCGCCACGAGTTCGTCGTGGGCGGCCCGGGCGTGCTCTCCGGCGATCCGGCTGTAGCGGGCGACGGTGTTGGGGGCGACCCGGCAGAGCCGGCCAGTCTGGCGGACGCCGCAGCCCTCGGCGACGTGCTCCAGCACCGACTCGACCTTCTCCGGCGGAGCCGGCATCGAACAAGGGGGTGCCCTTGCGCTCGGAGAAGCGGGCCTTACAAGTGCGACAGCGGAGCATACGCCGCGACTTCTCCGGGCCGTAGCGGTCGGTCACGGTCAGGTTTCCGGCCCCTCGCTTGCCTGTCGGGCACTCGGAATTCAGGCAGCAGAAGCGAGAGAGGTCGTCCATGGTGTCGGCCCGTCCGTGCGTTCCTCGGGTAGGACGTCGGTTGCGTCCTCCCCGAGAGATACACCATCGGGCCGGGCCGTGCAACACTGCTGAGTCACGAGGAAGCCTTCGCTCCACCCTGGAACCAAGTGACCCAGCCACCTTGGGCCTTCCGAACCTTTGGCGCCTTGGCGTCTTTGCGCTTTGCGTGAGGTCTTCCGACCGCCAGAATTTTCAGCGCGTCCGCAACGATACTTATCTCAAGGGGGGAGGGCAGGGGGGTCAGCAACGGTGTTGGGGGTTCGCCAGGCGGCTGGCCGCGGTGGAGCCGGGGGGGATCTCGCCCCGGTCCTCCAGCTCGGCCGACTTGCGCAGGGCCGCCTCCATGGCCGCCTCGGCGATCTCCGGGTGTGGCGATTCCGCGTTCGTCTCGTCCGCGCTCCGCGCCTTCCACGACGCGAACTCGGGCACGAAGCAGGGCAGGCGGACCCAGCGGAAGTAGGCATTCACCGCGCGGGCGTCGCCGTCGATCGCGTGGATCCGCACCGATTCGCGGATCTGCAAGTCCTGGATCTGTTCAAACACCAGGCAACCGAGATCGAACGCGGCGTCCCGCGACCGGCCGAGGAGGTAATCCGACATCGAGATACCGACCTTCTTGCAGATCTCGGTGGCGCGGTTGCTCTCGGCCGCCTGCTCCAGCCAGCGGGCCATCCACGGTTGCGAAAACTCATGGTCAAACGTTTGGAATCTCTCATTCTTGGACATGATGCGATGAAACCTTTTCTAAAACCGATTGAGCGATTGATCCTGATCCGTGACGGTCTCTACGGCGGCGACCCGGACTGCCGGCGGCGCGTCGCGGCGCTGCTGGCCATGGACCGCGGTCTACCCGTTCCGCTCGTGGCGCGCACGGTAAATTGCCACCGGATGGCCCTTTACAGTTGGCGGAATCGGTACTTGGAGCATCGGGACGTGGCCGTTTTGCGCGACGGCCGCCGCGCCGAGACGGCCCGCCGCCTCCGGGCGTTGATGGGGGATCGGGTGCCGCGCCTGCGGGCGCTGCTGGCCCGCCTGCCGGCCGGCCCGGGCCGGCTCCCCCTGACCGACGACGAGCGCCGGCAACTGGCGACCAACCTCCGCGAGGCCTCCGATGCGTCGGTCCGACGCCAGGCGGCGATGGTCCTCGCCCTGGACCGTGGGGCCTCGCTCCGGCAGGTCGCCCTGGCCGCCGGCTGCGATCAGCGCACCGTCATCTCACTCCGCCGCCGGCTGCTCGCCCAGCGCGGACAGTAGGAGGGGGGAAAGGTCGATCCGGCGGGACGGCGGCATCAGGCTCCGCTGATCTCGCCGGGGTCGCCGGGTAGAAGCCGGGCTTGAACGAGTGCCGTGTGCGCCGGCTTCGTGCAGATCGTCCAGGAGCACGCATCGCCGGCCTCGGGCCAATAGGTCTCGAAGAAACCAAGCTGGTGGCAGTGTTCGTGGAATGCCTGCTCGATCCGTTCGAGAAAGGCCTGCGGCACCCATCCATCGGAGTCGTCAACGGTCGCGGAGTATCGTTGACCCTCGACGGAAAACGAGAGCGTCGCCGTCCCCTCCTCCTCATCGCGCTCGTCGGTGATCTCCTCGGGGAGAAACATGCCGAACGAGTTTTGCGCGACGATCTCGACCAGGGGTTCATAGGGCTCGAAATCCCATTCGCCGAGAATCGTGATGAAATTCAGAGCGAAGCCGGGGAAGCGTTCGAAGTGCTGACGATGAGGTCCGCTCATGCCGCTGTCGTACTGTTGGCGGACACGCTCCTCGGCACGTTTCACTGCCTCCTTCGTGTAGCCCTTGAAGAAGTGGAGTTTATGCAACGAGGCGATCAACTCATCTGCGTTCATGTGCGGATCTCCTCGCAATCGCCGGTCTGACGTGGCATATCACTCTCCTTCTTACAGGTGAGGAACTATGGATTATGCCGATTACCGACGAGAATCAGTATCGCATGCTCGCCGGCGCAAAAGCAAAAATGGAATTCCAAAGCGGCTCCGCTCCGCTGACGCAGATTTTCGGGTGCGGGTCGGCGGCGTGGGCGGGCGGTGGGGGCGTGTCGGGGTTCCGAAGTCCGTATGACGGGACGGATCACCTGGGTTGTCGAACGGCCGAACGATCGATCAGCGCGACTTTGCCCCACCTCGCCATGAAGATCGCCGGCCTCATTGACGGATCTCCCCGGACGCGGTATCGGGGAACCCCGACCACAATCATCATCTACGCCTGGCAGCGTCGAGCAAGGCCCTGGAGAAGCCGGTGATGGACGACGGCCGAGAGTGGACGCTCAACATCCTGTACCGGCTCGCCTACGGGGCCACGCGGAACCGGATCGACATCCAGCGGCACGATTCGGCATGGGGCCGGGTCCCCTCCGAGGACATTGCACGCGAGCTACAGATTGACCCGAACGACGTCGAGGCCCTCGATGCCGTCCGCCGCGGCGTCGAGGATGCCGAGGCCGGGCGGCAACCGGTCTGGTGACGGGCGCGGCCGCCCGGGCGTGAGGCCGTCTTCCCGAAAGGGCAGGGCAGGGGGGCGCGGCCGGCACGACCCGCCCATCAGGCAAGGTCGGCCCGACCCCTCTCGCGCTCCCGGGCGAAAAACTTGCCCGAGATCGGTCCCGTGTTAGGTTTTCCCTAAAGAACGCGACCCGCGCCCGCTGCGACTGCGCCCGGATTCTCATCCCCACCGATGTCACACCTCTGGAATTCCCCGACCCGAAACCCGCTCCGGCACGCCGTGACGCGGAAAAAAAATTTTTTTATTGACGATCCACCTCCATGATACCTAGCATGATAGGTTGCGTGGATTGATTCGTTGCGCGTGCCCTCCGGCGGCATGGGTAAAGGGAGGTTGTGCGCCTTGAGATCGATCGGATGAACAAGTTGTTTTTATTGGGGGTTGAGGATTCCAACGTGTTTCTTGGTGTGCATCTATCCCAGGGGACTTGACGAACGCTCTAGGAGTCCTCATTCTCAATTCATCTGTTTTATTTTGTTTTCGATCTTTCGGTGGCGTCGCTGTTGACTCCCCAATCGGCAAAGCTCGTCGAAACGCGACGAATGCGAGGTCCTATGCGTCCGGCAACTAACCCAGGTCCGTTCCCCGCCGATCGTGTCCGGACTGGTCGGGGGCGTAAAGCCAAAGCCCAATCCACGTCGCGCAAGGCGAGCCTGCAGCGGCTCGCGCTGGAGAGCCTGGAGCCGCGGACCCTGCTGGCGACCCTGCCGGCGCCGACGGTCTCGCTCCTGAGCAACATCTCCGGCTCGGTCGGCAACGAGAGCACGCCGTCGATCGTCATCAACAAGCACGACCCGTCGAAGATGGTGGCGGTCTGGACCCGCAGCGACCCGACGCTTTCGGGCGTGACGAAGGTGGTGGCCGAGGGGGCGTATTCGACGGACGGCGGGACGACCTGGAACTCGCTGAGCCTGCCGGGCGTCTATACCGACCCGACCTCCGACTCGAAGAACCCGGTGGACTTCACCCGGGTCACCGACATCAGCGCCGGGTTCGACCGCAACGATCAGTTCTACATCCTCGACATGCAGAGCAGCGACAAGGCGGGCGTCCTGACGCTGAACAAGTACGACTTCTCCAACTCGACCCCCTTGCGGATCGTGAGCAACCGCGTCCTCCAGTCCTGGACGCAGAACCCGATCGTTCTGCCGACCCTGGCCGTCGATGACAACCTGACGACCCCCTACATCGATCCGACCAGCCCGACGGCCACGCAGTTCGACCCCCATAGCGGCGCCGTCTATGTCGCGTGGGCGAGCAACGACTCCAACCCCGACAGCGTTAACAACTTCAACCCGAACGACATCCGGCTGATCGCCTCCTTCGACGGCGGGACGTCGTTCTCCACGCCGGTCAACATCAGCAGCAACGGCGGCGAGAACCGGGGCACCGACCGCAACACGATGCCGAAGCTGGCGATCAGCCAGGGCTCGACCAATGGCGACGTGCCGGGCGGGCAGGTGTCGATCGTCTGGGACGACTTCGGCTCCGGCGCCTCGCGGAGCACGCCGCAGGACGACATCAAGTTCGCGCGGATTCTCGACGGCTTCTCCAAGGCCTACGCGGGCGCCGGGGGGGCGATCAACGACTACGACGCCACGAACAAGGTGTCGGTCACGACCACGTTCCCGATCAGCACGACGGGCCTGTCGAGCCTGTTCTCCTCGGTCAATGACCTGGACGTACAGCTCGCCCTGACCGACCCGAGCCTCGCCGACATCTCGATTAACCTGGTCGCGCCGGACGGCAAGACGACCGTCAACCTGGTGCCGAACGGGACCCTGACCGGGACGAACATGGGCTTCGGCACCGGCGGCGTTCACTTCGGGACGGTCTTCGACGACCAGTCGCCGCTGTCCGAGGGGAAGGCCGCGGCCCCTTACATCGTCCGCCTGCGTCCCGGCGGCAGCCTCGCCACGTTCACCGCGCTGGGCCCGGGGCGCTGGACGGGACGTGGTCGCTCCAGATCACCGATAACGGGGGGGACGGCAAGTCTCCCGGCACGCTGTACGACGCGTCGCTGATCTTCAACCAGGGCCTCCAGCCGGTCAATGTGGGGACGATCGCCTCGACGACCGTGCGGGGGAACCTCGACGGCTCGGGCCAGGTGGCGTCGGCCGCCCTGCCGACCGGCATCGGCCCGGCGCCGGCGATCGCCAGCGACAACACCCTCGGGGCGTTCAGCCCGTACCAGGGGCAGTTGTACGTTACTTATGTCGATCGCAGCACCGCGACGGGCAACCCGGCCGACAACACCGACATCTACCTGCGCACGTCCACCAACGGCGGCCGGAGCTGGTCCGCCCCGAGACAGGTCAACGACGACAACGCCACGTCGGACGGCTTCTCCGAGGCGGGGAGCATCTCCGGCCGGCCGCAGTTCCTGCCGAGCGTGGCCGTCGATGACACGACCGGCACGGTCGCCCTCTCCTGGTACGACACCCGTTACGACGCCGCCAAGCAGCGCGCGGCGATGTTCGTCACCACGAGCATCAACGGCGGCGGAAGCTTCTCGCCGCAGCAGACGGCGTTCGCCAACCCGGCGGTCACGGCTACCGACGCGATCACCGGCCAGACGATCTTCCGCGGCCCCTTGCCCGATAATGGCACGGTCGAGACCACCTATTCCTTCGGCACGCACGAGGGGCTGGCCTTCTACGGCGGCCGGATTCACGCCGTCTGGTCGAGCAACCTCAACGCCGACCCCCAGAACGATGCGGACACGACGCGGCGGTCGCAGTTGAACATCCGCCAGGCCACGCTCGTGACGGCCGCCGGGCCTCGGGTCGTCGATAGCACGATGGGGCCGGTCGGCCTGACGAATCAGTACGGCCAGCCAATCAGCACGTGGAATACCCGCCGCGCCCCCGACGGCACGCCGATCGCCGAGGAGTTCACCGTCACCTTTGACCGGCCGGTGGACTCCAGCACGTTCACGGCGGCCGACGTTCAGGTCTATTTCCGCCCGGCCGTGCCCCTGGGCGCGCCGGTCCCGGCGCCGACCCGCCTGACCATCCTCGGCGATCCGACGCCGATCGCGGGCAACGCCGACGGCACCACGGAGTTCCTCGTCCGCTTCGCGCCGAGCGTCGCGGGGGCCGTCGGCACGTACAGCTACACCGTCGGCCCGGACATCAGCGACCGCATCCGGGTGGCCGAACGGCGGTTCTTGCCGAACTCGCTCGGCAACGCGATGGACCAGAACGCCAACGCGATCTCGAACGAGCTGCCCTCGACGGGCTTCGCGTCGTCGAGCGACGTGTACGCCGTGCCGACCCCGAACGGCACCGGCGGCCTGCGTCGCAATATCGACGGCTCCTATACGTTCTTCGGCCCGTACGACCCCGAGGCCCTGCCCCTGAGCGTCCCCGGGCCGCACGTCATCAGCACGCACGTTCCCGGCACGGCGGTCAATGGCAACAGCGATAACCTGGCGACCGACCGGACCGTCTCGGCCCTGGACGTGATCTACGACCGCGACATGCGCGTTCAGCTCCTTCACGCCCGAGGACATCCTGCGGATCATGGGGCCGGTCGGCAGCGTCCTGGTCCCGCAGACGTACCGGGCGACGATCCCCCCCGGCACCGACACGACGATCCCGGACGCCGCGAACGCGACGCTCGTCATGCCGCTGGACATCCGCGACGACGGCTCGTTCCGCATCGCCGACCTGAACCTCTCGCTCGACCTCACGTTCCCGCTGGACGGGGACCTGAAGGCCGTCCTGATGGGGCCGGACGGCACCACGGTGACGCTCTTCTCGGGCATCGGCGGCACCGGGGCGAACTTCACCAACACGACGCTCGACGACGAGGCCGCCGCGACGATCAGCTCGGCCAACGCGCCGTTCTCCGGCACCTTCCGCCCGGCCGACCCGAACCGGCTGTCGGTCTTCGACGGCAAGCCGCTGCAAGGGACGTGGAAGCTCATCCTGACGAACCTCGGCGGCACCGTCGCGGGCAAGCTCAATAGCTGGTCCTTGACGGCCACGCCTCAGCCGATCGTCACGCCGGTGTACAACGCCCCGCTGGCCCAGGTCAACAAGGCGATCCTCGACACCGGCCAGACGACCACCTCGACGATCACCGTGCCGAGCGGCGGCGCGTTCAATATCGCCGACCTGAACGCCCGGCTGGACATCACGCACGCCAACATCGCCGACCTGCGGATCGTGCTCTCGCACGGCGGCCAGTCGGTCACGCTCCTGGCGCCGGGGACCGCGGGCAAGAACCTCACCGGCACGGTCTTCGACGACAAGGGGGTCAGCTTCGGCTCGCGGCTCTCCCCCTACTCGGGTCACTTCCTGCCGTCGCAGGCGCTGGCCGCCTTCCAGGGGATGTCCCTGAGCGGGACGTGGACCCTGACCGTCACCGACACCAGCCCAAACGGCACCGGCGGCTCGCTCGACGCCTGGTCCCTGACCGCCACGCCCGACGCGGCGACGGCGGCCACCGCCACGGCCCAGAGCTTCCGCATCGGCTTCCCGGCGCAGCAGCTCGGCGGCTCGTACTCCGCCGAGCTGGGTCCGGACATCCGCTCGGTCCGGGGCTACACCGAGGCCGGCACCGGCACGTTCACCGCCGACGCCAGCGACGTGAACCTCAACGCCGGGCTGGAGCAGCTCTTCCAGGGAAGCACCACCAGCGCGACGACCCCGATCAGCTACGGCACGAGCACCCCCGTGCCGATCCCCGACGCCATCGCCCCCACGATGAGTAACCCCGGCGGCCCCGGCGCGCGGCGCGGTCCTCGATCGTGGTCAATGATAATTACCTCCTGAGGGGCCTGACCGTCACGGTCAACATCACGCACCCGAACGACCCCGACCTGACGGCGTACCTGGTCGCGCCGGACGGCGTGACCCGGATCAAGTTGTTCGAGAACGTCGGCGCCGCGGGCACCCACGCGAACTTCACGAACACGGTCTTCGACGACAACGCCTCCACGCCGGTCCAGTTCGGCGGCCCGCCGTTCTTCGGCTCGTACAACCCGCAGCAGCCGCTCAGCACCTTGATCGGCCAGAACGTCAACGGCACGTGGACGCTGGAGGTCCAGGACTCCAAGGCCGGCAGCGCCGGGACGATCAGCGGCTGGTCGTTGACGTTCCAGAAGCCCCTGTCGAACTCGGGCCTGGGCGAGCCGGTGGCCGACCGCCAGGAAGCCAACTTCCGCATCTTCACGATGGGGCTGACCAACCCGCTGGCCAGCAGCATGTGGACGGCCGTCGGCCCCGGGTCGATCAACTCCGGCGAGAACTCCGGCCGCGTCGGCGGCCTGGCGATCGACCCGTCGGACCCCTCGGGCAACACCGTTTACGCGGCGGGGGCCTCCGGCGGCGTCTGGAAGACGACGAACTTCCTCACGACCGACCCGAACGGCCCGAACTGGCTCCCCCTGACCGACTTCGGCCCGACCTTCGGCATCAACATCGGCGGCATCGACGTCTTCGGCCGCAACGGCGACCCGAACCAGTCGGTCGTCATCGTCTCCACGGGCGAGGGGGACACGGGCTCCAGAGGCGCCGGCTTCCTGATCTCCCGGGACGGCGGCGCGACCTGGACCCTGATGGACAGCCGCACGAACGTCGATGTCAGCGGCAACCAACTGCCGTTCAACTCGCCGCTGCGCGATCACGTCTTCGTCGGCTCAACCTCGTTCAAGGTCCTCGTCGATCCGAAGCTCACGCCGACGAACGAGGTCATCATCTACGCCGCCCTGAGCGGCAATAACGGCGGCGTCTGGCGCTCGACCGACACCGGCAAGCACTGGCAGCAGATGCTCTCCGGCGACGCGACCGACATCGCGCTGGACTACGCCAGCGATACCGGCACGACCGACGGCAACATCCAGAACATTTACGCGGCGATCAAGGGGCAGGGGGTCTTCTTCAGCACCAACCGCGGGCAGACGTGGAACACGATGCCCGGCGGGATCGGCAATCCCTTGCTCCAGCACGCCGAGGACCCGAACAAGGATGAGCCGCTGGCGACGACCGCCGCGCCGAGCATTCCCGGCAGCGCCGGCGGCCGCCTCCTGATCGCCAAGCCGGTGCCGACGACCTGGACCGGCCCCACCCAGAAGGTGCAGTACCAGGGGTGGCTCTACGCCGCCGAGGCCACGACCGGCGGCGCCTTCAGCGGCCTGTATGTCACCAAGGACAACGGCTACAACTGGACCAAGGTCGAAATCCCGACCCTGCCGCCGGTCAACGGCGACATCCGGGCCATCCCGTCGAACGACACCAGGCTGGGGGACTACAGCGTCAACGGCAGCACGATGTTCCCGCAGGGCAACTACAACTTCAGCCTGATCGTCGATCCGAACGACCCGGCCGTCGTCTATATCGGCGGTACCCGCGACGGCCAGCCGTCGGGCCTGATCCGGGTGGACACCACCGCCGTCGCCGACGCGCACGCCCTGGTCCCCTACGACAACAACGGCCTGAACGGCTCGGGCGGCCTGGAGACGACCACCACCGGCCCGCTCACCCTGCGCGACACGACCAAGAGCGGGCCGACCCCCTATTACAACCTGATCCGCAACCCGGCCAGCCCGTTCCTGTCGAACGCCACGCTGAAGATTCCCAACAGCGCCACGTTCAACAACCAGGGCAGCGGCGCGACCTGGATTCCGCTGGACTTCTCCGGGATCATCGGCGGCTCGACCGACCAGCACCGCGTCGTGGCGATGCGCGACCCCCTGACCGGCTACACGCGGATCATCTTCGGCGACGACCAGGGCATCTACTCCGGCCTGCTGCGCCCGACGGCACCCTCGTCGGGAACCTCGGCACGCTGGAGCAGCCGGACAACGCCCGCAACGGCAACATCCAGATCACGCAGTTCTACTACGGGGCGTCGCAGCCCAGCGGCGCCGCGGCGCAGGTCGCCAACGCTCTCTTCTACGGCCAGGCGCAGGATGACGGCTCCCCGGTCTCCACGCCCGGCGTGATCACGCCCGGCTCGTCCGACTACGGCAACATCACCTGGTACGGCCCCGAGGGGGACGGTACCGGCGTGGCCACCGACCAGACCGGCACGGGCACCGTCTACCGCTACAACTGGCCCTGCTGCGGCGGCGACGGCACCAACTTCTTCCAGGTGACCCTGCCCAGCGGCGCCACCGTCGGCCGGACCAACGGCCTGATCCTCGACACCCAGAGCGGCCCCGTGCCCGACCCGCAGCAGTGGCCGTTCGTCGGCGGGTACAACTTCGCCGTCAACCCGCTCTCCGGCCAGCAGATCCTCATCAGCTCGGGTACCGGCCGGGTCTTCCGCACCGAGAACCAGGGCGTCCAGTGGAACATCCTGGGCGAGCCGTCCGTCTTCGGCAACTCGCACGCCGAGGCCCTGGCCTTCGGCGCGCCGGAGACCAGCACGTCGAACCTCGATGACTTCCTCTACGTCGGCACGCAGCGCCGGGCGGATCTTCGTCACCGGGACCGGCGGCGGCGGCGGCGCGGGAGGCGCGTGGACCGAGATCACCGGGGTCACCGGCGGCGGCAATCTGCAAGGCTCGGTCCGGGCGATCATCACCAACCCGACCCGCGGCAGCCGCGAGGCGTACGCCGTGACCACCGGCGGCGTCTATCACATCAAGGACTCGCTCGCCCCGGGGGCCACCTGGGACCGGATCACCGGCAACCTGTTCAATATCACGCAACAGATCTTCGGCACGAACCTGACGGACACGAAGCTGCGGTCGCTGACGTCGATCGTCGCCGACTGGCGGTACGTCATCCCCGACGACTTCGCCAATCCCGGCGGCGCGACGCACCCGGTCCTGTACGTCTCGGGAGACGCGGGGGTCTATCGCTCGACCGACGACGGCGCAACCTGGACGCCGTTCCCCGCGCCCGACGCCTCCATCCCGAACCGCTTCCTCAACGCCACGCCGACCCCGCCGGGCGCCGGCGGCGGCCTGCCGAACGTCGAGGTCAGTGACCTGGATATCGCCCTCGGGGACATCGACCCGACGAACGGCCGGCCCCGGGTGCGCAACGACTCGCCGAACGTCCTGCTGGCGACGACCTACGGCCGCGGCTCGTTCGCCATCCGCCTGGCGCCGCAGATCCTGCCCGAGAGCCTCGGCTACCAGCTCCAGAACAACCACATGTTCGTCAACGGGTACAGCCAGCAGACGGCCTTCGGCAACTCCGTCTCGGTCGCCATCCTGGACCTCACGCCGGCGGTCAAGGACGGCCCCCTGGCCGACCCGGCCACCGCGCCGGTCGTCGGCATGGGGACGACCGACGCCAACGGCCGCTTCTCGATCCAGTTGTTCCCCTACGCCAACGAGAACGGCCAGCTCGACAACCGGCTCGAAGTCCTGGGCATCCAGGCGACCGACCAGGCCGGCACCAAGGGAAATACCGCCCTCTTCCGGTTCCAGCCGGACGTCGCGGCGCCGGACCTGACCGACGAGACCGACACGGGGCGCCCGCGCACGCCCGACGCGATCCAGCGCGACCAGGACAATATCACCAACGTCACGTTCCCCGACTTCCAGGGGACGATCTACCGCGACGTGATCGCCCTGACGCCCGGCACGACCGTCCTGACGCCCGAGCCGTCGCCGTACGCCACCGTGCAGTTGTTCGTCAACGGCCAGCCGGCCGGCACCGCCGTCGCCGACGCCAACGGCGACTACTTCATCACCTCGACGGTCGCCCTGAACGAGGGGGACAACCAGATCACCGTCCAGGCGACCGACGTCATCGGCAGCGTCGGCCCGGTCTCGCCGCCGCTCGTCGTGACGCTCGACACCGCGCCCCCCGGCCCGACGACCCCCGACCTGATCGATTCCTCCGACACCGGGCCGTCGAACACCGACGACGACACCCGCGACACCACGCCCAGCTTCTCGGGCATGGCCGAGCCGTTCGCCCTGGTGCAGCTCTACGTTCAGGAGGTCAGCGCCGACCCGACCATGCCGAACCCGCTCGTGCTGGCCGGCGAGGCCGTCGCCGACGACATGGGCAACTACGTCGTGACCGTCGGCCAGTACGTCCAGCCGCTGCCGCAGAACACGATCGACCACCTCGACGACGCCCGGTACTACATCTCGGTCGTGCAGACCGACGTGGCGGGCAACCGCGGCCGCGAGACGGTCTTCGGCAACCCGGGCACCGTCGTCATCGACGGCACCGACGCCAACGACCACGGCTCCTTCAACAGCACCACCGGCCAGAACGAAGAGGGCTGGCTGTACATGCAGAAGGTGCTGGAGAACATCGGCCCGAACATCGCCAACGGCAACAAGCGCCTGACGGCCCTGCTCGGCACCGATCCGGGGACCTTCGGCACCCAGGCCTGGCGGTCGATCAAGTCGGCCTTCGACCTCTCGACCCTGCCCGGCCTCGGCTGGACGATCGAGTACGTCGCCGGCACGGCCAATATCGACGCCTACCTCAGCGGCCAGGCCGTCAACGGCGTCCGCACGTCCACGACCGGCATCCTGTACATCTCCACGGCCAACAACGCCGGCGGCGACCTGAACGCCCAGGCCCTCCAGGTCCTGAACAACCACGCCCAGGACATCGCCGACCTGGTCAACGCCGGCGGCGGCCTGTTCTCCCAGGCGGAGACCAGCTTCACCTTCGGCGGCGGCGGCGGCACCCGTGGTCCCCTACGGCTGGCTCACGGCGCTGTTCCCGAACATCACGGCCGTCGATCAGACCGGCTTCGGCAACGGCTTCACCCTCACGCCCGAGGGCCAGGCGGCCTTCCCCGGCCTCTCCGACACCGACCTCCAGGGCGGCCCCTGGCACAACTACTTCGTCGCCACCGGCGGCGACTTCTCCCCGCTGACGACCCTGGCCACCGCGCCGGACCTCTCGGCATCACCCCGCACGCTGATCCTGACGACCACCGTCGGCACCGTCACGCCGCTGATCGTCACCATCGACTCGACCGAGCCGGACCAGCCGAGCCTGATCGACCTTCAGGACGCCAGCGACAGCCCCGACCCGGCCGCGCCGGGCTTCATCGACGGCGTGACCAACAAGGACGACCGCACGAACGTCACGATGCCGGTCTTCGACATCGCCGGCGTCGAGGCGAACGCGACCCTGATCCTCCTCCGCGACGGCGTGGAGGTCAACCGGCTCACCACGACCACCGCCGGCACGGCGACCATCGCCGATCCGAACCCGTCGGGCAACCCGATCACCGAAGGGGACCACGTCTATACGGCCCAGCAGATCGACCCGGCGGGGAACGTGAGCGTCTTCGCCGATAGCCTGACCGTCACCTTTGACTTCACCGACCCGAACCAGGTGGGCGACCCCGACCTGACGGACGCCAGCGACAGCCCCGACCCGAGCTTGCCCGGCTATCAACTGGACATCACCAATAAGGACAACCTCACGAACGTCACCAGCCCGACGTTCAGCGTGGCGGGCGTCGAGGCGGGCGCGACCTTGCAGTTGTTCCGCGTGCCGCTCGCCGGGGGCACGCCGGCCGTCGTTCAGACCTTGCAGAACGTCGCCGGCGGTACGGTCACCATCCAGGACCCCGGCACGGTGCCCGACGGCGTGTATGTCTATACCGTCCAGCAATTCGACAAGGCGGGCAACCCCGGCCCGGTGTCGGGCGGCCTGACCGTGACGATCGACGCGACCAGGCCGGCCGCGCCGGTCGCGCCCGACTTGCAGGAGGGGGATGACTCGCCCGCTCCGGGCCAGCCGGGCTACATCAAGGGCGTCACCGGTATCGACAACATCACGAAGGTGAATAGCAATATTCACTTCGACGTGGTGGGGGTCGAGCCGCGGGCGACCTTGCAGTTGCTCCGCGCTCCGGTCGTCGGCGGCGTGGTCGGCATGGCGACGGTCGTCCGGACGCGGGTCGATGTCGCCGGCGGCACGGTCACGATCATCGACCCGGGCGTCGTCCCCGATGGCGTGTACCGGTACACCGTCCAGCAGTACGACCTCGCGGGCAACCTGAGCCTGATCGACGGGTTCCTGACGATCACGATCGACACGACCATGCCGGTCAAGCCGCCGGCGCCCGACCTGGTCAGCACCGGCACCGACGCCAGCGATACCGGCGTCAGCACCACGGACAACGTCACGGCGATCACGCTCCAGCACGACCCGTACTTCGATATCGCGACGGTCGAGGGGACGGCGACCGTCGAGCTGTACCGCGACGGCGTGCTCGTCAACTCGGTCGCCTCGGGGGCCGGCGGGACGATCCGCCTGGCCGACCCGGTGCCGGTGCCCGATGGCGTCCACCTCTACACGACGCGACAGATCGACACGGCGGGCAATGCCAGCGCGCAGAGCGACGCCCTGGCGGTGACGATCGACACGACCGCCCCGCCCGCGCCGCTGGCCCCCGACCTGCAAGCCGCCAGCGATACCGGGGTCAGTGACACGGACAACCAGACGAGCGTCACCAACCCGACGTTCGACGTGAGCGGCCTGGAGATCGGCGCGACGGTCAAGCTGCTGCGGGACGGCCTGGTGATCAAGACCGTCACCGATGTGACGACCGCCACGGTCGCCATTCAGGACGACGGCAAGCTGTCGCAAGGCCCCCACCGCTACACCGCCTTCCAGGTGGACCCGGCCGGCAACGCCAGCCCGATCGGCGGCGAGCTCCTGATCATGGTCGATACGAGCGGCCCGTCCACCCCGATGGCCCCCGACCTGCAAGCCGCCAGCGACTCCGGCGCCAGCAACACCGACAACATCACCAAGATCACCACCCCGACGTTCGACATCGTCGGCGTCGAGCTGGCGGCGGTCGTCGAGCTGCTCCGCAAGCCGCTCGGCGCGGCCGACACCGCCTATGTGGTCGCCGCGACCCGCACCGGCCCCGGCAGCCTGACCGACTTCGGCAACGGCACCCTGGGCGTGCCCGACGGCACGTATGAATACGCCGTCCGGCAGAAGGACATGACCGGCAACAGCGGGCCGATCAGCACGACCCTGGCCGTGACGATCGACACCGTGGTCAACGCGCCGGACGCCCCCGACCTGCAGGCCGCCAGCGATTCCGGCACCTTCAACAACGACAACCTGACGAACGCCACCAGCCCGAACTTCACGCTGAGCGGCGTCGAGACCGGCGCGACGGTCACGCTGCTCCGCAAGCTCCTGGGCGCGGCGGCCACCTTCTATGCCCCGGTCGCCAACCGCATCGGCAACGGCGGCCTGACCGACCTCGGCCCGGTCAGCGATGGCCAGTACAGCTACGCCGCCCGTCAGACCGACATCGCCGGCAACACCAGCATCATCGGCGCGGAACTGGGGGTGACGATCGACACGACCCCCTTCGGGGCACCGTCGGTCCCCGACCTGCAAGCCGCCAGCGACTCCGGCACCAGCAATACCGACAACCTGACCAGCATCGCCAGCCCGGTGCTCGACGTGCTGACGGCCGACCCGACCGCCACGGTGCAACTGCTCCGCAACGGCGTGCTGGTTGGCACCCGCACCGGCCCCGGCCCGATCCCGGATACGGTCGTGCCCCTCGCCAGCGGCGTGTATCTCTACACGGCGCGGCAGATCGACGCGGCCGACAACCCGAGCCTGGCCAGCGCCGGACTGACCGTGACGGTGGACCGCGACGCCCCGCCCGGCCCGGGCATCCCCGACCTGCAGGACGCCAGCGATAGCGGGACCAGCCACACGGATAACATTACCAGCACGAGCACGAACCTCGGCTTCACGATCCCGAGCACCGAGGCCGGCGCGACCGTCAACCTGCTGCGTGACGGCGTGATCGTGCAGACGCTGAAGAACGCGCCCGGCGGCCCGGTCACGTTGATCGACGCCGGCTCGGTCTCCAGCGGCGTCCACCACTACACCGCCCGGCAGACCGATCGGGCGGGGAACGTCGGCAGCGAAAGCCAGTCCCTGGCCGTCACGATCGAGCTGGACATTCCGCCCACGCCGTCCGCGCCCGACCTGCTGGCCACCAGCGACAGCGGCCCGAGAAATACCGACAACGTCACGAACGCCGCCACGCCGGTCTTCCAGATCGTCAATGCCCAGGCCGGCGCCCGCGTCGAGTTGCTCCGCAAGCCGTTCGGCGCCCCCGATAACGCGTATGTCCGGGTCGGCGTGATCACCGGACCGGGCAACGTCACCGACGCCGGCCCGGTGCTCGACGGGACGTATCAGTACGCCTCCCGGCAGATCGGCGCGGCGGGCGGCACCAGCGCCCTGAGCAGCCCGCTCACCGTGACGATCGACGGCGCTGCCCCGCAAGGCGTCACGGCGCAACTGGTCAAGCCGCCGGTCGCTCCGGCGGGCAACGTCACCAGTTCCCGACGGCCGAGCTTCCAGGGCACGACCGAGCCGGGCGCCCTGGTCGAACTGCTCGACGATCTGGGCGCGCCGATCGCCTCGACCAACGCCAACCTCAGCGGCGCGTTCACCCTGACCGTGCCGGACAGCCTGCGGAACGGACAGTACACGTACCGCCTGCGAGCCCGCGACGTCGCGGGCAACCAGGGCTCGGCCGGCACGCCGATCGATGTCAAGGTCGTCACCGTCAACGGCGACTTCAGCGGCGACGGCAAGGCCAACCTCACCCTCTTCCGGACGCAGACCGCGGACTGGCTGATCCAGGCGAGCAGCCCGAACGCCGTGAACCAGAAGCGGCAGTTCGGCGCGGCGTACACCGATCAGTACGTCGTCGGCGACTTCGACGGCGACGGCCGCGACGACTTCGCCGTGTACCGGCCCGGCACGACCGGGACCTGGTACATCATCCAGTCGACCGACGGGCCTCGGGTCGAGCAGTTCGGCGCGACGGGGGATGTCCCCGTGGCGGCCGACTACGACGGCGACGGCAAGGCCGATATCGCCGTCTTCCGCCCCGGCTCGGCCGAGTGGCTCATCAAGCAGTCCACCGGCGGGATCTCGTCCGTGCAGTTCGGCTGGGGCGGTCACGACGTGCCCGCGCCGGCCGACTACGACGGCGACGGCAAGGCCGATATCGCCACCTTCCGCCCCGAGAACGGCACGTGGTACTTGCGGCAGTCCACCAATGGCCCCAGGAAGCAGTCGTTCGGCGGCTGGGGTGGCGGGGATGTCGCCGTGCCGGCCGACTACGACGGCGACGGCAAGGCCGATATCGCCACCTACCGGGGGAGCGAGGGCAACTACTACATCTTGCAGTCGAGCGATGGGCCTCGGATGCAGGCGGTGGGCGTGAACGGCGATGTCGCGGCTCCGGCCGATTACGACGGCGACGGCAAGGCCGATCCGACCACCTTCCGCCACTCGTCCGGGAACTGGCAGATGAGCCAGTCCACCCTCGGCTCGCAGATCAGCAACTTCGGCAACGGCACCCTCGACAAGCCGGTCCTCAGCCCGAAGAACCCTGAACCAGGGCCAGGTGGTCCAGGCCGCCCGGTTCAGCGGCGCCGTCGCCCCGGCCAGCGCCAGCGTGTACTCGACCACGGCTCCGGACACGGTCTCGGCCACGACCCCGATCCTCGACTTCGCCCGGCAGGCCGTCGGCCTGTCCTCGGGCACCAGCAACACCAACGGCGGCACCACCATTCTGACCAACGGCAACGTCCCGAGCGGTCAGACCCGCCGCGTCCTCCAGGAGGTGCGACGGTTGGCACAGGAGCAGGGGCCCTGGCACGGGCCGGCCGCGACGACCACGCCGCGGCTCCGCCTGCTGGCCTGGCTCCAGAACTGGCGGCGCAATGGCCGCGGCTCGTGGTGAGCCGCGGACCGGCGCGGGGCCGCCCCCCGATAAATCCGCCACAGCCGGGATCGGTCGCGCCACTGGACCCAGGGCCGACCGATCCCAGCCGTGACACCGGGAAAATCGCGTTATATTTTCACCAGGAACCCGCGCTCGCTCCATGACCCTCCAGCACCGCACCTCCTGGTCCCGCTCCACAAATCCAACGTGACGGAAAAAAACGCGTTGACGGGAAATCGATTCCATTGACCTTGGATTTCATGGATGATACCATTCATGCAATGTATGCCACGGAACCGGTCGTGCGTGACCGGGACCGAAGTTCTCGATGAACGTGAACTCTGATCTTGCGAACGGTGTGGCGGACGCGACGGCGGCCTCTGCCGGGCGAGTTGACACTCTGCCGGGCTGGCGGCATGTTTTCGGGATGCCTTTGAGCCCACCCGCGCCGAGCGCTGTTTTTGAAGCGGACTACCCGCGATAACGCCCCGTCTCGGGCGCTCCCAGAACCAGACAGAACGATGAGATCAAGCGGAGAGGTGGCCATGCAATCGGAAGCATCCGTGGTTCGGACTCAAGGGGAGCGTCGTCCGTCACGCCAGGCGCGCCGCGCGCGATTGCGACAGGCGGCGGTGCGGCGGCGGCTGGCGCTGGAGGGGCTGGAAGCGCGGACGCTGATGGCGGTCCTGCCGGCGCCGACGGTCGTCGATCAGGTGAACGTCACCAACGGGTTCCAGGGGGACGAGAGCAGCCCGTCGGTCGCCGTGGACCCGCAGAACCCGCAGCACATGGTGGCCGTCTATACGCGGATCAACCAGCGCGTGGCGAACCCGCCCTATATCGGCGTCGAGGCGCGCTACTCCACCAACGGCGGGCAGAACTGGCAGTCCCTCGGCCTGGGGGGCAACCTGGCGGACCCCGCGACGACGAACCCGGTCATCTCCTTCACCCAGGAGACCGACGGCCGCGTCGCCTTCGACCGCAGCGGTAACGTTTATATTCTCACATCTCAGCATAACGCCGCCGGCTCCTCGGGCGCCCTGCTGCTGACCAAGTTCCGCTTCCAGGCGACCGACGCGCAGCCGAGTTCGGTCTTCACCAACAAGGTGCTGTACGAGTGGGTGCCGGCGACCGACGGCGCGCTCCAGCCGATGCTGGCGGTGGATAACAACGTCTCCACCTTCACCGACGTGAACTTCCAGGGCCAGACCCTCACGCAGAACGACCCGTTCGCCGGCAACATCTATGTGGCGTGGACGTCCAACGACGTGCGCCCGGCCAACACGAACAGCCCGAACCCGTTCAACCCGAACCGGATCAAGATCATCGCCTCGTCCGACGGCGGGACGTCCTTCACCGGGCAGACGATCGTCAGCGACGGCGGCAATTCCGGCGACGCCCGCCACGGCACGCCGCAACTGGCGATCAGCCAGGGGCGCGCGCCGGGCACGACCGGCCCGGCCGATCCGGGGGTTCCCGGCGGCCAGGTCACGATCGTCTGGGACGACTTCGGCAGCCAGAACAACGTCAATCGGGACGTGCTCTGGGGGGACCGCATCCTCGACGGCGGGACCGCCGCGGTCTTCCCCGTGACCAACGCCGGGACGATCATCGACGCCAACGATCCCGGCAACAGCATGCCTCACGAGCCGGGCGTGACCAACTTCACGATCCCGGTCACCATCACCGATCCGAAGTTCCTCAACCTGACCGACCTGGACCTCCAGCTCAACATCACGCACCCGAACCTGGAACAGCTCCAGATCGTGCTCAAGCCGCCGGCGGGCAGTGGCTTGCCGGACATCCTGCTGGTTCAGAACCAGACCAACACCTCGGGCACCACGCCGCAGAACCCCGGCTTCGGCATCAGCGGCGCGAACCTGGGCTCAACGCCCAGCGGGATCCGGATCGGCACGACCTTCGATTCGCAGGCCACGCGCAACATCGTCGATATCCCGGCCAACGGCCAGGGCCGAGGCGCGGCGGCGCCGTTCCCCGGACACTACCGCCCCGAAGGGGACCGCTTCGGTCAGGGCATCAGCGCGTTTCTGAACGCCTTCCAGTTCGCCGGCGGGAATCTCTCCCTCTTGAACGGTGACTGGACCCTGGAGGTTACCGACGTCCGCAGCGGCGGCTCCCCCGCCTTCCTGAACAACGCCTCGCTGATCCTCACCTCCGGCCTCACGGCGAATAATGACGTGTTCATCACCACGACCAACGTGCGTGGTGATATCGACGGCTCGTACACTCGCGGGACCGCGGCCACGCCCAAGGGGATCGGCCCGGCCCCGGACCTCGCCAGCGACAACACCCTGGGGGCCTACAGTCCGCACGAGGGGCGGATCTATCTGACCTACACCGACCACAACGGCGTCAGCGGCAACCCGGCGGACAACACGGACATCTTTCTGCTCGCGTCCGACGACGGCGGCTTCACCTGGACCGCGCCGGCCGGCGGGTTCTTCGGCCGGGTCAATGACGACCTCGCCTATACCGACGGCTATTCCGAGGCCTCGTTCTCCTCTTCCGGCCGGCCGCAGTTCCAGTCGAACGTCGAGGTGGACAACACGACCGGTACGGTCGTCATGTCGTGGTACGACACCCGCAACGACGGAGCGCGCGCCCGCGTGGCGACGTACGTCACCGCCAGCATCGACGGCGGCCAGACCTTCTCGCAGCAGGTCTTCGCCAACCAGGCGGACACGGCCGTTGACGCGATCACCGGCAAGACCGTCGTGCGCGGCCCGTTGCCCGACAACCAGTCGCCCGACAACCCGTTCACCGAGGCAACCTTCTCCTACGGCGATCACCAGGGGCTGGCCGTCTATGGCGGCCACGTCTATCCGATCTGGTCGAGCAACGAGAACTTCGCCGGTCAGAACAACGATAGCGCCAACGGCACCGAGCTGCTCGACATCACGCTGGGCCGGCTCGTCATCGCCGCCGGGCCGCGGATCGTCGATAGCACGATGGGGCCGATCGGCCAGACCAACCAGTTCGGCAATCCCGTCGGTCCGGTCAATCCCTTGACGGGCACCGTCCTGAACAGCACCCGCACCGCCGACGGCACGCCGATCGCGCAGGAGTTCACCGTCACCTTCGACCGGCCCATGGACCCCTCCTCGTTCACGCAGGCCGACGTCCAGGTCCTGTTCACCGACACCACCCCCGGCAACGTCTCCGGCGGGTCGGTCCCGGTCCTGTCGGTCACGCCGCTGCCGACGAGCAACGCGGACAACCCGAACAACCGCTACGGCTACACCCAGTTCCTGGTCAAGTTCGCCCCGCGAAGCGCCATCGGCACGTACAGCTACGCCGTCGGGCCGAACATCAGCGACCGCATCCGGGGGCCGCTGCGCACGGTCATCCAGACGACGCCGAGCGGCAACCGCGTGACCCTTCCCTCGACCGACACGCCGCGCCCGATCTCCGACTTCAACACGACCACCTCAACGCTCGTCGTCAACAGCTTCAGCGCGAATCAGGTCATCAGCGACCTGAATGTGAACGTCAACATCACGCACACCTTCGACGGCGACCTGGTGCTGACCCTGATCGCCCCCAATGGCCGTCGCATTCTCCTGTCGAGCCGGAACGGCTCCTTCGGCGACAACTACACGAACACGTCCTTCGACGACGAGGCGGGCCTCTCGATCGCCGATCCGACCGCGCAGGCGCCGTTTACCGGGTCGTACCGGCCCGAGGCGCCGCTCGACGTGCTCGACGGCCTGCTGATCAATGGCACGTGGCAACTGGAGGTTTCCGACCAGGCGGGTGGCGACGTGGGCTCCCTCGTGAACTGGTCGCTCGACGTGCAGCCAGGGATCGTCACGGGCGTGACGGTCGTCGGCACGCCGGGCAACCTGATGGACCAGGACGCCAATGCGATCACCGGCGAGCTGCCCCCCCTGGACACGGCGGCGGCGGCCCCCAGCGACGTGTACGCGGCGCCCCGGCCGGTCAATGGCGTGCAGCGGAAGGCCGACGGCACGATCGTCCTGCGAGGCCCTTACGATCAGGACACCCTGCCCCTGATCCTGCCCGGCCCGCACACGATCAGCACCCAGGTCCCCGGCACGACGGCCAGCGTCGATAACCTGGCCACCGACCGGACCGTCTCCGCCCTGGACCTGAATTTCGACCGCAACATGGTCCCCGGCTCCCTCACGACCGAGGACATCCTCCGCCTGATGGGCCCGGCCGGCGATCTGCTCCGGCCGCGCGTCTTCCCCTCGACCAACCCCGTCCAGAACATCCCCGACGGCCCGCTCGTTCCCGGCGGCCCGACCACCGCGCTGTCCTCGACCCTGAAGATCGACGACAACGGGTCGTTCCGCATCGGCGACATGAATGTTCAGTTGAACATTTCCCACGCCAAGGTTTCCGACCTGACGGTCGTGCTGATCGCGCCCGACGGCACGCGGGTGACGCTCGCCTCGGGGGTCGGCGGGATGACCGGCGCGAACTTCAACAACACGATCTTCGACGACGAGGCCACGGTGTCGATCGGTTCGGGGACCGCGCCCTTCAGCGGGCGGTTCCGCCCGAGTGGCGCGCTGTCGGCCCTCGACGGCAAGGAGTTGCGGGGCACGTGGACGCTGGAGATCACCGACGCCAACGGCAACGCCGTGACCGGGATGCTCAATAGCTGGCGGCTGGAAGCCACGCCGAAGGCGACCGTCACGCCGGTCTTCAATGCCCCCCTGGCCCAGGTCAACAAGCCGATCAACGACGGCCAGACGACCACCTCGACGATCACGGTCCCCAATACCGGCGCGCCGTTCACGATCGCCGACCTGAACCTCCAGCTCGGCCTGACCCACTCGCGCAACGGCGACCTGACGATCCGGCTGACGCACAACGGCGTGACGGTCACGCTCGTGGGACCGAACACGGCCCTGGGCAAGAACTTCGTCAGCACGGTCTTCGACGATCAGGCGGGCGCGTTCAGCCTCGGCGGCGCGCCGTACAACGGGCGGTTCCAGCCGTTCCAGGCGCTCTCGGCCTTCAACGGGATGGACCTCTCCGGCACGTGGACCCTGGAGGTCAGCGACGCGAGCAACGGCAACGGTAGCGGCGGCTCGCTGGACAACTGGTCGCTCGTCGCCACGCCCGCCAATCCGTCCACGGCCACCGCGCGGAGCTTCCGCGTCGAGTTCCCGTCGCAGCAGCTCAGCGGCACGTACACCGTGGAGCTGGGCTCGGACATCCAGTCGAAGAGCGGCGGCAAGGTGGACACGAACCAGAACGCCGGCGTGGCGTTGCTGCGGGGTGGTGCCCAGAGCGGTCCGGCGACCACGATGACCTACACCGCGTCGAACCTGCCCGCCTCGATCCCCAACAACAGCGGCGTGCCGCTCGTCTCGAACCTGACGATCAACACCAACGGCGTGTTCAACATCGCCTCTCTGAGGCTCAACCTGAATATCAGCCACACCCGGGACTCCGACCTGACGGCCGTGCTGATCGCGCCCGACGGCACGCGGGTGACGCTCTTCACGGGCGTTGGCGGCAACGGGCAGAACTTCCTGAACACGACGCTCGACGACGCCGCGAGCAACTCCATCGTCGGCGGCACGGCGCCGTTCGCCGGGTCGTACCGGCCCATCCAGGCGCTGTCCATCCTCAACGGCAAGGACCTGGCGGGCCTCTGGAAGCTGGAGATCACCGACACGAACCCCAACGGCGGCACCGGGATCCTCAATGGCTGGTCCTTGACCGCCACGCCGGCGCCGACGGTGACCTACCGCTCCACCGACGTACCGGCGGCGATTCCCGACCTGAAGACCGGCACGTCCACCCTGACGATCCAGGACAGCTTCCTGCTGGCGGGCGTCACCCTGACCTTGAACATCCAGCACCCGAACGACCCGGACCTGGTGGCGACCCTCGTCGCGCCGGACGGGACGCGCGTGCGGCTGTTCACCAACATCGGCACGACCGGCACCCGCGCCAACTTCACCAACACGACGTTCGACGACAACGCCTCCACGCCGATCCAGAACGGCGGCCCGCCGTTCTTCGGCCGGTTCAACCCGCAGCAGCCGCTCAGCGACCTGATCGGCAAGAACGTCAACGGCACGTGGACCCTGGAGGTCGAGGACACGCAGAGCGGCAACACCGGGACGATCACCGGCTGGTCCTTGACGTTCCAGAAGCCGGAGACCGGCTCGGGCCTGGGCGAGCCGGTGGCCGACCGCGTCTCGTCGAACTTCCGCATCTTCACGATGGACCCGACGAACCCCCTGGCCAGCAGCACCTGGACGGCCGTCGGCCCGGCGGCGATCAACGGCCAGGCGAACTCCGGCCGGATCGGCGGGATCTCGGTCGATCCGTCGGACCCGTCGGGCAATACCGTCTATGCCGCGGGGGCCTCCGGCGGCGTCTGGAAGACGCTGAACTTCCTCACGACCGACCCGGAAGGGCCGACCTGGATCCCCCTGACCGACTTCGGTCCGACCCTCGGCATCAACATCGGCAGCATCACCGTCTTCGGCCGCAACAACGACCCGAACCAGTCGGTCGTCATCGCCGCCACCGGCGAGGGAGACACGTACAACGGCGTGCCTCTCGCCGGCACGGCCGCCGGTGTCGGCTTCCTGATCTCCGAGGACGGCGGCGCGACCTGGAACCTGATGGACAGCACGACCAATGTCGATGCGAGCGGCAACCCGCTGCCGTTCAACTCGCCACTGCGCAACCACGCCTTCTACGGCACGACGTCGTACAAGGTCGCGGTCGATCCCAAGCCGTCGGTCGAAGGCAAGGTGATCATCTACGCCGCGTTGAGCGGTGACAATCCGACCCTGCCGGGAAGGCAGGGGGGCATCTGGCGCAGTCTCGATACGGGCAAGACCTGGGAGCAGATGCGCGCCGGCGAGGCGACCGACATCGTCCTGGACCAGGCCAGCGGCACCGGCGCCCCCGGCGGGAACCTGCAGATCCTCTATGCCGGGTTCAACGGCGAGGGGGTATTCCTCAGCCCCAACCGCGGCCAGACGTGGAACCTGATGGCCGGCGGCGTCGGCGATCCCTTGATCCGGGACTCCGAGGTCGTCAATTACCCGCCGATTCCGGTCACCAACCCGCCCGACACGCCCAACGGCGCGAAGGGCCGCATCGTTCTGGCCAAGCCCCAGCCGACGTCCTGGACCGGCCCGGTTCAGGAAGTGCAGTATCAAGGCTGGCTCTACGCCGCGGTGGGGTCCACCGGCACCCTGTACGTCACCAAGGACTTCGGCCAGAACTGGACCCAGGTCGAGATCCCCAGCCTGCGGCCGAACCTCTACGGCGTCCCGACGAACGACCCCACCCAGGACAGCACGAACCCGCGGACGACCGAATACGACGTGACCAACGGCACGGGCAGTTACAACATCAGCCTGATCGTCGATCCGAACGACCCGGCGGTCGTGTACTTCGGCGGCACGGGCGGCGGGCAGCTCTCGGGTCTCCTGCGAATCGACACGACCAAGCTGTCCGACCCGCACGCTCTGGTCCCCTTCGACAACACCTCCAGCTACACCGACAGCGCGGCCTCGCTGGAGCTGTCCACCACCGGCCCGCTCAGCCTGAAGCGTCCGAGCGGAAACAACAGCACACCACCGCGGATCTACGACAAAGACGCCCTGGGTAACCCGCTCTTCCCGCGCGGTTCGGTGCCGTATTTCAACCTGATCCGCGACCCGCTGAACCCGTTCCTGGCCGGCGCGACGATCATCGTGAGCAACAGCGCCCGGTTCAACAACCAGGGGAGCGGCATCACCTGGATTCCGCTGGACTTCTCGACCGACATCATCGGCGGGACGACCAATCAGCACGAAGTCGTGGCGCTGCGCGACCCGTTGACCGGGCATTCTCGTCTGATCTTCGGCGACGACCAGGGGGTGTACTCGGGCGTCGTCTTGCCCGACGGCACGCTCAGCTTCGGCATCGGCACGGCGGATCTGCCCACCCCATCGCGCAATGGCAACCTTCAGATCACGCAGTTCTACTACGGGGCCTCGCAGCCGACCGGCGCCTCGGCGCAGATCGCGCAGGCCCTGTTCTACGGTGAGTCGGACCTCAACGGCTCGCCGGTTTCCCAGCCGGGCGTGATCACCCCCGGCTCGGCCGACTACGGCCAGCTTGGCTGGACCGACTTCGCCACCAATCCGCAAGGCTCGGGTGGCGGCGTGGCGACCGACCAGCAAGGCAGCGGCACCTCGTACCGCTACCTCACGCCGGCGACGATTCCCGTCGCCTCCGAATTCTTCCAGGTGGACCTGCCGCAGAACGGCAGCGGCGTCGGCCGCACCCTCGGCCTGTTGCAGTCCAGCGGCGGCACGCTCGACCCGCAATGGCCCGTCGGTCGCGCGGGCAACTTCGCCATCAACCCGCTCAATAGCAATCAGATCATTATCCGATCGGCGGATGGGCGGGTCTTCCGCACGGAGAACCAGGGCGTCTTCTGGTCGGTCATCGGTGATCCGAATGTCTTCAATGACCCGACGACCCTCGGCGCTTACTTCCGCTACAACGCCCTGGCCTTCGGCGCGCCTGACCCGAACGGACCCGGCGGCGTGGGCAACCTCGACAACTTCATCTATGTCGGCACGCAGGGCGGTGCCGTCTATGTCACCCAGACCGGCGGTGGCGGCGGCGCGGGCAACGCCTGGTTCCAGAGCGTCGATCTGCTGGACGGCGGCGCCGATGTCCGGTCGATCGTCACCAACCCGACCCGCGGCAGCCACGAGGCGTATGTCCTGACCGCGCTTGGCGTACACCACACGACCGATTCGGTCGCGGCCAACCCCGTCTGGACGGACATCACCGGCAACCTGTTCAGCATCATCAACCCGATTTTCGGTGATCCGAACATGACGGACACCAAGCTCGGCGCTCTGAACTCGCTCGTCGCCGACTGGCGATACGCCATCCCCGACGATCCCACCAACCCCAACAGCCCGACGCACCCGGTGCTCTACGCCGGAGGTGACGCCGGTGTCTATCGCTCGGTGGACAACGGCGCGACCTGGACGCCGTTCCCCGAATCGACGCTGAACAACACGCCGAACCCGCCGGGCCTCGGCGGCGGTCTGCCGAATGTCGGAGTCACCGACCTCGACATCGCCCTGGGGGTGATCAACCCGGACAACGGCCGGCCGATCATCACACCCGACTCGCCGAACGTCCTGCTCGCCTCGACCTATGGCCGCGGCTCGTTCGCGATCCGCCTGGCCCCCTTGATCTTCGATAAAACCCTGACCCTCAGCCCGACCGCGCCGGCCCCCACCGGCAGCGATAGCGGCATCTCGAACACCGACAACGTGACCAACGTCACCCAGCCGGTCATCAAGGGCCTCAGCGAGCAGACCGCCTTCGGCAACACGGTGCGGATCAGCCTGATCGACCTGACCGACCCGACCAATCCGGTCATCATCGGCGGCTACGACCCGAGCGACCCGACGACCGACGTTCCGGCCAACTGGACGGACTCGGCCGGCCATTTCTCGGTCCAGGTGCGTCCGGGCCACTTCCTGCCCAACGGCACGACCGACGGCATGAAGCTCATCGGCGTGCAGGCGATCGACCAGGCCGGCACCGAGGGCAACATCGGCCAGTTCCGGTTCACCCTGGATACCACGGCGCCCGATGCCACGACGGTCACGCCCGACCTGATCGACGCGAGCGACACGGGCTTGAGCATCACCGACAACATCACCAGCGTCACCAGCCCGGTCTTCGACATCGCCATCCCCAACGAGCCTTCCACGACCACGGTCATTCTGACGCGTGACGGCACGGAGGTGGCCCGGCGCACCGGCGGCGGCCAGATCACCGATCCCGGGCCGGCTCCCGATGGCCTCCACCAGTACCGGGTCAAGCTGGTGGACCTGGCCGGAAACAGCGACAGCGTGCTGTCCCTGAGCAACCCTCTGTCCGTGCGAATCGATACGGTCGCCCCGTCACGCCCACAGGCGCCGACGCTCGACCCCGCCGACGACTCGGGGACCAAGGGTGATAACATCACCAACGAGAAGCGGCCCCACCTCAACGGCACGGGCGAACCAGGCGGTCAGGTCGAACTGATCGACGTGGCGAACAACATCGTCGGCATGGCGATGGTCGGGACCAACGGCACGTACGTCATCCAGCCGAATATGGATCTGATCGCCAATACCTATGTCTTCCGCGTCCAGATCCGCGACGTCGCCGGCAACCTCAGCGCACCCAGCAACGCGCTGACCTTGACCATCCAGACCCAGATGCCCAAGGCGCCGACGATCGCCCTGTCCAGCGCCGACGACTCGGGAACGAAGGGTGATAACATCACCAACAACCGTCAGCCGCGGTTCGTCGGCACGGGAACACCGGGCCTGTTCATCGACCTGATCAATGCCACGACCGGCGCCGTGCTGGTCAATGGCGAGACGTCCAACGTGAAGGTCGCGGCCGATGGCACGTTCGTGATCCAGTACCCGACCCTGCTGCCCGCGAATTCGACGCAGGTTCTCAGGCTCTATGCCCGGGCCCGCGACGCCGCCGGCAACACCAACCTCAGCGACCAGATCCCGGGCAACCCGCCGACTCCGGGCGGAATCGATCCGAAGGACCCGCTGGTCGTCACGGTCGATACCCAGTCGCCGACGATCACCCCGACGCTGGCCCTGCTGGATGTCGATAACACGGGCGACAAGACGGACACCACGACAGTCGTGCGGCGGCCCCGGTTCGTCGGCAAGGCTGAGCCGGGTGTCTTCGTCGATCTGGTCACCACCTCGGGCAATCTCCTGGCCAGCACGACGGCCTCGCCCGTCGGCGGCGACTACGTGGTGCAACTGCCCAGCGACCTGGTCAACGGCGAGATCGCCCTTCAGGTCCGGGTGCGCGACGCCGCCGGCAACCAGGGACCGCCGAGCAACACGCTGAACCTGAAGATCACGTCGGTCGTTAACGACTACGACAACGACGGTAAGGCGGACATCGGCGTGTACCGGCCCAGCAACGGCACGTGGTATCTCAGCCGGTCCACGGCGGGCAACATTCCCGTGCCGTTCGGTCAGGCGAACGTGGACATCCCGCTGCAAGGCCACGACTTCGATGGCGACGGCAAGGCCGATATCGCCGTGTACCGGCCGACGACCTCCGAGTGGTTCATCTCGCAATCCACCGGAGGCCCCTTGGTGCAACAGTTTGGCTGGCCCGGTATGGACGTGCCCGCGCCGGCCGACTTCGATGGCGACGGCAAGGCCGATATCGCCGTGTACCGGCCGATGACCGGCGAATGGTTCCTCCTCCAGTCCACGGCTGGCCCCAAGGCGGTTCCGGCGGCGGGGATCACCGGCGGCACACCCATGCCGGCCGACTATGACGGCGACGGCAAGGCCGACATCGCCGTGTACGACGACGCGACGGCCACCTGGTACATCACCCACAGCAAGGCTGGGGTGCCCAATGACAAGATCCAGTTCGGGGCGGCTCGGCTCGATGTGCCCGTAACGGGCGACTTCGACGGTGACGGCAAGGCGGACATCGCCGTGTACCGGCCGACAACTTCCGAGTGGTTCCTCCGGCAGACCACGGCCGGCCCGCGCCGGGTCCAGTTCGGAGCACCCAATCACGATCAACCCGCGCCGTCCGACTACGACGGCGACGGCAAGACCGACATCGCCGTGTACCGGCCCGACACGGCGCAGTGGTTCATCTACCAGTCCACGGCCGGCCCGCGCAAGACCTCGTTCGGCGCCGGAAACAGTGATCTGGCGATCCCCACGCCGCTACGGTTCCGCAAGCCGCAGACGGTCTCGGTCGCCCGATTCAGCGGCGCCTCGGCGCCGGCGTCGGGTGCGTCGCTCCACAGCGCCGCCTTGCCAGACACCACCGTCACGCCGACAACCGCGATCGCCCCGACTCCGGCGAAGACCGAATCTCAGGATTCGGTCCAGCCCTCGAGTCCCAGCCAACCGGCTCAATCCACGGTCCTCCCGACCGTCTTGCAGCGCGTGCTTCAGCGGAGGCGCGTCCGGGAGAGCATTTCAGCGGAGGCCCTGAAGAATCGTTTCCGGCTGCTCACCTGGCTCCGGAACCATCACGGCTGATCCAAACCGGGCGTACCAACCACACCACGACGGCGGCGGACGTTCCCCCGAAAGGAATGTCCGCCGCCGTCATCGTTGCGCATGGAGGAGTTAATCAGTTTCCACCGAATATTCACACCAACATGCAGGGATTCCTGACATAAAGGCCGCTTATAGGTCGGTTGCCCCTTGACGGCAGAGACCAGCGGATCTCCTTGAACGACCGTTTTCCCGAGACCGCTTCCCGGCGTGGCGAGGCGCGGCCGGAGGGGGACGCGGACGTTCAACGGCGGGGATTGTTGCCCAGGCGGTTCAGGAGGGACTTCCAGGAGGATTGGTTCTGCTGCTCCAGGGTGTTGAGGCGGTCGAGGAGCCAGGAGGTGGCGTCCTGGGGGTTGCCCGGTGAGGACTCGGCGGGGGGGACCTTCAGCGGGGGGGGCTTGGGGAGGCTCGGCGGGGAGGCGGCAGGGGGCGTGGCGGCGAAACGCTGGCGGATGTCCTCACGCAGGGCGTGAAGCTCCTGCTGGATCTGCTCGACCTGCGCGTGGTGCTGTTCGAGGGTCTGCTCGTGGTCCTCGTGCAAGACGCGGACGGCCAGGACGACCTCGCGGCGGAACTCGTCCTGGCGGCGGAGCATCTCGCTCTGGGTGGCCTGGATCTGGCCCATCATCCAGGCGAACAGGGCCGTCTGAGCTTGCTCGGGAGGCAGGCCCGCCAGTTCGGGGGGCAGGGCCGCGTGGGGGCTGGCGGAAAGCCACGCGCCGGGCTGGTCCCGCGCGGCGATCTGGGTGGGGATCGCGTCGTCCCTGTCGGGCGTGGGGGGCGACTGTCGGGCCAGCCCCGTGCCCGGCGTGACGGCCGGTTCCAGTTGCACCGTGAATCGTTCCGCGCCGATGGTCAGCCGATCGCGGTGCGCGAGCGCGACGGCATGCCGCACGAGCCGGCCGTTGAGCCGCAGGCCCCGGCCGCTGAGGTCGGCGATGTAGGCCGCCGTCGCGGTGCGCACCAGGGCGCAATGGATGCGCGCGGTAAGGGCGCCATCGAGCTGAATGCCGCAGGCGGCGGAGCGGCCGAGAAACACCAGTTCGGAATTGACCGTCCAGAACGGCCGGTAGTCTCGCGAGGGGCGCAGGGTGACGTGGGCCAAGGGGGCGCCGGTGGAGTCGGCCAGGGGGCCGGCGGCGTTGTCGCTTGGTGGGTTGGCGAGGTCCTCCCGCGACGTGCCGGCGATCCGCACGCCCAGGATCTCGACCGCCCAGCCGGCGACCTCGAGGGAGTCGCCCGGGCGGAGCCAGGAGGAGCTGACCGCCTCGCCGCCGAAGCGGGTCCCCGTGCGGGTGGCCAGGTCCACGGCGAACAGGCCCCGGCGGTCCAGGTGCAGATACACATGCCGGGCGCTGGCGTCCGCGGTGTCGATCCGCACGTCCATCTCCTCGGAACGGCCGATCAGCGCATACGGCCGGACGATCCGCTGGATCGGCCCGGCGTGGCCTCGCGGATCTCGGGGCCGCAGCACGATCTCGCCATCCACCCACAGAGGCGTTCGTTTCGTGGTCATCGTCGCTCATTGTGAACCACACCTCTCCACCGCGCCCTGGGTCTCCGTCCGTTCCCGGTTCCGGGAAAGTATCCGCGCGGATCTCTTCAAGAATCGTGGAACGTTCGCTTTTTTCAACACGTGGGGGACTCCTCACGAGTTTGAATCATTTCGTTGGCATGGAAAACGCGAGTATTTCGATGGAATTCTCGGACAAAACCGAACGGATTCGTTCCGCTCCTGGTCCTGGAATCAGGAACCGCCCGCGCCGCTTGCCCCGAGAGGATCCGGCAGGGCGCGTGCCGGGGGGCTTTCCGCGCCTGGGCTTTTTGTGCGTATAGCAACATTATTAAGAGTTTTGTTATTTAATCGTTGACATTTCCTTGCGAAAGTAACAAACTGCGAGTTCGGGTTCGAGAGGACCACCCGGAACAGGACCTCTCCCGGAACGAATCCAGTGAATCCGTGACCGTTCGGGTTCACGCCCGAGAGACCTCTCCGATCGATCGGAGGGGCATCGGGTTTCTTGAGCTCAGCGGTCGTCATGCCTCGTAACCACACCCGTAGCACTGATTTTCTCACCGAGAGGAGGCGTAAGCGTGTTTCGACGGACACACGGTATTTTACGATGGACTTCCCTTCTGGGGGGCCTCGCGTTCGCGCTGGGGGCCTTGGGGACGGACGCCCAGGCCACGAACGTAACCTATTCCACCATGGGTCAGTTCGCGCAGTCGAACCCGAACGGCAGCGCGATCATCTCGTCGGCGGGGGGCGGCACGAACAACGTGTTGACGCTCACCGATGGCACGAACATGACCACGCTCCGGTTCAACGGACAGAACACGTTGACGGTGGACGCCACCCCCTTCACGTTCAGCGACCTGGGAACGTTCACCTTCACCCAGGTGGGCGGGACGCGGCTGGACGCGCCGGCGGCGCCCAACGACGTGACATTCACGCTGACGGTGAACCAGACGATGCCCACACCGGCGGGATCGGAGGTTTTCCAGGGCGTGCTCACGGGGTTCGTGTCGATGCGGCAGAGCACGCTGGAGATCAATTTTAGCAACACGACGGGGGCCATCGGGAGTACGCCGCCGGTCACGTACGCTCTGCGGAACCTCAGCCCCGGTGGCGCGCTGGCGATCAATGCCCCGATCTCGGGCGACACGAAGATCTCGGCCCGCATTTCCGCTCCCGCCGTTCCCGAGCCATCGAGCGTGGTGATGTGCGGCATCGGCTTTGTCGGCCTGATCGGTCTGGGCCTGCGTCGTCGGATGCAGATTACGCAAGGGATCGCCTGACCGTCGGGAGCGCGTGGACCTGATCTGGCAACACCACGGCCCGGAGGGCGGATTTCCCACCCTCCGGGCCGTTTCGCGTTTTGCTCCGCGTTGGCCATCGGGCTCATTTCTTCATGAGCTGTTCCATCTCCTCGCGTTCGCTCGGCTCGACGTCCTGGACCGTCAGGCCGGCATCGCGGGCGAGGTCGCGATGTTTGCGGAAGGCGTCCTCGTCGCCGGCCTTCAGGTAGGCGCGGGCCAGGTGGTACTGGTACACGCCGCGCTTGGGGTCGATCTCGACGACCCTCTTCAGGTCGGCGATGGCCTTCTCGGGCTGGTCGAGGCGAATCTGGATCATGGCGCGGGTGTCGAGGAACTGGGGGATGTCGTTCGGCAGGCGGCCGAGCAGGTCGTTGATGACCTCCAGCGCCTCCTCGGGCCTGTCCAGCTCCTCGGAGAGGGTCCAGGCCATGTTGTTCAGGAAGACGAAGTCGGTGGGGTTGGCCTCGCGGGCCTTCTGGTAGAACGCCACCTCCTCGGGATAGTTCCCCTGGGCGTGTCGCAATGAGGCGCTCATGACCAGCAGGTGGAAGTTTCCGGGGTCGGTCTGGCGGGCGGTCTCCAGGACCTGGTCCGCGCGGGCGGCCAACCCTTCGGGGGCCTCCGGCGCGTTGGCCAGCCCGAGGGCGGCCCCGGCGGCCTCGAACAGGTCGCGTCCGGGCCTGGCGGCCTCGACGGCGCGCTGGGCCTGGGTCATCGCCTCGTCGAAGTGATCCCGCCCCTGGCGGATCAGGATCCGGGCGAGCATCCAGGAGGCGGCGGGCCAGCGCTCGGCGACGCGACGGCCGATCCGCGCGGCGGTTTCCAGTTGACCGGGGATCGCCGGCTCACCCGCCACGCCGCCGAGCAACCCGAGGATCTCCCGGCCCAGCATTTCCCCCTCGGGGGTCGATTCCTTGCGGTCATAGGCTTGCTCCAGGACCTTCGCGGCCTCGTCGAGCTGGTCCCTGGCCTTCAGGATCATGGCGTGCAGCTTGAGCGTGACCAGGTTGTCCGGCGCGGCCCGTTCGAGCCGGCGGAGCTGCTGCTCGGCCTCATCGATCTTGCCGGCGTTGAGCAAGGACTCGGCATAGGTGGCGATCGAGACGGTGTTGGTCGTGCCGGCGGCGGTCGCGCTGAGCAGGGCGCTGGCCTTCTCGTGCTCGCCGCGGCTCTTGTAGAGATTGACCAGCAGGTTCCGGGCGAGCTGGGCGTTCGGCAGGTCGGGGCGGAGGTCCTGCACGAGCTCTTCCAGCAGCGTGGCGGCGCGGTCGATCCGGTCGGGCATCGTCCCGCCTCGGATCAGGACGATGGCGCGGGCCAGCCGGTCTTCCGGAGTGTCGGGCCGCTCCTGGGAGGGTTTGACCAGGTCCCAGGCTTCCTGCCAGGCGTTGGGGTCCTTGGGCTTCTGCGAGAGGAGCAGGGCCAGCTCGGCCACGACCCAGCGCCGGGCCGGGTCGGTCCGGACGGCCGGGTTGCGCTGGATCAGGGCGCGAAGCTCGGCCTCGGCCTTGTCCTTCTGGCCGTTGGTCTCGAAGAAGTTGACGGCGGCCCGCACGACGTTCGCGTCGTTGGGCCACTTCGTCAAGGCGGCGTCGTAGGCGGCTTCGGCCTGCTCGGTCATTCCGGCGGCGCGGTAGCACTGGGCCCAGAGGAGTTCGGGGTGCTCGACGTTCTGGGTGTTGGCCTTGAGCTGGTCGATGGTCCTGGCCAGGGTGTCGGTGTCCTTCTTCTGGCCGATCTGGAAGAACAGGAGGCTCAGCCAGGGGGCGGCCTTGCCGGGGTTGCGCTCGATGGCCTCGCGGATGCTCTGCTCGGCCTGTTCGGGCTTGCCCAGGGTGTTCAGGACGCGGGCCTGCCAGAGGTGGGAATCGAGGCTGTTGGGGTCGCCGGCGACGAGCTGCGCGGCGAGCTGCGCGGCGGCCTCGGCATGGCCGGCACGGATCAGCTCGGGGGTCGAGAGCTGGACGATGCTTTGCGCCTGCACGTCGGCGCGGCGTCGGAGCTTCTCCAGGTCGGCCAGGCGGTTCTGCTGGGTGTAGAGCCGGATCAAGGCGGTCGTGGCCGTCTGGCCGCCGCCGTAGTCGAGGGCCTGCTCGTACGCCTGGATCGCCTCGTCCGGCCGGTCTCGCAGTTCCAGGAGCCGGCCCTGGAGCAGGTATCCGAACCGCTGGCGGGGGGCGTCGATGCGAATCCGCTCGATCAGGTCCTCGGCCTCGTCGAGTCTCCGGGCGTCGGGCTCCGCGCGCGGCTGGCCGTCCTCGTCGAGTCCGGCTTCGCGGATCAGCCGCTGGGCGTGGGCGATGCGGTAGAAGAGGCCCTCGGGGCCTCCCAGGCGGGGCTGTTTCAGGGCCTCGATGGCCTGGGTCTCGGCCGTCTCATCGCCTTGTTCCAGGGCCAGCTCCATCAGGATGAGCTGGGGCTGGGGGTCGTCCGGGGCGAGCGTCGCCCAGTGCTGGTAGGCCTTGCGCGCCTCGTCCATCTCGTTCCGCTGGCGGAGCAGGTTGCCCAGTTCCTGCCAGACCCGGGCCCGCTCGTCGGGGGGGAGGTTCTCGTCCTTGTGGACGAGGGCGGCGCGGGCCTCGGAGCCCCGGTTCAGTGCCGTGAGCAACTGGGCGCGGACGATCCGCAGCGTGGCGTTGTCGCCGGCGGCGTCGGGCGCGGCGGCCTGCTGGAGAACGCGCAGGGCCTCCTCGGTCTGCCCCTGGCGCAGCAAGGCGTTTGCCCAGGCCACCCAGAGTTCGGCGCGCGACGGGTCATGCCGGACGGCCTGCGAGAGCCGCTGGATGGCCTCGTCGAGCTTCCCCTGCACGGCCAGCCGGTCGGCCTCCAGCAGGACCAGGCCAGGGGTGTCCGGGGCGAGCGTCCGCAACTGGTCGAGGGCCTGGTCCAGGCGTTCCCAGGACCGTCGGTCCTCGGGCAGGGCCTGTTGCGCGCTCAGCTCGGCGCGGGCGCGGAGCAAGAGCAGGGCGGGATCGTCGGGAAGATCGGCGCGGGCCAGCTCCAGCTCGGTAAGGGCTTGTTGCGGCTCGTTGCTCTGGAGGATCTGGATGCGGGCCAGGCGGGGCTGGATCCACTTGGGGGAGAGCCGCGTCGCCTTCTCGTAGGAATCCAGGGCCGTCGCCTGGTCGCGGGTTGCCTCGTAGGCTTGACCGAGGGCGTAGAGGACCTGCGCCTGCATGGTCGAATCGACCTTGAACTGGGCCTTTTCCAGCTCCTTGATCGCCTCACCCGGCTGGTTCATCCGCAGAAGGCGCAGCCCGCTGAGGAAGTAATACGTGGGGGAGGGGGTCGGCCCGCCGGTCAGGCGGCGGTATTGCCGCAAGAGGGGCTCGGCCTCCTCCAGGCGACCCTGCCGCAGGAGGATGTACGCCAGCCGCCACGTCAGATCGACGTTGGTGCCGCCGGTCGCCAGCAGGCCCTCCCGCCAGCTCTCGATCGCGTTGTCGGTCTGGTTCTCGGCCATCTCGATCAGGCCCCGGATCAGCCGGGCGCGGAGGGTGTCGCGCTCGGTGCCGGCGATGCGGTCGTAGTAGCGCCGGGCCTCGTCGGTGTCGTGGTTCTGGAGGGCGAACTCGGCCGCCGTCAGCAAGACGTCGGTGTCGTCCGGCGCCAGCGCGACGGCCTGCCGCAGCTCCTCGGCGGCCTGCTGGATGTAACGCTCCTTGGCGTCCGGGTCGGTCTCCGCCAGTTCGGCGCGGAGGTTGTGGCGGAACCGGGCCAGGCGGGTTGCCGCCGTCGGCTCGGCCTTCAACAGAGCGTCGAGCACCGCGGCGGCCTTGGACGGCTGGGGCGGCTTGCGCTGTCCCTCGTAGGCCCACGCCAGCGACTCGGCAATCGTGATGTCGTGGGGATCGGCCTGATGCGCCCGCTCGTAGAACGTGATCGCCTCGTCCAGCACCTTCTGATCCTTGCCCAGCGCGAATTGCAGCTCCAGGACCTCACCCAGCAGGCGGAGTGATTGGGCGTTGGCCTTCTTGCCGTCGCGCTCGATCAGATCACGGGCGATCGACTCGGCCGTCTGCAACTGCACGTTGTCGGCCCCAACGTACATGCCCAGGCGGAGATACAGCTCGACCAGCCGGCGGCGGATCTCCTGGCTGTGCGGCGCCTCGGGCGCCAGCCGCAGCGCGTGCTCGTTCAGGGCGATGGCCGATTCGAGATGCTCGGGCAACTGCGCCGAGTCGGCCAGGATCTTCGCCTTCTTCTCCAGCGCCACCGGATCATTCGGCCGGGTCTTCAGGTACTCCGTCAGGTAGATTAGAGCCAGGTCCGGGCGCGGCGGGTCGGCCTCCATCTGGATCTCCGCCTGGTGGAGCAGAACGGAGCGGCCCGACCAGTTCTGCCAGAGGTTCCAGACGGCGAAGGTGGGCAGACCGATGCCCAGAATGATTCCCAGGATGATCAGGGCGCGGACGTTGACACGCCATTTCTTCCGGCTGGGGCGGTTCATAGTGATCGAGAGCTCCTGAAGTAACCGGACAAAAGGCGAACAATCATGTTAGGCGATGATGTCTGGCCCCTGTCAAGGGAACCCGTCAACGTTTGTTCGCTATGGTCAAGGCCGTGGTGATGTGTCTTCTAGGATCAACAAAAGAACAGTTTTCCACCAGACCGCCACTTTACCTCGGGGAGGATCACACGCTAAACTAGAGCGCTGTCCACGACGTTTGCTAGACGTTGCACGTTGTTTTCCGTCTCGGCCCGAATGACTTCGGGAATCGTCCACCGGAACGAGTGATCCGCATGAGTCTCACCCTCGATTCCCAGACCGCCGCTCCGGTTGCTGAACCGGAACGTTCGCGTGGCCGCTACCGCGCGGGGATCTGGGTACGCGTGGGCCTGGCCGTCGCGCTGGTGGGCGCCAGCGGAGCGCTACGGTTCTGGCAGCAGTCGCAGGTCAACGCGGAGCTGCGGACCGGCCGGGTCAGCCCCTTCCCGCTCGAAGAACTGCCGATGACGCTCGGCCCCTGGGAAGGAGAGGCCGACACGCTGGACCCGACGATCGCGCGGGCCACCGGCGCCGTCGATCACATCTCCCGGACCTATGTGGACCGGCGCACCGGCGTGCGTCTGAGCGTCATCGTCCTGTACGGCCCGGCCGATCAGGTGTACGTCCATTCGCCCGAAAACTGCTACCCGGTGGCCGGTTACCATCAATTCGGCAAGACCCGCGTCCGGGAGGTTGAGCTGGCGGGCGAAGAGTCGCGGTCCTTGCCATTCAAGAGCATGGTTTACGCCAAGGGGGAAGGGGGCCAGGCGGAATGGCAACAGGTTGTTTATTCCTGGTGGTATAACGGCCAATGGAACCCGTTCATGGTCCAGCACAAGGACATCGAGCGCATTCCCGGCATGTACAAGGTGCACGTGGCGCGGCCGATCTCCGAGCGGGAATATGTGGACGGCGACGGCCCTTGCCAGGACTTCCTCAGCCTGCTGATGCCGGAACTGGAGCGGCGTCGGCTCGCCGCCACCGGCCACGACGGGTAATGGAACGGGTTTTGCGAGCGGCCCGGGTTGAGAGCCATTGAGCTGGCGTCCGGCGATCCGATTTCCCCGCCTCTTTTTGAATCACCCGAACATACCCGGCACGTCGCCCGCGACCGCCCCGAAACCATCCTCCGCTTCCGCGAACGAGAAGAGGACCGCCCCCCATGCAGACACCGGAACACCCCGACGGAAACTTGCCGTCCCGGTTCGCCGAGCCGCTGCCTCCGGCGGTGGCCCATCCCGGACTCTGGGAGGAACTGCCCGACCTGGAGGCCTCGGCGCCGAAGCCGATCACGATCAAGGTCGCGCTGCGGGCCTTGCGCCGCTACTGGTGGCAGATCCTGCTGCTCTGGGGCGTCGGTTCGATCGGCCTGATGGCCCTGGCCTATTATAAGATCAAACCGACGTATGACGCGGTCGCCTGGTTGAAGGTCGAGCCGTCGGACACCTCGGTCCTCAACACCACGACCCACACGCCGGCGAACGACTTCCAGGTCTTCATGGAGACGCAGGTTCAGCTCGTCACCAGCCCCGACGTGCTCGGCGCCGCCCTGCATGACGAGGACGTGGCCGCCCTGGCGCGCATCCGGGAATCGCTCGACCCGAAGGCCGAGCTGCGCGACCTGATCCAGGTGTCGATCCCTCCCAAGTCGCAGCTTATCCTGGTGTCCATGTCGTCGCAGGCACCCGGCGAAGGGCCGACGATCGTCAACGCCGTGGTGGAATCGTACCTGGAAAAAGCCTCCACCTGGGTCGATATCGAAACGCGACAGCAGACCGAACGCTATCGTGAGATGAAAAAGGTGTATGAGGCGCGGGTCCAGAACCTCCGCCGGGACCTGGAGCGGCTGGTCGGAGACAGCAAGACCGCCGTGGCGGCCGACGCCGCCGGGTCGCGCAGCGCCCAGGTTTCGATGGAAGAGTTCCGCCAGTTCATGCAAGGCCGCGCCCGGGCCGAGCTGGAATTGATCGAGGCCGAGGCCTCCCTGGCCGCCCTGCGGGAGCAGATGGAGGAGCGCCGACGGCTCAACCCGAAGGCCTTCCGGGCCGGGCCGCCCACCTCCGAGGAGATCGCCGCCGCCGCCACGCGACTGGTTCAGCAGGACCGGGAGATCGCCGACCTGTATCGCGAGCTGAGCCAGGTGCGCTACCAGCACGACCAGATCAACCGCGCGACCCGCAAGGCCAACGACCCGGCCTTCATGCACAACGTCAAGCGACAGAAAGATCTGGAACAGAATTACGCCGTTCTCTGGAAACGCAAGATGGCCGAGGCGCGGGCCTCCCTGACGGACCAGGCGCAGACGGGCCCCGCGGAGACCGACCCCTTCCTGACGGAGATCCAGACGGCGCAACTGCGGGTCGCCAAACTCCAGGAAGAGCGTGCACAGATCAACAATCGTTTGGACGAGATCCAGCTCGACACCAAGACCGAGGGGAGCGAGGCCCTGCAAGCGCAATTCAAGCAAGAAGAACTGCGCCTGGCCGACGAGATGCTCCGCAAGGTGACGGTGACGCTGGACAGCCTGGAGCTGGAAGTCCACGGGCCGGCCAAGATCAGCAAGATCGCCGAGGCGGAGCCCACCAACGAGCCAACGCGCGACAACCGCCTGAAGCTGATGGCCGTCGCCCCGCTGGGGATGCTGGCCGCCGTCGTCGGCCTGTTCCTGCTCGTCGAGGTCCGCGCCGGGCGGATTCTCGACCCGGACGACGTGCCCCGTCGCGCCAAGCTCGGCGTCCTGGGGATCGTCCCCCCCTTGCCGAGCCTGCAATCGGCCCAGGGGCCCAAGGCCCTGCGCGACCAGCGCCGCCGGTTCGAGGAGTTCGTCCAGAGCCTGGACCACCTGCGCGTCATGCTCTGCGCCGCCGGTCCGGGGCCTGCCCGGAAACGATGCGTGCTGATCACCAGTGCCTGCGGCGGCGAGGGAAAGACGACCCTGGCGGCGCAGCTCGCCAGCCGCTGCGCCAATGCGGGCCTGCAAACCTTGCTGGTGGACGGCGACCTGCGGCGTCCCTCGCTGGGCACCCTGCTCGACGTGCCCGAAGGGCCCGGCCTGGCCGACGTTCTGATGGGGGAGGCCACGCCCGAATCGGCAATGGTCGTCATCGGCAGCGCCGGCGGCTTCCACCTGCTGCCGGCCGGCAGCGTCGGGCAAGACCCCAGTCGCCTCCTGCAAGGTGAGCGGCTCGGCCAGCTCATCGCTCGCCTGCGCGACGCCTTCGATATCGTAATCCTGGACGCGCCGCCGATCCTGCCGGTCCCCGACGCCCTGCTCCTCGGCCGCTGGACCGACGGCGCGATCATGGCCGTGCGGTACGATAGCACCCGTTACAGCCTCCTGGAACGGGCCAAGAAGCGACTCACCTCGGTCGGCGTGACGATGCTCGGCGCCGTGGTCAACGGTGTCCGGCCGCCGGAAACGTCCTATGGTGGTTATGACGGCTACTACACCCAGGACCCCACTGTGGGCGGGCCCCTGGCCGCCGCCGAATCGGCGGAAATCTGAGATGGGACCGTTTTTTTCCGTAATCCGATGTCGTTGATCTGATCCGAATGCCCGCGATCCGGCCCGGCACCTCTTTTTGGTTTCGCGGTGCCGCCGGCACAATGTGAGAACTCGCCATGTCCGCGGACGTCCTGATGGATCACGCACCCGACGAACGCCAGCAGAAGAAAGAGCGAACCGCCGCGCTGGCGATTTCCGTCGCCGTCGTGGGGGCGATCGTCGCCTCGTACGCGCCGAATATTCAGAATTTGATCCAGGTGTGGTCCAGTGACCCGAATTACTCCCACGGATTTTTGGTCGCGCCGATCGCCCTGGCGATCCTCTGGCAGCGTCGGGACGAGCTATCGCTTTCGCGGCTGCGTCCGGCCTGGTGGGGCTGGCTGATCGTCGTGGCGACCCTGGCGGTGCGGGCCTTCCTGTTCGAACGCAACGAGCTCTGGCTGGAGAACACGACGCTCCTGCCGGTGCTGGCCGGGCTGACCCTGGCCTTCGGCGGCTGGCCGCTCCTGCGCTGGGCCTTGCCGGGGATCGGCTTCCTGGTCTTCCTGCTGCCGATCCCCCCGGCCATCAACCTGATCATGGCCGGACCGCTTCAGACCCTGGCGACGATCGGCAGCACGCGGCTCCTGCAATCGGTCATGGGTCTGCCGGTCCTGGCGGAAGGGCACGTCATCTACATCGGCGCGGCGAAGCTCGAAGTGGCGCAGGCGTGCAACGGCCTGTCGATGCTCCTGAGTTTCATCACCCTGATCGCGGCGACAACGCTCCTGCTGGCCCGCTCCCGGCCGTTGTGGGAACGGGTCATCCTGCTGCTGAGCACGGTCCCGATCGCCCTCATCAGCAACATCCTGCGGATCGCGGCGACGGCCCTGGCCTATCACCTGCTGGGGGTCGAGCGAGGGGAGGCCCTGGCGCACGACCTGGCCGGCTGGGCCATGATGCCGGTGGGTTTGGTCCTGATCTTGCTCGAACTGAAACTGCTGTCCTGGATCATCATCGAGGAAGACGAGACGGAACCGGCCCCGATGATCATCCCGACAAGCTACGGCAAGTCCCCCGCGCCGCCGAAGAAACCGATCTAGCCGGAGAGTGTGTTCTTTGGCGAGAAAAATCAGCCGGACCCCAAACGCATGACTGAACCGCTTCGCGTTTGCCACCTCGGCAAGTACTATCCCCCGGCTCCCGGTGGCATCGAGACGCACGTGCGGACCCTGGCGCAGGCGCAGGCGGCCCTGGGGATGGACGTGCGGGTCTTCTGCATGAACCACGAGCCGGGGCCGACGGTCGTGGACCGGGACGGTCCGGTCGAGGTGACGCGGTTCGGCCGCGTGGTCTCGGCGGCCAAGATCGACGCCTGCCCCGACCTGATCCGGGCGCTGCGGCGGGTCGATGCCGACGTCCTGCACATGCAGGTGCCCAACCCGACGATGATCCTGGCCGTGCTCCTGGCCCGGCCGAAGCCCCCCCTGGTCGTGACGTATCAGAGCGACGTGATCCGTCAGCGGCTCCGCGCGGCGCTGTTCCGGCCCCTGGAGCGGCTGGCCTATCGCCGCGTCAGCGCGATCCTGCCGACCAGCCCGACGTATCCCCCCGGCTCGGAGTTCCTGAAGGCGTATGCCCGGCGGATTCAGGTCCTGCCGATGGGGATCGACCTGGAACCGTACCGCAACCCCTCGGCCGAGAACCAGGCCGCCGCCGAGTCGATCCGCCGCCAGTACGGCCCCGGACCGATCTGGCTGGGCTGTGGCCGCCTGATTTACTACAAAGGGTTCCTCAACGCCATCCGGGCCTTGACCCGCGTCGCCGGCACGCTGCTCCTGGTCGGCGACGGCCCCGACCGCGCGATGCTCGAAGCCGAGGCGCAGCGCCTGGGCGTGCATGAGCGGGTCGTCTTCCTGGGGTCGATGCTCTATCAGCAGGTCGTCCCCTATTACCTGGCGGCCGACGCCTTCTGGTTCCCGTCGAACGCGCGGAGCGAGGCGTTCGGTATCGTGCAGGTCGAGGCGATGGCCAGCGGTTGCCCGGTGATCAACACGCCGATCCCGCATAGCGGGGTCTCCTGGGTTAGCCGGCACGAGGAAACGGGCCTGACCGTGCCGCTGGACGACCCGGTGTCGCTGGCCGACGCGGCCAACCGCCTCCTGACCGAGCCGGGCCTGCGCGAACGGCTCGCGGCCGCGGCCCGCCTGCGTGCCAGCCGGGAGTTCGACCACCGGGTCATGGCCGAGCGGAGCCTGGCCGTCTATCGGCAAGTCCTGCCCGGCGCCCGCCCCGCGTCCGAGGTCGCCGGCCTGGGCTGGCCCACCGGCCTGGGTTGCCAGGCCTCGGGCGGATCGGCGGCAATCCGCCGTTAGATAGAAATAAGTATGTTGGAGAGAGAATGCGAGTTCTTGTTACGGGTTCTAACGGTCTGATTGGTTCGGAAGCCGTCTCCTACTTCGACGCCCAGGGGGCCGAGGTCGTCGGGGTGGACAACAACATGCGCGCCGTCTTCTTCGGTCGCGACGGCGACACCCGCTGGAACCAGCAGCGCCTCCAGCGCCAGGCGCGGGGGTTCCGCCATGTGGAGCTGGACATCCGCGACCGCGAGGGGGTCCTGACGCTCCTGACCGAGTACCCGGCCGACCTGATCGTCCACTGCGCGGCGCAGCCGTCGCACGACCTGGCCGCCCGGATGCCATTCGAGGACTTCGACGTCAACGCCGTCGGCACGCTCAACCTGCTCGAAGCGACCCGCCGCCACCGCCCCGAGGCGGTCTTCGTCCTGATGAGCACGAACAAGGTGTACGGCGACGCGCCGAACGAGAAGCCTCTGGTCGAGCGGGAAACCCGCTGGGATTACGCCGACGAGGCCGACCGGGGTGGCATCTCCGAGGCGTGCCGCATCGACCGTACCTTGCATTCGCTGTTTGGTGCCTCGAAGACGGCGGCCGACGTGATGGCGCAAGAATACGGGCGTTACTTCGGGATGAAGGTCGGCGTCTTCCGCGGCGGCTGCCTGACCGGGCCGCAGCACAGCGGCGTCGAGTTGCACGGCTTCCTGTCGTATCTGGTCAAGGCGGCCCTGACCGGCACGACGTACCGGATTTTCGGCTACAAGGGGAAGCAGGTCCGCGACAACATCCATAGCCGCGACGTGCTGCGGGCCATCCACCGTTTCTACGAGGCGCCGAGGCCGGGCGAGGTGTATAACATCGGCGGCGGGCGGGAGAATAGCTGCTCGATCCTGGAGGCCGCCGCGCTGGTCGAGGAACTCGGCGGCGGGCGGCTCAGGACCGAGTACGTCGATGAGAACCGCCGGGGCGATCATATCTGCTATATCTCGGATCTGAGCAAGTTGAAATCGCATTATCCCGGTTGGGGGATCACGGTCCCGCTGCGGCAGATCCTGACCGAGACGATCGAGAGCTGGAAAGCGCGGCACGGTTCGGAGGTATCGGCCTGATGACCGGCGAGGCGACCGAGGCCCTGGCCCGTCCGGCGGCCCCCGCGCTGTCGGCCTACACGCCCGAGCGGCCGCTCCTGGTTCTGGGGGACTTCCCGCCCGAGCGGGGCGGCGGCGGGGCGGTGATCCTCCGCAGTCTGCTCCGGCCCGAGGACCGCGCGCGGCTGGTCTGGGCCTGCCTGGACCCTCGCGACGAGCCGGCGGCGGCCCGCGAGTGGCCCGAGGGGCGGGTCGAGGTGCTGCGGCGCGGGTCGCTCGGCCGCAAGGGGCGGCGGTCGCAACTGGAGGATAGCCTCCGGCACCCGGACGCCCTCGCCGATGAGGTGGCCGACCTCGCCCGGCGCTGCCACGCCGCCGCCGTCTGGGTCATCCTGCACGGATCGATGGTTCACGTCGCCGAGCGTCTGAGCCGCCGCGACGCGTGGCCGTTGCACCTGACCGTGCACGACGATCCGGCTTACGGCTGCGCCTTGCGCTCGCGGCGTTACCTGGCCCTGGTCCCCTGGATCGCCCGCGACGTGGCCCGCCTCCTGCCGCGCGCCGCGTCGATCGACGTCATTAGCGAACCGATGGCCCGGCGCTATCGCCAGCGCTACGGGGTCGATTCGGTGGTCGTGCATCGGGGCGTGCCGGGGCCGGTGGAACCGTCGCCTCCCTATGACCCCCAGGCGCACGGCCTGCGGGTCGGGATTCTCGGCGGCACCTATGTTTATCAACAGCTCACGGTCCTGGGCCGGGCCGTGGCCGAGGCCGCCGGCCGGCTGGGCGTGCCGGGCCGCATCCGCATGATTGGTCGGGGCTACGGCGATCGGCTCCGCGAGGCCCTGGCCGGACAGGTCGAGGTCGAGGTCACCGGCCATCTCGATGAGGCCGAAGGGGTTCGACTTCTGCGCGATTGTGCCGTACTGTACCTGAATTACCCGTTCGGCCGCCGCGACGCCGTGTTGCGCCAGACGTCGTTCCCGACGAAATTGAGCAGTTACGTCATGGCCGCCCGCCCGCTCCTGGTCCACGCGCCGGCCGATAGCTCGACCGTCCCCTTGACGCGCGACGGCGACGGTTACGCGACCCACTGGGGGACCCTCCGCCCGGGCGACGGCGCCACCCTGCTGGAGCGGTTCTGGACGTCGCCGGTTCGGGACGTCAGCGCCCACCAGGCCGCCGAGCAAGTCCGGCGGCAATACTACGACCCGGACACCAACCGCCGCGCGCTGTTCGGGGCGCTCGACGCGCTGGTGTCCACGCCCTTCTGACCACGGACTCAGGATCGCCATGGCTTCGCTGCTGTCGAAGATGAGGACGGGTGCCCGGTTCTTCCTGAACGCGGAGACGTGGCGCGTGGCCCTGGCCGAATCGCGGCACGGCCGCCGGTCGATCGGTGCGCCACCGACAGTTGAGGAGGTCGAGCGGGACGAGGCGGCGGGCCTCTGCCGGCTGACCATCGACGGACGGGATTACTGGCTGCCGTCGTCGATGGACCGGGCGGGCCTCGCGGAGATCCATCAAGAGGTCTTCTGTCCCGAGCACCCGCACTACTACGAGTACGGCGGCTGCCGCGTCCGGCCGGGGGACGTGGTCGTCGACGCGGGGGCCTCCGAGGGTTTCTTCACCCGGTTCGCGCTGGAACGCGGCGCGCGGGTCATCGCCGTCGAGCCCTGGGCGCCGATGGCCGAGGCGCTGCGACGGACCTTCGCCGCCGAGATCGCCGAAGGTCGCATGATCGTCGAAGTGACCACGCTGACCGATCGTTCCGGCGAGGCGCTGCTGTACTACGACCCGCAGGCCCCCTGGGGGGCCCACGTCGTGGCCGGGGGTGGCGTGGGCCGCGCCGGCGAGCGTGGCGAAACGGTGCGGCAGACGACCCTCGATGAGCTGGTGGCGCACAGCCCCTGGGGGCATTGCGACTTCGTCAAGATGGACATCGAGGGGGACGAGCGCGCGGCCGTGGCCGGGGGCCAGGTGACGCTCCGGCGCGACCGGCCGGCCCTGTCGATCGCCGTCTATCACCACCCGACCGGCTATCTCGACATCCGCCGCGACCTGGCGGACACCGGCCTTGATTACCGCGTCACGGCCAAGGGGCTCCTGCGGCGCCGTCGCGGCGTCTCCATCCCGATGATCCTGCACGCCTGGCCGGCCGACCGCCGGGCCGAACCCGCGGAGACGCATTGATGAGCCGGCGCTCCCTCGGTCGCAACAGCTCCGGGAGACCGTATCCGTCAATTCGTGTCGGGGACGGAGCGGAATGATGATGGGTCCGATGCGCTGGCATATCGTGACGGGTGAGTACCCGCCGACACCCGGCGGCATCGCCGACTACTCGGCGGGGGTTGCCGCGGCCCTGGCGGCGACCGGGGCCGACGTCCACGTCTGGATGCCACCAGTCGAGGGGGAGACCCCCGCGCCTCCCGGCGTGACGGTCCACCAGGACGCCGGACACTGGAGCCAGACCGACCTGCGGCGGCTCGACGAGGCCCTCGACGATTTCCCCCCGCCGAGGCGCTTGCTGGTTCAGCACGCGCCGAATGTCTGGGGCTTTCGCGGTATGAATCTGGGGTTCTGCCGCTGGCTGCGGCGACGTCGGCGGCGCGGGGATACGGTCTGGACGATGGTGCACGAGGTCGCCTATCCGTTCCTCTGGGCGGAGTTGCTCCGGCGTCCCCAGCGCTGGGTCCTGGCGGCCGTGCACCGGATGATGCTCCGGGAACTGATCGCCGTCAGTGCGCGGGTGTTTTACGCGATGCGTCCGGCGGAGGGGTACATCCGGTTTTACGGCGCGGGCCTGCGGCGGCCGTCGCGCTGGCTGCCGGTACCGAGTAACGTCCCGCGGGTCGACGACCTGGAGGGCGTCGCCGCGCTGCGGCGGCAGGTCGCCCCGCGAGGGGAGCAGGTCATCGGCTCGTTCGGGACCTTCGGCTGGAGTTCCGAAGAGGCTCTGCGGGTGGTTTTGCCGGTGCTCCTGACGGGTCGGGATGACCGCCGGGCCTTGCTGATCGGCCGGGGCGGCGATCGGTTCGCCGCCGATTTGGTGGCGTCGCATCCGACGCTGGCCGGCCAACTGATCGCGCCCGGCGGCCAGCCGGCGGAGGACGTGTCGCGGCACCTCCAGGTGTGCGACGTGCTGGTCCAGCCCTACATTGATGGCGTAAGTACCCGGCGAACGACCGTCATGGCGGGCCTGGAACATGGCGAGCGCGGTTGTCACCAATGACGGCTGGAACACCGAGATCGCTCTGGACCGAATCCGGCTGCGTGGCGTTGGTTCCTCTTGGGCGACATTCCGGCGATGGTCCGCGCGGTCGAGTCGCTCCTGGCCGATCCCGACGCCCGCGACCGGCTCGCGAACGCCGCCGCCGAGACGTACGACCGCTCACTTCTCCCTGGAGCGGCTGATCGAGGTCCTGACCCATGTCGAGCCGGCGAGGAGCGTGCCCGCATGAGCCAGACGATTCCCCAGTCCGGAACCGCGGCCCAAGGCCTCCGCCAGCACGACGGGACGCTACCTGATCGTCACCGGTGATTTCGTCAAGACCGGCGGCATGGATCGGGCCAATCACGCGCTTGGCGACGTACCTGGCCGGGCGCGGCGACGAGGTGCATCTGGTGGCGCACCGCGTGGCGGACGACCTGCGCGCGCGGCCTAACGTGGTCGTTCACCGGGTCCCCAAGCCGCTGAACTCCTACCTGCTGGGGGAGCCTTTGCTGGACCGCTTCGGGCGCGTCGTGGCGCGGCGGATCGCTCGCGACGGGGGGCGGGTCATCGTCAACGGCGGCAACTGCCTCTGGGGAGACGTCAACTGGGTCCACTACGTCCATGCGGCCTGGCACCCGCTGGCGTCCGGGAGCCTGGCGCGGCGGTTCAAAGCGGTCGTGACGCACCGGCGAGCCTTGGCTCAGGAACGGGCCGCGCTGCGACGGGCGCGGCTGGTGATCGCCAACTCGGAGCGGACTCGCATCGAGCTGATCGACCGGCTGGGGGTCCGCCCCGAGCGGGTGCGGACGATCTATCTCGGCGTGGACGCGGAGCGGTTCCGGCCCGCCTCGCCGGCCGAGCGGACCGAGGCGCGGGCGCGGCTCGGCTGGAGCGCGGACGACCGCCCGGTCTTGGCGTTCGTCGGTGCCCTGGGGGACCTCCGCAAGGGGTTCGACGTCCTGTTCGACGCTTGGCGGCGGCTCAGCGCCGACCCCGACTGGGACGGGCGGCTGGTCGTCGTCGGTGCCGGCGCGGCGTTGCCGCACTGGCAAGGCCGCGCCGCCGAGGCGGGCTGGCTCGACCGTTCGGTCCAGTTTCTCGGCTTCCGCGCCGACGTGCCGGAGATCCTCCGCGCGTGCGACGTGCTGGTCAGCCCGACGCGCTATGAAGCGTATGGTCTGAACGTGCAGGAGGCCCTGTGTAGCGGTCTTCCGGCCCTGGTCAGCGCGTCGGCCGGGATCGCGGAACGCTATCCGCCGGAACTGGACTGGCTACGATTGCCGGATGCCGAGAACGCCGCCGATCTGGCCGCCCGCCTGCGACGCTGGCGGGAGCGGTTCGCGAGCCCCTTGGCCGGAGTTGGAGTCGTTTTCCGGGAACTTCGAGCCTATACTTGGGAAGAGACGGCGGCGCGGTTCGTCGCGGCGATGGAGCCGGACCACGACACGCCTGCGGCGGTTGCCGGCTCCTCGTGACATGACCGGAACGTCTCATGTCCCGTGGATCGAGCCATTCGGGAGGCCCTTGTCTTGTCCGTTCCACCCGCTAGCCCGGCTCCCACGTCCGCGCGGCAGGTCGCGGTCCGCCCCGCTCGACCGAAGCGGGAGCGCTTCCGTCTGGGCTGGATCGAGATCGTCACGGTGGGCCAGCTTGTCTTCATGGCCTTGCTGTTCATTCCCGCGATGGCGAAGGTCCGGATTCTGGTTCGGGTGGGTGGGTACGGTCTGGCCCTGATCGCCTGGCTATGCGTGACGCTCTCCGGCCGGCCCGCGGTCGGTCGGCGGTTTCCCGCCTACGGCTGGCTGGTCTTTTGCTCGGGCTGGTTGATCCTGTCGATCTTCCATCCGGAAACCAACTCGCTGCTCTCGGGCACGGCCGAGGCGGCACTCGTTATCTCGATCTTTTCGCCGGCGTTCTGGGTCCAGCGCACCAGAGTCACGCCCCTTCGGATCGAGCGGCTGATGGTGATGCTCCTGGTCTGCAATGGCCTGAGCGTGCTGCTCGGCATCGCCCAGTTTTATAATCCCGACCGATTCAATCCGCCGGTGCTCCCGACCACGGAGGAGAAGCTCGGGAGAATGATGTACACAACCGCCGACGGTCGGGAGGTTCTTCGCCCCTGTGGGCTGACCGACTCACCGGGCGGGGCGGCGGGGTCGGGCCTGATGACGTGCCTGCTGGGGTTGAGCTTCGCCATGCGGCCGATCGCGCTCTGGAAGCGGCTGGGTTGCCTTGCCCTGGCGCTGGCCGGCATGGCCGTGATCTATCTTTGCCAGATCCGACAGATCCTTGTGGTCTTGCTGATCTGCGTCCTTGCGCTCGAAGCCTTATTCATGCTTCAGAGGGACTATCGCCGGGTCCTGATTCTGGGCACGCAGATGGCGATTGTCAGCGTGGGCGCCGTGCTCTGGGTGCTGCGGAGCGGGGGCATGGTCATCTTCAAGCGGTTCCTGTTGCTCGTGTCGGACGACCCGCTTTCCGTGTATCAGAGCAATCGTGGATTTCTGTTCGAATCCACGACCTTCTTCCTGGAGAACCACCCCCTGGGGGCCGGTCTGGGCCGCTGGGGAACGGTGTACGCGTACTTTGGCAATCATGCGCTCGGCTTTACCGATTCGGGCGGGAACATGTGGGCGGAGATTCAGTGGACGGTCTGGGTCCTGGAGGGGGGCTTCGTGATGCTGGTCGCCTACCCGGGGGCGATCGCGGTGGCGATGTATACCATCGCGCGTATCGCCAGGACCTGCACGGACCGCACGCTGGCCTACTGGGCGGCGGTCGTCTGCGCGCTCTGCCTGAGCATGCTGGCCTCCACGTTCAGCTACGTGATCTTCGTCTCGACCATGGGGCTTCAGTTCTGGACCATGCTGATGGCCGTCTTCGCGGCCGATCAGTGGGTGCGCGCCGAGCGTCGCCGCACGTTGCTGGCCACCGCCAAGGCCGCTTCGGTCGGCCGGTGACGGGGCCCGACGAAGGGAATTGTCGATCACCCAGCGTTCGTCCATGGAGCCGACCTGGCTGACGAACGCCTTCACGCGCGGGTCGCGGGCCGCCACATAGACAGCATGGCCGCCCGAGAAGGAGGAACCCCAGAGTCCGATGCGCTCGGGGTCGCACCGCGGCTCTCCCACGACCCAGTGAGGGGTACACCCAACAGTGATACTGGTGGCGAATTCGATCTACCTACCTGGGGTCCGAGTAGCATTGGACCAGGAACAAGCCATAAGCCGTCCAGTTTGCTGGACAGCCAGCGAGCTGATGGTTAGGGCCTGGAACGAAATAAGTGCTACGACTTCAGCTTCCGTTCTTTCGCCCTCGGCTTGATGGTGTAGTTCCATTCGCCATGGAACTCGTGCCGCTCCAGCAGGACCCGCTCCAACTGCTCCTTCGTCACCTTCACCTTCGTCGGATAGCTCCGCGTGTCCAACCGGGCCTCGACTTCCAGGCCCGTCGCCGTCCGCGTGGCGGCGATCAACTCGACGACCACCTGATGGCTCACCAGCGGCCGGCCCCGCCAGTTCATCGTGATGTGCGAGAACAACCGGTGCTCGATCTTGTTCCACTTGCTCGTGCCCGGCGGGAAGTGGCAGACGGTGATCTCCAGGCCCGACTCGTCGGCGAACGCCTGGAGTTCCACCTTCCACAGCCGGACCCGATACCCGTTGCTCCCGCCCCCGTCGGCGCAGATCAGCAGGTGTCCGGCCTCCGGATAGGTCTCCTCCCCCATCCCGGACCACCACTGCCGGATGCCCTCGACGGCGAAGCTGGCCGTGTCGTGATCGACGCCGACGTTGACCCAGCCCAGGTCCCACCCGAGGTCGTAGACGCCGTAGGGGATCGCCTTGCCGACGCGCGGGTCGGGGAAGTCGTGGACCTGCACCTCCTCCGGCTGCCCTTTCGGCTGCCACTCCCGGCCGCCGTTCTTGAAGTCGCCGACCAGCTCCTTCTTCTTGGTGTCCACGGAGATGACGGGCCACCCGGCGGCGAGGTATCGGCCGCTGACCTTGCTGATGTAGCGGAACTGGGCGTCGCGGTCGGGGCTCTGCTTGCCCTCCCGCGTCTTGGCGTTGGCCTGGAGGCTGTAGCCGAGGTGATGGAGCAACTCGCCGACGACGCGATGGCTGACGTCGAAGCCGCGTCGGGCGAGGGCCTCGGCCAGTTGGCGGGTGCTCTTGCAGGTCCACCGCAGCGGGGACATGGGATCGCCCCGCGTCTCGGGGGCGATCAACTCCTCCAAGGCGGCGAGGATCGCCGGGCTCTTGTCGCGGACCTTCTTGCGGCCCCCGCCGGGTCGGCGGACGTGGCCGGCGGGCAGAGGCGGCGCGTCGAGTTGCTTCAAGGCCCTCTGGATCGCCGTATGGGAGATCCCCGAGGCCCGGCTCACGCGGCGGACGCCGCCATAGCCGAGCGAGCGGGCTTCGGCGGCGGCGAGGAGCCTCCGCTGCCGCTCATCGAGGTTGGGCAGGATCGAGGCGAACTTCCGTTGCAATTCCGGGTCGTCGTGCATCGGGTCATTATGTGCGACGGCGAGAAGATGGAGCAATTATTTCGTTCCAGGCCCTAACGACCGGCGCAGATGGCACCTGGTGACAGCTTCTCTGGTTCTGGGCCTAATCGGCAAAACAGTTAAATTTTTGCATGCAAGTTGTGGGTACGGCCGGCGAATCATGTAACAATCGTCGCAATCGGTCACGCCGCCACCGGGAAGCCGCTGCGGTCGATCCGGCTCCAGAACTGGGCCCAACGCTCCGGCGTGTACGTCAGGCACCGCACCGCCAGAACCGTCGCCGCCCCGCGCTCCTTCCACCGCATCCCCGACCGGCACAGACGCTGCTTGACCAGCACCTTGCACGCCGCCTCGGTCACCCCGCTGCCGATCGGGATGTGCCGCGCCACGAGCCCCGCGTAGTTCATCCGCCCCCCCTTGACCTGGTTGCGCAGGTACGTCAACGCCGACTCGACCCCCTCCGGCAGCCGCTCCTTGCCCAACGCGGCGCCCGCGCGCCTCCAGGTCGGCGATCAGCGCCGCGGCGGCCCCCGGCTCGTGCTTGAGCCGGTGGCACCACCCCTCGACCCACGGCCGCAACCCGGCCGCCGCCGCCCCGGTGAACAACGCCTCAGCCGCCTTCCAGAGGTATTGCGCGGCGTGGTAGAAGTCGACGACCTGCTCCTGCGTCACCAGGTCGAGGTAGATCCAGTTGTCCTTCGCCCCGTCGGCCAGCCCCACGTAGGTCGCCCCCGGGCAGGCCGCCTTGGCCCGGTCCAGCTCGCGGTCGAACCGCTCCATGAAGGTCAGCTTGCCGTATTCGGGGGTGGCCGCCGTGTAGACCGTATGCAGCCGCTCGCCGTCCTTGGTGTAGAAGCCGAGCGTGCCGACCATCGCCTCCCGCCAGCCGTCGCCGCACATCAGCAGGCAGGTGCCGTCCAGGCCGACGGTCACCGTCGCCACCGGCTCCTCGAAGGCCGGCAGGTCGTACTCCCAGGCCTGCTCCTTGACCAGCGCCACCGTGGCGACCGCGTCGGCGACGTCCTGGACGAACGCCCTGGCCACCGCCCGGCCGTGGTTCTCGGCCAGGTCCGCCTGCACCCGCGCGGCGCCGAACTCGGCGTACTTGTGGGCCACCATGCGGGCGAAGCGCGGGGTGGAGCTGACGACGATGCGGGCGTCCTGGTCCAGTGGGCAGTGGGTCTTGCCGCCGCGGGAGCTCTGGTAGACGTGCCGTTCGACGATGGCGACACCGTAGGGGGTCTGGTACTCCTTGCGGACCTTGCCCATGGAGGTGAGCTTGGTGGGCCCGAGCCGGATCGGCTGGCCATCGGCGTCGAAGCGACGCAGGGCCTCCTCGGTGGCGACGACGCCGGCCCGGTTCAGGGCGTTCTGGATGGCCTGCTCGGCGTCGAGCATCGAGTCCATGTAGGGGACCTCGAGCTGGATAGTGAAGCCGGTGTCGGTGCGTCGGACGATGGCGGCGTCCATGGGGCGTGCTCCGGGGTGGCGGGTCGAGCGGCGGCGGAGCCCGCAGGATAATCGGCAAACCCGGCAGGCTCTACATAATTCCCCGGCCGCACCCTGCAAGTTGTAACATAATCTCCATTATCAGACGCGATTCCGCCGTGCTCTCCATCGTGCGCAGGCGTGGAATTATGATTGACGTTATGTGATTCACCTGCCTATAGTGAACCCGCTTGGGACGCTCACGAGTGGCGGCCCGACTGGTCATGGTGGCCCCGCGGCGCGATCGACGTCGGAGGGGTCTTTTTTGTGCCTTCCCTCGATCCGGGACACACAATCCACCATTGGCTCCCGGAGATCCTCCCCGCGGTGTTGGATCAACACCCACTATCGGCCATTTTGCTCCACCCGCCAAGCAGGCTCTGGTGGGGGCCACGGCCGAGATCTTCACCGGGCCGTCGCCCGGCTTTGCTTCAGGGAGGTTCCCGCCATGTTCCGGATTTTAAACCCGCGTCGTCGCGTCTCCGGCGCCGTCGCCCTGGCCCACGGCGTCCGCCGGACCTCTCGCCCCAGATCGCCGCGTCTCCGGCCTCTGGAAGTGCTGGAGGACCGGGTCCTGCTCTCCGCCGGAGACATCGAATGGATTCGTCAGTTCGGCACCGCGACTACTGATCGTGTCAATGCGATCGTGTCGGACGGCGTCGGCGGCGTTTACGTGGTCGGGACAACGGATGGCACCCTCCCCGGACAGACCTCCACGGGAGGCCAAGACGTCTACGTGCGACGGTATGCCGCCGACGGGACCGAGGTCTGGACCCGCCAGTTCGGCACCCCGAGTGATGATTATTTCAATGCGATCGTGTCGGACGGCGCCGGTGGCGTTTACGTGGCCGGGAACACGACTGGCACTCTACCCGGACAGACCTCCGCGGGAGACTACGACGCCTATGTGCGACGGTATGCCGCCGACGGGACCGAGGTCTGGACCCGCCAGTTCGGAGCCCCGGGCTATGATTCTGCTAATACGATCGTTCAGGACGGCGCCGGTGGCATTTACGTGGCCGGGAGCACGTATGGCACTCTGGGACAGACCACCGCGGGAGGCCAAGACGTCTACGTGCGGCGGTATGCCGCCGACGGGACCGAGGTCTGGACCCGCCAGTTCGGATCTTCAGACTCTGATCTTGGCTATATAATCGTTCAGGACGGCACCGGCGGCGTTTACGTGGCCGGGATCACGTTTGGCACTCTGCCCGGACAGACTTTCGAGGGAAACTACGACGCCTACGTGCGGCGGTATGCCGCCGACGGGACCGAAGTCTGGACCCGCCAGTTCGGCTCTTCAAGCACTGATGTTGTTAATATGATGGTTCAGGACGGCGACGGCGGCGTTTACGTGGCCGGGAACACGTATGGCACTCTGGGACAGACCACCGCGGGAGGCCAAGACGCCTACGTGCGGCGGTATGCCGCCGACGGGTCCGAGGTCTGGACCCGCCAGTTCGGAGCCCCGAAACGCCCGTTCCCCCATGACCCGGGGTCTTTATTTGATTCTGCTGATGCGCTCGTGTCGGACGGCGCCGGTGGCGTTTACGTGGCCGGGGACACGACTGGCACTCTGCCCGGACAGACCTCCACGGGAGACTACTACGACTTCGACGCCTACGTGCGGCGGTATGCCGCCGACGGGTCCGAGATCTGGACCCGCCAGTTCGGCACCCCGAGTGATAATTATTTCAAAGCGCTCGTGTCGGACGGCACCGGCGGCGTTTACGTGGCCGGAACCACGACTGGCACCCTGCCAAACGTGCGGCAGTATGCCGCCGACGGGACCGAGGTCTGGACCCGCCAGTTCGGAGCCACGAGCTCTGATACTGTCAATGTGATCAAGTCGGACGGCGCCGGCGGTGTTTATGTGGCCGGGAGCACGACTGGCACCCTCTCCGGACAGACCGCCGCGGGAGGCCGAGACGTTTATGTAATCAAATTCCAGGGGAAAGCGAGTGCTCCGAACACACCACCAATGGCCGACGCCGGCGGGCCCTACGCCATCGCCGAGGGGGATGGCCTAACCCTCGATGCCGCCGACTCCACCGATCCCGACAGCGATTTCCTGACCTACTCCTGGGATGTCAACGGCGACGGCGTCTTCGGTGACGCCACCGGCGTTGCCCCGCGCTGACCTGGACTCAACTCCGGGCTCTCGGCCTCGACGGGCCGAACAGCTATAGCGTCGCCGTCCGCGTCGCCGACGGGCACGGCAATGTCGACACCTCGGCACCGGCGACCCTGACGGTCGCCAACACCGCCCCGACGGCCACCCTCACGAACAATGGACCGGTCTTCAACGACGAACCGGTGACGGTCCGCTTCATCAACCCCTACGATCTCTCGTCCGCCGACATGGCCGCCGGACTCCGCTACGCCTTCGCCACCACGTCGGCGGCCCTGGACAGCGTTACCTATGCCAGCGCTAGTCCGGTCCCCTCGGTCTCCTTCACCTTCGCCGAGTCCGGCGCGCACAATGTCTATGGCCGGGTGTTCGACAAGGATGGCGGCGTCCACCAGTACAGCACCATCGTGCAGGTCACGTCTCTGGCACCGGCCGTCGTGGCAACCACCGTCAACGCCGGCGCGGCCCAGCGGTCGAACATTGAGACGATCGCCCTCCGATTCAACCGCAGCACCAACCTGCCCGACCTGATCGCCGATGACTCAATCAGCAACGCGGTGCAACTCGTCGGCACTGATCAGGTTCCCCTGGACCTGAAGGTCAGCCGCTTCCATTACGACGCGGCGACACTTACACTCATGATCGACCTGACGACCGACGGCTTCGGTGGCTCCCAGGCCACGATGCTGGCCGACGGCCGCTATCAACTGCAGCTCGATACGGCTCTGATCACGACGCCGGGGATCGCGAGCACCGCGCTGACGGATAACGACGGAGTTGCCGACGGGTTGTGGCGTTACAACTTCCATCGGCTGGAGGGCGACTTCGACGGCAACGCGCTGGTGGACCTGGCCGACCGGGCCAGTTTGCTGACGCATTACGGCAGCCGGGTGGGCCAGTCGGCTTACGACTTCGCCTACGACCTGAACGGCGACGGCGTCATCAACCTGGCAGATTACCTGTTATGGTCTCGTCGGCTGGGCCAGAAGGTCTGACGCGGATCAAACGAAACAGAATTGCTCTGTGTCATGCGGTTCTCGGAAGACTTCCAGGATGCCCCGGGGACGGGGGTTGGCAACCTGCGGCACCAAGACTCTAAATTAATAAGGAGATTTGCATGTTCAGGGATTCTACTCTTGTTGTGCTACTGATGTTGGGGCTTGGGACCGTCCAGGTCGGGACGGCGACCGGTGCCATCGCCACGTTCGATCTGGGTGCTCCGGTCGTCACGCCCCAGCAGGCCAGGATTCCTGTCTCGCTGGGATTCTCCGGTGACCCGAGCGATACGATCGAGGCAATCCAACTCAGTGTGCTGGGGAGCGATTCCCTTCTGACCGCGAGCGGGACGAATTTTAGCCGGTTCTCATTCTATCTCAACACGACCACCCTGCCGAACTGGCATGAGCTGGTCTCGGTGGGAAGTTTCGGGGTTGGGTTGTACGCGCCGCAGGATCCGATTTCCGGTCCCTTCCTTAACCCCAGTGCCAGTCCGTATGCCCTCGGCACGTTGACCATCGACCTGGCCAACTTACCGACCGACCGACAGGTGCTCGTCACCCTGGCGGATGGTCCGCCGGGGCTCGATACGGACGTCGGGGGAACGGTCAACGGGGCCCTGGTGCCCTCCTTCGCGGCAAGCGGCCAGGTCGCTCAGGTCGCGTTCACGGAACCCTCGGGCGTGTCGTTCTTCACAACATCCGTCCCGGAGCCCGGCAGCCTGACGCTGCTCGGACTCGGCGTCCTCGGTCTGGTCAGCTATGCCTGCCGTCGGCAACGATCGGCCTGTGTGTAGACTGGTCCACACGCGTTCTCCCGCCTCTCCCGAGATGTCTCCTGGAGGGGCTTGCGGCCAACGGCGATGGTGGACAGGGCGGGCCAGCCGGGCACGCGCTCGATCACCTTGGCCAAGGGGAGCAGGCGGTTGTACAGACGCATCTGGGCGGCGAGAGATGACGCTTGCCCAGCAACGTGCCGCTGACGTACCAGCCGAGCGTCCCTAGCTTGTTGAATCCCCGCTGGTGCACGACCTCAAATCCAGCACGCTGGAGCTTCACGCGTAGCTCCTCGGCAGTGTAACGCCGCTCATGCCCGAGGGTCCGGTCCACCGGCGCGTAGAGCCACGGATGTTGCGGCACCAGGATGATCACATGTCCGCCAGGCTGCAAGACCCGCTGGAAGTGGTTCAGGACCCCGTCATCCGGCGCGAGGTGTTCCAGGACGTTCAGGCAAAGGATCGTGTCGAGCCGCTCCTCGGCCAGCCGCTCGTAATCGTCGACGCGCGTCAGGTCCATGCGGAGGGGGCGGACATTCTTCTGATGGCCGAACCGTGCGCGAGCATCTCGACGTAGAACGGAT
>CAVWUA010000026.1:0-147062 GCA_963758025.1 uncultured Planctomycetota bacterium | reverse complement strand
GTAACCGGCGATCGAGTAGAAGCGGCCCCCTTTCAGGTCGAGGCCCCCTTCGGTGAGGATCGGCAGGTGCATCTCGACGTAGAGCTGGGGCAGGTCGAACCCGGAGAAGGCGTTCGGGGCGAAGGCGTTGTCGAAGAGGCCGATGTCCTTGGTGAACTGCCAGTCGTTGCCGTACAGGTTATCGACGCGGAAGCCGAAGTTGACCGTGTCGTCCTGCTCGATGGGGTCCTCGATCACGAAGTAATACTGGTTGCCGGTCCACTGGTTCGCCAGGTGGTTCGGGAAGAGGGCGAAGTTCAAGCCGCTGGGGGGCGTGCCGTTGGTGTTGCCGGTGTAGGCGTTCTGAATCCAGCCGTAGAGCTGGACCCGGGAATCCTCGGGCAAGCCGATCGCCTTCATCAAGAGGCGGGACCCCGGCTCCTCGGTCACCGGCTCCTCGGGCTGCTGGGCGGTCGTCGGCTGGCCGCCGGCCCCCTCGCTCAGGGCGGTCGGCACGCCGAGGTTCGTCTCGCTGGGGGTGGACCCGGAACCGGCCGGCGCGGTGGTGGAGGAGACCGGACCGCCCGCCGCCTCGTCGGTGTTCGCCTGGGCCCGGCGCACGTCGGGATCACCGGCGCGGACCGGGACGCACAGGGTCATCAGGACGAGGCACGAGAGGGCAAGTCGAATCGGGAAGACGTGGAGAGGCCGGGCCGTCAGCATGGCGCGCTCGCGTCCTTGGCCGGGGAAAGGGCGGAGTGTCTCTCTTCAAAAGAGCGTGGACGCGCCCGCGGAACGTATCCGCGAACTTGTGCATCAAACTCGTCTTCCCCATCGGCCGGAACGCACACGGACCTTGACGATTTTTCCGATTGCGCGGCCCGGATCAGGTCCAGCGGCCGCCGGACTTGTCCTGATAAACCGACCAGACGTAGCCGTCGGGATCTTTCAGGGCGAATTCGCGCCAGCCCCATTCCTGATCGACCGGCTCGCCGGAGACGCTCAGAATGGCTCCCTCGTCGAGGCAGTGCTGATAGAAGGCGTCGATGTCATCGACCCGCAGTTGCAGGTGGATGCCGACGCCGAGCCGCTGGCCGACGAACTCCTGCTCGTGGGGGGCCTGGGGATGGAGCATCATCGAGAAGTCCCCGAAGCGGAGGATGGCCAGGTTGATCGGCCCCCCTTCCTGCTCGGAATGGACCTGCACGACCTCGGCGCCGACGATCTCGTGATAGAAATCGAGCGACTTCAGGATATCATCCACGTAGAGAAAGACGCTCGTGACCTTCGCCGCCATGGGGCTCCTCCCTGTGGGCACCGCTTCCGAATGGCTCTGGAGGTCGGAAGATACCCCGAGCGGCCCGAGCTTGCAATGCGGCGTTCGATTCGCCCGACGGTTGACGCTGCCCGGCCGGGCCGATTAGTGTGAATGCATCCGTCACGTTCACATTCCCTTCTCACGATCAAACCCAACAGCAAAGAGGTGGGCCATGAAACTGCGACGATTGGCGGCGGTGTCGGCCGGGATGACGCTGTTGGCCGCCGGAATGACCTGGGGGCAAGCCCCAGCCGGCTCCAGCGACTCGACGGGCCGGACGACCGCCCGGGTCGAGACGGCGCCGATTTCCCTGCTCTCGCCGGAGCGGTATCAGGTGCCCGTGGTCTTCGAGCCGATCCAGCGGATCGCCATGATGGCCCCGGATGATGGCCTGGTCCGCCTGATCCCGGTCCCCGTCGGCGCGACGGTTCGGGAGAACCAGGAACTCGTGCAGCTCGACCGCGCGGAGGCCGCCGCCAACCTGAAGATCGCCGAGGCGGAGGTCAAGGAGCGCGAGGCGACGCTCAAGGCCAACACCAACGCCGGATATGGCACGATCTACGAGGCGCAGCTTGAAGCCGCGCGGGCGAAGGCCGAGCTGGCGAAGGCCGCGCTCGACCGTTGCAGCCTGCACGCGCCGTTCGCTGGCCGCGTTCTGGCCTTTTCCGTCAGCCCGGGCCAGTACGTCGTCAAGGGGACGAACCTGGGGGACCTGGCCGACGTCAGCCGCCTGAAGGTGCTCGTGCCGGTCGATCGCGGGGCCGTCAAGGAAGGGCAGACCCTGAAACTGACCTGCGAGGGGAAGACCGTCTCGGGCAAGGTCGAGACCCTCTTGCCGCTGCACGAGGGGTTCGCCGTTCTGCGCGAGCTGGCGATTCCCTGGTCGGCGGCCTGGGTGACGGTCGAGAACCCCGATAAGCTGGACCTGGAGCCGGGTTTGCGCGTTCATAGCCCATATTTGCCGGATGCCCCGATCGCCGCCGTGTCGAACCGGGCGGTCAAGAATCCCACGGCGCGCAACGCCATCGTGCAGGTGATCCGCAACGAGCACGTGAAGGACGTTCCCGTCACGGTTCTTGGCAATGCCGGGCTGGACCGCACGCAGGTCGCCGGGGAATTCCGGCCGACGGACATCCTGATCGTCGAGTCGTCGATCCCACTGACCGCCGGCACGTTCATCCGGTTCGGGCGCGATGCCCGGTTCGGGGAAGGGGCCGACGCGACGATTGAAGGCACGGCGCCGAACCCGAACGCCACCGGCTCGGTCGCGGACATCGGGCCGCAAGGTGGCGCGCCGGCGTCGCGCGTCGCGCCGATCGGTGCGCCGAACAGCAATGTGCCCCGGTCCGCGCCCCCCACCACGACACGCACCGCGCCCCCCACAAGGACGACCCGACCGGCGGCCCCCACCACCCGACCGGCGCCCCGGCCCGCCGCGCCCCCGCCCAGCCGGCGGCCGCGGGGGCGGTGCCGTTCTGAATTGTCGTGGGGAAGACCGCTCGCAAGGACGCGAAGGCGCAAGGGAACGCCAAGAGAGATGGTTGGTGGTTGAGGTCAGGCTTCTCTGCTTCGGCCATCAACCCATGTCACGGACGGTAATGAAAAACCCCGGCGGCCTTGTGGAGAAGGCCGCCGGGGTTGGTTTTTGCGTGCCGCGAGCGACTCAGCGAGCAGAGACGCGCGTGGTATCGACCGGGCTGAACTCGATCGGGCGGTCGGCGACGAAGGTGGCGACCAGGGCGGCCTCGGCGTGACCGGGGACGCGGACGACCAGGTCGGTGGTGCCGTTCGGGAGCGTCACCTCGACGGATCGCGGACCGTCCTCGCTCGGGGCGGGCAGGGAAAGCTCCTTGCCGCCGAGCCAGGCCCGGACGTCCGCCTTCGTGTCCAGCACGAGCCGGGCCTTCTGCTCGACCGACGAGGCCACCGGGGCGTGCAGGTACACGGCCTTCGACGGGTCGTTGGCCCCCAGGGGCGTCAGGTCGATCCGCCCTTCGGCGTCGGCCGTCAGACGCCGCCAGGAGAGGGTCTGGCCGTCCGGCCCCTTCACCCCGGCCTTCGGGTCCACCCGCTTCGACGGGTCGAGCGCCGGCTTGCCGTTCGGCTCGGCCACCGGGCCGATCGCCTGGAACTGACCGACGATGCTCACCGGCTGCTTCAGGGTCGTCAGGAAGGCGAGAAGGTCCACCAGGTCCTGCTCGCCGAGCGACTCGGCCAGCCCCTCGGGCATCAGCGAAACGTCGCTGGTCTTGCGGTCGTCGATCTCGGCCGTCCGCACGGCGATGCGCTCGCCGTCGGCCGTCTTCAGCACGAGGCGGCCGGCGGCCTCCTCGACCGGCAAGCCGGTGATGACCCGGCCGTCGTCGAGCGCCAGGACCAGGCTGCGGTAGTTGTAGCCGATCGCCGCGCTCGGGCTGAGGATCGAGCGGAGCAGCTCGTCCTTGCCGTACTTCGTGCCGATCGTCGAGAGGTCCGGGCCGACCCAGTTGCCACGCCCTTGCACGCGATGGCAGCCGCCGCAGGCGTTCTGCTCGGTGAGGAAGAAGATATCGCGCCCCTTTCCGGCGTCTCCCTCGCGGCGCACCAGCTCGTAAAGCTGCGGCAACGGCTTGCCGGCCTTCGACTTCGGCAACGGCAAGACCTGCCCCGCCTCGTCCCGCACTTGACGATCGGGATGCGTGTTCAAGGCGACCGCCGCATCGGTCTTGAGGGCGTCGGACAACTCGCCGTTCTTCGCCAGGTTGACAATCTGCATGCCCCCCTCGCGCCCTTGCTGGGCGAGGGTCCGCAGCGCTTCCCGGCGCAGGCCGAGAGGCATGTCGTCGGCTCGAACCACCTGGCTCAGACGTCCCTTCGCATCGCCGAGCCGGGGCAAGGTCCGGATGGCCGCCTCGGCCAGCGGGGTCGAGGCCCCTTGCTCCTTCGCCTGGGCGATCAGCTTATTGAGCGTCTCGCCAGCCTGCGGGGCGCGGAGCTGGCCGATGGCCTCCAGGGCCGCCACGCGATCCTCGGCCGGCAGTTTCTCATCGTTCAGGTAGCCGACGAGCTTTTCGGCATAACGCCGATCCCCCGTCGCCGCCGCCGCCGCGATGCCCGCCGCGCGGGTGGCCGGATCGCCCAGGGCGGACTCGATCGCCTGGACCACTTTTTCGTGACCCGCGGCCGGTCGCCAGTTGCTCTCCAGCTTGCGGCCGAGCGTGTCGAGGATCTGCCGCTTGCGGATCGGGTCGTCCGACTTCAAGCACCAGGGCCGCCAGCGTCTCGGCGCCGCTCGGGTCGTCGATCTGCATGATCACGTCGTCGGCCGCTTGCCGCAGGGCGGGACTGCTGAGGCCCGGCAGGACGCGGGTCAACAGCGGCAGCACCTCCGCGCGATGGACCTCCCAGGCCAGGCCCAGGTTCTTCGACAGGGCATCGGCGGGCGGAAGCGCGGGGTCGCTCGTGGCGATGAACGCCTCGTTGCGATCGACCGGGAAGTACGGCGGCAAGGCGACGTCGCCGTTCTGGCCGCTCTCCGACAGGTTCAGGTCACCGTAGAGGTTGCCGTCGAACACTTCGGACAGGTACGCTCCGCTCCCGATCCCGCAGGGCCAGGCCGAGCGCTTCGAGATACCAGCGGTCCTGACCGTCCCAGTTCCGGGCGAGCGTCTTCAGGGCCTCCCCGACCGTCTCGGTCGGCAGGTTCCGCAGGGCCAGGATCAGCTCCCGGCGCACCCCGGCGTCGGAATCGTCCGCCAGGGGCAGCAGCGCCTTGAGGTGCTTCTCGGCCGCCGGGGGACGCTTCGCATCGTCATTTTTATACTCGACGTGCCCATTATTGCGGCACGTCGCGGCCCAGCATCCGCACGGCCTGCTCGCGGATTTGCGGATCGTGATCCTTCAGGGCCGCAAGAGGAACGGAATCCCCCTCGATCGCGTAACGCACCCAGAGTGCCCGGGCACGCTGGGCCGGCTTGCCCTTCTCGTACAGCGTCTTCAGGGCCTCTTTCGCCTCGTCGCCGCGCTCGATCAGCAGGCGGCGGGCGACGTCCGCCGTGGCGACGACCGGCGACTTCAAGGCGGCGATCAGGCCGTCGATGGTGGCGAAATCCGGCTTGACCGTCTGGGGCTTGTGCCCCTTCGGCGCGACGCGGTAAATCCGGCCGGTCGTCTGGTCGCGGAAGGCGTGGCCGCCGACCCCGGCGTCGTACCAGTCGGCGACGAAGACCGAGCCATCGGGCGCGGCGGTCATATCGACCGGGCGGAACCACGGGTCGTCGCTGCCGAGCAGGACCTTGTACTCGGTGCGGAAGGCCGCCCCCTTGCGGGTGATCGGGAAGAAGTTGATCTGGCGGGTGCCGGCGTCGGCCTCGAAGATGCCGCCTTGATAGTCGCCCGGCAGGAGCGAGCCGTCATAGACCATGATGCCGCAGGGGCTGCCGTTGCCGGTGCCGACGAGCTTGGGGACGTTGCCCGGCACGTCCTCGCCCCAGTGGCGGGGGCTGCCCGGCGTGCGGTAGCCGTAGGCGCCGCCGTCCATCACCCAGATCACGCGGCAGCCGCGGTTGCCGTCGTCGTCGTTGTCGCTGGTGAAGGAGCGGCCGAAGGAGTCGAGCGACGTCTCGTAGTTGTTCCGCTGGCGGTCGGCGAGGATCTCGAACTGGGTGCCGTCGCGGTTCACGCGGAGGGTGTTGGCGAGCTGGTCGGACCAGACGTGCCGGCCGCTCTTGTCGGTCACGTCGAAGTTCTGCGTCTTCTCGCCCCCCTCGGGCTGGACCGAGCAGCAGCCGTCACCGTGGGTGAAGTACAGCTTGCCGTCGAGGCCGAGCACCATACCGTGGACGCCGTGGTCGGAGTCGATCCCGCCGAAGCCGGTCAGGAGCGGATACCGCTTGTCGGCCTTGTCGTCGCCGTCGGTGTCTTCCAGGACGAGCAGGTTCGGGCTATTGCCGACGTACACCTTGCAGCCCTGGTACTGGCCGTCCTTGCCGTAACGCTCCTCGACGGCGATGCCCATCGGCACGGGGAAGATCCGGTCGGCGAAGACGGTCATCTTGTCCGCCTTGCCGTCGCCGTCGGTATCTTCGAGGATCTTGATCTTGTCGGACTCCTCGATCCGCGAGAACTCGCCGTTGCGGTTGCGGTGGAGTCGGTAGTTCAGGCCCTCGGTGACCCACACGCGGCCTCGGGAGTCCACGTCCATGGTCGTCGGGTTGATGACCATCGGCTCGGACGCCCAGAGGGTCGCGTCCAGCCCCTCGGCCGGCTTGACCTTCTGGGCCGATTCCTCCGGCCCGACCTGCGCCGGCGCTACGGCTGGCCAGACGAGCAACAGGGCGCATAGCCCCAGGGTCCACGCCGACGGGCGGGCCCCGAGGCGCATCGTGTACGGTTCAGACATCGGCAACGGCTCCTGGCTGAGAAACGGAATGGTGCAAGCGGGCCAGCGCCGGTGAAAGGACCGGCGCGAACGGCCGAGAATGACCCGGCATCCCCACGCGCCTCGCCCCGTTACGGTCGCGGCACGCGGGGATCGCCCTGGCCTCATTGTGCCGCCCCAGGCCGGGCTCGTCCAGCGCCCGGCCCACCGTCAGTCCCCCGAAGGAGCCGTTCCGTCCCCGCCGAGCGGCGAAATCAGGCCGCCGCGTGCGACGCGCGACGCCGACGCCACCGCACGAGAGAGGCCGACGCCCCTCCCAGAAGCAGAAGGGCCCAGGCCGAAGGTTCCGGCACCGGATTTCCGCCACCCCCGCCCCCCGGAACTCCACCACCACCGCCCCCCGGACTGGACGGCGGGTAGGGGTATCCCGTACCCAGCGGAGGGGGCGTGATATGCCCGAAGATCGGCGGGCGGTACACGTAGGGCGAAGGCGACGGAGACGGCGTGACATAGCCCGGCTGCGGACAGAACGGCGAATTGCGAAGCTGGTTATCCTCCGCCAGCAACGGGCCGAGAATCGGGTGGAAATGGTCGAACCGCGCCGGGTTCAAGGCGCGCCGCCATTGCAGGTATCGATGATAAGCCGTCGGGGCCAGCAGCCCGTTCATCGGCAGGCAGCCCTGAGAGGCCGCCGCTCTGAGCCGTAGATCCCTGGCCAGCAGGAGGCCCAGCCTGGGGTGAAAGCGATCGAACCGCATCGGGTTCAGGGCGCGGCGGGCCAGCAAACTATCGATCGTATACGGACTTCCGCTCCACCGGCCCGCGGACGTGGCGGAATTTAGCGAGGCCGCGCGGGCATTGGCATACGGTCGGAGCGTTCCGAGGTTCTGTTTCCAGGCCACATTCGCCGATTGCACCGGATGCATCTGGGCCACACGGGTCGAACGCGCTCCGTAGCCTCCGGCCCACCCCTGGGCTGTCCACGGAGCGCTTTGAAACGCCGCGCTGGCCGATCCACATCCAATCCCGCAATACATCATATACATTACAATTATTCTTATACGCATAACAATGCACCTGACGCGGATCATGGGGGGACGTTCTTCTGCCAAATACCATGTAGCCAAACGCTCATTCTTGTAGTGATACAAATTCCATACCAAAAGAAAAGACCCTTCTCCCCCAAATCGCGAAGAATTTTGGGATGTCCACTCACGGCCCCGTCGTTGCGATCTGGAGACATGTGTAAGGGATCGATTCATGGGAAAGCGGTTTCTCGGTCAAGAACACGAGATGGTGCTTTCCCGGTCCCACGAGGTCGAGGAGTGACGCCGATCGAGATCGTCCTCAAGCGGCGCGGCGAGATCCTATGGAGTCTCGCCCTATCCCGACAGGGCGATGCCTTGCGACATCAAGGAGGACAGCGGCGTCCCCGGTTTCTACAATAGAGCAACGGAACGGAAATGGGCCTGTGACGGTGCCAGGGGGTCGGAGATGAAAACCTTTGCCGGTCATGTCGCGACAGCGCTGCTGACGTTTCTCCTCGTGTTGATCTGGTTCAACTTCCGCGGTGAATCGCGGAACGAGCCCTTAGCGACAGAGCCTCCATCAACGCGCCGGCCGCCGACCTTGACCAGGCCCAGGCCGGTTCCGCCGGCGCCCCGCGTGACGAGTTCCGCTCCGGCCCGCCTCGGTTCCGGCGTCCGTTCCGTCTCCCTCCGAGGGATCGGACGAGCAGGTCAACATTCAGGTCTATGCCGCGGTGAATCGTTCCGTGGTGAACATCACGCGGGAGATCGTCCAGACCGACTTCTTCGGCGCCGAGGAAGCCGCGGAGGGAGGCTCGGGCTCGGGGTTCGTGCTCGACCGGGAGGGGCACGTCCTGACGAATTACCACGTGGTCGAGGGGGCGGACCGGGTCCAGGTGCGGCTCTTTGACGGCTCATCGCACCGCGCCGAGGTGATCGGGCAGGACCCGTCGAACGACGTCGCGGTGGTGCGGATCGACGCCCCGGCCGAGCAGCTTTCGCCGGTCGAGCTGGGGGACTCCGCCCCTCTGGTGGTCGGCCAGAAGGTGCTCGCGGTGGGCAATCCGTTCGGCCTGGAGCGGACGTTGACGACGGGCATCATCAGCAGCCTGGACCGGACGTTGCGGGCGATCAACGGACGGATGATCAAGGGCATCATCCAGACCGACGCGGCGATCAACCCAGGGAATTCGGGTGGCCCGCTGTTGAACGCGCGCGGCGAGGTCATCGGGATCACAACGGCGATCATCAGCCCGGTCGGCCAGTCCTCGGGCATCGGCTTCGCGGTGCCGATCAACGCGATCCGCCGCATTCTGCCGCAGTTGCTCCAGCACGGGCGGGTCATCCGGGCCGACCTGGGGCTGGGCCGCGTGCTGGTGACGGACATCGGCCTGCTGGTCGGTGAGGTCGTCGAGGGTGGCCCCGCCGAACGCGCGGGCATCCGGCCGATCCAGGTGGTCGTGGAAGGCTCGGGGTTCTTCCGCACGCTCCGGCTCGACCCCAGCTCGGCCGATATCATCGTGGCGATCGACGGCCAGCCGGTGAAGAGCGTCGATGAGCTGCTCTCGGCCGTCGAGGCCCATGCTCCCGGTGAGGTCGCCAGGGTGACGGTCCTCCGCAAAGGGCGCAAGGTCGAGGTTCCGGTCACACTGGGGCAATCGGGCTGACTCTCCAATCGCTCGGTTGCGCTCAATCCAGACAACCCTTCCTGCCGATACGAACATTCATAGGAGTCCCCCCTCTTTGCCCGGACCGTGCGACGGCCACGAGGGAGCGGGGCCACGGATGGGGAGGGGATTCATGCCGGACCGTCGAACTTCAGGGAGCCTCTGTCGGGCCGGGATGATCCTCGCCGCGATCGTTCTGACCGGGATCGGCAGCCCTGACGTGCTGGCGCAGCAACCGGGCCAGCCGTCGGGGTTCGGCCCATCGCTCCCCTCGCCGCCACCGAGCGCCCGTCCGCCCGGTCTGCCGCCCGACGGAATCCAGCCGCAACCGGGGATCAACCTGATCAACCCGCTCGACCCGGGCGCTCGGGGCCGGGGATCAACCCGTCGCGGTTCGACCCGTTCCTGCAAGGGGCCCTGGACCCGAAGACCGGCTGGCCGTTCGTCTGGCTCGATCACTTCAAGCCGCGTCCCGAGCGGCTCGGGCGGTTCTGGATCGTCCAGACGCGGGACTGCCCGCAGGTCATGGGCTCGGACCCCTGGGCCTGCCTGCGGGTGCTCCACTTCGACAGCGCGGGGAACCTCGTCGAGCACGATCCCCGCGCCCTGTTCGCGCAGGCGGCCGGACACCCCGTCCTGATCCAGGTTCAGGGCAATTTGACGACCCCCGACATCGCCCTGGGCGGCCTCATGTGGACGCATAGCTGGCTGGATCGCAACCGCAGCCTGCCCCCCGACGTGGTGATCGTGGCGTTCGACTGGCCGAGCCAGCGCATCTACCCCCTGGGAATCCGCGACGTGAACGAAAAGGCGCGCCGGGCGTTCATCGCGGGGTTCCACCTGGCCCGGTTCATCCAGGCGTTCCCCCCGGCGAGCCGCATCTGCGTGCTGGGCCATAGTTTCGGCGGCCGGGTCGTGCCCTCGGCGCTGCACCTGCTCGGCGGCGGGGCCTTGAACAGCGAGAAACACGACCCCGAGGTCCGCCTGCCGGAACTTCGGCCCGACCTGCACGTGCGGGGGATCATCCTGGCCGGGGCGAGCGATCACGACTGGCTGGACCCGGACGAACGGCTCGACCGCGTGCTGTATGGTTGCGAGAGCTTCCTGAACCTGTACAACCGCCGCGACGAGGCCCTGCTGCTCTATCCGGCACTTTTCCGTAGCGGCCACTCCCGGGCCTTGGGACGGGTCGGCCTGACGCAGAAAGACCTCGATCGGCTCGGCCCGCTCGCGTCGCGTTACGAGGAGTTCGATGTACACGACCTCCTCGGCGCCGAGCATACGCTGCTCAACGCCGTGGCCAACCCGCAGATCGCGCGAAAGATGGCGGCCTACCTCTGGGCCCCCGACCCCGGCCCCAGCCCCGTCAAGACGCCACGACGGTTCCACCCATTCACCCGCCTCAACCGCTTCCTCCTGCGAGGCTCGGGGGACTGGTAAGCGACGATCCGGTCAAGCCCCGAAGGGGGCCGACGGTCCATCGCCCGGGCGCCAGCCCCGAGTCTCCTTGTGGACTCAGAGGGTATACGAGAAGGTCCATTTGACAATTGTCGGGGGGCATCGCCCACCGCTTTTTCTGCATTTCCTCTCTTCGGGATCTGGTGGGCGATGCCCCCCGACACAGAGAGAAGGGGGAGCTGGAGGGGGTTCCGGCAACACCACGGCCCACGAACCCCCCATCAATTTCCTGACCCGCCGGTTTTTGAGGGTGCCAGGGGCTTTCGAATTCGTGCCGGTGAGGGACGCTCCGTTCCGAGCGAGGGATTGAGAGTCAACCCTAACCGCTCCTATAAAGTTGCGCCGTGATGCGGTGGGGATCGGCGAGAAATCTCAGTAATTTTCGTCCGCTTGCGCGAACGTTTGGTGCTCCGTTCTTTGGAGGGCCTTCGCGCCGACCTCGAAGTGGTCGGCGGAACGGCTCGCGGTGGACCTCGTCCTCCGCGCGGGTCTCGATGGCGCCGGCCTGCTCCATTCCTTTCTGGAGAACGCTCCCCCTTTTTTTAATAAACATTTGAGATCCTTCATGAATCTTCGTCGAAATCCGCGCCGACTCTCTTCTCGAAGATGGACGAATTCCCCTTCAAACCTCAGACGAAAACATTCAAAAAAGCCGTTCGCCGTGGAACGCCTGGAAGGGCGTGTGCTGCTCAGTGGCGAGCCGACGGTGGCCTCGGTCGCACGGATGGACGACCCCGGCGCCGATCACCTTCGCGTGGCCGTGACGTTCTCCGAGGCGATGGACCCCTCCACGGCCGGGGACGCGGCGAATTACGCGATCGCCCAGGGAAACGGTCCCGGTCTGCGGATCGTCTCGGCGGAGTATGCCGACGCGGGGGGTCAGCATCAGGCGATCGTGACCGCCACGACCCGCGATGGCACGCCGGTGCCGGGCGGGGACTATGACGTGCGACTGCAAGGGACCGCGATCACCGACACCTCCGGCGTGCCGATGGTGGCCTCCGGAGACGAGGTGGCCGTTCTGGTCAACGAGCGGAACGCCGTTCTGACGGTCGGTGGAGACGATCAGGGTGGTTATGCCGTCCGCGACTCCGCGAGCCTCGGCTACGGCCCGCCCGAAGACGTGACGTCCGCCGACTTCAACGGCGACGACATCCCCGACCTCGCGACCATCAGCCAGGGGGACGACGGCCTTCCCGGCCAGGTGGTGATCCTCGACGGTGAGGGGGGCGGGCGCTTCGCGCGCGCCTCGCGGCTTCGACCTCGATCCCGGCTCCGAGGCCGTCGCGATCCGGACGGCCGACTGGAACCTCGACGGCAAGACCGACCTGATCGTCGGCGGCTCCGTCGGCAACGATCAGCGCCTCTGGGTGCTGCTGAGCGACGGGCAGGGCGGGTTCTCCAATGCGCCCGAGACCCCCTTCATCGTCAACAACAAGGGCAGGTGGGATGCCTTTACCGTCGCCGATGTCCACGGCGATGCGCGGCCCGAGGTCCTCCTCTACCAGTCCGGCTACGATAACGAGGACGCGAGCGTCCAGGTCATCGGCAAGGACCCGTTCCTCGGCTACAACCGCATCGCCTCCCTCGACCTGGGCCTCTACGAGAACATCCCGCGCACCATCGTCACGGGAGACGTCAACGAGGACGGCCACAACGACATCTTCATCGGTTGCAGCCACTTCGGCCCCGGCGACACCTCAATGTCGGCCGTCCTCACCACGCCGGACGGGTTCGGGACGCCGTTCGAGATGGACCTGGGCCACGGGACGACCGGCAAGGCCGTCGTCGACGACCTCAACGATGACGGCCATCTCGACCTGGTCGTCCTCGACGATTACTACAGCAATTTCGACGAGGTGTACGACGGCAATATCCTCACGTTCCTCGAAGGGGACGGAACCGGCCAGTTCACGGTTCATCCGTATCAAGTAATGAACAAGCGTGGCCTCGGCCTGGAGGCCACGGGGGACATGGACGGCGACGGCCGGCTCGACCTGGTGATGGTGGCCAGCGTCTGGGAGCAATGGGGCACCGACGAACTCTCGGTCTGGGTCTGGCGCAACACCGGAGACGGAACCTTCGCGCCGACGACGCCGGAGGTCGTCCCCCTGGCCGGCCGGGAGGACTCGGTCCCGCCCACAGCCACCCTGGCCGACGTGGACGGCGATGGCGACCTGGACGTGATCTTCGGCAGCGACGAAGTTCGCCGAACCCCGCGTGATGCTCAACGACGGCCAGGGGGTCCTCGGCCCGCCGAACGTCCCGAACCCGGTCCTCGGCTCGCAAGACCCGTACGACGACGGGCCGCCGTACAAAGGGATCGCCATCGCCGACCTGAACCGCGACGGCGAGCCGGACCTGGTGAAGATCTCGCCGAACCTCGGCAACGTGGAGGTCCTGCTCGGCGCGGGGGAAGGCCGGTTCCGCCTGGCCGACAGCGTGCCGACCGGCCTCAGCGACCTCGGATGGTTTCAGGTTGGCGACCTGAACCACGACGGATTCCCCGACATCGTCGTCGGCAAGCCCCGGGGTATACGACGGCCAGGCGACCGTGCTGCTCGGCCGGGGAGACGGCACGTTCAACGTCTCGGGAACGTACGAGGTTCCGGGAGGGATCGGCAACGGCGTCCTGTCCGACGTCAACGGCGACGGCAACCTCGACCTCGTCGTCGTCCAACTGGTCCGTTCGGGGTACGAGAATCGCCCGAAAGCCTACGGCGTCATGTTCGGCGACGGCAAGGGGACGCTCAGCTACAACCCCAACACGTCAACCGACAAGTCCCTCACCTCCTGGGGCCAGGTCGGCTTGCTCGTCGCCGACTTCGACGGGGACGACGTCGTGGACATCCTGGACGTGGACGGCGACAACCTCCGGCTCCTGCACGGCAACGGCAACGGGACCTTCACCGAAACGGTCGTTAACGACAAGAGCCCAGGACACTCCACCGCCACCACGTTCGTTTCCGCCGACTTCGACGGCGACGGCGACCTGGACCTGATCGGCCACGACACCTGGAAGACCTTCGGCGCGGAGACGCTGTACCTCTACCTCAACGACGGGACCGGCCATTTTCAAGGGGCGACCCTGGAACCCGCGGACAAGGTCAGCGACATCACCTTCGGCGACTACGACGCCGACGGCAAGATCGACATGGCGTTGACCTACGACGATCGGAGCGGAAAGACCACCATGGCGTTCCGCTCCGGCGACGGCCAGGGGGGCTTTGGTCCGGCAACGGAGGTGGACACCTCGGGCGTCTGGCCGTCGTCGATCGTCGCCTACGACGCCAATGCCGCCGTCCTGGCCGGTTCGGTCATGGTCGTCGCGTTCAATAATCCGCCAACCCTCGATCCGATTGGCGATCAGGCCGTGGACGAGGGCCAGACGCTGGCGTTGACGGTCCCGTCCAGCGACCCCGACAGCGATCAGACCTTGACCTACAGCCTGGACGGCACCCCACCGGCCGGCGCGACGATCGACCCGACCACCGGCGCGTTCTCGTGGACCCCCACCGAGGCGCAAGGGCCCGGCACCTACAACATCACCGTGCGCGTCACCGACAATGGCTCCCCCGCCAGGAGCGATTCCCGGACCTTCACCGTGACCGTCAACGAGGTCAACACCGCGCCGACGCTCGCCGCGATCGGCGATCAGACGGTCAATGAAGGGGAAACGCTCAGCCTGACCGCCAGCGGGAGCGACGCCGATAACGGTCAGAGCGTGACCTACAGCCTTGCCCCCGGCCGCCGGCCGGCGCGACGATCGACGACACGACCGGAGCCTTCTCCTGGACGCCCACCGAGGCGCAAGGGCCGGGCACCTACAACATCACCGTGCGGGTCAACGACAACGGCACGCCGGCCCTGAGCGACTCCCGGACCTTCGCCGTGACCGTCAACGAGGTCAACGCCGCGCCGGTCCTCGACAACATCCCTGACGCGACGATCAACGCGGGAATCGCGCTGAACATCACCGCTCAGGCGACCGACAGCGACCGGCCCGCCAACGGCTTGACCTACAGCCTCGATTCCGGCGCGCCGACCGGCGCGACGATCAATGGCCGCACGGGGGCCTTTTCATGGACTCCGGCCTCGGCTCAGGCCGGAACGTCCTACACCATCACCGTACGGGTCACCGACGACGCCGCGACCCCCGCCAGCGATTCCACGTCGTTCCAGGTGACGGTCGAGGCCGTGGCGACCAATACCCCGCCGACGCTCGCGGCCATCAGCGATCAGACGGCGAACGAGGGAGAGGCCCTCACCCTGACCGCCACCGGCGAGGATGTCGATACCAATCAGAGCCTGACCTATAGCCTCGACCCCGGCGCACGGCCGGCGCGACGATCGACCCGGACACCGGCGCGTTCTCGTGGACCCCCACCGAGACGCAGGGGCCGGGCATCTACGACCTCACCGTGCGCGTCACCGACGACGGCACGCCGCCTTTGAGCGATTCCCGGACCTTCGCCGTGACCGTCAACGAGGCCCCGGCGAGCGTCCTGAACGACTACGACGGCGACGGCAAGACCGACGCGACGGTCTTCGAGCCCTCCACCTCAACCTTCTTCATCGCCCGCTCGACCCTGGGAAACATCGCGATCCAGTTCGGTCCGGGGACGAACTACGGCGGGCATCCCATCCCCGTCCCGGCCGATTACGACGGCGACGGCAAGACCGACCCGGCGGTGTTCGAGCCCTCGACCGCCGTCTTCTACATCGCCCGTTCGAGTCTGGGAAATACCGCGATCCAGTTCGGCCCGGGGACGAACTACGGGGGACATCCCGTCCCCGTCCCGGCCGACTACGACGGCGACGGCAAGGCGGACCCGACGGTCTTCGAGCCCTCCACCTCAACCTTCTTCATCGCCCGCTCGACCCTCGGAAACAAGGCGGTGCAGTTCGGTCGAGGGACGCGCTACGGCGGACAACCGCAGGCGATTCCCGCTGACTACGACGGCGACGGGATGATCGATCCCGGGGTGTTCGAACCGTCCACCTCGACGTTCTACCTCGCTCGATCGAGCCTGGGCAACCAGGCGGTTCCGTTTGGCCCGGGGACGAACTATGGCGGGCATCCCGTGCCCGTCCCGGCCGACTACGACGGCGACGGGATGACCGACCCGACCGTCTTCGAGCCCTCCACGGCAGTCTTCTACATCGCCGGCTCGACGCTGGGGAATAAAACGGTACAGTTCGGCCAGGGGACGCGCTACGGCGGACATCCTCAACCGATTCCCGCCGACTACGACGGCGACGGGATGACCGACCCAACGGTCTTCGAGCCATCGACCGCGGTCTTCTTCATTGCCCGTTCGAGCCTGGGGAACGTCGCGGTGCAGTTCGGCCAGGGGACGCGCTACGGCGGACATCCTCAACCGATCATGGGCGATTACGACGGCGACGGGATGACCGACCCGACGGTCTTCGAGCCATCAACGGCGGTGTTTTACCAGGCGCGCTCGACCCTGGGAAACCGGGCGAGCCAGTTCGGTCAGGGAACGCGCTACGGCGGCCATCCGATCCCGCTCCCCTCGCGGGTGAGGGGGAACGGGAGCGTCCACGCGCAAGGGTTCCGGGATCAACCGGTGTTGCTGGCGGCCTGGAGCCCGCCGATGTCGTCGAACGATCGGAACGGGCTGTACGATCAGGCGCTCGACGCGCTCAGCCGGGAACGTCGTGACCGCTGAGCCCGCCGTCTTTACCCTCGGGCGCCGCCGATCATCCAGATCGGCGGCGTCTCATCCAGCTCCGGGTAGGGACCGGAGAGCACCGGGGAACGGACGCCGGGGAGAACCTGAACGTCGAAGATCTCCTCGACACCCGTATGAAACTCCAGGAGGGCGACCTGGCGGCCGGTCATCAACTCGACGACGGCGACGCCGCAGCTCAGCGAACCTCGGCGCTCCGCGATCGGCAGGCCGCCGAAGGTCGAGGTTTCACGGATCTTTGACAGACCGATGAACGCCCAGGGGCCAAGCAGGGCCAGGCCCCGGGTATAACCGGGAAGTTCGGCCACGGTCTCGACCGTGCCACGCGCGACGTCGGCCGTGACCAGCCGCCCGTGTCCCGAGTCGAGCAGCCAGAGCCGGCCATCGTGCAGCCGGGGAGAGTGCGGCATCGAGAGCCCCCGGACGACGACCTCGCCGCTCGGCACGTCGATCAGGGCGCCGCCGTTGGCCTTCGACGCCCGCCAGGCTCCCTTCGCGTCGGTCTCGCCCAGCACCGTGACGTAGCGCGGCTGGCCGTTGTCGTCCATCGCCAGGCCGTTGAGGTGGCAGCGGTCCTCCGCCGCCAGGGCCGAGACGAACGGGGGCCGCCACCTCGGCACGAAACTGTGCAGGCCGTCGAGCGTGCAGAGGCACGAGAACTGGGTGTTGACCAGCCAGAGCTCCTCGCCCGACCACGCCAGCTCATGCCCCTGGACCTCGCCGGTGAAGACCGAGCGGCGGGTCAGGAAGCAGGCGTCGTGCCGGCCCGGCGGCTCCAGCCTCGGGGCGATCTCCGGCGCGCTCCGGAGCAGCCAGACCTGCGTCCGCGTGCCGACCGCCAGCCAGCCCCGTCCGAGCGCAACCCCCATCGCCTTCTCGAAGTTGTGGTACGCCAGATTCAGCCCTTCGGCCTCCGCGCTGACGGCCACGAGCTTGCCCGCCTGGTAGGTCGAGACGAGCAGCGAGGCCCCCAGTTGCTGGAGCAACGGAACGAGGTTACGGCTGTACTCGTGACGGATCGACCGTGTATTTGACTCCGGTCTGGCCGTACCGGAAGGTTCCATTGACAAGGAGTGCTCTCCCTTGACGACGAGAGGATTCGGATCGTTTCCGTCCATGTTTGCTTTGGAAGTCATCGCGGCGAAAACTGCTTGCTCACCATCCGCCGCGCCGCCATACTTTAACGACACCGCAAATGTTGTTCTACCCTTCCAGGCCCTTTTTCCGGTCGGGAACGGTGAACAACTCCCGCCCTCATCTTTACTCAAAAATTGCTTCAACAGACACGGATTTGTCTGATCATTGATGATTCATCCCCCTACTTCGACGAGACGAGGTCAGGCTCTCATGTTCAGTTCATTGTCCAGGAAAATCGGTCGAAACCGAACTCTTCGGATGACATCGCGGCGTCGGGAACAGGTCCTGGCGGGCGGCCTGGAGCCGCTGGAGGAGCGGACCCTGCTCTCGGTCACGCTGGTCAAGGATATCAACCCGATCCCGGACAACCCGATTGCCCTGACGGCGGCCGGTTCCCAGTTATACTTCCTCGCGGATCAACCGGCGACCGGCCTGGAACTCTGGACGAGTGACGGGACGACCGGCGGCACGACGCTGGTCAAGGACATCCAGCCCGGAGCGCAGGGGTCGGGGATCTATTCGATGACCCCCTCCGGCGGCCTGATCTTCTTCGCGGCCAATGACGGCAACAGCGGGAGCGAACTCTGGCGGAGCGACGGCACCGCGGCCGGAACGTTCCTCGTCAAGGACATCTTTACCGGGTTGAGCGGGTCGTATCCGTTCGACCTCACGGACGTCAACGGCACACTCTACTTCGAAGCCAGCACCCCGACCGGCCGCGCCCTCTGGAAATCCGATGGAACCACGGCGGGGACGGTCCAGGTCAAGGAATTCACGACCGGAGCCACCGGGCCTTACGTCTCCTTCACCCAGATGGCGAACGTCAACGGCACGCTCTTTTTCATGCTGAATTCCTTTGATATGTCGACCAACTCGGTGCAGCTCTGGAAGAGCGACGGCACAACCGCCGGCACGACGCTGGTCAAGGATTTTGGCACCAATGACAGCTTCCCGAGCATCTTCCAGGAATATCAAGGAAAACTTATATTCGTTACGGATGACGGTGCGAGCGGCTCGGAACTCTGGACCAGCGATGGAACGACGGCCGGCACGCAGCTCCTGAAGGACATCAACCCCGGCCTCGTGAGCTCGTTCCCTTCGAACGCGACGGAAAGCGGCGGCCTGCTCTACTTCTCGGCCGACGACGGGACCGACGGGCCGGAGCTCTGGAAGACCGACGGGACGACCGGCGGCACGACGCTGGTCAAGGACATCGTCAACGGCTCCACCGGCTCCTTCCCGAGTCGCTTGACGGACCTCTCGGGCACGCTCCTGTTCTCAATCCAGGACCCCAACGGCCATTCCGCGCTCTGGCGCAGCGATGGCACGGCCGGCGGCACGACGCTGGTCAAGGACCTGGAAATCGGGCTCGGCAGCAACTTCTACTATTACAGCGATCAGGCTCCCTTCGCCGTGAGCGGCGGAGCCATCTTCTTCGGGGCGAGCGACAGTACCAACGGCTTTGAACTCTGGAAGAGCGACGGCACGACCGCCGGCACCACGCTGTTGAAAGACATCAACCCGGGGTCGGACAGCTCGTTCCCCCAGGAACTGACCACCGCGGGCACGACCATCTTCTTCACGGCCACCGACGGCTCGGGCGCGAACCAGCTCTGGAAGAGCGACGGCACGGCCGGCGGCACCGTCCAGGTCAAGGACTTCGTTCCCGCCTCGACCCTGGGATCGAGCTACGGAGGGTTTTACTACGGCCCCAACGCCACGACATTCCAGGGGCAGATCTTCTTCGAGGCCAATGACGGGCTCCACGGGCCGGAGCTCTGGAAAACGGATGGAACGCTCGCGGGGACGCAACTTCTCAAGGATATCGCTCCCGGTTCGGCGGGCTCGTATCCTTCAAGGCCCGTGACGTATCAGCAGTCGCTCTATTTCCTGGCCACGGAGGCCACGCAGACCTGGGGGTTGTATCGGAGCGACGGCACGACCGCCGGCACCACGCTCGTCAAGAGTTTTCCGATGAGCGGGTCCTACAACTCCAGCCTCACAACCTCCGGTGGCCTTCTCTACTTCTCCGCCGGCGACGCCACCACGGGCGTCGAGTTGTGGAAGAGTAACGGCACGACCGCCGGCACCACGCTGGTGAAGGACCTCGTGCCCGGGACCACCAGCTCATTTCCCCGCGAACTGACCGACGTGGCGGGAACGCTGTTCTTCACCACGGGCGGGGGCAATGGGGAGCCGTCGGTGCTCTGGAAAAGCAACGGCACGACCGCCGGCACCGTGATGTTGCGGAGCTTCCCGGCCACCTCCAGCGGAATCACCGCCTTCAGCCTGACAGCCCTTGGCAACACCCTGTACTTCGTCGCCGACGACGGGACCCACGGCCCCGAATTATGGAAGTCGGACGGAACCGTCCCAGGCACCGTCATGGTCAAGGACATCAACCCGAACGGGACGACCGGCTCGTCTCCCGGAAACCTGACGGCGATCGGCACGACGCTCTTCTTCAGCGCGAATGACGGTGTCCACGGCGTCGAGCTATGGAAGAGCGACGGAACCGTCGCCGGCACCGCCATGGTCAAGGACATTAACCCGACCACCACCTTCGTCGGGGCCTTTCCCACCGGGTTCATGAACTTCAAGGGACGCCTGATCTTCTTCGCCGACGATGGCGAGCACGGCAATGAACCCTGGATCAGCGACGGGACCAGCGACGGCACGTTCCTGCTCAAGGACATCACCCCGGGGCTGCTCGGTTCGAACCTGTTCTCGAACCAGAACTCGGTCATCATCAACGGGTCCCTCTTCTTCGCCGTCACCGACGTTCAGCATGGGGCCGAACTCTGGCGCACCAACGGCACGCCCCTGACCACCCAGCTCGTCGAGGACATCAACCCTGGAACCGCGGGCTCGTCGCCGTCGCTGCTTGGCGAGAAGAACGGTGCGCTGTTGCTGCTCGGCGACGATGGCATCCACGGCATCGAATTACTGAAGGCGACCGTGGCACCGGTTCTCCAGGCGAATGACGACTACGACGGTGACGGGATTTCCGACGTCGGCGTCTATCAACCGACGGATTCCCGGTTCACCCTGTATACCTCCGGCCCGTCGAACAACATTCCGCTTCAGTTCGGTCAAGGGACCCTCTACGGCGGTCATCCGATCCCCGTCACCGGTGACTTCGACGGGGATGGGATCAGCGACGTCGGCGTCTATCAGCCGACGGACTCCCGGTTCACCCTCTACACCTCCAGCCCGGCCAACAACATCCTCCTCCAGTTCGGCCAGGGCACCCTCTACGGCGGCCATCCGATCCCCGTCACCGGCGACTTCGACGGCGACGGAATCACCGACGTCGGCGTCTATCAACCGACGGACTCGCGGTTCACCCTCTACACCTCCGGCCCGTCGAACAACATTCCGCTTCAGTTCGGTCAAGGGACCCTCTACGGCGGCCATCCGATCCCCGTCACCGGCGACTTCGACGGCGATGGGATCAGCGACGTGGGGGTCTATCAGCCGACGGACTCCCGGTTCACCCTGTACACCTCCGGCCCGTCGAACAACATTCCGCTTCAGTTCGGTCAAGGGACCCTCTACGGCGGTCATCCGGTCCCCGTCACCGGTGACTTCGACGGCGATGGGATCAGCGACGTGGGGGTCTATCAGCCGACGGACTCGCGGTTCACCCTCTATACCTCCAGCCCGTCGAACAACATCCCGCTCCAGTTCGGTCAAGGCACCCTCTACGGCGGTCATCCGGTCCCCGTCACCGGTGACTTCGACGGCGATGGAATCAGCGACGTGGGAGTCTATCAGCCGACGGACTCGCGGTTCACCCTCTACACCTCCAGCCCGTCGAACAACATCCTCCTCCAGTTTGGCCAGGGCACCCTCTACGGCGGCCATCCCCTCGCCCTGCCGACCTCACCCGCGACAGGCACGGCGTCCGGGGTCTCGGCGATGTCGGTATCGGGCTTGGTCTCGGCCGCTTCGTCCGGTAGCTCCGCGCCGGGAGCCGCCCTGTCCTTGCGATCGGTCCCCGACAACGGCGACGCCGCGCTGACCCCGTTGGTGCTACCGCGGATGAGCGGACTGGACGGGGACGAAAATCACCCGGACAAGGACAAGGACCATCGCGGGTCGCGCTGGCTCCGGATGCGCGGTTGGTTCACGTCCGACCATCCACTCGACCTGCTGGAAGAACTCGCCCGCGGCCGATCGGTCCGAAGGTAATCGTTTCGTCGGTTGAGATGCGGATTTCGACGAGGCCGGGCCGGAACATCGCTGTTCCCGGCCCGGCCTTGTTGCGTCACGTGACGAACACCGACACGCCAGCCTGGAGCGACTCCAGGACGTTCCCGGTTCAGATGAAGGCCAGGATTCCGAAGAACGACTTCAACGGCGACGGCAAGACCGACCCGAGAGTATCCGAACTCGCGACCTCGGGCGTTTACATTCCCCGATCGAACTTGATGCGATGCAACGTTCCATCCGACGGGGCGGGAGGACCTCATCTCCCGCCCCCTTTGCATACCTGGTATAATAATGAGGAAAATGCTCCTCGCGATGCGCCCCACGCGGGGAAAGACCTCACCTTTGGCGATGCAATTCCAGCGGGATCTGGGGGTTACGGCAGATTTCCCGGCCCGATTGATGGGCCACCCTCGGATTCGTGCGCGGTAACGCTCCCACCGGCGCCTTCAAGAATTCCCCGAACTTCCAACCGAACCGGACCGTATCCGAGTCGGACCGCTCACGAGAGACGATCCCCGGCCAACGACCTTCTTCCCCGCGATACCGACTATGGCGTTTGACCCCAAGTTCATCCGCAACTTCTCGATCGTTGCCCACATTGACCACGGCAAGAGCACGCTGGCCGACCAGCTCTTGCTCCAGTCCGGGGCGATCACCCTGCGCGAGTTTCGCGAGCAGCTACTCGACGACATGGACCTCGAACGCGAGCGGGGCATCACCATCAAGGCCCGCGCCGTGGCCTTGAATTACACGCTGGACGGCAAGACCTACGAACTGAATTTGATCGACACCCCCGGCCACGTCGATTTCCACTACGAGGTTTCGCGCAGTCTGGCGGCCTGTGAAGGGGCGGTCCTGCTGGTGGACGCCACGCAGGGGGTGCAAGCGCAGACGGTGGCCAACGCCTATGCGGCCCTCAGCGCGGATCTGACGATCATCCCCGCCCTGAACAAGATCGACATGCAGGCGGCCCGTCCCGACGAGATCAAGGAAGAGATCAGCGCCACGCTCGGCTTCGGTGAAGCCGAGGTCCTGGCCGTCAGCGGCAAGACGGGTGCTGGAGTGCCCGAGCTGTTCAAGGCGATTATCGAGCGTGTCCCGCCCCCGTCCGGCAAGGTCGATGCCCCCCTCCGGGCGTTGATCTTCGACTCCAAGTTCGATGACTATCAAGGAGTCGTCACGTACGTCCGGGTCGTGGACGGCACGATCCGCGTCGGCCAGAAGATCCGGCTCATGGCGGGCGAGACCGAGTACGAGGTCATCAGCCTGGGCCGATTCCGGCCCCGGGAAGTGGCCTGCGACGAGCTGAGCGTCGGTCAGGTGGGCTACGTCAACGCGAACATCAAGAAGCTCGCCGACGTCCGCATCGGCGACACGATCACCGATTCCCGCATCTCAGCCACGACGCCGTTGCCGGGCTATCAGGAACCGCGACAGGTCGTCTATTGCGGGCTGTTCCCGGCCACGAATAATCAGTTCGAGGACCTGCGGACCGCCTTGCAGAAGCTCGCCCTGAACGATGCGAGTTTCACGTTCGAGCCGGAGACCTCCGACGCCCTCGGCTTCGGCTTCCGCTGCGGGTTCCTCGGCATGCTCCACATGGAGATCGTCCAGCAGCGGCTGGAGCGTGAAAGCAACCTCTCCCTGGTCCAGACGGCGCCGAACGTCACCTACGAGATCCTGACCACGAAGGGGGAGACGCTGTACGTCTCCAATCCGACGCGCATCCCCGACTCGGGAGACATTGAGGAGTTCCGCGAGCCGGTGGCCCGCGTCAACTTCATCATCCCGTCAGAGAACATCGGCGCGTTGATGCAGCTTTGCGAGGACCGTCGCGGAACGTACCTCAAGACGGAGTACCTCACACCGTCCCGGACGATCCTTAGCTACGAGCTGCCTCTGGCCGAGATGATCTATGACCTCTACGATAAGTTGAAGAGCGCCATGCGCGGCTACGGCACGATGGATTACGAGATCCTCGGATACAAGCCGAGCGATCTGGTGCGGCTTGACATCCTGGTGGCCGGGGCGAAGGTGGATGCGCTGTCCGTTGTGGTGCACCGCCAGCAGGCGGATCGACGCGGGCGGAAACTCGTGAAGAAACTCCGGGGGGAGATCGAACGCCATCAGTTCGAGGTCGCGATTCAGGCGGCGATCGGCAGCAAGGTCATCGCCCGGGAGACGATCTCGGCCATGCGAAAGAACGTCACCGCGAAGTGCTACGGCGGCGACATCACCCGCAAGCGCAAGCTCCTGGAGAAGCAGAAGGAAGGCAAGAAGCGGATGAAGCAGGTGGGGAACGTCGAGATCTCGCAGGAAGCGTTTCTCTCGGTCCTCGACGATAGCGAGGAATGAGCGGGTTGGCCCTGTGCGTCTTGCCAGGAGCCTAGAGAGCAGAGAGCAGAGAGAGGAGAGACTCACCGTGGATGTATCCAGCCAGGCCACTTCGGAATGCCCCGAATCCGGGCCTGCTGCGTCCATGTCCGCCGTGGTGTCGCCGGTCCTCCTTGACACAGCCGAAAGCCCCCTTCCGAAGCGGCACCGACCTTCTCCGTTGCGTCCGACGATCGAGTTCCTGGTCGTTCTGATGATCGGCATCCTGTTCGCCAGGACCTTCGCGGCCGAGGCGTACATCGTGCCAACCGGGTCGATGGCCCCGGTACTCCTGGGTTTGCACCGCGATTTCACCTGCCCGAGCTGCGGCCTGCGTTTCGCCCTGGGAATGGACGAGCAAGGCTGGTCCGGACGTCCGGTCTGCCCGAATTGCGGCATGGCCGAGTGGGAACAGATTCCCGGGGTGATCGGGAGCGGCGATCGCCTGCTCGTGCAGAAATACCTGTTCGACCTCCGCGCTCCCCGGCGCTGGGAGGCCGCCGTCTTCCTCAATCCGGCCGATCCGAGCCAGGCGTACGTCAAGCGGATCGTGGGCCTGCCGGGAGAGTCGATCCAGATCCAGGACGGCGATATCCGGATCAATGGGCGGGTCGCCCGAAAGACCCTGGCCGAGCAGCGGGCGATGCGAATCCCCGTGTACGACAACAACTATCTCCCGGCCGACGTGACCCGCAACCCGCGCTGGGTGTTTCGTCGGGGGGGACGCCGGAATCCGAGCGGCTGGATGATCCGGGGCACCGGGTTCGTCCGCTTACCCCCCCGCGAGGTCCAGCCCGACGAGATCGACTGGATGCTCTACCGTAACTGGCAGCCGGAGCGCGGCGGATATGGGCCGGTGCTCGACTTCCTGCCCTATAACGGCCTGGATCTGCCTGGCGAGAACCGCGTCGATGACCTGATGATCGAGGCCGACGTGGCGGTGGATACCGAGGCCGAGGGCGTGGCGGTTCGGCTACAGAAGGAGGGGGATCGCTTCCTGGTCGTGATCCCGGTGGACGGCCACGGCCCGGTCAAGGTGCGCCGCAACGGTCGGACGATTCCGGTCGAGACGCATCCGGTTGTCCTGCCTTCCTCGCCACCCGGAGCGCCCGAGCCGGTCCGGCTGGAGGCCTCGCTGATCGACCAACGCTTGCTGGTCGCCATTGACGGGCAATTGCTGTTCGAGCCTTACGATTTCGACAATCCGACGCCTGGACTGGGTTCGTTCGCCAGCCCGGTCGGGCTGGGCGCGGTCGGACCGGGAATCATGCAGGTCGAGCGACTCCAGATCAACCGCGACGTGTATTACACCGATGCCCTGGCCAACGCACCGAAACAGCCGTTCGGCGTCGGCGAACCCTTCCGGCTCGGTCCCGGTGAGTTCTTCGTGCTGGGAGACAACAGCCCGGTCTCGAACGACTCGCGGTTCTGGCCCGAAAGCCCCGTTGTGCGTCGGGAACTGTTCCTGGGAAAGCCGTTTCTGGTCCACCTGCCGAGCCAGGCCGTCCCCCTGGAGGTTTTCGGTCGGGAGGTTTACTGGATTCCCGACCCTCGCGAAATACGTTACATTCGTTAAGAAGACTCCGCAGCGAACGACGACGGCTCTCTTCCGTCGGGAAGCCAGAGGATAGTCACCATGGGTCAACCCGCCACCCGCAAGGTCGAGAAAACCGCCCAGTCGACCCGCAACCAGACTCCGACGCCGCGAAAAGACTCGAACCGCGACCTGGCCGAGCAGATCGTGATCGCCTTGATCCTGGCGTTCCTGATCCGCGGCTTCGAGGCCGAGGCGTTCGTCATCCCGACCGGCTCGATGGCGCCGACCCTGGTGGGACAGCACAAGGAGGTGTATTGCCCGGAGTGCGGCAACCTCTACCGGGTCAATGCCTCCGAGGAGGTTGAGAACCCCAGCCCGGCCACACGGGTCATCGCGGGAGTCTGCGGGAATTGCCGGTTCCCGGCGCGGCTCGATCAGGAGCCGACGCTTCAAAGGGGACCGCATCCTGGTCAACAAGTTCGTGTACAGCCTGCCTTTCCTGCCCGGGGGTAGCGATCCCGACCGCTGGGATGTCGTGGTCTTCAAGTATCCCGAGGAGCCGGAAACGAACTACATCAAACGGCTCGTCGGCTTGCCGAACGAGGTGCTGAGGGTCTATTTCGGCGACATCCTGACCCGGCCCTTCGACAAGGCCGACGCATCGTTCCATTTCCAGCGGCGGCCCCTGGAACATCAGGAGTCGATGCAGATCCTCGTCTACGACGACACGCATCGCCCGGCTGGATTCAGCAACCTGCCCGAATGGCAGCGCTGGCAACCCAGGAGCGAAGGGGCCTGGACCGAGGACGAGGAAACCCCCGGGACGTTCGTCTCGTCGGGCAAGGCAGGCGCCGCCGCCGAGTTGCGTTACCAGCACCTGGTTCCCGACCCGAAGCAATGGCAGGAGATTCTCGACGGCACCGCCCCCTCAACCCCGCCCCGGCCGACCTTGATCACCGACGTCTATTCGTACAACTCCACCGTGCAGGCGGGCCGACCGTTCGATGTCTATGACTGGTACCAGCCGAACTGGGTCGGCGACCTGACCCTCTCGTTCCGCCTGAAGGCCCTCGCCCCGCAGAGCGGTCAGCCAGCCGGGACGGTGACGGTCGAATTGATCGAGGGAGGGGAGTCCAACCGTTGCGTTCTCGACCTGGCCACCGGCAAGGCAACCCTCTACCACGGCAAACAGGCACTCGGCGATCCGGTTGCGACCGACGTGAACGACCTGGCGGAGCACGAGATCGTCTTCGCCAACGTCGATGATCGCCTGACGCTCTGGGTCGATGGCGAAACCCCCTTCGGCAACGGTCGGCCCTACGGCGATGCCGGGGTCCACGCGGCCCCCACCGAGGCCGATCTCGACCCGGTCGGCATCGCGGCCGAGGGGGCGAAGGTGCAGGTCTCCGGGCTTGTCCTGAAGCGCGATATCTACTATACCCAGCAACCGGGATCGTCCGACTACAACAGCTATCCCTGGAACCCGCCCTTCCGGCGCTACGGGGCTCGCGAGATGGACGACGCGATCGAACGGGTCATGGAGATCTTCCGGCGGCTGGGCGACCCCGCGCAATTCCCCGAACTGGGGAACCTGGGAAGCCGGGACTTTCCCATCCGGCCGGGCCACTACATGATGATGGGCGACAACAGCCCCCGCAGCAAGGATGGCCGGCAGTGGGGCCAGGCCGATCAGATGAACCCCGACTTCCCGGAATACGGCTGGGACCCGAACCCGCGAGAGAGCTGGGAAGTGCCCGAAAACCTCCTGATCGGCAAGGCCTTCTATGTGTACTGGCCGCACGGCAAGCCGTTCGGCCCGGACGTCCGCGTCAGTCAGAACTTCCGCATTCCGTTCCGGCCCTATGTCGAACGCATGAAGTGGATCCGCTAACGAGGGGGTCGAGCCGCGCCCGCTCAATCGACCGATCGACCCCTCGGCCGTCAAGGAGGACCTGGCCAATGCCTTTGCTGGAAGTCCGCAACCTACAGAAGTGGTATGGCCGCCGACAGGTCGTCTGCGGGGTGGATTACGCGGTCGATGCCGGAGAAGTGGTCGGCCTGCTCGGTCCCAACGGGGCGGGCAAAACCACCAGCTTCCGCATGACGATCGGCCTGATCGACGCCGATGCCGGCCAGGTGATGTTCGACGGGCGGGATGTGACCAGGCTGCCGATGTACCAGCGCGCCTGCGCGGGCATGGGCTACCTCGCCCAGGATTCGAGCGTCTTCAAGCAGCTCAGCGTCGAAGACAACCTGATGGCGATCCTCCAGACCCGGCCGAAGATGAGCCGACGAGAGCGCCGGCTGCGGCAGGATGAGCTTCTGGAACAGTTCGGCCTGGCCAAGATCCGCAAGACCAAGGCCAACCGCGTCTCCGGCGGCGAACGTCGGCGCCTGGAGATCGCCCGAAGCCTCATCACCGAGCCCGAAGCTCATCATGCTCGACGAACCGTTCGCCGGCATCGACCCGAAGACCGTCGGCGAGATTCAGCTCGAAATCCGCGCCCTGGCCGAACGGCACGGCATCGGCATCCTCCTGACCGACCACCAGTTCCGCGAGACGCTCGAAGTGACCGACCGGTGCTACTGCATCCGGGAAGGACGCGTCTTCGCCTACGGCGACCGGCAGGAGATCCTGAGCAACCCGGACGTCCGCCGCTACTACATCGGCGAGCGGTTCGACGTCGGCCACCTCCTCGACGCCCCGCACCGCCCGAGCCTCTCGGGCAAGACGGAATCGACCGAAGTGGTCATCGACCACCCGCACGAGAACGATCCCCCGGCTCCCGAGTCCTGATCGCCGTTAGATCTGCGAATTGATCAGCAAGAGCACCAGGGTCGTGACCACCAGGATACCGAGGATCATCCCGCAAAGCCGGGCGGCATGGCCCCAGATCCGGGGCCAGCTCTCATGGCGGGAGGCGGCATAGACGAGGCTGATCGACACCGCCAGGGGCACGACGTACCAGTAGATATTCATCGAGAGGGCCCTTCCGCCTCCGCACCACTGAGAGAGCCGACCGCCGTCTTCTGGGCGGCCGTCGCCTCCTCGGCCTCTTCCTCGTCCAGCAACGCGGGGCCCTCATACGCGTCGTAGATCGCCAGCACGTTCAACAATCCGGCGACGACCGTATAAACCCAGCCGACCTCCACGAGTCGCCCCAGCTTCGGATGCAACGCATTGATGGCGTTCTGCGTCGGCGCGTCCAGCAGGCCCCAGAGGATCGGGTCGAGGCCGAGATAGCGCAACGTCGCCTGAAGCAAGCCGGGCAAGGCGGCCAGGCCGACCCAGAACTGGCAGAGGTAGCTCGCGCGGAAGTGCTCGGGATCGTGCAGGGGATTGATCCACGTCCAGTACACGATCTTCCCCTCGCCCAGCAGGAGCCCCCAGAAGTACAGGCCGAGGATGCACGCGGCGTACAAAAGACCTTTGCCCCGGCGCCCCTGATAGAAGTGCCCCAGGCCGGGAACGAGCCAGGCCAGAAAGGCGGCCTTGACGGGGTTCCTCAATGGGATCGAAGGTTCTGCCATGAAGGAAGTTCCGGAACCGGACGAGGTGCGATCAAGGACGGATCTGAGCCGTCGGACGAGGGCCGCACGACTCCCCTCGCCGCTACGTCGTTATCGTAGCATGGCCGGTCCCGTCCGTGCCACCCCGACTCACGCCGCCCCGGCGCACTCCTGGGCCACCCCCTGGATGACCTCCGGCCCGATCATCTCCAACCGTCGCAACGCGCCGGCCATCAGGGCGAGCGATGCCAGCCGGTCCAGCCCCCGGGGCACGCCTCGGGACAGGGCGTGGAGTTGATTGATGGCTCGGGGCGTGAACGTCGCTTCCGTCCGTCCCGCCGCCGCCAGCTTCGCCGCGAGGTACTCCGTCGCCTCGCGCCGGGTCAGGGGACGCAAACGGATGGCCAGCCCCCAGGGATCGTCCTCGCGGGCGATCTCCTCGTCGCCGGAACGTCGGACCTGAAGGACCGTCAAACGGGTGTCGGAGTGGGGGTCGAGATGGGCCAGTCGCTCCAGGTCGCGCAGGTCGGCAGGCTCGATCAGGGCATGGGCATCGTCCACCGCCAGGACGACCCCCAGACCTTGCAGCCGGCAGAGCCGGACGGACTCCGTCAGCCCTCGCCAGGCCACGGCCCTTCCCGCATCCGGGTCCACCCGCGCTCCAAGTCCCCTCGCCAGGCCCGCCAGCAGCGACGGCCCATCCAGGGGACGCGCGATCCGGACGACCCGTCGGCGGGGAGTCCTCGCCTGGGTCAGAACCTCGCCCAGAACCAACGATTTCCCCAGCCCCGCCTCGGCCCGCAGGACCGCCGTCCGCTCAACGGCGTCGATGGCGTGGAGGAGGCGGGCCACCGCCTCGGCGTGGACGGGCGTCGGTACGAACAGAGCCGGGCTTCCCGCCGCGAACGGGTCTCGGGACAGCTTCCAGTAGCCGGTGGTCGTGCGATCGCTCATCGTCCGTCCTCGAAGCCCGGAGGGAATCACCCTCCCGTTCCTCCCCTTACGATCGGTATGATGGCCCTTTCGCTTTGGACTTTGCCGAGGGGAGATGCCCATTGGCCGATCGGTTCTATTGCCCGGACCCGCCCGAAAATGGCATCCTGACAATCCAGGGGGATGAGGCACGCCACCTCGTCCGCGTCCGACGGGTGAGCGTGGGGGAACAGGTCGAGATCTTCGATGGGCGGGGGCTGGGTTGGCAGGCCACGGTGAGGGCGACTGGCAAGGATCGAGTCGAGCTGGAACCCGGCGAAAGCCGGGCCGATCGGGTTCCCCTCTGCCGGGTCATTCTGGCCACGGCCGTCCCGAAGGGAGAGCGGTTTGACTGGCTGATCGAGAAGGCCACCGAGCTGGGCGTTGCCCGGGTGGTGCCGCTCCTTTGCGAGCGTTCGACGGTCGATCCCCGGCCGGGGAAGCTCCAGAGACTCCGGCGAACCGTGATCGAGGCGTCCAAGCAATGCGGCCGGTTCCGCCTGATGGACCTGGACGAGCCGATGGCCTTCGCCGAGTTCCTGAAAGCCGAGACGGCTCCGGTCCGCCTGCTGGCCCATCCCGGGGGGAGCCGGCCCCGCGCTGGCCGCGGGTCGAGACGGGGGGCTCGGTGGCCCTGGCGATCGGTCCCGAGGGGGGCTTCACGGACGCCGAGGCCGAGGCCGCACGGGACGCCGGTTGGCGGGCGGTGGGGCTGGGGCCGACGCTCTTGCGGATCGAGACGGCCGCCCTGGCCGCCTCGTCCATCATCCTGAACCTTGACTGACGGAGGAGAGACGTAGCGATGCACGGCATCAACCTGATCGTGTCCATGGTCGCGCTGGGCCTGACGGCCGGCGTGCTCGGCGGCCTGTTCGGCATCGGCGGCGGCCTCATCATGGTGCCGGCCCTGGTCCTGCTCTTTGGCCTCGATATCAAGACCTCGACCGGCACCTCGCTCATGGCGCAGTTGCTCCCGGTCGGCTTGCTGGGGGTCTGGGAATACTGGCGGCGCGGTCAGGTGCAGGTCCAGTCCGGCCTCTGGATCGCCATCGGGTTGCTCCTCGGCGTGTTCGTCGGCGCGATGCTCACCCGCTACATCCCCCCGATCAACATGCGGCGGTTCTACGGAGTCTTCATCATCTGCGTCGGCATCTACTTCCTCTTCTGGGACTCCAGCAAGCTCGCCAACCGCGTCAAGTCCCCAACCACGCCGCCCCCCGCCGCATCCTCCGAGAGCCCCTGAAGCTGCCAAAACGGCAGTTGGCTTCGTTCGGTAATTGTGTCCGAACTTCCGATCCGCTCTCACTTTATATCCAGCGGTCATTCTCAATTGTCTCAGCGAATGCCGTGCAAGGACAAGTGACAGGCAGCTCAACACTCAGCGGATATTATCGTTGTGAATCGCTCCCTCGATCACACGAGTGTACCCCCTGGCTGTTGGCACCTCGATGAGCATAAACCTTGGACCTCAGAGGAGCCAAGGCCGCGATCCAGTGATCGGGGGCCGCTTCAGTTCGGGGTCGTGCCATCCGGAGTCGAGGGTGTTGGTGCCCCATGGGGAGGCAGCCGGGGGCGTTAGGGGGCCTCCCCCGCTGGCTCCAGCAGGTGTGCCACCTCGGCCCAGAGGGCCTGCCACTCGCGCGTTCCTCCTCCGGCAGTGCGGCCAGGGCCGCCTCGTCGCGGACGCCGGCCAGGTCGGCGTCCTGCTGCCAGTGGCGGAGGGTCGGGGCGACGGCGGCCCCGGTCCTGCGGGTCGCCGGATTCCCTGACCCCGACCAGGCGGCCAGCTCGGCCTTGAGCCAGTCGAGGGCCTGGCGGCGCAGGTCGGACCGGGCCGCGTCGTCGGGCTTCGGGTCGTCCTCGCCCTTCCCGGCGGCGGCCAGGGCGGCGCAGCAGGCGGCGTTGTAGGGGTGCTGGGTCCGGCGGTCGGCGGCGAGCTTGGGATCGTCCTCCAGCGCCTCGGCGAAGAGCCGGGCGGCGGCGGCGTAACGCGTCGTGTCGTAGGCCATCTGGGCGAACGCCAGGCCTGGCGTCGTCGGCCGGCTCGTCCGTGCCCTTCAGGACCGCCGGGAGCCGCTCGGCCAGGGCGGCGAGCCGCTCGCCCTCGGCGACCCACGCAGCGGACAGGTGCCCAGTCGGCCCGCTTCGACCCGAGGTCGTGCCCGGGCGGAGCTCGGCCAGCGCCTCGGCGTACTGCCCCTGCTGCCGGAGGACGAGGCCGAGGTTGTAGGCCTCGGCGACGTCGGGCTGCCGCTGGATCGCCTCGCGGAACGCCGCGATCGCACCGGGCAGGTCGCCCGAGTCGCGCAGGCGCCGCCGAGGTCGTAGTGGGCCTCGAGTGTCGGGCTGCCGCTGGATCGCCTCGCGGACGCCGCGACCGCCCCGGGCAGGTCGCCCGAGTCGCGCAGGGCGGCGCCGAGGTTGTAGTGGGTCTCGGCGAGGTCGGGCCACCGCTGGATCGCCTTGCGGTACGCCGCGACCGCCTCCGGGCAGGTCGCCCGAGCCGCGCAGGGCGGCGCCGAGGTCGTCGTGGGCCGCGACCCGCTGCCGGATGTCCGCCCGCCGGGCAGCAGGTCGCGGTCGGCCGTGGCGGACTCCAGCCCGGCCTCGACCTCCCGCCGTAGCGCCGCCAGCCGGCGCCGACGGGCCCGTTCCTCCGCCGTCCGGCCGCGGCTCGCGGCTCATTCCAGTGATCGACCACGTCGGGCTGCGAGCGGGCCTGGTCGCGCAGCAGACTGACCTCGCCCAGCAGCCGGTCGACCCTGCGCGGCGCAGGCCTGCCGCTGGTAGAGCGCGTAGGTAAACGCCAGGCCGCCGACGGTCGTCAGAGCCAGCAGCGACGCGGCCAGGCCGACCTGGAGCCGGCGGCGCCGACGCTCCTCGACGGCGCGGGCCTCGGCACGCGGCGCGGTCGATCTCGGCGGCGCGCGAGCCGCTCCTGCACCCCGGCCAGGTACGCCGTGACCCGCTCGGCCGACGGCGCCGGCGTCGCGCGGGCGGTCCTCCGGCTCGGCGGCCAGGCAGTCGCGGGCCAGGCCGACCAGCTCGGCGTCGGCGCCGCAGGCCTCCAGCCGGGCCAGGGCCTCGGCCGTGTCGGCGCGCGCCGCCTTGCGCTGGATCTCGCCCGAGTTGCGGCCGACGAAGGCCGGGCTGCCGGTCAGGACCTCGCAGAGGATCGAGCCCAGCGCGAAGACGTCGGCCCGCTCGTCGATCGCCGTCGACCTCGCCGCGGGCCTGCTCCGGCGCCATGTACGACGGGCGTGCCCATCACCGAGCCGGCGCGCGAGCAGGTCCGCGTCGGAGTCGCCGCCGCTGCGGGCCGTGGCGATGACCGTCTCCTCCTCGGGCACCTTGCCGGCCTTCGCGTCGTCGGCCACGCCGCCGCGCGGCAGGACCTTGGCCAGGCCCCAGTCCATCACCTGGACCTCGCCGAAGCCGCCGACCATCACGTTCGACGGCTTCAGGTCGCGGTGGATCACCCCGCGGGCGTGGGCGTAGGCGACCGTCTGGCAGACCTGCTCGAAGATCCCCAGGAAGCGCGGCAGGGCGTCGTCCGGCGACGGGCGGGCGGCGAGCAGCGCGGCGAGGGTCTGGCCCTTGACCAGCTTCATGGCGAAGTAGGGGCGGCGGTCGGCGAAGGCGCCCAGCTCGTAGATCGGGCACGATGCCGGGGTGCTGGAGCTGGCCGCCGATCTGCGCCTCCTCGACGAAGCGGCGGACCAGCGTCGGGGTCGTCGCGGTGCTTCGTCGCAGGAGGACCTTGACGGCCACGTCGCGGCCGAGGTCCGGGTCGCGGCCCTTGAGCACGGCGCCCATGCCGCCGCGGGCGATCTCGCCGATCGATCCGGTAGCGGGCCGTTGCCGTCGGCCGGCGGGCATCTCGGGCGAGGCGGGCTGGAGGACCGGGCGGCTCGGCGGCCGGGGTCGGTGTCGCGGAGCAGGACGCGGGGCACCGGGCCGACGGTCGCGGCGAGCGTCTCCAGGACGCCCGGCGGCCGGCGAGGTCGATCGTGGCGCCGAGCTCGCCGGCGCGGGAGAGGCTCAGGGCGTCGGCCGTCGAGGCCGGCGCGGAGCAGGCAGCGCGGGGCAGAGGCCGCGCGGGGGCGTCCGCGGGCAGCACGGCGCCGCAGTACGGGCAGCGGTCGGCGTGCGGCGGCCATCGCCGGGGTCTCTCCGGGCGGTCGGTCGCGGACGGGTCCACCCTCCTCGTAACGGGATTGTCGCGGAACCCGACGCGGCGGCCGACGAGATTCTTTCCGGACGCCGGGATCAACCGCCCAGGGCCGCGAACGAGGTCGCGGATCTCGGCGTCGATGGCGGCCTCGTTCGGGTCGTCGAGCGTGGCGGCGATCTGCTCGCGGAGCACCGCGCCGGTAGCGGCGCCGGAGCCGTCGGGCCGCCGCCTTCGACGGCCGCCTCGGTCGTGCCCAGCCGGGCAGCGATCGCGGCATGGGCGTCCGGCGCGGCCGCCGGTCAGCGTCGGCCTCGAGCCGGTCGAACCGCGTCGGATCGGCCCGCCTCAGCGTACTCGCGGCGCCAGCCGCTCCAGCACGCCGTCGAGCAGGCGCAGGGCCCAGTCCCGGTCGAAGAGCCGGTCGGGGGTCAGGCCGGCGTCGGCCGGCTCGCGGAGGTAGCGGCCCTCGGCGTCGCCGGGCGTCGATCGAGAGCGGCGCCGCGCCGCCGCCGCGCTTCGCGGGCTCGGTCGCGCTCGCGGCCGATGCGGCCAGGAAGAAGCCGCAGTCGGTGCGGCAGGAAGGCGCGGAAGCGGCCCTTGCGCGCGGTCGGCGCGCGGCCAGCGGGCCCGTGTCCAGCAACCGGGCGAAGTACTCCTGGGTCAGGTCGGCGGCCTCGTCGGGGTCGTGGCCCTTGCGGCGGACGAAGGCGTAGATCGGATACCAGTAGGCGGCGCAGAGCTCGGCCAGCGCCGCGCGAGCCCCGGGCTCGGCCGGGTCGCCGGCGGCGACCACCCGGCTCCAGCGGGTCGTCGGGAAGGGGGCCTTCGAGGGTGGGCCGGCCGGGGGATCGGACATGGGAGTCCTCGCCTGGACCGCGGGGCCGGGAGACGGGGCGACGACCCTCGCGTCGCCTCAGTCCACTCTACGGCATGTCGGCCCGGCATTCCAATCCTCCGATGCCGCCCGCAAGCGGTGACGCCCAGCTCACGCGAGAGTCGCTCGAGGTCCTCAGCGCGGAGAAGCGCACGGTCACCGGAGTTCGAGGTGTTGGACATGGTTCGGGCTCCTGGACCGGACTCGATGATGTCCCAGCGAGACATCCAAAGGAACCCAGGACCGAAGGAATGGGGGTCAAATTTCCGAACTTCTCCACCTTGATTAACCGAATTCCTTTCGCGCTTTTGCGATCTTCGCGTCTTTGCGTGAGACTCTTCCTCATTCCACAGTCACACTCTTCGCCAGGTTGCGTGGCTTATCAATATCGCACCCGCGCAGCAGGGCGACGTGGTAGGCGAGCAGTTGCAAGGGGATGACCGCGACGAGGGGCTGAACGACTTCGGGGACGTCGGGGATTGGGAGGAACAGATCGGCGAGGGAGGCCAGCTCGGAGTCCCCCTCCGTGCCGATGGCGATGACGGGGCCGCGTCGGGCGCGGACTTCCTCGATGTTGCTCAGGGACTTGGCGTGCAAGGGGCCGCGCGGGGTGATGAAGACGCTGGGCGTTTCCGTGTCGATCAGGGCGATCGGGCCGTGCTTCATCTCGGCGGTGGGGTAGCCCTCGGCGTGCAGGTAGCTGATCTCCTTCAGCTTGAGCGCCCCTTCGAGGGCGACCGGGTAATGCAGGTCGCGGCCGAGGTAGAGGACGCTGCGAGCCTGGGCGAGCCGGGCGGCGGCCTCGGCGATGACCGGCTCGGCCGCCAGGGTACGCTCGATCGCTTCGGGAACGGACTCGATCGCCTCGACGATCTTCAGGCCGTCGGCGAACGCCATGTGCCGCAGGCGGCCGAGGTGCAGCGCGAGCAGGGTCAGGACCATCACCTGCGCCGTGAACGCCTTGGTACTGGCGACGCCGATCTCGGGGCCGGCGTGCAGATAAATCCCGCCGTCGGCCTCTCGGGCGATCGTGCTGCCGACGACGTTGCAGATGGCCAGCGTGCGGTGTCCCCGGCGCTTCGCCTCGCGCAAGGCCCCCAGGGTGTCGGCCGTCTCGCCCGACTGGCTCAGGACGAAGACGAGCGTGCGGTCGTCGAGCGGGGCGTTGCGGTACCGGAACTCGCTCGCGTATTCCACCTCGACGGGCAGATGCGCGAGCCGCTCGATGAGGTACTCGCCGACGAGCGCCGCGTGCCAGCTCGTGCCGCACGCGGCGAAGACGATGCGGCGAACGCGGCTGAGCTGTCGGGGGGAGAGATTCAGCCCGCCGAACTGCGCGGAGGCCTCCGAGCGGCGGAGCCGGCCCCGGCAGGCGTCGCGCACGGTGTTCGGCTGCTCGCGGATCTCCTTCTGCATGTAGTGGTTGTGCCCGCCCAGCTCGTCGGCGTCGGGCTTCCAGTCGATCCGGTCGATCCGGGGGGTAATCGAGCCATGTTCCCGGTGGCGGATCTCGAAGTCGTGCGGGGAGAGGCGCACGACCTCGCCGTCCTGCAAGAACGCCACGCGCGCGGTCAACGGCGCGATCGCGGCCGGGTCGCTGGCGATCAGGTGCTCCCCCTCGCCGATGCCGATCACCAGCGGGCTTCCCAGCCGGGCACCCACAATCTGCCCGGGGGTCCTTGGGCTGACCACCGCCAGGCCATACGTTCCTTCCAGCCGGGGCAAGGCCCGCTGCACGGCGGCGAACAGGTCGTTATCGCCGCCGTTGTCCAGTTCCCGGGCGATCAGATGCGCGATGACCTCGGTATCCGTCTGACTGCGGAACTCGATCCCCTCCGACTCCAGCTCGTGCCTCAAGGCGGTGTGATTCTCGATCACGCCGTTGTGGACGACCGCGACGAGGCCATCCCCGCCGACGTGCGGATGGGCGTTGCGATCGGTCGCCGGTCCGTGGGTCGCCCAGCGCGTATGGCTGATCCCGCACGCCCCTGGCGCGGGATCGGCGTGCAGGGATTCCTCCAGCGTGCGCACCCGCCCGGAATGCTTGCGGACCACCATCCGCGCCCCGTCGAGCGTCGCCACGCCCGCGCTGTCGTAACCCCGATACTCCAGCCGCCGCAGGCCCGAGAGCAGGATCGGCCCCGCCTCGTTCGGACCGGTATAGCCGACGATCCCGCACATGGCTGACTCCTCTTTGAAGATCCGGAATCGTCGGGTGGCTGGGGTCTCGGCTTCGAGACCCCAACCATCCAGACCGGACGATTCGTACAGTGTCTTCTGGCGAAACCCTTTACTGACTGCCGCATCGCAAAAGGTACTAGGAGTCACTCAGTTCGCCCCGAAGGGGCGAATCGAGATCATCTCCCGCGTTGGGAATCGGGCAACGAAGGAAAATCTGTGCCAACCGCTGTAACTCCATAGGCACATTCCCGATTCCAGAAGTTTCTTGCCTGTTTGAAGATCCGGAATCGGGAATGTGCCCTTTGCTATGGTGAACCCAAATCTTAAGGCTATAGATGAATATATTATCAATTTATAAATATTACGATCATGTTTCTATCGAGAATGGCGTGAAGTTCGTGTCATAGTCGTAGTAATCGACATGCTCGGCCCGCTTGAGGAAGCCGACGATCTCGTAAGTCAGGGGGGTGGCGATCACTTCCCAGCTCACTTTCAGGCAGTAGTTGGCGATCATCACCTGCACGACGCGCTCGGGAGTCCAGATGCCGAGAAACGCGATCGGATAGAAAATCAGCGAATCGGCCGCCTCGCCGGTCAGGGTTGAGCCGATGGTCCGGGTCCAGAGAAAGCGCCCGTTCGTCCAGATCTTCATCTTGGCCAGGGTGAACGAGTTGACGAACTCCCCCGTGAAGAACCCGAGCATCGACGCGAGGACGATCCGCCACGAGTTGCCGAAGACGGTGTTCCACGCCTCCTGATGCTTCCAGCCCGACGCGGGGGGCAATCCCAGCACCACCGCGCTCATGAACGAGGCGAACCCGAGCGCGCCGAACCCCGCCCAGACCACCTTGCGCAAGCGCGCGTAGCCGTACACCTCCGTCAGGATGTCGCCGAAGAGATAGCTGATCGGGAAGAACAGCACCCCCGCGCCGAAGATGAACCCGCGAACCTCCACCTGCTTCCGTGCCGAGATGAAGTTGCTACAGATCATGACGGTCACGAACGCCGCCATGATGAAATCATAGTACCGAAAAACCCGAGCCCCATGCGTCGGCCCGGACGCCGGCCGGCGCGAGCCCTGCGTGTCGATCTCGGTCACGGCGTCGGGGCGATCCAGGGGCGCTGGCGTCATGGAGGATGGTGCTCGCGCGAAGAGGTCAGGCGGAAGGTTTCCGAGAAGCGAATCGGATCGGAGCGGAGAGGGCAGGGGAGTTCACTCGACGTGTTCGTGATCCCGCCGCGACGGTCGGCGGACGAACATCAGGCCCGCTATCACCATCAGAAAGCCGAGGACGAAGCCGCCGTACAGCAGATCGCGCAACGGTACGCCCACGATCTGATAGCGCCGGACCGGCACCGTGAACAGCGCGATCATGCAAAGGATCTGGATCAAGGGGCCTAACAGCCGGAGCACCAGAGCATGCGCCGGTTTCATCGTGCGCTCCTTTGCCGCGGCGGCGCGGGGGCAAGGCAAGGCAGTCGTCGGCGAAAACGGCCGGATGTCCGATGGTACCGGGAGCCGTGGACGGACGCCAGAGCAGGTGGCGGCCTCGGTGAGGATGACCGGTTGGCGCAACATCGGTGACCAACAAATGATGGAGAAAGCCCGGCGGTCGATTGACGAGCGCGCGCGGGGGGCTTAGGATCAACCCAATCCGGGATGTGGTTCCGACCGCGGCCCGGGGCGGCATCCCAGGCAGATTTTCCATCCCTCAAGCAGATTAAGGGGGTACGCATGTCGGACGTCAATCGCCGGACATTCCTGGCCAGCGCGGGATCGGGAGCGGCGGCCCTGGCCATGGGCCGGGGCGCGCGGGCCGCGGGACCCAACGACCGCTTGAACGTGGCCGTCGTGGGAATTCGCGGTCGCGGTGGCAGTCACATCTCCGCCTTCTCCGACCACAAGGACACGACCGTCGTGGCGCTTTGCGACGTGGACTCCCGCCTGTTCGGAGGTCCGGCCAAGCGGGTCGAGGAGAAGACGGGCAAGGCGCCCAAGCTCGTCGGCGACCTCCGTCAGTTGATGGATGACCCGAACATCGACGTCATCACCATCGCCACGCCAAACCACTGGCACGCCCTGGCCGCCGTCTGGGCCTGCCAGGCGGGCAAGGACGTGTACGTCGAGAAGCCGGTCAGTCACAACGTCAGCGAAGGGCGGAAGATCGTCGAGGCCGCCCGCAAGTACAACCGGATCGTCCAGGCCGGCACCCAGAGCCGCAGCATGGAAGGGGTCCAGGAAGCGGTCGAGTTCCTGAACTCGGGCAAGCTGGGCAAGATCTTCCTGGCCCGAGGGCTCTGCTTCAAACCGCGAGGGTCGATCGGCCACAAGGCGGACGCTCCGGTACCCGAGGGGGTGAACTACAACATCTGGCTCGGCCCCGCCCCCGAGAAGCCGTTCAACCCGAACCGGTTCCACTATGAGTGGCACTGGAACTGGGACTACGGCAACGGCGACATCGGCAACCAGGGCATCCACCAGATGGACGTCGCGCGCTGGGGCCTCGGCAAGGACACGCTGCCGACGCTGATCGAGAGCACCGGTGGCCGCTTCGGCTACGAGGACGACGGCCAGACGCCCAACACCCAGATCTCCGCGTTCCGCTACGACGACTGCGAACTGGAGTTCGAGGTCCGCGGCCTGCCCACCAACGCCGAGCAAGGGGTCAAGATCGGCAACCTCTTCTACGGTCCCGAAGGCTACCTGGTCATCAACGGTGGCAGTTGGGCCTCGTACTTCGGCCACAAGGAAGAGCCCGGCCCGAAGGGGGGCGGCGGCGGCGACCACTTCGACAACTTCGTCAAGGCCGTGCATTCGCGAAAGCCCTCGGATCTCAATGGCGAGATTCTCGAAGGCCACCTCTCGAGCGCGCTCTGCCACCTGGCCAACGTCAGCTACCGACTCGGCCGTTCCCTGAACTTCGATCCCAAGACCGAGACCTTCGGCAAGGATGAAGAGGCCAACGCCTTGCTGACCCGTGAGTATCGCTCACCATTCACCATGCCGGAGCAGGTGTGAGGTCAGCGCAATCCATCGGCCCGCCAGGGGTGTGATCCAGATCCACACCTCCGGCGGGCTTTTGAGAGTGTCACCTGGGGCCCTGGGCTCTCGAAACATCGAGGGAACGCCAGAGCCCATCGGCTCATTTCGTGGCTTTCGCCGGCTCGCCGTTGCCCACCGGTTTTCCGGTCTGCGCCCGCGCTCGACCATGCGGTTCAGGCCGTGCTGAAGGGCGTCGTGGTGCGCCTTTTCCTCGGTCAGGACAGCGGCCAGCTCGCGGGCGCTCTCGGTCTCACCGATGGCCTCAAAGGCGGCGATCCAGGCGGTGTACCAGTGCACGGCGTTGGCCTTGGAGGTCAGGTCGTGGCTGATGCGATCCAGGGGGGTGATCCCCAACTCGCTGACCTTCTCCTTGAGCCGGGTCAGTGCCTCGCCAATGCCGCCGCTGACGTTGCGGCTCGGGGTGTGGCCGTAGCGGGTGGCAACCGCCTCGACGATCTCTCTGTGGCGCTCGTCGGCGGTGGCGATTTCGTTGTAGAGGACCGCCAACTCGGGGTCCGGTGGCGCGTCGGCGCGGGCGCTGGCTTCGGCAGAGAGGTTCTCTTCCGCTTCGATCCCCTTGGAGAGTTCAGCGGCAATCCATTCTCGGTTGATCGTCCCAGACATGCTCATTCCATTCAGATCGGATTGTGTCAAAATTTGATTTATCCCTTCGTGTCGCGTCGTCCGTTCTGTTCCATGCAACCGGCATACCGCGCGATGGGATCAATTCTGGGTCGCCCGCACCGGCCAGTCGAGCACGATGGCCGAGCATTGACCGGGGATCACGTCCAGCCGGGCGGAGCCGCCGAAGCGTTCGCTGATTTGCGCGGTGATGGCCAGTTCCAGGCCCCAACGCTCGCTCGACGTGCCGAGCAGCCGTTCAAACGAGTCGGAACGTAGCGACAACGGATGGACCGTCTCTTCCGGTGGTACATCCACGATAACGCGCGTGACCCAGCGATCGGGACCACCATTGGCCACCACGCGGATAGGCCGTCCGCCTGCCGACACGGAAGCATTCTCGATGGCCTGCTGAATCGCCAGGCGTGCCCGCCCCGGGTCGAGCTCGACCTCCTTGGGACAGCTCTCGGCGATCTCCAACCGAATCGTACGCGTTTTCGAGCCGGGGCGCTCGGGCTGTTGTTCGACCATCTCATCCAGGAACCGCCGAGGATTAAACGGAGTAAGATAAAGCTGCGTATTCTCCTCGTATTGTCGACAATAGTCACTCAGCCGATGGAGCATACGATCCAGTTGATAAAAGTTCTCCCGCAGAATTTCGACGTCTTCACGTAAATCCTTGTGACCTTCCGGTAGCTCCTCGTCGATCATACGGAGCGACAGACCGATGACGTTGAGGGGATTTCGGAGATCGTGCACGATAAGCGCCATGAGACGCGGATCGAGCGGAGCGGTCATGGGTGGAGATCCTTCTACGGCACGGGAGCACGAGGAGAGAGAACAACGCGTATGAGGACGTCAACAGTGGACCTGTTGCTTCAGAAAGCGAGATGTTGAATCAATCGACGTGTGCCGTCCCGATCGGAGAGAATGTTCAGCTTCGACCGGGACGGATGAAATCCTTGATCGAGAAGCCCCCGTTACTCACCAGAGTTTCATCTTCCAGCCAAGGACGAATCCGACTCCTAGAGCCATCAAGGTCGCCGCTGCGGGATTCTCCCGGGCATAATCCTCCCAGGAATCCAGCAACGATCGCGCTGTCGATTCCAAAGCACTCTCGGGGCGGGGCTGGTGCGCAGCCCGCATCATGTCCGAAGGATAACCCGTTCGTGCGGTAGCAATCATGGTGGTGGCCTCGGAAACGATGGAATCAAATCGGATCTTGGCCCCGCCCGATCTCTCAGTCTAAGGCTGGCCGATCCTGTCCTTTCTACTCCTCGCGGAAGGAAGATTGGCCTGCAAGCGCCATACCATTAGGGAAGAGATCCCTCGACCGCTTGTTTCGATTGCAATCAATCACCCAAAATTGGTTGGATTTCTCGGCTGATATTTCCTGGGTTGGTTGACGTGAAGGGTTGTCATGACGAGGGGTCGGCGGCGATAATAGGAAATCGAATTCATCGAGGAACCAGATTTGCCCATTCTCGGGCAGAGGGTCGCGCGTTCTGTCAGGCACACTGACGCGGGAGACGCGGAACGCGCTCCCTGGCTTCCTTTGAACTCTTGGCTTCCGATCACCCTGTCGAGATCCGCCAGAATGCTACGGAAACTTCTGATCGTCGATGACGATTCCTATAGCAGCACGCAGCTTCGCAAATTGCTTGAGTCGGATGAGTTGAATGTGGACGTGGTATCGAGCGGCCAGGAGGCACTTTCCGCGCTGAACCATGAGGATTACAGCGTCCTGATCACGGACCTCCGCATGCCAGGCATGGGCGGCATGGATCTGATCCGCGAGATCGCACAGCAACGGCTTCTGGTCACGACGATCGTGACGACGGCTTTCGGCTCCATCGACCGGGTGGTCGAGGCCATGCGGCTGGGGGCGTATGACTTTCTGACCAAGCCGATCGACCCGACCTATCTGAAGCTGGTCATGGATCGGGCCTTGAGGAAACGGGCCTTGCAGGACGAGGTGCTGCAACTGCGGCAGCAATTGAAGGAAAATTACTCGTTCCACAACATCATCAGCAAGAACCCCCGGATGCACGAGATCTTCGAGCTGGTGCGGCACATCGCCGGCACGAAGAGCACGGTCCTGATCGAGGGGGAGACGGGCACGGGCAAGGAACTCATCGCCAAGGCCATCCATTACGCGAGCGAGGAGCGCGGCAACCTGGTGGCCGTCAATTGCGCGGCCTTGCCGGAAAACCTGCTCGAAAGTGAATTGTTCGGGCATGAGAAGGGGGCCTTCACCTCGGCCGACGCCCGGCGCAAGGGGCGTTTTGAACTGGCCGACAAGGGAACGATCTTTCTCGATGAGATCGGCGACGTCTCCGCCGCGATGCAGGCCAAGCTCCTCCGGGTCTTGCAGGAGAAGCGGTTCGAGCGGGTGGGCGGGCACGAGTCGATCGACGTGGATCTCCGCGTCGTGACCGCGACGAACAAGAGCCTGGAGAAGGAGGTCAAGGAGAGCCGGTTCCGCGAGGACCTGTTCTATCGGCTCAACGTGATCAAGATTGAACTGCCTCCGTTACGGGAGCGTCCGGAGGACATTCCGTTGTTGATCACGCACTTTCTGAACAAGTACGCCCGGCCCGACGAGGCCCCGAAGAAGGTCGCGCCCGACGCGATGGATCGGATGCTCGCCTACAAGTGGCCGGGAAATATCCGCGAGCTGGAGAACGCCATCGAGCGCGCGGCGGTGACGACGGTCGGTGACACGATCGCCGTGGAAAACCTCCCTCCCAAGGTCGTCGGATCAACGAACGAGGAGAAGCCGCGGTTCGAGGTCGACCTGAAGCACCCCTTGCCGTTCTACCTGAAACAGGCGACCGAGCAGATTGAGCGGGAGTACATCACCAAGGCCCTGGAGAAGAGTCGGGGAAACGTCGGCCGCTGCGCCGAGCTGTGCGGGCTGTCACGCCGGAGTGTCTCGGGAAAGATCAGCCAGTACGAGATCGACAAGTTCCCCTTCAAGGCGTCGTGAGCCGACGCGTGGCCGAAGCGCGGATGGGACTTGGCCCGACAGTTGCTCATCTTGAAATAGAGCGCGGTGAGCGATGCTGACCGGGTGCCGGGGGTTCCGGCATTCGGTCGCGCGCCTGGCCGCGAAAGGCGTCGGCCGGAGTGTGCCGACGCGTGCCGCTGAACCTCCCGGAGTCCCATCGCCGATGGCTGATAATTCCGCGAAATTGACGGCCGCCGACGTCATGACAACCGACGTACGGACGTGCGCGCCGCAGAGCACGGTGCTGGAAGCCGTGATGATCTTCCGAGACGCCGATTGTGGCGCCGTGCCGATCATCCGGGACGGCAAGCCGGTCGGCATGGTAACGGATCGTGATGTCGCGCTGGCCCTGGCCGAATATGAAGACCTTCAGGCTCGCCCGATTTCCGACATCATGACCGAGGGGGTCGTTTCCGTACCACCCGGCGCCTCTCTCGAAACGGTCTGCGAGATGTTCGGCGATAAAGGCGTGCGACGTCTCATGGTGCTCGACGAGAAGGAGCAGATCCTGGGCATCATCGGCTGGGCCGATGTCGCTCCGAAGATCAAGGATCAGAAGCTCGGGCAGACCGTGACGGAAGTCGTTGAGCGGCCTTGATTGACGGACCTTACGGACTGGCGTGTGACAAAAGGCCCATACCAGATTCCAGAAGGACTTTCCTTCTTTGAGGTTCTGAAATCTGGAATGGGCCTTTTGTTATAGGGAAACGGCACGAGCGGTGTCGGGGATCAGCTCAACTCCCCGAGACACCACTCGTGCCGTTTCACGTGATCCAGAGAGAGTCTCAACGACGCTTGGTTGTGTACCGACCGCTGTGCGTCAGCACGGTCTTGATCCAGTTGAGGTTGCGGGTCAGTTCCTCACGGGAGCGCTGGAACGACTCAAAACTATGGGAGGCCCGTGAGCCAAAGAACAGGGCCAGGATGCCCGCCAGGAGCATGGTCACCAGGGCGACAATCACCAGAGCCCAACCCTGCGGGTTGACCAAGCCGAAGCTGCTTTTCAACAAGGGGGCAATGAGCCAGGCAATCCCGATCAAGACGACCGGCACACTGCTCAGAATGAGCACCGTTGCCACGGCGAGCACGACCGCCGGCACCGCCACCTTGCGAGCCGACTCCTGCATGTCGTGAACGGCCAGCTTCGCCTGAAGCTCCGCCAGGGTCGTCAGGTCGTGCCCGAATTCGGCGATATTGCCGACCACGCCCTCGATCAGGGGTGCGTTGACGTGAACCCGCGACCCACCGTTCCACTGGGGCTCATATGCTTGACTCATCTTCGCTTGATCAGCCATCCCAGAAGGACTCCCATCCCCAGCGCGATACCTAAAGCCCGCGTGGGTTCATTTTGCGTGTAGTCCCGAACCATCTGACTTCCCTGGGCAAATCGCTCGCGAGCGACCGCCGAGAAGTCGAGCGCCTTTTCTTTGAGTTGTTCGGTCTGAGGGCCAAAACCACCCTCAAGACCTGGAATGCGATCAATCATCTCTATGGGACCCTTTTGTGTCGTCGATGGAACTCAGGATGGACGAGACGTACCCGCCCGGCCGCCTCCCGGCCCGCTGGGTGGTGGACCGCCGGAGCCGGCCATCACATCCGGACCGAGAATGCCTTGCGTCGCGATAAAGTTTTCCACGTATTGCGCGGCATAGCTTTGCGCGGCCCGCAGAACGATGGGACCGAGGAAGCCGAAGACGATCCCCATGAGGCCCGCCTTCTTCTTTTTCTCCTGCACGGTCTCGCCGTCGGCCCTGGGCGCCGCCTGTTTTTTTCGAGGCGTCTGGCGGACGGCGGCCGTCGCTTCCTCGGCCGCTTCTTCAGCAACCTCATGGACCGAACGATGACGACGCGGCACGATCAAATAGCCGACCGCCAGCGCCAGAGCCAGACTGGGCCAGGGATAGTGCCGCACGTAGTATTGCCAGTTCGTGGCCGCTTCGGTCCCCCGCACCACACCTTGCATATCCTGGTGTAGCTCCATGCGGATCTGGGCCATCTGCCGACGGATCTGTTCCACGTCTTGAGGGGCTTCCGCCACGATCGGTCTCCGTCCGGGGCTCTCGGTCTTTTCCCAGTGATTCGCTCAATGACGGGGAAGACCATCGCAATCGTTGTGCCAAGACCGCGGCACAACCCGCGGAGAGGGAGGAGACGGAGGGATATGCCGACGGCACCTTATCCTGAAAAATGAGAAATCGTGTGCTCTGCGTCGCGCAATTTCGCGCACTCGCGGAACACCGGAGCTGACGCTCGGAGTCGAACCTCCTGCGAAGCTTACCGGTCAATCCGGCTTCCTAATCCGACCTGCGAGCCGATTTGACGTTTTCCCAGAGGCGTCGCCCCTGACGGCCAACCTGGGTCATGAGCCGGCGGGCCTTGGAACGCGTCGACGCTTCCCGTAGGTGGCGGATCAAGGCCGCACGATCCGCGCGGTGCAGGTGCGTGGCGAGAGCGGGGAGTAATAGCTCTCGAACGCCGAATGGCGGTTCGGCGTCCACTCCGACGGCAACCACCTCGGCGACGATCGCGGGAAGCTCTTTACGCCAAGCGTCGATCCGCGCCCGGATGGCTGACTCCCGAGGGCGGTTCCCCTGTGCCCAGTCGTAGGGCGGATGCCAGCCGTTGCCCAGCTCAGGGCGATCGGCCCCTGTCAGCACGACGACGATCGGCGGACGCTCGCGGCCCGGGTTGTCGGCATACCACTGCTGCCATGCTTCGATGAAGCGGAGGTCAGACGCGTGATCGTTGTACGCGGCATCGGTGACAAGGACGAGAAAGTCGGCCTCGACCGCCTCCTCGACCGCGTCGTGGCGGGTCGAGCGATCACGGGCGGATTCGCCGTCAGGGTTCGCCGTGTACCCGGAGACCTCGATCCAGCGAGCGGACTTCAGCCGTTCCGCCAGGTGCTCGTCGAAGCCGGCGTCCTCCAGTTGTTTCCCCATCTTGAAGAGAGTCGCCAGCGCGTTCACGATCCAGAAGCGCGATCAGGCGGGACATTTCCACACCGCGCGTGCCGGCCAGGGCGATCGAGAGGATGCGAGGCTCCTCGACGGTCGCCGAGCGCCCCGCCCTGCGCGTCAGTTTCCGGTACTGGTCCGCGCCGATGGACAGACGGCCGCTGTAAAGCTCGATCAGGTGCATTCCCAGCCGGTTCAGATAGGCCTGGAAGAACCATCGCATGAGGTTCTGCTGCATGTTCTTCCACGCCGGACGGACCATCAACCGTTGCGTACCCAGGCGCATCAAGCCGGTGACGGGGGAGAAGATCGGCAGCAATATGGAATAAATATCGTTCGCTTTCTGGATGTATCCCGCGGCCTGCACGGCGGTCTTCCAGTGGTTTGGCGTCACCATGTCGCCACCCGGGACTTCCCGACAGAGGCCCCCCAGGTCCTCGGCCGCGAGTTGAAGGGCCGTCAGGATCTCGACGACCGGCACGTGGTCGATCGGGTCCCTGGAACGGGGCCGGTAGTGGGTCGCCAGCCGACGGGCCAGCCGTCGGCCGGTGTCGATGTAGGTATCGAATTTCGTCAATGCCTCCATCTCGATCGACTCGGCCCGTCCCGCCTCCTCCTCGACGATCTTCCAGGCGTCCAGGTCCGCCGGTGAGAAGGTACCGGGGGCGTCCCAGTCGAGCGGAGGCATCAAGGCCCGCTTGGAACGGGTCCAGCGATTCATCAGGACCGCAAAGGCCGCTCCCGCCGCGATCCAGACGGCCGCCGCGACATAAACCCACTCGCCCGGGAGAATCCCGAACGGACTCGGTTGCTTGGCGAGCCAGAGAAAGCCAAATCCCATGTAGGCCAGGATTGGCCCCAGTAACAAGATCAAGAGGACCCAGACTCGCCAGTTTCGCAGCACGTCGAACTCTCCCGCCGTTCCGGGTTTCCGCGAAAAACGCGGCAAACCGTCAGTCTGCCACGCGATGGTCGTTCACTGTTGCCAGAATTCCCATTCAACCAGCATACCCAGAATTGCGCGAGGCTTTGAAAAAAACCCGAATCCCCGTTCAAACACCCTAAAAAGGGCGCGCAGTTTGCCCAATCGTCAGAATCGATTGCAAACGGAACCTCAGAGGAGGGGTTCCCCGTCCTCTCTCTTTCCAGAGGACAACGAATCGTCCGTGAATGGCTTCAGGGAGAAAACACGATGCTTCGACGAATCACGACTTTGACCGTGGCTGGCTTGTTCGCACTCGTCGCGATGTCAACCACGGCCGACGCCTGCTGCGGCGGCAAGAAGCGCCGGAGCGGTTGTGGCGGAGGCGGGTACTACGTTTACAGCGGCGGTTACGGCGGCTACGGCGGTGGCTGCGGTGGCGGCTATGGCGGTTATGGTGGCTACGGCGGTGGCTACGGCGGCGGCTACGGCTATGGGCAGACCGCCTACGCGGGTGGTTATGGTGGTGGCTATGGGATGGCAGGCTATGGTGGCGGCGCGTACGGTGCGCCCGGCTACGGCGGCGGTTATGGGATGTCTGGCTACGGTGGTGGTGCGTACGGTGCGCCCGGCTACGGCGGCGGCTATGGCTATCCCGGAGGCTACGGAACCCCCGCCTACGGAACGATGGGTGGCGGTGCGTACAGCGCGGGTGGCGATGAACTCGGTGGCTCCGGCCGCGCCGGCGACCCCAGCCACTCCCTGAGCATTCTCGTTCGGTATCAGTCATCGAAAAACCGGGAGGGGTCATGGACCCCTCCCGGTTTTTCATGCGCCCTGGGAGTGATCCGGCTTTTTCTGGAGGGGGCAGCCGTTCTGCCACCCCTCCAGAAGCACAAGTCGGAGTGGCTCCGGGAATCAAACATTCAGATGCCGGGTGACCGAGTCGGGCAGGTGACTCGCCATCGATTCGGGGAGGTCACGAAGCCGATCGGCCAGATGCATGCGACGGACGCGGTCTGGCAGGTGGCTCAGCGAATCGGGCACATAACGGTCATACCAGGATTCCTCGCGCTGAGTCAGCACGGCAGTCAACAGAACGCCGAGCCCGAATCCAACGCCGAAGCCGATCAGCACGGAGGAAGTCGGATGTCGGGCGATCATTCCCTCGGTCTGTCGGTATTCATGGGCGATGGACGAACGGGCCGCCTCATAGCGCCGTGCGGCCTCGTCCTGAAGATGATGAGCGCTCTCACGGACCTGCTCGCGCACGCCCGGATTGGAGCCGCCGTTCTGGCCTTGATTTTCCGCAGCCATGAGTCCACCTCTTTGGTTGTTGCTGGTTCTCAAAAGATGGGTTTGCCCGTGAAATCGAATCCGAAGAGTTCCATTTCTCGCGCAAAACAATCCCGTACACGATCTCAGAAAAGGAGCAAGGCCCGTGCCGCCTCCTGTGGAATTCCCCTGAGAAGCATCGTTCCCGATGTTCGCGCGATGATTTCCCGAATTTTGGGTCCGAAATAATTCTGACCCCAGGTGACGCACTCTGGCATCCTGATTGCCCTAACGTTATAACGGTTCGGCGGCGCGGACCGGTCTCAGAGGGAGACTGGCGTGCTCCGATCGAAACGCATTCACGAATAGGATGAACGAATGAAGCGGACTCTGGCTGCTGCTCTGGCCCTGAGCCTGTTTGCCCCGCTGGGGTTGGTGGGTTGCGGTGAGAAGGAAAGCTCGGTGACCGAGGAGGTCCAGGTCGAGACCCCCGAGGGGACGACCACGGTCCAGGACGAGGAAACCATCACCAAGGAAGGCGACAATCCGCCGCCGGTCACCGCCACCCCGACCGATCCCGAGGCGGTGTCTCCCGAATAATAATCTGAGTGAAGGTCCAGGACGAATCCTGGCTTCCTATCAATGCCCTCCGGTGTGTGAAACACCGGGGGGCTTATTTTTTTGCGCCCGTACATATTTGAAAATCAAATCTCCAGAAATAGCAATTGGCACGTTTGGCACTCTGATTGCGAGGGTATTCCCTACGTGAGTAGCGACATACCCTACGACAGCGGCGTCGCGGCTAGCCTCCGAATCGAGTCCAGGCTGGCGCTGAAACTTTTTGAGGAGACATGCGGCAATGGCGATTAATGCGCAAGAAGTTCAGGGCCAGTGGAATCAGATCCGCGGCCAGGTCAAGGAGAAGTGGGGTCAGTTGAGCGACGACGATCTCACGATCCAGGGCGGCAACGTGGACCAGCTCATTGGCCGGATTCAGCAGAAGACGGGCGAGGGACGCGAGGCAATCGAGAAATACCTGGGACAGCTCACGAACCGCGCATCACAGACCGCGGAATCGATGCGAGGTTACGCCCAGCAGGCGGGGCAGCGGCTCCGCGAGGGCTACGGAGAGTTCGCCGACGCGGCTTCTGATCGTTACGCGATGGGGGAGGACATGGTCCGACACCATCCTGGCCAGTCCGTGGCTTCGGCCTTTGGCGTCGGGCTCGTTGTCGGTGTCCTCGTTGGTCTGGCCATCCGGTCTCGTTGAGGTCGGGATAACAGATCGATGGGAACTTAGTTGAGGCATTCTTGACAAGAAATCGCAACATCAAACCGGAAGGATTTTCATCATGGTACGTTGGGCAATTACCTTCTTCGTGCTGGCTTTGATCGCCGCGATCTTCGGATTCAGTGGTCTGGCCGGCGACCTGTCCTGGATCGCCTGGGTCTTCCTGGCCGTCTTCGCGATCCTGGCCATCGTCTCGATGATCACGGGGCGGAGCGCGGCTCCTCCAGCCTGATCGCGGACGCTGGACTTTGCCTAAACATCAACGACAACGGCCGCGAGCGACCTTTTCAAGTCGCTCGCGGCCGTTGTCATGCGCGCTCTGGGGAACACCTGGTATTGCTTCGGCTCAACCCCAGGACCACTCGTGCACGGTGTCGCCGGTTGGCAGAGCCACCGACCAGGAGAGGCGGTTTCCCTCGACATCAAAGGTGGGCGGGGACATCGCGTTGCTCGATTGCCAGTTGCCAAGCTCGGGGAGGTCCGGGCAAGTCACTCCGATCTCGATGGTGACAGGTTGACGCAGGTTTGTCGTCACAACGAGCCGATAGGGACCTCCACGCGCGGATCGTTGCAGATGATACTCGACCGCGCCGCAAGCGAAGTTCTGCGAGAGGCCAACCTGAGGCCAGGCCGGGGGGAGTACCGGATCGAGGATCAAACGGCACTCCGAGGCGTCGTAATCCAGCCCCGCGAAATCGAGAATCGTCTCGATCAGCATCGCATGTAAGGTCCAGATCCCTGGCACGGGGCTGGGGCGGAGGCCGGGATCGTCGGTTTGTCGCCCGAGATTGCGCAAGGCAAGTCCCAGCGGGCGGAGGCGAACCTGCACGTTGTCGAGCAGTGCCAGGGCCCGGTTCCAGGGATTTGCCTGACCTGTCTCGCGGCCGAGCTGGATCAGGTAGCGGGACATCCAAAGGCTTGCCAGGCTGGACGCATCGTGCCGGTGGGCCTCGCTGGGAGCGGCTCGTGGGTCCTGGGTCGTCGGATCGGGATGCCAGCGGGTCAGGGCGTTGGAGTCGTTACGCAGGACGTTGTTCTGGAAGATCGCCTCGGCCGTGTTCTGCATGCGTGGGTCGCTCGCGGGGAGCAGGCCGAACGGCACGGCCGGAGAGAGCAGGCTGATGTCGATCGCCGCGGATTGTTCCACGAGCGATTCGGGACGATCCGTCCAGAAGGAGCGGAGGGTCGATTGGCGTCGGGATTCGAGAAAACGGCCGGTTTCCGGGTCGATCAAACCGGGGCCTCGGGCCTCGTCCCAGGGTTCTCCCAGGATGCCCGCGTGCCAGATCCGATCGGCCAGGGCCTGCCAGGGTCTGGCCTGTTCCTCGCGGTCGAGTTTCTGGGCAAGTCGAACGGCGGCGCGGAGTCCGGCCACGACGCAGGTGTTGGAGTAGAGGAAGGCCCCGTAGCGATTGTCCCAGATGCCGGACGAGGAGATCAGGCTCAGGTCGTCATACCAGCGCAGGCCGGGATGCCCCGAGTCTCCCCGACAGACGGCGGTCGCCTGCTCGACGATCGGCCAGCACTGGGAGACGAAATCGAGGTTACCGGTGCGGCGGTAGTGCCGCTCCAGGGCCCAGGGGATCAAGGCCGACTGATCCACGGCGGGCGTTTCCCACTCGGGCCAGCCGTCGATGGAGTATTTCTGGAACCAGTAGGCGTAAATTCGATTCTTGCCCCGGACGCGGCCCAGCCACTCGAAGACGCCTCGGCCGATCTCCGGGTGTCCGAGCCGATCCATCGCGCCGCTGGCGTTCATGGCGTCGCGGGGCCAGCAGTACGCATGAAGTCCGCGATCGAAGCCCGATGCGATCGCCCCCCACTTGGCGTCCGCGTGCAGAGCCGCGGCGAGGGCCGAACGACGCAGGTTGACGGCGTAGAGCGTGCGGGAAAAGTGAGGGACGGGTAGCGGCTCAATAAACTCATCCCAGGTTTGCGCAGTCGCCTGCTCGATCGTGTCGAGATCGGCCGCGCGAAACCAGGCGAGAGCGGGCCGGAGCCAATGCTCGAAGGTGCCGGTGTCGCCTCGCCAGCCGGTGAACGCGCCACTGACGAGGAGATCGACCGTGACCGTGCCCCCGGCCGGAAGTTCCATCGGGCGCAGCAAGATGGCCTCATTCGCGCCGGTCGGCTCGCAGAAGACCTCGCCGCGATCATCGAGAGCCAGGGCGAACTCAACGGTCGCATCGCGGGCGAGCTTGCGGTTGGCGTGACCGTGGCCGCGATTGGTGGCGAGCAGGGTGCGGTCCCCATCGTGCCAGCTCAGGCCCGGCTCGCCGACCCCGCCGTTGACCTCCGCCTGAACATATACGCCGAAGACGGCGTGACGGGGTTGGTCGTCGTTGTTCGTCAGCCGGAACCGCTTGATATACTGACCTGGGGATTCGATCCCGCCGGCCGTGCGGGGCAGGTCCGGGCCGAGGACGACGAAGTCGGTCGTGACCACGCGGATCGGCCCGTGTCGCCAGTCCAGGTCGGTCACCAGCAGGTTCGTCGCCCCTTGATAGTGCTGGTAAGCTTCCCAGTTGAGCCGTTCGCTGAACCAGTCAAGACGCCGTCCAGCCGCCAGACCGGCGACAATTCCTCGAAAATGGGAACGGCTCTGCGGCAGGTCCCCCTGAGCCGGCCGCACGTCGGAATGCAGCCCGACGGTCGGGAAATACACGTCATAGGTGCTCCCCCGCTCATCAACCCGCACCGTCATCATCCGGTTGCCAACGAGACCTTCCGGGCCGGCGGTGGCCGCGGTCGCGTTTTCCGTATTGTCCGGCAAGTTGGGACGGACAATCACTTCCTGATAGGAGCTGAAGTTTTCCTCCGCCCGATTGTTCCGCGCTCCGGCCCGGTATTTCAGCCGCGCATTGACCGGTTGCGGCGGAATCGGCGCATGCCAGAGGCTATTAACTCCCTTATTTTCCAGCCAGAACGCAGGAATCCGACCGATCGAAACATCGTCGGCCACGACCTCAATCCACACCTCTTGATCCGCCTCGACCGGGTGAGTGCCGACCACGACCGCCGACCACATCCCCGCCCGAACCGGGCCTCCGAGTCTTCCCTTCGCCGCGGCCTCGATCCAGGTGGATAACATCAGATCCCCCAAGGTGCCCCATTTCACTGCGTCCGTTTTGCCGATCGTGCGCGGCCTGCCCCCTCAGCCGCCGGAAATTCGGCCGATTGATTTTCGACGTTCCCTCCGACCGCGCCAAGGGGTCGCCGCCGCATCCACACGGTCTTGTCAGCGACGAGTCCTCCGTTCACGATAGGCAGAACGCGCCGACGGACCCCGCACACCTTTGCCGACGATGGAGGTACAGTTCCCTTGCAACGGAGTTTCAATGCGCGGGCCCTGGGCCTGTCCCTCAACGCCGAGCAGACGATCGACCTGGCCGCCGCCCATGGATTCGATGCGGTGGACCTGCTGGTCCGCGACGTGATCGCTTCGGGGACCGCTCCGGCCACCCTGCGGCGACGGATGGACGATCGGGGGCTTCGCGGTGGGGCCTGGCCCCTGCCGATGAACTGGCGGGAGGAGAACGGGCGTTTCGCCGAAGATCTTCAGCGGCTGCCCCGGTTCGCCGAGGCCGCGGCGATGCTCGGTTTGAGCCGGACCGCGACCTGGGTGCTCCCCGAGACACCCCGAGCCCCCCACGGAGAGCGGGAATGCGCCGCGCATCGGGCCGAGGTCATGCGCTGGCACGTGGAGCGGCTCGGCGCGATCGCCCGCATCCTGGCCGAGCACGGAACCCGGCTGGGGCTGGAGGTCATTGGCGTGACATCGTTCCGGTCAGGGAAGGGGCTGCCATTCGTGACGAAGCTGGGCGATATCGGCCCGCTGCTCGATGCCCTCCGCGAGGAAGGAGCGGACGTGGGGCTCCTCGTTGATGCCTACCACCTCTTCGCGGCGGGCGAATCGGTGGAAGACGCCCTGGTGTGTGGGATCGAGCCAATCGTCTGGGTTCACGTCGCCGACCTGCCGTTGTCAGCCGACCCACACGACCTGGCGGCGATCCGTGACAACGACCGGGGTTTACCTGGCGAGAACGGGGCCGTCCCTTGCCGGGACCTCCTGCGGCTCCTCGCCGAAAGGGGCTACGCCGGGCCCGTCACCGTGGAAACGCTTCCGGGTTGCCGATCACTGGCTGACCTGACGCCGGATCAGGTGGCGCGAAAGACAGCCGAAGCGCTGGAATCCGTCTGGCCGAGCCCCATCGGGAAATGATAGAGACGCGGCGCGAACACCTCGGAACCCTCGGGAGGTATTCGCGCCGCGTCTCTCATCCATTGTGACTGAACTCGCCGCGACCCGGTACCGGAGCGGGGTCATCGGACCGGATCTGGGGAACGGAGAATGAGGATAAGGGCAGTCCGCGCCCCTGAATCCACCATGTCGCGGCTTTGGGATCGATTAGTGGTTGATCGCCAGTTCTTCCTTGGCGGTCTCAGCGTCGGCCTCGGTCCGGATCGGCAGGATTTCCTCACGGTACACGGGCACATCCGACGGTGCCTCGATCCCGATGCGAATCTGGTTACGATCAATCTTGACCACCGTCACGACGATGTTGCCGTTGATCACGATCTTTTCGCCGAGCTTCCTGCTGAGAACGAGCATCGGTATCTCCCCAGTTGAGTTGTCATCGCCTTCAGGTCAGGTTTTCTGATGGCTACACAAAGAGAAATGCACGCTCCGTGCCACGGCCTTGTGGAATGACCGACGATAGGACTCAAGTCTTTTTTCCAAAATCACTTGCGAAAAAAATGGCGTCGCCGTGTACCGGTCGTTCCCTGCTGCGTAAATGTCAACTTGGCCACCCCTTCCCATTCCGGCTTGTAAAAAATGGGAAGACCGATATCTATCGGAGACCTCAACGTGGTACGGGTGGGCGGGTTCGATCATGAGGCGAAGAGGGTCTGAAGGGCCTGACGCATGACCTCGGGATCGGGGGACTGGCCCGACCAGACCTGGATGCCGATGATCCCCTGGTTGACGAGCATCCCGAGACCGTCGAGCGTGGTGCAGCCTCGGCTCTCGGCATCGCGTAAGAGCCTGGTACGCGGAGGGTTCGGGATCACATCGCAGACGATCAGGCCGGGGTGGAGTGTGTCGAGAACGAGCGGGACGCGGGCCTCAAGATCCGGGTAGAGACCGATCGAGGTCGCGTTGATGACGACCTCGGCATCGTCGGGAATGGGATAATCGGCTTCCCATGCCACCGGCTCGGTCGGCACGCCGGTCTTCTGGCGGATCGATTCGGCGAGTTCACGAGCTCGTTCCGGGGTGCGGTTGACGATTCTCAGATGGCCCGCGCCCGCCAGGGCCAGTTCGAACCCGATGGCCCGCGCCGCGCCCGGCGCCCAGGATGACTCCACGTAACCCCCTGGCGGGACGCAGGGTTTCGAGCGACTGGAGGAACCCCTTGCCGTCGGTGTTCTCGCCGATCAGGGTGCCGTTCTGATGGATGACGCAATTGACCGCGCCGATCATCTCGGCCGATGGACTGAGTCGGTCCAGGTGGTCGATCACGGCCACCTTGTGGGGAATCGTGCAGTTGAACCCTCGCCAGTTCATCGCGCGGGCACCCCGTACGGCATCGCCGAGGGCGTCGGGATGAACCTCGACCGTCAGGTAACGCCAGTCGAGGCCCATCGCGGCGAAGGCCGGTTCGATCATCGCCTGGGTGGGATTCTCGGCCACCGGAAACCCGAAGACACCGACAAGACCTTGCAGAAACGAGCGAGAGGTGGACACGGTCGATCGGCTCCAACATCGGCACGGGTCGGATCTTGGGACAACGCTCACGACCCTACCGCAAACGGTCCTCCGGCGGAAGCGGGTGGTCAGCTCGGGTGTTCCGGCCGGTCGTTATATGGTAAAGGACCGACCGGCGCTGTGGATCGGAATGGAGATCCGAAAGAGCCCTCATCATCCCCCTTCACGGAAGGAGTCCACTTCCATGAGCGTGAAACGGTTACTTGGCCTGGCAATCGCCGTCGGGTTGTGGATGGTCCCCGCGTTGGGACGGGCGCAGGATTTTGGAAAGCTGTTCGAGAACGCGGCCCGGAACACGCTCCGCAAGGCGGTCGAGCCGGAGAACGTCAAGCGGTTGATCGACCCCAACGCCGAGCCGTCGACATTTCCCGTCCGCACGGCCGACGGCTGGACGCTCGTGGCACGCCGGTTTCCCCCGGCCGGTCAACCCCGTCCCGGGGCCTTGCCGGTGATCCTCTGCCACGGCCTGACGTACAACTCCTCGTTCTGGGACCTCGATCCGTCGTGCAGTCTGCCGCGCTTTCTGTCGCAGGCCGGGTATGACGTCTGGGTCGTGGACCTGCGGGGTAGCGGCCTGAGCCAGAAGTGGGTCTTCAAGCTCGATAGCGCGCCGGATGCCTTGCTTGGCGGGGCGGTGCGGAAGCTGACGAGGGACAAGTTCGCGCCGACCGGCTACACGTCGATCGACCCGAAGTACGCCAATTACACGATGGACGACCACATCGCCCACGACGTGCCGGCCCTCGTGCGGCTGGTCCGCCATCACACCGGAGCGCCTCAGGTGGCCTGGATCGGGCACTCGATGGGGGGCATCGTCGCCCTCTGCCACCTCTCGCGGTACGGCAACCCGGGGATCGGCCAGCTCGTCACGGTCGGCAGCCAGGTCACGATGACCGACGGCCAGCTCATCCTGCCATTCTTCCAGGAGATGATCCGCACGCGGCAACGGCAGTTGACCGGCGAGCTGCGCGGGGAGCAACTGACGCAGGACGTGCGGACGAGCGTCCACAACCTGTTCTTCAACGTCCAGAACGTCAGCCCGAAGGTGTACGAAGCCCTGGGAACCTGGGCGGTGGACGTCCCGTCGATCGGCCTGATGAAGCAGTACATGGCGCTGTCCACCGACGGCGAGCTGTGGGATGCCAGCAAGCGCTGGAACTACGCCCGGTCGATCGGCAACATCCAGGTTCCGGTCCTGATCACCTGCGGCTCGGCCGACCGCTTCGCCCCGCCTCCGATCCAGACTTACCTGTATGAGCACATCGGCTCGCCCGACAAGACGATGATCGTCTTCGGCCGCGCCCAGGGATTCGCCGTCGACGCCGGTCACGACGACACCCTCGTCGGATTGACGTCAGGGCGGGAGGTTTACCCGGTCATTGAGGGCTGGCTTCGCGGCGAACGGCGGAAGTGAGACGATCGGCGTTCGACTCGAGAGTGTCGATCGAGTGAATCGCAAAAGGCGCAACGGTTGCAAGGAATTTGCGACGGTTCGCGTCTTTGCGACGAACTCTTTGTCCTTGTCTGCCCCGTGAGCCCGGCGGTACGCTCAGTGACCTCGATTAACCTTGCGGGAAACTCAGGGCATCCCGCATACGAATCGTTGCCGAGCGTCCTGTCGGTTGCTACACTGGGAAGATACAGGGACGACGCCAGACGCCTGCCCTTTGGAAACAGGCATTACCGCCTCGGTTGGGGCTCCCCATGAGTGATCCTCTCACCTGGTCGATCCCCCTGGTTCGCTGGGCTGGGGTCCAGGTTCGGGTCCACGTCCTGCTGATCGGGTACGTGGTTTCCAAACTACTTTTCGCGGCGCTGGACCCAGGGCACCCCGTCGTCGAGACGGCGGCCTGGCTCTCCATGTTGCTGCTGGTTCTGCTGCTGCACGAGCTGGGACATCTGGCGATGGCCAGCCGGCTGGGTGTCGAACCGGAGGAGGTCCGGCTCTGGCCCCTGGGGAACTTTGTCGGCCCCCTTCCGCCGTACCTGCTGCGCGGGACGGAGCCGATGCTCGTGGCGGCCGGCGGCCTGATCGTCAGCGGGGCCCTGGCCCTTTCCGTCGCCATCGGATTGCATTTCGCCGACGCGCGGATGGTCTTCAATCCGTTCGGCAACAGCGCGGGAGGTGGCGCACCCTGGCTCGCTGACGGCAAGACCCTGGCGGCGGCCTTCAGCGCCCGCTGGTGGATCGGCTGGTTCGGCTATCTCAACTGGGTCCTCTTCCTCGCCAACCTGATCCCCGCCCTGCCGCTCGACGGCGGGCGGATCTTCCGCGGCTTGATGGAAGGGCCCTGGTCCGGGCCGAGCCGCGACGCGATGATCGGCCACTGGACCTCGCGGGTCGCGGCCCTGGTTCTCGGGCTAGGCGGCCTCTTCCGCGTGCTCAGCGGCGCGCACAACGGTGTCCCGTTGATCTTCCTCGGCCTGACGATCTACCTGATCGCCCGGTTCGAGGCCCGGATGCTCGATGACGGGGGCTTCTTCGACGACGGCATCTTCGGCTACGACTTCTCGCAAGGGTACACCAGCCTGGAAGCCGGCGCCGCGACCGTCCGGCCACGCCGGGAAGGGGCCTTGAAACGATGGCGGCGCCGACGTTCCGAGATGCGGCTCCGCCGCCGACTCGCCAAGGAAGCCGCCGAGGAGCAGCGCATGGACGAGATCCTCGACAAGATTCACCGCGAAGGCCGTGCCTCGCTGACTGCCGACGAGCAACGCTTCCTCGTCCGCGTCAGCGTCAAGTACCGCAACCGCACCAAGTCCAGTGACTGAGCCAGGTTCCCGGTTTTCCCGGGCTCTGCGTCGCGGGCCGTTGCTCCTCGACGCCGCGATGGGCACCCGCCTGATCGCGCGGGGACTGACGCTCGATCGGGACGACCCGTGCTTGTGGAACCTGTCGCATCCCGACGACGTTCTCGACATTCACCGGCGCGACGTGGCCGCCGGGGCCGACGCCTTGCTGACGAACACCTTCGGCGCGAACCGGGTCTGGCTCGCGCGGTTCGGCCGCGCGGGCGACGTACCGGCGATCCTCCGCCGGGCCGTGGCGTTGGCCCGTGAGGCCGCCGGTCCCGACCGCTTCGTCGTCGGCTGTCTCGGCCCAACGGCGATCGGTGATCCGGCCGCGTACCGGGACGCGGCGGCCGTGCTGGTGGCCGAGGGGGTTGATGCCCTGATTCTGGAAACGCATACCGCGGAAGACGCCCGTCGCGGCTTGGAACGACTTCGGGAAACGTTCGAACTGCCTATCCTCGTCTCGATCGTCGGTGGCTGGAACGGTGAGAACAGTGATTCTTTCCCGCGCGGGGCCTCGGCCGTCGGGATCAATTGCGAGCCGCTGGAGGTCGTGATCGAACGGCTCGGGACGTTGCGTTCCGCGATCGGGGGGGACTTGCCGTTTCTGTCCAAGCCGGGGGGTGGGCTTCCGGGAGAGCCGCCGACCTCTCCCTTGGCGTTCGCGGCGTCGGTCCCCGCGCTCCGGGCGTCTGGTGTTCGGCTGTTCGGTGGATGTTGCGGAACGACCGAGGCCCATGTCGCGGCGTTGCGGAGTGCGATCGGAACGTCCATCTTGCCGAAGGTGTGAAATACGACGACAATAGGACCGTTTCCCGACGCAACGAACGCCCCCAACGCAGAGGTCCGCGGCCTTGGCATCGAACCGTTCCACAACGCGACGCAAGGGGAAAGTTGGACGTGAGGACCTGAAGCCGGACGAGTGTCTCTGCGATCATTGCGTGGGGAAGTGCTGCCGGTATTTTTCGCTGCCGATCGAGACGCCGACGACCTGGGACGACTACGACGCGATCCGCTGGTATCTGGCGCACGGGCAAACCCTGGTGTACGTCGAGGGCGGAACCTGGTATCTCTTGGTAATGACGCGCTGCCAGTATCTCACCCGAGAGGACCGTTGCGCCATTTACCTGAATCGTCCCCGGGTCTGCCAGGAGTATTCGTCCGACGATTGCGAGTACGACGAGGACTGGACGTTCGACAAGGTTTTCGAAACTCCGGAGCAGATCTGGGAATATGCCGAGGCCGTCCTTCCCCCGAAGCGCCGGCGGAAGACGCCGTCGGGGCCGTTGGTTGTCGGTATCGGCCCGAAGGAGAAGTGAAGGAGCGCCGATGAGCCCGAACCAGGATCACGCCCCCCGTTTCCGCCCGTTCCGCCTCTCCCTGGCCGAACTGGCGGTCATCGTCCTGGCCTTCGCGCTGTTCAATGCCCGTCTCTACGTGGCGATGAAACCGCTGAATGCGACGTTCCATGATCCGACCTCCGTCGCCCGGAACGGTGGAGAAACCGCGTTGGTGTGGCACCACTCCATCTGGATCGATCTGTTCGGCGTCCGTGTGGCGATCCACAACCCGCTCATCCTGATGATGCTCCTGAATTTGATCTTTCTCGGCGTCGTCGCCTCAATGCTGTTCCTGGTGAAGTGGAGTCGTTACCTGGCGGCGTCCCGGCACGCGAACCGCATGGAGTCGGTCCCGGCGCGTTAGGCGCCTTCCGAGGCAACCCGATGGCCAACCGCAGGAACCACTACGAGGCGGCGTTCGAGGCGTATGTCCGTTCGCTGCGAGTGCCTTGCGTGGCGGTCAACGAGGCCAAGCGCGCGGTTTCCGGGGAGGAGGGGCTGAAAAATCCCGACTTCATATTGTATCCTCGAATGGGCCTGAACCTCGTGGTCGAGGTGAAGGGCAAGCGGGGGAAGGACGGTCGGGGGCGTCGGGCCTGGGAGAACTGGGTGACGACCGACGACCTGGACGGCCTGACCCGCTGGCAGGCGATGTTCGGCCCGGGGTTCCGGGCGGTCCTGGCGTTTGTGTATGCCGAGCCGCCACCGCCGTTCCCCTTGCCGCCGGGCGACGGCTCGTTCTCGTTCCGGAACCGCCGGTATCGGTTCTGGGCGGTCGGGCTGGACGACTACATCGCCCACCTTCGCTCGCGAGGCCCCGCCTGGAAAGCGGTGGCAATGGCCCGCGCGGCGTTCCGCCGCCGGGTCCGACCGCTCCAGGAATGGCTCCCGATGACCGCCGAGGCCCCCAGGCGTCCCCGACCCCTCAAGGAGCGTGACCGATGATCCGCCGCCTGTTCCGACCGCTCGCCACCCTGTCCGTGGCCCTGGTGTTGACCGGCCTGCCGGCCGTCGCACCCGCGCAGGAAATTACCGGCGAGACCGAGCCGGTGGAAGAATCCAGCGGCAACCCGCTGTACGGCCTGGTTGGCACGGCCTTCCTCGCGGCCGGTGCCGTCTTCGTGATCTGCAAAACGGCCCGACGATAAGCGAAGCAACCGCGCGCGTTGTCGCCATGTTCCGACGCGACAACGGACAATGCTGACGGCCCCATAGCAAATGGCAGATTCCGGATTCCAGATTCCAGATTCCAGAAATATCTTGCCTCTTTTCGTGGCGCATCCGGTAAGTTTTTGGAGCGCGGGCCTCTGGCCCGCATCCGGGATAGCGGGCCAGAGGCCCGCGCTCCAAGGAAAGAGATTTGGCGGATGCACCACTTAGAAGATCCGGAATCTGAAATCTGCCATTTGCTATGCCGAACTCCATAAGTATCCCTTCCTTCCAAGTGAACGAGCTCAGGAACGCCATGACGGCCACGATCGCCCCGCCGACGCGCCAGGACGTCGCCGACCTTTACCATTCCCCGCTCCTGGACCTGATCGCCCGCGCCGGGGAGGTCCACCGCCAGCACCATGAGCCGGGCGAGATCCAGGTCTGCGTGCTCCTCTCGGTGAAGACCGGCGGCTGCCCCGAGGATTGCGGCTATTGCCCCCAGGCCGCGCGCTATCACACGACGGTGGACCCGCACGCCTTGATGGACGTCGATGCCGTGCTGGCCGCCGCGCGAAGGGCGAAGGACTCCGGCGCGACCCGCTTCTGCATGGGGGCCGCCTGGCGCGAGGTCAAGGACGGCCCGCAGTTCGACCGCGTCGTGGAGATGGTCCGCGGCGTCAAGGCCATGGGGGGCCTGGAAGCCTGCTGCACCCTCGGCATGTTGACCGACGACCAGGCCCGCCGGCTGAAGGAAGCGGGGCTGGATGCGTACAACCACAACCTCGACACCTCGCCCGAGTTCTACGGCGAGATCATCACGACCCGCACCTACGACGACCGCTTGAAGACCCTCGGCCACGTCCGCGATGCCGGGATCAACGTCTGTTGCGGCGGGATCGTCGGCCTGGGCGAGTCCGACGACGACCGCATCGGCATGCTCCACACGCTCGCCAATCTGCCCGAGCCGCCCGAATCGGTGCCGATCAACGCGCTGGTCGCCGTCGAGGGGACCCCCTTGGCCGACCAGCCGGAGGTGCCGATCTGGGACATGGTCCGCATGATCGCCACCGCGCGCATCCTGTTCCCCACGTCGATGGTCCGCCTCTCCGCCGGCCGCATCCACATGACCGAGCAGGATCAGGCCCTCTGCTTCCTCGCCGGCGCCAACTCGATCTTCGCCGGCGAGAAGCTGCTGACGACCGCGAACCCCGAGCACGACCGGGATCGTCAGATGTTCGAGCGGCTGGGGTTGAAAGCTCGGCCGGCAAACGCTGGCTAGAATCGCCCGAGGAGATGGAATCGTGAGCACGACCACCGAGCCGCGGACGACGGGTCCCGCGACGATGCTCCGCTCATCCATCGCCCGGCCGGAGGTCGATGCGCGCGTTCTCTTGCACGGAGTCGATTGGTCCCTGTTCGAATCGATCTGCGCGTCCCGGGGAGATCGGCCGGTTCCTCGAATCACTTATGTTGATGGGGATCTGGAACTGATGAGCCCGTCCTACTGGCACGAATGCCTCAAAGGATATCTTACGGGTTTTGTGCAGTCGCTCGCTCGCGGACTTCAAGTAAACTTCCGGTCCGCGGGGTCAACGACCTGGCAGCGAGAGGACGTCATCAAGGCCAAGGAGCCTGACGCCTGCTTCTACCTGGCGAACGAACCTCGGATTCGTGGGCTCCGGGACATCGACCTGACCGAGCACCCGCCGCCCGACCTGGCGATCGAGATCGTGCTGACGAATCCGTTGCTCGACGCGCTGGTCGTCTATGGAGCGCTGGGCGTGCCGGAGGTCTGGACGTTCGACGGGCAGATCTTGCGGTTTCTGCAACGGCGGCAGGATGGCTCGTACATCGAGAGCGAGACGAGTCTCGCCTTCCCGATGCTCCGCGCGTGGGAGGCCGTCGGCTGGATCATGCGGGCCGAGACTCTCGGGGAGATGCAGTGGACGGTCGAGGTCGAGCGGTGGGCACGCGAGGAACTGGCCACGCGACGTGAGGGGACGGCCTGAGCCGTCGTCCTGGCCATGTCACGCCCCGATCCGGATCACGATGAGTCTCGCCGCGTGCTGGTCACGGGCATCGGCCTGGTGACTGGGTTGGGGTTTGGGCGTGAAGCGACGTGGGCCGCGCTTCGGGATGGACGCTCGGCGGCCCGCTGGCTCGATGATCCGCGATTGCCGCCGGGGGCACCCGTCGCGGGTTGTCCGTTGCCGGGAAATGCGGAGCGGATCGAGGCCCCTGAATTGCTGCGATGGGCGACGGACGAGGCCCTGGCCGATGCCCGGATCGACCTTGCCGGCGTGGGATCGAGAGCGGGTCGGCGCACTGATCGGCTTGAGCAAGAACGGGGTCCGGCCGCTGGAGCGGCTCGCGGAGGGGCTGCATGATCCCGACGCCGAGCGGGATCGGCTGGCGCGCGACTGGTTCGGAAGCTGGCCGTGCGCGGGGGTTCACGAGCTAGCGGCTCGGCTGGGCCTCCGTGGGCCTTGCGCTGCGCCGGTGGCCGCGTGCGCGACGGGCCTCGTCGCCGTGCTGCAAGGGGCGGACTGGATTCGTCGGGGCGTCTGCGACATGGTCCTCTGCGGTAGTGCCGATGCCTCGCTCGAACCGCTCTGGCTGTCGGCGTTCCGGCGGATGAAGGTGCTGGCCCGTTGCGAGTCGGGGGACGATCCACGCTGCGCCGTGCGCCCCTGGGATCGTCGGCGGTCGGGGTTCCTGGTCGGTGAAGGGGCGGCCGTTCTCGTGCTGGAGCGGGCTGACCTGGCTCGATCGCGGGGCAGGGGGGCCTATGCCGAGGTCGCCGGAGGGGCGATCGGGTCGGACGCCTTCCACATGACCGACCTGAACCCCGACCCCTCGAATCTGGCCGGGCTGATCGGCCGGGCGCTCGACGCGGCGGGGATCGAGCCGCACGCGCTGGATCATGTCAACGTCCACGGCACGGCCACGAGGGTCAATGATCCGCTCGAATGCCGGGCCTTGCGGCTGGCCCTCGGACCGCACGCCGACCGGGTCGCCTGCGTGGCGAACAAGGGACAGATCGGCCATCTTCTCGGCGCGGCGGGCGCGGCCGAGCTGGCGATCACCTGCCTGTCGATCCGGGATCGCTTCGTGCCGCCGACGGTCAACCTTCACGAGCCGGACCCGGATTGCGACCTGGATGGCACACCTTGCGTCGGGCGAAATCGAGAGATCCGCGCGGCCTTGAAGCTGTCGATCGGGTTCGGGGGGCATCTTGCGGCGGCGGTGTTGAAACGAGTGAATGGAGTGGAAGACCTCTCGCGAAGGCGCGAAGACGCCAGGGAAGAGCGCGAAGAAGAGACCTGCGATGAGCAATGATCCTCTGGCATGGATCGACGAGGAAAGGGCAGAGCGTGAGCGGCGAGGGCTGTTGCGGAGGCTCTCGCCGTTCGGGCCGGCTTCGCCAGGGCGGCTGGAAGCGGACGAGGAGACGCTCGTCAACTTCGCCGCGAACGATTATCTGGCCTTGGCGGCCGACCCTCGGGTGATCGCGGCGGCGACCGACGTGGCGCGGCGGTTCGGCTGGGGCGCGGGGGCCTCCCCCCTGGTCTGCGGCTGGCGGGAGCCGCACCGGCAACTGGCCGACGCCCTGGCGGACTTCGAGCAGGCGGAGGCCGTCGCGCTGTTCCCGACCGGGTTCGCGGCGAACCTCGGCACGATCGCCGCGCTCGTCGGCCCCGGCGATGCCGTCTATGCCGATCGGCTGAACCACGCGTGCCTGATCTCGGGCACGAAGCTGGCCGGGGCGTCGCTGCGGGTCTATCCTCACAACGACGTGGAACGCCTGGAATCCTCCCTCCGGCGCGACCGGTCGCGGTTCCGCCGGGTGCTGATCGCCACCGACGGCGTCTTCAGCATGGACGGCGACCTCGCCCCGCTGGCTGGACTGGTGGAGGTCGCGGAACGGTTCGAGGCGATGCTCCTGGTGGACGAGGCGCATGGAACCGGCGTCTTCGGGCCGGATGGCCGGGGGGCCGCCTCGGAATGCGGTGTCGCGGAGCGGGTGACGGTTCGCGTCGGCACGCTCTCGAAGGCCCTCGGCTCGCTCGGCGGTTTCGTGGCCGGTTCGCGCCGGCTGGTCGATCACATCATCAATCACGCGCCGACGTTGATCTACTCGACGGCCCTGCCTCCCGCCGCCGCGTCGGCCGCGCGGGAGGCCCTGGCGATCGCGAGGGCCGAGCCCTGGCGTCGGGAGCACGTGCGACGCCTCGGCGAGCAGTTGCGGGCGGATTTGCGCGCGGCTGGTTTCCCGGTCGCGCCGTCCGTCGGGCCGATCGTGCCGTTGATCGTCGGTGACGCGGCGCGTGCCGTCGGACTGGCGGATCGGCTCCGCGCGCGAGGGTTCCTCGTTCCCGCCATCCGTCCGCCGACGGTCCCGAAGGGAACCGCGCGCCTGCGAATCAGCCTGTCCGCCGCGCACGGGGACGACGACCGCGAGGGGTTCCTCCTGCGCTCTGGTCGAGAGTACCGCCGACCTCGCGGATCAGGGCCTCAATGCGTAAAATAGAGGCATGATGAGCGCGAACCAGGGACCGACCGACGCGGACGAAACCACTTCTCGACGGCTCCGGCTGTGGGACCTGCTGATCCTGGTCCCGATCGCCGGTCTGACGTTGGCGGCGGTCGAATCGATCCGGCGGTCGAAATTGTCGGGGATGGATCGGGAGATTGTCCTGGGCTTGACGTTGCTCGGGCCGCTCGTGGTGGGGGGCTTGTGGCTGCTGCTCGGCCGTCCGCTGGCCCGGTCGAACCGGGGGCCGAACGAGGGTCTATCGGTCCTCTACGCCATGTTGACGTGGCTGTCGGTGACGTGCGTCGTCATGCTGTACCTGTTCTATCCGCCCGCGTCCGCCTATGTGGGCGGGGCCTTGTTCGCGTTCCTGGCGTACATCCTGACCTGGATGTGAGGCCCTGCCGAACCGATCCCGAGGTATCTCGTGCCTGAACCGCTTCCCACCGTGCGCGAGCGGCGGCTCCGGCCCCGCGACCTGCTCTTTCTGGTCGCCGTGATCGCCCTGCCGCTGTCGGTGATCGGTTCGACGGTGCGCTCGACGAGAGATGCCGACGAGAAGTTGCGGATCATCGTGGCGACGATCATGAGCATTCTCTGCGTCGGCTTGCTCTGGGCCGTGCTGCGGCGGACGGGGCCGAGCGAGCGGAAAGGGTGGGAGGGGCTATTTCTGCTCCTGTTCACCCTCCTCGTGTACGCGACGATCTTCTTCCTGTTGGTGATCTACGTGTACGACCCCGTCGCCGCCGCGCTGGTGACCGCGGCGTTGTTCGGCCTGCTGGGTTTACCAGATCTCCTGGATGGTGTAGCACCGGGCCGGCGAGGTCGGTAGGCTGGGGACGAACCAGGGGGGAGGAACCGTCCGTGGACTGGGATGCATTGCGACAGAACGAGTTTCCCGTCACCGAGCGCTGGGCGTACTTCGACCACGCCGCCGTCAGCCCCTTGCCGCGCCGGGCGGGGGACCGGATGCGGGCGTGGGTCGCGGAGCAGGAACAGAACGGCGTCGTCCACTGGCTCGACTGGGAAGCCAAGCTGGAGAGGCACCGCCGCGCGATCGCCCGCTTGCTCAACGCCGAGGTCGAGGAGATCGCCTTCGTCAACAGCACGACGCACGGCATCGGCCTGGTGGCCGAGGGATTCCCCTGGCGCGACGGGGACAACGTCGTCACCGCCGCCGAGGAGTATCCGTCGAACATCTACCCCTGGATGAACCTGGCCGATCGCGGCGTGAGCCTCCGTACCGTGCCGAGCCGCGCGGGGCGGGTCGAGATGGACGATCTGGCCAACGCGATGGACCGGCGGACCCGCGTCCTGACGATCAGCCACGTGGAGTGGTCCTCCGGCTTCCGCAACGACCTGGACGCCCTCGGGGAACTTTGCCGGTCGCGCGGGGTGGCGCTGTTCGTCGATGCGATCCAGGGCCTCGGCCCCTTCACGATCGACGTGAAGCGCACGCCGATCGACTTCCTCGCGGCCGACGGGCACAAGTGGCTGCTCGGGCCGGAAGGGGCCGGCCTGATGTTCGTCCGGCGCGACTGGATCGACCGGCTGCGACCGCTCGGCGTCGGCTGGCATAGCGTCACGGCGTCGTACAACACGCCGGGCATCCACTTCGACCTCAAGCCGAGCGCCGAGCGCTGGGAAGGCGGCTCGTTCAACATGCCGGGCATCCAGACCTTCGGCGCGAGCCTGGAACTCCTGATGGAGATCGGTCCGGCGGTCGTCTCGCAACGCATCCTCGACCGCGCCGAGGCCGTCCGCGAGGTCGCCCGCACGGCCGGCTGGACCGTCTTCGGCTCGCCCCGCCCCGAGGACCGCTCCGGAATCGTCGTGCTGGAGAAGGACGGGGTGGACCCCGACGCCTTCGCCCGCGAGGCGCGCGGCGCGGGATCGCCCTGTCGAGCCGTCGCGGCCGGATTCGCGTCAGCCCGCACATTTATAACAACGCGGAGGACCTCGACCGGCTCGCCGCGGCGCTTCAAGGCCGCTAAAGCGACTCGCCAGAATAAGCTACAAATTGTGATCGATTGACTTCTTCGGGTGGCTGGGGTCTCGTCCGCGAGACCCCGGTGCGACAGCCCAATTCCGGGGTCTCGCGGACGAGACCCCAGCCACCCAGACCGGGCGATTCGCACCGTTTATTCTGGTGAAACTCCCAACTCATCGACCGGTGCAACGACATGATCGACCCATCACGAAAAGCCGTGTTCACCGGAATGTTCGACCCGCTCACGCTCGGCCACCTCGACGTGATCCGGCGCGGGCGGACGCTGTTCGAGCACCTGGTCGTGGGCATTGGCGTGAACCCGAACAAGAAGGCGCTGTTTAACATCGAGGAACGGGTGGCGCTGGCGCGGCAGGTGGTCGCCCCCTACGACAACGTGTCGGTCGAGCCGTTCGACGAGCTGGCCGTGCAGTTCGTGCGGCGGATCGGCGCGCGGGTGATCCTGCGCGGGGTGCGAACCCTCTCGGACATGGAATATGAGTTTGGCATGTCGCTGACCAACCAGCGGCTCGATCCCTCGGTCGAGACCGTCTTCCTGATGGCCGACGGCGAATTTTCGCACGTCTCCAGCAGCCTCATCAAGCAGGTGGCCCGTTACGGCGGAGAGAGCGCGCTGGTACGCTTTGTGCCGGGGGAGCTGGTCGGTCCGATCATGGACAACATCAAGCGGTTCTCGTCCGAGTGACGCATCGAGTGGGAAATTCCAGACGCAACCGGGAGAAGACGACATGGACGACGTGACGATGATCGCACTGAGACGCGAGCCGGGCCACTTCGTGCGCAGCCTGACCGCCCTGGTGCTCCGCGTGGGCCTGGGAATGTCCCTGCTCATGTACGGCCTGCACAAGTTCGAGGCGAAGCAGGCCGGCAAGTATCCGGGCATGATCACGGCGCAGTTCAAGGACACCCCCCTGGGCAAGCAGATGCCGCAGGCCGTCAAGCTGTTCGCCGATGTGCTGCCGTATGCCGAGGTCGGCCTCGGCGCGCTCCTGATCGCGGGGCTCTTGACGACGCTCACCGCGGCGCTCTCGGGCTTCCTCCTGCTGAACCTGACGTTCGGCCTGCTCGTGCAAGGGGACCCGTCGAAGATCCCGCCGATGATGACGTACCTGCTGGTCAACGCGGGCATCCTCTGGCTCTCCCCCGTGACGAGCAACTACATCTCGCTCGACGGCCTGTTCGCCGGCTGGTTCTGGCGCCCACGTCCCGAGGCGGAGTTCCGCACGGAGAAAATCTAGGTCCAAGTCTGGAACCGGTGGCGTAGTGGCGGGTTATCATGCCGATCACTGTCTGGTCACGACGCCGTCGTTTTCTTGAGCATGTCCGCGAGGCCCGTTCCTCGACGCCCCTTCCTCCTCGCGAGCGACGTGGCCTCACCCTGGCGACGCGGTCGGACAGTGCGAAGCCTGGAATACCGGGCTATCAGGAACCTTCCAGATGCTACGCCGAGCGGCGTCGACCGTCGGACTGCTCGATCGCCTGGTCTTACGTGCCAGGTCGATGGCGAGCACTACGTGTCGAAGGCGATCCTTGAGCGGATCTATGACCGTACCGTCAAGAAGAACAAATCGGTCCTCGTCCAGAACCTGTCGTTCCAGGAGCAGACGGATGTATTACAGGCGATGGGCGTGGGAAGCCTGACCGCGAACATCCTCTGCAAGGTCCACAATAATCGCCTGAGTCACTACGACGCCGCCGGCCTTGCCATGTACGAAGCGATGGACGCTATCGACGACGAGACCCGGAACCCGGTCATGGGAGACGCCACCCGCATCGTCGATGGCGACGCACTAGAGCGATGGATGCTGAAAACGTTCATCGGCGGCTACGTCAGCGGGAACTTCCGCCTGCCTGCCGACGACTCCATGAAGGGGTTATTAGAGCCGCCCCCCCTTGAGATGCTCAAGATTCTCTACGAGGATCGGTCATTCCCGGCCGGTCAAGGGCTCTTCTGGATGCCGCCCGATGGCCCGATTACCACAAATGACATGGTCTTTCGGGTTGGGCCGGTCCCATCGATCGACAACTCAATAATCGGCGCCTTCCGGGTGTGGTTCTTCGGATTCGAGTTCAACCTACTCATGGCGGGTCCCGTGCCGGGCGTGCCAACGCGGTACGACCAGGCGGCGTACCGCCCCTCGGGACTCAGCGTATCGGGCCTCAACTCCCGGATTCGCTTCGAATGGACGTTCGGGCCGGGAAGCAATGAGATCGCGTTCGATCGCCTGACGTGCCGGCAGTAGGCCGTCGCTCCAGCTCGGCCCGGGTCAGGGAAAAGAGCACATTCTACTTCTTATGAATTATTGAAGAAAAAGTAGAATGTGCTCTTTTCCCCTCAGAATGTCCCTTTTCCTTCCGCTCGCTTCTCGCGCCAACCGCGTCAAGGAGCATCGGGCACCAGCATATCCTCTTCGCAAATCCGGCCACTGTCGTGTAGGACCCGGACTGTCCGGATCGGTCGGAATAAGTCATCAACCCCTGGCCTGCCTTCCACCTCTTTCGTTGAAGGAGTACATCGAGTCCGATTCCCGTTCAATCGCGACTACTTTTCCTTGTCTCAGAAAATATAGGATTGATCCGACGGTCAGTGCCCCGATCGCATTCTTCGCCCGTACGGTTAGGTGAATGGCCGTGTCATAGGTTTCACGATTAGAGGGAAGTAGCCAGCCTTCCGGATTGTGTACCCGTATTGGCTCCAGCCACTCGACGACTTGAACGCTCGTCGGATCATTAGAGTATTTTTTAAGGTGTTCAATTATGAACTTTTTTTATTTGTTCGCTCTCCTGGGTCGGTATGGATTCCCGGCCGGACGATCCATGTTTCGCTTGAAGTTCCGCGACCGGAGGATTCTCCGACTGTCGCTGATTAGTATCGTCACCATCCGCAACGGTAGTCTTCTTCATTGGCGGAGCAATATCATCAGAGCGGAACCTCTCAAAATCGTTGGGCTGAACACTAGGCAGGTCCGTGGCTTGAGTGCGAGGAGTAGGATGGACTTCCTTTATAACAAACCCGAGAGGTGGAGTCTGGGCGTCGTTCGAAAACCAGAAACACACTGCCATAATTCCTAGAATAAGGCCACACAAAGCAGCTAAAACCATCCATGCTTTCGCCGGGTGCGTTAGTGATTGTGGCCGCTCAGCTTGTACCGGTTCTGTGACAGGGCTAGGAATTAATACCTTGTCGTGAGGAGTTGACGACATGGTAAGTAAGGTGAAGCAAACAGGGCAGCGGATTCGACGGCCGACGTAACTGTCAGGCCCGCGGAACGACCACCCACATGGACATACAATGTCGATCATGCACGTGACCTCCTTAAATGGATGGCCGTGGGTGGCCCGCGTCGAGCGAGACCCGATTCAAGAGGAAAATGGGGACGTTCTACTTTTCTCTGTCCCCCTTCCTGTTGGTTCGCGGCGAAAATCGCCGCAAGTTGCCTGAAACTCACACCCTTTGAACACAATGTCAAATCAATTCCAACCGATTTTCTATATTCCGGAGACGCAGACGCGGTGGCAAGCGTCCCCGGGACGCATCTTCCGGGAGCGACGCGGGTGATAGGAAACCGGGGCGGGAACGATCTTATCCCGAGAGGGACCCCCCTCCCGGATGCGCTCGCGGTGCGCTCCGAAGAGGACGCGGGATCACAACCGAGACGATGAGCACGACCATGACCAGCCAGCGACGCATCGACGCCAACCGACGGTAATGCCCAGAAGAGCACCGGCCCGACGGACGACGAGGGGGAAGGCCCGGGCCAGCCGGAATAGCGTTCGGCATGGGCTGTCGGCGAAGGTGATTGTGCTATCGAAGGCGGAACAGACGATGCACTCGGAACTGATCGAGCGATGGATGGCGCATGAGAAACCCCAGACGGACGAGGCGCGGAGGCTGGTGGAAGAGGCGGTGATGGCGGTGGTCGTGCTGCGGCGGATCGAGAGGATCGAGAACCGGCTGATCGCCGAGTCGGGGGAGGCGCTGCCCGATGAGGCGGTGAAATTGGGGCTGAGGTACCTGCCGACGTGGTCGAAGCGGATGCACCGGGCGATCGAGGGGTTGAGGCGGATCGCGGCGGAAACGGGGCGAGCGAAATCGCAAAACGAAGCCAACGGGATATCGGCGCAAGTTCCTTCGGAGAAAGCCGTTGTCATCCAAACGCCGACGGTGGAGACGGGGGCGGTTTCGCGTCGGAAAGGGGCACCGGCGCGGCGGGGGGTGGGGCGGAGGCGGGGACGGCTGCGGGTGTGGTCGTTGCGGCGGAAGACGCGGGGAAAATCGCAAAACGAAGCCAATGGGAATTCGTCGCAAAGCTCAAAGGAATTCCAAACTTCCGCTCCTGATCCGGGTGGCGGCGGTGGTGGTGATTGGGGCGTCGGCGGTGCTGGCGAGGGTGCGCGGGGCCGGGGTTGGGGGAGCGTCGCCAGCACCGGGAACGTGCCCATCGGCCTGCGCGCCGAGCGAACGGGGCTTCTCGTCAACGCACTGGCCCGGTCGGTGAGGGATGTTCTATAGTGGAGCGCCTCTTCCCGAACCCGGTCCTGGAGGGACGAACCGGCTCATGTGCGGAATCGCTGGACTTCTCGGGGTTCCGCGAACTGGCGGACGACGCGGCGCCGCGCATGCTCGCGGCGTTGCGGCATCGCGGACCGGATGATCGGGGCATCGAGCGGGTGGACGACCCGCGCGGAAATGCCCCGCCGGCCGTGCTCGTGCAGAGTCGCCTGGCGATCCTCGACCTCTCGCCGGCCGGTCATCAACCGATGGCCGACCACCCTCGCCAGGACGGCCAGACGCCCAACTGGATCGTCTTCAACGGCGAGGTCTATAACTTCCAGGACCTGCACGAGCCGCTCGCGCAGGCCGGTTGGCCGTGCCGGAGCCACTGCGATACCGAGGTCATCCTGCACGCGTATCGCGTCTGGGGTGAGGCGTGCGTCCAGCGTTTGCGCGGGATGTTCGCCTGGTGCCTGCTCGACTCCGAGCGCGGGACCGCCTGGTTTTGCCGCGACCGCCTGGGGATCAAGCCGCTCTACCTGGCTCGGCCGGCGGCGGGCGGCCTGCTGTTCGCCTCCGAGCTGCGCGCCTTGCTGGCCGCCGGGCCGGAGCTGGTCCCGCCTCGCGTGAATCCGGCGGCGCTGGAGAGCTTCCTCGCCCAGGGGGCCGTCATGGGCCTGGATTCGCTGGTCGAGGGGGTCACGATGCTCGCCCCGGGCGAGTCGCTCGTCACCGACTGGAGCGGTCGGGAGCAATCCCGGCGCGCCTACTGGCGGCTGGAACCGCCGGGCGATTCCTCGTCCCCCTCGGCCAACGGCCACGCCGCGCCCGACCGGGCGAAGGTCGTCCAGCGGCTCGGCGAGACGCTTGCGCGAGGCGGTCAAGCTGCGCTTGATCGCCGACGTGCCGCTGGGCCTGTTCCTCTCCGGTGGGATCGACTCCGGCGCATTGGTCACGGTTGCCACGGAGGTCGCGGGCTCGACCGTCGAGACGATCAGCATCGGCTTCGATCAGCCGGAGTTCGACGAGACCGAGGCCGCGGCGACCGTCGCGAAAGCCCTGGGGACGCACCATCGTTGCCTGACGTTGAGCGGTCAGGATGTGCTCGAAGACCTGCCCGAGGTGCTCCAGGCGATCGACCAGCCGACGGTCGATGGGTTCAATACCTTCTTCGTCTCCCGCGCCGCGAGGCGGGCGGGCTTGACGGTGGCCCTGAGCGGTCTGGGCGGGGATGAGCTCTTCGGCGGTTACGCCAGCTTCGCCGATGTCCCGAAGGCGATCCGCCTGCGGCGCTCCCTGCGGTGGGCGGGGCCGCTCACGCCGGCCCTGGCGAAGGCGGCGTCGTTGACGGGCGGGCGTCGTGGGATCAAGGCGGCGGAGATGTTCCGCCGGGAGCCGGCCCCCTTGCCGCTCTATCTGCTTCGCCGCGAGCTGTTCCTGCCGGGGGAACGCCGGCTGCTCCAGCCGTTGCCCGAGGGCAGCGACCCGACGTGCGGGCTTTCGCCCGCGCTGCTCGATGACCTGACGGCGCGGGTCCGCGCGCTGGACCCGATCAACCAGATCTCGACGTTCGAGCTGTCCACGTACATGCGGCACATGCTTCTGCGGGACGCCGACGTCTTCAGCATGGCGCACGGGCTGGAGGTCCGCGTGCCGTTGCTCGATCACGTGCTCGTCGAGCAGGTCGCGCGGCTTCCCGGCGCATGGAAGCGGCCCGACCCTCGGCTCAAGCCCTTGCTGATCGACGCGGTTGGCCCTCGCCTGCCGGACCTCGTGTACAAGGCCCCGAAACGCGGCTTCACGTTCCCCTGGGATGCCTGGCTGCGCGGGCCTTTGCGCGAGCGGGCGGCCCGGGCGATGACCGATCACGACGTCTGGGAAGGGCTGGGGTTCGATCCCGAGGGGCCGGGGCGGCTCTGGGAACGGTTCCTGCGACGCGACCCGAGCGTGGCGGCGCTCCAGATTCTCGGCCTGGTGGTGCTGGGGGACTTCGCGGCGCGGCACGGCCTGCGCAGGGCATCATGAAGATCGTCTATGTCAATCCGGTCGGCCGGCTCGGGGGGGCGGAGTTGAGCCTGCTCGACCTGATCTCCTCGACCCTCGCGGCGTTCGAGGGGGCGGAACTGCACCTGATCGTCGCGCAAGGTGGACCACTGGTCGAGCGGGCCGAGGCGCTCGGCGTGCGGGTGCAGGTCCGACCGATGCCCGCGTCGGTCGCCGCCCTGGGGGATAGCGCCCTGCGAGGCCGAGGCAAGCTCGCGGCGGCGCTGGGGCTCGGGACGAAGGTCCTCCCGGCGGGCCTGGCCGCGCGGCGTTACGCGAGGGAACTGGGCCGGGCTATCCGGGAGCTGAACCCGGATCTCGTCCATACGAACGGGATCAAGTCGCACCTGCTCCTGCGCATGGCCGGGGTGAAGGGGATTCCGGTCGTCTGGCATATCCGCGACTTTCTCGGCCGCCGCCCGTTGATGGCGAGGGCCCTGCGCTGGGCGGCACCGGGGGCGACGGGCGGCATCGCGATTTCCGAGGCCGTCGCCCGCGATGCCCGGGCGGTGCTCGGCGGGTTTCCGGTGGAGGTGGTTTACAACGCCATCGACATCGAACGGTTCGCGCCGGGACCGGGCGACGGCGGCCGGCTCGACCGGCTGGCCGAACTGCCGGAGGCGGCCACGGGAACGATCCGGGTTGGCCTGGTCGCCACGTATGCACGCTGGAAGGGGCAGGACGTCTTTCTGCAGGGCGGCGGCGAGGACGGCGGATCGGGCCATTCGGCCCTACATCATCGGCGGGCCGATTTACGAGACGAAGGGTTCGCAGTTCTCGCCGGAGGAGTTGAACGGCATGGCGGCCTCGCTCGGCCTGGCGGGGCGGGTGGGCTTCGTCCCTTTTCAGACGGAGACGGCCGACGTGTACCGGGGGCTGGACGTCGTGGTCCACGCCAGCACGCAGCCGGAGCCGTTCGGCCGGACGATCGCCGAGGCGATGGCCTGCGCCCGGCCGGTGATCGTCGCCCGGGCCGGAGGGGCCGCGGAGCTATTCAACGAAGGGGAGGACGCGCTGGGCGTCCCTCCCGGCGATCCCGAGGCGCTCGCCGGGGCGATCCGGCGGCTTGTGGACGACGCGGACCTTCGACAGCGGATCGGCCAGAACGCGCGGCGGACGGCCGTCGCGCGGTTCGATCGCGCGCGGCTCGGGCCGGAGGTCGTCGAGGCGTACCGAGCGTTGGGGATCGTCACGCTCGGCGAGCCGAGCCCGGTGGTTTCCGCCGAGGGTGACTGACCCCCATTCCTCCCGGACCACCTGGGTCGCTGGTTTTCGCGTCCCCTACGAAAGACGAGGGACGCCGTCGGCCTGGAGAGCGGTTCGATGTCCTGCGGCACCGCCCGCGGAACACTCCTCCTCGTAGGGTGGGCACAGACCCACCTCATATATTTATATGTTGGTGGGCGGTGCCCACCCTACGAAAACCAGATCAGCGCCGGGGCGCGGTACGGTGATATCGCGGGTCCACTGCCGGACCCCCAGGCCGCGCGCCTTGAGGTTCACGTGCAGGTGTTTGAACGCGGCGAAGGCCGTGTTGCCGCTGGGGTACTCCAGGCGGGCCTCGAAGCGGCCCGTGTCGATGTGCGACTTCGCGCCGTTGGTCCGGGAACGCGCCCGGAGCTCGTCGAACGCCGCGTTCAGGGCCAGCAAGATCCGATCGGCGTAGGGGATGGACCGGGGATCGCCCGAAAGCGACGGATCGGGCCAGTTCAGGATCAAGGACCCGCCCGGACTGCGCGCGTTCGCCTTGTCGGTGAGCAGGTCGATGAAGTCGTCCAGCTCGTAACGCTTCCAGACCAGCTCGACCTGGACGATCCGGGAGGCGTCGAGGTTCTTGTCGTGCACGCCGGGCCGGATGCGCTCGGAGATGACCGGCTTTCGGCGCGGGTTGGATAACGGCTCCGGCCGCGCCGAGGTGCTGGCCAGGAGCGTTTCGTAGGCGAGCACGACGATACGGAAGGCCCACTCGTCGCCGCCGTGGTCCGGGTGGTGTTTCAGCGATTTCCGCCGGAACGCCTCGCGGACCTCCTCCGCCGAGGCCCCTTGCTTCACGCCGAGAATGGTCTGCGGATCGAGCGAAAGACCTTCCAGCATGGACATGGAGCGAGGCCCCGTTGTCGAGTTCCTTGGCGAGGTTCCGTCAGACCTCGTCGTCCTGGTTCCGACCGTTGGACAGGCGATTGCGGAGATACGCGGCGCGGGCGATGTTGCGGTCGTCCACTTCCAGATGCCGCCCCTGGAGCTTCTGCAGGTGGGCCGGCTGGGTGTGGATGAATAGCTCGTTCACGGTCGGGATTGCCAGGTCGTCGATCAGGCCGAGGTTGATGCCCATGCGCACCAGGGAGAGCAGGTGCATCGTCTCCTCGCTGGAGATCGTGTGGGCCGTCTTCAGGACCCCGTAGGCGCGGCTGACCTGGTCGTGCAGGAGCTGGCGCTTCTCGCTGACGAGGGCCTGGCGGGCCGTGCGCTCGTAGGCGATGATCTGCGGCACGACGTCCGAGAGGTTGCGGATCAGCTCCGGCTCGCTCCGGCCGAGGGTCTGCTGGTTGGAGATCTGGTAGAAGTCGCCGAAGGCCTGCGTCCCCTCGCCGTAGAGCCCGCGGACGGCCAGGTTGATCTTGTGCAGGGCGCGGAAGACCTTGTCGATCTGCTTGGTCTGGACGAGGGCCGGCAGGTGGAGCATCACGCCGACGCGGATACCGGTGCCGACGTTCGTCGGGCAGGCGGTCAGGTAGCCGAGCTGCGGGCTGAAGGCGTACGTGAGATGCTCTTCCAGGCGGTCGTCGAGCCGGTTGATCTGCTCCCAGACGTCCGGCAGGCTCAGGCCCGAGAGCATGACCTGGATGCGGAGGTGGTCCTCCTCGTTGACCATGATGGCCGTGTTCTCGTGCTTGCCGATGGCCACGCCGCGCGGGCCTTCGGACGACATCAGCTCCCGGCTGATGAGCTGACGCTCGACCAGGAACTGGCGGTCCAGGGGGCTCATGCCCTGAACGTCGAGGAGGTTGAGATCGACGTCGGCGCTCTCGATGGCCGACTTGACGGTCGATTCGATATCGGACCGTTCGCTCCGGCTGGCCTTGTTGATGAACGGGAAGTCGGCGAGGTTGCGCGCCAGGCGGATGCGGGAGCACATGACGATATCGCTCTCGGGGCCGGTGCCTCGGAGCCACTCGCCGGAGGTTCGGGTCAGATCGTCGAGGTTCATGCGTCCGTATCCTTCTGGCGGAGCTGATCGCGGAGCCGGGCGGCTCGCTCGTAGTCTTCGTGGGCGACGGCCTCCCGCAACTCGGCACGCAGGTGGAGCCGGGGAGAGACCGCCTGGCGGCGCGAGGGCATCTTGCCCACATGCCGCGTCGCGCCGTGGGTCCGCCGGAGCAAGGGGAGAAGACCGTCGCGGAACGTCTGATAGTCGTTCGGGCAGCCAAGCCGCCCCTGGATGCGAAAATCCATGAACCGCAAGCCACAGTCGGGGCAGCGCTTCCGCGCGATTTCACCGACCAGTTCGCCGACGTGGGAGAGGATCAGGTTCTGCACGACGGCATCCAGGTTCAACTCCGGCGGCTTCGGGGCGACCGGCAGACCGGCCTCCCGCGCAAGGACCGCAGAGGTGGACCTCTTTCATCTCGCCGTCGATCGTTTCCGTCAGGTGGACTGACGCCTCATCCCGACAACGCTGGCACTTCATGGGGGCTTGGGCGTCCGTCGGGACGTCTACTCCTGCTCGAGATTCTTGATCTGGTCGCGAATCCGGGCCGCCGTCTCGTAGTCCTCGGCCGCGACCGCGCGTTTCAGGTCGTTGCGGAGCTGGATCAAGGTCGTCTGCTTCTGGGTGCCACGCGGAGCGCGGCGGGGGACCTTGCCGGCATGCCGCGTCTCGTCGTGGATGTTCTCCAGGAGCGGCATCAACTCGTCATGGAAGACCTCGTAGTCGTGCGGACACCCCAGGCGGCCGCTGTTGCGGAACTCCAGGAACGTGGTCTGGCAGAGCGGGCAGGTCTGCTGGTCGGCCGGCGACGGCTCGCGAACTCCGGCCGTCCCTTCGATCAAGCCCTTGGCCAGCTTCCCCATCGCCAGGGATTCCGGCGGCTCCTTCGAGGGGTCGAGGTGCTCCCGGGCATGGTCATCGCAGAAGTGGTACTCGTGCGGCTTGCCTCGTTCAATGTCGGTGATGTGATACGTTGCCGGCTTCGGGCACTTCTGGCACTTCATGAGCTCCCTCGACACCGGACCGTCCTCCTCCTTCAAAAATTCGGAGGACAGGACGCACGCCACCCGCCGACGCCGGCGTTCCGGGGCCGGACAGTCTGGCGGGTCCTTTGGAATCGTTCTTCACGTTCGATCTCGATTATTGTAAGGCACCCCCCCCTCCTGTCAAGCAACCCCGGCCGCGGGAGGCCCCCTCGACGCAACCTCCCGAACCGGCGCGTTAGGTCAAGCCATCCAACGACTTTCGTGGTACGTCCCCGGCGCCGAGGGAGCCGCGAACCGGCTTGCCCGGCGCGGTGTCCGCTTGCTAAGATCGAGCCGTCGAGACGGCCCAAAAGCGGTCGGTCCGCGCGAGGCCGGCGGACGGGCCACCCACGCGAACGACGAGATCTTGCCTCATGGGCCGCCATCGACCCGACCTGGACACGTTCCGCCGCCTGGCCGGCGAAGGGTTTCGCTCCGTCCCCGTCTATCGCCAGTTGATCGGCGACGACCTCACCCCCGTCAACACCTTCCACAAGGTCGCGCGGCCCGGCCCCAGCTTCCTCTTCGAGAGCGTCGTCGGCGGCGAGAAGGTCGGCCGCTACAGCTTCCTCGGCACCGAGCCGTTCGTCCGCTTCGAGGCCCGGGGGGACCAGGTCACGATCACCCCGACGGCCAACCCCGCCGAGGCGCGGACGATCACCAGCGCCGATCCGTTCCAGGACCTCCAGCAATTGCTCGACCGCCACCGCGCGGCCCCCATGCCGGGCCTGCCCCGGTTCGTCGGCGGAGCGGTCGGCTTCGCCTCGTATGACTCCGTTCGTTACACCGAGAACCTTCCCGACGCCCCTCCCGACGATCGCGGCTTGCCCGACCTGGCCTTCGCCCTCTACGACCGCATGGTCATCTTCGACAACATCCGCAAGATGGTCCTGGTCGTCGCGCAGGCCCATCTCGGCGACGGGATCGACCCGGAGGCCGCCTACCGGGACGCCCGCGAACGGATCGACGAGCTGGTCGCCCGCCTGGCCGAGCCGGGGCCGTCGCTGGGTCTCGACGACATCGACCCCTCGGGGCCGGTCACGCTCCGGCCGGAGTCCAACTTCACTCAGGAGCAGTACGAGGGGGTCGTCCGCCACTGTCAGGAGTACATCAAGGCCGGCGATATCTTCCAGGTCGTCCCGAGCCAGCGGTTCCAGGTCGAGACGACCGCCGACCCGTTCGACATCTACCGGGTCCTGCGGGTCGTCAATCCCAGCCCGTTCCTCTTCTACCTGCCGTTCGAGGACTTCTGCCTGATCGGCTGCTCGCCGGAGATCCTCGTGCGGGTTGAGGATGGCATCGTGACGATCCGCCCGATCGCCGGGACCCGTCGGCGCGGCAAGGATGAGGCCGAGGACCAGGCCCTGGCCGAGGAACTCCTGGCCGACCCGAAGGAGCGGGCCGAGCACATCATGCTCGTCGATCTCGGCCGCAACGACGTCGGCCGCGTCTCCGAGCGGGCGAGCGTCCGGCTCACGGAGCTGATGGCCGTCGAGCGCTATTCGCACGTCATGCACATCACGTCGAACGTCCAGGGGCGTCTCTCCCCCGGCAAGACGGCCTTCGACGCCCTCCGCGCGGGGCTTCCCGCCGGCACGGTCTCCGGCGCGCCGAAGGTCCGGGCGATGCAGATCATCGACGAGGTCGAACCCCAGCGCCGCGGCCCCTACGGCGGGGCCGTCGGCTACATCGACTTCACCGGCAACATGGATACCTGCATCGCCTTGCGGACCCTCGTCCTCCAGGGCAAAACCGCGTATGTCCAGGCCGGCGGGGGCGTCGTGTACGACAGCGTCCCCGCGGACGAGTACGAGGAAACGGTCAACAAGGCCCGCGGGCTGCTCAAGGCGATCGAGATTGCCGAGACGCAGCTATAAGCCAGATGAGCCACAGAGCACACTGAGGGCACTGAGAGAGTGGTGAGTTGTTCCCCATTCCCTTCTTGGCATGAATTGTCAGGCGGGGTACGCTGAAGCTGGGAGGTAGGCGGTATGACGACCATGAATATCTCTCTGCCCGACGAGATGAAGGCGTTCATCGAGGCGCAGATGGAGCGGGAAGGTTATGCCTCCGCCAGTGAGTATCTGCGCCACTGGTTCGCGACGCCCAGAAGCGGCAAGCCAGGCAGGACCTGGAGGCGAAGCTGCTCGAAGGGTTGCAGGGACCGCCCGTTGAGATGACGCGAGAGGATTGGGAATCGATCCGGCGCGAGGCCCTGGAGGGGCTTTCCACCGAAACGCTCCGCCCATGACACGCATCATCCGCCACCGCGCCGCTCGGCAGGACCTGGTGGATACCTACCGGCACTATGCCCGCGAAGCCGGGCTCCGGGTGGCCGACCGCTTTCTCGCCCAAGCCGAAGCGGCAATCTCGCAACTGGCATCCATGCCCGGCCTCGGCGCCCGCTATGAGCATGAGCACCCGGCCCTGGCCGGTCTGCGTTTTTTTCCTATCTCGCGCTTCAAAAGCTACCTGATCTTCTACCGGCCGCTGGCTGGCGGCATTGAAGTGCTGCGCGTGCTGCACGGCGCCCGCGACATTCACACGATCTTGGCGGATCAGTTCAACATGGAAGCGGACGAGCAAGGGCCGGAGGCTTAGGCAAATAAAAAGACCCTCCCGCCGCGAATCCTTGAAAAAAATGTAACCGCCGCCTTCGTGACGTGCAGTAACGGGGTGAGGACCCAATCACGGGAGGCTCCGCGACATGGCCCGCGCAGCGTTTGGCGGTGTGATTCAGCAGATTCACCGGATCTTCGGTCCCGGCTCCGTCTCGGGACTGGGGGAAGCGGAACTGCTGGAGCGATTCGTCGAGCGGCGTGACGAGGCGGCCTTCGAGGCCATCGTCACGCGGCACGGGCCGATGGTGCTGGGGGTCTGCCGGAGGCTGCTCGACGACGCGAACGACGTGGACGACGCCTTCCAGGCCACGTTCCTCGTGCTGGTGCGACGGGCCGGATCGATCCGGGACGGCGACCGGTTGGGGAACTGGCTCTACGGTGTCGCCCACAAGGTCGCGTCGCGCATCCGGACGGACGCCGCGCGGCGTCGGGAGCGGGAACGCAAGGGGGCCGCCATGTCCGTCTTCTCGACCGACGGGACGACCCACGACGACCTCGGACCGGCCCTGCACGAGGAGCTGAACCGGTTGCCGGAAAAGTACCGGGCGCCGGTCGTGCTTTGCGACCTGGAGGGCTGCACCCACGACGAGGCCGCCCGGCGGCTCCGCTGGCCGGTCGGCTCGGTCAAGGGGCGACTCTCGCGCGCCCGGAACCTCTTACGAGAGCGGCTCTCGCGACGGGGGATCACCCTCTCGACCGGCGCGATCACCGCGACCTTGGCCCGCGACGCGTCGGCGTCGGTGCCTCCGGTCCTCCTGGAATCCACTCTCCAGGCCGCGATGCAGGTCGCGGCGGGCAAGGCGATCGCGGCCGGGCTGGTCTCGGCGACGGCGCTCGCCATCGCGGAAGGAGTCAATCACGCCATGTTCCTGAGCAAGTTGAAGTTGATCGCCGCCGGACTAGTCGCGGCGGGCGTCGTTGTCAGCGGGGCCGGAGTGTATGCCTACCAGGCAACGGACGAAGAGACGGACGGAGGACGCACGCCACCGAGGGCGGTGACGGTCGAGAAAAAGATCGTCTCGGCACCCCGGCCGGAGGCCGGGCCGATCGCCCAATCGCTCTTCGACGGGTTCGCCTCCAGCGTTGGAGACCTCGGCCTGAACCTTCTGACGCAGGACGGATTCCAGACGCTGGAAGGAGCCTATACCTGGTCCGCGCGGGCTGCCCGTGCCCAGCTTGAACATCCCGGCCTGAACCGTGAGGGACATATCGCGGCGGTTCAGGCTCATGTCGATCGGATGAAACGCCTGGAGACGCAGGTAGCCCAGGCCATCGCGAAGGCGAAGGAGAGCGGTAAGGACCTTGCACCAGAGCCGGTTGATCCATCGGACCCGGCGTTCGGAGTGCCTCAACGGATCGCCCGATTCTACCGCGTCCAGGCCGAAGCGTGGCTGGATGAGGTTCGAGGTGGGAGGACAACCGCCTCCGTCAACGTCAGGTTCGCGCTGCCGACGCGATTCCGCCGTCTCAAGCCGCGAAACCGAAAGAGGACGGGTCAGCGACAGTCGCGGTCCAGGTCGCCGAGGCCAACCAGCAGAAGCCCAACGCGAAAGCGATCGAGGACCCCAACACGAAGGCCATTCTGGAGGCGCTCGAACAGCCGGTCGATCTACCCTTCGCGGACGGCACGACACTGGGCGAGGCGATCGACTACATCCGAGGCGAGACCCAGAGTGAGGCCCTACCGACTGGTCTGCCCATCTATATCGATCCGACCGGGGCCGATGTTGAACCAGGCCAGCCGAAACCAACGACACCGAAAGAACGCCTGAAGGAGCAGATTCAGATGACCCTGGAAGGGGTCAAGCTCAAGACCACCCTGCGGTTGATGCTCAAGCAGGTCGGGTTGAATTACGTCGTCAAGGAAGGCGTGGTCATCGTCGGCGACCCCGAGAGCGAGTCCTTCATGCAGGAAGCGGGTATGTACGGCATGAGCACGCCCGGAGTCCCCGGTTACGGTATCGTCCCCGAGGGAGGTTTCCCGCAACTCATGATGGGCGGCATGGGAGGTATGGGAGTTATGGGTGGAGCCGGGGGAGGCTTCCGTTGAGCGACCGAAACGGGCGGCATGTCTCTCAATCAAGGGGCATGCCGCTCGTGGATCTGGGCCGATGGTTCAGGGCGTGGGAACGACATCACGGGGATGGACGACGGTGATCGCCGGATAACGGCGGAAATCGGCGTCGTTGAAGGTCAGGATGTGCGTGATGCCGTGAGCGGTCATCACGGCGACAAGCCGGGCGTCGAAGACCTGACGCCCCTGGACGGCGTGGGCGACGACCAGCCGTCGCCATTCATCGTGAATGGTGGGGAGGTCGGGTATCCTTGTGAAAATGCGTTCCAGACGGGTCGAGAGCTGATCCACCCGCACCGTGGAGAGGCCCAGACCGTTGGCGGCGGACTGGCCGCGTCGCAACCTGCCAGAACTCGACCAGGTTTTGCGGCGAGGTGACGACGCGATCCCCTCGATCTCGAAGGGCACGGACGGCGGAGAAGGCCAGCGGGCGAACGGCGGAGTGGCGATTCGCCCAGCGCAGAAGAATATTCGTATCCGCCAGAACGATCATCCTCTCTCTGTGCCCTCCGTGATCTCTGCGGCTAATCCTGCGGCGGAATATTCAAATTCGCCAGCACGATCACCAACCGCGGTCCTCGTACATGTTCTCCCGCCGAAGGGCTTCGAGGGGAATTTCCGGCGCGTCGATGTCCGCGCATTCCTCCTCGAACGCCTGAACTTCCCGCTCCCATTCCTCGTCGGTCAGGGGTTGTCGAGCCGTTGCGGGCGGCTCCGAGACGGCGGTCATGAGGGATTCCTGGAGCAATCGTCGCGCGTAGTCCTCAACGGACAGGCCGTGGCGGTCGGCCTCGTCGCGAAGCCGGTCGGACATCTCCGGGGGCAATTCCAGCGTCAAGTTCATCGTCTCGTCTCCGAACAACGTCTCGGGACAGGTTTCACTCCTGTCTCTCCGACATTATCCCCGGCCGACGGCTTCGACTTCAATCGCTCCCGCCCGGTTCTGGACCTCCTCCGGGTCGATCGCGCCGGCGTCCCAGACGAGGGCGTTCGCCACGGCGCAGGCGATGCCGTGGCGGAGCATGGCCTCGGGGCCCCGACCGGCGAGCCAGGCGTCGGTCAGGCCGGCCAGGAGACTGTCGCCGGAGCCGATCGGGTTGACGGCGTCGATCGTCGGCGGAATGGCCCGGTAGCAACGGCCGCCGATCCGGGCGAGCACGGCGCCGGGGCCGTCGGTGACGACCCCCAGCCGCACGCCGCGGCGGTCCCAGTTTTCGAGCAGACGGAGGATGTCGCTCTCCCCCGGCTTCGGCGTGCGCAGGTAGGCCCCGGCCTCGCGGCGGTTGAACTGGATCACGTCCGGCCAGAAGCCCCAGATTGCCAGCAAGGCCGGGCCATAGGTATCGAGAAAGATCGGAATCCGCCGCGATTTGGCCAGGGCGATCAGGTCGGCATAGAGTCCGTGCGTGCTCGGCGACGGGCTGGAGCCGGAGAGCGTGAGGGCCTCGACGTTCTCGGCCAGGAGCGTCCCCTCGATCCGATGGTACAGGGCGGCGGCCTCGTCCGGGGTGATTTCCGGGTTCGGGTCGAAAAACGCGGTCTGCTCGTTGTTGACCTCGTTGCGCACGGTGAGAATGACGCGCGTCGGCGCCTCGGTGGGCGTGACGAGCGGTTCGAGACGGTCCTCCCGTCGCAGCAGGTCTTCACAACGACCGCCGACCGTGCCACCGAAGAACGTCACGGGCCGGACCTCGCGCCCGAGCCGGGCCAAGGCCCGCGCGACGTTGTTCCCCTTGCCGCCGACGACCTCGCGCACGGCCGTGCCGCGCACCGAATCGCCGGGGCGCCACGAGGGGACGGTCAGGGTCTTATCCAGACAGGGATTCAGGGTCACACAGAGAATCATGATCCAAATATCGTCGTGAATGAGTCCGACCGTCATCAACCGTCTGCCGCCGACGACCGGAGCAGACCGGAATGGACGTCATCGCCGCAAGAGCGGGTCGAAGGCCAGTTCGCCGTGCGAAAAACATGCCGAAGCGATCTCCACGCGCGTGAACACGCACCCCGACCTTCGGAAAGGCGGGGTGCGTGTTTGTGCTTGCGCGGGCGGGTTGTCACGCGCGAGTCGTCCTCGGAACTCAGTATTCTTCCTCGGCACCCACGGCGACGGGCTCTCGGCTGCGTTCACCCGCCAGGCGGGAGCGACTGCGACGTTCGGGATCGCGGTTGGGCATGTCTGGTGACGGGGCCTTCCTCCGGACCAGGGAATCGGGTTCGCACCCCTCGACGATCACCGTCATCCAGCCGCCGGAAGAGGGCAACGATTCCGCGGCGAGCGGCTGCGGCACGAGGGCATCGGCCCAGGAGGCGCCAAGCATCGCCACGGAGACGACCGCCGTCAGAACCCCCAGCTCCAGCCAGGGGACCACTCCGGGGGAGACGGGGACCAGCGTGGCACCCAGGGTCAAGACGATGCAGCCCACGACCGCGCCTCGACCGGAGACGTGCCCGCTGAGGACGAACCCCACAATCGGCAAGGCCATCGCGACGCTCGCGACGGCCGCGAGGTTCCAGCCGAGGGCCAGCCCGAGGGTCGTGGACAGGAGGGCCAGACCCACCACGAACTGATCCCGCCGCCGATCGCGCATCGAGTTGATACCGGAGCCCGCCATGATTGTCGCCGCTCCTTCGAAGAGTCGTGGGTGTCGATTCGTTGGGTGCCGACCTGCTGGCCGTCGGAACCCTAGGTCGTGAACGAAAGCGTGTCAAAAACATTCCAAAGGGGAACCCCGATGCGTTTTCGAGAGTGAGGATCGCCAGGGAAGCCGTCGGGGCGGTTGTTCAATGAATACCGGTCGGCTATCGTGGAGGGCTCGAAGCCCAACAGACGCAACGACCCGACCGTCCTCCCTTTTTTGAGTTGAGGGGCGATTTTTCGATGAAACGCTTTTTCGCTCGGCTGCTGCCGTACGCCCTCTCCTTCTTCAGCAGCCTGTGCATCATGGTTCTGGAACTGGTCGCCAGCCGGCTGGTGGCGCGGCATGTGGGGGCCTCGCTGATCGTCTGGACGAGTGTCATCGGGATCATGCTGGGCGGAATCTGCCTGGGGAATGTCCTGGGGGGGCGCCTGGCCGACCGGATCAACCCCTTGCGCGCGATCGGCCCGCTGTATGCCCTGGGGGCGGCGCTCGTGCTGGGGTGCCTCTGGATGAATTCGGTCGTCGATCTGACGCCGGGCCTGGAGTCCCTGCCCTGGGACCTCCGCACGCTGGTCGTCGTGACGCTCGACTTCCTCATCCCGGCGACCGTGCTCGGCATGATCAGCCCGGTCGTGGCGAAGATCGCCGTCGAGCAGGCGAAGAAATCGGGCTCGGCCCTGGGCGATATCTACATGCTGGGCGCGATCGGCTCGATCGTGGGGACGTTCCTGGCGGGGTTCTGGCTGATCTACCTGGCCCCCACCTCGACGATCGTCGCCCTGGTGGCCGCGGCCCTGGCGCTGCTCGCGGCGGCCTTGCTGGGGGATTGGCTCGGCGCGGGCCTGGGCACGCTGGCGGCCGTCTGTCTGGTGGCCGGCGCGGCGGTTTCCGGACAGGGGGTTCCGGGCGTGCTCGTCGGCTCGACGCGGCTCAATGCCGTCAGCCTGGTCGGGCACGCCACGGCGTTGATCCTGGCGATCCGCGCGGGGGTTCGCCTGGCGCGGGAGCGCCCGCCCGAGGAGATCGCGCCGGAGACCGAATCCACCGGAACGACGGAGAAGGGGACCGTCCTGCCGAAGCTGAGCGACCTGGCCGCCCTGGCGTTCGTCGCCAGCCTGGCGTTCATGGCGCTGGAGATGGTCGCCGGTCGGCTGGTGCAGCGGCACCTGGGTTCGAGCGTCTTTGGCTGGACGAGCGTCATCGGCGTGCTGCTCGGCGGCCTGAGCCTGGGCAACTACCTCGGCGGAAAGATCGCCGATTACGTCAAGCGGGAGTCGCAGGCAAGCTGGCTGTTCCTCATCGCGTCGGTGCTGACGGCCCTGATCCTCCTGGCCGAGAGCCCGCCCGGCTGGCTCGTGCGCAACCCGATCGAGCATTTCGTGCAGGGCAAGGAAGGGGTTCCGCTGGCGGGGGACATCGGGCCGTTCCTGAGCCAGGCGATCGTCATGACCGGCTACCCCTGGTGGTTCCGCGTCCTCTTCTGGACGTCGATCGTCTTCTTCCTGCCGTCGGTGTCGATGGGCACGGTCAGCCCGGTGGTCGCGAAGCTGGCCGTCGAACGGTTGCGGTATGCCAAGCGGACGGGGTCGGCGATCGGCCAGGTGTATGCGTGGGGCATGGTCGGCAGCATCCTCGGCACGTTCCTGACCGGCTTCTACCTGATCGACCTGATCGGCACGAAGGGCTTGATCCTGGTCCTGGCGACGACGCTGGCCGTGGCGGCCACGGTGCTCGGCTCGGTCTGGCACGCGGTCTGGGCGGGCATCCCCCTGGGCCTCTGCGTCATCGCGTTCGTTCCCGTGCCCTTCCTCGAAAACCAGGCCCTGGCCTGGGGAATCCGCGACGAGAAAGGGGACCTCGGGATCGAGGGCTACGGAATCGCGTATGCCGATGAGAGCGATTACTACTACATCAAGGTCACCAACGAGCCGGAGTTCGACCTCGCGACCACCGATAATCCCGAGATCGAGGGCAAGAAGCGCACCCTGGTGCTCGACAACCTGATTCACGGCTACTTCACGCTCGAACATCCCGAAAAGATTGAATACGACTACGAGTTCCTCTACGCCCTCGTGGCGCACCGGGCGGCCGAGGCGAAGGCGAAGCGGATCGCGGCGGAGCAGGGGGGAGAGCCGCCGAAGCCCGAGGAGGTCCCCCTGCGGACGCTCTTCCTGGGGGGCGGGTCGTACACGTTCCCCCGCTACCTGCACGACCAGTACGCGAACGTCGAGACGGAGGTCGCCGAGATCGACCCGGCCGTCACGAAGGCGAACCACATCGCGCTGGGGTTGCCCGAGAACACGCCGATCGAGACGACCTGGGGCGACGCCCGGCAATTCGTCGAGAAGCGCCGCGATCAACCCGAGAAGTTCGACATCGTCTTCGGCGACGCCTTCAACGACTTCTCCGTCCCCTGGCACCTGACGACCAGGCAGTTCAACGACATGATCGATGATCTGCTCACGCCGGACGGTGTTTACATGATCAATATCATCGACGTGTACGAGTCGGACACGATGGCCGAGGCCGAGGCGAGTAACGACGGCAAGGACTCGCCCGCGGAACTGGCCGAGGCACGCCGAGAGGCCCGGCGCATGGGCGGGTTCCTGGGCTCCTGGGTCGAGACGGCGAAGAAGACGTTCCCCTACGTGTACGTCTTCGGCACGTCGGAGTTTCCCGGCGAGGGCCTGCGCGAGACGTTCGTGGTGATCGTCTCGAAATCGAAGCTGGACCTGAACGAGCTCGGGAAGCGGCCGGGCGACCCCGAATTCATCCAGTACGGGGAACCGTACCAGCCCAAGCCGTATTCCGCCGAGCACATGAAGGCCCTGGAGGTCCGCTCTCGGGGGATCATCCTGACCGACGACTATGCCCCGGTCGAGAACCTGCTGGCCCCCGTCGCCGCCACGCGCGGGGACGATTGACCGACGAACGCCGGAGCCATGCGATGACGGACGAGACGCCTCAAAAAAAGGACAACCGGACGCTGTTCCTCGTGGTCGGCGCCCTGGTGGTGGCCTGGATCATCTGGCTGGCCGTGGCCGGGCCGAAAGGACCGATGGCCGGCGAATTGCCGCCCCCGAACCTGACCGCGCCGGGGGCCTTCCAGGCCGATTACGGATGGACCCTCCAGACCCCCGCCGGTGACCCGGTGGACTTTGCCCGCTACCGGGGCAAGACGGTCTTCCTGAACCTCTGGGCGACGTGGTGCCCGCCGTGCCGGATGGAGATGCCCGCGATCGTCAACCTGGCGAACCAGTCCCGGGTGGACGACGTCGTCTTCCTGGCGGTTTCCACCGATGAGGACGCGGACACGCTCCGATCCTACCTGAACCGCGAGAAGATGCCCGGCCTGACCGTGCTCCGCGCGGAGGAAGCGCCGCCGGATATCTTTCTCACGGATGGCATCCCCGCGACCTTCATCATCGCCCCCGACGGCCGGATCGCCGCCGCGCACGTCGGTGCCGCGCAGTGGGACGACCCCAAAGTGGCCGATTTCCTCGAATCGCTCTCGCGGCCCAAGCCCAAGGTCGTGGCGAATCGACCGAACAAGGATTAAACGTGCAGCTCGACCGGCTCGCCGCCGGCGTTGGCGCTCTGGAAGGCCCCTTCAATGAACGCGACGAGTTCCAGGGTCTCGCGCGGGTCGATCGGCAGCTCGTTCGTCTCGAACATCGACACGATCCGCTTGAGCAGCTCTCGGTAGATATATTGCGTGCTCACGCCCTGCGTCTGGACCCCCTTCTCGCCGAAGACGGTGAAGCCGTAGGCTTGCTGACCGTCCCGAATGCCCCGGATCGTGGCGACCCGGCCATCCTTCCAGACCCCCGTGACGACCTCGCCGCCGGGCCGGCTCAGGCACGTCAGGCGCTCGCACCCTGGTCCCATCAGGGTATAAAGCATCTCGACCGGGTGGATGCCGTAATGAAACAGCCCGGGGTTGCGCGGGTGCGTCGGCGCGGGGCCATACGTCGCCACGCCGACGATCGGCCCGGTCGCGTCGGTGCCGTCCCGGGCCTCGACCACCTCGGGCGCGTAGCGCAGGCTGGAACTCGACATGATCGGGATGTGCTTGCGCGTGGCCAGGTCGATCATCGCGCGGGCGTCGTCCAGCGAGCAGGCGAACGGCTTATCGACGTACGTCGGCATCCCGCGCTCCAGGAACGGCAAGGCCCGCTCGCGGTGGACGCTGCCATCGACCGACTCGATCAGGACGGCGTCGACCTTGCCGAACAGGTCGGCCGGATCGTCGTAGAGCGTGACGCCGTACGTCTTCATCTGCTCGGTGTACTCGGGAATCCGCTCCGGCGAGATCCGCGAGGTGCCCGGAACGCCCGCGACGACCTTCGCCCCGTTGACCCACTGGTCCTCGGCGATATCGACGTGGTTCAGACGCTTGGTGAACTCGACGACGTGGCTGGTGTCGAAGTCAACGATGCCGAGGCGAATCATGGATCAAGCTCCCGCTGAGGTCCGGGGACGGTTGCGAAACGGTTATCGGCCCCCCAAGGCGGAAAGGAAAACGGCGTAACCGACGATCGACACGATCAAGAGGATGAAGACCACCAGGACGATCTTCAACAGCAGACTCGTCTTGTACCTGATGTGCGGCGTCTTCAGGATGATCTGCTTGTATTCCCGGGAGAAGACGACCGACGCCCTGGGGGACACCATCAGGTAAAGAATATAACCGCTGATCCCGCCGCCGACGAGCAACACGATCGCCCCGACGACGAACTGGCCCATGAGAACGCCGGTCACGACGCCAACGCCCAGAACGTACAACAAACTCAGCCCCGTCAAGACCGCGACCGTCCACCGCGCCCACGTCTGGAGATGGTGCAGCCCGTACCCGAGCGCGATGTTGAGCGCCGTCATGAGCAGATAGAAGACCGAGATTCCAACCATGAAGGCCCGTTCATTCACCCCTTGTGGACCGGCAGGGCCCATCACGTTGGGGTTGAAGATCGTGGCCAGTATTCCGACGACGCCGATGATCCCGAAGAACGCCCCCAGATAATAGAGCGAACCGACCGATTTGACCGACGCCTCGTGGCCGAGGTACTCGCGTCGGACCTGTTCGGCGTGGGTGAGATCGCCAGGCAATTCACCGACAGGCCCCTTGATATCGGTCGTCGGCGCGGCATAGGGATTGTCGTGGTCGGGCGGCATTGAGGACATGAGCCGAATACTCCAGGCGAGGGACCAGGAAAAGACGAAGGGGTCGGTGGCCAGGTGCTCGCGCCGGGGGTCGTCCCGGTGCGATCCGGCCCCGGTTCAAAGGAGCCACACACTCGACGCGGCCACCAGCAAGAGAATCATCAGCAGCGCGAGGAAGGCCCCGAAGATCGCGACCTTGATCCAACGAAGGGTCCGCTGGTCGATGTTCCGCCGGACCTCCTCGGTCAGTTCCGGTTTCCGCGGCGGGGACTTCGCCAGGAACCGCGGAGAGGTCCGCGCGATCACCGATTTGTAACCGGGCGAAAAGAGGATCGTTGCATCCGGGGACATCAGGAGCACCAGCGTCCCGAGCGGGATCGAGGCCAGGGCGACCGTGACGATCGCCCCGATCCCGCCACCACCGCGAAACGGCATGAGCCCGGCGAGCAGAACCAGCACCAGGAGGACCAGCGTGGTGATCACGACGGAAAACCAGCGTGCCCAGGGTTTCAGGCGCCTCAGCCCAAGCCCGGCGGCGAAGAGAATCGTACCGAAGAACAGTTGGACCGTACCCAGGACAAGGGGCGTCACCCACTCGTCCGCCCCCCTGGCCGACGTGGTGAATTCCACACTCATGCCGATGACCAGGCTCACCACGCTGAGGATGAGGCCGAGAACCAGGAAGAAGCAACCCAGCGAGGTCATGACGACGCCCAGAACCTTGACGGCGACCTCGCGGCGATGGTACGTCCGCCGCAGGATCTCGGCCGCGGCCGGGTTGCCCTCGATGTCGATCGGGGTGAGGCCGATCTCCGTCAAGGGGGCCGCGTAGGGATTCAAGGGGGGCATGTTTGAAGGGGGTGACTGTGACAAAGGGCCGATCCTCCGAGAGTTCACAGCAGGTGTCTCGCCTTGATCTCCAGGTAGCGATTGACCAGCGGAGCCGTCAGGTCCTCGGGAAAGACGTCGAGCGTCAGGGCGCCTCGCTGCCGCAGGACGGTCAGGACGCGCTCGCGCCAGTTCAGCATGGCCGCCGCCGCCGCGCCCCGGAAGAGGGCATCACCCTCCACGGTCTTGCCCTCGGCATCGAACGCCAGGTCCGCCAGGGTAAAGATATCGCGATCGCGGAGGAAGACGCCCAGCGGGAGGTGTCGGCCGACGAGCACGCCGAGGTGATCGGCCACCTGCTGCGCGGCGACGTCGTCGAAGACGTTCGTCATGAGCACGACGAGCGACCGCTTCCGGCAGCGCCGCTCCAGCTCGACAAACGCCCGGTCGTGCCGCGACTCAACAAGCTGGGGAAACAGGTTATGGACGGAGTGAACCAGGCGGTTGATCCGCTTCGGGCCGCCGGCCGGCGGCACATACGCATGGATGCGGTCGGCATACGCCAGCAGGCCGACCTGATCCCCCCGGATCAGGGCGACGTGCGCGAGCATGAGCATCGCATTGAACGCGTGGTCCAGTGGCGAGAGGCCCCCGCCGGTGTCGCCGGCCATCATCCGGCCGCAGTCGATCAGGAACAGGATGCGCTGGCTCTGGTTCGTCTGATGGGCGCGCACGGTGAGCTTGCGGCGTCTCGCGGTGGCCCGCCAGTCCATGTGGCGCGGCTCGTCGCCCACGACGTAATCGCGCAATCGCTCGAATTCATTATCCGTGCCGAGCTTCCGCGAGCGCCGCATCCCCATCACGCTCAGCCGGTCGCGGCGCGCCAGGAGGGTATAACGGGCGATCTGGCGGACGTCGGGATAGACCCGCACGCCGGTTTCCACCGGCAGCTTCACCTCGCGCCACCAGAACCCCAGCCGGCTGGAGACCAGGGCGTAGAGCCGCCGCATCGCGTACGACCCCCGGCGCTTCGGCACGACCTCGTAGATCAAGGTCGCCTGGCCGCGCCGGACAGGGCGATGAAGAACTCCGACGGGTCCAACTCGAACGGCTCGGGCACGTCGTCCTTGATCCGCATGGTCCGTCGCAGTCGGCCGGGGTTCTCGACGGTCAGCTCGATCTGCTGCCGCTCGCCGATCGAGAAGACCGAGCCACATGCCCGCGACGCGCGGAGCCGCTTCACGCCGATCAGGGTCGTCAGGTCGGCCAGCGCCACCACGCCGACCAGCACGTCCATCCCGATGAGCACCGGCCGGAATAATTCCGAACGCGGCACCAGCAAGACCAGCGACAACAGAGCCGGGACAAGGGCGGCCATCGCCAGGTTGCGGCCGGGCCAGATCATGGGACCTCCGGGAATCAGGATTCACCGCAAAGGAGTTTCGCCAGAATACGCTGTGCGAATCGCCCGGTCTGGGTGGCTGGGGTCTCGTCCGCGAGACCCCGGAGTCGGGCCGTCGCACCGGGGTCTCGCGGACGAGACCCCAGCCACCCGAAGAAGAAAATTGACCACAATTGTATAGGTTAGTCTGACGAGGCGTCCAAGCACGCGATGTATGCAAAAAAGCTCATTTTGTTCTCGTTCCCATGCGCTGCGTGGGAACGAGGGGAATTGTACTGAACGGTGGAACTCCAAGGCGAATCTCTTCCTCTCGCGCTTCGCAATTTTCACGTGCTTCGCGGTGAGTCGTCTTTATTTCCGTGGCACTTCCACCGAGCGGATCAGGTCGGTGAGCAAATCATCGACCCGGCGGCCCTCGACCTCGGCTTCGGGGGTGAGGATGACGCGGTGCCGCAAGGCGGCGAGGACCACATCCTGAACGTCGTCGGGGACGGCGAAATCGCGGCCTTCGAGCGCGGCGGCGGCGCGGGCGCCTCGGAGGATCGCCACGCCGGCGCGGGGGGAGGCCCCCAGGGCGAACGCCGGCCACTCGCGCGTGCGACGCACCAGGGCCGCGATGTAGTTCAGCACGCGGTCGTCCACCAGGATGCTCGCGCTATGGCGCTGAACCGCCAGAACCTCCGCCGGGTCGGTGACGGTCTTCACCTCGTCGGTCAGAAGCGCATCGGGGCTCTTGCCCTCCGTGTGGAGCCGGAGGATGTCCGTCTCCTCTCCGAGGCTCGGATAATCGGCCACCAGCTTGAACAGGAAGCGGTCGAGCTGCGCCTCGGGGAGGTTGTAGGTCCCTTCCGACTCGATCGGGTTCTGCGTGGCCATGACCAGGAACGGCCGTTCCAGCGGGTACGGCACGCCATCGACCGTGACGCGGATCTCCTGCATGATCTCCAGCAGGGCCGAGTGCGTCTTGGCGGGCGCCCGGTTGATCTCGTCGGCCAGCAGGAGCTGGGTGAACACCGGGCCGGGCCGGAACCGGAAGTCCTGGAGCTTCTCGTCGAAGATGGACGCGCCGGTGACGTCCGAGGGCATCAGGTCGGGGGTGAACTGAATGCGGTTGAAATGGCAGCCGAGGACCCGCCCGAGGGTTCGCACCAGCAGGGTCTTGCCCAGCCCCGGCACGCTCTCGATCAGGACGTGTCCCTCGGCCAGCAAGGCGATCAGCACGCCCCGGACCAGCTCATCCTGACCGACGTAGACCTTGTTGATCTCGTCCCGGACCCGCCGCGACCAGTCGGTCACGAAGGGGTTGCCGGACGGCGGCGGAGGCTCGGGAGACCCGTCGGCTCCGGTTTCCGCGGGCGCCGCGTTGCCGGTGACGAGGTCGCCGTCGTCCACCATGACGACCGACTCCGAATCCGGCTCCGGCACGCGCGAGACGGCGCCACACTGGCCGCACTTGATATGCTTGCCCGCCATCTCGTCGGCCATCTGGATCGGCCTGCGGCAGCCGCTACACGGGAACTCGATACTCATCATCAGCCTCGGAAGGGGAAGAATGGCCAGCGAGCAGCAGAGAATCGATCCCAGATCGTTTCGCCAGAATACCCTGGGCGAATCGCCCGGTCTGGGTGGCTGGGGTCTCGTCTTCGAGACCCCAGGATCGGAGCGTCGCACCGGGGTCTCGCAGACGAGACCCCAGCCACCCGAAGAAGGAAAGAGACCACAATTGTACAGATTATTCTGGCGGAACTCCTAATCCCAGGAACCCATTGATCGTTTATTGGATAATCGGTGGGCAACGCATCGCTCACCCACCCTACGATCCGCGGATCAGACATCATCGACTTGCCTCGTCCCCACGCGGAGCGGGGGCACGAGAGGAGGTTGATGCGATATGGTTGACGATTAATTATATTATCGTTATTCCAACATTCATTCTAGTCTCAATCCTTTGCGTTCGTGTCCTGAGTCTGCGGTCGGGCAGTTTCCGGACGGGCTTTCGGGTGTCGCCAGCGGCGGTAGGCGTCGAGCAGGTCGCGGGCGGCGTCGCTGTCCCGGGTGCGGCGGAGGAGGTCCCCCAGGGCCTCGGCGTGGGCGACGGGCCGGTCGGCGCCGGGGGACGGCTCGGCCCGGGGGCGGCCGAGGATCGCCGCGGCGGAGAGGCTCAGCAACAGCAGGAAGCCCATCCAGTGCGCGAGGACCCAGTTCAAGGGCTCGACCCGCAACATGGCGAAGACCGAGCCGACGCCCACCGCGTCGGATTCCGGGTGCCGCGTCTCGACGAAGGCCACGTTGCGCGGGACATCGCCGGCCCAGCGGACGACCTTCATGGCCAGGGGCGCCGCGCCGGGTGAGCCAGCGGCTCATTCAGGAGAAACGATCCGTTGGCCACGATCAAGACCTCGCCGAAGTTGCCCCAGATCCAGGACATCGCCAGCGGCTTGCCGTCGCCAGACAGGAGCACGTCTTCCAGCACCGCCTTGAGGGTCTGGTGCTTGGTCAGGCTCGCGGCCTTGGCATCGACCCCCTCGGCCCAGGGACCTTCCAGCGTCTTGACGGTGGTGGGAACGGTCGCCGAGTCATCCACCGCGAACCAGTCCTCCGTGTCGGCCGGTTCGTCGGCCTTGGCCGGGAGTTCCTGGGCCCACGTTCGCGTCTCGACGCGGTGGTCTTCAATCCGCTCGCGGCGTTTCGGGATCGGCATCGGGCGGCATCTGCTGGAGGATCGCGACCCAGTATTCGTCCTCGGCGTCGAAGTCGAGGGGAACGTAGATCAGGCGGCGGCCGGGATAGTTCGCCAGCCAGTCGGCGTACCACTCCGCCTCGTCCTTGTCGGGCGGGCCGGGGTAGGGGGCGAACCGCACGATCGTCTCGGCCCACTCCGCCACGTCCTCGTTCAGACGGACCGTCGCGCGGACGTGGTGGCCTTGCTCGCGGAGAAGCTCGGCGAAGGTCCCGGTGCCGTTGACGCTCTTGCCCCGGACGCGCCCGTAGAACGACTCCACACCGCCGCCTCCGCAGCCGGCGCAGAAGGCCCAGGTCAGCATCAGGTACAGCAGGGTGCGGGGGCGATTCATGGCGCGACGGCTCCCCCGGCGATCCGGGCCTGGAGTTCCTCGGCCCCTTGCCAGACGCGGTCGAACGCCTCGCGGGTCGGTTCATGATGGCCGTAGTACGACGCCTCGAACAGCCGGAGGGTCGGCTCGACCCGCGCCTTGATCCAGCCATCGGCGATCGAGCGGACGAGCTGCCGGCCGGTCCGTCCGGGGGCGAGGCGGATCAGCCGGAGTTCGTCGAGCGTGCGAAGCTGGTGCACGAACAGGCAAAGCGTCGCCGCGGCGAGGTTCCCTTCGCGGCGGAAGCGAGCCGCCTCGCCGAGCGGGTCCGTCACGTCGAACTGAAGCCCCGGAGGCAGGTCACCGACACGCGGCGCCTCCCACGGTCCGGCGACGGCCTGGCCCGATCTCCTCCGGCTCGGGGAAATAGTGGCGGAAGGCCCAGACCAGCCCGGCGACCAACAACATCAGCGCGAGGACCATCAGAACGATCACGATGATCTGACCCAGGCCCACGCCGCCCGAGAGGTTGGGGCCTTTGCGGGAGAAGTCCCAGTCAGGTAACTTGTCCCACCAGGACGGGTTCCAGGGCGGATCGACCGGCTCCAGAGCGTCGCGCCGGGCGTCGTACCAGGGGTAACGGCCGTCGCCGAGCGCCTCCGGCACGTCCCCCGCGTCCACCGCCAGCGCGGCCGGAGAGAACATCAACAACACCAACAACATGGGCCAGGGGGCGAGGCTCACCATGCGTCCTGTTCCTCCATCACGGTCCCGGCCTGGCGGAGCCGCAGCTCGACCTCCCAGCCTTCCAGCCGGATGCGCTGGTCGATGTACGTCAGGAATCGGGTGACGGCAAACAGCGACACCGCCAACCAGACGCCGAGCTGGGTCGGCCAGGAGTACAGCTCGGGCATGTCCAGCTCCTCCCAGACCCAGCCGCTAAAGAGAAGTTGCAGGACCACGCCGCAGGCGAACCAGAACGCGAAGACGAACAGGCCGCCGAAAAACAGCTCCGCAATCGCCCGGAAGAAGAGTTCGCCACCACGGTCGGCGCAGAGCGTCGAGGTGCGATCGAAGACCTTCCGCAAGCGTCCACGCTCCAGCAGGATGACCTCGTTGAGGAACGCCAGTTTCGACGGAATCAACAGCACGGCCAGGATGGTGAACAACAACAAGATCGCGCGCAGAAGCCCTTGAAAGAGCAGCATCGGAACGAAGCTGCCAAGCAATATGCGGACGATTGCCCGGCGGACGGCCGGTCGCCGAACATCAGGCCGCCGAGCATCACGGTCAGCGGCGCGGTGGCCCAGGGAATTTCCAGGGCCAGGAGGAGGACGTAGAAAATCGCCGGGAAATCGCCATCCCGGGCGAGCCAGGCGTTCAAGGCCGCGAACGGAGCGCAGCCGGCCAGGGCCGCCAGGCCGATCGGCCACGGCTTGCGCCTCACGACGACCAGCGAGAGGTCGAGCAGGTCCAGGAAGGAGCGCTCGCGCACCTGGACCAACGTCCGTTCCATCAGGGCCACGGCTCAACCTCCCGGAACGGCTTGCGGACCACGATCGGCGGCGACCGGCATCGTCCATGGCTCGGAGCGCGACCGCCCGCCGAGGGCCAGATAGGCCACCAGCATCGCCGCGCAGACCAGGGCGATGCCCGCCTTGGCGGGATAAGGCAGGGCCGAGGCCGAGACGAACCCTTCGAGAAAGGCCGCGAGGATGAACAGCATCACCGCCGCGCCGGCCGTCGGCAAGGAATTCCGTGCCTCACGCTGCAAGGAAGCGAGCCGCGTCTGCCCTTGGGTCACGATCAGACCGTAACCCAGCCGCAACCCGGCGGCCCCCGAGAAGACGATCGCCGTCAGCTCGAACGGCGCGTGCGCCGTGACGAAGGTGTAAAAGTTCGTCGCATAAGGGGTCGTGAGCCATGTGCCCGAACACCGCCCCGATCTGGATCGAGTTGGAGAGCAGGGTGAAGATCGTGCCAACCCCGAAGATCAGGCCGAAGGCGAAGCAGCTGCAGGCCGATCGAGGCGTTGTTCAGGATGTAGAAACCGGTCATCGACGCATCATCGTCGCTGGCTGGCGAGGCCCGAGCCGATCGGTTCGGCGTACATCTCCTCCATCTGCTCGATGGCCGCCTCGCCGACGATCTCGCGGGCGAAGTCCGGTCGCCCGGCCGAGAGCAGGGCGACGATCAGAAACGGTGCCCAGAAGAGCAGGGCGGCCACGCGCAGCAGCGGATCGCGGCGGAGCCGGCGGGGCACCTCGCCGAACAGCTCCCCCGCCCACTGGCGGAAGCGGAGCCCCTGGGCGCGGTACAAGGCGTTGTGCGCCCGAGCGACCAGGGCGTGAAGGTACGCGACCGTCTCGCGGGGCAGGTCATACGCCTCGGCCAGCATCAGGTCGGCGCAGGCGGCGCGGTACAGCTCGCCCAGGCGGATGACCTCCTCGGCCCCCAGCGACCGGACGGGTTGGGTCGTCGACTCGAGAGAGGTCAGAACCTCGGTGTCGATCCAGGAGGCGTCCGGCGTCTTCCGCCGCCGACGGCCGCCCGGCCGCTTGCCATCGAGGCGGTAGAGAAGCATGTCCAGCTCGTGCCAGGTCTGCTCGCGGCGTTCCAGGCGATCGACGACCCTCATGCGCTCAGTCTCCCAGGAACACGCGGCGATACAGAGCGCAGACGATCGCGTCGGCCGAGGCATTCTCGGGCAGCGCGTAGCGTCGGCGGAGCGGCCGGGCCAGGTGCCCGGCCATCTCCTCGCAACGGGCGCGGGGCAATCGGGTGCGGTGCTTGACGTAATCCGACAGGGCACGGGACAGCTCCGGGCCGGCATCGACGTGCATCGGCAGCAACGGCAGGATCGCTTCCACGGCCGGCTCATCGACCTTGGCCAGGACACCGCGCCCCGGTTGGTGCTCGACCATGACCATCGTGCCGGCGGCCAGGTCGCCCAGCCTCTGGAACTTCCGCGTGAGGATCATGCAGGCCACGGCGGGGATGTAACCGAACATGATGCCGTCGAACGCCCAGAGAACGTTCCGCAAGACGGCCTGCGCTCCGGTGATCGGCACCCCCTGGTCCGACACGACGCGAATGCCCAGGGCCCGCTTGCCGGGGGTCTGGCCATTGAAGACCGCCTCGCAGAAGGCGCCATAGCCCCACAAGAGCACGAAGATCAGGACCAGCACCAGTCCCGTTCCCGCGCTGGTGCCCAGGGAGATCAGCGAGGCCAGGATCGAGCCGGTGAACACCAACAGCCCGATGATTATCACGTCGATCAGGTAGGCCAACGAGCGGCGGAACGGCCCAGCCAGCGGGTACTGGAACCGGATCCGTTCCGGCGTGACCAGCCGGACGGTCGTGTCGAGGGCTTCCGCGCTCGTCGTCGTGGGGTCCGTGACCGTCGCCATCGTCGTGCCCGACCGCCCGGGGCGGCCCTTGATTCGCTCACGTCCGGCGCACCCGTTGCGCCCGCCGCCCCTCCCGGAGCGACGGCGACGTCCGATGCAAACATGCTACCCCACGAACCCCGCGACTCGCAACAACAGGCCCATTCCGCCGAGAAAATGCCGACGCCCGTTCTACTCGAAGAACGGCCGCTCGGCCGGATGGTCCATGTCGAAGAGGAAGATGCTATCCCCGACGCGCGTCACGAGCCGGCGCGTTCGCAGCCAGCTCATGTCGTTCTGCGAGTACAGGCCGAGCAAGCGCGAGACGCTCACGGCCACGTAGCGCGTGTAAACGGGAATGTAGCCCCCCTCGTTGTCGTACAAACGGCGGTTCGGCGGGGTGACAGCGGGCACCTGGAACCCCTTCGACGGGTTGACCACGGCGTACACGCCGGGGAGGTCCAGACGGCGCTCGCTACTGATGTCGGTGGTGATTTCCCGGATGCCAAGACGTTGCACGGTTTCGGTCAGGGCGTCGAAATCCTGGCCCCAGTCGATGTTGGAATCGGCCAGGTAGAGCCAGCCCATCTTCGGCCCGCCGCCGATCTCATTGAAGTACGACAGGCAGCGCCCGCCGCATCCCACCGACGCCACGGCGAACCACGCGACCGCCACCAGCGTGATGGGCGTCCAGACCCGGTCGCGGAGCCACCGCGGCTCGAACATCCGGGCGACCAGCGGGATGACCAGCGGGTAGGTCAACAGAGCGTAACGCACGCCGATGTTCACCTTGTTCCGCACGAGCATGATCCAGAGCACGGCCAGGAACCCGAGCGCGATGGCGTCCCACGCCCCTCGCGGACGGAGCCTCGCGGCGGCCAGGACCATGAGAATCAACAGCCCCACCGGGGTCTTGAGCAGGAACGCCAGGGGGAAGTACAGCGGCCAGCCGGTGGAGCCGTACGCGCCGAGCAGGTATGCCTCGTGCCCCTGGTTCTGATGGCGGACCTGCTTCAGGACACTCAAGAGCGAGGTCGGGATGGGCCAGTCGGCGATGTCCACCGGACCGATCCGGGACGGGATATTCATCGTGGCCGAGCGGTCGGCGACCTCGGCGAGCGTCGCGGTGCCGAAGCCATCCCCGGCCCAGAGGACCAGGCCCGCCAGCAGGGTCAGGCCCACGCCGGCCCACATCGAGCCGAAAAGCCACTCCAGAACGCTCATGACGCTCCGGGGCCGATCGCGCCGGTAGCTGGTCACCAGATGCACGAGGCCCGCCATCGGCAGCAGCAACAGGGCGGAATGTCGCATCGCCCAGGCCAGGCCGATCATCAGGGCGAGGCCCATCCAGCGGCCACACGGTCGGACGCTCGGCATAGCGGGCCATCAACACCAGGGAGACGAACGCCGCGGCGGTGAACGGCATGTCGCTGCCGGCGATCGACGAATGCGCCACGACCTCCGGCACGAGCGACAGGAGAGCCACGGCCACCAGCCCGGCCACCGCCCCTCGCCACCGTGCCACGGCCCAGAAGACCGCGAGCAATAACGACAGCCCCCAGCCGATCGAAACCAGCCGCGCCGGGACCAGAACCCGATTGATTCCTGAGAGGACGAGTTTGGAGAGATCCTGAACCAGCGTCGGGCTCCCGGCCGGCGGAAGGACGTCCAGGGGACGCAAGGCCAGATAGGACGCGAGGGCGTTCAGGGCGTGCGGCAAACGGGGCGCGCCCAGTTCCCACATCACCAGATCGTCGCCGGTGATCCAGTAATGGAGGCAATGGACGAGGTGAGTCCACTCGTCCGACGTGATCGCGTCGGTCCGGGCGATCCAGAAACAACGCGCACCGAAAAGGCCGAGAATCATCCCCAGCCCCAGACCGACCAGCACGGTCCGGGACCCGGGCGCGCGGCGTTGGGCGGCCTCCGCGTCGGGCTGGAATCGATGGAGGAGCGAGGGAGACGCGGCCTTGGTCTGCGGGAGCGTCGGCGTGCTCATGGGTCGCAGGTCCTCCGTGACCGACCAAAGGGTGTATTCCCAGTTGCGAGAGTCACCCGGGCATCATTCCTCGACCACCCGGACGCGGCCCGATCATAGCGACGGACCTTGGTCTCTGGCAAGAGGTCGTCCCGCCTTTTCGGGACGGGCGACCCACCGCGTTTTGAACGCGAGGAGGGCCCTCAGTGACATTTTTCCGACGCGCCAACGGCCTCGCGTGTGTCGTGGACCCCGGGCGCGCGTTTTTTTCTCGTCACCAAGCCGACTTGGATCGACGCAAACTATTATATTCAAGACAGAAGCGTCAATTTTTCGGTCCCGATTTCCGAGTTTCGCGAGTGATGCTGACCTTATGGGCCTCGTTCGGCAGGGAGCGTTTCGACGGAAATCCTTTCATACCAGATAGATCTGCCAGATTCCCTCTGCTCCGGGAGCCGTCCCGCGAACGCCGGGAGGCTCGATTCGGCCCTCAGGGAGTGTCGCTGACCCCGCGCCGCGGCGCGCGTCGGAGGGGTTGGAGTGACATTCCCTGGACACTCGATCCCGGCGGGAGGGCAAGCCGGGTCGGGGGCGAGGATGCCGCCACGATCAAACTTCGAGACGTCGGGTCAGGAGGATGGATCCCCGCCGGTCGGCGATTTCCCCGGATGGCCCGGCCTGCTATAATTCCGCCTTTCGCGGAAAGAGGAGTGCTGCCGTCGTGTCCGTCATGCCATCCCCCGCCGACCCGTTGACCTCGGTGCGCGTGGAACTGGGTCCGCGTTCGTATGAAATCCGCGTCGTCAGCCGCCGGCCCGAGGCGTTCGGCGCGTTCGCCCGCGAGGCGCTCGACGCCACCTGGGCCGGGCGGTCGTGCCGTCGTGGGTTGATCGTCACCGACGAGAATCTGAAGGATCAGACCGGACCGCTGGCGTCCTCGCTCCGTGAGGCCGGGATCGCCACGACGACGGCCGTGCTGCCTCCGGGCGAGGCGAGCAAGAGCCTGGCGCGGGCGGAGGGGCTGTACGAACGGCTCGTGGAGCTGCGGGCCGACCGCCATTTCGCGATCATCGCGCTGGGGGGCGGCGTCATTGGCGACCTCGCGGGGTTCGTCGCGGCGACGTTCACCCGGGGGCTCCCGTTGCTGATGGTGCCGACGAGCCTGCTGGCCCAGGTTGATAGCTCGGTCGGGGGCAAGGTCGCGGTCAATCTGCCGAAAGCCAAGAACATCGTCGGGGCGTTTCACCAGCCGGTCGGGGTCTGGATCGACACCGAGACGCTCGCCACCCTTCCCGAACGCGAGCTGCGCTGCGGACTGGCGGAGGTGGTTAAGTACGGCGTGATTCTCGACGCCGGGTTCTTCGACTTCCTGGAGGCGAACGCCGAGGCGATCCTCGCTCGGGAGCCGTTAGCGACCCGACAGATCGTCGCGCGGAGTTGCCAGCTCAAGGCCGATGTCGTCTCGCGCGACGAGCGGGAGGAGACGGGATTGCGGGCCGTGCTGAACTTCGGCCACACGATCGGCCACGCGATCGAGGCGGTCGCCGGCTATGGCGGAGCGTTCCGGCACGGGGAAGCCGTGGCGGCGGGGATGGTGGCCGAGGCCCGCCTGGCCGAGCGGCTCGGCTGGATCGGTCCCGAGACGACCGCCCGCCTGGAGGCCCTGGTCCGCCGGTTTGGCCTGCCGACCGCCGCGCCGGGGCTGGACCCCGACGCGCTTCTTGACCGGATGACCCGCGACAAGAAGAACCGGGGTGGCACGATCCGATTCGTCCTGCCGAGGGAGATCGGCCGGGTCGAGCTGACGGACGCCCCGAGCGAGGCGGACATCCGGGCCGTCCTCGCGTAGGAGGTCCGTGAGGTTGACGGATCGCCGGTTGGCAAATGGCACATCACCGATTCCCGATTCCCGATTCCCGATTCCAGAGGAGCAGTTCGCCATTCCCGATTCCCGATTCCAGAGGAGCAGTCCGCCATTCCCGATTCCCGATTCCAGAGGAGCAGTTCGCCATTCCTGATTCCCGATTCCAGAGGAGCAGTTCGCCATTCCCGATTCCCGATTCCAGAGGAGCAGTCCGCCATTCCCGATTCCCGATTCCCGATTCCAGAGGAGCAGTTCGCCCCGAAGGGGCAGCATCCGATAGCCAGGGGCAACGCCCCTGGACCTGGAGAACGGTGCTCAACCTCTCTCGTTCCGGCCCGCCCTGAAGGGGCGGATTGCGTCCCGCCGAAGAGGGCGAAATCCGCCCCTTCAGGGCGGGGTCGTGTGTTGTGATCCGTGTCCCAGGGGCGTTGCCCCTGTACGTGTTTAGCGGCCCCCTTTTTGCTGGCCTGAATCGATCATGGGGCCGATCCGGCCGGTGGGGTGGACCATGACGGCTACTGAGCGGGCGACTCTGGAGCAACTCCGGCAAGAGAACCAGACGCTGCGCGCCCAGGTCGCCACCCTGGAGCAGACCATCGGCGACCTCCGGGACCAGAACCAACGGCTCCAGCAGCAGCTCGACGAGCAGACCCGGGCCGCGGCACGCCAGGCGGCCCCGTTCCGCCGGCGTGACTCCCGGAAGGTCCCCCATGGCTCCCGGAAGCCGCCCGGCCGCCCGGACTGCCATCCCGGGGCCCGCCGGGCCATCCCCGACCACGTCGACGAACACGCCGAGGTGCCGCTGACGGGCTGTCCCCACTGCGGCGCCCCGTTCACCGCGGTCGAACCGATCGAGCAGTTCATCGAGGAGATCCCCCCGGTCCGGCCCCGCGTCACCCGCCTGGTCACGTACCGCGGCCGCTGTGCCACCTGCGGGCCGGTGCACAGTTCCCACCCGCTGCAGACCTCGACCGCCACCGGCGCGGCCAAGGTTCAGCTGGGCCCCCTGCCCGTGCCCTGGCCGCCGCGTTGAACAAGCAGTTCGGGCTGACGACACGCAAGACCTGCCGCGTGCTGAAGCTCCTGTGCGGCCTCTCGCTCAGCCCCGGCGGACTGGCGTTGGGCGTGCAATGCACCGCGACGAAGGTCACCCCGGCCTTCGACAGCCTGGTCACCGAGATCCGCGCGCGGCCGCCGTGTTCGTCGACGAGACGAGCTGGTACGTCGGGGCACCGGGGCACTGGCTGTGGACGTTCACGACCGCCGACGCGACGGTCTACCACGTCGACGAGAGCCGCGGCCGGCAGGTGGTGCTGGAGATGCTCTGCGCGGACTTCGCCGGCATCCTGGTGAGCGACTGCCTGGCCAGTTATGAGAACCTGCCGTACCGGATGCACAAGTGCATTGCCCACCACCAGAAGGCGATCGCGGCGCGCAGGACCAGCCAGACACGACCCACCCAAGCTATCTGAACGAGTGGAAGCTGCTGTTCACGATGTCAATGCGTTGTGACACCGCGTGTCTCTCGGCCAAGAGGAGTTCGCGCGCAACGGCCACCTGGAGGCGTGGTTGGACCGGCTGCTGGCCGAGGCGCGGAGCCAAGCGGAGACTTGGCGATTCAGCAACGGATCGGCAAACGGCGCGGGGTGGTCTTGCTGCCTGGACTACCCCGCGGCGGAACCGACGAACAACCGTGCGGAGCGCCTCGCTGCGTGACCCGGGCGTGATCGCGCGGAAGGTGTCGTGCGGGAACAAGACCGAGGCCGGGAAGCGGGCGTGGGAGCGGCTGACGAGCCTGGCGATGACCTGCCAGCAGCGGGGTCACGATTTCGTCTCCTGGCTGGCCGCCTGCCTGCCCCTGAACGCCCCGGTGACCCCCGTGCTATCGGATGCTGCCCCTTCGGGGCGAACTGCGTAACTCCTTTGAAGATCTGGAATCTGAAATCGGGAATCTGAAATCGGGAATCTGAAATCGGGAATCGGGAATGTACCATTTGCCAAGCTGAACTCGTTATCTTGACGTTCCCTCCGCGCGGGAGCTGCCCCTTCGGGGCGAACTGCGTAACTCCTTTGAAGATCTGGAATCTGAAATCGGGAATCTGAAATCGGGAATCGGGAATGTACCATTTGCCAAGCTGAACTCGTTATCTTGACGTTCCCTCCGCGCGGGGAGCGGGAGACCGTATGGCCGACGACGCGACCACCGAAGCCGATTTGCTCGACCTGATCCGCCTGACGCTGATTCCGGGGGTCGGGCCGTTGACCAGCCGGGGCTTGCTGGAGCGGTTTGGCTCGGCCGGGGCCGTGCTGGAGGCGTCGGGGTCGTCCTTGCGCGAGGTGTCCGGCGTCGGACCGAAGCTGGTCGAGAAGATTGCCAAGGCCCGTCGGGAGATTGATGCCGAGGCGGAGCTGGCCCTCTGTCGCTTGAACGGGGTCCGTCCTCTGCCGGCTGCCGACGCCGATTATCCCGAGACGCTCCGGACGATTCCCGACCCGCCCCCTTTGCTGTATTGCCGGGGCACGATCAGCCCGGCGGACTCGCTGGCCATCGCCCTGGTCGGCTCCCGCCGATGCTCCCCCTATGGCCTGCGCATGGCGGAGCGGTTGGGGCATTCGCTGGCGAGGGTCGGCCTGACGGTCGTCTCGGGCCTGGCCCGGGGGATCGACGCGGCGGCGCACCGGGGGGCGTTGAAAGCGGGGGGACGTACCCTGGCCGTGCTGGCCAATGGGTTGTCCTCCGTCTATCCGCCCGAGCACGAGGACCTGGCCGCCGAGATCGCCGATCACGGCGCCGTGCTTTCGGAGATGCCCATGCGGCAAGGCCCACTCGCCCAGTTGTTTCCCCAGCGCAACCGGATCGTCTCGGGCCTGAGCCTCGGCGTGGTCGTGATCGAGGCGACCCCCAAGAGCGGCTCTCTCTCCACGGCGCGGCACGCGATGGAGCAGAACCGCGAGGTCTTCGCCGTCCCCGGTCCGGTCGATAGCCTCTCCAGCCGGGGCTGTCACCGCCTGATCCGCGACGGGGCGAAGCTGGTCGAGACCGTGGACGACATCCTCGAAGAACTCGGCCCGCTGGTGCGGGAGGTCCGCCCGACAGCCGACGCCGTGCCCGTGCGTCACCCGGCGGAATTGACCCTCTCCGAGCACGAGCGCGCCCTGCTGGGTCACCTGGGCGACCGCCCCTGCGGCGTCGATGAACTGATCGCCCAGACGCGATTGACGGCCTCGCAGGTCATGGCGACCCTGGCCGTCCTGGAGATGCGCCGGCTCGTCCGACGGGTTCCCGGCAACCAGTTCGTCCGGCCCTGACCCGGCCCGTCGTCTCTCGTCTCTCTCAGCCGGGCCTGGGCCGTCGCCAGCGTCGCCAGGCACTCAGGCAGAGCCCCCCGATGCCCACCAGCACCACCGTTGGCGGGGCGGGGGTGGAGCCTGTGTAACCCGAGGGAACCAGGCGAAAGGCCCGCTGCTCGTTGTTGAACAGCCCTGTTCCGGTGATGTAACCCTGGTCGTTGATCCCCACCGCTTCCAGCAGCAACCACTGGGAGCTTGGCGGGAGCAGGGTGTTCAGATCGACCATCCCGTCCTGCCTGGTCCAGAGGAACGCATGATCCAGGTTGCCGGAGATCCGCCCCTTGCCGACGATCGTGCCCTCGTTATTGATGTCGAGCGCCTGGGAATTGTCGCCATAGAGCGTGCCCAGATCCTCCAATCGGTCCGGGTTCTCCAGCGAGGTGCGGAACGCGTGCATCGTGCCCGCGACCTTCGAGGCGCCGACGACCTGACCGAGATCGTTGATCCCCAACCCGTAACTGTCCGTCCCGCCGAGCAGCGTCCCGAGGGGGACCATCGTTTTCGTCTCGTCGTTATAGCGGAAGGCCATTTGAGCCCCCCAGGACGTGGTGGACGTCCCCGCGATGATTCCGAGCTCGTTGATCGCGTTGCCCTGGCTCGTCGGCCCGCCGAGCGTGCCGAGCGGCACCAACTGGCCGTTGGCGTCGGTGCAGAATCCCATCATCGAGTCGAGGCTGTCGCCGATGCGCGTACTGTAGCCGGTGGCCTGCCCCCCTGAGTTGATCCCGAACGCCTCACTGGAAATGCCACCCGTCAGGGTGCCGAGGTCCGTCATCCGACCATTCTCATTGGTCACGAAGGCGTGCATGGTCACGACATTCGTGCCTCTGACGTTGACGATGACCTCGCTGGCGCCGGCGACCTGACCCTGGCTGTTGATGCCATACCCGAAGCTGTTGAACCCTCCGGGCAAGGTGCCCAGGTTCTGCAGTTGCTGATTCGCCCCTTGCGAACGGAAGGCCTGAACCGCGCCGCCCGGAATCGTCATCGAGCCGGCGACCTGTCCCGCGGCCGAGATTCCGGAACCCTGGCTGGTCTTCCCGGGGGCAACAAGGCCCAGATCCTCCACGACGTAGTAGTCGCCTCGGACCGGCAAGGTCACGAGCCACCAGAGTGCCAGCAGAGGCACGATCGTTCGAGCGCGATGGGCGATGGTCGCCATCGAGGCTACCTCGGATTGCGGTGGAGTGACACAAGGTGCGTGCGCATGGCTGCAAACCCGCGCCTTTCAGTTTACAGCGAGGGAATTCAGACTCTCAAGAGGAAAACACGCTCGATTGTCACAATCGTGAACTTTATGTAAATTGATTGCATTAAATCACGCAATCATGGATTGGCATTATCGAGGTGTCGCCGGAGCCAGTCGGTGAGGTCGGCGCGAACCCGTTCCCGCCCCAGTTCGTTGAGCGGTTCGTGGAGCATCTCGGGATAGAGGTGCAAGGTCTTGTCGGGGGAGCCGAGGCGGTCGAAAAAGGCGCGTGTGGACGAGGATTTGACGATCGGATCGGCCTCGCCGAGCAGAACGAGGGCGGGCTGGTGAATTTTTTCCGCTCGGGAGAGGACCTGGGCACCCCCTTCGATCATTCCGAAGAACAGCGGAGCGCTGACCCGGCTATGCCGGAGTGGGTCCGCCAGCCGCTCGGGCCAGCGGTCGGAGTCGCGGGTCAAGGACTCCTGGGGGAGATCGGCCGAGAGCGTCACTCCGGGGGCAAGGCATCGCAAGATTTTTCCCGTCATCAACTTCCATTGAGGAACCGCCACCGCAAGCTCCAGCGAGGGATTCGAAACAACCAGGCCGGCGATTCGGGGATCGCCCTGGATGGCGGCCTGGAGGACGACCTGTCCGCCGTTGGAGTGACCGAGCAGGAAGACGGGGCGATCGGGTCGGGCCTGACCGGTCCAGTCGAGGGCGGCGCGGAGGTCGAGCAGCAGTTCGTCATAGTGGCGGACGACCCCGCGACGCCCCGCGCTGACGCCATGTCCGCGAAAGTCGAAACACAGCACATCCACCAGGCCCGGCGTGTGCGTCAGTTCCCGGGCGACATCGTCGTAACAGCCCGAATGCTCGCCCAGGCCGTGGGCGATGACCAGGGTGCCACGCGCATTCCGCCCTTGCCAGAAATGGCCCCGGAGGGGCGTTCCATCGGCCGCGACCAGGTCCACGACGTCAGGAAACCCGGCGGTCTCTCGACGGGTCTCCGGATAGATTGATGAGTCGTTCACGGAAGTTCTCGTCTCCACGAGCCGAACGTCTCAGTTACGGGGACGTTGCCAGGACCACGTCCAGTGGCGGTCGGAGGTCATCGTCACCGATCCGCTGGAAATCCCCAGGCGGTTTAAAAGCTGGCCCAGCTCTTCGACCTGAAGGGCCGCGTGGAGCGATGCGGCGAACAACGCCCTCGCGGCGGGACCTTCCGAGCCGGCATACCGGGCGACGAGCCGTTCCAGTTCCTCGATCGATCCGGGGCGGGCGAGATCACGGACGAAAACCGTCCCGCCTGGCCGAACAAACCGCACCATTCCGGCCAGGACCGGCTCCGGGTCGGGAATGTGATGAATGATGGAGTTGGAGATCACCGCGTCAAACCGCGCGTCCGTCAGTTCGAGGGCCTTGGCGTCGAGACGCTCCAGACGAATACGACCGGCCAGGCTGGCCTGTTCGACGTTGTCACGGCCGATCTTCAACATCGACTCGGCCAGGTCGATCCCGATGACCTGCACGTCGGGATCGGCCCGACAGAGCAAGATGGGAATCCGGGCCGTCCCCGTGCCAACGTCGAGCACGTGACACGGACCGGAAGGCCCCCGCGCTTCCAGGAAGTCGGCGACGAAGCGATGGTTGACCTCCTCATGGTCCATCGCATCATAGGCAACCGCCTCCTCGCGGCTGTCCATGACCTCGGGTTCAAGCACTCTTGGCAGCATGGGGCAGGCTCTCCTCTGTTCGTGTTCCGGGCCACTATTCTACAGATTCGCCCAACATGCTGCCCAGAGTGATATCTGTGTTCATATGTTCATTACTGGTTGCCGCTTGGGAGATAGTACATTCCAGATTCCGGAATATTATTACTCAATATTAATAATAATATAATAAACATTTGTGTAGGAGCTACGCAATTGACCCAGATTCTCCTTCGTTGCCCTGTTCCCGATGGGGGAGACCATCTCGATTCGCCCCGAGGGGCAGCATTCAGAAGCCAGGGGCAACGCCCCTGGAATCGGATCCACGACAAACACCCCCGCCCTGTAGGGGCGGATTTCGTCGGATCACGCGGGGCGAAATCCGCCCCTACAGGGCGGGGGGAGACTTCGCGGCGTTCACCGGGACCAGGGGCGTTGCCCCTGGCTATCGGATGCTGCCCTTCGGGGCGAACTGTGTGACTCCTAGTGCCATTTGTGATGCGGAACTCACCATCGAGGCTGGCCGTGGCGATCGCGTGGGCCGTATGACGGCGGGGTTGCCCCCTGATCAGGAGCCGCTGGCCGTGATCCGGAGGACCTTGCCCCCGCGGATCTTCTGGTCCTTCAACTCGTTGAGAGCCCGGTTGGCGTCTTCCAGGGGATAGAGTTGGACCTCCGGCTTCAGGGGGATCTCGGCGGCGAGCTGGAGGAATTCCCGCACGTCGCGCCGGGTGACGTTGGCCACGCTCTTGATCTCCTTCTCTTGCCAGAGGTGGGTGGGGTAGTCGAGCCGCAGCAAGGCGTCCTTGTCGGTGTCTTCCTTGCGGATCGCGTTGACGACCAGTCGGCCACCGGGGGCGAGGTTGGCGAGGGCCTCGACGATCGGAGTCCAGGCGGGGGTCGTGTCGATGATGGCGTTCAACGGTTCGGACGCCCGATCGGCGGTGTCTCCCGCCCAGAACGCGCCCAGTTCCCGGGCGAAGTCGCGCTCGGACTCCGCGCGGGCGAAGACGAAGACGCGGGAATCCGGGAAGCGGTGCCGGACCATTTTCAGGACCAGGTGCGCCGAGGCGCCGAAGCCGGTCAATCCGAGGCTCTGGCCGTTCTCCAGCCCGGTCAGTCGCAACGAGCGATAACCGATGGCCCCCGCGCAGAGCAGGGGGGCGGCCTCCTCGTCGGAGAAGACCTCGGGGATCGGGTGGGCGAACGTGGCGGGAACGGTCATGAGTTCGGCATAGCCGCCGTGGGCGTCGCGGCCGGTCGCCCGGAATTGCGGGCAGAGGTTTTCCTGTCCGCTCTGGCAGAGCGGACACGTCCCACACGCCGAGAAGATCCAGGCCACGCCGACGCGGTCACCGCGCTGGAATGAGTTCGCCCCGTCGCCCAGGGCCTCGACCCGTCCGACGACCTGATGGCCGAGGATGATCGGGAGTCTCGGCGGCGGCGTCCGGCCCTCGATCTCGTCCAGCTCCGTATGGCAGACGCCGCACGTGTGGACGCGGAGCAGGAGTTCGCCGGGCGCCGGGACCGGATCGGGCACGTCGGCCAACTGGAGCGGCGTCGGGTTCTCTCGCAAGGGGGCCAGGGCCTGGAGACGCATTGCTCGCATCGTGAGACGCTCCTTTTCCGTTCCGGTTATACTCAAGAGGACGCACAGACGGAGAGAGAGCCGATGGCCGAGAGCGACCGAAGGAAGTGGGATGCCCGATACCGGGAGCGGCGGGGGCCGTTGTCGCCGCCCTGTCCGTTCCTGGTGTCCCTGGACGCGATTCTACCGCGCCAGGGGCGAGCGCTCGACGTGGCGGGAGGCGACGGTCGCAACGCCCTCTGGCTGGCGCAACGCGGACTGGACGTGACCCTCACCGATATCTCGGACGTGGCCCTCGGTCTGGCACGCCAGCACGCCGATGCGGCGGGCTGTTCGCTCCACACGCAGCTCAGGGACCTGGAAGTGGAGGGGCTGCCTGCCGGCCCCTGGGCCTTGATCGTTTGCTGCCACTTTCTCTGGCGTCCGCTGTTCGAGCCGATTTCCGCAACGCTGGAACGGAACGGCCTGCTCGTCGTCGTTCATCCGACGCGGAGCAACCTCCAGCGGCACGAGCGGCCGGGACCGGCGTATCTGCTGGAGGACGGCGAGATCCCGCGGCTGGTCGAGGGGCTGGAGATCGTCCGTTACGACGAGGGCTGGACGGACGAGGGCCGACATCTCGCCCGGCTCGTCGCGCGACGGGCTTGAATCAACCGTCACCCTGGACGACGATCAAGACCTCCAGCGTGCGGGGGCCGTGGACACCTTCGACGCGGCTCAGCTCGATGTCGGACGTGGCCGAAGGGCCGGAGATCCAGGTCATCGGGCGACCGGGGCCGCTCGCGGCGTTGTGCAGCCGGGTCATGGCTTCCGGGACGAGGCCGACGATCTGCTCCTCGCGGACGATGCAGAGGTGATAGTCCGGCAGCAGGGTGATGGCGCGCCTTCCCTGACCGGGGCCGCTATCGAGGACGATCGTCCCGGTCTGCGCGATCGCCAGAGCGCAGGCCGTCAGCACACCATCGCTGGTGTTGAGTTCCTCGTTCGACAGGCCGGGGTCGCTCAGGACCTCGACATCGGGAGGAACCCATTCCTCGGGCAGATCGGCCGGCACGACCAGCCGCCTCACGGCGCGGGCCGCGCACGCCGACGCGATCGCGCCGGGAAGCTCGGCGGGATTGACGATGCGGACGCTCGCCTTGTAGTCGGTCAGCCGATCGACAAGCTGTTCGACCCGCTCCGTCGCGGTTGCCGAGGAAACCTGCTCGTAGTCGCGGGGCACGGGGACCGCGTCGGGGGACTCGTCGGCGGGGACGTCCCGAAGGGCGTCGCGGATGCGGCTGAGGATCTCGTCGCGCGCGGTGCTCATGACCGGGCCCTCCACCATTCGCGGAATGTTTGCGGGGCGACCGGGTACACGTCGCGCATTGTGGTCCAGCCCGAGAGAGGCCCCGGCAGGTGCTCGATGTAACCCCGGCGCATCGCCGGTTTTTGCGTGAACCGCCCGAGCTTCTGCGCCCGCTCGAACCGGCCCCGGCTGGCGAAGACGCGGGCGAGGAACCGCATGGCGAGACTTTCGGGGTTCAGGCGACCGCGGAGGCCGTGCTCGTCCTGCTTGTTCCGTACGACCTTGCCCCGCAGGTGGATCAGGATCTCGGGGATATTGATCTTCACCGGGCAGACGTCGTAGCAGGCGCCGCAGAGCGACGAGGCGTACGGCAGCGAGCCGGCATTCTCGACCCCCACGAGCTGCGGCGTGAGGATCGCGCCGATCGGGCCGGGATAGACCGAGTTATACGCGTGGCCGCCGGTGCGCTCGTAGACCGGGCAGATGTTCAGGCAGGCACTACAGCGGATGCAGTTGAGGGCCTGGCGGCCGTGCGGGTCGGCCAGGACGCGGGTCCGGCCGTTGTCGAGCAGGACCAGGTGGAATTCGCTCGGGGCCGTCCCCGTCGGAAACGCCCGTCCAGAACGAGGTGTAGGGGTTCATGCGCTCGCCGGTGGAGGAGCGGGGCAGGAGCTGGAGGAAGACCTCGAAGTCGCGCCAGGTCGGGATGAGCTTCTCGATCCCCATGACCGAGATCAGGACGCGGGGCAAGGTCAGGCACATCCGGCCGTTGCCTTCGGATTCGACGATGCAGATGGAGCCGGTCTCGGCGACGCCGAAGTTCGCGCCGCTGACGGCGACCGGCACGCTGAGGAACTTGCGTCGCAGGTGTTCCCGGGCCGCGGCGGCCAGGTCGCTCGGATTCGTCGGTCAGCTCGGTCACGCCCAGCGTGCGGCGGAACAGCGCGCGGATCTCGGAGCGGTTCTTGTGAATCGCCGGGACGAGGATGTGCGAGGACCGCTCGCCGGCAAGCTGGATGATCAGCTCGGCCAGGTCGGTCTCGGTCGCCTCGATGCCCAGCTCGTGCAGCGCCTCGTTCAGGCCGATCTCGTCGGTCGTCAGCGACTTGATCTTGACCACCTCGCGGGCGCCTTCGTCGTGGGCGATCTGCGCGACGATGCGGCTGGCCTCGGCGGCGTCGCGTGCCCAGTGGACCTTGCCCCCGGCGCGCGTCGACGGAGGCTTCCAGCTCCAGCAGATACTTGTCGAGATGGCGGAGCGTGCGTTCCTTGATCGCGCGCCCGGCCTCGCGGAGCGCCTCCCAGTCGGGCATCTCGCCGACGACCGCCGCGCGCTTGTCGCGGATCGTCTGGGTGGCCTTGCCCATGTTGCGTCGAAGCTGCGTATCGGCCAGGGCCTCGCGTGCCGCGATCGGGAACGGGGTGGCGGGATGGGTCGGCAACGGTTCGATCTTGTTCATGTCAGGGCCTCCTCCTCGGTCGAGGCGAGGATTTCCGCCAGGTGGATCGTTCCCACCCCGGCACGCTGGCGGTGCAAGGCGCCGCCGATGTGCATCAGGCAGGAGTTATCGGCCGCCGCGCACATCTCGGCGCGGGTGTCGAGCACGCAACGCAGCTTGTCGCTGAGCATCGCCATCGACATGTCGGCGTTCTTCACGGCGAACGTGCCGCCGAAGCCGCAGCATTCCTCGGCCCGGGGCAGCTCGACCAGATCGATCCCGCGCACCGCCCGCAAGAGCCGCAAGGGGGCGTCGCCGACCCGCAGCATCCGCAACGAGTGGCACGTCGGATGGTACGTCACGCGGTGCGGGATAGTAGGCCCCCACGTCCTCCACGCCGAGCTTCTGGACGAGGAATTCCGACAGCTCGAAGACCCTCGTGGAAAGCTCCTCCACGGCGACTCCGAGCGCATGGTCTCCGGCCAGCTCGGCGGCGTGCGGGTAGAGGTGGCGGACCATGCCGACGCACGACGCCGAGGGGGAGACGACCACCTCGGCGTCCCGGAACACCTCGACGAACCGGCGGACCAGCGGGATCGCCTCGCGCTGATAGCCGGTGTTGTAGTGCATCTGACCGCAGCACGTCTGCTCCATCGGGAAGTCGACCGTGTGGCCCAGCCGCTCCAGCAGCCGGACCGTCGCGCGGCCGGTCTGGGGAAAAATCGTGTCGTTGAAGCACGTAATGAATAGCGCAATCCGCATGGCAGGCTCCGGAAGTCGTCTCGTGCAGGGATGCTACACGAAACGACCCGCTCTGACCACCCATGCGGATTCGTGGAGCTCATTCCGGAACCGGGCACGGCTTCGCGTGCCAGATGGACCGGGCGTAGCTGGCGATCGTGCGGTCGCTGGAGAACTTGCCCGATCGGCCGACGTTGAGAATCGCCTTGCGCGTCCAGGCGTCGGGCTGGGTGTAGAGCTCCCCGAGCCGGGTGTGCGTCCGGGCGTAGGAGGGGAGGTCGGCCAGGTGCATGTAATAGTCGCCGTGCGTCAGCAGGCGGTCGCGGATCGGCTCGAAGATCTTCGGCTCCTCCGGGCAGAAGTGGCCGGAGAAGAGCAGGTCGAGCGCCTCGCGGGTCTCGGCGTCGTGTTCGTAGTGCCAGAAGGGGCTATACCACCCGCGGCTGCCGGAGACTTCCTCGGCGGTCAGGCCGAAGAGGAAGACGTTCTCCTCGCCGGCCTCCCGGGCAATCTCGATCGTCGCGCCGTCGTGGGTGCCGATGGTCAGGGCACCGTTCATCATGAACTTCATGTTGCTGGTGCCGCTGGCCTCGTAACCGGCCGTCGAGATCTGCTCCGAGACGTCGCTGGCCGGGATCAGCCGCTCGGCCACCGTCACGCTGTAGTTCGGCAGGAACAGCACCTTCAAGCGGCCCCGCACGGCCGGGTCGGCGTCGATCGTCGCGGCGATGCCGTTGATGAGCTTGATGACCCGCTTCGCCAGGGCGTAGGCGGGGGCGGCCTTGCCCGCGAAGAAGAACGTCCGGGGCGGCACGTCGAGGTCCGGGTTCTTCCGCAGGCGGTTGTAGAGCACGACGATATGCAGGGCGTTCAGAAGCTGCCGCTTGTACTCATGGATTCGCTTGATCTGGCAGTCGAAGATCGTGTCGGGATCGACGACCTCGCCGGTCGTCTCGCGGAGCCAGTCCACGAAGCGCCCCTTGGCCGCGCTGCTTGGCCTGGCGGAACCGGTCGCGGAAGCCCGCGTCGTCGGCCAGAGGGACGAGGTCGCGCAGTTGTTCCAGGTCGGTGATCCAGCCATCGCCGATCGCCTCGGAGATGAGGTTCGACTGCGACGGATTCGCCATCAAGAGCCAACGGCGCGGGGTGACGCCGTTGGTCTGGCTACCGAACCGCTCGGGGAACATCGCGGCGAAGTCGGGGACGAGCCGCTCGCGGATCAGGTCCGTGTGCAGTTCGGCGACGCCGTTGGTGCTGTGGGTGCCGACGATGGCGAGGTTGGCCATGCGGACCTTCTTGACCGCCCCTTCCTCGATCAGGCTCATGCGCTGGGCATGCCGGGCATCGTCGGGATATTCTCCCGCACGTCGTCGAGGAACCGGCGGTTGATCTCGTAGATGATCTCCAGGTGCCGGGGAATGACCAGCTCGAACAGCCAGACGGGCCACTTCTCCAGGGCCTCGGGGAGCAGGGTGTGGTTCGTGTAGGCGAGGGTCCGGGTGGTCAGGTCCCACGCGACGTCCCAGTCCAGCCCCCCCTTGTCGAGCAGGATGCGCATCAGCTCGGCGACGGCGATGGCCGGGTGGGTGTCGTTGAGCTGGATGGCGACCTTTTCCGGCAGGGCGTGCCAGTTGTCGTTGCTCTGGCGGAACCGGCCCGACGATGTCGGCCAGGGAGCAGGCGACGAGGAAGTATTCCTGGATGAACCGCAGGGTCTGCCCCGCCTGGATCGAGTCATCGGGATAGAGCACGCGGATCAGGGACTCGGCCGCGAGCTGGTGCAACTGCGAGCCGATCAGGTCGCCGCTGCTGAACCGCCCCAGGTCGAAGGACAAGGGGGTACCCGCCCCCCAGAGCCGCAAGGTGTTGATCGTGTTCCCGCCGTAGCCGACGACCGGCCGGTCGTAGGGGATGCCCAGCAAGAGCATCCGCTGGCCAGGGACCAGCACGACCCGGCCGTCGCGCGACTCGACCGAGACGTTCAGCTCGACCTCGACCGTCTCCGACGGCCGCATGACTTCCCAGGGGTCCGGGCGGTAGAGCCAGTGGTCGGGGCTTTCCACCTGGTAGCCGTTCTGGATCTCCTGCCGGAAGATGCCGTACTCGTAGCGCAGGCCGTAGCCGTAGGCTGGAATCCGCAAGGTGGCCAGCGAGTCGATGAAGCAGGCGGCCAGCCGCCCCAGTCCGCCGTTGCCCAGGCCGGCGTCCGGCTCCATCTCGGCCAGTTGCATCAGGTCCAGCCCCTCGCGCTCCATCGCCTCGCGCACCAGGGGCTCCACCCGCAGGTTCGTGATGTTGTTCGTCAACGACCGCCCGATGAGGAACTCCATCGACAGGTAATAGACCCGCTTCGGGTTCTCCCGGTCGTGAGTCTGGCGGGTCTTGATCCAGCGCTTGCTGAGCAGGTCGCGCAGGGAGAACGCCACGGCCTCGAACCGTTCCCTCGTGCTGGAGGCTCGGGGGTCGATCACGTGGTCGTGGACCAGGTGCCGCTCGTAGGAAGCATTCTCATCCCCGGCGAACCGGACCGGCCCGCATTCGTAGTGAGTCAAGATCTCGGTCAGGGACAGGTCGGCCATCGTCGCGTGGGCTCCCTCCAACCTGATCCGCTTTCCCGTGCGAGGGTCGTTGAAGACGGTATCCGTTCCTTGGCTCATCCGTTGAACTCCCACGTCTCTGAGGTGCCGTACGCGATCGTTGCGTCCTTGATGTTGACCGGTCCGGGAGTCGGAGAGGATACAAAGGTCCGCGCGGATCGGCTAGAGCGATCTGCCGACGGCCGCTTCCGCCCCGAGCCGGGGAGGCTGGCCCGTCGCGGCCAGAACGGCATTCCAGAGCATCCCCTCGGCCGAAACTTTCCGCTTCTCGGCCACGGCCATCGCGATCGGCACGTGGACGAACGCTCCGTTCAGGTAACCGATCATCAGGTCCGACTTCCCGGCCAGCGCGGCATCAACGGCGCGGCGGGCCAGGCCGTCGCACAGGAGGCTATCATCGCAGTTCGCCGGCAGGCTACGGACGATGTAGCTCGGGTCGATGTACTTGATCTCGACGGGCCGCCCCATGCGGTGAAAGTGGGCCTGAATCTGCTCCTTCAGAAACGGCCCGATGTCGTGGTAGCGGCGGTTCCCCGAGGCGTCGTGCCCAAGGTCTTCATCTTCGGGAAAGAGGTGCTGCCCGGCCCCTTCCGCGACGACGATCACCGCGTGGTTGCGGGCGTCGATCCGGCGCTCCAGGGACGCCAGGAGCCCATCCTCACCGCTGAGGCGGAACGGCGATTCCGGGATCAACGTGTAGTTGACCTGCTGGCTCGCCAGGGTCGCGCCGCAGGCAATGAACCCCGACTCGCGTCCCATGACCTTGACCAGACCGATGCCCCGCTGAACCCCCCGGGCCTCGTTGTGCGCCAGCTCGACGACCTCGCTGGCCTTCTCGATGGCCGTGACGACGCCGAAGGACCGGTCGCAGAACAGGATGTCGTTGTCGATCGTCTTCGGAATGCCGACAACGGCCAGCGGGTAGCCCCGTACCTGGGCCTCCTCGTGCAGGACGTGAGCCCCGCGCTGGGTGCCGTCGCCGCCGACGCAGAACAGGAGGTTGATCCCCTCGCGCTGGAGGTAATCGACCATGACCCTGGGATCTTGCGGCCCGCGCGACGAGCCGAGAATCGTGCCGCCCGAACGGTGAATGTTGGCGACAAAATCGGGCGTCAGCGGGACCGGCGGCTGCCCCTCCCGAGGGTTCAAGCCCTGGAACCCGAACCGGATGCCCAGCACGATCGGCACCCGGTAATTGAAGTGCAGTTCCAGGAACAGCGAGCGAATGACGTTGTTCAGGCCAGGGCAGAGACCGCCGCAGGTGACGATGGCCGCCCGCGCTTCCGATGGCTTGAAGAACAACCTGGCACGCGGTCCGGCCTTCTCGAACAGCAAGCCCTCGTCCTCAGGCCGGTCGGGACAGACCTCGATCCGGTCCCGGACGAACGTTCCGTCGGAGACGAACTGGCCGACCCCGCATCCGGGTCTGTCCGCCAGCGGCTGCGGCGACGGATGCGTGGCGGGCCCGAGGCTGGCGACGGAAATAGGGGGCATGGGGGCCTCGTGGAGCGTGTGCCGATTGGAATCTCGACGCCGGGTTCCTCTCCGTTATTCAGGCCGAGCCACGCCGCGTCAAGGTGCGGCTCCTGCGCGGTGGTCAAACCGCCGCATCGAGCCGACCCCATTTCCGGAATTCTTCGAGACGCCGGTTGCCAGGAGACGGGACCTTTTCGCAGGATGGACATCTCGACTCGACCCGGAATCGCGGCAACCCCCGAGGCCCTCTGCCCATGAGTGCGACGGAGACGAGAACAGGCCCCGGGCCAGTCCTGGTCAGTGACTTCGACGGCACGATGACCCGGCACGACTTCTACCGCCTGGTCATCGAACGACTGCTGCCGCCGGAGACGCCCGACTTCTGGGGCGAATACCTCGCCGGGCGAATCACCCACTTCGACGCCCTGCGGCTCACCTTCGAGGCGGCCCCGGCCGGTGAGGCCGCTCTGGCCGACCTGGCCGACCGGATGGAGCTGGACCCGGATCTGGCCACCGAGGTCGAGTCGCTCCGGCACGAGGGCTGGCGGATCGTCGTGGCGTCGGCCGGCTGTCTCTGGTACATCCGCCGCCTGCTCGACGCGGCGGGCGTCGCGCTGGAGGTCCACGCCAACCCGGGCCAGATCGAGAACGGCCGGCTCGCGATGCGACGCCCGGAGGGTTCCCCCTTTTATTCGTATGAAACCGGGATCGACAAGGTGGCCATTGCGCGGCAGGCGCTGGCCGGGGGGCATCCGGTCGCCTTCGCGGGGGATGGTCTGACGGATGTGGAGCCGGCCTTGCTGGTCCCCGCGCGTTGGCGGTTTGCCCGAGGGTCTCTGGCCGAAACGCTCCGGGAACGCGGCGAGGAGTTCCGCCCGTTCACGCGATGGGCGGAGGTCGCCCGGGCGCTCCGGCGGAAGGAGACGGATTGATGCTCACCCGGACCCAGGCCGCGATTCCGACCTTCGTGCGGATCAAGCCCGGCGCGCTCGACCGCCTGGGAATCTACGCCGCGAGGCACGCCCACCGCCGGGTGCTCCTGATCGTCAGTCAAGGGATGGTGCCGGAGATCGTCGCGCGGGCCGTTCAGGGCCTGAACGAGCAGGGGGCCGAGGACATTCACCGGATCGACGCCGATGCCGCCAGCTTCGAGGCCGCCGCGGACCTGCTCGCCGCTCTGCCGACCGCCCGCCAGGCGGTCATCGGTCTGGGAGGCGGCCGGGCGCTCGACGTGGCGAAGTACGTCGCCCACCTGGCGAGCCTGCCCTATTACGCCGTCCCGACCTCCCTCTCGAACGACGGCTTCTGCTCGCCGCAGTCCAGCCTCACGCTCGTCGGCAAGAAGCGCTCGCTGGCGGCGACCTTGCCGTTCGCCGTCGTGGTCGATACCGAGGTCTGCCGACAGGCCCCGAAGGTTCTCTGGCTCTCGGGCGTCGGCGACCTCCTGGCGAAGATCACCGCCGTGCGGGACTGGAAGCTCGCGTACCACCAGCGCGGCGAGCCGGTGGATGACCTCGCCGCCTTGCTCTCCGACGCCAGCGTCTTCCAGTTCCTCGGCCGTCCCGAACACGACCCCGAAGGGCTTCGCCTCCTGGCGACGGCCCTGATGCTCAACGGGATCTCGATGGAAATCTGCGGCTCGTCCCGCCCCGCCAGCGGCGCCGAGCATTTGATCTCGCACGCCCTCGACGCCCGTTCCGAGCGCCCCCGCCTGCACGGCCTCCAGGTCGGGGTGGCGACCTACCTCGTCAGCCACCTGCAAGGGGAAGGAACCGACCTGATCGCCGGGACCTTCGACCGCACCGGCTTCTGGCAGGCGATCCGGGACGACCCGTTCCGCCGCGCCGAATGGCTCGACGCCGTGGAACGCGCCCCCGCGATCAAACCCGACCGCTTCACCATCCTCTCCACCCGCCCCCGCGTCTCCGAGGTCGCCAACCTGATCGACCACGACCCCCACCTCGCGGGCTGCTTCATCGCCTGAACGGGCTCCTCCCGACCCGCCAGACAGGCTGCCAGACTGGCAGGTGGGTTCGGTCGTGCACGTCGTCGTGCATGAAAGCCAAGAGATAAAATGATAGTATTTAGAAAGTATAGGTAAAATAAACTGGAGAGGGGTGTTGCTTGACGAAGCCCGGGGAATGCCCGATGATGGGCGAGTAATTTCCCCTGGTCGATTCACGAAATGATGCTGCTGGCCCGGATGGCGTTCCCATCATTTCGCCGTTCGGGGATCAATGACCGGGATATGATCATCGTCTCCCGTCTTTGCCGAGACACCTCCGCCCTGATGGAAGGGACCTGGCCCATGCTTCGACGTTGCTTGCTCGCGCTGATGATCGGCGTCTTACCTTCGGTGATCCGGGCGGAAGACAGCCCCGAGCCTCTCTCGGTGCTCTTTCTGGGGGATAACGGGCATCACCAGCCGGAAGATCGGGCCGCGCAGTTGATGCCGGTGCTGGAGAATCGGGGGATCGAGGTCACGTACACCGAGGATCTCGACGCGCTGAACCCGGAAAACCTGGCGAAATACGACGCCCTGATCGTTTATGCCAACATTGACGAGATCGGCCAGGCGCAGGAGAAGGCGCTGCTGGATTATGTCGCCGGGGGGGGCGGCTTCGTGCCGATCCACTGCGCGTCGTTCTGTTTCCGCAATTCGCCGGAGTATGTCGCGCTGGTCGGGGCGCAGTTCTTGAAGCATGGCACGGGGGAGTTCGACGTGACGGTCGTCGATCCCGACCACCCGACGATGCAAGGGCTGGAGCCGTTCCATACGTGGGATGAAACCTACGTGCACACCAAGGGGAACGAGGATCGGCACATCCTCCAGGTCCGGCCCGAAGGGGACGGCGCGGAGCCCTGGACGTGGGTTCGCCAGCAAGGCAAGGGGCGGGTCTTCTACACCGCCTACGGCCACGACGCGCGGACGTTCGGGCACCCCGGATTTCACGACCTGGTCGAGCGCGGCATCCGCTGGGCGGCGAACAAGGGGAAGGTCGTCGATAGCCGGCCTCGCGTCGCCAGGGGGCTGAAGCCGTTCACGTATGTCGAGGCGCCGTCGAAGATCCCCAACTATCTCCCCGGGGAGAAGTGGGGCACGCAGGGGGAGCCGATCAGCACGATGCAGTTGCCGGTCGAGCCGGCCGAGTCGATGAAGCACATGGTCGTGCCGGACGACTTCGAGGTGACGCTGTTCGCCGCCGAGCCGGAGATTACCAAGCCAATCTGCATGGCCTGGGACCACCGAGGGCGGCTCTGGATCGTCGAGAGCACGGACTATCCCAACAACAAACTCCCCGACGATGCCGAGGGGCATGACCGCATCAAGATCTGCGAGGACACCGACGGCGACGGCCGGGCGGACAAGTTCACCGTCTTCGCCGAGGGGCTGAATATCCCGACGAGCCTGACGTTCGCCAACGGTGGCATCGTCGTTCACCAGGCCCCCGACACGCTGTTCTTGAAGGACACCGACGGCGACGACAGGGCGGACGTGCACAAGGTCCTGTTCACCGGCTGGGGCACCCGCGACACCCACGCCGGGCCGAGCAACCTGCGCTGGGGGTTCGATAACTGGATCTGGGGAATCGTCGGTTATTCCGCGTTCGATGGCGAGGTTGGCGGTACGGACCACCGGTTCGGCCAGGGGTTTTACCGATTCAAGCCCGACGGCTCGAAGCTGGAGTTCCTCCGCAGCACGAACAACAACTCGTGGGGCGTCGGCTTCAGCGAGGAGGGGCTGGTCTTCGGCTCGACGGCCAACGGCTGCCCGAGCGTCTATCTGCCGATCCCGAACCGCTACTACGAGGCCGTGCGCGGCTGGGCGCCGAGCGTCCTGGCGAGCATCGCCGACACGAACCGCTTCTTCCCCGTCACCGAGAAGGTCCGGCAGGTGGACTGGCACGGCGGGTTCACCGCGGCGGCGGGGCATGCCCTCTACACCGCCCGGCAGTATCCCGAACAGTACTGGAACAAGACGGCCTTCGTCGCCGAGCCGACCGGTCACCTCGTCGCCACCTTCAGCCTGGAGCCGAAGGGGAGCGACTTCGCCTCGCACAACGTCTGGAACCTGATCGCCAGCAACGACGAGTGGACGTCGCCGATCATGGCGGAGATCGGCCCCGATGGCAACGTCTGGATCATCGACTGGTACAACTACATCGTCCAGCACAACCCCACGCCGCAAGGCTTCCGCACCGGCCGGGGGAGCGCCTACGAAACCCCCTTGCGGGACAAGACCCACGGGCGGATCTACCGGATCGTCGCCAAGAACGCGAAGCCGGCCCCGCCGATGTCTCTCGATCCGGACGACGCGAAAGGGCTGGTCGACGCCCTGACGAATAACAACATGTTCTGGCGCATGCACGCTCAGCGCCTGCTTGTCGAGCGTGGCGAGCGGGACGTCGTGCCCGCCCTCAGCCGCCTGATCCAGGATCGATCGGTCGATGCCATCGGCCTGAATCCGGGGGCGATCCATGCCCTCTGGACTCTGCGAGGGCTGGTGCGTCTGGACGGAGACGGGAATAACGACGCGAGCCAGGCGGTCGTGGCGGCCCTGTCGCACCCGTCGGCCGGTGTGCGGCGGAACGCCGTCGAGGTCTTGCCCCGGAAGGGTGCCGGATCGCCCGACCAGGCGGCCGGGCTGCTGAATGATGCTGATCCGCAGGTCCGGCTAGCGGCCTTGCTGGCGCTCTCGGAGATGCCCTCGTCCGAATCGGCGGCCCAGGCGCTCGTCGCGGCCCTGCGCGGTGGGCTGGTGGAGAAGGACCGCTGGATCGGCGACGGCGCGACCGCCGCCGCGGCGGCCCATGCCCTGCCGTTCCTCAAGGCGTTGGCCTCCGGCAAGGGAGACCGGCCGTTGACCGGCCCCCCCCTGGTGATCGCCGAGCGCGTGGCCGAGCACTACGCGCGGGGGGACCGGCGGAAACCGTGAATTCCCTCATCGCGGCGTTGCCGGAAGCCGAGCCGGGCGTGGCCGAGGCGATCGTCTCCGGCCTTACCCGAGGATGGCCCGAGGATCGTCGCGTGGCGCTCGACGACGACGAGTCAAAGGCGCTTGTCCAGCTCATGCAGCACCTGTCCCTGGCGGGCAAGAGCCGGATCGTCACGCTCGCCAGTCGCTGGGGCACGACGGGCCTCGACCGCTACATGGCCGAGATCGGCGCGTCGTTCCTGGCCACCGCCCGCGATGACTCGAAGTCCGAAACCGCCCGGATCGAGGCGGCCCGTCGGATGATCGAGTTCCGCAGCGCGGACCCTCAAGCCGCGCGGGAACTTCTGGACATCATCACGCCGCAAGTCTCGTCGGAGCTGGCCGTCGGGCTGATCGAGGCGATCGGCCGGAGCGAGTCCGCCGAGGTCGGCTCGCTGCTCGTCGATGCGCTCGGCACGCTCACCCCCGCCGTGCGCCCGGTGGCCTTGCGGGTTCTGCTGGGGCGGTCGGACTGGACCGTCGCGTTGATGGACGGCATCGAGGAGGGCCAGGTCCGGCTGGCCGAGCTGTCTCTCGACCAGAAGCAAGCCCTGGTCGATCACCCGGACAAGACGATCGCCCGACGCGCCAAGGACCTCATGAGCCAGGGGGGCGGCCTGCCCGATCCCGACCGCCAGAAGGTCATCGACGCCCTGGCCCCGATCGTTCTGAAAGGGGGCGATCCCTGCGCACGGCAAGGCGGTCTTCACGCAGCAGTGCGCGAAGTGCCACACCCACTCCGGCGAGGGGGGGAAGGTCGGCCCCGATCTGACCGGCACGGCCGCGCATCCGAGGGAGGAACTGCTCGTCCACATCCTCGACCCCAGCCGGAGCGTCGAGGGGAACTTCGTGCAGTACTCCGTCGCCACGATCGACGGCCGCATCCTGAGCGGCTTGCTGGCCTCGGAAACGAAGACGTCGATCGAATTGCTCGACGCCGAGAACAAGTCGCACAGCATTCAGCGCGAGGACATTGACGAGCTGATCGCCTCGAAGAAGTCGCTCATGCCCGAGGGCTTCGAGAAGCAGGTCTCGACGTCCGACCTGACCGACCTGCTGGCGTTCCTCACGCAGCGGGGCAAATATCTCCCGCTCGATCTCCGCAAGGTCGCCACGATCGACAGCACGCACGGCATGTTCTTCGATAGGGACTCCGACCCGGAACGGCTGATCTTCCCCGACTGGTCGCCGAAGGTCGTCGACGGCGTGCCGTTCCTTTTCGTCGATCCGCAAGGCGGTCGCGTGCCCAACGTGATCCTCTTGAACAGCCCCAACGGCACCATCCCGCCATCGATGCCGAAGTCCGTCTCCCTGCCCTGCAACGCTCCGGCGCGGGCCATCCACCTCCTGAGCGGCGTGAGCGGCTGGGGCTACCCTTATGGCGAAAAAGGGACCGTCTCGATGATCGTCCGCCTGCACTACCAGGACGGCAAGACGGAGGATCACCCGTTGAAGAACGGCATCCACTTCGCCGACTACATCCGGGTCGTCGATGTGCCGGAATCGAAGCTCGCCTTCCGGCTCCGGGGGCAGCAGGTCCGTTATTTGACCGTCCATCCCGAGCGCAACGAACCGATCGAAACCATCGAGCTTGTCAAAGGCCCCGACGCGACCGCGCCGGTCGTCATGGCCGTGACGGTGGAGGTGAGTGAGTAGGCCGCATCGTCGACCAAGGCCCAGAGGCGAGAGGGAGAGGATGTCGAAATCTCGCCTGGGCCAGTCCACGTTGTGGATGGATGATCGGCCGCGCCGTACGGAGAAAAGAGAAGGCCCCGGCGACGTTGCGAAAGAGGTCGCCGGGGCCTTTCGGATGTTTTGATCCCTGTACTCGCTTCGTGTGGGCCGATCAGGCAAGCAGCGGCTTGACGACCTTGCCGGCCACGTCGGTCAGGCGGAAGTCCCGGCCCTGGAAGCGGTAGGTCAGCTTCGTGTGGTCGAAGCCGAGCAGGTGGAGCATCGTGGCGTGCAGGTCGTTGACGTGGACCTTGTCCTGCACGACCTGGAAGCCGAAGTCGTCGCTTTCGCCCAGGGTGACGCCCCCCTTGATGCCGCCGCCGGCCAGCCACATCGTGAAGGCGTTGGGGTGATGGTCGCGGCCGTCGTTGCCCCCCTGGACCATCGGCGTCCGACCGAACTCGCCGCCCCAGACGACCAGCGTGTCGTCAAGCATTCCGCGCTGTTTCAGGTCCTTGATCAGCGCGGCGGCGGCCTGATCGGTGTCCTTGCAGTTCTTCTTGAGGTCGTTGACGAGGTTGCCGTGCTGGTCCCAGGCCTCGTGGAAGATCTCGACGAACCGCACGCCACGCTCAGTGAGCCGGCGGGCGAGCAAGCAGGTGTTGGCGAAGGACGGCTTGCCCGGCTCGGCGCCGTACATTTCGAGAACGTGCTTCGGCTCTCGGGAGATGTCCATCACCTCGGGGGCGACGTGCTGCATGCGGAAGGCCATCTCGTACGAGTTGATCCGGGTGGCGATCTCGGGGTCGCCCATCTCGTCGAGCCGCATGGCGTTCAGGCTCTTGATCGTGTCGAGCGAGTCGCGCTGAAGCTCGTCATCGACCCCGCGGGGGTTCGAGAGGTAGAGCACGGGATCGCCGCTGTTGCGGAACTGGACCCCTTGATAGACGGTCGGCAGGAAGCCGCTGCCCCAGTTCGAGTTGCCGCCGCTCGGCCCTTTCTTGCCGGTGCTGAAGACGATGAAGCCGGGGAGATCCTGCGACTCGCTCCCCAGGCCATAGGTGGCCCACGAACCCATGCTCGGGCGGCCGAAGATCTGCGAGCCGGTGCTCATCAGGATCTGCCCGGGCGCGTGGTTGAAGGCGTCGGTGTTCATCCCCTTGACGATGGCGATGTCGTCGACGACTTCCGCCAGGTGCGGCAGCAGTTCCGACAGCTCCGCGCCGCACTGGCCGTGCTTGGCGAAGCCGAACTTCGGGCCGAGCAGCGTGGAGTTCGGGTTGATGAACGCCGCGCGGTAGCCTTTGATCAGCTCGGGAGGGGGCAGGGTGCCGTCGAACTTCGCGAGCTGCGGCTTGTAGTCGAACAGCTCCAGGTGGCTCGGGGCACCGGCCATGAACAGGAAGATCACCCGCTTGGCCTTCGGGGCGAAATGCGGCGGCTTGGGCGCGAGCGGATTCGACGCGGCTCCGGCGGTCGTCGCCGTCTCGGCGTAACCGGCATCCCCCAGCAACTGGCCCAGGGCCATGGCCCCCAGGCCGACGCCGCATTGCTGCAAGAACCAGCGGCGGGCGACGAGCTTCGGGTCCGCGTTGCGGTATAGCGGTCCTGGCAGTTCATAAGGTCCGGGTCCTTCTTATTGCTTGGTGATCGTCTCGTCGAGGTTCAGCAGCACGCGGGAGACGGCCGTCCAGCCGGCGAGCCTGCGCGGGGTGACCCCTTCGGGCAGCGCCGGCGGGTCCTTGCGGATCGTCCGCGGCCAGGTCCCAGGGGTTCTTCCCGTCGCTCGTGAACCGTTCCGTCTGGCGTTCCAGCAGGTCGAGCAGGACGGCCGCTTCCGCCTCGGTCGGCGTGCGCGCCAGGCAGCGACGGAACGCATAGCTCGATGCGGTCTTCGCTCCGATTCGCCGCCGTCGCGGACCGTCGTCAGGGCCAGGGCACGGGCACATTCGAGAAAGACCGTCTCATTGAGGGTCGTGAGCGCCTGGAGCGGCGTGTTCGACCGCGAGCGGCGGACGCACGAGATGTCGCCGTTCGGGGCGTCGAAGACCTGGAGGACGGGGTACGGGACCGAGCGGTAGCGGAACGTGTAGACCGCCCGTCGGTAGCGCTCGGGGCCTTTCGCCTCGTCCCAGACCTTCGGCCCGTAGCTCGTCGGCGGCTGGAACAGGAAGTCGGGCGCGGGCGGATAGACGCTCGGCCCGCCGACCTCCGGGTTCGAGCAGGCCGCTGGCGGCCAGGGCGATGTCGCGGACGACCTCCGCCTCGACCCGGAACCGCGGCCCTCGGGCCAGCAGGCGGTTGTCCGGGTCCTTCCGCAGGAGTTCGGGCGTCACCTTCGAGGATTGCCGGTACGTGCTCGACAGGACGATCAGCCGGTGAAGGTCCTTGAGGCTCCAGCCGTGGTCCATGAACTCGACGGCCAGCCAGTCGAGCAGCTCGGGGTGCGTCGGCGCCTCGCTCTGCGAGCCCAGGTCCTCGCTCGTGCTGACGATCCCCGTGCCGAAATAATTCTGCCAGACCCGGTTGACGAGCGAGCGGGCCGTCGTCGGCGCGTCGCGGTCGACCAGCCAGCGGGCGAAGGTCAGCCGGTTGCGGGGCGCATCGTCCGGCAAGGGGTTCAGGAAGGCCGGGACGCCCGGCTCGACCTCCTCGGCGGGCTTGAGGAAGTCCCCCCGCTCCAGCCGGTGCGTGTCGCGCGGGTTCTCGCGCTGCTGGAGGACCAGTTGCGACGAACCTTCGGGGTGCTCCTTCCAGAGTTCCTCGATCCGGTCGTTCGCGTCCTTCCACTCGGGGACGGTCGTCCGCCAGTGCGCGGAAGATCGTCGCGACCTGGGCGGGGGTACGCTCGTCGCGGGGGATCGCCAGGACCTCGCGGACGTGCTGGGGCAGGGGGTCGGCCATGCGCGTCGGGGTCACTGGTGATTGACAGGCGGAAGCGGCCGAGGTTGTGGTTCTGGTTGTCGTCGCTGTTCCAGCCGCCGTGGTTCTGCTTGAGGTAGAACGTCAGGATCGTGCCGCCGTCGTGCTCGGATCGGCGTCTCGGCGACGAAGACCGCCTTGCGAGGCAGGTTGCGGCGGCCGGGGCCGGCGTCGATCCCCCAGGCCGTCTCGTCCTTGCCGTCGATGGCGAAGTCGATCGGGCCGGTGACGCGCTGTCTTGCCGCTGCGGTCGTCGTAGTATCGGCTTGAGCGGCGTCTCGGGCGGGTTGACGTCGGCCGATGGCGCGGGCGATCTTGACCGTCTCGACCTTCCCGGGCTCGTCGGCGGGCGCGGCCTCGACGTCGAACTCGGTCAGGGCGCCGGTCCCCTCGATCGACCGGCCCGGGCCGCCGAGCGGCAGGTTCGGGTCGTTGAGCAGTTCCAGGCGGAACGCGGTGATCTTCGGCGGCGTCGACCTTCGACCGTCAGCTTCACCCGATGCTTCGTCGGGGCGTAGCCCTGCGCGAGGAACGAGCCGTCGTCCATCGGCAGGTACTTCTGCCCGCCGGTCGAGATGTCATCGACGGTCGAGCTCGCACGACGGTCCACTCGGGCTGGTCGGCCCGCGACCGACTCCTCCCACGCAGGCCATCCGCTCGGCCCAGTCGGGGTTCGGTGCTTCAGGTCGGCCTCGATCTCGCGCGATCTCGCGGAAGATCTCGGCCCGCTTCGCTCTGCTCGGCGGGGGTGTAGACCGCGATGTTCGCCTCGTGCGAGTTGTTCAGGAAGGCGAACATCCGATAATATTCGTCGTGCGTCAGCGGGTCGTACTTGTGGCTGTGGCACTGGGCGCACTGGATCGTCAGGCCGAGGATGCCCTTGCCGATGGCGTCCATCCGGTCGAACATCGCCTCCATGCGGAACTGCTCGGGATCGACGCCCCCCTCCTCGTTGATCATCGAGTTGCGCAGGAAGCCGGTCGCGACGATCTGGTCCTGCGACGGCGTCGGGCAGCAGGTCGCCGGCGAGCTGCTCGATGATGAACTGGTCGTAGGGCAGGTCGCGGTTGAAGGCGTTGATGACCCAGTCGCGATAGAACCAGACCTGGCGCGACTTGTCCTTCTCGTAGCCGTCGGAGTCGGCATAACGCGCGGCGTCGAGCCAGTGCCGGCCCCAGCGCTCGCCGTAGTGGGGCGAGGCCAGCAGCCGCTCGACCTGGCGCTCGTAGGCGTCGGCGCGGTCGTCGGCGAGGAATGCGTCGATCTCCGCGATCGTCGGCGGCAGGCCGATCAGGTCGAGGCTCAGGCGTCGGAGCAGCGTCGACCCGGTCGGCCTCGGGGGACGGCTCCAGCCCCTCGCGTTCCAGCCGGGCGAGGACGAAGGCGTCGATCGGGTTGCGGACCCAGCCGGGGTTCTGCGACCTCGGGCACGTCGGGGCGTTTCGGCGGCACGAACGCCCAGTGGGTCTCCCAGTGCGCCCCCTGCTCGACCCAGCGGCGGAGCAGGTGCGACCTGATCGTCGGTCAGCGTCTTGCCCGACTTCGGCGGCGGCATCCGCATCGTCGTCGTCATCGATCTCGATGCGGAAGATCAGCTCGCTCGCGTCGGCGTCGCCGGGGACGATCGACCGCGTGACCGTCGCGGTCGCGGAGGACGTCGTCCTTGCGGTCGAGCCGCAGGTCCCCCTTGCGGGCCTTCGGCGTCGGGGCCGTGGCAGGTGAAGCAGCTATTGGAGAGGATCGGGCGGATGTCGCGGTCGTAGTCGATCGTCTCCGGCTCCGCCGCCGGCAGGGAGCCGCCGAGGAGGGCCAGAAGGACCAACGCGCGGAAGAATCCGGCCGAGAGGGCCGGCTGCGATCAACGTGTTCATCGATGGTGCAACTCTCATCAGGCCAGGATCTCCTTGCTGACCTTCGCGTCCCCTTCGGGGCCGATCAGCCGCTGGTGCAGCCCCTGATAGGGGTAGCGGAGCTTCCAGGCGTCGAGGCCGAGCAGGTGGAGGATCGTCGCCTGGAGGTCGTGGATCGATCACCGGGTCCTCGGTGATCGAGTAGCCCAGCTCGTCGGTGGCGCCGAGGGTGATGCCCGGCTTGATGCCGCCGCCGGCCATCCAGAGGGTGAAGCAGTGCGGGTGATGGTCGCGGCCGAGGAACGTCGAGCCGCCGCGGGCCTCGTTCATCGACGTGCGGCCGAACTCGCCGCCCCAGACGACGAGCGTCTCGTCGAGCAGCCCGCGCTGCTTCAGGTCCTTGAGCAGGGCCGCGATCGGCCGGTCGATCTCGCTTGCACTTCTCGGGCAGGTGCTCGACGATGTCGTCGCCCGCGCCGGTGCCGTGGCAGTCCCAGCCCCAGTCGAAGAGCTGGACGTAACGCACGCCGCGCTCGACCAGCCGGCGGGCGAGCAGGCAGTTGTTGGCGAACGACGCCGCGCCCGGCTCGGCGCCGTAGAGCTCGCGGATCGTCTCCGGCTCCTGGGCGATGTCCATCACGTCGGGGACGGCCATCTGCATGCGGAAGGCCAGCTCGTACTGGCTGATGCGGGTGAGGGTCTCGGGGTCGCCGAACTGCTCGCAGCTCGTACTCGTTGAGCTGGCGGAGGGCGTCGAGCGTGCGGCGGCGGGCGTCGCGGTCCATCCCCTTCGGGTTGCTGACGTAGAGGACCGGGTCGCCCGACGGTGCGGCACTGCACCCCCTGGTAGACGGTCGGCAGGAACCCGGTGCTCCAGAGCGCCTTGCCGCCGGTCGGGTCGGTGCCGCCGCTGATCGAGCACGACGAAGCCGGGCAGGTTCTGCGTTCTCCGAGCCGAGCCCGTAGGTCACCCACGAGCCCATCGACGCGCCGCCGTTGCGCGGGCGAGCCGGTGAACAGGAACAGCTCGGCGGGAGCGTGGTTGAACTGGTCGGTCTGCATCGACTTGATGAACGCGACGTCGTCCACCATCTCGCTGAAGTGGGGCAGGAGCTCGCTGACCCACGCGCCGCACTGGCCGTGCTGCGCGAACTTGTACGGCGTGCCGAGCAGCTTCGGGATGCCCCTTGATGAAGGCGAACCGCTGTTCTTCAGGAGCGAGTCGGGGCAGGGCTGCATGTTGTGCTTGACCAGCTTCGGCTTGTAGTCGAACAGCTCCTGCTGGGGCGGTCCGCCCGACATGTGCAGATAGATGACCCGCTTGGCCTTCGGCGCGAAGTGCGGCGGCCGGACGGCCATCGGGTTGTCGGCCGACGGGGTGTCGCTGCTGCTCGCCCGCCCCTTGCCGTCCATCAAGCATCGCCAGGGCCAGGGCGCCGAGGCCCGTCTGCGAGGTCTTCAGGAATTGCCGGCGGGTCTGCGCCCGTGCCAGTTGCGTGTGCAGGTTCATGAGATTACCCCTTGGTCAGGACGCCGTCGAGGTTCAGCAGCATGTTGGCGACCGTCGTCCAGGCGGCCAGCTCGGCGGGGTCCATCCCTTCGGGCAGCGGGCCGAGCGGCTCCGTCGCCAAGTTCGCGGGCCGCCTCGATGTCCTGGCGGTAGTGGTTCGTGTTCGCTGTTCGAGGAGCTCGGTCAGGATCGTCGACCTGCTCCGGGGCCGGGCGGACGGCAGAGGCAGAGCGAGAGGGCGAACCGGATGCGGTCCTCGTCGGTCGAGCCCCCTTCGCGGACGATCCGCCGCGCCAGGGCCTGCGCGGCCTCGACGTAGACCGGGTCGTTCAGGGTGACGAACGCCTGCAGCGGCGTGTTCGTTCGCGATGCGCCGGATCGTGCAGATCTCGCGGCTCGGCGCGTCGAAGGCGGCCATCGACGGATAGGGGATCGTCCGCCGCCAGAAGGTGTAGAGGCCGCGGCGGTGCAGGTCGTCCCCCTTGCTGGTCGTCCAGGTGCGCTGGCCGTTGAACGCCGCCTGCCAGAGCCCTTCGGGCTGCGGCGGGAAGACGCTCGGCCCGCCGACCTCGCGGCTCAGCAGCCCGCTGAGGGCCAGGGCCTGATCGCGGACCATCTCCGCCTCCAGCCGGAACCGCGGCGCCCGGGCGAGCAGGCGGTTCTTCGGGTCCTTTTCCAGAGTCTCGGGGGTCGTCCGGGACGACTGCCGGTAGGTGCTCGACGTGACGATCCGGCGGAGCAGGGCCTTCGTGTCCCAGCCGTCGTTGCATGTAGCTCGACGGCCAGCCAGTCGAGCAGTTCCGGGTGGCTCGGGCAGGTCCCCCTGCGTGCCGAAGTCCTCCTCCGTCTCGACCAGTCCCGTGCCGAAGATCTGCGCCCAGAAGCGGTTGACCGCGACGCGGGCCGTCAGCGGGTTTTGTGGGTCGACCAGCCATTTCGCCAGGGCCAGCCGGTCCTTCGGCGCATCCTCGGGCAGGTCGTGCAGGAACGCGGGGACGCCGGGCTGACCTCCTCGCCGGGGTCGAGGAAGTTCCCCTTGTGCATCAGGTGCGTCTCGCGGCGCTGGTCCGGGGGAAGCTCGACCATGACCGGCAGCGTGGGGACCTCCGGCCGCGACTTTTCCAGCTTGGCGATCTCGTCGCGGATCGGCTGCAAGGCCGGAGCGATCGAGCGGTAATGCCGGGCGAGCGTCTCGCGCTGCTCGGGGGTCCGCTCGTCCTTGGGGCGATCGAGGATCGCCAGGATCTCCGGGGGGACGCCGGCCCGGCGGGTCGCGGAGGGGTCGTCGGTCACGGAGAGGCGGAACCGGCCGAGGTTGTACCGATCGTCTTTGAACCGATGCTCCAGGCGGATCGACAGGAGGCTGGGTTCCGTCAGGTCCACCGGCTCCTTGACGACGAAGACCGCCTCATGCGGCTCCGTCTGCTTCGGCGCGACGGCCCAGCCGGTCTTGGGGGTGCTCGGCGTGAGGGCCTCGGCGACCGGGAAGCCGTCCTGCGAATGGTCCGCCGCCGCGCAGGGTGAGGGTCACGGAACGCGACCCCGACGGCGAGAGGTCGCGCTTGGGGTTCGGCGGCTCGGCCACGTCGGTCTCCCAGACGACCTTGTGATCGTTGTCGAGCACCTGAACGCGGAAATTCGCCAGGCGAACGCCCACGCTGCCATCCGTCCGGTTCCAGACGGTGATCCGCTCGATCGGCAGGGCCTCGGCCAGCTTCACCTCCCACCAAGGGTTCGCCTCGGTGCCGGTGTGCGTGGTCGATTTCGCGTTGAAGAAGTGGCCGTCGGTGTTGCCGTCGTTGGCGAGCTTCGCCGGGCCGTTGTAGTCGGTGCTCGACTGCGACGCCTCCCCCTTCGGCGCGACGTTCGCGCCGCCGCTGAGGACCTCGACCTCGGCCAGCGAGAGGATCTTCCCCTCGCCGGGAAGCTCGACCCGCACGAACCGGCCGGTCGGGGTCTCCTTCGCCGGGTCCGCGGGAGCGACCTCCACACCGATATGCGAGAGCACGAAGTTCCCATCCTCCGCGCGGCCCGCGCCCCCCTTCGGCAAGGCCGGGTCGGGCAGCGTCTCCAGGCGAATGGCGGTGAGGCGCGACGGCTCGATCGGGGCTTTGATCGTGTACGTGTCGCGCGTCCGGGTTGGTGCCGCCGGCGCGGAGGGAGTGATCGTCCAGGGTTTCGAGCGTTGCTCCGCCCTCGGAGTGGGCGGATCGCGGTTCGAGGACGGTCCAGGCGGGCGTGTGGCTCAGGTCCGCCTCCCATGCCTCCTGCGCGGTGGCGATTTCCGGTGTCGTGACATCGAGAGCCGGCTTCAACTCGGCGATCCGGGCGTCGATCCGCCGGTTTTCCTCGGCGATGGCGGGCGTCGGCGCGGGGATGACGGGGGTCTCGTCGGCGCGGTCGGCGTCGGCGGTCTGGTTGAAGAAGGCGTAGAACTCGTAATATTCTTCCTGCGAGATGGGGTCGAACTTGTGGTTGTGGCACTTGGCACAGCCGAGCGTCAGGCCCATCCAGACCTGCGCCGTGGTATCCGACGCGGTCCTTGATCGCGGCGACGCGGAACTCCTCGTCGTCGGTCCCCCCCTCGGTGTTGGTCATCGTGTTGCGGTGGAAGGCGGTCGCCATCTTCTGCGGCAGGGAAGGCTCGGGGAGCAGGTCGCCGGCAATCTGCTCAGACGGTGAACTGGTCGTAGGGCAGGTTGTTGTTGAAGGCGTCGATGACCCAGTCGCGATAGCGCCACATGTTCTGCCGCAAGGGGTCGGAACCATACCCGGCGGAATCGGCATAGCGGGCCAGGTCCAGCCAGACGCGCGCCCAGCGCTCGCCGAAGGCGGGGTCGTCGAGGAACCGATCGACGGCCTTCTCGTAGGCGTCGGGGGACGGATCGTTGGCAAACGCCTCGATCTCCTCGGGCGTCGGCGGCAGGCCCCGCAGGTCGAGGCTCGCGCGGCGCAGGAGCACGTGGGGATCGGCCTCCGGCGATGGCGTCAGCCCCTCGCGTTCCAGGCGGTCGAGAATCCAGAAGTCGATGCCGTTGCGCGGCCAGGAAGGGTCCTTGACCTCGGGCAAAGGCCGGGCGACCGGAGACACGAAGGCCCAGTGCGGCTCGTAGTTGGCCCCTTGCTCGATCCACTGCTGGAGCAACTCGACCTGTTTTTCCGTCAGGCGATTGCCGGACTTCTTCGGCGGCATGTGGATGGTTTCGTCATCCATCGTGATCCGGAAGACCAGCTCGCTGGATTCCGGGTCGCCCGGGACGATGGCCGCCACCCCACTTTCCATCTCGGCGGTCGCGACCTCGCGCTGGTCGAGCCGCAGGCCCGCCTCGCGGTGCTCCGCGTCCGTGCCGTGGCAGGCGAAGCAGTTCTTCGCCAGGATCGGCCGGATGTCGCGGTTGTAGCTGATTTGTGGTTCCTCGCCGAGGGTGGGACCGGCGAGAAGCCAGGTCGCCAGAACCGCGAGGACGGCGCACGCCGGCAACGACAGCCGGCAACCCGGACGGCGCGTGGATGTTCTCATGGGTCGGGCTCCTTCTGCTCGATCCGGCGAAGGTTGCACCCCGAGTGGCGGGATTAAAACGGCCGGTGAATCGTTCCAAAAGGCAAAAAAAGGGTGGGTGGAGCGGGGCAGGGCCTACGAACCGAGGAGGAAAAGCATCCATCCCCCTGCCGTAGAGTCCGCTCACCATCGATTATAACAAAGTTTGTGAGAGGTATGCGAGCCCCGATTTTTCCTCGCCCGGCTATGCCCGCATGCACTCGACCCGAACGTCGGCCTTGTGGCGTCGGGCGGAATCGGCTAAAATCCAAGACTTTCCCGCTTCGCAGGGAATTCTCGGATTTATTTGTCGAAACACCCGCACCATTTCCAGCTACAGGAGCACGTATGGCCAGTCGCCGCCGAGGGAAAGGTCGCCGCAAGGTCGGACGGAAGAAGCGCCGGATGCGGAGCAAGATCCGCCATCGTAAGAAGTAATCCCGACCGCCTCGCGGTCCTCTTCGAGCCGAGGCGGCGGGAGCGGTCGAGCCGCGTTCGATCGCGGACGTGCCTGTCAATCGGCAACGCAGACAACAAAAAGGGCCGACGTGTCGAGAATCGCTCGACACGTCGGCCCTTTCGCTTTTGGAGACGGCCGCCGAGGGGGAGGTCAACCCACGCCGTTGCCGCCGGGGACGCCGTTCTGGAGGCGTAACGGGGGCAGGCCCACGATCTCGAAGGTGGCGGAGGCGATGCCGATGCCGGCCTCGTCCAGCTTGCGGATCAGGTCGCGGCTGATCGCGTCCTTCATGTCCCGGATGCCGTGCTCGGTGACGATGAACCGCACGGTCAGTTCCAGCCAGTTGTCGGTGAGCCGGTAATAGACCCTCGGACGCATCTCCGTCCGCTTCATGAAATAGCGGCGCTGCATTTCCTGAGCAGGGCCTCCTCGCTCAGCTCGCTGATCGGAACCGTGTGCCGCTCGACCACCTCCAGCAAGATCCGCTCGGCCCGCTCCCGGTCGGCGTTGTACGCGACCGGCAGGCGCGATCTCTTCCCAGATGTAGGGGAAATCCCTCGTGTAGTTATAAACGGGGGTGTCGAAGATCTTGTCGTTGGTGACGGTGACGATCCGCCCGGTGTACTGGCGGCTGCGGACCCACATCGCCGGCTCGGCGTCCTGCACGGGGGCCGGCTGGCCCATCTCCATGATGGTCGTCTGGATGAACCCCAGGGCGATCACGTCGCCGCGCACGCCTCCCATGACGATCCGGTCGCCGACGTTGAACGTCTTGCCTCGCAGGATCACGAAGTAGCCGGCCACCGCCGTGACGACCTTCTGCAAGGCGAACGCCAGCCCCGCCGTCACCAGCCCGAGCGCGGTCGCCAGGCGGGTTGGGTCGTCGAACCAGATCGAGAACAACCCGACGATCAGGACGACCGCCGTGAAAAGCCGGATGCTCTGGCGGGTCCAGAAGGCGTACTTCTCGTTCCGCTCCGCCCGCGTCCAGCCACTCGCCAGACGTTGCAGCCCCCGGCTCAGCAACAGGATCAAGGCGATATAGACGAGGGTCAGCAACAGTTTCCGGCCATTGTCCGCCGTGACGCCGACGAACTTCACCCCCAGGACCTGCAACGCCCCGTTCGGCGGCACCAGCCGCACACCGGGCAGGAGGTCCACCGTCTTGGGGAACGGGATGTCCTTCGCCTCGGTCGGCTCGGCCGCGGGCTTCCCGGCCGTCATGTTCGGCAAGAGCGGCCCCTGACCGGCGCTCGACCCGACGAGCACCGCCAGCGTTACGAAAACCCCCAGGACCACCGAGATCCCCAGCCAGGCCGTCTGTCGGCGTTCCATCGAACGGTTCTCCGTCGTCTCGCGGTTCCACCGGGGGCTTTCTCTGCGATCGTTCGATCCGACGACGCCGGGCGGAGGCCCCTGCCGTTGTTGTTCCTTGCCTCAGTGGCAAATTCCACGCCAGCCGCCGAGACGGCCCCGGTAGGTGGCATCAGGGCGGCATTGCTGGCATCATGGGGGCATACCGATCGACACACCAGGACGATGGGGGACGACCCCATGAATGACACAACGAACCGCAACGCGACGCTGGCTCGCGCTCGTCGCCTTGATCGCCGCATGGACGGGCTGCGGGACGGCCTGCGCCGAGGACCCGCCCCAGCCGGAGCCGCACCGCGTCTTCGCCGAGAGCCGGTTCGCGATCGATGAGATCCTGACGCGGCCTTATGGTCCCGACGTGCCGTTCGGCAGCGTCGGCGATCGCCTGTGGGCCTCCAGCCCGCAAGGGTGGGCCTTCCGCGACGATGTCCACTGGCTCTACCTGACGAACCTGAATGCCTTCGATGTCGAGATCCGCGACGAGCACGGGCTGCTCCAGCCGTCGAAGGCGACGTATTTTCCGAGCCACGTCCACATGGAAGGGGCCGAGCGGGCCTTGCTGGCGTCGGCCTCGTTCACGTTCCGGCTCGACAGCGTCGAGGCCCCCCTCTCGAAGCCGTTCCGCCCCGAGAAGCGCTGGACGTGCTGGTCGAGCGGACACCGCGAGGACTGGTACGCCGTGGATTTCGGCGCGCCGCGCCCCTGAACGGCCTGAAGGTCTTCTTCTTCGACGACACCGGCTCCGGCGCCTGCCGGCCTCCCGAGCGGTTCGACGTTCAGCGCTGGGCGGACGGTGACTGGCAGACCATCACGACCATCGACCAGGCCGCCAAGGGGGAGAACGTCGTCCGGTTTGACCCGCTCACGACGGAGAAGCTCCGGCTCGTCCTGCACCACGCGGGGACGAATTTCTACACCGGCATTTACGGGTTCGAGCCCCTCGCGCCGGAGGGTGCTCCCGCGGAATCGTCGGAGGCAGCCGGAGCTACAGATCACGGCGGACAAGTTCATCACGCCGGATGATATCCTCGTGAGCGTCGTCCGGGTCACGAACCCGACGGACCGGCCCCGGACGATCGGCGTCGCGCCGATCCTCGACTGGACGTGGGAGGGGGATATGCTCTCCGAGACGCTCCAGGGCATCCACCCGGACCGGCGGGAAGCGGGCGTGCGCGAGCCAAACGTGGCCTACCGGCTGCGTTGCAACCGGCCGCTGCACGACATCGAGACGACCTGGGAGTTCCGTTACGCCGTCACGAGCGACCCGCCCGCGCCGATCGAGGTGACGAGTCGCGCATCGGCTCGAAGGCGGGGTCAAGGTCACGCCGTTCGCCCTGGCGATGCGGAATGCCTTCAGCGTGCCCCACGTGATCGCCCCCGGCGAGACGAAGGTGTTCCGATCCGCGCTGGAGATCCGCCGGCCAGGGGAGAACTCCGCCCTCGACCGGGTGCTCGTCCCGCCGGGGATGGGCGGAGACGCCTCCCGTCGAGACGTGCCGTGGACCGTCGCGCCTGGGGATCAAGGACCGACGGACCCGCTCAGAGCCCAGATCCAGGCGTATCAGGACTGGTTCGATCAGAATCTCGCCTACTTCGACTGCTCCGACCCGTGGGTCCGCAAGATGTATTACCACCGGGCCTACAACCTGCGCAAGAACATGATGGAGCCGCGCGTCGGGGCCTTGAAATGGCAAACGCAGGCGGAAGGGCGCTGGCGGAGCGGCTGGTATCCGAACGTCATCAGCTACGGGGCGGGGCACCAGGTCCGCGAGGCCCGCTGGCTCCGCGACCCGCAATACTGGCAAGGCCACCTGACCACCTGGGCCGAGAACGAGAAGCCCGACCACGTCTATCCGAGCCACGTCCGCCCGAGCGGGCCGGCCGGCGGGCAATACACCGACTGGATCACCTCCACCGCCTGGGACGGCCACCTCGTCCATCCCGACAAGGACTACCTCGCCGGGATCGTCGAGAAGCTGGCCGACAACGTGCGAGGATGGCAAGAGGTCTATGACCCCGACGGCGACGGTCTCCTGCTGGTCGATAGCCACTGGTGGACCGGCATGGAATACCAGCCGTCGTTCTTCTATTTCTCCGACTTCCAGACCTCCAAGGACTTCTATCAGCCCGCCGAGCAGGTCAGCCTGGAGCGGGTGGACCTGACCTCGTACAACTACGGCAACGCCGTGGCCGTCGCGAAGATCTACCGCCTGCTCGGCCAGCCGGAGAAGGCCAGGGAGTTCGACGCCCTCGCCGAGACGATCGCCAAAGCCGTTGCCGCGAAGATGTGGCGGCCGGAGGGGCGGTTCTTCTACTCGCTCCGGGCCGAGGATGACGCGGTGGCCGACGTGAAGGAGATCATTGGCGTCTATCCGTTCTACGTCGGCATGTTCCCCCCCGGTTCCGGCTACGAGGCGGCCTGGGCGTCGGTCCTCGACCCCGAGCAGTTCTGGACCCCCTGGCCGGTGGCGTCGGCGTCGAAGCAATGCCCGGCCTACTCTCAGCAAGGATGGCCGCGGAACAACGGCCAGGCGATGGCCTGCATGTGGAACGGCCCGACCTGGCCGCACGCCAATTCGATCGTCCTGACCGCCATGGCCCGCACCCTTCGCGCCGATCGCCAGACGCCCGGCGCCGCCTCGCCGCTGACGAAGGAAAAACTCTGGGAGCTGTTCCACTCGTTCACGAAGGCCCAGTACCGCGACCAGGACCGGACGTATCCCTGGACGGGCGAGTATTACAACGGCGAGACCGCCCAGTGGAAGACCGCCGAACGGGACTACAACCACTCGACCTGGCTCGACGTCCTGATCCCCGAGATCGTCGGCCTGGTCCCCCGGGATGACGACGTGCTGGAGGTCGATCCGCTCGCGCCGGAGGGGGCCTTGAGCCACTTCCTGCTCGACGGCCAGCACTACCGGGGCCACGACGTGACCATCGTCTGGGACGCCCCCGACGGCGACGACCACTACGGCGACGATCGCCAGGGGCTGGACGTGTACCTCGACGGCCAACGGGTCGCCTCGGCCGATCGGCTGGAGCGCGTCACGGTACCGCTCACACGCAAGAATGACTGATTGTTCGGCCCGGGATCGGCTGGGGGCCGAGCGCGGCCACTCCCCGCGCTTGACCCCCGGACGCCGGGGCCGTACAGTCGAATAGGATGGGCGGGTTGACGACGGAGCTCCCGCCAGCCCTTTCCCCTCAGACCTCCGGAGCCTCGACGCCGTGCGGGATTCCCGACGCGAGACCTCGGGAGACAAGGACAGGCTGGCCCCGAAGGCGGTGGTTGGTCGCGTCAGTCTCTACCTTCGCCAGCTTGAAAACGCCCAGCGGCAGGGCCAGGCCATGATCTCCAGCAGCCAGCTCGGCGCGGGGTTGGGGATCAGCGACGCCCAGGTTCGTAAAGATCTGGCCTTCTTTGGTCAGTTTGGTTATCCCGGCATCGGCTACCGGATCGAGGAGCTGATCGCGGCCCTCCGGCGCATCCTGGGGATCGACCGGGTCTGGCCGACCGCCATGATCGGCCTGGGCAACCTCGGACGAGCCCTGATCCGCTACCGGGGGTTCCGGTCGCGAGGGTTCCATATCGTCGCCCTGTTCGACAACGACCCAAAGAAGGTCGGCCAGTCGCACGGCGGCCTGACCGTCCAGCACTTCGACGAGTTGGCCGAGACCGTCGAGGCCCGCGGCATCGAGCTGGCGATCCTCAGCATTCCGGCAGAGAACGCCCAGCGCGTGGCCGACCAGGTGGTCTCCTGCGGTATCCTCGGCCTCCTGAACTTCGCCCCGGTCACGCTCACGGTCCCCCCCACCGTCAGCGTGATCGCGGTCGATCTCAGCGTGCAGCTCGAACACCTGGCCTACAAGGTCCAGAACACCAAGGGGGGCATTTCCTACGCGGGATAGTCTTCACCCCGAACCCCGACCCTGGTAAACTTGTCCGTACTGCGGCCTCGTTGTCGCAACCACTACCCGGTGGTGAAACGGTATCACAACAGGTTTTGGTCCTGTCGTTCCAGGTTCGAATCCTGGCCGGGTAGCTCTTCACGTGATGCCCTTCCATCTCCTGGGGGGCCGTGCGCGCGGGTGCCACGGGCTTTTTGCCGGTGTTCCCCGTCATTCGCCACGGACAAAGTTCAGTGGCACCCGGATCACGCCCACTCGTCAGGGTGATCCTGCCCGCTTTCCGAACCATCCCACGAGCCGGGATTGGCGGGCTCGGTCCGGTACTCCCCGTTTCTCAGGCGGCGTCCGCATTCCGTGACCGCCATGACGCCGACCACGCTGATCCACAGGTATCGGAATTCGATCGGCCCACCACCCCCGAGCGCGCCTTGACCGATCATGAACGCGCCGAGTGCAATCCAGATCGTCCCGATGCCCAGGCCGACCCACAACAGCCACCTCGGCGCGGGGGGTTCCCAGACATGGCCGCAATCGCGACAACGTCGAGACGCCAGCACCTGAAACGACGCCTCGGAATTGGTCTTCCGGTGGCGTGACGAACCACACTTCGGGCAGGACGTTCGCATTCCCCACCCCTCGACGGGTGGATGTGCCACCCATTCCGTCAAATCCCGGCCCCCCGCCTCCCAAACCAACGCGCCTTCGGTTTCGGGACCTGGGCGCGACTCATGGCCTCACGATAGGCATTAACCGAATCGTACACAAGGTAATGCGTCACCGCATCCCACGAGAGATTGACGGTCGTGTTCTGGTACCATGCCCCAGCCTCCTCGTTCGCGGCGACGGCCGCACCGATCAGAAAGAGCCGTCCTTGTTGCTCCTCGAACCGAGGGCTTTCGAGCGTCCAACCGGGCTGATCGGGAAACAGGACGGAGCCGACATGGAGAAAGACGGTGATCACCTTGCCGTTGAGATCCACCGCCGTTGACTCGGCCATGCACCCCTCCTCACGCCATGTCCAGCGGCTCGCGCAACGGGCCCGTGGGGAAGGCCGGGACAAATCTCTGCGGCGACGCCCCTAAACGTGTTACGTCCTTTGATCCCAACAAAGACATTATAGGCGGATCGGGGCGAGACGGGCAATCACCACGGAACTCAATAACGGCTCGCTTCGCCTCCGAAATCTGATAAACTCACGAAGGATCAACATTCCTCGATCCCAGTTTTCGGAGGATGATATGAGACTCGCTCGCCGCATTGGCCTGGCCTTCGTCGTCCCGCTGGCGTTCTGGGCGTCCGCCCGCGCCGATGACCCCGCGAACGGTTATGCGGTCGTCATCTCGGAGGCCACGCGAGACGATCCGCAGTGGGCCGCCGTCGCCCAGGCCCTCGTGGAAAAATACAACGCCGAGGTGGTTGTTTACGAGGGCGAGGTGGACGAATCCTTGACTCGCCTCAAGGCGCTCTTTCCGCGATTCACCTGCTTCGTCGCGCGCCCGGACGAGGCCGGGAAGGAGTTCGTCGCGAACGTTCATCAGCTCACGCGGCGGTTCGACGACGATCCCTACACCGACACCTCCTGGGGCATCCTCACCGGCTACAACGCCGACGCCGCCCTCCGCATCGCGAAACTTCGCGAGCCTCTGACGGTCCGTCGCGTTGCCGCGGGAACCGAGGTTGCCCTGGAGATGTGCGAGCAGGGCCGCTGGTTCAGCGAACTGGAACAGGGCCGGATGGTCGTGAAGCAGCCGGGAGAACCTCCCGAAGCCGTTCAGGGACCGGCGGATTCGACCGAAGCACTCGTCGATGCCCTCCGAGAGGCGGACCTCTTCGTCACCTCGGGACACGCCACCGAGCACGACTGGCAGATCGGCTTCCGTTATCGCAACGGCTCCTTTCGCTGCCGGGACGGCCGGCTCTTTGGTCGCGACACCAGGGGCATGAACACTTCATTGATTCATCCGAGCCCAAAGTGTACCTGGCGGTGGGGAATTGCTTGATGGGACACGTCGATGGCCCGGATGCCATGGCGCTGGCCTGGATGAACTCGGCCGGGGTCGCTCAGATGGTCGGCTACACCGACCTGACCTGGTTTGGATACGGCGGCTGGGGATGCCTCGACTATTTCCTGGAGCAGCCGGGGCGGTACACCCTCGCCGAGGCGTTCCTGGCCAATCAGCACGCCCTGGTGAACCGCCTGGAGTCCGGCTCGGCGAGTAACATCGATCTGAGAGGGCTGCGCTACGACCGCGACATCGTCGCCTTCTACGGCGACCCGGCATGGGAAGCACGGATGGCCGACCACGACAAGGCGTGGGACCAGACGCTGACCGAGTCCGGTGGCCTCTACACGCTCGACATCGTGCCCCGGCGCGGGACCGAGACGTTCCAGCCAATCAACACCAACGGCTCGCAGCGCGGCGGGCGTCCGATCGTTCAGTTCCTGCCACACCGCGTCGAGCAAGTCGAGATCGTCGAGGGACTCGACCTGAAGCCGGTGGTGACGGATGATTTCGTGCTCGTCCCGAACCCCGGCGATTGCGACCCGGATCGGACCTATCGGCTCGTATTCCGCGCCCGACGGATTGAGAAGTGAGAGGCTATCCGGTAAGTCCCGAAGGGGCGACAGTCCTGCCCGAACTCTCGTGACTGTCGCCCCTCCGGGGCTGAAGACCAACGTCCCGGATCGCCTCCGAGTGGAGGGCGGGGCAGACGTCGCCGCGATGTCCGCTCCGCTCTCCAGCCGCCGCCCCAGTTTGCGCGGGGTTGGAGAGGGGAGCGCGAGATCGCGGCGATCGGGCGGCCTCAGTCGCCAGTCTCTGAACGAATCTTCGCCAATTGGACACGTAGCAGCTTCATGATACGGCCCGAGACGTTCCAGTCCTGGACGTACAGGTTGCCGTCCTTGTCCCAGAACGAGCCGTGCGTGCCGCTGAAGATCCCCTCGATCCACTGCTCCTGCGGCACGTTGTAATTCCGGCCCGTCGCGGGGTCAGGGTTGTTGCCGAGGACCGCGATGATCGTGTTGGTCTTGTCCAGGATCACCAGCCGCCCGTGCAAATCCGGCACGGAGACGTAGTCGCCCTGGATGGCGGCCGACGTCGGCATGCCCAGGCCGGTCACGACCTCTTCAATGAACTCGCCGTTGAGATCGTAGTGCAGCAGGCGACCCTTGGGCTGATGATTGCGGTCGCAGATCAGCAGGCGGGGCGGATCGTAGCGGGTGTCGAGCGTCATCCCGTGCGCGGTGTTAAACTCCTTCAGACCATTCCCCTTGGTTCCGAAGTGCATCAAGTATTTGCCCGACTTATCAAATTTGAAGATATGATCGCTCGCGTAGCCGTCCGACAGAAAGATGTCGCCATTGGGAGCGACGGTGATCGCCGTGGGGTTGAACTTCGTCAGTGCCAGCCCTGACTCCTCGGGGAAGGGGAGCTTGAGCACGATCTCGCCGGTCCGCGCATTGAACTTGATTCCTTCGGCGTTGGCGTTGCGCGCTCCGTAGATGAACGGGCCGTCCGCCTCGTCGCGGAACTCCATGTCGTGGATGTCGGAATACTGGTCGCCGAGGAAGCTGCGGACCACCTTGCCATCGGGGGAGAAGACGAAGACCCCCGCGTGAGAGCTCGTGTAGATGTTGCCTTCCTGATCGACGACAACGCTGCCGTGGCACGGCCCGATCACGGATTTCCCGTCCGGTCTCAGGCCCCATCCCGGAACCGTGTCGAAGGTCATCAGACCGCACCCCATCCGCACGGCCTGAGCCGTGCCCGCTTGTGAGCGGACCTGCTCGAACAGGAACACGCCCTTCTTGTTCGCGGTGACGATGTCGAGCAGCCCGTCCCCGTTGAAGTCGAGAACTTCGAACTGGGTGCCGATGCCGCTCTGGTCGTCGATCTCACGCGGCGTGAAGGCGATCTTGCCGTCCGGCCCGCGTGACGCCTGGAACCAGTAGAGGCTGGCGGGCTTGTCCGATCCTGGCTCGTTCCTGCCGTGCGACCAGAACCGCTTGCCGGTCACCAGGTCCTTCAGGCCGTCGCCGTCGATGTCGGCGGCGATCAAGGCGTGCGTCTCCGACACGAGTTCGGGGAAAAGGTCGTGCCGGGTGAAGGTCGGCGAGCCGTCCTTCACGTCGCCCTGCTCGAACCACCAGATGCCGTACCGGTGCGCCGAGCTGTCGATGACGTCCGCCTTGCCGTCGCCGCTCACGTCATAGGCGATCATGTCGGCCACGGCGTCGCCGAGCTGGGCGGGATGGAAGGGCCACGGGCTCGCCTCCCGCCCGGATTCGGGCTGTTCCCACCAGCCGCCGGTGCAGATGACGTCCTTCCGGCCGTCGCCGTTCAGGTCGCCCACGCCGAGCCCGTGCGAGAACTGCTGAGTGCCGGGGACGCCTTTGCCCTCGCTGATCGGATGCATCTCCCAGGGTTGCGTGGGATCGCTTCCGGGCGTGAACCAGGCCATCTGTCCCTCGTTCTGCTTGCCCGCCGGCTGCCAGCCCATCACCAGCACCCGTCGCCCGTCACCGAAAAGGTCGGTGTAGAGCGGCGTCTCGTTGCAGGCGCTCGGCCAGATTTCGTGACGGGCCCAGTATCCGTCCTTTCCCTTGGGATTCTCGTACCATGCCGCCGCGGTGCCGGGGAAGCCGATGACGATCTGGTCGGCCCAGCCGTCACGTTAATGTCGTCAGCCCAGCAGATCATGCAATCGCTGTAGGAGTGCAGGCCGTCGCCGTAATCGCCGGGCTTGCGGATGTCGTGCTTGGTCCAATGAGGGGGCCTCGTACCATGAGTCGCCGATGAGAATGTCGAGCGTTCCGTCCTTGTTCACGTCGGCGGTGGCGACCCCCTCGGAGCGGAACGTTCCCTCGATCGTCGTCTTCTTCCAGGAGATGCCGTCATCCGCGCCCGGCTCCGCGGCGTCGGCCGAAGTCAGGAGGACGGCCAGCAGGCCAACGATGGCGGTCCAGTTTCGTACGCCCATTGCGGTGTTGCCCCGGTGGGTTCCGTTGAGGTAGAGGCCCTCCCTGCGCGGGGAGGTCGATCCCTCGAAGATACTCCGGATCGGGCGGGATGCCAGAGGTCAGCGGCAATTCGACAGGGACGGGCCGTGCCAGGCGATCGGCCCCCAGGGCAATGCCGGCCGTTAAAAATACGCGTTTCCTCGGCGGAAACGGATGGCTCAAGCCGATGGGACGGAGAGGGACGGTACGTTTGAGACTCCTCGCCAATCACCACCCGGGTCGGGACCCCGCGCAACATCAACACCGCCGAGGCCTCGACTTTGGTCGTGACTCTCGATCTCAACCACGCCCGAGCATCTTCTCGTCCGGAGGCAGCCCCATGACGCCAGACAATAGACGTGCCGTAGCCGAGCAACGGGTCCAGTTGCACGAACGCCTTGAATCGCCGTAAGTCCTTAGTGCCGAAGGTGGGACTTGAACCCACACCCTGTTGCCAGGACCGGATTTTGAGT
>CAVWUA010000025.1:0-20128 GCA_963758025.1 uncultured Planctomycetota bacterium | reverse complement strand
TCTGGAACCTGATGGCGACCACCTTCGCCGGCCGCCCCAAGCTGATCCTCGATCCAAACGCCGCCGGCCGCCGCCACCTCTGGCTGACCGGTGCCGACCAGTTCAACCTCCCCACTCTCGCCGCGCCACCCCCCTTGCCGCCACCGGGAGCGGAGATTGATGATTAGACAAGCATATATCCTTTCCCACGCTCTGCGTGGGAACGAGGGTCTCCCTCAACAGACCGAATTTCTCATGTTGACTGATTCTATCAATCACACCGCTTATCACAAAAATCGGCCCGCATAAAGGAATCCGACTAATGCATCAGCCGATCCAGCCGAATTCCCGTCCCGCCGCGCGTCGATGGACGATCGCTCTGGCCATTCTGGGTGTGCTGGCGGTGGCCGCCCTGGCACGTTCGGTGGTGATCGTCGATCAGACGGAGGCGGTGTACGTTACCGCATTCGGCAAGCCGGTACGGCTGCTGGATGAGCCGGGCCTCTACCTGAAGTGGCCGCACCAGAGCCGCCGGGGGTTCGATAAACGGCTCCAGACCGATACCCCGCCGCCCCGCGAGATGCTCACCAAGGACAAGAAGAACCTGGAAGTCGCCTGGTACGTCGGCTGGAAGATCGCCGACGTGGACCGGTTCCTCAAGTCGGTGCAGACGAACGCCAGCGCCTCGGCCCGCCTGGAGGACATGGCGGCGTCGGTCCTCGCGGCCGAACTGGGCGAGCGTGACCTCACCGAGTTGATCCAGGTCGGCGACGACTCGGCCATCGCCTCCTTGATGAAGGCGGTCGCGGGCCGCATCGGCACGCAGGCCGAGGAAGAATACGGGATCGCGGTCGTGGACGTGCGCCTGCGGCGGTTGAACTATCCAGAGGAGGTCCGGGCGGCCGTCTTCGAGCAGATCCGGAGCGAGCGGAAACGCGTGGCCGCGGCGACCCGGGCTGAAGGAGAAAGCCAGGCGCGGCAGATCCGTTCGGCCGCCGACCGCGAACGGGCCAAGATCGTCGCCGAGGCCGACGCCGACGCCGCCCGGCTCGTCGGCGAAGGGGAGGCCGAGGCGACCCGCATCGCCAACGAGGCCCACGCCGCCGACCCGGATTTCTACCAGTTCCTCAAGACCCTGGAAACCTACCGCAACGCCCTCGACCAGAAGACGACGCTGGTGCTCTCGGCCGATAGCCCGTTCCTGAAGCTGCTGACTCGCGGCCTGGCGGAGTCGAAGTCGCACCCCGCCCCGAACCGTAGCCCGGGGGTCGCGCAGTCCCCCCCGACGGCCACGCTCTCCACCCCGTCGGCGGAAGGAGGCCAGCCATGAGACGCTGGCTTGGCCTCATGCTCGTGCTCGGAATCATCGGCTATACCGCGACCGGCCTGGCGGTGATCCAGCAAGACGAACTTGGCGTCGTCCGCCGCTTCGGCGCGGTGCGGGCGGAGCCCTGGCAGCCGGGCCTGCACTGGGGCTTGCCCTGGGGCCTCGACCGGCTCGACCGCGTGAAGATCGGCCAGACCCGCACCCTGACCGTCGGTGCCCCGGCGCCGGACGCGGCCCCCTTGTCGCGCACCGCCGATCCCTCGACCGACGACCGCCTGACGGGCGACCTGAACCTCGTCTCGGCGCAGGCGACCCTGCAGTACCGGGTGTCGGACCCCGTGGCGTTCCTGTTCGCGTCGGGATCGGTCGAGACGGCCCTGAGCGCGACCGTCGAGGCCGCCCTGACGCGAGTTCTGGCGTCGCGAGGGGTCGATGACGCCCTGACGACCGGACGGGCCGAGATCGCCGATCGGATGGCCAGCACGATCCAGGAACAGGCCGACCGGCAAAACCTGGGCATCTCCGTCCGTGCCGTACGGCTGGGACGGGTTGCCCCGCCGACCCCCGTCGCTCCGGCCTTCGCCGACGCCGCTCGGGCGCAGCGATCGCCGCCAACTCGTGACCCGCGGAGGAGTATCGCGACCGTGCCCGCGCCGACGCCCGGGGCCAGAGCCGCGAGATCGCCGACCGCGCGGCCGCCACCTACGATCGATCCATCCAGCTCGCCCGAGGCGAAGCCGACCGCTTTACCAAGGTCCTGGTCGAGACGCGCAAGGCCCCCGACGCCACCCGTGAGCGGCTCTATCTGGAGGCCCTCGCCGAACTGCTCCCCCGCTTCGGCCGCAAGGTGATCGTCCCCCCTGGTGAAGACGTCGATCTGAGCCTGTTCGCCGACGAGACCAATTGATCGGGAACCATCCCTACGGTTCCTCGCTAGTGGCACAATTCAGGGTCAATCCGAATGAAGCGGTTCGCGGCAGGCGTCTTGACGGTTGGAGTCATGGGGCTCCTGATCTGGTTGAACTTCCGGCCAGGCTCGGGGCCGTCCCCCGAACAGGCCGAAGCCGAGGAGGCTCCCGAAACCGTACCCGACCCGTACGCCGGCGCCGAAGCTCGAATTCGAAGCTTGCTCGATAGCGCACGCGAGGGGGATGTGACCGCCTACCTGGAAGCGTTCGATATGCCGATCCGCACGCGGTTGGAGCAGGAGGTACGCGACAAGGGACGCGATGCCTTCGCCGACGAGTTGCGGCGGGCGGCGCGGACCCGCAAGAGTCACGCGATCTTCGCGCCCGAGCCCGACGGGCCCGACGCCGCGCGGGTCACGGTCGAGACGGTCTATCCCGATCACAACGAGCGGCAAACCTTCCGCCTCGACCGCCGCGACGACGGCTGGCTCGTCGCCGAGGTGGATTCGGCCCGCGGTCATCAGCCCGAGGCGAAATTCGGCGCCCCGGCCACGTTCGAGGCCCCCGAGGGCGTCCCGGTGCAGGGCGGGACAGGGGCCACCGCCGTCAACAACTCCGAAGGAACCGAACGGTCGGACCCGTCGCGCTAAATCTCATCCCCTTTTCGTATCGGAGTTCTGTGATGCGAAGATCGCTCGCCCTTGGCCTAGTTCTGCTCGGCGTGTCCGGGCTGTCGGCCGCTCTGGCCAGGCCCCAGGCCGGGAACCCTCCGAAGCTCGACCCGGATGCTGTCGCGGTTCGGCTCCTGCTGGGCATCGGTGATGAGGAACCGCGCCCCTGGAACGGCCGCGTCACGCTCAGCGAAGGAGAGATTCTCCGCGTCGAGGGATATCGATTCCGCGAAGGGGACGCGATCACCGGACCAGACGCCTGGAAGGCTCAGAGTCACCTGATCCGCAACCTGCCGAATAACCGAGCCCTCACGCGCCGGTCTCCCCAGCAAATCGCCAAGGGACCGAGCACCTACGGCAACTACGTCACGGCGAATGGCGTGGTCGTTACCCTGAAAGCTCCCGACTCCGCGGTTTTGAACGTCGAGACGGAGAACGGCAACTTCAAAGTCCCCCTGGCCAGTCTGGCCAACGGTTCGATCGAGCGGTATCTGAAGGGACAGGCTGAGGCCCAGCGCGTTCCGCCGTACATCCCGCTCGTCGAAGGGCCGAACCAGGACGACTTCCCCTCGGCGGCGGCCGATGCCCAGGGCAATGCCTGGGTCGCATACGTCGTTCACGAGCCGCGAGGCGGCGAAGTCTCCGAAGCGTTCACGAAGCGGCCGAAAGATTTCCGCGCCTTCGTTCCCGAAGGAGGTGGCGACCAGGTGCGCTTGCTCCGCTTCGCCGAGGGTCAAGCCGGCGAGCCACTCGACGTGACCGGCGCCGGCCTCGACGTCTGGCGGCCGGCGGTCGCCGTCGATGGCAAAGGGGGTATCGTCGTCGTCTGGTCCGAGAACCGCGACGAGAACTGGGACCTCTACCGCCGCCGTTATGACCCGATGAACGGCTCCTGGGATCCGCCGGAACGGCTCACGACCAACCCCGGCACCGATGCCGACGTTGTCCTGGCGACCGCGCCCGACGGGCAGGTCTGGATGGCCTGGCAATCGTGGATCGAGGGCCAGGCCGAGATCCTGCTGGCCCCGGCCGATCGCGCGGACGAGGCCCAGAACATCAGCCGCGACCCGGCCAACGACTGGTCCCCCGCCCTGGCCATCGACCGTGACGGAAACCGTCACGTCGCCTTCGACACCTACCGAAATGGCAATTACGACGTGCTCTTGTTCTCGTCCGTTCACAAGAACAACCTTCTACTGCCAGTCGCCGACACCCCTCGGTTCGAGGTTCGTCCGACCTTGGCGGTCGATGCGCGCGGGCGGGTCTGGATCGCCTACGAGGAGCGCGACGCCAACTGGGGTAAGGATGCCGAGAATCTCGTCGAGGGGGAAGGTTCGAGCCTCTATCGTTCCGGTGCCGTGCGGGTCCGCGTGGCGGAGGGGATGCGCGTGCAAGGGGCGCCGGACCCGGTGGCCGGCGCCTCGGAATCGCTCCAGACGATGAACAGCTATCCGCGCCTGGCGGCCGACCCGTCGGGACGGATCTGGCTGCTCTTCCGGCACCAGAAGGAGGCGGTCTGGGGTAACAACGCGGTCATGGTCATCGGTGGCGTCTGGGTCGAATATGCCACATCGCTGGCGGGCAAGGACTGGTCAAAACCGGAACCGCTTTCGCGAAGCGACGGCCTGCTCGACAACCGCCCGGCCCTGGTGACGCGACCTGAGGGATCGCTCCTGGCCTTCTACAACACCGACGGCCGCTTGCACAACGAGATCGAGTTCACGGCCGACCTGCGACGACGCTTCTACACCCATTCCGGGACTCCGGCCGGGGTGGTCAACAATGAGCTGATGGTCGCGTCCCTCTCTCCCTGGGGAACCGGTCAGGGGGAGGCTAATCCATCGCTGAACGAACTGCGGGAGAATGGTGCGGTGGCCCCGGTTCACCCGGACGAATCGGCCGACATCGCCCGCATGCGTGACCACCGTATCCAGACCGGGGGCAAGACCTACCGCCTGCTCCGGGGCGATTTCCACCGCCACAGCGAAATCTCGCAGGACGGCGGCCGCGATGGTGCCCTGGAAGACCTCTGGCGCTACGAGATCGACGCCGCCGGATTCGAGTATGGCTCCGACGGCGACCACGACAACGGCGGCGGCAAGGAATACACCTGGTGGCTCGTGCAGAAGACAACCGACCTGTACACGAACCCGCCCGGTCTTGTTGGTATGTTCACCTATGAGCGAAGCGTCTCCTATCCGCACGGCCACCGCAACATCATGTTCGCTCGTCGAGGGGTGCGAACGCTCCCGAGGCTCGTGGACGACCGGGGCGTCATCGATGCCGATACGCTGATGCTCTACGACTACCTGAAGCAACTCGGCGGCATCTGTGCCTCGCACACGTCCGGCACGGGCATGGGCACTGACTGGCGTGACATGAACCCGCAGTTCGAACCGTTCGTTGAGATCTTCCAGGGGCACCGAAACTCTTACGAGCACCTGGGCGCGCCCGCGTGGCGCGGCGGCCGTCGGAGGCGATCGGCGGTTGGAAGCCCCTGGGCATGATCTGGAACGCGCTGGCGATGCAGTACAAGTTCGGCTTCCAGGCTTCCAGCGACCACATCTCGACCCACATCAGCTACGCGATCGCCATCGCCGAGGACAAGACCCGCGAGGGCATTCTCGACGCGTTCCGCCGCCGCCACTGTTATGGCGCGACGGACAACATCGTGCTCGACGTGCGCTCCGGCGAGCACATCATGGGGGACGAGTTCGCCACCGACGAGCCGGTCCGCCTGAAGATCCTGGCGCACGGCACGCAGCCGATCGCGCGGATCGATATCATCAAGGATTTCGCGTACGTCTATTCCACCGAGCCGGGCCGTCCGCGCGTCGAGTTTACCTGGACCGATGAGGAGAAGCGTCCCCCGGGGCTGAGCTGGTACTACGTCCGCGTACTCCAGGAAGATGGCGAGATCGCCTGGGGAAGCCCGATGTGGGTCCATCTTCGGGGGAGTGAGTGAGAGAGCAAAAGGCTGATGGCCGATGGATCATCCATCGGCCTTCAGCCATCTTCCGATTCAGCGCCGACGTTGCCAGCCGGTCTCGCCGGCGGAGAGTCCGTAGCGAGGTCCGGGGGTCAGCTTGGGCACCTTGGCCGCGATGGGATCGTCCGACCGATACTCGTGGCGAATCCAATCCTCCAGCCGTTCCCTTGTGTGGCTCAGGTGGTGCGCCTTGAGCCACTGCGCATATTCATGGAATGGCTCGTGCAGGTGGTTCGGCCCACCGATCGGGATGTGTCCATACCAGACGGAGAACTCCCGAAGGGCCTCCTCAGGAGGCATGCCGCGCTCGGCCATCAGGTAGAGGCGCGCTGGCGAGGCCGGTCCGATCGGAGCCGGACTTGCAGTGGACGAGCATCGGATACCGGCAACGGGCGAACAGGTCGAGCAAGACGAGCAATTCCCGGCGCTTCGGGCGTCGGGTGGCGCTCAACGGCAAATCATAAAAGTCGATCCCGAGCCGTCGAGCTGAGTGGACCTCCGCGACGTACCAGGAATCGCCCCGCGAGCCACCCCGCAAATTGAGCACCGTTTTCAGACCGTATTCCGCATCGAGCGCGTCCATCCCCCGGCGAGGCTGCGCGCTGCGATAGACACGGCCTGGCGCGACGATTCCGCGATTGTGCAAGAAAAGTGGGCGGTGGAAAAGGATGGCCAGGACAACAAGAACAACCGACAGAACCAATCCCCGGACGACCCATCGTCTCCGTCGGCGGTTCGATCCGTCTTGTGCCTCATCCCTGGGCATCGCGTACCCTCATCCTTCCTGGCCGTATCGAGAACGCAACGGCGATACGGTCGCCGGGTGGCCACTCTATCGAAGGGCTGATTCCGGTCAATCCCAAGTCCGCCGAGCCGACGTCCAGCCGGGTCGCGGAGTCCGAAAATCGGCTCTCATCTTGGCCAGCTTGGTGGACCGGCGTGAACGATCCAGCAACGCAGCCGCATTCTCGATCAGGATGCTGGCTCGGGCGTCGTGACGGGGGTGCCGGCCACCTGTCGCGGCTGGACAGGTTTTCTCGGAACGAGGGCTTCCAGCCACTGCCGGTACGGCTTCAGGATCGCCCGTTCCACCTCGACCGAGCCTGGGTTCTCGGTGAGGAGTTCCAGAAGCATCCGCCGGAACGCTCCCACCTCGCGTTCGCCTCGCGCGGAGTCCATGAGGTTGACCTGCTCCGCCGAATCAGTTTGCAGGTCGTAGAGTTGTTCGGCTCCTGAACTGTCCCGAACGTAATGCCGGCCCAGGGCGACCAGCGACATCTGGAACCCCCGGCGGCTCAGGGTCGTTGGGGACTGCGGCTCAAAAGCCGTCGCGTTGGAATACGTCGAGAGCGCCAGTGAGGTTTCCCGGTTCGCATCCTCGGTCGTCCCCTTCCAGGCGACGGCGAGCGAGCGGCCGGGGAATGGAGAGCCGGTCGGGACACCCAGTTGATCGACCACGGTGGCCGGCAAGTCCCGCAAGCTGACCGGGTCCGCCACGATCCGGCCCTGAGGCGATCCCGGCGCCAGGATCACCAGCGGGACCGCGGTCTGGTCGAGATACAAGCTGCTGGCGTGGCCGAAAATCCGATGCAGGCCAAACCCCTCTCCGTGGTCCGACGTGATGATGATCAGAGTCTCGTCGAGCAGTCCTTGATCCTGGAGCGTGTCCATAAGCCGCCCAAGTTGCGCATCGAGGTAGGCAATGCAGTCGTCGTAATTGTCGTGGACCATCATCAAGGCTGTCTGATTCATAAATTCCTTGTCGGACCAATAATAATCCATCACTCCTTCGTAATCGGCTTTGGTCTGGAGACGGAGCCCGAACCTGCCTTCGTAATCGGCGGGGGGAATGTACGGGGCGTGGGCGTCGTAATAATTCAGGAATGCGAAGAAGGGACGATCCGGCTGACGGTGGCCCAGCCAGTCGAGAAAGGCGTCGGTGTTCTGACGCGCATCGCGGGACTGCGTGCGGACCCACTTACGGGCGTGGTAGTCGTCATGGCAGACGACCTTCTCAAGCAACCAGCGACCGGGAACCACACGACCGAGGAACGTCCAGGGAGTCAGCGGGTAATCCTCAAACCGGGCGAACCCGCGATCCAGTCCCGTTTCGTAGTTGCAAAGGCTGGTGTTGGCTGAAAAACCGACCGTCTGATACCCCCGAGAGGCCAGGTACTCCGCCAGCGTCGGCTGTGGCGTATCGAGGACCGATTTCCCCAGGGTGTTGCTCTGATGGGGCCATTGGCCGTTAAAGAAGCAACCATGTGAGGGGAGCGTCCAGGGCGCGGGTGCCACGGCGGATCGGAACAGGACCCCTTTGCGGGCCCACCGCGTCAGGTTGGGTGTGGTCTCTCGGGCATAGCCGTAACTGCTGATGTTGGAAACGCGCACGGTGTCCCAGACGATCATAAGGACGTTGCGCGCGCGTTTGGGGGCGGCGGGCAGAGAGGCCAAGGCGCGCCACTCCCGTACCGCCTGCCGACCGGACGACACGACCGCCAGAACCCCCAGTAAACCAATCAGGCTCGCCAGGGCCCAGCGCGTCCGTCGCGGTCGCCAGGCCCAGGACACAAACACGCCAGCGATCGGCGGCGCCAGTCCGGCGGCCAGAAGCAGACTCGCGCCTCCATCAATGGGCAACCGGAGCAAGGCCCACCAAAGAGCCAATGTGGAGAGCACGTTCACGCCCATCCGCCTCGAAAGACGTGCTGGCCACCGCCAGGCAAGAAGGGCCACCAGCGCTCCCGGGACCAGGAGCAGAACCACGTGGCGAGTGGAACACTCCAGAGAAAATCCCTTCCGGTTTCCAGGTAGTGACTGTCATTCCAGACGTATTTCTTCAGGACGATGAAGGCAATGTCGAGATACCCGCCGCTGAGACCGAACGCGATCGCCAGCAGGATCGCCCCCCTCGCCGACAGGGGAACCCGGCTCGGCCAACGCCGAGTTGCGGTACTGTCTGGGGTCGATTCCATCCCCATCGCTCCTTCGATTGACCATCAATTCGGATTATCTTTGATAGACTTTGTAATAAAATTGAATCTCGTCACATTCAGGGGAACACCGACTCGCGAGCAGATTGACTGGCATCTGCACCCGCGATTCGCGGAGACCGACGAATGAGACGAGCGTGGTCTCGTAATGCGCCGTGGATACGATCCCCCCGTCCCCGGCGATGCGGAGCATGCCGATGAAGCGATTCGACAGTGAGAGAATCGTCATCGACACGACACACGGCGAACCGGGCCAACGACGGGGACTCTCCGGCATGACCCTGATCGGTCTATCGAATGAATGGATTCTCAGGGACCACCGTTCGCGGAGATGGTCCGTGCCGCTCCCTGTCCAGAGGACCCCGGCTCGTACGAGATCTGGGCGTTCACATCATTTTGGATCTTGATTACGGAACTTCCGGGAAATCCAGGAGGTTACGACACGCCCCGTGACCAGAACAAAGCCCGTGACAGCCGCCACGACCGACGTCATCGGCAGCGTTGTCTCTGGCCCGAAATACGCGAAGAGCACGGTATTCATGCGAATGATTCCCGAACTTTGTGCCTTCCGCTCCGCCCAGAGAGACGGACATCGGATCTCGTATATCTTGGCTCTCATTCCTTAACAGCGTCGAACGCCGGAACGTTGGCTAGCATTTTTCTCCAAAACCGAGAGAAATGCGGAAATTCACATGCTTTGGGTGCAAACGGCCGGGGGAACCCGCGGAACCGCCGTCACGCATTTGTTTCACAAGGAAGATCTTGACGCCTCATCCTTCACGACTCGGGATCGAGCTGCGGGACACCGAAGGACGCGGGGGCCCTCGTCGGTCTGGGATCGACGGATTCGAGTTTCCGCGGCCCGTCGCGTCTGAGTCGATTGTGACGGACTTGACCATTCCCGCGGCGGTCGTCGATCATGGCATACCACAAACGCGCTGTTCGCGGTCCGACGATGCCCTCTCCCTCTCGGGACCTGAGAAGAGCGGCGGCGATGGTCTCGATCTCTTTGAGTCGCGCATCCACCTGAAGGTGAGAAGGAACCCAATATGGCTCATCCCTCACGGCTCACCGTCTTCCTCCTGGCCGCGTGGCTCGGCGGCATGTCCGCGCGGCCGGCGAGCGCGGCGAGCGACTTCGCGTTCTACCATGAGAACGTGATGGGCACGTCTCTGGAGCTTCGGGTCCAGGCCGAGAGCGCCGAGGCGGCCCGCGCGGCGGAGGACCGCGTGCTCCGCGAGATCGATCGCCTGACGTTGATCTTCAGCGGGTACGACCCGTCGAGCGAGTTTCGCCGCTGGCAATCCGCTCCGAAGGGGCCATTGTCGATCTCGACGGAACTCGTTGACATCCTCCAGGCGAGCGACCACTGGAATACGATGAGCGGCGGGGCCTTCGATCCGAGGGTTCAGGCGTTAACGCGACTCTGGAACGATTGCGCCGCGAGGGACCGAACACCGACCGCCGAGGAACTGGCAAGCGTCAAAACCCTCATGAGCGGCCCTGCCTGGCGGGTGGACTTGAAGACACGCACCGCCGAGCGCCTGACCGATTGTCCGTTGAGTCTCAACGCCATTGCCAAGGGCTATATCATTGATCGTGCCTGCGACGTCGCGCTGAAACCGGCCCAGGGGGTCCGCGGCGTGCTTCTGAATGTCGGCGGCGATCTGTGCGTCCGGGGCGAGTCGGCGCGGACCATCGGCATCGCGTCCCCCTCGGCGGACTCCGAGTCGTCGGAACCGCTGACCTACATCCACGTTCGCGACCGAGCGGTCGCCACGAGCGGCAACTCCCAGCGCGGCTTTCGAATCCGCGACCATTGGTATTCCCACATTCTCGATCCACGATCCGGCACCCCCGCTTCCGGGACGGCCAGCGCGACGGTCATCGCGAAGCGTTCGGCCGACGCGGACGCCCTCGCGACGATCTTCAACGTGCTCGCGCCCGAGGAGAGCCTGCGGTTGGCCAACGCGCTTCCGGAGGTCGAATGCCTGATCGTCACGACCGACGGACAGATCGAGCGCAGTCAAGAGTGGAACCGCTACGAGCGTCCACAGTCGCTGTTGCTCGCCGTGGCTCCCCAGGCGAACGATACGGGCGCGGCGCGGGCGAGTCGTGGGGGGATGATTTTGAGATGGTCGTCAACTTCGAGATCAACCAACCCGAACAGACGAGGGGGCGTTATCGTCGTCCTTACGTCGCCATCTGGGTCGAGGATGAGAACGGCGACCCGGTCCGACACCTGGTCTTGTGGATCTCGCTCGGTGGGGCCGGGCCGGATCGCTGGCTGCCGGAACTGACGCGCTGGTATCGGAGCGGCAAAGGCAACGACGCCAATTCAAAGAAGAACATGGCCTACACGATCGGCCGGCCGACCCGACCGCCGGGCGAGTACAAGGTCATCTGGGACGGCAAAGACGACCAGGGCCAGCCCGTCCCTCGCGGCGAGTACACGATCACCATCGAGGCCGCCCGCGAACATGGAACCCATCAATTCATCCGAACGAAAGTGAATCTGGCTGAGAAGCCGTTCGCCGAGGAACTCAAGGGTAATGTCGAGATCCAATCCGCCTCGATCGAATATCGTCGAAAAGCTCCGGCTAAATAGCCCCCCGGCGAGTCCGCTGACCTCCCATGCGCGTTCCTTCCGCCGCAGGCTCGGCATCCGCATTGCCGCGCTGATGCGGTGGTTGCACATTTATCTATCCATGTTCAGCCTGGCGGCGGTCCTGTTCTTCAGCGTGACCGGCATCACGCTGAACCACACGGATTGGTTCTTCAGCGATGCCGAGCGTACCGTCCAGGCAAAGGGAACGATGAACCTCAAGTGGTTACAGAGCGAGCCTGGCTCGGACGACAGCGCCGATCCGCCGCGGCAGGTCGATAAGCTGGAGATCGTCGAATCGCTCCGGAAGACCCACGGCATCCAGGGGGCCCTGGCGGAATTCCGGGTGGACGAGTACGAATGCATGGTCACGTTCAAGGGGCCGGGTTACTCCGCGGACGCCTTCATCGACCGCGAATCAGGCCGCTACGACGTGTCGCAGTCCTTCCACGGCGCCATCGCCATCATGAACGACCTGCACAAAGGGCGCGATACCGGCCCCGTCTGGTCGTGGGTGATCGACATCTCGGCCATGCTCATGACGCTCATCTCGCTAACCGGCCTGATCTTGCTGTTCTATCTGAAACTCCGGCGCATTCCCGGCCTGGTGGTCGTCCTGATCGGCACGGTCGTCATCGTGGCGGTCTTCCTGCTCTGGGTGCCCTGAGCAAGCGAAGGAGAGCACTTCATGATCCGAATTCGGACGACTGCCTGTTGCATCGTGATATGCTTGACATTTGTGGTAAACGGAAGCGCCTCGGATGCGGCAGACCTGGCCAGGGACGACGGGTACCGGGGCATCTGGTACTCGAACCAGCCGACCGGCGACGAGTACGGCTACAAGTACAGCGGCGGGTTCGCCACGTACCCGCAACAGCATGTTCCCATCGCCGTTCACGACGAGAGGTCGCACAAGACCTTCTTCTGCTACGGAGGCCGGTCACGCGAGCGGAACCGCCTGCGAATCATGATCTCGTACTATGACCATACCACCGGAGAAGTTCCGCGCCCCACGATCATCGAGGAAAAGCCGACCGACGACGCCCACGACAACGCGACCCTCACGATCGACGGCCAGGGGCATCTCTGGGTCTTCTCGAATGCCCACGGCACCGCCCGCCCCGCCTCGATCTTCCGGAGCGCGCAACCGTACTCGATCGACGCATTCGAGCGTGTGCTGAAAACAAATTTCTCCTATTCGCAACCGTGGCATCTTTCCGGAGAGGGTTTCCTTGTCCTGCACACCCGGTACTCGCCCGGACGCAACCTCTTCTGGATGACCAGCCGCGACGGAATGAAATGGGACGAACCGCGACCGCTGGCCCGGGTCGCGCTCGGCCACTACCAGGTGAGCTGGCGGGACGGGAACCGCGTCGGCACCGCGTTCAATGTCCACCCACGACCGACGGGTCTCAATGCGCGAACCAATCTGTACTATCTGGAAACGAACGACGTCGGGCGCACCTGGCGGACCGCCGCGGGAACACCCGTCCGCACACCGCTGGAGGAGTCGCACAATCCCGCCCTGGTGCGCGACTATGCTTCGGAGGGGCTGCTCGTTTACCTGAAGGACCTCCAGTTCGACGACGAGGGGCATCCCGTGATCCTCTTCCTGACCAGTCGAGGCTACGAGCCAGGGCCGGAAAACGGCCCCCGCACCTGGCAGACCGCGCGCTGGACCGGCTCCGATTGGGAAATTCGGCCGTTCACCACGTCGGACCACAACTACGACTTCGGTTCGCTCTATCTCGACGCGGAGGGCACCTGGCGAATCATTGCCCCGACCGATCCCGGACCCCAGCCCTTCGGCACGGGAGGGGAGGTCGTCCTGTGGACCAGCCCCGACCAGGGCGCGACGTGGAACCGCGTCAAGGCCTTGACGCATGACAGCAAGTTCAACCACACGTATGTTCGCCGCCCCGTCGATGCCCATCCGGACTTTTTCGCTCTCTGGGCCGACGGCGACGTCCTCAAGCCGTCCCGTTCACGGCTCTATTACACGAACAAATCGGGCGATCACGTGTGGGTTCTGCCCGAAACGATGACGGAAGATCGCGCCCGGCCCGAGGTCGCCTGGTAATCCTCCGCCGGCTCCCAGGCACGAAAGGAGACCGTCCCGATGTCCGCGTTGACCGACTTTTATCGGGGGACCGCCACCGACAGCGAGGGCCGGACGCTCTCTGAGATCCAGGCATACAACGACGACCAACTGGAGGCAATCCACGACTTCATCCAGTGGCTCTTCCCGCTGAGAGAACCCAGCCGGTTCAACCCGGACGCACCGCTGCTGACCGATGCGGACCTGGCGGAATTCCGCTCCGACCCCACCCTGCGCGAAAACCTGCTGCGTTCCTTCGAGGTCTTCCTGGCGTTCCTCGGCCTGCAACTCCGGAACGGCCAGGTCACGGAGGCGCCGACTTTCGAGCGAAAGAAGTCCGTCTTCGCGTATCCTAACCACAACTGGCTGCGGATCACGCGCGTGCTGAGCAGCCTCCGATTGCTGGGGCTGGAGGACCAGAGCCGGGCGTTCTTCACGTTCCTGAAGCATTACCGGGACAGCGGCGCGTCGGGAATCACCTCCGACACCTTCGCCTACTGGAAGGCCGCGGCCGATCCCTTGAAAAACTCCTGACGATGCCGACTCCTTTTTGAAATCGGCGTGGGCCTCCCGCTTGCGAAGGCGAACCGGCCGCGATGTTTCCCCGGCTCCGGCAGCCGGAGGCTCGCGCCGCGCTCGCGTCGTGAACGCCAGTTGCACCACGATCAGCTCACCCGGACGCACCCGACCTTGACCCCCCGAGAGCCCCGGACTACCATAATCTTCAGCGGATTGACCGCGCATGTGAAGATTGCGCGAAGGCGTGACGTCTCAACAGGATAGGACGGCAAGACGATGGCCTATGCTTCGGTGATCCAACGGCACAAGACGCGCGAGGTCGGCGTCGGCGACCATATCGTCGGCGGCGAGAATCCGATCTGGGTCCAGTCGATGACGACAACCGACACCTTCAACGTGGAGGCCACGGTCGCCCAGATCCACCGCCTGGAGGAGGCCGGCTGCGAGATCGTGCGCGTCACGGTCCCGAAGAAGGAGGATGTCGAGGGGGTCAAGCTGATCCGCGACCAGATCCGCATCCCCCTGATCGCCGACATCCACTACGACTATCGCATGGCCCTGGCCTGCCTGGATGCCGTCACCCCCAGCGGCCGACGCGCCGTGGATAAGATCCGCATCAACCCGGGCAATATCGGCGGCCTGGAGCGTTATAAAGAGGTCATCCGCAAGGCCAAGGACAAAGGCGTGCCGATGCGGGTCGGGGTCAACTCCGGCAGTCTGGAGAAGGACCTGATCGAGAAGTACGGCTTCCCCTGCCCCGAGGCCCTGGTCGAGAGCGCCCTGCGCAATATCGAGATCGCCGAGAGCCTGGGTTACCACGACATCATCGTCTCGGTGAAGTCGAGCCACGTGCCGACGGCCGTCGAGACGTACACCCAGTTCGCCGCCCGGAGCAACTATCCGACGCACGTCGGGATCACCGAGGCGGGCTCGAAGGAATACGGCACCTTGAAGAGCGCCGCGGGGATCGGCGCGATCCTCCTGCGAGGCATCGGCGACACGATCCGCGTCTCCCTGCTGGGGGACCCGGTGCCCGAGATCGCCGCCGGGTTCGACATCCTCCGCGCCTGCGACCGCCGCGTGAACCGTCCCGAGGTCGTCGCCTGCCCGACCTGCGGCCGTCTGGACATCGACCTGGAGCGGATCGTCGCCGAGGTCGAGGAGCAGATGAAGGGGCTCAAGAACCCCCTGCGGATCAGCATCCTCGGCTGCCTGGTCAACGGCTTCGGCGAGGCCAAGGAGGCGGATCTCGGCATCGCCGCCGGCGGCGGCAAGGGGATCATCTTCAAGCGGGGCGTGCCGATCCGCCACGTCAAGGAAGCGGAGATGGTCCAGGCCCTGCTGGAAGAGGTCGAGCGCTTCGCCGAGGAGACGCCCGCCCTGAAGTCCTACGAGGAGAAGGAAAAGGCCAAGAAGGCGTCGGCCCTGACGGTGCTTGGCTGAGCCGCTCGGCCGACCGCGACGAGGTGACCGGTTCATGCCCCTGCGCGACCACTTCCGTCCCCCCTTGAGCCTCCGGCGGCACTGGCACGCATTCCACAATGGCTGGGCGTCTTCCATCGCCACGGACCTCAACGAGCGACTGCCCGAAGGATACTTCGCCGAGCCGAACGTGCAGTTCGGCATCGAGATCGACGTGGCGACGTTCGAGGAGCCGGGGGGATCTCCGTCGGACTCCGGTTCCTCATGGTCTCCCCCCGCACCGACGCAGACGGTGCCCTTCGTGCTGGTGGGAGACATCGTCGAGGTCCTGGTCTACAGCGGCGAGGCCGGCCCCGTCCTGGCCGGGGCCGTCGAACTGGTCAGTCCGGCGAACAAGGACCGGCCGGCCCACCGGAACGCCTTCGTGTCGAAGTGCGAGGCGTACTTGCAACAAGGGATCGGCCTGGTCGTCGTCGACATCGTGACCGGGCGGCGGGCCAACCTGAACGACGAGTTGCTGGCCCGCCGGGATGATCCCGGCGCCTCCCGGCTCGGGACGGACCTCTACGCCGCATCCTATCGGCCGGTCGAGCGCCAGGACTGCCCCGAACTCGACATCTGGCAGGAGACGCTGGCCGTCGGCGATCCGCTCCCGACCTTGCCCCTCTGGCTTCGCGGGGCCATCTGCCTGCCGATCGACCTGGAGGCGACCTATGAGCGGACCTGCCGAGACCAGCGCATCGCCTGACGCCGGGCCGGGCCGTCGCCTCCTGATCGACGGCATGAACGTCATCGGCACGCGCCGGACGGCTGGTGGCGCGATCGTGACGGCGCCGTGCGGCGGCTGTTCGCGCGGCTCAAACACCTGGTCGCCACCGAAGGGGGAGCCGGTCGCGCTCGTGCTGGACGGCAAGCCGTTGCCCGACCTGCCCGAGGGGCGTCACGATGGCGTCGAGGTCTTCTACGCCCAGCGCGGCGGCCCGAACGCCGCCGATGATCGAATCGTCAAACTCGTCAACGCACAGCCCGACGCCTTCTGTGTCATCACGTCCGACCGCACGCTCCGAGAGCGGGTGGAAGAACTGGGTTCCCCAGTGGAGGGGGCCTCCTCCCTCTGGCGAAGGCTGGATCGCTTGCCCGAGGCCGACGCCAGCGATTGAGCCGGATTTCGTAGCCCGGCTCAATCCATCCCCAGGTCCTTGAGGAAATTCGCCTCTGGCGTGATCAACTCGCGGGAGACGCCCAGGATACCCGCGAGCAGGTCGCGCAGGGTCTCCCAGACCTCCTCGGGTCGGCTCCATCCGCCAGCTTCTCGATGGATGATGGCGAAGTTCCGGCGCACGACTTGATGGGCCATTCCGCCGACGGTTGCGCAATTCTCCGGAAGACAGGTCGCATAGGGGAGCGTGGCCCTGTACGCCGCCAGGGCGATCAGCGGCAGGAACGGAATGGTCCAGCAACCCAGCAGGAGGGCCTCTTTCCACGTCACCTGATCCACGCCTTGCAGGCTCACCCACGCGGTCATCACCGTCGGGGGCGTCGCCCACAGCAGGACGGTCAGGGCCTTTGGCATCCAACCGGGCCGTTGCAGCTCCGGCAGGCGCCAGCCGAGTTCCCTCGCCAGCCGCTTCCAGGAGGCACGCCGGCCCTCCTCCTGGCCGATGAGCGTTTCCGTCGTCGCCGAGGGGCGGACGTGCCGACGTTCGGCCCCGAATGTTCCCATCAGGGTGCGTCGGAGCCGGTAAAAGGCCAGCGCGCTCAGGCAAGGTCGCTCCCCGTCGTCGCGGTTCATGTTCAGGTCGATCTTTCGCAGGATGTACTGGTAAAGATCTCCCACCGTCACGAGCTGCTCCGCGTCCTTGTCCGCGATCGTGATGTCAAAGGTTTCCTCCACCTCCATCACGATCTCCACGCCGTCGAGTCCCATCGGTTTCGCTCCTCGTTCTATGTGCCGAAGATCCGCGACAGGTGGACGCGGAAGCCCGGCAAGTAAGGAGTCTCCTCGCTCATCTTCACCAGGATTCGGGGCTCCTCGAATCCTGGTGAAGGTCGGCGAGGCGTCTCCAAGAAAGGATCACGACTCCCGCAGGCCGACCGAGACGAACTTCGTCTCCAGGTAGGCGTCGAGCCCCTCGATGCCCAGCTCGCGGCCCAGGCCCGATTCCTTCATGCCGCCGAACGGGCATTGCGGGGTGGCGGGGACCGGGTCGTTGATGCCGATGATGCCGGCCTCCAGGCCCTCGGCCATGCGGGTGGCGACGGTCAGGTCATTGGTGAACACGTAGGCCGCCAGGCCATACGGGGTGTCGTTGGCGGCGGCGATCACGTCGTCGAGCTTGGAGAAGTCCAGCAGCGGCATGACGGGGGCGAACGGCTCCTCGGTCATGATCCGCATCTGGCCGTCGACCTCGCGGATCACGGTCGGCTCGAAGAAGTATCCCTTCTCGAACCGGGTGGACCGGCCGCCGCCGGTGAGGATCTTCGCCCCCTTCGCGCGGGCGTCCTCGATCAGCTCGACCGTCTTGTCCATCGCCTTCTCCTCGAACATCGGGCCGACCTGCACGCCTTCGTCCAGGCCGTTGCCCAGCTTCAGCCCCTTGGCCAGCTCGACGGCCGCCTCGGTGAAGTCCTTGCTGATCTTCTCGTGGACGTAGAACCGCGACGGCGCGATGCAGACCTGGCCGTTGTTGCGGAACTTGCCGATGACGGCCGCCTTGGCGACCTGCTCCACGTCGGCGTCCGGGAAGACGATCAAGGGGGCGTGGCCGCCCAGCTCCAGGCTGAGCCGCTTGACCTGGTCGGCCGAGCGGCGGATCAGCTCCTTGCCGACCTCCGTGGAGCCGGTGAAGCTGATCTTGCGGACCTCCGGGTGCTCGAAGAAGGCGTCGGCCAGCTCCCGCGCCGGGCCCATCACCAGGTTCGCCACGCCGGGGGGAAGCCCGGCGTCGGCCAGGCACTCGAAGACCGCGATCAGGCAGAGCGGCGTCTGGTCGGCCGGTCGGCTGACGATCGTGCAGCCGGCGGCCAGGGCCGGGGCGATCTTGCGGCTGGGCAGCGTGACGGGGAAGTTCCACGGGGTGATCGTGGCGACCACCCCGACCGGGTGCTTGATCGCGTAATGCCGCTTGGCCGCGTTGGCCGGCGGGATGATCCGGCCGTAGGCCCGCTTCCCCTCCTCGGCGAACCACTCGAAGGTGTCGGCCGAGTGCAGGACCTCCGCCTTCGCCTCGGGCAGGGGCTTGCCCTGCTCCAGGGTCAGCGTCCGGGCGATGTGGTCGGCCCGCTCGCGCATCAGGTCGGCGGTCCTCTTGAGGATCTTCGCCCGCTCGTACACCGAGATGGCCCGCCAGGCGGGCATGGCCTTCGCGGCGGCCTCGATCGCCCGCTCGCCTCGGCCCGGCCGCCGTAGGCGACCTCGGCGATCGTCGACTCGTCCGCCGGGTTGATCACGGCCAGCGTCTTCCCGCTGTCGGCGTCGCACCAGTGGCCGTCGATGTACATCTGGGTGCCGAGTTTCGGGGCGGTGGCGGTGGCCATGTGGAGAGTCTCCCTTTTGGAGTTGTTGGAAAAACGTGTGCGAATTCGTCACGGACGCCCGTTGAACCCGAGCGTCCCGATCCCCCCACGATACCCCACACCTCCCCCATCGTTCAATCGACCCGGCACCTTGGAGCCCGGCATGAGATTCGCGGGAATTCCCGCAATCCGTTCAAAATCCCCCAAACAACAACCAGAGAGGCATCCCATGGCACCCGCCGAATTCGAATTCAGCGTCCGCCCAGGCCAGCACGAGGAAGGCGAATTCACCAAGCGCGTCGAGCACTTCACCAGCCTGGTCCCCTCGGGCATCTATCTGAGCGCGGCGATGGGTTCCGCCGGCCTGGCCGCCCTGATGTACCTCTCCGGCCGGAAGACCGCCGCCATCTTCGTCGGCCACTGGGCCCCCACGATCTTGATGATGGGCATGTACAATAAGATGGTGAAGCTGCACGGGTCGGATTGAGGGTCAGGTTGCCCGGAGAATCGGGAGAGTTGGATGGCTGAGAGGAAGATGTCGGGGCGGGACTGGTTGCGATTGCCTGTTGTTTCAGCCGGTGCTGAATTCCTCGTCATGGGATACTTGATGCGGCGGAATATCCTGACCTACAAAGCCCCGCCAAATCACGAGGGGTATGATCTGATTTGCATTTATCCCGATCCAAGGCATGACCTCGAAATGGCGAACTCGCTCAGGTCCGGATTCAGGTCAAGAGCCGTTATGCCACGGACTGTGACCGAGGCTTTCCCGTGAAACAAGCGAGCCTCAGTGCTTTTGACTTCCTCATCGTTGTGTTCCTGAACATCGGGAAGTTCTTTGGAAGGAATGATGGAACGATGGGGAAGAAAGAGCCTGAGTTCTACACCCTGCCGAGGGAATTCATCCAGAAGCAATCGACGATGTTCTCAACGTGGCAATAAGTGAAACTTCGTAACCTCGAAGCCGATATCAAGCCATTCAAAGGAGAAGTCGGATTCGAGTTGATCGCTGAAAAGCTGGGGATTCTACGGCCTCGCAAAATGAGAGGCGTGACATCTTCGCCAGAGATACGCGACGGTGAGCGTCAAAAGTAATCGGTG
>CAVWUA010000024.1:0-24956 GCA_963758025.1 uncultured Planctomycetota bacterium | reverse complement strand
TCGTACAACACCCGCCTGGCGAACAACCTGGGCAACCTCTACAGCCGCACCCTCGCCATGTGCCTGAAGTATTTCGATGGTCGGCTGGAAGGCTCGGCGTCGATCGAACCGACCGCCTGGCGTGGCGGCCTGGACCTGCCGAACCTGGTCGAGGACCTGCGCCGGCTCGTCGGCGCGTTCGCCTACAACCCCACGCTTCAGCGCATCTGGCTAGAGGTTCTCGATGCCGCCAACCGTTACATCCAGGTCACGGAACCCTTCAAGCTGGCCAAGACAGACCTCGAGGCGTGCAAGACGGTGCTCATCAACCTGGCCGAGGGCCTGCGCGTGATCGCCATCCTGATCAAGCCGTTCCTGCCCGCCACCGCCGAGACGTTCTACCGGTCGTTCAACTTCGAAGAGGCTCAGCCGTGGAGCACCGTCGGCTACAAGGATGCGGCCAAACCATTGTCCGGCCTGGAGTTGCGCGTCACGGCCGAACTGTCTGGCGGTAAGCCGGTACCCCTGTTCCCCAAGATCGAGGCCCGCGAGTCGGCTTGATCTCCCTGCCAGCCGGCAGCATCGCTACCATCCTCCCCGGCCCGCAACACTCTTGCGTGTCTCGGGCCGGGTGCTCATGGATCGGGCACCCTGTGGCGCGCTGAGCATCTCATCGCCATTTTGGGAAGCTCTGATTTCAAACGCTTCCGTCGAACATGACGCGACGGTGTCGGGTCGCGCTGCGCAAACACCGTGAGGACCGGAATATGGGTGCATTCGCCTAGCGAATGACGCGCCAATTTCCAATTGGCACGGAAGCTGCACGATATTCCGCCGTGACTTGCGAATGACCTGTGGAAGACGGATTTCATTCTCAATAAGTCGGAGTGACATTCGTCAATCGGAGTGACATTCGTCAACAGGAAAGCGGTCTGGAGTTTTTTTTCACCAGGCCGGTGACAAGCATTCAACCATGACCTATCGTAACAGTAGAGCCATAGCGTATCGATTCGATGCCCACTCACTTCGAAGGAATGAAGCCATGAGAACCCTACTCGATCCCTCGGAAGTTGCTGTGACGCTGTCAGCGGATCTGTACGATCACCTTGCTACGGAATCGCGTCGGCTGAGCGTGCCGCTGGAATGGCTGGTCGCGTCGATCGTGGCGGACACGATGGAAGATGAGGAGCAACCGGAAGCCGAAACCGAATTGCTCGGCATGGCAATGGCCTGAGTCTCGGTGGTAAGCTAGGTTCCGGATTCGATAAGAGATCATGAAGGCTCGTTCTGGCCGAAATCCGGTCGGGGCGGGCCTTCGTCCGTTCTGGAATCGATGTCTAACCGAACGTTGATGTGCCGGTTCCGATCCTCGGATCGGTCCGGGATCGGACGATCCAGGTCGGGGAGGTGCTTGACTCGGCGACGGTGCTGGGCCAACCTAGGGGTCTCTTCAACCCCTCTCAAACCGCCGAAGGCGCGGGGAGGCCCCGGACGTGCACCGCGAGTATCAGCCTGGGCAGATGGCGTTCGGTCATGCGCTCCCGACCGACCATCAGCACGATCATGGCCCCGATCACCACCACCATCACGACCATGATCCTGACGCCGAGCGTCGGCGGTTGGTGGCAACGACGGCGGTTGTTGGTGCGTTGCTCGGCGCATCTGATTTTGGGTGCGTGGGGTTCTCCTTACCAGAAGCCGTTCGGTGTCCCTCTGGCCGCGATGGCGGCGATCATCGGCGGCGGGCGGATCGTCTTTCTGGCTCTCGCCGCGCTGTTCGAGGGGCGAATCGGCGCGGACATCGCCCTGGCCGTCGCCTGCATCGCGGCCGGCGCGCTGGGCGAGTGGTTCGTCGCGGCCGAGGTGGTCTTCATTGCCCTGGTCGGCGAGTGTCTGGAGGCCCTCGCCTTCGATCGCGCGCAGCGGGCCATCCACAAGCTGCTGGACCTGCGGCCGAGAATCGCGCGGGTCGTTCGGGACGGGCAGGAGGTCGAGATCCCGGCCGACGGGGTGGCTGTCGGCGATGTCCTGGTCGTGCGGCCCGGCGAGCGGATCGCGGCCGACGGCACCGTCTCGGTGGGACGCTCGGCGGTCGATCAGGCCGTGCTCACCGGCGAGGGGATGCCTGTGGACAAGGGGCCGGGCGACCCGGTCTATACCGGCACGGTCAACCAGTTCGGCCGCCTGGAATTCCGCGCCGAGAAGGTCGGCACGGAGACGACGCTCGGGCAGGTGATCCGCCTGCTGAACGAGGCCCAGAAGCGCAAGGCCCCCCTGGAACGGGCCGCGGATCGCTACGCGAGGCTGTTCCTGCCCGCCGTGCTGACGGCCGCGAGCCTGGTCTTCCTCTGGACCAATGCGGCGACGCTCTGGAGCCTGGCACGGACGGGCGCCCTGTCGGCGCGGCTTGACGTGTTGCCCACCCTGGCCGTGCTCGTCGTGGCGTGCCCCTGCGGCCTGGTGCTGGCGACCCCCGCGGCGGTCCTGGCGGCGACGGCGCGGCTTGCTCGCCGGGGGGTGCTGGTCAAGGGAGGCGCGGCGCTGGAACGCCTGGCGGCCGTCAACACCCTGGCGTTCGACAAGACCGGCACCCTGACCGAAGGCCGCCCCGAACTGGGGGACCGGATCGCCCTGGACCCCTGGAGCGAAGACGCGCTGCTGCGAATGGCCGCCGCCGCCGAGCACGCCAGCGAACACCCGCTGGCTCGCCTGCTCGTGGCCGAGGCGCGGCAGCGGTCGCTCGACCTGCCCGACACCGACGACTTCCAGGCCCAGCCCGGCGCGGGGGTTTCGGCCCTCGTGCGGGAGCGGGAGGGGGACGCCCCGCCCCGTCCGGTCCTCGTCGGCAACCTCCGCCTCTTCCGCGAGCGCGACGTGGCGATCCCGCCCGAGGTCGAACGGGCCTTGCACACGCTCGACGAGTCAGGCCAGACGGCCTTGCTGGTCGCCGTCGATGGCCAGGTCATCGGAGCGATCGGCGCGCGCGACCGCGTCCGCCCCGAGGCGCACGATGTCGTCCACGACCTGAAGCACCTGGGCCTGAAGGACCTGACGATCCTGACCGGCGACCGCCCCGCGCCGGCCCGCGCTGTCGCCAAGAAGGTCCATTTGAAGCAGGTTGAAGCCGAACTGACCCCCTCGGCGAAGGCCGAGTGGGTCCACCAGCGCAAGCACGAAGGACGTGTGGTGGCTATGGTGGGTGACGGGATCAACGACGCTCCCGCACTCGCCATGGCCGACGTCGGCATCGCCCTCGGCGGCGTCGGCACCGACATCGCCGCCGAGGCCGGCTCGATCGTCCTCATGGGTGACCCCCTGGAACCCCTCCTGGATGCCGTCCGGCTGTCACGTCAGACCGTGCGGGTCATCCGCCAGAACATCCTCCTCTTCGCCTTCGGTCTGAATGGCGTGGCGATACTCCTTGCGGGCCTGCGCATTCTGGGACCGGTCCCCGCGGCGATCCTGCACCAGATCGGCTCGTTGCTGGTCCTGCTCAACGCGATGCGTCTGCTCGGCCTGGAACGCCTGCTGGACAATGCCCCGACCCGCTCGGCGCGGCGATTCGTCGTCGCCTGCCGGCGCTGTCAGCCCTCGACCGTCGCCGCGTGGGTCGGGTCCCATCAACGCCCCTTGCTGGGCGCCTTGGCGGCGGTCGCGGCGGTTGCCTGGCTCGGCTCGGGGCTGACGATCGTGGACACGTCGCAGGTCGGCCTCCTGAAGCGCTGGGGACGGTTCCACGAACCGCTTCTGGAGCCGGGGCTGCACATCCGGCTTCCGTACCCGATTGAAACGGTAACGGAGGTCGAGCCGGAGCTGGTCCGCGTGGCGCGAGTCGGCCCGTCGTCAAGCGTGGCGGGGGGCGCCGTCGCGTGGAACGCCGCGCACGGCAGCCGTCGCGAGGACGCGGCCCTCTTCCTGACCGGCGATGAGAACCTTGTCGAGCTGTCCGGCGTGGTCGAATACCGACTCACCCGCAAGGGAGCGGCGGACCTGGTCTTCGGTGTCGCGGACGTCGGGACCGCCGTGCAGGCCGCCGCCGACGGGGCCTTCCGCGAGGCCGTGGGGCGAACCCCCTTGGAATCCCTGCTGGTCGCCGAGCGGACACGCTTCGAGGAGGACGTGCGGCAGACGCTCCAGCAAAGGCTCGCCGCGACCGGCCTGCGGGTGGCGGTCGATCGGGTGCGCGTGGTCGATGCCCACCCGCCTCGCGAGGTGGTTCCCGCCTACCGGGACGTCTCCGCGGCCGTCTCCGACGCCGAGCGCGACCGCAACGACGCTCTGGCCTATGCCGCCGAACGCGAGTATTCCGCCAGGGCCGAGGCCCAGGCCCTCCGGGACAACGCCGCGACCAAGGCCCATCAGCTTCAGAGCCGCGCCGAGGGGGAAAAGCTCGCCTTCGTGGCCCGCGAGCAATCGCATGCCGCCAACCCCGAGCTGACCGAGTTTCGCCTGCTCTGGAACCTGATGGCGACCACCTTCGCCGGCCGCCCCAAGCTGATCCTCGATCCAAACGCTGCCGGCCGCCGCCACCTCTGGCTGACCGGTCCCGACCAGTTCAACCTCCCCGCCCTCGCCGCGCCACCCCCCTTGCCGCCACCGGGAGCGGAAATTGATGACTAGGCAAGCATATGTCCTTTCCCACGCTCTGCGTGGGAACGAGGGTCTCCCTCAACAGACCGAAATTCTCATGTTGACTGATTTTATCAATCACACCGCTTATCACAAAAATCGGCCCGCATAAAGGAATCCGACTAATGCATCAGCCGATCCAGCCGAATTCCCGTCCCGCCGCGCGTCGATGGACGATCGCTCTGGCCATCCTGGGTGTGCTGGCGGTGGCCGCCCTGGCACGTTCGGTGGTGATCGTCGATCAGACGGAGGCGGTGTACGTCACCGCATTCGGCAAGCCGGTACGGCTGCTGGATGAGCCGGGCCTCTACCTGAAGTGGCCGCAGCAGAGCCGCCGAGGGTTCGATAAACGGCTCCAGACCGATACCCCGCCGCCGCGCGAGATGCTCACCAAGGACAAGAAGAATCTGGAAGTCGCCTGGTACGTTGGCTGGAAGATCGCTGACGTGGACCGGTTCCTCAAGTCGGTGCAGACGAACGTCAGCGCCTCGGCCCGATTGGAGGACATGGCGGCGTCGGTCCTTGCGGCCGAGTTGGGCGAGCGCGAACTCACGGACCTGATCCAGGTCGGCGACGACTCGGCCATCGCCTCCTTGATGAAGGCGGTCGCGAGCCGCATCGGCACACAGGCCGAGGAGGAATACGGTATCAAGGTCGTGGACATGCGCCTGCGGCGGTTGAACTATCCCGAGGAGGTTCGGGCAGCCGTCTTCGAGCAGATCCGGAGCGAGCGGAAGCGCGTGGCCGCGGCGACCCGGGCCGAGGGGGAAAGCCAGGCGCGGCAGATCCGCTCGGCCGCCGACCGCGAACGGGCCAAGATCGTCGCCGAGGCCGAGGCCGACGCCGCCCGGCTTGTCGGCGAAGGGGAGGCCGAGGCGACCCGCATCGCCAACGAGGCCCACGCCGCTGACCCGGATTTCTACCAGTTCCTCAAGACCCTGGAAACCTACCGCAACGCCCTCGACCAGAAGACGACGCTGGTGCTCTCGGCCGATAGCCCGTTCCTGAGGCTGCTGACTGCGCGGCCTGGCGGAGTCGAAGTCGCACCCCGCTCCGAACCGCAGCCCGGGGGTCGCGCAGTCCCCCCCGACGGCCACGCTCTCCACCCCGTCGGCGGAAGGAGGCCAGCCATGAGACGCTGGCTCGGCCTCTTGCTCGTGCTCGGCATCGTCGGCTATGCCACGACCGGCCTGGCGGTGATCCAGCAAGACGAACTCGGCGTTGTGCGCCGCTTCGGCGCGGTGCGGGCGGAGCCCTGGCAGCCGGGGCTGCACTGGGGCTTGCCCTGGGGTCTCGACCGGCTCGACCGTGTGAAGATCGGTCAGACGCGCACCCTGACCGTCGGTGCCCCGGCGCCGGACGCGGCCCCCTTGTCGCGCGCGCCCGATCCCTCGACCGACGATCGCCTCACGGGCGACCTGAACCTGGTCTCGGCTCAGGCGACCTTGCAGTATCGGGTGTCGGACCCCGTGGCATTCTTGTTCGCGTCGGGATCGGTCGAGACGGCCCTGAGCGCGACCGTCGAGGCCGCCCTGACGCGCGTCCTGGCGTCGCGAGGGGTCGATGACGCCCTGACGACCGGACGGGCCGAGATCGCCGATCGGATGGCCAGCACGATCCAGGAACAGGCCGACCGGCAGAACCTGGGCATCTCCGTCCGTGCCGTGCGGCTGGGACGGGTTGCCCCGCCGACCCCCGTCGCTCCAGCCTTCGCTGACGCCGCCCGGGCGCAGCGACCGCCGCCAACTCGTGACCCGCGCCGAGGAATACCGCGACCGCGCCCGCGCCGACGCCCGGGGCCAGAGCCGCGAGATCGCCGACCGCGCGGCCGCCACCTACGATCGATCCATCCAGCTCGCCCGGGGGGAAGCCGACCGCTTTACCAAGGTCTTGGTCGAGACCCGCAAGGCCCCCGACGCCACCCGCGAGCGGCTCTATCTGGAAGCCCTCGCCGAACTGCTTCCCCGCTTCGGCCGCAAGGTGGTCGTCCCCCCTGGTGAAGACGTCGATCTGAGCCTGTTCGCCGAGGAGACAAATTGATCGTGAACCGCCCCTACGGTTCCATCGCTCCATACACAATTCAGGGTCAATCCGAATGAAGCGGTTCGCGGCAGGTGTCTTGACGGTTGGGGTCATGGGGCTCCTGATCTGGTTGAATTTCCGGCCGGGCTCAGGGCCGGCCCCCGAGCGAACCGAAACCGAGGAGGTGGCCGAAGCGGCCCCCGACCCATACGCAGGTGCCGAAGCCCGGATTCGAAGCTTGCTCGAGAACGCACGCGATGGGGATGTGACCGCCTACCTGGAGGCGTTCGATACGCCGATCCGCACGCGGCTGGAGCAGGAGGTACGCGACAAGGGACGGAATGCCTTCGCCGACGAGTTGCGGCGGGCGGCGCGGACCCGCAAGAGTCACGCGATCTTCGCGCCGAGCCCGACGGGCCCGACGCCGCGCGGGTCACGGTCGAGACGGTCTATCCCGATCACAACGAACGGCAAACCTTCCGCCTCGACCGCCGCGCCGACGGCTGGCTCGTCGCCGAGGTGGATTCGGCCCGCGGCCATCAGCCCGAGGCGAAATTCGGCGCCCCGGCCACGTTCGAGGCCCCCGAAGGCGTCCCGGTGCAGGGCGGGACAGGGGCCACCGCCGTCAACAACTCCGACGGAACCGAACGGTCGGGCCCGTCGCGCTAAATCTCATCCCCTTTTCGTATCGGAGGTCTGTGATGCGAAGATCGCTCGCCCTTGGACTCGTTCTGCTCGGCGTGTTCGGGCTGTCGGCCGCTCTGGCCAGGCCCCCGGCCGGGAACCCTCCGAAGCTCGACCCGGATGCTGTCGCCGTTCGGCTCCTGCTGGGCATCGGTGATGAGGAACCGCGGCCCTGGAACGGCCGCGTCACGCTCAGCGAAGGGGAGATCCTCCGCGTCGAGGGGTACCGCTTCCGCGAAGGGGACGCGATCACCGGACCAGACACCTGGAAGGCTCAGAGTCACCTGATCCGCAACCTGCCGAATAACCGGGCCCTCACGCGCCGGTCTCCCCAGCAAATCGCCAAGGGACCGAGCACCTACGGCAACTACGTCACGGCGAATGGCGTGGTCGTTACCCTGAAAGCTCCCGACTCCGCGGTTTTGAACGTCGAGACGGAGAACGGCAACTTCAAGGTCCCCCTGGCCAGCCTGGCCAACGGATCGATTGAGCGATATCTGAAGGGACAGGCTGAGGCCCAGCGCGTCCCGCCGTACATCCCGCTCGTCGAAGGGCCGAACCAGGACGACTTCCCCTCGGCGGCGGCCGATGCCCAGGGCAATGCCTGGGTCGCGTACGTCGTTCACGAACCGCGAGGCGGCGAGGTCTCGGAGGCGTTCACGAAGCGGCCGGACGATTTCCAAGCTTTTGTTCCCGAGGGGGGTGGCGACCAGGTGCGCTTGCTCCGCTTCGCCGAGGGTCAAGCCGGCGATCCGCTCGACGTGACCGGCGCCGGCCTCGACGTCTGGCGGCCGGCGGTCGCCGTCGATGGCAAAGGGGGCATCGTGGTCGTCTGGTCCGAGAATCGCGACGAGAACTGGGACCTCTACCGCCGCCGTTATGACCCGATGAACGGCTCCTGGGATCAGCCGGAACGGCTCACGACCAACCCCGGCACCGATGCCGACGTCGTCCTGGCGACCGCGCCCGACGGGCAGGTCTGGATGGCATGGCAATCGTGGATCGAGGGCCAGGCCGATATCCTGCTGGCACCGGTCGATCGCGCGGACGAGGTTCAGAACATCAGCCGCGACCCCGCCAACGACTGGTCGCCCGCCCTGGCCATCGACCGTGACGGAAACCGTCACGTCGCCTTCGACACCTACCGCAACGGCAATTACGATGTGTTCTTGTACTCGTCCGTTCACAAGAACAACCTTCTACTGCCAGTTGCCGACACCCCTCGGTTCGAGGTCCGTCCGACCTTGGCGCTCGATCTGCGCGGGCGGGTCTGGATCGCCTACGAGGAGCGCGACGCCAACTGGGGCAAGGACGCCGAGAATCTCGTCGAGGGGGAAGGTTCCAGCCTCTACCGCTCCGGCGCCGTGCGAGTCCGCGTGGCGGAGGGGATGCGCGTGCAAGGGGCGCCGGACCCGGTCGCCGGGGCCTCGGAATCGCTTCAGAAGATGAACAGCTATCCGCGCCTGGCGGCCGACCCGTCGGGACGGATCTGGCTGCTCTTCCGGCACCAGAAGGAGGCGGTCTGGGGCAACAACGCCGTGATGGTCATCGGTGGCGTGTGGGTTGAGTACGCCACATCGATGGCGGGCAAGGACTGGTCGAATCCGGAACCGCTTTCGCGAAGCGATGGCCTGCTCGACAACCGCCCGGCCCTGGTGACGCGCCCGGAGGGATCGCTCCTGGCCTTCTACAACACCGACGGACGCTTGCACAACGAGATCGAGTTCACGGCCGACCTGCGGCGGCGCTTCTACACCCATTCCGGGACCCCGGCCGGGGTGGTCAACAATGAGCTGATGGTCGCGTCGCTCTCCCCCTGGGGAGCCGGTCAGGGGGAGGCCAATCCCCCCTTGAACGAACCCCGGGAGAATGACGTGGTGGCTCCGGTTCACCCGGACGAATCGGCCGACATCGCCCGCATGCGCGACCACCGCATCCAGGCGGGCGGCAAGACTTACCGCCTGCTCCGGGGCGATTTCCATCGCCACTCCGAGATCTCGCAGGATGGCGGCCGCGATGGTGCCCTGGAGGACCTCTGGCGCTACGAGATCGACGCCGCCGGATTCGAGTATGGCTCCGACGGCGACCACGACAACGGCGGCGGCAAGGAATACACCTGGTGGCTCGTGCAGAAGACAACCGACCTGTACACGAACCCGCCCGGTCTTGTTGGTATGTTCACCTATGAGCGAAGCGTCTCCTACCCGCACGGCCACCGCAACATCATGTTCGCTCGTCGAGGGGTGCGAACGCTCCCGAGGCTCGTGGACGACCGGGGCGTCATCGATGCCGATACGCTGATGCTCTACGACTACCTGAAGCAACTCGGCGGCATCTGTGCCTCGCACACGTCCGGCACGGGCATGGGCACGGACTGGCGCGATATGAACCCACAGTTCGAACCGTTTGTCGAGATCTTCCAGGGGCACCGGAACTCTTACGAGCACCTGGGCGCGCCCCGCGTGGCGCGGCGGCCGTCGGAGGCGATCGGCGGTTGGAAGCCCCTGGGCATGATCTGGAACGCGCTGGCGATGCAGTACAAGTTCGGCTTCCAGGCCTCCAGCGACCATATCTCGACCCACATCAGCTACGCGATCGCCATCGCCGAGGACAAGACCCGCGAGGGCATTCTTGACGCGTTCCGCCGCCGCCACTGTTATGGCGCGACGGACAACATCGTGCTCGACGTGCGCTCCGGCGAGCACATCATGGGGGACGAGTTCGCCACCGACGAGCCGGTCCGCTTGAAGATCCTGGCGCACGGCACGCAGCCGATCGCGCGGATCGACATCATCAAGGACTTCGTGTACGTCTATTCCACCGAACCGGGCCGACAACGTGTCGAGTTCACCTGGACCGACGAGGAGAAGCGTCCCCCGGGGTTGAGCTGGTACTACGTCCGCGTGCTCCAGGAAGATGGCGAGATCGCCTGGGGAAGCCCGATGTGGGTTCATCTTCAGGGGAGCGAGTGAGAGAGCAATAGGCTGATGGCCGATGGATCATCCATCGGCCATCTTCCGATTCAGCGCCGACGTTGCCAGCCGGTCTCGCCGGCGGAGAGTCCGTAGCGAGGTCCGGGGGTCAGCCTGGGCACCTTGGCCGCGATGGGATCGTCCGACCGATAATCGTGGCGAATCCAATCCTCCAGCCGTTCCCTTGTGTGGCTCAGGTGGTGGGCCTTGAGCCACTGCGCATACTCATGGAATGGCTCGTGCAGGTGGTTCGGCCCACCGATCGGGATGTGTCCATACCAGACGGAGAACTCCCGAAGGGCCTCCTCAGGAGGCACGCCGCGCTCCGCCATCAGGTAGAGCGCGCTGGCGAGGCCGGTCCGATCGGAGCCGGACTTGCAGTGGACAAGCATCGGATACCGGCAACGGCCGAACAGGTCGAGCAAGACGAGCAGTTCCCGGCGCTTCGGGCGTCGGGTGGCGCTCAACGGCAAATCATAAAAGTCGATCCCGAGCCGTTGAGCCGAGTGGACCTCCGCGACGTACCACGGGTCGCCCCGCGAGCCACCCCGCAAATTGAGCACCGTTTTCAGACCGTATTCCTCATCGAGCGCGTCGATCCCCCGGCGAGGCTGCGCGCTGCGATAGACACGACCTGGCGCGACGATTCCACGATTATGCAAGAATAGCGGGCGGTGGAAAAGGATGACCAGGGCAACAAGAACAATCGACAGCACCAATCCCCGGATGACCCATCGTCTCCGTCGGCGGTTCGATCCGTGCTGTACCTCATCCCTGGGCATCGCGTGCTCTCATCCTTCCTGGTCGTACCGAGAACGCAACGGCGATACGGTCGCCGGGTGGCCACTCTATCGAAGGGCCGATTCCGGTCAATCCCAAGTCCGCCGAGCCAACATCCAGCCGGGTCGCGGAGACCGAAAATCGGCTCTCATCTTGGCCTGCTTGGTGGACCGGCGGGAACGATCCCAGCAACGCAGGCGCATTCTCGATCAGGATGCCGGCTCGGGCGTCGTGACGGGGGTGCCGGCCACCTGTCGCGGTTGGATAGGTGTTCTCGGAACGAGGGCTTCCAGCCACTGCCGGTACGGCTTCAGGATCGCCCGTTCCACCTCGACCGAGCCAGGGTTCTCGGTGAGGAGTTCCAGAAGCATCCGCCGGAACGCTCCCACTTCGCGTTCGCCTCGCGCGGAGTCCATGAGGTTGATCTCCTCCGCTGGATCGGTTTGCAGGTCGTAGAGTTGTTCGGCTCCTGAACCGTCCCGAACGTAATGCCGGCCCAGGGCGACCAGCGACATCTGGAACCCCCGGCGGCTCAGGGTCGTTGGAGACTGCGGCTCAAAGGCCGTCGCGTTGGAATACGTCGAGAGTGCCAGTGAGGTTTCCCGGTTCGCATCCTCGGTCGTCCCCTTCCAGGCGACGGCGAGCGAGCGGCCGGGGAATGGAGAGCCGGTCGGGACACCCAGTTGATCGACCACGGTGGCCGGCAAGTCCCGCAAGCTGACCGGGTCCGCCACGATCCGGCCCTGAGGCGCTCCTGGTGCCAGGATCACCAGCGGGACCGCAGTCTGATCGAGATACAAGCTGCTGGCGTGGCCGAAAATCCGATGCAGGCCGAACCCCTCTCCGTGGTCCGACGTGATGATGATCAGGGTCTCGTCGAGCAGTCCTTGGTCCTGGAGCGTGTCCATAAGCCGCCCAAGTTGCGCATCGAGGTAGGCAATGCAGTCATCGTAACTGTCGTGGACCATCATCAAGGCTGTCTGATTCATTTGTGTTTTGTCGGACCAATAATAATTCATCACTCCTTCGTAATCGGCTTTGGTCTGGAGACGGAGCCCGAACCTGCCTTCGTAATCGGCGGGGGGAATATACGGGGCGTGGGCGTCGTAATAATTCAGGAATGCGAAGAAGGGACGATCCGGCTGACGGTGGCCCAGCCAGTCGAGAAAGGCGTCGGTGTTCTCACGCGCATCGCGGGACTGCGTGCGGACCCACTTACGGGCGTGGTAGTCGTCATGGCAGACGACCTTCTCAAGCAACCAGCGACCGGGAACCACACGACCGAGGAACGTCCAGGGAGTCAGCGGGTAATCCTCAAACCGGGCGAACCCACGATCCAGTCCCGTTTCGTAGTTGCAAAGGCTGGTGTTGGCTGAAAAACCGACCGTCTGATACCCCCGAGAGGCCAGGTACTCCGCCAGCGTCGGCTGTGGCGTATCGAGGACCGATTTCCCCAGGGTGTTGCTCTGATGGGGCCATTGGCCGTTAAAGAAGCAACCATGTGAGGGGAGCGTCCAGGGCGCGGGTGCCACGGCGGATCGGAACAGGACCCCTTCGCGGGCCCACCGTGTCAGGTTGGGTGTGGTCTCTCGGGCATAGCCGTAACTGCTGATGTTGGAAACGCTCACGGTGTCCCAGACGATCATCAGGACGTTGCGCGTGCCTTTGGGGGCGGCGGGCAGAGAGGCCATGGCTCGCCACTCCCGTACCGCCTGCCGACCGGACGACACGACCGCCAGAACCCCCAGTAAACCAATCAGGCTCGCCAGGGCCCAGCGCGTCCGTCGCGGTCGCCAGGCCCAGGACACAAACACGCCAGCGATCGGCGGCGCCAGTCCGGCGGCCAGGAGCAGACTCGCGCCTCCATCAATGGGCAACCGGAGCAAGGCCCACCAAAGAGCCAATGTGGAGAGCACGTTCACGCCCATCCGCCTTGAAAGACGTGCTGGCCACCGCCAGGCAAGAAGGGCCACCACTGCTCCCGGGACCAGGAGCAGAACCACGTGCGCGAGTGGAACGGTCCAGAGAAAATCCCTTCCGGTTTCCAGGTAGTGACTGTCATTCCAGACGTATTTCTTCAGGACGATGAAGACAATGTCGAGATACCCGCCGCTGAGACCGAACGCGATCGCCAGCAGGATCGCCCCCCTCGCCGACAGGGGAACCCGGCTCGGCCAACGCCGAGTTGCGGTACTGTCTGGGGTCGATTCCATCCCCATCGCTCCTTCGATTGACCATTACTTCGGATTAGCTTTATCAGAGTTTGTAATAAAATTGAATCTTGGCACATTCAGGGGAACACTGACCCGCGAGCAGATTGACTGGCATCTGCACCCGCGATTCGCGGAGACCGACGAATGAGACGAGCGTGGTCTCGTAATGCGCCGTGGATACGATCCCCCCGTCCCCGGCGATGCGGAGCATGCCGATGAAGCGATTCGACAGTGAGAGAATCGTCATCAACACGACACACGGCGAACCGGGCCAACAACGGGGGCTCTCCGGCATGACCGTGATCGGTCTATCGAATGAATGGATTCTCAGGGACCACCGTTCGTGGCGATGATCCGTGCCGCTCCCTGTCCAGAGGACCCCGGCTCGTACGAGATCTGGGCGTTCACATCATTTTGGATCTTGATTACGGAACTTCCGGGAAATCCAGGAGGTTACGACACGCCCCGTGACCAGAACAAAGCCCGTGACAGCCGCCACGACCGACGTCATCGGTAGCGTCGTCTCTGGCCCGAAATACGCGAAGAGCACGGTATTCATGCGAATGATTCCCGAACTTTGTGCCTTCCGCTCCGCCCAGAGAGAGACGGACATCGGATCTCGTATATATTGGCTCTCATTCTCTAACAGCGTCGAACGCCGGAACCTTGGCTAGCATTTTTCTCCAAAATCGAGGGAAATGCGGAAATTCGCATGCTTTTGGGTACGAACGGACGTGGGCACCCACGGAACCGCTGTCACGCATTTGTTTCGCAAGGGAGATTTTGACACCTCGTCCCTCGACACGACTCTGGAACGAGCCAAGGGACGGCGAAGGACGCGGGCGACCCTCGTCGGACTGGGATCGACGGGTTCGATTTTCCGCGGTCCGTCGCGTATGAGTCGATTGTGACGGACTTGACCATTCCTGCGGCGGTCGTCGATCATGGCATACCACAATCGCGCCGTTCCCGGTTCGACGATGGCCTCTCTCGGGACCTGAAAAGAACGGCGGCGACGGTTTCGATCTCTTTGAGTCGCGCATCCACCTGAAGGTGAGAAGGAACCCAAATATGGCTCATCTCTCACGGCTCACCGTTTTCCTCCTGGCCGCGTGGCTCGGCGGCATGCTCTTGCGGCCGGCGAGCGCGGCGAGCGACTTCGCGTTCTACCATGAGAACGTGATGGGCACGTCCCTGGAGCTTCGGGTCCAGGCCGAGAGCGCCGAGGCGGCTCGCGCGGCGGAGGACCGCGTGCTCCGCGAGATCGATCGCCTGACGTTGATTTTCAGCGGGTACGACCCGTCGAGCGAGTTCCGCCGCTGGCAATCCGCTCCGAAGGAGCCATTGGCGATCTCGACGGAACTCGTTGACATTCTCCAGGCGAGCGATCACTGGAATACGATGAGCGGCGGGGCCTTCAATCCGAGGGTTCAGGCGTTAACGCGACTCTGGAACGATTGCGCCGCGAGGGACCGAACACCGACCACCGAGGAACTGGCAAGCCTCAAAACCCTCATGAGTGGCCCCGCCTGGCGGGTGGACCCGAAGACACGCACCGCCGAGCGCCTGACCGATTGCCCGTTGAGTCTCAACGCCATTGCCAAGGGCTATATCATTGATCGTGCCTGCGACGTCGCGCTGGAACCGGCCCAGGGGGTCCGCGGCGTGCTTCTGAATGTCGGCGGCGATCTCTGTGTCCGGGGCGAGTCGGCGCAGACCATTGGTATCGCGTCCCCCTCGGCGGACTCCGAGTCGTCGGAACCGCTCACCTACATCCAAGTTCGCGATCGAGCGGTTGCCACGAGCGGCAACTCCCAGCGCGGCTTTCGAATCCGCGACCATTGGTATTCTCACATTCTTGATCCACGATCCGGAACCCCCGCTTCCGGGACGGCCAGCGCGACGGTCATCGCGAAACGTTCGGCCGACGCGGACGCCCTCGCGACGATCTTCAACGTACTCACGCCCGAGGAGAGCCTGCGGTTGGCCAACGCGCTTCCGGAGGTCGAATGTCTGATCGTCACGACCGACGGACAGATCGAGCGCAGTCAAGGCTGGAACCGCTACGAGCGTCCGCAGTCCCTGTTGCTCGCCGTGGCTCCCCAGGCGAACGATACGGGCGCGGCGCGGGCGAGTCGTGGGGGGATGATTTTGAGATGGTCGTCAACTTTGAGATCAACCAACCCGAACAGACGAGGGGGCGTTATCGTCGTCCTTACGTCGCCATCTGGGTCGAGGATGAGAACGGCGACCCGGTCCGACACCTGGTCTTGTGGATCTCGCTCGGTGGGGCCGGGCCGGATCGCTGGCTGCCGGAACTGACGCGCTGGTATCGGAGCGGCAAAGGCAACGACGCCAACGCAAAGAAGAACATGGCCTACACGATCGGCCGGCCGACCCGACCGCCGGGCGAGTACAAGGTCATCTGGGACGGCAAAAACGATCAAGGGCAAGCCGTTCCCCGCGGCGAGTACACGGTCACCATCGAGGCCGCCCGCGAACATGGTACCCATCAATTCATCCGAACGAAAGTGAATCTGGCTGAGAAGCCGTTCGCCGAGGAACTCAAGGGTAATGTCGAGATCCAATCCGCCTCGATCGAATATCGTCGAAAAGCTCCGGCAAAATAGTCTCCCGGCGAGTCCGCCGACATCCCATGCGCGTTCCTTTCGCCGCAGGCTCGGCATCCGCATTGCCGCGCTGATGCGGTGGTTGCACATTTATCTGTCCATGTTCAGTCTAGCGGCGGTCCTGTTCTTCAGCGTGACCGGCATCACGCTGAACCACACGGATTGGCTTTTCAGCGATGCCGAGCGTACCGTCCAGGCGAACGGAACGATGAACCTCAAGTGGTTACAGAACGAGCCTGGCTCGGACGACGGCGTCGATCCGTCGCGGCAGGTTGATAAGCTGGAGATCGTCGAATCGCTCCGGAAGACGCACGGCATCCAGGGGGCCCTGGCGGAATTCCGGGTGGACGAGTACGAATGCATGGTCACGTTCAAGGGGCCGGGCTACTCCGCGGACGCCTTCATCGACCGCGAATCAGGCCGCTACGACGTGTCGCAGACCTTCCACGGCGCCATCGCCATCATGAACGACCTGCACAAAGGGCGCGATACCGGCCCCGTCTGGTCGTGGGTAATCGACATCTCGGCCGTGCTCATGACGCTCATCTCGCTCACCGGCCTGATCTTGCTGTTCTATCTGAAACTCCGGCGCATTCCCGGCCTGGTGGTCGTCCTGATCGGCACGGTCGTCATCGTGGCGGTCTTCCTGCTCTGGGTGCCCTGAGCAAGCGAAGGAGAACGCATCATGATCCGAATCCGGACGACGGCCCGTTGCATCGTGATCGGCTTGACCTTCGTGGCAAACGGAAGCGCCTCGGATGCGGCAGACCTGGCCAGGGACGACGGGTACCGGGGCATCTGGTACTCGAACCAGCCGACCGGCGATGAATATGGCTACAAGTACAGCGGCGGGTTCGCCACGTACCCGCAACAGCACGTTCCCATCGCCGTTCACGACGAGAGGTCGCACAAGACCTTCTTCTGCTACGGAGGCCGGTCACGGGAGCGGAACCGCCTGCGAATCATGATCTCGTACTATGACCATGCCACCGGAGAAGTTCCGCGTCCCACGATCATCGAGGAAAAGCCGACCGACGACGCCCACGACAACGCGACCCTCACGATCGACGGCCAGGGGCATCTCTGGGTCTTCTCGAACGCCCACGGCACCGCCCGCCCCGCCTCGATCTTCCGTAGCGCGCAACCGTATTCGATCGACGCATTCGAGCGCGTGCTGAAAACGAATTTCTCCTATTCGCAACCGTGGCATCTTCCCGGAGAGGGTTTCCTCGTCCTGCACACCCGGTACTCGCCCGGACGCAACCTCTTCTGGATGACCAGCCGCGACGGAATGAAATGGGACGAACCGCATCCGCTGGCGCGGGTCGCGCTCGGCCACTACCAGGTGAGCTGGCGGGACGGGAACCGTGTCGGCACCGCGTTCAATGTCCACCCACGACCGACGGGTCTTAATGCGCGAACCAATCTGTACTATCTGGAGACGAACGACGTGGGGCTTACCTGGCGGACCGCCGCGGGAACACCCGTCCGCACACCGCTGGAGGAGTCGCTCAATCCCGCCCTGGTGCGCGACTATGCTTCGGAGGGGCTGCTCGTTTATCTGAAGGACCTCCAGTTCAACGCCGAGGGGCATCCCGTGATCCTCTTCCTGACCAGTCGAGGCTACGAGCCAGGGCCGGAAAACGGCCCCCGCACCTGGCAAACCGCGCGCTGGACCGGCTCGGATTGGGAAATTCGGCCGTTCACCACGTCGGACCACAACTACGACTTCGGTTCGCTCTATCTCGACGCGGAGGGCACCTGGCGAATCATTGCCCCGACCGATCCCGGACCCCAGCCCTTCGGCACGGGAGGGGAGGTCGTTCTGTGGACCAGCCCCGACCAGGGCGCGACGTGGAACCGCGTCAAGGCCTTGACGCATGACAGCAAGTTCAACCACACGTATGTTCGCCGCCCCGTCGATGCCCATCCGGACTTTTTCGCTCTCTGGGCCGACGGCGACGTCCTCAAGCCGTCCCGTTCACGGCTCTATTACACGAACAAATCGGGCGATCACGTGTGGGTTCTGCCCGAAACGATGACGGAAGATCGCGCCCGGCCCGAGGTCGCCTGGTAATCCTCCGCCGGCTCCCAGGCACGAAAGGAGACCGTCCCGATGTCCGCGTTGACCGACTTTTATCGGGGGACCGCCACCGACAGCGAGGGCCGGACGCTCTCTGAGATCCAGGCATACAACGACGACCAACTGGAGGCGATCCACAACTTCATCCAGTGGCTCTTCCCGCTGAGAGAACCCAGCCGGTTCAACCCGGACGCCCCGCTGCTGACCGATGCGGACATGACCGAATTCCGCTCCGACCCCACCCTGCGCGAGAACCTGCGGCGTTCCTTCGAGGTCTTCCTGGCGTTCCTCGGCCTGCAAGTCCGGAACGGCCAGGTCACGGAGGCGCCGACTTTCGAGCGAAAGAAGTCCGTCTTCGCGTATCCCAACCACAACTGGCTGCGGATCACGCGCATTCTGACCAGCCTCCGATTGCTGGGGCTGGAGGATCAGAGCCGGGCGTTCTTCACGTTCCTGAAGCATTACCGGGACAGCGGCGCGTCGGGTATCACCTCCGACACCTTCGCCTACTGGAAGGCCGCGGCCGATCCCTTAAAAAACTCCTGACGATTTCGACTCCTTTTTGAAATCGGCGTGGGACTCCTCAGCGTCGTGAACGCCAGTTTCACCACGATCCGCTCACCCGAACGCACCCGACCTTGACCCCCCGAGAGCCCCGGACTACCATAATCTTCAGCGGATTGACCGCGCGTGTGAAGATTGCGCGAAGGCGTGACGTCTCAACAGGATAGGACGGCAAGACGATGGCCTATGCTTCGGTGATCCAACGGCACAAGACGCGCGAGGTCGGCGTCGGCGACCATATCGTCGGCGGCGAGAATCCGATTTGGGTCCAGTCGATGACGACAACCGACACCTTCAACGTGGAGGCCACGGTTGCCCAGATTCACCGCCTGGAGGAGGCCGGCTGCGAGATCGTGCGCGTCACGGTCCCGAAGAAGGAGGATGTCGAGGGGGTCAAGCTGATCCGCGACCAGATCCGTATCCCCCTGATCGCCGACATCCATTACGACTACCGCATGGCCCTGGCCTGCCTGGACGCCGTCACCCCCAGCGGCCAACGCGCCGTGGACAAGATCCGCATCAATCCGGGCAATATCGGCGGCCTGGATCGCTATAAAGAGGTCATCCGCAAGGCCAAGGACAAAGGGGTGCCGATGCGGGTCGGGGTCAACTCCGGCAGCCTGGAGAAGGACCTGATCGAGAAGTACGGCTTCCCCTGCCCCGAGGCCCTGGTCGAGAGTGCCCTGCGCAATATCGAGATCGCCGAAAGCCTGGGTTACCACGACATCATCGTCTCGGTGAAGTCGAGTCACGTGCCGACGGCCGTCGAGACGTACACCCAGTTCGCCGCCAGGAGCAACTATCCGACGCACGTCGGGATCACCGAGGCGGGTTCGAGGGAATACGGCACCCTGAAGAGCGCCGCGGGGATCGGCGCGATCCTCTTGCGAGGGATCGGCGACACGATCCGCGTCTCCCTGCTGGGGGACCCGGTGCCCGAGATTGCCGCCGGCTTCGACATCCTCCGCGCCTGCGACCGCCGCGTGAACCGTCCCGAGGTCGTCGCCTGCCCGACCTGCGGCCGCCTGGACATCGACCTGGAGCGGATCGTCGCCGAGGTCGAGGAGCAGATGAAGGGGCTCAAGAACCCCCTGCGGATCAGCATCCTCGGCTGCCTGGTCAACGGCTTCGGCGAGGCCAAGGAGGCGGATCTCGGCATCGCCGCCGGCGGCGGCAAGGGGATCATCTTCAAGAAGGGTGTGCCGATCCGCCACGTCAAGGAAGCGGAGATGGTCCAGGCCCTGCTGGAAGAGGTCGAGCGCTTCGCCGAGGAGACGCCCGCCCTGAAGTCCTACGAGGAGAAGGAAAAGGCCAAGAAGGCGTCGGCCCTGACGGTGTTGAACTAAGCCGCTCGGCCGACCGCGACGAGGTGCCCGGTCCATGCCCCTGCGCGACCACTTCCGTCCCCCCTTGAGCCTCCGGCGGCACTGGCCGCATTCCACAATGGCTGGGCGTCTTCCATCGCCACGGACCTCAACGAGCGACTGCCCGAAGGATACTTCGCCGAGCCGAACGTGCAGTTCGGCATCGAGATCGACGTGGCGACGTTCGAGGAGCCGGGGGGACCTTCGTCGGACTCCGGTTCCTCATGGTCTCCCCCCGCGCCGACGCAGACGGTGCCCTTCGTGCTGGTGGGAGACATCGTCGAGGTCCTGGTCTACAGCGGCGAGGCCGGCCCCGTCCTGGCCGGGGCCGTCGAACTGGTCAGCCCGGCGAACAAGGACCGGCCGGCCCACCGGAATGCCTTCGTGTCGAAGTGCAAGGCGTACTTGCAACAAGGGGTTGGCCTGGTCGTCGTCGACATCGTGACCGGGCGGCGGGCGAATCTGAACGACGAGTTGCTGGCCCGCCGGGATGATCCCGGCGCCGCCCGGCTCGGGACGGACCTCTACGCCGCATCCTATCGGCCGGTCGAGCGCCAGGACTGCCCCGAACTCGACATCTGGCAGGAGACGTTCGCCGTCGGCGACCCGCTCCCGACCTTGCCCCTCTGGCTCCGCGGGGCCATCTGCCTGCCGATCGACCTGGAGGCGACCTATGAGCGGACCTGCCGGGACCAGCGCATCGCCTGACGCCGGGCCGGGCCGTCGCCTGCTGATCGACGGCATGAACGTCATCGGCACGCGCCCGACGGCTGGTGGCGCGATCGGGACGGCGCCGTGCGGCGGCTGTTCGAGCGGCTCAAACACCTGGTCGCCACCGAGGGGGAGCCGGTTGTGCTCGTGCTGGACGGCAAGCCGTTGCCCGACCTGCCCGAGGGGCGTCACGATGGCGTCGAGGTGTTTTACGCTCGGCGCGGCGGTCCGAACGCCGCCGACGATCGGATCGTCGAACTTGTCCAGGCCCAGCCCAACGCCTTCCGCGTCGTCACGTCCGACCGCACGCTCCGAGAGCGGGTGGAAGAACTGGGTTCTCCGGTCGAGGGGGCCTCGTCCCTCTGGCGGCGGCTGGATCGGCTTTCCGGCACCGACGCCAGCGATTGAGCCGGATTTCGTTGCCCGGCTCAATCCATCCCCAGGTCCTTGAGGAAATTCGCCTCTGGCGTGATCAACTCGCGGGAGACGCCCAGGATACCCACGAGCAGGTCGCACAGGGTCTCCCAGACCTCCTCGGGTTGGCTCCATCCGCCAGCTTCTCGATGGATGATGGCGAAGTTCCGGCGCCGACTTGATGAACCATTCCGTCGATGGTCGCGCAATTCTCTGGAAGGTAAGTCGCACAGGGGAGCGTCGCCCTGTACGCCGCCAGGGCGATCAGCGGCAGGAATGGAATGGTCCAGCAGCCCAGCAGGAGGGTCTCTTTCCACGTCACCTGATCCGCGCCTTGCAGGCTCACCCACGCGGTCATCACCGTCGGGGGCGTCGCCCAGAGCAGGACGGTCAGGGCCTTCGGCATCCAACCGGGTCGTTGCAGCTCCGGCAGGCGCCAGCCGAGTTCCCCCGCCAGCCGCTTCCAGGAGGCACGCCGGCCCTCCTCCTGGCCGATGAGCGTTTCCGTCGTCGCCGAGGGGCGGACGTGCCGACGTTCGGCCCCGAATGTTCCCATCAGAACGCGTCGGAGCCGGTAGAAGGCCAGCGCGCTCAGGCAAGGTCGCTCCCCGCCCTCGCGGTTCCTGTTCAGATCGATCTTTCGCAGGATGTATTGATAAAGATCTCCCACCGTCACGAGCCGTTCCGCGTCCTTGTCCGCGATCGTGATGTCAAAGGTTTCCTCCACCTCCATCACGATCTCCACGGCGTCGAGTCCCATCGGTTTCGCTCCTGGTTCTATGTGCCGAAGATCCGCGACAGGTGGACGCGGAAGCCCGGCAAGTAAGGAGTCTCCTCGCTCATCCTCACCAGGATTCGGGGCGTCCGAATCCTGGTGAAGATCGGCGAGACGTCTCCAGGAAAGGATCACGACTCCCGCAGGCCGATCGAGACGAACTTCGTCTCCAGGTAGGCGTCGAGACCCTCGATGCCCAGCTGCGCCGAGGCCCGATTCCTTCATGCCGCCGAACGGGCATTGCGGGGTGGCGGGGACCGGGTCGTTGATGCCGATGATGCCCGCCTCCAGCCCCTCGGCCATGCGGGTGGCGACCGTCAAGTCATTGGTGAACACGTAGGCCGCCAGGCCATACGGCGTGTTGTTGGCGGCGGCGATCACCTCGTCGAGCTTGTCGAAGTCCAGCAGCGGCATCACCGGCGCGAATGGCTCCTCGGTCATGACCCGCATCTGGCCGCCGACCTCGCGGATCACCGTCGGCTCGAAGAAGTATCCCTTCTCGAACCGGGAGGACCGGCCGCCGCCGGTGAGGATCTTCGCCCCCTTCGCGCGGGCGTCCTCGATCAGCTCGACCGTCTTGTCCATCGCCTTCTTCTCGAACATCGGCCCGACCTGCACTCCTTCGTCCAGGCCGCTGCCCAGCTTCAAGCCCTTGGCCAGCTCGACCGCCGCCTCGGTGAAGTCCTTGCTGATCTTGTCGTGGACGTAGAACCGCGACGGCGCGATGCAGACCTGGCCGTTGTTGCGGAACTTGCCGATGACGGCCGCCTTGGCGACCTGCTCCACGTCGGCGTCCGGGAAAACGATCAACGGCGCGTGGCCGCCCAGCTCCAGGCTCAGCCGCTTGACCTGGTCGGCCGAGCGGCGGATCAGCTCCTTGCCGACCTCCGTGCTGCCGGTGAAGCTGATCTTGCGGACCTCCTGGCGCTCGAAGAACGTGTCGGCCAGCTCCCGCGCCGGACCCATCACCAGGTTCGCCACGCCGGGGGGAACCCCCGCGTCGGCCAGGCACTCGAAGACCGCGATCAGGCAGAGCGGCGTCTGGTCGGCCGGTCGGCTGACGATCGTGCAGCCGGCGGCCAGGGCCGGGGCGATCTTGCGGCTCGGCAGGGTGACGGGGAAGTTCCACGGCGTGATCGAGGCGACCACCCCGATCGGGTGCTTGATCGCGTAATGCCGCTTGGCCGTGTTGGCCGGCGGGATGATCCGGCCGTAGGCCCGCTTCCCCTCCTCGGCGAACCACTCGAACGTGTCGGCCGAGTGCAGGACCTCCGCCTTTGACTCCGGCAAGGGCTTCCCCTGCTCCAGGGTCAACGCCCGGGCGATGTGATCGACCCGCTCGCGCATCAACTCAGCGGTCTTCTTGAGGATCTTCGCCCGCTCGTACACCGAGACGGCCCGCCAGGCGGGCATCGCCTTCGCGGCGGCCTCGATCGCGCGGATTGCCTCGGCGCGGCTGCCGTGGGCGACCTCGGCGATCGTCGATTCATCCGCCGGGTTGACCACGGCCAGCGTCTGCCCGCTGTCGGCGTCGCACCAGCGGCCATCGATGTACATCTGAGTGCCGAGTTTCGGGGCGGTGGCGGTGGCCATGTGGAGAGTCTCCCTTTTGGAGTTGATGGAAAAACGTGTGCGAATCCGTCACGGACGCCCGTTGAACCCGAGCGTCCCGATCCCCCCACGATACCCCACACCTCCCCCATCGTTCAATCGACCCGGCACCTTGGAGCCCGGCACGAGATTCGCAACAATTTTCGCAATCCGCTCGAAATCCCCCATACAACAACCAGAGAGGCATCCCATGGCACCCGCCGAATTCGAATTCAGCGTCCGCCCCGGCCAGCACGAGGAAGGTGAGTTCACCAAGCGCGTCGAGCACTTCACCAGCCTGGTCCCCTCGGGCATCTACCTGAGCGCGGCGATGGGTTCCGCCGGCCTGGCCGCCCTGATGTACCTCTCCGGCCGGAAGACCGCGGCCATCTTCGTCGGTCACTGGGCCCCCACGATCTTGATGATGGGCATGTACAATAAGATGGTGAAGCTGCACGGGTCGGATTGAGGATCGAGGTGGCTCTGGTAGCTTGGCTTTATGGTAACTTGAGTGTCATCATTCTGTAAGGGTCGCTGTTTGTCAGCATCTAATGCGGCGTGTTATAATTCTGTTGATGTTGACGCAGGTTTCAGTGTTCTCTATGTCCTTGCATCACACAACAAGAGACCAGAGCCCTTCGTCTCTGCCGAACTTTGACTAGGAAAGATATGGTCTCTAAAATGACCGACCGCTATCTTGAATTCGAAAACTTTGGCCAACTACTCGCCAATCTTGAATCTAGTGAAAGTGCCTACCAAGCAAATCTAAGAGAGGCAGAGCGGCAAGAAACTCTGCATGGTGCTATATTCGCATATCATTCAAGACTTCAAGCTAATGCCTTACTCTTTCATCCTGATCCTTCTCGGATGCCAGGCATTGATCGCATCGAAGCATTCATTAATGAAGAATATGGCACAAAGCTCACAGCGGAAAGTGTTCGCAAGTTAAGAGGAATGTTGTGCCGAATCCTACATTGTGGGACTGAGCAAATTGATAAGTTGTCTATGGTTGAAGCCGCAAATTTATTGGAGATCGAGGGGCGCCGGCCAACTATAGCACGACTTCGTTCGGAGTGTCCTTCATCTAATTTGTCTCTTATATCGAAGCTTATAGGTTCTTACGCGGTTGAAGCGGTGTTTGATCCATATTTGGATAACCGAGGTTTATCAGCATTAAGGGATATTATTTCGGTTGGTGAAGGAAGGTTGTCACCGTCAATACGCCTCCTAACCTCATCCAAAGCTTTACAGAAGCGAAATGGCATTCCACGGCTGAGTAGGTCATTCGTTGACCAGTGGTTAAAAGAAGTCGAAGCAACCAGCGGAGAGATGCGATTGATGGGTTCGGAAGGTGAGCATCGAAGGTTCTTGCTAATGAGTGATAAGAGATCATTGGTTCTGGGTGCTTCTCTTAATGGCTTAAATAAGAATGAGGCGGCTTCGGTTGATTCAAATAAGGAAGATCTGGATTTTTTTGAAGAGTCATGGGGAAAATCTACTTCATTGAAATAAAACAATATTTGAAACTCACGCTCCTGTCTCCGGC
>CAVWUA010000023.1:0-112795 GCA_963758025.1 uncultured Planctomycetota bacterium | reverse complement strand
GCATTTCCAGTGCCGCACCTTCGGCCTCTCGGTCACCTCTCCAAAGTCTAAATTCTGTCTTTTACTATACTTGTGTTCGGGCTTTTGTAAAGTCCTTCTGCAAGGGAAATTGTCAGGTCGCATCCCACCGGCTTTGTGTCCGACGAACCACCGGGTAGCCAACCGTCGTGCGGAGAGTATGATCGATAGTTGGGCGGCTGTCCCTCCCTTCCGATCATCACGGCTTGAGAGATCTGACATGCGCTATCTAAATGGGCATCGTTGGTCCGGTCGCGCGGCGAGAATCGGACGAATTCTGGGATTGCTGGGTTGTCTGCTTGTGTCCACGATAGTACGCGCTGCTCAGGGAGATGCTCATCCGCCGAATATTATCCTGATTCTCGCGGACGACCTCGGTTACGGCGACCTGACAAGTTTCGGCGCGGACGACCTGCGGACGCCGAACGTGGATCGGCTGATTGCCTCGGGAAAGCGGTTCGACCGGTTCTATGCCAACTGCCCGGTCTGCTCGCCAACGCGTGCGTCGATCATGACCGGTCGTTTTCCAGACCTCGTCGGCGTGCCGGGCGTGATCCGGACGCATCCGGAAAACAACTGGGGCTTTCTCTCGCCGGACGCCACATTGATTCCACGGATGTTGAAATCCGCGGGATACCACACGGCGATCGTCGGCAAGTGGCACCTGGGACTGGAATCTCCCAACCTGCCGAACGAACGGGGGTTCGACGAGTTTCACGGCTTCCTGGGCGACATGATGGACGACTATTTCAACCATCGGCGCCACGGTCAGAACTACCTGCGCCATAACGAGGAAACCATCGACCCGCCGGGGCACGCGACCGACCTGTTCACCCAGTGGGCGATCGACTACCTGAACAGACGGAAGGCGGAGTCGAGCCCGTTCTTCCTCTACCTCGCGTACAATGCTCCGCATTCACCAATCCAGCCTCCCCCTTCGTGGCTGGAAAAAGTTCAGAAACGCGCGCCGGAGATGGACGAGAAGCGTGCGCGGTTGGTCGCTCTGATCGAGCATCTCGATGACGGCATCGGCCGCGTGTTGAGGACGCTTCATGACAACGGGCAGGCGGACAGGACCCTGATCCTGTTCACCAGCGACAATGGCGGTCAGTTGAGCGCCGGGGCGAACTGCGGAAATCTTCGTGGCGGCAAGCAGGACATGTATGAGGGCGGGATTCGTGTGCCGTTCGGCGCCTCCTGGCCGGGGCACATTCCGGCAGGTTCACGGTCGGATGTCGTCGCCCTGACCATGGATCTCTTCCCCACAATCTGCGAGGCCGCTGGTGTCCCAGTCGAGCATCCCATCGAGGGCCGTTCCCTCCTGCCGGTCCTGACTGGAGCGAAGGCCGATCCATGTCGAGCGTGATCTTGTCTGGATGCGCCGCGAGGGAGGACCGCGCTATCTGGGGCAGGACTACTACGCGCTCCGCCGCGGGGACTGGAAACTCGTCCAGAACCATCCCTTCGAGTCGTTTCAACTGTATCACCTGGGCCAAGATCCGCTGGAAGAGCATGATCGAGCGGCCGACCATCCGAAGGTTGTCCGAACCCTGGGAGAAGCGCTCCAGCTTCATTTCCAGAAGGCCGGAGCCGTGCCCTGGCAGAAGCCCTGACCAGGATGCGTTGATGGTCAATCGTTGAGGTTGCGGAAGCAGGCACGAACGACAGACCGATCAGACGAGATGTTGTCTTGGGATCGCTCCTCGCCGTGGATCTCGGCTTGCGGACTGGGCTGGCTCTGTTTGAACGGGACGGGTGGCTCCGCTGGTATCGGTCCCAGCATTTCGGCACCCGGACCCAGTTGCGACGCGCCGTGCCTGCCCTCCTGGAGACGTCCGGAGTCACGCACCTCGTGCTCGAAGGGGGCGGACCGATCGCGTTGATCTGGGTCCATGAGGCGCGGCGACGGGGCATCGCCGTTCGCCAGATCAGTGCCGAGGTCTGGCGGAACCGGCTGTTGACACCGAAGCAGCAATTGAGCCGCGAGCGCTCGAAGCAATCGGCCCAGGCCCTCGCGAGGCAGGTCATCGCCATGTCCAACGCTCCGAAACCCACCTCCTTGCGTCATGACGCGGCGGAGGCCATCCTTATCGGCTACTGGGCCGTGCTTGAGGAAGGTTGGCGGGAGCCGCTTTCCTGAGCTTGATGCCTCTCATCAACAATGAGCCTGGATTCAAGAAATGATCGTAAAACGAGTCATACAGAGCATCGTGCCCTTACTCTTCTCCCTGTTGGTGATATCCCCTGGGATCGGCAACGCGGCCGACGGTCACCCGAACATCCTGCTTATCTTGCCCGATCAGTTGCGGGCTCAGGCGCTCGGTTGCATGGGGAACGATCAGGTCCACACCCCCAACATCGACCGGTTGGCGCGTGAGGGCGTTCTCTTTCGCCAGACGTTCGCCAACACCCCCGTTTGCTGCCCCGCCCGCGCGAACATCCTGACGGGGATGTACGCGCACCGCAACGGAATGATCGCGAACGACCTCCGGTTGCGGGAGTCACAGACGACGCTCGCCGAGTTGCTGGTCGATCAAGGCTATCGGACCGGGTTCATCGGCAAGTGGCACCTGGATGGGGGAAAGCGGCTCCCGGGCTTCATTCCACCGGGACCTCGACGGCAAGGGTTTCAGTTCTGGGCGGCCAATGAGTGCAGCCATAACCACTTCCGGCCCACCTACTTCCATGATACGCCTCAGCCCATCACTCGCGAGACGTTCGAGCCGGAGGTCTGGACGGATGAGGCGATCCGGTTCCTGCGGAATGACGGCGAGCAACCGTTCTTTCTGATGGTCGCGATGGGTCCCCCTCATGATCCGTATGGCGCGCCTGAAAAGTACATGGCAATGTACGACCCGGACCGGATTCAAACCCGCCCCAACTGGGTTCCGGGCGTGCCGGGAGCCGGCAAGAACGCCATTGCCGCGTATTACGCGGCGATCACCGCGGTGGATGACCAGGTGGGACGGTTACTCCAGGCGCTCCGCGACCTCGACCTGGATGAGAATACGATCGTGCTGTTCACCTCCGATCACGGTGATATGCTCGGTTCTCAGGGCCAGCGTTTGAAGCGCAAGCCCTGGGAGGAATCGATCCGAGTTCCCGGGATTGTCCGCTACCCGGCGAAGCTTCAGCCCGGAACGGTGATCGACACACCGTTAACGCACGTGGATCTCGCTCCCACCCTGCTCGGGTTGAGCGGGCTTGCCGTGCCGGACGCGATGCAAGGGACCAACCTTTCCGGGGTTCTGCTGGGCACGGAGGACGGGGCGCCGGGTTCCGCGTTTTTCCAGATTTTCGTGCCATTCGCCGGCGACGGAACCCCGCATCCCTGGCGCGGCGTGCGCACCGAGCGGTACATGTACGCGCGCACGGAATCCGAGCCTTGGGTGCTTTACGACCTGAAAAACGACCCGTTCGAGCAACACAACCTCGCGCACGATCCAACACAGAACGAGGTCCGAACGCGCCTGGAGCGAACACTCGCGTCCTGGATGGAACGGACGGGCGACTCCTGGGCCTTCAACTCGATGGCCCCGGTCGAGGACAAGGGGCGGCTCTACCGGTTCGAGACGTTCTACACCATTGAAGACTATCTGCAATGGGCGAAGGAGCACCCGGAGCTGGCACCGCCCGAGGATCGGACGGATCATTGACCGATTACCAGAGTTCGCCGATCGGACGGCCGTTTTCCACGAGGAAATGCGGCCGATCCGTCGGGTCGAGATAATACGCATCCAGCGGGACGCCCATGTGCTTGTAGATGGTCGCGGCGAGGTCGCTGGGCGTGACCGGCCTCTCCTGGATATGACCGCCGTCCCGCTCCGTCGCGCCGATGACCTGACCGTGGCGCAACCCGCCCCCCGCCAGCGCCATCGACATGACCACCGGCCAGTGATTGCGACCGTCGGTGCTCCCTTGGGTTCCCATCATCGGCGTGCGGCCGAATTCCCCCATGGCGATCACCAGGACGTCGTCGAGCAGGTCGTGTCGTTCCAGGTCCTCGACGAGCGTGGTAATCAGGTGGTCGAACAGCGGCAGGAGGGGCTTGAGCCCTTTTTCGATTCCGCCGTAGGGGGGAATATTATCGCCGTGCGTGTCCCACGTCCCCGAGGCGGGGTGATAGCTCAGGTCGAGCGTGACGAAGGCCACCCCTGCCTCGACCAGTCGCCTGGCCAGAAGCGTCTGTTGACACCACAGGTGCTTCCCGTAGCGGTCGCGCGTCTCCTCGGGCTCCCGGGAGAGGTCAAAGGCTTCCTGAGCCTTGCGGCCGACGAGCAGGTCAATCGCCTGTTGATTGTAGCTGTCCATGGCCTTCAGCTCGGTGGAATGGTCGAGCTGGCGACGCAACCCGTCGAGGTCCTCCAGTAGCGTCCGGCGGTTCTGGAGCCGGTCCTGGGTCAATCCGGCCGGGAGCCGGAAAAAATCCGCGCCCGAGACCCGTCCCGTGTCCTTGCCGACGTTGTTGTAGATCGGCAGGACCGAGGCGTCGTTCGCGATGAAGGGATCGTATTGCTTTCCCAGGTACCCGGCATGGGCGATGTGGGATCGTGAGGTTTGAAACGCGACGTAAGGGGGCATGCCGCTCTGGTTCGCGCCTCGCCATTTCGCCACGATGGAGCCGATCGCGGGATACATCTCCCCGGCGGGATTGATCCGAGGGGCCGAACGCAGGTTCCCCGTCTGAAAAACCTTGTTCGGCTCGTGGTTGCTCTGGTGGGCATCGACCGAGCGAATGATCGTGAATTTGTCCAGCATGGCCGCCTGCTTCGGCAGGTGTTCGCAAAAGAACACCCCCGGAAGCGCGGTTGGAATGACGCCAAAGGGGCCGCGATTCTGCAAGGGCTGGTCGGGCTTGGGGTCCCATGTGTCGATATGGCTGGGGCCTCCCGCCATCCACAACAGGATCACGGCTTTCCGACCCGGAGTGCGTTTCCCCTCGGATGCCGCCTGGGCACGGTTCCGAAGTAATCCGGGAAGACTCAACCCCGCCATCCCCGCCAGGCTGGCTTTGAGCATGTTCCGCCGACTGACGACCATGAGCCCTTCCGGCTCCCGAGCATGAAGCGACGAGAAGGCATGATCGTGCCGGTGGTCGTGATTCGGACGATGGCTCATGGTCTCTCCCCCGAGCAGTTCACGAGGCGCGGACAGACCCGTCGAATGTTAAAACCTATCTTAACAGAGTTTACACCCTCACGCATCAAGACCATAGCTCAATCGAGCCAGACCGCCGGGTCGGCATCGCTGGGCATGCGCCAGTCGCCTCGGGGCGAGAGGCTCACCGTGCCAACTTTGGGGCCGTCCGGCAAGCAGGATCGCTTGAACTGCTGACGGAAGAACCTTGAAAAGAAGGTTCGCATGGTCGTCGCGATCAGCTCCTTCGGATACGGCTGCGAGAACTCGGCGAACTGGCTCAGGTACAGAATCTTTGCCGGAGCATATCCGCAACGGATGGCATGAAAGAAGATGAAGTCATGCAGCTCGTAAGGGCCGATGGTTTCCTCGGTGGATTGTTCGATCTCTCCGGCCTCGCTCGTGGGAAGCAACTCGGGGGAGATCGTCGTGCCGAAGATGGAGAGCAAGGTGTCTCGCGCCGGGCCTTCCTCGAACTCATACAACGCGACGTACTGGACGAGGAATTTCACCAGGGTCTTGGGTATGGAGCAATTTGGGTTGTACATGCTCATGTGGTCGCCATTGTACGTGCACCAGCCGAGCGCGAGTTCGGACAGGTCGCCGGTGCCGACGACGAACCCTTGCGACATCAGGAGGAACGTCCGCAACCTTGCCTGGACGTTTTCGAAGGTCAGATCGTGGCGTTTCTCCCTTGGCACCTTCGCGAGTGCCTCCTTGAATCGCGGCACGTTCATCGAGCGGCAGTCGATCCCGAAGGGGGCGTACTCCATCTCCTGAAAGGTCTGCAAGGCGAGGCCGCAGATATCGATGGTCTGGCTGGAAATTCCCAGGTGTTCCATCAACGCCATCGCGTTGGATCGCGTCTTCGACGTGGTGCCGAAGCCGGGCATCGTCGTGCCATGAATCCGTTGGTGGTTGATTCCGAGCATGTCACACGTCTTCACCGTCACCAGGAGCGAAAGTGTGGAATCCAGCCCGCCGGAGATGCCGATGTTCAAGGGGGTCTTCTCCGGCAGTTGCTCGATCCGCTTGGCGAGCCCCGCGCACTGGATTCCGAAGATCTCCGCGCAGCGACGTTGCAGCTCGGCTCCCTCGCTCGGGACGAAGGGACGCGCCATCACCATTCGTTTCAGACCGGACATCTCCGGCGCAGGTCGAACGGGATGACCCGGAATGGTCAACATGTGCCTGCCATTCGATTGAAAGCTCGTGGTGGAACGTCGATCGAATTGCAGTTTTTGGATGTCAACATCTTGCGTGATGAAATAGGAGCCCCGGTGGATCGGCGCACCATCACCGACGCGCTCGGATTCGCACAGCAGCCGGCCGTTCTCGGCGATCAGGCAATGGCCACTGAAGACCAGGTCGGTCGTGGATTCGGTTGGTCCCGCGCTGGAGTACGCGTAGGCCGCCATGCAACGGCCGGACTGGCCCACGACCAGGTCGGTGCGATACGCGCTCTTGCCGATCGTCTCGTTGCTCGCCGAAAGGTTCAGTAAGAGATTCGCGCCGGCGATTGACTGGAAGGAACTTGGCGGAATGGGCATCCACAGGTCTTCACAAATCTCAATCCCCACGAGGACGCCGCCATCGGCCCGGAAGATCAGATCCGTGCCGAAGGGTACGGGTTGTCCCGCAACCTCAACCTCTCTGGGTTCCGTTCCGTCCGCCGCGTGGAACCATCGCTGTTCGTAGAATTCTTTATAATTTGGCAGATATTGTTTGGGAACCATGCCGAGAATCCGGCCATTGTCGAGTGCCACCGCGCAGTTAAACAGGCGGTTATCGGCCGCGACGGGAAGACCCGACCACAACCAACTGCTCCCGGCCTCGCGTTGCCTCGTTCAGCCGCAGGACCTCGTCCCACGCCGCGCGCAACAAGGCGGTCTGACCGAACAGGTCGCCGCAACTGTAGCCTGTCACGCAGAGTTCGGGAAACACGACGATGTCGCTATCCGGGACCTGCTCCAGAACGTGTAGAATTTCTTCGACATTCGCATACGGATTCGCCACGACGGTCTTCGTGGAAGCGCACGTGACACGCACAAAACCGAAGGAATTCATCAGGAGTCTCTTTCCACGATGGGAGTCGATCGGTTGCCGATTCCGTTCCGCTTCACCAGACGAAGCTTGAGGATGATTCGGCCACTGTGGGTCGATGTCAGGGGATCATCCCTGGGCCACCGCCATTTTATCAAGGTGACGCTGCCACGTGGTTACGAACCATCCGGCCGCTCCAAAAGGAATTGTTGAAGTGGGGACCAGGCATGACCGAGAAATCGGAGGAGATGTCTTCTCGGAATTCTGCGTCGAGTGTCCTCGAAGTGCTCTGACACGGAGGCTCAGACCATGAGTGATGGAACGGAAAAGCCCAGGATCGACATGATCCGTTGGACCTTCACGGTGAATCCCTCGCGGCGCAACGAGGTGGAAACCTACCTGAGCGACCAGGGATTGGATGTGACCGTGCGTGGGGACGATCAGTTTACTGTGCTCTGGGATGAACCGGATCAGGAGTCGGAACAGATTATCGAGGAGGTCTGGGAAATCAATGGTGGGGCGTTCGAGGTGACGCACGAGGAGTTTCAGCGGCTGGACCTCTCGATTTTCCATGCGGAAGAAGAACCGGGAGATACGGAGAAGGCGGCCTGATCCATTGAAGACCGTCCCGAAGCGGCCTCCGACGAGTGCCGCTATGTCGGATGCCTGCTTCGGGACGTCTCTCCCAAAAGGGGCCATCGCCGCTCAACGATGGATTCGGACTCCCATGGATTTGAGCTGTGCGAGGGATTCCGTCTTCGGCCGAATCGGGCAGCGGATTTCCGGCAAGGTATAAGCGCAGGAACGGCGCGAAGCGTTTCATGCTCTCGAAGTCGGCCTTCGCCATTTCCACCAGCGGTTGCAGATCTTGGATCTTGTTCCGTTCCAGGATCAAGAGCTTGATCTCCTTCTGATTTTTCAAGGGAGACAGATCCTCAATCTGGTTGTCGCTTAGATCCAGAGTCGAGAGTTTGTTGACGTTGGCGAGCGCGTCGATTTTCTGAATCTTGTTCTTCGCCAGGTGGAGCGAGGTCAGTTGGGAAAGCTTTCCAAGCGATGTGATGTCCTCGGTTTGATTATTGTCGAGATAAAGCGCCGAGAGTTTTGTTAACCCACTCAGTGGTTCGACCGAGGAGATCTGGTTGTTTGAGAGTTCCAGGAACTGAAGGTTCTTCAGTTCGCTGAGGGGGGCCACGTCGCTGATCTGGTTGCCGGAGAGATCAAGAGACTGGAGGTTTTCCAGTCCGGCGAGTGGCGTCAGATCGGTGATCTGATTCTTGGAAAGTTTGATCAGAGCAAGATTTCGACATTGCTCCAGGCCCTTGAGGTCTTGGATTTCCGCGGCGGGGGCCTCCAGGACGAATAGCTTTCGGAGTGCCTCCTCGTTCAACTCCGCCTTATCGTCGAGATGGAGACTGGATCGAACGGCGGATTCCAGGTGCTTGTCCGGAAAGGATTCCGCCCGCACCGTTTCGGCATCCGACGTGACCAGAAAACCACCGACGACCGCGATTGTAAGCCCAAGAAATCTGCTCATCTGCGAATTGCCCTCTCAATATCGATGGAACCTGCGGAATCATTCCCCAAATCCGTTTCGAGTCGAACCGACTCACTCGCTCGTTTGCAAGTCCTTGAGATTGAGCATCTCGATGTCTTTGAAACGAACATCCATATCCTGCCCACCGTGAAGCTGTAACGCGATATGTCCTGTCGTCCGGCCCTTTTCGTCGGAAATCTCCGACATCCGCTGTCCGTTGAGGAAGACGACGACTCGATTTCCGAGAGCCACGACCGACATCTCGTTCCAGTCGTTCGGCTTCAATGCCTTCGCGACGGTTTTGGCATCCGGTTTGGCGATCCAGCCGCGGCCTCCCGTCTCGTACAATCCACCGACGTCTTCGGCAGGGGTGATCTCGGCCTGGAGGCCCAGGACCCCGGCATTACCCCCTTCGACACAGCGGAAATAGAGCCCGCTGTTGCCCTGATTCGCCTTGAATTTCAGCCGGATCGCCAGGTTCTCGAAGGTCTCGTCAGAAATTAGCAGACCATGACGCGCTTCCCCTTGTGACGAGGTCCCGCGGATCGTGCCATCCTTGACGGCCCACTCGCCGCCGCCGATGGTCTTCCAGCCGTCGAGTGTCTTCCCGTTCCAAAGAGGTTCCCAGCGCCGGATGCCCAGCGGCTTGATGTAAATCTTCTTCCAGCGGATGCGACCTTCCTTGCCCGCGTGAACCTGTAAGGCGATGAAGCCTTCCATGTCCTCCGCGTCGAGCAAATCGGCACAAGGAGTATCATTCACCCAGGTTCGCAGCCAGGGGCCGCGGGCCTCGATGACGAAGTGGTTCCACTCCCCCTGCCGGTAGGCCTTCTGCGCCTGGGGATGCCCTTCGAGCGGGTACAGCCATCCGCGGCGTGCCTCGTCGTAAATGCCTCCGGTCCAGGCGCGGTCGGACGGGTCGATCTCACACTGGTAGCCAAAGACTCGCCCGTTCCCGTCGCGTTGGTGGCTACGAAATTGGATGCCCGAATTTCCCGGCACGTCCAGCTTGGCGTCGAGCTGGAGAATGAAGTCACCGTAGGTCTTCCGTGTTTTCAGGAAGGTGTTCGCTCCGGGACCTACCTCGCCCACGATACAGCCATCTTCCACCCGATAGGTCGCGCCGCCCCCCGCTTTTTCCCAGTCGTCGAGGCTCTGACCGTCGAACAACGGGATGAAGTCCTGCGGGGCTTCTTGGGCCAGCGTGACACCGGACAGTGCTGGCGACACGCCAAGCAGGCCCATCAGCGCGATCAAGCGAACGAGATTGCGGATCATGGAGAGGCTGCTTTCGAAATCTCTGGGTTCGTGGTTTTCAAAAGGGAACACTCGTAACTGGCCACGGCCCTCATTTTTATCAAACAAACGGAGTGAGGCCAGAGGGTCCCGCGCTTCACTGGAAGTTCTGGCAGCGCGATCCGCTGCTTGACAATCGCCTGGATAACATCGATCTTAAGTTTGTTTAACCTGCCGGGGAATCCGCTGTCGATGGACATGGACCCGATGTGACGACGATCACCGAATGAATGACTTGCGATGAGGTGCTGCGATGAGCAAAGAGGCATCGTCCCGCTCCGGGCGCTGGAATCGACGGTCGTTCCTCGTCGCCTCGTGCGCGGGGCTGGCGGGATTGCAACCGACGGCGACCGCCCTGGCCGCCCCATCGGAAAAGCCGGGTAAAGCCCGGTCGGTGATCTTGTTCTTCCTCTGCGGCGGGGCGTCGCACATTGACACATGGGACCTGAAACCGGACGCTCCCGCCGAGTATCGCGGCCCGTTTCAGCCGATCGCAACCACGGCGCCGGGAGTCGATTTCTGTGAGCACCTCCCGCGGCTCGCCCGACAGGCGCATCACCTGGCGGTGGTGAAGTCAGTGGGGGCCACGGTGAACACGAATGACCACCACGCGGGCTACTATTACAATCTCACGGGACACGTCCCTGACCCGAGCTTCTTGAGCCTTGCCAACGACCGCACCCCTCGACAGGACGACTGGCCCTTCATCGGTAGCGTCGTCGCCTCGCGGCGGCCTCCCCACCCGGACTTGACTAACGCCATTACCCTGCCGCACAAGCCGAGCAAGGCGCCGTACACACGCCCCGGCCAGTTCGCTGCTCGCCTGGGAATCGAGCACGACCCCCTCTATGTCCACGGCGATCAGGGCCAGCCTCTGCGATTCCAGGCGCCCGCCCTGACGTTGAGTGGCGACGTCTCCGCCGAGAGGCTGATGGACCGCCGTTCCTTGCTGGAGACGGTGGACGCGGAGCGAAGGCGGTTTGACACCTCGGCCCGTGTGCAGACCTGGAACACCTTGCAGGAACGAGCCTGGGCCTTGCTAAGTTCGTCACGGACCACCGCCGCGTTCGACGTGGTGTCCGAATCGCCCGAGCCTCCGCCGGCGCTATGGCGAGTCGGTCAACGGGATGAGCCTGCTCCTGGCTCGCCGATTGGTCGAGGCTGAGGTCCCGTTCATCACCGTGTTCTGGAAGGAAAACGAGGACCTCGCGAAGCGCTGCAAGAGCGCCGGCGGCTGGGACACCCACGGCAGCAACTTCTCCTGTCTCAAGGAGAACCTCCTCCCGGAATTCGACCGCGCCTTCTCGACGTTGATCGAAGATTTGAACGACCGCGGGCTACTCGACCGTACCCTCCTGCTGGTGAGCAGTGAGATGGGACGCACGCCGAAGATCGGCGATGTCCGCTCCGGAGGCGTTTCAGGAGGAGGCCGCGATCACTGGACACACTGCATGAGCGTTCTGATGGCTGGTGGAGGCATCCGGGGCGGTCAAACCTACGGTTCCAGCGACCGGCGGGCCGAATACCCGGCCCATCGCCCCGTGACGCCAGCCCACATCGCTCACACCGTCTATCATGCGATGGGGATTGAGGATCTTCGGGAGACCGATCGGGATGGGCGTATTTACCACTTGCTCGATCAAGGGAAGCCGCTATTGGAATTGTTTTGACACGAGGAGTGGTCGATGTCTCGGATCGAGCTCAGGGGGGCCAGACGCGTCTTTCGGAGAGGTATCGAGGCCCTGGCCGGAATCGACCTGACGATCGCCGAGAGGGAGTTCTTGACGGTCGTCGGCGCATCGGGATCGGGCAAGAGCACGCTTCTGCGGCGTCATCGCCGGCCTGGAACCTCTCGATGGCGGAAGCCTCCAGCTCAACGGCAAGACCGCCGATGACCTCCCACCCGCCAGGCGTGATGTGGGAATGGTCTTTCAGAATCAGGCTCCGTATCCTCATCTGAACGTCTTCGAGAACATCGCCTTCGGCCTGAGAGCACGGAAACTGCCGGGGCAGGACGTTCGAGCGCGTGTCACCGAGATGGCGGAACTTCTTGGGACTTTCCTCACTGATGAAGCGTTCTCCTCGCGAACTCTCCGGCGGGGAGCGCCAGCGTGTGGCCCTGGCTCGGGCCTTGGCGCGACGCCCCTCCGTGCTCTTGCTGGACGAGCCGCTATCGAGTCTGGATACCCCCCTTCGCGTCGCGACCCGGGCCGAACTGGTGGATTTGCACCGTCGGTTCGGCATCACGACCATCCTCGTGACCCACGACCAGGCCGAGGCCCTGGCGATGGGGGACCGAGTCGTCATGCTCGAAAACGGTCGTCTTGTCCAGCAGGCATCACCCCGAGAGATTTACGACCGTCCCGCGTCCCGCTCTGTCGCCGCGTTCATCGGAAGTCCTCCCATGAACATGATTCCCTGTGCGTTGACGCGCAAGGCGCGGACGATCTGCCTCCGTCACCTCGGGGATGAACGAGACGAACCTTTGAGAATCGCCTCCCAGAGCATTCCTCACTCGCTCGAACCGCTGACTCATCGGGAAGATGGCGCTGTTGTTCTGGGTGTGCGAGCGGAGCACGTGCATCTCAGCCCGTTGGCATCGCATCCGAAAACCGTTCTCTCCCTGACCGGGAGGGTCCGTCGTCAAGAACCGCACGGGCATGAGAGCTGGATCAGCATCGACGTGCGGGATGAGGTTCTCACCGTGCGGAGCACCCCGGAGGAAGTCTGGGCTGTGGGGACGCGGGTCGAAGCCTGGATCGATCTGGAGCATGCTTGCTGGTTCGATCCGAAGACTGGTCTCCAGCTTTCTTGAAGACGGACCGAGAGCCTGAGTGGACGAAAACTGGAGCGGTCCCCTCTTGCGGACGTCGTGGAAAGGACGCACCTTCAAAAGGAGAGAGAGTGAGTCGTGCCCCGCCCGATTGTGGGTGGAATTCTCCGCACGGCTCGCACCGGAACGCTCGGGAGATTCCTACATGCGGAGCCAGATCCTCGCCCTCTGGACCATCCTGACACTGTGGAGTTGTGGACCCGCCCTAGCGACGGACGGGAACCGGCTGGTGTATCTCGACGAGGGTGATCCCTATCACGTCGGCCTCTCCTTCCCGAAGTTGACCACGCCCCAGTGGGTTGGTGAGGACGGAGTGGAGGCGGTTGTCGTGCTGGCGATTGACGATATGCGCGACCCGGCCAAATACGAAGCCTATCTGCGTCCGATCCTCGATCGCCTGAAGGCCATCGACGGCCGTGCGCCGGTCAGCATCATGACGAATCAGGTCCGTCCCGAGGATCCGAGGCTCCAGGATTGGCTCAAGGAAGGCGTTGCGATTGACGTGCACACGTTGACGCATCCGTGCCCCCTCTTGCGGAAAAACGACTTCGCCGAGGCCGCACGGAGCTATCACGGTTGTGTCGATCTTCTGAACCAGATTCCCGGAAACCGTCCGGTCGCTTTCCGCATGCCCTGCTGCGATTCCCTGAACACGCCCAGTCCTCGCTTCTATGCGGAGATTTTCAATAAGCCCAGTCCTGAAGGACATTTTCTGACGATCGATTCCTCGGTATTCAACATCATCACGCCTGATGACCCGGAGCTGCCGCGTAATCTTGTCGTCGATGAAGAGGGCCGGGAACGGTTCCGGAAGTATCTGCCGTTTCCATCGTTCGTGAATACGATCGAAAATTATCCCTACCCTTACGTGATTCGCAATCGCTGCTGGGAGTTCCCTTGCGTCGTGCCGAGCGATTGGGAAGCACAGAACATTCACGGCCCGAACAACCCGCAGACCGTCGAGGACTGGAAGGCCGCGCTCGATGCCGTGGTGAAGAAGCAAGGGGTTTTCACGATGGTTTTCCATCCGCACGGGTGGATCAAGAACTCGCAGATCGTCGAACTGATTGATTACTGTGTCCAGAAGCACGGCACAAAGGTCAAGATTCCTCAACTTCCGTGAAGCCCAGGAACGGCTGGACGCGAACCTTCTCGCCGGCCAACCTGTTCGCGTTGCTGGCGAGCATCTGGACCAAACACCGGGAGCGGACAACGGCGTGCGGTTGCTCGACATTAACGATGACGGGTTCATGGATGTCCTCATCGGAAACGCCGGGCGCAGTCTGACGCGGCTCTGGAATCCCGAGAAACAACGATGGAAAGAGATCCCAGGCCCTGTCGTCATGGGAGAACGTCCCGGGAGCGAAACGAACGTCGCGTTTTCCAACGAAACGGTGCGATTCGGAATCCTCAGGCGAGGGGAAGAGGTCTCGGTTGTCTCGTATGGCTCGCCACGAGGGGCCTGGACCTTTACTGGTGAGTCTTGGAAAGACGATCCGGCCTTGCTCGCCGGGCTGGAGATTGATCCTGACGAGGATCGACTTCGGGAGGGACAGGATTGCGGGCTGCGATTCCGCGACCTCGATGATGATGGATGCTGTGAGGCGCTGGTCCGTAATGCCTCCGTGAATGCCGTCTATCGCTGGTCGCCCACGGCGGAGCGTTGGGAGCGACTGCCGTTTGCCTTTCCCGAGGGCGTTCGGATTGCCGGGCTTCGGTTTCTCGATCTCGACGAGGATGGACACGAGGACCTGGTTTATTCCGGTCCGAGAGCCTTTGGCATTTACCTTTTCGACTCGATGGAAACCGGCTGGTCGAGACGCGTGATGTCGGGTCAGCGCACGCCGGAGGAGTCGCTGGCGCTCGATGCACCGTTGCCGACATTTCTCCGACTGGATGAGAAGACCGGGGACGTTTCCGAGAACGGCGACTGGGTTCATTCGCGGCATCTCTGGTGGCAGAACGAGGACACCGCCTCACTTCCCGATCTGGTCAACCGCCGCTCGTTCAACGACCTTCTTGCGGATACGGAGCCGAGGGCCAAATCCCCCGAGGCGTCGTTGCGATCGATCCGGGTACGCCCCGGATTTCAAGTGGAGCTGGTCGCTGCCGAGCCGCTGGTCATGGACCCGATCGCCTTCGACTGGGGCGCGGACGGAAAACTCTGGGTCGTCGAGATGGGGGATTACCCGCTTGGAAAAGATGGTCGGAACCAGCCCGATGGGCGAGTTCGCTTCCTTGAAGATGTTGACCAGGATGGAATCTACGACACGTCCACGCTGTTTCTCGACGGCCTGGCCTATCCGACCGGGATCATGCCCTGGCGCGATGGAGTCTTGATCGCCTGCGCACCGGAAATCCTCTTCGCCGCCGACCGTGACGGTGACGGCAAGGCGGAGGTTCGAGATACGCTGTTTCGGGGGTTTAACGAGGGAAACCAGCAACATCGGCTCAATGGGTTCGACCTGGGCCTCGATGGGTGGGTCTATGGAGCCAATGGCGACAGCGGCGGCCGGATTCGATCGTTCGCCAACGGAAACGAGGTGGACATCCGGGGACGCGACTTCCGGTTCCGCCCCGACGAAGGGCTTTTCGAGGCTGAGAGTGGTCAGACGCAGTACGGACGGCACCGGGATGATTGGGGTCATTGGTTCGGCGGGAACAACAGCAACTGGGCCTGGCAGTACGTTCTTTCCGACCACGATCTGAGACAGAACCCAGGCTATGCGCCTCCCGATACAAGAACCATGATCGACACGGATGGCCGGCTTTTCCCTCTGAGCCGAACTCTCGCTCGGTTCAATGATCTACACGCCGCCAACCACGTCACCTCGGCCAATAGCCCCACGCCGTACCGGGATGAGCTGTTTGGTCCGGAATTTCCTGAGAGTCTTTTTATCAGCGAACCCGTTCATAATCTCGTTCATCGCGTCGTTCTCGAACGAGACGGTCCGGTACTCACCGGTCACCGGGCGACGGACGAGGTGGAGAGCGAATTTCTGGCGTCCAGCGACAACTGGTTCCGCCCCACGATGTTGCGGACTGGGCCCGACGGCGCGCTCTGGATCGCCGATATGTACCGCGCCGTGATCGAGCACCCGGAATGGATTCCCGATGACTGGGAAGCCCGGCTCGACCTCCGCGCGGGACATGATCGTGGGCGGATCTATCGCGTCTATCCCGTGAATCAGAAGCCGCGGTTGATCCCCAGGCTCGACCGGCTCGAACTCCAGGAATTGGTCGCGTCTCTGGATAGCCCCAACGGCTGGCAGCGGGACACGGCGCAGCGGCTCCTCTTGCACAAGGACGACCCGAACGCGATCGAGCCGTTGCGACGTCTCGCCAGGGAAAGCCGCCATCCGAAGGTGCGCATCCAGCGCTCTGGACATTGCGTTGTCTCGATTCCCTGACTCCGGACGTCGCCATTGAGGCAATGCAAGATCCGCATCCCCTGGTTCGACAACAGGCTGTGCGCGTGTCTGAGACGCTGCTGGCGGACGCGCCTCGGGTCGCGGAGACGGTCATGGGGCTGGCGAACGATCCTGACGCGGGGGTAATCTTTGAGGTCGCTCTGATCCTCGTCAACGGGGACGACCCAGACGCCGGAAAGACGCTGGCGCGGATCGCTCGACGGGCACCGGATGATCCTTGGGTCCGCGCCGCGGTGCTGACCTCAGCAAACCGACATCTGGGAGCCTTGCTGACAACTCTGCTTTCCCGGAACGACGGACAGCCTCTACCCGAGTCTTACGCCGAACCGCTTTTCGCGATGGCGGCCTCGATTCGGGACGATCCGGAATTCCAGACGCTGCTGAAACAGTTGACCACGCTCTCCGAGGGGGAACAGCGGTTCGCCCCCTGGCAGTTCGCGGCGCTTGCGGGTCTGCAAGATTCCCTGGCGAAAGAACAGCTCACACTCGAAGCCTGGGCGTCCGCGGACCAAGATCGAAGCGACCTCTTCCAGCGGGTCGAACGTCTCTACGATGAGGCTCGTCGGCTCGTCGTGGACGATCGGGCGCCCGAGGGAGAGCGCATCCAGGCCTTACGCGTGCTCGGACGGCAGCCGTCGAAAGCCGGAGCGGATCGTGACGTTCTCGGGGACCTTCTTCGGCCTCAAGTCCCATCCAGGCTTCAGCAAGGCGCGATTGCCACGCTGGGACGGATGCGGGACAAACGGGTGCCCGACGTACTTCTCGCGGGATGGAAGGCATACACCCCCGCGCTTCGCGAACAGGTCCTCGACACCCTTCTGAGCCGTCGCGAATGGACCGCGGCCTTGCTCTCGTCGCTCGAAGATACGTGTACCCCTCCCGGTGAGATCGATCCATTGCATCGTCGCCGGCTGCTGGATCATCCCGATGCGATGATCCAGTCCCGAGCGGATGCCGTGTTTGCCGGAGCGACCGAAGACCGTTCCGAGGTCATCGAGCGCTACCGAACAGCCCTGAACAAGCCGGGCGATCCATCCCGAGGCGCGGCCATCTTCCGCAAGACGTGCATCGCCTGCCATCGCTTGAACGGTGAAGGAAACGAAGTGGGTCCGGACCTCGCCTCACTGACCGATCGCTCGCCCGAGGCGTTGTTGACCGCCATTCTGGATCCGAATCGAGCTTTTGAAACGAAGTACATGAATTATATGGTCGAGACGACCGACGGGCGGATTCTGAGCGGAATGATCGCCAGCGAGACGGCGACGGGCGTGAGCCTCCTCCAGCAGGAGGGGAAGCAGCACGTCCTGCTGCGAAACGAGATCGCGGCGATGTCGTCGTCCGGTCAATCACTCATGCCGGAAGGACTCGAAAAGGATCTCTCCTCCAGAAGATCTTTCCGACCTCATCGCCTATCTCGCAACGACGGGGCCGCCGCCGAAGGTCCTCGAGGGGAATCATCCCGAAACGGTCCGTCCTTCGGACGATGGATCGATCATCCTTCGGGCCTCCCAGGCTGAAATCCGCGGCAATGATCTTGTGTTCGAAACGGGCTACGGCAACCTCGGCTACTGGTCGTCGGACAACGACCGTGCATCCTGGACGTTCCACGTCACGGATCAAGGTATCTACGAGATCCGTCTGGATTATGCGTGTGACGACCGGACTCAAGGCAATCACTTCCGGATTGACCTGGGAAGCGAGCATCGGGAAGGAACCATTCACGGCACCGGCACGTGGGATGACTACCGGACCGAGACAGTTGGTGAGATCAAACTCGACACCGGTCAACACCGCCTGGAAATCCGAGGCGTGTCTCCCCTTCATGGGCACCTGATGGATTTGCGATCCTTGACACTCCGACCCAAGAAACGCGATTCGTGCTCGTGTTGCGAATCAAAAACCGAATGAGCTGTCCACCCGGACCTTGCGAGTCACACTGATGCCCCGATCAACGGACGTTCGAGCAACCATCGCCCAACTGTATTTTCTTCCGATCCAGACCCGGATGCCCCTGAAGTTCGGCCCCGAGGTGACGACGGAAGTCACCTGCGCACGGGTCCGACTGACCGTGACGGATTCTCAAAAGCACTCCGCCGAAGGATGGGGCGAGACCCCGTTGAGTGTCCAGTGGGTCTGGCCCAGCGGCCTGAGCTACGAGGCGCGGAACGAGACGTTGAAGGATTTCTGTCGACGGCTCACCGAAGTCTGGACCTCGGCCGAAAACGTCTCCGGGCATCCGATCGAGGTCGGACACTTCCTGCTCGACCGGCGATTGCCGAAAATCTTGCGGGATTACAACGAGACGGTGCGCCGTGGTCAAGAACCGATGCCCTGGCTCGCGGCCTTGGTCTGTGCCTCGGCGTTCGATCTCGCGCTTCACGATGCGTACGGGAAACTCCACGGTGTACCGACGTATCGAACGTACAACGACAGCTACATGAATGCGGACCTCTCGCGGTACCTGGAACCCGCCGAGGGAGCGGACGTCTCATTCCACGGGTTGTATCCGGAATCGTTCCTCGTACCGACGCGGCCCGATGAAATCCCCGCGTGGCACCTGATCGGCGGCAAGGACCCGATCGATCCCTCGGAGCTCACCGGGAACGAGCCGGATGATGGGGAACCGGTGCTCCTGCGCGACTGGATCCGGCGGGATGGGCTGAACTGTCTCAAGATCAAGCTCCGAGGGAACGATCCGGAATGGGACTGGGAACGCCTGGTGCGGGTCGGAGCCATCGCTCAGGACGAAGGCGTGGACTGGCTCACGACCGACTTCAATTGCACAGTCCAGGAGCCAACGTATGTCAACACGATCCTCGACCGTCTGCTCGTGGAGCATCCCCGGATCTATGGCATGATCCTCTACGTGGAACAGCCCTTCCCCTACGACCTGGAAGACCACCGCATCGACGTTCATTCGGTCTCCGCGCAAGCCTTTATTCATGGATGAAAGTGCCCATGACTGGCATCTGATCCGGCTGGGCCGCTCTCTCGGTTGGACGGGTGTGGCGTTGAAGACGTGCAAGACGCAGACGGGGGCTCTCCTCAGCCTCTGCTGGGCCAAGGCACACGGGATGACGTTAATGGTGCAGGATCTGACGAACCCGATGCTCGCTCAGATCCCTCACGTCCTCCTAGCCGCCCACGCCGGAACGATCATGGGGGTCGAGACGAACAGCATGCAATTCTATCCAAACGCCTCGCGTCCGGAGGCCGCCGTGCATCCCGGCCTCTACCGTCGCCGTGAGGGGAAAGTCCGGCTTGATTCGATCCGAGGGCCGGGGTTCGGCTATCGGGTCGAGGAAATTCAACGCGAACTTCCGGAACCCGCCGCGTGTTCCGGGTAATCGCGAACCGGTACCGGTGATGGGTGTCCAGCCGTTTCGGGAACAAAGCAATCGATCGAAAACGATGGCATCCCCTTCGCTGCAAAATAATTCCCGAGAGAGACGACCTCCCGAAGGGAAAGGATACAACAATGGCCGCGTACACTGGCCCTCTGGAACAGGTGGGGACGTGTCTTTGGAAAATTCCCCGCAGCTATCGCGAGGACATGCGGGTTGATGGGTTGATCTTTGCCGACAATGTGCTGATCGAGCAGATCAAGAAGGACCAGGGGCCGGAGCAGGTGGCCAATGTCGCCACCCTGCCGGGAATCCAGAAGGCTAGCCTGGCGATGCCGGACATTCACTGGGGGTACGGATTCGCCATCGGCGGCGTCGCGGCAACGGACCCGGAGCAGGGAGGGGTGATCTCTCCCGGCGGCGTCGGATACGACATCAACTGCGGCGTTCGTCTGCTTCGCACGAATCTGGACTGGGAGGGTGCCCGGCCGAAGATCCGCGAACTCGTCAACCAACTCTTCCGTGATATTCCAACAGGCGTCGGTCAGAGTGGCCGGTTCAAGTTCGAAAAGGCGGAACTGGCGACCTTGATGGAGCAAGGATCGGCCTACGTAGTCGAGCGGGGCTGGGGAACCGCGCGCGACCTGGACTTCACGGAGGCGCGGGGCCGGCTCGATGGGGCCGATCCGGATGCTGTCAGTGACCGAGCATATGCCCGGGGGTATGATCAGTGTGGCACGCTGGGTTCCGGGAATCATTTCCTGGAAGTTCAGGTTGTGGATCGGATTCTCCAGCCCGACGCGGCGGAGGTGATGGGGCTGAAGGAAGGGCAGATCACCGTCCTGATCCACTCCGGCTCGCGCGGGCTGGGCTATCAGGTCTGCGAGGACAACCTCGCCGCATTCCGGGGGGCGCCAGCAAAGTACGGCTTTCAGCTTCCCGACAGACAACTGGCCTGCGCACCGGTCAACAGCCCGGAGGGTCAGGCCTATCTGGGAGCAATGCGTGCCGCGGCCAACTTTGCCTGGTGCAACCGGCAACTGCTCATGCACCAGGCGAGGGAGGTCTTCGGGCGGATCTTCGGTGAGTCCTGGGAACGGCTGGGTATGGAACTCATTTATGATGTCGCGCACAACATCGCGAAATTTGAAAAGCACGACATTGGTGATGGGGTGCAACGGGAGGTCTGCGTGCATCGCAAAGGGGCGACACGGGCCTTCCCTGCCGGTCATGCCGAGATCCCTGATCCGTATCGAGCCGGACCGAACATGCCCGCGCCGTTTCGAGCGACGGGAATCGGCCAACCTGTGATCATCCCGGGCAGCATGGGAACCGCGAGCTGGGTGTTGATGGGCCTACCTGGCTCGATGGAGCATTCTTTCGGCTCCTGCTGCCATGGCGCGGGCCGGATGATGAGCCGAACGGCCGCGATCAAGCTGGCTTCCGGGCGACGCATTGATAAGGAACTTGACGAGCTGGGAATCATCGCCAAGGCCCGTGGTCACAAGGGCCTCGCTGAGGAGCAACCTGCCGCGTACAAGGATGTCGATCAGGTGGTCGAGGTAGTCGATCGAGCCGGCCTCGCGGCCAAGGTCGCCCGGTTGCGACCGGTCGGCGTGATCAAGGGATGATCCGGATCGGAGATGATCAACGAACGATCACCTTGGGCGTTTCAATCGGCCCTTCCTCGTCCTCCTCATCTTCCTCGATCGGATCGTGTTCTTCCGACTCCTCGATCACCCGTGATTTCGCGGCCCCCTCGCCATTACCCTGAGCATCCAGAACGTTCAGGTGTTTCGGAGTGAAAAGCTGCTTCATCACAAACATTCGGAATGGCACGAGCAGTCCGATCAGGAGCGGAAACAGGATCGCCACGGGGCTGGCCTTGACGATCCAGAGAAGAACGAGACACGCTAGTTGCAAGAATGTGTACTGATGCACGGTCGCGATGGGAACCTTGCGGATGTAGTGCGTCGGAGGATAAAGCGCGGGGTCCATGACCCAGAGTTTGAGTCGATCGACGAACTGATTCGAAGCGAGTGAGGAAATGCCCATGTAGAGAAACAACCCGAACAGCACCGCCATCGGAATCGTCTTTAACAAGGGGAGGAAGAGCAAGGAGCATCCAATGAGGATGTGAATGACCATGGGGGACAGCCGGTTCTCCTGGACCCGGACGATCTTGACCTGGGTTTCTCCCCGGGGCGTCACGACATCCTCGACCTTGGCCAGACTTCGGAGGTTGTTCAGTGACGGGATGATCGAGGCCATCAACCAGGGAAGCCCCAGGGGGGAGCAAGCGGCGATCAGGAATCCGATGACCAGGAGGTTCCAGTGATAGGCTGTGCCCTTCTTCAAATGATTTTCCGGTTTGTCGATCAACCGAGTTGTGATGTTCTGATTCAAGAAAATCAACAAGGTCGCCAGGATTGCTGGTCCGGCCGCGGCGAACATGACCCAGGCGGGCACGGAGAACAGGTCGATCATCCAGGGCCGCTGCGCTGTCGGCTGGAACGACTCGGGCACGGCGAGTTTCGGCAAGGCCACTTCATGCAAGGCAAGATCCACGAGCGTCATGGACAGGATGGCAATGGTCGGGCCGAAGTCGGTCAAGAACTCCCGGATCTGGTAACGCAGATACGGTCCTCTTCGAGCGCCGGCCAGAATCATCGCGATATAGTACGTTCCCAGTGCCAGCAACAAAGCCAGAAGGGCCGAGTCGTATTTCACCCTGTGCGAGGTGAAGATTTTCACGAGGTCGTTAATCGCTTCGTAGATGAAGATGAGCGAGATAAGCGCGGCGAAGATCTCGTCCGTAAACCGCGTGATGTAGCGAATCAAGCAGCAACCTTCGGCCAACGCGGTCACGACAAGAAGCAAACCCGTCCAGAGGCCGACCCAGGCATAGGTGGGCAGAAATGGTAAATTCAGACGGACACAAAGATTGTGAAGAATGCCGGTGAAGATCAGGAGCGGCCCGGTACCCGCCAGGATCGTGAGGGGCTGACCACTGAAAAGGGCATAGAGGACGCCACACGCCGCCGTGGCCACCAGCATCTCAATGACGCCGATCTGGCCATTCGTGAAGACCGACATCAGACCGCCAAAAGCGACGGCGGGCGCAAGGCAGGCGAAGAACATGAACAGGACCGAGGCCAGACACTTTGGGTGAAGTCCGTCTTTAAAATCCTGGATGTAGAACGGCAATCTCATTCGTAGATCGTTGAGCATACCACCGCAAAGATGGCCGGATCGCGTCAACACATGGGGCTTACTCCCCTCAGGCACAACCACACGCTGCGTCGTCCGAGCCTTGTGCCGATCGTACGCTTCGACGAGTTCTTCGCGATTATGAGCTCGGTCCAGATCGTGGCGGAACTGGTGGTCCGTGACCAACCTCGCGATTTTCATCAAGGTCTGAAGGTGCTGGCCCGCCATGTTGGTCGGACCCAGTAGAATGAAGAGATAACGCGTCGGCTCACCATCGGGAGTGGAAAGGTCATCGATCGGCCGGGCGAGTCGAACGAAAGCAACCGCTGGCTTGACGAGAGAATCCAGATGCGCATGCGGTACCGCAACTGACGAACCGATGGCGGTTGTCCCCTCAATCTCGCGGGATAAGAGGGTTTTCTGCACACGCTCGCGAAGGGCGGCGGAGAGTTTGCCCTGATCGATCATCTGGTCCAGCGTCTGCTCGATCGCGGAACGGATATCAGGGGCTTTCAAGTCGAGCAGAACAGTTCCCGTCTGGAGTGCTTGGCGAATTTCCACGGGTGTCTCGGCCTTCAATCAATCGAACCCGGATTCCCTCAAGGGAATCGATTCCCGACAATTGAGCCAGCCCCCACCGGCTCTCGGCGCATTCTCCAAGAATACGCCATCGTCTGGTCGTGTTCGGCTAAAGCATTTGGCGTGCCATTTCTTGATCGATGTTGGCATATAACTTGCCCGATGCAGACTTGGCCTTCAAAATGAACAGGCAGGGTTTTGGGATCAGGGTAAAAGCCTCGTAAATAAGAGGAAGGAATGAAGACCTGGCTGATTCATCTCTGGGACTCCCTTCGCACCAATTTCTGGTTCGTGCCAACCCTGATGGTTGTCGGAGCGATAGGCCTGTCGTTTTTGACGATTCGGCTTGACCGCGAAACGGTTTTTTATAATTGGATTGCAACGCTGGGGTGGACCTTCACGCGGGGACCCGAAGGCTCGCGGGCCGTCTTGTCCACGATCGCAAGTTCGATGATCACGATTTGCTCGATTACGTTTTCCATCACGATCGTAGCCTTGCAACTGGCTTCTTCGCAGTTCGGTCCGCGCTTGCTCCGCAATTTCATGCGAGATCAGGGCAATCAAATCGTCCTCGGTACCTTCATCGCAACGTTCACCTATTGCGTTCTGATCTTACGAACGGTCAACGGGACAAACGGACCGGAGGCGGAACCATACGTGCCTCACTTCTCCGTCACGTTCGCTGTCGTGATGGGGCTCGCCAGTCTGGGGGTGGTGATCTATTTTATCCATCATGTGGCTACGTCCATCCAGGCGGATCAGGTCATCGCTTCGGTCAGCCACGATCTGATCGAGGCGGTGGACTGGCTCTATCCGAGGAACCTGGGGCACACAGCGGATATTCCCAAAGATGAGTGCAAACCCTGGAAAGGAGATCCACTTAAATTTGAAAGGGAAAGTTGCTCCATTAAATCTCCGCGAAGTGATTATCTCCAGGCTATCGATAACGAAGGCCTTGTGAGCCTGGCGTCCGAGCACGACTTAATCTTATCACTGGAACATCGGCCGGGACAATTCATTGTCAAGAACACTGTGATCGTGCGCGCCTATCCCGCATCAAAAGTGACGGACGATCTCGTTGGATCGATCCAGGATCTCTTCTATTTCGGCCCCCAGCGCACGATGGTTCAGGATGCGGAATTCGCGATCGACCAACTCGTCGAAATCGCGGTTCGCGCGCTCTCGCCCGGCATTAATGATCCTTTCACAGCGATGACCTGCATCGATCGTCTCGGGGCCGGGTTGTGCCACCTGGCTTCCAAGGAGATTCCCTCCGCTTATCGTTCTGATGACCAGGGAAACCTTCGAGTGATCGCGGACCAGGAGACGGTCACGGGCATGGTCGATGCCGCGCTGAACCAGATCCGGCAGGTTTCTCGGACGAATGCCGCGGTAACGATCCGTTTACTGGAAACGATTGCCATCATCGGTGAGCAAGCTCGTGATGATCTGTTTCACAGGTCGTTGTACCATCACGCGCATTTGATCCACCGGGCGAGCCAGGAATCACTTCCCGAGGCATACGATCGCTCCGTGGCCGACGAGCGATTTCTCAAGGTGCTCCGGCGGCTCGAGTCGAGCGGTTGGAAAAAATCCGCGGACGACGAAGATTTTCCGCTTATTTCCAAGCCAATCAACGAGGAACGAAAAGACGAGGTGTGCCCCGCAGGCGGACCTAGGCGTCTGGTTCCTGAAGCGGTTGAAGAACGGACTTGAGCATCTCCGAGTTGACCGGCTTTTCCAGCGAACGAGTGGCACCCGCCTCGGAGATGCGGCGTTGATTCACGATTGTGACATCCCCGGTCAAGGCGATGATTGTCACGTCGCTTGTCGCTGGGTCGGAGCGGAGAATCCGCGTGGCCTCGATCCCATCCATGACCGGCATGTTCACGTCCATGAAAATGATGAGCGGGAGCTCTTCACGCGCCAGAGCCAGGGCATCATGCCCATTGCTGGCTTCCCGCACGCGGTAGCCCATCCTTCTCAAAAGCTTCGATAGTGCTTGGCGGCTTGCAAGGTGGTCCTCAGCAACCACGATGAGGCCGCGATCCACATCGGTGCTTTCCGATCTTTCTTTCGGAATCTGATCCTGATGTTCCTCTTGCGTTCCGGAGACTACCAGTAAAGTGGCTGGAAGACTCAGGCTGAAGATGCTGCCCCGGTTCAACTCGCTCCAGAGCGAAATTTCTCCCCCCAGAAGGTTGGCCAACCGTCGGCAGATTGCCAGCCCCAGACCGGTGCCCTCACCAATAGGTCGATGAGGATGATCGAGCATCGCGAATTCGTCGAAGACCCTTCGCTGATCCTCCGGCGATATCCCGATACCGGTGTCCTCGACCCCTAAATGAATCTGATCCACACCAAGTCGGCCAAAGACGCGGATATGACCCCTTTGCGTGAATCTCAAGGCATTCGATAGCAGGTTGCACAAGATCTGCTTCAGTTTTGGACGATCCGTCTCCAGGACGGCATCCGTCAGTTCACCCAGCTCCATCTGGAGATCCAGATCCTTGATTTGGGCCTGGGGCGCGATCCCTGAAAGACACTCGACCACAGCCGGCTCCAGGGCGAAGCGACTGGGTTCAACAGTCACAGCGCCCGCATCCAGCCGACTGACGTCAAGCAGGTCGCTGAGCAAATCGAGCACATTGCCCACCGCGTTACGGATCGTGCGAAGATTCTCCTGCACCTCTCCCTCAACCTTTTCTCCCAGGTTCAGTTCGAGTAGCTGCGTGGCCAGGACCACGGCGTTCAGGGGAGTCCTTGCATCGTGCGACAGCGCCGACATGAGCCGGGACTTCCGCTGCGTGGCCTCCTCGGCCAAGGTTCGCTGTTGTTGGAGTGCCTTCTCAAGCTCGATACGGTCGGTAATGTCCACACACGAACCGAGATATCCGATGAGGTTGCCCGCGCCGTCGTCATAGGGGGTTCCCCGGTTGATGACCCAGCGATACCGCCCGTCATGACGGAGAACTCGGATCGTGACCTCGAAAGGTTCACGGCGTTCGATAGCCGCCCGCGCGGTTTCCACACAGGCATCACGATCGGCGGGATGAATCCCTTCTATCCATCCGCTTCCGAGTTCCTCAGGGGGCGTTCGGCCCCGGAAAACGTACCAGGGTGGGTTGAAATAGTCGATCTGACCTGCAAGGTCAGATCTCCAGATCAGCACCGGGGACTGTTCCGCAATACTCCGAAAACGCGCTTCCGATGCCGCCAAGGCCTGTTCGAGATGCTTGCGCACCGTGATATCACGGAGGACTTTGACGAATCCACGCATCTTTCCCGACGGATCTTGAATGGTCGTCAGTGTGCCGGTAGCAAAGAATGTCGAGCCATCCTTGCGTACGTGCCAGCGTTCGTCTTCAGAATTTCCCCGCTGCCGGGCCGTCTCCAACTCGCGCTGAGGCATTCCCGCGTTTTGATCTTCCTCGGTAAAAAGCTCTGAGAATGGCTGTCCTAATCGTTCTTGAGGCGCATATCCAAGAAGGTGGACGGCTCCTGGATTCCAGTAGGTAATCCGTCCGTCGAGATCGGTTGTGAAGATTGCGCAATCGTTGATGTTGTCGATTAATAGATGAAAATCATCCCATGCCTCGGGCGTGGTTTCTCCTTTTTCCTGGAAGTACGACATGACATCCTCGACTTATCCACGAGCGAAACCCCGACACATTTCTGCGCTCGGGACGATTACGGCCTCACCCCTTTCTACTTACATGGGTAGCCGACCCGTGATTCTGAACTCGATTTTAGCTTGCGAACCGGATGTGATACGCCAATTCCCCTAGCAAAACCAAAGAGCAGATGACTCGTTCCTCGGACCGTGAGATTTCACAGGGTTTTCCCGATCGGCTTGAATTAGCTCCGACCTGACGATCATCGGATCGGTCTTGAATCCACCGGCCAAACTTCATTGAATGCACATTTCATGCCTGAACTCGCACGAAGAATCCTTGATCCAGTCTTGGGGGAACGTGAATCACCATGATTTCCGTTCCCGACTTGCCCGTTGCACGAACTCTGCGTTTTGCCTGGAGATTGCTTATTCGCCAATGACTTTGACCAGGACACGCTTGGGTCGTCGCCCGTCGAATTCCCCATAAAAAATCTGCTCCCAGGGACCGAAATCCAATTTTCCCTTTGTGATGGCGACGACCACCTCGCGACCCATGACCTGACGTTTCATGTGCGCATCCGCGTTATCCTCGCCGGTTCGATTATGCTGGTATCGCGTCGGCGAGGGATCGAATGGAGCAAGTCCTTCGAGCCATACCTTGTAATCCTCATGCAGGCCGGACTCATCATCATTGATAAAGACGCTTGCCGTGATGTGCATGGCGTTGACCAGGACAAGTCCTTCTTGAATGCCGCTTTTCTGAACGATTTGCTCGACCTCGGGCGTGATGTTCTGGAAGGCCATCCGCGCGGGGATGTTGAACGTCAGGTGCTCGGTATGGGATTTCATTTCGCGAGCGACTCCGGGATGATGGACTTGAGGATGCAAGAAACCCGGCCTCCCGCACAAGACGGGAGGCCGGGTTTTCCTTGTTCGGTAACTCATGCCGACTGGCTCACTTCGCGCCCAGGGTCAGCTTCTCGCCCCCTTCGGCGAGCACGTTGTTCAGGAACTTTTCGAGATCGCTGGAGGTTCGGATGTTGCGGTTCACGACGACACCCTTGGGATCGACGAGGATCATGGTCGGCAGGGTGAAGACGCCATACTCATTCGCCAGCCGGCTATCCATGCCGCCTTCTTCCCAGATCTGAGCCCAGGGGAGTTGATTCTCCGTCAGAAACGCTTCCGCGCTTTTGCGGTCCGCGTCCAGATTGACACCGAGGATGTCGAACCCCTTGGGCTGGTACTTTTGATAGACCTTCATCAGTTCCGGCAGGTCCTGTCGGACCGGACCCGCATCACTGGTCCAGAACACGATCAGGAGATGCTTGCCGCGATAATCGGCGGCCTGAAGCGGCTTGCCCTGAAGCCCCTGGCCACTGAGGTCGATCGACTTGCCCACCAGGTCCAGGCGTTTGAGCGCGCCGAGGGCTTTCTTGCCGGGGTCCGTCTCCGGATAGCTCTGGGCAAGTTGCTCGTAATAGCGGCGCGCCTCCTCCTCCTCCGCGTTGAATTCGTTGACGCTGGCGAGCTGGAGCAAGACCTCAGGCGCCTCGTCACTCTTGGGGAACTTTGTGATAAAGTCATCCAGCTTGCCCAGAAATTCCTTCTGAATGACGAAGAACTGGGCCCCGGGTTGGTCGGCCGCGAGCGAGTATTCGGCGAGGATCTTGCGGTACGCGGCATACGAGGCGACCGGCCCCTCTTGCTGGGTGTAGCGATCCAGGACGTCCGCTCCCTTGGCATACTGGCCGGTCTGGTAGGTTGCCGCCAGGCTATCGACAATCTGCCGGGTGTAGTTCTGCTTCTCCTCGTCGGACGTGGCCAGTTCGAGAACCGGCTTGAGCAGATTCACCCGCGTGAAGTGGTACTGGGCAATCTGCTGCTTGGTCGCCTCGGGACCAGGAGCATTTTTCTCGTCGTGCTCGGCCAGGGCCTTCAGGGCCTCGACCAGTTCGGGCGCCTGGGGAGCCACGTCGGGACCGAGGTTCTCGCGGTACAGCCATGACCGGAGGCCGGCATCGGCGACCGGAGCGACCGGCTTGGCCGGATTGACCGGCACGGGCAATTCGACGAACTTCCAGGTCTCGCCGATCTTGATCAACTCGGGCACCTGCAGATACGCCACCTTCATCGGGTCGCCCTGACCATTGGGCTGACCGGCGAAGATGAATGCGTTTTCATACAGCGTCAGGTCTTCCTTGACGCCGGCCTCCGCCGGAATCACGTGCGGCATCATGCCGTCGAACCGCTGCCAGACCGTCTGGCCGTCCCAGCCGACCAGCCCATCGCGTAGAGCTTTCAGCTCTGTGGCGCGGTCGGCAGACTTCTTGGCGACCTCGTCTGTCATGCCTTTCGGCACACCGAGCGTGGACAACTCGGCCGGGGTGGCCATGAGTGTCTCGATCAAGCCCTGGTCCCCGGAGATCAGGCCCTGGACCAGGACCTTGCTCGCCTCCTCGGCGGAGATGCGCTTCCAGCCGACAACGTGGCGGTCCTTGATGATCGCGGTGCGCGTACCACCAGCGTTCAGGAACCGGCACTCGTCGAGGCTACCGTCCTCATCGAGATCGACCTCGCGGTAAACCTCGAAGCCGTTCTGGTAATAGCTCCACTGGTCGAGATGGGTCTGCCCTTTGGCGTCTCGCTGCCCATTCGAATCCACGAATTTTCGAAGCAATTTTCCCTGGCCATCGCGCAGCGCGTAGCCGATCGGCTTGTTCTGAGCGTCATGGACCGTTTCGATCTTGCAAGCTTCAATCGCCTCTTTCTCGGTTGGGGTATCGTATTCGAACCCGCCGAGGAAAGGGCGAAACTTGTCGAGCAGGTCGGACGGGGTGATCTGGGCATGGGCCAGTGTCGGGGCGAGGCCCAGCACCAGCATCGTTGCCAACGAGTTGCAGAGCGACCGCATCACGCGCCTCCTTATCTGCCCGGGGAGAATCGCCCCGGTGCGAACACCGACCGCTCCGCGATCGGCGTGCCTCGACACATCCGGCGACTTCGCCAGCGCGCCGCAGGCCAATCCAACCGAAACCATCATTGTAACTCTTGCAAAAAACGACTGAGGAGCCCAGACGATTCGTTCCAAGGTGCATCGCCCGGATGACCCTCGTGATCGCTTCCTCCGAATTCATCGGCACAGTGGGACTGTGGCTAGAGTCCGTCGAGCGATTTCCCTCGGTCTTCCTGTCCTGACACGCTTGACAATAGGAGGCACGGAAACCTTGCAATCGCCATGCCAGAAGGTTTTGACCCTCTCCGACAGGAGCATCCGTAGGAAATGGGAATCGACCCGGCGAGTGGTTTCTTTTGGCTTGGGCGGGCGATATGGTTGGGGGCAGGCGAAGCCTGTCCCGGAATGGGAACGGGATCTCTCGCCGATCACTTCCACCGAACGACACACCACGAGAGAGATCATGAAAACACCGGGAAGCTGGTCAGCGCGGAACGTTGTGGTTGTCTTGGCGACGTTGATCGTGACGATCTCTGGGAACTGCGCCGCCGCCCAAGCCGCCCCAAGTCAGAAGGGAGCCTCACCAGCGGGCGGTCCTCCCAATATTGTGTTCATTTTCAGTGATGATCACGCCTATCAAGCGATTGGCGCGTATGGCTCGAAGATCAATCAGACGCCGAACATCGACCGGATCGCCCGGCAGGGGATGTTGTTCCGCAACTGTTTCGTGACCAACTCCATTTGCGGTCCGAGCCGCGCGGTCATTCTGACCGGGAAGTACAGCCATCGGAATGGGTTCAAGCAGAACGGCGATCGCTTCGACGGCTCTCAGCAGACGTTCCCAAAGCTCCTTCAGAGCGCCGGATATCAGACGGCGATCGTTGGCAAATGGCACCTCGGCACCGATCCGACGGGGTTCGACTACTGGCATATTCTTCCCGGCCAGGGGGCCTATTACAACCCGCCGATGATCGAGAATGGCAAGCGCGTCAAGCATGAAGGATACACGACGGACATCATCACCGACATCTCGCTTGACTGGCTCAAGAACAAGAGGGACGCGTCTAAACCTTTCGTGCTGATGTGCCAGAACAAGGCGCCGCACCGCAACTGGCAGCCGGGACCGAAACATTTGCACGATTATGAGGATGTGACCATACCCGAGCCAGCCACGCTTTTCGATGATTATGAGGGGCGTGGAACGGCCGCGAAGACCCAGGACATGATGGTCGCGAAGACGCTCAACGACGCGGACCTGAAGCTGAAGGCGCCCGGCAACCTCAACGAGGAACAACGCAAGCTCTGGGACGCCGCGTACGGGCCGAAGAACCAGGCCTTCCGCGAGGCGAACCTGCAGGGGAAGGACCTGGTTCGCTGGAAGTATCAGCGCTACATGAAAGATTATCTGCGCTGCATCAACTCCGTCGATGACAATGTGGGTCGCTTGCTCGACTACCTCGACGAAGCTGGCCTCTCTGAGAACACGGTCGTCATCTACTCCTCGGACCAGGGTTTTTACCTGGGGGAACATGGCTGGTTCGACAAGCGCTGGATGTACGAGGAATCCCTCCGGACCCCGCTCCTTGTTCGTTGGCCCGGTGTCGTCGAGCCTGGAAGCACGTGCGACGCCATCGTTTCCAACCTGGACTTCGCCGAAACCTTCCTGGCCATCGCGGGAGTGCAGGTGCCGCCCGACATGCAGGGCCGTAGTCTCGTCCCCTTGCTCAAGGGAGAGACCCCCGACGACTGGCGTCAAAGCTTCTACTACCAGTATTACGAATACCCAGGCCCTCACGACGTGCGGCGGCATTATGGCGTGCGCACGGACCGCTACAAGCTCATTTACTTTTATAACCTGGATGAGTGGGAGCTTTACGACCTGGAGAAAGACCCTCGGGAAATGCACAGCGTTTACAACGATTCCGCCTATGCGGACGTTGTGACGGAACTGAAGGACGAACTCCAACGGCTCCGGGACAAATTCCAGGTTCCCGAGGATACGGCCCCCGTTCCCGATTCCAGGAAGTGATCGACTTCGGCGAGGATCAAGATCCGTTGGCACGTTTCGGATCGGGCGGCGGGCGTCAAGGGGCCAGTCGCTCGATCCGCCATCCCCCCTCGTCGCGGCGTCGGTAGAGAATCCGATCGTGGAGCCGGCTCGGCCGTCCTTGCCAGAACTCGACCGAGTCGGGAATCACGCGATAACCTCCCCAGTGCGGAGGTCGAGGGACATGTCCATCGGGATAGCGCGCCTGAAGGTCTTCCATCTGCCCCTCGAAGACGTCCCGCCCCGAGACGACCTCGCTCTGTGACGAGGCCCAGGCCCCCAGGCGAGCGCCAATCGGTCGGCTGAAGAAGTACGCATCGGATTCGGCGTCGGACACCCGCTCGACACGACCCTCGACGCGGACCTGCCGTTCGAGTTCGATCCAGTAAAAAACCAGCGAGGCGAAGGGATTGCTGTCGAGTTCGCGGCCTTTGCGACTCTGCTGGTTCGTGAAAAAGGAGAACCCGCGCTCGTCAAAACCTTTCAGGAGCACGATTCGAGCGGAGGGACGGCCTTCTTTGGTCGCGGTGGCCAGGGTCATGGCGTTGACCTCGGCCACCCCGAACGCCAGGGCCTCATCAAACCAGGCGCGGAACTGCTGGAAGGGGTCGGCCGCGACGTCCGATTCGTTCAGACTGGCCTTGGTGTACTCCTTGCGGATCGAATGTGCCGTCATGGCCGAGACGTCTCCCGATGCGTATCGTGGGTGGTTGTGATCGTGACGTTCCCCTCGTCGCGCGAGGTCGAATTCTGGTAGTTGACCCTGTTCCCCTCTCGACCGCAAGACGGCCTTTCACCTGACGGACCTGGCGAGACGTACGGGATGAGAGGCTTGAGGGGGTCTGGTTTGGAATGTGGAATTCGGAGAGAGGATCATGAATCGTCAACGCATCCTGGCGTTCATCCTGGTCATGTTCCTGAGTGTTTGGTGTCGCGCCCTCCGTTCCGCGGAACGACCGGACATCGCCATCCTGCTCACCGATCAGCAACGGCAGGATGCGATGGGCATCGTGGGAACACCTGGGTATCACACGCCCGCGATGGACGAACTGGCGAGACAGGGTGTGCGATTCACCAGGGCGTTTGTGCCGACGCCTCAATGTTCCCCCACCCGCGCCGCGTTATTGACCGGGCGTTACCCGCACCGAACAGGCGTTCTGGGAAATGTCGATCAGGACAAGATGGTTCCAGCGGGCATGTCACCCCCATTGCAACCGGGATTCCCCGGACTGGGCACGGCTTTCGCCGCAGCCGGATACCAGACCGCTTACTTCGGCAAGTGGCACCTGGGCGGCGATCCATCACAACATGGTTTCGAGGTTCACGAGACGTCCGAACAACATCATCAACTGACGGAGCAGGTCCGTGACTTCCTGAACCGCCGTGAGGCCGAGAACGACCAGCGCCCGCTTCTCGCTGATCGTGAGCTGGATCAATCCCCACGATATTTACAGGATCAAGGGCCTTCCCCCGCTCGATCCGGACAAACGGGCCGAGGTCCGTGTACCGGCCAATCTCGATGACGACCTCTCGTTAAAACCGGAGCCACAACGGATCTATCTTGCCGAGGACCAGGGAAAACCGTTCCGAAACGATGGCCCCGAGGACTGGCGAGACTATATCGCCTTCTACCAGCAATTAACCGAGCAGGTCGATGCCGAGATTGGCTCGGTCGTCCACCGGCTTCACGAGCGGGGCGGAAACCCGCTCATCGTCTTCAGTTCCGACCATGGCGATCTGGGAGGAGCCCACGGACTTCCGTTCAAAGGTCCGGCGATGTATGAGGAACTCATCCGCGTCCCCTTGCTGATTTCCTGGCCGGGACGGATTCCACCGGGCACGTGCGATGCGCTCGTGAGCACGATCGATATCCTACCCACACTCTGCGACCTGGCGGACATCGCCCCGCCCGATGGCATCGACGGCCGGTCCCTCAGGCCCTGGCTTGAGAACCCGGATCGCCCGACCGGCCGCGACGTCCTCTTCGCGGAATATCACGGCAAGCAGAACTGGCGAGTGCCGATCCGCATGGTCCGGTCGAAAACCTGGAAATATGTGCGTTATCGTCGCTATGGCGAGGAGCTGTATCACCTCGAAATCGACCCTGGCGAGTTGAAGAACCTGGCGAACGACCCACGATTCGCAGCGGTGAAGAAGGACCTCTCGGTTCAACTCGATCGCTGGATCGAGCGAACGGAGGACCCGTTTCCCCAACTCACCGTGACGGACAGGAGGGGCAAGGAGATCGAGCAAAGGGAGGCGCAGGGGCGCCGTTGAGATGCCTCATGGCCGCCGCTGAACGTTCCTCTCACGAATCGTCGTGCCAGGCACCGAGAAGACGCCGGACCATCACCAGTTGTCCGAGGTGATACGCGTTGTGATCAGCGACGAGCAGGGCCTCTCGAAGAATCGTCTGGCCGTCGCCATGGGGAATCGTCGCGAAGAGGTCCGTCTTCGGATCAGCGACGAGCGCCTTCATGGCCTGGAGATCGTCGCGGAAGCCCGAGACGGATCGGTTCCAGGCCTCATCACTCTCTGGAGCATCGCCGTTCGGCCAGTAGCCTGCCGGAAAATCGGGCGATTGGTGTTGAGAGTTCCGGCAGAATTCGAGGATGTCCCACTGGGCGATCCGCAGGTGCTCCACCAGTCGCCAGGGAGTGTGCGGCTGGCTGGGCGGCCTGGCGCCTCGAAGCTCCGCTGGAAGCGCCTCGACGGCTTTGTCGAAGTCCAGATGGGCCTGACGCCCTTCGAGCAGCTTTTGCAAGTGCTCTCGTAGAGAGGAAACCTCGCTCATGGTTGATGTCCTTAGGCGGAATCCGCATTCGCGAAAAACGTCGTGCGTGTTTCGCGGATTATGATCCGAACGCCTGACGAACGAAACCCAAAAGTGGGGATCACGACGCTCCGATGCGCGTCCCGAGCGAGAGCGGAATGCGCCGTGCTGCGATTGTGAAAGCGCGCGATTCTCTCTATCTTGGATGGATCGAGAACCCCTGCGGTTCGGATCGTTCTTGTCCCGAATTACTTGAAATGGCGGAGAGACTCTGTTGAGCGACACCGAAGGCGTGAGCCCTCCTGACGAACACTCGCCAAATATGACATCGTGCGACTTTTGCGGCCGGCCGACTCCTGAAGCCGGGCCGATGGTCGAAGGGGACGCCCTTGTCCAGACGGGCCAGCGTCGCCAAAATGCCCACATCTGCGCCGATTGCGTGACGGCGTGCGGGGGAATCTTTCGCCAGCACAAGCAGAAGACCGTGCTCGACGGGCGCGTGCCCTCGCCTCGACAGCTAGTCGCCCACCTGGATGATTACATCATCGGACAAGATCGGGTGAAGCGGACCCTGGCCGTCGCCGTTGTCAACCATTACAAGCGGTTGCTTGCCGCGGCTCGTCACAAGGAGATCTCCGACCCCAACCTGCAGGATGTGGTGGTCGCGAAGAGCAACGTCTTGCTGATCGGCCCGACCGGGTGCGGCAAGACGGCCCTGGCGCAAACCCTGGCAAGGCGGCTGAACGTGCCGTTCGCCATCGGCGATGCCACCACCTTGACCGAGGCCGGCTACGTCGGCGAGGACGTCGAAAACCTGATTCTCAAGCTGGTCTCCTCCGCCGACTACGACATCTCCGCCGCCGAGAAGGGGATCATTTACATCGACGAGATCGACAAGATCGGCAAGACCAGTCAGAACGTCTCCATCACCCGGGACGTCTCCGGCGAAGGGGTCCAGCAGGCCCTCCTGAAACTCCTGGAGGGAACCGTCGCCAACGTGCCCCCCCAGGGGGGGCGGAAGCATCCCGAACAGCAGTACCTGCAAGTCGATACGACCAACATCCTCTTCATCTGCGGCGGTACGTTTGTCGGCCTAGAGGAAATTATCGGCAAGCGGCTCGGGCGCAAGATGATCGGCTTCGGCCACGAAACGACGCCGGACAAGGAGCAGGAACGCAACCAGCTCATGACCCAGGTGACGCCGGAGGACCTGGAACGGTACGGCATGATCCCGGAACTGGTCGGTCGGCTCCCGGTCATCACGTCCCTGAATCAACTTTCCGAAGAGGACCTGACGCGCATCCTCACCGAACCCAAGGATGCACTCACCAAGCAATATCAGGTCCTGTTCCACTACGACGACGCCCAGCTCAAATTCACCGAGGGGGCCCTCCGAGAGATCGCCCACATGGCCAAGGCCCGCGGAACCGGAGCCAGGGCCTTGCGGTCGATCATGGAATCCATCATGCTTGACATCATGTACGACCTGCCCGAACGCGCGATGGGGCAAGAGTACGTCATCAATGAGCGGATCGTTCGCGGAGAGGAAGATCTCTTCGACCAGTCCGCGGCGTAAGCCGTGATCGGGAAGGATGCGGAGATGCTGAGGAACATGAAAAAACCCGGCGAGAATCGCCGGGTTTTTTATTCGATGAATTGCGCCGGCAGGAATCGAACCTACGACCTCCAGGTTATGAGCCTGGCGAGCTAACCGCTGCTCCACGGCGCGATTCTCAATATACAGAGGAACATGCCGGGATGAAAGCCCGAATCGGGAAAATCGTGTAAAAAATGAGAAACAGGTTCCTCGGGGCGGTCATTTACCACGCGGTAAACCCACCGTCGATCATGAGCACGGCCCCAGTGAAGAAACGGGCGTGGTCCGAGGCCAGGAACTGGAAAAACCGCGCGATTTCCTCGGCCGAAGCGATGCGACCGATGGGATGGGCGGCTTCCAGTCCCGAGAGAAATCGCTCGGGATCTCCCGACTCGTCGGCGGCCTTCCGCAACAACGGCGTGTCCACGGAGCCGGGGCAAACCGCGTTCACCCGAATATGATCCCGCGCGTATTCAATCGCCATCTGCCTCGTCAACTGGACGACCGCTCCCTTCGACGGCGCATATGCTCCTTGCCCACTGATTCCGACGACCGATGAGATCGAACCGGTATTCAGGAAGAGCCCTCCGCCGTTCCGCTTCATCACCGGCACGACATGCCGCGCGGACCAGTAGATGGACTTCACGTTGACGTTCATCACCCGGTCCCACTCCTCGGGCGTGTGATCCGCGATGGGCTTGACGAGCGCGATCCCGGCGTTGTTGATCATCACGTCGATCTTCTGGAAGGTTTCGAGCGCGATCCGGGTGTATTCCACGGCAGTCTCTTCTCGGGCCACGTCGCCCACAACGTGGCGGAGTCGCTCGGATGCGTCGGGGTTGAGCGTCTTGAACCGCTCGGACGAATCGGGGGCATTGTCCACTGCCACGACGCAACCGCCCGCTTCCAGGAAAAGGCGGACAATCTCCGCCCCGATCCCCGAGGCGGCCCCGGTGACGATGGAAACCTTGCCGTTCAGTTGCATGGCGGTCGCTCCAGAATCGGTGTCCACGATCATTTGGTCGATCAGAATACGCTTGGCGGGTCGATCCCGCCACTCTCCTGGTTCGTCCCCGATCAGGGTTTTCCAGGTTGAGCTGCCGCTGCGTATCGAGCCACCGCCAATCGGTGAACTCGCGACGGTTTCGAGAGCCTTCAAGGGAGGAGCCGTCGTTCACCGATACAACATGGGTTAGCGCGGCGCGTCAATCGCGAGCCATTCCACGGCCGTTGATGATCCGTACTTTCCGTGTCGCCCCGGATTCTGGGGCCGCCGACCCGCGGACGAGAGGGGATAGAGATGGATCGGAATGAATCCCTGAGGATTGGGGAGGCCGGAAAGGCCCTTGCGTCGGCGGGCGATTCCTTCGTTTTGCCCAGCCGGAGGGCAGTGGTCGATGCCTGCCTATCTCGGTTCCGAGAGGGACCGATTCTGATCACCGGCGAGGCCGGGGTCGGAAAGACCTGGCTTGCCAGGAGAATCGCCGCCGAGGTCCGTGAGCCTCTAAGCTGGATCATGGTGGACATGACCCCCGCAGTGGATGCGACGGACCTTCTCCGTTTGATCACGCACAAGCTGGGTCTGGAAACCAGAGGTTCGCTCGGTCAGCTCCGACTCGAACTCGCGGATTTCTTGCAGGAGCGGGCTGGAGATGGCCGGTGCTGGGGACTGGTGATTGACGAGCTCCATCTCGCGACGACCGAGGTTCTGGAAGAAATCCGGGTTCTCTCGAATCGCCTGAACATGACGGATGGGTTCGCCTCAATCATCCTGATCGGGCAGTCGTCCCTGGCCCGCCGTCTCTCAACGCGAACGCTGGCATCGCTCGAAGATCGACTCGTCCTGAGGGTCCACCTCCGGCCCCTGGACGTCGATGAAGCTCAGCAGCTTCTGGAGAGGGCTGGAGTTCGCACTCCGGAGGATGTGGACGAGATCGATCGCCGCCACTGTTCCGCTCGGGGAAATCCACGACAACTCCTCCGGCAAACCCCCAGGGTTTCGAATCCGGCGCCCGCTCGGAAGTCCCAGGCTCCCGTTCCCCAACCTGCACCGCAACGCTCTGTCAGGGAGGAGATCCCGACCTCCACGCAGACCCCTTCGGCGCGGATCGGAGAGACCAAGCCGCCGTTGCGTGTCGAGGATGGCCTGATCGAGGTCGGCTGGTCCGCGGACAACGATTCTGAAATCCCGCCCGATTCGATTCCCGAGAAACTAGAACAACCGGGACTCGCCGAGGAGACGATCCAGGATCACTACGCGGCGCTTCAGGCGTGGCAGGAATGGGAGACCAATCAGCCGCTTTCCAGCGCCGAGGGGTCGGCCGCCGACGCATCTCTTGACGTTTCAGCGGTTTTCGGCGATCCGAATGAGCGGGCCAAATCCAACACGGAAGAAGCCGAATCTAGCCTTGGTAATGTACGGGTTGAGGGCGAGCACGGCTTCGCTCCCTACAGCCAACTCTTTTCGCGGATGAAGCAGGCGAACGATCGGGACTCCGGAACCTGATCGCCGCACAAGGAACGACGATCGGATCCCGACGAGGCGGGGGATACGGTGATATCACCGTATCCCCCGCCTCGTCGATTTGTCTGTTTGAAGTGAAAACACACGCGTCGGGATTGGTGAGATCAGCGCACGTCGGCTGCTCGGTGAGCGAACGGCGGAAAACTCTTTGCGGATTCTCAGGAAAACGTCGGGTCAGTGTGATGGAACGGATCGGGTCTGGCCGATGGATTAATTTAGTGGCCCGCGGTTACCGTCCCTGGGGCCGGGGGTCGCCGCCGTTTGACAATCCAGAGCAGGTGCCGCCTGGTTTGATCCTGGTGCTCCCAGGCGCTACTCTTTCCCGAGAGTGGCCACGACGGCGGCGGACCCTGTCCCGAGCTCCGATGGGGTTCACGGGCCGGGCTCCCCGAAAGGCGGCACCTGCTTCTTTTCCTCCGATCGTTCCGTGGCGTTCACCGGCACGACGATCTCCGGAAACATCCCCAACCGCCACAATCCGCGTGCCCTGGCTTGCTCGGCTTGGCGCCGTGGCGGTATTTACGTTACAAACGCGACAATCCCGGCCAGGCAAGAGGCTATGAGGCTCGGGCCGATGGCGGAATTGAGACGACCCCCAGGAATTCGATGGACGTGTCCCAAGCAACACAGACCTCGACACCACCCCGGCTTCTCGTCTCGCTGGCGACCTACAACGAGGCGGGCAACCTGCGCCCGCTGGTCGAGACGATTCGCGAGTACGCCCCGCACGCGTCGATCTTGGTGATCGACGACAACTCCCCGGATGGTACCGGACGGATCGCGGACGAGCTGAAGGCTTCGCTTCCCGAGATCGACGTGATCCACCGTCCGGGGAAGCAGGGGCTGGGGACCGCGGTCCTGGCGGGAATGCGGTACGCCATCGAGCACGACTTCGAGCACTTCTTGAATCTCGACGCCGATTTCAGCCACCCGCCGCGGTTCATCCCCGCCCTGCTCGCCGGGATGGACAATCACGACGTGATGATCGGGTCCCGTTACGTGCCGGGTGGCGGTGTCGAGGGTGAATTCAATCTCAAGCGAAAATTCATGAGCACGGGGATCAACACCTACGCCAAGCTGTTTCTCGGTTTGAAAACCAAGGATAACAGCGGCTCATTCCGTTGCTACCGTGTCTCAAAGTTGGCGCAGATCGACCTCGGCCGCATTCGCTCTCGCGGCTACTCCTTCATGGAAGAGATCTTGTTCTGGTGCCGTCAAGTGGGCTGCCGGATCGGGGAGACGCCGATCTTGTTCGAGAACCGTCGCTCGGGGATCTCGAAGATCAACAAGGCGGAGGCGGTCAAGGCGCTGTACATCATCCTCATGCTCGGAGTGGATCGTGCTCTGGGACGCACGAAGATGCGACCGGACCACCCGCGCGAGCCGGAAATGACAGGGAACGCGAAAAACGCGCCGGGGAATTGAGTCCCCGGCGGCTTCCCGCGTGGCACTTTCGCGTACCTTCGTCCGCTTACGACCCGTCGAATTCGCGAACGGTGACATAGATTTCCTGGCACGTCTCGGCGATTCGGTCGCCGAGCCCCTGGTGCTTGCTCTCAAGCTGCGCTGAGTACATGCTGAGGATCTTGCAGAGGAAGGCGCCGTGACCCGGGTCGGTCTCGGTGTTCAGTTGCTGGATCGAGTCCTCAAGCTGGTCGGCCAGATAGAGCAAGAACTGTGCCTGGCCCTTGACCTCGGCCAGCGCATGGGTCAGCTCGGCGGAGACGGCTCGCGGCTTCGTGGGCGATGTGGGAGGGTCGAGCGAGGGGGTGCTCGCCCGTCCGAGGATCGCGGAGCCTCCGCCGTAGGACCGGTGGTCGTGGTTCATGCGGCGTCTCCGTTGCGGAAGGACGAGGCCTCACGGTCATCATTCTCGACCGGAGCGATGGCAGATTCCAGGGCACTGCACATCTCGTCCACCAGACGCATGTTCTCACATTCCACGGTGAGGTTCGCCGTGTGCATCTCAATCAACTGGCGAAGGAAGATCTGCGTGCCGGGGTCCGCTTCCTCCTGATAGCGATCGACATCGGCGACAGCGGCACGGACGAGGTAGTCCATGAACTGAAGTTTACCGCGGATTGACGTGCAGAGTTTGTCGAGATGGGCTCGCTCGAAGTGCTTCGGAGAGGCGGCGGTCAGTTGCGACATCCTTATCTCCCGACCCCAAGGGTCGGTGCGGGGTGGTTCCTCCATCGCAGGATACGCCCTGCGAGCCTGCCCCGCGAACGCCCACGGTGAGGATCTCGCCGTCAAGGTCCCGGAGCTGGTTCTTTTGAGTCCCAGCAGGTTACCCAGCGCGTCCGTATCCCGCAAGGAGAAAAGCGTGGGCTTCTGATCCGATCGTCCCATCCTCGTTTCTTGGACAAACTTGGGGATTCCCGTTTTTTCGGGTGCGGACGCGCCCGGGCGCGGTTACGATGCAGCAGACCGGGATTGCCTGTCTGCTTTGAAAAAGGGACAACTCCCGGTTCTCTGGCAACACGAAGTCTTGGCCATGTTCGGCCACAGAGGAGAAATGCTCGATGCCTCATGTTCTGAACCGCCGCCAGATGCTTCTGGCCACTGGAGCCGCGCTGATCGGTCCCGCGGCGGCCCGTCGTGTTCTCGCCCGGCAGCAAGGGCAGACCAAGCGGGTCCTGTTCTTCACCAAGAGTTCCGGGTTTCAGCACTCGGTGATTACTCGCAAGGACGATCAGCTCGGCCTGGCCGAGCGTGTCTTGACCGAGATCGGTAAGGAACACGGCTTCGAGGTCGTCGCCTCGAAAGACGGTCGCCTCTTCGACCCCGACAAGATCGGCCAGTGGGACGCTTTCGTCTTCTACACGACCGGCGACCTGACCACCCCCGGCGGCCACAACGACGGCGAACCCATGTCCAAGGAGGGCAAGCAGGCTTTTCTCGATGCCATCCAGAATGGCAAGGGGTTCCTCGGCATGCACTGCGCGACCGATACATTCCACAGCAAGGGGGATCAGATCGATCCCTACATCAAGATGATCGGTGGCGAGTTCATCGTCCATGGCGCCCAGCAGAAGATCAAACTCGACGTCATTGACGAGAGCTTCCCCGGCGTCGGTCCGTTCGGCAAGACCTTCGAGCTGAACGACGAGTGGTACGCCCTCAAGAACTTCACCGATGACCTCCACGTCATCATCAATTACGATACCTCGACGATGAAAGGGCCGATGTACGAGCGGCCCAACTTCCCTGAAACCTGGGCGCGCAAGCACGGGGAAGGGCGGGTCTTCTATACGTCCATGGGGCATCGTGAGGACGTCTGGGAAAACGCCAAGTACCAGGGGCTCTTGATCGGCGCGATGATGTGGGCGACCGGCAAGGTCGATGCTGATATTCCCCCGAACATCTCCAAGGTCGCTCCCGACGCTTCAAAGCTCACGCGCTGAGTCGCGCGGAGTCGATCCAACAATTCAAACGCCACCCCGGGTCCGGTTCACTCCGTCCCGGGGTGGGCATCATAAACGATCTCCCCGTCGATGATGGTTTCCGTGATGTCCGACTGGAGCACGTCCTCCGGCGCGACCCGGAACAGGTCTCGATCGACCACGGTGACATCGGCGCGCTTGCCGATCTCCAACGTTCCCAGCCGATCGTCATCGAAGCTCGCGAAGGCCGATCCCCGGGTGAAGGCCCGCAGGGTCTCTTCCATCGTGAGTCTCTGGTCGGGATGCCAGCCGCCGGGGGGATCGCCTTGCTCGTCCTGGCGTGTCACGGCCGCGTAAATGCCCCAGAAGGGATTGGCGACCTCCACCGGAAAATCGCTGCCGAAGGCCAGCGGAACTCCGGCATCGAGGAACCATCGCCAGGCGTAAGCTCCCTCCACGCGGTCAGAACCCAGTCGATCGTCGGCCCAGCGTTTGTCGGTGCTCGCGTGGGATGGCTGCATCGACGCGATCACGTCCAGTTCCTGAAACCGGGCCACGTCGGCTTTGCGAACCACCTGGGCATGTTCGATGCGGAGTCTCGGGTCCACCGCCTCGGGAACGGTCTCACGCGCTGCGGCATAGGCGTCGAGAACCAGGGCGTTGCCTCGATCGCCGATCGCATGGGTGCAGACTTGCCAGCCGTGTCGGAGTGCCTCGGTCGTCGTCTCACGGAGGACCTCCGCGTCGATCAACTGGAGACCGACGTTGCCGGGGTCATCGCTGTACGGCTCGAACATCAAGGCTCCGCGCGATCCCATCGCGCCATCGATGAAGAGCTTGATGGCCCGCATCTCGAACCTCCTTCCCGGCTTTCGCGGTATCGGTGGCGTCCGCACGTAGGCGACCTCACGGCCATCGGGTGGGCTGGCCATGCCATAGATCCGCAACTTCAGTTTGCCTTGCCGGTCGAGCTGACGATAAACCTCAGCCTCCCGGTCGGAGATCCCCGCATCGTGAACTCCGGTCAGACCGGCCCGGAGGGCCAGATCCTGCGCCTTGAGAATCTGGCGGGCCAGGTCCGCTCGCGACGGTTCCGGGATGACGCGCGTGACCAGCTCTTTGGCCCCGTCGATTAGAACACCAGTCGGTCGACCCTCGGCGTCCCGGAGGATTTGCCCATCCGCCGTCGCCTTCGTCTCGGTCGTCACCCCCGCGCGGCGGAGCGCCTCGGAGTTCGCCCAGCCGGCGTGGCCATCGACACGGATCAGCCAGACTGGTCGGTCGGGCGCGACGGTGTCCAGGATGGCGGCGTCGGGAAACGCCTTGCCGGGCCAGAGGCTCTGGTCCCAGTTCTGGCCGAGAATCCAGCCGTCGCCGGGTCGAACTTGGATGCGTTCCAGGACCCGGCGCGCGACCTCCTCGGGACTGGCGATGCCTCGCAGGTCGAGCTCCTCGGCCCCCGCCCCCAGACTGGTCATGTGGCCGTGAGCGTCGATCAGCCCAGGGATGGCGAATCCCTCGGGATGCACGACGAGCCGAGTCCTTGGCCCTCGAAATGGCGCGACCTCCTCTTCATTCCCGATCGCGACGATTTCCCCGTTGCGGGACGCGAGCGCCTGGGCCCAGGGCTGGGACGGGTTCCCCGTCCAGATGCGGCCGACCTTCAGGATGAGGTCGGCGGGTCCGTCGGTGGTGAGCCGGAGCGGTCGTCCGGCGAGCTTGCCTTGATAATCCCCGTCCTTGACGACCGGTTCGCCGTTGACGAACAGGTGTCGGACACCCGTGGCGTATCGGGTTGGGTCGTCGAAGGTCGCCGTATCGCGGAACTGGTCGGGGGCGAAGACGAGTACGTCGGCGAACGCCCCAGGACGCAAGACTCCCCGATCCGGCAGGCCGAGGATCTCCGCCGGGAGGCCCGTTCCGGCGTGGATGGCCTGTTCCAGGGAAATCGTCTGATCCTCCAGGGCATAGCGGATCTTCCGAGGGAAGGTGCCATAGGCGCGCGGGTGAGGACGGTCGCCACCGCCGGGACGGTGGGCCGAACCGTCGGACGCGGTCGCCACGAACGGCTTGGCCATGACGTGCCGCACGTCCTTCTCGCTCATGCTGAAGCTGATGGCCTGGGCTCCTCCATGCCGCTCGATATCGAGCACCACGTCCAGAGGCGTGCTCCCTTCCCTCCGGGCAATCGTGACGAGATCCCGCCCGACCCGATCCGGCTTCGGGCCGTACCGCGCAATGCGGATTGCGCCTCCGCCGTCGCGCTCGGCGAGCCCTCGCTCGATCTCCGCGCGGAGCCGTCGCCCCTGGACGGGATCGTCGGCGATGCGGGCGAAATCGGCGGCCGAGCCCTGTCGTGCCCAGTGCGGCACGACCATCGCTCCGAGCTGGGTGCTGGAGGCGATGTACGGATACTGATCGGCTGTGACGATTTGCCCGTTCCGGCGTGCCGCCTCGATCTGCTCGCACGCCGGAATTACCAGTCCCCAGTTGGCCTTGCCGCTGGCCTTGAGGTGCGAGATATGCACCGGCGCTCCAGACTCCCGGCCGATGGTGATCGCCTCGTCGATCGCCTCCAGCACGTTGGAGCCTTCGTTTCGGATATGGCTGGCGTACAGCCCGCCGTGCCGGGCGACGACCTTCGAAAGCTCGATCAACTCGGCTGTGTCCGCGTAACGTCCCGGTAGGTAGATCAGGCCGGTGGACATGCCCCATGCGCCGTCGTTCATCCCACGCTGGACGAGGACTTTCATCCGCTGGAGTGCATCGGCATTCGCCCGGACCTCGGCATTGCCCAGCACGGCGCGGCGGAGCGAACCGTGCGGGATCAGGTGGATGATGTTCGTCCCTGTCCCTTGACGTTCGACCTGGGCGAAATAGGCGGCCACGTCGATCGGCCCGCTCCCACAATTGCCGGTGACAACTGTGGTGACGCCCTGGGCCAGATAGTTGCGGTTGTCCTTCGTCGCGGCTTTGAGGATCGGGCCGTCGGAGTGGGAATGCAGGTCAATGAATCCCGGCGCGACGATCTGCCCCATCACGTCGATCACCTCGGCCTGCGGGTCGGCCTGGAAATCCCCGACCGCGACGATCCGGTCTCCCCGGATGGCCAGGTCCCCTTCGCGACGCTCGGCTCCCGTGCCGTCGATCAGCACACCGCCTCGGAGCACCCAATCGGCCTCGACCGGCTTCTCCTCTCCCTCTCCCCTGCCGGCTCCAGGCCATCCCATAAGGGCCAGCAGCCCCGCCCCGATCGCCAAGCGTCGCCAGCACGTCACGGACATAACCTCTGCCTCCAAGGTGGGACGGTAGAACGGACCTTCAGCGATCGGAGAATCCTCAGCGTATCCGCCCGCTGGCCCCCTCGCCAGACTCACGTCGTTCCATAATCCTGACGTCGGTCGGTCCACTCGTTCGTTATCGGGACCGGGACCGACTCCACGCGTGTGGACAAGCAGGGCGTTACTCCACGTCACGCGGCTCGCCGCCGGAATCGGAGACAGGGACTGATCTGTTGCGAGATCGGGGTCCCACGTGGGATAATTGTTGAAAACGAGAACGCTTTGGCTTTCCGGCCCTTCGGATAATTCAATTTCTTTGTCCCAACAGAGTATCGAGACATGGCTGATTCAACCCTGCTCCTACTCCTGGATGAGGTCCGCGGGAAGACGATACGCGTTGTCGAGGGGGTCACCCACGAAGAGGCCCGCTGGGCGCCCGAGGGGCTTCAAAATACGATCCTCTGGCACTGCGGACACTGCTATGTGGTCGTGGAGTCCTTGACCATGCGGCCCCTGGGACGTCCTCCCGAGATCCCCGACGGATGGTTCGAGATGTTCAGCTGGGAAAGCCGCCCGGAACGGGTCCCCACGGACCGCTGGCCGGACCTTTCGGAAGTTCTGACCCAGCTCGATCTCCAGCATCAACGGTTTCGAGAGCTCATCGCGGGACTGTCGGAAGCCGAACTCGCCGGCCCCAGCGTGGAGAACGCCGAGCGAACCGTCCGGTATTCCATCCTGCACGGTCTCCACGATGAAGCGCGTCATAGCGGCGAGATCACGCTCCTGCGGAAAATTCAAGCGACGATGCGACCCATTTTGTGAGATGGGTGGCGCTGAAGGGGGCCTGGAGCCTCCCGACGAAAGGATCGATCCTTGCCTTCCTGATTCTCGCCTGTTCCACCTTCCTCCCGCGGCGCTCTGAGCGAGCACACTGTGGAAAATTATTTCCTGTCCGGCGCAACCGTCTGGATCCGTTGGAAACAGCCGTTCAGTACGTTCTTCTCGTGGAAATTGGCGTGATTCGAACTCATCAACGCGTGGATCGTAGGATCAAGAGGCTTCGAGAGATACAACTCCGGCCGGCGGACGCGGGCCATAAAGGGAACGCAGAACGGGAGATAACACGATGATATGGCCGTCGCGCCACGGTTCCTGGAAATGTCTGATCTCCACCCTCGGATACGCATTTCTGACGTGCGGGTTTGCCTCCGCCCCATCGGTCGGTGAAGAGGTGGAGCACAAGGTCGATTTCGACCGAGATATTCGCCCGATCCTCTCGGATAATTGCTACGCTTGTCACGGCCCCGACGAAAAACAGCGCAAGGCGGGTCTTCGGCTGGATATCGAGGAGGGAGCATTTCGCGAACTCGAAGATGGCATCAAGGCCATCGTTCCTGAAAAACCGGATGAAAGCGAGCTGATCTTCCGGGTGGAAATGGACGACCCGACGATCCAGATGCCTCCGCCCGACTTCGGCAAGACGCTCAACGCGGAACAAGTGGGCCTCTTGCGAACGTGGATCGAGCAGGGAGCGGAATGGACGTCTCACTGGGCGTTCGTCCCCCCGAAGCGTCCGGATCTTCCTGCCGTGGCCGCGTCCGAATGGCCGAAAAGTCCGACCGACCGTTTTATCCTGTCTCGGCTGGAGAAGGCTGGCCTGCACCCGTCTCCCGAAGCGGACAAGGAAACGTTGATCCGCCGCGTGACCCTGGACCTCACCGGGTTGCCTCCCACACCGGAGGAGGTAGACGCGTTCCTGGCGGACGAGACTCCCGAGGCATACGAGCGGCTCGTGGATCGACTCCTGCAATCGCCTCGCTATGGCGAGCACATGGCCCGTTACTGGCTTGACGCCGCCCGTTATGGCGATACACACGGGCTCCATCTCGACAACTACCGGGAGATGTGGCCGTACCGCGAGTGGGTCATCAAGGCCTTCAACGAAAACAAGCCGTTCGATCAATTCATCATCGAGCAGATGGCCGGCGACCTTTTGCCGAACCCGACCCTGGACCAGTTGATCGCCAGCGGATTCAACCGCTGTAACGTCACGACGAATGAAGGGGGGTCCATCGCCGAAGAGGTGTATGTTCGCAACGTCATCGATCGGGTGGAGACCAACGGCACGGTCTTCCTCGGGATGACGATCGGTTGCGCCCGTTGCCACGACCACAAGTACGATCCGATCACGACGCGCAATTTCTATCAGCTTTTCGCCTTCTTCAACAGCCTCGATGGCAACCCGATGGATGGGAACGCCGAAGCCCATCCGCCGGTCGTCAAGGTTCCCTCGCCCGAGCAGGAACGCGCTCTGGCGGAGGCGGTTCAGAAGATCGAATCACTGAAATCGTCGATCAAGGAGGCCGTGGCCAAGGTCGAGTATGATGCGACGCTCGACGAATCGTTGCCTGAATTTGTGCAACGTTCCGATTATATCTGGATTGAGGACGACCTCCCCAGAGGCGCCTCGCCGACGGAGAATGGGGCCTGGACGTTCGAGACATTCCCGTCCCAGCCCGTCCACGCGGGCGACAAGTCCGTCGACATCGCGGGAGACGGGTTGAACCAACGCGCCTTCGAGAAGGCGAGCGATTCACTCCATGTGGGAGAAGGAGATTCACTCTTCGCGTATGTCTTCCTTGATCCGACGAACCCGCCCAAGGAGATCATGCTCCAGTGGCACACTGATGGATGGAAACACCGAGCCTACTGGGGGGCGAACGTCATCGACTGGGGGAAGGACAATTCGACCGAACGGTTCCACGTGGGTCCCTTGCCGGTGACGGGTAAGTGGGTGAGGATCGAAGTGGAGGCCGCTAAGGTCGGTCTGAAGCCGGGATCGGTCATCAACGGCTGGGCCTACACCCAGCAGGACGGGCACGTGACCTGGGACCACGCGGGAATCGAGACGTGGACACCGCAGCAAGGGCAGACCTTCCAGACCCTCTCCGAATGGGTCCGAACCCAGCGCGCCGGGGACATGGCTGCCCTTCCGGCAAACATCAAGGAGATCGTCAAGACCGAACGCGGCAAGCGCAACGACGAACAAAAGAAGCAGTTGCAGGATTATTTTGTCGAGCATGCGTATGAGAAAACACGCTCGATCTTCGACCCGCTCCATGACCAGATTGCCAAGGCGGAGAAGGAGCGGGAGCAAACTGACCAGCAAATTCCGACGACGCTCGTCTTCCGTGAACTCAACGAGCCGAAGCCCGCGTTCATTCTTAAGCGCGGAGAATATGATCAAAAGGGAGAACCAGTCGAACGCGGCATCCCAGAATTTCTGCCACCGCTTCCTGAGGGAGCACCGCGCGATCGGCTCGGTTTTGCTCAGTGGCTGGTCGCGGAAAATCATCCGTTGACGGCGCGGGTCGCGGTCAACCGCTTCTGGCAGCATTGTTTCGGCATCGGTCTCGTCAAGACGTCCGAGGACTTCGGCTCGCAAGGAGAACCACCCAGCCATCCGGAACTCCTGGACTGGCTGGCCGTGCAATTCCGCGAGGACGGTTGGGATGTCAAGCAGTTCATGAAGCAGCTCGTGATGTCCGCAACGTACCGGCAGTCGTCCAGGATCACGCCGGATCGGCTGGCGAAGGACCCTCGGAATCGCCTCCTCTCCCGAGGCCCGCGGTTCCGGCTCGACGCGGAGATGCTCCGCGACCAAGCCCTCGCCGTTAGCGGGCTTCTGGTGGAAAAGATCGGCGGGCCGAGCGTCAAACCGCCGCAACCGCCTGGATTGTGGGAAGCCGTGGGATACACCAGCAGCAACACGGCGAAGTTCACCCCGGATCACGGTGTGGAGAAGGTCCATCGACGCAGCCTCTACACCTTCTGGAAGCGCACCGCTCCGCCGCCGGAAATGAACACGTTTGATGCGCCGTCCCGGGAGTCGTGTACCGTCCGTCGCGAACGAACCAATACGCCGCTGCAGGCCCTGCTCCTCATGAATGACCCGCAATTCGTGGAGCCGGCAAGGGCACTGGCTGAACGGGTCCTGAAGGAGACGCCCTCAGCTTCTGAGGAGCGGATCAAGGCCATGTTCCGCCTGGTGACCGCGCGATGGCCCGATGCGACGGAAGTCGCGACCTTGCATGCGGCATTCCAGGACCATCTGGACCACTTCGTCCAGCATCCGGAGGCCGCCCGGAGACTGATCTCGATCGGTGAGCGAAAGCCGGACGAGTCGCTGGCCCCGAGCGAACTGGCCTCCTGGACCATGATCGCCAACCTGATTCTGAACCTGGATGAAGTGATCAATAAAGAATAAGAATACGAGGTGCACAGACCATGGATCCGATTCAAGAACACATCCAGGCGATGACCCGCCGACATTTTTTCGGCCGGACCGCGGCGGGCCTCGGAACCGCGGCCCTGGCGTCCCTCGTCCCCGCACGTCCCGGCCTGGCGGACGCCACCGCCACGGGTGGTTTGCCCTCGTTACCTCACTTCGCCCCCAAGGCCAAGCGAGCCATCTACCTGTTCATGTCGGGCGCACCTTCCCAGATGGACCTGTATGACTACAAGCCGAACATGGGTGAATGGTTCGACAAGGACCTGCCCGAGTCGGTCCGGATGGGTCAGCGCCTGACGACTATGACGAGCGGCCAGACCCGCTTCCCGATCGCCCCTTCGCGGTACAAGTTCCAGCAGCATGGCGAGTCGGGTGCCTGGGTGAGCGAGCTCTTGCCGTGGACGGCCAAGATGGTGGACGACCTCGCCATCGTAAAGACCGTCCATACCGAGGCCATCAATCACGATCCGGCGATTACTTATATCTGCACAGGGAACCAGCTTCCCGGCCGTGCCAGTCTGGGCGCCTGGTTGAGCTACGGGCTGGGCACGGAGAACGAGAACCTCCCTGCCTTCGTGGTGATGACGGCTTCCTGGAGCGGCCGGAAGGATGCGCAGGCCCTATACAACCGGCTCTGGGGTTCCGGCTTCCTGCCCAGCAAGCATCAAGGTGTGGCCCTGCGTTCCAGCGGCGATCCGGTCCTGTTCCTCTCGAACCCGGACGGGGTCGATTCCGCGACGCGACGACGGATGCTCGACGCCTTGGCCCAGTTGAACCAGAAGCAACTTCAGGAAGTGGCCGACCCGGAAACTCAGGCCCGGATTTCCCAGTACGAGATGGCGTTTCGGATGCAATCCTCGGTCCCCGAACTGATGGACATCTCGGGAGAATCGAAAGAAACGCTCGAGATGTACGGTCCCGACGTACAGACCCCCGGCACGTTCGCGGCAAGTTGCCTCCTCGCGCGCCGCATGGCCGAGCGCGGCGTGCGGTTCACGCAGATCTTTCACCGGGGCTGGGATCAGCACGGTAACGTCGCGGGGGACTTGCCGAACCAGTGCCGCGACATTGACCAACCGAGCTACGCCTTGATTCAGGACCTCAAGCGGCGCGGATTGCTCGATGACACGCTCGTGGTGTGGGGTGGCGAGTTTGGCCGGACCATCTACTGCCAGGGGAAGCTCACCCGGGAGAACTACGGACGGGACCACCACCCCAAGTGCTTCACGATCTGGATGGCGGGCGGTGGCATCAAGCCGGGTGTCGTGTATGGCGAGACCGACGATTTCAGCTACAACATCGTCGAGAATCCCGTTCACATCCACGACATGAACGCGACGATTCTCCATTGCCTCGGGATCGATCATCGACGGTTGACCTACAAGGTCCAGGGCCTGGACATGCGGCTGACGGGCGTGGAAGAACAACATCCGGTAAAGGGGATTCTGGCATGAGGCATCGGCACGGGAAGCTTCGCTCGGGAACGGTCGAGATCCATCGGTCGTCGTGGTCCCTGTTCGTGATGGGGCTTGCGGCCGTCCTGCTCGCTCCGGCCGTTCAGGCTCAACAACCCGAGATCATCGAGGACGAGAGCAAGGTCCCCTCGTACACGCTGCCGGATCCGCTGGTCCTCAATAATGGGGAGAAAGTAACCGACGCGGAAACCTGGAAAAACCAGCGCCGATCTGAGATCGTGGAGATGTTCGAGACGGAGATGTATGGCAAGGCCCCAGGACGCCCGATGGCTCTGCGATTCGAGGTGACCTCCGAGGACAAGAACGCTCTGGAAGGAAAGGCGACCCGCAGGGAGGTCATCGTCTTCTTTTCGGATCGTCCGGATGGGCCTCGGATGGAGCTTCTGATCTATCTTCCGAATGACACCAAGAAGCCGGTGCCCTCCTTTCTCGGGTTGAACTTCGCGGGGAACCATTCCATCCAGGATGATTCGGGAATCACGATTTCCGATCAGTGGATGCGTGATAACCCGGACAAGGGAATCGTCGATCATCGAGCCACGGAAAAGTCTCGTGGAAGTTCATCCTCACGCTGGCCCGTTGAACGAATTCTCGGTCGAGGCTATGCCGTGGTGACGGCCTATTACGGGGATATCGACCCGGACTTCGACGACGGATTTCAGAACGGTGTCCACCCGCTCTTCTACGAGGAGGGCCAATCCAAGCCCCGCCCCGACGAGTGGGGCTCGATCGCGGCTTGGGCCTGGGGATTGAGCCGGGCGATGGATTATATCGAGACGGACAAGGATCTGGATGCGAGTCGGATCGCCGTGATGGGTCATTCCCGTCTGGGCAAGACCGCACTCTGGGCCGGCGCCTCCGATCCGCGGTTCGCCATCGTCATTTCCAACGACTCCGGATGCGGCGGAGCCGCCCTGAGCCGCAGGCGATTCGGCGAAACCGTTCAGCGTATCAATACCTCCTTTCCGCACTGGTTCTGCGACAACTTCAACAAATACAATGGCCGGGAAGACGAACTTCCCATGGATCAGCATATGCTGATTGCCCTGGTGGCTCCGAGGCCGGTGCTCGTTTGCAGCGCTGAGCAGGACCTCTGGGCGGACCCTCGGGGCGAATTTCTGTCCGCCAAGGGGGCCGACCCCGTTTACCGCCTGCTCGGTACCGATGGAATCGCCAACGAGACGATGCCCGGTGTCAATCAACCGGTTCGCGGAACGATCGGATACCACATCCGTCCCGGGAAACACGACGTCACGCAACGTGACTGGGATGTTTACATGGATTTCGCCGACCGGCATTTCCAGAAATCCGAATCGTCGCGCGATTGAGCCAATCCGACATCGGCCGCGTTCACGAGTTGTTTATTCCCTGTGCTCGTGAACGCGGATTGCAAGGCGACGGTGCGTGAAGTCGGCCGGTCGTTCCTGGAATGCACACGGATCCCCCACCATCGGCAGGTCTCTGGTCTCCCCCTCGTCCTCATCATCCACGACGCACAGAGGGATCGGGACCATGAAGGTGAAACGGGACGCGCCCAGGAAAAAGAGAAGGTACGGTCCCGACTCCTCGTGGATCCTTCGGCCCAGCGCGGTCCAGGCGAAGGCGAACGGATGGCTGGCCTGAAACAGATCGCAGCGCAAGATGCTGATCGCGCGGAGATCCTGTTCGTGTTCGGGATTGAGCACCCACTCCAGCGTATCCTGGACCAAGTCCAGTTCACGGGAAGGCATCATCGACAGAGCAACCACAACCAGATATTTGAAGGATGCTGGTGTGATGAGTCGGTCACGCAAGCCGTTTTCCGAATCGTCTGAATGATTTCCTTCGGCCTCCTTCAAAATCGACTGATAAAACAATTCAAATTCCGGCTCTAGCTCATCGCGAATGTATCGATCGCACTGGTCGCAGTGGTCGTTTCCGATCAACGACATCGTACTCGATACGACCGAACCCGATCGGATCGGCCTCTCGAAGGTGACGTGAGGGGAGGATTGCTCGCAGAATCGACAGACCGCTCCTCGCCGAGAGCGAGCCTGGGCCGCGTAGGGATCATACGCAACGCGTCGAGCAATGATTGTGTAGTTCAGTTCAAATCGCAGCTCCCGTTCCGCGGCCACCCAGTCCACCACATCCTGCCCATGTTCCCCGGCCCGCCTCTGCCAGCGATCGTAGGCTCTCCGACGGATCTGATCTTTTGAAGGAGACATGACTCGACTCTCTCGATCTCCAAAGGCCGGAGCACCAGGAACCCGGGTTTCGTGTGCCGAACACACGGGACAGCACCTCAATCCACGTTGATGACGGGAATCGCATCCATCGAAGTGAGCTTGTCGGCCTCGCCGTCTCCGGCTACCATTCCTCCTCGTCTCGCCATCGAAATTGCGGATGCACGGATGACCTCGACGGTAGGTCGCGACATGGAACGTCCATCCTTTGACATGCCGGATGACCGGACGCCACGTCTCACGTCCCGAACCGTATCGCAGCTTACCTGGTTTTGTGTCATCGTTGGAGTCGGACTTCGTCTCGCTCGATATGGGATGAATTTTCCGCTCTGGTGGGATGAGTCCTTCGTCGCCACCAATTTTCTCCGTCGCGGCTATTTCGACCTCCTCCGACCGCTGGATTATGGGCAGGTCTGTCCCCTGCTCTTTCTTTGGATCGAGCTGGCCGTCACGAAGCTCCTCGGGTTCTCCGAATGGACGCTCCGGCTGTTCCCTCTGCTTTGTAGCGTCGCGAGCCTGTTCCTTTTCATGCATCTCGCGAAGCGTTTGACGAGCGGAGTCACTTTGGTTTTGACCGTGGCGATCTTCGCTGTGTCATATCACCCGATCCGACATGCTGCGGATGTGAAACCGTACGCGTCGGATCTCCTGACGTCGCTGCTGCTGATCGTTCTGGCGGTGGAGTGGTGGAGACGCCCGGATCGCTCGGGCTGGCTCTGGGGGCTGGTTGGCTTCACTCCCATCGCGTTGGCTCTGTCTCATCCCGCAGTGTTCGTCGCAGGAGGGATCGGGCTCGCTCTGGCCTGTCCTGTATGGCAGACGGGGAGATTGCGAGTCATCGGAGCATGGTGCTGTTATCTCATCGCGATGGTCGGCACATTTGGCGTCCTGTACGTGGTTTTTACGGAGGCGCAATCGGATGCCACCTTGTCGGTGATGCAGGCAGACTGGAATCAGGCCTTCCCACCGCTCAATTCAGTCGCCGCGCTCGGACGATGGCTCTTGACGATTCATGCGGGTCATCTAATGGCGTATCCATGCGGTGGCGCACAGGGAGCGAGCGCCCTGACACTGCTGCTGTTCTGTCTAGGGATTCTCGTTCTGGTTCGCCAGAAGCATTTTGTACCTGTTTTCATTCTTATGTCCCCCTTCAGTCTGGCTCTGGTCGCCGCGGCTCTGCATCGTTATCCCTATGGCGGCGCCGCGAGGTTCATGCAATATCTGGCTCCGAGCATCTGTCTGCTGACGGGCGTGGGGGCATCGTGCGTCTTGAACTGGGTCCCCGGCCATGGTCGGCGGCTTCGAATTCTGCGGCTTGGCCTGTTCGGACTGGTGGTCGTGGGAATCGTCCCCCAGGTTGGTGAGTCGCTGCATCCTTACCGGTCGGAGCATGCCCTACGGGCTCGACAGTTTGCCCAGGCGTTCTGGCCTTCTCTCTGCCGAGACGCCGAGGTGGCTTGCCTGCGCTGGGATCTAAGCGTTGGAGAGTGGAATTCTATCCACCTAAGCATACCCGTCTATCTTTGCAACCAGAAGATCTATTCGCCGCAACGTCGGCGGTCGGCGGGGCCTCACTGGGACGAAGTTTCCCCGGATCGACCGCTCCGTTGCGTACTCTCCGACCCAGAGCACGTGGACCGGATCGCTCTGCAAACCTGGCTTCAGAGCATGCGGAAGCGATTCCTGCTCCGGTCGAAAAAAACGATCTCCGTCAATATGAGCCTGAACCGCTCATCGCCTCGATGGGAATCGTACACGATTTTCGAGTTCATCCCTCGTCCATGCGATGAACTCGTCACTCTACGTTGAGCGAGGGATGAACAGGGACCGGCATAACGGCTTGCGTTGATTTCGGAGGAACGCTCAACGAGCGTACCCGGAGAAGTTCAGCATTTGTGACGTTAGGTTCTGAGGATACGAGATCGTCACATCCTGAATCGTTCCATCCGACCCGTGAACTGGTTCAAGGCGGGGCATGACGAAGCCGGTGTACGAGGGCAGGTCGAGCTTGTTGACGCGTGCGAGAACCTCATCGCGCAGCACCGGGTCAAAGTGGATGCCATATTGCTCGAACAGGTTCTTCGCGGCGTCATAGTCGCCCTCGGATTTGATGCGCTGAACTTCCGCCAGCAATCGTCCGACACCCTCATGAAAGGCGTTAACATCCTTCATGACGTAGTAGGTTTTCCCCTCCCTGTGCCGGATCTCGATCGCATCGGAATGATCCATCAACCAGCGAATGACCATCTGTCGGTTCCGCATGTGATCTTCTTCGATCTGCGAACCCTCCTGGATGCGGCGAAGCTGGACCAGGACGTTACGCGTGTAGTTTTCATAGACCGTCCGAGCAATCGTATCCTGGTCCTCTTTCGGAACAAGCCTTAGCTCCGCCAGCTTGGGGTCCGTGATGTAATACAGGGCGACCAGATCGGCTCGCCCTTCCTCAAGCGCGGAATAATATTCCTTGATCGCCTCATGAGGCTGTCCCTGGAATGATTCTGAGAGACGCCCGGAGGCGTGCCCGATGACCTCGTGCATGTTCACCAGAAGCTCTTGGCCGAGCGTTCCCCATGTCTTCGCCCGTTCGGCTTCTTCGGGGGTCCATGAGAACTCCTCGCGGAAGGATTCCGGTGAGGATTTGTCATAGGCTTCGATGATGTTCGAGAGTGAGACCGACTTGCTCCCGTGCTGTTCGCGGATCTGCTGGTCGTTGGGCAGGTTGATTCCGATCGGGGTCACGGGGCCGCAATCGCCGGTCTCAATCACCACCTCGATCGCGTTCGCCGTGATCCCCTTCACGTTCGGCTTCCGGAATTTTTCGTCCCAGGGCATGTGGTCCTCGAACCACTGGGCCTCGGCCGCGAGCTTCTTGATGGCCTCGGTCTTCTCCTTGTTCACGTAAAAGACGGCCGCCTCCCAGGAGCCCTTGATGCCTCGTGGATCCATGTAGACTTCGATGAACCCGTTGATCGTATCTACAGGCGCATCCTTGTCCTCAACCCAGGCGATATCGTAGGCACGTCGATCCTCCGTCTGTCCCGTCTGGTAGAATCGGATCAAGGACTTCAACGCACGGCTTGTCGGTTCGGGGGCGACTGAGGCGGCCGCGTCCAGATGGGAGACGATGCGAGCAATCGGTTCGGCATACTTTCCGGCGATCGTGTACGGTTCCTCGATCAAGGTTCCGCCGCGCTTCACGAGTCGAGAGTTCAGCGGATACTGCTCCTTGAACCCCTGCAGGTCCTTCATCTCGACGTTGGCGTACAGGTTGTTCGCACTTGAAGCGAGGATATCCTTGCCTGGGCCGGGACTCTTGTTCGTGACGATCGGCTCGAAGTGCGGATCGAAGAACATCGGTCGGAGGCGATCCACCATCTCCTCCGCGGTCTCCTCGGGATCGGGATGAGGGAAGACCGCTCCGTGGCTTCTCGCGGCCTTGATTGCTTTGAGAAAATCACCGGGAGAGCATTTTAGAACAAATTTACGCGATGTGATGTGGTTGTACGGGCCGGAATTCAACCAGAACAGCTTGGTGTAACGCTGGATCTCATTCAACGTCTCCGGTTCGATTCCATCGGCATGCGTGAGGATGGATTCGAGCACCTGACGCATTTCCAGGCTGTGATCGTATCGCTGATCGTAGTAGATGTCTCGTCCCGCGATGGCCGCTTGATAGAGGTGCCATATCAGGATCTTTTGACGCAACGGAAGCTCGGCGAATCCGTCGGCATAGACCTGCACGACGGCCGCGTCATCCACCCGTTCCAGAAGATACGGGCGATCCGTTTGGGGGTCGTCACCGAGGGCCATCGTGGCGAAGCCCGTCAATGTCAGGCAGAGGCACAGAGCGCACAATCGCCGGTTCCTGGGCATTAACGTCGTGCTCCTTGGGATGAAGACTCTGGGAAAATAGCAAATAGCAAACGCCCCCGATCTCTCCGCCCACGGTGACGTGGGTGGGGAGGTTCCGGGGACGTTCGCCATGATACCAACGATCAACCTGATCCTCTAACCGTTACCGCAATTCCGCCGCGGCGTGGTTTCCGAGAGGCTCTGGCTCTCAACGATGTCCTCCGCCCGCATGGCCCCCCATTCCGCCGACATGGCCCATGCCGCCACCGAATCCGCCGACATGTCCGCCACTGAATCCGCCCGCAGGAGCACCACCGAATCCGCCGACATGTCCGCCACCCATCCCGCCAATGTGGCCGGCGCCGAATCCGCCGCCCATCGAGGGAGACAGACCGAGGCCCGAAGCCCCACCGCGTGGCATTCCCGAGAACCCGCCACCGATACCTCCGGCGTGCGGCAAGGCGGCACCTCCACCAAACCCCGAGACGTGCGGGGCCGGAGAGAAAGATCTCCCTGCTCCCAGGGAGGGGCTATAACTCGGGGAGATTCCGGAGATCGACGAACGTGGAAGATTTCCCAAACTCGGCGACGATCGCAGCGCTCCATAGCGCCCGGTTGCATCCCGCGAACCCCAGGGGAACTCCATTGTCCCTGTCCCAGCCCCGGTGTCAGACCCGTCGCCGTGCGCGGAGTGACTGCCGGTTGAGAGCCGAGGGAGAGGCCGGGGTGCCTCAGCGCCGGGCTGGCCAGGTTGTGATTGGCGGGCGAGGTCAGGGTCCTTGGCGTCGCGGAGAACGCCGGAGATTGCATCCCCTGCGTTGTTCGAGACCGACTCAAGCCGGGCGTCGTTCCCAGGCCGGGCTGGATCGATTGGTTGTGACGGAAAGCCGGTGTCGATCCCAGCGCGGGCGAGGTCGTTCTCAGACCAGGCTGGATCGATTGGTTGTGACGGAAAGCCGGTGTCGATCCCAGTGCGGGAGACGTCGTCTGGGGGCGGTGAATCGACGGGGTGGTTCCGATGCCGGCGTTCTGGAATAGAGCGACGGATTCACGGCGGCATTCGTCCCCGTCTGATGAAACGCCGGCCGCGCGGCGACGTGGCGCGTCTGAGCGACGTGCCCGGCGTTGAATCCGGGAGTCCCCGTCGCGCCGATCGGCCCAGAGCCCAAGGCGGTCCGGATCTGGTGGTTCAAGGGGTTGGCAAACGGCACGCTCGCCAGCGGGGGCGTGTTACCTCGGTGTCTCGGACTGATCGTGGCGAGGTTCGTCCGTGGGTTTCCGGAACCCTGGAGGAAGCCGAGAACCGAGCGATTACCCAGAGTGCTGCCGATCCCGGGTGTCGTTCGGGGCGTCAAGCGCGTTCCGCCTCGGAACGATCCAGCGAGATTCGACGGAATCGCCGTTCCGGTCCCCTGCCCTGGCCAACCGTGGTGGGAACCTCCTCCTGGATAATAGGGGTGATTGTTGAAATGGTGATTGTTGTGGTGCTGGAATCGGTTGAATCCCCCGAAGAACGGAATCCCCGCGTATCCGAAGAACGGAGAGCCGAATCCGTAGGAACCGAACCCCGTGTAGCCGAGCCCATATCCGAAGGGATATCCGTAGGCGGACGACGCGTAATACGGGAGCCCGGCGTAGGGATTCGCGTAGTAGGGGGTCCCGAAGTACCCATAACTACCGAGCAGACTCGCGATCAGGCCGATCGAGCCGAACCCGCCAAAACCGTAGCCCGGATAGCCGTAGCCCAACCCGGCGCCGTAACCGTATCCACCGACTCCGTAACCGTATCCGTAGGGGTTCGACGCAAGGTATGGATAGCCGTAGAGACCACCGAACGGATAGTCGAAGTAACCAGTGTAGAGTCCGATCGTGCCATACTGGCCGTAGCCGTAGTAGCGGCCGTAGGGGTCGTAATAGCAGCCGGGATAGCCGTCGTAGTAGTACGTGGGGCGGCCGAAGGCGCCGTAAAGGCGTCCGTAGCTCGCGGATGAGATCTGCGCGAGGGGCTGGTAGGTCAGGACGTCGTCCTCTGTCCCGGCGACGGGGACGGCGGGTGAGAAGAGAATGCCTCGGTCTTCCAAGGTGCGATCCCAGTACCCCTCCTGGAAGTTCCATCCTTCGGCCTGATGGACCCACTGAGCGGGAACCCACGCCCATCCCGGCTGGGCCTTGGACCAGAAGCCCTTCTTCCAGACGACGCCCTCGCCATCCGGTTCATAATGACCGGGCACGTAGAAATAATCCGGACCAGGCGCCTCTCCGACTTCTTCCTCGGGCCGATCGGCGGGAGGTCCCTCCGCGCGGTAGTCGATCCGCTCGGTGCGGCGGTCGCTCCAGAAACCGGGAACGCGATACCATCCGTCCGCGTCACGTTTCCAGTAGCCATTCACCCAGAACCGGCCGGGAGGCGGGTTGCGCCAGGTTCCGGTGACCCAGGTAAAGTCATCGCGATTGGGGTCCCACTCCCAGTAGCCTTCGATCCACTGAGCGCGGGGGCCGGGGGCATCGACGCCCGGCCGTTCAACGATCGGGGGCGGAGGAGACTTCGCCACGTGATCCGGCGCGAGGTCCCGCGTCGGCGAGAGGAATGCCTCGTGCAAGGGGCCTTCCGCAACGGGCCGGACCTGTCGATCTTCGTCGACACCAGGCAGGAACAGGCTCAGGTCCCCTGCCCTACCATTCACATTCGGGTCCACAGCCAGAGCGGCCGATGGCGCGACCGCCACCGCCAGGAGCAGACCGGGGAACCACCGCAATCGTGGGTCATTCATGGGAGGGGCTCCGGCAGACGGATCGATCCTCAAGGGGCTTGTGCAAAGGGGGACATCTTCCATTCTACGGCCGCATGGCCCGTCTGTTCGAGACCCTCCCTGGTCATTTCCCCTTGGCGTCGGCCGATTCTTAGGGTCGGCACCCGATCCGACCTGGAGACACCTGGAATGCAATTCCAGGGCCGGATGGAAGCCCCTTGGCGGAAGGTCCGAGCCACTCACGATTTGCGGCTGGAAACAAAATCGCGCATTCCTGTCCCGCGTTCCGGAAGGCGGGACTTTCCTCCCCGGAATGCGTGTTTCCTGGCGTGAATCGAGGTGATCACCGGTCGTTGTTCACACCGTTCCGGGGAAGAGTTCCAGAGGGAGGAACCCTTCGCCAATGATGGGCGCGGCGGGAAGACCAAGCCACGACTCCAGAAGCGCCGCGTAGATCCGGCGGAAGTCCGTGTGGTACTTCAGGTCGCCGTCGTCGAGATCCTCCAGGCTGGGATGGGCACCGATCAGCCCAGCCTGCGCGACCGGCCCGACAACGAACACCGGAGCGGCGGCGCCGTGGTCGGTCCCGCCGGAGGCGTTCTCCGCCACGCGACGACCGAACTCGCTGAAGGCCAACAGCGCCACGCGATCGGCCTGGCCGGCTTCGGCCAGGTCGGCATGGAACGCGGCGAGCGAGTCGGCCAGTTCGTTCAGCAAGGCGGCGTGCGAGCCAAACTGATTGGCGTGCGTGTCGAATCCGTCGAGCGACGTGTAGTAGATCTTCGTGCCGAATCCAGCCTTGATGATCCGGGCGATCAGCTCCAGCCGCCGGGCGAGTCCATAGTTGGGGTACTTCGATGCGTCTTCGGACCCCGCCGAGAGCTGGTCCAGTCGCTTGCTGGAATCATAGGCCGCGAGCGTGCTCCGACGGAGGAACCCTAGAAGCGGATCGTCCCCCCGGTCGACGCGGGCGACGTTGTCGAGCCCTTCGCGCTCAGCACGTTTGCGGGCGTCGTCACCGGCGAGCCGGAGCCGGTACTGTTCGAGGCTATCGAGCGAGGGCACCTCGGTCCGCTTCGACCGGAAGGCGATGGGCAGCGCCCTCGTGCCGATGTTCAGTGCCGGCAGGTCGCCTCCCGGCCCGACGGGATGTTCATCGAGGACGCGACCGAGCCAGCCGGTCTCCAGGGCCCCTTGCTCGGTCCGGGCCGTCTCCCAGATTTCCATCGAGCGGAAATGGGAGCGGTCCGGGTTGGGATAGCCCACCCCTTGCAGGATGGCCAGACGCCCCTCCTGAAGAAGCTCAGCCAATTTCCCCATGCGAGGATGCAGGCCAATCTCGTCCGTGATCTTGTGAATCTGTCCCGCAGGCAGCCGGAGGGCGCGGCGCGACCTGGCATAGCCGTCGATTCCATGCGGAACAACCGTGTTCAGCCCGTCGTTCCCGCCGAGAAGCTGAACCACGACGAGGATGCGGTCGTCGGCGCCAGACTCCCTGGCCGCCTGCGCCGAGCGTGCCAGAAAGGTCGGGATCGTCGCCGAGCCCATCGTCACCAGCGTGCTGGCGGTCAGGGACGTCTTCAAGAAGTCGCGGCGGTGGAATCGAGACATGGATCGCCCCCCCTGTTTACTGGAAAAAACATTCGACCATGTTGCGTTAGCGCGTCGATTTGTCTTTGTGTAAAACTTGAGAATCGTGCTCGGATCAGACGATTCCCTTTTCCGTCTCGGCGACGATCATGTCCACGACATCCTCGAAGCGTCCCGAGTGGGCGTAGGTCCAGCGTTGCCGGGCCGATCCCGTGCCGCGATCGACCAGGTCGCGGACCATCGGGGCGATCTCGTCCCATTCGCCGAGGTCTTCGAGCGTGGACCGGAGAAACGCCAGGAACCGCTCGATCATCAACCGCGCGGGAATCGCCTGGCGAGATTCCACATCGATCAATTCCCCTTCCAGCCCGAAACGACTGGCCCGCCATTTCGCGGCGCGAAGCAATTCGGGGCGAGCGTGTTCGATCGGCTCGTCGCGCATCGCCTGGTCATAGCAGGTCTTCGCGAGTGCCCGGATCAGCATGGCCACCATGACCGCCTCATCCACGCGCATGCAGACGTCGGCCACGCGATATTCCAGCGTCTGGAATCGATCCGAGGGGCGGATGTCCCAGTAGATCCGCGTCGCATCCTTGATGGTTCCCGTCTGGACGAGGCTCTCGACCAGGCGGTCATACTCCGCGCGGGATTCAAAGACGAACGGGATATTCACCGTCGGAAACCGCTGGAACAGTTCCGTGCGATAGCTGGCGTAACCGGTATCGATGCCCACCCAAAATGGCGAGTTGCAGGTCAGGGCCGCGAGGCAGGCCAGCCAGGGGCGGGAGCGGTTCATGACCTGGATCGTGGCCTCGGGGTCCTGAATCCCGATGTGGATATGGCAACCAAAGATGATCTGCTCGCGTGCGAGTTGCTGATAATTCCTGGCAATGCCGAAATAGCGTTCCTTCGGCGTGATCGACTGGTCTTTCCAGTGGGAGAACGGGTGCGTTCCCGCCGCGGCGATCCGACCGCCGTGGTGCCCGGCGGCCTCGATCACCTTGCGCCGGAGCCGGATCAACTGCGTACGAACCTCGTTCAGGGTCCGGCAGACTGGCGTGCCGATCTCGATTTGGGAAAGGTACAGCTCGTTCGTCACCTCGTCGCCGAGTGCGTCCTGTGCCTCCGGCAAGATCACCGCGGCGCGCTGAAGTAGCTCGCGGGTCGAGGGATTGATGATCTGGTATTCTTCCTCGACTCCGATCGAGAAATCGTTGTTGGGGGGTGCCACGCGGATCGACCTCGGGAGGAATCTGGAATGTCGGAGGCCGGAAACGGCATCCGGCGTTTCCTTCCAGTGTACCGTCGGTTCCCTCGCGGCGCACAAGTCCCGCGCGAAAGGTAGGGCTTCCGTCATTGTGCGAGCGCGGACCATCGGAAACGCGCCTCACGCCAGTTGATACTCGAGCGCGGTCAGGACCAGCACCGCCGCCTCGCGCGCCGCTGACGATGGACCATCGGCCCTCTTGACGGCCGCGGAGATGGATCGTCGCACGTCCGGGGCGAGGGCGTCTTGCAGGAGCAACTCGGTGTAAAATTCGGTCGGGTCGCTCAATGCGCCGTGGCGTTCGGCCAGGTCGAGAGGATCCAACCGCTTCCCGAGGTTCGCGTTCGTCTCGTTAATCAGGGCGAGCACGAAGTTCGTCCGGGCCAGGGTCGTCGTCGTGTTAATCCACTCCCGGCCGCCATCCCAGCCGGCGACGCTCGGCGGCGCGAACAGGCTCTGTCCCATCCGGCCACACGCCTCCGCCATCGCATCCGCCGAGACGGTCGGCTTGAGGATCTCCAGCGCCCGAATCGTTCCGACGGTGAACTCCACCGGCGACTTCACCCGCTGGTGCCGCATCGCCGGATCGTGGAAGAGCCGGGAGCGGAGGATTGTCCGCACAGGGACCGCGATGTCGTAATCCGACGTCCGCAACTCCTCCGCCAGTGGCGCGATCAACTCCGGCGACGGTTCGTCCACCTCACTGAGGAAGTGGCGATACAGTTTTGTGCAGAGGAATTCGGCGCAGGCCGGTTGCTCCAGCAAGATCCGGGAGACGTCGTCCCCATAGAACCGGCCGGTCTGCCCGAAGATGGTCTTCTTACCGTTGTCGTGCTCGTTGTAACTTTCCCGGTAACGATCCTGCAGGACGAACCCGCCGGTGAAGGCTCTCGCGGCTTCTTGAATGTCCTTCTCGGTGTAATGGCCTCGTCCGAGGCTGAACAGTTCCATGACCTCCCGCGCGTAGTTCTCGTTCGGGTGGGCCTTGCGATTCTCGGTTGAATCGAGCCAGATGAGCATGGCCGGGTCCCGGGCCATAGCGACGAGCATCGCGCGGAAATCGCCCAGCGCGTTCTCGCGCAAGAGGTCATTCTGCCGGCGCATCAGGTTCAGGTTGTTGACCTTGGCGTTGGACGTGGCGAAGTGATCGTGCCAGAACAACGTCATCCGTTCCCGCAAGGGATGCGGGGTGAAGATCATGCGATAGAACCAGCATCCTTGCATTCTCGTGAGATTGGCCGAGGCCCCAAACATGACCGCCATCGCGTCCATGTCCTTCGCGAAGGCGGATGCGGGGCGGCCGTCGAGCGCATGCGAATCTCCCTGGAGCAGCCGCTCGACGCTGGCGTCGAGACCCTCCTTCGTGTCGCGTTCGAGCACCTCCCACGACGGGGCGAACCCTGCCCGCCGATGCAGATGCGCGACGCGGGAATGATCCCAGGGGTCGGAGGCGCTGGGTTCGAACGCCTCCCAGGCCCGGTCCGGCTGATTCAAAAGATCGGATCGGCTCATCATGGTGGACTCACCGGAGAGTTCGAGGCTCGGATGACGCGCGATTACTCGCCTTTCAGGTCAAAGTTGAGCTGGAAACTCGGGCCGCCTTCGGTGTCTCGAACAGACAACGTGGCGTGATTGAGATACTCGACGAGCGTCTTCAGCAGATCGACCTCCTGCGCGGCCTGCTCCTTGCTGTTGCCCTTTTCAAGCATGTTCTGATTGATGAGTCGCTCGCGGTTCTGCTCGATCAGGCCCCCGACTTCCTTCCCCTCGGCCTCGACGAGGAAGGTCGCCTCCGAGGCTTTCGATTCACCAGGGGACTGGAGCACGTGGACGAGGTCCTTGGCCAGACCGAGGCTGGAACTCAGAACGAAGTGGTTCCCGACCTGGACCGCCGAGGGGCTGAAATTGAAACGCTGGTGTACTGGCTCGCCAGCGGGCAAGCCATCCTTCGGGGGCATGTAGGTGGACTTGGAGATGGTGACGCCCTCGAATTCCTCGGTACCCAGCATCAACGGTGGGGCCTTCTGCTGCGCCGCGCCCAGGTTGGCCAGGCCGATGAACGACTGGAAGGCCACCTTCAGCCGCTGGGCGAAGTCCTCATCCTCCGGGTCCAGCCCGATCACGATGGCAAAGGCGGGCAGCTTCACGTCCGGCACCGGGTTCATCTTGGAGACGTCCTGCCGGGCGACGACCAAGCGCCAGTCGCTCTTCAACGCCCCCAGGACCCCCGTTTCGAAATCGCGACCGCCGAAGAACTGTCCGGCGACCGTGTCGAGCTGCGCCAACCCTTGCACGGTCTCGGGAGGGAAGATCTCGGTGCGCACCTCCCAGATGGCCGACAAATCACGCCAGAGGCTCAGGCTGGCGACCGTTCCGGGAGGAGTCAGCAAGGGCAAGGCCCCCTGCCCTGACGGGGGAATGTATCGTTTGTAGGTGTCGGAGTAGCCGTGGGCAGGAGAAGCCACCGCCAGCTCGGCCCCGAGCCGATTCTCGGTCCAGGCCAGACTGAGAGAGGCCCAGTCTCCCTCCCGCGCCGCCTCGATCCAGGGGCCAAACAGGAACTTCACCCCCGGGTCTATCTTCTCCGGAGCGAACCGCTTGGGGTCCAGCTCGCGCAGGCGGTCGAGGCGGACGAACGCCCAGGCCACATCCTCCGCGCCGAGCGCGTCGCGCCTGGACGACCAGCGGTCATTCGCGGCGATCGACTTCGCTTTCGAAAACCCGTCCTGAACCCGGTCAATGACCGTCTTGAGCATCTCGCCGCCGCTGGTGATGACGAGCATTCCATCAATTATTGCGTGCGCTTCTTTCGGCGTGACGCTGTAGCCGGTGATTCCCCGGTACTCCTTCTGCTTGATCGGGTCCGGGTTCCCCTTGTCGGCCGCGTCCTTCCGAGCCAGTTCGACCAGCTTGTCGTGTGCCCGCTGGAGGAAGGTCGGATCGCTGGGTGTGACGACGAGGATCGCCTGATTTTCCCCCTCGATGCCCAGGACGACCCCGCCCCCCGTCAGGTCGCGGATCGCCTGCGTCGGCGTGGTGTCGAGCTGACCCGCGATGAACTCCACAACCTGCAGAAATTCCTTCAACTTCGGGTCGTCCAGGGCCCGGTCATAACCCGGAACCGCCTTGAGCAAGAATTGCAGATGCTCGCTTGAGGCGCGGTCGATGATCGCCTCCGGGCGCGTGACTTCCACATAAACCGGTGCGTCGGCCGCGATCAGCCCGATGGACTTTGGCGTTTCCGCCCCCAGCACGCTGCACACCACCCAGACCATTCCCAGCCAGGCCAGCCCCATCGCTCGCCCCACGGGCCATTTCGCTCGCGGCATCATCGCTCTCCTGGATATGGAGTCACCCTTTTGACGTTGCACGTGAAGGTTTCAGAGCGAGCTACCCGCGCAGGATGATCCCCGGTTTCAAGAATTCGCCGAACCCAATCGATTGCATGGTTGCGTGTATTTTGATTATGTGTTAAGCTGATGCAGAGGCTCGGGTTGTCGAAATGTTGGGATTCGGTTTACACTGAGATCAACAGGTTCTGATGCGCCGGGGAGGGTTGATGAAGGCCGAACTGATCCCCATGAACGGTGATCCGCCGATACCGATTACCCGGGACGTGACGGTGGTCGGCCGTCGCGAGTACTGCGACGTGCGGATTCCGCATGAGACCATTTCGAAGCGGCATTGTGTGATCGTCCGGACGGACGGGCTGTTGATGCTGCGGGACCTGGCGACGACCAACGGAACGAAGGTCAACGGCCAGCGGATCATGTGGGCCGCGCTCTTGCCGAACGATCGCCTGACGATCGGCGGTTACAAGGTGCGGATCTATCTCGGGCCGGACGATGCGCCCAGTCCTTCGGAGACGGTTGGCGGGCCGGTCCGGGCCGAATCGCCTATGTCCAAATTACCGATCGATTCCGGATTCGAGGCCCCCACGCCGACCCCGGAGCCGGCCACCCGCCCGGCGGTGCGCCGCTCCGCCCCGTTGATGGACGAGGATGAGGTGGTGATGCTCGACAATGCCTCGTTGCTGGACCTGGACGCCGCCGAGGACGACGATGAGGACGATCTGATCGACCTCGACTGAGCTGAGGCGTGCATCTCTCGCCGCGGGCGAGCGCAACGCGAACCGGGTTGACGGTAACAGCCAAAAGAGGCCGTTACCGCCAACCCGGCGGGAGCAGGTCAAGGATGCGGGGAGACGCGGGAGGTCCGAGGGAGAAACTCCCCCGAACGATCCCGTGGCCGTTCCTCGTGGCCCTTAGCCTCCGTCGGACCGGGGACGACGTAGGTCGCGCCGGACCGGGGGGGTGGCGAGGCGATCGAGCTGGCGCGCGTCCTGGGGGTCCAGTCGGCTTGCCTGCCGGTTTTCACGTTGGATGGCCTCGTACACCTCTTGGCGGTGCACGCTGATCTCGATGGGGGCCGCGATCCCCAATCGGACCTTGTCGCCCCGGATATCCACCACGGTGATGATAATATCATCACCTATGATGATGCTTTCGTCGCGGTGTCGGGACAGGACCAGCATCTCTCAGGCTCCTTCCTCCTGCCAACAGGCGAGACCCGTGACCTTCCGTGATCACGCTGCCCGGGACTCGGTTAACCACGACGGGGCTCGGGATGGTCAGTCGCCGGCGTGTGACGTTACGCTCTGTCGCGTCAGGCCGTGGCGCGGAGCGCCTGCGGCCCGGGCAACAGAGTGGGTTCGGACGACGCCCCTTCCAAGGGGTACCGCACCGCATAGCGGCTGGAGGTCAACACGAGCTGCCGGCCGAGCCGACGCGCCAGGTTGAACACCAAGGGCCCCTGGAGATTGACCGTCAGGCCTCCCCCCTCGCCGCGGTTCAAGATCACGTAGATGAGCGCCGAACGCTCATCGTCCAGCTCCAGGGCCGCGCGGTCGCCGGGCCGAAGCTCGACCCGATAATCGCGGACGGCCAGTGGCGGGGCCACCAACCCGAAGGCCAGCTCCGGCGCGGTCACACTCTGCAACCACGACAGACCCTGAACCTCGGAGTCGGGGAGATGGACGAACTGCGTGAAGCTCCGGAATCCGATCAGGCCCTCGGGAATGCGGATCAGCTCCGATTCCGTCGCCTGTATCATCCCGAAGCGGGTCGTGACGATGTTCACTTCCTGCTACCTCCCTGTGGGACGTCGGGCACCCTCTCCGTCTGTCGAGAGGGGAGCCCGGCGCACATCCAGAACGATTCGTCGGCGCCTTTGCGATCCCGCGAAAAGAGACGGAACCCCAATGCACCGGCGCTTGCGTCCGGATGCGGCCACGACGCATCCCGCGGACACTACCCCACTTCGGCCCCTCGGTTCCTGCCGAGGCCCCGAGGCAGGTTTGACCGACCGTTATATCGTCCACGCTCTCCCGCCGTGCCCAGTCGAGGCGGGCCGAAATCCCCCAGCCAAGGCCCGTTAAGACGGGTATGCCGAGCGGTCCGGTCGTAGCGGCGGCGCGATCAGTCGGTCCTCTGTCCGACCGTCACCACGGGAGGCTCGGCGAAATCACGCCAGATCCGCTCGTCCCGCTCCCGGTCCGGATGGCCATCATGGATCAGGATGCGGTATCGAAAGACGGTCGGTTCGGTTGTTCCGATCGTCACTTTTTCATCATGACCCGGAACGTAACAGAAGAATGGCAAGCTGGTTGGGTGAATCCGGGCCACGGTCGGATGGTGGATGTTCGCGGGGTGATCGGCGATCATCGCGCCGGCGTACTGGTCCGAGCCCTCGGTGATCGGGCCGGTGAGATCGACCCAGCGAGCTGGCTTCTGGTCCCCCCGGCGGCGGTCCAGGCCCGCGCTGGTGAGCACGTTGAGCACGCCACTGGGCAGGAACGAGTCCGGTCCGCGATAGGCCATGCCGCCGTAGCGGTAGGGCAAAACCTCCATCGGCTCGTCGGTCGCCTGCTGGGTCGTGGTCAGGTCGAACAGCCAGTAGGGTTGGCCGGGGATGTCGTACGCCTGAACGTCCCAGCGCTCCCGCAGAACGACCTTGCCGGACGCTTCCCAGCGGTGGTGCGTCGTGAACCGCGCGGTGACGGGGCCGACCGACGTCTTGCCGAGGTGATCACAATAGATCTTTCCGGACCCGCCCTGGATGTTCCAGAAATCGGGATGGAGCGAACCGACCTGGGTCTTCGTGTAGGCCAGAAAGAAACCGCGATGGTGGGGATGGGCCTTTGAGAAGTCTCCCGTGACCAGGAACCCGGAGGGGGTGAAGGCCGGATGAATGTACGCATCCCGGCGCTGGATCGGAGGAAAATTCGGGTGGGACGACGGGCGCAGATGATAACGGAAGACCGTCCGCTCGCGATTACCAAGATCGAGCGTTCCTTCATCCCCTTCGGTCAGCGACCACGGCCGCGCGTTTTCCCGGGACTCCTCCAGCCGGTATGTCCGTCGTTGCCCCGCGTCCAGCGTGCCGGGGAGGACCCAGGTCAGGTGGACCGGGGCGTCGGGTCGGTTCGGATCGATCGGGTCGATCTCGACGGGAATCGGCGGTCCGGCCGGTTCCCCCGCCTCCAGTGCTCGGAGTCGCCAGGCCGGGGCGTCCGCCCGGCCGACGTTCTTGCGAAACAATTCGGTGGGAAGGGACACCTCGACCGGGGTATCCTGACGAACATACGGTCCAGCATCGACCGAGATCAGGAGCCGGGACTCCGGCCCGACCTGAGCCTGAGCCACGGAGACGGATTCCCCCATGGCGAACGCGGATAGGGCCAGGACCCACGACAGGCGGAAGCGGATCGCAAAGCGGCTCATCGCGGCGGTGTTCCTCTTCATGGTGCTGGGAGCAATGGCGATGTCATTCATTGACGGCTTGACGAAAAACCATGCGAAGCTCGACCCTGGCGCCGACGACCCGCGGCTTCGCCCGGTCCTTCTGGCGACCCCCGTTCCCGAGTCGGTCGAGCGGGCCTCGTCGGTGATCGCGACCTTACCGCGCTGGTCGGTCGTGGCGAGTGATCCTGAGGCCGGAACTCTGCACGCGACGCACGCCACGAGGATCTGGGGCTTCGTCGATGACGTGCATCTGCGGTTTGAGCCTCGGGACGACGGCACGCAAATCGTCGGCGACAGCCAGTCCCGCGTCGGCAAGGGAGATTTTGGGCAGAACGCCCGGAACCTTCGGGAACTGAACGAGGCGCTCCGACGCCAGAAGCCTTCAATAAAGGCCCCCGCGCCGCGTTCGGACGCTCAGCTCCGGTAATTCTCCTCCAGGCCCCAGAGGCGTTGGAGCTGGCGATCCCGCTTGCCTTGTTCGTAACGATAAATGCCGATATCCTCAACCGCCTCGCCGGGGGACGGCGCATACGACTTGCGACGTTTCTCGGCCTCACGGAATACCGGGCCAAGGTGCTCGGCGCAGGCGTGGCCGAATGTCTTCAATTCCGAGAAGCTTCCCCCACTCCAGGGGGCGGCGATCTTGTACGACGCGGGCTCAGCGCAACCGGAAAGTGAGCACCGCACCACCGTGATGGGCATGGTCGCGGACCTCGTCAAATAGGCGAGAAGGGCCACACAGGGAAATGCCCGAGGGCGGCCCGAGGGGAGGAGAGCCCTCGTCGGATTCGTCCGATACCAGCGTCGGACGCGTACCCGTCACGATGCCAGAGAGGCCCCCGAGAGGCCAGAGAAAAATTCGCGATTTCGCCCCCGAGCCCCCGTTTTGATCCGCACGTTTCGAGATCCGCGACCCATCCTGCCGGAACCCTTGCCACCTCAATACCGGGTGAAAGCATAGTCCGGGTTGGCGGGGTCGAAATCCATGTCGCTCAACGTCTCGACGGTCTGGAGATCCTCATACTGATACTTCTCCGCGAGCTTCAGCTCCTCCAGGTCGCCCGGCGTCTCCGGCCAATCGTAGTTACTGATCTGGACCGGGAGGAGGGTTTCGGGATCGTAGAGGACCTCAACGCGAGCGAACGGTCGATCGGCGTGCTGATGAGGATGGGTATGAATCGAGCGCAGCCACGTGCGCCCCTGGTCGTCGGTCATGCGGTCGAGGATCGTCACCGCTTCAGGGTCGTGCAGATCCATCCGACGGAAGTGGACCAGCTTCTTCGCGAGGTTCAAGACACCGGCTTCCGTAACCGGGTGGCGATTGCCGGTCATGGCGATGGGGTGATCGGGGGGGACTTTGAGCCGGGGGATGAGCCGGCCCGCCAGCCCCGTCGCATGCGCGATGACGTCGCCGTCGTGCCGATCCTCGTTGTACACAACTTCTTTGCCGGGTTCGTGGTTACGGAATTTCAGATAGAGGGAGAACGGCTCGTGGCGCACCTTCATGTCGAGGATCTGCTCCTCGCCCAGCGACTCATGAATCCGTTCCTGCTTGTGGAAGACCGCAGTGTATCCCTCCGTCCGCGAGAGCCGGTCCTCGACATCGAGCAGCACATCCAGGAGGAGTCGCTTGGCCTCCTGGCCATCGATTCGCTCCTGCGGGCCAGGTGGGCGGGGAAACCTCGAGCGCATTCGCCCTGGGCTGCGATTCTTCGAGCGGCTGCGCGATCGTGACGGGTTCGCCGCCCGGTTTAATCTCCGGTTCCTCGGTGGTGAGTGGCTCGGTGAGCCAGAGCGAGACGGCGATGATCAGAAGGATGAACATCAAAGGGACAACGGCCAGCGTCACGAGGACGACCCGGAGCCATCGCCGGCGTCGCGGCCGGGGGATCGGGGGATTCTCTGGCGAACTTACCTTCATGCGAAAGGCCTCCGAGGGAAATGGTTGGGGGGAATTCCCATCGGGGTTTAAAGAAACGTGCCGCTCTCGACGTTCGGAGCGATCTCCAGTTTGGATGGCCCCGGTCGTCACGTCAATGTTCGACCGCCCAGTTTAGATGGGGCGTCGAATTGACCAACCATGCACGGCCTGACTAGGATAGGGCTATCCCAACGGACGGCCAACGGATACCGATTGCGACGGTAGGGCCTGTCCCGCCGTTACGCTCCGCCCTTCTTGGTTTGAACAGAGACGCTTCGACGGAGGTCCTTCGCACCATGACGCAGATCGAAGAGGCTCGCCGCGGGACGATCACGCCCGAGATGGAGTATCGTCGCCCGCCGCGAGGACCTGGAGCCCGAACTGATCCGCGCCGAGGTCGCCCGAGGACGCATGGTCATCCCGGCCAACATCGAGCATCTGCGGCTGGGCCTGGAGCCGATGGGCATCGGCATCAAGGCCTCGTGCAAGATCAACGCGAACATCGGCAACTCGGCCGTCACCTCCGACATCGACAACGAGCTGGCGAAGCTGAAGATGGCCGTCGATCTCGGCGCCGATACCGTGATGGACCTCTCCACCGGCGGCAATATCGATGCGATCCGCCAGGCCATCATCGCCGCCAGCCCCGTGCCGATCGGCACGGTGCCGATGTACCAGGCGATCCAGCAGGTCAAGAGCGTCGGCGACCTGACCGAGCAGATGCTGCTGGACATGGTCGAGCATCAGGCCAGGCAGGGCGTTGATTACATGACCCTGCACGCCGGCATTCTCCGCGACTACATCCCGCTGACCGCCCACCGGGTCACCGGGATCGTCTCGCGGGGCGGCTCGCTGATCGCGCAGTGGATGGTGCTGCACAAGAAGGAGAACCCGCTCTACACCCGGTTCGACGACCTTTGCGACATCATGCGGCAGTACGACGTGACCTGGAGCCTGGGCGACAGCCTCCGCCCCGGCTCGCTCGCCGACGCCAGCGACGCCGCGCAGTTCGCCGAGTTGAAGACCCTCGGCGACCTGACCCGGCGCGCCTGGGAACGTGGCTGTCAGGTGATGGTCGAAGGTCCCGGGCACGTGCCGATGGACCAGATCGCCATGAACATGGAGAAGCAGGCGATCGAGTGCAACGAGGCCCCTTTCTACGTGCTCGGCCCGCTCGTCACGGACATCGCCCCCGGTTACGACCACATCACCTCGGCCATCGGCGCGGCCCTGGCCGGGTGGCACGGCGCGAGCATGCTCTGCTACGTCACGCCGAAGGAGCACCTGGGGCTGCCGGAGGTCGAGGACGTCCGTCAGGGGGTGATCGCCTACAAGATCGCCGCCCACGCCGCCGACGTCGCGCGCCATCGCAAAGGTGCCCGCGACCGCGACGATGCGATCAGCCGCGCCCGTTACAACTTCGACTGGAAGGAGCAGTTCCGCCTGTCGCTCGATCCGGAAACCGCCCGCCGCATGCACGACGAGACCCTGCCGCAAGAGGCGTTCAAGTCGGCCGCCTTCTGCTCGATGTGCGGCCCCAAGTTCTGCTCGATGCGGATCAGCGAGGATCTTCGCAAGCACGCCACCGAGGCCGCCGGTCTGGTCGAGATCGAATCGCAGCCGGTCAGCCTGGGGTCGTAGCGGACCCTTCCGTCAACGCTTCTGGAAATTCGAGAGGGCCACGGCCACATCATGAACGCGGTCGCGGCCCTCGGATTTTATGGTGGCTAGCTGATGGTGATGGCTGAACCACCGTGTTGACTTGTTCAACCACCAACCATCATTCCATCAGCCATTCCGACGTTTACCCCGCCTTCGCCAGGCTCAGGCCGGCCGGGACCTTCGCGTCGGCCCACTTGGCGGCGGCGCTGATGAACGCCTCGATCAACTGCGTGTCGAGCGAGATGTTTCCCTCGTTCTGCGGGTGCCACTGCACGCCGATGCAGAACCAGTCTTCCCCTTTCCACTCCATCGCCTCGATCAACCCGTCAGGAGCGAGAGCACCGGCGCGGAAGCCCGCCGGGAGCTTGCGGAGGCCTTGATGGTGGAAGCTGTTGACGGGGATCTCGTTGTCGCCGTAGATGTCCTCCATGATCGATCCCTTGACCATCGTCACGATATGGCGATGCTCGCCCCCTTGCGGGTCGAAGTGGGGGATGGACTTCGGCAGGTCCTCGGGAATGTGCTGGTAGATCCCGCCGCCGTAGCAGACGGCCAGCTCCTGCATCCCGACGCCGACGCCCAGGACGGGCATCTTGCGCTGCTGGATCAACTTGCAGAGCATCCGGTCGGTATTCTCGCGGCGCTCGGACATGACCCGGATCGACGGGTGCGGCGAGAGGCCCATCTTCTTCGGGTCCATGTCGTCCCCCTCGGTCAGGATCACGCCGTCGAGCATCTCGACGATCGGGGCGAGATCCTGCTCCTTAACCATCGGGGGAATGATGATCGGAATGCCGCCAGCGGCCAGCACGCAGTCGAAGTAACCGGATTGAACGACGCTGAAGGGGGCGCGGCCCCGAGGTGACTTGCGGAGGTCGGTGTTGATACCGATCAGTGGGCGATCCTTCGTCATGGCATCCCTTCCTTGCGTTGGCGTGAACGAATCCATTTCGTCATGCCGCCCTTAACTGCCCCCCGAGCGACCTGTCCGTAGGCCGATCGAAAGGCCGCGTTGATTTCGGGCGGCGGCCGGTGGTGCGGCGATGCCGGAGCATCAGACCACAATCGCAGAGACGGATCGATACAGGGTGGCAAAGCGCGTTGAATTTCCCGCCCGCCGACAGCGCAAAGAGCGCTGATGTTTTCAAGTCCTGGCGATCGCTTCGTGGTTACCCAGGTTATTCGTTAATGATACCTCGGCATCCGTCATTTGTCTCGACCGGATGCGAACTCGGATGAAGTGGGTGGAGTCTAGCCGCACGGGGGGGCATTCTCAAGGAAATTCTTCGGTTTCTGGCGGTTTTTCGGGTTTTTCCGGCGACGTGGGAAGTCGGGAAGCGAACTGCACATCGTGAGTCCGGAACCGTGATAATCCGGCTTCCCATCCGGGAGGGATGGGCGCGAAATCGTCACGATCATTCCCGTTTTTCGGGCAGCCTCGCGCATGACAAAGGGGCCGGGCCCCGCAGAGACGAGGCCCGGCCCCTTTCGAAAACCGGGATCAGAGGATTTACTTCGAGGCGTCCGCCACCTTCGATGGCGACGGCGTGCGGGATTCGGTCGGTTCCGACCCGGGGACCAGGTAATCCCCCTGAAGGTAGCGGACCAGAGTGGTCATGTCGTTCTCCGAGAGTCGATCGGCGAACGCCGGCATCCGGTCCTCCTCCTCCAGGTAGCCGTAGAGCGAATCTGCCCCCGGATTTTCGATCATCCGGGTCAGCCAGCGCGTCGAGCCATACGCGAACAGGTTCGGGGCCTCCATGACCCCGCCCGGCTCGATCAGGGGCAAGCCCGGCTCGCCGAGGCCGTGGCACTCGGCGCATTCTTTCGTGAACAACTTATAACCGGGATGCGATTCGGGGTCGGTCCGCTCGTACCACTGGATCAGGTTCTCCTCAGGCTGGATCTGGGCGAACGTGGCGACGAAGTCGGCGACCGTATCCAGCTCCTTCGGCGAGAGCTTCGACCCCTTCTTCCAGGTCTTCATCCCGTTGAGCTGCGGCAGCTTGCCGAAGTAATCCGGGGCGTCCGGTTTTTCGAGCAGGCCACGAATCCAGGCACGGGAGCCGAATCCCTTCAGGTCCGAGGCCGTCTGCTTGCTGAACGTTCGCGTCTCCACCCATTTCCCGTTGGCATCCACCTCGGCCACGACCCGTTCGCCAATCGCGTTGGAGCCCTGGAACTCATACGAGTCGATCTCTCCGGGATTCTCGACTCGTTTCGCGGCGGTCGGCGTGAAGTTGGGGGCCTCGATCGCCAGGGCTTTGAGCACGACTTCGGGGACATCCCTGGCCACCGCGGCCGTCGTCTCCGGGATCTCGACACCCTCCACCGTTCCCGGTTCGACGTTCATCTGGATCGTCGTCACCTGGCCTTTCCCGCCGTAATAGTGGCAGGAGAGGCACTTATTTTCGAGCACTTCCCCACCGTGGAAGAGCGGGTCTCGACGCAGGACGTAGGCGGCTCCATCGGGAGGAATCCGGTAATCAGGATGTCCCGCCAGGAAGATCGCCCGCTGCCGCGCCTCGTTGGCCATCGCGCGGTCGGACTGGAACTTCTTGTTATTCGCGTCCTCGGTGATCGCCAGGTAGGTCAAGTATCCCACCCCGCCAACGAGCGCGAAGACGATCGTGCAGGCGAGGAAGTGCGCGAGCTTGCCGGGAATCACCTTGTCGAACAGGGGCATCAAGAGCAGTAAGGCCACGATCGCCGTCGGAATCACGATCGTGCCGACGACCACCAGGGGGCCTTCAAAGAACTTGAGCATCTGAAAGAGCGAGAGGAAGTACCACTCCGGCCGCGCGGGGTAATCGGCGACGGCCGGATCGGCGGGCGCGTCGAGGTTCGCTCCCCCTTCCGAGACGACCAGCAGGACGAGAACGCCCAGCACGGCGCAACTGGCCACGACATCGAAAAAGATCTGCTTGGGCCAGAATGTGTCCACGCCTTGCGCGTTGCGCGGGGCGGTCACGCCATGCTTGCGGAAGAGGGCGACGTGCGCCGCCAGGCACATGACCAGCAGGGCGGGAAAGACCCCGACGTGCAGGCCGTAGAACCGTGTGATCGTCTGGTTGCCGTACTCGCTGCCCCCGACGATCACCTGTAGCAGGTACGGGCCGACCACCGGAGCGCCGCTGGCGATGTTGGTGGCGACCTTCGTGGCCCAGTACCCCTTCTGGTCCCACGGCAGGAGGTAGCCGGTCAGGCTGAATCCCAGGGTGACGAACAGCAGGGCCATGCCGAACCACCAGTTGACCTCACGAGGCGCGCGGTACGCGCCGGCGATGAGCACCTGAATCAAGTGCAGGCCCAGCAGGACCACCATCGCTTGCGAGCCAAAATGGTGCAGTCCCCGCAGGAACCACCCGCCCCACATCTCGTAGCTGATGTAGTACACGCTGCCCCAGGCCGTCGTGGAGGACGGGCTGTAGGAGAACATGAGCAGGAGGCCGGTCACGGCCTGGATCATGAACGTGGAGGTCAGCGCGGAGCCGAAGACGTAACGCCAGCGCGCTCCACCGGGAATCGGCTCGTCCAGGGCCTCGTGCAGAAGGGCGCCGAGGCCGGTGCGCGCGTCGAGCCAGTCGCTGATTCGCTTACGCAAGGGGGATCTTCTCCTTGGTCTGTGCCCGGAAGCGCTCGAACTGGACGCTGATCCTCGGGTCGGTGTCGTTGGTGAGTCGTACCTTGAGTGAGTCCATCGGCCGGGGAGGAATCTCGTTCTCCGGCGTGCCGTCGAGCCGGAAGGCGCTGTTGTGGCAAGGGCAGGCGAAGCTGGATTTGTCCGCGGCCAGGTTCACCCCGCAGCCCAGGTGCGGACATTCCGCCGTGAAGGCGACGACCGGCTCTTTCTCCCCTTCCGGCTGGCGGATCAGCCAGACCGTGCCGACCGGTTCCTCGGGATACTTGACCCAGGCATCCACCCGCTCGGCGCGGACGGGGAACGATCGGGGCACGCCGACGGGAAGCTCGCTCAGCCGCGCCAGGTCGTGATACGTCCCCTCCCCCTCGGCTCCCGGAGACCCCCCTGCCCCACTCTTGTTCAAGATGGGGCTGAGCACATAGGCGACCCCCGGCACGGCCAGGACCAGGCCCCCTATTCCACCCAGGACATACGTCCCGATGCGGTAAAAAAAGTCGCGGCGATGTTCCATGACGCGTCGCTCCCGATGATTACGTGTGATTCCAAAGGGGAATGTCGTCGAGGCAGGGATCTATTCGATCCGGAGGCAGGGTTCTGGCAGGAAAAACGAGCTGTTGGCCGCTCAGGCACCGAGCGCCTCGCGGGCAGCCTGGAGCATGCGGGGCACGCTTTCGGCCAGGGGCCCGGACAGCATCGCCCCGGCCGCCGCGCGATGGCCGCCGCCCCCGAACCGGCCGGCCAGACGTGCGCAATCGACGCCGTTGCGGGACCGCAGGCTGACCTTGATCCCGCCACGTCGTTGCTCGATGAAGAGCAATCCGATCTCGACCCCTGCCAGGCTCACGGTGAAATCGATCAGGTCTTCCGTGTCGGGCGGCAGCGCCCCGGTCCGCTCGAAGTCCGCGTGGGTCACGGTCGCATACGCGATGCGGCCGTCCAGATCGGTCTGGAGGCTGGTCAGCGTCTCCCCGATCAACCGCAGGCGGGAGAGGGTATTGCGCTCCGAGAGCGATCGGTAAATCCCGTTCAAGGGGGCCCCGGCCTCGACCAGTTCCGCGGCGGCGCGGAAGGTCTCGGGCGTCGTGTTAGGATGTCGGAACCAGCCGGTATCCATCGCGATCGCCGTGAGCAATCCGGTCGCCATCGGGACCGTCGGGGCAACTTTCAGAGATCGCGCGGCTTTCCAGACGAGCGCCGCCGGTCGCCTCGGCCGCGGTGTCCTTGAGCGTCAGCGCGCCAAGGTCGTCCTGACTGACGTGGTGGTCGATCACCACTTTTCGACCCGGGAAGTCCCGCACGAACGCCGCCATGTCGCCGAGCTGGCCCCAGGAGGAGAGGTCGAGGATGACCAGGACCTCCCGATCGTTGAGCGTCTCGGGCTGGACCTTCACCCCGAAATGCTCGAACAGCGTACCGTCGGGGTCGAGAAAATCGTAGCGGGGCGGGGTGGGGCTGACGTTGACGACGCGGACGTCTTTGCCCTTCTGACGCAGCAATTCCGCCATGCCGACTTCCGAACCGAGGGCGTCGCCATCGGGACGGACATGGCTGGTCACAAGGAAGCGGTCGTGCGCTGCGATCAGGTCGGACAGCGGGGTCCAGTCGATGCTCATGGCGGGTCTCAAGGAGGCGGGCAACAGGGCAAGAAGTTATCTTACCGGACCCGACAACCCTTCGCAACACGCCGAAACCGGGAGCATCCGTCCCCCACATCGTTTCAGGTGGTGTACTCGTCCACGCGGAACCGATCGAGGTTCGCGCGGACCCAGTCGATCGTCTCGTCGAGCCCCTGATCGAGGCTGTACTGGGGCTCCCAACCCCAGAGTTCCCGCGCCAGCGCCGTGCCGGCCAGCAGGCGGCCGACCTCGCTCGCGGCGGGGCGGACCCGCTGCGGATCGGTTTCGACGGCGATCGGCTTGCCCAGCCTCGCGCCGATCCGCTCGACCAGCTCGCCGATGCTCACGTCGTCTCCCCGGCCGATGTTGACCACCTGCCCGATGGCCGCGTCGCAACCGGCGATGGCGACGAACCCCGCGACCGTATCCTTCACATACGTCAGGTCCCGGCGTGGGTCGAGACTTCCCAGCCGGATAGCCGGCTTCATCAAGGCCTGGCTGATGATCGTCGGGATGATTGCCCGGGCCGACTGCCGCGGGCCGAACGTGTTGAACGGCCGGAGCACGGCGACCGGTAACCCGAACGCCCGCTGGTAACTCAGCCCGAGCGCATCGGAGCCGATCTTCGTCGCGGCGTAAGGGGATTGGCCTTGAAGGGGATGCGTCTCGTCGATCGGCACCCGCTGCGCCGTGCCGTAGACCTCCGAGGTCGAGGTCAGGATCACGCGTTCCAGCGCATCGCTCGCCCGGGCGGCGTTCAGGACGTGCGCGGTCCCCTCCACGTTCGTCTGCACCACGTCGAGCGGGTTCTGATACGAGTACGGAATCGCGATCAAGGCCCCGAGGTGGAAGATCCACCCGCACCCCCGCACCGCCGCGCGGACGGCTTCCGGGTCCTTCAGGTCGCCCCGAGAGACCTCGATCTGCCCGCGCACGTCGGCGTCGAGCCGATCCAGATGCCCGCGATCGTCCCGCCCGTTGTACCGCACGAAGGCCCGGACCCGGTGGCCGTCGCGGACCAGGCGCTCGGTCAGGTGGCTTCCGATAAACCCCCCGGCCCCCGTCACCAGGACCGTCTTCCCCATCGCTCCGCCTCCTGCCCGTGTCACGATCCGTCCGGCCCGCTGGGTAAGCCGTCATCCTACGAGATTTCCCGGAACCCGCAACGGGAATCAACAGCTGGCATCGACAGGCTCAACCTCTCCGGCAATCTGCCCAGTGACCCGCCATCTCGTATTCAGTTTTCCTTCCAGGACTGTTCGCTTTCTTTTTCGCAAGTTCCCCTTGGTTCCTAAAGAGCCGGACTTGCCCCGTCGATAGTGTTTAACAACAGGACGTACAGCCGGGTCGCCCGTCCCGGTTCAGGTTGAATGGAGTCACCCCACCATGTTCGATATCCCCAACATTTATCAACCGGAGACGATCCGATGGTCCTTCGCTTGCTGTTGGTCAGCGCGGTGACGAGTTTGGGCATGGACCTGCCGTCGGGGCAACAGATCAACAACTGGACGGACTCGGGGAAGTCCTGGCTGGAGAACGCGGTCGCTGCCTGGAGCCAACCGATCGAGCCGGACTGTATCCCCCTGCGCGGTGATTGCCGAGGCAGAGGCTCCAATGCCGAACGGAGCGAACGCCTTCGCGGGCCTCGCGTTCGACCAAACGCGGGACACCGACGCGGCCTTCGTCGCGGTCGTCGATGAGATGGCCTCCAATTTCGATCTCGCACCGGCTGATTCGACGAAAGCTCCGACTGAGCAAGAACCTATGATCGCAATGGTCGTGCCCGAAGCCCCTTCGGACCTTTATCCGGGGCTAGCCTACCGACTCAATCAAGAGGCGGACGGAATCCCCGACAGGAACGTGCAGGCCCCGAGCGTTGACGCGACGGAAGACGTCCCGACCGACCTGTACCCGGGTCTCGCCTACGTCCTGAACCGGGACGCGGACGGTATCGACGACGTTAAGATCGCTTCTGCCGATCTCCCCCGCGAGGAGCCGCAGGTCGTCACGGTCGACGTTGCGGAGCCCCAGGCCCCCTACTCGCGAGCCGTCCGATTCTCGTCCGCCGTGCACCTGACCGGCCAGGCCGTTCACGCGTGGCTCAGCCTGCTCCAGGCTCCGGCTGTCGATTACGCGTCGATTCCCTGACGCTGACGCCAACACCAACACTCGCTCGACCGCTCGCGGAGACCCGGAAATCGTCGAGACAGGCCGGGTCTCCTCCCTCCTCCCTCCTCCCCTCCGGCCCGAGATTACCTGCCCTTCCTCAACCGTCACAATACTCGCGACTCAAAGCGGTGTCTGCGGGAACTCGCAGTCGCTTTCAATCTCTTTGCGGTAGCCCAGGGAATGGGCCACGCGAAGGACCTCGCCGTGGGACGGAAAGCTTTTTCCCGTCTGGACTTTGAACCGCTGCATGGCATTCATGAATTCGAGTTCGTCATCCGTGTATTGCTTCTCGAAGGTAGTGGGATCGATGCGGCGGCGACGTTCCTTTTTCGCCCGGCGCTCAGGCTTCGGGGCGGGGGGAACGGCCGAGGCCCGCGCCGGTTTGGGTTTGACGGGTCGGTCGCGGCGATCTTGTCCCGACCGTCGCTCGTGGAAGAGGGTATCCTCGGGATAGGCGGAGAAGTCGAATTTTTGGGGCGTTTCGGACGTCTCCAGTTCAGAGTCGGCCATGGGGATGGTTCCTGTTGGGGAGGTATTGCTTCGGCTTCCGAACAATCGCCCCGCGTATGGGGATGAGGAAAAATCGTCTCGGTCCATGGAATTGCCTAGGATACGCCCCTCACCCTGTCAATGATTGACCAAGACGCGGCGTCCGTTTGGCCGGTGCGCCGTCCATGTGGCATAATGGAAGACAACGAGATGAGATGAGGCGGGATGGGACAGTATCCGCTAGACGTCTCTCGGGATGGCTCGATCGATGTCGAGCCGGAACGTGGAGCGGTCGGACCACTCGCCCCGTTCCCTTGAGTCCAGCCGGCCTGTCCCGTATCGTTTGAAAAGAGCATCTCGCGCCCGAGCCGGTCCCCCCGGGCCGGTCGTTTTCTCCCGGAGATTCACGATCATGTCTCGAACCGCGCGACTGTGGAAGGGCGCCGGGGCCTTGGCGTTGGGCGGCCTAATGCTGTCTGGCGCGTCGGCTTACGGCGACGATATGCCCACGCCGCTTGCCGATCAACTACTCGGCCTCGGCCAACAAGCCCTCCAGCAGGGGAACCCTGAGCAGGCGGTTACGTTCCTGCGCAAATCCCTGCAACTGAACCCCGACAACAACGACGCCCGCCGTCTTCTGGCCGATCCGGCCCTGAACCGCGTGGCGATGCAAGTTCCCGATGCCGTTGCCGACGACCTCGGCGACGTTCCTCCCCCACCCCCCGCGGATCTCGCTGGCGAGGTTCCCACGGCGACCCTGGAAGAGGCCGCCCGGCTGGAGCGGGTTCGCATCCAGCGCCTCATGGCCATGACTCGCGAACGGATGGCCCGCGCCCGCGATCAGCTCAACGCCGGCCAGCCCCAGGAAGCCCTGACCAATCTTCGCCTGGCTCTGACCACCGTTCAGGAAGCCGCCGCCAGCGGGGAAGTCCCTCCGGCCGTCGGCGCGCAACTGGAGCGCGAGCTTCAGGTGAATATTCAATCCACCGTCCGCCGCGAGGAGGCGATCGAGCTGGAACGGGCGGAGGCCATGCGGCTTCAGCTCGCCGCGTCGCAGCGCGCCGGATTCTTCAAGACGTCGCCACGCGCCGGGAGACGGTTAACAGCCTCATGACCCGGTTCGATGCCCTGATGGCCGAAGGTATCTACAACGTGCTTTATAACGGTGGCCTGGCGGATATCGTCAAGACCACCGCGCCGTTCTACGACGCACGCATCCTGGCTCAGCAGGCGAGAGCCATGCAGCCCACCGCCACCGCCCCCACCGCGGGCGTCTTCGTAGCGCAGACCGTGGGCTTCCTCGCCCAGTCGCTGTCCTTCGAGGAACTGAAGGAATATCGCTACATGCTCACCATGCAGGACGTGGAGCGGGCCTCGGTTCCCTTCCCCGATACCATCACGATCGAGTATCCCGAGGTCGAATTCTTCCGCACGATCACCGAAACCCGGAAGAAGTACGAGTACGAGGACCTCGTCGATCGGGACGAGAAGACCCTTGCGATCATGAAAAAGCTGGATGAGCCGGTCGATATGCCTTTCCAGAATGAGACCCCGCTGGAAGAGGTCATCCAGTACGTCAAGACGGCGACCGAAACGCCCGAACTTCCTCAGGGTATCCCCATTTACGTCGATCCGATCGGGCTCCAGGAGGCCGAGCGGACGATGACCTCGCCCGTCACGCTCAACCTCGCCGGTGTGAAACTCAAGAAGTCCCTGAAGCTGATGCTCAAGCAGCTTGGTCTGACCTATACCGTCAAGGATGGCCTGCTGACCATCACCGCCGAGGACTCCGAAGACCAGCCGACCGAGATCCGTGTCTATCCCGTCGCTGACCTGTCGATCATCCCGTTCTCCCTCATGGGCGGCGGTGGTATGGGCGGTATGGGCGGCGGTATGGGTGGCGGTATGATGGGCGGCGGTATGGGCGGTATGGGTGGAGGTATGGGCGGTATGGGTGGAGGTATGGGCGGTATGGGTGGCGGCATGGATGGGTGGTATGGGTGGCGGCATGGGCGGATTCCGCTGCATGCCGATCGCGCCCCCGGCCCAGAACTCCGACCCAGGCCGCGCCTTTGCGGAAAAAAAAAGCAACTGAGGGGCCTTAGCCGGTTTCCCTCCGCACCCTCGTCCAGCACGTTCCCTCGGGGCCGGAGCGCGCCCAGCGCGACCGGCTCCGAGGCCATTCCGGGGCGGGTGCTTTCACCTCGCGCCGTGTCACGGCCTCAAACCCAGCCCGGGCAGCTTGCTCCGAAAACGCCCAGGAACCAGGTGTCGCTGGTGGTCCGGCCCGAGTCGGCCGAGCCGTTCGCATTCTGGGATCAGCACTTTCAGACGAAGCAGTCGTCGGCCGGGGACTTGCTGGTCCATCTCTACTACCTGCGCAAGCGCGATTCGTACGTCGATATTCAGGCGGCGATCCGGGCCTTCCTGAAGTACCGTGCCAAGGACCCCGACCCCTGGCTCTACGAGATGCTCGCGGCGGCGATCGAGATGAACAAGGGGCGCGACACCGATGTCAAGCAGGCGCTGAACTACGCGGCCGACCAGGCCGTGAAGAAGCGCAAACCGACCGACCTGACGCGGGTTGCTGACGAGCTTTACATGCACGAGATGAACGACCGGGCCGGTCAATTGCTCGATCTGGCGGCCGAGCTCGATCCCGCCTACCCCCTTCCGCTCTTGATGTCGATCAACCTGGCGACCGCGACGAACGATCCCCAACGCATGGGGAACGCCGTGGAACGTCTCTTCGCGCTGGGATGGCCGGATGTGGACGAGGTCTGGCGGACCGAAGCGCGCCGACTGGTCGAGGACATGGTTAAGGTGCTCCAGGAAGACGGCCGTGAGACGGAGGCCCAGACCCTGCTGGACCGTCTCAAGGCCGCCGAACCGCGCGATCTCTTCCTCCGCCTGACCTGGTTGGGGGACGCGGACCTCGACCTCATCGTCGAGGAACCGCTGGGAGCGACCGCGAAGGTCCTGACGCCTCGCACGGTCTTTGGCGGTGCCATCGTCAAGAACGGTTACGGGAAGCATCCCGAGGAGATCTACGTCTGTCCGCTCGGGTTCGATGGCGCGTACAAGGTCCGGCTCGGTGAGATCTACAATAACGCGAAAGACCCGGCGCGGAATATCACCCTGGAGATCATCACTCACGAGGGGACGCCCCAGGAGCACAAGGAAACCCGCACGCTTTCGCTGAAGGACAAGGAGCCGACGGTCGTCACCCTGAAAGATGGGCGTCGCAAGACCGTGCTTCCTTACCAAGGTCCGCTCCGTCCGTCGCCCGACGAGACGGACGAACGCGCGGCGGAACCAGCCGAAAGCCCCTCCTCTCCTGGTCTCATCCGTCCAGGCGACGCCGCCGAGGCGCTGAAGGCCCCGATCCGCACGCCTTGATCGTTCCTTGAGCGTCGTCCTGACCGATCGGCTCGTCCGCGAACGGGAGGCCTTCTCTGGTCGCGTTCGCGGACGAGCCGATCCCTTGAGAAGGATCGGTTACGTCTCACCAGGGGGACCAGATGGCGTCGTGGGCATCCAGAGCGATCGGGATGGTGCTGAGGACCCCGCGGGCTTCGAGCACGTTCATGATCGCGGAGTCAACATCGCAGAGTTTCACCACCCCGCCTCGCTGGAGCAAGAGGTCCTGGAACGAAAGCAGCAGACCGGCAGCGTCTGGCGAGATGGCCCGAACCTTATGGAAGTCCAGCACGACGCGTTGCAACTTCGGCCGCATGGCGAGGTTTCGGAGCTCCTTTCGGAAGGGCAGGATGGCGTCTCCTGTGAGGTTGGCGATCTCGATCGCGACGACCGGAATGCCCTCGATCAGTGAGGTATTCAGATGGACCCCGGCCCCTCGCGTCGGGTCGGCCCCTTGACCGAGCGATCGCTGGAAAATCTGGTTCGCCAGCATGGCGGCGGCGGACACCACCTCGGTTTCCTCCTCATCCAGAAGACTGACCGCGCTGATGGGTGGGGCCTCGATGTCCACCTCGAAGACCAGATTGCCCACCTGGAGCAGATCTCCCGCGAAGGCGACGACCGAATCGGCCGGGCTGATCTTCCGGCCGTTGACCAGCGTGCCGGATTCGCTCCCCAGGTCGCGGATCGAGACATGATCCTTCACGACCCGCACCTTGCAGTGCTTCTCTCCCACGGACTCATGCTTTGGGCGGAGATGGCAAGAGGGGTCCCGCCCGATCATCAGCGCGTCATCGCGCAAGGGGATGCAGGCTCCGGCCGGCTTCCCTTCGACAACCTTCAACTTGGCAGTCATCGCGACTGGCCCTCCGTCGCGGAATAAGGCCGGGGGAACCGCCTTCGCGGCGAACGCATCCCCTCCGGCGACATCCTTATGAGGGCATCCATGTTGGTTGTCGGCGATCATCCCGGCCGATTAGAATCATGCCCGGGGGGGACACACCTAAATATCCTTGAATTCAACCCGTCTGGCAAGATCATTCTTTTGGCCTCTCCCAAAAAAATGTTGCATGTCTAACTTTTTCGAGAAAACGAATTGAGTTAATTAATAATTAAATGATATCTTGATATTAGTCCGCGGCCGAGGGCCGCGCGATGGCCGGTGTCTCGTTCAGACGGGGGCCACGGCGAATTTACCTGGCAGGATGATGACGAACCCGGGGGCGACGGAGACGGTCAGGCTTTGCCCTTCGCGGATTCCCTGAGACTGGCTTTGCAAGGCGAGGGCCGTAATCGGCCAGTCGCCGGGACCTCGGAGGGATACCTGCCGCATCTCGCCGAGGAAGACCTGTCGCTCGACGGTCGCGTGAAACCGGTTCGAACCGCTGGGAACCGTCGCGCCGAGCATCAGGGCCTCGGGCCGGATGGCGACGGTGACGGGGGTTCCCTCAGGGGTCTCATGCCGGGGGGCGAGACCGATCAGCCGTCCGATCGGCGTGCGGACGACGGCCTCTTGCCGCGCATCGGTACTTTCCATGTGGCCCTGGAGCAGATTCGTCGGCCCGAGAAACTGGGCGACGAACGTCTCGTCCGGGCGATTGTAAACTTCTCCCGGCAGGCCCATCTGCACGATCCGCCCGAGATCCATGACCGCCAGCCGATCGGCCTCGGCCAGGGCCTCGCGCGCGTCGCTCGTGAGGATCAGCATCGAGACCTGTCCCTCGACGTGAATGCGGCGGATCTCGTCCCGAATCTCCCCGCGAAACCGGGGTTCGAGCGCGGCGAGCGGCTCATCCAGAATGAGCAACTCGGGGTCGGTGACGAGCGCGCGCGCGAGCGACACACGGTAACGTTGAACCGTCGAGAGGTCGTGCGGGCGGCGGTCCGCCAGACTGTCGATCCGCTGCGCCCGAGGGCCTCGGCCACGCGACGGCGGCGTTCCACCCGGCCGACGCCCTGGCATTTCAAGCCATAACCAACATTCCGTGCGACGTTCAGGTGCGGCCAGAGCGCGTCCTGCTGGGGCACGAGGCCGACCCGTCGCTCGGGGATGGGCACGTCGCGCAGAACGCGGCCATCGAAATAGATCTCGCCGTCGTCCGGCGATTCCAGGCCCGCGATCAACCGGGCCAGCGTGGACTTGCCCGCGCCGGACGGGCCGCAGATGTACGTCAATTCGCCGGGCGTGATCTCGAACGACGCCCCATCGACGATCGCCACGCGCTCGAAGCGTTTCACCAGGCCATCGACCACGACACGGATCATGATCGGTTCATCTCCGCCGCCCACAACGCCAGCCGCGCGGCGCGTCGGTACCGCTGGCGTGCCCAGGCCGTCCACTCGCCGCGAAGCCACGAACGGAACCGCGGTTCGGCCAGAAGCTTCCCATCGACGGCCCCGGCCAGCCTTCGCAAGACCTCCCCGTCGATCGGGGTCGTCGGCTCGTTCCAGCTTTCCAGGAGCCAGACGCGCACGTCCATGTCCGGGGCGATCTGCGCGGCGAGGGTCTCGACCAGCCCCTCCTTCTTCAGTTCGAGGACTGATGCCGGCGGCCAGGTCGGGGCCTCGGTCAGTCGCCGATCGGGAAGCGCCGGATGACCTTCCCGATCGAGCACCTCCCATGCGCGGAGCAGTTCGTCCTGCGCATCGACGAGCGTCGCCCCGAGCAGATCGGCGAGCAATCCCTCCTCACCCGTCCCTCGAGATGATCCCGAATCGCGAAGCAGATCGTGGCGATTCAGAACCTGAAGGAAGCGAATCGCCTTGTTCGAGGTCCGGCTTCCGGCCACGAGACCGACGCCGACCGAGGGACCGGGAACGCGCAGCACGACGTTCGCGGTCTGATCGTCGGAAAGCGCGTCCGCCAGGGCGGGGGCGCGCACCGCCTCTCCTCGTTCGAGGGCCGCCAGGGCGGAGCCTGCCGCGCGTCCCACGGGCCTGGCTTGCGCGGCGGTCCGCACGAGGCGGGCGTAGCCGTTGGCCCAGGTCCCTTCGTTCAGGATCGAACGCGCCAGGGCCATCGTCGCCGGATCGTGGCGGGGGTCCGCCAGGGCGATCGGACCCTCCGCTGCGGGACCTCTCGTGAGCAGGACGGCATCGGACCGACGCAGGAGCCAGAACGGCTCGATCGCGCCCGGCGCGCCAGCCGGTCGAACGAGTCCAGCGGTCCGCCGAGAACCAGATCCACCGCGGCGCCGCGCGCGAGGAGCGTCGTCGGGTCGTCCCCGGCCGCCGTCCGCACCCAGACGATCCGCCCCGGCACGCCGCTCCCGTCCGACGTATCGGCAAACAGCGCCTCCAGCCGCGCGCATTCGGCCCGGCTGAGGTTCGTGCCGATGGTCAGACTCGCCTCAGGTCCCCTTCCGCAACCGGCCAGGACCAGGGGAAGGCTCATCCAGAGAGCGAACGTCGCACACAATTTCCGCAAGGCGCCGCGCACATCAGCACCACGACGAATTCTTCGGTATCCCATGCTCCGGAGAAACTTCGGATCGGTCCTGGGGTGGCTGGGGCCGATCTGCGGACCCCAGCCATTCGGGCACCACGGAGTTCGGGGCGGCAACGATCAGCGAGACGTCGCGAAACCGCCGCGTCATTCCTGACCTCGCGAACCGAGCGTGGCCTTGAGGGTCTTTTCCTCGCCGTCGCGGAGCACGACGACCTCGACCGCATCGCCGGGTTTATGCTCGCTCAAGCCCATCATGAAATCTTCGATCGTCTCGACCGGCGCACCGGCGAAACGGATGATGATGTCGCCCCCCTTGAGTCCCGCCTTGTCGGCCGGGCCGCCTTCGGTCACGCCGTCGAGCTTGACCCCTTTAACGTCGCTCTCGCCATACGAGGGGCGCGACCCGAAATAGGCCCCATGCCCGGCGAGCCGTCCCGGAGATGGTTCCTCGCTGTGCTGGAGTTTCAGGAACGCTGGGCGCTCTGGGCGTCGCGCCAGGTCCAGGAGAAGCAGTTCCCCGAAGTTGGCGATCCGTGTCATGCCCTCGAAGTTGATCCGCTCGGTGTCGTCGCTCGGGCGGTGATAATCATCGTGCGTGCCGGTGAAGGCGAACAGGACCGGGATGTCCTTGCGATAGAACGAGGCGTGGTCACTCTGGAAGAAGACCCCCTGCGTCCCCTCGATCAGCTTGGCGTCGATCCCTTGCGAGAGCGCCAGGGCGTCGGCCAGGTGATCCAGCCCGGGAGACGTCCCCGCGCCGAAGATGCTCAGCTTGTCCTCGTCGTTGAGCCGGCCCACCATGTCGAAGTTGAGCATGAAGACCGTGTTTTCGAGCGGAAAGAGCGGGTGGTCGACGTAATGCTTCGACCCGAGCAGGCCTCGTTCCTCGGCCGAGAACGCCATGAAGACGACCCGGCGTGGGAGTGGATCGTGCCGCGCGGCGAGGCGTCGGGCCAGTTCGAGGACCATCGCCGTCCCCGACGCATTGTCATCCGCGCCATTGTGGATCTCTTTCGACCCGAATGCCATCGAACCCTGCCCGCCGAAGCCGAGGTGATCGTAATGCGCACCGATGACGATCGTCTCGTCGGCGTGCGGTCCGGCCCCTTCGAGCACGCCGATGACGTTCTTGGCCCGGACGGGCGTCTTGCTCATCGTGATCGTGGCGTCGAGCGACCAGTCGTCCAGGGGACGGCTCCGGGGCATCAGGTCCTGGTCGATCTCTTTCTCCAACTCGTCGAGGTTCGGCATTCCGGCGGCGGCCAGCAAGCGATTGGCGAAGGCCCGCTTGACCATGATAAACGGGATGCCCTTGCCGTCGCTTCCCATGTAATGGGGATCGAGCAACGCATCCTTATTCTCGTCCTCCTTGATCCCGGGCGCATCGTTGACCAGCAGGAGCGCCTTGGCCCCGCGCCGCTCGGCGTTACGGAGCTTGTGCCGCAGGGCCGAGTACGGCGATGTCTCCGCGCCGGCGAACGGACTGTCCTCAAGGTTCTGCTGAGGCTCACGACGGATAATCAAGACCGCTTTATCCTTGACGTCAAGCCCCTTGTAATCGTCATAATCGAGCATCTCGTCCTCATCCTGAGCCGTGATCCCGTACCCGGCGAAGACGAGGGGAACGTCGTGGAATTCGCCACCGCCGCCAGCCGTCAAGGCGGTGAAGTCATCCTTCTCGGCCGCGATGGTCTGATCGCCCGGACCGTCGAAGTCGAGGTCGAGCGGCTCGCCCAGCTTGACCTCGGGGGAGAGTTCAAACGGCTGGAAGTATCCCTCCGCGCCGGGCGCGGGTTTCAGGCCGAGTTCGCGGAAGACGGTCGCGATGTGCTCGGCCGCCTCCTCGATCCCTTCCGATCCGGTCCCCCGGCCTTCGCGGGCATCGGCCGCGAGAAAGGTGATGTCGCCGCGCAGCCGCGCTTCGGCCGGGCTGACGTACCGTTCCTTCGCCTCGATCGTGGCGGGGACCACCATCCCCAGCGCCGCCAGCAGAACGACCGACCGGAGCCGAAATTGAACCCGATGCGTATTCATGCGAAGATGTCCCGTGCCATGATGAAGAAGGATTCCGCTCGGCCTCGACCCGATTTCGGCGGATCATCTCGATAAGGATTGATTCTCAACGCCCGTGCGGGTTTCGTCAAGCGTACCGACGCGTTGCGGAGGGGGGCGCGCCGCGTTACACTGAATTTCTACGGACTTATCTGCGCCCGGACGTCGTGCCGGGGAAAGGCATTGCCGGATGACGGACGAGCTGATCGAACGCTGGGCCGACTTGCTGGTCGATTACTGTCTCCGGGTCTGCGCCCGGCGAGACGATCCTGATCGGCTCGGAATGGGAGGGGCGGCCCCTGGTCGAGGCGTGTTACCGGACGATCGTCCGGCGCGGGGGGCATCCGCTCGTGCGGCTCGACCCGCCCGGACTGGCCGAATACTTCCTGGAACATGCCACCGACACCCAGCTTGCCCACGTCCCTCCGGTGGCGCTCTACGAGGCGGAGACGGTGGACGGGCGCATCCGGATCTCCGCCGAGAGCGACACCCGCTCCATGCGGAAGATCGAACCGAGGCGCCAGGCCGCCCTGGACCGCGCCCGCGACCCCATCCGCAAGGCGGCGAGCAAGAAGCGCTGGGTCTTGACCCAGTATCCGACCCAGGCCTACGCCGACGACGCCCGGATGCCGCGGGAGGACTACGAGCGCTACGTCGCCGCGGCCATGTTCCTTGACCGGCCCAATCCCGTCGCTGCCTGGCAGGAACTGGGCCAGCGCCAGGCGGGGCTGATCGACTTCCTCTCCAGCGTGAAGACCCTGCGGATCGAGGGAGACGGAACGGACCTGACGCTCTCGGTCGAGGGGCGGACCTGGATCAACTCCGACGGCCGGCGCAACATGCCCTCGGGCGAGGTCTTCACCGGGCCGATCGAGACGACGCTCAGGGGAGGCTCCGTTGCAGCTTCCCGGTCTGCCGGGGCGGGCGGGAGGTCGCCGGGATCGCCCTGGATTTTGAAAAAGGGGAGGTCGTCGCGGCCCGCGCCGAGGAGGGAGAGGAATATCTGCTCTCGATGCTCGATCTCGACCCCGGTGCCCGACGGCTCGGCGAGCTGGGCATCGGCCTGAACGCAGGCATCAACCGCTTCACCGGCAGTATTCTCTACGACGAAAAAATCGGCGGCACGGTCCACCTGGCACTCGGCCAGAGCTATCCCGAGACCGGCGGGTCGAACATCTCGGCCCTGCACTGGGACCTGATCGTGGACCTCCGCGAAGGTGGGCGGATCACGGCGGACGGGCAGGTTGTCATGGAAGACGGCAAATGGCACGTTGGCGGCTTGTCCTCCTGAGTTCCAAGGAGTGAATGATGTACAGAATCGGTCCGTTCGAGTTGATCATTCTCTTTGGATTGCTGGCCGTTAGCGTTATCGTGCTCGGGATCACAATCTGGGGGATCGTCGATGCCGCGAAGCGTCCCGAACAACAGTGGGCGAAAGCGGCACCAGCCGGACACTCTGGATTGCCCTGATGGCCGGTGGCCTGGTCATTTGTGGTCCGGTGGGCCTGGTGCTCGCGATCGTGTACCTGACGAGCATCCGGCCCAAACTCGACGCGAAGACGCCGTTCCAGGAACTTTGAGTCGAATATCCTGATATGTTCTGGTTACGAATGTGGGCATTGCCCACCCTACGACGACGAGTGGATGAAGAGTCTTACCCGACGAATCCACCGGATCGAGGTGACTTCCATGACGCACGCATCCCGCTTCCTGCTGGCCGCCGCCGTGCTGGCGCTCGGCCTGACGTACGGCGTCGAGGTTCGCGGCCAGGGGGCCGACGCCGCGCTCCGCGATCGCGTGGCGCAGCTTGTCGATCGGCTCGACGACGCCAAGGCCGATGTCCGCGAGAAATCGCAAGAGTCTCTGATTGAACTGGGGCCGCGCATTTTGCCCCTCCTGCCCGAACTGGCGACGATCAAGAGTGCCGAGCAGAAGGACCGGCTGGCGAAGGTCCGCGAGGCCCTTCAGGAGGCCCAGGACGAGGTCAACCTCGGCCCATCGATCGTGACGATCCAGGGCGAGGGAATCCGGCTTAGCGAGGTCGTCAAGGAACTTCAGAAGCAGTCCGGCAACGTCATCACCGACCTGCGCGAGGTCTTCGGCGGCGATGCCACGAACCCCGCGCTGGACCTCGACATCCAGGAAAAACCGTTTCTCGAAGCCCTCGATATCGTCTGCAAGAAGGCCCAGATCACCCCCTCATTCTACACGGGGGACGGCACGATCGGCCTGATGCCGGGCGGGCCGGACCTGCCGGTCGAGATCGGCAGCAGCCTGCCCCAGCTCAAATCCAATATCGTCTATGTCGGGCCGTTCCGCATCGTGCTGAAACAGCTTGGCGCGATCCGCAACTTCGTCGATGGTGGCTCCAGCGCCAACGCGCAATTCGAGGTGGCGTGGGAACCCCGCATCCGGCCGATGCTCCTGAGCATCAAGTCCGACGAATTGAAGATCGTGGACGACCGGGGCGAGGAGGTCGCGCCGTCGGTCATGCAGGAAGAGAACACGGTCCCGCTGCGTCCCGAGAACCCGGTCGCCGAGCTGAACCTGAACATGGACACGCCGAATCGCCAGGCGCAGAAGCTCGCGAAGATCCAGGTGAAGGCCGAGGTCACGGTCCCCGCCAGCGTCCGGGCCTTCCGCTTCCCCGACCTCACGAAGTCGGGAACCCAGGAGATCGGCGATATCACGATGACTCTCGTCTCGACCGAGGTGGACGAGCACGTCTGGAAGGTCCGCGTCCGGCTGAAGTACCCGGGCGAGGGGGCCGCCTTCGAGACGTACCGGCAGGGTCTGTTTAACAACCGGCTCTGGCTCCAGAAGGCCGACGGCTCCCGGTTCGAGCACAATGGCGGCTTCTCGAATACCGCGTATGACGTCGGGATGCTCGGCTTTGAGTATCTCTTCGTCGATGCCCCCGGCAAGCCCGGCGATTACGGCCTCGTGTACGAGACCCCCAGCAAGGTCGAGCCGATCCCCCTGGAGTTCGAGTTCGACGACGTTCCCCTGCCCTGACGCTCAAGGGCCGAAGTAGATCCAGAAGCCGTAGGCCACCGGCCCGGCGAACAGGAGCGAGTCCATCACGTCGAGCACGCCTCCGAACCCCGGCAGGGTGTCGGAGGCGTCCTTCTGGCGCAGTCGCGCTTGATCATCGATTCCATCAGGTCGCCGAGCTGCGCGGCGGCACCGACGAGCAAACCGAAACCGATCGTCGCGGGCCAGCTCAGGGTCGTTATGCTGAATCCGTAACGCGCGATGGCGATCACCACCGAGGCCCCCAACGTCCCGAACGCCAGGCCCCCCAGGGCCCCCTCGATCGTCTTGTTCGGGCTGAGCCGCGGCCAGAGCTTGTGCCGGCCGGCGATCCGTCCCATCGTGTACGCCCCGGTGTCTGCCCCCTTGGCCGTCGCCACCAGCGCGGCCAGCGAGATCAGGCCGTGATACCGATCCCCCAGCCAGCGGAACTGCACCACGAAGCTCCCCAGAAGCCCCACATACGCCACCGCCAGAATCGTCCCGGAGATCGTCGCCATCGTCTTGCCCGGCACGGTAAACTGGACGCTCTGGGCAACAAAGGAAAACATCACGATCGCCGCGAACGTCCACAAGGGCCACGCCAGCACATCGACGGGTGCGGAGGGGTCGTACGGAGGCGGGTCTCCCAGGATCGGCGAGTACGAGAGCGCATCGACCAGGTGCGGCGCCCAGTTCGCCACGACGAGGGCCATCACCCCGCCGAAGACCGTGTTGCCCGAGGGGCGGGTACTGGAGCGGTCCAGCAAGCCGACGACCTCCAGGGCCGAGGCCCCCATCGCCAGCGAGGACACGAGGAACCAGAACGGATACCAGGGGGCGAGCCGCTCGTCGATGACGATGGCCGTGACGAAGACCGCGACGAGGGTGAGGCCGGTCACCAGTCGAGATGCGAGCATGGATCTGTCTTCGTCTCCGGTTCCGGAAAGGTGGACGGGACACACACGCTTCCAGAATATCATCAGCACGACGCCATGTCCCGAGCGCGTCGCCAATTTACGGCGATGGGCGGAGTTCACTCAGATTCCCGAGGTTGCGGGCAGGCCCCCAAACTTGCGCTGACGGCGTGCGAAGGCGAGGATTGCTTCGTGCAGGTTCTCCGCCCGGAAGTCCGGCCAGAGCACGTCCGTAACCCACAACTCAGCATAAGAAAGCTGCCAGAGCAAATAGTTGCTCACGCGCAGCTCCCCCGCCGTGCGGATCATCAAATCTGGGTCGGACATCCCCGCGGTGTAGAGGTAGGAGGCGAACCGTTTCTCATCCACCATCTCGGGGTCAAGCTTCCTGTCGCGGACATCCCGCGCGAGCTGACGCGCCGCGTCGGCGATCTCGCTCCGACCGCCATAATTGACCGCCAGGCAAAGGGTCATCCCGGTATTGGTTGATGTCTGAACTTCCGTCTTCTCGTATTCCCTCAAGACGGCGTCGGGTAACCCCTGGCGGCGGCCGATCATCGTCAGGCGGACGTTCTGATCCATCAACTCGGCTCGTTCGGCGATGAGGAAATGCCGCAGGAGTCGCATCAGAAACCGCAGTTCGCGCGTCGGCCGCTTCCAGTTCTCGACCGAGAAGCAGTAGAGCGTCAGTTGCTCCAGGCCGAGGCGGCAGCCTTCCTCGACAACCGCGCGCACGCTCCGTATCCCCTGGCGGTGCCCCAACATGCGAGGACGCCCACGCAACTGCGCCCAGCGGCCGTTGCCGTCCATGATGATGGCGATGTGGCGGGGCAGTTGCTCGGGCTGAAGCCCCAGGGAGGCGATCGTCCGCTGACCTTCGACGGGAATCGGATAGCTCGACACGAAGACCTCGGCTCTCTGCGCGGATGACGGAGGCGGAATTCCGAGTGATCTCAACCGGAGTACGTCACCCGGTCGCCGGAACGGACAACGTCGCTCGACGATCCGGGCCGACCGAGACGATCGACACCGGAACCCCAACCTGCTTTCCGAGGAACCGGACATACTCCCGCGCGGCGGTCGGCAGTTCGTCCCATGAGCGGGCGTCGGTGATCTCCCGCGACCAGCCCGGCAGGGTCTCATAGACCGGCCGGCAACGGGCGAGGTCGTCGAGATGGCCGGGGAAATCCCGGATACGACGGCCGCTCTCGTCCTCATACGCGACGGCCACCTTCAGCGACTCATGCCCGCTGAGCACGTCCAGCAGCATCACGGCAATCTCGGTCGCGCCGCTGATCCTCGCCGAGTAACGGACGGCCACCGCGTCGAACCAGCCGCAGCGCCTCGGGCGACCGGTGACGGTGCCGAACTCCTTCCCCTTCTGACGGATACGTTCGCCGGTCGGGTTGTCCTGCTCGGTCGGGAACGGGCCGTCGCCGACGCGGGTCGTATATCCCTTAACGATCCCCAGCCAGCGGTCGATGTGCCGGGTCGGCACGCCGGAACCGGCCGCGATGCCCGCCGCGCTGCTGTTGGAACTGGTCACATAAGGGTAGCTGCCGTGGTCCACGTCCAGGAGGGACCCCTGGGCCCCCTCGAACAGCAGGCGCTTCCCCTGCCCCAGCGCCTCGTGCAGCCAGGCGGTCGTGTCGCGGACGAACGGTCGGAGCCGCTCGGCGTGTCCGAGGTACTCGTCAGCGACTGTCTTCGCGTCCAGCGGCTCGTAATCCGGCAACATGGCGTTCAGGAGCCGGTTTTTGTAGGCGATGATTCGGTCCAGGTGGGCACGGAACTTCTCAGGGTGGAACAGGTCCCCCATGCGGACGCCGTGGACGCGCCCGAACTTATCCCGGTAGCAAGGGCCGATCCCGCGCCGGGTGGTCCCCAGATGGTCGGCCGCCGACGCCGATTCCTCGGTCAACCGCTCCTCGGCCAGGTGGTAGGGCAAGATCACGTGGGCGCGGTCGCTGACGTACAGCCGATCGCCGAAATCGACCCCCTGCCCGGATAGCCGGTCGATCTCATCGAGCAAGGCCGGCGGGTGCACCACCACGCCGTTGCCAATGACGGCGGTGATCCCCGGCCGGAGAATCCCGGTCGGAATTAATGAGAGTTTGTACGTCACCCCGTCGGCCACCACCGTGTGCCCGGCGTTCGCCCCCCCTTGATACCGCACGACGGCGTCGTGCTGGTCGCAGAGCAGGTCCACGATCTTCCCCTTGGCCTCGTCTCCCCACTGAAGGCCCACCACACACGTCGATGGCACGCTGGCACTCTCCGATGTTCGACTAACGACCTTTGCAATGCAAAGAAAACAGGGTAACGCTCTGGCCGGTGTGGCGTCAATCGCCCGGGACGACCGGCGCGAGACGCCTTGGCTCCCTCAATCCATTAACTTACGAAATTCCGCGAACAGATAGGCGCTATCGTGCGGTCCGGCGGAGGCTTCCGGGTGGTACTGCACGCCGAGGATCGGTAGCCGCGTGTGCCGCAAGCCCTCCAGAGTCTGATCGTTCAGGTTGATGTGGCTGGCCTCGACATCCTTCGGCAGGGTGGCCGGATCGACGGCGAAGCCGTGGTTCTGCGTGGTGATCTCCACCTTACCGGTGCGGTTGTTGCGGACCGGGTGATTCACGCCCCGATGACCGAACTTCAGCTTGAACGTCTTCGCGCCGAACGCCTGGCCGAGAAGCTGGTGCCCCAGGCAGATGCCAAATATCGGCGTTCCGCGCGACTCGGCGGCCGACTTGACGAGGGTTCGCAACGTCCCGGTCGCCTCTTCGAGCGGCCGGGGGTCGCCCGGTCCGTTGGAGATAAAAATTCCGTCCGGCTCGTGCTCCAGGATCGCCCCGGCGGGGGTGTTCCCCGGCAACACGGTCACGCGGCAGCCGGACTCGACCAGGTGGCGCGGAATGTTCCACTTCATGCCGAAGTCGAGTGCGACGACGTGCGGCCGCTTCGTCGTTTGCTCCGATTCGGTCGGTTTCGTGTGTTCGACGAAGCGGCTCTCGAACCCGGGTTCCCAGGTGCTCGCCCCCGGCGGCATGACCTCGCGGGCCAGGTCGCGGCCGATCAGGCCGGGGCTATTCTGGGCCTTGGCCACGAGGCTCTGATCGTCCAGGTCGATCGTCGAGAGCACCCCCTTCATCGCCCCGTGCTCGCGCGTCAGGCGGACCAGAGCGCGGGTGTCCACCCCCTCGATGCCGGGAATCCCGTTCTCCTTCATGTAGTCATCAAGCGAGCCGCTCGACCGGAAGTTGCTCGCCAGGCGGCTCAGCTCGCGCACGACGAACCCGCGGACCCAGGGCCGTCGGCTCTCGGCATCCTCGGCGTTGACCCCGTAGTTGCCGATCATCGGGTACGTCATCGCCACGATCTGCCCGTGGTACGACGGGTCGGTCAGGATCTCCTGATACCCCGTCATGCTCGTGTTGAAGACGACCTCGCCATCGACCTCGGCCGTCGCGCCGAAGGCCCTTCCCGTGAAAACCACCCCATTTTCGAGTGCCAGCTTGGCGATATCCATGACTCTCGGTGAACCTCTCTTCCAAGATAACGCAGCGCGTCCCAGCGCATCCCCATCAGCATACCGAGAAACTGGTTGCGGCGGACAGTCGAATTGACGAGATCACGAGAACAGATCACGCGCCGAAAGACGAAGCGGAGCACTGGCAAGTCCCGGGGAACACCTCCACGGACACGCGGAGCGAAATCCATGTTCCCTGATCCGGTTTTCCCTTGACCAGGTTGATGGGGCTTGATCCAATAATCATTCAAAAATCTATAAAAAAAGCGTGGATTCCAAAAATTCAGGCATATTGTAGGTCAATTCTAATTGAAATTGTCGCTGTCTTTAGAAGAAAGCCCCGGCATCCTCCCGTCGAGAGCCTTCACACGTTCTTGGCGTTCGGGATGAAGGTGCGAACCCAGGTGATCCATCCTTTCCTCGCATCTGGATTGTCGCGTGGAATGGGAGCAACGCGGTCTCGCTTGAAAGGTCTATCCCGGCGGCGCGAAGCCGCCCTGCTTGCACTGTGTTCTTTTCCATCCGTCGGCATCTCTATCGCCGTGAGGAGGCTGGGTAATGAAGCGTTCTCGTTGTGGTTTTACGCTGATCGAGCTTCTGGTGGTCATCGCGATCATCGGCGTGCTGATCGCCTTGCTCCTGCCAGCCGTGCAGGCGGCGCGCGAGGCGGCCCGCCGCTCCCAGTGCATCAACAATCTCAAGCAACTGGGCCTCGCCACCCACAACTACATTTCCGTGACGGGCAAGCTGCCGATGGGGGACCAGTATCCCTCAGGTACGAACGCGACGGCCAACGGCGTCTCGGGCAATGGTGGCGACGCCTATTCCTACGGCTGGACGTTGGCCCTGATGCCCGAGATGGAGCAGCAGCCTCTCTTCAACGCCTACAATTTCGTCTGTGGCTTCCGTGACCCCGGCGGCGGCGGACCGACGATCAACACGACCGTCATGTACACCCAGGTCGGCAACCTGCTCTGCCCGTCCGAGAGTGCGCCAGGACGGGTGCAACCGCCATACGGATCGCTCAACTACGTGGGCAACGTGGGCGGGCCGGGTGCCATCCGGACGTTCTCGGGAACGATCATCAGCCCCTTCTGGGGAAATACCTCGCAGGCCCCGACGACCAACTGCATCGGCCTGGAGTCGATCACCGACGGGACCTCGACCACGGCGCTCTTCAGCGAGCGGTTGTTGGGTGTCTCCGGCAACCCGAACGTCCCGCTAGGGAGTGCCGAGACGAAGCGGGCCATCTATGACACCGGGATTGCCGGGGCGATCAACGGCAATGATGCCGCCGGGGCCATGAAAGTTCTCAACGCCTGCAAGAGCCTGCCGAGTGGAACGTCGTCGCTGTCGTCCTACCGGAGCGGGCAAATCTGGACGATCGGGCATCCGTGGTCCACCGCCTTCAATCGCTACTTCCACTTTGGCCCGCCGAACATGAATTCGTGCGACACCAACCCCTCGACCGGACGTGGCTTCGGCGGTGGCCAGGGCGTCATCCCGCCGACGAGCAACCACTCCGGGGGCGTGAACATCTGCTTCGCCGACGGTTCCGTCCGGTTCATCAAGGACACGGTCACGCTGCAAACGTGGTGGGCGCTCGGCACCCGCTCCGGTTCCGAAGTAATTAGCTCGGACAACTATTGAACCTTGCCGGGATCGGCATCGGTCGATCTCTCAACCTTCCAGAGCGATGGGCAACCCCGGCTCTCCAGGTCGTACCGGCCTGGGAGTCGGGGGGCCCAGCGCGACCTGATCTCGTGATCCACATGAACAGACAACCGGAGCGAACGCCCATGCGGCACTTCTGGATCTTCGGCGCGATGATGATGGTTCTGGCGTGCAGCCTGGCGGGCTGCGGATCGGCAAGCGGAATCAAGCCCGGGATGGAGACCAGTGTGCAAGGCCCCGCGCCGGATGTCGATCTCGGTCAGCCCGTGAACATGGACATGAAGGGCACCAACAGCGCCGCCGCCAGCACGGGCCTCTGACCGCCCCGGCCTCCCGCCGGGGATCAATCCCCTGATATGGTTCCTGGCGACGATTTTCCGAAGGTCCGCCGGGAACGCGATCAGACCCCTGGCTGGCAGAAGCAGGAGGACGAGAGCGTGACGTCGGCGTCCTTCCAGCACTCTTGCCAGCGCGCGTGCACCTTCTGCGCCTCGTCGTCCTTGTTCTGGAGTTTGAGGGAGCGGGCCAGGCCGAAGAGGGACCAGCCGTTTTCCGGCAGCCGTTTCAGGTCGTCTCGGTAAACCTGTTCCGCTTCCTCGAATCGGCCCGACTGCATCAGGGCCGCGCCCAGGGCGTGGCGCACCGGTAAGATCCAGTCCGGCGGCTCGGAATAGCGGAGGAGGTCCTGGCGACGGACGGCCTCGCGGAGTTCGGCGAAGGCTTTCTCCGGACGATTCTCGCGGTACAGGATCTCTCCATTCATGAGGTGCTCGGCGACGGCGAGCAGGTCCGCCGCCTTGTTGTTGCCAAAGGACCACGGGTCGGGAACCTCTTCCCGAGCTTTCTGGAAACGGTCCTGCTCCGCGCGTGCCTCTTCCAGTCGATCCTGCGCCGCATAGGCCACCGCACGCGCGTAATGGCGCAGGGCCCGCGCGAGCGGAAAGACGTCGGGGGGTTCCGGGGCGGCGAGAATCTCGTCCCAGTGGCCGAAGCGCATGCGCACTTCGAGGGGCATGATCATGTATCCATCGGCGATGACCGCGTTCTGCATCGCCCACTCTTTCGGGACCAGCGTGATCATCTCGTCGATGGTCTGGATGGCCGTCTTGCTCTCGCCCCGCATCATCGCGGCGTAGCCGAGCATGTGGTGGTTGTGCGCGATGTAGAGCCCGTAGAAGCCGGGATCGGACCTGAGGGCGAGAAACCGACGGTCGGCGGCGATCGCTTTGCGGTTGGCTTCCTCGGCCGCGTTCCAGTGCCCCAGCCGCACGTCGATGTGTGACGGCATGTGGACGTTGTGAGAGAGGCCCGGCTGGAGGTCGCGGAGGCGATCCGCGGCGGTCTCCGCGCGCTCCGGACGGGTCGAGGGCTCGACAGCGTGGATGTACAGGTGGTTGGCAAACGGGTGGTCCGGGTCGAGCTTCAGCACGGTTTCGAGTAGCTCGACGATCGCCTCGGTGCCCGGCTGCGGCTGCGCGTCCTGTGTGTAGAGATCCCAGGGCCGGAGGTTCATCAACGCCTCGGCGGTGAGGGCGCCGAGATCGGCGTCATCCGGATGGTCCGTCCACAAGGCCCGCATGGCCTCGGCGTACGCCTGATCCAGCGCGGAGCGGTCCTCGGGTGGATCGAGAACGCATCGCCTGGCCAGGGCGTCGATCAGTTCGCGCTCCAGCTCGCTGGCCTGGGCCGACTTCGCGCGGGCCTTCGCCAGAGCGTCCCACGCGACCCTGGCCTGCTCCGCATTGACGGTCGGGCGGTTGATGTGCGGCCCCTGAGCCACGGCGACTCCCCACCAGGCCATGGCGCAATTCGGGTCGATCTCCGCGGCCTGGCGGAACGAACGGGCGGCCTCATCGTGGTTGAACGCCACGAGGAAGTTCAGGCCCTGGTCGAAATACCGTTGCGCATTGTCCGAGGACGTCGTCACCCGGCGCGAATGGCTCCCCAGCCCTTCAAAGAGCGGCTCGCGCTGACGTTTCTTCGCGTCCTGTGCCGCGACCCGAGGCGTCGGAGTCAGCAGCCCGCTCGCCCATCCCATCCCGAGTCCGATCAGGAGCGCAAAGGGGATCCATGTCGCGATCTTCAGTCTCATGGCGTTTCCTCCGATTGAGGGGGGGAATCGGACGGAGTCCGTCCATCAAGGAGGAGCATGGGTGATTCAGCTCCTTATGTGAGACTAACCGATGAGCCAGAGAAAAATACAGAAAAAAGCGAGACACTTCCGAATGCCCCCTTCCCTTTCTTCCCGGCCGGCACGGTGGGGCGCGTCCCTCGGACGCACCATTTCGTAGGGAGGTGCGGTCGAGAGACGTGCCAAACGAGAATCCGATCCAGTTTCGGCCTTTGGGGGATCAGGGCTTGACGCGTTGCGGTCCGCCCGGATGAGCCTTTTGCCATTCCTGATACTGCGGGGACTTGACGAACCCCGCGTATTCCGGGATCTGGCTCATGTCTCGCATCTGGAGCTGAAAGTCCTTTTCGAGCTGGGTCAGCAGCCGAAGCGTCTCGTCGTACTTTTCTTCCTTGAGCGAGATGGTCACCAGCGTCCAGTAGGCATCCAGAAGTGACGGCTCCTCGGCGATGGCCTTGAGAGCGACGTTCCGGGCCTCCTCGTTTTTTCCCTGCTGCAGGAGAATCCCCGCGCGGAGGACGTTCAGGTAAGGATCACCCCCCAGGTTCGCGTCGAGCCGATCAATACTGGCCAGCGCCTTATCGAACTCTTTCTTCAAGACATACCCGTCGATCGACAGGAAGTTGATGCTGGGGTCGTCCGGATAGTGCTTGCGGAGGTCCTCGATCGTCGCGGCATACAGCGTCATGTCATCCTTCGCCTGGGCAGCGCGGATGCGGATCAGGAGGAAAAGCTTCTCGTGCTTCAAATCCTCCGGCAACTCATCGAAGGTCGCCAGCGCCTGGTCATATTGCCCGGCCGCGATGGCATCGGTCATGCGTTTCATCTTCGGAAGGTTCTGAACGAACGTCTGCTCGCGCCCGGTCAGCTTGTCGAGGAAGTTGCGGTTCTCGTAGGCCGCGAGCTGAATGTAGCCCTTCCGCAGGGTCTGCGAGAATAACTCTCCGGAGATGTACACAAACAGATCCACCGCGCGGACCTCGCCGTCGGGGCGACGGGTCAGGACCATGTCGTAGTAGTTCACGCCGCCGTTCTCGGGAAACGCCATCCGCAGCAAGGCCCGGGGCGATTTGTCAACAAGGTGCACGCGGAGCAGGCTGATCTCCCCCCCGCGACGGACGGCGCCGATCAGCTCCGTCACCAGGCTGCCCGGCGCGTTCCTCGCCTCCTTCACCCCCTTGATGAATCCATCGCGTACCTCGGGAGCCACGTCGATTCCGGCGGTCGTCCGTTCCAGCAAGGCATCCCAGTCGATCAGCGCATTCATCCCTTCACTGTCGCCTCGCTTCAGGACATCGATCATCCTCTCGGCGAACTGGCGGGCTTCCTCGGGAGTCGGAATCTCTCCGGAATCCTTCTCCCCGGCCGGATCGGGAGCGGTGGGGCTCGACGCCACCTGCTTCACCGGCGCTGTCGTGCCACTCGGTCCACCTTCCTCCGCGCCGCATCCCAGGAATCCGAGGACGCCGAGCCAAACGGCAATGTTCCCTGCGCCAAGGATCGTTCGACGATTGTACATGAACAGGTCCTTCTAAATCGCTTAAGATCGGGGGCGTCAACGGGGGAAGAAGGGGGGACGTACCGCAACTCAAGGCAGCGGTATAATAATGCATGGCATTGTATATCGTCCGCATCGCCATTGCCATGCCGCGGATTTCCTCCCAGTCTCCACGTCGAACGACCGGAGCCGTGCCTCCCGGCGAAGCGAAAGTTCACTCCCGCCGTTCCCTGCTGGCGAACGGTCGTCCCGGCAGGTTAAGCTCGTCTGTGGGAGTCGGCGCGATCCAGGCCCCTGACGAGGGGGCAAGGGCAAGCGGAGGGGAGGTGGTCCCATGACGCGTCGTGCGAATCCGACGGCAGAGGAGGTCACGGCCCAGGTCGAGTTGAACGTCGGCGGCAGCCCGGTCCGGGTCGAGCTGACCGTGCCCGCCGGCCCGTCGCCGCCGGGTGCGGTCCTGCCGGCGGTCCGGACCCTCGCCAACGCCATCGTCGCCAACGCCGAGCAGGCTTCCGAGGCCGCGGGCCTGCCGATCTCTTGCTGCGCCGGCTGTGGCGCCTGCTGCCGGCAGCTCGTGCCCATCTCCGGCATTGAGGCCCGCGAGATCCGCGACCTCGTCGCCGCTCTGCCCGAGCCGCGCCGGTCGGCCGTGCTCGACCGCTTCGCCGACGCCCTCCGCCGTCTCGACGAGGCGGGCCTGCTCGACCCGATCCGCGATCTCGACGGCCCCGACACCGACTATCGCGCCCTCGGCCTGGCCTATTTCCGTCAAGGCATCCCCTGCCCGTTTCTCGAAGCCGAGTCGTGCTCGATTCACCCCGAGCGGCCGATCGTCTGCCGCGAGTACCTCGTCACCTCCCCCGCCGCGCTCTGCCGGACCCCCGGCGAGGGCCTGATCCGCAAGGTGGACATCCCGGCCCCCCTGGCCAACACTCTCGCCCACTTTGAGCAGGACGACCCCACCGAAGGGGAACGCATCCCCCTGGTCCTCGCCCTGGAGTGGGCCGCAGCCCACCCCGAGCCGCCCCCCTCGCGCACCGGTCCCGAGTGGGTCCGCGAGCTTTTCACGCGCTGGAGCCGCAAGGACGTCCCCCTCCCCGACGCCGGCCTCGGCTGAGCGCGTGGGAAAAATGCGACGAGGGGAACATCCTCTTTCCGGTTCGGCGGCGAGGGAGGATAGACTGGGCGATGGGGCGAGGCCGGTGATATCCGGGGGGTGAGCCCCCCAAGGGAAACTGGCTCGGCGGTTCTTCGAGGCCGTGTACCAGCCGACGGACCCGACAGTGGCAGGCCCACGCTCATCGCGCGTCTCGCCCCCGCCTCCGTTGGAGGTCCTCGACTCAAGGAGAACGTCTCTTCATAACCGGAAATCACTTGCTCTGAGGAGGATCGTCCGATGTCAGACATCGCCGCTCCGTCGGCTCCACCGAAGCCGGCCGATTACTGGGATGATGCCACTCTGAAGCTCGTGAAGGGGAGCATCGACGAGAAGTACGCGAAGACGAAGAAGCTCAAGGCCAACGTCCCGGGTACGTATGTCAGCGACCTTCAGCGGGACCTGATCGTGCTGGGCTACCTCAAGAAAGGGGGGACGACGGTTCCTACGGCGCCGGCACCGAGCGCGCGGTCCGACGGTTCCAGCGGCACGCGGGCGCAAATTCCGCATGGCCAACGCCGTCCAGATCCCCACCGTCCCCTGGGCCGGCAAGGCAACAGGCATCTGCGACCAGGCCACCGCCAAGGAGGTCCGCCTCTGGATCGACAAGTCGTATCGCCTGCCGCTCGGCATCTACAAGATCGTCAAGATCGATGGCGGCAAGTTGCGGGACGACGTGGCGAAGCTATGGAAGGAGGCCATCGTTGACGCCGAGAAGAAGGGCGGCATGATCGTTCCCACCGGCAAGGACAAGAACGATTACTACTCCGACACCTGGCGCAACCCGATCAACACCTTCAAGCACACCGGCGGCAATAGCAAGTACAGCCTCCACTACACCGGCCGCGCCGTGGACCTGAGCATGGAGCCAGCCGGCGGCAAGCACCAGCGCTGGTGGGTCGTGAAGGAGCTGGTCGACGGCGACGTGTACTGGCGGATCTACTGCAAGACCGACAAGCAGGACGGCTCGCAAGGGACGAAGATCGCCGCCAAGTCGAAGAAGTTCTACGAGTTCTACTCCAACACCGAGAAAGACATGCCGGAGGCCTACTACCTCGACCTGACCGAGCTGCTCGCGTCGCACAAGTTCCATCGCATCAAGGCCCAGAAGGGCTGGGAGACCGTCGCCAAGAAGCAGGAATGGTGGCACTACAACGACATCGAGGACCTGCAAGAGACCTTCCTCGACGAGATGGAGCTGATCGGCTACACCGAGAGCGACCTGAAGCAGTCGGGGCGGACGACCGCCGAGATGGACCACGCGCCCGGTTGATCGGGCGGGTCGCACGTCACACCGCGAACCATGCGTCAACCCACGGGATTCATCAGTATGAGAAAACGTAACATCTCGGTCCTCGCCGCCCTGCTGCTGGCCCTTCCGGCCGCGCTCCACGCCGCCGAGACCGGCAAACCAAACATCCTTTTCATCATGGCCGATGACCTCGGCTGGCGGGACCTGAGTTGCTACGGCAGCACGTTTCACCAGACGCCGAACCTCGACCGACTCGCCGCGAAAGGCGTGAGGTTTACCCAGGCCTACGCGGCGAACCCGCTCTGTTCGCCCACCCGGAGCAGCGTGCTCACGGGATTGTGGCCGGCGCGGACCGGCATCACGGCGCCGGTGTGCCACCTGCCCCGGGTCGTCCTGGAGAAGCGGCTCACGAAGGGAAACCCGAACGTGCCCGTACTCGTCGCCGACAGCATCACGCGGTTAAAGCCGGACTACGTCACGCTGCCGGAGGTCCTGCGCAAGGCGGGGTATCGCACCGGGCACTTCGGCAAGTGGCATCTCGGGCCGGAGCCCTATTCGGCGCTCCAGCACGGCTTCGATGAGGACTGGCCGCACTGGCCAGGGCCGGGACCGGCAGGTAGTTACGTCGCGCCCTGGAAGTTTCCCGCCAGGCTCGGCGTCGAGGGGAAGCCCGGCGAACATATCGAGGACACGCTCTCGTCCCGGGTCGTCGCCTTCATCCGCGAGAACCGGGACCGGCCGTTCTTCGCGAACTACTGGCAGTTCAGCGTCCACGCCCCCTACGACGCGAAGGCCGAACTCGTCGCGAAGTATCGTAAGGGCGTCGATTCGCAAAATCCCCAGCGCAACCCGGTCTATGCCGCCATGGTCGAGAGTCTCGACGACGGCGTGGGTCGTGTGCTCGACGCGATCGAGGAATGCGGCATCGCGGACAGGACCATCATCATCTTTTTCTCCGACAACGGCGGCATAAGTTGGGGCGGCAGAGGCCCGACGGCGACACACAAGAGCGCCCGATTTCAGGCGGACATGACCGCGCCGCCGACGAGCAATCTGCCGCTACGAAACGGCAAGGCCAGCCTCTATGAAGGGGGCGTCCGCGAGCCTTGCATCGTCGTCTGGCCGGGCGTCACCGAGGCGGGCACGACCAACGAGACCGTGATCCAGAGCATCGACTGGATGCCCACGATCCTCAACATGGCCGGCGTGCTGATGCCGGAGGACGCGAAACCCGACGGCCTGAGCATCGTGCCCGCGCTGAAAGGAGGCACGCTCGGCGCGACGCGATCTTCTGCCACTTCCCGCACGATACGCCTGCCAGCGGCCAGCATCCTGGAACAAGCGTGCGGCGCGGCGATTGGAAGCTCATCCGTCTCTTCGCGCGGAACGAGGACGGCACCGACCGGCTCGAACTCTACAATCTGCGCGACGACCTCGGCGAAACGAACAACCTCGCCGCCGAGAAACCCGAGATCGTGCACGAATTGAACGCGCTCATCACCCGGTTCCTCGCGGAAACCGAGGCCGTCGTCCCTGTGCGCAACCCGAACTACCAGCCTGGAGGCATAAGAAATCCCCCTGCCAGGTAGGCCGCAGCAGAAACGTAATGTTGTGTTTGTGTATTGTTTTATGCGCGGTGGTGCCGCCTACCATCCGGGGATCTACGAGCTACGAGACTGTTCCAGTATTCGCAAAATAACGTTTCAACAGCATTTTTCGTGCCGATCTCATTCCCACGGCGGAGCGAGAATCGGAGTGGGTCGCGCGGGTGGATCGGCCCTTGACGGACATGCCGAAATCGGTCGCCGGGCATGTTGCGATTGGTACTGAATTTGCTATCAACACTTGACTGTTCTTTGCGGAGAGTGAGAAGGGGGATCGGTGATCGTATCCGGGCGAGATCGACCATGCGAGCCGAGGAGGATGCGACGGGGATGAGGACGGGGGCGACGGCGTGGGCCGGTCGCGGCGTTCTCCTGCTCGTGCTGTATCTGCTTCTGACCGAGAGTCAGGAACCGGCCGAGATCGTCGCGGGACTCATCGCGTCGGCGCTGGCGGCGCTGGCGGTCGTGGTGGTCCGGCATCGGATCGGTATCGCCTTCGCACCGCGACCGATCCAGGCGTCTCTCGCGGGACGACTTGCCGTACAGGCGGTTTCGGATTGCTGGATCGTCTATCGGAAGATCCTGCGTTGTCCCGCATCTGGCCGATGCGTGCCGGGGTGTTTTCGGGTCATTCCTTTTGATCCGGGCGGAGACGACCCGAGATCGGCGGCACGACGAGCGGCGGTGATTTTCGGGGTCAGCCTGGAGCCGAACAGCTACGTCATCACGATCGACAGGACTTGCGATCGCATGATGATTCATCAACTCGTTTCCTCAGCAAAGATGCCCGGCAACGGGGACCGGGAGTGGCCGCTATGACCTTTTGGCTTGCCGCCGCACTCGTGCTGATGGTGGGGCTCGTCCCTTGTGGGGTCGTGATGGTGCGCGAACCGATGGCGGATGGACTGGCCGCGCTGGAACTGGCGGGCACGATCACCGTGCTGATCCTCATGGTGCTGGCTGAGGCCTTCGGTCAACCGTCGATCTTCGATATCGCCCTGGCCTTCGTGGTGCTGTCGTATCCGTCCGGGCTGGTCTTCGCCCACTTTCTGGAGGCGCCGGCTGTGAACATGGGGGATCGGGTGGCCCTGGCGCTGCTGGGGCTCGGGGTGGTTTCGGCGCTGCTCGGCGCCCTTGGTCTGCTGGTCCTGCGAGGCGCATTCGACAGGTTTCACGTGGTCGGCCCGGTGGCGATCGTCGGGCCGACCGCCCTCGCCGCCGCGGTGGTTCTGCGGGAGGGCCTCTCGCAAGCGGGGATCAAGGCCATCCTGGTCGCCCTCGCGGCGCTGCTCGTCGGGCCAATCGTGACGCACGCCACCGCGCGGGCCGAGTGGGTCCGGCGCCGGGGACCTCTCGATCCCCGAGGCCGAGGCCGAGGCCGAGGAGGACTCGCCATGATGGAACTGCTCCAGGGCGCGGGATTTCTCCTGGTCGCAGGTGTCGGCACGGTCGTCGTGTTGACTGCGCGACCCGAAACGTCAGGCGGTGGTGCTGAGTCTTTACGGCATGGCGCTGACCATCCTTTTCCTGCTGCTCAAAGCCCCCGACGTCGCTCTCTCCGAGGCGACCGTCGGCGCGGCGGCCCTGCCGCTGATGCTGCTGGTGGCTCTCGCCAACGTTCAGAATGAGCCCGACAGCGTGGAGGAGACCTCATGAGCGACCGCGTTCGGACGTTCGTCTTTCTGGCCGCGGCGGGCGGCCTCGGCCTGATCCTGCTCGGCAGCCTGCGAGGCCTGCCCACCTTCGGCCGCCCGCTGGGGACGTACGGGGACCTCGTCAACGCGACCGCCGTACCGGAGCGACACGCGACCAATGCCGTCACCACGGTCAACTTCGACATCCGCGCGCTGGATACACTCGGCGAGGAATTTATCCTGTTCGCGGCCGTCGCGGGCGTCTCGTTGCTCCTTCGAGAGCGTCGGGGGGAATCGGAACAGGCGCAACCCGGGGGGCAAGCCGACCGGGTCCTCTACTGGCGGAGCGAGGCCGTGCAATGGTCGGGACCACTGATGATCGGTGTCACGGTTCTGTTCGGACTCTACATCGTGCTCCACGCCCATTTAACACCCGGCGGGGGCTTTCAAGGGGGTGCGGTCCTGGGCACCTGCGCGCTGCTGGTCTATCTGACGGCCGGCTACAAGGCGTACCGCCGCCTCGCGCCGAAACCCTGGCTCGACCTGGGCGAGGCTCTGGGCGCAGGAGGGTATGTCCTTATCGGTCTGGCCTGTCTCTTGGCCGGAGGTGCCTTCCTGGAGAATGTGCTCCCGCTCGGGAAGACCGGGGCGCTGCTCTCGGCCGGCACGATCCCGCTGATCAACCTGTCAGTCGGCCTGGAGGTCGCGGCCGGGTTCTCGCTGCTGTTCTCGGAATTTCTCGAAGAAACACGCACGGAGGAACCGGGGGAGAAGCGATGAGCGTCTTGTCGTATGGGGTGGCGGCCTGGCTGGTCTTGATCGGCCTGTACGGGATCGTCACCAGCCGCAACCTGATCCACCTGGTCATCTGCCTGGCGGTCGTGCAGTCGGCAACGTATGTCCTGCTGCTCTCTCTCGGCTACCGCGTCGGCGGTTCGGCCCCGATCTTCGCCGACAAGCCCCCCGGCTCCCCCGCGGTCGATCCGGTCGTTCAGGCTCTGGTGCTCACGGACATCGTGGTCGGGGCCACGGTGACGGCCCTCCTGCTCGCCCTCGCCGTGCAGGTCCACAAGCGGCGAGGCACGATCGACCCCAATGAGTTGCGGCCCGCGAGAGACCGAGCATCGTGAGTGACCTCCCGCCGTTGCCCGTGGTCCTTCCGTTCCTGGTCGCGGCCGCCCTGGTCGGTGCGGCGCGGCTCATGCCCCGCCTCCTGGTGGACCTCCTCGCGACCGTCACGGCGGCGATCGTGACGGTCCTTTGCATCCTGCTGGTCGTGCGGTCCGATCCCGGAACCCTGGTTTACTGGTTCGGCCACTGGCGGCCGAGGGGTAGCGTCGCGCCAGGAATCGCGTTCGTCATCGACCCGATCGGCGCCGGTGCCGCCGCGTTGAGCGCCTTGCTGGCGACCGCCGCCCTGTTTTACAGCGGACGCTACTTCGATTCGGCGGGGACGCTCTATCACGTCCTGATGCTCGTCCTGCTCGGCGCGATGGTCGGCTTCTGCCTCAGCGGCGACTTGTTCAACATGTTTGTCTTTTTCGAGCTGATGAGCGTGGCGGCCTATGCCTTGAGCGGGTACAAGATCGAGTCGTCCGAGGCGATCGAAGGAGCTTTGATCTTCGCCGTCATCAATAGCCTGGGGTCGGTGTTGTTCCTGATCGGAATCGCGCTGCTCTACGGCCGGACGGGCTCTGAACCTCGCGCAGATCGGCCGCACGCTGGGCGACGGCCCGGCCGACGCGCTCATCCTGGGGGCCTTCGTCCTGATCGCGGCGGGGCTGTTCGTCAAGGCGGGCCTGGTTCCGTTCCACTTCTGGCATCCGGACGCTTACGCACTGGCGCCGACGCCGGTTTGCGTCTTGTTTTCGGGGGCCTTGAGCACCCTCGCCCTCTATGCTCTGGCGCGGATTTACTGGGTGGTCTTTTCCGGCCCACTCGATCCGGCGCCGGATCAGTCCGCGACCTCTGGCTCGGTGTCGGGACACTCACGACGCTGCTCGGCGGCATCATGTGTTTTTCTCAACGAAACCTCAAACGTCTGCTTGCCTTTTCGACGATCAGTCACATGGGCATGTTGCTGATCGGCCTGGCCCTGCTCGACCCGAGCGCCCTGGCCGGCACGGCCCTCTACGCCGTCGGCCACGGCCTGATCAAGGGCACGCTGTTTCTGACCGTCGGCATCGTGCTGCATCGCCTTTCGACCGTTGATGAGCTCGCATTGCGGGGCCGAGGCCGAGGGCTTCCGTACACGGGGATCCTCTTCACGCTCAGCGGCGGCGCCCTCGCGGGTCTGCCTCCGTTCGTGACGAGTCACGGCAAAGCGATGATCGAGCACACCGCCGATGCCTCGGGCCTCGCCTGGGTCTCCTGGGTCCTCCTGCTCGGCACGATCCTGACCGGCGGGGCAGTCCTCCGAGCCGCCGGGCGGATCTTTCTGGGCTGGGGTTCTGATCATACGGACGCCACTCCCTCGGAAACGGATCTCCCAGAGACACGCACCGCCTCGGATCGGACCCCCTGGATGATGATCGCCCCCGCGACGGTCTTGCTCGCCGGCGCAATGGCCCTGGGTTTGATCCCCCGTCCGACTGGTCGGATGATTCCGGCCGCGACGCGGTTCGAGGATCGGACACGTTATATTAATGAAACTTTTGACGGGTTTCACCTTCCAACCTATGCCCCCGTCGGGACGGTCTCGGGCGATTCGCGGGGAATCGGAGCCTCCCTCACCTCGACGGCGGGAGCGGTGATCCTGGCGATTTGCGTCCTCTTCCGGCATCGCTTGCCGGCGGCTCCTTCACGACTGGCCGATTGGTCTTGGACGCCGCTCGTGTCCCTCCTCCGCGCCCTGCACAGCGGCCACATCGGCGACTATACGACGTGGCTCATCGTCGGTGTCGCCGTGCTGGGGGGCCTTCTCTTCTTTCTCGTCCACCATTGACGACCCGGCGTTTTGGACCAACTTCATGACCATCTCGCGGCGCGGAGGGACATGGCCGGCCCTATGCCGCGCCTTTACCTACTCCTCATCTTCGCCAACCGCATCGAGAGGCCGTCGCGTTTGATCCAGATGGGACGTCACAACTTAGTACAACGCCGCAGAGAAAGGGTAACGAATTGACGACTTCGGCCGGATGGCCGATCATGACGGCTGGCGGGTCTCCTTCTCTTCGTCACACACCTTGAAACCTTGATATCGCCATGCGGGGCCGCAAATCCTCCCTGACCATCGCCCTGACTCCGGAAGACCGAGCCGAGATCGAGCACTGGCAGCGGGCGACGACTTGCCGTGCCGGGTTGGCGTGCCGGGGCTGTCGCCCTGCTCCTGCTCGAGCAGGGCAAGACCCTGAAGGAGGCCGCCCAACTCTGCGGCCTGAGTGTGCGGCACGTCCGCAAGCGGGCCGAACGTTATCGGGCTCCGGGCTCGCCGGTCTCCGTGACAAGCCTCGTCCCGGCCGCAAGCCGGTCTTTTCCCCCCGAGGTCGTGCGGCACCCGGTCAAGATGGCCTGCGAGTGGCCTGATGACCATGGCCGCTCCCTGTCCCTCTGGGACTGCCGAGAGATGGCCCGTCAACTGGCCGACGAGGGCGTGGTGCCGAGTATCTCCCCGGAGACCGTCCGGCGAATCTTGGGGCACCACCACTTGAAGCCCTGGCGGCATCACCTCTGGCTCTCCCCCAAGATCCCCAGGGATGAGGCGTTCGCGGCGGCCGTCCAGGAGATCTCCGACCTGTATACCCGGCCGCTGTGCGACGACGAGGTCGTGCTGTGTGTGGACGAGAAGACCAGCTTGCAGCCACGACCACGCACGTCGCCGACCCTGGCAGCACAGCCCAAGCGGCCCGTCCGCGTCGAGCACGAATACGGGCGGTGCGGTGCGTTGAACCTGTTCGCCGCGTTCGACACGCGGACCGGCAAGGTCTACGGGTGGACTGCCGAGCGGAAGCGGCAGGTCGAGTTCATCGTCTTCCTGGAGCAACTGAACCGGGAGATCCCCGCGACGGTCAAGACCATCCATGTGGTCCTGGACAACCTGAGGATGCACAAGGGCAAGCAGGTTCAGGCGTGGCTGGCGCAGCACCCACGGTTCGTCTTCCATCACCCGCCG
>CAVWUA010000022.1:0-91059 GCA_963758025.1 uncultured Planctomycetota bacterium | reverse complement strand
TTGGAACGGCATTTTCAACCCGTTCAGCGGTTTGTCCCAGGGTTTGGAAGACTTCATGGCAACCGGCTTCACTCGACCTCGATCACCCGCTGGACGCTCGGCTTGCCGTACACCGCCCCGCCGGTCAGGACGCGGAGGTTCGGCAGGATCTGGGCCTCGCCGGAGCCGTGGGTGTGCCCGCACAGCACCGTCATCTGCCGGTCGGGGGCAGCGGCCATCGCCTCGCGGAGGGCGTCGCCGACCGCCTTGCAGGCGAAGAAGGGCAGCCAGTTGTCGTCCGACACCTTCCCCTCGTGCCAGCAGGACTCGCGGAACGGCGGGACGTGGGTCAGGACGATGACGTGCCGGAACCGCGCCAGGGCGTCCGGCAGCACCGCGCGGAAGTGGGCCGCCGCCTCGTCGCCGAGGGCGTGGAGCTTGGCGAGCCGCTCGGCCGTGTCCTCGCAGAACCCGTCGAACTCCCCGATCAGGCGAAGTCGTTGAGCATGACGTCGGAGCCCTGGTAGTCGCCAAGCCGCCCGTCGCCCCAGCCGTCATGGCCGACCAGGCAGGTGGTCTCGGTGAGCGGGATCGACCCCGGCGTCGGGCATCCACTGGAGGTTCGGCACCTCGCGGCACGAGCTCGCGGACTTCGGCCCGGACGCCCGCGATCGAGCCCCGGTAGAAGTCGTGGTTGCCGAGGACGAAGTAGACCGGCCCCAGCTCCGCGAACGCCCGCAGGTGGCCGCCACGTCGTGGGCCTCGCCGATGTCGCCCGTGATGGCGAAGGCGTCGGCTTCCGGCAGCGAGGCGAAGAACGCCCTCAGCCCGGCCTGACGGAGGAAGTTCAGGTGGATGTCGGTCAGCCAGGCGAGGCGTTTCATGTAGCCTTCTCCCCTGCCGAAACCAGCAGATCCACCAGGGCGAACTTGTCCACCTTGCGGAAGTCGATCAGCTCAAGGTTGTCGATCACGAATTGCCGGAGATCCGCTCGCTCGATGCTGTGCGGATCGCCGCCCTGCTGGGGCAGCCGCTTGGTCTTCCGCCGGCTGCTCTTGATCGATGCCCTTGAGGCAGTACACGGCGACGGTCTTGTTGTCCAGGCCGATCACCTTGGCGGCGGCCGTGGCCGAGAAGGTCTCCGTGTTGCGGCGCGACAGGCCGATCCGCTTCGTCCGCACCATGATCGCCGTTGCCGTGCGGGTGAAGCCGTGGGCCTTGAAGATCTCCGAGCATTTCTCCGGGTCGTGCAGTGGCACGCGCTTCATCAGCTCGTCCTCGGCGGCCGACCACGGCGGCTCCTTCTTTCGTGGCCGTGTCAGGCCGAGCCGCCGGCAGCGCTGGGTGATGAGCCAGTGCGGCTCGTCAAGCTGGCGGGCGAGTTCCTTCACGCCGCTGACGCTGCCCTCCGGGAGATCCAGCGTGGGCCACATCTCGGTTATCCTGGCGTCGAGCTCGGCGATACTCCTCGCGGCTGCGGCTTTTTCGCTGCTGTGCTCCCGTCGCGTTTCACGCCGAGCTTCTGCACCCGCCCGTAAATCGCGGTCTTGGAGCGATTCGGCAGCTTGCTCGCGCAGTAAGCGAACCCCTTGCCCGGATAGTGGTCGCGGAGGATCTGGTCTTCCTCCTCCGTCCAGTACTTCTCGCTGTGGACGCCGGGCACGTACGGTGCGGAGAGGCGGGGCTTGTGTTCCCGGCCCTTCTTGAAAGATACGCGTTCCAGGCTCATAAGCGACTTCTCCCAGAAGAACTTGGGATCTATTCGCACGGCCTCGCCGTCGATCTCGATGGCCGCGTAGGATTCCAGCAGGGCCAGGGCGGCGAGCAGGTCGTCCTTCTCGGCCTGCAGGTGCCCGGCCAGGCTCTCGAGGTGGTGCCGTCGGGCATCAGCCCTTGCAGGCCTCGAACGCCCTGGCGGCCAGCGGGAACGAGTCCGATCGCGGATGAAGGACCGCACGGCCTTGAAGCCGGGTGAGGTCGCCGTCTCCTGATCGTCCGCCTGGCTCATCTCCACCAGCTCGTCGATGGCGAGCATGGAGCGGGCCTCGCCCGCCTCGACGCGCTGGACGTCGGCCAACTGCGGCGCTGCCCCGATATGGCGGCTCTTCACGTCGCCGATCACTCACCTCCACGGGGCTCAGCGAGAAGGCGGGTCCGGTGGCCACGAACTCGCCCGGCGTGAGCGTGGGGAGCCGGTCGTAGGCCTTCCGCATGTCCCAGCCGATGGTCTCGGCCGCCCGCTTCACGTCGAGGTCGAGCGTGTTGATGCCGATCAGGAAGTTGTGGATCTCCGAGACGACCGACTTGCTGAGCCGCGCCAGTCGCTGGGTCGCCAGCACGCCGACCAGGCCGCGCTTGCGGCCGCGGCTCATGAGATCGACCATCGCCGCGATCGACGCCTTGCGGACGGCCGACGATTCCTGGCCCTGCGTCCCCCACGGGGCGAAGAGATGGGCCTCGTCCACGGCCACGAGCGCCGGGTGCCACATCTCCTGCGGGCATTCGACCAGGGCGTGGAAGATGGCGGCCACGGCCATCATCTGCTCCTCGCGCCGGGCAGTCCGACAGGTCCACCACCATTGAGATGCGGTTCAAGCGGGCACGCCTCGCCATCTCGGCGAGCGCCGCGCCCTTCAGCTTGTGGCCCTCGATGTAGAGGTAGCCGAGCTCGTCGGCGAGGCTTCGGAACTCGCCTTCCGGGTCGATGACGATCTGCTGGATTCGCCCGTGCTCTGTTCCAGCAGGCGGCGCAGCGTCCATGACTTGCCCGGCCCCGGATGCCCCCTGGATGAGCAGGCGGCCTTCGATGCAGCTTGCCGAGGTCTGAGGGAGACGTCGAGGTTCTGGTTCACGTCCAGCTTGCCCAGCGATGATGGCGTCGGGGTCGTCAGGCTGAGGCGGGAGTCGATGGGACTGGCGACTGCGACCGCCGGTTCGACGGGCGCGGGTTTCGGTGGTGTGGATCCGTCGTAGCTGACGTTCTTGAAGGCGGCTGCGACGAGTGCTTCCTGATTGGGTTGTTGGTCATGATGGATCATCCTTGAAGAGTGGGGCGGGCCGTAGCCCGCCCCTTCGTTGCTATGCGGCTTTCTTGCCCTTCTTGGCCTTGGCGGGCTTCGGCTCGGGCAGCTCCCGGAACGCCATGCCCTCGGGCAGCCAGTTCTTCACCCGCTCGATCTGCTCCTGCGTCATGCCGGGGCGCTCGGGCTCGGCGAACGTCTTGTGCAGCTCCCCGGCGATGTCGCCCTTCTTCGGCGTTTGCGTTGTTCCGAGCCCATTGGCTCGCCGCGCTCGCCGCCGACAGCTCCTTGCCGATCTCGAGCAACTGGTCCTTGGTGACCCGACTCAGGTAGTTGTCCTTGGTCGGACGCCAGTATTCGGCCACGTTCGCCCCGGTCTGGGCGAGGGCGAGGTCGTAGGCGGTCGGCTGCTCGCCGCCGTGTCCAGCTTCGGCTGCAGCGTCAGGGCCACGCAGTAGGCCAGCAGCGACTGCTTCTGGTAGTCCGGTCAGCCGCTGGAACGCGGCGAACTGCTCGGCTTCGGTCTTCGCCTTCGAGCCATTCCGTGGGCAGGGCCTTGGCGACCGGCTCCATCTGCGCCTGGATGAAGCTCCGGGCGTCCGCGCCGGCATTCCCGCGAAGTTCGCGGGTGAACGAGACCTTCGGCCCGTCGTACGTCGAGCGATGCCGTCGAGGGCGTTCTTGGCCGCCTTGAAGACCAGCAGGTCGAAGGCGATGGCCGGATGCTTGGCGATCTCGGCCTGGGCCACGCCGAGCCGGTAGGCTGCGAGGTCGCGTTTCAGCGATTCGGACATGCCCTTGGGTTTTTCGGGCTCGGCAGGCTCTGCGTCGGTCCCTTGGGCCTTCGCGGCGGCCTTCTTGTCCTCGGGTTTCGACCAGCCCCTTCTTGATCTCCAGCGTGCCGTCGTGGTCGATGTAGACGTAGCAGCCTGCGGTCTTCATCTCGCTCGGGGTCGAACGCGACATAGGCTTCGAGTCTGCTCGTCGAGCTCTTCAAGCTGCTTCTCGAGCTCGTCACGCTTTGCTCTCGAGGGTCTCGGCCATCGTCATCGTCCTCGCCGTCGTCGTCCCATTGCCTCGTCGGCGGCCTCGATCTCCGCCTCGAACTTGCGCCTTCCGGTCGAGCAGTTCCTGCGGGCGCGTCCACGGGCTGCGGCTCGATCTCGGCCGCAACGGCTGGTGACATCCCAGTCGTGTTCGGGAGCCGACCTCGACCCAGCCCCAGCCCTCGGCCATGCAACTCCTCGGCTCGTCGGCTTCGAGCTTCTCGCTGGCCAGGGCGTGCAGCAACTCAGGGTTTTCGAGATAGACGCGCTCGCCGAACAGGTCGGTCTTGGTAGTGCCCCCCGGCGGCTCTGTAGGCCTCCAGCCCGACGAAACTGCGCCAGCTTGTCGCTTGCCTCGATCATCGTTGCTTCGGTGAGCAGCGCGCGGATCGAATGGGCGTTCCTCCTGTCCCATCGTCAGCGACTCATAGACGGCCATCTGCCTCTTCGTGGTCGTCGGTCACCGTGAAGGCCATCGAGGGCTTCGAGGGTCAGCGTTCTCGGCGCGGTACTCGGCCAGCAGTTCCGGGGCGACCCTGCCGAGCTTGAGGCGCTGCCAGACCTGCTTTTCGGTGGTGCCGAACCGGTCCGCGACCTGAACCCGGCCGATCGGCCCTGCTCGATCAGGTGCGGCGAACGCCTCGAACTCGATCCGCCGGGTGCATGGCCTGCCGGACGATGTTCTCGGCAAGGCTCATCTCGGCGGCGTGTTCCTCGGTGACGACCTGGCATGGCACGGCGTGGTCTGCGGGCAGAGCTTGCCCTCGGCCTGCAGGGCCTTGCAGGGCTTCGAGGCGGCGGGCACCGGCGATGACGTGATACTTGCCCTTCTTGCCCTCGGTGACGACCAGGTTCTGCATCAGGCCGTGGGCGAGGATGGACGCTTTCAGCTCCTCGTCGGCGGTTGCTGAAGCCGTTTTGCGGACGTTGAGGGGTGATTTGACGAGCTTCTTAATTCGATGTATTGATTTGACATAATCGCAACTCCATTTGCGGTTTAGGAGGGTGGGAGCGGCGTTCAGAGACCGCTCCCATTTTCGTTAGGCGGCCTTCTTGAAAGTCGCCTTGAGCGACTTCACGGTCTCCGGCGTCACGGCCACCAAGGCGGTGGAATCCGCAGCCGAGCCGCTTGCGGATGTCCTCCGGCAGCGGGATGACCTCGAGCACGTCCTCGACCGTCTTGCAGGCTTCAGGAAGCTGATGAACTGGCCGACTTCTCCTGCTGCAGCTTGTCGGCGTCCAGCCTTGTGCTTGGCATGCAGGTCGAACGCCTTCTCGAACGCCTCGGAGACGGGGAACACGACGCTGTTGCCGTAGTATCCACAGTGACCGGTTGTACGGAATGTCGGCGACCTCGGCTGTCCGCATCGAAAGTGAAGCCGTCCACTCGGCCGCTTGGCATCTGGAACTTCAGGCAGCGGTCGACGCGGGCGAGTCGTACTTCCGCAGCACGGCCATGTCTGCTTCCGGGTATTTCTTGCGGATCGCGGCGTTGGCCTCCTTGAGCATGATGGCCAGCTGCTTCTGCTCCTTGCTGCGGTCGATGCTGGCCTTGATGTGCTTGCTGCCATATTCGCGGATTAGATCACGACGGGTATTGCTAAGTGGATTTTCTTTGCCATAACAGTATTGCCTTTCGATTTAGGTTGAGAGGTTTGAAGGGCGGGATGTAGTCCCGCCCTTCGTTGTTACTACGCGAAATTAGCTTTGCAACATTGTTTGACCTATTCAGTGGGACCGGTGGTGAACCGGCCCCGGTAGACGGTTAGGCTGCTGCGAGGACTTGCTCAACCAGTTCCTCGGAAGCCATCTGGCTCTGGGGATCAGAACGGTACCAGTGGCCGTTTTCGTAGCGATAACCAGCCTCGCGGAGCTGGCGGCGGCGTTCCTCGGAAGGCCGTTCTGCGAAAGCGATGGAAACCGTCGTGGTCTGGCGGATGAGTGCGATAGGGGCGGGGTTGGTAGTCTGTGCTTCGGTATTCATGATGTTCTCCTTCTTGTTCCAGGCCGCTTCATTGCGTCCTGTGAGACCACGCCCGCACCGGCCATAGGCGGGGTTTGCAACAACAACAAGCGAGCTCGCGCTGCTTTTTTGTTGCAAAGCACGACGGCTGGTGCAGTGTCTCACCCTGCGGACGCGTTGCGGCCCGGAGACGATGAGGTCGTCAAGAAGGCAACGCACGAAAGCAGGGCGTTGAGCCTCGTAACGAACCGGTGTACAATCGTTTGGCAGGTCGGCACGAGCTAGGAGGGGCGGACGATGAGCCAGGAAAAGAAGCCCGTGGAGTCCGTGCAGCCGTTCAAGCCGCTTGCAGACCGGCCGTTTTCGGTTATTGGCGGCATGTCCGGTGAGGACTTCCAGGCCGCCTGGGACCGAGACATGGAACAAGGAAGGTCCGAGGCCAAGGGGTCTCCGAGGGAGGTGAGCGAATCCCTCCTTCAGGCTCGTGGCCTACGGATGGTCGAGATAGCGGAGGGGATCAGACTCCAGAAGGAGGATTTCACCCGGCGCTCTGGACGCCTTGGAGAAGTCCCTGGATGGTGGAGATCCGGCGAACCGGAATACGACGCTTCTGGCCATGGGCCTGCTCGGTTCCGACCATCCCGACGTTCTCTCGGCAATCCTAGCGAATTTGCGTTCCGATGACGCCTGCACGAGGCTATGTGCCGTGTTCGGGCTGGGCGTACTGCTCGCGCCCGTACCGCAGGCCATCACCGGCCTAATCGAATCGCTGGATGATGTCAACGAATCGATCCGGCGAATGCGCCAAAACGACGCTCTGGAAGATGGTGTCGAAGGAACCCGCGGTCAGGACACAATTACGGCTCGCGTATACGGCCCTTATGGATGAGATACGGTCCGAGGGGCTCCCTGTCTATCACTGGCGTAGCCCAGTACGGAGAACTTCCTTCCAAATTCTCGAAGGCCTGCTGACCGTCGTGGTGTCCCCGGAACTCGTATGCACCTGGGAAACCAATTATCCTGAGGCGCATGCCAAGCTGGTTGCCGCGCTCGACAAGCAGGCCGGTATTCCGAAGACGCGGCTTCGCCTGCACACATTTCTTTCGTTCGCTAAACACGGCTCCTTCCGGCAGGTGGCCGCCGAACTGGCCAGGGTTGCCGGCGATCCTTGCGACAGCCCGGACCAGTCCGGCCCCATCAGCCAGGTCCGCAAGCTTGGCGAAACGCTCGACGTAGTCCTCACCCGACTCAGCGACGATCCCGGCCGCAGGCGGAGCGAGCTCACCGAGGCGGGTTCGGCTCTGGCCGATTGGTTGCGATCCCACCCCCAGGCCATCGCCTGACCCTTCGCACCATATCATTCCTGGACGCATGTCCATCTGGGAAAACTTGGCGCGAATTTTCCCAAATTTACGGCCTGAATCCCCCTCCCTATCTTTGAATCGGACACGCAGAACACACCAATCTGCGAGGCGAGCGGTGGCTTAGGCCGCCCGTTCTCCTGTCCGCGCCCGGTGATTCTTAGACGGGGGATTTTCACATGCCGAAGCTCGAAACCAAGCCTATTGGCTGGTTCAAGGAGGAACCGCAGGCCCGCCAGCATTACGACGAAGCCGAGCTTCGACTGCTCGGACAGTCTCTCAAGCAACGCCAGCTCCAGCCCGTGCTCGCCCGACCCGACGGCACGATCATCGCCGGCCACCGGCGGTTTCGCGCCGCCAAACTCGTCGGCCTCGAATCGCTCCAGGTCATCATCGTGGAGGGTGACCTTACCCCGGCACAGGTGCGGGGAATCCAGCTCACGGAGAACATTCACCGGGCAGACCTGACCGGCTACGAGAAGTGGCTGGCCTGCAAGGAATTGCTCGAACTCAACCCAGGCTGGCAGGGCAAAGACCTGGCCGAGCACCTGCACCTCGACCCGAGCAGCGTCACGCGGCTGCTCTCACCGTCGAAGTGCATCCCCGAGGCGGTGGAAGCCCTAAAGGCGGGGAAGATCACGATCAGCGATTCCTACGCCCTCTCCAAGCTCAGCCACGACGACCAACCCTCGCTCCTCGAACTCAAGTGGCTCCGGCGCGAGCCGAGACACGCTGGAGCGGCAGGGGCGGAGGAAGCGAACGGCCAGCGCGCCCGCCGTGCGCACGAGCAAGATCAAGGTGCCGCTGGTCAGCGGTGCCATGGTGACGGTGGCGGGCGAAGAAATCAGCCTCGATGAAGCCATCGACGCGCTGAAGGAGGCCATGAAGGCCATGCAGAAGGCCCGCGATACGGGGCTGGACGCGAAAACGGCTCAGGCCGTCTGGAAGGATATGGCTGCGGCGGGGTGATGGTTGCGGGAGCAGGATTCGAACCTGCGTTCTCCAGCTTATGAGGCTGGCGAGATACCGGGCTTCTCCACCCCACTTCACCAATGCTCGCCTGCGAGCGTAGCGGATAACACCTGCGGCGGGGCTGGTTCGAAGCCGGATAGCCATGAAGGGCAAGGCCAAGCTACCCGACTCAAATGCTTGGCACGTAAACCACGAACCGCGTGCTTACATCACGCTTAAGCCCCCTTTGCTGCGGGGGTATGGCCACACATTGCCACAGCGAAACCAGAACATCAACAACTTTCGGAGATTCCCATGCAGAAGTTCGTCGAGACCATCAACAACCTCGTCAAGCTCATCAGCAGCCTCGTCACGCTGGCCGTGCTGGGCGCGGTCATCTACGGCGGCCTGAGGGCTTACCACTCCGTCGCCGAGCTCACCAGCAAGCCCATCCAGATGCCTACGGTCAAGCTGCCCGCCATCGAGGTCCCACCCATCAAGGTCGCCATGCCGGAGGTCAACCTGCCGGAAATCTCGCTACCCGGCAAGAAGGAACTGCCGGTCTATGACGGCTTCTGGGGCCTCCCGCACGGCCAGGGCCCGGTGCATGATTACCCGATCCCTAACACTTCGACGCGGTGCCATCATACTGAAAGATGTGAAAACATCATGGTGCATTGCGTCAAGAAGACCGCAAGGCAGGCGAGCTATGAAGACCGTGCTTGTGGGGTTGGCCATCGCGTCAGCTCTCCTGTTGGCGCGATGGCTGGAAAACCGCCGCTACCGCCTGCCGCACACGCCGCGCGGGCGGTCTTGATGTACCGCTGATGTCTTGGTCGCCTACGGATTTCTTCACCATCCGCGATTTGCTGAGGTCTCTGTGCACCATGGGCGCATCCGGCTCCGGCAAAACGTCGTCGGTGGGCTTCCTGCTCGGCAAGGCGCTGGCGGCATCCCCGAAAGTGGGTGGCCTTATCATCGCCAGCAAGCCAGAAGACCGGGCCTTCTGGCGGGTCGATTTTCGAGGCGGCGGGCCGGGAGCTTGTCGTCTTCGGCCCGGATCCAGCCACCGCTTCAACGTCATCGACTTCGAGGCGAAGAACGGCGACGGACGCGGCGAAATCACGCAGTGCATCATGACCATCGGGGAAAGCCTGTATGCGGGCGGAAGGCGCTGGGACGCGACCCGTTCTGGGAGCAGCAGAACCGCCGCACCATCCACAACGCGGTGGAGGTGCTCAAGCAGGCGTACGGCAGGGTGGATACGTGGGACATCCAGCGGTTCATCAACGACGCGGCGATGTCTGGCGAGGAAATGGGCAGCGAGGAGTGGCAGGCCGGCTACCACAACAACTCGCTTGCCGCAGGCCATCCGCAGGCGCCAAATCGGCCATCGAGGCCGCACGATTATCAACCTCGCCCAGCAGTTCTGGCTGAACGAGTGGCCGTGCATGAACGACAAAACCCGGTCCTCCATCCTCGCCGGGGTCATGGGTCTTCTGCACTTCTTCAACACGGGGCATTGTCAGGGAACTGATCGGCACGGGCACCACGATCACGCCCGCCGCCTTCGACGCAGGGGCAGTGGATCTGGTCGACATGCCCATCGCCAATCACGGCGTAGCGGGGCGTTCGTGGCCGGGGGCATGGAAATACGCCACGCAGCGGCATGTGCTGCGGCGCGGCCGCGACGGCGGAAACGCCCGTCACCGTGCATCTGGATCGACGAATACCAGAATCACATCACCAGCTTCGACGCGAAATACCTCGCGGAATGCCGTTCGCACCGCGGCTGCATGGTGGTGCTCACGCAGTCCATGCATTCACTTCTTCAGCGCCATCGGCGGCAAGGAGGCGCAGAGCCAGACCAAGGCGTTGCTTACAAACTTCGGCACCAAATGCTTCATGGCGCTGGGCGATGAGGAATCGGCGAAATACGCGAGCTCGCTGGTGGGGCGTGCGGTCATCCGGCTGGCAAGCGTCTCGCGCAATGGCATGGGCGCGGCCTTCGAAGAATTGATGGGCAAGATCACCCTCGGCACCTCGCTGGCCGAGCACATCGAGGATTTGATTCAGTCGCGGCTGTTCATGAATGGGCTGCGCACGGGCGGGCCGGAAAACGGATACATCGCCGAGGGCTGGGTCATCAGGAACGGAACAAGTTTCTCGAACGGGGAAAGTGTCATTTTCGTGGGCTTCAGCCAAAAATAGGAGGGTTTCATGCCGCAGCCGCAACCGCGCGACGACCAGAAAATCGACCACGCCTACGTGTTCGGGCTGCTCCACCTGCTGTGCAACGCCGCATCGGGCCTGCATCACGGTCTTCATCCGGCGTTCCTTCGGCACCAGTGCCTTCGAGTGGCAGGCGGTCGTCGCTCTTTTCATCCTTTGGACGGCCTCCGGCCTGTATCCCGGTTTCGGTCTTTTCTTCCTGTTCTGGCTCGCCGCTCTCATCTGGCAGCGAATCCAGAGCTACCGGCTTCGCTGGAAGGGCATCTTGCAGCATTCGAGGTATCAAGGCTACCCGTGGCTGGCCATGCACATGCCCTTCATCAGGAGCGAGCAGCAGGCAAAGCGGTTGGAACCCTTGCTTTGCCTCCTGCTTGGGGTGCTGGTTGCCACGGTCTGGGACCGCCTCGGGCTGTTCATCATGGCGGGGTTCGGATCGTTCGGCGCCTGCCTCGCTATCGAGACCGCCATCCAGCATCAGCGTATGCAGGCCATGGTTGATGCGGAGTTGGAGCTTGGCGGCTTCGTTGAACGCCACCGGGGGAGGGCAATCTGATGGCAGGCCAACCCACTTCGATGCTCGGCCACATGTACGCGGCCACCAGAAAAACGGTTGGGGTGATGCTGGCTCCCGTGGCCTTCGTGGGCAGGGCTGCGATGCAGGCGGCGGAACGTCTTATTCCACAGGGCGCGGCGGAGCTGGGGCAGGCGATTTTCACAGGCAATGCCTACGCGCCGCCGGGCCTGACCGAAAGGCTGGTGCCGCCAGACAGGGGCAACGTTCACGGCGCGGGCGCGGGGCAGGCTACGCAGGCTCCGGCCGTTGCGCCGCCCACGCCACAGCCTCCCGTTCAGCAACCGACTCAGGCTTTTACCGCAAGCACCTATTACACGCCCAACCATCAGGCCGCGCTCAACCAAGCGGCGGCACGGGTTCCACAGGCACGGGATAACGCGAGGGAGAGGTAGCCATGTTCATCGAGAGCCAAAGCACCGATCCAGCCGTGCACGCATTGGCCGTCAGGATCGCGAAGAAATGCGTCTGGACCATTCAGGCCGTGCTGCGCGAGGAGGAGAAGATCGAGGCAGTCCGGGAGTTTTATCGCGTCGTGCGAGAGGAACTGGAGAAGGAACCGGTACGGGAGGATGACAGACTATGAGCGACCCCACGCGACTCACCGAGGTTACACGACGAATCTCGTCCGTGAAGCAGCGGACCTATCCGATCGTCGTCGGCCGGGACGCCCCTTACCGCATCGAGGAACGCCCCTGGAGTGAAGTGCCCGAGCCGAGCAAGCTCGCGATCCTCCAGGACATGAACTGGTCGGGGGTGTCCAACCGGGACCGCGCCCACATCCTTCTTACGGAAGTTGACGCGGGAAAGATCAGCGACCACCAGCGCAATCGCCTGATCGACATGGCCATCGACGTGCCTCGAGGAGCAGCTTCGCTCGACAGCCTTGACAAGCCGCTCACGCCGATGCAGGTGAAGGCTCTCCACGCCGAAATTCGCACCGACGAACACGCCGCCCGTGTCCGTGACCACGGCCCGGCCGACGCGGCGACCTACGACGACCGGATGGTGGCGGCGTATCGTTTCAGGGAGCAAGCCCTCGGGCCTTCCTCTCCCGACCCACTGCCGGTCACCCCTGCGGAACTCGAGCGCCACGTCGATGATCTCGTGCGCAGGATGGCAGGGGAAAACCTCATACGACCAGCGCCTCAACGAGGCCGCCGCACGCATACCGAGCAATGAGAAGGACAAGGAAAGAGGGCATTCGCGATGAGCACTGAAGCAGCAACAAAACTGATCAACGCCGAGGAGCTGGCCAAGCTCATGCAGATTTCCGAGCGGACGCTCTGGCGGCTGCTCTCCGGCCGGAAACTCCCCGAGCCGGTCCGGATCGGCCGCAACACCCGCTGGCGGCTGGCCGAGGTGGAACGATGGATCGAACGGGGATGTCCGCATGGCTGAGCCTGGCGCATTTCATCTACTGAACGTATAATCAGGGACGGGCAAGCCGTCCCTATTTCTTTGGAGGGCAGATCAGTGGCCGCGATCTTCAAGCGTGGTCGGGACAAGGGCAAGAAGAACAAGCCTTACGTGATCCAATACTACGGACCACGACGGCAACCGCCAGTTCGCCAAGGGCTTCACCGACAAGGCCCTGACCGAGCAGCTGGCCGCCAAGCTCGAAAACGAGGTGCTCCTGCGGAAGCGGGGCATGATCGACCCGGCCCAGGAGCGGCTTCTCGCGATCAAGCAGAGCCCGATCACCGAGCATCTGGACGCCTTCGACCGCTCGATGGCCAACAACACGCCGAAGCACCGCAAGCTGACCATGACCCGCGTCCGGCGGGTGATCGAGGGCTGCGGCTTCCTGACGCTGGCCGAGATGGACGGCGAGAAGGTCGTCGACTGGCTGAACGAGTTCCGCGAGGAGGAGGACCTCGGGGCGCGGACCTACAACCACTACCTCCAGGCGGCCGACGCCTTCGGCAAGTGGCTGGCCGCGACCAAGCGGCTGCCCGGCAACCCGCTGGCGGGCATGGAACGGCTGAACGCCGAGACCGACGTCCGGCACAAGCGGCGGGCGTCTGACGCCGGACGAGTTCGCCCGGCTGGTCGATGCCGCCCGGAATTCCGGGGTGGAGGTTCAGGGCTACGACGGCGAGATGCGGGCGAGGATCTACCAGATCAGCTACCTGACCGGGCTTCGCCGGTCGGAGCTGGCCAGCCTCACCCCGAATTCCTTCAAGCTGGACGACGCCCAGCCGACGCTGACCGTCGAGGCCGCCTGCTCGAAGCACCGTCGAAAGGACGTCCTGCCGATGCACCCGGAACTGGTCACGCTGGTGCGGGAATGGATCGCGGGGCTCGGTCCCGGACGAGCCGCTCTTCCCGCGGCTCGCCCGGCGGAAGACCTACACGATGGTCCAGAAGGACCTGGAGCGGGCGGGCATCCCCTACGAGACCCACGAGGGGCTGGCCGACTTCCATGCGGCGGGGCGGCACTCCCACATCACCGGGCTGGTCCGGTCGGGTGCGTCGATCATGGAGGCCAAGGAACTTGCCCGCCATGCCGACATTCGCCAGACCGCCAAGTACACCCATATCGGCATGGAGGACAGGGCGGAGGCGTTGGCGGCACTGCCGTTCCCGCTGGCACCGGCGGCGGTCGTCGCTCTGGTCGAGGACGCCGACCTGCAGGCGATGGTCACCGCCTGGCCGGGTCTGCCGCGCGGATATCCGGGAACAGATCCTCGCCCTGGCCGCTTCGGCATCAACGGATCAGTGATCGCCGTTGGTTGCGTATTGGTTGCATTTCGGGCGGCGTCTTGGGTCAGGAGCTGTCAGCGGGTGTCAGCTCGGGGGGCTGAAACGCCACCCCCAGAAACGAGCAAAGCCCCGCCGGAGCGAGGCTTTACGTCGTCGGTTGTCGCCGCCAGTCAGGAGCTGGCAGTTGGCGGTTAAGAGTGGAGGCGGCGGGAATTGCACCCGCGTCCCGAGATCCATCGGTGAGGGCATCTACGTGCGTATCCGATCATTTGATTGTCGGCCTGGAGTCCCCGACCGGCAGGGTCCCCTTCGGCTTATCCTGTCATGAATTTAACCCGAGCCGCAACGGGCGGTTAGGCTCAGGCGATCCCGCATTGGCGTCCCCGGCCGAGTCTAGCGGGAGAAGACCCGCCGCGAGGCCGTTCACTGCTGTCAGGCAGCGAGACGGAGAGAGGGTGTCCTCTCGGCAATTAAATTTTGGTCGGCTTTTTACGAGGCCTGCTGACCAACCTCGGCACGCCACCGTTCACCTCAGCTATCCGGTCGATCCTGGTTCGCCCCCGTTTGTCAAAGAAGTTCGGGTTGGACCCGAACGATTTCGATTATTCGTCTTACGACGTTCTCGTCAAGAAGGTTCGCGACATTTGCCGCGATGTCGGTGGATTCTCACCGGCGTCGCAAGGCCCGGTCGATGTCGCGCTTGGCGTCCTGCTTCTTGAGGGCCTCGCGCTTGTCGTAGGTCTTGCGGCCCTTGGCGATGCAGATCTCGACCTTCGCCATGCCGTTCTTGAAATAGATCTGGAGCGGGACGATGGTCAGGCCGCGTTCGGTGGCCTTGGCGGCCAGCCTATCGATCTCGCGGCGGTGGAGGAGAAGCTTGCGGGGTCGCTTGGGCTTGTGGTTCATCCGGTTGGCCTGGAGGTATTCCGGGATGTCGCAGCCGTAGAGCCAGACCTCCTCGCGGTCGATGCTGGCGTACGCTTCCTCCAGGCTGGCCTTGCCGTTGCGCAGGCTCTTGACCTCGGTTCCGGTCAGGACGATCCCCGCCTCGACCTTCTCCAGCAGGTCGTACTCGTAACGGGCGCGGCGATTGGCGCGACTGACCTTGAAACCGCCCTCTTCGGTCTTGCCTTTGCTTTTTCCGCTATCCTTCTTGGCCATCGTCGCCGCCTGTCGGTTCGGACCCACTCGGTTCGTCCGCGTCGTGAACGAATTATAAAGACGCGGGGCTGTCGTCGGCAATCGTCGGTCAGGCAACCCCGGGAACAGGGCGGCTCGCCTCACAAGCGGCAAGGACCTCGGCCGCGGCCTCGTCCGGAGAGGATGCGCCGATGCGGAGAAGGGGCTGGGTGCATCGGGCTCCGTGGACGTGCTCGATCAGCGCGGCATGATGGCGATCCCAGGCATTGCGGTAGGGACCGACGTTCATTGTTTCAAGTTCGTCTGGCGGAACCGTGCGGCTCCAGAACGTGGGCAGATCAGGCTCCCAGAGGGCCACGAAGGAGGGCCGCAAAATCTGATCGCGGGAGGCTTGAAATTCTTCTTCGAGAGCGCGAAAGCGGTCCGGGTCGTAGATCAGGCTCGCGGCGACGACGGATTCTTCCCACCAGAAATCGGTGGCGATCCAGCGGTCGCCCCAGGCGGCTGATGGCCAGCGATGCGGCATCAGTTCTCGCTGGATCTCGCGGAATTGATCGAGGTGAAGTTCTCGACGATACAGGCCGCCGATGCCCGAGAGTAGCTCGACGTGGCTCACGTCGGTCGCTCCGCGGTACAGGCCGACCGCGTGCAGGCCGGTTGTCACGTGGTGGAAGAACGTTTGCAAGCCGGTCCCGGGCGGACCGGTCAGGGCAACATAGCTCGGCCGCCGGTCGAGGTTGGCAAGCAACGCCTCGATCCGCTGACTGGTGGTAACGTGCAGAGCGTGCGGCGCGACCTCCGCCGCCGGTGCCAGGACAAAACGCCGGACAGCCATCCTCGGATGGGGAACAATCAGTTCGGGCGACTCGATTCGCTCCCGTCCATAGATCAAGAGGTCCAGGTCGAGCGTTCGCGCGCCCCAATGCTCCCGCCGGACGCGTCCGGCAAGATTCTCAATCTCTTGCAGCCTGTGGAGCAGATCGACCGGGCCGATCGACGGCAAGATCTGAACCACGGCATTGAGAAACGCATCCTGTCCGGTTGGGCCACCGGCCGGGGCTGTCTCGTGATAGGAACTGACCCGCAAGACCTGGAGTCCCGGTGTCTCACGGAGGGCGGCGATGGCGTCATCGAGAGTGGACTTGCGGTCGCCAAGGTTGCTCCCGAGGCCGATCAGCGCGATGGTTCCCATGGGGACTCTGCCTGCCGCCGCAGAGTGCCGGGAGGGTCGCGGGAGCCCCTCCCTTGGCGTCTTGCGGGTCTGGTGGTTGCGGTCGATTCAGAGCTTCAGTTTACCGATCCGATCGACCGCTTCCAGCAAGCGTGGGGTCTCGACCGTCAGGGCCGCGCGGATGTAGCCGTCGGCTGACTGGCCGAAGCCGAGGCCAGGCGTGGTCACGACGTTCGCCTCGTCGAGCAGGCGGGCGCAGAGGTCGGTCGAATGGTAGCCCTTGGGGCAAGGAATCCACGCGTAGAAGGTCGCCTTGGGGACCGGAATCTCCCAGCCGATCTCTTTCATCGCCTTGATGAAGGCGTTACGCCGCTCGTGATACAGAGCGCGAATTGGTGGAGTGAGGGTGTCGTACTGGTCCAGGGCGGTCTTGGCGGCGAACTGGATCGCGGTGAAGATTCCGGAGTCGGTGTTGGCCTTCACCTGGCCCAGGGCCGCGATCAACGGGGCTCCACCAATGGCGAAGCCGACCCGCCAGCCGGTCATGTTGAAGGTTTTCGAGAGGCTGTGGAACTCGACGGCCACGTCCTTCGCGCCGGGGACTTGCAGGAGGCTGGGCTGCGGCTCCTCGAAGTACATCTCGTTGTACGCGGCGTCCTGCGCCACGACGAGATTGTGTTCCCGGGCCTGGTCCGACGACCTTCTGGAAGAAGGCCAGGTCGGCGGTTCCGCCGGTCGGGTTATTGGGATAGTTCAGGAACATCAAGCGGGCGCGGTTCCAGACATCGCCCGGAATGGCGGCGAAATCGGGCCGGAAACCCAACTCGGGCTTCAAGGGCATGAGGTACGGCTCGGCCCCGGCGAAGATGCTGCTGCTGCGATAGACCGGATAGCAAGGGTCGGGGACCAGGCTCAGGTCGCCCGGGTTCAGCACGGCCATGCGGGAAGTGCGCGATGCCTTCCTTGGAACCGATCAGCGGGAGGATCTCGGAATTCGGGTCGAGGTCCAGCCCGTAACGCGCCTTGCAGAACCGGGCGATCGTCTCGCGCAGCTCGGGCGCGCCCTGGTCGAGCGCGTACTGGTGAAAGGCCGGATTCTCGACGTGTTTCTGAAGGCTCTCGATGATCGGCTGGGGCGTGGGGCGATCGGGGTCGCCGACGCCCAGGTTGATCACGTCGCGTCCGGCCGCGATGGCCGCCTTCTTCTTCTTGTCGATCTCGGCGAACAGGTACGGCGGAAGTTTCTGAAGGCGTTCGGCCTTCACGAATGGCGTGCTCACGATCGATTCGTCCTGCGTTCTGGGTCCGTTCGGATGCGAGGCTTGGCTCAAGCCGACCAAGATACCCAAACAACCCGCGAAGTGCCAGATGCACGGTGCGCATGGAACGACCCCGCCGGTATGGACCCGGCGAGGTCCGAAGAAATTCGGCCCATTGAGATTGTGATGATCAGCGACTTCTCCCGGAATCAATCCTCCAGGACGAACGTGATCATCATGTTGACGTGATAGAATTCGATCTTGTTGTTCGTGATCGAGACGCGCTGTTCCTTGATCCAGGCCCCCTCGACATTCCGAAGCGTTTTGCAGGCACGCTCGATACCCTGATGGATCGCGTCCTCGAAGCTCTTGCTGGAACGGCTGCTGATTTCGGTGACCTTGGCGACGGACATGAGAAGTAACCTCCTATGTTCCATGAACAGATGGAATGGCACGGATGGGGCGGGAGGCAAGGTCCGCACCCTCCGCGCCTCGACGGAGGTTGATTTCTTGCAAAACGGAGGCCAGTTGAGGCATGGAGAGGCTCAGGCCATCGCTTCTTCGGGGATGTTGTCGTTGGCGTAAACGTCCTGCACGTCCTCGTTCTCGTCGAGGATCTCGCGGAGTTTGAGCATCTTCCGCGCGGTATCCACGTCGAGATCGACATAGGTCGGTGGGACGTAGCGCGTCTCGGCGCTTTCCATTTCGATCTCGTGCGATTCCAGGGCCTTGCGCACGTCCTCGAAGATCTTCGGATCACATGTGACCTCGAAGTAATCGCCGTCGCGCTTCAGATCGTCGGCGCCGGCTTCGAGCACGATCTCCATCAGACGCTCCTCGGAGACCTTTCTGGCGTCGATGAGGAAGTCGCCCTTGAATTCGAAAAGGTAGCTGACGCAGCCGGTGGAGCCGAGGTTTCCGCCACAGACCTCGAAGGCTTTTCGAAGATCGCCTGCGGTGCGGTTGCGGTTGTCCGTCAGTGCCTGGCAGAGGACAGCCACGCCACCGGGACCGTACCCCTCGTACATGACCTCCTCGAAGTTGTCGGCTCCGAGTTCGCCCGTCGCCTTCTTGATCGAACGTTCGATGTTGTCTTTGGGACAGCTATACGACTTGGCCTTGTCGATCGCATATCGGAGCCGCAGGTTGGAGACGGGATCGCCTCCGCCGTTGCGCGCGGCTACGTAGATGGCGCGACAAAGTTTGCTGAATAGCTTGCCCCGCTTTGCGTCCACGGCTCCTTTGCGAGCCGCGATGTTCGCCGAGTGGGAATGCCCTGCCATCGGTCGTCAGACTCCCTGCAAAAACCATATGAGCATGACCTATCCGGGAGGCGGTCGTCCGCCCACGATCGGGCCAGGTGCTCGTAACTACGAGATCTGCCGGCCGGAGGATCGATTTCCAGTACAATTGCGTTAAGGTTTCGGTTGATCGTCCGTCGCTGGCAGGTCGTTGCCCAGCTCGTCGAGCGTCTGGAGCTTCTTCCGGATCTCCGGCAATCGCTTGTCGGGAGGATTGGCCTTCGCGGCGATTGACTCGGCCCGCTTCCAGGCCTCGCGAGCCTTGTCCAGCTTTTTCAGCTTGAAATAGACGTCGCCCAGATGGTCGTGGATGGTGGCGTCGGCCTCGCTGTCTTCCGCGGCCTTTTCGAGAGGCTCAACCGCCTTCTCCGGTTTGCCCAGCTTGAACAGAACCCAGCCGAGACTGTCGAGATAGGCCGTGTTATCCGGTTCCATCTCCAGGGCGCGGCGGATCAACTGTTCGGCGCGCTCCAGGTCCTTTCCCCGATCGGCGAGGAGGTAGCCGAGGTTGTTATTGACGAAGGGGTCGTCCGGCTCGCGCTCCAGGAGCAATTCCAGTTCGGCCTCAGCCTTGTCGAACTGTTCGAGGTTCGTATAGATGTCGGAGAGACCGAGGTGAGCCTTGCGGTACACATCGTCGTCGTTGGGGAACCGTTCGAGCATCCTCTGGAAGTGAGCGATTGCTTCCTCGTTCTTGCCCTCGCGGCCGAGGATGAAACCGACCAGCCGCATTGCCTCCGCGTCGTTTGGGTTGAGCTTGATGGCCTCCTTCGCGGCGTCCATCGCGGCATCGTTCTGACCGGCGAGCATCCGGCTATTGGCCAGGGCGACCAGGATTTGCGGGTCCTTCTCGGCGGGATATTTCTGGATCATCTCATCGAGGATATCCGCCGAATCGCCGTACTTGCCGTTCCGGTAGAGGTCGAGCCAGAGTTCACGGTAGCCTTGAGGGTTGGGATTACTCCGCAAGGCCGAGCGTTTGATCGGGATCAGCTTTTCGAGCTTCCGGCTCTTGGTGGCGATATAGGTGAGAATCTGGAGCGATTCCCGGCTGAGCTGGGGCGGCTCCGCGTCCTGGAGTTTGAGGCCCGCGTCGAGAACCTCCTCGGCGGTTGTGGGATTGTTGACGATCCGTTCAATCTGCGGCTTGACGGATTCCAGGGTCTCCGGCTTGGTGAAAGCTTCACCGAGGATCTTGATCAGTTCCTCGTATTTCTTCTCCTGGAGCAGGGTTGCGGTCAAGCCGCCGAGCCCCTGAGGGTCGGGCTGCTGCTCGCGAAGGGTCTTGTAGAGGACCTCCGCCTTCTCCGGTTGACCCGCCTCGCGGTAGTGGTCGGCGAGGAGATATTGCAGCGGCAGGTTCTTGGAATCGGCCTTGGCGGCGGCCTCCAGCCGCGGAATGATCTCCTCGGGCCGGTTCAGATCCTGGAGGATCTGGGTCAGCAGGTCGTAGGGTTCCCGGCCTTGCGGTTGCCTCTTGAGGTAGGGTTCCAGGACCTTCAAGGCGTCCTGGGGCTTCTTATCTTTTCGCAGCGTCTCGGCCAGAAGCAACTGAAGCTGGGCATTGTCCGGCGCGTAGACCATGGCGTGTCGGAACGCCCGAACGGCAAGATCGTACCGGCGAGCCTGGAGAAAGACCTCGCCGAACCGGGTGTAGCTGGCGGCCTCGTCCTCGCCGAGGATCATTGTCTGATCGAGCGGCGAAAGGGCGTTCGCCGCTTTCTGGTCGAGCGCGTCGAGCACCTTGGCGAAGGACTCCGCCGCCTTCTCGGGTTGGTCGAATTGGTTGGCGTACAGTTCGCCGAGATAGCGCTCCGTGACAAGGAAACCGGCGGAGTTCTCGTCGAGTTTCGGGTTCTCCAGCACCTTACGGAGCAGAGCCTCGGCACCGTTCGCATCGTTGCGCCGAAGGTAATAGATCATCAGACGGTTCAGGGTGGTCGTATCGCCCGGCTCGACCTCGATCACTTTCTTGGCGTAGTCCACGCCTTGATCGACCTGCCCGAGCGCGAAGTTCAGTCCGCTCAGTCGTCGGAGAATCGCCACGGAGTCGGGGGATTTCTCCAGGGTGCGTTGGAGGATGTCGATCGCATCCTTCAGCCGCTTCTGTTCTTCGAGCGCGCGGGCCGTGACGTAGGCGTTCAACACCTCGATCCGGTCGCGATCCTCGGCCGTGCGGGGATGGAGCGGCACGAATGGCTCGGGAACGGGCTCACCGAGGACGGCGGCGGCGGACGCCTCGGCCTGCGTCTCATCCAGCTTCGGCGCGTCCGGGCCGTCATCCGCCCAGCAAGGGGCCGAGAGCCACACGACCGCGATCAGGACCAGGCCCGGAACAGACGGGCGGATCAAGCCGACCATGTTTATCGTCTCCTCGGCTGCTCGGGACGCACGATCTCGAACGCTCGGGTGCCTTTGCCGCAATTCGCCTTCCACGTGACCCATGCTAACACGGTCAGCCTTGCGCTGCCAAGAGACGCGAAGGGGCCAGCCGGCATGCGTGGGACTTCGGACCAACAAAGACAAAGAGCCGACAGGCCCGGTTGAAGGGGCCTGTCGGCGTCTGGGTTCGTTTGGTTATTTCGCGAGGACGGAGGAACGATCCGCGATGATCACTTCGAGGGGGGCAGAAGAACGGTGTCGATCACGTGGATGACACCGTTGGAGCACTGGATGTCGGTCTTGATGACCTTGGCTTTGCCGATCATCACGTTACCGCCCTCAACCGAGATCGGGGCCGCGCTGCCCTGAAGCGTCTTGACCGTCTTGCCGTCGAGCTTGACCACGTCGGCGGCCATGGCCTCGGCCGGAATGACGTGGTACTTCAGGATCTCGGCCAGCTTGGCCTTGTCCTTCAGCAGGGCCTCAAGGGTACCCTTGGGGAGCTTGTCGAAGGCGTCGTTCGTCGGCGCCAGGACGGTGAACGGACCTTCGCCCTGGAGCGCCTCGACCAGCCCCGCCTCCTTGACCGCCGTGACCAGCGTCGAGAACTGCGGGTTGGACGCCGCAGTCTCCACGATCGTCTTCTCCGCCGCCAGGGCCGAGCCACCCATCGCCAGAACCACCATCAGAGCCGGGAAGAATTTCCGCATGGTTGCACCTCACCTGTCTAAGTTTGGGAAACAATCGAACACGTCAGGGCGAGGCTCAACTCCTTGACAATCAAGAAGTTAAACCTTGCCTCGCGTTGCCGATTGTAGGCGGGTGGAAACCATCGTCTAGGTTTTTTCAAAAGAAAATTCGTCTTTGTCTCGGTTCACTTCGAGGGGCGCGATTTGCCCCGCGTCGAAGGCTTGGGGGGTTCGGTCGTCTTGGGACCGGGCTTCTTGGATGGTCCGGATGCCTTGGGCTCGTCGTGATCGCTGTTGGACGTGGCTTTCGTCTTGGACGCGACTTTGGATTTGGACGAGCCAGTCGCCTTGTCGGCGGTCAGGCGTGCCTGGCCGGTCGGGCAGATCTTTTTCAGCTCGCAGCGCGGGCAGTCCGGTTCTCCCGCGACGCATGTGTCGTGGGTCAACTCTTCCATGAGGTCCACGAACTCATTGCCGCGGTTCTTGGGGATGGCCCGTTCGAGGGAGCCCCGGAGCGTATGGAGGTCCGTTTCCGTGTCCGCGACGCCGAGCCGTTCCAGGCCACGGCGGATCGGCTCATCGACCGGAATGGCGTGGCCGCCTAAGCGCCTGCTGAAGGACGGTCGCCAGAACGTAGTCCGAGTGCAGACTCTCGTACTCCTGGAGCATCTTGGATGCGTCCTTGAGCGGCTTCTTGTGCAGCGATTCCAGCTTCTCGTCGAAACCGTAGGTCTTGTCGTAGAGTTGCCGGAGAAACCGGCGGATCCGATGCGCTCGTCCTTCGGGATCGGGCAGGCCGGCCAGGGCCCCTTGAATTTCCGTCAAGGAACTGACCCGGACCTCGTTCCAGTCAAAGAACTCGTCCTTGAACCGCGAGAGGGCCTGGTTGGCCTGCTCACGGGTCGTTCCCTCGTGGCAGATCCCATAAATGACCGCTTCGAGAATCGAGAGCCGGTCGGTTTTCGGCTCCATCTTGTAGCGTCGTTTCAACAGGTCATGGACTTCGGTCAGCAACTGGGTCTTGCTCGGTGCGGCCATGGTTGGGGCATTCTCGGCAAGGGGACTCGGGGCACAGGAACCGGAGGGCCGGCGTCGTCTCGTGAGCGTGGCTCGGGGCCGAGCGGATCGCTGTCGGCGGGCTTCAGTCCTGCGGGTCTTCGGGGTTGGACGATTCGGAATCGGGCTCGTTCTCGGGTGGCTCCGCCGCTGGTTCGGCGGCCGGGGCGTCCTTGCGGTCGCTGGCGATGGCCTCGTCGATCAACCGGGAGATCTCGATCGACTTCTTGACTCCCTCGTCCTGCTTGAAGTGCAGGCTCGGGGTGTACCGCGTCTGGAGCCGGGCGGCTACCTTCGACTGGAGGAAGCCTCGGGCGCTGTTCAGTCCGTGCATGGCCAGTTTCTGCTCGGACTCGGAGCCCATCGTCGTGACGAAAACGGTCGCGTTGCGCAGGTCGCCGGTGACCTCGGCGCGGAGCACGGTGACTCCCTTGACGCGGGGGTCGGCGACCTCGAACAGGATCGCCGTCGAGACGACCTCGCGAATCGCCTCAGCGACGCGCTGGACCCGGTGGGACGGCATGGTGTAAACCTCAAGGAGACCGGGGACAATCAGACCGGGCAGAACGATTCGCAACGGAATTTAGCGAAGGTCCTCGATTTCGTGGTCAAGAAGCTCCGCGTGGGGATGGGCGCCGATCGCCTCGGCCACCCGCAGGAGGACCTCCCGCGTCTCGCGACGCGAGCGACCCACGGTCACGATTCCGAGCCGGCTCTCGGTCGGACTATCGAGGTGATGGACCTCGGTCGCCGCGATGTTGAAGTGCCGGCGCAGCTTGTCGATCATCGAGTGCAAGAGTCGCCGCTTCTGACGGAGCGTTCGGCATTCTGCGAGCCGCAGGGTCAGGCGAAGCGTCGCGACGTGCATGGGATGGTCAACTGGAAGGCCAAAAACCGACAGACAACCGGGCGGCGGGGACCATCGAGAGAGGGTCGCCAACGACCGGTTGCCTGCCGCGAAAGGCCGGAGACAGCCCGTCACAGCGTCCGACGAATCACATCGACGCGATAGGCCTCGATCACATCGTCGGTCTTCAGGTCATCGAAGTTCGTGACCTTGATGCCGCACTCGAAGCCTTCACGAACCTCGCGGACGTCATCTTTGAAGCGTTTCAAGGCGTCGATCGCACCCTTGTAGATCTCTCGACCTTCACGGATGATCCGCGCCTTGGCGGTGCGCTCGATCGTGCCCTGGGTGACGAAGCAGCCGGCGACCATGCCGACCTTCGAGATCTTGAACGTCTGCCGCACGACCGCGCGACCCAGGTGAACCTCCTTGACCTCGGGCACGAGCAGGCCCTCGACGGCCTTCTTCACCTCGTCGGTCACCTGGTAGATGATATCGTAGCGACGGATGTCGATCTTCTTCTCGTCCGCCAGGCTGACGGCGCGATCTTCCGGGGCGACGCGGAAGCCGATCACGATGGCCTCGCTGGCATCGGCCAGGAGAATGTCGCTCTCGCTGATCCCGCCGACACCCTTCAGGAGGATGCGGATCGGCACCTCCGGGTTTTCCAGCTTTTCCAGCTCCTTGATCAGCGCTTCCAGCGAGCCCTGAACGTCGGCCTTGAGGATCAGGTTCAGGCTCTTGACCTTCTGCTCGGCCACCTTCGAGAAGAGGTTTTCCAGCGTGATGGCCTGGCGCTCACCCAGGGCGGCGCCTCGGGTCCGGTCGCGGCGGGTTTCGGCGACATCCCGAGCACGGGTGATGTCGTCGATGACGCCGAATTTCTCACCGGCCGTGGGCACCGAGTCGAGGCCCGAGACCTCAACCGGGGTGCTTGGCCCGGCTTCGTCAACCGGCTGCCCGAGGTCATTGAACAAGGCCCGGACGCGGCCGTAGCCGTCGCCGCAGACGATGACGTCCCCGACCCGCAACGTGCCGTTCTGGACCAGGATTGTCGCCAGGACGCCGCGCCCCTCCGAGACCGACGCCTCCAGGCACGTCCCGGTCGCCGGGCGGTTCGGGTTGGCCTTCAGCTCGTGCAGTTCGGCGATCATCTCCAGGGTCGCCAGCAGGTCGGTGATCCCCGTGCCGGACGAGGCCGACGTCTTGATCACCTCGGTCTCGCCGCCCCACTCGACCGGGCTCAGACCTTCCTGGGCCAGCTCGCCATAGATCTTCGTGATGTTGGCCTGGGTATCGACGTTCGGGATGTCGATCTTGTTCAAGGCGACGACGACGGGCACCTCGGCCGCCTTCGCGTGGGCGATCGCTTCCTTCGTCTGGGGCATGACGCCGTCGTCGGCCGCGACGACCAGGACGACGATGTCGGTGACATTCGCCCCGCGAGCGCGCATGGCGGTGAACGCCTCGTGGCCCGGCGTATCGACGAAGGTGACCTTCTTGCCCTCGTGCTCGATCTGGTAGGCACCGATGTGCTGGGTGATGCCGCCCGTCTCGCTATCGACGACGTTGGCCTTGCGGATCTTGTCCAGCAGCGAGGTCTTGCCGTGATCGACGTGGCCGAGGATCGTGATGATCGGCGGCCGAAGCTCCAGGGCCTCCGCGTCCTCTTCCTCCTGCTGTTCGATGGACTCGAGCAGCTCATCCTCGGCGGTCCGCTCGTAAACGACATCCAGTTCGACACCGAACTCCATGGCCATCATCATGGCCGTCTCGTCGTCGAGGCTGGAGTTGATGTTGGCCAGCTGGCCGAGCGCCATCAGTTTGCGGATGATGTTGTTGGCGGGGATGCCGATCGCCTCGCTGAGGCTACGGACCGTGATCGGCGGCTCGATGGCGGCGTGCGTCTTGCGCGGAGCCACCTGAGCCGCGCGGCCTCCGCCGCCGCGACGGTTGCGGTTGCCGCCCCGACCGCGACGCACATCATCATCGTCACCGAGCAGAGCCGTGGGCGTACGCCCACGCTCGCTCGCTCGCTCAGCGCGCTTGCGCGCGTCGGCCCGCGCGATCGGCCGTACCACCCAGGCGTCCGCCGCTTTTATTCTTGCGTTCTTCCTCTTCATCGACGGGCGGGGGAACGACCGGAGCGGCGGGCTGCTGTTGACGCCGGAGGTTGGCCGGTGCCTGGCCGCGCGGGCCTTGCCCCGGGCCACCGCCACCCGGTCCAGGCCGGCCGGGCATGCCCATCGCGCCGCCGGTGCCGAGCTGGCCGGATTGCATCATCGCCCGGATCTGATCCGGGGTCAGCTTGACGTCCGGCCGCTGCGTCTTGGCCTCGGCCGGCCCAGTCGGCCTCGGGGGTTCCGGCGCCGGGGGGCCGAGGGGGTCGAACTGGCCACCGGGGGCAGGGGGCGTCGGGAGCCGCTGGAGCCTGCGTCGCGGCGCGAGCCTTCGCCCCCTTCCGGCCGGCGGACCGGCGGCTGGGATGTCGGCGAGGGCCGGTTCACGTTCGACTGCCGCGTCCCGGTCGGTGAGATATAGTCGCTCCGACGCAACGGGGGAGGCGAGGTCGGATGAGGGCGCAGATCCGGCTGGGGGGTTGTCCGCCCGAAGCCGGGGCTTCGCCGCCGCCGGAAGAGGGCCGGCCCGTGGCGCGGTCCCGGTGCGGGGTATGGCCCGAGAGCGGACCCCCGCGGCTCGCCGGGGCGTGGCCACCGGGGCGCGGACCCTGCCCCGAGGGACCGGGTGCCGGACGATTGGGCGCTTGCGGAGACGCCGTCGGAGACGTCGAAGGCCGCGCGGGGGGTGTCTCCGGCGCGGGCGAAGGAGCCGGCCCACCGCGCTCGGCGCGCGGGGCGTGGGGACTGGGGCCGGCCTCTGGGCTCCGAGGAGCGGGGGCTGTAGAGCGGATGGCGGACGCCTCCGAGGGACTCTGGGGGGTTGAGCGGGCCGGGGTGGTGGTTGGGGTCGAAGGTTCGGCGGGGCTCTTCGGTGGCGGGGACGACGGCTTGCCCTCCCCTTGGACCATCGCCTTGATCCGGTCCACCATCGCCGGGTCCAGGCTCGCCAGTGGGCTGGGCTTAACGTCGAGCCCATCCTTTTGAATCCGGTCGATCAATTCCTGGCTCTTCAAACCCAACTCTTTGGCCAGCTCATGGACACGCGTGGACGACAACGGCAACTCCTCCTGGAATTGGCACGCTCCGGCGAACGAGCCGGACGGGCCGGTCGGTATTGTGAACTCCGCCGACCCATCGTGCCAAGCCCAGTTTTGGGCGACCGACCCACTCAAGGTCGGAAGCCCAACGTGATCTCGCCCCGTCAGTCAAGGGGGCGGCTGGGCGTGGGCGACATGGTCGGCCCGCGGTGTTGGGCCTTTCCAGGCCCTCATGGTTGGTTCATGTCCTGGGAATCCGAAGCGCGCTCCACATCCGGGGTGCTCGGCTGCGGAGACGACCGTTCTTGTTGATCCGGGCCGCTCGGCTGGCTCGGGTCGGCCGGAAGGCCCCCCGAACCGGTGGACGTCACATTGGGCGTAGGCAACGGCGGCCGGTTTGGCCCCGTGCCCGCCTCTCGGGCCTCGATCTCTTGCTGCGTCGTGCCGGCCTCGATGGCCTCACTGAAAATCCGCTCCCCTTCCCCCTGATCGGCGTCGCTGGGAGCGTGGGTGACTTCGTGACCGCGTTCCTGATCGCCGTTGGCCTCGTCGGCCAGGTCCATGTCGTGCAGGTCGTGGCCCTCTTCCAGTTCCTCCTCCAGACCCGAGTCCTCCGGCTCGTCCGGACCTTCGCGAGACTCCAGCGCCTCACCCTCTTCGATCGGATGCTCGACCGCCGGTTCTTCAGGCGCAAGGGGCTCGGACGTCTCGGCCGGGGCCTCGCCGAGAAGCTCGTCGAGGGTCGGAGCCGGGGTTTCCTCCGCGGGCGTCTCCTCGCCCGACGGAGCGGCCGCGGGCCGCGCGCCCTTGCGACGCGGCATCTCCTCGGTCTGCTCCTCGGCGAGAGTTTCCGCTCGCGCGGTGATTTCGGTTGCCGTTTCTTCGGTCAAACCCTCGATAGTGTTCACCAGGTCATCAATTTCCATGACCGACAGATCGTCGTAGCTGAGAATCCCCTGCTCGACGAGCTTCTCGGCCAGGTCGGTATCGACCCCTTCGATCCGGGTGAAGGCGCCGACGGCCTTCTCGATCAGCTCGTCCAGCTCCTCGCTGGTCATGATCTCGATGTCCCAGCCGACGAGCTTCGAGGCCAACCGGACGTTCTGCCCGCGCCGACCGATCGCCAGCGAGAGCTGGTCCTCCCGCACCAGGACGATCGCCCGGCCCAGCAGGTTGCAGAGCATCACCTCGTCGATTTCCGCCGGTTGCAAGGCATTCGGGATCAGAACCTGCAAGGCCTCGTTCCAGCGGACAATATCGATCCGCTCGCCGCCCAGCTCATCGACAATGTTCTTGATCCGCGTCCCGCGCACGCCGACGCACGCCCCGACGGCATCGACCTTTGTGTCGATCGAGGTGACAGCCACCTTCGAGCGGTAGCCGGCCTCGCGGGCCAGGGCGCGGATGGAGATGATCTGGTCGGCGATCTCGGGGATTTCCAGCTCGAAGAGCCGCCGGACGAAGTCGGGATGAGTGCGGCTGAGGATGATCTTGACCCGCTGGCCGACCTTTCGCACGTCGAGGATGATCGCCCGGACGCGCTCCCCCGGGTGATGGCTCTCACCGGGGATCTGCTCACCTCGGGGCAAGAGGGCGTCCGTCTTGCCCAGGTTGACCGTGACGGCCCCCCCCTCGAAGCGCTGAACGGTGCCGGTGACCAGTTCGCCGCGCTGCCCCTCGAACTCGTCGTAAAGCGTGTCGCGCTCGGCCTCACGGATCTTCTGGATGATGACCTGCTTGGCCGTCTGCGCGGCGATCCGGCCGAAGTCCGGGGGATCGACCTGCTCGCCGTCGGTCGTGGTGGTGATCTTGCCCGAATCCGGGTCGATCTTCACCGAGATTTCCTCGGCGTTCGGGTAGTGTTTCTTGGCCGCGGTGGCCAGCGCCGATTCGATCCCCTCGAACAGAACGTCCTTGGGTATGTTCTTGTCGCGGTGGATGCTATCGACGATGCGGACCAGATCAACACTCATGCAACCCCTCCGAAGGCGTGCCGACGCCTGATGCGATGGACCCTGGCGAGCCCGGACAGCCCGGCCCGCCGAGAAGGCGTGTCCGGGCCCCGTGCCGCGCCCGCGATGGTCTCTGGCGCGACGCCTTCTCCGCCTGTCCCCACCAGCACGCCCCGCGCCAATTCGCGCGCGGGCTGTGTACTGATGCGGTTCCGACGATCCAACCGGCCGCCGATCACCACGGTGGTCGATGGATCAGGGCCTCCCAGACGCTTCCCAAAAAGCGCGACTGAGAGTGAACGGAATCCGTGGCAAGATGACCCCGATCGACCCGCCTTCTGACGGATGATCCTCGAATGAAACGAAGACCTCTTGCCACCCCGTGTCAGCCCCGTCCCTTACACTAACAGGCAGTTGACAACTCTGTCAAGCGACCGAACAATAGCTTTACGTGCGGAAGCTATAGGGCTCAAGCCGCGCGCATTGCGCTGGAAAGTCGCCAGGACATTCACTTTAGATTGTCCTGATCGGTCTCTTCGGAAGGACCTCCCTCGCCGATGTCGTCTGCCGCTCCGGGATCGGAACAACTCCGCTTGGTACTCGAAGCCGCGGGCTGGCGTTGCACACGCCAGCGGCAGGCGGTGTACGACTACCTCGTTCAGACCGGATCGCATCATCCAACCGCTGAGGAGATCTACCGTTGCGTTCGCGGGGAGGTGCCCCGGATCAGCCTGGCGACCGTGTACAAGGCGCTGGAGGCGCTGGAGGCCTGCGGTCTGGTGACCCGGCTCGCCGCGCATGGGGACGGCTCGGCCCGGTTCGACGCCCGTGCCGAGGGGCATTACCACCTGCGCTGCCTCCGCACGGGGCATGTCGAGGACCTGCCGACCCCCTTCGATCCCGAGCTGATCGCCAAGCTCGACCCGGATCTCTCAAACCGGCTCCAGCAAAAGGGTTTCCGTGTGACCGGCTACCGGCTGGAACTTGTCGGCTTTTATGAAGACTCTGAGGCAACCGCCCCGCCCGACGACGAGGAGCCGACCGACGCGGAGGGAGACGGGTCGTGACGCCGGGACTGGTGGATACGCACGCGCACCTCGACGATCGGCGGCTCTCCGAGAACCTGGGTGACGTGCTCCGGCGGGCGCGGGGCGGGAGTGGTTCAGCTCATCGCCATCGGCACGACAGCCGCCGATAGCGAATCGACTCGTGCTCTGGCCGAGGCCTGGCCCGGGGTCTTCGCCGCCGTCGGGCTCCAGCCGAACGACCTGATCGAGTCTCAACCCGGCGACTGGGAACGCATCGTTGCTCTGGCCGACCGGCCGAAGGTCGTCGCCCTCGGCGAGACGGGGCTGGACCGCTACTGGGATCGCACCCCGTTCGCCTTGCAACAAGAGTCGTTCGACCGCCATCTCAACCTGGCCCGCGAGCGGGGCCTGCCGGTCGTCATCCACTGCCGGGAATGCGAGTCGGACATCGCCGCGCAGCTTGCCCGGCAACCGGGTCCGGTCCGGGGCGTCTTGCACTCCTTTACCGGGACCTGGGACGATGCCCGGCCTTCCTGGATCTGGGCCTGCACATCTCATTCGCGGGCATGGTGACGTTCGTGAACAAGTCCCTCGACCCGCTCCGCGAGGTCGCCGCGCGGGTGCCCGACGACCGCATCCTGGTCGAGACCGATAGCCCCTATCTGAGCCCCCATCCCCACCGAGGCAAGACCAACGAACCGGCTCGCGTCGCCTTGACCGCCGAGCGGATCGCTCAGGTCCGAGGCATGACCCCCGCCGCCTTCGCCGCCCTCACCACCGCCAACGCCCGCCGCCTCTTCCGCCTTCCCGAAGACGACGTCCTGAAAGGCTGATCCCTCGCCCAGTCCCCTATACGGATGGCCGCGTGGCCGATCGTACGTACTCCCAGATTCCAGAAGTATCGTTCCTCTTTGAAGTTCTGGAATCTGGAATTGGCCCTTTGTCCTGCGGAACTCGATCCGCTTGGGTTCGGTCGGCGCAGGGCATCGCCCCCATTCCCACATCCAGGCCGCTGCCAGAATGGCAGGTGGGTTCGGTCGGCGCTGGCGTATCGACGCCAAAAATTCCTCCTCAAATTACCCAGTTTCACCAATTTATCACATCATTGTCGTCAAACTTCTGCTAGAGTTCTCATGGCCTCCAGGCTGGGCAAGTCGTGAGTTTTCGCCAGAACGCGCGATCATTAAATTGCAACCGCAATCTCAGAAAATTCTCAAATTTTCAAATATTTCCTCAAGCCCGGCGACTAGAATTGGACGGTGCGGAGATCGTCGCGGCGCGTTTTTGACACGTCGAATGCACCGTCGGACGGCACCGCGTTTGCCATTTCTCTGCGGGGCATGTCCTGACGCATGTTTTTCAACATTGAGGGGGGAGATCCTCCCATGAGTCTCCAGGAACAGCTCAAAGCGGTCTGTGTGCTTGGTCCGATCGTTTTTTTGCTTGCGCTGGGCGTCTGGTTAACGCTGCGTAGTGGCGTGGTGAGTGTGAGTCACGGCCAGGGGTTCCGGCAGATGGCCGCGAACATGACCCAGACCTTCCTGATGGTGCTCATCTGTCTGATCGCGATGTTGTTCATCCAGCAATTGATCGGTTACCGATTTGCGCTGCCCTGGTAATCGGATCCGAAGATCGCGACGCGGAACGGCTCGTCCGTCCGCTCAGACGCCTTGGGCCTCAGGCCCCCAGAGAACCTTGTGAAGTTGCACCTGGAGACGCAGGGGTAAGCGCGACGCGAGAACCCAGGCCGCGAGGTCGGCCGGTTCCACCTGGTCGTGAACCGCGCTGACGAGGATCGGGCAACGCTCGATCAAGTGATGGGCATGGATCTGCGCGACGGCCCAGTCGAAGTCATCGCGGTCGCAGATGACGAACTTCAGCTCGTCGGTCGGCTTGAGCCGGTCCAGGTTCGACCAGAGGTTCGCCTCGACCTCGCCGGAGCCGGGGGTCTTCAGGTCGAGGATGATCCGGACGCGGCGATCGACGGGAGTGATGTCGAGGGTGCCGCTGGTTTCCAGCAAGACGGTGCGCCCGGCGTCGGCGAGCTGGCTTAACAGCGGGAGAACCTCCGGCTGGAGCAGCGGCTCGCCGCCGGTGACCTCGACCAGGGGGTCCCCCAGGTCCAGGGCCCTGGTCAGCACCTCGTCCATCGTCAGGGTGGCACCCTGGCCGAAGGCATGCGGCGTGTCGCAGTACCCGCAGCGCAGGTGGCAGGCCGTCAGCCGGATGAAGACGCAGGGCAGGCCGGCGAACGTCCCTTCCCCCTGAAGGCTCCGGTAGATCTCATGGACGACGAGCGAGCCGGCCGGCTTGCCGCGCAAGGGTCGGAGGCGTCGGGCGAGCGGTGAGGAAGCGGAGACGATCGGCAGGCTCAACGTGTCGGTGTCCTTCGGAGAGCAATGGAAGAGGAGAGGGCAAGGGTCATCCCGTGTTTCGCGCCGGAACATCGGCTCCGGACTATGATATTGTAGCGGGGAATCGCCCCGGGGCGGTAGGTCAGGCGCGGAATGGTGAGATGGGCTGTCGGGGCTTGAGGGTTTTTGCGAGTTTGTCATTTTTACCTATTGCGACGATTCCGCGAACGGGATAGAACGACCCGCGACATCGGGACGCACGCGGAAACGGAGTCGCCCTGTCCCAAACACTCTCTGAAATCGTGCCATGAAATCGCATCCGGGAGCAGAGGTCAGCGGACAGCGGGGCCGCCTCTTTCGCGGGCCGTCTCGGTCTCGGGGAACGGACGCGACGGGCAACCGTCGGGTGCCGTTGCCATGATCGTGATCGAGGACAAGGAGGCCGGCGGCGTGACGTGTCGCGCACCGGCCAAGCTGAACCTGTTCCTGGAGGTCCTGGGCAAGCGAACGGACGGCTACCACGAGCTTGAGACGCTGATGGTGACCGTCGACCTGCACGACACGCTGACGATTCGTCGACGACCCGTCGGGCCGGATCTCCCTCCGGTGCGACGACCCGACCCTGCCGACCGGGGCGGAGAACCTGGTCGTCCGGGCGGCTGAGCGTCTGAGACGGGACGGCGGGCGTGTCACGTGGCGCGACGATCACCCTGGCAAAGGCCATCCCGGCGCAGGCGGGGCTGGCCGGCGGATCGAGCGACGCGGCGGCGACCTTGCTCGCCCTGGATCGGCTCTGGAACCTGCAAACCCCCCCGGACCGGCTGGACGCCCTGGCCGGGGAGATCGGCAGCGACGTGGCGTTCTTCCTGCACGGTCCGGCCGCGGTCTGCCGCGGTCGGGGCGAACGGGTGGAGCCGCTCGTCCCTGCCGGAGACGCTACCACTTGTTCTGGTCTGCCCGCCGGTCGGCGTGAGCACCGCCGACGTGTATCGTCACCTGACCGTGCCCGAACGGCCCCGGCCGATCGGACCGGTTCTGCGAGGCCCTGGCCACGCGGAGACACCGCCGCCCTGGGGCGGAGCCTGTTCAACCGGCTCCAGCCCGTCGCCGAGCGCATCCGACCCGGACTTGGTCCGGGTGCGCGAGGCCCTGGCGAACCTGGGCCCGTCGCTGGACGGGCACCTGATGAGTGGAAGCGGCTCGGCCTATTTTGGCCTGGCCCGCGACCGCGACGCGGCGAACGCCGCCGCGCGACACCTTGAGCACGCTCGGACTAGGACGGGTCCGGGTCGTGACCTGCGGACCTTGAGACATCACCCCGCGTAAAGGAGTACCGGCCGTGGAGATCACCGAAGTTCGCATCAAGCTCATGGAAGACAACTCGGGCAGCAACGAGCGGCTGCAAGCCTTCTGCAGCATCACGTTCGACGACATGTTCGTCATCCGTGACCTGAAGATCATCGAGGGGGCCAAGGGCTTCTTCGTGGCCATGCCGTCGCGGAAGCTGACCGACCGCTGCAACCACTGCGGCACCAAGAACCACCTGCGCAGCCGCTTCTGCAACCAGTGCGGCGGCCGCCTGGACGAGAACCGCGCGCTCCGCGACGCCGACGGCCGCGCCAAGCTGCACGCCGACATCGCCCACCCGATCAACTCCGCGTGCCGCGAGAAGATCCAGGCCGCGGTGCTGGCCTCTTACGCCGACGAGCTGGAGCGGTCGAAGCTGCCGGGCTACGTCTCGCGCTACGACGATATCGACGGCGGGGAAGAGTTCGAGGTCAACCCGTACGAGACGCCGATGCCCGCGCGGCGCATGCCTCGGCCAGCGAGCCCCCGCTGCGGCGCGGCGGTCCGCTCCGCGGCCACACCCAGCACAACCGCGGCTCGGTCCTGCGGGGCCCTCACGTCTCCCCGCGCAAGGACCCGGCCGAAGGGATCGGCTCCGACCGCGAGAACGGTTTCGGCGCCGGACTTTGATCCGTCCCGTCACCGATCTTGGCTTGATCAGCCCCGCCACGACGCCGCCCTTTTCGCGGCGTCGTGGCGTTTTTCTGATGCGAGAGAGATCAGATCAACGGCCGTCCGGGACCTGCTCCCGCACCCAGCTTCGGTCCTCTTCCCGGAGCGGCCCGACCGGCGCATTCCCATAATCCAACGAACGAGCATACCGCCCGCGCTCGAATGTCGTGGCGAAGACGGCGCCGTAGTCGATCCCGATACCGGAATCGGGCGTCCGCAATGGGATCGGCAATGTGGGCAACGGGTCACGAATCGACCAGGCATACACGTCGCAATACGGCCGACGGTCGGATCGGGAGATAAAGCAGTAATAATCGCCGGTTGGTAAGGGCATTCGCAGCTCAAACCGTCGTCCGCTGCGCAAGAGGTCCAACTCGACGAGATGGACATCCTGTTCGAGCAGATGACCACGTTTGGAGAGATAGGCCCCCTGATCCTTGCCCGTTTTGTTCGAAGGCGAAAGCAATTCGAGCACGGTGACGAGAGAGCGTTCGGGCCGTCGGCGGATCTCGATGAACCCTGCCGTGTCTCGACCGCGTGCAGTAACGGGATCGTGATCGGCTCAAGTGTGGCAACACCCCCCTGATTCTCTTGACGAGGCGTTCCGGTGCCGCTCTGAAGAATCGCCACGTCCGGCTCGACCCGGCGGATTTCTTCCTCATCAAGAGTTTCCAGAACCACCCGTTCCGCAATCCGGGCCTCGTAGTGGTCTGGCAGACGGTCGATCAGCGCCTCTCGCCAATAGTTGATAAACGTATGATGGAAATCCGGCCAGAACGCCGGATCTTCCAGGTATGGGTCCATACCGGGGAAGGGGCTTGGCATGATGACACCTCCAGCGTCCAGCCTACCACGTCCCGCGACTCACGCCAACGAGCGGACCGCGTTGCGGAAGAGGCGCAGGCCGTCCCCCTCGTCCTTCGGGCCGAGGCGGGTCCAGCGCGGGTGGTGCAGGGGGTCGATAAACCGTTCCGGGTGGGGCATCAGTCCAAAGACCCGGCCCGAGGGATCACAAATTCCGGCCACGGCGCCGGGTGAACCATTCGGGTTGGCCGGATAGTCCTGTGTCGGCTGGTCCCGATCGTCCGCATAACGCAGGACGACCTGACCGGCCGCTTCGAGATCAGCCAGCGCGCGGGGCTCGGCCGTGAGAAACTTCCCCTCGCCGTGGGCGACCGGCAGGTCGATCGGCTCGGCATCAGCCAGGAACGGCGAGTGGCCGGGCGTCGGAATGAGGCGGACCCAGCGCGACTCGAAATGGCCCGAGTCGTTGTGGGTCAACGTCACCGGCGAGGTCCACCCCTCGCCGGGCAACAGGCCCGACTTGACCAGCACCTGAAAACCATTGCAGATTCCCAGCACCAGGCCCCCTCGGTCGCGGAATCGCGCGAGGGCGTCGCCGAGCGCGCCGAGCCGGGTGGCCAGAATCCGGCCCGCACCCAGGTCGTCGCCGTAAGAGAACCCGCCGGGGATTGTCAGGAGCTGGAACCGGTCGAGGGCCTCGGGTTCATCCAGTACTCGCCCGACGTGCCAGGTCTCAACCTCCGCGCCGGCCCGTTCCCAGGCCGCCGCCGTTTCCTCGTCGCAGTTCGTGCCCGGGGCACGCAAGATGATCGCTCGTGGCTTCGGCATCGTGTCCGCCCGGTAGGTGTTCGAGTCATTCAATTCAAAGATGACTTGTTTTAAGTTGCTTCCCACGCTCGCTCTACGTGGATACGAAAGGAAAAATTAATATTATTATGAATATCAGAAAAGGCGCAGGACAGATTCCCGATCTTCGAGGAGGCAAGGAATCTGGAATCTGGAATCTGGAATCTGGAATCTGGAATGTGCCTTTTGCTATGCAGCAGTTAGTAATTATTGTCGCCGGAATAACCGGACATTCCTCCGGGGTCCATCTCGGACCGATAGGCGAGATCACGTCGAAGGAGGTCGGCCTCGTAGATCTGCACGACGAAATCGGCGGCGATTTTCAGGCGGGAGGAGGTCCCCTTGCTCGGAAAATCCGCCGGTGCGCCGCGGCGGAACTCGACGACGCCGACGTGCTTGGACCGGCTCTTGACGTAGTTGATTCCCGGGATGCCATCGGCGTCGCCCGAGATCAGGAGGGCCACGTCGTAGGTGTCTTGCAGGGCGACCATGTCCACGGCCAGGCTCGTGTCGAGGCCCTTCTCGTTGACGTTATGGTTCAGCAGATCGACTTTCCAGTGGCCTTCCTGGCGGATCTCGACGAAGTCGGTGGCGGCCTGCACGCCGTGGTAAAACCGTTTCTTCCGTTCGAGCGCCCGGCGCTTGCCTTCGTACCAGTCGCGGGTCTCGCTGAAGCAGAGGTTCCACGCCTCTTCCAGGCGTCGGTCGGGTGGGGTGTCAGGAACGCGGCGAATCAGGTCCTCGACATAGCTATCGCGGAGGCGCGTGTTCATTTCAAATCGAGTGCGGAGACGCCCTTCCGCCTTCGAATCCGTCAAGTCCCATTCATCCATCTTGCCAACGACATACCAGTAGATGCGGGAATGCTGCGCCGCCGGCCAGGGGGAGCCTTCGGCGAAGGTGCGGCCCCAGTAATGAACGCTCTGTTCGAAGACGTGCCGGTAGAACGATCCGTAATCGTCCACGCGCAGGTTCAGGTGTTTCAAAACGCCGTCAAGATTCGATCCATCCACAAAAGTCACAAATCGCAACATGTCAAAAATCCTTTTTCACCACGGACGCGCCGTGCATGACATCACCAGAGATATGAGAGTCAACAGAACACTTCGACAAGAACGTTTCCGCGCCAATTTCTGTTCCGACAGAAGTCAGCGAGAGGCCAATTTGCGTCGGGAAATCGCCCCTACGCGTGAAGCGGCCGTTGCCAGGTGCGTTTCAATTCGGGAATCGCGGCGTCAATCATCGGCTCGCCCTCAAGTCCATGCACGACCAGACGCGGGCTGTCGGGGCCGGTCACCGTGCCGAGCCGTCCGAGCGGCAGGCCGCCGAAACGTTCGACGACCGCGTTGGCATGCTCCGGGCGCACTTCCAGGAGGAAGCGCGTCGGGCTTTCCGAAAAGAGTAGGGCGGCGTCGCGGGCCGCGTCGTCGTCGGCCGGAACGTCGCGGAGCGAGACCTCCGCGCCCAGGCCGCCGGCCAGGGCCATCTCGGCGAGGGTGACGGCCAGCCCGCCTTCGCTCAGGTCGTGGCAACTTCGGATCAGGCCTTGACCGATCGCCTGGTGCAAGGCGCGGAACAGGTTGCGGCCCAGGTCGGGATCGACCTTCGGCACACGTCCCCCGCGCTGGCCGAGCGTCTGGAGCCAGAGCGAGCCGCCCAGCTCCAGGCGGGTCTGCCCGACGATCAGCAGGAGATTTCCCGGCTCCTTCAGGTCCATCGTCACGCAACGGCGAATGTCGGGAACCTGGCCGATGGCGCTGATGAGCAGGGTTGGCGGAATGGCGAGGCTCCGCCCTTCATGTGTGTACTCGTTATAGAGGCTGTCCTTGCCCGAGATGAACGGCGTGCCGTACGAGATGGCCAGGTCGTGGCACCCTTGCGCGGCGAGGACCAGGGAGCCGAGCGTCTCGGGCCGTTCGGGGTTGCCCCAGCAGAAGTTATCGAGGATGGCGATGCGGTCGGGATCGGCGCCGACGGCCACGCAGTTGCGCACGGCCTCGTCGATCACGCACCCGGCCATCGCGTAGGGATCGAGCTCGCCGTAACGCGGGTTGATCCCGCAGGCGACGGCCAGCCCGCGCGCCGATCCCCGCACCGGCTGGACGACCGCCGCGTCCCCCGGGCCGTCGTCGTGCGCGCCGACAAGCGGCTTGAGCACGGTACGTCCCTGAACCTCGTGATCATATTGACGGATGATCCATTCCTTGCTGGCTACGTCCCAGTCGTGGAGCAGGCGACGGAGGTCTTCGTTGTAGTCGCTCCGGTCGGGCCAGGCGATCGGCTGCTCGCCCAGGGGGGTGAACCGCGCCTGGCGGACGACCTTCGGGCGGCCTTCGTGGAGGAAGTCCATCGACAGGTCGCCGACGACGTTCCCCTCGTAGCGCAGGGTCAGCCGGCCGGTATCGACGAACTGGCCGAGATCGGTCGCCTCGACGGCCTCGCGCTGGCAGAGTTCCCGCAATTCCGGCCACTTCTCCGGCGGGACGGCCAGGACCATGCGCTCCTGGGCCTCGGAGATCCAGATCTCGGTGTAGGACAGCCCTTCATATTTTAAAGGGGCGTTTTCCAGATCGACCTCGGCGCCGAGTTCCGCCCCCATCTCGCCGACGGCCGAGCTGAACCCGCCGGCGCCGCAGTCGGTGATCGAGCGGAAGAGGCCGCGGTCGCGAGCTTGCAGGACGACGTCGAGCACCATTTTCTCGGTGATCGCGTTGCCGATCTGCACGGCGCCGCCGGAGACGTTCTCGCTCTCTCCCGTCAGTTCGATCGAACTGAACGTCGCGCCGTGGATGCCATCGCGGCCGGTGCGACCGCCGATGGCGATGATCCGGTCGCCGGGGGCGACCTGTTTTTCCGACATTCCGCGCGGGATGACGCCGACGGTGCCGCAGAAGACCAGGGGGTTGGCCAGGTAGCGCGGATCGGTCACGAGGGCGCCGTTGACCGTGGGAATCCCCATGCGGTTGCCGTAGTCGCGAACCCCCGCGACAACCCCGGTCAGGACGCGTCTCGGGTGCAGGACGCCTTGCGGCAGGTCCTCGATCGGCGTGTCGGGCGGGGCGACGCAGAAGACGTCGGTGTTGCAGATCGGCTTCGCTCCCAGCCCCGTGCCGAGCGGGTCGCGGATCACCCCGCCAAGGCCCGTGTTCGCGCCGCCGTAGGGGTCGATGGCCGACGGGTGATTATGCGTTTCCACCTTGAAGCAGACGTCGTACTGGTCATCGAAACGAACAACGCCGGCGTTGTCCTCGAAGATGCTGACGAGCCAGTCGAGTTTCAGGTCCTGCGTGGCCTTGAAGATCGTTTGCTTGAGCAGGTTGTCGATGACCTCTCCCTCGAACTCGACCTTCCCGCGCAGGGTCTTGTGCGAGCAGTGTTCGCTCCACGTCTGGGCGATCGTCTCCAGTTCGCAGTCGGTCGGGTCGCGCTGCTGTTCGCGGAAGTAGGTCTGGATGGTCCGCATCTCGTCGAGGCTCAGGGCAAGCTGGCCGGTCTTGCTCAGGAGCAGGAGTGCCTGATCGTCCATGTCACGCATCGGCACGTCGATGCGCTGGAATTGGTAGGGATGCCCCTGGCCGAGATGGTCGATCGTCAGGCGGCCGGTCACGGCCTGCTCGACGGCCTCGTTGGCCAGGACCCGATTGATGAGGCGGGGCAGGGCGGTCTCGGGGCCTTCCAGTTGGTACGAGCGGACAGTGCGCACGCCGTCGGCGGCATAGCCCAGGTCGCGGAGGATCGCCAGCGCGCTCTCGGCCTCGGGGTCGGTCACCCCGGGCTTGCGCAGGACGTGAACGACCGTGCGGCCGTCGTCGGTCCCGGCCTCGCCGCAAGGGCGGACGGTGAACGTCTCGACGACCGGATCGACCAGCACGGCCTCGGCCGCGCGTCGCAGGTCGTCCTGGTCGAGCGCCTCCCTCGATGAGAAAGCCCCGGCCCGCCGAGACGCGCCAGGGGCCGGGCAAGCCCAGTTCCGCCGCCTCGGCCGCGATCCGCTGCCCCTCGGTGTCAATCTGTCCCTCGGCTGGATGGATCAAGAGATGCCAGAGCATTTTTACTGTTTGTCCAATGAGATATTTATAAAAAGTTTATGAAGGGCCCTCGTTTCCACGCTCTTCGTGGGAACGAGAAAAGTTTGTGTTCTATCCTATAAAAATGTAATCTCAGGTTTCCTCATCCGAATTCATTACGCTCGGTTCGACATAGTGACGCCGTCGCGCCCGTGCCGCGTTCCACCAATCCTGGATCGCGGTCTCATCCTGTTCGATCAAGGCCCGTTTCAATTGGCTCAACTGGCTCTCGAATGTGTCGAGGGCGTTCAGCAGCGGAGCACGGTTCGCGAGGAAGATGCCGGCCCAGAGGGCGGCGTCGGAGCCGGCGACGCGGGTGCCGTCGCGGTAGGCGCCGGCGGCCAGGGGGAGGGCCTCGACGGGCACCGCGCCGGCGAGGGCCGCGGCGACGACGTGCGGCAGGTGGCTCGTCAGGGCGAGCGCGTCGTCGTGCGCCTCCGGGGAAAGCTCGATGAGCTGGCAGCCGATCGACCGCCAGAACGCCCGCGCCCGTTCCAGGCGATCGGGGGGCGTGCGATCGGTCGGCGTGAGCACGCAGGCTCGGCCGTCGAACAGGTTGCCGCGGGCGTGGGCACACCCCTTGCGCTCGGAGCCCGCGATCGGATGCGCGCCAACGAAGGCCTGGCGGGATCGGCGGTCGCCTTCGACGGCCGCGACGATGGCCCGCTTGGTACTGCCGGCGTCGGTGACGAGCAGCTCCTCGGGACCGGCCGCGACGGCCGCCCGGACATCCTCGACGATCCGGGTGACGGGCGTGCAGATGACGGCGACCTCGGCCTCGGCCATGCCGCGTGCCGGGTCGGTTGTCCCTTCGTCGATCGCGCCGAGCCGTCGCGCCTCGGCCAGCCGGGCGGAATCGCGCCCGATGCCGATGACGCGCTCGGCCTGATTACGCTCACGGAGCGCCTGCCCGACCGAGCCTCCGATCAGGCCGACTCCGACAATGGCCACGGTCCCCAGACGCTCCAAGGCCCTCACCTCTTGGCAAACGTTCGTACAAATCATCCCAAAACAGAAATTCTACCAGGAGCGGACCCGCGCGACGAGTCCACCCGACTGATAGAACGGCAGGACCTCCGCGACGCTGGCGAAGAACAGGACCGAGGTCGTCAGCATGAAGGCGTACGTCCCGATCATCCAGGGAACGACCCGCCACCCGCGCGGCCGGACGGACAGGCTGGCCGCCACGCCGCACCCCTGGATCAGGAAGAAGGCCATCTGGTAGCCCTGGACGCGACTGGCTCCCATGTCGAAAACGTATTCATGAATGATCCCAGACAGGACGAACACGAGCAGGGTTCCTCGCACCGGCGCCCGGATGCCGCCGGAGGGTTTGAACACGTCCTCGAAGAGAAATTGGGTCACGGGCCGGTTGTAACGCCGCCAGAAGTCGGCCGGAGTCCGCGAGGCGAACGGATTCTCCATGATCTCCAGCCCACGACCCCCCAGGAGCCGCCACGCCGACGACCCGAACACGCCGAGCGGGACCATCGCCAGGTAAAGGGCGATCACCTTGGCGACGTGCTCCAGCAGGAACGGATGGATGGTCCAATCGATCTGGAACGTGGCCACCAACACCCTCAGCCCCGCCACGGAGGCGAGCAGGCCGACGACCAGCCGGCGACAATCGGTGCGGAACGAGGGTCGAGGCTCGATATCGAGCCTGCGCAGAACGTGTGAGAACGCGTTGATCAGGAAGGCCACGTACGTCCTGAACGGGGGCGGTTTGTGGCATTCCACATGGCGATGCAGGTCGTACAGCTTGACGAAGGCCACCACGGCGACGATCGCCGAGAGACAGCGGACGGCCCGATGCTCCGGCGCGACCAGCAACGGCGATAGCAAGATCAGTGCGTTCAGTCCACACAACGCGGCTAGCCGTTTCCTCCGTTCTAACCGCAAGGCCGGGTAAAACCCGAACGTGCCGGCGGCCGCGACTCCGAACGCCGCGCCGAACTCAAGAGCGACCATGAAGAGGGCCTCGATGGACGGAGCGCCCGTGCACACACAGTCCGCCTCCACCGGTCATCTTACGTTTGTCTGACACTCGGCTCGATGGTCGGATCACGTCTGCCCCGTCCAGGAGGCGCCGAGTCGTCGCAGGTCGGCGACCTCCCGGGTCTGGCCGAGGGCTTCGTGGCAGGTGATCAGGCCATCGAGGGCGTCGTACAAAGGGAGGTTGGCCGGGCGTTGCCGGGGCAGGCGGCCGCGGAAGTCAGGCGGGATAGCCTTCATCGCCAGCTCGAAGGCGTAGCCGAAGTGGCCGCGTGCCAGGTTCGGGTCCTTGTCGTACTCCAGCGCGAGGCGGCCCAGGGCGACGTGAACCCACAGGTTGTCGCCGCAGCCTTGCAGGGCGTAGCGCAGGGCGTCGCGCGCTTCCTCGGGTTCACCGGTGCGCCACATTTCCAGCCCTTCCTCGTAGTCGGGCCGCATCTCCTCGACGCAGCGCGGGTGGATCAGCTCGAAGTCGTCGCCGCCGATCCGCCGCAGGTTCAGCCCCCCGGCCCGTCGGGGAACATCAGGCTGGCGACCCGAAGGGGCAGGCCGCCCTCCTCGCCCCCGTCCGAAGGGTCGGCGCTTTCCTCGGTTGCCACCTCCCGCGCGACCTCCGCTCATGACCGACGCCCTTTCATGATAAATCTCATCCCGCCTCGTCTCTGCCTGAGAGGATACGTCCATCGTAGTCGGATGAGCGGTTCGCCGCGAGGGCTTGTGCCTTACAATAGATCCTCGAGCAACGCGCAAATGACCCACCGGAGGCCCCTCATTGACCGATAAGCGGACCCATCGCGGCCCCGATCCGCGCGACGGCCACCTGTTCGACCCATCGCAATGGGGGACGCTCCGCCAGGCCGTCGGCGATCTCTCGTGGCTCCTGAGCCGGTCCTACGCCGATCCGTCGTCCCTCAAGCTCGTCGGCGACCGCTACGCGCTGAACGAGCGCCAGCGCATGGCCGTGCGGCGGTCCTCCTGCGCCGACGAGGCCCGGGCACGTCGGCACGCCCATCGCGTCGAAGCGGAGCAACTTCAAGGCCAGCCGCTCTGGCTCGACGGCTTCAACGTGCTGACGACGATCGAGGCTGCCCTGGGCGGGGCCGTCGTCCTGATCGGCCGCGACGAGTGCGCCCGGGACCTGGCGGGCGTTCACGGCACGTACCGCAAGGTCGAGGAGACCCGCCCGGCGATTGCGCTCGTGGGTGAGGTCCTGGAACGGCTCCAGGTTGGCCCGTGCCTCTGGTATCTCGACAGTCCGGTCTCCAACAGCGGGCGGCTGCGGGGCATCCTCGGCGAGATCGCCAGCGCGCGAGGCTGGGACTGGCGCATCGAGCTGGCGACCAACCCCGACCCGCTCCTGGCCGCGTCCTCCGAGATCATCGCCACGGCCGACTCCGCGATCCTCGACCGCTGCGCCCGCTGGTTCAACCTGGCCCGCGTGGTGGTCGAAGCGGCAGTGCCGTGGGCACGGTGTATCCACCTCTCCGATAAATAAATTATATAATTATTGAATTTAGATTTTTGCACAGGTTCCTTTTCGCCCCTTCGGGGCGAATTGCGTAACTCCTCCCATGAGCCATTCGGAATTCAAATATAAAGACTCGTACTACAAAATCGCCAGGGCGACCGCCGCGCACACTGGGACGCTCGCCGCGAGCAGGCCCGCGAGCGCCGCATGGCGCTGCAAACGCTCCAGCCGACCGACCGCGCAGGTCAGAGGCGCGACCGAGAAGAGGAGGGCGGTCGTGATGGGTAACTCGGCGTAGAAAAAGCCGTTGAGGCCCAGGCTGACCAGAAGCACGAACGCGACGGTCAGGCCGCCGTGAACCCTTTTGCGGTCGAGCCAACGTCCCCCCACGGCGACGGCCGCGAGGCTCGCTCCCAGGGCCAGGGTGAGCCGGCCCAGAACGAGGCTCCCGGAAAGGGCGATGGACAGGCCCAGAGCCGTGCCGATCAGCGCGAGCGTCGGGGGCAAGGCCGCGCTGGCGGGAGAATCCGCCAGCGTGTCGAGGGCCTCCCAGAGAACGAGCAACGCCAGGCTCAGCCCGCCCAGCCACGCGACGGATTGCCGGAAGGTCCAGGTGTGTCCGATCAGGGGGCGGAGCGTCAGGAACAACACCGCCCCGGTGAAGATCAGGTGGAGGATCGCGCGGATCGGGCGCCGGATCGGTTCGCGCCAGGAGACGACCATCGCGGCAAGCGCCAGGCTGAGGGGCCAGTCGGTCGTCTCCAGCGGCGGGAACGGGGGCCAGCCCCGGATCAGGAGATGGCCGGCGAGATAGCCGACGCCCGACGCGAACCCGCGTCGTCGCGACAGTCCGAGCGCGACCGCCGCGACGAGCGCCGGGATCAGCACGCCCGGCAGCAGGGGCCAGACCCTCATCGGCCGGTCACGACTGCGTGCCTTCCAGGCTGACGATGATCCGCACCGGGTCGCCCACCATGTTGAGCATGTTCGTCATGCCGAACTCGCTCCGGCGGATCGTGAACTCCGTCTCGAACCCGGCGCGCTGGCCGCCGCTCATCGGGTCCTTGGCGATTCCGACCTCGTCGATGGTGATCGTCAAGGGTTTCGTGACTCCATGCAGGGTCAACTCCCCCGCGACCTGATAGCGGCCGTCGGAGGTCTTCTTGACGGATTTGCTCTGGAAGGTCATGGTCGGGAACTGCGCGGCGTTCAGGAAGTCCGCGTTCCGCAAGTGCTGATCCCGCTTGGCATTGGCGGTATCGATGCTCTCGGTCTTCACCGTGAAGCGGAACTGGCTCCCGGCGGGGTTCTCCTCGTCGAGCGCGAACGTTCCGGAAATATCGTTGAACCGGCCCCAGGTGTTGCTGACGTTCATGTGCTTGATGGCGAAGAGGACCGTCGAGTGGACCGGGTCCACCCGATACTGATCCGCCTTCAAGGCCGGCGCGGCCATCGCCGCCGTGATTCCCAGGATCATCAGGGCCGAGACCGCCATTCCGATTGCACGCACCTTCACGAAACACCTCCCTATGCAGTGCCGGTGAACAGGAGTCCTTGACATAACAACGGCGGACACTCTACCCGCCCCAACACCCGCGCCGCAAGGAACTGTCCGTCGAAGGTTCCGGGAAATCTTGCCGTATGGATCGTCGTGCCCGGATTCCTGGCATAGCTGCTAACGAAAAAGGCGGTCTGGCGATAAATCCCGCGGCGAAAAAATTTCTTGGGAATTTCTTAAATCTGGAATTTCATTAAATTTAGGAAGAATCGTACGAGGAATCTTCCTCGGTCTGGCGTTCTGGTTGCGTCTGGACGCCTCCCCGAATGAGTGGGGTCGTGCCTGACTCATCGATTCCCAAGACGATTTTTCGGTGTGGCGACGAGGCTCTCGGAGACGGGGCCGAAGTCGGGGCCGGTTCTGAGAGCCGGTCGGGAACGACTTCGGGATTGTCGGTTCCGAGACACGACTCGGGCGTCGCGCGGGGAGATGCATCGATGACGCGGTGGGGCAAGCTTGTCGGTCTGGGCGTTTTCGGGCTGATGGTGGCGGGGCAGGGCGTGGTCCGCGCGGAGGACGTCACGACGGCGGCCGACGTGGCGACGCCGGCCATCAGCGCGGCGGATACGGCGTTCATCCTGGTCTGTGCCGCCCTGGTGATGTTGATGACGCCGGGGCTCGGGCTCTTTTACGGCGGCATGGTGCGCCGGAAGAACGTGCTGGCGACGTTCCAGCAGAGTTTCATCATGCTCGGCTTCGTCGCCTTGCAGTGGGTGTTGATCGGCTACAGCCTGGCATTCGGGCCGGACAAGTTCGGCGGCCTGATCGGCGGTCTGGAGTGGGCGGGCCTGCGGGGCGTCGGGCTGGACCCCAGCCCCGACTACGCCACGACGATCCCGCACCAACTGTTCATGGTCTATCAGTTGATGTTCGCGGTGATCACCCCCGCGTTGATCTCGGGCGCGTTCGCCGAGCGGATGAAGTTCTCGGCCTACCTGGCCTTCACCTTGCTCTGGGCGACGTTTGTCTATGACCCCGTGGCGCACTGGGTCTGGGGCAAGGGGGGGTGGATCGGCACGCAGCTCGGTGCGCTCGACTTCGCGGGCGGGCTGGTCGTCCACGTGATCTCCGGCGTCGCGGCCCTCTGCTGCGTGCTCGTGGTGGGCCGCCGCAAGGGGTTGGACGAGGAGGAGATGCACCCGCACAACCTGACGATGACCGCGCTCGGCACCGGCTTGCTCTGGTTCGGCTGGTTCGGCTTCAACGCCGGTAGCGCCCTTTCGGCCGGCACGTCGGCGGTCGCCGCCTTCGTGAACACGAACACCGCGGCGGCGGCCGCGGCCGTGAGCTGGTCGTTGATCGAGTGGTATCACAAGGGCAAGGCCACCGTCCTGGGGACCTGCACGGGGGCCGTCGCGGGCCTCGTCGCGATCACGCCCGGCGGCCGGGTTCGTCGAGCCGTTGGGGGCCGTCGCGATCGGACTTCTCGTCTGTGTCGTCTGCTACGGCGCGATTCTGCTGAAGGGCAAGCTCGGCTATGACGACTCGCTCGACGTCTTCGGCGTTCACGGCGTCGGGGGCGCGTTCGGTGCCCTGGCGGTTGGCTTGCTGGCCCGCGCGGGAATCTCCAACGACGTCAACGGGCTCTTTTACGGCAACCCCGGCCAGCTTGTCAGCCAGGCGATCTCCGTTATCGCGGCCGGCGGTTATAGCTTCATCACGACCTTCGTCATCCTGAAGCTGGTCGATGCGGTGATCGGTCTCCGCGTGACGACCGAGGAAGAAGAAGTGGGTCTCGACCTCACCCAGCACGGCGAGCGTGGCTACTTGATGGGCGTGGGCGAGCTGATGCTCGGCACGCCGATCCAACGCCCCTTGCCGTTACTGAGCGAGATGGCCGTCACGCCCGAGGATGAGACGGTCCGCGTCTGACCCGGACGGTTTGATCCGGCCGGTGGAGTGGATGTGGCACGCGACGGAGATTTCAGGGCTCCGTCGCGTGCGATACGTCCTCATTCCGCGTTCTTGTTCCGTGGCTTATCTCCGAATCCATCCAGCGCGGTGCGGGCCTCGGGCGTCTGTATCACTATCGGGAGGCAGGTTGACCCGCCTCTCCTGGCGGTTCAGGGTGGGGATGGGCTGAGAAGATGGCGGGACGCGGCTCACGAATCGATCCGGGTCATCACCGCGGTCGGGTTCCCGGGATGATGGACCTCCGGTGGATCGGCCGCGACGGGCTCGCCCGGCGAGCGCGACCAGGTGAGGGTGGCCAGCACGGTCGCCGGAACGAGCAGCAGGATCGAGGCACCAATCATGAGTTTACGACGCGTGGCGGCCCCCTGACGACGGGTGATCCAGCGGCCGAGATCGTCGGCCAGGCTGCGCGCGTCGGGATAGCGGTCGGCGGGGTCCAGGGCCAGGGCTTTGCGGCAAATCGCGTCGAGCGGGCGGGGCACGCGACGGTTCACGCTCCGGGGGGGAGGGGGTGGCCCCTGCGCCTCGGCCCGCCACGCGGGGATGCTGCTGGGCAGGTCGGCCGGTCGGCGGTTGCACAGGAGCTCGTAGAGCACGACGCCGAGGCTGTAGATATCGCTCTGGGCGTCGGCCACATGACTGCGGCCCGCTGCCTGCTCCGGGCTCATGTAGGCCGGGGTGCCGAGAATCGTGCCCTCGAAGGTGAGGGTCGGCTCCAGCCCCAGCCGTCGCGCCAGGCCGAAGTCGATCAGGCGGGGACGGCCGGATTCTTCGAGAATCACGTTGGAAGGTTTCACGTCGCGGTGGAAGACGCCCCGGCGGTGGGCGTGGTCGAGAGCCTCCGCCAGGATCTGCGCGACCCGCGCCGCACCTTCAAAGTTGACGCCGTCGAAGTCGCGGACCCGGCCCAGGGTCTGGCCCTCGACGTACTGATAGGCGATCCAGCAGCGGCCGTCGTCGCGGCCGGCATCGAGCAACGGGACGATGTTCGGGTGGTCGAGCTGCGCCGCGGCGCGGGCCTCGCGGAAGAAACGCTCCATCACGCGGGTCGTCGGATGCGTGTCCTTGAGCACCTTCAAGGCCACGTCGCGGTCGAGCCGCGGGTCATACGCCTTGTACACGTGGCCAAACCCGCCGCCGCCGAGAATCTCGCGGAGCTGGAACCGACCCACGCTCTTGAGCAAGCGGCTCGTCGGCGGCGCGATCCAGCGCGATTCCTCCTCGGGGGTCAGCTCCAGCGACAGCGGCGTCTCGAACTCCTCGGTCGAGTCGGTCGGCTGCCGCTCGACCGGTCCGCCACAATACACGCAGGTCGTGGGAAGGGGCGATGGGCTCTCCTCGACACGCTCCACGCTACGCAGACAATCGGCACAGACCAGCCGAATCGCGGATCTCATTGATTCGCATCCTTGAGTGCGCTTCCGGTTCCATTGCGGGCATTCCGCCGGGCGTTGCCGCTCCATTGTTTAACCTAGTACATCTCACGGTTTTCGGGCCACAAGTCTCTAAAAAAGCAAGGTCTTCGAGGCCCGCGTCAGACAACCGGCGGAATGGACGGATGCGCGAGGATCTTATCTTAAAGAGGGAATTCGGCAGGGACGTCCCGCGTCGCGGCGGTTGGACTGCTCCCGATTTTGCGGGGGACACTGCCTCGAAATTGAAAAGCTCGCCGACTGCACCGGTGCCGTTCCGTTTCGAAAGTTCTCGTCTTGCATTCCGCTTTTGCATATTCCCCTTGACTGGATCATTTCGTTGTATATTATGTAGTCGTGGATCATGGCATGCTGTCCACGGGGGGATATTTCAGAATGAAAGAAATGAAAATTGGCGTAAAAGAAGGTGGTGGTCCGTACCCTGGATATTTGTGGAATGTTGAGATCCTCAACAGGGCGTTTGAGGAGGCAATGTCGATTCTGAATAAAGACCAGTACAATCACATGGCGGAACAGGTCCGCGAACTGGCGCGGCAAGACGATCCATCGCATAGCGTGACAATTGATGTGCGCCCCATCGAAGAGTTTTTCGAGATTCGGGACAAAGGCGGTATATTACACAATATAAATGTGCGCGTGTTCTATTTTATATATAAGAAAAAGCGAAATATTGTCATTCTTGGTACGATCAAGAAAGAAAATAACGGTCCGACTCCTGTTGGAGATCGGATCACCATGCGGCGCCGAATGCGTCTTTATCTGGAGGCCTATCCTCCCGACTCTTGAGTCATTCCCATTGAGCAGGCGTGGGCGAGCCGTGACCCCATCGAAGCAAAGCCGCTCGGTTCAGGTGGCTTAAGGAATGAAAACGAGGACAACATGCTGACCAGCGAGTTGCATGAGACGTATGATTGCTTGCCGGATACCGTCAAGTCCGCCATCTTGGCCTTAACAATCCTGATCGATCGCATTGGGACCTTACCCAAGGCCGATCGCGACGACCTTTTCGAGTTGCTCCAGGAATGGCGCAAGACGGATGACCCAGAGGAACAGCGAAGTATCCGCCGCGCTATGGAGGAGATCTTCGCTCAACTCCCAATCACCACGAAGCCTCTGCCTCTTGATAGCGATGAATCTCTTGCACGAGGTCTCAAGGCTTGGAAGGGACATGTGGGGCAGAAGATTCGCGAACTCCGAAAGGAAGCAGGCCTGACTCAGACTCAGTTAGCGGACCAGGCGGGCTTGCCTCAGAGCCATGTCAGCCGTCTGGAGAACGCCGAGCACAGTCCCACGAACATGACTCTGCAAAAGATCGCTCGCGCACTCGACGTTCCGATCGGAGAGATTGATCCTTGCGGCGATTGATCCAATCGCGTGAAGTCGATCACCCATCACGGTTTGAATTCAAGGCCGCGTCGGCGGCATGGAGGGTGGCGGGATCGTCGTTCGAGGACAGGTCGTGGAGTGCCTGATCGAATCGTCGGTTCGCCATCTTCAGGTAGAGCCGGCCCGCGGCGCGGTCGGCGTCGGAGGTCTCGCTTCGGGACAGGTCGTGGTCGAGCCGGGCGAGGGTACACGACGCCGTGTAGAGGGCGATCGCGGCGTCGGCGATCCGTTCCTGATCGAGCTGCGGCCGGATCACGTCCTGGGGGTTTCGGGATAGGTGATAACGGGCGTTCCAGCGGAAGAGGACGCGCTCGATCGTCCGGGAGAACCGCGTCGACGCGCCTCGCCAGGGCGTGCGCGGCGGGTTGCAGGTCGGGGTGGGAGACGGGGATGTGCGGGCGTTGGACAGGCGGCCGACCCGCTCGCGTCCGAATCGCCAGGCGGTCGGCAGGGCCTTCGAGGGGGACTTCAAGCCGTGCAGGGTCGCCTTGAACCCCTCGCCGATGTCGCGCATGCCGACCAGGGCGATGAACGCCTTGAGGACCTCGTTGGCCCCCTCGCCGATCGTGTTGATCCGGGCGTCGCGCATCATGCGCTCGTAGGGCTCGTCGGTGAAGTACCCCTGGCCGCCGTGGACCTGGAGGGTCTCGTACACCGCTCTGCCAGAGGGCCTCGGTCGAGAAGACCTTCAGGATGGCCGTCTCGAGCATGTAGTCCTCGGCGCCGCGGTCGATCAGGGCGGCGGTCTCGTAGGTCGTGGCCTCCATCGCGTAGGTCGTGGCGGCGATGAAGGCGATCTTCTTCTTGACCAGCTCCAGCTCGGCCAGCGGCCGGCCGAACTGGCGGCGGCGGTTGGCGTGGCGGACGGCGGCGGCGAGGCAGGCCTTCGACGGCCCCGGTGCAGCTCGCGCCGAAGGTCGTGCGGCCGAAGTCGAGGACCGTCAGGGCGACCTTCAGCCCCTTGCCCAGCGGGCCGAGGATGTTCGCGGCGGGGACCGGCATGTCGTGGAAGGCCAGGCGTCGCGGTGGCCGTGCCCCGGATGCCGCACTTGGGCATCCGGGCCTCGACGACCTCGAAGCCCGGCATGTCGGGCGTGACGAGGAACGCGGTGACCTTCGACTCGCCCCCCTTCGGGTCGGGCGTGCGGGCCATCACCGTCAGCACGTCGGCGATCGCGCCGTTGGTGATGTAACGCTTGCGTGCCGTTGAGGCGTGTACGTCTGGCCGTCGTCGGTCGGGCGTGGCGGTCGTCTGGACGTTCGACGCGTCGGAGCCCGGCCTGCTCCTCGGTCAGGGCGAACGCCGCGAGCTTCTCGCCCTCGGGCCAGCGGCGGGAGCCACTCGCCTTCTGCTCGGGCGGTGCCGAACAGGAGCAGGGCGCGGATGCCGATCGAGTGGTGGGCGTTGACGAACACGGCCGTCGAGGCATCATGGCCGCCGATCACCTCCATGATCCGGCAATACTGCGACTGCGAGAACCCCCGCCCGCCGAACTCCTTCGGCGCGGTCATGCCGAGCACGCCGAGCTTCGCCAGCCCCTGGATCACCGACGGCGGGGATGTCGGCCTCGCGGTCGATCGCCGCCGCGTCGATGTGCTCGTCGGCGAACGCGCCGGACCGCCGCGACGGCCTCGTCGGCCTCGGCCTGCTCGTCCGGGGGCAGCTCGGGGTAGGGGAAGAGCACGTCGCCGCGGAACTCGCCCCGGAAGAGGGCCTTGGCGAACCCCGACCGCGACGGGCCGGAGAACAGCAGTTCCTCCGCCTGCCGCATCTGCCGCTGCGCGTTCGGCCTCGGCCGAGGCGTCCGTGACGGTTCGGGGGCCGTGATCGACATGGCACCCTCCTGGAAAATGGTGGACCGGTCCGTGCGCGGCCGGAAGGATGGAGAGATGGTCTATCGGTATTCTATCGCGACCGGGCTTTGGAGAAAGGGCGTCGCGGGAACTCGCGTGACGGCTTCCGGTTGCGAAGGGGGCATCCGTCGCGTAGATTAACGCGATAGATCTCCCATCGGGTCGTAAGCCAAATTACGCCACGTCGATACCGGTCCCCCACGGGTCCCCGAGAGCCGCCGCATGAGCTTGGAAACCGCCACGAGAACCGCCGAGACGGCGGAGGTCGCGCCCGACTTCCCCCTGTCCCCCTTGCCGAAACACTGGCGATCGCTCCCGAGGACGTTCGTTCACGTGGCGCGTCGGTGTCGCACAAAGCCCGCGATGGCCGATAGCACGCGGACGTCCTTGACCTACGGCGAGACGTTCCTGCGGGCGCTCGCCCTGGGCCGGGTGCTGTCGAGGGCGCTCGGCGATGCGCCCAATGTCGGGCTGTTCATCCCGCCGACGGTCCCGGCGGCGGTGGCGAACATCGCCCTGGCGCTCTGGGGCAAGGTGCCGGTCAATCTCAACTATACGGCCGGGCAGGAGGTGCTCGACGCCTCGATCGACCAGAGCGGGATCACGCACGTCCTGACCTCTCGCAAGGCGATCGACAAGTTCAAGCTGACCCCCAAGGGGACCTTGCTCTACCTGGAGGACATCCCCAGGAAGGTGACGACCGCCGACAAGGTCTGGGCGGCGGCGGTCGCGCGGGGCGTGCCGATCGCCGCGATGGGGGCGTTCTTGCCCGGCCTGCGCGGGGATTCGCTCGACAAGACGGCGACCCTCATCTTCACCTCGGGCTCGACCGGCCAGCCGAAGGGGGTCGTGCTGACCCACGGGAACGTCCTCAGCAACGTCCATCAGATCGACGCCGCCGTGGACCTGAACCCCGACGAGGTCGTTCTCGGCATCCTGCCGTTCTTCCACTCGTTCGGGTTCACCGTGACGATCTGGACGGTCCTTAGCCTGGGGTTCAAGGGGGTCTATCACTTCAACCCGCTCGATGCGCGGATCGTCGGGAACCTCTGCCAGGAGCACGGGGCGACCATCCTCTTCGGCACGCCGACGTTCATGCGAGGGCTACGTCCACCGCTGCGACGCCGAGCAGTTCGCCACCATGCGCCTGCCGGTCCTGGGGGCCGAGAAGCTCAAGCCGGAGCTCGCGGCGCAGATCCGCGAGAAGCTCAAGATCGAGCCGCTGGAAGGCTACGGCTGCACCGAGACCGGGCCGGTCGTCGCGGTGAACCTGCCGCAGCGGAAGACGACGCCCGACGGCCGGACCGTCTCCGCCAACCGGCCCGGAACCGTGGGCATGCCCTTGCCCGGCACCGCGATCCGCACCGTCGATCCCGACACCGGCGCGGTCCTTCCCCGAGGGACCGAGGGGATCGTGCAGGTCAAGGGGCCGCAGGTCATGAAGGAGTACCTGAACCAGCCCGAGGCGACCGCCCGGGTGCTTCAGGAGGGTTGGTATTCGACCGGCGACCTCGGCCTGTTCGACAACGACGGGTTCCTGTCGATCACCGGACGCCTGAGCCGGTTCTCGAAGATCGGCGGCGAGATGGTCCCCCACGAACGGGTCGAGTCCGCCATCCTGGAGGTGGCCGGCGACGGCGAGGCCCACGTGGCGGTCACGTCGGTGGCCGACCACAAGCGAGGCGAGCGCCTGGTGGTGATCTATTCGGATCTGCCGAAGGAGCCGGATCAGGTCTATCACGAGCTGGCGGCGGGCACCTTGCCGAAACTCTGGATTCCCTCGGCCGAGGACTTCATCCACGTGGATCACCTGCCGGTCCTCGGCACCGGAAAGCTCGACCTGCGGCGGCTCCAGCAGATCGCCAACGAGCGGTTCGCTCCCTCCCCCAACCCCGAAGGCGCGTAAAGCCGGTTTGCGTTCCCTGATGCCCCGATTACAATGAAATTGACGGAGTTCTCGTGTGGCGTGGACCGTGGACAGCGGGCCGGGATGCCGGACCGGCCGCGCCGGAGGAACGGATGAGCGTCATCCTGCGCGTCACGGCCGGTCCTCATCAAGGCGAGGAATACGCCTTCGAACGCCACGACACCTTCATCGTCGGTCGTGGCACGGGAGCCCATTTCTCGGTCCCCGATGATGGTTTCCTCTCGCGCAATCACTTCTTGATCGAGGTGGACCCGCCGCGCTGCTTGTTGAAGGACCTAGGCAGCACCAACGGCACGAAGGTCAACGGCGCGCGGGTCGCGGAATGTCGGCTCCGCGATGGGGATGTGATCTCGGCGGGGCGGAGCACGTTCGCCGTCCACGTTGAGGCCACCTGGGCGGAGCTGCCGCGCATCGTCTGCCTGCGTTGCCAGCAGGCCATCGCGCCGGTGGAAGTGCTGGCGTCCGCGCGCCCGATGACGGACCGCTCCAGTGGGTCTGCGACGAATGCATCGAGCAATCCCGGCGCTATCCCACGCCCCCGGAGGGCTACTGGATCGAGCGTCGGATCGGTGCCGGCGGCATGGGGGAAGTCTACCTGGCCCGCCGGCAGAAGGACCGGCAGCAGGTCGCCATCAAGATGATGACCCCCACGGTCGCGGCGGGCGATCGAGCCCGGCGCTACTTCCGCCGTGAACTGGGCGTTTTACGCGATCTGCGACACCCGAACATCGTCGCCTTTTACGCGATGTACGAGCACGAGGGGCAGTTCCAGCTCGTCATGGAATATGTGGACGGGCCGCACGCCCGCGCCTGGGTCGATGGGCTGAGCCCCGCGCGGCTGTCGATCCCGACGGCGGCCTGGATCGGCATTCAGTTGCTCTCCGCGCTGGAACATGCGCACGAGCGGGGTTACGTGCACCGCGACATCAAGCCGTCGAATCTCCTGGTCGCCGGACCGCCCCCCTGGCCGGTGGTCAAGCTGTCGGACTTCGGCCTGGCCAAGAGCTTCCGCGACGATGCCGGCTTCACGGACCTGACCCACGAGCGCGATATTGGCGGATCGATCGGGTTCATCTCACCGGACCACATCCGCGAGTTCCGCGGCGTCAAGGAACCCGGGGACATCTACAGCGCCGGGGCCACCCTGTATTACCTGCTGACGGGCCAGTATCCCTATCTCGATTTCGACCCGAACAAGGGGAACGCCATCGCCATGATCCTGGAGTATCCGTCGGTCCCCCTGCGCGCGCACCGGCCCGACGCCCCCGCGCCCCTGGAACGCATCCTCCGCAAGGCGCTGGAGAAGCGGCCGGAAGACCGCTGGTCGTCGGCCAAGGCCATGCGGCAAGCGTTGCGGAAGATCCTCAAGGAGACTCGCTAATGCCCCGGCGTCGGATCGCCCCGCGACGCCTGCGTCGCTGGCTGCGCGGGGATTTATCCCTCGGCGCGCTCGTCGGCCTCTCATCCCGAGCACGAGACGACCTGGCCTGGCAGGCGCATGGCCGCCTGCGGAACGACCAGACAAAGGAGGCCGAGGCCATCTACCGGCTCATGGCCCAGTTCTGGCCGGACGACCCGACCGCCACGCTCGGCCTGGGGGTGTGTCGGCAACTTCAGGGGGACCTTGAGGGGGCCTTGAACGCGTATGACGCCGTGCTGAAGGTCGCGCCGGACGAGCTTCACACCCTGGCCAATCGGGCGGAATGCCTCTTGCTGACCCATCGCCCCGACGAGGCACGCGCTGCCCTGGCCACGGCCCGCGATCGGCTCGAACGTCGGCACGCGCAGGGGGATCTCCGGCAACGGATCGAGCAACTGAGTGCGCTCGCTTCGGAATCGAAAAACGGGGCCCCGGCGGGCGATTGACCCACCGGAACCCCGTTTCGTTGTTCGCGTCGTGATCCGACGATTCTCAGTTCAACTCAACGCTCGTGAGGCGCCTGCGCCGGATACATCCGCTCCACTCGATCCCACGCGTCGCGCGTCGCGGGGCGGGCGCGCTCCCACTCCAGCGAGGATTCGCCTCGGGCGGTGGTCCACTCGCGCTCCATCGTGGGCTCGACCTCGTCCCAGGAACGGTCGTGCAGCCGGGAACGCGTCTCCCAGCCATAACGGTAGGCCGGAGCGTACTCGTCGTACTCGACCTTCTCGTCATAGTACGGCCGGGTCGGATAGGTTTCGCGCCAGTGGGCTTCCTCAACGGTCGGGTCGATCGCCTCGGCGATCCCCTTGCCCGCCAGGCCACCCGCCACGGCGCCGATGACCGCGCCAACCGCCGCGCCGATCGGTCCGCCCATCGCGCCGATCGCCGCGCCCGCGGCGCCGGCACCCGCCGCGCCCACGCCCGTCCCGATCGGGTGGGAACCATGCTCGCCGGTCAGCGGATCGGGGTTTTCGTCCACTTCACGAACATCCGGGTTTTCGCGTGCTTTATCTGCCATGGTCAATCTCCCTTTTACCTTCGCACTCAAAATGGGATGCCGTTCCGTTGCTCATCGACACGATGAGAACGGGGAGCCATCCCTCGAACGACTGAAAGGGAAATATCTGCAATCGCTATGCCATACCACGTCCCGCATGGCGGATGACGCGATGCCTGGTCCGTGGGAATCTCCTTTTCCGCCATCAACCATCCTCCCGGGAAGTCACGCATCGCGCCCGGAAAGGGCCGCCGTTGCCGGGACTTCTCGCGCATGTGGCATGTAACTCTGAATGGTGGAGATGCCCACCCTACATCTATGATAAGTGCTCATGCGGTTTTATTTAATCTCAGGCCCGGAATCGCCGCCGTCGGCTTGACCTCCGTTCTCGTTCCACCCCCCTGCATGGCCACGGGACGTGACGTCATCGGAAATTATGTATGGTAAATTTCTACAAATTTTTTATTTAAGCAAACAAAAAGAAAGAAAAATTGTGAATTTCGCTTGATTGGATCTGGGCCGACGTTCACAATCCGTCGTTGGCGTCCGGTCTCGTACCGACGACTTGACAATTCTCCTCTGGATCCCGCGCCGGCCAACCGGCCCGGCGCGGACTCGGCCGTGCCATCCCGAGACCGCCGGGGGCGCCGCAATCGCCCCGTTCTGGCTCGTCGTCGAGCCCAGCCCTCGCATGCCACGGGATTGAACTTTCTGTGACGACACATCACGAAGAGAGGTAGAAGAACCATGCGATCGACATCCTGTATGCCCCACGCGTCCGTCCTCCTCGCAACCTGCTGCGCCGCGACCCTCCTGATGACCGCGCCGGCCGCCGCCGGCGGGGGCGGGAACGCGGCCGTCGTCCCGCCCAGTGCCAACTTCCAGGGCCTGAGTTATGCGGAATGGAGCGTCCTGCATTGGCAGTGGACCTATTCGCTGCCGGTTGACGGGCATCCGCTGTTCGACACCGCCGACTGCGACGCCGGCCAGACGGGGAAGGTCTGGTTCCTGGGCGGGACGTACGCCTCGACCGAGATCGTGCCCGGCGTCTTTGAGGGTGTGGCCAATCGGACCTGCAGGATCCCCTCCGGCACGGCGCTGATGTTACCGCTGGTCAACGTCGAGGCCTCGACCATCGAAGGCAACGGCGAGACCGCGGCTGAGCTGGCGGAGCTTGCCAGCTTCATCACCGACTTCATCGACGTATCGTCTCTGTTCCTCGAGATCGACGGCAAGTCCGTGACGGACCTGGAGGACTATCGGTTCGAATCGCCGCCGTTCGTCTTCGGCCCGCTGCCCGACAACAACATCCTGCAGTACTTCGAAGTGGACGCGCCGGAAGGCGCGACCAGCCTGTCGGTCAGCGACGGCTACTGGGCGATCGTCAAGCCGCTGTCGGTCGGCACGCACACGCTCCACTGGGGCGGCGTCCTCGACCTGACCTCGATCGACGGGCCGCTCTTCAGCCAGGACATCACCTATACCATCACCGTCCTGCCGCGTGGCCGGTATTGATCGAGGGGCCGCTCCTCGGCAGGGTTTGACGCGCGTGGCCGGGACAATCCGTCTCGGCCGCGCGGCGACACGAGACGTCAGGGCAACGGCCGACCGTTCCAATGCGCCACGTTCTCGCAATCGCCTCGCGCGGCCGCGCCGGCTGGACAACGTGGCTGTTGCCCAGAACTCCCACGAGCCAGATCACTTCTCTGAAATAAACTTATCTTGAACGAAGATATTACTTCCCGGTCGGGGCAGCGATACCTTGAGTCTGTTGTCGTTCCTGGCCAATCGTCCCGCGATGCAGCCTGAAAGTTTGGTGCGAAAGCGAGGCAACAACATGGCGAAAGGTAAACCGCCGAAGAAGACGGTCGCAAAGACGCCGGCCGCGCGGAAGGCGCACCGAGAGTTCAACGCGAGACGGGAGGCCTTACGGAGGCGGGTCGCCCAGACGACGGCCCTGACGATCCTGGTCTGGGGGCCGAACCCGATCGCCGATAGCGACGTCGCCCGTAAGCGGCTCCAGATCCGCGACGAACTTCGTAGGATCGGCCATAACGCTCTGTTCAGTGAGGATCTTGGATCCAGGGATTCGCGATCGCTCACGGCGCAAGAATTCGATCAGGCCGAGGCTGCCCACCTCGTCATCGTTCTGGTCGAAGGGGCACCGGGGGCTTCTACGGAGGTCGCTGGCTTTTGCAATCATCCGCGCCTGTTTCAGAAATTCCTTGTGATGGTGCCGAAACAATATAAGGGAAGCTACTTCATGGATGGACCAATTCGCGATCTTCATCAGGCAACCGGTGGCGGGGGAGTTTATTGTTACGAAGCTGGAGAACTGACGAGTTGTCATATTCTCACCATAGCCCTCGAACGTGCCGAGGGGGTCCGGAACCTATATTACCGGTGCCAGCGAGGCATGTATTTCGATGAATATTAACGAATCGGAACGACGTCTGAGCCAACTGCTGGCCGATCCGGATCGGCTATTCATCCTCTGGATGATCCAGACCGGTCAATGCAGGACGCTCGAATGATATTCGGGAACACTTCGGCGATACGTCCGAGATCGACGAAGTCATCGCGAAGTTCCGGGCCGAGGGCTTCTTGAAGGAAGGTGACGAGGAACTGACCCTGACCGCGCTGGGGATCGAGGCCGTGGCCCAACTGAAAGATCCGCCTCAAACCTGCGGCTGGCCTGGGGCCATTGCTATCAACGGGCATCGCGACGCTCGACACGATGCTGGGCGGTTCTGGGTTGCGCAGGGTTCGACGGTCCTACTCCGGGGCCAGCCGGGTGCGGGCAAGACCACGTTGGCGCTGCAAGTTGCCCGGTCGGCCATTCAGCAAGGACATGCCTTCGTCTTCGTCGCGGTGGAGGAAGACCCGGATGAGGCCCTCAACCAGATTACCGAGTCCCTCTGGTCGCAGGACCTCCGAACGTTCCTCGGTGCCGATGCGCCCTGGGGCACGTTCGACCTCACGCGCTACTGGGACATCGTTGAACGAGAGCAGGCGAAGTTGCTTGATGAGGAGTTTCGCCGTCCTCTGGGTTTCGAGCAGGCGTGGCAGACCCAGGTGGCGCCGGGGGACGAAACCGCGGAGGCACTGCGTTACGTCGCGGACCTGCGGAAGGAGATGTCCATCAACGAAAGTCTGGCCAACCTGTGGCAGATAGTCCAGGCACTGAAGCCTTTCGCACTGTCGCCGCGCACCCTCGTCATCATCGACAGCCTCAGTGCGCTGATTAATCAGCGCCCAATCCCGGTTCCGGTCGGCTGACCCTCGTCAGATGCTCATCGCCGTCCTGCGCTCGTTCGATGCCTGGCGCAGACGGTTGAAGCGGTTGGGCAAACAGCTTACGGTTGTCCTCACGGCCGAGGACTTCGCCCAGGCCCGGAGCCTGGCGGCCGAAAGCTACATCGCCGACGTGGTGATTCAACTCCAGCACGAGCCGCGGTCGCACCAGATCCCTACCTCACCCGATAAGGAATCGTTTACCGAATGGAAGGAGGACCTCAAGTTTTGCCGGGTTCTGAAGGGGCGGGGCCTGGCGATCCAGCATCGGCCGTGCTGCTACGAGTTCGTCAAGAACCGGGGGATCACGCTATTCCCGACCTACGCGGCCCAGGGTCTGATCTCGCTCTTTCACGAGAACCCCCCGCAACTTGAAGTCATCGACCACCTGCGGATGGTGGATATCCCTTCGGTTTACCCGGGGGTCGTCGTCCAGGAATTTACACGCTCCGCCATGCAGCGGATCTTCGCTGTCAAGCGGTACGCCGATCGGATTCCCAGCTCGCAACCGCTCTTGCTCTCCAACGTTGATGAATACTGGGTCAAGGAATTGAGCAAGGCCAAGCTCCTGGAGCCGATCCCCCCCCAGCAGTTAAAGCTATTCTCACTGGAAGAGGCCGAGGGGGCGGATGCCGAGCAGACGTTGATTATCCCCGAATTGGCACGGGCCAAGGAGCGGATTTATCGCGACTTCGATGCTCCAGATCGGCCCTACCTCGCGGTGCCCCAGATGGCCAACGTCGGTATGCTCGTCTATCGCAAGGACCTCGTCGCGCGACCGCCCGAGACCTGGGAGGAGTTGGAGGACATCGCCACCGATCTGCAACGTGAGGGGATGCCCCACCCGCTCCTGCTGGAGTCACGGACCTACGACACGCGCATGACCATCGCCCTGGAACTGGCCTGGGGACATGGTCTCGTCATTCAGACCGATCGGTCCGCCCGAGACCAGCCGCTCCGGATCCGGTTCGACCCTCCCGACGGCTTTCAGCGGTTGGTGGCCGCGATTCGACGACTTCACAACTGGATTCATGTCAAGAAGATCGTGCCGTTGCACTCCAGCATCGATCCGGGAATGAACAGCGATCCCCGTTGGGCCTTCGCCCGACACTGGTACTCGACCTGGATCGATTACCGTTGCCGCAGGAACCGCGAGGGGAGGCGGCTGGTGGAGTTCCCTCCCGAGGCCCATTTTGGGGTCGCCCCGATCCCGGTCTCACGCGAGTATCTCGATGAACAGCAAGCGCAAGCTCAAGCGGAAGGCCGAGAGCTGAGGGTCCGGCACCACTCAGGCTGGGGGGAATGGTATTTAGCGATACAGCGCGGCTCGGAGAACGTCGAGTTGGGCATCGACCTCATCAATAACCTGATGACCTCGCGCAAGGTTTCCGAACGTGCCTATTCGGGCGCTTCCTTACCACTGCTGGAGCCTTTCTACAAGAACAACGGCAAGGCACTCTGTCCCGAGACGGACCGGACCTTCGAAGAGGTTCGCGACCTGTTCTTTCGTGATGCCCGTTCGCGGGCCGAAATCATGGACTATCGCCGGCTGGCGCGGGTCCTGTCCGGTGTCCTGCAAGCGGTCTTGACCAACCCCGATCCCAAATTGAATATCGGGGAACTTTTGCAGGATGCCTTCAAGACCTCGGGGTGACGGCCGACCGTTCTGATGCGACACGCTCTCGCAACCGCGCGGTCGTGTCTCCTGGACAACGTGTGCATTGTCCAGGCCACCCTGGGGCAGCTATGTGGAGATCCTTTTCCGTCCTGATTCGGGTGGTGCTCAGGCCCTTCGCTCACGATAGACATCCACGGAGATTGGCCAGTCGAGCTCGCCGAGCTTCTCGTAACGTTCCTCTTCCGGGAGCCGCGCGTTGAGCGTCGGGAAGGCCGCGCGAGGCGGCAAGGTCTGCCAGGGCGGCTCGGGGTTGTGGGGCTCACCGTCGAGCCAGGGGTCATAGACCTCGGAACGTTCGGCGGCTTCGGCCGCGCGGAATTCCTCGTCGAACACGGACAGAAAGTATTCATAGAGCCGGTTCGTATCGAGGCCATCGTGGATCAGGATGAGCTGGTCATCCCGATCCGGGCACTTCTCGGCGTCGCGGGCCCAGGCGCTGAGGAACCGCTCGCGCAAGCTCTGGTCGAGGTCGGTCAGGGCGAGCTGCCGGACCTGATTGCGGATGTTGGAGAGTTGCACGTCGTCCAGCTCGATGCCGGACTTGAGGTTGAGCCGTCGGATCTGAGCGGCCGACATGCCGCCCCGGCTGTTGACCCAGTCCGCGATGTCGGCATGAGACCGCTCGAAGTGGGGGACGAACGCCTCGGCCGAGATCGCGACCGAGGGACGATCCGGCCGCTCTCCGAGAAAACGCCGGTACAGGTCCGTCGTCGGCGCGGGGGGCACGCCGACCGTCACGTTGTTCGGCAAACTGTCCAGATAGGGGGACCATTCGATGTCAAGCAGGTTGAAGGCCCCGCCGTCCTGGTAGGTCGTGCTGAACTCGTGGAAGACGCCCAGTTCGGCATCGTCGTGGACCAGGGCCATGACGGACTCCTCCGGTTTGACCAGCGCCCAGAAGCAAACGTCGGGGTTTTCCCGGATCCGGAACGGCCCGACATCCTCGAACCCCAACCCGCGCAACACCTCGACCCGCTCCGTCACGCCGGGCTCGTCGTGCCAGTCCCCGGCCGTGGCGGGAACGAGGTGGATGCGTCGAGGAAGCCGGCGGAACCACGCCTTCGGGGTGTCCGACTCCGAGAGATCCCGTTGGGTGCCGCGCAAGGTCCGTTCGATGTCCTGACGGATGACGATGACCAGGAGAAAAAGCCCCAACATACAGACGATCAGGATGCCGCCGATGAAAACCTCTTGGTGGGTCAATTTGATCCTCCGCGATCTCCCGGAATGGGCCGCCCCCCTTCCGCCGACAGGCCGACAGGCGCCTGGAGATATCGTCTCGGGAACCACCGATTCTTCCCCACCTGGCAGTCGGCCGGGACACCATGATGGGGCCGTCCGATTATAACTCGGTCTCTCAGCGACAAGAGGGGGTCGAGTTCCGTCAATGGGCACCCCACCGGATTCAAATTGCATCGAGTGGTGGACGGTTTTCCCCTGGCGAGATCGTGTCCCCGGAGTGTCACTCCGGCCCCGCCGACGCGCGCCGCACCGCGCACGGTCAGCATCACTCCCTGAAGACCGTTTTGACCTCCCAGCGGCCCGAGGGATGGTTCCGGGAGCGGAGGGGATTTTCCCGATCCTGTTGAATAGAATGCCCTTGCGTCGATAGTCCCCTTGTCGAACGTCGCCCGAAATGGTCTGGCAAGGTCAGCGACAGTCGCGCGCCGCGGAAATCAGGGCCGGATTTTGGACGTTTCTTCTTGGAGAATAAGGATTTGCGTTGAATCGAATCAGTCTGCAGACGAAAAAAAAAGGCGCGCACTGGAATCAACGACACACGGTGAGCCGGTGGCGCGCTCGAAGAATGTCACCAGGATTCCGCCGCGGAGGGTTACTCGCGTTCCAGACGCTGCCGGAGCCGCTCGAAGCGGGCGCGAAGTTCGCCGCCGCCGAGGTCGGGGTGGAGCAGGGCAGTGGCGTCGATGATCTGCTGGGCGGGCCTGGGCTGGCCGGTGCGCTCGAAGGTCAGGGCCAGGCCGTAGCGGGCCTCGAACCAGGGGAGCGTGCCCGCCCGGCTGCGGTTCGCCAGCACGCGGTAGGTCGCGGCGGCGGCGTCCACGGCGTCGAGCTGGAGCTGGGTATCGGCCAGGAGCAAGAGCAGCTCGATGTTCAGGCTCTCGGGCGGGATCGCCTCGCGGTCCAGCGCCCGGCGCGCGGCGGCGGCGTCGCCCCGGTAGAACTGGGCACGGACCAGGCGTAGCTGCGTCTCGACCCGTTCCCGAGGGGAGAGCGTGGCGGCGTCGCGCTGGAGGCGGTCGAGCGTGATCCGCAGAATGTCGCCGCAACGTCGGGCGAGGAGGTCCGACCGGCTCGCCCCGGCCAGCCGATCGAGCAGGCGGGCCTGTTCCAGAAGCGCGTCGGGGCGGGCCGTCGCGATGACCTGGCGCGCCTCAGTCATCGCCTCGGCGTACTGGCCTTCGCGCAGGAGGACGGCGACGTGCAGGAGGTTGAGCCGTTTGCGAGGCTCCTCGGCCAGGGGGCGGGCTCGCCAGCGTTTGAGGATCTGCCGCGCGGCGTTCAGGTCGCCGATCTCGGGCGTCAGCTCCAGCCGGGCGCGGGCCAGCTCGATCTCGGCCTGCTGGGCCGGGGTGCGGGCCTCGGCAAGCGCCTGATCGAGATAGGAACGGGCCGTGTCGAGACGGCGGCGGGCCTCGTCGCGCTCGGCCAGGGTGCGTGGGGCCTCGATCGCCTCACGCTGGCTCCGCCCGACCGCGAGCCGGGCATCGAGCCAGCGCGGGGTGCCCGGCGGGATCGCGTTCCAGAGCGCCGAGGCGGCCTCGCGGTCCCCGGTTTCCAGTCGGACCCGGCCCAGGAGCCAGCGGGCCTCGTGGGTGACGTCCGCTTCGGGGAACGCCCGGATCTGGTCCTCCAGAGCCTCAACATAATCCTCGGCAGTGATCCCCGGTGTTCCCGAGGCCAGCGCCCGGCCGCGTGCCAGGGCACGGAGCAGACCCGCCTCGGGGCGGATCGAGCCGGCCCGGCGATCGTTCACGATGCGGTTCAGAAGCTCGTCCGCCTGGCGATACCGCCCAGCGCGGAACAGCACGGCGGCGGCCCGGTAGCGGAGCGTCCAGGCTTGCTCGATCTGGCCGCGCGCCTCGGCCTTCGCCCCGCCGAAGGTCAGCAGGCTCGCGGCTCCCTCGACATCACCGCGGAGCATGCGACCTTCCGCCAGGGCATCCCACGCCTCGGGACCGCGCTCTCGGCCCGGTTCGTCCACCGATCGGGCCAGGTCGAGCAAGGCGTGGCGGGCCTCGGGACCGCCGCCCCGGCGCAGGGTCTCGACGAGCCGGAACGCCTCGGCCTCCGCCGCGTCCCGCGCCGGGCCAGGGGGCAGGGCCACACGTTTCGCCAGAAGCACCCGCGCCGCCAGGCGTTGCCGGACCGCCTCGTCCAGCGCCGCGTCCTCCACGGCCGCCAGCGTCTCGTCGAACTGCCCCTTCCCGATCCCGATCGCCACGGTCGTCTCGATTCGCTCGGCCGGGGAAGGCGGCGGCGTGGCCTTTTCCACCTTCTCCAGCGCGGTCGTGGCCTCATCGAACCGCCCGAGCCTCGCGAGCAAGTCGGCCCGCAGCAAGTCCGCCCGCCCGCTCAAACCCGGCTCCGTGATCGGGCCGCCGAGGGCGTCCAGAGCCGCTTGAGCCCACTTGCGGTGTCCGTCCGAATCCTCCGGCTCCAGCCGGGCGCGATCGGCGAGCATCTGCGCGAGCCGGTAGCGGACGTTCTGCGCGAGGGTGCTCGCCGCGTCAATCGTTCCTTCCGTGAGCGATCGCACGCGGCGAATGGCGTCGTCCAGGGCCTCTCGGGCGAGCCGCGAGGCTTCGGTATCGGTCGGGTCGAGCAGGGCTGAGTTGCCACCAGGTCCGCGCCCTGGCCCAGCGATAGACGGCGGCCTGGAGGGTGAACTCCCGGCGCGGGGATGGTCTTCATTCCGCCCGTTGAAGTCTTCGAGGTATTCCGCCGCCTCGCGCCAGCGTTCGCGGCGTCTGGTCACGTCCTCGGCCCGCTGCGCGTCGCGGTCGAGCGTGGCGGCAAGCTCCAGCGCCAGACTCTCGCGCTGGGCCATCGGGCGAGCCGGGTCGGTGACGCGCTCGCGCATCTGCGAAAGATACCGCTCCAGCTCGTCGTCAGCCGCGGCCGCGCTCGCGACAATCCCCAGGAGGGCCAGCAGGGCCGGAGCCAGACGCACAAGACGGAGAGTCATCCATTGCATATCGTCGATCCGCCGGGAGTGAAACACATTGCGGAAACGAGCCACCCGTGGTCGCTCATTCCCATTGTACAACGATCCCGCCGTCTCGCGGACGCATATGACGACTTGGTCGCCTTCAGAACCTCCTCCTCCCCTTTCTCTTCCTGTCTTTCTCTTCGCGAACTCTGCGTGCTTCGCGGTGAAATCTTCTTCCTCTCAGCCTTGACGCTGACCGTCGGAAGGGCCAACATCCGAGAGATGGAACACGATGCGGACGACCAAACCGAGATCCCGACCTATCTCTCGCAGGCCGTGCTGGCGACGATCCTCTGCTGTCCGGCGACGGGGTTCCCGGCGTTGATCCAGGCGACGCGGGTTCAGTCGCTGCTGGAGGCCGGCGACCGTGAGGGGGCCTTGCGGGCATCGCGCGCGGCCCGTCGGCTGATCCTCTGGTCGTGCGTGCTCGGTGCGATCTTGATCCTTTCGACGATCGGCGGCGCGGTTGTTCTGGGGCTGTTCCTGCGCGACACGCTCGTCCAGCAAATCGAAGCGGGGGCTTTGTGAACGACGTGACGAAGGACCCGGGATTGCGCAGGGCCTCCTTGTTCCGCGAGTTGATCCCCGGAACAGCCTCGCCGCGCGGGAAGCTGGCGGCGATTTACGGGGCCCTGGCCTTGCTCTCTCTGGCGGTCGCGACGGTGGACCCGGCCGGGTCGCGGCTCTACCCGCGCTGCCAGTTCCACGAATGGACCGGCTGGCATTGTCCCGGCTGCGGCGGACTGCGGGCGACACACCAGCTCTTGCGGGGGCACGTCCTCAGGGCGTTCGGCTTGAATCCATTGCTGTTCGTCGTCCTGCCGTTCCTGGCTTACCCGATACTCTCGGACGTCGTCTGGATCGTCCGGGGGCGGGGATTGCGCCGGATTTCGGTGCCGGCGAGGGTCCTCTGGGTGCTGGTCGTGTTGACGCTTCTCTTCTGGATCTTGCGGAACATCCCGGTCTATCCGTTCCATCTGCTGGCCCCTTGAGCCTTCCCGGTCAGCCCAGCCGAAAGCAAGCAGCCCGATGCCGCATGAGGACGCGACGCCCGCCGTCGCCTGGCGAGAGGTCGGCAAGGTCTATCCCGACGGTCACGAGGCCCTGCGCGGTGAGCCTGGAGGTCCGTCGCGGCGAGATCCTCGCCCTGCTCGGCACGAGCGGATCGGGCAAGACGACCCTCCTGAAAATGGTCAACCGCCTGATCGAGCCCAGTTCGGGGACCGTCCTGGTCGGCGGCCGTTCGGTGGCCGAGTGGAACCGCATCGCCCTGCGGCGCTCGATCGGCTACGTGATCCAGGAAGGGGGCCTGATGCCGCACCTGACGATCCTGGCGAACGTCGCCCTCGTGCCGAGGCTCCAGGGAGTGCCTCGGGCCGAATGCCGCGAGCGGGCCGAGGCGCGGTTGAGCCTGGTCGGGCTGGAGCCTTCCCGGTTCGCGTCCCTCTTGCCGCATCAGCTCAGTGGTGGGCAGAGACAACGGGTCGGCGTGGCGCGGGCCTTGGCCGCCGATCCCGACCTGATCCTGATGGACGAGCCGTTCGGCGCGCTCGACCCGATCACCCGCCGCGAGCTTCAGGACGAGTTCCGCGGCCTGCAGCGCCGGCTGGGGACGACCGTCGTCTTCGTCACCCACGACCTGCGGGAAGCCTGCCGGATCGCCGATCGCCTGGCCTTGCTCGACCACGGGGAATTGATCCAGCAAGGCACGGCCGAGGACTTCCGCCTGCGCCCGGCGAACAAGTTCGTTCACGAGTTCTTCCGCGAGGCCGAGGCGGTCCAGACGACCCAGGACGGAGACGACGCAACATGAGCGACCTGCTCGACCTGGCCTGGACGCAGCGGGCCGCCTTGTTCGAGGCCACGGCCGCCCATCTGGACCTGGTGCTCGAAGCCCTTCTGATCGCCGCGTCCATCGGCGTACCGCTGGGCATCCTCGCGGCGCGATCGCGAGTGCTGGAGCGTCTGGCGGTCGGCCTGGCGAACGTCTTGCAGACGATCCCCAGCCTGGCCTTGCTCGGATTCCTGCTGATCCTCTTTCAAGGCGCGATCGGCAAGCCGCCGGCGCTGGCGGCGCTGGTCGTTTATGCGCTCTTGCCGATCCTCAAGAACACGATCCTCGGCCTGCGGGGGATCGACCGTGGCGTGGCCGAGGCGGCGCGGGGGATGGGGATGACGGTCGGACAAAGGCTCTGGATCGTCGAGCTGCCCCTGGCCGTGCCGATCATCCTGGGAGGCGTTCGGGTCGCGGCGGTGGCGTCAGTCGGCATGGCGACGATCGCCGCGGCCATCGGCGCGAAGGGGCTCGGCAGCTTCATCTTCCGGGGCGTGTCTCTATCCGACACGCGGTTGATCCTGCTCGGGTCGGTCCCCGCCGCGCTCCTGGCCCTGGCCTGCGACGCCGCGCTCGGCGAGCTGGAGCGGACGCTCGACCCGGTCCAGCCGCGATGCCTCGTTCTTGCGGAAGGCGCTCGGCGTCGTCGGGACGCTGGCCCTGGTGGCCCTGGCCGGCTGGGGCTTCTACACCGAGCAGGCCGCGCGGTCGGGCTCGCGGACGATCGTCGTCGGCTCGAAGGATTCGAGCGAGCCGATCCTGCTGGCCCGGATGATCGAGCAGCTTGTCGAGGCCCATACGGACATTCACGTCGCCGTAAGGCCGAACCTCGGCGGCACGCTCGTCTGTTACAACGCCCTGCGGCAAGGGGGGCTGGACCTCTACGTCGAGTACACCGGCACGGCCCTGACGACGATCCTCAAGGAGCCGCCGAGGAATGATCCGGGAAAGGTCCTGGCGAGGGTCCGCGAGGTCTGCGCCGAGCGCGACGGCGTGCGCGTGCTGGACGCCGCTCGGATTCGATAATACGTTCGCCATCCTGATGCGCCGGCAGCAGGCGGCGCGGCTTGGCATCCGCACGATTTCGGACCTGCGGCGCTACCAGGACACGCTCCGCGCGGGGTTCGGGCCGGAGTTCATGAACCGCCCAGACGGCTATCCGGGGTTGGTCCGTGCCTACGACCTGCACCTCGCCCAGACGCCCCGCGAGATGGACCGCAATCTCCTCTACGCGGCCCTGAACCAGGAGTCCATCGACGTGGCCGCCGGCGATTCGACCGACGGCCGCATCGCCGCGTTCGACCTGGTGGTCCTGGAGGACGACCGCCGGTTCTTCCCCCCGTATGAGGCCGTGCCGATGGTTCGCCAGAAGACCCTGGAGCGGTTCCCCGAACTGGAAGCAGTTCTCGACCGCCTCTCCGGCATCCTGAACGCCGAGACGATGCGGCGGCTCAACCGCGAGGTCGATCTGGAGAAACGCCCCCCGCCCGAGGTGGCCCGCGACTTCCTGAAGCGGGCGGGATTGCTGGAGCCGGAAGCTTGACCGCGACGGATCGCCTCCAACCGATCGGGCGGAATCACCGGGGCGGGCGACGTCCTGGCCGTCGGACGCCGCGCCGCTGTGTGTTGGAGCGAATGTGGGCGTGGCTGTCGAAAGGCCGCGCCGTGTCGGGCCGCTTCGATCGTCAAGCGAGGAACCTCCTGGACCTGATCCCTCGGGCTCTCGCGACCGGTCCTGGTATCGACAGATTGCACGGAAGGGAGACCGTGCCACGGTTCTGAGATCAATGAATTCCATGGGGTTCAGCCCTGCCGCCGACGCGGTTTCCGCGCATTTTTTGCCGGTTTTTTCCGCGTTTTTCTCACCTGACCTCTCAATTTCTCGGAGTTATTTGAGCTTGCTGAGAAAAAATGGCGAAAATTCTTGATTTTTTTGTTGTCGGTTGTTCTCGCGTTGGTTATGCTTCGAGGACGTTAGATATCCAGAGACGTCCAATCTCTTGATCAGTATCTGACGTCTCTACCTTTCCTGTCCGAATATCAGCAGTTAATCCGGTTCCGGAGAATCCCAGCGGGGAGGAGCGTGCGCCGGCACGTTTTCATCCTTTTCGCAGGGGTAAGGGGAGAGGTCCCTTTCGACACCAGCGCCTTGCTGGGGTCGGCTCACCGATTCGGCCTCTTCCTGATCGACTGATGGGTCTAACCCATCCCGATCAACCTTCGTGAATGACGTTCACGACCCTCATTTCACAAAAAAAGTGAGTACACACATGCAATCATCTCGCGTGCTGCGTGCCGGTGGTCTGCTGTTCGTGTTGTCCTGGAGCAGCCTCGGCTTGCTTGGCGGCTGCGGCGCGGGCGGGGCGGAGACGACGGGCACCATCGTCGAAGATCCGGAACTCCGTCAGGAAGAAGAAGAGGCCATGGAGGCGTACTACGAGAGCGAGGAGGGGCAGCAGATCCTGAAAGAACAGGTTCAGGAGGAAGAACTGTAACGATCGAGTACGGGTTGGTTTACGACCCTTCTTCCGAATCGTCACGCTGGTTGTTCCACGGGAAAGGGTCATCGTTATGGAATCGAAGCGTCTCATCCTCCCTCGTCAGGAGTTTGGGAGATCTTCGAGATCACGTTTTGATTTGGAGGTCCATTCATGAGCCATTCACGGGGACGTCACGGGTTCACATTGATCGAGCTTCTGGTTGTGATTGCTATTATTGGGGTTCTCATTGCTTTGCTCTTGCCCGCGGTGCAGGCGGCCCGCGAGGCCGCGCGTCGCTCGCAATGCACGAACAATTTGAAGCAGATCGGTCTGGCCTTGCACAACTACCATTCCACCCACACGCGCTTCCCGATGGGGGCGACCCGTCAAAACGACCGGGTCGGCCACAGCGCGACCTGGAATAACTGGAGTGTGCATGCGTTGTTGCTGCCGTACCTGGAACAGCAAACGATCTACAACGCGGCGAACTTCAAACTGGCGAGCGTCGGTAGTGTTGCCGGGGCCGTCAACAAGACGGTCCGGGTGACCCGCCTGGCGGCTTTCATGTGTCCATCAGATGGTGAAGTCGGTCTCTCTCGCCTGAATAACTATTTCGCGAGTGAGGGGACCTCAACCTGGCGCGGCACCCAGGCCAAGAGCACCGGGATGTTCACATATCGCCTCTCCTATGGGATTCGGGATGTGACCGACGGCGTGGCCAACACGGTTGCGTTCTCCGAAGCTCTGGTCGGTTACCGGGATGAACGCAGTAATGCCAACCCGCGCAATTCCGTCACGGGTGTCAGCCCCATGGGCGCGGACGGATTCAACGCCTGGACCATTGGTTGGAACAAGATCCAGCAAGGTCTGAACGCTTGCACGTCCGCGTTCAAGAGCGGCGGCAGCTCCAAGTCGATCCGCAATACTCTCGGTCAGTACTGGTGCGTGGGCGCGAACGGCCAGACGATGTTCAATACGATCATCGGGCCGAACAGCCAGAAGTTTCAGTGGGCCTCCTGCCGGTTTGGCTGCAACGGCTGCAACGTGGATCAGTCGAGTTTCATCCGCGCGACCAGCAACCATTCCGGTGGCGTCAACGTCCTCTTCGGCGATGGCAGCGTTCATTTCATCAAGAACAGCATCAATCGCAAGACCTGGTGGAGCCTGGGCACGCGAGCCAATAATGAAGTGATCAGCAGCAATAGCTATTAAGTAAGAGGCGAACCGGCAAGCCCCGAAGGGCGGTCGTCCATCGCCCGGGTCGCCAGCCCCCGGTCTCCGTGTGGACTGATGGGTCGCAGTCCCGGAAGGGGCGACAGTCCTGCCCGAACCCTCGGGACTGTCGCCCCTTCCGGGGGCTTGCCGGTTCGCCACTACGTTACTGACGGCCGCATAGCAAACAGCACATTCCCGATCCCAGAAATTTCGCCTCTTTTGAAGATCCGGAATCTGGAAGGTGCCATTGGCTATGCGGAACTCCATAAGTGCCCCGACCTTGCATGTTGGGGTTCGGCCATCTCCGCACGGACCAACACGACGAATCGCCATGTCAGCGTTCTGGTGGATTCGCAATCGATCACCGCGCCGAGGATACGGCCTTTTTGTCATGATCCTGGCGGATTCCCGATCCCGTAGGTGAGCACCGCCCACCACAATGACGGCCGCCAAGGGTGGGACCTTGACGCTGGAGTGTCATGAGGGGGATGATTCTCCGAGCCGATGGACGTCAAGGCGAGGCCGTTGCGACGTGATGGGCGTCCGGCCGGGTTCGGTTCGGAGGACGGCTCGCCGTGGATCGTGCCAAACAGCGGATGGGAATGCATGCCGAGTGAACGAGAGAAGATGCTGGCTGGAGAATTGTACGATCCCCACGACCCGGAACTCGTCCGGGGGCGTGACCGGGCGAGAGATCTCTGCCAGGCCCTCAATGCCACGCGCGAGGCGGAGCAGGAGGAGCGGCGACGTCTCTTGCGGGAACTCTTTGGCGCGGGGGGAGAGAGCGTCTGGATGCAGCCGCCGTTCTTCTGCGATTATGGAGCGAATATCCTGCTCGGCGAGCGGGTCTTCTTCAACTTCAACTGCATCGTGCTCGACGTCTGCCGGGTGCGGATCGGCGATTACACCCTGTTTGGTCCCGCCGTGCAGATTTATACGGCCACGCATCCGATGAATCCAATCTTGCGGCGGTCGCAGGAGTCGGGTAAACCGATCGAGATCGGGTCGGACGTCTGGGTCGGCGGCGGAGCAATCCTCTGCCCCGGGGTGACGGTTGGCTCGCGATCGGTCATCGGCGCCGGGAGCGTCGTCACCCGGGACATCCCCGAGGGGGTGTTCGCGGCGGGAAACCCGTGCCGCGTCATCCGGGAGATCACCGACGAATCCAGCCGAACAATGTGAATCCGTTGACCCGGGAGTCTCCCCTCATGAGCGTGGAAAATCTGTCGATCGCCCGTCGCTGGTTCGAGGAAGTCTGGAATCAGCGACGGCGGGAGCTGATCGGCGAATTCATCGCGGAAGACGGGGTCTCGCGGGGTGATCTCGGAGAATTGCGCGGGGTCCGGGAATTCGTCGAGCGCATGTATGACCCCTTCGTCTCCGCGTTTCCCGACCTGCATCTGACCGTCGATCGCATCATAGCCCACGGCGATGAGGCGGTCGTTTGCTGGAAGGCGGAGGGGACGCACCGGGGCGAGGGGCTGGGCTTCCCGCCGTCGGGCCAACCGATCTCCTTCAGCGGATCGACCTGGATTCGTTTCCAGGACGGCAAGATGGTCGAGGGCCGGGAATACTGGAACCAGCGCGAGGTGATCGAAAACTTGCGCGCCGCGAGCGAGGCGCCCCGGAACGCGTGAGCCGCCGCTATTCCCCCACGATCGACACCGTGAGCCGTCGCCGATGGGGGGCGGTGCGGTGTTCGTAGAGGTAGATCCCTTGCCAGGTGCCCAGGTCGCAACGGCCGTCGGCGATCGGGATCGCCATCGCCGTCTGCGTCAGGATCGTGCGGACGTGCGCGGGCATGTCGTCGGGGCCTTCGGCGGTGTGGCGGAAGAGGGAGTCGCCGTCGGGCGAGAGGCGGGAGAAGAATCGTTCGAGGTCCCGGCGCACGCTCGGGTCGGCGTTCTCGCAGGCGATCAGCGAGGCGCTCGTGTGATGAATGAAGACGTTGCACAGGCCCCGACGCGCGCCGGAGTCCCGCACGATCCGGTCGATCCGGTCGGTGATCTCGTACGTCCCCCGTCCCTCGGTGCCGATGGTGATGCTATCCGCGTGGAACATCGCATTGTCCTTTTTGGATTCACTGGGGATTTCGTGGCCGCCGTATCGTACGTTCATAAGGGACGAGTTGACGACCCGGGCTTGTTGGAGAAGACCGCGTTATGAACGAGCATCCGTCGCAAGACCCGTTCCTGCAAGCCGCGATCGCCGAGGCCCGCGCCGGGCTGGCCGAGGGGGGCATCCCGATTGGTTCGGTCCTGGTCATCGATGGCCGGATCGTTGGCCGGGGGCACAACCGCCGCGTGCAACGCGGCAGCGCGATCCTGCACGCCGAGATGGACTGTCTCGAAAACGCCGGCCGGCTCAAGGCCGCCGATTATGCCCGGGCCACCCTGTATTCCACTCTCAGCCCGTGCGACATGTGCAGCGGCACGGCCCTCCTGTACAAGATCCCCCGCATCGTCATCGGCGAGAACCGCACGTTTCAGGGGCCGGAAGCTTATCTGCGCTCGCGGGGCATCGCGCTGGAAATCCGAGACGATCCCGAGTGTATCCGGCTGATGGACGCGTTCATCCGTGACCGGCCGGAACTCTGGAACGAGGATATCGGGGTGGATTGATCGCGGAATGGTTGATGGGGGGCCGACGTCGAAAAACGGCTCAGGATTCTCGGGCCAGCGCGACGATCCGGCGCACGAGTGCCGCTTCGGTGCGGGTTTCGGTGCAATCGCCGTCCGGGCAGACGCCGGAGCCGAGATGAATTTCCGGGACGTGGGCCTGCTCGATCAAAGGGCGGACGTCGCTCGCGGTCAGACCGCCGCCCGCCAGAATCGTGAGGCGACCCGCGACGGCTCGCACGAGGTCGGCGAGCCGGTCGAGGCCCTCGCGCGCGGTCGGTCGCCCGCCGGAGGTGAGCACGCGATCGACCCCGAGCGCGACCAGCTCCTTCCAGGCGTTTTCTTGATCCGAGGCCGCGTCGAACGCCTTGTGAAAGGTGACGGACATCGGCCGGGCGTCGGCGATGAGAGTCGCGGTCCGCTCCCGATCGACGTGTCCCGCCGACGTGAGCAGGCCCAGAACGACGCCCGAGGCCCCGGCCGCCTTCGCCACGGCGATGTCGTGCCGCATGATGTCGAACTCGACCGGCGAATAGACGAAATCGCCGCCTCGCGGGCGGATCAGGATGTGTACGGGGATGCTCAGGAGCCGGCAGGCCAGGGCGATCGTCCCGGCGCTCGGGGTCGTGCCACCAACAGGGAGCGATTCACACAGCTCGACGCGATCGGCCCCGCCCTCCCGCGCGGCGAGGGCCGCCGCGACGCTACCGACGCAGATCTCGACAGCGACACCCACGGGTCAGAACAGCCCGGCGATCGGCTCGCCGTGATAGACGAAGTGGGGCCGGTCCACGTCGTCGTGCCAGGCGGCGGTCGGGGGGATGCCCAGGCTCCGGTAGATGGTCGCGGCGAGGTTCTCGGGGGTCTGCGGGTCGGTCGCGGGATGGCCGCCGATGCGGTCGGACGAGCCGATGACGGTCCCACCCCGCACGCCGCCACCGGCCAGGAAGACGCTCTGCACGCGGCCCCAGTGGTCGCGCCCGGGCTGCTTGTAAAATTGGGGAAGCCGCGAAATCTTCGGCGTGCGGCCGAACTCGCCCGCCATGACGATCAAGGTTGAGTCGAGCAGTCCCGCCCCGTGGAGGTCGTCCAGCAGGGCCGACACCGCGCGGTCGGTCGGCGGGAACAGCTTCTCCTTCAGGTGCGGGAAGGCGTTGCCGTGGGTGTCCCACGTCTCGTTGTTGCCGAGGTTCACCTGGACGAGGTTCACCCCCGCCTCGACCAGCCGCCGGGCCATCAGGAGCGACCAGCCGAACGTGTTCCGGCCGTAGCGGTCGAGCGTGCGGTCGTCGGCCGACACGACGTCGAACGCCCGCCGCGTCCTCGGGTCGGTCAGCAGGGAGATGGCTCCCTGGCGGTTCTCGTCGAAGGCGGTTCGCCGCGCCTCGGTTTCGAGCAACACGCGCTGGCGGTCGAGATGTTCGAGCAAGGACAGCCGCCGGCCGAGCCGCTGAGTGTCGAGCCCTTCGGGCAGGGTGAGGCTCGGGGCCTGGAACTGCTTGTTCTTGGGCTTGCGGTCCCGTTCCTGGTGGTCGAATTCGTATTCGGGATAGGCCCCGTAGGCGGTCGGGTCGAAGGGGGATGCCTCGATGAACCAGGGATCGCGCCGGGCGCCCATGATCCCGGCGAACTGGCCGGGGATCACGCGACCGGTGTTGTGGACCAGGCGCTCGGGCAGGACGATGGCCGGGGGCAGGTTGTTCCTTGGGGCCGTCACCGTCCCCGCAACGGACGCGATCGAGGGCCAGTCCGTCGGCCTCGGCTTCGACGGGTTGAACCCGGTGGGCAGGTCCGAGCGGCCGGTGAGCATGATGTGGTGCCCCGCCGAGTGCTCGTTCGAGCCGTGCGTCAAGGACCGCACGACCGCCCAGAGGTGGCTCCGCTCGGCCAGCATCGGCAGGTGCTCGCAGATGGCGATCCCCGGCGTGCGCGTGGCGATCGGCGCGAACTCCCCCCGGATGTCCTCGGGGGCGTCCGGCTTGAGGTCGAAACTGTCGTGCTGCCCCAGGCCGCCGGACAGGAAGATGAAGATCACGGAGCGGGCACGAGGCGCACCCACCCGGGCGGATTCCGCCGCGCGGAGCGCCTCCAGGTGGTTCATGCCCAGGCCCAGCAGGCCGACCGCCCCCGCCTGGATCGCGAACCGCCGGGTGAACGTGGGGTGTCTCGGAACGGCGGGATGGCGCATCTGGCGATCCTCCCGATCGGAACGGCGCGGCGCATGTTGGATAATTCTTGGATCTTACTCGCCCGGCCGCGTGGATTCCAACCTTTCGGTGGGAGAAATCCCCGGAGCGGGCCTCAGTGGAGCGGGACCTCGTGATAATCCAGGGCCCATTCCTTCATGTAACGGACGCGGTTCGGCACGATGCGATAGACGATCAGGGCCGGGTTGTCGAGGCTGCCGAGATAGTTGCGGAGCAGGGGGTTGGCGTCCCAGATCTCCTGGAGCAAGGGGCGGTCCTGGACGACCTCCGCCGTGCCGGTGATCCGGACCTGGTCGTGATGCTCGTCCATGTAGCAGAGTTCCACCCGGGGGTTGGCCGCGATCTCCTCGGTCTTGTGGTAATTCCGCAGGTTGGCGACGTACACGGTGAAGCCGTCCGTGCGGACCGGAGAAACCGGCCGAAGGCGGGGCTGGTCGCCGTCGATCGTGGCCAGTTGGGGAAAGCGGGCCGCGCCCATCACGGCGCGGGCCAGTTCGGGAAGCCGTTCCGGCTGGATCGGTTCGGGCGTGGGCCTGGTCATCGCAAGAAACTCCTTCACGAAACCGGGTTCGTCGCGGGGAAAGGTCGTTGGCCGACTAATTTGTTATAGCGTCCGAAATGATGGATGGAACGAGGGGCGAGGAGGAGATTTCCTCGATTCGATCCTCGACCCTATGGGGCTCAATCCGGACCCGCCGCGCAATTCGGTTGAAGCTTTCGGCCAATTGCCCGATGATGGTGGAGATGGGGCACTCGTGTCCCGGACCGACCTCCCTGGATCAGGCGGATGGCTTGTCAACGGGTTCCGGGTCGGGTATGAAAATTGCACTGATATTCGAAGCTGCAAAGCCTCCGACCTGATTTCTAACCTGGGCTCAAGCCGTCGCAGCTTCCATTGACCTACGTTGTTGTCGGTCCTCGTGGAGCCTCGTCATCCGGTTGAGTTCGCGGGTGATAGGGAGATCAAGCGGTTCCCGGGTGAGATCGGTCATCGACAGAACCATGATGCCTGATCCCGCCCCTTCGGAATAGCGAGACCGAGCGTCGTCTATGTACAAAGGTATTGCGGTCAGTCCCGGCGTTGTCGTCGGTGTCGTTTATCGGGTGGAGTCGGTCTTCGGGTCGGGTGAGCCTCAGGAGCTGGCCGACCCGGACCTGATTCCGGCCGAGGTCGAGCGATTCGACCTCGCGCTGAAGCTCTCGGCGGCCGAGCTGGAGAATATCGTCCACAAGGTCGCCCAGCAACTCGGGCCATCCGAGGCCGCCATCTTCAAGAGCCATCTGACGATCATCAAGGACCGGACCCTCCTGTCGAAGGTCCGCAACCTGATCCAGACGCAACGTCTCACCGCGCTCTCGGCCTTGCAGAATGTCTTGCAGGACTACGCCGCCACCTTCGCCCGGAACGAGCACGAATTTTTTCGCGAACGGATGGCCGACGTCCGCGACGTGATCTCGCGCATCGGCTCGCACCTCTCGCTGCATTCCCCGTCCACGGCCGAGAAGACGGGCAAGAGTGACGAGAGGGACGACCCGATCGTTCTGGTCGCCTACGAACTGCTGCCCAGCCAGGCCATGAGCCTCGGCAACCTGCCGATCGGCGGCATCGTCACCGAAACCGGCGGCGGAACCAGCCACGCCGCGATCCTCTCGCGCAGCCGGGGCATCCCCGCCGTCGCGGGGGTCGTCGATATCGTCAACGAGGTCCGCGATGGCGATCCGATCATCGTCGATGGCCGCGACGGCCTGGTCCTGGTCCGGCCCGATACCGAGACGGTGTACGCCTACCGCAAGATGCAGCGCGAGTTCTTCGACCTCAAGGACCGGCTCGTTCTGAACCGCGACCAGCCGGCCGTCAGCGCCGACGGCGCCCAGATCGAACTGCTGGCCAATATCAACAACGTCGCCGACGCCGAGGCGGCCACGGCCGTCGGCGCGACCGGCATCGGGCTGTTTCGTACCGAGTACCTGTTCCTCTCGCACCAGGACGTGCCCGACGAACAGGAGCAATACGAGCACTACCGGCAGGTGATCGAGGCCTCCCCCGGCCAGTCCGCCACGATCCGCACGCTCGACCTCGGCGGCGACAAGACCGTGCCCTACCTCGGCCGTCGCTACGAGGCCAACCCGTTCATGGGCTGGCGGTCGATCCGCCTCTCGTTCGAGCATCCCCGCCTTTTCGAGAGGCAGATCCGGGCGATCCTGCGCGCCGGACGACATGGCAAGGTCAACATGCTGTTCCCGATGGTCACGACCCTGGAAGAATTGCGGTACGTCAACCGGCTCGTGGAGGAGACGCGCCGGAACCTCCGGCGCGAGGGCATTCCGTTCGGCGAGGACGTCAAGACGGGCGTGATGGTCGAGGTCCCCGCCGCCGCCGTCTGCATCGACGCGATCCTCCGCGAGACCGACTTCATCTCGATCGGCTCGAACGACCTGATCCAGTACCTCGTCGCCGCCGACCGCGACAATCCGAAGGTGGCCCACCTGTGCGAGCCGCTCAGCCCGGCGATCTTCCGGGTCCTGCAAAACATCCTCGACGCGTGCCGACGCACCGGCACCCCCGTGACCCTCTGCGGCGAGATGGCGGGACAGCCCCGCTCGGTCCTCGCCCTGTTCGGCATGGGCCTGCGGCGCTTCAGCATGAGCCCGGCCTTCGTCCCCACGATCAAGGCCCTGCTCGGCTCCGTCACCACCGCCCAGGCCGAACGCTTCGCCCACCAGGTCTTGCAGCTCAAGACCAGCGAGGAGATCCGCTCCTACCTGACCGCCCGCTTGCACGAGGTCTCCAGCGCCCTGGAAGTCTTCGATTTCACCTGAGCACCCCCTCCCGGGGACATTCGCGGTCCGCTCCCCGGCTACCTCCTTGCGAGCCGCTTCCGGGAGTGCTAACCTACGTTCTTGACGCCCTTGCGGACGTTCGTCAGCCCCTCTGACCGATCTTCCCAGCAACAAAATCAGCCCGGTTCCCGTTTTCGGGAACTCGACGTTCTGTTTTTCTCTGCTCTGGGAATCGGTCGCCAGGTGAGGTGTGGGGAGGATGGACGGAACCCTTTGCCGGAAAAGGATTTGAGAAGGGGTGAAGGGCCAGGGCACTCTCTTTGCATTCCAGGATTCGACTTTTCGTCTTCGTCGCCCTTCATGGATTCCGATAGGGCACAACCATCGAGCACGGGGGCGGATCGCCGTTGTCGATAGGGGTGGGGGACTCATGGCGAAGAAACCGATGACGGTTCAGGAGAAGCTGGCCGCCGCTCGCGCGGGCGGGCCCGCCAAGCCTGAGGAAGAACCGATCTCCCAGTCCGAGCGCGAAGCCGGTCCGCCCGGACAGGACCCGGCGGAGCTGGCGGATCTATCCGCAGCGCCGGAGCCTTCGGAAGCGCAGCCGCCGGCCGCCGCGCCACCGCCAGCTCCACCTCAGCCGACGGGTCGGCCGTTGACGCTCAAGGAGAAGCTGGCCGCCGCCCGCGCGGGGGGCGGCGCAGCCGTCGGCCCCGGCGCCCCAGGCGAAGGCCCCGGCGCCGCCACCGGCCGCCGAGTCGGAGCCCGCCGCGGAGGAGGCGCCGGCGGCGCCGGCCGCTCCCCCGGTGCCGACGGGCCGGCCGTTGACGCTCAAGGAGAAGCTGGCCGCCGCCCGCGCGGGGGTGGAACGGCCGCGCCGGCCGGCGGCGCCAAACCGACGGCCAAGGCCGCGCCCGCGGCGCCGGCCGCCAAGACGGCTTCGAACCGCCCGCTGCCTCCGCTGGAGCAGATGAGCGACCCGAAGGACCTGGCCGAGGCCCTCCGTCGCACCGGCGCGGAGAAGGAAGCGGCCGCCAAGGCCACCGCCGCCCAGACCCAGACGGCCGCCAAGCTCGCCGCGGCGAAGAAGGTCCCGGAGTCGAAGGTCGTGCCGCCTCGCCCTTCGAAATCGGCCGCGATGGCCGCCACCCAGGCCGAGACGGAGCCGGCCCGGGCCGGTCGCCGTGGGTTCCTGATCGGCATGTCGATCTCCGCCGTCGTGATCGCTGGCTGGGCCGCGTTCACCGCCGGGATCACCGCGTTCTCGGTCATGCTTCTGCGGTTCATGTTCCCCAACGTCCTGGCTGAGCCGCCCAGCACGATCAAGGTCGGCCTGCCCTCGAACTTCGAGAAGGGGGAGGTCAACGAGCGCTGGAAGGCGGAATGGGGCTTCTGGATCGTCCGGTCCGACGCGTACAACGGGATCGACACGCTCTACGCCCTTCAGTCCGTCTGCACGCACCTGGGCTGCCCGCCGAACTGGCTCGGCGGCGAGCAGAAGTTCAAGTGCCCGTGCCACGGTAGCGGCTTCTACATCTCCGGGGTCAACTTCGAAGGCCCCGCGCCCCGTCCTCTGGAACGGTTCAAAGTGACGCTGGCCGATGACGGGCAGATCATCGTCGACAAGAGTCAGAAGTTCCAGGAAGAACTGGGCCAGTGGTCTGACCCGGATAGTTTCATTCCGGTCGCCTGATCCTTTCATCCGGCGGCGCGGCACTTCTTGAGAATTCGTCGTGCGAGGGGGGCCGTTCGCGGCCCCTCTCTGAGTGATCTCCCGGCAACGGGGCCGGGGGCCGAGACACCTTTGCGGTGCGGTTGCGGAGCGAACCAAGGGACGATCATGGCCATCGCAGAGAAGATCACCGAGTCGCAGGTCTGGAAAAGTATCTTTCGCCACCCGATGCCCAAAGACAGGCGCAACCGGGTGGTCGTCATGCTCACCAACTTCTTCCTGCACCTGCACCCGGTCAGCGTCCGCAAGCAGGGGATCGCGCTGAGTTACACGTGGTGCATGGGCGGCACGACCTTCTTCCTGTTCATGGTCGAGGTCGTCACCGGCGTCCTGCTGATGTTCTACTACCGGCCGACGCTGGAACACGCGTACAACGACATCCTCGCCCTGCGCGACGTGACGACCCTGGGCATCCTCCGCGAGCTGCACCGCTGGGGCGCGCACGCGATGGTCATCGCCGTCTGGCTGCACATGTACCGCGTCTTCCTGACCGGCAGCTACAAGCCACCCCGCGAGTTCAACTGGGTCATCGGCGTGATCCTGCTGGTCTTGACGCTGCTGCTGTCCTTCACCGGCTATCTGCTGCCGTGGGACCAGCTCGCCATCTGGGCCATCACCGTCGGCTCGAACATGGCCCGGGCAACGCCGTTCGCGGGCGTGGAGGGGCCGGGGGCCTCGCTCCTGACACTCAACGGGGTCAAGCTGATCACGTCGGGCTCCGACGCGAAGTTCGCCCTGCTGGGCGGCCGCTCCGTCGGTGAGATGACGCTGAACCGCTTCTACGTGCTGCACTGCGTGGCGATTCCGCTGGCCGCCGCCTTCCTGATCATGATCCACTTCTGGCGCGTGCGGAAAGACGGCGGAATCAGCGGACCGATGTAAGCCTCCCGGCTCATGATCCCTCTCGACCTTTAGCCCCTGACCACGGACCTCGGGAAGACCCATGCACCACCCCGACCTAACCCCCGGCGTGATGGCCGGCCTTGGCTGGTTCTACCTGCTGGCCGCGCTGCTGAACGCGGCGGCGGCGGCCTACGTGGCCTACATGGAGATGGTCTCGGAGGGGGCCTCGCGCGTCGGGCTGGCGCCGAGGACCCGGCGGCTGCCCGACTGGCTGATGGTCGCCTTCGGTGGCCTCTACGGCCTCGCCACGCTGGTGATCCTGTTCCACGACGCGCTCGGTCCCGAGGCCTTCCGCGTGGCCTATGGCCTCTGCGCGCTGGCCAACATCATGGTGGCGATCGCCGCCGGGGCCGACGCGGCGCACCATGCCGAGGTCCACGCCGCCGGGCACGGCCGCGAAGGGGAGTACGGCGGGCCGAGCCTCGACGACCACATCCCGGCCGTCGGTCTCGGCAGGCCGATCAACCGCACTCTCTGGGCGCTGATCTGGTCGGTCGTCGCGGTGATCTTCCAGGCGATGGGGATCGTCTACATCGCTCGGCAGCGAGTACGCCTTGCCGCGGTTTCATCCGCAACGCCATCGATTTCGTCTCCGGCCCGACCACCTTCTTCATCGGGGCCACGCTCGGCTTCATCCTGCTGTTACGTCTACCGGCGGGTCTGGGCGGGCGGCGTCGTCGCCTGGGGGCTGGTCAATGCCGCCTTGCTGTTCTTCGGCCTGAGCATGACCGACTACGATTTCCGCGAGATCGTCACCAAGCCCGACAACGTGCCGATCGTCGGCCTGATCATCGTCGTCGGCTTCTTCACCTGGCTGAGCCTGCGACGCGCCGTCATCAACGATGCCCGCATGGCCCAGGGGCTGCCGAACCTGGAAGAACTGGAGCCGGAGAAGACCCTCACGTGGCCCGACCTGGTCTATACCGAGCTGATCGCCATGGTCCTCCAGACGGTCGTCCTGGTCGTCTGGGCCATCGCCTTGCAGGCCCCTCTGGAAGAACCGGCCAGCTCGACCTCCGCGCCCAACCCGTCGAAGGCCCCGTGGTACTTCCTCGGGCTCCAGGAGATGCTCGTCTACTTCGACCCCTGGATGGCCGGCGTCGTCCTGCCCACAATGATCATTGTCGGCCTGATGGCCATGCCCTACATCGACACCAACAAGCAGGGCAACGGCTACTACACGATCAATCAACGCAAGTTCGCCTACCTGACCTTCCAGTTCGGCTATCCTCGTCCTCTGGGTCATCCTGATCCTGCTGGGGACGTTCCTGCGCGGCCCGAACTGGAACTTCTTCGGTCCGTATGAGTACTGGGATGTCCATAAGCTGATCCCGCTCAATAACGTCAACCTGTCCGACATCTTCTGGGTCCAGTTGATCGGGACGGCGCAGGCCGCAGAACATCCTGCTCCGCGAGGCGCCCGGCATCCTGGCGTGTCTCGCGTACTTCATCGTGATCCCGCCGCTTCTGGCGCGGATGTTCTTCCAGAAGTACATCGCCCAGTCGGGCTACCTGCGGTATGCCGTGCTGGCGACCCTGATCCTGTTCATGGCCGCGCTGCCGATCAAGATGGTGCTGCGGTGGTCGTTCAACCTGAAGTACCTCGTGGCGATCCCGGAATACTTCTTCAATATCTAATATGTAGGGGGAGTGGCCGGGGGCGGGGGTAAACTTTCCCTTCAGCTCAGGCTAGAGACCTATGCCCGCAACCGAGGAAACCTACCGGCGTCAGCCGACCCTGCACGTCGTCTTCGCGGTCTCGTCGGTCGTGATGATGCTGGTCGATCGTCTGGATGATCATGGCCGACCACCTCCGCCCCTGGAAGAAGGTCCAGCGCCGCTTTCAGGACATCGAGACATCCAAGCTCAAAGCCTCCGAGCGCGAGGCCCTGGAGCTGCAGAAGACCCAGTACCAGGACCAGATCGACCTCGTCGAACGCGAGATCCGGGCCGCCAGGAAGGCCGAGATCGAGAACGCCGGGGCCATCTCCGACCTGGAGGCCAGGATCGACCGGACCCGCGGCGACTTCCAGCGGCTCGACACCGAGCGGAAGTTCCAGAAGGCCGAGCTGGACAGCCTGCGCAGCTTCTACGACGGCATGATCGACCGCGGCGAGGATCGCCGGGCCCGCGCCTACATGGTCGAGACGATCGTTCCCGCCGAGGAAAGGCTCCTGCGGATCACCCGGGAGTTCGAGGCGGTCGAGAAGACGCTCAACGGCCAGTTGGCCGAACTGGCCAGCCTGCGCGGCAATATCGAGGAGAAGGAACGCAAGAAGGAGTCGCCTGACCCGCGAGCACGACCGGGTCGTCCGCTCGCTGGAACAGAAGGAGGCCGAGTACTTACGGCCTGACCGCCTGGCTTCGCGGCCTGCCGATCATCGACCTGGCCGCCCCGCCGACCAAGATCAAGCAGATCACCCTGCCCGACCTGACGATCAACTACAACTTCAAGGAAGTTCCCCGGTTCGACCGCTGCACGACCTGCCACCTGGGGATCGACCGCCTCGGCTACGACACCCTGGCCAACGGCAAGCCGATGCCGGCCGTCTTCACAACGCACCCCCACCTGACCGACGGCGCGACGGCCATCGATCCGACGGGCCAGCGTCGTCACGGCCGGGCTGTATCTCGACGGCAACGGCCCGCACCCGATCAACAGCTTCGGCTGCACCATCTGCCACGGCGGCCAGGGGTCCGGCACCGACCTTCACCTACGCCTCGCACGCGCCGAACGAGCCTGAAAGAAGGCGAGCGCTGGCAGCGAGGAATACGGCTGGCAGGAGATCCACCACTGGGACTTCCCGATGCAGCCCGACGCGGTTCATCCAGTCGAGCTGCATGAAGTGCCACCACCAGGTCACCGACGTCCCCCAGGCCGAGAAGCTCCAGGCCGGGTATGAGCGGATCACCAAGTTCGGCTGCACGGGCTGCCACACGATCGGCGGCGAGGGGTCGTTCGGCCCCGACCTGACCGACAACCGGCAGGTCGGCCCGAACCTGGCCCACCTCGGCTACAAGGCCGACAAGGACTGGGTCGCTCAAGTGGATCAAGAACCCGCACGCCTTCCGGCCCGATACCCGGATGCCGCGGTTCTACGACGTGGACAACAACGAGTCGCGCCGAGGATCTGCCCAAGGTCGACGCCGAGATCCACGCGATCACCCACTACCTGTTCGCCAACAGCACCGAGCCGGAAGGCTTCGTCGATCCCCCCGCGCAGGGGGACGCCGAGAAGGGGAAGACCCTCTTCTTCGAAAAAGGCTGCATGGCCTGCCACTCGCACAAGACCTACAGCCTCGAGGACGTGCCGAACTCCCTCCGCGAGGAAATGGAGCCGGGCGAAACGGTCAGGCCGGGGGCCGACCTGGCCAGCACGTACGACCCGCAGAACCTCCCCGAGCCGTCCCGCCCGTTCGCCAAGGCGGACTTCGGCCCGAACCTGGTCAACATCGCCGCCAAGTTCCCCAGCGACGAGCAGGGGTATCGCTGGCTGGCCAACTGGATCTACAACCCGGCCGCCTACCATCCCAAGAGCCTGATGCCCAACCTGCAGCTCTCGCAGCAGGACGCCGCCGACATCGCCTCCTGGCTGATCTCGGTCAAGGGCGGAGTGGCCGTCGAGGTCGAGATCGCCGGCGATCGACTCGCCGGAGGTCCAGAAGGGGCTCGAGGAACTGGTCACGCTCTACCTGGCCAAGAGCAAGACCTACAAGAACAAGACGGTCCTGCTCAGCGACGTGCCCGACGTCATCAAGAGCATGTCGCGGGACGAGAAGCTCATGTACCTGGGCGAGAAGACGATCAGCCGCCTCGGCTGCTTCGGCTGCCACAACATCCCGGGCTTCGAGGACGCCAAGCCGATCGGCACCCCGCTCAACGGCTGGGGCCTGAAGAGCCCGACGAAGCTCGACTTCGCCCACATCGTCGAGTTCCTCGACGACCACCGCACGAAGACCGACGAGGGCGAGTACGAGTACGACGGCACCGACGAGTATTACCACGAGAAGCTCGCTGATCACACCCGCACCGGGTTCCTCTTCCAGAAGCTGCACCGCCCGCGCTGCTACGACTACAAGAAGACCCGCGAGGAGCTGAAGGCCTGGGACGAGCGCCTGCGCATGCCGCAGTTCTCCTGGGCGGACGACCCGAAGGCGATCGAGGAGGTCATGACCTTCATCCTCGGCCTGACCGGCGAGAAGATCGCCGCGAAGTATCTGCCCGATTACAACCCGACCACGCAGGCCCGGGCGCAGGGTGAGCGGCTCCTGAACCGTACAACTGCCGAGGGTGCCACGTGCTCGCAGATGCCGCGCTACACGATCGCCGCCGCGCGACATCGCCGAGGCGATGCCGGTCTTGAAGACCAACGTGGTCATCTCCTACGGCGATCGCGCCAACGACTACCGGGAGTTCTACCCCGGCATCACCTACGACCCGAAGAAGACCGAGGTCGTGCTCGCCGAGGAGGTCGAGGAGGGGACCGAGATCGACCCCGAGACGACCATCCTCCTCCCTTTGCCCGAGACCGACGAGCCGGTGGTCCTGGAAGGAATGCCGACGGCGACCATCGAGGACTTCGACGAGGAGGGCAACCCCGTCACCCAGCTCGCCGTGCAACTCTGGAAGCCGGTCACGATCCGGGGCTATACCTTCAACGTCGGCGACAACGTGATCGTCAACCCGGACAAGGTCCAGGTGACCGAGGCCGAGGGGGGAGACTTCGCCTGGCTCTACGCCACCACGCAGGCCGCCGAGACCGGAGGCAATTTCTCCACCTACTGGAACCGGCTCCCACCCCCCTTGATCCGCGAGGGCGTGAAGGTCCAGACCCCCTGGCTGACCAGCTTCCTGCAAGACCCGTACGCGATCCGGCCCGCGGTCAACCTGCGGATGCCGAGGTTCCATTATGGCGTCACCCCCGAGGAGCTGGATGAGGCCCTGGAGGGCATCGAGTCGTCGCAGACGAAGGCCATGACCGCCGAACCGACCAGCGCGCGGCAGACCGCCGACGCCGAGACGCGCGACCTGGCCAACTACTTCGCCGCGCGTGATGGGGCCGAGTTCCCCTATCAGGACATCCCCGAACGGGATCGCGCGTATCTCTCGACCCGCGAAGGACGAGCACAAGGACTACCTCTCGGGCGGCTGGCAGCTCATCACCGGCAACGGCAAGGGTCTGTGCATCCAGTGCCACGCCATCGGCCAGTTCAAGCCGACCGGCGGGGCCGACGTGGTCAATGGTCCCGACCTGCGCCAGGTCTCCCCGCGGTTCCGGCCGGAATACCTCCTGGAGTGGATCGGTCGCCCGTCGCGTCTGGTTCCCTACACGGCCATGCCGCAGAACATCCCGCCGCACCCGGCGCCGGGATCGACGCCCGACTACGTGCCGAAGTCGTTCGAGGAGAAGCCGCTCGCCCAGGTCCGGGCGATCCGCGACACGCTCCTGAACTACCTCAACGCCGTCGAGCAGCAACTGGCCAACACCCAGGCCAAGCCGGAGCCGAAGGCCGAGACGGCCAAGGCCCCGGGAGAGGCGGAGTGACCGAGGAACGCGTCATCATCGGGATTGATGGCTGATGCTCCGGTTCGATGTTCATGACCCGCATCGGCCGGAAACCATCGGCCCTCAATCCTCTCTCCTCTCTTGATCAACAACCGAGCGACACCTTTTTCAAGCACCCGGAGACACTCCATGAAGTCATACTGGACCCGTTCCTGGAACCTGGCTGGCGTCGGCCTGACCGCTTCCCTCCTGCTGGTCGCGGGTTGCGGCGGTGGTGAGGAGAGCGTCGATGAGGCGACCGTCACCGTGCCCGAGCCGGTCGCGGGCGCGAACACCGCGGGCGGAGGAGCGGAGCGAGGGCGTCGAGGTCGCGGTCGCGACCAAGGAGGCCGGTCAGCCCGCCGAGGCCGCTGCGGTCAAGGCCGAGGGTTGGGGCACCTTGAAGGGCCGCGTTGTCTTCGCGGGGAATGCCCCGGATCTCGCTCCCCTGGTCAAGCAGGGGGATGCCAGCGTCAAGGATGCCCAGGTCTGCGCCGCGGAGCCGGTCCCGAACCAGACGCTCGTCGTGGACCCCGAGACCAAGGGGGTGAAGTGGGCGATTGTGTACATTCCCCGACCCACGGCCGTGAACGAGGAGGCCAAGTCGGAGGCTCTGCAAGCGCAGCAGGAATTCGATCAGGACGGTTGCCTCTTCGTGCCGCACGTCCTGGCGGCCATGACCGGCAGCAAGGTGGACATCAAGTCGAGCGACCCGGTCGGCCACAACGTCCACTTCAACCTGTTCAACCTGAAGAACAACTTCAGCGTCCAGCCCGGCGCTCCGGTGCCGCCGATCGAACTGAAGGCCAAGGAAAACCGCCCTGGCGACGTCGTCTGCGATATCCATCCCTGGATGAAGGCCTGGTGGATGGTGTCGGACAACCCCTACTTCGCCGTCACCAACGACAAGGGGGAGTTCGAGATCAAGAATGCCCCCGCCGGCACGCAGAAGGTGGTTGTCTGGCAGGAGGCCGTTCATCCGAAGTTCGTGACCGCTTCCTCGGGTGATCCCGTCACGATCAAGGCGGACGACGTCACCACGCAGGACTTCACCATCCAGGCGGACCAGGTCAAGTGACCAGCCCCTGGGAAAACCAGGGAAATCCAGCCGATTCGATCGAGCCGCCGGTCCCTTTCCTTCGTGGAAGGGGCCGGCGGCTCGCTTTTCAGGACGTCGGGCGGAGAATCTCAGCCTGGATCGTGGGCGGATTGCGCAAGGTCTGGTAGATGACGCAGTAGCGTTCCGTCAGCTTCAAGAGCGTCTGAAGCTGCTCGGGAGTGGCGTCGGTGTCGAGGTCGAACAGGAGCCGGATGTCGGTGATGCCGATCGGCACGTCCTTGCGGACGCCGAGCGTGCCGCGGAAGTCGAGCTGTCCCTCCGCGCGGATCGTTCCACCCCGCAACTCCACCCCGAGCGCCGTGGCGACGGCCCGCAGGGTCACGCCCGCGCAGGCGACCAGAGATTGCAGGAGCATATCGCCCGAGCAAGCACTCTGGCCGTCCCCTCCGGCCATCGGATGCAAGCCTGATGCGACGGTTCCCGCCGTCGTCTCGACCCGGCAGAGAATGGCCGATGGATCGAGCGTCCCTTCCGCCCGGAACGTCACCCGCGCGGCGGAGGGATCATCCCGGTAGTGGGCCTTGATCGGTTCCTGCAACGCCCGCAGTTCGTCGGCATTCATCGCGGTTTCTCCCATCAGACCGGGTGTGGCTCGTCGGCCGCTTCGGGCGAGGGGGCGTGGCCCGTCCAGCCGAGGATCAGGAGCGCGGCGGCCATCGCGCCATAGGCGGCCGTCCAGTGGTAGGGGGTCAGGGCGGCCGACGCCTCGAACCGCCCTTGCGTCTTCAGCCGGGCGATCGCCGCATGGGGCGGCAGGATCGGCGAGGAGGGCAGGGGAGAGTGGATGATCCCGAACAGCGCGAAGACCCCCGCGACCGCCAGGGTGGCCGCCGCCGCGCGCATCCGGCCATCGATCAGACGTGCCAGTGTTGTGCCCCAGAGCAGGCTCGTGACGATGAACCCGTTGGCCAGCGTGGTGATCGTCTGCTGCCACTGCTGGATGTCGAGATTGTACGGCGCTGAACGGCTTTCCCGCCGCCTGGAACTGCCGATCCATGATGAGGTACGCCAGGTACGCCAGGGCCGGCACGCAGGCCAGGCCCAGGGCGGGCAGGTGCCGCGAGGGGGTCGCCCGGAACGATTGCGCGGTGATCTCCAGGCCGACGAAGATCAGGATCGGGAAGATGGCCGCCTTGGGGATGATCGTGAAGATCCAGCCGAAGTAGCCGAACACCCCCGCCGCCCCCACGAACAACGCCGTGGCCAGGGTATAACCGGCGCGGGCGCCCATCGCCTTGTAGGCCGGATGGCCGATATAGGGCGTGGACTGGATCACCCCGCCGAAGAGCCCCCCGACGAGGGTCGCCAGGCCCTCGACCCCGATGACCGTGCCGGTCGGGTAGTCGTCTCCGGCCGCCGAGGCACTCTCGGTGCAGTCGATCCCGCCGACGACCGTGGCCAGGGCCAGCGGAATCGCCACCGGCAGGAACTCCAGCGCCTCGCTCCAGTTCTGCTCGAACCAGGCGAGCCAGCTCTCGATCGGCATCGGCAAGACGGCCTGAATCGCCGAGGGGGGGCGCTCGACCCAGGCCCGGTCCCAGCCCGGCCAGATGCAATCCGTAGTACACGACGGTTCCCACCATCACGGCCACGAGGGCGCCGGGGAGCCGCCCCGGCAGCTCCCAGCGGGCCGTCAGCGTCGCCAGGATCAGGGCCAGGGCCACGAAACCCGCGATCGGCTGCGCGGCGATCTCCAGCAAGGGCAGGAAGCTGATGATGACCAGGGCGATCGCGGTCAGCGAGCCGAGCAGGCCCGCGCGAGGAACGATCCGGCGAATCCAGCCGCTGAACACCGCGCAAAGGAGCTTGAACAGGCCCGAGGCCAGGATCATGGCGATCCCCACGAACCAGGCGTGCCGGGCGGCGTCCTCCGGCTCCAGCCCGCGCTGGCGGGCCAGGACGAAGGCCGGGCCCAGGATCAGGAAGACCACGCCGAAGGTGCTCGGCGTGTCCAGGCCCAGCGGCATCGCGGTCACGTCCGATCGTCCCGTCCGCTTCGCCAGGCGGAAGGCCATCACCGTGAAGATCAGGTCGCCGACCATCACGCCGACGGCCGTGCCGGGGATCATCCGGGTCAGCACGAACGCGCGCCGGAAAGCCGAACGCGCCGACCAGAAGCGCGGCCATCAGGATCATGTCGCCGATGTTATCGAGCATCAGCCCGAAGAAGGCGTTGACGTCGCCCCGGGTCGCCCAAGGGTAGCGGCCTTGCCGGGGCGACGGCGCGGCGGCGGAGGTTGAGGACAACGGCAGGCACTCCTCTAGGCGATCGAAACAGGGGCGGTTCCGGAGCGCGGACAACGTCGGAGAGGCGCGAACGGTTTGCGCGGCCCCTTCCAGGAGATACCACCTCCACCGCGTCGGGGGAAGACCTTCGTGACGCCTTCTCGTCTCGATCCGAACCCGCCGGCGGGGTCAGAAGGCCGGCACCACTTCGTTACCGTCCCGGGTGATCAGGGAGCGGATCGTCGGATCGCCGACCGTGTCCCGAAGGAACCGGACGGATCCATCGACGTCATCAGCCGCATTGAACCCGCCGGGATGCTGGCTACCCATCGGCGGCAAGGCCCCGTTCGGGCTGTAGGCAAGGTCCTCCGGCTTGCTCCAGGTGACCGGGACTCTCGACTCGACGACCGCGAGCGTGTTGGCCGTGCCGTCGAGTGATCTCCCGCATCGACACCGCCCTCTCGAAGAACGTTCCCGGGCCGACGATCACCTGATAGGTGGTCATCGGCGGGACGGACTCCGGCTGGCTCGGGCACTTGTACACCGACGGAAGCTGGAAGCTCAGCGGCTGATTGTTCGGGCTGTCCCAGGGTTCGTCGAGATGGAACTGGTTATAGAGGCCGTCCTCTCCCAGGAACGGCAGGATCGCGACCCGCCAGCTCAGAAGGGGGTTGCCGTTGGCGTCGGTGATGGCGGGCGGGGGGAACGTGCCGTAGGTGTCGTGATAATTGTGCAGGGCCAGACCGATTTGCTTGAGGTTGTTCGTGCACTGGGCGCGTTGGGCGGCCTCACGCGCCGCCTGCACGGCGGGCAACAGCAAGGCGATCAGGATCGCGGGGACAATGAAGATAATTCCCACGCTGCCAGTGACGATCCCCGTGACGGCGAACCCCTTCCCCTTGACCCGGCCATAACTGCGATTGATGTCGTTCAGGCCGAGGATGCCGAGGATGATCGCCGGAATGCCCGTGAAGATGCTCAGGCAGAACGACAGGATGCCCAGTACCATGCTGGCGATGGCCTTGCCGCTCGTCCGGGCCTCCCCCTGGTAAAACTCCGGTTCCCCGGGCGGCTTGACGATGCCTTCCGGGGATGGCGTGCCGGGGATCGCGATGTCGCGTCCGCATTCCGGGCACTGGACACGATGCCCCGCGTATTCGTCCTTGGCCTGAAAGCCCCGTCCGCAAGCATCGCAGGTGACATGGATTGGCATGATTCGTCTCGGACTCGTAGGGGAACGGATCGGGGGACATCGAGGACGCGAACCCGAATTCGTCGCCTCACAACGAACTTAATCGGACAGACGGCCAGGCACAAGCATCCTCTGGAAAGAGAATG
>CAVWUA010000021.1:0-114489 GCA_963758025.1 uncultured Planctomycetota bacterium | reverse complement strand
CATTACCCACAACTATTCCCGTAGGCGTTTCGCGGCTGGAAGCCGGCTGTGAGTAAGGACAGGTCATGAAGCCCACGCCACAAGGTCCGAACACCCGGCATCCCGTCTCCCGTCCGATTGAGGTGGCCACCGAGCCGACCGATCCACAAGACCGCCTGGCCAATCGTCAGCGCCGACGATGCCATCCCGCCGCCGAAGTGACAGGCCAACGCCTCGGCCTCCTCCTCATCCAACAACTCCAAGGCCGGGGCCTCGGGGGCCTGCCGCGCCCGGTCACGCAAGGCCACGATCCGGGCCGCCACCGCGCTCTGTAGGGTCACAGCTTTCTCCAAACGGTCCCACGTCTCCAATCGCAACGCCTCGGCCTGGCAGCCGCTCTTGAGCACCAGGTGCATCTCCTCGATCGGCCACCGGCAGGTGTACTTCCGCACGACCTCCAGCACCTCGGCCGCCGTGGCCGCCGGCTCCAGCGTCCAGAGATACCAATGCACCGGTTCGGCCCCCGGCGGGGGATCGGGCTCGACGAGCTCCACCAGGTTCCAACGCATCGGCCAGGCGTGGGGATATTTCTCCCAGTCCGGCACCAGGTCGACGGCCATCGACCGCAGGGCGACGGTGGCCAGGCGGGCGGGGGCCCCGCCGCCGAGCGTCCCACTGGCACCGTGGTGCAACCCAACACCGGCTGGCGACGCACCGCCTGATGAGCCGTGCCCAGCGGGTCGTCGATGCGGCGGTTCTGGGCACAGCGGATGACCGCGCTGTCGCCGGCATCGACCACCGCCATCATCACCTCGTAGGCATCGGCCTCCCGATCCATCACATGGATCAGGCGGGGGACCGGCCGCGGGCCGGCCGTCTCGTGCAGCGCGGCGCGGGCCGCGTCGAGGCCGTGGAGCCACTTGGCACTCTCTTTCTCCTCGGGCCCCGGTTGGCCGGGCTGGGGCCGCGTCCAGCATTGCTGATCCAAGATCCCGAGGACCTGTCCCGTGCCCGTCACCGCCATCGCCGTGTGCGGGAAGAGCCCTCGGCCCAGCGGCCGGAGTCGATCGGGCCGAGTTCGGTGACGGAGCGTAAGCCGGTGAGATTGAGCGAGGTGGTATCTTGCACCACCAGCACGACGTCCAGATCGAGGCCGCGTCGCGCCGTGTCGCGTGCGACCCCCTGGTGCAAGGCGGTGGTGGTGACGCGGTCGTTGGCATAGAAGCGATAGGCGGCCTTGGCTTGACTGGCCTGGCCGGTGGCCTGGGGGATCGACGCCGCGGGATGTTCGGCCGTCGTCTGAAGGATCGCCGCGAGCCGCCCCGTCAGTCGTGCATCGGGCAAGTCCGTCGCCGTGGCCAGCTGAGCGGCCCAGAGGGCATGCGATTCCATGAGAAGAGCCGTTGGGGTGTGCGTTGGAAGGAATATCCCGAAGAGCCGATCTTGCTCAAGATAACGACTGGCGGAGTGATGGGAAAGTTGTGGGTAATACTCAGCCTTACCAAGGGGGGATTGAGGGGGGTCCTCCTGGTTCGTGGCGTTTCCGGAACCCCCTCCAGCTCCCGCTTCGCTCTGTGTCGGGAGGGCATCGCCCACCAGATCCCGAAGAGCAGAAAAGAGGTGGGCAGTGCCCACCCTACAATTGCCAAACGCACCCTTCTCGTACACCCCTTGAGAATTCGTCAGCGTTCCATGCGGTGCAAACCGCGAGGCTCGGGTGTGTCCTCCTTGAGAATCTTCCAGCTTGCCCCCATCTCACGAAAATCGCGGAAATCGGTGGGATGATAGGTGATATGGAGTTCCGGCGTGGCGATCACCTGAGCGCGCTCGGCGCGCGAGGTCATCGCCGCATCGAGAGTCCCCGTGGTCAACAGGGTCCGTTCGATCGGATAAGGGGGTGTCCCGGTGCGGAAAAAGACCTGGATCGCATGGGACAGGGCCTTGAAGAGATTCCGGTTGTTCCACGGACCGACGTAAAAACGGCAGGCCCGGGGGCGGTCTTCCCCCTTGATCCGGCAGGCGAAGTTCCAGCGCGTGCCACTGGACCCGACCTTCAACACGATCGCCCGCAGACCATCGACATAATCCAGCAGAATCCCGTGCGACGGTTCCCCTCCCAGGCGTCGCGCGAGGACGAGATCGCGGATGGGGGGTGTGTCGGGACCGAGTTCCGCGGCCATCGCGGCATCCGCCAGTTCCGTGGACCAGAGCCCTTCCTCGGCCGTCTGCCAGAGGCCCTCCTCGTCCAGAAATCGAACGTTGGCGATGCCCGTCTCGCCCCCTTTTCGCGCTTCCACCATGGATTGAAGCACTTCCAAACCATGAAAGTCATACGATTCGACCGGCCCTCCATGAATGGAAACGGCCGAGGTGATCGGCGCGCCCGGGGGTAACTCCAGCATCGGGCGACGTTCGGCCAGGGGGACCGAGCTTCCCGCCATGAAAGGTATGTTCAATTGTTTGGCCGTGTCAACCATCTCCTTCGCCCAGTCCCAGCGGTAGGAGAGATGCTTGTCGTTGAAGACCGGCACACCACGACCGCTCGCCTTGCACACGGCGGCGATTTCGTCGAAGAAGCGCTTTCGCGGATATTCGACCTGCCCCTTGGCGTTGACGGGATAGGTTCCATGCTCGCCAATCGACAGCACCGCATCGACCGCCAGACGGTCGCCACCGAGTTGAAGTGCCTCGCGAATGGTCGGATAGATCGGGATGCCGAATTCCTTGGCGACCCCTCGCGCCATGTCGCCTTCGGGAAATTGATCCACGTAGAAGCTGACGACCTCGACGCCGGGATCGATGATCTGGCCGTTGAAGAGATAAGGCCCAAGAAAGTTTTCCAGAAGCACATGGGCGTGGACTCGATAGCGAAATTCCGTCATCACCGCGGCAACCTTGATTTTTTTCTCCGAGGCCGCGTTCGCCCATGCGCCTGGCAAGACGTTTGCGAGTCCCAAACCTGCCAGACTGATCCCCGCGTCGCGAAGAAATTGACGGCGCGTCGCAAGATTCTGGATTTGGATTTGATCCACGTGTTTGACCCCTTTGATGGTCTTCGGGTGGCTGTCTTTCAAATCCTAACTCTCGGACTGGACCTTCTCAATGCTTTGGAGTGTCGCGACCCGGGGGAGTATGATGAGTGAGACGGCCCAGACGCTGACGCGACCATTCGAGCCTACTTCGCGGGAGGAGCGATCATGGACAACTGGATTTCCGATGTCTCGCGCCGGGACTTCCTGAAGAATTCGAGTCTCGTCCTTGGCGGGGTGGCGGCGACGGGTGCTCTGGCGTCCGGCACAGCGACCGCGCAAAACTCCTCCTCGAACAGGACGTTGACGAAGAACACGCTCGGGAGGACGGGCGTTGAGGTCTCTCGACTTGGAATCGGCTGCGCCCATTTTCAACGCGAGCACGTCAGCGTTGAGGATGTGCGCAAGACGCTGCACCGGGCGCTCGACTATGGAGTCAATTACCTGGACGTCGCGCCGAACTACGGCAACGAAAAGGGGGGCTACTCGGAAGAGAAGATGGGGCCGACGATCAAGGACATCCGCGATCAGGTGTTCCTCGTCACCAAGACGGAAGAACCAACGTATGACGGAACGTGGAAACTCCTGCATCAGAGCCTGAAACGGCTCCAGACCGATCACATCGACCTGGTACACCTGCACAATTTCGGCGAGGAATCACGCTGGACCGACCTGAAGCGGGCGTTCAGCGACGACGGGGCGCTGGGGGCCTTGCGCGAGGCGAAGAAGAAAGGCGTCATCCGGTTCATCGGCGCGAGCGGGCACCTGCATCCGTCCCGTTTTCACGCGGCGATGGATACCGGAGCCATCGACGTCCTGATGAACGCCGTGAATTTCGTGGTGCAGCACACCTATGACTTCGAGCACAAGGTCTGGAGCCGAGCCCGGCGCGAGAACATCGGCCTGGTGGCGATGAAGGTTCTCGGCGGGGCCTCCGGCGAGTCGGGCTTCAAGCTGCCTGAGGAGAAGTACGAACAGGCCATTCGCTATGCGCTGTCGATTCCCGGAATCGCGTGCGCGGTCATCGGCCTGGAGAATGTGGAGGAACTTCAAAAAGCCGCCGAGACGGTCATGCGAGCCGAGCCACTCTCCGAGGACGAGGCGCTGGCACTCTCGAAGACCGGCCTGGACCTTTCCGGTCAGGAGGCCTGGCGTACCGTGTATGGAACGCCGTTGACCTGATCTCGTCGGAGACGCAGCGAGCGTCCCTGGTGATCCTCCTTGCGGAACCGCGGGCTCGGCTGCTTCCCGACCAATCTAACCACGGGAGGGTGCCGTCAGGGCCTTCCCGTTATCGGAAGGGCCGAGCCGCAGGAGGAACGGCACGACCGGCTCGCTCCACCTCCGGGCATTCGGAAAATTCGAGGACCCCGAGCCGAAGATCTCGTGAAGCATGTCGGTGTTGATCACACCGGGATTCAGGGCAACGGCGGCGAGTCCCTTGGGGAGTTCCTGAGCCAGTGGCGCCGTCAGGCCCTCAATGGCCCATTTCGTCGCGCAGTAGGGAGCGAACTCGGGGGAGGTGGAGCGTCCCCACGTTGAGCTGAAGTTCACGATCACTCCCGTCTTGCGGGCAATCATCGCGGGCACGAAATGGCGAAGCACGTTCGCCACCCCCTTGATGTTCACATCGATAACGCGCCCGAATTCCTCCGCACCGATCTCCCAGAGAACCCGTTTCGGATTGACGAGACCGGCGTTGTTCAAGAGCAGATCCGGAGCATGGCCATGCGCCAGGAGCGACTCCGCCCACCGCCGGACCGCACGGTCGTCGGCGACATCCACCGTCTGAATGTCGTGCGGACTTCCGAGTTGTTGCCGCAGGTCTTCGACATCCTCCACGGATCGGCCACATCCCAGGACGTGATGGCCCTGTGATGCGAAACGCTCACCCAACGCACGCCCAAGACCTCGCGTCACACCCGTAATCAAGATTAATTTTGGTGGTGTCGTCGCCATGGGTGTTTTCCTCTCGACAACGAACGCTTCATCGGATTCTTAATATTTGAAGTGATTCATCCTAAAGAATCGATCGCGACTTGATCTTCTCAAGGGCGAGTGTAATGTCCGGCGCGAGCCGGGTCAATTTGCTGCAACCCCTGCCGAGCGAACAAAATACTGAATCCGGGCGGGTTGACTCGGGACGCGAACGTTGCGAGATTACGAGGAAGCGCAGACGAGATCCATTTTGACCGTCGCGCAAGGAATGGATAGGATAAATGGATTGTTTGCCTTGCCCGAGCCCACCTTGGTCCCCATACCCGAGGTCGCCGCATGTTCCGATTCGATTCGTCCCGTCCAGTTCATCTGTGCGGTGGAGTCACGCGACGTGACTTTTTGCATGCGGGCTCACTCGCCATGCTCGGGCTGGGGCTCCCCGGGTTTCAGACGCTCCAGGCCCGGGGCGCGGTGGACACGTCGAAGGACATCAACTGCATCATGCTCTTTCTGGTGGGAGCCCCGTCGCAGCTCGACACCTGGGACATGAAACCGGAAGCCCCCGCCGAGATTCGAGGGCCCTACCGGGCAATTGACACGAATGTGCCCGGCCTGAAGATCTCGGAAATCTTCCCTCGCACGGCCCGGCAGATGGACAAGGTCGCTCTGGTACGGACCATTTACCACCAGGCGACCGCCGTGCACGACACCGGCATCCAGATGATGCAGACCGGCCGGCTGTTCACGGGAGGAATTGAACACCCCCACGTCGGTTGCGTGAATTCCTACCTGAGAGGCCCCAAGGGGGACTCCCCTTCCCACGTCTTGATGCCGCGCCCGATTGGTCCCACCGGGGGGAACATGCCGCACGCTCAGAACGCGGGGTATCTCGGCAAGTCGTTCGATCCCTTCGTTCTGAATGCCGATCCGAACGCCAAGGATTTCAAGGTTCCGGACCTGTTGCCGCCAGACTACATCACGGCCGTCCGGTCCGACCGACGTCGCCGATTGCGCGAAGTGATCGATTCGTCCGTCAGCGCGTTTGAAGCATCGGCCGACGCGCGCCTTCTGGACGACAACTTTGACCAGGCATATCGGCTGATGTCGAGCCAGGCGGCGCGCGACGCATTCAACCTGGATGAAGAACCCGCCGAGGTCCGCGATCGTTACGGCCGCACGCGGTTCGGCCAGTGTTGCCTGCTGGCCCGCCGGTTGATCGAGCGCGGCGTGCGGTTCGTCACCGTCAACCAGTTCGAGACCGTTTTCAACGAGTTGACCTGGGACATCCACGGCTCGTCCCCGTTCACCTCGATTGAAAGCATGAAGTCGGAGATCGGCCCGAACTTCGACAACGCGTACGCAACGCTCCTGGAGGACCTGGAGACGCGCGGGTTGATCTCGAACACGATGGTTCTGGCCTTTGGCGAGTTCGGCCGGACGCCCAAGATCAACCCGGCGGGGGGACGGGATCACCATCCCGGTTGCTGGACGAGTCTCTTCGCCGGTGGCCCGATCCGAGGGGGCCAGGCGGTCGGCGTTTCCGACGAGATCGCTGCATTCTCCCAAGGACCGCCCCGTTACCACGGCCGAGATCGCCGCCTCGGTGTATCATGGTCTCGGTATTCCGCTCGATACCGAGTTGCCCGGCCCCCAGAGTCGCCCTCTGCGCGTGGTGGACCACGGTGTCGAGCCGATTCACGAACTGTTCTGAACCCTTCGATCCTGCCCTGGGCTTAACCCGCGCGAATTCCTCCCATCCCACCGGACCCGCCTTATGAGACGGTATCTTCTCGGGACGATTCTTTGCATCGCGTTTTGTTCGCCCACGTTGGGGGAGGACCTGGTCCTTTTACCCCCTTCGGTCACACTCTCGCGCTCGACCGCCACGCAACGATTTCTTGTCGAGCTTCGAGACGCGAACGGAGCCCTTGTCGAGGACCAGTCCCAGCAGGCTCATTTCTCGATCGAGAACCCTCGCGTGGCGACGGTCACGGCCGAGGGAATCGTCGCTCCTGTCGCGGAAGGCGCGACGACGCTGACGGCCATCGTGGGAGAGCGGCAAGCGCGGGCGACGATCGAGGTGAAGAGTCTGGACAATTCTTCACGATGGAATTTCCGAAACGACGTGCTTCCCGTCCTGACCCGAGCCGGTTGCAACTCGGGTGCGTGCCATGGCGCGGCCGCCGGAAAAAATGGGTTTCGCCTGACGCTTCGTGGGTATGGCCCGGAGATCGACTACGACGTCCTGACCCGCCAGAGTCTCGGGCGTCGGATCGTCAAGACCGCACCGGCGGAAAGTCTGTTCCTGCTCAAACCCACCGGCGCGATCGAACATGGCGGTGGCGTCCGATTCACGCCCGACTCGCTCGACTACCGTATCCTGGCCGAGTGGATCGCCCAGGGCATGGCTCCCCCTCGCAAGGAGGACCCGCGCTTGACTGAGGTGCAAGCCATCCCCGCCGCTGTTCGCTTGAAACCCGGTCAGTCGCAACAGGTCCTCGTCCAGGCAACCTACTCCGACGGTCGCACCGCCGACGTCACCCGCTGGGCGAAGTTCGACACGACCGACGAAACCGTCGCCAAGGTGGATGACGAGGGGCGGGTCACGGTGCGGGGACACGGTGAGGCGGCCATCACGGTCTGGTTCAGTAGCCGGGTGGATCTGACAACCGTCACCTCGCCGTATGAATCCACGGTAGATCCCCAGGTGTTCGCCAAAGCTCCTCGCTTCAACACGATCGATGAGCGGAACCTGGCAAAGCTGGAGTCGCTTGGGATTCCTCCCTCGCCTCTTTGCGACGATGCCACCTTTCTCCGCCGGGCGTATCTGGATCTGACGGGGACCCTTCCTCCCGCGGAGACGGTCGTTGCGTTTTTGAAAGATCATGACCCGGAGAAGCGTTCCCGACTGGTGGATCGGCTTCTGGAAAGTCCTTTATACGTCGATTACTGGTCCTACAAGTGGTCCGACCTGTTCCTCGTGTCCTCCAAGTCCCTCCCCGGCCCGTCGATGTGGGCGTTTTACCGCTTCCTGCGGGAAAGCGTCGCCGACAACCGGCCCTGGGATGAAATCGCGCGACGGATCATCACGGCGCGGGGTCGCAGTTTAGAGAACGGGGCCGCCAATTATTTCGTGCTCCACCGCGACCCGATCGACCTGACCGAGAGCACGAGCATGGCGTTCATGGGCCTCTCCCTGACCTGTGCCCGTTGCCACAATCACCCGATGGAGAAGTGGACCCAGGACCAGTATTACGGGCTCGCCAACCTTTTCGCGCGTGTCAAGCTGAAGGATGGAGCCGAAGCGGGAGACGTCATCGTCACCGCGGCCACCGAGGGGAACATCGTCCATCCTCGCAAGGGGACGGTCATGGCGCCCCAACCGCTCGACGGTGAGCCTCTGTCCATCGAGGATCGGTCCGACCGTCGCGAGGCCTTTGCCGACTGGCTCGTCAGCCCCGAAAACCCGTATTTCGATCGGGCGATCATCACCCGCGTCTGGCGCAACTTCTTCGGCCGAGGTTTGATCGAGCCCGAGGACGACCTGCGCACGACCAATCCGGCCAGTGACGAGGCCCTCATGGCCTGGCTCGTCGAGGATTTTCGGGCACACGGGCGCGACCTGAAACATCTCATCCGCACGGATCATGGGATCGGCGGTGTATTCCCGTTCGAGCACGCCGATCGCCGGGAACGAGTCCGACATCAAATTCTTCAGCCACTATCCGGTCAAGCGACTTCCCGCGGAGGTCCTCCTCGACGCGATCTCTCAGGTCACCGGCGTGCCGACCCCCTTCAACGGCTATCCCGCGGGCTGGCGGAGCCTGCAACTCCCGGACGTGCAACCCGAAAACACCTTCCTGGATGCGTTTGGCCGTCCGGAACGGGAGACAACCTGTTCCTGCGAACGCTCGGCCGAACCTTCGGTCGCGCAGGCGCTGCATCTGGCCAATGGTGAGACCCTCAACAACAAGCTCCGATCCGACGATGGCACGGTGGCGAAGACCGCGGTCTCCGAGGAGCCGAACGCGCGGATTCTCGATCGGCTGTTCCTGTCGGCTTTGAGTCGCCATCCGACCGTCGAGGAACGATCAACGCTGTTGCCCATCCTCGACGAAGCGACGGCCGGTTTGACCGATCCCGAAGAGCGTAAGGCCGCGCGCAGGCAGGCGATCGAGGACCTGTACTGGGCCACGTTGACGGGTAAAGAGTTCCTGTTCAATCATTGAGCGGTGTCGGTCTCTGAACCCGAACCGAGGCGACCATGAAACGCCCTGCCCTGTTTCTTCTCCTCTGCGCGATCGTGTCCCCCTCGCTCGTTAACGCCGAGCCGAAGGAAGCGGTCAGCTTTCGCGACGACGTCGCACCCATCCTGGTCCAGTCGTGCCTCGGCTGCCACAACGAGGAAAAAGCCGAGAACGGCTTGAAGATGACGACCTTCGCCCTCCTGAAAAAAGGGGGCGAGACCCTGGGCGACGCGATCCTTGAGCCGGGAGATCCCGACGCGAGTTACCTGATCGAGGTGATCCGTCCCGACGCCGCCCCACGCATGCCGTACAAGCAGCCACCGTTGAGCGATGAACAGATCGCGACGCTGGAACGCTGGGTGGCCGAGGGGGCCAAATTCGACGGCCGCTCCGAGTCCGAAACGAGAATCGCGTCTCTGGTCGATCCGCTGGCCAACCTTCCGAACGTCCCGGTGCGGGTGCCGACCGCTCCGCCGATCACGACGGTCGCCTTCTCCTCGGACGGGAAGACGCTGGCGGCCGGACAGGGGAACGCGGTGCTTCTGTGGGACGCCACCAGTCGAAAGCCGCTCCCCACGTTGCCGAACTTCCCCGGGCGAATCACGTCCGTTCACTTCACGCCGGACGGACAAACCTTGATCGCGGCGGGTGGACGGGCTGGCCAGTACGGCGCCGTGGTGTTCTGGGACCTGAAGGAGAAGGCCAGGCGGCACGAAGCGCGCGACCACACCGATGGGATTCTCTCGGCCGACCTTTCCCCCGATGGAACGACTCTGGCCACTTCAAGTTATGATCGCCTGGTCAAGTTGTGGGACGTCCGGACGGGCGAGGTGACTCGAACGCTCAAGGAGCATACCGACGCGGTTCATGCCGTCGCCTTCTCACCGGACGGGGCCTTGCTGGCCTCGGCGGGGGCGGATCGCACGGTCAAACTCTGGGACGTCTCCAGCGGAAAAAAACTGTTGACGCTTTCAGACGCGACGGCCGAATTGTACGCCGTCGCCTTTTCCAGGGACGGTCGTAACGTGCTGGCGGGTGGGGTCGATAAAACGATCTGGGTATGGAGCGTCACCCGGGATTCCGCTCAACTGGAACAGTCCGTGATCGGACATGATGGCGCGATCCTCCGGCTCGTCGTGGCTCCCGATGGGCGGACCCTCTATACCAGTGGCGAGGACCGGGCGATCAAGGTCTGGGACCTACCCTCCCTGAATCCTCGAAACGCCTTGCCGGAACAGCCCGACTGGCCTCTCGGTCTGGCCGTTCCTCCGGACGGACAGACCCTCGCCGTTGGCCGTTATGACGGCTCTCTCGCACTCTACGACACGAAATCCGCGGAGCTGGTCACGACGTTGAGCCCCGCGCCGGCTGTCGTGGAGACGGAACCCAAATCCGCAACGCCCACCGAACCACCGAAAAAGCCCGAACTGGTCCGCGATGCCTCGTTGAACGCACCGAGCCCTCGCGGCGCGGCACGCGGTTCCACGGTCAAGGTCACGCTGAGCGGAAATGGCGTGGGACGCGCCGAGGAGATTGTCTTCCCCGATGCTGGCGTCTCGAGCACGATTGTTCCCGACGAGTCGAACAATCCCCAACCGGCTTCAGATCGAATTACAAATCTCCGAGAATGCGACGCCGGGAATTCACGCCTTCTGGGCGAGGACGCCGCTCGGAACCCCGCCTCCGCAAAAGTTCGCGGTGTCTCGCTATGCGGAGTCGCCGGAGACGGAACCGAATGACGACTCCGAGAAGGCGGCAACGGTTTCCCTTCCCGCCACGATCACGGGAACGATCGAGAAGGCGGGCGATATCGACCTTTTCCGGTTCGAGGCGAAGGCGGGAGAGACGCTGGTCCTTGACACGATGGCGAAACGGTTAGGGTCCGGTCTGATCGGGGCCTTGACGGTGCTTGACCAGAACGGACGCGTCCTGGCCACGGACGAGGACATCGAAGGAAATCCCGACCCGGTCCTGAGCTTCACCGTACCCACCGACGGAACGTATCTCTTGCGGGTTTCGGACAAGGATTATGGCGGTTCGGGAAATCATTTTTATCGGATCGAGGCGGGAACCACGCCCTACCTGACCGCCCACTTCCCGTTGGGGGTTCCGCCGGGACAGAACCGCCTCGATCGCGCTTGACGGGTTCAACCTGGCCGAATCGCAGATCACTGTTTCCGTACCCGACGACGCACCGATCGGGAAACGGATCGACGTTTCCACGCAACTACCGGAAGGGTCCGCGACGTTTCCCGAACGTCGCATTCTCGTGGCCGAGGGGCCACAGACGGTCGAGTCCGAAGAGAACGACCTCGCCGGCAACGCGAATGAAATCAACGTGCCTGGGGGCCTGTCGGGGCGGATCGGCCAGGATGGGGATGTGGACCATGTCCGCTTCCTTGCCCGTCAGGGGCAACGCGTGGTCATTGAGATTTACGGGCGGCGGCTCGGTTCCCCCATCGATCCCGTGATTGAGATTCTCGACGAAGAGGGTCAGGTTGTCCCTCGCGCAGTGCTTCGGCCGGTCGCCCAGACGGCCGTGGCTTTCCGCGATCATGCCTCGACCGGCCGCAACATCCGGCTGACGAAATGGGAAGACTTCGCGGTGGGGGACTATGTGCTGGTCGGCCGTGAGTTGATGCGCCTGTACGAACTTCCAAGAAACCCGGATGATGACGCCATCTTCTGGGGACTGGGAAATGCGCGTCTCAACAGTGGAGAGCGTGTTGCGTTTCTCGGCACGACCCCCGAACATCATCCCCAGGGCCAGACGATCTCCAAGGTCGAGATTCATCCACCCGGAACACACTTCCCGTCGGGCGGTGCGTCTCCGGTGACGATTGACTATCGCAATGACGACGGAGGACCGGGTTACGACAAGGATTCTTACCTTCTTTTTGATCCGCCGCACGATGGCCCGTTTGTCGTTCGGGTGATGGACGTTCGGGGCATCGGAGGGCTCAGCTTCGGATATCACCTGATCGTCCGACCCCCGGAGCCAGACTTTCGGTTGAGCCTCGACCCGGAAAATCCCAATATCGCCCGAGGTGGAGGGACCGTCGTCTCGGCCACGATCGAGCGAATCGACGGATTTGACGGTCCTGTGGATGTCGCTCTGAAGAACCTTCCACCGGGCATCACGGCGACCGAAACGCGGATCGAAGCCGACACCTACACGGCGGATCTTCTGCTGACGGCGGATGAGTCGGCACCCGCCATCTCGCCTCCAACCTGGTCCGCCGTGGCCACCGCGAACGTGGCGGAGGGATCGTCCGACGGTGGTGTCCTCACCCACGAGATCGACCCGCAAGGACCGCTGGGGGGATGGATCACGGTCACGCCCGAACCCAATCTATCCCTGGACGCCACACCTCGATCCATCGTCATTCACCCTGGAGAGCGCGTCGAAATGTCCCTGTCCGTGGAGCGTTCGGCGGCCTTCCAGGGCCGCGTTCCCATCAACATGCGCAATCTTCCGCTCGGGGTCCGCGTCTTGAATATCGGGCTCAATGGGGTCCTGATCACCGAGGACAAGTCGGAGCGCACGGTTTTTCTCTACGCCGAACCCTGGGTACAGCCACTCTCCCGGATGTTCTTCGCCGAGGGACGTTGCGAACAGGCGGGTACGGAGAACTGTTCCCCTCCCATCTCACTGGAGGTTCGTCCGCGCGACGCGGCCGGTCACGAGTCAACGAACGCGGACTCCGGGTTCTGAACTGGGACTCACATGCCGAAGCGTCGCAAACCGCGTCCTCGCCGTCTCGTCCGTACGCTGACGTCTCGCTCAAGGCGAGTCACATTACAGTCCGCCCTGCGCCTCTGGCACCGGAACCGCGTCGTGCGCATCGGCGCGGGGATCGTGTTGGCATGGCTGATCGGAACGATCGGCATCTTCCTGGCCGAGCACCGGACCAACGATTCCTTTAAGACCCTGGGAGAATCGTTCTGGAGTGCCTGGGTCCTGCTGTTCAGCGGCCTCGAAATCCAGCCTTCGACCGCGTTCGGCCGACTGTTCGCCATGATCCTGGTCGTTTCCGGCCTGGGGCTGGTGGGCCTGTTCACGGGTACGGTGGCATCCATTCTTGTCGAGTACCAATTGCGGAGGCGTGAAGTGTCCCACTTCGAGATGGAGGACCATCTGGTCCTCTGCAACTGGGCCCCCAGGGGCCTGCAGTGGATTCGTGAGGTTCACGGCAAGATCATTCAGGACAAACGCCCCGTCGTCATCATCCACGACAACCCGGAAGGGATCGTCCTGCCGGACAAGCAAGAGGACGTGGCGTTCAACGACGTTTACATCGTCCGGGGCGACCCGACGAACGAGGTCATCCTGCGACGAGCCCGCGTGGCTCAGGCTCATTCCGTGGTCGTCCTCTCCGACGATCGCCAGGGAGAGCATTCCGATGGCAAGACCATTCTCACGTGCATTGCCATCCGCAACGTCTGCCGGGGAGATCACCAACCGAACATCGCGGTCGAGTGCCGACAACCCCAACTTCAGCCATCACCTGCGTAAGTCCGGCGCGGACGAAATCATCTCATCGGACGAGCTGGGTCTGCGTCTGCTCGCCAAATCCGCTCTCTACCACGGCATGACCCACGTCTATCAGGAATTGTTGACCGTGGGACGGGATGCCAACGAGATGTACGTCATGCCGGTCCCGGCGGAACTGATCGGTCGTGATTTCGTGGAGATCGCCAGCATGTTCCTGCGACACCGCGGCGACCGGCGATCCTGCCTCCTGATCGGCATTCAGCGAGGGGAACAAATGCTCCTGAATCCGGTCGGCAATGAGGCCGGGCCGGTCCGCGAAGGTGACGAGTTGATTCTCCTGGGCCGCGTCTTCATCAACCCGAGCCAGACCTTGCCGACCGTTCCTCCGATCTCGTCCGCGACGGAACGTGCGTAACGCGTCCGAACCCTCTCCCGATGATCCGGTCAAGACGACGGAGAGGACAGACGCCTCCGGCGCCAAAGAATCCGGCGACCGAAAGCCTATTTCTGCTCTCGATCGCCGGGGAGTGATCTGGCTTCCGGAATCGGAGGATCAGGCGTTGTCGCCGCCGCGACCCTGGAACTGGATCTCGAACGGCTCGCCGATCATCTTCTTCCAGGTCTCCTTCTGCTCGGCCGTGAGCACGTCCGCCGCTTTCGTGAACGCCTCCCGACGAGCGGCCATCACCTTCGGCATGACTTCGCGGAAATTCCCCTGAGCACCCTGGAGAAGCTCACGAGACTTTTCCATCAGGTCCTGCTGGATCTGGTCGATCTTCTGGGTCTGATCGTCGTTCAAGGACAGGGCTTTCTGAACAACCGGGTCGGTCAGGGCCTCGATTCCGCGCTGCTGAAGGACGATCTGCTCGTACCGCTTGGACTGCTCCTCGGTGAGAACCTTGGCGAGGCCCTCCTTGGACTCCTTCTCCATGGTCGCGAGGATCGACTGCATCTTCTCGCGACGCTCGTCACCCTGAAGGTCCTGGAGGGACCGCATCTCGTCGCCGTGCTTCTCACGGATCTCCTGAAGCGTCGTGCGAACCTTCTCGACTTGCTCTTCCTTCAAATCCAGTTCCTTCTGAACGGACGGATTCATGAGGAGGAAAAGCCCTCCACCCATGCCCCGGCCGCCCCGGAACCCCCCCTGACGTTGTTGCGCCAGCGCCGGCGAAGCCAGCAAGACCGTGACGCTGAAGGCGAAAACCAGCTTGCGGAATGCATTCATCGAATCGTTCTCCCTGATGCGTTGAGAAGGACCACATAATCGTTGACAGCGGCGTCGATTCGTTCGGGTGGTGAGATTCCGCTCGATCTCCAAGACGACCCGGAACCGGATCGCAAGGATTATCAGAAGAGTCACAGTCCCCCAAGAACACGCCAACAACAACGCTCCATGCTCTACGAGCGTCGTTTGACCGCGATGTGGCCCATCCCGACGGAGAAAAATTTGGCAAAGCAGGGTTTCGTCGATCCGATCGCCGTCCACGCGCCCTGCTCACGAGGGAAGCCGGCCCTCGGAGAGCTCGTCCTCCCAGTCATCCAGAAGAGGCCAATCCACGGCGCAGGTGCCGAAATCCGCCATATGGCTGTACGACTCCAGCCGGGAAATCGTCGCATCGATGAGGGCGTTGTCCTTGCGAAAAATAGGCCCGTGCGAGGGAAGCAACCACTGGGCGTCGCACTCACGGATTCGTTTCAGGCTGGCGATGTACTCGGGCAGGTTGGAACCATGATGCGCGTCGATCACGCCAACGCATCCATCGCGGAAGATGTTATCTCCCGAGAAGAGGAGGTTGCCCATGCGAAAGGAGAGCTGTCCGGCGGTGTGCCCGGGTGTGCTCCAGACCTCCAGGGTCCTGTCACCGATCTGGATCGTGTCTCCCTCGTCGATCGTCCGGTCCACCTTGCAGCGGGGCATCTCGATGTGGATGTTCTGCGCATCGATCCGGGCGTAGGTCAGGATCTCATCCCCCTGCTCCAGTGGAACGACGCTTTTGGGGTGCGCGGCGACCTCGCATTTGAGGACCTCGCGTGCCCGCGCGAGGCCCTGGGCATGATCGGCGTCGGCATGGGTGGCGATGATCATCTTGCAGGCCGACAGTGAGAAATTCATCTGTCGGATCAACTCGAGAACGTCGGGCAGTTCATCGAGGAAGCCGACATCGATCAAGGCGTATTCCGTGCCTCCGTCGATCAGATAGATGTTGACGCCCAGCCGGCGACGCGCCTGGACGTTCATCTCAATCACGCCGGGGAAGACGTACCGTCGTTCAACCATCAGCCGATGATCTCCGGAAGCAACTATCGAGTACTGGGGGCGACGGAGGCGCTGAAGAATTCTCGCGAAATCCCGAGACGTGGCGACCTTCGCGATTTTACGGTCCAACCCTCGTGGTGACAACACCACCGACGCCCACGACCCTGTGGCCGAGCATTCCCGACGACTTCAGTATTCCCAACCCTCTTCACCAATCAGCCGGACAAATCGGCACGCCAGGACCTTGCGCGCCAGGGGCTGACCGTTCCGCTTCCGGATCGTGACAATGTTCTGGTCCTCCTCGTCTCCGAGCGGAGCGACCAGAACGCCCCCCTCGTTCAACTGGTCGAAGAGGCTTGGCGGCAGGTTCGGAGACGCCGCCGTGACGATGATCCGATCGAACGGCGCGTGCTCCGGCCAGCCGAGCGTTCCGTCACCGATCCGATAATGGATGTGGGAATATCCGAGGCCGTCGAGTAACCCTCGCGCCCGGAGCGAGAGGGTGGCGATCCGTTCGACCGTGAAGACCTCGGCCGCGAGTTCGGCGAGGATGGCCGTCTGATAACCGCTGCCGGTCCCGATCTCCAGCACCCGCTCCGTTCCCGTGAGGGCCAGTTCCAGAGTCATCAGGCCCACGATGAACGGCTGGCTGATCGTCTGGTCCAGACCGATCGGCAGTGCCCGGTCTTCGTCGGCGTGCTCGCGTTGAGGGGGTGGCACGAACCGCTCCCGATCGACTCGGGAGAGGGCGCCGAGGACTCTCGCATCGTGGATGCCTTGCTGCCGCACCAGTTCGGCGATGACCGCGCCGGGAGAGGATTCAGGCCGTCTGGGCATGAGCGTCTCCCTGGTGGACCTGAAAGTCTTTCACCTCAAGCTGGACATCCCGACGGCCATTCCACTCGTTGATCGACGGGTGAAAGACGACCGAGCCGAGGGTTCCCGAGCGAGAGGTCCCCCAGCCGCGAGGCCATGTTCCAGGCGATCCCCTTGAGGGTCACCCCGCCCTGGTTGAATCGGAGTTGAACGTGGTTCTTCTTCTCGCCGACCAGCCGGGGCTCTCCCACGAGTCGCACGCGCTCGGCCAGCAGGAGCGGGCGGGGGTTACCGACACCGTAAGGCTCCAGATCGTCGATGGCGGCGACGGTTCGCAGGTTCAATTCACCGAGCATCACCTCGGCGTCGATCAGGAGTTCCTTGCGCAGTTGCTCGGGCTTGAGGGATGCGATGCAGTGCGTATTGAAGCGCTCGGCGAAGCCAGAGAACTCCTCCGGGGCGAGCTTCAGGCCCGCCGCCGCGGCGTGTCCACCGAAGCCAATCAACCCCTCGGAACAGGCGCGGATCGCCTCGACCAGGTTAAATCCCGGGATCGATCGGGCGGAACCTTGAGACAGAGGGTTGGACAGGGCCACGACGATGGACGGGCGGTGGAACAGATCCGTCAATCGGCTGGCGACGATCCCGATCACGCCGGCATGCCACCCCGGATCGCCCACGACGATCGCGCCGCGGCCGTCGGCGCCTCCCATCTCCTCGATCTTGGCCCTGGCCTGTTCCACGATCAGCCGCTCGATTTCCTGGCGACGGGTATTGCATTCATCCAGATTCCGCGCCAGATCACGAGCCTGCGCTTCGTCGTCCGTCGTGAGCATCTCGACGGCGGCCATGGCGCGCTCCAGCCGCCCCGCGGCATTGATCCGAGGGGCCAGACCAAAGCCGATCGTCCCGGTACTCAGGCGCTGTTTTCCCAGATGTCCGGACACTTCGAGCAAGGCCCGCAAACCCACGGACGGGTCCGAGGCGATCCCTCGTAATCCGTGGCGCACGAAAATCCGATTCTCGTCCTCCAGGGGGACGACATCCGCGACGGTCGCGAGCGCGACGAGGTTGATCGCCCGCAAGAGAAAGTCGCGTAAATGCGGCGACGCCTTCTTTCCGTCGCCGAAGCTCTTGCAGATTTGCCAGGCCAGCTTGAAGGCAACGCCGCATCCGCACAGCTCACCAAAGGGATACGTCCGCACCGGCAAGCGAGGATGGACCAGGACATCGGCGGCAGGTAACTCGGGACCGAACGCGTGGTGATCGGTCACGATGAACTCAATGCCTAACTCGCGCGCGAGCTTCGCTTCCTCGACCGCCGTGATCCCGCAATCGACCGTGACGACCAGCTCGGCCTTGTGCTTGCCGATGATCTTGCGGAGGGCCTCGGCACTGACGCCATAGCCCTCCTCCACGCGGTGGGGAATGTAATATTCAACCTCCTTCGCGCCAGCCAGCTTCAGGCAGGACCACAGCACGCTGGTCCCGCAAACGCCATCGACGTCGTAATCGCCGTAGATCGTGATTTTTTTCCCTTGCCGAACCGCCTTCACGATCCGGTCGGCGGCCTCGACGATCCCCGGCAGACCTTCGGGATCGTGCAGGCTCTTGTGCCGTGCTTCGAGGAAAATCCGCGCGGACTCTCGGTCCGAGATTCCCCGATTGAGCAGGATCTGGGCGACCAGGGGAGGGAGATTCGCCTCGCGGCTCAGGGCCTCGATCCGTGAGCGGTCGTGCGGTCGGAGTCGCCAGTGCGGGGTCATCATCGACCTCCCTTCCTTCTGTCTATTGGACCATGCTCCCGGCTTCCATCCCAGGAGAAAGATCGGGTCGGTGATGATTTCAAGACCAGCCCTGTTTCCTGGCCCAGAACCAGATGCAGATCGGCGAGGCCAGCATGGCCAGACAGCTCAGGCCGAAAAGGAGCCTGCTGGGCAGATCCGGATACTGGAATGCAAGCGTCTCGGCGAAGAAATTCATCCCGAAAAAGCCAACCAGAACGTTCAAGGGCAAGAACATCACCGTGACGACCGTCAGCGCTTTCATCACGTCGTTGGTTCGGTTCGAGGTGGCCGAGAGATAAGTGTCGAGTGCCCCCGAAATCAAGTCGCGCAGGGTTTCCGAGATATCGTGAATGCGGACCACGTGGTCGTACACGTCGCGGAAATAGACGCGATCCTGGAGGTCAATCTGTGCGTATTCGTCGCGTGCGAGACGGTTCAGCACTTCACGTTGAGGGATCAGGATGCGATGCAACCGCATGGCGGACCGCTTGACCTGAAAGATCTTTTGAAGCGTCCGCGGCGTCGGACGTTCGAAGACCTCGTCCTGAGCCTCATCGATGGCGTCGTCCAGATGTTCGATGACAGGCATGTACGCTTCGACACCGAGGTCCAGCAACAGGTAGAGAAGGTGGTCGGCGCCTTCGGCTAACCTCTGACCGTTATCTCGGAGAATCATTTCACGTAAGTGGTCGAGGATCGGTTGCGGTTCTCCATGGTACGTCACCAGATAGTTCGGACCGAGAAAGATGTCGAGTTCGCGGAGATGGAGTTCATCGGTGTCGGGATCAAAATCAATGGAGTGGAACACCAGGTAAAGATAATTTTCCCCAGTTGTCCAGTTTCGGGACGTTCGATTCCTGGAGAGCATCCTCGATGGCCAGCGGGTGAAAATGGAAGACGTTGCGGAAAAGTTCTTCCACGGCGGTGAGGTCCAGGTCGCGATCGTCGATATCGATCCAGAGCGTCCCTTCCTTGTCGTGGATTGCGCTCTCGACTCGTCCGAAGGGCCAGTCCAGATGCACCGCACCAGACGATTCCCGAAACACGACCCGGACTCTCGGTGCCAGAGGGGTCGATCGGTCGGAACCAGCCCTGGTGTCGAGCGTCATCAACGAGACTCCGCAACGGTTGAGAACGAGCGTCGTGACGGGGTCGAGAGAGCGAGGGGACGGAACGTCATGCCTTGTGCCCCCATGCTCTCTCAATGCGCCGAGGGGTTCTGGGCGAGATGAACCGCTTCCGTGCCGATGTCGATCTCGAGCGTGGATTGGGAATGATCCCGGATGTTACGAATGATGAGGTATCTCTGAGTGAAGAGGCGGATCGTGGCGTTGATACGGCTCGTCCCGGTCTCTGGTGGCGTGATCCCGGCCAAACGAATCGCCACTCGCCCCACGGGAACGCCCTCGGCCTGGAAGGTTCCATCCGGACCGGACCCGAACGGAACGTAAGTCGCCGACCGTTCCATCCGTCGGTATCATCTCCAGCCAGCCCGGTCCAAGCGGTTTCTGGAAGAGTCGTAACCGGCCTTGAATGGACGTCGTCCGCATCGGCTCCGGTCCGAGTTCCTCGGCACAACCCACGAGGAGGCCCGAAGCCACGGCCAGCGGAAACACCATCATGATCCACAACAACAAGACTCTCGAAAAAATCCTCTCCTTTGCCACAAAACGTCGAAAGGGCCGATCATTCATGATCCTGATCCAACCCGAGGATTCTGGCCATGGGCTGAGGTAGGGTGTGCCGCAAGGGCTTGAGCAGGTCCAGGCGAAAGTCTCTGGGCAGATTGGCGTCGTTGCTCGTTATGTCCTCGCCCAGCAACAAGCAACCGCCGCGCTGCCCACGGCCAGCATGGGGTGAAAGGGATTGGCTTAGCAGGACAATCCAGCCACCCGATTGACGCTCGGCGGCGAGCAGGCCGGCGGTCCCCGAGATCACCAACAAGCCACCGGAAAGCTCCAGACCCGCTCGAGGCCCCGCCTGACCCGTCACGGCAATCAAACCGCCGCTCTGACGATAGGCCACCGCGGCGCCGGCATCACCGAAGATCAACAGATGCCCCGCGCGAAGGCCTCGGCCCGCGCCATCGGCGACATCACCACGAGCCACGACGATCAGATTCGGCGCATCCAGATTCGCGGCCAGTTCCGGCCCGGCTCGGCCCTCGACCTCGATCACCGCTGGCCAGTTTCCACTCAGACCGGCCAGCAACAATCGTTGGCCCTCCACGCCACTGAGCGTGACACGCCGATGTCCGGCATCGAGCCACTGGGCGACCTGGCTATTGATCCGCTGATAATCGCGGATTTCCGGGACAGAGAGAACCATTGCCGTCGTGTCGTCCATGGCAAAACGGCTCAGCGAGGTGCGGCGGCTTCGGCCTTGGCTTGCTGTTGACCCGGTGCCGATGGAACCGGGAATGTCGGGCCGTCCGGGATGAGTGCCACGTTCTGGGGAGGGTTCTGCGAGAGATACGTGCGAAGATCCTCAAGCGCGCTCTGCAAGGTAGTCCGTCGGCTCGGTTTCTGCGCACCCACCGCCCGGTTCAACTCGATCGCCGCCGCGGTCAACTTCTGGACCCGATCCGCGATGGGCTGGATGGTGGTCTTCTGGGCGAGCAGATTCGAGTGCGGCGTGTTCAGCAGGCCACTATTACGAATCTCCGAGTTGCCATAGAAACCGACGAGAATCTGGAGCAGTAGGTTCGTCAGCCGTTTCGCCAGTTCCGGATTTTCCGGCTCCAGTTCCAGAACCTGGTCACCAATCTCGACCGCCGCCCGACCGGCATGATAGGCGATGAGCTGGAAGTTGTATTTGTCGTTCCGCTCGCTCGGGCGGATCATCCCGAGTGCCCAGGCCGCCCAGGCCCGGACGCTGAGAGATTGATCGGGATCGGCAAGATATTTCAGGACCTGCGCGGAAAAATCGGCCTGCGGGTTCGACCCGGAACTCGAAGCCTGGCGTAAGGCCCCAAGCGCTTCCAGCGCCCGGACCTGCGAGGGCCACCAGTGGTTTTGCTCGTCCTCAAGAAACTCGGTCAAGGCCCTCGACGCCTCGATCGCCTGGGTCGGCGAGACATCCTGACGGCCCCCTCGCGCCACGCTGGTCAGCCCAATCGCGGCGAGCATCCTCACCGCCAGGGGTTGCTTGGGATCGCGAATCTGCTCGATCAAGATGGGGATCGCCTGTTCTTCCCCGACGCGACTCAGGGCAACCATCGTCATGGTGCGCGCGTAGAGATGGTTCTTCAACAGTTCCGGAGCAATGTCCTTTTCCAGCAGGACACGCGAGTATTCCCGCCGAAAGGCTTCATTGTTCGCGGCTTGCGCTTCGAGCAGAGGCCGGACCAGCTTCTCCCCGGCTTCGGACAAACGCTCGACCCCACTCGGGTTGGAATCCGGCTCGAGCATGGCCTGGATGTTCGAGTGCTTGGTCAGCTCGGCCGCCTGGTTCTGGATATAATTCGTGATTTTGTCCCGGTCGATCCGTTGCTGCCCCATCGCCATTTGAAGCACATCCCGTTCATCCCCCTGAATGATACGGACGTTGCGATGGAGTTCGGGATACTGGTTTTCCAGAAGAGCCTGAGCATTCGGATCTTCGTAGGTCGCGTCCAGCTCCGTAATCCGGCCCGTCTTCGTATCGACAGCGCCCTGCTCCTCGGCAGGGTTGGATTCGGGAGTGGTCTCCGCTTGCGGAGCCTCGGGGGCTTCTGTCTGTGCCTGGCTGAACCGGGTTGAAAAACCCAGGGACAACGTCAGCAACAGCAACAAGACCCACGAGTCCCCCCGTGACCGTCTCGGGGCGAGCGCTCGGACCATGTGTCGATAACCTTCAAGTTGACGATCCTCAAGGCCCGCTTCGACAGGTCGTGAGGATCGCTCAGGGGGGCTCAGATGCGATTGATATTGGAGAATGTCAGACCGGCATTTCCGGAAAGGCAGCCGTCGGTTCGTGGAAACCGCGACCGACCCCCGGGTGATGTTTCGTATCACGACGAAATCGGAGTCGGAAGGCGCGAGAAAAAACACACGGCGGATCTGTTGAGTGACTCGCCTTATCCACCCGTTTGTTGGACGATCATGACCCTCCAACCGTTCCGTCATATCGCTTCCTCTCGAAGATAACCCGGTCCTGAATGGTTGTCAAACTGATCTCACTGTCTTGCCCGACTTGCCAGATTGATGAGAAAATCAGGTTCCGAGGGGCGAATGCTGTAGCCTGGGGTCGGTCGCGGCGATGATCGCGCCGACGGCTTGCTGATTGAACCCCTTGAAGCCCTCGCGTCGCTGGAGGTTCTCCAGGTGGCTGCCGATGGCCCCCTCTCGGAGAAACCGCTCCTGTTGCGCGGAGTCGATCCAGCCCCGTTCCAGCGCACGATTCGCGCGGTGGGGAGCAACCGTCCAGCGCTCGCCAGCCGTGAACGCCTGGCGGAGGAAGGGGAAGTCGGAGAACGGTTTCATCGTGTCGAGCCCGGCCTCGCGCTGAAGGTCCGCCCGGAGGGCGTCAAAATCAAACTGGGCCTCCAGGTGGTGCATGCCCGCTTCCAGAATGGACTCACCGTGCAGGGCCACCCAGAGCCCCACCGTCCCTGGCGTGGGGAGATCGGGAAGGGATTCCCGGGTGAAGTCCTGCGAGACTTCCTCGGGCGACAGGTCCAGATCGGCGAAGATGACGATTCCGGTGATCGGATGCTCCAGAACCTGCGCGCCCCAACCGGCATTTGCTCCCGCGTGGAATCGCTCCCGGAGTCGGAAGCCGAGCTTTCGGAACATGGCGATCAGGCGGGGGAAGAATCGTCTTGAGCTGCGGAAGGTATGATGATCGTGATTCGCCCACCCCAGACCCAGCCGGTCTTGCCGGGCTTTCTGGACGCTGCGCGGCACGGTTCCGCGACTGCCAGTACGTGCGTTCCGCTTCAAAGATGAGATGGCAGGCCAGGTCCTTGTTCCCACAACGCTCGATGACCGTTTCCAGCAACGCCTCGGTCACATCAAATCCGTGGGCGTCCTCCTCGAACCGTCGCTTCCGACCGTGCCATAGGTCCCGAGCCGCCAGAGCGTTACGGGCGGCATGGGGGACCATTCGACCTTCCCGGGCTACCTCCCCACTGTAGGGATCGAAGCCGAGATAGGCGCGACGTTCAACCACGGCTAGGCTCGTTCGTTCGCCCGGGATTCGCCCCAGGCGGTAGGGGCCCATCGCGTAACCATGGATCTCCAGCCCCAGGTCATGCGCCCGAGAAAAGTCGGCGACGGACTCCACCTTGATCGCCACCTCTCGAACCGACGGTCCTTGCTCCGTTCCCACGAGGAGCCCGGGAAAGAGACCGCCATCATGACGGAAAACCAGCCCCTGAAAGAAAAACGTCTCGACCGCTCGCGTGTATCCCAGGCGGTTGAGTTCCGCCTCCAGACCAGGCCGGTCGGCGAGCACGAGATGATCGACCCAGTCCCCAAATCGCGTGCTCGTTTCCAGCCGCATGCGCTGGGCCAGCTCCGCCGCGAAGGCGTTACCCTCCAGCGCCTCGGTGACCCGATCCGCGAGGAAGGTTTCCGTTTCGGGCCAACGTTTCCAGTCAAATGTGGGCATGAGCGTAGACTCTACAGGGCGATTCCTTCCTGGGTTCCGACGGCATCCAGAACTCTCTCCAGGATCTTCAGGCCGATGGCCGCCTGCCGACGATTGAGGCACAGGGGAGGACACAGCCGGATTGTGCTCGAACCGCAAGGGAGGAGCAAGAGCCCGCGTTGGAATGCCTCCTGGATGATGCGGGAGCGAAGCGCCGGGCTCTCGGCGTCCGCCGTCCCGATCTCCACACCGATCATCAGGCCAAGGCCCCGAACATCGCGGATGATCCTCGGGTGGCGTGCGGCGATCCGGGTCAATCCGTCTCGAAGCTGATCGCCACGACGCCGGGCGTTGGCGAGATAACGGTGCTCGACCAGATCGAGGGTCGCCAGGGCCGCCGCGCACGAGACCGGGTTGCCGCCGAAGGTCGAGGCATGACTGCCGGGCGGCCAGTCCATGACGTCGGCACGGGCGACGATGGCGCCGAGAGGCATTCCGCTGGCAATCCCCTTGGCCAGGCAGACGATGTCCCCCGCCACGCCCCAGTGCTCCGAGGCGAACATCCGTCCGGTGCGGCCGATCCCGGTCTGGACCTCGTCCAGCACCAGCAACGCCCCATGATCGTCGCAGAGGCGACGAAGCCCCGGGAGAAAGTCCGTTCCGGGCAGGAGGTAGCCCCCCTCGCCCTGGATCGGCTCGACGAAGATGGCCGCGAGCTCATCCGCCGGACACGTGGTCTTCAACAGCGCGTGGACGCTCTCCAGATCGTCAAAACGCGCGTGATGGATTTCCGGGACCAGAGGACCGAAACCACGCCTCTGGACGGGTTTGGAGGCCGTCAACGACAGGGCGCCATAGGTTCGACCGTGAAACGCGCCCTGGAAGGCGATCACGCGCGGTCGTCCCGTATGGTGACGCGCCAGCTTCAACGCCGCTTCGACGGCCTCGGCGCCGCTGTTGGTGAAGAAGACGCGTTTCGGCGTGTCGCCCGGAGCCAGAAGGGCCAACCGTTCCGCCAGTCGGACCTGCGGGGCATAATAGAAATCCGTGCCCGACATGTGCAGAAACCGTCTGGCCTGCCGCTGGATCGCCTTCACGACCTTCGGATGCGAGTGCCCGGTGGCCGCGACGGCGATTCCGGCCGTGAAGTCGAGGAAGCGGTTTCCGTCCACGTCTTCGACCATGGCCCCCTTGGCGCGACGGACGACCAGCGGGTACACCCGGGTATAGGAAGGCGACATCACCTCCCCGTCACGCGCGATCCACGACGCGGCTTGAGGCCCCGGAAATGAGCTGATTCGGTGCGGTTCGTCGCGGTGCAAGGCAATCATGAGCCGTTCCCTCCTCGGCTGGTTGGCCGCTGAGGAATCATTGATGGTCGGCAGGAACGCGAAATCGAAGGGGCGAAAAAGAGGTGATATCGCGATCGTTGAAGATCCTGCCCCAACGTTCCTGATCGTGTCCATACGTATTGTAGGCCCGCGGGATCGTCCGGGTCAAATCGACCGGGCATTGAACGAGCGGGAGCCAGGGAAAGTCGGAACCACCATGATTCATACCGTTGTCGTGGGATACGGCCTGGCCGGTCGGGTCTTCCACTGTCCTTTGGTTTACCGCCAGCCGGACTTGCGCCTGCATGGCATCGTCGCGCGAAACCCGGAGGTTCGTGAAGACGCCATCGCCACCTGGGACGGGGTTCGCGGTTATGCCCAGCTTGACGAGGCCCTCGCCGATCCGTCGGTCGATCTGGTGATTATCGCGACGCCCCATGACACCCATGCGGATCTGGCGGTGCGAACCCTGAACGCCGGGAAACCTTGCGTCGTGGACAAGGTGATGGCGCTTTCGACCGCCGAGGCTGACCGCATGATCGCCGCGCGCGATCGATCGGGGAAGATGCTCTCGGTTTTTCAGAACCGGCGCTGGGATTGGGACTTCCAGACGCTGAAGGATGCCCTGGCTCACGGGACGATTGGCCGTCCGCTGCTCATCGAGAACGCGGTCTGTCGGGCGAGCCGGCCCCGGACCTGGCGTGGTCGCGCCTCGGAGGCCGGGACGATCCTGCACGACTGGGGCGCGCACCTGCTCGACCAGGCCTTGCAATTAGGGCTCGGTCCTTGCCGACGGCTCTGGGCCTGGATCGCCCCCAGCCCGTATCCCGATGACGATACGGGGGGGCATGGTCGGATCGTCCTCGAATTTGATGGCGTCCTCTTCCAGGTCGAGACGAGCCGGATCTGTCGCATCGACCGGCCGAGGTGGTGGGTGCTGGGGACGGAGGGGGGCCTCGTGAAGTATGGCGTGGACCCGCAGGAAGAGGCGCTGCGGGCCGGCGACCTCGACCGAGCGTCCGAGCCGGAAAGCCATCGCTTTCGACGACGCGCGGAAGGCCGGGATGGAGTGATCCGCGAAGAGATCCTTCCGAGCGTGCGAAACGGCTGGGATGCCTATTACGCGAACATCGCCGACCATCTGATCCGCAACGTTCCGCTGGCCGTCACGGCGGAGCAGGCCCGCGATGTTGTTCGTCTTCTCGACGCCGCGGAACGGTCCCACGCGGAGCACTCCTTCGTGGAAGGCCCCTGGGGCGGTTGATCTGCCTCATTGCGCGGACGGGAGAATGATCGAGCGAAATGCTCATTCACTCTTCAACCGCTGGGGCGTTCCCTCGGAGGGAACCATGTCGGCTCCACAGCAACGAAAGACCTGCCTGGGCGGGTTGCAACCGCAAGGGATGACAACCTCGATCTCCGACCCGCATTTCATACAGAGCAGGCGCTGACCCTTCTGGAATGATGTGGTCTTGTCAAAGGGCATCTCGGTGGACATGACAACTCCTTTCCTTCCTCAAAATCAGGTCAGCTTTTCTGGACGTTGATGTTGACCGAGACACCCGTCGAAGGCTTCATCGGTTCGCCACAGCAGCGAAAGACGGGTTGGGATGACTTGTTTGGGCAAGGGCTGACGATTTCAATCTCCGAGTGACATTGCTCGCAATACAGGCGACGCCCCGCCTCGTAGGCTGTCGTCTCGCGATTCGTTTCCTGACTTCGCGTGGTCATGCCGGTGTTCCTTCACGGTCCAGGTATGAGGGATCGACTCGTAATTCGAAACGATCACGCAAAATCCGGACCCCTGGAGAGGCATTATCTCGGAACTTCGGCGGCGAAGAATTCGACGGTCTTTCGTAGGGCGGGCAGGAGAAATCCGGCGGACGAATAATGACCGCAGTCGTACCAGAGGATCTCCGGCTGTCCCGCGGCCCGCCACAAGGCACGCGCCGCGTCGGGAGGGATGACTTCATCCGCCGTACCCGCGATCATCATCAACCGCTTCCCTGCCAGACGGTGGGCATAGGTCAAGGGATCGTACGGGGTCGTCAGGAGTTTCAGGTCCTCCTTGGTGCGTCCCGCCTCGATCCATTGCCGGCGGTAACGCGCCGCCTCCGCTTCGGGCATGTCCCAGAGAATGTCCGCCAATCCACCCCCCGCCAGCAACAACGCGGCGCGATTGATCCGCGGATCGACCGCGGTCGCCACCGCGGAGACAATGCCTCCCAGGCTGATGCCCGCGACCCCCACCTTCTCGGGATCGACCTCCGGACGGCTCGACAGCCAGGCGGCGGCCCGTCGGACATCGCAAACCCCTTGTCGCATGGACCGCATCGAACGTTCGATGTCCGCCGAGAGAAAACGCTTCGAACTTCCCTCCGGGCGACGCTCGCCGTAGTAAGGGAGTTGCATGAAGAGGGCCGCGACGCCCCGGTCGGCCAGCCGCGCCGCGAGGTATCGTGACAACGCGAAATCCGCCCCCAGGATGTGCAGCACGACCACCGCGGGCCGCCTCCCGGCCCCTTTCGGCTGGAAGTATTCGGCGTAAATCACGTTATTCGCCGGGTCGGGACTCTCCAGCGGCGAGGGAAAACGGACGGCGGTCACCGTGAAATTCTCGGTTTCCCGCAACGGCTGGCAACGATACCAGAACGTGGCCTCCTCCAGCCGAAATCGCTCGGGGACCTCAGCTTCCGCCGCCGAAGGTCGGAAGGTGACCTCCCCGGTCTCCAAGCCACAGGAGATCAGGCCGATACATACTAAAAATGCATTCATCATTGGTCGCACTCACACTCCGTCTCTGTCCTCGATTCCTCTAATAGGAATCATACCGGAGTCGAGACTCTCGCGGATATGATGCCAGGCGCGGTTCCGCGTGGGGCTTGACGTTGCGGAAGGTTCTGCGGGGGACTAAGATGTCGAGGCTCGAACTTATCGGGGAAAGGGAGTTCCCTCGACGATGCCAAGACCTTCCATCGCGTTGCCGGGTCTGTGCCCAAGGCGCGTCTGCTGGATCAAGCCAAGCGCTCTGGGGGATGTCACCAACGCCTTCCCGACGCTCGCCGCGCTCCGGGACTTATGGCCGTCCGCCCATTTTTCCTGGGTAATTAATCAGAATCTGCGCGGGTTGGTGGACGGACATCCGCTGATCGACGAGATCATTCCGTTCGACCGACAGGGAATCCGGCCGACGGCGAAAGGTCTGATCGACGCGGGCCGCTTCCTGAGAACCTTGAGAACCCGGCGGTTTGATCTCACGATCGATCTCCAGGGGTTACTTCGATCGGGACTGATGACCGCGGCCACGGGAGCGCCGGTCCGGGTTGGCCTCGCCGATGCGCGCGAAGGAGCGACCCGCTTCTACACACACCGGGTTCCGATGACCGAACAGCACGCCGTGGATCGTCTTCTGACGGTCGCCCGCGCGTTCGGAGCCGACACAAGCCACCCTCGCTTTGTCGCGGCGATGACCGAAGAGGATCGCCACTGGGCCAAAACCGTTCTGGCGGATTGTTCGTTCCCCAGGCTCATCCTGAACGTCGGTGCGCGCTGGGTGACGAAACGCTGGCCTCCCGAACACTTCGCCGCCATCGCGCGGCGGGCCGTCGAGGAGTTCGGCGCGAGCCTGATCGCCGTGGGTGCCCCCGAGGATCGCCCGCTGGTGGACGCCCTGCGGGCGAGCTTGCACCCGCGACCCGTTCTCGACCTCTGCGGCGCGACGACCTTGCCGCGGTTGGCCGCCCTCGCCGCCAACTGCGACCTCGTTCTCTCCAACGATACCGGTCCCCTCCACCTGGCGACCGCCGCCGGTGCCCGCGTGGTCGGCGTTTATACCTGCACCTCTCCCGACCTGAATGGGCCTTACGGTCCGAGGGCTGCTGCCGTCCGATCCCGTGTGTGGTGCGCGGGGAGTTATCTCCAGAAGTGCGATCGAATGGAGTGCATGTCCGAACTGACCCCCGCCAAGGTCTGGCCGACGGTGAGGGAACTTCTCCGGATCTGCGTCTCCGATCGTCAGTCAGCCGCGTGACGGAGCATTCTGGGACGTCGGTGATCCCGCCTTCCGCGACCGCACCAGAAGCAGACCACCGATCGCGAGGAACTGAGCGAGAACCAGGGGGGCGAACTGCATCCAGCGTCCGGAAGGGTCGAGCGATCCCACCCACCTGGGAGCGCCTTCCGAGACAAGGTTCCGCGCGAACGGACCTCCTCGTCTCCAGATGGGCAGGATCATCTGAACGAGCGGATCGGGGAGGTTCTGCGGGAACCGTGCCCCGGCCCCTTGGCAGAGAAGCATCAGGAGGCCGCCCGCCAGACCCAGCAGGCTGGCCAAAAATGTCGCCCCACGACCTCCCCAGGCCAGGAAGGCCGCGACGGGAAGCATCAGGAACGGCAACATGGGCACGAGGAGCCGAGGTCCCGTGGACCATCCTCCCGTCCATTCGGGATAGCTCAGGTTGACGAGGAAGACGGCCAGGCACACCGTCAGAGAGACAATCAGCGACATCCACGATCTCCTGCCGAGCAAGACAATCCAGCCGGGGACCGCCAGCATCGCGATGGGTGCGTAGAAAAAGAGACCCCGATATCGCCCCCAGATCAACGGCAAAGCCTTGCTCCAGTCCGGAGGACGCACGCCCAGCGGGTTCCGTGCCGAGTGGACCTCCGCGAACTGCTGGATGTCTTCATGAAAGTAGCCCATGTCCAGCGGAGATCCGAAGGCATACAGGTTGTAACCGAGCAAGATCAAGGCCGGCAGGAGCCCCCCCAGAACAAACGCGAGGATCGCATTCGCACGGATCTTGCGGAGCACAACGAGGGTCAGCACGTACGCGCCGAGAATCGCGGCGACGGGGCCAACCTGAAGTTCCACGACGACAGCATACGACGCCAGAAACCCCGCGAGACCGAATCGAACAAGCTGATGATTCTTCGAAGCGGCACCCTGGATCAGAGAGTAGGAACCCAGAAGCAGAAAGGCCGTGACCTGATGCCCGTAGGCGAGCGTGGCGTACACGTAAGCCGGGGTGGCCAGGCCGTAGGATAAGCCAACCAGCGCAGAACGCCGGGGGCCGCAACCGAGTTGAAACGCCAGAAGAACGAGGAGGCTTCCGGTCAGTGCCGTGGCCAGGCCCGAGGTCGCCAGCGTGATCCAGTAATCCGCCGGCCAGTGGGTGAAGCCCTCACCGCGCCGGTTCAACGGGTGGTGGGGAAGGCCGAACGCGGTTCGGGCCAGCAAATAGGGCGGCACCGCGAACAGCGACAATCCCGGGGATTTATCACTGTAGAACCGTGAACCGATCCGCGCTCGATCGCGCGTATGATCTTCCAGACCGTTGATGAGAACCGTCCCACGATCGGCCAGCGCATAGGTCAGCATCAGGCGGCTGGAAATATTCCAGTCCCGCGCATGCCAGAAAAACGCGTAGCTTGAAAGGAGGATGACGAACACGCCGAGGGGCATGGTCATCCGAGGGTGGAGAGACATGGACTCACCCCTCCCCCATCCTGCGAAGCCGAAGCAACGCATCCACGCCGGCCACGGCGACACTCGCCGCGAGCAGGCACGAACTGGCCTGAAGCGAGATAAAATATCGGTCCCAGGCCAGCGGGATGAACAGCGACACCGTCACATACGCCACCGCGACCTGAGCGAGCAAGGCCCAGGCCAGCGGCGGATCGCCTTGACGGAACTGACGGCCTCCTCGCACCACCTTCCAGATCATTCCCGCCAGGACCCAGGGGGCCCAGAGCACGATCCCGGCGTCCTGCGCCCAGTCGTAGCGACGAGTCGAATCAAACCACCAGATCTTTTTGATCGGATCGAATCGCTTTCGACCGAACAGCCCGAACCGTCCAAACCCTTGTACGGCGACCGCCGAGAATTTCTCCGGAATCGTGGTCAGGGCATCCTTGGGAAAGATCTTCTGGCCGCGCTTCGACACCGACACGCGGAATTCGCGGAGAAAGTCCGCCCGCTGCCAGAGGTCTAACTGTTTCAGCGATGCCATCTCCGCGGTCCGGGGGTGCTCGGGATCGGCCGTCATGAACGGGTTGAGCAGGACGAAAACCCCGAAGGCCACGACACCCGCGACCGTCGTGGCTCCCGTGATGAGGATTGCGCGACGGAAGGCGCGGTGACAGACGAACCAGGCCAGCACCACCCATGCACCGAGCGTCATCAGTCCCAGCGCCCCGTTCAGCTTGGCCAGGACCGCCAGTCCACCAAAAAGTCCCGCCAGCACCCCCAGGGACAGAGCCCCCGCCGCCCGTATCCGTCCACTGAGCACGCTCCGCCAGACGAAGAGTCCGACCGCGATCGTGGCAAGAATCAGCGCCTCAGCCGGAACGTCGGACATCGCCCGCCGCGCGTGCAACCGGTAAAGGGGATTCGCCATCAGCAACACCGCCGCGCAGACGCCGACGCGGCGATCGGTAAGCATCGTTCCGATCGAGAAAACGGCCAGGCACCCCAATGCCCCGAAAATCACCGACGGCCAGCGCGCCGCTAGAAGCATCCCGGGCGGGCCGAACGTCCGCGAATTGTCCCGGTACCAGGCGCGCGCATCCGAACGGGGTGGCAGCGGGTAACCGGCCACATGTAAGGAGAGTCCGATCAGATATTTCGGCAGGGGCGGAAGATCGTAAGCCGGATATTCAAGCCAGCCCGGATTGTCCCTCTGGAAGAAAATATCGGCGAAATACGCCTGGGAGATATAAGCCCATTCATCCACAAAAGGAGGTTCGCCACTCAGGTCATACGCGAACACCCCAATCGCGACGATCGGAACAAGTACCGCGAGGAGCCAGGTGGGGGGACACCAGTTGAGCTGTTCTGGAGTCAGTGCAGGCTCCGGCATGATGCGGGTTATTCCGTCGAGGAAAGAGGTGCGGAGACATTGGAGGGCTTTCGCCGGTCTGGGGACAGGAACATTTTAGAAACCGCACCTGTTTTTTTGCAACCGGCCGATCATCGGCTAAGTTTCAGCGACGGCCAATCCGGAGCGGCCGTAATCTCCTCGGGCTGACCGGTTCTCGGACCTCCGCCAAGGAGGATCGTGAAACCTCGTCTGACCGATGTCGAACCTGAGGAGGATCTTCCTCCGCAGGCAGTCAGGGGATGAGATGCCACCTTATGAGTTGACACCCATGAGCGTCCCGATTCTTGACCTCCCTCGGGACAATCCCATGCGCGATCGCCAACAGATTTGCGCCGGTGTAGGTCGATCTCCGGAGTTCGGCCTCACGGTCCTTGGGCAATCGCGGCGGATTCGTCTGGGCGCTGTCACCAGCGACTCCGGCGATCTTGTACCCCGCTTCTCGTCCGCTGCGCGGATGCTCGAACCGGGGAGAGACCGGGGGAGTTGGGAACGCTCGGCGCGGTGTCACGAGACCGGAGGATACTGACCATGTTCACGTTGAAACGATTCCGAAACGGCGGTTTCGGTCGGGGCGCTCCCCCTGTCCGTCACCGTCCGGCAGTCAATCGCCTCGGCCTGGTGGCGCTGGCCCTGACGGCACTGGCCTTCGGGGGATGCGCCCAGTTCGGCGTCGGGGATTGCGGCAACGGCTTTGGCCGTTGCGGTGGCCTCTTCCAGAACTGCCGTCTGCGCGAGAAACTGTTTCACCGCCCACCCGTGGTGAATTCCTGCGAGCCGATCTATGAGGGCGTCCCGATCGAAGGGGCACCCATCGTCATGCCGCCACCCGCGGATGCCGTGATTCCGGGCCCTGGGCCGATTGACACCGTGCCGTCGCTGGAAGCGATCCCCGAAGCGTCCACGGCGCCGACATCCGGCCAGGCCACCTCGGCCAACCGGAAGACCTTGTACGAGGCATACAAACCGAAAGGCGGGACGACCACGTCCCGCCTTGGTCCCCCCTCCGGGACCCTGGTCACCTCCGAGCCGGCCGGAAGGCCGGCTGCGGGGGTGGCCCCCGAGGCAGCCGATCCTCTCCTCGATCTTCCCCCGCTCACCGCGAGCGTGAATCCGCAAGAGACGGAAGATGAAGCGGCGGCCATCACACCACCTCCCGCCGAAACCGCGTCTGGCAACGCGGCAGCTCCGGCTGAGAGCCAACCGGCTGGTCCGGCCGTCCCGGTTCCCGTCGCGGCATCGACTTCCGAGACGCCGGCCAGCGTGGCACCGGGTTTTGCTCGGTTCAAGGTGGTTGATCTTCAGGTGGCCGCGGGCAGCCGCCCGACGGATGCCGGATGGGCGTTCCTGGCCGAGCATGGATACAAGACCGCGATCGACTTGCGACAACCCTCCGAGATTCCGCCGGAAGATGTCCCCGCCGCCCAGCGTGCGGGTATCCGTTATGTTTTGCTTCCAATCACCGCTGACTCCTTCAATCAGGCCAATCTGGATCGCTTCTACGCCGAACTCAGCGAGGCGGACAATCGCCCGCTCTTCTTCTTCGATTCGGACGGCTCAAGAGCCGCGGCGCTCTGGTATGTCAAGCAGGTCACCGTCGATCACGACGATGAGCAAGCGGCGCTGAGTGAGGTGAAGGAACTCGGTCCGATCGACACGCCGTACTGGCTGGCCGCGACAGCCTATCTCGATCGCCTCAAGCCGAAGCCGGCGGAAGCCCCCGTGCGCCCTGAGGAGCCGAGCCCCGCGGCGACCCCCGCACCGGACGTGGATCAGCCTCAGAATCCTCCTCCCGTCCAGGTTGAGCAGAAACCTCAGACCTCGCTCGACCTGGAATCCTTGAAGAAGGCCGCCGCCGCGATCCTGCCCACGCTTTCGAGCCGGACCGAGGAGGCCACGGTCGTCGCTCAAGACCCGACCGCCTGGCGGCCCTATGCCGCGTTGATTCTGACCGGGCTGGGTGTCCCGCTGGCGTACTTCAGCCGTTCCGCGTTGAATGTCCGAAGCCTCGTCCGGGCCAGTCTGCCGGCACCGGCGCAACCAGTGAAAGCGATTCGCGACGCGTCGGGTGAGTGATCGTCAATTCGCTCGCATGTAACGCGATCCGTAATCCACCATCCGATGCGCGTACAATGGATCGTGACCCATATTTTCGATCGCCCAGGATGGGAAACCCCCTTGAGGCAAGCTGCACCCTGAGCTGATGGCTTCGCCCGGTCTTCGGTAAGAGTTCGAGAGACGTTTTGCCCGCCTCTCTCTCCAGAACCCGGTATTCGAGCCGGGCATCCTTGCCTCCCAATGAGCCGGGAGGAACCACTTCCACCACGTTCTGACCGGCATCCTTCCGCAACGTGTCGGTCCATTCGCCGGCATCCTCTCCCACCACCCCCTCAACGATGGCCAGGTAACGTTTCACCACGTCCCCCTTGCGGAATTGCTCCGAGAGCCTCGACGCGGCCTTGCTTGTTTTTGCCAGCAAGACGACACCGGAGACCGGCTGGTCGAGTCGATGAACCAGGCCGAGATAGACGTTTCCCGGCTTGTCGTAACGACGTCTCAGATCGTCGGCCGCCCAGTCAAGCAGGGTTAGCTCGCCAGTCATATCTCCCTGGGTCAGCAAGCCCGCTGGCTTGTTCAGGGCGAGCAGGTGATTGTCCTCGTAGAGGATCTCCACCATCGGAATCAAGCCGCCTCCGTCACGCGCTTGACGATCAGGGTCGCGTAGGCCCCTTTCGGTAACTCGAATTGCAGTTCCACTTTACGCTGACCCGGATGGAACTCGTCCTCAGCCTCATTTGAAGAAACATGATCCGGGAAAAATAGAGCGGGACGCGATCCTTTCGAGAAGAAGACGTCCTTGAGATGCTTCACTCGCAGATCGTTCCACTCCAGCCCGCGCTCCCGGACCACCTCCAGCGCGATCTCTCGCACAAGGGTTTCTTCCGGCAGTGAGGTTCGAGACGCCGGAAGTGGCACGCGGGAGGCCGTCAGCGTGCGCGCTTGATCCGTGGTGAGATCCCTGTGCAGAGGCAGCGGGCCGACCTTGAAATCGATCAGGGTGCGCTGATCCGGTCGCGTGACCTGCTCGATCAGGCGGGCGAGTATCCGGTTCCAGAGGAAACTCTGGTAAGCGGAGAAATAGATCGAGCGGAGATCGCGCCGGAGCCGGGCGAACGCACCTCGGTAATCAGTCGGATGGTCGACGAGATAGGTCACGAGGCTCCGGGCGTGCGAGCGATCGAGTGCGGCCTTGGCCTCGGCCCAGCGGCCCCAGAATTCCCTCAGCAGAACTTTTTCCTTGCGGGTACTGGCACGGTCCATCGGAGTCGCTTCAGCGATGGCCAGGAACAAGGCGCGTTCATGGTCCCCCTTGAGCCAGGCCTCGGCGATGAAATCACCGCCGAACCCCAGGGAGCCGAATCGCTGGTCGTCGAAGTAGTTCGGCAAGCCGTCATGAGGAATCTGATCCAACACGCGGCGAGCGTTCCTGGACTCGGATTCGGTGAGGTCGCGAAGGACGACGATGAACCGGTTACCCCGAAAGTGCGACGGGCCATACGGATGCGACAGACGCCCCAGTGGTTCGAGCGCGAAGCTGGTCTCACGGAGCACCCGGTTCGGACCGTTGAGAATCGTCAGATACTGGACCGTCTCCGCGTGCCGGTCCTTCAAGCCTCCATAGTGGATCTGGGCTCCCGCAAGGTTCCAGCGGCGTCGAATGGCTTCGAGAACTTCCGGGGTCCCCATGCCCCGCTTGCGGAGTCGGTAGAATGCGAAACGCCCGCGCTCGTCCGGTGTCACGAGCGGTAACTCCTCGACGCGGAAATCCTCGGGCTGATACTTGAGCTTCATCGTCAGATCGGGTTCCAGGGGGGCTGCGCGATGTTCGCTCCAGCCTAACGCGCACCTCCACCTCCCCGCGAGACGGCTTGAACGGATTCGCCCGAAACGCCCTGTCATTTGCTACGATACGTTGAGACGTCCGACGATCCGGGAGCCTTATCCATGCCACCGCCGAAATCCGACCTGCCGATCATCACGCCTCCCGACCCGTTCGACCGCAAAACACCGGTCGAAAAATACGGGTCGTTCTTCTATCTGGGAATCCTCGGGCTGGTCGTTCTCGTCGGCCTGATCACCTGGTTTTCCCTGGGGATGTGGTCGTTGCGCGACGTCTGGAGCAACGTCTATATCCTCCACGACAAGAGCCGCCCCAAAATCGAACGGATCAACGCCGCGTTTCGCCTGAGCCGTGACGATCAGGTAACGCAGCAGGAATACTGGGACATCGGCCTGCGTAAGTCCTTACCCGACCTGGCGCGTTACTTGATGTGGGAATCACTCGGCACCGAGCTGGTTGTCGAGAATCCGCGGGCCTACCTCCTGGCGATCGCCCGGAGCGAGGACTGGCCTGACTGGCTCCGTCTGCTCGCGCTTCGCCCCTTGGCCTACGTGCCGGAAGCCACGATCCATCCCTCGGCGGAACTGCTTGACGAACTGTCGAAGCGCCCGGACCCCATTTTCCAACTCTGGACCGACGCGATCCAGGCCATCCATGCACCAGTCGAGGGGCCTCAACGCGACGAAGCCCGGGCGACTCTTCGACGTGTCGCGGAGGAAGATGGACCGAACCAGAAGCTGGCCCGCTTGCTCTTGAAGGCCGTGGACGCGCCGGAATCACGGCGGCGCGACTTGCTGGATCAGGCGACCCTCTGGCTTCGCCATCATCATCCCGACGCGGCAAGAATCTGGAGAGGGTGGCATGTTCAAGATGATCAACTCCGACCCGCCTCGGCCCCGGACTTGCACCGCCTTCCCTCCCGGTCGAACGGGGAGCGAACCCTGGAGCCTTCCAGTCTCCCCGCGGACAGAACGTGAAGGAGGTCCCTCCATGATTCAACGCACATCTCTCGGCGCGGTCGTGATGGTCGTCTCTCTGATCGCATATTCCGGAATCAGCCAAGCGCAGGATGCGAAGGCCAAAGCCGGGAAACGATCTCAGATCACGGGTGTGATCATCAAGGTCGAACCGCGGGGCCAGGCCTCGGACGATGATTCGAAGAAAGGCGACTGCCGGTTCAAAACACATGCAATTGACGATCAACACGGCGGCCAACTGGCGCGACTATGCCCGAGAGAACCCCGCGGGCAAGGCGGCCGTCGATCGGTCGATCACCACGGAAGGGCAACCCAAGTCGGAAAACACGCTCATCAAGGTGGATGTCGGCCCCCAGACCAAACTCTGGAAGTGCGATCTGGGAGTCATGGACGATCCTTCGGGAGTGAAGGGCTCTCCCGATCAAAAAGACACTTCCGAGATCAAGGCGTCCGACCTGAGCGCCGGCCGGTTCGTGAAGGTGATCTATGAGGAGGCGAAAAATCACAATCAGGCCAGTTCGGTGATTCAGTTGCAACCCGCTGAATCGAAACGAGAGTCGCAATAAAGGCCGAGCGATTCCAGGGTCAGGCCGTGTTCGCCGAGGCCAGGCTGTCACGAGACAGGAGCAAGAGCCTGACCCAGTTCATCGCGTGCTTGGCGGCCCGGCTCTGGATGACGTCGCGGGGTTGTTCCGGTCCCAGTTCCAGCTTCCGGTTCTCAACGCCTTCGGCTGTCGCCAGACCGAGATACACGAGTCCGACCGGCTTTTCCTCCGAGCCGCCGGTCGGACCGGCGACGCCGGTGATGCTCAGGCCGATATCCGCACCGAATCGCTCTCGCACCCCCCTGGCCATGGCGTCCGCCACCTGGGGACTGACCGCGCCGTGGGTTTCCAGTAGCTCTCGAGGGACGCCGAGCAGTTGTTCCTTCGCCTCGTTGGCGTAACTGACGATGCCCCCTGGGTAGAACGGACTCACCCCGGCGATCGACGTGATCCGGTGGGCGACCAGGCCCCCTGTGCAGGATTCGGCCGTGGCGAGCGTGGCTCCCGTGCGTGTCAGTTGCTCGACGAGCCCCTCGGCCACGTCCGCCTTGCCCAGACCGATGACGAGATTCCCGAACCGGGAACGGATCAACTCCAGGGTCGGCTCGATCACGCGGCACGCCTCCAGCTCGTCGGCTCCGTCGCACGACACGCGGAAGCTGATCGTGGCATCGTGCGCCGTGATGCCGACCTCGGGACGTCGTCCTCGGACCGTCAAGATCGAGCGCCTGGGCCTCGATATCCGACTCTCCCTTGCCGAAGAGATTGACGTACCGATGGACGATGACCCGCCGTGACATCCCTCGATCTCGTAGACGAGGCACGACCTGCTCGTCGAACATCTGCTTCAACTCGGAGGGGACGCCAGGAAGGCACGCGAACACGGCGCGGTTGTGGGACATCCAGATTCCGGGGGCCGTTCCGATGGGGTTCGGAAGCACCTCAGCCCCCTGGGGAATCAGGGCCTGAATACGGTTGCGCTCCGTCATCGTCCGGTTTCGCCGGGCGAAGAGGGCGTGGATTCCGGCAAGGGCTTCGGGATCTTCGATCAGCGACACACCGGACGCCTGCGCCAGGGCGTCCCGGGTGAGGTCATCCTGCGTCGGCCCGAGCCCCCCACTGGTGACGATCAGGTCGGCCCGTTCCGCAGCGACGCGGAAGACCGAGATGTTCTCCTCCAGGTCATCCCCGACACTCGTATGAAACCGGACCGGGATTCCCAGGCTCTCCAGCCGTTCGCTGATCCACTGGCTGTTGGTATCGAGCCGCTGTCCACAGACGAGTTCGCTGCCGATCGCGATGACTTCCGCCTTCATCCTCTTGGCCTCGCCCCTTCGAAATGGATGCTTCGCGGGGTACGATCAGCAAACAGCATACCCGACCTGAGGGTATGGGGCATCCTCGACAGAACCCGCCGCCGTGCTGTTGTGTCCACAATCCGCGAGAGACATTCCCAGGACGATTCGGGGGTGTCGAGTCCCTCCGTGATATGCTGTAATGGAACTTCAATTTGAGGAGGTTCGATTCCTCCGGTCCCCTGACCCGGCTCGTCGGGAGGCTTTGATGTCCGTTTCCGTGCTCAATCGACCGACCCTGGTTCTAAACCGTAGCTGGCAACCCGTCGGCGTGGCCACAGTCGCGCGGGCGTTGACAATGCTCTGCAATGCCTCCGCGCGCGTGGTCGATCCCGAGGACTACCAGCTCTACACCTGGGCTGACTGGTCCCGTCTCGCCCCGCGCGACGGCGAGCCCTTTCTCCAGGCCGTCCGGTTCCGCCTGCGAGTGCCTGAAGTCCTGACGCTCACGCATTACGACCGGGTCCGCCAGTCGATCGTGACGTTCAATCGCCGGAATCTCTTCCGGCGCGACCATGCGACCTGTCAGTACTGCGGCAAGCGGCCCGGAAGCTCGGAGCTGACGATCGATCACATCGTCCCTCGTTCGCTGGGCGGTACCTCCACCTGGGACAATTGCGTTCTGGCCTGCGTCTCCTGCAACGCGCCAAGGCGAACCGCACTCCCGTTCAGGCGGGAATGCGGCTCCGCAAGACGCCCAGGCGCCCGCACTGGGGACCGCTCTACGCCTCGCATGGCGTTCGGATTGAAAGCTGGTCCAAGTTCCTGAGCGAGGCGTACTGGAACGTCGAGCTGGACGAGTGATCGGCGCATCCTAGAAGAAGAAGGCAACGCGGCCCCAGAAGATGTTCAGCCGGTCGATCGGATTCGTATTCGGATCCGGTCGATCGTTGATCGGCCAGGGGATCGGCTTGTTGAAGACGTCGAGAACCCAGTCGAAGCTGACACGGACGTACTTGTTCGGCCACCAGTTGACACCGACCATCAACTCATCCAGCCGCGTCGCCCACTTGGGATCGGCGAAGCCGCGACGGATATCACCGTCACCGACATTCAACTCGGAAAATTGCGCGGCGATCTCCCACGCTCCGATTCCGTACTCACCCTGGCTGACGTTCAAGGGCCGGTTCGGGATGATCGTCGGGAACCCGCCCGTGCCGTCGCCGGTGTTCCGTTCCCCTGTCAGAAAATAGGACGTCTGGACATAAAAACCCCTCTGAACGGATATGCCCCGCGTGAAGGGGTCCGCCAGCGTGCGGCTCTGGATCACGTACTCGCCCAGAAAGCTGAATCGTCCGTACCAGAAGAGGTGAGGCGCGATCCGGGTTCGTTCACCGAGAGCGACCACGTCCGAGTTGTACTTGAAGAACGGAATGCCGTTGGCATTGACGTACTGGGAGTTGGTGCTCGGGGACCCCGCACCCGCGATGAAGGAAAGGTTCTCAACCCGGTTCAGGCGATAATCCTGACGTCCGGTTTCCGTGCTGACGCCAAAACCGAGGTTCTGAAGCCACTCCCGATCATCCTGCATGAAGGGAGTGAACGTGAGCGAACCGGCGAAGTCCTTGTGCGTGTCGAAATCAAAGTAGCCGTCGGGGATCCCGTTAAAGACACCGATTTGATACTGCATCCGGTTCTTCGCCACCTTGCCCCAGATCATCGCGCCGACTTGCCGTTGCGCGGAGAACTGGAACAGGGAGGAGTAGCTGATCGTCGGCACCAGCATCGGGAACGTCGCGTAATCCTGGTAATAAAAGGGCGCGAGGAACCGGCCGAACTTGAACATGATGCGGTCGTCGTAATGGACGTTCACCAGCAAGTCCAGCAGATTAAAGCTGCCAAGCGAACTCTGTTCGGAAATCTGATATTCCCAGTTCTTCGTGATGTTGCCGTAGAGGTAGAGACGTTGGAAGGGAATGTTGAATCCCTTTTGTCGCGTCGGGGCCTCTTGCCGATCGAGAAAGGTCCCATCGGCGACGAGCATGTTCTGGATGTTCAGGACGAACTCATCATCCTCGTCGGACAGACTAAAATAGCCACCCGCGAAGTTGTACAGATATTTCACATCAATATCATATCCGGCCGGAGATCGGCTCCCCACGCGAGAACCGCGCCCGACGCTCCCCTGCCCTCCGCCGGAACCGCCACCACCACCGCCACTGGTCGAGAGAGCACCACTCCCAGCTCCCCCTGAGTAGCCGGAGCCCGACCCACCGCCCCCACTCGATCCCTCGCCGCCCCCGCCTCCCTGGGAACGTTGCTGGCCATCACCGGAGCTATTCCCGTTCATGAGGGAGTGATAATCGGGCGGGCCAGGCGGTGTCACGAGAGACGGTTGTGGGGGTTGCGATTGATTGCTTCGTAAGGTCTGGACCTCGTTCTGCAGTTGTTGAACCTGATTGCGAAGGCTGTGAACTTCCTGAACCTCGCGTTCCAACTGATCGAGCCGTTGCAAGAGTCGCGCGTCGATCTCCGCGGGATCGGACGGCCCGAGCGCGGGAGGAAGCTCCTGCGCTCGGGCGTATGATGTCAGGATCGCGAAGGCGATGCCCGCGACGACCCAGCGTGGACTCCGGTATTCATCGCCTGGCAAGTCGTCCGCTCCTTTTCGTTCCGTAAGGGCAAGACGGTTTGTCTGATCGCGGAAACGTCACGTCCAGGGACACGAAAGGCCAGGATACGCGAACCTCTTTCCTTGATATCGGTCGCAGCGATTTCAACAGTTGAGACAAATGGCTCTATGGTGACTTCGGCGGGCTTCCTTCCGGGGTCTTCACGCACCTTTGCAGAGTTCCAGGGGCAGGCTACACTGGGGGCCTCTCCACGAGGGATTTGAACTGTCCGATCGCAGCCTGGTATATGAGGTCCGGATGAGATATCTCGTCACGGGAGGAGCAGGGTTCATCGGGAGCTATCTGACCGAGCATCTGCTCTCGGAAGGGCATGAGGTTCTCTCCCTGGACGATCTGAGTACCGGGCGCTATGAGAACATCGCTCATGTTGAGGGACGCCCCGGGTTCGAGTTGCGTGTGGCCAGCGTCACCGATCCCTCGGTCGTGGAACGTTGTGTCCTGGAGTGCCAGGCGGTCTTCCACCTGGCCAGCGCGGTCGGTGTCCGATTGGTTGTGGACGAACCGGTCAAGACGATCGAGACGATCGTCAACGGAACCGACGTGGTTCTCCGCGCCTGCGCGCTACCGCCGACCGTTCCTCCTGACCTCGACGAGCGAAGTGTATGGCAAGGGGATCAAGGTCCCCTTCTCCGAGGGGGATGACTGCGTGATGGGACCGACCACCACCAGACGCTGGGCGTACGCCTGTGCCAAGGCCCTCGATGAGTTCCTCGCCCTGGCGCACTGGCACGAATCGCGGCTGCCGGTCGTCGTGGCCCGTCTGTTCAACACCGTGGGTCCACGACAGACCGGGCGATACGGCATGGTCATCCCCCGGTTCGTCACGCAGGCATTGGCCGGCGAGCCCATCACGGTTTACGGCGACGGCAGTCAATCGCGCTGCTTCGCTCACGTGAGCGACGTCGTGGAGCGACTGGCGAAGTTGATGAATCACCCGAAAGCGCTCGGCCAGGTTTTCAATGTCGGGAACGATCAGGAGGTTTCCATCCTCCAGCTCGCCGAGCGAGTGCGCACCTTGACAGCGCGCGGAGTGAAATCCGTCAGATTCCTTATGGTCAAGCGTACACAGCGGGATTCGAGGACATGATGCGACGGGTTCCCGACCTGAGCAAGCTCCACGGTTTGCTCGGAAAACGTCCCATGCGCGGCCTCGACCAGATTCTCTCCGAGGTCATCGCGGAGATGAAGGCGAGGCAGGAAAACTAACGACCTCTGTCCGGCGTTCTCTCAGCCGGACTGGGGAACGCGGGTTGAGCGGTTGTTGAGCCGACCGATGGATTGGCCCAACGTCTCCCTGGCCTGCCGGAGAATGGCGGCCGTCTCGTTGCGTCCTTCGGTTTCGAGCATCTGAATCAAGCGATTCAGGGACGATTCCAGCTCGGCTGTCAACATATGGTCTCCCAGGCAGGAGACGATCCGGCGGAGCAGATCCTCGAACCGATCCTGAACCGGGCCGGGCATTCGAGGAAACGTGAGTTGGATCGTCCGCAGGATTTCCGTCATGGTCCGGGCTTGCATCGACTCGGAGGAAACCAGAGCCAGCGACTCCAGGGCATCGATTAACTGGGAATAAAACTGATCCTCGTAAACCAGCGGCACGACGTCCGGTTTCTCGTCGTCTCGGGACTCGCGATCCTCTTTCCCACAGATTCGGACAAGCAGGTCACGCAGCGAACGAATCGTCAGTAAACCTGGAGCCGGGTTCGATTTCGCGGTCGAGATCGACGTCCACCCGATGACGAGTAATTGCTCGATGCCGTACGCCGAGTCGGTATCCAGCTCGCGCTGACGTCCGAGTGAGATCGCCTCCAGCACCGACCTCGCGAGCGCCTTGCGGTCGAATGGCCCTCGACTGCGAATCTCGGCGATCTCGTCCTGATAGGCAACAAAACCGCCAATCGGGACACGCAGAACGACTTCCACCTGACCATCGAAAGATGCGAGGGCTTCCTCAATCGCGTCGATGTCCACACTGGTAATGAAACCGTTTTCGGTCGATCGGATGCTCGTTGGATCGGCATCATCGATTTCTGATTCCCGCCTCGTCCGTCGAAGGATGGGCTCCTGACGGCCTCGCGCATCCAGGGTCAGATCGTGGATCTTCTGGATCACTTCCACGGGACGCATCTGGTCCACGGTCGTGTAGATCAGCAGGATTAACTGATAGAACGCGACGACCGTCAGAAGGAACGCCAGCGCGGCGCCGAGGACCGGGTTGTACGGCGGGTCCACCGTGGCGAGGATCAGCAGGGAATACAGCGCGAGACCGACGAAGAACCCGAAGTAAATCTGGTTGGATCGTCGTCGCAGAAACTGGTCGAAGACCTGGTTCGTGAGGGATGCCGCCGACTGCTGAACCGCCAGTAACAGGAGGGAGAACGTGATCGATGTGACGGTGACGATTCCCGTGGCGATCGTGCTCAGCAGATCGCTGGTTGCCTGGGCATTGCGCAGGAAGTGTGATTCCAGGAACGTGGAAACCGGTTTCAGCGGCCCTTCATGTTGTGATCGAGACGGTAGGTTCCCACTCCCAGAAAGAAATAAACGAGAATGATCAGCGTGGGGATCGTGAGAAATTCAGAAAAGGCCCGACGGATCTTGCCCTGAACCAGCTTGAACATCCACCAGATGTCGTGAGAAGGGTTTTCCTCGCTGCGCACCGGACTCGCCCCTTGATCTCGATCTATCGCAGAATAATGGCCGTTGTCCCCTGGCGATCCACAACGTCGCCAACGATGGAGGCCGAGGCCGCTCCCTTCGCTCGCAATTCGGACGCCAGTGGCTCCACGTGCGCGGGATCGACGGCGATCAGCAACCCGCCCGAAGTCTGAGCGTCGAAGGTAAGTTCCTGACGTTTCGGGTCCGCGTGGCTCTCGATCCGAAGTCTTTCCTCGAGGAATGCGCGATTCGTTCGACTCGCCCTCGTGAAATATCGAGGAATCGCGAGCGGAAGGACCCCCTCGATCAAGGGAAGCGCGTCGAGGTCGAGACGGATCGTCACGCCGGAGGCTTCCGCCATCTCGGAGGCATGCCCCGCCAGGCCGAAGCCGGTGATGTCAGTCACGGAATGCACGCCACCGGCGCTTCGGATTGCATCTCGTCCCACAGCGTTGAGTTGAATCATGCTCTCTACCGCCTTCTGAAAAACCGGGGTGGGGCAGGCCCTTCGCTTCTGAGCCGTGGTGACGAACCCGGTGCCGAGAGGCTTCGTCAGCACGAGCGAATCACCAACCCGAGCGCTGGCATTGGTCATGACCTCCCTGGGGTCCACCAGACCCGTGACACTCAGTCCAAACTTGATCTCGGCGTCGCGAACCGAGTGTCCGCCGACGGTCGTCGCCCCCGCCTCCTGAATCCGGTCGGCCGCGCCTTGAAGGATCTTGCCGAGGATCGAAAGCGGCAATCGATCGTCGGGAAATCCCACGATGTTCATCACCGTCAAGGGGCGGCCGTTCATCGCGTAAACATCCGAGAGCGCATTCGCCGCGGCGATCTGGCCAAACGTGAAGGGATCTTCCACCAAGGGAGGGAAGAAGTCGAGCGTCTGGACGAGTGCCAGTCCCTCGTTGATGCGATAGACGCCCGCATCATCGAAGGTATGGATTCCCACGAGAAGGTTTGGATCGGCGGAACGAGCCGGCAAGTCGCGCAGAACCTGCGCGATCCCCTGAGGGGAAATCTTGCCCGCTCACCCAGCACAATTCGCATAGTCGGTCAGGCGTTTTTTTCGTCCGAACATGAAACCGTCTCGCAAGACCGGGGAGGTCCAGTCCCGGTTGCGACGGTCGCAGCCGGAGTCAGGACCTCTTGCGTTTAAAGCGTGTGTTCAGTTCCTCCAGAACCCACGTCTCCTCGGGAAATCGACCGGTTTCCAGCTTGGAGTAGATTCTATGATCGTTCACCGTGATCTCAAAACAGCCTCCCTTGGATGGGACGAGCACGAGTTCGGAGATCGACTGCTTGAAGCGAGCGAGGAGCTTTGCCGCCAAACTGACGGCCTGGGGCTCATAATTTCACATGGAGCAGTATTCGATTCGGATCTTCATGCATCACTCCTTTCGGGTTCCAGGATTAACCCCGCAAGGTCGCGGGGGCCTGCCGAGACGCATTCCCGCCGTCGTCCGCCTCTTGCGAGCGCATCCGGGTACCGGCGGAGTTTTCGTCGGTTTCAGGTGGTTCAACACCTGCCATCGATTCACTCCGGGACGCCTGACTCGTTACCGAGACGGGTAAGGGGGTTTGCCAGTCCCGGCTCATCAATTCCGCCCAGCGGTTCAGTGACGGGACATGCTGGAAGACCAGTTTCATGCTAACCGTGATGGGGATGGCCAGAACGAGGCCGACAAGCCCCCACAAAAACCCCCAGAACAGGCAAGCCAGCAGCACCGTCGTCCCGTTCAGGTCCAGCGATCGACCCATGATGTACGGCGTGACCACATAGCCTTCAACACCGACAACGGCCAGATAAACCGAGGAAACGATCAAGGCGTCCCCGATGGATGCGGAATGGGCCAGCGTGACCAGGACCAGAAGAACTCCACCGATCATCTGTCCGAGGTAGGGAATGAAGCTCGCGACCGCCACGAAGATCCCCAGGCCGATCGGGAAGGGAATCCGCAGGAGCCAGAGTTCCAGGGCCACGATCAAGCCCAGGCCCACGTTGAGCACCGTCCGCGCGACCAGATACGCGCGAATCTTGCGGATCACGGCCTGGAAGGTCCGTTCCGCGGCCCTCGCCTCGCCCGGAGTGGGGGCAAAGAAGCGGATCACCTTCGGAACGAGCATCTCGCTCTCGGCGAGCAAGAAGAGGACCAGAACGAGAACCATCAAGCCCTCGCCGACCCAGTTCGAAAGTTCCGTCAACCGCTCGCGCAGCCCCGTCATCAACAGGAGGCTCGTGCGGTAACCCTGGGTATCAATGGTTCCCGGTTGGGGGAGAATCCCGCGCAGGAAGGGCTTCTCGTGACTCAGATCCTCGATCCCGCGACTGATCGTTCCGGCAAGTCGTTCGGCCTCGGTCGGCAAAGTGTTCGCCGCGTCAACCAGACTTTGCGCGGTCAGAACCGCCAGGAATAACCCCAGCACCGTCAAGATCAGGAACAGGACGACCGCGGCGCCGACCGAACCCAGCGGGAGGAGTTTCCGAAGCGATCGGGTGAACGGCGACAACAAGCACGCCAGCAAAAGCGCGAGCGCCACCGGCACCAGGATCACCTTCATCAAGTGTAGCGCCGCCATGACACCCAGAACGGCCAGGACGACCATGGCGGATGAGGCGGTATTCGTTGCCCGTTCCACCACGCTGCTCTCCCTCTCTCTCCGTCCTCGGTTCACGTCCAGTCGTCGCGTAAAAAGTTATGATCCCCCAACGTTCGGAGAATCGCAAGTCCGACCGCCATCCGCCACCGCATCGAGCCGCCCGGAATCGGCAAATCGGAGCAACAGGCTCTTGAGCGTGGCCAGAGCGGCGTCGGGAATCTTTTCAACGACGTCCTGTTGTTCCGTCGTAACCCGCGCAAGCCCTTGCCACTCCAGCCGGATCGGCCATTTCGCCGACACCGCCGCTCGATTGAACCGCTCTTGAACCCTCAACGTCCAGACCACTCCCCAATGATCCCGGAACCACAACCAGAGTCGTTCCAGTCTGGAGGTGGACTCGCCACTCTTCCAAAGACTCATCCCGGCCAGCCAGGCTGCGGCCACGAACCCCCAGGGGACGACCGACCAGATCCACGCCCGGCGCTCCACGGACCACCCCTGCCTCGTCAGCCCGAGATACTCCAGCCCCAGGCTGATCCCGAGTACGGCGGAAGCAAGACCGTATCGAGTGGGAAGATAATTCGTCACGCCGGCCAGGACGATCAGCACGTAGAAGATCGTCCAGGGCGTTTCCAATCGCAATCGTCCCAAGGCCTGTCCTGGCCGGACGAGGCCGGACCCTTCCAGCCAGGGAATGAGAAACACCAGCACGAGCATCCCCATCAGAATCGCCCACGCCCCGCTCCCAGGACGACGCGCATTGAAAACCGAGATCATGGCCGCCATCATCGTCAGTGATGAGAGATACGTCGCATGGCCGGTCCAGGGGCGTCCGGTTTCCAGCGGTACCGTCAGGGCGTGGACCTGCCCGATCGCGGCCAGTGCGATTCCCAGGAAGGACCAGACGACCGCTCCCCTCAGCGCTGTTCCCCACGTTCTTCGCCAGGCGATCGTCAACGGGAGAAACGCCGTCAGCAAGCCCCCCAGAACGATTCCCGGTGCCCACCGTGGTCTCAGCGAGAATGCGATCATACCTCCCAGGAGAAGAATTCCGCCCAGAGATCGGCACCATCGACTTGTACCCGAACTCATCCGCTCTCCGGCCCTCCGGATTTTGAGGCTAGGAACTTTAGGAAAAATAGAAAGTCTGCTTGCGGCACTGGTCTTGCCTCCTATACTTTCAGGAGACGAGAATCACCCTGAATGCGTCTCGGATTAGGGACGTGGAGCACGAAGAGAGAGGGAATCACACCATGATGGCTTCGTTGAGTACCCTCGCGTTGCTGACTCAAGTGGCTCTTGGCTGGACAGGCCACCACGCACCCCGGTCGGCGTGTTGCGATGTTTGCGGCGTGGAAACGTTTGCCGTGGCCACGCAGATCCGGATTCTTCAGACCCATCCCAACTGGCGAGAGCGTGACGACGCGGCTCACGAACTCCGCGACTTCGACTGGCGTTGCCATCCGGAGATTCCGGCGGCCCTGGTTAACGCTCTGCTTCACGATTGTGAAGAGGAGGTTCGGGAGGAGTCTGCTCAGACGCTGACCAAGATCGCTCCTTGTGTGCCGGAAGTCCATGCCGCGTTGGTTTATGCGGCACAATGCGACCCGGACCACGCCACCCGTAAGTGGGCACGTCGCGCCCTGCGGAACCTGGATAAGCGTTGCATCGCGGCGTGTGATATTTGCGGTCCGATGCCTCCGGGAGCTGTGGCGCCCAGTCCGTACCCCGCGCCCTATCCGGCCCCCGTCGTGGAGCCACCGCTGACCACTCGGTACGAGTACGTCGCTCCCCCGGTGTATTCCGCGCCGATCGAGAGTCGGTCGAGTCGTTACGTCATTCCTGGACCTCCCTCGGCTCCGTATGACCCGATCGAATCCTCACCGATCGGATCTCCGGAACCGCCCGAGGTGATTCTTCCTCCGGAGGAGGGGCTGCCTCCCTTGACGCCTCCTCGTGAGGCCTCCCCCTTTGTCGTTCCTCCAGCGGCAACCCGCCCGGAACCGAAGCAGGAGGAACGGGACCGATCGTCGCTGGCCGAGAAGCCGCGTTCCCGCTCTCTGCTGTTCCGGATCGGACAGCGGCTTCGGGATGCCTCTGACCGTTAACGACCGATCAAGACCGTTCGGGGCGTTGGTTCAGCGGGGTTGTAGTGCGCCGCGAGTCAACGCCCCCGGGTCGGATGCGATCCGCTCGGCAAACTTGCCGAGGTTTCGAAGGATCGGCATTGAAGCGTTGAGGAACCCCTGGCCACCGATTGCCAGTTGATTGAAATTATCGTGCAGGGTTGAGTCGGTCAGAAGCTTTTGAATCGTCCCATTGCGGTTCAGGCCGCCATTCGGATCTCGGAGGGTCTGGGTTATCAGGCCGATATCGTACGCCAGCAGGTTCACTCGCATGAGGACCTGGCCGAAATTGGTTTTCGGGTTCGTGCCCGGCTTTGCGCCGAGGTCCTGAGCGAGCGGTTCGATCTCGCTGAGAACGCGGTCGAGGCGGGCTGATCCCGAGGCGAGTTGACTGGCGGTGCTTCGGAGGTTCGCCTGGGTCTTTTCATCCAGCGTGGTATTGATCTTCTGGGAAACTTCCCGGATGTTGGCGATGGCGGGCCGGACGTTCTCCTCGTTGTCCCGGACAACGCGCTGAATGTCGGTCGCCAGGCTACTGACGCTGTTCCCCATCTTGTTCCAGGAATCGATGAATTGATCGAGATCTTCGGCCTTCCGGGCCACCATGGCGACCCCCTGAGCCGCCCGATCGATCGATTCCAAGGTGCCGCCGACCTTCTCGAAGGCTTCCGTCGCCGCGGCCAGCGCGTTCGACGGGTCGGGAGCGACGCTTCCCTCGATCACGGGAGCGTTGAGTGGGCTCGAACTTGTCGGCAACGCCCCCTGGCCGGATCCTGGCATCAGGTCGATCGAGACGTCGCCGATCAAGGCGCGGGAGATCCGAGGGGTTGATCCCGCCTTGAGCTTGTATTTTCGCTCCAGCGCGAGTGTCACGAGCACGCCGTCGGGCAAAGAGAGGGAGAGGAAGCCCGATTCCGGCTCCTTCCGGTTGATGAGGACGTCGATGGAGTCGCCCCGGTCGGGATATGTGCCTTGAAACTGATCCAGCGGAACGATCCCCTTGCCTTTCGAACCGAGATCGACCACGGCGACCGACTCCTGGATTTCAACCACCGCGCCCTTGACCTTGGGGCGATCGTCGAACCGGATCGAGGCGACCTCGCCAACGCGAATCCCGCTCTTGCGCACGGGGATTCCTTCGGCGACACCGGGGGCCTCCGCGTAATGCACCGTCACATAATCCTGAGCACGGAACAACGAGGGGGACTCGCCGAACCAGACGATCAGCATGGTCAGGACCAGGCCAGCCACGATGACGAACATGCCGATCCGAAATTGCATGACCCGTTCATTCATGTTCGCCCTCGTCAAAGTCAGGGGGAGGCGTCTGCGATTAGGAAGTTTCCGTGCGTGGGGTGCGTCTCAGGATTCCACCCGCTGCTGAGACATCTCTCGGAGCCGTTCACCGGCCTCGCCTCGGACAAACTGACCGACGCGGGGGTCTGGGCATTCGAGGAGCGCCTCGTAAGGGCCGTCGAAGATGACCTGGGATTCCCCTGGGGCGAGACGAGCCAGCGGATAGAGCATGACGACGCGATCGGCGACTTTTTCGACGGTCTTCATGTCGTGCGTGACCACCACGCCCGTGGTCTTCTTGGTGCGCTGGGTCTGAAGGATCAGCTCATTGATGACGTCGCTCATGATCGGGTCCAGCCCGGTCGTCGGCTCGTCGTAGAGCATCACCTCGGGGTTGAGCGCGAGGGCTCGGGCCAGGCCGACCCGCTTGCGCTGACCGCCGGAAAGCTCGGCCGGTTTCTTGTGTTCGAGTCCCGGCGGAAGCCCGACCTCCTGGAGACGCTCGGTGATGATCTGGTCGAGGGTCTGGGGGTCGAAGAGGCTGTGCTCTCGGGGCCCGAACGCGACGTTATCGTAGATGGTCAGGCTATCGAACAGGGCGGCCATCTGGAAAAGGAAGCCGAACCGCAGACGAATCCGGGTCAGCTCCGACTCGTTCAGGGTAGCCAGATCGCGGCCGTCGAACCGGACGTCGCCGGTGGTCGGTCGGAGCAGACCGATCATCAGCTTGAGCATCACGGTCTTTCCGCAACCGCTCTCGCCGATGATGCAGAGGGTCTGGCCGCGGGGGATCGCCAGGTTAATATCGCGCAGGACCTCGTGATGCCGGAACCGCATGGAGAGGCCGGAGAGTGCGATGATCGGGCCAGCCTGCTCGGGCCGGTCGAGTAGGTTGCCGGCGCTCATACCAGGGTCGCGGAATCGGGCCAGAGGATGCGGTACGTCTTGTTCCAGGCCATGCCGATGCAGAAGTCCAGGAACAAGATGGCGATGAAGGAGTAAACGAAGGCCTCGGTCGCGGCCCGACCGACCCCCTCAGCCCCCGCCCGGGAATGGAAGCCCCGGTGGCAACTGATCAGGGCGATCGCCGCGCCGAAGAAGTAGCTCTTGAAGACACCGGCCAGCAGGTCCAGCCCGCCGACGTACTCCCGGGAGTGATACCAGTAGTGAAACGACGGGACCTTGAGCATCTGCGTGCTCACCACCGCGCCCCCGATGACCCCCATGAAGTCGGCCATCAGGGTCAGCAGAGGGATCAGGAGCACGCAGGCCAGGAACCGGGGGACGACCAGGTAATAGATCGGGTTCGTGCCGAGCGCCGAGAGGGCGTCAATCTGCTCGGTCACGCGCATCGTGCCGATCTCGGCCGCCATCGAGGACCCGACCCGCCCGGCGAGCATCGTGGCCGCCAGCACCGGTCCGAGTTCCTTGACCAGGGAAATATTGATGACCGATCCCAGACGCGTTTCCAGCCCCATCATGGCGAACTGGCTGTGTGCCTGGACCGCGAGAACCATGCCGATGAACGTGCCGGTGATCGCCACGACCGGGACGCTGGAGACGCCGATCGCGTAAAAGTTCGGGACCAGAATCGACCACCGGGGCATCCGGCGAAACATCCAGGCGATGGTCAGGACGGAGAACTCGGCCACACCGCCGATGTCCGCGACCGCCTCATAGACGTTCTCTCCCAGTCGATGCACGGGAGTGATCGGCGTCGTGGTGTCGTGGGCATTGGCCATACAGACGGTCCTCCTCGGGCCTTCGCGGGAACCGAGTCCTGGCGAAGCCGGTGGACGTAGTGACGGGAGTCGCGACGACGGAACGTCTGTCGGCAGGACCCCTTCCCTGGGCGGTATCGGTATTCTCGGTCATTCCCGAAAAAAGGCAAGGCCGACTGACGGAGACCGCCCCCGAACAAAGACAACGCCCCCGATCCCCACCCTCTCTCCGTTACGGGAGAGGCGAGGATCAGGGGGCGTTCCGAAATATCACATCAAATCCCGACCCGCGAGCATCAGCCCTTCATGGCGAGGTCGTCCGTCGAGTTGTCGGGCACGTCGTCCTTGGAGTAGTCGAACCAGGCTTCCTGGTACTCGATCAGCCGCTTCTGCCGCATCGCGAGGTTGCTGGTCAGGGCGATCACGGCGTCGGCCAGGGCGACCTCGCCCCGGCAGCGCGGCAGGAGCAGGCGTTCGTCCTTCGTGCCGATCGGCGCGTAGAAGTCCGACTTGTTCCCGTTGCGGACGCAGTAGGCGAAGTGCTCCAGCTCCTCGCGGTAGCCGCGCGAGGGGTCGTCGGTGGCCAGCGTGCCGATCGCCTGCGCGGCGGAGGGGCCGGCCAGGCTCGGGCTGGTCTCCATGACCGCCTTGTCCCCCTTCTTCTCCATGCTGATCTGGGTCGAGCGGGGGCCGCCGCCACCCTTGTAGGTGTTGCGGTCGATTTCCTTGTAGAGCAGGAGGTCCTTCTCGGCCTCGACGATCATCGTGCCGCGGGTGCCCATCACCTCTTCGCCGTAGTTCTCGAAGGCGTTCGTGTTGATCGAGGAGTAGGTCACGACCACCCGGTCCTTCGGGTCGTCCGCCGCGGGGAACTCGAACATGGTGAAGACGTGGTCGTCGACCTCGCGGCCGTCGTTGAAGAAGAACGTGCCGCCGATGCCGGTGACGGACAGGGGGTGGTCCTTGCCCAGGAAGATCGAGCAGGCGTCGAGCTGGTGGCTGCCCAGCTCGGCCATCAGGCCCGCGCCGGTCCGGTCGTAGAGCCGCCAGCGGACCAGCTCGTCCAGGCTCTTGTAGCCGTACTTCGCGAAGTCGACCTTGAGGTCTTCGTCGGGATGTCGGGCTTCCAGCTATCGAAGTAGACGATGTTCCCGGCCTCGTCGCTTGACCAGGATCGGGTCGCCCGCCTTGTCGTACTGGATGTTGCCGTTGTCGTCCTTGGCGTAACGTGGGCAGGCGTTGTTGCGGTGCCAGAGGGCCCGGATGTGCCGGATCTTGCCCAGGTGGCCGTTCTGGACGAGGTAGTTGGCGTTGTCGTACAGGGCCGAGTAGTGCCGCTGGTGGCCGACGGCCAGGAGCTTGTTCGTCGTCGCGGGCGACACGGCACATCGCCTTGCACTCGGCCGATGGAGTGGGCCATCAGCTTCTCGGTGAAGACGTGCTTGCCGGCCTTCATCGCCTTGATGGCCACCGGGGCGTGCAGCCACAGCGGCAGGGCGATGACGACCATCTCGACGTCGGTGTCGGCGAGCATCTCATCGACGTCCTGGTACTTCCGCAACCGATCGACGTCGTTCGTCGGTGTAGTCCTCGTGGTTGCGTGAACTCCTTGACGGCCCGCTTCTGGTTGCGACGGCCGGATGTCGCAGTAGCCGATGTAGTCGACGTAGTCGCGGTTGTGGTCGTGGATCATGGCGCCGCAACCTTCGTTGCCGGTGCCGATGATCGCGGCGCGGACGGGCTTTTCCACCCCTTGTAGCCGAAGTAGAAGGCACCCAGGGCGGGCGCCGGCGGCGGCGTCTTGAGGAAGTCGCGCCGGGTGACGCCGATGGCCGTGTTGGCGTTCGCGCGGCCCAGGTCACGTTCCTCGGGGGTCAGGGTCGTCATCAGAGGTCTCTCCGTGTTTAGGAACCGCGGCGGGCAGAACCAAGCTCGCGTGCTCGCTCTTCGTCGGCCGATATCCTGGATCGTCCTCGACGCGGCGGCCCCGGCCGATCCAGCCGAAGACCAGCGCATCCAGGCCGATCCAGAGGCCGTTGGGCGTGCTGGCCAGAACCAGGCAGGCCAGCAGCTCGATCAGGTTCTTGTTGACGATCATGTAGTGCCCCTCGGCCATCGGGTTCGAGGGCAGGCCGGGCCAGGGGGGCATGGTGAGGTAAATCAAGGTCAGGAAGGCCGCTCCCCAGAGGGCCGCGACCGGCGTCAGGAAGCCGAGCATCAGGCAGGCCCCGGCGATCACCAGGCCGTACTTGGTCGTCACGTTGACCCAGTCCAGATCGGTCCACGGCTCAGAGACCGGCGTCCTCTCCTTCTGCTCGGCCGTCAGCAGCTCCTCCCAGGAGTCGTGCAGCGCCTCGGTCCAGGCGTCCATGGGAGCGACCAGTTCCTTGCGGGTCGTCTCCAGTTCCTGGCGTTGCTTGTAGGCGAGCTCGCGCTGATAGTCGAGGGCCTCGGGGTCGTTCTCGATCTTCAGGACCCGCGCCAGGTCGTCCTCGTACTTCTTGACCTTCTGGGCGTTCTCGACGTCCCGGAACCAGGCGTCGGCCTGGTCCTCGGCGGTTTCGAGAGCCTCCTGGGCCTCGTCCTTTTGCTGCTCGGTCAGGTCGTAGTGTCGGGCGAACGTCTCCAGGTCTTGCTTCCACTCTCGCTTGATGCCGGAGGGAAGCCCCTGCTTGTCGCGCCGGAAGGTTTTCAGGCTATAGACATCCGGCACGATGGCGCGGAATCTCGGCCCGAGCGGACCGGTCGCGTTCCGCAGGTAGCCGGCGGACGTGAACGGCTTGCCCTCGTCGGGGGGATAGACCTTTTCCAGGCCTTCATACAAGAAGTGCCAGCCGATCGCCATGCGCAGCAGCACGATGAACAGGCGCACCAAAGAATCCGGGGTAATAACGTCGCGAGGCGGCCAGGGGAACCCTCCTTCTTGCTTGCGAGTCCAGAGGACTCCAGAGACCAAAGGGCCGCGAGCGGAGCGGATTGCCGCGAAACCCTACTTTACGAAATCCAATACAAAAAAGATCGATTAATGTCAGACGGTGCCGTGCCCACCCTCCCGATGCAGCTCGGAGATCGAGGCAATGCGCCCGACGTGCGGGTCGATCTCGACATCCTCGTCCGTCAGGTTGAGCCGGAGAACGCGCGGCGGCCGATCGGCGGGGCCATCGGCCACGAAGACCGCGCCGATCGCCGGATGGGTCGCGACGAACGACGCGGCGGCCTCCGGTCCCATGAGGTAAAACGCGGTGGAAAGCGCATCGGCGTCGGCCGCCTTCGGTGCCAGCACCGTGACCGACGCCGGCCCATCGGTGGCCGGTTCGCCGGTCCTCGGGTCCAGGATGTGCCCGTAGGTCCGTCCGTTCGCCTCGAACCGCTGGAACGCCGCCCCCGACGTCCCCAGCCCCCGGTTCCGCAGGCGGATCACGCCGAGCGGACGGGTGGGGTCGAACGGGTTCCGCAGGGCGATCTCCCAGCGACCGCCGAACTGCCCCGGGGGCGAGCCGAGCGCGAAGAGGCTCGATTGCCCGCCGTGGATCAAGGCCGGGGTCGGCCACCAGTGGTCCCCGATCAGCGAGGCCGCCCGGTCGATCGCATACCCTTTGCCGATACTGCCCAGGTTAATCAGGACTCCGGGCCGGTCGGCGGCGATCGTCCGGTTTTCGGGGTCGAAGGTCAGATGGTGCGAGCCGACCCGGGCGCGGGCCTCGGCCAGGGTCTCAGGATCGGGAACGCGCTTCGGCCCCTTGAAAAAGCCCCAGGCGACCGAGAGGGCCCCGGCCGTCACGTCGTAGGCCCCGCCGGTGGCCCGGCTGAGATCGACGGCGCGCCGCAAGAGCCGGAACAGCCCGGGTTCCACCGCGACCGGCCCCTCGTGAGCCGTCGCGTTCAGCCGGCTGACCTCGGAGTCGTCCCGATAGACCGTCATCTGGGCTTCGAGTTCCTCGATCAGGTCGAGCGCCGCGCGTCACCAGGTCCACGGCGCCGGGAGTCTGGGCGGGGATGCGGACCTCGAAGTACGAGCCCATCGCCGCGCGTCGGGCGCGGATCAGGTCGGTCACGTCGATGCGCTCGGCCCGCTGGGTCGGATCGAGCGCGGTGGAGGCTTGCTCGGGGCGAGACCGGAAGCCTCGGAGCAAGTCGCGACGGTTGACCCGGGGGCGAGGTGGTTTCACATGCTGCCTCGACATCACACGACCCAGACGCTCCGCCCCGGAGGGAATTGGTTCCCGTTGGCGAATCAACCGATCGTGTCGAAGGTTACGGACCAGGCCACAGGCGGGGGCGGCCGTTCGGGAGGCGGTGGGAATCGCCGACCATAGTTCAGTATAACCAATCCCCCGCGCCGGGAAAGAGGGTAGTCTGCACCGGCGGCCCCTCCTCTAACAGCTCACCGGCTCGATGTTTCCGGCAGGTTCTCTTTCGGTCATCCCCCGTTTCCGGCTCCAGAAGCGAACCCGAGATACTTGCTCTGGAACGCGCGCAACCTCTATTTCTCTTATCCCTTGGGCATCCCAGATCGCCAGGAAAACGCCGTCGGACGATTTCTGCCAAAACGGCAGGTGGGTTCGTTCGGCGCAAAAGTCTTAAGTTCCTTCGGCGCAACAGACTTGGGTTCGGTCGTGCAGCAACAGGTTTGGGTTCGGTCGGCGCAACAGACTTGGGTTCGGTCGGCGCGACGGTCCTTGGGTTCGGTCGGCGCAACAGGTTTGGGTTCGGTCGGCGCGGGAATGTTTCCGTCGAGCGAGGATTTTTCACGATGGGGATTGTCAAAGAACCTGCGGGCGCACGGCGGCACTCTCGAGAAGGATCGTTACGTCCCATCGCGCCATTCACCTGCTCGTCGGAAAAAACCGTATTTCGGGCGCGGCATGATCGCGTTCTAGATTTGCTGAGAGGCTATCCGCGAAGCGGTTTTTTCGCCCCGGAGGGGCGGCAGTCAATAGCCAGGGGCGTCAGCCCCTGGAACGAGATCAGGAGCCTATGTCTCTCCACACAAGCCCCGGAGGGGCGACAGAAATCGATTCCCAATAGGGGGTTCTGTCGCCCCTCCGGGGCTCGATGGACATTGAAATGGTGCCTGTCTCCCATCCAGGGGCTGACGCCCCTGGCTACGAACGTCCGCCCCTCCGGGGCTTCTCGGATGGCCTCTGAGAGACGTGGAAAGAAATAAATAGGGGAACGCCGGGGGAGGTCCGAACGATGTCGGGACGTTTTCGACCTGGGGCGCCGGCGGTGGTGTTCGGGCTGGTCCTGGTGCTGGGTTTGACGGCGGGGCGGTCGAAATTCTTTCAGGACCCCGGGACGTACTGGCATCTGCGGCTCGGGCGGGACATCCTCCAGACGGGGCACGTGCCCAGGACGGACGGCCTGACGTTCTCGCGCGATCAGACCCCCTGGGTCGATCAATCGTGGGGGTTCGATGTCCTGCTGGCCGTCGTGGTGGATGAGTGGGGCTGGCCGGGAGCCGTCGCGGCGACCGCGCTGGGGCTGGCCTGGATCTACGCCGCGCTGGCAAAAGGGCTCCGACGCGATGGGACCTCCGCGCCGGTCGCCGTGACGGTCGCCATCCTGGCGGCGGGGGTCGGCACGATTCATTTCCTGGTCCGGCCGCATCTGTTTACGTTCGCTTTTGTGCTCGTCTGTTTGCAGATTTGCCGGAGGTTCCACGAGCGCGGGGGGTGGTCGCTCTGGGCGATCCCCTTGTTGATGATCGTCTGGGCGAACGTACACGGTGGGTTCCTCGCCGGACCTTTGATCGTGGCAACGGCCGGAGTGGGTCATGCGGTGTCTGGCCCCTGGGATCGCCCGAGGCGGCGGAGGGTCGGGGAGTTCGCGGCGGTCTTCGCGCTGTCGTGCCTCGCCCCCCTGGTGAATCCGTACGGGGTGGACCTGTACCGGCACGTTTATGAATTGCTCGTGCGCAGCCGGGTGACGGACCTGATCGACGAGTACAAGCCCTCCCCCTTCGGCTCGCCGGAAGCCGCCATGCTGGAGTGGTTCGTGCTGGGGTTCGTGGCCCTGCCCTGGTTGTCGAGGGGCCGGGTCGCGCGGTACGACCTGGCGCACGTGCTGGTCTGGCTCCATCTGTCGCTGGGCTCGATCCGTCACGCTCCTCTGTTCGCCCTGGCCGCCGCGCCGGCGCTGGCGACGTTGTGCGACGGGATGATGACCCGGTCGGACAAGGACGGACCGTCCCGGCTCGGGCTTGGCTGGGCCCCCTGGCTCGGGAGTGCGGCGGTGATCCTGGCCCTGTCTCTCGGATGGGTTCAGGGCGGCCCCGACCCGTCGCGCTGGCCGTTGTCGGCCTTCACCGAACTGAACCGCCAGCCGCGCGAGGCCCGGATCTTCCACGAGCAGGACTGGGGCGGACTGATCGCCCTGTACGCCGAGGGGGGCCGGAAGGCGTACATCGACGACCGGTTCGAGCTTTGGGGGCGCGAGGGGGTGCTGGAGTACGTCGAGGCCCTGCAAGGCGGGCCGGGCTGGGAGGCGCTCCAGGCGCGCGAGCGATTCACCCTCGTCTGGGTCCGCCCCGAGCGCGCGCTGGCTCGGCGGTTGCTGACCGACACGCGCTGGGAGGTGATCCACCGGGACGACCGCTCGATCCTGTTTCGGCGCAAAGGGGGCGTAGTCAAGCCGGCGGTCGGCGGGGTATCTTGTTCGGGTTCTGGAAATCACTCCCCTGCCCGACCGAACGCGCCGGAGCCCTCATGCACCCGCTGGATATTGGCGTCATCGTGCTTTACGTCGCCGGTTGCACGGCCCTGGGGGCCTGGATCGGCTCGAAGGCCAAGGGGCTGAAAGGGTACTTCCTGGGCGAGAGCAACATCCCGGCGTGGGCCGTGATGATCTCGATCGTCGCCACGGAAACCAGCACGGCCACGTTCCTCAGCGTGCCCGGCGTCGCCTACAAGCCGGGCGGGAACTTCAACTACCTCCAGCTCGCCTTCGGCTACATTCTCGGGCGGGTCGTCGTCGCCACGTTGCTCCTGCCGTCGTATTTCAAGGGGGAGATCTACACGGCCTATCAGGTGCTCGACCGGCGATTCGGCGGCGCGACGAAGACGACGGCCTCGGTGCTGTTCCTCTGCACCCGCACGCTCGGCGACGGCCTGCGGCTCCTGCTCGCGGCCAAGGTGCTCCAGCAACTCATCCCCGACCTGCCCATCGGGGCGTCGATCCTGGCGATGGGGATCGCGACGATCGTCTATACGTACCTCGGCGGAATGAAGGCGGTCATCTGGACCGACGTCATCCAGTTCGTCATCTACATGCTCGGCGCCCTGATCGCGCTGGCGATCCTGACGGACGACCTGCCCGGCGGCTGGGACACCCTCTGGACGGTCGGCCGACGGCAGCACAAGTTCGCCCTGTTCAACTTTGACTTCGACCTCACCCAGGAATTCACCTTCTGGGCGGGCCTGCTCGGCGGGATGGTCCTGAACACGGCCACGCACGGGGCCGATCAATTGATGGTCCAGCGGTACCTCTCGGCCCGGAGCCAGCGGCAGGCGGCGGGGGCCTTGATCGTCAGCGGGTTCGTGGTCTTCGCCCAGTTCGCGCTCTTCTTGCTGATCGGCGTGGGGCTGTCGGTGTTTTACCAGGACCTCGCCCCCGCGGATCGCCCCGGCAAGGATGCGGCGTTCGCGGCGTTCATCGTGGAGAACCTGCCGGTCGGCGTGCTGGGGTTGGTGATCGCCGCGATCTTCTCGGCGGCGATGAGCACGCTCTCCAGCTCCTTGAACGCCTCCGCCTCGGCGACGGTCAACGACCTGTACCGCCCGCTGGCTCCCGGGACGGACGAGCGCCGGCTCTTGCGGCTCTCGAAGCTCCTGACGATCGTCTGGGGGGCCGCGCAGATGCTCGTGGCGTACGGTTCGAACCTCTGGCTGACCGAGAGCGTCGTGAACAACGCCCTGGCCATCGCCTCGTTCGTCACCGGGATCGTCCTCGGCCTGTTCCTGCTCGGGATCTTGACGACGCGGGTCGGCCAGACCGCCGCGTTGATCGGCCTGATCGCCGGTCTGGCGAGCGTCTCCTACGCGAAGTTCGCCCCGATGTGGCTCCCCTGGCCGTTCTATCCGTTCCAGGGGGCCCTGGCCTGGCCCTGGTACGCCCTGCTCGGCTCGACCACCGTCTTTGTCGTCGGTTGGGTCGCGAGCTGGCTCCTCCCCTCTCAGAAAACAATCGCGCAACCGACTGAGGATATGGTTTGATGAAGATCGCATTTCCCTTGCTCGCGTTCGGCCTGCTCGTGATGGCCCCCCTGCCCTGCCCCGCGGCGCTGCCGGAGGCCGAACCGGCGGAGGTCGGCCTCGACCCCGGTCTGGGGGACGCGATCGACAAGGCCGTGGGCCTGGCCATCGCGGAGAGGCGCATTCCGGGCGCGGTCGTGCTGGTCGGGCGTGAAGGGAAGATCGCCCACGTCCAGCCCTCCGGATATCGGTCCCTCCAGCCGGATGTCGAGCCGATGACCCGCGACACGATCTTCGACATGGCCTCGCTCACGAAGCCGGTCGCCACGGCCACCTCGATCATGATCCTCGTCGAGCGCGGGGAGATCGACATCAAGGCGCCGATCACCCGTTACATGCCGGAGCTGGACAACCACGGCAAGGACCAGATCACCGTCGAGATGCTCTTGCGGCACCGCTCGGGCCTGATCCCGGACAACCCCCTGAGCGACTACGCCGACGGCCCCGACGAGGCGTGGCGGCGGATCGCCGAGATCGAGCCGATCGCCGAGCCGGGGTCGAAGTTCCTGTACAGCGACGTCAATTTCCTGATCCTCGGTCGGCTCGTCGAGCGGATCACGGGCAAGCCGCTTGAGGAATTCGCTCTTGAAAACATCTTCGAGCCTCTGGAGATGAACGACACGCGCTTCCTTCCGCTGGAGGCCGAGAACCCACCGATCGACCGGATCGCGCCGACGGAGAAGGACGGGGACGATTGGCTGCGCGGCGTCGTTCACGACCCCCGGTCCCGCGCCCTCGGCGGGGTCGCCGGTCATGCGGGCCTGTTCTCCACGGCGGACGACCTGGCGATTTTCGCCCAGACGCTGCTCAACGGGGGGGACGGACCGAACGGCCGCCGCATCCTCAAGGCGGAGACGGTCCGCGCGATGATCGACCCGGCCGACACGCCCGAAGGGCAAAGGCGGGGGCTGGGCTGGGATGTCGCCACCGGCTTCAGCTCGCCGCGCGGGAAGGTCTTCGGCCCGGGAGGGTACGGCCATACGGGATTCACCGGCACGAGCCTCTGGATCGACCCGGAAACCCGCTCGTTCGTCATCCTCCTGACCAGCCGCCTGCACCCCGACGGCAAGGCCGCTTCGCCGATCGCGCTGCGGTCGGAGATCGCCACGATCGTCGGCTCGGCGATCCGCGAGGCGGGCGGATTGCATCCCGTCCAGTGTGGAATCGACGTGCTGATCGAGAACGGATTTGAGGGCCTGAAGGGGAAGCGGGTCGGACTCGTCACGAACCATACCGGCCGGGCCAGGGACGGCCGTTCGACGATCGACGTGCTGTTTCAAGCCCCCGAGGTGGAACTGGTCGCCCTGTTCAGTCCCGAGCACGGCATCCGCGGCCTGCTCGACCGCGAGGTCCCCAGCGGCAAGGACGAGGCCACCGGTCTGCCCATCCACAGCCTCTACGGCAAGACCCGCAAGCCGTCGCCGGAGAGCCTGGAGGGGCTCGACGTGCTCGTCTTCGACATTCAGGACATCGGCGCGCGCTTCTACACCTACATCAGCACGCTTGGCCTGGTTCTCGAAGCCGCGCGGGAGAACGAGGTCGCGGTGATGGTGCTCGACCGTCCGAACCCGATCGGCGGCGTCGAGGTCTCCGGCCCGGTTCGGGATGACGCGTTCGCCTCCTTCATCGCCCACCACGCCATGCCGGTGCGCCACGGAATGACCGTCGGCGAGATCGCCCGGATGTTCAACGCCGAGCGGAAGATCGGCGCCGACCTGAGCGTCGTTCGTTGCGAAGGTTGGCGGCGGGCCGACCTCTACGACCGCACCGGCCTTGCTCTGGATCAACCCCTCGCCCAACATGCGCAGTCTGACCGAGGCCCTGCTCTATCCCGGTGTCGGCCTGCTGGAAGCCACGAACCTCGCCACCGGCCGGGGCACCGATACGCCTTTCGAGCGCGTCGGGGCCCCCTGGATCGATCCGGTCGCGTTCTCCGCGGCGTTGAACCGGCTCGACCTGCCCGGAGTCCGCTTCGTGCCGATCCGGTTCACTCCGACGGAACGCCAGTACGCGGACCAGGAATGCGGAGGCGTTTACATCACGATCACCGACCGCGACCCTTTCGACCCGATCGACCTGGGCATCGGCCTGGCCGTGACGCTACGGAAGCTGTATCCGGACGAGTGGGAGCCGGAGGGCCTCCAGAAACTGCTCGCCGACCGGAAGACCTACGACGCGATCCGCGCCGGCCGGTCAATCGAGGAGATTCGCGCGGGCTGGCAAGAGGAACTCCGCGACTTCCGCAAGGTTCGCTCTCGCTACCTGCTCTATCCGTGACCGCAACGCACGACGGTCAGCGGTTCGTCTCTTCCGGCTCGGGCAGCGTGACCTCGGCGAAATAGATGGCGGTCTTGCCCTCGTGCGATGAGTAATAGCTGACCCAGAGCCGGTTGTCGTGCCAGACGAGCCCCGGATAGCTGGTGTCGCCGCCGGAGGGGAGCGTCAGGAACTCTCGCAAGGTTCCGCCATCGGGATCGAGCCAGCAAAGGGCGGTGCGGACCTTGCCATCGTAGAGCCGGACCCCCGCGACGAGGCGACCGTCCGGGAGCCGGATCAGGCTCGGCCCGCCGATCCGCACGCCCAGGTCGGTCCAGCTCCATTCCTTGTACGGGGGACGGGCCTTGCCGAGTTGCGCCGTCCCCGAGCCGCCGTCGCGACGGAGCAGGCAGAGGCACGTGTCGTCGGGCAAGAAGACGAGCGCTGTCTCGTTCGGATAGCCCTCGTCGAACAGGGTCTTCACCAGCGTCTCATACGACGTGCCGTCCTTGCTCCGGTAGAGTCGGACGAACTTTTCTTTTCCAGTGGAATAGCCGACCCCGTAGGCCGTCCCGTCGTGCCAGGTGACGCGCCAGAGCCACACGCCCGGATCGGCGACCGGAAATGGATCGCTCCACGCGCGGCCGTCGTCGGAGAACCACGCGTAGGATTGATGCGTCGCGTCGGCCGGTGGATGCAAGGCCCCGGCGCCGTTGAGCATCAGACGGCCGTCGGGCGTCACGGTGATCTTGGCGTCACGGAGGTCGGCCTTCTCCGACGTGACGAGCGCCGCCGAGGTCCAGTCCTTCCCATCGCGCGAGGTAATCACCCGCAAGGCGCCTTCGGGCGAGACGTGCGACTTGCCTTCGCGAAAGACGCAGAACCAGCGATCCTGGAACCGCACGAGGTCGGTGAAGGCGTTGTGGGGGGCCTTGTCCCAGATTTTTTGAACCGAGACCAGCTTGGCCGGTCTGTCCTCCGCGCGTGCCGGAAGCGGAAGACCCCCCAGGAGGATCGTCAGAAGGAGCATGGTTCTGGGCATCGTCCGGTTCTCCCGCTCTTTTGCGTTCAGGAATGGTCACACCGTTCGCTCGATGCGGTGGATTGTACCTCGGATCAGCCGGTCATGCTCGTCTCGCGTCGTCAACGGCACCGCCTCCGCCGTCAGGCCGTGCTCGGCCAGACAGGCGTCGAGATCCTCCGTCGCCACCCGGTACGGTCCGGCCACCAGCGCGCGGCCTCCGGGGGCCAGTAGTTGGTCGATCAAGCGCGTCACCAGCGGCACGAGCCGACGCTCATAGAGCACGTCGGCCCCCAGGATCACCGGAAACGTCTCCGAAGGCAAATGCCGCCAGTCGAGCCGCCGGGTCGCGAACCGCGACGCCTCGACCCCATTCGCCGCCGCGCTCCTTTTGACGAACTCCAGGGGGGTCTCATCATAATCCGAGAACTGCACCCGCAATCCGGCGTTCAGGGCGACCAGCCCCGCCAGGCCGAGCCCGCAGCCGATTTCGAGCGCCTCGTCGCCCGGGTTCCAGGACTCTCGGGCCACTGCCTCCGCCAAGAGGTACGCCCCCGGCCAGAGATACGCCCAGTAGGGCATGTAATCGTCGCGCCGGTTCAGCTCCAGCACATCCGGATCGTTCAGCAGCCGGTCCGGGTCCGACGGCCGCACCACCTTGAGGGCTCGCCCGGAAAAGCACAGCTCGGTCTCCTCGACCGGCCCTTCATAGACGGTCCGCACACTCACGCATGATCCCCTTCCGTTCCGCGTTCGAGAGACGTTCTCGACGGCTTCTGGACGTTCCGAAAACCCTATTCTGCCCAAGACGCGGTCGGCGCTGCCATCTCCTTCCCGAGAAACGGCGGGGTGGCCTGGCCAAAGCGCGGGAAATCTGGAATCTCCGAGGGAAATTTCTTTTGACTCCCCCTGGGGAAACGATACGATAGACGTTGTTATCCCACCCGCGTCGTCCCTGTCGAGACGCACCAGCCTGGTCGGAGCCGATCTGTCGGCCCTTCCGTTCCACCGAATTTCCCCACCCATACGTTATCGGATCAGGGCGAGACCCGTGCCGGCTCGCGCTCTCCGACCCGATCGACCATCGACCCCGAGGACTCCCACCATGTTGCCTTTCGCCTTTTCATTCGGCGGTCCCGAGATGATCGTAGTGGCCTTCGTGGCGTTGTTGGTCTTCGGCAATCGCCTTCCGAGCGTGATGCGCTCGCTCGGCAAGAGCGTCACCGAGTTCAAGAAGGGGGTCTCCGGGATCGAGGAAGAAATCGATCAGGCCGTCACCGCCGAGAAGAAGACGACGACCCCAGAATAACTCCCAAGACACCCCTGTTTAACACAGCGATCATAGCCGTTGATCGTATTGACCTTCTTCTGTCCGAACCGAACGGAGCCGAAAGCGATGTTCCCGAGCCTTGGTCCGATGGAGATGATGGTCGTGGGCGTGGTGGCCGTTCTGCTGTTCGGCAAGCGTCTCCCCGAAGTGGGCCGCTCGCTGGGCAAGGGGATCGTCGAGTTCAAGAAGGGGATTCGCGGCCTCGAAGACGACATCGACTACAACGTCCCCGCAACCTCGAAGCGTGTCGAGCCCGCCCGTGGTTCCGACGAGTCCGTTGCCACCGTCCCCAAATTCGAGCCCCCGACAAGCGCCCCCGTCTCCCAGACGGATTACGAGCCCCAGCCCTACCAGGACTGACGGACTTCGGAGCCCGTCTCGATCTTGCCAGAGCGAAGGGTATCCGTTACATTGCCATGGATGGGAGACACGCTCCTTCCCGGATCGTTGTCTTCTCAGAAATACCCCGGGCGGCTAACTCAGTGGTTAGAGTGCCATCTTCACACGGTGGAAGTCGCAGGTTCGAATCCTGCGCCGCCCATTAGACTTACGGCGAATCGCGGCCGGAATCGTCAGCTTTCTCGTCAGCTTTCCGGCCAATCCCGCACGGCGACCTCCGAATCCCCGAACGGGAGGTCCCCATGCCGCGAGAGCCGAAACCCTGGTTCAACAAGAGCACCGACTGGTGGTGCACCGACATCGCCGGCCGTCGCCACAAGCTGGCCCGAGGCCGCGAGCGGAAGAAGCTCGCCCAGCAGAAGTTCCACGCGCTCATGCAGGAGTGCGCCGTCAATCCGCCCGCCGATGCTGGGCCGGGCGTGGCCACTGTGCCCTCGATCGTCGATGAGTATCTCGACGTCGGCTGCCGAGGCAACGAGGAGCGGACGTTCTACGAGAAGAAGCTCATCCTCCAGCGGTTCGCGCGGGATCATCGGCACCGGCTGGCCGCCGATCTCAAGCCGTACGATCTGGAACGGTGGATCGCCGCCCACGCCGACTGGAAAAGCGACGATTATCGCGGCAAGATCTGCGCCATCGTCCACGCCGCCTTCAACTGGGCGGCACGCGGCGGCCTGCTCGGCCGGGACGCGCGGAATCCGATGGCCGGCTTCTCGATCACCGGAGGTAACCGCCGCCGCCCGATGACTTCCCCCGAATTCCGTCGGATTTGGGGGCAGAGCCGCAAAGGAAAGCGGAGCGGGCCGGACGCCAGCTCCGGCCGACGCCTCCGCGAGGTGCTCCTGTTCATCAAGCTCACCGGCGCCCGGCCGAAGGAGGCGCGCGACCTGCGGTGGGCGGACATCGACGCCGACTCCGGGGTGGCCCGGCTGGAACGCCACAAGACACGGAAGAAGACAAGGAAGGCCCGCGTCCTCCCGCTGACTCCGCCCGTCGTGCGGCTCCTGGAATCCGTCGCGCGCCGCGATGGCACGGCGGATTGTGTCTTCCTCACCACGCGAGGAGGACCGTGGGCGAGGAATTCCCTGGCCCAGAAGATCAAGCGGCTCCGCGAGCGGGCGGGGGTGCCGGAGGAGGCGAGCCTCTACGGCCTACGTCATCGCTTCGGCACCCGCGCCGTCACCCGCGGCGTCGACCTCAAGACGCTTGCGGAACTGATGGGACACAGCCAGGTTCGCACCACCGAGCACTATCTCCATCTGGCGGCCGAGCACGATCACCTCCGGCGAGCGATGGAGAAAGTCAATCGTCCCCGAGGCTCAGGTGCTTGAACGGCCTCCCCCTCGTGGATACGCAGGGTTGGGGCGAGGGTTTGGGCCGAACGACGTGTGCCTCCAGGTACTCCCGGATGGCGCCTTCCGGCACCCGATACGTCCCCCGTCCCCGGCCCGGCAGGAGGTAGGCCCTGAGGTGGCCGGATTCGATGGCGTTACGCACGGTGTTCGGCGCGACATTGAGCTGCCGGGCAACCTGGCCGATCTTGTAAAGCGATTCTTCGGGCATGAGCATCCGCACCGGGGCAATGGGGCCTCCCTGCCCCAGGATTCGTCCTTACCTCACCGCGCCACGCCGTGCTCGGCCGCCCGCGACTGCGTCTGCGTCTTCAGCTTGAGCATCCGCTTCAGGTCCGCGTAACATAGAAAGCCCACGAACGAACGGTCCTCCGTGACCACCTCCACGCCCTCCTTCTCACGCCCGCACCAGATGCACTCCGCTTCGCCGCTGCTCGTGATCGTCACCATGAGCCACCTCCTCCTCAGTTGAGCCGGACCGCCTCCCGGATCAGGGAACGCACGTCCAGCGTGACCACGATCCACTTGTTGACCTTCGGGTTGTCCAGGATGATCCGGTACCTGCCCTCCTCGTCCTTCCACACGCTCACGACGAGGTTCGTCAGCGGCCCGTGCATCCCTTCCACTTCCAGCACGTCCATCACGGCTCCTTTCGGCGATTGAAGGCATCGTTCAGTTTGTGAGCGAGCTCCGCCTCGCTCCACGGCGGCCGGGGGACGCGCTCGTTCCACGTCCGCAGCCAGGGCATCGCCTCCTCCCATGAAAAGCCGGCATCGACGAGCCGGCAGGCGACCTTGAAGCACCCGTTCGACCCGTGCTCACCCTGCACGGACGGGACGCCCATGATCCAGCGCGTCACATCGCGGATCGGGCCGACGGCCACGCGATCCGGATGGAGAGGCGGGGTTTTCGGCTTCGGTCTGGGCTCTTCGCGAATCAGCCCGACCGGAAACTCCGGCAGCGTCTCCGGCGGCACGACCTCGCCGATCCAGCGCCAGCGAAGGCCGTGTTCCTGGCTCCAGCTCGGGCTCGCCAGCAACAGGGAGGGGCCGGACTGCACGTCCAGGCCGAGGCCCAGGACATCGTGGCGGATCGGCGGCGGCACCGCGGGCGATCTGTAGTAGTGGTGGATGCCGCCGCGTGGGGTCGCGGCGGTCATCGGCGACGGCGGGACGCGCTCGGCCACCCAGGCGGCGGCCTCCGCGGTATCGCAGTCGAGCACCACCACGCCGGACTTGCCGGCGTGGATGGCGATGTTGAGGAACCTCGGGAACCGATCGAACCAGGCGTCGATCCGCCGGTGCGAGCACGCCGAGTCCTTCCACTTGATGAGGGGCCGCTTCCCGCCGTACGCGCACGGCACGAGGTGGTAGCCGAGCGCGGAGAGCTCGTGAGCGGTCTGATAGGTTTCGAGGACGCTGTAGGTCTCTTTACGCATGGGGTGATTGGGTAAGGGTGTCGGTTGAATTGGCGATGGCCGATAGGGCCTTCTCTCGCGCCTCCTGTTCTCCCTCCGTCAGCCCGATGCCGTTCGCCAGGTCCCTGTCCACGGTCTGTTCCAGAAGGAAGTTCAGGGCTTCGAGCAACGCCGGTTGAGACGTGTCGCGGGCGTATTCACAGGCATCGCACTCGCCGGCGCGGAACACGCCGTCGTTGAAGAATTCCACGATCTCCGATCCGCAGGTGCGGCAGGGTTTTCCGGGTTTGCCTTTGCTCATGATGAGGTTGGGAATGGGATAAAGTCGTACAAATCTATTGCTCAATCAGCAGGATGGCGACCGAGTGCCGGTCGCTGCCGACCATCCGGCAGAGCTCGTCGGCCGTCGCACGCTGATCCGTGACCGCCTCCTTGCTCACCGGCTTGCCGGTCGCGTTGTCGATGATCAGGAACTTCGTCTCGAAGAGCTGGTCGAAGGTCGCGTTGAGTCGCGGCAGCAGTTCCTTGCACAGGTCCTCGACGTAGCTGGGTGCGAGCACGCTGAAGGTCTCCTGGACGGCCTCGATGAAGAATTCGTTGTCGAACATGTCGTACATGGTGAGGAATGGGAAATGGCAAATGGAATTCATGGATGTCGGCGTTGGTATTTGACCTTCCCGGCCAGCATCCAGAGCTGTTCGCAGGCCTCCGGGTGCTTGGCGGTCCGTTCGAGCGCCGCCGCCGCCGTCTCGATGATGCTCACGGCGTCGTAGTCGAAGTGCCTGGCGACGAGGGCGCCGAGGGCTTCTTCCTCCGTCCGGTCATCGGGATAGGCATTCATTTCCCAGTCGATGAGTTTGGCGAGTGACATAAGGATTTGGAGAAATAACGAATAAAAGTCAGCGAGCCTTCTCGAACACGACGCAGGTGTCGTGCAGCCCGGGAATGAAGCGGCTGCGGTACGATTTCCCCCGCTGCTCGCCCCGTGCGAGAAGCGGATGATGTCGGTGACGTGCTGCCGCAGGCCGACCCGGAACGCCAGCCGCTTCGTGTGGTAGGTCAGCGGGACGAACCCCGCCTCGCGGTCGCAGTAGTCGCCCATCAGGACCGCCAGCCGGCCACCGGGTTCCAGGGCCACCTCGCAGCCCAGAAGCAGCCCATGGAGCCGGTTGCAGAAGGCGTCGAGCGTCGGGCAGCGCGACAGGTCGCGCGGGTCGTCGGCGTAGAGCTTCTGCCGCCAGTACGGCGGATGGACCCATACGAAGTCGAACGTGCCGAGTCCGGCGTAGCTCCGCGGATCGGCCGCGTCGAAGCCGGCGTGGATGTCGCCCGAGACGCACGGGATGCCGAGCTCGCGGCAGACGTCGGCGCACGTGCCCGAGCCGGTCATCGGGTCGAGCACCCGCCTCGGTTGGAAGTACTTCAGGAGGTCCTTGATCAGCTCTCCCGAGCAGTTGCCGGGGTAGCCGGCGTGTCCGTACGCGCCCCGCCACGACTTGTGGTAGAGGCTCGTGAGCCACGGCACCGGGCTCGCATTGATCGGTGCCATCGGCAGCACCGCGATGTTGGGGAATGCGTGTGTCCGCATGAGAAATAAGGAGAAAAGAGTAAGAAGCCCTCCGCGGCCGCGGAGGCGAAGCCGACACCGCACGGGCGAGCGCAGCGGCAAGGAGGAGCCCCGCGGGGATCTCCTTGCCAGCGAGCACGGCCGTGCGATTCGCACGGTTGAATGAGTCCGGGAGAAGCGGAGGACGCCCGAGAGTTTGGGCGCTCCGCTTCGAGAGGTGGGATCATCCGGGTTCGCGCGCTTCACGCAACGGGACGGCGCGACGACCACCGGACGGCAGGGAAGAGAGCCCCTGTCAGCTCATTGTGCCGGGGAGCGGCGGCGCGAGGTTGTACACTCCCGCGAGGAGGGGGGATGCGATTCATCCGCTCCTCCTCGTTCCACGGCGTGTTGCCCTGGACGTCGAAGACGATCTCCAGGGCGGCGGCGTTGACAGTCATGAGGTTCCGGACCGCGGAGACCCGTTCTTCGCGGCTCCCGTCCTCGATCCGCCCGGGCGGCACATCGGTGTTGCCGAGCCAGGCGGGGACAGCGACTTCCTTTGGTTGCGGGGTGTTCTCCATCGGGTCGAAGGGGGAATGGGAGTGAGTCAAGATCCTGCGAGCTGCGGTGGCCACGATCGCGGCTCGATCGACGCGATCAGCCGCAGGAGCGAGTCCGACATCTCGTGTGAGCCGGCCCACGCCAGGCGGAACGCCGCGTCGCGGAGCCCGGCGGCGATCTCGGCCGCCTCGGAGCGCAGCCAGTTGCGGAAGGCCTTGAGCTGCTCGTCGATCTCGTCTCCGGCCATCTCCTCGATCGACGCCAGCCGCCGTGCCCGAGATGAAGCTCGTACCAGTGGCGGGCGCAATGGACCTGGGGGGTGAGGCAGCCATCGCGCGAGCAGGTCAGATAGAACACGCCGGATCCATCGCATTGAGCATCCGGGTGCGTGCTGTCGCAGCACAGGAGACGCGAGCGGGTGACGCACACGCCTTCCTTCGTCGTCTCTTCACCTTTTTCGCAGGTGCTCCACAACGGGAGCAGGTTCAGGATGTACTCCATCGGGTGATTGGGTAGTGGATAAAGATTCACTCGCGTTCCGGCCTGCGTCCGGTATTGAGGATCGCCGAAATCGCGATGAGGGCTCCTTTCGTCCTGATTGAAGGGCGAAGGGAGAAAACGTGGTACGGATGATCCGGGAGCGGAGGCGTTCAGGGCCGCCTCCGCGTGACCGGTCACGCGTCCTGTTGCTGTTGCTGTTCGTGGATGAACTCGGCGGCGCACTTCGCCACGGTCACCACCTTGCCGAGATCCTCGGCGTCGAAGTTGCGCGTATATTTCCACACGCCATCGTTGCCCTTGTACGAGCGGGTGAAGCTCACGCTGTAGAACGTGCGCTCCGCGCCCTGGAACGAGCGCGGGCGGGCGAAGATCGACGCCGAGACGTCGTCCTGCCGGAACATCTTCACCGGCCGATGGGTCGGTGCCGGCGCCGCCGGCTCGGCGGCCCGGGGTTTCTTCTTCGTCTCCATGTGAAAGCTGGGGGATGGGGTAAAGCTCCGCGCGGGCGGAGTGACGACTATCCACACCGGAGCCCGGCCACGCGTCCACCCCCCTGAGGGCGGGGCGGCCGGTGATCCGAAGATGTGGCGGCGGAACGGCCGCGGAAAAAGGCAGGGGTGCGAACGCGGGTGAAACGGCCCCGGCGCGCGTGAAACGGCTCCACGGGCGTGGAGTGACCGGGCCGCCGTCAGGGGCAGCGGCCCGGACCGTTCGCGTCGTCAGTCGTCGAATTCGATCGTGTCGAACGGATCGTCGACGTTGAGCAGCCGCTTGCGCGGGGGATCGAGGGCGTAGGTCGCGCCGTTGATCACGATCGTGCGCGGCTCGCTCGGACGGGCGAACGGGAGAGCATCGTCCATGAGATCGGGGGGAACGGAAGTACAGGCGTCCGGACGCGGCACCGTCAGAGGAAGACGGAGCCGAGCGCCAGGACCAGGAGCAGGCCGATGACACCCACGTCGAAGAGCGGCCCGGGAATTTCGGACCGCCGGACGGGGCGGATCGGTCGGACGGACGACGGCGCGTACGCGTGCGCGAGGAGCCGCCGCGCGCCGGTCGATTTGGCATCCATGCGGAAACGGGGGAAGGGAGATAGAGGCATCCCGGGGGATGCACCACAACACCACGCGGGTCACGACCCTGAACGGAACGCGCGGGATGGGATGGCCGGACGGAATCGGAGACCTGGCCCAGGGCGGCTTCGGGGTGCAGGGGGCGGCAGCCCCTTGCAGCCACGGCGTAGCGACCGCAGGGAGCGTCCCCGGCCCGTGAGCGAGCGAACGGACGCCGGGGGACGGCGTGGCTGCAAGGGGCCGACGAGCGGAGCGAGGAGCGTCCCTTGCAGCCCGAAGCCGCGGAGAACCTTGCGGTTAGGACACGAAATATGAGATCGAGGAAATGTCCGGCGCCGGACAGGCACTGGACAGGAGGCCGGACCGTCATGACGCCACCTCCACCGCCGGTTGGACCAGCGGACCGGCCGGACCGTCGCAGCGGTGCCAGACCGGCTCGAACAGCAGCGCGTCCGGCGTCAACTCGTCCATCGCGGCGAACCGCCAGAGCGCCGCCCCGTCGCGGTCGGCCAGCGCCCGACGCAACGCGTCCCGCCGCCGCGCCGTCGGTGAGACCGACAGCACCGCGAACCGGTCGAGCGTCGCCGTGGGGAAGTGACGCCGGTGTAGACCCCGCGCCGCCAGCGCCGCGTAGCCCGGCGACTTGCTGCAGGCGATCTGGTACACGCCCGAGGTGTTCCGGTCCTGCTCGAGGTAGAAGACTTTCGTTTCGCCGTCGACCGCCAGGAGGAACGCCGCGTCCGGAGCGCAGACCAGGCGCGGTTTGGGCTGGATCAGCGTGTACAGGCGGAATTTCCGCTCGGGCTCCGCCGCCTCGGCATGGGCCACGTCCCACTCGTTGAGCCAGTCCACGCAGCAGACCTCCCGCTGCGCCGCCAGGGCCGCGTCGAGCACGAGGTGCGTCTCGCTGATCGCCAGCCAGTGGAACAGGTGGTGCGGGTTGGGTCGCCGCGTGGAGACGTCCAGCCAGCGCGGGTCCTCGGTGAACTCAACGAGAAACTCCAGTCCCTTCCGCGTGGGGTGGTACACCGGCGCCGTGGAGCCGGAGCCGGGGACGACGACCTCCACCTGGAGCCGGCCGAGCAGGCCCTGCTGAATCAGCGCGGCGAGGTGCCGCCGCGTCACGCGGCCGCCGCCGTCGGTCGGAAAACACAGGCGCTGGACCTGCGCCCGGTTCAGCACGAAGAAGCGGGCGACGGCGCGCAGGATGGCGATGTGGCGTTCGTCGATCATCGTCGGCCTCCGGGAAAAAAAGATGCCGAAGCACCCCGATAATTTGGGGAGCTCGGCATGAAAAGTTTCCCGAGGCCGGGAAGAATCATCCGGGCAAACGCGCTGTCGCCCGCGGGCGTCCACGCGACTGTCAACCGGCGACCGAACCAACATGTGGGACGGTAACACGATCATAAACTCCTCTTGCGCGTTGTCAAGGGTTCTGGCAAAATTCCGGCGTGGTCTCGGAATCTCATCCCGATCCGGCCCGGCGACATCTCCACGCGGCGCGCGCCGACGCCCTGCTCGCGAAACTCGACGTGTACGAGGACCTCGCACAACTCGTCGATACCGAAACCGTGCCCCCGGTGCGGGCGCGGTTCGCCGCGCAATACGAGCGGGCCATCGGCGTCACCCCGGACGAGCGGCACGCGTTGCGGTCGGAACTCCGACGGCTCCGCGAGGACGGCGCGCGCTCGATCGCCGAGACGATCGCGCGGCTGCGTCAATCGAACCGGGACGCCTTCGGGGGCGCCATCGCGACATCCGACGTCTGAACCGCGATCGGCGGGTTGAGCACGCGCTGCAGGCGTTCGGCCGTCGCGCGGTCGATCTCCTCGGGCCGCGTGAAGATCTCCGAGCGGAAGTTGGTCTCCTTCAGTTGCGCGAGGGCCTCGAGCACGTCCGGCAGTTCGCGCTGGAGCATCGGATACTCCCAGGCGAGGTAGCCGACCTTCGCGTGCTTCACGTTCACGGGGTACAGCGTGTCGTCGTCCACCAGGCGGAGGAGGCACTGGCCGCGCTTGAGCCGGCGGACCCGCTGCGCCCAGACGCTCCGCTGTTCCTGAAACGAGACGAAGGTGCGGTTGGCCAGCTCGTCGTAATCCTCGAGGATCGGCACCAGGTGCTCGGCGGCGCCGCGCGTTGCGCTTGCCGACCGGCCGCCCCCGTCCTGCCCGCCGCGCTGATCGTTGTGGCCGGTGCCGTCGGCCTTCGTGTCGCGGAACTGGCCGTGCGAGACGTTGTGGTTCCGGCTCCACGTCTCGCCGTACGTCCGGCCCCAGTTCTCCGCGTCGGTCTGCGAGTCGGACCAGCTCGACAGCTCGACGATCCGGAACCCCGCCTGCCGCTGCCGCCGCACCCAGTTCTCCTGCTTGATCCGCATCGGGTCGAAGTCCAGCGAGGCCAGCTCGTTGGCCAGCTCGTCGGCGTCCGGCCCCTGCACGCCGAAGACCAGTCGCGACTGCGCCTGGAAGATCATCTCCGTCAGATCGTGGTCCCCGCGCCGGAGCTGGCCCAGGCCCTGGTGTGAGAGCATCAGTCTCAGGCCGAGCTGACGAACCTCGGGCAGCGCTGCCTCGATGTCCGGGCCAACGAAGTTCTGGAACTCGTCGAGCAACAGGTAGGTCGGATAGACGATCCCCCGGCCGCCGAGGGCGCGGGCCGTGGCCAGCACCTCGTTGAGCACCATCGCGCCGATCGCGTCGGCGACCGGCATGGGGAGCTTGCCCATCGGCGCGAGGTTCAGCACGACGATCCGGGCCTCACGCATGAAGCGGAGCACGTCGAGCCGGCTCTCGCTCGAACCGAACATCCGTCGCAGGATGGAGCTCTCGTAGTACGGCTTGAGCCGGTTCCGCGACGAGTCCAGCAGTTCGATCGCCCGCGATCCCTTCGCCTCGGTGATCTCGGCCCACTCGGCCCGGAGCCTCGGCGGCAGGCAATCGAGCAGCGGGCGGTGCAGCGGGCTGCGGGGCATGAGCAGGTGGGCGCTGTCGGCGATGGTCAGCCCGAGCTGCGCCACGGCCCAGAACGCATTGAACGTCCAGCGGGCGAGCCGGGGCATCGCCGCCAGATCGACGCTCTCCCAGGCGCGGAGGATGATCTCGGTGGCGCGGAGGACCTTGTAGTAGCCCTCCGCCTCGCCGGTGTACAGCAGCGGATTGAAGCCGACGATGGCCTCCTCGTTGGCGGCCTCGATGTAGACCAGCCGCCGACGCACGTCCTCGGTGCAGAAATCGGAGGCCATCCACAGGAGCAGCTCGTGCGAGAGCCCGCCGAGCCGATCGATGATCAGGACACATGCCTCGTCCCGCGGGTCCATGAGCAACGGGTGGAGCAGGGTGTGAATGGCGGTCGTCTTGCCCTTGCCGGTGCCGCCGATCAGGTGCAGGTGCGTGTCGAACGCGGCGCGGGGATGCGGACCGGCGCGCCGGTCTCGGCGTGATGGCCGAGCAGGAACGATCTCATGGCGTCATCCGCTCCAGGAGTTCGGTCAGGAGTTCGGAGTACCGGGTGTAGAGCTGGGCCATCTGCACGCGTCGGGACCGCTCGTCGAGCGGCGAGCGTTCGATCGTTGCCTGGGTGGCCCGGTACCAGGCGGTGAGCCCTTCGATCGTCTGCTCCGGTTGCGCCGGTTCGGTCTCGGTGAGCTTGCGTTCGAACATCGCGAGCAACCGTTGCCCGTGTCGTTCGACGATCTCCGGCGGCTCGCTGTCGTGCATGAAGGAGTCGAGGTAGAGGGTGAATTCCGCTTCGGGAAACCATGCGGCGCCGAGCCGGGAACAGTAGTAGCGGTAGTGCAGGCGGGCGTCGGCGCGGGCGTCGTTGCGCCGGCGCTGCGCCTCGGCCCGAAGCTGCTGAGCCTCAGCCTCTTGCCGCCGCTGTCGCTCGCGTTCGGGCGCCTCCTGTTCCCACCGCGCCCGCTCCCGTGCCGCCGCCTGTTCGGCCTCCCGCCGCGCCGCCTCGTCCCGGCGTCGCCGCTCAGCCCGTGCGCACGAGTCTCGGGCGTGTTCCGCGGGCGCCGCGACCAGGTGATGGTGCGCGAAGGCGAGGAGCGGCAGGAGGATCGAGGCGACGCCGAGCGCGAACGCGCCGACGAAGACGCCCATCAGCGCGATCCCGCCCCACGCCGCGAGGCTCCGCGCCCCCTCCGCATACCCCCGCAGGAGCACGAAGCCGAAGAAGACGGCGAGGGCGATCCGCATCGCCCTCGTGGCCAGGCGGCGATCCCGCCCCGTCATCCTGCCACCGAGCACGAGCAGCAGCACGAGCAGGAACAGGCCCCAGCAGGCATCCTCATCGCTGAGTCGCATGATCCAGGCCCCGGCACAATTCTGTTTCGCTCGTTTATTTTGATTGCCTATGTCGAAATACCGCGGTAGCGTTGGCATCATGATGCGGTGGATATCGCGCGTCATCAAGCAGAAAATCACCGAATTCGCACCAAATTGTGTCGGGAGGTGGGCCGTGAGCGATGTGACTCTCATCCGCTGTTCATCCTGCCACGCGCGGCTGCAGGTTCCCGCCGGCGCCGACCTGGCGCGGTTTGTCTGTCCGCGATGTCAGGCGGCCCTGGTCCATCCCCGCACGCCGAGCGTGCCGCCACCCGCTCCGGCACCGGAATCGCCGCTGACGTGGAGTCCGGAGCCGATGGAGAGTGAGCATTCACCGACACGCCCACCCACGGTCGATCCGATCCACCTTCTGGAACACCCGCTCTGGGCGGGCCTGGCACTCGGTCTGTTCGCGTCGCTGCTGCTCAGTCTGCTGAAGCCCGCGCTGGGGCCCGAGGGCCTGATCGTCCTCGTCGTCCTGCTGGCGATCGCCTTTCTCGGGACCATCGGCACGCTCTACGGCGTCTCGTTCGCCCGGCTCGCCCAGACCGGCCCAACCCAGGCCACCGCCTGGTGGCTGAACTCCGGCGCGTTGGGCCCTGCCTGCCGGGTTCAGCATGCTCTCGCTCTGCATCGTGACCGCGCTCGTGGAATCCGCCACGCCGCCGGAGGGCCTGCTCCGGAGTCTGGTCCGGCGTCGCCACGCGGCACCGGGCCCGGTCCTGGTGATCGACGGGCCCACGTTCAGCGCCACGCCCCCGTCGTTCCCGCCGGATGCCCCCGTCGCGAGTCGGGCGACGCCCGCGACGACGTTCGACAAGGCGGCCTGGGCGCAGGCGAGCTTCGTGCTCGTTAACCCGGAACATTACGCCGTCGGCATCCGCAATCTCGGCGATCGCGATCATCCCTTCTATCGTCTCGTCGCCAAGGGGGAGGATGAGACGGCGAAGCAGGCGCAGATGCTCGCCTGGGACATGCGTAGCCCGATCATTGCCAACGATCCGGCCCTGGCGCGGCGGATCTTCCACACGATCGATGTGGACCGGAACATTCCGGAGGCGCTCGCCACCGAGGTTCGCCGGCTCCTGGCGCCCCAGGTGTTCGTCCCCGCGAACCCTCGGGTGGTGTCATTCCGGGACACGCGGCTGCGTCGCACGCGCACGGGCTTCCTCCTCGCGGAGGACAACCAGGGACTCGCCTTCAGCGATCTCATCCCCACGCACGTCACCCTGGTGAGCCCCGACCGCCCCGACGCGCCGTATCCCTTCAAGATGGAGCGGATCGATCCCGCCACCCGGATCGCGACGGGATCGCGGCTCGATGATCTCGGCGACGCCGAACTCCGCGGCTCGGTCGATTTTCTCGACTGGTGTGTCTATAACATCCTGCAGAACCTGCAGGCACACCAGTCACGGCCGGTGTATCTCTACGTGGACGACGTCAAGGCGGACGTGGAGGGCTCGACGTTCCATCCCGGCGAGGTGGGCCTGGCGGCGACGAAACGCGCCTTTCAATCCACGCTCAGCCGGCTCGACGTCGAGGTCCAGCAGGCCTACCGGCGATCCGACCCGCCGCGCAACCTGATGGACCTGCTTCTCAAGACGCTCGACGATTACGAGAAGAAGCGACAATGGGAGGAGGGCGACGGCGAGCGGCGGGAGGAATTGCGGCGGGACGCCGAGGCGATGCGGGCGGAGATCGGCCGGCTCCAGACCCTGGTCGCGCGGGAGAACAGCCTGGCGGGCGAGATCCGCAGCCGACTGGTGCGGGCGGGCGTCCTGCAAGTCGAGCGGTCGGAGCGGGCGAAGGAGATTTACGCGCAGAAGGTCAGTGGCGAGTGGCTCCGGCCCGGCTCCGCCGAGGCGTTCGAAACGCGGCTGGTCGCGGCGTCACACGTGCTCATCACCGAGATCCGCACGCCCGAACGCCTCGGGATGTACCAGCTCTCGATGCGATTGATCGACGTCCATTCCGGGGTGATCCTCTGGGAGGACCAGGGAGATCGCCAGCCTCCCGCCGACGTGACGGCCGCCTCGGCGGTCGAGGCGGCTCCCGGCAGCGGAACGCGGCTGGCCGGGGAGCGACATGCCGGATCGTCGACGGCGGAACGCGGTTCCCCGTCGGAGGTCGCGCGGCGGCTGGCGACATCGAAGTATTATCTGGCCAATCTCCAGGGCAGCCGCGTCGAGGCGATGGCACGGCCGAGTTACCACGTCTACCTCGCCTTCGACGGCAGTGGGGACGGTCCGCTGGATCTGGACGTGTATGTCTCGGCGATCGTGACCGCGCATGGGCCGAGATTCGGCCTGGTGGGAGGTCAATTGGAGAAACGGCAGACACAGCATCGCTACGAGGATGTGCGGGATCTCTGTTAAGTTTGACGGTAATTGGCACGGTTTCTTTGACGCTCTCTGGCACCGTCGGCCGATAATCGGTTCATCCGTCGGCGGTCATGTCGCCCCGCCGATCTGACGGTGCCGGGGGAGTGTGCCCAACGATGTCGTCGCTCAGTGGCCTCACAGAGTCCGAGCGTACCCGGGCTCTCGAACGGTTCGAACGCCTCCGCCCACACCTGGAAGAGGAGGTTCCCCTGGCCCGCGTCGCCCGCGACCGGGGCATCGCCCTGCGCACCGCACGCCGCTGGGCCGGCCAGTATCGCCGCGCGGGGCTCGCCGGGCTGGCCCGCAAGGGGCGGAGCGACCGGGGCAAGCGGCAACTTTGTACCACGCTGAAGCAGGGGATCGAAGGCCTAGCCCTGCGGAAACCACGCCTGTCCGTGGCGGCGATCCATCGCCAAGCGATTACCCTCGCCGCGCAGATCGGGGCGGTACCCCCGACCTACTATGCAGTCTCTGCCACGGTCCGCGCGCTGGACCCGGCCCTGCTGACCCTGGCGCACGAGGGGACGAAGGCCTATGCCGACGCCTTCGACCTGATCCATCGCCACGAGGCGACCGGGCCGAACGCCGTCTGGCAGGCCGATCATACCGAGTTGGATCTCTGGTTGAAGGACGAGCGGGGGCAGCCGCGGAAGCCTTGGCTGACGATCATCCTCGACGATTACAGCCGGGCGATCGCCGGGTATGCCCTCACGTTCTCCGCCCCGTCGGCGATCCAGACGGCCCTGGCCCTGCGTCAAGCGATCTGGCGCAAGGGGCGTCCCGGCTGGCAGGTCTGCGGCATCCCGGAGGTGCTCTACTCGGACCACGGGAGCGACTTCACGTCGCGGCATCTCGAACAGGTGGCCGCCGATCTGAAAATCCGCCTGATCCATTCGATGGTCGGCCGGCCCCGTGGTCGGGGGAAGATCGAGCGATTCTTCGAGAGCGTCACCCAGGTGCTCCTGCCGCGACTGCCCGGCTACGCGCCCACGGGAACGGCCCCGAACGCCGCGTTGACCCTCGCCGAGATGGCGGAAGAACTGGAGCGGTTCCTGGTCGACGAGTACCATCACGAAGTCCACACGACGACACGCTTCAAGCCCCAGGATCGGTGGATCTCCGGTGGTTTCCTGCCGCGGATGCCCGAGTCGCTGGAGCAGCTCGATCTCTTGCTGCTGACGGTCCCGAAGACGCGGCAGGTGCACCGCGACGGCATCCGGTTCTCAGGGCTGCGGTACATCGACCCGACGCTGGCGGCCTACGTCGGGGAGCAGGTTCTGCTGCGGTACGACCCGCGGGACGTCGCGGAGGTTCGGGTCTTCCACGAGGGCCGCTTCGTCTGCCGGGCGGTCTGCCAGGAGCTGGCCGGGGAGACGGTGCCGCTGCGCGAGGTCATCCGGGCGCGGGAACGCCGCCGTCGTGAGTTGCGACAGACGATCCAGGATCGGCGTAAGGTGATCGAATCCCTGCTGGAGGTCCGCCGGGGGACCGTCGTCCAGGAGGAGCCGCCGATTGCATCGGAGCCGACCCCGGAACTCCCGCCACGGCCGGGGAGGACGCTCAAGCGGTACGCGAATGAGTGAGCGTGACGAACGGGAGGCGATCTTCGTCGAGACCGCCGAGCACCGGCGTTTTGTCGAGTTCTGCGACGCGTGCCGCCGCCATCGCTACATCGGTCTCTGCCACGGGCCGCCCGGGGTGGGCAAGACGCTCTCGGCCCGGCGTTATGCCCGCTGGGACGAGGTGATGGCCTTCCGCAGGCATCGGGTCGCCGACGGCGTCGCGCTGAACGACGTGCTGGGGGACGTGGTCTTCTACAGCGTGCCGGTGGTGAACTCGGCGAAGGGGGTCCTCGAGGAGATCGCCCGGTTGCGCGAACGGCGACGCGACCTGGTGCGGGCCGACATCGAGCGTCAGAAGGAGATCCGGATCGCCGAGGTCCGCAAGGAGGAGCTGGAGGTCGAGCAGGAGGAGCTGCGGCGGGGGGTGCGGAGGATGCTCAGCTATCGCACGGGGGAGGCCTCGATCGATCGGATCGAGGAGGTGCATCTCGAGTACGGTCGACGCTGTCGCGAGGCGGCGGACCCGACGCTGCTGCTGCTGGTCGACGAGGCCGATCGGCTGCGGATGGCCGGCCTGGAGCAGCTGCGGGACATCGCCGATCACGGCGGGATCGGCCTGGTCCTCATCGGAATGCCGGGCCTGGAGCGACGGCTGTCCCGCTACGCGCAACTCTATTCGCGGGTCGGGTTCGTGCATGCGTATCGGTCGCTGTCGGCGGCGGAGGTCGGCCGCTTGCTCCGCGAGGGTTGGCGGCCATCCCGGGTGGAGTTGCCCGCCGAGGGCATGGTCGATGAGGAGGCGATCGCCGCGATCGTGCGGATCACCGGGGGCAATTTCCGCCTCCTGGATCGGCTGCTGACGCAGATCGGGCGCATCCTGGAGATCAACGCCCTGGATTCGGTGACCCGAGAGGCGGTCGAGGCGGCGCGCGAGGTCCTGGTCATCGGCGCGGCGTGACGCCGGATTCACAGCGAGATCCGTTCGACGATATTGCGGCTGACCTCCTTGTCGGTCCGGTTATAGAGGTCGGTCGTGCGGGCATCGGCGTGGCCGAGCAGGTACTGGACCTGCTCGCGGGCGACGTCCTGCCGGAGCAGGTTCGTGGCGGTGGTGGCCCGGAAGCTGTGGCAGCAGAAGGTCCCCTCGGGCAGCCCGGCGGCCTTGAGCCGCCGCTTGACGATCCGGAGCAGGTCGTTGCCGGTCAGCCCCCGGTCGGGAGAGAGCCTGCGGGCGCGGCCGCGGGCCGAGCGGAACAGGGGGGCCTTGCCGGGGCCGCCCGCGAGGTTCGCGGCCCGGAGGTAGGTCTCCATCTGCTGCTGGAGGTCGTGGCGGGCGGGGACGAGGTGGACCTTGCCGCCTTTCTCGCCGAAGTGGAACCACCACTGGGTGCCGTCGGAGTAGTAGTCTTCGAGCCGGAGCTTGGCGACGGCCCCGGCGCGGGCGGCCGTGTAGGCGAGCACCATGAGGATCGTCTTGTCTCGCAGGCCGAGGATGTCGTCGGTCTTGATCGATTTGAAGAGTGCCCGGACCTGCTTGTCGTCGAAGGCGGGGGTCTGGCCCTCGTGGGCGACGTGCTTGGGCCCGCGGACCGAGGCGGCCGGGTTGAGGACGACGCCGTGATACATCTGCTGGTTGTCGAAGAAGTGCCGCAGGGCGGCCAGGTGCTGCTTCTTGCTCGGGAGCCGACAGCGGATGACCGGCCTGGTCGATCAGGTGATGTTCGAGGTAGTCGCCGATCAGGAAGGACGTGACCTGGCGGAGTTCGATCCCGCGCTCCTGGCAGAACCCGAGGAACCGGTCGACGGCGCGCTTGTAGGCCTTCCGGGTATTGGGGTTGGAGATCTTCGCCTTGAAGAAATCGGCATAGGCGTACTCGGCGTTGGGACCGGCATCCTTGACGATCTCGGGCGCGGCGACCGCCCGACGGAGCCGCTCCAGGTCGGCGTGGACGACCAGCTCATGCCCGTCGCCATCCGGCCCGGCCGTGGCCGGCAACACCTCGATCTCGCCCTTGGTCTCGTCCATGACACCCCCCTGCTCCGGTTCCCGTTCATGCCGAATAATGTCCTTTATTCGGCATGAACGCAAGTCAGAATTTAGGGCAGGGGTTTGACCGACCCCGCCGGTGAGGATGGCGTCGAACCGGCATGGCCAGCAAAGTCGGTCGCCGTCCGCTATGCCGCGGCAATCGTCAAGGTCGCCAGCATCCCGATCCAGATCGTCCGGGCGAAATGGAATGCCCGACCACGTCGGGTCGGATAAGATGAGAGCCGGATGCTTCCCGACCCGGCATGGCGTCCACGCTCCCTTCGAGGGGGACGGCCCCAGGCTTGATGTCGGGGTCTCCGCACGAATTCGCGGGCCGGCGGAGTGTTCGGTCGTCGCCGCCATCCTGTCGACCCAGGACTCGAGGAAGATCCAATCCCATGGATGATATTGAAGGGGTCTCTTGTCAACCTGTTCAAGATCTTGAGGGACGACCTGAGGGAGGAAGCGAAAGTCGGCCTGGCGTTGAAAGCGGAAGGCCGGGACATCACCTTGAGGGTCCGGAGCCAGGAGAAGGCCGGCGACGAGCGGCAGCCTTACTTCGCCGTCGTCGTGGGCAGAAGTGACGGGGCGTTCCGGATCTCCTACAAGCCGAGCGGGGTCCCGTCCGCCGAAAGTCGCGTCGTCATCGTCGCTGCCGACTCGGCCGACGAGCTGCTCGGCCTGGTCCGAGGTTACGTCGAGGCCGAGCGGCGTCGGCAGTCCGATTATCGGGGATGAGGCGGAACAACCCTCATTCGGCGATCGAGCAGGGTTGCGGCTCGAATTACTCATTCCCCCTGGGGGTCTCTTGGCTGTCCCGACCGAACCCCACGAGGTCATCTCCCAGTCGTCGCGCGAGTTCTGGCGCCAGGCGTTCGCCCTGAATGGCTCGGTCACGCTCCGCGTGTTGCCCAAGGTCTTCGTCTTCGGCCTCATCAGTGCCGGGGTGTGCACCCTTTCCCGGCTCGTCGAGGCGAAGTTCCGGACCGAGATGGGGGTGGACGCGGCCCCGTACGGGGTCGCCGGTGCGATCCTGGCCCTCCTGCTCGTCCTGCGCACCAACGCGGGCTACGACCGGTGGTGGGAGGCCCGCAAGCTCTGGGGGGGCATCGTCAACCAGTCGCGCAACCTCGCGACCCACGTCCTGGCCTGTGGCGTTGAAGCTCGGCGCCTTGCTGCACGAGGCGAGCGAACGTCGTGGGATGGGCTACTTCGCCTTTCAGCAAGCCGACCGGGAGCGGGCGCTCCTGATGGACCACCTCGGGGCGTGCGAGCGGATCGTGCAGACGCCGATGCCCCTGGTCTATTCCCTCAAGATCCGGCAATTCATCACCCTCTTCCTCCTCTCGCTCTCGTTCGCCCTGCTGGGCACGTTCGACTCCGCGCTGCTCGTGCCGCCCATCACCATGCTGATCGCCTACCCGATCCTCTCCCTCGACCAGACCGGCATCGAGCTGGAGAGCCCCTTCTCGACGAGGAACCTCAGCCACCTTCCGCTCGAACGGATCACCGCGACGATCGAACGGAATCTCGAAGGCCTGCTGGAGGCGGAGCGAGCCCTCGGCCGCCGCCGATCCTGTGACCGGCTGAATGATCGCCGCCCCCCTGGCGCGGCCTCCCGACGAGCCGCGATGGAGCCCTTGGTCATGCGAAATCCCGAGCCCGGCAAGATCGCCTTCGTCGGCGACTATCTGCCCCGCAAGTGCGGGATCGCCACCTTCACCCACGACATGTACGCCTCGGTGGCCGGCCGATTCCCGGAGGCCGAGTGCACCGTCGTGCCGGTCAACGATCGCCCCGAAGGGTACGACTACGCGCCGGAGGTCCGGTTCGAGGTCGCCGAGCCGGATCTGGACAGCTACCTCAGGGCGGCCGACTTCCTGAACTTCGCGAATACCGACGTCGTCTCGCTCCAGCACGAGTACGGCATCTACGGCGGCCCGGCCGGCGGCCACGTCCTCGGCCTGGTGCGCGACCTCCGGATGCCGGTCGTCACGACCTTCCACACGATCCTGCGCGAGCCGGACCCCGACCAGCGTCGGGTCCTCGTCCAGCTCGCGGAGCTGTCGGCGCGGGTCGTCGTCATGACCGACCGGGCACGCATGTTCCTCCGCGAGATCTATGGCGTGCCCGAGGCCAAGATCGACCTCATCGCCCACGGCATCCCCGACACGCCCTTCGTCGCGCCGGGCCCCTACAAGGAGCAGTTCGGCGTCGAGGGCCGGCCGGTGGCCCTGACCTTCGGCCTGCTCTCGCCCAACAAGGGCATCGAGCACATGCTCCGGGCCATCCCCGAGATCCTCTCGGAAGTCCCGGACTTCGTCTACATCGTCCTCGGCGCGACCCATCCGGAGCTGGTCCGCCAGCAGGGCGAGCGCTATCGGCTGGGCCTCGAACGCCTCGCCCGCGAGCTCGGCATCGAGCGGCACGTCATCTTCTACAATCGATTCGTCGAGCTGGACGAGCTGACCGAGTTCATCCGGGCGGCCGACGTCTACGTCACCCCCTACCTGAACCCGGCGCAGATCACCTCGGGCACGCTGGCCTACTCCTTCGGCTGCGGCAAGGCGATCGTCTCGACGCCGTACTGGCACGCGGAGGAGCTGCTGGCCGACGGCCGGGGCGTGCTGGTGCCGTTCGCCGACCCGAGGGCGCTGGCGAAGGAGATCCGCGGGCTGCTGGGCGACGAGCCGCGGCGCATGGCGATGGGGCGCCACGCCTACGAGTTGGGCCGCGAGATGGTCTGGGCGCGGTCCGCGCAGCACTACATGGACTCGTTCCGGCGGGCGCGCCACGGCCGCCAGGACCGCCCCTCCAGGCCGCTGGCCGTGCGCACGCTCGCCGAGCAGCAGGGCCGAGCTGCCCGCCTGGCGGTTCGACCACCTCCTCGCGATGACCGACGCGACCGGCATGCTCCAGCATGCCACCTACGGGATCCCGAATTTCGCGGATGGCTACTGCACCGACGACAATGCCAGGGCCCTGCTGTTGACGGCGCTGCTCGGCGAGCTGGACCGGGACGGGCCGCAGATCCGCCGCCTCGCGACCGCCGCCGCGGCCTTCCTCCAGGCGGCCTTCAACCCCGATCGGGGACGGTTCCGCAACTTCATGGGCTTCGACCGTCGATGGCTGGAGGAAGTCGGGTCCGAGGATTGCCAGGGGCGGGCCGTCTGGGCCCTGGGCACCTGCGTCGGCCGGTCGCGCCGGCCGGACCTCCCGCCCTGGGCCGCCGCCCAGTTCGAGCAGGCCCTGCCCGCCGTCCCGGCGATGACCTCGCCGCGGGCGTGGGCCTTCAGCCTGCTGGGGATTCACGAGTACCTCCGGCGATTCGGCGGTGACCGGATCACCGGTCAGATCCGCGAGGCGCTGACGGCCCAGCTCGTCGGGCTCTACGAGCGGACCGCGACGGACGGTTGGCGATGGTTCGAGGAGGTCCTCGCCTACGACAACGCCCGCCTCCCGCACGCCCTGCTCGTCAGCGACGACCCGAAAGCGGTCGAAGTCGGCCTGGAAACCCTGGAATGGCTGGTGGGCGTCCAGCGGGCCCCTCGGGGCCACTTCCGGGCGATCGGCTGCCACGGCTTCTACCGCAAGGGGCACGAGCCGGCCCGGTTCGACCAGCAGCCGATCGAGGCCAACGCGACCGTCTCCGCCTGCCTGGAGGCGTACCGGATCACCAGGGAGCCGCGCTGGCTGGACGAGGCCCGATCGGCCTTCGAGTGGTTCCTCGGCCGCAACGACCTCGGCCAGGAGCTCTACGACCCGGTCACCGGCGGCTGCTGCGACGGGCTCCAGGAGGACCGGGTCAACCGGAACCAGGGCGCCGAGTCGACCCTCGCCTTCCTCCTGTCGCTCGCCGAGATGTCCCTGCTGGAAAGCTCCCTGGCGGCCTTTAGCCAGACCCGCTAGTCCCTAAACAAGCGAGGTCCGAGAAGTGACATGGCATTGACAGTGCCTCAAACCCCATGAAACCAAGGGCGAAACGAACCGAAGGAATTAGGAACGGCGCTCACACGAAATCGACACCTTGCTCCGAAATCCTTCGGATCGTTTTCTCCTTGAAAACAAGGAAGTAAACCCACTGTCAACCCTGTGACAATGGTGGCACCTCGCTTGTTTAGGGGCTAGTGTCAGTACCCGCGAGGACGTCCCGGTTACCCCTTGCAGCGAGGCCGCCTGTTGCCCATGGAAGTCAAACGAACTGGAATCGTCCTCAATCCCAACAACTCCCGCGTCGTGATGCGCCCGTTTGACCCGACGAGCGAACAGCGTGCCGAGAAGATCATCGCTCGCGTGTCGTCTCTCGCCGAGCCGGAGGTCGAGCAACTGCTCGCTGGCGTGATGGGCGAGTTCCGCGATCGCCACCAGCGGACGCGAGAGTATTTCCTGAACCGCTTCGAGCAGGTCCGGGGGCGCCTGCTGACCGACCGGGCGATCAGCGAGCCCCGCCGCCTGCTGATCGGCTCGTACTTCACGCAGGAATACGCCCTGGAATCGGCGGCCCTGTTCAACCCCTCGATGGTCTGGCACCCCGACCAGTCGGGCCTATCCCCCGGCTCGCGACGGTTCATCATCAGCCTGCGGGCCACCGGCGAGGGACACATCTCGTCCATCACCTTCCGCTCCGGCACGATCGACGCCGAGAGCCGGATCCGCATGGACGAGCCGACCCGATTCGTCGCCGCACCGGAACTGGTACCCAATGCCCTCTACGAGAAGGACCTGTTCCGTCGCAAGCTGGCCGAACTGGGCGTCGAGGGCACGCTCACCGACCAGGTGATGGCACCGCTCGGCGACCGGTTCACGCTCCCCGAGCTGGAGCACACGATCGGCAACGTCCTGCGGCACAACCGGGCCCGCCAGCGCGAGTTCGAGCCGGTCGCCCACTCCATGGTGATGCTGGCCAGGGCCAATTACGAGATCCGATTCGACCCCGGGCTGGACGTCTCGGAACGGCTCATCCTACCGTCGTCACCCACGGAGACCAACGGGATCGAGGACGCGCGGTTCGTCCGGTTCGTCGGCGAGGACGGCCGGGCCCGCTACTACGCCACCTACACCGCCTACGACGGCCGGGTGACGCTGCCCCAGATGCTTGAGACCGAGGACTTCCTCCACTTCAAGGCGGGCACGCTCAACGGGCCCGAGGTCCGGAACAAGGGGTTCGCCCTCTTCCCGAGGCTGATCGACGGCCAGTACGCGATGCTCTCGCGGCAGGACAACGAGAACATCTACCTGATGTACTCCGACATGCCGCACTTCTGGCACAGCAAGGTCCTGATCGCCAAGCCGACCTACCCCTGGGAGTTCGTCCAGCTGGGCAACTGCGGCTCCCCGATCGAGACCGAGGCCGGATGGCTGGTCCTGACCCATGGCGTCGGGCCGATGCGCAAGTACGCCCTGGGGGCGTTCCTGCTCGGCCTCGACGACCCCTCCCGCGTGATCGGCCGGCTGGAGGCGCCCCTGCTGGAGCCGGACGCCAACGAGCGCGAGGGGTACGTGCCGAACGTCGTCTACAGCTGCGGCGCCCTCGTGCACGGCCGCGACCTGGTCATCCCCTACGCGATGTCGGACTACGCCAGCACGTTCGCCACCGTCCCTCTCGACGACGTGCTCGCCGCCATGGCCCGGTCGTAACGGGACAAGCCCTCGGCGGCGCGCCCGGGCACGTCGCCGATGATCGCGGCGGGAGCACGCCGCCGGGGCGACCGGCCCGGACATCCGTAAACACAATATTGTGATCGTTTTTTTATTTTTCGATTTTACATCTAGGCGGCGGTCAGTGGGCCCGATATGATCGTGGTGCGGGGCATGATCGGGGGCCGAGCACAGCCCGCCGCTCCCTCGACGGGACGTTTCATTCGGCGGAGGAACCTTCCGCACTCGCGAATGCCCCGCCAGAGCGGCGCGGTCCCCGACCGGGGCCGGCGCCGTACGGATTCCGCCAGCAATTACCGACGCCAGGTGGCGCCGGTCGCTGGCGGGCCTTTCCGCCGTCCACGGCGGGGGGCAGGTTCTGATCGACCCCACCAAAGGAAACGACCATGATCGGCTCAGTGATCGGATGGGTTGTCCTCGGCCTCGTCGCCGGTTTCATCGCCCGCCTGGTCCACCCCGGCCGGGACACCATGAGTCTCCTCGCCACCATTGTCCTCGGAGTCGTCGGCTCTCTCCTGGGTGGCGTCGTTGCCTACATGCTGAAACTGGGCACGTCTCCCTACGAGCCGGTCGGCTGGATTCTGGCCACCATCGGCGCCGTCGTCCTGCTGGCGACGGGTTGGCTTGGCCTCCGCTCTCGAGCGGCCGCGTAACAGTCGCAAGAGAAAATTACATCGGCATTAAAAGCACGTCCATCCAACCGAATTTTCAACCCGGGCAACGTCACCGTATTTCAGGCCGCGAACGCTCGGGGAGAACGACACCAAGCTTGTCGGGGGCAACGGGCCATGACACGGATCGAGCGACTACGACGTGATGACGGGTTGACTTCACTCATCGCGATGCGAGAGCGGAACGCCGAAGCCATGAGGGAATTGGAATCAGATCGCGTCCGCCTCGTGGCCCATTGCGGGCTCATCCCGTCTCCCCTCTGGAGACGGCAAGGCCCAAAGCCGAAGGGACCCGGGACGAAGACCATCTCTCGCCCTCTTTGAGATCTCCCGGGTCCTCACTCCGGGGAGGGCCGGGACGACATCTGTCAAGAAAATTGCTAATATGAATGTAAATCAACAAGAGCGTCGGCGATTGGCTAACCCATGCGGCGACCACGACTCGCGAGCCCTCGACCGCTTCGAAGACGAGGGCGGCCCCGGGCCGGAGGATACGCGTGATCGGAGGACAGATGCCCCGCCGTCCGCGCCGACAAGGAGCCGCGATCCCGTCGACTGGGGGAGGGTCGTCGTGACGCCGGGCGTGACGGCCGGCGCCTGCCGGCTCCATCATCGCGACGTCCCCGAGCTGCAGGCTGACGGGGCCACGACGCGGGAAGCCGCCGCCAATCTTGCCCAGGACCTGACCCGGGAGATCGACGGAGTGGCGGATCACCACCGCCGCGAGCAATTCGCGCGGGTCCTCGACGATGTCCGGGCCTTCACCGACGGCGCCTGACCTCCCTCCTTGGGCGGGCGTTCGTTCCGCGACGAGATCCGCTCGGGGCACTGCGGAACAGAGGGGACGAGCCATGAGAACGATCGTCGAGCGTTACGAGGGCATGACGACGGCGAAGGGTCGCGAGATCCGCGTCGATCGGCGCCCCGGCGAGATCGTCCTCTGGTCTCTCTACCGGGGAGCGCACGACGGAGTGCACGGCCGCCACCACATGGGCATCGCCCGCATCCTGAAGCAGGCGGACGTCTACTTCGTTGGATGTCTCCGGGACCTCGAAGAACGGTCCTACGATACGTTCTCGTATTGGAATATGGATAAGGTCTTCGCATCGATCGACGAGGTCATCGCGAGCCGCTGAGTCGCCGAGTGCGAACAGGCGACGACCCGCGGAGCTGGGCCGGGGGCCGCCCGTCGAAACGCAAACGGCCAGGCACGATCGGAATCCTCAGGCCCGATCAACCGCCTTGTCGGGTCGAGGCATAGGAGTGGCGGGGCTTCAAGGGGAGTCGGCACCATGTCGGACGAGTCTGGGAGGATGCCCGAACAATACCTCCACGAGCCGGAACCGCCGTTCGAGCAGCTCAAGGTCGAGGGCCTGAAGCCCGAACATGGCGAGGGCTTCATCGGAGTCAACGACGTCGCAGTGGACGAAAAACGGGTGTGCTGGGTCCTGCTCGACGCCCCGGTCTTCGAGAGCGAATTCCGGGACGTCGCCCCCATCATCCTCCGGCGGACTCGCGATGCCGGTTACGAGATCCAGATGGAAGGATTGCCGGACGAGTCGAACTTCACGCTCATCCCGTCCCCAGATGTTTCAACATGGGTCCGCGTCAGAGTGGTCGAAGAACCCTGACCCGGGCAGATTCCGGGACCGGTGACCGATCCGCGTCCCGGGCCCTGGCCTGTGCCGGCTTGATCCCCGCCCTCGGCGGGTCCCCCTCCGGCTCACCGGGCCGCGGCGGGCAATCGGACGCGGAATTCGCTGCCCAGCCCGGGGCCATCGCTCGACGCCTCCAAGCTCCCCCCGTGCATCTCGACGAGGGTCCGCGCCAGGGACAGGCCGATGCCGAGGCCGCCCCGGGAGCGGTGCGTGGACGATTCGACCTGCGTGAACATCTCGAAGAGGCGAGGGAGCATTTCCGCGGAGATCCCCTCCCCCGTATCCCGCACGCGGACGAGGAAATCCCCCCCCTGGACCTCCGCGGCGACCGTGATGCGGCCGCCCTTCTCCGTGTACTTGGCGGAGTTGGTCAGGAGGTTGCCGAAGACCTGCTCCAGCCGCGTCGGGTCGCCCTCGACCATCATCGGCTCACGGGAGACGGAGACGGTCAACTCGTGTTGCCGCTCCTTGATCAGGGCCGTGACAGCCTCGACTGCCCGGGCGATGACGTCGGCGAGGTCCACCACCTCCCTCCGGAGGTGGATCTTTCCCTTCGAGATGCGGGAGACGTCGAGCAGGTCTTCGATCAAGCGGTTGAGGTTCTTGACCTGGTGGCCGACGATCCCGAGGTTCCAGGAGCGTTCCTCCTCCGAGTCCACAAGTTGCAAGGAATAGGCGGCCATGCCGATGGACGAGAGCGGATTCCTCAGTTCGTGGGCCAGGACGGCGATGAACTCGTCCTTCCGCCGTTCGGCCTCCTCGGCCGCACGCTCGGCCCGCCTCCGGGCGGTGACGTCCTCGATGGCCAGGAGGATCAGCTCGAACGGGCCGTTGGGCGGGAAGCACCGGGCGTTCAGGAGCATCGTCTTCGGGCCGATGTGCTCGAAGTCGTGGTCCACCTCGAAATCCCGGAACGACAGGTGCCGCGGGAGGATCTCCTCCAGGAGTATCCTCAGCGCCGGGATGTCCCACTGCCCGTCCCCCAGGTCATAGAGGAATCGGCCCTCGGTCTCTGCGGGCGTGACCCCGAACGTCTCATAGAATGAGAAGTTCGCCGACCGGACGTGGAGCTGCGCGTCGAGGACCAGGAGCGGCTCGCGCACGGTCGTCACGATGCTCTCAGCGTATTCCCTGGCCGATTCGATCATCCGCTCGGCCGACCGCCGCTCGGTGATATCGCGGAAGATCAGGACCACGCCGACGACCTCGCCGCGGGCATCCTTGATGGCCGCGGCGCTGTCGTCGATGGGCCGCTCGCTGCCGTCCCGGGCGATGAGGAGGGTATGGTTCCCCAGCCCCACGGTCAGCCCGCGCTCGATGACCTTCCGGACCGGCTGCTCGACGGGCTTCCGGGTCGTCTCGTTGATGATGCGGAAGACCCGCTCGACCTCCACCCCGGCCGCCTCGGCGATCGTCCAGCCAGTCAGCACCTCGGCGACGGGGTTGAGATAGTTCACGCGGCCGTCGCCGTCGGCGGTGATGACGCCGTCGCCGATGGACGAGAGCGTGATCTGGAGCCAATCGCGCCGGTCGAAGACATCGTTCTCGGCCCGACGATCGGAATTCGGATTTGGCTCGTTGGACATGGGTCGGGTCCCGCCTCATTCTCTATTGGGGGACGGCGTCCGCGCGCAGAAGGCAAGGCGAGGCTCGCGAACGGCAGTCTGATTCGCCCAGCGTCCCTACGTTCGTCGCGGCTTCATGGGAGATGCTCATCTTATCCGGCCGCGTCGCGCGACGCCACCCAGTTCGCCCTAACCCTTAACCAAGCGTGGTCGGAGGTCCGAATCGCGTGATCGGTGGCGAGAAACTCGAAATCTCCCGGCGTTTCCGGCACATTGGATCGACCCACACAGATCCCATGACCAAGCCCACAAGGAGATTTCGAGTGAAGACGATTCCACACCGACACCACGCCGCCGGCAAGCGGAAAATCCGACGGCGCCTCGACAAGCCGGTCACCGCTCCCTCGCCCGATCCGGTCTTCACCGCCTCGAACATCCACTACGAGGCCGCCACCAAGACACAGGCTATCTCCTGCGGGGGCATCGGCGCCATCCAACTGCTGGTCCGCAAACTCGGACTGGCCGAGGCCATCGACGAGCGACTCCACTTGCTCAAGTACCACCTGCCGTACCACGAGAGTGATCACGTCCTGAACTTCGCCTACAACGCACTGTGCAATGGCACCTGTCTCGACGACATCGAACTGCGACGCAATGACGTCGTCTTCCTCGACGCCATCGGCGCCGACCGCATCCCCGACCCGACCACCGCGGGCGACTTCTGCCGACGCTTCACGATCGACGACGTCGAGACCCTCCAGGACGTCTTCGATCAGACCCGGGTCAAGGTCTGGAAACAGCAGCCGTCCGACTTCTTCGACGAGGCCGTCATCGACGCCGACGGCTCCCTCGTCGCCACCGGCGCCGGCTCCAAGCAGGGGATCGATATCGCCTACGACGGCACCTGGGGGTATCACCCGTTGATCGTCTCGCTGGCCAACACCGGCGAGGTGCTCAGCATCGTCAACCGGTCCGGCAACCGCCCTTCGCACGAGGGCGCCGCCGAGCAGATCGACCTGGCGATCCGGCTCTGCCGCGACGCCGGGTTCCGCCGCGTCGTCGTCCGCGGCGACACCGACTTCACCCAGACCAAGCAGCTCGACGCCTGGGACGCCGAGGCCGTGACCTTCCTCTTCGGCATCGACGCCATGCCGAATCTCAAGGCGATCGCCGAGGACCGGCCCGCGTCGGACTGGGCCGAGCTGCGACGGCTGCCGCGGTACACGGCGAAGGGGAAGTCCCGGAAGCGTCCCGAGAAGGTCAAGGACCGGATCGTCCGCGAGCGTGGGTTCAAGACGTTGACTCGCCTTCGTGAGGATGTGACCGCGGTCGCGTACCGGCCGACGGCCTGCCAGCGGACGTACCGGCTGATCATCGTCCGCCAGACGATCCAGGTCCAGGAGGGTCAGACGCGGCTGTTCGACGAGATCCGCTACCGGTTCTACCTGACCAACGACCGCGAGGCCACGCCGCGGGCGCTGGTCTTCAAGGCGAACGACCGCTGCGAACAGGAGGTGCGCCATGACAACCGTGAAGGCATTGCTGGCTCAGTCAGCAGAACACTCGGGAGGAGGTGTCTAAGAGTCTGTCCCAGAAGGGGAACATCCGGGGGTTGAGCATCGTAGAAGTGGTATGAGAACGCACCACTACCCCAGCGACGTCACCGATGCCCAGTGGACCTTGATCGAGCCGCACCTCCCGCCCGAGCCAGGCGGCGGGCGGCCCCGCAAGACCGACATGCGCGACGTCCTCGACGCCGTCTTCTATATCCTCCGGACCGGATGCCAGTGGCGGTACCTCCCCGGCGACTTGCCACCCAAGAGCACCGTCTGGCGCTACTACGACCAGTGGCGGTCCGACGGCACCCTCGACACGATCCATGACCTGCTCCGCAAGAAGGTCCGGGCGAAGGAGAAACCGTACCATCCCCGCACCACCGCCAGCGTCGACAGCCAGTCGGTCGATACGACCTCCGGCGGCGAGCAGCGGGGCCGCGACAACGCCAAGAACGTCGACGGGCGGAAACGCCATATCGTTGTGGACAGCATGGGGTTGCTGCTGGCCGTGCTGGTCACCGCCGCCTCGGTCGACGATGCGGCGGCGGCTCCGGAACTGTTCGCCCGGCTGGCGGGCCAGCCGATGGGCAAGGTGAGGCGGATGTACGCCGACAACAAGTACCACAACTTTGCTCTCTACGAGTGGGTCGAGACAAACGCCGGCTGGGGCCTGGAGATCATCCGGCGGCCCAAGGGCCAGCGGGGTTGGGTGCGGCTGCCAATCCGATGGACGGTGGAGCGGACGTTCGCGTGGCTGGGTCGGTGCCGGCGGCTGAGCCAGGACCGGGAGAAGACCGTCCTGTCATCGGAGTCGTTCCTCAAGCTGGCGATGATCCAGTTGATGCTCCACCGCCTGGAGCCCTCGGGCGAGGACCCCGAGTTCCGCTATCCCAGGCCGGAGGCCGCCTGACACCCCTTATGGGACAGACTCTAAGCCGACCAACTGACTCGCCGTCGAAAGACGAGCGGGGAACATAGCCTGTTGGTAAAGCGGTGGTGGGCGTCGAAGTGTCCGGACCCACGCGCCGCAAGGCTTGCGAAGCACGGTGAAGGCTACACTGCTTGAACTCCAGTTCCACCGGACCAGCGCAGTCCCACCGGCATGACACTCGATGACGGTGCCGACCGCTCCAACCGCAGTTCTCTTGGGCGATTGGAACCCCCGGCGGTCGGGGTGACGGGCGATGAGCCCGCCCACGGAACGAACGGAGCACCTAACCTTCGCTCGGACGTGCCTTCACGGCAAAGCATGGGATGGCCTACCGGGCGCGAGCCCCATGGCCACGGAGTCTCCGTAGTAATCCGCGCCGGGGAAAGCCCGGCACATGGTGAAGGGAGACAGGTCACTCGATGCCACGGGACGGGAGGTGCGCGAGATGCGAAACGCCGAAACGATCCTTGGCATCATCCGAGAGCGCGGCCGACAACGGCTGCCGCTCGGGGACGTCTATCGCCAACTGTTCAACCCGGCCCTGTACCTGCACTCCTACGCCCGACTCTATCGAAACAATGGGGCCATGACGGAAGGGGTGACGGCCGAGACCGTGGACGGGATGTCACTCGGGAAAATCAACGGGATCATCGAGCGGGTTCGCCGCGAGAGCTATCGTTGGTCCCCCGTGCGACGGGTTTACATCCCGAAACCGAAAGGAGGAGGTTCCAGACCACTCGGGATTCCCACTTGGTCGGACAAGCTGCTGCAAGACGTGGTCCGCGCCATCCTGGAGGCGTACTACGAACCGCGGTTCTCCGACCACTCCCACGGCTTCCGGCCGGGACGCGGCTGCCACACCGCGCTGGCGCGGGTCAAGAAGGCATGGACCGGGACGAAGTGGTTCGTCGAGGGCGACATACGCGGATGCTTTAATAACATCGGGCATGAGACCCTGATGGGCATCCTCGGGCATGACGTCACCGACGGCCGCTTCCTCCGACTGATCCGGAACCTTCTCCAGGCGGGCTATCTGGAGGATTGGCGGCTACAACCGACCCTCAGCGGATCACCGCAAGGCGGTACGGTCAGCCCAATACTTTCAAATATCTATCTGGACCGGTTGGACCAGTTCGTCGAGCAGACACTGATCCCGGAGTACACGAGAGGCAAACGACGGGCGGCGAACCTGGAACACGAGCGGCTCGGGCACCGGTCAAGATGCTGCCGCAAGTTGGGGCGGGTTGATGAGGCGAAGGCGCTGGAGGCGGCCCGACGGACCGTCCCATCGTGCGACACCCGAGACCCAAACTACCGGCGGTTGCGTTACGTGCGGTACGCGGACGATTTCCTGCTCGGGTTCGCCGGACCGAAGTCGGAGGCAGAGGCGATCCGGGACCGACTGTCGGCATTCCTGGCCCAGGAATTGGGTCTGGAACTGTCGGCGGAAAAGACCCTGATCACCCACGCCAATACCGAGAAAGCACGCTTCCTCGGCTACGACATCTCGGTCATCCAATGCGACACCAAGATCACCGGTAACCGGCGATCGGTGAACGGCGGGGTTGCCCTACGGATGCCGCCTTCCTTCGTGGCGGAGCGGAGTCGCTCCTATACGCGGGACGGCAAGCCCATCCACCGGAAGGAATGGACTCACGACTCGGACTACAGCATCGTCTGTCAGTACCAGGCGGAGTACCGGGGCTTCGTGCAGTACTACCAGTTCGCGGCGAACATCGCCTGGCTGAGCAGGCTCCACTGGGTCATGCGGATGTCACTGCTGAAAACGTTGGCCAACAAACACCGGTCAACGGTCGCGAAGCAGGCTCGCCGGCTCGCGACAAAGGTCATGACCCCGTACGGATTCAGGGCGTGTCTGGAAGTGCAGGTGCCGCGGGAGGGGAAGGCACCGCTGGTCGGACGATTCGGCGGGCTGCCACTCCGGACAAACCTGACGGCATCCATCGACGACCAACCCCTCGAACGCAAGCGGTTCGGCGGGACCGAACTGCTCCAGCGGGTTCTGGCGGACGCATGCGAGGCGTGTGGCTCCACGGTGAATGTGGAGGTCCACCACGTCCGCAAGCTCGCCGACCTGAACCGGCGGGACGGCCGCCCACCCCCGGATTGGGTGCGACTCATGGCATCCCGACGACGGAAGACGTTGGTCCTCTGCCGCATCTGCCATGACAACATCCACGCCGGTAGGCCATTGCGACACAGGGCGGAGTGAGTGGCTGGAGAGCCGGATGATGCGAAACGTATCCTGTCCGGTTCGGAGGGGGGCGGATGGAAAAGGTCCGGGACACCGGAACCTCGCCAGCCGCCTACCCTACAACCTGATCGCGCAACTGAAGAGTGGCGTGCACGCGCTGCGTGCGGCGGTGGACAACCTGGTGAGCAACTGGGCGTACATGGTGATGACGGCGTTGGCGTGGAACCTCAAGGCGTGGTTCGCGCTGTCGGTTCCGGAGCACCCACGGCACAAGGAAGTTCATCGTGAGCAGAAGCGTGGTCTGTTGCGGATGGAGTTCAAGCGGTTCGTGAACACGATCATCCTGATGCCCAGCCAGATCGTCCGGGGTGGCCACCGGTTGTTGTACCGGTTGCTGTCGTGGAACGAGTGGCAAGGGGTGTTCCTGCGGGTGGTTCATGCCCTGCGATGCTGAAGTGCCGTGCCATGGAAGCCGGGATCTGGACGTCCCGGTCCACCGCGTCGCCATGAGCCGAGAGGCAGAAGTAGGGGGTGACGATGAATCTATCGAGCCGGTTGGACTGCGGAGGCACTTGGCCTTCCCGATGACCGTGCGCGCTCGACCAGGGCACGCCGATTCACGCGGCATGGGCCTCGAACCTCGCTTGTTTAAGGCCTAACCTGGATATTTCATCTGTCCGTCTTTACGGAAAGAATCAGCGATCACCTTCGGGTACTCGGCTTTCGAACTCGTTTCCCATGACCAAGAGGCGCACCTTCCCCCTGACCCCCAGGAAGGAATCGGTCGCCACCGGCCTATCAGACGGCTCAACCCGAGCCTGCCGTAGCATCCAACGGATGGCTTGTCGTGCTCTCGTAGACCGCCTGGAAGAGTGCACGGTACGGGTAACTGCTCGCCAGGTGGAACGTCACCCGACGTGGCGCTGACCAGCACGCGAGCCGCCACTTTCAGCAGCGTCAGGCGGATCGTGCCGACCTGGGCACGAGCCATCGACGTCCCGCGAAGCGCCGTGCGTCGCAACGTCTGCACGAGCACGTACGCCGCCGAGCTCAGCAGCAACCGGAACTGGTTGGCCACGAATCGGTGGCAGCTCGTCCGGTCGGCGAACAGGCCCAGTTGCTGCTCCTTGATCCGGTTCTCCATCTCGCCGCGTTGGCAATACACATCCTCATATAACTCCTGAGGATCGCCCGGCACGTTCACCACGAGGAACCGAGGGTTGGCACCCTTGGCGGTGTGCTCGGCCTTGACGATCACCCGACGGCGACGGTCCCAGGTCTTCGCCGCGTAGGAGAACGAATCGAACAGCCGTTGCGGCTCTCCGGTACGCTGGAATTGACGCTCGGCCCGCGTGATCTGGTCGCACGCCAACTCCCGGAGCACGGAGTTCTGCGAGAGCCCCAGGATGTAGCCGATGCCTTGCGAATCGCACCAGCGCATCAGATGCCAGCGGCAGAAGCCGCCGTCGCCCCGGATCGTGATCTTCACCTCCGGCCACGCCGCCCGGAGCTTGCCGACGAGCAGCTTCAGCAACGCCCGGGTGTGCTTGGAGGCGTCGATCTTGCTGGGGCGGAGATAGGCGGCCAGCAGCTCGTCGCCGCAGAAGACATATAAGGGCAGGAAGCAGTAGTGATCATAGTATCCGTGGAAGAATCGCCCCTCCTGCTTGCCGTGCGTGGGGTCGTCGGTGGCGTCGAAGTCGAGGACCAGCGACTCGGGAGGCTCCGGATGGGAGGCGATGAATTGATCGACGAGGACCTCGCTGATGCGGATCAGCGTCTTGCGGTCGACGCGGTTCTCGAGCCGGCAGAGCGTCGGCGGCGAGGCCAGGGGTGCGTCCTGGTCGGGCAATTTCCCGGTGGCCAGTTGCAGGGCCGGGTCGTCGCGCAGGGTCTGGTGGTCGTTGAGGTCCTCGTATCCCAGGGCGATGGCCAGGATCCTCTGAGCGAGCATGGCGTGCTGCTCGTGGGTGATCCGCTCCGGCTGTCTGGGGTCGGGGATGGCGGCGTTGAGGGCGTCGAAGAGCCCGGTGCGTTGCGCGATTTCGCGGAGCAGCAAGACGCCGGCATCGGTGGTGAGCCGTCCTCCCTGAAAGTCAGCGACGACCTGCTTGCCCTGGATGCTGGAAAAGGCGAGAGATTTTGGGTTACAGTCTGTCACGCGACGGCCTTTCCTTTTGGGGAATGGGTTGTTGTGCTAACCCTTATTTTACAAGAGGTTAGGCCGTCGCTCAAATCTTATGTTCATGTTTCCTATGAAATATCCGGGCTAACGGCCTGTGGTCGTCGGGGCCGCGGGTCCGAGGAGGTGCTGGATCGCGTCCCGGAGCTGTTCCGCGAGGCCCCGCCGGACCGCCTGTGCGTCCCGGTGATAGTTCGGGAGGTGGCGGCTCAGGTCGATGGGTTCGCCGATGCGGAGGAAGAGGTCGCGCCGGGCCAGTTGCCGCGGTCGTTTGATCCGGTAGACCTCCCGCTCCAGCTTGAGGACCGTCTCCGCCAGCCGCTCCGGCGACGGGTCCACATCGGTATATTGAGGCTGCCAGCCCCCCATCTGGGCCACGTTCTCCGAACTCGCGAGATCCGCGCGGGCCTGCTCCCAGGCCTCGCCGCCGGACGGCACTCCTCGGGCCAGAAGGCCACGCAAATAGGAGCCAAGCCGCCAAGCCCGGTCCATCGTCTGCGATGGAGGGCTGCCGATGACCCCAACGTACCTCGCCTCGGCCTGCGAGAGGATGGCCTCGCGGACCTCCTGAACTCGCTCGCCCAGCTCGGTCATTCGGTCGGCCTCGAGTTTCAGGTGATGGGCCCGCTCCTGGCGACGGAGTAGGTCCGCCATGATCTGGGTCAGCCTGCGTTGGAGCGAGAGCCCCGCGATCTGAAGGTTCAGGCGTCGCTCCATCAACCGGGTCCGTCGCTCCAGGATGGGCGAGACGGTCCCGCGGTAGTGATACCTGAGCGCCATGGGGACGAGGTAGGCCGTCCAGTCCGGCCGGGTCCGTCGCGCCTCGACCACGGCCTGCATCCCGATGTCCACGGCTCCGCTCTTGAACGGCTGCACCAGGTCGTTGAGGTAATAGATCTCCCCCTCCGGGAAGATGACGAGGACCTCCCTCCCCCGCAGCACGACCTCGATGGCGAACCGTTTCGCCTGCTCGTTGTGGAGGCCACCGCGTTCGACCGAGAAGGCCCCGAGCCGCTGGAGCCACCAGCCGGCGACCCCATGACCCTCGTCGAACGCCTCGCGGTTCATCAGGAACAGGAACCGGCGGCCCGATCGGCGGGACAGCTCCAGGCAGGCCTTGAAGTCCGTCTCATCGGCGTGGTTGGCGGCGAGGATGATGCCCGCCCCCCGCGGCAAGGCTCGCAGCACGGCCAGGTCGCGTGGTTCCAGGTGGAGTCGATTGCGCCGGGCGAGGTCGAATCGGAGAAATGCCTGGACGGCCCGGATGACCCACCCCCGAGGCTTGGCCGGTCGAAAGCTCGTGCCCATCGACATGGTTCCTCCAGATGCCCGGCGGCGACAGGCCCGTGTCCCATCGCGCGACAGGGGCCTCCTGGCGAGGGCCATCTGGGGACAGGCGGTCCGAGACTTCAGTCCAGGACCCCATCCCAGAAGTGGAGCCTGCCCTCGACGGACTTGACAGCCTTGACTCCGCCATCCTGGGAAACGATCAGGCCGACCGCCTGCTCGCACCTCTGGCAGATCGAGAACACCGATTGGTGGCGCAGACCCCATTGATCGCACGCATATTCGAGGCCCGTGTCGGCGTCCACGACGGCCGTTCCGGTCGGCAACAGCACGGGGAACCGCACGCCGAAACCCTGAATCCGCCAGTGGCTGTCGAGCAGGACAGCCCCGTCGACGGCCGCGAGCAGGCTGATCTGATTCAGCCCGCGAATCAGCCGGCGGCTCGCCAGCCGCAGCGCCGTCTCGGCCTGCCGTTGCTCCGATTCACTCGCCCGGTCGGATGGGATCGCCGGCAATTGCGAGAGATGGCTCAAGGCTTCGTGATAGGCCACGATCTCCCCGACCAGCCCCGAGTGCTCGGCCACGGTGTAGGTGACGAGGGCGAGCGATTCATCGATCGCCGTGCGCGTGATCACGACGCTCCCGCCATGTCGTCTCGACCGGATCCGGTCCAGGACGGCGGCGACCGAAGTGGTATAGACATCCAGCAGCGTTCGACATCCGGCGCTCCGATCGGCCAGGGACGGCGGGGTTCGATGCCGGGGCGAGTGCGCGAGATCGTCGATCAATCGACGGAAGAACATGCCCAGCGGGTCATTCCCATCCCGGAGCGGGTTCTCCTTCGGCAAGACGACCCGCCCTTCCCGGAGCCGCACCAGCCCTCTCCGGCCTCGGGATGCGGTCAGCGCCCCCGGCTCCTCGATGGTGATGGTGAGGCAGTCGTGCGGCAAATCCGCCTCTTCGACCGGAGCATCGGGGGGATCGCCGGTGGAATACTGGACCCACGCATGGCCATGCTCGAACAGGCCCCAGATCCGGAGTGATCCATCCTCCTGATCGCAGCCGATCAGGGTCCGGCGGATGTCGACGACGGGGGCCAGCCGCACGAGCTGGTCGTCGGTCAGCGCGATGGGACGCTCGAAGCGCAGCAGCGCCCCGTCGGGCACCTGGGCGATGGGGGCGTATGCCACCGCGCAATGGACTGGGCGTCGCTCGTCCGCCCGGAAGGAGGCGTGGTAGCAGATCTCCAGGAGATCGAGGAGCGCGTGATCGGCGGGCAACTCGAACCCCTGCCGTGCCTGGACGGCGTCCCATCGGTCCTTGATTCCACCGAGCAGATCCTTGGGAAAGGCATATCCGGCCATCGGGTCCATCTCCGCAGGGCCTCGCGGGGGTGAATCACAACCCTTTTTCGATTTGTCTGCTCATGCACAACGACCCCGAAACGCCCGGAGGCGGCCTGGTCGTTGCTCCGATCCCGGCTGCGCCCCCGGCGGGGCATCTCGCGGGAGCAAAGGCATCGCTCTCCATGGGATTCCCGAATTCTTGCGCAACGGCCGGGCCCGCGGCAAGGCGGCGCTGCCGCCCCCGATCCGGCATGGGGACGCGGATGCGTCCTCCGCCCGGCATGCCTCGTCCGGCCCGCTCCCCGGATCGCGTTCGAGGCGGACATTCCGCGCGACGACCTCGGCCCTACCGCTCCACGGCGACCATCTCGACGAGCAGGTCCCGCTCCCGGAACTCGGCGACCGCCGTCACCGCGTCGGCGGCCCCATAGTAGACGAGCAACACTTCGCCATCCCGGACCACCCCGGTCGGGAAGACGACGTTCGGCACGAAGCCGTCCACCTCGAATTCGGACTCGGGGACGAGGAAGGGTTCGTCCAGATGCCGGAGCACCCGCGCCGGATCGCTCGGGGCGAGGACGATCGCCCCGCCGAAGTAGGCCCCGACCTCGCCCGGCCGGGCCGGTCGGCGATTCCCGTGATACAGTTCGAGCCAACCCTCGTCGACCCGGATCGGAGGCGCCCCGGCCCCCACGCGGTCGGATTGCCACTCGCCGCCCGGGACCGTCACCGGCTCATGGCCGCCCCAATGGAACAGGTCCTCGGACCGAGCGACCCAGATTTCCGGGCGCGTGAACGGCGTCGCGCACATCGGGCGGTGCAGCGCGGCGTGCATCCCGCCGATCCGCTCGGGGAACAGGACCACGTCCTTGTTCTCCGGGCAGAAGATGACCCCGAGCCGCTCGAACGTCCGGAAGTCGTCGGTGCGTGCCAGGGCCGTCGCCGGGCCGTGCCGCGAGACGGCGACGTACGTCACCCAGAACCGGCCGTCGATCGCGGTGATCCTCGGGTCCTCGACGCCGAACTCCTCGAACTCGGCCTGAGGCCGGAGGGTGGCCCTGGTGATCTCCCGCACCGCCCGGCCGTCCCCGCACCGAACGACCCGGAGGTGCGAAATGAACGTGAGCCGGACGAGCCCGTCGGCCTTGCGCCGGACGACCCGCGGATCGATCGGCTCGAGCTCCGACTCCGGCACCCAGTCGACCGTCAGGCCCCCCAGCGGGTCCCATCGCGGCAGGCCCCGGAACGCCGGCCGCTGCTGCCGGGGCCGCTCGGCGACCCGGACCAGGAGCACGACCTCATCCCCCGCCCGGACCGCCCCGGGGTTGAATGCGCCGACGACCTCGAAATCGTCGCGGGACGGGGGGAGGTCCTCTGGCCGGAGCAGCCGACGCGTGTCGAGTCGTTTCAAGGCCAACGGTCGCCCCCCGCCCCATGGGCCAGCGCGTCGGCCTCGCAGGCCATCGCCAGGGAATCACGCCCATTTTGCTCGGCCACGACCCGTTGGTGGCCACGGTCCCGGATCCAGGCGACCTGATCCTCCATCAGGGACCGGAGCAGCCGGCCCTAGAGCGGCGACTTCTCCTGGCCGTGCCCGGTCGAAAGCTCGATGACCTGGTAGACGTCGAGGTCCTTGCCCCGGCCCCGGCAGGAGCGATCGCGGCCGCCGTAGGATGCGGAGACGTCGAGCCGGGCCCCGGGGAACAGGTCGCACAACTCCCGGGTCTGCCGCTCGTCCACCGCCGCCCGGATCCGCGCGGGTCGGCACCCAGTCGAACAGGGTGATCTCCCCCCGCTCGAACACCAGCCGGAGTTCCTGCCGATCCATCCGCGCCGCCTGATGGAAGCCGTGATAGAAGTCCACCAGGGCCGCGTCGCCGTAGCGGACCGTGCAACGCACGTGCTCCTCGATGGCCGTCCCCGGTCGGACCCCGATATGCGCCGCCTCGACCCGCCCCCGCCCGAGCCAGCCGGCGAACAGGTCGAAGAAGTGGACCCCGTGTTCCACGAAGATGCCGCCGCTCCGGGCCCGGTCCCAGAACCAGTGGTCGGCCGGCAGGTTCTCGTCCGAGGCGTAGTTCTCGAACGAGCCGCGGAGCACCTCGCCCAGCGTCCGGCCCTCGACGAGCCGGCGCACGGCCTCGTACAGCGGGTTGTACCGCTGCATCAGGTTGGCGACCAGCGTCCGGCCCTGCTGACGGGCGACGGCGACGAGCTGCTCGGCCTGCGGGACGGTCAGGGCCAGCGGCTTCTCGACGATCACATGCTTGCCGGCCTCGAGCGCCGCCAGCGCCTGGGCGTGGTGGAGGAAGGGAGGGGTGGCGATGTAGACCACGTCGAGGTCGACGCGGCCGAGGAAAGCCGCCAGGTCGTCTTCATTCTCGACGCCGAACCGGGCGGCCGCCGCCAGCGATGCCGGCCGGTGGGTCACGGCCATGCCGACGAGCCCGACCCCACGCACCTGCGTGAAGTGCTGGAGCGCGAACAGGCCGAAGCCGCCGCACCCGACGACCCCGAGCCCGATGAGGCCGTCGTTCATGGATGCTGGCCTAGAGGTTGGGGGAACGAGTTACGATGCTCCTCCTCGGCGCCGACTCGCACCGAGACGTTCTGGTCCCCTGCCATTATACGCAGGAACGACGCCCGGCGCCCGATCCCGAGATCAAGCGGGCAGAGATCCGGGCGAGACCTCGTCTCTGATAATCCGCCGTCTGCCGGCCCCTGCCCTCAGGTCCGAGGAAGACGGATACAGGACTGGGCTGATCATGCGAGGCTGTCCATCCCCTGGGCTCATGCCAATCCACGCCTCGACAACATGGCGCCAAATAGCTTCGAAGGAATCATGCCAGTTACCGACAAACTTAACAGGGATCTCACCGTCGAGCCGGATCGCGTGTCATTTCTGATCCCCGAGAGCGGTGCCCGGTTCGTGGGCTCCTACCTGCCGGAGAGCGATCGGCTCACCGGCGCCTGGTTCGAAGGGGGCCGCCAGACGTCCCTGACGTTCCGGCAGATGGCGGCCCTCCCTCCCGGCGTTGGTCCGTGATGACCTCCCCGTGCACGCCGCGATTCGTTCTCCTGGGCGGCACGGGGGCCTCTGAGAGGCGACCCATTCCGCCCCCCCCGGTCGAGCTGGCCCGCGGGACGCGCAGCGAGCCCTGGTGGGAAGAGCGCGAGGAGGAGGGAATCGCCGGACTGGATGTTGCCTTGCGAACAGGTTTCGCAACAGAGAACGCAACATCATCCGCAACAGCTTACGCATCATGATTCAAGAGGTGGGAACGCGTCCACAGCCTTGGCAGTTATCATCTTGTTCCTTTCCGCTGTGCCGTGAAGTGTCGGCACCGGAACATCCGGCCGCGATACGGTTTTGAGCCTTCCTGGGCCAATGCACAGGTTCACATACATCTTGCACTCCCTGAGATCTTCGTAAGATCTATGGGAAGAGGACGATTTACACCTTCATTCAAAGGCATACGAGGATTCATCACCTGCTACAACAGGGCGGTACGGTGGGAGTATATGACTGATACGGATCCCGGGAGTATTTCTGACCGCTGCAAAAATAGGGTTAACCCGGATATTTCATAGGAAACATGAACATAAGATTTGAGCGACGGCCTAACCTCTTGTAAAATAAGGGTTAGCACAACAACCCATTCCCCAAAAGGAAAGGCCGTCGCGTGACAGACTGTAACCCAAAATCTCTCGCCTTTTCCAGCATCCAGGGCAAGCAGGTTGTCGCTGACTTTCAGGGAGGACGGCTCACCACCGATGCCGGCGTCTTGCTGCTCCGCGAAATCGCGCAACGCACCGGGCTCTTCGACGCCCTCAACGCCGCCATCCCCGACCCCAGACAGCCGGAGCGGATCACCCACGAGCAGCACGCCATGCTCGCTCAGAGGATCCTGGCCATCGCCCTGGGGTACGAGGACCTCAACGACCACCAGACCCTGCGCAACGACCCGGCCCTGCAACTGGCCACCGGGAAATTGCCCGACCAGGATGCACCCCTGGCCTCGCCGCCGACGCTCTGCCGGCTCGAGAACCGCGTCGACCGCAAGACGCTGATCCGCATCAGCGAGGTCCTCGTCGATCAATTCATCGCCTCCCATCCGGAGCCTCCCGAGTCGCTGGTCCTCGACTTCGACGCCACCGACGACCCCACGCACGGCAAGCAGGAGGGGCGATTCTTCCACGGATACTATGATCACTACTGCTTCCTGCCCTTATATGTCTTCTGCGGCGACGAGCTGCTGGCCGCCTATCTCCGCCCCAGCAAGATCGACGCCTCCAAGCACACCCGGGCGTTGCTGAAGCTGCTCGTCGGCAAGCTCCGGGCGGCGTGGCCGGAGGTGAAGATCACGATCCGGGGCGACGGCGGCTTCTGCCGCTGGCATCTGATGCGCTGGTGCGATTCGCAAGGCATCGGCTACATCCTGGGGCTCTCGCAGAACTCCGTGCTCCGGGAGTTGGCGTGCGACCAGATCACGCGGGCCGAGCGTCAATTCCAGCGTACCGGAGAGCCGCAACGGCTGTTCGATTCGTTCTCCTACGCGGCGAAGACCTGGGACCGTCGCCGTCGGGTGATCGTCAAGGCCGAGCACACCGCCAAGGGTGCCAACCCTCGGTTTCTCGTGGTGAACGTGCCGGGCGATCCTCAGGAGTTATATGAGGATGTGTATTGCCAACGCGGCGAGATGGAGAACCGGATCAAGGAGCAGCAACTGGGCCTGTTCGCCGACCGGACGAGCTGCCACCGATTCGTGGCCAACCAGTTCCGGTTGCTGCTGAGCTCGGCGGCGTACGTGCTCGTGCAGACGTTGCGACGCACGGCGCTTCGCGGGACGTCGATGGCTCGTGCCCAGGTCGGCACGATCCGCCTGACGCTGCTGAAAGTGGCGGCTCGCGTGCTGGTCAGCGCACGTCGGGTGACGTTCCACCTGGCGAGCAGTTACCCGTACCGTGCACTCTTCCAGGCGGTCTACGAGAGCACGACAAGCCATCCGTTGGATGCTACGGCAGGCTCGGGTTGAGCCGTCTGATAGGCCGGTGGCGACCGATTCCTTCCTGGGGGTCAGGGGGAAGATGCGCCTTTGGTCATGGGAAACGAGTTCGAAAGCCGAGTACCCGAAGGTGATCGCTGATTCTTTCCGTAAAGACGGACAGATGAAATATCCAGGTTAATGTTGTTGGATCTTCAATCCGGCCTGGGCGAAGAAGGCTTGAACCAACTGAGGCTTCTGTCGAGTGCGATCGACCGCGAGGTGGAACTCCTGGTGCAACTCTTCGAGGTCCCGGCACACCAGAAGTTGCGCATCTCCACGTGCTTCAGATGCTGCCACCCCCCTTCGTCCCACGGGTTCAGATCGGGGGCATACCCAGGCAGGGCCTCCAACCACACCTTGCCGCGCGTATCGGAGACGAAATCTCGGACCTCCGTTCGGCGGTGGATCGGTGAGCCATCCCAGATCACCAGCAGCCGTGTCCCGGCCACGCGACCCAGGTGAACGAGGCACTCGATACTGTGCCACCCATTCAGCGACTCCTGCCGCACCAGGGTGTAGAGCTTGCCCTGCGGGGTCATGCCTCCCATGACGGATAGGTGGTCGCGCGTCAGCTCCTCGCGGAGGATCGGCGTCCGCCCCTCGGGGGCATAGGTCTTCACCGCGCCCGGGCAGGAGGTAGAACCTCGATTCGTCCCCGAAGACCAGCACCCGGCGCTCGCGTCATGCCCGGTCCCGCAACTCCGGCCAGACCTCGCCTCGCCACCGCGCGATGGCCTGCTCGTCTCGCTGGAGAGCCCGCCGGATCGGTGCCTGCGGCGTCCAGTGGAGTCGCTTGAGCAGGCGGGCGACGTGATGCTCGTGGTAGGTGATCCCGAATTCCTCTTCGATCACCTTGGCGACACGGGCACACGTCCAGACCTCGCCTCGGAACCCGTAAGCCTCCGGCCCATGCCACAGGAACTCAGGGATCAGGCGGAGTTGGACCGGCGACAGTTTCGAGGGGGGACCCGGGGAGCGATGGGCGTGGAGCGCCTCGGGTTCACCTTGGCGAGCGCGGGCGAGCCAGCGGCTTACGGTCTCCTCAGACACATCGAGTGCCTCAGAGACTGTCACAGAAGGGGAACAATTGGGACTGAGCATCGTAGAATTGGTATGAGAACGCACCACTATCCCAGCGATGTCACCGATGCCCAGTGGATCTTGATCGAGCCGCACCTCCCGCCCGAGCCAGGCGGCGGGCGGCCCCGCGAAACCGACATGCGCGACGTCCTCGACGCCGTCTTCTACATCCTCCGTACCGGATGCCAGTGGCGATACCTCCCCGGCGACTTGCCACCCAAGAGCACCGTCTGGCGCGACTACGACCAGTGGCGGTCCGACGGCAGGGCCAGCGCCCACTAAAATGTTGCTCCGGTAAGGACTTCCAGCAGGAAGTCGTCGCTCCAACCGCAACTGCGGCGTTTCATGGCGACGCTGTCGCGGCCGGGATGTTGCTTCAGCAGCGACAGCGTGAAGCGATTGAGCCACGCGAAGTTCTCGCGCAGGTGCTTCCTCCCGGATCCGCGACTCATCCTCGCGATAGGTCACGTCCAGACTCCAGTGGCAGCTGTTCTCGATGCTCCAATGGCTACGGACGGCTTGGGCGAACCGCTTCACGCCCACCCCCAGGCTGCTGATGTAATAGCGGACCTCGACCGTCTCCTTCCCGTCGCGAACGCACTCCGACACCACCACACCGATCGACTTCAGGCCCTTCCACGGCTCCAGCCCCGGCAGGCCCTCGGGCGCCGGCATCTGGATGTAGGTCCGCGTCTCCTGACGCCCGTGTCCCGTCTCCCTGGTCTGATGCCGACGGGCGTCCACCCGCGCGAAGTCGTCCTCCCACTGCTCGTGGATGTGGTCGATGACCGCCTGATGCAACGTCTCCTGGTTCCCCTTCAACGCCAGGACATAATCCGCCTCGCCCTCGATGATCTGCTCGGCGATCGCCTTCTGGGTCCCCATGGCGTCGATCGTGATGATCGCCCCCTTGATGTCCACCAGCCGCAGCAACTCGGGGATGGCCGTGATCTCGTTCGACTTCTCCGCGCAGGCCACCTGCCCCAGCGACAGGCCGAACTCGCTGGCCCAGACGCTCACCGAATGCAAGGCGCCCAGGCCCGTTCTTGCGGTCATGGCTCCGCCGCGCCGTCTTGCCGTCGACCGGCAGACCGGTCGCTCCACGCCGGTCGCCGCCGCCGCCGAGGCCCGCAGCGACTGCAGCCAGTTGGCGAAGCAGGCTTGAAACGCGTCGGGCTTCAAGGCCATCAGGACGCGTCGAAAGACGTCCTTGCGGGGGATGCCGTTGGGCAAGTCCAGGTGCCCCGAGAGGAACTCCTCCTTCAAGGCGGCCCACCTGGCGATGGCGGTCGGCCCGTCGGCACCGGCCAGCACGGCCATCAGGGCGATGACGACGACGCTGACCAGAGGGTGCTGGCGATTGACGGTGGAACGGGGGTCCTCCAGCGTCCTCGAAATGCCGGACGACCTCGTCCAAACCGATCCGCTGGATGTCCGCCATCGCTCCCCCCTCGGTGTGCCGCCGGAGACGAATGCCACACCGAGGATGGTACAAAGAAATCATGCCGAGGAGCGAACGCCTCAGATTGCCAAACCTACCTACAGTTCGCGCTGGCCCTGGGTCCGACGGGACCCTCGACACGATCCGTGACATGCTCCGCAAGAAGGTCCGGGCGGAGGAGAAACCGCACCATCCCCCGCACTCACCGCCAGCGTCGACAGCCAGTCGGTCGACACGACCTCCGGCGGCGAGCAGCGGGGCCGCGACAACCCCAAGAACGTCAACGGCCGCAAACGCCATATCGTTGTGGACAGCATGGGGTTGCTCCTGGCCGTGCTGGTCACCGCCGCCTCGGTCGACGACGCGGCGGCGGCCCCGGAACTGTTCGCCCGGCTGGAGGGCCAGCCGATGGGCAAGGTGAGGCGGATGTACGCCGACAAGAAGTACCACAACTTTGCTCTCTACGAGTGGGTCGAGTCGAACACGCGGGATGGGGCCTGGAGATCGTCCGGCGCCCCGAGGGCAAGCGGGGTTGGGTGAGGCTGCCGATCCGCTGGACGGTGGAGCGGACGTTCGCGTGGCTGGGTCGGTGCCGGCGGCTGAGCCAGGACCGGGAGAAGACCGTCCTGTCATCGGAGTCATTCCTCAAGCTGGCGATGATCCAGTTGATGCTGCATCGCCTTGAGCCCTCGGGCGGGGACCCCGAGTTCCGTTATCCGAGGCCGGCGGCAGCCTGATACCCCTTATGGGCGACCAGTCCAGGTTTCGACAGATTTTGCTCAGCGATGTCGCGTTGATGCCAGCCTTGACACTTCAATCGCAGTGACTGCAATCTCCGCCATTCACGCCAATCATCCGGAGCAGAGCCGCTGGTTGCCATGCTGCCATCTAGCGAAAACTTGACCTCCTTTGCGCGACGGTCAGTAACCCCTTGTTTCTAGGGATTTACGGCATCGCCGGGCCGGAGAACGGCCCTCCAGGGACCTCATAAGCCCATGAAATCCCTTGGTTTCCAGCCTCACAGTTCATAACACGCTCTAGTCTCGTGGGCTCGCAAGCGGCGAGCGACCTCCTCCGGCAGTACCGCGTTAATGGCCATGCCGGTGCCCAGCTCGAAGCCGGCCGGCCGGGCCAGCCGGGGCAATATCTCGATGTGCCAGAGGAAGTACGCCTTATCCTCGTCGCCGCGGGGGGCGCTGTTGATCGTCAGGTTGAAGTCGGGATTGTCGAGTTCGTCATGCAGCCGCAACAGCACGGTCCGCAGTAACCCGGCGAGGTCGCGGAACCGCGGGGTCGGCACGGCCGAACGAGGACTCGTGGGCCTTGGGCATGATCCAGACCTCGTAGGGACGATGCGACGCATAGGGCGCGATCGCGGCGAAGCCCTCGTTCTCGGCGATGACGCGATCCGCGGCCCGTAACTCCTCGGCGAGCATCACGCAATACAAGCAGCGGCCGGTGAAGTCGAAGTAGTCGGTGGCCACGGCGTGCTTCGACCGCAGCAAGCGGGGCACCACCGGGAGGGCGATCAGCTGCCAGTGCGGATGCCGCAGCGAGGTCCCCGCCCGCTCGCCGTAATTCTTGAACGGGATGAAGACCTGGAAGCGGGGGTCACGCAGATGCACGTTGAAGCGGAGCTGGATCGTCCGGAGGACAAACTCGACCTGCTCGACGGGCTGGTGGCCCAGGAACGCATCATGTTCGGGGGACTCGATGACGACCTCATGGGCCCCGCATCCCCCCATCTCATGGAAGATCGCCCCCTCGTCCCAGCGGCGATCCTCCGCGTCGATCCGCAGGGCCGGATACCTGTTCGCGACGACCCGTACCTTCCAGCCAGGGGTATCCGGCTCCGTCCCGCCCCGGAGCGCATACAGCTCGGGGCCGGTCCGATCCTCGTTCCCCGGACAGAACGGGCAGTCGGTTGGTGGGGCGGATGAGGGGGCGTCGCCCCGGGTGGGCGTCGTCGGACCGATCTCGTGCGGCCGATGGCCACGATCGGGCGCGAAGATCACCCAGTCGTTCGTCGTGACGTCATGGCGTAACGAAGGCATCGTACGGCTCCGTTCGGTTGGGGGACGCCGGGTGGCCCGATCGATCGACGGCGATCGAGATCCGCGGCAACCAGGGATCATGCCGATGACGAGATCGCGCCACAGGCGAACTCGTCCCGGATCAGCCGGGGCAGGAGGAATTCCTGACGGACACGCGCCTTCCCGTCCCGGCCGAGCGCGGCCGCCGCCTCCGGATGATCGAGCAGGAACAAAGTCCGCTCGGCGCATTGCTCCACGCCGTCCACCAGGTTCGCCTCGTAGCCGCGGGGGAACTGCATGGGGATGCCGCCGACGGCCCCGGCGACGATCGGTTGCTCCTTCCAGAGGGCCTCGGAGACCACCAGGCCGAACCCCTCGCGCAGCGACTTTTGGAGGATCACGTCGGCCCCACGCTGGAAGGCGTTGACCTCCATGTTGCCCACCCCGGTCAGGTTAGAGAAGACGTAGAGGTCGGGGTCCCGCTCCACCTCGGCGTTGATCGATTCCAGAATCGACCAGGCTTCCGGGTCGTCTCCGGCCATGGCGCCGACGAGCACAAGCTGGACGCCAGGCCGCTGCTCCTTCACCAGGCGGTAGGCCCGGATGACGCCCAGGGGATCTTTCCAGGGGTCGAAGCGGGCGACCTGGAGCAGCACTGGCTCGCGGAGATTGACGCCGGAGTCGGCCATCACCCGGCGACAGAGGTCCCGGGGCAGTTCCATGTTCTTGGTGGCGAACGGATCGATCGCCGGGGGGATGAAGGCGACGCGGCCCATCGCCAGGTCGGGGGGCCGGAACGTTTCCATTGTGAAGACGGCCGCGTCGTGGGCCTCGATGAAGGGGCGGAGGAACGCCCAGACCCCCGGATCGGGTTCGGAGCTGTCGATGTGGCAGCGCCAGATCCACTTGCTGGAACCCGGCCCGGCAAAGTGGCGCAGGGCCGCCGGCTGGGGGTCGTGGATCATGTAGAGGTCGTAATCGTCGTCGAGCAGAGCCGCACTCCTGCGGTTGTGGTCGAGGTACTCGTCGGTTAGTGCGGGGGTCAGGGAGTTCGGCCCCCTGCAGCGCGTTGTGAAAGCCCTTGGTTACGGCGAAGAACTCCGAGTCGCCGTAGATGAGGCGCCAGTCGGCCCGGAGCCCCAGAGCGCGGTAGATGGGGATCTGCCGGCTCAGCAGCTCCGCGACCCCGCCGCCGCCGGCCGTGGCGTTGACGTGGCAGACGCGCAGGCCCTCCAGGGCGCGGCCCAGCGATCGGACCTCCTCGATCAGCGCATCGCCCACGATCGGCCGGTAATTCTCGATGTTGGTGGACCGGGCACAGCAATGGCGGCCGACGGCGACGCGGGGCAACATGGAGACCTCCTGCAAGTTCAAGGTGGATCGCTCATTCCTCGACGCCGGATCGTCCGTCACCTTCGGCAGGCTCGGCCGCGAGTTCGCCCGCCGCGTCACTCGGGGACGCGTCCGGCCCCGACTCCGCCCGCGACCGACGCGAGACCTCCCAGCGTTTGGAGTAGTAGAAGATGACCGGATAGATCAGCAGCTCCATGATGAAGCTCGTGACCAGCCCGCCGATCATCGGGGCGGCCATCCGCTTCATCGTGTCGGAACCCGTCTCGGTGCCGATCATGATCGGCACCAGGCCGAACAATGCGGCCATCACGGTCATCGTCTTGGGTCGGATGCGCTTCACGGCGCCGTCGTGGATGGCCAACTCCAGGTCGCCCAGGTCGCGCATCCGACCCTCGCGTTCGAACTTGTGGTAGGAGAGGTCCAGGTACAGGAGCATCACGGCCCCCGTCTCGGCGTCGAGTCCCGCCAGGGCGATCAGCCCCACCCATACCGCCAGGCTCAGGTGGTAGCCCAGCAGGTAGAGGAACCAGATCGCCCCGACCAGGCTGAACGGCACGGCCAGGAGGATCACGACCGTGCGGAAGATGCTGCTGGTGCTCATGTAGAGCAGGAAGACGATCACGACCAGCGTGATCGGCACGACGACCGCGAGCCGCCGATTGGCCTCCTGCATGTACTCGTACTGGCCGCTCCAGGTCACGCTGTAGCCGGCGGGGAAGTCGGGGCGGTTGACGATCGTCTCGTCGATCAGCCGCCGGGCCCGGCTGACGTAGCCGCCGATGTCGCTGGTGGCGGCGTCGATGTAGATCCAGGCGTTGGGCTTCGCCTGCTCGCTGCGGATCACCGGCGGGCCGGTGTGGATCGCGATCTCGGCCACCTGCTCGATCGGGACGTGGGCGCCGCTGAGCGTCGCGATGAGCGTCTGCCGAAGCGAGGTCAGGTCGTCGCGCAGCTCCCTCGAGTAGCGAACGTTGACCGGGTAGCGCTCCAGCCCCTCGACGGTCGTCGTGACGTTCGTTCCTCCCAACGCCGAGAGGACGATGTCCTGCACGTCCTGCACGTTCATGCCGTAGCGGGCCGCCTCGGCGCGATCGATCCGGAAATCGACGTAGTATCCGCCGACGGTCTTCTCGGGGAAGACGGTCACCGTCTCGGGCAGGGTGCGGAGCTGGCTGGAGATCTCCTCGGCCAGCCGCGACAGGGTCTCCAGGTCGCTGCCGACGACCTTGATCCCCACGGGCGTCTTGATCCCGGTGGAGAGCATGTCGATGCGGGTCTTGATCGGCATGGTCCAGGCGTTGCTCAACCCCGGGAACCGGACGACGTCGTCGAGCCCCGGCACGTGGCCGCCCGCCCGCCTCGTTCCAGCCGTAGATCAGCTCGTCGTCGGTGATCGTCCGCTCCTCCGGCCAGAAGTAGTCCAGGGCGCCTTCATCCAGCCGGGCAAGCCCGAGAACCAGCGCACGAGGCGGCGCTTGCGCCAGCGGCCCTTGTCGCGGTGCAGGGTGATCGTGGTCTCCATCATGCCCAGGCCGGCCGGGTCGGTCGGGGTGTCGGCCCGGCCGACCTTGCCGAAGACGTGGTGGACCTCCGGGAAGGTGCGAATGAGCTTGTCGGTCTGCTGGAGCAGCTCGCGGGCCTTGGTGATCGAGATCGAGGGGTCGGCCGTCGGCATGTACAGCAGGTCGCCCTCCTCCAGCGGGGGCATGAACTCGCTGCCGAGCTGCGAGTAGGGCCAGTAGGTGACCGCGACGAGCGCCACCGCGGCCAGGATGGTCACGAAGCGGCCGCGCAGGCTGAGCCAGAATAGCGGCTGATACAATCGCATGAGAACCTTGCTGACGGGGTTGCGTTCCTCGCTCGGGATGCGGCCCCGGATGAGGAAGTCCATCAGCACCGGGATGATCGTGATCGACAGGATCGCGGCGGACCCGATCGCGAACGTCTTGGTGAACGCCAGGGGCCGGAAGAGCCGGCCGGACTGGCCGCCAAGGCTGAAGATCGGCAGGAAGCTGACGGTGATCACCAGCAGCGAGAAGAAGAGCTGCGGGCCGACCTCCTTCGAGGCGTCGATGATGATCTGCGCGTGAGATCGGCCGCCCGCGTCCCGCTCCAGGTGATTGTGAGCGTTCTCGATCATGATCACGGCCGAGTCGACCATCACGCCGATCGCCAGCGCGATACCGCTGAGCGACATGATGTTGGCGTTCAGGCCGATCGCGTTCATCAGGATGATGCTGGCCAGCACGCCCGTCGGGAGCACGAAGATGGCCACCAGCGCGCTGCGGAAGTGCAGCAGGAAGATGAAGATGA
>CAVWUA010000020.1:0-151033 GCA_963758025.1 uncultured Planctomycetota bacterium | reverse complement strand
TCAGCGCGACCTTGCGTCGCGACCTGGCGGCGGAGGTGGGCGAAGGGTTTCGATGTGATGCATCTGGAGTACTTTGGAGCGGTTATGTCGGCCTGCCCTGGAAACCCGGGCCGTCGTCGGGGTACCGTACCTGTGTCAGCTCGATCTCGCGGACCAGCCGTCAACCGGGCCGAAGGACTGGGCCCGCCGTCGCCTGACCTATCGGGCCGAGCGGATCTTGTTGCGGAGTTACCCACGCCTGATCGCCGTCAGTCCGCGACTGGCCAGGTCGATCCACGAACTGGCACCGGACGCGTCTGTGGACGTGATCCCGTTCGGGCTGGACCTCTCCCTCTATCCGTTCGACGAAGCGATGCGGGAGCCGAACGGTCCGTTACGGATCGGTATGGTCGCCTCATTCAACTGGACGCCGGGCGCAACGGCGGGCCGCCGGATCCTCAATCGGCTCTGGCCCGAAATCCGACGTCGCGTGCCCAATGTCGAGCTGGAACTGGCCGGCGTCGCGCACGCGACGCCTTCCGAGACCACCTCGACAGCCCCGGAGTGATTATCCGCGACCGAGTCGATGACGTCCGGGGCTTCTTCCGTAGCCTGGACCTGCAACTCTACCCGCGAAATCCCAGCAGCGGCATGAAATTCAAGGTTCTGGAGGCGTTCGCGCTCGGGGTGCCGGTGGTGACAAACGCCGCAGGGGTCGAAGGGATGCCGGTCGAGGATGGCGTCCACGCCGGGCTCAGCGAGGACGATGCCGGCCTGATCGAACGAACCGTCGCTCTCCTCCAGGACCCGGCCCGACGCCAGCAAGTGCGATACCAGGCTCGCGAGCTGCTCAAGACACATTGCAGCCCCGAATCGGCCCTGGACCGGGTCGAGCGGATCTACAACCAGATCATCACCGAGACCTCCACCGTGGCGGTCGGCTGAGGTTCCGGAATGCGACCGGCCTCGCCCGCCTGACGGGATGAGCCCGTTGGCGAGCGAGGCCGGTGTTCGAGACGGCTCTCGATGGATCAATACTTCGGCACGAGCTTCGCCCGCTCGTCGTACTGTGGGTTGTGGGTCCACTCGTTGCGCTGGCAGCCGAAGCCGCGGTTGATCTCGTCCTGCGCAGGTCGGCCCAGGGGGTCTTGGGGTGCCGCTTGATGACGTCCTGGAGCAGGGCCATCGCCTGGGCGTACTTCTTCTCGGTCTCTTCCTTGGGGGCCTTGCGGTCCTTGGAGTGGTCGATGACCCACTCGACCGTCAGCTTGTTGGGGATCGGCTTCGCCTTGGTCTGAAGCTTGTTCTGCTTGAGCAGGGCGACCATCTCGTCGAGGCAGGCCAGGTATTCATACGCTTTGACCTGGTAGGTGACGATCTCGGCGAGCATCAGGTCGTAATGGGCCTGCCAGCGCTTGTCCGGCTCGCGGTCGCGCTTGTCCTTCAAGGCACGCAGGCGCTTCTCGATCTCGATCAGCTTGGCCAGGCGGAGCTGGACCTTCGGCCCCTCGGCGGCGATGGCCTCGACCAGGGGGCCGTACTCGATCGGGTAGTGCCGGCGGTGCGTGAACTGGAATTCCTTGTTGCCGGACGTGAGCTGGATGATGTCGTACAGCGGGCGCCGCAGGTCGGACTTCTCCCGGCGGGCGATGTAGGCCATGCGGCTCTCGTAGTCGGGGACGTACTCCTTGAGGGTGGCCATCGAGTACGCCTTCTCGCGCTGACGGACCCGCATGTTCTCTTCGCTCGGCAGGAGGAAGTAGATCCCGCCGGAGTCCTTGGCGAGGCGGGCCAGTTCATACGGGGCGAAACCGGAGGGCTGCTCGTCCCAGCGGTCGTGCAGGCCGTCGAACTGGAGGCACTCCAGTCCGGCGGTTTCGGGGCCTCGCTTGATGGCGGGCCAGTAGTGGTCCTTCGTGACCGGGTCCACGTAGAGCAGGTGGGCGCGGTCGTAGCCGAAGAGCGACTGCCGACCGATGACGTAGAGCGGCACGCCGCGGCCGACGATCAGTTGACGGGCCTCCTCGACATACGTGCCGTCGTCGCCCGATTCGTCCGTCACCAGCACGATCAGCAGCCGGCGCTCCTTGGTGATGAGCTTGGCGTAGGTGTTCACCACGTCGGCCAGGGCCTGCATCGTGTTCTCGGTGCCGGTCTCATCGACGCGGAGGCGGTCGATGGCCGTGCCGATCGCATCGATGTCGATCGTCGGCTTCTTCAGGTCGTAGTGGATCGCGTTGCCGAAGCCGACGATGGCGTGGGTCAAGGCGGCGGCCGACTTCTTGTCCGAATCGACGTTGAGCTTCAGCTCGGAGGCGACCCGGTCGAACTTGTCCTTGATGGCCTGCTGGTCGTCCTTCATGCTACCCGACTCGTCGAACAGCCAGACGACCGTCAGCTTGTGCTGGCTGAGGTGGCGGAGAATCTCGCGGGCGAGCTGGTCGAGGGCCTGACCGACGTCCTTGGCCTCGAAGGTGACGTCGCCGCCGATCATGCCGCCTCCGCCCAGGTCACGCGAGGGGGCGGCCGGCAGGGAGCTGAGACCGGAGATTTCCGGCACGACCTTCAGCGAGGGCAGGCTGCTCCGCTCGCTGGGACGGCTGCTCGTGCGGACGGTCGGCGTGGCCGAGGGAGCCCCGGTGCCGGTCCCCAGGCCATTGGCGCCCCCGGGCGTGGTGGCCGACATGGTCATGACCGTCTGCTCGCGGGCCACGTCTTGCGGATCGGTGTAGATCAGCATCTCCTCGTCCGAGACGCTCGTATCCACCATCGCCGCGTCGAGGCTCTTGAGGACGTCCTTCCCCTGGGGCGTGAGGCTGGCCAGGCCCAGCGCCGTCAAGACGCTGAGGTGGACCAGCAGCGAGACGGCCCAGGCCGGCGCCTCGAATCGCAACGTCCTGCCTTTTCGCTTCTTGGGTCGCAGGCTGAACCCGCCAGGGTTTTTGGCCTTCTTGGGAGTTTCGGCGGCCTTGGCCGGGTCGGCCGTCGCCTCTTTGCTGGCGTCTCCGGTGGCCTCGGGCGTCTTGGACTTGTCGGGACGCAGCCGCGCGCGCAAAACCGAGAGCAGACCGGACTTGGCCGCTTTCTTCGGTTTCGGAGCCTCCGGCTCCGCCGCCTTCTTGGCTTCCTCGACCGGAGGAGGCGACACCTTCGGCGCCTCGGCCGGCGGCTTGGGGGCCTCGGGCGGTGCGACCGGCGACACATCCACCAGGTTATAGAGGCCGTCTTCGGACGGATGAGCGACTGGTGAATCCATGGCGTTGATATCCTGTGGTCCGAGAAGAACTTACAGCTTCGGAACTTCCACCGGCTTCGAGGGTTTCTCTGGTTTCGGCTTGTTGTTATTGCCCGCGCCGGGAGGGGGCGGGGGCTTGACGTACACTTCTTCCCAGCGGAAGCCGAACGGGTCTTTCAACTCGCGCTGGGCCAGCAAGGCCCAGGGGGTTCCGGGGTGTTCCTGAACGATCCGCTCCAGCAGGGCCTTGGTCTCCTTGGCGACCTCGGCGGCCTTTTCACTGGAGGCGCACGGTCGGGTCGGGGACGAGCTTCCAGGCGTTGTGGGCCGGATCGGCGAATTTCTTGGGGTCCTTCTTCATCGCGGCACACGCGGTGTTGTACTCGTGACAGCGCAGTTTGACGGCGAAGAGGCGAGCCCGGATCAAATCATAGTGCGCCTGCCAGCGTCGGGAGGTCTCGTGGTCCCGCGATTTCAAGGCGGCGGTGATCGGCGGCAGGGCCATATCAATGGTGTACTCGACCCGCGCGACGACCTCCTGGTTCTGCCGCATCGCGTCCTTGAACTGGGGGCTGTCAGCGGCCGGGAAGGTCATCGAGGGCTGGCCGGGCAGGTTCTGCCGGGCAACATCGGCGGCCATCATGACGGCCTTGCGCACCGGGTGCTTGTTGACCGAATCGACGTACTGGGCCTTGCTCACCCAGTCGGGCCGGTACTCGCGCATGGCCGCCGGGTCGAAGGTAATCCGGTTGGGACCCATGCGGGTGACGAAGTAGATGCCGCCGGTGGTCCCCGCCAGACGCGAGAGCGCCCAGGGGCCGAACCCCGCGTCGAGCATGTCGTACTGCGGGCCATCGTACCAGAACGGCAGTTTGACCGCCTCCAGCATAGCGCTTTCCGGCCCCTGGCGGACCGGCAGGTGGCGGAACGTCTGCTTGGTCTTGGGGTCGGTGTAGTCCATGAACCCCATCTCGCGGCCGAACAGGGCCGGCGAGCCGAGCACGTACACCGGCATCTTCACCGCGCGGGCCGCGGAGACCGCCCCTTCCAGTTTATCCTCGTCATCACCGACCTCGTCGGTCACGATGATCGTCATCACCTGGTAGGGTTTGCCATCTTGCTTGAACCGGCCAAACTTTCGGGCGATGTCCCCCACGGTTTGGAAGGTGGATTCGAAGCCGGTGGTGTCAATCGGTACGGCACCGATGGCGCTGACGATTGTCTGACGGTCGTCGGTGGGGGTCTCGGTGAGAACCTTGCGGTCCTTGCCAAAGCTGACCACGGCCGTCAACAAGCCGCCATCCTCGGCGCGCTGGTCCTGGTCGAGCTTGACGATATGGGCATAGACCTCGTCAATGTACTTGGCCAGCCGCTCTCGCTCGGAGACCAGGCTACCGGAGGCGTCGAACGTCCAGACGACGAGCGTGCGGCCTTTTTCCAGGCGGCGGAGGATCTCGATAGCGATACGGTCCACAGCCCCCTTGACGCCATCAACATGCTCGGCGCCGGTCCCCTGGATCGAGACGGAGCGATCGAGCCGGGGAGCGTTCGGCAGGGTCAGGCTGCTGGCCAGGGCCAGTTCGGGGTCGCTGATCTTCACCCCCTCCTTGGCGATCGCCGGAGGCGCGACGGGGGTCTCAACGATTTTCGGCGAGATATTCGGCGCGAACGAGCCGGGGGACGGCTGGATGGTCGTCTGGTCGATCTCGGCCAGGGCCGTCGTGTCGAACTCGGCGAAGTCCTCCAGCGAGGTATCCACCAGTTCGGTCTGGAACTCGCGCGCCGACTGGGCCGAGCCGGCCGCGTAGCCGATCATGGCGAAGAGCGTCAGGAGCACCAGGTGCGTCAGCAAGCTCACGCCATAGGCGGGCAACTGGATGTCGAGCCGTCCGCCCAGCCAGCGTGCCAGCCACGGGAATCGGGCATCGATTCGCTGAGCCATCCGACGCAACGAGACGTTCAACCGTTGTGTCACATTGTCAAGCAAGGTTCCGCACTCCTCGCTGGCCTCTCCGCCGGATGATTCCCCGGGGCGGCCGCTTTTAAGTCGCGAGCAGGGGCAACGTCCGTCCCTTGACACCTACCGGACGTTTTTAAAAGGGGGAAAGCGACAGGTCGGTCTCGTGGCATGTTGAGGTGTCTCGACCGAGCCATTCCTTATCGTACAACATTATGGATGGTTGTAGCAATGCTCTTTCCACGGCTTTCAACATCTTCCCGTCAGAATCTCTTGACAAATTACGGGAGACCCCTACGAGCTGGCAACACTGTTGCTTCGAAAATGAGCGGATTTTGAGGAATGTCGGGGGATATGGGGACTTGGGCTGCCGTGAGGTGTAATCGCCACGACATAACTCGTTAAGATAAATTACGGATCAACCTTCTCGGGAGTGCGGTCGATTTGGGCGGGCAACCCGTTTTCGAGGGAGAAATCAACGAATTGCCCGCGCGGGACTGACGATTCTCGCCTCCGTTACCAGGGATACAATCCCATGCCGAGGCCGGGATAGCCATAACCGCCAAAGGCGCCGAATCCACCGACGCCCGGATAACCGAGACCGCCGTAACCATAGCCAGGGTAGCCGATTCCGCCGACGCCGGGATAGCCGTAGCCGCCCACCTGGGGATAGGTGTAACCCGCCCCGTAAAGCCCGCCGGGATAGCCGTAGCCGAATCCGCCGAGGCCCAGACCCCGGTAGCCACTGGAATAGGCAAAGCTACCGAGCATGCCTGGATAGCCGTATCCGTAGGCACGATAGCTCGAATAACTCAGTCCGTATCCCGGATAGCCGAGGCCGTATCCACCGTATCCCAGCCCGTAGCCGAGTCCATACCCGCCGTACCCCAACCCATACCCGCCGTATCCCAGCCCGTACGCCGAGTCCGTAGCCGCCATGGTAGCCGCACCCGGCATCGGCCAAGGATGCGGGAACGATCAGCATTGCCAGACCCAGGGCCAGGGTGCGCAGGCGCTTCAGGGTTTTCACGAGTGTTGCGCTCATCGCGATGTCTCTCCCCGGTGATCGGTACCGCTTGAAGCGTTATCAAAGTTTAGGCCACACAATTATCATGAGCGGCATTTTCCGTGCCGGGTGAATGGTGAGGCTGATTCCGGCAGAGTGGATGGTCGAACGACCGACATCAGCCATCAGTCATCCCGTTCTCGGCGGAGAAGGCCAGCAGGTTGCGCTGGATCGTCGCGCAGATGTCTTCCAGGGGCAGGTCGTTGTCGTCTCGGCCGAACGGGTCTTCGATCTCGACGCCGATCTCCTCGATTCCGAAGAAGGTATAGGCGACCATCAGAGTGGCGAGGATCGTTCCCCAGCCGAAGCTGTCCACCAGGGCGAATGGCAACGTGAAATTGTAAAGGATCAACGCCCGTCGCAGGTGCACGACGTAGGCGAACGGCAAGGGGGTCTTATGGATGCGCTCGCAAGCCCCCAGATAATCGATCAGGAGCTGGGTGTTCTGGTCGAGCGTCATCAGAACGTAGTCGGAGATTCGCCCCCGGTCGCGGGCGTCGGCCAGGGTGGTGGTGATGCGCCTCGCGACCGCCAACGGGACGTGGCCGGCGGTCAGCACGGCTTGCACCTCTTCGGGCGGCAGCTCGTCGCCGACCGGGCCGAGGCTCTTCTCGCCGCGGAGGCTGTCGCGTGCGGCGTAGGCCCAGGCGATCGTCCAGCGGAGCACCGCACCCATCAGTCCCGGCTCTTCCTTGAGCAGCACGGAGGAGGCCCGCCCCAGGTTGCGCGTCTCGTTGACGATCCCGCCCCACATCTTGCGCCCTTCCCAGAACCGGTCATACGACGCATTCGTGCGGAAGACCAGCAGCAACCCGAGCGCGACGCCGACCAGGCCATGCACCGTCGAGGGAATCGCCAGCGGTTGCGCATATTTGTGAATCACCACCACCACGACCGCCCAGACGACACAGACGAGGACTCGTCCGAGGATCTCCCGGACCATCGACCCCTTGATGTCGTACAGGTGCGAGTCCCAGTCGTGCACGTCATATTCGATCATCGGCGTCACCCGTACTGAAAGAAGAAAGAGCTTCACGCGAAGGCGTGAACTCGCCAAGGAAGAACGCAAAGAAAATCAAGCCTATCCCTTCCTCCTTGGCGAACCTTTGCGACTTCGCGTCTTTGCGTGAGGCTCTACCATATATCGTCCATCGCAACCTGGCGCACCAACGCGCCTTACGACCCGAACAGATTCCTCCCCGACCCCCTCGCCGCGCGTTGACAACCCGTCCAGAGGCGCGCATATCCTACTGGCTGGAACGATACCCACCTTGCCTCACTACCTCAACTTCCCAACCCGGAAGTTCGGAACGACCGGTTCCGGCCATGGTTCGATTCGACGGTGCGCGCAACGAGAGGCAGGGGGTCGAGATATGGGATTCGGGGCCGGCATGGAGACGGAACTACGGACGGCGGTGGCCGAGCGGCTCGGGGAGGCGCGGTTTGGCGTCTGGTTCGGCGAGGGGGTCCGCCTGGGGGTCGATGGCGATGCCCTGGTCGTCGGCGTGCCCAACGGCTTCTTCCGCGAGTGGATTCAGGGGCACTTCGCCGGGAGCCTGATCGAAGCAGCCGAGCGGGTCGCCGGACGCCCCTTGCGGCTCGATTTTCAGATCGACGCCGAGGTGGAACCTCCTCTGGGGACGGTCGTTGCGCCTGTCGAGCTTCCCGCTCCCGATCGCCGCAACCCCGCGCCGACCGTCCCCTTGCCCGCGCCGGTCCCGCCACCAACGGAGCGCCCGCGCGGGCAAAACCGCCCGTCGAAGCGCCTGGAGGACTTTGTCACTGGTCCTTGCAACCGCCTGGCCCACGCGGCGGCCGTCGAGATGGCGCAGAACGCCGGCGCGGGGTTCAACCCCCTGGTCATTCACGGCGGCATCGGCCTGGGCAAGACGCACCTGCTGGAAGGGACCTCCTCCGCCTTGCGGGCGCGGCATCCGGGGTTGAACGTCGTGCAGGTGACGGCCGAGGCGTTCACCAACGGCTTTCTCGACGCGATGCGGCACGGCACGCTCGCGACCTTCCGGGCGCGGTATCGCAACGTCGGGGCCTTGATCGTCGATGACGTCCACTTTCTGGCCGCCAAGCGGGCGACGCAGGACGAATTCTTGCACACGTTCAACGCCCTGATGGCCGAGGGGGCGCCGATCGTCCTGGCATGCGACCAGCACCCGAGGCTCGTCGCGCGGTTGACCGACGAGCTGGCGACCCGATTTCTCGGCGGCATGGTCGTGAAGCTGGAGGCCCCCGACCCAATCACCCGCAAGGCGATTCTCAAGGCCAAGGCCGCCGCGCGGGGTGTGGACGTGCCCGAGGCCGTGCTCGGCTACGTCGCCGAGCACCTGCGCGCCAGCGTCCGCGAGCTGGAAGGGGCCTTGCATAGCCTGATCGCCCACGCCACCCTGACCGGCAAGCGGCTCGACCTGAACCTCGCCCGGTCCGCCCTCCGCGACACGATCCGCCACACGGCACAGGCGGTTGTCCTGAAGGACATCGAGCGGGCCGTCTGCGACCTGTTCTCCCTCGACACCGAGGCCTTGAAATCCGAGAGTCGCGCCCGGGCCGTCTCCCACCCTCGCATGCTGGCCATGTACCTGGCCCGCCGCCACACCGGCGCCTCCTACAGCGAGATCGGCCGGTTCTTCGGCGGCCGGAACCACTCGACGGTCATCGCCGCCGAGAAAAAAGGTCGTCGGCTGGCTCCGCGACGAGCAGCGCAACGGTCTCCTCGCCGGCTTCGAAACCATCGCCGACATCCTCGCCGCCCTGGAACGCTCCCTCGGCACCTGAGCGGTCCCTCTCCCTTTCGCGGTATAGCGGTTGCGTGGGTTATTCGGTCCTATCTCTTTGTAACCCTCAGCAACCCCGCCGCCCCGCCGCGAGAGGCCCCCTCATGACGGACCCGGTTCACCCCACCCGGACAGACCAGCCCGACGACACGCCAGGCCTGGTCGATCCACGTGCCGAAATCCCTGGCCCCGACGAGAACCTTCCGGAGCCAGTCCTCCCATCGACCGACCCACCCAAGCCGTCCCCACCCGCTGACGATTCCAACAAGCCAACCTCCGAGGCCCCCGGCCTGATCGACCCACGCTCCGAGATCCCCGGCCCCGATGGAGCGGTGTAGAAGGAAACGGTTCCAGAAACCTTTCTCCTCGCCATGAATCGAGGCGAGGATTTTTCGAACATTTTATTTCCACCAGGTAATGTACTGGGTATAAGGGATATCACAATTTGGGAAATCTCGGTCGACTCGGACACCTCCTGATGCCCGCAAACTCAGAGAAAGAGAGAAAGGTGACGGTGGATTAAACGGTTCCGGGCACCGTTTTATTATGCCAACAAAAATGATCTTTCCTGGAAACAGGGTCTAGAATTCTCGGGTGCTTTATGTAGAATAGTCGGATCAGTCGTGCAAGATTCCTCCGGTTAGTCCGCCCCCGGCCTGGGTTCCCCCCTCGCTGTTTGTTCCTTTCGCTGATTTATCGAGGCGTCGTCAAGCCACGATGCACTTGCGGCATCGATTGTGCGGGTTCTGTCTATCGAATGAAGTCTTCCACGGCGAAGCCGGCGCACTGGTCCTCAGTGTGGTCAACATGAACCATCCTCATGGGAGGCACATCGCGGATGAAATTGTCGAAATTGGTTCTAGTCCTTCGGTTTGGGATCGGTCATGCTCCTTGGGCTGGCTGGTTGTGACTCGAACAAGCAGATCCCGCTGGCCGATGTGGAATCGCCGCCGCCACTGCCGGCGCAGGACAAGTCGGATGTCAAGGCTCCTCCTGGGGCCAGCCCTTCCGTCCTGCCGGAATAACATCAGGTTGAGTCCGGAGCTCGATCGGATTCTCCAGAATCTCACGTGCCGCGGTCCTTTTTTCTCTGCCCATCGACGATAGCGGATTTGCCCGGAGTGATCCCGATCCGTCAGGGAGAGGAATCGATTGCACCGAACCCTGGGCTCAGCGCGAAACCGCGTTTGATTGAACTTTCGACTTTTGGACGGATGGCTTTTGCGTTTTCAGGGATCCAGTCCTCATTCGTTTTCAAACCTCTGCATTCCATCCCTCAATATGAGTCGGACAAGTCGATTTTAGGTTCGAACGAGTTCATTTTCATTCGTCCCGTCTCAATTTCCCAGGAGAACTGACATGATTAAGGAACGTCCTTCGTTGCGCAAGGAATTGCGCGGTTTTACCTTGATCGAGCTGTTGGTGGTGATCGCCATCATCGGTGTGCTGATCGCGTTGTTGTTGCCGGCTGTTCAAGCCGCCCGTGAAGCCGCTCGCCGGTCGCAATGCACCAACAACCTGAAGCAGATCGGGTTGGCGATGCATAACTATCACTCGGCCCTCGGTTCTTTTCCGATGGGTAGTGCCCCCACGACCGCGATCGGTGGTGGTGTGCGGAACGGCTGGGGCAACTGGAGTGCCCATGCGCTCTTGCTGCCGTTCCTGGAGCAGCAGACTCTCTACAACGCCTTGAACAACAACCTGCCCAACGCAAGTAATGGCGGTGAGGGTCAGGAGGCCAACACGACTGCCGTGACGACGATGGTTAGTGCTTTCCAGTGCCCGTCCTCGCCCCCGTATCCCGGTAACTGGATCGCCGGCAAGCCCTCGCCCTACACTAATTATTTCGCCTCGCTCGGTTCCAGCATGAACCAGTACGCTTACAACACCAACGCCCGACCCAACGGCGTCTTCGAGGTTGGTGGCACGGCCTACAGCGAGCGCGACATCATCGACGGTTCCTCAAACACGATCGTCTTCGGTGAGTGGCGCAGTGGTGATAATAACAGTACCATGTTCTCGAATCCCCAGGACATGGTCGTCACGAGTTCCACGCCGCAGAACGTTAGCAACTGGAACCAGCCGGGGGCCAACATGCCTTACGGTGGCGCCTCGTTCATCCCGTGGATTACCAGTTGCGCGGCCACGGCCTCGACGGCGACCCACCGCAGCTTCATCGGCCAGATGTGGTGCCAGGGCCTGATTGGCCGCACGTTGGGCAATACCTTGCTGCCGCCCAACCCGAACTACCCAAACTGCATCATCGTGAACTGGGGTGGCGATAACGACGGAGCCTGGGGGGCGGTCGGCATGAGTAGCTACCACTCCGGCGGCGCCAACACCCTGTTCGGCGACGGCTCGGTGCGGTTCCTCAAGTCCTCGGTCAACCAGGCCATCATCTGGCGGCTCGGCACCCGGGCCGGTAACGAGGTGGTTTCCTCCGATAGTTATTGATCGAGCCTTCCCGTTCTCCATAGCTGGAGAAACTCACTGGCTCATCACAGCGCGGCCCGGGCAACGTGGAATACGTCGCCCGGGCCGTTCTGCGTTAAGAAGGTAGGGCATCAGGCCGGATGATCGTCCGCTCGCGCCTGCTGGGCTCGTTGGTTCCGCCTGTGCTCGATCCGCTTCTCGACAAATCCGAGTCCCCGCAGGATGATCAGCGTCAGAAGGGTGATCGCGATGGCGATGATCCACTGACGCACCGCCACGGTGATCCCGATGGCGCTGACCAGCAGGATGGTCGCGGCGGTCGTGAGGCCCTGAACCTCCCCCTTGTGGCCTCGCCGGAAGATCGTCCCGGCGCAGAGAAAGCTCACGCCGGTGACGATCGACTGCACGATGCGCACCGGGTCGAAGCGCACGAGTTGACCATCGGAGACCCCGCTGAAGCGTTCCAGGAGCGCATTACCCAGCCCGACCAGCAGCGCCGAGGTCCCGCAGACCATCATGTGGGTGCGGAACCCCGCCGGCTTATCGGCCAGTTCGCGCTCGATCCCGATTAGCCCGCCGAGGAACATCGCCAGGGTGACTTCACCGACAATCTGAAGCTGCGAGAGCCAGTCCATGGCACCCTTTCCCTTGCTGAGGGGAGATGTTGGAGGTGGTTCGAGAAACCATCCTGTCCGACTGTACAAAGGGAGCGGACGGCCCGGCAAGGTAGAGCCACGCCCGATCGCGTTTCGTCCCCCCTGGCCCACCCCCGATCGGGGTGATATCGTGGATGCCAACAGGCTGGACCGTGAGACTGGAAGGGGCAACGCACGTGGAATGGTTATCGGAAGATCCTTGGTATGTGATCGGAGCCCTGGGGCTGGTGGCGTTGGGGTTTCTCGTCGCCTTGAAGATCACCCAGCAAGGGAAGTACCTGATCCGGACGGGGATCGCCCTGTTGCTGGCTCTGGCGGTCTTCGGGATTGAGCAATTCTGGGTCACGGACGCCGAGCGGATCGAGGCGGTGGTCAAGGACGTGGGCCACGCGGTGGGCAACGCCGATGCGGACGCGGTGCTGTCGTACATGACCAGCGACATGGAGCTGACGCAAGGGCCGGTGTCGATCAGCGGTCCCGTCGTCCGCGGCACGATCCACAGCATGCTGGATCAAACGAGGTTCGACTTCCTGACCGTCAGCCGGATCGAGGCCGAGGCCGGCGAACTCTCCGGCCGGGGCACGGCCACTTTCCGGGTCCACACCAGCGGCTCGACCGAATTCGGCGGCGTCACCTACAACTTCAGCACCGACCCCAGCGGCACCGACTGGTCGTTCGGCCTCGAAAAAACCGGTGACGGCCAGTGGAAGGTCAACCGGATCACCTATATCCGCGGCCCCCGCTGGTTGCGATTGCCCATCGGACGCGGGGGACTCTGAGCGCATCGCGGCGCACGCCGTGTCGGAGCCTCACCCCGATCCTCTGACACTACCGCCTGACACGCGGAGGGGGACAGGGCGATCGCTCACCACTCAACCCCCCGGATGGAATTTCTGCTTGATCTCGGGATATTCGAGCACGACCAGCCGGTGGTTCTGGGCGTCGTAGCCGTATTCCTGGTAGGTGGGCAGTTGTGGCAAGGCGATACCGTTGGGCTTGATGATCTCGTCCATGAACTCCTGAAGGGTCTCCGGATACTTCTCGTACTGGGCGTGGTAGAGGTCCAGCGCGTGCTGGATCTGGAGGACCGACGCCTGGCCGACGATCGAAACATAGGCGTTGCCCTGGATGGTGATCGGGTCCTTGGCGGTGATCTTTCCGCTGGAGACCTGAGCCCCACCTTGCTGAAGCTCAGCCTGGGCGTCGCGAATATCCGTCGTCTTCTGGCCGATGATCGGCCGGGCGCGGTCGGGTCCACGACCGGGGCCGGCGCGGGGGCCTGGGCCGTCGTACCGGGCGGGCTGGTGACGCGAGGCTCGCCCTCGCACCCGGCGACGACGAGCAAGGCCACGGGAATCAGCAAGGCGCGTCGCGGATTCATGAGGGTGATCCTCTCATACGGAAGGGGAGGCCCGTCGCCACGGAGCCTGCCGCGAACAACACGTGGCGGCATGCTTCGTTTTGGGATCATTCCATTATGAACGCTCCGCCGGTTCCCGTCACTCGTTCAGTTCCCAGCCTTCCAGCTCGCCGAGCAGGTCGTGGCGGGTCAGGTCGAAGTGCAGTGGGGTGACGGTGATGTAGCCCTCGGCCAGGCTGGAGACGTCGGTTTCGGGGCCTTCCAGGTGGAACGGCGGAGCGTAGGTCAACCAGTAGTAGGTCCGGCCGCGCGGGTCTTTTCGGCGCTCGAATCCTTCACCGTGGCGGCCGACGCCCATCGGCACGACGCGCACCCCGCGCGGCTCGCCCCGCGAGTGCGCCGGGAGGTTGACGTTGAAGAGGGAGCCCGCCGTCGGCTTGCGGGCGATGATTCGCTCGATGACCCGCACGGCATGCTTCGCCGCGTGGGGATAGTCGAAGTGCTCGGACAGTTCCAGCGAGACGGCGATGCTGGTGATCTTGAAGAAGGCCCCCTCAATCGCCGCGGCGACCGTGCCGGAGTACAGCACGTTGATCCCGGCGTTGGCCCCGGAGTTGATCCCCGAGATGATCAGGTCGGGCGGTCGTTCCATCAACTCCAGGATGGCCAGCTTCACGCAGTCGGCCGGGCTGCCCTCAACGTGGAAGCCCAGGGGGGAGCCGTCCTCGTCCTCCACCTCCTTGACGACCAGGGGCGTCAGCAAGGTGATTGAGTGTCCGACACCGCTCTGCTCCTGAGCCGGCGCGATCACGGTGACATCCCCCAGCCGCTGCAATTCCTTGCGTAAGGCGCGCAGGCCGGGAGCGAAGATGCCGTCGTCGTTGGTCAGCAAGATCCGCACGTTGGGTCCACCCCAGGAGGCCGGGTCGGGAAGGCAAATCGGAACGAGCGCACCGCGCGGCCTCTTCCCTTGCGTCGCGGCGACAGGCCGATCGTAACGCCGCGTGCCGAAAGCCGTCAACCGCCGGTCGATCCCCGGCCCTGGCGGCTCGGCTTCTGGAAAGAGACGATGCCCGCGGAGGAGGTCCGGGGTTATCCTATCGAAAGAGGACGTATCCGGCCTGACGATCCAGTTCGGTGATTCCTCGATGAGAATGGCATTCAAAAAGGGAGGACGAGTGATGTCCTTGACGACGGTGGAGGGCATTTACAAGGACGGCAAGGTGGAGATCCACGAACGGCCCGAGGGGGTCGGCGACTCGGCCCGCGTGCTGGTGACGTTCCTCCCGGGGACGCAGCCAGAGGCCGAGGAGCGGGAGAAGCTCCGTCAGCAGGCGTTCGCCCGAATGGAACGCGGTATCACTCTGGGAGGTCCCCCCCACCCCACGCGCGAGGAGATCTATGAGGAGCGAATCCGGGAGCTCGACGAACGTCGCGAACGGCAGAGAGACCGTCGAGGGCGTTCGCTTCCGGAATCCCTTCGCCTGATTGTCCGGAGCCGCGCTCCGCCTTTATCATGGGCGACCGTGATGAAACCCAAAAAGGGGATCCGGGGACTCGGCCCCCTCTTTTTGGACAGCGTGGGTAAACGGTTCTGGCGGAGGTCCTGGCACGATGGCCAAGACGAGCGACTATCTGGCGATTGACCTGGGGGCGGAGAGTGGCCGTGGGCTGCTCGGCCGGTTTGATGGGGAGCGGCTGACCCTGGAGGAGGTCCACCGGTTCCCCAACGGGCCGGTCCGGATGCTCGACACGCTCTGCTGGGATCTGCCCCACCTCCACGGCGAAGTTCAGGTCGCCCTGCGCAAGGCGGCGACCGAGAATCCCGGCCTCGATGGCGTCGGGGTCGATACCTGGGGCGTCGATTTCGGCCTGGTCGGGCGCGGCGAAACCCTGCTGGGCAACCCGGTCCACTACCGCGACGCCCGCACCGAGGGGATGATCGAGCGGGCCTGTCAGCTCGTCCCCCGCGAGCGAATTTACGAGATCACCGGGCTGCAATTCCTGCCGTTCAACACGGTGTATCAGCTCCTCGCGCTGAAGGAATCCGGCTCGCCGCTGCTGGACGTGGCCGAGACCCTGCTGATGATGCCCGACCTGTTCGGCTGGCTCCTGACCGGCCGGCGCGGGGGAACGGACCGACGTCTCGACCACCCAGCTTCTCGACCCGAGGACTGGCACCTGGTCCGACGAGCTTTGCCAGAAGCTTGGCCTGCCCCGCCGCATCCTGCCCGAGTTGATCGAGCCGGGGACCGAGCTGGGGCCGCTCCGCAAGTCCGTGACTGACGACCTGAATATCCCGAGCGTGAGCGTCCTGGCCACCGCCGGGCACGACACGGCGAGCGCCGTGGCCGCCGTGCCGGCCGTCGGCAAAGCTGGCGGCGGCCCGCCCGACTGGTGCTATCTCAGCTCAGGGACGTGGTCATTGATGGGTGTCGAGGTGCCGAAGCCGATCATCAACGCCACGACGCTCAAGTACAACTTCACGAACGAGGGGGGCGTCGCCGGGACGATTCGCCTGCTGAAGAACATCATGGGCCTCTGGCTGGTGCAGGAGTGCCGGCGCACCTGGGCGCGCGACGGCCGGGACTGGTCGTATGACGAACTGATCCCGCGTGCCGAAGCGGCGGCCCCGTTCGCCGCGCTTGGTCGATCCGGATGACCCGTCGTTCCTCGCCCCCGGCGACATGCCCGCGCGGCTGGCCGCGTTCTGCCGGAAGTCGGGCCAGACGCCGCCAGGGGACGAGGGGGCCGTCGTCCGCTGCGCCCTGGAGAGTCTGGCCTTGAGGTACCGCTGGACGGTCGAGCGGCTGGAGGAGATCCTTGGCTCGCCGATCCGGACGATCCACGTCGTCGGCGGCGGGACGAAGAACGCCCTGCTCTGCCAGTTCACGGCCGATGCCTGCGGCCGTCCGGTCCAGGCCGGGCCGGTCGAGGCGACCGCCGCGGGGAACGTGCTCTTGCAGGCGATGGGCCGCGGCCGCATCGGCTCGCTGGCCGACGCCCGCGCCATCATCGCGCGGTCGTTCCCCGTCCAGACCTTCGAACCCCGCGACACCGCCGCGTGGGACGAGGCCGCCGGACGGTTCGCCCAGCTTCTGCCGGCGTGAACAGAAAAAGGAGACGTTTCATGACAAGCCCCGCGCTCTCGGCGGAGATCCAGAAGCAACTGGATCTCCTATCAATCGAGCAACAGCATCAGGTTCTGGAATATGCGCGGGCGCTGGCCTCAAAGTGCCCGCAGGGCGTGCCGGGAGCGTCGTTGGCACGCTTCGCCGGTTCGTTCCGACCCGAAGACCTGACCGTCATCACCCAGGCGATCGAGGACGGATGCGAACAGGTTCACGACGATGAATGGTAGGCATTTGCTGGATACCAACATCGTCATCGCGTGTTTCGCTGGTGAGAAGATTGTCCTGGATCGTCTTGCGCAGGCTCCGGAAGTCTTCGTGCCGAGTATCGTGCTTGGAGAATTGTACTACGGTGCTCGAAAATCCGCACGAGTCGTGGAAAATGTGTCCCGCGTGGATGAGTTCGCGCGGGCGAACACGATCCTTCCGTGTGATGCCGTAACCGCGAAAGCGTACGCCGAGATTAAGAATGCGTTGCGGGCCAAGGGCCGACCGATTCCCGAAAATGATCTCTGGATCGCGTCGATTGCCAAGCAGCATGACTTGATTCTGATATCTCGGGATTCCCATTTCGGGGAAATCACGGGACTTTTCCTGGAGGCCTGGTGAGAATGGCTCGACAAGCTCTCTCAGACGTCGATTCCCGGAGATCCGCCATGCCGCACGCCTACGATCGCCGCCGCTTCCTGCGAGAGACCCTGGCCGCCTCGTGCGGGCCGTTCGTCTTTCAGGCGACGACCGCCTTCGCCGAGGAGCCGTCCGGCTCGGCGCGGAAGGAGGCCGACGCGTTTCTGGCCCGATATGTCGAGGGCTGGCTGCCGCTGGATACCGCCGCCAGCGAGGCCGCCTGGGTCGCCATGACCGACGTCCGTCCGGAGCACACGGCCGAACAGGTTGCCCGTAGCCTGCTCGTCAGCCAGTTCGTCGGCGCGCCCGAGGTCATCGAGACGACGAAATCGCTCCTGGACCGCAAGGCCGATCTCGACGATCTGACCGTCCGCCAGTTGGAGAAGGTCCGCCTGCGCGCGGCGGAGGCCCCCGGCACGATCCCTGACGTCGTCCGTGCCCGCACCGAGGCCGAGGCCAACCAGTCGGCCATCCAGGACGGGTTCGCCTATGAGCTGTCGGACCCGCAGCGGCCCGAGGAGCCGATCACGGCCAATGGCATCGACCGCGTGCTGGTCGAGTCGCGCGACCCGGCCCAGCGGCAGGTCGTCTGGGAAGCCTCCAAGACGATCGGCGTCCCCTTGCGCGATGGCCTCCTGCGCCTGCGGGACCTGCGCAATCGCGTCGCCCGCGAACTGGGGTTCGACGACTTCTTCGCGCTCCAGGTCGCCGACTACGGGATGACCGTCCCGGAAATGCTCGCCCTGACTGACGGCTTCCTGGCGGACGTCCGGCCGCTCTACGAGCAGCTTCATACGTGGGCCAAGCACGCCCTCGCGTCGCGTTACAAGGCCGACGTGCCCGACGGGCCGATCCCCGCCCACTGGCTGCCGAACCGCTGGGGGCAGAACTGGCCGGGGCTGGTCGAGGGAATCGACATGGACGCCCCCTTCCGCGGCAAGCCCCGCGAGTACATCCCCGAGCAGGCCGAGCGGTTCTATGTCTCGCTCGGGTTCTCGAAGCTGCCAAAATCGTTCTGGGAGAAGTCCGACCTCTACCCGGCCGACCCCAAATCCGGGCGCAAGAAGAACTCACACGCCAGCGCCTGGCACATTGACTTGCGGAAGGACGTCCGCAGCCTGATGTCGATCGAGCCGGATGCCCGCTGGTTCACCACGGCGCACCACGAACTCGGACACATTTATTATTACATCAGCTACTCGACGCCGCAGGTCCCCTACCTGCTCCGCGCCGGGGCCAACCGCGCGTTTCATGAAGGGGTCGGCGACCTGATCGGCTTGGCGGCGGGCCAGCGGCCGTACTTGAAGTCGGTCGGCCTGCTCGCGCCCGAGGCGGAGAAGGCCGACCCGGTGACGTTCCTGCTCGACACGGCGCTCGATGGCTCGTCGATCGTCTTCCTGCCGTTCGCGGCCGGCGTCATGACCCGTTTCGAGCGCGATTTCTACGCGGGCGACATCGCCGACGATACGCTGAACGATGCCTGGTGGGCCTTGGTGGGCCGCTATCAGGGGATCGTCCCGCCCAGCAAGCGCGGCGGGAACCTCTGCGACCCGGCCACGAAGACGCACATCAATGATGATCCCGGGCAGTATTATGACTACGCGATCGGCACGGTCCTGAAGTTCCAGCTTCACGACCACATCTGCCGCGAGATCCTCAAGCAGGACCCCCGCGACTGCAACTACTACGGTAGCAAGCCGGTCGGCGACTTCCTGCGAGGCATCCTGAGCCTGGGGGCCACCCGCGACTGGAACGCCGTCCTGCGCGAGTCCACCGGCCAAGGGCTGACCGCCCGCCCGATGGTCGCCTACTTCGAGCCGCTCCTGTCGTGGCTCCAGGAGCAGAACCAGGGGCGGAAGGTCGGCTGGAGCTGATTCCCAAAGAAGCGCGGCGGGGCCGAGGGGCGTCGCGTTTCCGGTATTTGTCAATTTTCTTCAAGTCCTGGAGGCGAACCGCCGAAAAAGGGCGCGATACGTGGCATTCCGCGCGGGCTCCTGAGCCTTGTATCCTGTCCTTTATCGGAGTCGCTTCCAGGTCGATGCCGTCCCAGGCGAAACGATGTCTGTTTGCTGTCTCGGCGGTGCTTGGCATCGTTCTGGGGGATCTTCCGCGCGCGGAGGGGGCGGAGCCGGATTCCGAGCCGGCCGTCGAGGAGCGGCTGAAGAAGCTGGAGGAACTCAACCTCCGGCTGCTCCAGCAATACGAGGAGCTTCAGGAGCGCGAGGCCCGCAACCAGCGGATCGCGGAGGAGAAATATCGGAGCCTGGAGCAAAAATACGAGGAACTTCAGAACGTGGTGGAGCGCCGGGCGGCGGTCGGGCGGGTGCCCGAGCCACTGGCCGTTCCCGGCGCCGACCCCGACATCGACGAGCGTACCGGGGCTCCTTATGTGCGGGATCGGCCCTCGTTTCCCCTCGTGCCGGAAGGCGGGCAGGTGCCGGCCCTTCGGGGCGAGTTCAGCGAGGGGTTCCAGCTCGAAACGCTCGACGAGGAGTTGCAGCTTCGGTTCCACATCCTCGACCAGACCGACTTCAAGGTCTTCACGCCGAACAACCAGAGTCCGACCCGGAGCGGTCTGTACATCCCTCGCGTTCGGGTGTACTTCGAGGGGCGTCTGACGCGGCCGTTCGAGTACGAGGTCTCGCTCCAGCGGAGCGTCGAGGGGGTCTGGGACCTGCTCGACGGCAACCTCAATTTCCACCCGAACGAGGCGACGCAGCTCCAGTTCGGGCGGATGCTGGTGCCGTACAGCTACGACTGGTACGACCACCTGGAGCAGTACTTCATCACCCCCGAGCGCGGCCTATTCCCCTTGAACTTCGGCCTGTCGCGCTCGGCCGGCTTGATGCTCCACGGCTGGCTCGCCGACCAGCGGGCACAGTATGCCGTGGGCGGGTTCGACGGGCGGCTGTTCGGCGTGGCGGATAACAACACGACCCGCGACGCCGTCGGCTACGTGAACCTCCGCCCCTTCCTCCTGACCGAGCGGTTCGAGGCGCTTCGGTATCTGAACCTGGGCGGCTCGGTCTTCGGCGGTCAGCAGATCAGCCCCCGGACCCCTTTGCCGTTACGGACGTCGTTGCAGTCGTCGGAGAACGACGAGGCGGCGCAGGCGGCCTCGGCGCGGTTCCTCGTCTTCAACGATGACGCCGTCGCCCTGGGAGGCCGCGGCGCCCTGGCGGTTCACATGGCCTGGTATTACCGGCATCTCTCGCTGGAGGCCGAATGGCAGTACGGCCGGTTCACCTTCGCCCGGGCCGGCCTGCCGTTCGCGCCTCATGTCCCGGTCAACGGATACCACGCCACGCTGGGCTACTTCCTGACCGGCGAGACCCTCACGCGACGGACGACCGTCGTTCCGCTACGGCCGGTCAACCCCTTGAAAGGCTCCTGGGGGCCGGGCGCCATCGAGGTCTTCGGGCGTTACAGCCAGCTTGACCTGGGCGACGCCATCTTCACCTACGGGATCTCCGACCCCCTGGCGTGGTCCAACCATGCCCACGTCGTGGATATGGGGTTCAACTGGTACCTGAACCGGTTCATCAAGATCTATGTGGACTGGCAGCACTCGCTGTTCGGCTCGCCGGTGTTGATCAACCCGCAGCAGGGGTTGTTCAGCCGGACCAACGACCTGTTCTGGGTGCGGTGCCAGGTCTATTACTGACGGCAGGCCGGTGAACGCCCAGCCGTCACTCGCCGCCCGGGTCGGTCGTCGCGACGCGGGCGGACGTCCCCTCGCGGTGGACGCGGATGTAATGGTCGGTGAAGACCGTGTGGGGGATGCCGATGTTGGCGACCTGGGGCATGTGGCAATCCAGGCAGCCTCGGGCCGGACTGACCGGGCACGCGACGCGGCGGACCCCGTCAGGAAGCACGACATTGCGGTGGGATGCTTCGTCACTCTTCGCGAGCTTTGGCGTCTGGGAATGCTCGTCAACACTATGGCAGGCCAGGCAACGGGCCTCGTAGAAGTCGGCGGAGGTCTCGGCATTGCGGTGGGGGTTGTGACAGCTCGTGCAGCCGAGCGCCCCTGGCTCTCGGTGTAGCAGCGGCTCCAGCCGAGCGTCGCCACCTGGAACCGGACCGACGTCGGATCGTCGGGTGAGACGGTCTGCGTCCTCGGGCGGTGGCACTGGCCGCAGAGCATTGTCGTGACCAGCTCCGGCGTGGCCAGCCGCGGGCGGCCGATTGCCAGGTCGGGGAAATCGGCGGCGACCGCGTCGAGGTGGTTGCCGCCGGGGCCGTGACAGCGCTCGCAGCGGATACCGTGGTCGTTCGCCGTGGGGCCTTTCCCGTCCCGGGCGTCGCGGTAGTAGGTGGTGTGGCAGTTCAGGCAGGTCCGCAACGAGTCCCGGTTCAGGGGGTTGCCCAGGAACGCGTGGGGATCGCCCGGGATCGGATCGTGGCCGGTCGTGCGGTCCCAGCCCTCGATGTCGCCGTAGTACGATAGCCGGAGTTCGCGACTCCGGCCCGTGTCGTCGCGGCCGATCGGCGTCAAACCGCGGTCGCCGGAGCCGAGCGCGTAGGTGATCAGCGCGTGCAGAGCCTCGTCGCCCACGCGCGTGCTCAGGTGAACCCGGTCGTCCTTCCTCGCCAGCTCGTGGACGACCTTCGGGCTGTGCGGGTCGTGGAACGGCCCCTCGGGCAAGGGGAGCTTGTCCAGCTCATCCCCGCGCCGGAAGGTCCGCGCGTGTCGGCTGTTCTGTTGCGCGTAGAAGATACCGGAGTGACACTCGACGCAGCGGTCCGCGCCGACGTACGGAGACGGCTCGTCCAGATATGCCTTCCCCTCACCGTATCCCTTGGAGCGGTCCAGGGCGGCATTGGCGGCGACGACATCCCCTTGCTGCAAGGCGGCCCGGCTCAGCAGCCAGTGGGTCTCCGGGTCGGGCGCCTCGGCCAGGAGGATTTCCAAGTGCTTCCGGGCCTTGGCCGGTTCGTGCTGTTTCAGCAAGGCGCGGGCCAGGAGCTTGCGGAGCTTTTGCGGCGAGGTGGCCGCCCCCTTCAAGGTCGGATCTCCCTCCAGAGCCTGCTCGAAGGCCCGGGCCGAGCCGCCGGGGTCATCCTCCTCGCCCCGCACGAGGCCGAGCATCACGGCGGCCCGGACCTCCCAACCCGGCACGTCTTGAAGCGTCTCGGCCAGGTCGGCCGCCGCGGCGAGCTGGTCCGTGCCAGCCTGAATCCGGCCCAGCTCGTACAGAGCTTCGGGATGGTTCGGCTCTTTATTGAGCACGGCTTTCAGCACCGTCTCGGCGTTCTCGCTCCGCCCTTGCTCCTGGAGGCCGACGCCGATCAGGTAGAGGTCCTCGACCTGCAAGGTATCGGGGGGAACGCGTTCGTAGATCTGCCGGGCGAGTTCGTAGTTCCCCAGGCGGGCCGTGCCGCGAGCCAGGAGCAAGAGGCCCTCCGGATCGCCCGGTTGTTCCTTCAGGGCGTGCCGGGCCTCGGCCACCGCCTGCTTCCAGTCCTTTTGCTCATAAGCACTCTGACCGCGCGCCAGCGGGCTGAACAGCCGGGGCGAAACCCACCAGAGCCCCGCGCCGGCGACGGCCAGGATGAGCAGCATCAGGCCCAGGATCAGCCGTGTTCGCCAGCGGCGTCGCGTGACGACTCCCATCGGTTCCGCTCCCCGATGATCCCCGTTTCGAGACAGGCTTCCCGCATCTCTCATTGTCGTGCAGCCGACCGCGCCCTGTCAAATCGGCGCGATGTTTCACGACGAGGGATTCGATCGACGCCGCGCACCGGCGGTTTCGCGGTCCCACCTTACCGTGGGTCGAGCAACGACGATTCAGCACGGATAAAGAATAGCAATTCTATAAACTTGGTCGCTTCTTGGGAAATTCTCTTGATCTCAAGCGATCTTTATTTTATCTCAGAGAATCATGGTATCTTCTTGAGAGAGCGATCGTGCCCTGACAGGTATGGCCATCAAATCCCACCGGGGCGATGACCTTTCCCATGATCGGGACCGCCTCAATTCCCCCCCTCTGACGTGAGCCGGGCGTACCACGGTCCGGTTCCTCCTCCGCCCGAAATGGTCGATCATCGACCCTGCGGACTTCGGCATTGTCTCCGTGTGCGTCGTCTCCGCTTCGGGAGGAATACCCTCCGTCAACAGAGGTTGCGCGAGATCATGCGCCGCTTTCTGAACCTCTCCCGGAGCCCCACGCCATGTTGCGAGCCAGCCGATCCCCCCGCCGCCGGCACCACGGACGCCGCGTTGTCACCGTCGAGTCTCTGGAAGAGCGGACCTTGCTGTCCGGGATCATTGATTCGGAGATCCCCTTGCCCGACTATCAGTTCCAGACGAGGCAGTTCACGCCCGGCCAGGACGGTAACTTCTGGTTCTTCGAAGGCGACAGCATCGGTCGGCTCGCGCCGGATGGGACTGTGACCCGGTTTTCCCTGAAGACCTACAGCAATCCCACCGCCATCATCACCGCCCCGAATGGCGACATCTGGTTTTCGCGAACGGAAACCCAGATCAACCAGCCAGATCTGATGCCCGGTTGTCAGATGGTTCTGGATCCATTGAGCCTGATGCTTAATAATGATCCTTCGGATCTCAATTACTATGCCTATCAATGGTATTTGGAGAAATGCACCCCGTCCATGACCTCCGGCAATTCCGAGACCAGCCCGCCTCAACAGGTTCCCGTCGATCTTGAGATCGACCGAATGAGCCCGTCCGGTGAGATTCTTGACCGGACGACGATCATGAACGATCCCGGGGGCGTCAGGGTCAACGACTTCGCCATCGGCCCGGACGGCGACCTCTGGTACACCCTGTCCAACGAGGTGATCGGTCGGCTCTCCAAGTCGAGCGCGGTGCTGGATCTCGGCGGGGTGAATGATAACCCCAACTCGGGGGCCCCCTTCTTTGAGGCACCCTTCTTTATCGGGATCACGACGGGGCCGGACGGGGCCATGTGGTTCACCGAAACGGGGCCGGACAAGATCGGCCGGATCGGCCCGGACGGCCAGGTCCGCGAGTTCTCCCTACCTGGCGGGACCGACCACGACCCGAAAGAGATTGTTTCCGGCCCCGACGGCAACCTCTGGTTCACCGAATTCTCTGCGAGCACGTCTGTCGGCGATGTCGCTCGCATGACGCTCGACGGTCAGGTGACACGGTTCCCGCTGTCGCCGACCACCGTCTATCCGAGAGATCTGACGGTCGGTCCGGATGGTAATCTCTGGTTACTGGTGGGGCAGAATCAAGATCATTCCAACGCGCTGCGCGACTCACGACCTCCGGAAACCTGACCGAGTTCCCACTTCCTGACAACGTTTTTCCAACCGATCTGACGTTAGGCCCAGATGACTACCTGTGGCTCGCCCGGATCACCGACTCCAATGCGGAGGCGCCGTTCCCGTCCGCCCTTGGACGGATCGGCATCGCAGCGCGGACCGACATCTCGGGCGGGCTAAACTCCACGAGCGATACCGGCGCGTCCGCCGGCGACGGAGTCACCAACGACTCGACGCCGACCTTCTCGGGTCAGGCCGTGCCGGGCATGGCGGTACGGGTCTTCGCCCAGCGTTCGGACCAGGCGGCGCCCGTGCCGGTCGGCGGGGCGACGGCCGACGCCAAGGGTCAATGGAGCCTGAGCACCGATCCGCTGACCGATGGCATGTACACGGTGAGCGTCGCACCGGGCGCATCGGGCAATCCGAACGGGGCCCAGCCGCTGATGGATGGCCCGCTGGTCATCGACACGCAAGGCCCCCGGATCGTCGCGCGGCAGTTCGACCCTCGGGCGGCCTCGCTGGTCTTGACGTATCAGGACGACGCCTCCGGCCTGATCCCGTCGCAACTGGATAACCTGCGCGCCTACACGCTGACCTATCCGCATTCCTGGCTGGGTCAGACGCTATCCGTGACGACTTCGACACCTCAAACAGCCACGGTCTCGATGGACCTGAACCAGGGCCGCCCTCTGCCGTCGGGCCATTTGGATCTGGTCGTCCATGCCAGCCGCGTGACCGACGCGGCGGGCAACCCGCTGGATGGCGAGTACCTCGGCTCCTTGCCGTCAGGGGACGGTCAGGCCGGCGGTGACTTCCACGAGTCGCTCGCCATCCCGGCGATCCCGCCGCCCGTCTCGCCCGTCGGCCCATTCGTCCCGCCGCCGGTCTCGCCGTCGGCTTCGCCCGTCGCGTTCGGGAACACCTCCGGCTTCAGCCGGTGGACGACGCGGCCCTGGTTCGGCGGCTCGACGTCATCGCGATTCGCCTTCGGCCGGTGGACGACGCGGCCCTGGTGGTCAGCGATTCGCCTTCGGCCGGTGGTCCGGCTCGACGTCATCGCGATTCGCCTTCGGCCGGTGGACGACGCGGCCCTGGTTCGGTCGGTTCACCAGCAATCAGGCCGCGGCGCGGTTTTCTCGGCGGGCCATGAACCGGGCGGCGATGTTCCCGGCGAGGCGCGCCTTGTGGATGCCCCGGCCGCGAACCCTGGCGATGTCCCGGCCCGGCGTCGGCTTGTGGACCGCCTTGGGCACGCTTCCTCGGATCGGCGGACGCTTCTTCTGATTGGCGATGGTCAGCGGACGGGTGGACGCTTTCGTTGGTCAAGGGATCTCTCCGCCTCGTGTCGCCAGGCATCGGCCAGGCGGGTCAGGCCGACCCGGGCGCAGAGGTCGGCCAGATCGCGTCGGGCGTCGGGATCGTTCCGGGCGTCCAGGTCCGCCTCCAGCCTCGGGCCGAGCCGCGACGGGTCGAGCGCCTCGCGCAGGATTTCCACCTGTTCGGCCTCGGCGCGGGCCTCGGCGGGCCGTTCCAGGATCTTCAGGGCACGCGCCAGGCGATACCGGGTCTTCCAGTCGTGCGGCAGGACCTCCAGCACCTGGCGGAACGCCTCGGCGGCGCGGGCGGGGTGGTCGTCATATTCAAGGTCCCAGCGTCCTCGCAGGCGGAGGTAGCGGACATCGCGTTGGGCCGTCGGCCAGGCGGCGAGCACGGCCCGTCCCCTCGCGATCGCGCCGGCGTCGGCCAGGTCCAGGACGAGAGCCTCGCGGGCCGAGATCGCGTTCGGATACCGCTCCAGCAAGTCGCTCAGAATGGCGATCCGCTCGGCCCGGTTCGGGTCACCGTCGCGGGGGTTGGTGGCGGCGCGCCGCAGCAGGGCGACGCGGGCCTCCCGGTCGTCGGGGTCTGCGGCGAGCCAGCGCTGGAGGGTCGCGCGGGCCTGGTCGTCGGGCGGCTCGGCCAGCAGGATCAGGGTCAAGGCCCGGAGCACCTCGGGAAGGGCGTCGGGGGGCACGGCCTCGGCGGCCGCCCAGCCAACGTCGAGCGCCTCCAGAGGGCGGTCCTCGACCCGCAGGATCGCCAGCCAGAGGAGCCAGCCTTCAGGAATCTCCGGCCGCGCGGCGACGGTCCGGCGCAGCGCGGCCTCGGCCTGCGCGGCGAGGTCCAGGGCCAGGCAGGCGCGGGCCTCACCCAGCCACGAGCGGGCGTCGGCCTGGTCGGTCCAGTTCACGGCCCGCCAGTGTTCCAACGCTTCCGGCCAGTTGTGGTCGCGGGTCTCGGCCTCGGCCAGGGTCCGCTCGCGGCGGGGCTGGTCGGCCTTCCACGCCCAGAAGGCCAGGCCGACCAGGAGCAAGACGGGCACGACGATCCCGACCCACCAGAACCGCCGGACCATCCCGACCGCGCAACTCTCCGCCCGAACGGGTCTGCGGGGTGTCGCGGGACGTCGGGCGGGGCGTGGTGGCATGGTGGATGGGCGATGGTCAATGGTCGATCGAAGCCGGATAAGGTCCGTCCCTCGGACTCACCAGTTGAGGGAGAGGCGTCCGAGCGTCGCACCCTATGCCGAGCCATTCCCACTGGAACCCTCCGACGCCCCCAGGCCGAACAGGTGGCGGACGGCGGTGAGCAGGGGATGCGGATCGACGCTCTCGGAGGCGATCGCCGAGCGCAAGGCGGCCCTCGGGTGGTGCAGGAGCTGGTTCTGGAACCGCATCATCATGTGGGCGATCGCCGCGCGCTGGTCCTCGCTGAGGTCGGGGTTGGCGGCGTACACCTTGTCCAGCTCGCGGGTCCGGGCGGCGTCGGCGTAGTCACCGAGCTGGCGGAGCAAGGCCCCGGCGTGTCGCTGGTGCCGGATCGCGGCCAGGCAGGCGGCCGTCTCGCGCTCGATGATCGCCTGGGCCGGGTCGATCCGCTGCCGGCGCCCCTGAAGGTTCTGCTCGACCTGGCTTTTCAGGTCATCGACGTTGTACAGGTGCACCTGGTCCAGGTCGCCGATCTTCGGGTCGAAGTCGCGCGGCACGGCGATGTCGAGGATCAGGGACAGCCGGTTCCGCCGGGCACGCTGGATGCGGGCGTACTGGTCATAGACGACGATCGGTTCCTCGGCGGCCGTCGTGCTGATGACCATGTCGGCGTCGATCAGGGCCTGATTGAGCCGGTCGAACGGGACGGCCTCGCCCCCCCAGCGCGTGGCGGCCTGGCCGGCGGCGCTCGGGGTTGCGGTTGGTGATGAGGACCTTGCCGGGGTTCAGCTCGGTCAGGTGCTGGAGGGTCAAATCTCCCATCTTCCCCGCGCCGATGACCAGCACCGTCTTGTCCTGGAAGTGGTCGAAGACCCCCCTGGCCACGTCCACGGCGACGCTGGCGACCGAGAGCTTGCCCCGGTCCATGCCGGTCTCCTCGCGGACCTTCTTGCCGACCCGCAGGGCGTGCTGGAAGATGGCGTGGAAGATCGGCCCGACGGCCTTGCGGGCGTCGGCCGCGCGGTACGCGTCGCGCACCTGGCCGAGGATCTGCCCCTCCCCCAGCACGAGGCTCTCCAGGCTGGAGGCCACGCGGAAGAGGTGCCCGACGACCGCCTCGTCGTGGTGGGCGACCAGGTGCGAGGAGAGCACCTCGGACGAGAGCCCGTGGAACTCGGCGAGGAAATCGGCCAGGTCGGCCACCTCCGGGATCGGCGTCGGCGAGACGGACGCCGCGTACAGCTCGACCCGGTTGCACGTCGAGAGGATGACGAACTCGTTATCGGGAAAGGCCCGCGTCAAGGCGTCGAGCCCCTCGTCGCGCCGGGGGCCTTCAAAGGCCAGGGCCTCGCGGATCGACGTCGGCGCGGAGCGGTGATCGACTCCCAGGGCCAAGAGCCTCACGGCGACGTCCTCCCGGCGCCGGGGGCACGCCCTGTCCGTGTTCGGTCGGTAGCACCAGGCCGACGCCCACCCACGTGAAGATCAGAAACGCGAAGGCCACGACCGTCAGGAGCATGACCCGCCGCCCTCGCATCGCCGGCCGGTAGCGGGCGTTCAGCAGGACGGCGAAGAACAGCCACAAGCCGGCCGTGCTCAGGACTTTCGGGTCCGTCCAGCCGAGCATCGGCCCCCCGCCGCGCCGGGTCGCCAGGATCAGGCCGATGCCGATCAGGAAGCCGAAGGTCAGCAAGGGGAAGGCCACCGTGATCGCCCCCCGGTTGATCCGTTCGGACTGCTCCAGGCTCGGCAAGACGAGACCGAACCGGGGCGGCCGCTTGTGCTTGAGCCGGTGCGCCTGGGTCAGGTACATCAACCCGGCGACGAACGCCACGCACGTCGAGACCGCCCCGAGCAACAGGAAGATCCCGTGCGCGATGCCCCAGAACGTCACCCAGCCGCCCCAGTCGGCCCAGCTCTCGCGACGGTCCATCAGGCCCGCCATCCCTCCCAGGGCGATGACCACCGGCAGGACGAACAGCCCGACCGCCACCGGCTTCGGCGACCGCACGACCAGGTACAGGTTGATCGCCGTGAGCATCCACGAGAGCACCAGCAAGGACTCGCGGACGGTCGTGACCAGGACCTCCCCCTCCCGCCAGAGGATGTTCCCCAGGAACGCCGTGTGTACCAGCCAGCCCAGCGCCGTCAGGCTGACCGTCACGTACCAGCGGGCCTGGGAACGGACGACGAACCGGGATAGCTCGCTGACCAGGGCCAGGGCATACGTACCGGTAAAGCAAAGGATGCTCAGTCGTGCCATATCTCGGGTGGTGAGTTCACGTGCCAAAGGCGGGTTGGTGGGGCGGGTCGGCCTCCTCTCTCACAACACCCCCATTGTACCGTCCCGCCGCCGCGCCTCCCAGACTTTCCCCAGAGTGAGGTCCCGCCCCCAACCGGCTGTCAGATTGGCAGGTGGGTTCGGTCGGCGCACGGGACCCAAACCCAAACCAAGCGGAGGTTTTTGTCGCAACTTACTCTAAATAATTATGTTACGACAATTAATTCATTAGGCCTATATGCCTGAGAGGGTGTGCGAGAAGGGTTCTTTGACAATTGTGAAGTGGGCACTGCCCACCTCTTTTTGGCGAAGGGATCAGGTGGACGATGTCCACCCGACATGGAGACGAAAGATCCTTTTTGTACACCCTCAGAGGAGCCGAGCGCGGGCGGGTTGACCCCCTGAACCGCGGTGTTGCCGGGACGATAGTCCAGGGGTGATCTCGGCCCCCTTTCGCCGACCGCCGGGGCGCGAGCGGCGGCTCTTCTCAAAGAGCCTTCAGGCACTCTCATGACCGTCAAGGCAGTGGGGGAGGCGTTCCTCCGTCGCCGGACCGCTCCCGATTTTACGGCGACCCTCCCTTGCCGTCGCGGTTTCGCGAAGCTAGGCTCGGACTAGTTCCTACGCCTCGCCACCTGTTAGTTTTTTCAAATTCTTTGGAATACGATTCCAAGAAAAAGAAAGGTTGGGGAAAGACTGCCGATTTATTGGTTTCCAATGATAAAATTTCGGTGTAATCTGATGTTATTGAATGAAAATGTGCGATCTCTATTTAGTATCATCAGGCGAAATTCGATCTGTAGAAGGTGAGAAAATGACTCATGCCCCGATCGACAGGGATGTCCAGGCCGTCGAAGAATGGTATCTGAACCAAGTCCGTCCGTTTTTGGAACGGCTAGATAAGATCGACGCGAAGGCTGGCCGAGTCGAGGGATTCGATGCCGAGCTCGAACGGCTCAGGAAGACCCGCGATGCTTACGACGATGACCTGGTAGTCTGCTTTCTAGGTATGGCGGGAGTCGGGAAGAGTACCCTGATCAACGCCCTGGTTGATGGCCGGCAAAGCATTCTCCCGAACGGCGGGATTGGCCCCTTGACGGCCCAGGCGCTGAGCGTCCGCCGCGGTTCGGAGCCGGGCTTCCAGGTCCGCTACCACACCCGCGGGGCGATCTGGAAGCTGATCTTTGCCCTGGATTGGGGGGCCCGGGACAACATCGCGGCCGTGCCGTCTCAGGAAGTTCGTTCCACGCGAATCGAACCGCCCAAGGACGGTTCTCTGACCCAGGACGAGATCCAGGACATTGAAGATGCCCAGGGCGACGACGGCCAAGGGGATCTCTCGCGAGCCCAGTCCTTGCGTAAGCAGGCCCAACTACTCATCAAGGGCCGCCAGGATAGTGAGGCCACAGTCGGCTATCTGGTTGATTCCTTGAGGGCGGTCCTGGGGATGGAGCCGAAGTGGGGCAACGTCCCGAATGAAGACGATTTACCGCGCGTTGAACGCCTGCGCGAGGCGTTGGCGGCCGGGGAGCGGCATCGTGTCGGCTCCGTCTCCGACGAAAGGTTCCGGCAGGAACTCACGGACCATGCGACGGGTTTCCTTGCTCCTCTCATCGCGGAGATGCGCGTCGTGTGCGAATCCGACACGCTCCCGGACGGAGTTGTTCTCGTTGACCTGCCGGGTTTGGGCGTCGCCGGTGACATTCACAAGGAAGTGACGACCCGCTGGGTCCGCGACCATGCGAGATCCATCGTTTTGGTCGTCGGCCACCGGGGCATCCAGGAGGCGGACGCTCGGCTGCTCCAGGAGAGCGAGTTCCTGAATCGGCTCGTCTATTCGGCCGAGAGCCCAACCGACGACGCGGTTAGCCTGACGGTAGCCGTCGTCCGGATCGATGAGATCGCGGGCTCCCGGTATCGTGCCGCCCGGCAGGCGGGCATCCGGAATGGACGAAAGCAGGAGTTCTTCATCGACGCGTGCGAAGAGTCTCGGAAACTGGTGCTCTCACAGTTGAAGCCACAGCTCGAGAGGGCCTGGTCGTCGGGGGAGATCCAGGAAATCCAGGCCCAGGTCATCGAGAATCTCCTGGCCGACTCAAAGTCCACCCGGTCTCGGCCGTGGAGTACACCAAGGCGATCCTCGACGACCCCGACGACCGTTCGTTCCTCGACGATCCCGACCAGAGCAATATCCGCGGGCTTCTGGAGATGATTGGGCGGCAGGCCGACCAGCGTCGTCAGGCCGAGGTCACAGCGCCTCGAAGAGGTCCGACAGGATTTCCAATCGCGGCTCGACACGACTCTCAAGGTGATCCAGGCCCAATGGCTGGAGGATACGCGGGCGACCGAGGAGGCCGAGCGACTCCGGGAGGAGTTCCTGGGTTTCATCGAGCCCCTGCGCGGCGAGTATCACAACCGGCAGGGGGCGTACCGGGAATTCTTGCGGGAGACACTGCCCCAGGTGATCCGGACTGAAGTGGCCAGGTCGAGCTTAATAGCCCATAAGGAGATTCGCGCCTATCTGGGCGACCTGGCGAATGTCCACTGGAAGACCCTCCAGGCGACGGTCACGAAGGGGGGGACATTCGTGACAGGGATCAGCCGCCAGATCGACCTCCCCGGCGACTTCGCGCTCCGGTTCGAGGTGCCGGTCGCCGACGCCTGGGCCAAGTGCATTCTGAAGGAGATTCGCCGCCGGACCAAGGAGTTCGCCGAAGATAGCATCGGGCTGGTGGACCGAGTGGTCGAGTGGGCCAGGACCCAGGGGACCAGGGTCCAGCCCCGGCTCGTCGAGGCCCAACGTGATGCGATCAAGGCCGAAATGAAGACCCTGGAGACGATCGGTCGCCTCATGGTCGCCCAACTCCGGCAGGAGGTGAACTCCCGCCTGGTCAAGAAGATCGAGACTCCGATCCGCCGTCGCTGCAAGGAGTTTGTCAAGAAGAACGAGCACGAGGGCGACGGCGTGAGAGGTCGAATCCTCAAACTCTTCGAGGAGCTGGCGGCCGAGGTCATCGAGGTGGCCGTCGAGCCGGCGGAGGAAATCCTCCTGGAAGCCTTCCGGAAAGTTCAGGAGGAGATCCTGGCGATCCTGCAGAAGCACCCGGACCCACTTGAGACCGCGCGGACGCGATCGTCGATGCCCACGAGACGTACCTGAAGCGGAGCGATGCCCAGCGTCGCCGTCAGGTCCTCGCCGAGATCGAAACGGTTCTCGAAACACACCCCGGGACGCCGTCCGACGCACCACCGACGCGGGCGGCATGAACTGGCCCGACGCGGAGTCAGAGCGATGAGCCATACCAACACGGTCGTGCTCCCGACCGGGGACCAACGACCCCGCGACCATCCTCCGTCGCATGGAAGATTGGGGGTGGTCGAATACGACCTCTGCGGCCCCCCCAGCCGCCTCTGGGCGGACCAGGAACAACCGCCGGTCCAGATCTTCACGAACGTTGATTCGGCCCGTGTACGCCACCTGCCATCGCCCGCGCAGGCCCTGCGCCATCCCCCCGACGGAGAGACGTGGACGGCGCGTTCGCGGGCTTCGCTCGCCCGGCTCTGGGCGTACTACCTTCTGGCCGAAGACCCGCAGCGGCGGCTCGACGCCCGCGAGGTCAGCACCCTGGCCCATCAGGTCAGCCTCGTCCGGCACATCCTCGACGCCGACCGCACCTCGGCCGCGTCCTGATCGCCGACGAGGTCGGACTCGGCAAGACGGTCGAGGCGGGCCTGTTGATCAAGTCCTGGCTGGAACGGAAGCCTCGCCTGCGCGTCCTCTACCTCGCGCCGGCCCGGCTGGTCCCCAACGTCGTCTAGGAGTTCGATCGGCTGGGCCTCCGCTTCCGCCAGTGGACCGCCTCGCCCCGGTCGACGGCCGGCTCAACGACAAACTCCTGGTCGCCAGCATCCACCGTGCCGTCCACCCGAAGCACTTCCAGTCGCTCCTGAACGCGACCCGGTGCGACGTGCTGATCGTCGATGAGTGCCACCACCTCTCCGACTGGGCGCCGGGCGGCGGCGACCCGACCCGGAAGTTCAAGCTCGTCCGCGAGCTGATCGAGCGGCAGGCCCCGGGCGGCCGCGTCGTCTTCCTCAGCGGCACGCCGCATCAGGGCAGCGTGGCTACGATTCGAGAACCTTCTGGACCTGCTCCGGCGCGATGGCGAGCCTGACGCGGCTCGCCGGCCGGGTTATCTACCGGACCAAGGAGGACGTCCGCGACTGGGACGACCAGCCGCTGTTCCCCGGCCGGCAGGTCGCCCAGCCGATCGTCGTCGACCTCGGCCCCGACTACCGGACCTGGATCGAACACATCCACGATTCTTCTCGACCCCGATCGCCGGCCGGGCTCTCGTCCGCCAAGCGCGCAGCGCCAGCTGGCGACGCGCCCAGGCCCTCCAGTGGGCCGCCTCCAGCCCGCAGGCCGGGCTCGGCTACCTCGTCCGCCAGGCCATCCGCGCCGGGTGGACCTGGCTCGACCGGCCAGCGCTCGCCGACGCCTTGCGGCCATCCGGCCCTACCGCTTGGGCCCCCCGACGAGCCGGTCGACCGCCTCTTCGAGCGGATCCACAAGGAGATCGACCGCCAGCGCCGGGACGCCGACATCGAGGACATCGAGGAGCTCGACGACGATCCAGGAAGCGGCCGGGCCCGACCTGGAGTCCCTCCTGCACGATGGCCTTCGGCTGATCCTCGACCGGCGACGAGAAGTGGGAGGTCCTCAAGGAGCAAGTGCTCGACCACGCCGGCGACGAGAAGATCGTGCTGTTCGCCCAGCCGATCGAGACCGTGACGGCCCTGGCCGGTTACCTGGAGCGGACGACCGGCGAGCGGCCCGCCCTGATCGTCGGCGGCCAGAGCGACGAGGCCCGCCGGCGCGAGATCGAGCGGTTCCGAGCCCCGCAGGGCCCCGCTACCTCGTCTCGTCGCGGGCCGGCGGCGAGGGCATCAACCTCCAGGTCGCCCGTCGGCTGGTCCACCTCGACGTCCCCTGGAACCCGATGGAGATGGAGCAGCGGGTCGGGCGGGTCCACCGCTTCGGCTCGCGCCGGACGATCCTCGTCGACACCCTGGTCGTCAAGGACAGCCGCGAGGTCGACGCCTATCGCGTCGCCCGCCAGAAGCTGGAGCAGATCACCTACTCCCTCGTCGAACCCGAGAAGTTCGATGCCCTGTTCTCCCGGGTCATGTGCCTGATCCCGCCCGAGGAGATCGCCGACCTCATCGTCGATGCCCCGAGCACCGGCCTGACCGACGAGCAGCAGCGCCGGCTGGCCGAGATGGTCCAGCGCGGCTACCAATCCTGGGACGAATTCCACCGACGGTTCGCCGACCAGCAGCGCGCCATCCGGCCTTGAACCCCGGGCTTGCGACCTGGGACGACGTGCGGACTTTCCTCCGCACGTGGGCCGGGGCCGAAGAGGCCGACGGCTTCCGCTCGCTACGGTTCGACGGCCCCGACGGCACGCGGCAGCCGGTCGCGACCGAGCTCCCGGTGGCCGTTCTGAAGCTCGCCAATGGCAAGTTCTACGTCGCCCAGGAGCACGACGGCATGCCCGTCGCCGGGCCTGACGGCGTGGTCGCGACGCCGCTGGGGCTCAACGCCGGCCCGGTGACCGAGTCCCTGCGGCGATTCGCCACCACGGCGACGACCACCGGCGCCGCCCACCTCCGCTGGGAAGGCGGCAAGCCGCCGGCCCCGGCGGGGCCGACGGTCGGTGTCCTGGTCCTACTCCGCCAGACGTTCCGGACCCAGTCTCTGCCGTGGGTGGAGCATGGCCTGTCGCTCCACGCTTACCACGTCGATGCCTCGGGCCCTGGGGCGAGTGGAGCGGTACCGACCGCGCGGCCGCGATCCGCGGACTGCTCGGTGCTGTCATCCGCCGCGACCCCGCCCGATGGTCCCCTGCACGACGCCCTCGCCGGCTGCGAGGTCGAGCGGGTGCAGGGGCTCCGCCAGCTCTCCGCCGATGACCGGCAGCACGGCCTGCGTCACGCCGTCGTGCCCCTGCTCGCGGCGATCGTCTCGACCTGAGACCGATCCGAATCGTTGCGATGGCCACCCGCCGGCCAGGGTCGGCGCATCGCGAGCCACCCTGGACACACTCAGGACGCGTTACTGCTTGTGGATGGGACGTCGCTTCACGTATTGACAGTTCTCTTTCTCGCCACGTTCATCCGCTCGGCTTTCGGATTCGGCGAAGCCCTGGTGGCGGTCCCTCTGCTCGCCCTCCGGATGCCGGTCGAGGTGGCCGCGCCCGTGGCGGTCCTGGTCTCCATCACCGTCGCGGGGGTCGTCGTCGCGCAAGACTGGCGCCACGTCCATTTCCGCAGCGCCGGATGGTTGTTTCTCGCGACCCTGATCGGCTCGCCGTTGGGCCTCTTGCTGTTGACCGTGGCCGCCGAATCGATCGTCAAGGCCATCCTCGCCGTCGTCATCATCGCCTTCTCGCTCTATTCCCTGATCCGTCGGAGCCACGCCACCCTCAAGAACGACCGGCTGGCGTGGATCTTCGGCTTCGGCGCGGGGATATTGGGAGGCGCCTACGGCATGAATGGCCCCCCGCTCGTGATTTACGGCGCCCTGCGCGGCTGGTCCCCCCAACACTTCCGCGCGACGCTGCAAGGCTATTTCCTCCCCGCCAGCCTCGTGGTCCTGTGCGGCTACTGGCTGACGGGGCTGTGGACTCCCGCCGTAACTCACCATTATCTCACGGCCTTGCCGACTGTCGTGGTGGCCATCGTCCTGGGTCGAGCGGCCAACCAGCGCATGAACGGACGCGCGTTTCTCCTCTACGTCCACCTCGGCCTCATCGTGGTGGGGACCATGCTGTTGTTTCAATCCTTCGCGGGGTGAAACAATGAAGGAGGTCGAGCCGACGGCAGCGACGCCGAACCTGGGTTAAACATTAATGTATAACCAATCGGGGACGTTCCAGATCGATCTGCGATGAGAGGTCGCTGTCGCCCGGCCGCTCATCGCCCCGTCAGGCCGAGAGAAGAGAACAATGCCCTTGCTCTGGTTCCGAATTGCTTCCGAGGGATCGCGCCACGAGCGATACACACTCCAGGTGCCTTTCCAGATTGGACCAACGCATGCCGTGACGCCGGCAGACGTCAAAGAAGTTGCTTTTGGCGACCACAACTCGGAGATAGTTGAGAATCAGGGGATCCAGCTACTTCGCGTCACTGGCTTTAAGACGGCTGAGGAGGCAGAGGCTTTTTTCCCACGTCTCCTCGGAGCGCTACTTCATCTAGTTGTTAAAAAGAAGCTGAGCGTAAGATCTCGCCGCGCCATGCAGAAGGTACGGCTTAAGGAGCCGCCGGTCGACGTTCGCGGGAATCCTAACTTTGGGGAGATGCTTGAGCGAAAGGGCTGGACACATCTGGACGGCGACGTAGATCCCTCTCCTGCCGTTGTGATCCCGGAACATCTACGGATCATGGAATTTGGCGTCGGTTCGGTGAGTGTTACGGTCAGTATGCCAGTATCGTGGTTTCTTGAACATCTTGCCGAGAGTTTGGCCCTACCGCAACCGCAACAAATCGCTGCAGACGAACGTCTGTCTCTGGCAGTCGATCTTTATGCGGCCGCTCTTTGGGAAATGAGTGACTGTCCCAGAAGTGGAATCAGGCCGCCTCTCGGTAGCGGAACTCGGGGTCCGCCCCGGAGGGCCGCAGGCGGTGGAGCATCAATTGGATCATCGCCAGCTTCACGAACGACTCCGACGACAGCGTGCTCCTCTCCCGGTCCACGCTCAGCCGCCGGCAGCGCCCCAACCAGGCGAACGTCCGCTCGACCGTCCAGCGGATCGGCAGCTTCACCCAACCCCGCTGCCCCTCGGGGCGGCGGATGATCGCCAGGTCCCACTTCGCGTGCTGATCGACCCACTCGTAGAGCTTGAAGTTGTGATACTTCGCGTCGGCGAACATCCGCCGGACCCTACCCATCGGCTGGTCCACCAGCCGCGCGAACAGCGTCGGGGCCGCCGCGGCGTCGTCGACGGAGGCGGCCGTCACCACGACCGCCAGCAGCAACCCCATGCTATCGACGACGATGTGTCGCTTGCGCCCGTCGACGTTCTTGGCATTGTCGCGGCCCCGCCGCTCGCCGCCGCAGGAGGCGTCGACCGACTGGCTGTCGACGCTGGCGGTGGTGCGGGGGTGGTAGGGCTTCTCCGCGGCGCGGACCTTCGTGCGGAGCCGGTCGTGGATCTTTTCGAGGGTGCCGTCGGACCGCCACCGGTCGAAGTATCGCCAGACGGTGCTCTTGGGCGGGAAGTCCCCGGGCAAGCAGCGCCACTGGCAGCCGGTGCGGAGGATGTAGAAGATGGCATCGACGACGTCGCGCAGGTCAGTCTTGCGGGGCCGCCCGCCGGGTCGGGCGGCGGGGAGATATGGTTTGATCAGGAGCCACTGCTCGTCGGTGAGGTCGCTGGGGTAGTGGTGTACTCGCATACCCCTCCTACGCCGCTCGACGCTCTGATGTTCCCCTTATGGGACAGACTCTGAGCCGACGTGCCCAAGTTGTTAGTTTGGCGACGTCTCTGGAAGCACTGATCAAACCTGAACGGGTCAGCGAAGCTGCCTCGGAACAAATCGATCAGTTGCTCGGAATATTTGACTCAGCACGCGATCGCTCAGCCGAAGATGAGGAGCAACGTCGTGCGTTTGACAGGATGCGATCTCGCCTCGCCGGTCTGAAGGAGGAGTCCATTTCGGAAAACCTCCGCAAACTCGCAGTGGCGCATGCGAAGGTGATTGGCGAGACGACCGAGGAGGCACGCCGCAATATGACTTCAGCCTACGGCGTTCGAAGTAAGTTGGTACACGATGGCTACGCCTCTGAGGACGAAATCGCAACTGCTGCGGCATGGCTTAGTACAACGCCGCAGAGAAAGGGTAACGAATTGACGACTTCGGCCGGATGGCCGATCATGACGGCTGGCGGGTCTCCTTCTCTTCGTCACACACCTTGAAACCTTGATATCGCCATGCGGGGCCGCAAATCCTCCCTGACCATCGCCCTGACTCCGGAAGACCGAGCCGAGATCGAGCACTGGCAGCGGGCGACGACTTGCCGTGCCGGGTTGGCGTGCCGGGGCCGCGCCCTGCTCCTGCTCGAGCAGGGCAAGACCCTGAAGGAGGCCGCCCAACTCTGCGGCCTGAGTGTGCGGCACGTCCGCAAGTGGGCCGAGCGTTATCGGGCCCTCGGGCTCGCCGGTCTCCGTGACAAGCCTCGTCCCGGCCGCAAGCCGGTCTTTTCCCCCCGAGGTCGCGCTGCACCTGGTCAAGATGGCCTGCGAGCGGCCCGATGACCATGGCCGCTCCCTGTCCCTCTGGGACTGCCGAGAGATGGCCCGTCAACTGGCCGACGAGGGCGTGGTGCCGAGTATCTCCCCGGAGACCGTCCGGCGAATCTTGGGGCACCACCACTTGAAGCCCTGGCGGCATCACCTCTGGCTCTCCCCCAAGATCCCCAGGGATGAGGCGTTCGCGGCGGCCGTCCAGGAGATCTCCGACCTGTATACCCGGCCGCTGCGCGACGACGAGGTCGTGCTGTGTGTGGACGAGAAGACCAGCTTGCAGCCACGACCACGCACGTCGCCGACCCTGGCAGCACAGCCCAAGCGGCCCGTCCGCGTCGAGCACGAATACGGGCGGTGCGGTGCGTTGAACCTGTTCGCCGCGTTCGACACGCGGACCGGCAAGGTCTACGGGTGGACTGCCGAGCGGAAGCGGCAGGTCGAGTTCATCGTCTTCCTGGAGCAACTGAACCGGGAGATCCCCGCGACGGTCAAGACCATCCATGTGGTCCTGGACAACCTGAGGATGCACAAGGGCAAGCAGGTTCAGGCGTGGCTGTGCAGCACCCACGGTTCGTCTTCCATCACCCGCCGGTGCATTGCTCGTGGATGAATCAGGTCGAGCAGTGGTTCAGCATCTTGCAACGGAAGCGGCTGCGGATCGCCGATTTCGCCGACAAGGCCGCCTTGGCGGAGCGGTTGCGGGCATTTATCGCCGAGTGGAATCAAGTGGCCCATCCGTTCAACTGGAGCACGAAATCGGTGGCAAAAGTCATGGCCAAGTGCGAGCGGATCGAGGCCCCTCCAGAGGATAATTAACCCATGGCGGCGTGATTTCGAGACCCTTTCTCCGCGGTGTTGTACTTAGCAAAGCTGTCCCGGCGATACTTGAGTCATTGGCCAATGAAGTCTCAAAACCTCGATGAACAGACCTACGGCTTAACATTACGGCTAGGACAGGGGGCAAGGAGGACACATGTCAAAACTCATTATGGTGGGACTGGCCGGCCTCTTGCTCTCCGGTGTCGGGCAATCCGTCAGCGGTAACCGGCAGGTCGCGCCGCGATTGTGGTCTCTCGAAGGTGAGTTGAAGGTCCATCCCAAATACTTGTACCGTTATTACCGGGTGCGGCAAAACTTCCTGGCGGCCTTAACCTGCTTCGCGGAGCCGGCTTTCCCAGTATTTGTCCCACTGACCACTCTGGGTCAGCGCTTCCAGCGCCATGATCGCCTCAGCGTTGTCGCTGTCCCAGCGCATCCCGCTACCCTTCAGACGCGCCGTGAGTGTCTTGCACGTCGCTTCCGTCGGTCCGCTGCCGATCTGCCAGTCGCGCGACTGAAACTCCGGATAACGAATCATTTCGCGACGCTCGCTCACGTAGTTCACAAGCCGATCGGCGGCACTCTTGCCCTTCTTCAACTCCACTCGCCACTGCAACAACTTCGTCCACGCCGCCTCGTACCCCTCGTGCTTGAAAATGTGGAGCAGCTCCCCCGCCCACTCCTTGCCCGCCGCGTCCTCCTCACCGTAAATCTCCCGCCGAGCCTTATGGACGTTCTCCGCCAGGTGGTAGAAATCCAGCCCCAACGCATCCAAAGGCAAGCTCTGGACCTGGATCTGGTTGCGAATCCAGGGCGAGCCATCGACATTGCCCACCTTCTCCTGCGCCAGGTCCAGACGAATCCGCTGGGCCTCACGACGCATCAGGCGACCCGCCTCCACACAGTCGCCTCGTGTGCCACAAACCTGCCGATGTTCCTGGGTCTCATCATAGAAGGCGATGATCTTGAACTCCTTGTAACGCTGATCGGCCCCCGGTTTCTTGCGAGCCAACGGCCGGGCCTTGCGGCCTCGACGACTCCGCTTCTGTTTCACCTGCTTGCGCCGCTTCGCCTTCTCAGCCTCGGTGACCATCGGCACCATCACGCCATCGCTGCCGAGATAGATCCGCGTCGTCTTCTCCGGGGTTTTGCAGTCGACTGCCGTCCAGTCCAGTTCCAGTTTTCCCGAACGTTGGGCCTGCAAGACCCGCTTGCCCTCGGTCTCGACCAGAACCCGAAGCGTCTCGCCGCTGAGCGAGATCTGCGCCGTGCGGCTGAGGTTGGCCGCGGCCTTGTCAAAGTTCTTGCCGTCGCCGTTGAGCCGGCAGGCCATCTCACACACGCCCAGGCTGATCGTACTCTCGGCGGCGTCGAGCCAGGCATCCAGAGGCGTACTCGTGCCTTCATCGGGAGAGTGCCAGCGTCGTCGTCGGAGCCGAACCCGTCCGTTGATCGTGAGCACGGTGAAGTCCTGGCGTCCTTTATTGCGTTTGGTCTTGCCGGTGCTTTGGTCCTTCGGAGGGGGGAAAAGCGGCTTCCGCCGCGTCGAGTCTCATCTGCAGGGCTTTCTCGAAAGCGCGTTCTCGGAACTCGGCGAAGAGGTCGCGGACCGGTTCTTCGCTGCCGGCGATGATGCGTCCTGGGGGGGCGTCGTTGACGGCGTCGGCGACCTTCGCAAGCATCGCCTCCATCTCGGCACGCATTTGAGCGATGAACTCCTCACGCGACAGTTTGGGATCGGCGGACATGGCAAAGACCTCCTGGGGAAAAGGACCTCTGCCTATCTTGCCCAACCCGCAAGCCTGGCGCCAGGATTATTTGCCACACCCTTATTACCTCGTCTTCGGCGATGGACAGAAATGTGCCCTGTATGGGCCGGATCATCGCCTAGAGTTTGATCAACTGGCGCACCTTCAATCGGGTGCCCGTATTCGCGTGAGGGGGACGCTGGGCACCTTTCATCATCCGGGCGGGAGCAAGGAGAATCCCTCGCCGTTCCCTCCGGCATGGGTCCTCTACATGGATGTGCACGAGGTTGAGAGCCTCAAGTAGCGGGGAAGTAACGTAAGCTGGGTCGTGACCAACCGACGCCATTGCAGCGGACCCCGCCCGCAGGTAGGCTTCGGGAGGCGCGGACACCAGCCCAATGCGGGCCGGTCCGCTGAACTCAGGCGTTGGACGGCAGAGGAGGTGAGGGTGATGCGATCTGATCGACTGGCAGCTCTCATCGGTGCGGCGATCGTGCTGGGACTGCTGGGCGTCCGGGGTTCTGTCAGCCCCGGTCAGGAGCCAGCGGCGAAGCCCTCGGTGGCCTGGGAGTACAAGATCGCCAGCTTCCTTGGTGAGGATGAAGAGAAATCGCTCAGCAACCTGGGACAACAGGGCTGGGAACTGGTCGCAGTCCACGGCAACCCCATCCCGATCTACTATCTCAAGCGGCTGAAGAGGTAACCCGGAGGTCGCCTCGCGGGTGAAACGATGAAGGGGCATAAAAGGTGTCAGGAACCTTTTTGCCGCCGGGCGATCCTCGGTAGCGGGGTAGCTTCTGCCTGGTGATCGGGGACGCATGCGGTATCATGGAGGGGAGATGAGGTGAGCGTGGTCCATGTTGGGGTCGGGTAAACGGCCTTCAGCATGGCTCCTGAGTTGATGGTCGATGAATGAGGGTTGAGAACGAGCGGAATGCGGATCAACCTTGAGCGATTCGTCCATCAACTTCCCGCGCGGCTCATGGTATGATGGCTGATGGTTGAGAACGAGCGGAACGCGGATCAGCCATGAGCCAGGGAACCATCAACCTTCCCCTGGCTCGATAACCTCTCAACAGGCACCCTTTCATGCCTCGGGCGACCTGCCGCTGTGGTCAGATCTTGAACGTGCCGGAAGGGGAATCGGACCGCACGGTCTGCCCGCAGTGCGGCGCGCGGGTGCGCATCCGGCGGTCCGGACAGGAGACGACCACCGCCGATGGGTATCTCCGCTTCTTCTGCCCGTGCGGTCGTCGGTTGAAGGTCCAGGCCGATCGGCCGCCGTCGCACGGAAAGTGCCCGGATTGCGGCCGGGTCGTGCCGGTTCCGGCCCAGTCATCGGGGAAGCCGGGCAACCCGCTGGCCCGGACCGATGAGTTGACCTCCTCCCAGCGCGAGCAACTCCAGCGCTGGGAACACGAGCACCGCGTTCGGAGCGACAACGGACCGAGCACCGCCGACCTGCCGGGCGACCAGGCGACCGCCGCGAACCGGGCCGAGGCGGGCCTGCGCGTCTGCCCCGGTTGCCAGCGCCCCGTTCACCTCGGCGCCGACGTCTGCACCCATTGCGGCACGCCCGTTCCCCGTCGCTGAGATCAACGCGCGGCAACCCAGACCGACCGAATCGCTTGCCCCATCGTGAGTTCCGTCGTACCATGAAAGCAAAAGAGGCCGGGACTCCACGCGCCGCGACCGTGACGTGACTGAACTTCTTGGGGAGCCGAATGATGCAGATTATTCCAGGACGCGGGACGGCCGCGGCGGTGGTTGCGGCGGCGCTGGTGATGATCGGGGCGGCGCTGGCGCAGGACCGGGTCCCCGAGCCCGATCCGGGCGGGGCCAATGCCCCCCGCCCCGGTCTGAAGGGGCAGAATAATCCGGCGAAGGCCAAGGCCCCACGCGGGGGCCTGCGCGGCCGGAGGTGCCGCGCCGAAGCAGATCCCCGGCGCGGGGGACCCCCTGGCCAAGGCCGCGCCCGGTGCGCAGCAAGATCAGAACGCGCTGGCGGTCTGGCCGTACCACTACACGCTCCAGATCGAGGGGGCCGACGGCAAGCCCCTGGCCGCGACCTTCTACCCGTCCAAGGCCGGGGTCAATGCGCCCGTGCTCTTGCTGATCCACGAGCGCGGCATCGGCCGTTCCAGCAAGGATTTTCAGGACCCGATCCAGGAGAAGGAGGGCAAGAGCCTGGCCGAAATCTTGCAGGCGCAGGATTATGCCGTGCTCTTGCTGGACCTCCGCGGCCACGGCCAGAACCCGCGCCGGGAGATCGCGCCGCAGGAGTGGCGGTCGATGACCGCCGACCTCCAGGCGGCGTATCGGTTCCTGGTGGACCGGCAGAACCGGCTGGAATTGAACCTGGCGAAACTGGGGGTGGTCGCGCTGGGAGATGGCGCGAACCTGGCGGCGGCGTGGGCGGCCTCGCCCGGCGGGGCCGTCTCCAGCGAAGGCCGGATCAGCGACCTGGGGGCCCTCGTGCTGGTCTCTCCCAAGGAGGACGCCGACGGTTTGCGGCTGGCCCCGATCCTGAACGTCCTGGCCCCCCGGATGCCGATCCTGCTGGCCGTCGGCGACCAGGGAGCCGACCTCGCCAAGGCCGCCCAACCGGTCATCGAGCGGCACCGCCTGAGCAAGGTCGCCTTCTTCGACACCCGCCTCAAGGGCTACCGCCTGCTCCAGTTCGAGCCGAAGGTCGTGGACGTGATCACCAAGTTCCTGGAGGAGCGGGTGAAGTTCCGCTCCAACTCGGATTGGGAACCCCGTTACCTGCTGAACCCCGTCGCCTACCGGAACGTCGTCCTCGTTCCCGATGCCGAGCCTGACGACAACGACAACGCCCCCGACGCCCCGGCCCGCAAGGCCGCCGCGCCGCCCCGGCGCAGAAAAAGGCGAACAACTGAATCCGGACGCTGGCCACAGAGCACACAAACCGCGCCGGCCGGCTCAATCGCCGTCACCACTGTCTTGGTCGTAGGCCCTCGCGGACGCAACGGGTCAGCTCGCTGTCGCGCCAGTCCCAGAGCCTCGCGTGGTCGAGATCGGCATTGGTCGGCGTGCCGTGCCAGGAACTCGGATAGCAGAACGCTCCGATGGCCTGAATTCCCACCGCGACGGCCACCGATAACCCCGCCGCGACGAGCAAGGGGCGGCAGCGCTCGCGCGCCCCGTCCAGGGCCAGGCCGAGCGCGATCGCGAATAGGGGCAGGGCGTCGATCCAGAACCTCGGCCCGAAGCAGTGCCCGCCCCACCAGCACGAGTACTTCGAGAGCACCACAAAAATCGGCAAAAGTCCCCAGAACGCCCAGCGCGCGACCGACCCGCGCTCCAGCCGGCGGAACGTCCAGGGGAGGCCACCCAGGGCCAGGGCCACCCAGGGGCTATACACGAACAGCCCGTGACTCGGGCTGAACAGGGTCCCCGCCGCGCCGCCGAGCAGGTCGCCCGTCCACGTCCCCTTGATTCCGTGATACGCCGGATGCGTCGTTTCGAGCTGTGCCTGGCCGCCGGTCAGGGTGTCGAAGAACCACACGTTATAGACGCAAAGGCCCACGGCGATCCCGAGGGCCGGCAGGAAAAACGCCAATCGCTCGCGACGCGGAAACCGCCAGCGCACCCAGACGGCGATCACCCCGGCGAACACCAGGTCGATCGGCCGGCAGACGACCATGCCGGCCGTCGCGACCCCCGCCAGGGCGAGAACGCGCCGCGACGGCGACGGGTCGAGCAGCAGGAGCAGCGCCAGGGTCAGGCAGAGCGCCGCCGGGCCGTGCTGCCAGAGCCCCTGACTGCCCACCGCCCAGAGGTCCGACCCCAGAGCCGCCGCCAGGACGGTCGGCCAGGCCACACGCTCCAACCCCAGCCGCCGCAGCACAAACCCCAGCGCGACCGCCGCCAGAGCCGCCAGCATCGCCGCCGCGTCCTTGCCCATCCGGTGCATTCGCGCCGCGCGCGACCGGCATCGCGCTCCCAGCCGGGTTGCGTCACGTCCAGGATCAGCAATCGCGGCAGATAGCAAGGCGCGGCGAGGATCGCGGCCCCCAGCGGATACCGCGAGACGACATGCCCGCGCGACTCCGCGGCATATCCCGGCAGCCGCCCCTCCGCGTTCCGCAGCACGTGGTCGAACCGGTCAAGCACCGGCCCGTCCCCCCGGAGCAACGCCACCGGCAGGAGCGTCGCCGGGACGATGTCCCCGCCACCGATCCCCCGGCCATTGGCCGAATAGATCAAAAACAGCCCCAGGCCCAGCAGCCAGAGCCGGCCGGACGAGGTCCAGCCCGGCTCGCCGTCTCGCGCGGTTCTCATCCGTGATCCCCCACTCCCCCCGGCTTTGACGTCCTCCGCCCTCCCGCCAACCCGTCGGCCGGATGCTAACACCTCCCCGGCAATGGGTCCACGCGGGTTGCCCGGAGAGACCGTGACCCGGGATGAAACCTGGCCTAAAGCAATGGACAGTGCCCATTCTAGATTTGTCAAATGGCCCGTCTCGTACACCCTTTGAGACGATGGGAAATCACGTCCACCTGCGGAACGCATTCATACAAAATTATCCGTCCTGACCGAGGCACGCCTATCCCCATCAATCATGCGACTGATCGCCAAACCAGGCCAAAGAACCGCTGAAAAAACTCAAGATTTCAGGTGACAAATGTTCAGTAGCGCGGTAGGATACGGGCCGGTTTGAGGATCATCCCGACAGGTGTTTTTCGGGGAGTGTCCACCATGCTTGACGAGTTACAGAAGACGGGGCCGGACCGTTACGAGATCACGATGACGACGCCCTGGGGACGCGGTTCCGCCCGAGTTGATCCTGGCGACGCGCAAGGGTGGAGCCAGCGTCCCGAGTCGCGGGATAGTCACTGGGCGGCGTCCTGGTGGGGCCGGTCGTGGTGGCGATCCGGCTCCAGAGTTCGCTGTCCCCCGCTTCGGCCGCGCCGGAGCCGACCCCCAGCCGGAACCGGCGATGGCCTGGCCCGTCCCGCGGAGTGAATTGAGCCGCGCGACGTCGCCCGCCGTCCGTCCTCTCACGCGCGTTTCGGGAGCGGAAGAACCCACCGCGCCGGCCTCCTCCTGCAAGAGCAGGATCAAGGATCGCTCGATCTCCGCCGGCTTGAAACCGAACGGACCACGTCCGCTTTTATAGGCGATCTTCCCCGCGCGGTCGATGACGTAGAGGCGGCTTGGCATCCGCTGTACAAGGCCCCCGCGACGTCGTTCATCGGATCGACGAAAAACGCATGTCGAACCCGAGTGATTGCTGGCAGGTCGCGGCGACCTTCACCCGTTCGTCGAACGTCCGGGGCTGGGGCAGGCTCACGTCGTAGCGGTTGTTGCTGGGCATGTGCCAGCCGTCGGTTGGGTGGGCCTCGCCACGTAGATCATCAGGAACTCAGCGCGGTCGCGGTCGCGTTCAAAGATCTTCTAAACATTCCCGGCCTGGCTGCGGAACGGGCCGCAGGTGAAGTTGCCGAAGACGAGCACTACCGGCTTGCGACCGATCTTGTCCGAGGTGATCTGGCGGTCCCCTGACGGTACGCAAGGTGAAATCCGCGCGGGGTCTCCCAAGGAGGGGCCGGGCCAGAGGGAACCGATCTCCTGCTTGAATAACCCCTTGACCAGCGTGGCCTTGCTCGGTCCGTCCTCCTCGAGCCTCCGCCGGAGCGCCGGCGGGGCGGGTTGAGCAGGGCGCGCAGGTCGTCTTGCGAGAGGAAGCCGCGGTGGTCGGTATCGGCGGCATCGAACAGGGTGTTGAACTCCTCGCGCGTGACCTTGCCGTTGCCGTCGCGGTCGGCCATGTAATAGAGCATCGCGCCGGGGGTGGGGGTCAGGGCGTGGGCGCCCCAGTCGAAGTCGGCGGCGGTGAGCGTGGCGTCGCCGTCGCGGTCGAGCCGGGCGAAGTCGGCGTCGGGGCCGGGGAATTCGTCGCGGGCGACCTGTCCGTCGCCATCGCGGTCGAGCCGGGAGCGGACCGCATCCCAGCCGTAGCGAGTCTGCGCGGTGGCTTTTGAAAACCAGCCATCGGTCGGGCCGAGCTGACTCCCCTGAAGGATGTCGGCGAGCATGGCGAGCCACTCGGGATGGTCGGGCCAGTCGGATTCCAGGGTCTGGGAGAGCCAGCGGCCGGCGATCGTCGAGAGTCCCTCATCCGCCGCGGCCTTGTGGGGCAGGAACCAGATCAATGCGCAGATCACGAGGAGGATTCGGGCACGCGGGATGGACATGATGAGGACTCCCGAAGGGTCAAAAAACGTGATCCCATCCAGGGGCCATGATCGCACAATCTCGACCCGCGGTGAAGGAGTTCCCGGCGAAGAGATTCACGCAAAGACGCGAAGTCGCAAAGGGTCGCAAAAGAAGAGAAATTTTCGGAAAAAGGGGGGAGGATCACTTTTTTCCGATCACCGGCCACGGATCACGGACAAACGATCCGGGAGGATGGTGGAAGGGCGGGGCGGGCCTTGCTTCTCGGTCCAGAGGCGATCGAGGAGCGATTCGTACTGCCGGGCCATGCGGCGGGCGTGGCCGTAGCTCTCGGCGTAGCGGCGGCCTTCCTCGGCGACGCCGCCCCAGAGCGGGTAACGCTGGAGCAACCGCAAGGCGGCGGCGGTCGCGCGGCGCTGCCATCGACGACGAGGCCGTTGACCCGATCGACGATCACCTCGGGCACGCAGCCGACGTTGCTGGCCACGACCGGCAGGCCACACATCATCGCCTCCAGCAGCACCAGCCCGAAGCCCTCCTCGCTGGAGAGCAGGCAGAAGGCGTCCATCGCCTGGTAGTAATCTCCCAGGTAGTCACTCGAATTGACGAAGGCGTAGCGGCCGGGGATGTGTGTGTTGGCCAGATCGATCAGCGCACCACGCATCTCCCCATAGCCCACCAGGAGCGCTTGAAGGGCGGGGGAGCTGCGCGACGGCCTCGATAACCCCCTGCGGGCGCTTCTCCGGGCTGAGCCGGCCGAGGTACCCGACGACGAAATCCTCCGGGCCGAACCCCAGGGCCGCGCGCACCTCCGCCCGGTCGCGCATCCGCGCCAGCCGGGACATGTCGATCCCGTTATGGATGATCGTCGAGGGAATCCCGTCGCAAACCCGCTCCTGAGCCCGACGGCTGACGGCCACCGCGTGATCGACCACCGACCGGTTCGCCAGCAGGACCTCGCGCGTCCACTGGCTCTCTCCGTGTGCCACGTAGATACAGACCGGCGGACGCACGCCATCGAGCCAGATGGCCATCTCCGGATGGGCCCAGAAGATCATCACGTCACACTCGCGGGCGGCCCGGCGCACGCTTTCCGCCTGCCCGATCTCGATCGGAACTGGAACCTGCCGGGCGAAATCCTCGTTATAAAGCTCCGGCATCGTGACGATGCAGCGCAATACGTTCACACGCTTCGGATCGAGAAACCGGAGCAGGCCCAGCAACCAGACCTCGGTGCCGCCCGGTCCCATGCAAGGCCCCACATGAATGACCCGCAACGGCGCCTCACCCGAGGCGCTTTCCCCAGCGCCCTGGGCTCGGGGATCGGGGCCTCCGAGGGATACGGCGAGCCGCCCGGATACTGATACACGTGCTGTCTGACACTCGCAGCTGACAGGTATTCATACACCCCGAGCTTCATCGATTCGAGATCGCTCATAATATAGATTCCTGAAGATTATTCAGTAAGAGCCCGAACCGGAGTGGTGTACCCTGGACGGGTCCGCGAAGCCCGGGATCGAGGCGACGATGCAGAACCCTTTATGGATGGTCCAGCCGCCCAGGGCCGCGAAATCGGCCTCGGACCAGACCGAGCGATGGCATTCGAACTCGTTGCCGTGGACGGCCCCCTGCGGCAAGTCGCCATCGGGGCAGGAGACGATGACGTGGCCGTTGTGTTCGAGCAGCGAGAGCAAGAGGAACCGGGCGCGGGGCCGCTCGACGTGCTCCAGGGAATCGATCATCAGCACGAGGTCGAAGCCGCGATACCGCTCGTAACCGTTGGTGAAGTCCTCGACCCGGAACTCGTCGTAAACGGCGTCATGCAAGGCGCTCCGGTACGGGGCGAAACCCTCGACACCGACGAGCCGGACGCGCCAGTCATCGCGGGCGACCCGCGATTGACCCACATCGAGATATTCGCGGGCGAGGACACCGTACTTGCCGAAGCCCACGCCGAGGTCGAGGATCGACGCGGGGTTCAAACGGGTCATCTCGCCGATAATCGCGGGAATGTTCCCGGGGTCCGAGGTGGGGATAGGATGCTCTCCGTCAACGGTTCACGACTTCGGGAACACGAGGAGCAGGGAATCGCACAGAATGGCGCGTGCCTTCGTGTCATATTGTTGGCATTGTGCAATCCGCGCACGGAGATTTCAAATCCGATATCGTAAATTCGATCGGTTTGCCCCGGATTCCCGGACCCTCGCTCCCGGAACCCGGAGCAAACGGGGGGCTCACTCACTCGTTCAGGGCCTGTCGCCGGTTCGAGGCCGAGAGCGTGGTGGCACGGGGGGCTCGTTCGGGGGGCGGCAGGGCGCCGATGTGCGACGGCAAGTGACCGCCGACCCCCTGCTTGGCCAGGGGCGAGTCGGGGCTGGGCCGAAGGAAATTGGGGTTCTTCGGGTCGCGCGACAGCAGCGGGATGCTCGGCTTGATCAACGCGATCCGCCCACCGAGGCCCGCCAGGCCCTCGGTCTCGGGCGAGGATTCCCACCAGTTCGCGCGGAAGACCCAGCGCCCCGCGGCCTGCGACGGCTGATCGACCCGGTCCCAGTGGACCTTGTCGGCGCCCAGGATCAAGTTGTTGCTGATCTCGAACTGATCCTGCCGGGGATCGGTGGCCCACAGCCCGACCCAGAAGATCGTGTCGAGGAACGTGTTGTTGGCGATCAGCAGACGTCTCGATCGGTGCGACTCGGGCAGGTTCAGGTTCACGCCGTAACGCCCGCCACGGAAAATGTTGCCGCGGATCTGGATGTCCTGCGCGGAACCATCCACGAGAACGTGGACATGCGAACCAGAGAACGTGTTGTTTTCGATGAAGATCTGTTCGCTCGGGCGGACGGCCGCGCCGCCGATCCAGAGATCGACGGCGTCGGCATCGAGCGTCAGGTCCTGGAGCCGGATCGGGTTGCGCAGGTGGCGCTGATGCCGGCGGCCAGCCGGATGGCGGCCCCTTCGGTCAGTCCGGGGCGTTTGATCCGCATCCGCCGCAACGACAGACCCTCGACCGGCCCCTTGGCGAGGACGCCGTGCTGAAGGGGCGACGCCAGGATGTTCAGCCCGAGGATCTCGACGCCGGGCGTCGCGTTGATCGTCAGGACCGCCGGGGCCGGTTGGGGCGCCTGGAGGGTCGCGCCCCGAGGCGACTCGATGCGCACGCCCTTCAGACGCGCGGGGTCGGCGATCGTCACGGCCTCCTCATAGGTGGAGTCATCGAGCAGCCGGATGGTCGTCCCCGGGTGGGCGTCGGCCAGGGCCGCGTTGATCGTGCCGTAATCGGCCGGCTCCACGCGCGAGACGGTCAGGATGCTGGGGACGACCTTGTCCACGTACGGTAAGGGAATACGCAGGCTGCCCTCAGGCAGGGCAATCCGCACCAGCAGCACGGCGGCGGCGATCAGGAACAGGGCCGCGGTCAACAAGAGCATCGAAACCCAGGAACGCTGGGGCAAGGCCGGAGCCTTCTTCCCCGGGATGATCAGCGTTTTTGACGCCTCGGCCGAGTCCGCCAGGTTCAGCAACGCGAGTTGCTCCTTGAGCACCGAGGCCACCTCGGCGGCCGTCGCGTAGCGGTTGGCGGGGTTCTTCGACAGCAGTTTCTCGACGATGTTCGAGAAAGCCACCCCGGCGTTCGGGCAGATTTCCTGAAGGGGCGGAGGTTGGTGGTCCGAGACGCGGCGGATCACGTCCAGCGTGTGCGCCCCTGGAACGGCGAGGCACCGGCCACCATCGCGTAGAAAACGCAGCCCAGGCCGAACAGGTCGCTGCGGGCGTCCGCGCGCTCACCCCGGACCTGCTCCGGCGACATGTAGGCGGGGGTGCCGACGACCTGGTTCAGCGAGGTCACGTCCGAGGCGTCCAGCGCCGCCAGGGCCAGGCCGAAGTCCGTGATCTTGACCCGCTCGACCCCGCGCTCCAGCATGATATTGGCCGGCTTGATATCGCGGTGGATGACCCCGTGGTCGTGCGCGGCGGCCAGCCCCTCGGTAATCTGCACGGCGATGCGGAACAGCTCCGCCCGCGTCAGGGGAGGGCCGCTCCGGATCCGCTGGCGGAGCGACTGACCGGCGATCAGTTCCATGACCAGATACGGGGCCCCGTTCTGCTCGCCGACGCCATAGATGATCACCACGTTCGAATGGTTGATCGCCGCCGCCGCGCGGGCCTCCCGTTCGAACCGGCGACGGGCGCCGAGGCTCGTCAGCCGGCTGGGCATGAGCACCTTGATCGCCACCATGCGGTGCAGGGCCTCGTCCTCCGCCTTCAGGACGATCCCCATGCCACCATGCCCCAGCACGCTGAGGACGTGATACGCGCCGATCCGCCCGATCGTGTCGGGCTTCGTCGGCGGCAGGAGGATCGCCTCCAGGTCGAAATCCGGAGGGACAACCTCGTCCGCCTCCAGAAGGGCCGAGGCCGTCGGATCCAGGTCCGGCTCGGTCCACGCCGACTCGCCGGCGCGGGTCGGGTCGCGGTGCGTCGCCTCCAGCCCGTCCACCACTCCCCGACAATGCACGCAGCCGACCAGATGATCCACGACGTCGCGGCGCGCTCCAGCCGCAAACGACCCGTCACGAAATTACGCAGAGTGTGGACGTCGGGACATTGGTTTGGCTTGCTCATAAGGTTTCCTCACAAATACCACCTCGAGGAACACCCCATTATTCCCACGCGCTGCGCCGAGCAACGATCATCTTTGCGCGGGGGCGGTTTTTCTTTACTTTTTGAAGCACGCGGGGATGCGTGCTCTTGATTGAAAAGGTGTCAGGAACCTTTTTAATGGAAAATCAACACCTGACATCTCAAGAAAGGTGCCAGATGTTGATTCCATCCAACCACATTACCACACATAAACGCAACAAGGCGCAGGCACCCAACCGCCTCCAGCCCGGGTGTCGGCGAAAAAAAATGGCCATTTAACCTGTTGCATACACCGAACTTACGTCGGCGAGCCGGGTATTCCGACGACTTTTTTCTTGACGCCTCGCGATGCCGAACCCATAAATGGCAATTATCCGATTCGGAAGATCTTTAGAGAGCGTCAAAAATCAAAATATCGTCCCGATATTTTTTTCACCCCCCTGATTTTTGTCGTATTGGATCTTCGGAACGGGTCGGCCATCCTGCGCCGTCGAGCAAGCCCTTCTTTCCGATTATGCGCACAAATCGATTGTCTCGTTGACCTTGCGCTAGGTCAAGGTTCCGCGCGTGCGAAACCAGGCTGGGATGGCTGGCAAGTCTCGTTCGGTTCCCATCTTCCAAAGGAGTCTGTCATGCAAGATGACCATCCCATCTCTCGTCATCGGTTCATCTCGCCACGGTCCGGGTTCACACTGATCGAGTTGCTGGTCGTCATCGCCATCATCGGCGTTCTCATTGCTTTGCTCTTGCCCGCCGTGCAGGCGGCACGCGAGGCGGCCCGGCGCTCGCAGTGCACGAACAACCTGAAGCAGATCGGCCTGGCCCTGCACAACTACCACTCGTCCATGGGCTCGTTCCCGATGCTGGCCGGCTACGGGGTCGCCGCCACGAACCCGAACAGCAAATCGACCTGGCACGGCCCCGGTACCCTGGTCTTCATCCTGGGCTACATGGAGCAGCAGCCGCTCATGAACGCCTACAACTTCAACGCGTCGTGCCTGATCGGCTGCGCCGGCAAGGACCAGGCCCAGAACAGCACCGTGCTCAAGACCGCGGTCAACGCCTATCTCTGCCCGTCGGACACCGGCAGCTCGCGCTACCCGTATGGCACCAACTACGGCGCCAGCGTCGGCCCGATGTTCCGCTGGGGCGACTCCCCCAAGTTCGGTGTCGGCGTCTTCGCGGCCCCCGGTTCCATGCGAATCCGTGATATCCTCGACGGCACGAGCAACACGATCGCCTTCGGCGAGATGCTCATCGGCGACGGCAACAGCGCCACCCAGAACGGCGCGGAAGAATACAATAACCTGGCGTGGCCGACCGGCGGCCGGGGCAGTGGCGCGAACCAGGTCATGCCGGGTGCCGCCGCGAACCTCCAGAAGTACATCCAGAGCTGCGACGCCGCGCGGAAGGCCCGGAAGAACGAGACGAACGACGCGAGGCTCTACTGGGCCACCCCCCGCATGCACCACGGTGCCTGCATGAACACCCTGCTGCCGCCCAACTCGCAGCACGCCGACTGCATGTACTACGCCGCCAGCGACGGCCTGCACTCGGTCCGCAGCCGCCACTCCGGCGGCGGCAACGTCCTGATGGCCGACGGCAGCGTCCACTTCATCAAGACGAGCGTCGCCCCCTACACCTGGTGGGCCCTGGGCTCCCGCGCCGGCGGCGAGGCCATCGGCCAGAACAAGTATTGATCCCGTTCCCGCGGGTTCCCGAATGAGACAAGGCACCGGATCGGCTTTCCTTGCCCGATCCGGTGCCTTGATCCCGACCAACCTGCCCACCGTCTCATTCCTTTTATTTATCGAGCACGAGGAGATCTCCTACCGTGAGCATCCGATATCTGGTGCGGCTCTCGCTCGGTGGCGTGATGATCGCGGCCCTGACCCTCACCCATGCCGGTTGCGGCGGCGCTTCCGGAGAGCAGGAGCAGGACATCGCCGATCTGGACGTCGCCCCCGTCTACAACGCCGATCCCGACTCCCCGCTGGCCGGAATCGACGTCACCAATGAGTCCGAGCACATGGAAGAACTCGGCGACGCCGGGACGGAATAAGCAAAAAGGCGCGAAGCCAAAAAAGGTGTCAGGAACCTTTTTACCGAAGATCTGTCGGCTGTGGCCTCGGGGGGAGGCCACAGCCGGATCGACCGGCCCGCCGTCCCTACCGGGCGTCGGGAAGCGCGTATTTGTTGGCGAGGTACTGTTCCACCTTCTGGAAATTCGAAGGGGTCAGGGCCGCGTCATAAATGAGAATCTCGGCGATCTCGCCCGTCCAGAGCCGGGCGGTGGAGAATAACCCCGTTCCGCCAACACGGTAAGGGAAGGTTCGCGGCACGGGAGACAGGCACGAGACGACGTGCCAGACCCCGTTGGGCACCTGGTTGGTGACGACGCCGTCGATCCGATAGCCGCTGGCGAGGGCCATGTCGTTCGCGTTGTTGTGACTGTACGACGGTCCCGAACCGAAGCGCCGGATGCTGAGATCCACGCCCGAGGTGGAACACCCCCACAGGCTCATGTGATCGCTCGGCGTGGTGCCGCAACGGGCGACGGCGAAGACGCTCCGCCAGTTCGCGGAGGGACCGTCCAGAAATTGACTCGTCCCGTTGAAGAGAACGGCCGGACGACCGTTCCGGGCGATGGCCCGGAAGCTCGGCCGGAAACTTGCCGAGGACTGGGACGCGTGCCGCCCGTTGCCGCTGGAGTCGGGCCAGGAGGTCACCGCCCCGCCATCGAGGAGGTCGGTGATGGCGTCGGCCCGGAGCCACAACTGCAAGCCGGGGAGGTTCGCCGGGTGGAACGTGGTCCCGATTGTGTACTTCGTGCCATCCGTCTTGCGGTAGCTCAGCAGGTCGCCATCCAGGACGATCGAGCCCATCCCCGTGGGGAAATACTCTTGGGGGAACATCAACATAACTCTCGTGAGGACGAGAGGCGAGATTCCCGGCGCCACACCGCGGGCGCCGGACGCCCCTCCTCCCTTTTCCATGACGCGAACGGCCGGATTCTCGTCTCCCGGACCGTCGCAAGTCCTCACGCCGTCCCACCATCGGGCCGTCCGACCCCTGCCGGTTTCCCCGCGCCGGAATAAGGTGTCGGGAGGCCCCAGTCGAGGCCAACCACGCCCATGCTGGGCGTGCCACCCGACCGCACTACTTAATATTTTTGTTTACTATCAACTTGATGAGTCGTTATGCTCGCGGTCCTCGATGGAGTGGGGTACTGTGCGTCTTCACGGACGCACAGTGGGGATTCACCCGACGGTGCAACTCAGGAGGCTCCCGCAGTGAGAGATCAAATCGCCTCGCAACTCGGGTCAGGGTGGATTCGTGGTCAGAATGGCGAGGGTCCCGGCAAACGGCCCCTCAATAGGCGAGGTTTTACTCTCGTTGAAGTGCTGGTGGTCATTGCGACCCTCGGAATCCTGATCGCACTCCTTCTGCCCGCCGTGCAGGCCGCCCGGGAGGCCGCCCGCCGCTCTCGATGTACTAACAACCTGAAGCAGTTGGGCTTGGCGATCCATAACTATATCTCGGTTATGGGCGTACTGCCGCGCGGGGAGAAAGGCTATTCCCCGTATGCCATGCTCCTGCCCTACATGGACCAGCAGCCCCTCTACGGCGCGATTAATTTTTCCATACACGCTTCAGACGCTTATCTCGAAAATTATACGATTTCTCTAATCCAACCCGAAAGTCTACTTTGTCCTTCGGATGCTCCCCCGCCTAAGTTCGGCGGGGTGACAAGCTACGCGAGTAATGAAGGAGTCGGCTTCGACGAACGCGGGGCCAAGAATAACGGCCCCTTCGCATGGTCTCGATCGCAAACGGTCAACAGCCTCCAACAGATCACTGATGGAACGAGCCAGACCGTCGCACTTTCGGAATGGAGCCTCGGGTCAGCTCCGGGAGTCCGCGATGCCAAGCGGAGCACGTTCAGGACACCGATCATCTTGAGAAAGGAAAGCCAGTTCGACCAGTTTGCACGACTTTGCCACAACTTGGATGCGACGAAGGCACAACTCAATGGCCCTCCCAAGGGAACGAGCTGGATAGCGGGAAGTCTTGGGCTATCAGCCTACAACCACACCCTGCCGCCAAACGACCATACCTGTACGAACGGAACTTTGGTCGCGCAAAGCGCCTACACGGCCGGGAGCCAGCATCCCGGCGGCGCGATGGTTCTCTTCGTCGATGGCCATGCCGCCTTTCAGACGGACACGGTTGAATGGACCATTTGGCGGGCCATAGGAACCATGAATGGAAGTGAAGTGATCCAGGAAGGATCGTACTGACGTGTTGAGGAGCGATCGACTGCCCCACAACCGTTGCGCTGGAATAAGGTGTCAGGAGCCGATTCAAGGCGAATCGGCTCCTGGCACCTTAATTTCCTCCTTTCGTCGGGCACGGAGGGCGTCCTGGGCGGCGAAGGCCGCGCCGGCGGCGGCGAGGAGGCAGGACAGCAGCGGGGCCAGGGTGCGGGGCATCCATGACGTGGCGAAGGGCTGCGGGGTCTTGTCCATCGGGAAGAGGATGCCGCCGAGGATCTCGTAAATCGCCGCGCCGATCGCGGCGCCGACGAGGCCGCCGATCAGGGTGAACAGGGCCAGGCGGCGATCCCCCAGTCCCAGACCGAACGCCAGCCCGCCCGCGGCGCCGGCGGCCGCCCAGATGCCCGCATGGACGAGCAAGGGCAAGAGCAGGCTCTCGTCCCCCGCGTTCGACTGCACCCGGAAGGCATAGCCCTCGTACACAGGGACGATCAGCCAGGCGGCGAGGGCCGTCGCGATCGCCCCGGCGGCCAGACCGACGAGGCCCGCACGGACCCCCGAGCGGCCATCGCGGCCGGCCAGGCCCCCCGCCACGCCGGACGCCAGCCCGAGCAGGGCCGCCATCAGGCCAAACGTCAAGGCGGCGTTCTTTCGGGTCGCCGCGGCGATCTCATGAGGCGGGGCGACCATGTTCTTCTCCCCCATGACCTCCTGCTCGACCAGTCCAGGCTGAAAGAGGTCATAAATCCCCTCTCCCACCCCGGCGGAGAGGAGCCCGGCCAGCACCCCCGCCCCCAGGGCAAAGGCCCAGATCCGCCCGGAACGGACCTCCGCGACAGGGGGAGGACCGGACAGGTCCCGGTCCGGAGGGGGCGCCACCGGTTGGTCGGTGTCCGGAGGGGGAGGCGTGGGTGTGATTGGATGTTCGGATGACATGGATGATGATCCCTCGGGGGAGTCGGGGGCGGTCCACGCGATGCCGGCGGGAGGGGATGCGCGCGGAGCCTGGCTCTCGGGCCGGGTTGGGGGGCTAGCGATGTCGTCTTCTTCCCGCCCTCAGCAAAACGGCGGCGCGAGGCCGAAGAGAGCGTCTGGCCCCGCGCCGCCGGTCATGTCCCGCCGCCCGCGGCCGATCCGCGGGCGGGTCGTTCACCCAACGGTCGGTCGGGTCGGAATCAATACTGATCGGCGGAGATCGCCTCTCCGCCGGCCTTGGTGCCGAGGCCCCACCAGATGTACGGCTGGATCGAATCCTTGACGAAACGGACGCTGCCGTCGCCCATCAGCACGTTGACGCCGCCGGAGTGGTTGCTCATCGCGTTGACGTAGTTCGCGTGCTGGGCCTGGGAGCAGCACCCGTTGCGGCAGGCGCTCCACTTGACCTGCCCGCCCGCGCCGTTGGGGGGAACGATGGTGTTGAACATCGTGTAGCCCATCGCTCCGGTGGACCAGCGCGAGCCGGGGCCGTTCCCGGGCGCGGCCTGGAACTGGGCCGAGCAGATCGCCAGGTCGGCTTTATACGCCGCGAGCGTGTTGGCCACCTCCTGAATGTCGAAGCGGTTGACGGTCTGCAAGCCGCTGGCGTTGCCCGTCGCCCGACCGCGGCCGCGCGCTTGCGGCGGGTTCACCAGGATCTCCGAGAAGGCGATCGTGTTCGAGGTGCCATCCGTCACCGAGGCGATGCTGTAGGCCCTCGTGTAGTAGGCGAACAGACCGCTGACTTCCGACTGGCCGTACCAGTAATGGATTTCGTACGTGCTCGTCCCCTGGCTGGCCACGTAGTTGTTGATCCACGGCCCCGGCCGCCCCGAGTTTCCGTCGGAGGGGCAGAGGAACACGTTCAACACGCTGTTGGAGACCGTCGAGTTGATGAAATAGCAGATGTTGGTCGCCCATTCCGGGGCGTAGTAAAAGTTCGCCGCGTTGTACAAGGGCTGCTGCTCGATGTACGGCAGGAGCATGCCGTGGGAGCTCCAGCTTGACCAGCCCTCCTTGTAACCCGAGCCGTTGATCTCGTTCAACGAGCTACCCATCGGGAAGGAGCCGACGGCCGAGTGGTAGTTGTGCAGCCCGAGCCCGATCTGCTTCAGGTTGTTGGTGCACTGGCTGCGCCGGGCGGCCTCGCGCGCGGCCTGGACGGCGGGCAGCAGCAGGGCGATCAGGACGCCGATGATCGCGATCACGACCAGCAGCTCGATCAAGGTGAAACCTCGATCACGGTTTGATCTGGCAAGTGACGTTCGCATGAAATGACCCCCGGAAAGATGACGGGATGCAACGAGAACGATCGAGATTGGACGCCGACGGAAGGGGGACACGATCGCCCCCGGTCCGTCGGCGAAACGGACGGACGACCAACCGACGGAGGGCGTTAATCCTTCGTCTTGCCCTGCGTCTTCGCGTAGTCCATCATCGCGTTGTTGGCGTCGGTGATTTCTGGCGCTTGCTCCTCCTGAAGCGTCCCCTCCTCAACCTTGTTCGAGCAACCCGAAAGCGCGGGGATCAGCAGGAGGGACGCCGCCAGAATTCCTGGTGAGAATCGGCGGAATCGACGGATGACAGCACTAACCATTCCTTTGTTCTCCTAGGGTTGTGACGCTACAGCCCGCGGTCATCGCGAACAATCATGCATGACGACGAGAGATCAAGATACAAGTCCGCGACTTCTCCCGCGTTGCGCGTTTCCCTCCTCGGTTATCTGATTCGTCGGGTCCCATATCAAGCGGAAAAAAATGGAATTTTGTCATCGCCAAGGAATCCTGAAATGGCCAAGGCATTCGCCGCCCACCCGAACGTTCGCCATATCCGCCGAATTGATAGAAGTTTACGGCTTGATTTTGAGCGCGAGGCCTCGATTCTTCCAGGCTCTCGGAATCCGTTAAAAAATCTTTGACGAGAAGATCAGGGTGCGCAAAAAAGGTGTCAGGAACCTTTTCGACCGACACCCTCTTCTGTTTATCATCGTATTTCTTTGATGATTATGGGTTCGCGACAGGCCCCACGGTCGGCAACGCGGAAGGGGACGGTTCCTCGGCGGATTCGGCTTGAGGCGGGTCTTCCGCCGACTCCGATCGATCGTCGCGAGGATCGGCCGAGCCGCCGCGGATGGCCTTCTGGCTCTCCCACGCCGCGCGGAGGACATCGCCGAGGCGTTCCAGTTCGGTTGTCTCGGTCAGGGTGATGCACGACCAGCCCAGTTGGGGGCACGACACCGGGAAATCGGGGGCCAGGCTTTGGACTTCGTCCTCGGGCAAGGGGACCCAGACGCAGGGGCGTTTGCGGCTGAAGTAGAGGCGGCAGAAGACCCACGTATGGCGCTCGGGTAAGTGGATCTTGAAATAAGAGATGGTGTCCTGCCAGGCGATCGGCCGATCCGGGCCGAGCAGGCGCTGGGCGGTTTCGAACCCGTCGAGTTCCTCCTGGGTCGTCTCGATGCGGTTGGCGGTCGAGGGGTCGCTCATCAGCGAACCTTCGCTCCGGGAGGGGTACTCCAGCACCGTGTCGAGCATGCGCTGCTTGGCCCAGACGTTGATGGCGTTCTCCAGCACCGGCTTCCACGTCTCCAGCACCGACTCGGTCAGCTTCCGCGTCTCGATGTTGGCGACGGCCAGGCGGATGAACTCGGGGGCCGGTTCCAGGAGGCGGGTCAGCTCGGAAACCAGGAGGTTCTGCGCCCGCTTCCGCTGGGCGAACGTGCGGATCAGCTCGGCGTTGTACTGCGCTTTCTGGAGCAGGGTGAGGAACTCGAACGGCGGGTTCTCATCGTTGATCACATCCCAGCGCACGAACGGCTCGCGGTCCATGATGTTGGCGTCCACCACGTCCGTGAAGAACCGCCACTGCACGCCGTTGGTGAGAATCCCCAGCTTGACCTCGGGCGACTTGGCGAAGTAGTCCGCGAGCTGCTCGTCATAGTTATTGAGGCGCTTGCCGACCTCCTTGGCCTCGACGAAAAAGACCGGCTTCCCATTCTGAAAGAACGCCCAGTCGATCGGCTTGACCGAGCGATCCCGGCCGAAGTCCACCCGATATTCCGGGATGCACTCGCGTGGGTCGGTCAGATCATATCCCAGCAGGGTTAGCAACGGCCCGATGATGCTCTGCTTCGTCGCCTGCTCATTTCCCCGGACATGCTCGGCAAGCTCCTGAACCCGTTTGCAATACGCGGTGATCGCTTCACGCATGGCACGTTCCTCAATAGATGTTTACTTAAGGCTAGGATTGTCCATGTTGCTCACTCGCCATTTGCCTCATGCCGGCGTCCGGTCGTTTCACAGCCTCCCTACTTCAATTCGGCGGATACTGAATTCACCAAATTACTCGATTGCATCCACTCTTGAAAGCAGGAAATGGACCAGGAAAGGTGTCGGGAACCATTATCGAGTCTCGTTCCTTTCCTTGAATCGGTCGATCAGTTCGAGAATCCGATCCGATGTGGCGGGAAACAGGTATTTGACCACAAGCAAGATGAAGGCGCTGATCTCGGCGAAGGTGGCCATCACGAAGGTATTGGCGGTCCACGGCTCGTATTTCAGCACGCCGCAGCCGATCAGCACGAAGATGATGTTGATGGCGAGAACCTGGACGCTCATGGCACCCATCAACCAGTTCGCGTACAGCTTCCGCATCTTGCGGTCTTGGTCCTGCTGCTGCTTCCAGGCGCTGACGATGGTGCGATGGTGCTTGGCGCGCTCCTGAATGTCCTGCAGCTTGCCAATATTATCGATTTGTTCGCTGGTGACCGGCTCGCCGACTTCGAGAACGCCGACCTTCTCGGCAACCTGCTGGATGGTTTCGGGGAGCTTGTTCTTCGCGGGCATCAATCCAGCCCCAGCGCATCGACACGATAGCCCATCGCTTCGTCGGAGACGTTGAAGATTCTCGCCAGCTCCTCGATCGACTTGCGCTCGTTCCAGTAACGGCGGACCTCGTCCTCGGGCATCAGCAGCGATGCGGCGAACTGGTTCGCCTGGATTTCCCTACGCCATTCCGGCGTCATCCGGCGGTCCTCGGCCGGTTGCCGCCGAAACATGTTCGCTTCCTTGTCGATGTATTCGCCGTCGCCCATCAGATGCAGGAAATGGTGGCCCAGTTCGTGGGCGATGGTGAACCGCTTCCGGTATGGCGGGTCATCAAAATCCACCAGCATCGTGACGTCTTTGCCTCGCTTGACGATCATGCCGGCCATGGAATCATCGGCGAATTTGGCGTTGTTGACCCGGATGCCTTCACGGTGGGCGAGCATCACCGGGTCAATGGGCACGGTTGTGAGGTTGTGCCGCTTGAGCACCTCGTTCGCCCGACTCTCCACCTGCTGGGACGACAGGTAAGGCACGGTTTCATCGACGGTGTCTGGCATGGAAGCATCCCGAAAACCAGGGATCGCGTTCAGTCGTCATCGGAGAACTATCCAGATTCTATCTTATCCGCCAGTGACCGACACGGTCACAGCCCGCGTTTCATTGTTCAACTGGCAGTCACCGCCGAGCCGGGGGCAATCGCCGAGGGAGCATGGAGGTCGAAGTCGAGGCGGAAAACCGTGTCCACCGATTGTCACTTCTCCTCCTCCGGCGCGCGGCATCGCGCAAGATCAGCAACACTCTCTTCGTGCTCGTTTGGCCCCCCTGGCGGATGCCGGGCGATCCCGGGGCGGCGGATCGTCCTCGCGGATCTTGTTTCCAGGTAATGGTTTCCGCTCGATGGTCCCCTTCGAACGTCGTCCGAAATGGGCCGTTGAGGTCAGCAACACTCGCGAGCCGCTGGAAACGAGGCCGAAAAATAGCCGTTTCTACTTGAAGGGAAACGTGTTGCGGCAATTTCAGGCGGTCTGGAAACGGAAAAAACGCGCGTCCTGTATCAGCAACACACCGGGGGGCCGGCGGTGTGGTTCGAGAATGTCACTGGGCGGGGCGGTCAGGAGAGGAGGAACTCCAGGTCGTCGCGGGTCAGGGCGCGGATGATGTTCCGGTTGTCGGAGTCGAGGATCGCGTCGGCCAGCTCGCGCTTGCGCTGCTGGAGGTCGAGGATCTTCTGCTCGACGGTGTCCCGGCAGATCAGGCGGTAGGCGAAGACCTGCTGGGTCTGGCCGATGCGGTGCGAGCGGTCGATGGCCTGCGCCTCGACGGCCGGGTTCCACCAGGGGTCGAGCAGGTACACGTACTCGGCCGCCGTCAGGTTCAGGCCGAGGCCGCCGGCCTTCAGGCTGATCAGGAAGATCGGGATCGACGGGTCGTTCTGGAACCGCTCGACCCGCTCCTCACGGTTGCGGGTGCGGCCGTCGAGGTACTCGTAGGTCAGCCCTTCCTTCTCCAGGCGCGACTTGACGATCGCCAGGAAGCTGGTGAACTGCGAGAAGACCAGGACCTTGTGCCCCTCGTCGATGACCTCCTCCATCTGGTACATGAGCATGTCGAGCTTGGCGGAGGGGTCCGTCACGCGCTCGGAGTCGATCAGGCCCGGATGACAGGAGGCCTGCCGCAGCCGCAGGAGGGCTTCCAGGACCTCGATCTTCGAGGTCTTCAGCTCCTTGGCGTCCTTCCGCAAGAGGGCCGCGCGGTAGTGCGAGAGCAGCTCCTCGTACATCTTCCGCTGGCCGGCCTCCATGTCGCAGTAGAGGTTCTGCTCGAACTTTTCGGGCAGGTCCTTGACGACCTGACGCTTCGTGCGGCGGAGGATGAACGGCTTGAGCGCCTTGGCTAAAAGGACGCGGGCCTGCTCGTCCTGCCCCTGGATGCCGCCGGCGTGCTTCTTGAAGACGCTGGCCGTACCGAGCATGCCGGGGTTGAGGAACTCGAAGATCGACCAGAGTTCGCCCAGGTGGTTCTCGATCGGCGTGCCGCTCATGGCCAGGCGGTGCCGGGCCTTCAAGAGCCGCGCGGCCTTGGCCGACTGGCTCTCGGCGTTCTTGATCGCCTGGGCCTCGTCGAGGATCGCGTAATCGAACTCGATCTGGCTCAGCTCGACGACGTCCGAGCGCATCGTGCCGTAGGTCGTGACGATCAGGTCGTAGTCGCCGAACCGCTCGCGGAGGGCGTGGCGGCCGGGGCCTGTGTAGTCGAGCACCCGCAGCCTCGGCGTGAACTTCTCCGCTTCCTGGAGCCAGTTGAAGACCAGCGAGCGGGGGACGACGATCAGTGACGGCCCCTTCGACTGCCGGCGCGCCCGGCGCCTTTGCAGGAGGGCGAGGACCTGGATCGTCTTGCCCAGGCCCATGTCGTCGGCGAGGATGCCGCCGAACTCGAACTTGCGGAGGTAGTCGAGCCAGCCGAGCCCTTCCTGCTGGTACGGCCGCAGGTCCCCCTGGAACCCAGGGGGGGCATCCAGCGGCTCGACCCCCTCGAAGGCGTGCAGTTGCTTGCGGACCTTGGCGAACCCGGTATCGCAGCGGATCTCCGGCTGCGCGGCGAGCAGGGCGTCGAGCAAGCCGGCCTGCGACATGTCGAACCGGAGGTTGCCGTCCTCGTCCGTGACCCCCTGGTCGATCAGGAGGCCGTACTTCTTGAGCCAGTCCTCGGGGAGCATCCCCATCGAGCCGTCGCCCAGGGGGATCATGTCCACCCCGCGCCGGGCGGCGTCGAGGATCTGGGGCAGGGGGACCCCCTGGCCGCCGAAATCGACCTGGCCGCCGAGTTCCAGCCAGTCGATGCCGCTGGTGATGGCCAGCTTGAACTCGGAGGCCTGGCGGATGAGTACCCCTTCGGCCTCGACGTGCCAGCCGGCGGCGACGAGGTCCTTGGTCGCCCCCGGAACCTTCTTGGGGGAGACCTCCATCGTGCCGGGATCGACGCGGAAGTCCTTGGCCTCCTTGAAGCCCATCTCGAAGAGGGTTTCCTTGGCCGCCTGCTCGGCCGCCACGTCACGGCGGATCGCGCGGCGGCGGTCGGTCTGCACGGCGACCCGCCCGGGCGGGAACGACGCCACGCGCACGCCGTCGTAGTTGAACTCCAGTTCGGCGATCAGGTTGTCGGAGGCCCAGTTCTGCCGGGGAGTGCGGACGATCAGGCTGGGCCTCGGCGGCAGGTCCACCTCCTCCAGCCGCAAGCCTTCGAGCAGCCGCGAGGGGCCGACCCGGGCATCCCCCAGGATGCGCCCGAGCATCGTGTCCTGCTGGGTCTCGGGCAGGCTCATCTCCTTCTCGTGCCGCAGGCGGGCCATCCAGAGGTAGATGCCGGCGTCGTCGAACCGCGAGGCGCGGCCGATCCCCTGGACGACCAGGCCGGGGAGCAAGACCAGGGGTTCGGCCAGGTCCATGCGGTCCTCGCCGCGGTCCCCCCGGCCGCGCCGGAGGGTTCCCCGCCAGTTCCAGCGCTTGGCGGAGGGGTCGGCCAGTTTGATATCGATCCAGAACTCCCAGGGGGGGCCATCATCCCAGCGCAGGGCAGGGGGGTCGTCCTCGTCCTCGGTGCGACGGAGGCGGCAGCGGTTGGTGCGGCAGAGCCGCTCGACGACCTCGGCCTGAAGCTCCGGGCGGAGCACGAACCGGTTGATCCCGTTGGGCACGCCGTTACCGGCCCCCTCGGACGCATCCGGGTTGGAGCCGGAGGACTGGGCCAGGGCGAGCACGGCCAGGAGCTCGCGGTCCTCGGGCTCGACCCGGGCATCGCCGGCGGCCGTCGGAGAGTGCCACCAGGGCTTCAGGGAGGCCCGATCGCTGCCGGGGCGGCGGTGCCGGCGGGCCAGGGTGATGACAACCTGGTTCTGGTTGAGCGTGGACGGGGCGTCGAGCACGTAGTACATCGCCGGCCGTTTCGGCTGGCGCGGCGCCTGGGTCCGGTTCCGCCCGCCGGACGTCTGGTTCCGCTTGTCCTTGCGCCCTTTGCCCGGGCCCTGCTGGGGCGGGCGGTTCTTCCCGGGACCTTGCGGCGGACGCCCTTTACCCTGGGGCGGGCGGTTCTTCCCGGGACCTTGCGGTGGGCGGTTCTTGCCCGGCCTCTGCTGAGGATGGGGAAGGCGCGGCTGTGGCTGACCGGGCGGGCGGCCGTTGCGAACGGTCTCGCCGGGGGCCGGAGGGGCGACGGCGGAGGCTTCCTGCGGCGAGCCTTCCTGGTTCTGGAAGTGCCGCACGTCAGGCACCAGCCGCATCGGGCGGTTCGGAGCGAACTTCAGGAGTTGCCGGGCATCGGCCGCGAGGATCGTCGCCCAGAGGTGCTTGCAGGGTTCCCCCTCCGGGCCGAAGTACAGGCACGTACACGAGGCGTGCAGCCGGCCGCCGCGCGCCGCAACTTGACCCGGTACGGCACGGTCCCGCGCACCTTGGCGACCACGATCTCACCGGCCTTGGCCGAGGTAATCGTGACCTTCCCCTTGTCGAAGTACGATCGGCCGCGGGAGCGGACCCCATCGGCGAACTCGCGCGAGACTTTCTGGGCGATCCCCATCAGCAACCTGTCCCAAGTTGGATAGGCCATCCGGCGTGCCGGGGCTTCTCGTGACCCCACGCCCGTGCCCGAATCCCCGGCGACGCGGCACGGCACTCGGCCGAGGTCCTCGTCGCAGAACACAACACCATCCGCGCGAGTGGCTCCGGCCCCAGTCAGGGCCGGTACCGCCGCGGCGCCTTCACGCCAGATCCTACCGATGGATCGAACGACGGAAGGACCCGATCAATTTCACCGGAGCCAGCACCCACGAGACGGGCGTGATCGAGCCCCGGCTTCCTCTTCCCCGTCCGTCCGCAAAGGAAACGGACCGCACTCCGCAAGCAAAAGAGGCCGGCTCATGAAGGAGCCGCGCACGGCCCCCGGTAGGCAGGCAACCACCAGAACACGAACACCATCAGCAATACGCACACAGGGCCGTCGTGGGCTTCTCTCCGTTCGTCGTCGCCGTCCGAGGGCCACGGGCCACTCATCAGGGATCGAGCGATCGTGCTCAGCCAGTCCAGCCGAGGTACTCCTGCAATCCATGCGCCATCCGGTCGTGAGAAACACTGATTGCGATGGAGCCCCGCCGGACCGGACCGACGAACAGCGGGGCACCACCCACGTCCCAAAACAAGATACGACGGTTGAAGTCACACGTCGAGGTTCTTGACCTCCAGGGCGTGCTTTTCGATGAACTCCCGGCGCGGCTCGACGTCGTCCCCCATCAGGGTGGTGAACAGGTCGTTGGCGGCCGCCGCGTCGTCCAGGCGAACCTGCATGAGCGTGCGGCGCGTCGGGTCCATCGTGGTCTCCCAGAGCTGCTCGGCGTCCATCTCGCCCAGTCCCTTGAACCGGGTGATCTTGATCCCCTTCTCGCCGAGCTGACGGACCTTCGCCACCAGCTCGCGGAGGTCGAGCAAGGGGTAGTCGTCGCCGTCGCGTTCCAGGTAGAACCGCGGCGGCGGGTCGTCGCCGGTGATCTCGATCGGCAGGAGCACGTCCGTCCGCAGTTGCGAACTCATCGCGGAGCCGCCCGAGCCACTTGTTGAGGGTCCGCACCTCGTGCAGTTCGATGACACGGGGGGCGACGACTCCAGATCCGTCGGCGTCGGCGTCGGCGTCGGTGCTCTCGGCCTCGGCGGGGGTCGCCTGGCTCTGATTGTACGCCTCCAACTCCTCGGCCGTATAGAGCCAAGCGTCCTGTCCACCCCCTTGAATGTGGAAAAGCGGCAACAGGCCGGTCTGCGGGTGGGCCTGGGCCAGGAACGTCCGCAAGGGGAGGTTCCGCCGGCCGAAGGCCCGCAGGGCGTGGTCCAGGCCCGTGACGATCTCCAGCAAGGTCCGCAGGCGAGGCCCCTCGATGACCGCCGTCGTGTCGTCCGGGGCGGCGTCGGCCAGCCGAAGGCGGGCGTCGGGCAGGCCCGAGTCCACCAGGATGGCGTGCATCTCGGCCTCGGTCTGCACGTAGCGCCGGTCCTTCTTGCTGCTGACCATGTACAGCGGCGGCTGGGCGACGTACAGGTGTCCGTCGGCCACCAGGCGGGGCATCTGCCGGTAGAAGAAGGTCATCAGCAGGGTGCGGATGTGCGAGCCGTCCACGTCGGCATCGCTCATCATCACGATCTTGCCGTAACGGCGCTTGGTCGGGTCTTCCTCCTCGCCGATCCCGTTGCCGACGGCCGTGATGATGTTGCGGACCTCCTCGTTCCCCAGGACCTTGTCCAGCCGGGCGCGCTCGACGTTGAGGATCTTGCCGCGCAAGGGGAGGATCGCCTGGAACAGCCGGTCGCGTCCCCCTTCGGCGGTGCCGCCGGCGGAGTCACCCTCGACGAGGAACAGCTCGCTGGAGTCCTGGTCGTGCGTGGAGCAGTCCATCAGCTTGCCGGGCAGGCCGCCGCCGGAGAGGACCCCTTTGCGGTTGCGAACCAGCTCGCGGGCCTTGCGGGTCGCCTCGCGGGCCTCGGCCGCCAGCATCGCCTTCTTGATGACGAGCTTCGCCGGCTGCGGGTTCTGCTCCAGGAACTCGCCCAGCTTATCGTTGACGACCTTGGCGACGATTCCCTCGACCTCGCCGTTGCCCAGCTTGGTCTTGGTCTGCCCCTCGAACTGCGGGTCCGGCACCCGGACGCTGACGATCGCCGTGAGCCCTTCCTTGAAGTCCTCGCCGACCAGGTTCAGGTCCTTCTTGCCCGACGGCATGTGCGCCTTGGCGTAGTTGTTCAGGGTCCGCGTCAGGGCCGAGCGGAAGCCGGTCAGGTGCGTGCCGCCTTCGATCGTGTTGATGTTATTGCAGTAGCTGACGACGTTCTCGCTGAACGCGTTGTTGTACTGCAAGGCGACCTCGACCTCGACGTCCCGCTCGTCGTCGCGGCCGGACAGCAGGACCGGCGTCGTGCAGCGGCGTCTGCGCCCGGTTCAGGTAGGCGACGAACTCGGAGAGCCCTTCCGACGAGAAGAACTCGCTCTGCTTTGGCTCGTCGGACGCGCTCGTCAGTCAGGCGGATGCGGATCCCCTTGTTCAGGAAGGCCAGCTCCCGCATGCGCTTCTCCAGCACGTCGTAGTCGAAATCGACCTTCTCGAAGATCTTCGGATCGGGCAGGAAGCGGATGTGCGTGCCGCGGTCCTTGGCCGGGCCGGTGGCGCGGACGGGGCCTTTGGGCTTCCCCTCCTCGTACTCCTGCCGCCAGACCTGCCCCTCGCGGTGGACCTCCGCCTCCAGCCACTCCGACAGGGCGTTGACGACCGTGACGCCGACGCCGTGCAGACCGCCGGAGACCTTGTAGGAGTCGTGGTCGAACTTGCCGCCGGCGTGCGGCGTGGTCAGGACGACCTCCAGCGTGCTCTTGCCCTGTTCCGGGTGGAGGCCCACGGGGATGCCGCGGCCGTCATCGACGATCGAGGCCGAGCCGTCGGCGTGGATCGTCACGTGGATGTTCCGGCAGTGGCCGGCCATCGCCTCGTCGATCGAGTTATCGACGACCTCGTAGACCAGGTGGTGCAGGCCGCGCGGGGTCGTGTCGCCGATGTACATGCCGGGCCGCTTGCGGATCGCCTCGATCCCTTCGAGCACCCGGATATTGGCCTCGGTGTATGCCGGGCCGAGGCCCCGTTGCCAACGGCCAGCGAACCAGCCTGGGCCTCGGCGGACTCGATCGCGCCTTCGGTGTTGGTCGGAACCATCAGGATCTTACCTCTGCGTGCGGGATGCCGCCGCCGGATCGTTGAGAGAGGATCGCGTTCCGGCGGGAAAACACGCCACACCTTCTAGTGAATCGGGCCGACGCGGAAGCGAATGTCATGGATGGACACGTCGGGAAGGTCCCGACGCAGCGCGGCCAGCAAGTTCGGCTTGCGAAACGCCGCCAGCTCTTCCAGAAGCGCCGGGTGGGCCACCAAGACGGTCAGGACGCCATGCCGGACCCCGCCGACCTTCGTCTGCCCACTGGCCGGCTCCCCCACGGCGGCGTTCCAGGCCTCCTCCAGCTCGCCCAGGGTCCGGAGCCGTCCGTAACCCCGCGATGCGAACAAGTCGCCCAGAACGTCGGACAGAGGCTGCGGCCCCCGACGGTTGCGACCGTTCATGAGGACGCCTCCCCAGGGAAGGTCCGGAACGGGTTCGGCGCTCGATGTGAACGTCTTTTCATTATACGCGGGACTGAGGTCCGTTGTTTAGTCCATTTTGCCACGACTTCGCATTTCCGTTCAGCTCACTCGAAGATGTGACCAATGGACCGGGGAGAGGGGACCGCCGCCGTCCGATCGGTCAGCGGTCACGGGTCAGGGGCATCACGACGTAGGTGTACTGGTCGTCGGTCTTGAAGACCGCGGCGCTCTTGTGGTCGATCAGCTCGGCGGTCAGCGGGGCGTCTGCTCCAGGGTCTTCAGGGCATCGATCAGGTAGCGGGGGTCGAAGGTGATCTCGACGCTCTTGCCTTCGTAGTTGATCGGCAGTTCGACCTCCGAACGGCCAACATCGGCGGCCTTACTCGTGAGCTTCAGCACCCCCTCGCCGAAGGCAGAAGTCCACGCCGCGGCTCTCCTCGCTGGTGACGATCGACGCCTGCTCGACCACCGACAGGAGCGGGCCGGTCTCCAGCGGGATCTTGACCTCGACCTCGGCCGGGAAGACGTCCTGATAGCGGGGGAACCGCCCCTCGACCAGACGGGTATAGATGACCGCGCGTTCCGGTGCGGATCAGGGCGGCGGTGCCGGCCTGGATGGCCAGGTGGACCGGGGGGTCCTCGTCGTCCAGGTTCCGCTCGATGAGCTTCAGGGCCTTGACCGGGATGACCGGGCTCCCGCCCGGGCTGGTGGCATCCCCCTCGGTTTCGGCCGCCGCGCTGGCCTTGGCCAGCCGCCGGCCGTCGGTGCCGACCATGGTGATCGACTCGGGCGTCAGCTCCACCAGGACGCCGCCGAGCGCGTAGCGGGTGCTCTCGACGTCGGTGGCGAAGATCGTCCGGCGGATCAGGCGCTTCAGGTCGGCCGCGGCGATGACGTGGTAGGCCGTCGCGGCGAAGTCGGGCACCTCGGGGAAGAGGTTCGGGTCCTCGCCCGGCAGCTCGAACTGGGCCCGCCGGCCGCGAACCTTGAGCTGATCTTCCTCCAGCTCCAGGTAGAGATCCTCATCGTCGCTCGTGCGAAGGATCTGGCCCATGCGGGTCGTCGGCAGGATGACCGCGCCGGACTCCTCGGCTCGCACGCCGAGCACCCGATAGCGAATGCCGACCTCCAGGTCGGTGGCCATCAGGGTCGCCTCGTGAGGCGCCTCGACCACGAGCTTGACGTTCTGAAGGATCGGCTTGGGGCTCCGAGCGGGGACGACCCCACCGACCATGCCGAACGCGGTGAGCAATTCCTCGCGGTTGCACAGAGCCTTCATGCTGGCGATTCCCCGCCTATACGTACCTAAGGATGCGCCGACCGCCCCCCGTCGGGCGAACATCGGCCCGATCCATCACCATCCCAGGTTTCCTTTGGGATTCGAGTCGGAGTGACGATTTCCCGGACTCTCAATGTCTTCCGAGTAAAAGAGGAATCACTCCATCGCCGTCATAACCGAGGTGGGACGGCCGCGCCGTGGAAAACCCCGGGCGCTCTCGAACAAAGCCATGATACCAAAAGACTTACCCGGCCACAACCCGGCTTGTTCAGTGGGGGAAAACCTGTGTCTAACTCCGTCGCGCGCTTCGGCATGCGCCGTCGCGCCGGGAAATGGATCGGATGGGGAAGCCGCGCGGACGTTGACAGCGCCGGACTTCCGCGCCGAGGCGCGACCGGTAATCCACAGGTTTTCCCCCGCCGTCTGTGGATTGTTTCAGGCCGTTGGGAGCGAAGCGGGCCCTTGCCGTAACCTCTTCGTACCCTGACGACTGGGGCGTGTCGTGACCCGGCTGGAGACGCGGGATTCGCACCCCCAGGGGCGGGGTTCCTCTTTGTCCATGAGAGCCGATCCGGGTCGAGGTCTTCGCCCTGGAGTGGCGGTTCAGCCTCTGGGTTCGTTTAGCTCTCCGACCTTGATGGGAGCCGCTCTGGGCATCGCTCCGACTCAATTCCTGGGGTTGAGGGAGCACGACGGCGCAACCGATCCCTCGGGGCACGTCGAGAACAAATTACAATCAAATTGCCTGATATGACGCTTGGATGGCACGGAATTGTAAAACACTCCATTGATGAGATCGCCCGGAAGAATTAAATAGACGGCCCATCTCCGAGATCACCTGAAACCAAATCGAGTCGAACGGAACCAGCGAACGAAGGATCAACTCGGTTGGGTGCGTCGGACGCCCCGTGCGGTGTCCGGATGGAGCGTCCCACGCATCCCACACGTCGAAGGATCCTGAGCCGAGGAGAGTCATGTCCGACCAAGCCGACGCTTTGCGACAGTTGGTCCGGTCACATGCCGGTCCAACCGCCCTGGCCGAGCCGCCCCCTATCCTCGAGCCGTTGCCGACGGCCACCGCGCGGTCTTTGGTCTTCACCAGCGGCAAGGGGGGCGTGGGCACGTCGAACCTCGCCTTGAACCTGGCGATCGCGCTGGGGGAGTACGGTCAGCGGGTCTTGCTCGTCGATGCCGACCTCGGCCTGGCGAACATCGACCTGCTCTGCGGCCTGGCTCCGCCGTGCGACCTGGGGGACGTCTTGACGGGGGAACGCCCGCTGACCGACGCCATCGTGCCAGGGCCGGGGGAGATTCGGGTCCTGGCCGGGGCGCACGGCATGCGGCCTCTGGGGGAGGCTCTCGGCGACGGCCCCGCGCGGCTGGCCGCCGAGCTGGCTGAACTGGAGGCGGATTGCGACTTCCTCCTGGTCGATGCCGGCAGCGGCCTGAACCCGGGGATCACCACGCTGGCGGCGGCCGCCGATCAGGTGGTGATCGTGACGACGCCCGAGCCTCCCTCGGTGGCCGACGCCCACGCGGCCATCGGCCGGTTCCGGCGCTCGGCCGGAGCGCCGGGGCTGCGGGTGGTGGTCAACCAGGCCGGCTCCCCCTCGGAGGCGTCCGACTGCCTGGCCCGGATCAGCGCATCGAGCCGCCAGTTCCTCGGGATGGTCGTCACCCCGCTGGGATACGTCCGGCACGATCCGCACGTCCCCCTGGCCGTGCGGCGCCGGCGGCCCTTCGTCGTCGCCTATCCCAGCGCGACGGCGACCAAGGGGGTGCGGCGGCTGGCAAGGACGTTGATCGAGGAGCGTCGCCCTCGGCCGCGACGCCCCGGATTCTTCCACGCCCTGGCGGCCCGCTGGGCCCTGGGGAAGGTCGCTCGCTGAGCGAGTGAACCACGCCTTGTTGCTCGGTTCGATTGTAAGACTCAAGCCGGTTCTGCCGGTTGTCCGATACTAAACGTGAACGCGATGTTCCTTGGACCGCGAGAGTGAGGGAAGGCCTCGGCAAGCTACGGGTTGAGCGACTCTGGCTCGACCGGCCTGCCCGACGGACTTCGGACCCATCGCCCAACGCGGCCGCCCGTGTGGTCGCCCTGTGGCAATGACCCCGGACCCATGGAAGGGGCCGGCCTCAACCGCTGCCGACATGGAGGTCAGGATGCCAACCAAGCTGGACGTGGACGTGACGGAACTCTGGCGAGAGTTCAAGGAACACCCCACCACGCCCTTGCGCAATCGGCTCGTCGAGCGCTACCTGCCCCTGGTCAAGTACAACGCCGAGCGGATCTGGCAGCGCCTGCCCGAGGGGGTCGATCTCGACGACCTGATCTCGGCCGGCGTCTTCGGCCTGATGGACGCCATCGACGCCTTTGACCTGAGCCGGGGCGTGAAGTTCGAGACCTACTGCGTCCCCCGAATCCGGGGCGCGATGCTCGACGAGCTGCGGACGATGGACTGGGTCCCTCGCCTGGTCCGCTCCAAGCACAGCAAGCTGGAGGAGGCCCGCAAGGCGCTCGAAGCCCAGCACGGCCGCCCGCCCACGGACACGGAGCTCGCCGAGAGGCTCGGCCTGCCCATGGAAGAGTACGAGAAGATGGCCATGGACGCCAACGCCGTCGGCCTCATCTCGCTCAACAAGAAGTGGTACGAAACCGACAGCTACAAGGATGTCCGCGAGATCGACATCCTCGAAGACAAGAAGGGGGAGGACCCCACCCGTCGGCTCCAGCGCAAGGACCTCATGCGCATGGTGACCAAGGGCCTCAACCGCAACGAACGCCTTATTATTATCCTCTACTACTATGAAGAGCTGACCATGAAGGAGATCGGCGCGACGCTCGACCTGAGCGAGTCGCGGGTCTCGCAGATGCACTCCTCGATCATCCAGCGCCTTCAGTCGCAGCTTTCCACCCGCCGCCCCGAGTTCGGCGGCTGAGCCGGACGCGTCCCCGATTCGAACCGCGCAATACGGGGGGAGGAGGATCAGTGAGATCCTCCTCCCCCCGTTTGTTGTGTGTCTGAACCGAATCCCCGACCACCCGGGGGCAGAATACGGACGCCGATCCTACCCGGCGCGGAGCAGGGCGACGGCCAGGAGCAGGACGACGATCACCCCGGTGACCCAGAGGATCGCCTTGACGCCGTTGGAAAGCGGGGCGGCGGGGGTCTCATGAACGTAATCGGCGAACGTCTTGCGTCCGCCGAGTTCGGACGGCGCGAGGGCCTCCTCGTCGCCCCCGTAGAGCTGCCGCTTCCGGTCACGGATTGATTGATCCTCTTCGCGGGGGGGCATTTTCTGGGAGGACATGTCAGCCGTGCTCCTCTTCCGCGGCTCTGAGCGGAGATTGTCAACGTCAGGGACGGGCTTCAAACGCCCAGTCCCAGCTCCGGGGCTGGTCGGCGTACTCCGGGCCGCCGGTGATGGTGTCGTCCCAGGGGTAGAGTGCCTTGCTCAGCTCGACGGTGGTGAACCCGGCCTTGCGCAGGCGGTATTCCAGCTCGAACGGCTGCCAGAACTTCTGCCGGAGCCCCTGGAAGGCGAAGCGTCCAAAGGCGAAGTCGTAAAATGAGTGCTCGGCGTGGAAAGCGGCGTAACGCTCGGCTTCCTCCGGCTCCTTGCCCTGGTCGAGGGTACGATCCATCAGGAGCATCGTGTGGTAGTGGATCGCGTCGATGGCCGGAACCAGGCCAAGGAACAGCCCGCCGGGCTTCAAGCAGGCGTGGACCGCCCGGAGCGTCCGGTCGATCAGGCGGACGTCGGGCATGACGATCGAGTTGACCGCCACGGCCACGTCGAACCGCCCTTGCAGGTCGTCCAGCTCGTGCATCGCCCGCTTGAGGAACGTGACCTGCTCGGCGTCCGGACCGAGCCGCTCCTTCGACCGGGCGATCATGCCGGGGGCGAAGTCCAGGGCCGTGACCGCGTCGAACCGCCCGACCAGGTGCGGCAGGAGCGGACCGGTGCCGCAGCCGAGGTCGATCACCGCCTTCGACCTGGGCCGAGGCACGGCCTTCAGGGCCGGCAGGATCGGGTTCTCGACTCCCGGGCGGAACGGGTCGAGAAACACGTCGTCATACTGCGCCGCGTGGCGACTCCACTGGCGGCCTTGCTCTTTGGTTTCATCCACGGGGGCAGGTCTTCCGTCGGTCGATTGAGGGAACAACCGGGCCGCCTCTCTGGGCGGATCGTCCGCGAGCGGCCCGCGTTGATACTACATACACTGTATAACACGGAGGCGTGTGACACACGACCCGCGCGTGACGACCGGCCGAGCGGGGCGGATCGATGGCGGATCGGTCATCTGCCTTCAATTCACGATCATCCATGATCCATCCTGCCGACTCCCTGCCGGATTCAAGAACTGCGGGAAGGGGTCCTGGTCGATCCGGTTGGGGCGGGGTGCAGGGGGGGAATAGCCGGGGGCGGGTTCGTGTCGAGGGACTTCACGTCGATGCTCAGCGACTGCCGCGAGCCGAGCACGTCGCGCTGATAGTTCCGGGGATAGCCGAGCTTCGGGTCGGTTGTGAACTTGAGCAGCACGTCGGCCCCCTCCGGCTGGCCGAACGGATGCGGGTCCTCCGCCTGGTCCAGCTCCTCCTCGATGGTGCGAAAGAGGCCATCGACGCTGTAATAGCGTGGGTCCCCCGGATGGGCCTCGATTGTCCGGCCATCGGGCAGGATCGACTGCACGGCCTCGACCCGTCCGCCCCGGACGTACACCAGGTAGTGCCCTTGCCGGGGGCCGCTGACGGTCCATTCCAGGTTGTAGTCCTGGATGTTCGCCCGGTTCCAGAGTTGCCGGGCCTCGCGGAGCGAGCGGGTCGTCACATCCTCACCTCCGCCGCACCCGGCGAGGGTGAGGAGCGACAAGGCGAGAACCGATGTGACGACAGCGAGTCGTGGTATGAGCGTCATAATCTCTCATTGTAATACGACGGGAATCCCGCTGCATCAACGGAGTACCGCGCGAAGCCGCGATTCCCGAAGGTCCGGCTCTCAGCGCCTCGGCAGCCGGCCGAGGAACCGGGCGTAGCTCTCCAGGGCCGGATAGCGCACGGCCAGGGGGCTGGGACGCACCGGGCGCTCGACGGCCAGGGCGTCGGCCAGGGCGAACGGAACCTCGGCGGCCGACCGGCGCGGGTCGGGGGGCAGGCGGAACGACCACGCCAGCGTGTCGAGCTGCCAGCGGAGCGGCCCCCGGGCGAAGTCGCGGGGCAGGGGGCGGTCGGGGGCGAAGTGCCGCAGGTGTTCGTCCCAGGCCAAAGCCCGGATGCGGCTCGGGTCCGGGTCGCGCGGAAGGCGAGCCCGCTCCTCGGCCGAGAGCCAGGGGCCTTGATAGCGCAGGCCGTCGGCGACGAGGACCATCAAGGCGGTCGGGTCGGAATCATCTGTCCGGTCCAGCCCCGCCACGCCGAACCGCTCGGCCAGGTCGCGCAGGCCGTTGGTCACGCGGGAACGCTCGCTCGGGTCCAGCGGCGGCAGGTCGCGGTACGAGGCCGGGGATGGATAGCTCGTGTCGATGCGCCGGGGCGGAACCTCCAGCGCGGGCCTCGGGATGGTCTCCCGGTTGGCGATCGTCGATGGCAACCGAGGCGCGGCGTCCTGGCCCGGCAACGCCTGGACCAGGCCCAGCACCAGCAGTGGCAGAAGGAGCACCGCCAGCACCGCATAGCCGAGTCGTCGCGGCGTCCAGAACCGAATGGGGGAGGTTACGGGAAGGGAAGATTCCGGCGGCATCTCCGTGACATACGAGGGGTCCAGGGCCACGCCGGCCATCCGAGGGAGGGCCAGCAGGTCGAACCGGTTCTCGTTGCCGAAGGCCAGCGTGGCGACCGAGAGTCGCCGCCGCCGCCCCGGCGGCAGGCTTTGCCAGACCCGTCGGGCCAGGTCGCCGACCGGCTCGGCCGACTCCAGGGCAATCCGCCGCCCGTGGGCCAGGGTCCCGGCAATCCAGCGGACCTTGGGATCGTCCGCGGGGACAACCTCCTCGGGGGCGACGGCCAGCGATCCGGCGGCCAGGGTGCGGGTTTCCGGCCCCCAGTCCCGACACAGGGCGGGTTCCAGGCGGAAGGGATTGAAGCCGACCTTGCGGAACTCGCGGGGGGGCAGCAGCAGGCCGTGGAACGCCAGAGCGCCGGGGCGGCCTCGGTCGTCGGCTCCTTGCGGGCAGACGCCGACGATCGCCCAGGGGCCGCTTGGCAGCCGCAAGGCGAACAGCGCCCCGGTCCCGGTCGCCCCTCGGGGAGGCTCACCATAATGCTGGCAAGCCCGGCGGAAGTCCGCCAGCCACGCGTCGGAACACCCCGGCGAACGGGCCAGCACGTCGTAGCCCCGATCCCAGAACGGGAAACTGCCGTAAACGGCTTGCTCGTAGCGGACGTGCGTCATGAGAGCGGGAGTGGAAGGGGTGATGGGGAGTGAAGGATTATGTCTGGTGGATGTCGGAGTGAGCACGACGCCCCTTCGGGGCGATTTAATTAATAAAACATCACCCGTTATCTATCATAGATAATCCATAAAAATCATATATAATCGAACGGCCACCCTCCCTCATTCCGGCTTCGGCAGCGTGGGCATCTGGAAGTCCGAGGAGAACTCCAGGAACGTCTGCCCGCCCTTGGAGGGCTTGATCACGCCGGAGAGATACCGCATGGCCAGCGGGTCGTCCTTCGGGCTGTTCAGGCGGAAGATCGGCGTGCCGGAGGTGGACCAGTCGAAATCGCGGATGCGGATGATGACCGGATCGCCGTATTTCCACTTGATCGGCCGGAACGTGTAGTTCCAGTTCGGCTTGTGCGAGTTCGGCACCGCGGGGGACGGGCCGTACTTGTTCCCCGCGACCCACAGCTCCACGCCCAGGTTCGGCGCCCCACCGGCCAGGTACTTGCCGACCTCCTCCTCGACCGCCCCGCGCTTCAGAGTGACGTGATACTCACTTGGCGTGGTGACGGAATCCCACCACGCGAGATAGTCACGGGCCGCCTTGGCGAAGCGGCCGTCGGGGTTGGCCGTCAGGTACGAGCGGAGCCGGCCAGCCACCGTCGCCACGTCGTTCGGGTGGGCGACGTAGTGGTCATACGCCTGGCGATACGTGTACGTGTCGCGCGCGCGCTCGATCTGCGTGATCGCCTCCATCGCCTCGCTGATGAACGCCCCGCCGGTCCGGGCGTGGGCGTCGAGGTAGTCCTGATACTTCTTGATCCTCGTCGCGAAGTTGGCGTTGGGATACTGCCGCGAGTACTGCCGGGCTTTCTCGATGTCCGCCTCGTCGATCCGGTGGGCCAGGTCGCGGATCAAGCTGTCCACATCCCCACGCCAGCGGCTCTCCGGGTGCGACTTGAGGAAGTCGTGCGCCTGCTCGATCAGCAAAGGGAGGTCGGCATCGGGCAGCTCGGCCGCGCGGGCCAGGGCCTCGATGTCCTGATGCTCCAGCCGGTCGCGCCGCTCGTGAACCTGGGTATCGAGCGAGGCGAGCATCCGGGAAACCTCAGCCTTGTGCGGGGTCTCGGGATACTCCTGAAGGAACGCGCGCAGGTCGGCGATCTGGGCCTCGGGACGATCTCCGGCGAGGACCTCGGCCATCTGCAGGGTCTTCCAGCGCTCGTCGTGCTGCTGCTTCTGGCGGGCCTGCTCGACCTGCCGGATGTCGGCCACCAGCTCGGGCGGGGCCTCCTCCTTGAGCCTCGTCAACTCGGCGGGCAGGTCCGGCCCGGCGGTGCCGACCTCCACGCGGTGCGCGGCGGCCTTGACCTTCCACTCCGACAGTTTGTGCCGCGCCTGCCGCGCCTGGCCTGGCCAGAAGAGGACTTGCGACGGGTGCCACGTCAGGAACTCATGCCAGCGCTGCTGGACAGCCGGGGCGGGGTTGTCCCCCCGCTCGAACGCCAGGGCATTGCGGTAGCCCCAGACGTCGTACAGCGCCAGGCCACCGACGAGCAGCCCGCCAAGTACCACGGCGCTCGCCAGCCGTCGCCGCAGGTGCTTGCGGCGCAGGGCGTTCAAACGACGGCGGAACGTGATGGCGTGGTCCGATTGCGGGTAGCGCCGCTCGTACGCCTTGACGCACCGCGCGAGCCTCGGCAGGTCGTCCGGGGCGAGGTCCCAGAGCCATTCCAGTTGCTCGCGGTCGCCGGCTTCGAGCTGCTCGGCCAGCCAGCCGAGCGGCCCTTCCAGGCCCAGGGGGTGCAGCTCGGCGGGCGGACGGTCGTCCAAGGCCCCCCGGCCATACGCGCTGACGGCGAAGATCGCCCCGCGAGGCGCGTGGTGCGCCAGGGCGTGCCGGGTCATGCCGTAGCGCGACTCGACCAGCCGCTCGACATCCTGCGGGGCCGGGCCGCCGCGCGCGAGCACGCGGTCGTACTTCGTGACCAGCAAGGCCACGGGACGCCCCGCCGTACCGTCGTCCGACGTCTCGATGTAGCGCTCCAGCAGTTCCTCGATCTCCTGCTGCCGGCGCCGACGCTCCGAAGGGGCCGCCGAGCCTTCCGGGTCGAGGCAGAGGAGCACCGCGTCGCAATCGGCGAAGAACTCGCGGATCGGCGCATCGGAGCCGAGGCTGACGTGCTCCCCCTGGTAATCCTTGACGATCAGGTCGAACCGCGCGGGGCCGCGATAGAGCCGCAGGTGCAGCTCGGTCTCGGCCAGGGTGCCCGCCGGGGGATCGCCCGCCTCGATCTGCCCGATCTTCTCGGCCAGATACTCGGCGCTCGACGGCCGCGTGGCCGCCAGGCGCAGGCCCGGCACCCGGCCGGTGGAGGCCTCTCGGTAGAACATCGCCAGGAGCGTCGTCTTGCCCACCGCCCGGTGACCGAACAGCGCGATCCGCCTCGGACCGGTCAGGCGGCGTTCCAGGGCATCGAGATGTTCCTTGCGGCGATTCGACATGCGGCGATTCCCATCCTGCGCGACAACACGTTCCCCTTCCCCATCTACTACGTTCGGACCGATCGTATCGTTCGCTTTGCCCGGTTCCCGGTCACGCCAAACCCCTCGGCAGCAGATCCCGCACGGCCAGCCGGGCGATCTCCTGACCGGCGAGCATCAAGGGTAAGGCGTCCGCCCGGGGTGGCTCGTCGGGGTAGTCGTTGCGCTCTCCCCGGACGATCATCAGGTCGGGTTCCGCCTCGCTCTTGTTGGACGCGGTGAACGGCTCCTCTTCGGTCAAGATCCCCGCGCGGGCCATCTGGTGATACTGGGTAACGCTCAACCGATAGACCGGCCCGTCAGCGGTCACCGCCGCGACCCCGCCCGGATCGATTTCCCGCGACATCACCCCAGCCATCACTCCGCCCCCCCTTCGCTTCGGCTTCGTCGGTTCCCTTCCACCACGAATTATCTGCCAAAATGGCAGTTGGCTTCGTTTGGAAATCGTGTCCGATCTTCAAGGTGCAGAAGCATTTATAGTGTTTTCCGTCGTAGTGTCAGGCCCTGGCGGATCGAGAAGACAGCCGTGTTCGGAAACGAGGCCCGATCCCACTATTATCGTAGCGAGCCCGATCTCTCGCCATGATTTCTCCCGAGACGCCGAAGGGCGCGGTCGAGCGAATCGAGGGCTCACTGTAGCCATTCGTCGGCGAGGGCAAAACCTCAAATCCGTTTGTCCCCGATCCCGGGCCGGGAGGGGAAGCGCCGGCTCCCTCCCGGCCCGAAGGCGAGGGACATTCAGGACGACGATTGCTCCTGGGAGAGCAGGTGGATGACCTCCGCGACGGCCGGGGGCATCCGGTACTCGTCCCAGCGGAACCGGTAAATCGGGGGCTTGGGGCCGAACCGCCGGGAGACGACGCCAACCGAGCTGAGCGTGCCGCCGATCGCCGTGCCGGCCATGCCGAGGGTCTTCTGCAACTCCGTGTTGGGATAGCCCGTCGGTCGCCTGGCGATCTCCGCCAGCACGGTCCGCGCCCCGACCGTGATGTCATTCCAGACCTGCGTCAGTTCCTCGGGCGTCCAGGGGGTCCGATCCCCCTTCGCCTGCGGCCCGCCCGCCCGGCCTCGCCCGCGAGGCCCCGCTTCCTGGCCCCGGCCGCTCCTCGGGCCGTGTCCCCAACCCACCAGCCGCCGCAACGTCCGCCGCACCTCGTCGGCCTCGCCCTCGATCGTGATAGTCACCTTCGCCATGATGATGATCCCTTGGTGAAAACAGACTGAAACACCATGAAGTAAGAGGAAACTCTCTTGTTCAGGTAGTATATTGCGGACAAACTGCGAAAACAACACGAGAATTCCAGGGTATTCCAGAGTTTATCGGGGCTGTGGGTACCTGAGTTCGCCCTGGGGCCCTTGCCACCCAAAAACAAGCAATCCAGGTGATCCGGGAGGATTCGTCCCGAGAGGGGGGCGATTCATCGCCAAGGGGGCATCAGCCCCTGGGACTGATCGGAGAGGTTTTCCCTGCCCGCGAGCCCTGACGGGGAGACCGAAGTCATTTATCAGAAGGGGTTTCTGTCGTTTCGTCGGAATTCGCCGGAGCGCCTCGGAGATGTGATGACGCCGGCTGGGTCAGGGTGTGTTGAGATGGCAACGCCCGGCGACGAAGGACGGGCCGAGACGATGTGATGTCAGGCGGCCGGGGGATGGGATCTGAGGACTCGGGAGAACTCCCGAGTTCTCCCGAGGTTGACACTCTCGGCGGCTGCCTGTTCTTTTTCCAGGGTTGTAGAGACAGGAACGACCGTGTTGAAACCTGGGGGCTTCCGCCAGGATAGGGAAACCAGGGGCTCCAGGGGCAACACGGTCGCTCCGGCAATGACAATCCGCGTGGGATTGCTCTTCTTTCTCAGCGGTCCTCGTCGATCGGCTCGTCATCCGGCTCGCCGTCGGCGTCGCGGTCGTCGATATGGTCGCTGGCCTCGGCCGGGCCGACGCCGTCATTGAGCAGATGACCGTCGCCGGGAAGGTCAAGGTCGTCGTCGATCGGCTCGACCTCCCCATCCACTTCTCCGTCGATCACCTCATCGACCGTCAGTTCTTCCTCGGGCAGCTTCGCCAGCGAGCCGACCGTGTCCTCCTCGTCGAGGCGGATCACCCGGACCCCTTGCGTGTTGCGGCCGATCAGGCTGATGTCGGCGACGCGGGTGCGGATGATGTTGCCGCCGACGGTCGTGAGCATCACCTCGTCGGCCTCCGTCACCTTGGCGATGACCACCACCGACCCGTTGCGGTCGTTGGTCTTGATGTCGATCAGCCCCTTGCCGCCACGCGACTGCGAGCGGTACTCGGTCAAGGCCGTGCGTTTGCCGTAGCCGTTGGCGCAGATCGTCAGGAGGCTGGCCGGGTCGTTCTCGCCGTTGGCGACGACCATGCCGACGACCTCGTCGTCGCCGCTCAGCTTGATCCCCTTGACCCCGTGCGCGGGGCGGCCCATGGCCCGGGCGTCCGACTCGTCGAACCGGATCGCCATGCCGTCGCGGGTCGAGAGGACCACCTGGTCCCCCGCCTTCGTCCGGCTGACGGCGATGAGCTGGTCCCCCTCGTCCAGACCCAGGGCGATGATCCCGCCCCGAAGCGGGCGGCGGAAGGCCGTCAGGTCGGTCTTCTTGACCGTCCCACGGCGCGTGACCATCATCAGGCACTCGTCCTCGCGGAACTCGCGCACCGGGATCATCCCGGTGATCTTCTCCCCCTCACCCATCTGCACGAGGTTGACGATCGCCCGGCCGGCGGACGTGCGGCTGGCCATCGGGATGTCGTACACCTTCAGCCAGTACACCTTGCCCCGGTCGGTGAAGAACAGGATGTAGTCGTGGGTCAGGGCGACGAACATGTGTTCCAGGAAGTCGCCATCGCGGGTGTTCGTCGCCGAGATCCCGCGTCCGCCGCGCCCCTGGGCGCGGTAGGTCGAGGGGGGGAGCCGCTTGATGTAGCCGTCGTGCGTGATCGTCACGACCATGTACTCTTCGCGGATCAGGGCTTCCTTGTCGAAGTCCCCCAGCTCCTCGTCGGTGATGAGCGAGCGGCGCGGGTTGGCGTACTTGCGCTTCAGTTCCTGAAGGTCCGCGCGGATCAGCTCGTAGATCAGCCCCTCGTCGGCGAGGATCGCCTCGTAGCCGCGGATGTCCTCCTTGAGCCCCTTGTACTCGTCGGCCAGCTTGTCGGCTTCCAGGCCGGTGAGCTTCGAGAGCTGCATGGCGAGGATGGCGTCGGCCTGCATCCGGGTGAGGCTACTGGCCGTCTTGGCCTCGGGGTCGCTCAGGGCGCGCTGAAGGATCTGCGCGGAGACTTCCATCCCCATCAAGCGGGCGCGGGCCTCGGGCGGGTTGGCCGAGGCGCGGATGACCCGGATGATCTCGTCGATGTAGTGCAGGGCGATCAGGAGCCCCTCGACGATGTGCGCCCGCTGCCGCGCCTGGCGGAGCTGGAACTGCGTCCGGCGCCGGATCACGTTGACCCGGTGCTCGACGAACAGCCGCAAGAGCTCCTTCAAGGGGAGCGTCTTCGGCCGGCCATCGACCAGGGCCAGCATGATGATGCTGAACGTGTCTTGCAGCGGCGAGTACTGGAACAGTTGATTCAGCGCGACGTTCGGGTCCTCGCCCCGCTTGACCGTGACGACGATCCGCACCGGCTGCTTCCGGTCGCTGAAGTCATCGACGGCGGAGATCCCGGTGATCCGCCCGCTATTGACCAGGTCGGCCAGCTTCTTGAGCAAGAGCTCCTTGGTGAGCTGGTACGGGATCTCGGTGAAGATGATGTGCGAGCGGCCGTCCCTCAGCTCCTCGATCTCGTACTTCGCCCGGACGAAGATCCGCCCCCGCCCGGTGCGGTACGCCTCCATCGCGCCGAAGCGCCCGCAGATCGTCGCGCCGGTGGGGAAGTCCGGCCCGGGGATGTGCTCCATCAGCTCATCCAGCTCGATCGCCGGGTTGTCGATCAGGGCGATCAGCGCGTCGCAGACTTCCCCCAGGTTGTGCGGCGGGATCGACGTGGCCATGCCGACGGCGATGCCGCCCGAGCCATTGACGAGCAGGTTCGGGAACTTGCCGGGCAGGACCCGGGGCTCCTGGTACTTCTCGTCGTAGTTCGGCTGGAAATCGACCGTGTCGAGCCGGATGTCCTCGAGCATCTCGGCGGCGATCGGGCTGAGCTTCGCCTCGGTGTACCGCATGGCCGCCGGGGGCAGGCCGTGGATCGAGCCGAAGTTCCCCTGCCCGGTGATGAGCAGGTGCCGCATGTTCCACCACTGGGCCATGCGGGTCAGCGTCGGGTAGATCGAGTTATCACCGTGCGGGTGGTAGCGCTTCATCGTCTCGCCGACGATCCCCGCGCACTTGCTGGTGCTGCCGCCGGGGGTCAGCCCCAGGTCGAGCATGGCCATCAGGATGCGCCTTTGGGACGGCTTCAGGCCGTCGCGCACGTCGGGCAAGGCGCGGCTGATGATGACCGACATCGCGTAATTGAGGTAGCTCTCCTTGAGCTCTTCCTCGATGTTCAGCGGCTGGGACGGCAGGTGGTCGGCCGGCGGTACGGCAGTGCTCACGATCTCGATCCCTCAACAGACGGCGCGGCCCCCCGGCGCCGGGATCGGCGCCCCGGCCGCGCACTCGGTGTACAGATGATACAACATTATACCCGAACCCCTCCGATCGGGCAATGCGAAACGCCCCCTCCGGCTGAACCTAAGTCATTATTTTCCAGACCGATTGCGGCGAGCCGGACGGGCGGTTGAAGTCGCGTCGGCGCGACCACGCATCCGGGCCACCCGTCGCCGCGTCGCCAGGGGGGCTGGGGCTTCGTCACGAATCCTGAATGGGCAAACCGCGTAACTCCTGATCCATTTGAATAGGGCGCGACGCGAAAACGCCCCGAAGGGGGCCGCGGCCGAGAGCCGAGGCAACGCCCCTGGCTCCGGAATGCGGCCCTCTTCGGGGCGGAATGAACGATCATGGCCTATATCACGATCCCTCAACCCTTCTGGGCGTGGAACGCGATGGCGTCCTCGGTGCGCTTCAGGATGTCGTCGATCTGGTCGGTGGATTCGAAGCCGATGACGAAGGCATCGACGGTGCCCAGGCCGAGGACGTAGCGGAGGGATTCGTCCTTGCGCGCGGGTTCGGTGATGCGGCCTTCGCCGAGGATCTTCATGCCGACGACCCCTTTGCCGGCGTTGTGCATCTCTTCCAGCTCGCTGGCGACCTCGTCGGGGGACTTGTCGTCCATGATGAGGCCGTAGGGGTTGATCCGGGCCAGGTCCACCTCGACGAACGGGTGCTTGGCCGAGGTGCGCAGGGGGTCCATGCCGTGGCAGCTCGTGCCGTGGGCGCGGAGGATGCCTTGCTCCTTGGCGCGGGCGAGGTACTCCATCGCGCCGTTGTACTCGGTCGGCCAGTCGGCTTTTTGCATGCAGTGCAGGAGCACGATGTCGATCATGTCCACGCCCAGCTCCATCCGGTAGCGCTCCAGGTGGCTGCGGCAGTTGGCCAGGTCGTGGGCGTGGGTCTTCGTCTGGATGACGTACTTCTCGCGGGGGACCCCCTTGAGGGCTTCCCGCAGGTACGTGTGCGAGCCGTACTGGTCGGCGACGTCGAAGAAGCAGAGGCCGCGGTCCAGCGCGTGGCGCACGACGCGGGTGAATCCCTTGACGCCCAGGCGGGTCTGGTTGCTCGCCTGGCCGACCCCGATGCTGCCGGTGCCCATGCCGATCAGGGACACCTCGATGCCGGTCTTGCCCAGCGTGCGCTTGTCGGTCGGCGTCTTGGGCAGGCGGTCGCGCGTCAGGTCGGCGCGGCGCTGGCGCTTCCGGCTCCCGAGGCCGCCAGCGCGGCGGTCGCGGCGGTCGCCTGGGCGAGGAAATGGCGGCGATTGACGGGCGGCATCATGGCGGAGAGCCTCCGGAGAGAAGACCACGAACGTCGGAACCACGCGGAGTGGACGCAATCGCGCTGATTCTAACCCAGCCCGCGGCCTGCTACCATAGGTTTCAACGTTTCGGCAAGACGCCGGTAGGACTGGTTTTCCCCTCTATCGACAACAGGATACGCACCTGTGTTCACTGGATTGGTCGAGGCTCTGGGTCGGGTCGAGCGGGTGATCGAGGAGAACGCGGGCCGGCGGCTGACCCTGCGCTGGCCGGGCCTGGCCGAGCCGTTGACGATCGGCGAGAGCGTCGCCGTCAATGGCTGCTGCCTGACGGTCGTCTCGGCCGATGGCGAGCGGTTCGACATGCAGGCCGGTCCCGAGACCCTGCAACGCACGAACCTGGGCGCAAGGGGGCGGGCGACCCGGTCAACCTCGAACGCTCGCTCCGCGTCGGCGACCGCCTCGGCGGTCATTTCGTCCAGGGGCATGTCGACACCACCGCCACCCTCGCCGAGCGCCGGCCCGAGGGGGAGTGGGAGTTCCTCGCCTTCACGATCGACCCGGCCTGGGCCCCCTTGATGGTCGAGAAAGGCTCGATCGCCGTCGATGGCGTGAGCCTGACGCTGGTCGAGGTCGGCCCGGACCGCTTCTCGGTCATGCTGATCCCGCACACCCTGGCCGTTACCACCCTGGGCACCCTGCGGGTCGGCGACCGGGTGAATATCGAGACGGACATGCTGGCGAAGCATGTGCGGAAGTTATTGGGATAGAAGAGATTCACGCAAAGACGCTTGATGAAGAGGAAGAGTTTCTCGCAAAGACGCGAAGGCGCAAAGGAAGAACGCAAAGAAGAGGAAGAGATGTCATGCATGAGAATGAAATTGCGAGGGAGATCGTCGATGCGGCGTACAAGATTCATACGACGCTGGGGCCGGGGCTGCTGGAGTCGGTTTATGAGAACGTCCTGGTTTATGAATTGAGCCAGCGAGGGTTGCACGTGCTTCAACAGCACCCGATCCCGGTCATTTACGGTGAAGTGCGATCCGCCGGAACGGGCTTCCGGGCGGATCTGATCGTCGAGCCAGAAGGTCATCGTCGAATTGAAATCCGTCGACGCAATCGCCCCATCCACAAGAAGCAACTGCTCACCTACCTCCGGCTCAGCGACCTGCGCCTGGGCTTACTCATCAACTTTAACGTCGATCTGATCAAACACGGCATCACCCGCATCGTCAACGGCCTCAATTGACCACCCTTGCAGATATTTTTCTTCTCTTCCTCTTCTTTGCGTTCTTCCTTTGCGCCTTCGCGTCTTTGCGAGAAACTCTTCCTCTTCCATTATTAAGCGACTTTTGCACAGCCAGAGAGATCGAGTGAGCCATGCCCGCCAGCCGTCAGACGATGTCCTACCTGCGGAACCTGTTCGCCCGGCGCGGGATCGCGCCGCAGCACCGGTATGGACAGAACTTTCTCATTGATCTGAACATCCACGAAGTGATCGCCCGCGACGGCGGAGATCACCCCGATCGACGTGATCCTGGAAGTCGGGCCAGGGGCCGGCGCGTTGACGGCGCTGATGGCCGAGAGTGCCTCGGCGGTCGTCGCCGTCGAGATCGACCCGGCGATGGCCCAGTTGACCCGCGAGGCCGTCTCGGGGTTCCCCAACGTCCGCGTGCTCCACGTCGATGCCCTGGCCGGCAAGCACACGATCAACCCCGAGGTGCTCGACAACGTCCGCGCCGGGCTGGCCGTCGCCCCCGACCGCCGGTTCAAGCTGGTGGCGAACCTGCCGTACAACATCGCCACCCCCCTGGTCAGCAACCTGCTGGTGCATCCCGAGCTCTGCCCGGCGCTGATGGTCGTGACGATCCAGCTCGAACTGGCCGAGCGCCTGCGGGCCGAGCCGGCGACCGAGCACTACAGCGGCCTCTCGGTGCTCGTGCAGGCCCTGGCCGACGTGGAGATCGTCCGCACGCTGTCGCCGAAGGTCTTCTGGCCCCGCCCCAAGGTCCATTCGGCCATCGTGAAGATCACCCCGAACCCCGAAAAGCGGGCGGAGATCACCGACCTGCCGTGGTTCCATTCCGTCATCCACCGCGTCTTTTTGCACCGCCGCAAGAACCTCCGCGGCGTGCTCCACGGCGCCTGGCGCGACCGCTGGACCAAGGAGGAGGTGGACACCCTGCTCGAAGGGATCGGCCTGACCGGAATCGTCCGCGCCGAGACCATGAACGTTGAGGAATTCCGCGCCCTCGCCAACGCCCTCCGCGACCGCTTTCAACAAGACGAGCCGCCGGAGCATGCCGAGGAGTGATGCCGAGATCCCAACGCACGGAACGGACAGGATGGCTCAATCGGGAAAACGCCTGGCTACCCGCTCCGTGTCGGGTGTGATCCGCAGCAGGAGATACGTCCGGTCCTCGCGGACGCGCGGCCCGTGCGCGAGCGTCTCGACCCTCCCCAGGCGTCGCAGCGCCGGCAGGTCGCGCGGGCGGCCGATGACGGCGAACGGTCCCGGACCGGGCGGCCGCGCGCGCAGGGCCGCGACACCGTCGCGCCAGCAGGCCGGACGGTCGAGGTAGAACAGCCGCACGGCCAGATCATGCGGCAACGCGCCAAAAGGGGTGGCATACGGGTCGCGGTCCCAGTCGTCGTAGAGCAAGGCCAGCGGCTCGTCATCCTCCAGGGACCGGCTCGCCGAGGCATACCACGCCCACTCCACCCCCCGGCGGTCGAACCGGGGTCCGAGTAGGGCGAACCCCAACGCATACGACAGGCCAAGGACCGCGAAGACGCCGGCCGTCGTGCGCCGGAGCCTCCCCGGCGACCAGCCGCGACCTCGCAGACGTTCCCCCAGCCGCACCAAGGCGAGCGCCCCCCAGATTGACCAGGGGGGCAATGCGTGGATGAGGTAATGGGCATTGCGGACGCTCGCCAGGGAGACCAGGACCGCCGGGGCGACGGCCCACGCCCAGAGCAGGCGGTCGCCCCCCCTTGGCTCTCCCCGCGCCCGTCGCCAGGACCGCCACGCTCCTCCCAGGGCCAGCGGCATCCACGGCAAGGTTTGCCAGAACGGCGAAAGGCCGTACTCCAGCCAGGACTCTCCCGCGAAGTGCCGCGACGTTCCCCCCAGGCGATCGGCCACGTGGACCATCCAGACCCGCCAGGCCTCCGGGTACCGCCCCAGCACGAGGATCGGCCAGGCCAGTGTCAGTACCGCCGCCAGGGCCCAGCCCCCCGGAAAGAGCAAGGCCAAGGCGGTCTTGCGGTCCCGGTCCCAGAGTAGAACCACGACCACCGCTGCCAGCACCAGGACCGCGCCGAAGCCGATCCCCTTGACCAGCGCGGTCGTCCCCAGCAGCCCGAAGAAGGCCCAGTGCCAGACGTTGCGCCGGGAATCGGCCTCGCGGAGCCGGTCGAAGGCCAGGAACGTCGCGGCGATCAGGGCGGCCAGAAACGATGTCGGCGTCGGCCAGACGCCCCCGGCCGACCGTCCAGACGGTCGTCGTCTGGATCAGGCCCGCCAGCAAACCCACCGTCGCCCCGAACCGCCGACCGGCCAGCGCCGCGACGCTGAGCACCAGCCCCAGTGCCGCCAGTGCCGAGGGGAGCCGAGCCGCCCATTCCTGGACATCACCAAGAAGCCAACCCGCCAGAGCGATCGTCCCGATGTTCAGGGGAGGCTTCTCCAGCCAGGGGAGTCCGCCGATCGTCGGGATGAGAAGATCGCCTCGGGCGAGCATCTCACGGGCGGCCTGCGCAGAGCGCCTCGTGGTAGGTCAGGCGTCCCGCGCGGCCAAGACCGACCCCCAGCGTCAGGAACGACAGACCCACGAGGAGTCCGAGACGTACGGATCGGGGAAGGGCCGCGGCCAGAAACGAACAGGATGGCGGCCCCGTCGTCTTCTCCCGGCCGCCTCCCTTGTGAAGGGTCGGGCAGGGGGGGGCGACCCGTCTCCAGGAGATTGAGCCATCGTTCCGCATGAACGAGGATCCTCCGTGACCCGTCGTTTTGGTCGGGACTTCAAGAACGTTCCATTTAAATGAGGGGCAAGCCCGCGGCATCGTAACCCGAGATCCCATCCTTGACGACGCCAACTCCGCACCAGAGCGTAAAGTGGCACCAGAAATTTTACGTTTCTTACGTTAAGATACAGCGCAAAAAAGCGTAGTCGAGGCGGGGTCGAAACATTTCTGATTGCGAGAGTTCATGGTTTCATGTCTCCGGCCGGTGCGATACGCTGGGAATGCTTCCCGGCGGGGGTGGCGTCGTGGGCTTGAGCGGGTTGTTTTGAGAACGCGCGATGATGACCGAGGCTCCGAAGAGGTCGCCGCAGCACGCTCCCCTGGTGCCGGTCGCCCTGGCGGGGATCGTGGGGATTGTTGCCGATCGGCTCGGGGAGCCGTGCGGGACGGTGGCCTGGGGGGTCGTGGCGCTGGGGTTCGGGCTGCTGGCGCTGGGTTGCTGGAGGCGGGAAGGGGTGTCAAGGGTCGCGCTGCTGGTGAGCCTGGGGGCGATCGGGGGCGGCTGGCATCATCATCAGTGGTCGGACCTGGCCCCGGATGACCTGGCCCGTGGCGTGGACGAGCGGCCCCGGCCGGCGTGGGTGCGCGGGGTCTTGTGCGACGTGCCCGCGTTTCGCCCGGGAGATTTCCCCGACGACGCGGGACGGACCCGCGCCACCCTGGCCGTGACGCGGGGTTCACGACGGCCAGCGCTGGCATCCCGCGTCGGGGCGGATCTATCTGACGATCGCGGGGGATCGCTCCGACCTGTCGGCGGGTCGGCCTTTGCAGGCGGCCGGATCGCTCGCGGCGCTCGACGGTCCGCTCAACCCCGGTCAGCGCGACACCCGCCTGTCGGCGAGGGCCGAGGGGGTGCGGCTCCGGCTGTCCGTCGGCGACCCCTCGGGCGTCTGGACCGATCCGGACGGCGTGCCCAGCCGGTTCTGGCAGCGTCGCGGCGCGATCCGGCGCTGGAGCCAGAAACGGCTGGTCGCGGGGGTCGATCCCGAGGTCGCCCCGCTGGCCTCGGCGCTGTTGCTCGGCCGCCGGGAGATGGTCGATCCCAACGACAACGACGCCTTCGCCCGCACCGGGACAACGCACCTGCTGGCGATCTCCGGCCTGCACTTGCAGGTGCTCGCGGGGGCCTTGTGGCTGTTGCTCCATCGCGGGTTCCGGCTGGCCCGCAAGCCGTCGCTCCTGGCGGTCGCGCTGTTGACGATCCTGTACGCGGGGCTCGTCGGCCTGATGCCATCGGTCGTGCGCTCGGCGGCGATGACCGTGACGATCTGCCTCGCGGCGTGCTACGACCGCTCGTGCCGGCCCGCGAACCTGCTGGCGGTCGCCGCCCTGGTGACGCTGCTATTCAACCCGTCTTACGTATTCGATCCCGGCTGGCAACTGTCGTTCCTGGCGGTCGCCGCTCTGTTCTGGGGAATGCCGCCGGCCCTGAGCCTCTGGCGGCGGCCGCTCGACCCCCTGGACGTGCTGGAGCGCCGGCTGGAACCGCGCTGGAAGACCCTGGCGCGGCGCGGGCGGGGGCGAGGCGTGCAGATGGTGACGATCACGGTGGTCGTCTGGCTGGCGGCCTTGCCGCTGGTCGCCTGGTGGTTCCATCTGGTCTCGCCGATCGGCCTTTTGCTGAACGTGCCGCTGGTCCCCCTGGCGTCGCTCGCGCTGATGCTGGCCGGGGTGACGCTCGCGCTCGCGACGGTCTGGGAGCCGCTGGGCCGGCCGACCGGGTTTCTCTGCGCGGCTGCTGGAGATCATCCAGGGGCTGGTCCGCTGGGGGGCGGAGCCGTCGTGGGGGCACGTTTTCACGGCCAGCCCGCCGCTCTGGTGCGTGCTGGCGTTCTACCTGCTGCTGGCCCTGGCGTTCTGGACCGTCGCCACGAGGCGCCCGGGGCGTCGCTGGCTGTTCGGCGGGCTGGGCGGCCTGCTCGCCCTGGGAACGGTCCTGACGGTCTGGCCGGGGCGTCCCGATGTGCCTCTGGAGGTCCACGTGCTGGCCGTCGATCACGGCGGGGCCATCCTGCTGCGGAGCGCCGAGGGTCGCGATGTGCTGTACGACTGCGGCAAGATGCGCGACCCGCACGCCGGTCGCCGGGTGATCGCCCCGGCGCTCTGGCGCTCGGCGTGCGGCGGCTGGATGAGGTCGTGCTCAGCCATGCGGATAGCGACCATATCAACGCGCTTGCCGATGTGATCGAACGCTTGCCGATCGGCGCGGTGCGGGTCGCGCCGGGGTTTGGCGAGCACGGCACGGCCGAGGCCGAGGCGCTGCGGGCCTTGATCGCGGCGAAGGGCATCCCGCTCCGGCCGCTCGTCGCGGGGGACCGGCTCGACCTGGGCCGCGCGGTCTCGGCCGTATCGCTCCACCCGGCCGACGGCTGGCTCCCCTCGGCCCCCGACAACGACCGGAGCATCGTGCTGGATGTCGCGCAAGGGGGCCATCACCTGCTGCTGACCGGCGACCTTGACGGCAGCGGCCAGGCCGAGGTGCTGGCCCGGCCGATCGCGCCGCTGGCCGCCCTGATCGCCCCGCACCACGGCGGCCGGAGCGCCAACCCGCCCTGGCTCTACGACTGGGCGCGGCCCGCCCTGGTCGTCGTCAGCCAACGTCCTGTTTCCCCTGGATCGAACGACCCGCTGGCGACCCTCCGCGTCCCCATCCTGCGGACCTGGCAGCGCGGGGCGATCCGCCTGCGCTGGGAACCGGCCGGCCTGGCCGCGTCCGGGTTTCGGGACGGGGAAATGGTTTCTGATCGACGGGTGATGGCTACTAAAGGATCGACACACTTTCTGATAGCGATGGTCTGGCCGGGCTGGTCTCGGGGGCTGGTCGTGCTTTTGGGGATCGTGCTGGGGTTGGTGCTGTGTGGAACCCTGGCGGTGATGGAGTGGGGCGCGTGGACGCTGGTCCGGCCGGGTCGGAAGCCGGCAGCGGCGACGGCCGAGCCGCCCCCCTGGGAGCCAATCTCCATCGAGGCGGCCGATGGCGTGCCCTCTGGCGGGAGCCTGGCGCGGGAATGCGGGTTCCCCTCGGCTGGCGATCCTGCTGCACGGGTTTGGCGAGGACCGCACCGGCCTGATCGGCCGCGCCGAGGTCCTGGCGTTGCGGGGGTGGAGCGTCGCCGTGCTCGATTCGCGGGGCCGGGGCCGGAGCGGCGGCGCGTGGACGACCTTCGGCGCCCTGGAGGCCGACGACCTGCGACGCTGGATCGACACCCTGACCGCGCGGGTCGGCCCGCGCCGACGGGTCGCCGTCTGGGGCCGTTCGATGGGGGCGACGATCGCCCTGCGGGCCGCGGCGGAGGACCCTCGCCTCGCCGCCCTGGTGCTCGAAGCCCCCTATCTCGACCTGCGCGCACCGTCACCGCGTGGCTCCACCGCGCGCGCCTGCCCGGCCCGCTCGCCGGGTTGATGCTCTGGCGCGCCGAGCGTCTCAGCGGCGTCCCCCTGCGCACCCCTCGCCCGATCGACCTGGCCGCTCGGCGTGCGGGTTCCCGTCCTGATCCTGCACGGCGCTCTGCGACCCGATCGCCCCTCCCGCCGACGTCCGCCGCCTGGCCGCCGCGTTCCCCCAGCCCGCCCCCACCATCGAAGTCCCCGACGCCCGCCACGGCGACGTCTTCGTCCTCGGCGGCCCCGACCTGGCCGAACGGCTCGCCGCGTTCCTCGACACGGCGGTTCCGTTGCCGGGGGAGTGAGAGAGCAACGTTCCCTTTGCGATTTTTCTCGATTGGAGAATACTTGTTGACCCGGGCGTCCGCCGATGTCAGATTCGGCGAAGGAGGCGTCACCGTTGGGTGCCCTTGAGCCGCATCGAGGGCCTCCGGCTTTGCTCCTCGCATCGATCTGGCCGCAGGGGCGGCGTCTCGGCGACATGCGGATCCGATGGCGAACGGGTTTCGACTGATCGCCGGTTATTCAAGAATTTGCAGGGCCTCATGGCTCATGAGATCCGGCCCACGATTCCGGACGATCTCCCGGAACTCGGGCGATTCCTGACCGAGGGCTTTCACACGCCCGACGATTCGGCGTTCGCCTCGACCGAGGTCCTCCGCTGGAAATACTTCGATCCGAGGGGCGACGACGCGGGCGAGATGCCGCGAAGCTACCTGGCTCGCGAACCCGAGACCGGCCGGATCGTGGGGCATCTGGGCGTCTGCCCGGGCCGGTTCCGTGGGGGCGGGCTGCCGACGGAAGGCGTGTCAACGCTTCATATGACCGATTGGCTTGCCGACCGGTCGGCCTCGGGCGTGGGGGCGACCTTGATGAGGCGGGTTCACCGCGCGACCGATACTCAGTACGTTCTGGGTGGCAGCGAGGCGGCCCGGGCCGTGATCAGTCGGGGGGGGTACAACCTCGTCGGGTTGGTCCCGATGTTCCAGAGGGTCCTCCGTGCCGGCTACCGCTGGAAGGTCCCCGGCCCCGGCCCGATCGGTCGAGCCTTCCGGGTGGCCAGGGATGCCGGCCGGCTGCTCGGAAGATCGATCCCTCCCCCGGGGGTCCGCGTCACCATCCGCCCGGTCGAGACCTTCGGCTCCGAGATCGAACCGATCCTGGCGGCGACCGAGGCCCGGGCCGTGTTCACCTCGCGCGGGCCGGACCTGCTCAACCACCTGCTCCGCTACCCCCGAGGAGGGATCACCGGCTGGCATCTCCTGCGAGACGGCCGCCTCCGAGGGATCGCCGTGCTCGCCGTCGTCCCTCGACCGGGCCAGGTCGTCGTCGGCAAGGTCGCCGAGCTGCTCCTCGACGACCTCGATGAACGGGCCTGGCACGGGGCGGTCCACGCCCTGACCGACGCATTGAAGGCTCAGCGGGCCGACGTCGCCACCTCCGTCGCCTCGACCGAGTGGGCGGCTCAGGCACTCCGGGCGGCCGGCTATTCGCAAGCGCACACGATCGATTTCCGGCTCCGAGACCGATCGAAGCTGATCCCCCCCGACGCGAGGTTCCACCTGACGATGACCGAGGCGGATTACGCTTACACGTGAGAATTCCATTGCCAATCATTTCCCACAAGCGCGCATTCCTGGCAAGGCGAATGAGGGATATCGGCCTGATCGGGCTGATCGAACGGGTCTCAAGGCGGCCGGGGCTGCTGGTCCTGACGTATCATCGGATCGTTGACCGATCGGCGGAGCCTTATTATGAAGGCGTCGCCTCGGCCACGCCCGAGGGCCTCAGGGTCGAGCTCGAGTCGCTGGCCAGGACCCATCACCTGATCACGCTCGACGAGCTGGCCGGGCTGGCCGAGGACGGATTCCGGGTGGAGAGGCCCTCGGCGTTGGTGACATTCGACGATGGCTACCGAGATAATTACGAGGTCGCCCTCCCGATCCTCAGGTCGATGGGAATCCCCGCGACGTTCTTCCTCCTCCCGGGCTTCTTGCAAGAGCCCCGGCTTTTCTGGTGGGACCACATTGCCTTCGTGATCGCGAAGACCAGGGTGCCGGTCCTCCGGCTCGACTGGCCCGAGCCGGTCGAGATCGACCTGTCACGCGCCACGCACGCCGAGGCGATCGCCCGACTGGTCCGGGTCTATCTGGATCACCATATCCTCGACGACGCGAGGTTTCGCGCCGGGTCTGGAGGACCGGGCCGAGGTGGTTGTCGACGAGGATCGGCTCGGTCGCGATCTGACCATGTCCTGGGACCAGGCCCGGGAGCTACGCCGGGCGGGGATGTCGATCGGCTCGCACACGGTCACGCATCGCGAGCTTGGCTCGCTTTCGGAAAGCGATCGGCGCGTCGAGCTCACCGAATCGAAGCGGCTCCTTGAGAGCAAGCTCGGCGGCGCGATCGACGCCCTGGCCTACCCCTACGGCTGGCCGGGGTCCCTGGACGACCTGACGATCCGCGTGGCCCGCGAGTCGGGCTATCGACTGGCCTTCACCTCGATCGAGGGCGTGAATCGCCCGGGCTCGACCGACGCCCTCGCCATCCGGAGGATCGGCGTCGGGTTCGCGGACCCGCCGATCCTTCATCGGGCACGATGGGCCTTGCAGGAGGCGTTCGGCCACTCGGCGTTGTGAACGTGCGCCGTGCTTTTTCGACACCACCCGCCCTTCCCCGCAGCGATACGCCCTGGTCCCTCCACCCACGGTGAATTCGGGGATCGTCATTTTTGGGACTCGTCCTCGAACGAACGGATCGAGGCGGTCAGAGCGTGCGTTCCGTCCGCCCTTCGTCTCGTGGCGTCTGTCTCGGGGTGACGCCCGGGAAGCACAGGCCGTCGCCGTCGTCGGGCAGGGGGGGCAGGGGGAGGCGGGCGAGGCGGTCCAGAAGCTCGGGGTTCCAGCCCTCTCGCCAGTAGAGCATGCAGAGCGTGTCGGCATAGACGGCGACCCAGCCCGGCTCGCGCCGCATGAGGTTGTCGGCGGCGGTGCCGCGGCGGAGGAGGATCATGTCGGTCGGGGTCGTCCGCAGGAAGGCGTTCCAGTCCCCCGTGCCGGCGCGGAAGTCGAGCTGCTGCCGGTACGCGGCGTCGGTATAGACCGTCTCGCGGCGGCCGTCCAGGGAGACTTGCACCCTCGGGCCGAGATGCCAGAGGACGTATTCTCCCCAGTCGAAATCGACGGCCAGATGGCCGCGCGCTCCGCCGCGCCGCAAGAGCATCACCGCGCGGCTCGGGAACGGGAAATGGCGGCGGTCCAGCCGGATGCAGCCGAAGCGCGGCAGGGAGAACCCGATCAGGACCAACGACACGATCCCCAGCGCGACCGTCATCCCGAGCCGCGCCCTCGCCCCCGTTTCCGAGGGGGCCTCGCCCGGTTCCAGACGTCGGCGATCGGCTCGCCGGCCAGCACGACGACCGCCAGGGCGAACAGCGGCAAGTGCCGCGCGGAGGACCACGGCAGGACCGCCAGCACGACGAAGACGGCGACCAGGCCGGGCCGTCGCGGCGTTCGGCTCGCGATCAGTCCCGCGAGGCCGATCCCCATGAGCAAGAGCGCCACCGCGCCCCCGAGGCTCGTCAACGTCAGCGGCTTCCACTCGTTGATCTCCGGCCGGGGCACCGTCGCCGTGCGGAGGAGGAACGTCAGCAGGCGGACCCCGTACGGGTTGATGAGCGTGGCCAGCCCGCTCGCGGTCACGACCAGCCCGATCCCCAGCGCCTCGCGCCAGTACGCCCGCCGCAAGGTCCCGGTCAGCTTCACCAGGCCCCAGATGACGACGATTCCCAGGCCCGCCAGGAAGCCGCCGTGCAGGTTCGCCCAGAACGCCAGCAAGGGCGGCACGCCGACGAGCCAAGCCCCAGCGCCCTCGCTCCGCCGCGTCGAGCGCCAGCAGGGTCAGCAGGACGCCCAGATACGTGAACGCATGAGGGCGGATCGTGCCCAGCCCCATCCGTAGCGGCACCAGCACCAGCAGCATCAGGAGCGCGGAGCGGCCCGCGCTCAGGCCCCGTCGGCGCAAGGCCGCATGGCCAAGGCCGACGACGACCAGCCCGAGCGCGACCTTCAGCCCGATCAATCCCGGCGGGCCGGCGGCGTCATACGTCAGGGCGAAGAGCACCTCGGCCAGCCACTCGTGGTTGATCCACGTTCCGGGTTCGGAGAGGTACGAATAGGGGTCGTCGCGCACGACCCGGCCCGCACGGAGGATGTCCTGCCCGAAGCGGACGTGCCCCCAGAGGTCCGGGTCGGCCACCGTATCGGCCAGCACGAACAGGCTCAGAGCCAGGACCAGGGCGGTCACGCCGAACGACGCTCCGGCCCGCGACGGCGACCGCGAGGGCGTTTCCACGGCGATTTCAGGCATCGCGGCACGAGGTCCCGTCACGCGTCGGTTTCTTCCAGGGACCGCCGCACGCCGACGAGCTGCCCCTCGGCTTCGTCGTCGTCGAGGTCGGTCCACTGGCCGAAGATCAGGACCGTGCGCCGGGGGGTGCGGTAGCAGCGGATCGTGCATTCGGTGGGCACGTCGAGGCTGATGAACTCCAGGTCGTGCCCGGTCGCCGGCTGACCGTCGATCGTTTCCAGGGCGGGGACCGCGTCCAATTCGGGATACTCCTCGCGCATGGCGGCCAGCGCATCGTCGGCCACCTCGGCCGGGTCGGGGCATTCCTCATCGAGCGTCACCAGGCCGAAGGCCAGGCCGCTCGGCGCCTGCACGGAGACGGTCGTCCGGGTGCCGTCCTGGGTGACATCCAGCTCCCAGTCGCCGGGATACTCGAAGCGGATGCCGTGGTCGTCGTAGATGCCGGTCATCGATGGTCCTTTTTCTCTCCACGTTCTCCAGGGGCAAGGGGCCTCTTCCATGATAGCCGCGCGGGTTCGATCCGGCCCACCCCGGATCGCCGCCGGACTTGGCCGCGGACCGGGCCGGGTGTTACAGTGGCGAGATTCCGTGTGATGCGGCGTTTCGAGACAGGCCGCTCTTGGGATAAGAAAACGCTTCGAAAAACGACCGGGAATGGGATCGTCATGCGTGTCTTGTCGGGAATCCAGCCCTCCGGGGCCTTGCACATCGGCAACTACTTCGGCGCGATCCGGCAGTACCTCGCGCTTCAGCAAGGCAACGACGCCTTTTACTTCGTCGCCAACTACCATGCCCTGACCAGCATCCGCGACGCCGACCGGCTCCGCCAATTGGTCTTCGACGTGGTCGTGGACCTGCTCTCGCTGGGGGTCGACCCGGATCGGGTGACGCTGTTCGTCCAGTCGGACGTGCCCGAGACGACCGAGCTGGCCTGGCTCCTGACGACCATCACGCCGATGTCGTGGCTGGAGAAGTGCGTCAGCTTCAAGGACAAGGTCCAGCAGGGGCTTCCCGCCGAGCACGGCCTGTTCGCCTACCCGGTGCTCCAGGCGGCCGACATCCTGCTGTACGACGCCGAGGTCGTGCCGGTGGGGCAGGACCAGAAGCAGCACCTGGAGATCACCCGCGACATCGCCGAGCGGTTCAACAACACCTTCGGCGAGGTCTTCACGCTGCCCGAGCCGCACATCCTCAAGGACGTGGCCGTCGTGCCGGGCCTGGACGGACGGAAGATGTCCAAGAGCTACGCCAACACGATCGAGATCTTCGACGAGCCGAAGACGATCCTCAAGAAGTGCAAGAAGATCGTCACCGACAGCACGCCCGTCGAGGCCCCGAAGAACCCCGACACCGACAACCTCTTCCAGTTGTTCAAGCTGTTCGCGCCGGCGGAGGAGATCGCCGAGGTCGAGCGGCGCTACCGCGAGGGGGGGATCGGTTACGGCGAGGTGAAGACCCGCCTGGCCGAGCACATGAGCAACCATTTCGCCGAGGCCCGCGACCGCCGCGCCGAGTGGGTCGCCCACCCCGAGCGCGTCGCCGAGGTCCGCGCCGCCGCCGCCGAGCGCGCCGCAAGACCGCCCGCGGCGTGCTCGACCGGCGCGCCAGGCGTGCGGGGTGGCGTGAGAGGGACCCGATGGCCGAACTCCGGCGATTACGCCCACGTCTGGTCTCTCGATCGGCACTCAAGTGGCTGGCGGTCGTGTTCGTGGTCCTGATCGTCCTGCTGATAGGGGGATATTTCGCCATGATCGCCATGCCGGGCGAGAGCTATCGGGGGCCTCTGCCGCCCCTCTCGGATGCGCAGGCCGCGCTGCGCGAGGAGCTGTGGCGCGACGTGCACCGGCTGGCCGGGACGATCGGCCCGCGCTGCGTCGGAACGGCCGAGGCGGGGCTTGACGAGGCTCGGGCGTGGCTCGTCGCCGAACTCCGCGAGGCGGGTTACGAGGTGCGGCAACAGGCGTACTCGGTGGACGGCCACACGTGCGTTAACCTCGACGTGGAGATCCCCGGCAAGCGACGGCCGGGCGAGATCGTCATTATCGGCGCCCATTACGATTCGTGCCTGGACCTGCCGGCGGCCAACGACAATGCCTCGGGCGTCGCGGCCGTCCTGGCCCTGGCCCGGCGCGCGGCCGGGACGACGCCGGACCGCACCCTGCGGTTCGCCCTGTTCGTCAACGAGGAGCCGCCCTTCTTCCAGACGGAGGCCATGGGCAGCCGGGTCTATGCCCGAGCGTGTCGCCAGCGCGGGGAGAACATCGTGGGGATGGTCAGCCTGGAGACGATCGGCTACTACACCGACGCGCCGGACAGCCAGCAGTATCCGCCGCCCCTGGGGGCCCTCTATCCCTCGACGGGGAACTTCATCGGGTTCATCGGCAACGAGGCCATCCGGCCCGCTGGTGCGCCAGGCCCTTGGCGCGTTCCGGCGCCTCGCGCGGTTCCCCTCGGAGGGGGCCGCCTTGCCGGGCTTCTTGCCGGGGGTCGGCTGGTCGGACCACTGGTCGTTCTGGCAGGAGGACTACCCGGCCTTGATGGTCACCGACACCGCGCCATTCCGCTACCCGTACTACCACTCGGCCCGGGACACACCCGAGAAGCTCGACTACGACCGCATGGCCCTCGTGGTGGATGGCCTGCGCGGGTCGTCGCCGAGCTGGCCGGGGGCGATCTCTGACGCGTTTCCGCGCCCGGATCACGCCTTGTCCCGGCCGTGGGCGTGGGCCGGTGGGTGGGTGGCCTCAACGGCGGTCAGCGGTTCCAGGACCTTGTAGTGGTGTGTCGCTCCCTTGGGCACGACCCACGAGTCGCCGGGCTCCAGCAGGACCATCTGGCCCTCCAGATGCAGCTCGGCCTTGCCCTGGATGACGTAGCCGACGGTCTCGTAGTCGCGGGTCGTCGGGCCTTCCTCGCTGCCCGGCGTCATGTTGTCCCAGAGCCGCATGGCCAGGCTCACGCCCGAGGCGAGATACTTCTGCCCCATGTCCCCGCGCGGTGAGTTGGCCGAGTTGACCTTCTTGACGCTCTTGTCAGCCATCGTCCCCTCGTTTCGTTTGGATTCGTGGTTGCTGATTGGGTTCGTGGGCGGACAACACGGACGAGGGTGCGAACGCCATGCCAACACAACGCCCCCATCCCGACCCTTTCCGCGATAGCAGAGGACCGAGTGGGGGCGTTCCGATTTCGAACCGGCCGGCCGGCTGTGTTTCATGCCGGCCGATCGCGTCAGACTTTCTTCAGCAGCTTCGCGCCGTAGACGGCGCCGGCGCCCAGCTCTTCCTCGATGCGGAGGAGCTGGTTGTACTTGGCGATGCGGTCGGAGCGGCTGGCGCTGCCGGTCTTGATCTGGCCGCAGTTGGTGGCCACGGCGATGTCGGCGATGGTGGCGTCCTCGGTCTCGCCCGAGCGGTGGCTCATGACCGACGTGTAGCCGGCGCGGTGGGCCATCTCGACGGCCTCCAGCGTCTCGGTCAGGGTGCCGATCTGGTTGACCTTGATCAGGATGCTGTTGCAGCAGCCCTGGGCGATCCCCTTCGACAGGCGCTCGGTGTTGGTGACGAAGAAGTCGTCGCCGACGATCTGGACCTTGTCGCCGAGGGCCTTGGTGATGGCGGCGTAGCCGTCCCAGTCGTCCTGGTCGAGCGGGTCCTCGATCGAGATGATCGGGTACTTGTCGACCCAGCGAGCCGAACAGGTCGATCATCTGCTGGCTGGAGAAGAGCTTGTCCGGGGCGGACTTCCAGAACTTGTAGCCCTTCTTCTCCCCCTCGTCGAACAGTTCGGAGCTGGCGCAGTCGAGGGCGATGGCGAAGTCCTTGTCGCGGTCCGGCGGTGTAGCCGGCCTTGTCGACGGCGTCGAGGATGAACGTGATCGCCTCCTCGTTGTCGAGGTTCGGGGCGAAGCCCCCCTCGTCGCCGACGGCCGTGTTGTGGCCGGCCTTCTTGAGCACGGACTTGAGGTTGTGGAAGACCTCGGCGACCATGCGGATGCCCTCGGAGAAGCTCTTGGCGCCGATGGGCATGACCATGAATTCCTGGAAGTCGATCTTGTTGTCGGCGTGCTTGCCGCCGTTGATGATGTTGGCCATCGGCACGGGCAGGACGCGGGCGTTCGGCGCCGCCGATGTAGCGGTAGAGGGGCAGGCCGCGGCTGGCGGCGGCGGCCTTGGCGGCGGCGAGGCTGACGCCGAGGATGGCGTTGGCGCCGAGCTTCCCCTTGTTCGGGGTGCCGTCGGCCTCGATCATCGCGCGGTCCAGGCCGACCTGGTCGGTGGCGTCGCGGCCGACGACGACCTTGGCCGAGGGCGTCGTTGACGTTGGCGACGGCCTTGGTCACGCCCTTGCCCAGGTAGCGCTTCTTGTCGCCGTCGCGCAGCTCGACGGCCTCGTAGATGCCGGTGCTGGCGCCGGAGGGGACCGCCGCGCGGCCGAGGGTGCCGTCGGCCAGGATGACGTCGACCTCGACGGTCGGGTTGCCGCGGCTGTCGAGGATCTCGCGGCCCCGGATCGCGGCGATTCGGGTGGATGGGGCGGGGTGCGTGCTCATCGTGGCGTTGATACTCCTCGTATGCATGGCTTCTGGCGAAACGGAAAATGGGTCCGGACCGGATTCGGGCCGTCCCCAAAGGGTTGATCCGGTTTGTTCCTGGCGGGGCGGTCCGCCCCTGACGCGTCGGTGTGCAGATCAGTGGGGTGTCACCATCCAAAGTGGTCAGGGGCGGAGACCGCCGCGCGGTGCGGTCTCAACGGTGTCAGTTCTCGTGCACGCGCTCCCGGACCGTTTCGGTCAAGGGGCGAGGAGAGCGTGCGGGCGGAGGCCCATCCTTTCAAAAAGAGAGGGGCCACGGCCCGCACGCTCTGAACCCGGGCGACGGATCGAGTCGGTCAGCGCCCGGGTGGGGGGCCGTCCGTCTCCCCATTGTGGCGAGTCGCGAGCGGATTCACCACGTCAAAGCGGTCTCCCCTCGGTGAATCTTCGAGAGCGATCGGATAGGGAAACGGCGGGTTATCGTCGGTGCGTGCGGCAATCTTGCCCGAGGGAACGCTCCCGTTGCGGGAGCCCGGCGGAGGGCCTTCGTGAGCTCTTCGTGTCGGATAAGCCCCCCGGGCCATTACGTTATCGGCGCGGCGCGCGCCGGGCTTGACCTCGGAGCCGGATCAGCCGGCGATTGCGTCGCAAGTCCCAGCAAAGGAACGACATACTTCCGAAGAAACGCCGGGCTGTCCGGGCCGACGTGTCCGCCGAGGTATCCGGTGCGGCGCCATCCGGGGCCGCCAGCGGACCTGGCGGAGCTTGGCGTACTGCGCGGCCTCGGCCTCCGGCGGCGGGCGGAACCCGACCAGCCCGGCGCTGACGGCGCGGACCCGGTCGATCGTGCCGAAGAGGCGGGTTCCCGCCCCCAGGACGATCAGGTCCAGCGGCGACCAGAAGACGACCATCTCGCGCCTGACGGCCCGCAGGGCGCGCGTCAGGTCGTAGCGCGGCGAGAGGGCCGGGGCCAGCAGGATGGCGGACTCGACGGAGCCTTCGGGCAGTTGCTCCAGCGCCCGGACGACGATGCCCGTGCCGCCGGACTTGCCCACGAGGAAGACCGGGGCCTCCGGGTTTCGCGCGCGGAAGGCGCGGACCTCGGCGGCCAGCGCCTCGGCCTGGGTGACGTGGTTGGCGACGTTCGTCAGGTCGGCGTGCCAGCGGCCCGGCCCATGCCCCCAGCCGACGATGCGGATCGCGTGCGGCAGCCCCGCGCGGTTCGCCGCGTAGCAGAGGCTGGTGCCGCACAGATCGAACCCGCCGACGCCGTCGGCCACCAGCACCAGGCCCGCGCCCGACGCCGCCCCCGGCCCTTCGGGCAATGCCCCGAACAGGAGCCGGTAGAGCGTCTTGAGTGTCACGCTGAAGATCATGGAGAGAGATTGTACGGTCTGGCGGGGTCGTCCAGCCAGACCGAATCGGACCGGGGCGAGAGGCAAAACGCCGCGCCCCGGTCCGTTCTTGAGAGTGAGTGGTGAGTGACTCAGGTCCCCGGGCGGCGACGCACGCCGGGGCCGGGTGGGGCGGTCCGGGGGTCGATCTCCTGGTAGTCCAGCCCCTGGAAGAACTCTTGCGGGCGGCTGTTCGGGTCGGTCAGGTCCGCGTCGGTGGTGCGGGGGGCGCTCTGGGGCACGGCTTTGTCGCGGAGGTCCACCAGCAAGGGATAGAGCTGGGTGTACACGGCGCGCTGCTGGGGCGTCTCGGTGGGGCCGAACCGCAGGTTGAAGGTGTTCATGAAGGACAGCAGGTGGCCGAGGGTCGTCTCGGGGCGGTCCTTCAGGCCCGACATCAGGACATCGATGGCCGGGGTCTCCAGCATCCGGGTCAGGCCGAAGACCGACTTGATGAACTTCTCGGCCTCGTTGCGCTCGGTCCCCTTGGGCTGGGTCGCCAGGAGCTTGTCGTGGGCGGCCCGCAGAAGCTCCCGCATCTTCTCCAGGGTTTCGGGGTTGAGCTGGCCGTACTCCTCGTTCTGCTTGCGCAGCTCGTCCGCCAGGGCCCTCAACTGGGTCCGCTCGGCGTCGAAGACCGGTTTCTTGAGCATCGGCGGCGCGCCCTGCTTGGTCAGCTCGGACATGCTGACGGAGATCGCCGCCGAGGCGTACTGGAACGGGATGTTCCGGACCAGATCACCGGGAATCGGCGTGTCGGCCGCCTTCAGGACCTTCGCGAAAATCTTCGGGTCGGTCAGCTCGTCCAGGACGACGTTCAGCGCGTCGCCTCGGGCAATGTCGCTGCTGTCCGGGTTGTTCCGCAGGCGGTCGTAGATGGCGTCGCGGTTCGTGTTGAGCCGCTGCTTGTCGCGGGCGAGCTTCTCGTAGTAACGCTTGTTGCGCTCCTGCTGCGACAGGTACATGTACTGATTCCATTGCATGACCGTGTCGGAATTGATCGCCCGGGCCTCGGCCGTGGACCGGTTATAGGCCCCGGCGCCGGCGGCGAAGACCCCCATGCCGCGCGCCTGGTCGCCGCCGGCGGTCGTTGCGCCGCCCCAGCCCCCCCAGCCGCCATAGCCCTGCGGGTACACGTACTGCGCGTGGGCGGAAAGGCCCGGGAAGGCCACCGAGAGCAACATCAGGATTGCGAAGCGAAGACTCCGGGACATGACGGAAACCTTGTCGTTGAGGCCGGGACGGGAGCGCCGCCGCGACGGGCGGTCGGCCTGGCAAAGATTCGCCGTCGAGGCCATTCCTCCACGGCGAATTCCCTCGGGGCGGTGAGGAGAAAAAATCCAGCCACTCGCCAAAATAACGGCCCTGTTCGGACCCGTCAAAAGATTTCTTTCTGACGCATTCGAATGCTGCTTTTCCGAATCACCGGAGGGCGGTCACGTCTTGCGGAGAATCAGCAGGATGTCATACGCCGCCGCGCCGTAGGGGACCCCCATGTCCGCGTTGCAGAGCCAGCTCAGCATGTGGAAGACCGGGTGGTCCAGCCGCTTCGCGCGGTAAAACGGCCAGCGGCCGATGTCGGAGAGGGGGGCGAGGAACAGGCCGCCGGTGCGCCAGGTCTCCTCGTGCCAGCCCGGGCCGAGCAGGTCCAGCAGCTCCTTGCGTGCGAAGTGATGGTGCCAGACCACCTCCCCCTGGTGGAAATCGTACCCGGAATCGCGGCGTCCCCGGCCCACCACCCGATGGTAGAGCCCGGGGAAGCGGAATCGGAAGTTATTCGGGTCGAGGAAGGAGAAGACCCCGGCGTGCGGGACGCGCAACGCCAGCCGACCCCCCGGCCGGAGCACCCGGCGCATCTCACCGAGAGCTTGCCGCCGCAGGTCCGCCGGGATGTGCTCCAGCACCTCAATACAGGTCGCGCAGTCGAAGCTCGCGTCGTCGAAGGGCAGGGACTCGGACCCCGTGCAGTGGAACTCCCCCATCGGCAGGCGTTCGCGCGCGGCCTCCACGGCCCCGTCGTTGACGTCCACCCCGACCAGCCGCATCTCCGGATAGAACTGGTGGCACAGGTCCAGAAACTCTCCGGCATTGCAGCCCACGTCCAGAAGCGAACCGGCGTCCGGCGGGACCCAGCGGATCGGGTGCAGCAGGTTGTAACGCGTCAGAGACGGGGGCTCGGCGGTGGCGTGGGTCTGATCCGGCATGGAGTGATCTCGATGGAGACGGTCGTGCGGCGTGTCCCGGTATGGCCCTTGTGGTCTCGAAGCGATCATACACGCGTAGCATCATGATTCTTTCTTCGCGTTGTCAGGATATCCCCCCGGACAATTCCTTTGCAATATCGCTCAACCGACGGATGGGGGTGGAGCTTCGGCTGAGGTCCCTCGTGTGGCGTCCCCACCACATCGCGGGAACGGCAACTCCTCGACCCGACGCTTGACTTTGCTCCGGGTGCGTGTCACCTTGGAGACTTGCACGGCGCTTGATGCGCGATTTGCGGATTATTCCAACAGGAAAAAGGGCAACGCGCCCGCCGATCCCGCGGAGGGGACCGCATGTCCAGTAGCCCGGAACCATCCCGCGACGATGTCGCCGCCGTCGCCCAGCTTGCGGAAGACTACCGCCGGATGCGGCAGGAGATCGGCAAGGTCATCATTGGGCAGGAGGCCGTCGTCGAGCAGCTTCTGACGAGCCTGTTCGCCCGCGGCCACGTCCTGCTGGTCGGCGTGCCGGGGCTGGCCAAGACGCTGTTAGTCAGCACCGTGGCGCGGATCTTGAGCCTGTCGTTCCGCCGCATCCAGTTCACGCCCGACATGATGCCCTCGGACATCACCGGCAGCGATATTCTTCAGGACGACCCCGAGACCGGCCGCCGGCGCTTCGCGTTCATCCAGGGGCCGATCTTCGCCAACATCATCCTGGCCGACGAGATCAACCGCACCCCGCCGAAGACTCAGGCCGCCCTGCTGGAGGCGATGCAGGAGCGGCACGTCACGGCCGGCGGTCAGACGTTCTCCTTGCCCGAGCCGTTCTTCGTCCTGGCGACGCAGAACCCGATCGAGCAGGAGGGGACGTACCCCTTACCCGAGGCCCAGCTCGACCGCTTCATGCTCAACGTGCGGGTGCCGTACCCGACCCCGCAGGAGGAGATGGAGATCCTTCGGGCCACCACGGGCGACGTGGCGGCCTCGCCATCGGTGACGCTCTCGGGCGAGCAGATCCTCGCGCTGCAACACCTGGTCCGCCGGGTGCCGGTGGCCGAGCATGTCTTCGCCTACGCGAGGGACCTCGTCCGGGCGAGCCGACCCGACGAGCCGGAGGCGACCGACTTCGTCCGCCGTTGCGTCTCCTGGGGAGCCGGGCCACGTGCCGGTCAGGCCCTGATCCTTTGCGCCAAGGCCCGGGCCGTCCTCCAGGGGCGTTTCACCGCGAACGTGGCCGACGTGCGGCACGTGGCCGTCCCGGTCCTGCGGCACCGGATCGTCACCACGTTCCACGCCGAGGCCGAGGGGATCGACCCGGACCGCGTGATCGACCACCTGCTCGAAGCGATCCCCGCCCCGCCCGAGAAGGCCGCCTCGCGGCTGGTCGGGGCGTGAACATCGCTCAAGCGACCCAATCATCCGGAATCGCAGAGTCTCACTCAGGGCCATCCCGCGGAGCCCCTGAGCCTGGACGACGTGATCAAGATCCCCTGGAGCGACGGTCGGAGGTAGTCCTCGGTCGGGTCGAACTGGAAATACTCCGGCACACGCAGAACGTCGCGGTAAAGCACGAGCTTCTTTTTCCGGTCGTTTTCTTTCGTGGTCTTGGACGTGACCTCGATCACGACATCGGGAGCCTTTCCCTCGTTCCACAGGAGATAATGAAGCCGTGGTGGTTGCTTGGGCACGCCGAACACCACGAAGACGTCCGGGGCGACGTGCTTATGCCCTTTGCCGTCCTCGATAGAACAACAGCAGATCGCCGGAGACATAGACGTTCGGATCGTCGGCGTAGTAATCGCTGGAGCGACTCGATCAAGTCGAACATGATCTGCCGGTGAAGATCCGTCTCGGCCATCCGTTTTCCATCCGAAGTCGGATATCTGAGGCCGCCTCGGACGTCCACGCCGGGGATAGTCGTTTCCATGATCTGGACTCCCGTTTGCCGGCTTCTCGCCGAAGGGAGATCGCAGCAACCACTGGAGCGACTTACGATATGCAAGATCTCCATTTAGATTGTGAGCATGGTATCGCCCCGAGGGTGCCTTGCTGGTTGACTGATCCTGCTCCCCTGAGAAGTGGACCAGGCATGGGTCGATCTCATGTCCACCGACGCCCGCACACCCCCCGGCGCACCGCTCGACCCCACCACCCTGCGCCTTCGGCCGGCTGGAACTGCTGGCGAGGCTGGTGGTCGAAGGGGTCATGTCGGGGATGCATAAAAGTCCGTTCAAAGGCTTCTCCGTCGAGTTCGCCGAGCACCGCCAGTACGGCCCCGGCGATGAGATTCGCCATATCGACTGGCGCACCTTCGGCAAGACGGATCGCTATTACGTCAAGGAATATGAAGAGGAAACGAACCTCAAGGCGTACCTCGTTCTCGATACCTCCGGCAGCATGGGCTACGCCGGGCGGACGCACTCGAAGCTGGAGCACGCCCGGCGCGTGGCGGCGTCGCTGGCGTACCTGATGGTCAGCCAGCGCGACGCGGTGGGGCTGGTCACGTTCGATACGGCCCTGCGCACGATGATCCCGCCGCGCACCGCTCCGCACCATTTTTCCGTGCTCTGCAAGGCGATGGAGGACGCGGAGGTCGGCGGCGAGACCCCCCTGAGCGGCATCCTCCACACCCTGGCCGAGCGCGTCCGCCGCCGCGGGCTGATCGTCATCCTCTCCGACGGGTTCGACCAGATCGACGAGCTCGCCTCGGCCCTGAAACACCTGCGGCACCGCCGGCACGAGGTCCTGTTCCTCCAGATCCTCGCCCCCGAGGAGGAGGAATTCCCGTTCCGCCGCCCCGCGCGGTTCCGCAACCTGGAACGGCTCGACCACGCCTTGCGGATCGACCCGGCCGCCTTGCGGGCAGCCTACCTGGAGAAGTTCCACGCCCACTGCGCGGCCTTGAAGGAAAAGGCCCTGGCGATGGAGGCCGATTACCACAAGGTCTCCACCGCCGAGCCGGTCGATAAGACCTTGCTGGACTACCTCGCGGCGCGATCCCAGCGCGGAGGGGGCAAACGATGACTGGCACCACCATGACCCACCGAACATTGAAATTGAAGAGGTTCTCGCAAAGCCGCGAAGACGCAAAGGAACGCAAAGAGGGGAGAGAGGTGACAGAAGGTTGGCCCGTCCACGGCGGAGGGAGCACGCGATGAACTGGCACCTCGCCAACCCCGCCCTGATCCTCGGGCTGCTCGGCGTGTCGATCCCGGTCGTGATCCACCTGCTGAACCGCCGCCGCGTGACGGTCATCGACTGGGGGGCGATGCAGTTCCTCGATCTCGGCCGGCGCGCCCGGCGGAAGTTCCAGCTCACCGAAATGCTGCTGATGCTCGGCCGTATGGCCCTGCTCGCGCTCGTCGCCCTGGCCGTCGCCCGCCCGTTCTGGACGGCCGACCGCGCGGTCGCCGGCGCCGGGGAGAACGCGGCCCCGGGAGACGGCCCGAAACGGGACGTCGTCCTCATCCTCGACGCCTCCGACAGTATGCAGCGACGGCTCGGCAACACGACCCCCTACGACCAGGCAATCGCCTCGGCGCGACGCTTCGTCGCCCGCTTGCGGCCCGGCGACTCGGTCGCGGTGCTGCTGGCGAAGGATCGCGTCCAGCCCCTCGTCGCGCCCCCGAGCTTCGACTTTGCCAAGGTGGATGCCGCCCTGACTGACCCACCGCCGCCGAAAGGCTCCAGCGACCTACCCGCGGCGATCGGCGAGGCGTTCCGCCTCCTGGAATCGGGCGAGAACCCGGCGCGCGACGTGATCCTCCTGACCGACGGCCAGAAGCTCCCCTGGCGGCTCGGCGAGCCGAGGCGCTGGGACCTCCTGCGCGACCTGCACGCGAGCCTACAGAAGCAGTCGGGGACCACGCCGAGGCTCTGGTCCGTGGCCTTCGGCGCCGGTCAGACGCCCGAGGGGGCCGACGGCGCGGTCGGGCCGCTGGAACTGACGCGCGGCCTGGTCCCGCCGGGCTTGCCGATCACCGTGCGGACGACCGTCACCAACGCCGGTCCCGGCGAGTTGACCCGCACGGCGGAACTGCTCGTCGATGGCCGGGTCGTCCCCGGTTTGGCGCAGGCCGTCGGGCCGATCCCGGCCGGGAGCCGATCCCCCCTGGTCTTCCGCACGACGATCGCCGACCCCGGCGCCCACGTCCTGACCGTCCGGTTCGTCCCCGGTGACGACCCTTTGCCGGCCAACGACGAGGCCGCCCGACCGATCGAGGTGACGGAGGCGCTGCCGGTCCTGCTGGTTGATGGCGAGCCGGGCTTGGAGCCGCTGAGCAGCGAGACCGACTTCCTCCGCGCCGCGCTGGCCCCCTCGGGAGACGACACGCCGCAGGTCCGCGCCACGGTCGTCCCGGCGTCGGAGTTCGGTCCTGAATCGCTCCAGGGGCAGCGGGTCGTCGTGCTGGCCAACGTCGATCGGCTCGACCCGTCGCAGAGCGCGGCGGTCGCGCGGTTCGTCGCCGAGGGGGGTGGTGTTCTGGTCGCGCCGGGGGATCGCACCGACGCCGATTTCGCCAACGAGCAGTTCTACCGCAACGGCTCCGGCTGGCTGCCGGCCTCGCTCGGCGAGCTGCGCGGCGACTCCAACCGCCGGGAGCCGATCGCCCATCCGGCCCCGCCGAGCTTCCACGGCCCGAGCCTCGCCCCGTTCGGTCAGGGGGACGCCCCCCCCTTGGGCGAGGTCGACCTGTTCGCGTACCACGTCCTCAGCCCCGCCACCCGCGCTCCGGCCGCCGCCGTGCTCGCGAGGCTCGACACCGGAGACCCCTGGATCGTCGAGCGCCCGTACCGCCAGGGGCGGGCGATCCTCCTGGCCGGGCCGGTCGATGCCGAGGGGGGCACCCTGCCGGTCAACCCTGACTTCGTCCCCTGGGCGCACGAGCTGGTGTACCACCTGGCCGACCCCGACCCCGGCTCACAGACCATCCGGCCCGGCGAGCCGATCGTCCTGGACCTCGACCCGGCCCCGCCCGAGGACCTGACGAGCCTGACGGTGACGACGCCGACCGGCGAGACCGCGCGGGCGGCCATCGAACGCGGCGGCGGCAAGGTTCGGGCGCGGCTCGACGCGGCAGGCGAGCCGGGGATCTATCGCATCGCCCTGCCCGAACCGCCCGGCGGCATGGCCTATGTCGCGGTGGCGGGCGACCCCCGCGAGTCGGACCTCGACCCGCTCGCCCCGGACGACGCGAAGGCCCTGGCCGACGGCTGGCCCCTGACCTTCGCCCCCGACCCGAACCGCCTGACCGGCCAGATCTTCGCCTCCGGCTCGACCGCGCGGCACCCGATCTGGCGATGGCTCGTCCTGCTCGCCCTGACCGGCCTCTGCCTGGAAGTCTGGTTCACCCGCCGCCTGGTCCGGGGCCGGGGAATCGCCGACCTGGGGACCGACGCGTGAATCCCGGGGTTCCCTTGCCGCCCGCTGGGGGATACGATCTGGTTTGTTTGAGAGAACACGTGAACCATGGATCAAAACGGAGAGCCGCATGGCCGCGCGGACGGACAAGGATACGGAGATCGGCTTCGAGGAGGCCCTCAACCAGCTCCAGAAAGCCGTCGAGGCCCTGGAAAGTGGCGACCTGGGGCTGGACGAGGCCCTGGCCCGCTACGAACGCGGCGTGAACCTGCTGGCCCGCTGCCGCGCCATGCTCGATAGCGCCGAGCGCAAGGTCGCCCTGCTGACCGGCGTGGATGCCGAGGGGAACCCGGAAACCGCCCCGTTCGACGCCTCGGCGACGGTCGAGCGTTGAGGTCGGTCCCGCCACGAGGGCGAGTCGTGGTCGCTATTCGCTCACTGTTGGGTTTCGCTCCGCTCGTTCACCCACGGCAGCGTCCGGCCGATTCTGAACCCAACGGATCGCCAGCGGCACGCCCTGATCGATCATCGAGTCGTAGTGGTCGCCGGTAGGCACGGTCTGGAGCGTGACCGTCTTGCGCAAAGCCTGGAGCCTCGCGGCGCACTTGCGGCTCTCCTCGACCGGGACGTTGCCATCGTCCTCGGCGTGGAAGAGCAGGACCGGGCAACGCAACTGGATTTCATGGTTCCGGGGAGAATACCGCGCGATGTTCGTGCGCAGACCCGGAACGGCCAGCGAGAAGATGCGGACGGCCAGGCCGTCGAGACTCGCTTCGGTATCGGCGACCGGCGCGAACGCCACGCAGCCGGCGAGCCTCGGCTCGTGCTCGGCGAACAAAAGCGCCATGGTCCCCGCCGAGCTATGGCCGACGGCATACATCCGCTTCGGATCGACCTGCGGCACCTTCCGCAAGGCGTACTCGATGGCAATCTTCGCATTGATCAACCCGGCCCGGGCGGCGTAGAAGGCCTGCATCGCCGCTTTCAACTCCGCGTCGGTCGGATCGTCGCGGTTGGGGAGCATCCCGTCCAGCTCGTAGGCGACCACGGCGAAGCCGGCGCGGACCCAGGGCAGGTGCTCGGGCACGTCCCCTTCGCCCAGCGCCATGCCGGTCATCAGGTTCGTCCCGGCCCCGGCGATCAGGATGCACGGCAAGGATTGCGGCTCGTGGTCTCCGCTCGGCAAATAGACCCAGAGCTTGCCCGAGTGGCCGGGCCGCGTCGATCTCGGGGGCATGGTCGGCCTGAACGGCGAGGGGTGGGGTGCCAGGCCGTCGTACAGGGGGTTGTATCCCAGTGGCACCTCGTGCCGCACCACGCCCGGTTCCAGCGTCTGGCCCGGCCCGAGGTCGGGGAAATAGGGCAGGGGGGTGTACATCGGGACCGGCAGCTTGGCCCGGCGCGATCCGAATCGCTTTTCAGCCAGTAGCCGACCAGCGAGCCAGAGACCGTGAAGAACAGTATGGCCCCCATCACGAGCAGGGCGACCGGTTTCCTCGACGGTGACGCCTTGGCCTTGGGCCGGGCGGCGGCGGGCGGTCGTCGCGGTGCGGTCCGGACCGGGCCGACGGCGGACAGCTCCTCGTCGAGGATGTCGATCTCCCGCGCCGGGGCGTCGTCCTCGTCGTCGAGGATGTCGATCTCCGTCTCCACGGCCGGGATGCGGACGATCCGGCCGCATTCCTTGCAACGGATCGACTTGCCGGCGTGCTGGTCGGGCGCGGCGTAGCGCTTGCCGCATTGATCGCAGGAGAAGGCGATGCTCATATTCGCCTCATTGTCTTGTTGATGAAGTGTCGAAGAGTTTCCGCAAAGCCGCGAAGGAAGAACGCGAAAAGGAGGCCCCAGGGCTTCTCCCACGTCCTCCTCTTTCTCTCGTTTTTCTTCCTATTCGCGTGCTTTGCGGTGAATTCTTCCTCTTTGATTGTGCCGGGGCGGGTGCGTTCGGTCAATTGGATCGGTGTGGCTCTTGGGGTTGTCCGCCCGGATCGATCCGTTATGATGCCGCCCTCCGCGCCGCGCTCCTTTCTGACTGAGTCGGACCTGGACTTTCCGAAGGAAGAGGGAGAGACGCGTCATGTCGGGGGAACGAGTCTTCCGCACGCTCGGGATCACCGCGCTGGCCGCGCTGTGCGTCTTGATCGTCTGGGCGAGGGTCACGAGCCTGAAGACCGCCCCGTACCCGCATGCCGACGAGGCGTTCTTCGGGGTCCAGGCGGAGCATCTGGTTCAGGGCAAGCACGTCGCGTCGAGCACGGGGTCGGGCAAGCCGGTCGATCTCTTCTACACGATCGTGGAGGCCCCGCTGCACCTGGTCTTCCCGCCGACGTACACCGTCGAGCGGATTCCGGCGGTGCTCTTCGGGTGCCTGGCGGTCTGGCTCACCTACGTCCTCGGTTCGCGGGTGCTGGACCGGACGACCGCCGCGATCGCCGCCATCTTGCTCGGGGTCCTGCCGGTCGCCATCATCTTTTCCCGGATCGGCTGGGAGTACTGCGAGGTCCCGCTGCTCTGCCTGCTGATCGTGTACTTCGCGTTCCGGGCGCAACGGATCGGGCTCTTGCTGGCGTACCTGGCGTGCATTCACGTCAGCCCGACCGTGCTGTTCCTCGCGCCGGTGCCCCTGGCCTTGCTCGCGGTCCGATTGCTTCCGCGTCCGAGCGACGGCGAGCCCCGCGCGTTGAGCCGCCGCTCGATCCTGGTGACGATGGCCTTGCTGTCGTTGATGGTCGTGGGCATCGGCCTCTGGAAGCGCGACAACCCGACGACGCAATGGACCTACGCCACGTACCACTTCGGCCCTTGCGACTGGGGCCGCTACTTCCGGCTCTACAAGCAGCACCTGATGGGTTTCTGCCAGGGCAGTCCGTACTCGACCAGCGCGCGGCACGACTGGCTGTTCTGGACGCCGTATGTCGTGGTGCTCATTCTGGGGACCGACCGGCTGATCCGCGACCGCCGCTGGGACCGCCTGGCGCTGGTCGCCGGAACGGCCGCCAGCACGGCCGGCTATCATCTGGTGGTCGGGCCGGAGGGGTTTCATCCCGCCCTGGCGCGCTACGGGCTGTTCCTGACCCTGCCGACGGTCCTGTCCTTCGCCTGCTTGATCGAGGCCCTGCTGTTCGCCCCGACCACGTCATGGCGGCTCATCGCGCGCCGGGTGCAGCTCGCCGGCCTGACGGTCGTGGCCTACGTGATCTTCGCCAGCTACGTGGGGAACTACTTCAGCATCTTCGTCCTGCAAGGCGGGGAGTCGTTCTGGACGTTGAAGACCGAGGCGAGCGAGCCCTTGCACAAGACCGCGTCGCTCCTCGCCCGCGACATCGACCGCCAGCACGGGCCGAAGACGATGCACGTCATCGTCGCCGACGACTGGTGGACGTATAAGCCGCTCCAGTACTTCCTGGGCCGCCGCGACGACATCGACATCGGGCGGATCGAGTCCGTCCCCCCCGAGCGCAAAGGGGCGATCGTGATCGACAACCTGCGCCGAGGGGGCTACGCCGTCGGCTTCACCGAACAGACCGTGGACGCGACGGTCAAGGCCGCCTTTCCCGCCGAGAGCCTGCGGCACTGGCACATCAAGGTCGGCCCCCATCCTTGCGTGGTGATCTATCGCCTGCGACGGCCCGGCGAGAGCGATGGCCGCTGCTTCTGCAAGACCCCCCTGGCGAGCCAGCCGGCGGACACCGTCACGCGCTGAGGCGAGGGAATCCAGTTCGCTTCAGATCAGATCGGCAGGACGTGGACCATCGCCGCGAACCGGGCGAAGTCAGCCGTGTTGTGCGTCAGCAATCGCCGCAGGCCGTGGGCCTGCATGGTGGCGATGATGTTGGCGTCGTGAACCTGCCGACCGCCGGTGGGGATTGTGCTCAGAAGCGTCAGCAAGTGCGTGGTGACGGCCGGACCGTCCTCGGCGATGCGGTAGTGGCTCTGGAAATGCGCGACGTCCGCGATCAATGTCGCTGTGGGAATCGGTCCTGTGAACGACTGAGGGCGTGATAGCGTGGCGAGGTATTCACGGATGACTTGTCGGCTGATCCAGAGTTCGACTCCGGAAGTGACCAGGTTCCGCAGAGCCACGCGGCCGCCGTATACAACGGAGCGACTCGAACGGTCGAGTAAACCAGGACATTCGAATCCACAAACACCGGTTCAGCGGCCGTCGTCGCCATACATGTCCTCGCGTCGGAACGTGTAACCCTCGGGCCAGATCCAGGGAATGTCGTGAGAGGGATAACCTTTCCAGGGTTCGGGAGCTTCTGGGGGCGTGTCCGGGATGATGATCGTGATCGGATGCTCCCCCGGCGCGATGTCCTCGGGCAACTGGATCGTCGCCTTGTGCTCGGCGTCCACGACGATTGTCGTCTGAATGGTCTTCATCTTGCGGGAACTCCCTGATCGGTTCGGAAACGGGGGCAAATGGTCTTCTTCCCATTCTACGCGGCTCGCCGGGCCGCGTCGTCAGAGGCTGGGCGCCGGGAAGTAGCCCAGGGCCTCCAGCGTGGTGATGGTTGCCAGGGTCAGGAAGAAGATGCCGGCCAGGGCCAGGGCGACCCGCATGAACCAGCCGGGGCGGAGTTCCCTCGGCAAGAGGATCGTGTTGACGGCCAGGGTGTGCAGAGCGCTGAAGCCGAGCGCGTAGTTCATGATGTTCGTGGCGATCTTGACCAGTTGCAGCGGCTTGTTGATCGAGAGCATCGTCACGCCGAAGACGACGTAGAACAACAGCACGCTGAAATAAACGATGCGGATGTGCCGGGGGTCCCACTCCCGAAGCCGGGCGCTGCTGGTCCAGAAGACGTCCACCCAGCGCCGGACGAACCCGTCGGCCGTCGTGGCGACGGTCGGGCCGAGCACGAGGAAGCCGCAGAGCAGGGTCAAATACCAGAAGATCTGTCCCCAGCCGAGGCCCCACACGGCGGCGACGTGCTGACTCACCCCGTCGGCCGTCATGCCGGCGGCGTCCCACTGCGTGACCCGCGTCCCTCTCGGCAGGAACTGCACCGAGAGCATGCTCGGCAACGCCACGCCCAGAAAACACGCGGGCATCCAGACCACCAACTGATCCCGCATCACATGCCGATACCAGCGCCGCCAGCGGGACAGGGTCTCCTCGTTGACCTCGAAGACGCAGCCGACGTGCGAGAGGCTCAGGTGCCGGCCGCCGATCAGGCTGGGGATCGCGCCGACGTGATGCCCCATGCCCCAGCCTTGATCGCGCGTGTAGTTGCTGATTGGTACATTCGTCAACCCGCCGTTGCCGGCGATCGCCGCGAAGGCCGCTAACAGCGAGATCATGCTCAGGTCAACCCTCGGCAACCCCTCGCCGTGCGCCAGGCTGACGAAGATGTTCTTCGTCTCGTTGCCGCCGACGGGCACCGTGCCGAACTGGAAGAACCCGGTGAAGATCTGCCCCCAGGTCGAGGCCGTCGAGAAGCAGAGCGCCAGGAACAGCAGGAAGCCGAGCACGGTGACGATCTTGAACGACATGACCCCCTTGAGCGTGCTGTAAATCTTCCCGCCGACCAGCAGCGGCACCATCGCCCAGAGGAACACGGCGATGCCGAGCCCCTTGACCAGAAGCTGGTCGCGCTCGTCGGGCAGGCGTTTCAGATAGACCATGGCCAGGGGGGTCGCGGCGTTGGCCGCCAGGTAGGGGAAGACCGCGCCGAAGTCGAGGATGAGGTACACGATCAGCCAGACGTGCGGCCCGGGCAGCGTGCGGAACTTGCCGGTGAAGATCGGCTCGCCCGTATAGAGGGCGTACCGGCTGATCTCCAGGTTATAGGCGACCTGGCCGAGGATCGAGAGCGTGGCCAGCCACATGATCGACCCGCCGTAGCGCCGCCGTGACCGCCGGCCCCATCAGCCACTCGCCGCCGCCGATCGCCGACCCGCCCGAGAGCAGCGCCGGCCCGAGCAGGAAGATCCAGTTCCGCCAGGTGAACCGGGGCGCATCCCACAACTCCCCCTTGTTCCACGGCGGCATCCGCTTCGACCCCGGGTGCGGGGCCTCGGAAACCTCGGCATCCGCCACCGACTCCGGGGCATTTGCAAATGGCTGCTCACTGCTCATCTCGCCGTCCTCGCGCACGGAGGTCCGCGTCCGGGAACGTGCCCCGCGGAACCCGATCGACCAACGCATTCATCACACGCGGAATGGAGACCGATCCCACCCTATCCATGCCGCGCGGCCGCCGCAAGGTGCTCGCCCCCGAAGACGAGCTGAGGAGCTTGATGAATAGCATTCGAGAGATTGAGGGTCATCACGCCGTTTGAGGTGGACACGGAAGGACGCCCTATCTCACATTTTCAAGAAACCTCTGGCGACGACTTCGTTTCGATCTCCTCCTTGATGGTCTCAACCACCTTCATCGGTTCTCGGTGTAACCATGTTCCCAGAACCTCAAAACAAGGACGCCCTCCTTTCGGAGCTTGTCTTCCTGCTCTCGGTCTCGGCATGGTTGCCCTATGATTTTGGCTTTCCAGTAGGAATTGTTCGCCTTGGGGACGTGGCCGCACTGCGGACAGCCGTGCCAGTAGCAGCCATCAATGAATATTGCCATCCGCTTCTCAGGGAAGTAGAAGTCCGGTTTTCCAACGATCCCCTTAGGGTGGACCCGCCATCCTCGGATTCGAGAACGTACGAGCATCAAGCGGAATCTGACCTCTGTGCTCTTGTTGCCTTTGGCTTTGATCGCCTTCATCCGCTTCGAATTGCCCGCCGTCCACCCTCAAACTGGCCGTTGACCAGCTTTTCCCTCAACTTCCGCTCCATCACTACGCTCCTCAGGTTCTCCTTCGATAGTGTCAAGCCAACCTCGGACGGCCTCACGATAGGCGGACTTGAAATCTTCCCGGCCAGACAACCTGCGATCGGAGAGGTAATCGAACCCCTTGTTCACCGCTGTCCGTAGTTCCTCAGGCGTCATTTCCGCAGCCATTACGTTCACGACGTCCAAAATGTCCACGACGGCGATGTCTCGACCGTAAGGCTCCAGCTTGAGGGCCATGCTCGCCGGGACCGACCATCCCACGTCGGAGTTTATGCCCCAGGCAATGATGATGTACTTGTGTAATTTGAACCTATCCATCTTCTGTCGAAAATTCGAGATCCGGTTCTTCCAATCATCCCGCACAGTGACCTCGTAGGCCCTGACCAGTTCATCCTCTCTCCATTCTTCGATGTCGCCCGCCGTCTCATCGTACCTATCCGCGGCATGTGGATGGTGAGTTTTCACCTCGACACTGTTCCGCCGACGGTACACCCAGAGTAGTGCCGCGATCAGGAATTGTTGGATGTATCCTTCAGACGAGATCGTCAAGAGAGCGTAGAAGAGAGCCTTGGCTCTCACAAATGTCAGAACATCCGGGCCGACCGCCGGCAGCGGGTCAATCTGTCTTCTGGATGTAGCGAACTGTTGGGCCAGAAGGTTGGCGATTCTACGACACTCTTTGACATCGGCGTCTTTCACCGCTCTGAGGAATGCGTTAAAGCGAGGGTCATTCGATAGCCGCACATTGCGGACGTTCCCCTTCCAGCCGAGGTTCTCGGCAAAAGCCGTAATTGAGTCGTGCAGAGTGATGTTCCTCTGCGTGAGTTGCTCGGATAGGAGTTTGTCGCCGTAAGTGCCTCGTGTTCCAACAGGTACTTCATCCAGGTCCCATTCCGGCTCAATGAGGCGGTAGAACATGAGGAAGAGGGCCGCCGTCCTGACACTTGCTCTCTGGTTCTGCAACAGGTCCTCAATCGCCCGACGATGGTTCGGCTTCGGAAGCTGTCCAAGCCGCCTGCCCGAGATGAATTCGTCAACGCGCTCCAGAGCGTTACGGACAGCCTGTTCCACCCTCTCATTGCGTCGGCTTACTGCCACAACAACCTCTGTTTCAACGAAGCCGCTTGATCGTCACCCACTTCGTCTTCATCATCGACCAACCGCCTTACCAGGGCAGTCGCCAGCAACGCCCCCAGCTTGGGTGGGACCGCATCTCCGACTTGATGATATTGAGCGCTCCTGGGGCCGCAGAACACCATGCTCTCGGGGAAAGTTTGGATGATGGCCGATTCCAAGACGGTAAGCCGTCTGGCCCCAGGAAGCGTCCCAGTTTTCGGCGGGTTGCCCTCCATCAGATAGCGGTGGTATTCGGGGACGAGACCCAAGTCATCGAAAAAGTGGGTCTTATTGCCACCGGCCGAAGCGAGAATCGTATGACAGGGCTGGTCCCGATCGATCGGGCGTCCGCCACCGTTGTAGATGTGTCCATCATAGGGGCTGGGTCGAAGGTCCGGCTTCTTGGCGTAAAACACCTTGGATGGGTTCGGGTCTCCTATCTGATGGAGAGGCAGGACATCTTTAACGGCCACGAAGGGGTGGGCTCGTCCCGGTCCGTGCGTCTCTTTAGGGAAGTGGAAAGGTCCGGCCTCGCATGCCGACAACGAAAAGTCGCCGCCGCTTCTGTGGAATGCCGTAATCCGAGGCCTTGACGATCTTGTAGGCGAGATTGAACCCCATGTCGTCGAATTCTTTGAGCACCGACCTCAGGTATCGTCGGCGATCTCCGACCACCAGGCCTGGCACGTTCTCCATGAGGAACGCAACTGGCTGGACGGCCCGTATCGCCTCGACGAAGGCCGGTATCATGTTCCGGTCATCGGCGTGGGCTTTACGGAGTCCACCAGAAGAGAATGGCTGGCAGGGAGGCCCTCCGTAAACCAACTCCACTTGGCCCCTGTACGATGATAAATCGACCCTCTGAATGTCCGAGCACTTGATGTCGACCCTAGGGGAATGTCGTGAGTAGGTTTCGGCTCGATAGGGTTCAATCTCGACGGCACAAGTCGTGTTGACGCCAGCCTGCTTGAACCCCAATGTCAAGCCACCGGCACCAGCAAACAGATCGATGGCTTGTAACATGTTAGAAAATACCTTTTGCGATTTTGCCAGAAGGTAGCCTGTATAACCATTATACGTCAGAACCATGGAATCGGCATGGGGAGCCCCGATAGGTGGACGAAAGACCACGTCTCGCGGAGTGGCCCAAATATCGTCCTCGGTGTCCGGCTCACGTAGCGACAAGAGGCGTCGAGGGTGGCTTCTGTTTGGCTAGGATAAAAAAGGTGTCAGGAACCTTTTCAGCTCCCGCCCATAGCGCCAGGGAGCGCTGACGACGGGTCGTCGCCTCACACGGGGGCGGTCGTGTAGAGCGGCGTCATCACCTCGCCCGAGCAGAGCCGCAGGGGGCGGCCCAGGCGGTCGCGCAGCTCGGTCGCCGGGTCGACGCCCAGGGCGTGATAGACCGTCGCGGCGAGGTCGGGCGGGCCGAAGGTCTCGGGAGACGGCGTGAGCCCCCAGGCGGTCGGACTTGCCGATCACCTGGCCGCCGACCACCCCGCCGCCGGCGAAGACCGCCGGGAAGACGGCCGGCCAGTGGTCGCGGCCCGGCACGTCGCCGGGCTTCAAGCGGGGCGATGCGCGGGGTGCGGCCGAACTCGCCGAGCATGACCACCAGCGTCTCGTCGAGCAGGCCGCGGGCGTCGAGGTCGTCGAGCAGGGCCGAGACCGCCCGGTCGAGCGGCGGCAGGAGGCTGTCGCGGAGCCGGGGGAAGTTGCCGACGTGGGTGTCCCAGGTCTGCACGATCCCCATCGTCGCCTGCACGACCGGCACGCCCGCCTCGACCAGCCGACGCGCGATCAGCAGCGAGCGGCCGAACAGGTGCCGGCCGTAGCGGTCGACCAGCCGCGGGTCCTCGCGGTCGATGTCGAGGGCCCGGCCGACCTGCGCCGTTGCAGAGCATGGCCAGCGCGGCGTCCTGCTGGTCGACGAACGGGTCGCCGGCGCCGGGACGAAGCGACTGGCCGAGCAGGTGGCGGCGCCGGTGCAGCCGTCGGGGGTCGAGCCCCTCGGGGAGGGCGAGGCTGTCGTCCCTGGCTTCGGGCTTGTTCGGGTCGAGCTGGAGCTGCCAGGGGTCGTGCCGGGGGCCGAGGAAACCGGCGTCCTGCCCCGGCCAGGTGAGCGGGCCTTCGACCAGCCGGAGCGGCAGGGCCACGCCGCTGGGGATGCCGTCGCTGCGCGGCCGCACGCTGGTCGAGGACCGCCGCGTAACAGGGGAAGTCGTCGCGCGAGGCGACGCGGTCCAGGTCGCTCGCCCCTCGCGGGCTGGAGGGGTGGCCCGTCAGCACGCGGTGGACGGCGACCAGGTGGTTCCCCTCCGGGTGCGACATCGACCGGACGACGGCCAGCCGATCGGCCTGCGCCGCCAGGCGCGGAAGGTGCTCGCAGAAGTGGATGCCGGGGACGCGTCGTGGCGATCGGCTGGAACTCGCCGCGGATGCCCTCGGGCGCCTCGGGCTTCATGTCGAAGGAGTCGTGCTGGCCGAGGCCGCCGCTGAGCAGGATCACGATCACCGACTTCGCCCGGCCGGTTGCCGCCGGGCTGGCCGCCGCCGCCGCTCCGGCGCCGCCAGCAACCCCGGAAGCCCCATCCCGAGCAGCCCCGAGCAGCCCACCTGGACGAAGCCGCGTCGGGTCAGCAGCCGAGGGTCACGCGGACCTTCCGGGTCGAGTCGTCGCATGAGGGGTCGCCCTTCTTAAGGTTGAGCCCGGTACGCCGCGGGCGCGTTGCCGAGCGGGGGGGTCGATACCCCTGAAAGTTTAACATTTGCCGGAGAGGAAAGAAAGACCGGGCGGCTCGCCCGCGGTCTCGCGATTAAGGAAGGGTTCTCCGCGAAGGGACAGACAAGCAGGAAAAGGGTTTCTCATGAAGACGCCAGGGATGCCCTGAGCCGAAGGTTGCCTCGTCCTCGCGATCTTCCCTGGCGCTCTTCATTCCTGTTTGCGAGACACTCCGTTGGTTTCCTTGGGTCCGCGACTGCTTGACCAGAATCGGCGAAGCCACCGTGACGATAGTAACGAAGGTGCGAAGGTCCGCCCATGCGTTTCCCGACGCGTTCCGCGTGCCGCGAATGACGGTCGACCGGACCCGTATGGTCGATTAAGTTCTTTGGTAATCCATACTTATGACACGAGATGCCCCGGCGCCGACCGAACCCAAGCCGGTCTGTTTGCGATGCCCGAGGGGGAGCCAAGTCCCGGCGCCGACCGAACCCAAGCCGGTCGTTGCGATGGTTGCGGACGAGCAGATGCCCCCGCGCCGACCGAACCCAAGCCGGTCTGTTTGCGATGCCCGAGGGGGAGCCAAGCCTCGGCGCCGACCGAACCCAAGCCGGTCGTCGCGATGGTTGCGGACGAGCAGATGCCCCCGCGCCGACCGAACCCAAAAGGGGAAATCGTCCCGGCGCTCGACCGAACCCAAAACGGGATGATACGGGCAGACGCAGACCCGCTTCGTTCTCACGCTCCGCGCCGGACGTGGCCCCCGATTCGATTCGCCCTGGAAGGGCGGTGAGTGGATAGCCAGGGTGCGTCAGCCCCTGGACGAAAACACAAAGGCAAAAGAAACCCAGCCCCGGCAGGGGCGGCAGTGCCTCGGCGGGACTGCCGCCCCTGCCGGGGCTGGGATCAGCGCATCGTCTCATGTTCCAGGGGCTCACGCCCTCTGGCTATTCACTCACCGCCCTTCCAGGGCGAAGACGGGGCACGGCGGCGTTTCTGGCGGCCGACCATCTCCGCCTGGCTATCCACTCACCGCCCTTCCAGGGCGAAGACGGGGCACGGCGGCGTTTCTGGCGGCCGACCATCTCCGCCTGGCTATCCACTCACCGCCCCTCCGGGGCGAAGACGAACCCGCCTGCCGACTTCGCAAGCGTCCGATCAGCCTGCCCCCGGGCGGTTGACCTTGCCCGAAGATGGGCGTTCGCGTCTAATGTGACGGGAAAGGCACCCCTACGAATCCCCAGCGTCTCCCGTCTTTTCTGAACGGCGCCGGGTACGGAGCTTTTCCCATGCAAGACCGCATCGCCTACCAGGGCATCACCTTTGACGATGTCCTGCTCGAACCGGGATACTCGGAACTCGTGCCCCGAGAGGTCGAGACCCGGACCCATCTGACGAAGAACATCCACCTGGACATCCCGATCCTCTCCGCCCCGATGGACACCGTCACCGAGGCCGAGCTGGCCATCGCGCTGCGCAGGAGGGGGGGCTCGGGATCATCCACAAGAACATGACGATCGAGCAGCAGAACCGCGAGGTCGATAAGGTCAAGCGGTCGGAGAACGGGATCATCGTCGATCCGATCACCCTGCCCCCCGAGGCGACCGTCGGCCAGGCCCGCGAGATCATGTCCGGGCACAACATCTCGGGCGTGCCGATCACCACCGGCGGCAAGCTCCGCGGCATCCTCACCCGGCGCGACCTCCGCTTCCTGGAGTCGAACGACCTGCGGATCGAGGAGGTCATGACCAAGGAGAACCTCGTCACCGCTTCGGCCGATACGAGCCTGGAAGAGGCGGATCGGATTTTGACGAAAAATAAGGTCGAGAAACTTTTGCTGGTTGACGATGACTATCGACTGAGGGGCCTCATCACGATCAAGGACATCGACAAGCTCCACCGGTACCCGAACGCCTGCAAGGACGATCGGGGCCGCCTCCGCGTCGGCGCGGCCGTCGGCGTGCATGATTACGAGCGGATCGCCTCCCTGCTGGAGGCGGACGTGGACCTCCTGGTGGTCGATTCGGCCCACGGACATAGCAAGAACGTGATCGAGACCGTGCGGAAGATCAAGCGAGACTTCCAGATCGACGTCGTCGCCGGGAACGTGGCGACGGCCGAGGGGACCCGCGACCTGATCGAGGCGGGGGCCGATGCCGTGAAGGTCGGCATCGGGCCGGGCTCGATCTGCACGACGCGGGTCGTCTCGGGCGTCGGCGTGCCGCAGGTCACCGCCGTCTATCAAGCCGCCAAGGCCGCCGCCGGCCGCGTGCCGATCATCGCCGACGGCGGCATCCGCTACTCGGGCGACATCGTCAAGGCCCTGGCCGCCGGCGCGCATTGCGTGATGATCGGCGGCCTCTTCGCCGGCCTGGCCGAAAGCCCCGGCGAGACGATCATCTACCGGGGGCGCAGCTTCAAGGCGTATCGCGGCATGGGCTCCCTCGGGGCGATGGCCAAGGGCTCCCACGAACGCTACCGCCAGGAGAGCGCTCCCAAATCCGCCGATGGCAAGACCCCCGGCGGACAGAAGCTCGTGCCGGAAGGGGTCGAGGGGCGCGTCCCGTACAAGGGGCCGCTGGCCGACTTCGTCTTCCAGCTCATCGGCGGCCTGCGGGCCGGGATGGGCTACTGCGGCACCCGGACCATCGAGGACCTGCGGACCAAGTCCCGCTTCATCCAGGTCACCGGCGCATCGGTCCTGGAGGGGCATCCGCACGATATCGTGATCACGCAGGAGGCCCCCAACTACTCCAGCTTCTCCAATGAGACCGACTCCGCCCGCTCAGGCGTCTGAGCCGCTTCGCCTGGAGAAACGCGCGACGCGCCAGAAAGCGGGCGGGAAGGGGACGACGGCAGAGTCATGAAGCCTTCGGTACCTACAGGCCCTCTGGGCGCGTCCTGGCGGCGTGGCCCCGTCTCTCCCGAACGGCCAGGGAAGGCCGATGCTCGGGATGTCCGGTTGCCTGACGGACGGATCGTGGACGGGAACGGATCGGAACGACAACGGTTAGCCGGCCGCGCCGGCCGGCCCGCACCAGCAAGGAGGCGTGACGTGCGTCGCCCGACTTTGGCCTTGAGTACGGCGGTCCTCTCGATCGCCCTGGCGGCCTCGGTCATCCGAGCCCAGCAATCGCCCGGAGGGCTCCGACCACGGGCGAACGACACCCCGGCGGCGGCCCCGGATGCCCTGTCGGCGGCCCGAGGTGCCCGCCAGTTGCTCCGCAACGGACTGGATTACAACACCTACGGCGAATACGAGCGGGCCCTGGAGTTCCTCCGGGAAGCCGAGTCCCGCCAGTATGAGCTGTCGCTAGCCGAGCGCAAGAAACTCCATCAGGGGATCGCCGACGCCCAGCGCGGCCTGCGGAAGACGGACAACGACCCGGTGGCCCTGACGCGTCGCAGCTCGGCCCGGCCCCCCGCCGGCGCCATCGCGCTGTCCCCCTCGGCCCGGCCCGAGATCCCGCCCCTTCCCCATGATGAGATTCAGTTGACCAGCGCGACGGAGGAGCGGCCGGTCCCGGCCGTCGCGGAAACGGGAATCCCGCTCGTTCAGGAAACGCCGGTTCCGGCTGTCGCGGAAATGCCGGTTCCGGGCGGTCGCGGACGCTCCGGTTCCGGGGCGTCGCGGAAACGCCGGTCCCGGTCGCGGACGCTCCGGTTCTGGCTGTCGCGGAAATGGGAATCCCGCTCGTTCAGGAAACACCGGTCGCGGACGGTCCGTCGTACGAGCAGGAGCCGGCCGCGTTGCCCCCGCTGCCCGGCGGGCCGATCGGTCCGGCCTCACCCCCCGCGCCCTTGACCGACGCCCCGGCGCCCGAGCGCTCGCGCCGCCTGTCGCTCCGTTACAAGAGGCCCCCTCGGCTCCCGAGCCGCCGCCGTCGCTGGTGGATGAGCCGGCTCCGGTACCGGTTCCCGCCCAGGCCATCGTGCCGCCGCCGTCGCTGGTGAACGAGCCGCCGACGGCCGATCCGGTGCCCGAGCTGCCGGTTCTGCCCGAGCCGGCCCCCTCGGAGGATCGCCCGGTGGAGACCGCCCCCGCGCCGGTCCTTCCCGCGATGCCCGAGCCACTGACGCTCGAAGAAACAGCTTCTCCCGCCGGTCCTTCCCGCGATGCCCGAGCCACTGACGCTCGAAGAAACAGCTTCTCCCGCCGGTCTTGCCCGGGACGCCCGAGCCACTGACGCTCGAAGAGGTGGCACCCGAGCCGCTCCCGCTTGAAGAAGAGGTCGCCGCTGAGCCGGCCTTGCCCGCGACGCCCGAGCCGCTCGCGCTTGAGCCCGCCGGCAATGACCTGTCGGCGCTCGACAGCGCGACACCGTCGCCCCTGCCCGAGCCGTCGGTGCCCGCCGAGCCGGTTCTGTCCGCCTTGCCCTCGGAGGAAACGGCCGGGACGCCCGAGCCGCTCGTCGAGACGCCGCCCCCGGCTCCCGCCGCCGAGGAGATGATCCTGCCGGCTCTGCCCTCGGCCCCGGTCGAGGCGTCGGCCGACCCGGCCCCGGCCCCCTTGCCGGAGGCGACCGAGGAGCCGACGACCCTGGCCGAGGAAAGGGACTCCTCGCTGCCGGATCACATTCAGCGCGAGGTGGACCGGATCGCCCGCCGCCAGGAGGAGGAGCTGCGACGGAGCCCGCCGCCCAGCGTGGGGTTGTCCAGCATCACGGGAGGCTCGGCGGGTGAACTCGACGTGACGGCCGACCAGCTCGAACTGCCCAGGGCACCCAGCCCGACCGAGGCCCGGCCGATCCGGGCGATCCCGATCCCCGAGGAATTCGTGCCGATCCTCCCGAGGCGCTGGGCGCCCCAGCGCAAGGTCTGGGCGGCGGCGGCCACCGGCCACGGTCCGCTCTATTTCCAGGACGCCGTGCTGGAGCGCTACGGTCAGGGGGTGGAGCAGTCGCTTGGCCCGGTTGGGCGGTTCTTCTCCTACCCGCTCGACGACCCGACCCAGTCGAAGCAGCGGAACCAGATTCTCCAGCCGTTCTATTCCATCGGCCTGTTCGCCTCGCAGATTGCTCTCTTGCCGTACAACCTGGTGGTCGATCCGCCGTGGGAAGGGGAATGGGACCTGGGCTACTACCGGCCTGGCGACCGCATCCCGCCCGACACCTACTACCTGCCCTTGCACGGCGTCGGCCCCCCCTTGCGCGGTCGCCGGTATTGATCGGCCCAGATCCCTGGGCTTGAACCCACCGAATCCCCATGCGAAACGACGTTCCCGGAACCGATCCGGGAACGTCGTTTCGCATTGGTCTGCCATTTGCTCTATAATACTCCTGCCTGGTAAAACCATCATTCCTACGGCTCCCAAGCTCACCTCCGTAATCGATCTCCGTCATGATGATTCGATGAGTTCTTGACGAAGAATCGTTGATTCTTGCGATAATCCGATTTGGAGAGCTTGTTCTGCTGGGTTTGACGCTATAGGGTGGAAGATAGCCTTTTTTCGGATCATCTCCGAAGCGTGGGGCGGGGTTGCCACGACCGGCGATTTTCTCTGAGCGAACAGAAAGCAGAGGGCACCTATGGATCTGGGAACGGGCGAAGGCTCCGTCTGGGATGGGGAGCGTGTGACGCTAGGTCGCCATTTTCTGCGGGATATGGAGCGGCTCTGGGGCGAGATTCTCCGCATGGCGGGGGTTGTCGAGTCCGCGCTTAATACGAGCGTCCGGGCCTTGTGCGATGGCCGGGCGGACCTGGCGGCCGAGGTGCGGGTCAACGAGCGGACGATCAATTCCTGGGAAGTGCAGATCGAACAGGAGTGCCTGAAGGTCCTGGCCCTGCATCAGCCGGTGGCGTCCGACCTGCGCCGGGTGGCCGTCGTCCTGAAGATCAATGGCGATCTGGAGCGCATGGGGGACCTGGCCGAGCATATCGCTAACCGGGTGAAGAAGCTGGCTCGCGAGCCTGAGCCGGTGCCGCTCCCCGCGGAGATGGAGACCCTGGCGGTCGAGGCCCTGGCCCAGGTGCGCGAGGGCCTGGACGCTCTGACCAAGGGAGACGCCAAGCTCGCCCGCGCCGTCATCGCCTCCGATCGCCGGATTGACCGCCTGCACCGCCAGGTTGTCAAGGAGCTGAAGGAATCGATCCGTCGCGATCCGGAGCGGGTCAATACCTGGTTCCGCCTGTACAACACGGCGAGAAACCTGGAGCGGGTCGCCGATCACGCCGCCAATATCGCCAAGTCGGTCGTCTATCTGACCGAAGGGGACATCATCCGCCACGTCTCCGCGACCCAGGCCGAATCGCGCTGAGGCATCGCGGCGAAGGACGGACGCATCGATCGCGGGCGAGGGAGAGAAATCCCCTCGCCCGTTCCTTTTCGCGTTGCGCGGGGATTGGGAGATCCTCCCCGCCTCGTCACGATCCGGGCGGGGGGAAGACCGTCAGATGGACGATGCGGCGGTCGAACGGGACGAACCCGGCGGCGCGGTAGAGCCGCTCGGCCGGGAGGTTGCGGGTATCGACGGCCAGCTCCAGCCGGGGGACGTGCGGGCGGGCCAGCTCCAAAGCATGCTCCAGAACCGCGCGACCGAGCCCCCGGCCCCGGGCGCCGGGGGCCAGGCCCAGGTAAGAGACTTCCCACACATCGCGGTCGGGCGGTTCGCTCAGCAGGACGATCGCCGCGGCCCCCGGTTCGTCCGGCAGGCGGCCGATCCGCCAGCGGCTCGCGTCGAACCGACCTCCGGCGCGGTGGCTGGCCATGATGTCGTCGAGCGAGCGGACTCCCTCCAGTTCGGGCATGTCGAAGCTGCCGATGTACGTTTCCTCCAGAACCTCGCGGAAGGCGGCCTCGGTCTCCGGCCCGTACGGCCGCCAGTCGAAGCGGGGAACCGACGGATCGATCGGGAGCGGTGAGGCCGTGTCGCGCCGCAGGTAGGTCAGCTCCGTGGTGTGGGGCAATCCCCCCTGGACCAACGCCTGAACGGCCGCGCGGGGCGTGGCCGAATCGGTCAGGGCCTGGACGATCCGAACTCCCCGGCCTCGCAGGCTCTCCAGGGCCCGACGGACCAGTTCGGCGGCCAGCGCGGCCCGTCCCCAGCAGAGCGCGACCTCCGGCGCCCAGACGGCCGCCGCCCGCCCGGCCAGCACCTGCGTCAGCAAGACCCCCACGATCCGGTTCCGCCGCCGGGCGATCCACAGGCCAGACAGGTCCAGCATGCCCCGCTCCGCGTCCTCCAGCGCCTCGTTGATGAGCTGTGGCCGCAAGATCGCCGGGACACGGCGATACAGGACCCCCATCGCCTCGCGCAAGGCGGAACGCGGACAGAGCCGGATCTCGGGTCCGGTTTCGGAACGGATCACCATGGAAGGATGCAGTCGTGATTTCAAGAAAGTCGGGTCCACCCGCCCGGAACCGGAGGTCCGGGCGGTTCGGCAGCGGCCGATTCGCGAGGTCGGTTCGGGAAAAACGTCCAACACGGCGCGTCGGTTCACCGTATGATGATAATGTGACGAAGGAGGAGGACGCGATGCGGAAGTCGGCCGATCCGGGCAAAAACGACGCAGCCGTGACCCTGCCGCTCGACTCGGATGAGTCCGAGCCGCGGGTCCGCACCGAGGAAGCCGGCGACGCCCGGCTCGTCGAGCGGGCCCGACAGGGGGACGACGAGGCGTTCGCCGCCCTGGTCGCCCGCTACGAGCGCAAGCTCCTGCGCGTCCTGGTCCGCATGCTCCACGACGAGGAGCTGGCCCGCGATCTGGCTCAGGAGACGTTCTGGAAAGTCTACAACCGGCTGGACCACTTCGATACCACCCGGCGGTTCGGCCCCTGGCTGTTCCGGGTCGGGGTGAACCTGGGGCTGGATCAGCTCCGACGCCGCACGCCTCCACCGGCCACGTCCATTGACCGGCCCATGGGAGACGGCCGGCGCGGGTTCGACCTGCCCGACCCCGACCCCAGGCATCGCGAGGAACTGGCTCAGGAAGTCCGATATATTCTCGACCGCCTCCCTCTGCCGTACCGCACGATCCTGATCCTGCGGGACCTGGAGGGCTTCTCCTCGGCGGAGGTGGCGGCGATCGTCAAGCGGCGTGAGGCCACGGTGCGCTGGAGACTGGCCAAGGCCCGGGACATGTTCCGTGAACAATGGGAACGTCGCGACGACGCGATGGGGCGAAGGGAGGCCGATCATGAGGCTTAGCGCATGCCATTGGGTCCGTTCCCGGCTGCCACTGCTGAGCGGTGGGGAACTGCGGGGCCCCGAGCGCCGTTGGACCGAGCGCCATCTGGTCGGCTGCCCGTCGTGTCAGGCCCGCCTGGCGTCGCTGCACGCGTCGCTGGCGTCGCTGCACGCGGCCGGTGAGTCCGCTCCGGGCACCGCCGAGCCTCCGTCGCTCTGGCCCGACCTGGCCCGGCAGATCCGCGAATCGCGCCGGCCCACCTCGTCCTGGAGGAGCTGGGAGCGGGTCGAGCCTCGCGTGCTGGCCTGGACCGGCGCCGGTCTGGCCGCCTGCCTGCTTCTGGCCGTGACGATCGGCCTGATGATGTCCCCCGCGGCCGAGCGGCTGCCCATCCCCAAGGTGACGGTCACGGTCAAGGTGGACCCACCCTCGACGACGTCCAAGAAGGCGGAGTCGTCCACGCCATCCCAGCGTTCGTCGCAGGCTACCTTTCGTACCACGTCGCATCGCCGCCGCTCCACCCCCCGGAACGACTCGACGACCGTCGAGGAGGCGCCGGACGATCCTCCGGCCGAGGACCTCGCCCGCGGCAGCAGCACGCTCTATGAGCCCCGGAGCAACGTCAATAACGGGCTCACCCACTGAGAAAGGGCGCCAGTAGCCGTCGCGGGACGCCGATCTCGGCCACGACGACAGGGCCAGTGTACGCCTCGGCTCCGGGCTGAACGAAGCCTCGTTTCGAGGCGACGAACGAGACGGTGGCCGCCGCCCGCACGGCCAGACCCTGCGGCTGGCCGGTGTCGGCGTCGAGCCCCGAGGGCAAGTCCAGGGCCAGCACCGGCTTCCCCGCGCGGTTGATCGCCTCGATGACCGTCCGCAAAGGCCCCTCGACGGGCCGGGTCAGTCCCGTGCCCAGCAGACCGTCGACGATCCAGTCGGCCTGGCTGAACAGCGAATCGAGCCGCTCAGGCTCGACCGCCCCCTCCCACGTCTGCTGGTCGATCCCGGACCTCTCCACGATCGCATGCTGCGTGGCCGCGTCGCCGGAGAGCTTGTCCTTATGGGCGAACCAGACGACGCGGACAGGATATCCCCAGGCATCCAGGTGCCGGGCCACCACACCGCCGTCGCCGCCATTATTACCGGGGCCGCAGGCGATGACGACCCTCGCCGACGCCTCGGCCCGCTCCCGAAGCGCGAGGGCCGCGCCCCGGCCGGCGTTCTCCATCAAGACCAGGGTCGGCAAGCCCAGCTCCTCGGCCGCCCTCTTGTCGATCGAGCGGACCTCCTCGCGGGATAGCGGTCGGATCGTCATGGCGTCGTCTCCTTCGTCTTCTGGCGTGAACACGGCCTCTTCAGGCGCGATTGTAGCGAAAAGAATCGCCGGTATAATGGGTGTACGAACGACGATTCCCTTTGGGCTGGCGAGCCGTCGAGACGCCTGTTCCGCCGAGAGATTTGACCCATGCCGATCTACGAATACCGCTGCGAACCCTGCGACCACACGTTCGAGACCCTGATCCGGGGCAATGGCGACGTGCCCCATTGCCCGAAGTGTGGCGGGATCGACCTGAACAAGCAGTTCAGCGTCCCGGCCGCCGCGCAGACCGGTGGCAAAGGCGCGTCGCTGCCGATCTGCGGCGAACCCTCCGGCAACCCCAACGCCTGCGGTCCCGGCGGGTGCCGCTCGGGGCTTTGCTCGTTCGATTGAGGGTGAGGAATTCACCGCGGAGGAAGCGCGAAGAAGGGGGCGGGCCGTTCCTCTTCGCGTTCTTCCTTGGCGACTTCGCGTCTTTGCGAGAAACTCTTCGGCTCGATCGGCTCCCTCAACGTCCGGCTCGCCCGTTGCCCACGGCCTCCGACGTCCGCAAGGGTCGCCCGTAGATGCGGAGCGGCCCCATGTCGCCGTAGAGCTTGGGAGCGAGTGCCACGCTCGCCTTCCCGTTGATGTCGCCCGGCTCGGGGCCGAAGCGGCCCCAGCCGTATTCGCGGACGGCGCCGCCGTCGTTCAGGACGCCATCGACCACGAACAGGATGAGCCGCGGCCCGGCATCGACGGTCACGGCGATGTGCTGCCAGTCGCCCACCTTCAAGGTGCCCGGCGCGGTCCCCGGATCACTGTCCCAGCTCGCCTCGTGAGTGCCGTCGCTCAGGGTCAGGCGGAGCGTCGAACGGTTGGTCGTCGCCAGCAGAATCCCCTTGCCCGTCTCGTCGCGGGTGTCGAGGATCGTCTGACCGTCGGTCAGCTCGCGGAAGCGGACCCAGAAGTCGATCGTGAACCCCCCGCGCTCGTGGAGGTCGGCCAGGCGGGGCACGTCGAACGTCTCGGCATCGCCGGGAACCTCGACAAGCAGGCCGTCGCGCGTGACCTCGGCGCGCTCGTGCTGGCTCCAGAGCCCTTCCAGCAAGGTCGGGTCAATCTCGTGGACCCGCGCGATCGTCTTCTGCGTCTCGGTGACGAAGTACCGGCCGTCCTCCTCGATGAAGTCGGGATAGCTGATGCGAATCTCCGGGTCCTCGTCGTAGAGCAGGATCTCCGGCTCCGACCAGTGGATATAGCCATCTTTCTCGACCCCGCCCGTGACCCATGCGGGGTTGCGCCCGGCGTAGGGGTTCCACGGCCCTTCGTGGATCGGCTCGCCACCGTGGTTGTGATACCAGAGCAGGTACTTCCCGTTGGAGAACTTCTTGACGAAGTTGGCGGCGCGGGGGTGCTTGATCCGCCGACCGTCGGGGCCATAGGTCGCGTAGGCCGGTCCGGTCCAGGTGTGGCCGCCGTCGCGGCTGTAGGCGTGGCAGTTATAGCCGTCGATGGTTCGATACGTGCAATAGAGCGAGCCGTCGGAGAGGGCCACCAGGTTCGCCTCGTCGGAGACCGGCCCCTTGGGGGCGTGTAGTCCTTCGTCGCCGTCGGGCAGGAGCTGCCAGCGGATCTTCGACGGGTCCGGCTCGGTCAGGATATTGTCGCTCCGCAGGAAGCACCCTTGCGACGTGACCATGCCGCCGGGGATGCCCCACTTGCCGACCTTGGCGAAGCCGAACCACATCGAGTCGCCGTGGACGATCGGCTTGCCCACGCCCCAGAAGAACAGGAATTCGCCGCCGACATTGTTCTCGCGGTCGATCCGCATCGTGCGCATCGGGATCTCGTAACGCTCCTCGGACCACGTGCGGCCGTTGTCGTCCGAATATTTGAAGACGTACGAGCCGAGCGTATCGACGCGCCGGTTGACGCTCTCGGAGTTCCCCTCGGGGACGACCCGGAGGTCGTCGGCGTTGTAGGTATAGAAGGCATAGACCCGGCCGCTCGGGACCAGGAGCGGCATGACCCAGGAAGCTTCAGGGCCGTCGGACGGCTCGATGTCGATCAGGTCGGACCAGGTCTGGCCGTGGTCGCCGCTGATGGTGGCGACCACGTGCTGGCCGTGCTGGCCCTCCTTGCCCGGCCCGGTCGTGAGGGTGCAGAGCCACTGACCGTCTCGGGTGACGACCACGTATGGCTGGTCGCAATACCCCTCGTCGGGAATCGGCGAGCCGTTACGGATGTCGCGCGGGTCGGGCCGGGGCGGAGCGCCCAGGGCGCTCGGGGCGAGCATCGCCAGCACGAGCGCGGTTCTCAAGGTCCAGCGGACGGCCAGGCAACGGGGGGCGAACGTCATGGTGTCTCCTCTTTTTGGAGCGCGTCGGGGTCAGGAGGCCGCGATCCGCGCGCGCCAGACGTCGAGCATGTCGGACAGAGTTTGCTCGATCGAATAGCGGGGTTCCCAGCCGGTCTCGGCGCGGAGTTTGGCGGCGTTGGCGAGCAAGAGCGGCTGGTCCACCGGGCGGACCCGCGCCGGATCGATCCGCACGTCCACCGGCACGCGGGCCAGTTTGCGGAGCATCTCCAGCATCTGTTTCAGCGTGATCTCGCGGCCGGTGCCGATATTGTAGATCTCGCCCGGCCGGCCGTGCTCGGCCAGAAGGCGGTAGGCCCGGACGATGTCGCGGACGTCGGTGAAATCCCGGACGACCTCCAGGTTGCCCACCTCGATGCATTCCTTCTGACCCGCCTCGATCTCGGCGACCTGGCGAGCGAAGCTGCTCAGGACGTAGCTCTCGGATTGCCGGGGGCCGGCGTGGTTGAACGGGCGGGCCATGACGACGGCGGTGCCGTGGCCGAGATGGTGCTGGATGCCCAGCAGGTCGGCCGCCGCCTTGCTCGCCGAGTACGGGTTGTTCGGCCGCAGGGGGCATGACTCGGAGACCGGCAGGTGCTCGGGGGCCGGGTTGCCGTAGCAGACGCCCGAGCCGACCAGGATCACCCGCGCCGGGACCTCGCTCGCCTTCAACGCTTCCAGCAGGTTCAAGGCCCCGCCGAGGTTCAAGGCCCACGTTCCGCGCGGGTCGGCCACGCTCTGCTGCGGGTTTGCCTGCGCGGCCAGGTGATAGATCACCTCCGGCTGCTTGCGGCGGAGCAGGTCGGCGAGGTCCGCCTCGTCCACGTCGGCCAGGTCGATCGGATCAAGGCGGACCTGCGACGCGACGTGCGGCAGCGGCGACGGCCAGCGGCCGGACGACGACAGCCCGGCGACCACGTCGCCCGAGTCGATCAGGTGCTCGGCCAGGTGCCCGCCCACGAATCCGGTGACGCCGGTGATCAGGGCTCGCATAGAGGTTCTCCGGTGTCTCCGGACAAAGGGGCCAGGGGTCCGCGACCCCCGGCCGGGGTAGATGGAATCCCATCGGGATCTGCGGGATCGGGGATTGGCTCGTCGGACTTCCGGCTACCGGCCACTGACCACCCCGTCCCGCTCGCGGTAAGCCCCCGATCGCACGCGCTCGACCCAGCCGGCGTGGTCGCGGTACCAGGCGACGGTCTCGGCCAGCCCTTGCGCGAAGGGGACCTGCGGACGCCAGCCCAGCTCGGCCTCGGCCTTCGCGCAATCGACGGCGTAGCGGCGATCGTGGCCGGGGCGGTCGATGACGTGGCGGATCAGGGTCTCCGGCTTGCCGCAAAGTTCCAGCACGGCGCGGGTGACGTCCAGGTTGTAGCGCTCGCAGCGCCCGCCGAAGTTGTAGATCGACCCCGGCCGCCCGCGCCGCAGCGCGGCGTCGATGCCCCGGCAATGGTCCAGAACGTGAATCCAGTCGCGGACCTGCCGGCCGTCGCCATAGACGGGCAGGGGGAGGTCACTCAGGGCATTGGTGATGAACAGCGGGATCAGCTTCTCGGGGAACTGGTAAGGGCCATAGTTGTTCGAGCAGCGGGTGATGATCGTCTTCAGGCCGAAGGTGTGGCACGCCGCGCGGACGAGCAGGTCGGCGGCGGCCTTGCTCGCGGCATACGGGCTATTGGGAGCCAGCGGGGTCGTCTCGGTGAACGGCGGGTCGTCCGGGCCGAGGGTGCCGTACACCTCGTCGGTCGAGACCTGCACGAACCGGGGCGTTCCGACCACCCTCGCCGCGTCGAGCAGGCATTGCGTACCCAGCACGTTGGTCGTCAGGAACGGGGCGGCATCGTCGATCGAGCGGTCCACGTGGCTCTCGGCCGCGAAATGAACCACCGCGTCGAATCCTTCGGCCAGAAGCTCGAAGACCAGGGAGCGGTCGGCCACGTCCCCCAGGACGAACCGGTACCGCGGCGAAGGCTCCAGATCGCGCAGGTTGTCGGGGTTCCCGGCGTAGGTCAGGGCGTCCAGATTGGTGATTTCCAGCTCCGGGTCGTCCTCCAGGGCGAATCGGACGAAGTTCGACCCGATGAACCCGCAGCCGCCGGTGACCAGTAGCTTCTTCATGCCCGACGTCCTCCCTGCCTCCTTGGCCATCGCCCGCCCGTTACCCTATCCGCCGGGTGATTTTCGGGCAAGGTGAGCTTGCTCCCTTGCTTTCCCCGCCCCGCCACGGGGCCGACACGCTCCGGGCCGTCAGGCACCCTGGGGCCATCCGCGTCCGAGGGTTTTGATTGAATCATGTTGTCGGGAAAGGACACTTCTCAATCAAAATGCTCGCATTCGGAAGAATGGGATGTCACAATGGAAGAACACGGAGAGGTATTCGGCCATCGACCGGAATCGGAGGCCAAAACCTCGACCGCCGATCCCGCCCGGGTCCGCTCTGATCCGGGATGGCGACCGACGGTCTTCAAGGATGAACCCCACCTTTCTCCTAGTCCATAATTCGTTCTGTTCGGGAGGCTCCCCGTGATTCCCATGGCCTGCCCCAGTTGCGGGCGGCGGGGCAACGTCCCGCCCGATAAGCTCAACGCCCGCCTCCATTGCAAGAAGTGCGACGCCGTTTTCTACATGGATATGTCCGGTAACATCGTCCTGGGAAATCCCCCATCATCGACCTCCTCGGGAAAGTCCAGCGCGGTCATTCCGACCCGCCGCGATGAGCCCGTCGATCTCATCGGGGATCTGGTCGAGGCCGTCACCAGCATTCCCAAGGGGGTCCGGATCGGCATCGCGGCCGTGGCCGGGCTCGTGCTCGTGTACTGGCTGATCGGCAAGATCGGCCTCTTCGGCGAGCCGGTGCCCACCTCGCTGATCGATCGCTCCACCTACGCGGCCGAGGCCTGGGTGGACGGCAAGGGGTCCTGGCTCCGGTCGCTGGCCGTCTCCGGGACCGAGGCCGACGTGGACAAATGGCTTGAATCGACCCGTTCCGAGTTCGGCGAATACGGCGAGCAAGGACCGGGCAACGACGTCATCGTCGCCTCAAGGATTCTCAGCGGCGGCGATGCGGGCACCAAGGCGGTCACCCACTCAATGCTGACCCCGCCGCTCAAGCTCAAATCCTCCACTGTCGGGCAAATCGCCGAACCTTACGATCTGCCGATCGCCTGGGCCAAGCAAGGGGGCGAGTGGCGAATCGACGGCAAGGCCACCCTGACGACGCCCAAGCCGGAACCGACGAACCGGAGACGAACCTCCGATAGCGCACGTGCCGGGATGTACGGTCGCCGGCCTCCCGGACGATAAGCCGAGGAATCCTCCCGATCGAAGCGTCAGGCGCGGGCTTCTGAGGCCGTCCCGATGGGGTTCGTTCCGCCCCGCCACCGTGTGCCAGGGGCATGGCTCGGATCGAGGTGGGAAAACATCCCTAACCCACGACCTCGTGCCCCAGGATCAGCCCCGCGAGGCGCCGGCGGTCGGCTGGCTCGATGTCGTCGGGGACGGCCTGGCCGGTGGTCAGGTAGCTGACGGGGCGGTTGGCCTGACCGATCACGGCCAGAACGCCGCCGAGTCCGTCCGCCTCGTCGAGCTTCGTGAGGATCAGGCGGTCGGCCCGCACGACCGCGAACCGCTCGACGGCCGCCCGCAGGCTGCGTTCGCCGGCCACGGCGCTCAGGACGAGGTGGACCTCGTCGGGGCGGGCCTCGGCCAGGAAGTCGGCCAGCTCGCGGATCCGCACCTCGTCGCGGGGACTGCGCCCGGCGGTGTCGATCAGGACCAGATCCACCTCCCCGAGCGCGTCGATCGCTCCGCGCATCTCGTTCGGGGCGTTCGCCACGGCCAGGGGAAGGCCGATGATCTCGGCATACGTGCGGAGCTGTTCCACCGCGGCGATCCGGTACGTATCGACCGTGACCAGCCCTGGGCGGAGCCCCTGAACCAGCTTGAAATTCGCGGCGAGCTTGGCCACCGTCGTCGTCTTGCCGACGCCGGTCGGCCCGACCAGGGCCACGATGCGGCGGGTGCCCGGCACGGCGGCGATCGGCGGGGCGATCGGCACGCAGGCCTCGACCGCGCCGCGGAGCGCCTCGCGGAGCGCCTCGGGGCGGTGGGCCTCGTCCGGCTCCAGCCGCTCGGCGACGTGCCGCACGAGCCGACGCGCCAGCACCTCGGGCACCTCGGCCTCCAGCAAGGTCGCGTACGTCGGCGCCAGTCCGCTGGGCAATTCGGGCAGCAGATGGTCGAGCCTTCCCTGACGGCTGAGGCTCTCGACCATCGCGTGCAGCCGGCTCAGTTGCTCGCCGACCTGAGCGTGCAGCGCCCCGCTCCCGGTCGGCGGTATCGCCCCCGAGCCAACCCCACCGCGACTCTCATCCCCTTCGCTCGCGGCGGCCGGGTCGGTCGTGGCCGTCACCTCGATCAGTTCGCGTCCCCCCAGCCCGAACAGCCGGCGGCGGCGGACCTCGCGCGAGCCGAGGATCACGGCCCCGCCCCCCAGGTCCCGGCGCACCTGCTCGAGCGCCTCTTTCATCGTCCCGGCTCGGTAGGTTTTTGTGCTCATATCGGGCATTCTCGACTTTTCCGCGATCCGAAGGAGGCGAATATTAGAACGCAAGGCATGTTCGTCTAAAAGGTATTTCGTCCGAGATTCCCTCCTCTCCCGGCGGTATACGGATCGGCGGACGCGGGGAGCCGGTCGGTCGAGGTCGAGACGCTCGTGAGGACCGGCAGTTCGTCCTCGACGACCGAGCCGATCGGCTCGACCGGCGTGTCGCGCGGGATCTCGCGCTGGCTGAGGACGATCAGGCGGGGGAGATCGGCGCGGGTCAGGTCCTTGAGCACCGGGCGGGCCTCCGCCGAGCAGAGGACGACCGGGGGCAGGCCCGCCTCGGTCAGTTCGGCGACGGCCTCGGCAACGCCCTGGACGATCGCGCGGGCGGCGTCGGACCCGAGCGCGGCGGAAGGGCCGGTATCGTCGCGCCCGCCCGCGGCGGCCAGGCGGGCGTCGAGCGATCGGGCGACCGTCACGACCCGCAGGCGGCCGTCGGTGCCCCGGTATGGCTGGACGATCTGCCGACCGAGCGCCCGGCGGACGTGCTCGGTCAGGGCGTCGGTGTCGCGCGTCTTGCCCGCTTGCTCGGCCAGGGCCTCCAGGATCGCCTCCAGGTCGCGGACGCTGACCCGCTCCCGGACGAGGTTCTGCAAGACGCGCTGAACTTCCCCGGCCCGGAGCAGCCCCGGCACGACCTCGTCGACCAGGGCCGCGCGATTGCTGCCGGGCGCGGTCGAGCAGCCGCCGCACCTGTTCGTGGGTCAGCAGTTCGTCGGCATGCGCCAGGACGACCTCGCCGAAGTGGCCGGCGACGACCGCGGCAGCCTCCAGCACGCGGCAGCCGGCCAGTTCGGCGACCTCGCGGCCGTCGGCGTGAATCCAGACGGCGGGCTGGCCGGTGGTCGGGTCGATGCCGTCGCGGCCGTCGGGCGGCTCGACCAGTGCCGACGGCGGCACGGCCAGCAAGCGGCCCGCGTAGGCGACCCCCTGACCCACCACCGCGCCTCGGATCTTCAGGCGGTATTCGTGCGGCCCCAGGTGGATCTCGTCGCGGATGCGCACCTGCGGCACGATCAGCCCCAGTTCGCGGGCCACCCGATGCCGCACCCCCCGGATGCGCTCCAGCAGGTCGCCCCGGCTCGGGTCCGAGAGCGCGATCAGGCGATAGCCGATCTCCAGCTCCAGCGGATCGACCTGGAGCAGGTCCTCCATGCGATCCGACGGTGGCTCGGTGGCCGGCGGCGTTGGGCTCGGCGACGGCTCGGACCACTCGGGCGGAGCCGCCCGCTCGGCGCCTGGTGACTCCGCCACGGCGCCCGGTTCCTTACGCATCGCCAGCACGACCGCGCCCGCGGCCAGCGCGGCGGCCAGGGTCAGCAGCGGCACGGCGGGCAGTCCGGAGAAGGACAGCAGGAGCAGGAACCCGGAGGCGACCCCCAGGACCTCGGGCCGGCCGAAAAGCTGCCCGGTGACCTCGCGGCCCAGGTCGCTCTCGGTGCTCGACCGCGTGACGATCAAGCCCGCGGCCAGCGAGATCAGGAACGCCGGCACCTGGCTCACCAGGCCGTCGCCGATCGTCAGCTTGGTGAAGACCTCGACCGCCTCGCCCAGGCTCATGCCGTGCTGGACGACGCCCAGGTACAGGCCGCCGAGGATGTTGACGAACGTGATCAGGACGCCCGCGACGGCGTCGCCGCGGACGAACTTGCCCGCGCCGTCCATCGCGCCGAAGAAGTCGGCCTGGCGATAGACGGCCTCGCGGCGCCGGACGGCCTCGTGCTGGTCGATCAGGCCGGCGTGCAGGTCGGCGTCGATCGCCATCTGCCGCCCCGGCAGGCCGTCGAGCATGAACCGCGCGGCGACCTCGCTGATCCGGGTCGCCCCCTTGGTGATGACGACGAACTGGATGACGACCAGGATCGCGAACAGGATCGCCCCGACGACCACCTGGTCTCCCGCGACGAACTCGCCGAAGGCCCGGATGACCCCCCCGGCGGCGTCCAGGCCGTGCTCGCCGCCGCGGGTCAGGATCAGCCGCGTGGTGGCGACGTTCAGCACCAGCCGGATCAGCGTCGTCGTCAGCAGGATCGGTCGGGAAGGCGCTGAAGTCCTGCGGGGTGCGGATCGCCAGCACGGTCAGGAGCACGAGCACCGCCAGCGTGACGTTCCCCGCCAGCAGCAGGTCGAGCATCCCCGGCGGCAGCGGCACGACGAAGACGAGGATCGCGCCGACGATCGTCAACGGCAAGATCAGCCCGGACAGGCGCGCCCACGCTCCGGCGACGGCGGTTTCTCTCGGTGATTCGGGAGGCATCCCTTCCTCCACCACGGCCCCGAAGGGGCATGGACACGACAGATCAAGTAACCCGACGCCGGCCCCGTTGGCGACTGCATTCCTGGGCGATCGCGCGTCGATTCGATGTGATCTACCCGGTGGCGCTTCTCGGAATCCGTTCTCGTCGGCTGACGAGCCTCAAGATGTGCGGCGCGGACGATACCGCGGACCGCCCGAGATGTCCAGACCGAAACACCGCCGCGCTCGCTCCCGACGCCCCCGACGAACCCTCGCCACTCCCCGACAAAAAGCCCGGATCAGGCGGTGGCCGAGGCCCGGCGGCGGAACCGGCGCGTGAGGGCGGAGAGGTCGCCACGGCCGGACGGGACCACGACGTAACCGAGGAAATAGGCGAGGCTGCCGACGCTCAGATGCACCAGCAAAGGCCAGACCCGGCCCAGCCGACTCACGGCGGCCGGCGGATCGGGCGAGAGGACCAGGCTCAGGCCCCATGAGGCCAGGAGCAGCGCCGCCGCACCCGTCAAGGGCGTCCCAGGGTCCGCGCCAGGAACGTCGCCGGGCGGACCTCCAGCACGCGGAACGTGTAGATGCCGGGAACCAGCAGGTTCGAGACCAGCGTCGTCAGGACCGTCCCCCAGATGACCCCCGCGACCCCGATCCGCACCGTCAGCCAATAGCTCAATGGCAGGTTGACGATCGACCCGACCAGCGCCGCGATCGCGATCACCCGGATCTTGCCGACGCCGATCGACGCCTGCACCAGCACGGATGACCGTCAACGGGAGCGCCGCCACCAGGAACAGCCGCATCAGGTGCGCCTCGGCCGCGTACCTCGGCCCGACCCACAGCCACAGGAAGGGCGCCGGCGTACACGCAGGCCAGGAGCGCCACGGGCGTCAGCAGGCCGATGAGCATCCGCGAGCCGTCGTACTTGATCCGCTCCAGATCCCGTACCTCGCGCGAGGCGCGCCAGGCTGGCGACCGCCGGCATCACCATGTAGGAGAGCATCCAGCCGGTCTGGCGGATCTGCACGAATGGCTTGCTGACGTTCTCATAGATCGTCGTCGCCAGGCCGGCGTCCTCCAGCACGAAGCCGAGCACGGTCTTGTCCAGCCGGTCGGCCAGCACGACGCTTAGCTGGATCAGGAAGACGTACAGGCTGATTCCCAGCAGCGCCCGGAAATCGGCCCAGCCTGCGCCCCGGAACCGCGGCACGTAGCCCAGCTCGCGGATCATCACCCAGATGGCCGGGCCCGAGCGACAGGCCGATCTGCACGGCGGTTTGCGTGACGACGATCAGGAAGAAGTCGATCCCCGCCGCCAGCCCGCCGATCAGGATCAGGAACCGCAGGACGACAATCCCCAGCTCCAGCCGGGGGATGAAGTCGTACCGACGCGCCGCCTGAAGCACGCTGGAAACCACCACCGTCAGCCCGTAGCAGGGGGCCGTCAACACCTGGAGCCACAGGAGCTTGACGATCAGCCGGTACGACTCACCGTGGTAATTGGCTACGGCAAGGCGACATAGGCAATGCCTAGCAGGACGGCGACCTGCACGACGGCCATCGCCGCGTAGAAGTTCATGCCGCAGGCCATGGCCCGGTCCACGCCGTCGCGGTCGTCGCGGGTCCAGGCATCGGAGACCTGCCGTTGCAGGGCCGAGCTCATCCCGAACTCGAACAGGAACTGGACGAACCCGAACCCCCAGGCGAAGTAATACGCCCCGTTGAGGTCCGGCCCCAGGACCCCCAGGATCAGGGGGATGCTCCAGAGAGCGATCACCGCCTGCAAAGGGCTGCGCAGAGCCAGCCAGAACGACCCGCGCAGCAGGCGTCCCAGAACCGGCGGCAAGCTGCGCGACGAAGCGGAGGGGGCGGTCGAGCTCAACGGGACGGAGTCCTTCCTTGGCGCGATCCCAAAAGAGAGGGAACATCGTGGGCGTCCGTGATCCCACGCTACTATATCCGCCGCGGCCGCCCCGCCAGAAGGCCAATCCACCCCGCAACCGCGCCGACCCTCGTTCCCAACGCCGGGTCAAGGCGCGTTGGGAACGAGGGTCAGGAACCGAAACCTGAACGCGCACGTGGCGGGCGGCCCCGGGTGTTGCGAAACGTCCATCCGGGGCGGAAAATCCACAGTCTGATGCCTGCCAAAACGGCAGGTGGGTTCGGTCGGCGCGACAGGTTTGGGTTCGGTCGGCGCGATGGTCCTTGGGTTCGGTGGGCGCGATGGTCCTTGGGTTCGGTCGGCGCGACAGGTTTGGGTTCGGTCCGCGCAGGAGTCTTGGGTTCGGTCGGCGCAGGAGTCTTGGGTTCGGTCGGCGCGATGGTCCTTGGGTTCGGTCGGCGCGATAGGTTTGGGTTCGGTCGGCGCGGGAATGGTCCCGTCGAGCGAGGATTTCTCATGATGGGGATTGTCAAAGAACCGCGGGCGCACGGTGGCACTCTTGAGAAGGATCGTTGCGTTCCTTCGCGGATTCACCGGCTCGTGGGAAAAATTCCGGGACTCCTCGGCGCTCTCCGCCCAGAATCGCCAGGACTCCTGACGGAATCCACCCCCGTTCCCACGCACTGCTCTGCGAGGGAACGAGGGTGGATTTCAAAAGAGTGGAGATGGGGGAGGAGTCTCGAAAACCGCCTTACCGGGTCGCCCTTCAATGCCCCAGGGCATCCCGCAGGATCGGCAGATCCGCGTCAAGCGGGGATGAGACGTCGAGCGGATGCCAGCCGATCGGCGACGGCGGCTGCGCTGATGGTCGTCTCCATCACGGTCTCCGCCGCCTTGGGCGCGGCCGGCGTGAACGGCCGCTGGGCCACGTCCCAGACGCTCGGATGGCCGTCCGGGTCCGTCGACTCGATGGCGTTCAGGAGCGACTGGACGGCCAGACCCTCCCCCACCGTTCCCCAGAACGCGAGCCGAGGCATCCTTCGTCGTGAATCTCCATCCGGGACGGGTCGAACCCGAGCTTCGACAGCCAGTTGCACGCCCGCTCCAAGGTCTCACGATGGGCGAATTGATGCGTCATGTACATGGGGAAGAACTCCTGTGTCTGCGCTTTTTTGTGAATGAAATCGGATCAAAATGCGACAATTTCCACGTCCAACGGCACCTCGGCGGCGGGTCGAAGCGCGAACGGCGGCCTCGACGCGGCGGGGGCGTCTCTGTCGGCATCTCGATCACGAATCAACAGCGCAGCACGGGAGAGCGGGCGGCGTATCGGGAGAGAACCCGATACGGTGGGATGCGCCAGCGGCGGGGAAACCCGTTGCGGAGGAAAAATCGGCGCGTCGGCGGTCGTTCCCGACGCGTTCCCGTCCCCCGGGTCGCCATCGCTGTCCTCGTCCAGCACCACGGCGACAAGCCGCAAACTCTTTCCCGCATCCCGGTTCTGGAGCGGGTCATCGCTCCTTAGAAGCTGAACCGGGGCCGGGTCGCTCCGCTTGACGATCGTCGTCGTCAAGGTCTCGGGGACAGGCCCGCGATCGGCCCCGCCCACGGCGAGCAGCAGGATTCCCAGCAAAGACATCATGGAGGTCATGAATCGCCTCCCCGTTTTGGCTCAGGATTCCACCCGAGCCGACTGCGGGCCTATCGTCCTCGGCGGCCCGCTTTCCGTTCCGTCACCCCGACCGATACGCGAAAGAACCGCGCTGGACTCGCCTGATCCGGTTCTCAAGGACCGGGAGAGACCCCCGCGCGGCCTTGTGTCGGCGTGGCTATAGAAAGGAGTCGAAATCGCGGCCGGTTCCCCGACACGTCCCTGCCATTCGCTCAGCGTCTCCGGCGTCGCGGGCGAGGGTAGGCCGCGGGCGACGCGGGGCGAGCCGTCAAGGGTGGGCCGTAGCGCATTGCAGTGCCGCTCGGAGCGTACGTGCGATAGGGCATCCAGCCGTTGCGGAAGCCGCCCCCCGGATCGGCGTAGCCGAACGACGAGCCGGACGCACCGCCGAATCCCGGGCCGATCCCGACGCTGCCGAAGCCGCCGACGCCGGGAATGCCTCCCCCCGGCAACCCGCCAGCGCCCGCCCCCGACAGCCCCCGTCACCGTGGCGGTGTCGAACCGGTTGACGGTGACGAACGTCGGATTCACCCCCAGCCGGACATATCGCCGATCCGCCGAGACGGCCGGCACGACCCCCATCATCACGCCGTCCGGCACCGCGCCGACAACCGGCTGAAAACCGACGGCCTGCCCTCGGGCCGGGCCAGGAACCAGCAAGCCGGACAGCCCGACTGCGGCGAAGCTCGCGATGAGGATGCGGGACATGGGGCGATCTCCATTTTGGGCTCGGAATAAAGGTGTCGGGAATCGATTTTCTGAAAAATGGTTCCTGGCACCAAATGGCACTCCGACCCAGCCTACGCCACTGGTCGAGTAGCCTGGATATGTCCGTAAACACTCCACACGATAATCCCGGATCGGCGCTGCACAACGTGCCAGGCACTGGGATACTTGTCTGACATCCAGGATTATACGGACAATTGGGCGTGTTCCACCACGCCCGTTCAGCGGCCGAATTCTGGTTGCAGCGGACCCGGCCCGCAGGTAGTCTTCAGGTCGTGTGGACGCGAGCCCAAGCGGGCTGGCCCGCTGAACCTGGCGTTAGGCGGCATGGGTTCGCGGAAGCCGAGGGTGAATCGCTCCCTGATGCCAACGCGGCACGCTTCGTGTTGATAGCCGTGCGGCCTCTCGGATCGTCGCCGGATGCTCTTGAGCCAGCTGATCAACCCCGCCAAGCGGGTCAGCGAGTCAAGTCCTGGTCTACCAAGGCGGCAAGCCGGTTATCGAGCGTCCCATTGCCCCCGGCTCCGATGAAGACCGGGCGATCTCTTCGTGGTTGCGGTCGCACGCGGATGGTTGGCGCTCGGACTTGGTCTCTTGCGCGCCGCTGGAAGGTTCGCGGCGACAACTTCACTCTCGACTTCCATGAGGGCCCGAGCTGCATTCTCAACTACCGGGCGAACGAGAAGGAGGATCGGGCACAGGTGAGCCGGTTAACGTCGAAGGATGAAGCAACCCCGGAAGTCTTCGCCCAATGCGATGACCGCCTAACCTCTCTCATGGCCTCTTCTGTCAAGAGCGGCGGAGTGGCACTGGCAGAGCCCAGAACGTCCGGGATAAAATTCACACAATCTTCACTTGCGCCAGGGCCGCCTTTCGACCATGATTCCGTCATGGCCAAGGCGAGGAAGAAATCCCGACCGATCCCGCCGTCGCGGCGACGCCCGGAGCCCGACGCGGCGCTGGCGGCCACGCTCAAGGAGTGGCCCGGCCGGTCCAGAGGGCCGCGCTCGTCGCGATGCTCACGAAGCACGTCGCCCGGCTCCGCGGCGAGGACCCCGCACACGGCAACCGCGCCCTCTTTCTCGACGACGTCTTCATCGCTTACCTCCTGGCCTTCTTTAATCCCTCGATCCGCACCCTCCGCACCGTCGAGGACTTCAGCCAGACCGGCAGGCCCAGAAACACCTCTCCCTCCCCAAAATCTGTCGCAGCACGCTCTCCGATTTCCAGGAGATCGCCGACCCCGAGCGGCTCGAACCGGTGGTCGAGGCACTGCGCTCGGAACTGGAACGCAAGTGCCAGGGGGGGCGGATTTCGGCCGACCAGGCCGCGTTGGAAGGGAAGATTTTGGCCGTCGACGGCACCTTTTTTCCGCGGCCGCGGAGGTGACTGGGCGGTCGAGTCGCGGAACCAGCCCCGTAGGGTCCGCCGTGCAGACCATATTCCTCCGGAATCAGATTGGTCCGCACGGCGGACCCTACGGGGCTGGATCATCCCGGATCCGCGACTTGCACAACGCGCCAGTCACTGGGATACTTGCCTGACATCCGGAGGTTATACGGACAATGGGGCGTGTTGCAATACACCCGTTCAGAGGTCGAATACTTGTTTAGGCGGCGGAGGAATGGCCGCGAGTTTATCCAGCGCGTTTATCGACCAGTTCCAGGCCGACCCCGAGTTTGACGGCCGGCGGCTGTGGCGGACGGCCAAGCCGCTGCTGCGGGACGCCGTAGTGGCGGTCGCCCCGCCGTACCCCGAGTACCCGAAGCTGAAGGTCGGCAGATCTCGCGGGCTGAGCGGCGACCCAAGCTGCCCGTCGGCCCGCGTCGCGAGCCCCGACATTGAGGTCGTGCTGTACGCGGGCAGCCGGGAACGGGTTCGGGAGCATGCAGGAGCGGGCGTGGGAGTTCATCCTCGCCCACCCCGCCGCGGTCGAGGCGGCCCTGCGCCGCAAGCTGTTCGCCTGGCACCGGAAGCGGCTGGCGCAGTTCCGTGACGAGGACCTACCGCACGTCCGAGGGCTCCAGAAGTACTGGAAGGTGGTCGAGCAGCAGGTCGCGATGGAGGAGCCGTCGGCGGTGGACCACCTGTTCAAGCTGGTGGGCATCGGCCTGGCGGACAGCGGGCTGGACGACTCCGGGTTCAGCTCGTTCGAGTTCCAGACCGGGTGGGACCGGGACCACGGCCTGGGCGTGGTGATGCACCGCAACCGGGTGTTGGCGGCCGACGGCCAGACCGAGTTGATCGGCGGCCCTGGGGTGGTGGAGGGGGTGAAGGCGGTGCAGGCCTACGACCTGGACGAAGGCGACTTCTTACTCCGAAGCCCGTAGCTGGAGGCTCCCCACCCCTGGCCTCGGAACCAGCCCCGTAGTGCGGACCATTTTCCTCCGGAATGAGATTGGTCCGCACTGGATATCCCGAATGCGCTTTACAGTGCGCCAGTCATTGGGATACTTGGCTATACTATTTTTTAGGCGCAAACACCATTGCTACAGTAACTTACGGCGTGGGCGATTCGATTGGAGGCTGTTCTCAGCATTGCGACTCGGGAAGTGGCTCTCCGTCCCAAGTGGGCCACAGAGCGGGCAGACCGTCCCCGGCTGTCCGCCGACGCGAAGGGGTTCAGCTTCGAGATGGCGGGCGTTGCGCCTTACCTGGAGTTGAAGCGGCTTGTCGCGCGCCACCCTGAGGGCCAGGTGGGGGCGCCTCGTGCCGCGGCTGGCCGCTTCACTCCCTGGACGTTAGGCGGCGGAGGAGAACGCATTTGGGGAGCGGCGACGTTCGTCTGTTCTACATCGGGGCTGTTGGGATAGTTGTGGGGCTATACGCGATCAAGGAGTTGACCCTTCGCTACGCTTCCACGCCATTTGGCGGCGGTCCTTTTTGGGCCGGCCCTTGCCGCTGCTGTGCCCGCCGCGTGGGGTGGACCCGGACTGGAATAACCCGCACGTGTTGAGGGCAAGCATCTGGGTCGGGACTCCGGTTGGGCTACTCGCCGTCCCCCTCACCTCGTTCCTGTTCGACTTGGCTCGGGGGAACAGGACACGCTATGGTGGACTGACGCGAACGGCCGTTGAGTTGCTGGTGGTGGCACCGGCTTGGTTCTTCGTCTGGCTGGTCGTGCAGGTTTTCGTCCTCGACTGGGTTTGGTTCTAGGCCCCTAACGCAGCAGAGGATTGGATCCGCAGGGCCGGGATGAGCGTCCGCATTCCCAGTAATGTAGGGTGGGCACTGCCCACCATATATTAAATTTTGGATGGTGGGCAGTGCCCACCCTACTACACTGCCCACCATATATTAAATTTTGGATGGTGGGCAGTGCCCACCCTACTACACTTTGCCAGTGCCATCCCGCCGATCGGTCTTGCGTTGGACCTTGCTCCAGCGCCAGGCGTCGTTGTTCGGGTCGGCGACGCGGCACGGCAGGCCGAGCTCACCGCAGAGGTCGGCGACCCATCCGGCGATGGTGCAGGTCTCGAAGACGACCAGGTCGGGGCGGTGGCCGTGCAGGAACGGCCGCAGGGAGTCGGGGTCGGTGGTGATGGTGCGATCGCGGGCCTCCTGGGAATTCGGGTCGTACAGACACGCGACGCTCTTGAATTGGCCGAGATCCAGGCCGAGAATGGTGCTCATGGTCGTGTGGCTCCGCAAGGTGAGCGTTGTGGAGATACCACCTCTCAAGGATACCTGCCTTGGGGGGACCACGCGGCTTACATGGATTCTTTAGGCGGCAGAGGGAGGCGGCCGTGCGTATGCTCGCTCTCGTCGTGCTCGTACTCTCTCTGCCTGCCGGCCCGTGCCTCGGTCAGGACAGGGCTGATCTGCCGGAGAAGGCCCCAGATGAGCCCGACCATCTCGTACCACTCGACCCTTATCCGGCACGCTGGCACACCAAGTACACGAAACTCTACCGGAGGAAGCTCAAGGTGCCCAAGCGGCATGAGGCCGCCGTCATGGTGTACAGGCCCTCGTTCGAGGGCGAGGAATGCCTGGTGATCCATGAGTCCGAAGGCAATGAGCCATCGTTCACGCTGATCCACACGCGAGCCGACCAGAACATCTGGTACTCGATGCCCGAGAACAGCGACGACGGCGAGCGGAAGCGGGTTGTCGTCACGGGCCGGGAGGTCCCCGTGCCTCGGGAGCTGGGCGAACGGATATGTCGCGTGTGGGACAGGATGCTTCGGGGTGTCCGCTATCCTGTACCGGACGAGGAGCCGGGTGGGGCGGACGGCGTCAGTATCGAGTTCTGGCGTCATCGGATGTATGGAAGGGCGTGGTCTCCTTCCGGCGGCGCCCCCAAAGGACTCGTCGATCTCGGGAGGTCGTTGGTCGAGTATTGCGAGGCACCCGCAGACAGGCGGGCCGAGGCGCTGAAAGAAATCGAAAAGCGGTGCCAAGTGCTGGAGAGATATCTCGATAAGAAGGCAGCCGCCTAACCGCTCTCATGGCCTCTCCTGTCCAGAGCGCACCGTCGCCGGGCCGTGGCAGGGGTGAGGGGTCCTGACGGGATCTCGGGGGTTGCTCGGCGCGACGGATCGGCGCGGGACGCATGCGGCGCGGGGAGGGTCGGGTGGGGGAGTCGCGATCGCCGGGCATCGGCCGCAAACCGCTCTCGGGGGTCGGCACGCGGGCGGCGATCGGCGTCGTCGGGCCCGTGGCGGGCACTCGGGGACTGGCCGTCGGGGCGTGAGGCGAGAGTGCCCCGAGGCCCTTGGCTCGGGGGCGTGGGCTGTGATCCAATGCCCAGAGGCGGGGGCCGGTGTGGCGGTTTCATTCAACCGCTTTGGATCCACAGGGCCGCGACGGTCCCTGGGGATGCGGACGCTCATCCCGGCCTTTCGGATCCAATCCTCTGCGTTGCGGCAGGAGGCATCTCCATTGGCGACAAATGACGACGGCCACTGTCCCGAATGCCACGGCGAGGACCTGGAGGTTGTTGGCGTCCGGGCGGTGCGTCAACCCGGCGCCGAGGGCAAGTCGTCGCGCGAGGCTGGTCCTGTCGTCGCCCGCAGGTCGACTTCGCTGTCTGAGTGCGGCTGCGATGGGTTTGTCCTTGCAGGGCGATGCACCGAGGTTGTTACGCAGAACCCCATTCGCCCTGCCAGGATGATCAAGTGATGAAATTCGATTTCTGGTTCGTGGCTGCCCTCCTCGCCTTGCGATAGGTCAGCGGGTCCGATGCACTGGCAGCGGACGTCCGATCCCAGGAGGGTGGAAACCAGCCTGCTGCCGACGGACAGGCGAGAGACAGAATTGACGCGTTCATTCTCAAGGAGATGGAAAAGGCTGGTGTCAAAGGGCTGTCCGTCGCGATCATTGACGGTGGGAAGATCGTCAAGGAGAAAGGATACGGTTTTGCGGATGCGGAGAACCGGATCCCCGTCACTCCAACAACGCTTTTTCAGGCCGCGTCCATCAGTAAGTCCGTGACCGCCATGGGTGCGCTTTGCCTGGTGGAGAAACAGAGCTGTCCCCTGGATGAGGACGTGAACGCGGTAACTGACTTCGTGGCGAGTTCCTGAGAACCAATACACCAAAGATGAAAAAGTTACGTTAGCACGTCTGCTCTCTCATATGGGTGGCACGAGCGTGGGAGGCTTCGCCGGATACGCGCGGCGGGGAGCCGATCCCGCGGTTGGTCGATATCCTTGAGGGCAAGCCCCCGGCCAATTCTCCACCCGTCAGGGTGATGTCTATTCCTGGAACGAGGACGGAGTATTCGGGCGGAGGCTATACCATTATCCAACAACTAATGATCGATGTGAGCGGGTCAATCGTTCGCGGATTACATGAGGGATGAGGTGCTGATCAAACTGGGTATGACGCACAGCACGTTCCAACAGCCTCTGCCGCCGGATCAATGGAATTTGGCGGCGACCGGAAACATGGATGATCCGCAACTTCGCCCGGTCCCGGGGCAATGGCACACCTATCCCGAAAATGGCAGCCGCAGGCCTCTGGACCACGGCCGGGGATCTGTGCGAGGTTCGTGATCGATGTTCAAGACACTTACGCGGGGAGCGTTCCAGCAAGGTCATCACCAAGGCGATGGTCGACGAGGTGCTGACGCCGGTCCCGGGAATAAGTGGCAAATGGGAATGGGCCTGCTCTTGGGCGGGTCCGGAGACGACGCGATTTTTCGGTCCGCTGGAACGAACTATGGATTTTCAGGGAGAGGGAACTTTTACCGGAACCGTCCGGACAAGGCAGGGGGCGGTTGTGCTCTATAATGATCAGCGAGTCGGAAGCGAGTCCCAGCAAGGATTATCGAGTTCATCGCGCAGAGTATGCGTGGCCGAAGTGAGGATGGAGGGAATGGGCGCCTCTTGATTTTCGAGGAGCTGAAAAGAGGAACATTTCAAATATCGACAACTGTCAGAGTTCGGAGCCTGACCCAGATGGATGGAGGTCCGGCTTCGGCGGAACCTCCCATCCATCTTGGGTCGCCGCGGACCCGGCCCGCTGTTCAGCTTTTCTGGTGCAAGCGCGGAAAGCTGAGCTCACATGCGGGCCGGTCCGCTGAACCTTTTCGTTAGGCGGCTCTGGTGCTTCTGGCGTCTTCGGCGAATCCGCACACGGCGCAGCCTTTCTCACCTTCGTGGTGCTCGAGATCGGCACGGCATCTCCATTATCTCAAGCACCGTGACTCCGGGTATGTGCCCAGCACGCAACACTGGTGCATGTATGCCACGTTCCTTGCCGGTGCGTTCGAACTGGCCGCGATCGTGCTGATGGTTCTCTGGGTGCTCAACCGTGACGCCTAACCTCTACTTACTCACGAACCCGCTGATGCCTACTGGTTTCTGGACGCGCGGCCGTCCCGGCCGCAATGCCGGGGCGGCGGGTGGCTGGGGTCCGGCTTCGGACCCCGGTTTCCCGAACGCTCGATGGGAGCTAAAAGGTGTCAGGAATCCATTTTCGGAAAATCAATTCCGGACACCTTTATCCC
>CAVWUA010000019.1:0-21484 GCA_963758025.1 uncultured Planctomycetota bacterium | reverse complement strand
CCGTCCCCTCGGGAGTTCTGGCCGCGTTTCAGCCCCGACGGCCGGTTCTTGCTCACCGCCAGGCGCCGACCGTTCCGTGGGCTTCGGGCCCTGGGCCAGCACCGAGCCGGAAGGCGTCCGGCTCGAAGCCTCCACGCCGCTCTCGCCGTTCGATTCCTGGATTCCGGCACCGTTTGCTCGCGGCGAGCGACGACGGGTCAATCACCTCGTGGGACGCGGGCACCGGGCGTCCGACGGGCAGCCCGGCGATGCAGTGCCCCGGGTCGAGTCTCGCTCAGGTTACGGTCGGCCCCGACGGGCGGGCGCTGCTGACCTTGCACCATGAGGCCCAGATCTCGAAACCTTTCGAGGTGCGTGTCTGGGACATCGCGAAGGGGACGGTTTCTCTGGGACCGCTCCCGTTGCCCGTCGACGGAACGCGTTTCGGCGTGGTGACGGGACTGGCGATCTGGAGCCCGGACGGACGGTATATCGCCGCCGCGGCCGGGCGAGATATGTACCTTGACCGCACGCCGTACCCCGTGGGCATCTGGGACGCCCGCACGGGTGCCGCCGTCATGCCGATCATCCGCTCCGATTCCTCCCCCGTCCTCGACCTGGCCTTCAGCCCCGACGGCCGGACCCTCGCGATCGCCCGCGGGGCCATCCGGCAGGAAATCCTCCCGGGCGAGGTCCGCCTGATCGACGTGACCACCGGCCATCCCCCGATCGAGCCGATCGCCACGACGCAGGCCTGTCGCTCCGTGGCGTTCAGCCCCGACGGCCGCCGGCTCCTGACCGCCTGCGGCGTCGCCTTCGCCAGCGAGGGCGAGGCAGGGCTACTTCTGGGACGCCGCCACGGGCCGGCCGCTCCGGCCGCCCTGGACCCACCCGGCATCGTCGAATCCGCCGCCTTCCGCGCCGACGGCCGCTTCGCGCTCGCCTGCTGCGAGGATGGCCTGGTTGGCCTCTGGGACGTGGAGACCGGGTCCGAGGCGGTCATCCCCGTGAGCCGAGGCACGGCACCTTGGGCACGATTAGAGAGCCCGGACGGCCGGTGGCTCCTAACCCGAAGCGACGGCCTCCAGCTCTCGGTTCCCCCTCGCCGCCCAACCCCTGACGCCGCGCCTCTTGGCCGGAACGGCTGTTCGCGGGCCATGGCCCGGCCCTCCACGGCAACCGCCTCGCCCTGGGATGCCGGGATGGCGGAGCTTTGCTCTACCGGCTGGACCCGGACCCCCGGCCCCTCGACGACCTTCACGGCTCGCCGGGGTGCTCGCGGGCGTCCAGATTAACGAGACCGGCGGCACAGAGGCCCTGACGACCGCCGAGTTGCAAGAGGCCTATTCGACCCTGCTCGCCACCGGTCGCGAGTCGTTCGCCGCCTCGGCCGAGCAGATCCGCTCCTGGCATCGGCACGTGGCCCTCAGTAACGTAGGCAGGGTCACGACCTTGTCCTTACCCACAACGTACGTTCACTAATCCGGTGGTTGCTGCCGGTGACGTCGGCTGGGTCGTGACCTTGTCCTTACCCACAACGCATGTCCAGTATCGCTGGTCTGGTCTTGCCAATTCCGCCTGGTTTTTGCTCCGATGCGTCTGAGCCAGGGGCGTGGAGAACCGTGGGGAAACTGGTGAGAACCGGGAAACTGGTGTCAGCCCTCACGCCGCCATTCTGGCGGCACCCGAACCCATGAAAACCGCATAAGCGTCGGGTCGCATGGGCTCGTCCCCTCGCACGGCCTTACGGCGGGGTGGCACTGGCAAAGCCAGTCATATACGAACAAAAGAACAAATCATTGGATGCCACTGGGTTTCGCCAGTGGCATCCAGACATTAGTGCCGATCGCCCGCCTGCAACCGCGGGTTAGTCTCGGACAACTCTCGACACCCGGAATGTCACCGCTTTTCCCCCTCCCCGGTCAAGCCTTCGGCTTCGCTCGGCCCTCGCCCGCTTCTTCAAGCGGTAGGCGGCACCCACGCCGAGGGGGACGCCCGCGGTACCGAGCAGCACCAGCGTCGAGGGCTCCGGCACCGCCGCCGGGCCGATCTGCAGCTCGGCGAAGTCGGCGTCGGGCCGGTGCCCCAGGTCCAGGTGTACGTCCCCGGCGTCACGCCGAGGTTGTTCAGGGTCGTATTCGCGAACGTCATGCTGGCCGATAGCGAGTCGCCCGACATGTAGTCGGAGGGAAACCCGAGCAAGCCGGCATCCGCCGCTAGCCACAGAGGGTCACCGCTAAGCTGGTCGCTTTCGTGCCGCTACCGTTCCCGAAGTTCGTGGGGCCACTCAGGCCGGTGTAGAGAGTTCCGGCGGGGATGGCGAGGGAGGTAGTAATGCGGCCGAAGTCGGGGATGATGGCTCGCGCCCCGGCTCCCCAGCCACCAATAGACGTTAGTCCGGCGGTGTTGACGGTGCCGGTGGCGGTGAGGACGACGTCGGAGCCGACCTCCTGCATGGAGAAGACCAGCCCGGCGCGGGCCTGCGCCGGCGACAGGGACAACGCCAGGACCACCAACCCTAGGGAGGGGACAGTGAGACGGATCATAACCGACCTCCTGAATTGTGGGGTGAGCAAGGGCGGGGCGTGTGCCGTTTCAGGTGTCCCTGCGAACGAACCGGAGCGGTCAAGACAAGACCCCGCAAGCGGTCGCGACCGGGAATCACCGCGGCTCGTCCCCAAGGTGCTTCTTGTGGTTGACCTAACCAGAATTCAACGAACAAAAAACTTGTCAAAAACTCGACTTAACAACCGTAAATTCCACCCATCCGAAAGATTCTTCCGCGAATCACGGCGGATTGCAAACAGATTCCGGAGAATAGGCGAACCCATGGAGACGGCGAACATGAGCAAGCGGCTCGACCAGGTCGCGAGGCGATCCGCGTCCGGCATGACCGATTCCGCGTGAATCGGTTCCTGACACCTTTTAATGGTCTCCGACGGTCGGGCCTCCCGCGGTTCAGGGGACCACGAGGCCGTACTGAGTACATTCGACCACGGCCTTGACCTCACGGTCCGGGCCGGGCACGAGCAGGCGGGCCGGTCCACCGTTGCCGATGGGGCCTCGGGTCGCCAGCCGGAGCGACGAGCGGATCTCCGGGCCGGTGAGGCGGAAGAGGCGCCATCCCTCGCGGCCCTCCTTGACAAGCTCGATGGCGCACCCCAACCGCACCGCCGGCAGCGGGCCGCCCTCGACGGGCGGAAAAATGGGGGTACCACGGCTCCAGCGTGAGCCACCTGCGGGCTCTGTTCAAGAGCGGCGACCGGCAGTGGGACGCCGATTGGCATCCGTCGAGAAACTGACGGAGGTCACCTACAAATCAGACGCTTACCCCTCGCTCACGACGCCCCCCGATGAGCCCTCGCCACCCCCCGACAAAAAGCCCGGATCAGGCGGTGGCCGAGGCCCGGCGGCGGAACCGCCGCGTCAGGGCGGCGAGGTCGCCACGGCCGGACGGGACCACGATGTAACCGATGAGATAGGCGAGGCTGCCGACGCTCAGATGCACCAGCAAAGGCCAGACCCGGCCCAGGCGGCTCACGGCGGCCGGCGGATCGGGCGAGAGCGCCAGGCTCAGGCCCCACGACGTCAGAAGCAATGCAGCCGCCCCCGCCAAGGGCGCGCTCAACGTCCGCGCCAGGAACGTCATCGGGCGGACCTCCAGCACGCGGAACGTGTAGATCCCCGGAACCAGGAGGTTCGAGACCAGCGTCGTCAGGACCGTCCCCCAGATGACCCCGGCGACACCGATCCGCACCGTCAGCCAGTAGCTCAACGGCAGGTTGACGATCGACCCGACCAGCGATGCGACCGCGATCACCCGGATCTTGCCGATGCCGATCGACGCCTGCACCAGCACGGTGATCGTCAAGGGGAGCACCGCCACCAGGAACAGCCGCATCAGGTGCGCCTCGGCCGCGTACCTCGGCCCGACCCACAGCCACAAGAAGGGGGCGGCGTACACGCAGGCCAGGAGCGCCACGGGCGTCAGCAGGCCGATGAGCATCCGCGAGCCGTCGTAGGTGATCCGCTCCAGGTCGCGTACCTCGCGCGAGGCGGCCAGGCTGGCGACCGCCGGCATCACCATGTACGAGAGCATCCAGCCGGTCTGGCGGATCTGCACGAATGGCTTGCTGACGTTCTCATAAATTGTCGTCGCCAGGCCGGCGTCCTCCAGCACGAAGCCGAGGACGGTCTTGTCCAGCCGGTCGGCCAGCACGACGCTCAGTTGGATCAGGAACACGTACAGGCTGATTCCCATGAGCCCCCGGAAATCGGCCCAGTGCTGCCCCCCGGAACCGCGGCACGTAGCCCAGCTCGCGGATCATCACCCAGATCGCCGGGCCGAGCGACAGGCCAATCTGCACGGCGGTCTGCGCGACGACGATCAGGAAGAAGTCGATCCCCGCCGCCAGGCCCCCGATCAGGATCAGGAACCGCAGGACGACGATCCCCAGCTCCAGCCGGGGGATGAAGTCGTACCGACGCGCTGCCTGGAGTACGCTGGAAACCACCACCGTCAGGCCGTAGCCGGGGGCCGTGAGCGCCTGGAGCCACAGGAGCTTGACGATCAGCCGGTACGCCTCGCCATGATAATTGGCATGGGGCAAGGCGAAATAGGCGATGCCCAGCAGGACGGTGACCTGCACGACGGCGATCGCCGCGTAGAAGATCATGCCGCACGCCAGGGCGCGGTCCACGGCATCGCGGTCGTCGCGGGTCCACGCATCGGAAACCTGCCGTTGCAGGGCCGAGCTCATCCCGAACTCGAACAGGAACTGGACGAACCCGAACCCCCAGGCGAAGTAATACGCCCCGTTGAGGTCCGGCCCCAGGGCCCCCAGAATCAGCGGGATGCTCCAGAGGGCGATCACCGCCTGCAAAGGGCTGCGCAGGGCCAGCCAGAACGACCCGCGCAGCAGGCGTCCCAGGACCGGCGGCAAGCTGCGCGACGAAGCGGAGGGGGCGGTCGAGCTCAACGCGGCGGAGTCCTTCCTCGGCGCGATCCCAGAGAAAGAGAGAACTTCGTGGGCGTCCGTGATCCCACGCCACTATATCCGCCGCCCCCACTCCGCCAGAAGGCCAATCCACCCGCATCCGTCCGTGCCCCTTTCGTTCCCAAAACGCCGGGCAGGAAGCGTGGGAACGAAAGGGGCCGGTCGGAACCGAATCCCCAAAAAGGCGCGCGGGCGGATCAGTGCCCCATGGCATCCCGCAGGATCAGCAGATCCGCGTCAATCCGGGACGAGACGTCGAGCGGATGCCAGCCGATCGGCGACGGCGGGGCGCTGACGGTCGCCTCCGTCACGGTCTCCGCTCGCCCTGGGCGCGGCCGGCGTGAAGGGCCGCTGGGCCAGGTCCCAGACGCTCGGATGGCCGTCCGGGTCCGACGACTCGATGGCGTTCAAGATCGACTGGACCGCCATGCCCTCCCCCACCGCTCCCCAGAACGCGAGCCGAGGCGCTCCTTCGTCGTGAATCTCCATCCGGGACGAGTCGAACCCGAGCTTCGACAGCCAGTTGCACGCCCGCTCCAGCGTCTCACGATGGGCGAATTGATGCGTCATGTACATTGGGAAGAACTCCTGTGTGTGCGATGCGAAGAAAATCGGATCGAAATGCGACAATTTCCACGTCAAACGACACCTCGGCGGCGGGTCGAAGCGCGCAACGGCGGCCTCGACGCGGCGGGGGCGTCTGTCAGAGCATCTCGATCACGAAATCAACAGCGCAGCACAGGAGAACGGTCGGCGTACCGAGAGAGAACCCGGCACGGCTGGATGTGCGCCAACGGCGGGGAAATCCGTTGCGGAGGAAACGTCGGAGCGTCGGCGATGGTTCCCGACGCGTTCCCGTCCCCCGAGTCGCCATCGCTGTCCTCGTCCAGCATCACGGCGACAAGCCGCAAGCTCTTGCCGGTCTCCCGGTTCGGGAACGGATCGTCGCTCCTTCGGAGCAGAACCGGGGCTGGGTCGCTCCGCTTGACGATCGTCGTCGTCAAGGCGTCCGGCGCGGGGCCGCGATCGGCTCCGCCCAGGGCGAGCAACAGGGTTCCCAGCAAGGGCATCATGGAGGTCATGAATCGCCTCCTCTTTTGGGCTCAGGATTCCACCCGAGCCGACTGTGCGGGCCTATCGTCCTCGGCGGCCCGTTTTCCGTTCCGTCATCCCGACCGACACGCAAGAGAACCGCGCTGGATTCGCCCGATCCGGTTTCTCAAAGGACCGGGAGCCCCACGCGGCCTTTTTGTCGGTATGGCTACAGGAAAGAGTCGAAATCGCGGCCGGTTTCCCGACACGCCCATTCCATTCGCTCAACTCGCTCAGCGTCTCCGGCGGCGCGGGCGTGGGTAGGCAGCGGGGGGCGCGGATTGGGCCGTCCAGGGTCGGCCGTACTTCATCGCGCTGCCGCTCGGAGCATATGTGCGATAGGGCATCCAGCCGTTGCGGAAGCCGCCCCCCGGATCGGCGTAGCCGAACTGCGAGGCGGTCCCACCCCCGAACCCCGGGCCGATTCCGACGCTGCCGAATCCGCCGGCGCCGGAAGTCCGCCGATCGGGAAGCCTCCGGCACCGCCACCCCCGACGGCCCCCGTCACCGTGGCGGTATCGAAGCGGTTGACGGTGTAGAACCCCGGATTCACCCCAAGCCGGACATACCGCCGATCCGCCGAGACAGCCGGCACGACCCCCATCATCACGCCGTCCGGCACCGCGCCGACGACCGGCTGAAAACCGACGGCCTGCCCTCGGGCGGGGCCAGGAACCAGCAAGCCGGACAGCCCGACTGCGGCGAAGCTCGCGATGAGGATGCGGGACATGGGGCGATCTCCGTTTTGGGCTCGGCATAAAGGTGTCAGGAATCGATTTTTTGAAAAATGGTTCCTGGCACCGCATGGTACTCCGCTCATCAGGCCACGGGCGAGAGGCCGCCACACCCTGACCAATGAGGGGGATGGGTTCTCAGGCCATACAGCTCATAGACCGATGAGCGATCCCTGAAAGTTAGTCCCGGCTGACTCGCCACCGATAAAGTTAATCTCATTATTACTCTTGAAAATATAGTATTCTTTAAATTCACCCAAGGTAGTGATCGCCATCGATCCTCCCACTTGAGCGAGCCGAGGGATGACCCGGACACAGACGAGCAATCCCCGCTTGGTAGGGGTTAGCGACTCGATGGTGCCATTCCAGCCGACGACAGCCAGATCCGGACGACTGCACCAGGCGAAGTGCTCAAGCCGCGCGAACGGAATGAAATCCGTCTCCTTGAGCTTTTTTGCGACAGCGTCCCTCACTCGAACATCGACTGGGTAATCGCCCTCCGTTCTGATATGAAATTGAGATCCATTATAAAATATGGGCCTATGAACCTTCGGGTTGATGGGACTGGATTCGACTGGCAGATCCGGGTAGACCCGAATCCTCGGGAACGGATCTCTTCAGCGCGGCCTGCGATGGGTTTGTTTCGTGCGCCGGAGGCAACAGTGATTGCCCAGGGGCCTTAACCGTCTGCCCCAATGAAGTGACAGTCACAGCCAAGACCGAAACCGCGAACAGTGGAAGGCTGAGGGATCGCACCGTGATTCTCCGGAGTTGTGGGATGGTTTGAGGAGCGTCCTCTGAAATCCCGTTCTGCTTAACGCCGCTCGATGCTTAAGTAATGTAGGGTGGGCACTGCCCACCATATATTAAAATTTGGATGGTGGGCAGTGCCCACCCTACTACTGGTCGAGTAGCCTGGATATGTCCGTAAACACTCCACACGATAATCCCGGATCGGCGCTTGCACAACGCGCCAGGTACTGGGATACTTGTCTGACATCCAGGATTATACGGACAATGGGGTGTGTTACAACACACCCGTTCAGCGGCCGAATTCTGGTTGCAGCGGACCCGGCCCGCAGGTAGTCTTCAGGTCGTGTGGACGCGAGCCCAAGCGGGCTGGTCCGCTGAACCTGGCGTTAGGCGGCATGGGTTCGCGGAGGCCGAGGGTGAATCGCTCCCTGATCGCCAACGCGGCACGCTTCGTGTTGATAGCCTGTGCGGCTTCTCTGATCGTCGCCGGATGCTCCTTGAGCCAGCGCTCGATCAACCCCGCCAAGCTCGGGTCAGCGAGTCAAGTCCTGGTCTACCAAGGCGGCAAGCCGGTTATCGAGCGTCCCATCGCCCCCGGCTCCGATGAAGACCGGGCGATCTCTTCGTGGTTGCGGTCGCACGCGGATGGTTGGCGCTTGGACTTGGTCTCTTACGCCGCCGGCTCGGAAGGTTCGCGGCGACAACTTCACTCTCGACTTCCATGAGGGCCGCTGCATTCTCAACTACCGGGCGAACGAGAAGGGAGATTGGGCTCAGGTGAGCCGGTTAACGTCGAAGGATGAAGCAATCCCGGAAGTCTTCGCCCAAGCGCGATGACCGCCTAACCTCTCTCATGGCCTCTTCTGTCAAGAGCGGCGGAGTGGCACTGGCAAAGCCAGTGGCACCCAATGATTTGTTCTTTTGTTCGTGTGCCACTGGCTTTGCCAGTGCCACCCCGCCGGTGCCCACCCTACATTACTGAGTTGCTCGCCCAACCTCGGTAACGAGATACCTGGAGGGTTACTGAATGGCGAACGATGAGCTGACCAGCGAGATAGCCCGACTCCGCGCCCCGAACTCGCGGCTGCAACCGAAGAGATACGCCGACTCCGTGACAAGGTGTCGTATCTCGAAACCCACGAAAGCCTCGCGGCTGGGATGCGGGGCGAGCAACTCGCGGTGCTGTTGGTCGGTGGCCAGCTCACCACGGCGAATCAGAGTTACGACGTCCGCGCCGGAAGCACATTGGTTCGCCTAGAGGTCAAGTATTCCAGCCTCAAGCCGGCGATCTCGGGCAAAGCGACGATGCGCTGGTCCTGGGGCAAGGTATTGGGGCAGAGCGGGAAGAAGTCTTACGACCGCCTCATCCTTGTTAGTGAGCGGGATGACCAGTACCGGGCGAGGTACAAGGATCCGAGTGCGGCCCGTACGTGCTGTTCGATGTCCCCTTTGAGAGGGTTTTGGCGCTCAGCACTCCCGGGGGCGCCGCGGGCAGGGTGATCCGACTTAACTACAAACCCGAAGCGTGTTCGGTCAGAATCAAAGGCATTGTTCGCCGAGTATGAGGTCACAGGCGAGGAGCTGATGCGTCGTTACAGATGGTAGTCACCGGTGGACGAACACGCCCTTCAGGATCATATTCCCAAGTTGCCTAAAGAATAAAGTGTCGGGAACGGCCTGACACCTTTTATTACGCCTCAGACCAGGGGCAGAATCTGCGTCAGGACGATCGTGACGCCCAGGCCGACGGTGCCGAGCACGATCAGCGTGGGGGTCCAGGATTTCAGGGCCTCGGCCTCGGTCAGACCGCCCATCTTGGCGAAGATCCAGAAACCGCTGTCGTTCATCCACGAGCCGATCAGCGAGCCGCTGCCGATGGCCGTCGCCAGGTACACCGGGTGGAACCCGAGCACGCTGGCCAGTTCCACGGACTCGGCGCTGCCGGTGGCCGAGGCCATCCCGGCCATCATGCCGCTGGCGGTGATCATCGCCACGGTGCTCGACCCCTGCGCGATCTTCAGGACGGCCGACACGCCGAAGCCGAGCAACAGCAGGGCCAGGCCCGAGACGCCCGACTCGCCGCTGAAAAGCTGCTTGATCGCGTCGCCGACACCCGCCACCTTCAACATCGCGCCGAAGGCCCCGCCGCCGGCCGTGATCAGGATGATGACCCCGCCGCTCATCAAGGATAGCTCGACCATCTTGCTCATCTCGACCAGGGTCGGCTTCCGCTGCTGATAATAGATCAGCATGGCGATGGCCGTCGCCAGAAAAAGGGCGAGGTTCGCGTCGCCGAGCAGCGCGGCGACGTCGGCCGCCTGCCGCAGCAGGGTCGGCCTGGCCGGTTCGACGGGGGTTTCGGCCTCCGCCGCGTTCACCGTGTCCGCCGGCGCGACGACGGCCGCGGCCGGCTGAGCCTCCAGACGGCGCGCCTCGGCCCTGGCCCAGGTGTCGAGCACCGTGTTGGCCGAGATCAGGAGCACGGGCAGGACCACCGGCAGGACCGCGACGAACAGCGACGGAAGCTGGTGATCGGCCAGCGGTTCGGCCTCCGGCTCGGTGCCGATCGGCCGCATCGGCACGGGCATCAGGCGGTCGATCAACGTGCCGACGGCCAGCCCGGCGATCGCCGCGGGCAGGGCCACGAGGGCGCCGATCATGATCATCCAGCCGACATCGACCCCGAGGTAGCCGGCCATCGCCAGCGGTCCGGGCGTCGGCGGCACGAGAGTATGCGTGATCGCCCCGCCGGCGCCGATCGCCAGGAGGTATTTCAAGTAGTGCGTGCCCGTGCGTTTGTGCAGGGAGCGTCCGAGGGGGACCAGCAGGTAGAACACCGTGTCGAAGAAGACCGGCACGGCCAGGACGAACCCGCTGCCCATCAGGGCGATGGGCGCCCGTTTCTCGCCGAGCAGGCGGAGAAAGGCCCGGACGATCCGGTCGGCCGCGCCGCTGTCCATCATGCACGTGCCGATGATCGCCGCCAGGGCGATGACGATTCCGATCTTTCCGGCCGATGCGCCGAACTCGAACGCGACCCGGCTGATCTTCTCGGGCAACGGCCCGGGGGCCAGCAAACTCACGACGATCGCCGCCGCGATCAGGGCCAGGAACGCATTGAGCCGCAGCACGAGGATCAGGCCGACGACCGTGACAATGCCGATCGCCAGGATGACCAGAGGATGAACAAGCATCGGGGAATGGACCTTTCCACTCTCGAAGTCAAATCGGGTTCGTTTCCGAAGGCGTTGCACGACAACGGGCGGAGTTGTCAGGATGGCATACCGGCCCGCCCTCCACAAGACCCGGCCGGGCGGCAAGATACCTTCCAAGGGCGGGAGTCATCCAGGATGGGAACGGGCGTGGTTGTGACCTTCGACGCCGAGCGCGGCTTCGGCTTCCTCCGTTCCCCGGACTGCGCCGAGGACGTTTTCGTGCATGTTTCCGCCGTGGCCGGAGGCCGCCCGTTGCGTCCTGGCCAGCATGTGCGGTTCACGGCGGAGGCCACCGAGCGCGGGCCAAGGGCCGTGCGGGTCGAGCCGGGCCGGAAGGGTCTGGCGCCGGCGCTGGCCGGGACGCTCGGCCTGGCCGCAGCCCTCGGGTTCGGGACGCTCGCCCTGGCCGGGCTCGGCCTGCCGTGGGTCGGGGCGTGGGTCCTGGCGATCAACCTGACGACCCCGGCGTTCTACGCGTGGGACAAGCACCGGGCCGTGCGAGGCCGCCGACGCGTGCCCGAGGCGGTCCTGCTCGGCCTGGCCGCCGCCGGCGGCTCCCCCGCGGCGATCGTCAGCATGGCCCTCCTGCGGCACAAGACGCGCAAGCTCTCATTCCGCCTGATCCTGGCGGCGATCGTCGTCGGTCAGCTCCTGCTCATCCTCGGGATCGGCCTCTCCCGGCGCGGCGATTTCCGCCAGAGCCGTGTTTCCGAACGCGGCGCAAATGCCTAAGCTGGAAGGGAGTTCCTTTGGTGGAATGGTGGATGACGGATGGTTGATGGCGAACCGTTTCCTCGTTTCGCCCTGAAGGGGCAGCATTCAATAGCCAGGGGCAACGCCCCTGGAACACGAATGACAAAATACCACCCCGCCCTGAAGGGGCGGATTTCGTCCCGCGTGATCCGGCGAAATCCACCCCTTCAGGGTGGGGGGAGAAAAGAGAGAGTATCAGTTTACCGGGACCAGGGACGTTGCCCCTGGCTTCTGAATGCTGCCCCTTCAGGGAGAATCGCACACCCGCTACAGCCATCAGCCATCCACCACCCCCAACCCACTCCGCAACCCTTCTCGAAGCGGAAGCACCTCATGACCCACACGCGCACGCTCTCGATATTCGGCCTGGCGATGGCCCTGCTGGTCGCGCCGGCTTGTGGCGACGTCGGGAAAGACGACCCGGCGATCGGCCAGTCGTACCGCATTCCGTACCGGCTCACCGAGACGAATCACTACCTCGTCCGCGTCCGGATCAACGGCAAGGGGCCGTTCAACTTCCTGGTCGATAGCGGCGCCCCGGCCCTGTACGTCGGCACCGAGGCGGCCAAGGCCGTCGGCCTGAAGCCCGAGAAAGACGAGTTCTGGACGCCGATCGACCGGCTCGACCTCGAAGGCGGCGCGACCCTGACCGACCTCAAGGCGCGGGTTGAGGACCCCTTCCAGCTCGTCGGCATGAACGCCCTGGGCCTGCCGGGCGCGTCGATCGACGGCATCCTCGGCTTCACGATCCTCGCCCGCTTCCGCCTGGAGTTCGACCCGACCGACGACCGCATGACCTGGACCCGCATTGATTACAACCCCAAGGAGCCGTTCGTCCCCCGCCGCGCCTTGAAGGACGAGCCGCCGGCCGAGGTCCAGATGATGCAGGCGCTCGGCCCGATCATGAAGTTCGCCGCCGTCTTCGTCGGCAAGCAGCCCGAGGAAAAGCTCCACCCGCAGGGCCTCCTCGGCGTGGCCCTGGACGAAGCCGACGGCGGGGTGAAGGTGGTCCGCGTGCTCGCGGATTCCCCCGCCGCCAGGGCCGGCATCCAGCCCGGCGACCGCCTGACCCGCCTGAACGATCACGACATCACGACCTTGAAAGCCGCCCACGCCGCCGTCGCCGACCTCCGCCCCGGCGTCGAGGTGCCGCTGACCCTCCGCCGCGACGACCAGACCATCGAGATCACCCTGACCGCCGTGGAGGGACTCTGAATCATGGCCACGACACGACGATATCCGATCGCCCTGGCCTTGCTGGTCCTCCTGAGCGCCCCCTCGCCCAGCGCGGGCTGAGGACGCGCCCAAGGATCAGCCGAAGAAGACGGTGGAGCCGGCGGAGGTTCCGTTCGAGATGCTGCCGTCGAACCACATGCTCGTCACGGCCAGGATCAACGGCAAGGGACCGTTCCGCCTGATCTTCGACCTCGGCTCGCCGGTGATCCTGCTGGGCAACAAGGCGGCCGAACGCTCCGGCGCGATCGATCCGGACGCCCCGCGGTCGTTCCTCTTCGGCACGCGCGGCGAGGGAAAGATCAAGTCGCTCGAAGTCGGCGACCTGACGGCCAAGGACCTGCCGGTCATCGTGCTCGATCACCCGGCGTTGAAGGTGCTTGGCGGGATGCTGGACAAGCCGCTCGACGGCATCATCGGCTACACCTTCTTCGCCCGCTACCGCACGACGATCGACTACAAGGACCACGTCATGACCTTCACGCCGGTGGACTTCGAGGTCCGCGACCTGATGAAGGTCCTGCCCGAGCGGATGATGGGCCCGAAGGTCGCGCAGGTCCGCATGCTGGCCCCGAAGGGCCTGTGGGGCCTGACCGTCGGCGCGCCTTCCGGCGGCGTGGAATCCCAGGGAATCCCGATCAAAACCGTCCTGCCCGGCTCCCCCGCCGACACCGCGGGCTTGAAGCCGGGCGACATCCTCACCACGCTCGACGGCCGCTGGACCACCTCCATCGCCGACCTCTACGACGCCGCCGAGGAAGTCCCCCCCGGCCAGAGCGCCGAGGTGAAGATCCTCCGCGACGGCGAGGAAAAGACGCTGACCGTCACGCCGCTGGAAGGCATCTGATCCACAAGCCTATTGATGATGCCTGGCCTATTACTGACTGCCGCATCGCAAAGGGCACATCCCAGATTCCAGAAGTTTCTTGCCTCTTTGAAGATCCGGAATCTGGAGTGTGCCCTTTGTTATGCGGAACTCCATAGGGCGAATGAGTGCCTGGAGTCTTGTCTTCAAGACCCCGGCGTCCGCCGCGGAGCCGGGGTCCGAATCCGGACCCCAGCCACCCTTCTGATAAACAATCGTGAATTTACGCGAAGAACCGCCCCACGGCGACCCGGAACGCGCCGAGGATCTCCGGGATCGCCAGCTCCTCGTCCGCCTGGAGCACGCGAACGGGCCGGTCGGCCGCGAACAGGAGGGCCTGTTCCGGGTCGGGATCGAGCACGCAGACGACGGCGACCCCCGCGTTGAGATATTCCGCGACCTTCGCCAGCACCTTCGGCCAGCGGTCGCTCGGCGAGCGAACCTCGATCACCAGCTCGGCGCGACCGACGGATACGACTTCGGCAATGGCCCCTTCGGCAGTTTCGCGTAGCTGTAGAAGGCGATGTCCGGGCCGCGGACGGTGTCGGGGTCGCGTTCGGTGAGAACGCCGGAGTCGTTGCAGACGACATGGCCGAGGTCGTGATCCTCGAAAAAACCAACGAGCCGGTTGACAACTTGGGCGGCAATCTGCCCATGTCGCGGTCCCGGCACGGTCATGCGGACAATCCTCCCCCGGACCAGTTCCTCGGGCACGCCCGAGTCGGGCCGCCTGGCGAATTCCTGGGCCGTCATCAACGCCTCGGCCGTCGCCATGGGATCACCTCCTTTCCATTTCCAGTCGGACAAACGGCCTCTATTGTCCCGGATCACCCCACCCCCGGCAATTCGTGTCCGCCGGTCGCCACTCACGATCGCGTCGGCGAGAGACAGCCCATTTGGGTGCGTCGCCGGAAAACGCCCGTTGAGAATGGGTGTTGACGAGACGCATTCTGCGCCCGATCTGATCTCGATTCGGCCCGCAAAGGGCAGCATTCAGCAGCCAGCGGCAACGCCCCTGGAGTCGGAACCATCCAGAAAGGGCGAAGGGCAGGGTGTGGCAAATAATCCTGGCGCCAGGCTTGCGGGTTGGGCAAGATAGGCAGAGGTCCTTTTCCCCAGGAGGTCTTTGCCATGTCCGCCGATCCCAAACTGTCGCGTGAGGAGTTCATCGCTCAAATGCGTGCCGAGATGGAGGCGATGCTTGCGAAGGTCGCCGACGCCGTCAACGACGCCCCCCCAGGACGCATCATCGCCGGCAGCGAAGAACCGGTCCGCGACCTCTTCGCCGAGTTCCGAGAACGCGCTTTCGAGAAAGCCCTGCAGATGAGACTCGACGCGGCGGAAGCCGCTTTTCCCCCCTCCGAAGGACCAAAGCACCGGCAAGACCAAACGCAATAAAGGACGCCAGGACTTCACCGTGCTCACGATCAACGGACGGGTTCGGCTCCGACGACGACGCTGGCACTCTCCCGATGAAGGCACGAGTACGCCTCTGGATGCCTGGCTCGACGCCGCCGAGAGTACGATCAGCCTGGGCGTGTGTGAGATGGCCTGCCGGCTCAACGGCGACGGCAAGAACTTTGACAAGGCCGCGGCCAACCTCAGCCGCACGGCGCAGATCTCGCTCAGCGGCGAGACGCTTCGGGTTCTGGTCGAGACCGAGGGCAAGCGGGTCTTGCAGGCCCAACGTTCGGGAAAACTGGAACTGGACTGGACGGCAGTCGACTGCAAAACCCCGGAGAAGACGACGCGGATCTATCTCGGCAGCGATGGCGTGATGGTGCCGATGGTCACCGAGGCTGAGAAGGCGAAGCGGCGCAAGCAGGTGAAACAGAAGCGGAGTCGTCGAGGCCGCAAGGCCCGGCCGTTGGCTCGCAAGAAACCGGGGGCCGATCAGCGTTACAAGGAGTTCAAGATCATCGCCTTCTATGATGAGACCCAGGAACATCGGCAGGTTTGTGGCACACGAGGCGACTGTGTGGAGGCGGGTCGCCTGATGCGTCGTGAGGCCCAGCGGATTCGTCTGGACCTGTCGCAGGAGAAGGTGGGCAATGTCGATGGCTCGCCCTGGATTCGCAACCAGATCCAGGTCCAGAGCTTGCCTTTGGATGCGTTGGGGCTGGATTTCTACCACCTGGCGGAGAACGTCCATAAGGCTCGGCGGGAGATTTACGGTGAGGAGGACGCGGCGGGCAAGGAGTGGGCGGGGGAGCTGCTCCACATTTTCAAGCACGAGGGGTACGAGGCGGCGTGGACGAAGTTGTTGCAGTGGCGAGTGGAGTTGAAGAAGGGCAAGAGTGCCGCCGATCGGCTTGTGAACTACGTGAGCGAGCGTCGCGAAATGATTCGTTATCCGGAGTTTCAGTCGCGCGACTGGCAGATCGGCAGCGGACCGACGGAAGCGACGTGCAAGACACTCACGGCGCGTCTGAAGGGTAGCGGGATGCGCTGGGACAGCGACAACGCTGAGGCGATCATGGCGCCGGAAGCGCTGACCCAGAGTGGTCAGTGGGACAAATACTGGGAAAGCCGGCTCCGCGAAGCAGGTTAAGGCCGCCAGGAAGTTTTGCCGCACCCGCGAATCGCTCTCCTGGTATCTTCTTGACAGGGCCGCCCGAATACGGCTGAATCGCAATGACATCGTTCCGAAATCCCATCCGTCGAGGTACGAAGGACCACCGCCGATGCCTCCCACGCGACAGGAACGAATCGAGGGCGGATTGCTCGGCCTGCTGGTCGGCGATGCCCTCGGCGTGCCGTACGAGTTCCACCCGCCCGAAGCGATCCCGCCGCGCGAGGCGATCGAGTACCAGCCGCCGGAGGGGTTCCGCCGCGCCCATGCCTCGGTGCCGCCGGGAACGTGGTCGGACGACGGGGCGCAGGCGCTCGTCCTGCTGGCCTCGCTGCTGGAGTGCGGCCGGCTCGACCCGCGAGGACTTCGGCCGGCGGCTCGTGCAGTGGTTCGATGACGGATACATGGCCGTCGATGGCCATGTCTTCGACTGCGGCATCCAGACCGGCCAGGCCCTCCGCGCCTTGCAAGGAGGCACCCCGGCGCTGGAGGCCGGGCCGACACGGCGAGCGCGACAACGGCAACGGCTCGCTGATGCGCGTCCTGCCGCTGGCTCTCTGGCACGACGGGACGGACGCGGAGCTGATCGACGATGCCTTCCGTCAGTCGCGGGTCACGCACGGACACCCGCGCGGGCAGGTCTGCTGCGCCCTGTATTGCCTGTGGGCCAGGCGGGCGCTGGAGGATGTCGAGGACCCCTGGGCGTCGGCCGTCGCGGCGCTGCGGGACCATCACGGACCTGGCTCGCCCGCCCGCGACGAGCTGGAAACCGTCGATCCGTCCCGACGAGCCTCCCGGGGGTCCGGCGGCGGCTACGTGCTCGACTGCCTGCACTCGGCCCGCATGGTCGTCGCCCAGGCCGGCAGCTTCGAACACGTCGTCAAATCCGCCATCGCCCTCGGCCACGACACCGACACGACAGCCGCCGTCGCCGGCGGCATCGCCGGCCTGCGCGACGGCTCCCGCGCCCTTCCCTCCCGCTGGGTCGAGAACCTTCGGGGCCGCGACGTGTACGAGCCCCTCTTGCGGAGACTTGTGGAACGGCGAACGGAGTGACGGTCATTGACGGACGCATGGCCAACGGCCGATTCCCGATTCCAGAAGCTCCTTTCCGCTCCTCTTTGAAGATCTGGAATCCGGAATGTGTCTTTTGCCACTCTGAACTCAATAACGACCATCACCCCGTTCCGGTGTCCTAATCCCCCTGCACCACGGGGTTCCGCAAGGTCCCGAGGCCGTCGATCTCGACCTCCACCACGTCCCCCGGCTTGAGCCAGACGGGCGGCTTGCGGGCCATGCCGACGCCCGGGGGCGTGCCGGTGAAGATCAGGTCGCCCGGCTCCAGCGTGCAGATCCGCGAGAGATACGACGACCACCTCGCCGACCCGGAAGATCAGCTGGTTGGTGTTCGAGTCCTGCATCGTCTGGCCGTTGAGCCGCAGACGGATGCCCAGGGCGTGCGGGTCGGGGACCTCGTCGGCCGGTGACCAGCTCCGGGCCGACCGGCGCGAAGGTGTCGAACGTCTTGCCCGCCAGCCACTGCTTGCCCGGCTTGTGGAGCTGCCAGTCGCGCGCCGAGACGTCGTGGCCGACGGCGTAACCGCCGATGTACTCGGCATCGCCTTCTCGCGCCGCGATGTCCCGCCCGCGCCGGCCGATCACGACGACCAGCTCGGCCTCGTAATCGACCTGCTCGCTGACCGCCGGCAGGACGATCGTCGCTGCCCGTGGCCGATCAGGGTCGAGGGGAACTTGCTGAACAGCACCGGCTCCTCCGGGATCGGCATGTTCGCTCTCGATCGGCGTGGTCGCGGTAGTTCAGGCCCAGGCAGATCGACCTTCTGCGGGTCGGGCACCGGCGCCAGCAACTGGACCGTCGCCGGGTCGTACCGCACCGTCGCCCGTTCTGCAAGGCCGTCTCGGCCCGCCGCCAGCCCCTCCGGCCCCAGCGCCGAGGAACTCCCGCACGACTCGCCGGCAACGACCCGGGTCGGCCGCCTGCAGGTCCACATAGTGCCCATCCCACAGCGCACAGGCCCGCGGCCCCTGATCGGTCTGCACGGTCGCCAGTCGCATGGTCGCGTCTCCCTCTCTCTCTCTGTCTGTTGCGTCGCTTTTCGTCAAATGGCCCAGCCTACCCTCTGCCCACGCCCGGAACCAGGGGGAACAGGCCGCAAAATGCCCCCGCGCGACCAATCTCCGACAACTGTCGTTGCAATTTCCGGCGCGCGTGCGATACTCTGTCAAATGGCTCATTGCCGGGGGATCGTATCAGAGAGAGGGCGTGACGGATGAAATTCTCGGGGCGTGGGATCGCGGTATTGACGGCCCCGGGCGTTGGCTGGAGCAGTTGCGCGGACGCTGGCGGATCGCGCTGACGCTTGTTTACCTGCTGATCGCGTCGGCGGTCGGCCTTCTGATCTGGAGGCAATCGCAACTGCGCGGGCTGCCGGACATCGGCGATCCGTTCAACCCGGAGCCGTTGCTCACCCTGACGGTTCCCGAGGACCGCGATGCCTTCACGCTCTACCGGAAGGCGGCGGCGAAGTTCGTCCACAACGAGGTCATCGAGAAGCGCCTCCTGAACAGGCCGTTTACCTGGCCGAAGGGGGACGAGAACGCAACGGCCTTTCTGGAGGCGAACGCCGAGGGCTGGAACTCTGGCGGCGAGGGAGCGAGCGGCCCGATGCGCTGTACATGCCGATCGGCGAATTGAGGTTCAGCACGGTCCTCTCCCTGCTCCAGGAGGAACATCGCGACCTGTCGCACCTGGCGATGGTGGAGGGCTCGCGACGGATGGCGCTGGGGGACATGGCCGGTGCCTGGAGGTGGTACCGGGCGGTCTTGCGGGGTAGCCGCCTGGTGGGTCGGCACGGCTCGGTCATCACGCGGTTGATCGGGATGGCCGAATACCAGGCCGCGCAGGAGCTGGCCACGCACTGGGTGCGCGACCCGAGGGCCGACGCCGACGACCTCCGCCGCGCCCTGGCCGACGTGCTGGCCCTCAACGCCCTGACCCCGCCCGACTCCGAACCGATCCAGATCGAATACCTCATGACGATGGACGCGGTGAACGACACCGAAAAATTTGTGCAGGACATGATGGATTCCCGGCAGAAGATCGAGGCGTTTGACCCGTCGGTCTGGTACCATCATTTCGCCTGGCTCCGCCGCGCGGAGTGGTTCGCCCAGCACGAGCCGGAGCGGAGCCGTCGGCTGATCCGGCTGGCCTTCGCCAACTGGCTGGCCCATTGCGACACGCCGCCCACGAAACGGCCGCCGTGGACCGGCACGCAAAAGAACCCGAAGCGGCTGTACCTGGCCCCGTTCACCGAGCCGGAAGCTCGCGACATCTCCCCTATCAAGCTGGCCCCCCGGATCGACGCCGCGCCGCTCGCCGATATCCTGCTGGTCTCCTACGATGCGGTGCAAGGGGCCCTGGACCGCGACCGCGCCTTGCGGTCGAGCCTGGTTCTGAACCTGGCCGAACAGCTCTACGAACGCGAGCAACGAAAGGAGCTCACCTCCTACCGCGCCCTGCTCGACACCGGCATTCTCGACCATCTGCCCGAGGGGTTCCACGCCTCGGAACCCGAGGAACCCGCGCCCGCCAAACCCTGAAACCACCATGTCTCCGAAGAAATTCGGATTAATCGTTGTCGGGGGCATCGAGCGGCGTTAGCATGTTGCTGGGTCGTTCATCTACTGATCCGGCGTGGAGGGTGGAGGCGATGACGACGACGGTAACGGGGTGGCGGTGGCCGGGGTTCTGGGGGGTGCTGTCGGCCCCTCTGGTCTGGGTCGAGCGAACGCGGGGGTGGCGGCGCTGGGGGCTCTTGCTGACGTACGGGCTGATCGTGGTGGTGCTCGCGTGCTACGTCTGGCGCTGGACGGTACTCCGGGATTTGCCCGACGTGGGCGACCCGTTCGACGTGGCGGCGTTCAGCCTGCGCTGGAAGTTCCCGACGAGCAAAACGCGTTCGTCGCGTATCGAGAGGCGGCACGGCAGGTCGATTTCACGAGCCCGCCGCTGGATTTCGGCGCCATCTACGACGCGGCGCAGGCCCCCTGGGCGAAGATCAGCCCGGCGATGCGCCTCCGGCTCGACGAGAACCGCGCGGCCCTGGAGACCTGGCGAATCGCAACCGAGCGGCCCGACGCCGTCTGGGAGCCGGTGGAGCGGCTCAGCCCGATCGTCAGCGACCCCTGGTCGGCGCCGAATGAGTTCCAGTTCCTCTCCTACCTCGCCCTGATGGAGGCGGCGCATTGCGAGGACGCCGGGGACATGGCCCGCGCCTGGGGCTGGTACCGCGTCCTGCCCCGCTGCCAGGCCCATTGCGAGCGGCACGGAACCTTTCGCCAGCGCGATACCCGCTGCCCCCTGGGAGTGATCGTCCGACGGGTCGGCGCCTGGGCCGACGACCCCCGCGTCGAGGCCCCGCTGCTCCGCCGCGCCCTGAAGGAGGCCCAGACCATCGACGCCTCAATTCCCCCCTTGAGCGACGCCTACAAGGTCGAGTACGTCGCCGCGATGCGTCAGCTCGACGACCCGGACCTCCTCCTGCGCACGTGGCGGCTCAGAATTCGACGTTCGTGAACGACGCCTTGACGCAGCGTAACCGCCACGTCGTCTGGTTCTTCCAGAACGACCCGGAGCGGACGCGCCGCATCCTGCGATTGATCTACGCCAACCGTCTGGCCTACGCGGACAGGCCCCCGGCCGTTCGACCCAAATTGTACGTCCCGCCGGGCTACGCTCCGCCGTCCGGAATCGCGGCGAGTCAGCCGGATTTCTCCCTCTACCGGGCCGACCCCGAGGGCGCCGCGGCCGCCCGCGCCTTGCCCCCGGAGCGGATTTACGCGTGGATTCAGACGACGGAGCTGATGGTGCCGGTCATGCCGCTGTTCGGCACCTGCGAGCCGCAACTGACCGTGCAGCGCCGCTCCGCGAGACCCTGTTGCTGAACCTGGCCGAGGGCCTCTACACCCGCGAGCACGGCCGTTCCCCCGCATCGTACAGGACCTGGTCGGCCCCGGCTATCTCGATCGCCTGCCGGACGACGAACCGGCCGTGATCGTCGAGACGCCCGACTCCTGACGGAGAGACATCGGGATGCGTTGATCCTCTGATCGCAGCGGGCCGGGTCCTCTGGCTTGCTCTCGGCCGGGGAATGCCTAAACTTCCTTTCGGTTCGGCAACGGATGGGGAGGAGGCGTCATGGCGACGACGGGCAACGGCAATCCGCGCGGACAACAGCCTTTCCGCAACCTGCGGATCGACACCGACGGCC
>CAVWUA010000018.1:0-67428 GCA_963758025.1 uncultured Planctomycetota bacterium | reverse complement strand
GCGTCAGCCCACCGGAGAAATGTTCGCCAGGACACGGGGCCGTACATGGCGGCGCACCGTGACGTCGGTGTCACGCGGTGAAGGGGTAGGCGCAATGCGTCAGCGAGGCTGGGGGTCAGCTCGTGGATCCAGCACCCCCTTCCTTCTTCGTGTCGATGTCCCGCAGCGCGTCGGCGATCCGCTCGATGTCGCCTTCCTCGAAGATGCGGGCGTTGCCCGCCATCGCCGACGGCTCGATTCCCCGCGTCTTGATGGTGCACTCGACGCGGTGCAACGGCTCATTCAACCGTCGGCCGAGTTGCCCGATTGTGTAGATGGTTCTCCAGGTCGATGCCACGGTCTAAGTCCTGACAGGGCTCGACCGCTTACCGGGTTCGCCTTTACGGTGCGTCCCGCATTCGGTAGCGGTCTCACCATGTCGGGGCTCACCAAGATTTTTCATAATCACAAGAAAACAAGCCATATCCAGTCCATCAGCGCTGATCGCCGCATGGTGAGCGCTTATCCTTCAAAGCCGATCCTCTACCCCAAGTCGTTTTTGCTCAGAGAAAGTCTGCGAGCCGTTCTTTTTTTGTCTGTTCTGAAGATGAGAAGTAGGCTGCTCGCTTGTCAGAGGATATTAATGATTCCAGATAACTTCTCTCGAGCAGTTCGAATTCTTCATTTTGAGCCGCAATTTCAGACGGATTGGCGTCTCGATCCGGCCTTTGCCTCCTGCATCTTCCGAGATAGCGGCAATTCCTTCCTGGAGCTTGGTGGATTCTGAGATGCTTTCCTCTGGCCCTGGAAGGCACTCCATGCCGGAAGATCCTTACGCGGCCAGTGGCGAAGCTTCCGCCGCACTTCTCCCTGAGATGCTTCCCACATCCACGAAAAGTCGCTTTAGATGCCGATTTCAGATACTCGGCCGCCGCTACATTGGCCTCTTTGTCCGGAATTGTCCGCTGGATCGTTTTTTGCGCCCGGTTTTGATTTCTCCGATTTGACTCTGACGGGGCCATCGATGTCAGTGATGCGGCTTCCGGATAGGGGAATACCTCAAATGCAGAGTCATCACTTTGGCGGCTCGGTTAAGAATGGCCCGGTCGCCGATCGCTCCGATTCGGGGGGGTAGAGAGAGAATCCGACATCTACTCCGATGAATTTCCGCAAGGATTGCGCCGGCGGACTGGCTGGTTTACGGCGGTTCTGTACCTGTAAAGGTACTCCACAAGAATGCTCGAATTGTGCTGGCGTTAGATTTTCAGTTTCCTTGTGGGTGAATAACGATAATTCTACCTTGAACATATAGAGGAATCGATCCCAGTGTAAGATAATTTTTGTCCGTGCGTGCTGCGTAGGAAAAATCGCAGTGGAGCCGTCGTCTCTTGCATCATCTCGCCAGCTTTGATAGCGAAAGCGGACAATCTCGCTTGAGGAACTTCGTTTAACGTATTTCGACTTCCTAGCATCTTTGTATTTAAGACGTGAGCTTCTGATTTGCCTCCTATCTAGACCCACTGAGTCGGGGGCCGTTTGGGGTATAGCTTCCGGTTCTTTGACCTCTGGCTTCGTAGAATCTCGTTGAAAGTCACGACCGCTGCCTGTTCAGGGACATGCCCCACATGGCAGTAAAGCCACTTTGACGGCTTTGTTTACTGCCACCTCTTTGAATAGACCGATTGGCTTGAATTGTTTAAAGCACCGCTCCGAAGTACTTGTAAAACGCGATCGGAGGCTGCTTTGTCTAATATCGGAAGATGGCTGGCATGGCAACCGAGTGTCGAGTATGGCATGAGGGGCGGTAGGGATATTGGGTGGAATAAACTATATCGGGCGGATCTGTCGCTTTGCCTTCTGCCGTCTCCATCTCGCCCAAACACCAGCGACCGGCGACCCAAAATGAGCGTCTCGTAGAACTGGGTATATGAGTCACCAACGCGGACACGCCTCCCCGCGACATTATTCGGGAAGAGCATGCTGCCTCCGATTCGAGAAGGATTCGGTTCCCTTATCCGAAAGTCTCGACAAGCAGAAACGGCATATTTCCCTACCCTCCATCGGGCCGAGCCGGGCGGCAAGACCGGGTAGGGATTCCGTCACTGTCGCCCGGCTTGCTTGGCTCGGCAGTTGGCCGACCGTCGAGCCGTCCCGATGGAACAATTATACCACTGTCCGGGCGATCAGGAAGACGAACCCGGTGACGTTGACTTGCCGGCGAGCCATGTTGATCTGCACCGCCGGCACCCCGAGCCTCCGCACCGCCGCCAAGCTGCGAAGCGTGCTCAGGTAGCGTCGGTGGCAATGGTCGATCTTCCGCTCATGCCATTGGGCCTGGCGGATGCAAGCCGGTCGTTCGGTCATAGATCCCTTGGGCGTACCGAAGGGTGAACCAGCAAAGGGCCGCCGTCTCGGCCAAGGTCCGCTCGATCGGGCTCGGGCTCGGCCCGGCCAGCTCGGCGGTGTAGGATACGACTTGGGCCGGGAGTTCGTCGGCGATCTTGGTCCCCTTGGCCCCAACCTGGACGGCCGCTTCGGTGGCCCAGACATCCATGATCCGCCGGAATCGAGCCGGCTCGACCGCTCGGGTCGGGGGATTCGTCGTCTGCTCAGCGAGTTCGGTTGCCACGTCGTCGCCTCCACTGGCCCTTGGTGTCGATGGTATCCGCCCGCTTCGAGGGCCGCATCCGCCAGCGCCCGCACGTCAGCCACCCATGCGTCCAGCTCTTGCTGGCGGTCCCGATCCTCTTCCCGTTCTCTCTGCTCTCGCCAACGCTTGTCTGCCCGCCGTTCGCGGTCGATCGCCTCCATCCTGTCGATGAGCACCGCCGACATCCCGCTCGCCGATATTCGCCGGCGACTCGCCCATCCTTGCGGAGGCTCTTGTAGAGGTAGGGTCGGCCGTTGCGGTAGATCAGTGCCATATGTACTACGCTCCATCGCTCCCCGAACCCCCGAAGGAATTGGTTCAGGGGGTTGTTCGCTTCCCGTTCGAAGTCGGCTTCGGTGAACGGCGCTCGCCGATCTTCGGCGGGGGGGTCTTCGTGCCGGTGGTCTTCCCGAGAATGCGGTCGGCGAGGTAGGTCGCCGCCCGGACGTCCCCTTCCTTCGCTCGGGCGATGAGCCCTTCGACAATCTCGGGAAGGACTTCCACGATCCGCCCTTCTACTTCCGCCAGGGCATCGGCATAACGGAGGGTCTTCGGCTTATGGCTTATCGGTCGGTCCCCTCAGTCGGGGGTTCGGTCGGATCGGTGCCGCAATTGGTCCTGGCGTCGTGGCAGGGCGAGCAAAGGCTCTCGACGGGCATCCTGTCGATGGGACAGGTCGGGCCGGTCGAGGTTCCGGGATGAGCCGAACGTGTCCGCCGTCGGCGGGGCCTCGCCGCTCGCAATCCTGCAGTTGGGGTGCCGGGCGAGTTGGTATCGGCGTAGGAGCTTGAACCAGCGAGACCATCCATCGAGCCGCCGGGCGGTTGCATCGTTGGCATCCGTCGTGGCATGGCTCAGCCCCCCCCTTCGAGCGATTCCGTGCCGCCCCCGTCCCCTGACTTCAAGAGCAAGGCGGCGAAGCCTCGCCGCTGCTCAGGGTTCAGGCCCGAAACAAGTTCAGCGATGGGGTTGGCGTTCGGCTCTCAGCCTCTTCATTGCAACGTGGAGTGCAACGAAAGGGTCTCTACGACGTAACCCTTTGGCGGGTTCCCACTTACAACGGGGTTGCCGCTTGACTGGGGGTCTAGAGGTCGCAGGTTCAAATCCTGTCGCCCCGACTGAACGAAATCCTTCCGACAAGGGGCTTGCGGCGAATGCGGCAAGCCCCTTGTTCGTTGACCCGCCGACGATTCAAAACAGAATTGGGTTCACCTTGCCCTTGGGGGCGACCTGGCCGACCATGGAGGCGTGAGACACGACGCATGACCCGTTCATCGGTGGTTGTGCGGAAGCAACGGAACCCAATGAAGAATCGCATGACCATCGGCAGGTTGATGGTGTTCGTGGCGGCTGTCGCGTTGACCCTCGCCGCGACTCAATACACCCGAGCTGCTTCTGCCCATTGTGCTCTTGGTCGTGTTTGGTTCACCGTGGATCATCCTTCCCATTCATTTCCATGAGACCATTGGCAACCAGGCTGAACCCGATTACATCCCCTTTGATCCTGAGGGGACCGAGACGCCCAGGCCCGTTTCCGAGAGAATTCGAAGGGCCAACGCGGACCTGGCCCCGTTGGGCTTCACTCCCAGGGGCACCTTCTACGTTGCCGACGTCACCTTTTCCGTCTATCGCACGGTCTTCGAGAATCAACAGACGCATGTGGTGGCGTTGCTGAGTCTCGTGATCCCACGGAATGGTCACATCGTAACGATCCTTGGGTTCGGAACCGAGTACGCGGACGGCACCGAACTCCTGACCACGGACGGCCCCGCGATCACGCTCACACCCACCGTCCGGAAGCGAGCGGGGAGCATGGCCTACCCGCAGGTTGCCGATGCCAGGCATCTCCACGAACTTCACCAGGCGGCGGCCGCCCCCTACAGCGGCGATCCGATCAGGCAGAACCCCCTCGGTGAGGACCCGGCCGAGTTTCTGCGTGCCGACACGATTCAGGAATATGAGGGATGGGTGAAGGCGGGCTACTACTATCTTGACGCGAATCGCCAGCGATATCGACCAACCTGGAAAGGGGCGATTCTCATCACGTGGAGGCTCATCGGACCTGTTGCGGCGATCCAGAGAGCCATGCTACGGCGGCGTGCCAGGAAGCGTATTCGTGAGTTGGGGCTGGACCGAGCGATCGAGACACCGACGGAGTCGTCCGGATCGGGATCAGACAACGAAGTAGAATCGGACGGACCGACCTCGGCGGCGGGACGATGTGAGGAGATCCGGGGTCCTGCAATCGTCCTGCCAATACGGCTATCTGGTTGAGAAATATGGAGAAATCTGCGAGAATAAGATAGCCACGGGGTATCCGTGGGCATACGGCCTGAAACGGATGATGCGATCCGATACCGAATGCTCCCTGGCGTGTTCCGCCCACGATGGCGGCCAGAGGGAGTTTCTTCGCATGAGGCAGAAATTATCGACCGGCATCGTGGGCCTCGACGAGGTGCTGCGGGGCGGTCTGCTTTCGGGTCGGGCTTACCTCGTGCGGGGGGCCGCGGGCACCGGAAAGACCACCCTGGCGATGCAGTTCCTCCGGGCCGGCGCGAACAGGGAGAGCCTGGCCTCTTCGTCTCGCTCAACGAACCGGAGCGGGCCTTGCGCGAGACCGCCGACCTGCATGGCTTCGACCTGGAAGGGGTACGGATTCTGGATGTCCACCTCGCCCTCCGAGACGAAGGGTTCACGAGCGACAGCCAGTACACGATCTTTCACCCCGCCGATGTCGAGATGGCCCCGATCACGAAGCAGATCATTGACGCGATGGACAAGGGGAAGCCGGTCCGCGTTGTCTTCGACAGCTTGACCGAAGTCGGCACCCTCACCCGCGACACGCTCCGCTACCGCCGCCAGATCCTCGTCCTGCGCGACTTCCTGACCGAGAGGGGGGCCACGACCCTGTTCCTCGCCGGGGTCGAGCACCGGCAGGACGACGAGATCACCTCCCTGGTCCACGGGATCATCGCCCTGGGCCATACCCTGGGCCGTGACGGGCGGTCCCGTCGTTCGCTCCGCGTGGATAAATATCGCGATAGCGACTTCGCCGGCGGCGAGCACGCCCTGGAGATCACGAAGGAGGGTCTGACCGTCTATCCGCACCTGCTCGCCGTCGAGCACGGCCGCACGTTCACCCGAGACATGCTTCCCAGCGGCATTGAGGGACTGGACCGCATGCTCAACGGCGGGATCGACCGCGGAACCGTCACGCTCCTGACGGGAAGCTCCGGGGTCGGCAAGACGACCATCGGCCTGAGTTTCTTGCTGGAGGCCGCCGAACGCGGCAATCGCGGGGTCGTTTTCGCCTTCGAGGAAACCCGGGATGAGATTATCCACCGTTGCGAGGCCCTGGGACTGCCCTCGTTTCGACCTACATTGAGAAGAACCTGCTGAACATCGAAGAGATCAACCCGCTGGTGCTCCATCCCGACCAGTTCGCGTCCAAGGTCCGTGACGAAGTGGAGCGGCGGGGAACCCGGATGGTGATGATCGACAGCATCAACGGTTACCGCCAGACGATGTCTTCCGAGGACTTCCTCGTCGGCCACATGCATCAGCTTGCCAGCTACCTGAACCGGATGGGGGTCTCAACCATCTTGACCAACGAGTTGGCCACGCTGACCGGACGATCCGAGGTGACCCGATTCGGTCTGAGCCATCTGGTCGATACGATCCTGCTGATGAAATACTATGAATTCAAGGGGAGCTTGCAGACCGCGATCGGGGTGATGAAGCGGCGGCTTGGCGATCACGACCGGGCCCTGCGGACGCTCGATATCACCCCTGGTGGAATCCGCGTCGGCGACTCGCTGCCGCAGTTTCGTGGCATCCTCCAGGGAGAGGCGGTCCGTGACGAGGAGAATGACCGAGCAACAGCCCTACATCCCGAAAGAGACCTCTCCTCGTTGACTGATTCCCGAAAGCGGCCCCTCGTTCTCGTCCATTGCGGCTGGCCCCGCGATCGTGACCTGGTCGGCCGGTTGCTCAACGCCCTCGGGGCCGACGGGTGCCCGCTGGAGAGTGTTTCCAACGTTCGGCGGCTCGTGGAGGAGGATCGGCTCGACCTGGTTCTGGCGGATTCCTCCGGCGGCCACCGCCCATTGAGCGAGTTGCTCGAAGGCCCTCGACGAGACGCCCGCCGCGGAAAACTGCCGCTGATCCTGCTGGCGGACACCTCGGATGTGGACCTCCTCTCCAGGCTGGCGGCCCGGAGGTTCAACGTCACGCTCTTGACCAAGCCGGTCGAGCCGGCACAGCTCGCGGCCTCGATCCGCGCTGGTCTGCTCTTCGCGGCGGGTCAACGCGAAAACCGCCGGCTGATCGCCGAGCTGGCGATGGCCCATGCGGATTCGGAGCGTCGGCGGATCGAGGCGGAGGCGGCGCGGCAGCGCTACCACGACCTCGTGCAAGGGCTGGACGCGATCGTCTGGGAAGCCGAGGCGGAGACCGGACGCTTCACCTTCGTCAGCCGCCGGGCCGAGGAAATGCTCGGCTACCCCGTCGAGAGCTGGCTGGGCGAGGACGGCCCCTGGACCGAGCTGGTCCACCCGGAAGACCGGAGGTATGTCACCCGAACCCGTCGGTGCGCCTTGCGAGACCAGAACGACTTCGGGCTGGAGTATCGCGTGCTCTCCGCCGATGGCCGCATCCTCTGGCTCCGCGAGGAGACTCGCGTGGTCCGTGACGAGCACGGTCGTTGTATCGGCCTGCGCGGCCTGCTCTGGAACATCACCCGGCGCAAGAAGGTCGAGCGGCGGCTCTACACGGCCAAGAAGTCACTGGCCGAACAACTCTCGGATATGAGCTATCTGCACCAGTTGAGCACCGACCTGTCCACCCTATCGGGGCAGGAGCCGATGCTGCAAACGATCCTGGGGGCGGTCCTGAGCGTGTACGGTGCCGAGTCGGGGCTGCTCCGGCTTCTCGACCCTAACCACGAGAATCTCACCGTCGGGGCAAGTCTGGACCTGCCCCCGGCATTCCTGGAGCATATCGACCGCATCCCGGTCGGGTCCACGCCCTGCGGCCAGGCCATTGCCCGTGGTGAGACCGTCGTGATCGAGGACACGGAGGACCCCACAGTGGATGCCGACTCGCGCGAAGCGGCATCCACCCTGGGCTACCGCGCCGCATGCAGTACCCCCCTGGTAATCCGCGGCGGCGAGTCGATGGGGGTGGTCACGGCCCTTTTCCACGAGCCCCACCGCCCGACCGAACGGCAAATCCGACTGGTCGAACTGTATGCCCGCCAGGCCGCGACGTTCGTCGAAGCCGCCCGGCTCCATTCCGAGTTGAGAGAGGCCGACCGCCACAAGAACGAGTTCCTCGCCATGCTCGCCCACGAGCTGCGCAACCCCATCGCCGCGATCTCCGGCGCCGCCCGCGTCGCCCAGGGGGCCGAGGACCGCGAGGCGATGGACTGGGGCCTCGACGTCATCGATCGTCAGTCTCGTCACCTCGCCCGGCTGGTGGACGACCTGCTGGATGTCTCCCGGATCACGCGCGGCAAGGTCGAACTCCGTAAAGAGCGGATCGACGCGGCCATCGTGCTCCGCCAGGCCGCGGAGGCCGTGCGGCCGGTCGTCGAGCAAAAAGAGCATCGGCTCGACATCAACATTAGCAACGAGGCCCTCTGGACGGACGCCGACCCGCTCCGCCTGCAGCAGATGGTGGTCAACCTGCTCGCGAACGCGGCCCGCTACACCCCGAAGGGCGGGCTCATCCAGCTCGGGGCCGAGCGACGGGGAGACGAAATTCTCCTTCGGGTCAAGGACAACGGCGTCGGCATTCCCCCCGAGAAGCTGTCCCGGATCTTCGATCTCTTCGTTCAAGGCGACCGTTCACCCGACCGCGCCGATGGCGGCCTGGGCATCGGCCTGACCCTGGTGAAGGCACTGGCCGAACTGCACGGCGGGAATGTCTCGGTGTCCAGCGAGGGGCGGGGCCGCGGAAGCGAGTTCGTCGTGAATCTGCCCGCCGCGACGGAACCGTCTCAACCGACGATGGCGCCTGCCAACGGAACGGCATCCCCCGAGAGTCAGAAGACATCCTGCATCCTGATCGTGGATGACTCGGTGGACATGGCCCGCGGCCTGGCAAGGTTCCTCAGCCGCGCGGGGCACGAGGTCTGGACGGCCCACGACGCGCCGACAGCTCTCAAACTGGCCCGCGAGAAGCATCCGGAGATGATCCTCCTGGACATTGGCCTACCCGGAATGGACGGCTATGAACTGGCCAGCCGCATCCGGCGGGAGCCCTGGGGCCGGGAGGCCATCCTCGTCGCGATCTCGGGGTACGGTCAGGCGGAGGACCGGCGCCGTTCCGAGGAGGCGGGCATTGATTATCACCTCGTCAAGCCGGTGGACCTCGACGCCCTCACGGCCCTGATCGGGCGCGAAGCCGGACCGGCCGCTCATTCAGCGGATTTCTGCCTCTCGGACCAGGACTCGGGATGACTGCTGGTGATCCCTCCCCACGTCTAACTCGGCCGGGAGAGCAGGTGCGTCTTCGATCCCCCGCCGTGGTACAGGTCATACTTCGGATCGGCGTACTCGCGGAAAAAGGCATTGAGCCGCTCCCGAAGCTCGTCGCGGATCGACTCCCGCCCGGGCTGGCCGTAGAGATTGACCTTCTCTCCCGGATCATTCGCCAGGTCGTATAACTCGAACGGGCCGTCGGGATGCCGGTGAATGTATTTCCAGGCCGGCGTGCGGATGACGCGCACGTTCTCGTTCTCGAAATAGACGACATCGTCCCACGCGATCGACTGGCCGCGCAGCACGGGTGAGAAGTCGCGGCCGGGGGATTTCGGCTGGTCGGGCATCCGGTCGCCGAGGCCGAGGTAATGGAGCAAGGTCGGCATCACGTCGTACCCGCTGACCATGACGTCCGACGTCGTCCCCGCCGGCACGTGGCCCGGGTGTCGGACGATCAGCGGAACGTGCATCATGCCGTCGAAGGCCGAGAGAGGTCGGGTGTGGTCGCTCATCCCCCAGAGCCCGTTCTGGCCCCCGACCCACCCTTGATCGGCCGTGTAGATGACCACCGTGTCGTCCGCCAGACCGAGGCGGTCCAGGGTCTCCAGGACCGTGCCGACGCCATCGTCCACGCCGCTGGTCTCGGTCGCGACCCGCCGCATGGCCACGATGTTGTTCAGGAAGTCCTTGTTGGCGTCCTGCCAGGGGTGCATCCCGTCGCGGGGAAACGACAGGAGCGGGTCGTCCGCGTATTCCGCCACGTGCCGGTTGTGACCGGGGTACCGCAAACTCGCGCCCAGGTTGTACGGGCCGTTGTAGGCGAGATACAGGAAGAAGGGCCGGTCGCGGTTCGCTTCCAGAAATTGCACGGCGTGCTCGGTCCAGAGGTCGGTCAGATACCCCGGTTCCTTTCGGACCTGACCGTCCTCGATCACCTCGGCGCCGTAGAAGGTGGCGGTATGACCATGCGGCATCGTGATCCAGGAGGTGAAGCCGTCGTGCGGCGTCGCGTTGGCTCCGAGATGCCACTTGCCCGACAGCCCGCACGTGTAGCCCGCGTCGGCCAGGATCTCGGGGAGAGAGCGAAACTCGTCGATCGTGCAATACGCGTCCTTGCCCATCTGGGCCTCGTTCGCGTTCAGGTAGCTGTGGACCCCATGTTGCGATGGAATCAGGCCGGTCAGCAGGCTGGCCCGCGTCGGCGAGCAGACGCCGTTGGGACTGAAGGCGCGGGTAAACCGCAGGCCCTGAGCCGCGAGCCGGTCGATGTGCGGCGTCTGAATGTCCGGATTTCCATAGCACCCGAGGGTCCAGGCCCCCTGATTATCGGCCAGGATCAGGACGACGTTGGGCAATCGCGGATTCCCCGCCTTCTGCGCACGCGACCCGGTCGGTGCCAGGGCAAACAGGACCGCCAGCAAAATCGGAACATATCTGCGATCCATGGAGCTTGGTCTCCCGTGGCTGGTGCGTGGGTCGCGGTCGGTGTGAGTGCTCCGAGTGTAGCGCCTCCCGCGCTATTCACCAAGACCTTTTGTTGCCCCACTGGAAGGACGTAGGGTGGCTGGGGTCTCGTCTGCGAGACCCCGGTGCGACGGCCTCATTCCGGGGTCTCGCAGACGAGACCCCAGCCACCCAGACCGGGCGATTCACACAGTTTGGTCTGGTGAAACTCCTTCGCGCCTTCCGCGCGATTCACCAAAACCTTTTGTCGCCCCCCTGGCAGAACGAGGGAAAGATCGTCCGATCCTTCCGGCAACCCTCACCCCCCACCAACAACCGCCAGGATCGACGACCTTGCCATCCTCCGACCGTCCGGGTTCGGCCGTTTGACAGGCTGGATGAGGGCGACCTATCATTGTGCGAGAATTTGGAGAATGTCTGTGCATTCTCGACCGGAGCCTGGATCGGGAGTTCAGCTAGATGCAAGGTCCCCTGGCGATCATTCTGGCGGCTGGCCACGGCAAGCGGATGAAGTCGGCGAAGGCCAAGGTGTTGCACGAGGTGTGCGGCAGGCCGATGATCCATTATGTCGTCGAGGCCGTCCGGGGTGCCGGCGTCAGGACGATCGTGGTCGTGGTCGGAGCCGGCGCCGATCAGGTTCATGAGGCTCTGGCCGATGCGCCGGATGTCCTTTTCGTCACCCAGGAGAGACAGCAGGGGACCGGCGATGCCGTGCGCTCTTGCCATTCCCGGCTGGCGGACTATCAAGGGCCGGCCATGGTCCTGGTCGGGGATGAACCCCTGATCCGCGCGGAACCGCTCGCCGACCTCCTGAAGCGACAGGAGAAAGAGAAAGCCGCCTGCTTGATGGGCACGGCCATCGTGCCGGACCCGACGGGCTTTGGCCGGATCTTGCGGGATACCGCCGGCCACTTCCTCCGCATCATCGAACAGCGCGATTGCCAGCCGGAGGAAGCGGCCATCCAGGAGGTCAATCCAAGCTGCTATGTCTTCGATCTCCCCGGCCTCTGGGATGCCCTCGAACGACTCGACACGTCGAATGCCCAGGGAGAATACTACCTGACCGACGCCCCCGCCCTGCTCCAGAGCATGGGCCGCAGGGTCCTCGCCCTGCCCGTGCTCCAGCCCGAGGACATCCTGGGGGTCAACACGCGGCAGCATCTCGCGCAGGCGAACGAGATCATGCAGCGACGGATTCTGGACCGGCTGATGACCGAGGGGGTCAGCATCGTCGATCCGCGGAACACGTACATCGACGGTCGCGCGGAGATCGGCCCGGATACCACCATTCTCCCCTATACCGTCATTTCCGGTCGTGTCGTCATCGGTCGAGATTGCCGGATCGGCCCCTTCACCCACCTCCGCGACGAAACCGTGCTCGCCGACGGCGTCGAGGTTGGCGCATTTGTCGAGATTTCCCGTTCCGAGCTTCAGGAAGGCACGCGAGCGCGGCACCTGGCGTACCTCGGCAATGCCCAGGTCGGGCCTGGGGTGAACGTCGGGGCGGGGGCAGTCACCGCGAACTTCGACGGCGTCCAGTAAGCATCAATCGGAGATCGGGGCGGGCGTGATGCTCGGGGCCGGATCGATCCTGATCGCTCCGGTGACGGTCGGAGCCGAGGCGAGCATCGGTGCCGGCGCGGTCGTGACCAAGGGTACCACCATTCCTCCGGGACAGGTCGTCGTCGGCGTCCCGGCGCGACCCTTGCGGGCCGAGAAATCGTGAGGCTCGAACCCCGATGCCGGTGACGGGAACCTCTCGCCTTTGGTGCGAACGGACCCGATAATCGAACCTTCCGGCCCCAGCGTTGCGGGTTGGTCGAATCTCCATCGTCGGAACCGGAAGGATCTTCCATGCGTCTTCGCAAACTGCTGGTTGGCATTCTGTTCCTGCTTTGCGCGACTGGTGCGCGCGCCGAGGACGAGCCGGCGCTGAAAGGGGTCCAGCGCGTTCTGTTTCTGGGCGACAGCATCACCTACGCCGGCCATTATATTGAGTTCGTGGAAGCCTACGTGCGCAGTCCATCACCCCGCGCTTCGGACGGAGTTCCTCAACCTCGGCCTGCCGAGCGAGACGGTGTCGGGCCTTTCCGAGCCGGGCCATGCCGGGGGACAATTTCCCCGTCCCGACCTGCACGAGCGGCTCGACCGCGTGCTTCAGGCGACGAAGCCCGACCTGATCGTCGCCTGCTACGGCATGAACGACGGCATTTATTACCCGTTCGGTGAGGACCGCTTCGCGAAGTTCCGTGAAGGCATGCGCGACCTGCGGGAAAAGGCGGCCGACGTGGGGGCCAGGGTGCTCCACGTCACTCCGCCGGTCTTCGACCCACAACCGATCAAGGAGCGAACCCTCCCCGCCGGGCTCGACGAATATCGTCAGCCCTACGAGGGTTATGACGACGTGCTCGACCGCTATTCCGCCTGGTTGCTCGACCAGCGCGGAAGGATGGGATGTTGTGGATATCCACACACCAATAGACAAACTATCTGACCGAGCACAGGGAAAACGATCCCGACTTCCGCCTGGCCAGCGACGGGGTCCACCTGAATGCGGAGGGCCACTGGCTGATAGCCCGCGCCCTTCTCAGCCACTGGGGCCTCCTGGAGCCGGAGGACCAGGACGCCGGGAGCGTTGAGGCCGCGCTGAGCGATGCCCCGCACGGCCTGGAGGTTCTTGAGCTGGTCCAGCGGAAACAGCGGTTGCTCAAGGATGCCTGGCTGACCGCCACCGGGCACAAGCGCCCGGGCATGAAAGCCGGTTTACCGCTGGAGGAAGCCCAACGAACAGCGACAGAAATCGACGAGACGATCCAGAAGCTGACCCGGCCGTAGTCGTCATGCCGAACACCCACGGAACGTACTCGAGGAATGCGCCATGATCCCGACCTTCCCGCGACTGATGATTCTGGGCGTTGTGCTGCTCTCCACGAACGCCAACGCGACGGAGGAGCCAATCACCTTCTACGTGGCGACGGACGGCAACGATGCGTGGTCGGGCCGCCAGGAAGCCCCCCAGGATGGCGGGAAGGATGGCCCGTTCGCCACCGTGGCCCGCGCCCGGGACGCGATCCGGGATTACAAACAACATCACTCGGGACGCCTGGACCGGCCGGTCAACATCATGATCCGGGGCGGACGGTACGAGCTGACCGAGCCTCTGGTCTTCACGCCTGAGGACTCCGGGACGCCGGACGCCCCCATCACCTACGCGGCCTATCACGATGAGTCCCCCGTGCTCAGCGGCGGGCGTCGGATCAACGGATGGCACGCCGGGAAGGTCAACGACAAGGACGGCTGGATCGCCACGTTGCCGGAGGTCCGCGACGGCCAGTGGATGTTCCACCAGCTCTGGTCCGGCGAGGAGCGCCGGCAGAGGGCGAGGAAGCCGAACGAGGGGTTCCTCCGCATCGAGGAGGTGCCCGACCTGAAGCCGGATGCCCCTTACAACCAGGGGCAAAACCGCTTCCGCTATGCCCCGGGGGACATCCAGAACTGGAAGAACCTTGAGGATGTGGACGTGGTCGTCCTGCACTTCTGGGTCGGCACCCGCCTGGCGGTCAAGAGCGTGGACGAGTCGGAACGTCTGGTCACGTTCGAGGCCCCGAGCCACCGGCGTTTGAAGGAGGGGCACGGCTCGAACGCCGAGGCGGCACGGTACTTCATCGAGAACGCGAAGGAACTTGTGGATGCCCCGGGCGAGTGGTATCTCGACCGCAAATCGGGCGAGCTGTCGTACCTGCCCCGCGACGGGGAATCGATGGAATCGACCGAGATCATCGCACCCGTCTTGCCGCAACTCGTGCGTCTGGAAGGACATCCCGAGAAGGGTCAATTCATCGAGCATCTCCGATTCCAGGGGCTGCAATTCTCCCACAACGAGCAATGGCTGAAGCGGTCAAACCCCGGCGACGATCAGGCTTCGGTTCATGTCACCGGCGCCATCCACGGCGAAGGGCTGCGCCACAGCCGGTTCGACGGCTGCACGATCTCCCATGTCGGCAGCTATGGCCTGGAGCTGGGGCGCGGCTGCCAGGAAAATGAGGTTCGTCGGTGCAATCTCTTCGATCTCTCCGCCGGCGGCGTCAAGCTCGGCGAGACCCGCATCCGGAAAGACGAGAAGGAACAGGCCTCGAAGAACGTGCTCGAAGATTGCCAGATCCACGGCGGCGGGCGGGACTACATCCAGGCTGTCGGCGTCTGGATCGGCCAGAGCGCGGGGAACCGGATCGCCCATAATCATATCCACGACTTCCGCTACACAGGAATTTCCGTGGGCTGGACATGGGGATACGGCGACACCCTGACGCGGAACAACATCATCGAGGCGAACCACGTCCACGACATCGGCCAGGGGTGGCTCAGCGACATGGGAGGCATCTATACGCTCGGCGTCCAGCCCGGCACGGTGATCCGCCGCAACGTCTTCCACGACATCACCGCCCACAACTACGGCGGCTGGGGCATCTACTTCGACGAGGGGAGCAGCCAGATCGTCGCCGAGGGAAACCTCGTGTACCGCACGACGCACGGCGGGTTCCACCAGCACTACGGCAGGGATAACGTATTCCGCAACAACATCATCGCCCTCGGCCGCGACGCCCAGATTCAGCGCACCCGGCTGGAGCCCCACCGTTCCTTCACCTTCGAGCGCAACATCGTCTTCTGGACCCAGGGCGACCTCCTCGCCGGGGACTGGAAGGAGTTGCACGCGGACTTCGACCACAACCTCTACTGGCATGCCAACAGCAACGAGCCGATCCGCTTCGCCGGCCGTTCCTGGGAGGAGTGGCAGGCCCTCGGTGCCGACCGCCACTCGAAGATCGCCGACCCGAAGTTCGTTGCCCCCCTGGAGGACGATTTCACGCTCCCGTCCGATTCCCCGGCGCTGGACCTGGGCTTTGAGCCACTGAAGTTATCCGACGTCGGCCCGCGCGAGCGCTGATCCGAGGGACGCGGCGGTCGGCCCTTCCCCCGGCGATTCCCCGAGGCGAGAATCAACATCTGAGGCGGAATGGACTGCGGTCGCATGGACGTTCAGGCGTCGGGCATCGGCAACTGACAGAAAAGGACCGGAACATGAACTCCCTCAAAGGCCACCTGCTCATCGCCTCCCCCGAGATGGATTCTCCCTTTTTTACCCAGACCGTCATTCTGATGCTGGAGCATAACGAAGAAGGGGCCCTGGGCGTGGTGCTCAATCGCATGCTGGAGGTGACTGTCGGCGACATCTCGGAGAAGCTCTTCGAGGAACCTTTCGAGTGGGACAAGCCGATCCACCTCGGCGGCCCCGTCCCCGGTCCACTCATGGTGATCCATACCAGCGAGGATCTGGGCGACAAGGAGGCCCTGCCGGGGGTCTTTACCACCGTCGAGGCCTCCAAGGTGAGCGAGATCATTCAGCAGCGGACGGAGCCGATCTTGATCCTGGCCAATTACTCCGGCTGGGGACCGGGGCAACTGGAGAGTGAGTTCGGCTGGGATTCCTGGCTGACCCTGCCCGCCACGTCCGACCACGTCTTCTGGGAATCCTCCACGGAACTCTGGGATGTGGTGGTCAAGGCCGTCAACGCCCGCAAGCTCTCGGAGTTCCTCGGACTCCGTGACGTGCCGCCTGACCCCACGATGAATTGATCTGCTCGAAACGCGCCGATTGCCCCCGGCCACTCACGGCGGTACTCTCGGAGAGTCGTTGCGAGGACCCGCCGTCTTCCCTCCCGATTTTTGACGAACACGGCCGGCTCCGCTGGAGGGGCCGTCGCGAGGTGATCTCCATGCCATCGCTGTTACTCTGCCTGATGCTCGCCGCGACGCCGTCGGCGGCTCCCGAGGAGGTTGATCTGGTCATCTACGGGGGCACGTCCGCCGGCATCAGCGCGGCGATTCAGGCGTCGCGGATGGACAAGTCGGTCGTTGTCGTCGCGCCGGAGACGCACCTGGGCGGACTGACCAGCGGCGGCCTCGGCTGGACCGACAGCGGCCGCAAGGAAGCGGTCGGTGGGATGGCCCGCGAACTGTACCGCCGGATCAAGGACCATTACGACCGCCCCGAGGCGTGGACCCAGCAAAAGCCCGAACAGTACCGCCTCTATCACCGCGACGACGACGCCATCTGGGCATTCGAGCCGCATGTCGCCGAGCAGGTTTTTGAGGAACTCGTCGCCGAGGAAAAGATCCCGGTCGTCCGCGACGAGTGGCTCGATCGCGAGCATGGCGTTGAGAAGGACGGCACGCGGATCGTCGCGATCCGCACCCTGAGCGGCAAGACGTACCGGGGCCGCATGTTCCTCGACGCGACCTATGAAGGGGATCTCATGGCTGCGGCGGGGGTGTCGTCCACGGTGGGACGCGAGGCGAACGCAACGTACGGCGAAACGCTCAACGGTGTGCAGACCCACCATGCCGTCAGCCACCAGTTCGAATTGCCGGTCGATCCCTACCGGACGCCGGGCGACCCCTCCAGCGGCTTGCTCCCGCGCATTCATGCCGGATCACCGGGAGAGGAAGGGGAAGCCGATGACCGCATCCAGGCGTACTGCTTCCGCATGTGCCTGACCGACGCGCCCGAGAACCGTGTCCCGTTCGCCCGGCCCGAGGGATACGACCCCTTGCAGTACGAGCTGCTGGGCCGCTACCTCCGCGCCGGCTGGGATGGCGTCTTCCGCAAGTTCGACCCGGTTCCCAACCGCAAGACCGACACGAACAACCACGGCGCCTTCTCGACCGACAATATCGGGATGAACTACGACTATCCCGAGGCCAGCTATGAGCGCCGGCGTGCCATCATCCGGGAGCACGAGTTGTATCAGAAGGGACTGATGTACTACCTCGCCAACGACCCCGGCGTCCCCGAACCGATCCGCAAGCAGATGAGCCGCTGGGGCCTGGCGAAGGATGAATTCGTGGACAACGGCCATTGGCCGCACCAGATCTACGTCCGAGAGGCCCGCCGCATGGTCTCCGACTTCGTCATGACCGAGCGCCATCTGAGAGCACTCGAACCGACCCCCGACTCGATCGGCATGGGCTCCTACAACATGGACTCGCACAACGTCCAGCGCTACGTCGATTCGTCGGGCCACGCCCGCAACGAGGGGGACATCCAGGTCAACCCCGGAGGCCCCTACCCCATCAGCTACCGGGCCATCGTGCCGAAAGCCGAGGACTGCACGAACCTGCTCGTTCCGGTCTGCCTCTCATCATCACACATCGCCTACGGGTCGATCCGCATGGAGCCTGTCTTCCTGATCCTCGGCCAGTCGGCGGCCACCGCGGCGGCTCTGGCCATCGACGAGCAGACGAGCGTGCAGGAGGTTGATTACCCCAAGCTCCGCGCACGACTGCTGGACGATGGACAGGTCCTCGACCTGCCCCGGCCCGCCGGGAAGAATGTCGCCTCGACCGCATTGGACGGCGTTGTGATCGACGACGACAAGGCCGACCTGACCGGAACCTGGGCCACGAGTTCCGCCCTCGGACCGTTCGTCGATCTCGGCTACCGGCATGATGGCAACACGGACAAGGGGCGGAAATCGGCCTCGTTCCGCGCGACGCTCGACCAGGGACGTTACGACGTCCGCATCGCCTATCCGCCGTCCGACAACCGCGCGGATGACGTCCCCGTCCTGATCCGTCACGCTGGCGGCACAACCCGCGCGACCCTCAACCAGCAGCGGCCGCACGGCGCGGAAAGCCCCTTCACCTCGGTCGGCACGTTCACGTTCGACGGTCCCGCAGTCGTTGAGATTCGCAACGAAGGGACGAACGGCCACGTCATCATTGACGCCGTTCAGTTCCTCCCGGTCCGTTGACGCGGTCGGTCACGGAGACAGAGTCATGATTCACCAACCCCTGCGCCTCCTGATCCTGCTCCTGGTCCCGTTCTCCCTCCCGTTGGCCGCGGCCGAGGACCGTGAGGACCGGTTGATCGCCGACTTCGAGGGGGACGACTATGGCGGTTGGACCGTGACCGGCTCGGCCTTCGGCAACGCGCCCGCACGAGGGACGCTGCCCGGCCAGATGCCGGTCAGCGGGTTCGAAGGGAGAGGATTGGTCAACTCCTTTCATGGAGGAGACGCGAGCACCGGAACCCTCACCTCCCCACCATTCGTGATCGAGCGGCCCTTCCTGAACTTCCTCATTGGCGGCGGTGCGCATCCAGGGGAAACCTGCCTGAACCTGCTTGTCGAGGGAAAGGTCGTCCGCACGGCGACCGGCCCGAACGACCGTCCGGGCGGAAGCGAGCGACTCGACTGGGCGTCGTGGGACGTGGCCGAATTCGTCGGACAGACCGCGACCATCCAGATCGTCGATCAGCAGACAGGGGGCTGGGGACACATCAACGTCGATCAGATCGTCCAGAGCGACCAAAACCGGGGAACGGCGCCGGCCCACCGCGAGTTGGTCGTCGAGAAACGCTACCTGCATCTTCCCGTCGAGAAAGAAGCACCATTGCGCCGGATGCGCCTGGTCGTCGGAGACCAGACCATCCGTGAGTTCGACATCCGGCTGGCCGAGGGACCGCCCGAGTTCTGGGTCTTCAGCGACCTGACTCCCTTCCAGGGAAAGCCCCTTCGCATCGAGACCACCTTGCCCGCCGAATCGAGCATCCTGAGCGCGATCACGCTCGACGATGAGGTTCCGGGGGCCGATCGGATGTACCGCGAGGCACACCGACCACAATTTCACTTCACCTCGCGGCGAGGGTGGCTGAACGATCCGAACGGTCTGCTCTGGCACGACGGCGAGTATCACCTGTTCTACCAGCACAACCCCTACGGCTGGGACTGGGGGAACATGCACTGGGGCCATGCCGTCAGCCCCGATCTGGTGCACTGGACCGAACAGCCGATCGCGCTCTATCCGAAGAAGTACGGCGACTGGTGCTTTTCCGGTAGCGGCGTGGTCGATCACCGGAACACCTCCGGCTTCGGCAAAGGAGACGAGCCCCCTCTGGTCGTGGCATTCACCAGCACGGGCCGGGGCGAATGCATCGCGTACAGCAACGACCGCGGCCGGACCTGGACCGAATACGAGGCCAACCCGGTCGTCCAGCACAGGGGACGTGACCCCCGGCTCCTCTGGCACGAGCCGACCAAACGCTGGATCATGGCCGTTTACGACGAGACGGACGACGCCAGGGCCATCGCCTTTTATTCTTCAACCGACCTGAAGACCTGGACGTTCGAGAGCCGCATCGACGGATTCTATGAGTGCCCCGACCTGTTCGAACTCCCGATCACCGAAAATCCTGATGAGACTCGCTGGGTCCTGTATGGTGCGGATGGCCTGTATCAACTCGGCCAGTTCGACGGTCAGCAGATTCACGCCGGAATCGGAGAAGTTGCGGCTCTGGCATGGTGATTTCTATGCGGCGCAGACCTTCAGCAACACGCCTGACGGTCGCCGTGTCCAGATCGGCTGGGGACGAGGGATCGTCTTCCCCGATATGCCGTTCAATCAGCAGATGACCGTCCCCTGCAGCTTGACCCTGCGACCGACGGAAGAGGGGGTTCGCTTGCACGCGGAGCCTGTCGCCGAACTGGCCAAACTGCGCGTTCGAAGCCACTCCTGGAAGGATCTGATCGTCAAGCCGGGGGAAACGCCCCTGTCTGACGTTGCGAGCGATCTCTACGAGATCCATGCCGAGGTGAAGGTCGGCAACGAAGGCGCGTTTCAATTAACCGTACGTGGTGTCCCGATCGTCTATGACGCTCGACAAAACACGCTCACTTGCGGTCAGCATACCATGCCGCTGACGCCGAAAGGGGGTGTGGTCCGGCTTGTCGTGCTCGTGGATCGTGGCTCGGTCGAAGTCTTCGGCAACGCTGGCCGGGTCGCTCTCTCGCGGGAGTCATTCCAGAGATTGAAGATCGATCTGTGGAGGTCCTGACCGAAGGTCCCCAGACGATCATCCGCGCCTCGAGATTCATGAACTGACTTCATCCTGGCATTGATCGCACCATGGGTGCCGATCCTTGCCTGCGGATCGCTGAAGACGGAAGATCGTTGAGGCCGCGTTCCGTAGCCGGTTCGCGAGTCAGGAGCCAGTTCAGATGAAGAAGGGATCGAGAGGGAGCCGTCCGGACCGGGGAAAAGATCGGCCGAGGAATGCTCGATCGAAAGGGGGATCATCTCCCGCCCCGAAACACCAGCACTCGGCAGGGTCCGAGATCACCGCGAAGGTGCGGCATCTCTCGGAGTTCATCGACCGGGTCCCACCCGAACTGGTCAAGGACATTTCCTCCGCGCAGGTCGGGACATCGGCGATCCGTACCCGTGGTTCCGAGGTCATCGATTTCCATCTCTTCTCCCGATCCGGCCGTCCGGTCGCGGCGCAGGTCGTCACGATCGACGCCTATCCCCACCGCGAGCATCCCGGCCTGATCGTCGTCCGGCTCGAAGGTTGGGACGGACACCTGGAACTCACTCTGACGAGACATCGCGCTCTGCTCCTGGCCCGGCGGCTCATGCAGGCGGTCGAGGCATCCTCGATCACCCAGGGGCCAGAAAGTGAACCCTCGTCCTGAAGCGGACTCCTCAACCTCATTACGTCCGCTGCTTGACGGAATCGTTCTCAAACCAAAAACGGCGGCGACGTGGAATCACGTCGCCGCCGCACTCATTTCGAGTGATCGATCACGTCAAGGCGTCAGAACCCACGACGCTGGGCCAGCAGGGCCTGAAGCGCGTTGGGGGTACGACGACTGAAGGCCAGGTTCTGGCGGTTCGCCAGAAGCTGAGCATAGCGGTTGCCGAGGTTCCTGGGGTACTGATGAACCGGAACTCCGTTGACACCATACTGGCCGTGGAACTGACCAACCGGACCGGTCGGAATGACCAGTTGGCTGACCTGAGCCGGGCTGGTGATCACCGGGATCGGTTCGTTGGTCGGCAACGCGGGAGATGTTCCTCGGCTGTTTACCTGGAACTGAGCGTTGAAATCACCACCCGGGACGTTGTTGCCCGTCGGGAAGGAGCCGTTGAACTCGCCGTCGAGGGCGTTGCCCGCAACGTCGGTCACTCCGCTCGCGAGGACCGCGAAGAGATAGCGACCGTGCTGGATCGGCCGTCCGGCGGACGAGTCGAGAACGACCGTCTGGGGAACCGTCGGCCCCGTGATCGGCAACGGTTGGGCGTTGGTGATCGCGAAGGCACGCGGAGCACCCGTGTACTGCTTGACGAACGTGTAGTTGTTCAGGTTCGTCAATGTCGGCTGAGCCATGCCGCTCCGCTCATCCTGGAACGTGACCTCGATCTGACCCGTTTGCGGGTTCAGGATCGCGTTCGTGACGACCGGGGAGGCCGTGTCGATCGTGAGCAGACCGGCGTTGACCAGCCCGGTCGAACGGCCATCGGGACGGAACGCCTGCACGAAGAACTCGTACTGGCCGTTGGCCAGCGGGATCGAGGTGATCGAGTAATTCCCGCTGGAGTCGGCCACCGTCTGACCGATCACGCCCGGCACCTGGTTCGTCCCCGCCGGCCGACCGTACAGGTAGACCGGAACGTTCGGAACCGTCGTGCCGGAGAAGGTCGGCGTGGTGTCCTTCGTGATTCCATCGCTGTTGGAAACACCTGTGTCACTCGACGAGTCGAGCTTCACCGTCGTCTCCGCGACCTCGGTAACATGGATCGTCACCGTGGCCAGATTGCTGAAGAGTTGACCGTCGTGCGCCTTGTAGGTGAACGTGTCGGTCCCGCTGAAGTTCGGGTTCGGTGCGTACAGGAACGCGCCATCGAGAGCCAGAGAGAGTGTCCCGAACTGCGGCGGATTGACCAGGATCGCGCCGATGGTGGAGCTGTCCAGGTCGTAATCATTGCCAAGGATGCCCGGCGCCGGCACGATCAGGTTCTGGTCCTCGGGCGTCGTGTACGTGTCATCGAGCGCCACCGGGGCGTCGTTGACCGGGTTGACGGTGATGTGCACCGTCGCGACGTTGCTCAGGGTCTGACCATCGTCGGCCTTGTAGGTGAAGGTGTCCTGACCGTTGAAATTCGAGTTGGGCGTGTAAACGAACGACCCGTTCGAATTCAACGTGACCGACCCGTGAGTCGGGCCGTTCATCAGGACCGCCGAGAGCGTGTCGTGGCTCGCGTCGGTGTCGTTCTGAAGCACGCCCGGCGCCGCGACCGACAGAGGCACATCCTCGTTGGTGGAGTAGAAGTCGTCGTGTGCCACCGGGGCGTCGTTGACCGACAGGATGGTCAGGGACACCGTCGCCACGTTGCTGGTCAGCCCACTGACCGGGTCCATCAGGTAGTAGGTGAAGCTGTCCGGTCCGTCATAGTTCAACTGCGGCATGTAGGTGAACGAACCGTCGTTGTTCACCGTGAAACTGGCTGCGTACTGCGGGCCGTTGACCACGATGATATTCAGCGCGTTGCCGTCCGGATTCAGGTCGTTGAGCAAGATTCCCGGAGCGGCGACCGACAGCTTCGTGTCCTCCTGTCCGGTGTAACTGTCGTTGACCGCCGTGGGAGCATCGGCCACCGCGTTGACGGTGATGGTCACTGTCGCCGCCGTCATGCTGAGCGACTGACCGTCATTCGCCTTGTAGGTGAACGTGTCCACGCCATTGAAATTCGTGTTCGGCGTGTACGTGAACGACCCATCGGAGTTCAACGTGACCGACCCGTGGGTCGGGCCGTTCATCAGCACGGCCGACAACTTGTCGCCGTCCGCGTCGGTGTCGTTCTGAAGGACGCCCGGCGCCGCGGCGAAGAGCGGCACGTCTTCGTTGGTCGCATAGGTGTCGTCCACCGCAACCGGGGGATCGTTCACCGCGTTGACGTTGATGAAGACCGTGGTCACGTCGCTCTGAAGGCTCGGTGTCCCGCTGTCCACCGCGCGATACGTGAAGAAGTCGGTGCCGTTGAAGTTGGTACCGGCCTGGTAGGTGAACGAACCGTCGGCGTTGAGCGTGAACGAACCGCCGTTCGACGTGTGCTGCGGGCCGTTGACCAGCACCGCCGTGAGCGTGTCGCCGTCGATGTCGGTGTCGTTGGTCAGGACGCCCGGGGCCGGGACCGTCAGCAGGGTGTCCTCATCCACGTTGTAATTGTCGGTCGTCCCCACCGGGGCGTCGTTGACGGCGTTGATGTTGATCGTCACCGTGGTCAGGCCGCTGTTCAGCTTGCCATCGCTGGCCACGTAGGTGAACGTGTCCTGACCGTTGTAGTTGGCGGTCGGGATGTAGGTGAACGAACCGTCGCTGTTGAGCGTCAACGACCCATGCGTCGGCGCGTCCATCAGGACGGCCGAGAGCAGGTCGCCGTCAGGATCGTTGTCGTTGAACAGAACACCCGGGGCCGCGACGGTCAGCGTGGCATCCTCGTTCACCGAGAACGTGTCGTCCATGGCCACCGGAGCATCGTTCACGGCGTTGACGTTGATGAAGACCGTGGTCACGTCGCTCTGAAGGCTCGGTGTCCCGCTGTCCACCGCGCGATACGTGAAGAAGTCGGTGCCGTTGAAGTTGGTACCGGCCTGGTAGGTGAACGAACCGTCGGCGTTGAGCGTGAACGAACCGCCGTTCGACGTGTGCTGCGGGCCGTTGACCAGCACCGCCGTGAGCGTGTCGCCGTCGATGTCGGTGTCGTTGGTCAGGACGCCCGGGGCCGCGACCGTCAGCAGGGTGTCCTCATCCACGTTGTAATTGTCGGTCGTGCCCACCGGGGCGTCGTTGACGGCGTTGATGTTGATCGTCACCGTGGCCAGGCCCGCGCTGGCCAACTGACCGTCGGTGGCGCGGTAGGTGAACGTGTCCTGCCCGTTGTAGTTAGGGGTCGGCGTGTAGGTGATCGAGCCGTCGCCGCCCAGGGTCAGCATCCCGTGCGACGGGCCATCCACCAGGAAGGCCGAGAGCCTGTCGTTGTTCGGGTCGGTGTCGTTGGCCAGAACGCCCGGGCCGACGACGAACAGCGTGTTGTCCTCGGACATCGAGAACGTGTCGTCGTTGACCGTCGGCGCCATGTTGTTCACGCCGACATTGATCGTCACCGTCGTCGGCAGGCTCGTCCGCATCGCCGGATCGAAGGCGCGATACGTGAACTGGTCCTGGCCGATGAAGTTCGCGTCCGGGGTGTACGTGAACGAGCCGTCCGGGTTCAGCGTCAACGAGCCGTGCGTCGTGCTCCCGAGCAACTCCGCCGTCAACATGTCCGGCGGCACGTCGAAGCTGAAGTCGTTCGCCAGCACGCCCGGCGCCGCGATCGCCAGGGCGACTCCCTGCACCGCCGAATAGCTGTCGGGGTTCGCCACCGGGGGCTGGTTGAGCTGGTTGACGTACAGCGACACCGTGACCGTGTTGCTGTTCAGAGTACCGTCCGTGGCATGATAGGTAAACGTATCAACACCAGAGAATCCCGCTGCGGGCTGGTACCGGAAGGAGCCGTCGGTGAACAGCCAGAGGGTGCCGTTCGTGGGGGGCGAATCGAGGACCGGGGCGAGTTGATCGCCGTTGGGGTCCACGTCGTTATGCAAGACACCGGCCGACGCGGGCACGAACAGCTCGGGCGTGCTCGGGGTGTACTCGGGCAGCGAATACGCGTCATCGTTGGCGATCGGCGCGGCGTCCACGAAGGTCAGCACGACGTCATTACCGTCACCACCGGCATAGTCGATCGCGTATTGAACGCCGTTGACGGAGAACATGGTCCCCTGGGCGAACATACCGGCCACCGGATCGTTACCGTCTTTGTTGATGATCGTGAAGGTCTGCCCCTTGATCGGAGCGAAATTCAACGAGGCGTTCAGGTTCGCGCCGGCCAGGTTCACCGCACCGGTCACGTTGAGCTGATCGAACTGGCCGGGAAGCGGACCGTTGAGTTCGATGTCCAGGTTCGTCGCCGGGTTCAGGCCGATTGGGCCTGTGTTCAGAGATCCGGGACCAGGTCCAGGGGCGATCGTTCCGCCCGAGGTCGCGTTCACGGTGTTCACGGCCCCCGTGCCGCTCAACGTGCCGCCGTTCAGAACGATCGGCCCTGGCCCCAGGCCGCCATCGACTTGCAACTGGCCCGCGTCCAGCGAGGTTGTGCCCAGGAAGGCGTTGAAGGCGGAGACGGTCATCGTTCCCGGACCGGCCTTGGACAGTGTATTCGATCACGCCGCTGGTGACCTGGCCCGTAACGTCCAGATTGCCCTGCGGAGAGGCCACGGCGATCGTGGTGTCACCCGCAAGCTGCAGGTCCAGTTGAATCGTGTCGGTACCGGTGGGCTGGAGCGACTGAACGGCCGCCGGACCGAGGATCGCGATCGGCTGCCCCTGCAATGTATAACCGCTGTCCGAGAATACGATATCGTACTGGGTCGTGCCGATGTCGTTGTTGGTCGTCGTGAATCCGCCAGGTGCCAGCGATGCATTGCTGAAGATCAAGGTGTCCGTCGCGTTGGGTATGCCCGAGCCTCCAGTTGATCGCATTGCTCCAGTTCTGCGATGCGACCCCTGTCCAGAAATCATTGGCAAGCAGGAGCCGTTCCTCAAGTGCCTCGCACCGGATGCCGGACGCGACCTTCGGGCGAACCCTCGTCCGATTGCGTCCGCTCGAACGGCCAAGGGTTCCTCGCCACGCGAACTTACTCATAATTGACCCCTGTTTTGAGTGCATAATCCCACGTTGCACGGGGCCCTCGGGATCTCACCACCCCGAGAACCGCGACGATCCAGTCGGCCGCTTCCGTCCTCACATCCCTGGGACGCCGACCTTGTCGATCCGTCGGAATTCCCCACGCCACGATCACGGACATCGCCTCTTCTCAGGAAGCTTCCGAACGAATCGGGACGCTCTTCGAGCGGATCTCATCGCCTCGGGTTCGCGAGTTCAGCTCGCCGTGGTCAAGAAAACATCGACCAGAACTCACCCTGGCTGATAGATTACCTATAATACCTAACCTTATCATAATACCCAGTCAACAGAAAAAGATTCATTTTCCGCAATCGAACTAAACCACCCTGTCACGCGAACGAAACATTCGGCAAGGGAGCGCATCACCGTGCGCGGCATCAAGCGCGGCGGCCTGCGGAAAAGCCCACGTTGGGGTCTCGCCAGAAGAAATTGTCTGTTTTCCTGATGTGGGACAGTGTTATTTGGCGAGTCGCCTTATCGATCGTTGAGCGATGAACGTAACCACGGAATCAGGAAATTACGTTAACAATTCCGTCATTTATCATGCGATTCGCGCAGCGTGAACCACGTCCGTATCCCGGCTGGGAAATGGGCCTGCGGGAATGCTTGATGGATTGAGGAGTGACGCCGTTGGTCGTCCCACGTTCCGAGACACGCGGTGGTCTGCGTTCTCTGCGCAGGGTGGGCAATGCCCACCTCTTCGCTGCGTAACTCCCATGACGGAGAGGAGTGGGAGGCCCTGACCGAGGAGAGGGCCCGGGGACTCGGGGGCCGATCAGTGGGAAAGGGCGTAGGTTCCGATGTTCCCCTTTTTCCATCCCTCGACCGCCTGAGTCTGGACGGTCGACGCCCACCGTCGTTGCGAGGGAGGTCTCAGTCGTTTGGCCAGGAAGAGATCATGGCCAAATCCAGGTCCTGGCGCAAGTGAAGATCTTGTGAAGGTTTTTCCGGACCGTACTGGGCGGAGCCAGTGGCAAACGACGACAGTGCCACCCGTCGCGGCGGGCAACGGACTCCTCAGGTCGCTTGAGATCAGGGGTTGGTGGAGACCAGCGAGAAGCCCCAGGTTTCCCCCATCGGCCGTTCGGCGTCGGGAAAGCGCTGGTTTTTCTTCCGGTCGCGGCGATAAACTGGAGGATGACGGAAGGCTTCGGGCCTCCGTTGAGCACATCGGAAACCCTTGGGAACCAAACGTCAAAGTCAAAATTGCGTGAAACCAGGAGGCCGACACATGGGTTACACCCTGCTCGCGATTCCTCTTCTGCTGGTTTTCACCCCCCCACCGCAGGAATCGCTCAAGCCTGGCGAGATGAAGCGTTATGAAGCGGCTAAGGCTGCCGCGGGCGACGATGCGAAAAAGTTGGTGCCGCTGGCCCTCTGGTGCGAAGCCCGAGGGCTGGACGAAGACCGAGACGCGTTGCTGGCAAAGGCCGTCAAGGCGGACCCGAAAGACCCCACTGCTCGGGGCTTGCGATGCCAGATTGAACATGACGGGCACTGGGAGACCCCCGAGCAAGTGGCCGCGCGGATCAAGGCGGACGAGGCTCTGAACGCGAAGCTCGCCGAGTACAACGCCCGCCGCGAGAAGATCTACCAGTTGGCCGATTACGAAGCAGAGGGGGGAAGCCGGCTAGATGAGCGCGGGCTGGTCGATCTGGCACGGAAGTTCCGGGCCAGGATCGACCGGAAGCTCGCGCCCGAGTATATCAAGCTCGGGCTCTGGTGCGAGCAGAATGGCCTGAAGGCCGAGGCGCTGGCCAGCTTCACCGCCGCCGTCCACATCGACCCGTACAACGACGCAACCTGGCGTCATCTGGGTTACATCCGGCACGACGGCCACTGGATGAGCCACGAGCAAATCGCCGCCTCCGAGAAAGAGGAGGCCGCGCAGAAGCATGCCGACCGATACTGGGCACCCCTGCTTCAGAAATGGGCCGGCCACCTCGACGACCCGAAGACGCGGGACGAGGCCCTGGCTCAGTTCGACACGGTCACCGATCCCCGCGCCGTGCCGTCGATCATGCGCCTCTTCGCCGAGAAGTCCCCCGCCGGGCAAGCGCTGGCGGTCCGGTTGCTGGGCCAGATCGACGCGCCGGCGGCGACGAAGAATCTGGGGGCCCTGTCGGTTTACGGCGATACCGCCCAGATCCGCCACGACGCCTCCCTGTCGCTCCAAGGGCGTGAGCCGCGCGACTATGCCGAGATCCTGGTCAACTTGATCCATACCCCCTGGACGTACCGGGCGGAGCCGCCGCGAGGCCCTGGGACGGAAGGCTATCTCGTCATCGATTCGCCACGGTTCCATCTCGTCCGCAGCTACAAGGCCCCGGCCCCGTTCCGCCTCGCGTCGAATTTTCACGGCTACTTCGGCTACGGGCCCGACGGCCTGCCGTCGCTGGTCAACAGCTCCGAGGTCCGGTCGGTCCTCCGCCACGCCGATTCCTCGACGGGCCTCCTGCGCGAGGTTCAGACCCTGCGCAACGGCGAGCAACGGGCCGCCGAGATGGTCGCCGCCGCGAACCTCAAGAGCGCGCTCGCACGCCAGCGCCTGATCGTCGATATCAACGACATCGAGACATCGATCGCTCAGGCCATCGAGCTGAACCGGCGCATTTCCGAAGCCTTGGTGACGGCGCTCGACGCGCCGGGAAACCTTCGCGACGACGACGAAGATGGCTGGCGCACGTGGTACTACGAAAAAATCGGCTACCGCTACACCCCGCCGCCGAAGGCGATGTTGGCCACGAACGCGACGCCCTACCTTCCGACGCCGGTGATCGTCAGTTGCTTCGCCGCCGGGACACCCGTGCTGACGATCACCGGCTCTCGGCCGATCGAGACGCTGCGGGTCGGCGATCAGGTACTCAGCCAGGACGTCACGACGGGCGGCCTCTCGTATCAGCCGATCGTCGTCGTGCATCACAATCCCCCGGACGCCACCCTACGAATCGCTCTGGCCAACGGCGACAACGTCGTCGCCAGCCGGTTTCACCGTTTCTGGGTCGCGGGTCGTGGCTGGTCGATGGCGCGCGATCTGAGCCCAGGCGACGCCTTGCGCACGCTCTCTGGTCCTTCGCGCATCACGGCCATCGACGCGGCCTCAGTCCAGCCGGTGTACAACCTCGACGTGGCCCGTTCGCGGACGTACTTCGTGGGTCGTACTTCGATGCTCGTTCACGACAACACCCTTCCCTCTCCTCACCCGGACGCTGCCTCGTTCGACCGCGTGCCGTCTCTGGCCGTGTCGGGGCGGTAGGCTTCACGGGCGGAAATCCGGCATCAGTTCATTTTTGGTTGAATAAATGAACTGATGCCGGATTTCACCTGGTCCGATCCAAGCGATGCCCTGCACCAGGACCAGCCGTTCGTTCTCGTCGCGATATTCGACGGTGAGCGTCGGCATCGGTGATCCATTCTTCCGAGGCGACCCAGGTTTCCTGGTCAACTGTGAGAAAAGGGGACATTCAAGAATGGCGCCAAGCGAAGCGTTAACCCCTTGTGCCCGCAGGCCTTTGCGTACCACGAATCGGGGCAATCGGGCAAGGAACACTTCACCAGGGTCTTCGCCATGAGGGCCTCCTGAAACGTGCGTCGTTCCCCCGCCCCCCGCCAAATCGAATGACGACTTCGCCCGGTCTTGACAGGCGAGTCAACCCGCTCCGGTCGCTTCGGAACCAGGCGCGGTCCGGCGGCGCGACGCGATGTTTTCCCGAATCGGACGGCCGTAGTCGATCTCCCGGTGCTTCCGTCCGGGAACGTCCAGACGGCGAGGGTCCATGCCAGGAGGAGAGGAGTGGGAGGCCCCGACCGAGGAGAGGGCCGGGGACTCGGGGGCCGATCAGTGGGAAAGGGCGTAGGTTCCGATTTCCCCCAGGCTCTCGCCCTCGGCGAGGGGAGGCTTGGGGCGATCACCAGCCCGATCCACGACCTCATCGACATGGTCGGCGCAGGCGTAACCGTAGGTCTTCAATTCCTCGAAGCGACCATAAACCCAGGGGGCAGCGATTTTTGTGGTTGCTTCCTCCTCGCAATAGGGCAAGGAACACTTCACCAGGGTCTTCGGCATGGGGGCCTCCTGAAACGCGCAGTCGTTCCCCCCGCCGAATAGAATGACGACTCCGACGGGTCTTGACAAGCGGGTCAACTCGCTCCGATCGCTTTGGAACCAGCGCACCGAGCGGAAATCGCCAGCCTTGTAGGGTGGGCACCGCCCACCGATCCCCAGATGGTGGGCGCGATGCCCACTCGACACGCGGACCGTCGGCCCGGCGGCGCTACGCGATGATTTCCCGGATCGGACGGCCGTAGTCGATCTCCAGGCGCTTCTGTCCGGGAACGTCCAGGCGGCGAGGGTCGAGGCCGAGTTGCTGGAGGAGCGTGGCGTGGATGTCGGTGACGTAGTGGCGGTGCTCGACGGCGTGGAAGCCCAGCTCGTCGGTCGCGCCGTGGACGACGCCCCCCTTGATCCCGCCGCCCGCCATCCAGACCGAGAAGCCGTAGGGGTGATGGTCGCGGCCGTCCGACCCCTGGCTCCCGGGCGTGCGGCCGAACTCGGTCGCCCAGACCACGACGGTTTCGTCAAGCAAACCCCGGCGCTTGAGGTCCTGGAGCAGGCCCGCGATCGGCCGATCGACCTCCCCGCAGAGCTGACTATGGCCCCCTTTCAGGTTGCCGTGCGCGTCCCACGCGCCGGCACCGCCGTTGGAGCCGTGGAAGACCTGCGTGAACCGCACCCCACGCTCGGCCAGACGGCGAGCCGCCAGGCACAACTGGCCGAACGATCGCGTTTGGTCCTGGTCCAGACCATAGAGGGATTGCGTCTCCGGCGTCTCGTCGTCGAAGCGAACGACCTCGGGCACGGCCATTTGCATCCGGGCGGCCAGCTCGTAGGAGTTGATCCTGGCCCGGAGCGCCGGATCGTCGGGATAGGCCACGGCCGACATCCGGTTCAGTCGGCCAAGCAGCGCAAGCTCGGCTTCCTGTTCCTCGCGGAAGACCCCCTTGCCGGGCGTGCCGTAGGGCAACGGGTTTTGCGGATCGACATCCAGTCGCACGCCGTCGTGCTCGGGTCCGAGATAGCCGGCCCCCTGGCCGTTGTTCCCGCCGCAACAATCGGCGATCGGGTTGCCCAGGACGACAAAGCTCGGCAGGTCGTCGTTCAACGAGCCCAGCCCGTAATGGACCCACGAGCCGATCGTCGGATACGGCCCTTCGAGGATATGCCGCCCGGTGTGGAACTGAAGCTGGGCGCCGTGGTCGTTATCGGTCGTCCACATCGAGCGAACGACCGCGATATCGTCGATGCACCCGGCCAGGTAGGGCCACCAGTCGCTGATCTCGATCCCGCTCTGGCCCCGCTTCTGGAAGCCGACCTGAAGCGGCAGGATCTTCGGCTGGATCGGATGCAGACCCTCGACCAGCTCGCGGAGGTTCTGCTTGTTGTAGGGGGAGTCGAGCACGTCGCTGTGCGGCGTCTCGGCGATCGTCTTTCCGGCGAACCGGGTCAGAGCCGGCTTGGGGTCGAAACTCTCGACGTGGCTGACCCCGCCAATCATGAACAGCCAGATGACGCGCTTGGCTCGGGGGGCGAAATGCGGGCCGAGGTGGCTCGTCGCGTCGTCCGCCGCGCGGACGATGCCGTCGCGCTGAAGCAACGTGCCGAGCGCCAGCCCGGTCAACCCCATGCCCAGGTCGGCCAGGAACGCCCGGCGGGGAAACCGTCCACAACTCGGATCGGCGAAAGTCGGCCGTCGCGCGTTCATCGGTGGTCCTCCGGCTCGGGTTTCGGCTTCTCCGATGGTATCCCGCGATCCCCGCCGCAACAAGGTGCAACATTCTTTCAACGCCCGCGTCCGGCGGCTATCCTGGCGCACACGAACGCGATTCCACATGACGGCTCGACGCGAAGGGAGAACCCTGATGAAGACCCGGCGAGGGCAGCATCTCCTCGGATTCGGCATGGCGCTGACCCTGCTCCTGACAGCCATTCCCGCGCGGGGCGATGAGGCCCCCTACGACCTGTTGATCCGCAACGGCCGCATCGTCGATGGGACCGGCAACCCCTGGTTTGTCGGTGACGTGGCGATCCGCGATGACCGGATCGCCGCGATCGGCCACATCGACCCGAAGGCCGAGGCACGCCGCGAGATCGACGCGAAGGGACTGGTCGTCGCCCCCGGCTTCATCGACATTCACTCGCATTCCGACTGGCTCCTGTTCGAGGACGGCAAGGCGCAGAGCAAGATCCGCCAGGGGGTGACGACGGAGGTTCTCGGCGAGCATTCCTCGGGCGGTCCCCACACGGGGAAACTCCCTCCGCACGAGGTCACGATCGACGGCGAGGTCGTCCGGCTGATCACCCTGGGAGACTACCTCGACGCCCTCGAACGCGCGGAGATCGCCACGAACGTCGCCTCGTACGTCGGCCTGGGGAACCTGCTCGGCTGCGTCATGGGGGACTCGTTCGATCGCCCTTCCGAAGCAGAGTTGCACGAGATGGAAACCCTGCTCGACGAAGCCATGCGCGAGGGGGCCTATGGCCTCTCGACGATGCTCGCCCACCCGCAGGAATTGAACGTCACGACGGACGACCTGGTCCGGCTCGGTGGCGTGGTGAAGACGCACGGCGGGATCTACTCGTCGCACATCCGCGACGAGGGGCTGACCGTGCTCGACGCCGTGCGGGAGGCCATCGCCATCGGCGAGCGGGCGGGGATTCCGGTGGACATCATCCACCTCAAGATCGCCGAGCAGACCCTTTGGGGCCGCATGGACGAGATCATCGCCCTGATCGACGCCGCGCGCCGGCGGGGCGTCAACGTGCAAGCCAACGTCTATCCCTACACGCGAGGCAACAACGACCTCGTGAGCATCGTCCCCCCCTGGGCTCACGAAGGGGGTCGTGACGCCCTGCTCGCCCGGCTGAAGGACCCGCAAGCACGCGAACGGATGAAGCGCGACATCAAGGGGGGCCTCCCCGGCTGGTACAACCATTATCTCGCCGTCGGCGGAGACTGGAGCCGGATGCTCATCAGCGCGAAGCTCAGCGCGCCGAACCGCGCGTTCGAGGGCCAGACGATGGATGTCGTGCTCGCCCGTCGCACCGAGGGGGTTCAGCCGCCCCCCGACCCCCTGGACGTCCTGTTCGACCTCCTGATCGAGGAAGGCGGCTCGGTCGGCACGATCTACGCGCACCACACCGAGGAGGACATGAACCTGGCGATGTCGCAGCCGTGGTGTTCGATCGGCTCCGACGGCTCCGCCTACGCGGCGGAAGGCCCCTTGCGGCGCGGGCACCCGCACCCTCGCAACTTCGGCACGTTCCCCCGCGTGCTCGGCGTCTATGTCCGCGAGCGCGGCCTGCTCCGGCTGGAAGAAGCCGTGCGAAAGATGACCTCGCAGAACGCGGCCAAGATCGGGATCGTCGATCGCGGCCTGCTGCGTCCCGGCCTGTTCGCCGACGTGACCATCTTCGACCCGGACCGCGTGATCGACCGCGCCACCTATCTGGAACCGTTCCATTATCCCGAAGGAATCGAATACGTGATCGTCAACGGCCAGGTCGTGCTGGAGCACGGCACGCACACCGGCAAGCTCCCCGGCCGAGCACTGCGGCATGGACGGGACTGACTCACGAACCCGCTGATGCCTTCTGGTTTCCGGAGCGCGGCCGTCCCGGCCGCAATGCCGGGGCGGCCGGGACGGCCGCGCTCCGGAAAAAGGGAGAACCGGAAAGCATCAGCGGGCTCGTGTAGGAGAGAGCCTCTGCACGCCGGACGAAATCCGCCCATTCCGCGCGAAAGACATTCCGATCAGCACACGATTCTCATTCCCCGGACCCGATCGCTTCGGAGGAATTCGGTTTGTCCTCAAGGCGGCGCGCCGACGAGCCGTCCACGACCTCGCTCCAGAGCGTCTGGGCCTTGCGGCCTTCGAGATGCGCCTGCTCTTCCAGGTTGTTCCGTTCGTGGAGAATCAAACGGGTCAGGTAATCCCGGGTGTCGCTGACGTGGGTGAGGAACCCCGACATCAATTCCTCGCCTTCGAGAACCCCGTCCGCGAATTTCCTCAAGGCCTCGTTCTTCAGCCCGCTCAGTTCCTCCTGGAACCGCAAGAGGGCCGCGAGGTCGAGCGACGCGGAACGCTCCAGGCGCCGCGACCCGGCACTCGACCTCGTTGACCCGGAGGATATACGTCTCGAAGCCGCGGTCCCGACGGCGGCGGACGCGGCGACGGAGCCACTGACCGAGGAAAAAAAGGCCCCCCAGGAGCGCGGCCAGGATGCTCACCTCCTTCTCTAACAGATCCAGCACATCGCCGGCAATCAGCGGCGCGTTGCGCCGGAGATAGGCGACCGAGCCCTCATGCCAGGGCAGTTCGGGCGGGAGGTTCAGCAACGACACCTCCAGGGACGGCTGGACCGTCTGCGCGAACGGGGATTCATAGATCACGCGCAGCAGTCGGGACACCGTCTCGGGCGCGACGTCCTTGTGCGCGACGAGCAGCAGACGCGTCCCGAGGGTGGGGATCTTCGCGGGGGGAACGCCCGGCTCCACCTCATAGGTATAAGGCGGGATCGACACGTCGTACACGTTCCGTCGCTCGATCCGCGTCGCCGGCTCGCCCCGCCGCCGCGCGGACCTCGGCTCCTGATCGAGCGTGCCGAGACTGAACGCCTCATAAAAAGGCAAGGCGACGAGCCGAAAGCGGTGGTGTGTCACCAGATGACGCGCGATGGAAGAAGGGAGCGTCGAGACCATGAAGACCGCGTCCGGCAGTTTGGAGCGATCGGACTCCCGCTGGAGCGCCTCGTAGCTCCATCGTGCTCGGCTGGAAATCGCGAGGGGAGAGCCCGGCGAACGTCATGACATCCGTGGCCAGACAATAGGTTCCGCTGCCGCGCTCTCCCAGATCGACGACCTTTCCGCGCAGGGCCGACAGAGCCTCGGAGACCTCGTCGTGAAACTCCTCCTTGACCAGCAGATGGAGCGGTTCGACATGAAGCGTGGCGACCTGGCGGAGGTCCGGCCGGTCGCTCAGGTCCAGCCCCCCCTGGGCCAGCGCCGCGTCGAGCCGCCGTGCCTCCACGTCGCGCAGAGCCTCATCCGAGCCGGCGGTCGGCCGCAGGTTGATCGTGATGGAATGGCGCGCGGCCTCATGGCGGAGAACCTCCGCGATCCGGTGCCGCTCTCCGGCCGCCTGACCGGCGGACATCCGCAACGTGACCGGGGGCTCCGTGGGCTCGTGCATCCAGAAGTACGCCGCGAGCCCCAGCGCCGCCAGGCCCAGCAAGGCGAACACCCCATCACGTAACGATTTCCGCAACCGTGCCCGTAGGGTCATCAAGGGTGTTCATCCTTGGAAGCGTCTCGGTCGTCTCGACATCCGCTGCCAGTGATTCGCTCTGAGAGGGTGTACGAGACGGATCATCCGTCATCGTGCGCGGTCCTGTGATTTTGCCGAAACCCCCTCCGGCTCCCCCTTGCCAAGGGGGAGCCGGAGAGGCGACGTCCCCTTCCGCGTGGGAACTTCATGACTCCCCCTTTCCAAGGGGGGATTGAGGGGCCTCCTGGACCGTGGTGTTGCCCAAACCCCCTCCAACTCCCCCTTGCCAAGGGGGAGAGTCCGAAGAGGAGGCGTCCCCTGCATGGACGCCCTTGCGTCCCCCCTTACCAAGGGGGGATTGAGGGGGGTCCTCCTGGGTCGTGGTGTTGCCGGAACCCCCTCCAACTCCCCCTTCTCTCTGGGATAGGGTGGGCATCGACCACCTGATCCCGAAAAGCAGAAAAGAGGTGGGCACGGCCCACCCGTCAATGGTCAAATCACCCGTCTCGTACACTCCCGGGGTCCCCCACAATCAGCGTCTCTCGACCCATCTTAATCGATTCTTCGCGCGGGACAGGTTCCGCAGGGACCGGAACCAGCCCCTGGGGGGCCAGCGTCGGCGGACAACCGAGGGCGTGGAAGAGGCGAAACTGGGCACGGTTGTAGTTGAGAACGGCCTCCAGGTAGGCGGTCCGCGCGCTGGCCAGAGCCTGGATCGGCTGGAGCACCTCGATCGGTCGCGTGGCACCGGGCAATCCCGCCCCGCGACGGATGTTGGTCAGGTTCAACTTCAGCGAGGCGATCGCCTCGGGCACGGCGTGTCCCGCCTCCGCGACCTGCCGCGCGGAGGCGAGCCGCAGCTTGTCGGCCTGCATGACCTCCGCGGCAATGCGGTCCTGAATCTTCAGCTTCTCCAGGACCGCCGCGCGGTTCTGCGCGGCGTGCGACTTCGCGATGGCCCGGTCGGAGAACCCCATCCCCTGAAGCTGCCAGAAGAGGTTCACGTCGGCATCGTGACGCCCGCCGAAATCGTTGAAGGTGGCGTTCGGTCCGCCGCCGAACCCGCCGGCCGAGTAGCGAAAGGCCAGGCTGGGAATCCAGGGACGCAGCCGCGCCTGCCGCAACCGTACGAGCGTCGCCTTCACCAGCGCCTGCGCCTCGCCCAGCTCGGGCCGATGGTGCAAGCCGGTCACGATCAGGTCGTCGGGGGTCATCGTCTCGGGAACGATCCGCAGCATCGATTCCGGCGGCTCGACCGGAGCGACGACGACCCTCGGGTCGAGCCGGATCTGGCGGATCAGCTCGGCCGAGGCGACCTCCAGCTCTCCCACGGCCGCCGCGGTTTCCCGGCGCCTCAGGTCGCGCTCGACCAGGCTCCGGCGATAATCGGCGTCCAGCCCTGCCCCGGTCCGGGCAAACGAGGCGGTCAGTCGGGCAAGTTCGTCGGCTTCCTCGGCGGCTTCCCGGGCAATCATCAGCCGTCCCACGGACTCCTGGAGGTTGAGATACGCCTCCGCGACGCTCAGAAACGTATCGTTGTTCGCGACGGCCACCCCCGCGCGTCGGGCGTCCAGCATCTGCCGGGCGGCGAGGGGCTGAAAGATCGCGTCGGAGAACCGCAGGATCGTCGTCAAGGACCCCAGGGGGGCCGGTCCACCCGCCGGAATCGGCCCCGAGACGCCATTGCCCCCGGCGAGCGTCCCGCCGAGAAACAACGAACTCTTGCTGATGTTCTGGACTCGCCCCTCGACGACCTGGGCCGTGCCGTCGTGGCGGATCCAGTTCGGCCCGACGAACAGACTCGGCAGCCAGACGGTCCTCGCCAGTTGAAGGTCCGCCAGCGCCTGGCAGACGCGCTCGCGGGCAATCGCGATGTCGAGATCGTTCGCCCCGCCCAACCGCAGCGCGGTCGCCAGGTCGATCGGCTGGATCACCTGTCCGGGAACCAGCGGCGCCGCCGGATCACCCACCGGCCCCGTTGTTGTGGGAGTCATCGTCGCGGGAGGGACAGGCATCTCTCCCGCCGAACGCAAGGCGGCCTCGGGGGGAGCCGCCTCCGGCAGGGCGGCCCGCGGCGGATCGGCAGCGGCGAGACGTCCCGCGCTGGTGAGCAGGATCGCTCCCATCAAAAGGTGAATTCCGCGCTGGGCCCCGTGGCTTCGGTCCATCCGATCGACCCTCCTGGTCGCTGGCGACCGTCCAAACAACATCGTGCCGTCGCCCGCCGATCTGGTTCAACCCGGCTCCGCCGGATATCTCCGTTTTTCGGCAGGACGATCCCACGCATTCACCTCGGAGTATGGAATCGCCCGGAACGAACCGGAACAATCCGCACAATCCGGCCGCTCCCACTGGCTCGCGAATGTGTCTGGAGACGTTGGCGGCGTCTTGAGGGCGATACCTTCACAGAGTACCCTGGAATGTGAGCCAGTTTTGGTCATTCCCGCGAACTTCCCACCTTCCCCCCGTCGCGCTGGCGATTCGGACTTGAGGACTCGTTGATGTCCAGGGTTTATCACACATTGCTGATCCTGCTGGTCGCGGGAGCGGTCCTTGCCGGTTCCGGCTGCCAGATCGAGGAGGAGCCGATCGCGGCGGCGGAACTGCCGACCGAAGCGGACGAGGTCGTCACGGTCGAGGTCCTCCAGCCCGAGCGAATGGATCTGGTCCGCTCGACCACCCAGCCCGCGACGGTCCACGCCGATTTTCAGGCGGAGCTGTACGAGAAGGTCGCGGGCTACCTCGATACGTTGAACGCGGACATTGGCGATGAGGTGGAAAAGGGCCAGATTCTCGGCGTCGTGGATCTCCCCGAAGTGTCGAAGTCGATCGAGCGGCAGGAGGCCACGATCCGTCGCCTGCGGGCGGATGAGCGTCGGGCGGAGGCCGGGATCGAACTGGCGAAGGCCGACGTGGCGGCGGCCCAGGCGGCACAGGAACAGGCGAAGGCGGACGTTGCCCAGGAAGAGGCGATCCTGACCGCCGCGAGGGCCGAGATGAATCGGACCGAGGGGCTGGTTTCCGACCGCGCCGTGACCGGACAGGTGCTCGACGAGGCCCGCAAACGGTTCGAATCGGCCCAGGCGGGCAAGTCCTCGGCCGAGGCCGCGTTGACCACCGCGAAGGCCAACGTGCTGGTCTCGCAGGCGAAGCAGGTCGCCGCCGAGGCCGACCTGGACACCGCGAAGGCTCAGACCGCCGTGGCGGAAAAAGAGCGCGAGGAGCTGGAGGTCCAGCTCGCCTACGCGACGATCAAGGCCCCCTTCGCGGGGACCGTCACCCAGCGCAACGTGGACCCCGGCGACCTGGTCCGCAACATCCAGACAAGCTCCGTCAGCGGCCAGGCCCCGTTGTTCGTCGTCGAGAAGCTCGACCTGCGTCCGGGTCCAGGTGGCCTTGCCGGAAAACGACGCCCCGGCGGCCGATGTTGGTGATGCGGCCCACGTCACGCTCCGCGCGATCCCCGGCAAGGTCTTCGAGGGCAAGATCGACCGCATCGCCCGGGGGCTTGACCCGAGCACGCGGACGATGCTCGTCGAGATCGACCTGCCGAACCCGGATCGCCGGCTCCTGCCAGGCATGTATGGCGAGACAACCATCGATCTCGACCAAAAGCCGGACGCCCTGACGCTGCCCGCGGGCACCGTGCGGTACGACCAGAAGGGACAGGCGTTCGTTTACGTGGTCGATGATCAGAACCAGGTTCAGATCGTCAACATCACGACCGGCCTTGACGATGGGAACCGGATCGAGATCAGCGACGGCCTCAAGGGTAGCGAGCGCGTGGTCGCCCCGATGATCGACCGGCTCTCGTCCGGCCAGACGGTCCGCGTCCAGAGTGAGTGACCGTCCCCGCCGCACACGCCCGCAATTCCCCCCTTTTTATTGCCTGGTCCGCCGAGGGATCTCATGGGACTGATTCGATTTGCCCTGCGTAATCCGTATGCCGTCGTCGCGCTGGCGCTGGGGCTGAGTCTGCTCGGTTTCTCGGTCGTGCCGTCGATCCCGGTGGACATCCTGCCGGACTTTCAGAAGCCGGTCGTCGTGAGCTACTTCTCCTATCCCGGGCTTCCCACGCTCGACATGGAGATGAGCGTCACGTCGCGCTGGAGCGGGCGTTGACCCTGGCCGGGGGGATCGAGCATCAGGAATCGCGGACGATCCCGGGCGCGGCGGTCATCAAGATCTTCTTTCAGCCGGGGACGAATTCGAGTTCGGCGATGAACGACATCGTGAACCTCGAAGCCAACGACATGTTTCACCTGCCGCCCGGGATCGAGCACCCGTTCACCCTGCGGAGCGAGCCGGCGAACCTGCCGGTGGTCCTGGCGGCCATCGGCGGCGAAGGGATGAGCGAAACGGAACTGTACAAGATCGGCTACTATGCCGTCCGCAACAAGATGGGGGGCCTGAAGGGGGTGCAGATCCCCCACCCGTTCGGCGGCAAGTTCCGGCAAATGATGGTGTACGTGGACCCGGCCCGGCTCCGCGCGATGGGCCTGAGCGCCAATGATGTGGTCGATGCCCTGCACCGCTCGAACCTCGTGCTCGCCGCCGGCTCGGCGAAGCTCGGACGCTACGAGTACCAGGTCCACCCCGAGAACACCCTGCCGACAACCGAGGAGATCGAGGGGGTCCCGATCGCCGTGCGCGACGGTCGGCCGATCTTCATTCGCGATGTCGGCTACGCCCAGGACGACGCCGCGATCCAGTACAACATCGTCCGGGTCAACGGCAAGCGGAGCGTCTATTGCCCCTTGCTGCGCGAGCCGGGAGAGAACACGATCGCCGTCGTCGATCGGATCTACGAGGGAATCGCCCGCGAGATCCCGAAAATGAAGGCCCAGGGGGAGATTCCCGAGGCCACCGAGATCACGCTGGTCAACGACCAGTCCTCGTACATCCGCGACGCGATGCGGAACCTCAGTTATGAGGTCGGGCTGGGGGCGATTCTGGTGGCTCTGGTCGTGCTCGCGTTCCTCCGCCGGTTGTTGCCCACGATCGCCATTCTTTGCGTGATCGTCCTGTCGATGCTGATCGGGGCGCTGGCGTTCTCCTTCTCCGGCCAGACGATCAACGTGATGACGCTGGGCGGGGTCTCGCTGGCCATCGGAACCGTCGTGGACGCGGGGATTGTCGTCGTGGAGAACATTGCCCGGCACCTTCGCATGGGCAAGTCCCGGCGCGACGCCGCCCGCGACGGCGCCGGCGAGGTGACCATGCCCGTCCTGGCCGGCACGGTCACGACTCTCGCCGTCTTCATCCCCGCCATCTTCCTCTCCGGCATGATCCGCGACCTGTTCGAACCCTTGGCGATTGCCGCGACCTCGACCATCGCCGCCTCGTACTTCGTGGCGATGACCGTCGTTCCCGCCTTCTGCGCCCGGTTTCTGCGAGCGAGAACGACCGCGACGCCCGGGGAGGCCGCCGAGGAGGACGTACCCGAGCCTGGCGGAATCTACGCCGGACTGCTCGGCACGGCGATCCGGGCACGCTGGCTGGTGATTCCCGGCCTGACGGCCCTGGTTCTCGCCTCCTTCCTGCTTCTGCCCGGCATCGGAACCGAGCTGTTCCCCGAGGTGGACGCCGGAACGTTCGACCTGCGCGTGCGGACGATCCCCGGCACCCGACTGGAGCTGACCGAGGAGCTGGTGGCCCGGATCGAGGAGACGATCAAGGACGTCATCCCGCCCCGGGAGATCGACACGATCATCTCGAACGTCGGCCTGCCGGTCGGCAAGGGGGCGGGCTTCTCCACGATCCTCAGCCCGAACTCGGGGCCGGACTCGGCGTTCCTCGTGGTCAACCTCCGGCAAGAAGGCCGCGCGACAAGCACGGCGACGTACATCGACCGGCTTCGTCAGACGCTCGCGAAGCATTACCCGGACGAGCATTTCCTGTTCGTCAGCGGAGGAATCGTCGCCGCCGCCTTGAACGAGGGGATTCCCGTGCCGATCAACATCCAGGTCTCGGCCGGGAAGCTCGACCAGGCCCGCGCCCGGGCCGAGGAGATCGTCCGGGCTGTCCGCAAGGTCCCCGGCACGGTCGATGTGCAGATTGCCCAGGCCCTGGATTTCCCGCAGCTCGACGTGCGGGTGGACCGCACCCGGGCCAAGTATCTCGGGCTGGATCAGGAAGAGGTCGCCGAGACGATCCTGACGGCCCTGTCCTCCAGCGTCGGCTTCGCACCAACAATCTGGATTGATCCCGAGAGCGGCATCGACTTCTTCATGGGGGTGCAATACGAGTCGAATCGGATGGACTCGCTCGACCAGATCCAGAACATCCCCCTCTCGCTGAACGGCCCGGATGGACCGATCACCGTGCCGCTCTCGAACATCGCCACGGTACGACGGGTGAACATTCCCGGCGAGATCGCCCGCTACAACATCGGCCGGGTGTACGACGTGTACGTCAACGTCAAAGGGCGGGACGTCGGCTCGGTCGCGGCGGACGTCGATCGGGTTCTGGCCACCTTACCGGAGGAAAAGGGGGTCACGACGACCGTGCGCGGACCAGTCCAGACGATGCGGTCGGGGGCTCGGATGCTGGTCGTCGGCCTGGTGGTCGCGACGGCCCTGGTGTATCTGGTGATGCTCGCTCAGTTCCGCTCGTTCGTTGATCCGCTCATCATCATGATCGCCGTGCCGCTGGGCCTCTCGGGGGTGCTCGTCGTCCTGTACGCCACCGGGACGACGCTCAACATCCAGTCCCTGATGGGCACCTTGATGATGATCGGCGTCGTGGTCAACAACAGCATCTTGCTGGTCGAGTTCGCCAACCAGTTGCGCGGCAGCGGCCTCGACCCCCGCCGCGCGGCACTCTCGGCGGCGCAGATCCGGCTCCGGCCGATCCTGATGACCTCCCTGACGCTGGTCGCCTCGATGCTCCCCCTCTGTTTCCACCTTGCCCCCGGCGGCGAGGCGATGATTCCCCTGGCGCGGGCCCTGGTGGGAGGGATGCTTGTCTCGACCCTGCTAACCCTGTTCCTCGTCCCTTGCGTGTACAGCGCGATCAAGGGGGGGACGGCCCCCCCTGCCCCGTTGTCCGACATGTGAGAGGGTGTACGCGAAGGGCGATTTGACCATTGTCGTGCGGGCCGTGCCCACCTCTTTTCTGCTCTTCGGGATCTGGTGGGCGATGCCCACTACACAGAGAGAAGAGGGAGTTGGAGGGGGTGCCGGAAAAGCCACGGTCCAGGAGGACCCCCCTCAATCCCCCCTTGGAAAAGGGGGGAAGCAGGCAAAGCTGTCTCCTCGGACTCTCCCGGGTAGGTAGCACTTCTGTGGGTGTACCGTCTGTTCAGTTTCGGCTGGGATGCCAGTAGGCGTCCCACTGATCTTCTCCGCTGGCGAACAGGGCGCGAAGGTGGCACATGCCGTCGGCTCCGTCTTCGCCCCAGCGCATGCCCCCGTTCTTCATCCGCTTGCCGATGACCGTCTTGCACGCCGACTCGATCGGGCCGGAGCCGATCGCCCAGCCCTTGGCCCGATACGCCGGATAGTCCATCCGATGCACGTGATTCTCGAAGTAACCCACCACCTCGCCGTGGACCCTCCGCACCGACTCGCGGCCGTCCGGGGGAAGCGCCCGCAGGTCGTTGAGCACCGCCTCACCGCCGTCGTGCTTCAGCCGATGACGCCACCGCCCCCACCACTCCTCCCGGGCCGATTCGTCGGCCGGGTAGACGCCCGGCCCAGGTCGCCGAGATGCTCCGCGACGTGGTAGAAGTCGAGGATCACCGCCTCGACGCGGCCGAAGTTCACCCGCAGCAGGTCCTCCACCCCGGCCCCGGCGTCCGACAACGCGATCCAGCGCTCGGCCTGGTCCATGCCCACCTGGGCCGCTTGCCGCCGCATCGGCTCGGCCAGCGACGCCTGGCCCTCCAGTCCGGCCACGTAACGCGCCTGGAACTGCGGCGTGCGGCCGGGCGACCGGGCCCACCGGGCCGGGTCCTCCGGCACCGGGTTGTAGATCATCCCGACCGCCGCCATGCGGCCGTCCGCCGCGGCGCCCTCGGGGCCCTGCATCCCCAACCCGGTCAGGTCGAGCGAGACGTAGGCACAGGTCACCCCCTCGGCGTCCTTGTGCCAGGCCCACGGGCCGGCCGCCCCGAAGGTCTCGCCGGCGGCCTGTCGCCGGCCGATGTCGTCGCCGACCGCCTCGCTGGTCCGCTCCACCGTCGATTCCGAGGCACGCAACCCGGCGAGCTTCCTGAGCACCACGTCGGCGGCCTCGGCGAAGCTGTCGACCGCGCCGGCGATGCAGACCAGTTCGCGGGCGCCCGCGGTCAGCGCCCGGGGCGACAGCCCGAGGGCCTCATCCCAGGGGACCGTCCCCTTGCCGCAGGATCGGCAGTGGTAGTAGCCCCGCTCCAGGGAGAAGGTCCCCACCAGGCTCTGGACCGTCTTGGGCCGATACTCGACGAAGCGGGCCGACTCGTGGCAATGCGGGCAGGTCATGCTGGACCCCTGGTACCCCCCTTTTTCCGCTCGTCCAGAGCGGTCTCGAGGGCCTTGGCACCGATGCGATGGACGAGGTCGCGGACCTCGAATTCGGTCTTCCCCAGGAGTTGGCGATCCTCCTTGGAGGCGAGCAGGTCGGCGAGGGACCGAAGGTCGGCCTCGGCGGCCTGGCGAAGGGTCTGGAAGATGCGGTCGGAGAGTTCAGCCTGCTGCGGGGACAACGGGAGTCGAGACATGGCAGCCCTCCGTGAACGGATGGCAACGAAATCCGAGCGGACACATCGGAGACCACTGTTGTACGAAATTTCCCACCCACAATCGAGACGCCTACCCGACTCTCCCCCTTGCTAAGCATAGGTATGGACACAACTTTTCGACCTGGGTAACTTCGATCGGCATGGCTATTACTTTGGACATCTGGACAAACGACACCAGGATCGGTACTGGAAACTCGTGAGCGAGCATGCGCACGCGGTCAACGCGGTCGTGACTGGGCTGTCCGCCCTGCCGGGGACGGCCCAGCCCTTCGCCGCGGCCCGGGCCATGACCCGCTTCCTCAACCACGACGACATCCCCTTCCACGCCCTCATCGAGCCCGCTCAGGACGCCGTTCGCTCCGCTTTATCCGCGTCTCCGGGGCGGTTCACGCTGGTTGTCCACGACTGGTGCATGTTCAACTTCAACACGCACACGTCGAAGCACGATCGCTATGTCCGTTCCCACGACACCGATCGGGGCTACGAGCTGGGGACCGCCCTGGTCGTCGACGCCGCGGATGGCCGCCCGCTGGGGCCGATGGAATTCCGCCTCCGCACCGCCGACGGCATGCTCTCGACGCGGCACGGCGGCGCCGCCGTGCCGCCGGGGCACGTCGATGAACTCGACGACGTGATGGCCGCGTCGCGACGCTGGGGCCTGGGCCGCACGCCGATCCATGTCATCGACCGTGAGGCCGATTCGGTCGGCCATTACCGCCGCTGGCAGGCCGCCGGCCACGCGTTCGTCGTCCGCGCCAACCGCGACCGCGTCGTCCTGCACGAAGGACACGCGTGCAAGCTGGGCGTGGTGGCCGCCGCCCTGACCGGCTCGTTCACCGACGTGCGCGACACGGCGGGCCGGCCCGAGACGGTCACGATCCGGGCCGGCACCGGGACGATTCGCGTCGCCGAGGCGACCGTGGTCCTGCACCGGCCGGCGCGACGCTATACCGGCGAGAAGACCGCCAGCGGCCATAAGAAGCAGGTCGACGTCCCGGGCCCGCCCGTGCCGCTGCGGCTGGTGGTGACGCAGGTGGTCGACGCGGCGGGGACGGTGCTGGCCGAGTGGCTCCTGCTGACGAACGTGGCCGTCGAGGATGCCGCCGCGGCGACGATCGGCCGGTGGTACGCGTGGCGGTGGGGGATCGAATCGTATCATAAGTTGCTCAAATCGGCCGGGATGAATGCGGAGTCGTGGCAGCAGGAGAGCGGCGCGGCGTTCCTGCGGCGGCTGTGCGTGGCGAGCATGGCCTGTCTGACGGTCTGGCACCTGCAACGAGACGAGTCGGAGGCCGCCGCAACCTTGCGCCGGGTCCTGGTGCGGCTGTCGGGTCGGCAGATGAAGCATCGGGTGGAGTCGACGGCGCCGGCGCTGCTGGCCGGTCTGGAGCGGCTGCTGGCGATCGATGACCTGATGCAGGTCGAGGACCTGGAGGAGGTCCTCGACCTTGCGAGGCGCCACCTCCCCCGCCTCTTCCCCGACCGCTCCGGTTGACCTATTCGGAGAGTTGTGTCCATACCTATGCTTGCCAAGGGGGAGCTGGAGGGGGTTCCGGAAAAATCACAGGACCGCGCACGACGACGAATGATCCGTCTCGAACACACTCTCAGACGTGCGGAGACCCTCGGTCGTTTCGCTTCGCTTCGCTCAGGCCGGCGTCAGAATGGCGAGCGTGGTCCTGGCGACCATGGACTTGACACGCGTGCGATAGTCGTGCATGTGAGGCGCGTCCAGGTGCCGCTTGAGATGCTCGACGCTTTCCCACGCCTCAAGGATCGTCACGACATTCTCCCGCACGGATTGCTGCGCCGGGATGTCCGTCGGAACGTCGATCGTGGGGCCATAGGCGATGCAACCGTCCTCGGCGAGAACCTGCGGCACGATCTTGTGGAACTCGTTCAGAAACGCCGCGCGCTGGCTGTCGTTCAGTTCGATGGTGGCGATGACGTGAATCATGGTCGTCCTGTTCGGGAATCGGGATCGATTGGACCTCGGTCACGTTCCATGATACGGTTCGAAACCCGTTCCACGAACCCGGATGTCCGGCGAGACGCGGATCCTCAATTCTCCCGATCAGGAAACCGACGCATGACCAGGCGGATCACGATCGAACCCATCTCCTTTCCGACCGACGCGCGGGCTGGTGATCGAGCCCCTGGGACCGGACGCCCTGCCCCTCCAGCGAAACGCGCACCTCGTTCTGACCGAACCGGGGGCGATCCGTGGGAATCATTACCACGAAAAAGGAACGGAAGTCACCCTCGCGCTCGGCCCTTGCCTGTTCCGCTACCGCGACGATGGCGAGGTCCACGACCTTGCCATCCCCGAAGGGCAGGCATACCGGATCACGATTCTCCCCGGCGTGCCCCACGCGTTTCAGAACAACGGCCAGGGCGTGATGGTCCTGCTCGGTTTCAACACCCAGGCTCATGATCCCGAATGCCCGGACGTGGTTCGTGAGGTTCTCATCGAAGCCTGATCGACGCCCCACGGACCTCGTCCGGTCGCGGTGGCTCCCTGATCGAACTCGTTCTCAGTCCGCGGGCAACCGTCGTTCCGCAGCCAGCACGGTGCGGCGGCAAGTCAGTCCACCTCAATCTTCGCCCCCTCCTTCCGCGCCTCGTCGAGGAATTTCTCACCGTCGAAGATTCCCGGTGGGAACGTCTCGGGATCCATCGGGGTGATGACGACGCGGCGGACCGTGGTGTAGTCCGACTGCTGCTCGGCCTCGGGCTTGCCCGAGGCGTCGAACTTGTCGAGATGGTGCAACCGCTCCCATTCCGAGACGTACCAGACGCCGCCGGGAAGCTGAGACCAGCGGACCGCCTTCGACTCGGTTCGAAACGTCATCCGTCCGTCGTTATGGTCGGACCACTCGACCATCCGGGCGACGGCGTAGCCATGCTCCGGATCGGCGTAATATAGCTCGCGGATCGAGGGATAATCGACCTTGATCGCCACCCACCCCTCGGGCGTGCCGGGCTCCGATGGGACGAGTTTGAGATAACGGCGGTTGTCAAAGGCGTATCCCCAGGTCTCCTCGATCGGCTTCGGGAGGTCGTTGAACGATTCGCCCCGGAGGACGTGGACCCGGACCTGCCGGGGCTTGTCGGCCGCGCCGATCATCCGCGTCAGGTCGTAACGCATCGTGCCGTCGTTAAGGTGGACGTTCACCGACCTATCTATGGGAAGCCACGCGGCGAGTGCATCGGCCATAAGGTCATTGCCGGGGCGGGTTCGCAGGAATCGCGGGATCTCGATGCCGGACGAGCGCTGATGGTCGGCGAAGAACGACCGTGGCGTCCCGGCGTTGTAGATCCCATTGTCGTTGTGGTCGCGGGCGAACGCGGCCCGCGCCTCCAGATAGCCCTCGGGGGCCGACCAGTAGGTCAGTTGCAGGCCAGTATCGCCGTCCTCGACGATCCGGAGCGACCGCGGGAGACGCTTGATTTCCCGCGCCGCGCCGTCGAAGGCGAGCTGGAGCGCGGGGGGGATGTCGACCTTGTTGAGCGTCGCCTCGTCCACGATCGGTGTCCCCGCCGGCACGCCCATCGCGTAGATGTCGGCCGGGCCGGTGTCGACGTAGGTGATGGTCGTCGTCCGGTACTCACGCTTGTATTTTTGCTGGTTGGCGAGCTGGAGGATCTCCCGACGCCGGATCGGCCGGCGCGTCTCGACGTCGTACCACGTCTGCTCGCTCAGCCTCGACTGGCCCAGCGAGTCGGGCCGGGACAGGTCGATCCGGAGGCAGCGGCGGCCGTCGAGGTCGACGACCTGGGCTTCGGACAGGAAGTTCGCGCCCTCGACCCGCCGCCCCTCCTCGGTCATCCGCCGCCGCATCTCGGCCGGGCCGAGCGGTCCGACGCCGGCTCGATCCAGGGCGAACCCGACGTCGCGGCTTCCGTCGTCCTTGACCCCGACGATGTCCGGCCGCCGTACGATCGGCCCGTCGCCCCGGTAGTTCAGCTCGGTCCCCGAGGCCGGGTCGTGGACCCCGGCGTACTCCTCGGTCTTCCAGAGGTTACGCCCGTCCTCAAGTCGCACCCACGACTCGAACCCGGTGTCGGTCGTCAGGTGCGCCCACTTCGGGGACGCGGGCGATTCGGCTTTCTCTGGCGGGCTCAGGGCCGGTTTTGGGGCCTCGGCCTTGCGCTGCTGTCCCGCTCCGACGGCCCCGGTTTCGTTCCAGATGAGGCCGGTGCACGAGAGGGCCAACAGCAGCAGCGGAATGGCGACCTTGAGCCTGGACAAGAGCATCATCTTCAGGACCTCCTTTGTCAGGTTTGCGACCTCGGCGGGCACCACCCCCGCCGCCTTGCCCACCGCGAACAGGCCCGCTGCCTGAGCCGTGGCACCGATCAACCCCGTCGGCAGGCTGGCCGAGGCCGCCTCCCGAGCCAGGCACACCGCCAGCGAGCCAACCGAGAGCGATATGCCACGCCGGGCGAGCCGCTTCGCCAGCATCGCCCTTCCCCTCGACAACCGGCTCGATACCGTCCCGACCGGCCACCCGAGTTGACTCGCCGCTTCCTTGTGCTTTTTACCCTCCAGGTCGCAGAGGACGACGGGGATGCGATACTTCTCAGGCAGCCGGCTCAACTCCTCATCCAGGAGCCTCAGCAGGTCGTCCCGCCGTTCGTCCGTCCCGGCTTCGGGTTCGGGCATCTCCGCCACCTGTTGCTCTCTCGCCCGCCGCCTGAAAGCCATCGCCCTGGCCCTCACGGCTGTCTTGTACGCCACGGCATAGAGCCAGTTGGCGAGCATCTCCCGATGGGCGATCGAGGAGGCCTTGCGGGCGAGTACGAGGAAGGTGGCCTGGAACGCGTCCTCGGCGTCGTTGGGGTCGCGGAGGATGCGTCGACAGACGCCCCAGACCATCGGGCCGTGACGCACGAGAAGGGCCTCGAACACCGCCTCGTCCCGGTCGGCGGCGAACCGCTCAAGGAGTTTGTCGTCCGACAGCCCGCCGCCCGCGCCGATCCTGAAGAGCGTCTCGAGATCCCGGTTTGGTACCTTCATCCGGCTGTTTCCCATGCCACCGCCCGGCTGACCCGCGTCATTGCCCTCTACGTGTTAACTACCACGTCGAGGCCGATTCATCCGCAAATCTTCGGAGAGGGTGGAATTCAAGCTCCTGCGGACCGCTGGGTTTTCGGCAAGATGGTTCCAGGACGCTCCGCGGCAGTCGTCCTCGTTCCTCTGCCGTCAGCGCGCCCTTTCGGGGCGCTTCGCCAAGGTTGCCCCGCGGACCCGAAAGCGGTCACGTTGCGATGATGTTATCCTTCCGAACATGGACAGTCGACGCGGAGATCGACCGTACCCGACGGCGTAGGGCTCGCCCATGCGGCGGGGATGCCTGCTCCCCGACCGCGAGACCTGGAACTCATCTGCCTGAAATGCCTGGAGAAACGACCCGCCGATCGCTACGGTTCGGCCGCCGAGCTGGCGGACGATCTGGAGCGATTCCTCCGTAGCGAGGAGATTCGCGCCGGTCGCGCCGTTGTTGGTGATCTCCTCCGCCGATGGGCCCGCCGCGAGCCCGATCTGGCCGCCCGCCTCCCGAGCCAGGCGTCCATCGTCAGCTTGACCCAGGTGAACTTCCTGCTCAACCCCCGGCCCAACGTCCGGGTTCACTGGATTGTGACCACGGTCGAACTGGCGTGGCTGCTGACCTCGCTCGTCCTCCGCCGGTTCGTTCGACCGGGAGCGCACCTGGAACGGCTTCGCGCGGCATGGATGGTTCTCGACGTCGCCATGCTCACCGCCGCGCTCCGCGTGCTCGACGCCGTGACCAGTTCCCTCGTCATCGGCTATCCGCTCCTGATCACCGTCTCCGGCCTCTGGCAACGGGTCCGCCTGGTCTGGCTGACCACGTGCCTCTGCCTCGTTGGATACGCTGCCCTGGCCTGCGAGGCCAGGCTCCGCGATGCCGGGCTTGATCCAAATCATTACCCGAACGTCCAGCTCCTGATCCTGGCCCTCAACGGCTTCATCGTCGCGCAGCAGATCCGCCGTAGCCGCGCCCTCGATCACGAAGATCACCGCCAGGGGCAAACCCTTCCCCAACGATTTCACCTTCAACCGACCGCTCAGCCACCCCAACACGTTGTCAAGGGACCGAGCATGACACGATCGTGAGGGGCTACGGACATTCCTCGACGCAACGCGACGGCTCCCGGAACAGGTCTCCGCCGGGCCGGGAAATAACGGGCACGACCGCCGTGCCAAAAAAAACCCGGGAATATGCTTGCGTCCGTCACGCCGCTGATTCATGTTGGTTTTCCGTGGAGCCCACTCACCGCCACGACGGCGGGCATTCCGGTCACGCGGCGGGTGACATTGCGGTCGGCTCCGACGACTCCGGGCACGGGTGAGCGTCCCGGGTCGAGGATGGGTCTCGGGGACTTGAGATCCACAGACGCGGGTCTTGTGTCGCCCCGATTCCGCTCACCAGAATTACCCTGGTGCAATGCGATGAACCGCACCGATAGCTCTCGCGACGTCCCCCTGTCCCCGATCCTCTATCGCATCGCGATCGGCGTGACGTTTCTGCTGTTGGTGGGAACGGCGGTGTTCGTCTACCTGGAACACTCGCTGCCCGGCCCGCGCTGGTTCGAGGACAAGCAGACGGTCTTCATCGCCGGCAGCATCGGCACGGAGTTCATTCCGTTGCCGGTGCTGGAGGTCCTGCCCGACATCGATCCCGAGCGGTTCCCGCCGCCCCGGGTCGAGAAGGAGACGGGAATCCTGGCCGGTGGCTGGATCGAACGGTACGGCTTCCTCGAACGGCGGATCGGCGAGCGCACCGTCCCGGCGACCAACCCGGAGCTGGGAGCGCTGCTGGAGGAGGATCGCGAACTCCGGGCCTTGCCGGTCGGATTCACGCTCTCGCACTACCGGCCGTTCGGCCCCGACCCGTCGCCGGTGCGGTTTGTCGGCCTGGCCTGCGCGGGGTGCCACTCGGCCCGGCTGCCCGACCGAGGACCGGAGGCGACGCTCGTCTACGGGGCGGGTAATACCGGGCTCGACCTGATCGGCTTCTTCCAGGCCTTCCGCGGCGTCCTGCTGGCCCGGAAGGTGAAGCCCTCGGTTCCCGAGGCGCGGCGCAAGCCGGTCTCGGTCACGGAAGGGCCGAACCTGGACGATTCGGATTACGAATACGCGCTCTCGCTGTCCAGCGTCCAGAAGGCGAGGCGCAAGCGGGGGCTCCGCGCGCTGACGAGGCCCGAGCAGCTCATGATCTGGTTCTGGCTCCAGGGGGCTCAGTCGGCCGCCGAGCACACGAAGATGAAATACGACCTGCCGCCGACGCCCGAGCAGTTGCGGACCGCCGCCTATAACCCGGTCGGGCCGGGCCGGACCGAGCCGTTCGTGACCCTGGACAACACGGTCCTGAACCTGCCGGCGTCGCATAACCGGGGGTTCTCGAAGATCCCGGCGGTCTTCCGCGAGAAGGACCGGCTCTGGGCCCAGTTCGACGGGAGCGTGAAGCTGCCGAACACCCGGAGCGGGCTGGCGGCCATGACCGCCGGCGGGTCGGTCCACAACCTCGGCGGGCTGGGTATCGGCCGCAACATCATCGACGCGGCCGACTACACCGTGGAGGTGCTGGTCGGCCCGAAGTGGGCCGACATCTTCGGCAAGCCCCCCGCCGAGCCCTCCACCGAGGCGGCGGAGTCGGGCGACGTCGAGGCGACCAGCCTCAGCGACGCCCAGCGCCGAGGGCGCGCGGCTACCGGAAGTGGTGCGCCGGATGCCACGGCCAGCCCGACCCGGCTGACCCCGGTGTCTGGCAGACGTCGTCGCCGGAATTCGGCCGGATCGTCCCGGCGATCGACCCCTTCCAGTACCCCCGAGATCGCTGGCCAGCCGACTGGATCGAGTTCCCGGACCACGAGGCGTGGCAGGACCAGGCAACTGACCCCGAGCGGGTCGCCTTCCGCGACGCCGCGATCATGCCCTACGTCCTGTTCACCTATTTCGACCGCAATCACCCGATCAAGACGACCGGGGAGTACTACCCGCTCGACCACCCGCTGTACACCCCCCGGTCGGAGATCCGCAACTCCGGGGGCTACATCAACGCGCCGCTCGACTCGCTCTTCACCCGCGCTCCGTACCTGCACAACGCCAGCGTGCCGACCCTCACGCAGCTCCTGAACCTCGAGGATCGCCCGGATTCGTTCCTCCGGAGCTTCGACCCTTATGATGCGGAAAATGTCGGCCTGGCGGTTACCGTCAAAGGCGCCCCGCCCGATCCGTCGAAGGTCGCGCCGGATGCCCCGCTGGTCTGGCCCTTCGACACAAGCGCCCAGGGCAACCATAACACCGGGCACAACTATCCGTGGGGGCGAGACGAGGCGAAGACGCACACCGACGAGCTGAAGGACCTTCTCGAATACCTCAAGACGCTCTGATAAGAGGAAGAGGGACGACACGATGACGACCGTCGCCCAGGAGCCGACCCAGGAACCGGCCCTCGCGCAGGGGCCGGGCCTTACGGCGGGGCTGCTCTGCCTGACCTTCGTGCCGTTCGGCCTGGGCCTCGTCGCCGCCATCTGGTACGCGGAGCTGTCCGAGAACCTGCTCTTCTACCGCGCGATCTACACGGTCCGGCTGGCGCTGATCCTGGCGATTCCGGCCCTGGTACTGTTCCCGTTCCGGCTCCGTTCGCCAGGCATACGGAACGCCTGGCGGCTGTTCTGGACGTTCAGCTTCATCGCGTACGCGATCCACTTCGCCTACTCCTGGTTTGGCGTCTTCGGCGGCCAGGTCGAGACGGCACGGCTCCATCCCGAGCTGTTCCACGTCCCGGAAAACCCGACGATCCTCGACCTGGTGATCGCTCACCAGGGGACGTTCGTCGCCTACAGCAATTTCGTGGTCATGGCGCTCTGGCTGATCGACGTCGTGGTCGCGTGGTTCGAGCGGGGCCGGGGCCCTCGGAGAATCGCTCCCCTGGTCCTCCACGTCCTGACCTGGCTTTACGTTTTCGTCAGCTTCGTGATCGCCTCGATCGTCTTCGGCAAGAACCCCGTCATTCACGCCCTGGGCTATACCCTGGTCGGGGCGGTCGTGCTGGCGTTGCCGGCCTGGCTGCTGTCCCGCGGGCGAGGGGCCGAAGCCGTCGGGCCGTGACCTGTTCAACCCGGGGGACCGCCCCGGACTGGAGGCTTTCCGTGAACGCCGAGCCGATGACAGCCGCCCAGCCCGCGCCGGGTGTGGAGAGTCTGCCCCTCTCGAAGCCGCGCCTGCCCGGCGTCAAGGCGGTCGTCAGCCAGGTCATCCGCGACCTCTTCGGCAAGGACGTCCAGGACACGGTGACGTTCAGCTACGAGTGGGTCGCCGACCAGTTCGGGCACTTCGCCCTGGGCTTTGAGATCACGATCGCCCTGACCTGGGCCGCGATTCAATTCGGCTATTCGCAATCGCGGGCCGGGCTGTGGCTCGGCCTGGCCGTCGTCGCGGTGTTCGTCCTGAAGGAAGCGGACGACTTCCGCCGCCAGTGGATGAAGGCGCGGCAATCCAAAAGCGTATTCCGGTTCAATGGCCTGGAGATCTTCTTCAACACCTTCACGGCTGTCTTCTACATCGCCCTGGGGGCGATCGTCGCGGGCCTGGGGCTGAGGAGCCGCGCCTCGGGCTGATCGCGGTCCCGATCACGGGGATCTTCGCGCTGGGGCTGGGCTATGTCTGGCTCCGCCGGAAGCTGACCTTCCAGCAAGGGGGGTACCCGTACCTCTATCGCCTGGCCAATTTCCCGAACCCGATCCCGAAGGAGACGGCGCAGTTCATCGTGGACCTGAGCCGTCCGTCACCGGCGGGCAGCCGCGCGACGACGACAAACCACCTGGTCCTGGCTGGCCCGCTGGACTCGGGCAAGAGCAGCCTGTCCATCGGCATCGGCACCGAGTTCGCCATCCGGATGGGAATCGGCCGGTACACGACCCTGGCCAAGCTCCTCCAGTCCGCCTTGAAGGAGGACGGGCAGTGGGACCAGCCGGAGTTCGACGACGGCCGCATCCTCTGGCCCTGGCAAACGTCCGACCTCCTCGTCGTTGACGACGTTGACGTGCTCTCGGACCACATCCCCGGCACTCCGCTGGACGTCGAGACAGAGCGAGGGATCGCCGAGTGCCGGATGGAAGCGCTGAAGAAGCAGATCCCGGCCCCGCTCCTGGACGCCCTGAAGTACCGTCGGACCGTCTGGGTCGTGGGCGACATCGATGACGGCGAGTTGACCCGCTGGACCACCAACATCGCCAGCGTCATCGGCGTGCCACCAGATCACGTGCGGAGATTCAAGTTCAACCAGCGCTTGAAGGACCTCCCGCCAGACCGGCCAATGCCGTCCGTCTCCGAGCGCGTCAAGCAGTGAGGCCCCTTGTCCGGGCGAGATGACCGCACGTGTGGACTGATCTCGACGGTGGAACGTTCCCGGCCCGACGCCACGGAGGTCAGGGTCGAGTCGAGCCCCCATGAATCGGGGCGGAGGATTCTTCGATAGCCGACCCGCCCTCGATCCGGGCAAGATCCCACCGGATCGGAGCCACTGCCGCACGATCGTTAGCTCACCCTAACAGAAAAGGGGTTGCGGGTATGACCCGCAACCCCTTTCTTTAGCTTCGCGTCTCGTGACGCCATCTCCCCGACTAGGACTCGAACCTAGAACCTAGCGATTAACAGTCGCTCGCTCTACCGATTGAGCTATCGGGGAATGGGACTGAAGAGGGTATCAACTGGAGCCGGGAATGGCAAGAGCAAGTTTTCGCCCTGTCATCCCCAGGATGCCCTCTGGTATCAATCCTGGCCGCGCGGACCTTCCATCATCTGCGGTGAAAAGAGGCCCAGGCAGGTGGTAAGAGCGATCAACTGGAGAGACTGCGTTCTTTGGATCCCGACTTCTCGTGTTGCTCGACCGCCTTTTCCAGCAGACCGACGATCAGGGCGTTGAGCGAGGCCTTGTCTTCTTTTGCCCAGCTAGCCAGTTGCTCGTGCAGGGCTGGTGGCATGCGGATCTGGAAATGCACCACGGTTTCAGGCATGGGAATCGTCTCCTCCATAAAAGACGACGGGCAGGCACTCAGTCAGCGAACGCATCGCCTGGGACAGATCTCTTCGGGTGCCGGAGTGTCAGATGCGATACCGTATTCTAACCCAGAAACGGTCATGATCCCAACTTTTTCCGGCGATTACACCCAACGGGCAGGACCAATTGGCTTGTTTACCAGAGACTCCCGGCGTAAAACACGAGGGAGGATCGATCGATTCACCCTCGAAACCAGGCAGACACGCCCAGTCCCCTCAATCTTATCATGATGACGGCAGTCAACGCCGAAAATTCTTAAAGATTCCCTGTATGTTGTCTCCGGGCATCCTCGACTGGTCCCAAGGGTCGTCCGATGGATGCTTCTCTCCTTATTATTGTTATTTTTCCCCGGGATGCCATGAATAACTCCGATGCGCCCGAGCCCGGAACGGAACCGACGGCCACAACCGATCTGGTCCGGCAGTTCGTCGAGCACTGGGGCGTGATGGCACGCGCCTGGGGAATCAACGCCACGATGGGAGAGCTGTTCGCCCTGCTGTACATTACCGGCTGCGACTGGTCGGCCGACGACCTCCGCGAGCGGCTGCGGATCTCGCGCGGAAATGCCAGCATGAATCTCCGCGAGCTGATCAACTGGGGAGTCGTGCACAAGGTCCACCGCCAGGGGGAACGTCGCGAATATTATCGCGCGGAGACCGACGTCTGGGTCCTCTTCCGCCGTATCCTCCAGGAGCGCAAGCGCCGGGAGCTGGACCCCACGCTCGTTGTGCTCGAACAGACGGCCCGGCAGATCCGGCAGGACCCCTCGCTTCAACCCCACCAGGGCCGCGTCGAGGCGCTGCTCCGCTTCTTCAGCCTGATCAACACGCTCGCCACGCGCCTCGCCGCGCTGGAAACCGAGGAGCTGGACGATCTTCTCCACCTTCTCGATCCCCCTCCCGAATCCTCCTGAACGGATTCCCACACGGCTCTGCCAGCGTTTTTTCAAAAAAAATTCGTCACTCCCCTGTTCAATCCCGGCCGAGGCGACTAGAACATCAACGTGACCCGTTGATTCGGGTGCAACGTTCAAGAGCAGACGACCCTGCGGACTGCTCGTGTCATCTGGGCGGAAGGCGCGAGCATCTCACCTTGGGGGTGAGAGTCCGTCGGGACGTTCCCCAACGGGGGCCTGGCCACCTTTCGAGGCGCGGCCCTGGACCCCGTTGGGGTTATTTTTTGCGCGAAGATCCCGCACGGAAGTTTGCTCCCCTCGCGACGACGTGTCGGAACCGGCCCCGGCACGTCCTGACGGAACGCTGGCTGGCATGTCCGACAATCTTTGGCTCCGTTCGACGAAATGGTAACGGAGGACATCGGCGAACCAGGGATTTCCAGGGAGAAATCCATTGCGTTCGCCGTGTCTGTTCACGAAAATTGTTGTGAGATTCTCGTCCCGAGGAGACGCGGTGTCATGAGTTCCCCGATGGCGACGACCGCTCCGAGGTCCAACCTCGGAGATCGTTCGGTGCCGATCCACCCGTCCTGGCGTTGGTTACTGATCGCGGCCGCGTGGGTGACGGGATTGATTCTGGGTGTCGTGCTGACCATCGTCACGGTGCTCCTGCCAAGGCAGCGCGAGCTCTCGCGACCGGAGACCACCTCCCCGTTCTATGAGACGTTCGAACCGTTCGAGTTCATGATGAAGGTTCGCCCCACGTCGGTCTGGTCCACCGTCGGTAGCGGACGACTTCAGGAGCCCTTCACCTCAAAGGAGCTGGCACGGAGCGTCCTTCTGTCAGGGCAGGTTCCCGAGGCCGAGCAGAACGACTTCCTGACGAAGGTTGAAACCGAGATGCGCAACCGTTTTCACTCCTTCCCACAGAACGGCCGCACTTTTCTGAATAACTCCGCGAGCACATCAACATCCGATGGGGTGTCGCGGACAATTCACCATGGTTGGACCTACCGGCAAGGCGACTCCTACGGCACGATCCAGATCCTCCTGTATGGCCTGGAGGACAAGGTGACGCTTTTCTTCACAATTCAGGAGACTCATTGAGGATTGGCTCCGGCCGTGGCCCGAGCGGGAAACCGATCACTGGAAGCGCGGCGGCAAATCGCCTAAACTCGTGAGGAAGCGGACGTCGGACCGTCTGGTCGGCCAGGCGAGACGTACCGAATAAGCTGACCAGCCCCCTGTCCTCCCGGTTCCCGACCTTTGACGGGAGCCGAGACGTCGGTTAGCTTGCATGTATCGCGATCCCGTGTTCCAAACGGTCGGCGGACACGGAATATCCGGCGCGACGATCATGAAGCGCGCCCCGAGGCGCCCGCCACCCTTCCTTCCTTGCTCTGGAGCGAGTCGTTCAATGAGTACCGCGTCGCAGGACCAGTATTTCCCGGGTCTGGAGGGGGTCATCGCGAGTGAGTCGGCGATCTGCAACCTCGAAGGCAAGCAGGGAGCCGGTGGCCTGGAATATCGCGGCTACGCGATCGAGGACCTGGCCGGACAGGTCTCCTACGAGGAGACCGCCTTCCTGCTCCTGCACGGCGACCTGCCCACCAAGACGCCAGCTCCGCGAGTTCTCCGCCCGCCTGCACGCCGCGCGGATGATCCCCGAGCCGCCTGGTCACGCTCTTCCGGTCGATCCCCGAGTCGGTCCATCCGATGGACGTCCTGCGGACGTCGGTCAGCGTGCTCTCGCACTTCGACCCCGAGGTCAACGCCGCACCCGACCGACCACGCGGCCAACGTCCGCAAGGCCGAGCGGCTGATCGCGCAGATGCCCACCGCGATCGCCTACCGCGAGCGGATCGCCCAGGGCAAGGACCTGGTCGCCCCCCGCGAGGACCTCGACCACGCCGGCAACTTCCTGAACATGGTCAACGGCAAGGCCCCCTCGGAGGTCATGCGCAAGGCGTTCGACCTGTCGCTGGTCCTCTACACCGAGCACGAGCTGAACGCCTCGACGTTCGCCGCGCGGGTGACGGTCTCGACCCTCTCGGACCTCCATTCCGGCATCGTCGCGGCGATCGGCACGCTCAAGGGGCCGCTGCACGGCGGGGCCAACGAGGAAGCGTGGAAGGTTCTGGAGCAGGTCGGCGCACCCGAAGAACGCCGACGAGTGGGTTCGAGACGCCCTGGCCCGCAAGGAGCGGATCATGGGCTTCGGCCACCGCGTCTACAAGACCGGCGACCCGCGGGCCCGCATCCTCAAGGAGCACTGCCAGAACCTCGCCGCCGAGACCGGCGACGAGCGCTGGGAGCAGATCGCCGAGCCGATCGAGCGGGCCGTCACCGGCCAGAAGAACCTGCCGCCGAACGTCGATTGGCCGAGCGCCCGGCTGTATCACTACATGGGCCTGGACATCAGCCTCTACACGCCGATCTTCGCGATGGCCCGCGTCGCCGGCTGGTCGGCCCACATCATCGAGCAGCTCGACCACAACCGTCTGATGCGTCCCCGCGCCCGCTACGTCGGCCCCCCCAACCGCGACGTCAAGCCGATCGCCCAGCGCGGGGAGTGACGTCGCCGACGGGACCTGTCCCATTGCGGAAGGGACTGCGGCAAGCCTGGGAACGGTGCGTCAGGAGACGCACCTGACCCGGCTCATGGCGAGTCTCGATTCGCTGCGTAACAACTGAAGAAGCCCCCGCCGGATGGCTCCGGCGGGGGCTTTTCGCGTTTCGTTCTGATCCCGATGGTACGAGAACGATCAGGGGAAGGCGCCCAGGCCACCTCCCGGATTGTTATCGTTCTCCTCCATGCCTTCTTCGTCGGGCTGCGGCGTGGAGAGTTCGCCGGTCGCGCCTTGCGGGTGGAGCAAACGGTTCACCGCATCGCGGTTAATCGCCTCGACCTGACCCGGTACCGAGCGGCCGTAGGAGTAGTTCAGATAGGCCAGGATGTTCTTCAACGACATCGGCCGGACGCCCACCAGACGGGCTTCGCTGATCGCGGCGCTCCGCTTGTCGAGGTAGGCCCTGTCATCGGATGACGGGGATGCGTCGCTGATGTACCACGAGACCTCCGGCGTGATCTTGCCCTGTTCGGCGCCGACGCCGGGCGGGGGAAGATCGTAGACGATCTCACCACCGGCCGAGCGGATCATTCGCTTGAGGTCTTCGCGGTCGTCCTTGCTGTCGCGATCGAAGTCGATCGCGCCGATCAGGGCGAACTTCTCGGGATGTTCCGGGCTCCATGCGGCGGAGTAGACCTGATCGCCGTCGCGGATCGGATTATCGCTCCGCGTCGTCTCGATGATCCGGCCAATGCTGCCCTGGTTGCCGACGTGGATCAGTTCGATGGTGCCCTTGGGCTTATCGGTGGGCAAGCCGGGCGCGTCGCGATCGAAGATCGCGAAGTGCATCTGAGGCTTCGCCCCCTGGGTCCGGTTGATATCGGTGCGGACTTCGCTCCGGCCGTAGTCGACGAACGTGATGTAGCCGTCGGCCTGGTCCAGCACGACCTCACTCTTTTCCAGTTCCTCGCGAACTCCGCGCAACTGCGCCATCATCAGATCGCGGTTGCGACCGAAGTCCTCGGTCAACTGGGCGATCTGGTCCTTCAGGGCGCGGTTCTCGATGATGAGCTGGTCGTTCTGGGTCGAGAGCTGGTCATTGGTCTGGGCCAGCTCGCGGCGAGATTGCTCGTGCTTGACCAGTTCGGACTCCTTGTCCTGCTCTGACTTCTGCACGGCGGTCAGTTGAATCTGCAATTGCTGGTCGTTCGCCTGATTGACCATGGCGAGCTGACTGCGCAGGCCCTGGTTGTCCATCGACATGGCGGTGGTCAACTGGGCCATGTTGTCCATCAGCTCCATCATGTGTTGCTGGGTGGACTGGAACGTGGGGTTCGGCTCGTTGAGGATCTGGGCGGCCTTCTCGTTCGCCGCCTGGACCAGCCTTTCGACATCAGCCTGGGCAACGCCGTTGACGTTGTTCTGCTGGATCGCCTGCCGATACTGGTCAATCATCCCCTGGATCTTGCCAACCATGGCAGTCACGTTTTCCTTGAGCTGCGCCTCGTCCTTCTTGATGGCGTCCTTGACCGACGGGTATTCCTCGTACTTTGTCGGCGGATAGCCAGCGCGTGACTTCAGATCGTCGAGGTTGCCGATGGCTTCCCTCGCGGCCGTGTCTTTCGTCTGGATGGTTTGCTGCGCTTCGGCCAGCTTGGCGTTTGCCTCGGAATAGCTGGAAAAGCCGAAATATGTCGTAACGGCCAGAATCACCGTGAGCGTCACGAAAGCCGCCACGGCGATTTTGAGGCCCTGAGATTCATTGGCGGCAGCCATGGGTGTGGGCTCCTGTCGAGGTCCTCGCGCCTGGACAAGAACGGAACCAGGGACGGCGCGACGGGTTCGGTTGGTGATAGTATGTCATACAGAGAGGCACGCGACGCGAGGAAAGATGGATTTTGCTTTCCGGAAGTCGCGCCAGACGTGGGATCATGCCGAACATGACGGCATGTTCGATTTTACGAGGCCCCACGGGCTTCGTCAAACGGCCCGCGAGGGAACGTGGGAGAATCGCGCGGGTTCTCGGCTCCATTCTTCGGACCTCCCACCACTCAGGGCAAGACGGGCGTCAGCAAGGGCCCCGGTTCCAGGCCGAGCGCCACGGCGCGGGTTTCCGCGGCGAGGAACAGAGAGCCCGTCACACAGATCAGGCCCTCTGGTGGGGTGATTCGACGCGCGGCGGCGAGGGCCTCGGCCGGGCCCGGCTCGATGTGCGCGGGGGGACCGTCCAGCGCCGCGACCGCCGCGATGATCTCCTCGGGAGAGACCGCGCGCGGGTTTTCCCGGTAACACGTCGCCACGACCCGATCGGTCAACGGCAGCAAGGCCCGAAGCTGACCGTCGAGATCCTTGTCGCGGGTCGTGCCGAAAATGAGCGTGCGGGACACCGGCGGGAAGCAGGAACGCAAGGTCTCCGCCAGGGCGAGGGCCGACGCGACGTTGTGGGCGCCGTCGATGACCAGCCAGGGAGACTCGCCGACGATCTCGACCCGCGCCGGGAACCGCAGGTCCGCGAAGCCCCGCTCCACCGACTCGGGAGCGACCTCCATCCCCTGCTCCGCCAGGGTGTCGAGCGCGGCCAGGACGACGGCGGTATTCCATGCCTGATGCGAACCGTACAGAGGGACGCGAACGGCGTCCCAGTCGCGCCGCCAGGTCCGAACGGAAACCGTGCCCGAGGTGGGCCGGTCGATTGGCGACGGCGGCGGAATGTACTGATATTGAAAATCGAGATCCAGCTCGCGGAGCGCCACCCGCCGCTGACGCGCGACGCGATGGATTGCCGCGCGGGCCTCGTCCCCCCGCACGCCGCTGACGGCCGGACGACCGCGCTTGAGAATGCCCGCCTTCTCCGTGGCGATCGCGCCGAGGGTGTTGCCAAGCTGCCGGACGTGATCGAACGAGATCGAGGTGAGCACCGCCAGGTCGGGCCGGACGACGTTCGTCGAGTCGAGCCGCCCCCCCATGCCGACCTCCAGGACGACGACCTCCGCCCCGCGCCGGGCGAAGTGGAGCAGGCCCATCGCCGTGGTGATCTCGAAGAAGGTCGCCCCGCGTCGGGAGTGGGCGGAGGCGTGGGCATCGAGCGCGGCGACGGCCGGACGAACCGCGTCGGTCAGGGCGATCAGCTCTTGCGGGCTGGCCTCGCGCCCGTCGATCATGAACCGCTCCTCCAGCCGGTGCAGGTGGGGCGAGCAGAACAGGCCGGTGCGGCGGCCCGAGGCCGAGAGCGCGGCGGCAAGCATCGCGCACGTCGAGCCCTTCCCCTTGGTCCCGGCGACGTGCACGACCCGAAGCGCGTCCTGAGGGTCCCCCAGGAGCCGCAAGAGCCGCCGCATCCGCCCGAGCCGCAACTCGGAAGGCAACCGGGGCATGCCGGTCCGTTCGTAGTTGAGCCGGCCGTAGAGGTAGGCGAGGCTTTCGAGGTACGTGTCGGTCATGGGCATCAAGGGGCCATGCCTGGTCGGAGAGGTTGCCGCGTGGTCTCGTTCCCGGAGGACCGATTCACGTGGTGTCCGAGGCGGTCTCGGACGTCGCCAGCGTCGCCTCGACCTTCGCCAGCAAGTCGCGCAGTTCCAGCCCCTTGATCAGATACTCCACCGCGCCCCCGCCAAAGGCCTCGAACCGTGCATCGGCGTCGCCGAGGTTGGAAAGCATGACGACCTTCATCCGCGCGGCCGCCGGATCGTGCCGCAAGGCGTCGAGCACTTCGAAGCCGTTCATCTGCGGCATCCAGACGTCGAGCAAGAGCAGGTCGGGGCGGTGTTGATGCACCTGTTCCAGGACCTCGCGGCCGTCGGCCGCCTCGTGAACCGTATGCCCCGCCGCCTGGAGAAATGGCCCATACACGGCGCGAATGTCGGCGTCGTCGTCCGCCAGCACGATGGTTGCCATCAATGCCACCCTCCCGCGCTCGACCGTCCCCAAAAAAGGAACCGATCCCTGCCCGTCATCCCGACCATTCTAGCATACCCGCCGCCCCGGTCCTTCCGCCACGCCATTCCCCGAACGCGTCTCAGATCCCGGCCCACGAACCCTCCCTACCACCTTTTGACCACATTCCTTGCACCTCGCCTGATCATTGAGCACGACGAAGGCGACTGTTCCCACACTTCGACATCAAATATCGAAAAATTTTTTGAAAGATTAACAGCCCAATTCATGTCTGATGACGCTCATTTGTGGTGGCACACTTCCGGCTCGGTACGAGTTCTGCTTCCGAGCCATCGCCGTCTGTCGTCTGTCCAACGTTCTGTTCGTGCAGTCGAGGCGTCCCATCTCCTTCTCCAGTTCTCGATTTTCGGAGCGCAACGATCGTGAAGAGCTCTCGCCGCGGATTTACCTTGATCGAACTGCTCGTCGTCATCGCCATTATCGGAGTCCTGATCGCCTTGCTGCTTCCGGCAGTCCAGGCGGCTCGTGAGGCGGCTCGCCGCTCACAGTGTACGAACAACTTGAAGCAACTCGGCCTCGCCATTCACAATTATCTCGATCAAACCAGCGTCTTCCCAGGACAGTGCGCGTTCCCGACGGCCCAGAATCAATCCTCCGGATGGAGCTACGGCTGGGTCCTGCCGCTGTTGCCCCACATGGAACAAGGCCCCCTGTACAACGCGTTCAACTTCAACGCGGGCCTGTACAACAACGTCGCGGGCGTGTCCAACGGCGCGGCGAATACCACCGCGGGCTATTCGCAGATCAATACCCTGCTCTGCCCCTCCGACGGTATCAAGCAGCGTCCGCAAGACCCGTACGGAACCCAGAACTACGTCGGCAACTTCGGCGGCCCTGGCGTGCTCCGGCGCTGGTCGGGGACGATCGTCCCGTATGCGTCGAGCTCCTTCTCCACGGACTCCAACCTCGGGGCGTTCGGTCTGGAGAGCGTCCGCGACGGTTCCTCGAACACGGCGCTGTTCAGCGAGCGGCTGATCGGCCTGCGGGGCAATCCCGCACTCAAACTCAACGATCCGGAAGCGAAACGGGCCATCTTCCCCGCCGCCGATCCCGGCTCTTCGGCGAATCCGGCGGCGTTCGCCATGGCCTGCAAGGGGCTGCCGGCCACGACCACCTCGATCCGCTCCAACGGCAACGGTTACTTCTGGGTGGGTGGATATCCCCACCACGTCGTCACCAACGCCTACACGCACTACGGATCGCCCAACAGTACCTCCTGCCAGAACACCACCCTGGACGCCTCCTGGCTGACCTTCGGTGGCGCGTATAGCAGCACGCCGCCGACGAGCAATCACTCCGGCGGGGTGAACATCGGCATGGCGGACGGCTCGGTCCGTTTCATCAAGGACTCGGTCAGTTATCAGGCGTGGTGGGCCTTGGGTACGCGCAACGGCGGCGAGGTCCTGAGCGGGGACTCGCTCTGAGCCATCTGCCCTGACGACAACGACTCAATTCCAAGGCCAAGGGACCTCTCTCCCCCCGAGAGGTCCCTCCGGCTTTGGAATCAACGTCGAATTGATCCCTTCCCTCCCGGCTTCGGTTCTGTTCTCTCCACGAGTTCCTATAAGAGGTTACGCGATGCGGCGAATCGGTTGCTGGCTTGTCCTGGCGCTTCTGACGCTGAATCTGACCGGATGCGGCGGCGGCGGTATCGAGGAAGGTGTTCCAGCGGACGCCCAGGGGACCTATGTCCCCGAGGAAGTCAAGTCGATGGAAAATGACATGATGAAAAACGCCAAGGCCAACTGAGAGATTGTCCGGGAAGACCCAAAGGTGCGAAAACGCGGTTGGTTGCGGACGGCGTTCAGGCCATCCGCAACCAACCGCGTTCCTCAACCCGTTTCGCTCGCCCCGTTCCAAGCCTCTTCCGGGCGATCCGATCGTCAACGCCTGGCCGAGAGGTCCTCGACACACTCCCGCCAGAGCGCATCCAGGTCCTGATCCGTCAGAGACTGGAAGTCCGAAACCGCAAATTCCCCCTTCTGCAAGCGGCGGTTGAGCTGATCGACGACTCCGGGATGATGTTCGTCCAGCCAGAGCAGGAACCGTCCGGTCACGCGATAACCGTCCTGAACGCTCTGTTGCTCTCCGAATCGTTCCGGGAGTGCCCATCCCGGCTGATCGGCGGGGCCATACACCTTCCGGGCGTAGTCCGCGATCCCCTCCACCAGCCAGCCGGGGCCGGAGCGCGGGTAGTCCTGCACGAGATGCGTCAGCTCATGCGTGAGCATCCCGAGATCCTCGGGATGTCGCCGTAACCACGGGACACTGACGACAATCTGATCTCCGCGACGGAACGCCGGAACGCGCATCTCCTCCCGAAAGACCAGATGGATGTTCCGGCTCGCGGGTTTATCCGGGTTCTCGAACCGCTCGATCAGCTTCGGATAGCTCTCGAAGAACAGCGCCGTCATTTCCCCCGCCACCGGCGCGAGTTCGGCATCAATGGCCCCTTCGACCGTCAGTGAGAGGTCTCCCGGCTTGACCCTCGGCGCGTTTTCTTCCGCGGGGGGATCGCCATCGGCCCCGGTCAGAATCAGGAGCCCGAGAACGACCAGAGCGGCACAACCTCGAAGGCGACTCATGCGCGGACCTTCTTTCCGGGAAAGGATCGTCGGATATAACGCAATGCGGAGGGAGAGTGGACAGGGCAGCTCATCACGGATGGATGCGCGGAGCGAAACACACGCTCGCCGCCGATGATGCCCCGAACCGCTCGGTTTGGACACCCGGTCAGGCCAGCACGCTGGAAATCGGGTTCCCCAGGCAAAGCCGCAGGGGACGATTGAGCTGGTCGGTCAGTTCCAGGGCCGGGTCGATGCCCAGGCAGTGATAGACGGTGGCCGCGACGTCAGCCGGGGTGACGGGATCGAGCGCCGGGTAGGCGGCCCAGCGGTCGGACGCGCCGTGAACGACGCCCCCCTGAATCCCCGCGCCGGCGAGGACCGTCGAGAAGCAATGCGGCCAGTGGTCGCGGCCGTCCTTGCCGGCCCCCGCGCCACCGACGACCCCCTGCCCCACGCGGGGCGTCCGACCGAATTCCCCCGTCCAGACGACCAGCGTCTCGTCGAGCAGGCCCCGCGCATCGAGGTCATCGAGCAAGGCCGTGAAGGCCTGGTCGGCGGCGGGCATGAGCCGGGTCTTCAGGTCGATGAAGTTGCGGTTATGCGTGTCCCAGTACACGCTGACGTTGGTGAGCCCGTCGTTCTGCCAGAAGATCGTCACGACCGGCACGCCCGCTTCCACCAGCCGCCGCGCCTGCAAGACCGCCTGGCCATGCGGGTGCAATCCGTAGCGGGCGCGGAGCCTCGGGTCCTCTTTCTCCAGGTCGAACGCTTCAAGGGCGCGCCGGGTCGTGAGCAGGTCGTAGGCGCGGGTGTAGTGCGATTTCAAGGTCTGGACCGGGACGCTCATTTCGAGCTGCCGGGCCTGGTCGTCCACCAGGCTGAGCAAGCGTCGGCGGTCTTTCAAGCGGCCCGAGCCGACCTCCTCCGGCAAGCGGAAGTCGCCGACGTCGTAATCGGGGCGGTTCGGGTCGTGGTCGATCGTGAACGGGTTCAGCGCCGGGCCAAGCCAACCCGCCCCCTGCCCCGCGCTCTGCTCGACAAACCGGGGAGCACCGTCGGGAATCGTCGGGCGCATCTGGACGAACGGAGGCAGGACCGTCCGCTCGTTTCCCCGGTTTTTCTGCGCCAGGACGGCCCCGTAATGCGGCCATTGCTCGTCGGGGCGCGAGGCCGCGGGAGAGAACGGCCGGCCGGTCAGCAGCTCGTGCGTGGCGGTCGTGTGGTTCACGTCCTTGTGATGGACCGAGCGGAGGATCGCCAGCCGGTGCGCTTGCCGGGCGAGCATTGGAAAATGCTCGGAAATCTCGATCCCCGGCACGTTCGTCGGGATCGGCCGGAACTCGCCGCGCACCTGTTCGGGAGCATCCGGCTTGAGGTCCCACGTCTCCTGCTGCGCGGGGCCGCCCCACATGAACAGGAGGATGCATGCCTTCGCCTGGCCGAACGAACCTGCCGAAACCGGCGCCGAGAGCCCCCGGGCCTTCAGCAACGTCGGCAGCCCGAGCCCGAACAGGCTCAGCCCACCGGCCCGCAAGAACTCCCGACGGCTCCGGGCGCGAGACGCGCGGAGTTGGTCGCAGCCTCTGATTGACGACATCAATACCCCCTGCGAATTCTCCCACGATCCAGATGCTTAATCATTCTTTATTCTACTCGACGTCGCGGATGGTCTCAAGCCTCATGATGTGTGACGACATAGGAGTTCCGTCCCCAGGTCACGGTGGGACAGGCCGCGACCCCGCGCGGGATCCGGCCCGACGTCCTGGTCCGCGACCTGAACGCTTCGATCGAAGGGGGGCGGGCCTGAGCGGCCTCCCCGGGAGGCGATGGCGCTGGATCGCGGCGGCGGCTCGGCCACCACCGTCGCGACGCCCCGCCGTCGAGCGTCAGGACGCCGGAGGGCGCTCTCCGCCCTGGCCAGCGCCAGCCCGGCGCGGGCCAGCGTCCACGCCAGGCCGCACGCCGTCGCCAGCCAGGCCGCCAGCGCCACGATCACGAAGCCGCGGGGGATCGGCCGGAGGAACGGCAGGTCGAGAACGTCCGCCAGCCGCCACGTGCAGGCGGTGTACATCCCCAGCGGGAAGACCGCCCCCCAGTAGGCCGG
>CAVWUA010000017.1:0-24637 GCA_963758025.1 uncultured Planctomycetota bacterium | reverse complement strand
GCAGGGCATGTGCCCAGGCCTCCAGGGTCCAGGATTCCCCATCCCCGGCCCATCGGCAGGCAGCGGCGTAGAGTGGGGGTGGCCCGCCGGAAAGCGACGGGTCGGCCTGGCCGAGGAGATCCAGCAGTTCGCCATACAGGTTGACGGTCCGGCTCGTGACCACGTCGACGATCACCACGCAGACGAGCTCCTGCAGCAGGGCGGCGCACTTGGCGACGAAGGCCCGGCGATGCTCGAGTCGGTCCTTATTGGCCGGGCTGACGATCTCCACGGCCGCCACGAGCCTCCGGCCGGTCCTCGTGTCGTAGACCCGCACCGCGTACTCGCGCGGGGCCGGGGGGTCGGCGGCGACGGCAAGCGTCGGACGCGGCGGGGCCCAGGTCTCGGTCGCCGCACCGCCGTCCCCCCACGCCCCCCGGCAGCCGTCCTGCCCCGTCACCTCCTCCTCACCGAAAGTCGCCACGTCGATCTCGATTGCCGAGCCCAGGTGGACCTGCGGCTCGGCGACGTAGCGTCGGGGCAGGTCGCGATTGAGCCCCCTCGACGATCATCATGGGCCAGCCGCCGTGGAAGCCCTCCCAGGATCTGCGGTCGGCGAGCGGCGGGCGGAAGTGATCGCGTAGCGGCATGGCGGGAACCTCCTCGGTTCCAGCGTACCCGAAGGTCTGGACCCGTCCCAGCCCGTTCTCCGAAGACGGAGCCGGCCCTCAGGTTCCGCTTCCGTACCGCCCGGCATTCCGCCCGCTTTCCGGGGGAAACCGATAGCGAACGGCGGCCTGGGCCGTTATTTTGTGAAGATAGCCAGGCGGGGCCGCGCGATCGGCCACCGCGTTTCGTTTTATTGACCCCACATTCTCAAGCAGAACACCCGTCGGAGTCCCTGAACATGAGCACAGGAAACTGGATTCGCCTGTCGATCATGATGTTTCTTCAGTACCTCGTCTGGGGGGTCTGGCTGCCGGGCCTGTCGGGTTCGTCGGCAACGGGGGAATCGGCTGAGCCCGGTCCGCAGCGGGGTTCTTCGTGTCGGTCTACGGCCTCGGCTCGATCTTCGGGCCGATGATCATCGGCCAGCTGGCCGACCGCTACTTCGCGAGCGAGCGGGTGATGGCGGCCTTCATGCCGTGGGGGCATTCCTGCTGCTCGGAGGCGCGTACACGACCAGCTTCTGGCCGCTGTTTGGCCTGATGTTCGCCTACTGCAACCTCTACATGCCGACGATCGCCCTGACCAACTCCGTCTCGTTCCGGACCCTCGGCGAGCACGAGACGGGACCGGTTCGCTACATCCGGCTCTGGGGCACGATCGGCTGGATCGCTGCGGGCTGGTTTTACGGCTGGTACCTCGGGCTGGGACGTCGCGTCGGGGCTGTCGCCGTTCCTCCGGTCGTTCTTCGAGGTTTCCGGCATCGGTGGGCCGCGTTCCGCGACTGCCTGCGCCTCCCGGCGGTTCTGTCGGCTGTACGCCGGCTTCTGCCTGTTCCTGCCGCACACCCCGCCGATCCCGGCGAAGGAATCCGACCCGATCGACCGGCGGTCGGCCATCCTGGAGAGCCTGGAGTTGCTGGGCAACCGCTCGTTCGGCGTGCTGATCGCGGTCAGCGGACTGGTCGCGATCGTGATGGCCTTCTACTTCGGACTGGAGAACTTCTTCCTGAGCGACCTCGGCACGCCCGACCCACGCGTGACGCAGTATATGACCATCGGCCAGTGGTCCGAGCTGGGGCTGATGTTCACGGTGCCGTTCGTCGTGCGCCACACTCGGCATCAAGAAGACGATGATCCTCGGCGCCGCGGCCGCCGGAGCAGTGCGGTCCAGCCTCTCCGTCGATCGACCACCACCGTACTGGCTGATGATCTCGACGATCGTCCTGCACGGGTTCGCCTTCGGCTATTTCTTCGTACCGGCCCAGATGTTCGTCGACAAGGCGGCCTCCAGGGGGGACATCAAGGCCTCGGCCCCGCAGAAAACCTGTTCGTCTTCGTGGTCTACGGCCTCGGCACGGTCCTGGGGAGCATCGTCTCGGGCACGATCCGCAACGCCTTCTCTGACGTCGCGACAATCCGCAGGAGCGGCCGGCGCGCTCGTCGAGAACACCGACTGGTTCGCCATCTGGATCGGCCCCACGGTCCTGACCATCGTCTGCATCGTCGCCTTCATTGCTGCTCTTCCGCGAGCAGCCGGATCACCAAGCCCGCCGCCCCGACCACCGAACCGGAACTGGCCTGAGCGGCCGTTTCGGCGTTAGTGATAGAGACAGACCCAGATCATTTCGCGGACCTGATCGAGCCATCTCGGATCAGGTCCGCCGCCCCCGTTTGATTCGTCTCTCTCCGGAAGCTGAGCGTATGACCTCGGCGCCGGGTGGCTGGGGTCCGGCTTCGGACCCCAGGTGAGGGCATCGGCAAAAACCGGGGTCCGAAGCCGGACCCCAGCCACCCGCCGCGACGCGGCGTTCGCGTCGGCTCGCGGCCGGCGCGTCGGCCTCTCGTGGTGCCGCACTCGGCGTCGACTCGCCGCGGCGAACCGGAGAAGCAGCGTCGCCTCCAGCCCGAAGAATTGGTAAACTCGACTATCCGACAAAGTTGGCCCCAGATTCGCTCAAGCTCAATGGCCAGATTCGACGATTATCACCGGAGAATCGTAGGCTATCATGGTACCGGCCTGACCTCGGCGATCCGGATCGTAAACCGAGTCGAAGATTTCAAATGGAGTGAGAGGAATTACGACTGGCTGGGGCGGTGTCTGCTTCGGGAGTATGCTCCAAAGCAAGCCGTCGTGGCGAAGCTCGCCAAAGGCAATACGCCAAGAAGGCCAATAAGACACCGGAGGACGAGCATCGTGCGACTGAGCCACTAGCCGTGGTCGCCTGCATGATCCGGCTCGGATTCTGTCTGGACTTGACGGAACCCGAGAATATAAAATTCATTAGCGAGGTCTTCGAGGAGTACAAGGCGAACCTGGAGCTGGCTGGCGATCCACTCCCCACGAACGAAAGGCATTACCGACGGCTCGACCGGGCTGTATTCGATTATGCCTATGCGGTTCTTGAGAGGTCGGATCCTACCTCCAAAGTGGACACAGCCCGGGGCATCTACGTGCCGGCGGGCGGTAAGAAGAGGATCTGGGACGGCAGCTGGATCTCACGTGATACCCACATTCAGCTTTGCGTCCGAATCTGGCGAGTATCCTGGGGACGTGGCTCCATCATCCGGCGGGTCTGGGGGTTAACGATGTGTGCGAAGCGTTACAAGCTGGTGCTCCCGTCGTCGAGCCAGCGGATTCGCAAGGCCAAGAAGGCGCTCCGGGAGATGTCGAAGCTGGACCGGATTGACCTCATGGTCAAGGCCGGGTCGATGACCCCGCAGCAGGCCGAGAAGGCGAAGAAGAAGCCGGCCGAAATTCATGGCTGATCGGACGGGGAGCGGGGCAAAGTCGTCTTGCCCCGGTCCTCTTCGGCTGGGTGGCACTGGCAAAGCCAGTGGCACACAAACAAATGAACCATCATCGGGTGCCACTGGCTTTGCCAGTGCCACCCAGCCGATCATGGCTCTCGACACCGCTTCTCCTCCCGCTCGACCTCGTACTTGATTTTGAGATAGAGGGTGAATTGCACGACGGGCTCGATGACGACCGGGTTGATCACGTCGTCGAAGCCGTCGTAATCCAGGCCGTTATAGAAGAAGGTCCTGGTCTTGCGCCGGCCCGGGTCGTGTATCGCTGTCGAAGCGAGGCGCCGTCGATCTGCTCCGACTCGTAGGCCGTGTACGAGTCGTACATCCCCGTGGGATAATAGATCGCGGGCCTCTCCGCGTAAACCTGGGCTGGGGCTGGAGCTTGATGCCCAGGAGTCTTTTGTATCTGGCCTTCTTCTGATCGATGACGCGCGCGGCCTCCTCCATGAGCCGGTCCTGGACACCGTTGACGTCCTTGACGATGTAATCGACCTTGATCAGGTCGAATATCTCCGATCGCGCCGCCGCGACGATGAATTTGTCGAGCAGGGACCGATCTCGATACTGAATCGAGATATTCTTCTTCAATTCGAAGCCGACGAGCTTTTCCTGAGCGAGGTCCCCCGTTACCTCGAAGCCGTAGATCTTGTTCTGGGCCACGAAATCGACAAAGATTTCCTCTTCGCCGATCCCCAGCGACTTCAATTCTCCGGCGAACTCCTCGATCGTGGCTCCCATCTTCCGGCCGCATTCGGCCACGGTCTCGCCTTCGTGCGTGACGCCGAAGACCGCGACGTATTCATCGGCCTCGACGTTCATCAATACGTTGGCCTCGACGAACATGCTTGTGTCGGTCGGAGGCAACTCCTCGCGGTCAGCACACGCTTGTCTCGTTCGCTCTGCTCCGCCCTCGCCTTGCCGCCAGCCTGGGCATAACCGACGTTGCCGCTGACCTGTCCGCGACAGAGGCCGGGGCTGGTGATGAGGATCGCCAGGAGGCCGATCAAGATCCTTTTCATCCGTAGCTCCTCCACGTTCGACGGGCCGCCCTCCGACCTCGATGGTCGGCGATACCAGCAATCTGCCGACCATCGCCTTCGGCCGCCTAAAGAATCCACGTAAGCCGCGTGACCGCCTTAATACTACAGCGGCTGGGTGGCACTGGCAAAGCCAGTGGCACACAAACAAATGAACCATCATCGGGTGCCACTGGCTTTGCCAGTGCCACCCAGCCGATCAATGAGTAGGATGATACGACGGTTCCGTCGAGTTTTCGTACGTCGAATTCTGGTTAGGCGGCAGCCGGGTCGTCCCGACACGCGACGCTCTTGAACTGGCCGAGATCCAGGCCGAGAATGGTGCTCATGGTCGTGTGGCTCCGCAAGGTGAGCGTTGTGGAGATGCCACCTCTCAAGGACACCTTCGTTAGGCGGCGGAGGATCAACGATTCTCGATGACACCCGAGGGCATCCAAAGAGCGTTTGCAGCCTTGCAGTACGAGCGCGATAGCGCCGCTCTTCCGACGAGCGGCGGCGAGGGCGGTTTCACGCCGGCTGGGAGGATGCCACGAGGCGAGGCAGAGTTTACTCCGCAGACCTTGAAGCGGTTGACCTGGCATAACCTTGGCTATCGACTCGGCACGCACTTCGGCGATCAATCTTCGGAACAAATTAGCGAGGCTTTTGAGATTGTGACCGCGCTTTGCGGGCCGCCTCCCGCTGACGAGGCCCCTGTTCCCAAGCCCGTTCCATCATCAAAGGAATATGCGGCAGCGTTTCGCGGGGTGGACAACATCGCGGACAGTCAAGTCCAGATGCTCCGGGTTCACTATCATGCCCCGGCTCGGACGGTCACTGCGAAGCAACTCGCGTCGGCTGTTGGGTATCGTAGCTATTCGAATGCAAACTCTCAGTACGGACGTCTCGCGCGGCTGGTCGGCGAGCGACTCGATTACCATCCGGAACCGGAGCGGCTCGGTACGCTGGTTTTGTTCGATAAGCGTCAAGGCGAGTGGCACTGGTTGATGCGGCCCGAGGTTGCCCAGGCCCTGGAGTCGCTCGGCTGGGTCGAAGGGGCCAACTTACTGCTGCCCGAGGAGATCGCAGCGACGACATCTATAGTCGAGGGTGCCGTCTGCCGTGTCTCGGTCAACGCATACGAACGCAGTCCGGAAGCTCGCCGACGATGCATCGAGCATCACGGCACAAGTTGCTGTATCTGCGGGTTCAGCTTCGGCGTGGTTTACGGAGCGGTAGCCGAGGGTTATATTCACGTTCACCACCTTCGCCCGTTGTCCAACATCCGCGCAGAGTACGTCGTCGATCCGGTTGAGGATCTTCGTCCCGTTTGTCCCAACTGCCATGCGGTCCTTCACCGGCGAATCCCGGCGTACAGTATCGAGGAAGTTCGGACGTTCCTCCGGGTTGGCCGCTGACGCCTAACCGCTCTCATGACCTCTCCTGTCAAGAGCGCACCGTCGACGGGCCGTGACAGGGGGGATGGTTCCTGAACGGGTTCCGGATCTGGCTCGGCGCGAGGGATCGGTTCGGGACGAGGCGGCGCGGGGACGGTAGGGTGGGGGAGTCGCGATGCACGCGCGGCATCGGCTCGCAAACCGCTCTCGGGGTCGGCACCCAGGCCCGCGTGGCGGCGAGGCTCGCGTAGTGGGCCGGCGGGGGAAGTTCGTCCCGGCAAGGGTCCACGCCCCAGACACGCTCCCGCGGCCCGCTCGCCGGCCACTCAACGACATGGGCTCACGCAACAAGACGGGTCAGGCCCGCCGCGCGGACCAATCCAGCTATGTAGGGTGGGCACCGCCCACCACATGTTCAATCCGGGATGGTGGGCAATGCCCACCCTACATGATGGGCTGGGTCAGGTCCGCGCGGCGGGACCGACCCGGCTCCACCCCATCCGACAAGATCCCCTGAAATCCGACCGCCTCCGCAACGAGACTATTCTCATTGAGGGACGATCAGGGCTTCACCCTGCGCGGTTCTTTGGCAACTTGTACGGTCAGGGGCTCTGCGGTCGGTCATCCGGACGCGCGTGGTCCCATCTCGGGTCGAGCGGAATGCCCGCGCCGAACGAACCCATCTGCCATTCTGGCAGACCCCGCGAATCCCGGTTTTTCCAGTGAGAAACGCTGACGCTCCCCTCCGTGACGGGCGAATGCACAAAACACAACTTCTTGTCAGAAAAGGAGATAGCGTCTGATTACCGAACGAACCCAACCTCTCGACCTCCACCGGCGCCGACCGAACCCAAACCGTCAGCACCGACGGAACCCAGGCGATCCGAAGGGGGCAAGACGGCAAGTCGTCCCCGGCGAGGGAGCGATGATCGCTGTGCGTAAGACGCGCCGCTCTGGGAATGGTGCGTCCGCGTAAGGCACCCGACTCAACTCGGCCGGAGTATGACGGGATTTTATTTAACGGCCAGCCGCCGACCCGGTGGCGCGACGGCGACTCCTGCGGCGGGCGGCGATTCCGATCGACGCCAGGCCGAGCCCGGTCAGCGTGAGGCTCATCGGTTCGGGGACGGCGGCAGGCTCGGCGTAGAGGAAGTCGTCCATCACGACCACGTCGTCGTTGGAGTTGCCGAGCATGCCGTTGGAAACGATCGTGTTGAGGCCCGAGGTGATCCTTACGCGACGGATCCGCTCGCCGGCATTGGCCACGGCGCCGAGGAAGCTCAGCTCTTGATTGACGGTGATCAGGGCGTTCCGGCTGAAGATCGAGTTATTATTGGAATCGAAAAACTCGATCCTGGTGAGGCCGGCCACCTCGGCGTCAACGAAGATGAGGCCGAAGGCGCGGTCGTGGCCGCGACGTTCGTGCCCGGCAGGAAGAACGTCACATCGGTGATGTTGCTGTTGACGGCCGTGAACAACTTCTGCGAGCTGAAGGTCTGGAAGTCGTTCGGAAAGCCGAACAGCGAGGGGGCGGCCCCGCCGGCGTTCGCGCTGACGAGAAAACCCGTCCCCGGCGTGCTGAACACGGCGCCGCGGGGAGAGTTGATGTTGAAGAAGTCGTCGGGCAAGGGGTTCGGGTCGGAGAATGTTTCGGGGACGCCATCCCAGTTGATCTCGCGCCGAAGGCCACCGAAGGAGCCGTTGGAGCCGGCGACCGTCCGCCCCCGACGGCGGTGCGAAAGGCGTCTCGCGTGGGAGTGATCGCGGCAGGATTGGCGCCGACCGCCTCGAAGACGGTGAAACTGGCGTGAGCTGGCGCCGCGAGGACCATCGCCAGGACGACCAGCGTGGCGATCATCGCGAATCGTCGCCCGAGCCGGCAGAGGATCTGATTCCGCATCATTATCGGTGACCCTTGATTTGTCGATGCCATCCACCGGCCATCCCGTCACGCTTCGGCGTTCAACCCGATTGTTGTGATCGAGTGTCAATCCAGCCCAACCGACCGGCCCGCCCGAGCGGCGCACGCTTAGCATCGCATGCGCACCGGCTATCGAACAAGCAGAATTCTTAACTTTTTATTACACCTATACCCGAGGCCGCGGGTGGCCGTGGTCACGCGCGGCAGAATAGGGGGCATGGATCGCCTGCTTTCCTACCCCGTGCGACACGCATCCTCACTCAAGAATGGGGTCGCCGGGCGCGGCGTGTGTCGTGCGTAGGGTGCGTCTGACGGACTGTCGGGCATCGGCGTCCCCGCGAAAGCGCCTTGAAGTCGCGCCGCGTCTGGCCCCGTCGCAAGCCGCACGAACCACCAAAACCGCCGATTCTCCGCGAAGTGCCGCATGAGGGGCAAGCTGTTACCGAGGCTGCTGCCACCCTTCCGCGAAAGTCGATTCAGTAGGCTTTTTTCATCACGGCGATGCCCGGCTCGAGGACTTCAGCCCACGCTCTTCTGAGGCTATCTTCATACTTTGGGTCGTACTTCTTCACGCACGCGAGCAAACTGTCCGTCCACAAGCGATACATCCTGGGGTCGATGTTCAGGTGGTCGTGGTCGTGCTTCGTGGCGAGTTGCTCGATCAACGACTTCGCCATGGCCGAGCCGTCACCGTACATGATCAGCATGACGAGACCGTGTCTGAGGAGATCCTTCTGTTTCTCCATATCCGTCTTCGAGAACAGAGGCTTGATCCGCGGATCGCTCGCGAGAAAAGCGTCGTAGAACGCGTCAAGAAAGCTGTTGGCGAACGCCTTGTTCAGCAGGCATCGGCCCAGGCTCTGCCGGACGAGTTGCACCTTCTCAGGGTCCATTACCCCTCCAGATCGTCAGGCGCAATCCCTCACACCGTGACCGCGGGCGGTTGGGAGTTGCCCCTCGACCCGTTCGCGCGGCGGAACACCGCGCGATTGTCCAACCGACGGGCCACTCATCGCCCCGTCGAGCCAGGGCACGGGGGTCGGCTTGAAAGGTCTCTGGTTTTTGAACGGGCGTATTGCCCTACGATCCACTGGCCGAATCATCCCGAACGTGAGGCCATTATCCTGACCTCCAGCGCACAGGGCAAGGACCCTCTCGCGAGGACACGCCTTTTCCTGGGAGGGGGTCGTGGACATTCCCGGATGACTCGACCAGGTCCGCCAGACGACCAGGCGCCTGCACGATCGCATCCGACATGATAGGTTGTCTTATGCTGTAATTCCTAAATGCTCGGGCGATAGTGACCCTCCGGGATGGTGTCCACGGAATGTCACTCCGGCCCCTCCGTCGCAAGCGGTGACGCCCAAGGTCAGCGACACTTCCCGTGAGCCATTTTGATCCTCCCGACGGTCCGCGGGGCGGTTCTGATCGCGGAGAGAATTTGATCCATCTATCATACCAGGAACAACTTGCGGCGATCGACCCCCTTCCGGACGCCCCCGGAAAGGGGCTGATCCAATCAGCGACAATTGCGCACGGCTGAAATCGGGGCCGAAGAATCGTCGTTTCTTATTGATAGAAAATAAGTTATGGCGATTCCAGACGGTTGGAACACGAAAAGAAAACGCGTTCGGGATCCACGACATCCGGACGGGCGGCGGCGCGTTCAAGAAATGTCACTGAGATCCCTCCGCGCTCGGAACGATCGTGCCATTTCGAACTGGAGCCGCGCCGATCATTCCGGGGTCTCGCCCGAAACCGGTTTCTCCCGCTCGCGGGGGAGCGTTCCGTCGTTGAGATACCACATCTTGTCCGGTCCCTTGACGAACCCGGCCGACATGCGGGTCGCATGAAGGGGGCCGTCCTCGCGGCGGCCCCGGGCGAAGACCGTGACGGTGAACTTACCGTTGATCGCGGTCTTGCCGGCGCTCTTCTCGGACTTGAAGTCCTCGATCTGAAAGACCAGCGGAGTGCTGGAGGAGACCTTCCCCGCGCAGCTCGGCCAGCCGCGATTTCCAGTAGCTCTTGAACCCGTCGAACGAGCCGTACGAGGACGAGGTGCGGCCCGTCTCGCTCAGGAGCAGCCACATGCGACGGTAGTGGGGGAAGTGGTGCGAGAGGGCCCCGTAGTAGTCCTTCAAGGCCTGCTCGGGCGTCATGCGCACGGGGCGTTCGAGCGTGATGACGATCGGATAGCTGAGCAAGATCCAGACCGCGCCGCCGACCAGAAGGATCAGCAGGGGCAGGACCAGGTTCTCGACGGAGAACGTCAGATACGTCAGTCCCAGAACGATCAGGCCGACGATCGCCAGCAGGGCAATCGTCGAGCCCCACTCGGCGCCTCGGGTCCAGACCTGTTCCACGCGACCTTCCGGGGCGGAGGGCTTGCGCTCGCGCGGTTCGGCTTCGGCCCCGGGCTTCGGGCGGGGCCGTGCGGGAGCGGCCGGGGGCGGGACCGGAGGCACGACGGGGGCCTCCTCCGGCTCGCCCCCTTCCAGGTCGTAGGTTCCCTCGCCGGGAGCGGGCGAGGCCGGCGCGGGGGACGGCTTCGGGGTCGAACCGGGACGGGACGGCTTCGGCTCATTGCCGAAGAGGCTGGCGGCGTCGGCGATCTCCGGCTCGTCTTTCGGGGAATTCTTGGGATTGTCGGCCATGTTCGCTCGGTTCCTCAAAACAGCTCACCAGCGCAGGTCGTCACGGCGGTACACCCGGACCGTTCCATCATCGGCGCCAACCAGGAGGTCGAGCGGGTCATCGCCCGCGATGTTCACGCCGCAAGGGCTGCACCCCTCCCAGCCGACGACCAGGGGGCGACCGTCGGCGAGCCGCAACGGCCGGGGGATCAACTGGCCGTGCCCGACATTTTCCAGCAGAAGGACCGTCGGCAGATCGTCGAGACGCTCCAGGGGGAGGCCGGTCAGGGCGGGGATGACGTGCCGGTTGCCCCGGGGGAGGCCGACGAGCAGGTCGGGCCGGTCCGAGCCGGTCCAGGGCCTGCCCAGAGAGCGCAACGCCCCGCCTGGCCGAAACCGCCGTCGAGCCGGATCAGACGCCCGAGCCGGTCGGTCAAGGGGATGGGATCGTCCACCTCCATCACGTCCTTGCGCGGATAGACGCAGAGGAATCCCTGGAGGTCCAGCCCGATCAGGTCGATCTGGCCATCACCGTTCCAGTCGGCCACGGCCGGACGCACCCGGGGCGGGGTGATCAGCGGGCCGCCGTGAAAGCTCAGTGGCTCGGGGCGGTCGAAGCGGGGCTGGGTGGTACTGCCATTGTTGCGGAAGAAGAGGATCTCACCCCCCGCGCCTCCGACGATCAGGTCGGGCCGGCCGTTGTCCTTCCAGTCCACGATCGCCGGACAGGTGTAGCCCCGCTTTGGCTCGACCGGCCCGCCCAGGACGCCATCGGGACCGGGGTCGAGCCGGAACGGAGCGCCGAGGGCATTCAGCTCGACGGGCAGGGCGTAGCGGTGATCGTCGGGGCCTCCCACGTCCTCGGCCAGGAGGAGCCGGCCCGCGGCGTCGCCGGCGATCAGGTCGATGTCCCCATCGGCGTCGAGGTCCGCCGCCGCCACGACCGCATGTCCCCCGAACCACAAGGTGCGGCATTCACCCCGCAGAACCTCGGGGGCCGTCGCCTCGTCGCGCCGGGGCCGGAGTGAATGGCGAAGACCCGGCCATCGGCGACGCCGTACAGCAGTTCCGCCTTGTGGTCGCCATCGAGGTCCACCGCGACGACCGACCGGCGATCGTCGGGCAAGACCAGCGGCTGACCGTCCCACCGGACGGTGCGAGGTTCCATCAAGACCGGCGGGCGCTGGCCGCCGAAGTTGCGGTGGATACGGACCGTGCCGCTGGCGTCGGTCAGCAAGAGTTCCCAGGCCCGACCGCCTCCCCACGAAATGGCCAGAGGGGCGGGGCGCGGTGCCCGGACGGTCGAGCCGCTCTCGTCATGGATCTCCTCGGGCCGCTCGAACCGGGGCGCCCCCGGCTGGCCAACGTTTCGGAGCCAGAACAGCCGCCCCTGCGGCGCCCGGCCTCGCCAGGCACCCCGGCGGTCGTAGCCGGGATGGCCCGCCTGCTGATTGAACCCGATCTGCTGGGAGACTGGGACCCCCTCCCCATCGGGCCAGTAACCGTCCAGATCGTCGTAGCCGACAAGCAGGTCGATCGTTCCGTCACCGTCCCAGTCCTCGGCGACCATCTGCGCGACCCGTCCGGGGCCGATGCCGAGGTCGGCCGGCAGGTCGAGCGCATGGCGCGGGCCGAAATCGGGGGCCTCGGCCGTTCCGCCATTCGGCAGCCAGACGAGCCCTTCCGGAGCGAGCGCCACCAGGTCGAACCGGCTGGCCTGGCCGTTGGGTAAGGGGCAGAACTGGCGCAGGCCGTCGAGGCTCTCGATCGGGGTCCCTTCGTCGTAGCGAGCTGGCTGGTCGTCGGTCGGTTCCAGGTGTCGATAGAGACGGGCGGATCGACCGTGGGGACCACCGCCGGACGAGACGAGCAGGTCGGCGCGGCCCTGGCCGAACCAGTCGAGGGCGACCGGCTCGGAGTCCCAGCCGTCACCGAGCGGGGCCAGGGGGGCCGAGGCGTCCAGGTTCAGAGGCTGACCCGTCACGTGTTCGGAATCCGGTCTCTCCGCATCCGAATTGGTTCTTCCACCCACATCAACCGACGCCATCGCCGTCCCTCCAGATGCTTCAAGACCAACCCGCCTGAGAGGCCGTTAACGGGAAGATTGTAACGATTTCCGTCGTTCAACGCGCAACCTTGCCCCACACTTCCGGGACGTTTTCCCGTATCCTAAAGCAGAGAGGCCGCTCGGTCGAGGAGGTGGTGATGCAACAGACTGGCGACGGCGGGCTTCGGGCGCTGCTCGGCTGGGTGCTGTTCCCGCTCGTGCCGGTCGTGCTGGAGGATCTTTACTACGGAATCGCCAACCTGACGCTCGGCCCGGGGCCGCCGCTCGATCCGTATGACTGGAACGCCTGGCGCTGGGTCCTGGTGCTGGGACCGCTTGTGGGTTACGCCTTTCTGGCCGGCGCGACGGCCAGGTTGCCCGACGATCACGACGCCCGGGGCTGGCGGTCGTGGCGGCGTCGGCGGTCGGTCTGGGTGGGGGTTGGTCCCTGGATCGGGTTTCTCATCCTGGCGGCGGCGGTCCTGATCCTGCTCGGGATGCGCTGGGTGCTTGTCCGGGTGATCTCGGAGGAGACGCTGCACTCGTTGCGTGCCCCGGAATGGACGCGAGGGTTCGGGCAGAGCTGGGTCGGCTGGCTGCTGATGATCGCGGTCCTACTGTTCGGCGCCTACGGCTGGCTCCCGATCGCGTGGGCGGCCCTGCGACGAGCGCGACGGATCGAACGCATGCGACGTGCCTTACAACGCGGCGTGCTGGCCGTGATCGGGTTCCTCGGCACGCTCTTCGGCGGGTTCTGGGCGGCGACGAGGATCTGGCGCGGCTACTTTTTCGACCCGACCATCATGCAGAGCGTCCTGGTGGCCGCCCTCTGCCTCGGGCTGATGAGCGGGTGCGGGTCGATCACCGTCGGCGAGTATCATCGCCGGCAGTTCTTCCACGCGATGCTGATGGCCTGGGTCCTCGGCCTGGCGATCCTCTGGCGGTGGTGGGGACGCCCCCGCAAGGGGCCGCCGAAGTGAGGTCCGTGCGCTCCGCGTCACCCCCGCCAACCACCGTTGACGGCGAGCGTCTGCCCGGTAATGTACGAGGCCAGCGGCGAGCAGAGAAACAGGACCGCCGCGGCGACCTCACGAGGTTCGCCGAAGCGCTTCAGCGGGACGTTCTTGAGCATCTCCGCCGGACGGCGTCGGGGATCGTGGCCGACATGGCCGTCTCAATGACGCCCGGGGCGATCGCGTTGACGCGGATCGAGCGCCGGGCGCATTCCTTGCTCAAGACGCGGGTCAGGGCTTGCACGCCTGCCTTGGCCGCCGCGTAGTTCGACTGGCCGTAAAACCCTTCGGCGGCGGCGAGGCTCCCCAGGTTGACGATCGAGCCGCCATCGCGAAAGATCTCCAGGCCGAACTTGCAGCCGTGGAAGACCCCTGAGAGGTTCACGTCGAGCACCGACCGCCACTCCGCCAGCGACATCTTGGCAATCGTCCGGTCGCGAAGAATGCCGGCGTTATTGACCAGAATGTCCAGCCCGCCCCAGAGTTCCCGAACGACGTCCATCATCGCGCGGACGGCTTCCGGATCGCTCACATCGGCCGCCTGGACCACGGCACTCTCGCGGCGCTCATGGTTGAGCGTCTCGGCCACGCGCTCGGCATCCGCGCGGGTCGTGCCGACATCGGGATGATTCAGCACGACCCGGGCGCCCGCCTTGTGCAAGGTCCGGGCGATCTCCGCCCCGATCCCCTGCGAGGCCCCCGTCACCAGCGCGATCTGGTCGGACAGGTCGATCTCGATGCTCATGATTGCCCTCCTCCCACCCCCGTTGATACCACGAGAGGGCTGGGCCGGGAAGAGGACGCCGGGGACTCAAGGGCCGTCTCATCTAAAGATGCTGGATCAGGGACGAAAAATGGTCAGTTCAGCCCACCCGGATCGTTGAGGGGCTGTGTGAGATAGATCCGCTTTCACGCAACCTTTGAAATCCCAAAGGAGGGGGATGACATTCGTCTTTTCAATGCGCATTATTAACTTCTGAACCGTGACAGACCAGCTTCGGCCAACGTCGCTTGAAAGATCAACCCCCCCATTCTCCCCGACCAGAGGACCGTGCTAATGACATCCAGGGTGCTGCGCCGGTTGCTGGTGATCGTCGTTACCGTGATTACGCCCGCACTGGCGGCTACAAGGGTCGAAGCACAGTGGTATTCTAACCCCATCACGGGCTTTAGCGGCGTGGTGCCGTACTACAACGACGGGACGGCCAGGTTGGTCAACCAGATTAATGATCGAGCGACGGTTTCGGCCCAGACCGCCTACGCTTCAAGGGCGGGTGCGGGACACGTCGATGTGGGCAATCCGTACTACAGAAACCGCGACGTGACCTACTTTGAGCGGTTCGACGCCGAGACCCGGCGCGCCATGGAAAACCGGGTGGCGAGACGACCTTCCGCGCCTCCCCCACGTTCCCCCAGCGCCACGCCGCCGAGCACGGCCCAGGCTCCTGCACCAGTCAAACCCATTCTCCCGCTGCCCAGCTTCTTCAACAAGTACGAAGAACTCGTCTGGCCCGGCGAGGCGCCCACAGTCGGCGATCTGAAACCGAAGCGGGACGCTTCCGACCAGGCCACCAAGGTCGCCTTGCAGGAATACAACGAACAGGGGCAAGCGAAGGTCGCGACCGTGACCGAGGCCAGGTCCAGACTGCTCGATTACGGGCGACCCGCATTGCAGTACGTCCGCGAGCACACGACGGCGCGGATCGCCGACTCGTTCCACCTGTTCCTGCTCTCTCTGTATGACTCACTCGGACAGGCGGCCACGAACGTCAGGACGTCCCAGCCACCCAGGTCTTGAGGATGAAGGCGGTCGCGCCGGTTTCGTGCGACGCGTCTGCCCGTTACCCACCTCAATCCTCAATGCGCGACGGCCTTGGAGACAACCTGCTCCAGATTCGATCGGGTCAAATCGAGATGGATCACCTTGCCGTCTCGGCCGATCAGGACGTTGGCCGGGATTTCGGTGATACCGAATGCCTTGGCATAGTCCCGGTCCCCCTGGCCGTTGATCAGGTTCGGCCAGGAGACATTATGGTCGATCAGGAAGCGCCTGATGTTCGGCAGCACGGTCTCGACATCCTGACCACCGTCCTGGAGCACATCGAGGTTGATACCAAGGACGCGGAATCCCTGGTCCCGATGGGCCTCGTAGACCTGCTTGAACCAGCGAATTTCCTCGGCGTTGGGCAAACACCAGCTCGCCCAGAAGACGACGAGCACCGGCTTACCCTTATAGTCCTCCAGGCTGACCGGCTTGCCGTCCACGTCATTGCCGGCGATCCCAGGCGCGGGCTTGCCGAGCAGATCGAGTTGCTTCTGGCGGCTGGCCACCAGGTCCTTGATCTCGTCGCTCTCGGAGTGTTCCTGGATCAGTGTCAGAGCTTTGCGGGCGACCTCAAACTGTCCTCCCTGGATCAGGCTTTGATAGTACGCCTCGATGAGCGATAGGCGGGTGGCCAGCGGCAATGCGGTCGCCGGCTTGGCGTCGGCCTTGTCTCGATCCTTGGCCTCGATCGCCGCAAGGATGCTATCGAGCGATTCCTGATACGCTCCACGGTTGGCCTCGGCGACGATGTTGACCAGAAAGGCCAGCAAGACCACCTGAGGCGTCACGTTGCTTGCCTTGATGACATGTTCGGCCGTCGGCTCGGCCTCCCGGTACAGTCCGCTGGCGATGGCGGACTGGAAATAGATCTCGTAGGTTCGGTTGGCTTCGTCCGGCTGCTGGCGGACCGCCAGCCGGGCCAGGCGTTCGAGACGCCGCCGTTCGAGTTTGAGGACCTCGCGCTCGAACTCGGCATTGATCGAAGCCAGGCTCTCGTCCTCCGGCGCATTGGGCCTATTCGCCTGGGGAGGGTCCTTCTCGGGATCGTCATTTTGTTGCGTCCGGGCGTATCCCTGGACCACCAGGCCCACTCCCAGGACGACACCAACCACAATCCCGAAGATTCCTTGGATTTTCATCGTCGATGATCTCGCCCACGGTGTTCAATGACCTGAAAAGTTGCCAGCAAAATCGACCGAAGCTCGATAGCGTGAGGGGGCTGCGAAACCTTGCTCAAGGAGAGGCCGACTCGCCGCTTGAATGAGAAGAGAGCGACTGACTTGTCCTCAAAAGACCTCGATGTCATCGTCGAGATAGGTGATATCGGCCTCTCGGCTCGCGTCGGGGCCCATGGCGCAGATCGTCATCCTGCCTTGCCCCGGATCGAGCGTCCCGCCTCGATATGTTCCGCTTGCCCAATCGCACAATTCGTTTCATCACGCTAGACAGTTTTAATGATAACGAATTCGATGGCCCGCGTCACCTTCCTCGATCTCAATAATCAAGATGGCCGGTCCAAGATTGTGTTCGATTCCCGGCCCCCAGGGAATTATAGTCAGGGCGTCGGACGTCTGTTTTCGAGTCGCTTGACCGGGGCCGACCGAGGCAAGTGTTGTTTCAGGTTCGTCTGGCGGTTGGCTCTCACACTCCATGTCCACGCTAATGCTCGGGAGGATTTTCCGTGAAGAATGACGCCCAATCGACACGCTGCCCGGATTGCCAGGATGGGATCTCTCGGCGCGACTTCGTCAAGACAGTGAGTGCGGCGGCCGTCGCTGGCGGCCTGACGCCTCTTTTCGGTTCCCCGCGACGGGCCCTCGCGGAGGCGCAAGGGGCTTCCCCCTCGTGCGCGGCGGAGACCGCCGTCAAGCGGTTCTACGACACCTTGAGCGACGAGCAGCGCAAGGTGATTTGCTTCCCGTTCGACGACCCGTTGCGGGAACGGATCAACGCCAACTGGGCCATCACCAAGACCAAGGTCGAGGATGACTTCACCAAGGAGCAGCAGGCCCTCATCAAGGAGATCTTCCAGGGCGTGACCAGCCCCGACGGCTACGAGCGGTTCCTGAAGCAGATGGACGAGGACTACGGCGGGTTCGGCCAGTACCACGTCGCCGTCTTCGGTGAGCCGGGCTCGGGCAAGTTCGAGTGGGAGCTGACGGGTCGCCACATGACCATCCGCGCCGATGGCGACAGCGTCGATCGGGCGGCGTTCGGCGGGCCGATCATCTACGGCCACGGCACCGGCAACGGCGAGAAGGGCCTCCCCGGCAACGTCTTCTTCTACCAGACGAAGAAGGCCAACGAGGTCTTCAACGCCCTCGACGGCAAGCAGCGGGAGTTGGCCCTCGTGCCGAAGGCCCCCCGCGAGAATGCCGTGGAGATCCAGGGCGAGAAGGGCTCCTTCCCCGGCATCACCGTCGGTGAGCTTTCGTCGGATCAGAAAGAGCTGGTTGAGTCGGTCATCAAGGTGATCCTGGCCCCGTACCGCGAGGAGGACGTGAACGAGGCGGTCGCTCTGCTGAAGGACGGTGGTGGGCTCGACGCGCTGCACATGGCCTTCTACGAGGCGAACGATCTGGGCGACGACCAGGTGTGGGACATCTGGCGGCTCGAAGGCCCGACCTTCGTCTGGCATTTCCGAGGTGCGCCGCACGTCCACGCCTACGTCAACGTCGGCAAGAAGTCCTGACACGCGACCTCAGGCGAATCGTTTTCAATCTTGATCCCTCTCCCCCTTCCTTCCCCCTTTCCTGGGGAGGGCCAGGGGGTGGAGGGAGAATGAACCAGCCGGCTCCTCCGGGGGTTCCGGAGGCATGGAAGGATCGCGGCCGCCGTTCGGGTCTTTCGGACCGATCGATCGGGAAACTTTGAAGAAAAATGGATTGAGTCGCCCGCTCCCCGCATGATCATGGCAAAGAGAGCCTTCGACGGGAGTTGCCGATCATGGCGAGCGGAAACACGGGCGAGGTCATCCGGCAGGTTCACGCGCTCTACGAGTCGGGAGCGGTCGGGACCTTGACCGATGCGCAATTGCTGGAGCGGTTCCGGCGTCGGCCGGACGAATCCGGAGCGTTGGCGCTGGAAGCACTCGTCGGGCGGCACGGGCCGATGGTTCTGGGAATCTGTCGGCGAATGCTCCGCGACCCGCACGAGGCCGACGACGCCTTCCAGGCGACGTTCCTCGTCCTGGCCCGCAAGGCTCCGACCGTCTGGGTCGGTGAATCCCTGGCGGGCTGGCTCTGCGGGGTCGCCCATCGAGTCGCCCTCCGAGCACGTGCCCAGGCCTTCCGTCGACAGGCCCGGTTCAAACCGCTGGCGGAGGGGAACAATCCGGCTCACAAGCCTTCCGGCGCGGAGGCCGACCTCATTCCGGTGATTCACGAAGAACTCGCCCGGCTGCCGGAGAAATATCGGACGCCGATCGTTATCTGTCACCTGGAAGGCCGCACGCACGACGAGGCCGCCATGCAGCTTGGCCTGCCGGTCGGGACGATCCGTAGCCGCCTTTCCCGGGGCCGCGACCGGCTCCGAATCCAGCTCACGCGACGCGGGCTGGCTCCGACGGCGGGGGACCTCGGGCTGCCCTGACCGCCTCGCCCTCCCTGGCGGCGGTCCCGATCCCGCTCAATCACGTGACGGTCCAGGCCGCGAGCCGGTTCGCGGCTCCTCGCGCGGCGGCGCTGGCCGGGACGGTCCCGGCCGCGGCCGCCTCTCTGGCGGAAGGAGTCTTACGTACCATGTTTCTGAACAAGTTATCGGGGGTTCTGGCCTCAGTTCTGGCCGTGGGCCTCCTGGCGGGTGGGGTGGGTGTCGCGGCCCGGCAAGTGGATGACGGGGAGAAGCGCGACGGGGTCGCTCTGGTGCCAACGCGGCACGGGTCGCCATCCCAGGGACAGGACCAACCCGAGACGAACGCACCACCTTCCGAGCTTCGTGTCTCGTCGGATGTGAGCCCACGTCTTCCGCAAGAGGAGGGCCGCTCCACGCTCGACCCCTTCGCCCGAGCCGTGGAATCCGTTTCACCGTCCGTTCTGAAGGCTCAACTCCAGCAAGCTCGGGAGCTGGAAGAGATCACAAAAACCCTGTTCAAGACCGGAAACGTGGACGCCCGGACGATGCTGGAGGCGCGGACCCGGGTCGCCTTGCTGACGGCCCAGGTCCAGGATCAGGAGGCCGACCTGCGGGATGAGGTGTCCTTGCTGGAAGCCCAGCTTGAGGCGAAGCGTGCCGAACTGCGCCGCGAGGAGATTGAGCTTGATCGAGCCGTTGAGGCGAGGCAATACCGCGAGAAAATCGTTCAACAGAAGGTGATACCTGAGAGTGAGCTTCGGGATGCGATCCACACGGAGAAGGTCCAGGAAGCCCAGCGAGACATGAAGAAGGCCGAGGTCCGTGAAGCCGAGATCCGTTTGAGTCGGGCGCTGCGTCACATGGGCGAGTTGCAAAAAATCGAGATCCCAAGGGAGCCAACCCAGGAAATTGAGGAAATCCGCCAGCACACGGACGACCTCGGAGAATCCGGCAAGCATGCCCCTCAACAATCCAACACGGCCCCCACGCCTTCGCCGGACGGAGCAGCCCGGGTGAACGTGCCGGTCGACGACGAGCGTATGGTCGTCATGGCCTATCCCGTCGCCGACCTCATCGTTCCGCCCGATAAGATGCGGAACGGCAAGCCGGTCGAGGGTACCACGCTCGATTTTGCTCCCCTGATCGAACTGATCCAGGCAACAGTCTCACCCGAGAGTTGGACGCTGAGGGGCGAGTCGTCCGCTCGCCTGGACCGCGATTCTCCCGTAGGTTCGATCACTCCGTTTTTTCTGAACGTCTCGCTGATTGTTCGCCAGACCCCAGAGGGGCACGAACAACTGGCCGAATTCCTCAACAAACTCCGCCACCTTCCCCGCTTGCAGGACTCAGGGCTACTCTACGGGTCGAAATTGTCGGCCCATCCGTTCGACGTGCCGTGAACGATCCTTCGAAATCACGAGGGTCACGGCTGCGGTTCCTTGGCGGGTTTCGCCGTCACGATGGAAAACGACGCGAACCCAGCGTTCCGGATCGCCTCGATCGTCTTCGAGACGACATCATATTCCACGCCTTGCGCCACTCGCAGAATGACACGTCCTTCGTCATTGGCGGGACGCGCTGCCTTCAACGCATCCATCAGGGCCTCAGGCTCGATCGGCTGACCGTTGAGCCGGAGTTTCCCCCGAGCGTTCAGCGCGACGAGCGTTCGCTGCGGCGGGTTCTCCTTTCCCGTTTCCAGCGTCGGGGCCTCAGCCTCCTCGGGAAGGAACGTTCCCCCTTCGCGGTAGGCGAAGAAGCCGTAGGTTTGGTTCAAGAGGGCGACCGAGCCGGAGATGGCCCCCTTGCCCCCGATCCAGAGATAGCCGTCGTAATCTTGCCGGGAGCGGGGGTACTGGATCGAGAACTGCATGTGCTGGGGCGCATTGACGCCGACCTGGCCCGTCACCTTGTACGACGTGCCGGTCTGGTCCGAGCGGAACCGGCCGGTCAGGACGTTGTTCTCACCGATTTCCACCTGCAGCAAGCCGGACCACTGGCCGTTGCCCAGCAGCCGGAACCGCCCGGCGAAGTCCTCCGGCACGACCGCCCGCCCCGGCGACGGCTGGCCCGGCTCGGTCGCGTCGGAAAGCGGCGACTGACTCAGGGTGAACAGCTTCGCCTCACCCACAGGCACCAGCCGGGGCCCCCCCTCGCCGCTGGCGAGGAACTGGATGTCTCCCCCCTGCCCCTCAGGCACCACCTGCGCGGTGTCGAGATCGTAGCGGTAGCCGTCAAAGAGCAGCACGTCCCGGGCCTTCGCCAGCCGGGAGGTCGCCGGCCCGGCCTCGAACGTATCGGCACGCTCCAGCACGAGGATCGGCAACGGCTCCCCCTCCGCCCCCGGCGTCTTCCGCAAGGCCGGCGCGACGAGCAAGCGGGCGGGATTCGCCTGGTCGGTCTTCACCACGACCAGCGCCGCGCGCGTCCCTTGCAGGATGTTCGGCAAGGTGCCGAGATCCCCGAACGTCAGTTGATCCCGGCGCATCGCCGCCGGGTTCTCCGGCACCCCGGCCAGGGCTTTCCCTTCGAGCCGATCAAAGTCATCCGCGCGAACCGAACTCGTGGCAAGGATCGCCAGCAACAGGACGAGACGACGGGGCATGATGAGGAACTCCTGGATAGTGCGCGGACTGGGTCGATTCACAATGGCTTATTTCTCCGCCGCCTTCAAGCTCTCCTGCGCCTCGCGGTTGCCGAGGAACGTGAGCAGGTCGGCCAGTTCCGTGAAGGAGAGGTGGCCGACGACGCCGGCGGGCATCAGACTGACAGGAGGATTGCAAAGTCGCTAATCTAAGGCCCCGATGAACTGCAGGGCCTTCCGGAGATTCCGCCCCAGGTGATCGGCCCGAGCCCGGATCGGGAGATCCGCGGGCACCCCCGGCAGCACTCGCAAGGCCGTCAACGCCGCGTCTCGCAGCATCGCCAGCCGCTCCGCCAGGCCGGGACGCGTGCTCCACTGGCGATCCTCGTCCCACCAGCGATCCTTGATGAAATGCAGACCGTTCTCGACCGACCAATGGCCGCGGATCAGGTCCATCAACTGTCTCGGGCTCACCGCCTCGGGCGACAGGCTGGTGATCAGGGAGCGGGTCTCGTGACGGACCGGGCCGGCGGCGACGCGGGCCTCGGTATCGACCCGCAGAATCATCCTCAGGCCCGGGAAGGCGGTCACTTCGCGGAGATAATCGACTTCCACACCTTCGATGATCCAGAGTTTGCGAATGTGAATCTCGCCCTTTTTCTCGCGGGTCTCCGCATCGGGGGGCCGCTCGGCGGCGTCCTGGAAGCTCGCCTCGATGGCCTCCAGCAGGTCGGGCTGGTTGTCCTTGACCCCGAAGAGGAAGTCGCGGTCGGCCTCGAGGATCACGCGGGCCAGCGGCCGCTGCGCGAACAGGGCATCGGCCGTGAACAGCCGCAGGAACGGGTAGTGCTCCAGCAACTCCGCCAGGCCCGCCTTGAACGCCTGGGGCTCGGTGGGCTTGCCGTCGGTGACGGGGAACTGGGCCAGGCTGAGCTTCAGCTCGTGGGCGAAGACGTTGAGCATGTGGACCGGGTCACCCTGGGCGTCGTGCCCCTGCTTGCTGGTCTTGCCATCAACGGCGGCCGTGACGGCCTCGGCGATTTGGGGCAGGCTGACGAGCCAGCGGGCGAAGGCGTCGCGGAACTGCTCCAGCGAGAACCGCGTCAGGACCCGGCTGATGGTCGTGGCGTGCGGTGGGTTGGTTTGCGTGAAGCCCAGCGGGTCCTTGAGGGTTTGCCAGTGGTCACTGGCCCAGCGTTGCAGGCCGGCGAAGTCGGTCTCGCGGCAGAGCAGGCCGAGGAAGGTCAGGGCCAGCAGGGAGGTGAAGGGGTGGCGGACCCCCCGCGGCTTGCGGGGGTCCTCGACCTGATCGAAGGCGTCGCGCAGCGAAGCAATGGGAGCAGCCATCTGTAACCAGACCTCCAAGGGAGCGATCTCAAGCCTGAGGCAGCAAGTTACGTCAGGTCGGGTCGACTTTGCAATCCTCCTGGCATCAGACTGATCGGATCGTTGCCTTTCTCGTCCACCTCCGGCGCGGGAATCATCATCTCACGCCCCTGAGCGTCCTTCAGGGTGACACCGGCGGGGGTGTCGGCGACGAGCAGGCCGGTGACGATGCGGCCGTCCCTGGTGGCGACCTTGAAGGTGGCGTAACCCTCCTTGATCTCCATCGACGGTTCCAGGATCGACTCAACCCGCTTGTCAAATGAGAGCGTTTGCCAGACGCGCCGTCAGGTCCGGTCCGACGGCCTGGCCCACCCCTTCGATGCGGTGGCACGTCGTGAGCCCCCCTTTTTGGCGTCGAGGAAGAGCCCTTTACCGCGCTCGGCGTTCCCCTGCCGCTCGACGAACTCGCGGAGCCTACGGGCCTCGTCGCCGGTGGGGGCGGCCAGGAGAGTGTCCTTGAGGAGGGTTTGCGTCGCCTCCTGAAGCTCCGGCGTCGCGTGCGAACGAACCGCCTCGATGAGCGCGGCAGGTCCTCGGACGGGAGCTTGTCGGCGTTGTAGAGTTTCGCCACGACCAGGGCCGTCGCGGGCCGCTGGCCGAGCAGGGCGATCGCCTCATGCCGGAGTTGAGGGTTGTCGGACGCCAAGGCCGCTCCCGCCCCCTTCGCCGCCGCCTCGAAATCGAGCGCGGCGAGCACGCGGAGCAACTCGCCCAGGAAGGCCGGGTCGCGGCTCGTCGTCGTCAGGGCGGCGAGGGTCGGCACCAGCGTCTTGTCCTCGTAGCCCCGCAAGGCCACGAGAGCCAGCCGCCGCTCCTCGGCCTCGCGGTCGTCGTCTTTGACCAGTTCGAGAAGCGCGATCTGGCCTTGGCCGTGCGGACGCCCACCGCCAGCTCCAGCGCGGCCTTGCGACCTGCCGTCGTCGGCCGTCAAGAGCGTCGGCAAGACCGGCCCGGCGGCCAAAACGGGGAGTCGATCCATTGCTTTCAGGACGCGAATCGCGGCGACGCGGGCCTCGGCCGGAGCGTTGGGCATGTCGGCCAGCCACGCGGCGAGCGGTTCGGCGGGCACGTCAGCGACCATCTCACGCAGGCCGAACAGGTTCGCGCGAGCCTCCGCGGGGATCGGATCGTCGCTGATTGCAGTGCTCATCAGCACGTCCCGGCCATCGCGCCCCCGCCAGCCCTGGAGGGCATACAGGCCGCTCGACTCCTCGGGCGTTCCCGTCCGGAGGGCCTCGCGCAGCACGTCCAGTGCCACGGGGCCGAGCCGTTCCAGGCCCCGGGTGATCCCGTCGCGGAAGAACGCGTCCTCATCGAGCGACTGGCTGGCATAGGCCAGCAGCGGGAATTGGGCCAGGAGTCGGCCCAGGGACTTGGGGGGTTTCCCCGAGCCTCGCCGAACCGACCGATGGTGACGAGGAACGCCAACAGCGCCTCATTGTCTTCTTCCTGGACCGCGATCATTTCGCCGGCAAGGTTGGCATCGCGGGGGTCACCGAACCGTCCCGCGAGCTCGAACGCCAGGCGACGCAGGGCGGGCGATCCGCCGAGTTCGCCGAAGCTCCAGGGCCAGGGGGATCCCGCGTCGTGGGTCGCCGCCAGGATGGCGGAAGAGTATGAAGTCTCGCCGATGCCCGCCGGTCCGTGTCGGCGACGATCTTCCTCAGAGTGTCGGGATCGCGGACGCCGCGGCGGATCAATTCCTGGTGAGCCGTCATGCGGGTCGGGAAATCCTCGGAACCCAGCGACTCGATCAGGGTTGCTTCGTCTGCCCCTGTTAATCGTGCGAA
>CAVWUA010000016.1:0-463948 GCA_963758025.1 uncultured Planctomycetota bacterium | reverse complement strand
CGGATCGTGAACGCCCCGAAACCCCACGTGGTACCTGATACAGCATAAAAGGTCATATCCTCCGCGATTGAGCCTTGACTCTTAGATCAGTACACTAACGAGTTATCTTGTATCCTCAGAAAGGAGGAAAAAGGCGAGATAGCTTATCAGTTTCTAGTTTACAAGAGCATTGATCGGTGTGATGCATCCCGCGACTTTCGGAAAACCCCCGCAGAGTTCATACTCACAGATCAGTTGCGATTACAGACCCCGTTCCATTAGGAGGCACGACAGATGATGAAGATTTTTCGCATCATTGACCGTCGCGATAATCGCGACTTGCGCCATCACATTGGGGCGAAAAGGCGCCGCGAGCACAAGCAGCCCTCACTCTCACGTACAGGGTTAGCGTCTATAATACGAGCAACACTCTGCTCAGTTCGTCAACAGCCACAATGAACGTTGCCACCCAGTCGATACCCTCGATGTCAGGACCGGGGCTCTGGCTGGTCGATCCCACATCCACAACAGCGGGTTCCATCCTCAGGCTTCGCAAGAGACTCAGACAGCATAGCGTTCAGGTCTCTTTCGGCACAAGCCGCCTACCACAACAACCCCGGCAGCGCCGCCCTCGTCTATGTCAGAGGCCTCGAACTACAATTCGGTCACAAACAACTCCGTAGCCGCCAGAAGGTTCGTACTCGAAACCGTGGCAACCCGGCTATACAATTACCTATTTCTCCTCCGGATCTGGTTTTCCAAAACTCGACGAGTGGCACCCTCACCGAAGGGCCGGAGTACAAGGGAACGTTGGACTTACCCACCGCCGCTGGAATTCATCCGGCCCTCGGATTGCCTTCGGTCCGGTGTCGGCCCCCGGTTCCATCGCCATAACCCACCCCCCGGACCTGATCACCATTCCCGTGGGCTCGGTGCCTTACACAATGACGGCGACGTTCAATGTCCCCACCACATCACGAGTCACACTGTGCTGGCAACCGGTGGTGGCACCGCCACGCTCATCCCCGCCGTTCCCGAACCAGGCACTCTGGCACTGACTCTCGGCCACCTACGTTGCCTTTGGCGGGCATTGCCCTCTATCGGCGACGCAGCCAGCCAGTTTGAGGACTGAGGTTGATCCTGTCAGCCGATCAGCTTCAAGCTGGTCAACTAAGAGTGTTATGAACTTTAGTTCAGTCGCTGGCGTAGGATAGGGCATGATCACCCACCAACCCTACCCCAGCGACGTCTCCGACGCCGAATGGGAATTCGTCGTCCCCTACCTCTGCCTGCTGCCCGAGGACGCCGCCCAGCGGGAACACGGCCTCCGCGACGTCTTCGACGCGCTGCGCTGGATCGTCCGTAGCGGCTCGCCCTGGCGTTACCTGCCCAAGGACTTCCCGCCCTGGGAGGCCGTCTACCAGCAGACCCGCCGCTGGCTCGCCGCCGGCTGCTTCGAGGCGATCGTCCACGATCTCCGCGCCGTCCTCCGCTTGCCGCCGGCCGCGTGCCCGAGCCGACGGCCGCGATCTTCGACGGCCGCACCGTGCAGTCCACGCCCGAGAGCGGGGCCGGGCGGGCTACGACGGCCACAAGCGACGCAAGGGCTCGAAGGTCCACCTGGCCGTCGATACGCTCGGGCACCTGCTGGCCCTGGACGTCACGCCGGCCAACGAGCAGGACCGGGCCCAGGTCGCCGACCTGGCCGAGGCGGTGCAGGAGGCGACCGGGGAGTCGGTCGAGGTGGCCTTCGTCGATCAGGGCTACACCGGCGAGGACGCGGACGCCGACGCGGCCAGCACGGGATCCATCTGGTGGTGGTCAGTCTGCCCGAGGCGAAGCAGGGGTTCGTGCTGCTGCCGCGGCGGTGGGTCGTGGAGCGGTCGTTCGGCTGGATGGCGCGGTTCCGCCGGCTGGCCCGGGATTACGAGCGGCTCGGCGAGACGCTGGAGGGGCTGCATTACGTCGCCTTCAGCATCCTGATGCTTCACAAGGCCGCCCCGCTCTTCCAGTGGAGTTCATAACACGCTCTAGCGCCCCGTCAAACCTTAATTTTGGGGTAGAGCCGCTTCAGTTTCATTCGAGCGTCATCGATGCGGAATTGCCAGTCCTGGCCCCGCTGTTTGGCGTTGGTCGTGTCCGACCAGATGGCGATTTCACTTCGCAGTTCGGACAATTCACCGATACGTCGACCGCTCAAGCACTGACTCGTCAGACAGCTGAGTTCGCATTCCGCGACGTTCAGCCAACTGCCGTGCTTCGGCGTGTAGGGGGACTCGACCGCTGACGTAGGCCCGCACACCGCCGGCTCGAACGCCTCGTAGAACGCCCCTTTGGTGTGCGTGTTGAGGTTGTCGCAGACCAACGTGACACGCTCGCAGTCGCGTACCGCGTTCCAGCAGGGCGCCACCTCCAACGCCCAGTCCTCCCGGGTCCGCCGCTCCCGCGCGGTCACCTGGCGGAACCCCGTGAGCGGCTCGGTGAACAGGAAGAGGCTCGCCGTGCCGTTGCGTTCGTACTCGTAGTCGAGACACGCTCGCCGTGCCCCGGCGTCGCGGGGATCGGCATCCGGATCTCCTTGAGTAAAAGTCTGTCCCATAAGGGGTGTCAGTGCTCACGCCGCCAGATAGGCGGCACCCGAACGGATGAAAACACGGTCGGCCTCGGTTATCATCAGACTCACCCCGCATGGGCCTTACGCCGAAGATTCTTGGTGCTTCGAGCCCGCGTGTCAGTGTGGTGAAGAGCATCGTGTGAACCCGAACCTGTCGCCCGACGATGTCGGAGCACGTAGAGCAGACTGCTATTCCCCCCACGATGCCACTCCCATGCGGGGTCTTTGGGACGACCAAACGGTTGATCCCGTGGATGAGGTGCATCCCCAAGTGGGAACCTTATCAGGATGGTTCCGGATTCAAAAATCGCGAATTTGTTCGGATTTCAAGTCTTCGATGGGAGCCGAGGGGTCAGGAGGTTTTTCGCGAAAACCGGATTGCATAGTTAACATTAGATCACAATGCTGCGGATGATTCAACTGCGGAGCCGATCATATGCACAGTACACGAAACCAATACCTCACTCAAAGTTTTCAGAGCAGAGCAGCAGCCCTCACGCCGCCATTCTGGCGGCGTGAGGGCTGACACCGGATTTTCCCCCTGGCCTGGCGGTCACGCTCAGGCGAGATGAGCTTGGAGTCGGCTCATCGGCGGCGAAGCGATCTCCCAGAGGGGACGCTCGGCGAGCGATCGGCCGGGCTTCTTGAACACGGATTGGAGGTCCGGCTTCGCGGACTCCAATCCATCTTGGTTAGGCGTCATCTCCGAGGCAAGTGGGCGCGAGAGCGTTGCCGAGGCACCCGCTCGGTTCCCTCTTGATTGGTGTCGACTAATCTATTCGCTGAGGCGAATTGCTAGATATCGCGCAATATTAAAAATAATGATCATTAGTTTGTACACTACCAAACCAGCGTAATGGAGAGCATCGAAAGTCTCGACCGACAGTTTGAAGAGCTTGGCATGGGTTCGGTACATGATATCGTGAGCCAGCACAAAGACCAGGAACCAAAAGATCAGCCGCGCGACATTGATCGCCAAGCACCAGCCGATGACGCTCTGAGTTGTTTGAAGTGTCATACCAGGGAGCCCCTGACCGCCTAACAGCAAAGCTCAGCGGACCGGCCCGCCGAGAACGACTTTGATGATACCAGAGAGCCGCCGCGGCGGGCCGGGTCCGCTGCAGCGTGAGGTTAGGCGGCCTCCGGTTGACCGCCCAACCCCCGAGGCCCAAGGACGCTGCCGCCATCGCGAGGATCAGGCATCCGCCCGCCCCTCGCTTGTGTAAACCGAACGACTCTTCAACGGCGCGGACCCTTTCCTCCTTGGAAACGCCGTGATCGTGGGGTTCCATATCCGAGAAGCGGATCGCCCCGCAGGCGTGACAACGGCCGCAGCCCGAGCAATAAGGGACACGCAGACCGGGCAATTCGCCGATTCGGCCAGTTCTCGCTTCGAGACGCGACGATCACCGCAGTAAGGACATCTGCCGCATCCGGGGCAGACGGGTAGCGTGGACTCGTGGACCGCCCCGCAGCCTTCGCACCTGACCAACGCCATCGGTCGCCCCCACCGGATTGGCGAGCCGCCTAACAAGTATTCGGCCGCTGAACGGGCGTATTGTAACACGCCCAATTGTCCGTATAATCACGAACTCCCAGCAATTATCACGATCCCGGAAGCATTGTGCAAGGGCCTGGCTCGGGATTATGCGGATTTTCGCGGGGGGGAATACGGACATGGCCAGGCTCCTCGATCAGGTCCGCGAGGCGACCCGACGATTGCATTACAGCATCCGGACCGAGGACGCCTATGTCCTCTGGATCAAGCGGTTCATCCTCTTCCACGGCAAGCGGCACCCGCTGGAGCTGGGCGAGCCGGAGGTCGTCGCGTTCCTCACGCACCTGGCGGTCCACGAGGACGTCGCGGCCTCGACCCAGAACCAGGCGCTCGGCGCCTTGCTGTTCCTGTACAAGGTCGTGCTCGACCGGCCGCTGGAGTGGATCAACGACCAGGTCGTGCGGGCGAAGCGGCCCGAGCGGCTGCCGGTGGTCCTCAGCCGGGAGGAGGCCAAGGCCGTGCTGGCCCAGCTCGACGGCGACCGCCTGGCTGGCGGCCGCCCTGCTCTACGGCTCGGGGCTGCGGCTCATGGAGTGCCTTCGACTGCGGGTCAAGGACGTCGATTTCGGCCAGAACCACATCCTCGTCCGCGACGGCAAGGGGCAGAAGGACCGCGTCGCCGATCCTGCCGGCCTCGCTGGTCGAGCCGCTGCGACGCCAGATCGAGCACGTCCGGGCCGTCCACGAGCACGACCTCCGCGAGGGCTTCGGCCGGGTCCACCTCCCGCACGCCCTGGCGCGAGAAGTACCCCGAGGCCGACCGTCAGCCCGGCTGGCAATACCTCTTCCCCGCCCATCGGCGCGGCGACGACCCCCGCTCGGGGCTCGTCCGGCGGCACCACCTGGCCGAATCGGGCGCTCCAGAAGGCCGTCAAGCGGGCCATCCGCGCCGCCGGGATCGCCAAGCCGGCCAGCTGCCACACCTTCCGACACAGCTTCGCCACCCACCTGCTCGAAGCCGGCTCCGATATCCGGACCGTCCAGGAACTGCTCGGGCACAACGACGTCCGCACCACGATGATCTACACCCACGTCCTGAACGCCGGCCCCCTCGGCGTCCGCAGCCCGCTCGATGTGATTTGACCGGGTGCCGCGGCAGGACGGCACGGGCAGAGCCCGTGGGACCCGAGAATCCGTTCATTTCGTTGTGTGCCACGGGCTTTGCCCGTGCCAGCCGACACCGCGCCGATAAGCCGGCTCGTGCCCCCCTCAGCGTGCCAGGTGTTCGTCGAAGAAGCGGTCCACGGCTGTGACGTAAATGGCGCGATAGTCGTAATAGGCGTTCACGTGATCGACCCCCGGCAGGAAGATGGCCTGGCAGGAGGGGCCGATGTCGCGGGCGAGTTGACGGGCCTGGTGGACGGGGACCAATGAGTCGGCCTCGCCGTGGATCAGGAGGACGGGGCGGTCGTCCCAGCGGTCGGCCAGTCGCAGGGGGATCAGGTCGTCCGTGCGGACGCCGAAGGCGTGATGCGCGGCGAAGAGGATGCCCGGGTTGAAGACCTTCGGCAGGCCGCTGTGCTCGCTTAACTGAACGTCCAGAAGCTCCGGCAGGTTGGCGAAGGGGCTGTCCAGCACGACGGGGCCGATCTCCCGGTTGCGTGCCCCTTCCATCAGGAGGGTCGCCGCTCCCATCGATTGCCCGATCCAGCCGACCCGGTCGGTGGAGTATCCCTGGGATTTCGCCCAGGCCAGCACCGCGCGGAGGTCCTCGCGCTCCAGACGTCCCATCGTCAGGCGGGCCGGGGCACTCTGACCGTGACCGCGCAGGTCGAACAGGAGCACGTCGTAGCCCCGGCGGTGCAGGTCGCGGCCGATGCCCGCGAGGTCGTTCCACGTGCCGTGCATGCCGTGAACGCAGACGATCAGCCGGCGTTGCGCGTCGGTCGGATAGTACCAGCCGCGCAGGGTGACGCCGTCGGACGTGCGGGTCCGCCAGGGCTGGGCGTCCGGGCTGACGGCCTCCGGGTCGAGGCGGTTGGCGTGGTTGCTCGGCTGGGTCAGAATGTGCGCGGAGACCAGAGAGATCCCCAGGTACGAGCCGGGCGTCAGCACGCTCAGGGCCAGCATCAGCCGCCGGACCAGGCGCGACAGCAAGGGCGATCGAAGGAAGCTCATCTCCATGGCGCGATCCTCCTTGGAGCGAGAGACGGAGCGTTCGGGAACCGTCCACGGCATCCGTTGCCGTCCCAGGTTCCCACGCTCAACCATAGGGAGGAAGGCCCCTCCCGGCAAGCCGAGTCCACGATCCCGCACGCGAGCGACCGTGGCGGGAATCGACGGACTCTTCTAGAATAGTCGGCAAACCACGGATCGAGAGGACACGCGAAAGGCCGTCGGACGACAGGGCGGCGACGCGAAAGGTTCCCTGGAGGCACATCCGTCATGCTGACGGTCGAGGAAGCGCTGACCCACGTCCGAAGCCGATCGGCCCCCTTGCCAACCGCCCCCCTGCCCCTGGCCGAGGCGCTCGGGTGCGTCCTGGCCGAGGACGTGACGGCCGACCTCGACCTGCCGCCGTTCGACAAGGCCCTGGTGGACGGGTATGCCGTCCGCGCGGCGGACCTCAACGGCCCCTCGCCTCGTCTGCGACTGGGCGAGGAAATCCCCGCCGGCGCGGTCCCGACCCGCCCGCTGGCCCCCGGTGAGGCCGCCACGATCATGACGGGCGCCCCCTTGCCCGAGGGGGCCGATGCCGTCGTCATGGTCGAGCGTACCCGGCGCGAGGGGGATCACGTTCTGCTGGACGACGGGCCGATCCGGGCCGGTCAGAACCGCCTGGAACGCGGGCGAGAGATGCGGGTCGGGGATGTCGTCGCCTTCCGAGGAACCCCCTTGAACCCCGCGCGGATCGGCCTGCTGGCGTCGGTGGGACGGGCTCAGGTCGCGGTGATCCCCCGGCCGGAGGTCGCCATCGTGCCGACCGGCGACGAGCTGGTCGAGCCCGACCGCGTCCCCGGCCCCGGCCAGATCCGCAACTCGAACGCCGCGATGCTCCGCGCCCTGGCGCAATCGGCCGACGCGACGGCAACGGTCACGCCGATCGCCCCGGACGAGCGCGGGACGGCTCCGGGAGATCCTCGCCAGCGGCCTGCGGGCCGATGTGTTGCTGGTCACGGGGGGCGTCTCGGCGGGCAAGCGCGACCTGGTGCCCGCCGTCCTGAGCGAGCTGGGGGTCGAGACGGTCTTCCACAAGGTCCGGCTCAAGCCGGGCAAGCCGCTGCTCTTTGGGGTCGGCCCGGCGCGGGGGGAATCGAAACCGGGAACGCTGGTCTTCGGCCTGCCGGGCAACCCGGTGAGCGGGCTGGTCGGGTTCCTGCTGTTCGTCCGCCCGGCGCTGGAGATCCTGAGGGGAATGCCCGACGCGGAGGCCCCCGACGCGATCCGCCTCCCCCTGGCCTCCCCGTTCCAACATCGGGGGGACCGGCCGACGTACCACCCGTCGCGGTTCGTCGCCCGAGGGGGCGAAATCCTCGCCGAGCCGCTGGATTGGGCCGGGTCGCCCGACCTGCGGACCGTCGCCCAGGCTGATGGATTCGCCGTCTTCCCGGCGGGAGATCGCCGGTACGAGGCGGGAGAGCTTGTCAATTTCCTGCCCATACCGTAAAGCAGAGGGCAGGCGAGGCGAATTCTCTTCTGGATCGGCTCGGCACATCCATTATTTCCGATCGTCCGGAGAATCGGCCCGACCAACCCGGCCGATTCCGCGTAACGATCGACAGCGGGTGTGCGGTTCCGTTCCACTCACATAGAGGGGGGTCGTGCGAGGCCATCCCCCTTTCTCTCTCGAAGAAAACGCCTGCCAAGGAGAGCCGCCGATGTCGGTCGAGACGCCCGCCGAGGCCCGCCCGCTGACCGCCGAGCCGACCCCCGCGACGAAGACGCCGCGCGGGCTCCATCCGATCGTGGCGGGGGTGGCGTCCGGGCTGCTCCTCTGGTTGGCGTTTCCGCCGGTCGATCGGGGTTATCTGGTCTGGGTGGCGCTGGTCCCCTTGCTGTTGCTCGTGCGTAGCGAGCGGTCGCGGTGGTCGATCTATTTCGGGGCCTGGCTGGGAGGGCCTGACGTTCTGGGTCCTGGCGGTCGAGTGGATTCGCCGGACCGATCCGACCGCCTGGCTCGCCTGGGTGACGATGGCGGGCTTCCTGTCTCTCTGGTGGCCGGCGTTCCTGGCGCTGGCCCGGATGGGCACGCGGCGCTTCGGGCTGCCCTTGATGCTGTCCGCGCCGGTCTTCTGGATCGCCCTGGAATACGTCCGCACGCATCTGCTAACCGGCTTCCCCTGGTACTTTCTGGGCCACTCGCAATACCGGGTCGTGCCGTTGATCCAGATCGCCGACGTGACCGGGGCCTGGGGCCTGAGCGTGCTGGTGGCGATGGTCAACGCGTGGCTGGCCGACGTCCTGAGCCTCCCTCTGCTCCGTCCGACCTCCCGAGGCCCCCGGCTCACGCCCGGCCAACTGGTTCGGGTGGCGATCGTGTTGATGGCCCTCGGTGGTACGTGGATCTACGGCGGGATTCGCGCCGGCTCGGCCACGTTCCGCGACGGTCCCCGCGTGGCCCTCTTGCAGACGAACTTCAAGCAGGAGCTGAAGTCCTCGCTCCAGCCCGAGGAGATTCTCGAACGTCTCGGCGCGCTGATGACCGAGGGCCGTCGCCGAGACGAAGCCCGACCTGATCGTCTGGCCCGAGACCTCCTACCCGCGCGGGTATCCGGAGATCGACCCGAAGATCGACGCGAAGACCTTCGACCGGCAGATCAAATCGATCCACCCCCGGGGGACGATTCCCTACTGGCGGCAGAAGGAACGACTCACGCGCGCGGAGCTGAACGGCTGGGCCGACGCCCTGGGCGTGCCGATCGTCGTCGGCTCGCTCTATTACGAGTTCCGCCCCGACGGGCTGGCGAAGTACAACTCCGCGCTCCTGTTCGAGCCGGGAACCCTCAAGCCGCAAGCGTACCACAAGCTCCACCTCGTCCCGTTCGGCGAGTACGTGCCGTTCCTCCAGAGCATCCCGGCGCTGACCCGGCTGACCCCCTACCACGGCGAGTACGTCCCGACCCTGATGTTCGGCCCCGGCCCCTCCTGGTTCGAACGGGATGGCCTCCGCTACGCCACGGTGATCTGCTTCGAGGACACCGTGCCCCACGTCGTGCGCCGGTTCTTCGCCGAGGTCCCCGACGAGCACCAGCCCGACGTCCTGCTGAACATCTCCAACGACGGCTGGTTCGGCGGCTCCTCCGAACTGAACGAGCACCTGGCCATCAGCGTCTTCCGCGCGGTGGAGAACCGCGTGCCGGTCGCCCGCGCGGTCAATACCGGGATCTCGGCCGTGATCGACGGCAACGGCCGCATCCTCCAGTCGATCCCCAAGCTCCAGGCCGGCGTGCTCAACCGGATCGTTCCACTGGACGACCGCCGCGCGCTCTACTCCCAGGGGGGGGACTGGCTCCCCCTGGCCTGCCTGGCCCTGAGCCTCGGCCTGATCGTTCTGGCCCCCTGGTCGGAACGACTGGTACGACGAGCGAAATCCACCAACTCGCCTGGCTTGCCCAGAGTCCATTAATGGTGTAGATTTCGGTCGAGCCGATGGGTCGAGCGTGCCGTGGCTGTGAGGGTCTCGGGCTTCACGTTCGCCCTTTGGTAAGGTGATGGCTTGCAGAAGCCGAATCCGTACCCCTATGATTGATAGGATCGTCACCGTTGCGGTGTTGGGCCGCGCGGGACGTTATCACTTCTTTGTGTTCGGCTAGGCCCCGTTCCCCAGAGATGTTGCCACTCGACAGTCGAGGGCGGGCGGCTGGCCGTCTTACGCCGATAGGTGGGATGGGACCATGACCTTCGTCGGCAAAATTCTCGTCATCGTCATCATGGTCTTCGCCCTGTTCTTCCTCGCCCTGTCCACCGTGGTCTTCACGACCGCGAAGAACTGGAAGGACGAGACCGCACGGCTGAAGACCGAGATTCAAAAATTCCAGGGCCAGGTCAGCGAGCTGAACGGCCAGGTCGAGCAGCGCAAGCAGGAGCTCACCAAGGCCCAGGCCGAGCACCAGCAGCAGGTGCAGATGCTCGAAGGTCGGATCGACCAGTTGACCCAGGAAAACCAGGTCAAGCAGAACGAGCTGACCCAGCAGCGGACCGAACTGGCCACCGCCACCGAGACCGCCCGCCAGGCCCTGGCCGAGGCCTCCGCTCGCAAGGGCGAGACCGACCTGCTCCGCCAGCAACTGGCCGAGGTCCAGGACCTGGCGAACAAGTACCAGCTCCAGCAAACCTCGCTGTACGACCAGATCCGCGTCCTGAAGCGCGAGCTGGAGACGGCCCAGGGGAACAACAAGGACCTCCGCGAACGCGTCGCGCTGCTGGCCGGCGTGATCCGCAGCAAGGGGCTCTCGACCGATATCCAGCAGATCAAGGCCGTGGGCGTGCCCCCCAAGGTCGAGGGGGAAGTCCAGCGCGTCTCGGAGAACAACCAGCGCGTCGAGATCACCATCGGCTCGGACGACGGCGTCGTCGTCGGTCACGAGTTCGATATCTGGCGCACCGAACCGAACCCCGACTACATCGGCCGCATTCGCATCGAGTCGGTTGATCCCGACCAGGCCGTCGGCCGCGTCATTGGCAAGACCGTTCAAGGCAAGAAGATTCAGGAGGGGGACCGTGTCACGCCTGAAATCCCGCGGAGCTAACCGTCCCGCCGCCGCCCCCCGCGGCGGTGGAGGCCGCCAGGGCGGCGGTGGTCGTCAGGTCATGGTCCCCACGGCCCGGAGCGATATCTATGTCGCCCTGCTGGCCGTCTCCCTCGGAGCCATGCTGATCGGCTGCCTCCTGCTGATCCTGCTGCTCAATAGCTACGAATTCAAGACAACCGTCTCGGCCCTCGTCCCCACCTCTCCCCAGACGGCACTGGCCGCGATTTCGGAAAATTTCCAAAATCCGTCTAGTGTACGCTTGTAAACCACCCCACCAACTGCTACAATCCAACCGTCCGCTTGAGAGAGTCGCGAAGTGACGCGACGAACTCAGGCGGGCGGTGGCGCGCCGCTGGTGATCGTGTCGATCCAATCGGCTCGCGTCGCTGCCCGGACGATCCGGCTTCTTTCTCTTTCGGGATTTCGCCGCGTATCCGAACGCACAGAGATCCCCGAGGAAACGTAGAAGAGGGATTGTTTGGGGGTGGCGCGACCGCGCGGACGATCCCAATTTGCACCCGGTGATTGACAACTGCCGAGGGCGGCAGGCCGATCGCGGTCTGCCTGGTCCTCCGGGGGGCGAGACCTATGACCCAGTATCCGGACCTGTTCGCGGCCCTCGCCGCGCCTTTTGAAAACCACGAAGTGAAGATCCGCGCCGCGCAGGGCGGCCGACAGCTCCACTACATCACCGCGAGGACGGCGATGAACCGGCTCGACAGCGTGCTCGGGCCGGAGAACTGGTGGGATGAGTATCTTCCATCGCAGCACTCGGTCCTCTGCAAACTGACGCTTCGGCTGCCGGATGGCTCGACGATCACCAAGTGTGACGCGGGCGGCTATGCCGGCATGGCCGACCAGGGGGATGACGACAAGAGCGGCTTCTCCGACGCCTTCAAGCGGGCCGCCGCCAAGTTCGGTGTCGCCCGATATCTCTACCGCGACGGCGTTCCGGCGTTCGTCCGCGAGCGTGAGCCGAACGTGGACCACGCGCCGACGGCCACCGACAACGCGCCGGCCGAGACCGAGGCACCCCGTGCCTCGAATGGCCGGCAGACCAACGTCCCCCGCTCCGGGAAGGCCATGTTCGCCTGGGTCAAGGAGCAAGAGCAGCGTCACGAAGTCGGCCTGCTGAAGTATCTGAATAACTGGGCCAAGCTTCAGGAGTTCCCCGGCCGCATGGTGGACTGGGACGCCGAGCAAGTCGCCCTGGCCTACACCGAGGCGATCCGCAAGCTCCAGTCGATCCAGCCGTCCCGCTCCAACGAGGCTTACGAAGAGGCCCTGGCGAACTGAGCCCGGTTCCTTTCCTTGTTGAAAAAATGTTCGGTCGCGCACGTCGATCGACAACCGCCCCGAGCGTCGCCTCACCGCGACCTCGGGGTTTTTCATTGCGGATCGGACACCCCATCCCGCGCGGCGTCCTCAGCGACCAGCCAGATGGTCCAGCCGAGCCACGCGTATGAGGCCGCGATGAATCCCCACTCGTACCAGTCGCCAAGCCCGATCCGCTCCGCCGGCTCGCTGGGAACGATCAGCAACAAGGCGAACAGAACGGCGGCCGCGGTCTTGAACGAGGTCGTGCCCGCGACGTCGATCGCCAGCACCAACGCCGGGAGCAAGAGCACCAGGTCGTACGGGCGGTGATAGGTGAAGATTGCCGCGACGAACAGGCAGAGGCTCACCAGGCTGAGGTCCCGAGCGCGGCGGAAGGCGTACACCAGGGCGAAGGTCGCCGCGAGCAGGACGAGCGCGATCAGACTCGCCCCCTGCGAGGCCCCGGGCCAGACACGCTCCAGGAGGGACGGAACATCAATCAACCCGGCTGCCTGTTGATCTTTCGCCACATGGAGCCACTTGCGGATGAGCCTCCAGGGGGTCGCATTCAGCCAGGCCGAGACGCCCAGCAGCGCCAGCGCGTGAAATCCGACAAAGGCCATCAAGGCCCGCCATTCCCGACGGACCATCAGCAGCGCCAGCAGCGGTAATCCCATCGTCGGTTTCACCAGCGCGATCCCGATCAACACCCCGGCCACGATCGGCCGACGCGCGTGCAAAAGAGCTATCGCCCCGAGCATCAAGGCCAGGGGGAGCAGGTGGAATTGCCCCATGCCGATCCCCAACCGCACCGGCTTCGACGCCGCCACCGTCAGGCAGAACGCCGCCTTCAGCCAGAAAGGCCAGGCACGCCCCCAGAGCCGCAAGACCGTCGCGCAGACGATCCCCAGGGCCGCCAGGTTCAGCCCGAGCCAGACGACCTGCACCGCCCGCGTCCCGAACGGGGCGATCAAGGGGGTGAAGACCGGCAGGGCCGTTGGCGGGTACGTCATGTCGGGGTCGTCGTAGGGGTCGAGCCCCTGAACGAAGAGCGCGACCTCCTGCACCCGCCGCAGCAGGTCCGCGCTGCCGTCCGGCCGCAGGGCGTGGTAGCTTCCCCAGGCCAGGCTGATCGCCGCCAGCAGGAAAAGCCCCCCGAGACCCATCACGAGAAGCGCGCGTCGGAGCGGAGCGTTCACCTCTCCCCCTTGCCGACCCGATGCGATTCGCGCGATTGACGGACCATGCCGAGCAAGGTACTGCCCCCCGCCGCGCCGTTCAAGACCGGAACCGGGGAAGAGAGGAGTTGATGGTTGATTTCTCGAAGAGACGATTCAGGAGGCTTGATGATCCGCCCCTTCAGAGCCAACCGGACGACCTCAAAACACCAGCACATCCACAATATCATGGATTCTTTGCCAGATCGTGTTGTTGAACCCGACGGGATGGATTAAGCTCTCTGTGCGGGTTGCACGAGGGAGTGAGGCCGCATGGTCGCACGCGTTTTGGTGACAACGGGCGGGAAATCGGTTGCCGTCCGGGAAAAACCGTGGGCGGAACGAGGGAAGCGAGAACAGGGATGAGTGTGCTCGCCTTGAGGACGGGTCGGTCCGCCCAAGGCCCGGCCGAGGATACTTCCAGGATGAACGTGGTGCAGATCGCCTCGGAGGCGGTCCCGTTCGCCAAGACGGGGGGGCTGGCCGACGTGGCCGGGGCCTTGCCCCGGGCGCTTGGATCGTCTGGGATACCAGACGTCGCTGATCTTGCCCTGTTATCCGTCCTTCTGGAATTCGGGCCTGCCGATCGAGCCGCTCGGACCGGCAGGTGCATGTGCCGATCGGTCGACGAGGTGGTGGAAGGACACATCCTGGCGGCCCCCCTGGGAGGGTCGGAGAGCATCGCGTACCTGATCGACCAGCCCGCGTATTTCGATCGGGACGGGCTTTACCAGGTCACAACGGCCACGACTACCCGGACAACGCCCGACCGCTTCATCTTCTTCGCCAGGGCGGCCCTGGAGGTGATCCGGCAACTGGGCCTCCGCCCCGATCTGCTCCACTGCAACGACTGGCAGACCGGCCTGATCCCGGTGTACCTGAACGAGTTATATCGGCAGTATCCCCGGTTCCAGACGCTCGGGACGCTCCTGACGATCCACAACCTGGCTTATCAAGGCCTGTTCGACGCCTCGGAGCTGACGCTCGCCGGACTGGACTGGCGGCTGTTCAACTGGCGGGAGCTGGAATATCTACGGCCGCGTGAACTTCCTGAAGGCCGGGGTGGTCTTCGCGGACCTCTGCAATACGGTCAGCCCGACCTACGCCCGGGAGATCCAGACCCCGGAATTCGGCTTCGGCCTGGACGCGCTGCTTCGGTCGCGGGAGTGCGACCTCCGGGGGATCGTCAACGGCATCGACACCACGGTCTGGAACCCGAGGACCGACGCCCATCTGGCGGCACGGTACGACCTGGACGACGTGCGGAGCGGCAAGGCCGCCTGCAAGGGGCGGCTTCAGGCGCTTGCTGGGCCTTCCCGAACGGCCCGACGTGCCGCTCCTGGCCCAGATTGGCCGGCTCGATCCGCAAAAAGGTTGGGATCTGATCGCTGGCGGTGGCCGATGATCTCCTGAGCCGGGACGTGCAGATGGTCGTCCTGGGCACGGGCCTGCCGGAATATCACGAACTGCTCGCCGCGCTGGCGGGTCGTCATCCGGAGAAGCTCCGGTGCTCATCTGGACTTCTCCGAGCCCCTGGCCCATCAGATCGAGGCGGGCGCGGACATCTTCCTGATGCCCAGTCTGTACGAGCCTTGCGGGCTGAACCAGCTCTACAGCCTGGCCTACGGGACGGTCCCGGTGGTTCACGCCACCGGCGGTCTGGCCGATACGGTGGTGGATACCCGACCCCGAAACCCTGGCGGATGGAACCGCGACGGGCTTTCTGTTTTCGCGAGCCGACCCCCGAGGCGCTTGCAAGCCGCGATCGACCGGGCCGCTGGCCCTCTGGCACGACCGCTCGACCTGGGACCGGCTGGTGCGCACGGGGATGCAGGCCGACTGGTCGTGGGACCGCAGTGCCCGGGCGTACGCGCGGCTTTACGAGGAGGTTCGAGAACGACGCGCCGGCACAGGTCGCGGCCTGGATCAGGGACGTGATGTACTTCTGCAGGCCGGTCCTCCGCCATCCGTCATCAGCTCGGTTGAGCGATGCCCGAGACCGATGACGGGATGAGCTGACCCCGGTGGCAACGCTTCCGGATCCCGAGGACGCGGCGGCTCCACCCGCGCCGCGGGATGCCCGATGGCCACGGTCTCCCTGGCCCTGATGTGGCACCAGCACCAGCCGTATTACCCCGACGACGTCGCGGGCGAAAACCCGATGCCCTGGGTCCGGCTGCACGGGACCAAGGACTACCTCGGCATGGCCCTGCACCTCGAGGAGGTGCCCGAGTTCCGCTGCACGATCAACCTCGTGCCCAGCCTGCTCGTCCAGCTCGAGGCGTACGTCCACGGCGCGACCGACCGGCACCTGCGCGTCTCGCGGATGCCCGCCGACGGCCTCGACGCACGAGGACGCGTTCTACCTGCTCGACAACTTCTTCATGGCGTATCGCCGACACGATGATCCGCCCGCACCCGCGCTACCAGGAGCTGTACTCCAGCGGCGCGGCCTGGGCGTGGACTCCGGCCGAGCAGGCCCTGATCCGCTTCCGCGAGCGCGACCTCCGCGACCTCCAGGTCTGGTCGAACCTGGCCTGGTTCCACCCGCTGCTCTTCGAGAAAGACCCCGAACTGGCCGAGTTCAAGGCGAAGGGGCGGCATTACACCGAGGACGAGAAGAACTGGCTGCTCGACAAGCAGCGCGAGTTGCTCGGGCCAGATCATCCCGCTGCACCGCAAGCTGGCCGACCGCGGGCCAGGTCGAGCTGACGACCACGCCGTTCTATCCACCCGATCCTGCCCCTGCTGTTCGACAAGCGGCTGGCCCGCGAGGCGATGCCCGACGTGGACCTGCCGGCCTACCGCGACGGCTACCCCGAGGACGCCGAGGTCCACGTCCGCCGCGCCGTGGAGAGCCACACGCGGCGACTTCGGCGAGCGCCCGCGGGGCATGTGGCCGAGCGAAGGCTCGGTCTGCCAGGCGATGCATCCCGCTGCTGGCCCGCCACGGCATCCAGTGGATCGCCACCGACGAGGAGATCCTCGGCTGCTCGACCCACGGCAAGGTCGGCCGCGACGGCCGCGGCCACGTCCGCCATCCCGAGCTGCTCTACCGCGCCTGGAAGGTCGCGCGAGGGGGACCACGAGCTGGGGATCGTCTTCCGCGACCACTCGATGTCCGACCAGGTCGGCTTCCACTACCAGCGCGAGCCCGGGCCGGTCGCCGCGGCGCGACTTCCTCGGCAAGCTGCACGCGATCGGCGACGCCTGCCGGCACAGAACCCCGCGACGCTCGTCCCGGTGATCCTCGACGGCGAGAACTGCTGGGAATACTTACCCCGACGGCGGCGTCTCGTTCCTGCGGTCGCTCTACCAGGGAGCCGTCCGCGACCCGCGGCGTCCGGCCGGTGACCGTCGGCGAGTTCCTCCGCGAGCACCCGCCGCAGGACACCCTGCCCCGGCTCTTCGCCGGGAGCTGGATCAGCCACAACTTCGCCATCTGGATCGGCCACCAGGAGGACAACCGGGGCTGGGACGCCCTGCACGACACCCGCACAGTTCCTCGTCAAGGAGACGCAGATCCGGCCGGCACGACCCGAGCGCAGCTCGCCCGGGCCTGGGAGGAGATCTACATCGCCGAGGGCTCCGACTGGTTCTGGTGGTACGGCGACGACCACTCGCAGCGCCCTGGACGCCCTGTTCGACCACCTCTTCCGCAAGCACCTGCGGAACGTCTACACGCTGCTGGGGCACGACCCGCCGGGCAGCCTGTTCACGCCGATCTCCCAGCGCCGGCGGCACATCGCGCCGATCCACGACCAGCCGACCAGCTTCCTGCGGCGTGAAGGTCGACGGCCGCTCGACCTACTTCGAGTGGATCAACGCCGCCCGCTACGTCTGCGGCAACGACCGCGGCACGATGACGCTGGTCGCCAAGGGGCTGCTGCAGCAGCGTCTGGTTCGGCTTCAGCGCCGAGCGGCTCCTGATCCGGGTCGACACCGACGGAGGCCCGGCCGCGCGAACGGCTGGCGGCGGCGGACCGCCTGCGGATCGGCTTCGTCGATCCGGCGGAGTGGGAGATCGTCGTCGACGAACCCCTCGGCGCGGCACCCGGTCGCCCACCTGCAACATGCCAGCGGCGCCCTCGCAGCAACGGCACGACCGTCGAGGTCGCCACCGGACCGGATCCTCGAGCTGGCCGTCCCCTTCGGCCGGCTCGGGCTGAAAGCGGGCGACCCGATCCGGTTCTACGTCGAGCTGCTGCAGGGGCGAGGCCAGCCTCGACCGCGCCCCCCGCGAGGGGATCTTCGAGCTGACGGTCCCCACGCCCGATTTCGAGCGGATCATGTGGCAAGTCTGACGCGATTTCGCCGGGGACTGACGCAACGCCTAGGATCGAGATGGAGAGAGGTTGGGATCGGCACCTGGAACCGCGTCCGGATTGATCGGGCCGGTTCCACCCCTCCCCGAACCCGCCGACGAAGGAGACTCTTGATGCCCGAACTGCGAAAAGACCCGATCGTCGGCCGCTGGGTCATCATCGCGCACGAGCGGGCGAAGCGTCCGCACGACTTCAAGGGCGAGGCCCAGCATGCCCAGTCGGAGCCGCGGCTCTGCCCGTTCTGCGAAGGGCACGAGGACAAGACGCCCCCCGAGATCGTCGCCTACCGCGACCGCGGCACGCACCCCAACGGGCCCGGCTGGCGGGTCCGCGTCGTGCCCAACAAGTTCCCCGCGCTGAAGATCGAGGGGCACCTGAACAAGCGCGGCGAGGGCATCTACGACCACGATGGCGCGGCATCGGCGCCCACGAGGTCATCATCGAGAGCCCGCGGCACCTGATCAGCATGGCCGACCTGCCCGAGGAGAACATCCGCGAGGTCCTCTGGGTCTACCGCGACCGGCTGGTGGACCTGAAGAAGGACAACGCGGCTCGTCCACGGCATGCTGTTCAAGAACGTCGGCGCGGCGGCCGGCGCGAGCCTGGAGCACACGCACAGCCAGCTGATCGTCACGCCGATCGTGCCGATCTCCGTCTGGGAGGAGATGACCGGCGCCCTGGAGTTCTACAACTACCGGGGCCGCTGCATCTACTGCGACATGATCCAGCAGGAGCTGGCGACCGAGAAGCGGATCGTGCTCGACACGCCGCATTTCACCGCCTTCTGCCCGTATGCCAGCCGGTTCCCGTTCGAGACCTGGATCCTGCCGAAGACCCATTCGAGCCACTTCGAGAACATCCCCAAGCCCGGCGTGGACGACCTCGGCAGCGTGCTCCGGCAGGTCCTGAGCAAGCTGGAGAGTGCCCTGGATAACCCGGCCTACAACTACATCATCCACACGGCCCCCTTCGACCACCAGGAGCTGCCGCATTACCACTGGCACATCGAGGTGATCCCCCGCCTGACCAAGGTGGCCGGTTTCGAGTGGGGCTCGGGCTTCTACATCAACCCGGTCCCTCCCGAGGACGCCGCCGCGTTTCTCCGCGAGGTGGAAGTCACGCCGAGTGTCGCCCCCCGGCACCTCGGCACCCGGAGCGGCGCCGGGGTTTCCTGAACGTGCTGTTGGCTGAAGGAACCGGGTCGGGTGTGTCCCTCGGACGCGCCCGACTCCGACTTCGCGGGTCGCCCACCTCCTCTCTTCGGCACAAACTCTGCAAGAAAATCCTCCGATGAAGACGCTCCGAGCGGTTCACGAGCGGCCTGGATGGACCTCCGGGACCGCTTGAGATCCCTCTCGGTCGCGTTCGGAAATGAAACGGATGGTTTCAACGCCGAGAGAGGACAACCATGAAAGCATTAACCATGCTGGGCCTGGGCGCCGGTTTGATGTATTTTCTGGACCCGGACCGGGGCCGGCGACGTCGGGCGCTGGTGCGGGATCAGGTCGATCACCTGTTGCATGAAGTGGATCACGCGATCGAGGTGACCACGCACGACCTGAGCAATCGCTCGCGCGGCCTGATGGCTGAGGCCGAGCACATGTTCACCCCGGATAACGCGTCCGATCGCGTGATCGTCGAACGGGTTCGCTCGGCGATGGGCCGAGTCGTGTCGCATCCCCGGGCCATTTCGGTCACGTCGATTCAGGGCCATGTGACCCTGCGCGGGCCGATTCTCGCTGTCGAGGTGGAGCCGCTGTTCCACAAGGTCCAGTCGGTGCGGGGTGTCCAGGGTGTGAACAACCTGCTGGAAATTTATGAGAATCCGGGTGATGTCCCAGCCTTGCAAGGGGGGCATATTCGCACCGGGGAGCGCTCCGAGTTCTTGCAGGAGAACTGGTCGCCGACGGCGAAACTTCTGGCCGGTACGGCCTGCGGTGCCTTGCTCTTCAGCGCGGCGGGACGCGGCAGCATCGCCCGCCTGGGTGTCGGGGCCATCGGCATCGGCCTCGCGGCGCGGGCCTTGACCCAGGCCACCGGGACGAACCCGCTCCACGCCTTGAAAGATCAGCTTGAGCCGGCCTTTTCACGGCAGTGAGCCCTGGAAATCGTTTCGGGTTTGACGCCAGTCGCCAATCCAGTGGAATGACCCCGGGGGCAGCCGCGAATCGTCGGCTGTCCCCGTTGCGTATGTATTAGAACGGCTTGATTTTCGGTTCACGGCGGACGATCCGCCGACCGTTGGGCTAGAGTTCTCCTGTCGTAACGGTCGATTCCAAGATTCGTCGGGAATCCGCACAGAGTCCCGTTGGCGAATTTTGTCCGTCATTCGATAATCAATCGATCCTCCCGACGATCGCGCACAAAAGACACCTGGAACCGACGCCGCGGTCGCCGACGATCCGACCTGGAAGAAGGATTTGCGATGGACGGCGTCCGCCTGATTCTGGCCCTTCACGACCATCAGCCGGTCGGCAACTTCGACGGCGTATTCGAAGCCGCCTACCGAGAGAGCTACCTGCCGTTCCTGGAGGTGCTCGAAGGGTACCCGGATATTCCCTTCGTGCTACACACCTCCGGGCCGCTCATGGAGTGGCTCGCCGAGCGACACCCGGAGTACGTCGCGCGCGTCCGGGCGCTGGTCGATGCGGGGCGGGTCGAGATCCTCGGCGGCCCGTTCCACGAGCCGATCCTGACGATGATCCCCCACCGCGACCGCGTCGGCCAGATCCGCGCCTATTCCGAGTACCTCCGCGAGCTGTTCGGCACGACCGTTCGGGGCATGTGGGTGCCGGAACGCGTCTGGGAGCAGCATCTCGTCTCCGCCCTGGCCGAGGCCGACATCGAATACACGGTCCTCGATGACTTCCACTTCCAGCGCACCGGCCTGAGCGAGAACGACCTCTTCGGCTACCACCTGACCGAGGAAGACGGCCAGCTGATCAAGGTCTTCCCGATCTCCGAGCGGCTCCGCTACCTGATCCCCTTCGACGAGCCGCACGCCTGCTACGAATACTTGCGGAAGGTCGCCGCCGAGCACCCTGGCGCCACGGTCGTCTTCGCCGACGACGGAGAGAAGTTCGGCACCTGGCCGAACACCTTCGACCACGTCTTCACCAACGGCTGGCTCCGGCGGTTCTGCGACATGATCACCGCCAACCTGTCGTGGCTGAAGCCGACCACCTTCGCCCGCGCCGTGGACGAGACCCTGCCGCGCGGGAAGGTCTATCTGCCCGATTCCTCGTACCGCGAGATGACCGAGTGGGTCCTGCCCGCCGGCCAGTTCCTCTCGTACCAGAAGGCCGTCGAGGGCACCCGGCACGAGCCGGTCGCCGAGCGCCTGCGGCCGTTCGTCCGGGCAGGCGGGTTCTGGCGCAACTTCAAGGCGAAGTACGCCGAGAGTGACGAGATGTACACCCGGATGCTCGGCATCTCCCGACGCCTCGCCGCCGCCGATTCGAGCGCCGATCCGGATTACCTCGACATGGCCCGGCAAGATCTCTATCGAGGCCAGTGCAACTGCCCGTACTGGCACGGCGCCTTCGGGGGCCTGTACCTCCCCCACCTGCGGAACGCGATCTTCCGCCACCTGATCGCCGCCCATAACGCCTTGGACGACGCCGAGGGGAAGACCGGCCCTCGCGTGAGCCTGGAGGTCGGCGACTTCAACCTCGACGCCCGGCAGGAAGTCCGCCTGGAAAACGACAAGCTCATCGCCTTCGTCCGCCCGGCCATCGGGGGGCACGTCTATGAGCTGGACGTGCGGCACGCCCTGACCAACGTCCTGGCGACCCTCGACCGCCGTCCCGAGCCGTACCACGGCGCGATCACCGAGGCGATGGCCAACCCCAACAGCGGCGCGGACCTCGGCCCGAGCATCCAGAAGGGGGTCATCCTCAAGCAGGAAGGGCTGGGGGATCGGATCGTGTACGACCAGCACCCGCGCAAGGCGCTCGTCGATCACTTCTATCCGCTCGACACCTCCCTCGGCGACCTGCGCTCCTGTCGCGACCTGGAATTCGGCGACTTCGCGATGGGGACGTACCTCGCGCGGGTCGAGCGGACGCCGGAGCGCGTCACCCTGCACATGGAGCGGCCCGGCCGCGCCGACGGCCACGTGATCCGCGTGCGGAAGTCGATCACGCTGGAGGCCGGAAGCCCGACGCTGGACGTGCATTATCAGATCGAGGACTTGCCGGTCGGCGTCCCGTTACACTTCGCCGTCGAGTTCAACCTGGCCGCGATGGCCGGTCACGCCGCCGACCGCTACTATTCCGCGACGAACGGCCAGCACCTCGGCATGCTCGACACGCCGCTCGACCTGAAGGAGCTGGAGGGTCTGACCCTGACCGACGAGTGGCTCGACCTGACGGCCAGCCTGCGCTGGTCGGTGCCGGCGGCCCTCTGGTGCTTCCCGGTCGAGACGGTCAGTCAGAGCGAAGGGGGCTACGAGGGCGTCTATCAAAGCTCGGCCGTCATCCCCCACTGGATCATCCGGGCCGACGAGTCCCGCCGCTGGGACGTTCAGATTCGCTGGACCCTCGACCGGGCGCGGACCGAGGCCGCCGCGGTCGATCAGATCGAGCAGCCATTGCGCGACGTGGCCGGCGTCGAGAGTTGATTGACAATGGGGCGAGTGATTCCGGCGCTCGAAGCGACGCGCGATCCTCGGGCGTCCGATTTTCGATGGAGAGTTCCCGACATGGCCACCGAGTCCCGCACCAGGACGCCTCGCGAAGTCGATTACCCGACCGGAGATGGCAAGCCCGTGGGAGAGACCCCGATCCACCGCGACAACCTGCTCGGGTTGATCGAGGTGCTCCGTCGCCACTTCGCGGGCCGCCGCGACGTGTATATCTCGGGAAACATGTTCCTGTACTACGTGCGCGGAGACAAGTGGAAACACGTCTCGCCCGACGTCTTCGTCGTCCGCGACCTCCCGGACAAGGACCGCGACGCCTATTTTCTCTGGGAGGAGGGGAAGGGGCCGGACGTGGTGTTTGAATTCACCTCGCGCAGCACGCGGGACGAGGACTTGAAGACGAAGTTCGCCCTCTACCGCGACACGCTCCAGGTGCCGGAGTATTTCCTGTTCGACCCGAAGGACGAGTACCTCAAGCCCTCCCTGCAAGGCTTCCGACTCATTGGCGATCAGTACGTGCCAATCGAGCCGGTGGCAGGCCGCTTGCCGAGCGAAATTCTCGGCTTGCACCTGGAACGGAGCGGCACCGACCTGCGGCTGTACGACCCCGCCCTCGGGCACTGGGTGCTGACGCCCCACGAGGCCCTGGAGGAATCCGAGACCGAACGACAGCGGGCCGAGACCGAACGACAGCGGGCCGAGACCGAACGACAGCGGGCCGAGACCGAACGACAGCGGGCCGAGACCGAACGCCGTCAACTGGCCGAGCAGTTGCGTCAGTCGGAGGATGCCCGGCGCGCGACGGATGCCGAACTGGAACAACTGCGTCAGGAACTCGATGCGTTGCGACGCGAACTCCGAACTGAAGACGACTGACCACTCCCAAATCCTGCGAGAAGACAAGCGAAATGAGGGGCAGATAACTCAAGTCAGGACCGTGCAACTGTGATCTGGCCGTTCCGCCGACCGAGACGTTACCCGTCCTCCACCCCGTCGATCGACGCCGCGGCGATCATCCGACGGGCGCGTCGGCTGCGGTTCCGGGTCAAGCCGGAGGCCGCCTCGGCCCTGGCGGGGGCGTATCATAGCGCGAGGCCGGGGACGGGCCTGACGTTCTCCGAACTGCGACCTTACGAACCGGGAGATGATGTCCGGCACCTCGACTGGAACGTCACCGCGCGACAGGGGCGGCCCTACGTGCGGCGTTACATCGAGGAGCGTGCGCTGACGCTCTGGCTGATCGTCGATATCTCGGCCAGCTTGCGGTTCGGTCCCGAAGGGCGCTCCAAGGCCGACCGCGCGGCGCAGGCGGCGGCCCTGCTCGCGGCGGCGGCCGTGCAGAACGGCGACCGCGCGGGGTTGTCGCTCGTCACCGACCGGATCGAGGCGGAACTCGTCCCCGGAGGCGGAGCGCGACACCTCGCCCGGTTGCTCCGGATGCTCATCGCCACCCCGGCCACATCCCGCCGCACGGACCTCGCAACGGGCCTGCGGCGGCCGGGACGCTCCGCCCGTCGCGGCTTGATCGTCGTCCTGAGCGACTTCCTCGACCTGGGGCCGGTCGCCCCATGGCGACGGGTGGCCGGGCGTCACGACATCGTCGCCTTGCGGGTGGTCGATCCTCGCGAGGATTCCCTGCCCGACGCTGGATTGCTCGCCCTGGAAGAGGCCGAGACGGGACGGCGGCGGGTGGTCGATTCCGGCTCGAAACGGGTCCGCTCCGCCTACGCCCGCGCCGCCCGCGCACGTCGGGAGGCGTTCCGGTCGTGGTGCGCCGAGGCCCGCATCACCGCGCACGAGTTCTCGACAGCCGACGATCCGATTCGACCGCTGTTGACCTTCTTCCAGGGCCGCGCGGCGCGTCGGGGGATGCCCCTGGGTCGCGATGGAACACATCACCGCTCCAAGCCCGCGGAACGACCGGATGTCTGATTGGGCCGACCCTTCGGGATGATCCAAGGCGGAGATGACCATGAAAGATGCCGTCCATGCCCCCGCGCGATGGACAATCCCGAGGATTCTGGCGGCGATCGCGCTTTATGGTGTCCTGCTGGCATGGGTCGGCTCGAATGGTGCCGGGTCTCCCCTGGACTTTTTTATCCTGGCCGTGGCCCTCCTGGGGCCGCCCCTCGGCCTGCTGTTCAGCAGAGGTTCTGGGGGGTTGATCCTTCTCGGCGGTGTGGCCAGCGGATTGTTCGCATCCCTCGTGTTGGCCATCGAACACCTCATCTCGTGGAAATTCAGCTTCCCTATCGATCGAACACTTTTATTCCTCACCACCACAATCATTCAAGGGATCGTCTCCGGAGGGGTAATTGGTGTCATTTCCTGGCTCCTTACCGTGTTCCTCCACATCATGACCAGACGATGGTGCCGCATTCTTCTCTTTGCCAACGATCGAGCTTCCGCGAATCCGGTCCGGCAGGGTCAACCCTGACTGCCAGAGTTCGCTTGCAGGGAGTTTCCGTCGGTTCGCGGTTCTCATGCGATCCACGCCCCGAGAATGCCCCGATGATCCATACTCTTCTGGCCGCGGCCCATCCCCTGCCCCCCCGGCCGAACCTCGGGCCGGAACCCATGCCCGCCGCGGGGCTTCCGGTCGAGATCGTTCTGATCGTGGCCGCGGCGCTGCTGGTCGGCTCGGGGCTGGTCGTGCTGGAAATCCGCCGTCGGCGACGTCGGCGGAATGCGGCCAGGCCGGAAGCCGCCCGGTTGCTCGAAGCGGGAGGCCGCCCAGACGCCGATGGGGATGCTGGCCGAGCGGGTCCGCGATGCCCTGGTCGGCCGGTTCGGCCCGTCCTGGGCCGCGAAAACGACCGAGGAGATCGTCGAATCAACGACCTTGATCGAGGCCATCGGCCGGGAGCGGGTCGAGCCGCTCGTCCGGTTCCTGCATGAGTCCGACCGCGCGAAGTTCGCGCCGTTGCCGCACGACGAGGCCGCTCAACGCGAACGCTGGGAAGGCTGGGTGGACGAGTTCGTCGCGTCTCTCGACGCCGTGGAGACATCGAGCAGCACCGGCAGGTGATCCGAGCCGATGTCCGGCCCGGTGCGGCGATTGGCGACGGCGAGATCGGCGGACAGGAAGGCGTGGTCGATCGCGATCCGGTAGGGGGACCAGCTCGGCCACGTCGGTTGCGTGCCGAAGCCGAGGCGGCTGTCGCGCAGGCCGGTCGTGCGGAGGAAGTCGTGAAAATAAGGCGAGCCGTCGGTGCGGTTCAGGTCGCCGATGACCACCTGTGAGCCGCCCGCGTCCCGGATCTGTCGGGCCAGGGCCGCCAGCTCGCGGTTACAGCGGTAGCGGCCCGCCGCCTGGAGCGGGTTCGGCGGGTGGACCAGCCAGAGTTGGTGCTCGCGCCCGGCGAAGTCGAACGTCCCCCGGAGCGCGGGGTTCCCGCCGGGACCGACGGAGATTGTGACGATTTGCCGGGGCTCATGGCGAAACCAGAGGGCCATGCCGATTCCGCCGGGGTTCGGCAGTTCGCGCCGATACGGATATTCCTTCCGAACGCCCGCCCGCTCCAGGCCGTCCAGCCACTCGGTCGTGACCTCGATCAACCCAACCACGTCCGGCCGTTCGCGCTCGATGAGCCGGGCCACGGCATCGTGTTTGCCGTTGGTTTCCAGGACGTTGACCGTCAGGATTCGCAGCCGCGCGGAGCCAGACGGAACGGGGTTTGACCCCTCGTAACGGATCAAGGGCACCGTCTGGACCAGGGCGAGCAGGATCAGCCCCGAGGCCAGGACCGTCTGCCGTCGCGTCGCCAGCACGGCGGCGGCCAGCAACGTCACCACCAGGGCCGGCGCTGGAAAATGGGTCAGCAGGTCCGCCCGCCAGTCCCAGCGGGCCAGGCACGCCGCCATCGGTTGCCCCAGCGCGGCGGCAACCAGAAGCGTCGCGGGCAGAACGCGGCGGCCCTCCTCGGCACGGGAGCCCTCGGCGGATAGGCCGGCGCGTTCCATGAGCATAGAGTTATCCAATAGGGGTCACGACTCGACTTCTTGCGGAGTGGGTACTGCCCACCTTGCCTCCAGCCCTCAATCCTCCATCTCGTCCTTGCCGAACTGGACCCCCACAAGCTCGGTCTCGTCCGCCCCGGTTCGGAGCCGTAGCCGCCAGGTCATCGGTTCCGAGAGGTCGTCGGTGGCCTCGGCGTCGCTGACGAGGATCGTCTCGATCGTCTCGCCCGGCTTCAGCGTGCGGAACGTTTGCCCGACAATCGACCACTCGCTCTCGACGGCCAGCGGATACGGATAGACACGCGATCCCTTCTTCGTCTCAATGAAGCTGTCCGGGGCCGACCGCGTGCGCTCCCGGACGAACGCTTCGTCCAGCGGGGCGAAAACCGTGGTATCCGACGTGTTGCGCAGGCGAACCTTGAGGATCAAGGCGTCCTTGCCGCCGTTGCGGGTCTTGCGCCTGAGAGTCGAACCCGACATGCTCCAGCGTGACTGGCCCCCGCCGCACGCTCAGCGGGGTGAACTCCAGGAGACCGAGTTGGAGCGGTTGACCCAGGGTCGTCAGGTGGTCCTTGGGGATCTTCGGCGCGGGCGCGATGTTCTGGGACTGGTCGCCGCGCATCCCCAGATCGGGCCGGTTGTCCGTCAATACCGCGTCGGGATACGAAGGCTCCGCGGCTCTCGGCCCGTGCCACCAGAGCCACAAAAAGGCAATCGTGATCGCGCTGGCGTAACTGGCGAGCAGGATCGTGCCGAGCCCGACCCGATGCACCGCGTCCTCGTCCTCCTCCTCCTCGGGTTCGGCGGCCTGGGGTGCTGGGCGTGGCTCTTGTGGCTCGTCCCGGACGGCCGCGGCTTCCGGTTCGGCCACTTTTCCCGAGGGCTCGTTCAGATCGAGATCCAGCGAGGGGATGGAGGTATCGGACGTCCCCTGGGGACGATTGGCGTATTCTTGAATATCGGCCAGGACCGGATCCACCTCGGAGACGGCGAGCACCTCTTCCGATGGCCGTTCCAGAAGCTCCCGGGGAATGACGGACTCCTCCGAGAAAGGCCCGGGGGCGGGTTCAATCTCGGCCGAGGTTTCCGGTGCCATATCGATGGTCCTCCCTTCATCCTCGGTCACGGCCGAGCCGTTCGACGTGTGGCTCGGCAGGGGGGTGCCGCAGTTCGGACAAACGCGATCGCTGGACATCACGGCTCAACTCCCCAGTCCGGTCCTTTGCCGGGCGATTGAACATTCCACCATTCTCGGAGGACAGGCCCACCCATACCAGTCTATAGCTTGAATGAAATCAATCAACAACGCAGCCTCAGTGTGATGTTCGATGTCAGCCAGCAAGGCGACCGAATCCAGCCGGCGGACCAGTTCCTCGGGATTCGTCCGCGTGGCGATTGGGTCTCCCTCCGGTTCGGCGCCGTTGAGTACGACGCCGGCGATCCGCAAACCCCGGCGCCGGGCCGCCTCGACGGTCAGGAGCGTGTGGTTCAGCGTCCCGAGCCCGCGCCGGGCCACGATCACCAGAGGATAATCGAGCGCGATGGCCAGGTCGGCCACCGTCGCCCCCTCCGCCAGTGGACAGAGCAAGCCGCCGACACCCTCCACGACCATGACCTCGGCCCGCTCTTGCCACCAGGCCAGCGCCGCGACGATCTCCTCCAGAACTCTAGGCCACGATAGCGGTTCCCCGAGCCGCCGCGCCGCGACCGGCGGTGCCAGAGGCTCCTCGTAGATCAACGGCGCGACCCGTTCCCGAGGAAACCCGCCACCGATCGCCTGATTGAGCAAATCGGCATCCTCGCAGCGCCAGGAGTCTCCCTCGCGCGTCGCCCCGGTCGCCACCGGCTTGAGCACGCCGACCCGACGCCCCTCGGCGACGAGACAGCGCGCGATCGCCGCGGCGATTCGCGTCTTGCCGACCCCTGTATCGGTGCCGACGATCAACAGGCCGGGCAGCGGGGTTTCGGGAGCATCCTTCATGTCAATCAATGAGTCCATCCACCCAAGGATCGTGGAGGCCAGCCGCCTCGGATGCCGACGCTGGTTTCAGCCTCGCGTGGGGACCGAAGGCCGCACGGAGAAGCCAGCCGAGAATCACGCCCGCCATGCCGCCGAAGAACGCCCCGCTGAGGAATCCGGCGACCGCTCCCAGAATCGCCAGGCCGGTACTCCATTGCCCGGTCGTCCAGCCGGAATCCCAGCCAAGCCAGAGCGCGAGACTGCCACCACCGACGATCATGCCCCGCAGCGCCGAGATGAACCCACGCGGAACGTCCGCCAGGAACAGGCCAAGCGATGCGAAAAAGAACGACCCGGAAATCGCCATCACGACCAGCGACGGAACATGATGCCGGGCCAGGGTTCCCGACGCCGCGGTCAGGGCAAGGGTCAGGACCAGCCCCAGCAACGAGAACAGACCGAGCCACTTCCCGAACCCGGGACCAATCGGCGTGGCCATGTCCGTTCCGTACCCTCTCATACTGCAACCTCAGACGCCACAGAGTGGATGCATCGTTCCATCACGTCAAGCATCCATCCGAGTTGGTCCTCGGTGATCGCCAGGGGGGGCATGATGACGAGCACATCTCCAAGAGGACGGATCAGCAGGCCAGATTCCCGCGCCTGGCGGCAAACCGCCGCGCCGATCTGCCGGTCGCTCGGGAAGAGGGCCTTCGTCGCCTTGTCGGCCACGAGTTCGATGCCCGCGATCAAGCCGCACTGGCGGACGTCACCGACGTGGGGATGATTCGCCATCTCGGCCAGCCGGCGCTCCAGCAGGGCGATCTTGGGCGGCAGGTGGTCCAGGGTCCGCTCGTCGTCGAAGACCTGCAAGCTCGCCAGGGCGACCGCCGCGCCGAGGGGGTTGCCGCCGAAGGTGTGGCCGTGCTGGAAGGTCTTGTCCTCGGCCGTCGTGGCGAAGAAGGCGGAATAGACGCGCTCGGTCGTCAGGGTGGCCGCCAGGGGGAGATAGCCGCCGGTGATCCCCTTGGCCAGGCAGAGAAGATCGGGCACGATGCCCGCCCGCTCGCAGGCGAACAGGTGGCCGGTCTTGCCGAAACCGACGGCCACCTCATCGGCGATGAGCAGGGTGTCGTGCTTGCGGGTGATCTCGCGGAGCCCTTGCAGGTAGCCCTCCGGCTGAACGATCATCCCGGCCGCCCCCTGAACGAGCGGTTCGACGACGACCGCCGCGACCTCGCCGGGATGCGCCTCCAGCAGACGATCGACCTCGTTCAGACATTCCAACGCGCACTCCGGCCGCGACAGCCCCAGCGGGCAACGGTAGCAGTACGGTGATGGGGCCCTCAGCGCCGGGAACAACAGCGGCGAGAACATCGTGTGGAAGCGATCCACGCCGCCGATGCTCACGTCGCCGATCGTGTCGCCGTGATACGCGCCGCCGAGGGTGAGGAATCGGGTGCGCGACGGCTCGGGATCGTCCTTCTGCTGCCAGTACTGGAAGGCCATCTTGAGCGCGACCTCGACGGCCGTCGCGCCGTCGTCGGAGAAGAAGACGCGGCTCAGGCCCTCCGGCGTGCGCTCGACCAGCCGGCGAGCCAGTTCGATGGCCGTCGGGTGGCTGACGCCCAGCAGGGTCACGTGCGCGACCTTCTCGAGCTGCGCCCGGATCGCCTCATCAAGCGCCGGGTGACGATGGCCATGCACGTTGCACCAGAGGGAGGCCACTCCATCGAGATAACGGTTCCCCTCCGTGTCGAACAGATAGACCCCTTCGCCCCGTTCGATCACCAGGGGGTCCGAATCGGCCCAGTCCTTCTGCGCGGTGAACGGATGCCAGAGATGGGCCTTGTCCCAGGTGCGAAGTGTTTCGGTCGGATGAGTCATCTGTCCTCTTCAATCAACGATCCAGCAGTAAACATTACACACTCTTCGATCCGGTCTGCCGACGGAACCAGACGGTCGTCCCCGGCCCCGCGCCCAGGTGCCGTCCGGCGTCGCCGTTGACGACGGCGATCTCGACCCAGCCGGTGCTGCCGGTCAGGGCGACCAGGCTTCCGGTCGGCTGGTCGGCATAGGTGCGCTGGAGGCCGTCGATCCGCTCGCCGGAGATCTCGATGGACCAGTCCTCGGGAGGCGTGGGAGCCAACCGCGCGGCGGGGACGTTCGTAATCAGGTTGCCGAAGGTGTCTCGGAAAATGATCTCGCCAAGCCACCCGCTGTCATCGGGCCGAGGCTCGAAGTTGGCGAGGATCACGACTCGGTCGCGGCGCGGGCCGAGTTCGGCCGGGTCGCCGCCGCGGAGCAGATGCGCCGCGGCCGGCGCGAGGATATCGCGGCCGTGGAAGGTGGCCGAAACCTCGCGGCGAGAGATCGCCGGATTGCTGATCTCGCGGATCTCGTCCGCGGCCCGTCCCCGCATGACACAACTCAGAAGCCCATTGTCCGGCACGACGAACCACTGGTCGGCCACCCGCGCGGCGACCAGGCGGCGGTCGGTTCCGACCCCCGGATCGACCACGCCGAGGTGGACCGTGCCGGCGGGGAAGACTTCCAGAATCCCGGCCATCACGAACGCCCCCTCCAGGATGTTCTGCGGCGCGATCGAGTGCGTGACATCGACCAGAACCGCATCCGGCATCATCTCCAGGATGATCCCCTTCATTGAGGCGACGTAATAGCCGAAAATGCCAAAATCGGTCGTGAGCGTGAGGATGCGAGAACCCATGATGGATCGCCTCCGCGCTGGCTGGGCGGGATCAGATCAGATCAAATCACATCGGATCAGAAGCCGGGCGCACCACCCACCGGGACCGAATAGCCGCCGCCGGGAGCCGGAACCGTGGACTCGTACCGCGCGGTGATCCGCGATGTGATCCCCCCTCGGGGGTTGAACGTTCCGACGACCATCATCCGGCGCGGCTGACAGGCGGCCACCAGATCGTCAAGGATCGCATTGATCGAATGCTCGTAGTAGATCCCTTTGTTGCGGAACTCCTGCAAGTAGAGCTTCAAGCTCTTCAACTCGACGCAGACGGTCGAGGGTACATACGCGATCAGGATCGAGCCGAAATCCGGCTGGCCGGTCTTGGGGCAAACGGCGGTGAACTCCGGGCAGTTGATCTCGATCTCATAGTCGCGGTCGGGAAACTCGTTCGGGAACGTCTCCAGGGTGGACGATGGCATCAGACACACTCCCAAGCCCCGGCTTCGTTCCGGGGCGCGCGCTCGGCGGGTGGATTCGGTTCATGACGTTCGGCGGGACCGGGTCCCAGCCTGACCGTTCATTCTATCCGAAACCGACCCGCGGCGGCGCGGTCTGTCCGTCGCGAAATTCCGCCCGACCCATCCGATTCAGGGTTTCCCCGCGCCGGCTCCGAAGATCAGGCCGAGGGTCTGGTGGGCATGAGCGAAATCCGGCGCGATGCGGTTCGTCAAATACCCGATGCGGAAGAGGCTCATCAAGGCGAGCGCCTGGTCCAGGTCGCGCCCGGCGTCGGCGGCGTTTCCACCCTGGTTCGCCGCGATCCGCCGCGTCAGGGCCTCGCGGTGCGCCTCGGCAAAGCGGCGCAAGGCGCCCAGGTCGGCCACGGCGAAGGTCGTCGCCTCGGGAAAAAAGAGGTCGCGGACCGATCCGACGCGGGATGGCTCCTCATCATCCGAACCGCGCCGATACGCCGCCACGGCCGCGGCCGTCGTGCCCAGAACCAGCACATCCGAATGGACCGCGAACGCGAAGGGGGTCTTCTCGCCGGAGAGGGTCGTCACCGACACCCCGTCCCGCTCTTGCGATTGAACCCGTGCTCCCGCCGCGTCGTTCTTCGGGTCGAGCGCCCAGAGGACCATAAGCGTGCGCAGGCCGTTCTCCAGCGCGGCCGGAATGCCGGAATCCGCCGGGCCGCCCAGCTCCACGGCCAGCACCAGCGGCAGCCCCTCGCCGCGCGGTTCGTCGAGATAGAACAGCATGCCTGGTCCGAGCGAAGGCAGAACCTCCTCCATCACGTCCTTGCCCATCAGGACGCCCCGAAGCGCGACCAGCACGTTCTGAGTCCGGACCCGATCGGCCTCGGGGACGAAACCCATGACCAGGGCCCCCAGGGCGGAAAAGTCGACCTGACCCGCCACCATGACCAGGGCCGTCGGAGGAATACGCTGCCACAACCGCGCCCCGCTCGTTTCGGTGGCCGCCCAGCGACGCAACGGCTCGTCCATCCTGTCCGGCTCGATCGACTCATGCAGATGCAGCACGAGCCCGTCACGCCATTCCAGGGCCGCGCCGGCGTAGGAGACCGCCCACAAGGTCCGCAGCAGGAAATCCTGCACCCGTTTCTCGGCGGCGGACTTCGGCTCCGGCTGGGGCGAGGCCTCGGCAAGCTTCTTGAGAAATTTCGGATCGACGAACAGGCTCACGAACGACCGCTCCGGCAGGGCCTCGCGGACCTGGAGGAAGCGGGGTTCGGTCACCAGCCCCGACTTCTTGCCGGCGTGTCGGTCGATCGCCTCCTGGATCAAGGTCGTGGAGTTCGACCAGGCGAAGATATCGCCGCCGATGACCGCGTAAGCGTCGTTCGCCTTCGTACCCGGCCGGAACTCGCGGGTGGAGATTGTCACGCCGCCATGGGAGCGTTCGGAAACGCGAACGAGCGTACCGCCCGCCTTGTCGGCCGCATTGAGCCGGTCGATCAGGCGATTCAACAAGGCTCGGTCGCGGAACCGGCTCAGCAAGAGCCCCTTCGCCTGATCGGGCGTCGCGTCCGGGGCGACGTGCAACGTCAGAACAACAGCATCACCGAGCAGGTTGTCACGGACCTGGACCAGGTCCACCCCCAGGGCATCCTCGATATCCCGTCTCGCCTTTTCGAGCTTTCCACGCTGCCCACTGACATCCCACGCCTTCGCGGCGGGCAGGTCGCGCAGGCCCTCGGCCAGCGGCGAATGGAGAAACTGCCGGGCATGGCCGCGCAGGTCCTCGACCGTCAACGTCGCGCCGGCGTCGGGGGGCACCAGCCGCAGCAAGGCGTCCGCCGGACCCTCGGCGCGGGTGGTTGTCGGGGAAAGGACGCAAACGGCCATCAGAACCAGCGGAGACCGGCAAATCCGTCGCATGGGCGGGAATGCTCCACAGAACAGAACAGAACAGAACAGAGAGAGAGGCTCGAACCGTCCGTCTCACCAGTACCAGACCCGGACGAACTGATACCAGCGGCTGTGCATATCGCCCGACGTTCTTAACTCGGGATCGCTCGTCCCTTCCTCGCCGCTTCTGTAAATATTGGGTAGGACGACCGTTTCGACGTTGATGACCTCGACCTCATTCTGTTCTACCCAGGCCCGCGCGGCGGCGACACACTCCTCAAACGAGCCGACGATCTGGGCACTCGGGATGCTCAGGCCGAGAAACCGCGTCATTGCCTCGGAGCGTTGGGGAGCGAAATCCTGGAACCGCATCACGTTCTCCTTGACGAGAAACGAGGGCGTTCCGCATCACAGAGGGCACATTCCCGATTCCAGAGCTTCAAAGAGGCAAGGAACATCTGAAATCGGAAATGTGCCATTTGTGATGTGGCTCTCAGTAAGCCGATCACGCGTCGTGGTCGGAACCAGGGGGCGAGGCCGGGACCGCGCCGGAGGGGATCAGGAAACTGAAGGCGCTTTGGGCCGAGCCGGAGAGGGGACGGATTCCCCGGTTAACCTCGTTGCCGACCGTCTGCAAGACCTCGGTTCCGTCGGGAACGACCGGACCGGGGTTCGGCAAGGCGGCGGCCGGGTCGGGAACTTCCGAAGCCGCCGAGAGCACCTCGCGGCCCACCCGAGCCGCCGGCGCGGAGGTCTCCCTCGCCAGCGCCCAGGTTGCCGAGGTCGCCTCGGCCAGGGCATCCGACAGGGGCCTCGGCGCGGTCGCGGCCGTGACGGTCCGGTTCGGACGTGGAGCGCTCTCGGGCCGATTCTCCGGCGCCAGGCCAACTCGAAGCGCCAGCGCGCCCGACACCAACACGGTAGCGGCCGCGGCCCAGCGCAGCGGCGTCGGGAACCGCAAAGCCCGCGCCGGGGCGGGCTCCCGAGCGGCCGAGAGCACGCGATCGACCAGATCGGCCGACGGCGCGGGGGACAGCCCCCAGGCGTGGATGGCTTGACGTAAGTTCTGGTATCGTAAGGCGATGGCGTGGCACGCCCCGCACGACGCCGCATGGAGATCCAGCGCCCGGGCCACGTCCGGGGAGGCGGACTCGCCGGCGTCGAACTGTTCCTGCCAGAAACGCTCGAAATCGCGGCAGTTCATGATTCGGGACTCTTCGGCCAGCAAAATGGTGGTTCCACCCGTCGCAATCGTGATGGTCGGACCGATCCGATCAGGGACAGCGAACGCCCCGGCGGGTCAGGTGCTCGGCCAGCTCGGCCCGCGCCCGGTGCAGCCAGGTCTTGACCGTGCCGATCGGGCGGTCGATGGCCTGGCTGATTTCCTCGTAGGGCAAGCCTTGCTCGTGAAACAGGACGAAGACCATGCGATACTCCGGTCGGAGCCGTTCGAGCGCCCGTTCCAGCTCGCCGACCAGGTCGTCGGGATCGGACAGGCCGGGGCGGTGATCGGGGCGATCCTCGACCGTCTCAGACAGCGCGGGCGCCGGGTGCGACGGCCGAGGGCGGTCCGACAGCGGTTGGCGGCGATGCCCAGGAGCCACGGGCGCAACGGCCGCTCGCCGTCAAAGCCGTGAATCCCGCGCAAGGCTCGGAGAAACGTCTCCTGCACCACGTCCTCGGCGTCCTGGCGGTGATGCATCATCCGCAGACAGAGGGCGAAGACGACACTCTGGTACCGCTCGATCAAGAGGCGGGGGGCCAGCGGGTCGCCCGTGCGGAGCGCCTCGACCAACGCGCGGTCGTCCCCCGACTCGCCTTCATCCGACGTTCGGGCCGTCGTTGTCGGGTCGTTCATCGGGGAAATACCCAGAGAGAGAGAACCTCGTTTCAACGATTCGTCCGGCGACTCCGAATTATTGTCCCTTGGCCGCCAGGAATCGCAGATTTTCCACGCGCCGGACGCGCAGAGCGAACCGCCGCGGGCGCCCGGTGTCTCACCGGGCGCCCGCGGCGGTTGTTGCGAGGCCATCCTGCCACGGTGGGCCTTGCCCTGGAAACTCAGGGCTCCCACCCGGTCGCCAGTTCGGTCAGCTCCTCGGCGGTCGCCTCCTGGAACGATCGCCCCCGGCGGACCAGGCCCGCGTGCATGTTCAGGGCGATCTCTTGAAGTTCCGGCGAGTCGATCCGCCAGGCGATGTCCACCAGCTCCGCCGGCGACACGTCACCGAGATCCCGGCCGCGACGCTCCAGCTCGGTTTCGAGCCGGAGCAGCGTTTCCAGCATCTCGCCTTGCGTTTCCTCGGATCCTCCCACCACCAGACACTGTTGTCCGGTGATGATGCGGCGCGAGCCGTCCTGATCCAGGCTCAGCCCGATGATCGTGGCTCGGATCCGTCGCGTTCCGCTCTCGGGTTGCGTCATCATCTCGAAGATGGCCTTTCGCGAGTGTTGCGGTCTGCCTGGCGAGCGGCCGGGGGTCGTCGGCTGACCCCGACGGCGGCCCGGCTCGCCACGCGTTTCTTATCGGCTTCCCGGAAGCGTCCGTGCATGTCACGGGCCCCTTTTCGAGGGACCATCCATGCCCATTCCGGCATCCTTCTTACGACCCGCCCAGGCATTCCTTCGCGGTTGTCCGGGCCACCCGGTACGCCGCCTTGACGGTGATGGCCCGCGCCTCGATCTGTTCCTCGCTGAACAGACGACCCTCGCTCGGCGGCAAACCAGCCAGAGCCAGCGTCATCGGCATCAGGTCGAGAAATTGGCGATACTTTTGCTGAAGATCGCCCCCGTTCGGTTGGTCGGCCACGGCAACGTCTCCTCTGTGTCAAAAGGTGGAAAACGGCTCGTTCGTGAGCAACGGTCCGGCCTCGCGTCTCCATCGAGACTACGCGCGCGGTCCGCGGCGCGGCAAGATGTTCGTTTCCCTTCGCCCGTTCGCATGAACCTTCTCCCGATCTTCAACGTACTAGGCTGGGGGTAGGTAGCACTTCTGTGGGTGGACCGTTTGTTCAGTTCTGGCTGGGATGCCAGAAGGCGTCCCACTGATCTTCTCCGCTGGCGAACAGGGCGCGCAGGTGGCACATTCCATCGCCTCCGTCTTCGCCCCAACGCATGCCGCCGTTCTTCATCCGCTTGCCGATGACCGTCTTGCACGCCGATTCGATCGGGCCCGGAGCCGATCGCCCAACCCTTGGCCTGATAGGTCGGGTAGTCCATCCGATGGACATGATTCTCGAAGTAGCCCACCACCTCGCCGTGGACCTTTCGCACCGACTCGCGGCCGTCCGCGGGCAGCGACCGCAACGCCTCCAGCACCACCGCGCCGCCCTCGTGCTTCAGGCGGTGGCACCACCGGCTCGAGCCACTCCTCGCGGGTCGATTCATCGGCCGGGTGCAACGCCCGGCCCAGGTCCCCGAGGTGTTCGGCCACGTGATAGAAGTCGAGGATCACGGCTTCCACGCGGCCGAAGTTCACCCGCAGCAGGTCTTCCACACCGGCCCCGGCGTCGCTCAGGGCGATCCAACGCTCGGCCTGATCCATGCCCACCTGGGCCGCCTGCTTCCGCATCGGCTCGGCCAACGATGCCTGGCCGCCCAGCCCGGCCACGTACCGCGCCCGGAACTGCGGCGGCACGGCCCGGCGGCCGGGCCCATCGGGCGGCGTCCTCCGGCACCGGGTTGTAGACCATCCCCACTGCAGCCATCCGGCCCTCCGCCGCAGCGCCCGTCGGGGCCCTGCATCCCCAGGCCGGTCAGGTCCAGCGAGACGTAGGCGCAGGTCTTCCCCTCGGCGTCCTTGTGCCAACCCCACGGCGTGCTCGGCCCCGAACGTCTCGCCCGGCTTCCACCCGCTGGCCGATGTCCTGGCCCGACCGCCTCGCTGGTCCGCTCGACGGTCGATTCCGAGACCCGCACCCCGGCCAGCTTCTTGAGCACCACGTCGGCGGCCTCGCCGAAGCTGTCCACCGCGCCGGCGATGCAGACCAGTTCCTTCGCCCCGGGCGTCAACGCCTGCCGCGACAGGCTCGAGGACCTCATCCCAGGGGACCGTGCCGGCGCCGCACGACCGGCAGTGGTAATAGGCCCGATCCAGGGGGAAGGTTCCCACCAGACTCTGGGCCGTCTTGGGCCGGTATTCGACGAACCGGGCCGATTCGCGACAGCACGGACAGGTCATGGCGGACCCTCGGTACCCCCTTTTTTCCGCTCGTCCAGAGCGGTCTCGAAGGCCTTGGCCCCGATCTTGTGGACGCGGTCGCGGACATCGAACTCGGTCTGCCCCAGCAATTCCCGATCGGGTTTCGAGGCGAGCAGTTCGGCGAGTCCACGAAGGTCGGAGTCGGCGGCCTGCTTCAGAGTCTGATAGATCCGCTCGGCCAGTTCGGACTGCTCGGGGGTGAGAGAAGACCGGGACATGAGTACCCTCCGTGAACGGATGACGACGAAATCCGGGACCACCCATCGGAAGGCTCTGTTGTACGGGATTTTCCACCCACAAGCGAGACGCTCACCCCTTCTGCTGGGGCGCACGACGTGGTTTGAAGTAACGAATGTTCAGGCGGCGTGCCGGTAAGAGCGATGGCCGCTGGCTTGGGCCTCGCGCCCGAGCCAGAATCGGCTCATGGTCTCGGTCTCGCCCAGCGAGTCCGCCCGCAACTGGAGGATCGCCTCTGCGCCGGGCTCCGACCAGAACTTCTCACTCCCCTTGACCCGTTTGTTCATCATCTTGATCACCGACTCCACGGCGCTGGTCATGATCGGCAGACCTTGGCGGCGGTAGGCGTCATAACGCATGCGGTCGGCGTTGTTCTTCAGGTAACGCAACGACTCGAAGACCAGCTTCCGAGGGTCGCTGTCGGCGCACCCCTGGGGCGGCGGCCCCAATTCCGCGGAACGCGTCTCCAACTGGCTCAAGATCGTCGTCACCTGCCCCGACCAGACGGCCTGGATCCAACGCGTGTAGAACGCCTCCCCCTCGTCCTGCGGACGCCCCGCGAACGCCGCCGCGAACACGTAGCTCAGGGCATGCACGAAGTCGAGGATCGGCGTGAAGGACGCGAAATGCCGCCGCTGGATCGTCCAGTTCACCGCCAGACCGTCGCCCAGGAATGCCTTGCGAGTGGCCCCGAAGAAGTTCCGCTCCCAGGCCGCCTGATGCATCATCGGGCCGAATTCGTCGCTGCTCTTTCGGCTCGCCAGGACGCTACGGACCAGTCGCTTGGGACGGCCCGGACGAGGCGGGCGATCCCGCCCCTGCGGGGATACCTCGTCCCGTTCTTGGCCCGTGGCTTTGGCCCCGAACTCCAGCCCGACCGGCAGGTCGTGGCCCAGGCCACGCACCATCTCCTTGGTCCGCTTCAGGTCGAGGAAACACCGCGGCACGTCGGGGTCGGGATCGGCGGGATGGACCACGCTGTGGTAGGTCTCCAGGACCGCGACTTTCGACTCCCGCCAGTGGCTTTCCTGATGCGGCCCCGACGGGTCCGTGCGGATCTGCATCCGGCCGCCGTCGACCGAGGCCATCGCCACCTGCGGAGAGGGCCGCTTCGGGTCGGCAACGACGTCCTTGGCCATGAGGGGAAGCCGCTGGTGTGCCGCGACGGCGGCGTCACGTTGGTCGATCCGCTCCCGGCCGATCTTCCTGACGAGCCGCTCAACCGGCTTGGGCTTGATGTCCAGGTCCGAGAGTTCGGCGAGATCGCGGGACGCCTGCGAATAGGAAAGGCTGTTGACGCCGGCATGGACGACCTTCTGCTGGACGCGTGGGCTGAACCCGGAATGGTCAAGGCCCAACGCCTGATTTTGAGGGGGAAAAAGCCCGCCGGCAGCGGGGGCAGTTGGCGACGCGTTCCTTCCAGGCGACCTCGCCCCGCGTGGTGGTGAGCACGCGGGGCTCGTCGGGTGCCTTTCGGGCCGCCCCGCCGCAGACGGGACATTCGCCCAGTTGCTCCTCGGGCCAGTCGTCCGCCTGCTCCTGGACATTGACCTCGATGAGTTGCCTGGCCATCTCGTCGCCCAGCGCCGCGGCGACGGCTTCCAGTTCCGAGAACTTGGTGCCCCGCGGCAGGCCGTCGGGGTAAAGTTCTCTGGCCAGTTCTCGGGCGACCTGGCTCAAGCGTGGGTGAAATTCCTTCCGAATCTCGGCAACGTCCTTACCCATTCTCGCCGCCCTCTCCAAAGTAGCGCAGGAACTGACCGAAAGCCCCGAACTCCGATCGGCAAGATAGCATGGGTCCGCTTGGTGCTGCAAACCATGTCGTGCGCCCCTTCTGCTGAGCTTCAACGTACTTGCTTTGACACAACCGCCCTGACCTGATAGTGTGGAGTCAGAACCGGGCGCATTGCCCGATTCGTCCTATCTCCCTGTCTGATTTTGAATAATCTAAAGGAGGATTGTTTGATTCAACGCGCAGTCGAGGAGGCCCCTCCCGGGTTTCCGTCCATGGGGCTCAGCCCCCACATGCTTCACGCCTTGAGACGCGCCCGCTATTTATCCCCTTCTCCGATCCAGGCCGAATTCATTCCCGAAGCCCTTGCCGGCAACGATGTGATTGGTCAGGCCAAGACGGGAACCGGCAAGACGGCCGCTTTCGCCATCCCCTTGATTGAAATGCTCGAAGCCCGCGGCAAAGGCCCCCAGGCCATCATCCTGGCGCCGACCCGCGAGCTGGTCCAGCAGATCGTCGAGGAGATCGCGCAAGCTGACCCACGGCCAGGACGTCATCGTCTGCGGGATCTACGGAGGCGAGCCGATCGACAAGCAACTCCGGGCACTCAGCCGCGGGGTCGATATCGTCGTCGGCACACCGGGTCGCGTCATTGACCACATCCAGCGCAAGACGCTCTACCTGGGCGACATCTTCCACGTCGTCCTGGACGAGGCCGACCGGATGCTCGACATCGGGTTCCGTCCCGACATCGAGAAGATCCTCCGGCGCGTGCCCGATCCGCACCAGACGCTCTTGCTCTCGGCCACCATCAGCCCCGAGATTCGCAAGCTCGCCCAGAAGTACATGTTTGAGCCGGTCGAGCTGAACCTCTCGCGCGATGAACCGTCGGTCGAGTCGATCAAGCAGCATTACATCACCGTCGAGCAGCGAGCGCAAGTTCGACCTTCTGGTCCACCTGCTCGAGCGCGACGAGCCGAGCCAGTGCATCGTCTTCACCCGCACCAAGCGCGGGGCCGACAAGCTGGCCGAGAAGCTCGAACGCCACGTCAACGGGGTCGCCACGATCCACGGAGACCTGGCGCAGACGGCGCGTAACCGCGTGATGAAAGGGTTCCGCGACGGCACCATCCCGGTGCTGGTTGCCACCGACGTCGTCGGACGCGGCATCGATGTCAACGACATCAGCCACGTCATCAATTTCGACATCCCCGACGATCCCGAGAACTACGTCCACCGCATCGGCCGCACCGGCCGCATGGGCAAGGACGGGATCGCGTATCTCTTCGTCTGCCCCGACCAGGGCGACCCGTTGACCGCGATCGAGCTGTTGATCAACAAGACCATCCCCTCGCTGCCGCTCGACGACTTCGTGGCCTATCGCCGCGAGACGAAGGATTCCTCCTTCCGCGAGCTGTACAGCACGGCCGCGTCACGCTCGACCACCAGGCGTTAACAAGCAAAACGCCTGTCAACGTGTCGGTCGTCTCTGTCGGTATGACGGTCTGATGAGCTGTGGTTCTGTCGGTGATTTGCTGGTGTCGGTTCGAGAGGCACACGTCGCGACCGCCCTTCTCTCTTGCGGTCCCGGGTGCCTCTCGTGGCTTTTCTACTCCCGCCGAACCAGCCTCCCTCGCCCCCTCCGCGACTATTCCCCACGTCCGAGCGATTCCCAGAGACTCCGCGCGTCCGCGAACAGGCGAGCCGCGTCCTCCGGCCAGGCGCTTTCGGTGCGCCGGCGTAACGCGCACGGTCGCAATCAGCGACGAGGCGCCCGGCTCGTCGCGCCAGCTCCCCATCACCGACGACGCGCGCGATGCCCAGCCGAGCCTCCTCCGGCGTGAGCGCTCCGGGAGGACGCCCGACCACCCGTCGTAGATAGTCCGCCAGGGACTCCGTGACCCGGCGCGCGGCAACCGTCGAGGGCAGACCCGGCGCGGGCTCGAAACGCCGGGCCAACCGCCGCGCGAGCCGTTTCGGGTCGATCTCTCGCCGACGCGACCAGGACCGGATCAGCGACCGCCAGCGCGATCCCGATCCCGACGATGGACAGCAAGAGCAACACGCCCCATCCGACAGCCTTGAGATCCAGGGCGAATCGCTCCGATGCCTCGTAACGAATCGCCGACGTGTCGAGCCGGGGCACATCCACGACCTCGACCGGCACTCCGGAGGTTGTCCTCGTCAGGTAACGCCCCAGGTGCGGGTCGAAGTACGAAACGGCGACGGGCGGGAGCACGACCTCCCCGGGCTTCAACGGCCGGACGCGGTACGAGAAGACCCGCGACGGCGGTTCGGCGACCGTCTCGGCGGCGGCCGGCTCGACCCGGGCGCGATCGGCAGGGCGTCGAACCGCGACAGGTCCGGGGCCTGCGTCGAGCCGCGTGCACCCGGCCCTCGAAGGATGATCCGGTAATCGAACGTCTGCCCGACCCGGACCCTCGACGGTCGCGCAACGGCCGAGACCTCCAGCGGGCCGACCCCTCCGAGAAAGCTCGCTGGCCTCCCCACCACGGGCAACGGTCGCACGTCCAGCCGCAACGGAGCCGTCCGCCCCGACCGTTCTCCGTCCGACACCCGGAACGACGGCACGGTCAGCGTCCCGGCCCGCTCGGGAAGGACCTCGAACGTGAACGTGTAGCGGTTCGTTTCATTAACGACGTTGCCGATCGCGCTGGTGGAAATGGGTCGGAACCGGGTTCCGGTGGCGATCACCTCGGCCCCGGGGACCCGAGGCACATCCACCTCCGGCCGCTCGCCGCCGGCGACCGTCACCACCTCGATGGGTATCCCCTGCCCCGCGTAGTACGGACCCGGCGCCACCATCCCCCGAACCGGCAGCGTCGGGGAGTCCGCGATCGCGTGCGGAGCGGAAAAGACAAGGACGCAGCAAATCGACCAAACCGAGTTTACATATTAGATTCATTGAAAATCTCGTTCCCACGCTCCGCGTGGGAATGCCTCTTCGGACGCTCCGCGTCCCTCTGATTCCGATGATTCGTCGCGCATCACGCTCACCAGTCCTTCCGATCCTCATCCGGCGGCGGAGGCTCCTCGGTGAGCCGGCGTTCACGGGCCTGGCGGGCGTTGTCGAGGGCCTCGGCGAGCTGGGCTTCGGGGGTTCCCGCGGCGGGACGAGGCGCCAAGCGTGAGCCGGTTCCCCCGGCGCCGCCGGTCGAGCGGATTCGGGAACGATTGTCCTGTCCCTGGGGCGAGCCCGCGCCGGGCGGCGTTCCAGAGGAACCACCGTTGTCGGAATCTCTCGCATCGTCCGTTCCCGCCGAGGGCTCGCGGTCCTGGTCGCCGGGCGGCGGCGTTGTCCGGTTCGCCCGGCTGATCTTCGGCTGGCGGCGGGGGCTGCCGCTCGACGAACCGGCGGTTGACGAGGGCATCCCGACGCACGGCGTCATAGGCGATCCCCGACACACGCGAGGCCAGGCAGGCGTCGTAGTGCGCCAGGGCGGCCGGGTAATCGCCGAGAGCGGCCGCCGTGTTGCCCAGGGCGAAGTCGATCTTCGTCCGCAACCCCGCATCGGCCCGCGCGAGCCTCCCGATAACGCGCGGCCGCCTCCTCGTAGCGGCCGAGTTGATAGAGCACCGCGGCGGCATCGTAGCGAGGAATAGCCGCATCGGGCGCGAGCCCGATCGCACGCTCGAAGCGTTCCAGGGCGTCGTCCCGATTTCCGGCAGCGAAGAGCGCATTACCCTGGGCGACCAGATCGACCGCGGTTCCGCCCCCCTGCCCCGCCCCCGGAAACGCGATCAGGGCCAGCAACATCACCAACGGCAACCGCTTCCGACCCGGCCAGGAACCGGCCAGACCGACGACCAGGGCGGCGACGACGAACAGCGCGTAGCGCTCGACCCGTTCGGGAGCACGTTGCGCCTGCCGTTCCTGGCGAGCCACGGGGGCGATGCGTTCCTCGTACAGACGGCCGAGATCGACCGCCGCCAGCCCGAGCCGCACGACCGCGCCTCCGGTCGCCTCGGCCAGAAGCTCAAATGGGGTATCATCGCGCCGGGTCTGCACGACCTCGCCGTGATAGGTCAACGGCCCCTGACGCGGCAAGGGAATCGGATGTCCCTGGACGGGATCACCGATGGCGACGCCGTGAACGATCACCCGGTCCGCCTTCAACCGGGGGAGAATGGCGTCGAGGCGTCCGGCATGGTCCTCGCCGTCGGAGAAGACGACGATGGTGCGGCCCTCCGCGTGTTCCTGGTCGTCGAAGGCGTCGAGAGCCTCGATCAGCCCTTCGGCCAGGTCCGAGCCACCGGGCCGCACGGCGCCGGGGCGAAGCGATCGCAACGTATCGACCGCCGCCCCCAGGTTCGCCGTCAAAGGGCAACGCAGAACGCCACGCCCGGCGAACGCGACAATCGCCACCCGCGCCCCCGGCTCGCGACCGAGGGCCTGGATGAGGCTCCGGGCGGCCTCGATCGCCACGCCCATGCGGTTCGGCACGGCGTCCTCGGCCGCCATGCTCCGGCTGGCATCGACCAGCAGGACCACATCATGCCCGGGCGGAAGTTCCGATCCCGGCAGCCGCCCCCACTTCGGCCCGGCCAGGGCGAGGAACAACGACAGTAACGCCGCAAGCCACGCCCACGCCCCGTCCCCCTTCGGCCGTCCCGGTTTCCCCAGCGCGGCCCATTCCCGCGCGCGACGCCGGCGCCCGCGCGACCCAGAGAGCCAGCGATGGGACGATCAGCAGGAACCAGAGCCAGTGAGGATGGACGAAGGTCATGCGTGTATTTTACGGAGAGACGTCACCGCGAAGAACGCGAAGCCGCGAAAGAAACCGATCGACGCGGTGAATTCACCCCTCACGGCAAGCGTCTCCAACGTCCCGCCGAGAGGAGCCGGTCGAGGGTCAGCAACACGATGGCCAGGGCGATCCAGGGGGCGTACCACTGGCGATAACGCGTGCGGATCGTGCCGCGGATGGGGCTTTTCTCCAGCCGGTCGATCTCGCGGAAAACGGCTTCCAGGGTGATCGTGTCCGTGGCGGTGAAGGCCCGGCCCCCGCCGAGTTCCGCCAGGCGCTGGAGCAGTTCCAGATCCGGGCCGCCGACCTCGGAGGGAATCTCCAGCCCGGTGACCGGCTCGGTCTGCCGGACGATCCCCCCGCCGCGCCGATGGCGATCGTGTGCAGGGTCACGCCCAGCTCGCGGGCCAGGCGCGCGCCGAGTTCCGGGTCGAGCGGCTCGGGCACGGCCGGCTCGTTCTGGCCGTCGGTCAGCAAGATGAGCACCTTCTTCCGGGGAGGCGACTCGACGAGCGATTCGAGACTCCAGGCGATCGCGTCGCCGATGTTCGTGCCGTCCTCGCCGGGTCGGGCCGAACGGAGTTGCCGCACCGTTTCGAGCAGGAAGTCGTGATCGAGCGTCGGCGCGCAGCGCAAATCCGGGTAATTGGCGAACGCCACCAGCCCGATCAAGTCGTCCGGCCGCCCCACGACGAACCGGGAGAACGTGGCCTTGGCGGCTTCCAGGCGCGACAGGGTCGGGCCAACGGGCGAGGGAAAATCCCGGGCGTTCATGCTGGAACTCTGATCGATCGCCGCCACGATCACCACGCCCCGCCCGGCGATATACTCCCGCCCGCCGACCGTCTGCGGCCGCGCCAGGGCCACGGCCAGACAGGCAATCGCCAGGCTCCGCAACGCCAACGGGAGAGGCCGCAACACCCCCGCCCGTCCCTTCGGCGCCCGAGCGAACCCCGCCAGGGTCGGCCACGAGAGCCGCGCCCGGCCCCGCTGCCAGAGCCAGGGCAACGGCATGAGCACGATCAGCAACAGCCAGAGCGGCTCGGCCAGTCGCATGGAAGGCTCCGCGCGGAACAGCTAATGGCGCATGGTTTCACGATTAATAATCATGTATCATTCATCATGATTTACGAGGGATCACCCATCACTTCAACCTCTCCCGCGCGGCCAGGGCGCGGGAGAGAGCGTTTTCGGGGTCGGGGTCGAGGACCGTCAGGTGGCCCATCTTGCGGCCGGGCGAAGGGGTGCGCTTGCCGTAGAGGTGCAGTTTGACCCCCGGATCGGCGCGGAGCGCGGCGGACCAGTCCGGCTCGCCGCCCGTCCAGAGGTCGCCCAGGAGGTTGACCATCGCGGCCGGTGAGATCAGATCAGTCGAGCCGAGCGGCAGGCCGCAGAGGGCCCGCACCTGCTGCTCGAACTGGCTCGTGACGGCCGCCTCGATCGTCAGGTGCCCCGAGTTGTGCGGCCGGGGGGCCAGCTCGTTGATCCGCAGGTGCCCCTCGGCCGACAGAAAGAACTCGACGGTCAGCACGCCCACGGTCCCCAGCGCCTCGGCCACCGACAGGGCCAGGTCGCGGGCCTCCTGCGAGACGATCGGGCCGACCGGCGCGGGGCAGACGGTGGCGTCGAGAATGTGCCGCGCGTGCTGGTTGTGACAGACCGGATACGTCACCGCCTGACCATCGACGCCCCGGACCACGATCACCGACACCTCGGCCACGAACGTGACGACCCCTTCGGCCACGCAGGCGACCCGGTTCAGTGCGGCCCAGGCCGTTTCGGCCTCTTCGGCACGCTCGACGCGGACCTGCCCCTTGCCGTCGTAGCCCGAGGCGGCCGTCTTGAGGATCAACGGCAACCCCAGCGCGGCGACGGCCTCCTGCAACTCCGCCTCGTCGCGCACCGGCCGCCACGGGGCCAGCGGCAGGCCGTGGCTGGCGAGAAACGTTTTCTCGCGGAGCCGGTTCTGCGCCGTGCGCACCGTCCGCCAGTTCGGCCGGGCGGGCATCGCGCATTCCAGCCAGCGCAGGGCCGGAGCCGAGACATTCTCGAACTCGACGGTGACGGCCTCGGCCCTCGTGGCGAACTGTCGCAAGGCGCGGAAGTCGTCGGGCGGCCCGGTGACGACCTCGTGCGCGACCTGCGCGGCGGGCGCGTCGTCGGTCGGCGCTGAGGACGATCGTGCGATACCCCATGCGCTGGGCTTGCTGCAGAAACATCCGGCCGAGCTGCCCACCTCCAAGCACGCCGAGCGTGGCGGGGGGCAGCAGAGACCAGGTTGAGGGACCAGCCGCTCATTCGGGAAACTCCGCGACGCCGTCCGTCTGGGCCTGACGGTAGGCGATCAGGGACTCGCGGACCTCCGGGTACTTGCGCGCCAGCATCGCGGCGGCCAGGAGCCCCGCGTTAGCCGCGCCGGAGGCGCCGATGGCCAGGGTGCCGACCGGAATCCCCTTGGGCATCTGCACGATCGACAGCAGGGAATCCACCCCGCGCAGGACGCGGCTCTCGACCGGCACGCCCAGCACCGGCAGGAGGGTCATGGCCGCGAGCATCCCCGGCAGGTGGGCCGCGCCGCCGGCCCCGGCAATCAGGATCTCCAGCCCGCGTGCCTCCGCCGTCTGGGCGTAGCGGACGAGCCGGTCCGGGGTGCGATGGGCCGAGACGACCCGCGATTCATACGGGATGTCCAGGTCGGTGAGAATCTCCGTGGCCACCCGCATGGTTTCCCAGTCCGAGCGGCTTCCCATGACCACACCCACGATCGGTTTCCGGGGATGGTCGTTCACCATGAATCGCTCCCTCGTTGACCAAGGATCGAGGTCGATCGCCCAGAACCAGCCGCGCCGGGGCATCTTACGATTTCCGGCGCGGGATTCCAGGCAGTGTCGCCTATTCTCTCAGGCGCACTCTTGTGCGCGAAGGCGGATCATCGCATGATGGAGTGCCGGCCTGCCGGACATGATTTCTCGCACGCCCCGCACAAAGAGGCTCACCCTCCCCGTCCTTTCCTGCCCGGCACTATCTTTTGCCTTCCGGAGACCCACCCCCATGCGTGCCGACCTCTGCCGGAGCCTGCTGACCCTGGCCGCCCTCCTGGGGCTTGCCCGCGGCGTGCTCGCCGACGAGCCGACCAGGCCGACCCCTTCCGCCACCGAGGAGAACCCGGCCGTGCCCGCCCCGGGGCACTCGATCCACGGAGAGGCGTTCAACGAAGGACCTCGCCAGCAGGCCCACCCGATGCCCGGCATGGGTAAGGCGGATTTCCCCGCCACGGCCGCCGACCCGGAAGCCCAGTTCTACATCAACCAGGGGGTCGCCCAGCTCCACTCCTTTTATTACCTGGAAGCCGAACGCTCGTTCCGCCAGGCGGCCAAGATCGACCCGGATTGCCCCATCGCCTACTGGGGCATGGCGATGGCCAACGTGAACAACGGCAAGCGTGCCAAGGAGTTCATCCAGGAGGCCCAAAAGCGCGCCGAGAGGGCGAAGATTTCCCGACGCGAGAAACTTTATATCGACGCCCTGGCCGCCTTCTATAAAGAAAAAGCCGATGACAAGGCCCACCGCCAGGGGCTCTTGCTCGGCCTGGAGACGATCGTGCAGGAGTTCCCCGAGGACCTCGACGCCCGCGCCTGGCTGGCGATGGTCACCTGGCAGAATTCCTCGAAGGACGGGATCGGCAGCCGGCAGGCGGTGGATACCCTTTTGGAATCGGTCCTGGCCGTCGAACCGCTGCACCCCGGCGCGCACCACTACACGATCCACCTCTGGGATGGTCACAAGCAGGACCAGGCGCTCGAATCGGCCGCCCTGTTCGCCCGCTCCGCGCCCGGCATCGCCCACGCGTGGCACATGCCCGGCCACACGTACACCGGCCTCCGACGCTACGCCGACGCCGCGTATCAGCAGGAAGGGTCCGCCCGGGTCGATCACGCCTCGATGACCCGCGAGCGCACCATGCCGTTCGAGATCCACAACTACGCCCACAACAACCAGTGGCTCGCCACCAGCCTGAGCCACGTCGGCCGCGCGCACGACGCCATCGCCATCGCGCGCGACCTCGTCGAGCAGCCGCGCGACCCGAACAAGAACGGTCCCAACGACGGCGGCTCCGCCCAGCGCAGCGGGCGCATGCGGTGGATTGAAGTCCTCGTGCGCTATGAACTCTGGGATGCCTTGATCGACGCGACCCTCTCCGGCGCGCTGGACTGGACCGACATCCCGACCGAGCGCAAGCAGAAGATCCACAGCCTCGGCCAGGCCTACGCCGCCAGAGGGGACCGCGAAAAGCTCGACGAGCAAATCGCCGCCTTGAAGAAACTGGCCGAGGGAGACAAGGACGAGGACAAGGATCGAGACAAGAACAAGAAGGCGCCCCGCATCCCGGGTCTCGACGACGCCCTGGCTGAGCTGGAAGGATACAAACTCCTGCTCGACGACCAGACGGACGCGGCGTTCGAGCGGTTCGCCAAGGCGCGTTCCATGCGAGGCGAGGCGCCTGGCCCGCGCATCTGGCCGCCGGGCACAACGACAAGGCCGAAAGCACCGCCCGTCAAGCCGTCAGTCGAGCCAGGGATCAGGTGCCGCCCCTGGCGTGTCTCGTCGAGATTCTCCAGGGGGTCGGCAAGACGAAGGAGGCCCAGGAGGCGTATGCCCAGCTCGTCCCCCTGGCCCGTGACGCCGACCGCGACCTGCCGGTCTTCGTGCGACTCGCGGCGATCGTGGCCGACTGGCAAACCTCCTCCGACTGGACCCCGCCTCCCGCGCCCGACCACGCCAACCGATGCCGCCGCGGCCAACCGGATCGACCTGACGACCCTCGGCCCGCTCACGTGGTCCCCCTACCCCGCCGAGCCGTTCGAGCTAACCGACACCCAGGAGCAGACCTGGAGCCTGAACGACCATCGCGGCAAGAACGTGCTGCTGATCTTCTACCTCGGCGGAAGCTGCGCCCACTGCATGCAGCAGCTCCAGCTCTTCGGGGAACAATACGAGACTCTGCGGACGCTCGGCACGGAGGTCGTCGCCATCGGCACCGACGACATGGAGGCGACCCGCGCCTTGAAGAACAACGACGACGACATCAAGTTCCCGATGCCCATGCTGGCCGATCCCGCGCAGAAGGTCTTCGCCCAGTACCGCGTCCGGGACGAGTTCGAGGACCTGCCGATGCACGGTACCTTTCTGATCGACGCCAACGGCGGGGTACGTTACCACCGGATCTCCGCCGATCCGTTTCTCGATGTGGAATTCATCAAGAAGGAATCCGAGCGCGTCAACCGACTCGTCCAGCCGTGACGAGGTCAGTCGAGGCCGAAGACCGGCGGAATGTTGTATGCGATCCGCAGGATACCGCACTCGATCAGAAGCCGGTCCCGGTCTCGAACACGGTAGCACGAGGTGGACGTCCAGCCGCCTCGTGTCTTCCCCCCGGCCGCGATCTCCTCGATGTGGATATCGATGTCGAGCATCCGGTTCTCGAACGCGACACGTTCACAATCTCCGCAGAGCAGGTGGAGGTTCCCCGCCAGGCCCAATTTCGTGATCCGGAGGGTGAACCAGGAGTGCGATGGGGTCCAGTCCCATGGACACGCCTGACCCCCCTGCCGAAGGCGGAGGGCCTCCCGAATCTTCGCCAGTTCCCTCTCATGACCGCACATCAACGCCGCCCCATCCCGGAGAGATGCCGGGTGCGCACGCGCCCGCCATCCAGAATTCCATTGATGACGAACGTAATTCTCCGCGTTCCGAGGCGTGAACCGATCCGATCGTGTCGCGGCGTGACCGGGACGGATTGTCCCGGCCACGCGTCTGCCGACTCATTGGCCGGTCAGTTTGCCGGCACGATCGTCGCGAAGGTCGTTAGCTTGGCGGGGGGTTCCCCTTCCAGGTTGGTGTCGATCTCCAACTCGGCGTTGTAGGGGCCGGGGCGAGAGGGGGCGGTCAGGGTGATCGTCACCGTGTGGAAGGGCTTGGCGTCGGTGAGGTTGCTGGAGGCTTCCAGGTCGGGCTTCTTCGCATCGACGCCCGTGATCTTGAATGGCTTCGAGGACTTGACCAGGACGGTCTTCTTCACCTTCTGACCAGGACGGAGGTGCCCCAGGTTCAGGACCGACGGCGCGATGGAGACCGCCGATTGCACGTTCGCCGAGACATAGACCGGAATGGTCGGGCTGCTCGGGTCGTTCGTGTGCAGGGTGATCTCGTCCTTGAAGTAGCCGGCCGGTGCGCTCGGGTTCAGGGTGGCGGTGAGCTGGTACTGCACGACGCCCCCCTGGCGGGTCTGCTCGCGAAGCTGGGCGGTGACGTGCTCGCTGATGGTGGTCAGCTTGGTCACGGCCCAGTTTGGCTGGCCGCCGTAGTAGGAGAGGGTCAGGTTCATCGATGGGCTCGAACCGCGCGGGACGACCTGTAAATCGACCTGCCCCGGGTTGAGCATCACGTCGCCCCGGATGAAGCAGTTCAGGTTCAGATCAACCTCGACGAACGTCGGCCGGTCGAGCACCAGGATCAGGCCAGACGCCTTGTAACCCTGGAACTTGGTCGTGTCGAGCACCGCCTCGATCGTCGTCTGCGTACCGGGGGGAATGTCGCGGGCGCCGATCTTGACGTCCGTGCAACCGCACTTGGTGCGGGCATCGGCGATATGGATATCGTAGCTGGTGGTATTGACCAGTCGGAACGCAAAAGTGAGCTTCGACCCGCGAGCCACGGTGCCAAAGTCGTGTGATTTTTCCGGAAATACAGCGTCATACCAGTTCTGGGCCAACGCGGGCTGAAGGCTTAGAGTGGTCCAGGCGGCAAAGACGAGAAATGCGCGACGCATGGGAATGATCCCCTCGCTGAAGGAGTGGCCGACCGTGACGACAACTACGGTCGTGCGGCCTTGACGATGAGCGTCCAGGCGGGCCGGTAGGGAAAAGACCGGTGGCCGAGAGCGCCAAAGCCCACGGACCCGAATTCCCCAACGCCGGGCGGTCCAGATTCTTTCCATTCCAGATATAACACATTCCGCGCCGAAGCGGGGAGGTTTCCCGAGCCGACCGTTCCGCGGCGCCTGGTGTTGTGATACCCTGGAGGTGTTGTGCCGCGGGCGATTCCTTTTCTCGAATCCACGCGTCACGAGGAATCGAAGGAGATTTCTTTTCAACGGCGTAACTTCTGACCCTGCAAAGTGAAGCGCGGGGGCGAAGTCCGTTCCAGGTCGTCATGGGAAAGGGGAGCAATAGAACCACAATGTGTTACATCGACCCCCACATTCACATGGTGTCCCGCACCACGGACGACTACAAGCGGATGGCCCTGGCCGGGTGCGTGCTGGTGAGCGAGCCGGCGTTCTGGGCGGGGTTTGATCGCTCCGGGGTGGAAGGGTTCCGCGATTATTTTCGCCAGTTGACCGAGTTTGAAGCCAATCGCGCGGGGGCCTACGGCATCGAGCACCGGACGTGGCTCTGCATCAATGCCAAGGAGGCCGAGAACGTCGCCCTGTCTCGGGAGGTCATTCAGATGATCCCCGAGTTCCTCGACCGGCCCTCGGTGCTGGGGATCGGCGAGATCGGGCTGAACAAGAACACGCGCAACGAGGCGACCGTGTTTCTGGAGCATCTGGAACTGGCCGCGAAGACGAATGAGCTGATCCTGGTCCATACGCCCCACCTGGCGGACAAGTACCAGGGGACGCGGATGATCCTGGATATGCTCCGCGACGACCGCCGGATCACGCCGGAGCGGGTCTGCATCGACCACGTCGAGGAGCACACGATCCGCCCCGCGCTGGAGGCCGGGCACTGGGTCGGCATGACGCTCTATCCGATCACGAAATGCACCCCCGCCCGTGCCGCCGACATGGTCGAGCAGTACGGCACCGACCGCATCATGGTCAACTCGGCCGGCGACTGGGGCCATAGCGACCCCCTGGCCGTCCCTGAATTCATCTTCGAGATGCGTGCCCGAGGCCACGACGAGACCACGATCCGCAAGGTCGTCCACGACAACCCGCTGGCATTCTTTTCCCAGTGTGCCCGCTTTTCCTACACGCCCCGCGAGGAATCGGTCCCGGCGGCGAGCCTCTGACCGACGTTCAACGCCGAGGGGGTTCGATTTCGAGGAACGGGGCGATCAGACCGACCAGATCGAGCGCGGCAAGGGGTTGTTCCTCACTCAGGAGATCGGGTCGGCTGGCGACGAGCACACCGAGGTAATCGGTGTTGGGAGGCGGTGCGCCGAGCGAACCCAACACCCGCGACGGGTCGCGCGGCCCGTGTGGGCAGAGGGCCAGGCCTGGGCAGTCGGGCCGCTCCGCGTCGGTGGTCCACCAGTCGGGGGCGAACCAGTGGTCCGGGCTGGAGACCAGGACCACGTCGCCGGCGCGGGGATGGTCGATGCCCAGCCGGGCGCGGCGGTCGCCGCAGGCAACCACGTCCACCCCCTCAGACGCCGCGTCGGAGAAGGTCGAGGCCACGACTGCCGCCTGTGAGGGATCGTTCAGGTAGATGTGCGCGATCTGATGATCGGCCAGGGCGAACGCCGCGCTCCGCTCCAGGTCGATGTCCTGACCACCGCTCGGAACCGGCGTGAGCGTCAGCAGACCCAGGTCGCGCAGGACCCGGTTCGGATGAAGCGGCTCGGTGACGGGGGTGGAGACGGACTCGGTCGCCGCCAGGATCACGACCTCGGGCGGCAAGGCCGCCAGGAAGGACGCGAGCGCCGGCTCCAGGTCGAGAATCGCTCGGTTCGCCACCCGCCCATCCGGCCCGTAGCGGCGGGCCACCTGGCCGATGTACGGCACGCGCACAATCGCCAGGTCGGGGGATTCCGCGGCGATCGTCGCAGCCGCCGTCCGGAGAATCCAGGTGGTCGCTTCCAGGCGAGACGGCTCACCGGAAGGATCGACCCGCGGCCAGGGGTACGGGCCGAACCGCCCGACCAGCGATTCCGCAAGACCCGGGGGATTGGTCCGAACTCCTTGGGAATTATCCACCCAGGCCGCCAGGTCCACGGCGGCCCCTCGCAGGTTGGGGGCGAACCAGGCGAGGCTTCTCGTATCGGGGCGTGCCTCGCGGAGGCGATCCCAGAGCTTCGGCGCGAGAACCGCCTGGTCGGGAAAGGGCCGCGCGACGACCCGACGCTCCTGCCGGTCGAAATAGGCGTCGCCGATCATGCCATGCCGGGACGGCCCGACCCCCGTGACCATCGTGGCGAAGGACGGGGCCGCCAGGCTGGGGAACGCCGGGTAGAACGGCGTCATGCTCCCCCGCGCCGCCAGGCCCTCCAGCGAAGCCAGCGCGCCGGGGGTGACGTCGCGGTGCCGCAACTGCGGGATCGAGAGCAGGACGACAGGTACGGGCATTGCGGACTGGGCTCCAGGCGGACTGGCTTGGGCGACCCGAACGAGCGGTCGTTACCGGACATCGCGGACAGGCCGGAAAGGCGAGGCGCAACGAACCCACACCTCCCGAACCATTCTACCCCGCGATTCACCAGGGGCACGCATCCGCGGCCGTCGCCCGGCGACCTCGCCTTGCCGGATGCAACGGACGTGCCCAAGCTCTTCGGTCCGGTCGGGTTTGCGGGCAACGCGTCCGCTCGTTTTATTTTCCCGAGCCGGACAGCCGTGATCGAGGGACCGAATCGGCTCGACAGCCAGGCGCGGCTCGACCCGATATTTTCCAAAACGGCCCTCAACGGATTGTAACCGTTGCCACCCCTGGAGCGATTGTCGGAGATTGGGCGTCGGGTGAACGAGCAGAGGAGGCCCCCTGCCCGAGCCCTCGGCTTACGTGGAGTAGAGCCAACGTCCCAGAAGGTAGGCCGGGAGCCAGAGTGCCGCGACGGCCAGGGCCGCGGGCAGACCCCGCACCGACGCCACGATCCCGACGTTCAGCCAGACGAGCGAGAGCACTCCCGTCTTCACCGCCCTCTGCAAGCGAGCCGGGACCGGCTCGCGAAGCGCGGCGACAGACGCGCCGTTGACCACCCACGCGACAACCAGGAGCACGAGCAGCCCCTCCAGAGGAATGAGCGGTCGGACCGTGCCGGCGTTCGGGAATCGCGAGGCCTGCAAGGCCGCCGCCAGCAGGCCGAGGATCGCCAGGTTCTCCAGGATCATTCCGGCCACCACGCCCCCGGTCTGCCCCGTTTCCGTCTCGGAGCGGCTGATCCAGGTGACGCCCGCGACGAAGACCGTCATCGCGATCGGGACCAGCCAGGCGGTCGGGCCGCCGAAGGCGGCGACCTGGCTCATCCCCAGCAGGACGTTCAATCCCCGGCAAGCCCCCATGACCTGCGGGCCGAGCACCGTGCGTTTGAGGCCGGCATCGTAGCCGAGCACGCACGCCACCAGGGCGGCCGCCACGCCGAAGCTCGACCACGACCCGCTCAGGGCCGCGAGAACCAGCCCGAGCACCATCAAGGCACCGCCGAGCCACGCCGCGACCCGACGCGCGATCCGGCCGGACGGCAGCGGACGGCCCGGCCGCTCGCGCAGGTCGATCTCAAAATCAAACACGTCATTGAGCACGATTCCCGCCGCGTAGATCGCCATCGACGCCCCCAGCAGGGGGAGCCAGCGCGCGGGGGCGGCGAACGTGCCCGTCACCAGCAGCCAGCCGGCGAGGCTATCGGCCGCGGCGGTGAAGACGTTCGGCAGGCGGACCAGTTGCAGGTAGGGCTTGAGCGCCATCGCGTTTCGTCTCGTTCGTGTGTGCAAAGCCCGCGTTGATACTCAGGCCGACAACGGGGTGATCTTGTAATGCAGCGTCAGGATGGACCACCGAAAGAACCGGAAGGCGTGCTCCGTGCGGAGAACCCCTCGCTCGTCCACGAAAACATGAATCACTTCCTTCATGGCGCGGATGTACCGGACCCGCGCGCGATCTCTCCCCGTCATGACGGTCCGGTAGAACCCGGAGTCACCGAACCCCCGACCCGTCGAGACGAGCCGCAACGATCCGTCCGCACCGGCCGTTGGACGAAGAATCACGGTTGTATTCCCCCTGGGGACGGGAAAAACGACCTTCACGCAAGGTCCCGGTGCCCGGGGTGGCGTGGCAATGGAGTAGAACCCGACGTAAATCACGTCTCCCGAGGCGATCGTCACACGCAGCCATCCCGTGTGGACCGTCTCGCCCCGGCCGTCGACGAGTGTGACGACCTCGCTCGACATGCCCCGGCTGGTTTCCAGCGGCGAGACGGGAATGTTCAACTGGTCCATCCGGCGACTCACGAACGAAATCAAGGCCCAGCCGAACGGGCGAAACAGCCACGACCATTGCGACCAGGCATCGAGCTGATACGAGGCGGTCCGCTCGTAGAACCGGACCACCCGCGGATCGACCTGGTCCGGGTCGAAATCCGGGCCTCGCAACGCATCAAAGTCACGGATCAACCCGGCTTCCACGCCACCTCGATGGACCGTTAGCCCATGCGTCGCGGCGAATGTCTCGTAAAAACCCGCCCCGACGCGCGGGGAGGTGGCTACCGGGCCGTCGAGCCAGGGGGTCTCGCCGGTCGCCAAGGGGCGTCCCAGGAGGCAGACCCAACCCTGGATGGCCTGCTCGATCAGCCGGCCGATCAGCCAGGCGGTTCGCCGCCGAAGTCCCACGCCCGCCATCGAGGCCTCCCCGGTCTACTCGTGGACGGACGGAGTTCACGCCGCCCCGGCCGGTTCGAGCAGCGGCAGGAGCAACTCGCGAGCCGCCTTCGCCGCGGCGTCGGGGTCCTCGACGAACGGGTACAGCTCGACCGTCAGCCAGCCATCGTACCCCGTCTTGCGGATCGCGGCGAGAACCTCGGCGAAGTCGATCGCGCCGGTGCCGGGAACCAGGTGGTGATGCACGCGCGTCGCGGCGATGTCCTCGAAGTGGTAGTGACGGGTGTGCGGCGCGAGCTTGGCGATCTGCCCCGGCAGGTCCTCGCTCATGCAGAAGGCGTGGCCGACATCGAAGTTCAAGCCGATCGACGGCGCGTTCAGCCGCTCGGCGATTTCCAGGTACTGGTCGGTCGTCTCGATCAAAAGCCCCGGCTCCGGCTCGATCAGGAGCAGCACCCCGAGGTTATGGGCGTGCTCGGCCAGTGGTTTCAGGGCCTCGACGAACAGGTCGATCCCCTCCTGACGGCTCTGGCCGGGGGCGAGCGGACCACCCGGCTCGGTCGTGATGTGGGGCGCGTCCAGCTCGGCGCAGAGGTCCAGAGCACGCCGGGTGTGGTCGATCCGCACGCGGCGGTATCCTTCGTCCGGCTCGATGAACGACGGATACCAGTACGGCTGCCGGTAGTCGTTGATCGCGTTCATCATGAACGCATTCACGTTCGAGAACGTCAGGTTGTGCGTGCGCATCGCGTCACGGATGGCCCGCTTCGGCCCTTCGAGCAGTCCGTTGGGCCAGGCGTGCGGGACGTCGGCCATGAGTTCCAGCCCCTCGTAGCCGAGGGACGCGATCCGCCTGGCGGCCTCCCCGAAGGGGAAACGCATGTAGGCGTTGGTACTGAAAGCGAGGCGCATGGGAACCTCAATCGGAGAATGTTTCGTGCCGCAACGCGGACAGGAAGGACTCTTGGCCCCGGGATAAGGACGGCAGACCCCTCCGCCGAGACTTCGGCAATCCCGGGCGTCACGGCGACCATTATGAAGTCCCACCGAACGCCGTTCAACCCGCCTCGACGCCGATCCCCCCTCACCGACCCTCGGAATGAATCGGACTCTTCATCATACGAGCACCTACAATTTACCCTCGCCGCGATCTCCCGACAGGCGGCGCTGCCTGTTTCCTGGGCGATGAACCGGGGATGGCCCGGCCCCGCGAGGGTCGAGTCGCGGCCGGAGCCCTATTCTGCGTCTTTGCTCTAACTCTTTTTTCAATAACAATTAACGGCCAGCAACCTCGACCGGATCTCCACCGTCACTGGGTGGCTTTCCATCCTTTGGTATTGGGTTTGCTACCTCTGATTTTCCGAATGGAACGTCACCCGTTCCCGGGCCAACCGGATGGGTGGTGGTCCTGGGTGAAACCACTGCGGGTGGTCCCCCCCTCTCCAGGTATCCGGCGAAACGCTCTCCGCAAGTGTCCCTACCCTAAGGCATCGCCCACACCCTGACGACTCTCCCCCCTTTTCCTGGATCGAGCTTCAACGAATTCTCTTCGAGTCCACCACAAACTCTTAAAGAATTCGTTGACAATCAAGACGCGATCCAGGAAGGGTTCAGAGTGTTCAGAACGAAATTGATCATAAAATCACGGGAATCTCCATAAGACTCAAGGTGATGTCATGAAGACTTCGTTAATCTGCTTGATCCGCCTGATTGTCTTCGCGGCATTGGGGCTCAACATCGTCGCGATTGGTCTGGGCCGCATGTTTCCGGACGCTCCACGGATGCGAGAGCTGACCCCGGTATCGCTGGTTTACGTTCATCGCATGGCCGCCACGAACATGAAACCGGGGACGTACTTTTTCGACTCACGGACGGGCGACATGAGCCGTCTGGATTTACCCGAAGGAGACATGCTGGAGATGGCCTCACGTGCCCCCTGGCAGGATGAGAACGGTCAGTCGCAGGTCGTGGGGCGATGGACAAAGTATACGGGAAAACTAGAAGATAAGATTATTGATGGATGCGGTCTGGCCCGTTATCGATATCCAGACGGAGAGCCTTTGGATTACGTCGAATCCAACGTGCTTCCGAGCTGTCCGCCTTGCTGGTATCCGGGAACCGAGGAGCGGATTCTCTTTCCCGCGGGGGACGGACATCTGTACCAGATGTCGTTCCACGAGGACCATGAGGGAGTTTCCCTCTTCTCCTCAAAGGACCGGCAACCCCAACCGTTGCTCTGGCGTTGCCCCGAGCTTGAGGAGGATCGATACTTTATCACGAGCCTGACGTGGCCTGAGGACCCACGGTTCCAGAACACGGTCATCGCCTCGCTCAACGTGAAGCGGACGCAGATGGGGAAGAACTACTACGGTGAAACGCAGATCTGGTGGCTCCGGCTGGCCCCGGACGGAATGGCCGTCGTGGCGGCCGGTCGGGTAACGCCTCGGCGAGACGACGATCCTTTGGTTCTGGAGCAGTATCCGGTGACGCGGACGTTGCCCGATGGAAATATGCTGCTGGCCTACCTGACCCGGGGCCTTGAGGCGAACGAGTGGCAAGTTCAGGTCGCTCCGCTCCATTGCGACCCCGATGGCCATGCGCTCCGGGTCCTTGCCGAGGAAATCCGGACCCCGAGCACAACCATCTCCCCCCAGCCGCCGATCTTTTCGCTCGACGGCCGCTGGATGCACCTGGTCAATCCTCAGCCCCACGACCACCCGCTCGTTCGCCGGCTGCCGCTGAGCCGTGACTCCGAAGCGGACCCGGCGTTGCCCGCTCGACTCGCACGTCGTTCGGAGCGTGACGGGCGTGCTCAACCTCGCACATTTTGAGAGAATGCGTGTTTCGAGGTCGTGAGGACCTCGGGGTCGTTCACCAAGGAGGGCCGTCTCCCCCGGTTCCGGGAGAGGCGACCCTCCTCTCGTTTTTTTGCTCGATGGCCCGAGGGGAACCTCAGGACGACTTCAGCGTTTCGGCAAAGAATCGGGTGATCTGTTTCCACGCATCCGTCGCGGAGTCGGCGGCATATTGATTTCCGCCCGGCGCATGAAGGCGTGCCCGGCGTCGTCGTAGATGTGCACCTCGACCTGACCGCCGAGTTTCTTCAGTTCATCCCGGAATGTTTCGACGCGGGAGGCTGGAATCCCCTGATCCTTCGCGCCGAAGATCCCAAGAATTCGGTTGTCCTTGAGCGTGGCGAGCTGCTCGGGCTGCGTGGCCACCGAGCCGTAACAGATGACCGTCGGCCCCACCGCGTCGGATGCTTGCGCGAGCAGACGAGCATACCCTCCCCCCATGCACCAGCCGATCACGCCGAGCTTTTTCACCGTGTTCACATAAGGTTGCTTGCGGAGATACGCGACGCCCCCTTCCAGGTCGGCGACGGCTTCGCGCTCGTCCAGGGCGCGCATCAGTTCGTGGGCCTTGCCCGGATCGTCGGCCACCTGCCCCCCGTAAAGGTCCACGGCGAGCGCGACGTAGCCTTGCCCGGCGAACCGGTCGGCGTTCTGCTTCACCCAGTCAGTCAGCCCCCACCACTCGTGGACCAGCACGATCGCCGGGAACGGCCCCTCCCCCTCGGGCCGGGCCAGGTAGCCCTTGATCGGGCCGGACCCGCCCGGCAACTCGACCATGGCGGTCTCGATCTTCGCTTTATCCTTCGTTTCCTGCGGCTCCGGCGCCGCGAAGGCCGTGCTGCCGAGTGTCAATGCCAGTCCGCAAAGAACGAAAGACCAGCTCGTTGCTTGTTTAAGCGTCACCATGTTCAACTCACCTTCGTATGGAATTGCCGCATCTCGTTTGTAATTGCTCCGGAATCTCTTCCGTTGCAACCGTCCCGTCATTGGAAGCTCCCTGGACTCGCACGTCAACATGTTCCTTTCGCATCCGATCGCACAACAAACCGCGCATGATTGGTGGCATTGAAAAGCACAAAAACTCGCGATTCTTTCAGAACCCGGGGGTATAATTCCAGGGAATCGCCTGGTATGGCATATTGACAGACTTTCCTTTCTCTTTGTACTCTTTAGTTGAAGAACCTTCCAATCACATTTCCTTCATTACCAGGAGCCGAATCGTGACCATAGCGAAACGGGTCCGTGATTACCGGTACGCCAAGGGATGGGGACCGGACGAACTGGCCAGTCGAGCCGAGATTTCCCGGACCGCGCTCTATCAGATTGAGTGTGGGAAGACGGAGACCCCCCGCGCGGGGACCCTGCGGCGGATCGCCAGGGCCCTGGACGTTTCCATCGAGGCCCTGCTCGGGAACGTCGAGGGCCGGGCCTACCATGTCTCCTCGTATGGTCCTCAGCCCGCCGAGGCGTATTCCTCGCCCACACCGGGCTGGGAGCAGGGCGACGCCCCCGCTGCCGTGATCGATCGACCGGCCCCGGAACCGTCGTGGGAGGCTCCCCGGCGTCCTTCCAGGAACCGGGAACTCAATGCGCGGACGGTCCAGCCGTCTCGTGAAGTGGAACTGCAACGCAAGTTCCACGAACTGCTCGCCTCCTCCATGGGGGAGAGCGTCGCCGGGATCATCGAAGAATCGTACCGCCTCCTGATGGTCCGGCAGGGCAAGCAGACGGGCTGAGGACGCACTCCGCGGATTCGTGCCGTGGGCGCAGCGAAAGTCATCGACGACCCGTTTTCCGGTGGGTTTCGCTGCGCTCACTCTCAACCCGGATGGGAACAACACCACGGATTCCTTCCCCATCGCGCCCGGAGATTTGGGGGCCTGCCGAATTTTGGGGTAGAATTCCTCAAGAGCAACATGAGATTCCGCCGACAAGCTCCGGCCGGTGCTTGTCGGGATCGACCTCTTGAGGTGGCATCATGATTTCCGGGACGTGGCGCGGGGTGATTCGGTGGATCGGGGTATTTGGCCTGGCCGTGATGGCCACGACAACGGCGGATGCGGGCTGGCCGTTCTCCAGGCGAGCGGCGGTTCCAACCCGCGTGGTAACTCCGACGGTGTCGCGTCCAGTGATTCGGGACGCACCGTCGCCGATGCTCGGCACGTTCTATCCCGAACCGTACGTCTACGTGCGGGGCAACATGAACGCCGGGGGCGGCTATTCGCCGCTGGGCGAGTACGGCTATAACGCGATGTCCCTGTATGGCCCGCTGTCGGATTACCGTCGCGTCTCCGCACCGATCGTCACGTACAATCGGGGTTATGATGGGTCCGTCCGTCCGGTGGTCGGAACGTCGTTCTCCAATCCCAACTTGCGAGCGAAAGAGCCGGTCATCTATCCGACGCGCGGCAACTATTTCTACGGCTTCCGCAACACGGGCACGCCCCCCTGGTGGGACAGCCCGATCAACTGGATCGACCAGAACTGAACCGAGACGATCGACACGGCGCCGGGCCTCTCTCACACCTCGTAGCAACGCCCAGGTTGGAGAGGCTCGATCGCGCTGGCGTCCAGATCGAAGTCGTCGGGATAATGAGTCAGCCGCATCTTGGCCCGGAGCCGTTCCGGCAAGGCGGCCAGGGCCTCATAGGGCGTGTGAATGCCGACGTTCGTCTCGTGAATGATGAGGTCCGCCGCATCGAGCCAGTCGATCAGGCCCGGGTCAAATGCCGTATCCGCGCTCAGACCCAGTGACCGGCCGCCCCCCTGGATGCGCAGGGCGAAGGTCGGGATGTGGTGGATTGTCCGCCGGCACTCGATGGTGAACGGGCCAAGCGTCGTCGGTTCATGCTCGGAGAGGAGCCGCACGTCGAAGTAATCCTCGCGGGACCTGGCCACCGGCGAGGCATCGGGCGCGGGCAGGAGCCGCCCCATCGAGGCTTTCAGGTGGTGCTCCCAGAGGTCTCCGGCCACCTCGGGATGAGTCAGCAGCACGGCGGGTTGTTTCAGGCCGAAGTGCCAGTAAAACCCATAACCCTCCAGGCCGGCGGCGTGGTCGGCGTGCAGGTGGGTCAGCACGACGCCAGCGAAGTCGGGAACGTCGAGCGCGATCCCGGCGGCCTCGCCCGCTTCGCGGAGTACCTTGCGGATCGGGTGGGGGCAGTCGATCAGGAGCCACGATCCATCGCACTCGACGGCCACCGAGGCATTGTACCAGCGCGCCGAATGCGCATCGCCGACCCCCAGGCAGAGGAACCGCATCCCTTGGCTCATCGCTTACACCGTTCCCGACGCCTCCAGGGCCTCGCGCGCGGCTCGACAATCGCGGTCGATCGCGAAGAGGCGGTCCAGGTTGGTGGACTCCAGCACGGCGCGGACGTTCGGGGACAACTCGCAGAGCCGGAGCTTTCCTCCGGCGGAATCGACCTGCCGAAGCACCAGGATCAGCTTGCCTAGCATCGCGCTGGAGATGGAATCCACACCCGAGAAGTCCAGGATCAGGGCGACCGGCTGCTTCCCTCGGGGCAAGGCGGCGAGCATTTGCTCACCGACCTCGCGGACGGTCACATCATCAAAGAGCCGACGATCCATAAAGCTGATAACCGGCACGCCATCAGCATCATCGAGCTTGATCCGAGGGGTGGCGGCCATGACGCCTGTCCTTCCTGCTGCTTTCAGAAGAGTTGAGGTCGTGCCAGGTTCCGAGACTGACAGTGGTCAAGGTTCTCCGCGACGGGTGGGCAAGGCCCGCCTTCCCGCTACGTTCCGGCGATCGGTCGGTGGTCCAGGGCCGGGCACGCCGGCGGAGTCGCGTCCGGAGTCACGTCGGCCGTCGGCGACCCCGGAGGGGCGGCGGGCTGGACGAGGGGGCCGGGCGCGGAGGCGCCGAGGGAGCCTTTCCGGGGTCGCCCGGTTGTTCGCCACCGCCCTCGTCCGACCGCCGCAGAAGAGTCATGGCCCCCGCGCGATCGGGGGCGAAGGCGAAGAGCGAATCCAGCTTGCTGACCCGGAAGACCTCGAAGACCGTCGGATCGACATTGAAGAAGACGATCCGCCCGGACCGAGGCCGCAACAGCTTGTGAATGGCCAGGAATCCGCCGAGGGACGCGGAACCGGCGAACGTCACGCCGTTGAGGTCAACGGCAAGATCAGGCCGGCCGCCGCGTCGCAGATGCTGATCCACCTGGTTCCGCAGTTCCTGCACCGGAGCCGGATCGAGCCGGAGGCAATCCCAGAACTCGGCGACCAGGACCCCGCCCTCGTCGCGAACTTCAACCGTGGGTCTGAGCATGAGAAAGCAACCCGCATGCGAACGAGAGGCACGACACCATTCGATTCGATGTGCCGCGGAACGAATGAACGACAGGCTAACATGGGGGAGGGTTCACGGCTAGGGGGCAGAACGTCCAGGCCCCCGATCAACCAAGACGGTGTGGCCGGAATGAACGAAGTGGCTCACGTGCGCGGGGTGAGCGGTCCGTTGCGTTCCCGCCACTGGGGATCGTACTCCAGCGAGAAGATGCGCTGAATGGTTTCCCCACGCCTTGGTTCCGATTCGAGCAATGCCTCGATGGCCTGACGAATCTGCGCGAGCCGATGATCGGCGGAGTGTCCGGGCGGCTCGGGTGCGTGATCGAGGCGATCCAGGGCGGCGGCGAGATCCAGAATGCGGCAACGCATCTCCAGGAAGTCGCGGTCGAGAATCTCGTTCGAGGCGCGTGTTCTGGACATTTTTCCAGTTCTCCGGGTGGGTCGTCCCCGGGGGTGGGACATTCTAGGATTCTCCCTGACATCGTCGCACATTCCACCCCGGCACGCAATTTGTCACCGGCAACGGTCGGGACGACGGACCAGGACCGCGGGATCGAGATCGCGGACGGCAAGCAACTTGCGGCTTATCGCGATCGGACGACTTGTTCCCGCCGGCGTGTCTGGTATGGTTAATGATGTTGAGGTTGGATCGGCAAGAGAATCGTCCAGTACGCGCCGCCGTTCCGACCGGGTTTCACCAGGAGATGACAACCATGCCTCGCAGACTGCCGCGACTCTTCCCATTATCGGCGATGGCGCTGGCCCTGGCGTGCCCGGTGGTGGCCCGGGCCAATCACGGTTACCGCGCGCGAGAAACCGTCTATGAGGTTCCGACATCGTCGATCCTGACGATCCCGACCTCCTACGTGGCGACCTCGTACAGCTATGCCGTTCCGACGGCCTACACCTATCGCGCGGCCCGCTACGTGCCGAGTTCGTATTACCTCTCCGAGACGGCCTACGTCGTACCGACGACCTACCGCGTACCGACGACCTACCGCGCGACACGTTACGTGGCGACATCCGGTTCCTCGTACTACGTCCGACGGCCGGTGTACACGACGACGAGCCTGCTCGACGTGGATGTGCTGCCGACGTCGTACTCGACGGTGTACGTGCCAACCTCCGGCTCGACCCTGATCGAGACGTCGGCCGACCTTTGCTGCGACCCGGCGCCGACGACCTGCTGCGGCGGGACCTCGTCGTCTTCGATCGCCGCCGCTCCCTCCTCCTCGTACACGATCACCAAGCCCTCGAATGGGATCTCGCAAGGCCCGATCACCTCGGGGGGAGACGAACCGGCATTCGAGAACGGGGCCGAGCCGATCACGTCAAGCCCCTCGGGTGCGAACCCGCCCGCCCGGACGCCGATCGACAATCAGCCGGAAGTCCTCCCGGACCTGAACAACAACATCCCGCCCCCGGCCCAGCCCGCGCCCGAGTTGCTCGAAACCCCGCCCGACGCGGAGGTTCCGCCCGCCGAGGCCGGCCCCGGCGCGGTCGAGCGGTTCGAGGCACGCCGTCCGGCCCTGCGTCGCCCTGTCGAGGAAGCCCGCAGCACCCTGCAAGGGAAGATCGTCTCGGCCGTCAGCGGCGATCCCGAGAGCGGGGTCGAGGTTGTCGTGACCCCCTTCAGCAACAATTTCCGCGCCCGGAAGATCAAGACCGCCAAGACCGGGGCGTTCTCCTTCGTGCTGCCCGAGGGGGACTGGACCATCCAGATCCCCAAGCCGGACGGGACCTTCACGAGCCGGAACATCACGGTATCCGGCGGACTGATCACCGATGAGTTCGGCCGCGAAGTCTCGAACATGGTCTTCAACCGCTAAGCCACATCCCCACCCTACCGGGATCGGCGTCCCCCGGGTGGGTTCCTTCCAAGCCGGTCCGCGTCTGCTACGTGCTCAGCCACTTCCACCCCTTCGCCAGCGGAGCCGAACGGCAGGCGTGGCGCAAGGGGTCGAACTGGTTCGCCGGGGGCATGAGGTCCGGGTCGTGACCCGCTGGGTGCCGGGCCTGCCCCGCGACGAGACGGTGGAGGGGGTCCACGTCCACCGCTGGGTGCGGACCTCCGACGCTCGGCCCGCTGTTCGGCATCAGCTTCGTCGTCGGGGTGATCCGCGCCTTGCGGCGGCTCGCGGCCGCGCTACGACCTGATCCACACCCACCAGGGGCTCTGGGAGGCGATCGCCACCGGCCTGGGCCGCGACCTCTTCGCGGGGCGCCGGTCCTGGTGCAGCCGGCCAGCTCGGGATACTACGGCGAGGCCGAGGAACTGACCCGCACCCGAGGATTTCCGATCCTGCGGCGGCTGATCCTCCGCAACCCGCACTTCGCGGCGATCTCGGCCGACATCGAGCGGCAATGGCGGCCCTGGGCGTACCGGCCGAGCGGATCGTCCGCATGGCCAGCGGGGTCGATGCCGAACATTTCCATCCCGGGACGAGCAACGTGGACGCGACGCTCCCGCCGAGGCCCCGCGTCGTCTTCACCGGCCGGCTCCATCCCCAGAAGAACCTCGACCTGCTGCTCGATGTCTGGCCGGTCGTCGCCCGACGGACCGGCGCGCACCTGGTCCTGGTCGGCGGCGGTCCGGACCGCGACCGGCTCGCCGAGCGGGCGAGGGACCTCCAGGTGGCCGAGCACGTCCATCCGACCGGCCCGGTCGCCGACCCGGCCGACTACCTCCGCGCGGCCGACGTGTTCGCCCTGCCGAGCGTGGCGGAAGGGATGAGCAATTCCTTGCTGGAGGCCATGTCCACCGCCCTGCCCTGCCTGGCGTCGGCCATCGGCGGGAACACGGACCTGCTCGACGACGGCCGTTGCGGCTTGCTCGTCGCGCCGGATGATCGGGACGCGTGGACCGCCGCCTTGATCCGTGTGCTGGAAGACAAGGAGTTCGCCCGCGCGCTCGGCGAGACTGCCCGGCAGCGGATCGAGTCGGAGTTCGCCCTGCCGGTCGTCGTGGATCGTTACGTGGCCCTGTACCACCGCCTCCTGGCCTGGGAGCTTCCGAGAGAAATCGGATGCGGAGGAATACGGATCAGAGCGGATGTCCGCGGATCTGATCCGCGAGCAACCGCTCAAACGGCGTGCAGGCCCCGGATCACCACTTCGAGGAACTCTCGGGCCCGCCGGGCCAGGGCATCGACGCCGCTCGGGTCGTCCGGGCGGGGGATGACCGGGGCGAAGATGTTCTCGCAGCAGAGCGGCATCGTCCGGCCGGTGAAGGCCACCGGCTGCAGCAGGCGGTAGTGGTCGATCTCGCCGAAGCCGGGGCCGCAGTCCTGGTCCTTGGGGAAGTTGCGGTGGTCCTTGATGCAGAAGCTGCGGACCTCGTCGGCGCACGCCTTGATGTCCGGGATCGGGTCGAGGTCCAGGTAATCCATGACGTTGCCGGCGTCGTAGTTGACCTTGATCGCGTCGTCGCCGACCTCCCGGACGATCTCCGCGCAGGCCGCGCCGGTGCCGGTCGCGCCGCCGTGCTGCTTGACGACGATCGAGCACGCCGTGGTCGCGAGCCATCGGTCCGAGCTCGCGGAACCGCTCGACCCAGAGCCGGCGGTTGCCCCCCTTGCGTGTGGCCGAACGTCAGGACCTGGCCGCACCCCGGCCGCGGCGGCCTGACGGATGCGCTGCTTGAGAACGTCAAGCCGTCCGGGAGCCTCGGGATAGACGGTCGAGAACATCAACACCGGTTCCAGCCCCATGTCCCGACAGCGCGCGGCGAGGGCCTTGGCCGCCTCGGGAGAGGCGTCGGGAGCGAGCACCGGCGCTTCTCGCCGCCCTGCCTCGACGTGCGTCGTCCCCCAGGCCACATGGCGGAAGCCGGCTGACTGGATTCCTTGCAAGGCCCGTTCGAGCGGAAACGCCGCGTAGGGCAAGGTCATGCAGGCAAGAAGGAACTCCGTCGGCCGGCCCCGGTCCGGTTCGGGCTCCTCCGCCCGGATCTGCGTCCCGTGACCGACCGTCACGGCGGAGAGACCCGCCAGGCCGAGCCGGAGAACCTCGCGACGGTCCAGGGAATCCGAGGGAAGGCGCGGGTGGGACATGGCGACCTCAATCAGCATGAATCAAAGAGGGTGAACCGGTTTCTGTCGAGATACGCTTTTTGCGCGAGTGCCGCAAGGGTACACTGGGTTGAGAGCGGTTCTTGTTGGCCCCCTGCGGTTTTTGGGTGCCACGGGCGGCTTGTCCGGTAGTGTCCGAGCGGACAAGCCGCCCGTGGCACCCGATTCCGGCAACAGCGAACCTCTCGATCCCCATGACTTGTTGATTGAGGCGCGATGCGTCTCGTCTCTATTCACCGCAGGATGTTTCTCGGGGTGTGATCCCCGTTTGCGAGGCCCGCCCTTGAAATCGAAACGTCGCAAACCCCAGCACTCGCCCGGCAAAGGCACCACCGCCACACCCCGACCCGGCAAGGCCCCGGCCCCGGTCAGCCGCTCCCGAGGCCCATGGATCGCCGCCCTGGTGATCGGCGGCCTGGGTCTGGCGGCCCTGGGGGTGCTCGCCGCGCCGTTTTTCCAGAAGGACCGCGGAAGCCTTCCGATTCCATCGCGCGCGCCGAGGCGGCGTTCGAACCCGTCGCGGACGTGGCGGAGGCCGAGACCTCCACAACAACGGAACCCGCGCCGCCGCCGCAAGAGCTTCCCTCGCAGAAGATCAACGACGCGAAGCCGCCCGGTCCCGCTCCCGAGGGGATGGTCTGGATTCCCGGCGGCCAGTTCTGGATGGGCAACGACGACCCGACGACCCCCGACGCCCAGCCGGTCCACTTCGTCGAGGTGGACCCCTTCTGGATGGACCGCACGGAGGTCACGAACGCTCAGTTCGCGAAGTTCGTCGAGGACACCGGCTACGTCACGGTCGCCGAGCGTGCCCCCAAGCCGGAGGATTACCCGGGCGCTCCCCCCGAGCTTCTGGTCCCTGGCTCGCTCGTCTTCACCCCGCCGAACCATGCCGTCCCCCTGGAAAACCACCTCAGTTGGTGGCGTTACGTGCCGGGGGCGGACTGGCGGCACCCCGAAGGCCCGGAGAGCGACATCAAGGAACGCGACGATCACCCGGTCGTTCACGTCTGCTGGGACGACGCCGTGGCCTACGCCAAGTGGGCGGGCAAGCGCCTGCCAACCGAGGCCGAGTGGGAGTTCGCCGCCCGGGGCGGTCTGGATCGCCGGCGCTACGTCTGGGGAGATGAGCTGAACCCCGACGGCAAGTGGATGTCGAATAACTGGCAAGGAAACTTCCCGAACCAGAACCTCCACGAGGACGGCTACGACCGCACCGCCCCCGTCGGCTCATATGCGCCGAACGGTTACGGCCTGTTCGACATGTCCGGCAACGTCTGGGAATGGTGCGCCGACTGGTACCGGCCCGATTATTACGCCCAGAGCCCGGAGAAGAACCCGCAGGGGCCGGATTCGAGCTACGACCCAATGGAACCGGGCATGCCCAAGCGCGTTCAGCGCGGCGGCTCGTTCCTGTGTAGCGACATGTACTGCGTGCGCTACCTTCCCGGCCCTCGTGGCAAGGGGGCTGTTGACAGCGGCGCCTCGCACGTGGGCTTCCGCTGCGTGCTCTCGCCCGAGAAGTGACCCGCGACGGGGAGGGGCGCGTTCGCTCGCGTCCCTCCCAACGCCAGGTGATTTTCCCCTCCTCCATCAAGGCCGGACCAATTCCGGCGGGAAATCGGCCGTCTCGCTGCCCCCGGCGCGGCGGAGGTTCTGCTGTCGCCCGCGGTCGGGCTGGAGCGGGATCTCCATGCCGTCGGTCGCTTCCAGGGTCTCGAAAAGCTGGCGATTCAGCCGGTTCACATCCTTCTGATGGTCCGGGCTGCGGATCAGGTTCGTCGTCTCCAGAGGGTCGGCCTGGATGTCGTATAGCTCGTCGGTGTCCCAGATCCCATAATAATGAATGTACTTGAATTCGTTCGTCCGCAGCGCGTGCATGGTGGGCGTGTGGGGGAAGTTGCGCTCCCAGAAGTACTCGTAAAGGAGCGTCTCGCGGGGGGCCTGATCCCCCTTGCCCAGCTTCAGGAAGCTCTGGCCGTCCATCTTCTGTGGCGGAGCAATGCCCGCGAAGTCGAGGATCGTCGGGGCGATGTCGATGTTGGCGACGATCCCCTCGTACACGGTCCCCCCTTCGTAGAGGTCGGGGCACTGCATGAGCATCGGCACGCGCATCGATTCCTCGTAGGCGTTGCGCTTGTCGATCAGGCCGTGCTCGCCGAAGAGGAAGCCGTTGTCCCCCATGTAGATGATGAGCGTGTTGTCGAGTTCCCCACGCTCCTTGAGAAGGTCGAGAATCCGGCCGACGCTCTCGTCGACGGCCAGCAGGGTCTCGCAGTAGCGTCGGTAGTAGTTGGCGATGTCGAGATCGGAGTGATAGGCGAAATCGACGCCGTGCCAGCTATTGCGCTGGTTCTGAACCCACATCGGCTTGCCCAGGTTGTTCTCCGGGGTATTGGCCATGGTCTTGGGCGGGGTGAACTCGACGTCCTCGTAGCGCCCCTTGTGCCGCTCGGCGGGGACGAACTCCGCGTGGACGGCCTTGTGCGAGAGATACAGGCAGTACGGGCTCTTTTCGTCGCGGTCCTTCAGCCAGTCGATCGCGTAATCGGTCAACTCGTCGGTGATGTAACCGCGTTGCGGGACGCGCTTGCCATCGACGTTCAGGCCGCTCGGGGTCGGCAGGTAGCTACCCTGCCCCCGGAAGCTGACCCAGTGATCGAAGCCGGGGCGGGGGTCGTCGCTCTCGCCCCCCATGTGCCACTTGCCGATGAAGGCCGTCTTGTACCCCGCCCGCTGGAGAGCCTGCGGGAAACGTCACGATCTCCTTGGGCATCAGATGATTATTATCCACGACATGATGCCGGTGGACGTACAGGCCGCTGAGGATCGACGCCCGGCTGGGGGAGCAGAGCGACGTGGTGACAAACGCGTTCTTGAGATAGACCCCGTTTTTCGCCATGGAGTCAAGGTTCGGTGTCTTCAGAAACGGATGACCGAGAAAGCCCATCGCGTCGTAGCGATGATCGTCAACCAGGATGAAAATGACGTTGCGGCGCTCCGCGTTGTCCTCCTGGGCGAGGCTCGGGCCTCCTCCCATTACGAGCAGAACGGCCGCCAGGAGCAGCCAGGACCAGATTGGACGAACAGGGCCAGGCATCATGAATGTCTCCAGAAAGAAACACGAGGGCGCGAACGGCCCCGCGCCCGGACCTTTTGGTTCTCGGGGCGGACTCGGCCGTCGGTGATCGGGGCGAACGATGGTCCCCATGCTATCCCCCCGAGCGGCCGCCGCAAGAGACGAGCGGTTTCCCCCTTCGCGTTCGTTTTCCCGAGAAGATCGACCTGTCGCTCGGGAACGCTTCCTGGGATAATCGAATCCGGACGTGTCGGATAACATCCCGAGGTGGGAACGAGCCAAGACCAGCCCGACAAAGAGACCTCTCCGGTCATGAGTGAACCCGAATCGAGCGGACCCTTCGCCAGTGTCAGTCCCGAGGTCCCGAAGCCGTACAGCATTGAAGTCTCGGACCGCGTGCGGAACCTCCCCCCGTACCTGTTCGGGCGGATCAACGACCTGAAATACCGCAAGCGTCGGGCAGGCATCGACGTGATCGACCTGGGCATGGGCAACCCGACCGACCCTCCTGAGTCCTGGATCATCGACAAGTTGTGCGAGGCCGCCCGCGACGCCAAGAGCCACCGCTACAGCGTGGCCTCGGGCATCCACAACCTGCGGAACGAGGTCGCCAAACGTTACGAAAGGCGCTGGGGGGTCACGCTCGACCCGGACCATGAGGTCGTCGTCACGATCGGGTCAAAAGAAGGGTTTAGCCACATGTGCCTGGCCCTGCTCGGCCCCGGCGACACCGCGCTGGCCCCGGCACCAACGTTTCCGATCCATGCGCACGCCGTCGCGCTGGCCAACGCGAACGTCATCACCCTGGACGTGAGCGACCCGCAGAAATTCCTGGCCAATGTCGCCCTGATGTGCCAGAACCTGTTCCCCAAGCCGAAGGTGCTGGTGCTGAACTACCCGCACAACCCCACCGCGGCGGTCGTGGACCAGGCGTTTTTCGAGGAAGTTGTCGGCCTGGCGCGGAAATACCGCTTCCTGGTCATCCACGATTTCGCGTACGGCGACATCAGCTTCGACGGCTACGAGGCCCCCAGCTTCCTCTCGGCCCGGGGGGCCAAGGAGGTCGGGTGCGAGTTCACCACGATGTCCAAGGGCTACAACATGGCCGGCTGGCGCGTGGGCTTCGCCGCCGGCAACGCCGACGCCTTGCGGGCCTTGAAGGCGATCAAGGGGTATTACGACTACGGTCTGTTCCAGGCCGTGCAGGTCGCCGCGATCGTCGCCCTGCGTCACGGTGAGGAGGCCCGGCTCGCCCAGGTGGCCGAATATCAGTCCCGGCGCGACGTGCTGGTCGAGGCTCTGAACCGACTCGGCTGGGACGTCGAGAGTCCCAGGGCGGGCATGTTCGTCTGGGCGCCGATTCCCGAACCCTGGCGGTCGAAGCTTGGCTCGATCGACTTCGCCATGAAGCTCCTGGACGAAGCCGAGGTTGCCGTCAGCCCGGGCCGGGGGTTCGGTGAGGCGGGCGAAGGCTACCTCCGGCTCGCCCTCGTCGAGAACGAGCACCGCCTGCGACAAGCCGTGCGGCAGATCGGCCGCTGCCTGAAGCCGGAGAAGGTCACCGAATAAACCTCGGTCTCCCTGACCCCTTTCCCCGACTCTCAGATCAAGGGCCGACCGCTCAACCAGACAACCAGAGCGATGAACCCGATCAAGACCAGCAGCAGCGCGGCACCCAGAACCCCACCGATGAGCAACAAGATGCGCGGCGAGTACGAGCCACCCCGGCTCTTCTTGCCCGCTCGTCCCTCCAGAGCGGGACGCGAGTCAAGAGGCTCGACCGCACTCACATCCCGGTCACGTTGATCCGTAACCTCCCGCAATAGCTTCATGTTACGGGTATTCGCCTTGAAGAAGACATCAAACGCGTCTCCCAGAAAGGGAATCGCTCCGACCCCAACATCGAGCAAAACATTGCTCGCCATACGGATTGCGACCGACTTGGGCAATTTGTAGCGCTGCACGGCGAACAGGACCAGCCCAACCTGAATCAAACCGGTCCCCACGTCCCCCAGGCCGGGAATCAGACCGAGCAAGGCATCCAGCCCGAGGCGAATATTGGTTCCGGGGATCGTGATGACGCTATCCATCAGCCAGGCGAGCCGGTCCAGGCTATCGGTCCTGGCAGCGTGCGAAGGGCGGGATGTGGGGGGATTCTTCATGGCGGTCATGGCACTCGTAGGCTCCCGATTTCAAGAAAAACCGGCGAGTCCAACCGCGCCCGAAAGCTCGGTCAGTCTCGCCGGTGGTTATTCGCTCAAATCAGCGCGTTAGCCGAGCAATCCGCTCGCCTCAAACTGTTCGTCGCGTACGGGTCGTGAAGAACCCCAGCGAAAGCAGGACGATGGCGCCGATGATCGACAGAATCCACCCGGCCGGCTCATACGGTCCAATACCGAGGTGAAGCAGCCAGGCCACACCACCACCAAGCAACGATCCGGCAACACCCAAAAGCATCGTGCCGACCCAGCCCATCGGATCGTTACCCGGATGCAGCAATCGAGCAATCGCGCCCGCGACCAGACCGAACAGAACCCAACCAATCAAGCTCATAATCATCAGGTATCTCCTTACCCGGAGGGAAACTCTTCTATCTCGATAGGACGCTCAAAAGGGTTTGAGGTCCCCGACTGTTCGGACTTAGAGAGCATTTGTGATGCCAATTGAGCCGGATCGCGTCCATGAACCTTGTTCTCCCCGACTTCCCCCGCATAGGATTGGGGGATTGTCTCTCGGGACATTGCACCCCCCTTTTTTGGAGCCGAGGCCATCCGGCATCGCTCCGCTCAACCATCCGAACATGAGACTCCTGATCGAGAGCCGAACCCATGCCCGCATCCCGCCGGAGTGAACCGTTCTCCTTCTCCGAACTGGTCGAGTCTTCGGACCCGTCGCTCCTGGACGTGCGGACGAGCGCCGAGGGACCATCGGGGAGCTTGCCGTTGACCGACACGATGCTCCGCGAGTGGCCGTCCGGCGACCTGTTCGGCCTGAGCCAGAACGCGGGGATGGGCTGGGAGCCGTCCACGGTCGATCGCGACCCGTACCTGATCCTCAGCACGCAGGGCGGCCTGCGAGGGCCGGACGGCGAGCCGATCGCCCTGGGGTATCACACCGGACACTGGGAGATCGGCCTGCTGGTGCGCGAGGCGGCCGAGGAGCTGCGCGGGCTGGACGTCGTGCCGTTCGCGGGGATGGTGTCGGACCCTTGCGACGGCCGCACGCAAGGCACGACCGGCATGATGGACAGCCTGCCCTACCGCAACGACGCGGCGATCGTCTTCCGCCGCCTGATCCGCTCGCTGCCAAGGCGCAAGGGGGTGCTCGGTGTCGCCACCTGCGACAAGGGGTTGCCGGCGATGATGCTCGCCCTGGCCGGCTCGAAACACCTGCCGGGGGTGCTCGTGCCGGGCGGGGTGACGCTGCCGCCGTCGGAGGGGGAGGACGCGGGCAAGGTCCAGTCGATCGGCGCCCGCTACTCGCACGGGGAGTTGAGCTTGCCGGAGGCGGCCGAGCTGGGCTGTCGCGCCTGTGCCAGTCCCGGCGGCGGCTGCCAGTTCCTCGGCACGGCGGCCACGTCGCAGGTCGTCGCCGAGGCCCTCGGCATGACGATCCCGCACGCGGCGCTCGCCCCCTCCGGCCAGCCGATCTGGCGGGACATGGCCCGGCGCTCGGCGCGGGCGCTGGTCGGCCTGGTGCGCCGGGGGCTGACGACCGCGGAGATCCTCACCCCGGCCGCGATTCGCAACGCAATGACCGTCCATGCCGCGTTCGGCGGCTCGACGAACCTGCTCCTGCACGTCCCGGCGATCGCCTTCGCCGCTGGTCTGGAACGTCCGACGGTCGATGACTGGCACGAGATCAACCTGAAGGTCCCCCGGCTGGTGAGCGTCCTGCCGAACGGCCCGCACTACCACCCGACGATCCGCGCCTTCATGGCCGGCGGCGTGCCGGAGGTGATGCTCCACCTCCGGGCACTCGGACTGCTGGATGAGAGCGTCCTGACGGCGACCGGCGAGCCGCTCGGGCGGGTGCTCGACTGGTGGCCGGAGAGCGAACGACGGAAGCGGCTCCGCGAGCGATTGTTCGCGCAGGATGGGGTTGATCCCGATGACGTGATCATGAACCCCGTGCGAGCGAAAGAGAAGGGGCTGACGAGCACCGTCACGTTCCCCCGGGGCAACCTCGCGCCGGAGGGGTCGGTCATCAAGAGCACGGCGATCGACCCGACGGTGGTCGATTCCGACAACGTCTATCGCAAGACCGGCCCCGCGCGGGTCTTCACCCGGGAGCGGGACGCCATCGCGGCGATCAAGGGACAGGGGGACAACCCGCTGAAGCCCGGCGATATCCTGGTCCTGATGGGCCGGGGGCCGTTGGGGGCCGGCATGGAGGAGATCTACCAGGTCACGGCGGCCTTGAAGCACCTGTCGTTCGGCAAGCAGATCGCGGTGCTGACCGACGCCCGGTTCTCGGGCGTCTCCACGGGGGCGTGCATCGGCCACGTCGGCCCGGAGGCTCTGGCGGGCGGCCCGATCGGCAAGGTCCGCGACGGCGATCGAATCCGCATCGTCGTCGATCGCGTCCGGCTAGAAGGCTCGATCGACCTCGTGGGGACCGAGGCCGAAGAGTTCGGCCCGGAACGGGGCGCGGTGCTCCTGGCCGAGCGCACGCCCCACCCCGACCTCTCCCCCGACCCGGACCTGCCCGACGACACAAGGCTCTGGGCGGCCCTTCAGGCCGTCGGCGGCGGGACCTGGGGCGGTTGCGTCTACGACACCCAGGCGATCCTCGAAACCCTCCGCGCCGGAATGGCCGCGCGGGGGAGGGCCGTCGGGGTGGAAATGGGCCAGCCGTAGTCGCCTCGACCCAGCCTCCATCACTGACCGTCATAGTTGACCGACCACCGCCGAAACCCACGGATCTCTCTTGATTCGTCAGTGGGTTTCGGCGGTGGTCGACCTCAACTCTCTCGATCCTGCATCAGTGGACACCGAGGGGACGGGCCGAGCGTGAGCCGACGGGAACGTCCTGCACGAACTCCTCGACGCCGGGGGTGCCGTTGCAGCGGACGGTGGCGATCATGCGGCGACGGCCCCGGTAGCTCTGGCCGCCGCGGATGGGCTCGAAGTGGAACTCGACCCGCGTGGGGAAGGGGTGGTCGCAACCGGGGATCATGACGCGGAAAAATTGAGCGATCTCCGGGTGCTGGCGCACGCGCTCCGGGGTTTCGTCGGTGGTGGTTTCGCCTGTGCGACGCCAGCCGGTGACGTCCTCCTCGCGACGGAGGGCGTAGGCGTGCGCGGGGCGGAACCAGAGGATCTCCCAGGCGACCGCTTCGGCCTCGTCCTGGAGCGGACGATGATGATAGCCGTGCATCACCAGCCAGAGCCGCTCGGCGATCTCGTGCGTGAGGACGCCCGCCCGGCTGAACGCCTGGTGGTTGGCGCCGATCGCCTCGATGTCCCCCACGTCGATCCGCTGGCGCGGCCAGGGCCTGACCCCACTGCGGGGGAGATTCGCCGCTGACCAGCTCAAGCTCCACCCGGTACACCGTGTCGCGGACGATCCCGTCCAGGAACCGGAAGAATTGCACCTGAGTGCGCGTGGCGTTCGGCGCATCGGTGACGTACCGCGTGAATCGGACCTGCGCGGCGGTCGTGCCGCGTTCGTCCACCAGAGCGAGATGTTCCCCGAGGACCGGTCCGAGCGCGTCCCGCACGAGGTTGAGGAACCGGCGGCGGAGATTTTCGCCTCCGTAGAGATAAAGAGACATCGGCGGCTTCCTCCCGATCCCGATGCGGGCAACGTCAACGGACGCATCCACCATCGTCCCCACCCCACGTCTCCTTCACGAAGGGGCGGAGCATGGCCCACCGCTGGCTCAACGTTGACGCTTTCGCATCTCACGCTTGAATACTTCGGAGTTGTAGTCGTCCAGGGCGATGTCGCGATAATCCAAGGTTTGACGATCGGCCGGCGCCGGTTCAGCGTTTGGAACCGTCTCGGGCGCGGCGGACCTGCCTACGGGGCTGATACCCGCCGCGACCGAAAAGTTCCAGGGATCGGCCTGCTGCGGCGCCGGCTCGGGCTGGCGTGCGGGCTGAACCCTCTCGGACTCCTGGCGTTCCCTCTCGCGGTCCGGATGCGGCCGCTGGGCCTGGGCATCGGCGAGCAGTCTCTGGACCTGGCCGCCCAGCTCCTGATTCCGTTGTTCCAGAACCTCCGCGCGTCTCTGGGCCTCCGCCAGTGCCTGGTGAAATCGAGCGATATCGGCCTGATGACGCTGATCGGCTTCCTGGACCGCGTTCTGAATCAGGTCGGGACCGATGGACAGTTGGGCACGCTCCTGGCTCCAGGCGTTGGCCTCACGATTGTATCGCTCGCGCTCGTCCTGGGCCGAGGCGAGCGCGTGTTCGGTCTGCTGGCGGGCCTCATCGAGCTGTTCCCGCCAGCGCTGCCGCTCGGCCTCGACGCGTGCCTGTTCTTCGCCCTGACGTTGCTCGGCCTCCTGGATCATCTCGCGCCGCTCTTGCTCCCACTGCTCCCGCTCGGCCTCATGCCGCTGGTTGGCCTCGGCCAGGGACTGCTCCCAACGGACCTGCTCGCTCTGGTGCTCGCTCGTTTTCGGCGCGGAGCCTCTGCAACTCGTCCTGGAGCCGATCGCGGTCGGAGCGAATCGATTCGAGTTCCTCGGCGAGCGGCTCCGGGGCCTGGTGAGCGGCAAGTTGATCCTGAGTTTCCCGGAGTTCGGCCGCGAGTCGTTCGGCTTCGGCCCTGGCGGATTCCAACCTCTCTTTCAAGGGATGGATCTCGGCGACCTGTCCCTGGAACGTTTCGCACTCGGACTGAATCGCGGCAAAGCTTGCCTGGAGTGTCTGGGCTTCCGCATCGCGCCGCTCGTGCGCGACGCGAAGTTCCTCCGTCTCGCTCTGGAGCCGATCCCGATCCGCGCGGACCGCGTCGAGTTCCTCGCTCAGCGATCGTGTGGCCTCGCGTTCGGTCTCGTGCGAGGCGATCTGGGCCTGAGCTTCCTGAAGTTCCACCTGAAGCCGGTCAACATGGGCTCGGGCGTCCTCAAGCTCCGCCTTCAGGGATTCCATCTCGCTGGCTAGCTCCGGCGAACTCCCGGCCTGATCGCGAAGCCGGTCCTGCTCGGCGCGGAGCGATTCATTTTCATCGCGGAGGCCCTGCAACTCATCCTGGAGCCGATCGCGGTGAGCGCGTAGCGACTCAAGCTCCTCGGCCAGCGATCCGGCGACCTGAAGTTCCGCCTGTCGCGCGGCGAGTTGCTCGTGCACGTCCTTGAGCTCCGCCCGGAGCCGGTCGGCTTCGAGCCGGGCGTCCTCCAACTCCTGCCGGAGCGGGTCGATCTCCGTGTGCTGTTCCTGGAGCGAGCGGATCTGTTCGTGAAGCTGGTCCCGCTCCGTCCGAAGCGACTCCTGCTCGGTTTGGAGTGAGAGGGACTCGTTTCGGAGTGTCTCGGTCTCGGCGCGTTGCGATTCCTGCTCGTCGCGCAGAGAACGCATCGCGTCCTGGAGCTGGTCACGTTCGGCCCGAAGGGACTCGATCTCTCCGGCCCGCTGTTGGTCCGCCTGACTCGTGGCGGCCTGGGCCTCCTGGAGCGACTCCTGAAGGCGCGTGGCCTCGGCCCTGGCAACCTCAAGCTCCTCTTTCAGCGGAAGCAACTCGGCGACTTGCTCCTGGAGCACGCGGGCCTGCTCGCGAACCTGGTCAAGCTCGGACCGCGCCTCCGCCAGTGCGGAGTCCGAGGCGTCAACCTGCGGCTCGTGCGGCTCACGCTCTGACTCCAACAGCTCGCTCCGGTCCGGCTCACGGTCCGGAACCTCCACCGGCGCCGCCGTCTGGTCATCGAGGTTGGCTTCCGATTGCTGGACTTCGTCCTCGAGTGTCACCAACTCCATCAGTTCGGAATCCGAGGCGTCGACCGGCTCCTGAGGCTCACGCTCTGGAGCCAGCGGCTCGTTCCGCTCCGGAACCTCCGAGAGCGGGCTCAGTTCTTCCCGGAGTTGATCGTCAAACGCCTCCGCCGCCGTCTGGTCATCGAGATTGGCTTCCGATTGCTGGACTTCGTCCTCGTGTGTCACCAACTCCATCAGTTCGGAATCCGATACCTCGACCGGCTCGTGCGACTCACGTTCTGGCTCTAATGGCTCGTTCCGGTCCGGCTCACGGTCCGGAACCTCCACCGGCGCCACCGTCTGGTCGTCAAGATTGGCTTCCGATTGCTGAACTTCGTCCTCATGCGTAACCAACTCCATCAGTTCGGAATCCGATACTTCGACCGGCTCGTGCGGCTCACGCTCTGGCTCTAGCGGCTCGTTCCAGTCCGGCTCACGGTCCGGAACCTCCACCGGCACCACCGTCTGGTCGTCGAGATTGGCTTCCGATGGCTGAACCTCGTCCTCGTGTGTCACCAATTCCACGCGTTCGGAATCCGATGCTTCGACCGGCTCCAACAGCTCGTTCCAGTTCGGCTCGCGGTCCGGAACCTCCGCCGCCGTCCGGTCATCGAGATTGGCTTCCGGTTGCTCGTCCTCGTCCTCATGCGTCACCAATTCCACGAATGCGGAGTCCGAGGCCTCGATCGACTCGTGCGGTTCGTTCCGGTCCGACTCGCGGTCCGGAACATCCGAGAGTTGGCTCAGCTCTTTCCGGAGTTGTTCGTCAAACGCCTCCGCCGCCGTCCGGTCGTCGAGGTCGGCCCCAGGTTGCTCGGCCTCGTCCTCGTGCGTCACCGGCGCGGGGACGGGCGTCTCCACCCGGTCTTTCCGCTCGTCCTGAGGCGTGGATTGCTGGGGAGTCCAGACGGACGAAGGGGCAAACAGGAAATCCCCCTCGGGCTCGGCCAGGAATTCGTGGGAGCAGAGTTTGCAGATGACTTGAGTGCCGATCCGTTCCGGACTGAACCGTAAATCGCTCCGGCAGCCCGGACAGGAGATCTGGACGCGGCTTGAGATCCGAAACGAGCCCTCGCATTGCTTACAGGTGACGACCCGACCCTGGAATTTCGGCTTGACCCTGATGACATGCTGACAGTGCGGGCAGCGCGATTGAATTGGTGGCATTTCCATGTCGGGATCTCCAGGAGCTACCTCAGCGACCACCGAGGTCTATCCCGCGCCAGGCGGGGTAGAGAAATGAGTCGGCCGTCAGGACATCCAGAACCGCGTCCTTGGGAGAACCGCCCGATCGCGACCTCTTCCGGCAGAGCCGGCAGGTCGGTTCTCCAAACGTCGCTCCTCAAGGACTTGCCTCGTGATTCGAGTCACCACGGAAGTGACTCAAATCAGGATATCCTGCGAGAGAACCCATGGTAACGGGTTTTTCCGGTGATCTCAACGCGGCAGAACGCCGGCGCGCATGGAGGGTTCAGCGACGACGACGCTCGTCCCGCGAAGGGGCGCATCGAGATCGGGTCTCGCGTAGGGCGCAGGATAACGAAAGGTCCGCTGCGCCAACGGCGTCGCTTCGAGAGATTTTCGTTATTCGCGGCTCGACGTGGGTTTCTTCAGGGCGGTGACCAGCGGTCGCGCCGGACTTTCGTCGATGGCGGCATGGTTCCAGCGAACGGAAATCAGGCGAACCCCACCCGCGCGCTCGGCGACGGCCAGGAGACCGCGCGCGGGGGCCGTGGCGATGCCGGTCGGGATCACCGATCCCAGGTTGAAGGAACCGTGCAGCGGCAGACGGCCGAGCGAACGGTGCTGGGCGGCATGGACCACTTCGAGCGCCGAATCACCGGGCAACGTGGTGACCAGAAAGCGAGATGCCGGAGACGCGGACGCGTCGTTCCGATTCAGGACGACGGACTCCCGATCCGAATCGACGGGCATCATGATCCAGTCGTCCCCCAGGGCAGACGCATAGGGAACCTCCAGCGCGGGAAGCTCCGATCGGCCCGCGAGCCGGGGTTGATGCGGGTCCGACAGGTCGATCGAGGCGACCTCGTTCGACCCGAGCAACACCACCGCCGCGACGTCTCCCCGCGCCGAGAGGGTGATCCGCTCCGGGTCATCGTCGGGCCGGTCGAAGGTCAAGCGACCTTTTACGACCGCTTCCGTACCGTCAAGGTCCACGGCAATCAACTCGGGGTCGGGTCGGTTGGTTTCACCCTCGGCGTTGCCCGACAGGACAACCCACGCGGTCTGTCCATCGGCGGAGAGGGCCATGTCGTCGGGGTCGTAGCCGACGGGGAACGTCGAGCCGATCGGCTGTCCTTGAAAATCGAACGTTTGCCAGTAGCCCGGTTCGAGATGCCGCGCGTCGGCAATCGGCCGCTGGAGGACATAAAGGCGGTCGTCCGTCGGACACAACGCCACCGGGCGGCCTTCGAGCGCGATGTCTCGAACGAGTTCCAGGTTGGTGTGATCGTTGACCCGATAGAGCATCACCCGGTTGTAGCGCGGGCAGGCCACGGCCAGCAGACGCTCGTTGTCGAGAAAGACCAGGCGCTCGGAGCGCTGATGGCCGGTGTTGACGCGGGTGCCGGTGGCGAGCGTCAACGGACCGCACTGGAGTGTCGGAGTTTGCTTCGCCTTGTACGCGACGAAGGCGCCGGTCGTGGCCAGCAGGGCCAGAGGGATCAGCGCCGCGACGACCACGCGACCCCCCGGCGGGTTGCGTTTCTTGCGGAACGAGATCCGTGGTTCCGTTCCTTGCCAGATCCGGACGAAATTCGCGCGATGCCTCATGATCAACATCCCCAACAATCCGATGGTCACGACGCTCATGGCCAGCTCGCGACGGCTCCACGGGTGCTCGGTGGTCGAAAAATGCACAAGAACGAAGACGATTCCCGCCATGACCGACGAGAGCGAAACGATGCGCGTGATCAGCACGAACACGAGGAAGGCTGAGGCCGTCGCCGCGCTCGCGAACGGGTCGAGAGCGAACAAGGCCCCCAGGCTCGTCGCGACCCCCTTCCCCCCTCGAAATCGGAGATAGATCGGGAAGTTGTGGCCGAGGATCGTTGTCAGGGCGACGAAGACGGGGAGACTCGGTAACTCGGTTCCCGCCAGATATTCCGCCAGCCTCGGCAGAAGGAGGGTCGGCAGCAGCCCTTTGCTGATGTCCAGGGCGAAGACCAGGAGGAAGTAGCGGAAGCCGAGCAAGCGCCCGGCATTCGTCGCGCCGACGTTCCCCGAGCCGATCGTGCGGATATCGATCCCTTTCCGCGCGCGGACGATCAGGTACGCGAACGGGATCGCGCCGAAGAAATAGCCGAGAACGGCCGCGATGATGCCGCACGGAATCGGTGGCATGGAAGGAATGGCCCGCGAATGGAGAGAGGGGATCTCGACGTACTGAACCCGATCTTCGCGTGATTCGCGTCGAGATCCTAACCAATTTTCAACTTCGGCCGATCCCCCGCCCCGAGGAACTCCGCGCGGCGGGCCTGAAAGACGTCGTTCGCCGCCGCGTAATCGTCGTGCCGGCCGATGTCGAGCCACTCGCAAGGTTGTCGGAAGCAATGGACGGGATGCCCCTCGCCCCGTAGCGACTCCAAGAGGTCGGGCATGGGCAGCGGCTCACCGGGGGTCAGATAATCCCAGGCGACCGGGTCGAGGATATAGACGCCCATGCTCACCTGGAAGGAGAAGTGCGGCTTCTCGCGATAACCGGAGAGCACATGCGGGTCGTCGCCGAACTCCAGCACGCCGAAGTCGATACGGACCTCGCGCGGAAAGGAGGCAATCGTGGCTCTCGCGGCGCGCTGGCGGTGGAAATCGTACATTGCGCCGAAGTCGAGCGTGGTGAGGATATCTCCGTTGATGACCAGGACCGGCTCATCGGGCCGCTCGATGAGCGTCAGGCCACCGGCCGTTCCGAGGGGCGTCACCTCGCGGCGATAGTCGATGCGGGTCCCGAAGCGCTGGCCGGTGCCGCAGAAGGCCTCGATCAGCTCGGTCAGGTAGCCGGTGATGATGGTCACGTCGCGAAAGCCGAACCGGGCGAGTTGCCGGAGGACGACCTCCAGGATCGGCATCGGCTCGGCATCCCCCAGCGGCATCAGCGGCTTGGGAAAGACGTGGGTGAACGGTCGGAGCCTCGTGCCCTTACCGCCCGCCAGAACGATCGCCTGCATGGAATCCCCCTTCCTTGGAGAAAGCCGCCGGGGAAGCATTCATCGCGAAGAACGCCATTCTTATAGGGAGGGCACCGCCCATCCTCTCGGCAAGCGGAGGGGAGTGCCCTCCCTACAGAACTCGAGTGAGCCGTGATCAGATTTCAAATCGAAGGTGCGTCAGTGCGAGGCTTCGATCCGCCTGGTCCTCCACCGTCTGGGTACGATCCGCCGTCATTGTCCCGATGGCATGGGGACCGGCCCAGGAGCGTTTCGCCGCGGCCACCTCCTCGAAGAGAGCGAGAAGCCGCGCGACGTGCTGATCGAACGATTGCGCCTTGCCGAGCGCGGTGGCGTGCGCCGACATGATGGCCCGCGCCGGGTCGTCGGCCAGGCGGTCGATCGCGTCGGCAATGTGGGCGTGGGCGTCCGGTGAGGTGACGACGAACCCCTCGCGCCCGGTCGTGATCAATTCCCCCGCGCCGTTGCAGGAGGTCGTGATGACGGGCAGTCCGCACGCCAGCGCCTCGAAGACGACCAGCGAGCACGGGTCGTAATACGTCGGCAGCGCGAAAAAGTCGCTGGCGTGGAAACACTCCCGGATGTCGGGGGCGAACCCGATCAGGTGAACCGTCCGTTCCAGGCCGAGCGCGTGGACCAGGCGACGCATCGGCCCGAGCCGGCCGCCGCCGCAGACGAGCAGGTGGACCGGCCGCCCTTCTTCTACGTCCCGGCGGCTCCGCAGTTGGAGTGCTTTCAGGAGGGCCGGCAGCCCCTTGAGCCGGAAGTTATGTCCGACGAACAGCCCGACCAGGTCGTCCGGCGCCAGGCCGCGTGCCGCGCGGAATCGTCGCGCGCGTCCCGGCGGGGTCCGGGACGGCCAGCCGCGCCGCGTCGATCGCGTTGGGGATGACCGTGATCCGCTCGCGAGGGACGAGGTGATACCGCTCCAGGTGCCCGCGGACCATCCCGCTGACGGCCACGACCCGCGCGCCCCGCGCCGGATCGTACTGCCGCCGCTCGATCTCACGATAGAGCCAGAACTTGGGGTTCGCGCGCTTCGCGTTGCGGTAGAGCCAGCGCCGCCATCCCGGGGGGAACCGCCTGGCGTTGTAGTCCAGGCTCGCGCCATGCACGCCCCCCTGGGGAATAATCACATCATGGTGCCACGTGTTGATGAAGCCGACGGTGCAATCGTAGGTCTCGGTCCGCAGGGCGGCCTCGGAGTTCTGGGCGAAGCTCCAGATCCGGGCGCGTCGGGTCCGGCCGACGGTCGGAACACGGACGCAGCGGACCTCGGCGGGCAGGACGCCGTCCCGCCACGCACTGGCGTAGAGATCGACCTGGTGTCCGGCCTGGACCAGGCTCCGGCAGAGGTCAGCGACATACGTCTCGGCGCCTCCCTTGGACGGGTCCACCCGCTGGAAATTCAAGGCCAGTCGCATAGGTTCCTCGTTACGATCATCGATTGTGCGCCTGATACCGTGCCGCCTTCGCCCGGACGCAACGCAACTGCCAGCGCGGGGCACGCAGGCCGAGCCGCCGCCGGTACGCCTTCCAGAACCGCAGCCGGTCCCGGTCGTCGATGCCGTCCACGCCGAAGGTGGAGAACAGCAGTTGCCCCAGGTCCTTCCATCGCCAGCGAGGGGCCAAAAGGCGGTGCTCCCCCAGCCGGTGCAGGTCGATCAACGACAGCCGACGCCCGGCAGGCGCCTGGAGCGTCATCTCCAGGAAGAAGTGACACAGATACAGGTCCTTGTGAAACAGCCTCGCCCGGTGCAGGGTCGCGGTGATCCCAGCCATTTCCACGATCAAGGACCGCTTCAAGGCCGAGAATTGCTCCGGGGAAAGCCGCGACGCCAGCGCGGGGATCGCCTCGTGCAAGGGCTCGCAGCCGGTCAGCTCGGCAACCATCAGGTAGCTTTGCAGCCCCCCCCACGGGCCGATCCGTTCCCCGGCCGCGACGGGGTCCGGCACCGCGATCCCCAGGCGACGCGCTCGCTCCAGATGCGCCCATTCGGCCGCGCCGGGGGAGTGCCGCCCGCTTGGATTCAACATCGCGGCCACGCGGCACGACCAGGGCAACCGCTCGTGCCGCTTCAGATAGACCGACAAGGGGCCCCAGGGAGAGTCGAACCGCACGCGGGCGGTCGATCGCCCTTGCTTGGCGTGGAGCCGGTCGGTGGCGTCGAGCGACATCACGTGGGCATCGAGGTCCTCCGGCAAGGCCGCGCGGTAATCCTCCGAGAGCCACGCCCAGCGCGTTCCTCGGGTCAGCCGGGTCAGGATCGAACCTCCGTTCATGGACGCACGCCCTCCCACGACTCGGGACGGCGATAGCGGTACACCCGCACGCCGATCGTGCTCCCGCCTTGGCGTTCGGGAAACGCCGCGACGGGCTTCGCCGCGAAGGTCAACAGCACGCGCAGCGTCTCCGCGCGGCGGCTCTCCGCGCGAAGCTCATCGTCACCGACCACGATGTACGCCAGGTGAGAATCACTGAGGGCCTGACCCACGTGCCAGTAATCATAACTGTTCCGGCCCGAGACGAACGCCGCCCAGCCTCTCGTGTCGAGCACCGCGTCCCCCGCCCCCGCGTGCCGGGCCAGCCAGCGACCGGCGGCCCAGTGCCCCCAGCGGGTTGGGTGCTCCGGCTTGAGCTGAACCCCGATCCCAACCGCCAGGACGATCCCGAGCGCCAGCACGGATCCGTCGCCGCGCTTGCGGAGCCTCCCAGCCTCGACGCGCGGCGATGCGCCGTCCGAGGTCCAGCAACCCCGGCCGCCGCGAAGGGAACCGCGACAACCACGAGCGTCAAGACGTGCCGGCTCGACAGGTAGCCGAGCCCCATCGCGTGACGCACCAGGATCACGGTGAACAGGACGACGTAAACCGCGATCAGAGTACGCCCCGCCCCCGCTCGAACACGCCAGGCCCCCCAGAAGGTCAACGGCACGAGAACATAGACCAGACCCTCGGACCAGACTCCGAACGTCCGTCGCAGCGCCGCGATCACGCCGAGCCGGGGAGGCTGGCCGGATTCTTCCTTCGGAGCGAAATCAAAGCGAGGATCGTCCAGGCCGGGCGGAAGGCTATGCGCGTGCGGCCGAGGGGCATCATGCGCCGAGGTCAACGAGGCACCATGCCGGAGCGCCAGCTTCTCCGAAAGCTCCCCCTTCGCCATGGCATAGCTACCGACCAGGGTGAGGAAGATCAACAACAACGAGGAGAGCGGCGTCCATCCCGCCCGGATCGAGGGCTGGAAAGCGGCTCGGGATTCCACGAGGCTCCGGCCGCGTTCATTCCAAAACGAGGAAACGACCGGAATCCCCCGGGCCAGCAGCACGGCGACCGGCAGCAGCGCGATTTCCGGTCTCGTCCAGTAGCCGAGGCCCGCGGCGAGGCCGCAAACGACGGACGCGACGAGGGAACGGTCCCGAAGGGCCACCTCTCCCCATCGCAGGGCGACCGTGAAGAAGCACAACGCCAGGGCATCGCTCAACGTGTCGTGGCCGATCTCGGCCGGACCGGGAAGCAGCACGAACAGCAAGACCGAGAGGAGGGCGACCCGCTCATCGAACAAGGCACGAGCAAAGCCGTACAACGGAAACAACATCCCCAGCGCGGCCAGCATCGACACCGCCTGCGCCGCGATCCGCCAGGACTCCGGCCCCTGGCCCAGGGCGCGTTCCGCGATCGGCTGCACCAGCGCGATGCTCAGCGAGTAGAGCGGATGCTGGTCCGAAGCCCGGATCACGTCGGTGAACGGCTGGCTCTGGAACGCGCGGGCGAAGCGCAGGAATTTCAAGCCGTCCTGCGCCGGCAGGATCGACCGTGCGATGCCGATCGTGTGCAAGACTGCCGCCAGGCCAACGACCCAGGGCAGGGCTCGGCGAGCCATCGGGGCTCCTCTCGTCCTTGACGTGAACCCTTCTGCGCCGAAAAAGCGCGACCGGTTCCACCGGCCAGAGGACGCATTGTAGCCGGAGCCGGACTCCGATCAATGGCAAATGCGCCGCCAATGGCTCAGGCCACGTGCCGGTTCGGCCCGGAACAGGAGGCCCGGTGTCGGGCCTCGTCCCAGAGGTCGGCGAGGCTCTGCTCGAAGCCGATCCGCGGACGCCATCCCGTGTCGGCGACAATCCGCCGGATTTCAGCCCGCGAGTCCGCCGGGCCGCGACGATGGCCGGGCAAGGCCGCCACCTCGACCGTCACGGCGCGACCGCTGAGAGCGATCAACCGCTCCAGGCCCTCGCCAATCGGGTGAGAGTCCCCGGTTCCGACGTGATAAACGCTTCGGGGCGTTCCGTGGCGAGCCAGGGCCAGGAAGGCGTCGGCCACGTCGCGCACGTCGATAAAGTCGCGGCGGGTGTCGAGGTCGCCGACAGTCAGGTGGACGGGATCTCGACCCGCTTCCGCCAGGATCGTCGCGAACCGGCCGAACGCCTGCGAAGGGGGCAATCCCGGCCCGACCGGGTTAAACACGCGCGCGGCGATGACCTCCAGCGGAGGGAGTTGGAGCATCCCATACCGGAAGGCAAACCACTTGCTCAGACCGTAATGGTCTTGGGGTCGACAAGGGGCCTCTTCCCCGACCGGCAATTGCGCGACCGGCACCGGCCCCAACTCTGCCGCCGAACCGGCCAGCACCACCCGCGCGGGGCGGCCCGTGGCGCGCAGGGCATCGAGCAGGTTGGCCGTGATCTGCATATTACCCTTGTAGAACGCGACGGGCAACGCCGGCGGAGTCTGACCGGCCGCGTGAATCACGACCGAAGGAGACAGACCCGCGATCGCGCGCGTCAGCCCCTCCCGATCCTTCAGGTCCACCGCGCGAAACGCATCCGGGCTCCAGCCGTCCGGGAGACGTCGCCCCAGGGCCACGACCTGGATGGAACCCGCACGCGTGTCTCGCAACGCGGCCAGAACGTGGCGACCGAGGAAGCCGGTCCCGCCTGTCACCAGCCAGACCGGCGGCGAGTCGGAGCCCTGGCTCCCGTTCTGGGCATCAGCCATGAACCGGTTCCTTGGCGAGAGGGACACCGGGACGCGCGGGGAGTACCGAATGGGGACGGAGGAGCCGCAAGGCGGCGGCGAAGACGGCATCCGGGGAAAGGTCCCTCATGCAGCGGTGATGACCGAGCGGGCAGACCCCTTTCTGGCAAGGGCCGCAAGGGACCGGCTGTTGAAGGTGGAGTGCCCGAGGGTGATACGTGCGGGTCCAGGCAATGTGCGTCGGGCCGAACAGACTCACCACGGGAACCCCGAACGCGGCGGCGAAGTGTCGAGGGCCGGAATCCGTCGTCACGAGCAAGCCGGCGCGACGAACGCACGCCTTGGTCAGGCCGATGCTCGGAGGCTGATCGGCGAGGCTGACGACGCGCGGGTGGGTGGCTTTGGAGACAATCGACCGGGCCTCGTCGCGCTCGGCGGGGCCGCAGACAACCAGCACGTCGTGTCCGGCTTCCTCGGCGAGCCGTCGCGCCAGCACCGCGAAGTAATCCGCCGGCCAGTTCTTCGCCGGGCCGAACGCCCCTCCCGTGTTCAGGCAGACGACCGACCGGGACATGGACAATCCGAGCGCCGTCCATGCACGGTCGGCGGCCTGCTCGTCCTGAAGGGTCGTGAACAATTCCGGTCGCACTGTGTCGACGTGGCAGCCGAGGTGCCGGGCGATCCGCAGATAATAATGAACGATTGGCGATGGCACGAGCCGCCCGTAACGGTTGCGATCCGGGCGGAGCCGATCCGTCAACAGGAGACCGCGGCCGCCTCGGGCGTAGCCGACTCGCCGCCGCACGCCGCCGCGCCAGGCCAGCAGGGCCGATCGGAACGAGTTCGGTAGCAACACCGCCAGGTCATACCGTTCCGCCCGCAGCCGGGCGATCAGCCCGCCCGCGCGCTGGGACGGGTCCGACGACTTTGGGTGAAAGAGGATGCGGTCATCGAGCCAGGGGGCTCCGTCGAGCGTCGGCGCGACGTGAGGCTTGATGACGCCGTGGATCGTCGACGACGGATAATGGGACCGCAAGGCACGCAACGTCGGCGTGGCCATCACGGTATCGCCGATCAGGTTCGGGCAGAAAACGACGATCCGCATGGGTGTCCATTCCTTTGGACAGGTAACGTCGCGCGGTGTTGCCCGCTCAAGCCCCCGGTTCGAGTGCCCCCAGGGCCTCGTCCAGGACCGTCGCGCCTTCCATGATCTCCAGCCCGATGCGCAGCGCGAACAGCGGCACATCCCCGAGTCGAGGCGTGCGGAGCTTCACCAAATCCTTCTGCGTGGTCAAGGCCAGATCGGCCCCCACCTCCCGGCCCCAGGCGATCAGGCTCTCCACGTCGGCACGCTCGTAGGGATGGTGGTCCGGGAAGATCCGGAAGGCGACGGGTGTCACGCCGAGTTTCTCCAGCGTGCGCCGAAACCCTTCGGGATTGCCGATCCCGCAGAACGCCGCGACCTGCGTACCGTTCAGCCGATCGAGAGGGCTTATACTCTGTTCGCTGTCCACGAGGTCTCTCGGGGCGTGTCGCGCAGGCCCAGCGGAGCGAACCGGCGTGCCGTTCCGCCCGCGCGGATCGCGGCGCGACGTTCCGGCTCGATCAGGTCGGCCCGCGAGAGGAGAACGATCCCGGCACGCCGGAGCGCGGAGGGGGGCTCGCGGAGCAGGCCGCGCGGGAAGAGTCGCCCCAGGCCAAACGGGTCCAGGGCGTCGAGCAGCACGATATCCAGATCGCGTGCCAGGCGACGGTGCTGGAAGCCGTCATCGAGCACGAGAACCTGCGACTCCAGCTCCTCAACGGCGACCTTCGCCAGGTGCGCGCGGTCGCGGTCCTGAAGATGCGGGACGTCGGGCAGATTCTCTTCCAGCACGCCGCCCTTCATCGTTCAGCCCGCCCGACTGGCCGTATCCACGACTCAAGATGGCCACGCGAACCCCTCGCTGGCGGTACCAGCGAGCGACCCACTCGACCATCGGCGTCTTCCCGGTTCCGCCGAGTGTCAGGTTGCCGATGGAGATAACCGGCACCTCGGCGTGCTCGACCGTTTTCCACCCGCGATCAAAAGCGGCATTGCGGCACGCGACGCCGAGCCGGTATCCCCCGGAGAGGCCCCTCAGCGCCGCGCGCGCGGACGCGGCGAGCGGGCCACACGTCTCGCCGCGGATCAGACGAAGATAGTTATCCTGGCTGAACGCCGGCACGGCTCATGTCGGGTGCGTGTCGCGCACCAGCTCCTTCCGGTGCCTCTCCGGTGCGGGTGACACGCACGCCGACCGAGTCGTTTCTTTCGCCCACGAAGGCGTGGGAGGCTCTCAGGCATTCATCGTGTCGATGATCGCCTGGGCCATCTCCTTCGTACCGACAGCGGTGGGGTCGTCACGGTGCGGCTTCATGTCGTAGGTGACCGACTTGCCCTCGGCGATGACCTTGGCCACGGCCTTTTCCAGCCGCTGCGAGGCGTCTTTCTCGCCAAGATAGTCGAGCATCAGGACCCCCGAGAGGATCAAGGCCGTGGGGTTCATCTTCCACTGGCCCTTGTACTTCGGGGCCGAGCCGTGGGTCGCCTCGAAGACCGCCCCCTTCTCGCCGATGTTCGCTCCCGGGGCCACGCCCAGGCCGCCGATCAGGCCGGCACCGAGGTCGGAGAGGATGTCGCCGTAGAGGTTCGGCAGGACCAGCACGTCGTACAGCTCTGGCTTCTGCACGAGCTGCATGCACATGTTGTCCACGATCCGGTCCTCGAACTCGATGTCGGGATACTCCTGGGCCACTTCGCGGGCGACGGACAGGAATAGTCCGTCGGAGTGCTTCAGGATGTTCGCCTTGTGAACCGCCGTGACCTTCTTGCGGCCATGCTTCTTGGCGTATTCGAAAGCGTACTTGACGATCCGGCGCGAGCCGGTGATCGAGATCGGCTTGATCGAAATGCCCGAGTCCGGCCGGATCGCCTTGCCGTTCAGGCGTTTGATGTGGCCGATCAGCTCCTCGGTCTCCGGCTTCCCTTGCTCGAACTCGATGCCAGCGTAGAGGTCCTCGGTGTTCTCGCGAACGATGACGATGTCCACGTTCGCCTTGTCGAAGAACGTCCGCACCCCTTCATAATGCTTGCAGGGGCGGACACAGGCGTAGAGGTCGAGCGCCTGCCGGAGATAGACATTGACGCTCCGGAACCCCGTCCCGACGGGCGTCGTGATCGGCGCCTTCAGGGCGACCCCGGTCTTGCGGATCGAGTCCAGCACGCTGTCGGGAACAGGCGTGCCCAGACGTTCCATCACGTCCACGCCCGCTTCCTGCACGTCCCAGTCGATCTTGACGCCGGTCGCGTCGATGCACATCCGCGTCGCTTCAGCCAGCTCCGGTCCAACACCGTCGCCGGGAATCAGGGTCACTTGATGGGCCATGAGATGCAGTCTCTCTCACGGGAATCATTCCCTATGGAATGGATATCCCCGTTGAATTGGGAATCAGGGCATTCTGGATAAATCGTTTGCGTCGGGTGACACGCACTCGCTACAGTAGGATGCGATCAAGCTAACGCTTCCCTCCAGCGCCGTCAAGCAGGCACAACGATTGATCCCGCACCTTTGGAATACGTCATGCTCTGCCCTCCCTATCAGCCCTTGCCCCTGTTTGAGGATTGGCTCTCGCGGCATCGACGCCCGGTCTGCTTCGTTCTGCACGTGATCGGGATTCCGCCGACGATCATCGCGGTCCTGATCCTGCCGATCGTTACCGCCTTGATGTCGTTTCCGCTGTTCCTGCTCGCGCTCTCGCTGTTTCTGGGCGGCTATGCCCTCCAGTTCCTCGGTCATTTCCTGGAAGGGACCGAGCCGGGGGAGCTGACCTTCCTGCGAAAGAAGCTGGCGCGGCGATTCCTCTCCACCGGCGCACGCCGGGAATCGCAAGGCTCGACCGCCTGAGAAAGCCGGTTCACCGTCTCACGAACGATTGGAACAAAGCGCGGGAAGATCTCGAGGCGCCTCGTCCGTTTGGGCCTGGCGATGAGGACGGTTTGCGCTGGAATGACGTCGAACCTCGGGCTTTGACCTAGGCCGATCCAGAGAAAACCGTAAAATCCAGACACATCGCTTCAAGACGCACGTCCGCTACAACCGATTTCTTTTAACAGGTCGATCCGACGAAGTCCCAGAGGTCCAGGGGATAACCTCCTTTCGGCGCCTCGGGAGTTCGTCCATGGGTTCGCTCACAAGCGCGGAGGTCGGACCGGTCCGCTTTTCGGATCGGGTCGGCGCTTCGCGGTGCCGAGGACCGAGGTGTGATCGGTTGCACGGAAGCGACCGCATACCGGCCGAGGCGCGGCAGGGCTTCATCCGGTGAGAGGCGAGAGCCGGCTGGAGCTTGCTCACTTCGGTACAACTCGTCACATGGCGCTTTATGTCAAGGACGGTCTGGCCATGAGATTGACCCATCTTGGGAACCGGCTAGCTCTGGCGGCGGCATTGTTGGGCGGCGTGTCGGCCCGCAGCCGGTTGCCGCAGGTCACCCTACATTGACCAGTCCAAGGACGTTCCGCGCCAGACGCTCGGCATGGCCGCGGAACTGGACGATCAGGTCAAGCAGACGGACTTTCTTCAGAACCTGCCCATGCCGTTACCGCGGCTGGCCGATCCCAGGACCACCAGTAATCCTGAGACGCAGGAAGTCTGGAGGATGACGCTGCACGAGGCGATCCCGATCGGCCTCCAGAACTCCGAGGTCGTCCGCGTGATCGCCCTCGGTGCCCAGGGCATCCCGGTCGGCGGGTTCGAGCCCGTGCCCCTGTCCACGGGGGCCGGCGGTGCGCTGGGTACCGGTACGCTGCAGACGGTGTATGACCCGGCGATCCAGGAGACGCAGATCGCCCAGGCCCTCTCCGTCTTCGACGCGAACCTCCAGACCAGCTTGCTCTGGGGCCGGAACGTCCAGCCGTTCAACAACGCCATTCAGGCCGGTACGTTCATCGCCGGAGCGCGCTTCCCGGTTATCTTCAACCAGGAGACGGCGCAGTTCGCCACCTCGATCCAGAAACGAGCGGCGACCGGTGCCCTCATGTCGGTCACGCACAACATCAACTACCTGTACTCGAACGCGCCGACGAACGTCTATCCGTCGGTGTACACGACCAACACGCAGTTGCAGTTCACCCAGCCGTTGCTGGGCGGATCGCAGCAGAACGGGCCGAGCGGCCTGGAGGCCAACCGGGCACCGATCGTGATCGCCCGGCTCAGCGCCGACGTGGCGGTCTGGCGGTTCAAGGCCGAGATCATGGCCCTGGTCCGTTCCGTCGAGCAGCAATACTGGGCCCTGGCGCAGAACGCACGTCCGGCTCTGGGCGAGCGAGACGGCGGTGGACCTGGGCGAGCAGATCCTCCGCCGCGAGCGGGCCAAGCTGGAAGTCGGTAGCACCTCGCTGCCGAACGTCGCCGAGGCCCAGGAGAACCTGGAACGGTTCCGGCTCGACCTGGTCGCCGCGACGGCCGACGTGATCACCACCGAGCGGCAGCTCCGCAACCTGCTGGGCCTGCCGCCGACGGACAACCGCCGGATCATCCCGGTGACCGCGCCGACCGAGGCCCGGCTGGAGCCGGACTGGGACGTCAGCCTGGCTCAGATGGTCAGCTTCCAGCCGGACATCGTGCAGAACCAGTTGCTGGTCCGCCTGGCCGAGCTTCAACTCCTGGTCGCTCGCAACCAGCTCTTGCCGGTGTTGAACTTCAACGCCCTCTACCAGTTCAACGGCCTGGGGGACAGCCTCGATCAGCGCCGAGGCGGTCATGACCGGGCAGACCCTGAAGGCGATCGACCCGCTTGCTCTCGGTCGCAGCAGCGAGCCGCCGGCATCAACCCGCTGCCGAAGCCGTTCAACAACTTCATCACCTGGCAGGTCGGCTTCACGTTCCAGATGCCGCTGGGCTTCCGAGGCCCCCTGGCAAACGCTCGCCAGGCGCAGTACGCCCTGCTGCGGCAGCGGGCCTTCCTCCAGCAGACGGTCCACCAGACCACGCACCCGCTCGCCCGGTTCTTCCTGGAGGTGGACGCCAACTACAAGCAGTTCAAGACCGCCGGACGCCTGAAGTCGGCCGCCTTGCAGCGGCTGGAAGCCCAGCGAGCCTTCTACGAGAACGGCACGATCACCATCGACCGCTACCTCGACGCCGTGAACCGCTGGGCGAACGCCGTGGCCCAGGAAGCCGACTTCAAGAGCCGTTACAACACGGCCATCGCGGCACTCGAAGAGGCGAAAGGGACCCTGCTCGCTTACGACAACATCGCGGTGGCCGAAGGCCCCTGGCCGCGTCGGGCGTACATCCAGGCCCACGACCAGCAGCAGGCCCACCGTCAGCACCCGATTCCGCATGATGGACCGTACATTCCGGAGCCGGTTTCGGCCCCGCCGATGCTCGACCCGGTCGCCCCGATGGCCCCGCCGGACCTCGGCCCGCCCGGCCCGGTCCCGGCGATGCCCGCCCCGGCCGGCCCGCTCCTGCCGGCTCCCCGGTACGCTCCGCCGACCCTGCCGGCGGGCGAGCCGGACAACCTCTCGGCTCGGCCCCAACTGAACCTCCAACCCCGCGCCCTGGCCCCCGAACCGGACGTCGTGCCCGCCTCGGCGACCGGAATCGGCCCGGCGCTGCCCCCCCTGCCCCCCTCGGCCGCCGTTGAGCCGATCGGCGAGGTCCCGGCCTTCGAGCTTCCGCCTCTGCCGAAGGAATGAGTCGGGGCCCTCGGGCCGAACCGAGTATGAAGGAAACGGCGGGCCGGCTCTCCCATTTCCCGGGGGCCGGCCCGTCCTGTTGGTCCCGAGCCACCGCCCCCCGAACGCCGCCAGGATCAAAACTTTGTTGACCCGGCCTCCCGACCCGGCCAGAATAAAGGCTCGTCACGGTTACGGGCGACCCGAACCTTCGACTTGATCGGGTTGAGGGCCGTCCCCTCGCGAGTCTCTCTTGAGTGTGGAAAGGTGGCTCGATGCACGGGTCGCACGGATCTTGCGGAGGTGGGAGCAACCGTCGTCGGTTCCTCAAGACGGCCGCGGTCACCGGAGCCGCCCTGGCCTCGGCGGATAAGCTGCTGGCCGCCGCGCCCGAGTCGGCGGTTCCCACCGTCACGCTCGGCAAGACGGGCCAGAAGGTCACCAAGCTGGGCATGGGAACGAGCTGGGACGTCGCCCCGAGCTTCATCCAGGCCGCCCTGTTCTCCGGCGTTCGCTACATTGACACCTCCGAATCCTACGAGAACACCGTCTCCGAGCAGCGCATCGGCCAGGTCCTGGACCGGACCGGCCTGCGCAAGGACGTGTATCTCGTCTCGAAGTGCAATAGCTACAAGAAGGGCGGCGGCTACGCGGGCCCCGGCATCTTCGCCGAGCGGCTCCAGGGGAGCCTCGATCGCCTGAAGACCGACTACCTGGATTGCTACTACATCCACGGCCTCGACGGGCGGAACATCGGCCTGCTCCGTGACCCCGAGGTCAAGAAGGCATTCGCCGACCTGAAGAAGTCGGGCAAGATCCGCTTCTGCGGCCTGAGCTGCCACGACGCCATGTTGCCCGAGATCCTGGAAACAGTCGCCGAGGTCGGCTGGCTCGACCAGGTGATGATCAAGTACAACTTCCGCGACGTGAATCATGACGCGCTGCAACGGGCCATCGACAAGGCCTCCAAGGCTAACCTCGGCCTGGTCGCCATGAAGACCCAGGGAGGTGCGAACAACTTCCCCGAGAAGATGGCCACCCTGCAGGAGAAAGGCTTCAAGAAGGAAGTCGCGGCGATCAAGACCGTCTGGATGGACGACCGGATGCAGGTCGTCGTCAGCGAAATGACCAACCGGAGCGACCTGCGCGAGAACGTGGCCGCCAGCACCGAAGAGGTCAGCGTCAAGGAAGCCCGGCTCCTCGAAGAGCACCGCCAGCGAACCGCGAACCTGTATTGCCACGGTTGCGGCCACCTCTGCGAGACCGCGGCGAAGGGCGTTCCCGTCGCCACCGTGCTCCGTTACCTGCGCTATTACTCGGTTTACGGCAAGCGTCAGGAAGCCCGCGCGCTCTACCAGGCGCTTCCGGCCGAGGCCCGCGACCTGGCGAAGGCCGATCTCGCCGCCGCCGAGGCGGCCTGCCCCCACGGCCTGCCCGTCGTGAGCCTGATCCAGACGGCGGACCGACGGATGGCCTGAGCGTCTCGCAGGAAATCGAACCCGCGCCGACCCTGATTCCGACCCTCCTGAGGATGGGTCAGGATCGCGGTTCGCGCTCTGGAAGCCGAGAATCTCTATCCACACAAAAAGGGGGCGACGATGAGAGGACGCTGGATCGTGGTGCCGCTGGCCTTGCTGGCGACCCTGGCGGTCGGAATGACCGTCCGGGCGCGGCAGGACCCGGGCGCGGAGAAGCGCAGCCAGTTCATGCGACTGAAGCTGGAGTATTCCAAGGGGATCGTCGAGGGCCTGGCCCTGGAAAACTACGATCTGATTCTCAAGAACTCCCAGGCCCTGAAGCGCCTGAGCATGGCCGCCGAATGGGAAGTCCCGACCATTCCCGATGTGGAGAATTACATCCCGTACACGGTCGAATTTCAGCGGGCCACGGATCAGCTCTCACAGGAAGCCCGGGACAAGGACATCGACGGCGCAACGCTCGCCTACATGAAGGTGACGATGACCTGCGTCAGTTGCCACAAGTACGTCCGACGCGCCTCCAAGTAAAGGAAAACAAAAACGGCGAGGCGTCGTTTGTCACGACGCCTCGCCGTCTCCTTCATCACCCGTGGTCGGCAGGTGATCGGGGGATGCCGGTGGGCCGGGAATCGTGTAATCCCCGTCGATCCAGCGACCCAGGTCGATCAGCCGGCACCGCTCCGAACAGAACGGAAAGCTCGGAAGATCGTCCAGGGACGCGATCTCGAAGGAGGTCGCACAGATCGGACAACGGCCTCGGATCATGACGAGCTTCCCGACGCCACGGGCTTGGACGAATCCGGCTTGGATGATGAACTTGAGGAGGTCGATTCAGACGGCTTGGACGACGACTCAGACGGTTTGGACGACGATTCGGACGCCTGGTCCGCCTTCGCCTGCTTCTTGTACGATTCGCTCCGGTAGTCGGTCTGATAGAACCCCGACCCCTTGAACAGGATGGCGGCGCCGGGACCGATCTTTCGGCGCAACTGGGCTTTCGCGCATTCCGGGCAGATGGTCTGCGGGTCTGCCTTGATCGACTCGAACGCCTCGAACTCGTGCCCGCAGGCGTCGCAAACATAATCGTAAGTCGGCATGCGTTGACCCTGAAAAGGATCCCGGATCTCCGTGCTCGGATCGAACCGGAACGAAGATCGGAAAAAAAGTAGATTTGCAAAAAGAACCGGGAAAACCGGCGATCACTCCGCCGGCGGAACGGAGACGGCCACCTTGGAAGGTCGCAGCACCCGGTCGTGAAGCCGATAACCTTTGCCCATCTCGGCGACGACGGTGCCTTCGGGGTGATTGGCGTCCGGTTGCTGGAGCAGCGCTTCGTGCTGATTGGGATCGAAGGGCTGGCCGAGGGCCTCGATCGGCTCGATACCGTGCTTGGCCAGGGTCGAGAGCAACTGCTTTCGCACCATCTCCAGCCCCTCGACGATCGACTCGCGCGCCGGAGGCTCGCGCGGCCTCGGTGGCACGCTCGAAATTATCGAGCACGGCGAGCAGGTCGAGCGACAGCGGCCCGACGGCATAGCGGAGGTCGGCGTCGGCCTGGGCGCGGGCACGCTTCTGGTAGTTGGAGAAGTCCGCTCGGGCGCGCTGAAGCTGGTCGAGATAGTCGTCCCGCTGCCGGCGCAGTTCCTCGATCTCCCCGGCCGGAGCCGTGTCCGGCTCCACCGAGGCCCCCTGATCCGGACGCTGGGAATTCTGATTCCGTCTCGGGACGGTTTTCTGGCTTGCTCATAAACGTGGGATCCTCAAACCGTGCTCTCGTCGCCCGGCTCCGCGTCTTCGGTGAAGTAGTCGCGGAGCTTCTCGAAGAAGCTCTTGCGCCGGGGGCTGACTGTCTCGTGCTCGATCTCCGCCAGTTCGCGGAGGAGTTCTTCCTGCCGAGGGGTCAGGTGCTTGGGGGTCTCGACGACGACCTCGACCAGTTCGTCCCCCCGGCCCCGGCCGTTGATGTCGGGCATGCCCCGGCCCTTGAGCTTCAGGATCTCGCCGCTCTGCGTGCCTTTGGGGATGGTCAGGTGGTCGGGACCATCGAGCGTGGGGACCTCGATTTCCGCGCCGAGCACGGCCTGGGGAAAGCTGATCGGGACCTGGCAGAACAGGTCGTTGCCCCGCCGCTCGAAGAACGGGTGCTTGCGCACGACGATCTGGATTCGGAGGTTGCCCCGAGGCGCTCCGGGGTCGCCCGGTTCCCCCTGGTTCCGCAGTTGCAGCCACATTCCCGTATCGACGCCGGGTGGAACATCGACCTGGAGGTTCACCGAAGCGGGCAATTTTCCGGAGCCTCGGCAACTCGGGCAAGGGTCGGTGACGCGGACGCCCTCGCCCCCGCAGGCCGGGCAGGTCGTCGCCACCTGGAAGAAGCCACGCGACTGGACGACCTGGCCCTGGCCCCGGCAGTAGTCGCAGGTGGTCGCGACGGTCCCCTTGCGAGCCCCGCTGCCGTTGCACTCGTTGCAGAGCTCCTGCCGGCGCAACTCCAGGGTCTTCGTCGCGCCTCGGGCGGCCTCGATGAGGTCGATCTCCAGACGCATCTGGATGTCGAGCCCGGGCCGAGGTCCCCGCCGTCGCGTGCCGAACAGGTCGCCGAACAGGCCGCCGCCGAAGATGTCGGAGAACGCCGACATGATGTCTTCGGCGTTGCGGAAGTCGTGGACGCCCGCTCCATTCAGCCCGGCGTGCCCGTAACGGTCGTACCGCGCTCGCTTGTCGGGGTCGGAGAGGACCTCGTAGGCCTCGGCCGCCTCCTTGAACCGGCGCTCGGCGGCCTCGTCCCCCGGGTTCTTGTCCGGGTGGTTCTTCAAGGCCATCTGCCGATAGGCTTTCTTGATCTCGTCGGCCGAGGCGTCCGTCCCAGACTGAGGACCTCATAGTAATCGCGTTTGGTCGTGGCCATCGGCACCGTAACTCAATCGGGGTCGGTTGTCGGCGATTGATCCAACGTCATGATACCACAAAGGGTCCCAACTCGGACACCTCGCCGGCCAAGCCCCGCCTCGCTGTTCGCAGATTTATTTCGCGTTTGTTTTTACGACGGTACAAACGAAAAGGATCGACCCGATCTTCGACCGATTTTTTCCGTCGATCGGCCGAGAGGATTGGGGAGAACGATCGAGACCAAATGAAGGTGAAATCGTCAGGAAGGATGTTTCAAAATGGGCGGATTGAAGGACTTACTACCGGATCGACGAGCCTGAGAAGGCGTCGGAGGCGTGGGGGGACGGAGGAACCGTCCCCGGCCACGACGCGATTTTGGCCTGGCTCAGCGGACCGAGCCTTCGACGCGCGGGGCGTTCTTGCCTTCGTCCTCTTCCTTGATGTTGGTGATCATCGCCTCGGTGGTCAGCATCAGGGCGGCGATCGACGAGGCGTTCTGAAGCGCGGAGCGCGTGACCTTGGTCGGGTCCACGATGCCGGCCTTGAACATGTCCACGTACTCGCCCGTGTTGGCGTTGAAGCCCTCGGCCCCCTTGCGCTCCTTGACCTCCTCGGCCACCACGGCGCCGTCGTGGCCGGAGTTGTGCGCGATGTGCCGGATCGGCTCCTCAAGCGCCCGCAGGACGATCGCGCCGCCGAGCTTCTCGTCCCCCTCAAGGGATTCGATCCGCTTCTGCACGGCGGGAATGCAACGCAACAGGGCCGTGCCGCCGCCGGGGACGATCCCCTCCTCGGCGGCGGCCCGCGTGGCGTGCAGGGCGTCCTCGATGCGGGCCTTCTTCTCCTTCATCTCCGCCTCGGTCGCCGCGCCGACGTTGATCAACGCCACGCCGCCGGAGATCTTCGCGAGCCGCTCCTGGAACTTCTCCTTGTCGTACTCGCTCTCGGTCTCCTCGATCTGGCGGCGGAGCTGATCGACCCGACGCTGGATCTCCTCCTTCTTGCCGGCCCCCTGGATGATCGTCGTGCTGTCCTTGTTGACCTTGATCTGCTTGGCCTCGCCGAGCTGGTTGAGCTGGACGCTCTCCAGCTTCATGCCGAGGTCCTCGCTGAGGACGGTGCCGCCGGTCAGCACGGCGATGTCGCCGAGCATGGCCTTGCGGCGGTCGCCAAAGCCCGGCGCCTTGACCGCGCAGATGTTCAGAACGCCGCGCAGCTTGTTCACGACCAGGGCGGCCAGGGCCTCACCCTCGACGTCCTCGGCGACGATCAAGAGCGGCTGGCCCGACTGCGCGACCTTCTCCAGCAGCGGGATCATGTCGCGGAGGCTGCTGATCTTCTTCTCGTGAAGCAGGATCAGGCAATCCTCGTATTCGACCTCCATCGTCTGCGGATTGGTGACGAAGTAGGGGGAGCTATATCCCTTGTCGAACTGCATGCCCTCGACGAACTCCAGGCTCGTCTGGGCGGTCTTGCCTTCCTCGACGGTGATGACGCCGTCGCGGCCGACGCGCTCCACGGCATCGGCCAGCATCTGGCCGATCGTCGGGTCGTTGTTGGCGGAGATGGTGCCGACCTGGGCGATCTCCTCCTTCTTCTCGACCGGACGGGAGAGCGAGCCGTGCAGCTCGTCGATGGCGGCCTCGACCGCCTTCTCGATCCCCCGTCGCACGGCCATCGGATGGGCGCCGGAGGTGATGTTACGCAGCCCTTCGCGGTAAATGGCGCGGGCCAGGATGGTGGCGGTGGTCGTGCCGTCGCCGGCGATGTCGGACGTCTTGCACGCGACGACGTTGACCAGCTTCGCGCCCATGTTCTCGAAGGGATCGGGCAATTCGATCTCCTTCGACACGGTCACGCCGTCCTTGGTGACGGTCGGCCCGCCGAACGTCTTGGAAAGGATGACGTTGCGGCCGGTCGGCCCGAGCGTCGTCCCGACGGCGTGGGCCAGGATCTCGACGCCTTCGAGCATCTTCCGCCGCGCGGCGTCAGAAAAGAGAAGTTGCTTGGCCACGGTTCGGAGGCTCCTCATTCATGTTGGGTGGGGACAACCCACCGAAGGGAAGACCGGTGGGCGAAACCCACCCAACGGGCTCATTCACTCACTTTTCGATCTTGGCCAGGATGTCAGTCTCGCGGAGGATCTTGATCTCCTCCCCTTCGAGCTTGATCTCCGTGCCGGAGTACTTCCCGAAGAGGACCTCGTCCCCTTCCTTGACACCGATCTCGGCGCGGTCGCCGCTATCGAGCATCTTGCCCGGACCCACGGCGAGCACCCGGCCGCGCTGCGGCTTCTCCCGGGCCGTGTCGGGCAGGACGATCCCACCGGCCGTCTTCTCCTCGGCCTCAATCTGCTGGATCACCACGCGGTCTTCAAGCGGACGAATCTTGGCCATCGGAATGGTTTCCTGTTGAATCTGTCTCGGCTCTCTCAAGGGATGGAACGATCCGGCCCCTTTGGACGTTCCGGGGCCGGATGTTCTCCCAACCATCTCAAGTTCTCGAATTCGCGAAACGAACGACCGAAGCCACGGTCGGATACGATGGCCAGGCTTACATCATGCCCATGCCACCCATTCCGCCCATGCCTCCCATGCCACCCATTCCGCCCATGCCTCCCATACCACCCATGCCAGGACCATGATCGTCATGGCCGGCGGCGGCGGGCTTCTTCTCTTTCTTCTCGATGACGATCGCCTCGGTCGTCAGCAGGAGACCGGCGACGCTCGCGGCGTTCTGGAGGCGCGGTGCGGCTGACCTTGGCCGGATCGACGACGCCCGCCTTGAGCATGTCGCCGAACTCGCCGGTCTCGGCGTTGTAGCCGAAGTTCGCGTCGTTCGACTTCTGGATCCGGCTGACGACGACCGCGCCGTCCAGGCCGGCGTTCTCGGCGATGTAGCGCGCCGGTTCTTCCAGGGCACGCCGGACGATGTTGGCGCCGAGGTCCTCGTCCCCTTCGAGCTTGAGGCTCGGCGATGGCCTTGGCCGAGCGGATCAAGGTGGTTCCGCCGCCGGGGACGATCCCTTCCTCGATCGCCGCGCGGGTGGCGTGCAGGGCGTCCTCGACGAGGGCCTTGCGCTCCTTCATCTCGGTCTCGGTCGCCGCGCCGACGTTGATCTGGGCGACGCCACCGGCGAGCTTCGCCAGACGCTCCTGGAGCTTCTCGCGATCGTACTCGCTATCGGTCTGGGTGATCTCGCGGCGGATCATCTCGGTCCGCCCCTTGATCTCGTCGGCGGTGCCGACCCCCTCGACGATGGTGGTGTTGTCCCCGTTGATGATGACCTTGCGGGCGCGGCCGAGGTCGCTGAGCTGCACGCTTTCCAGCTCGATGCCCAGGTCCTTGAAGATCGCCTTGCCGCCGGTCAGCACGGCGATGTCGCCGAGCATGGCCTTGCGGCGGTCGCCGTAGCCGGGGGCCTTGACGGCGGCCACGTTCAGGATGCCGCGGAGCTTGTTGACGACCAGGGTCGCCAGCGCCTCGCTCTCGACATCCTCGGCGACGATCAGCAGCGGCTTGTTCGCCCGGGCGATCTGCTCCAGCAAGGGGATCAGGACCTTGGGCGTGCTGACCTTCTCCTCGTAGATCAGGATGTAGGGGTCCTCCAGGACGACCTCCATCCGATCCGGGTCGGTCACGAAATGGGGGCTCAGGTAGCCGCGGTCGAACTGCATGCCCTCGACCACGTCCACGGTCGTCTCGAAGCCCTTGCCTTCCTCGACGGTGATCACGCCGTCGTTGCCCACGCGGGCGAAGGCTTCCGCCAGCTTCTCGCCGATCCCCCGGTCGTTGTTCGAGGCGATCGTGGCGACCATGGTGATCTCCGACTTGTCGTCGGAGACCTGCTTCGACATCGCCTTGATGTTCTCGACGACCTTGACGACGGCCTTGTCCATGCCGCGCTTCAGGGCCATCGGGTCGGCCCCGGCGGCCAGGGCACGCAGCCCTTCCTTGAAAATCGCCTCGGCCAGGACGGTCGCGGTGGTGGTGCCGTCGCCCGCCGCATCGGAGGTCTTGCTGGCCGCCTCCTTCACTAGCTGAGCCCCCATGTTCTCATAGGGGTCCGTCAGCTCGATTTCCTCGGCCACGGTCACACCGTCTTTGGTGACGGTCGGGCTGCCCCAGCCCTTGTCAATCACGGCATTACGGCCGCGGGGGCCGAGGGTGCTCCGCACGGCTCGAGCGAGCTTGGTCACGCCATTGGACAGTTTCTGGCGTGCCTCCTCATCGTAGGCCAACAACTTCGCCACGTTGGATTCTCCTTCGACGCTGACATCCCGGTTCCGTCGATCACGATGTGGGCCCGGGGTCGGGTTCGTCGCGGAGGTTGTGCAAGAAATGTACCATCGCGTCCGGATTGCCATTAATCCTTTTGATGAGCCAGGTTGCGAAAACCGCTCTTTGAGGCGTGTCTTTTCGATCCTGCCACTTTGGCAGACTTTCCGGCGCGCCTGTCAGTCCGGCGGACGGGCGCGGCTCTAGGGGTTTGACAAGGACCGTGGCGCCCGCGACACTGAACCGCTTCACCAGGCTCAGAAGAACCGTTCCGACGAACACAAACCGAAAGAGGTGGACCATGCCGACACAGCCGGGGATGCGATCGCGGGTCATGCGGCTTGCCGTGTGGATGGTGGTGGGAGGGGCCATGTGGGCCATGACGGCCGCCCGGGCGGCGGAGCCGCAGACCCTGCCGCTCTGGCCGGAGGCGCGCCTGGCGCGGTCGGTCAGGAGCCGCAGGACCAGCCGTCGATCACGGTGTACCGTCCCGACCCCGCGACGAACACGGGCGCGGCGTTCGTCATCTGCCCGGGGGGCGGCTACGGGATGCTGGCGGCGGAGCACGAGGGGACGCAGGTCGCCGAGTGGCTCAACTCGATCGGCGTGACCGGGGTCGTCCTCAAGTACCGTCTCGGGCCGCGCTACCATCACCCGGCCATGATCCAGGACGCCCAGCGGGCGATCCGGACGACCCGCGCGAAGGCGTCGGAATGGGGGATCGACCCGAAGCGGGTGGGGATTCTCGGGTTCTCGGCGGGGGGACACCTCGCCTCGACGGCCGCGACTCACTTCGACGCGGGCAAGAGCGACGCCGACGACCCGATCGACCGGCAGAGCTGCCGTCCCGACCTGGCCGTGCTGGCCTATCCCGTCATCGCGATCGCCACGCCTTATGGGCATTCCGGCTCGTTGCGCAACCTGCTGGGCGAAAACCCGCCGAAGGAGCTGGTTCAGAGCCTCTCGAACGAGACCCAGGTGACGGCGGAAACCCCACCGACGTTCCTCGTGCAGACGAACGAGGATCGCGGCGTGCCCGCCGGAGAACAGCATCCTGTTCGTGCTGGCCCTGCGCAAGGCGGGGGTCCCCGTCGAGTTCCACCTGTTCGAGAAAGGGCAGCACGGCCTCGGTCTGGGCCAGGGTTCCACCGTGCATAAAATCGCCCCGAACAAGGCGTTTGGCGCCTGGCCGGGGCTTTGTGAAACGTGGCTGAAGGGGCGCGGATTCCTCGATCGCCCGCAGTGATCCCGAACGACTCAGCGCGGTGACGTGGCGGCGGGCAGGACCTTGACGGCCCGCCAGCCGCTCACCTCATCCTCCGGGGTGGTCTTCCGACGACGCGAGGCCGGAGCGGGCGTGTCGTTCCAGGCGGCGTCGGTGGGCCAGCCGTCGGCGGCGACCTCCGGGGCCATCTGCATCTCGGTGGCGACGGCCTCCGACGTGTCCTCCCCTTCGGGGAAGGTATCCGCGGCGACCCGTCGGCGCGTCGTGTTCCCGCGAGGCTGCGGGCCGGGGCGTGAGGACGCCAGGGCCGGGGCCTCCGCGCCGGGGTGCCCGGGAGACGGCCTGCCAGGCGTTTTGAGCACCGGACGACGGGCGGCGATCCTCCTCGGCCGAGGCAACCCGCGGCAGGTCGCTGCCGACCATCTCGGGCGACGGGATCGGATAGACGCGACTTCCCGAGGCCGCCGTGCGCGGCGTCGCGGTCGGGTTCTGCGCCCGGAGCTTCGTCCGCCCCGCATCCGTCGGACGATCGGCGAGCAGGGTTTCGGGGGTCGGGGCGGCCGGATTGTAGCAGATCGTCAACTTGTTCTTGTCGAGCATCCGGTAGATCGACCGCGGGGAGGCGTACAACCCATGCCCCGCGTGCGGCTCCTGGAAGTTGCACACGCCCGCGACGAAGCCGTCCCGGGTGTACAGGCCGCCGCCGGAGCGCCCCTGCATCGGCGCGTGGGCGCACTGGATCGCCTCGTAGTGGGGGATCACGCGGCCCCGCGAGTCGCCCAGCCCCCGGACGCTCGTGTCGGTGATGTGGGTCGTCCAGGGGGTCGCGTTGTGACCTTCGGAGCAGCCGACGGTGGTCATCTTCAGGCCGCGCTGGGGCTGCCAATCGACCGGCACGACCGGCGAGGCGGCCAGCTTGCGCCGGGACGAATCCGGATCAGGCCGACATCGGTGTTGAAGTCATAGTCGATCGCCTGGCCGGCGATCGTATCGGTCGGGTGGAGCGAGGGGTGGTCGGGTGAGCCGTGCAGGACGCCGTCGAAGAGGTCCACCTCGATCCGGAGCGGAAACTTCGACGGCGGATACTGCGTCCGGGCCCCATCGACCTTGAAGATATGAGCGCACGTCAGGATCACGGCCTCGTCCGCCGTGCTGTGGACGATCGTGCCGGAACCCAGCCCGACGGTCCGTCCCGGGCCGAAGATGCGAATCCGCACGCCGGTTTCCCAGGGCTTGGGCGCGTTGCGCGTCTCGGTGAACTGGAGGCCCTGGTCGTCCTGGTCCGGCTCCTCGCTGGCGATCTCGGTGTCGAAGGATTCGTCCGCCTCGGCGGCGTCCGGCTCCTCCTCGGCACGCGCGCTGGCGAGCTTGGTATAGGCCTTGTTGTAGAGGGAGGCGATATTGCCGGGGTCCTGGAGCCCCTCGGTCCGGGCCAGCTCCTGCCACTGGCGATCGACGACGATGAACGTCGGCACGGCCTCGACGTGGTAGCGCGCTCCCAGCTCGGGGGAGGTTTCCAGGTTGATCTTCTTGACCGGGTAACCCTTGCTCTTGAGCATCTCGATGGCCGGGGCCATCTGCTGGCAAGGGCCACACGTGGTGGTGTAGAAGTCGAGAATAACAGGTGTGTCGGCTGGCCCGGCGGCCGGCAGGGCCAGCAGAGCCAGAATCAAGGTGGCCGTGGTCATGCCGCTTGGACTCCTTTCCCCGAGGACGACCCTGCCCGCGCCGGTGCGGCGGCGGTGGGTGTGGAACATCCAACATGGTGAGCCGGTGCCGGATCATGACACCGTGCCCCCATCGCTCTCGGGACCGGACGACGTGAGAAGGAAACTCCGTCCGGACGGGGAACGAGCCGTTCACGGGGACTCCCCCTGAGGAGTCGGCGTGGACGGACCGTGCCCAACGGATCGGGCGGAGACGCCAAGAAAAGAGTGCGAAGATGAGCGGCGGGGTGATTCTCGTGCGGGGAGATATCCCCGACCCTTCCCTGGGCAGACCTCGCGTCGAAGGCCCCACGGTCCCCCTTCATGGTGGACCGCGTCCCACCGCGCGGCCCGTCCATCGGACCGCGCAGAGGTCCCGCGCTGTTCGCCCCCTCCGTGGGACTTGTCGGCCAGACCCTCCCGGTCCGCCCGTACCCGTCAACGGATGGCGTCGCGTTCACCGCGGTGGGCCTCTTGTACCTGGTGTGGGCGTGGAGTACCAGATCATTTCCTCGGCATTCTTCCCCGCGAACCTTGAACGTTTTTCCCCCGCAAACGAAAGAAGGGCGGTACCGCGACCTCGCGGCACCGCCCTCGCTTGGCGTGATCCGATTCGTCAGGAACGGCGCGACCGCTCCAACCGGACAATCAGGGGTTCCCCGCCCCCTGGACTTGCTGGATGACCGGAACGAGCCCCTTCTCGATCACCGGACCGACGTCGCTGGGAAGGGCGAACTGGAAACGATATCCCTGCTTCGAGGTCGTCAGCGCACCGCCAAGCAAAGCCGGCGGCTTCGGCATGTCCGCCGGAACCGTCAGGTCCGCGTTCTTCGGCGAGGCGGCCGAGATCTGGGAGACGATTTGACGGACGAGCCCCTGGGCGTTCAGGAAAAACGCGCTGGAGACGGTTTCCGGCAAGAGCGCGCGCAGCTTCTGAAAGCCAGGTGTCGCCCCGACGCCCCGCGACTTGTCCAGGTACGAGTCGATCCGTTCCTTGGCCACCTGTTCGCTGGGCGCGATGACCTGGAGGTAAACCTCGCCGTTGGTGCCGTACCACATCTGGATCGTGTCCCCGCCGAGGAACGCCTTGACGCTCGCGGCCGCGTTCGGGTTGTTCGGCTGCGCCTGGACGAGTTTCTCCACATCCATCGTCATCGTGGAATGGTTCAGGGTGAACCCCTTGTAGGTCAGGGCATTCTCCTCAACCGCCACCGACTTGATCACGTCGGAATTCCCTTCGGCGTTCAGCGCCTTGTTGAATGAGGTCGAGGCGGCGACCAGCGACTTCGGATCGCTCACCTTCACCACGTTCAGGCTCTGGAGGCCCCCCTCGCCGAACGTCGTGGCCCCGGCGAGTTCCTGAGCGCCGGCATCACGGATCTGCTGAAGCGCCTTCTGGGCCTCGGGGGATTTCGGCTCCCCCTGGCTGAAGAGGACGGCCAACCCCAGGCGCTGCAACCGCTGGACGGTTTCCGCGTCCGCGTTCATGTAAATATAATAGACCGCATCCGCCGGCAGCGTGGCGAGCATGGCCGCGTTGCCGGTGCGGGCCTCCGCCAGTTTCCGCGCGGCCGGGCTGTCGGGCTTGACCGTGAGCAGGCCGGCGACCTGCAACCCCGCCTCGGCGAAATCGAGGTGAAGCGCCAACCCCTGGGCATGCTTCAGCGCCTCGAAGAAGCGGTCGTACATCCCCCTGGCGGAATCCATGAGATGAGGGTTCGCGGCCTGTTTGGCCGCCTGATCGAGTGCCCCCATCAACCCCTGGCGTGCCTGTTCGATCTGCTCGCCGTACTGCTCCTGGACCTGCGCCACGTCGATATAGAGACCGAGGTCTCCACCGAGCAGAGACGACTTCAGGTCGTCGGAAAGCTTCGTGTCGAGCGTGGTCTTGGGCTTCGCGGCGATGGCGCCGATGAGGGTTTCGCTCGACCCGAACGCGACGAAACCGTCCCCCTTGACGGTGTAGAGGGGCTGGCCGTCCCCGCCGGTCACGGAATCGTACCCGCCGGGTTCGGCCTTCGGCTTGGCCTGCCCCCCTTGCGCGATCGCGTTCTGAACGGCCTGGTAATCGTCCGACCGCACGGCCACCGCGAACGGCGGCGGACCTTCCTGGCCCGGTTTCGGCAGTTCCAGCAGGACATAGAAGGGAACCTGCGCCGCGCGTTGGCCAAACTGCCCGGTGAACTGGGCGACGACCTGGTTCAGGATCGCCTCGGCCTGTCCCGCCGCGGTCGGGCTCATGGCGCGGGCCATCGCGGCCATATCATCGCGGCTCGCCGCGACGCCTCGCATGTGCGCGATGACCGCGGTGTCCGCCGGCAAGGCGTTCAGCCAGGCACTCTCGGCAGGCAACTGGCCGGCGGACACGGCCAGGGTCAAGCTTAACAGACAGGTCAGCATGTTCGAATCTCCTTCGGTGAGGAAGTGGGTGTCTCTCCGTCCGGGGCGCCCGACCGTGTCGGTCCCGGGGGTGCCTCGATCCGGCGGAGAGATGGCCCAAACGTATCCGGGAGATCCCTGAGAAGGCAAGGAAGATGCCAGGCCGGCTCAATCTTTGGTCTGGGTCCGCGAGGCCGCTCGGCCCCCGTTCGCCAGCGTCTGGAGCCGGGCACGCCGGCGCGCCTTGCGACGGCATAACCCCGCGCGGTGACGGCGGGCATTCGTCCCTGACGCCATCGCGCGTCGCCGGCCGGGGCAACCGCCACACCCGTTCCCGACATCCGCCGTTTCCGGCAGGTCGCGTCCCGAGCGGTCGCAGTGGAGACAGTAGGCATGCGTCGGCAGATACGCATCGCCGCAGGCCGGGCAAGACCGGTCCCGCCCCTCCTCCGGCCCTGGCCAGGGCGTCAAACCCTGCCCCACGATCAGCGTCGGCCGACGGTCGAGCTTGCCGTCCGACGCGATCGCCTCGGCCGCCTCGGCCGCCTCGTCGGGCGAGGGATAGGGATCGAACAGAAACTCCAGCTCGGCGGAACGCGTCCCGCTCAGGACGCGCCGCGCACGCATCGGATACGGCTCGTGATCGTTCAGAGAAACCCAGCGCGGCAGTTCCAGCCGGCCGTACTCGACCAGCCGCAGCCCCAGCCGCTCGGCGGCCAGGGCGGACAACGTCACGACCAGCCCCTCCTCCCGTTCCCAGACGTCGACCCAGCCCGCCACGTTCAAGCTGGCCAGCGTGTCGGTCGTCTGCTCGACACCGTCGCCGAGCGCCTCGGCCACTTCCCTCGGCGTGCTCCAGGCCAGCGGACCACCCGCCACGGCCTTCAAAACACGCACCACTCCTCCGTTATCTCGACCATGTCGGCCTCACAAGCACGATTCGGTTTTTATGTATGTTTTAATGCGAAAACCAGAAGACGTTCCCCGGACAGGATGAGCCGCGTCATCGCCGATCGCTTCCACGAGGTCGTGAAAGGGATGCGCCGTGGCGGCGTCGCCCCGGGGCCTCATCCCATCCAGAAGAACGATTTTGTTTAGGAGTTACGCGGTTCGTCCCGAAGGGGCGGCGCCCACCCGTTGAATTCCGCGTAACCTCTAGTTTAATGAGATACTTATGAATTAATTAGACATTCTCATTCCCACGCTCCGCGTGGAGCCGAGGCTCGATTTCAGGCGATCTCGACCGATGACTCGTCGGACGCGGTGGCGTCGAGCATGGGGAACTCGTCGGGGAAAAGGCCCCGGCGCTGGAGGTTCAGGCCGATCGGTTGATCGGGTTGAGCGACGGGGCGCGCCTCGAACCGCGCCTGGCGCTCCAGGTCCGCGCGGCTGGGGGCTTCCAGGTGGGGGAAGTCGGCCTCGGCATCGGCCAGGGCGATGCAATATTCAGCGCTGGCGAGGGCGGCCTCGGCATCGGCGCGGCGGGCTTCGGCCTCCCACGTCCGCAGCGTGTCCAGGGCGCGGTCGGGGAACTCCTTCACGTTCTCCAGAACCAGGCGGACCCAGCGGACGGCCGACCCTTCGGGGGCCTCGCGAGCCAGCAGGAACGCGGCGGCACAGGCGCTGGCGTCGCGGCTCTCGATGGCTTGCGCGACGAATTCCTCCAGGCCGAGCGCATCGCGCTCGCGGAGCGATTCCACGTAACGGCCGACGATCCGGGGGTTGATCTGGTCGGGGCGATCGCACGCCAGATCGATCCGACGCTGGTCCTCCTCGTCGAAGACCTGCGGCCGCATGGCGTCGAGTTGTCGGCGCGCCCACTCCCGCGCCGCCTCGTCCCCCGCCCTCGTCATTTGCTCGTGGAAGTCCAGGAGACTGTCCAGCGTCGGCGCCGGCGGCCCACCCGTCATCGACCGGGTGAAGGTTTTCGCGGCGAACTCCTCGGCGCGGGTGATGAGCTGCTGCTCGATCAGGGTCTGGCGGAGCAAACGATTCGTCTCGCGCTGAAGGCTATCGAGGGTCTGACGTTCGCGGGCCTGCTTGCGACGTTCCGAAACCTCAACCAGCCGGTCCAGAAAGGGACGGGGGACCGGGCTGAACGCGCGAGCCTTCATCAGCAAGGCGTCCCGCAGCGACTGGGCGGCCTGTCGCGCCTGCTCGCGAGCGTTCTTGGTGGTCAGGTCGCCCCGCCGAACGCGACGCTCCAGGTCCGATCGCAGCGTCTCAAAGCCAGCCAGGGCCGCGTCGGCTTCCGCCTTGAACGGGGTTTCCAGATGATAGGCCGTCAGGCCGGACCGGCCCAGGGCCTCACGCAACGGATTCAAGGCCATCGTTGGCTCCACAAGGTGTGTCGAAAGTGGATTCGCCGGTAGGTAGGATGAAAATGTCCGCGGCTCAATTGAGAGTCAGCAAGGTCCAGGTGAGGGCCTCCTCGGCGCGGGCGATGGCCTCGCGGCGCGTGGGGCAACAACGCTCGACCGTCTCGGGGAACTCGGGGCAGGAAAGCCGGACGAGCCAGCGACCGTCGTGATGACGCCGCCAGCTCAGGAGCCAGCGGCGACGTCCCAGCACCTCGCGACGAGAGCCCGCGTGGTGCTCGTCGCGCCGATCGCTCAGCGTCCGCAAGTACGTTCGCATGACCATCTGACCTCGACGGAAAAGGGTCGGTCGCTCGCGAAGGTCCCTCGCCCACGAAGGCGAGAGCGGCTGTCCTTGGCGAGTCTTTCCGTCAGGCACTATCGTTGCGCGGGGGTCCGGTTATCACCCAATCGTGAAAGACGTTCGGGAATAGGCATCGGGACCGCCATTCGGTACACTATCAAGGGGTGGAACGGAACCCGATCGAACCCGGCGGCCTGCGCCCGTGTCCCCGTGGACAACGGATCGACCCCAGGGCGACCCCATTCGTAACGCAGGCCGACCGACGCGAGGACTTTCCCCGGACGAGACCCGATGGCCGAGACAGACGACCGCGACCCCGAATTCACGACCTCACCCGAACCCGAGACCAGCCCCCCGAAGTCGGACGGACTGCCGAAACGTCTTCGAGGGACCCGCGTAGCGCAGGATGACGTCCCGCCAGGGGGCCAGAACCGCTCGCAGCCGCAACGGGCCGAGACGGCCCGGGAACACGCGCAATTGGCCGCCCGGATCGCCGAGGACAACCGGGGCCAGGACATCCTCTTGCTCGACCTCCGCGAGGCAGACCCCGCTGGTCGATTTCTTCGTGATCGTCATCGGCCGCCTCCCGGCGCCACGCCACCGCGATCGCCAACGAGATCGACGCGGAGATGAAGCAGCTCGGCGAGCAGAAGCTCGGCATGGAAGGGATCCGAGGAAGGGCGCTGGATCCTGATCGACTACGGCGACTTCGTCGTCCACGTCTTCTCCGAGAGGCCCGGACCTATTACGCCCTGGAAGAGATCTGGGGCGACGCCCCCCGGCTCGACTGGCAGGACCCGAGCCGCCCGCGCCCGCCCGCCCGCGAGCCGACAGCGGAACGACCCGAAGCGGAACGACCCGAGGAGTCGTGACTCGTTCCGCTCCGTTCCGCTCCTCTGCCCTCCGATCCTTTGAGATCTGCGACGACATGAACGTCCTCGATCGCCTGCGGTCCGCCTTCGCCGCCGCCACGCCCGAGGGGGGCGACCCGGCCGAGTTCGCCGGCGCCGTCCGGCCGAGCACCGACCCGAAATTCGGCGACTACCAGGCCAACGGCTGCATGGCGCTGGCCAAGGCCCCGAAGAAGAACCCGCGCGAGGTGGCCGCAGCAGGTCGCCGCGCGGTCGACCTGGACCCGCTGGCCGACCCGCCCGAGGTCGCCGGCCCCGGCTTCCTCAACGTCCGCCTGCGCGACGGCTGGATCGCCGGAGACTCTGCGGGGCCTGCTGGGCGACGAACGGCTCGGCATCGCCCGCCGCCGAGCGAACCCAGGACGGTCGTGATCGACTTCTCCTCGCCCAACGTCGCCAAGCCGATGCACGTCGGCCACATCCGCTCGACGGTCATCGGCGAGAGCCTCGCCCGGATCTTCGCGGCGCTGGGGCACAAGGTCATCCGCGACAACCACCTGGGCGACTGGGGCTCGCAGTTCGGCATGATCCTCTGGGGCTGGAAGAACCACCGCGACGAGGCCGCCTACGAGGCCGACCCCGTCGCCGAGCTGGCGCGGCTCTACCGGCTGGCCCAGGAGCGGATCAAGGCGGGCGACGCGGCCGTCGAGGAGGCCGCCCGCGCCGAGACCGCCAAGCTCCACGCCGGCGACCCCGAGAACCGCGCGCTCTGGGAGCGGTTCATGCCCCACTGCCTGAACGCCTTGCAGGCGATCTACGACCGCCTCGGCGTTCGGTTCGACGTCGCAGCTCGGCGAGAGCTTTTACGACCCGATGCTCGCCGGCGTCGTCGACGACCTGGAAGGCCAGGGGCATGGCCGAGCCGAGCGAGGGGGCGACGGTCGTCTTCACCGAGGGCTCGAAGGCCCCGTTCATCGTCCGCAAGCGCGACGGGGCGTTCAACTACGCCACGACCGACCTGGCGACGATCCAGTACCGCGAGCGAGACGTGGAACCCCGACCAGGTCCTCTACGTCGTCGATCACCGCCAGGGGGACCACTTCAAGCAGCTCTTCGACGTCGCCCGGAAGTGGGGCTACGACGACGATGGACCTCCAGCACGTCGCCTTCGGCACGATCCTCGGCGCCGACCGCCGCCCGTTCAAGACCCGCGCCGGGGATGTCGTCGGCCTGGAGTCGCTGCTCGACGAGGCGGTCGCCGAGGCGCGCAAGGTCGTCGACGAGAACAGCCCCGACCTCGACCCGGACGCAGCAGCGGCAGCGTCGCCGAGGTCGTCGGCCTGGGGGCGATCAAGTACGCCGACCTGTCGCAGAACCGGCTCAGCGACTACGTCTTCGACTGGAAAAAAATGCTGGCCATGAACGGCAACACCGGCGACCTATCTCCAGTACGCCTACGCCCGGATCCGGAGCATCTTCCGCAAGGGGGAGGTCGACGCCGAGGTCGATCCGCGACGCCCGGCCCGCGATCCTGCTGACGCACCCGGCCGAGCGGGCGCTCGGCGTCCGGCTTGCTCCGGCTGCCCGAGGTGCTGGAGCTGGCCGCCGCCGAGCTGAAGCCGAACGTCCTGACCGATTACCTGTTCGACCTGGCCAACGCGTTCAGCACGTTCTTCGAGGAATGCCCGGTTCTGAAGGCCGAGTCCGCCGAGCGCCGCGACAGCCGCCTGGCCCTCTGCGACCTGACGGCCGGACCTTGCGGTTCGGCCTCGACCTGCTTGGGATCGAGGTCGTCGACCGCATGTAGACCTGCCATCGGGTCGACTTGCCGAGGCGCTTGGGCCTCCGCTATGCTGGCGAGGACGATCGCTTGCCGGATGCCCGCCGCCTTGATCCGCCCTCATTCCTCGATCGGACCTTTCTCCCACGGAGCGTGCACGGTGATGCGGACCCGAGCTCGACCCTCTCGCCCTGGCTCTGCTCGTGCCGCTCGGCCTGGCCGCCTCGCTGGCGTTCGCCGCTTCGGGCGACCCGGCGTCGCCGAAGCAGGACGGCGAGCCGCACCGCTCGCCGATCGCCCTGGCGCTCTCGGCCGACGGCTCGCGGCTGCTCACGGCCAACCAGACGTCGGGCTCGGTCTCGCTGGTCGACCCGGATCCGGCGCCGGTGCTCGACGAGATCCCCACCGGGCGAGAAGCCCGCCGGCGTCGCGATCTCCGACCGACGGCCGCCGCGCGGTCGTCACGCACTGGTACGGCTACGACCTCGCCGATCCTCGACGTCGGCCCGGATCGGCCTGGAGGTCGCCGGCCGGGTCGAGGTCGGCCCCGAGCCGCGCGGCGTGGTCCTCACGCACGACGGCAAGACGGCTTACGTCGCCGTCGGGCGTGAGCAACGAGGTCGTCCGCGTCGACCTCGACGACCGGAAGGTCACGGGCCGGCTGACCGTCGGCCGCGAGCCGCGCGGGATCGCCCTGTCCCCCGACGGCTCGACGCTCGCTCGTCGGCAACGCACCGTCGCGAGATCGTGTCAGCGTGATCTCGACCGGTCGACTGGACGGTCGAGCGGTCGATCCCGATCGAGGGGGACAACCTCCGCCAGGTCGCCATCGACCCGGATGGACAGTACGCGCTACGTCGCCAACATGCGGAACCGCGGGTTCGCCACGACCCGCGAATAACATCGACCTCGGCTGGGTGCTCGGCCAGCGCTTGACCCGCGTTCCCCTGGACGGGTCCGAACCGTTCGCAGACGCTCTCGCTCGACCCCCAGGGCAAGGCCGTCGGCGACGCCCACGGCGCGGCGATCAGCCCCGACGGGCGACTTCATCGCCGTCGCCTGCGGCGGAACGCATGAAGTCATGCTCTTCCGCACCGACCTGCAGCGCGCTCCCCTGGCGTTCCCGACGGCTCGCGCGACCTGATCGCCGCCGACCTGCTCGAACGACGACGAGCGGTTCCGCCGCGTCGACGCTGGGCGGTCGGCCGACCGAGCTGGCCTTCGCCCCCGACGGCAAGACGCTCTACGTCGCCAACTACCTGGCCGACGCCGTGCAGGTGGTCGATGCCGAGATCGGCGTCGCTGGTCGCAGACGATCCCGCTCGGCGGGCCCGAGCGAACTGTCGCTGGACCGCCGGGGCGAGATCCTCTTCCACGACGCCGACCGGTCGTTCAACCAGTGGTACAGCTGCAACACCTGCCACAGCGACGGCCACACCAACGGCCGCGACTTCGACACGCTGAACGACGGCTGGCAGGACCTCAGCACCGCCCACACCCGGAGCCGCAAGAAGGTGCCGACCCTCCGCCGGCGTCGCGCAGACCGGCCCCTGGACCTGGCACGGCTGGCAGACGAGCCTCGACGACGCCATGGTCGAGTCGTTCACCAAGAGCATGCAGGGGCCGCAGCCTCAGCCCGAGCGAGGTCGAGGCGCTCGTGGCGTTCCTCGAAGACGCTCGACTACCCGCCGCAACCCCTACCGCGAGCCGGACGGCTCGCTCTCTCCGAGCCGCGAAGCGCGGCGAGGCCGTCTTCCAGTCCGCGAAGGCCGCCTGCAACACCTGCCACGGCGGCCCCGAGTTCACCGACGGCAAGATCCACGACCGTCGGCCTGGAAGAACGCGGCGACGTGCTACGAGGGCTACAACCCGCCGTCGCTCCGCGGCGTCTACGACAAGGACCCCTACCTCCACGACGGCCGCGGCGAAGACCCTCCGCGAGGCCCTCACCGGCGACCACAGCCCCGAAGTCGTCACCGGCCTCGGCGCGCTGACCGACGCAGGAACTCGACGACCTGATCGCGTACCTCAAGAGTCTCTGATCGTCTCGGGCACTCCAGAATCAACCCGCCCGAAACGATCCATCCGTGGCGTCCCTCAACGGCTACCTGGAAAGCAACCTCTTCCAGCCCGAAGGGGCGGCAGTTCATAGCCAGCCGTCTTCCAGCCCCGAAGGGGCGGTAGTTCATAGCCAGCGGGCGTCAGCCCCTGGAAACCGCCAAACGCGAGACCCGAAGAGGCCAGCAACCGTCTTCCAGCCCCGAAGGGGCGGCAGTTCATAGCCAGCGGGCGTCAGCCCCTGGAAACCGCCAAACGCGAGACCCCCTCTTCCAGCCCCGAAGGGGCGACAGAAGCCCATCCCCCGCATGGCCTTACGTCGTCCCTTCGGAACGCAACGAAACGCTCAATCGTCGCGGCTGCCGCCGAGCAGGCCCGAGCGGATCACGAAGTAGAGGAGCGTCAGAACGCTCGTCAACGTCGCGGCGACGTACGTCAGCGCGGCGGCGTTCAGAACGCGTCCCACCGTCTGATCTTCCTGGGGACTGACCAGCCCCGTCATCTGCAAGGCATGGCGGGCGCGTCGGCTGGCGTCGTACTCGACCGGCAGATTCACGAGCTGGAAGATCACCACCGCCGAGAACAGGGCCATGCCGACGATCATCAGCTTGGCGAAACCCAGCATGAGGCCCGCGACGAAGACAATCCAGGCGGCGTTTGACCCGAGGCTCGCGGCCGGCACCAGCAGGTTCCGCACGACCAGCGGCGAGTAATGGTTCGCATCCTGGATCGCATGCCCCGCCTCGTGCGCCGCGACACCCAGCGCGGCGAGCGAACGATTCCCGTACACCTTCTCGGAAAGCCGCAAGACCTTGTGGCTGGGGTCGTAGTGATCGCTCAACATCCCGGCGACCGGCTCGATCCGCACGTCATGAACGCCCTCGGCCCGCATGATCTCCGCCGCGGCCTGAGCCCCGGTGATGCCCGAGGACGAGGGAACCTGGGAGGCCCTGGAAAACGCCGAGGAGACGCGAGACTGAGCCCACGCCGGCCAGCAACAGGCCCGGGGCCAGCAGCAGGAAATACAGTGGATCAAAAATCGGCATGTTCGTTGTTCTCTCGGTCCAGCGAGCAAACGGAGACGCGGCGCATCGGCCGCCAGGTTATCCCCTACGCTTCCTCTTTTACGTCAAAGACCCTCCTCAAGTTTGCCAGGATCGAGCGCATTCCACAATTTCCGTTCCCAGACCGCCTGTTTTCTCAGGAGACGCTCCCGGCAACGCGCCACGCTCGGCGCCCGGGCCAGGAGCGTCAGCACGGGCTCCCCCTCGTGAAACGGGGTTCCCGGTTCCGGCACGTCGGCCACGGTCGGGACCCGGAAGCCGGAGAGATCCGGAGGACGCCAGCGATACGATCCGGGGAACCGGCCAGGGTGCCTGGCGTACAGGATCAGCTTGCCGACAACGCCGCGACGCCGGGGGCTCGACGGCAAAGGGGCGGGCGGCGCCTCCCGTTCGCAAGCGGCGCGGTGCTCGGCCAGCAAGGCGCGGCCGAGGGCCAGTTCCAGAACCTCCACCGAGGCCGTGTAGCGCGGGTTGATCTCGACCGGCCAGGGAATGCCGTCGCGGAGGATCAGGTCGATCCCGAAGAGGCCCGTCAGACGGAACGCGCCCGCGACGGCCCCCCCCAGCGCGGCCATGCGCGCGCGTTCCTCCGGCGCGAGTGGCCAGGGGCCGATGCTCCCACGATACACAAAGGGCGACCCGGGCCGACCGGTCCATTGCCAGGTCACCCCCACCAGGGTCGCCTCCCCCTCCTGGCCGATCCAGATGGCCGACAGGGGAACCCCCGCGATCCGTTCCTGAACGTAGTGCGGCACGGACAGGGGATCATCCCCCGGTCGGACCGGCCGGATTCTCCGACCTCCCGCCGAGGAGCGCGGTTTCCAGAGCCACGAGCCGTCGCGCGGAAGGCCCCGGGCCGACTCGCGCACCGCCGGACAGGGAACGCCCGCGCGTTTCAGGGCGTCGGCCACGAGGAACGGGTCGCGCACGCGACGGAGAACCGGGCCGGGATTGCCCCAGAGGGGCCGCCGGCGGGCCAGCCGATCGACAAGATCCGGGTCGTTCTCGATCGCCCCGGTGTAGAGCCAGGGGCCGGTTGGAAAGCTCTTCGGCCAGCGCGTCGAGGCCCCGCGGATACGCGGCCGGATCGATGCGCCGGGAGGTTCTTGCGATCGCGGTCAAATCCCGATCGCCGAACAGGTCCACCGCCACGGGAACCAGGCCACTCCGACGGGCGGAATGGGCCGCGGCCCGCGCACTGGCGCCGAGGATCAGGACGTCCATGGCGCCCGATGGTCCGTTTTGAAAACGGGTGAAGGTTCCGGTGGAGGCGCGATGTCATCCACCGGAACGCGTCACGCGCGATGTGGTCGGTCATCGAGCGGGCGGCAGATCAGGTCCGCCGCGCTCGACCTCATCACCTTATTCTTCGACGACTTCGATCGCCGTGGGGGTCAGGATCTTCTTGCCGTCCTCTTCCTTGACCGTGCCGGTGGCCTTGACCGTCTTGATGGTCTGGCAAATGTTCTTGTGGAACGCGTTGGAGACGGGGTTCTTGGCCAGGTAGTAGGTGACGTTCTTGCCGTCTTCCTCAACCACGATGGCGTTCTGGCAGGTCTTGGTTTCCTTCAGCGAGCACTTGGCGCACTGGCCTTCACCCTTGACCGTCACGGTCTTGTCTTCGGCCCGGACGAGCAGGGTCACGGCGGAGAACAGGAAGGCCACGGCGAGCATCGGGATCAACTTCCGCATTGTCACACTCCTCAAAGGTAACATGTCATTGGTGCTGACGAGATCGGGCGTCCGGTCTCCGGTCGCCCACAACGATCGCGAAAAATCACGTTCGCACGCGACATTGAATCAGGTCGGTTGGGAAGGCACAACACTTTTTTTACAACTCAGAGCCAGAAAAGGTGTCAGGAACCGTTTCGAGCCAGAGCGGCCCGAGCCGCAGGCCCCGTCGCGAATGGGCATCCGTGGCCGGTGTCGCGAGGAAAACTCGGCGCGGGGATTTGGTCGTGGTCACATCTCATGCGACGAACGAAGCCACCAGAAGGTTTTTACAGAGCAGATATGACATCGTTCTGAAGTCGCACCCGCCGGACACGGACCGGGATCACGAAGACGAGACTCCAGCCACCCGACCGGCGGCACGGGGCGGTTCGAGTGCGTCGTCGGCACGGAGATCCGGCGTGGGGCGTCGCGGCAAACGACCTGGGTCAAGGCGTCACCTCGGCCCCCTTGCCGAGTTCCTCAGCCACCTCGGCGATCCGCCGCTTGAGCTTGGCGTAATGGCGGTCGAGCCGGGTGGCCGTCGCGGCCTGCCAGAGCCGTCTCGCCTCATCGAGCGTCTCCTCGGCACGGTCGAGATGATCGCGCTCGCGCAGGCGGATCGCCTCATCGAGCCGGGCGATGGCGTGGATCTCGTCGTCGAGGAGCGCCGCCTCCGCGGCGCGGCGCTCCAGGTCGGCATGCTCCGATCGCTCCGAGGCCAGTTGTTTCTCCGCCTCGCGGAGAGCGGACTCGGACGTCTCGATCGCGCGCTTCCGCTGCCGGATTTCCTTCTCGCCGGTGTATTGCTTGAGCACCATGAGCTTTTTGCGGGCCTCCTGGAGCGAGAACTCCGTCTTCCGGACCCGCAGCTCCTCGGAGGACTTCTGGCCGGGGAACATCGCGCCCTTCTCGATCATCCCCTTCACCCAGAGGAGGCGATCCTTTGCCCTGACGAACTCCGACTCGGCCAGCTTGATGTCCGACTCGGCGGCCAGGATCTGGGCCGAAAGCGTACCCTCTTGATATTCCATCAAGGCGATGCGGGCGACCTCGGCGGTCGACTTCGCCTGCTCGACGGCCGCCTGGCGCGGGCTGTCCAGTTGCTGGGTCTTCAGCTTTTCGTCCCACTTGCGGGACTCTTCGAGCCGGGCGAGGGCTTCCTCGGCGAGCGCCATGATGGCCGCGCGCTGGCCGTCGCGGGCTGGCGCCGGCGAGGACGTCTGCGCCAGGGCCACCGCGCCGGGGATGGGAAGCAGGACAGGTCCGAATACGGCCAGCAAGAGCGCCGACCACAACGATCGAGGGGTGCGTGCCGCGTGCCGCGTCATGGTCGTCGCCTCCATCGAGCCGGATCAGGGTAAGATTCAAAGGACCGGTTGTGCGCGGGGCCGGAGATGGCGGGTGCTGGAAAGGGAATTCCGGCCACGCGGGGCGAGCGCCGGCACCGAGACTCGCCCGAACCTGCCTCAGCGTCGCGGTCCTGGGTCGGCCGGCGGTGGGTCCCCCTGGAACGACCGGAGGAAGGCCGCGCGGCTGTCATAAGGAAGGGTGCCAAGGTCGCGGTAGAGGGCCGCCCGCTCCCGGTTGTACGCGCCCCAGGTCGCGATGAGCCGGTGCTCGGCCTCGTTGAGTTCCCCGCGCGATTCGAGGACGGACATAAAAACCGCATCGGCCGGCCCGCGCCCCGCCAGGCCCGGGGCGTCCCCAGGGCCGGGGGGAGCGAAGATGAGGCTGATCTGGTCGTCCACGCGTCGGGCCGCCAGCACGATCAATCGCCGGTCGGCCTGATAGGTCTCGGACAGCTCGTGCAGGCGTCGGATGCGTCGGCGGATCGTCAGCAACAACTCCTCGGCGCCGGCCGACTCCGCCGATCGGCGGGACGAGGCCAGGTCCGCGGCGGCGGAGAGCAGGGCGTGCATCGCCTTGGGGGAATCGGCGGCGAGGACCGACCCGCCCGCGATGGTGACGTCCTCCAGGCCCGGCAGGCGTTCGACGATCCCGGGGAGCTCCTTCCACGTCCGTTCCGGCTTCTGAAACCACCCGTTCAGGTCCTGGAAGACGGCCAGGAACGGGTCCAGGATCGAGCGGTCCGGGATGACCGGCCGATCGACCGGGAGGCCGAGGCAGGCCTTGAAGGCGTCGAGAGCATCGCGATACCGCACCCGCCGCGCCTCTAGCTCGCGACGGTCTTTCAGGACGGAGGCCTCGATCGCATCGACCTTCACCGGCGTGAGGTTCGAGCTGCCGGGGCCGCCCTCGGCCATATGCCGGACGACGTTCCAAACGCTCTCCCGATTGGCGAGCCGGAGCCGCTGAAACTCGATGGCGTGCCACTGCACGACGAGGTCGAGGTAATCCCCCGTCGAGGCCCGGAAGGCCGCCCCGTCGGCGTCGTCCCCCGCCTGGGCGAGGAAATCGGCGCGGAAGCGGCCGTCGTCGGCAACCTCGTACCGCCGGCCCAGCTCGGCGAGCGCCTCGGGCGTGCGGATCGCCTCGCGAAGCCGCTGCCATTCCGGCCCGGTCGCCCGGTGGCGGATGAGGGCCAGGTCCAGGGCCTGTTCCAGGCCCAGAACGAGCGGCCGGGTCCCCTCCGGCAGCCCGGCCGCCTGGAGGAGTTCATCGGCCTCGGAGTCAACCGGCCGCGCCGGGGGCCGCGGCCCGTCCGGCTGGCCCGATGCGCCCGAGCAGAACAGGCAGAGCGAGGCGGCCCCGGCCAGGACGACGACGGCGACGCCGCTCGGCCCTGTCCCGGGACGCCGCGAGCCAAAGAGCTTCATGGCCGGTTCCTCGTCGATCCGTGGAGCATACGCGGGTCTGATATGTGGTCCCCGAGCAGGGGAACATGTAAGATCCTACACCGGCCGACGTCGCGGCACAAAAGCGAATTCCGAAATCCGTGCGCCGTCCTGGAGCCTGGAAAGGTGTCAGGAACCTTTTTCAGGACACCTCGACAATGGGCCAGCGCGAAGGTTGCGGACACCGTTTCCGCGCACCGGATGATTTTGCTTGCCGGGTTGCGAGAGGCACCAGATGATGAACGAACCAGCGAGACGTTTGGCCGATGAGTTGTGCTTTACCACGCCGCTCGGACCGTTCATGAACGATTCCGTTGACCTTCCGAATCCGGTGGGCGTGGGCACCGATCCAGCGGTGCATCCGCCAGGTCTCTTTCCCTGGGAGCGCGGGCCTCTGGCCCGCCATCCGGGATGCGGGCCAGAGGCCCGCGCTTCCAAAACTTCGACGGATGCACGCCGTCGGTCCCGGATGACCCTTCCCTCCATCATCGATGGGAAAACAGCGTCCATGCTCGACACGTTCTTTGAACAGATTCGGGATGCGCAAGCGAGCCTCGGCCTTCACAACGATGAGGAGTTCTTCTTTCGCGGGCAACCTGATAACCGTTGGCCACTGCTTCCCTCGCTCCTGCGCCATAGCCGGCAGGAACAACTGAAGCGACAGGAAACCCGTGACCTGGAAGCCACCTTGTTCTTCGAGTTTCAATCCCGGGCGCGGGAGCTTCACCAGCGGACTCTCTCGGGCTGGGATGTTCTCTTCTTCATGAGGCATCACGGGGTCGCAACCCGGATTCTGGACTGGACGGAGGTCCTCGGCGTCGCGCTCTACTTCGCGGTCCATGGCGTGCAAGGCGGCGCAACTCCCTGCGTCTGGGTGTTGAATCCGTACGCGCTCAATGAGAGAAGCTGGGACGTGCGCGACCTTGTCGCACCCCAGTTTCTGAGCGATCAACGCGGCGTGGAGAGGGACTACGAACACTTCGTGGTCGGTGGATATCCCCGCTTCGGCTGGGACTACCCTGTCTCGCTCTACCCGCTCCAACTGAGCAATCGCCTTCAGGCCCAGCGTGGTTACTTCACGATCCACGGCGAGAACGAGCGTTCTCTGGATGAGATCAACGCCCGAGTTCGGAAAAAGTTCGCGGTTCGCATCGATCTTGAGGATTCGCGACTCATTGACGAGGTCCGGTGGTACCTCGACGCGTCCGGCATCGATACCCACCTCCTCTTCCCCGACCTGGACGGGCTCGCGCGGTATCTGCACGAGAAATACAAGATCCTCTCGTCTCCGCAAGCCTCCATCTACGGCACCTCGACCAGGACCGAGTCATGCGCGGAAAAGGGAGGTTCCGCCGCAAAGAAACCGAAGGAGTAGAAAAGGCGTCAGCCCCGTAGGGTCCGCCGTGCGGACCATTCCTATTCCGGAGGACGGTCCGCACGGCGGACTCTACGGGGCTGGGGGCCGCTCCGTCGGCTCATCGGGTCCAAATCGGGAAAAAGCGGCGTAGTGCTCATATGGATAATATAGACGGTCGGGGAGAAAAAATCCCAACCTCACGGCGGACCCTACGGGGCTGGGGCCCGGCTTCGGACCCCGGTCCTGCGAGCGAGAGGGCAGTCGGGGTCCGAAGCCGGGCCCCAGCCACCCGCCGATCAGTGTCCGAAGAAATATCTCGACGTCGGTGGAGGGGCCTCATCCGTGCCGAGGTATCGGACGCCCCGGTCGGAGATTGCATATCGCTCGACGACAGACAGGGTATCAGACATGAGATCATAGTGGGCAGAGACCCGGATTGCCACGAGGAAGCCCCCCGGGACGGGCTCGACTTCGGTGAGTACTCCCTCCCATCCGATGATCGTAGGATGAGTCGGCCTGCTCAATTGGCGAAACCACTCGATCCTGCGATTCGGCGGGGGGATCCTCATCGCCGTGATCCGATCCGCGAGGGCGCGATGAAGATCGAACGCGCCGTCCTCGGAACGAACTTGAGGCTGGACCTTCAAGGAGTAATCTTGGCCGAAGGCAGCGAACGGGGATGCCGTCACCGCGACAAAGATCCCCGAGGCGATTGCGATCCTGCTCAACGCATTCATCTTTGATTTCTCCGAATTCAAGGACTCTGCTAGTGCGTAACGTCGCCGGCTCCGGACGGGTGTCACTGCTCCTTAACCTGCCAGACAGTCGCCCCTGTCGTCGTGGCCTTGAGGTCGAAGGAACCCAGCGGTGAGTTCTGTGGATTCCCACACAGATCCGTCCAGAGGATCCGGTTCTCCTGCGTGTAGGTATGGTGATCGCCGAGGGGAGGGTTGGCGCCATCCACCGTGAAAGTTTTGAAATCGTAGATTAGGACACCTATGTTCGGATCATACACGAGGCGGAATCTCACGTCAGCGCCGGGCGGTGCCCAAGGTTCGTCGGCACCCACTTCTCCGTCTTGCATCTGATTGGTGATCTTCTCCTGAACTTGCCCCGTCACATACGGCCCGACCTCGTGGCCGCCTGCCATCAGCTTGAAGAACAGCTTCGTAGGGTGGGCACCGCCCACCAATTCATCTATATTTTCGATATGGTGGGCGGTGCCCACCCTACTTTCGACGAATCGTTCTCGCGTGAGCATCGTCCCATGCCGAACTATCGCCGTGCCTACGTCCCGGGCGGGACGTTCTTCCTGACCATCGTCACCTATGACCGACGGCCGATCTTCGGCGAGAGCGAGAACGTGGCAAGGCTCCGGCGTGCCCTGAAACAGGTGACGCGAGAATATCCGTTTGATTTCCGGGCCGCGGTGGTCTTGCCGGACCATGTCCATTTTCTCTGGTCCTTGCCCCGAGGCGACACCTCGTTCTCGCGACGCGTCGGCCGCATGAAGGTCCTCTTCACACGTGCCCTGCGAGGTCGCCACGCCGTACCGACCGATTTCCGCGCCTCGCGTCGAAAACACCGCGAGAGCGACGTCTGGCAGCGCCGCTTCTGGGAGCACACGATTGACGATGAGGATGATTTCGAACAGCACCTGAACTACATCCATTACAATCCCGTCAAGCATGGCCTCGTCGCGTGCCCCCATCTCTGGCCCCATTCGAGTTTTCGCCGATGGGTGCGAAACGGCCTCTATCCCGAGGATTGGGGATGCCGTTGCGGCGGGAGGCACGTCGCCTTACCGGAAATGGTCCATCTGGACGATGTGACAGGTGAATGAGGATCGATGAAGGTGGGAAATACGGCCCGCCTTCCATTCTGGTAGGGTGGGCACTGCCCACCATATTTCCATATAAATCGGGAATGGTGGGCAGTGCCCACCCTACGTTATTCGTTCGCGAAATGACGGTTCAACCGCGCGGCCTGCTCGGGGGTGATCTGGTAAAGCTCGATCGAGTGGCCGATGCGGTCGAAGGGTTTGAGCTCGCGGAAGTAGCCGTAGGCGTTCTCGGAGGTGCGCCAGGCGTGGAACCAGGCGCGGGGGTCGGGGGAGGGGTCGTAGAGCTTCCAGGGGAGGCCCCAGACGAGGTTGGCGCTGACGGCGTACAGGCCGGGGGTGATCGTCGGGCGCGGGCCGGTCAGGCCGGTGGGGTCCGGGGCCATGGGTTTCGTCGTGCCGGGTAAGGGCGGGGGGAGGAACCAGTCGAAGCCCTCGCCCCGGACCTGGAAGATGTTCGGGTTGATCTGGCCGAAGTAGGCCAGGCCGACCGGGCCGGAATCGGGATGCGCGGCCAGCCAGGTCCGCAAAGCGAGGAGGTCCTGCCCCCAGTCGAGGTTGCTGTCGATCAGATGGGGCGGGCGGCGGTCGGGGCCTCCCGAAGCGATGTTAAAATAGGCGAGATAGTCCGGATGAATCCACGCGGTGGACGCGGTGGTCGCCGCGAGGCAGACGCCGATCAAGGCGTGCGCCGTGAGGCGTCGCGGCCCCGCCAGCCCCGCCGCCCAGGGGGCGAGCTTGCCGGTGGCGATGAAGACATAGGGGAAGATGGGCAAGACGTAACGGACGCCAAGGCAGATGTCGGTGAGGAACGTCATGGCGAAGAGGACCACCGCCGGCACGGTGGCGACCGTCAGTTCGTCGGCCCAGGAGGCCCGCGCGCGGCGCGAGGTCAGCGACAAAATTCCCGAGAGGACGACCAGGGCCCAGGTCCCCTCGGGGACCTTGTACAGAAGCGCCTTGATGTAATAGAGTGTCCATCCGTGCCGCCGGAGGGTGCCGTCGAGATAGACGGGGTATCCTTCGCGGGCCTCGGGGTCGCCCGTCCAGCGCGGGTCCCAGCCCATCGGCAACCCTTCGGATTCCAGCTTTTGCTCGTCAAAACCAAGCAAGTAATGCTCGGGCAAGGGCGCGGGCCAACGTCCGATCCAGGTATCCCGAAAGCGGTTGACCCGATGCTTCCAGGCGAGGTCCAGGAGCGGGTTCGGGCTCCGTTTCGGAGTCTCGCCGGGGCGGGTCAGGGCATCGCTGGCGAAGTCGAACCGGCCCAGCGGGATGCCGGTCCCCTCGAAGCCATAACCGAGATTCAGCGTAAAAACCGCGATAACGACGATCGCCAGCCCGCGCAAGGTCAGCGACACGACGCGACGGCCCAGCCCCGGCCAGCGCAGCCCCAGGCCCAGCTCGTGAACCAGCCAGAGGAACGGCCAGACACCGAACAACAACAGCAGGCTGAACTTCGCCAGTTGCGCCAGCCCCAGGGCCACCCCGGCGGCGAGCGTCCCGCGCCAGGACGGGCATTTCAGGCTGCGCCAGAAGAGATAAGTGGCCCCGACACCCACGGCAGTCGCGCCGAGATCGCTCGTCACCAGCCGGGCATGGGCCAGCACGTTCGGGCAGACGCACCAGAGCGTCAGGCTGAGCAAGCCCCCCGCGCGGCCATAGAGCCGGGCCGACCAGGCATAGACGACCAGGCCGCCGAGAATCGAGAACAACAACACCGACAACCGCGCGCGGGTGAAGAGCTCGAAGTAGCGGTCGGCGTTCAGGATCGTGAAGATCTGCCCGAAACTGGCCTGCGACGGCGACGGACTGGTCCATGCGCTGGTCGTGTAGAGCGGCTCCATCACCGGGTCCGACAACAGCACCGGCAAGGCGGCGACCAGCTTGATCAACGGCGGGTTGTGGTGGTAGAGCTTGAACGTCCCCGTCTGCCAGTACGAGACGCCCGCCGGCAGGTGCGCGATCTCATCGACGGTCGCGTTCTTCCGGGTCAGGCTGAGCACCGCCAGGGACGTATGGACCAGCAACAGCAACGTCACCGCCAGGGTCGCGCGCGGGCGGGTCCAGAAGCCCGGCGCGGCGGGCGTGGCCGGCTCGACCGGCGGCGAAGGCTCGGGGGACGTTGCCGGAGCGGGTTGCGCGGGGCGTCGCTGGGGTGGATTGCGTCGGGGGCGTCGGGCCAAGGGACAGGCTCCAGGGCTGATCCGGTCGGTTGGGTTTTCCCTTTAACAGGATGGCCCCCCGGCGCGTCGTCCGCAAGGCGATCTCCCGGAAGCGACGTCCCGGTCACGCCGGCCCGTGCAGCAGGTCCCCTCGAAGGACCGTCACGGCCTGTCCGGCCAGGATCACCCTCGGCCCGGCCAGCCGCACGCGGACGACCCCGCCCCGCTCGGACGCCTGGTATCCCACCAGCGCCGACTGGCCGAGCCGCTCGCCCCAGAACGGCCCCAGAGCACAGTGAGCCGAGCCGGTGACGGGGTCCTCGGGGACGCCCACCGACGGGGCGAAGAAGCGGGAGACGAAATCGACGCCGGGCGTCTCCGACCGGCTCGTGACGATGAACCCCCGCGTCGGGATCGCCGCGAGCCGGGCCTGGTCGGGCCGCAAGGAGCGCAGGATCGCCTCGGAGGCGACCTCGACGAGCAGGTCCATGCGGTTCCGGTTGCAGGAGATTGGAGCCACGCCGAGCGCATCGGCCAGGCCGTCGGGCGGGTCCACCGGCGTCGGGGGGCTCGCTGGGAAAGTCCAGCTCGATCCAGTCCCCCGCTCGTGAGGCGGCGAGCCCACCGCTACGGGTCTGAAACCGCGCGGGGCGATCGGGGGCCAGGTGACCCTCCTCCCACAGGACATGCGCGGCGGCGAGCGTGGCATGGCCACAGAGGTCCACCTCGACCGCCGGGGTGAACCATCGCAAGCGGTGGCCGTCCCCCTCGGGGAGAAGGAAGGCCGTCTCCGAGAGGTTCATCTCGCGCGCGACGGCCTGCATCCAGCCGTCGTCCACCGGCTCTTCCAGCACGCAGACCGCCGCCGGGTTGCCCGCGAAGGGGCGATCGGTGAAGGCATCGACCTGGGTGATCCTCAATGCGCGGCTCCTTTTTCACAAAAGGGGAACGGGACGTCCAAAAAAAGGTTCCGCAATGGTCCCCTGGAACGTAACCCGGCAGACACGCGTCACCCGGAACGGGTTCTCGCGATGCCCCGAGAAACGAAGAACGCGGCCCCGTCCACAGACGACGGGGCCGCGCGTCTCTGTTCCGCAGTCCGGGACGTGGCTCAGTTGTTCTCGGGGGCCGGTCGGCCTGCGGGTCGATCCTCGGGGGAGAGGACGCCGTCCTTGTTCGTGTCGAGCCGGTCGAAGAGGGCGGGAGGTCCCTGGAACTCTTCCTTGCTGATCTTGCCATCCCCGTCCTTGTCCATCGCCCGCAGCCGTCGCTGCCGCTCGGGTGCCTCCGGCGCGGGCCGGCCAGTGCCCGAGTGCGCCCGGCATCTCGCCAGGCTGGATGAAGCCGTCCTTGTTCGTGTCGAGCCGGTCGAAAAGTGGCGCCCGACCGGGGAACTCCTCCTTGCTGACCTTGCCGTCGCCATCCTTGTCCATCGCCTTGAACCGGTCCATCCCGGCAGCCTCGGGACGGTTGGCCAGGGCGAACCGGGCCCCTTCCTCCCTGGTGATGAAACCGTCGTTATCCGCGTCCAGGCGGCCGAAGAGGGGCGCGGGGCCTTCGAACTCCTCCTTGCTGATCTTGCCGTCCTCGTCCTTGTCCATCGCCTTGAACCGCTCCGCGCCTCGGTTGCCTTCCGCCTGCAGCTTCTGAAGCAGGCCACGAATCTCCTGCTGCTCCAGCTTGCCGTTCTTGTTCTCGTCGCCCGCCTTGAGCAGGGTCTCGAAGGCGTCGCGACCGGATTCAGGCACCTCGTCGCGCTCGATCGTCTGGTCACCGTTGGCGTCGAGCTGGATGATCGTCGCGACGGGGTTGAACCGGCGCTCCTGCTGCTGGGCCTGAGCGGTCCCGGCCAGGGCCAGAACGGCGAGGCTCACTCCCAAGGCGCGTGCGTTTCGCATAGGGCGATGTCCTTCGTTGACGGGTGGTGGTGAACTCTCTCCCCAGGGATACGGCCACGCAACGGACCACGCGGAGTCCGATCGGAACGTGCTCGCCGTGCCCTTTTTGTCTCTTCGAGATTGAAACCCGAGGAGGCGGAAAAGTTCCGCGAGGATCCACGGATTTTCGCGAATCTGGGGAAGCGACGGCCGCTCAACTCGCCGCCGGAGCCGGGCGGACGTGCCGCGCGATGACCGCCAGCAGTTCGTCGAAATCGACCGGCTTGGCCAGAATGCCATTCACGTCCAGGGCGACCAGGACCGAAGACCGTCCGCTGAGGATGTCGCCCGAGAGCACGACGACCGGCAGTTCCGCCAGCGAATACCGCATCCGCAGGCGTCGCAAGACCTCGGCGCCGTCCATGCCGGGAAGCATCAGGTCCAGGAGAATCAGGGCGGGTCGTTCGCGCTCGACAGCCTCCAGGGCCGCCGGACCACTGGCGACGGTCTCGACCGTGTAACCGGTTCGCTCCATCAGCCGGGAGAGCGTGCGACGGCTGTACGGGTCATCCTCAACCAGCAGGATCTTTCCCCAGAACCTGGCGTGCCTGGTGGGAATCTCCGACGACGGCGGCTTGGCCAGGGGCGGCGGCGCGACGGGCAGCAGGTGGTCCTTCGGATAGAGCGCGGTGAACGTGCTCCCTTCACCGATCTGGCTCTTGACGAGCAACTGGCCACCGCAACCATGCACCAACCGCCGGCAAATGGCCAGGCCCAGGCCGGTCCCCTTGGTGCGGTCGCGCTCGGGGTTGCGCAACTGGGCGAACTCATCGAAGATTCGTTCGAGCTGGTCCTCGGGGATGCCCGATCCGGTATCGCGCACGGAGAGCCGGAACCGCCCCTCGGCATCCGCGCCCGCGGTGATTTCCACCAGGCCGCTGTCCGTGAACTTCACCGCGTTGCCCACGAGGTTCACCAGCACCCGGCTCAGCTTCACCGGATCGGCCCGCACGACCCGGCCGGGCAGATCGACCTTCCAGCGGAACTCCAGCCCCTTGGTCCGCGCGGCGGACTGGATCGGGCCAAGCGTCCGCACCATCCAGGGCTCCAGCGCGAAGTCGCTCGGGTGATAATCCACGTCGCCGGAGTCGAATCGGGTCAGGTCCAGCAGGTCGTTGACCAGCTCGATCAGGTTCGAGGCCGCCTGGTGAATGTCCTGAGCGAGCGACGCCAGCTCCCCCTCGGGATCGGGGTACTCCTCGATGATTCGGCCGAGCAATTCCGCCTGGAGACTCAGGGCGTTGACCGGCGTGCGCAGGTCGTGGCTGACGGCCGAGAGGAACTGCGTCTTCGCTTTCGAGCCGCGCTCGGCCGCTTCCTTCGCCTTCTGCAACTGATCCTCAGCCAGTTTGCGGCTGGTGACATCGACGATCAGGGCCAGGACCCCCGGAGCCTTGCCGACCACCGAGGGCAACGGCTCGAACCGCCAGTCGAGGTAGCGCAGCTCGGTCGAGGCGGCGGAGTCGGCCCAGGGAGCGGCCTGCTGGAAATGGGGCGTGCGATCCCGGAAACAGCGAGCCAGGGCGTCCCGAAGCTCGGGAACCGTCGCGAACAGGTCGTCCGCCGTCGCATCATTGATCGCCGCGCGGCTCCGCCCGAGGATGCGGCGAGCCGGTCCATTGGCGGCGCCGCAGACGATCCCCTGGCCCCTTGCCTCGAAATACGCCACGCCGACCGGCAGGTGATCCAGCAGGGCCTTGAACTGCGCGGCCCGCTCGGCCAGCTCCGATTCCAGACGGATGCGGTCGGTCACGTCGCGGAAGGTGGTGACGGCCCCGCCCTTCGGTCCCGGAAAGGGGGCGGTGGCCACTTCCAGAATCATCTCCCGACCGTCCCGGCGAATGTAGCGGAGCGTCTCCCGGACCCGCTCACCCCGATGAATCGTCCGCCAGAGGGGCCGATCCTGCTCCTCGAACGGTCGTCCGTCCTGGCGATAGAGCGTGAACGTCTGCCGGAACTCCTCCAGCGAACCGCAAGGGACCGCCTCGCCAGCAATCTGTTCACACATCGGGTTGACCAGGGTCAGGCGCCCCTCAGGCCCCTCGACCAGGATCACTCCGGCTGGCAACACGTCGAGGATCGTCTGCAACTTCCGCCTCTGATCCTCGGCATCGGCCTGCGCGGCCTGCGAGCGGTGGACCAACTGGAGGTCGTTCAGGGCCGCCCCGACAATCGCGGCAAAGGCCGCCAGGGCGGCAACGACCTCCTCGGAGATCGGCTCGCCCCCTTGATAGACGATCACGCCGAGAAGTTCCCCCGCGCAGAGCAGCGGAAACGCGGCCATCGCGGGGACCTTGGCGGAGAGATCGTTATCCTGGGGCTCGTCCTGACCGCTCCAGACGATCGGACTGCGCTTCTGCACCGCCTCGGCAATCTTCAGCCGCGATTCAGGCAGGTAGATCCGGCCCCCGTCGGGAACCGGCAGTTCGGCATCGCGCGGACCGCCGCCAGCGCGGAAGACCAGAGACTGGGTCGACGGATCGAACAGCCAGACCCGGGCCAGGATCGCCTCGAAGTCCTCGACGAGCATCCGGACGACCGTCTCCAGCAGCGACTCCAGACCGAGCCTTGAGTGGATGCGAGACGCCGCGTCAGCCGTGGCCCGCAGGTAGAAGGCCAGATGGCGATGCCGCTCCAGCTCCTGCCGCTCGCGCAGATCCGCCAGCGCGAGCACGTACAGCGGGCGGTCATCCTCGCCGGGAAGGCAACTTCGCTTCAGCTCAACCTCCCGTTCCGAGCCGTCGCGTTGCCGCGCGATGGTTCGGATGGGGGTCGTGGATCTGGCTTCGATTTCCGTGATCGCGAGACGCGGCATCACGGCCGACAACGGCTGATCGAGGAGCGCCCCGTCGGACCAGCCCAGCAACGCCTCGGCCGCGGCATTGGCATAGACGATGTGCTGCGATCGATTCGCCACGATCACCGCATCGGCCAGCACATCGAGCAAGAGGCGGTAATCCAAGTCCGTAGCACTCCCCTTCCCTACGACCGGGGACGACGGCCCCGATTCTCCCTGCACGATTCGTTCCCCTTCTCCCCATACAGGTTTCGCCGGGCTGGGCACCTAATGATTCTATTCGACTTTAGAGAATCTCGCTGCAAAATGCACGATAAAAGCCCGCGGCGATTCAGGACAAAGTCGCCCGGAAATCCCTGCCGAGACATGCCCCGGACCTCCCGCGACGGACATCCAAAATACACCCCAAGTAGCTGAACTTGTCGAGGTTTACGCCACTTGAACCGCAGGGCCGGCGCACCTACAATTCCTCGTGGGCGCATGTTTAGTTTCTCCCGCGAAATCGATGGTTCTCTCCCATGACGCTGACAACACGCAACCGACGCTCAGGGACACCGGCGCGGCCGGTGTGTCTGGTGCTGGCGATCGATCCGATGCTCTACCAGGTCCGTCCCTTGCCGTGCGACCCCCTGATCGCGCACAGGGCGTTCCGGCTGCGCAAGCCGGACGGAACCATCTACGACGTGGTGGAAACGGCGCACGGACCGGAGTGTGACTGTCCCGACTTCATCTTCCGCCGCGACGGCATCGACCCGGCCGGCTGCAAGCACATCCAGGCTCTGATTGCCTCCGGGATGATCGACCGACCGGCGCAACTCGTTGACCCGTCCGAAGGCGCCGCATAGAATCGCGCCGGGGCAGCTTCCGGTTGACTGCATCCGCCAACGCCCAGGAGCGTGCTCATGGCGTCCGTCATCCTGTCCGCGTGCCGCACGCCGATCGGCCGTTATCTGGGCGGACTTGCCGGCCTGTCGGCGATCGAACTGGGGGCCTTGGCCGCCCGTGAGGCCCTCCAGCGGGCCGGGGTGGACCCGGCCGAGGTCGAGGAGACGATCCTCGGCAATGTCCTGACCGCCGGGCTGGGTCAGGCCCCGGCGCGTCAGGTCGCACTGAAAGCGGGCGTGCCGGCCAGTTCGAGTGCCTTGACGGTCAACATGGTCTGCGGCTCCGGCCTCCGGGCGGTCATGCTCGCCGATGCCGCGATCCGCGCGGGAGACGCCCGGTTGATCCTGGCCGGTGGCACCGAGAGCATGAGCAATGCCCCGCACCTCTTGAAAGGGGGGCGTTCCGGCTGGAAGCTCGGCGACGGCACCTTGATCGACCACATGCTCCACGACGGCCTGACCTGCTCGACCGAGGGCTGGCCGATGGGCATGGCCGCCGAGCATACCGCCGAGCAGGTGGGCCTCTCCCGCGCCGACCTCGACGCCTTCGCCCTGGAAAGCCAGCGCCGGGCGGTCGCCGCACAGCAACAAGGGGCCTTCGCCGACGAGATCGTGCCGGTGACGATCCGTGGCAGAAAGGGGGAGACGGTCATCAACGAGGACGAGGGACCGCGCCCCGAGACGACCGCCGAAGGGCTGGCGAAGCTCTCCCCCGCGTTCCAGCCCGATGGGATCGTCACCGCCGGCAACGCCTCGACCCTCAGCGATGGCGCGGCGATGGTCGTCGTCGCCTCCGAGAAGCGCGCCAGGGACCTGGGCAAAGCTCCCCTGGCGCGGATCGTCGCCACGGCCACCTCCGGCCTCGATCCCCGCGACCTGTTCCTTGCCCCGATCGGCGCAGTGAAGAACGCCCTGCGGAAGGCTAACCTGACCACCGACCAGATCGACCTGTTCGAGATCAACGAGGCCTTCGCCGCGCAGATGCTCGGCTGCCTGCGGGGGCTGGAACTCGACGCATCGCGGGTCAACATCCACGGCGGCGCGATCGCCCTGGGCCACCCGATCGGCGCCAGTGGAGCGCGGGTCCTGGTGACGTTGCTTCATGCCCTGCAGCAGCGCAATGCCCGGCGCGGCCTCGCGGCCCTTTGCCTCGGCGGCGGGAACGCGGTGGCCATGATCGTCGAGCGGCCCTTGAGACGATCCTCTCGAAAAAGGAGAGTGGATCCGATGCGACAACCCGTCGTAACACTCCTGTGCTCGACTTGTCTTTGCCTGATCTGCCTCACGGGAGCGTCCATCGGACAAGAGGAGCCGGAACAGGTCCCCGGGCGTCCACGTCCGGCCCCAGGAGACGGACGAGAGCGCGAAACAAGCCAGGAGCTACTATACTCGGCGGCTGGGCGTGAAGCTCGGCGACAACATGATCGTCATCAAGGCCCCGCACGTCGTCCGGCCCGCGGCGGTCTGGGAAGCGGGCAAGATCGTCGCCTCGGTGCTCCAGGACGCAGACCCGCCGGTGCGCGACGCCGTGGCGAAATCTCGCCTGGAGATCCTCATCATCCCTGAGAAGGGCCGCCTGACCGACCTGCCGGAGTACCGTCTCTTTGTCGGGCAACGGTATCGAGATGGCCGGCGTTACGAGGAGTTGCGCGGGCTCTTCAGCGTTGATCGTCTTTCGGATCCGTCCGCAGGTTGTGATCTCCGAGGAAAATGTTCTGGGGCTTTTGCCGAATGGGCAGAGCACACTGCATCATGAGCTGGGTCATGCGATTCACCGGCTCGGCCTGACGGCGAAGGAGCAAGCCGAGTGGACCCAGATCTACCAGGACGCGATGCGCCGGAAGCTGTTCGGAAAGAAATACGCGGTCGAGAGCGAAGACGAGTTCTTCGCCGAACTGACGCAGGTGTACTTCGACAAGGAACCGTACTTTTGTTCGTCGGAGCAACTCCAGCGTGTCGATTCCGCCGCCTCCGTGTTCCTCGACCACGTGTACCGAGGCGGTGCCCGCGCCCGGGATCAGGACAAGCCCCGGCCGGATGAGAGCGAGACATCGAGACCGGCCGAGCCGCAGCCGCGATGAGCTTACCGGAGAGCGTCTGCCCGTGACGACCCATGCACCGCAAGGCGACCGCCGACAGCATCCCGAGATCAACCTGCGCGAACTCTCTGCCCAGATGGCTGCCGAGGCGGAAATCCTCCGGCAAGGCGGCGGCGCCGAGGCGATCGAGCGACAGCACGCCAAGGGACGCAAGACCGCCCGCGAGCGGATCGCCACCCTGATCGATCCCGGCGCGCCCCTGGCTCGAGGTCGGCCTCTGGGCGGCCCAGAGTATGTACGAGCCCTGGGGCGGTGCGCCGTCAGCGGGGGTCGTCACGGGAATCGGCCGGGTCGAAGACCGCCGCGTGATGGTCATCGCCAACGACGCCACGGTCAAGGCCGGGGCGTTCTTCCCGATGACGATCAAGAAGGTCCTCCGCGCCCAGCGGATCGCCGGGGAGAACCGTCTGCCTCTGGTCTATCTCGTCGATTCCTCCGGCGTCTTCCTCCCCTTGCAGGATGAGGTCTTCCCGGACGAGGATGACTTCGGCCGGATCTTCCGCAACAATGCCGTGCTCTCGGCGGCGGGCATCCCGCAACTCGCCGCGATCATGGGCAACTGCGTCGCGGGAGGAGCTTACCTGCCCGTCCTTTGCGATACCGTCCTGATGACCGAAGGCTCGGGCCTCTACCTCGCCGGCCCGGCCCTGGTCAAGGCGGCGATCGGTCAGGATGTCTCGCACGAGGAACTCGGCGGCGCGACGATGCACGCGACCGTCAGCGGCACTGTCGACTACCACGAACCCGATGACGACGCCTGCCTACGCCGCCTGCGGCGGCTGGTTGCCCTCCTGCCCCCCGATCCCCGAGCGGCCCACGAAGGGCTCGCCCTCGATCCCCCCTCTCGTCCGGCGGACGACCTGTACGAGATCGTCCAGACCGACCCCTCGGCCCAGTACGACATGCGCGACGTCCTGGCTGCCCTGCTCGACGGCGGCCGTTTCGACGAGTATCGCGCGGACTTCGGCCAGACGCTCGTCTGCGGCTTCGGACGGATGGGCGGCCATGCGCTCGGCGTCGTCGCCAACCAGCGCCTGCGGTTCCGACCTAGCGGCGGCGGGCCGTTCCAGTTCGGCGGGGTCGTCTATGCCGACAGCGCCGACAAGGCCGCGCGGTTCGTCCTGGAGTGCAACCAGGCGGGCGTCCCCTTGCTATTCATTCAGGATGTGAACGGGTTCGACGTTGGCCGCGACGCCGAGCGGTCGGGCATCATCCGAAGCGGGGCAAAGCTGGTCAACGCCGTGAGCAACAGCATCGTGCCGAAGCTCACTCTGATCGTCGGCCACTCCTTCGGCGCGGGGCATTACGCCCTCTGCGGCAAGGCGTTCGATCCCCGCTTCGTCTTCGCCTGGCCCGGCGCCCGCTACGCCGTGATGGGCGGCCCGCAGGCAGCGCGGACGATGCTCGACATCCAGGTCTCGGCGCTCAAGCGTCAGGGGGAACCGATCGACGACGCCCGGATGTCGGCGATGGCGGCGGAGCTTCGTCAGCGTTACGATCGGGAGACCGATATCCGCTACGCCGCCGCGCGCGGCTGGATCGACGCGATTCTTGACCCGGCCGAGACGCGGGAGACCTTGATCCTGGCTCTCGATGTGGCGACAAGAACGCGAGCGGAGAACGGATTCTCTGTCGGTGTGTTCCAGGTCTGAGCCGCGGGTCGTGCGGTGAAACGTCCTTTACTGGAAAACAGCATGCAACGCCAGAACATCTCCACGGACTCGAAATGGGAGCCGATCATCGGCTATTCGCGGGCCGTTCGGATCGGGTCGCACGTGTTCGTCTCCGGGACGACCGCGACGGACGAGAACGGCGAGGTCGTCGGCCTGGGTGACTTCCACGCCCAGACGATTCAGGCGATCAAGAACATCGAGAAGGCCCTGAAGTCCGCCGGGGCGTCGCTCAAGGATGTCGTGCGAACGCGGATCTTCGTCACGGACATCCTCCGCTGGGACCAGGTCGGCCGCGCCCACGGCGAGATCTTCGGCGAGATCCGACCGGCGACCACCATGGTTGAAGTCAACCGCCTGATCGCCAGCGAGATGCTCGTCGAGATCGAGGCCGACGCGATCCTCACGGACTGACCCAACGGATTGCAGAGCCGGAGAGATCGTCATGCCGAGTCATCCCGAGTCGATTCGCATCGGCAACGGTGCCGGGTTCTGGGGCGATAACCTGGACGCGCCGATCGTCCTGGCACGCTCCGGGCGGATCGACGTGCTCACGCTCGAATACCTCGCCGAGCTGACTCTGGCGATCCTCGCACACCAGCGATCGAAGGACCCGAATGCCGGGTACGTGACCGATTTCACCGATCTGCTCGAACGGCTCGCCCCCTTGCTGATCGAGTCGAACCCGCTCTCGATCGTGACCAATGCCGGCGGCCTGAATCCGTCCGCCTGCACCGCACGCTGCGGAGCGATCTTGGAAGCGTCGGGACAGGGGGATCTCCCCCTCGGCATCGTTTCGGGAGACGACATCCTCCCCTCCATCCGGCACTGGATGGCCGACGGACTTGACCTCAACCACCTGGAAACGGGCGAGCCGATCGCTCACGTGATCGATCGTCTCGTCAGTGCCAACGCCTACCTCGGCGCCCGGCCGATCGCCGAGGCCGTCTCGCAAGGCGCCTGGATCGTCGTGACGGGTCGGGTGGCCGACGCCTCCCTGACGCTCGGCCCAGCGGCCGCAGCCTACGAGTGGGGCTGGAACGACCTGACGAGACTGGCCGGGGCGACCGTCGCCGGTCATCTGATCGAATGCGGCGCCCAGGCCACCGGGGGGCTCTGGCACGAGTGGGACACCATCGACAACCTGGCGGGCGTCGGCTATCCGATCGCCGAGATCACCTCCGACGGCTCCTCCGTCCTCACCAAGTCCCAGGAATCCGGCGGCCTGGTCACGGTGGCAAATGTCGCCGAACAGCTCGTTTATGAAATCGACGACCCGACCTGCTACCGCACGCCCGACGTTGACGTGGACCTCACGACGGTCACGCTCTCGCAGGCCGGCCCTGATCGCGTGGCCGTCTCGGGTGCGACGGGCCGAGCCCCGTCCGACCTGCTGAAGGTCTCGGCCGTGTACCGCGACGGCTGGACGGCCAGCGGAATGCTCGCGGTCGTCGGCCGCCATGCCGAGTCAAAGGCCCGCGCCGCCGGCCGGATCGTGCTGGAACGGGTCCGACAGGCCGGTTTCACGCTGGCCGAGTCGCTCGTCGAATGCCTGGGGGCCGGCGACCTGGTTCCGGGCGTTCTCCGTCCCGCGTCCCCACCATTCGAGGTTGTCCTGCGAGTGACGGTCCGCGACCCGAACCGGACGGCGGTCGAGCGGTTCTGCCGGGAACTGGCCCCCCTGGTCACGTCGGGACCGCCCGGCATCGCCGGTTATGCAAGTGGGCGACCATCCCCTCGGCCGGCGTTCGGCTATTGGCCGACGCTCGTACCGAAGTCGATAGTCCCCGCGAATGTTGCGGTCCGGCCAGCGTCGGAGTGGAATTCGCTGGGGTGATCCCCCGGAGACCTTGACCGTGAAGGCACCGACAATTCGATTGTCTTTCGTGCTCGAATGGGTAATCGCCCTGGCGGTGGGTCTCGCCACGGCACGATGGGTGGGGGGAGGTTCCGAGTTGCGGCGTCTGCTGGCGGGCGGAAAGATCTGGATGAACACGCCGCGGACCATCAACCCGCTGCTGGAAGGGATCGCCGTCGTGGAAGGTCTGGCCCTGGGATGGGAACTATGGCGGCGTCGAGGCCCCGTCGTCTGGGGGCTGGGCCGATGGACCTGGGCGCTGACGGCCCTCTATCTGGTGATCCACGGCATCGAGACCGTGCTCTATCGCATCGGCTGGACCCTCTCCCGCTTCCCCGACCGTTTGGAGTCTCCATGATGTGACGAGGGCGATCCAGTTCCAGGGTCGGTCAGACATCGCCTCCCTGTTCCCCTGGATGCTCGCTGCCGGATGGCTCGCCTGCCTCGGCAGCGGCTGGGCTCGCGACCCCTCCCCCGACGCCCGTGAGTGGACAGGGCGGATCTTCGCCGGATTGGTCGTCGCATGGAGCGTCACCTGGCGAGCGCTGGAGATACTGGACATTTGAGGTAACAATCATGACAACGGAGACGTCCCGCCAATCCCTCGACGTTCGCCTCGGCGACCTGGCCCACTGCCGGAGCGGAGACAAAGGGAATCGGGCGAACATCGGCGTCGTGGCGAACGATGCGGCATGTTATGATTGGTTGCAGACTCATCTGACAGCCGAGACCGTGGCCGCATTTCTTCGGCCCCTGGGGATCGGACCAGTCGTGCGTTATGAATTGCCGAAGATCCGCGCTCTGAACTTCGTGATCGACAGCGCCCTGGCAGGCGGGGCGAGTCGGTCCTTGCGGCTGGACTCGCAGGGCAAGGCGCTCGGCACCGCACTGATGGAACTGCGACTTCCCGCGCCCCCGAACGACTCTCGAACTTGAGGAGGCCCGATCATGAGCGATCCGCTGGTGCAGCGAGAGGACCAGGGACCGATTGTCGTGCTGACTCTCAACCGCCCGGACGCGCGAAACGCCCTCTCGCGCGATCTGGTGGCGACCCTCAGTGATCTGATGGACGTGATCGCGGCCGAGCCCGGCCCGCGCGTCGTGATCCTGACGGGTGCCGGACCCGCGTTCTGCGCGGGGATGGATCTGAAGGAAGTCGCCGTGACGGACGCCTCTTCCGAGACCGAGGGCCGCGCCGTCGAGGACACGCAGGCGATCGCCCACCTTATCAACCAGATCCATTGCTTTCCCCGCCCGATGATCGCCGTCGTCCAAGGGGCCGCCCTGGGCGGCGGCGCGGGACTGGCCCTGGCCTGCGACCTTGTCGTGATCGAGGAGGCGGCTCGGATCGGCTATCCCGAAGTGCGCCGGGGACTGGTGCCGGCGATCGTCCTGCACGACCTCGCGCGGCAGGTTGGCGACCGCCGCGCCCGGGAGTTGGCCTTGACCGGCGAGCCGCTCGACGCCGAGACGGCCGGACGCTGGGGGCTGGTCAACCGGGTCGTCCCCGATGGCCGGGGACGCGACGAGGCCCTGGCCCTGGCTCGAACCCTGCTCGAATCCGCCCCGATCGCCATCGCGACCACCAAGCGCCTGCTCGACGAGGCCAGCCATCGTCCGACCAATCTCCGAGGAGCCGCGGCCGTCAGCGCAGCGGTCCGCGTCGGCGATGAGGCCGCCGAAGGCGTGCAAGCGTTCCTGGAAAAACGCGCCACCCACTGGCACATCGACCTGGACCACATCCCCTCGTACGACGATCGCGATGATGGGATTGATCCTGACCTGCCGACTGGCCCTGGACCGAACTGAATCGGAACGAAGAAATTTTTCCTCCTCCGCAGCCCTGGCACCTTCGAGAGAAACACGTCTCGGAAACCTTGAGGTTTCGCCATGGATGCCTCCGACAGCACGACCCCCTGGGTGGACGGTCTGACCTTGGGCGAGGTCCTCCGTCGCACGGCTCGCCGCTTCGCGGATCGGGACGCCATTGTTTTTCCCTCCGTCCCCGTCCGCTACTCCTGGGCCGAACTGGACCGGCGGGTTGATGTCCTCGCGTCATCCTTGCTGCGGCTCGGAGTCGAGAAGGGGGAGCATGTCGGCATCTGGTCGATGAATTGCCCGGAGTGGGTCATCACCCAGTTCGCCGTCGCTCGCCTCGGCGCGGTCCTGGTGAACGTCAATCCGGCCTACCGCCTGCATGAACTGGAGGAGGCCCTGTACCAGGCCGATGTCGCCACGCTAGTCGTCGGCACCCCATTCAAAACCTCGGATTTCGTCGCGATGGTCCAGGAGATCGCTCCCGAGATCGCCTCGGCCACGTCGCCCGACTGGCACGCCGCGCGGCTCCCGGTCCTGAAACGGGTCGTCGCCATCGGGTCGAGCCCCAGCCAGGGATGGATCCCCTGGGACGACCTGGAGTCGGATCCGATCGCGCCCGACCTGGCCCAGCGCGAGCAGACCGTCCGTTGGGACGACGTGTTCAATATTCAGTTCACCTCCGGCACAACCGGCCTGCCCAAAGGGGCGATGCTCACGCACCGGAACGTGCTGATGAATGCCTATTACATCGGGCAGCGGGTCCGTTACACCGAGACTGACCGCGTGTGTGTTCCCGTCCCGTTCTACCACTGCTTCGGCTGCGTGCTCGGCACGACCGTCTGCGTCGTCTATGGCTCGGCCCTGGTCGTGCCGGCGGCGAGCTTCGATCCCAGGGCGACCCTCGCCGCCATCGAATCAGAACGCTGCACAGCCCTTTACGGCGTTCCGACGATGTTCGTCGCTCAGCTCGATCATCCCGACCGTCCGCATCGCGACCTGAGCAGTCTGCGCACGGGAATCATGGCCGGAAGCCCCTGCCCGCTCCCCTTGATGAAGGCCGTTATCGAGACGATGGGGGCCTCTCAGATCACGATCGGCTACGGTCTGACGGAGGCTTCGCCGATCATCACTCAAACGTCGGTGGACGACCCGATCGAGGTCCGCGTCGGCACGGTCGGCCACCCACTGCCGGGCATCGAAGTCAAACTTCTCGACCCCGTCAACGGCGAGGAATGCGGCACCGGCGCCCCTGGTGAACTGTGCGTGCGAAGCCACGGCGTGATGGCTGGCTACTACAAAAACCCCGAGGCGACCGCCAGGGTCATCGACGCCGACGGCTGGCTTCACACGGGCGATCTCGCCACGCGCCGGGAGGACGGGAATTACCGGATCGTTGGCCGGAGCAAGGAACTCATCATCCGGGGCGGTGAAAACATCTACCCGCCGGAGATCGAGGAATACCTCTGCCATCATCCGGGTGTGGCCGAGGTCGCCGTTGTCGGTCTGCCCGATCCCCGTTACGGAGAAGTCGTCTCCGCCTGGGTCGTCCCCAAACCGGGAGCCCTGATCTCACCCGACGATCTGAGAGCATTCTGCAAAGGCCAGATCGCCCACTTCAAAATTCCGCAATACCTTGAGATCGTGGACGGACTTCCCCGCACCGTTACCGGCAAGGTCCGCAAGCACATCCTGCGCGAACAGGGGGTCGATCGCTTCGGCCTCAACGACGCCGATCAAATCCCGACGGCGTGAAACCGCCAGCTCGGCATGCCGACGAACCCGGATCGGCGATACCATAACAAACCAGCTCTTGAGATGTTCGAGTCGATTCCGCGAAGATATCTCGGCCGTCTGTTGATGATCCCCACCGACACAAGGAAGCCTGGATAAACGCATGATCGCAATGGGTATTGAAAAACGTCGGATCGTTTTGCTGGTTCTGGCAACGGGGTATTCTCTGCTGATTCTCGCGCTCTGTTTGATGCCGGGGGAGAACATTCCCACGGCATCGATTTCTCACGAGGACAAATTAGAGCACGTCGTGACGTTCATGCTGTTCGGCCTGCTCTGGATGGCGGCAAGTTCGACAGCGAAGAAGCGGCCCTGGGAAAGCATCGCCGTCTGGGCAGGTGGTACGGCATTCGGTGTCTTGATCGAATTACTTCAGGGATGGCTGACGTCCGACAGGCACCTCGATCCAGCCGATGCGCTCGCGGATACGATCGGCCTGATCATCGGGATCTGGGGTTATCATGCGATGTCTCGGCTCTTGCGAATTTGGCGGAATCGTCCCCAGTCGATCCCGATCCAGCAGACGTGAAGAGAACGACGCCCCTCGCCTTCCAAAAGACGGCGGGCCACCTGCCATTCTCGTCGCAGGTGGCCCGCCGTCTTTGTTCTGTCGAAGGTGGTCAGCCGAAGGAGGCCGATCAGCGACTGGCCGAGGCCGTGGCCGCGGCGACACCGGCGGCCTCGGCAGTTTTTTTCTCGGCGGCCAGGGCGTCAGCCTCGGCCTTCAAAGCGTTGGCCTTCGCAGTGAGTTCCTGCACGACCGGCGTCTTATCGACCACGGCCTTCTCGGCAGCAGCCTTGGCGTTGTTCGCGGCGTCCAACGCTGCTTGCTGGGGCGGGACCGTGGCGGCGGCCTTCTGGGTTTCGAGGCGGAGTTGAGCCAGTGGAGCTTCCGCGGCAATCCGCGCGGCTGTCGTCTGATCGTAAGTGGCACGGGCGGCGTTGGCCGCGTCGATCATCGCGGAAAGCTGCGGTAGAGTCACCTCGGCCCGCTTGGTCACCTCGGCCAGAGCCGCCTCGGCACGGGCGGCGATCTGCCGGTCACGTTCGTTGTGAGAGACGTCTCTCGCAGCGGCGGAAAGCCGCGCCGCCTCGGCCTTCTCGCGCATTTCCGTCAGGAGATCATTGCGCATCGTCGTGGCCCGGGACCGCTCAAAGTCCGCCTTGGAGTAAGCGACCGCGGCGGTTTGCTCGACATTACGGGCGTCGGTCGCGGCTTTCTCGGTGGCCGCGAGCTTCGCGGCGGCGGCGGATGCCGCAGCCTGAGCCTGAGTGAGAGCCTGCTGCGCGGAGGTCACGGCAGCGCTCTGCGTGGCGACGGTTTCCTGTAGCTTGGCCAGCTCTTGGGTCGCCGCGTCGGCCGCGGCCTGCGCGGTCGCCAGTTCCTGGCTCGTCTTTTCCAGGCGGACGGCGATGGGTGCGGGGTTGGCCGCGAGGTTGCCGATCCGCTTCCCCTCCTTCGCTTCCCAAATGCGGATCTCGCCAGTCCAGTCGCCCGCGACGATGGCCGAATCATCGAAGGTGAAGGCAGCTTGCAGGCCGATGTCACCGAACGCCTCAAACTGAAGCTTCGCCGCGCCGTTCTGATCCCAGAGCTTGGTGACGCGGTCGCGGCCGGTGGAGACGAGCCGGCCGTCCTTGGCGAACCGGACGGACTGCGCGCCGCCGCCGTGCGCGCCCCAGCTCTTGATCTGGTTGCCGTTCTGCATGGCCCAGAGCCGGACGGTCCCGTCCTCACTGCTGGAGGCCAGGACGTTGGAATCGAGCCGCCAGGAGAGGTCGGTCACCATCGCCCCGTGACCTCGAAGGTCATAAAACTCGCGCCCGGTCATCCCTTCCCAGACGATCAGGCCGCCGTTGCGGTCGCCGGAGGCCAGAAGAACCCCATCGGGGCTGAAGGCGACGGACGTGACCCACTCGGTGTGCTTCTTGTTCTCGTACACAAGCTCGCCGTCGCTGGTGTTGTAAACGCGGAGAACCTTGCTCGGACCACCGAGGGCGACGAGGCTGCGGTCGGGACTGATGTCGGCGGCGAGGACAATGTCATACTCCTTGCCAACCTCGAACAGGCGCTGACCCGTCTTGACATCCCAGCAGACGACCCGGCCTGACTGCCCACCTTGCCCGCCTCCGGCCAGGATCATGGCTCCGTCGCGTGTGAACTTCAACGTGTGGACATCCCCCTCGGGGAAAGGCAGAACCCCCACGAGGCGCTGGGTCGCGGTATTATACAGGAGAACTTGCTGGAACCCCGATACCGCAACCAGAGGCGCCCAGGGACTGGTGGCGAGCGCGGTGATCGCGTTGGGCCGGGAGGTGACAACCACCGGCTCGGTCGAGACGGCCTCGGGCATGGCGGGCGGACCTTGCGGCTTGCCGATGGCCGAGGGATCGAGCTTGAAGTCCAGCTTCGGCTTCGCCGCCATGGCGACGTTGTCGCCGGCCGATTCCGGCGCACCGGCATCGATCCAGGCGCGGATCAGTGCCAATTCCGCATCCGGCAGCTTCGGCTGGTTCGGCGGCATCGCCGGTTCCTCCTCGTGGGCCACGAGCAGGTACAACCGGCTATTGGCCGAATCCCCCCGCTCGATCACCGCGCCGGAACCACCACCTTCCAGGGCGCTGCCGTAGTTGTCGAGAACGAGGCCGCCCTTCTTCTTATCGTTGTTATGACAGCCGTTACAGCGATTCTGGAAGATCGCCGAAACCTCCTTGTAGGTGACCTTGGCGGGCTTGGCCTCATCGGCCCGGACTGTCGCGGACGCTCCCAGAAGCGTCAGACTGGTCAGGATCGCGAAGGACTTCAGATGCATGGGAAGAGACCTCGGCGGGCGTTTACGGTGCGGTTGATCGAGGAGGAGGGAGACGCGAACGGCTGACGATTTTTGGCGGATGGATGACCGATGACAGACGGAACCGTCTGTCATCGGTCAATCTCCATCTCATGTCACGTCAATGGTTGAACAAGAACTCCCGGCTGTTGAGCAGGGCCCAGTAAATATCGCTGAGGGCTTGTTCCTGGTTAGTGCCGGGCGCGAGGAGCGGGGTCAGCTTGTCCAGTTCCTCCTGGGTCGGCATGCGGCTGAAACAGCGGAGGTATAGTTCAACGATTCGCTCCTCGGGGAATTTCTTGGTCTGGACGAGCTGCTTGACGACGCCACCTTGCTGAATCTTGTTGTTGACGGTGTCACCGTTCAGAAGGTGCAGAGCCTGTGAGAGCGTTGGCTCCATCTTGACCTCGCACGAGCAGACGGTTTCGCGGGTCGCGCGGCCGAAGGTCGTGAGGAAATAGGTCGAGGTCGCTCCGTTGGCGATCTGCACGGCGCGGGCCCCGAGGGGCAAGCCCGGGAATTTGTCCTTGGTTTCCGTCACCTGGCTAATGATGTCGAGCAGGTTCTCGGCCTTGATCCGCCGCAGGTTGGCGTGGGCGAAGTTCCGCTCGTCCAGCTCGTTTGAGGCGTTGCGTTGAGTGGATCGCTGATACGTGCGAGAGTTGCAGATATCCCGCACCAGTTGCTTGAGGTTGTAGTTCGAGTCGGTGAACCGCTTGCCCAGCTCTTGCAGCAACTCGGGGTTCGAGGCCGGGTTGCTGACGCGGAAATCATCCACTGGATCGACGATGCCGATGCCGAAGAAGTGGGCCCAGACCCGGTTGGCGAAGCTCGTGGCGAACCAGGGGTTCTCCGGCGAGGCAAGCCACTCGGCCAGGACCACACGGCGGTCCTTGCCCTTGACGTCGGGCACCGCGCCGCCGAGGAATTTCGGCGGCATCACCCGGCCGCCGACCGGGTGATTGACCTCGCCGCCGCCGGAGTTGAACACGATCTGCTCGCGATAGTCCTCACCCTGCTTTCGGCCGATCTGCGAGAAGAACGCGACGAAGCTGTAATAGTCGTCCTGGGTCCAGCGGTCGAACGGGTGGTTATGGCACTGAGCGCACTGAACGCGCATGCCCATGAATACCTGCGCGACGTTCTCGGCCATCAGCAGACGGTCGTTCGTCGCCTGGTAGAAGTTCGTCGCCGGGTTCTTGAACGTGCCGCCGCTGGCCCCCAGCAGTTCCTTGACCATCTGGTCCATCGGCGTGTCCTTCGACAGCTTCTCGACGAGCCAATTGTAATAGAGGAACATCGCCTTGTAGCTGACCTGCTGCGACGACTTCACCTGAAGCAGCTCGGCCCACTTGTTCACCCAGATCTCGGAGAATTCCTTGCGCTCCAGCAATTCATCGATCAGCTTGGACCGCTTCTCCGGATCGGTCGAGGCCATGAACGTCTGATATTCGTCCACCGTGGGCAGCAGGCCAACGATGTCGAGATAAACGCGACGGAGGAAGACCTCGTCGGTGCAGAGTTCCGAGGGGGCTACGCGGATCTTCTTCAGCTTGTTCGCGACGAGCGCGTCGACGTAATTTGCCTCGGGCTCGGCCGGATACTCGAACTGCAAGCCCTTGGGAAGCGTGAGGATCTGCGAACCCACCGTGTGCGTCTCGAACCGCGCCATGACGAACGACTCGCCACGCTGGCCCGCGGTGACGAGGCCATCGGGGGAGATCGCCGCGCTGGTCTCATTGTTCGTCAAGAAGAGGGCCAGGCCGGTCACGTCGCGGTCGGTACCATCCGAATACTTGGCCCGGACGGTCATTTGCTGCGTGGCCCCTTCGCCGTCGAGAACAGCCTGCTTCGGGTACAGATCGACGGAGACAACCGTGGGCAGCTTGCTCACGTCATCATTCGGCGCCCCGGCGGAATCCACGTGTGGACGGTCTGGTACAGTTCGCTGGCGGCGTCGAACCGCTTGCCGCCGGTGTGATTCACGGCACCGATCGACTTTTCCAGCACGGTGCTGGCGGCGGGCACGGCCAGGTTGATGCGCCGGCCGGGCATCTCGCGGGTCAGGCGGTAGTAATCCCCTTCGGGATCGAAGCCGAAGAGGGACAGGCGGAAGCCGTCCTTGCCCCTCGCCGCACCGTGACAACTGCCGGTGTTGCAGCCCGAGCGCATGAAGACCGGCATCACGTCGAGCCGGAACGACAGGGGGGGCGAGTCGGTCGCCTGCGCGACCACGACCGGGAGCTTCACCGTCTGGCCCCCGAAGGCGACCGTGATCTCGGTCTGGCCATCCGCGGCGGGCCAGAAAGTGTTGCCTTCACGCCGCAGCAGGGATGGGTCCGCCGGGGTGATCGTCGCGTCCTTGGTCACGTCGCGGGTAATCCCGTCGGCGTAAGTCGCCTGGACGACCACAAGCTGCCGGTCGCGAGCCGTTGTCAGGTGGATATCGGGCGGGAAGACCTCGAGTTTGGCGAGGGCCGCGTCGTCGGCCAGGACCGGGCTCGCCACCAGGGCGAGAAGGGCGACGATTGTCCGGGAGAATCTCATCGTTCGCATCGCGACCTCACGGGTCGGGGACCAAGGAATATCCAACAAGAAGTCGAACGCGCCGGCTCGCACACCGTCCGGCGGTCACCACAGGGCGTTTGTTTCCGTCGTATTTACTTTTGCTCTCCACCGCTCCCAGCCGCCGCCTTGGCACGCTCAGCCGCTTCGAGGCGAAGCTGTTCGAGCCGGCTCAAGGGCTTGGCCATCGGCTCGGCGGGTTTGGGTTCCGGCTTGGGCGCGGCGGCCACCGGCGCATTGGGCTTGGGCGGCAAGGGTTTGTCCACCCTCAAGGCACCCGTGCCCAGGTTGTGCAGAATCGGCTCGCCGCTTTCGGTAATGACCACCTGGCAGAACAGGTTCGCGTGGTTGCCGTCGGGGGTCTCGGCCTCGGTCTTGATATGGAAGACCACCTCGGCCGTATCCTTGGTGATCGTCTTCACCTCGGTCGTCGCCTTGTTCGGCAAACCGATCAGGGTGACCTGCGCCTCCCCCTCGAAGTCCTTGACCTTGTTCACCTTGACCAGAAGATCGGTCTCCTTGCCCTGTTCGACCGTCGTGTTCTGGTAGGCCAGATTCACGTAAGGCTCGGCGATGGTCAGGTTGAACAGTTGCGAGGAGACGCGCATCGGGCCACCGGGCGTCCCGGACGTGCCGTCCACGACCACCTTCCAGGTCTTCAATTCCGCGTTGCTGTTCGCGTTCAAGGGAATAATCGCCTCGTTCTGCCCCTCGGGAATCGAGACGCCACCGGCCGAGCCAACGCCGGGCGGGTTCCACGGCAGGCTAACGGCGATCGGCGCGGTGAAGCCCTCCTTGCGATGGGCGACGATCTTCAGGTTCATCGTGCCATTGCGAACCAGGGGAACCTTCGGCTCGACGACCTCGATCGCGTAGGGAGCCTCCTCGATCACGCTCACCGCGAGCCGGTCCACCGAGCGCGTCCAGAAGGGGATGTTGTTCTGACCGAGAACCAGTTCGGACGTCTCGCTGAACTCCGAGGGGACCGTCACGTTCGGATCGACGTGCTGCCCCTGAATCGTTGCCAGGGCACCCCCCACGGGAGCATCCGCCGCAGCCGTGAACAGCACGGGGAACGTGCTGAGATTCGCGGCCATGGTCTCGCATTCCATCGCCACGCCGGGCGGAAGATTCTCGGCCAGGACCTTCAGTTCGCCACCGAAATCGGCCCGCGAGGCGTTGACCAGGAACGCCTGCCGCCCCCCTTTGGGCACGGCCACGGCCATGTTCTCCGTGCCGCGATTGATCGACTCGCTCGGCAGGCTCATGACCAGCTTCGGCGCGACCGGCGTCAGTTCGATCCGGTAGAAATAGGTCGGGCCACCGTTCTTCAGATGGTCGTGGATGTACACATCGTATTCGCCGTCCTCCGGCGCCGTGAATCGGATGTAGCTGTCCGGCCCGTTGCTGTCATCGTTGCCGGCGATGTAGTTGGCCCCTTTGCGGGCGATGTGCAAGACCGAGTCCAGCGGCGAGCGGAGCGAGCGGGCATGAACCCGGATATCGAACACCTGCCCCTTCTTCGCCGGGAAGAGGAAGTGGTCCTCATCCTCCGGCTTGTCGATCACGCCGTTAAGGGCCAGGGGGGCCTCGAAGGGGGTCGCCTTGTCCTGGGCATCATTCGGCTCGACCTCGACAACATTGCCGAACGGCGAGAGGCGGAACGCGTTCGGATACGGGGCGATTCCCTGCTCGTCCTGCGCGATGAGACCGAAGTTCGGATCGGGCTGGGCCGGGAGCGCGACCTCTGTTGTCTTGTCGCCCAGCACGTCGCCGATCCAGCGAACGGCCACCGTCTCACCAACCTTGCCACCGGCGGGCACGGTCGCCTTCGGCCGGGGGAAATGGCCCACGTGCAAGCGGTAGAGGCAATTGCCGTTGCCGGCGTAGGCGCTCTCACGAACCTGAATGATGTACTGGCCGTCTTCCGGCGCGATGACCGATGCCGACGCGTCCTGCCAGACCAGGGCGGTATCGTCGCTGGAGGCCAGCTCGAACCGCTTGTTGTCCATGATCGCCACGTAGGGATCGAACAGGGTGATGCCCAGCCGGATGCCCTCGACCTCGGCCGAGATCCGCTCCCCCTTCTTGGCCTCGATGACGTAATAATCCACATCCTCGTTCTGGGCCACACCGTTGACCACGACGTTGATCGGGATCGATTGCGGAGCTTCGAAGTCGTTGTTCGGCTCCTTCTCGTCGGTCTCGGGGAGGACACCGACACTGAACGTCCGCAACTCACTGACGCCGGTGGCCGTGCGCAGCGCGCAGGTCGTGCAGTCCCAGGGAGCACTCGGGGGCGATCTTGAGCTTGGCCTTGACGTTGTTGTCATCGACCTTGGTCAAGGAGACCGTCTCGATTCCCGGCTGGTAGTAGAGGATCTCCTGAGCGTCGCCCAGACGGGCGCCGGAGAGGGTCACCTCCAGTTCGGTACCCCGCTGACCGCCGACCGGACGGATCGCCCGTAAGGCAGGCGTGGCCGCATGGACCGTGCTGGCGACGAGCAGCAACAGGCAGGGGGTTATCAGGCGGAAGCGCATGGCGTTAGGTCCGTTGATGGAGAGCCGTCGCGGGTGGGGAAGTCGTTTTACAAGCGTCGTCCGGGGGCGCGTCGTCGCGAGAGCGGAGGGTTGTTACGGTTTTCAGCTAGATCGACCAGCGCTGATCGGTATCAGTTCGGGTGATGTTGACCGAGGGACGGGCCTCGCCCGGCAGGAGGCGGAAGACCAGGGGCAGCACGTCACTGGATACGGCGGCCGATTCATCCGGGGCCGACGTACCAACCAGCCGCCACTCAGTGCCGTCTCGCCGATAAAGTTCCAGCCGCCAGGGGTTACGATCGAGGATCAGCAGTTCGCGGACACCAACTTTGGCGTAGAAGCGGAATTTCTTGCGTGAGCGGTCGCCAGGGCTGAGGATCTCGATGGCGAAGTCCGGGCCACCGAGCCAGTGAGAGCCGCGGTCCTCGGCTGGATTTCCCGGAAGAAAAACAGAGATATCCGGGACGCGGTAGTTCTCTCTCCACCGATCTTCGCGATCGGTGATGTTGATTGGGGGATAGACCGTGACTCCCCGCAGCGTACCGACCGCTTCTCGGAGCACGGCCGCCAGTTCGAAACCGAGAAGTTGATGCTCGTTATCGGCCTCGGGCGACATGACATAGACTCCGTCCCAGACCTCATCGAAACGATCCGCGCCGAAGCGCCGCCGCTTCTGGATCAGGCGTCGGAGCTGATCGCGCTGGAGGATCACCCTGGGCATTGTCCTGTTCTCCTGGTATGGGTGGGACATGCCCGTGAGAAGGGTCTCACGGGCATGTCGTCCAGGATATGACGCCAATGATCAGGCCAGTAACTCCTTGCGGACCTTGCCGCCATCGACGATCTCGATCGGCCGGTTGCCGGGGGCCATGAGTTCCTTGTCGGCGACGATGCCGATCTGGTGGTAGAGCGTGGTGGCGAGATCCTCGGGGCCGATCTCGTCGCGTTCCGGCTCGCTGGCCGTGGAGTTGCTCGCGCCGTGGATGTAGCCCTTCTTGATCCCACCGCCGGCCAGGACGACGCTGAAGACCTTCGGCCAGTGGTCGCGGCCGGCCGTGCCGTTGATCTTCGGCGTGCGGCCGAACTCGCTGGAGACCATGACCACGGTCCGTTCGAGCAGCCCGGTCCGTTCCAGGTCGTTGATCAGGGCGGAGTACGCCTGATCGAAGGCCGGCATCTGCCCCTTCATGCCCTGGGTGACGTTGTTGTGCATGTCCCAGCCGCCGTAGGTCAGCGCGACGAACCGGACACCGGCCCCGACGAGTCGGCGTGCCATCAGCATGCGCTGACCGGCATCGTTCATGCCGTACTCGTTGCGGATCGCTTCCGGCTCGGCGGCGATGTTGAACGCCTCGCGGGCGGCCTGCGAGCTGATCAGGCTATAGGCCCGATCGTAGAAGGTATCCATCGCGTCCAGGCCGTCGCGACTTCTCCTTCTTGCGGAAGTGGTCGTTGACGGCTTCCAGCACGCTCGCGGCGGGTGGCGAAGCGGCTGTCGTCGATGCCGTTGGGGAGGTTCAGGTCGCGGACCTGGAAGTTCTTGTTCGCCGGATCGGCCCCCAGGCTGAACGGCGAGTAGGACGAGCTGAGGTAGCCGGTGCCGGCGTACTCGTTCGGCTGGTTCGGGATGCAGACGTAGGGCGGCAGGTTGTTCTTCGGACCGTACTCGTGCGAGACGACGCTGCCCATGCTCGGGAACTGCAAGGCCGGACTGGGCTTATAGCCCGTGAACATATTATGCGTGCCGCGCTCGTGAGCCGCCTCGCCGTGGGTCATCGAGCGGATGACGGTGATCTTGTCCGCGATCTGGGCGGTCTTGGGCAGGGTCTCGCAGAAGACCTCGCCGGAGAGCTTCGTCGGGATCGCCTTCATGTCGCCGCGGTACTCGACCGGAGCGTAGGGCTTCGGGTCGAACGATTCCTGGTGGGCCAGGCCGCCCGGCAGGAAGATATGGATGATCGAGTCCGCCTGGGCTTCGATCGGCGCGTAGAATTTCTGCTCGGCCCGCGCCTTCATGCGGAAAAAATCCGCCAGGGTCAGGCCAAAGCCGCAGGCGCCCACCGTTAGAAAACCGCGGCGACTGAATAGCGGGCCTCGGAAATTGCCACCGAACATCGATCGTCTCCTCGTTCTGGAGGGTAGGTTCGCGTTATGCGGTGGTGGACCGTTTCCGGCCAATGCCGTCGCTCTTGGTCCCGACCGCGACTCTCCGTCGTCTCGACACCACGCGATTCCAAATGGGGGGCTGAGTCTCTTGAGGAAGGGTTGGAGAGAAGATCACGTCCGGGGTACGTCCAGGAGGGACGGCCCTCTCCAACGGCAGGTCCAGAAGGCGCTCATTCTAATGTCGTGAATCAGTCAATGCAACCAACACTGTCCACAACAATCATGTCTTTTCGACCGATCACCTCGCGATTGTTTAACAAACGCTGGCAAGCGTACCGTTGCATACGGTTCCGTGTCCAGTGGCGTTGGCGCTTTTTTCGGGTCTGGAGATTTTTATCATCCAGGTTCGTTAGAATTACCCATCCCGCATGCATTTCTTGGACCAGGAGCGGTGGCGACAGGATCGCGCCGCCGTTACAGTCAGGGGGACTTGGGCGGATAGCATCGCCTGGGAGAATTCGCCCGGTCCATGAGGATGTCTCGCCGTGACTGATAAAGGAGCTTTGGATGAGATTGTGCTTCGTGGGAACGGTTGCCCTGTCCATGACGGTCCTGGCTCTGGTGGGAACCCGTGGCCGGGCCATGAATGACCTCAGCCGCCGGGATGGACATTCGTTCGGCAATCCCGCTCAGATCCGGGTCACGCACGTGAACCTGGATCTCACGGTGGACTTCACGCGCAAAATCTTGCAAGGAACCGCGGAACTGCGGATCGAGCGCACGCCGGAGTGCCCGCCGGACGCCCCCCTCGTGCTGGACACCCGCGACCTGACCATTGAGCGAATTGTCGATCCGGAGGGCCAGGACGTTCCCTTCGCGTTGGGGAAAACCGATCCAATCCGGGGCACGCCATTGCGGATCGGCGCGCCCCTGGACACCGCGTCGGTCCGCATCACCTACCGCACCGCGCCCGGAGCGACCGCCTTGCAGTGGGTCGATCCGGCGGGGACAGCCGGCGGGATGCATCCGTTCCTCTACTCGCAGTCGCAAGCGATCCACGCCCGCTCCTGGATTCCTTTGCAGGATTCGCCCGGCGTCCGCGTGACCTACGAGGCGACGATCCATGCTCCCGAGGGTCTCAAGGCCGTCATGAGCGCGGATGTACAGGAGCAGCAGGACGATGCCTTCCGCTTCCGCATGCCGCATCCGATTCCTTCCTATCTGATTGCCCTGGCGGTGGGGGACCTGGAGTTCCGCCCGCTCGGCCCGCGTACGGGGGTCTGGGCCGAGCCGTCGGTGGTCGAGAAAGCCGCCTCGGAATTCGCCGATACCGAGACCATGCTCCAGTCGGCGGAAACCTTGTGCGGGCCGTACCGCTGGGGACGATACGACCTGCTCGTCCTTCCTCCCAGCTTCCCGTTTGGTGGCATGGAGAATGCCAAACTGACGTTCGTCACCCCGACCGTGATCGCGGGGGACCGCTCGCTGGTCTCCCTGATCGCGCACGAGCTGGCCCATTCGTGGTCGGGGAACCTTGTCACCAGCGCGACGTGGAGCGACTTCTGGCTCAACGAGGGGTTCACCACCTATCTGGAGCGCCGGATCGTCGAGACGATCTATGGCCCGGAACGCGCCGACGATGGAAGCCGTGCTGGGGAAGCAGGAACTCCTCAAGGACCTGGAGCGACTTCGCCCCTCGCGATGAAGTCCTGCACATCGACCTGACCGGCCGCGACCCGGACGACGGTATGTCGAGCGTACCTTATGAGAAGGGGGCCTTGTTCCTCTCCCGTCTCGAATCGCTCTTCGGACGCGAACGGTTCGACGCCTTCCTGAAAGGATACTTCGACCACTTCGCCTTTCAGAGCATCACGACCGCCGATTTTGAAACCTATCTCCGCGAGACGCTCTTTCCCGAAGACCCGAAAGCGGCCGAGCCGATCGACCTGCACGCCTGGCTCCGCCAGCCCGGACTGCCGGCCGATGCGCCGGAGCCGACCTCGGAGCGGTTTGCCGCCGTCGAGGCGGAGGCCCGGCGCTGGCTCGACGGCCAGGTCGAAGCGCGGGACCTGACAACGGACGACTGGTCCACGCTGGAATGGCTCCGATTCCTCCGCACCCTGCCCCGGGACCTCCCCGCATCCCGGATGGCCGAACTGGACGCGGCGTTCGGCCTGACCGACCGCGGCAACAGCGAGATTATCGCCCAGTGGCTGGAGATGGCGATCCACACCCGGTATCCGCCGGCCGGTCCGAGGCTGGAGCAATTTCTGACCCGGGTCGGACGTCGCAAGTTCCTGATGCCCCTGTACGAAGCTCTGGCCAGAACGGCCGAGGGCAAGTCGCAAGCCCGGGCCATCTACAAACAGGCGCGACGGGCCTACCACCCGATCGCCGCCGAGTCGGTCGATCAACTGCTGGGCCGACCTTGACAGGAACGGCATTGCGTTTCGGGCCGCGCCAGGAGTGGTATAATCGTTGTCCTGGGAGTGCCCCTCCAGCCGACCTTGATCCCTATGGGGCGGGTTCTATCCTCCAGGATCGGCCGAGGACGGCGGGGTTCACCCGGCTTCCGAGCGGAACGGAACCCTTTCCATGTGCTTCTCCACCCCCATGCGATACGGAGCCTCGTCATGAGCCAAGCCACCGAATCGCCCGTCGCCGCCCCGTTGGTGAAGAACGCCCCACCTCCGGATGAGGAGGCACTCTACGAATTCGTCAACGAGCAGTGGGTGGAGAAGCCGGCAATTGGTGCTGATTCCGGTCTCATCGCCTCGGTCCTGGTCGGATACCTCGCACCGTTTCTCAGGGAACACCGACTGGGCCGAGTGATGGCCGAGGTTCTGTTTCTGCTCCACCCCGAGGGAGATCCGAAGCGGCGGCCCGATGTCGCCTTCGTCTCCTACGAGCGCTGGCCGCGCACGCGACGGGTTCCCAGCGACCACGCCTGGGAGGTCGTGCCCGACCTGGCCATCGAGGTCATCCGCCCGAGCAACAAGGCGGACGAGGTCGTCGCCAAGGTGCGGGAGTATTTCCAGGCGGGCGTCCGCCGCGTCTGGGTCGTCTATCCGGCCGAACGGCTGGTGTACGTGTACGCCTCGACGACGCAAACCCGCATCCTCAGGCCAGACGGCGCGCTGGAGGACGAGGAGATCCTGCCGGGCTTTCGCTTGCCGTTGACCGACCTCTTCGCCGAGGTCGAAGGCGCGGACCGTTGAGCCATTTCTTCTGTCTCTTGCCGAGCCTCAATGATGAATGATCCCTTGATCCCCGCGACCGTCATCGGAAGCTGGTCCTTTCCGGGCTGGTACGAAAAATTCATCGCCGACGTGGCGGCCCACCCGCAACTGTTCGGGCCGGTCGATCGCGAGGAGGCCCTGCGCGACGCCGTGCGCCTGGTTGTGGACGACCAGCGCCGCGCGGGGCTGGACCGTGTCACCGACGGCGAGATGCAGCGGGTTGATTTCAACCTGGGCTTCTATGACTACCTGGAAGGGCTGGAACCGCTCCCGAAAGCCCGGCTCTGGGGAGCCCCCGCGCACGACCAGCGGAGCAAGTACCGCTGCGTCGCCCCCCTGGCCGCGCCGGGAGGCCTCGGCGCCGTCGCGGAATACCGACGCCTGCGGGAGTTGACCGACGCCCCGGTCAAGGTACCCGTTCCCGGCGCCGTTCACCCTGGCCGGCTGCGTCAACGGCGGCGACGTGTACGAGGACCGGCAGGCCGTCACCGAGGCGATGATCCCGATCGTCAACGCCGAGCTGAAGGCCCTCGTCCGGGAAGGGGTCGAGTTCCTCCAGCTCGACGAGCCGAGCTTCGCCTGCCACCCGGACGAGCCCGAGCGCTTCCTCGACGTCATCGCGCGGACGACCGAGGGGGTGAACGCCTACATCAGCATGCACATGTGCTTCGGCAACTACCGAGCGCGGGCCGTCGGCTGGCGGTCGTACCAGCCGCTCTTCCCGCATATCGGCCAGGCGAAGGTGAATCAGCTCGCGCTGGAGTTCGCCAGCCGGGAGATGGCCGAGATCGAGTTGCTCGCCCAGTTGCCCGAGACGATGGATGTGGCGGTCGGTCTGGTGGATGTCAAGAATACCTGGATCGAACCGCCGGGATTGGTGGCCGAGCGGATCAAGACGGCCTTACAATATCTTGATGCGACGCGGCTCTCGGTGACGCCCGACTGCGGGTTCTCACAGACAGCGCGGCATGTCGCGGTGGCGAAATCGAAGGCGATGGTCGAGGGCGTGCTCCAGGCTCGGCAGGCCCTGCGGAAGGGAGGTTGACGTGCGACCGCCCCGGTTCTCGATCGCATCGCGACGGCGTCCCGGATGGCTGATGGATGCGCGGGCGAGTTCCGATAATTCGCCACCCATCATCCTCCCTTTCGACGCGTCGATCCCAAGCATGCTGACGATCCGCTCCGAAGCCCGCGCTGTCACGCTCTCCTCCCCACGGAACAGATCTCTTTCCGAGGCCAAGGCATGACCGTTACTTTGATTCAACCCCTGCGTAAAGGCCAGGCGTTGCTGGACGAGATCCGCGACACCCACCCCGCCGCCGGAACCCTGGCCATCTGGTGGCTCGGCCAGAGCGGATACGTGATCAAGTCGCGGCGCGGTCTTCTGGTGATCGACCCATACCTGTCGGAACATCTCACCAGCAAGTACGCGAACACCGACAAGCCCCACGTCCGCATGACCGAATGCCCGTTGCGCGGGGCGGACCTGACTGATGTGGACCTGATCCTCTCCAGCCACAAACATTCCGATCACCTCGACCCTGGCACCCTGCCCGATCTGATGGCGGCCTCCCCCAAGGCGGTGCTCGTCTTGCCGACGCCGCTGGTCTCGTATGCCGAGGATCTCGGATTGCCCGCGGGACGGTTGCTCGGGCTCGACGCGGGGGAACGATATCATGCCCCCTCGGGCTTCCTGATCCGCGCCATCCCCTCCGCGCACGAAGAGTTGGACACCGACGCGGCCGGCCACCATCTTTATCTGGGATACATCATCGAGACGGAAGGCCTCCGGCTGTATCATAGCGGGGACAGCATGCTCTACGACGGGCTGCCCGACCGCCTCGGACCGGATCGGCTCGACGTGATGTTCCTGCCGATCAATGGCCGGGACCCGCGCCGAGGGGTCGCCGGCAACATGTCCGCGGCCGAGGCCGTCGCCCTGGCCAAGGCCTGCAAACCCCGTTACGTCGTGCCTAATCACTATGATATGTTCACCTTTAACACCGTTCCAGTCAGTCTCTTCGAAGCCGAGGCTCGCCTGCTGCCCGAGGGCGTGACTCCGAAGATTTTACAATGTGGCGAACGCTGGGAGATCCGATCGTGAGCGTGACGCTGGGGATCGACATTGGGACATCGGGGACGAAGACCCTGGCCATCGACGGCACGGGGGCGATCCTGGCGACCGCCACGGCGGAGTATCCGTGCAGCCACCCGAGGCCGGGCTGGTCGGAGCAGGACCCCGAGCTATGGTGGAAGGCCACGATCGCCACCGTGCGCGACGTCCTGTCCAAGGCCAGCTTGAAGCCGGCCGACATCGCGGGGATCGGCCTGAGCGGACAGATGCACGGCTCGGTCTTTCTCGATGCCGACGGCAAGGTGATCCGCCCGGCCCTGCTCTGGAACGACCAGCGCACGGCGGCCGAGTGCGCGGAGATCGAGTCGCGGGCCGGGGGGCGCGAGGCCCTGGTCCGGCTCGTCGCCAATCCGGCCCTGACCGGCTTCACCGCGCCGAAGATCCTCTGGCTCCGCTCGCACGAGCCGGCCAATTTCGAGCGGCTCCGGCAGGTACTCCTGCCCAAGGATTACATCCGGTACCGCCTGACCGGCCAGTACGCGACCGAGGTCAGCGACGCCTCCGGCACACTCCTCCTGGACGTGGCGAACCGGCGATGGAGCACCGAGCTTCTGAGCAAGCTCGACCTGGACCCGGCGCTCCTGCCCGCGTGCCACGAAAGCCCCGAAGTCTCGGCTCAGGTCGGTGAGCTGGGTTCGCAAGCCACCGGCCTGGCCATCGGCACGCCGGTCGTCGGCGGCGGCGGCGACCAGCCGGCCGGCGCGGTCGGCAACGGCATCGTCCGTCCGGGTGCCGTCTCGGCCACGATGGGCACCTCCGGTGTCGTCTTCGCCCACACCGACGAGCCAGGTTTCGATCCCCTCGGCCGCCTTCAGCGCGGTTGCCACGCGGTGCCCGGCGCCTGGCATGTCATGGGCGTCGTCCTGGCGGCCGGCGGCAGCTTCCAGTGGTTCCGCAACGAGCTGGGGAAGGCGGAGATCGACCGGGCGAAGGCCGAAGGGGTCGATCCGTACTTCCTGCTCACCGACGAGGCGGCCACCGTCGGCCCCGGCGCGGAGGGGCTGTTCTTTCTGCCGTACCTGACCGGCGAGCGCACCCCGCACTTCGACCCCCACGCCAAGGGGGGCTGGATCGGCCTGACCGTGCGGCATGGCCGTGCCCACCTGATCCGCTCGGTGCTCGAAGGGGCGACGTACGCGATGCGCGATAGCCTGGAACTGATCCGCGAGATGGGCCAGTCGTTGACCCAGATCCGTCTCTCCGGCGGTGGCGCGCGTAACCCCCTCTGGCGACAGATCCAGGCCGACATTTATGGGCAGGACGTGGTGACGATCAACGCGTCCGAAGGTCCGGCCTTCGGCGTCGCGCTCCTGGCTCAGGTCGGCACGGGCGGTTTCTCCAGCGTCGCCGAGGCGTGCGACGCCACCATCCAGGTCGTCGAGACGACGACGACCGATCGTGAGGCGAAAGCCTACTACGACCGCGCCTACGCGATCTATCGGGACCTGTACCAGGACCTGCGCGACTCGTTCCAGAAAATCTCCGCCCTGGTGGCGGATTGAGACAGGAATGGGTGATGGTTGATCCTGGGATGTGACCCGATTCTCCTCCACCCTCACCCGGAGACCCTCCGATGCGTTGTGGCTCGGCCCTCTCGACCACGCGGGACACCGACGCGGCGTTTCAAGAGGTCTTGAATCGTCTCGCGGAACAGATGGGAGACGAGCCTGCCGACCTGGCCCTGGCGTTCGCCTCACCGCATCACACCCAATCGCTGGCCAGGCTGGCGAATCTCTGCCGCGAACGAGGCCTGGGCCGGCATGTCCTGGGGTGCTCGGGTGAGTCGATCGTCGGCGAGGGAAGCGAGATTGAGGGCGAGCCCGCCGTGAGCCTCTGGTCGATCCGCCTCCCAGGCGCGGAGCTGACACCATTGCGGTTGGGGAGTGGCGAGGACGGGATGGGGGTGATCGCGGAGAAGCTCGCGACGGCGCCAAAACACCCCGAGGGCCGGCTCCTGCTGCTCCTGGGCGATCCGTTCACGTTCTCGACCGATTCCTGGTTCGAGACGCTCCACGAGGTCGCGCCCGGCCTGCGCGTCGTGGGAGGCATGGCCAGCGCCTCGGCAACGCCCGGGCAGAACCGCCTGGTGCTCGATGGAGAGGAACTCGCGCACGGGGCGGTCGCCCTCCTGATCGATAGCCCCACGCCGATCCGCACGATCGTCAGTCAGGGGTGTCGGCCGATCGGCCAGTCGATGATCGTGACCCGCGTCGATCAAAACTTCATCCGCGAGCTGGGCCGTCGGCCCGCCTTGCAAGTGCTCCAGGAAACGTTCGAGGCCCTCAGCCCGGCCGACCAGAACCTCGTCCGAGAGGGCCTCCACATCGGTCGCGTCATCAACGAATATCAAGAATCGTTCCACCGCGGCGATTTTCTCGTCCGCAACGTCATGGGGGCCGACGAGGCGGGAGGCATCGCGATCACCGACCTCGTGCGGGTCGGCCAGACCGTGCAGTTCCACGTTCGAGACGCCGGCACGGCCGACGAGGACCTGCACGATCTGCTGACGGATCAGAAAAACCTCGACAGCGCGGAGGTCGCCGGAGCCCTGCTCTTCACCTGCAACGGCCGAGGCTCCCGCCTCTTCCCCGCGCCGAACCACGACGTTTCCGCGCTCCGCGAGACCTTCGGCCCGATCCCCGTCGCGGGGTTCTTCGCCATGGGAGAGCTTGGTCCCATCGGCGGGCAGAACTTCGTTCATGGCTTCACGGCCAGCATCGCCTTATTTTATGATGAGAACTCATGATGAACGAAGCTGTACCGGATGCGACTCGCCCCGCGCCTCTGCTGTTCGATGACGAACATCGGCCCATCACGACGCGTCCGGGCTGGGAGGAGCGTCGGGACGAGCTGACGCGACGCTGGCGGGACTTCCTCGGGACGATTCCCGCTCCCAGGGCCGCTCCCACGTTGACCGTGCTGGAGGAAGACCGGCCCGAGGGGGTGATTCGCCAGCTCGTCCGCTACGAGGCGGAACCGGGACTGCCGGTCGAGGCGTACCTGCTGCGCCCGGAAGGGCCGGGCCAGGGGCGACCGGGCGCGGTGGTCCTGCACTCGACGGTCGATTACACGATCCGACAGCCCGCTGGCCTGGAAGGCCCCGAGGACAAGTACATCGGCCTGCACCTGGCGCGTTGGGGCTATGTCACGTTCTGCCCGCGTTGCTATCTGTGGCAGTACGGCCAGCCCGGCAATCTTCAGGCGGCCGTTGCCTGGCTCCGTCAGCGTCATCCCGACGTGACGGGCATGGCCAAAATGCTCTTTGACGCGCGCCGCGCGCTCGACGCCCTGGCCGCGCAGCCGGACGTGAACCCGAAGCGGCTCGGCGCGATCGGCCACTCGCTCGGCGCGAAGGAGGCCCTCTACCTCTCGGCGTTCGACCCGCGCGTGCGAGCCACGGTGTCCAGCGAGGGGGGCATTGGCCTGACCTACTCGAACTGGGACGCCCCCTGGTATCTCGGCGAGGCGATCCGCCGTCCCGATTTCGGACTCGATCACGGCCAGGTGCTCGCCCTGAGCGCCCCCGCGCTTTCCTCCTGATAGGCGGGGACTCCGCCGACGGCGCCCGTAGCGAGCCCTACATCGACGCCGTGCGTCCGGTCTGGACCTTGACCGGAGCCCCCGAGGCCATCGCGCTGTTCAATCACCAACAGGGCCACGCCTTCCCGGAGGTCGCTCAAACCCGCGCGTATGACTGGCTCGACCGGTTCCTGCCAGCGTGAATCAATCCTCGGCTGACTCTCCTTGCCGCTCCTTGCGTTTCTGAATGATCCGGGAAATCACATAACCGGCCCCTCGCTCGGAGACGTGCGGAAGGAGGTCGATCCAGCTCAAAACGCCGGCCAGCCCGCCCTGACGATCAACAACCAGCAAGCGGCGGACGCCAGCCTCGCTGAACACCTCCAGCGCTTTCTCCAGAGGGGCGCTCGCGTCGATGGTCGTCACGTCGGTTGTCATCAAGTCGCGAACCGGCAGGTTCGGCAGTTCCTGCTGATGCTCGGCCAGCGCCAGGGCGACATCGCGATCGGTCAGCACGCCAACCGGCTTGCCGTCCTCCATCACGGGCACGATCCCGGTCTCGGCATCGCGAAAGATCAGAACCGCTTCGAGAACCGAGCTGGCCGGAGAGCACGTCCGGAGATCGGTGTTCATCGCGTCGGCGATGGTCAGCATCGGATTCACCAGGTCGGATGGCGACACGAGAGGAACCGGCTGCGGGTGCTCGTGTGTCGGCGAATCGTAAGGATGCGGCTGCGACGGTGATTTCGGCATCGGTGGACTCTCCTTCAACTCGACGATCGTCGGTGGATTCCGGCCTCCCTTGCCGTACAGGTTTCAGAAAGGGATAGCGGGCAACTCCCGGACCGTCAGCCCGCAACCTGGAACTCCCGTGAGTGGTACGCACTTTGCGGCTCTTTCGAGGCGAGACAAAGTCGCATGGCAAACTATTCCCTCCACGACTGCGTCCGATGTTGCAATCGCGCAGAGACTTCGTAGGCCGGCGTTCCACCGAATTCCTCCCCCCTCGCTCCACTTCGATCGGAGTGAATGATTCGAGGAATGCCGTCCGAACAGAGAGACAAGATTAACGGATATCAGCATGGGCGATTTCGCCGAGCTCGGCTATCCGCTGAGCGTGCGCCTGGCGCACTGGTTCAATGTGCTGTTTCTCACGCTTCTGATCCGGAGCGGCCTGGCCATTCTGGCGGCACATCCTCGACTCTACTGGAACATCCACTGCCGACCGGGCAGCGAATGGTTGAGCTTTCTAAAGGAAGAGATGCCTTCGGATCGGATGTGGTGCTCGACCGATGAGGAGCAAAGCTGGCCGTCGTGGCTGGCCTTGCCCGGCGGACATGGGCTGGGCTTAGGGCGGTACTGGCACTTTCTCAACGCGTTACTCTGGTTCCTCTGCGGCGTCTTCTATCTGGGCGTGCTGTTTCTCACTCCACAGTGGCGGCGCCTCGTGCCGACCTCCTGGGAGATCGTGCCCGAGGCCTGGAAGACGTTCTTAACGTATGCCAGTTTCCAGGTTCCCGAACCCACGTCTCAATTCACGTATGATCCCCGGCTCCCCTTCAACGCGCTGCAACAGCTTGCCTATTTCGGAGTGACGTTCTTCCTGTCGCCGTTGATGATCCTCACGGGGTTATGGCAATCGCCGGCCTTGCTGGGCCGCTTACCGACGATGGAGCGCATCCTGAACCGGCAGGCCGCGCGGAGCATTCATTTCCTCGGGATGCTCGCCATTCTCGGGTTCACGCTCGTTCATCTCGTCATGGTCGTTGTTCATAAGATTCCACATGAGATGGGCAAGATGGTCCTGGGGGAAGCGCATGGCCAGGGCCACTGGCTCGCGACCGGGATCGGGTTCGGGATCATCGCGGCGATCGTCTTGTTCCACGTCCTCGCCAACGTTGTTTCCGAACATCAATCCCGATTCACCCATCGGGTGCTCGCCAAGCTGGTTGATCCGGTTCGTCATTGGTTTTTCCACTTCACGACATCGCGACAGACCTACGCCGAGAGCGAGTATTCACCACATTTTCGCATCAACGGCTATCCCCCCATCTCCGCCTATCCCCAGGCCAAGGGGGACGACGACACGTATGAACGATTGCTGGCGAACAATTTCGCCGACTTCCGGCTGGAGGTTCATGGCGCGGTCGAAGAACCCTTGAGCCTGTCGCTGGAGGACCTCCGCGCGATGCCCCGGCAGGACCAGGCGACCCTGCACCACTGCATCCAGGGCTGGACGTCGATCGGCCGGTGGAGCGGCGTCCGCGTCGGGGAGATCCTCCGGCGCTGCCGGCCGAAGCCCGAGGCGAAGTATCTGGTCTTCTGGTCGTTCGGCATGCACGAGAAAACCGGCAAGGTGTACTACGAATGCGTGGACATGGAGATCGCCCGACACCCCCAGACGATCCTCGCCTACGAGTTGAACGGGGAACCCCTGCCGCTCCAGCACGGCGCACCGCTGCGGCCGCGGTTCGAGACACAACTTGGCTTCAAGATGGTCAAGTTCCTCCGCTCGATCGAGCTGGTCGAGGATTTCAGCACGGTCGGCGGCGGCATGGGCGGCATCCGCGAGGACGAGCAGCAGTTCAACATGGGGGCGGGGATCTGATCCTCAGTCGCGGGAGAGAGCACGGCGGACCGACCGATCCGCCTCGCCATCCCACGACCGCGCGGTCGTCATTCCTCCGATCGGTCGAGCGTCTGGAGATACGCCGTCGCCGCGTCGCCGAGCAGGTCGCGATCCATCCGGTTCGGGTCGTTGAAGAAATCCTCCGAGAACCGGCTATCAAGCAGATGCGTCGCCAGCAGATCGAGCGCGCGGGGTTCCTCGTACAGCGACTCGGCATAGACGATCCGCCGCCCCTCGCCAGGGACGCCCAGCAAATGCGCGAAGAACTGAACGGCCAGGTTGTTCTCGCGGGGCATCTGCGGACCGATCACGATCACGCGCAGACGCTGCCAGTCCTCCGGCGGCAGCATATCGCGCCAGGTAGACGTCTGGGCCAGGTAGGCATCAATCGCCGCGCGGGCGGCCTCGTCGGCATTGGTCAGCAGGAGAGGCCCCATCGCTCGCGTGTAGGCGATGCGTTCGTCCTTGACGGATGACTTGCGTTCGATCAACCGATCCAGATAGGCGAGTGATTCGCGAAAGATGGTCTGTTGTCGCTGGACTTGCCCGGCGCTGAAGCCCCGATTGTCCAGGTCCTCCCGCATCCGCGCGGCCAGCCCTCGCAGGGTTTTCAGTTCCTCAAGTCGCGTCACATCAATCGGCCCGTCACCGAACGGGGCGATCGTGATGTCGATCGACAGTGGTAAATGCGAGATCATCTTGAGATTGTGATACAAAGAAGGAACCACCTCGGCCTCTTCACGATGGGTTTCGTGAATCAGGATGAGCTTATCCCCGTCGACGAGAATCAACGGACCCGCGCTACGCAGGGTCTCTTTCTGGGCACGCTGATAAATTGCATGGAATTCGTTGTTGAGTGCCAGAAAGGGGTCCGGCGTCGGGGCCTTGTCCGCCGCGAGCGCGTGCCAGCCCGCGGCGCCGGCCAGAATCGTCAACGCGATCACAGTCGCCGGAACCATCGTCGCGGGGAGTGAACGCACGGTGAGCATCGGGGGTGGTCTCCGGGAAGGGTTGGGCTGGACCGGACATCAAAGTGGTTGTTCCGAGGATTCCGGCGATGCGACACGACCGCGAGAATCCGCGCGTCGGCTCAGGACAGATGCCAGGAGCACCAGCGCGACAATCGCCACGATCCAGGGGTCGCGGGACAGTTTATGCCAGCCGATTCCCCAGACCAGAACGACGACGATCATCAAGGTGGACACGATCGGAACGAGCCGACGAGGCGTCGGACGGCGCCCGCGCACCGTTCGCCTCGCGGAGAACCCGAGCACCAGGGCGATGACCAGCATCACACCCGATCCGACCAGCAGAAACGCCCGCGCACCGTTGCCGACCGGGTCCGTCGGCCGCGCGGACGGGCCGGGCACCAGAAACCCACCCGCGACCGCCAGGAGCAACGCCCAGAGGGCCAGAACCTGCGCGATCGACCGCAGGATCAGGCGCCGAACCTCCTCGGGAGATCGAGCCGCGGCCCGGGCACGTCGGGCCGTCCGCCGTCGTCGCCTCGCCTGCGATCGGTTCAGCACGAGTTCCATCTCGGGGCCTTCGTCGAGTGATTCGCAACCGTTCGCCACGAGACACTCCCGGCACCAGCCGAAGACGAGCCGGCCGTCACGGAGACGACCCAGGCTCAGTGGTACCGCGGGGGAATCGCAACGGGTGCAACGCATGGGACCGATTCCGAATCGAGAGGACATCCGTGCTTGCCGGCTCAGGTGGCGGAGGTCGCGTTGTCCTCCTCCAGTTTACGATAGAGCGAGGAGAGGCCCATGCCCAGCCGCCGGGCGGCCTCGCGCTTGTCGCCGTCGGCCCGAGTCAGGACGCGGAGAATATGCCGCCGCTCAAAGTGGCTCAGGGCCGTGCGCAGGTCGTCGCTCTCGCCCATGTCGCCCGCTTCGGCAACCAGGTCGGCGGTGAAGTCATCGAGCGTGAGAATCGGCCCTTCGGAGAGGATGACCGCCCGCTCCAGGGCGTTGTCCAGCTCCCGGACGTTCCCCTTCCAAGTTGCGGCCATCAGCACTCGCATGGTGGCGTTGTCCACGCCATCAACCCGTTTGCCCAGGGTCCGGGCGTGCTTCTCCAGAAGCACCGCGACCAGTTCGGGGATATCTTCCGGTCGGTCGCGCAAAGGGTTCATGTGGATCGAGACGACATTGAGCCGGTAGAACAGGTCGGCGCGGAATCGCCCCTCAGCGACTTCCGCGTTCAGATCTTTATTGGTCGCCGCGAGAACGCGCGCGTGGAAGTAGATTGGCCGCGTCGCGCCGACGGGCAAGATCTCCTTGGTCTCGATCGCCCGCAAGAGCTTCGCCTGCGTGGCCAGGGGCAATTCGCCGATCTCGTCGAGAAAAACGGTCCCCTGCCCGGCCGAAATAAACAGCCCGGCGTGGTCACGGTCGGCCCCGGTGAAAGCCCCCCGCAGGTGGCCGAAAAGCTGATTCTCCAGCAGGTCGTTTGGGATCGCCGCGCAGTTGACGGCGAGGAAACGGCGAATCGGGGTCCTGCCCCGTCGCGTGCAAGGCCCGCGCGACCAGCTCCTTGCCGGTGCCGGATTCTCCGGCAATCAGCACGTTGCTGCGGGTCGGCCCCACCTTGCGGATCAACGTCTTGACCGCTTGCATCGGAGCGCTCTCACCGACGAGCCGGCTGGGTCCGCCGGTCGTATGCAGTTGCCGTCGCAGGGCCTGGTTCTCCAGCCGGAGACGGCGGACGCTCATCAGGCGGTCGATCTTGGCCAGGAGGTCGTCGAAGAGGACCGGCTTCATCAGGTAGTCCTGCGCGCCTCGGCGAAACGCCGCGACGGCGTTCTCGACGGTGGCGTAGGCCGTGATCATCAGGACGAGCGTCTCGGGCCGGATCTGGAGCACGCGGTCGAGCAGTTCCAGCCCCCCCTGCCCCGGCAGTTGCACGTCGCAGAGCACGACATCCGGCTCCAGGGTCTCGACCAGGGACAGGGCCGAGGGGGCGTCCTGCGCCGTGCCCACCTCGAACCCCTCATCCTGGAGGAATTCCTGAAGGGTCGCGGTGAGAATCTCCTCATCGTCCACGACCAGAATGCGGCCACGTCCTTCGGCGGGGGCCGATGACGACGTGCCGCGCGCGGCGATGCGGCTCATGACGCGACTCCTTCGGCGGCGGCGACGGCCAGAGCAGGCTCCGCACACGGCACGGGCAGTTGCACGATGAACCGCGTCCCTTTGCCGAAGCTGGGGTCGTGGCTCAACATTCCTCCCAGTTCCTCGACGATCTGGCGGCTGACGAACAGACCCAGGCCGGTGCCTTGCGGCTTGGTGGTGTAGTACGGCTGAAACAGCCGCTCGCGATCCTCGGCGGGAATGCCCCGGCCGTCGTCCTCGACCCTCAAGATGATCCGCTCCCCTTCCATGCGAGTTTCCAGATGGATTCGGCCCCCCTTCGCGGTGGCGTCGATCGCGTTCATGACGAGGTTCAGCACGACCTGCACGAGGTGGTCGCGTATGGCGATGACCGCCGGAAGGTCGGCCGCGAGATCGGTGATGATGTCGCGCTCGCCGGTGCGGGTGTAGTACTTGGCGATCCCGAGAACGTCCTCCACCACGTCGGTCAGACGGACCCGCCCCTTGATCGAGGAGGCCGGGCGGGAGAAATCCACGAGGTCGCGCACCGTGCGCTGGATGCGCCGGAGTTGCCGAGCGGCCAGTTCGAGCTTCTCCCCCGTGTAGTGGTCGGGATGTCGCCGCTGGATCATCTGGATCAGGGAGCTGATCGCGGCCAGGGGATTGCCGACTTCGTGGGCGATTCCGGCGGCCAGCAGGCCGAAGGCGGCCATCTTCTCCTGATGGATCACCCGAGCCTGCGAGGCTCGCAAGGCTGCGGATCGCTCGGCGACCCGGCGTTCCAGCTCCTTCTGGTTCTGCTCCAGAGCGGCGTTGGCCTGCTCCAGCCCTCGGCCGGTGGCCTTTAACAGGCTGGTGAGCGAGACGCCGGCCCAGGTCGCCCAGGCGAGGATGACCACGGTCAAGGGCAGCCCGGAGAGCCCCGACGGGTCGGGCCAGAGGGCCCAGGCCAGAACCGCCAGGCTCAGGCAATGTCCACCGAAGGTCAGCCAGGCGATGGCTGGGCGATAGCGAATCGCGCAGCAGATCAACGACAGCAGGTAATACCAGCGAAACGGACTCTCCAGGCCGACATCGTGATAGCAAAGCAGGGCGATGAAGGTTCCTTCCATCACGGAGACGAACAACGGCCAGCGGGCGAGAAAGACCTCATCCATGCGGTGAAACGCCGTGTCGAGCGCCGCATAGCCCGCCCCGAGCGCCAGAAACGCGCGGACGGCCGAGGGGTTGTGCAGCAGCTCGACCCGCGTCTGAACCAGGACATACCCCATGATGATCCCGAACCAGCGAATCCGGACCACGATCGATTCGGCGGCCAGTTGCCAGCTCTGTCGATCGGTTGTCGCCCCGAACATTCGCGTCTCATCCTCCCATACCGACCAGCCCGCGATCGAGCCACCAGAGACCATTATAGGCAATTCTCTCCTTCGGGTCCGCGCACGTCGGAACGGTTCGGGCACGGTTCTTGCAAAGCATGATTTTCAAGAGGCCACCGCGACGCTACCTCGCGTCAGGAACCTCTCTGGATATTCCAACGAAAGGATCACGACAATGAGTCAAACCCACGTGAATCGTCGGGGCTTCCTGGGACGGTTGGCCACGATGCTCGGAGGACTGGCGACGATCCCCTTGATGGGCAACAGCAATAAAGCCCTCGCCGGCCTGACGACCCGCCGTCGTGGGCTGGGCGGATATGGTTACCCTGGATACGGCTACGGCGGTTATCCCGGCTACGGTGGATACCCCGGTTACGGCTATGGTGGATACCCTGGCTACTACGGAAACAGTAGTCTGCGACGCAGGTTGTATCGCAACTCCCATCACCGTCGTGGTTACTACGGTGGATACGGCCTTCCGGTTCCGCAACCCGTCTATCCCCGGTCGTATGTCGCTCCGGCGCCCGGCTATTATGCCGCGCCGCCTCGACCGCTGTTCCAGCTCCGCATCGGTCCACCGGTGCAACCGTACTACGGCGGCTATCCGCCCCTCTTGCAGCGCACGCCGGCGCGGGGGATCACCGACGCCCTCAGCCTGCTGGAAGCGTGAGCGATCCCGTCGGATCAGGAATTTCGAACCTCATCCACCGGCGCGGGGAGACATCGTTCCCCGCGCCGGTTATTCTTTTCTGTCATGAAGACCGAATCCCCCTCCGCGTGCGAGCCGTTCACCCGCAACGACCGGTCGTGCGTTCGTATCCGGCTCTCCGACGCGCAACCGCCGGACGCCGCGTTCACCGTCGCCCAGCCCATCGCCGGACGGTATCGCGTGGACGATCTGTTCGGTGCGGGAACCTGGGGCGTGCTCCTGAGAGCGACCGATCTCCACACTCGCAAGTCAGTATTAGTCAAAGCGTTGCGATCGGAGAGGCTTGACGTCCCGCCGGAGGTTCCCGGATCGGACAAAGCCGCGTTCCGGGCGGAAGAACTCCGTCGCCTGCGACACGGCCTCCAGACCGAGCGGCGTTTGCTGGTGCGGCTCCGCAACGCCGGGCACAACGGCGTGCCCCATCCGAACGACTACGTGTATGACGAGAACCCCGCGCTGGAGGAACTGGGACTGGCCCCGGAGTTCGTCGCGGCCGAGCCGTATCTCGTGCTCCAGCATCTCCCGGGCGTGACCCTGGAGGCGATCCTGGCGACCGAGGCCGCTCGGGGGCTTCCCGAGCGCCGGGCGCTGGAACTGATCCGCCCCTTGGTGTCGATTCTGGCGACTCTGCACGAACCCTGGCGTCATGAGAGCGGCCGGACGTGGCACTGCATCTATCAGGATTTCAAACCCGCGAATATCCTGATCGACCCACTGGGACGGCCCACCTTGCTGGATTTCGGCGGCTGTCAGGTCGTCGTGGACGGCGTTCCCGTACTGGAAGGGGGCTTCACGCACGGCTACAGTCCGCCGGAGTGCGAGAACCCCCAGCGCGTCCTGCTCCCCTGCGCGGACGTATATGGGATCGGTACCACACTTTACCACATGCTCAGCGGAATCGATCCGCGCGCCCGGTTGCTCCGCTGGCGAGGCGAGCCAGGGGGCCATCTCGACCTTCGGGCCTTACCGCCGAGCGTATCCGGAGGCGACGCGTTCGCTGCTCGTCCGCCTCCTCGCCGTCCGCCCCTCGGAACGACTGGCCGACGCCCGACAGGTCGGCGCGGCGATCGACCGTCTGCTCGGACCATGATTCTGGTGCCTCCATCATGAAACTCACACCCGGAATGCGGCTCCAAGGTGGCGATCGGTCCACTTACGTTCTCAACGACGAAGGCAAGCCGATCCACGGCCAGATTTTTTTTCGTGCTCGCAAATTGTTCTGGAACTACCGCGATCGCGACCGTTCCCTCTACGAGGCCCCCGAGGACGAGGGCCTTGCCGTCCTCGTCCGAGCCCCCGGCTCTCTTGACGGCCCGGGATTGGACGGCGACGCCTGGAGAAAACGTCTCGACGAGGAGTTGCGGCACGCGCTGAACTTGCCCGATGTCCCCGGGCTCCCCGAGCCGCTGGATGTACTCAACTGGCGAGAGTCCACACCGGCAGGAGACGTGGACGTTCCGCTCTTGATCCTGTCCGACCCGCACGGCCAGGCGGTTTCGCGGGTTCTCGACGATGAGCCCCGGCCCCATCTTCCGCGCGTTTGCCACGAGTTGCTGTTGATGATCGATGCTCTGGACCGCAATGGAATGGACGTTGTCGGCCTGGACCACGACGCGGTGTTTCTCGACGAGGACGGCCGCTGGACGTACCTCGGACCACTCCGGCACCGATCGCCGGGCGATCCGGGCACGCTGCAAGAGACCTTGCTCGCCTGGAGCCGTTTCTGCCAGCCGATCGCGGATCGCTCGACAAATGGAGAGGAGGCACGTTGGTTGCGCGAACGCCTCCATCGTCTCTCGACGGACCGGCCCCTCTCCGCTTCCGAGCTTTTACGGGAATCGTCGTGGCTTCGGAAACGGTGGGAAACGTTGCGAGAGCGTCTCCAGCGCGGCCCCGGTCCGCGCTGATCGGCCCCCTTCTCCTGTCGAGACCGTCGCCCCGGACGTTCTCTTGACGTATGATCGAAACGCAACCAATCCATGCGGCTCAGTCATTCCATCCCGAGGGGCAAGATGATGATGTTCGAAGGGGTCGGACGTTGAACACCGTCGCCGAGGCGCAGCGCGACCGCCGGATCGCGCTGGCGGGAGTCGCCCTGTTCAGTCTCATCGCCTTGCTGACCAGTGCGGAGTTGACCTCCGGGTGGATCGAACCGGCGTTCCACGCCCTGGCCCACCTGTTCTACGAGGTTCCGCTGCTGGTCCAGGTACGGCGGCCGACGCAGGTCCCTCTGGTGCGGTTGCACCTGGCAGTCTGGTCGGTCCTTGTCGCGCTGGGGATGGTCTCCACGCCCTGGCTGAAGCCGCACTGGCGAAGCTGGTGGGTGGTCTTTTGTATCGGATACGCCATCCGCGCCTCGATCTGGATCGTGGGCGGCAACCTGCCGCTGGTGCCCGGAGACAGCAGTCACTACCTCGAGGTCGCCACGTCCGTTTACCGGGGCGAAGGGCCGGTCAAGCATTATGTCGAGAGCTACTTCCGGGATTATCCCGCGATCCGCCAGGGGCAAGGGGTACTCGACGACTGGGCGACGCCTCTGTATGCGTACGTGCTGGCCTGCGCCTATCGGCTGACGAGTGTCGTCCCCGGGCGATCGCTGGAAGCGACCGTGGCCGTGGCGAAGGGGACGAGCTTCCTGCTCAACCTGCTCTGTCTGCCCGCCCTCTACGCCTTCGGCCGGCGGCGATACGGACCGGGCGTGGGACTGGGCGCGATGGCCATTCTCGCCGTCTTGCCGGTCCACGCGATCTATGCCGGGTTCGTCCTGCGCGAGAGCCTCGTCGCCCTGACCTCCGTGCTGGCCATCTGGATGTTGACCGAGGTCTGGCACGCGCGCGGACGTGCCCGCTGGGGCTGGGCGCTCCTGGCGGGGTTCTTCGGCGGGCTGGCGATCCTCTCCCGCAATACCGCGATGGCCATGATGGCCGCGGGAGGGCTGTACGGCCTGGTTGTTCACGGGCGGCGGCACCTCGGCCCGCTCCTGCTCTGGGGCCTGACGACGGTCCTCGTGATCGCCCCCTGGGCCTGGGTCACCTTCGTGGAATATGGAGAACCGTTTTATACCTACACGAAATATTTTCAATATAACTTCTCGTGGACCGTCCATCACGCGACCAAGGGCAACACCACGCCGGGAGAGTTCTACACGCTGGACAACGCGCGAGCGATCGTCCGGATCAAGATCAAGTCGCTGGCGATCATCAGTATTTACTCGACGATGATCCTGAGCATTCCGGTGGTGCTGGGGTTTTCCCGTTGCCTGACGCACCCCGATCCCGACGAACTGCCGGGCGGCCGCGATTCGGACCGCTTGACGCTGTTGCTGCTCCTGACCTTCGTCGTGGCGACCCTGGCACGCATCGCCGACGTGACGCAGGTCGCGCAGTTGGGACGATACTATCTGCCGGTGTTTATCCTGCTCCTGCCGACGGCCTCCGTGGGGATTGGTGACATGATCGCGTCGCGGATCTCGCCCAGGGCCTGGCCCGCGCTCGGAGCGACCCTGATCGCCCTGCTCTGGTCCGACCCGACCTGGGCGTACGATGCCTCCTGGCTGGTCAAGCCGTTCCAGCTTCATCTGCCGGCGATCCGAACCACGGGGGGCTGGATCAAGGACCATCCCGAGGCAGTTCCGCCCGACGCCCGGATCATGACCTGGTTCCCCTGGGAGCTTCGCATCGTCAGCGACCGGACGACCGTGCTCCTGCCCCGAAGCTACTACCCGCCGCACATCGAGTCGGCGATCCAGCAATACGGCGTGACGCACGTGCTCTGGGGGTCGTTTGAACCGCCGCCAAATATCGACCCGGAAACCTGGGGGCCATACCTCACGCAACTGCGCCTCTCGCTCGGCTTGACCGAGGACCGCGAGGTGTATCAGTCACCCGCCCGATATCCCTTCCCGGTCCGGCTGTACCGGCTTCAGGGAGGGCCGCCATGAGCCGCGCCGGAACGTCCCGAATCCCCTCCTGGGCCTGGGTCGGCCTGGGGTTCGCGCTTCTGTTCAACGTCTGGTGGCGCGGGCATACGTTCGGCCCTTCGTTACGGGACCATCTCGGCGTGACGCTCTGGCCGGTGGTCGAGGGGCAAACCGAACCGCTCGACTGCGACGAGGCCGCCTACGGCTATATGGGCCGTCGCGTTCTGGCCGGTGATGTCCTGTACCGCGACCTGACCGAGAACAAGCCGCCGCTCGGCTACTGGATCTACACCCTGGCCGTCGCCATCGGAGGCGCGAACGAACTGACGATCCGGCTCTTGCCGATCCCGATGGTCCTGACGACGATCGGCCTGGTCTGGTGGATCGCGCTGCGGATTCAAGGACCGGCCGCCGCCTGCCTGGCAGCGATGATCTATGCGTTGATGAGCACTGATCCCTATCTCTTCGGCAACAGCGCGAACCTGGAGCACGCGATCAACCTGTTCGCGACGGCGTCGCTGGCCTGCATGGTTCGGGCCTTGCAGCGAGAGGACCGGCTCGCGGTCTTCGCGGCTGGGGCCTTGCTGGGGGCCGCCTGCCTGGTCAAGCAAGTCGCCGTCACGCATTTACCGCTTTATCTGCTGGCGCTCTTGATTCGCAGACCGGATTCTGGGTCGGCGAGACCGCTCCGGTCCCGTCTGGGCGATCTGGGCCGACTTCTCCTTGGCTTGACCGCCATCGTGGGAATCGCCGCGATGGTCCTGCTCCTGCGAGGGGCGGGCGAGGCGGCCTTCGATGACATCGTGCGCTATGGCGGCGCGCTCGCGACGGATGTCCCCGCCGACCCGCACGCGCCGCCGTTCTGGCTCCGCCTGCTCACGGGGAACGCCGACCCGAACGGCCACCTCCCCTGGCCCTTCGGACGGACCGATTATCTCGTCTGGTGGGGAACCGGAAGCTGGCCGCTCTGGATCGCGTCCTTGCCCGCCCTGGGATGGCTCCTCCTGGGGCGATCCGACGCCCCCCGGCGACTCCTGGTCGCGTGGACGCTCTCGGCCTGGGTGCAGGTCGCGCTTCCCGGCCTGTTCTGGCAACATTACTATTTGCTGCCTGTCCCCGGAGCGTCGCTTGCCGTGGCGATCACATTGGCCGAGGGCCTGCGGGGGTTAATCTCCCACGGTTCCCGCCAGACCCTGGCCGCTTCCGGGATCGCGGTTCTGCTGGGGTTGGCCGCCGTGGGCGGAACGGCCGCGATCCAGGGCCGCGACTACCTGCTCGTTCCGCCCGAGCAACTGACCGTGCGCTACAAAGGGGGCGGTCAGTGGGTCTTCCTGCGCGCGCTGGGACGCGATCTGGCCTGGCGCGCGCGCGTCTGGAACAACCCGAGCCTGTTCATCTGGGGATGGCAAAGCCCGCTGCTGTTCTACTCGGGGCTCGACAGCGTTTCGGCCGAGTTCTTCACGAACGAGCTGCTCCGCGCGCACGCCAACGACAATCACCCGATTGTTCGGCCCCGGATCGATCAGATCATGAAGGATCTTCAGGCGAACCCGCCGGAGATCCTCTTCGCGGGCTACCCCCCATTCCCCGCCCTTCAGGACTTCCTTTACCAGGGCTATTACCGATCACAGATAGCGATCGGCGGTCAGCGCTTGCCCCGAACACCCAACGGCCTGGGCCTGTGGATCGAAAGCGGTCATTTCGCCGCGTTCGAGACGGCGGTCAGACCCACGGTGGAAGGGCCGGATCGCACCAGTGCCCCGAGGTGACGAGTCCGGGGATTGTCCGTCATCGCCGTCGGCTGCGGGTCCGCGCACGGATCTTGTCGCGCGAGCCGCGCGGCCTGCTCGTAATCTTCCCGCTCGACCGCCTCGTCCAGTTGCTCGCGGAGGGTTTTCGGGACGGCGAAGCTCTTGCGGATCTCGACTTCGAGCTGACGCAGTTGATCGGCCAGGGGGAGGTCGGGAATCTCGTCCTCGTCGTAATCTTGCTCCCACTGGCGTTGATGGTTCAGTAGCCGACGTTCCCCCTCCTGGACAGCGTCAATCGCCTCTTCGGGACGCCGGCGCTCCAGCGCCAGGGCCGCCGCGGCCTGGGTCCGGTGGAACAGGACCAGGCCGCGCAGCCGCTCGTGATTGGCCACGTAGTCCTCGTCCGGACCGTGCCGGGCCACGAAGTCCATCAGGGCGAGGGTGTGGTCGGCGTCCTGGATCGCCTTGACGTACCTGTTCATGGCCAGCCAGGCGACGCGTCGGTGCGAGAACTGGATGAACTCGCGGTCAGCCTCCGCGCAATCCTCGGGCCGCATGCGCAGGAGGGCGCACGCCCCCCGGGAGCCAACCCCCGGGCCGCCGCGCGATAGCGAAGGTAGTCCAGATACGTCTTGAACCCGTGCGGGCGGACGCCATCGGGACGGCCTTCCCGCTCCAGTTGCAGGATGCCCAGCTCGACGCGCACCTGCAACACGGTTCGCCCATCCCGCCCCGGACTTCCCTCGCCAGGTCCTCGTTCGGTTCCTGCGGGTACGGCCAACCATGCAGGGCGTCGTCGATATCCCGTCGCATCGTCTGGCTCCGTGGAGGGGTGGATCGTTCCGCGCGGTCATTCCCCGGCCTCAACAGTATTATATCCAAGGGGCGTCCCGAAACATCCCCCCCTTTTTACTCCGCGCGACGGTCGGATTGACAGGATGCGCGGCCGAGCCGAAGATGGCCTTCCGGGTCGAGTCACCCGGCCACACTCCTTCGTCAACGTCAGATCGAGCCTCATTGATGTTCACCACCGAACCGCCGCCTGGCCCAGCGGATCGAGCGCATGATCGGCCAGACGCCGATCGTCGATCCGCACACGCACCTCCGCTGCGACCGCCCCACCGCGCCCGATCTGGCCGCCCTGATGAGCTATCACTGGGTCCAGACCGAGCTGCGCGCCGTCGGGATGCCGGACGACGCCATGGACCCGCTCCTGCCCGCCGACGAGCGCGTCCGCCGCGCGATCCCGTACCTGGCACGGATGCGCAATACCGCGATGGCCTGGTGCCTGTTCCGCATCTTCCGCGACCTCTATGACTTCCACGACCCGCACCTGACCGAGCGGAACTACCGTGCTTTGTTCGACAAGGTCGCGGCCTCCGGGCAGGACCCGTCGTGGGCCTCGACCGTCCTCCGCCAGCGCTGCAATATCCGCACGGTCGTCACCAGCCTGGGCAACCGCGGCGGAGAACCCGGCGGAGATCACCGATAACGTCTTCTTCATGCTCGACGCCCACTACCTGTTCTGTCCGGGTGTCGCCACCGACCTCTCGCCGTTCTTCGACGGAAGGACGACGAAGGGTGAATATCTCGATGCGTTGACTCAGGTCCTCGGCGCACGGCCCACCTCCGCCACGCGGCTGGGCACGCTCCTGGCCGACTGGCTCGACCGGACCGTCACCGGCCCCGTCCGGTTCAGCAACACGTTCCTGCCGATCGAGCAAAGATTCCTCCCGCCCGAGGAAACGCGGGTCGATGCGATCCTCGTCACAGGATGGCATCGCCCGGCGAGGCCGAGATCGACGAACTCGCCCAGTTCGTCTCGTGGAACGTGCTCGGCGTGGCATCACGAGCACCGCAAAGGGTTCCAGATCGCCGTCGGCGCGGAGTATTTCATCTGCGACGGCAAGAGCATCCCGCGGTTCCAGGAGTCGTGGACCTCGGAGATGGCCCGCGCCTTCCACCACTTCGGCGGGGCGCGGTTCGACCTGATGATGGCCTCCGACGTGCTGGTGCAGGATGTCGCCGTCCTGGCCCGGCAGTTCCCCAACGTGTACACGTCGGGCTACTGGTGGCACACCTTCTTCCCGACGTTGATCGAGCGGGCCATCGCGCTTGCGGGTCCAGGTCGCGCCGATGTCGAAGTTCAGCGGCTTCCTCTGCGATGCCTATTACGCCGAGTGGAGCTACGGCAAGCTCCAGGTGGTGAAGAAGGCCATGGCGCAGGCGCTGGCGAGGATGGTCGAGGCGGGTTACTTCGAGGAGGAGGAGTTGCCACCAATCCTCCATCAGATCCTGCACGACACCCCGCGCGACCTTTACGACCTCCACGCGCGGGCCGAGGGTTGAGCCGTTCGCGAACGTCGCGGCGGCGGGTCCGGGTCTCGGTCATCATCCCGACCTGGAACGAGGCGGCGACCATTGCCGCGACCCTCCAGCGCCTGGCGCGTCAGGGGGCCGACGAGGTGCTGGTCGTCGATGCGGGGAGTCCCGACGGCACGGCGGAGCGGGCGACCGCCGCCGCGACGCCGGGGGTGCGGGTCTTGCGATCCGGCCGGGGCCGGGGCGTGCAGCAGAACGCCGGCGCGCGGGCCGCCTCGGGAGACGTGCTCCTGTTCCTGCACGCCGATTGCTGGTTGGAGGACGGGGCGGTTGACCGGCTCCGCGACTTCCTCGCGCGGAACCCCGCCGTACCTGGCGGCTGCTTCCGCATGCGGGTCGAGGCCCCCGACCCCCTCTTCCGCCCGATCGACGCCGCCGCCCACCTCCGCGCCGGGGTGCTCGGCGTGCCGTATGGCGACCAGGGCCTCTTCGTCTCGCGCTGGGCGTTCGATCGGGTCGGCGGGTTCCCGGAAACGCCGTTGATGGAGGACGTCCTGATCGCCCTGCGGCTCCGCCGACTCGGCCGCCTCGCCCTGCTCCCGAGCCGGATTCACGTCTCCCCCCGGCGCTGGCGGCGCCAGGGAATCCTCCGGCAGACCCTCCGCAACTGGACCCTCACCGCGCTCGCCGCCGTCGGGGTCTCCCCCACGCGGCTGGCCCGGCACTATCCGGCGATTCGGTGACGGCGCCGGATGGAACCTCAACTCGACCGACAACATCAGTCGATGTTGTGTACCAGGACCGGCCCGATCTTGACAACCTCTCCCGAGGCGAGCCGGCCTTGACCGATCTGACGGGGGCGTTATAGTCGCCGGAAGATCGTCGCTCATCCGGGTTCCGCCGCGCGTCATGTCCCTATTGTCCTTCGAGCCTTTGCCGTGCCCCCCGAGGAACCGTCGCCGAGTCCGGTCCACCGGCCCGTCCTGCTGGACGAGGTGGTCGCGGGGCTCCATCCCCAGCCCGGCATGGTCCTCGTCGATGGGACCGTGGGTGCTGGTGGACATGCGGCGGCCCTGGCGGCGCGGGTCGGGCTGGAGGGACGAATCATCGGCCTGGACCGCGACCCGGAGATGCTCGCCCTGGCCGAACGCGCGACCCAGGGGTTGCCCGTGACGCTGGCGCGGTCCGCTTACGACGACCTGGACGAGGTGCTCGATGAACTGGGATTGGGGCCGGTGGATGGCGTCCTGCTCGACCTGGGTCTGTCTTCCGATCAACTCTTCTGGACACATCGCGGGTTCAGTTTCACCCGGGATGGCCCTCTCGACATGCGGTACGATCCCGAGGCGGACCTGACGGCCGCCGACCTGGTCAATCGCCTGTCGGCCGAGGAACTGGCGGACCTGTTCTTTCATTATGGGGAGGAGCGTTACAGCCGTCGCGTGGCGCGGCGGATCGTCGAGGCCCGCAAGGTCGAGCCGATCACCACCACCGCGCGGCTCGCTGAGATCGTCCGGCGCAGCATCCCCGGCAAATGGGGACCGATCGACCCGGCTACCCGCGTCTTCCAGGCGCTCCGGATCCGGGTCAACGCCGAGCTGGAACGGCTCGACACCGCCCTGGAGCGGTTGCCCGAGTGGCTCAAGCCCGGCGGTCGCGCGGCGATCATCAGCTTTCACTCGCTGGAAGACCGCCGCGTGAAGCGGGCCTTCCGCGACAATCCCGAGCTGCACGTCCTGACCAGGAAACCCGTCACGGCGACAGCCGAGGAAATCCAGCTCAACCCCCGTGCACGGAGCGCAAAACTGAGGGTCGCCGAGCGATGTATGAGACCCAATGGACCGGAGACGTCCCCGCCGACGGGGTCAACCCGCAAGAGGCCGAAGCCCCGCCCGTGACCTTCGGGCCGGCCTTCACCTTTCCCGGCACCACGTCCAACGAATCGGAGTCCACGTCGCCCGACCATCGGGTTGACGAAGGGGAACCTGAACCCCGACGCTCGCGGTTTCACCTGGGCGCTCTGAGAAAGAAGCGCCGCGTGGGCGAGGAGGACGAGGGGCCTGGCGACCCGGAGTCCCCCGACCCTGCCGATGCGGGCACGTCGGAACCGAGGACGCGCCGCAAGTTCTCTCTGGGGGCTCTGCGCAAGAAGAAGTCGAAGCATCGAGCGGAGACGGAGCCTGGTTCCGAGCCGGATGCGCCCGGGAACAATGATGAGGCCCCCGATTCCGTGGAGACACCGCTCCCCCGGAGACGAGGCCGTCAGCAAATCATCGCGGGACTCCGCAAGAAAGAAACACGGATCGGCCTGGCGGCCTTGCTCTCGTTCGTGATCCTGCTGGCCGTCCTGGTCCGGAACAAGGGCAAGGATCAGGCGGGTGACAAGGTGGCGAAGGCTCAGACCGCCGCCCCTTCCGGCAAATCGAATTCCAAGCTGGCCGCGACGCCCTGCCATCCCGTTCCCATCAAAAGAAGCCGATCAAGCCAGCCGTGAAGCCGTCCAAACCGACGCCTCACGTCGTCGTGCCGGCCCCCTCGACAGACGACGAAACAACGCCTCAGATTGCCGAATCACCGTCTCCCGAGCACGAGATCACGGAACTGACCCCAACGCCGGTGAAGCCCTCACCCGCCTCGATCCCGGAACCGACTTCGCCCCCCGTCCCGGCGCTGGAACCCGAGAGCCCCCTCAGAGACCACCTGGCGATGGCGGTCAATGCCTCGGAGGGGTTCGTCCCTCCCCTGCCCGCGATGCCCGACGAGGGGCTGCCCGATCCCGCCGAGGAGACTCCGGTTCCGGATGAAGCCACGGCCATCGGAACGGCTCCCCCCACGATGCCCCTCTTGCCGAACAATCAAGAAGAGTTCCCCACATCCGAGCCGGCACCCGAGCCCGTCGCGCCAGCCGAGCCAGGCGCCCTGGAGCCGCCGACGGAGATGCCGACGGAGTCCGGCGAACCGCCGGTCAACCCCTCGGCATTCACTCCGCCGGTCACCGCGACGGAACCGGAAGGGGATGGGGCAGTACCACCGACGCTGGCAGAATCGGTCGCGGAGATGCCCGCGCCGTCGCTGTCGCTGCTACCTGAAAGGGTCCCTCCGGCTCCCGTCGAGGAGGCTCCGACCATCCCGGAACCCACCATCACCGCGCCGGAACGGCCAGAGGCTGCACCGGATCCAACGATTGCCGCGCCGGAACCGCCCGTCACCGCGACGGAACCGCCGGTCGCCGAACCGGCTCCGGAAGCCTCCATCACAACGCCCGCACCGGCCATTCCGCACGAGCCGCCGCCGACCGAACTGCCGGCACCTCAGGCCCTCCCGCCGACAACGGCGAACGAACCAGCCCCGGCCACGCCCACGGAGGACGCGGCAGCGCCTCGACCGGCGATTCCCGCATTCGCGCCACCCCCCTCGCCGCGGTCGACCGCCACGGCGAATCCCGGCGGCGAGTCCACCGACTCGCTCATCCCGCTGCCGAATGCCGGCAAGAGCGTGCCGCTGGACGTGAGTGCCGCCAGCCCGCCTCGACCCGCCGTGACGGTGGCCTCCGATGGCAACTCCGCGAAGGACGAGACCACGACGGCCGAGCCGTACCAGATCGAGCCGCTCTTGCACAAGGTCCAGAAGGGAGAGAATTTCTGGACGATCTCCCGGCTCTACTACCGCTCAGGCCGGTTCTGGCAAGCGCTCTGGAAGGCGAATGAGGATCTCGTGCCCGACCCGAAGATCCTGTACGTCGGCACCACGATCCGCGTGCCGCCGCTGGAAGCTCTCGACCGCTCGACGGTCGAGGAACCCCTGAGTGAGGTGCGAGGAGACCAGCGTCCTTCACCCACCAGCGTCAACCAGGCCTCACCCACGGCCCGGCGCGACAGCCAGATGTCCCGCGCGAGAAATCAGTCGGACATGCTGGTCATGCTGCCGAGCGGATCGCCGTCGTTCAATCCTCCGGCGGAGGAGCAACCGGCCCCGGAGCCAGAGCCGGAGAACGAGCCCGCCTATCACATCGTCCGGCCGCACGAGACGCTGCGGAGCATCGCCCGGGATACCCTGGGCGATGCGCACCGCGACGAGGAGATCCGCAATCTCAACCTGAAGGTCCTCGACGGCCGGATCTCCTTGATTGCGGGCCAGCGGCTCCGCCTGCCGGACGATGCCCGGCCGGACAAGCTCCGGCGCTGAACGGCGATGATCCATGCCTAGACAAGCGATCATTCCTTTTGAGGCGCCACGTTGCCGTAGGCCCAGGGCGTGCCCTGGAAGGGGGGTCGCTCTGTCGGCTCGGGAACGGCTCCCGGCTTGAGCTGGCGGGCCAGCTCGATCCCGGCGTCACGCATCTGGGTGCCGGCGGTGATCTCCAGGTTGCTGTAGCTGGTCAGCCGGGTCTCGTACCCGCCGCCGTGCGGGCCGAAGGCGTCCTCCGTCGGCACATAGCCGACGCAGCCGTTGGCCAGGGAAACCGGGAAGGTGAACGGGAATCCGCTCCCTTCCTTGATCTCCAGGCCGTACCGGCAAAAGTACTCGGCGGGCGTCGTGACGAAGACCGCCGGTCCGACCTGAACGACCTGCACCTCGACCTCGGCGGTCGGCTCTTTCTCTAAGAGCGCGTCGAGCATGACCGTCTCCTTGGCGAACGTCCACTCGGCGGCATCCACCTTCGATTTGTCCCCCTCGACGATCTCTTTGGCCTTCGCCACGCGCTCCGGCGCCGGGACGCGACGAGGGATCTCCAGAACCCTGGTGCGAGCCGCGACCGGAGTCAGGATGCCCGGCTCCATCGTCAGCAAGACCTTCAGGGCCTCCGCGCCGACCTTGCCGCCGACGAGCTGCGCCCAGCGGTCACCGCTCGGGTACACGTAGGGGCTCTGGTTGTTGACCTGGGTGATGTCGCCCGAGGCACCGGCCAGGAAGACCACGACGCAATCCTTGCCGTAATACCCCTGGATCGCCTTTTCCAGATAGTTGATGTAATTGGCGGAGATGCCGCCCGGGCTGGTCGTGGCGTGGCACGCGAAGTTGACGATGCAGCCGAGAAGTTTGTTCGGCTCCTTGGCATCCCACGCGCCGATCACGCCAACGGCCGGGTCCACCGGCCCAGCCGGCTTGACGATCTCCGGATTTCCCAGGCCCGGATGCGTGACCGTTCGGCCATCCTTCATCAGGAAGCGGCGATTGAAGGCGACGGTGTCTTCCGTGCCGCTGCCGACCCCCGCGCGGGCGTCCACGCGATGGTCGTGCGCGTCGCACACCGCGTCGATCAGGGCCTGCTCGACCCGGGCGAGGTATTCGGGATTCACGTTCGTCGAATTTTCGTACGCGAGCTTCTGCACGAGTGGCGAGGCATGATCGTATTCCCCGGGCATGATCCAGACGATGGGCCCCGACGAGTGGGAGTGGGAGGCCCCGATCAGGATCGAATCGGCGGGAATCCCGGTCTTCGACTCGATGGCCTGACGCACCTTGACGACCGTATCGCGCCGGATGCCGAGCGCATCGATGCCGACGATCGCGACCTTCGACCGGCCATCGTCAAAGACCGACGCGCGGACCTTGCACGGGTCATGGATCGTCCGGTGATACGATTTTCCGTAACCGCCCGGCGCTTCCATGCCGATCTCGGGCGTGATGTCCCGTTCGGCGAAGCCCGCCCGGAACACCGGCGCCTCCCCCTGCTCGTCCCGGGCAAGGCCAACGGATGAACACGCTAGCAGGCACAACGTCAGCGTGCCCATCATCGTTCGTCGCGTCATGATGTTCTCCGGCAAAGGATGAGGTTCAAAATCGAGCAACGGCCTGCCCGAGGTTCACGGCAGCTCTCGAATCCGCAGGTTCCGGAACTCGACGGGGGCCCCTTCGGATTCCAGGCAGAGATAACCCGCGTGTGGCGTGCAGCCGGAACCGCCGGAGACTTCCTCGCCGTTGACCCAGAGGCGAATCTCTCCGTTGATCCCGCGCACGTAATAATGATTCCACTCGTTGACCCCTTTGCTCAGGTTCTTCGACGGGAAGCTGCGGGAACCGTTCGGCGAGGTCGGCGGGAAAGGGGTCATCTTCGAAGTGCCTACCGGGAAGACGTCGCCGTGGGTGGTGAACCAGTCCGCCTTCTTGCCGTTCTTCTGCTCGAATTGTTCGGCGTAACCGTGGTCGAGAATCTGAACCTCGATACCACCTCTCGGAAGCGAGCCGGGCTTCAGGTCCTGGAGCGCCTCCTCCGGGGCCCAGACGAAGATGCCCGAGTTCCCGGCGGACTTGAGGTGCCGCCACTCGGCCACCAGCTCGAAGTTCGTGTACGGCTTCTGCGTGCGCGTCACGCCGACGGGGGTCCCGGTGCAGTGGACGACGCCATCTTTCCAGGTCCATGTATCCGGGTTGCCGTTGACCGTGACGAAATCCTCCTCGCCGAGCGCCTTCCAGCCCGGCCCGGTGCCATCCACGAAGGCTTTCGGGAGGTTGGTCGGCTCGTCGGCAAGGCCGATCGAGGCGAGAGAGAGAAGAGAACCGACGACGGCGAGGGTGAATCTCATGGGTTGCCCCTTTGATGTACAGGAAGAGGAAAAGTTTCTCGCAAAAGGCGCGAAGTCGCGAAGAAAGAACGCAAAGCCGAGGGGTTATTGTCGCGTCAGAGCCGGGGCTTTTCGGGCTTGATGGGGGCCTGGTACGGCAGGGCGCCCTGCGTCTTCACCTTGCGCTTGTAGACGCGATCGCCGCAGGTGGCGTAGAGGATGTCGTGGTTCTCGCCGCCGAAGCAGAGGTTGGCGATGCGGCCGTTCGGCGTGGGGATGATGCAGTTGACGCGGCCTGCCTGGTCGCAGACCTGGACACCCATGCGGGTCGCCACGTAGAGCCGGCCGTCGCGGTCGGTGCGCATGCCGTCGGCGCCGGCGTCGTCGGCGGAGTCGGGAACATGCAGATGATAATATCGCTGCTTGTAGGCGAGTGACCCGTCGGACTGGATCTGGTAGCTCCAGACCCAGCGGCTCCGGCTCTCGGCGACGTAGAGCAACGTCTGGTCGGGGGAGACGGTGACGCCGTTGGTGAACTTCAGGCCACGATCGACGACCTCCTTCTGCCCGTCGGGACGGATGCGCCAGACCTGGCTCGGCACGGCGTTGTCCCGGCTGGGGTTCGTGGCGTAGATGGTGCCATCGTGCAGAACGACCAGGTCATTGCCGCGGAAGCCCTCGGCGACGACCTCGGCCTTACCGTCGTCGTAGGCGAGGACCTGCTCCGTGCCGGTGGCGACCGCGTACAGGCGGCCGTCGGGACCGAATGCCTGCCCGTTCGCCCCCTTGGAGTCGTCGAGGAAGACGCTCACCTTGCCGTCGAGGTCGATCTTGTAGGTCTTGTTGTTGGGGATGTCGTTGAAGAATACCTCCCCTTTCTCGTTCGCGGCCGGGCCTTCGGTGAACCGGTAGCCGTCGCCGACGAGCTGCCAGTCCTCACCCGGGATCAGGATCTCCTGCAACTGCGGCGAGCCTTTCCCGGTCTTGACCGGCTCGGGCCAGTCCTTCCAGAGCCAGCGCATGGCGTCGGGGAAAATCTCGGTGGCGTGCTGGCCGTTATGGCCCCCTTCGCCCCAGACGTGGTTGACCTCGTAGCCGGCGAAGGTCAAGGCCCGTTCCATCTCCTGGTTCGCCATCCACCAGTCGCCGCCGTAGATGTTCAGGTCGTTTGAGCCATCCTGAAGGAAGATGCGGATCGGCTTCGGCTCGGTCTTGCGGATGAGCGTCGGGTAGTCGTTGCCGCCGCGCAGGCCGACATAGGTGCCGATCGCGCTGAAGACGCGGCGGAAGGCGTCGGGACGCTCCCACGCGGCCGTGAAGGCACAGATCGCGCCGCTGCTGGCGCCGCCGATGGCGCGGTCGTTGCCGTCCTTCGAGAGCCGGATCGGCCGGCCGTCCTTGGCGGTCTGCTTCTCCACCTCGGGCAGCAGTTCTTCCAGGAGGAAGCGGACGTAGTTGTCGCCGAGGCCGTCGTACTCGAAGCTGCGGTTGTAGCGATCGAGGGCCTTGTCGTTCGGCGCGGGGACGCGCCCGTGCATCACGAACACGCCGATCGTGACCGGCATCTCCCCCTTGTGGATCAATTCATCGAAAACGGCCGGCGCGTTGTACTGGACGCCGTCCTGGTTCACGTACAGGCACGCCGGCTTCTCCGGGTCGTACTGCTTCGGCACATAGATCCAGTAGTCGCGGACCGTGCCCGGGAAAATCTCGCTCTGCTCGAAGGTGTACTTCGTGACCTCCCCCCTGGGCACGTCCTCCGCGAGGATCGCGGCCGACGGGGCAAACACGGCCAGGGTCAGGATCAAGGCGAACCATCGTTGCGTGAATTTTGGCATTGGAGAGTTCCCATGCGTCGATAACAGAGGCTCTTGCCCTGCGCGGGCATACGGCGGGAGCGTACCGGCCACCTGGATTCCAAAAGGAGGGTGTGAGCCCGGTGCGTGTCCAGGCGGGCGGATGACCGGCCGCGTCAACCGGACCATGATGCCCTGCGATCGGCCGCAAAGAAAGACCCCAGTCTCTTTCCGGACCGGGCCGGTCCGTCAGCCGAGTTCCGAGCGGGTGATCCGTTCCGGGTCCACCACGCGCAGGGCGCGGAAGGCGTCGTCGGACTCGGCCAGCAGTGCCTGGCCCCGCTCCCCGCCGATCAATTCGCCGAGCCGCCGCTTGAGCGACGCGGGGACAATGGGCCGGTCGAGCGTTTCGTGCAGCGCCAGGGCACGGGTCAGGCGTTCGATGGCCGAGTCCCGAGACCCCTCGATCGCGTCCGCGTCTCCAAGGATTTGCAGAGCTCCGGCCTCGGCGAAAAGCCAGCGCTCGCGGAGCAAGCGGCGGGCGTGGCGGCGAGCGAGGGTCAGCAAGGGGCGCGGCCGGGGAGAAGTCCGGGCGACCATCAGGGCCGAGATCGCCCGGCCGTGGAGCAAGGCCGTCCGGCTGAGCTGCGAACGAAACGCCATCGAATGCGTCAGCGTCTTCCAGTGGCGGTTGATCCGTTCCAGCGACGCCGCGCCGTCACCAATGTAACGGTCGATCAGCGATTCGTAGTTGATCGCGAACAGATGCTGGAGCTGAAATTCGGCTCCGGACCAGCGGCTCATGACCTCATGGATTTGTCGGCGCGCCTCCTCCGGCTCGTCGCGGACCAGCCGGAGCATTGGCCCGATGATGACCTCCAGGGCGTAGATCGCGTAGAGGTCGTTTCGTTCGAAGGCGTTGAGCCGGTGCAGCTCCCAGTCCCGCGCGGCGCGATCGTACTGGCCCAGAAGGCTCCGGTTCCAGGTGGCCATGAGGTGACACGTGTCGAGCTCCCAGATCGCCCCCCGGCACTCCCGGGCGAAGATCTCCTCGGCCTCAACGATGCTCTCCAGCGCGGCCTTGTAGCGCAGGTAATGGAAGTTGATGAAGGACCCTTCGAGAAGGTTCATCGCCAGTGTGTAGGGATCGTGGCATTCGTGTGCCAGCGCGTTCGCCCGCGCCCGGAGCCGTTCCACGCGGGGAGCCGTCGCCGAACCCTGGTACGAGAGCATGTCGGCGTAAGAGACGAGCCCCAGAGCCACCCAGCGCGGATCGCCGATGCGGAACGCGAGCCGCAGGCTCTGAAGCCGGAGGGCCTGAGAGGTGATCGGGTCGAACATGCCCAACCCCTTCGCCGCGGACCAGAGCAATTCGAGGCGTTCCCGGTCGCCAGCCGGAATCGAGGCCGGATCGCGTGGCCGGAAGCGGGTTCCACGCAGCCGGATTCGGACCAACTCCAGCACGAGGCGCCGCAGGGCCTGACCCATCGACGTCGGCAGGGTCAGGCCCTGCTCCGCCAGGAGCGAGCGATAGAGACGGCGCCCTTCCTCGGTCTCGCCGCTGATGGTGAATTGATAGGCGGCCTGCTTGAGGAGGTCGGTCGGATCGCGCCCCTCCTCGGGCGCCTGCGCGGCCAGATCGCGGAAGGCGCGACCGGCCTCGGCCCCCCGGCCGGCGTTGGCCAGGGCCTCGGCGTGTTTCAGCCGGAAGACCCGGGCGGCGTCGCCTTCCAGGGGACGCAGCGCGTCGGCCAGGTCGTAGAGCTGCGCCGCGCGGCTGAAGGCCAGGGCCTCGGCGGCGCGGTCGGCGGCGGCCTCGTAATAGTCTCCCGCGCGCTCGTACTCCTCGGCCCCGACGTAATGAACGGCCAGGGTATCGGGGTCCGCCGTCCCCGACTCCTCCAGCGCCTGGGCCAGGCCGCGGTGGATCTCCCGCTTGGCGTCGGCCGGAATCGTCCCGAGCACGGTCTCGCGGATACGGTCGTGCGCGGTGAGAACCTCGTCATCGAGCCGCAAGCCGTTGCTCTTGGCGAGCTTCGCCTCGCGCAGGGCCATCAGGGCGGGCCAGGCGTTCCCCTGAAGCCCCGCCGCCTGATACGCGCAGGCGCTGCGAGATCGGCTGGCCGGCCAGCGCCACGACGTTCAGAAGCCGCCGCGCCTGGTCGGGCAACCGTTCCACCCGCGCTTGAAGCAGGCCATCGAGGTGGATAGGGCCGGCCCGGGAGCCCGGGGCCAGCACACCCCGATCCTCGCGGACGTGGCGGGCCAGCTCGACGACGAAGTACGGGTTGCCGCCCGACTCCCGCACGATCGCCTCGACATCCAGCGACGGCTCGACCCCCTCGGCGTGGAGCGCCAGGGTTGCCAGCTTCCGGGATTCCTCCAGAGTGAGCGCATCCACGCGGAGGTCGTACCACTTGCAGAACGTTTCCCGATCCCGCAAACCGCTTCGGAGCGATTTGAGGCACGCGCCGGATTCCGCGAACTCGCTCCGACAGACGCACAGGAGCAACAGCCGGGGCGGGTTGGGCGGCAAGAGCAACTCGGTCAGGAGCGAGGCGCTGTCCACGTCGCCCCACTGAAGGTCGTCGATCGCGAGGACCAGGGGCCGTGTGCGTCCGACCCGTTCCAGCAGCTCGCGGAACCCGGCGAAGGCCCGCCGACGCATCTCCTTGCGGTTCAGCACGGCGGGGCCGGTTGAGGGAAGCTGGGCAATTGCCTCGACGCGATGGAGAATCGGAAAGAGCCGGGCCAGCTCGGCGGCCGACGTGGGCAAGAGGGCCACCGCCTCCTCGTGCGGCAGGCGACGGAGGTAGCGCGCCAGTTCGTCCACCAGGTTGTCGATCGCCTTGAACGGAACCGATTCCTGCTCGAAGCAGCGACCCGTGAGGACGACCGGCGCATCGACGGGGGGCACCCCGCGCAGAAACTGGGCGATCAGGGAGGTCTTCCCCGATCCCGAAGGCCCGGTGAGAAAGACGGCGGCGGTCCCTCCCGCCAGGATCGACTGGTACGCTTCGGCCAGGATCGCCAGCTCGTCGTGCCGGCCGACGAAGCCGAGCGCGACGGTGGAACGCGAGGGGACGGGCACGGCGAACCCGCCGACGCGCTCCGCCCGGCCCAGCCGTTCGAGCACCTCGGCCCCCGAGGGCCGCGCCTCGGGCCGACGGTCGAGCAGGGCGACGCACAGGTCGTTCAGGTCGCGGGGAAGGTCCGGCACGCAGTCGATCGGCGCGGGCGGGTCGAACTGCTGCTTGTCCTTGAGCAACTGGCGCGACGAGCCGGCGAACGGTTTCCGGCCCACGAGCGCCTCGTAGAGCATCACCCCCGCGCTGTAGAAGTCGCTGGCCGGGGTCAGCGAGCCGCCGGAGGCCTGCTCGGGGGACATGTACTCGATCGTGCCGACGATCCCGACGTCGTCGGCCAGTTCCGGGTCGAGGTCGGCAACCAGGCCAAAGTCGAGAATCGCGACCTGACCGTTCGGCCGGACCATGACGTTCGAGGGCTTGATGTCGCGGTGGAGCAAACCGGCGTCGTGGATCGTGTTCAACCCGTCCACCAGTTGGCGGAACAGGTCCCGCGTCAGTTCCAGGTCGGCGACCCGGCGACCTGACCGGGGTTCGGGGCGGGAACGGTTGTCGGCGCGGGACCAGAGCACGGTGTCCGGCTCGTTCGAGGGGGGCGGCCGGGACGGATCATCCCGCGTCCTCCCCTCGCACTCTCCCAGGCCGTTGCGGATCGCGTCGAGAAACGGAATCCCCACGACCCGTTCCATCGTGTAGTACCAGCGATCCTCGTGTGAGAACAGCTCGTAGAGCTTGATGAGGTTCGGGTGCGACAGGTTAGTGTGGGCGCGAAACTCCCGCTTGAAGCGGTAGAGCGAGGAGGCATCGACGTTCGGCAGGACCTTCAAGGCCACGATGGTGTTCCGCTCGCGGTCGATCGCCTCGTAAACGATCCCCATCCCCCCCTGCCCCAGCTTCCCGATCAGCACGTGATGCCCCAGGATCAGCCCCGAGTGCCCCCCTTCCAGCAACGCCGACGCCTGGAAATCGGTCAGGGCGCCCCGATCGACCAGGGTGCTGGCGAGCGTCGAGAGGCTTTGCGTCGGGTCCATCGCGTCCGACGTCAAGTCCCGGCGAACCTGGTCCAGCTCGGTGCTCGACAGGACCGCCACGCTGGCCAGCCCTTCGAGGAACTGCTCGACCGAGACGCTCGACGCGGGGGCCTGCCGCGACGGTTCCCACAGCATGAACGACGCATTCCCGCCGACCGGGGACGACGTGTCGCCGACCTCCGTGAGGTCCAGCTTCTCCTTCGGCGCGACGTGCTCGTCAGGGAGCGTCTCCTCGGAACCCTCGTGAGCGTCGGAGGTACTCCCCGGGCCGAATGTCGTGCCTTTGCTCCGACCTTCGGTATCCATGCAGCCGATCCTGGAGGACTTCGGGGACAAATCGTCGTCGGGGGGAACCGGAAACGCCAACGCGGGGCGGGTCATCGGATCGGGGCTTCGTTGCGCAGGAAGAGGACCTTCCGGGGAGGCTCATCCGATCCCAGGACCAGCTTCACTGTCTCATAGACGATGACCGTCGTGTAGGTGACGGTCAACCAGAGAATCGCCGCCTCGATCGGCAGGCCGCTCCAGGCCGCGACCGCGATCCCCAGCATCTGCGACTCCTGATAATCCCACCACTGGTACGGGACCGCCAGGGTGGCCTCCCAGAACATGGCGACGAGCAACATCAGGAAGAACGTGAAGCTCACGGCGCGCCAGTTCACGAGATCGCGCACCGACGGGTACAACGCGATGCTCGGCAGGATCGCCACGAGCACCAGAAAGATATAGTAACCGGGAATCCATCCGGGGACGACCGAAACCTGGCTCTTGTACAGAATGCCCAGGCCGATCAGCCCGGCACCGACCGCGAGCGACGGCCAGTGGAAGTGCAAGGCCCGACGGGGACCGATCGACTCGGTACTGTAGCTCGCGATCCCGTACGCGCCGAACCAGAACTCGTCGCTCCAGATGTAGGCCAGCAGCGTGACGAAGAAGCCGGCGGCGTAGAAACAGAACTCCTCGATCGGCACCTTCCCCCCCACGACCGGGACCATCCAGCCCAGCGTCGCGCCGGTGTTCTTGAACGTGAAGAACGCGCTGGCCCGGAGGTAATCCAGCAAGAAGCCGGTCGGGATCAGCAGCGCCAGCGTGCGCCAGAACGCCTTGCGCGCGAACGGATAGCGCGGGTTCCGCACGAACCAGCAGAAGACAATCCCACCCGGAAGCAGAAACAGCGAGAGACTCCGCGTGTAACCGAGCGGGGATGCCTGATCGACCGGCTCGACAATCGGCCGCTTCTCGGCCACCGAGGTCAGCGTGACGATGGCCGGGACCACCAGCGTCGCGATGATGGCGAGCAGGACGAGTGAATCGGTTCGTGGTGTGCGCTTGACGCGTTGTTCGCTCACGAAACCCTCTCCCTCGTTCAAAAAAAGAGGACTCAAGCACGCGAAATCCAGATGCCAACCGTTTCTTAATGATAGGCAATCACCGCACGGTATTCACTTGAAATATTTGTGTGAACATCGGAACAGTACACACAGGCTCGAATGGCGGAAATCCCAAAAGAAAATCGTTGGTTCACAAATGGTTATGTCTGGTAAACCAGAAAAACCACGATAAGATAAGTTCCGGCGGAGGGCCGCATCACGCCCGCGGCGCGGGCCGGCCTGTCCTCCCAGCAGGAGCCCATCCATGTTTGGATACGGCCTGACGTTCATCGCCGCGACGCTCGTCGCCTTCAGCGTGTTCGCATTCTGCCTGTACTTCGCGGTGCGGCAAGGAACGCGATCAGTCGCGACCTTGTGCGCCGGGTCGCTGTTCGGGCTTCTGATCGAATACCTAAATATCAAACTTTATGATGATTACTACTACGGCCCGTTTCCGCTGATGGTTTTCGGCACGGTGCCGATCATGATCGTCCTGAGCTGGGGGGCGATCGTCTTCGGGTCGATGCAGACGTCGGACCGGCTCGACCTGCTCTGGTTCCTCCGGCCGGTGTACGACGGGTTGCTCGCCCTGACGATCGACCTGAGCCTCGACCCCTTGTCGATCAATCTCGGTTTCTGGACGTGGAAGGACGTCCAGGTTCCCTTCGGCGGCACGGGGGGGAGCCACCCTTTGGAAAAACCCTGGTTCGGCGTGCCGTTCGGCAACTATTACGGCTGGTACATGGTGGTCGCGTGGTTCTCGTTTTTGATCCGGCTGGGGTTCCGGCTGTTCCCCGCGAAGAAGTTCGGCGCGAAGATGAACTGGCTGATCCCGCTGCTGGCGATTCCGCTGACCTTGATCCCATTCTACGCGAGTTTTCTGGTCTATTCGATCCTGCTGATCTACGTGCTGCCCGAGCCGGCCTTGTTCTCGCTCCTGCTGGGGGTGAACCTGCTGGCGGTCCTGGTGTTCCTGCCCTCGGTGAGTCACGATGCGCCGCTCGACCCCGTTTCGCTGGGGCCGCCCGTGTTCTTCCACGGGTTCATCATGATCTCGCTCTACGCGACCGGACTCTACCTGCAACTGCCGGCCCTGGTGTTGCTCTGTCCGGCGGTCGCCACGCTGTGCCTGATCCTCTACCTGTGGCCCTATCTCAACGACCTGACGCGCCGGATGACGCCACGTTTCAACGTCCGGTCCCGCGTGCCGATGCCGCAAGCCGTGGAGACACCGGTGGCCGCCGAAGTGTGAGCGCCGGCGACGGGGGGTAGGCCCCTTTGTCGCCTTGATGATGATCCTCGGTCCCTCCCGTTGAACCTTGGTTCCGAGGCCGCCATGAGCACGTTTCGACGCGGTTTCACCCTGATCGAACTGCTGGTGGTGATCGCGATCATCGGCGTCTTGATCGCGCTGCTCCTGCCCGCCGTCCAGGCCGCGCGCGAGGCCGCGAGGCGGATCAAGTGCACGAACAACATGAAGCAGCTCGGGCTGGCGATGCACAACTATCACGACCTGCACAACGTCCTGCCCCCGGGGCGGATCGCCGCGGCGAACTGCCCGCGCGACATCTTCGTCGGCTGCCAGAACACCCCCTGGTTCGTGATGATGCTGCCGCAGTTCGAGCAGCAGCCCCTGGCCAATGCCTTCAACTTCGACCTCGGCACCGAAGGCCCCCTGGCGCCGATTCCGATCCTGGGGTTCTTCGTGAACTCGACCGTCACCGGCACGAAGCTCGACCTCTTTCAGTGTCCCAGCGACAGCAACGAGCACTACGAGATCAACCCCCTGATCGGCGGCGGCTACTTCAACGGCGTGACGATGTCGAAGGGGAATTACGGGGTCAACTGGGGGAACACCTACTGGGGCCAGGACCAGCCGAACCCCTCGGGGGTGCTCACCGACCCCTTCAACGGCCTCCCCGCGCGGTTCTTGCCGTCGCCGTTCGGGCACGACGGCCGCATCGGCTTCGCGTCGATCCGGGACGGTCTGAGCACGACGGCCTTGATGTCGGAAGTGCTCCAGGGGTCGCTCTACGACCAGCGGGGGGTCCTCTGGTCCACGGCGATGGGGGCCAGCTCGTACACCTCGCGGTTCCCGCCAAACAGCTTCAACGACTACTATCAGGTCGAGAACGGCTCCGACCGGCTCACCTCGCCGGAAGTTTGCGACAACCAGCCTCGGCGGAAACTCCCCTGTCAGCCCGCCGCGGCCGGCCCCGACCAGCGCCGACGGGCCTTCGCCGGCGCCAAGAGCCGCCACAACGGCGGAGTCAACATCCTCCTGGGAGACGGCTCAGTCCGGTTCATCAAGGACACCATCTCTCCGACGATCTGGCTGGCGCTGAACTCGATGGATAATGGGGAGGTCATTGATGGGAATTCTTACTGAAGCGGATTTCACCGTCGAGTACGCGGAGATCGCGGAAAGAGATCCCCCCTCGTTGCTTTCTGCGTTTCTCTTGCTCTCGGGCGTTCTCTCGTCTCCGCGTACTCGGCGGTAAGTTCGTGTCTTCTTCCTGCGATTGACACGATGCGTGCGTTGCCGTAAGCTGACCGCCCGACGAGGACTCGGGGGCGGCACTCAACCCGGCCGGGATGGACGCCGAGCGGGTGCGCTGCCCCGGGCTGGGGACCGCGATGGCCGCCACGACCATGCTCTCGACTCCGCAGGTGCAGGCCGAGACGGTTCCGGCACGGCTCGCGCTGGCGGTCGCTGATGCCAACTGGTTCACCACCGAGAACCTCTTCCGCGAGATCCACCGCCCCGACGTCGCCACCCTGCTCTTGCAGTGCGTGGATTATTACAACGCCTGGCGGCGCGGCCTTCCCCCCTGGGCGTGGGGCCGGGCTCTGACCCAGTGCGGGCCTGGGCTCTGGCAGCGCGACCTGGTCTTGCCCTCCGGCTGGATGAAGCGGTTCCCCCGCCTCGGGATGCGGCCGATCCGCCGCTCGATCGACGCGTGGCGCGCGCGGCACGCCCCGGAGGCCCGGCTCGGGCTGGTGATGACCTATCCGCACTACCTCTACCTGCGCGACCTCGTGCGGCCGGACGTGCACGTCTATTTCAACATCGACGACTACTCCCAGTACTGGCCCCGCTGCGCCGCGAGGGTCAACGCCCTGGAGCGTCAGGCCGTGCGCGAGGCCGACCTGACCGTCTGCGTCTCCCGGCTCCGGAGCGAGGAGCTGCGCGCGGCGGTCCCCGAGGCGGCCTCGAAGATCCGTCACCTGCCGCACGGCGCCCCATCGAGCACGCTGGGGGCGACCCCCCAGAACGTCCCGGCCCCGGCCCCGGCGGACATCGCCGAACTACCCCGCCCGCTGCTCGGCTACGTCGGCACGCTGGAGGACCGGATCGACTGGCCCCTCCTGAGCCGCCTGGCCGACACGTTCCCACGCGCCTCGATCGTCCTGATCGGCCGGCAATCCGCCGCGCGTCCCGGCCCCTGGCAGGCCGACTGCCGCGACTGCCTCGCCCGGCCGAACGTCCACGCGATCGGCTGGAGGCCCCAGGACCAGATCGGCCGGTACAACCGCGCCTTCGACGTCTGCCTGATCCCCTACCGCACCGACCACCCGTTCAACCGCGTCTGCTGCCCGACGAAGATCATGGACTACATGGGCACCGGCCGCCCGATCGTCTCGACCGACCTGCCCGAGTGCCGCCTCTATCACCACCTGTTCGACGTGGCGGACTCGGCGGAAGGCTTCCTCGACGCCGTCCGGTCGATCCTCCGAACCGGCTCCGACGACGGCCGCGCGGGCGACCGCCACGCCTGGGCCGAGGCCAACACCTGCGCCCGGGTCGTCGAGCGGCTGCTCGGCTGGCTCCCCGGCTGAACGAGAGACGCGGGAGCCTCGATTGACCTGCTCCCCGGAGCCGCGGCGGGCTACGCGATCCGGAGAATCCGGCACGTCTCCTCGTAGCTCAGCTCCAGGTCGAGAGGCACCGCGAGGTCCTCGGCGAGCCAGAGCGGCAGCGTCGGCAGCGGCTGACCGAGCGCCAGGGGATGCGCCAGGCCTCCAGAGTCCAGGTGTCCTCATTCCGCGCCCAGCGGCAGGCGACCGCGTAAAGCGGGGGAGGCCCATCGGCCAAGGACGGGTCGGCCTGGCCGAGGAAGTCGAGCAGGTCGGCATATAGGTTGGAGGCACGGGTCGTGACGACGTCAACGATCGCCACGCAGACGCGTTCCTGCAGCAGTGTGGCGCATTTGGCGACGAAGGCCCGGCGGGGCTCGGGCCGGTCCTTGTTGGCCGGACTCACGATCTCGACGGCCGCGACGAGCCGCCGGCCCGACCGGGTGTCGTAAACGCGCACCGCATACTCGCGCGGGGCCGGCGGTTCGGTCGCGACGGCCAGCGTCGGCCGCGGCGGGGCATAGGTCGCGGTCGCCGCACCGCCGCCATCCTCCTTCCCAACAGCCGCCGGTGCCGTTGCCTCGTCCTCCCCGTAGGCCGCCACGTCGATCTCGATGGCGGAGCCCAGGTGAACCTGCGGCTCGGCGACGTAGCGTGGCGGCAGCCTCCGGTTCAGCGCCTCGACGATCATCATGGGCCAGCCGCCGTGGAATCCCTCCCACGACCTGCGGTCGGCGAGCGGTGGGCGGAAGTGATCGCGTAGCGGCATGGCGGGAACCTCCTCGGTTCCAGCGTACCCGAAGGTCTGGACCCGTCCCAGCCCGTTCTCCGAAGACGGAGCCGGCCCTCAGGTTCCGCTTCCGTACCGCCCGGCATTCCGCCCGCTTTCCGGGGGAAACCGATAGCGAACGGCGGCCTGGGCCGTTATTTTGTGAAGATAGCCAGGCGGGGCCGCGCGATCGGCCACCGCGTTTCGTTTTATTGACCCCACATTCTCAAGCAGAACACCCGTCGGAGTCCCTGAATATGAGCGTCGGCAACTGGATTCGCCTGTCCCTCATGATGTTCTTGCAGTACCTGGTCTGGGGGATCTGGCTACCGGGTCTGGCTCAGTTCATGGGCAACGACGGCATCGCCCTGAGCCCCTCCGCGCAGGGGTGGATCTTCACCGTTTACGGCTTCGGCGCGATCATCGGCCCGTTCGTCGTCGGCCAGATGGCGGACCGCTACTTCGCCACCGAGAAGGTCATGGCCGTCTGCCATGCGCTCGGCGGGCTCTTGCTCCTGGCGGCGGCCTACACGACGAGCTTCTGGCCCCTGTTCGGCCTGCTGTTCCTCTACAGCAACCTCTACATGCCGACGATCGCCCTGACCAACTCGATCTCCTTCCGCACGCTCGGCGAGGACCAGTCGGACAAGTTCGCGTATATCCGGCTCTGGGGCACGATCGGCTGGATCGTCGCGGGCACCGTCTATGGCATGTATCTGGGCCTGGGCACCGTCGAGGCCGACCGGCTCTCCCCCTTCTGGCGCTCGTTCTTCAACATCTCCGTCGTCGGCACGCCCGACTTCCGCGACTGCCTCCGCATCCCCGCCGTCCTCTCGTTCCTCTATGCCGCGTACTGCCTGACCCTGCCGCACACGCCGCCGGTCCCCGCCAAGGAGACCGACCCGATCGACAAGCGCTCCGCCGTGCTCGAAGCGCTGGAATTGATGCGCAACCGCTCGTTCGCCGTGTTGATCGTCGTCAGCGGGCTGATCGGGATCATGCTGGCCTTCTACTTCGGCCTCGAAGCCTTCTTCCTCGGCGACCTCGGCACGCCCGACCAGCGCGTCACGCAGTACATGACGATCGGCCAGTGGGCGGAGTTGCTCCTGATGTTCACCGTCCCCCTGGTCGTCTCGAAGCTCGGCATCAAGAAGACGATGATCCTGGGCGCGGCGGCCTGGGCGATCCGCTTCGGCCTCTCGGCGATCGGCCAGCCGTACTGGCTGATGATCTCGACGATCGCCCTGCACGGCTTCGCCTTCGGCTACTTCTTCGTCCCCGGCCAGATGTTCGTGGACCGCGCCGCCAGCGAGGACATCAAGGCCACGGCACAGAACTTCCTCCTGTTCGTCGTGTACGGCATGGGCACGATCCTCGGCAGCGTCCTCTCGGGCCAGATCCGCACGGCGTTCTCCGACGTGACCTTCAACCCGGAGACGCAGAGGACCCTGGTGGAGAACACCCGCTGGTTCTTCATCTGGATCGGCCCAACGATCCTGACCATCCTCTGCATTCTGGCCTTCGCCGCCCTCTTCCGCGAGACCAGGATCACCAAGCCCGCCGCCCCGACCACCGAACCGGAACTGGCCTGAGCGGCCGTTTCGGCGTTAGTGATAGAGACAGACCCAGATCATTTCGCGGACCTGATCGAGCCATCTCGATCAGGTCCGCCGCCCCCGTTTGATTCGTCTCTCTCCGGAAGCTGAGCGTATGACCTCGGCGCCGGGTGGCTGGGGTCCGGCTTCGGACCCCAGTGAGGGCATCGGCAAAAACCGGGGTCCGAAGCCGGACCCCAGCCACCCGCCGCGACGCGGCGTTCGCGTCGGCTCGCGGCCGGCGCGTCGGCCTCTCGTGGTGCCGCGCTCGGCGTCAACTTGCGCCGCGGCGAACCGGAGAAGCAGCGTCGCCTCCAGCCCGAAGAATTGGTAAACTCGACTATCTCGACAAAGTTGGCCCCAGATTCGCTCAAGCTCAATGGCCAGATTCGACGATTATCACCGGAGAGTCGTAGGCTATCATGGTACCGGCCTGACCTCGGCGATCCGGATCGTAAACCGAGTCGAAGATTTCAAATGGAGTGAGAGGAATTACGACTGGCTGGGCGGCGGTGTCTACTTCTGGGAGTATGCTCCAAAGCAAGCCCTGTCGTGGGCGAAGCTCCGCCAAAGGCAATACGCCAAGAAGGCCAATAAGACACCGGAGGACGAGCATCGTGCGACTGAGCCACTAGCCGTGGTCGCCTGCATGATCCGGCTCGGATTCTGTCTGGACTTGACGGAACCCGAGAATATAAAATTCATTAGCGAGGTCTTCGAGGAGTACAAGGCGAACCTGGAGCTGGCTGGCGATCCACTCCCCACGAACGAAAGGCATTACCGACGGCTCGACCGGGCTGTATTCGATTATGCCTATGCGGTTCTTGAGAGGTCGGATCCTACCTCCAAAGTGGACACAGCCCGGGGCATCTACGTGCCGGCGGGCGGTAAGAAGAGGATCTGGGACGGCAGCTGGATCTCACGTGATACCCACATTCAGCTTTGCGTCCGAAATCTGGCCAGTATCCTGGGGACGTGGCTCCATCATCCGGCGGGTCTGGGGGTTAACGATGTGTGCGAAGCGTTACAAGCTGGTGCTCCCGTCGTCGAGCCAGCGGATTCGCAAGGCCAAGAAGACGCTCCGGGAGATGTCGAAGCTGGACCGGATTGACCTCATGGTCAAGGCCGGGTCGATGACCCCGCAGCAGGCCGAGAAGGCGAAGAAGAAGCTGGCCGAAATTCATGGCTGATCGGACGGGGAGCGGGGCAAAGTCGTCTTGCCCCGGTCCTCTTCGGCTGGGTGGCACTGGCAAAGCCAGTGGCACACAAACAAATGAACCATCATCGGGTGCCACTGGCTTTGCCAGTGCCACCCAGCCGATCATGGCTCTCGACACCGCTTCTCCTCCCGCTCGACCTCGTACTTGATTTTGAGATAGAGGGTGAATTGCACGACGGGCTCGATGACGACCGGGTTGATCACGTCGTCGAAGCCGTCGGCATCCAGGCCGTTATAGAAGAAGGTCCTGGTCTTGCGCGGCCCGGGTCGTGTATCGCTGTCGAAGCGAGGCGCCGTCGATCTGCTCCGACTCGTAGGCCGTGTACGAGTCGTACATCCCCGTGGGATAATAGATCGCGGGCCTCTCCGCGTAAACCTGGGCTGGGGGCTGGAGCTTGATGCCCAGGAGTCTTTTGTATCTGGCCTTCTTCTGATCGATGACGCGCGCGGCCTCCTCCATGAGCCGGTCCTGGACACCGTTGACGTCCTTGACGATGTAATCGACCTTGATCAGGTCGAATATCTCCGATCGCGCCGCCGCGACGATGAATTTGTCGAGCAGGGACCGATCTCGATACTGAATCGAGATATTCTTCTTCAATTCGAAGCCGACGAGCTTTTCCTGAGCGAGGTCCCCCGTTACCTCGAAGCCGTAGATCTTGTTCTGGGCCACGAAATCGACAAAGATTTCCTCTTCGCCGATCCCCAGCGACTTCAATTCTCCGGCGAACTCCTCGATTGTGGCTCCCATCTTCCGGCCGCATTCGGCCACGGTCTCGCCTTCGTGCGTGACGCCGAAGACCGCGACGTATTCATCGGCCTCGACGTTCATCAATACGTTGGCCTCGACGAACATGCTTGTGTCGGTCGGAGGCAACTCCTGCGCGGTCAGCACACGCTTGTCTCGTTCGCTCTGCTCCGCCCTCGCCTTGCCGCCAGCCTGGGCATAACCGACGTTGCCGCTGACCTGTCCGCGACAGAGGCCGGGGCTGGTGATGAGGATCGCCAGGAGGCCGATCAAGATCCTTTTCATCCGTAGCTCCTCCACGTTCGACGGGCCGCCCTCCGACCTCGATGGTCGGCGATACCAGCAATCTGCCGACCATCGCCTTCGGCCGCCTAAAGAATCCACGTAAGCCGCGTGACCGCCTTAATACTACAGCGGCTGGGTGGCACTGGCAAAGCCAGTGGCACACAAACAAATGAACCATCATCGGGTGCCACTGGCTTTGCCAGTGCCACCCAGCCGATCAATGAGTAGGATGATACGACGGTTCCGTCGAATTTTCGTACGTCGAATTCTGGTTAGGCGGCAGCCGGGTCGTCCCGACACGCGACGCTCTTGAACTGGCCGAGATCCAGGCCGAGAATGGTGCTCATGGTCGTGTGGCTCCGCAAGGTGAGCGTTGTGGAGATGCCACCTCTCAAGGACACCTTCGTTAGGCGGCGGAGGATCAACGATTCTCGATGACACCCGAGGGCATCCAAAGAGCGTTTGCAGCCTTGCAGTACGAGCGCGATGAGCGCCGCTCTTCGACGAGCGGCGGCGAGGGCGGTTTCACGCCGGCTGGGAGGATGCCACGAGGCGAGGCAGAGTTTACTCCGCGCAGACCTTGAAGCGGTTGACCTGGCATAACCTTGGCTATCGACTCGGCACGCACTTCGGCGATCAATCTTCGGAACAAATTAGCGAGGCTTTTGAGTGCGACCGCGTTTGCGGGCCGCCTCCCGCTGACGAGGCCCCTGTTCCCAAGCCCGTTCCATCATCAAAGGAATATGCGGCAGCGTTTCGCGGGGTGGACAACATCGCGGACAGTCAAGTCCAGATGCTCCGGGTTCACTATCATGCCCCGGCTCGGACGGTCACTGCGAAGCAACTCGCGTCGGCTGTTGGGTATCGTAGCTATTCGAATGCAAACTCTCAGTACGGACGTCTGGCGGCTGGTCGGCGAGCGACTCGATTACCATCCGGAACCGGAGCGGCTCGGTACGCTGGTTTTGTTCGATAAGCGTCAAGGCGAGTGGCACTGGTTGATGCGGCCCGAGGTTGCCCAGGCCCTGGAGTCGCTCGGCTGGGTCGAAGGGGCCGACCGACTGCTACCCGAGGAGATCGCAGCGACGACATCTATAGTCGAGGGTGCCGTCTGCCGTGTCTCGGTCAACGCATACGAACGCAGTCCGGAAGCTCGCCGACGATGCATCGAGCATCACGGCACAAGTTGCTGTATCTGCGGGTTCAGCTTCGGCGTGGTTTACGGAGCGGTAGCCGAGGGTTATATTCACGTTCACCACCTTCGCCCGTTGTCCAACATCCGCGCAGAGTACGTCGTCGATCCGGTTGAGGATCTTTGTCCCGTTTGTCCCAACTGCCATGCGGTCCTTCACCGGCGAATCCCGGCGTACAGTATCGAGGAAGTTCGGACGTTCCTCCGGGTTGGCCGCTGACGCCTAACCGCTCTCATGACCTCTCCTGTCAAGGCGCACCGTCGACGGGCCGTGACAGGGGGGATGGTTCCTAACGGGTTCCGGATCTGGCTCGGCGCGAGGGATCGGTTCGGGACGAGGCGGCGCGGGGACGGTAGGGTGGGGGAGTCGCGATGCACGCGCGGCATCGGCTCGCAAACCGCTCTCGGGGTCGGCACCCAGGCCCGCGTGGCGGCGAGGCTCGCGTAGTGGGCCGGCGGGGGAAGTTCGTCCCGGCAAGGGTCCACGCCCCAGACACGCTCCCGCGGCCCGCTCGCCGGCCACTCAACGACATGGGCTCACGCAACAAGACGGGTCAGGCCCGCCGCGCAGACCAATCCAGCTATGTAGGGTGGGCACCGCCCACCACATGTTCAATCCGGGATGGTGGGCAATGCCCACCCTACATGATGGGCTGGGTCAGGTCCGCGCGGCGGGACCGACCCGGCTCCACCCCATCCGACAAGTTCCCCTGAAATCCGACCGCCTCCGCAACGAGACTATTCTCATTGAGGGACGATCAGGGCTTCACCCTGCGCGGATCTTTGGCAACTTGTACGGTCAGGGGCTTTGCGGTCGGTCATCCGGACGCGCGTGGTCCCATCTCGGGTCGAGCGGAACGCCCGCGCCGAACGAACCCATCTGCCATTCTGGCAGACCCCGCGAATGCCGGTTTTTCCAGGGAAAAACGCTGACGCTCCCCTCCGTGACGGGCGAATGCACAAAACACAACTTCTTGTCAGAAAAGGAGATAGCGTCTGATTACCGAACGAACCCAACCTCTCGACCTCCACCGGCGCCGACCGAACCCAAACCGTCAGCACCGACCGAACCCAGGCGATCCGAAAGGGGCAAGACGGCAAGTCGTCCCCGGCGAGGGAGTGATGATCGCTGTGCGAAAGACGCACAGCTCTGGGAATGGTGCGTCCGAGTAAGGCAAACGACTCCACTCGGCCGGAGTATGACGGGATTTTATTTAACGGCCAGCCGCCGACCCAGTGTCGCGACGGCGACTCCTGCGGCGGGCGGCGATCCCGATCAACGCCAGGCCGAGCCCGGTCAGCGTGAGGCTCATCGGTTCGGGGACGGCGGCAGGCTCGGCGTAGAGGAAGTCGTCCATCACGACCACGTCGTCGTTGGGGTTGCCGAGCATGCCGTTGGAAACGATCGTGTTGAGGCCCGAGGTGATCCTTACGCGACGGATCCGCTCGCCGGCATTGGCGACGCCGCCGAGGAAGCTCAGCCCTTGATTGGTGGTGATCAGGGCGTTCCGGCTGAAGATCGAGTTATTCTTGGAGTCGAAAAACTCGATCCTGGTGAGGCCGGCCACCTCGGCGTCAACGAAGATGAGGCCGAAGGCGCTGGTCGTGGCCGCGACGTTCGTGCCCGGCAGGAAGAACGTCACATCGGTGATGTTGCTGTTGACGGCCGTGAACAACTTCTGCGAGCTGAAGGTCTGGAAGTCGTTCGGAAAGCCGAACAGCGAGGGGGCGGCCCCGCCGGCGTTCGCGCTGACGAGAAAACCCGTCCCCGGCGTGCTGAACACGGCGCCGCGGGGAGAGTTGATGTTGAAGAAGTCGTCGGGCAAGGGGTTCGGGTCGGAGAATGTTTCGGGGACGCCATCCCAGTTGATCTCGCGCCGAAGGCCACCGAAGGAGCCGTTGGAGCCGGCGACCGTCCCGCCCCCGACGGCGGTGCGAAAGGCGTCTCGCGTGGGAGTGATCGCGGCAGGATCGGCGCCGACCGCCTCGAAGACGGTGAAACTGGCGTGAGCTGGCGCCGCGAGGACCATCGCCAGGACGACCAGCGTGGCGATCATCGCGAATCGTCGCCCGAGCCGGCAGAGGATCTGATTCCGCATCATTATCGGTGACCCTTGATTTGTCGATGCCATCCACCGGCCATCCCGTCACGCTTCGGCGTTCAACCCGATTGTTGTGATCGAGTGTCAATCCAGCCCAACCGACCGGCCCGCCCGAGCGGCGCACGCTTAGCATCGCATGCGCACCGGCTATCGAACAAGCAGAATTCTTAACTTTTTATTACACCTATACCCGAGGCCGCGGGTGGCCGTGGTCACGCGCGGCAGAATAGGGGGCATGGATCGCCTGCTTTCCTACCCCGTGCGACACGCATCCTCACTCAAGAATGGGGTCGCCGGGCGCGGCGTGTGTCGTGCGTAGGGTGCGTCTGACGGACTGTCGGGCATCGGCGTCCCCGCGAAAGCGCCTCGAAGTCGCGCCGCGTCTGGCCCCGTCGCAAGCCGCACGAACCACCAAAACCGCCGATTCTCCGCGAAGTGCCGCATGAGGGGGCAAGCTGTTACCGAGGCTGCCGCCACCCTTCCGCGAAAGTCGATTCAGTAGGCTTTTTTCATCACGGCGATGCCCGGCTCGAGGACTTCAGTCCACGCTCTTCTGAGGCTATCTTCATACTTTGGGTCGTACTTCTTCACGCACGCGAGCAAACTGTCCGTCCACAAGCGATACATCCTGGGGTCGATGTTCAGGTGGTCGTGGTCGTGCTTCGTGGCGAGTTGCTCGATCAACGACTTCGCCATGGCCGAGCCGTCACCGTACATGATCAGCATGACGAGACCGTGTCTGAGGAGATCCTTCTGTTTCTCCATATCCGTCTTCGAGAACAGAGGCTTGATCCGCGGATCGCTCGCGAGAAAAGCGTCGTAGAACGCGTCAAGAAAGCTGTTGGCGAACGCCTTGTTCAGCAGGCATCGGCCCAGGCTCTGCCGGACGAGTTGCACCTTCTCAGGGTCCATTACCCCTCCAGATCGTCAGGCGCAATCCCTCACACCGTGACCGCGGGCGGTTGGGAGTTGCCCCTCGACCCGTTCGCGCGGCGGAACACCGCGCGATTGTCCAACCGACGGGCCACTCATCGCCCCGTCGAGCCAGGGCACGGGGGTCGGCTTGAAAGGTCTCTGGTTTTTGAACGGGCGTATTGCCCTACGATCCACTGGCCGAATCATCCCGAACGTGAGGCCATTATCCTGACCTCCAGCGCACAGGGCAAGGACCCTCTCGCGAGGACACGCCTTTTCCTGGGAGGGGGTCGTGGACATTCCCGGATGACTCGACCAGGTCCGCCAGACGACCAGGCGCCTGCACGATCGCATCCGACATGATAGGTTGTCTTATGCTGTAATTCCTAAATGCTCGGGCGATAGTGACCCTCCGGGATGGTGTCCACGGAATGTCACTCCGGCCCCTCCGTCGCAAGCGGTGACGCCCAAGGTCAGCGACACTTCCCGTGAGCCATTTTGATCCTCCCGACGGTCCGCGGGGCGGTTCTGATCGCGGAGAGAATTTGATCCATCTATCATACCAGGAACAACTTGCGGCGATCGACCCCCTTCCGGACGCCCCCGGAAAGGGGCTGATCCAATCAGCGACAATCGCGCACGGCTGAAATCGGGGCCGAAGAATCGTCGTTTCTTATTGATAGAAAATAAGTTATGGCGATTCCAGACGGTTGGAACACGAAAAGAAAACGCGTTCGGGATCCACGACATCCGGACGGGCGGCGGCGCGTTCAAGAAATGTCACTGAGATCCCTCCGCGCTCGGAACGATCGTGCCATTTCGAACTGGAGCCGCGCCGATCATTCCGGGGTCTCGCCCGAAACCGGTTTCTCCCGCTCGCGGGGGAGCGTTCCGTCGTTGAGATACCACATCTTGTCCGGTCCCTTGACGAACCCGGCCGACATGCGGGTCGCATGAAGGGGGCCGTCCTCGCGGCGGCCCCGGGCGAAGACCGTGACGGTGAACTTACCGTTGATCGCGGTCTTGCCGGCGCTCTTCTCGGACTTGAAGTCCTCGATCTGAAAGACCAGCGGAGTGCTGGAGGAGACCTTCCCCCGCGCAGCTCGGCCAGCCGCGATTTCCAGTAGCTCTTGAACCCGTCGAACGAGCCGTACGAGGACGAGGTGCGGCCCGTCTCGCTCAGGAGCAGCCACATGCGACGGTAGTGGGGGAAGTGGTGCGAGAGGGCCCCGTAGTAGTCCTTCAAGGCCTGCTCGGGCGTCATGCGCACGGGGCGTTCGAGCGTGATGACGATCGGATAGCTGAGCAAGATCCAGACCGCGCCGCCGACCAGAAGGATCAGCAGGGGCAGGACCAGGTTCTCGACGGAGAACGTCAGATACGTCAGTCCCAGAACGATCAGGCCGACGATCGCCAGCAGGGCAATCGTCGAGCCCCACTCGGCGCCTCGGGTCCAGACCTGTTCCACGCGACCTTCCGGGGCGGAGGGCTTGCGCTCGCGCGGTTCGGCTTCGGCCCCGGGCTTCGGGCGGGGCCGTGCGGGAGCGGCCGGGGGCGGGACCGGAGGCACGACGGGGGCCTCCTCCGGCTCGCCCCCTTCCAGGTCGTAGGTTCCCTCGCCGGGAGCGGGCGAGGCCGGCGCGGGGGACGGCTTCGGGGTCGAACCGGGACGGGACGGCTTCGGCTCATTGCCGAAGAGGCTGGCGGCGTCGGCGATCTCCGGCTCGTCTTTCGGGGAATTCTTGGGATTGTCGGCCATGTTCGCTCGGTTCCTCAAAACAGCTCACCAGCGCAGGTCGTCACGGCGGTACACCCGGACCGTTCCATCATCGGCGCCAACCAGGAGGTCGAGCGGGTCATCGCCCGCGATGTTCACGCCGCAAGGGCTGCACCCCTCCCAGCCGACGACCAGGGGGCGACCGTCGGCGAGCCGCAACGGCCGGGGGATCAACTGGCCGTGCCCGACATTTTCCAGCAGAAGGACCGTCGGCAGATCGTCGAGACGCTCCAGGGGGAGGCCGGTCAGGGCGGGGATGACGTGCCGGTTGCCCCGGGGGAGGCCGACGAGCAGGTCGGGCCGGTCCGAGCCGGTCCAGGGGCCCGCCCAGAGAGCGCAACGCCCCGCCTGGCCGAAACCGCCGTCGAGCCGGATCAGACGCCCGAGCCGGTCGGTCAAGGGGATGGGATCGTCCACCTCCATCACGTCCTTGCGCGGATAGACGCAGAGGAATCCCTGGAGGTCCAGCCCGATCAGGTCGATCTGGCCATCACCGTTCCAGTCGGCCACGGCCGGACGCACCCGGGGCGGGGTGATCAGCGGGCCGCCGTGAAAGCTCAGTGGCTCGGGGCGGTCGAAGCGGGGCTGGGTGGTACTGCCATTGTTGCGGAAGAAGAGGATCTCACCCCCCGCGCCTCCGACGATCAGGTCGGGCCGGCCGTTGTCCTTCCAGTCCACGATCGCCGGGCAGGTGTAGCCCCGCTTTGGCTCGACCGGCCCGCCCAGGACGCCATCGGGACCGGGGTCGAGCCGGAACGGAGTCGCCGAGGGCATTCAGCTCGACGGGCAGGGCGTAGCGGTGATCGTCGGGGCCTCCCACGTCCTCGGCCAGGAGGAGCCGGCCCGCGGCGTCGCCGGCGATCAGGTCGATGTCCCCATCGGCGTCGAGGTCCGCCGCCGCCACGACCGCATGTCCCCCGAACCACAAGGTGCGGCATTCACCCCGCAGAACCTCGGGGGCCGTCGCCTCGTCGCGCCCGGGGCCGGAGTGAATGGCGAAGACCCGGCCATCGGCGACGCCGTACAGCAGTTCCGCCTTGTGGTCGCCATCGAGGTCCACCGCGACGACCGACCGGCGATCGTCGGGCAAGACCAGCGGCTGACCGTCCCACCGGACGGTGCGAGGTTCCATCAAGACCGGCGGGCGCTGGCCGCCGAAGTTGCGGTGGATACGGACCGTGCCGCTGGCGTCGGTCAGCAAGAGTTCCCAGGCGCGACCGCCTCCCCACGAAATGGCCAGAGGGGCGGGGCGCGGTGCCCGGACGGTCGAGCCGCTCTCGTCATGGATCTCCTCGGGCCGCTCGAACCGGGGCGCCCCCGGCTGGCCAACGTTTCGGAGCCAGAACAGCCGCCCTTGCGGCGCCCGGCCTCGCCAGGCACCCTGGCGGTCGTAGCCGGGATGGCCCGCCTGCTGATTGAACCCGATCTGCTGGGAGGTTGGGACCCCCTCCCCATCGGGCCAGTAGCCGTCCAGATCGTCGTAGCCGACAAGCAGGTCGATCGTTCCGTCACCGTCCCAGTCCTCGGCGACCATCTGCGCGACCCGTCCGGGGCCGATGCCGAGGTCGGCCGGCAGGTCGAGCGCGTGGCGCGGGCCGAAATCGGGGGCCTCGGCCGTTCCGCCATTCGGCAGCCAGACGAGCCCTTCCGGAGCGAGCGCCACCAGGTCGAACCGGCTGGCCTGGCCGTTGGGTAAGGGGCAGAACTGGCGCAGGCCGTCGAGGCTCTCGATCGGGGTCCCGTCGTCGTAGCGAGCCGGCTGGTCGTCGGTCGGTTCCAGGCGTCGATAGAGACGGGCGGATCGACCGTGGGGACCACCGCCGGACGAGACGAGCAGGTCGGCGCGGCCCTGGCCGAACCAGTCGAGGGCGACCGGCTCGGAGTCCCAGCCGTCACCGAGCGGGGCCAGGGGGGCCGAGGCGTCCAGGTTCAGAGGCTGACCCGTCACGTGTTCGGAATCCGGTCTCTCCGCATCCGAATCGGTTCTTCCACCCACATCAACCGACGCCATCGCCGTCCCTCCAGATGCTTCAAGACCAACCCGCCTGAGAGGCCGTTAACGGGAAGATTGTAACGATTTCCGTCGTTCAACGCGCGACCTTGCCCCACACTTCCGGGACGTTTTCCCGTATCCTAAAGCAGAGAGGCCGCTCGGTCGAGGAGGTGGTGATGCAACAGACTGGCGACGGCGGGCTTCGGGCGCTGCTCGGCTGGGTGCTGTTCCCGCTCGTGCCGGTCGTCCTGGAGGACCTTTACTATGGAATCGCCAACCTGACGCTCGGCCCGGGGCCGCCGCTCGATCCGTATGACTGGAACGCCTGGCGCTGGGTCCTGGTGCTGGGACCGCTTGTGGGTTACGCCTTTCTGGCCGGCGCGACGGCCAGGTTGCCCGACGATCACGACGCCCGGGGCTGGCGGTCTTGGCGGCGTCGGCGGTCGGTCTGGGTGGGGGTTGGTCCCTGGATCGGGTTTCTCATCCTGGCGGCGGTGGTCCTGATCCTGCTCGGGATGCGCTGGGTGCTTGTCCGGGTGATCTCGGAGGAGACGCTGCACTCGTTGCGTGCCCCGGAATGGACGCGAGGGTTCGGGCAGAGCTGGGTCGGTTGGCTGCTGATGATCGCGGTCCTATTGTTCGGCGCCTACGGTTGGCTCCCGATCGCGTGGGCTGCCCTGCGACGAGCGCGACGGATCGAACGCATGCGACGTGCCTTACAACGCGGCGTGCTGGCCGTGATCGGGTTCCTCGGCACGCTCTTCGGCGGGTTCTGGGCGGCGACGAGGATCTGGCGCGGCTACTTTTTCGACCCGACCATCATGCAGAGCGTCCTGGTGGCCGCCCTCTGCCTCGGGCTGATGAGCGGGTGCGGGTCGATCACCGTCGGAGAGTATCATCGCCGGCAGTTCTTCCACGCGATGCTGATGGCCTGGGTCCTCGGCCTGGCGATCCTCTGGCGCTGGTGGGGACGCCCCCGCAAGGGGCCGCCGAAGTGAGGTCCGTGCGCTCCGCGTCACCCCCGCCAACCACCGTTGACGGCGAGCGTCTGCCCGGTAATGTACGAGGCCAGCGGCGAGCAGAGAAACAGGACCGCCGCGGCGACCTCACGAGGTTCGCCGAAGCGCTTCAGCGGGACGTTCTTGAGCATCTCCGCCCGGACGGCGTCGGGGATCGTGGCCGACATGGCCGTCTCAATGACGCCCGGGGCGATCGCGTTGACGCGGATCGAGCGCCGGGCGCATTCCTTGCTCAAGACGCGGGTCAGGGCTTGCACGCCTGCCTTGGCCGCCGCGTAGTTCGACTGGCCGTAAAACCCTTCGGCGGCGGCGAGGCTCCCCAGGTTGACGATCGAGCCGCCATCGCGAAAGATCTCCAGGCCGAACTTGCAGCCGTGGAAGACCCCTGAGAGGTTCACGTCGAGCACCGACCGCCACTCCGCCAGCGACATCTTGGCAATCGTCCGGTCGCGAAGAATGCCGGCGTTATTGACCAGAATGTCCAGCCCGCCCCAGAGTTCCCGAACGACGTCCATCATCGCGCGGACGGCTTCCGGATCGCTCACATCGGCCGCCTGGACCACGGCACTCTCGCGGCGCTCATGGTTGAGCGTCTCGGCCACGCGCTCGGCATCCGCGCGGGTCGTGCCGACATCGGGATGATTCAGCACGACCCGGGCGCCCGCCTTGTGCAAGGTCCGGGCGATCTCCGCCCCGATCCCCTGCGAGGCCCCCGTCACCAGCGCGATCTGGTCGGACAGGTCGATCTCGATGCTCATGATTGCCCTCCTCCCACCCCCGTTGATACCACGAGAGGGCTGGGCCGGGAAGAGGACGCCGGGGACTCAAGGGCCGTCTCATCTAAAGATGCTGGATCAGGGACGAAAAATGGTCAGTTCAGCCCACCCGGATCGTTGAGGGGCTGTGTGAGATAGATCCGCTTTCACGCAACCTTTGAAATCCCAAAGGAGGGGGATGACATTCGTCTTTTCAATGCGCATTATTAACTTCTGAACCGTGACAGACCAGCTTCGGCCAACGTCGCTTGAAAGATCAACCCCCCCATTCTCCCCGACCAGAGGACCGTGCTAATGACATCCAGGGTGCTGCGCCGGTTGCTGGTGATCGTCGTTACCGTGATTACGCCCGCACTGGCGGCTACAAGGGTCGAAGCACAGTGGTATTCTAACCCCATCACGGGCTTTAGCGGCGTGGTGCCGTACTACAACGACGGGACGGCCAGGTTGGTCAACCAGATTAATGATCGAGCGACGGTTTCGGCCCAGACCGCCTACGCTTCAAGGGCGGGTGCGGGACACGTCGATGTGGGCAATCCGTACTACAGAAACCGCGACGTGACCTACTTTGAGCGGTTCGACGCCGAGACCCGGCACGCCATGGAAAACCGGGTGGCGAGACGACCTTCCGCGCCTCCCCCACGTTCCCCCAGCGCCACGCCGCCGAGCACGGCCCAGGCTCCTGCACCAGTCAAACCCATTCTCCCGCTGCCCAGCTTCTTCAACAAGTACGAAGAACTCGTCTGGCCCGGCGAGGCGCCCACAGTCGGCGATCTGAAACCGAAGCGGGACGCTTCCGACCAGGCCACCAAGGTCGCCTTGCAGGAATACAACGAACAGGGGCAAGCGAAGGTCGCGACCGTGACCGAGGCCAGGTCCAGACTGCTCGATTACGGGCGACCCGCATTGCAGTACGTCCGCGAGCACACGACGGCGCGGATCGCCGACTCGTTCCACCTGTTCCTGCTCTCTCTGTATGACTCACTCGGACAGGCGGCCACGAACGTCAGGACGTCCCAGCCACCCAGGTCTTGAGGATGAAGGCGGTCGCGCCGGTTTCGCGCCGACGCGTCTGCCCGTTACCCACCTCAATCCTCAATGCGCGACGGCCTTGGAGACAATCTGCTCCAGATTCGATCGGGTCAAATCGAGATGGATCACCTTGCCGTCTCGGCCGATCAGGACGTTGGCCGGGATTTCGGTGATGCCGAATGCCTTGGCATAGTCCCGGTCCCCCTGGCCGTTGATCAGGTTCGGCCAGGAGACATTATGGTCGATCAGGAAGCGCCTGATGTTCGGCAGCACGGTCTCGACATCCTGACCACCGTCCTGGAGCACATCGAGGTTGATACCAAGGACGCGGAATCCCTGGTCCCGATGGGCCTCGTAGACCTGCTTGAACCAGCGAATTTCCTCGGCGTTGGGCAAACACCAGCTCGCCCAGAAGACGACGAGCACCGGCTTACCCTTATAGTCCTCCAGGCTGACCGGCTTGCCGTCCACGTCATTGCCGGCGATCCCAGGCGCGGGCTTGCCGAGCAGATCGAGTTGCTTCTGGCGGCTGGCCACCAGGTCCTTGATCTCGTCGCTCTCGGAGTGTTCCTGGATCAGTGTCAGAGCTTTGCGGGCGACCTCAAACTGTCCTCCCTGGATCAGGCTTTGATAGTACGCCTCGATGAGCGATAGGCGGGTGGCCAGCGGCAATGCGGTCGCCGGCTTGGCGTCGGCCTTGTCTCGATCCTTGGCCTCGATCGCCGCAAGGATGCTATCGAGCGATTCCTGATACGCTCCACGGTTGGCCTCGGCGACGATGTTGACCAGAAAGGCCAGCAAGACCACCTGAGGCGTCACGTTGCTTGCCTTGATGACGCGTTCGGCCGTCGGCTCGGCCTCCCGGTACAGTCCGCTGGCGATGGCGGACTGGAAATAGATCTCGTAGGTTCGGTTGGCTTCGTCCGGCTGCTGGCGGACCGCCAGCCGGGCCAGGCGTTCGAGACGCCGCCGTTCGAGTTTGAGGACCTCGCGCTCGAACTCGGCATTGATCGAAGCCAGGCTCTCGTCCTCCGGCGCATTGGGCCTATTCGCCTGGGGAGGGTCCTTCTCGGGATCGTCATTTTGTTGCGTCCGGGCGTATCCCTGGACCACCAGGCCCACTCCCAGGACGACACCAACCACAATCCCGAAGATTCCTTGGATTTTCATCGTCGATGATCTCGCCCACGGTGTTCAATGACCTGAAAAGTTGCCAGCAAAATCGACCGAAGCTCGATAGCGTGAGGGGGCTGCGAAACCTTGCTCAAGGAGAGGCCGACTCGCCGCTTGAATGAGAAGAGAGCGACTGACTTGTCCTCAAAAGCCCTCGATGTAATCGTCGAGATAGGTGATATCGGCCTCTCGGCTCGCGTCGGGGCCCATGGCGCAGATCGTCATCCTGCCTTGCCCCGGATCGAGCGTCCCGCCTCGATATGTTCCGCTTGCCCAATCGCACAATTCGTTTCATCACGCTAGACAGTTTTAATGATAACGAATTCGATGGCCCGCGTCACCTTCCTCGATCTCAATAATCAAGATGGCCGGTCCAAGATTGTGTTCGATTCCCGGCCCCCAGGGAATTATAGTCAGGGCGTCGGACGTCTGTTTTCGAGTCGCTTGACCGGGGCCGACCGAGGCAAGTGTTGTTTCAGGTTCGTCTGGCGGTTGGCTCTCACACTCCATGTCCACGCTAATGCTCGGGAGGATTTTCCGTGAAGAATGACGCCCAATCGACACGCTGCCCGGATTGCCAGGATGGGATCTCTCGGCGCAACTTCGTCAAGACAGTGAGTGCGGCGGCCGTCGCTGGCGGCCTGACGCCTCTTTTCGGTTCCCCGCGACGGGCCCTCGCGGAGGCGCAAGGGGCTTCCCCCTCGTGCGCGGCGGAGACCGCCGTCAAGCGGTTCTACGACACCTTGAGCGACGAGCAGCGCAAGGTGATCTGCTTCCCGTTCGACGACCCGTTGCGGGAACGGATCAACGCCAACTGGGCCATCACCAAGACCAAGGTCGAGGATGACTTCACCAAGGAGCAGCAGGCCCTCATCAAGGAGATCTTCCAGGGCGTGACCAGCCCCGACGGCTACGAGCGGTTCCTGAAGCAGATGGACGAGGACTACGGCGGGTTCGGCCAGTACCACGTCGCCGTCTTCGGTGAGCCGGGCTCGGGCAAGTTCGAGTGGGAGCTGACGGGTCGCCACATGACCATCCGCGCCGATGGCGACAGCGTCGATCGGGCGGCGTTCGGCGGGCCGATCATCTACGGCCACGGCACCGGCAACGGCGAGAAGGGCCTCCCCGGCAACGTCTTCTTCTACCAGACGAAGAAGGCCAACGAGGTCTTCAACGCCCTCGACGGCAAGCAGCGGGAGTTGGCCCTCGTGCCGAAGGCCCCCCGCGAGAATGCCGTGGAGATCCAGGGCGAGAAGGGCTCCTTCCCCGGCATCACCGTCGGTGAGCTTTCGTCGGATCAGAAAGAGCTGGTTGAGTCGGTCATCAAGGTGATCCTGGCCCCGTACCGCGAGGAGGACGTGAACGAGGCGGTCGCTCTGCTGAAGGACGGTGGTGGGCTCGACGCGCTGCACATGGCCTTCTACGAGGCGAACGATCTGGGTGACGACCAGGTGTGGGACATCTGGCGGCTCGAAGGCCCGACCTTCGTCTGGCACTTCCGAGGCGCGCCGCACGTCCACGCCTACGTTAACGTCGGCAAGAAGTCCTGACACGCGCCCCGAGGCGAATCGATTTCGATCCTGATCCCTCTCCCCCTCCTTTCCCCGTTCCTGGGAGAAGGCCAGGGGGTGGAGGGAGAAGGAACCGGGCAGTCTCTCCGGCTCCGGAGGCGTGGACGGATCGCGACCGCCGTTCGAGTAACTTTCGTGGCCGATCGGTCGGGAAAAATTTGGAGAAAAATGGATTGAGTCGCCCGCTCCCCGCATCATGATGGCAAAGAGAGCCTTCGACGGGAGTTGCCGATCATGGCGAGCGGAAACACGGGCGAGGTCATCCGGCAGGTTCACGCGCTCTACGAGTCGGGAGCGGTCGGGGCCTTGACCGATGCGCAGTTGCTGGAGCGGTTCCGGCGTCGGCCGGACGAATCCGGAGCGTTGGCGCTGGAAGCACTCGTCGGGCGGCACGGGCCGATGGTTCTGGGAATCTGCCGGCGAATGCTCCGCGACCCGCACGAGGCCGACGACGCCTTCCAGGCGACGTTCCTCGTCCTGGCCCGCAAGGCTCCGACCGTCTGGGTCGGTGAATCCCTGGCGGGCTGGCTCTGCGGGGTCGCCCATCGAGTCGCCCTCCGAGCACGTGCCCAGGCCTTCCGTCGACAGGCCCGGTTCAAACCGCTGGCGGAGGGGAACAATCCGGCTCACAAGCCTTCCGGCGCGGAGGCCGACCTCATTCCGGTGATTCACGAAGAACTCGCCCGGCTGCCGGAGAAATATCGGACGCCGATCGTTATCTGTCACCTGGAAGGCCGCACGCACGACGAGGCCGCCATGCAGCTTGGCCTGCCGGTCGGGACGATCCGTAGCCGCCTTTCCCGGGGCCGCGACCGGCTCCGAATCCAGCTCACGCGACGCGGGCTGGCTCCGACGGCGGGGGACCTCGGCGCTGCCCTGACCGCCTCGCCCTCCCTGGCGGCGGTCCCGATCCCGCTCAATCACGTGACGGTCCAGGCCGCGAGCCGGTTCGCGGCTCCTCGCGCGGCGGCGCTGGCCGGGACGGTCCCGGCCGCGGCCGCCTCTCTGGCGGAAGGAGTCTTACGTACCATGTTTCTGAACAAGTTATCGGGGGTTCTGGCCTCAGTTCTGGCCGTGGGCCTCCTGGCGGGTGGGGTGGGTGTCGCGGCCCGGCAAGTGGATGACGGGGAGAAGCGCGACGGGGTCGCTCTGGTGCCAACGCGGCACGGGTCGCCATCCCAGGGACAGGACCAACCCGAGACGAACGCACCACCTTCCGAGCTTCGTGTCTCGTCGGATGTGAGCCCACGTCTTCCGCAAGAGGAGGGCCGCTCCACGCTCGACCCCTTCGCCCGAGCCGTGGAATCCGTTTCACCGTCCGTTCTGAAGGCTCAGCTCCAGCAAGCTCGGGAGCTGGAAGAGATCACAAAAACCCTGTTCAAGACCGGAAACGTGGACGCCCGGACGATGCTGGAGGCGCGGACCCGGGTCGCCTTGCTGACGGCCCAGGTCCAGGATCAGGAGGCCGACCTGCGGGATGAGGTGTCCTTGCTGGAAGCCCAGCTTGAGGCGAAGCGTGCCGAACTGCGCCGCGAGGAGATTGAGCTTGATCGAGCCGTTGAGGCGAGGCAATACCGCGAGAAAATCGTTCAACAGAAGGTGATACCTGAGAGTGAGCTTCGGGATGCGATCCACACGGAGAAGGTCCAGGAAGCCCAGCGAGACATGAAGAAGGCCGAGGTCCGTGAAGCCGAGATCCGTTTGAGTCGGGCGCTGCGTCACATGGGCGAGTTGCAAAAAATCGAGATCCCAAGGGAGCCAACCCAGGAAATTGAGGAAATCCGCCAGCACACGGACGACCTCGGAGAATCCGGCAAGCATGCCCCTCAACAATCCAACACGGCCCCCACGCCTTCGCCGGACGGCGCAGCCCGGGTGAACGTGCCGGTCGACGACGAGCGTATGGTCGTCATGGCCTATCCCGTCGCCGACCTCATCGTTCCGCCCGATAAGATGCGGAACGGCAAGCCGGTCGAGGGTACCACGCTCGATTTTGCTCCCCTGATCGAACTGATCCAGGCAACAGTCTCACCCGAGAGTTGGACGCTGAGGGGCGAGTCGTCCGCTCGCCTGGACCGCGATTCTCCCGTAGGTTCGATCACTCCGTTTTTTCTGAACGTCTCGCTGATTGTTCGCCAGACCCCAGAGGGGCACGAACAACTGGCCGAATTCCTCAACAAACTCCGCCACCTTCCCCGCTTGCAGGACTCAGGGCTACTCTACGGGTCGAAATTGTCGGCCCATCCGTTCGACGTGCCGTGAACGATCCTTCGAAATCACGAGGGTCACGGCTGCGGTTCCTTGGCGGGTTTCGCCGTCACGATGGAAAACGACGCGAACCCAGCGTTCCGGATCGCCTCGATCGTCTTCGAGACGACATCATATTCCACGCCTTGCGCCACTCGCAGAATGACACGTCCTTCGTCATTGGCGGCGACGGGCTGCCTTCAACGCATCCATCAGGGCCTCAGGCTCGATCGGCTGACCGTTGAGCCGGAGTTTCCCCCGAGCGTTCAGCGCGACGAGCGTTCGCTGCGGCGGGTTCTCCTTTCCCGTTTCCAGCGTCGGGGCCTCAGCCTCCTCGGGAAGGAACGTTCCCCCTTCGCGGTAGGCGAAGAAGCCGTAGGTTTGGTTCAAGAGGGCGACCGAGCCGGAGATGGCCCCCTTGCCCCCGATCCAGAGATAGCCGTCGTAATCTTGCCGGGAGCGGGGGTACTGGATCGAGAACTGCATGTGCTGGGGCGCATTGACGCCGACCTGGCCCGTCACCTTGTACGACGTGCCGGTCTGGTCCGAGCGGAACCGGCCGGTCAGGACGTTGTTCTCACCGATTTCCACCTGAAGCAAGCCGGACCACTGGCCGTTGCCCAGCAGCCGGAACCGCCCGGCGAAGTCCTCCGGCACGACCGCCCGCCCCGGCGACGGCTGGCCCGGCTCGGTCGCGTCGGAAAGCGGCGACTGACTCAGGGTGAACAGCTTCGCCTCACCCACAGGCACCAGCCGGGGCCCCCCCTCGCCGCTGGCGAGGAACTGGATGTCTCCCCCCTGCCCCTCAGGCACCACCTGCGCGGTGTCGAGATCGTAGCGGTAGCCGTCAAAGAGCAGCACGTCCCGGGCCTTCGCCAGCCGGGAGGTCGCCGGCCCGGCCTCGAACGTATCGGCACGCTCCAGCACGAGGATCGGCAACGGCTCCCCCTCCGCCCCCGGCGTCTTCCGCAAGGCCGGCGCGACGAGCAAGCGGGCGGGATTCGCCTGGTCGGTCTTCACCACGACCAGCGCCGCGCGCGTCCCTTGCAGGATGTTCGGCAAGGTGCCGAGATCCCCGAACGTCAGTTGATCCCGGCGCATCGCCGCCGGGTTCTCCGGCACCCCGGCCAGGGCTTTCCCTTCGAGCCGATCAAAGTCATCCGCGCGAACCGAACTCGTGGCAAGGATCGCCAGCAACAGGACGAGACGACGGGGCATGATGAGGAACTCCTGGATAGTGCGCGGACTGGGTCGATTCACAATGGCTTATTTCTCCGCCGCCTTCAAGCTCTCCTGCGCCTCGCGGTTGCCGAGGAACGTGAGCAGGTCGGCCAGTTCCGTGAAGGAGAGGTGGCCGACGACGCCGGCGGGCATCAGACTGACAGGAGGATTGCAAAGTCGCTAATCTAAGGCCCCGATGAACTGCAGGGCCTTCCGGAGATTCCGCCCCAGGTGATCGGCCCGAGCCCGGATCGGGAGATCCGCGGGCACCCCCGGCAGCACTCGCAAGGCCGTCAACGCCGCGTCTCGCAGCATCGCCAGCCGCTCCGCCAGGCCGGGACGCGTGCTCCACTGGCGATCCTCGTCCCACCAGCGATCCTTGATGAAATGCAGACCGTTCTCGACCGACCAATGGCCGCGGATCAGGTCCATCAACTGTCTCGGGCTCACCGCCTCGGGCGACAGGCTGGTGATCAGGGAGCGGGTCTCGTGACGGACCGGGCCGGCGGCGACGCGGGCCTCGGTATCGACCCGCAGAATCATCCTCAGGCCCGGGAAGGCGGTCACTTCGCGGAGATAATCGACTTCCACACCTTCGATGATCCAGAGTTTGCGAATGTGATCTCTCCCCTTTTTCTCGCGGGTCTCCGCATCGGGGGGCCGCTCGGCGGCGTCCTGGAAGCTCGCCTCGATGGCCTCCAGCAGGTCGGGCTGGTTGTCCTTGACCCCGAAGAGGAAGTCGCGGTCGGCCTCGAGGATCACGCGGGCCAGCGGCCGCTGCGCGAACAGGGCATCGGCCGTGAACAGCCGCAGGAACGGGTAGTGCTCCAGCAACTCCGCCAGGCCCGCCTTCAACGCCTGGGGCTCGGTGGGCTTGCCGTCGGTGACGGGGAACTGGGCCAGGCTGAGCTTCAGCTCGTGGGCGAAGACGTTGAGCATGTGGACCGGGTCACCCTGGGCGTCGTGCCCCTGCTTGCTGGTCTTGCCATCAACGGCGGCCGTGACGGCCTCGGCGATTTCGGGCAGGCTGACGAGCCAGCGGGCGAAGGCGTCGCGGAACTGCTCCAGCGAGAACCGCGTCAGGACCCGGCTGATGGTCGTGGCGTGCGGTCGGTTGGTTTGCGTGAAGCCCAGCGGGTCCTTGAGGGTTTGCCAGTGGTCACTGGCCCAGCGTTGCAGGCCGGCGAAGTCGGTCTCGCGGCAGAGCAGGCCGAGGAAGGTCAGGGCCAGCAGGGAGGTGAAGGGGTGGCGGACCCCCCGCGGCTTGCGGGGGTCCTCGACCTGATCGAAGGCGTCGCGCAGCGAAGCAATGGGAGCAGCCATCTGTAACCAGACCTCCAAGGGAGCGATCTCAAGCCTGAGGCAGCAAGTTACGTCAGGTCGGGTCGACTTTGCAATCCTCCTGGCATCAGACTGATCGGATCGTTGCCTTTCTCGTCCACCTCCGGCGCGGGAATCATCATCTCACGCCCCTGAGCGTCCTTCAGGGTGACACCGGCGGGGGTGTCGGCGACGAGCAGGCCGGTGACGATGCGGCCGTCCCTGGTGGCGACCTTGAAGGTGGCGTAACCCTCCTTGATCTCCTTCGACGGTTCCAGGATCGACTCAACCCGCTTGTCAAATGAGAGCGTTTGCCAGACGCGCGTCAGGTCCGGTCCGACGGCCTGGCCGACCCCTTCGATGCGGTGGCACGTCGCGCAGCCCCCCTTTTTGGCGTCGAGGAAGAGCCCTTTACCGCGCTCGGCGTTCCCCTGCCGCTCGACGAACTCGCGGAGCCTACGGGCCTCGTCGCCGGTGGGGGCGGCCAGGAGAGTGTCCTTGAGGAGGGTTTGCGTCGCCTCCTGAAGCTCCGGCGTCGCGTGCGAACGAACCGCCTCGATGACGCGCGGCAGGTCCTCGGACGGGAGCTTGTCGGCGTTGTAGAGTTTCGCCACGACCAGGGCCGTCGCGGGCCGCTGGCCGAGCAGGGCGATCGCCTCATGCCGGAGTTGCGGGTTGTCGGACGCCAAGGCCGCTTCCGCCCCCTTCGCCGCCGCCTCGAAATCGAGCGCGGCGAGCACGCGGAGCAGCTCGCCCAGGAAGGCCGGGTCGCGGCTCGTCGTCGTCAGGGCGGCGAGGGTCGGCACCAGCGTCTTGTCCTCGTAGCCCCGCAAGGCCACGAGAGCCAGCCGCCGCTCCTCGGCCTCGCGGTCGTCGTCTTTGACCAGTTCGAGAAGCGCCGACCTGGCCTCGGCCGTGCGGACGCCCACCGCCAGCTCCAGCGCGGCCTTGCGCACCTCGCCGTCGTCGGCCGTCAAGAGCGTCGGCAAGACCGGCCCGGCGGCCAAAACGGCGCGTCGATCCATTGCTTTCAGGACGCGAATCGCGGCGACGCGGGCCTCGGCCGGAGCGTCGGGCATGTCGGCCAGCCACGCGGCGAGCGGTTCGGCGGGCACGTCGGCGACCATCTCACGCAGGGCGCAAACAGGTTCGCGCGAGCCTCCGCGGGGATCGGATCGTCGCTGATTGCAGTGCTCATCAGCACGTCCCGGCCATCGCGCCCCCGCCAGCCCTGGAGGGCATACAGCGCCGCGCTCGACTCCTCGGGCGTTCCCGTCCGGAGGGCCTCGCGCAGCACGTCCAGTGCCACGGGGCCGAGCCGTTCCAGGCCCCGGGTGATCCCGTCGCGGAAGAACGCGTCCTCATCGAGCGACTGGCGGGCATAGGCCAGCAGCGGGAATTGGGCCAGGAGTCGGCCCAGGGACTTGCCATCGTTTCCCCGAGCCTCGCCGAACCGACCGATGGCGACGAGGAACGCCCGCAGCGCCTCATATTCTTCTTCCTGGACCGCGATCATTTCGCCGGCAAGGTTGGCATCGCGGGGGTCACCGAACCGTCCCGCGAGCTCGAACGCCAGGCGACGCAGGGCGGGCGATCCGCCGAGTTCGCCGAAGCTCCAGGGCCAGGGGATCCCGCGTCGTGGGTCGCCGCCAGGATCGCGAGAGCATGAAGTCTCGCCGATGCCCGCCGGTCCGTGTCGGCGACGATCTTCCTCAGAGTGTCGGGATCGCGGACGCCGCGGCGGATCAATTCCTGGTGAGCCGTCATGCGGGTCGGGAAATCCTCGGAACCCAGCGACTCGATCAGGGTTGCTTCGTCTGCCCCTGTTAATCGTGCGAACCGATCGGGCGGGAACGTCTCCCGCGCCGGTTCGGCTTCGGTACCGCCCCAGGTCAAACGGTAGATGCGGCCCGTCTTGCCGTTACCCCAGTGCTGCCCCGCGCCGCCGGAGTCGGTCCGCCAGTCGAGAATGTAGAGGGCGCCGTCCGGGCCGATCTCGGCGTCGTTCGGGCGGAAGAGGGGGTCGTCCGAGGCGAGCAGCTCGATCTCCTCGGCCACGGTGTAGGTCGCCCCTTCGGGCTTGAGCTTGTAGGCGCGGACGAGCTTACGGAAGACGTCGGGATAGACGAGCAGGTTGCGGGTACTCGGCGGAAAGGCGGCGGAGTTCAAGACGCAGAGCCCCGCCGGAGCGCCTCGGCCCGTCTCGGCGATCCAGCCCAGACGGCCGGGCCGACCGCCGTTCCAGGTGGCGCGCTCGTAATCGGGCTGGCAGCAGCGTGCCCCCTCGCGGAGCCGCCAGCCGTAGTCCCCCCCTTCGACCACGTGCAGGAGCCGGCAGCCGGTGAAGCCGGGCGCACCTTCGTTGTCGTTGTCGGTGTGGAAGATGTGGAACTCGTCGTCGAACGCGACATTGCCCCAGGGGTTCCGCATCCCGAAGGCGACCACCTCCACTCGGGAGCCGTCGGGAAGGCAGCGGAAGACACCCCCACAGCGCAGGACGGTCGCCTCGGAACCGTCGGATCCCTTCACCAGGGCGTCGCTGTCGCCGGTCGTCATGTAGAGCCAGCCATCGGGGCCGATCACCAGCCCCGAGACGCGATGGTGCGAGTTGTCGTTGTGGAAGCCGGTGACGATCGTCTCGCGGGTTTCATACTGGCCGTCGCCGTCGTTGTCCCTGAGCCGGATGACATCATGGCCGAGGCTCATGTACATCCAGCCGTCCCAGAAGCAGAGCCCGGCGGGCATCTCCAGGCCATCCATGAGGATGTCGGCCTTGTCGAACGTGCCGTCGCCGTTGGCGTCGGTGAGGACCTTGATGTGGTCGTTCGGTCCGTTCCCCTCGGTCCACTCGATGACGTAGAGCCGGGCGTCAGGCCCCCAGGTCATGCTGACGGGGTTGATGACCAGCGGCTCGGTCGCGGCGAGAGCGACCTTCCAGCCGGGGGGCGTGCGATATCCGTCCAGGCCTGATTCCGCGCTCCGGGCGATTTGGGAAACAAAGGCGGCGAGGACCGCGAGCATGAGGGACAGTCGAGGGCGCATCGGCCACGGTCTCCAGAAAAGAGGCGGTTGGGAATCGTGGGGAGCGGGTCGGGGAGTACCTCCTTGATACCATGACGTACCGGAGGCCCCGCCGCAAGGTCCGGGACCGGGGGCTTGTGTGGAACATTCGCAGGCCATAGCATATCAAGCCGGCTTCGAGACCCGCCCTTTGCACTCAGTCGGGGAGCCTCTGGGATGCTGCTGAACTTCGACGACGAGGGCCCTGGACCCGTGGTGGTACTCCTGCACGGGTTCCCACTCGACAATACGATGTGGGAGTTCCAGAAGGAGACCGTCGGCTCCGAATACCGCATCATCGCGCCCGACCTCCGCGGACACGGCCAGACCGCCGCGCCGGAGGGGATTTACTCGGTTGATGCGATGGCCGACGACGTGCTGGAGACAATCGACGACCTGGGAATCACCGAACCGTTCGTTCTGGGCGGCCTGTCGATGGGGGGCTATGTCGCCCTGTCGATCGCCACGCGGTTCCCCGGACGCATCCGGGCCTTGATGCTGATGGACACCCGCGCCGGGGCTGACTCGGCCGACACGGCCCGGGTCCGCGAGGATCTGGCCCGTGAGGTCGAGCAGAGCGGCGACGTTGCGCCGGTCGTCTCGTCGATGCTGCCGAAGCTGTTCTCGCCCGCCACCCGCAAGAACCGGCCCGAGCTGATCGCGCGGATCAACGAGCGGATGAGCAAGACCCCTGCCCTGGGGATCGTTGGCACCCTGCGCGGCCTGGCGGTGCGTCCCGACCGCACGACCGACCTGGGGCGGATCACCGTGCCGACCCTGGTGCTCGTCGGCAATGACGATCAGATCACCCCGCCCGGCGAGGCGCAGGCGATGGCCAGGGTTTTGCCGAACGCCACGCTGGTTGAGATCCCCGACGCCGGCCACCTCGCCCCGCTGGAGAACCCCGCGGCATCCAACGCGGCGATCCTGAAGTTTCTGGATGGCCTGGCGTGACGCCCGGCCGAACCGCCCCCGGAGAGAGGACGAGGCACGGCTGATGGCGATGGCGGAACCCCCGACCGAGCCACCGATTACGACCGCTCCTGCGCCTCCAGGACCTGGTGAACCACCTGCGCGGCGCGGCGATTCAGCTTCGATACGGAGTTCGTCTCCGAGGACACGTTCGAGCCGGTCCTCTGCCTGATCCAGGTCGCCACGCGCGACCGGCTCGCCGTGATCGACCCGCTGGCGGTGGAGGACATCACCCCGTTCTGGAACGTCGTGCTCGACTCCGAGATCGAGGTCGTCATGCACGCGGCCGGTGAGGACCTGCGCATCTGCCGCCTGCAAACCGGCGAGCTTCCGCCGCACGTCATCGACGTGCAGCTTGCCGCCGCCCTGGTCGGCTACGGCTATCCGATCTCGCTGGGGAACCTCGTGCGGCAGGAACTTGGCATCCAACTGGCCGGCGGCGAGACCCGCACCGACTGGAGGCGCCGGCCGCTCAGCCCGGCACAACTCCGCTACGCCCTGGACGATGTGCGGCACCTGCTCGACCTTGCCGACCGCTTCGGCGCTCAGATGGCCGAGCGGAATCGACTCGACTGGGCCCAGGCCGAATATCAGAGCCAGACGGCGGCCATCAGCCGACGCGCCGAGGAGGACCGCTGGCGGCGGTTGCCGGGCCTGCACCAGTTGAACCGTCGTGGCCTGGAAACGGCCCGCCTGCTCTACGCGTGGCGTCTGGAGCACGCCCGGAGCACCAATCAACCCTTGCGCCGCTTGATGCGCGACGACCTGCTGGTGGGGATCGCCAAGCGCCAGCCCTCCAGCCGCCGCGACCTGGAGGCCCTGCGCGACTTCAACCGGCCGCACCTGCTGGCCCGTTCGCGCGAGATCCTCGATATCATCGCCGAAGCACAGCTCGTTCCGCCCGAAAATCTTCCCGAACATGCCGAGCGGCACGACGACGGTCCCGGCATGTCGATGGTCGTGAGCCTGCTGGCCGCGACCCTCAACCAGTGCTGCGCGCAGCATCAGATCGCGGCCAGCCTGGTCGGCTCGACGGCCGACCTGAAGGACCTGATCCGCTGGCACGTCGAAGGGCAGCCCGCTGAGCGTCAGCCCTCGCTGCTTCAGGACTGGCGCGGCGAGGTCTGCGGCCACACCCTGCTCGACGTCCTCTCCGGCCGCCGCGCCCTGCGCGTCGTCGATCCGACCGCCGAGGTCCCCGTGGCGCTCGATCCGATCGATGAGGACTGAATCCCGTCGCGCGAAGCGGCGAAGGAATCCCACCTTTGGCATTCTTTCCGCGCGCTTCGCGAGAATCTCTTCGATGAATGATACTGGGTAATGATGTTGAGGTCCTCATGAAACGCATCATCAGTTGCTTCTCCAACAGCTATGGCCCCTCCGGTGTCCGCACCGCGGTCGAGCAGATCCGGGAGGCCGGGATCGATCACCTGGAACTCGCGCTCCGCGGGCACAATTTTGGCGGCCTGGTGATCCCCGAGGAGGCGGTCGTCACCGAGAAAGCCGACGACGCCACCGCGCGGGCGTTTGTGGACCTGCTCAACCAGCATGGCGTCAAGGTCAGCGGTTGCAACGTTGGCGGAGCGGATATTCGCACGGTCGAGGGAGTCGAGCTGACCGAGCGTCGCATCCGGTTCGCCAGGCGCTGGTTCGGCGTCGCGATTGTTGTTTCGGGGGCCGGTCAGCCCGCCGATGATGCCGAACGCGCGACGATCCTCCAGAACCTCCGGCGCATCGGCGACACCGCGGCCGAGCAAGGGATCACCGTCGCCCTGGAAACGCACAAGGGACCGACGCAGAACGCCGAGGCGATGCTGCGGCTGATGGACGAGGTGAATCACCCGAACGTCCGGCTCAACTTCGACACCGGCAACATTGCTTATTACAACCAGGGGGTGAACCCCGTCGATGAACTGGCGAAGGTCGCGCCGCTTGTCCGCAACGTCCATGTGAAGGACAATCGGGGCGGTTTCGAGGACTGGTATTTCCCGGCCGTCGGCGACGGCGGCGCGGTCGATTTCCGCCGCGTGCGCGAGATCCTCGACGCCGAAGGGTTCGCCGGCCCCTACACGATCGAGATCGAAGGGATCGGCGGCGAACCCGAACCAGGCCTGGAAGCCCGCCAGGACCGGGTCAAGCGGAGCGTCGAGCACCTGCGAAAATGCGGCTATTTCGATTGAGGCTGGGCTGGGTTGGAATGGCTGATGGTTGATGGCGGAATCAGAGCATTTTGAGCCTCAACCACCAGCCTTGACCCATCAACCCTTTTCTCACTCTTGCCCCGACGTCGGCTGATATGCCAGCCACAGGGCACGGAAGTAACTCAGAACGCGCATCGGGTCGGGGCTGTCGGGGATCTCGGCGAGCGTGTAGCCCTGGAAGCCTTGCCGGGTCAGGAGAGCGAAGAGCTCGCGCCAGGGGTACTGTTCGTCCGTCAGGTCGCGGAGGTGAACCTCGCGGACCTTGTCGGCGACGAGCTGGAAGTTCTCGCGGATCGAGCCGTCCGGGCCGACATCGGTGGGGTTGGAGTTCCAGCAGACGAAGACGTTGGGGTGATCGGCGTACCGCATGATCTTCGCCATGTTCGGCACGAGCGACGTGGTTCCGCCGTGAACCTCGACGCGGATCTCGACGCCGAACCCCTCGGCGTACTCGCCAACCTCATGAAGCGCACGCCCGATCTGGCGGAGCGTGGCGTCGAGATCGGCCCCTTTGGGAATGCCGTTGGGACGAACCTTCACGCCGGGCGCGCCGACGTCGTGGGCCAGTCCGACATAGGCCTTGGTCCCCTCGATGTTCTGCCGGACGACCGCCGGGTCGGGCGACTGGTATTCAAACGCGCTGCCGAGACCGGCCAGTTCGACGGGAGAGTCGGCGAATCGCTCGCGGACCTCGCGGCGCTGGTCGGCGTTCAGGCTGACTTCGACACCGTGGGCGTGCGTCGTGCGCAGTTCGACCCCGGCGAATTTCAGTTTCTCCAGCCGCTCAAGAATGGTCGGCAGGTCCCAGTCTTTCGCGATGTTGTACGTGACGGTGCCCAGGTGATACATGGAGAGGGGCCTCGGGTGGATCGGACGGTCAGTCAAAGGATAGCCGCGTGGCCTTTTGGAGGGATGTACTGTCGCCGATCCGACACGACGGCTCAAGCGGCCCGCGCAAAAAAGACAGCCCGGCCGACGAGAAAGCGTCGGCGCAGGCTGTTTGGGCGCGTTGCCCCATTCTCCGTCCGTGAATTTCACGGAAAATCCACTGGATTCGAATCAGCCGTCGAATCTGGCCTGATTGATGGTGATCGTTATATCTGGCGAATGACGTCCTGTCAAAGTAAATTGCCCGCCTTCTCGCTTACTCGTGCCGAGAACCCTGCGGAATCAGGAGAACAGGTCCTCGATCGCCTGGCCATCCGAGCCGATGGGGATCGGCCGGCCGGCGTTGTTGGTGAACGCCAGTTGCGGGTCGATGCCCAGCCGCCGGTAGAGCGTGACCGTCAGGTCCTGCGGGCGGATCGGCCGGTCCTGCGGGGTTTCGCCCTTGGAGTTCGACGCGCCGATGATCCGGCCGCCCGTGCAGCCGCCGCCAGCGACCAGCACGCTCATGACATTGCCCCAGTGGTCGCGCCCGGCGCTGCCGTTGACGCGGGGCGTGCGACCGAACTCGCCCATGACCATCACGATCGTCGAGTCCAGCATCCCGCGCACGTCCAGATCATCAACGAGGCTGGCAATCGCGTTGTCGATGATCGGCAGTTGCCGCTTCATGCCCGCTTCAATGTTCGAGTGATGATCCCAACCGCCGTAAGTCAGGGTGACGAACCGCACCCCGGCCTCGACCATGCGTCGGGCGAGCAAGGCGCTCTGGCCCCACTGGTGACGGCCGTAGCGGTCGCGCAGGTGGGGACTTTCCGTGCTCAGGTCGAACGCCGCGCGTGCGGCCGGGCCGGTCACCATCGCGTAGGCGTCCTGGGTGAACCGGTCGAGGCCCTCCATCAGGCCCGAGCGATCAACATCAGCGCGGGTGTTGTCGAACGACGAGAGCAAGCTCCGACGGTCGTCGAAGCGCTCCATGTCCACGCCGGAAGGCAGATCAAGGTTCGGAACCTTGTAATTCGGGTTATTCGGGTCGCCATCGGCCGAGAACGGGTTATAGGCGACGCCTAGATAGGCCGCGCCGTGGTATCCGGGACGCAGGCCGACGGAATGTGTGTTCGGCAAACCGACGTAACCAGGCATCCCCGACTGCTTCGCTCCCTTGACCTTCGTGATGATCGAGGCGGCCGAGGGATACTGCGGGGCCAGGTTCGCGGCGTTCGAGCCGTGGTAGCCGGTCAACATCCAGTGCGCGGCGGCGAAGTGGTCGCCGTTGTCGTGGTGCATCGACCGGATGATTCCCATCCGGTTCATCATGCGGGCGTGATACGGCAACAACTCGGAGACCTGAACGCCCGGGACAACGGTATCGATCGGCTTCAGCGGTCCGCGAAACTCGTTTGGTGCATCGGGTTTGGGGTCATACGTCTCATGCTGGGGAGGCCCGCCATCGAGCCAGACGAGGATCACCGACAGGTCATCGGGAGGGCGGAGCCCCGTGGCCTCGGCCGCCGCCCTGGCCCGCAACAGGTCCGGGAGGCTCAGGCCCGCCAGGCCGAGAAATCCCGCCTTGAGAAAGCTTCGCCGCGTCACGCCGTCGCAACAACGGAACGGTCGTCCTACCACGTCGAGCATGGTCCCCTCCTGTTGTGTGTGGATGAGTTTCACCGCGACCTCCGCGTACTCCGCGGTGAGTCTTTCCTCAATCGATGAACTGGAACTCCTTGGCGTTCACCAGCGCCCAGATGATGTCCTCGTACGCCTGCTTCTTTTCCTTTTCGTGCTTGGCGATATGGTCCAGCGCCGCGGCCTGCTCGCTGCTTGAAGGTGCGCGGGCGAAGGCGGCCCAGAAGAGTTCGGCGACTTTCTCGGCGTCGGGCCGGGGGTCCTTGGCCAGATCATCCGCGCGGCTGCCACCGGCGGAAAGCTTCGACTGCACCTCGTTCGAGTTGAGCAGCATCAGACTCTGCCCGAGGCTCGCGTCGGTGACGCGCTCGCACTCGCAGGCTGTGTCCCGTTTCGGTCGGCCGAAGGTGTCGAGGAACGTCGAGCCGACGCTCTCATCCGGCAGGTCGATTGCGCGGGTCCCCTGGGGCAAGCCGCCGAAATTCGTCGGCGTCTCCGAGACACGCGAGAGGGCGTCGAGCAGGACCTCGGCCGACATCCGTTTCGGATAGTACCGGGCGAAGCTCTGCTTATCCTGCGAGTTGTACTCGTTCGGCAGGCTCGACAGACCGTAGAGCCGGCTCGTGCAGATCAGGCGGATCAGCCCCTTCAGGTCGTAGCCCGACTGAACGAAGTGATCGGACAGGGCCTTGAGCAACTCGGGGTTGCTCGGCGGGTTGGTCAGCCGCATGTCGTCCAGCGGCTCGACGATCCCCCGGCTGAAGAAGTGGGCCCAGTAGCGGTTGACCAGGGCGTCGGCGAAGAAGGGGTTCTCCGGGTCGGCCATCCAGTCCACCAGCTTCTGGCGGGGGTCTTCGCTCGTGGTGACGGGAACGACCTCCGAGCCAAGGCCCTTCGGCTCCATCACCTGGCCGGTCTTCGGGTTACGGACTTGACCATTGCGGGAATTGTAGATGGCCTCTTCCTTGCGCCCGACGCGCTGGGAGGCCATCGCCGGCTTGCGGCCGACGCGGGCGAAGAAGGCGGCGAAGCCATAATAGTCGTCCTGGCTCCAGACCTCGAAGGGGTGGTGATGGCACTTCGCGCACTGCAAGCGCATGCCGAGGAACACCTGCGCGGTGTCGTCCACGAAGGCATCGGGCGAGCGGAGCGTGCGGTACCAGACGACCGGCGGGGTCGGTCTCCGGCGTGCCGCTGGCGGCCAGGACCGAGCGGACGAACTCGTCGTACGGGAGGTTCTCAGCCAGGTTCCGCTTGATCCAGTCGTGGAAGCGGTACGTGCCGTTCTGATACTGCTGATTCCCTTGCCGCTTGTTGCGGAGGATGTCCGCCCACTTGACCGCGAAGAACGCGGCATACTCCGGCGACGCCAGCAGGCGGTCCACCAGCGCCTCGCGCTTCTGGGGATTGGCATCAGCGACAAATTCCTGGACCTGAGCGGGAGTCGGCAGAGTGCCGGTGATATCCAGCGAGGCGCGGCGGATGAACTCGGCGTCCGAGCAGAGATCCGAGGGGACCAGGCCGAGGGCCTTCCACTGCTTCAGGGCCAGCTCGTCAAGAACGTTGGTCGTCGGATAGTCCGGATAGGTGTCGATCGGCTTGCCCAGCGGAACCGTCGCGCGGAAGACGGCGACCTGCCCCTGATAGCGGGCCATGATGGCCGCCTGACCGGCGAGGTCCCCCGCCTGGACCTGGCCACCTTCCTCGACGTTGGCAACCTCCACCTCGTTCGACTGATACTGCGCCCAACGGGTCACGTCCTCGGTCGAGCCGTCGGTATAGACGGCCGTGACGAGCACCTGCCGCGCCACGCCCCGATCGAGCACTCGGTCCTCGGGATAGACCTCGATGCGGGCGACCGTCGGGTCATCTGGCTTGCCCATCGGCATTCCGGAGGCGATCCATCGAGTCAGCACGCGATACTCGTGCGAGCCGACCTCCATTCGCTTGCCGCCGCCGTGCGGGACGTGCCCCACGGCCTTCTTCAAGAGCAGGCTTTCCTCGGGCGCGGCGGGAAAGAGCCGCCGCCCGCGGGCTTCCTTGACCAGCGTCTCGTAATCAAGCTCCGGCTCGAACCCGAGCAGACTGAGACGGAACCCGTTCTGACCGCTGGCTTTACCGTGACAGCCGCCGCCGTTGCAGCCGAGCTTGGTGAAGATTGGCACGACCTCGTTCGTGAAGTTGATCGGAGGGCCGGGGGCATAGTCGCGGACCGTCACCGACACCTGCGCCTCAGCCTTGCCCTGCCGCACGGTGATCGTCGTCTGGCCGTCGCCACGGGCCTCGATCGTGCCGGAGCCATCGACGGTGGCGACTTGAGGATCGGCGCTAACGTACTCCGCCTCGTGCGTCAGGTCGCGTTGGTTGTTCCCCTCAACGACCAGTTGCTGGACTGATTCCGGCCCCCGGAGGGTGGCCGCCTTGGGCGTGACCTTGAGCGCGGCCTCGGCCCCTGTCTCACCGGCGACGGACCGGCCCACCAGGCCAATCAGCACCAGCAAGGCCAGTCCCGACACTTCGATCCCTCGGTTCGCCCGGGCGTTCCGAACTCTGGACATGGCTCGGTCTCCTCCGAGATCATATTCGCGAAATAAGCCCCGCGACCCGCAAGCAAGTGAACCCGATCGGCCCGACTCGCATCGATTCTGAACGGAGTGCGGTCTTCACCACCATTGACTGTACTCCTACGTCCGACGGTCCACAAGGATTTTGTTGAATAAATTTTGCACCTCGGGCCTCCAGCATGCGTGATGGCCGGAATGGATGGGGGAACGTGACACCGCGAAAGTCCCTTCTTCTCGACCATCCGGCATCGTTCCCCGGAGGATGCGGGGCTCGATCCAGATCGAGGGGCCGGAAAGTGCGAGCCGGTCTGGACGTGAGGGCCTCGGATGTTTACTCTAGGAACGACAGTTGCCGGAATCGACCGGCGTCTCTTTTGAAATCTGACCGGGTAGCTCAGTTGGTAGAGCAACGGACTTCGACCGAAAAATAGGAGCCTCACGCGGGAAGAAACCGAACCGCGATGAGTGAATGCCGCAGTTTGCTGGGACCCCCTTCAGAGCCCTCGACACCACAACGCAGCCGGTAACGGCCAACGTGACGGTTCAAAAAGGCGAGGGATTGGGCAATCAGCAGGCAAGGCCCCGGCGGATCGTCGGGACCAGCCCCAGAGACTCGACGCGGCACGCCTGCGATGGCGGTGGGAGAGTCCAGACTTCAACGTCCGGAATCACGGGTGAGGGAACTCCTTGCCAGGTCCGGATGGTCGGTGAAAGCCGATGAGGTACGTTAATCCGTTGGTCCTGGGTTCGAGTCCCAGCCCGGTCATTCCGATAAATCCGAGCGAGGTTCTGATCGGATCGGCTGTCGCGACGTTTCTTGGCCCTCAGCGCCGGAAAGTCCCCATCGGGGATCGTCGCGATCGCACTGGATCAGCTTGATCCGCGTTGACATGGGCCGGTTCCTCTGCTATTCACCTCCGCAAACGCCTCGACCCTTCTCGTGCGCCTTGACTCGTCTCTGGGTGATTCGGGGTTGAAGTCTCCTTCCGGGTCCAGCGATGTATGTCTTTTGCGTCGGGATGTACCGGTCGTGCTCGACCTGGCAGTATGAGGTGGCTTGCCACTTGCTGGAGCACCACCGCGAGGGTGAGCGCCTCGGCTTCTGGCAGGGCGATCAGTTCGCCGCTCACGCCGCTTCGGGAGTTGATCCGGAGCGCTGGTCGGTACTCAAGTCGCACGACGCCGACGACTGCCTCGGTGTGGCCTTGCGGGAGGGGCGGGCGTTGGGGCTCTACTCCTATCGCGACCTCCGGGATGTGGCTTACTCGCTGATCTTCAAACTGCGGGTGGACTTCGATGAGGTCGTCGTGCGGCGGCGGTTCCTGCACGCGATCCTCAACAACGATCGTTACTGGACAGCCCAGCCGAACGTGCTTTGCCAGCGCTACGAATCACTGGTGGCGGACCCCGTCGGCGGAGTGCGGGAGATGGCGGCGCACCTCGGTCTGACACTCGCGACCGGGGAGGCGGAGGCGATCGCGGCCGAGTATTCGCTGGAGGCCAATCAGCGTCGGGCCGCCGATCTGACGCAACGCCTGGGCGAACAGGGCGTCGATCTGAACAAGCCGGATCAAGCCCTGGTGTACGATCCTCATTCGCTCCTGCACTGGAACCACCTGCGTCAGGGCCGCATCGGCGGCTGGCGCGAGGATGCCACGCCCGCCCAGCGGGCTCTGTTGGCCGAGATCAGTGGCGACTGGTTGATCGCTCGCGGCTACGAGAGTGACACGGACTGGGCCATTCCGCCCGAGGGGTTACGGGAGCAAATCAACGCGCAGCGGCGTGTCCTGGCCGAGCTGGAAGCGCAGCTTGCCGATGCACGTGCGGAGCTGGCATCGTCCCGCGCGGGCTCGACTCATTCGAGGCGTTGGGGCCAGTTGCCCTCGGGATCGCGCAAAGGTGCACCGTCTGTCGCACCGGCTGGCCGGCCCGCATCGACGGTCCGACGCGTTGGTGACCAGAGACCGCAACCGGGAAAAGGCTGTTTGACAAACATGACGATGGCGGACGCAATGACCGTCCATGCCGAACCGGACAGTACCGGTTCGGCATGAACAGGGCCAGGAAAAGGTTCCTGGAACCTTTCCTGCGGGGCCGGACGGACATCGCGTCAAACCTCAAACAACAGCACAGTGCGGACACCTTGTTTTCGCGGTTTTCGCGCCGGAAGTCAGAAGATTAGATCCCGCTCATGAGAGGTAGGCCCCGGCTCAAGCTGTTCAACTCGTTCATCCTCCTCCTGCTGAACTACGCGAATGCCTCGCTCTCGCTGCCGCAGGCGATCGCCAATCCCGACTGGGACTTCCTGGCCGCCATCCTGGCGATCACCCTGGGACTCTGCTCGTTGGGGTTCGGCGCGGGCTGGGTCATCTCAAGGTTCCTGAAGGTGGACGACGCCCGCCGGACCTCGCTGATGTTCGGGCTGGGGATGAACAACAACGGGACCGGGCTGGTGCTGGCCTCGATGGCCCTGGCCGACCACCCCAGGGTGATGATTCCGATCATCTTCTACAACCTCGTCCAGCACCTCGTTGCCGGCGTGGTGGACCGAACGGTCTGTCAGCCGGGCCAGGAAGAGGTGTCAGCCTTTCCCGTGGAGCCTGACGGCCATCGCGTGGAACAACAGCGATGATGGCTGGGGGAAGCGGGAGTATTCTTTCTTGATCGTCTTGTTTCTAGCTCGTCTTGTCCCGTCGGTTGCCCTTGGACTGCTTGACTGGGGGCGACGACGGCGGCGAGGAGGTTGGCCTCCCGCCGCCGTCGTGAAATGGGTTGCCGTGGCCGTGGCCTCCGACCTCAGGCCCATCCGGCATCCGGGGAGGGGTCGGACTCGAGATCCCCCAGGTGGCGGGTCGGGGACTGAGAATCCTCCGGATGGTCGTGAACGACCAGCGAGTACAGGCACGGCACGATCAGGAGCGTCGTGATCAGGCCCGCCAGCAGGCCGCCGATGACGGCGCGGCCCAATGGAGCGTTCGCCTCGCTGCCACGCTCGATGGCCAGGGCCATCGGAACCAGGGCGAAGAAGGCCGCCAGGGCCGTCATGACCACCGGACGAACGCGGATCGACGCCGCCTTGCGGATCGCCTGGTCGGGGCTGAGCCCCTCCCCGGTTCGCAGGTTCTGCGCGAAGTCCACCAGGAGCACCGTGTTTGACACGACGATGCCCACCATGAAGATCACGCCCAGCAAGGACTGCACGTTGATCGCCGTCCCGGTCACGTAGAGCATCGTCACCACGCCAATCAGACCCAGCGGAACGGCGAACAAGATGACCAGGGGGGTCAGGTAGGACTTGAACAGCGACACCATGAGGAAGTAGATCAGCATGGTCGCCAGGCAAAGGCCGAGGCCCAGGTCGCGGAACGTCTGACGCATGCGCTCGTACTCGCCGCTGAGGACGATCTTCGCGCCGGTCATCGTGGCCTTGCCTTGGGAGCCGGGGTCGTAGGGGGTCCAGGAACCATCCTTATTGGCCTTGCCGAAGCGGGCGACGACCAGGGAGACGTCGTCGGCGACGTGGCCGAGGTCACGGCCCTCGACGCCCATCGTCAACTCGATCGTCGGCTGGATGTTGTAGTGGACGACCTCCGTCGGCACGGTCATCTTCTCGATCGTCGCGAGGTTCCGCAGCGGAACCGGCTTCTTCTGGTTCGGCCCCGTGATCGGCACGTCGAGCAAGGTCCGGACCGACGTGATGTCTTCGGGGCGGTAGGAGACACCGACGAAGTACTGGTTATGGCTGACCGGGTCGATCCAGAAGTTCGACTTGTTGAACTGGATGCTGGAATTCATGGCCGCCACGACGTTCTTCATGACCTCTTGCTGGGTCAGGCCCAGGTCGGCCGCCTTCGCCCGATCCACCTGGATCAGGTATTGCGGATAGTTCAGCCGCTGGATCACGCGGGCATCCACGACTCCGTCAATCTGATCCACCTCGGCCTTGATGGCGGTGGCGACTTTATGCGCCTTTTCCTGGTCCTTCGCCGAGATGCGGATGTTGATCGGCGTCGATTTGCCTTCGTTCATGGCGCCTCGGATCATGCCGCCGGCATCGAACGCGAATTCCAGGTCAGAGAAACGGCTGTCCTTGTTGAAGCGATCGCGGAGCATCGTCACATATTCCTGCGCCGAGTGCTCGCGCTCGCCGGTGAGCTGGACCTTGATGACCGTGTCCATCGGACCGGCGTTGGGGGTGTAGGCGGCGGACCAGTCGGGGGTGACGCCGATCTCGCTGATGTAAAGCTGAAGGTCGGATTCCGGTTTTTCGGAGTGGTCGGCCGGGCGTGAGGAGACTTTTTCAATCGTATCCACGAGGACGCGTTCGACCTCCATGACCCGTTCCTCGGTGTCCTCGATGCGCGTGCCGCTTGGCGAGCGGACGTAGATCTCGAACGTTCCCGCGTCCACCGCGGGGAAGAACTCGCGGCGGAGCTGGCTTCCCAGGCCGATCAGAACCGCGGCCAGAAGGCCAACGGAGGTCAGAACCATCAGGAGTCGATAGTTCATCACCCAGTCCAGCAGTCGGGTATAGCGGGCGATCCCGGCCTCGATCATCCCCTCCCAGCGGGAGAAACTCCGGGACAGCAGTCCCTTGCGCGTGTGCTCGTGTTCCTCATACGCCATCCTCCCGTCGTAGCCTTGCGAACCGGCATCCGCCTCGGAGGCGTGTTCGTGCTCGGCGTGTGATTTGAGCCATCCGGCGGCGCGTGACGGGACGAACGTCTGCGAGAACACGAAGGCCGCGAGCATGGCAAAGGCCACCGCCATGGCCAGCGGTCGGAACAGGAACTGCCCGAGCCCCGGCATCAGCGCCAGCGGTGAGAGCACCAGCAGCGTGCAAAGGCTGGCCACCAGGGCCGGCATCGCCACCTCGCTGACGCCGAGGAACGCCGCCTCACGCGGCGTGACGTTCGTCTGCAAATGCCGGTGGGTGTTCTCCAGGCAGATGATGGCGATGTCGATCAGCGGACCGATCGCCAGGGCCAGGCCGGCCAGGGTCATGACGTTGATGGTGTTGCCGGTGAAGTACAGACAGGCGATGGTCGCCATCACCGCCAGCGGCAGGGTCATCACGGCGATGGCCGTCATCCGCCACTGGCCGAGGAAGACGAGAATCACCAGCGAACAGAGCACGGCCCCTAAAACGCCCTCTTGCACCAGGCTCTCGATCGACTTCCGCACGTAAACGGACTGGTCCATGACCAGTTTCAAATCAATGTCCCCCGGAACCAGCCGGTCCTGAAACGACTTCAGATTGTTGCGGAGTGTCTCGACGACGTTCAACGTGCTCGACCCGAGCTGTCGATAGACCGGGATGTACACCTGACGCCGGCCGTTGACGCGCACCACGTTCGTCTGGATGAAGCTGGCGTCCTCCGGCTCGGCGACATCTTTGACGTAGGCACGGTTGCCGTACTTGGTACGCAGCGGAATGTCGCCAATCTGCTCGACCGGCTTGATCATCGAGTTGCTGTCGATGGCGTAATCCGTCTTGCCGAACTTGGCATCGCCGGTGGGCAGGAAGACGTTGAAATCGTCCACGGCGTTCATCACGTCGATCGGCGAGAGCCCTCGGGCCTGCATCTTCTCGCGGTCGAGATAGACCATGACCGAGCGGATCTTCCCGCCGAAGACGACCGGGGCGACGGCCCCCTGCACGCCCATGATCATGTTGCGGACCTGATAACGGCCCACGTCGTAGAGGATCGACTCGGATTCCGCCTTACTATCCAGGGCCACGACCGAGACAGGGGTCGTGCTCGTCGGGTCGAACGGCAAGACCACCGGAGGCAAGGTTCCGGGGGGCAGGTTCGGCAGGGTCGAGAGCGCCAGGGAGTTGACCTGGGTCAAGGCCCCGTTGGGATCGACATCGCCGTGAAAGTAGTTGCGGATGATGCTCGCGCCGACGATCGAACGCGATTCCTGGTAACGCTTTCCGTTGGCCTGGCCGGTCCAGCGTTCCATACGGTTGGTGATGTCTTTTTCGATACTGGTCGCCGGCATGCCGCTGTAGAACGTCAGCACCTGCACGGCCGGACTCTGGAACACCGGCAAGATGTCGATCGGGATCATGGTCGCGGACAGGGCACCAATCACAATCACCGTCAAGGCCATCACGGTGACCGCGAACGGATTACGCAGGGAAGCATGGATTATGGCAAACATCGGCGTGAGTACTCCGGTTCATAGATCCCCAACAGCTCGACATCGCATCGCGAAGGCTTATCAACGGAAGGAGAGAGGGCATGCTCGACCATTCCGAACCGATTCGGAGCCGCTCGGAGGCCCGGGAACATTCGCGCAACCGTTGGCGCACGAAAGTGTCCGTCAACGAGCAAGCGCACGAACGGCGTGGGGGAAGCCACGAATAGCGGGGGGGAACGGCGAACGGCGGGGGGAATGGGCTCGGAAACAGAGAATAACCAGTGGAGGTCCCTGGTACCAGGTGCGAATCCGAGGGAAATCCTTCTTTGCCCTGTGAGGACCTATGACTATTCTATACTTTCGTTATTAATTCGACGGAGACGCCATTTCCAGAAAAAAACCTGGAAATAACTTGCGCGATGGATTCCGGAATCCGAATCGATCGATAATGAGGGTCGATTCTCGTTCACTTCCCGGGGGAGAAATGGCCTGCATTTCCCCTGTCATGTAATGTTCGGGAGATGCAGAATCCTCTCCCCCGTCCGCACAGGATGCCATGCGCCATGAGTGACTCGCCTTCGCTCCCAGCTCGCGTTGTTCCGCCGGAGTCGGGCAACGTGATCCACGCCTTCGGAGACGAGTTTCGCTTTCATCTCACCGGCGAGGACACCGGCGGCCGGTTCACGATGTGGACGGAAACCATTCCGCCGGGAGGAGGTCCACCCCCTCATTATCATCTCAATGATGAGGAATGGTTCTATCCGATCGAAGGGCGCGTCGAGTTCTTCCACGATGGCGCCTGGTCGGAAGTCCCCTTGCGGACCGTGGTTTTCATGCCGAGGGGGGTCGTCCATGCCTTCCGGAATCCCGGTGATACGCCACTGCGGATGTTGATCCACACGTCACCGTCCGGCTTCGAGACGTTCATAACGCGCTGTGCCGACGAGTTCGCGAAGCCCGATGGACCCGACATGAAGCGCTTGATCGAACTCGGCGTGACGTTCGGAATCCATTTCGTCGAGCCGTAGCGTTTGAACCGGTCTCTGTTCCGGGGCCAGGGATATGGCCCCCTCGTCGCCTATTTTTTTCCCGACTTGCCCCGCCGGCTGCCCTTCGGTTTCTTGGGCGGGGGGGCGGTGACGGTGGCCAGAAGCTCGGCCAGGCGCTGGGAGGCCGGGCCGGAGTACCGGGAAAGCTCCGCCATCTCGGCGAAGCTCAGTTGCGGGTCCGGGAACGGAAGGCACCCCTCGGCCTGCTCGGGGGTGGAGTGCAGGACGTAGCGCTTCTGTTCGAGCCGGACCTTGATCCCCTGGCGCCGTAGAAGGTCCAGCTCGCGGTAAAACGTGCGAAGACCGATCCCGAGTTCGGCCAGCAGATCCTCACGGCTCCGACCACCACCGGCCAGAGCCGTCACCAGCCGGTGGAGCCGCGCGGCTCGTCCCAGGGTGATGTGAACGGATGGTCGCCGCCGCGTGCCGCTTGGGCGTGTCATGGTTGTGCGTCCTCTTCCCGGCCACGCTGCCGCCGCCGGTCCCATCCAGCCAACACGAGGCCCGTGCCGGACCTGGAATCGTGTTATCAAGCAAGATTGGTTGCATGATCGCATTGACTCGAATAATCGATTATGTCGGTTCCGCGGATTTTTTCAAGGATATCGTTCGGGATGCCGAACTTCGAGAACAGCCCCCAAGGAGTGGTGGGCCGGCGCATCGCTTGGCCGTCCGCGGGAAGCCTGGTGGTGAGGAGGTCCGGCCGCTATGCGAACACGGTTTGTCCGCGTCAAGGGAGTCTGGTCCATGTCGACGCGCCGTCCCCAGTCCCGAGCCCTACGGCCCATGCCGGAGAGTCTGGAGACTCGACAGTTACTGAGCACGACGGTCACCGGCATCGATATCGATGGCGACCAGTGGATACTGTCGCTGATCGGGCCGGGCGACCTGCAGGTGATCAATCAGAATGGGGCGGACGGTCTGCCCGCGCCGCTGACCCAGCCGTCCTTGATCAACGAGATCAAGATCGGCGGGGCGGATCCGCAATCCACGAAGCTGGTCGGGCAGGTCGTGAAGGCCGCGGGCGGCGATGGAAAAGTGTATTTCGAGAAGCTCACCGAACTCGGTGGCTCGAGCGTCGTGGTCAGCGGCAATCGGGGCATCCATGTCATCGACATGCCCGACTTCTACCTCGGCCACACCTCGACGACGGCTCCGGCCTCCGGGCAGAGCGCGGCGGAGATCTCGATTCCCGATGGAGTCAACAATCTCCGATTCGGCGGCGCGGACACGACCTACACGCCGCCGGGCGGCACGCCGCTGGATCAGAACAACACGGCCGATCAGTTCGTCATCAACCTGGGCTTGCCGCAGGCTCAGGGGACCTCGGTCATCGCCAACACGTTCGTTTCCAGCGGACAGGCCGCCGCGTCCATGACCGCGCAGCCGACGCAGGACAGCATCACGATCAACGTCGTGGGCCGGATCAACGTCTTCCAGGCCAACGAGATTGACGGCAACACCGACGTTCCGACCGGCGGCTTCCGCGGCCAGGGGGGAACGCAGGTGTACTCGCTCCCCGACCAAACGACGCAGGTCAACGGCCAGATCGGCTTCGTCCGCGTCGGCAACAACGCCACGAACTTCGCGGTTCAGTCGGCGGACCAGGTCAGCAACTTCTACATCGGCGGCGAGACGAACAACGTCGCCCTGCTGACCCCGGGCGGCTCGCGCAACCTGTACTTCGGCAAGGGCATGGACACGGTGTCGATCCTGACGCACGTGATCATGACCCTGCGGGCCAACCGCGGCGCGCTGAACTCACAGATCATCTCCGACCGCGACATCGGCCAGGCGATCTTCGGCGGAGACGTGGTCAATACGAACGTCCTGTCGGGCTATCAGCAGAACCTCAGCACCGTCTTCCAGCAACAGCAGCAGCCGACCACCCCGGCGCCGGCGCAGGGCGGGGGCAAGATGCCGGCCGTGTTGATCGCCGGCAACGTGGTCGATTCGGTCTTCGCCGCGTCGGTCGAGCCGTTCCAGAACGTCTTCGGCACGCCGCTGTCCCTGAAATTGCCCGGCGGCTCGATCCGGGCCAAGGTCGAGGGCACGATCAACAACACGAACGCGACGCCCTCCTCGCCCGATCAGGCGTTCTTCGCCGAGCACGTCGATCTGCTCAGCGGCCCGGTCATTCCGCCGACCGTGCCCGAGGCCCCCTTCCCGAACCCCGGTGCGCCCCCCAAGGGCCAGGGGGTTTCCCCGAACCTCCAGCCGACGGCCCCCCGGAATGTGCCGTCCTTGCTCTGGAAGTATCAGTACATGCTCGCCCGGTTGCAGGCTCAACAGCGGCACCGGAACCGGCACGGGGACGACGAACACGGGCAACGGGGCCTGAGGGCCAGCCGTCGCCAGCAAGAACCTCTTATTTCATCCCCACGCGAGGCGCGCCGTTCGGAACGGACGCGCCTCGCGTCGTTTCCGTGGAACGATGGCCCCAGGCCGAGAGGAAAACAATCCCATTTTCGTTGATTGCATTGATGGGCGGTGCTAGGGTGATAGAAGAGACTGTGCATTGAGGGGCGGATTCGTGATCCAACCCGGTTGGATCACGAGGAGAGAAAGGGGGAAGCCATGCCGGAGACGGTCGTCCATTTCCAGTTGAGGATGCCGCCAGGTCTGCACGAGCGGCTGGCGAGCCAGGCGAAGCGCAAACGGATGTCGCTCAACGCGATGATCGTCGCGGTGCTGGAGCGGGAGTCCGAAAGAGGAGGACGATGGGCCGCAGGATGGGGCCGTCGGGAAGCGGAGGGTGAAAGGCGACGGCGACGGCCGAGGGTGAGGCCCCCTCGGCGCACCGAGGGGGCGATCGCCGGATCAGGATTGGGACTTGCGGATCGCCCGGTCGGCGATGTCGTGGCGATACCAGGCGCCCGCGTAACGGATCTCGCGGGCGGCCTCGTAGGCGCGGGCCTGGGCGTCGGCCAGGGTGGCGCCCAGGGCCGTGACGTTCAGCACCCGGCCACCGTCGGTGACGATTCGCCCCTCGCGTCCGGAGATCGGATCGGCACGCCAGGCGGTCCCGGCGTGGAAGACCTTGACGTCCTCCATCCTGTCCACCTGATCGAGGTTGTTGATGGGCCGTCCGCGCTCGTAGTGGCCGGGGTAGCCTTCGGAGGCCATCACCACGGTCACGGCCGGGCGGGGGTCCCACTCCAGGTTAACCGCGTCCAGGCGCTCGTCCGCGACGGCTTCCAGCGCCTCCAGCAGGTCGCTCTTCAGACGCATCAGGACGGCCTGGCATTCCGGGTCGCCGAAGCGGACGTTGAACTCCAGGACCTTCGGCCCCTGGTTCGTGAGCATCAACCCCGCGTAGAGCACGCCCCGGAAGGCCCGCCGCGAGCGCTTCATGGCGTGGACGACCGGCACGAGGATCTCGCTCTCGATCTGACCCATCAGCTCGGGGGTGACGACGTTGGCGGGGCTGTAGGCCCCCATGCCGCCGGTGTTCGGCCCCTCGTCGTGGTCGAAGGCCCGCTTGTGGTCCTGGCTCGATTCCAGGGGGATGATCGTCCGGCCGTCGGTCAGGGCCAGGATGCTGGCCTCCTGGCCGTCGAGCCGTTCCTCGATGATGAGCCGGTCGCCGGCGCGGCCGTAGATCCGCTGGACCATCACCTCGTCGATCGCTTGCAGGGCCTGCCGCAGATTATCGCAGACGTACACCCCTTTTCCGGCGGCCAGTCCGTCGGCCTTCAGGACCATGCCCAGGGGGCGGCCCAGGACGAAGTCCTTGGCCTCGGCGGCGGTGTTGAAGACACGCCTCTGACCGCGCTCTTCCAGCTCGACCTGAACGCCTGGGGCGAGCATCTCGCGGGGGTCCATGATCCGGTCGATCTGGTCGAGCGTCTCGGCGGCGGTGCGGCAGAGCTGGGTGTGGCGGATCGTCGAGCGTCCCTTCGAGCGGACGACCAGCGAGACCTCGCGCGACATTACGTAATGTTCGGCGTCGGGCGCGCCTCGAAAGACGCGGTAGTCGGCCGTGGGGATGCTGGCCTGCCGCATCAGTTCCTTGGCGAAGACCTTCGACCCCTCCAGTTCGGCGGCGAGTCGGCTCGGGCCGAAGATCCGCAACCCCTCGCGCTGAAAGTGATCGACGATGCCGTTGACCAGCGGTTCCTCCGGCCCGACAACTGTCAGTCCGATCCCTTGACGCTTGGCGAACTGGGTCAGGGCGCGAAAATCCCCCGGCTCAAGCGCGACGTTCTGCCCCTCGATGGCCGTACCGGCGTTGCCCGGAGCGCAGAAGACCGTCTTGACCCGCGGCGATTGTTTCAGTTTCCAGCAGAGGGCGTGCTCCCGCCCCCCTTTGCCGATCACGAGCACGTTCAATGCGTCAGCTCCCCGAGACACGATCCCTCTGATGTCTGTTGCTCTCTATCTTACGAATCCTCCCCGCCCGCCGCACAGGCCAAAGGTCGCGCCTCGCGCGGAAACCGTCCAAGGTGAAGGCCGGAGCCTCGAAGACTCCTTGCGCTCGTGAGGTCCGCCGGCCCGGCTGGAACCTCATGTATTTCCCCTCTTCGCGTGCTGAAGATGCGAGGCCCCTCAATGCCGGATCTCAACCACTCCGACGTCACCACGAACGTTGATTCGCCGGAAAACCAACCCCGCCCCCGCCGATTTCGCGTCACCCTGGCGGCGTTGCTGCTCTTGATTCTCGTCATCGGGGTGGTGTGTGCGTCCCTCGCCAATCAGCAGCATCACCGTCGGAAGATGGCCGCCGCCAGCCTCCTGAACAAGAAACAGAATGTCGCGGTGGTCGCGTTGCTGGATGGTGTCGCGGTCGAGGATTTCAAGGACCAGGCTCCGGATGGCCTCGTTCCCGTGAGTCGTGGCCTGAGTTCGTCCTACGGTGATCGGTGGAGCTGTTTCCTCCAGGTGGACGGCATGAGCCCGCGATTCCGCGGAACCAGGCCGCTGGTCCTCGTTGAGGTCCGGGGCCGAACGACCGAGGAGGGGCTTGAGCCGGTCACGGTGATCGATTACCACGCTCCGCTGGACAAAACGATCATCGCCAGGCTCACGGCATTATTCACCAAGAAGCAATGGCGGTTCCAGATCGTCCATCGACCGCGGAGCGAGGCGCCCGTGGATTCGCCTAACCTCCGAAGCCGTTGAATCCATGCCACATGCCACGAGTCCGCCCGTCGGATCGTCTGGGCGAGGCGCCGGTGATCTGGTAGATTTCTCGGAAACGAGAATCCGCTTCGTCGCGACGATCGACACTGTTCGCGCCGTCGATCCAGAGGACCATTGGACCATGACCGACCGCTCGAAATCCTCCTCCGCCCGGTCGTTGGCGATCAACGCCGTGCTGACGCTGGTGGCCTTCGTGCTGCTGGGCCTGGCAGTCTGGAGCAACCGCACCCAGATCCGCGAGGTCTTCGAGCGCGAGCTGGATGGCCGGATGATCGCGCTGGCCTTCGGGATCTACCTCACCGCCCTGATGTTGACGTTCCTTCGCTGGTACGTGCTGGTGCGCGCCCTGGACCTGCCGTTCCGCCTGCGGGACGCGGTGCGTCTGGGGTTCATCGGCAACGTCTTCAACCTGGTGATCCCGGGCGCGGTCGGGGGCGACGTGATCAAGGCGGCGTTCCTCTGCCGCGAGCAGTCCCGCAAGACGCAGGCGGTGGCCTCGATGGTGATCGACCGGGTGCTTGGCCTGCTCGGCCTGTTCCTGCTGGCGGGTATCTCGGGGGTTTTCGCGTGGGACTCGGCCACGCCCGAGGTGCGGCGCCTGATCGCGGTCGTCTGGGCGGCGGTCTTCGCCGGCCTGGTTGGTCTGGCAATCCTGTTCACGCCGGCGCTGTACCGCCCCCTGGAGCGCCTGTTCGTCGGCAAGGGGAAGCTGGAGGTGCTGTTCACCGAGCTGTTGACGATGGCCGCGGCCTATCGTCGGCGGATCGGCACGGTGTTCGGGATGCTGGTCATGGCATCGGTGATCCATCTGCTCTTCGTGCTGGCCTTCTACATCGTCAGCCGGGCCTTGTTCCCCGCCGGGGCCCCATCGCTGGCGCAGCACGTCCTGATGGTGCCCCTGGTCCTCTTCACGACGGCCGTGCCGTTGCCCTTCGGCGCGCTCGGTCTGAGCGAGCAGGCCAGTGAGCAGTTGCTCGGCCTGGTCGGACATCCCAGCGGCGCCGTGGCGATGATGGGTTTCCGCGTCTTGATGTACGCCGGCGGCCTCGTGAGCGTCTGCGTCTATCTGGCCAACGTCCGCCAGGTGCGCGACCTGAACGCGGAGCCGACCCCGTCGCTTCACCCGGCGGACGATCTGCTCGCCGTCGATCTTGGCTCCTGAGGAGGCCCGCCATCAACGCTCGTCACGGCCGTCAGATCCGCCAGAAGATCCCGCGCCGGTACAACGCGTAGAGGATCAGCCAGAAGACGAACAGCACGGAGACGGATTCGACGATCGGCCCGAAGGTCCCGGCGAAGATTCGCGCGGGCAGGGGCAGGCCGAACGTGTCGCGGAGCCAGACGAACAGCGTGCCGACGTGCGTCTGAAGCTGCCGGCTCGTCCAGGGCTTGAGCATCTGGGCCATCAGATACATGACGATCGAGTTCATGCCGACGACGACCAGCGGGAACGACCAGCGCCGCCAGCCCGCCACATCAATGACGGCGTAAAACGCGGCCAGGAGCCAGCAGGTCCAGGCGGTGCTGTAGATGACCCAGGACGGGGTCCAGATCCGCTTGACGACCGGGCAGACCCCCGGGTCCATCGCCGTGCCCGCCATCAGGCAGAAGGCGCCGACGATCGCCAGTCCCAGGATTTTCGTCCTCGGCGTGTTCCGGCTCCGCAGCCACTCCCCGGCCAGGACGCCGGAGAGCATCGTGACGATCGACGGCAGGAAGTTCAGGGTCGTGTACCCGCCGGAATTGAACCGAAACGGCGTCTGCCGAGGAAATTGGTTCAGGAACCAGACGTCGAAATCGGACGCGATGTTGGTGTTCATCTCCCAGTGCGCGGGGTGGCCTTCGAGAATGCGGTGCGCGTGCTCGACGCCAACCAGGTTGTAATTGAAATCGTCGGGAGGCAGGGGATACAGGGCGAACATCGCCCAGTTGACCGCGAGGATCGTCACCCCCACGGCCACCTGCACCCGAGGGCTACGGCCCAGCATCAGGAAGACGAACCAGTACCCGAGACCGATCTGCGCCAGCACGTTCGTGAACGTGAAGTTCGTCATCGGTTCCCCTTGCGACGCCAGGAAGACCCCGAGCGCGACCAGGATCGCCGAGCGAACCAGCGCGTGGCGGAAGAGCCGGCCGAACGTCTCACCACGCTCGATCCGCTTCGCGTATGAAAAGGGCATCGCGACACCGACGATGAACATGAACGACGGCTGGATCAGGTCCCAGAAGGTGCAGCCCCGCCAGGTCGAATGCTCGAACTGATAGGCCAGGTGGTCCCAGAAGACCTCATGGGGCCAGTGCCCCGCGACCCGGGTCAACCCGAGCCCTCCCGAGGCCATCGCCAGCATCACGAAACCTCGATAGGCGTCCAGTGAGCGCAAACGCCCAGTCAATCCGTCGGGCTGGTGGTCCGACATGGCCTGGTCCCGTGCTGTGAAGGAAGAGGAGGGATTCTCGCGCAACGGATGCCGACCGCGGTGTGCTCTCCACATCTTGACGAGGCCCACCCGACCTCGCAAGCGCCTGGATCAAGGTCCGCGCCGATTTCCGCATCAATCACGCAGCCATTCGATGATCCGGCGCGGACGAGGATCGTCCGTCGAGCGTCACGCCGAGAGAGGTGTTGCCTGGTTTCCCTGTCCCTTCGGCGCTGTTACGCTTTGGGGACGATTGCGGTCTCGGGTTGATCCCGCGTCCTTTCCCATCGCCGTCGGGTCGTGCCGACAAGGGCCTTGCCAGTGGAGAGACGGATCATGGCTTGTCGATTTATGAAAATAGGATTCTTCCTCGGTCTGACCGCCGTACTTGTGGCGGGAGCCCACGCGGAGGACGCTCCGGGACCGAACATCATTTACATCATGGCGGACGACCTCGGCTATGGCGACCTGGGCTGTTACGGCCAGAAGCGGATTCAGACGCCGAACATCGACCGCCTGGCCGCGGAGGGCCTGCGGTTCACCCAGTGCTACGCCGGCAGCACGGTCTGCGCACCGTCGCGCTGCTGCCTGATGACCGGCCTGCACACCGGCCATGCCCGCGTCCGCGGCAATGCGAACGTCCCGCTGAAGCCCGAGGATGTGACGGTCGCCGAGGTCCTCAAGAAGCGTGGTTACGCCACCGCCCTGATCGGCAAGTGGGGCCTGGGCGAACCCGAGACCACCGGCGTTCCCAACCGCCAGGGGTTCGACGAGTTCTTCGGATATCTGAATCAACATCATGCGCACAATTATTATCCTGAATATCTCTGGAAGAACCAGGAAAAGCTTCCCTTGCCGGGGAATGAGGTCGGGCCGACCGATAACGTATCGGTGAAGCGGGAATCCTATTCGCACGACCTGATGACCCGCGCCGCGCTCGATTTCGTGAACCGGCACAAGGCCGAGCCGTTCTTCCTCTACCTGGCGTACACCCTGCCGCACGCCAACAACGAGCGCGGCCGCGCCGAGGGGAACGGCATGGAGGTCCCCAGCGACGCCCCCTATTCCGACGAACCCTGGCCGCAGCCACAGAAGAACCACGCGGCGATGATCACCCGGCTCGATGGCGACGTCGGCCGGCTCATGGAGCGGCTCAAGGACCTCGGCCTCGACGACAACACGATCGTCTTCTTCACCAGCGACAACGGCCCGCACAAGGAAGGCGGGGCCGACCCGGCGTTCTTCGACAGCAATGGCCCCCTGCGCGGGTTCAAGCGCGACCTGTACGAAGGGGGCATCCGGGTGCCGATGATCGTCCGCTGGCCGGGCCACGTGCCGCAAGGGGCCGACAGCGAGCAGGTCTGGGCCTTCTGGGACGTCCTGCCCACCCTCGCCGCCCTGACCGGCGCGGAGGCTCCCGACGACCTGGATGGCGTCTCGGTCTTGCCTGTTCTGCTCGGCAAGGCCTCCTCGGTGGAGCACCCGCCGCTCTACTGGGAATTCCACGAGCGCGGCTTCCACCAGGCCGCGCGCATGGGCCGCTGGAAAGCCGTCCGCAAGGGGCTGGAGGCTCCGACTGGAACTCTACGACCTGAGCCACGACCTCGGTGAGGAGCAGAACATCGCCGCCGACCACCCGGATGAGGTGGCGCGGATGACGAACGTTCTGGATCACGCGCGAACGGAGTCGGCCGAGTTTCCGGTCCGCGAACCAAAAAAGAAGTGATCGCCAGAGCGACCGGCCCGCGGCGTGATTGGCGGGAGCGTATGGGAATCGAACCCACCAGCGACGTCTCTCAACGCCGCCCACCGGTTTTGAAGACCGGGGCCGGCACCAGCCGTACATCCGCTCCCAGGAGAACGAACCTAAACCATTTGTATGGGATTCGCAAGGGCGCGCCCGAACGCTGACGAGGAGTGGACGATGGACCGCTTCACGAACCTGTTCGCCGAGATCCCCGCCGACCTGCCGGAAGAACACCTCCAGACGCTCCTGAACACGCCGGACGTTCGCGTCGAGCGGATCGTCTCCCTGGGCCACGCTTCACCCGAAGGCTTCTGGTACGATCAGGAGACTCACGAATGGGTGCTGCTCCTGACGGGGGCGGCCCGGCTGAGATTCGAAGGAGAGGAGCCGATCGAGCTGCGGTCGGGAGCGTGTGTCAACATCCCAGCCCACCAGCGGCACCGGGTCGAATGGACCGACCCGAACCAGCCGACGGTCTGGCTGGCCATCCATTACCGAGAGGAACCCTCATGAAAGCCATCGTTGCGGTCTTGCTCGTCGCGACCACGTCGTACGCCGCCGATCCCCAGGTTCACCGTGACATCCCCTACGTCGAGCCGAATCACGAGCGGCAGGTTCTCGACGTGTACGCTCCGGCCGAGGGCAAGAATCACCCCATTATCTTCTGGATTCACGGCGGCGGCTGGCAAGCGGGTGATAAGAATGATGTCCAGGTGAAACCCCAGGCATTCGTGGATAAGGGCTTCGTTTTCGTCTCGACGGAGTACCGTTTACTCCCGGAGGTGACGATCGAGCAAATGGCCGGTGACGTGGCGAAGGCGCTCCGCTGGGTCCACGATCACGCTCAGACGTATGGCGGCGACCCCGACACGTTCGTCGTGATGGGGCATTCGGCCGGGGCACAACTGGCGGCGCTGATCTGCACCGACCACCGCTACCTGAAAGCCGAAGGGCTATCACCGACAATCCTCAAGGGATGCGTGCCAGTGGACGGCGACACCTACGACGTGCCCTTGCAGATCGCGACCGTCGAGCAGCGCCGGGCGGACATCTACCGGCAGAAGTTCGGTGACGAGGAACATCAGAAGGACCTCTCTCCGATCAGCCATGTCGCCAGGGACAAGAACATCCCCCCGGTCCTGATCCTCCACGTCGCGGACCACCCCGAGACCCGGTTGCAATCGCAACGACTCGTCCAGGCGTTGCGGGAAGCGGGCATCTCGGCGAAGGCCTTCCCCGCCGAGGGAAAGACGCACGGAACGATCAATGCCGACCTGGGCAAGCCGGGCGACGAGCCGACGAAGGCCGTGTTCGAGTTCCTGGATGACGTGCTCAAGCGCGACAATACGACGCCTTGAGCGCGCCTTTCGAGAGGGCATCCCCGTGGTCAACCCGGGATTCCCCTCGCATAATCATTCTATAACGTCCTGAAGGGGCCGCATCCGATCGCCAGGGGCAACGCCCCTGGTCCGGGAGAACGGCCCCTCTTTCTCTCTTCCCGCCCTGCCGGGGCGGATTTCGTCGCCGTTTCCGGAACTCATTCCGGATCGACCCACGCCAACGTCAGCGTCAACTCTCCCGAGGCCACCGGCACCGTCATCTCGCGCGTCTTCGTGTCGTGGGGCGAACGACGGGACACGAAATCGGGAATGGCCCGCAGGCAGCCCTCCAGCAGTTCCAGCTCCCAGGCCAGGGGCGGGCGCATCGAGAGGCCCCGCTCCTTGCGGAAGGCCGACGGGTATGCCTCCGGACCGGCCACCGTCCAGCCGTGCCGCCGGGCCGCGAGCAGGTCCGCCGTCGGCATCTGCGTCTCCGGGTCGAACGTCACCGTCAGGGCCACCGTCTGCCGGGCGTTCTCCTCCTCCGACAGTGCGCCGGCCCACATCCGCCGCAGCAGGTCCAGATCCTCGTACAGCGCCACGCCGAGAGTCAGCCCCGACTGCCCCATCACCACGGCGTACCACGGACCGCTCTCGTACCGGTCGCACTCGACCCGGATCGCCTCCTCGTAACCCAGCCGCTTCCAGGGCGCCTGGCGGTAGAACTCCGCCGCCGCCTCGTAGAAGCCGGCAACCGTCTCGGGCGTGATTCCCGGCATCTCCAGAAGCCCCGGCGGTTCGTTCCTCGTCAGGTGCTTCGTCAGGTCGTCGAGGAGTTCGTCGATCTGTTCCAGCTCGTCGGTCTCGACGCACTCGACGCCGATGGCGTCCAGGTGCGGGCGAAGCTCGTCCCAGAGGGGATCGGGCCGGACCTGCACCTGGGTCGGGCGGTACGGCTTCTCCATGTTCGGCTCGCTCATCGCGTGGGCCAGGATGTCCCACATCGACGCCGCCGAGGGCGGCTCCAGGCTCATCGCCTGAGCCAGGATCAGCCCGCTGCCGAGGCTGGTCACCAGGGCCATCCAGGGCTGGACCAACGCCCCCTCGTGCTCGATCAGGCTGCTCAAGGGGCGGCAGTCCGCCTGCCAGGTGTCGGACTCCCGCGGCAACCGCTTCAGCCGCCCCTTGCCGGCGGCGGACGGGCCGGCGGCCTTCGGAACCTGGGCCTTTTTCTTCTTCGAGGCGCCCTGGGTGGCCTCCCGGAGCCAGGCCAGCGCCTCCGGGCGTGGACCGCCAGGCGGACAGGCTCGCGGCGGCGTAGATGATCGCCTCGCTCGGTTCGCCGGGGCTGTAGTAGGGGGGCGGTTCCAGAGGCAGCGGCTCCTCTCCCAGCAGATAGTCCGGCACGTGCTTGTTCAACTTCTGGGCCTGTTTCAAACGCTTCCGTGCTCCGGGCGTGTCCCCTTGCCGGCGGAAGTCGAGCAATGCCTGGCTGTAGGCCCAGGTTGCCGAGTCCTCCTTGTATTGCTCCAGGAGTCGGGCCAGTTCCTCGTCCCGGTCCAGGTCCAGCAGCCACGAGGCCAGGGTGTAGCGGAGCCCCTGGTTGTCGCCGGGGTTGAGCCGGAGCATGTCGAGCAGGTGCCCGGCGGCCTCCTCCCGCCGACCCATGGCCCAGAGGGTGTGGGCCAGGCCCTCACGGGCTCGCATGTAGGGGCGGGTCTCCAGGAGGCCCCAGAAGTGGCCCGCATCCTCCCGGAAGGTCTCGGGGCCAATGGCCCGTTCCCCGGCGGCGACGGCCTGCTCGTAAAGTTCCAGCCGCTCCTTGGCGGATTTCGCCTGCTCGGCAAGCAGAACATACGCGTCGGCGCAGTCGGGTGAAATCGCCAGAGCCTGCCTGGCCAGCTTGGCCTGTGTTCTGGGGTTTGGTTCGTCGAAGGCCAGGTACATGACCTCCTGGGCCTGGTCGAGGGGAGTATCGGCAGCCTCGGGACCACCCAACAACCCGCCGAACAGGTCCCGCATGACGCCTTCCAGCGCACGGCGGTCGGGGATGTTCATCGGGGGCTCCGGCTGCGGCTTCGATTGCTTCGGCACCTTTTTCGGCGACGATTTCGGGCTTTTCTTCGGCTGACGCTTCTTCTTGGCCATCGGTGAACTCCAAATCGTGGCTTCGCTCGAACGGGACGGGCCGATGACCCGATGCTATCGACAGAGCGATCGTCAGGAAGCCGGAGGACACAGAGCGAACCATTCCGGGTCGTGACGTGGCGTTGAATCGCGTTTGAGCAAGCGAGTCCCAGCGCCGGCCCGAGTCGAGCGTGGCCCGGATCGATACCGCCACGATCCTCCGACGTCGTTGTTCAGGTGGAATCGGCTCCCGTCGCCCGAGGGTTCGGGCGGCTCCAGCGGACACGGGCCAGGAGCGTATCGCCCCGCCAGCCGTCCTCCGGCAGGGTTTCCCCGACAGTGACCCAGGACTCCCCCGGCGCGGCGGCGACCGTGTGGAAGTTGCCCATCCGGGCCACATGCGCCGGGCCCGCGATCCCGTCGCCAATCAACGGCAAGACGACCCGCTCGGTCGCCCGGATCAGCCGCAGGGTGTCCCGGTCCACCTCGGCGACATACAGCGGTGCCCGCCAGCGGAAGACGTTGGCGTTCTCCGGGGCCTTGCGGGTGTACACGAGGAACAGGCCCTCCGCGTGGGGCAACCAGTGCTGCTGGGTGGTGGACATCGCCAGCGGTGTCCCATCATCCCAGCACCAGGGCCGCTTCGGTTCCCAGCGCAGGCCATCCTCCGAGACAGAGACATAACCGTGTCCGTCCTCGGCCCGGATCGTCAGGTAGAAGCGGCCGTCGAGATGGGTCAGCGACGGTTCCAGCAGCCCCCGACCGGCGTCGAGGGCCAGTTCCTCCCCGACCTGACGAATCCTCAGGTCCGTGCCGTCGAAGCGACAGAGGACCGTCGTCACGGAGCGGTGGGTGCGTCCCTCGGGGCCGAAGGACAGCGGGATCAGAACCTCGCCATCCTCCAGGACGACCCGCTGGGAACAGCCACACGTGTAGATCGCCGTGGCCCTCGGGTCATCCCAGTCCAGCCGCTTCGGCCCGGACCATCCCCCGTCCGACGACCGGACCACGTACACCGGCCAGCGCTGGCGCTGAGGCCGGGCCAGCACGCCGCGCTCGTAGTAAACATTGTGCCCGATGGCCAGCACGGTCCGCGTTGGCGGATGGTATTCCGGCACCACGTCGCAGACGCCCACCTCCCAGCCGCCGCCCAGGTCGCGCCGGCCGAGGCCAGGGATCGGTTTCGGGGCGCTCCAGGTCCGGCCCAGGTCTTCGGAGGTCGTCCAGTGGACCGGGCCGAACACGTCCGAGCCGCCAATGGACTGAAGCGTCATCACGGCCTCGGGGCCGTCGTCGGTGGGGACCATGCAGGGGCGGGGATGGAACCACGTCACCCCATTCTCGCGGCCGGGGAAGAGAACGTCTCGCTCGATCCCGGCAATCAGGGGGGCCGGAGCGGGTCTGGGGTCCCCGGCACGGAGCGCGGCGGGTCGGGACAGGGTGACGACCATCACGCCGCCGGCGGCGCGGAGGCCCGTGGTCAGGAGGTGGCGGCGGCTGATGAGGAGCCCTGGAGCCAGGCTCGAAGCCAGGCGGGGTCGCGGGTTCCCGGCGCAGGGGCGTGGACATGGCGTCCCTCGATACGGTTTTCCGAAGTCATCGGCCGACCTCCAGCATCCGTCAAGGGAACCACGGTGTCCAGCGCGTTCCGATGGATCGGTGGGTTTCGCTCCGGCCATTCCCCAACAACTCCCGAGCCTCTCGGCGTTTCCCGGAAATCAGGCGGTCAGGGCCAGCCGCCGGTAAACGCTCCGATAGGCTCCGTAGTTGACCAGGGCCATCGCCGGCACGGCGAACCCGCCCGCCACCGGCACCCACTGAAACGCCACCAGGGCCAGGATCAGCAGCCGGACGCCCCAGCGCAACACGAACCCGTGCCCTGGCGGGATGTAGCGGCGGAACGGGGCCACGATCATCAGCCGGTAGACGATCACGCCGGGGATCACCCCCAGCACCGGGACCAGACCCAGCAGGAAGCAGGCCACGCAGACGAACGGCACCCGCCGGTCGATGGAGCCGATATACGACCGCGCGAACCGCTCGTCCTCCATCAAGGGGAAACCGCAGGTGTCACACGACTGCCGGACGGCCCGCCGCTCGAACCGGGAGGCGCAGACGGGGCAGCGCTTCACCGACACCAGGCGGTAGGAATGCCGGGACGGGTCCGCCGGGCGAGACAGGGTCCGGCCCAGCACGCCGACGGCCCGGGGCTCCTTGTTCGGGGCCTTGCAGAACGGGCAGGCGGTGGCGGCGGCGTGGATCGGCTCCCCGCAGTTCGCGCAAGGAACCCGCGCGGCTTCCCCGACAGCCTCGATCCGCCGCTCGATGAAGACCAGCAGAACAACGGCGAGCCCCAGGAGGGTGATCGTCGCCAGGGGCAGCAGAATCAAGGCCAGCGGCCCCAGCCCGGCCCACAGGTCCTCCACCCAGCGGAAGAGCCCTTGCAGGCCCAGGTCGTCGTCCTCATCGGCCTCGCTCAGCGGCCCGACGACCGCCCCTCGGGCCTTGGCCCCGAGGAACGTCCCCGCCCCGACGGCCAGGGCCGAGAGGTAGTCCAGCGGCCCGGCCTCGCCGAGCACCCCCCGGGCCACGGCGAGATCGGTCGCACTCAGGACGCCCAGAAAGGTCAGAGCCGCCATGCCGACCTTGAGATAGTCGTGGACCTCGTCCAGGACCATCCGGACCTCGGACACCCGCTCGGCGAGCAGTTCCAGGGCCGAGAGCACACCCAGCACGACCAGGGCCGTGTCGGAGGTGAACCACGTCGGCACGCCCCGGACGTGCTCCAGCAGCCCGGCATCGGCGACCCAGGGCACATGCGGGCCGAACCGCAGCACCAGGGCGGTGGCGAAGGCCGGCAGAAAGGCCCGGGAGGCGAAGATCCCGACGGAGCCGAGGCCGTGGATCAGGAGCGAGAGACTCAACAGGATGGCCCTCAATGCGGATACCGACAGGCGCGGGATTCCCAACGATCCCCTGTTCACCCCCGGCTTCCCGCACATCCGGGGCCACGGGATGAACCCGCGGCGACGGACTCGGGGGTTTCGTGACTCCCACGGCGCTGGGAGAATGGCAGTCGGTCCACCCAAAAGGCCGCATCACCAATCCTGATGTCTCGCAACCCACTCTCTGGAGGGGCGGCTCCTCATGCAGAAGAACTTCGTGCTGACCCTGACCGGCGCCGATCGGATCGGGATCGTGGACGAGATCACCCGGCTCCTGCTCGACCGGGGCGGCAACGTCGAGACCAGCCGCATGGCCCGGCTCGGCGGCGAGTTCGCCGTCTTGATGCTCGTCTCCATGTCGGAACCGCAGTATGCCGGCCTGGACACGGACCTGGAGGACCTGGTCGCCCGGGGCTACAAGGTAACGACCACGCCGACCAAACGCCCCTACACCGAGGCCCACCCCGGCTGGACCCCGTTTCGGATCGAGGTCCACGGGGCCGACCACGAGGGGATCATTCACAAGATCGCCCACCACCTCTCGCAACAGAACATCAACATCGAATCCGTCGAGACGGAAACGACCTCGGCCCCCTTCGGCGGTGTCCCGCTGTTCCACATGACGGCCCTGGTCGTCGCGCCTCCGGCCCCTCCCGACCAGGGCTGGGAGGCCGGGCTGCAAGCGATCGGGAACGAGATGAACCTGGAGGTCCGGGTCGTGCCGGTCGAGAGCCGATAACCCGTCCCCTCGCCTGAAGCGACCTGCTCGACCGGATCGGGGAGGTCGGGCATGATGACGGCGAGCGAATCACCAACGCGTCGAGAGGAGGAACCATGCTCCGCAAGCAGATCATTGGAACGCCCCCGGAGGGGGCAGCTCCCACTCCAGACGAGATCCATATCGCCGCCGTGGCCACCGTGCTGATCACGTCCGAGGCCCCCGCGCATCCCATCGACCACGCCTTCGACGAACACCGGGGACCTGGAGGAACGCGCTGGATCGCCGGAGAACCCGGCGAGCAGACGCTCATCCTCGCCTTCGACCGCCCGCAGGCGATCCGTCGGGTTGCGCTGGAGGTCGAGGAGCCGGAAGCCGCCCGCACCCAGGAACTCCAACTGGCGGTCTCCTCCGACGGCGGGCAGACGTATCGGGAGCAACTCCGACAGGAATATACCTTCAGCCCCCGGGGCTCAACCTTCGAGCGGGAGGACTGGGCGGTGCCAGTCGAGGGAGTGACCCACCTGCGACTGACGATCCGGCCGGACAAGGGGGGCACGCCCTGCCGGGCGACGATCACCTCTCTGGTCCTGCGGTAAGGGAGTTCCACGGCCACGCCGGGGCGATGAGTCAGGCCTTGAGGCCCCGGATCAGGTCAACCGACGCCCCGGGAGCGCCTTCCTCGTCGGTACCCCGTCATCCGGCAACTGCCAGCTTGGACGCTGCTCGACAAAGGGCATTGCCAGCACGCGAGGCAGCGTCACGTCCTCCGGCTCTCGATAAGCGGGCACGCCGATCGTGATCTCGTCCTGGGGCACGTCCCGCCGGAGCGTGCCGTGCAGCCAGTCCCAGATCGTCAAACCGCTCGACCAGTTCGCGTTTGTCTCCTCCGGCACGATCGAGTGGTGAATGCCGTGCAGTCTCGGCGTGACCACCAACCGGCAGAGCCACCGCTCCACCTCGATCGGTAACTCGACGTTCGAGTGGTGGAACAGGATCTCCATCAACGTGAACGTCTGCCAGGTTGAGAGCGACAGCGGCGAGACGCCGATCGTGACGACCTGGGCCGCCCGCCAGGGAACCGACAGGGCCAGCTCGCCGAAGTGGAAGCGGATCGCCGTCGAGGCGTCCATATCCAGATCCACGTGGTGTGCCTGGTGGAACCGCCAGAGGAAAGGCACCTTGTGGGTGAGGACGTGCCAGAGGTAGAGCGTGTAGTCCATCAGGGCAATGGCCAGCGGCACCTCCAGCCAGGGCGGCAGTGGCACCTGCTTCAGTAAGCCCCACCGACGACGCTCGACCAGCCGGGCCAACGGCATGACGACCGGCGTCTCGACCAGGCGGACGGTCGTCGCCCCGGCGGCGGCGACAGCGAGGTTGCGGGTATCCCGCCGCAGCTTCGGCTCGACCTGCCGACGGCGCAGCGGGCGTCGGCGTTCCAGCCAGAGTAGACCGGCGAAGGTACCACCCACGAGCAAGGCATTGAGCCAGGCGGGCACGGTCCTGTCCTTCATCCATCACCTCCGGTTGTCCTCACCTTTCGAATTCTCGGACGCCCTCTCGGACACGATTTCTGGTCCGACCGGATGCGAGGAGCCAATTCAACGGGATCAGCGCTCGGCCTTCCCCGTCTCATCCGCCGCTCCCTCGGAAAACCCCTTCGTCTCCGACGCGACCTCCAACTCCAGCCGGACGACCCGGCCCTCCTGCCAGGCGTTCGCCCCCGGCAAGACCTCCGGCATGGGGATGTCGGCCCGCTCCCGCCGATTCTCCTCGGTCGAGATATCGAACCGCTGGTCCCGGTCCGCCACCATCTCGGGCTTGGCTTGCCCATCGGCCGTGAAGCCCATCATCACCTGCGGGATGCCCAGCGGGAGTTCGTCCCCCCGGTCCACCTGCCAGAGATGGATCGTCTTGCCGTAGGTCGTCACGAACTTCTCCATCAGTTCGTGCGATGCGACATCCGGCAGGCCCGGCGCGATCAATTGCCCCGATTTGACCTCGTAATGGTGGCTGTGCCAGAACGTCCGCTCCTGCTTCGGGCAAGGTCTCGAAGAGCCTGGCGCTGATGATGTACTCGATGCCGATCAGCTTGGCCTCTTCGTCGTTACCGTCGTAGATGACGCACTGGGCGAAGTCCTCGTTGACCTGATGGCAGTAGTGGTGGGCCTCGACCTGGCGGGTCATGTCGCCGCTGTAGAAGTGGAAGCCGCAGACGTACATCTGGTGCTGGTCGATCGGCGTCGTGTCCTGAAGGGCCGCCGCTCCCGCTTCCAGTGTCTTGGTCTTGGCGGTCCGCTCCCGGCCCGGCGCCTCGACGGCTGAGGGGGTATTCTCACCCCCGCAACCGGATAGCAGTCCAAGAAGGCCGATGAGGGCGAAGAGGCTGCGGTAGTAGGACGTCATCGGTGTCTCCTCGGTTCTCGACGCGGGTTGAAAGGTCCCATGTCAGCGGACCTCGACCTCGACGGGCAGGACGTGGCTGATGACCGCATCCCGGCGATACGGATCACGTTCCATCGGCTGGGTGCGGCCCCGCTCGTCGGTCGCCCTTGCCATGAGGATGCGTCGCCCGGCCTGGGCGGGAGTCGTCCAGTCGTACTCCCAGAATCGCCAGGCGAACGGGACCGGCTCGCCGAGCAGCGTGGCCTCGGCCCAGGTCGCGCCGCCGTCGTCGCTGACCTCGACGTTCGTCACCTGCGACTCCCCGGCCCACGCCGCCCCGTGCAAACGGTACGGCACGCCCTTCGGGATGAGCTCATCGGGGGCGGGCCGGGCGATCTCGGCCTTGACCTGGATCTCGGTCACGGGGACCAGGCTGGGCAGCCCGTGCCGCCGCTCCCAGATGGCGTAGGCCATCGTCTGGAAGTAACCGTGGAAGGGTTGGTCGCACTGACGATGATCCGCCGCAGCCACTTGACCGACGCCATGCCGTACCAGCCGGCGACGATCGCCCGCACGGGATGGCCATGCCGGGGCGGGAGCGGCTGACCGTTCATCTCGTAGGCGAGGAGGACCTCGGGGGCCTTCGCCTTGGTCAGCGGCAGGCTCCGGGCGTAGGGGATCGCACCCGGCGTCGGCGACTGCGGCTCCGTGAACTCGACCCTGTCGGTCCCTTCCAGGATGACCTCGACGGCGTTCGGCTTGACCCCGGCCCGGTCCAGGACGGCCGCCAGCGGCACGCCGGTCCACTCGGCGTTACCGACGCCGCCCAACTCCCAGCGGATGCTGACCTGCGGCGGCTCCAGGAACACCCGGCCATTGCCCGAGCACTCCAGGATTGAGGTCACGGTGCGGGACGGCATCTCCCGCAACGCGTCGTAGGTCAGCTCGAAGGGCCGCTCGACCTCCCCCTCGACCGAGAGTTTCCAGGTCGTCGTCTTCAGGTCGGGCACCTCGAAGTGGGTGCGGACGTAGAACCGGTCGTTGGGCGTGAGGAAGTCGTCGAGCGTTGAGAAGGGCATCTCCAGGTTGGTCGGCTTCGTCTGTCGGACGATCATTCCGGCGGGGCTCGGCGGATCACCCGGCCGAGTCGGTGGGTCCGCCGCCCGGGCCGAGATTGCCAGGTCGCCTTGAGCCGCGTAGGCCAGGGGCAGGCTTGCCGCCGCACCCCGCAAGAACGCGCGCCGGTCGAGCCCCCGAACGCTTACGTAGGGGTCGCGTGCGTCATCCATCACGCTCCTCCTCAACGTCGGACGGCCTGGAGGATCTGCTGGGCATGGGCCGGGCCGCCCCCGTTGGCTTCGGTCGGCAGGCCCCGGAAGTCGCCCCGAAGCGCCTTCAGAGCGTAGCGTTCATGGTCGATCTCGCTGGCCGTCCGATAGCCCAGGCGGCGGAAGACCGGCACGGGTGGGCACCACCCTTGCACGGCATGCTGGAGCAGGAAGCCAGCGACGGCCGCCGGCAGAAGATAGAAGCGGCGATCGACAAACGTGCCCAGAGCCAGGCCGGCCAGCGAGATCGAAGCCGCGTTGGCCTCCAGAGTCCGCTCGATGTCCCACTCCTGGTCGAGTTCCGCCAGGCGTCGGTCGATGGCCCCGGGACCGGCGGTCGCGTAGCGGGCAACGTTCTGCTCGGTCTGACGGCGGATCTGCTCGTTCACATGATCGGCGGTGTGCGCGGACACTCGGGTCACGGTGGACGGGATCATGGGGAATGCCTCCTCTTCGATTGCGTGCAGCTTGTGTCCCGGAAGTTCGTCGGGCTGGTCTCCGACTGGAGACGACGCCCGGAAGCCAGACACCGTTGCCGCAATTCCCAGGCCAGGGCCCCCGTCCCGGTGGCCTTGGCGAGCCACGGGAAGAAGTCTCGCAGGAAGCTGACCAAGGGGGCCGTCGTAAACCGCCTCGGCCAGGAACTCGGTCCCCTGCTGGTTGCCCCAGCTATACGTGTCGATCACTCCAGTTCGTGAACGTCGTGGAGCACGCCCCCGGGAATGCAGACGGTGAGGACCGTCAGTCGGCCGATCGCCTTGTGCTTGACGCCCCGGGGGACATAGACAACCACGCCCTTGTGCAGTTCGATCTCCTCGTCGTCGAGGACCATCGTCCCCTCACCGTCGATCACGTGGTAAATCTCGTCGGTCTTCTCGTGGTAATGCAGCCGGGCGTTGTCGATCTCGACATGGTGGACCTCGGCAACGGCCCCGTCGTGCTCCTCGATCAGCGGGCGGATCTGGCCGCACGTCTCGGCCCAGGGTGTGACCTCAGCCGGGTCTCGACGCAGGAACCTGGCGGTGGTGTTCATGACGCATTCTCCCTTGGTCAAGGCGCCTCCAGGAGCCATCATCCTCCAACGAGATGCCGGAGGCCACCTGAAAACGCTTTGCCTGGGCATCACCTATACTTTCAACAGGACGCCTGGGAGCACGGCCTTGCTCCTTGTCGAGGGCGGAATGCGGGTCGGGATGGAAACGAATTGGCGCGACCCATCGCGTGTGAACGAGCGTACAGAAGAGATACCGGTCGAACGATTCCAACCTGCCGACGACCGGCAAGGGGGTATTCCTGATGGGTGACACGCGCTACTTTGAACGACTCGTGGAGACGGCCGAACTGATCTCCCGGCATGCCGACTACCCCGGCAAGCAGCGGGTCGTCGCGCAGTGCCGGGAAGAAGTCGAGGAACTGGCCCTCGCCGGGCGGATCACTGCGGACCAGGGGCAAACCCTCATCACGATCCTTCAGGGAGCGTCCCACCAGTCGGCGTGAAGGATCACAGACCACTGGGTGGGACAAAGGCTCGATTCCTCGGATCGGTTTGATGGCAATGGAACCGCTCCATCGTGACACGGATCGCCTCGCCGGGACGCTCCTGGGCACGGCCCTGGGAGACGCCCTGGGTCTGCCGGCCGAGGGAATGTCCGCCCGCGCCATTGCCCGTCGTTTCGGGCGGCTGGACCGTTTCCGACTGCTCGGCCGCACGGGGTTTGTCTCCGACGACACGGAACAGGCGGCTCTGTTAGCCCAGAGCCTCGCTCGCCATCCCGACAACGTGGGCCAATGTGTGCGGGCTTTCCGTCGGTCGCTGCTGGGTTGGTTCTGCCGCCTTCCCTGGGGCGTGGGCCGGGCCACGATTCGCTCCTGCGCACGCATCGCCCTGGGGCTCTCCCCCAGTGGAGTGATGTCCGCCGGCAACGGGTCCGCCATGCGGGCGGGAATCGTCGGGGCCTTTTTTCACGATCGGCCCGAGGAGCGCGTGGCCTTCGGACGGGCATTGGCGGAGGTCACGCATCGGGACACGCGGGCAACCGAGGGGGCTCTGTACGTCGCCGAGATGGCCGCCGCGTGTCTCCGTTGCCCGCAAGGGACATCCCTCGCCGACTGCCAGGAGCAAGCCCGCCCCATCGTGACCGACGCCGAGCTTGGCGAGGCGATCGACCGGGCCAGAGAAATGGCGATGGGAGGGGCCGGCGCGTCGGAAGCCGCTCTTGTGTGCGGGACCACGGGGTTCGTCGTCCACACCCTGGCCTTCGCCACCTTCGGCTTCCTGCGATTCGGGGAAAACCCGATGCTGGCCCTGACCGAGGCGGTCTCCGCGGGCGGGGACACCGACACGATCGGCGCGATCCTGGGCGGCTGGCTGGGAGCCTTACACGGCGAGCGGGAACTGCCCGCCGAGCTGATCCGCCAGATCCATGACGGCCCATTCGGACCGAGCCACCTGCGGGCCCTGTCCGCCTGCCTGGCTCAGATCCAGGAAGGACAACAGGGCCGGGTGCCAGGATACTCTTGCTCGGCGGCATTGGCCCGGAACCTGGCCCTCTACCCGGTCATTCTCGGCCACGGGTTCCGGAGGCTCTTGCCGTTTTGAGACTCGATAGGGTCTGTCCCGGCCTTCGGGAGTGTCATTCCGAACCCCGAAGCTCGGCGACGACCGCCTTCACGTCGTCGGAGTCCACCGGCTGACCGGCCAGATTCTTCATGGCGATCCCCATGGCCTGCCCCTCCTTCGGCGCCGCCTTGATCTGGTCGGCGACCGGAGCCAGCGTTTCCGCGATCCGCGCGGGGCTCAGGGTCGGCGGGACCCATTCCCGGATCAGGTCGAGTTCCTCGGCGCTGAAAGTGGTCTGGCCTCCTTTGGCCTCCTTGAGCACACCCTGCATCCGCTTGAGAGCCTGGTCGTCGGGCACCTCCTCGCCGGTGCCGGTGGTCAACTGGGCAATCCAGTAGCGGAGGAAGTTGGTGCGGACGGCGTCGCGCGCCTTCATCGACTCCTTCAACTGTTCCCGCATCCGCGGCACGATGGCCATGATGAACGCCCCTTTTATTTGATCCGTGGTCCGATGTTGATCCTCGATTCCCCACCATCCAGACAGCGTGACGGCCGATTCTGGTTCGGTCCTGCTGTTGTTGTCGGTATCGTAGTAGGATCGGCTCCGATTGAGAAGGACCACGATGAACGAGGTGGTCCAAGCATTTGTTTGACGTTGAGGAGCGCCGCTGTTGTCCGTATCGAAAACCAACGCCGTCCGACAGCTCGACCGTCTGGGCGTGCGCTACGAGCTGCGAGAGTATGAGGTCGATCCCGACGACCTTGCCGCCGAGGGGGTCGCCCGCAAGATCGGCCTTCCGCCCGAGCAGGTCTTCAAGACGCTGGTGGCCCGAGGGGATCGCCAGGGCGTCTGCCTCGCGGTGATTCCCGGCGACAGGCAACTCGACCTGAAAGCCCTGGCCCGACAGACCGGTGACCGCAAGACAGACACGGTCCCCTTGAAGGACGTCCAGCCGCTGACCGGCTACATCCGGGGCGGCGTGACGGCCCTGGCGTGCAAGAAAGCCTATCCGGTGATTCTCGATGAATCTGCCCTGCAATTCGAGGTCATCTCGGTCTCGGCGGGGGTCCGGGGCCTGCAAATCGTGCTGGCCCCCGTTGATTATCTTGAAGCGGTCCAGGCCCAGCTCGCAACGATCTCCCGGCCCAAGGAATAGCGATAAGTCGTAATATCAATTTATTTTGAAAATTTACCTACCCGATTCTCGATCACCTCGACAGCCCGAGCGACGCCATCCTCGGCCCGGATCTGCGCCGAGCCGGACGACCCGCTCCCGCATCGTCCGGTCGGTCGTCGCCCGGCGGATCGCCTCGGCCAGCGCGTCCGCGGTCAACGTTCGTTGCGGCAAGGGGCCTGGCCCGACACCCAGGGCAGCGATCGTCCGTCCCCAGAACGGCTGATCGGCGATGAAGGGGCAGATGACCGTCGGCTTGCCAGCGCGCAGACCGGCCGCCGTCGTCCCCGCCCCGCCATGGTGGACCACCGCCGCCATCCGGGGGAACAGCCAGTCGTGCGGCACCGCATCCACGACAAAAAGATCTTGAGAGGACGTGACGGCTTTCAACCCGCCCCAGCCGGTCGCCAGCACACCCCGTTGTCCCGCCCGTCGCAGCGCCTCGATCACGAGACGGGCCACCGTCTCAGGCTCCTGGCTCGTCATGCTGCCGAACCCGACATAGACCGGCGGAGGGCCGGACTCCAGGAAGGCGACCAGTTCCGGCGGAGGCGTATATTCTGGCTCGTCCAGAAACCAGAACCCCGTCACCGACACCGAGTCGGGCCAGTCGTCGGGCGGCTCGACGACGTGCGGACTGAAGGCGTAGAGCACCGGAATCGGCTCGCCGTCCCGCCGCAGCGTGTCCTCGAACCGGGATGGGCGGGGCAGGCCGAGCACCTCCTGTCGCCAGTCGTTGAGGACTCCGTGCAGCGGCAGCGTGGCGAGCCGGTTCAGACGGTAGCTGAGCCGGTTGACCACCCTTCCCAGGTTCCGCGCCGGGAGGATCGGGTTCGGGAACCGCCAGGTCGGCACGAGCATCGGCAGGTACAGCGCCACGAAGGCAGGGATGCCCAGCGCGACGGCGATATCGCGTCCGGCAAGGACCTTGGGGTGATAGACCAGAACGTCGGCCCCTTGCGCCGCCGCCCAGGCGTCATCGAGAATCCGCCGGACCATCGGGGGGATCGTCGTCCGGATCGCCTTCAGGGTCGTCCACAGGCTCCCCTTGAGAATGGCTTTCCCCTGCGCGGACTGCACGAATTCCAGGAAGTCGGCCCGCAAGGGGGCGAAGCAAAGTCCCTGGCCGGTGACGAAGCCCTCCGCATCGATCGGGACCGCCAGGGTCACGTCATGACCGGCGCGTTGCAGGCCCAAACCCAGGGCGACGAAGGGACGCACGTCCCCCTGGGTGCCGACCGTCAGGATCGTGACCTTCATCGGCGGACGTGTATTTATTGGGGCTTGACGGCGTAAACCTTCACGCTGGCGGCGTAGTCGTTGACGTCGTATTTCTTGAGCAATTCGGCGAGCCGGGCGTGCAGCGCCTCATCGCTGGGTGCCGCCGGCCCCGGAGTGCAGCACCCCTCCGAGACGACCTCCAGGCCCGACGGGGCCGCCGTTGGGGGCGGGCAGCAAGCGGCCTGGTTCTCCACCTTCGCATAGGCGTTCAGATCGGCGCCGCTGTCGATCACCTCGACGTGGGCGAACCCCGCGTCGGTCAGCCCCTGGCGATAGTCCTCGACAAAGATCGCGCCGGCGATGCAGCCGACGTAGGCCATCAGATCGTCCCCCAGTTCCGGAGGCAACGCGCGCTTCAAGGCGATGTCGCTGACGGCCAGCCGCCCGCCCGGCTTGAGCACCCGGGCGATCTCCCGGAACACGGCCGGCTTGTCGGGGGCCAGGTTGATCACGCAGTTGGAGATCACGCAGTCCACCGAGCCGTCGGGGAGCGGCAGACTGTCGATCGTCGCCCGATGGAACGCGACGTTCTCCAGCCCCGACTTGGCGGCGTTCCTCCGGGCCAGGTCGATCATCTCGTCAGTCATGTCGATGCCGATCGCCTTGCCCGACGGCCCGACCTTCCGCGCCGCCAGGAGCACGTCCAGGCCACCCCCGCTGCCCAGGTCGACCACGACCTCCCCCGGCTTCAACCCGGCGAATGCCGTGGGGTTGCCGCAGGAGAGCCCCATGTTGGCCTCGGCGGGGATCGAGGCCAGTTCCTCGGGCGTATAGCCGAACGCCTCGGCCACTGCCCGCACTCCTTCGTGTTCGGTCGAGAGGCCGCTGGTGGCCACCGAGCCGTACCGGGTCTTCACCGCCTGTGTGATGGATTCAGACATCGGAATTCTCCTCTTTCTTGTCTCTTGTTCACTTCGCGGGATTCTGCTGGTCGAGACGGTTCCGCACTCGCATCATCACGGAGAGCATCAGGCGCCCGATGTCATCCCGCCGCTCGGCGTACTTGGCCGCCTCGTAGGCTCCGTCATCGTAAATCTTCGGGTCCAGGTACGGCATCGAAATCCGCACGTCCGCCCCCTTGACGAACGGGCAGGCGGCGTCGGCCTCGCCACAGACCATCAGGGCGGCGAAGCCGTTCTGCGGGTTGCTTGGGTCGTCGTAGACCTTGGAGAATTCCGACGGCCTCCATCGCCGTGCTCGTTCGCCCGGCGTCGCCCCAGCGGACCCGATAGATCGGGTTGGCGGCCTCCGGCTCGCCCCTGGGGCCTGCTCGCCCGTCGGCTCGATCTCGCACGCCGATCTCTCGCAAGGCGGCGATCGTGCGGGGGTTGAAGGCCGATGGGGTCGGTCCCGCCGCTGTGGAACCGGATCTCGGGCATCCCGCAGTACGCGGCGGCGATGTTGCCCATCGTCGAGCCGAGCATGCTCCGGCGGCTGTTGCCCGTGCAGATCGACGTGACGTGGAGGGTCTGGCCCGGCCTTGTAGTTCCGGACGATCCAGTCCGCCAGTTTCTCGCCCGCCTCACGGTGGGCCTCGTCGATCCGTTCGACGGTGCTGGCCAGCCCCCCGGCATGCTCGGCGATGCCCGGCAGCAGGCGGCGACGGCTGACGGGAGTCTCGGGGTCCGGGGTCGAGGGGTCGGTCATGGGTTCGCTCCCTGGCCCGCCGTGACACCGGCGGGCTCGAAGTACCGCCGTTGGAAGTACAGGGCGACGTTGACCAGGCCGATCAGCACCGGCACCTCCACCAGCGGGCCGATGACCGCAGCGAACGCCGCCCCGCTGCCGATGCCGAAGATGGCCACCGCCACGGCGATGGCCAGCTCGAAGTTGTTCGACGCCGCCGTGAATGACAGCGTGGCCGTCTTCGAGTAGTCCGCCCCCAGCCGGCGCCCCATCCAGAACGAGACCAGGAACATCACCACGAAGTAGATCAAGAGCGGCATGGCGATCCGTAGCACGTCCAGCGGGATGCGGACGATGTTCTCGCCCTGCAAGGAGAACATCACGACGATGGTGAACAAGCAGCGCCACCAGCGTCAGCGGGCTGACGGCGGGGATGAACCGCCGCTCGTACCACTCCCGGCCCCTCGCCCGAATCCCCACGAATCGGGTCAACATCCCCGCCAGGAAGGGGATGCCCAGGTAGATGAAGACGCTGCGGGCGATCTCGCCCATGGTGATGCCCGAGAGGTCCACGGCCCCGAAGTCGTAGCCCAGCAGCGGCGGCAGCACCTTGACGAAGAGGTAGGCGTAGGCCGAGTAGGCGAGCACCTGGAAGACGCTGTTGAGGGCCACCAGCCCGGCGGCGTACTCGGTGTCGCCCTCGGCGAGGTCGTTCCAGACGATCACCATGGCGATGCAGCGGGCCAACCCGATCAGGATCAGCCCGATGGCGTACTCCGGCTTGTCGGCGAGGAAGGCCAGAGCCAGGCCGAACATCAGCAGCGGGCCGATCACCCAGTTCTGCACCAGCGACAGCGCCAGGATCTTCGTGTTGCGGAAGACCCGGCCCAGCTCCTCGTAGCGGACCTTGGCCAGCGGGGGGTACATCATCAGGATCAGCCCGATGGCGATCGGGATCGAGGTCGTGCCCACGGACAGGTCCGTGATCGACCGGACGACCGAGGGAGCGATGTTGCCCAGCAGGACGCCGGTAGCCATCGCCGTGAAGATCCAGAGCGTCAGGTAGCGGTCCAGGAACGACAGCCGCCCCGTGGTGCGGGGGTGGCAGGTGATCGCCTCAGTGCTCACGGGAGGGCCTCCTCATGCCCGGCCCATATATGGATCCAGGCGAATATTTCGTGGTAAAAAAGGGGCCGGAGTAGGACCCGCCGCAGCAGCCCAGGAGCCCTTCGAGCCGCTGGCGGTCCTCGGCGAAGACCTCCGGGTCGCCCAGACAGGTGCCGAGGCACCCGAGCAGAATGCGGTGCAGGCCGGTCGTCGGCCTGGCCAGCCGGTAATGGACCCATAACCCCTCCTTCCGCCCCACGACCAGGCCATGTTTGCGGAGGTAGGCGAGGTGTCGGGAGACCGTCGGCTGGGGGACGTTGAGCGCCCCGTGCAGGTGGCAGACGCAAACCTCCTCCCGCTCGCCGCCCAGCAGGTTCAGCAACCGCAGGCGCACCGGGTCGGCCAGCGCCTTGAGCAGGCGCGTCGATTCGTCCAGGTCCTGGCTCCGAACGTCTGGGCTCTTCATTCTGCTTGGCGAATATAGCAGAACGGTGGTGGCGGGTCAAGCGGATGGCGGACGGCCTCTTGTCCTGTGGTCGGGCGTGGCGAGACGGCATCTCGGCGAGTACTTCCGGACGGGCCGGCTCGCCACCCCGGATTGATCCGGTTATTGCTGCCGACCACCTTTCATCATCTCGCGACGATTGCTCATCATCTGAGCACACATCGGGCACATCATCGGCTTGACGTCGGGAAGATCGACCGTCTTCTGGAGTTCCAGGTCCCGGCTGAACTTCAGGAGACGACTCCCCCTCGAAACAAACACGGCGTCCGGTGTCAGGGAGAGCCTGGCGGGGAGAGATCCGTGCATCATGGCCATCATCTGTTGCATGTTCTCCATGCCCATCTTCATCTTCGGTTTGCCCTGGCCCCGCTCCCCACCCTCGCCCGGTGGAGGCATCATCGGCATGGGCTGACCGGGCAGGTCCACCGACTTGACCAGCGTCAGGTCCGTGTCGTACTTCAGCAGCTGGTCGGGCCGCAGGACGAAGACCCCATCAGCGGTCGCCTCCCACTGGCTCTCCAGGGCCGCGTGCTGCCGGTGCATCTCCATCATCATCGGCATCGGCATCCCCTGGCCCATCATGCCCCGCATCATCATGCCCTTCCGCTGGGGCTCGTCGTCCTGGCCCTTGCCGGGTTCCTGTGCCGCCACGGCCATCACGACGACCAGAAGTGCCCCGAGCGCCGTCAGTCGAAATTGCCATTGTCGCATGGAAACCTCCCATTTTGATTTGGTTGTGATGGAATCGAAACCCAAAGGACCTGATGAACTTTGGCTATCTTCTTATCTTGCTGATTCTCACTGGCCCTGCCGTCCCGACTGCTGGTTGCCGCGTCCGATGTCCACCATCCGATCTCGGTTCGACACCTGACCGACGCGGGCCTCCTTGCTCTCCTGGGCTTCGCGGATCTGTTCGGCGACGACCCCGTGGGTCCGTGCGGGCTTCCCACCTTTGCCACGGCCGGTTCCGCGTTCTGGCGGACGCAGGGCGTCCGCTAATTTGAACTTGCCGATTCCCGCCATGATCGTCTCCTTCATTCGGTTAGTGACCTTCGGACGCGAACAGATCCATTTATAGAGTGACCGGCATCACTCCGATCCGGACCTCGGTACCGACGCTGGGAGACCGGTCCTGTTTGCCGGACGACTCGAAGGCCCGGACGAATGCGCTGTTGAGGCGACTTCCGACCACGCGGCCAAAGCGGACGATCAATTCGGCCTCCAGCGGCTGCAAGAATTCTTCGACAAGCCTCGCCTTCCACAGATCTGATTTCCTCGCCCAGCGGGCGATCTCCTGGGCCTCGGCGATCATCCGAGCATGCTCCTTCCTCGACCGACCGACCTTCCAGTAATAGACCATGAGGGACACGCACCGGGCGATCATCTCCTGGATTTCTCGCTCGCTCGTCATGACGCTCATCCTTTCCATTCCGGATTATACGGCGACGGGGTCTTATTGGCGAAGACCCTCTCTACCTCTCTCCATCGAGATTCTCAACGCTCCAGACGCCGACCGGCCGTTGGAGCAGGAGACGCCCCCGCGAACCCAAGACGTCGTCCCCTTGCTCCACCCGATGTGGTTTCCAACGTCCGACGCTCCTCGTCCGTGGGCGGAAAAAGTCGCCCGGCCTGTTCTCCGCTCCGTCCTCAACCGTTTTGAGAGACGGGTTTATTTGCCGTTGACCTTGATCTGCTTCGGCTTCGCCGCCTCCGACTTGGGCAATGTCAACGTCAACTGCCCGTTCTCGAAGCGGGCATCGGCCTTGTCCGAATCGACCGGAGTCCCGAAGCTCAAGGAGCGCTGGAAGGAACCATAGCGGCGCTCTCGCAAGTGCCAGGTCTCCCCCTTCTTCTCCTCCTCGGCCTGGGTTTCTCCCCGGATCGTCAGCGTGTCGCCATGAACGGTGATCTGCACGTCCTCCGGCTTGAGGCCCGGCAACGAAGCCTTGACCACAAACTCGTTCTCCGTCTCGGCAACATCCACGGGCAAGGTGGCGGAACCGCCCGCCGCCGACGCGCCTCCAGGTCGGACAAAACTCTCCTGGAGCAGGGAGTTCATCGCGTCGCGGAGACTGACAACATCCCGGAATGGGTCCCATCGTTCGATTGCCATTGGCTCTGTCCCTTGTTCTGGTTTGCGGTTGGGAAACCGCGGGGCAAAAAAAAGGCCCCAACCGTGCAATCATCAGCACGATGGGGCCACCATAGCCAATCTCTCATCTCACCCGTCACGAGCGATACGAGCTTTCCCCGACTGTAGCCTGATCGAACCGGTCTTTCAAGCGTCAAACCAAAAAATTCTCGAAATCCAATGATAAATATTTTATATTTTCTATAAAAAAGCATAACTGGATTATCTTGATCAATCCCCACCCGCCCCCAGGCCGGTTCCAGCGACCTGACGACGGGTGGGGCGCCTCTTCGGTTTCGCGGGACGCGCCCTCGGCCATCCGGTGGACCTGTCAGACGCGGATCTCGTTGGACAGGATCGGCAGGTCGGTCATCTCGGTCGCCGCGTGCAGCGCAAGCTGCTTGGCGTGATAGGACCGGCAACGCCCCCGCAAGACCAGCCCCTCGGTCTGCACAAGCACGCGCAGGTCACTCATCTGCCCGCCCAGGCGACGTCGGATGTGGGACTCGACCTGCTCGACGATCCGGGCGGAGTTATCCACGCTTGTACGATGGCAGAGTTTGCTCATGAACGACCCCATGGGAGAGTAGCGAAACTCGGTGGAATCCAGATTCCTCTCGGGTCTGCCGCGAAGGGAGTCGCCCCGGTATGGTGCCTTGACTCGTGCGGGCTTCTCGATACCGTCGCTCCCCGAAGCACCTCGGCGCATGAAAAAACCCCGACGCCGCGGACTTGCCGCATCGTGGGGCCACCATAGCCGGAAACGCGTTACCCGCCATGAGCAACGGTTGGATCACCATCAGTCTATAAGAGACAGCCCCCAATGACAATCCCTACAATCGAAATAAGCGTGATTAAATCAAAATTCTGAATGCGACCAATAAATAAGGCATGGTCCCTCCCTTCGACAATACCATCCAACCATCACGATCATCCGGGACAGGTAACCTCGGAGAAATACTACTTGACTTAATAACCAAACCGGAATATAGTTCGCTGAGCAACGAATTCCTGACTCTCAAGGGAACGGGAGACTGACCCATGTTCTTCCACCAGCGGTTTATCCCCGGCCTGGCGATCTACAGCTACATGGTCGGCGACGAGAAGACCAAACAGTGCGCGGTGATCGACCCGACCCGGGACGTGGATGAGTATATCCAGATCGCCCGGCGGGAGGGCCTGCGGATCACGCACGCCCTGGAGACGCACGTCCACGCCGATTTCGTGAGCGGCTCGGCCGAGCTGAAGGCCCGCCTGGGGGACGAGATACAGATCGTCTGCTCCGGGCTGGGCGGGGCGGAGTGGACTCCGCCGTATGCCGACCGGGTGGTGGGGGACGGCGACGAGATCAGCCTGGGCACCGTGCGATTGAAAGCGATTCATACTCCGGGGCATACCTATGAGCACGTCTCCTGGGCACTTTATGACGACACCCGGAGCAAGGACACGCCCTGGCTGATCTTCACCGGCGACTTCCTCTTCGTCGGCGACGTGGGGCGCCCCGACCTGCTCGGCGCGGAGGCCCGCAAGCGGCTGGCCCACGAGTTGTTCGAGAGCGTTTTCGGCGTGCTGCCGGGGCTGCCGGACTTCACCGAGATCTTCCCCGCCCACGGCGCCGGCTCGCTCTGCGGCAAGGCGATCGGCTCCCGAAGCTCCACCAGCCTCGGGTATGAGCGTCATTTCAACGGGGCACTCCAGCCCCGGGAGGAGCCGGAGTGGGTGAACACGCTCCTGAAAGGAATGCCGATCGCCCCGCCGTACTTCCGCCGCATGAAGAAGGTCAACGCCGAGGGGCCGAAGGTCCTCGGTCCGGAGTGGCCCGGCCAGAAGCGGTTCACGGCGAAGCAGGTCCACGAGCGAGTCTGCGAGAATTGCCTGATCGTGGACGTGCGGCCCAAGGAGGCCTTCGCCGCTGCCCACATCCCCGGCTCGATCAACATCCCCCTGGGCCACAACCTGCCGACCTGGGCCGGCTGGGTCCTGCCGTACGACCGCCCGACGCTGATCGTGCCCGACGACCCGGCCGACGTGCCGGAGGTGGTCACGCACCTGCTGCGGGTCGGCTTCGATGACGTGCAAGGCTACCTGGAAGGGGGCCTCGCCGACTGGGAGACACACGGCTACGAACTGGGCCGGCTGGAGACGATCTCCGTTCATGACCTCGATGCCCGGCTCAAGGAGAGCGACCGCCGTCCGTTCGTGCTCGACGTGCGGACCGACTCGGAGTGGGAGGCCGGTCATATCGAGGGAGCCCACCACATCCACGGCGGAACGCTGGAGGAGCGGTTCGCCGAGGTGCCGAAGGACCGGCCGGTGGCCGTGATCTGCGGTTCGGGCTACCGGGCCTCGATCGCCTCGTCGTTCCTGAAGCGAGAGGGATATCAGGATGTGACCAACGTGCTCGGCGGCATGAGCGCCTGGAAGTCCGCCGACCTGCCGACGGTGACGGATTAACGTCCGAGACGCTTCCGGAGGGGAAAGGCCTGACCGCAAGGAAGGCCGTTGTTCTCCGACTATTTTATTCTCAAACGCGAACTTGTTGAACACCGACCGATCGGCGTCGGCCGGTTCTCCGACCCTATTCGAGGAGGAGTGATCTTGATGTCCTCATGGAAGTCGAGGCTCGCCGTGGTGCTCTGTGGCCTGTTGCCGGGAGTCGCGCTGGCCGGAGATACGGATCAGAAGGACACGGAACCCCGGTCGATCTCGCTGGTTTACATCGCCGACCTGCACGCGCAGTTGGAGCCTCACGCCGAGTTGTTCTGGCAAGGGGACGAGGCGGAGTTGACGACGGCCGGGGGCGTGGCTCGCATCGCCTCGGCCGTCGCGTCGATCCGCCGGGAGCGACCCGGCCGGGTGCTCTTCATGGACGCCGGGGATACGATCCAGGGCTCGGCCGCCGCGGCCTGGACCGAGGGCCGGGCCGTCGTCCCCCCCGTCAATGCCCTGATGCTCGACCTGGGCATCCCCGGCAACTGGGAGGTCGTTTACGGGGCCGAGGCGCTGAAGAGGCGGGCCGAGGAGTTCCACCACCCGATGATCGCCGCCAACCTGAAAGATGCGCGGACGGGCCAACGCGTGTTCCCTCCTTACCTCGTCAAGAACGTCGGCGGAGTCCGCATCGGCATCATTGGCTTTACCGACCCCGACGTGCCCACCCGCCAGCCGCCGAGCTACAGCAAGGGGTTGGCGTTCGAGGGGGCCGACGTGCTCCCGCCGCTGATCGACGCGCTGCGCAACCGGGAAAAGGTGGATGTGGTCGTGCTGCTGACGCACGTTGGCCTTCCCAAGTCGATCCGCCTGGCCGAGACGCTCGAAGGCGTCGATTTCGTCCTCTCGGGCGATACGCACGAGCGGACGTACGCGCCGATCGTCCGGGGCGACACCTGGGTCGTCGAGCCGGGCAGCTTCGGCTCCTTCCTGGGACGGCTGGACCTCACCGTCCAGGGAAGGACGATCGTCGATCGGCACTGGGAGCTGATCGAGTTGCGGGCCGACCGGTTCGCCGAGGACCCGCGGGTCGCGCGGATCGTCGAGGAGACTCTGGATCCGTTGCGGACAAGGCTCGACCGGGAGATCGGCCGGACCAAGGTGCCGTTGATGCGGTACAACGTCGTGGAAACGAGCCTGGACCTGGTGCTCTCGGACGCCCTGCGCGAGGCGGCCGGAACGGACATTGGCCTGTCCAACGGCTTTCGGTTCGCGCCTCCGATCCCCGCGGGACCGATCCAGGAGGCCGACCTCTGGGACTGGTATCCGATCACGACCCGGCTGAAGGTCGGCAAGGTCACGGGACGGCAACTGCGAGCGTTCTGGGAGCGGGAACTGGAGCACGTCTTCGCCACTGACCCCGAAAAACTCTTCGGCGGCTGGGTGCCCCGTCCATCGGGGATGACGCTGCGATTCGTCGCCCATGCCCCCACCGGGGAACGGGTCCGGGAAATCCGCGTCGGGGGCGAGCCGCTGAGCGACGAGAAACTCTACACCCTGGTCGCCTGCGAGCGTGAGGGGGACGACCCGGACAAGGTCTGCCGGATCCCGAACGTGCGAGAGCCCCGTGTCCTGGACCTCGACGCGCATGACGCCGTGCGGCATTATTTGAAGAAGCACTCGCCCCTGCCGGCCCCCGAGGGTGGGCGGGTCATTGCCGAGGACCTGCCGCGCGTCGTTCGCTCCCAGGTTCTTCCGCCGAATCGTCCGGAGAGGTAACCGAGGGAAAGTGAGCCGCCACGTTCAACGGACACTGGTTCTCATTGAGAGGAGCGGGATCATGTCGGAACATCATGCCACGATCGCGTGGAGTCGGGAGACGCCCGACTTCACGCCCGAGACGTACAACCGGGACCATGACTGGACCTTCGACGCGGGCGTCACGGTCCGGGCTTCCGCCGCGCCCGCGTACCGGGGCAACGAGCGTTGCGTCGATCCCGAGGAGGCGTTCGTCGCCAGCCTCTCCGGTTGTCATATGCTGACGTTCCTGGCCATCGCCTGCAAGCGTCGCTACGTGGTGGACAGTTACCAGGACGAGGCGGTCGGCGTTCTGGGAAAAGATGCGGACGGGAGGCTGGCCCTGGTCCGCGTGACGCTCCGTCCCCTCGTGACGTTTAGCGGCGAGAAGCTGCCGACCCCCGAGGAACTCCAGCAACTCCACGATCAGGCTCACCACGCCTGCTTCGTCGCCAACTCGGTCAAGTCCGAGGTGGTGGTGGAGCCACGTTGAGGAAGGGCCCGGGAGCCTCCTATGACATCCAAACCAGAGCCCTGAGGACCGAGAGCACGCTTCCCGTCCCGAGGATCAGAACGATCGCCCCGGCGCACCCTTTTCCCTGGCCGGACGGGGTGAGGCCATGCCGGCGCGCCAGCTCGTCAACCGCGTCCTTGGACTCCTTCAAGCCGGCCCCGGTCCGATCCCGATAGAGCTTGATCGCCTGGATTGGCTGCCGTTGTTTCAGAAAGTGGAGGAGTTCGTCTCGGAATTCGGTATCAGAGCCCTCCGGGGAGGGTCGATCCAGGGCCTCCACGGCGTCCTTGGCTTCCCTCAAACCCGTTCCGGTCGCCTCGCGATAGACGCGGATTGCCTCGATCTTCTGTCCGTTGTCGAGCAGCGACCGGAGCCGCTCCACAAGCTCATCCGGGAGAGACTCGGCCCGAGCGAGTGGCGGGGGTTCCGTCGCCTGGAGATCCGGGTCGATCCAGGTGCCACACTGTTCGCAGTGGTCCGCCCCCGCCGGATTGACGTGGTCACAGAAACGACATCGCGACATGGGGTTCCTCGGCAATCAGCCATTTCGCCTATTCCAGGATGAACGTTATTGACGCGTGGAGAGGAATACCGGCTCGGCGTCGGCCGCGCGGAGCAGGCAAGCCGTCAAGGGTCCGGTCCCGCCGCTGGAATCCAGTCGAATGCGGACCGGGTCGGCTTCGGGGGTGCGGACCCGGACGTGCCCCGTCACCTGCACCTTTCCGGGATAGGCCCTCGGCGATGTGGAGAGGCTCCGATCGGCCCCCAGCCAGACGGGATACTCCGATTCCCAACGCCTGTCGGTGCCGGTCCCGGGAACCGGTTTCAGGCATGGACGCGTCCATCGCTTGCGTTTCAGGGCCTGGAGTTGCTCCGCCGGACTCGCCCCCAGTTCGGGCGAGAGACCGCAATGCAGAAAGAGGTGCCCCGGGGCCTCGACAACCCACGGCAAGGAGGCGAGGAAGTCCCGGTGCTCCCTGGGCATCGCCGCGCGTAACGATTCCAGATCCTTCAACCAGGCCTCGCCCCAGGGCATTGCCGCGCGGCCGAGATAACCCTCGAACGTCGCGTGGCAGTCGTAGTTGAATCGGTATCTGTCGGTCCAGTAGGAGGACGCGGGACCGTCATCCAACCGGGCGGCGCGGATCAGGGCCAGGTCGTGATTGCCCACGACGCCCGATCCGCCCGGAGGCCGTCGCAGCAGGCTCAAAACCCGGTCGATCGTGCCCGGAACGTCCGGCCCCCGGTCCACGAAGTCGCCCAGAAAGACCAGGGCGCTGGCGGACCATTCTTCGAGGACCTCCAGCCGCTCGATCAGCCGATCCAGCTCCTCGCGCTGACCGTGCAGGTCTCCGACGGCGATGACGGGATACTCCACGACCGTCGGCAAATTCATCGTCCGGCGCGGCCTCCCGAAATCCCGATCGGCTGCTGCCATCTTTCGCGCAACTCGCTCATCAGCCTCGCCCCCTTGAGATCGTCGTGCGGCTTTGGGTCATTCTCTCAAATGCGGTCATTTCTGGGAAGAATGACAAACGACGGCCCACGCGACCACGCCAGACCGCACACCAGAAAAATTCCGCCCAAGCCAACCACCCGAAGCGTCCGATAAAACCAGAAGAAGCCACGAAGTCGCCCGTGGCGATTGTGCGGAACGTCAATTCGACATGCCTTGGACGCGGATGGAGAGTGGTGATGCGACATCGATGGCCGAGAGGTTTGTGCACGGCTCTGCTGCTGGGCGGGGCCGGATGCGCAGACGGCGTCGAGGCCGGAGTATGCGGAGGTGGTTCAGGCCCTCGACGCCGCTCGGCACTCTCCCGGCGCGATTCCGCCAGGCAATCCGATGGCCACGACGCTCACGCCCGCGCCGGTTCCACCGCAACTCCTCGGCCCGCAACCGGTCGATGTCTATATCCGCCATGCCCTGGCCGAGAACCGCATGGTTCAGGCGGCACGGTACAACGTCCTGGCCCTGCACCACCGCATCCCGCAGGTTACCTCTCTGGACGATCCGGTTGTCTCGAACACCTATTACCCCAGCTCGAACAACGGCCTGCAAACCGCCGCCGGCTTCCTGCCCTGGAACCTCCTGGTGGCGCAGCAGTTCCCCTGGTTCGGCACGCTCGGCCTCCGTGGCCTGGCCGCCGAGCAGGACGTGAAGGTCGCCCTGGCGGAACTCTGCGCCGCGCAGCTCGATGTCGTCGCGGCGGTCAAGCGGGCATACCTCGACCTGGACTTCAACACCCGCGCCGAGCGGATCGTGCTCGATAACCGGTCCCTTGTCGAGGACTTCATCGAGATCGCCCGCACCCGCTACGAGACCGGCCAGACCAGCCAGCAGGACGTCCTCAGCGCCGAGGTGATCCTCACCGATCTCGACCGCGAACTGGTCACGATCCGCCAGGGAATCGCCTCGGCCCGCGCCGACCTGGCCGAGCAACTGCACGTCAGTCCCGAAACCGACCTACAAACCATGCCCTCCGTGATGGTTGGCGCGGTGCCCGAGCAGATCGAGCGGCTGAATCAACTGGCCCTCGCGGCGCGTCCCGAGCTGAACGGGCGGCAAGCCGCCATCGCCCGCGACACCACGGCCGTCGAACTCGCCCGCAAGCGCTACTATCCGAATCCCACCCTGGGCTTCAACTACGGCCTCGTGACCACCTCCGGCGCCCTGGCGAAGAATGCCACCGGCAACGGCAACCTCGGCGTCTTCCTCGGCTTCAACGTGCCGATTTACCGGGACAAGCTCGATGCGGGCGTGCATGAGGCCCAGGCCCGCGCCGTCGCCGACGCCAAGCTGTACGAGGCGGAGCGGGACGGGACGTTCCGGCAGATCAAGGACCTGCTTTCACAGGCGAAGGCCCAGCGCGAGACGCTGGACCTGTTCCAGCGGAGCATCCTGCCCCGCGCCGGCAGGCATTGGAGGTGGCGGCCAGCGAGTACGAGGCGGGGAACGTGGACTTCCTGACCCTGATTACCGCCTGGCGGGAAGTGCTCCAGATCGAGCTTCAGGTGGTTCAATTCGAGACCGAGCTGGGCAAGAGCCTGGCCTCGCTCGAACGTGCCGTCGGCGTTCAGCTCAACGAGCACCCGCCGGCCATGCCCGCGCCGACGGACGTGGACACAACACCGCCCCCACCCCCGAACGCCCCCGGCCCCTTCGAGCCGGAGGAGGCCGGGGAGATTCCGAACGGAGCCGAGCCGGTCGGTCACATCGACCCGGAGAGCAGCGGAGGTCGGCGGAACGGATAGCCGAATCCGGGCAAGGTCCGCGACCGGCGCCCCCCCTGCCCCATCATGCCGCCACGAGAGCGTAAAGGTACGTAAAGAAACGTCCCCCTGCGTAATGACGAACCGCCGATCGGCGTGCCTCGCATCATGCCGGTGCCGCCGATCGGCGTCTCCATGATCTCGCGGGGCTGCAAGGTCGCGCTGGCGGTGCGCGGTTCGAGGCTCTGGTACGGAATGTATCCGCCAAAGGCCCCACCGTAAGGGAGCAAGACCCCCTGGCTGTTCCGGTAGTACGAGCCGATCGTCGCTCCTCCGTACCCGCCGAGCGAACGGCCTCGCCCCTTCATCTGGCCGTGAGCCGAACCGATCCCGGTCAGCGACAGTCCCGCAATCAGTAAGGCTGACATCCCCAGCCGTCGCCATCGGAAGGACATGGTGGATTTTCCTTTTTCTGGAGGTTCCGTTTGAGGTTCGCGCCGTTGATACTCTTTTCATCGGCACGCCGGCCCGCCGATCAGCGTGCGCCTTCCTCGAAGAGCGCGTCGTGGATGCCGGCCTTGATCTTGAATTCCTTGATCGCGCAGTAGAGCACCGGCACGACCAGCATCGTCATGATCTCGATCAGCATCCCGCCGAAGCTGGGAATGGCCATCGGCACCATGATATCGGAGCCTCGCCCGGTGGAGGTCAGGACGGGGATCAGGGCAAGGATCGTCGTCGCGGTGGTCATCAGGCAGGGCCGCACCCGGCGCAGGCCCGCTTCGAGCGTCGCCGCGCGGGCGTCCTCGATCGTCGTGATCCGCGCCGTGCCGAAGCTCTGATCCAGGTACGTGGCGATCACCACGCCGTCATCCGACGCGATGCCGAACAGGGCCAGGAAGCCAACCCAGATCGCCACGCTCAGGTTGATCGGGTGCACCTGAAAGAGCGTGCGCAGGTTGAGGCCGAAGACCTGGAAATCGAGGAACCACGGCTGACCGTACAGCCAGATCATCAGGAACCCGCCGGCCCAGGCGACGAGAATTCCCGAGAACACCAGGGTCGTCGTCGGCACGGAGTGAAACTGGAAGTACAGGATCAGGAAGATCAACAAGAGCGCCAGGGGCAGGACAATCGCCAGGGTCTTCTGCGCCGGATCTGGTTTTCGTAATTCCCCGCGAAGCTGTAGCTGACGCCCGCGGGCCGGACCAGCTCGCCCTGGTCGATCATGTGCTTGAGGTAGCGCTGGCAGTCCTCGACGACGTCCACCTCGGCGTAACCGGGCTTCTTGTCCAGGAGGACGTAACCGACGAGGAACGTGTCCTCGCTCTTGATCGCCTGAGGCCCTCGGATGTAGCGGATTTCGGCCAGTTGCTCCAGCGGAATCTGCGTGCCGTCGGGCGCGGCGACGAGAATGCGGCCGAGCGTCTCGATCTGGTCGCGCAGCTCGCGCAGGTAACGGACGCGGACCGGGTAGCGCTCGCGGCCCTCGACGGTCGTCGTGATCCGCTTGCCGCCGATGGCGACCTCGATCACGTCCTGCACCTGGCGGATCTTCAAGCCGTACCGCGCGATGGCCTCGCGGTCGATGTCGATCTCCAGGTACGGCTTGCCGACGATCCGGTCGGCGATCACCGCCGACGGCTCGACGCTCGGCACCTGCTTGAGCACGCGCTCAAGGTCCAGCGCGAACCGTTCGATCGTCGCCAGGTCCGGCCCCTTGACCTTCACGCCCATTGGCGCACGCATGCCGCTCTGGAGCATGACCAGCCGCGCGGCGATCGGCTGAAGCTTCGGCGCGGAGGTCGTCCCCGGTATCTCGGCCGCTTCCACGATCTCATCCCAGATATCGTCGGGCGACTTGATCTCGTCGCGCCACTGGCGGAAGGGCCTCCCGTTGGGGTCGGGAATCAGCTCGCCATTCGCGTCACGGGCGAATTCCTGGCGTGCCTCGTCGTAACGGAAATTGAGGCGATTACCATTCTCGTCCGTGATATATTCGGATTTGTAACTGATGATCGTCTCGATCATCGACACCGGCGCCGGGTCGAGCGGGCTATCCACCCGGCCGAGCTTGCCAACCACCTGGTCCACCTCCGGGATGGCGTGGATGGCCTGGTCCTGGATCTGGATCACGTCGAGTACCTCACCGATCGAGGCATGAGGCATCGTCGTGGGCATGTAGAGGAACGAGCCTTCGTCCAGCGGCGGCATGAACTCCTTGCCCAGGCCCGGAAACGTCTCGGCGGCGACCGTCCAGAACCGCGACGACCGCACGGTTTGCGCCTCGCCACCGGCCCTCGCGACCAGTTCGGGGACGAAGTTGAACGACCGCTCGAACCCCAGCCACGCCGAGATGCCCGCCATCACGAGCAACGTCGGCAGGGTGAGAAACAGCACCTTGTTATCCAGACACCAGCGCAGCAAGGGGCGGTAAATCCACACCTGGAAGATCAGGAAGAACCCCAGCAGGCCGCCGATCAGCCCACCGACGAACATGAGGTTCCGCGATAGGCCACGATCCGGCCCCAGCGGGAGCCAGTGCTGGGTCAACAGGACTCCGACCAGCACGACCGCCACCGCGTTCGCGATCCAGGGACCGACGCGCCGCCAACTCGGCGGCAAGGTCTCGGCCAGCAGGTGATAGGCCCCCAGGCCCGCCACGATCGCCCCGACCCACCACGTCAGCACGAACCCGGCGACCACCCCCGCCACGATCAGGGCGAAGAGCGCTATCCGTCGCAGGCGATCCCGCTTGATCCGCCCGGTGAACAGGACGTGCGCGGCCGGGGGAATGATCGTCAGGGCCACGATCACTGAGGCGATCAGGGCGAACGTCTTCGTGAACGCCAAGGGTCGGAACAGCTTTCCCTCGGCCCCCGTCATGGTGAAGACCGGCAGGAAGCTGATCACCGTCGTCGAAACCGCCGTCAGGACCGCGCTCGCCACCTCACTGGACGCCCGGAAAATCACCTCCAGACGGTCCTCGGACGGGTCCGCCTCGTCCAGATGGTTGAGAATATTCTCGCAGATAATAATCCCCATATCGACCATCGTGCCGATCGCGATGGCAATGCCGGAAAGCGCCACGACGTTCGCATCGACGCCGAAGACTTTCATGGCGATGAAGCACATCAAGACCGCCAGCGGCAGCACGGCGCTGATGAGGATCGAGCTACGCAGGTGCAGCACCATGACGATCACCACGATGATCGTCACCAGGATCTCCTCGACCAGGGCCGTGTCGAGCGTGCCCAGGGTCTCACGGATCAGGCCGGAGCGGTCGTAAAACGGCACGACCGTCACCTGGCTGGTCGTCACCCATTCGGGCCACTCGTCGCGGGGCGTGGAGCGGAGCCAGCCGAGCCAGGCTTTTTGATCCGGCATGGCCCCCTCGAACGGGGTGAACTCGTGCGCGGCGGCGAAGCGCGCGACCTCCTCCCGGTCCACCCGATCGAAGTCGATGACCGCCTTGGTGGGCAAGCCGGGGGCGATCTCGGCGAGCTTCGCCTTGATGTTCTCGATCGCCTCCAGCGGGTTGAACCCGTAGCGCACCACGGCAACCCCGCCGACGGCCTCGGCCCCCTCCTTGTCGAGCGCGCCACGGCGCAGGGCCGGGCCGAGCGTCACCGAGGCAACGTCACCGATGCGAACCGGCACATTTTCGGATTCCTTGATGACCGTCTGCTCGATGTCCTTCAACGACTGGATGAAGCCGAGGCCGCGGATCACGTACTCGACCTTGTTCACCTCGATCGTGCGGGCGCCGACGTCCACGTTCGACATCCGCACCGCCTGGAAAACGTCCTCCAGCGAGACGTCGAAGGCCCGCATGGCGTCGGGATCGACGTCGATCTGGTACTCCTGCACGAACCCGCCAATCGAGGCGACTTCACTGATCCCCTCGGCGGACTGCAAGGCGTAGCGCACGTACCAGTCCTGCACCGAGCGCAGCTCGTGCAGGTCCCAGTCCCCGACCGGTTGACCGTCCGGGTCGCGCCCTTCGAGCGTGTACCAGTACACCTGCCCCAGGGCCGTCGCATCCGGTCCGAGCGTCGGCTGAACGCCCTCGGGCAAGGTGCCCGACGGCAGGCTGTTGAGCTTCTCCAGAACCCGGCTCCGGGACCAGTAAAAATCGACATCCTCCTTGAAGATGATATAGATGGACGAGAATCCGAAGAACGAATAGCTCCGGATCGTCCGCACGCCGGGAGTGCCCAGAAGCGAGACGGTCAGGGGGTAGGTGATCTGGTCCTCGACATCCTGTGGCGAGCGGCCCATCCACTCGGTGAAGACGATCTGCTGGTTCTCGCCGATGTCGGGAATGGCGTCGGTCGGGACCGGGTCGCGTGGCAGGACGGAGATGTCCCAGTCGAACGGCGCGACCGTCACGCCCCAGACGCCGATGGCGATGACCAGCAACGTCACGACCAGCTTGTTCTCCAGGCAGAACCGGATGACCCGGTCCAGCAACGATTCCCGAGGGGCCGGCGGTTGCGGCTCATTCATGGGTCCGCCCCTCCTCCACGGGCCGACCCGCGATCTGCTCGATCTTGTCGGCGCAGCGGAGCATGGTCGCGCCGAAGTAGGGATTCTTGGCCTGGTCGTCCTTCTGAAGCCAGCTTGCCCCCCGGCCGCCGAACGCCATCGGGCAGTGCAGGCGATAGACAGGGCGGTTCGGCTCGACCCCGAACGATTCGAGGACCACCGGAATCTCCTCGGAAACCAGGGCAAACGCTTCCCGCAGGCTCTTCAAATCCCTGGCCTCCGTGAGCCGGCCTGACGTTTTCTGAAGGTCCGCGCGTTCTCGCGTCCAGACGTTGCGGGCCTCCCCCTCCAGGGATTTGCCGTCGATGCCCTTCAGCGTCTGCTGAAACGCCTGCACGGCCTGCCGCGACTTCGCCAGGTTGTCCGACGCCAGCGCCTGCTGGACGGACAGATACGCATTGAGGAGACCGACCAGTTGACTCTGAAAGGCCTCGGGCGCCACGACGGACCCCGGACCATCCGAACCGGCGGGCGGGCCGTCCCAGATCAGTTCCACATCATTGGCACATTTCAACATCGCCGGGCCGAAGTACGGGTTTCGAACCTCATCGTCGGCCTGGAGCCAGCGGGCGCCTTGCCCGTCGAAGGCCATCGCGCAGCGAAGTTGATAGACCGTGCCGGATTTCTCACCCAGCCCGAACGACGCGACGACGTCCCGCAAGGCTTCGGAGAGCGTCGCGAAGGCCTGGCGCTGGGCCTCCAGGTCGTCCGCCCCGCTCAGGGTCTCGGCGGCGGCCTCGACGTCGGCGTGCGTCCGCATCCAGACGTCGTGGGCTTCACCCGAGAGCAACGACATGTCCACACCTTGCAGAGATTTCAAGGCCGCGCCCGCCGCCATCTGTGCCTTCGCTCGGTCATCGCCGGCCAGCGCATCCTGGGCGGCGAGGTACGACTCCCAGAGCCGGCCGAGCTGCTGACGGAAGTTCTCCGGGACCTCGAACCGCTTGCCTCCCGACGGGCCATCGGTCAGGCCGAACTGGTCGCGCAACTGCTGGAAGTCCGCCGTCAGACTGGCCAGCGCGGCGTGAGCCCGGGCGGGGCTGGCCGCCCAGCGACCCTCGACGGTGTCGTTCCGCAGCCGCATGGCCAGCTCCTTCCAGAGCATGGCGGCGTGCCCCTCCAGCTCCTTCGCATCAATCCCTTCGATCGCTTTCTGGAACTCGCCGAGCGCCTCGCGCACGGCCTCGCGGTCATCACCCTGGGCGGCCGTCGCCACGTTCTTGTAGGCGGCCTGAAGGTTGGCGAGCCGGGCCTTCAACGCGGTCGGAACATGGCGCACCTCGCCGCCGCCCGGCTCGGCCTTGGTCCTTGGCCTGATTCCCATGATCGTGACCGCCGCCACCGCCACCACCCGCGAGTTCGGGATTCATCATGCTGGGCTTGGCGGCGATTTGCAGGGCGCTATCGAGCTTGAAGTTGCCGTTGGTCACGACCCGCTCCCCCGCTTCCAGACCACTGCGCACGAGGTAGAAATCCCCGCGCGCGGGCCGAGAACGATTTCGCGCCCCTCGTAGGTCGGTCGATCGGCGCTGGAGACCTCCACGTAAACGACCGCCCGCGTTCCGGTCCGAAGCACGGCCGATGCCGGCACGACCAGCGGTTCGGCCGAGTCGTTCGCGGCGGCCGTCGGCGAGACATAACCGAGCGTCTCGGTGCGCACGAGGGGCATCCCGCAGATGTCGCAATCCCCGGCCTGATCCTTGACGATCCCCGGATGCATCCGGCAGATCCATTTGCCGACCAGTTCCGGCGACATCACCCGGCCGGCCGTCGCCACCTGGGCGTGCACTTCGCCCCGGACGAACATCTCCGGCTTGAGCTTGCCGTACGGATTCGGCACGTTGACCCGGACCTTCACCGTGCGCGTTTTCGGGTCGAGCACCGGGTCAATGAAGGCGACGCGGCCGGTGAAGACCGTGCCGGGATAGGCCTCGGTGGTGAATTCCACCTCCTGCCCGTAACGCAGCCAGGTCAGGTCCGACTCGTAGGCATCCAGCTTGACCCACACGCGGCTGAGGTCGGCGATCGTGTAGATCCGCGTGCCGACATCCACGTACATCCCTTCCTGAGCATTCTTGTGGATCACGATCCCGCCCATGGGAGCAAAGATCGTCATGTGGTCCGAGGGCTGGCTACGTTGTTCGGCCTCCTGGATTTGCTCCTCGGTCATGCCCCAGAGCCGGAGCTTCTCGCGGGCGGATTTCCAGAGCTTCTCCGCGCTGAGGATGCCGGTGCCCGAGCCACGTTTTTGCCGGGACTCGTACGCGCGGATCAACTCGGCCTGGGCACTGTAGAGATCCGGGCTGTAGATGGAGGCCATGTGGTCCCCCTTCTGAACCTCGACCCCCGTGTAATCGACGTACAGGCGATCGAGCCGGCCGGGAACCCAGGCGGTGATGTAGCCGAGGCGGGTTTCGTCATAAGTCACCTTGCCGACCATGCGGATCGTCGCCGTGATGTAACGATGCTCGACGGGCGCTGTCTGGATGTTCGTCAGCTCCCGGGCGGCCCGGCTGATCGACAGTTCCCGGAGGCCCTTTTCCTCCTCGCCGCCGGTTTTCAGCGGAATCAGGTCCATCGCGCAGATCGGGCACAGGCCAGGCTCCGGCTTGCGAATCTGCGGGTGCATGGAACAGGTCCAGACGGTCGCCTCCGCGCTCTCGGCGGGCGCCGCGTCGGTTCCCTCCGTCGCCGACGCGGGCGGTCCGAAGACCCCCTGAATCAGGTAGCCGAGGCCGAATGCCGCCAGCACCACCACCGCGGTGATCCACCGCCCCATCCCGCCGCGTCGCTGCCGCGTTTTCGCCGTGGCGGGGCTAATTTCCCGCCCCTTCGGCTCGGGTTTCGTCGTGTTGTCCGACATGGATCCTCCTCCGGATCGTCTTCGCACGGCCTCCGTGGCTCCGGTCAAAGGGAGCGGAGCATCACCGCGCGTCTTGGGATGAATTCAAAGAAAAACGCGGACAGCGCAGGCAAAAGAACGCCTGTCCAGGTCTCGACGTCTCCCGACGCGAACCGCGCCCGGAATGTCGCACCGTGACAAACGTTTGCCGATCCGGTAAATTCTTAGAACAAGAGTCGCGCGGTGCGCAGGAGGATCGGAGGTCCGAGAGCGCGCGAGGAAGGAGCCGTGAGCGGTTCGCGCGTGAAGGATGGTCGCGGAATGGAGAGGAACGCCGTCACGACCTTCCCGCACGACTCAGTGCGGCGGTTCCCGGACGGTGGTTCCACGCGCGACGCGGGAGACGCCGGTCCCGACAGACGGCAGACGCAAGAACCGCCCGGAATGTCGGCATCCCGCACGATCCCGACGCGTTCGGGCATGGCGATCGCTCGAACGGACGTCAGACCGGTGGTCGGCAAGACCGACCTCGGCGCGTCGCAACAGCCGCAATCCGATACGGGCCGGCTCACGCAGCACTCAAGTTTCGGCGGGGTCGTCTCCTCGGACGAACACGCCGACGCCCCACCCGCGAACAACATCACCCCCACGATCGCGCACAGCGCGACCATCCAGGAGGTCTGTCGTCGGCAAGCGGAGGCCATCATGATCGAACCCTGCTCCAAAGGTGAAGCGATTTCACCCTTTCGACCGTACTCGAATGCCCATTTTCCGGCAAGGCCAGCCGAAGTCCATCCACGCGCGCACGCGGTTGTTGGGATGACGCCTGGCCTGTTCTGACTACGTGGACCGGACCAGGAAGGTTCAATCGAGCGCGTGTTGCTCCATTCTACTCTACCCCATTTTCCCGGTCTGGCCGGATCGCCCAGAGCCGGCTCTGGACAGAGCATGGCGCTCGTGCTTACCTGTCCTGTTCGGGATCGCCGCCAGCGGCGGCAGAGGCGTCCGTTCATCGAAAACATGGCGCGGGAGGACCGGATGGCCTACAGGCATTCGGATGCGATTGAGGTACGGCGGATCAGGGGCAAAGGACGTGGCGTGTTCGCCCGGCGACCGATCCGGGAAGGGGAGGAGATCGAACGAGCGCCCGTGCTGGTGATCCCCATCGATGAGGTCGAGAATGGCGAGGAGTCCACCCGCTTGATGGATTACTACTTCGTCTGGGGACGCGGCACGTATGCCCTGGCCCTCGGATACGGCTCGCTTTATAACCATTCGTACCAGCCGAACGCGCGTTATGACGATGTGGCCCCCCAGACGAAAGTCTTCACGGCGCTGCGGGACATCGCGACGGGGGAAGAGATCACGGTCAACTACAATGGCGATCCCGACGACCACTCCCCGGTCGGCTTCGAGGTCCTGCCGCCGATCCATTCCGACCCGAAATGAAATAAAACGCGGGAGAGACGCATCGTAGAAGGTGGCGAGTCCGGGAATCGTTCCCGGAGCCGGTAGGACACAATTCGGGAGATCGCACGATGCGAACGCTATTGTCGGCCGTTCTGGCGGGGGTCGTTCTGGTCGGCTGGAGCCTGGCGCCGCGCAGGCCGCCGGAGAGAAGAAGGCCGCGAAGGACCCCGAGCAGGTCTTCAAGAAGCGGGACAAGGATGGGAGATGGCTCCCTCTCGCTCCAGGAGTTCCAGGGCAAGAAGGGGGGCGAGAAGGCGGAGAAGCGGTTCCAGAAGCTCGACAAGAACAGCGACAAATCGCTGACCCTCGACGAGTTCAAGAGCCGCAAGAAGAAGAAAAAAGACGCCTGACCCCCGCGCTCCGTTTCCGACGGCGGCCCCCGATCTCGGTGCGGGCCGCCGTCCGGCTTTCCCCTTCGGACGATTGACAGCGCGCGTGGTCGGGGCCATAGTCGGGACCAGACCCCCATCCTGGACGAACCGACAACCCGGAGGAGCCCTTCCATGAAGGTCCGCGCGCCCCGATCGTGGCCCGTCCGCCTGGCCTGGATTCTGCTGGGCGTGACGCTCGCGCGTCCCGCCGTCGCGACGGCCGCCGAGGAACCGGCCTCGAAGCGCCCGAACGTGCTGTTCCTGTTCACCGACGACCAGCGGGCCGACACGATCCATGCGCTGGGCAACCCGGTGATCCAGACGCCCAACCTGGACGGCCTGGCCCGCGCCGGGTTTGTTTTCAACAACGCCTACTGCATGGGCGGCGATCAACCGGCCGTCTGCCTGCCGAGCCGGACGATGGTCCTCAGCGGGCGCTCGCTGTTCCATCTGGATCGCGTAAATCGCGAGTCGCCGAACTTCCCTCGGTCCTTGCGCGAGGCGGGCTACGTCACCTACCACCACGGCAAGTCCGGCAATACGCCTCACCAGATCCACAAGGATTTCGACCACTCCCACTACGTCAGCAACGACAACAAGGAGCGGTCCTCCGGTCATCCCGGCAAGGAAGTCGCCGACGACGCGATCGCGTTTCTGAAAGGCCGTCCCCAGGACAGGCCGTTCTTCATGTACCTGGCGTTCGGCAACCCGCACGACCCCCGCGTGGTGATCGACGCGTACCGGAACCGCTACGACGAGCAGGCGATGCCCCTCCCGCGCAATTTCCTGCCGCTGCATCCGATCAACAACGGCGAGCTGACGATCCGCGACGAGGCCCTGGCCCCCTGGCCCCGCACGCCCGAGATGATCCGCCAGCACCTGACGGACTACTACGGCGTCATCTCCTACCTGGACATGGAGATCGGCCGCATCCTGCACACCCTGAAAGAGACCGGCCAGTACGACGACACGATCATCATCTTCTCGTCCGATCACGGCCTGGCCGTCGGCAGCCACGGCCTGATGGGCAAGCAGAACCTTTACGAAGACGGCATGAAGGCCCCCTTGATCTTCCAGGGGCCAGGCATCCCCCAGGGCCATTCCGACGCCCTCGTCTATCTGTTCGACATCTATCCGACCGTCTGCGATCTGGTGGGTGCTCCGATGCCCGACGGGATCGACGGCAAGAGCCTCGCGCCAATCCTCCACGGCGAGACGGACGCGGTGCGTGACACGATCTTCCTGGCCTACCGCAAGGTCCAGCGCCGTGCGCAAAGGGGACTGGAAGCTGATCCGCTACCCCCGGATCAATACGACCCAACTGTTCAACCTGAAAGACGACCCGGACGAGACGAAGAACCTCGCCGACGACCCGAAGCACGCGGACCAGGTCGAGGCGATGACGGCCGTGCTGAAACAACAGCAAAAGGCGTTCGACGACACGCTGCCGCTGACGTCCGAGAATCCCGAGCCGGCGGCGATCGACGCATCGTATTTCCGGCGCACAAGCCAATGACGAAAACGACCGATGACAGAGGATGCCACCGGCGGGGGCGAGCCTCTGTCATCGGTCGTTCTTGATCCATCGCTTACGTCGCGCTCGAAGGCTCGGCCACGGGCTCCGTCGTCGGCAGTTGGGTGGCGTTCCAGGCCTTGAAGCCGCCGACGAGGTCGAAGAGGTCCGCGCGGCCGTGCTTCTGGAGCAGGCTCGCGGCGATGGCCGAACGGTAGCCCCCCTGGCAGTGGACCACGACCTCCCGATCCGTCGGGATCTCCGACAGGCGTGCGTCCAGGTGGTTCAGCGGGATATTGAGGCTCCCCTCGATGTGCCCCTCAGCCCACTCCTTCGGGCTGCGAACGTCCACCACGGCGGGAGCCTGGGGGCCGTTTTTTCGCTCGGAGAGAGCTTGCGCGGTGATCCGCCCCGTCGTTCGGACCAACTCGGGGCGGTCGTCGAGTGCCTTCATGCCGTCGTCGAGGTAACCGGCGACGTTATCGAACCCGATGCGTCCGAGCCGCATGACCGCCTCCGCCTCGTCGCCGGGATCGGCCACGATGAGGATCGGATCATCGTGGTTCAGGATCGAGCCGCACCAGGTCGCGTACTGGCCTTTCAGAGCGATATTGACCGCTCCGGCCAGATGCGCGCCTTCAAAGTCGGCGGCCTCTCGCACGTCGAGCACCTGGGCGCCGGCCTTCTGTTTCGTGAGGAACTCGTCTCGCGGCAACGGCCGGAGCGACTCCTGCATCGCCCTGTCCAGGCTGGGGCGTTCCTTGCGGTTGCGGATCGCGTCATAGACGAAGTAATCGGGCGCGTCGGGCTGATCGACCTCGACCAGCTTGATGAACTCCGCCTTGCTCATCGGCTGGAGGGCGTAGTTGTACTTCTTCTGCTCGCCGATGGTGGAGACCGTCTCCTTGCTGAGCTGCTTGCCGCAGAGCGAGCCGGCGCCGTGGGCCGGATAGATGAGGGTGTCGTCCGGCAGCGTCATCAGCTTGTTGGTGATCGAATCGTAGAGCATCTCGGCCAGTTCGTCGGCGGTGACGCCGATCGACGCCAGCAGGTCGGGGCGTCCGACGTCGCCGATGAACAGCGTGTCGCCGGTCAGGACGGCGTGAGGGTGCGTCTCGCTGAGCGCCAGGTCGTACACCAGGATCGAGATCCCCTCGGGGGTGTGGCCGGGGGTCTCCAGGATCTTCAGCCGCACGTCGCCGAACTCGACAACGTCTCCTTCCTTGACGGGCGTGAAGTCGTACTCGGCCTGCGCCTTCGACCCGAGATAGATGTGGGCGCCGGTCCGGTCGCGCAGCTCGATATGGCCCGCGAGGAAATCGGCGTGGAAGTGGGTCAGGAAGACGTACTGAATGGTCCAACCGTTCTCCTGCGCCTCGCGGAGATACTGGTCGATGTCGCGTTGCGGATCGACCACCGCGGCGACCTTCGTGCGGTCGTCCGCGATGATGTACGACGCATGCGCCAGACAGCCCAGATAAAACTGTTTGATCGTCATGAGATTTTCCCCCTCTCGGACGATGCCAACGTCGGCGGCGGACCGGTCCGGGCGCTCCGTTGTGCCCTGTCTCCGGTCCTTCTTGCTCGTTCCGAAAGATCCCTGAGGCTCCGACGCTCGGCCGGATGACCCCTTTCCATTCTACGAGGGACCGGCGGGCTTGTCGCGGGCGAGGGGGCGAACGGCGCCGACGCCCGTCGCAATCCTGCCTTGACCGGACGATGGGAGGCGTCGATAACCATAGAACCTGGGGAGCCGTGGGGATCTGAGGTTGCGTCATGCTCTGGCAGTGGTTGGGAGAGGCGGGACTCGTCGCGGTGCTCGTCTTCGCCTTGATCTTCGCCCGGCGGCGAAGACGGGCGCTGAACGAGGTCGCGCGCGGCGTGGCGGCCCTGGGAGAAGGCCGCCCCGTGCGCCCGGTCCAGGGACGGCTCATCGGGGCGCTGGGGCGGCTGGCGCGGCGGTTCAACGAGGTTGCCCCTCAACTGGAGGAGCGGATCGAGCGGCTGGAGGGGGACCGGCAATTGCTCCGCGCGGTGCTGGGGAGCATGGCCGAGAGCGTGGTCGCCGTCGATGCCCGCCGCCGCTTGCTGTTCGCCAACCCGGCCGCCGACCGTCTGTTCGGGCTGGGTCCGAGTGCCGTCGGGCGGCTCATCGCCGAACTGATCCGCACCCCGCAGGTCCAGGAGGCGATCGACACGACCCTCGCCGGCCCCGAGCCGCACCAGGTGGAGATCACGATCGACAACCCGGCCGGCTGGCCGAGAGGGCAATCGCTCGTCCTGGCCGCGCAGGGCACCCCCCTGCCCGGTTCCCCCCCGGCCGGGGCCGTGCTGGTCTTCCATGACGTGACCGAGACCCGCCGCCTGGAGCGCGTCCGGCAGGATTTCGTCGCCAATGCCTCGCACGAGCTGAAGACCCCGCTCGCCTCGATCAAGGCCTTCACCGAGACCCTGCTCGACGGCGCCCTGCACGACGAGGCGGTCAACATCAAGTTCCTTCAGCGCATCGACGAGCAGGCCGACCGCCTCAACAACCTGATCCTCGACCTCTTGAGCCTCGCCCGCCTGGAATCGGGGCGGGACCTCTTCGAGCACAGGCCGCTGGCCCTCGGCCCGGTCGTCCGCAAGTGCTTCGAGTCCCAGCTCGCCCGCGCCGAGGGGAAGGAACTGGAGTACGTGCTGGACCTCGACCACGCCGACGAGCTCACCGTCATCAAGGCCGACGAGGAGGCGATCCGTCAGATCCTCGACAACCTGATCGACAACGCCATCAAGTACACGCCCGAACATGGCCGGGTCCGCGTCAACCTGCGACGTCCCGACGAGCGTTGCGTGCTGCTCGAAGTCATCGACAGCGGCATCGGCATCCCCCGCGAGGACCTTCCGCGCGTCTTCGAGCGGTTCTACCGCGTGGATCGCGCCCGGAGCCGGGAGATGGGGGGCACCGGGCTGGGCCTGTCGATCGTCAAGCACCTGGTTCAGTCGGTCGGCGGCCAGATCCGCGTCGAGAGCCGCCTCGGCGCCGGCAGCACGTTCACCGTGCGACTGCCCCGCTTCGTGGAGAAACGGCCGGAGGGCGCGATCACGCCTGGACCAGATCCCAGTAATAGTCGAGCGTGAACCGGGCGATGCTGGTCCAGCTAAAGAAGTGCTCGACGCGCTCGCGGGACCGCTCGCCCATCATCTTCAGTTGATCGGGGTCGTCCAGCAGGCGATTGATCGCCTCGGCCAGGTCGCGGGCAAATAACGCCGGGTCCTTCGGCTCGAAGTCGGTCGGCCCCCGGGCATCCAGCGGCACGAGGAGGCCCGTCTTGCCGGGGACGACCACCTCCTTGATCCCACCGACCGCCGACGCGACGACCGGCGTGCCGCAGGCCATCGCCTCCAGGTTGATGATGCCGAACGGCTCGTACACCGACGGGCAGACGAACAGGGCGGCGTGGGTGTACAGCGTGATGATGTCGTCCTTCGGCAGGATCTGGGCGATCCAGATGATCGGGTTGGGGGACGCACGCCGGGCCTGCTCGACGTGCTCGGCCATCTCCTGGCCGATCTCGGGGGTATCCGGCGCCCCCGCGCAGAGGACGACCTGCACGCCGGGACGGATGTCCTTGATCGCCTCGACCAGGTGAATGATCCCCTTCTGCCGGGTGATCCGGCCGACGAACAGCACGAACGGCTTGTCCGGGTCGATCTTGTACTGGGCGAGCACGGCCGGGTTGGGCGACGGCTGGTACTGGTGCAGGTCGATCCCGTTATGGATCACGCGGATCTTCTCGAAGGGCACGTCGTAAAGCTCGTGAACGTCCTGCTTCATGGACTCCGAGACAGCGATCACCCCGTCGGCGTTCTGGTAGGCGGTCCGCTCGATCCACGAGCTGGCGTTGTAGGCCGTGCCCAGTTGCTCGACCTTCCACGGGCGGTGCGGCTCCAGCGAGTGCGTGCTGAGCACCAGCTTCGCCCCGGTCAACTGCTTGACCAGGCAGCCGGCGAAGTGCGTGTACCACGTGTGGCAGTGGACGACATCCAACCGCTTTAACGAGCCGGCCATGATCAGGTCGCGGAGCATCGTGTCGAGAAACTTCTGGTGCCGGGGGTCCTGCGCCGGCAGGGCGCAATCGGGCTTGATCCCCTGGACCGAGAAGGCCCCCTCCCGGATGTTCTGCTCGCCGAAACAGAGGACCTCGACCGTGTGTCGGCCCGGCTCGACCCGGGTCAGCTCCTGGGTCAGGTACTCGACATGCACCCCCGCGCCGCCGTAGATGTTCGGGGGATACTCATTGGTCAGAATCGCGATGTGCATCCGGACCTCTCGAATCAAAGGGGTGGCGTGCGAGGGGAATCTCGCTTGACTCTAATTCATCGTCCGTGCTCGGTCCAGGCTCTGGGCCCCCGCGCGCGGCCCGGACCCCCAGCACGACCAGAACCACCCCTCCGACCAGCGAAATCCCCAATCCCACGCGGAACGACGGCGGCTCGTAGGTGAAGACCAGCCGATGCGTCCCCGCGCCGACGGCCGCGCCCGCATCGCGCGATTGGCGCGGAGGATGGGGGCATCCCGGCCGTCGATCGGTTCGAAAACCCTGGCCCGATGGACGACCCAGGCGCGGGGATAGGCCGCCTTGTTGCGGAAGAGCTGCCAGTCCCGCGATTCCCGCCAGCGCTGCCGCTCGGCCGGATCAGTGAAGGCGTCGAGGTCCGGGTGGATCATCATCGCCAGCCAAATCCAGGCAGGACAGCGATGGCTCTTCCCCGTTCGTCCGGAGAAATGCCTCCAGGGCATCGCGCACGACCCTCGACAGTTTGGCCTTCCTCCAGGCGGCCTCCTCGCGGAGCCGTTCCGCCAACCGATCGGGGACTTCCAGCGTCAGCGTCTTCACGGCGTTCACCTCCGGCACACGCAACGGGCCGGCATCATTGTAAGTCCGCCAAAGGGGCCAAATAACCACGCTCGACGGCCCGGGCCTCGCGGCTATAGTATCGTCGTTGGGGGGTGTGGCGTTGCCCCCTCTTGGCCGCTTATGAATCCGTTTCCACACGACACGAACCTTCGAGGAGATCTCGCTGATGGTTGAGGAAGGCCAACCCGCCCCCGATTTCAACCTGCCCGACCAGGATGGCAAGGACGTCTCGCTCGCCAAGCTGCGCGGCACGCCCGTCGTCCTCTACTTCTATCCGAAGGACAACACTCCCGGTTGTACGAAGGAAGCCTGCGCCTTCCGCGATGCCCGCGCGGAATACGAGAAAGCCGGGGCCACAGTCCTGGGCGTCAGTCCCGACAGCACCGCCTCGCACCGCAAGTTTGCCGACAAGTTCGAGCTTCCCTTCACCCTTCTGGCCGACACGGAGAAAGCTGTCTGCCAGCTCTACGGCGTCTGGAAGGAGAAGAACATGTACGGCAAGAAATCGATGGGCGTGGAGCGGACGACCTTCGTGATCGGTCCCGACGGGATCGTCCACAAGGTCTTCCGCAAGGTGAAGGTGGACGACCACAGCGACGCCGTGCTGGAGGCGATCCGCGGGATGTGACGGGCGCGGGCTGGTTGATGGCTGATGGTTGGGAAGAATCCACCATCAGCCATCACGTCATCAGCCAACAAGGCGAACGTCGTCGCCGCTGTCGGTATCCGTGCCAAGGTCGAGGTCGTCGCGGAGGCCGGCGAGGTGGCGCTCCAGCTTGCGGAGGGCCTTGTACTTCTCGTCGCTGACCCGCGCCGGGGGCATCGACAGGGCCTCGGCGATCTCGGGCACGGTCCAGCCGTGCGTCCACATCTCGACGATCCGGTCCTGCCGCTCGGACAGGACGGCATTGCGGGCCGTTTCGAGGATCTCGCCCAGTTCTTGCCGCTCACGCCACTGGCCGTCACGGTCGGGGCCCGGGGTGTACTGCTCGTCGAGCGGCTGGAGCCGCTTGCTGCGCTGGACGCGCTTGCGGACCATGTCGATGGCCCGGACCAGCTCGCGGCGCTCGGTGGTCTCGTCGGCCAGGACGCGGTTCAGGTCCAGCTCGCCGAGGCGGGCCTTCTCCAGCAGGCGGCAGCAGACCTCCTGCGTGCAATCGTCCCAGAGACCGGGGTCGAGATGGGCGTTCCGCCAGCAGACGGTGCAGTAGCGCTGGATGTCACGGACCAGGTCCGACTCGCTGGCGCTGGCCGTCAAGGCGGCCAGGCCCATGACCAGGGCCATGGCGGCCGGTCGGGCACGCAAGCTCCGGGGAGTCTTCTCCGCGACCTTCGTTTCGTGGGGCATCCGTTCGGACTCCTGACGACGCGGGTGAGGAGGTCCCGGATTCTCGGGACCGAACTCGTTCATCCTCGTTCCCTCCTTTATCGGACGGCATGCCTCGGGGATCTGGCCATCCTGTCCGAGATTTTCCCAATTTTTCTCAAAGTCCATGTCCATCCTGGGGCTGACGGCTTCCCGCGCCTCGTACCACGTCGTGCCTCGACTTCAAACGGGGCCGCCGCGGGCGAACAATCGTCCAGCCGCGTTCCAGAGCCTGCCGTTTGAGCTTGCCGTGAGGATGGACGACCACGGCCCGGCCCGCCTGTTCCAGAAGCGCACGGTCGCTCCAATTATCCGCATAGGCTGCCGTCGTGTCCATCGAAATCTCTTGATCGGTCGCCCACGACCTCGCCCAGTAGAGTTTCCCCTCGCCGTAACATGCTGGCCCATCTGCCGTTCCGACGAGCATTCCCCGTTCGATCCGCACCGGAGTGGTCAGTGTGGCGGTGCATCCGAGGTAGTCGGCCAGGGGCTCGATGACGAGCCCGGGGGAGGACGTGACGAGCACGATGGCGGTCCCCTGGCGCCGGAGGTCGGCGACGTGCTCGGCCACCCCCTCGTAGAGCCGGGGGCGGACGAACTGCTCGAAGTTATCCGCGGCGATCCGCTCCAGCTCGGTCACGGGGATCCGGGCGATGCTCCGCAGCCCGAACGCCACCAGGCGGCCGTAGTCCAGCCGACCGAACTTGTGCTGCAGTCCGTGATACATCGCCCGGAGCACGAACGACCGCTTCAACAGCCCCCGACGCCGCAAGATCCGCGCAAACAGGTACGTCGTGGTTTCGGCCAGCAGCGTCCCGTCCACGTCCACGAACGCGGCGGCCGGTGGCGTCGGATAGGTCGGCCAGTTCACGGCACCTCCTCCCTCACGGAGACGGCGTGCGCAACAGGGCACATGCCTTCCAGTCTCTTCGCATCATAACCATCACAACCGCACCCTGACCATCCTCAAACCCCGGAATGCGAACCCGATGCAACCGGAAAACCAGACGTCATCCCGAAGCATCCCGAGCGCCGTGAATCCCGGAATTTTTCAGCCATAACATCATCAATCCGTGGATTCCCGAGTGTAATCCTCCACTCGGTCGAATCGTGGCTTCACCTGGGCTGGCGACTCATCCGTTCCCTTAATCCCGCCGTGGGCTTGCCCGGGGGAGGTCCGATGTTCTAATGTTGAGCAGTGGTTCCTACCGGGCCGGAACATTCCCCAACGAAGGGCGAGGCATCGACTGTCGTGAGCGGAACGCGGATTGCCAGTGTATCGGGTTTGCGGGGGATTGTCGGCGATGGCCTCGACCCTATCGCGGCGGTCGAGTTCGCGGCGTCGTATGCCAGCGGGTGCGAGCCGGGACCGATCGTCGTCGGGCACGACGGGCGGACCTCCGCCTCGACGTTCCTGCACGCCGTTCTGGCCGCCGTGACGGCCACCGGGCGCGATGCCCTGAACGCCGGACCGACCGCCACGCCGACGCTTGGCGTGCTCGTCCGCGACACGGCCGCCGCCGGCGGAATCCAGATCTCCGCCTCGCACAACCCCCCGGAATACAACGGCCTCAAGTTCTTCCAGCCCGCCGGAATGGTCCTCTCTCCCGAGGCGGGACGGGCGGTCCTCGATCGGCTCGAACGCCGCGACTTCGGCTGGGCCCGTGCCGGGGCCTTGGGCCGTGTCCGCACCCTGGAGGACCCGGACCAGGCCCATCTAGCCCGCGTGCTGGAGATCGTCGATTCGGAAGCGATCCGCCGGCGCCGGTTTCCGGTCATCCTCGACGCCTGCCACGGCGCGGGGGGACGCATGGGCCGGGCCTTGCTTGAGGCCCTCGGCTGCACCGTCACGCTGCTCGGGGGCGAGCCGGACGGCCGCTACGATCACCCGCCCGAACCGACCGAACCGAACCTGCGGACCCTCGCCGCCACGATCCCGAAAGCGGGGGCCGTTGTCGGATTCGCGCAGGACCCCGACGCCGACCGCCTGGCCATCATCGACGAGAACGGCCGCTATATCGGTGAGGAACTGACGCTCGCCCTGGCCGCGCACCGGCGACTCGTTCAGACGACCGGGCCGGTCGTGCTCAATCTCTCCACCTCGCGTACGACCGAGGACCTCGCCCGGGAGCACGGCTGCCCGGTCCACCGCACGCCGGTTGGCGAGATCCACGTCGTCGAACGCATGCGGGCCGAGCACGCGATGCTCGGCGGCGAGGGGAACGGCGGCGTGATCGACCCCCGCGTCGGTTTCGTCCGCGATAGCTTCGTCGGCATGGCCCTGGTCCTCGACCTTCTGGCCGCGACCGGCGAACCCCTCTCGCAACTGGCCGACGCCCTGCCCCACTACGCGATGGTCAAGGAAAAGTACCCCCTCGGCGACGAACCCGACACCGATCGCCGACCTCTTCAACCGCATCGCCGACGCCCACCCGGACGCCACCAGCGACCGCCGCGACGGCCTGCGGCTCGACTGGCCCGACTGCTGGGCCCACGTCCGCGCGAGCAACACCGAACCGATCGTCCGCGTCATCGCCGAGGCCCGCGACGAATCCCGCGCCCGCGAGCTGGCCGACTTCCTCGGCCGCTGGATCACCGGCGAGGCGGGCTGAGCGAACGCCTGAGCGACTCCGACAGGGAGGCCCCTGCCTTGGGAACGACAGCCACCTTCGACCACACCGCCGACGTCGGCCTGCGCATCACCGGCGACGATCTCGACGACCTCTTCCGCACGGCCGCCGAGGGCCTCTTCGATTACATCGTCGCCAACCGCAACGTCGTGCGCAGCGTCGAGACCGAGACCGTCACCCTCCAGGCCGACAACCTCGCCGACCTGCTCGTCGCCTGGCTCAACGAGTTGATCTTCCGCTGCGAGACGCGCCACTGGCTCTACACGACATTTGACGTTCACGTCAACGAGAACGCCCCCTCACTCGAAGCCACCATCGGCGGCGAGCCGATCGACCGCGACCGGCACGACCTCGACCACGAGGTCAAGGCCGTCACGCATCACGGCCTGACGCTGGAACGGCACGGCGACGGGTGGAAATCGGAATTGATTCTGGATATTTAGAATCAATTATCAGACAGGAGTTTCTCGCGAAGCCGCAAAGGAAGAACGCCAAGAAGAGAGAATGCCCTTGTCCAATCTTCCTTGGCGCCCTCTCCGCGATCTTGGCATCTTTGCGAGAAACTTTTCACTCTGTCCGGGCAGAAATCAGAGCGGCTCCACCGACAGCTCATGCTGTCGGATGAACTCCTCCGCCTCGGCGCGGGTGAAGACGCCCGCAGTCGTGCCGACGGCCCGCACGCACGACGCCCCGACGGCGCTGGCGAGCTTCAGGCAGGATAACTCGTCGAGGCCGTCGAGCAGACCGGCGATGTAACCGGCGTCGAAGGCATCGCCGCCGCCGGTGCCGTCCACGAACTCGACCGGATAGGCCCCCAGCCGCACCCGCACGTCGTTCGAGAGGGAGACGGCTCCCTTCTCGCCGCGGGTGACGACGACCCGCCGCGCTCCGAGATCGTGAAACGCCTGGGCCTGACGCACCGGGTCGGTCTCTCCGAGAATCAGGGTGGACTCGTCCGTATTGGGCAGGAAGACGTCCGTCTCGGGCAGAACGATCTCCAGTTGCTGTCGGTAATCCCCCTTCCCCGGGCAGGCGACATCCAGCACGGTTTTCGTCCCGGCGCGTCGCAGGCGGGCGAGCCGTTCGGCCAGGGCGGCCGTCTCGACGCCGGGCAGCATGAGGAAGTAGCCGATGAACAACACCTTCGGCGGCGGGTCGATCGCCGCGTCAAGGTCGTCGAGCGAGAAACCGGCATTCGCGCCGAAGCAGTGAATGAACCGCCGGTCCTCTCCCCGGACGTTGACGATCAACGTCTGACTCGTCGGCCGGGTCGTGTCGATCCGCAGGTTGCGGACATCGACGCCACTGGCCCGGAACGTATCGGCGGCGAACCGGCCGAAGGCGTCATCCCCCACCTTGCCGCAGAGCGCCGACGGCACGCCCAGCCTGGAGAGGTCCACCGCCGCATTCGACGCTCCCCCGCCGATATTCAGCACGAGGTCATCGGCCATCACCAGTTCACCGGCGGCCGGTATATGGTCGATCGGGGTGCTCAGGTGGTCAGCGACAACCAGACCGGCGCAGACGACGGGGGACGATTCGGGCATGGGTGGACGCCAGGATTATGGAATGAACATACCATTGTTAGAATCTTACGACGCTCGACCACGACCGCTCGCGGTGGAACGATTCCGGGCGAGCTTGAGCTTACCTTGTTTTCTCAACCGCAAGAGTTCCGACAGCAATCGTTCGCCGGAAATCGCCTTCCCACGGCCCTTGCGGAATCGCTTCACAAACTCCGCGAGGTGCCGGGGATCCAGAGCGAGGTGATCCGCGGAGATTCCCATCTCGGCGTAGAGCTTGGTCAGAAATTCCCGATCGTCATCGGTCCATTCCTGAATGCTTACCTTGACAGATTCAATCACTTCTTCCATTCGTCCGAGCGGGAACAACTCGATTCCGGGCAGCACCGTGGATAGTCGCGTGGAAGAGGGATCGGTGACAATGGCGTAGATCGGTTTATTCCAGGCACGGGCCGCCCCGATCTCGATCGCCATCGACGAGGTCGGCCCGGCGGGGGAGAGGATCATCAGCAAGGCCCGACTCTCGGCAAGGGCTTCCCACAACGCATCGCCGTAGCTCACGCCCGGATGCGATTCCATGGTATCCATCCAGACCGTCAAGCCGCTCTCGCGGCAGGCGCTGGCGACCTCGGACGCGATCGCGGCGTCTCGGATGGAGTACGAAAGAAAGACATCATAGGATTTATCGATATTCGCCATGGTATCCTCGGACACGCGAGGCGAGTTCGCTCAGATAATGGTCGAATTCATTCAGAGAAATCGCCTTCTTGTTCTTCATCATATCGGGAATCGGGTCCACGGAGACGTGGCACATGAGAATCACGATCCGCATGCGCTGGCTCCACCCCCACGCCGCACCGACTTCCAGCGTGACCCACTGGCGATCGATGGATTCGGGAGTCAACAGCACCACGATTTCCTTCGACTGCTTGATCTGCCGGCGGATCTCCTCGGGAATATCGTCGCCACCATGAATGTCTCGATCATCGCGAAACGTGGAGGCACCGGCTCCTGCTTCTATCTTCTCGCAGACCGTTTTTGCAAGCCACTTATCCGCCGTCGCATGGCTGACGAAGACCTGATAAGGTTTTTCGCGCCCGCCCTTCGTTTTTCCGCTCGACGGTTTCTTCTTCGCCATGATTCCGTCGGGTAGGCACCGCCCACCTCGCTTCATCCTCCGGTTGGAACGAGGCGGGCGATGCCCGCTCTACCTAACGGCTTGATCTCACGTCTGCTCCGGGATTGTCGATCGAGGCGACGACCTCATCGGGCGGGACGTTGGCCGGGGCGTTGACCGACCTGCCGATCATCTCCTCGATCTCGGCGACGGTCAGCACCTCACGCTCGATCAGGGCTTCGGTCAGGCGCTCCAGCTCATCGCGACGTTCTTCGAGGAGGCGGTAGGCCCGTTCGTCGGCTTCGCGGAGGATGCGCGACATCTCCTCGTCAATGACCTGCGCGGTGTGCTCGGAGTGGTCGCGCGGCTCGGTCATCTCGCGGCCGAGGAACGGGTGCTCCTCCGACCCCTGGATGAAGACCGGGCCGATCCGATCGCTCATGCCCCACTGCGTGACCATCATCCGGGCGAGCCGGGTGGCCATCTTGAGGTCCTCCGCCGCGCCGGTGGAGAGATCGTCGTAAATCAGCCGTTCCGCCGCGCGACCGCCGAGCAGGGTGTCGAGCTTGGCGAGAATCTGGCTCTCGCTGTAGCCCAGGCGATCCTCCTCGGGCATGAACTGGGTAACGCCCAGCGAGCGGCCTCGGGGGATGATCGTGACCTTGTGCACCGGGTCGGTCTTGGGGGTCACCCAGGCGACCAGGGCGTGGCCGACCTCGTGGTAGGCGGTGGCCCGCTTGTCCTTCTCGGTGATGACCTCCTCGCGCTTGGCCCCCATGACGATCTTGTCGCGCGCGGCGTCGAGGTCGTTCATATCGACGGCGGCCTTGTTCTCGCGGGTGGCCAGCAGGGCGGCCTCGTTGACCAGGTTGGCCAGGTCGGCGCCGCTCATCCCGACGGTACCCCGGGCGATGGCGTCGAGATCGACGTCCTCGGCCAGCGGGATGTTGCGGGAGTGGACCTTGAGGATCTCCAGCCGCCCCTTCTTTGTCGGCCGATCGACCGTGACGTGGCGGTCAAACCGGCCCGGACGCAGGAGCGCCGGGTCGAGCACGTCGGGGCGATTCGTGGCCGCCAGGACGATGACCGTCTCATTCGGGGTGAAGCCGTCCATCTCGGTGAGGATCTGGTTGAGCGTCTGCTCGCGCTCGTCGTGCCCGCCGCCCAGGCCGGCGCCCCGGACCCGGCCGACGGCGTCGATCTCATCGATGAACAGGATGCACGGGCTGTTTTCCTTGGCCGTCTTGAACATGTCGCGGACCCGGCTCGCGCCGACGCCGACGAACATCTGGATGAATTCGCTGCCGGAGATCGAGAAGAACGGCACGCCCGCCTCGCCCGCCACGGCGCGGGCCAGCAGCGTCTTGCCCGAGCCGGGAGGACCGATCAGCAGGACCCCCTTCGGAATCCGCCCGCCCAGCCGCTTGAACTTGTCGGGGTTCTTCAGGAATTCGACGATCTCCTGAAGCTCGCTCTTGGCGTTCTCCAGGCCGGCGACCTCGTCGAACGTGGTGCGCTGCTTGGATTTATCATGGCGTTTGGCCGGGCTCTTGACGAAGCTGCCGAGGATGCCGCCATCGAACTGATCGCGTGCGCGGCGCATCATGAAGTAGATCAGGCCAACGATCAGGAACGTCGGGAGCAGGAGAGTCAGCCAGACAAGCGTACTCGCTCCGGGCGGTGGCGCGGTATCGATCCGCACCGGCTGGCGCGGGCTTCCCTTCTCGTCCTTCTCGCTGCGCAGGGTGCTCAGCACGGGCTGAATCTGGTACTCGGAGGGAAAATAGGTGGAGAACTCCTTGACCGGGCGGTCGGCCTCGGCCTTGGGGGCGCGATACATCGCCTTCGTGCGAAGCTCTCCGCGCACCTCGGTCCCCTGGGTCCAGATGCTCTCGATATTGTCCTTCTCCACCTGGTCGAGGAACCAGGAGTAGCTGACCTCAACCTCGTTGTGGGAGCTATACAGCCAGATCATCACGAAGATGACGGCGATCAAGAAGACCCAGAGCCACGGCGGCGTCGGCGAACCGCCCACACCATTGAGCTTTCGGCCATTATTGTTGGGCCGGCGAGGGGATTCCTGCGGCGGTCGACTCTCCATATGCGTCATCTCATCCTAAGAGCGGTCAGCGTAGCGCGATCAAATCAGCCTTCAGCCGTCCGCAAGTCGTGTTGTGACAAGAATATTGTAGTCCATCAAGCCCACTTTGTTCAGGGGGCAGCGATCCGTGGCGAGTGCGGGGCAATCCGTCTGTCGCGCGATCTCTCGTTCCGGGCGGCTGGGGTCTCGCGGACGAGCCCCTGGCCATCCCATCCCCTCACACAACAGCTCCTTTTGATCCTGAACTCGCCGCGGATCATTCCTTGTGGCACTCGCGCGCTTCGAGCCATTTCTCGCTATCGATGGCCGCGGCACACCCGGAGCCGGCGGCGGTGATGGCCTGGCGATAGTGCGTATCGACGACATCGCCACAGGCGAAGACCCCCTCGACACTGGTGGCGGTGCCGTAGTTCGGCAGGCGGTGCAGCAGTCCTTTGTCGGCGGTGACGTTGTCCCAGACCAGGGCGTTGCGGGTCAGGATGTAGCCTTCGGGCGTCATCTCGATCTGCCCCTTGAAGATCGTCGAGTTGGGCACGTGGCCGATCGCCAGGAACAGGCCGTCGAGGGGCAGCTCGCGCGTGGAGTCGTCCTTCGTTGATTTCAGTACGACGCCGGTCAGGGCCGGGTTCGGCTCCTCGGCCCCTTGATACCGATCCACCTCGGCGTCCCAGACCATCTCGATCTTGTCGTTGGCGAGGAGGCGGTCCTGCATGATCTTCGAGGCCCGCAGCTCGTGGCGGCGGTGGATGACCGACACCTTGCTGGCATAGCGGGTCAGGAAGGTGGCCTCCTCGACGGCCGAGTCGCCCCCGCCGACCACGCCGACCGCCTTGCCCCGGTACAGGGCGCCGTCGCACGTGGCGCAGGTGCTCAGGCCGTTGCCCATCCAGTGCATTTCCTCGGGCAGGCCCAGGGTCCGCGCCGAGGCGCCGGTGGCGATGATCAGGGCGTCGGCCTCGTAGGTCTTCGTCTCGGCCTCCGGGTCATTCGGGTCGGTCGAGGCGGTGACGCGGAACGGCCGCTTGGACAGGTCCGCCGAAATGGCCGTCTCGAACCGGCAGTCCGCGCCGAAGCGCTGGGCCTGCCGTCGCTGGTTTTCCATCAGCTCCGGGCCCATGATCCCTTCGGGGAAGCCGGGGAAGTTCTCGACGATGGTCGTCCAGGTGAGCTGGCCGCCGGGTTCCTTGCCCTCCAGCACGATAGGCGCGAGATTGGCGCGCGCGGCGTAGAGCGCGGCGGTCAGGCCGGCGGAGCCGGAGCCGAGCACAAGGACGGAGCAATGCGACATCGTTGCCTCACGAACGAAAGCGGGGCGGGTCCTCGGGTGGTCGATGGTCAACGCGGTTCGACCCCCAGGTCCGGCCCCTCGGCGCCAGCGAAGCCCGCGCGGGGGACGGACCCGTCTATTATTCCCATCCGGCCCCCGAAAATCGACCCTTCGTTCCCGGCAACCTCCGCGGGATGTGATGATTCCGTGCAATCATCAACCGTAACAATTTTCGGGATTCCGTACGTGAACTAGGATTGCGTCAGAGAGAACGGCATCCACAAATCCGGTGCATCCCACGACGGGGCCAGCGACGGACTTTCGAGGATGCGACCACCTATTGATCTGATCAAGGAGCGTCAGCCATGCTGGTCTTGACCCGGAAATTGATGGAGAAGCTGTACATCGGCGACGAGATCTGCGTGACCGTCGTCCGGCTCGAAGGAGGGCAGGTGCGTCTGGGGATCGACGCGCCGCGGCACATCCCGGTCGTCCGGGCCGAGCTGTCGCCGGTGCCGCGGGGGAGACGCGCGGAAACGCACGCGGCGCGCCCTCAGGAGCTCATCAGGCGAGTCGGCTCTCGGAACCGATATCCCACGCCGCGTACCGTCTCGATAAGGTCGGCGGCATCCCCCATCTTCTTGCGGAGGCTCTTGACGTGGACGTCGATGGTCCGCTCCAGGACCACGGCGTCCTCGCCGATGGCCGAGTCCATCAGTTCATGCCGGCTGAAGGCCCGGCCCGGCTGCCGCACGAGGGCCTCCAGGAGCCGAAATTCCGTCGGCGTCAGCGGCATCTCCTCCTCGCGGAACGACGCGCGGTGGCGATGCCGGTCGATGACGACCCCCTGGCACTCGATCACGGCGCTGTCCGGCGCGTCCTCACGCGACTGCCGGCGGCGCAGCTCCTTCTTGATCCGCTCGATCAGGACCTTCATGCTGTAGGGCTTGGTGACGTAATCGTCCGCCCCCATGGCGAAGCCGACAAGCTGGTCGCTCTCCTCGGCCTTGGCCGTCAGCATGATGATCGGGATCTCGCGCGTCTGCGAGCCCGAACGCAGCTCGCGGCAGACTTCCAGCCCGGGCTTGACCGGCAGCATCAGGTCCAGCACGATCAGGTCCGGCAGCTTCACCTGGGCCTGCCGCAGACCATCCTAGCCCGTCGTGCGACGCGATCACCTCGAACCCCTCGCGCTCCAGGTTGTACACCAGCGGCTCGACCAGCGCTCGCTCGTCTTCGATGATCAGGATCTTCGCCTTGGCCATGGAAGGAGCACCCGTAAGGAGACTTGCCGAGGAGGGCATGGACATCAGGCTATCACCAGTAAGAATCCAGTAATCTGCGAATGATTGATGAACTAACAATGAATTCAACGTCGTTCCGACGCAGATGATCGTCTGGAAATGACTGATTCAATAAATCATCCAATCCTTCCCGTGATGTAAGCCTCCGTGCGGGGATCCCTGGGGTTGGTGAAGAGCCGGTCGGTCGGGCTGAACTCGGCGATGATGCCGGTGCGGTGGCCGTCGGCGGCGGTCTCGTCGAGCATCAGGCAGGCGGTCATGTCGCTGACGCGGCGGGCCTGCTGCATGTTGTGGGTGACGATCACGATCGTGTAGTCGGTCTTCAGCTCGTCCATCAGGTCCTCGACCTTCGCCGTGGAGATCGGGTCGAGCGCCGAGCACGGCTCGTCCATCAGGATCACTTCCGGCTCGACCGCCAGCGTGCGGGCGATGCAGAGCCGCTGCTGCTGGCCGCCGGAGAGTTCCAGGCCGGAGCGGTGGAGCTTGTTCTTGACCTCGTCCCACAGGGCCGCCCGGCGGAGCGAGCGCTCGACCAGCTCGTCCATGTCGCCCCTGTAGCCGTTGATCCGCGCGCCCCAGGCGACGTTCTGATAGATGCTCTTGGGGAACGGGTTCGGCTTCTGGAAGACCATGCCGACGCGGCGGCGGAGGGCGACCGGGTCGATATCGGGGGCCGTCAGGTCGCGGTCGTCGATCTTGAGGTCCGCCCTCCATGCGGAAGCCGGCGATCAGGTCGTTCATCCGGTTGAAGCAGCGCAGCAGGGTGCTCTTGCCGCAGCCGGACGGGCCGATCAGGGCGGTGATCTGGTTCCGGGGGATCGTCGATGGAGACGTCGCGCAGGGCCAGCGAGGCCCCGTACCAGACCGACAGGCCTTGCGCCGAGAGGACCGACGTCGGGCTTCGTGGGGGACGCCTCGGTCAGTGGCGGCGGGATCTCGGACATGGTTTTGGCTTCGGGGAGGCTCATGGACGGCTCAGCCTCGGGGTTGGCGGCCGTAGCGGTTCCGGATCACGATGGCCGACGGCGTTCATCGACAGCAAGAGCAGGAGCAGGAGCAGGATGCCGCCGGCGGCCACCGTCTGGAACGCGGGGCTCGGCTCCTTGGCGTAGTTGTAGATTTCCACCGGCAGGGCGGCGTAATCGTCGCCAGGACCGCGCGGCGGGATCAGGATCGAGTCGGCCCGGCTGACCATCAGCACCGGGGCGGTCTCGCCGATGGCCCGCGACAGGGCCAGGATCACCCCGGTCAGGATGCCCGGCAGGGCCGACGGCAGGACGTGGTCGCGGACCATCTGCCAGCGGGTCGCCCCCAGGGCCAGGGCCGCCTGCCGCAGCGAGTTCGGCACCGTCCGCAGCGCTTCCTGCGTGGCGATCACGATCACCGGCAGGACCAGCAGGCTAAGCGTCAAGGCCCCGGCCCAGAGCGTGTAGCCCATCGCCAGCTGGATCGAAGCCGAAGGCCCGCACGAACAGCGCCAGGCCCAGGATGCCGTACACGATCGACGGCACCCCGGCCAGGTTGGCGATGTTCGTCTGGATGATCCGCCGCAGCCGGCCCGGCGGGGCGTACTCCTCCAGGTAAAGCCGCCGCGCCGACCCCGACCGGAATCGCGATCAGGGCCACCAGGCCCAGCAGCCAGAGGCTGCTGATGACCCCGACGCGGAACCCGGCCGTCGTCGGGTCGATGTCCTGCGAGCGCTGGGTCAGGGCCCAGAGAAACGGCGGCGAGGTCGCGGACGTTCTCGAGCACGTCGTACCAGGGGCGGCCCGGCCTCGTGTCCGAGCGCCGCGGCGATCGAGGCCCCGAGCAAGACCGCCAGGACGACCACACCGATGCACGTCGCCAGCAAGCAGGCGAGGCCGAACAGCGGACCGGCCAGGCGGCGGCACCAGGCGGTGCGGCTCGTAGTTCTTCGCAGGGTTTCAGGGCGACGCTCACTGGTACACCTCCCGGTAGCGCCGCAGCACGAAGCCCGAGAGGATGTTCAGCGACAAGCGTGAGCAGGAACAGCACCATGCCGACGGCGAACAGCGACAGCGTTCTCGGCCGAGCCGGGCGGCCGCCTCGCCGCCGATCACCGCGACGATGTAGGCGGTCATCGTCTCGACCGAGACCAGCGGGTTGAGCGACAGGGTCGGGTTGCCGTCCGGCGGCCAGGACGACGGCCATCGTCTCGCCGATCGCCCGGCTGATCGCCAGGATGAACGACGCGACCACGCCCGAGAGGCCCGCCGGCAGGACGACCCGCGTGGAGACCTCGAACTTCGTCGCCCCCAGCCCGTAGGCCGCCTCGCGCAGGCCCCGAGGCACCGCCGAGAGCACGTCCTCGCTCAGCGACGAGACCATCGGGATGATCATGATCCCCACGACGATGCTCGCGCTCAGGGCGTTGAACGTGCTCGACCTGCAGGCCCAGCGGCTCCAGCATCGCCTTCAGGACCGGCGTGACCAGCAAGAGCGCCAGGTAGCCATAGACGATCGACGGGATGCCGGCCAGCAGCTCCAGCGTCGGCTTGAGCACCGCGCGGACCCGCCTCGGGGCGTACTCGCTCAGGTAAGATCGCGCTCAGGAGTCCGATCGGCAGGGCGATCACGGACGACCCGACGGCGACCACGAACGTCCCCCAGATCAGCGGCAGGATGCCGAAGTGGCGGCGGATCGGATCGTCCGTGCCCGAGCAGGAATCGACAGCAGGCCGATGCCCGAGACCTGGAAGAAGTGCAGGGTCTCGGTCCCCAGCACGATCACGATGCCGAGGGTCGTCAGGACCGATCACCATGGCGCAGAGCAGCAGCAGAAACCCGACAACGCTCCCCTCCAGGCGCCGGAGCCAGCTCGGCGGCGCCCAGAGCTTGGGATCACGTTCGGGGCGTGGCACGGCACTCGCGCTCAAGGGGAAACATCCTCCGGGATAGACCGATGACCAGCGGCTGTCGGCGTCGAGCAGACCCCCGTTGCTCATCGGCGATCGACCCTGGATCATTGGACCTCGGCCACCGCCTCGGCCGGGGCGTCCGTCCCGCCGGGGAGCTTCTTGAGGTTCTCAGCCTGATGTCCTCGGCCGTCGGCGGGACGTAGCCGGCCCTGGTGGCCAGCGTCTCGATGTGCTCGATGTAGTAACGCAGGAAGTCGGCCGTGGCCGGCTTCTCCATCGACGCATTCTTGACGTAGAGGAACAGCGGGCGGGACAGCGGCGTGTACTCCTGCTCGAGGATCGTCTCGGGGCTGGGCAGGACCGGCTCGGCGTCCGGGCCGTTCCGCACGGCCACGGCGTTGAGGCGTTCCTTGTTCTCCTCGTAATAGGCGTAGCCGAAGTACCCCAGGCCCGCCCTCGTCGCCGGAGACCCCCTTGACCAGGATGTTGTCGTCGGGGCTGACCTGAATGTCCTTGCGCTGCTCCTTCTCGCCGATGATCGCCTCGGTGAAGAACTCGAACGTTCCCGAGTCATTGTCGGGGGCGTAGATCACGATCTGGCGGTCGGGCCAGGACGGGTCGAGATCCTTCCAGGTCTTGACCGTGCTGTTCGGCTCGAACGTCCGCTTGAGCTGCTCGACGGTCAGCGTCTTCGCCCAGGTGTTCGCCGGGTTGGTGACGACGGTGATTCCGTCGTAGCCGACGAGGAAGCGGGTCCACTCGTACCCCTTCTCCTTCGCCTGCTCCTCCTCGGTCGGCTTGGCCTCGCGGGAGGCATCGACGATGTCCACCTCCCCTTGCAGGTAACGGCCGAAGCCGCCGCCGGTGCCGTGGTTGCCGACGAGCACCTTGACATCCCGCCCGCGCACCTTGGCGTAACCCAGTTGCGCGGCCTTGCTGATGGGAAAGACGGTGCTCGACCCATCGACGACAACCGTGCCGGTCGGCCCGCCGCCAGCCGTCTCATTGTTTCCGCCGCCGCAACCGACCAGGGTCGCCGCGACCAGGGCCGCGCCGAAAGTTCCGCAGAGAACGGGCAATCGCATGGAGAGAGATCCTTCAAGTCTGCTTGATGTTGGCGTGACGCCGCGACGCACAGGGACCATTCACTCGATCCCCCCGGCGAACTCGGCGATCAGCGCGTGGAAGGCGTCCGGCTCCTCCTCCTGGGGCAGGTGGCCGGATTGTTCGAAAATGACTTTGCGGGCTCCCGGAATCTCGTCCGTGAAGACGTCCGCGACGGAAAGCGGGATCACCCGGTCGTGCCGTCCCCAGACGACCAGGACGGGAATGTTCAAGGAATCCATCGGGGGCAGATCTTCCCGATCGGGCGGCGGGTCGAGCATGGCCGCCAGGGCCTCCATGGCCCCCTCGGTCTGGAAGCAGCGGTAATACGTGTCGATCATCTCGGGGGTGACGAGGCTCTCGTCGTGGAAGCTCGTCCGCAGGCCGCGCTCGACCATGCGACGGCTGAACGCGGCACGCAACAGGAGCGGGCTGACCTTCAGGCCGCGGAACAGCCAGGCGTTATCGTCCGCCTTCGCCCGCCGATCGTCCCCTTCCAGCAAGGCGGCCTGCACGCCGGGTCGGTCCCAACCATTGAGCCGGGGCAAGGCCGCATCGACCAGGACCAGGCCGGACACCCGGTCCGGGTGCTGCAAGGCCAGGCGCAGGGCCACCGCGCCTCCCATCGAGTTCCCCACCAGGATCGGCCGCTGGAGCTTCATCGCGTCGAGAAACGCGAGCAGATGCCGCGTGTAGGCGGGCGCATTGTACTGGCCGTCCTTCGGCTTCTCGGTCAGCCCGAACCCCTTCAGGTCGAGGGCATAGACCCGGAACCGATCGCCGAGGCCGTCGAGCGTTTCGCGCCAGGTCGTCGTGTTGGAGCCGAATCCGTGGATCAGGACGATCGCCGGTCCACACGTCCCTTTCTGGACGAAGTGCGTCTTGATCCCGCCCGCCTCCACGAACTCCTCTGGAGGCGCCAGGTCCTCAATCCGCAACGGCGCGGGCGTCCCGGGGGCCTGCTGCTTATCCTTCTCCTCCGCGCGCGCCAAGGCGCAGACACTCAGCGCGAGCACAAGGGCCAGCCCGAGGTACTTCAGTCGGTTGTCTCGCAGTCGCAACGGAAACCCGGATTCCATCGTTGCCCAAAAGTGAAAGAGGAAGCCTCCGAAAACCCCGCCTCAGTTTACCAGCGAATTATGAAGATTGTGTGAGCCCTTCGCGAATTTACCGCGCGAACGGGCACACAGGGATTCTGGCCCGAACACCAGACTCCTGGCGAGCCGGCCCTGCCGGACCTCTCGGCGCAGGGGGGAATTCCACGCGCACGCCCACTTGCGGCATCGCCTCGATAACCAGCAAATCAATACCACAAAACGACTTGTGGCACAACGCCCCGTTCCTCAAATCCTCTTGGCATCCGATCTGCTCTGTGCGATGCTGGACCTACCCCTTGGTGAGCCTGCCGCTGTCGTGCCGGAAACGGAGAACGCCCCTGACGTACGTTTCAGCTCAGAGGACCGCGCGCATGGCGATGTGGTGCCGGATTGGAAATGGGTTACTGCTGGTCGGCGGCCTGGCGCTGGCGGCCTTGATGGCGTACACCCTGTCGCTCGACATCGAGGGGACCGGCTGGGTCGGCCCGTCGGGCGCGGCGGACGTGGCGGTTGTGCTGCCGGATCGGGCCAACTGGCACGACTTCCGCAAGGGAATCTGGACGTGCGACCGTCAGGGCCTGGTCCATGTCGTGCGCGATGAGACCGACGCGATCACCGTCGAGACCCCCAGCGCGGGCGGCCGATCCGCTTCTTCTGGGAACGGGCGCAAGGCTCGGTCGAGACGCGCGACGCGGTCCACCGCCTGCTGGACCGCGACCAGACCCCCGTCGCGCTCATCGGCTCGATCAACACCGCGTTGACCGAGGACCTGGCCGAGGCCCTTCGCGCGGCCACCGCCGACCGCGACGACGGCGGGCCGGTCTTGCTCGTTCCCTGGGCAACGGCCGTGCAGGCCGATCAGCGCGGGCCGGGGGGGGACCTCCCCCCCCTGCTCGACCTCTACCCCGGCCGGACGTTCCGCTTCTGCCCGAACAACCAGCGCCAGGCCGACCTGATCGTCCGCTGCCTGGCCGAGCGCGACCCGCGATCCTTGCCCAAGCGGGTGGTGCTCGTGGTCGATCCGTCGGACCCCTACTCGGTGGACCTGGCCGCCTGCTTCCGCCGCGCGATCGGCCGGGTCGCCCCCAGGGCGGAGATCGTCGAGCAGCCCGACGCGATCCTGTCGCCGGGCCTGGCCGAGTCGCCGGGCCTGCCCGAGCATCGCTGGGCCGAGGAGGTCTGGAAGACCGCCCAGGGTGAAGGCCCGACGCATCGGCGGCCAACGTGGGTTGTCCTGCCGTTGCAGGGGGAACCGACGCGCCGGATGCTCGCGGCATTGCGGGCCTCGGCCCCGGCCGGAATGACCGCCGAGGACACCCCGCTGCGGGTCGTCTGTGGCGACGGCATCGGCATGAACACCTTGCGAGACTTCGCCGCGACGGGGGGCGGGCTCTCGGTCTGGTGCGTGTCGTCGGAGTCGCTCCCCGAACCGAACGGCCAGGGGATCGTGCAGGACGGTCAGGTTCCCGCCGAGATCGTCTCGGCGCTCGCCCTGGCGCTGGACCGCACGGATGGCCCTCAGACCCTGCGCGCGACGCTGGACAAGCTCCGGCTTTCCGCCCGCCACCCGTCAGCCATCGGCCGCTCGCTGGCGTTCGACCCCGGCGGCGAGCGTCAAGGCGAGGACCTCGGTCACGTCCTGATGCTCCGTCCCGACCGCAACGACGTCTCCGCCTTCGCCCGCAATCCCGACGCCTCCTGGTCCGGCCCCGTGCTCATCCCCCCGGTTGAGGTTCTGGCGCGGCATTAAGGGTGGCTGACGGATGATGATTATATGACCGAAGGTAGCAACCGTTACGCGGTGACGAGTGATGTTCCCTCGTTCCCACGCTCTGCGGGAGAATGCCGTTCTGGGACGCTCTGCGTCCGTCGTTTCCGACGCGGAACACGGGAACGAGTAATTTCCTATTAATTCTCCAAACAATGATGCCCGCTTCCCACACCCGCGCGGGAGCCTCCGCCATGCCCTGGAACGGATTCCGACCTCGCCTCCGCCGCCTGGCGGACTCGCCGCTGGGCCGCCTGCACGCGATCGTGGGGACGCCCGGCTTGCTGGTCGGGCTGTTCTCGATGGTGGCGCTGGCGTTCGGGTTGGTGATCCTCGCGCGCGAGTATGACCGCCTCCGCAAGACCGGGCGCGAGGCGTTGCGGCCGATCATCGGCGAGTGGGTGCGGACGATGCCCGTGCACTATCTCGGCTGGACCCTGGTGGACTACGCCGACGCCTGGCGGCGCGCGCCGGAGTCCGCCCGGGCGGAACGGCAGGCCGAGCTGAGCGAGGCGCTCGACCGCCTGGGGAGCGAGCTGGACCTGCCCGTCCGCCGCTCCCCCTTGATCGAGATCGTCGCGATGGATCTCGGCCCAAGGACCGGCCCGGTGCTGGCGTCGTGGCGACCCAACCCACCGAAGCCCCCCAGCCCCTCCGACCTAACCGACCGCGTGGCCGTGCTGACGGGCCGCCGTCAGGAGACGCCGGTGGACCTGGCCGTCCGCTACCGCGTCGCCCCCGAGATCGAACGCGCCGGCCGACGCCTGGAGGACTCGTACCGGCGGTTGCTCCTGGCCCTGCTCGGCCTGTCGGGTTATCCCTTGCTGTGTCTCGGGGCGATGGCCCTGCAAGCCCGCGTGCTCCGCGACCGCGCGGCGCGGGAATCCGCCCAGGCCGCGACGCTCGACCTGGCGGATCGGACCTGTCACGAGCTGGGCAACGTCGCCTTCGTCCTGTCGAACGAGGGGCACAACCTGTCCGACCACCTCGACCTGCTGGAGCGGTTCATCGCCGAGGATGCCGAGGCCCTCTCCGCCGCCGCCCGCCGCGCGGGGCTGGACCCGTCGCAGGCCGAGCGGTTCCAGAAGGCGCTCCGCCGCGAGTACGCCGACCGGGGCATCGACCCGTCGATCGAGCTGTTCGGCGGCGTGTCGATCGCCCGCGACGTCTGCCGGCAGGTCGCCGTCTGTTCCGACTACATCGCCCTGACCGTCCGCGAGCTGGACGGCTACCTGAAGCAGTCCGCCCTGCCGGTGACGACCCGCCCGGTGGCCGTCTCCGAATGCCTCGACGACGCCCTCGCCCTGCTCAACCCGCGTCTGGAGGCCGCCGCCACCGAGGTGATCCGCCCGGAGGCGACGCCACCCACCTGTTCGCCCTGGCCGATCGCCGCTTGCTGGTCCACGCCCTCGTGAATCTTCTGAAGAACGCCGTCGAGGCCACCTCGGACGCGGGGATCTCGCCGAGAATCACCCTGACCGTCCGCGGCGAGGGGCCATCCGTCGTGATTACCCTGACTGACAACGGCCCCGGCATCCCGCAATCCGCCCTGCCCCGGATCTTCGAGGTCGGCTACTCCACAAAAGGCCCCGGACGCGGGCGCGGCCTGTCGATCGTCCGCGAGTCGGTCCACGCCCAGGGCGGGCGGATCGACGTCCAGAGCCACGAAGGGGAAGGGACCACATTCCTCATCACTCTACCCCGCGCCGAGGCGGACGAGGCGAGCGCGTCATCATAGATAGGGAATTGGCATGTCTGAACTGGATGTCCTGATCGTCGGCGCCGGTCCGACGGGCCTGACGATGGCGGCCGAGCTGGCCCGCCGCGACGTGCGCTGCCGGATCGTCGAGCGCAACGCCGAGCCGGCCGCCGAATCCCGCGCCCTGGTCATTCAACCGCGAACGATGGAAGTCTTCGACCAGATGGACGGCGCGCTCGCCGCCGGGGCCTCGGACGGCGCGCAACCACTCCGTGTCTTGAACGTGATCGCTGGCGGCCGTCGCCTGATTCGCATGCGCATCGAGGGCATGGACGCCCTTGGAACACCATACCCTTATCCGTTGATCCGCGGCAGAGCCACACCGAGCGGCTCCTGATCGCGGCGCTGGATCGGCTCGGCCAGCCCGTCGAGCGCCGGGTGGAGTTGACCCACTTCGCGCAGGACGACGATGGCGTCTCGGCCACCTTGCGGCACGCCGACGGCCGTGAGGAATCGCTCCGCGCCGGCTGGCTCGTCGGCTGCGACGGCGCGCACAGCGCGGTCCGGCACGGCCTGGGCGTGCCGTTTGAGGGGGCGGCATATCCTGAAGAATTCATCCTCGGCGACGTCGGCATCGACTGGCCGCTCGACCCGTCCGAAGCGTACGGGTTCCCGTCGGAATCGGGTTTCCTCGCGGTGATCTCGATGCCGGGCGAATCGCGTTATCGGGTGATCTCGATGCGATCCGAGAGCCGCGACGAATCGCGCGGGGACCCGACCCTGGAGGAATTCCAGGAGTTGATGGATCGGCTGGCCCCGGTGAAGGCGACGCTCCGCGACCCGGTCTGGCTGGCCGAGTTCCACCTCCAGCGGCGGATGGTCCCCCGCCTGCGCAACGGCCGCGTCTTCCTGGCCGGCGATGCCGCGCACATCCACAGCCCGGCCGGCGGTCAGGGGATGAACACGGGGATTCAGGACGCCCAGAACCTCGCGTGGAAGCTCGCCCTGGTCGTCGCCGGCGCCTCGCGGCCGGACCTGCTCGACAGCTACCAGGCCGAGCGCCACCCGGTCGCGGAGTCCGTCCTCCGCTCGACCGACCGCCTCTTCCGCGGCGTGATCGCGCGCGGGCCGCTCTCCGCCTGGGCGCGACGCCACCTCGCCCCCTTGATCGTCAATCGCGAATGGTTCCAGCGCCGGGCGCGGCGGTTCATCACCGAGCTGGGCATCACCTACCGCGACAGCCCGATCATCGGCCCCACCCGCCGCCGGTTGGACCTCCCGTCTGGGATGGGCTCCCGCAACGCCCCAACCCGGCGACCGTGCCCCCGATGCCACCGTCCACCCTCTGAACGATGCATCCTCAGATGTTCGTCTCTTTGAAATCTTCCGCGACCCGCGCCACATCCTGCTTCTGTTCTCCGGGCACGCCGCGGAACCGGAGGCCCTGCGCCGCTCCACGCGATGGGTCAGAACGTTCACGAACGACACGGCACACAGGTCGCCGTTCATGTCATCACGACTCACCCGCTCGATGCGCCGCCGGAGACGACGTGCTGGCTCGATCGCTCACACGCGGTCCACGACTGTTACGTCGGAAAAGCGCCGGGATATGTCCTGGTGCGTCCCGATGGCTACCTCGCCCTGCGAGGCGGCTCGGGAGAGGTTGACACCCTGACGACGTTTCTCGACCGGCTCTTTCCGACGTGATCGCGGCGAACGATCAGGAACGGATGCGTCCGAGTCTTCGGTTTCGGCGTTGGGGTCGATTCCTCGGACTCCATGCTCCGATGGCGTTGTCTCATTTCGGTTTTTTCCTGACCGTCACGGATTTTGGGGGGCGTGGGTTCCACACCCCATGAGCGCGGGCGTCTCGCCCGCATCCGGCTCTCCAAGGCGGGCGAGACGCCCACTTCCAGGCCGAATTGTCTGGATCAGCCTTCAGGTCTCGCACCTGCCGGGTGCCCCCCATCATCCGTGACGGTCAGGTTTTTTCTTGCCATTCGGCAAGACGGACGGAATGATCGACGATTGCGGTGAATCATCGACTGAATAGATGCATTTCTCGCCGATACAACGGGTGGCTTGAGCGGCAAATTCTTTGTCATGCGATGATTCAATCAATCTGTTCGCATTTCACTGGCTTTGCCGGTTTCGCTTCGCCGGGAGGATGGTCTCCCGGTCACGCGCGTGGCGGCAATTCAACCGAGAGGAGAATTCGATGCGGACCATGAAGTGCTTCAAGGGAGCGCGATGGTGGGCGCTGGCCGTTCTGGGGGCCGCGTTCCTGCTGGGCTTCGTTCCCCCGGCCGACCTGGTGAACTCGTCACATGCCGCGAAATCGACGCGCAATGTGGCCGAGTTGACGGCGAAGTGGTGGCAGTGGGCCCTGGAAATCCCCACGAGCCAGAATCCGCTGCTCGACGAGACCGGCGCGTTTGCCGGCGTGAATCAGCCCTACAAGGGGAGCAAGGTCTTCTTCCTCGTTGGCGTCTCGGGCTCGGGCTCTGTCGAGCGTTCGATCACCGTGCCGGAGGGGACGGACTTTTTCTTCCCGCTGGTGAACGTCTTCCTGATCGACAGCCGAGGGCGCGGCACGAATCCCGCCGAGAACCCGACGGTCCCGCAACTCTACGAGATCGTCGAGGCCCAGATCGATTCGGCGCACGATCTCTACGCCACGTTGGACGACGTCTCGATACTCGACCTGGCCGAGCGCGTGGAGTCGCCCCCCTTCGCGCTCAAATTGCCCAAGGACAACATCTTTGATGCCCCCCCGGGGCAATACGCACCCGGCGTTTCGGATGGATACTGGCTCCATCTTCCCGCATTGCCACCAGGCGAATACGACCTGAGCTTCGGTGGAGTCATCGACGCGTTCGAAGCCACGGTTGACGTCACGTATCACATCACGGTCGAGTAGGGTGCGTCACTCGGATGCACCGATCTGGAAATGGTGCTGTTTCGATTTGTAGATGGTGCGTCCGAGAGACCGCATCCTACGACTCTGTGGAGCACGGGTGGAAGGGCGCCGTGGTTTACGACTCCGTTCCCGACGACACGGGCGAGGCCGTCGAGATCCGGATGGTGGCGCCTACGCCCAGGAAGTGAACGCATTCCGGTCTCGGAGACGATCGGATCAGAACGGAACGGTGGCCCTGGTCGGTAACTTCTGGTGGAGCGAACTCCGATGATGCGCGTACCAATTTTCTGCGTTCTGGTGGTTGCCCTGTTCGCATCCCGGCTTCTCGCCCAGCAACCGGGAGGCTCGCCGCTGGAGCAAGCGGCGCGGATCAAACTGGCCGGAGCCGAGGAAAAGGGGGCCATCCTCTCGGGAACGCTCGATGCCCTCAGGAAGCCGATCGACGTTCCGTTCTCGCAAGCAACCCCGCTGAATGACGCGATGCGCTATTTCCAGACCGCGACGCGATCTCCCGATCTCTCCAGGGGGCTGCAAATCTATATCGAACCGTCCGCTCTCCAGGAGGTGGACAAGTCGTACCGCTCGCCGGTCCAGTTGAACGAAAAAAACGTGCCGGTGGCCACCGCGCTGACGACGCTCGCGCGGACGATGGGGCTGATCCCGTACGTGCAGCGGGACGGCGTGATTATCGTCACGACGCCCGAGAGCGCTACCAGGACCGGCTCCGGCACCCGGACGACGGAAGCGTCCTGCGCTACCTGATCCCGCTGCAAGGTCCCCCCGCGCTCGGCGGAACCTCCGCCTGCCGCCGAAGGTGCAGCACACGGCGAAGGCGCTCGACAAGCGGGTCCCCTTCCCGTTCGCCAACGACACGCCGCTTCAGGATGTCCTCCGCTATGTCCAGGCCGCCACCGAGGACGACGAGGGGAAGCTGGAGTTCGTTGTCGATGAACAGGAGCTTCAGAAAGCGGAGGTGACGATGCAAAGCCCCGTCGTTCTCAATCTGAACGACGCGACACTGGGAACGTCCCTGACGCTGCTTCTGGACCAGCTCGGGTTGACATACACGGTGAACGCCAATGGGGCCATCGTCGTGCGAGCGGCGCGGAATTGAGCGGCCTTGACCGATCAAACCCCAGGGGCCCGGTCAGCGGCCACCGCGCTGACCGGGCCTGGCGGGAAGCGGCTCGGAGGCATCCACCGAGAGACGGACGAAAGACAGCTCAGGAGGCGCGGTTCCGCCTCGCACGCGCCCGACCGATCAGGCCGACCGCCAGTCCCAAACTGACCAGGGCGAGCGAGGTCGGTTCCGGGACCGGGTTGACGTTCGACGCGCCGGGGGTGTCCTGCCCGCCAACCGGGTCGAACTGACCGATCAGCCAGTTGCCGGTTCCATCTTGATTCGATTTCAGGGCGTCGAGCGAATTCTGTTGCGAGCCCGATCGGTGCCGGGTAGCGTGCAAAGATCGGCGGAGAGAGGGGCGATTTACCCCGGTTCCTTGTAAATCGGATCGCAATATCATGACGATTAAAATTTCTGAAATGCGATGGCGGGTTCTGGTTATGGGTGGGCTATGCATGCTCCTGCCGGCGTGCTATCGCGGCGGGTGTGCGCCGCCCGTGCCGGATGGGGGGGATGGCGTGGGGCCGGACCGGAATGCCCAGGTCATTGAGGATGACCCGTTTGGGGAGTCGGTTCAGAAGATTGCCTACCTCGACCAGGGGTGGTCACCGGAGGACAGCCAGCGGTTTTACTTCACGTCGCAGGGCTCGCAGATCGTGCCGTACACGTGGTTCCTCCAACTGGAGCAGCCCGACAGCACGGACCTGTTCCGCGAGGATCGGAACATGCTCCGTTTCCGCTACTTGCCCCAGCGACCGGACGAGATGAATCCCGACGGCCTGCCCGTGGGGTTCGTGCGCGATGAGGGCATCGGCCGCGACTGGCTGAGCGTCAACTGCGCGGCGTGCCACGTGACGCAGATCGATTATGAAGGGGTCGGCTACCGGATCGATGGCGGGCCGGCCCTGGCCGACGTGACGGGATTTCTCCGCTCGTTGACCGAGGCCCTGAAACAGACGCGCGACGACGACGCCAAGTTCGGCCGCTTCGCCGAACGCGTGCTGGGGAGCAAGGATACTCCCAAGGCGCGCGACGTGCTGAAAGAACAGATGGAGATCGTCATCGCGCGCGCGACGGGTACAACATCCGCAACTTCCCGCCCGACTTCCCGGCCGGGAACGGGCGGATTGATGCCCTGGGGGCGATCCTGAACGAGGTTTTCCACGGCGCCGTGCTTCGAGGGAAGGACACGCCGCCGGACGCCAACGCGAAAAAGGCGGACGCGCCGGTCAGCTATCCGTTCCTCTGGGATACGCCGCAGCACGACCGGGTCCAGTGGATCGGCAACGTCGAGAACGGCGGCCCGCTGGACATCGGGGCCTTGGGCCGGAACGTGGGCGAGGTGCTCGGCGTCTTCGCTGATCTCGAAATCCCGGAGAAGCCGGGCATCACCGGCTATCGGTCCTCCGTCCAGGTACAGAACCTTCGGAACATGGAGGACTGGGTGCGCACGCTCTGGTCGCCGCAGTGGCCGTCGGCCTTTCCGCCGATCGACGAGACGAAGCGGGCCGCGGGCGAGGCGCTCTATCAGAAGCATTGCCTGAGCTGCCATGCGCATATCGTTCGGGACGACCCCGCCCGGAAGGTCACGGCGGTCATGACGGCTGTCGGGACCGACGCCCAGACGGCCGACAACTTCTGGAGCCGTCAGGGCAAGATCGGGCAAGCTGGAGGGGGCCTTCGTCAAGGTCTATCCGTCGTTCGCCGGCCGGCTCGGCGCGACGGTCAGCGGCGAGGCGATTCTCGGCCATGTGGTCATCGGCACGATCATCGGCGCGGTCAAGGACGCTCCCGAGGACGCGCTGACGACGGTCGAGTTCGGCGCGCGGCCCCCGCTCACGCTCCTGGAGACCGTCGTTCCGGGTGGCGTGTACAAGGCCCGCCCGCTCAACGGCATCTGGGCGACGGCTCCCTACCTCCACAACGGCTCGGTGCCGAACCTCTATCAACTTCTCTTGCCCGCGGAGGACCGCGACGCCACCTTCACCGTGGGCAGCCGTCAGTTCGACCCGAAACACGTCGGGTACCGCACCGACGCGCCGGGCGTCTTCACGTTCCGCGCCCGCGACGAGAACGGCGAGACCATCCCCGGCAACTCCAACGCCGGCCACGAATATGGCGAGCTTTCCGAGCAGGAGCGCTGGGAACTGGTCGAATATCTCAAGACGCTTTGATCTTCTGGAGGGTGCGTCCCCCCGGACGCACCCTTCCGACTCACCGTGATTCCCGGTCGTTGATCCACTGCCGCAGCGTGTTGGCCGGGATGCCCAGGGTCTTCTCGGCGGGGGAGGGGCCGCCGAGCCAGCTCACGGCGAAGCAACGCCAGAGGTCGTCCCAGACCGGGAGCGAGATCGTCAGGTCGCCGGGGCCGGCGGTGCGGGCGGATTCGAAGGCGGCCCAGGTGCGCGGAAGCTCCTCGTCGAAGAGGGTCGCCGTCAGGGCCTCGGATTCGGCCGGGGAGAGGCCCGTGTTCCTGGCGATGATCTTCGCGGCGAGGGCGCGGAGGCGACGCTGCCAGTCGTTCAGGGCGGGGGTCGGCCTTGATGGTGCGCCGGGGGCCGGCGCGGTCGGCGCGGGGGTGGAGGGGGCGTTCTCGGCGGTGGTGACGAACGGTTCGAGGTGCTCCCAGTCGAGCGCGTCCAGTTCGCGGTAATGGCGGACGATGGCCTGCTCGATCACGTTGCGCAGTTCCCGGCTGTTGCTCTCGGCGAACGGTTGCGTGCGGAGGTGCTCGACGGCGTCGTCGGTCAGCTCGATGTCCGCGCCCAGTTCGGCGGCGACGACGCGGGTCAGCCAGCGGGCCTGCGCCTCGATGTCCTCGGGCCGCTCGCGCAAGGGGGGGACCTGAAGCGGCAGGCGCTCGACCCGCGCGAGGAAGGCCAGGGGCAGCTCGCCGGAGCGCCGGCGCTCGGCCCAGGGGCCGGTCTCGACGGTCAGGACGGCCGCCGCGTCGGAGTGCCGCCGCGTCTCTTCCTCGCCGAGGCGGGTGTACTCGCCGTCTTCGAGGAACGAGTGCAGGATCGCCGAGCAGGAGGGCGGCAGGCGGTGGAAGTCGTCGAGCAGGAGAATCCCCTTGCCCGCCGCCGAGACCAGCCCCTGGCGGTCCTCCCTCGCGTCGGTGAACGCGCCCCGCTTGTGGCCGAACAGGATGCTCCGCAAGAGGGTCTCATTCGTCAGTTCATTACAGGAGGCGATGACCATCGGCGCCTTGCGGCGGTCGGAGGCGGCATGAAACAGGGCCGACAGCCCGCGCTTGCCGGTGCCGCTCTCGCCGTCGAGCAGCACGCAGGGCAACGGGCGCCGCACGCGGCCCGGCGTCGGGCTGCTCGCCGGCTGGCCCATCAGACGCGCCAGGGCGAAGACCTGGGCGAGGGTCGTGCCGAAGGCGTCGGATTGATAGATCAACCCTTGATCGGCGATCGCCCTCGTGAATGCCAGGACCGGCCGGGTCCGCGAGGTAGCGCTCGACCGCGCCGACGACGATCTCCGCCAGCGACGGCCCGCCCGGCGTGTCCCCCCCTTGCGCACGAAGCGTTCGGCCGGGAACCCCTCGGGCTTCGGATAGGCGGAGTAGAGCAGCCCCTGGGCCTCCGGATGGACGCGCTCGACCTCATCGACGAAGAGCTGGCCGGCGCTGGCCCCCGGCGTCGTCGGAGAACCGCAGGTCGGAGACGACCACGGCGAAGAGTTGCTCGTTCAATAGCCGGCGCGCCAGGTCGAACCGCCCGCCGCGCTCGCGGACGAGGTGCAGGTGGGCGTGGTGCGGGGAGCGGTGCCGGTACGAGCCGAGCCGGTCGCTTTCGTAACCGTGCGCCGAGACCTTCAGATGGATCGGCCCGGTCGCGGCGGCGGTCCCCCCGGCTCCCCGCGTCGGAGGACCTCGCCAACCGTCTTGCTCCGTCCCAGCCCCCGGGCCAGCTCGTTGGCGAAGCTCGGCACGAGCGAGTCGAGCACGCGGGGGTCGTCGTCCAGAACCATCAAGTGGGGAATCCAGGGCATCGCTGCGCAACCTCAAACCAGGAGAGGAGCCGATCCATCCGTTTCGCCTTCTCATCATACCAGCCCCGTCGCCCCCGGCCACCGCGACCCTCCGCTCCGAAGGATTTCGGAATTCGTTTGACAACGAGTGCGGCGGGGACTACGATAAAACCAAATCTAAAAAACCAAAATAACCGGAGGGAGGGGACGAAGGGCTATTTGTGGGCGATGGTTGATCGCGGATTCTGGGAATCCGTCATCATCCCATCAACCGTTCTTCTCAACATCTCGGAGAGGAGGAACACGCGATGGCGCGACCGCCGGCGAAAGAGCTGACGGAGCGGGAGCTGGAGGTGATGCACGTCTTCTGGAAGCGGGGGGAGCAAACCGCGGCCGAGGTGCGCGAGGTTCTGGCGGAGGGGGGGCTGGACCGGGCCTACACCACTGTGGCGACCTTGATCCGCATCCTGACGGAGAAGGGGTTTCTCCAGCCAACGAACGCCGAGCGGCCGTTCCGCTACCGGGCGTCGCGGACGTATGAGGAGGTTTCGCGGCGGATGCTCGGCGACGTGCTCGACCGGGTCTTTCGCGGCTCCCGCGAGCAACTGCTCGTGCGGCTGATGGAGCAGAAGCGGCTGACCGAGGCGGAGCGGACCCTGCTTGATGAGATCCTCAAAAGGAGCACGACCGATGAATGACCTGGGTGTCTTGCTGGTCGGTCTCGCCGCGCGGGGGACGGTCGTGGCCGCGCTGGGGATCGTGCTGGCCGTGGCGTTGCGACGGCTCGGCCCGGCGGTCGTCGCGTCGGTGTTGCTGACGAGCCTGACGGTCCTCGCGGGGCTCGCGGCGCTGGCCCCCCTGCCCTGGCCCGACTGGGGCTCGCTCGTCCCGCAGGAATCCGCGAAAAACACTCCAGAAATCACCAAAACACGACCGGCGGATGAGAGGGTCAGCGACAGTCTGGCCCCCTCTGGCAGTCCGAACGACGTGACGCCAACGGCAGAACCAGCGGAAGTCGATATAGAATCACGACTTACCGCGTTGACCGTCCAGCTCGGCCGCGAGTTCGGGAGGCCCGGCGCGGGTGGGATCGCGGCGCGCCGCTGGGGCTGGCCCTCGTGGCTGGCGCTGGCGTTTTTCGCGGGATTTGCCGGGTTTTCGCTGCGTCTGGGGCTGGGATTGCTCGCCGTCGGCCAACTGCGGCGGCGGAGCCGGATCGTCGAGGTCAGCGACAATTGGGACCTGGAGCCGATCCGCGCCGCTTTGGGAATTCACCGCCCGGTGGAGGTCCGCGTCTCGGCCGAGATCACCACGCCGGCGACCGTCGGCTGGCGGCATCCGGCGATCCTGCTGCCGGACGATTGGACGGCCTGGGACGACCGCGAGCGCCGGGCCGTGCTGGCTCACGAGCTGGCGCACGTCCACCGGGGCGATTACGCGGCGGGCGTCTGGGCGCAGGTCTGCGCGGCGCTCCACTTCTATAACCCCCTGGCCCACTGGCTCTTGCGCCGCCTGCGACTCCAGCAGGAACTGGCGGCCGACGCCTGGGCGCGGCGATCCTGGGGGGCAACCGCCCCTACCTCGCGTCCCTGGCCCGCCTGGCCCTGCGGCGCGACGAGCGGCCCGCCGCCTGGCCGGCGCGGGCGTTCTTTCCATCGAAGGACACGCTTTTAAGGAGAATCCAGATGCTCAGAGATCATGATCCCATTCACCCATCACCGCCCTCCCGGCGCGTGCGGGCCATCATCAGCATCGCCCTGGCGGCCCTCGGTCTGTTCGTGGCCGGGTTCCGCGCTCCCGACGATCCCCGGCCGAGCAACCCCAACACCGACGCGACGAAGCCGGACGCCCCGGCATTCGACCTGCTCGCTCGTGCCGGCCGACACCGGCCTGGTCGTCCTCGCGCGGACGGCCGAGTTGCTCGGGACGCCGGGATATGACAAGCTGCTCACCCTCATCGACGTGGATGGGAAACTCCAGACATCGCTGGGCGTGCCGCTCCGGTCGATCGAGCAGATGACCATGATCTGGCTCGACACGCCGGAGAAGGCCCCCGCGCCGGACGTTCGGCCGTCCCCGGCCCCTTCGGTCGTGATCTTGCGGACGGCCGAACCGCACGACTGGACCGCCTTGATCCACTCGCTCCAGAACGATGCATCGGAACGGGCCGAGTTCGCCGGACAGACCTACCGGCGGGCGAAGGACCCCGGAAATCTAGCCAGCTTTCAGCGGGTCGATGACCGCACGGTGGTCATCGGTGAGGAGCACAGTTTGCAGGCGTATCTCAAGGCCCGCCAGGCACCCGGCAAGGAGCATCCGTGGGACGACGCCTGGAAGCAGGTCGAGAAAGGGCAGGCCGGCGCTCGCCGTCACCGGCGCCTGGCTGACGGAACAGCTTCCGCCACCCGGCTCGCCGCCGAACACGCCCGGAGGGGCCATGCTCGCCCAGCTCGCCCCGTATGCACCGCTCTGGACAGAGGCCAAGGCCCACGCGGTCGGCCTCGACCTGACGGGCGGGCTGACGATCGATCTCGTCTCGACGTGCCCCACCGAGGACGCGGCCCAGCAGGTCCGCGACACGCTTCAGGCCATGGTGACGCTGAGCAAGAACACGATGGCGAACCTCCGCCCGAGGATCAAGGACGCGCCGAGGCCGATGTCCCCCATCGAGGTGTTCCTCGCCACCGCCGCCGATCCGCTGCTCGACAAGACGACCATCGAGCGCGACGGCAACGTCGTTCATGCGCGGTCGGCCACGGATGTCCGGCTCGCCGACACCGTGCAGACGCTCTTGCCGACCGTCCAGAACACCCGACAAAAAGCCTTCGATATGCGGAGCACCAACAATCTCAAGCAGATCGCGCTGGCGTTGTACAACTACCACGATGCCAACGGCCACTTCCCCCCCGCCGTGCTGTACGGCCCGGACGGCAAGACGCCGTATAGCTGGCGCGTGGCGATCCTGCCGTACATCGAGCAAGCCGCGCTGTACGATCAGTACCACTTCGACGAGCCGTGGGATAGCCCCCACAACAAGACCCTGCTGGCGAAGATCCCCGACCTCTACCGGTATCCGAACGCGAAAGGGGACCCGACCGCCGCGTCGTACTACGTCCTCAACGGTCCGGGGACGATCTTCGACGACAAGGATGGGACGAAGGTAGCGGAGATTCGTGATGGCACCGCCTTCACGCTCCTGGTGGTCGAGGCCCAGCGCGACATTCCCTGGACGAAGCCGGAGGATATCCCGTACGCCCCGAACAAACCGTTGCCGGAACTCGGCGGGTTCAACCCGGAAGGCTTCCACGCCGCGATGGCGGACGGCTCCGTGCGGTTCTGGGAGGGAATCGACGCGAAGACCCTTCGTGCGATGATTTCGAAGGCTGGAGGTGAGCTGGTGGAATTCCCGCCTCGAACCCGCTGAAGGATCAAAAGGGCCGCCGAGACGTGATCTCTCGGCGGCCCTTCTGATCCGCTGGATCAGCGCCGGATTGTCCCCGCCGGGGAGGCCTGCAATGCGGCGGCGACCTTGCGGGCGTCAGGACGCAGGCGGGCGAGGGTCAGGTGATGGAGGATCGGGCACTGGTCGAGGATCTCGACCTCTCCGATCTGTTCCAGGTGTTCCAGCCGCCGGCCGGTCGTCACGACGTACACCGGAGACTCCCCGTTGCGGGCCAGGTGGGCATCGAATCCGGGAAGCGTCGGATAGCGCTCCAGGGGATAGCGCAGGTAGAACATCACCTGCGGGTCGGGCACTTCGAGCAGGTGGACCGTCGCCGTCTCGGGCATGAGGCCGTTGCTGCGCAGGGCGAACTCCGTCTGCTGCCGGTAGCGGTCGAACCGGGGCATCACCAGGGATTGCACCAGGACGGCCACGAGCCAGACAGTGGCGAAGAGCGCGACCAGGGCGCGGTCGGGGCGTGCCGCCCGCCGCAGGGCGTTGGCGACACCTAGCCCAAGCCCCGCCGTCGCGACGATCGGGCCGATCCGCGCCGCCAGGCGGGCGTCCGTCGTCAAGCCGACGGCCACCGCCGCGATTCCGCCGACAACCAGCAAGCCCGCCGCCACCCGGGCCGCCACACCGCCGCGTGCCTTCGCCCGGTCGATGTACCGGGCCAGGCCATAGGCGGCGAGGATCGACATGGGGGGCAGGATCGGGATGATGTAATGCTTGTGCTTCCAGGCCGAGAGGCTCAGGAACGCCAGCCCGGCGACCGTCCAGCAGAGCGGCAAGCGCCAGGAGGAGACCACCGGGCGCTGCCGTCGCCACGCGGCAACCAGACCGCTGACGACGAAGGGGGTCCAGGGCAGGAGAATCAAGGGGGCAATGTACAGATAGAAGTAAAACGGGTCCGTCCGCCCGCCGAGGTTCCCGGCGAACCGGGCGACGTTGTGCCGCCGCCACGACTCGACGAAGTACGGGTCGTTCATGTAGGCGTACAGGGGCCAGCCAATCACCACGAACCCCGACACCAGGAGCCCGAGCGGGTCGAGCAGGAACCGCCAGACCCGCCAGCGCCGCTCGACGAGGGCGAACAGCAGGCTCCCACCGCCGACGAACACCAGGCCAACCGGCCCCTTGGTCAGGAACGCCAGGGCCGCCGAGGCATGATAGGCGACCGGCAGCCAGCGCGGGACGTGACCCCTCGGGACGCCCCACGACCCCCACGCCCAGGGCCGCCAGGGCACCCGTCACCGCCGCGCAGAGCGGCATGTCGGCCTCGGCCAGGCGGGCCTGCATCAGGACGTAGAAGGTCGTGAGCTGGATCAATCCCGCGAGCCGCCCGATGCGGTCGCCGTGCAAGCGAGCCGCCAGGACCGCGATCCAGACCGCCGTGAGGACCCCCGCCAGCGCGAACGGCAGCCGCACGACCCACTCGCGCTCGGAGCCGAAGAGCCCCATCGACAGGGCAATCAGCCAGTCGGCCAGCGGCGGCTTGTCCCAGCAAGGTTCCCCGCCGATCCGGGGCGTCAGCCAGTTCCCTCCCAGGAGAAACTCGCGCGCCGGCTGGGCGAACATCGTTTCGTGGTACGTCAAGGCCCACCCGGGACCGAAGTTCGTCAGGAGCAGCGTCGCCCCGTACAGCACAATCCATCCCACCGACCGCCGCGATAACCGCCCCTCGCCAACGATCGCCGCATTCTGCTCGTCCATGATGGCACCATCCTTGGGCCTGCTGGGGATCGGGTGATTTCTACCAAACCCGTCCGCTGACCGGATGGATGGAGATCATAGTCAAGAGCGCGTTTTGAGCAAGACCCGTTTGGATGCCCCTTCGCGCGATCCCTATACTGAAACAAAAGGGAGAGCACCCGCCCCATCGTCGCCCCGACCGCCCCGGAGCCCTGACCTTGATGCCGCGCTGTCGATCGCCGAAACTCTTCACGATCAGCCTGCTGGCCGCTCTGGTGAGCGTCGGGGCCGGGGGCGATCCCGACGTGCGGGCCGGGCGGGACTGGTGGGCGTTCCGACCCTTGAGCCGGCCCGAGGTGCCGGCAATCGCGGACGGGGCGACGATCCGGAACCCGATCGACGCCTTCGTTCAGAACGCCCAGCGCGAGTTGGGCCTGTCCCCCTCCCCCGAGGCCGACCGCCGGACCTTGATCCGCCGCGTGACGCTCGACCTGACCGGCCTGCCCCCCAGCCCCGAGGCGGTCGATGCCTTCCTGGCCGACGACCGGCCGGACGCCTACGAGCGGCTGGTCGATCGCCTGCTCGCCAGCCCCCACTTCGGCGAGCGCTGGGGACGGTTCTGGCTCGACCTGGCCCGCTATGCCGACTCAGGCGGCTTCGAGCTGGACCTGCGGCGTCCCGACGCCTGGCGATACCGCGACTGGGTCGTCCGGGCGCTCAACGAGGACATGCCCTACGACCGGTTCGTCCGGCTCCAGCTTGCCGCCGACGAGCTGGCCGCCCAACGAACCCTGGCAGAAGGCCGCGCTCGGGTTCCTTCGCAATGGTCCGACGGTCGGGAACCAGAAGAACGAACGGCTCCGCATGGACGAGCTGGACGACATCGTGGCGACGACGACCGCCTCGTTTCTCGCCCTGACCGTCGCCTGCGCCCGCTGCCACGACCACAAGGCCGACCCGATCCCGACCGAGGACTATTACCGGCTCGTCGCCGTCTTCGCACCGGGCGAGTTCGCCGACGTCCCCCTGGCGACCGCCGAGGAACAGGCCCGGCATCGCGAGGCCAGCCAGGCCGTCGAGGCTGAGGTCCAGCGCCTTCAGCGCGAAATCCAGGCCATCGACCGCACCGTGCGGGATCGGGCCGAGCGGCAAAAGCTCGACGCCTTACCGGAGACGTTGCGCCGGGCGTTCGAGACGGGCGACATCGCCTCCTTGAGCCGCGACGAGCAGCAGGAGCTGGCCCGAGCGACCGAGGTCCGGCCCGAGGAGGTCGAGCACTCCCTCACCCCCAAGGAGCGGCAGGCAAAAGCCGATGGCAAGGCGAAGATCGCCGCGGTCGAGGCCACGCGCCCGCCCCCTTTGCCGATGGCTCCGGGCGTCGTCGAGCAAGGCCCGGAGGCCCCACCGACCCACGTCCTGATCCGGGGGGATGTCGAACGGAAGGGAGAGACCGTCCCACCCGGCCCACCGCGAGCCGTCGCGGGGCAGGTCGTCGATTTTCCCGACGCGCCTCCCAGAGCGCCGAGCACCCTGCGACGTTCAGCCCTGGCCTGGTGGATCACCCGCGATGCGCAGGCATTGGCGGCGCGGGTCGTGGTGAACCGGATCTGGCAGGGGCACTTCGGTCGAGGCCTGGTCGAAACGCCTTCCGACTTCGGCGCGATGGGGGCCGCGCCCGCGATGCCCGAACTGCTCGACTGGCTCGCGGGGGCGTTCCTCGACGACGGCTGGAGCCGCAAGGCGATCCACCGGCGGATCGTCCTCTCGGCGACGTACCGCCAGGCGAGCCGCATCCGGCCGGACATGCGGGAGCGCGACCCGGAGAACATCCTGCTCTGGCGGTTCGCCCCGCGACGACTGGAGGCTGAGGCGATCCGCGACGCGATCCTCTGGTGCGCCGGTAGTTTGAACCCGACGCTGGGCGGCCCCGGCGTCTTCCCGCCGATCGACCCGGCCGTCGTCCGGCAGGGGAGCGAGCCGCGCTGGCCGCTCGACGCGACGGAAGGCCCCGAGACCTGGCGCCGCAGCCTCTATATCTTCCAGTTGCGATCGGTCCCCTTCCCGCTGCTGGAGGTCTTCGACCTGCCCGAGAGCGCCGGTTCGTGCCCGAGGCGATCCCGGACGACGACTCCCACGCAGAGCCTCACGCTCTGGAACAACCCGTTCGTGCTCGACCAGGCCCGCCGCTTCGCCCTGCGCGTCGCTCGCGAGGCGGGCGACGACCCCGAACGCCCGGCTGACCCTGGCCCACCGCCTGGCCACCGGCCACCCGCCCGGCGAGACCGAGCGCGCGACCTTGACCGCCTTCCTCGCGCGCCAGACCGCCTGGCATGCCGAAAACCCGACCCTGGACGATGCGTCGCCAATCGCGCCGGAACTGGCCTCCCTGACCGACGTCTGCCACGTCTTGCTCAACAGCAACGCGTTTCTGTACCTGGATTGAATGGAGCGGAGCCTCACGATGTCCCTGGCAACGCCAAAGAGTGTAACCCCACCCGCGGAACCGCTACGCCTGCATCGGTTCACGGTCGCGCAATACCACCGGATGACCGAGGCCGGCGTGCTGACGACGGATGATCGGGTCGAGTTGCTGGAAGGATGGCTGGTGTCGAAGATGACCCACAACCCACCTCACGACGGCACGGTCTGGATCATCATGAAACGGCTCATGGCCGTACTGCCTGACGAGTGGATCGTGAGGGTTCAGTCTTCGATCACCCTGACCGACAGTGAGCCGGAGCCCGACCTGGTCATCTCCCGGGGACCGGGAGAGCGTTACCTCCGCTCTCACCCGAAGCCCCGCGACCTGGCGATGGTGATCGAGGTGGCCGACGCCACGCTCGCCACGGATCGAGCCTTGAAGGCACGCATCTACGCAAGGGCACGTATCTCGGTGTACTGGATCGTCAACCTCGTGGATCGTTCGATCGAGGTCCAGACCCAGCCGAAGGGCGGAAAGGCCCCCGGATATCGCCAGCGGCACGTCTATCGCGGGAAAGAATCCGTGCCGCTGGTCATCGCCGAGCAGACGCTCACCTCGATCCCCGTGGGCGACCTACTTCCCGGCCCGGCATCCTGACCAGCCTTCTCTCCGGAACCGAACACCCCACAAACCAAAAGGGGAGGCATCATGGCCGACACCAGGACGCTCACCTTGCCCAAGCGCAGCGAATCGCTCGACCTGTCGCGCGGAACGATCCGGTTCATCGGCAACGCGACGACCTTGATCCAGTACGCCGGGTTCACGATCCTGACCGACCCGAACTTCCTGCACGCGGGCGACCACGCCCATCTGGGCTACGGCCTGACCGCCAAGCGGCTGACGAACCCGGCGATGGAGATCGAGGACCTGCCCGCGCTCGACCTTTGCGTCCTGTCGCACATGCACGGCGACCACTGGGACCACATCGCCTCGGCAAAACTGCGCAAGGACTTGCCGATCGCCACCACGCCCCACGCGGCCGAGGAGTTGCGTCGGCAAGGGTTCACCGCGCCCCAGCCATTGCAATCGTGGGAGAGCCTCACCCTGACCAGGGGGGATGCGCGGCTGAGCGTCACGGCGACCCCCGGACGCCACGGGCCGCCGGTCGTCGCGCGGCTCTTGCCGCCGGTCATGGGCAGCCTGCTGGAGTGGTCCACCGGCGACACTGTCCGGTATCGGCTGTACATCTCGGGGGACACGCTGGTCTTCGACGACCTGAAGGAGATCCCGAACCACTACCCGGACATCGACCTGGCGCTGCTGCACCTGGGCGGCACCCGCATCATGGGCGTGATGGTGACGATGGACGCCAGGCAGGGCATCCGCCTCTTGCGGATCGTGCAGCCCCACGAGGCGATCCCGATTCACTACAACGATTACGAGGTCTTCACCTCCCCCCTGGAAGACTTCAAGAAGGCCGTCGCCGAGGCCGGGCTACCGACGCAGATCCACTACCTCGAACACGGCGACACGTTCCCGTTCGAGGTGCCCGAGCATCGATCTCCCGGCTGATGCCTCGGAATTGTCCAGCAAGCCGATTGGGAGGGAGGATACGGCGGATTTGACGCCGGGGGCGAGTGCCGCCACAATCGGGGGCGGTCCCGGACAGCTTGCATCCTCCCAAAACTCATGGCTCTGAAGTCCCTCCAGGAGACGCCGGACATGACGAAGCACTGGCTCATCCCGATGCTGACCCTCGCCCTCACCGTGGCTTTCGGCCAGAACGGGCTCGCTGAAGACGAGGGCTGGACCCCTCTTTTCGACGGCAAGACGCTCGACGGGTGGACGGTCAACGGCGGCAACGCCAGGTACACGGTCGAGGACGGGGCGATCGTCGGCACGACCGTCGAGGGGAGCCCGAACACGTTCCTCTGCCGGGGCGATTACAAGGACTTCGTGCTCGAACTGGAGGTCCGGTGCGACCCCCGGCTGAACTCCGGCGTCCAGGTCCGCAGCCACGTTTACGGCCAGGACAGCCCCAGGGCCGGCGTCGTGTACGGGCCGCAGTGCGAGATCGCCCGGAAGGAGACCGGCACGGCGGGCCGGTTCTACGACGAGGGGCGCCGGGGCCAGTGGCTCGCCGAGATCCTGCCCGAGGCCAGGGACGCCTTCAAGAACGACGACTGGAACCGCTACCGGATCGTCGTGCGGGGGGACCGCTACCGCTCCTGGGTCAACGGGGTCGCCGCGTGCGACTTCACCGACGACCTGGACGAGCGGGGCTTCATCGGGCTCCAGGTCCACGGCATTCCGAAGGGCGAGGGGCCGTATCAGGTCCGCTGGCGAAACATCCGCATCCGGGAGTTGAAGCCGGGCGAGGAAGCGGGCTCACCGATGCCCCCGGATGGCTTCAAGGCGGTCTTCAACGGTCGTGACCTGTCGGGCTGGGAGGGAAACCCGGAATACTGGTCGGTCGAGGACGGCTGCCTCACCGGCAAGGCCGACGGCACGCTGACGTTCAACCGTTTCCTCACCTGGCGCGGCGGCACGCTCCGAAACTTCGAGCTGCGGGTGAAGGTCAAGGTTTCACCCACCGGCAACAGCGGACTGCAATACCGGGGGACCGAGCGGCCCGACCTGGGGGAGACGGTCGTCACCGGCTACCAGTGCGACGTGGTGGCCAGCCGACCCGACTATAACGGAATGCTCTACGAGGAGCGGGGCCGCCGCATCCTGGCCCATACCGGCGAGAAGGTCATCATTGACCCGGTGGGCCAACCCTGGGTTGTCGGACAGTTCCCACTCAAGGAGTTCAAGCCCGGCGAGTGGCACGACTACCGGGTTCTGGCCGAAGGGAACCATTATCGGCACTGGATCGACGGCCACCCGACGGTGGACGTGATCGACCTGGACGAGAAGGGGCGGAAGCTCGACGGGGTTCTGGCGGTGCAGGTTCACGTCGGGCCGCCGATGACCATCCAGTACAAGGATTTCTTCCTGAAGCCGCTGCCCGACGACCTGCCGTTGATCCCGTCTGACGGGGCGACCATCCCGTCCGACGCCCGGAAGGTCGTACCGCAGGGCCAGGACAAGCCCAGGACGCCCGATGCGGGGTAAGCTCCGTCTCAGGGAACGATCGACTTCCAGTTGAACCGAACACCCTTGTGGAAGCCGACGCCAGACATGGGACTACCGGCGGCGATTCCGCTGAGGTTTGCCGTCCGGGTGACGCGATCGGTCGTTTCGATCAGTCCCATGTTTCCTTCGCGGGTAACGAAGAGGAATGCGGCATTCGCATCCGGCACGAGTTGCCGCGACCTGATGTCGTAGTGCATCAGCAGTTCGTCAACCGGGCGACCTTCGGGAAGTGTGCCGTCGGCGATCAGCCTTTCGAGGTTTCGCACGTCCCGCGGGTCGATCTCCCGGACTTGCATCCCCAGCGCACGCAACACGAACGTCTCGGTTCCGTCCGGCGCACGATGGGTGACGCACATCAAATCGACGCCGCTCCGGGATGCCCAATCCGCCATTTGCTTCGCATCAAGAGAGGCCTCGTCTCTGGGAAACTGTGCCGGCCAGTTGGGCCGATAGCCGGTATCGAGATCGAAAAAGTGCCAGACGTGCTGGCCAGTCTCGATCGCCGGAGAGAGTACCGCGCCGGTCATCCCCCCAAGGAGTCGGGCCGTCTTCCCCAGACTCCGAGGGTCAGGGGCGGGAGGCAGGGATTCCCTGGCGATCTTCAGATTGACCTTTTGATACGCGGCATCGTCGGTGAAACCCCGCCAGTTCGTCTCCCACCACGCCTGCCAGCGCTGCGCCTGTTCAGCATAAATGCGGCGCTGGAGGACTTGCCGTCGGGGATCTTCGCTGAGACTCATGCCGAACAGCTCGGCATCATCGAAATTCTGCCCGGTCAGACCGTGCAGTGCGCCGAAGATCTCACGCACAGGTCTTCCCAGATCGAAATAGTCCCCTCCCGTTCCCTCGCCCAGGTCGTGCATCTGCATGAAGTCGGTCAATTCCCTGTCGCTGACCATTAGCCCGTAGTCGCTACTGCTGGGAAGCAGGGTCTTCGGGATGGCACGGATGAGGGCCGGCACGGCCCTCGCATCGCCGATCGCCCGCAAGGCGAACCCCAGCCGGCGCAGCATCCGGTTTTCGGTGGTTCGGTCGAGCTCGTCGCACAGTTGCGGGACCGCCTCGCGTCCGACGGCGACGAGCTCGCGCATCAGCAGGCACCAGGTCTCGGTTTCGTCAACGGTGTGATTGAGCTTTCGGAACTCGAGGAGGATCTGCGCTGTCCGATCGGACGGATTCTTCGACAGGTCCTCGACAAGCTTTCGGGCTTCCATCCGTTTTTCCGAGGGCGGAACCGCTGGCGTGATGAGCATGTTGTAGGTGGTCGTCTCTCCGTCCTTCACGACGACCGGTGGCTGCTCTCGGGTGTTCCAGGCCATGCGCTCGCCGCGGGTGTTGACGAAATAGGGGAAGTTTTCCCCCGGAGCCGCGCAGGATGAACCGGCCCGTCTTATCCACGGCCGCCATTCGAACCGGAGAGATGGCCCGCCCTGGCGGCTGAGACGGCCCGAACAACCCGAGCATGACCGGTTCTCCACTTTCGGAGACGGAGACCGACTCCCCCGTGGCCGTGTTGACGACCTGGCCGGTGATGAACCCGCCGCCGATGAGCAGAAACGGTGGCAATTCGACCGTCTCGCTCGCCAGGCATTCGCGGCCGGTCACCGCGACGCCGACGCGATCCTTCGCGTCGGCCAGAAAATCGTAACGCCCTTCGGGAACCACCAGGCGAAAGTGTCCGGCTTCGTCCGTTGCGGCGAACGACTCGCCCCATTCCTCAACCCGCCGTGCCGTGATCTCGGCTCCCGAGGCGGGCTGGCCAGTGATTCGGTCCGTCACCGTTCCCGTCACAACACAACCGGCCGGCAACGTGACAACAACATCCGCCGGCAGCGCACTCGCCTTGCCGATTGTCTCGGGGTGGTCCGGGTGCCGCACGGCAAAGCTGGTGGGTACGGACTTTCCACCAGGCCACGTGTAGACTCCCAGATTGTCGAGTTTGAACACTCCCGAGGCGTCCGTCGTCGCCGAAAGGAGGCCGGGGACCGGCCGATCGAACACGAAATACGGCAACACGGTCGCTCCAACGACGGGTCGTCCCTCGGCGTCGATCACCTTGCCGGAGAGCGTTGCCTTTTCGCGAGTCATCCGAAGTTCGACGACCTCTTTGTCGTCACGAAAATGGAAAAAGCTGATTCCGATCGGTCGATCATCAGCGAAACCGAAGACCCCATAGACCAGGCGGTCGAGGTGCCCTTCAGGACGTGGCGGGACGAGGCCCGTGAAGGTATAGCGACCGTCGTTGTCCGTGACCGTCCTGGCAATCTCAACCGGCGGCGAAGTTCGTCCTTCCACCCGATACAACCGCACCGAGATCCCGGCCAGGGCCGATCGATCCACGTTATCGACGCAACGTCCGCTGATGGTGTGAGTCCTTGCCTGGGGCTCCTCCTTTTCGGTCAACGCGGCATCATCTTTCGGGACTTGTGCCCTGGCGCCCGGCATGGCGTCGGTCAGACCCATCAGGGCCATCCCGAGCAACAAGCCGGCGGCCATCGGCGCCCGGAGCGTCGTGACCGAAGGGGACCGCAGGAGTCGTTCGACGCGTGCCTTCAGGCGGCACGTCGAGGAGAACAAGCCAATCAGCCCCGGCGCGATGGCCGACGGGCTCAGACTCGCCGCCAGTTCGACGAGTGTGGCGGCATACTCGGATCGATCGGCCTCGCCCAGCGCGGCGGACACCAGGTCATCGCAGGCGGCCTCGCGTTCGGCTTGCATCTCGCGGACCGTCCACCAGGCCACAGGGTTGAACCAGTGCAGAATTCGCGCTGTCAACAGCAGCCAGTTCGTCCAGGAATCGCCGCGCACGAGATGCGCCAGTTCGTGCGTCAGCACATGGCGGAGCCGAGTGGGCGACGCCTGCGTCACGATCGATTCCGGCAGGACGATTCTGGGATTCCAGGTCCCCACGAGGCAGGGACTGAGGCACCCGGGCGTCACCAGCAAGGCGGGAGTGCGTTTGAGTCCGAGCTGACGGCGGGAGGTTTCCAGAAGGTTCAAGAGGCTGACATCCGTTACGGCTCGGCAGACCGAAAGACGCCGACGCAGTACGAAGGCTGTCGCCAGGAGCTTCGACCCCAGCAAGAGGCAACCTGTCAGCCAGATCAACGACAGAATCCTCGTGAGAAACGCCGCAGAGAACAGCCCTTCAAGGGACGGCATCACTTCCATGGTGGTCCCGGACGTCATGGCTGGCGTCACCGACGACGCACCCTCCTGCGCGGACGACGTGTCGGCCTCAGTGTCGGCAACCCGTGGCGATTCAACGCCCGGTTCGACTGTGACGATTGTCGAGTCGGCCCTGTGCGGAACCGGCGTGAACGTTGCATCAGCGGCGCGCTGAGCCATCGGCGGCGCATTCGCTCGCGGATTCCAGCGGGCGAGATTGAACACGCTCCAGGGACTGACGGGGGTTGCCACGATCAGCAACCGCGTCAGGACGACACCCCACAGCAGAAACCGCCACCGCGGTGACAGGCGTTCTCCGAAGCACCGCAAGAGCAGCACGACCAGAAGGGCCAATACCGCCGCCTGCCAGGAGGCTCGCCAGATCGCTGGTCCCATGGTATCGAGCAGCGCGATCATGTCCGTTTCTCCCTGGAGTTCTTTTTCTGAGCGAGCAGTTGACGGAGTTGCTCTATCTGGTCGCGATCAAGCGAAGATTCCTCGACAAAGTGTGTGAGCAGCGCCGCGACGTCGCCGCCGAACGCCTTCTTCAAAAACGAGCGTCCTTCCTGACGCACACAATCTTCACGGGATACGGCAGCCCGGTAGATATACCGCGATCCGTCGACGTCGTAGGCCAGAGCCCCCTTTTCGACAAGCCGCGCCAGGAGCGTGCGAATCGTGCTGTGGTTCCAATCATGCGTCGCGCGCAGCGGCCGGATGACGTCCGCCGCCGTGCACGGCCCGGCCGCCCAGATCCGCTCCATGACGTCCCATTCCGAATCCGAAATCTGCAGACCACGCGCCATCACAACGACTCCACTGACCACAACTGTAGCGACATCTTGACTACAGTTGTGGCCACCTGTCAAGAGTCGAGCGGAGAAGCTCGCCCGAAAGAATCGAAGAACCCCGCGAGGTCCGGGCGCGGAAGCCGATGGGAAGTTCCGAGGCCCCCTCTCGACCCACTCACCAACCGCGTTGATAATGAGGTTCTTTCCGAGACGCCACGATCGAGGTGATCCGATGCGAACCAAGACTCTCACGCGGCGAAGACCACTGGGGGGCGTTGTCCGGGCGATCCTTCTCGGGATCAGCGGCGCGGCGATGGCGTACCAGGCCGCCTTCGCCGACATCCCCGAGCCCTTCCAGGCGGTGCGGGCCGTCATCGAGGAACAGGTCGCCGGGGGGAACGCCGCTTCGGTTGCCGTCGTGGTGATCAAGGGGGACGAGACGCTCTGGGCCGAAGGCTTCGGCCTGGCCGACCGCCGAACCGGCACGCGAGCCACGCCCGACACGATCTACCGCCTGGCGTCGATCTCCAAGCCGATCACGGCCACGGGCCTGATGATCCTGGTGGAACGGGGCCGGATCGACCTCGATGCGCCGGCGAACCGCTACCTCCCGGGGCCGAAACTTCGCGCCCCGCTCGGCCAGGCCGACGCGATGACCGTGCGACGGCTGGCCAACCACACGTCCGGCCTGCCGGTCCACTACAACTTCTTCTACGACGGCCACCAGCCCCCGCCGATGGACGAGACGATCCGGCTCTATGGCTTCGCCTCGAAGAAGCCGGGCGAGTCGGGAGAATATTCCAACCTCGGCTTCGGCATTCTGGGCTACATCACCGAGGTTGTCTCCGGCGTGCCCTGGCGATCGTTCATGGAGCAGGAGGTGTATGACCCACTGGGCATGTCCCGAACCTCCGACCGCATCCGGCCCGGCTTCGAGGCCGACGCCGCCATCCCCTATACGTTGGACGTGGCCGGGCGCTTCGTGCCCGTGGGTCACTACGAGTTCGATCACCCCGGCGCCTCGGCCATCTGGAGCAGCGCCAACGACCTCGCGCGGTTCGCCCGGATGCACCTCCGGGACGGCGAGCTCGACGGCGTCCGCATTCTCGACGAGAGGCACGCCCGCGCGATGCGGGAGAAGACCGGCGACCGGGGCGAGGGCACCGGCGTGGGGATCGGCTGGGCGATCACCGACGAGCGTGGCCGACGTTGCATCTCACACAGTGGCGGCATGCCGGGCGTCTCGACCATGCTGCGCCTCTATCCCGACGACGATGCCGCGTTCGTCGTGCTGCTCAACAGCGACACCCCCGCCGTGACGCGTGAGATCACCCGGCGCCTCAGCGAGGCCCTATTCCCCGACACCGAGACACGGGACGAAGCCAACCAGGCGGGGACCCCCGAAGATTCCCGTCCCGCCGGACTTCCCGGAGAACTGATCGGGACGTGGAAAGGCCGGCTTGCCCATCCCGACGGCGACATCCCCCTGGGGCTGGAGGTTCAAACCCCCACCGAGGTCCGCGCCACGTTCGGTGCCGAGCCCCCGGTACGCCTGAAGGACGTGTCGATGCAAAGAGGGCGTCTGGTCGCGTCCCTGGAGGGCAAGCTCCCAACCCGAAAGGATTTTCACGGCCCGGTGACGATTGAATTCGGGCTCGACCCCCGGGGCGATCGGCTGACGGGCGTCGGGGCGGCGATCGGCGCGGACCATTTCCACCTCCCGCACTGGGTCGAGCTGGCCCGGGCCGCGGATACGGATACGCCCGCCGATGGGGCCGCCCGGGCGACGGGACCGGCCTACGACCTGATCATCACCAACGGCCGGATCGTGGACGGCTGCGGCACCCCCTGGTATCGCGGCGACCTGGCAATCCGTGGCGGCAAGATCGCGGCGATCGGCCGGCTGGGCGAGGCGGACGCCCGGCGGATCGTCGATGCGACGGGCCTGGTCGTGGCGCCGGGCTTCATCGACATGATGGGTCAGACGGCGGCCCCGTTTCTCAAAAATCCCCGCGCCGGCGACAACCTGCTGACGCAGGGGATCACCACCATCAACGCCGGCGAGGGGGATTCCGACGCCCCCCTGGCCGGCGAGGCGGCCGAGCGCGCCGGCTGGACGACGATGGCCGAATTCTTCCAGGCACTCGACCGCACCGGCATGCCGATCAACGCGGTGCAGACCGTCGGTCACACTCAGGTGCGACGGCTCGTTCTCGGAGAGACGGACCGGGAGGCCACGCCGGAGGAGCTGAAGCGGATGGAGGAGCTCGTCCGCGAAGGGATGGAGGCGGGGGCCATCGGTCTGTCCACCTCGCTGATCTACCCGCCCGCGGTGTACGCGCCGACCGGGGAGATCGTCGCCCTGGCCCGCGTGGCGGGGGAACACGGTGGCGCCTACTATACCCACATGCGCAACGAGGGGGACCGCCTCCTTGAAGCCATCGACGAGGCGCTCGCCATCGGCCAGCAGGCGGGCGTGCCGGTCCACATCTTCCACCTGAAGGCCGCCGGGCGGGCCAACTGGCCGAAGATGGACCTGGCCCTCGCCCGGATCAAGGCCGCGCGAGCGGGCGGTCAGCAGGTCGATGCCGACATCTATCCGTACCTCAACAACGGTCTCGGCATCGATTCATTCATCCACCCCCGCCACTCGGCGGAAGGCCGGGCCGGGCTGCTCCGGAGGATCGAGGACCCGGACCGGCGCGCCGAGATCCGCCGGGAGATGGAGGGGGAAGACCCCTGGGAGAACTGGTATCGGCACATCGGCCGCGACTGGGACAACGTCGTGCTGGGCGGCATGACGGCCGAGCCGTACAAAGGGCGCGACGGCCGGAGCCTCGGCGAGATCGCCCGTTCCCTGAACAAAGATCCCTGGGACGTCTTCTTCGACGTGGTCCGTTCCGGGGCCTTCGCGCTGCCCCGCAGCATGTCCGAGGCGAACAAGATCAAGGCGATGCGGCAGGAGTTCATCTCGTTCGACACCGACGTCGGCCCGGCCGGCGGCTCCTCGATCGCCACCCATCCCCGCGCCTACGGCTCGTTCCCGCGGGTCCTGTCGCGCTACGTGCGGGAGTTGGGGGTGCTGAGCCTGGAGCAAGCCGTCGCCCGGATGACATCCGTGGCCGCCAACGCGGTCGGCCTGCACGATCGCGGACGACTCGCCGAGGGACTGGCGGCGGACATCGTCGTCTTCGACCCCGAGCAGATCCGCGACCGGGCCACCCTGGCCGAGCCTGGCCAGACCTCCGAGGGCGTGCGATTCGTCATCGTCAACGGGCAGCTCGTGCTCGACGACAGCGCGCCGACCGCCGCCCTCCCCGGCAGGGTCCTGAGAGGCCCCGGCTACCGAGGGGACCGGAAGGATTGAGCCAGGGGCCGGTCGGACTCACAAAGGCCACGGGCGGGCCCGCTCGACCAACCCCGAGACGCCCCCGAAAACGCGCCGGTCAAGCTCGTCACATCGGGCACTCGTATCGCCCTTCAAGTCCGGGGTCTGTCGCCGTTATCATGGATCTGCATCTTCGAGGCAAATCGTCCTCCCCAGAGAGTGAATCTTGAACGACTCCCTCCCCAACTCCACCCGGCGCGCGTTTCTCCAGCGAACCGGCGCCGGGTTCGGCTTGCTGGCGCTCTGGGACCTCCTGCAACGCGAGGAGGCGTCCGCCGATGCGCTCGCGATCCGGACGCCGCACCATCGGGCCTCAGCGCGAAGCGTCATCCACCTGTTCATGTACGGCGGGCCGAGCCAGATCGACCTGTTCGACCCGAAGCCCGAACTCCAGAAGCGGCACGGGCAACCCCTGCCGACCGGCGAACGCCCCGACGTCTTCTTCGGCAATCCCGGCCCCTTGATGGCCAGCCCGTTCCGGTTCCGGCGGCACGGCGAGAGCGGACAGTGGGTTTCGGAACTCCTGCCGCACCTGGCGGAGGTCATCGACGAGATCGCCATCATCCGATCGTTGCACTCCGACAGCAACAACCACGCTCCGGCCCTCTTCCAGATGAACACCGGCCGGACCCGCCCCGGACACCCTTGCCTGGGAAGCTGGGCGACCTATGGGCTGGGGACCGAGAACCGGAATCTGCCGGGGTTTGTCGTCCTGTGCGACGACCGCGGCGGGCCGATCGGTGGACCACCGAACTGGTCGGCCGGGTACATGCCCGCCTCGTTCCAGGGAACCCCCTTGCGGACCGAAGGCCCGCCGATCCTCGACCTGACCCCGCCGCCCGAGATCGCTCCGGCCCAGGAACAGGCCAAGCGCGACCTGCTCGCCGCCTTGAATCACGCGCATCTCGATGCGCACTCCGGCGAGGATGCGCTGGAGGCCCGCATCCAGTCGTATGAGCTGGCCTTCCGGATGCAGGCCGAGGCCCCCGAGGCGGTCGATCTGAGCGGCGAAACTGCCGAGACGCGACGACTTTACGGGCTGGATGATCCCGTCACGGCGCCGTTCGGCCGCCGTCTGCTGATCGCCCGCCGGCTGGTCGAGCGCGGGGTGCGGTTCGTGCAGGTCTATTCCGGGGGCGGCGGCGGGTTCACCGACAACTGGGATGCCCATGAAGACCTCGAAACCAACCACCGGCTCCATGCCGCCGAGACCGACCGGCCCATTGCCGGATTGATCACCGACCTGAAGCGCCGAGGGTTGCTCGACGAGACGCTGGTCCTCTGGGGCGGCGAGTTCGGCCGGATGCCCGTCTCGCAGGCGAAGATCGGCCGCGACCACAACCCGCACGGTTTCACCGGCTGGATGGCCGGCGGCGGCGTGAAAGGGGGCGTTTCGGTCGGCCGGACGGACGACTTCGGCTATCGCGCCGTTGAAGACCCGGCGCACGTCCGCGACTGGCACGCGACGATCCTGCACCTGCTGGGCCTGGACCACACCCGCCTGACCATTCCCCACAACGGCCGACAGGAGCGACTGACCGACGTGGGGGGACGCGTGATCGCCCCTTTGCTGCGCCATCCACCCGTGGCCGGTTGACCCGCGTGCCGGGCCGTTTGATAATAGGATGTCGTTCACGTTCTGGCGTTCAGGGCATCCCGCCGAAGGGCTTTTGGTCCTTCGACGGCCCGTCTCGTTGCTCTCGCCGCTCGTCTTGACCTCGGGGAGTCCGTTCCATTGAACCTGCTGGGCCAAGCGCGGAAGATGCTCAGGGGTCTCGGGCCGCAGGAGGCCCCCAGGCCCCAGTATTACCGCGTTTCCTGCCCGGAGGGGCACACCCTGCGCGGGCAGCGGACCGAGGGATACCAGGCCCTGCGCTGCCCGGCGTGCGGTGAGGGGGTGTTCGTCCTGCCTCGCAGCCCCTTGCCCGAGCCTCCCGTGCCCGAAGCGAAGCCGAAGCGACGCCCGGCCGCCGAGGCGCCGGTCGTGCCCGAGGGACCGATCGAGCTGACCGACCCGTTCACGACGGTCGAACCGACCGACGCCGAGATCCAGTGGGAAGACGACGTTCCCGAGCCGCGGCAGGAGCCAGAGCCCGAACCGGCGAGTGAGGAGACGCCTGTCGCGCCGGCATCGTCACCCCGTCCGCGTCCGAAGCGCCGGCCGGAGGCGGCTCCCGCCGCCGCGCCTCGAAGGAAACCCGAACCTTCCCGACGCCACGCGGCGGCCCGGACCGCCGTTTCCGAGGCGCCGGCCGAACCAGGCCGACCGATGATCCGCGTACCCGATCGGCCCGGACTGGCCGAGCGGCTGAAGCGGCACCGGCACGTTCTGGCGTTTCTTGGCGTCGTCATCCTGGTCGTCGGCACGATCGGCTTCGAGATGTTGCGTCAGCGCCTGGGAGAACCTGCCGCAGGTCGCCGAGGAGAACCAGACCGAGGGCCTCAAGGCGTTGCAGGAGGGTCAGTTCGACGTTGCCAAGAAGAAGCTGAGAATCGCCGCCAGAGCCTTCGAGGAACTGGAGGACGACCGCGCGGCGAAGGCACGCCAGTACGCCGAGGAGGCGGCCCTCGTGGCCGACCTGGCCAGCACATCGGTGGAGGAGATCGTCGAGGCGGTCGCCACCCGGACCGATGGCTCGGAGTGGTTCCAGCACTCGCTGAACAAGGGGCGTTCGGTGATCATCGACGCCCACATCGCCAGCCTTCCACGTGAAGGCCGCGGCTACGGGCTGGACTACCAGATCTTCGCCAGCGGCAAGCACGGCATCATCGACCTGTCCGGCTTCCAGCTCTTTGAGGATCGCAACTACAAGATCGACTCGCCCGTCACATTCGGCGGCCGACTGGCTGACGTCACGCTCGGCGATGATGGCCTCTGGCGCGTCCGGCTCGATCCCGACAGCGGCGTCTTCATCAGTACCAAGCAGGGTTGGAAGGCCCTCGAACGGCTCGGCTGGCCCGCCACCAGCGGCGAACCCCTGGCCTGGACCGGCGACCACAACGGCCACCGCCTCGCCCTGATCGCCGCCTTGTTGACCGGCATCCAGACCTCCGCGCCAGGGGTGCCCGAGGTCAGCCCGGCGGAACTGACCAAACGGCCCGAGCTGATCGGCCGCGAAATGGTCGTCGATGGGCGGATCGACGAGACGGTGTACCACAAGAACATCGGCTTCGACGAGCTTCGCCTTGTCAAGTCGCCGGTCACGTTCCAGCTTCCGCCGCATCTGAGCTTCCGGCAATCGCGACCCGCCCCGGCCATCCGCATGCGGGGTACCCTGCACAAGCAGGGCAACACCTACACGTTCCGCGTCGTCAGCCTGGATCTTCAGCCCGATGACCACACCCGGTTCCAGAAAGGTGTCGCCACGCTCGCGGCGAACGACCTCCAGCGCCGGGACGCCTGGGCACGCTGGGCCGAGAGCCGGGGAGCCCTCTACGACGATGAGGCCCTACAACGGAAAGGCCTGTGCGCTGGCCGGCGAGATTTTCGAGCAACGGGCCGAGCGCCGAGGAACCGGACGATCAACTCGCCCTGGCCAGGGAAGCCCGCGAGCGGCACGTCCCCGAACCGTTACCGTCGGCTCTGGCCCACGGCGCCTTCCGCGCCCAGCTTTCCGGGGCTGAGACGGTCGCCATGCTGGACCCCTTGATCGCGGAGATCGAATCGTTCTTCCCCGAAGCCAGGTCGTCCCAGCAAGCGGACCTCGACGGCTGGCAAGCCGCCTACCAGGCCGACCCCGTCGGGACGTACCGCCGGGCCGACGCCAGAACCCGCGCCGCGATGGATCGTGCCTTGCTGGCCGACGCCATTCAGAAACGGATCGAGACGCGTGCCGCCCAGCAGCCCGACCAGGCCCTCGCCCTGGCGGACGAGGCCAGCCAGGCGCTCCCCGACCGGCCCGAGGTGGCCGAGCGGCTCCGGAAGATGGGTCTGGACACGAAGGCCGAGAATGTCGCCACGCTTCGGAAGTTTGAAGTCGAGGCTCTGGCCAAGACCTACCGCGAGGAGCTGAATCAACCCGAACGCGCCCGCGTTCTGCTCCGTCGCTGGCTGGAAGACCAGCGTGGCCGGCTGAACCGCCGGGACGCCGAGGGGCGTGTGCTTCTGGCCGGACAGTTTGAAACAATGATTGACGACCGCGACACGGCCGTCGAGCTTCTCCGGGAAGCCTGGACCATTGACCCCGGCAACATGGAAACCGCGAACGCGTTTCGGCGGCTGGGTTACCATCAGGTCGGCGACCTCTGGGAATCCGCCTCGCGCAATACCGCCAAGAGCGAGCCGGCCGCGGCGAAAGACGACGCTCCCAAGGCAGCCCGCCGACCTGGCGAGGTCCAGTTCCTGGGCCTGACCCGTGCCGAGGTCGAGACCATCATTGGAAAGCCGAATCAGATCGCCCGCGTGGCCACCCAGGGAGAGTTACGGGAGCAGTGGATCATCACCCGCCTCAATAGCACCCAGTACATCACCTTCGCCCGCGATATTTCCCGCCCCCACGCCGTCGTCATTTCTTACGAATCTTTACCCTAGACTTTGGCATTTCGTCTTGTAAAATCTGCACGACCCAGCTCGATGTTCCCGCTCCATGGGGATCAACCCTGCCGTCGATGATTGCTCCGGCATTCTGCTTCCTTCCGGGTCATCCGTCGCTCATTTCGGGCGACAGGTAACCCTCAAGACACACCACATGGCGCCTTTGCCAGCGTCCTTCCGCAAACCTCCACGTTTACCAAAAGCCACAATCCGTCCGATTCATCGAACCTGTCCGGCACGATCGGAAAAATCCTCTCGGTTTTTGGCAAACCTTTGTCTCCGTGCTACGTAGTATCGTTGTATCTCACTGAAAGCGTTCGGAGGGTCTTGCCCTCGGCGCATAATATGCTTGCCGCGAAGGACGAGTTATCACGGGCCGGGGCCCCGCTTGCCCGACGCGACTCGTTGCGATCAACACCCGGAGGTGTAACATGGCCCGCAAAGATGCCTTGCTTCGACTCCATTCGCGACTGGTCGCCCGCCGCGATGCCCTGCGCAAAGCGTTGAACGGAGACCTCAACTCCTTGCAGGAGTACGCTTCAACGTTCGATGTGGGTGACAACGCCGACGCGGCGATCGACACGGCCAACGACGAAATCACCTCACAACTCGCCGAGTTGGAGAGCCGTGAACTGGAGCAGATCGAGCACGCGTTACAGCGAATCGAGCAAGGGACTTACGGACGTTGCGAATTCTGCGGCAGCAAGATCGCGGAAGCTCGCCTGAACGCCTTGCCCTATACCAATACTTGCATCGACTGCCAACGCGAAAACGAACGGAACGGAACCTCCTTCGGCGCGGCGTCCGACGTCCACCGCTGGGCGAAGCTCGACGACCGCTCGATCGATGAGAACGACCGTGACATCAAGTTGAGCGATTTCGAGATGGACCTGAGCGAATCCGGTCGCTGACCTGACCGATCCCCTTCACCTGTCAGGATCGCCCAAATACAGCCGCCCGATCGACTTCGATCGGGCGGCTGTTTCGTTTTCCCGGAGGTCCCAACCCCGACCGAGAGACCACCAGGATTTTGACTTGGGGGGACGGGCGGCTGTATATTGTGGGTGTGGCCGGGACGTTTCGCCTGCGACGTTCACCCTTCCCTTTGGCGTGGAGCACCGGACCCCATGTCGCGATCGCGCTTTTCCTCCTCGCTCCTGCTCATCACGACGCTCGCCGTGGGCGTGGCGCTGGGAATGGCTCTCGACCGAACCGGGCCGACCGTCACGGCCCAGGTCGCCGTTGCCCGGCATCCCGGCGAGACCTCGGCCACCGAACCGCCGAGCCGCCCTGTTGGGGACGAGGCGATCTACGCGCAACTCGACCGTGAGTATGATCGATTCCTCCTGGTTGATCGCCAGTTTGAACTGGTCGCCCGCGCGGTCGCTCCGTCCGTTGTGCACATCATCGCCCGCAAGAAGGACGAGGACAAGCACCGCGACGGCGGCTGGCAGTCCTACGAGGAGACCGGCTCCGGGGTGATCGTCCGGCCCGGGACGAACCGCGACCTGTACGTTCTGACGAACTACCACGTGATCGAAGGAGCGCAAACCTTCGATATCGACATCACCCTGCAGGACGGCCGGGTCCTGCGGCCGACACAGGTCTGGCTCGATAGCATGGCCGATATCGCCGTGCTGAAGCTCGGACGGGACGACCTGCCCGCCGCCCGGCTGGGTGACAGCGACAAGGCCCCTGTCGGAAGCTGGGTGCTCGCCCTCGGTAGCCCGTTCGGCCTGACCCATTCCGTCAGCCAGGGGATCATCAGCGCCCGCAACCGTTATGAAGAGGAACTGGAGGACGTCGGGGTCAAGAACCAGGATTTCCTCCAGACCGACGCCGCGATCAATCCCGGCAATTCCGGCGGCCCGCTGGTCAACATGCGGGGCGAGGTCATCGGCATCAACCAGTCGATCGCGACCAACCACGGCGGCAGCGAAGGGGTCGGCTTCAGCATCCCGATCAACCTGGCCAAGTGGGTCATGACGGAGCTTGTCACGAACGGTCATGTCGCCCGGGGCGGCATGGGCGTCGGGCTCGGGAAGCTCCACGCCGAGCGAGCCTCCGAACTCGGCCTGAATTGCCCCCGAGGGGCCTGTGTGCTCTCCGTTCAACATCCTTCGCCGGCCGCCAAGGCGGGCTTTCAGAACGGCGACGTGATCCTTCGCTACGATGGCCGCGAGATTCTTGACATCAACCACCTGATCAACCTGGTTGCGATGACGCCGATCGGTCAAAAGGTCGAGGTGCATCTCTGGCGAGGCGGCGAGTTGATTGTCACCGAGGTGGCGATCGCCAACCGCGAGGCCATCATGGCCCTGGCTCCGTCGGCCGATCCATCGGCGAACCCCCGCGACGAAAGTGGACCCTTGCGACGTCCCGTCCGTCCGTCTCCCGCGCCGGCCGAGGGATCCCGACCGTGAGCCAAAGCCCCCTGGTCCGGGCCCTGGAACGACTGGCCAACGGAAAGGATCTGTCGGCCGAGGAGTCTCACGACGCGCTGGCCGCGATCATGGCGGACGAGGCGTCCGAAGCGGTCATCGCCGCCTTCCTGACCGCCTTGCGGGTCAAGGGGGAGACCGCCGACGAACTGGCCGGGGCCGTGCGCGCCGTTCGTGCGCACATGACACCCCTGGGAGGAGAGTTCCCGCCCCTGCTCGACACCTGCGGCACCGGGGGCGACGGCGCGTGCTCGGTCAATATCTCGACAGCCACCGCCCTGGTCGCCGCGGCCAGCGGCGCGGCGGTCGCCAAGCACGGCAACCGCTCCGCCTCGGGCAACTCCGGCAGCGCCGAGGTCCTCAACGAGCTGGGCGTGACGATCGACGCCGAGCCGCCGGTCCTCTGCCGCTGCCTGAACGAGCTGGGCATCACCTTTCTGTTCGCTCCGAGGTTCCACCCCGCCCTGCGGTTCGCCGCGACGGCGCGGAAGCAACTCCCCTTTCGGACCCTGTTCAACCTGATCGGCCCGCTGGTCAACCCCGCGCGGCCCTTGTACCAGCTTGTCGGCGTGCCCGACGGCCAGCGGGCGGCACTCATGGCGCGGGCCCTGGCGACACTGGGCATCCATCGCGCCGCCGTCGTGACCGGGGGCGACGGGATGGACGAGGTCTCTCTGGCGGGACCGACCCACGTCCTGCGAGTTGAGGGGGACCGGATCACGGCCGAGATCTGGACCCCCGCCGACTTCGGCCTGCCGACGGTTGGGGCCGAGAGCCTCCGCGTCTCCGGCCCCGCCGACAGCGCCGGACGCATCCGGGAGGTTCTGGAGGGGCGTCCGGGGCCGATCCGGGACATCGTGCTGGCCAACACGGCCGCCGCCCTGACGGTCGCGGAGCGGGCGGCCAACCTCCGCGATGGGGTCGCCCTGGCGTCCGAGGCCATCGATTCGGGCCGCGCGGCTGACTTACTCGAACGCTGGCGACGGCTCAGCCGGGAGTCGGGCTGATCCAGAGTTCCTCGTACACGTGATATCCGCCCGGAACCATCCCCAGGGCGCGATAGGTGGCCTGTGCGCGGGCGTTCTCGGTCTCGACGTAGAGCCGCAATCCGACCACGTCGTCGGCCCGTCGGGCCTCGTCGCGAACGTGCCGGTACAGGGCGCGGAAGACACCCCGGCCCCGATCCTCGGGACGGACATAGACACTCTGGAACCACCAGAGCCAGCCGTTGCGCCAGTCGCTCCATTCGCGGCTGATCGCCGCCTGACCAGCCACGCGGCCGTCCACCTCCGCCACCCAGTAACGCAGGCGTGCGGGATCGGCCAGAGCGGACTGGACCCCGGCCCTGAGTACGTCGTGGTCGAGCCGTTTGTGTTCGGTCTCCCACGCCAGGTCGGCATTGAACGCGACGATCGTTTCATGATCGTCATGCCGGGCATCCCGGACAGTGAGCGCGTTGCCCTGGGCCATCAGACGCCGCTCCGGCGGTCACGGGCGCGGCGGCTGGCTTCCTGAAGGATGCCCTTCTCCTCCTCGGTCAGGCCGTCGCGGCCGTCGCGGGCGATCTTGGCGAGAATTTCATCGAGCCGGGCATCGAACTGCTCATCCGGGTACGAGACATTCGGCGCGTGCCGCGCCGGGCCGGAAGACGACCGGCCCCCACCTCGGGAGGACGAATGGTCCCGGTCGGGTAGGACGAGCCGCAGCTTCGGCCGGAACTTCCGCTTCTGCGTCAGTCGGGACCAGCGCAGGTCAAACTGCTTGAAGCAGAACCCATAGGCCGCCCCGGCCAGATGCGCCACGTAGGCCGTCCCCGAGTTGGCCCCCCCACCTTGCAGCAAGGAGAGCAGATCGAAGCCCAGGAAGATGACCAGCAGAAGCCACATCTGCATCGGGATGATGAAAAAGAGCAACACCTCCCGGCGCGGGTAGTAGAGCGTGTACAGGACGACGACCGCCGTCACCGCCCCCGACGCCCCCAGCATCGGCCGTCCACCGTGAACCCAGTAGTAGTCGAACAGCGCCCAGCAGAATGTGCTGAAGACGGCCGCCGAGAGATACATCACCAGAAATTCGCGACTGCCGTACATCGACTCGATCTCACGCCCGACCCACCAGAGGAAGAGCATGTTGAAGACGATGTGGAGGATGTCGCTCGTGCTGTGCAGGAACGGCGCGGTGATCAGTCGCCAGACCTCGAAGCCCTCGATGAGCTGCGGGCTGCGAATCGCCAGCAGGTCGCGGAGGCCCGGCCCGGTGAGCACCTGAGCGATGAAGACACCGACATTGATCAGAATGAGCGTCTTGACCACCGGGGCCACGCCGGAGAACCAGCCACCGCCCGTGTCGTCGCGATAATACTCGCGGTCATAGATACCCATGGCTGCTCCGGCCAGTCACCCTTTTCGGCAAGCGGAATCCTTGGTTTTCTCCATCATCGGACGCGCTGGGCAAACTGTCAACGGAAGCCTTGTCGGACAAGGCGCGTGAACTCCTCCGGCTCACCCCGGCAATGCCGCCCGATCAATCCGCCAGCAGGGCCTCGATCGCCTCGCGACGGTTCCCGTAAATCGGCCAGACCATGTCGAGGGAAGTCACTCGGAGCAATTCACGGGCCGGCTCGGAGACGCCCGTCAGAACCATCACGCCACCCTTGACCGTCGCCAGCTTCCAGCAGCGCAAGAGCAACTGGAGGAAGACGGAACCGAAGTACCCAACCCGCTCCAGGTCCACGACCACCAGAGGCGTTTCCTGGTCGCGCAGAGGTTCGAGCATCAAGGCCGCGGCGTCGTCCACCAGGCTGGCGTCAAGCTGCTCCAGCGCCGGCGACGCTGAGATCAAGGTGACGTCGCCATGCCGCTCGATCGTGAAGTCGTCCTGCGAGTCCGGGGAATTCATCGCGGCCCACCCCGATTGCGGAGAGCCGAATCCGAGCACGTCCGCGACGGTACGACCCCGCGACTGCCGGCACGACCCTCTCCGACTCTTTAGCGTATGGTGCCGACAGCCCTCAGGCAAGAGGGAGCCGGGCCAACCCGCTCCCCGGCAAACAAGCCCCCGGCAATGGCAGAAGACCGCGCTCCTCATCGGGAGCGCGGTCTTCCATGTACGAGCGCGGAGACACCAACCGGCCGTCAGGCGGAGGGACGGCAGTCGGAGAAGGCCCGGACGACCTCATAGAGATCGGGGCTGACGAGGATCTGGTCGTCCTCGAAGTCGCGAAGCCACACGTAGTTATCACGGTAGGCCTGCGCGAGCAAGGGATAGAGATCGACGAGCCGGACCGGAATCGTGTTCTGGTGCGATTCCTCGGGAGCCTCGTCTTCGGGATGAAAAAGGCGTAGTCGTGCAGTCGCCATACGGATCTCCTCCTCCTTGCGTCTCTACGACAAAACAGCGCGGGCAGCTCGGCGAGTCCAATCCGACCCCGTATTGGCTCCGGCGCAGTCGCGACTCCCTTCGAGTGCGTCCCAGCCTTCCTCGCCACGCCTCGTCGTGTCTTCGCCATTAGTGATCGGTCCGGAGCGGCCCCCGGCATCAGTGAAAAGACCCTCCCGACCGGGACCTTCCGAAAACCCGGCTCCGCGCCGGGGCGTCCCCGGACCTGCAAGTTGAATTCTCGTGGTCGGATACGCCATACTCGGGGGGACGGCCCGACGACCCACCCCACCCGCCATTCGACCCCCGAGAGGTTACCGATGGACGTGCCCACCCTGCGAGGAATCATCCCTCCCCTGCCCTCCCCCTTGCGCGATGACGACTCCCTCGACGCCGAGGCCCTGGCCCGCGTCGCCGAGAACGCGATCGCGGCGGGCGTGCACGGACTCTGGGCCCTGGGGACGACGGCCCGGTTCGACCTGCTCCCCGACGACGAGCAGCGCCTGGCGGCCGAGACGGTCGCCCGGGTCGCCGCGGGCCGCCTCCCCCTGGTGCTGAACGTCTCCGATGGCGGGACCCGGCGGACCCTGGAGCGTTCCCGACGGTTCGACGACCTGCCCTACGACGCCTACGCCGTGCTTCCCCCCTGGTACCAGCCGATGCACCCCGAAGAGGTTGTCGGCTACTTCCTCGCCCTGGCCGACGGCATGACTCGCCCTCTGGTGATCTACAACGCCCCCTGGATCTGCAACCAGCTCTCCTTCGAGAACCTGCGGCGGCTGGCGGAGCACCCGAGGATCGTCGGCTGCAAGGACGTCTGCCCCAGCCTCAGCCGCACGCAGGACTGGCCCGCCGACGAGCGCCGGCGGGTCGGCTTCTCGTACCTGCACGGCAACGACCTGCTGGCCCTCTCGACCGCCCTGGGGGCCGATGGCTTCGTCACGAGCCTCTCGAACGCCTTCCCCGAGCTGACCGTGGCGATCTGGGACGCCGTCCACGCCGACGACGCCGAGCGGGCCTTCCGGCTCCAGGAGCAACTGACCCGGCTCGCGCGGATCGCCAGCTTCGGCGGCACCCCGCTGGCCAGTCTGGAAGTCGCCTGCCGGCACCGCGGCCTGCTGAACCGCATGCTGCCGCCCCCTTTGCGCTCGCTGGAACCGGAACGCGCCCGCCAGGTGGCCGCCCTGCTCGACGAGGTCGGCGTCCTTCCCGAACCGGCAACCGCCACGGCCTGAGCGAAGCGGACGGAATCCGGGGGCGACAGCCGCCCGGTTTTTCGGTAAAGTTTCCCGCCGAGGTGGCCGACAGCCCGGAGCGGCTGCTCGGCCGAGAGACCGGGCGTGACCGAAGAGGGGCACGCCCGCCTTTTCTGCTCGTCGCGGTTCTCAGGGAGGAGCCTGAGCATGGATGCACGATCGGCTCGCCCGGCGACAGGCCGGCGCGTGGGGGCAGTGTTCGCGCTGGTGCTGATGGTCCCGCTGTTCTGCGGGGCGTCGTACCGGACCCCCAACTTCGTCGTCGAGGCCCCCACGGCCGAGGTTGCGAAACAGGTCGGCGATCACGCCGAGACGCTGCCGCAAGTCGGTCGCCCTGGCCTGGCTCGGTCACGAACTGCCCCACTGGCCGACCCCCTGCCCGGTCCGCGTGAAGCTGACCCGCGGCGAGGCCGGCGGCCTGACCTCCTTCGGGTTCGCCGGGGGGCGGGTTTCCGACCAGGAGATCTCGGTCGAGGGACGGCTCGACCGCATCCTGGCCTCGGCCCTGCCGCATGAGGTCACACACACGGTCTTCGCCGCCTACTTCGGCGGCCCGATGCCGCGCTGGGCCGACGAGGGGGCCTCGCTCCTGAGCGAGGACGCCCGCGAGAAGCTGCGGCACGACCAGATCGTCGTCGACCTGCTCGCCCGTCGCGGCGACTTCCCCCTGGTCCGCCTCTTCGAGATGGAGCAGTACCCGAAAGACCTGATGGGGTTTTACGGCCAGGGCTACTCGGTGTCGAAATTCCTCGTCCAGATCGGCGGCCGGCCCCGGTTCCTGACGTTCGTCCGCGACGGCCAGCGGAATGGCTGGGATGCCGCCGCCCGCCGCCATTACGGCCTCGCCGATTGCCGGGAGCTGAACCGCGCGTGGCGATCCTGGCACAGCATTGCCCGACGGCAAGACGGCTCATCCGACGATCGGCTGGTCGTCCGGGCGCAGTCGGCTTCCGTCTCCGCATCGCGCTGAGTGGCATTTGATTTGCACTATCCACGTCCATGAATTGCGGCCCCGCAGGAACGGCCTCGGCAGACCCCCGAGGACGACGCCCCGGTCCGGTTCCGGGCGCGTTGCCCGTTCCGCCCTCGACCGGTCCGCGTGCCTGTGTCGGCGATATGACACCGTGGAAGGAGACGCTTCGATGCCGTTCGTCAAGTCATCCTCAGCGCCGGGGTTCGCCCTGTTCTACATCACGATCGGCGCCCTCATGACCATCTGGTCGGCGGTCTGGTACATGATGGCCACGCCCGAGAGCCGCGTCGGCCAGATTATCTGCCTCGGCCTGTTCCTGACCGGCCTCGCCTTTCTGGTCATCGGCTTCGGTCTCGGTCGCATCGGTCGTGCCGCCCGTGAAGCCGAGTTGGACCCGGAAGATGACGATCACGTGGTCGAGCGGCCCATCGAGGCCCGCTGAGAACCCGGATCGCGTCTGGAATCAATAATCAATCGCTCCATCTCCGGTTCGACGCCGACGGTCCCGTTCCTGGTCAGGCCGAGGAACCGCTGAACAACGCCCCTTCGGAACCCGCAACTCCGTGCCGAGCGAACCCCGGTCCCGCGTTCCGGAAAACACCATCATGGTTGACATTCAGCGTGTCCACGATGACACGGGATTCCGGGTGAGGTAGGTGGCTGGCGAGGTATGGCTTGTGTCGGGGTTCGTCGCCCATTTGGAAAACCAGCCGCGGCACCCGGAAGCGGGGGGAGGACGCGGAAGCAGCCAAACATATTACTTACTTGCGCCGGGCTGGTCGCCAGCCGAGGCGGTATCGAGCGGCCAGCTTCCTCGGACCCTTCCTCGTCCGAGCCACCTATCTCCGGCCTGCCCGAAAACTCGGTGATGGACCTTTCCCTGATGCTGGGGTGGTTCTGCCGGTTCTCGATTCTGACCCAAGGGGTCACTCTCTTCTCACCGGCCACCACTCTCCTTTGCTGTCCCGGCAGTTGACCGGAGCATTCTCGACTTCGGACGACCTCATCGGCGAAACTGGGGCGACAGGGAATCGTCTACCCCATCGCTCGATCTCAGACCCTCGGGAAACCTCGCCGATGAGACACCTCTCGCTGATCGCCCTGATGGTGCTGGCCTGGACGCCATTTGAGACCCTTGCCCAGGAGCCCTCGTTCACCCGGGCCGAGGATGTCATCTACGGTCGCAAGCACGGCACCGCCCTGACCATGGATGTCTTTACACCAAAGGAGAAGGCCAACGGGGCGGGCATCGTTCTGGTCGTCAGCGGCGGCTTCTTCTCGGCGCACGAGGCGATCAACCCCGGCTTCATCAAGCCGTTGCTGGACCGGGGCTACACCGTCTTCGCCGTCGTCCACGGCAGCCAGCCCCGCTACACCGTCCCCGAGATCGTCAAGGACATGAACCGCGCCGTGCGGTTCATCCGCCACCACGCCGCTGACTACGGCATTGGCCCCGATCGCATCGGAGTCACCGGCGCATCGGCGGGCGGGCACCTGTCACTGATGCTAGGGACCGCCGGGGACGAAGGCGACCCGGACGCCCGGGACCCGGTGGACCGCGAGTCAAGCCGGGTGCAGGTGGTGGCCTGCTTCTTCCCGCCGACCGACTTTCTCAACTTCGGCACGCCTGGCAAAGCGTTGATCCACGCCCGCGACCATCAGAAGCCCTTCCGGCCCGCCTTTGACTACCACGAACGGGACGAGGAGACCAACCTCTGGAAGCCCATCACCGACGAGGACCGGTTGCGGGAGATCACGAAAGCGATCTCGCCAATCACCCACGTCACCCCGGACGACCCGCCGACCCTGATCCTCCACGGGAACCGGGACGAACTGGTCCCTATCCAGCAGTCGGAGACGATGGTCGAGGCGCTGGATAAGGCCGGCGTCGAGGCGAAGCTGGTCGTCAAGGAGGGCGCCGGCCATGGCTGGGCCACGATGGTCGAGGACATGAGCCGCTTCGCCGACTGGTTCGATGAGCACCTGAAGTCGCCGGAGGGCGACCGCCCATGACCTCCATGCCGTTCGGCCCCGTGCTCCTCGTGACCTCCCTTGCGGCGGGAACGGTTGCCCTGGCCGACGAGCCCCCCGACCCGATTCCGCCCGAGGCGCGACTGGTCCTCAACGAGGACTGGGCGTCGGGAGAGATCGACCCCGGTCGCTGGTACGTGCTCCGCGTCCATCGGCTGGCCTTCCCGCCTGGCGAACAGCGCCGGGGCCGCCGTGGCGGCGTCGACGGCGCGATACGATCCCGACCACAACCTCGGATCCCCTGAGAATCACCCGCCGGAGCACGAGGCGGCGACGGCCCCGGATCGAGGAGGCCGCCGCCGTTATCCGATAGGCGGTCCCCTGGCCGCCTCGGCCACGAACCCGTCACCGCATCGACCGCCAGTCCGGCAGCCCTTGCTTCATCCGCCGGGTCGCCGCCGTCGGGCTGAATTTCTCGGGGTCGAACTTGCCGCCGGCCCACTCCAGGAGCGAGTCGTGCTCTTCGTGGTTGGGGTCGGCGACCGCTTCGAGAAAGTCCGCGTAGCCCCAGACGCCTCCCACGTCCTCCGGCGGGCACGCCCCCTCGCCCTCCAGGCAGCGCGGAGACCGCTCCCCCGACTCGGCGGTCGGGCGGCCCTCATAGAGCACCTCGTGCTGCCAACCGTCGCCGAAGTCGTACTCGTATTCGAACGAGAACGGCGTGTCGTCCCGGGGCAGGATGGCGCTCAGGAGCGTCGTGGTGGAGTCCCGGTAGCCCATCTCACCGAAGTTCTCGGCCATCAGCAGCCGGTCGCCGTAGAGCGTGCCGCCGATGCGGAAATGATGCAGGTGTGAGTTGGTCCAGCCCATGGCCGTCTGGATGTGCTCGTGGAGCTTGTCCAGGGTGCCGTCCTTCACCCGGATCCGCCGCCAGATCGGTCGCGGGGCGTCCAGGAGCGTGATCTTGAACTGGTAAACCTCGCCCGTGGCCCCGGCGGGTGCGGACCTGCCGGGAACCTCCTCGCCCTCCCGGACCCAGACCCACTCGGTCCGGATACCCAGTTCGCGGCGGATCAGGTAGTACAGGGGGCTACTGATCTCGCCGGGGTGTCCGGCCTTCTGCCAGCGGCGGTTGATCTGCCGGAGGTCGAGGTTGGGATTGCGGCCCAGGGCCTTGCGGAGGAAGTCTGACTTGGTGACCCGCTTCTCGGTCTTCTTCTTCGCCATGAGGGTGCCTCCGATCTCGTGAGAGGTTGCCCGGTGTCGCCGATACGACTGGAGCCGATCTCCTGGTACTCACCGCCGAGGACCTTCGACGGCCGGTGCCGCCCGGATCGCCTCCCCAGCCCACGACAGCAGCGCCTCGGGATCGTCCAGCACGTCCGGGGGTACCTCGAAGTAGGACCTGAGCGTCTGTCGCTCGTTGGGCCGGAAGGGCCCCATGCCCCGCGCTGGGAAATCACCCGTCGATCGGTCGTCCACCTTCAGGAAGAGCCGGTCGCCATGCACGATGGCGAAGATCACGTCCCGCCAATAGAGGCCGTGCCCGCCAAACATCGCCCTGCTGATAGATGACTGACCCGAGCGAGCGTAGCCGTACCAGGATGCGGTCCTCGAAATCGTCGCCCATCGTGGCATCACCCGCTCACCTCGATTTCCCACGCGCGTCCCCATCATAACGATCACCCGGGGCAACTGCCCCTCCGATGTGACCGGTCAGGGAAGAGACGGCTCGTGAGTCGGGCGAGGAGTGGACATGGGCAGGGCGTCGGAGCGGGACGAACGGATCGAAACCCTGCGGGGCCTGCTGGAGCGGCTCCGCGCCCCGGACGTGACCCTGGCCGAGGCCAAGGACCTGCGGGGACGGCTCACCGATCTGATGGGCCAGGGCGTGGGCAAGGCGGTCGCCCGGAAGTCGGCGTGAGGCCGGAGGCACGCGCAAGCCTCCCTTCCGACACCGCGACCGGAATGGAACGACCGACCTTGCGGTCGTTGCCCGCCTGGTCGTACCCTGCCGCATCGGAACTGGGGGCCGACGACATTTGACCAGCCGGATGGTGTGCATGCCGAGGCGGAACCGGATTACCCCGCGTGGCGAGATCGTCGACGTCCCGGAGCGAGGCACGCTCATGGGCAACCGGGGCGTGCTCCACAACGCAGAGGGGCGAATCGTGCGACCCTGGGCGCTGCGGCGGTGGATCCTCTGCGTGCTGGACTTCAAGGGCCGCCGTCGGCGGATCATGGCACCGGGGCGGTACACGGAACTGTTCTTTCTCGATGAGGCGACCGGCCTGGCGGCGGGCCACCGACCCTGCGCCGAGTGCCAGCGGCCTCGATACGTCGTCTACCGGAATGCCTGGGCCATGGGCAATCCCGGGCAGTGGGAAGGTGAACTCCCAAGGGCCTCGGAAATCGACGACCGGCTCCACGCCGACCGCCTCGGGCCCGGCGGCGCGGCGGGCCTTCGAGGCGAAGCTGGATGAGTTGCCGGACGGTGTGTTCGTCACCCTGAAGGCGGCGGCCAACGACGCCTACCTGCTCTGGGACGGTCATCTACTCGCCTGGTCGCCGGGGGGTTATCGGGATCGAATGCCCCGACCGGCAGGGGCGGTCGTGTCGGTCCTCACCCCGAGATCGACCGTGGCGGCGATCCGGGCCGGTTACGTCCCCCTGGTCCATCCCTCGGCGGCGTCGGCATGATCCGTTGAAGGAGCATGGGGCCCTCCGGCCCCGAGGTCGGCAACTTCGAAGGCCAGGTGCCGCGGCCCGCGCGCCTCGGGATAACTGGGCCGCGCCAGCGGGCCTCGGGGTCGAGATCCTGGCTGGTCAATCACCTCGTCCGGCGGGGCGAGGCGGTGCGGGCCGGTCAGGTGGTGATCCCCGGCTCCCCGGTGGGCCTGGTCCCCGTCGTGGCGGGGGACCGGGGGATCGCCCGGTTCGCCCCCATTGGTCGGGTCGAGGCGGCGTTCCGTTGAGGACTCCGAACCTCAAGGGTTCGATCGACCCTCCTCGTGCCCGATCTGTTTCAGGAAGTCCCGATAGGCCGCATCCAGGTCGGGCTCGCCGTCATAGAAGAGGATGCCGAACCGGAGCCGGAGCTTCTCCCCCTGCTCGACGACCACCCGGCTCTTCTCACCGCCGGTGAAGGCGTTGCGTCCGAAGGGATTGGCCTCCAGCAACCCGTAGTCGCGGGCGTGGAACCAGGAGCGGCGGAAGTTGCCGGGGTCCGGCATCAACAGGACGCCGACCCGCTTCCCATCGATCGCCCCGCTGTACGAGCACCAGTCGGCCTGCTGACCCCAGACCTGGGCCTCGTTCACGCGGCCCTCGCTGTCAATGATCCGCCCGCCATTGACCACCGCCAGCGGGGTGGCGACCCGGACGCCGAGGCCCATCTCCTCCTGGTCGCCGAAGGCCAGAGCGTTGCCCACGGGGCGGAACTCTGAGTCCCAGATCAACAGGGTGCCGGCGGGCCGCGCCAGGATGGTCAGCCGACAGACCTCCTCGGCGATGTCCCTCCCGTCCTTCAAGTAGCGGTTGCGGACGGTGAAGCGGCCCCGGCCCTCGCCGCCCCGGGGCTCCTCGATGAATCCGGCGTGCCGGATGGGGGCGGCGTTGCGCCAGGAGTCGGCACCGTTCAGATCGCCGAAGGCCAGCCACAGGCCCCGATGGAACGTCGGGTGGTCGGCCAGGTCCACACCCGCGACCGGCGGGTTGTTGCGGGTGACCTGCACGCCCCCCGGTGAGCGGAGGTGCTCAAGGAACGGACGGGTCGTCTCTCCCTGCTCGAAGACGTAGGTAGCGAAGGGCTCCCCGCCGATGCGGATCCGGAGGCCGTTCGGTTGCTCCTCGAAGGCGACGGGGGACGCATCGGGAGCACCTTCACGCTGTCGGCCCCTGAACGGACCCGAGCCATCATCGGCCCATGCCGATCTCGGGACGGACAACAAGGCGAGCATCACCAGGAGGCATCGAAACCAGCCGGCGGTCATGGCAGCATTCCTCCTCCGGAGAGTTCAGACCGGCGCCCATTGTGGAAATCCCCCATCCTCGCCACAGGCGCCGGATTGTCAATCCCGTCCCCGTTCCGTGGCGGGACCACGCGCTCCGACAGGCCCGGAATCGGGCGGGCCGATGGTCATTGGCTTCGTTTGGTTTTTTAACCGAATCTCATTTCGAATCAAGGAGTTATATCACAAGACAGACCCGTTTCTTGGGTTCGGTCGACGCTGTAGGCTTGGGTTCGGTCGGCTCCGAAAGGCAACCCGATTCGGCTGCCAGAATGGCAGGTGGGTTCGGTCGGCGCCGTGTGTTTGGGTTCGGTCGGCGCTCAACGAGGGAATTCGGACATCTCGGAACAGTCTCCCCAGGATCGATCGTGGAGCCAGGGTGGGATTGCCAGAGAACCATGGTCCCCATCCTGATCAGTCTCGTTGCCTGGGGTCGTTCGGTATCTGGTTTTCTCGGGAAGAATTGTACCGACCCAGAGGCCGATCCGGGTGGGACGAGATCAGTCCTCTACCGGTTGGGGATGGTCGCCGCGTCGTGGCCCCGGTCAAGGGCCGTCCGGCGACTCAATCGGGCGGCGTTTCCAGGAGCAACGCGACGGCTTCCGACACCCAACCACTGTGCCAGTCGTGGACCCGCTCGGGTCCGTCCCGGTAGATGTGGGGAATTCCCAGCCGCTCCATCAAGGCGTGGGCCTGCCGGTGGTCCTCGCGGAAGTTGCCGTAGCCGAGGAGGATCAGCCGCTCCGCCGCGTCGAGTTGGCTGGCGCGCTCCTCCAGGAGTCGGCTGATCTGGTAGCGCCGGAAGTTCTCGACGGAGCCGAAGATGGGGCCGGAGCCGTATTTGCCCGGCTGGTCCATCATCAGCGGCGCGTCCCAGGCGGCGGCCCTGCCGAAGACTTCCGGGTGCCTCAGCAGCAGGCTGTACGCTCCCCAGCCCGACTTGCTGAAGCCCAGCAGGAGCCGGCCCCCCGGCTCGGCCCGCGTCGGATAGGTCGCCTCGACGAACGGGACGACGACCTCCAGCAGGTAACGCTCCTGACGAATGCCGGGGTCGGTCGGGTGGTCGGCGTACCAGGGCAGGCGCGCGAACGTCGGGGCCACGAAGATGGCCCGATGCGTCTCATGCAAGTCATGCTTGAGGACCTCGGCGAGCCCGTCCCCGTAGCGGTGCTCCTCCCGCGGCTCGACCGGCAGGACGTAGATGACGGGGAATCGCTCGCCGGGCTCCGGCTGCCTGGGGACCAAGACCCGTATCCGGGTCGGCGCGTCCTGGAACTCCGACCGGACGGTGTGGGTCAGGACGCCATTCTCCTCCCGCTCGGCTTTCGAGAGGGAAGGACCTTGATCCTGAGCAAGGGCGATCGACCCGTTGAGAACAACGAGGGCCAGCACGACGAATCCCCGGCAGCCTGACCCTTGTGGTGTCGCCGGCAGGACGTGTCGTCCCGCCCGGACATCGACCGCGTCCCTGGGCCAGGCGCCGATCCGCTCCCGATCGAGCTGGATTGCCTCGCTCTTTCGGCTCCGGCCCGGCAGGACGCGGACCGGGTCTTCCCGGTGCTCGGGCGGGTTGATTGATCGAGCGTCGAAGGACCGGGCCAGGAGCACCCCGCCGTTCTCGCGGGAGTCGGCCCTGGACGGGTTGTCGTGGTCGCGGAAGGTGCAGCGGGGCATCTCACGGGTCCTCGTTGATGAGGATCGTTTCCTGTCGGTGACCGTGCCAGAGTCCAGTATCACCCACCGGCCGGCTTCTGGTAAGGATGGAGCCCCGAGGAAGAGAGCCGCCCGACCGGTCGAACGCGGAGGTTGACACCCGATGGTCTTCGCCAGGCGCACCGACGCGCAAGGGAGGTGTCGAGGTCTCCTCGGTTGCGGAGCGGCATTCCGATCGCGAGAATGATGGTCGTCGGGCTGGTGGTGACGTGGATTGACCAGCCGTTTCCGGAGTGATTTGATGGCGGCGAGCGAGCCCAGGTGTCCGGATTGCGGGGCGTCGGCGGGGAGCCTCCACGAGCCCTTCTGCCTCCTGACGCCCGGGGTGCCGGTGGGGGCCTCCTTCGCCGATCTGGGCCTCCCGTTCCCGCTCTACGAGGGCTCGTACGCGGGGACCGAGTTCCGCGGGCTCGCCACCTGCTCGCTCTGCCGACGCCCGGCCCGCCCCTGCTTCCAGGTCGATGCGGTCGTCCTTGCCTGCGACTCGTGCGGGACGGACAATGCGCTCGATCCGAAGGGGCCGGAGGACGTCGCGTGCCGCTCCTGCCATGCCCCGATCCCTCGTCCGCCCGTCGGGTCCTCCGGCGCGTATCGGGCCTGCTACGACTGCCTGCGAGCGGGGCGAGCGGCGATCACCAAGGATACCGAACTCGGCATCGTCTCCTGGGATGAGACGCGGGACGGCCTCACGGGCGGCATTCCGGCCAATCTCGTCAGCGGCGGCGCAGTTCGAGGTCGTCCCCATCACAGACGACGACCCGGGCGAGGAGGAGGACGAGTGGGTGGCGGTCCGGCTGCCCCGGGAGGCGATGTTCGCGTTGCTCCGCACGCCGACCTACAGCACCTGGCAGGGGGAGCGGTGGCTGTTCTGCTGCCGTCGCCCGATGACCTACGTCGGAAACTGGCGCGAGGAGGACTTCGAGCGGGCGGCACCCGACGGCGACCCCGAGCGCTTCTTCCACGAGGTCATCGGAGAGCCGATGTCCGAAGCTCCCGGCCTCTGGGAGAGCGCCGCGACGGGCTACGTCAGCGTCTACGTCTTCCGCTGCCCGGCCTGCGGTCGGCATCGTGGCCATTACGACTCCGATTGACGGACGAGGATGCGCGCCGGTTCGCGCCGCGGCCCTCGCGACCTCCGAACCCCGGGCCGCGACGGCTCGCTCTCTCATCCCAAGCCGAATGGACCTCCCGAAGATTGGCCCGAGAATCTCCTTGACTTCCTGACTTTACATCGCAAAGCTAACGTCCGAGCCCCCCAGCGGGGATGACGCAACATGATGCCGGAGTCAGGAGACGCCCCATGGGGACGCCGTGGATTCCCCGCGCGCTGCGAGTCGCACCCCACCTCGACGAGGCCGTCCGACCGGGGCCGCCCCGCCCCCGGTCGGTCCTGCTGATCAACCCGTTCTATCCCAAGGACCCGCACGCCAGCTTCGGCAAGCACGTCCTGACCCCCTCGCTGGCGCTGACCAGCATTGCCGGGGCGACCCCGCCGGACTGGGACGTGACCTACTGGGACGAGAACCTGCTTCAGGGGCCGCCGCCGAGCGACCCTTTCCCGCGGGTCGTCGGGATCACCGTCCACCTGACCTTCGCCGAGCGGGCCTACGCCCTGGCCCGCTGGTATCGGGATCGGGGCGCCGTGGTCGTGATGGGGGGGCTGCACGCCCTGTCGTGCCCCGAGGAGGTCGCCCCGCACGCCGACGCGATCGTCGTCGGCGAGGGCGTCGGGGTCTGGCCGGAGGTTCTCCGCGACATCGAGGCGGGCTCACTCCGGCAGGTGTACCGGGGCAGCTACCGGCACCCCTACCGCGAGGAGCCGCCGCCCCGCCGGGACCTGCTGCCCCGCCGCTCGTTCCTGACCACCACGAGCCTGATCGCCACGCGCGGCTGCCACAACCGCTGCGGCTTCTGCTACCTGGCGACCGACGGGCTGACGATGCCGTATCAGGTGCGGGATGTCGAGCAGGTCGTCGCCGAGTTCCGCGACGACGGGCAGCCCTACGGGGTCTTCATCGATAACAACCTCGGTTCCCGGCCGGAGTACCTGCGCGCCCTCTGCCGGGCGCTGCGGCCCCTGGAGGTGATCTGGAGCGCCGCCGTCACGATCGACGTGACCGACGACCCGTCGCTGGTCCGCGAGATGGCGCTGGCCGGCTGCACCGGGGTCTTCGTCGGCTTCGAGTCGCTGGCCGGGGAGAACCTTGACGATGCGCGGAAGAAGACGCCGAGGCCGGAGGACTACGCCCGCCGGGTGCGGCTGCTGCACGAGCATGGCATCCAGGTCAACGGCAGCTTCGTGCTGGGCTTCGACCACGACCGCCCGGACGTGTTCGCGCGGACGGTCGCCTGGATCGAGGAGGCCCGGCTGGAGTGCGCGACGTTCCACATCCTGACGCCCTTACCCGGGCACGCCGCTGTTCCGGCAGATGGAGAGCGAGGGGCGGTTGCTGCACAGGGACTGGTCGCGTTACGACACGGCGCACGTCGTCTTCCGCCCCCGGCACATGACGCCGGAGGAACTGGCCGAGGGGTATGCCTGGTGCTACCGGCGGCTGTTCTCGCACGGGTCGATCTGGCAAAGGCGCCCGGAGGACTGGCGGTCGGTGGCGCCGTACCTGGCGATGTCGTACCTCTACAAGCGGTCGAACCGGCTCTGGCACCCGCTGATCCGCCACCGGCTGACGGGGCCGGTCTGGCGTCCGCTGGTGGAGTGGACGCGGCGCCGGCACCTGCGGTACCGTCGTCGGCTGGAGTCTCGCCCGCGCGCCTTGGGCGAGTCGAGACCCGGCGCGGTGGTCTCCGCCGGGGTGTGAAGGCCCGCTGAGCCAACTTGCCCGCGCCGGATGCGCCCGTATCCTGGAGGCGCCCGACACCCGACCCGGAACCAGTAACCCGACGCCCCCGGACCGAATCCGGGGGATACGGAGGTTGTGATGCGTTCTCGTCGCCGTGCGCCCGCGGTTTTCCTTCGCCTGTCCTGCCTCCTCGCCCTGGCATGGACCCTACCCCTGGCCCAGCCGGTCCGGGCTGACGACGAACCCTCCTATACCCGTCAGGAGGACGTGATCTACGGGCGGAAGTTCGGCACCGCGCTGACCATGGACGTGTTCACGCCGAAGCAGGACGCCAGGGGCGTCGGCCTCATCCTGGTTGTCAGCGGCGGCTGGTTCTCGGCCCACGAGGCCATTGCCGTGCCGCTGATCGAGCCGCTGGTCGAGCGGGGTTATACGGTCTTCGCCGTCGTCCACGGCAGCCAGCCGAAGTTCACCATCCCCGAGATTCTCCAGGACATGAACCGCGCCGTGCGGTTCATCCGCCACCACGCCGAGGATTACGGGATCGACCCGGACCGCATCGGCATCTACGGCGGCTCGGCGGGCGGGCACCTGTCGCTGATGCAGGGGGTGGCCGGAGACGCGGGGAACCCGAAGGCCAAGGACCCGATCGAGCGGACCTCCAGCCGGGTCCAGGCGGTGGCCTGCTTCTTCCCGCCCACCGACTTCCTCAACTACGGGAAGACGGGCGAGAACGCCCTGGGCCGGGGCATCCTGGAGAACTTCAAGGCCCCGTTCGACTTCCACGAGCTGGACCCGCGGCAGCACAAGTTCGTGCCGATCACCGAGGAGGAGCGGGTCCTGGAGATCGGCAGGGACATCTCGCCGGTCAACCACGTCAGCCCGGACGACCCGCCGACGCTGATCGTTCATGGCGATGCCGACAAGCTCGTCCCCATCCAGCAAGCCGAGTTGATCGTCGAGAAGCTCAAGGAGGCCGGCGTCGAGGCGAAGCTGGTGGTCAAGCCGGGTGCCGGACACGGCTGGGCCGACCTGCCGAAGGACGTGGAGACCTTCGCCGACTGGTTCGACGACCACCTGAAGGCGCCCGACGAGGACGAGGATGACCGCCGGGAGCCCCCCTCGGCTTCCAGGGCCGACCAGCCGCCTCGAAAGGTGGTCGTCGGCACGGCCATCTTCGGCCCCTACGGCGACGACCCCGGCCTCCCCGAGCGGTACCTCTCGCTTGAGTCTCGCCCTCGCCGTGGGCGGGTCGAGGCCCGGCGCGGTGGTCTCCGCCGGGGTGTGAAGGCCCGCGTGCCGGAGGTCTGGTCGGACTGAGGAGTTTCGCCAGAAACACGCTGTGCGAATCGCCCGGTCTGGGCGCTCAACGGCTACGCGTTGGAGCCCCAGCCGTCCCCGAGACGGTCGTCGTTCCTCCGGCGGCGTGGACCTGCCCTCTGCGGTGGGGTGGCCCTGCGTCGTCGGCTCCCCGAGCCGAGTTGAGGTCGTAAAGCAACACCATCGTGCAGGGAGGCCCTTTTTCTTAAGCCATTGTTCCGAACCAGCTTATCGCCGGATGAATTGCATTTCGCTTTGTGAACTTTTCCTTGCCCCAGCATATGAACTGAAAAAAATCTTGCGAACGTAATCGCGGGATGTAACGATGACGTTCCACGCCCCTTGCTCGACAAGGGGCGGTCGCCCTCGAAGATGCGTCGTTCTCGAATCGAAGTGCGGCCCGAGTTGGCGGTTTGGGCGGAGGACGCGATGGTCGCGGGCGGGTTCGCCGATCCATTGGGTTTGAGAGCCCTGGAATCATCAGGAGCGCATCATGATCCGAGATCTTCGAAGGTCGGTGTTCGGCGTGCTGGGGCTAGGCCTGGTCGGACTGGCCCTGTCGGCACCGGCTCGGGGTGGTCAGATCGTCGCCTGGGGCTACGACGACTACGGCGAGGTCACGAACGCGCCGACGGGCACCGACTTCACTGCCATCGCCGCGGGTTTCTACAACGGCTTCGCGTTGCGATCCGACGGCTCGATCGCCGCCTGGGGCTCCAACAGCTACGGCCTGGTCACGAACGCGCCGACGGGCACCGGCTTCACCGCCATCGCCGCGGGGGCCTTCACCGGCTTCGCGTTGCGATCCGACGGCTCGATCGCCGCCTGGGGCTTCGCCGGCGCGGTCACGAACGCGCCGACGGGCACCGGCTTCACTGCCATCGCCGGGGGTGGCTACGACGGTTACGCGTTGCGATCCGACGGCTCGATCGCCGCCTGGGGCTCCGACGGTGACGGCCTGGTCACGAACGCGCCGACAGGCACCGGCTTCACCGCCATCGCCGGAGGTGACTACAACGGCTACGCGTTGCGATCCGACGGCTCGATCGCCGCCTGGGGCTCCAACAGCTACGGCGCGGTCACGAACGCGCCGACGGGCACCGGCTTCACCGCCATCGCCGGGGGGTACGCCGCCGGCTACGCGTTGCGATCCGACGGCTCGATCGCCGCCTGGGGCGGCGACGCCGCCGGCGAGGTCAGGAACGCGCCGACGGGCACCGGCTTCACCGCCATCGCCGGGGGTTTCGCCACCGGCTACGCGTTGCGATCCGACGGCTCGATCGCCGCCTGGGGCGGCGGCGCCGCCGGCGAGGTCAGGAATGCGCCGACGGGCACCGGCTTCACCGCCATCGCCGGAGGTGACTACAACGGCTTCGCGTTGAGGACCCCAGGCCGTCCTGGAGCCGATCCGTCGTTCGACCTGGCGCGCTGGGCCTTGCCCTCGGCCGGTGGAGCACAGCCCTGGTCGGACCGGCATCGGCGGTTGCAGCGAGCAGCGCCGACGAGGTGGCCCGGTCTCGCGGCCCTGAGCCATCCACCCCATCGGGGACGTTGAGTCGAGCCACCCGAACAAACGAATCGGCAGGGGGATCCACCGATGAGCCGGGAACGCTTCGAGCCAATGTACCAGGGGCAGCCGCCGTGGGACATCCCCGGCCCGCAACCGGCCTTCGTCGAACGGGAAGAAGCCGGCGCCATCACCGGCTCGGTCCTCGATGTCGGCTGCGGCACCGGCGAGAACGCCCTGTTTCTGGCCTCCCGGGGCCACGAAACGTGGGGGATCGACGTGGTGCCGGTGGCGATCGAGCGGGCACGCGCCAAGGCCCGGGAGCGGGGCCTGGAGGCCCGCTTCGAGATCGCCGACGCCCTGCGCCTGGAGACGCTCGGCCGGCGGTTCGACGCGGTGATCGACAGCGGGCTGTTCCACACCTTCGACGACGACCAGCGAGCGGCCTTCGTCGCGAGCCTGGGCCGCGTGCTGAAGCCCGGCGGGGCCTACCACCTGCTCTGCTTCAGCGACCGTGAGCCGCCCGGGGAGGGGCCGAGGCGGGTGACCGAGCACGAAATCCGGGACGCCTTTCCGGGCGGCTGGGAGGTGCGGTCGATCCGCGAATCGCGGTTCGCGACGGTCAGCGGCGCGGATCAGCCGCGGTTCAGCCCCGGCGGCCCCTTGGCCTGGCTGGCGACGATCGTCCGCGTGGGCGACGGGGAGATTGACCCATCCCTCAACGGGGCGCCGGCGGCCCCGGGCCGGAGTCCATCGCCATGAAAACGCCCGTCTCCGCTCCCCTCGTGATTCGGATGGCGACCCGGCCCCGCCGTCCCGGCTTCTCCCTCGTCGAGGTCCTGGTGGTGATCGCGATCATCGGGCTCCTCGTGGCCCTGCTCCTGCCGGCGACCTGACCGGCCCGCGAGGCGGTGCGCCGGTCGGCGTGTACCAACAACCTCAAGCAGATCGGGCTGGCCCTGCACGGCTACCACGAGGCGTTCGGCTGCTTCCCCCCGGCCTACATCGCCGATGAGCGGGGGAGGCCGATGCACAGTTGGCGGGTGCTGATCCTGCCCTGGCTCGAACAGCAGGCGATCTACGACCGGTATCGCTTCGACGAGCCCTGGGACGGGCCGAACAACCGCGCGTTGCACGAGCTGATCGTGCCGGCCTACGCCTGCCCGAGCCATCCGCGACAGGGGCACGCGACGGCCTACGCCGCCGTCCTCGGGCCGGAGACCGCCTGGCGCGGCGCGGAGCCGTTGACGCTCGGCGACTTTGAGGACGGGCCGGACGCGGACGGTCCTGCTGGTCGAGGTCGCGGACACATCGATCCACTGGATGGAGCCCCGGGACCTGAAGTTCGACCGGATGAGCTTCGCGGTCAACGGGAAGGCCCCGGCGGCGGGGCTCTCCAGCGGCCATCCGGGCGGGGTCAACGTCCTGCTGGGCGACGGCTCGGCCCGGTTTCTCAAGAACGGGACCGAACCGGAGACGCTGCGGGGGCTGCTCACGACGGCGGGCGGCGAAGATGTGGGGGAGTAGTGATGGGCGACTCCGTTGCCGAGCGTGACCGACCCACCCCCGCAAGGGGAGTCGCCCTGAAGGTCCTGCTCCTGACCGCGTTCGCCGTGGCGATGTTCCTGGCCGGGCGGCTCTGGTCGCTCCGCGAGGTGAGGGCGGCGCAGCGGGCCGCCGGGCTGGCCGAGGAGCAACGGCTGGCGTTGCGGGCCGAACTGACCGAGTGCCGAAACGCCCTGCTGCTGCGACGAGCACGAAGCGAGGCGTCGGGCGGGGACGTTCCCGAGGCGGATGGGGCCATCCCGGCGGGACGAGGCCCCTGATCAGCCCCCCACGACGACGCTGCCGTGGAGCACGGCCCCCTCGACCAGGAGCGCCGAGGCGTGCGCCTCGCCGGCATCCGACCGGTATTCCTCCCCCTCGCCGACCGCCGGCGCCGGCTCCCAGGCCATCCCCCGCAGCCGGGCCACCAGCGCCTCCACGTCTCCCGGTTCGGCCTGCTCGTCCGACGGATTGACCTCCAGGGCCTCCATCACCGCCCCGGTCAGCAGCCGGTCCCAGACCTTGCGGCACGTCACCGGCTTGTCGAACAGGTCCAGGGCCACCACCTGCTTGCCCACCGCGACGGCCATCCCGCTGGCCCCCTCGACATACCCCAGCCGCGCCCGGAACTCGTCCAGCCGTTGCTGGTAGCGATCGTAGGTGTCGGACATCGCCGCCGTCTCGGAGCTTGATTCCAGGGCGCACATCTGGCGGCTGACCTCCCCCCAGACGGCCATCTGATCGGAGGCGTGCCCCCGATCCTCCTTCAGGGAGCGGGACACCGACGACTTCAGGTGGTGCCGCAGCTTCGAGGAGGAGTGGCTGCCGCCGTGGCCGAACTGCCGGCTCCGGTACCGCCAGCGGCCCTGCTCGACGCAACTGACCGGGATGGTGGTCTGGCTGTGGGCGGCGACCAGGACGGAGGTGTTCAGGACCCGGTTCTGTTTGGCCCCGCGCAGCTCCTCGCCTTCGAGGAACAGGACGCGGCTCTCGCCCCGGTTCTCGACGCGCAGGTTGGGCACGGACCCGGACTCTCCGACCTCCTCGACGGCGACGGTGCCGGCGGCGATGGCCTCATCCGAGAGAAGGTAGTCCACCCCGCCGCCATTGAACTCGGCGAACAGGGGAAAGACGGCCAGGGCCTCGTGGCGAATCGGGGCGCCGACGCGGAGTTCGGGCAGCGTGAGCATGGCAATCTCCAGATGCGAGACGGGATGTATCCATCCCCCCGGACACGGCGGACCGAGGGGACGTTCGACGGCGACGGATGGTTCGGTCTCGACGAGGGGGATGGGCATCCATGTCTTCGTATCGTGTGGCCTGGATATTGTCCGGCAGGGCCGAATCTGGCTGACCGTCACGGATTTTGGGGGGCGTGGGTTTCACACCCCATGGAGCGCGGGCGTCTCGCCCGCATCCGGCTCTCCAAGGCGGGCGAGACGCCCGCGCTCCAGGCCGAATTGTCTGGATCAGCCTTCAGGTCTCGCACCTGCCGGGTGCCCCCCCATAATCCGTGACGGTCAGAATCTGGTTCGAATCCGTGCGCCGGCGTTCCGGGGGCAGGACCAAACCGCCACCGGGCCGAGCGGTCAGACTTTCCGGCTTGCGGCCACGCCGTCACGCCCCTTACGATGGCCCCGGGTGGAGGGGAGCACCGGAGATGAACCACGTCGAGGCCGGGCGCTCGCCAGCGGAGCTTGCCGACCGCATCGGCGTCACCAGAAGGCGGAAGGGGACGACGCCGTCGCATTCCCGCGGCGCTCCCAGAGAAGGAAGGAGGGACCATGACAGCCAGTCGAAACCGCCAGGTCCTGCTCGCCTCACGCCCGCAAGGTGAGCCGACGCCGGACAACTTCACGTTGGCCGAGGCCGAGGTCCCCGAGGCCGGCCCCGGCCAGATGTTGTTGCGCACCATCTACCTGTCCCTCGACCCGTACATGCGCGGGCGGATGAACGCCGGGCCTTCCTACGCGCCACCCGTCGAGGTGGGCGCGGTCATGGAGGGGGGTACGGTCTGCGAGGTCGTGGCGTCGAACATCCCGCAATACGGGCCGGGCGACATCGTGCTCGCGGGGACCGGCTGGCAGGCATTCGCGCTCTCCGATGGGGACGGGGTGCGGAAGATCGACCCCTCGCACGGGCCGATCTCGTACGCGCTCGGCGTGCTCGGGATGCCGGGCTTCACCGCCTACACCGGCCTGCTCGACATCGGCCAGCCGAAGCCCGGCGAGACGCTGGTGGTGGCGGCGGCGTCCGGGGCGGTCGGCTCGGTGGTCGGACAGGTCGCCAGGGTCAAGGGATGCCGCGTCGTCGGCATCGCCGGGGGCGAGCGGAAGTGCCGCCACGTCGAGGAGGAACTGGGCTTCGACGCCTGCCTCGACCATCATCAGCCCGACCTGCCCGGGCGCCTGAAGGCCGCCTGCCCGGACGGGATCGACATCTATTTCGAGAACGTCGGCGGTGCGGTGTTCGAGGCGGTGCTGCCGCTGCTCAACAACTTCGCCCGCGTGCCGGTCTGCGGCCTGATCGCCCACTACAACGCCACCGAACTGCCCGAAGGGCCGAACCGCGTCCCCCTGGTGATGCAAAGCATCCTCGTCAAGCGGCTGACCTTCCGGGGGTTCATCGTCTGGGACTTCGCCTCCCAGTTCCCCGGCTTCCTGGCCGACATGAGCGGCTGGCTGCGCGAGGGCCGGATCACGTATCGGGAGGACATCACGGAGGGGCTGGAGAACGCCCCAAGCGAGTTGATCGGGCTGCTCAAGGGCGGGAACTTCGGCAAGAAGATCATCCGGGTCGGTGCCGACCCGACGCGGCGGCCGTCGTGAGGAGGGGCTACGGTAGAATTGGGCGAGGCCAGCGCCACGTCTCCTGGAGCGGCCCCGGCTTCGACGAGCGGGCCCTCGTGCTCGACGAGGGTGCCCCGGGGGGTGACCGCTGAGGCGTGCGACCCAACGGGATTGAGTGCCCCGGTGGCGCCGCCCGCAAGGTCATGGCCCCCCGGTCAGACCGTCGGAGACGATCGGGGCGTGACATTCCCCGAGCGTCGTCGGCTCAAATCGGCCCTCAGGAAGTGTTGGGGATTGCGCGCGGTGCCGCGGCATCGGAGGGGCCGGAGTGACACTTTGTGGACACGATCCCGGCGGGGCACGGCCCCCTGTCCCGTCGCCGGGCCGTCTCTGCTCCGTCGTCGCTCAGGAGGATCACCGGTGCTTCCAGTTATGCCGGGTGAAGCCTCGCAACCAGGCATCGTCGAGGTATTCGAACGAACCGGACCCCTCCTCCCAGGTCAGCAGCCCCACGCTCCTCGCCTCGGCGCACGACCCCTCCCGCCGCAACTCGAACCCGCGGAGGTGGTAGACCCGGGTGTCGCCGAAGTCGCCCTCGACCCGACCGCCCCGGCCCCCGTAGTGTCCGAAGAAGGCGAACGCGGGTCGGGCCGACTCGATCAAAAGGCCGATCCCCTCGCTCCCGCTGCCGTTCATGACCGCGTCCCGGGGGCTCTCGTGGGTCAGCAGGATGTCGAAGGACCGGGTGGCCAGATCCATGACCGACGCATCACGGATACGCCCGGCCCGGGGCGTCCTCCGACGGGCATTGGGGGCCTGGTCGTCGATGCCCCAAAGGGCGCCGACGCGCGGGCCGCCCGGTAGCGTCTCCGTCGTGCCGTCCCGGAGGCAGCGGACCCGTTGGTAGGAATCGACCACGAAGCTGGCGTCCCGCGGGTCGGCCTCCCGTCCCCGTTCGGCCAGGGTGTCGAAGTCCTCGTGGTTGCCCGCCGTGAACCAGAGCGCCTCGGGCGGCTCCTCCGCGCCGTGGAAGACGGCATCGGCCTCCCGGCTCGGCCCGGTCAGCAGTCGGACGCCCAGTTCCATCGGATCGGCGGCGGCGTGCCGGAGGGTCGCCTTGTCGAGCCGGGCGGGGTCGGGGAAGTAGCCGAGGTCACCGACCTGCAAGAGCCCGTCGATGCGGAGCCCGTGCTCCCGCGCCAGACCATCGCCAGCCGGAAGGCGGGGAGGACCCGACCGTGAAGGTCGCCGAAGACGAGATAGTTCACGCAGCCCATCGTTGCCGTCCCGATCCTGACCGGTCACCGGGTCTTCCCCCTCGCCTCGACGACGGTTGGCCCTTGCGTCCGATGTTTCCGGAGGTCGCGGGCCGGCGGTCTCGACGAGAGGGCCTCATCACCGTCGGACAACCGGAGCTGGGAATGGGTTCGGCCCATCGAGCGGTTGATGACCGGCGTCAGCGTCGAAGGAACCGGCACGCCGATTCCCAGAGGGGACGCGGGGCCGCACCCTCGCCTCGTCGGTCGCGGTCGCCTGCTCAACGTTTTCGCAGGAGGAGCACGTCCTGATCCACGCGCTCGACCGCCAGGCCGAATCGCTCACCCAGCCAGTCGAAGGTGACGGGGCTGTGGAAGCTGACGTGGGTGGGGTCCTCCTTGTAGTGCCAGGCGGTGAACCGCTCTCGGGAGATGACCAGCTTCGTCATCACCCCCAGCCAGCCGCCGGGACGCACCAACGCCGTCAGCCGGCCCCAATCCTCGGCGGGCTGGCGGAAGTGCTCGACGACCTCCGTGCAGGTGACGAAATCGTAGCGCCGTTCCAACGCCTGGGGATTCGGCCTGTAGAGCGGGTCGTGGACCTGCATGAGCATCCCCGCCTCCTCCAGCATGACCGACAGGGTCGGCCCCGGCCCGCAGCCGTAGTCCAGCCCGCTCATCCCACGTTCCAGGCGTTCCAGCAGCGGCCCGGCCAGGCGCCCGAGAAAGCGGCGATATCCCCGATCCGCCGGGGCGTTCTCGTGCAGGTCATAATAGGCGCGCTCAGCCGCCGCATCGAGGTGGCTCCCCGGGTCGGCGGAAACCAGGTCGCACCGGGGGCAATGGAAGTAGGCTCGCCGTCGGTCCTCGACGTACGGCTCGACGCGGTGGCGGCAAAGCGGGCAATGGAGCATGCCGGATCGGTCCGTGGTGCTGTTGATTGGAGGGGGCGCGGCGGGGATGGCCACCACGGTAGGCGCCCGCGGCGGACGGCCCAACCATCGCGGGGTCGTTCACACGAACCGTCCGTCCCCGGGGATCCGCATCATACCGCATCGGGGCCAAGGACGAGAGCCAGGCGGGCCTGATCCCGGACGACAACGCCGGGCCGGAGCCATTGCGAGTGGTGGATGTCCTGCCGGGAAGAGTCTCCGATGCTGATGCATCGTGACACTCGCTGGACACCTGCCCCCGAGATGGGAGCCTCGACCCTCGGCGAAACGTTCTCAACCCGACCAGACTTTCTGGTATGATCGCGACGGAACGGCCAGAGAGCGCTCCACGGGGGTTTCCGAAACGACGCCCGCGAGCCGTCTCCACGCCCCTCGGACACGACAAGGAGCCGCGCGATGAATCGACGGACGCTCTCCGCGATCGCTCTGACGGCGGTCGCTTGCCTCGGCCTGGCCTCGGCGAAGGGGACCCCCGAAGCGCCGATGCGGTTCCAGATCAACGTGAGTCTGCGACAGGGCAACCCGGGCGGCTCCCGAGAGGCGGGGACGCTCAAGGTCCTCGCCGAACCGGTGCTCGTCGCCCGGGACGGGCAGGAGGTCACCGACTTCAGCGGCGGTGAGGTTGACCTCGACGGCCAAATCGTCGAGATCGGCCACCGGCTCCGGGCGACCCCGGAAGCGGTCGACAACGGCATCCGGCTGAGGCTGGACCTGGAGCACGCCGAACTGCTGGAGTCCGGCGACGACACGGCCCGGCTTCGCACCGACCGGGCGTTCTACACCAGGACCGTCACGCCCGGCGAGGTCCTGACGCTCGGGTGGGGAAAGCCGTCCGAGCGGACGTGGGTCGAACTGAGCGTCCGGGAGTTCGAGGATTAGTCCATCCAGGGAGGGGCGAGTGTCGTGATGGCTCCGATGCTCGGTCGATGCCGGATGGGAGATCGCCTCGGCCCGACGGATTCTGATCGGGCAAAGGTTGTTACGATCGGAGACTCCGGGAGGCCCGGACGCACGGTAATGGAAAACACCTCACATCGACCCGGGTGGACCGCCTACCTGCCGAACCTGCTGGCCCTGGCGAGCATTATTGCCGCGAGCGCCTGGATCGTCTGGGCGATCAATGCCCAACTCGGCTGGCCCGCCAAGGTGCTCCACGTCCTCGGGGCGGGGCTGGTCGCCTTCCTGGTCGCCGGGTCGATCGGGGTCGAAGCGATCAACATCTTCGCAACCCTGGCGCTCCTCTCGCTGGTGACGGAGGGCTTGATCCTGGGCGGCCGGCACTTCGGCTGGCCAGGGGCCGTGTTGGGCGTCGTCGTTGGGATACTGCTGGCCCCCTTCGTCGCCATCGCCGCCACGGTGCTGCTCGTGGCCCTGGCCTACCTCGGCTCATCGAGTCCGACCGAGGTTCACGCCCCGGTCGATCCACCCGGCGCAACGCCCGGCCCCGAGCCAGAAGCCGGCTCAGGGCCGGAAACGCCCGACCGAGGTGTTTCGCCAGAATAAGAGGCACTGGCACGTTTCCTCGCCGGGCCATACACTGCGAGCTGGTCTCTCTGATTCCGCGCCTCGCCCGACTCCTTCATCCCTGGAGGCACGCCGTGCCCAAGACCGGGACGGTCCACTCGGTCCGGAACGTCGGGGCGACCACCGCCCGCTGGCTCTATGGCTACAGAGAGAGCCCGACGCTCGCCGAGTGATGGGCTGGAACCCGTCGACCCGGACGCTCGGGGCCGAGGAGAACGCCGATGGAACCCTTCACCGAGGACCCCGCGTGACCACACCGATTGCCGCCCGCCATCCCGCCCGGGAGCTGATGGCCCTGGTTGCCGCGCTGGCCCTCTGCTTCGCCGTGGCGGGCCTGGGCGGCTACTGGACCAGCCTGGGCCTCGGCCCCTGGTACGAGGGCCTCCGCAAGCCGTCCTGGAACCCGCCGAACTGGGTCTTCGGCCCGGTCTGGACGGCCCTCTACGCCGCCATGGCCGTCGCCGCCTGGCTGGTCTGGCGCCGGCGGGAGACGCGCCGGGTTGGCCTGCCGCTGGGGCTCTTCGGATTGCAACTGGCGTTGAACCTGGCGTGGTCGGGCCTGTTCTTCGCGATGCGGAGCCCCGGCCTGGCCTTCGGCGAGGTCGTGCTGCTCTGGGGGGCGATCCTGGCGACGACGGTGGTCTTCGGGCGAGTCAGCCGGGCCGCCGGATGGCTGATGGTCCCTTACCTGCTCTGGACCACCTACGCCGCCACGTTGAACCTGGCCCTCTGGCGGCTCAACGCTTGATTTCGGGACCGAGGAACGGAGGAGCATTGCGATGCGACGACGGTTCGGGCGGATTCGAGTCATGGGTTTGGTGGCGGTCCTCCTGCCGATCGCCTCGGCGATCCCGGCGCGGGCCGACGACGGACCGGGGCCGGAGCGGCGGCGGGTGCTGGTCCTGACCGACATCGGCAACGAGCCGGACGACTCGCAGTCGATGGTCCGCTTCCTCCTCTACACCAATGTGTTCGACGTGGAGGGCCTGGTCGCCACCACCTCCACCTGGCTCAAGAACCGCATCAACCCCGAGATGATCGCCGAGCGGGTCGCCGCCTACGGCCAGGTCCGCGACAATCTGCTCAAGCACGCCGACGGCTACCCGACCGAGGCGTACCTCCGGGAGCGGATCAAGAAGGGTCGACCGGAGTTCGGTATGGCCGGCGTCGGCGCGGGCAAGGATACCGAGGGCTCGGACTGGATCATCGAGGTCGTGGACCGGGACGACCCCAGGCCGGTCTGGGTCACCGTCTGGGGCGGGGCCAACACCCTGGCCCAGGCCCTCTGGAAGGTCAAGGAGACCCGCCGCCCGGAGGATGTGGACCGCTTCATCTCGAAGCTGCGGGTCTACACCATCTCCGACCAGGACGACGCCGGCCCCTGGCTGCGCCGGACCTTCCCGGACCTCTTCTACATCGTCAGCCCCGGCGGCGACTACGCCCACGCCACCTGGGCCGGCATCTCGGGCGAGAAGCGCTACAAGTTCTCGGGACCGGACTTCGCGCTGGTCTCCAACGACTGGATCGACGCGCACGTCCAGCACGGGCACGGGCCGCTGGGCGCACTCTACCCCGACACGTCCTACATCATGGAGGGGGACACGCCGTCGTTCCTCTACCTGATCCCCAACGGCCTGAACGCGCCGGAGCACCCGGAGTGGGGCGGCTGGGGCGGGCGGTACGAGATGCGGGGTGGCTTCCACACCGACACGGCGGACACCGTGGAGGGAGCCGACGGCCAGACCTACACGACGGGCCAGGCGACCATCTGGCGCTGGCGGGAGGCGTATCAGCACGACTTCGCCGCCCGGATGGACTGGTGCGTGAAGCCCCGCGCGGAGGCCAACCACCCGCCCCTGGCGAAGCTGGGGCACGCCGAGGAGCTTCAGGCCCGCGCCGGGGCGGTCGTCCGGCTCGACGCCGCCGGCTCCTCCGACCCGGACGGGGACACGTTGAGTTACGAGTGGATGCCCTATCCGGAGGCCGGCACCTACCGGGGGCCGCTGGAGATCGAGGACTCCGACAAGGAGCAGGCCCGTCTCATGGCCCCCGCGGTCGAGGAGCCGCGGGTCGCCCACGTCATCCTCAAGGTGACGGACGACGGTACACCGGCCCTGACACGCTACCGGCGAGTACGGATCACCTTCGAGCCGGACCGCCGCGAGCGTCACCGTTGAGACCGCTCGGCGGAATCGGCATCATGGCGGGTCAGAAGCCAAGATCGCCCCGATGCCGGGGGCGGCCAATCACTCGACACGCAGGAGACGAACACCCATGCCAGTCCCTCGCCCGATGCCAATGCCTTTGCCTTTGCGGCCCCTGGCCCTCTCTCTGGCCCTCCTCCTGTGTGTGCTCGGTACCACGGTTTCGGCCCAGACGGCACGCTGGAACCCGCGCACCAACGACTGGAGCCGGAACCCCGAGCCGACCCTCGGCGACTGGGGCTTCGACCGGCCCGGCTACCCGCCGGGCCTCTACATCCACGGCGTCACGGTGCCGGACGGCGAGGCGGTCACCAACCCGGTCATCTACGACAACGATGTCTACGATGATGTCTTCGACGACGAGTGGGCCTATGCCATGGCCAGCCTCGGCGGGATGGACCTCGCCGGGCTGATCGTCACGCCGGTCCTGACCGACTTCTGGGGCTTCTCCAGACCGGAGTGGAAGCGGACGGCCTTCGACTCCCGGGCCAACGCCGAGGCGTCGGGCATGCGGATGGACCGCATCCCGCCGATCACCATCGGCACCGAGGCCGAGAGCGAACAGGCTGGCGAGCGGAAAGACTCGGCGGGGGCTCGCCTCTACGTCAAGCTCATCAACGCGCGGTTCGAGAAGGACCCGGACCGTCCGCTGATCGTGAACATCGGGGGCCAGGGGGCCACGCTCGCCTCGGCCTACACGCTCGACCCGACAATCGCCGGCAAGTGCATCGTTTACTACACCGACCTGAAGGTCTACAACGGGCACTACCGCTGGGCCTCGGAGCTGGTGGCCCGACACTTCCGGGTCGTCAGTTGGGGCGATGACCACTGGTGGATCCCCAAGCGCTGCCAGGACGAATGGCGGGTGTTGCCCCGGCCCGAGCACTGCGAGGCCGAGGACAACGGCCCCCGCAGCGGCGAGTGGCGGCGGCTGACGGATCTGGACGTGCCGCTGCTCGACCACATGGTCCACCAGTTCCGCACCCGGGGCGAATACTGCCGGGGGGAGCGGAAGGCGGATTGCTACGGCGACGGGACGTTCCTCCACGCGTGGCTGCCGGGCCTCTTCGCCGACGCCGCGTTGATGGAGGTCCGAGGGAGCGAGGTGCTGCACGTCACCGCGTTCACGCCCGAGAACGAGCGGCGGGTCAAGGTCCTCACGCTGGAGGCCCTGCTGGACCCGAGAGCCTACGGAAAGGAGGAGACACCGTGAACCATGCTCTCTGGCTGCCATTACTGGCCGCCTGCCTCGCGGGCCCGGCCCCGGCGGCGGACGCTCCCGAGCGGCCCCGGCTGATCGTCCTGACGGACATCGGCAGCCTGACCGCCGGGGTCGCCGAGCCCGACGACGGCCAGTCGATGATCCGGCTGATGCTCTACACCAACGACTTCGACATCGAGGGGCTGATCGCCACCTCGAACCTCGGGCACGGACAGCGGGTCCGGCCCGACCTGATCCGCCGGGTCGTGGACGCCTACGACGCGGCCCGGCCCAACCTGCGGCGCCACGATGACCGCTATCCCCCGGCCTCCAGGCTCGCCGAGGCGATCAGGCCGGGCCAGCCGATCGCCGGCCCGAAGGTCCCGGTCGAGCAGAGCATCGGCGAAGGGAAGGACACCGAGGGCTCCGACTGGATCATCGAGGTCGTGGACCGGAACGACCCCCGACCGGTCTGGGTCCTGATCTGGGGCGGTTCCGCCGACCTGGCCCAGGCCCTCTGGAGAGTGCGGCAGGACCGGAGCCCCGAGGACCTCGACCGGTTCGTCGCGAAGCTGCGGGTCCACTCGATCGGCGATCAGGACTCTACCGGCCCCTGGATCCGGGACGAGTTCCCCGGCCTGTTCACCGTCACCCAGCAACGGGCCTACCGGGGCATGTATCGGGGCGGCGACACGGCGCTGGTCTCCTCCGAGTGGGTCAAAGCGCACATCCACGGCCACGGCCCGCTGGGCGACCTCTATCCGGACTACAACGGCGGCGACATCTGGTCCGGCACGCTGGGCCGGGTGCGGGGAATCAAGGAGGGGGACACGCCGTCGTTCCTCTCCCTGATCCCCAACGGCCTGAGCGACCCCGGGCGGCCCTGGCTGGGAAGCTGGGGCGGGCGGTTCGAGGGCGAGGACAGGCGGCTGGCCGACGTGCCCGACGCGGACCTGGAGACCTCGGGCGACCCCGACCCGAGAATGTCGTCGGTCTACCGCTGGCGCCCGGCGTTCCAGGCCGACTTCCAGGCCCGGCTGGACTGGTGCGTCGAGCCGTATCGAGGAGGCCAACCACCCGCCGGTCGTCCGCATCACGGGCGAGCGGGAGCGGTCCGTGGCGCCGGGGGAGGTGCTCACCCTGGACGCCGGCGCCTCGTCCGACCCGGACGGCGACGAGTTGACCTTCGCCTGGTCGATCTATCCGGAGAGAGGAGATGACGCCGGGATCACCATCGAAGGGGGCCGGTCGAAGCTGGCGCGGCTCACGGTCCCGCCGGGGGCCTCGGGCCGAACGATCCCCGTGCTGCTGACCGTGACGGACGACGGCGAACCCGCCCTGTCCCGGTATGGACGCGTGCTGATTCGTGTCGAAGGCGAGCGGGAATCGAAGCCGAGGTGAACATCCAGGCGTCCTTTCCCGCGAGCCGCTGCCATGCTTCCAGGTCAAGTGAGTACCGTGTTGGGGATCTCCCGGAAATAGACCGGTATCCTCCGACCACTCTTCCCAAACGGTCCCACGTCGCACCGCCAGGCGTTGGCTGGCGCATGCCATCGAACTCGAGGCTTTCGGGCCATGGGTCCCACCCTTCGCATAATGTAAATTTGTACATTTAATGCCGACAATCCTGCCATACGATCAGCCTCCTTTCCAGACGCGCCCGATCGAAGGCGGTAACGCGGACCCGAAAGAATTCAGAGAGGATGGGCAAAAGAAAACCGCCAGACCCTTGAAAACAAGGACCTGGCGGCAAAGTACACCCGAGAGGATTCGAACCTCTAACCTTCGGTTCCGTAGACCGATGCTCTATCCAATTGAGCTACGGGTGCGCATGAAGTTTTGGCGGACGTCGAACGTGGAATATCTTACCGAAAGGGAAGCGGGGGCGGGAACCCCAATTCGACTCATTTTGTGCGGAGCGTCAGGCGAGGATCTCCTCGACGATCTTGCCGGCGACGTCGGTCAGGCGGAAGTCGCGGCCGTTGTAGCGGTAGGTCAGCTTTGTGTGCTCCAGGCCCAGGAGGTGCAGGATCGTGGCGTGGAGGTCGTTGATGCTGACGCGCCCGTCGATCGCCTTGTGGCCGAAGTCGTCGGTCTGGCCGTGGTGGGTGCCTTGTTTCACGCCGCCGCCGGCCATCCAGGTGGTGAAGGCGTGTGGGTTGTGGTCGCGACCGGTGCCCGCCTTTCTGCACGATCGGCAGGCGGCCGAACTCGCCGCAGCAGACGACCAGCGTCTCGTCGAGCAGTCCGCGCTGCTTCAGGTCGGTCAGCAAGGCGGCGATCGGCTGGTCGGTTTCGAGGGCGAAGCCGCCGTGGTTCTTGACGATGTCCTGATGGCCGTCCCAGCTCCGCTCGTTCTCCATGCCGCCGGAGTAGATCTGCACGAACCGCACGCCGCGCTCGACCAGCCGACGGGCCGTGAGGCACTGGCGGGCGAAGTGGCCGCACTTGGGGTCGTCCAGGCCGTAGAGGGACTTCGTGGCGGGGGATTCGCTGGTCGACGTCGAGGGCCTCGGGGGCGGCCATCTGCATGCGGTAGGCCAGCTCGAAGCTCTCGATCCGCGCGGCCAGGGCGGCCTCGGCGGGATGCTCTTCGCGGTGCCGGATGTTGAGCCGGCTGAGCAGGTCGAGTTGCTGACGCTGCTGACTGTCGGACAGCGGGGCGGGGCGCTGGAGGTTGTCGATGGGCGGCCCCTGGCCGTTCAGGGCGGTCCCCTGGTACACGCCGGGCAAGAAGCCGCTGCCCCAGTTCTGGGCGTGCCCCTTGGGCAGGCCGCGGCCGAGCGTGTCGTACATCACGACGAAGCCCGGCAGGTTCTGGTTCTCGGACCCGAGGCCATAGGTCACCCACGCGCCGACGCAGGGGAAGCCCATGCGGCTCATGCCGGTGTTGATCTGGAAGAGGGCCGGCGAATGGTTGTTCGTCTCGGTGTAGCAGCCGTGCAGGAACGCCAGGTCATCGACGTGCTTCGCCAGGTGCGGGAAGATCTCCGAGACCCAGGTCCCGGTCTCCCCGTGCTGGGCGAACGCGAAGGGGGACTTCATCAGCGGGCCGACCTGATCGATGAAGAAGCCGGTGTTCTTGTCGAAGCCGGGTAGCTCCTGGCCGTCGCGCTGGGCCAGCTCGGGCTTGTAGTCCCAGGTATCGACCTGGCTCTGGCCGCCGTTCATGAACAGCCAGATCACGGATTTCGCCTTCGCCGGGAAGTGCGGCGGCCGCGCGGCCATCGGGTGCAGGGCGCGGTCGGTTTCCGCCCCCTGGACGCGCAGTCCTTGCTGTTCGAACAGCCCCGCCAGGGCCAGCAGGCCGAAGCCGGAGCCGGTTTGCCGCAAGAACGCGCGGCGCGAGGCGAAGGCCGGAGCGGGAGCGGCGATCAGATGCGGGATCTTCGGCATGGCGCGGGCCTCGGTTCGATCAGTCGATGAAAATGAATTCGTTCAGGCTCATCAGGACCTGGCAGAAATCCGTCCAGGCCGCGCCGGCCGGGTCGTCGGCGCCCGCCTCTTTATAGGACTGGACTTGCCGGTCGAGGAACGCCTGGGCATCGGCCCGTTCGGCGTCGTCGGGAGGGCGGCTCAGGGCCAGCAGGTAGGCGTTCCGGATGGCGTCCGCGTTCGATTCGCCCTCGCCGGGCGCGACACGACGGGCGAAGGCGGCGGCCCAGGCGCGGACGTTCGGGTTGTTCATCAGGTAGAGCGACTGCGGCGCGACTGTCGTGGCGGAGCGCACGGCGATCGGCACGAGGGCGTCGGGGGCGTCGAACAGCGTCATCATCGGGATGAGCTGGCTCCGCTTGACGGTGAAGTAGATGCTCCGCCGCCGCATCGACTCGTCGAGCGTGCCGGGGCCGAACATCGTCGGATCGAGCTGACCGGACACGGCCAGCAAGGCGTCGCGGATCGCCTCGGCCTCCAGCCGTCGGCGATCCTGGCGCCAGAAGAGGGCGTTGTCCACGTCGGCCGCCGCTTTCGAGGGGTCGATCGCCGCGCTCTGGCGATAGACGGCGCTGGTCATGATGAGCTTGTGGATCGGCTTGAGATGCCAGCCCCTCTGGATCAGCTCCGTGGCGAGCCAGTCGAGCAGCTCGGGGTGTGTCGGCGACGCGCCTTGCTTGCCGAAGTCGCTCGGCGTGGCGACGATCCCCCGGCCGAGGTGGTGCTGCCAGAGCCGGTTGACGATCACGCGGGCCAGGAGGTGCCCCGCCCCGTGCTTCGGTGTCGGTGATCCAGTCCGCCAGCGCCGTGCGGCGGTACGACGTCCGCCAGCCTTCCGGCGGGTCAACCTGCCAGTGTTTCTCTGCTTCGGAAGTCGTCATGAGCACCTGAAGGAACCCTTGCGAGGCGACGCCCTCCTTCTGGTTCGGGTCGCCCCGCTTGAGGAAGTGGGTCGCGTCGAGGAAGTCCGCCCCCTGGGTGTGCAAGCGCACGGCGGGCAGGCCCTCGGTGGAGATGAGAGCCTTCGTCCGTCTCGGGTTTGGGTGCGGTCTTCGCGTGGTCGTCGGCAGCCTTCTTGAGTGTCTGCCATTCGGGGTCGATCGTGCGGTACCAGGCCAGAAGTGCCGCGTTCTGTTCCGGGGTGCGCTCGTCGCGGGGGCGGTCCAGAATCCGCACGATTTCTTGCGGGATCGCCCCGTCCGTCCAGGCCGACCGGCCTCGGCGCCCGGCTCAGCGCGAGCCGCAGGCGGCCGATGCTGTGGCGGTTGTTCCCCTGGAAATCGAGGGTGAAGGTCAAGACGGTCCCGCCGTCGAACCCGAGATCTTCGGCCGTCTCGAACACGGCGGCGTGGTCCTTGCCGAACTCGGGGTCGACCGCCCAGCCGGATTTCGGGTTGTCGTCGATGGCCGCCGCGACCGGCAGCCCCTTCTGCTCGAAGTCGCGCGGGGGTTCCGCAATGCGATGATCGCGGGCGGCAGGCTGCCGTCTGTCGGAGTTGCGGTGAGGCGCAGGTCGGTCAGGTCGAAGTTCCCGTTATCCGCGCGACCGGGGCCACTCTTCACGAAGGACGGATCGGCCAGGGCCTCGACGCGGATGGCCGTGATGCCCGTCGCCTCTGTGGGGACCTCGATCGTGTAGGTGTCGAAATCGACGTTCGTGCCGCTCGCGAGCCAGGAGCCGTCGTCCTGCCGGGTGAAGGTGGCCCCGCCCTTGGATTCGATCTTTGAGGGATCGAGCACGATCCACGCGGGCTCGCGCTCCGATTCCGCTTCCGACCGCTCCGCCTCCCAGCGCTGGAGGCGGGCCGGCAGCGTCTCGGCCTCGAACCGTGCGAGCGCTTCGAGGTACGGGGCGTGCTCCTTGTCGAAGGCGGTCTTTGCCTTGTCGTAGGCGTCCCGGTTGATCTCCAGGTCGATCTCGCTGCGGACGGTGGTGGTGAAGGTGGCGACCATGCGGTAATAGTCGCGGTTCGGGATCGGGTCGTACTTGTGGTCGTGGCAACGGGCGCAGCCGATCGTCAGGCCGAGGAATGCGGTGCCCGTGGTGTTGACCATGTCGTCCAGCTCGTCGTATCGTTCCTTCTCGACCTGGTTCTTGGTGATCTGCGTGCTGTGGACGCCCGCCGCGAGGAAGCCGGTTGCCTTCAGGGCGAGGTTGTCGTCCGGGGCCAGCTCGTCGCCGGCGAGTTGCCACTTCACGAACGTGTCATATGGCAGGTCGCGGTTCAGGGCCTCGATGACGAAGTCGCGGTAGTGATACGCGGTGGGCCGGTCGGAGTCGTGCTCGAACCCGTGGCTCTCGGCGAACCGCGCCAGGTCGAGCCAGTGCCGTCCCCAGCGCTCGCCATAATGGGGGCTGGCCAGCAGGCGGTCGATCACTCGCTCGTAGGCGTCGGGGGCATCGTCGTCGAGGAACGCCTGAACCTCCTCGGGCGTCGGCGGCAGGCCGATCAGGTCGAAATACGCCCGGCGGATCAGTTGCCGGCGGTCGGCCCGCGGGTTCGGTGTCAGCCCCTTTTCCTCGATCCGGGCCAGGATGAAGCGGTCGATGGGGGTGATCGGCCACGAGCCGTCGTGGACCTCCGGCGGTTCGACGTCGCTTTAACGGCTGAAACGCCCAGTGTTCCCGCCCGGCTTCGATGTCGATCGTCCGCGTAGGCTGAGAGCGGGCCTTGCCGGTGCGGGGGTCGGGCGCGCCCGGCGGACCCACTCGGTCAGGATGGCGATTTCCGCGTCGGGCAGCTTCCCCTTGGGCGGCATCTGGATGATGTCGTCGTAGCGGACGACCTGCACGAGCAGGCTATTCTCCGGGTCCCCCGGCACGATCGTCGGCCCGTTGTCGCCCCCCTCGGTCCAGCCGTCCTTCGTATCCAGAAGCAGGTTCCCGCGAATCCGTTTCGCGTCGGCCGAGTGGCATTGATAGCAGCGCTCGACCAGAAGCGGACGGACCTTCGCCTCGAAGAACTGGAGGTCGTCCGGCGTTGGTTCGTCGGCGAGCGCGGGCAGGTGGAAACCGATCCCCAGCAGGAGCGCGACGGCCCATCCGATTCGACTGCACGTTCGACCCATCAGACTGTGACCTCTTTGGGATGAATGTCGCGGCTGGCCGAGTCCGGCATTATCAGGCGGCAACGCAGGCGTTTCAGGGTTCGGATCTCGCAAAACACATGTTAAACGGTACCCGAAGCGTGGGAGCGGGTCAACGTTGCGCGCCCTTGCGAGATGTCGTCTCCTCTCGGTAAGATAGCGGCTTGCTCCGCCTTGACGAGGAACCACCCAAAAGGGCGGGTGGGGAGATCGCGGGTCAGGCGGGCGAGGAGTTGCGATGGAGTCCTCAAACGGTAGTTCGACCCAGGGTACGGGACGGATGCGACACGTGCTCTCAGCGCTGGTGCAGAACCAGCCGGGGGTGCTGGCGCACATCTCGGGGATGCTCGCCTCGCGCGGGTTCAACATTGACAGCCTGGCCGTCGGGGAGACCGAGGACCCGGTCCTCTCCCGGATCACGTTCGTCGTCGTCGGGGACGACCGGGTCCTGGAGCAGGTACGCAAGCAACTGGAGAAGATCGTCACGGTCGTACGGGTCATCGACATCTCGCGCGAGGACTTCGTCGAGCGCGACCTGATGCTGATCAAGGTCGATGCCACGCCCGAGCGCCGGGCGGAGATCCGGGGGCTCGTGCTGGATTTCCGCGGGCGGATTGTCGATGTCGGTCCCGAGCAGCTCATGGTCGAGATTTCCGGCCAGGAGAAGAAGATCGAGTCGTTCATCGACCTGATGCGACCCTACGGCATTCGCGAGCTGGCTCGCACCGGCCGGATCGCCCTGGTCCGCAGCAGCGTCCCCGAGCGGACGGCCGTCGCGGCCCCGGCCGAGGACGAGGGGGCGGTCGTCGGGCATTCGAGCCTCTAGTCAGTCGCGGGACGTGGTGGGATGGCCGCGGTCAGGTTGTTGACGGAGATTTCCCGCTCGATATCCATCCCACCCACCCGGAACCGATGCTCTCGCGGCCCGTGGAAGAACCGCCACGTGCCGCTTTCGTCATCGACGGACCCTGGCCGATGGCCATCATCCATACCGTCTCAAGCCGGCCCCGGCTCTCGGTCGCGGGCCATTTTCCTTCCCTCAGACCGGCCACTGGCCACGCGCCACGGGCCACTATTCGGAGTCGCCGATGCCGGCCACGATGTATTACGACCAGGACGCCGACCTGGGTCTTCTGAAGAACAAGACGATTGCCATCATCGGCTACGGCAGCCAGGGGCACGCCCAGGCGCAGAACCTGCGCGACTCGGGATGCAACGTCGTCGTCGGGCAGAGGCCCGGCTCGGCGAACTATGACGCGGCCGTCAAGGACGGCTTCAAGCCGGTCTCCGCCGCCGAGGCCGCCGAGGCGGGGGACCTGGTCAACGTCCTCCTGCCGGATGAGGTCCAGGCCGACATCTACAACCGTGACATCAAGCCGAAGCTGCGACCCGGCAACCTCTTGCTCTGCTCGCACGGGTTCAATATCCACTTCGGCCAGGTCGTCCCGCCGGAAGGCGTCGATAGCGCCCTGGTCGCGCCGAAAGGCCCCGGCCACCTGGTGCGCAGCGAGTTCACCAAGGGGGGCGGCGTCCCCTGCCTGATCGCCGTCGGTGAGGGCTGCTCCGAAACGGGCGAGAAACTCGCCCTGGCCTATGCCAAGGGGATCGGCGGCACGCGCGGCGGCGTCCTGCGGACGACCTTCGCCGAGGAGACCGAAACCGACCTGTTCGGCGAGCAGGTCGTTCTCTGCGGCGGCGTCAGCGCCCTGGTCAAGATGGGGTTTGAAACCCTGATCGAGGCCGGCTATCAGCCCGAGAGCGCGTACTTCGAGTGCCTCCACGAGCTGAAGCTGATCGTGGACCTGATGTATCAGGGCGGCCTGAACTACATGCGGTACAGCATCTCGAATACCGCCGAGTACGGCGACTACACCCGGGGGCCTCGCATCATTAACGAGCAGACCCGGGAGGAGATGCGAAAGATCCTCAAGGAGATCCAGACCGGCCAGTTCGCCCGCGAGTGGATCCTGGAGAACAAGGCTGGCCGCCCCGGCTTCAACGCCACGAAGCGCCTGGAGCGTCAGCACCCGGTCGAGGAGGTCGGCAAGCGGCTCCGTGGCCTGATGAGCTGGATCGACTCCAAGACGGTCTGAACCACGTCGCCGATGGGTGGCGGAACCAACCTCAACGTCACCCATCGGCATGTGGACCGGCTTCACGCCATGACGGCGGCCATGCGTTCCCGCATCTGCTCGGGAGTCAGTTCCTCGACCTTGCTGGCGATCGACCACCGATAGCCGAACGGGTCGGTCAATTGACCGTAGCGATCGCCCCAGAACATGTTCGACAGCGGCATGGCGACCGTCGCCCCGGCCTCGACCGCCTGGTTGAAGACGGTGTCGGCGTCTTCAACCTGAAGGTGGATCGTCACGGGCAACTGATCGAGGGACGAGGCGCTCGAGCGCAACGTTCGGGAAATTCGTCGCAGAGAAACAGGTGCGACGAGCCGATCCGCAAATCGGCGTGCATCACCTTCCCGGTTTGCGGGCAGTTCATCCGGTACAATTCCGTCGCGCCGAATGCCTTGCCGTAGAACTCGATCGCCTGCGCCGCCCCCTTGACCACCAGGTGCGGTGTGATCGTCGTCGAAGTCTCCGCCACGGCTCACCTCCCGAAGTTCGAGAACCGAACGCTCACATGGGCGTCATCCGTCCACGTGTACGGAATCCCACGCACATGCCGAGCATGTTCTACCCTCTCATCGGTTTGGTGTCCACGCCTGTTCACTAATTTTTATTGAGTTTGACAGAACGAGTCGCACATTTCGGATTTCAGATCTCCAAAGAGGAAAAGAACTTCTGGAATCGGGAATGTGCCATTTGCCATGCCTCCGTCCGTAGACCCGGCACGACGTTGAACGGTGGTTGCGGAGTCGATGGAGTTCCGCCGCGCTCTGCTTGACCTCGGGTTCCCGCTCGGCGAGGACGTTCCGCGTGGTGATCTTGGACCTGAGCGCGGGGAAGTCGTTAGAATGAGGATGAGCTTCGAGCGAGCCTGTCCGAAGAGTGAGAGATCATGGCCGACCCTTCCCAGAAAGTGCCCGAGAACGTCTCTGGTCGGTTCTACGTCGATCACACGTGTATCGACTGCGAACTTTGCCGCGAGACCGCGCCGAGGAATTTCGTCCGGCAGGATCAGGAGGCGTATAGCTACGTGATCCACCAGCCGGAAGGCCCCGCCGAGGAGGCCGCGTGTCTGGCGGCCCTGGAGGAGTGCCCCGTCGAGGCGATCGGGATCGACGGCGGCGAGTGACGGCGCTCCGGGGTCAATCGGCGGCGGCCCTTGCCAGGGCCTCGGCGTCATTCCAGTGGCCGTTGAGGGCGGACGTCAGCGCGAGCAGGCGGGCGGATTCGCCGTCCGGTCGGAGTGCGTGCATCTGACGCGCGGAGCGCAGGGCGTCGCGCGGGCGGCCGTCGCGGATCGCTCGCAGGCAATCGCGGCGGCTCTGGCTCCATGAGGCGTCGGTGGCACGTAGGAGCGTCAGGTCACTCTTGCAGCGCCGGCAGGTGTCGGACCACTCCTGAACGGCCCGGCAGGTCGGGCAGCGGACGTTCCCCGCGTCGTTGTCGGCGGATTCCATGCGCGGCGCACTCCGTTCAATTCAACTCAACGATCTTCCAGATAAAACACCACGTCCTCGACCTCACCCGCGATCGTGCCGATCTTCGCCGCGTCACGTTCGGCGATGGCCGCGCGGAGGTCGGTGAGCATGGCTTTCAACTCGTCGGCGTCTTCGGAATTGGCGTCGGGCAGAAGCCGCTCGGCCTTGGCGATGAGAGCCTCGGCGCGGGTGATCGCCTCGCGCTGTTCCGGGGCCATCGTGTCGGCGGGTTGCGGCTCAGCCTCCGCCCCGTCTTCCGCCTCGGGATGAACGACGCGGAAGACCGCGTCGAGGCGGTCGTGGGCGTCGGTGCGCTCGCGCTTGCGAAAGCGTTCCATCGCGTTGTCGATGGTGACGCGGCGGGCGAGGCCGGTGGCGCGTTCGGTCGCGGTGACGTTGAGGATGCCGTTGAGGTCCAGCTCGAGCTGGACGAAGATCTGGTTCCCGGCGGGAACATCGGCCAGCCCCTCGACGTGAATCTCACCGACCAGCTCATCGTGGCGGGTGTCGGGGTCCTCCCCCTGGAAAACACGGATATCGGCCCCCGGCTGGCCATCGACGACCGTCGCGTAAATCTCCGTCCGACGCGCCGGCAAGGGGGTGTTGCGGGCAATAATGGGTGAAAAGGCGTTGATCGAGGTGAACCCTTGCAGTTCGCCGAGGGTCTCGATGCCGAGGGTGTGCGGCGTGATATCGACGAGCACCGGGCCGACGTCCACGCCGGCGATGAGACCGGCCTGCACGGCCGCGCCCATCGCCACGGCCAGGTCCGGCTCGATCTCCGAATGGATCGGGCGGCCGAGCCGTTCCTCCAGCAGGCGGTGGACCATCGGCGTGCGGGTCGCGCCACCGACCAGGACGACCTTGTGGATCTGCTGCGCCTGGAGCTTCGCGTCGGAGAGGGCCCGGTCGAGGTGCTCCAGGGTCTTGAACAGCAGCGGCTCGATCAATTCCTCGTACTCCGGGCGGGTGATCTCCAACGTCAGGTGCAAGGGAACGCCGTCCTTCTCGGCGATGAACTCCTCCTCGATCTTGGCGACGGCCTCGGTCGAGAGGGCCTTCTTGGCATCCTCGGAAGCGCGGAGCACGCGCGAGCGCGAGACGGGCGTGTCGCGCAGGTCGATGCCGTGGCGGTTGGCGAAGCGATTGCAGACGTAATCGACGAGCAACTGATCGAAGTCGTCGCCGCCGAGGTGGGTATCGCCGTGGCTGGCGAGGATCTCGACAACGCCGCTCTCGACCTGCGCGATGGAGACGTCGAACGTGCCGCCGCCGAGGTCATAGACCAGGAGCCGCTCCATCTCGGGAGGGTGCGGGTCGTAGGTCAGGACGGCGGCCGTCGGCTCGTTGATGATGCGGACGACCTCCAGCCCGGCCAGCTCACCGGCCTCGCGGGTCGCCTGGCGCTGGCCCTCGTTGAAGTAGGCCGGCACGGTGATGACCGCCTTGCGCACGGCCAGGCCCAGTACCTTCTCCGCGCGCTCCTTGAGCGTGCGGAGGATCATCGCCGAGATTTCCTGCGGCGTGTACTCCTGGTCTCCCAGCCGGACGGTGATCTCCTGACCCATCTTCCGCTTGATCGACCGGACCGTGCGTTCGGGGGCGAGAACCTCCTGGTTCCTCGCGGCGCGGCCGACCAGCAGGCGGCCTTGCTCGTCCAGGCCGACGACCGACGGCAGGATCGGGTCGCCGTCCTCCTCCAGCACGACCGGCCGGCCGTCCTGAATCGCGGCGACCTCGCTGTTGGTCGTCCCGAGATCGATCCCGATGATCGTTTCCATGGGGCGTCACCCTGGGCAGGAGGAATGGCTTGATGTCTGATGACGGATGGATTGTATACGACTATGACTGACTGCCGCATCGCGGATGGTACATTCCAGATTCCGGAACTCCCTTTCCTCCTTGAAGGTCTGAAATCTGGAATGTGCTATTCGCGATGCTGAACTCAATAATATGGTGTCGGCCTGGCGGCTCATGATGGCTGCTTCCTCGCGGCGCGGACTTCCGCGAAACGGAGAACACGTCCTTTCCAGGTGTACCCGCGGCGGACCTCATCCACAACCACTCCGGGAGGAAGATCGGGACGATCCACCATCTCGACAACCGTCATGCGCTCGGGATCGACCGGTTGGCCGGGGGCGTCGATCGGCTCGATCTCCTCGGCCCGAAGCGCGCGCCGGAGCCGGGACTGGATCAGCTCGTAACCTTCATCCAGGGCGTCGAGCTGTTCGCGGAAGGCCGCGACGCCCTGGCGAGCAACGTGCATCACCCGGGCGTGGTAGCTCCGGGTGAACAGTCGCTCCAGCCAGGACTGCCGGGCGAACAGGTCGGCCAGGGATTCATCGAGCGTGGGGCCTTCGTCGTAGCGCTGGCGGAGCCGTTCGATCCCGGCGCGGCCTCGGTCGAGCGCCTCGTTCAATTCGGCCAGGGCCTCGGCCAGGGACCGGCCCGCTGCCCAGGCCGCCTGTTGCTCGCGAGGCTCGACCGACTGGAACTGCTCGATCGCGCCTCGAAGGCCGCCAAGCAGCGACTCGGCCTGTTCCTGTAGGCCCCTCGTGCCGCGCGTCTGAAGCTTCACCTCATGCCGGAGAGCGGTAAACTCCTCGACCAGCCGGTACAGGCCGACGACCGGCGCTTCGGGTTCGGTCCCCTCCGCGTCAAGCCGGTCGGCCTCGGCACTGGCCTCGCGCAGCCAGTGGCGGAACCGATCCAGAAGCTCCTCTTCGTCGATTCGTTCGGCGTCCATCATGCTTTGCCCGCCAGGGCCATCAGAACCGACACCGGGGGCCTCGCAGCGCGGATTCGCGCGCGGAGGTCGCGCGCGATCAGGGGCAAGGAGTCATCCATCGGCGGCCGCAAGATCCGCGCCTCCAGGCGGGTGGCCGGGTCGCGCAGGTGGTCGTAGGCTTCCCGGATCTCGGCGAACCGTTCCGGCGCGGTCCGGCGGGAACTCGCGGACAAGTTCCAGGTAGCGCCGGCGGACCTCCTCCTCGCTGGCGTCCGGCTTCAGGCCGAGTGTGGCGTGGGGATCGCTCATGGTCGCTTAGCGTTTCCTTTTCTTTTTCGGCTTCGGTTTCCGGGAGCCGCTCGTGGCACGTTTCGGTTGCGGCGGCGGCTCGTCGTCATACAGGTCGTCTTCGCCATCATCATCATCGTCAAATTCGTCGTCATACTCATCCAGATCCATCTCGCCGAAGATCCCGCCGAGATTCCCGAAAATGTCCGGCGGGAGCGTGGCCGGACCGGGCAGCCTCTGTTCCGTGACCTCGGCCAGGAACGTCAGACGCTGCTTGATTTGCGGTTCGAGGGCGAGAACCTCGGGATCGTTCGATTCGCGCACGATCTTCAGCGCCTTCTCAAGATCCCGACGCGCGGCCCTGATGTCGCAGAGGATCGGCCCTTTCTCGATCTCGAAATCCCCGGCCAGGTAGAGGATATGGGGGCTATTGGGGAAGTTCTTGAGGCCCTTGTTGATCATCTTCTCCAGGACTTGCTCGATACGATAATTCTTTTCCTGGGCGATCAGGAACGAGCAGACGGCCCGAAGGTCTTCCTCCTGGAACTTGTTCCGCGTACACCGGCGGATGTAGTCATTGATAAGCTTCAGGTGCGTGGCGCGGCCCCGGTAATTCTGGTCGGAGAGCAGGTAGGCTTCGAGGAGCCGAGCCATCTCGCCGGCCGAATCGCCTCGGCATTTTCCCTTGATGCCGGCATTCAACAGCTTCGTGAAGCGTTCGCGTTTCGGCTTGGGCAGGCTGTAGCGGATCGCCTGAAGATCGAGCAAGAGCCAGAGCGGGGTTGGTTCCGCGATGCGCGTCTGGGCTTCCTCGATCAGCGCCTCGGCACGCTCGGTATTGCCGGCTTTCAGCTCAAAGATCGCCCGGCGGCCGAGAACGTGGTACGACTGACGATCTTCCGGCTTGACCCGATCGGCCTCGTCGAACGCGGCGCGTCCCTGGTCCCACTTCTTCTTGCGTGCGTGCGTCCGCGCCGAGTTGATCAGCACGCTCCACTCCATGTTTCGTAGGGACGGGTCCAGCGGTTTCAATTCGCGAAGCCGGCGAACCAGCGGCTGGGCGGGGAGAGGGTCGTCGTTCTTCAGGTGATGCAGCACCAGGAACTGAAGGGCCTCGGCATCGTCGGGCACGTGCTCCAGCAGTTCCCGCGCGGCCTTGGCGGCGTCATCGGGCTGCTTCCAGAGCATCAAGGTCAGGTACCGAATGCTATGCGTTACGCGGTTCGTGGGATCCCGTTGCAGGCTTTTTTTCAGGTACTTCAGAGCCTGCTTTTTCAACGCCCGCGTGTCGGGTTCTGCCGCGGCCGCAAATCCAAAGCCTGAAAAAATGGCCGGGAAGGGATTTGATTCCTCGGCCTCCCGGATCTCGGCCAGCAGGAGCATCGCCAGGTGTCGAAAGACGAGGCCCTGGGCCACCGGGCGTTCCGCCGCGCTCAGGACGGGCAAGCCGCCGAGGGATTCGGCGTATGCCTGCCAGAGTCGCTCCGACTCGTCGAGATCGCCATAAGGCCCCTCCTCGAACAAGGCCCAGAGGCGGTCCCAGCTCGGGTCGAGTGGCAAGGAGTCGGCCAGCCGGGTGAACTTGCGCAGGCGCTCCGCGCCTGGTACTCGGTGTCGGCGCTCTCAGTTGACTTGAGCAGCGGCGCGTACAGCGCCTCGGTGATCCGCGCGGACAGGGCCGGGTCGATCTGCTGGAGGGCCTTGCGGAGGTCGCCCAGGTCGCGCAGGATCTCCGTCCACCTCCCCTGGGAGATGCGATCGTGCATCTCACGAAGGCGAGCCAGCACGGGGGCGTGCAGTACGGCCGTTTCCAGAGCGGACGGAACCGATTCCAGGGCCGAGGCGCCGCTGCCGTCCGGCTCGGCCAGCCCGCGCAAGGGGGCGGCGATCCGCGCGGAGGCTCGTTGGGGGTCCAGCCGGCCCCAGTTGGCCCGCATCTCGTCGAGGTCGCCCCGGTGGTACGCCGCCAGCCCCCGGGCGAACAGCTTCCAGTCGGCGAACGGCGAGTGGCGGGGGATGTCCCGCAAGGGGGCCAGGGCCTCCTCGTCCGGCCGCCCGTCCTCCAGCGCCTCCAGGCACGATCGGACTCGCAGGGCGTTCTCGCGGATCTCGGGACGCGACGCCGGCGCGTGCTTCGGGTCGATCACCGCCGCGTCGACCACGGAGCCGAGCAGTCCACCCAGCGCCTCGGGTTCCTCCAGGCGGTCCTGAAACCGCAGCGCCTCGGCGGTCAGGCCCAGGGTGGGCAAGAGCTTCGTCAGCGTGGCCGTCACCTCGGGTTCGGTCACGCCGAAGTCCAGCAGGTGCCGGGCCACTTCCTCGGCCGACGCCGGCATTCCTTCCTCCTGGAGCTGCCGTACCCGTCCCAGATAGGCCCGCTCCAGCAAGACGTGGTTCTCCGCCGTGCCGTGGTCGCGGAAGACGATCTTCGCCTGCCGGACCGCGTCCTTGAACCGCCCCTTCTCCATCAGTCGCAGGGTTTCCTGACGGGGATCGTCGGGCGAATCCGCCTTGCCTTTCCCGTGCTTCTTGTGCCTGGACGCCATGAGCTGGCCCGATTTCCTTCGGAGACGCGGTAGCGAGAATACGTTGAGGTTGCAAATCGGAATGTCGGCTCGGTTTCGGGCTGACGTTCCGGCCTGTCCCATCTTAATGCCGAGGTTCACGCGACACAATCGACTGACACGCCAAAGGCTCTCTCGGGCCACGCCGGGGGCCGTTGTCGCTGAGAGGAGGAAGGGGGACCGCACGATTTCTTTCCTTTGGGAGAGGTCGGGGGAGGCCCCTTAACGCCACGTCCCGTGCGCGGGATAATCGCCGAGAGAATCCGCGTCCGTCCGAATCTCCAATACTCTCCAGGGAGGATCACCATGACCATCCGCGCTGATCGCCGACAGTTCCTCAAGTCGGCCGCGGCGGGGGGAACCCTGCTCGGTCTGGGCGACCTGACGTTCCTGTCCCGGCTCCGGCCCGTCTCCGCCGAGGAGGCGAATCTCGACCCGAACGTCGTCCGGCTCCAGCCGGAGATCGAGCCGCTCGTCCGCCTGCTGGAGGAAACCTCCCGCGACCGCCTGCTCGAAGAGGTCGCCGCGCGGATCGACAAGGGGACCAGCTATCAGGAGGTTCTCGCCGCCTTGCTCCTGGCCGGGGTCCGCAACGTCCAGCCGAGGCCGAACGTCGGGTTCAAGTTCCACGCGGTCCTGGTGGTCAACTCCGCGCACCTGGCGAGCCTCGCCTCGCCCGACAGCGATCGCTGGCTGCCGATCTTCTGGGCCCTGGATTACTTCAAGGACTCGCAGGCCCGGGACGTCCAGGAGGGGAACTGGACGATGAGCCCGGTCGATGAGCAGGCCGTCCCCCCGCGCGCAAGGCCCGCGAGGCGTTCACCCACGCCATGGACCGCTGGGACGAGGCCGCCGCCGACGCCGCCATCGCCTCCCTGGCCCGGCACGCCGGGTCGAACGAGGTGTACGAGATCTTCTTCCGCTACGGTGCCCGCGACTTCCGCTCGATCGGCCACAAGGCGATCTACGTCGCCAACAGCCGCCGCACGCTCCAGTGCATCGGCTGGCAGCACGCCGAGCCGGTCCTCCGCTCCCTGGCCTACGCCCTGTTGAACCACGAGGACGGCAATCCCGCCGAACGCGACGACCCGGCCGACCGCCCCTGGCGCCGCAACCAGGAACTCGCCAGGACGATCCGCGATGACTGGCAAGGGGGCGAGCCGAACGCGTCGGCCACCGAGGAGATGCTCGACACCCTCCGCAACGCCGACAACGAGGCGTGTTGCCAGAAGGTCGTCGAACTCCTGAACCGGGGCACCGCGCCGCAGTCGATCTGGGACGCCCTGCTCGATGGCGCGGGCGAGCTCTTGATGCGACAGGCGGGGATCGTCTCCCTGCACTCGGCGACCTCGACCAACGCCCTGCGCTACGCGTACCAGTCCAGCGACAACGATGAGACCCGCCGCCTCCTGATGCTCCAGAACGCCGCGTTCCTGCCGATGTTCCGCGACGCGATGGGCGGCCGGGGCAAGGTCAAGGACGTCGATATCGCGAAGGTCGAGCCGGTCAAGCCGAGCACGGACAAACCCGAGGGGGCGATCGAGGAGATCTTCGCCGAGGTCAGCCAGAACCGCGACGACGCCACCCGCAAGACCCTCGCCTATCTGAGCGAGGGGGGCGATCCCACCGCCTTGATCGACGCCGCCCGGCGCCTGGTCTTCCTCAAAGGGAACGACGCCCACGACTACAAGTTCAGCTCGGCCGCGCTTGAGGATTACTACCACATCTCGCCGAAGTGGCGCGACCGCTACCTCGCCGCCAGCATGCAGTTGCTCCCCGGCTCCGGCGACCGCGACAACAGCCTGGTCGAGCGAACCCGGGCCGCGCTGAAGGCGTGAGGGTGAGGTTCGGGTGATCGGGAGAAAACCAGGCGTCCACGCGATCGGCGACGTTTTCGGAAAACGTCGCCGATCGCGTGGGCTGAGAATCATCCTTCGTCGCGGGCCAGGAAACCCGCCGACGGAGCCGCTTGAGGTTCAAGCCTCGCCCGCGGCCCCGTTCAGGAAGTCGAGCAGCAGGCGATTGACCCGCTCCGGTTCCTCGTGCTGGAGCCAGTGCGTCGCCCCCTCAACCCACTCCAGCCGCCCCTCGTCGCAGAACGCCAGACTGGCCTCGGCCAGCCCCCGGCTCAGGAAGCGGTCTCCCGGTCCCCAGAGAAGCCGCGTCGGCACGCGGATGCGCGGGCTGCCCGGCGGCTCGGGACGATCGCGCAAGGCCGCCCGATACCAGTGGATCATGGCCCGGATGGCCCCCGGCTCCGACCACGCCTGCCGATACCGAGCCAGGTCGTCCTCCGAGAAGGTCCCCGGGCGGCTCGTCGTGACCAGCGCCCGGGTCAGCCCCCGCCAGTTTCTCCGCCGGAAGGCAAACTCGGGCAACCATGGGAGCTGGAAGACGCCGACGTACCAGCTCCGCAGAAGCTGCGCCGGATGGGTCCGGACGTAGCGGCGGAAGGCGACCGGGTGCGGAGCGTTGAGGATCGCCAGCCGTTCCACGCGATCCGGAGCCGTCAGCGCCACCCACCAGGCGACGAGACCGCCCCAGTCGTGGCCGACCAGCGCCGCCTGGCTCCAGCCGTTCGCGTCGATCAGCCCGACGACGTCGGCCGCCAGCACGTCGAGGGCGTAGGCGGCGATCCCCTCGGGCTTGTCGGATCGGTTATAGCCGCGTTGATCGGGTGCGAGCACGCGGAAACCCGCGTCGGCCAGCGGGCCAATCTGGTGCCGCCAGCCGGCCCAGTACTCGGGGAAGCCGTGCAGCAGGATCACCGGCGGCCCGTCCTCCGGGCCGGCCTGGGCCACGTGCAGGGAGACGCCGTTGGTGACGACGGAGCGTGACTTCGGCTCGTCATTCATCGGTCTGACCTTCGACAGCCCCGAAACAAGGCGGCCTTGCGCAACGAAAGGCCCTCGGCCGGTCTCGGAATAATCCTCCCGCGAACGGGATGCCGGGGGCGGTTCAGGCGGCCAGATCGACCTCTGGACCTTCCGCCGGGGTGTCGCCGAGAACGCGCCGACGCCACCACCGAATCGTCTCGGCCAGGGCGTTGTCCGGCCAAACGGGAAATGCCCGAGATCACCAATAAAACGCCCCGCGCCGGTCTTCCGAGAGAAAGACCGGCGCGGGGGTTTCGTTTCCAGAGCGGGCCGGACACCCGCCCCGACGTCAATCCCGTCGGGAGGCGTCAGCGGTTGAGAGACAGGACGCCTCGCCGATCTCGGCGCCCCTGTTGGTTAACAAAGTAATCGAGCGAACCGGGGCCTGGAACAACCGAGGCCCGCGAGAGCGTGTTCCCGTTGACGAACGTGGCGTTCGCGACGCTCGGACCGCCCAACGGCAGCGAACCGGAGCCGTACACACGATCCGCGATCTGGGAGGATGTCGCGGTCATCGGGATGTCGTCGGGGAGGCCCCACTGCTGGCCATTCATGAGCACCTGACCGGCCATCGTCCGGACGTACCACTGCCCGTTCGACGGCCGGAAGACCGTCAGGTCCGCCTGACCATCACCGTTGAAATCACCCGCCGAGGGGATATCGCCGGAGAGGCCCCATTGCTGACCATTCATGAGCACCTGGCCCGCCATCGTTCGGACGTACCACTGGTTGTCCGACGGTCGGAAGACCGCCAGGTCCGTCGTACCGTCACCGTCGAAGTCGCCGGTTTCGGGGATGTCGCCGGAGAGGCCCCACTGCTGGCCATTCATGAGCACCTGGCCCGCCATCGTCCGGACGTACCACTGCCCGTTCGACGGTCGGAAGACCGCCAGGTCGGTCGTGCCGTCGCGGTTGAAATCACCGACCTCCGGCTTATCGCCGGAGAGGCCCCACTGCTGGCCATTCATGAGCACCTGACCGGCCATCGTCCGGACGTACCACTGGCCGTTCGATGGCCGGAAGACCGCCAGGTCCGCCTGACCATCACCGTTGAAATCACCCGCCGAGGGGATATCACCGGAGAGGCCCCACTGCTGGCCATTCATGAGCACCTGGCCCGCCATCGTCCGGATATACCACTGGCCGTTCGACGGCCGGAAGACCGCCATGTCGGTGGTGTCGTCGCCGTTGAAGTCCGCGGAGACCGGGATGTCTCCCGGAAGGCCCCACTGCTGATTATCGACGAGAACCTGGCCGCTGGTGTCGCGGATGTGCCACGTGCTGCTGGACGGCCGGAAGACGGGCATCTGAGCATAGCCCAACACGTTGACCGTGAACTGGCTACTCCCGACGTGGCCATACGTATCAGTCACCATGACCGTCACGGTGTGATTACCGGTGCTATCGCAGGTGTGGCTCCGAACGCCCAGATCGCCGGGCGTGGCCATGGTGAACGACGTCAAGGGCGACGAATCACCCCAGTCGATCCCCACCTTCCACGGGCCACTCGTTCCGGGGGTGCTGAAGCGTCCCAGGTTGATGGAGGTCGGAACGTTCTGGTAGACCGGCATGTCGAACAAGCCGGCCACCTTCGGGGTGATGCTGTTGAGCGAGAGCATCAGAGGACGCACCGTGGTCGCGGTGCTCCCGTTGGACGTCTCCTTGCTGGTCGCCGTGACGCTCAGCGGGAAGTTCCCGCTGACCGGCGAGATGACCGTCAGGCCGTTCAACTGAGCGGGGGTGAGCCGCCATTTGCCGCCCCCCAGGTCCGTCCCGGAGGACAGTACCGCGCCGGCCGGCAGACCGCCGACGGTGATCGACAGCGTCTCCGAGCCGTCGGTGTCCACCAGGGCCGAGGCGACGTTCAGCGGGATCGCCGCGTGCTCGTTCCCCGAGGCCGCCGTGACCGTCAATGTCGGCGCGTCGGCCACCGCCGCCACGGTCAGCGTCAGCGGTTGAACCGTCGAGGCGGTGCTCCCGTTGGACGTCTCCTTGCTGGTCGCCGTGACCGTCAGGGAGAAGACTCCGTGACGATGGCTGGGGGGCGTGATCGTCAGGCCGTTCAACTGAGCGGGGGTGAGCCGCCATTTGCCGCCCCCCAGGTCCGTCCCGGAGGACAGTACCGCGCCCGCCGGCAGACCGCCGACGGTGATCGACAGCGTCTCCGAGCCGTCGGTGTCCACCAGGGCCGAGGCGACGTTCAGCGGGATCGCCGCGTGCTCGTTGCCCGAGGCCGCCGTGACCGTCAATGTCGGCGCGTCGGCCACCGCCGCCACGGTGATCGGCACCGAGGCGGAGGCCGTCTTCGGCCCTTCGAAGCCGGAGTTGCCCAGGTCATCGACCGTGATGGCGAGATTCGCCGCTCCGCTGGTATGGACCGTCGGGATGAACTGCAGGCCGTTCAGCGCGGCATTCAGGTCGGCGATCGTGCCGCGGACCACGATCTTGCCGTCCGCGGTGCCGTCGCCCATGTCGAACGTCAGGCCGTTGATCCCGGCGAGAGTCAGGGTACCGCCGGTCGCCTGCAGCGTGACCTGAATCGGCAGGTCACCGGCGTCGGGGTCGGAGACCGTGATGGCGTTGCCATTGGCGGTTGAGAAGACCGACTGCGTCCCCTCATCGACAGCCGCCGTCGCCGGTGCGGCGATGGTCGGCGGGTCGTTGATCGGGAAGTTGCCGAAGTCGATAGTTGCCGATCTGGCTCCGGCTCTGGACGGTCGCGTTATAGCTGAACGCCGCCCCGCCGCTGACGCCGTAGCTGGCCGGCGGGATCACCGTCACCGTGTAGGTGCCCGGGACGAGGTCGGTGATGCTCCAGTTCCCGTCGGCATCGGTGCTGGGTCAGGAAGACCGTGGGCGTCGGTGGTCTCGCCTTCCCCGCCGCTGCCGCTTCCACCGACCGCTGCCGCCGTGGCCTTCGTCTTCGGTCGGACCTTCCTCGGTGACGACCTGTTGCACCATGATGGTGGCGCCGGCCAGTCCGCTTCGCCGTCCTGGTGGACGTTGTCGCCGTTGAGGTCTTCGAAAACGTTGCCGCTCAGGCTACCGAGGAACGCGGCGCCGTAGTCCAGGCCGAACATCGTGGTCAGCGAGCCCGTGACCAGCCGTAGCGGCTCGGCGCCGGTGGCCGTGTCGCGTAGCGGGATCGGCGATCCGCCACCCTGACGCGCCAGGATGGTGCCGACGATCGGGACCTGGGTGATCGCGCCGCCGACGTTCAGCGGCCGGGTGTTGACCACCTTGCCGTAGGCCCAGGGCCGTCAGGTCGAACTCGAGGTAGAGGGAGAAGGCGGCGGTGTCGCTCCGTCGTCGTCTCTCTCCCCTGGCCGCTGTTGGCTCCGAGCGTGCCCATCGACCGGAAGATGCCGAGCTTGACCGTGACCGGGCCGAGCACGGTGATCGGCCCCCCTCCTCGCTCTTCCTGGACGGCGATCCCCTCGAGTTGCAGCCCGGTGATCTCGGCGGGGACGAGGCCGGTGCCGGTGTCGATCATGTCGTGGAAGATCTGGGCCGAGCCGACGACCGACAGCCGGATCGGCTGCTCGGTGTCGCCGCCGTGCCGCCCGTGTCTCCCGAACCGCCCGTAGTCCGCGTGGCCGCCGCCGCCACCCTTGAGGATCATGAATTGCCCGAGGGTGAACAGCGAGTCGGTCCCCGCCGTCAGCGTGTTCAGCCAGCCGGGGGACGCAGGGTGGTGGCGTAGGGCAGCGAGCCGACGGTCTCGCCCGGAGTGACGTCGAACCGATAGACGACGGCCCCTTCGTCCGAGCCCGGTGCGGTGACGGCCGACGTGCCCCGGAGCCGTCGGCGGCGTGGCCCGGACCTCGTACCGGCCCGGCACACATCCGTTCGAAGTGGTAGATGCCGTGCTCGGTGACGATCGTTGCCGCCCAGGTTAATGTCCTCGGCCCCCGAGGTCCGGGTCGCGACGACCTGACCGTTGTCGAGGTTGACCAGCATCAACGTTCCAGCCGTCGAGTCCCGGCTCGCCCGGGTCGAGCACGCCGTTGCCGTTGACGTCCTCGAACGTCTGACCCTGGATCGATGCCGAGCTTCGAGGCGTCGAAGATCGTGACGGGGACGTCCTCGACCTCGCCGTCGGGGGTCGTTGCGGATCCGTCGAGGAGTCGGGGCCGAGGCCGGACGTCGTGCTCAGGCGGAACCGGGCGAAGGTATCGAGCCTGGCCGCCGGGAGCATCAGGCCCGAGGGCACGACCATGTTCAGCGATCCAGCGTGTGAATGCCCGCTCCGACCGCGTAGTCGTTCAGGTAGGCGTAGGTCGGGTCGCCCGCAGAGCTGGATCTGGTCGCCGTGGTCGTTGCCATCCATCGCCCGGGGCGAAGCTGCCTTCGCCGTTGCTCGCGTCGAGCCAGCCGCTGAGGTAGGCCGTCTGGCCTTCGGGGACGACCACCGTGATCGTCAACGGCACCGTGGCGCCCGGCACCAGCGCCGAGCCGAATTGAACGCCGTCGTTGATATACGTCTGGCCGGGCGTGTTGGCGAACTCGGTGGCGCCCAGATGCAGGTTCGGGCACGACGACGTGCGAGGCGGTCGGATAGCCCGTCGCGGTGCTGTGGTTGACCTGATCCGGCGGTGAACGTATTGACGAAGTCGTAGGCTCAGGTTCGGAGCCGCTGGTCAGCGTGTCGATCGTGTAGCTGTGATCCGTCCGTGGTCGGCGTGACGACCGACAGCGGGTAGGCGTCCGTCTAGCGGACGGTGTAGCTGCCGGGGCTCAGGTCGTTGAAACGGTACGAGGCCGTTGGCGTCGGTATAGATGGTGATCGGCGGCCCTTCAGGGCGCTCGCCCTTGCCCTCGGGCGGGCCGCCCGAGCCGTTCTCGCCGCCCGAGCCCTCCTCGCCGGTCGGCCCGGAGATCTCGGCGATCTGCTGGAGGATGATCGGCCTGGTTGGCCAGCGGGGTATCGCCCGTGTCGAAGACGCCGTTGCCGTTGGCGTCGATGTAGGCCTGGCCGTGGACGGAGGCCTTGGCGTAGTTGCCGAAGTCGTAGCCCGGCCATCGGGTTCAGCGAGGCGAAGAAGAGCTTGCCCTTGCTCCGTCCCGGTGCTGTCGACCAGCGAGATCGGCGGCTGGGTGCCCCGGTACTGGTACGAGCTGCCGAGGGCCGGGAACCGCGCGATCTCGCGGGCCAGGAAGTTGATCGGCACTGCGGTGTGCAGCGTCGTCGGCGTGCCGAATGCGTTCGGGATCTCGATCGTGGCCTTGATGTCGAAGTTGCTGTCGGCCAGCGCCGCACTGTCCTTGCGGCTGGTGATCTGGCCGGACGACGGCATCGTCAGCGTCATCGTGATCGGGCCGAGGTAGCCCTGCTCGTGCTGGTCGCTGTGGATCGTCCCGTGCAGGACGAGCTTGGTCATCGTGGCGTCGACGGTCGTGGTCGTCGAGGTTTCCGTGCCCGTTTCGCCGCCGCCCGTCCCGGCGTGACGACCGGCGTCTTGGTCTGGACCTCGGCCTGACCGGTGAAGAAGACCCGCGACGGAGCGACGCCCTGACGAGCCGAACTGGAACAGGAAGTCGCCCGCCGAGCGGGAACGAGTACGTGCCGGCCGGCAGGCTCGCCAGCCAGTTGTCGGCCGGCGCGGCCAGTGGCGCCGACAGCGCGCCTCCCACCACGGTGTCGTTCGGCCCGACCTGGACATGTACGACCGGGCGGTGTGCTCGGCCGTGGGGAACGTTCAGGATCGTATGCCGCCGTCGTCCGCCTCGCTGACGAGGTACGTCCCCGCCGTGACGCCGTTGAAGCGATACTGGCCGTTGCTGTCGGTGGTCGTGGTTTCCGGAGATGTCGTGGCGCCGGTGACGGAGTCGATCCGTTCGAGGGTGACGGTCACGCCCGCCAGGCCCGGCTCTCCCACGTCACGCAGACCGTTACCGTTCATGTCGTCGATGACCTGGCCCAGGACGGTCGAGAGCAGGCTACGAGCCTCAAGTGCCTCAACGGAAACTCCACGCAAGGCCCGCAGGCCCGTGCGACGACGCTTCCGATTCGTCTCAACGCCCGTTGAAGAGGCATGCAGGGAAGAGAATCTTCGATTGTTCATCATTAGGATCCGATGCTGGAGCGACGTCGCTCTGGTCAATCGCTGGTCGCGTCGGCGCGTACGGAGGACGCTCCCGATTTCTCTCGGGTGCCTCGCGGGCTGCCGAATCGATTTCCCTTACTCGGGGCTGCGTTGCCCGGAGGACGTTCCGCTCGCCAATGATCTCATCACTCGGTGCCGTTCAAGGTGCCGGGTCTGGCCGGTCGCAACCGTTCCCAACAGCCCTTATCTCCGCGCGGCATCGTGACCGTGCGCTCCGAATTTCCGTGGGACCCATTCCCGAGGCTTACCGATCATTGGTGTTCGGGGGTGGAAATGAAAAAAGCCCTCACGCACGACACCCGTCGCACGAGAAGGCCATCTCGACCCCATCGAATAACCCGTCACGAGTTATCCACTCTGCCAGCATTATCGAAAACGCGTTCATTTCCGTCAATACCCAAAACTCCATGTTTCCAATTAAGAGCACATCCGGTGTCGCGCGGCCATTCAGGCGGCCGGATCGACCTCAGGACTTTCCGCCGGAATGCCGCCGAGAACGCGCCGACGCCACTGTTCCCAGCGCTTGTACAAAGTGTAGTACACCGGGATCAGCACCAGGGTGTGAATCGCCGAGGTGATCACGCCGCCGATGACCGGGATGGCGATCCGCTTCATCGGCCCGGCGCCGGGCGTCGTGGCCCAGAGGATCGGCATCAACGCGATGAAGTCGGTCAGCACGGTCATCAGTTTGGGCCGCACGCGCAAGACGGAGCCCTCGATCACCGCGTCGTGCAGCTCGTCCGGGGTCAGGTCGCGCCCCTTCTCGGCCCGGTGCTTCTTGTACGCCAGATCCAGGTACACGTGCATGATGATCCCAGTCTCGGCCGCCAGCCCGGCCAGAGCGATGAAGCCGATCGCCACCGCGATACTCCAGTTGTACCCCAGCCAGTACAACCCCCAGACGCCGCCGACCAGCGCGAACGGCAGGGTCAGCATCGTGATGAGCGTCTCGGTGATGTTGTGCATGTTGAAGTAGATCAGGAGGAAGATGATCGCCAGCGTGATCGGGATGATGACCGTCAGCCGCTCGCGCACCTCCCGCATGAACTGGTACTGGCCGCTCCACTCGGTGTAGTAGCCGGGGGGCAGCTTCAGGTATCCCCGCGCGATCGCCCGGTCGATGGCCCCCTGCGCCCGCTTGACATATGTGCCGATGTCCACGTCGGTCTCGATATCGACCGGGATGTTGACCAGGAGCAAGCCCGCCTCGCTCTTGATCATCGGCGGCCCGTCCTCGATCGCCAGCGTCGCCACCTGCCCCAGCGGGATGAGGTTGCCCTTCGGCGTTGCGACCAGGATGCGCTGGAGCTTCTCCGGGTCGTCGCGCAGCTCGGTCGGATAGCGGACGTTGATCGGGAAGCGGTAGCGCCCCTCGACGGTCGTGGCGACGTTCATCCCGCCGACGGCCGTCTCGATCATGCGCTGCACGTCGCCGACCTTCAGGCCATAGCGGGCACATTCGGCGCGGTCGATATCGATATCAAGGTAATGCCCCCCCATCGCCCGTTCGGCCACGACGCTGAGCGTCCCCGGCACATCCTTGAGGATCTCCTCCAGTTGAACGCCGAGATTTTCGAGCGTCGGAAGGTCGGTCCCGTAAACCTTCAAACCGAGCACGCCACGCATCCCCGTGGTGAGCATACCAATACGCGTTTCGATCGGCTGGAGCCACCAGTTGGGCATGCCGGGAATGGTGATCGACCGCTGCATCTCGTGCTTGGTCAGCTCGTCGAAGGTCGTCGGCACCAGCGGAACCTCCTCCGCCTGGATGCGCCCCTCCCAGCGCTCCGTCAGGTACGAAACGGCGGCCTCCTGGCGCTCCGCCGCCAGTCCCCCCTGCGAGACCAGGATCTCAGCCAGGTCCTTCGGGAGTCTTCGCGCGATCCGATCAGGCAACTTCGGACGAACCCGCCGCGTCGCGCGCCGCAGGATCTCGGCCGCCCAACGCTCCTCCAGGTCTTGCTCATCGAACCGAGACGGGGGTGCCTCGCCTCGCGCGATGATCCTGGCGCGCTGGGCTTCATACGCCTCCCTCATCCGGTGGAGGCCCTCATCCAGCGCCCGCATCAGCGCCTCGCGCGTCTGGCGGTTCAGCTCCCAGCGCGTCATCCCCTCGGCCTGCTCGGCGATCGTCGCGGGGTCGAGCGTCCTGGCGGATTCGGTCAGGAAGCCGCCGGATTTCAACATGTCGAACATTGAAAGGCCGATCTCCCGGAGAAACCCCTTGGCGATGAGCCGGTGCGGCCAGTCTTCCTCGGGACGGAGCGAGGCATGCGTCTCCACCATCGACAAGGGGGCCGGATCGGTCGGCGTCGTCGAGCGGCCGACCTTGCCGAGCGCCACCCGCACCTCCGGGAATTGCTTCAACAACTGGTCCTGGATCTGAAGCGTGCGCCGGGCCTCGGTCACGGACAGCCCCGGCAAGGTCGTCGGCATGTAGAGGATGTCCCCCTCACGCAACGGCGGCATGAACTCGCTGCCGATCTTCGTCCACGGCACCCACGTCAGCGCCAGCAGGCCGAAGGCAATGAACATGCTGATCAACTTGTGCCTCAGCGCGAACCGGATGAACGGCATGTAGAGCCAGATCATCAGCCGGTTGACGGGGTTGCTCTCCTCGGAACGGACGTGGCCCCGGACGAAGAGGCCCATCAGGATCGGGATTGCGGTCACGGCGATGAACGCCGAGGCGGCCATGGCGAACGTCTTGGTGAACGCCAGGGGTTTGAACAGCCGCCCGGCCTGCCCTTGCAGGGCGAACACGGGGACGAAGCTGACGGTCACGACCAGCAAGGCGAGGAACAGCCCCGGCCCCACTTCTTGCGCCGCGCGGGTGACGAGTTCCCAGTGACTTGTTCCCGGCTCGGCCTTCTCCTTGTGCTTGTGCAGGTTCTCGACCATCACGACCGAGGAATCGACCATCGTGCCGATCGCCACGGCGATGCCCGAGATCGACATGATGTTGGCGTTGATCCCGGCGAACTTCATGATGATGAACGCCATCAGAATGCCCAGCGGCAGGACCACCGCCGCCACCAGGGCGCTTCGGACGTGGAGCAGGAAGAGGATGCAGATCAAGGTCGTGATCAGCAGCTCCTCGGAAAGCGTCTCCTTGAGCGTGTCGATCGAGCGGTGAATCAAGGCGCTGCGGTCGTAGGCCGTGCGGATGACGACCCCTTCGGGCAACCCCGGCTCGATCTGCCGGATCTTCGCCTTGACGGCGTCGATGGTCTTCAAGGCATTCTCGCCGAAGCGCATGACGACGATCCCGGCGACGACCTCCCCCTCGCCGTTCTTCTCCGCCAGGCCGCGCTTGATGTCCGGCCCGATCTGCACCTGCGCCACGTCGCGCAGGAGGACCGGCGTGCCGTCCTCGGTGGCCGAGAGCACGATTTCCTCCAGGTCCTCGGGGCTCTGAATGTAGCCCCTACCCCGGACCATGTGCTCCGTCTCGCCCATCTCGACCACCCGGCCGCCGACGTCGTTGTTCGAGTCCTTGATCGACGCGATGACCGTCTCCAGCGGGATCTGATAGAGCAAGAGTCGCCGGGGATCGACCGTCACCTGATACTGCCGCACGGCGCCGCCGACGGTCGCCACCTCGGCCACGCCCTCGACCTCGGTCAACTGATACCGCACGTACCAGTCCTGAAGCGCCCGCAGTTCGCCCAGGTCGTAACGGTTCTCGGTGTCCTCCAACGTGTAGAGATACACCCAGCCCAGCCCGGTGGCGTCCGGGCCGAGCGTGGGGGTGATCCCCTCGGGAAGCTGGTCCTGGACCTGGTTCAGGTACTCCAGCACGCGGCTGCGCGCCCAGTACATGTCCGTCCCGTCCTCGAAGATGACGTAAACGAACGAGAACCCGAAGAAGCTGTACCCCCGCACGTCGGCGACGCCAGGGACCGAGAGCATCGTCGAGGCCAGGGGGTACGTGACCTGGTCCTCGATGATCTGCGGGTCGCGTCCCTGCCAGGGAGTGTAGATGATGACCTGGACATCGGACAGGTCGGGGATGGCGTCGATCGGGATCGTCGTCGTGGCCCAGACGCCGACCGTCGAGAGGATGGCCGTGAGGGTCAACACCAGAAAGCGGTTGGCGATGCACCAGGCGATCAGCCGGGCGATCACGCCGGATGGCTCGGTCCCGTTCTCGTCGTGCATGATGGGCGTGAGCCTCTCGAAAGGACGTGGTTCTCAGGGTTCCAGCGTGCTCAGTTCCTTGCCGCAGGTCAGCATCTTCTGGCCCATGTACGGGTTCTCCATCGCGGGATCGTCCTGGAGCCAGAGCTTGAAGCCGTACTTGCCGGCCATGGGGCACTCGAAGGCGTGAAGGTCCGCACCCAGGAGCACCGGGCCACCATGCTCGGCCAGCAGGCCGACCAGCGCCTTGCTGACCTGGCCGAAGCCGCGTCGGGCCTGCTCCAGGTCGCTCGCCAGACGGAGGTTCGACGCCCCGGCCGCCCCGGCGACCTGCCGGGCCGCCTCCGCCAGATCGGATTTCTCCTCCTGTCCGGCCGCCTCGGCCAGTGTCTCGGCCGCCTCGGCCAGCGACTCAGCCCGCTCGGGAACCGGCCCGAGCGCGTCGGCCGCCAGGGCATCGCTCAGGGCGAAATAGGCCGCCAGCACCGCGCGCAGGTCCTCCGCGACCGCCTCCCCGAGAAGCTGTTCCAGGCCCGGCGGCTCGGACCCATCGGCCGGGAGCATCTTCGTCAGCACGCTCTGAAACTGACTCTCGGCATTGAGCAGGAACGCGCCGGCGGTGACGACCGGCTCGCCCGGCTTCAAGCCGGCCAGAACCTCATGATAGCGCTGTTGATCGGAGCCGAATTCCAGGCGCGGCCGTCGCGGTCAGCCTCCGAGACCGGGTACAGCCACTCCTGGCCGAGCGTCACCTCGCGAGGCTCGAACGTCCCCTCCCCCTGCCGGACCAGCACGACGCTCCGCTGCCCGGACCAGAGGACCGCGTTCGCCGGGACGGCCAGCACGTCGTCGAACGTCTTGCGGAGCTGCGCCCGGGCGTACATCCCCGGCTTGAGCCGGTGGCCGGCATTGTCCAGATCGATCCGGACCCGGACCGTACGCGAATCTTGTTGCACCATATGATCAATAAACGCGACGTTCCCCTCGAACGTCTCGCCGGGAAGGCCCCGAACCGAGATCGCCACCGGCTGGCCGAGTTCGACCAGCGGCAATTCGTCCTCGTAGATGTCGGCGATCAGCCAGAGCTTGGACAGGTCAACGACCTCGAACAGCAGATCCCCCTCCTCGACGTACTGCCCTTCCTGCACGGCGAGCCGGTGGACCGTGCCGCCGATCGGGGCCTCGATCGACACACGGTCGAGGACCTCGCCGGTCTGAGCCAGGTGGTCGATCTGGTCCGAGGTCATGCCCCAGTAGAGCAGTTTCTGCCGCGCCGATTGCACCAGACCACCGTTGCCGACGGTCGAGGCGCGGCGGTTCGACATGCGCGACTGGGCCTTCGAAGCGAGCAGGTACTCCGACTGCGCCGAGATCAGCTCGGGGCTGTACAACTCGGCCATGACGTCCCCCTTCTCGACGCGGAGGCCCGTGTAATTGATGCGCAGGTCCACGATCCGGCTCTTGCCCGGAATCCACGAGGCAATCTTGGCGAGCCGCCGCTCGTCGATCTCGACCCGTCCGGTGGTGTCGATCGTGCGTTGAAGCCGGCGCGGGAGGACCGGCTTGGTGACGACCCCGGCCTGCTGGACCTGCCGGACCGTCAGGGTCAAGTGCGTTGGGGGCCTGTCGGAGGCGCCCGCTTCCAGCGGCACCAGGGCCATGTTGCAGATCGGGCAGATATCGGGCTTGTCCCGCTTGATCTGCGGGTGCATCGGGCACCAGTACGTGGTGTCCGACTCGCCGGCGTGACGCTCCAGCCCGGCCCACGTCAGCACGGAGCGCCACGCCGAGAGGCCCGACGCCTTCACCCGGTCAAGACCGGCCACCGCGACCGTCCCCCCGGCGATCCCGCCGAGCAGGATCAGGACGAGAACAAATCGGGCGAATCGCCAGAATAAAGAACGCTTCATTGGAATTGTCTCCGCAACGAGGAGCGCGAGGCCCCTTTGGGGGGGACCATCGGTCCGAGGAAGGCGCGCGGAACACCGGACGGAACCATCCGGATCATGCGGCAATGGAGGAGTGGGTTGGTTTCACGAGCCAGGAGAACACCGCGCGCAGTGGGGGCGCGGCGGGTCGTGAAATCAGATCTGGAGGCGGACCCGATCGGCCTGCAAGGTGGGAGTGGCTGGGAGACGATCGGGCGGGACGAGGAACGCGGGCAGATGACGGCCCGCATGCTGGACCGCGAAAGCGTCGGCCATCTGCATCGCCAGCAGCGGATCGGGCAAGCAAGGCCGTCCCTGGTCGTTCGAGCAGGGCCTGGGGGCATCCTCCGCGGGGACGGCCCCGCAGCACGCCTTCCCGCAGCATTGCCCCTCGACCGTGCCGCAGCAGCACAATGATGTTGTCGCGCGCGACGGTTCCACCGCCGCGGCCGACGCACCGAGCAACAGGGGATCAATCCCCACCAGGCCCAGGCTTACCGCAAGCGACGAGATCAACAGGAAATGTGCGACGCCACGACGAAAGATCATCTCATCCTTTATCTTCGACCAGAATCGCGCGAACATTCCCTATAGTTTCCGATTCGGAAACCGTTCCGTCAAGGTAAGGTACGGTCGAACCGAGAGCATCGGATCACCTCGGACACAAAAAGCCGTGGCGTTCCAGCCAACAAAAGATTAACCTCAAGAGATTGGCCGATCTCCTTCAGGGGAGAACGATCCTGCGCATTGATCCGGATCGGAGGACGCCAGCCGATGAGCGAGAGGCAAGGGTCCAGGCAACCGCGGGCAAGACGTTGCTGGGCATGGGTTCTGACCGTGGCCCTTGGCGGCCTGATCGTCAGCGTCCCACGAACCGCCCCGGCCGATGAGCCGGACGCGGCGCACATCCAGTTCTTCGAGACCGAGATCCGGCCCCTGCTGGCCGAGAACTGCGTCAAGTGCCACGGCCCGGACAAGCAGAAAGGGGGCCTGCGGCTCGACTCGCGCTCGGGCATCCTTCAAGGAGGCGACACCGGCCCGGCCGTCGTCCCCGGCGCGGTGGATGAGAGCCTGATCGTCGAGGCGATCAACTACGACCTGCTCCAGATGCCCCCCACCGGCCAGCTTCCGGCCGAGAAGCGCGCGAAGCTCGTCCGTTGGATCGAGATGGGCGCCCCCTGGCCGGCGACCGATGCCCAGGTCGCCGTCTCGACGGCCAGCGCCCGGACGATCACCGACGAGGACCGGGCCTTCTGGTCGTTCCAGCCCCTGCGGCGGCCCGATCCGCCCACCCTCTCCGACCAGGGCTGGGGCCGGAACCCGATCGACCGGTTCATCCTGGCCCGCCTGATCGAGGAGGGGATGACCCCCGCGCCCGAGGCCGACCGCCGCGCCTTGATCCGCCGGGTGTACTTCGACCTCTGGGGCCTGCCGCCAACCCCCGAGGAGGTCGAGGCGTTCGTCCGGGACGACGATCCGGAAGCCTACGAGCATCTCGTCGATCGCCTGCTCGCCAGCCCCCGCTACGGCGAGCGCTGGGGACGGCACTGGCTCGACCTGGTTCGCTACGCCGAGTCCGACGGCTACCGCCAGGACGCCTACCGGCCCGACGCCTGGCGCTACCGCGATTACGTCATCCGGTCCTTCAATGAGGATAAGCCCTACGACCGCTTCGTCACCGAGCAACTGGCCGGCGACGAGTGGAACCCGGACGACCCCGAGATGCGGACGGCCGTCAGCTACCTCCGCCTGGGCACCTACGAGTTCAATCAGCGCGACGTGCCGGGGCAGTGGTCGGCGATCCTCAACGACATCACCGACGTGACGGCCGACGTCTTCCTCGGTATGGGCATGGGCTGTGCCCGCTGTCACGACCATAAGTTCGACCCGATCCTCCAGAAGGACTACTTCCGGCTCCAGGCCTTCTTCACGCCGATCCGGCTCCGCGACGACCTGCCGCTGGCCACGCCCGAGCGGGAGGCGGATTACTACGTCCGCCTGGCCGCCTGGGAGCTGATGACCGCCGACCTTCGCGCGCGGATCGCCGAGGTCGAGCGGCCCCACCGCGAGGCCGCCGCGAAGGGAGCCATCGAGAAGTTCCCCGCCGAGATCCAGGCCCTCCTCGCCACGCCCGCCGCCGAACTCTCCCCGCAAGAGCGGCAGCTTGCCGAACTGGCTTACCGCCAGGTGACCTACGAGTACGACCACCTCAAGGTCGGTGGCAAGGACAAGGAGCGCTGGGAGACCTTGAAGAAAGAGCTGGCGGAGTTCGACCGCTACAAGCCGGACCCTTTGCCGGGCATCCTGACCGCGACCGACCTCGGCCCCGACGTGCCGCCGACGATCATCCCCGGCGACCGCAAGGGGGAGCACATCGCGCCCGGGTTCCTGACGGTGCTCGAAGGCCCCGAGCCGGCGGAGATCGCGCCGGTGCCGAACGCTCCGGACTCGACCGGCCGCCGCCTGACCCTGGCCCGCTGGCTGACCCGGCCGGACCACCCCTTGACCTCCCGGGTGATGGTCAACCGGATCTGGCAGTACCACTTCGGCAAAGGCTTGGTGGCGACTCCGAGCGACTTCGGCCGCCTGGGCGAGCCGCCCAGCCACCCGGCCTTGCTCGACTGGCTGGCGACCGAGTTCGTCACCCGGGGCTGGAGCCTCAAGGCGATCCACCGGCTGATTCTCACGTCGGCCACGTACCGTCAGACGGCCTTGCGCCCGGCGCGACGACCTGGCCGCGCGGATCGATCCCGGAAAACCGCCTGCTCTGGCGGCAGAACACCCGGCGGCTGGATGTCGAGCCGATCCGCGACGCCATGCTGGCCGTCAGCGGCGAGCTGGACCGCAAGGCCGGCGGGCCGAGCGTCGAGGCCAAGCAGCCGCGCCGGTCGGTCTATACGAAGATGATGCGGAACACGCACGACCCCTTGCTCGACGCCTTCGACGCCCCCGACGGCGCCAACAGCACGCCGACCCGCAGCACGACCACGACGCCGACGCAGGCCCTCCTGCTCATCAACGGCTCGTGGAGCCTCGCCCGCGCCCGGGCCTTCGCCGAGCGTCTGCGCGAGGCCGAGTCGTCCGACCGAGGGGCGGATCGACCGCGCCTACCGTCTCGCCTTCGGCCGCCCGCCAACGGCCTCCGAGCAGACCGACGCCACGGCCTTCCTCGACGCCCAGGCCCACCGGATCGACGACGAGCGGACCGAGACCCTCGCCGGCTGCTCCGCCGACGGTTCGGCCTCCCCCGAGGCCGAGTCGGCGGCCCTGGTCGATTTCTGCCACGCGTTGCTGAATGCGAATGAATTCCTCTATGTCGATTGACCCGGAAGTGACGCCATGAACGGACCCGACCGCGAGTCTCGACCGACGATCCCGCACCGGCTCCCCGCGCTCACCCGGCGGGAGATGCTGATTCAAGGGGGCGGAGGGTTCGGCGCACTCGCGCTGTCGTACCTGCTGGGGCTCGACCCGCTCCAGCGCGGCGACGCCCGAGGCCGCCACGCCGGGGCCCTCCTGGCTGCGTCCCTCGAAGGCGAAGAACATCATCTTCCTGTTCATGGAGGGCGGCCCGAGCCACATCGACACGTTCGACCCGAAACCCTTGCTGAACGAGCTGGATGGCAAACCATTGCCGCCGAGCTTCAAGCCGGTCGTCACGCCGATGGGAGAGTTCCACTCGCCGGTCCTGGCCCCCAAGCGGAAGTGGAAGCAGCACGGCGAGAGCGGTCTGTGGGTCTCGGACTGGCTGCCCCACATCGCCGAGTGCGTTGATGATCTGGCGGTGATCCGCTCGTGCTGGTCGAACGGCCTGAACCACGTCGGCGGCGTCTGCCAGATGAACACCGGGTCGATCCTGGCGGGCCGGCCGTCGCTGGGAAGCTGGGTCAGTTACGGCCTGGGGACCGAGAACCAGAACCTGCCCGCCTTCGTCGTCCTGCACGACAACGAGGGGGCGACCGTCGCGGGCGGCTCGCGGAACTGGGGGGCCGGGTTCATGCCGGCCGTGTACCAGGGGACGCTCCTGCACAACGGTTCCGAGCCGATCCCCAACCTGGCCAATCCCGACGGGGTCGGCGAGGCTCGCCAGCGCGGGAAGCTCGACCTGCTGGGGCGGCTCAACGCCCGGCACGCCGAATCCCGCCCCGATCAGACCGAGCTGGACGCCCGCATTCAGTCCTACGAGCTGGCCTTCCGCATGCAGGCCGAGGCCCCCGAGGCGATCGACCTGGCGGCCGAGTCGGAGGAGACGAAGGCTCTCTACGGCATGGACCAGAAGGAGACGGCCACCTTCGGCCGCAACTGCCTGCTCGCCCGCCGGCTGGTCGAGCGGGGCGTGCGGTTCGTGCAGCTCTACCACGGCGCCGGGAGCAAGTGGGACGCCCACAGCGGCATCGAGAAGAACCACACGGAGAACTGCCGGGCGATGGACAAGCCGGTCGCGGGCCTCCTGAAAGACCTGAAGCGCCGGGGCCTGCTCGACGAGACCCTGGTCGTCTGGGGGGGCGAGTTCGGCCGCACGCCGCAGTCAGAGAAGGGGGACGGACGCGACCACAACCCCTACGGCTTCACCATGTGGCTGGCCGGCGGCGGCGTGAAGGGGGGCCGGACGATCGGCACGACCGACGAGGTCGGCCTGCACGCCATCGAGGATCGCCTGCACGTCCACGACCTCCACGCCACGATCCTCGCCCTGCTGGGCGTCGAGCACACGAAGCTGATCTACCGCCACAAGGGCCGCCCCGAACGCCCGACGCTCAACGAGGGCGAGGTGTACGAGCGGATCACGACCGGCTGAGGTCCGCCCGGTCACGCCTCTCTCAAGGATTCAACGCACGTAATCCGCCACGCCCGGCCCGTCCGTCTCCGGCTCGAAGGGCCGGGCCTCGGTTCGGGCGCGGGACAGGATCGCGTCGATCTCGTGGAGGACCTCGGGGCGCTGGTCGGCCAGGTTGTGGGATTCGCCGAGGTCGGCCTTCAAATCGTACAGCTCGATCGGCGCATTCGGTCGGGGACGAACGGCCTTCCAGCGGCCTTTGCGCACGGCCAGGACTCGGCCGGCCGGGTAGTTGTATTCCCAGTAGAAATACTCATGCGTCTTCGCTTGCTCCTCGCCGCGCAGGGTGGGCAGGAAGGAGAGGCCGTCGATCCCGTCGGGAGGTTCGGCGCCGGCGACCTCGGCAAGCGTGGGGAGGATGTCCCAGAAGGCGACCGGATGATCCGTCTCGGACCCCGGCGCGATCCGCCCCGGCCAGCGGGCGATCAGGGGGACGCGGATGCCCCCTTCGTAGAACTGGCCCTTGTAGCCCCGTAGCGGACCGTTGCCGTCGAAGTGGTCCGACATGCGCTTCCACGCGCCGTTCTGGGGGCCGTTGTCGGAGGTGAAGATCACGAGCGTCTCATCGGCGATGCCGAGCGAGTCGAGCAGGTCGAGCACCTCGCCGACCTGTCGATCGAGGCGGCTGACCATGCCGGCGAAGGTCGCCAGCGGCTCCTCCGCGCCGATGTAACCGGGGCGCGGGTCGGGCAGTGGTTCTTCTGGCCACTTGCCGCGGAACGGGCGCATCGAGTCCTCGGGCACGACCAGCTCGACGTGCACGAGTGTCGTCGGGATGTAGCAGAAGAAGGGCCGGTCCTGGTTCTGGCGGATGAAGTCGAGGGCCTGGGCCTGGATCTCGTCGGGAGCGTACTGGTTGCGCTGGTGGCCTTCGTTGCGAGGTAGAGGGTAGCGCTCGCCGTTCTTCCAGACCCAGTACGGGTAATGGAAGTGGGCGTGAACCTGGTGCAGGAAACCGAAGTACATGTCGAACCCCTGGCGGTTGGGGTGACCGGTGCTCCCCTCGACGCCGAGGCCCCACTTGCCGAAGCCGCCGGTCGTGTAGCCGGCCTGTTTCAGAACCTCGGCCACCGTCACGTCCTCCGGCCGGATCGCCTGACCGCCGCCGTTGGCGCGGATCGGCGTGTGCCCCGTGTGCTGACCCGTCATCAGGGTCGAGCGCGACGGCGCACAGACGCTCGAACCGGCGTAGGCGTCCGTGAAGCGCATCCCCTGCGCGGCCAGCCGGTCGATGTTCGGCGTCGGGATCATCGTCTGCCCGTAGCAGCCGACCTCGCCGTATCCCAGGTCGTCCGCCATGATCAGCACGATGTTCGGCGGCCGGTCGTCCGCGGTCAGGGGGGACGTCCGCAGCGCGAGCGTCAGCAGGATCAGGCCGAAGGTCCGTCGTCGCATGCTCACCTCCGCATCATCATGGCGATCGTGGAAACGTGGTGGGTTGACCTCGGGGGAATCATTCCGGTTGGGCCTCGCCTTTCCGATCCGGCTGCTCGGTCGCGCCGTCCGCCACGTCGGCTTTCCAGTCCTCCAGCGCCTTGCGCAACGCCTCGACGCGATCCGGCTCGCGGTCGGCGAGGTTCGACTCCTCGCCGAGGTCCTCGTCGAGCTGGAAGAGGAGCGGTTTTTCCTCCTCGTTCACGACGAGCTTCCAGTTCCCTTGCCGCACGGCTTGGTGGCCGTTGTAGTCCCAGAAGAGGGTGCGCTCGGGCATCGTCTGGCCCTCCAGCAAGGGGCGGAGGCTCACGCCGTCGAGATGGTGATCCTCCGGCACGTCCGCGCCGGCCAGGTCGAGCAGGGTCGGCATGATGTCCAGACTGATCGCGAGCGCATCGCAGGTGGACCCGGGCTCGATGTGCCCCGGCCAGGAGACGATCGCCGGAACGCGGTGTCCCCCTTCCCAGACGCTTCCCTTGAACCCCCGTAGCGCACCGTTGCTCCCGTGGCGGGTGCCTCCGTTGTCGGAGAAGAAGACGATCAGGGTCTGCTTCGCCAGCCCGAGTGACTTGATCGCCGCGACGATCTCCCCAACTCCTTTGTCCATCTCCTGCATCATCTCCCGGTACGCCCGCGGGATCGTCCCCGGCTCATACGTTTCCTTGACCACGTGGTACGGCACGCGGATCGGCTTGTCGTTCGGCCCCTGGTACGGGGCGTGGGGGGCTTCGTGGGCGACGTACAGGCAGAACGGCTTGTGCCGGTTCCGCTCGATGAACTGGACGGCGTGGTGCGTGATCCGGTGGGTGCTGTACCCATCCTCCTCGGCCTTCCCGCGCTTGTGCCACCAGTCGGGGATGCCCATGCGGTCCAGGTGGTTGATGTAGTCGATATTGCCACTGACATAGCCCCGAAAATCGTCGAACCCCTGAAGCGTCGGGTTATAGTCGGAGGAGTACCCCAGGTGCCACTTGCCGAATATCCCGGTCACGTATCCGGCCTTCCTCAACCGCTCGGCGAAGGTGATTTCCTTGAGCTGCAAACCGTGGTGCCGGTTCTGCTTCGGATCGGCATAGATGACCCCGGAAATCCCCGCGCGTTGCTGGTAGCGCCCGGTGAGCAACCCCGCGCGGGTCGGGCTACAGACCGGCCCGCTGGAGTGGAAGTCGGTGAAGCGCATCCCGGCCTCGGCCAGGGCGTCGATGTTCGGCGTCTGGTACGCCTCGTTGCCGTAGCAACTGGCGTCGCCGTACCCCATATCATCCGCCAGGATCACGATCAGGTTCGGCCGCTGCTCCCCCTGCCCCCTTGCGCGATCGACCGGCCCCAGACACGCCAGAGCCAGGGCGACGACCGCGACTCCACGGAACACGATGCGGATCGCTCGACTGGACATTTCCTTCCCGGCGCACGACCGCCGGCCTCCTCAACGTGGTCCACCGATCCCCGTTCTGTGCCGCCCGCCGACCACCCCACCCGCGAACCCACCAGGGCCAGCGCGTGCAACAGAGCCGCAACGGTCCGGGAAAATCGACCCCCAGAGCAATAAGTGTTCGTGGGTACCGATGTTGCGGCGATTTTGCGTTCGGTTCGTTTTGTGATTTCGCGCGACTCGCGCCGGGATGAGGCATCCGATCAATCGGGCCGAACGTGCTCCGGCGCGTTGCCCATTGTACGCTCAAGATCGCCACCAGTCGCCCTTTGCGTCAAAAAAAACGTTGGGTTCGATTTGTGATTTCGCGCGACCGCCTTCGCGCGTCATCGGTTCGAGGTCCCGCCGTCCCCCAGGCCTGGATCGCCTCGACCGCGTCCCGTTGCTCTGGGAACGCACCTTCCCAGGCACCGTCCGGGTCACCACGGCTCCTCCGCGCGTTGCGACGGTGGGCCTCCAGACGATCCTTGCCGATCACATGGCCTGCTCTCCCGGAGCGATCATTCCCGGAAGCGCGGAGCCCCTCGCACCCATTCTGATGGAAATCCTTTCGTTTCGGTTCCTCCTTCGCTTCTCAAAAACAGGAAACGGTTTGCGTGTCATTCGCGAATGATGAAATCAGATTATGGATATTCGATAAGTACGGACAGTGGGGGCCCTGAAGCGAATGCCCAGGTTCGAGAATATCCTTGAGCTGGGAGGGCTCTGCGCTATGGAACGATCAAGCGAATGGGGAGATTCGCATCGATTCGGGGGGATGCGGCATGTGATTTGTAGGAAGCAATTCTCTCGGTCGAGACAACTTTGAGGTTTATATTAAGGGAGGTGCGACCACAATGAAGAGTTTCTTTACCAGGATGCTGACGGTGGCCGTGCTGTCAGCGGGTTTGACAGCGGCGGCTCCGGCATGGGCATGTCACCGTTGCGGCCACAAGGGCAATGACTGTGTGTACGCCGGCGCGGGATATGGTGCGGGGTACGCGAGTGCGGGATACGCGGTGCGGGATACACGGGCGCCGGATACGCGGGCGCGGGTTATGCGGCTGGAGGCGCCTGTGCGCCGGCGATGGTTCCTCAGACCGTCACCGAGTATCAGACGGTCTCGCGCACGGTGATGGAGCAGGTGCCCACCACTCAGATGCAGACTCGCTATCGCACCGAATACCGCACCGAGCAGGTGCCCGTCACTCGCACGGTGATGGAGCAGGTGCCGGTGACCCAGACGCAGACCCGGTACCGTACCGAATACCGCACCGAGGAAGTTCCGGTCACGCAGACCGTCTATGAGCAGGTCCCGGTGACGACCAACCAGACTCAGTACCGCACCGAGTACCGCACCGAGGAAGTTCCGGTCACGCAGACCGTCTATGAGCGGGTCCCGGTGACGACCAACCAGACTCAGTACCGCACCGAGTACCGCACCGAGGAAGTTCCGGTCACGCAGACCGTCTATGAGCAGGTCCCGGTGACGACCAACCAGACTCAGTATCGTACCGAATACCGCACCGAGGAAGTTCCGGTCACGCAGACCGTCTATGAGACGGTCAACGTCGAGCGGAAGTACAACGTCCAGGTGCCGAAGTACGAGACGGTGCCGAAAGAGGTCAAGCGGACGATCTACGAGGCCCAGACGACCAACCAGACACAGACGCAGCAGTACACGGTGATGAAGCCGGTCGAGGAGACGATCCAGCAGCCGCAGGCCGTCACCGTCATGACCGAGCAGGTGCGGACCCGATACGTGCCGGAGGTCAGCTACGAGCAGGTTCCGGTCCAGACGTGCCGCGAGGTCGTGGATTACGTCGGCGGTTATGTCAATCAGATGGTTCCGGTGGCGCCGACCTGCGGGCATGGCGTGGCCATGAGCAGTTGCGGAACCTGCCAGGGCCGCCGCATGATGGGCCATTGTGGCAGGTGCGGAGGCTGGGGCGGTCATCGTGGCGGTTGCCAAGGCGGCGGCGCGGTGGTTCCGGTCGCGACGGGCGGCTATGCCTGTCAGAGCGTGTACGTGACCCGGCCGGTGCGCCGGTACGTCCCCGAGACCACCTATGTCAACCGTCCCCGCACCACCATGAAGCCGGTGCAGGAGACCGTTCAGGTGCCCACCGTGCAGACCCAGATGGTGCCGGTGACGGTGACGAAGATGGTGCCGGAAGTCCAGACGCGCGAGATCCAGGTCCCCGTTACCCGGATGGTTCCGCGCGAGGTCAGCGAGACGGTCCAGACGACCCGCGTGACCTACGTCAACGAGGAGCGGACCCAGGTTATCCCGACCGTGCAGGCCAAGCAGGTCCAGTCCAAGGTGACCCGCCAGGTCCCGGTGACGGTCCCGGTCGAGGTCCCGGTGACGACCTATCAGGTTCAGGCCAAGCAGGTCCAGTCCAAGGTGACCCGCCAGGTCCCGGTGACGGTCCCGGTCGAGGTCCCGGTGACGACCTATCAGGTTCAGGCCAAGCAGGTCCAGTCCAAGGTGACCCGCCAGGTCCCGGTGACGGTTCCGGTCGAGGTCCCGGTGACGACCTATCAGGTTCAGGCCAAGCAGGTCCAGTCCAAGGTGACCCGCCAGGTCCCGGTGACGGTCCCCGAGCAGGTTCCGGTGACGACCTACACCATGAAGCCGCGTCAGGTGACGGAGACGCTGACCCGCCAGGTCCCGGTGACGGTCCCCGAGCAGGTTCCGGTGACGGTGATGGTGCCTCAGGCCCGCGTCGTGACCGAGCAGATCCCGATCACCCGTTGCGTGATGGTTCCCGCCGCGCCGACCTATTATGCCGCTCCGGCCGCGACGCCGGGTAGCGAGGTCGCCCCGGCCACGTTGCCGAGCAATCAGGCGGCTCCGGCCGCGCCGGCCCCGGCCGCGACACCGAGCAATCAGGCGGCTCCGGTCGCGCCGGAAGCGCCGGCCACGACGCCGAGCAACCAGGCGGCTCCGGTCGCCGCGAGCAACCAGAGCTGAGGTTCACGCTCGGTTCGGGAGACGATCCCGGACCCAGTCCCACAACCCGACGCCCCCGGCCGCCGAGCGCGGTCGGGGGTGTTGTCGTTCGTGGGGGGCTCGGGCTTGGCTCACCCAATCGCTCATTTCTCCTTGAGCTGCGCGATCTCGGCCTCGACCTCGGCCACCTCTTTCTTGAGCCGCGCGGTCTCCTCCGGTTCGTCGTTCTGCTTCGTCGCCCCGGCCAGTTGCTGGCGAAGCCTCGCCAGGCGTTTCTGAAGCACGTCGAGCCGTTTCTTCGTCTTACCGTCCATTACGTCATCCTGCGGAAAGGTCCGATTCGGTGATGCCATCGTGGCCACAGACGATGCCCTTGGCGAGTTCTCATCCCGAGGGGTGAGAATGCGGGCACTTTTGAGATTATAGAGAGGATCGGTGACAAAGAGCACGCGGATTCCGCCGAGAGTTCCGTCAGGCGGAGTTCCGTCCTGGACGCACCGCCCCGGCTCGCTTTGCTCCGGCCACCCGCCCGCGGGTTATCGATCGCCGCATGGCCGATGGCACATTCCAGATTTCAGTAGTTCCTCTTCTCTTTGAAGATGTGGAATCGGAAATGTGCCATTGGCTCTGCTGAACTCAACAGGCTTCATAGCCGGGCCAGGAATGTGTCATACTCGGCATGCGATCCGATCCAGAACCAGGTAATCGTGTCCCCTTCCCAGAGCCCGAGCGCCCGGTATCCAAGTCCGACGCGGGCCGAGTAAATCGGCTGACGCGGGCTGACTCGTTTGAATTGAAGGCTTGGGTGATGTGGGTCGGTACGCCACAAGGCGTAGGCGCGGGCCGTCTGCTGACGCACCGAGTCGGGAAGCTGGCCGAGCCGGTGGCGGAACCCCGCGGTGATGACCGAGTTCACTGCCGGGGCTCATCGGGCGGGAAGACGTCATTGAGCGGGAACGTGTCTCCGGCCGCGACGTCTCGATGCACCTTCTCGACGAGACGATCCCACTGGTCATCGGTGGTTGCGGCGAAGCGGGCGCTCCATTGCCGCTCGTCTTCGATTTCCGCGAGAAGGCGGGCGGCAATGGCGTCTTGATCCTCGGCAGGCAGCTTCTCAACCTCCGCGATCGCGCGTTGAAGTCGTGACGTCATGAAACCTCCGATGCGGCGGAACGCCTGGCGAGCGGCTTGAGTCCGTGATTCGGGCCGGGAAAAGGAACCGCCGATCAACCGCTCGATCTCGGGAAATGGAAGAACCTTTCCCCTTCACGAGATTATAGAGAGGATCGGCGGCAAAGAGCACGCGGATTCCGCCGACGAGTTCCGTCAAGGTGGATGCTGTTGCTCCCGATCGCTCGGACGGCCCTCGCGCTCGGAGCGTCGGCGTGGTGGCTGGATCAGGCGTCCTCATCGTTCGAGAAGAGAACGTCCAGCAGGCTCTCGCTCCAGCCCACGTCCGCCCAATGCTCGCACCACTCCAGAAACCCGATCCGTGGGTTGGTGGGCTGATAGCCGAACTCGTCTTCCACCCACATGTTCCCCCGCTCCGGTCCGGTGACGACGAGGATCCAGTAGGTGCCGCAGCCCTCGTCGCTCACGAACACCTTGCCGGGGGCCGTGCCATCGGCCGCCGGGCCTTCGCCTTCCTCCGGGTAGCCCTCCTCCTCGAAATCCACCGCCTCCGTCAGCGGGAACGGCTGGCGAAGGTCGCCACGGATCAACTTGCCCAGATTCCGAGGCATGCCCTCGTTTTCATGGAACCAGTGATCGAGCGGGAAGATCTCGTAGATTTCCTCGCGGACGGTCACGCCGTTCGCGACGATTTGGAGAAACGCCCGGTAATCTTCGGGGAGGCGGACGCCGTTCTCCCGTTCAAAGCTCTTGATCTGTTCTTCAGACAGGACCGCGCAGACGATACGGTCGTTCTCGGAGAGTTTTCGCCGGACTTCCTCCAATCGCGCACGAAGACTATTCGACACGGTCGCCTCCACCAGATCATCGGCCTTTCGGATCGCCTCAAGAATCGACGCCTTGCCCCGGCCACGCGTCGCTGCAACGTGAGATCAGGTGGGCATGTTAATGATTTGACGGAAGTCGCGGTAATGGTTGCCCGTGATATAGACCTCGCCCCCGTTGCCGAGGACGAGACGAAGCTTGCCTCGGTCCTTGCCTTTCACCACGGGCTCCACATCGTATTCGTGATAGTAACCATGGAGCTTGATCGGCAAATCCAGGAGGGAGTTCGCGAAGATTCGGCCGCCGGTCACATTGGGCGGAAGCCGACCCTGACGAATCGCTTTCACGTACTGGTCGAGCCCAGTGAGTCGTGGATCAGATAATGGATTGCTGGGGCCCCAGATGATCCGATCGCGGATAGGCATCTTCTCATGTCCAGTTTTGATATGAGGACTATTACCAAATTCGACAACCGAATCGTCGTGAAAATACAAGACGGGGGCCTTGTGTCAAACCGCCGGCACGATAATCGTCATCCTGTCTGCAAGGGGCTTGCAAGCGAAAACCGGAATGACGCGACACACCGGCGGGTGGCGAACAGGACGCTGCACGATCGCCTTCGGATCGTGGACGCCTACGACCGCCCCGTCACTTCTTCGCTGGGACGCTCGATTCCCATGCCTTGTGAGACGCCTCCTGAAGCGGGTGGCTCCCGTCCGGCAGGCGGTCGGCGTGGATTTGCCAGAAGAAGACGCCGCGGAAGCCCTGCGACATCGCCCATTCGGTCTTGATCGCCACCGATTCGGCGTCGTCGTAGCCGATCACGATGTCGCGGTCGGGGGCGGTCAGCCAGGGATTTTTTGTCTCGTCGTCCCAGGTCCGGGTCCAGCCTTCGTCGTGCTGGAGCTTGTGGAGGTTGCTGTAGTTGCCTTGCGGGATGCGGACCTTGGGCGCGTTCTTCGTCGAGGCATACGGCTCGGCGACGGCGAACCCGCGACCGTAGAGCGGAATTCCCACCGCCAGCCGGTTCGCGGGCAGGCCCCGCTCGTTCACGAGGAATTTCATGGATGCCGCGGTCGAGGGGCCTCGCCCTCCCGGCGGTTTCGACGAGGCGAACAGCGGCGAGTGATGCCCGGCGTAGGCCGTCCAGTCGCCGGCCATGTCGTAGGTCATCACGTTGACCCAGTCCATCGTCTCCAGCAGAAACGCCGTGTCGAGCCAGCGGAGCGTGCCGGGGTTGGCCGAGGCGGCCATCGTCAGCACCATCGGCCGCCCTTTCCGCGCCGATCGCGTCGATCCCCTCGCGGAGCCGTCGCGTGAGCCGCTCGAAGCCGACGACCTCCTCCTTCGTGTCGGGATACTCCCAGTCGAGGTCGATCCCGTCGTAGTCGGCTTTATCCACGAGGTCCAGCACGGCCTTGACGTAACGGTCCTCAGCCTCCGGTTTGGACACGATCGCGGCGAACTGTCGGTCCCAGCCCCAGCCGCCGAGGGAGAGGAGCACCTTGACCCCCTCCTTGTGCGCCTCGCGGGCCAGGTCCGCGCTCGGCACATTGCGGCTCTCCCGGATTGTGCCATCCTCATCGGCCACGAGGAAGGCGTGGCAGAGGTGCGTATAGAGAGAAAAGTCGATGTCGCGGGTCGAGCCGTAGAGGTAGCCCACGAAGACCTTGTCCTTGGCGTTCTCGTCGGGGGCCGACAGGACGACCGGGGCGCGGAGGGCGCTGAAAACCAGGAGCAAGGCGAGGGTCAAAGCTCGGCGCATCGGGATCATCCCCATTCCGGTGGATCGGTGGAGATGCCGGAGTCCGTCCCCGCGCCATCTCTCTCACTCTCTTGGGAAACATAACCGGGCGCCCCGTTCCCGTGCAACGCGCACGCGGGAACGCCGGCCGGGATGACCGAGACGAAATCGAATCATTCCCGGCCCGGATGTCCGATCAGACCTCCTCGATCTCGGCGGTCCAGGTACAGTCGATGCACCCCTTGACGCTCTGATAGGCGGGGCATGCGTCGGCGTAGTGGTCCAGGAGCCGCTCGATCGACTCCCGCTTTCCGGCGGGGGCCTTGATGTGGTAACGGAGGCGGATCGTGGTGATTTTCAGGACGCCGTTGACGTCCTCAATGTCTCCCTCGACCTCGGCCGAGAGATTTTCGGCGGAAGGCACCTGCCGCACGTCCAGTGCGGAACCGAGCGTTCCGGCCAGTCACCCGGCGACGCCGGCGATGATGTAGTCGAGCGTGGCCGGGTACTCCGGCCCGGTGATCTCCCGGCCGTACTTCTGGCCGTAGAAGTGCTTGATCCCGCCGTGGATGCCGAAGTGGATCGGCTCACCGAATCCGTCCAGATGCGCCGTGCGGTGCGGCCCCTCGTGCTTCTCAATCCGCAGTTTGCTGGTGTGGACGACGCCCATGTTGCGCTCTCCGTTGCCGGTGTGGTGATGTGTTTCTTCCGTCCGTTGCGTGATACGAGCCAACGATATCAATCGTCCTCGCTGATCTCGACCCCGTGCTTCCTGGCCGCGCGCTTGATCCGTTCCTTGATCGTCTGGACCTCGTCCTTGTCGTACTTCGCGGCGTTGTCCTTGTGGTTGATGTAGCTCCAGGCCGCGCGGACGTGCTCGGCGTTGTCGATGGGGTACTTGTTGTTCACCGGGTCGGCGAACTCGACGTCACCGTACTTGTGCTCGCCCCGCTCCGGGTTCACATCGTCGCGCCGGTCGATCTTCTGGCTCATCGGAATGTCTCCTTCGCGGATCTGAGAAACCGGGTTCCGACGACTCAAATGCTGCAAAGGTCACGCCGTCCTCCGCGCTTCCGTCTCAATCCCGCAAGGTCGGCATGGGAAGCAGAGGGTGTTCGATCAGGAGCCGTTCGGGCGTCACCGGCTCGTGGGGGATGAAATGCTGGGCGGCGAGCCGGGCGGAGCCGAGGCTGCATTCTTTCTCCAGCACATAATAACGATTGTACTGGTCGATGGATTCGTTGATCGGCCCGAGGTTCAGTTCCTCCACCCGGCGCGACCAGCGGCGGTTGAACCGCTCGACGCTGGCGACCAGATCGCGGGCAATGGTCCGGTGGCGTCGGGGGGTCTGGACCTGGATTCCCCACCTCGGCGGCTCGGCCCCGCTGAGCCTCCAGAGATCGTCCAGCGCGTCGGCAAACGCCAGGGGCCAGGCGTGCGGTCCCTCGACGGCCGAGGCCCACTGTTTCAAGCGCAGGCGCACCATGTCGAGCATCTCGTCCCGCTCGCGCCGCAGACGCTCGTGGAGCCGCTTCAGGCCGAACTCCACGTCCTGTCCCCGGCGGGCGAAGGCCGGCATGTCGAACATCCCGAGCAGTTGCCGCATCTCGGGATCGACGACCTCCATCGGGGCCATCTCGTCGGATTCATCCATCGCCATCGGGAACCTCAAGCGGAAGCGATCGGGGCGGTCAACGGGGCGGAGGCTCGGTCGAGGCCACGGGACGGTTCAGGGAGCGCCGGTAGTGCCAGAGCTGCCGCTCGGTCCCGAGCCGCTTCGTTCGCTCCGTCCAGGCCGCCGCCGCGTCCGTCAGGGCCGACTCGGCCGGCGTGCCCTGGGCCACCGCGCCGACGGCTTTGCCCAGGTCGGCCAGGTAGCCGGGGGCCTCCGGAATGCGCAGGCTGGGGACCACGCGCGAGGCGGTCAGGGTCTCACCGACGGCCCGCGCCCAGAGCATCGGATCGACCCCGGGCGCGGAGCGCGGGTCGGGCAGCCCGGCGCCGATCTGAGCCGAGCGCACGGCCAGCATCGGGAACAATCGGTCTCCCTGGACGCGCCGGGAGGTCTCCGGCCCGGCCAGGTAGCGGAGGAAGTCGAACGCCGCGTCCCGAGTCGTCCCCTCAACCTCCGACGACACCCCGACCAGCCAGCCGCCGCCGTGCGGCAGGATGCTCGGCCGGTTCAAGGACGAGACCTCCTGCCAGTCCTGCCGGTCCGGGTCGAAGACTTTCTCCGAGCCGGGCAAGGCCGCCACGCCCACCGACAGGGGCCGCTTCGTGCTCGTCCACTCGGACGCCCGTTCGGCCCGATCGATCAGCAGCGCGACCCGCCCCGCGCGGAACGCCTCGCGGGCCGCCGCCGCGTCGAGTGGCGAATCCCCCTCCGGCCCGCACTCCTTCGCCAGCGCGACCAGGGCCGAGAGCGACTCGACGAACGGCGCCGAGACGATCAAGGGGTCCATCGTTTCGTCGTCGAACAGGAAGGCGAAGTGGTCCGGGTGCAGCCCGATGGCCCCCGCGCGGGCCAGGAACGTCGCGGTGCCGAGGCCCTCCTCATCCGGGGCCAGGGCCAGAGCGATCCCGGCGTCCTCCTGACCGTCGCCGTCCCAGTCGCGCCCCTGGAAGAATCGGGCGAGGGCATCGAGTCGTTCCCAGGTTTTCGGCGGCTCCAGGGTCAGACCGGCGTCCGTCGCGGCCCGCGTGTTGGCCTGGTTCTCGAAGGCGTCGCGGCGATAGACGAGGACGAGGGCCGAGCCGCCCAGGGGCAAGGCGCGCAGCTCGTCCCCGTAGCGAATCACGTCGTCGCGAAAGGCGGGCAGGATGTCGCCAAACTCCAGCACGTCGGGCGGCGTTCCCTCCGGGGCGTCGGCCTCCTCGATGGTTGAATCGGGGGGGCGCACGGCCTCATCGGGCAAGGTGGCCAGAGCGTTCCGGTCCATCAGGTCGCCGAGGCGGTCGGCGGTGAAGACGAACAGGTCGGCCGCGCCGGTCGCGTCGGTCGTGACGCTCGCCTTGCGAGTCGCCGCCCACTCGCCGGACTGGGCCGCGACGTTCGTGAGCAACGGATTGGCCAGTTCTTGCGCGTCCGGCTTCGCGGCGTCGGACGGCCCGGCGCCCGGGTCGCCGACCTTGCCGAGCGTCAACTCGACCCCCTCGAACGGGAACGCGGGGGTTGGTTCGTTCCGGCCCCATCCGCAACCCATCACCACGAGCAATCCCAGGCTCGCCAGCGACGCTCCGACTCGCACTCTCATCGCGTCCCGTCCACCCCAAGGGAGTTGGCGTCGTCGCGGCCGGGACCCACCCTGGCTCGCTCGACCCGCTCCGGTCGTTCCATTCTTATGGTACGAGTTCACCGCGAAGATCGCCAAGGGGAAGGCAAAAACAGCGCGGGGCGGGTCACCGGCTCTTGCCGGAAACCCGCCCCGCATGGTGCGGAACTCAAAGGTGCTTCGTGCGAGAAGGGAGGAGGACGACGACGCGAGAACGAACCGAACCGAACCGCCAGCAACCCCGGACCAGTCTCAGATATCGATCCCCAACCGATAGCGCAGCTCCTCGAATTGCTCCCGGTAGACGTCGTCGGTCGAGTGCAGGTGCTCGGCCTCGGAGAGGAACTTCAAGGTATCGTCGCGCTTCAGACCGTGGTCGAGGAGGACCTCCTCGAACGGTTCCAGGTCGTGGGCATAGACGAACAGGAGCTTGTGCTCGTCGAACTGGACCTCCATCGGCCCGGCGGGGTTGAGCGCGGCCAGGCCGGTGCAGCCGTCGTTCAGGAGCAGTTCCTCGTAGTCGTAGAGGGTGCTCTTGAGGATGACCGTATCGATGTGCTCGCGATACAGGTCGTCGTGGGAGCCCGGCTCGCTCTCGTGGCTCGACTCCATGACGACGTCGACCTCGTCGCCCAGGGGGTCGAGCAGGTCCATGAAGACATCGAAGAGCCGCTCCGACGAGATACTCGCGGCCAGCACGGGCATGGTATTGCCCGTCTCCGGGTCGCGATAGACGTCGCGGCGGTACCCCTCACGAGGTACGATCTCCAGCCCGAAAGAGGGCCGGACCGCGTCGGTCAGTGCAAAGTTTCCGTAAGTCCCAACACGCAAGTGGGCGTCCAGCTCATCCTGGCTGAGATCGTCGAAGCTGGTTCGGGGCATACGGCTGGGATTGGTGCGTAGCACTCGTTCGAGGAACCTTTGGATGAAGCTCATGGAAATGGGTCCCCTCCTCCGCGACAGACGAACACCGGAAATTCTCGACCATTCCTCGGACCGCGCCGGGTGATTCCGGAAGCCCTCAGGGGTTCCGAACCGCGCCCTCCCAAGCATTCACCCGGCTCCGCGCCCGAAGGAGGAAGGAACCCCGCTCCGGGACGGTCGCCTTTCCGTCGGCTCCGTTCACACGTCGTTCTACTATATATACCACGTTTGGCGCCGAAAACCCGCTCTTGGAGAAAATCAAAGTGAAGGGGACCAGGGAGGCGGGCCGATGAGACAACGAAGCTGTCGATCCGTGGCACGAGCGAAACGCCGCTGCGAACATGATGAACTAGCCAAGCAAGTCGAGTGCCAATCGCCTTCACTTCATCCCCGGCAACCCCCTCTCGGACTTTGCCACAAAGAACTTGAGTCAATTTTCCCTCGATCCGGCCGGGTTGTCCAGACGTCGCCACTCGTGTACAAAATCCAAGACGTTGCCAAGGGCCGGACGTGACAGCGGTTCGGCGACTTCCCGTTGCGAGCCTAAGCGGACCGATTCGGGAAATCAACACCCCGTTCCCGCCCGGCCTCAGGTGGCGGCGATGCCACCGATACAACCGCTGAACCAGCCCGAACCGGCGCGCCCGTCGCCCGGTCTCGCGTTCGTTGCTATACTGGCGATCTCGAAGTGGATCGACCCGCCTGCCTGGAGGGCGTGGGGACGAGACTGCGGACCCCGTTTGCTTTGCCTTTTGGAGAGGACGAGACGGTCATGGCCATCGACGCGGTGGACGCCTACCTGGAGGCTCATCGGGGCGACTTCGAGGAGCAGCTCAAGGCCCTCCTGCGCATCCCCAGCATCAGCGCCCAGCCCGACCACGACGCCGACACCCGACGCGCCGCCGAGTTCGTCCGCGACGACCTCCGCGCCATGGGCGTCGCCGCCGAGCTGGTCGAGTTCCCCGACGGCCACCCGATCGTCTACGGCGAGCGGCTGGACGCCCCCGGCAAGCCGACCCTCCTGATCTACGGCCACTACGACGTCCAGCCCCCCGAGCCGCTGGAGCCCTGGCTCACTCCCCCCTTCGAGCCGACCGTCCGCGACGGCAACCTCTACGCCCGGGGCGCCACCGACGACAAGGGGCAGATGTTCACCCACCTGAAGGCCGCCGAGGCGTGGCTCAAGACCGCCGGAACGCTCCCGGTGAACGTCAAGTTCCTCATCGAGGGGGAGGAGGAGGTCGGCGGCGCGAACCTGGAGGCGTTCGTCGCCGGCAACAAGGAGAAGCTCGCGTGCGACTACGCCGTGATCTCCGACACCAGCCAGTTCGCCCCCGGCATGCCGGCCATCACCTACGGCCTGAAGGGGCTGGCCTACTTCGAGCTGTCAGTCCACGGGGCGACGGCCGACCTGCACTCCGGGACGTTCGGCGGCGCGGTCGCCAACCCCTGCAACGCCCTGGCGACGATCCTCGCCAGCCTGAAAGGCCCCGACGGCCGCATCCAGATCCCCGGCTTCTACGACGACGTCCGCGCCCTGGAAGACTGGGAGCGGGACGAGTTCGCCAAGCTGCCGTTCTCCGAGAGCGGAGTTCCAGGACGTCCCTCGGCGTGCCGGAGCTGGTCGGCGAGGTCGGCTACACGACCCTGGAGCGCAAGTGGGCGCGCCCGACCTGCGACGTCAACGGCCTCTGCGGCGGCTACGCCGGCCCCGGCCCGAAGACGGTCCTGCCCTGCAAGGCCGGCGCGAAGCTGAGCTTCCGGCTCGTCCCCGACCAGGACCCCAAGACGATCGCCCGGCTCTTCCGCGAGCACGTCAAGGAGGTCTGCCCGCCCGGCGTGACCGTCGAGGTCATCGAGCACCACGGCGCCCCGGCCGTGCTGGTCGACGTGAAGGGCAGCCCCGGCGTCCAGGCGGCCGTCCAGGCGATCGAGGCCGGCTTCGGCACCGCGCCGGTGTTCATCCGCGAAGGGGGCTCGATCCCGGTCGTCGGCCTGATCAAGCACCAGCTCGGCGTCGATACGCTGCTTCTGGGCTGGGGCCAGAACGACGACAACCTGCACGGCCCCAACGAGAAGTTCTCCCTGGCCGACTTCCACCGCGGCATCAAGGCCAGCGCCCACCTGCTGGCGGAACTGGCACGGTAACGGAGCCTCCCTTGAGCGGACCGATCCACTCTTGTTCCGATATCCATCATCGAAGGCTCTCGCATGCTCGACCTGAAATACGTCCTCGCCAACGTCGATGCCGTCCGGCAGAACTGCGTCAACCGCAACGTCCCCGAGGACGTGCTGGAGGACCTCGACCAGGTCGTCGCGCTCGAAGGGGACCGCAAGAAGCTGCTCCAGGAGGTCGAGGAGGTCCGCCGCCGGCAGAACGAGGTCGCCCAGGCCACCGGCAAGGAGAAGGACCCCGAGAACGCGCAATGAGCTGATCGCCGAGGGCAAGCGGCTCAAGGCCGAGGTCGCCGACAGCGAGGAGCCCCTCAAGCGGCTCGACGACGAGCTCAAGGCCCGGCTCGCCCGCATCCCCAACCTGACCCACCCCGACGCCCCCATCGGCCAGACCGAGGAGGACAACCGCGAGCTGCGCAAGGTCGGCACGCCGCGCGCGTTCGACTTCACGCCGAAGGACCACGTCGAGATCGGCAAGGCGCTCGACCTGATCGACTTCGAGGCCGGCGGCAAGGTCTCCGGGCACGGCTTCTACTTCCTCAAGAACGACGCGCGTGCTGCTCGACCTGGCGCTGCAGCAGTTCGCCCTGCGGAAGCTGATCGAGCACGGCTTCACGCCGATCATCACGCCGGACCTGGCCCGCAACAGCGTTCTCGAAGGGATCGGCTTCTCCCCGCGCGGGGAGGAGACGCAGATCTACTCGGTCGAGGACTCCGACCTGAGCCTGATCGGCACGGCCGAGATCACCCTGGGCGGGATGCACGCCGACGAGCTTCTCGACGAACCGGCGCTGCCGATCAAGTACGTCGGCCTCTCGCACTGCTTCCGCACCGAGGCCGGGGCCGCCGGCCGGGCGAGCAAGGGGCTCTACCGCGTCCACCAGTTCACCAAGGTCGAGATGTTCGCCTTCACCACGCCGGAGGCCTCGGGTGCGATGCACCAGACGCTGCTGGCGATCGAGGAGGACATCTTCCAGTCGCTGGGCATCCCGTACCGCGTGCTCGACATCTGCTCGGGCGACCTCGGCGGCCCGGCCTACCGCAAGTTCGACCTCGAAGCCTGGATGCCCGGCCGCGGCGACGGCGGCGAATACGGCGAGGTGACGAGCACGTCCGACTGCACCGACTACCAGGCCCGCCGCCTGGGCATCCGCTACCGGCCGGGCGGCCAGAAGGGGACGCGGTTCGTCCACACGCTCAACGGCACGGCCGTCGCCATCAGCCGCGCCCTGATCGTCGATCCTGGAGAACTACCAGCGGGCCGACGGCCTGGTCGACGTCCCCGAGGCGCTGAGGCCCTACATGGGCAAGGACGTCATCGGCCAGGGCACCATGGCGAGTCGGCTGATGGCCGGTGCCCGCCTCTTCGTCGAGTGGCGTCGCCGGATGATTCCGCACGGACCACCAACCCTTGAGCACTTGATGCGAAACCCGCTGCTGGTCCCCGACCTGCGCGAACTGATCCAGGCCGGCGAGACGGCGGGCCTTCAGCGACTTCTTCGCCGACTACCACCCCGCGCGGGTCGCCGAGGTGATCGAGGACCTGGAGCCGGAAGAGGGGGACGCCATCTTCGGCCTGCTGGCGCCGCGCGCAGCGGTCCGAGGTGATGAGCTACCTCGACGGCGAGAGCCAGGTCCGGCTCGTCGAGGCGATGCCCACGGCCGAGGCCGCCGAGCTCCTCCGGCTGATGCCGCACGACGACCGGGCCGACCTGGTCAACCGGCTCGACGAGGAACGGGTCGACGAGATCCTCCGCGGCATGGCCCAGGCCGAGCGCGAGGACATCCGCCGCCTGGCCAGCTACGAGCCGGGGACCGCCGGCTCGGTCATGACGACCGACTACGCCACCCTGCCCCCGCACCTGACCGTCCGCGAGGCCCTCGACCGCCTCGGCGCACGAGGCCCCCGACCGCGAGACGATCTACTACAGCTACGTCGTCGATCACCGCCGCCGGCTGATCGGCTCGGTCTCCCTGCAGAAGCTGATCCTCTCGCGACGGACCGCGCGGATCGAGGACGTCATGCAGGCCGACCTGATCTTCGCCCGCGTCGACGACGACCAGGAAGACGTCGCGCAGAAGATCCAGAAGTACGACCTGATCGCCATTCCGATCGTCGACGCCGACGACATGCTCGTCGGCATCGTCACCCACGACGACGCCATGGACATCCTCCGGCAGGAGCAGACCGAGGACATGCTCCGGCTTCGGCGGCGTCGCGGCCGACCCCGAGGTGGACGACGTGCCGTACTGGCAGAGCCGCATCACGTCCGCCGTGCGACGGCGCATCGGCTGGCTCCTGATGCTCTTCGTCGCGGGGACGATCAGCGGCTTCGTGCTCGACCATTTCGGCTGGGTGGATGACCGGTTCCCGAAGCTCGTCGTGTTCATCCCCCTGTTGATCGGCACCGGCGGCAACGCGGGCAGCCAGACCGTCGGCACGATCATCCGGGGCCTCGCCCTGGGCGAGATCCACCGGGAAGACGCCTTCCGCGTCCTCTTCCGCGAGTGGCTGACCGGCCTGATGCTGGGCGCCCTGCTGGGCTCCGTGGGCTTCATCTACGCGAAGACCTGGCACGGGCAATCGACGAATTTCGCCATCGTGATCGCCCTGACGATCCTGGGCATCTGCATGTGGGCCAACAGCGTCGGCGCGCTGGTCCCGCTGCTGGCGAGGCGGTTCGGGATCGACCCGGCGGTCGTCTCGGCCCCGCTCATCAGCACGCTGGTCGATGCCACCGGGCTGGTCATCTTTTACCTGATCGCCATCGCATTGCTCGTTCATATGTCCTCCTAGTTGAACCGAGGCCCCATCACCATGAAGTTCGCCGAGTTGACCGCTCCGGAAATCCGCGAGCTTTGCCGCGAGGAAACCCTGATCGTCGCGCCGATCGCCGCGTGCGAGCAGCACAGCCGGCACCTGCCGGTCTTCACCGACTCGATCCTCGCCGGCGCCGTGGCCGACGGGCTGGAGCGCGCCCTGCCCGAGCGCGTGCTGCTGCTGCCGGTCCTCTGGTTCGGCGCGAGCGAGCACCACCTCCCCTTCGGCGGCACCCTGACGGCGACCTTGCCGACGTATGAAGCCATGCTCGTCGAGCTACTGACCCCCCTGCTCCGCGACGGCTTCCGCCGCGTCTTGATCCTGAACGGTCACGGCGGCAACATCGACCCCTTGCACGTCGCCCTGCGTCGCCTGAACGTCGCCTTCCCCCGCGCGATCCTCACGGGCGAGGCCTACTGGGAAATCGCCAAAGCCGAGCTGGCCGCCCTCTGCCAGGGACCTCGCAAACGGATGGGCCACGCCTGCGAGATCGAGACGTCGATGATCCTCCACCTCCGGCCCGACCTGGTGCGGCGCGACCAGATCCGGGACGACCCCGACACCAGGCCCGAATCCCTCGGCGGCCTGCTCTGGGCGCGCAACTTCGCCCAGGCCACCGATCACGGCGCCGTCGGCTACCCCGAACAGGCCGACGCCGAACGCGGCCGCCAGATGCTGGAGGCCGTCGTCCAGCGACTCACGGCCGTCGCCCGAACGATCCTGGACCTGCCGCTGAAAGACTGACTATCTATCAACCACCACGCATCAATCGTCAGCCGCCCGGCCCCCTCAACGCCCCCACCGCTCCCGCTCCGGGAACCATCCGAGGACCGACGCCCGACGGTTGTAGGCGACGCCGAGGGCGCGGAGGACGACCATCGCCACGTACAGGTCGAGGACCCAGAGCAGCCAACCGCCAACGATCATGACGCCGGGGATTGCCCGGAGATACAGCGCGATGGCCGCGGTGCAGGTCACGACGGCGGCAAACCCGGTCAGCAGGACGGGGCCGATCAGCCGCCCGCCGAGCGTCCAGGCGGCCCGGAGGACCGTCCAGGGATTCGCCGCACGCCAGTCCTCGAACAGCAACCACGCCAGCAGGGCCAGCAGGGCGTAAACGAGCGGCGGCGTGAGGCCCGCGCCGAAGATGAGGCCGTCGAGCGGGTGGAGCTTGTCGAGATTGGTCACGCCGCCGGGCGGCATCGGGCGCGACGCGACGCGGCTCCAGTACATCCCGATCGGCCAGCCGAGCAAGAGCAGGCCGGTGCCGACCACCCAGGCCCAGCGGACGATTCCCCCGAGGGCCAGCTCGTGCGGGTCCCACTCCGGCCAGCGGGGATGGATGACCTCTCCCTGGGCCGAGGTGGTCATCACGTTCCCCAGGAACAGCAGAACGAACCCGAGGATTCCGCCGAAGGTGATCGACAGCAGGCTGAGCGTCCCTCCGACGAACAGCCCGCCCCGGCTCAGAACGACCAGCAGGCCGAGGATCGCCAGCGACAACGGACCGAGAACCAGCGGGCCGACCGCCAGGACGAACAGCCCGACACCATCCCAGAGCGGATAGCGGAGGCTGCCGAGGAACCCCCGCTCGGGCCGATCGGGCAGCCGCACCAGGCCGCCCCGGCCCACCGGCGTCATGGGCTTCACCGGCGCCGACGACCTCGCCGGCGCGACGAAGGAGGACGCACGCGCCCGCGCCGGCCCACCACCCGCCAGGCGATACGTGCCCGCGTCGTCCTCCCGTCCGGCTCCGATTCCGGCGCCGCCGACGCGGCCAGGGGAACGGTGAGCCGGGCGCCGCAGGACGGGCAACGTCCCACCCGGCCCGGAACCGCGCCGGGGGCGTTCAGGCGCCTTCCGCACGTGCAAACGAGAATGGCCATCGCGGACGGATCTCTCGGCGTCGGGTGTTCCTGGCAGGCAAGCCACAGAGATAAGGGGGAGCCGGAGGGGGTTCCGGCAAAGACACAGGACCCAGAAGGACCCCCCTCAATCCCCCCTTGGAAAAGGGGGGAAGTAAGGAAATGCCCATGCGAAATCCCTGGGTCAGGAGGACGGAAGGAAGTTTCCATACGAGAAGCTTCCATACAAAGGGAAAGCTGTCTCCTCTGTCTCTCCCCCTTGCCAAGGGGGAGCCGGAGGGGGTTCCGGAAACATCACAGGACCACGCACCACGACGAATGATCCGTCTCGTACACCCTCCGAAATCCGGACTCTGCCCCTGGCCCTGCTGAACTCAATCATGACATGGCTCAAAAGCGTCGCACCACCGTCCACCGTTCGCGCGACGAAGGCGATAGCGATCGATCAACCCTTCGGCTTCTTCCGACCGCCCATGTCCTCCAGCAAGTCGCGGACCTGAGCCGCCTGCGCGGGGTCGAGCGGGTGCGACTTCAACAGATGCAGCACAAGCTGGCCGGGCTCCCCCTCGTAGAGCTTCTCGACCAGGTTCGAGATCCGCTTCTGCCGGACCTCCTGCGCGGTGATCGCCGGCCGGTACACGAACGCCAGTTCGCTCCGGTCGCTCGTCACCATCCCTTTGCCTTCGAGCCGGTCCAGCATCGTGGCGACCGTGGCATACGACCACGTCCGCCCCGCGGCGCGCAGCGTGTCGAGGATCTCGCGGACCGTCCCTTGTCCCCGGTCCCACAAGACCTTGATAACATCAAGCTCCGAATCGGGAATCTGGGGGGGTCTCTTGGCCATGACGAACCTTCTCGAATCAATTAGGATAGAGTGCGTCCGCCCGCTCCGGAACAATCGCGCGAAGGAGTGGGGGGGAACGAGGCGCCCCGTCCAAAACGGACGTTCAGCGCTTCCATCTTGCTATCCTAAGACAACTGTCTAACGTCGTCAATCGAGTTTCCGACAAACGTAGGAAAAGCGGTGGAGACGGGCGAGGAGTCGAGCCGTATGGGCCGAGGGTCGCGCCCTCGCGGTCTGCGCTGTCCGGGCTGTGGCACGGGGGTCCGGGTGCCGGACGACGGCGCAACGGACGTGTTCCGGCTCACCTGCCCGCATTGCGGCGCGTCGTTCCGGGCGCGGCGGCGAGATGCGCGGTCGGAGGATCGGCTCGCGCCGGAGGACCCGCCGACGGTCGGCGGCGCGGGCCTCTTGCTGCGCGGGCTGGCCCTGCGGGGGCTGGAGTGGACCTACCGCGCGGGGGTCGTCGGCGGATCGGCGACCTTGCTGGCGCTCGGCGGGTTCGTGCCGGTCGTCAACCGCTGGCTCCGCGACGAGTCGTCCGGCTGGGGCGGCGTGGTCGAGACCCTGGGCGGGGTCCAGGTCGTGACCGAGACGCGCCGACCCGGACGCCGACATCGGCCCGGTGCTCGCCCGCGCCGATGCCCCCTTGCTGTTCTCGGCCGTCGAGGACGTGGCGCGTCGGCTGGCCGTCCGGCCTCCCGAGCAGATCCGCCTGACGTACCTGCCGTGCTGCGGTGTCCTGGCCTGGCGGCGCTCCCGCTCGCTGATCCTGGGCCTGCCCTTGCTCCATGTCCTGAACCTGGCCGAGCTGCGGGCCGTGCTCGCGCACGAGCTGGCCCACCTCGCCCGCGGCGACGCGACCGCCTCGGCCCGATCGACCCGGTTCGTGCGAGGGTTAGGGCGTGCTCTGGACCGCCCGCCGCGCCCGTCGCGCAGCCCGTTGCGGCTCTGGGCGATTCTCTGCCGACGCGCCGGCGACCGGCTGATCGCGCCGATCGCCCGGGGCCAGGAGACCCGCGCCGACCGCGCCTCGGCGGCCGTCGCCGGGGGGGACGTGGCCGCCAGCGCCCTGGTCAAGGTCGCCCTGGTGCAGCCGTTGTTCCGCGAGGTTCTGGACCACTACGACCCGTCGAACCCGTCGCTACCGAACCTCTACACCTTCTTCCGCCAGTTCTGGTCCCGCCTGCCCGACGAGCTTCAGACGGCGATGCGTCACCGCCTGCTCTCGGGCGCCGACGGCCCCTGGGACGGTCCCCACCCCCCCCTGCTCGACCGCCTGACCCTGGTGCAATCCTACCCCGACCGCCCGACCACCGCCGCCGACATCGCCCCGGCCGCCGTCGCCCTGGGAGACGTCGAGGCCCTGGAGCAGATGCTCCACAACCGCCTCTTCGCCGTCCCCGGCGTCGAGCCGAGCGTCTTCCACCGCGCGGGGACGTGAAGCCATTCCGCGCCTCGTCGTGACGTCGGCTGGAGCGCGATCCCGCTTCATTCCGCGTGCTGGTTCGTTCCGCGTGCCGGAACTCATCGGCACCTGGCATTGGTGGCACCTGGCAGTTGGTCGGCATCTGGCGGTGTTTGACCCAGCCGACGTCACGAAGCGGGACTTCCTCCCTTCCCCCTTACAATCCTCCCTTCCCCCCTTACCAAGGCAGTGCTGTCAGGGTCTTTGGAGGGCCGCAGACGCCACGGTCGTTCGTTCATGGGATTGCTGGAGAGCCCGGTAGGTCGACGTATGGTTGCCAGGCACGCGCGTCTTCACCTTCTGGTGCCCGCCACCCCCGGAGCTGGGCGCTTTCCACCAGCGATCGCTCCATGCGCCGCACAGCCTCATCCGCAGCGTGTCACGCAACTCGGCCGCTGTCGGCACCGGCCCCAGCAACGAGAGCAAGGTCTCCGTTTCGACCAGCACGCTGACCGTCACGAGTTCCCGCTTCATGTCGTAGAACAGCTTCTCGTTGGAAATCTTCTTCGCCGCGCACCCTTTGTACGACGCCAGGTCGGCGCGTACGACTTGCAGCGTGTTGTACAACAGCAGGCAGAACGACAGTTGGAACAGCACCGCCTTCGGCTGCGTTCCGATCAGGTGCTTCAACGAGAACACGTCGGTGATCTGGTGGAAAACGGTCTCGATCCCCCAACGACTTCGATAGGCCGAGAGCATCGCCGAGGCCGGATACCGGACCTCGTCCCACAGGTCCGTGACCACGCTGATCTCTTTGCCGTGGGGCAGAGACTTCGTGATCCGGCGGACGAACTGTCGGCCGCCCGTCTGGGCCTTGCCCAGCCAGCCCCACTCTTGCACGACCCGTCGCCCGTCGGTGTCGTCGCCCTCCTGCGCCGGCCTGGCCGGATCGGGAACGAAGGTCGTATTGGCGCAATAACGGATCAGAAAATGACCGCCGGCCTTGATCACCTGCTGGGGAAAACTCAGGTTGCAGTAGAGTCGGTCCAACACCGCCAACCACGGCCTCCCCACACGATGGGCCGACGCCGCCAACCTGGCCAGCAGGGCTTCCGTCAGGGCCGCTTCACCGGCTTCGCCATCGAGATGGCCCACCATCGCCACCGCCAGACCCGTCCGCAGGTCCAAGCCCACCGACGCACGCGCACCCAGGATACCTGCCCGCAAGTTGCGCAACGGCTTGAGCAGTCGCTTGACATGCTTGATCGCCTTGCCGTCCGCGCCAAAGACTTCGAAATCCGCAAGGCAGTCCGGCAGGGGGTCAACCGCCGGGCCGCGGGCAGGAGCGCGCTCATCCTCCGGGTGCCTTCTTCAAGCAAGGCCTCGCTCAGGGGCACCCGATCGTTGGTCCAAGCCGCCCAGACTCCGGTGTCGAAAAGTTGTGTCCACTACCCCTGCCTACCAAGGGGGAATTGAGGGGGGTTCTCCTGCCTTGGGCCGCGGCTCGTTGGTCGTGCGTGGTCCGGTGATAGTCCTCTGAACCCCCTCCGGCTCCCCCTTGCCAAGGGGGAGAGAAAGAGTGGAGGTCAGGGGGAGAGAAAGAGAGAATCGCCCCCAGGCCCTCGTCACTTTCTGGCCCGGCCTCGTCTTCTATTCGCCTCCTTTGGAGACAATATGACATCACATTGATGTATGTCTCCCTCAATCCATCCATCAATTCCAATATTCACTCAAACATTATGCAGAAACATAAAAATTGAAGATTTGATTTCATTTCCATTTTGCCCATTTTTCGCAAATTCCGACTCGAACGGGGAAGAACGCGCCGTTGGAAAAAACGGCGTCACAAGGGAATCTCCGGGTTCGTAGTGATGTACCCACGCGGATATGAGGAGATGCCGCGTTGATGGGTGAGTGGAGGTCGGGCAACCTGTCCCGAACCGAGAGTTACGGATTGAATCGAGACCGAGCCGATGAGTACAGGACATCGACCCGCAACCCGCCATAAAGTTCGTTGGGGCGAGCACGAATCGCTCCTGAAACAGTGGCGAAAACGGCCCCCGGCCCATCCGGAAAATCCGCGTTACGTGGGTGCCGAGGTGGAGGTCGAGGGGCAATATTCTCTGTTTGAATCCGTGGTGAACCGCTTCCGCGACCGTGGTTGGCTGGATGCTCCCCCCGCGGATTACAAGTGGGCGGTCGTTACCATCTATTACGAGGCCCCACCCGACCCGAGCGAGCAGTTCGCCGTGCTGTAAGCCCCAGCGCGTGGCCTTTGGGAGAAACCCCGGAGTGCCGGTTCCTGCTTGACCGGCGCGTCCGGGGCTGGGATAAGTCGCAGGAGGCGACGGCACCGGAAACGTCGGCGCCGCGACGCCCGGATGGACCACCCAGGACGGAAGACTGCTTCATGCTGCGCACTCCTTGGTTCTGTTTCATCGCAGGAATCGCCGCGTTTGGACCGATCACCGCCGGAGCGGCGGAAACGGTTGACGTCGGCGTGGCCCGGATGGACATCACGCCGGATTACCCGATCCGCCTGCACGGGTACGCCGTCCGGAAGACCGAATCCGTCGGCGCTCAACAGCCCATCTGGGCCAAGGCGCTGGCGATCGGCAGCGACGAGCAAGGCCCCGCCGTGCTGGTCACGGTCGATAGCCTGGGCGTCTCCGACGCGATCGTCTCGGAGGTCGCCCGCCGCTTGAAGGACAAGGCCGGAATCGCCCGCACCCATTTCGTCGTGGGGGCCTCGCACACCCACAGCGCTCCGATTCTGGCCGGGGTCGCCCCCAACATCTTCGGCAAGCCGATCCCCGAGGACCAGCAGGCGCGGATCGACCGCTACACCCGCGAGCTGACCGACGCCCTCGAAACCGTCTCCCTGAACGCCCTGAAGGACCGCCGGCCCGGCGACGTTGGCCTGGGGGCAAGGGTCGGTCGGCTTCGCCATGAACCGCCGGACGCCCGGCGGGCCGGTCGATCAGGCCCTGCCGATGCTCCGCGCGGCCGATCCCGACGGGACGATCCGCGCGATCCTGGTCAACTACGCGTGCCACTGCACGACGCTCGACCCGGCCGACAACCTCATCAGCGGCGACTGGGCCGGCGACGCCCAGGCCGCCATCGAGCAGGACCATCCCGGCGCGACGGCCATGGTCCTGATCGGTTGCGGGGCCGACGCCAACCCGAAGGACCGGGTCAGCCGCGAGGCCGCCCGCCGTCACGGGCTCAGCATCGCCGAGGAGGTCAACCGCCTGCTGGAAGGGGAACTGACCCCCCTGCCCGCCGCGCCTCCGACCGGCCGCCTCCGCCGCGTCGAGGTGCCTTTTGATACCCTGCCCACCCGCGAGGAGTTGCAAGCGCTGGTCAAGGCCGGTGGCGCCTCCGGGCTACAACGCCCAGACCCAACTCGACCGGCTCGATCGCGGGGAACCGCTTCAGAGCGTGCTGGATTACCCCGTCCAGACGTGGCAGTTCGGCGACAAGCTCCTGATGGTCTTTCTCGCCGGTGAGGTCGTCGTCGATTACGTCCTGCGGCTCAAGGAGGAACTCGACCCCGGGCGGCTCTGGGTCACGTCCTACGCGAACGACGCCCCCTGCTACATCCCCTCCGAGCGCATCCTCCGCGAAGGGGGCTACGAGGGCGGCGGCGCGATGGTCTATTACGCCAAGCCGACGCGGCTCAAGCCGGGGATTGAAGATAAAATCATCTCTACAGTTCTGGAGATTACCCCCGGGGAGTTCGTCGCTCCCGCGAAGGACGCCCCGCCGCCGAAGGAGCCGGCCGAGGCCCTGCGGTCGTTCCGCCTCAAGCCGGGTCTGCGGATCGAGCTGGTGGCCGCGGAGCCGCTGGTGGTCGATCCGGTGGCCATCGACTTCGGCGCCGACGGGCGGCTCTGGGTCTGCGAGATGCACGACTACCCGATGGGTCTCGACAACGACTGGACCCCCGGCGGGCGGATCCGCGTGCTGGAGGATACGCGACAGCGACGGCCGTTACGACCGCTCGACCGTCTTCCTCGACGGCCTGCCGTTCCCGACCGGCGTGATGGCCTGGCGCGAAGGGGTGCTGATCTGCGCGGCGCCGGAGATCCTCTACGCCGAGGACACCGACGGCGACGGCCGGGCCGATCGCCGCGACGTCCTCTTTCGCGGCTTCGCCACCGAGAACTACCAGGCGCGGGTCAACGGCCTGACGTACAACCTCGACAACTGGGTCTACGGGGCCAACGGCCTGATCGGCGGGTTGATCCACGGCACGATCTCCGGCCAGGAGATCAACATCGGCGGCCGGGACTTCCGCATCCTGCCCGACAGCGGCCGGATGGAGCCGGCCGCCGGCCTGACCCAGCAAGGGCGCATCCACGACGACTGGGGGAACCAGTTCGGCAACAACAACAGCATCCTGCTCCAGCATTACCCCCTGCCCGACCACTACGCCCGCCGCAACCCCCGGGCCGCCTCGCCCGGCCCGGCGGTGTACGTCCCGCGCGACCCGGACAGCCGCCGTCTCTTCCCCGCCAGCCAGACCCTCGACCGCTACAACCACCCCGAGAGCGCCAACCGCGTGACCTCCGCCTGCGGGCCGGGGTTCTACCGGGATGACCTGCTGGGGGAGGCGTACGTCAACAACACATTCACCTGCGAGCCGGTCCACAACCTGGTGCACCGGCTGGTCCTCTCCCCCGACGGTGTGACCTTCGCGGGCCATCGCGCGGCGGACGAGCAGGACAGGGAATTCCTCGCCTCCACCGACAACTGGTTCCGCCCCGCGCAGGTCGTCACCGGGCCGGACGGGGCCTTGTACGTGGTGGACATGTACCGCTTCGTGATCGAGCACCCCCGCTGGATCAGCCCGGAAAAGCTCGCCACGCTGGACGTGCGTGCGGGAGCCGACAAGGGGCGGATCTACCGGATCGTGCCCGAGGACGTGCCTCTCCGGGCGGTCCCGAACCTCGACCGCCTGGAGACGCCCGCCCTCGCCGAGACCCTGGAGAACAACAACGGCACCTTGCGCGACATGGTCCAGCGCCTGCTGGTCCACCGCGACGACCGCGCGGCCGTCCCCGTTCTTCGCACGCCTGGCCCGTGAGAGCAAGCGGCCGGTCGTCCGCATGCAGGCCCTCTGCACGCTGCAAGGGCTGAAATCCCTGCCTCTGGGCTCCGTCCGGGCCGCCCTGACCGACCCCCATCCCGGCGTGCGACGGCAGGCGGTGCGGCTGGCCGAGGCGTGGCTGAACGACGAGCCGTCGGTCGGTCCGGCGCTGCGGGATCTGGCGAATGACAACAACATCAACGTGCGGTTCCAGCTCGCCCTGAGCCTCGGCGAATGGGACGATCCCCGCGCCGGTCAAACGCTGGGACGGCTGGCCGTCGCCGATGCGAACGATGTCTGGATGCGGGCGGCGGTCCTCAGCTCAGCCACGAAGCGACCGGTGGAGATCCTGGCGGCGGTGCTTGCCTCGGACCTCGACCCGTCGGCTCGACGGGCGCTGGTCGGGCCGCTCGTGGCGACGGCCGCCGCGACGGGGCATCGGGACGAGGCACTCGCCGCGCTCGTCCCCGACGGTGCCTCGGTATTCGCATCCTGGCGGATCGACGCCCTGGCCGATCTGCTCGACGCGAGCAAGGGCCAAGGGGACACCGACCGGCTCGCGCCGGCCCTCGACGCGGCCCGGCGCGTGGTCAACGACACGCAGGCCCCGCCCGCCGAACGCGCGTCGGCCGTCCGCCTGCTGGGCTTTGGCGGTGAGGTCGAGCCGCTGGCCGCCTGGCTCGATCCCCGACATCCCGCCGAGGTACAGACCGCCGCGATCCGCGCCCTGAGCCGGCAGAACAACGACACGGTCCCCGCCCTGCTCCTGCGGCACTGGAAGGGCCTGGGCCCCGCTCGACGTTCGGAAGTGCTCGATGCCCTGCTGGCCCGGCCGTCGTGGGCCTCCCGGTTGCTCGATGCGCTCGACGATCAGACGGTTCTGACGACCGAGATCGACGCGGCTCACCGACAGAGGCTCCGTGACCTGGGAGACGCCGCGCTCCAGAAACGAGCCGCCCACGTGCTGGAGGAAGCCCGGCCCGATCGCCGCGAGATCGTCACGCGCTACCGGAAGGCTCTCGACGGCGTGACGGGGGACCCGCGGCGCGGCCATGCCGTGTTCGTCCGTGCCTGTGCCGGATGTCACCGGCTGGGGGATGTGGGGCACGAGGTCGGACCCGACCTGGCGGCCTTGACGGACAGGACGCCCGAGGCGCTCGCCATTGCCATCCTTGACCCGAACCGCGAGGTCGATGCCCGGTACGCCTCGTATGCCGCCGCGCTCGCTGATGGTCGGGTGCTCACGGGTTTGATCGCTTCCGAGACGGGTAACGCGATCACCTTGAAGCGGCAGGACGGTCAGACCGACGTGATCCTCCGCGATGACCTCGACGACCTGCGCGGGACGGGACAATCCTTGATGCCCGAGGGGCTGGAGCGGGACATTCCGCCCACCGATCTGGCCGATCTGCTGGCGTTCCTCGATCAACCCCAGGGCGCGCCCAAATCCTTCGCGGGGAACCATCCCGAAACGGTGGAACCGGATGCCGACGGTGTGGTCCGCCTGACGGCCTCGACCGCGGCGATTTATGGTGCATCGCTGATCTTCGAGCCTCAGTTCGGCAACCTCGGCTACTGGCACAACCTCAACGATCGCGCCATCTGGACATTTCGCACCGAACATCCTGGCCGGTACACCGTAACAATCGAATGGGCGTGCGACGATGCGTCGGCCGGCAACCATTTCCAAATCAACGTGGACAATCGTACCTTACGAGGAACCGTTGCGGGTACGGGGGCCTGGGCGAATTATCGGTCGATCTTCGTCGGCGAGGCCGTTCTGAACCCCGGCACGCATCGCCTGGAATTCCAGGCGTCTGAGATCATCCAGGGGGCCTTACTCGACCTGCGAGCCGTCGTGCTCACCCCTCGCACCGAAGGACTTCCGGAGGCTGAATCTCGATGATCGGCCCCGACTTTGCAGGAACGTAACGTGGGAAACCCTCTTGCTTTGAGAGCCTACTTTGTTGGATAATTGGTTAATGTCCGGTGTGTTGCCGATACGATGGGCATTACGTCTGGACCGCTCCGATTTCCTGCCTTCGTGAACCTCACCGCCACGCCTCCCCCGGATCATTGACGCTCGCGACGATCCTTCCGACCCGAGCTTAATCTTATGAAGCGAAATCTCTGGATATTCCTGGGAATTATCCCTCTGTTCTGCACCCAGCTTGTCTCGGTGGTTCTGGCCGACGAGCCGAAGTCGGCGGCGACGGAGTTCGCGCCCGAGGCGATCGATTTCTTCGAAACGAAGGTCCGACCTGTGCTGGCCGAGAACTGCACGAAGTGTCACGGACCGGACGAGCAGAAGTCGGGCCTGCGGTTGGATTCCCGTACCTCGGCCCTGGAGGGTGGTGCCCTCGGGCCGGCGGTCGTGCCGGGCGACCCCGAGAACAGCATCCTGATCGAGGCTGTTCGCCAGGACGACGTCTTCCTGAAGATGCCCCCCAAGGGAAAGCTCACCGAGGAGGCGGTTCAGGCCCTCACCGACTGGATCAAGATGGGTGCCCCCTGGCCGCAGGACCAGCCGGTTGCGGCCAGTGAGCAGGAGAGCGCGGCGGCCGAACACTGGGCCTTCCAGTCGATCTCCGCGCCCGAGCCGCCCGCCGTCAAGGACGCGTCGTGGGTCCAGACGCCAGTCGATGCGTTCATCCTGGCGAAGCTGGAGGCCAAGGGGCTGACCCCCGCGCCGGAGGCGGACCGCCGCACTCTGCTCCGTCGGGTCTATTACGACCTGATCGGTCTGCCGCCGACCGCCGAGGAGGTCGCCGCGTTCGAGGCCGACGACTCGGCCGACGCCTTCGCCAAGGTGGTCGATCGCCTGCTGGCCTCGCCCCGCTACGGCGAGCGCTGGGGACGGCACTGGCTGGATGTCGCCCGCTATGCCGACACCAAAGGGTACGTCTTCCAGGAAGACCGCCGCTATCCGTACGCCTACACCTACCGCGATTACGTCATCCGGTCGTTCAACGAAGATAAGCCCTACAACCAGTTCGTCCTCGAGCAACTGGCGGCCGACCAGCTCCCGCACGACGAGTCGGACAACCGCATGCTCGCCGCGATGGGTTTCCTGACCGTCGGCCGACGGTTCCTGAACAACTCGCACGACATCATCGACGACCGCATCGACGTGGTGGGTCGCGGCCTGCTCGGTCTGACGGTCGCCTGCGCCCGCTGCCACGACCACAAGTATGACCCGATTCCGAGCGAGGATTACTACTCGTTCTACGGCGTCTTCGACAGCTCGGTCGAGCCGGAATCCCTGCCCGAGCTGAAGCCGGTCGAGCCAGGGCCGCAGTATGACGACTACCTCAAGCAGCTCGCCGAGCGCAAGCAGAAGATCACCGACTACCTCGACGGCAAACGGAACGAGATCCAGAAGGACCTGCGCGAGAACGCCAGCGCATATCTTCTCGGGGCCCTCGCCCTGGAGTTCAACCCGCGTCACGGGGACCTCGACAAGGTCGCCCGAGAGCAGAAGGTCGAGCCAAGACGGCTGCGGTCGTTCGTTGCCCGTCTGGCTCCGTATCTCGACCGGGCCAAACAAAACCACGACCCGATCTTCACCCCCTGGCAAGCCCTGGCGGCCCTCGCCGCCGACAGCTTCGCGACGCAGGCCCCCGAGGTGCTCAAGACACTGGGAGAAGGCCCGGACGCCAAGCCGATCGACCCGCTCGTCCGGAAGGCGCTGACTGAGGGTGACCCCCTGACATCGATGTCGGACGTCGCCCGTCGCTATGGCGAACTCTTCGCCAAGACCAGCGCGGAGGAGACGGACGACGCCGACCGCAAGGCAATCCGTGATGTGCTCGTGGCGGCGGAAGGCCCCTTCACATTCCCGGCCGAAGAGACCGAGCGGATGCTCAATCGGGCCGAGCGGAACGAGTTCCGCGAGTTGAACCAGAAGATCGACCAGCTCAACGCCTCGCACCCCGGCTCACCGCCGAGGGCGATGGTCATGGTCGATTCCGACCGTCCGCACGACATCCAGGTCTTCATGCGGGGCAACCCCGGCCGTCGTGGCAAGCCCGCCCCCCGGCGGTTCCTCCAGGTGCTCGCCGGTAAGGACCGTGAGCCGTTCCCGAAGGACAAGAGTGGTCGGCTGGAGATGGCCCGCGCGATCGTCCGCGAGGACAACCCGCTGACGGCCCGCGTCATGGTCAACCGGATCTGGATGTACCACTTCGGCTTTGGCCTGGTCCGCACGCCGAGCGACTTCGGCCTGCGGAGCGATCCGCCGAGCCATCCCGAACTGCTCGACTACCTGGCCACGTACTTCATCCGTAACAACTGGTCGGTCAAATCGGTTCACCGCGCGATCTTGCTCTCGAACGCCTATCAACAGGCGAGTTTCGACCGCCCCGAGTGTCGGGAAGTGGACCCGGAAAACCTGCTTCTCTGGCGTCAGAACCGTCAGCGGCTGGACTTCGAGTCGATGCGCGACGCCCTCCTGACAGCGGCCGGTCAGCTCGACCTGACGATGGGTGGCCGGTCGGTGTCGATCACCGACGCCCCCTTCACGACGCGCCGGACGGTGTATTCGTTCATCGACCGGCAGAACCTCGAAGGGTTGTTCCGCTCGTTCGACTTCGCCACGCCGAACGCGACCAGCCCCGGACGTTTCACCACGATCGTCCCCCAGCAGGCCCTGTTCTTGATGAACGATGCGTTCACGGCCGAGCAGGTCCAGCACCTGGCCGACCGCGTGGAGACCTCGGTGGACGCCGAGGCCAAGGTCCGAACGCTGTACCGGATCGTCTTTGGGCGTGATCCCGAGCCGAACGAGCTCGCGATGGGACGCGCCTTCCTCGACGGCGTGGCGGGCGATGTCGCCCCGAACGCCCCGGCCTGGCAGTACGGCTACGGAGGGGTTGACGAGGGGGGCCACGTTGCCAATTTCCAGCCCTTCCCGCACTGGACCGGCAAGGCCTGGCAGTTCGGCCCGGACCTGCCGCACCCTGAGGGGAGTTATCTGCACCTGGACGAGAACGGCGGCCACGTCGGCAACGACCAGAACCACGCCGCCATCTGGCGATGGGTCGCGCCTCGGGACGGTGTGATCCGGCTCGACGGCACCCTGGCTCACAAGAACGACAAGGGGGACGGCGTCCGCGGACGGATCGTTGCCGGTCGCGGCGGCGTGCTCGGCACGTGGACCGCGCATAACAAGCGGACGTCGACCACGGTCGATCGTTACGAGGTCCGGCAAGGTGAGACGATCGACTTCGTCGCCGATTGCCAGTCCGCTCCAAGCTTCGACTCGTTCCTCTGGGACCCGGCTGTCCGTTGGATCGAGCCGGAAGCGTCACCCGGCGAGCCCACGGTCTGGAACGCCCATGATGATTTCCAGGGACCGCCCCCCGCGCCGCTCACGCCGCTGGAGGCCTACGCCCAGGTGCTCTTGATGACGAACGAGTTTATGTACGTCGATTAAATGGCGGATAGTTCATGATGGATGGGTTGATCCTGCTGAGCCGCGATCGACCATCAGCCACCACGCATACGCCATTCCAATATACCGAACCAAGCGCGACGAGACGAGAGAGAGGAGCCCCCGATGTCCCATCACACGCCACGCCCCGGAGACGCCCCGCTGACGCGACGCGAGATGCTCTGCCGTTCGGGCATGGGCTTCGGCGCGATGGCCTTGGGCGGCATCATGGCGGAGGCGGGCCTGCTGGCCTCGCAGCAAACGGCCCGCGCCGCGAGCAAGGAACTGGTCTCTCCCCTGGCCGCCAAGGCCCCACAGTTCGCGCCGAAGGCCAAGCGGGTCATCCACCTGTTCATGAACGGCGGACCGTCGCAGGTCGATACGTTCGACCCCAAGCCCGCCCTGTCAAAGAACGCGGGCAAGGAACTGCCGATCCACCTCCCGACCGAGCGCAAGACCGGCGCGGCATTCGGCTCACCGTTCTCGTTCAAGAAGTACGGGCAGAGCGGTCTGGAGGTCAGCGAGATCTTCTCGCACGTTGGTGAGTGCGCCGACGACCTCTGCGTGATCCGCTCGATGCAGGCCGACGTGCCGAATCACGAGCCGTCCCTGATGCTGATGAACTGCGGCGACGCCCGCCAGGCGCGTCCGAGCGTCGGCTCGTGGGCGCTGTACGGTCTGGGAACCGAGAACCAGAACCTCCCAGGCTTCATCGTCGATGTGCCCCGGCGGCTATCCGATCGCCGAGACGCAGAACTGGCAGGCGGGTTTTCTCCCTGGCATCTACCAGGGGACCTACATTGACAGCCGGCATACCGACATCGAGAAGCTGATCGCCAACATCAAGAACCGCCGCGTGTCGAACACGGCGCAGCGGAAGCAGCTCGACCTGCTCTTGCAGCTCAATCAGGATCACCTGGAGCGTCGTCAGCGCGATGCCGAGCTGGAGGCCCGCATCCAGTCGTTCGAGCTAGCCTACCGGATGCAGTCGGAAGCGGGCGACGCCTTCGATGTGGACCGCGAGCCGCAGCACATCCGCGACATGTACGGCCCCGGCGTTCATGGCAGGCAACTGCTTGCCGCCCGCCGCTTGCTGGAACGCGGTGTCCGTTACATTCAGGTCTGGCATGGCGAGGGGCAGCCCTGGGACAGCCACGACGAGATCGAGAAGAACCACCGACGCCTGGCCGGTCAGTGCGATCAGGCCATCGGCGCGTTGCTGAAAGACCTCAAGCAGCGCGGGATGCTCGAAGACACGCTGGTGATCTGGGGCGGTGAGTTCGGCCGCACGCCGACCGTCGAGTTACCCACGCCGGGGGCCAACGCGGGCAAGATGAACGGCCGGGACCACAACCATTACGGTTTCTCCATGTGGCTGGCCGGCGGTGGCGTCAAGGGGGGGCACGTCCACGGCGCGACCGACGAATTCGGCTACCAGGCCGTCGAAAACCCCGTGCACGTTCACGACCTGCACGCGACGATCCTCCACCTGCTCGGCTTCAACCATGAGACCTTCACCTACCGCTACGCCGGCCGAGACTTCCGCCTGACCGACGTGCACGGTCATGTGGTCAAGGACATCCTGGCGTAACGGAGTGAAGAAGCCCGAGCCCGGTTTTGAATCGCACGCTGGCGGCGACCCTTCGTGGTGGCCGTCACGTGCAACCTTCATCGGCCTCGATCGGTCGGAACAACTCCGACAGGGCCTCCACCGCGACCGGTTTGACCAGGTGACGGTCGAAGCCGGCGTCACGAGAGCGACGACGGTCCTCCTCCTGCCCATAGCCCGTCATGGCGACCAGGAACAGGCGATCGCCACCCGGCAAGGCCCGCAGCCGACGCGCGACCTCGTAACCATTCATTCCGGGCAGCCCGATATCGAGAATCACGATGTCGGGCTGGAAACTCTCCACCAGCTCGATCCCCTCGCGTCCGTCGTGAGCGGTCCGGACCTCATGGCCTCCGATCCGGCCGATGACCCGCGCAAGGCTCCGGGCCGAGTCGTTGTTGTCGTCCACGATCAGGACGCGACGGCGGACCGGTTCCACCGCCGGGCGCGTCGGCTCGTCGTGAACCTCGCCCCGTCGCGGCCTGGTCAGCACGGGTAAACGGATCAGGAACTCGCTCCCTTGCCCCGGTCCGTCGCTCCGCGCGACGACGCTTCCCCCGTGCATCTCGATCAGGCTACGCACGACTGTCAGACCGATGCCCAGCCCCCCTTGCGAACGCTCGTCGTGCTGGTTGACCTGGGTGAACAGGTCGAAGATCCTCGGGAGCATCTCGGAGTTGATCCCGATGCCGTTGTCCCGCACGCGGACGACCGCCTGGTCCCCCTGACGCTCAGAGCTCAGGGCGATCCGGCCGCCTTGCTCGGTGTACTTCGCGGCGTTGTTCAGCAGGTTAGCGATCACCTGCGTCAGGCGCACCGTGTCGGCATCCAGCCAGATCGGCTCGGCGGGGGTCGAGACGAAAAGCTCATGCTTCAAGGCGTCGAGCACCGGGCGAGCGGTCTCAACCGCATGGGAGATCACCGTCGCCAGTTCGACCGGCTCCTTCCGGAGCGAGATCTTCCCTCGCATAATCCGCGAGACGTCGAGCAGATCATCCACCAGCCGGACCATGTGCTGGACCTGCCGCTCGATCACCTCGCGGGCCCAGGCGGTATCGTTCGCCGCGTCCTCGTCCATGCCGAGCAGCGCGAGCGCGTTACGGATCGGTGCCAGCGGGTTGCGCAGTTCGTGAGCGAGCATCGCCAGGAACTCATCCTTGCGGCGGTCGGCGTCGCGCAGTTCCCGGTAAAGCTGGGCGTTTTCGATGGCGATCGTGGCGCGGTGCGCCAGGTCTTCCGCCACGGAAAGATCTTCCGATCCATAGCGGCGACTTCGACTCCGCCGACACGAATGTGAGAACCCCGAGCACCCCTTGCCGTGACCGGAGCGGTACGCAGATGTACGACTTCAAGCCCAGCTCTCGCAAGAGGCGCAGGTGCTCCTCGTCCTGGGCCGCTTGCTCGATCAGCTCATCTGAGATCTCGCTGCCCAGCTCGGACGTTCCAGTCCGCAGAACGTGCGGAACGCCGTACGGCTCGTCGGGATTGGGTGGATAGCGACGCTGAAGCTCCTTCGCCAGCTCGACCTTCTGTGGATCGACGTGCACGACCGCCAGCCGTCGGACCGAGCCATCCGGCCCGGCCATATCCACGGCGCACCAGTCGGCGAAGAACGGAACGGCCAGCCGGGCGACGGTTTGCAGCGTGCTCTCGTAATCAACCAGGGAGGCGAGCGAGGCGCTGGCGTCGGCGAGAAAACGGGTGGTCTGCACGGCCCGCTTTCGCTCGGAGATGTCCCGCACGATTCCGGTGAAAAACCGCTGACCCTCGATCCGGAACTCGCTGGCGGCCAGGTCAAGCGGGAAGACCGAGCCGTCCTTGCGTCGGCCCTCAACCTCCCGACCGATGCCGATGACCTTCGCCTGGCCGGTTCGCAGGTAATCCGAGATGTAGCGATCGTGCTTGCCGTGGAAAGGCTCCGGCATCAGCAGGCTGACGTTCCGCCCCACGACCTCGTCCGCCTTGTAGCCGAAAATCCGCTCGGCCGCCGGGTTGTAGGTTTCGACAATGCCCTTGTCGTTGATGGTGATGATGCCATCCACGACATGATCGACGACCGACCGGGTCCGCTGCTCGGCCTCGGCCAGTTCCGCGACGCGCCGCCGTAGTTCCGCTTCGAGGTGCTTCCGTTCGTCGATGTCCATGCAGATGCCGATCATGCGAGCGGGACGCCCCGCCTCGTCGCGAAAGAGCCGGCCCCGGGCTTCGATCCAGTGCACGCTCCCGTCGGGCCAGACGAGGCGGTACTCGATATGATGTTCGGCCTCCTGCTCAACCGCGCGGGTGATCGAGTCGAGCACGCGCTGCCGGTCGTCGGGATGCATGTCGTACTGGTAGGCCTCGAAGGTTCCGGGAAACATGCCCGGCTCCAGGCCGTGAATCCGTTCCAGTCCGGGGGACCAGTTGACCGTGCCAGCCGCGATGTCCCATTCCCAGGTCCCCATGTGCCCGGCTTCCAGGGCCAGCCGCAATCGCTCCTCGCCGGCCCGGACCGCCTCCTCGGCGTGTCTACGTTCGGTGATGTCCTCGACGATCCCGGTGATACGGGCGACCTCATCCGACTCATTACGGATCGGATAACCCCGATCCCAGACCCAGCGCACCGCGCCATCCGGGCGGACGATCCGGTAGGTTTCAGCGGTCATCTCGCCGCGAACCTGCCGCTCCATCGTCTCGCGCACCCGCTCCCGATCCTCGGGATGGACCGATTCCAGGAACGACAGAGGACGCTCGTAAAGACTCTCGCAGGAACGGCCCCAGACGGTCTGGTAGGCCGGGCTGATGTAGAACACATGCGAAACGTGAGGCTCGGCGATGTAGAACACGGCGCTGAGGTGCTCGGCCATCTGCCGGAACCGCTGCTCGGACTCCTGCGCCTCCTGGTAGAGCCGCGCGTTATCGATCGCGATCGCCGCCTGCGCCGCGATCCCGACAATCAGCTGCTCGTCGCGTACATCGAACACCCCGACCCGCGAATGACCGAAGAACAGGCCACCCAGAACTTCGCCACCGCGCGAGACGACCGGGACAGCCAGGTAACTGCGAATCGGCAGATGCCCCTCGGGCAATCCGTGGTGCGGAGCATTTCGCCCGTAGCGAGGGTCCTCGGTCACATCGTCGAGCCGGATCGCGGCCAGGCCCTCGAACGTCGGGGCAAAGAGGGCGGTCTTGCGCGGCATCGGGAACCGCTCGAAGGCGTCTCTGTCGGCGCCGGAGAGCGTAGAGAGCGTGTAGGAATCTTCCTGATCATCGGTCACGTTGTAAAAAAATGCACCGACCTCGGCGCCGATCAGCCGCGTGGCTTCATCCGTGAGCACCGAAACCAGTTTCTGTCGATCCAGTTCCGCCGAGAGGAGACCACCGATGCCATGCATCGCCTCGGCCACGCGCGTCTCCTGCCGGAGGCGGTCCTGAATCGTTTTCCGGGCGGCAACCTCGACTTCAAGAGCCTGCTTCTGTTCGAGTAACGCGCGGCGCTGGACTCGGCCCTGGCCCGCGCGGACCGCATGGACTCGCCGAACAACGCGATGATGCTCCCGACCGAGACAAACAGCGTCAGCACGATCCAGATGTCCAGACCGACATCGATGGAGAAGCCCATGGGAGGAATCACGTAGTACGCCGCCGCCAGCGTACTCAGCACGATCGCCAGTACCGACGGACCCAGGCCACCATACCAGGCCGAGACCACCACGGCGACGAAGAACGTGATAAACGGCGCACGGCTTCCCAGCACCGGATTCAACAGAAACCGGCTCACTGTGGCCAGCAGAACGCTGACAACCGCACAACCGTAGCCAAGCACTTCGGAACGTTTCAGCATGCCTGGCTTTGTCCATCTCTCATGCCGTCGGAGCAGTAACGTACACCCCTTCTTGAATACTTATTGTGCCGCCCTGCCTGTGTCACCGCAATGGAGACATCCAGTTTTGTAAACTTACAGGATTCCCGCCCGTTGCGGCGCGCAACCTCTCGTCATCCGGTGAGCCGCCAGGCAGACAATCATTCTTTCGAGAATAATCCGGATTTCCCGAATAATCTCTCAAGCCCCAACGGGGAGATCGCCGATTTGACGGATAACCGACCGATTCCACGCTCCGAACCTTCCACCGGACGAGTCGCGGAAATCCGGCGCGGGAGGGAACGCCGGAGAACGCCGATGAAACCTTGGATGTTACGGGTAGTGAGAACAACCGTGACGCTCCTTCGTGGCGGGTGTTTAAAGCCTCCTCATCGCTCCTGCCGAAGCGTGCCCGTCCTGGATATCCTGGAAAGCCGCGAGGTTCAGAGCAGCCTGGGAGGCACTCCCGCTCTCGCCACGGTCGTCGGCCAGGTCAATCGACCCGCCCGCCCCGCGCAGGTGACGCTCCGCCTGGAGCCTGGCCGATTCGTCGGCGATCGGCCGATCCCGATGCTCCTGGGTCTGGAGGCCCATCCCCTTCCCGGCTCACCCGTACAGCCCAAAGTTACGCGGGTTGTCTCCCTGAATGGCCTGGCCACACGAGAACTCCGTAGCCGGTCGGGGTCGCTCGTCACCAATGTGCAGGTTCCCCTCAGTCGGCCCACCGACTATCGCGTGAACGTCGCCGGCCTGCGCGCGACGACCGGCGCCTTCGCCCTCAACGCCTTCCTCCCCGGCGACGTCAACTCCGACGGCGTTGTCGATCGGACCGATATTGCCCGAGTCCGCAGGGCCTATGACTCTCGCCCCGGCTCTCGACGCTACGATCCGGGGGCCGATGTCAACCACGACGGCCGGATTGGACATGTCGATTACGGGTTCACGCGCCGCAACCTCGGCGCTCGCGCCTCGATCGTCACGCTTTCCACGCCCATCACGCCAACTCGCTTCCCCTACCGTTCACGCTGAACCCCCGTCCTCCCTTCCTCAAAATACCTCCTTTCGAAATCTTTCCTACCATCCGCCCCGCCACGCGATTCATGTCCTATGGTTCTCCCGGACCGGACAATTCGAACAAAGATCATGAAACCATTCAGGATCTCAGGCATGAGTCATTCCTAGCGTTCCGATTCGAAGGAGCGCGTGATTTTTTGCCCAAGGTTGTCTTGGTCTAACGACGAGTTTCGCATAATCTGCTACCTCCCTCCACGAGACGTGACGTTGCCGAATTCTCAGCGACGAGAATGATTTTATATTAATAAGATCGTTTCGACGCATAGCAGATCAACACACCCTGGTTACGATCCTCATTTAAGAAAACCTCTGCGACGAGGAATCACTCGATGTCGAGTCTCCTCCACGCCACCCGGAGATCGCGCGGAGTTCAGCGCAGGGCGGCACAACGTCTGTATCGGCCGGAACTTCAGGCACTGGAAGCCCGTTGTCTGCTGTCCGCGACCCCGATCGAACCCACGGATGCCGAGCAATACATGCTCGCGCTGATCAATCGTGCTCGGAGCAATCCCGCGGCCGAGGGTCAACGTATCCTGACGGAAGCCCAGGCCGATCCGGTCGTGCGAAGCATTGTCAGTCCCTCGGAATTAAATGCCTTTATCCAGACAATCAACCGTTATGGCCCCTTACCACCCCTGGCATTCAACACCCGGTTGATCGAGGCGGCGCGTGACCACGACCAGGTGATGCTTTCCCGCAACAATCAGGAACACGCACCACACGGCTATCTGATCGACCCGAGCGTGGCCACCGCGACCGACGGCCAGGCCTATTACCCAGTGGGGCAGGGAGGCTGGGCAACCGGCGAAAACATTTATGCGTATTCCCAAAATGTGAATCGCACCTCATTACAAGATTACGTCGATTACTTTCATGCGGGCTTCCTGATTGACTGGGGCAACCCGGACTTCGCTCACCTGAAGAACCTGCTGGCTCCCGGCCCCTCGACTGCGGGTGCAACGGGCCAATGGCCCTACAGTGAGATCGGTATCGGCTTACTCGCCAACGCCAATCCGACCATCCCCCCACCCACGGCTCCGCTGTACGCCGCGAATCTCGGTCTGAACGTCGGACCGGTGATCGTCTCTCAGGAGTTCGGCTGGCGCAGCGGCAACGCCATCCTGACCGGCATCGTTTATAGCGACCGGGACAACGATCAGTTCTACACCCCTGGCGAAGGTCTGGGGGGGGTGACCATCACGGCGCAAGGACGGGAGGGCCAAGGCCGCTTCCAGGTCCAGACCTGGAACTCCGGAGGATACTCCCTTCCCCTCCCGCCCGGCTCGTACAACGTCACCACGACCGGAAACCTTCCCTATCCCCAACAGTCGGTTGTCACCATCGGCGCGGACAACGTCGAATGGGACGTCTCCTATAACAACACGCAGACCCAGGCCGACCTGGCCATCCCGGGAGACTACGACGGCGACGGCCGGACCGACCTCGCCGTCTTCCGGCCCACGTCCGCCTCCTGGTATATCCTTCAGTCCACCGCCGGACCGCGCGTCCAGCAGTTCGGCGCCGCCAACCTCGACATCCCGATTCCGGGAGACTACGACGGCGACGGCCGGACCGACCTCGCCGTCTTCCGGCCCACGACCGCCTCCTGGTATATCCTCCAGTCCACCGCCGGACCGCGCGCTCAGCAGTTCGGCGCCGCCAACCTCGACATCCCGATTCCGGGAGACTACGACGGCGACGGCCGGACCGACCTCGCCGTCTTCCGGCCCACGACCGCCTCCTGGTATATCCTCCAGTCCACCGCCGGAGCGCGCGCGCTCAGCAGTTCGGCGCCGCCAACCTCGACATCCCGATCCCGGGAGACTACGACGGCGACGGCCGGACCGACCTCGCCGTCTTCCGACCCACGTCCGCCTCCTGGTATGTCCTCCAGTCCACCGCCGGACCGCGCGCTCAGCAGTTCGGCGCCGCCAACCTCGACATCCCGATTCCGGGAGACTACGACGGCGACGGCCGGACCGACCTCGCCGTCTTCCGGCCCACGACCGCCTCCTGGTATGTCTTTCAGTCCGCTGCCGGACCGCGCGCTCAGCAGTTCGGCGCCGCCAACCTCGACATGCCGGTTCCGGGAGATTACGACGGCGACGGCCGGACCGACCTTGGCGTCTTCCGACCCACAACGGCCGTATGGTATCGGATCGGTTCACAGGCGGGACCGCAGATGACCAGCTTCGGCCGTGGTGGCGTTGCTCCACCGCTGTCGCTGGGGTTGAAGCCAACGGTCGCCAACGTCGGACTCCAGACCCGACGGGCCGGCGTCGCCGCCGCGGCCCAGGAGTTCGGTATTGCGCCGCCGCCAGCGCAGAAGGAAGTCACAGTCGCCCCGCCGATCCAGCAACGGCAACGATCCTGGCGCTGGTCGCGGCTGGGCCTGATGCCAGCCCACTGGCGACGCGATTCCCGAGATCGGGAACGAATGATCCCGTGAGAAGCCGGAGCAAACGACCGTCGAACAAAGGACAATCCTGCCTTTGCCCGACGGTTCTTGCGGGGCCACTCACGGGGATTCCGCGTTTCCGGCGTCTGGCTTGAGGTGCTGGTCGAAGAACGCGAACGTCTCGGCGAGCGTCCGGAGCAAGTCCTGACCGCCCCAACCGTGCCCGGCCCCCACAAGCAATTCGATCCGCCCCGGAATTCCGGCATCCGTCTGCGAGTCCGCCAGTTTGAACGCCTGGGTATGCGGCACGAGCGGGTCCTTGGTCCCCTGGAACGTCAGAATCGCCGCGTCGTCCTCACTGGTAAATGTCACGGGGGACGCCTTCTTCGCGACCTCGGGTTTCTCCTCGGCGGAACCGCCGAGAAAATCCTTCACCAGGGGGAGGGAGACTTGCGGGATGTCCTCGGCGGCCAGATCGGTCGGCCCGAAGAAATTGACGACCGCCTGAACCCGCGAGCTGGGTGCGTCATCCGGCACATTCTCACCTTCAAGCCCATCGTTGGGACCGGTCACGCCGAGCATCAGCGACAGGTGCCCTCCCGCCGAGAACCCCATCGCGCCGATGTGCTCCGAATCGACCTTGTGCTCGTCGGCATGCGACCGCAGCCAGCGTACGGCGGCCTTCACGTCATGAACCTGCGCGGGGAAGGTGAACTCGGGGCAAAAGCGATACTGCGGCGAGATCGCCACATAGCCGCGCTTGGCCAGTTCTTCGAGAATCTTGCGATTGCCGGCCTTGTCCCCGCCGCGCCAGCCGCCGCCGTGGATCACGACGACCGCCGGAAACGGCCCGTCCCCCTCAGCCGGCTCGGCCAGGTCGAGCTTGAGCTCCCGATCGCCAGCTTTTGTGTAGTTGATATCGTTGGTCGTCTTGACCTTGCCATCGTCCTGCGCTCGGGCTTTCGCCACCAAGGCGACGAGGCAGAGGCCTCCAATCGCCACCATATGTCGTGAAATCATGGCTGCGTTCCAAGTTTCCAGTCTTCCGGATCGTTCTGAGTATTGACGACGTGCTCGCCGCCGTCCCGCGTCAGCAGCGCATACCATACCCTGCGATCCATGCGGGAGGAAAGGAACTGGGCATGTCCGTCGCAGAAAACGGCGTTGGAGCCACCGGAATGATACGATCCGTTGTACACCTTCCGCGCCCAGGGCTTATTGCCCTGGTACTGCGGCGAGATCCACGGGTCGAACTCACTCCCCGCCCAGCCGCCGACGGCCCAGCCCTGGCTGTCGCGTTTCTCGGTCAGGAGCAGGGTGTGCGTCAATCCGTCGGTGATATCCTTCGGCGCGATGCAATGCGTCGGCCCGGTCGGCGTCTGGGCCGTGACGGTCATCATCACACCCCGATACTGACCGTTCGTCTTCTGGAAGACACTCGCCCATCCCTTCCGGCCCCCGCCCCAGTTGACGGCGAAGTGGCATGGCGCGAACAGGGAGTTGCCAGGATAACCTTTGCCGTCAAGTGTGCGAATTTGCGACGCGGGATTCGAGGCTCTATTTTGATTTTCAGGACATGTTAGAATACGCAAATCATAGGAAACTAAAGTGGAATTCTGATCCGCCCAGACCTCGACGTCGAAATTATAAGCATTATAAAAACCTGCTACATCCAGATATGGGGTTATCATGGAAAACCCACTGTGCCCCCGCCCATGTCCCGTGCCCTCGACCTCGCTCATCGGAAAAACACCACGCGTATTCATGTACGCGCTCAGGGCCACCCCAACCTGCCGCATATTATTTGAGCAATCATACAAACGGCTACTGGTTCTACTTCTATTCATTAAGTTTATGAACACACCGAACGCAAGGCCGACAATCCCCACAAGCCAGACCAGATCGATCACGCGGAAATGCCGGGGCATGAATCACCCCCTTCTTCCGGGCTGACGTCGAGACGGCAGGTTCATCGATCGAACCTAACACGAGCATTCTTCTTCATCGTACGTTCGTCTCGATCGCGATCACAACCATCAAAACCACAGCCGCTTGTCCGCGACATTCTTGAGCGATTCCCCCCGAGCGAACCGGCGGACGTTCTCGACGAGTGTCTCCAGGTGCCGACGGGCGATGACGGGAGAATAGCCGGCGGTGTGGGGCGTGAGGATGATGTTGGGGAAGTCCCAGAGCGGGTGATCGGCCGGCAAGGGCTCGATTTCGTACACGTCCAGCGCCGCGCCGGCGATGGCACCGCGCCGCAGGGCGGCCACCAGATCATCGAGGACCACGATCGCTCCTCGACCGATGTTGATGAGATAGGAACTTGGGCGCAGGTGGGCGATCATCGCCGCGTCGAACAGCCGATCGGTCTCGGGCGTGTGGGGCGCGGCGATCACGGCGAAATCGCTCGACGCGAGCAACTCCGGCAGCCGATCCAGGCCCCAGACCGACGCGACCCCCTCGGGCGGATAGGTCCGATCCGGGAACTTATCGACCGCTCGCACCGTCATGCCAAACGCCAGGGCACGTCGGGCAATCTCCGAGCCAATGGCCCCCAATCCGATGATTCCCAACGTCGCGTCGGGCAGGAAGATCGTCGCCCGGTCCATCGCGTTGACCGTCCCCGGACCGAACGCATTGTCCACCCGCGATGATTCACCGCCACACGGTTCGTAACGATGCTCCCTCTGGTTCCGAATGTAAACGTGCAGATTCCTGGCAAAGCAGAGGACGTATCCCATCACCTGATCGGCGATCACGTCACCAAACAACCCGCGCATATTGGTCAACGTGCAAGGAATGTTCCACCAGCTCCGGGAAGATGTAATGCTCCAGGCTGACCGTGAACGCCTGAACCCAGCGCAAGCGGTCGGCCCTCGCGAGGATCTCCGGAGTGATCTTGCCCAGAAAGGCATCGGCCCCCGGCATGGCGTCGCGGGCGGCGCTGGCATCGGCCGCATTGACCCACTCGGCATCCGGGGCGGCGACTTTCAAGGCGGTGAGGCGGTCCGCGTCAACGGCGGGATAGATGACGATCTTCATCGGTGTTCTCTCAACCCATGATGAGAAAATTCAGGCACCCGATCCCTGCGCCTTCCGACGTCTTCCCCGCTCACGCCAGACCCAGAGCATGACGATGATGCCGCCCAGGAAACCGGAGGCATACGCGGCCAGATGCGCCCAGAGATCGGCCAGAAAGCGAACATGGCGGTCCGGTGGAACGCGTGACGCCAGCGGCTCGACCAACCACACGGTCACCAGTCGAGGCCAGTCCGTAACCAACCAGACCGGCAATGAGGGACAACAACGCCATGCTCAGGAGGAGCATGGCGATCGGCCGCAAGAGATCGCGCGGTCCGAGTCTTGGCCGCGACCCGGCGTCCGCCGCCAGCGCCAGGGGAATTCCCAGGATCAGGCCCATCCACCAAGTCGCGAGGATACCCCAGACCACCGCGAGATTCATTGAGGTCTGGAGTGCCTCCGGCAAGACCGGGGGGTGCCCAATCGTGAAATATTCGATGCAGACCCGCGCGGTCACCTGATCATGGAGGATGCCATAGAGGATCGCCGCGAGGATGCTCAGGGCGATGATCTGGAGCGGCCGGAACATCGGTCGTCCTCCGAGAAAGCTCAACCGGCCTTCGAGGTCGCCGCGCGACAGAGCCGGGTCAGGTGCTCGGCAACGCGGGCCGCGCCATCGACAGGAAACGGTGGCGGGCCGGGACGCAACGCGAAGGCCTGATCGAGCAACCGCTCCAGCCGCAAATCGGCGAACGCGCGGGCCGAGGCCGGAACGCCGCCGCCCCAGGTTCGCAAGGCCCGGTCCAGCGCCCGGTGTTCAGCGAACCCGACCCGTGGCGGATAGATCATCGGCGTGCCGGCGGCCATCGCCTCGCAGACGGTGCCGTAACCAGCCTTCGCCACCATCGCATCGGCGGAAGCCGCCAGGTCGGCGCCGGTCCATTCCTCCGCCGGAACCACGTGCAGGTTTGGCAAAGGGCCCGACGACGCGGGGTGAAACCCGACGAAATGGATGCCGCGGTCCCCCAGACTCGCCAGACGTTCCCAGCCCAGGCTCGATTGTCCGTAACGGCCAATATAGAAGTACACAATTTTCTCGCTGTCGCTCAGCCCGAGCCGCTCGCGCAGCTCGACCCGGCGATCACGGCCCGGCGTGCAGACCATACCGACCTCAATCTGCCGGGTTATCTCGGTCATCGGCAAGGCCGGCTCGGCGCGAAAGACGGCCGTGGCGTGGCGATACGCGTCGCGCACCTGGCGAACCAGGGCCGTTGCCGCGTCGCCGTGTTGATGGGCATGGTCCGCGTAGATCTCCGCCCAGGTGAAGTTCGCGAGCAGGAACCCGGGGACGCCGGCCCTCGACGCGGCCAGCAAGGGCAGCGGTGGGGCATCGCACAGGACGGCGGCCGTGCCCTCGTCGCGGAGCCTCCGGGCCTCGTCATCGACCGTCGGCGCCGCCTCGGCATGGACCCGCGCGGCCCGTTCGAGCGTCGCCGCGCCGTCGGTTGCGGCGCTATCACCCGGCGGATTCACCGCGCCTGCGTCCGAGACGTGCGGTTCCAGCGTCGCGGGACGCCGCAACCGCTCGCCCCAGTGACCAAACAGGTTCTCATGGCAGCGGATTGTCAACGGCACGTCCACCGGCATCCGATTCAGGACGGCGACCGTCCGGTTCAGATGGCCGAATCCGTGGCTCGTCACATAGACGGCAAGACCGCCGTGTCTGTCCATCGGTATCCTCGCGAGTCTGACGATTGCGTGAGCATCCCTCGAAACGTGGCGAGGATACACGCGATCCCCCGGCGTCGGCAAGCGGAGAGGGAAGACCGCGTCACGACGGGTCGGACAGCCGACGGCGCAGTTCCTCCAGCTCGCGACGCAGCCGCTCGTTCTCGGCGGATTCCTCCCTCTGGGCCTTCTCCGCCGCTCGGCGCTTCGCCTCGGCTTGGCGGCGTTTCGCCTCGGCCGCTCGGGCCTTGTCCTCGGACTGTCGACGATTTCCTCCTACTGGCACGCCTCGCGCTGGGTCAGGAGCCTGAGGCCCGTTGTCGGATCGTGGATGCGAAGGTACCGGCCGTCACGCTCGAAGTGCAGGCCCAGAACCTCGCTCGGTAATCGTCCCTCGGCCGGCTCGATCGGGATGTAATCTCCACCGACGAGGCGATAGCCCTTCAGGGACGGCTTCAGGTATTCCGCGAGTGGATCGAACAGAAAGTATTCCCGGATGCCCAGGATATCGCGGTAAAGCGCGAACTTCTGCCGTTCGTCTTCCCGCTTCGTGGATCGCGAGGTCAATTCGATGACCAGGTCCGGCCCTTTGCCCTCCTCCCAGGTCTTGTAGATTGGCCGATCCTTCTCACGAGGGATGCCACGCGTCACGAAGACATCCGGCGAGACGTTGCGTTGCGGGTTGCCCTGCTCGTAATAGAGGAACATGTTGCCCGAGACATAGAATTCGGGATCAGCGGCAAAGTGCGTGTCGAGCATCTCGATGAGGTCGGTCAGGTTCTGACGGTGGATCGGCGTCTCGGCCATCGGCTGACCGTCCCCGGTCGGATAGTCAATCTCGTCCTGCTGGAGGGCGATCCGAGAGTGCGTGGACATGGTCGGGAATCTCCACAGAACGCGACTCGGGCGTGTGGACCTCTCGATTACGGGCTGCCGCATGGCAAAACGGCACATTCCAGATTCCAGAAGTGCTTTTCCTCCTTGACGATCTGAAATCTGAAAATGTGTCCCATGTGATATGGAACTCAATGATATCGGAACCATACCCTCAACGGGATAAACCCGATCCGGCCCCGCGGGCTCAGCGCCCTGTCCGGCTCGTCCAGAGGATGCCGCCGAGGATCAAGATGCCGCCGAGGATCAAGGTGGGCGTGATCGACTCGTCCAGGAGCCAGACGCCCCAGAGGATCGTGAGCAACGGGGCGGCATTGCCGACGGTCGCCACGTGGCTCGCGTCAAGTCGGCGCAGGGCCTGGTTCTGACAGGCCAGGCCGAATGTCGTCACGACCAGCGCCAGGTGCGCCAGGCCGAGCCAGGCGGATGTCGAGGCCGACGACATGGAGTCCCATTCCGGCATCGTCCAGGCCGCCAGGGGCAGGTCGAGAAAGCAGCCGGTCAGGAAGGTTCCGGCCAGGACCGTGACCGATCCATGCTTGGCGACCAGGGGCTTGTTGACCGTGATGTAGGCCCCCCATGATGCCACCGCGCCGACCAGGAGCAGGTCTCCCCAGAGCGCGTCCTCGCCACCACCATTCCTATTCCAGAAGTTGCCCAGAGCGACGAGCGCCGCTCCGGTCACCGTCACGACGATGCCCACCAACCGCCCCGCATTCCATCGCTCCTGTCCCAGAAGCGTGGCCAGAGCCAGCACCACGAGCGGGCAGCAAGCGTAGATCAGGCCGACGTGGGTTGTCGGCGCAAGTTTAGCTCCATTCAGGAAGAATGTCTGGTTGATCGGCACGCACAAGGCCCCGGCCAATAACAGCCGTCCGGGGTTCTCTCGCACCAGGCGCCGCCAGCCATCACCACCACACACGATCGGCAGCAGACACATCCCGGCCACGCCGAACCTCGCCAGCGGCAAGAAGCCGACCGGGAGGTCCCGCACCGCGAACTTCGCCGCGGTCGCCGTGCTCGAACCGATGAGCACCATCAACGCCAAAAAAATCAACGCGCCATTGTCCCGGCGCGTCTCCACCACGTTCCCGCACGACATTGTCTGCCGTCCGCCTTCCTGATTGCCCCGATAATCTGCTTGAGAACAGGCCACGCGGCCTCTTCCTCTTTACTCTCCCATCGTAGGACGTTGGACAAGGTCTCAAGGTTCAGGGCAATATTGTCGCAAACGGCATTCCGATGCTCTCGGCCCGTAAAACGCGGTGGACGGGTGTTTTGACCCAACGGGCCGAGAACATCGAGCAATCTCAAATTCATCGACGCTCCGGCTCAGAGCCTCACGGAGGAGACCGGCCAGCGGTCGTCCCGCCGATCGTTCGCCTTCTGGAAGGCGCGTTCGCGCTCCAGGCGCGTTTGCTCGTAGAGGTTCAGGTAAAGCTGCTCCTCAACGTCGGAGAAAACCTGTTTGCGACGGCCCTTGACGATCCTCGCGGTCGCGAACATCTGCTCGAGCGGGAACCCGGCGGCAACGCGACCATAGAGCACGGCGGAAAAGCTCGGCACGTGCTTCGGCAAGAGCGGCCCGGCCGGCAAGACATTGCACATCACGCCGATGGACGTTCCGGTGTTGAGCATGCTGCCCAGACCGGTGCGGGTGTGATCGCCCAGGAAGCAGCCGACCTTGGCCTGACCGGTGGCGATCGGGTCGCCTTGCAAGGGGACAAAGACCTCACCGTAGTCGTTGCGCAGGTCGCTGTTGGACGTGATCGCCCCCAGGTTGACCCACTCACCGACGTAGGCGTGGCCGAGGAACCCCTCGTGATACTTGTTCGAGTAGCCGTGAATGATCGACGCCTCCACCTCACCCCCGATCCGGCAGACCGGGCCGATGGTGACCCCTCCGCGGATATTGGCGCGGAACAGATGCGTGTCGCGGCCGATGTGGCAAGGCCCCTCGACCCTCGTGAACGGCTGGACCCACACCCCCGCCTCGATCGTGATCGGGCCGCCGGTCGTGTCGAAGACGGTGTACGGGTCAATCCGGACCGTCTCGTGCAGGAACAGCCGATCCGCCGGCCCGACCAGAGCGGCGGTCGCCAGGTGGCGATTGCTCAGGCCGACGCGCCCCTCGGCGGTGAAGTCGCGGATCAGGTGCTCGTTGTTCTGGGCCACGAGATCCCAGGGACGGTTGATCCACGCGCCTCCCAGGTCGAGCCGATCGACGCGGCCCAGCAGGTCGTCGAACCAGTCATCGACCGAGTTCGGCTCCAGGCCGGGGGCATGCTCGGGACCGACCAGAGCGCAGGCCGGCTGGCCGTCGCACAGACCGATCCAGGGCAGACCGTCGGCAGGCAAGACAAAATCCGCCGGCGGCACCCAGCGAGCATTGGCGACCAGGACCGGGCCTCGTGTCAGCCAGTCCCGGTCGTTGACCATCGTGTGCGGATCGCGTTCCTGCTGAATGGCCGCCAGATGCGGACGGATCACCACCCCGCGACGTGCCGGCCCCGGGCCAACACCCAAGGTCCGGGCGATCTTGGTCCCCAGGCTCGACGCGCCAAGCAGCAGGTCATAGACCGGACGGGTTAGAGTCAGAGGTTCCAGATCAGAGACGGCATGATCCTCGACTAGGCAGAGTCGCATCGTCCGCTCCTTACTCGTCGTGGCGCACCTCGATCGGCCTTCCTGGCGTATCGTTCAGAAGATGTCGCCGTACCGGAGATCGAGAAACAACTCCGCGATCACGATGATCTCCGGAGTCTCTTGCCGCCATTGTCCCCATGCTTTTTGGAGAGGGGCCTAGGAGAAATGCATCACGTCAGGAACAACAGCCGGCGGGATTATAGCGGTGTGCCCCCGATCAAAGCCAGACCGGATGAGCAACGTCACGGAAGAACAGGGAGAACTGTTGCTCCGACTCAACGAATGTCGAAAAAATGCAACTCATCATGATCCGTATCCAGCAGCGCGACGGTCCATCGTCGGGCACGGTGCAAGGCCCCGGGGTTGATCCAGCGGGTAGGGCCCTCCCGGCGATCGGCCGTCACGTGGACGTGTCCGAACAGCAGATAATCGGGTTCGGCGGCGGCGAGGCGACGCATCTCCCGGAGCGAGTCGCCATGCGTCACGGCAATGCGCTTGCCATCAAGCAGGATTTCACCCCCGAAATCCAGGCAAGTCCCACCAACTTCGTTCATTGCCGCCCGCAGGACATCCTGCTGAAAGTCGTTGTTCCCGAAGACGTAGTAGCTCGGCAAGCCGCCGCACGCATGAACGATATCCGGTCCGGTCAGGTCGCCGCAGTGGATGAGAGTCTCGGCCCCCTCGGAACGGAGGACCTCAACAGCCTGAACCGTCCGCTTCTTGTGGTCGTGCGTATCCGAAATGATGGCAATTCGCATCCACGCATCCTCTTGGTGACGTACTCCGGTGCGTAATCCGTACAAAGGGTTTGAATTCCACTGGCCTTGGCATGGGACCGGGGATAGACTTCCCTTAGAGCACCGGGCGCGACGGCCCTGGTTCGTCCATCGGGTCTCAGAATGTTAATGGACCCGGGAACGCGCGGTTCCGGCAAGCTCAACGCCCGTCTATTGTCTGGACGGGCGAGCGACCGGTCGAGAGGAAACGACCGGTCGCGGGAAGGGGCATTCCCTCTCGTGCCCGGCAACGCCGGCGCACCGACCCCCTTCCTCGGCTCTGCCCGCGTTGCGCGGGGAGGTGTTCCTTGGCCGCCACAACCCATCAAAAATCTCCTGGCAAAAGCAGGATGACAAACGAAGACTCCCAGCGTCCGGCCGACGATCCCGCACGTGTGCCCGACCGAATCCAGCACGATACCGAGGCCCCCGACGCGGGAAACCTTGGCCACGAAGCCCCCGAGCGACGTCGCGATGGGCGCCAGCCTGAAGCCCCCGACGCCGGTGAGGGTCGGGCTCGACTCCTGGAGCATGAGTTTACCCAGGGCCGTAGCCAGAGCTGAGCGGCCGGGCCAGGTTTATGCGTTTTTCCCAACCTGGCGCGATTCCGAAGGCCCCACCGCACCGCTCTGCCGGCCTCTGGGAATGATCGGTTTCGGACCGCCCCGTCGGCCGGGACAACTCACCCCGCCACCCCCCGGACCGGGACACTCGTGCCGGGGGGCGACGGGGTGTCCTCTGACCCCGTCCATCGCCTCCGCTCCCTCCAGAGTCATCTCCTGACTCATCGTCACAGTTCTTCCAGATCACGGGGGTTTGACGACCGGCCCGTGAGACGATAAGCTGTTGCTCTTCGGGAGCCTGATTTCTTCTGATCAACGGTCCTCAAGCACGGTCGCCTTGGGTCTGTCGCCCGGGGAGTTTCGACCCGGAATGTCCTTTCCAGTTCGCGGAGGTTAACCTCGTGGCGCTCGCGGCCAAAGATCTGATTGATGCCGGCGTGCATTTCGGGCACCGGGCCAGCCGGTGGAACCCGAAGATGAAGCCGTACATCTACGGCAAGCGGAACCTGATTCATATCATCGACTTGAAGGAAACCGTCCGCGGCCTGCTGCGGGCGACCAAGTACTTCAATCGCGTCGCTGCCTCGAACGGACTGATCCTGTTCGTCGGCACCAAGCGTCAGGCCGCCGACACGATCATCGAGGAATGTACGCGCGCCGGCATGCCGTACGTCACCGAGCGCTGGCTGGGGGGAACCCTCACCAACTTCCGCACCATCCGCAGCCGGCTGGAACGCCTGGAGGAACTGGAAACGACCCTCGACGGCGAACAGGCCGCGACCTTCTCCAAGAAGATGATCTCGACGCTCACCCGCGAGCGCAGGAAGATCCAGCGCAACCTGGAAGGCATCCGGCACATGACCCGGCTGCCCGAGGCGCTGTTCGTCATCGACCCGCACCGCGAGAAGATCGCCGTGACCGAAGCCCGCAAGCTGGGCATCAAGGTCGTCGCCCTGCTCGATACCGACTGCGACCCGGACATGGTCGATCTGCCGATCCCCGGCAACGACGACAGCATGCGGTCGATCGAACTGGTCGTGAAGCGGCTGATCGAAGCGATCATCGAGGGCAAGGCCTCCGCCCCGACCGAACCGGCCCCCGGCGCCCGTCCCGAAGAGGCTCAGGCCCGCGCCGGCGAGCGTCGTGGCGGTGGCCGCGGTCCCGGCATCGGTGTTTCCCGAGGCATGGCGGCCCGCACCGGCGGCGGCAACGAGGTGCTCGCCCCGACGCCCGAACCGGGCGGCACGGTCGAGCATGGCCCCGAGGGGGGCGAGACCAACAGCACGATTCCACCGTCGGCCCCGATGGGCACCGAGCCGCAGGCCGCGGTCAACGATCAGCCCGCTCCGGTGCCGAACGACACCCCGACGATCGCCCCGGCTGCCGTCGATCAGGCCCAGCCTGGTTCCGAAGGGCAGACCGACGTCCCGCCGTCGGCGAACGAGGAACAGAACCCGTCGTCGTGAGCCAGGGCCCGCGCCCTTTCGCTCACTCGACGGATCACGCGGAGAGAAAACGACCTGGCCCGTCCCCAGGCTCCTGGCCCGGGACGGGCCTGCCGCGTCACACGCCGTAAACCTATTGATAAAGAGTGCGCGCGGTGGGGCATCCATCAGTTGCCTGGCCGCGCGACATACCAAACGATAGCCGCGAGCATCACCTCTGGAGGAGAGTCGCCCGATGGCCGAGATCACGGCACAGGCCGTCAACGAGTTACGCAAACGCACCGGGCTGGGTCTGATGGAGTGCAAGGCGCTCCTGCAACAGGCCGAAGGCGATCTCAAGAAGGCGGAAACCCTGGCCCAGGAGCAGGGAAAAACCCGGGCCGCCGGCCGCGCCGGCCGCGCCGCCAAGGCGGGCCGCATCGAGGTGGCCCTTTCCGATGACAGCACGTCGGGAGCGATGGTCGAACTGAACTGCGAAACCGACTTCGTCGCCCGCAACGATGAGTTCCGCCAGGCCGCCAAGGACCTCGCTGAGCACGTTCTGGCCCAGGGGGACGAGAACCTGCTGGACCAGAAGTTCGCCAAGGACCCGTCGAAGTCGATCCGCGATGCGATCACGGCGGTCAACGCCCGCACCGGCGAGAACGTCGTCGTGGCCCGCACGGCGCGGTTCTCACTGAACGGCCCCGGCCGTGTCGATTTCTACGTCCACCACGACGCCAAATCGGGTGCGATGATCGAACTGGCCTGCTCCGAGGCGGCCCAGGCCCAGACCGAAGAGTTCCGCCAACTGGCCAAGGATCTCGCGCTTCAGGTCGTGGCGGCCAAGCCCCTGGCCGTGAACCGCGAGCAGATGCCGCAGGACGCCGTCGCCGAGCAGAAGCGGATCTTCGCTGCCCAGGTCGAGAGCCAGCAGGCGGAGAAGCCCCAGAACATCCGCGAAAAGATCGCCGACGGCATGCTCAACAAGTGGTATGCCGAGAACGTCCTGCTGGATCAGGAGTTCGTCAAGGAGCCGTCGAAGAAGGTCCGCGACGTGATCGCCGCGGTCGGCAAGGGGATCGAGGTCAACCACATCGCCCGATTTGTTGTTGGCGAGTCCACCGAAGAGCCCGAAGCCGAGGCGTGACGCTCACGCCTCTGGTCTCTCTCCTTCCCTGGATTTCCGGATCAACGGTCCGCTCCCTCTTTTGGAGACGCTCCCATGGAAGCCACTTTACCATTGGGTCCGCCCGTCTTCCGCCGGGTCCTGCTGAAGCTTTCCGGCGAGAGCTTCTGCCGGCCTGGCGAGGGCGGAATCAGCGTCGAGGAGGTCAGCCGGATCGCCCGCCAGGCGACGCGCGTGGCCCGTCGCGGCGTCCAGCTGGCCATCGTCGTCGGCGGCGGCAACATCCTCCGGGGTGCGACCCTGACCCGAAATCAGAACGTCATCCAGGAGGCCACCGCCCACTACATGGGCATGACCGCCACCGTCATCAACGGCCTGGCCCTCCAGGACGCCCTGGAGAGCCTCGGCTGCGAGACTCGGCTGATGACCACGATCCGCATGGACGAGGTGGCCGAGCCGTTCATCCGCCGGCGGGCCTTGACCCACCTGAAGCACGGGCCGCGTCATCATCCTGGCCACCGGGACCGGCAGCCCGTTCGTCACCACCGACACCGCCGCCGCCCTCCGCGGCAAGGAACTGGGCGTCGAGGTCCTGATGAAGGCCACCCGCGTCGATGGCGTCTATTCGGCCGACCCCGAGAAGAACCCGCACGCCGTCCGCTACGATGAGCTGACCTACGACCAGGTGATGCGCGACGACCTGAAGGTCATGGACATGACGGCCATCGGCATGTGCCTGGACAACAACCTGCCGATCCTTGTCTTCAACTTCAAGAAGGAAGGCAACATCGAGCGCGCCATCGCCGGCGAGCCGATCGGCACCTGGGTCGGCAATCACCCCCCGCCCACGCCGGCGTCGGTCCTGGCCTGATCCAGCCCCAGCTCGACCACCACCGGGCGGACGGGATCGGAGAGATCGCGACCATGAGCATCGAAGAGATCGCACTGGAAGCCGAAGAGCGGATGGAGAAGACCATCGCGCTTCTGGACGACCAGCTCAAGGGCGTGCGGACCGGCCGCGCCAACACCGGCCTGGTCGATTCGATCCGCGTCGAGTACTACGGCTCGCCGACCCCGCTGAAGCAACTGGCGAACCTGAGCACGCCGGAGCCGCAGCAGATCCTGATCCGCCCGTTCGACCAGTCGGCCATCGGCGACATCATCAAGGCGATCCAGACGAGCGACATCGGCCTGACGCCGAACTCCGACAACAAGGTCATCCGCCTGAACGTCCCCTCGCTCTCGGTCGAACAGCGCAAGAAGCTGGTCGGCCGCGTGAAGGACCTGGCCGAGGAAGCCCGGATCGCCATCCGCAACATCCGCCGCGACGCCAACAAGCAGGCCGACCAGGAACAGACCGACAAGATCCTCACCGAGGACGACCTGAGACGCTGCAAGGAAGAGATCCAGTCCCTGACCAAGCGTTTCGAAGGCAGGGTGAACGAACTGGCGGAGAAGAAGTCGGCCGAAATCCTCGAAGTTTGACCGGATATCGCCGGAACTCAGAGGGATCGCTCTTGACCCTCACCCGCGATGCTCGGTACGATTTGAGTCTCACAGGGGCGATTAGCTCAGTTGGCTAGAGCACCAGCTCGACACGCTGGGGGT
>CAVWUA010000015.1:0-179484 GCA_963758025.1 uncultured Planctomycetota bacterium | reverse complement strand
TCGCCAGCTTGAGGAATGACTCCGATGACAGGACGGTCTTCTCCCGGTCCTGGCTCAGCCGCCGGCACCGACCCAGCCACGCGAACGTCCGCTCCACCGTCCATCGGATCGGCAGCCGCACCCAACCCCGCTGGCCCTTGGGCCGCCGGATGATCTCCAGGCCCCAGCCGGCGTTTGTCTCGACCCACTCGTAGAGAGCGAAGTTGTGGTACTTGTTGTCGGCGTACATCCGCCTCACCTTCCCCATCGGCTGGCCCGCCAGCCGGGCGAACAATTCCGGAGCCGCCGCCGCATCGTCGACCAGGCGGCGGTGACCAGCACGGCCAGCAGCAACCCCATGCTGTCCACGACGATATGGCGTTTCCGCCCGTCGACGTTCTTGGCGTTGTCGCGGCCCCGCTGCTCGCCGCCGGAGGTCGTGTCGACCGACTGGCTGTCGACGCTGGCGGTGGTGCGGGGATGTACGGTTTCTCCTTCGCCCGGACCTTGCGGCGGAGCAGGTCATGGATCGTGTCGAGGGTGCCGTCGGACCGCCACTGGTCGTAATAGCGCCAGACGGTGCTCTTGGGGGGCAAGTCGCCGGGGAGGTACCGCCACTGGCATCCGGTCCGGAGGATATAGAAGACGGCGTCGAGGACGTCGCGCATGTCGGTCTTGCGGGGCCGCCCGCCGCCTGGCTCGGGCGGGAGGTGCGGCTCGATCAAGGTCCACTGGGCATCGGTGACGTCGCTGGGGTAGTGGTGCGTTCTCATACCAATTCTACGATGCTCAGCCCCCGGATGTTCCCCTTCTGGGACAGACTCTTAGTTCAAGTTTCGCAGATTTGAGGACGGATCGCGAGCGACCTGGCGAGGGAAATTCCCGCCTGCGGATGGGGCGGCAGTCGGTCTGAGTCGCGGGAATTCGAGCCCGGAGTGCGGATCACCCCGCACGGCTGAGAAGCTCGGTGAGTTGGGCGATCCAGGTTTTTAGCCCACTCGGCTCCGGCAGTAGTGGCTCGGTTTTCTCGTCGTAGCTGACCCGCCTCAGGGTCGTCAGCATGTCGGCGAACGACGGTTCTTGCTTGCGGCGGTACCACGGTCGAAACGGGAACCGAACGAACTCGTGGCCCACTTGATGAAACCACACCACCACCACACTGTAGAGGAAGAACGCCATCGGCGCGGTCCGCTCGATGGCCTTGGGGACCCGGTTGGCCTGTTCCCCCAGCCCCATGAGCTGCTTGCAATTCTCAAACGTGCATTCAATCGCCCAGCGACACGCGTAGGTCGAGAGGATCTGCCGCGCGTCCCAATCGAGCCGGGTGCAGTAGAACATCTGGTCGGGCCTTCCGCCCTTGAGGTCGCGGACCAGAACGATCGTCAGCAGGCGGTCGCCGCCGGACTTGTAATACAGGGCCTGGATGGTCTTGACGGCGAGAGTGGCATGGAGGCCGAACTGGTGGAATTCGAGTTCGGTCCAGGGTTTCCTGGGGTCCTCGGCCCACGCGGCCATGCCGGGAAGTCGAGCCCCTTTCTTGCGGGGTCGTCCCTTGGACTTGGTGTTCGGTTCGGGCTGCGGCGTCGGTTCGTAGAGTGCCCCCTTGGGATGGACGTGGCTGATGAGGTGGACGTTTTTGGGTAGTTGACCGAGTACGCTCTTGCCGCCGTAGGCGCTATCGCCGGTGGCGATGATCGTGTCGTCGGGGAACCAGGATGCCACCAGTTTGATGAGTTCGACGGCCAGTTCCGGGCGGGTGCGATGGTTGGGATCGACCTTGGGTTTCTTGGCGTTGGCCTGACCCTTCTTCCTCTTGGTGAGTCCCTGGCGGTTGCGGTAGAGCCGCGCGGCCACGGGCAAGGCGAAGACCTTGGTGGGGGCCCAGAACGGGTGGACGATGACGATGCAGAGAACGACCCAGTCATGCCCCCAACTGACCAGCGGTTTCTTGCGACTGGAGATGAGCGGGTCGTGGTGCATGCCGGCACCGTAGAGGGTCAGCCCTCGTCGGCGGCAGAGGGTGTCATCGACGGCCCAAAGGAGTGTGGCACCCGGAGCGAGGATGGAGACGACAAGCTTGGCGAGTCGAAGTGCGAAGGCGTCGAGGTCCCAGGCGGCGTGGCTGAAGAAGCGATGAAACCGTGACCAGTGGCCGTCGCCGACATGGCCGCCGGAGAAGATGATCTCGGTGATAAAGAGATGCCGTTGCGAGAAGACCCAACCCGTGACGATCTGGACAAAGGTCGTGAAGGTGGGGGTAGTGAAGACCGGGCCGAAATGCTGTAGCAGCACGAGGAGAGAGGGAGTAAGTTCCATGGGTCGGCTTCCTTTGCCCTTGGGGCTTGTCCGGTGTGAGACCCAGACAATTTGCCAAGAACCGGCGAGGAAGCCGACAACTTTTTGACCCGGTGAACCCCCTCAAAATCTGCGAAACCTGAACTTAGTGATGTAGGCTGGGTCTCGACCCAGCTTCATCGTTCGTCGCTGCCCAATGGCTGGGTCTCGACCCAGCCTACGTCACTGGATGCTCCAAGGGGCTCAACTGGCAGGACAACCACCGGATTCGTGAACGTACGTTGTGGGTAAGGACAAGGTCTCGACCCAGCTTCATCGTTCGTCGCTGCCCAATGGCTGGGTCTCGACCCAGCCTACGTCACTGGGGGCGTCGCGCGACGGACCCCGCGACCGCCGCCCGCGACGCCATCGCCCCGACCTCGTCGTGAAGATGGGCCGGCCCGCTCCGGCCCCGGTGGGACCTCGCATCGCCCTCGAAGCGAACCACCCCGATCGGCCGCGTGCCGATCGGCCCGAGACCATCGGCCCCGCCGCCGAGCCGCGACCGAACGGGACACGTGTCATCACGTGAGCCAATCGCGATGAGAGGCCGGCGTTGCGGGTCGCGGAGGAGTGTCTGGGGCGTGGGCCGCCGCCGGGACGCGATCCCCCGGCGGCCCGCCACCCCGTCGGCGACGCCGATCGCCGTCGCGGTGCCGACCCCCGAGAGCGGTTTGCGAGCCGATGCCGCGTGCATCGCGACTCCCCCACCCGACCGTCCCCGCGCCGCCTGCGTCCCGCGCCGATCCGTCGCGCCGAGCCACCCGGAACCTGGTCAGGAACCACCCCCCCTGTCACGGCCCGTCGACGGTGCGCTCTTGACAGAAGAGGCCATGAGAGCGGTTAGGCGTTACAACTGGGCGAGGAGTCGGTCATAGGCGGCGTGCGACCCGATCCAATACCATACGATCGTGTCCCCGTCACGCACACCGACCGCCCGATAACTGATGCCGACCCGCGCCGAGTAGAGCGGTGGGTCGTTATGGACCTGCTTGAAGTGGAGGCCCGGATGAGCCGGATCTTGCCGAAACAATCGATACGCCTCCCGGGCCTGCCGCTGGACATGGGCCGGGAGGGCCGAGAACAGTTCGCGGAACCGTCGGGTGGTACGCGAGTTCATAGCCGATCCGGGTCCAGCTCTTCGGTTAGCCCGGCGCGATGCTCGGCGAGCGCCTCCGCCGCCAGCCGCGCGAGCTTATCGGTGGACCCGGCAATCGCGCGATCGAAGTCGTCCTCGGCGGCCAGTTCGGCGAGCAGCCGGGAGGCCAGCAACTCCTGCTCGGCCACTGGTAGCTTGGCCGCCTCGGCGAATGCCTGCTCGAGTAGCGTTGTCATGGTGACCTCCTTCCCACTGGCATTGTACCGGGGCGACGACCTCCGACCAAGCGCCGACTGGGCGCCAGGCAAGTGCCGGGCCACCGGCCGCTACGATTTGCCGAGGAAGACCGCCGTGAGGCGATTGTAGCTGATTCCTTGAGCCGTCAATTGCTGGCCCCAGACGACCAGGTGATTGTTGGCGAAGATAGCCGCCTGCTGATCGGTCTCGGCGTAGGTCGCCCAATCTTGAGTTTGGACGAGCGTCCCGTAATTATATGGCTCGTAGCGGAACCTGTAGAGGGAAATCGTCCACGTCCCGCCTGAAGGCGGAGCCAGCCCGACGACCTCCAACTGGGCGCCCGAGGACCCCAACCCCGTACCGCTCGCGCCGCTCATGCGAACCTCCTCTGAGCTTCAGCCAGCGGCCAAGCCGCCTAACGTGAAGGTTCAGCGGAACGTTTCACTCCACCGGGAAAGGCCCGAATTCCTGTACCGAGGCGGTCTCCGCGACCGTCGTCTTTACACGCAACCGCTTGTCCTCCGATAGTTTCAGCGTCACGGTGATGTTCAGGGAGTTATCGGGTTCAGGCGGGATTGAGATGATCAGGGCCGCGATGGTCTCGACACCTGCATCGTCCTTCTGGGAGAGTTCGACCAGGACCTCCGGGCCGCCATCGGTCTTGTTCGTAAACGTTTCAGAAAACGTATGGGGGAGGCGCTGACCGGCCTCGACCAGTGGCGTGAAGACGTCGCCAGCGGTCGTAATGCCGATCGGCTTCGTGAGAGTCGCAGCCCGGGATGGTCGATCCACGGGGGATGTCCCTTCGCGATCTACAGCGGAATCGGGCTCGTTGCCGCAACCGGCGAGGCAGAGGGCGGTCAAGGCGACGGAGAGATTGAACCGCATCATCGCCCCAGACCCCGCCGCCTAAAGAATCCATGTAAGCCGCGTGGTCCCCCCAAGGCGGGTATCCTTGAGAGGTGGCATCTCCACAACGCTCACCTCGCGGAGCCACACAACCATGAGCACCATTCTTGGCCTGGATCTCGGCAAATTCAAGAGCGTCGCGTGCCTGTACGATCCGAATTCCCAGGAGGCCCACTATCGCACCATCACCACCGACCCCGACTCCCTGCGGCCGTTCCTGCACGGCCACCGCCCCGATCTGGTCGTCTTCGAGACCTGCACCATCGCCGGCTGGGTCGCCGACCTCTGCGGTGAGCTCGGCCTGCCGTGCCGCGTCGCCGACCCGAACAACGACGCCTGGCGGTGGAGCAAGGTCAAACGCAAGACCGACCGCGACGATGCCTTGAAGCTGGCCCGCGGGGTGGCCGGGACAACTTGTTGTCCCGGTCGCGAAGCGACAAGAGGTCAGCAGAGCCAGCCGACCGGGCCACCCGCGGCCGCAAGAGGTCGTGGAAAGGGCTCAGCCTATCCCGTCGGCCCCGCGGGGTGGCCGGGACAACTTGTTGTCCCGGTCGCGAAGCGACAAGAGGTCAGCAGAGCCAGCCGACCGGGACGCCGACCGACTGGCCGACCTCATAATACCGCGCCGAACTCCACGGCCAGTCGCACGGCCTCACGACGAGTCCGGCCCGCACTAGGTTCTGGTGCATGTAGGCCAACTTCTCCTCGGTCTTCCGCTCTGAGAACAGGTTGAAGTCGTAATACCCGGGCTGCCAGACCGGCTCGGTCAGGTCGATCGTCGCCGCGTACTGGATGAGGGTCGAGCGGATCAGCCGCTTGATCTGGATGGAGCTGCGCTGCTTCCATTGTTTCATGAAGTGGCTGATCTGGTCGGGCTGCGGGAACCAGACCACGGCATGGACGTGATCGGGCATGACGACGAACCCGACGCACCGGCCCTCCTGGCGACTGAGTTGGGAATTGAGGACGCCGAGCACGACCCGCTTCGCCCGGACGTGGTCGAGCAGCCTTCGCCGTCGGTAACACGAGAAGGTGAGAAAATGGGCGTGGCCTTCCCGGTCGAACGTCCGCTTCGTGACCATGTCCCGAGCCTAATCCGCCCGTCGGCCGATCTCAAGCCTCTTGTCGCTTCGCGACCGGGACAACAAGTTGTCCCGGCCACCCCGCGGCTTGAGAGGGCTCGGCAAGCCGATCATTCTCTCCGTCCCCTTTTCCGCCCGTAGGCGGCGGCCTGCTCGGCAGAAGACCGGGGTAACGAAGACGTTACCCCAGCCACCCGCCGCTGCCCTCAATTCGCGGGGTGGCCGGGACAACTTGTTGTCCCGGTCGCGAAGCGACAAGAGGTCAGCAGAGCCAGCCGACCGGGCCACCCGCGGCCGCAAGAGGTCGTGGAAAGGGCTCAGCCTATCCGGTCGGCCCCGCTTGCCTTGATGCCTCTCGTCGCTGCGCGACCCGGACAACAAGTTGTCCGGGCCACCCGCGACTCCCCCACCCGACCGTCCCCGCGCCGCCTGCGTCCCGCGCCGATCCGTCGCGCCGAGCAACCCGGAACCCGTTCAGGAACCTATCCCCCTGCCACGGCCCGTCGACGGTGCGCTCTTGACAGGAGAGGCCATGAGAGCGGTTAGGCGGCCGGATTCCCAGCAGACTCGTTGGGGAACAGCGGGCCTACCCCGCCCTTCGAGCCTACAGGCCGAAGGTGAAGGCCAAGACAATGAGCCCCAGAGCTAGGCTGATCGCCGGGATAGCAATACGCCGGTGGCCCTTCTTGTAGCAGTCTTGGCAGACGTTAGGGCTGTAGACGCCGCCATGCAACACTCCGCAGACCCGGCACTTGAACTTCTGCGACTCGCCCATGACTAATCTCCCGTTGCACGAGCCGGGGCCTCCGTGCCGAGGGTGGGAAGGCATCTACCTCCCCATCGACAAGACGCAACGTTGCGCTTGCCGTGAACGCTGAAGCATGAGCCGCCTAACGTGAAGGTTCAGCGGACCGGCCCGCATCCGAGCCACCTCCGCACGACCAGAAGCCTATCTGCGGGCCGGGTCCGCTGCAGCGCGAGGATACTCATCATGGCCTCCCGACCTGCGACCGCTCCAGGTTGCACAATGGAGCGCACCGAACTCGGACGCACGCAACCGGAGGAGCACCACGATGAGACTCTACCAGGCTCAGCACCAAGCCTACTGCGGCGTCGACCTCCACGCAAGATCCATGTTTCTTTGCATCCTTGATCCACGCGGGCACACGCTCCTCCACAAGGACATCCCCGCCAACCCCGACGCCTTCCTCGACGCCGTCGCGCCGTTCCGCGACGGCCTGGTCGTCGCCTGCGAGTGCATGTTCGCCTGGTACTGGCTCGCCGACACCTGCCAGGAGCAGGGCATCCCCTTCGTCCTCGGGCACGCGCTGGAGATGCGGGCCATCCATGGGACCAAGACCAAGTCCGACAAGATCGACAGCGCGAAGATCGCCCACCTGCTGAGAGCCGGGCTCTTGCCCCAGGCGTATGTCTATCCCGCCGCGATGCGCGCCATGCGCGACCTGCTCCGACGCCGCGCGTACCTCGTCCGACGCCGCGCCGAGGCACTAACGCATGTGCAGATCATCCACAGTCAATACAACGTCGCCGCCCCCACCGGCAAGCTCCGCTACCCGGCCAACCGCGTCGGCGTGCTCGACCGCGTGGACGATGAATGCGTCCGCCGCACCCTCGCCGTGGACCTCGACCTGGCCGCGCACCTCGACCGCCAGATCGCCGCGCTGGAGACGTTCCTGGCGGTGCAGGCCAAGGTCCATGATCTGCCGAACTTCTACCGCCTGCGGTCGATCCCCGGCGTGGGAAAGGTGCTGGCGCTGACATTACTCTATGAGATTGGCGACATCCGCCGGTTCGAGCGGGTCGGGCCGTTCCTCTCGTATGCCCGGCTGGTGCGGCCGGCGAAGGAGTCGGCGGGGAAGCGGGTGGGCTCCTCGAACGCGAAGATGGGCAACGCGCACCTGAAGTGGGCGTTCCGCGAGGCGGCGGCGCTGATGACGCGGCACGAGCCGGCGGTCAAGGCGTGGGCGGCGCGGAAGGCGAAGACGCACGGCAAGGGCAAGGCGCAGGCGATCCTGGCGTCGAAGCTCGGCCGGGCGGTGTACGTGATGCTGCGGCGCGGCGTCCCCTTTGATTCGGAGGCATTCATGAAGCAATAGCCCGATGCGAGGTCCCACCGGGGCCGGGGCGTGTCGAGCCGGGAGCCTAACGGAGGCCGGCACCGAGGGGCCGAGCGTGCCGCGCCGGGCGGGCATCCCCTGGGGGCGTCGTTGCGACGCACCCCGCGACCGCCGCCCGCGACGCCATCGCCCCGACCTCGTCGCGAAGATGGGCCGGCCCGCCCCGGCCCCGGCGGGACCTCGCATCGCCCTCGAAGCGAACCACCCCGATCGGCCGCGTGCCGATCGGCCCGAGACCATCGGCCCCGCCGCCGAGCCGCCGCCTAACGGGACACGTGTCATCACGTGAGCCAATCGCGATGAGAGGCCGGCGTTGCGGGCCGCGGAGGAGTGTCTGGGGCGTGGGCCGCCGCCGGGACGCGATCCCCCCGGCGGCCCGCCACCCCGTCGGCGACGCCGATCGCCGTCGCGGTGCCGACCCCCGAGAGCGGTTTGCGAGCCGATGCCCCGCGTGCATCGCGACTCCCCCACCCGACCGTCCCCGCGCCGCCTGCGTCCCGCGCCGATCCGTCGCGCCGAGCAACCCGGAACCCGTTCAGGAACCATCCCCCCTGTCACGGCCCGTCGACGGTGCGCTCTTGACAGAAGAGGCCATGAGAGCGGTTAGGCGGCCCCGACGTGCCGCCACAACGCCCAAACATGACAGTCAGCGTGATGCTCTTCGGGATGGAGACGAAGGAGGTCGCGCTGAATCTCGAATGCACGTTCTCGCGATTGGATGAGGCCAGTGGCTGGGGAGAGTTCGCTAATGGAGAAGACGTCTGGGAAGCCGCCGCAGTTGAGTAGTGCGCTGGCGCAGCACTCGCGATCCACCAGATCGAAGCCCGCAAAATCGAAGTCGGGACGCGAGAAGCCGGACACGTCCTCGGCGGACGGTTCGAGTGCCGCGGCGAGAACCATCCGGCGCGGGAAGCGAGTGGCACGCGCGAGAATGAATTCCAGGTCGGTGAAGAAGTCGAGCATGAAGTCTTCGCAGACTGCGACCCCCCAGTCGGAATCGACTTCGATGCATACCAGGGGCGAACAGAGCATGCTGTCGAGCGAGACGAGGCGCCAAGGTCGATGCGGCCGAGCCAACGGAGGTAGCCGGTCCAGCGGTCCCCGTCCTCGGCGTCAAAGCATTCACGGCAGGTGAAGAACATCGGCCAGCCCGAGGCCCGAGGAGAGCCGCCTAAAACGCAGAGGATTGTATCCGCAGGGCCGGGATGAGCGTCCGCATCCCCAGAGACCGTCGCGGCCCTGCGGATACAAGCGGTTGAACGAAACCGCCGCACCGGCCCTCGCCTATGGGCATTGAATCACAGCCCACGCCCCCGAGCAAGGGCCTCGGGGCACTCTCGCCTCACGCCCCGACGGCCGGACACCTCCGATCCCCGGCGCGAACGCACCGCCAGGCCACTCGGGGGCACGGCCCCAGGCCCCCAGACCGACCCAAACCCGGTCCCAGGACGGGGATTCCCCGCCACCGCCCGCCGACGGTGCCACGCCCACACCCGCCACGCCACGCCAAGCCACGCCACCGACCCACCACCCCTTCAGGAGCTGTCGAAGTCCACACAGGCCATCGGTCGCGATCCCCCCTCACGAGCGACCCGCTCCGGCGGGACCTCCCGCACCACCAACAGCCGCCCCACCCCGCACCGCGGGCAGACCGCGACCGCCGACGCCCCGGCCGGTCCGACCGCCACCCCGCCCGCTCCCGCCGACGCGACCGCCGACGGTGCCACGGCCAACAGCTCCCGGCACAACCCCACCTTCGCGCGACGGACGCCATTGGCCAGGAACCCGAAGTGCCGCACCCGCACGAAGCCCGACGGCAGCACGTGCTGCAAAAACCGCCGCAGGAACTCGCCGGCCTCCAAGCTCATCGTCCGCTCCCGGCCGTGGTGGGCGTAATCCTTGTACCGGAACGTCACCCGGCCGGCCTCCAGGCTCACCAGCCGCGTGTTGCTGATCGCCACCCGGTGCGTGTATCGCGCCAGGTACTTCAGCACCGCCTCGGGGCCCCCGAACGGCTCCTTGGCGTAGACCACCCACTCGGTGGCCGCCGCCGCGGCCAGCATCCGGGCGAACGCCGGAGCGTCGGCCCGCGGCCCGGAGGACCCCGGCACCACCAGCCGGCCCCGGTCGAACGCCTCGCCCAGGGCCGCCAGGAATTTGCCCCGGAAGACCCGGCTCAGGACCCGCACCGGCAGGAAGAAGCCCCGCGGGCACGCGATCCAGCGCGAGCCGTCGGGGGCCAGGCCGCCGCCGGGCACCACGCAGTGCAGGTGCGGGTGGTACTGCAAGGTCTGGCCCCAGGTGTGCAGCACCGCCAGGCCGCCGATCGCGGCCCCGAGGTGCTTCGGGTCGGCCGCCACCTGCCGGAGCGTGGCCACCGCGGCCCGGAACAGCAGGTCGTAGACCACCCGGGGATGGGCCAACGCCAGCGGGTTGAGCACCGCCGGCAGGGTGAAGACCACGTGGAAATAGTCCACCGGCAGCAGGTCGGCGGCCTGGGCCTCGACCCAGTGGGCCGCGGCGCCGGCCTGGCACTTGGGGCAGTGGCGGTTGCGACACGAGTTGTAGGCGATCTGCGTCTGGCCGCAGTGGTCGCATTGTTCGACGTGCCCACCCAGGGCCGCCGTGCGGCAGCGGACCAGATCACGTAGCGTCCGACGCTGCTCGGGGGTGAGGTCGGCCCCCGAGGCCTCCAGGAACGCGGCGCCGTGCCGCCGGATGATCTCGGCCACCTCCAGGACCGGCCGGCTCATCGACGCGGCTCCTCGGCCGCCGCCCGCGGCAGCCACTCCAGCGGGCTGGGCGTCGCTTGGAGTCGCTGGGTCGAGACATGGGTGTAGCGGGCGGTGGTCCGCAGGCTGCCATGGCCCAGCAGCTCCTGGATGGTCCGCAGGTCGGTGCCGGCCTCCAGCAGGTGGGTGGCGAAACTGTGCCGCAGGGTGTGGACGGTGGCCGGCTTGCTCAGGCCCGCCTCGCGGCAGGCCCGCCGGAAGGCCCGCTGCACCGCGGTGACGCTCAGGGGCCGCTCCGGATCGCGGCCGGGGAACAGCCAGGTCCGGGGCCGGGCCGCCCGCCAGTACAGCCGCAGCCGGTCCAGCAGCCGGGGGGCCAGCATCACCTCGCGGTCCTTGTGGCCCTTGCCCCGGCGGACCCGGATCACCATCCGCGGGCTGTCGATGTCCGCGACCCGGAGGTTCACCACCTCCGAGACCCGCAGTCCGGCGGCGTAGACGGTCATCAGCAGGACGCGGTACTTCAGGCTGGAGATGGCGTCGAGGACGCGTCGGACCTCCTCGGGGCTGAGGACCACCGGCAGCGTCTTCTCGGCCTTGGGGTAGCGGAGCGTGCCGGGGTCCCAGGGGCGTCCGAGGGTGTTGCGGTAGAGGAACCGCAACGCCGCGACGGCCTGGTTGAAGTAGCTCCAGGAGACGTGTCGGTGCTGGACCAGGTCCAGCAGATAGGCGCGGACCTCGGCCATGCCGAGGTGCTCGGGCGAGGTGCCGACGTGGCGGGCGAAGTCGGCGACGCGGTCGACATAGGTGGCGATGGTGCGTGGGGAGAAGTTGCGGAGGGTCATGTCCTCGATGAAGCGACGGCGCAGCGGAGTCATGGCGGTCTCCAGGGCTGAGGGAACGACGGGGATCAACCCCCCGATGATGACTCAGCGGGAGCCGCAATGGGCGTGGGAAAACGCTCAGGTGGCGCGTCCGGGACTCGGACGCCAGGCCCGAGGCCCAGGGCAGGAGACGGCGAGGTGACGGGAAGAAGGGACGCGTCCGGGGTCTACCGCGAAGCGGTTTCGTTCAACAAGTATTCGACCGCTGAACGGGCGTATTGTAACACGCCCAATTGTCCGTATAATCACGAACTCCCAGCAATGATCACGATCCCGGAAGCATTTTGCAAGGGCTGGCTCGGGATTTTGCGGATTCTTGCGGGTGGGGAAATACGGACATGTCCAGGCTACTCGATCAGGTTCGCGAGGCGACCCGACGCCTGCATTACAGCATCCGGACCGAGGACGCCTATGTCCTCTGGATCAAGCGGTTCATCCTCTTCCATGGCAAGCGGCACCCGCTGGAGCTGGGCGAGCCGGAGGTCGTGGCATTCCTCACGCACCTGGCGGTCCACGAGGACGTGGCGGCTTCGACCCAGAACCAGGCGCTGGGGGCCTTGCTGTTCCTCTACAAGGTCGTGCTCGACCGGCCGCTGGAGTGGGTCAACGACCAGGTGGTGCGGGCGAAGCGGCCCGAGCGGCTGCCGGTGGTCCTCAGCCGGGAGGAGGCCAAGGCCGTGCTGGCCCAGCTCGACGGCACCGCCTGGCTGGCGGCCGCCCTGCTCTATGGCTCGGGGCTGCGGCTCATGGAGTGCCTTCGACTGCGGGTCAAGGACGTCGATTTCGGCCAGAACCACATCCTCGTCCGCGACGGCAAAGGGCAGAAGGACCGCGTCGCGATCCTGCCGGCCTCACTGGTCGAGCCGTTGCGACGCCAGATCGAGCATGTCCTGGCCGTCCACGAGCGCGACCTCCGCGAGGGCTTCGGGCGAGTTCACCTCCCGCACGCCCTGAGCGAGAAGTACCCCGAGGCGGACCGTCATCCCGGCTGGCAATACCTCTTTCCCGCCCATCGGCGCGGCGAGGACCCCCGCTCGGGGTTGGTCCGGCGGCACCACCTGGCCGAATCGGGGCTCCAGAAGGCCGTCAAGCGGGCCATCCGCGCCGCGGCGATCGCCAAGCCGGCGAGCTGCCACACCTTCCGACACAGCTTCGCGACCCACCTGCTCGAAGCCGGCTCCGATATTCGGACCGTTCAGGAACTGCTCGGCCACAACGACGTCCGCACCACGATGATCTACACCCATGTTTTGAACGCCGGCCCCCTCGGCGTCCGCAGCCCGCTCGACGTGATTTGAGTGGGTGTGCCGCGGGCTTTGCCGGCGCGATGGCCGGGTCGGGCGCGTGACGCGCCCGACTTCTCTCGTGCGTGGCGGGCCGCTATGAGGCGAGGCGACCGGCGCGGAGGGCTTCGAGAAGCCGGTGGCCGTCGCGCGGGTCGTCATCCGGCTCGGAGCGCGTTCGTTCCTGGACCAGGTCGGCCAGGATGCCGGTGTAGAACCGGGTCTGGCTCTCGTCCAGCGAGCGGAGGGGCATTTCCTCGCGCCGCTCGATCTCACCAATGAGCCGGAGGGCCAGGTCCGTCTCGTCGGAGGAGGGTTCGGACTCCAGGCCCGCGACCCGGTAGCCGGTCGAGGCGTCCGCGATTTCATGGCGGTGGCGGAGCAGCCGCAGCGCGTAGTGGACCGCCGGGATGACCTGATCCAGGCCGGCATCGCCGATGACCTCGAACATGCTCACCTCGATCCTGCGCCGGAGGGGATCCAGTTCGGTCCGACGCCCTGAGTCGGCGTCGCTCCATCGCGACGCCGTGCCCGGCTCCGGGACCGACCCGGAGAAGCGGGGGATGTCGGGCAGCCTCATGGGAGGGTTGTCCCGCCAGGGGTTCGGAGCGGTGCCCCGGGAACCCAGCAGGGGCTCCAGGATACTCTGACCGGTCACGGAGTGGTAGAGCAATGCGCCACCGATGGCCGACTGGGCGAGGCCGCTGGCCGAGCGGGACCGGCGCAGTCCTCGCAGCATCAGGGCCGCGCCTCCGACTCCGGAAATCAGGCGATGGACCGTGCCCATCTCTTCCCTCGGATCGGTCGCGCACGCGAAGGCCAGCCGCGCCTTCTCGCGGATTCCCAGGTGTTCCGCGGCCCGCCCCACGCGTTCGGCGGCCTCATGGATGCTGCTGATCGGCTGCAATTGCTCCGCCATCGTGCCTCCTCGCCCCGGCTCTCTCTCTCTCGGACGTCCGAGAGCCGTCACGAACGCCTCAGGTTGATGATGTCGAACCGGTCGCGCGGCAGCGTCTCGATGATGAACTCGATCGAGAGAGGGTGCGCCTTGGCTGTCGGCGGGACCGCCTTGACGAGGTTGGAAACCGGATCGAAGGGAATGACGTACACCAGGGGCCGAAAATCCCGGGTCTGTGCCTTGTCGATGATCTTCAAGATGTCCTTTTCTTGTTTCGCGGTGATGACGCCTTGCTTCCGCTTGAAACTCGCCCCCTTCGCGATGCCCACCCGGTTCTCATTGATCTTGGAGCTATGAAGATCCCCCGCCTGGACCTCCTCCCAGAGCGAGTGATAAATGATGCTGGGGCAAGAGGTTGGGACGATCCGTCCACCCTGGCACCCATCGGAATCGGGGCTGAAGCAGGGGGTACACCAGGCGTAATGCACGTTGCCGTAATACTGCTCCGCGATCACATGGGCGATCCAGGTGACCGTGGAGTAGAGAACGAGTGACTGTGGCACGGTCGAGAACCCCTGGAGGCGTTGGGATTTCGAGAGAGGTTGCTGGAGAGATTATGCGCCGGGATTCCCGAAAGGCGGGGCTTCGACGATCGCGACCTCGGCCCGGGGCTCCACGGAAACTCGTATTGGACTCGGGCCGATGCCTCGTGTCCAGAGGGTCATCCGAGCGAACACGTTTTTGGCGCACTACCCGATTCCAACGGGGGTTGTGTCGCGAGGCCCCCTCCCCAGGCCGGTCCCTCGCAAGGCCAGAGCGAAGGCGAAGGCGTTGCCCAGGACGGCGATCAGGGAGAGCGCCGCCGCGGTGGGGAGCGCTCCCGGTGTCTCGGCGAGGTGCAGGACCCCCGGGCCGAACGTCCAGGAAGAGGAGACGGGGGTCAGGACGAGTGCGGCCGTCGCGTCGGTGGCGGTCAGGGTGATGCTGAGCAGGAGGAACCCGCCGAGACGCCCCATCCAGGTCGGCAGGGCGATCGTCCACCAGGCTCGCCGTCGCGAGGCCCCCAGGGTCCACGCGATCTCGACCCAATCGGGGCGCGCGCGGCGACGGACCTCCCGGCAGACCGCGACCAGAATCGGCGCGCGGATCAGCGACAGTGCCCAGATCAACGCAAACTCTGGCGTTGCATAAGGATCGAGCAAAACAGCCAGGGAATCCGCGACAAAACCCAGACCGCCCCGGGCACCGAGAACGGCGGCGGTCAGGCGGAGCAATCGGGGAACCAACGCGACCCCGATTCCGAGCGCCAGCGGCGGCACGACGAACGGAAACCACGAGGTCTGGTGAGCCTCCCGGGAACCGGGCCGGGCCTCGTCGGCCGACAGAATCCAGCCAAAAACCAGGGCAATCCCGCCAACCAGCAGGCCGAGAACGATCGACCGAACCGCGAGGCCCGCCACGTCGGGATGCTCCAGCCCTCGCACGAAAGCGAGCGCCGAGAGAGACCCCGGCTGGCCCGATCCGCCCCCCGTCGCCGAGGCCGCCAGCTCGACCAGCCCGAGGCAAGGCCACCAGGTCAGCGACAACCAGAGCCCGAGGACCGTCACGTACCCCGCCGCCCTCAACCACCCGGCGCGCTTCGGAACTTGATACAGACATGAGACTTGCGGCAATTGTGTCCGCCCGGCCCACCCGAGAACCAGGAGCCGGACAGCCCCCGCGATCGCCATCGCCATCAACGACAAACTCGCGGCGCGGGTCGGATCGGCCGCCCCCGAGGCCGCCTCGACGAGCTGAAAGGCCAGGGTCCGGCGCAGGCCGAGCAGCAGAGGCCCGCCCGGCTCGATCCAGCTCAGGGTGAAGACCAGGGCGGCGGCCCGGAGGATGTCGGGCCGGACCAGGGGCCAGACGAGGGTCCACCAGATCCGCCGGCGTGAGGCCCCGGCCGCCCGCCCGGCCTCTTCCCAGGCACTCTGAACCCGTCCCAGAGCCCGGACGCTCACGAGGCTGACCAGGGGGACGCCTCCCGCCAGACCCAGCCAGACCAGGCCCAGCCAGTCCCCGGCCCGCTCGAAGCCGAGGTTCGTGTCGAGAAGCGTCGAAAGCCGCGCGAGGGTGCCGCCATCCAGCACCCGGCGAACCCCCACCGCGAGGTACAGCGACGGGACCGCCAGCGGCGACCACGCCAGGATCGCCAGCGGCCAGCGCCCCCAGAACCGCCAGCGGGAGAGGATGTGGCCCAGGATCACACCGATCCCGAGGGAGCCGACGGCGACGACTCCCGCGACGGCCAGGCTGTTTCCCACGCAATGCCAGACGAAGGGGTCGAGCAACGCCAGGGCCAGGGGAAACACCGTGACGCGAGCGTTCCCTTCCGGCCCCAGATCCAGCAGCGCGGCGGGCAGCAGAGCCAGAAGCGGGATGAGCATCACCCCCCTCAGCCCGATCCGAAACGACCCGCGCAGCACCCGCCTCAGAACCATCGGCACGTCCCCATTCGTCTGGATTCTTCTCTTCGCGAGGGTTGATCTTACGCGACGGGAGGCCTCTTTCGCACCCCTCACCTCAGGTCGAACCTCGCAACGGCACCGGGATTGCGGTTTCGATCCTTTGCCCCGCGTCTCCAGGGGCCGGATCATTCCCTTCCGGTCCGGTGACCGGCTTGTGGATCGAGGGAACGGAATCAACCTTCGCTGCTTTCGCTGCGTATATTTACTAGAAGGAGAGGCGACTCCAGGACGCTCTCATCGACCAGACGAAAGCCATCCCCTTTGAGGCTAACTTGATGACTGACTTCCGTGATCTGACCGGCCGCTGGTCCGGATGTTACACCCAGCACGACCACGAACGACCGATCTCGGCCGAGTTCGAGCAGGAAGGGGATCGGCTTACCGGCAAGATGAATGACGCCTTCTGCGATTTCGAGGCCTCGGTCTCGGAACTGGCGATGGAGGAAGGGCTTGCCCCCGGCGCGGACGAGCAGATTGTCGAGCAGGTGCCGCTCCCTCTGCCCCGAAGGGACCGTCAATCAGCCGGTTCGCGCGGAGATCCACCTGCCGAAGGAGTCCATCCTGGAAGGGGAAGTCGCGGGCCGGGTCGTCCGCTTCCTCAAGACGTACCAGGGGCAGTTCTTCGCCGGGTATCGCGTGGGTGACATGCGGGTTGGCATCGCCGGTGAGGACCAGGAAGTCCATTACCAGGGGACTCTCAGCGCGGATGGCAAGAAGATCGAGGGGCACTGGCATCTCTCCGGCCCGGCCCCCCAGGGGCTCCTGATCTCCCGGACCGAAGGGGACTTCTGGCTTCATCGCGAGAACTGACATCCCGGGCGGATCGACATTCCGTTCCGCTTGGGACTTGGATGGAGGAACCCGGGCCGTTATACTCTGCCGAACAGATTCACCGCGACGGATCGCGGGTGGAGCGTCGCGACGTGAATCGCTCTGATTCCGGAAGGCCCTCGATACGTCTCGTGCGATCGAGTCATGGAAAGGCCCTCCGGAGATGCCCCTCAGGCAGAGGTTCGCCGCCATGCTCCCATCGTGTCCTCGCCAACGCCACGCCGCAGGGATCGCGCTGGCCCTGACGCTCGTGATGACCTTCTCGGGCTCGGTGAACGCCCAGGACCGCGCCCGGGAACTTTCCTCCAGCTTCCGCGACGCCGCGAAGCGCGTCCTGCCGGGCGTGGTGACGATCCGCCCGCAAAACGTGGGCGTCCCCGCGGCCAGCGGGGCGCTCGGCATGCTGATGCCCCGCACGATCGAGCCGTCCTCTCCAGGCGGTTCCGGCGTGGTGATCGACGCGGCCAGGGGCCTGATCCTGACCAACGATCACGTCATCCAGAATGCCTCGACGATCGCCGTCGTTCTGTCCGACGGCCGCGAACGCACGGTGACGCAGGTCCGGCGCGATCCGCGGAGCGACCTGGCCCTGCTCGCCATCAAGCCCGACGGCCTGCAACAGGCGGACTGGGGCGACTCCGAAGCGCTCGAACTGGGGGACTGGGTCCTGGCGATCGGTCAGCCGTTCGGTCTCTCCGGGACCGTCACCGCCGGCATCGTCAGCGGGAAAGGGCGGGGCATCGATCAGGCGGTCTATGAAGACCTGATCCAGACCGACGCGGCGATCAACCCGGGCAACTCCGGTGGGCCGCTGGTCAACCTGCAAGGGGAGATCGTCGGGATCAACTCGGCGATCAACACCGTCGGCGGCGGCTACGAAGGGGTTGGCTTTGCCGTCCCGTCCAACCGCGCACGTCGCGTGGCGCACGACCTGGCGAACTATGGACTGGTACGCCGCTCGACGATCGGCATCCGCATCGGTCTGCTCGACCCCCGGAACGCCGAACGGATCGGACAGCCTGGGGCGGTCCTGGTGACCGAGGTCTCCCCCTTGAGCCCGGCGGCCGAAGGTGGGTTGAAGACCGGCGATGTGATCCTCGCGATCGGCGATCGAACCGTGCGCGGGATCGGCATGCTCCAGTCGATCATCGAGGTCGCGCCCGCCGGAGAACCGCTGGCCCTGGAGGTGCTCCGGGGCGGGCAACGGCTCCCGCTGCAGGTCCGTCCCACAACCCGTCGGGACACTGCCCCGAGGCCGGAGAACGTGCCCACGCGTCCCGAGGAAAACCTCCGATCCACGCCGACGGCCGCCCCGGAATCGGTCGCCGATCGGGTCGCGGACTCCCCTGCCCTGCCCCTGCCCCGGAACCGACTCCCGCCGTCGCTGACTCCCCTGCCCTTGCTCCGGTTCCGGAAGCGGAATTGGGCGAGGTGCCCGCGGCCTCCGGTCCGGTCCGATTCCCCGACCTGGGCCTGATCGTGGCCGAGCCGACGCCCGGCCTGGCCCAGCAACTCGGTTATGGAACGACGGTGCCCGGTGGTTTGTTCGTGCTCGGCGTGACTCCCGGAGGCCGCGCGGATCTCGCGGGCGTCGAGACCGGGATGGTCATCACGGACGCTTCCCGGCAGAAGGTCTCCAGCATGGAGGACTTTCGCAAGGCACTGAGCGGACGCCCGGCCGGCAGCGATCTGGTCTTCCACATTCGGAAAGGGGAGAAGGCGGGCTTCCGGGTGCTTCTGGGGACCGGAGACATGCCCGAGCCGCTCCCCGCGGAGGAGCCGCCCGCTCCGTCACCCGAGCCGCTGGTTTCGGAACCGTCCCCGAGGCTCGAACCGATCCCCCAGGAGATCACGGCGCCGGAACCGACCCCGTTACCCGACCCCGAGCCGTCCCCTGCCCCGTCCCCGAATCCCCCGGACCCCGACCCGCTTCCACCCGCCACGGAACCGGAAACTCCGCCCGCCGAGCCCGAGCCATTACCTCCAACGACCCCGCCCGAGCCGGAACCGTTGCCACCCGCCACGGAACCGGGGGCTCCGTCCGCCGAGCCCGAGCCGCCAGCAACCGAGCCGATCCCCACTCCGAGTCCCTTGCCGGCGGAACCTTTCGAACCGACGACGTCCTGAAGTCAGCGCGAGGAATGGAAACCCGGACGTTTTTCGAGCCTAGCCCAATCTGAACCTGTTACACGTAGCGACAGGCCGAAAGCAAACGACGCGGGGCGTTCCGGCGACGCGAACGCGGCCCCTCGTCCAGGGAAGGACCTTGAGCACCCACACCAGAGAGAAGGGGCCTTCACGATGAAGCGGCGCATCCTGGTGGTTGACGACAGTCCCCTGACCTGTCAGCAACTGGCCCGTATCCTGGAACGTGACGGATTTGAGGTCGAGACCGCGGACGACGGCGCCTCGGCCTTGACGCTCTTGCGAACCGACGCGTTCCACCTGCTGATCACCGATTGGAAAATGCCGGACGTGGACGGTCTGGCCTTGCTGACGGCCGTCCGCGACGAACGGATGCCCCTGGGTGTCGTCGTGCTCACCGGTTTTGGCGATACGGAGGTCGCGCTCGATGCAATGAAGGCTGGGGCCGACGATTTCGTTACCAAACCCTTCGAGCCGGTTCATTTCTGCTGCATGGTGCGCCGTGTGCTCGAACGCCGCGAGATGATGGACGAGCTGGAACACCTGCGGCACCGGATGCGCGAGGACTACAGCTTCCATAACATCGTTTCGAAAAGCCCGGCGTTTCGCCGGGTCTTCGACATGATCGAGCACGTGGGGCCACTGGGCTCGACCGTTCTGATCTGTGGAGAGACCGGGACGGGAAAGGAGCTGGTCGCGCAGGCCTTGCACGCCGCCAGCGATCGCAGCGCCCGGCCCTGGATCGCCCTGAACTGCGCGGCCTTGCAGGAGTCGCTTCTGGAGAGCGAGCTCTTCGGCCACGAGCGAGGCGCGTTCACCGGCGCCGATCGCCGCCGGAAAGGGCGTTTCGAACTGGCCGACGGTGGCACGCTCTTTCTCGACGAGATCGGCGACATCTCGGCCCCCATGCAGGCCAAGCTGCTCCGGGTCTTGCAGACCGGCGAGTTCGAGAGGGTCGGGAGCACCGAGACCCTGCGGGTGGACGTTCGGATCGTCGCGGCCACCCACAAGGATCTGGAGGCGGAGGTCAAGGCCGGGCGATTCCGGGCCGACCTGTACTACCGGCTGAACGTCATCCGGCTGGATCTCCCCCCGTTGCGGGAACGTCGGGAGGACATCCCGCTCCTGGCGGCTCACTTCCTGGACAAGCTCAAGACCAAGAGCATCCCGTCGGTCACGGAAATCGACCACGAGGCAATGCAGGCCTTGCTCGATCACGAATGGCCGGGAAACGTGCGGGAGCTGGAGAACGCGATCAAGGCGGCCGTGGCGATGGCCGACGGCACGATCATCCACCTGGAGGCCCTGCCGGCAACCATCGTGCCCCGCGAACATGGGCGGGGCGGCCCCCCTCCCCTGATCGATATCGACCGACCGTTGCCCGAGCTGACCGACGACCTGGTCCGCCGCGTCGAGCGCGAGTATTTGCGCAATTGCTCGCGCACTATCGAGGAAATGTCGCCCGTTGCGCCGAGCATAGCGGCCTGTCACGCCGGAGCGTGACCCAGAAGCTCCAGAAGTACGCTCTCGACCGTCAAGAGTTCAAAACCACCGGGTAACACGGGGTTCGTGGTGGGACCGGGACCGAACACGTCCGCCGCCCGGACGTAGAAGGGCTATCGACGAGATCCCCACCGTCGGCACGAGGCCACATGAGCACCAAGCCGACGTTGAATTTCCCCCTTTACTTGACCATAATGTCGCGATGTTCGCCTCCTGGTCGTTGGAGGCGGGTTCACGCGCGATCGTTAACCGGCCGACCAAGACCGGTGACGACGAAGGGCCATCGATGCCGGAAGCCACGATCAGCCTGGACAACCACGACGAGGAGCTCGCTGTCTTCGGCAGCCGTGACCAGATCCTGCGGCAGGTTCGGGATACGCTGCGGGTGAAGGTCCTGGCGAGGCCGGGCGAGGTCCGCCTGGAGGGAGAACCCGAACGGGTTGAGCAAGCCCGGATCGTTTTCGAGGAACTCCGTCGTCTTTACCGGAAGCAGCGCATGATTACCTCTGGCGACGTGGCCGAGGCTCTCGAACAAGTGCTCCACCGGGGTGACGACGACGGCTTCGACACCCTGGAGATCCGCGAAGGCAACCGCCGGGTCCGACCCCGGACCGAAGGCCAGTCACGCTACCTGCGTGCCCTGCGCGACCACGAGATGGTCTTCTGTGTCGGTCCGGCCGGAACGGGAAAGACGTATCTGGCGGTGGCTCAGGCCGTCTCCTCTCTGAGACGCGGGGAGATCAAGAAGATCGTGCTCGTTCGTCCCGCGGTCGAAGCGGGGGAACGGCTCGGCTTCCTGCCGGGTGACCTGGAGGCGAAGATCAATCCCTACCTCCGGCCCCTGTTCGACGCGCTGCACGACCTGATGAACTATGATCAGATCCGACGCTACATGGGCAATGATCTCATCGAGATTGCGCCGCTGGCCTACATGCGGGGTCGAACACTCAACGACGCCGCGATTATTCTCGACGAGGGGCAAAATGCCACCGTCTCGCAGATGAAAATGTTCCTGACCCGCATGGGGCAGAATGCGCGGATCGTGGTCACCGGCGATATCACGCAGGTGGACCTGCCACCCGGCACGACGAGCGGTCTGGCCGACGCGGCGAACCGGCTTCAGGGAATCCCTGGGCTGAGCATTGTGTACCTGGACAAGTCGGACATCGTCCGGCACCCACTGGTTCAAGCGATCGTCAACGCTTATGAAGCCACCGAGCCGGCTCGTGAGGTGGTCTCGGTCGCGGTGGAAGTCGCCGCGCCCGGCACCGCCTTGCCAACCTCCGGTGGGGGAATGACCGCCTCGGAGTGAGGCGGGGTGACGGGCAGCCTTGCTCCGTGGCGAGGCGGTCCCGATCATGGCCAAAGCCACGCCGGAGTCGGCGTGGCGCACTCCCTCGCGGGCGGGGCACGGACCCGCTGACCGCGTTCTGGTTTGAGACGGATCCATGAGTCTCGGAAAACGCCGCCCCAAACCCTTTCGGGCCCAGTTGCGGCCATCCAACCCGATCGATATCCGCCGCGAGCGATCCGCCCGCCAGCGGGCCCGCCTGACCCGGCTCGGCGTGGCGGCGCTCGCCGTCCTGACGACGGCCGCGATCGTCTATGGTTCCGGGCCGCCGTTCACGTACCGGCTCGGACAACGGCCCAGCCGGGAACTGCACGTCAGCGTCGATCGCTTCGAGCGACGCAACCCGATCAAGACCAACTCCAAGCGACAGGAAGCGGCCGACAAGGTCTATCCCATCATGGATAATGACCCGGCCCCGATTCTCGAACTCTCGCGGAGGTTGATCGATCTGGCCGAGGCCGTCAGCAAGACCCCCGATCGCGGGGCCTTGCCCGAGAGCCAGCGCGGTTTCTGGAGCGAGCTGGACCAGCCGACGTTTGACGATCTGCGAATCGCCACCGATTCTCCGGCCCGACGCGACAAGCTGCGCCAGCAGATCAACGAGGCCTTCGCCCCGCTCGTTCAGCGCGGGATTCTCGGCCCCGATGCCCTGCCCCGGCAGGAAGAGGCGAGCCTCGCGCTGCGCATCCGGCAGCCGGAGGGAGCGCCGCCGATCGAGGTCTCGCATGACCTCGTTCTCCCGGAACGGATCTCCGATCCGAACGGGACCGTCGCCAAGGAATTCATCAAGAATTTCACCGACCCGAGGCTCGGCCAGCGTCTCTTCCTGCTGGTCGCGAACAAGCTGGCCGGTCTGCCCACCCTGACCTACGATGAATCGGCCACGACGGCGGCTCGCAAAAGCGCGAGGGACGCGGTTCTTGAGGTCTTCGACACCTACGAGAAGGGCGACCTGCTCGTGGACCAGGATACGGAAGTCGCCGAGGATCAACTCGCCCTGTTGCGGCTGGAGCACGAGACGGCCAACCGGACCTTGAGCGTCGGTGCTCGCTTGCAGCGGGCGGTCTCGATCGTCGTGCTCGTCGGTGCGCTCTATGCCCTGATCGGCTACTACATTCAGCGTCACGAACCGCAGATCACCCGAAGTCTCTCAAGGGTCACGGCGCTCTGCACGTTGACCGTCGTGGCGATGGGGGTCATGCGGTTGCTCGCGCTTCAGCCGTGGGACGCCGAGTTGATTCCCGTCGCGCTCTCGGCCATGATCCTGGCGATCGCGTACAACCCCCACTTCGCCCTGATGGTCAGCTTCGCGCTCTGCCTGCTCACCAGCCTGGCCCTCGGCACCGGGATCGGGCACTTCCTGGTCTTGATGGGGGGGACGGCGGCCGGGGTATTGCCCCTGTCGGACGTTCGCTCGCGGACCAAGCCGATCAAGGTCGGCGCCGCGGCGGCCCTGGGCTACTTCGTCCTGACCTGGGCTACCGGGCTCTGGCAGAACCAGCCGCTCCGACTCGTCGCCAGTGATAGCGCCTGGCGAGCCGCGTGGGGCTTGATGGCGGGCTTCTTCCTCGGCGGAAGCCTTCCCTTCGTCGAGAATGCGTTCGGGATCGTCACCGGGATCAGTCTGCTGGAACTGGGAGACATCACACACCCGCTCCTGCAGGAACTGGTCCGCCGGGCCCCGGGCACGCACAATCACTCCGTGACTGTCGGCACGATCGCCGAGGCCGCGGCCGAGCGGATCGGGGCCAATGCCTTGTTAGTGCGCATCGGTTCCTATTTCCATGACATCGGGAAGATGATCAAGCCGCACTATTTCGTCGAGAACCAGGTCGCCGGTTCGGCCAGCCGACATGCGAACCTGGCTCCCGCGATGAGCACGCTGATCATCATCGGACACGTCAAGGACGGGGTCGATCTGGCTCGACAACACCACCTCCCCGAACCGATCATCGACCTGATCCAGCAGCACCACGGGACCACACTGGTTGAATATTTCTATCGCGAGGCGACCCGTCGCTGTGATGGCAATCCCGATGCCTCCACCGTGCAGGAAAGCGCCTTCCGCTATCCAGGTCCCAAGCCGCAGTCCAAGGAAGCCTCCATCCTGATGATCTCCGACGCGGTGGAGAGTGCCAGCCGGACCCTTTCCGATCCGACCCCCGCCCGGATCGAGGGGTTGGTGAATGCCCTGATCGAGAAACGGCTCGAAGACGGACAGTTCGATGAGTGTGGGTTGACCCTTCGTGAGATCGCCGAGATCCGCGACAGCCTGATCAAGTCGCTCATCGGCATCTACCACGGTCGCGTCAAGTATCCGGAACAACGAACGGCCTAACCTTTTTCCCAGATTGATGAGCAACTCACAGTATCTGATGAGCGAGCAAGATCGCGATCCCCAGGATGATGATCCCGCGGAACGCTCCCATGTCGGTTCGTCTGACCCTGCGGGGTCCTCCATCGAGATCGAGATCAGCGACGTGCAGGGGCATCTGCCTCTGGACCCGGAGGATCTCGCCGGACTGGCTCGCCGCGTGCTACTCTTCGAAGGTGTGGAGCGCGGATCGATCTCCATTGCTCTGGTGGATGATGCCACGATCCACGCACTGAACCGTCGCCACCTCGATCATGACTGGCCGACCGATGTCATCAGCTTCCGGCTTTCCGAGCCGGACGAGCTCGAACTGAACGGCGAGCTGATCGTCTCGACCGAGATGGCCGCCCGAACGGCCGAGGAGATCGGGGCGAACGCTCGCGATGAGCTGGCGCTGTACGTGGTCCACGGTTTGCTACATCTGTGTGGCATGGAAGACCAGACCGAGTCGGGAGCCGCGGCGATGCGGCGTCGGGAGTCCGAGATCCTTTCGCGGGAAGGTCTGGCCAATACGTTCCCCCTGGCCGGCCCGTTGGGGTCGGATCGTCGGGAACGGGGGGGTGAGCCGTGGTCGGCCTGACCCTGGGCCTTGGCCTGCCGGTCCTGGTCCTGCACATGTTCGCCGTCAGTCTTTCGCGAGCGTTGCGAACCTATTCGCGCAGTCTCCTTGAGGAACTGTGCACCGAGCGGGGGCGTGCCGAACGCGCAGGATCGGATCGCGCACGAGGATGAGAGTACCGAGCGGAGTGCCGAGGCTCTGGAAATCCTGACCGGGCTTGCTCTTGCCGCGCTTCTAGGGGCGATCGTCAGCCGCCAGAGCGTGCGGATGACGAATGAAACGCTGGTCGCAATCGCGCTGGCGATTGGCGCGATGGGGCACGTGGCCGCGGGAATCGTCGGACGGGTCCATGCCGAGGGCCTGATCGATCGGTTATGGCCCCTGAGTGGGCCGTTACGGACCCTGATGTTCCCCCTGACGTCCATCTCGCACGTCATCGAGAGCTGGGCGTACCGGTATTCCCGCCGCGCCGCTCACACGCCCCGTCCGGCGAGCGTCGAGGTCGAGATCCATCGCAACGGGGACGACACGGAGAACGACATCGACGCCGACCTCCCGGAATCGACCCGCGAGATGCTGGAGCGTGTCGTGGAACTCGCGCGTCGGGATGTCTCGGAGTTGATGGTTCCCCGTTCCTTGATGCTGGCTCTTCCGGCCACCGTCACCGCGTCCGAGGCCGCGCGGGCGTTCGTGGCTTCGGGATACAGCCGCATCCCCATCTTCGGTGTCAACCGGGACGATATTCTCGGAGTCCTCTACGCGAAGGACCTCTTCGCTCACCAGGTCGCCTCGGCCGAGGGCGAGCCGGAACTCGCGCCCGCAAGCTGGTTCGCCCCGCGCTTGTGCGTCCCGGAAACCAAGAATGCCAATGACTTACTTCAAGAATTCCAGTCGAGGCGTCTCCAGATCGCCATCGTGCTCGACGAGTACGGGGGCGTGGCGGGACTGATCACGCTGGAGGATCTGCTTGAGGAACTCGTCGGGCCGATCGACGACGAGCACGATCGGCCAAGCCCCACGGATACGGTCGTGCCGATCGGTGGATCTCTCTACGAGATCGATGCCTCGCTCACGATCGAGGAACTGAACGAGGAACTGGATCTGCGCCTTCCCACGGATGAAGATTTCTCGACTCTCGGCGGCCTGGTATTCACGACCGTCGGGCATCTTCCCGAGCCGGGGGATTCGTTCCGCCGGGAAGGCATCGAATTCACCGTGCTGGAGGTCGTCGATCGCTCGATCCGTCGTGTGCGGCTCGACCTCAGTCCGGCCGCCACGGTCAACACGCAGTAGTTGCCAACCGCGCTTCGCTTCGCGTTCCCGAGGTGCTGACGTGCCCGCCGTTCGCTCGCCTTCTCTGGTGATTCGCACGGTGGATGTGTTCGAGACGAGCCGCGTCTTGACCCTGTTCACCCGGGAGCTTGGGAAAGTCTCCGCGCTGGCCAAGGGTGCCCGACGGCTCAAGTCCCCGTTCCAGGCTGGGCTTGACCTGCTCAGCGTTTGCGATATCGTGATCCTGCACAAGGCGTCCGAGTCGCTCGACCTCTTGACCGAGGCCGTGCTTCTGGAACGCTACGATTCACTTCGCCGCGATCTTGCGGCACTGTATGCCGGCTATTACGTGGCCGAACTCCTCAACGAATTGACCGATCACCATGACCCGCACCCGAAGCTGTTCGACGCGGCGGTCGTGACCTTGCGCCACCTGGACGATCCGGCGTTGCGTTCCCGTCGCGTGCTGCGGTTCGAACTGGCCTGCTTGAGGGAGCTTGGTCTGATGCCGGCCCTGGAGGCGTGTGTCCATTGTGGAGCGTCGGTCAACACACAGGGAGACGTGGTCGCGTTCGGCCTGGCAACCGGCGGGGTCCTTTGCGCCTCGTGCCGGCCCGGTCAACCCCACGTCGCCACGCTTTCGGGCCGGACCCTGGAGGCGATTCGGAGGCTGGCCTCGCCGGGAAACTCCTGGCGCGAGGACGATCTCTCGGGCCCCGCGATCGCCCCGGTAAGGGCCACGCTGGGCGCCATGATCAGCCACCTGATGGGACGTCGGCCACGGATGCTGTCCTATTTTTGAACGCCACGATCGTACCGTCACGGGTCGAGTTCACTTCGTGATTCTTGATCTCGTTCGACCGACCGGAATGTCCTGATTCCCCTCTGGGTGAACGCATGGAAGCGCCGCACACGAGATCTGTCCTGCGGAGACTCCTCCACCATTCCGGAGTCCGACCGATGGCGAACGTCCCCACGCGCCCGACCTCCCGCCCCGCCTGGCGATTCGGCGGCTGTCTGGCGATACTCTTCATCGCCACCAGCGGCTGCCAGTCCGGTGGCATCGGGCCGATCGCCCGCTGGCGCATGGCCAAGGACTCCACCCTGGCGAAGGGACCGACCGCCAAGGAAATGGGCGACACGCGCGGCATGATGGCGCGCTGGCTCTCCCCCAAGGCGGGCCCCAGCCCCCAGCCCAACGACGGCTCGACCCTCATCATGGGCTCGGACGGCTGGGCGCCTCCCCGGGAGGTGAAGAATCCCGAGGCCGACGCCGAATTGGAGGCCGCCCAGAAACTCTATCAACAGGGGAAGCTGGTCGAGGCGGAGAGCGAATTCAAGAGGATCGCCAAGGAACGCAAAGGCACGCGCTGGGGTGAGGCCGCGATGTATCACCTGGCCGAAAGTCAGTTTCAGCGAGCGAAGTATGTCGCGGCCAATGAGACGTACGAGAAGCTGATCGGGGAGTATCCGGCCACGCGTTACCTGGAGAAGGCCGTGTTGCGGGAATACACGATCGCCCAGGGCTGGCTAACCGCGACGGACCCCGAATCCGACCCCAAGTTGAAAGCCCCGTTCTCGCATCGGTTCGATGGGAAGCTTCCCCTGCTGGGACCGACCGACTACGCGCTTCAGGCCCTGGAGCACGTCCGTCACCACGACCCGACCGGCCCCCTCGCGGATGACGCCGTCTTGCGGATCGCGGATTATCACTATGAGAACGACAACTTCGAGGACGCGTCGTTCTATTACGACCAGCTCGTCACCGACCATCCCAAGAGCCCGTTCCTGGAGCGGGCCTTGCACTCCAGCATCGAGGCGAAGGTCAAGTCCTACCTCGGCCCCGACTACGACGGAGCCGGGTTGGAGCAAGCCAAGGAACAGATCAAGCAGTACATGACCCTGTTCCCCATGCAGGACCCGGAAACGTCCGAATCGCTCTACAAGACGCTCGACCTGATCGCCGATCAGGATGCCGAACGCACGTTCCGCCAGGCCGAGCATTACCTCTGGACCGGCCATGTCGCCTCGGCGGAATACTACTTCGGTGAGGTTCCGGTCAAGTGGCCGAACAGCGAGTGGGCGAAGAAGGCCAAGGAACAACTGGCGGTGATCCAGACCATGCCGCGCAAGAAGACCCTGCCGAGCCGGATCATGACCTTGCCCGGAAGTACCGACCCGCTCACGGGCCAGATGAACACCGGAGCGGTCGGCGGGAACGGGATGAGTGGATCTCCAGGCAGCCTGATGGGCCCTTCCGGCGGCATGGCCAACCCCTGACAGGCGCTTGAGTCACGTCACGGAAACCGTGGATGTCTGTCTCTTGCCACAGCGAGGGTGAACCTCATGAGCGATCTGCTGCCGGACAGAGCGGCGAGGCCCCTCCTGGCCGCCTGGATGATCCTGCTTTCCCTGTGCGGTTGCGGTTACTCGATCCGCCCGCCGTATGATCCGGGTGTCCACACGGTCTATGTGCCGATCTTCAAGGGGGTCTCCTTCCGCCGGGACCTCAACCTGCAACTGACGGAAATGCTCATCAAGGAGATCGAGAAGCGGACCCCGTTCAAGGTGGTCGGCTCACCCGAGGGAGCGGATTCGACCCTCTCGGGAACCATCACCATGGCCGACAAGAACATGCTGGTCGAGAACCCGAACAACCTTCCCCGACAGATCCAGGCGACCCTCTTCACGACCGTCCAGTGGACGGATAATCGGACGGGGGTGACGACCTCGAAGGACCTGCCGCCCGTCGCGGTCGTGGATAACGTCGCCTTCTTCCCCGAGCTGGGCGAGACGACGCAACTCGGTTATTACAAGGCGATGAACATGATGGTCGAGCAGATCGTCAGCATGATGGAACAACCCTGGCTTCAAGAATCCACACCCATCGAGACCTTGCCGGAATGACACGCTGGGAGACCTCCGCCGGAACGCTCCTCGCCCCGAACGGCCGACCGAGCGTCATGGGCATCGTGAACGTCACGCCGGACAGCTTTTCCGACGGCGGCCGGACACAGGCGCCGGACGGGGCAACGCAGAGCGCCCTCCGACTGGCGGAAGCCGGCGCCGACCTGCTCGACATCGGCGGCGAGTCGAGCCGGCCGGGATCGCTCCCCGTCACGCTCGTTGAGGAGTTACGCCGCGTCATCCCGGCCGTGGAAGCGATCGCGGCGAGCGTCGCGCTTCCGCTCTCGGTCGATACGACCAAGGCGGAGGTCGCCCGGCATGCCCTGGCCGCCGGTGCGTCGGTCGTCAACGACATCTCGGCTCTCGGGGCCGATCCGCACATGGCCCGCGTCGTGGCTGAGGCCGGCGCGGGGGTCGTCCTGATGCACATGCGGGGCGAGCCCCGGACCATGCAAGACAACCCGCACTACGAGGACGTCGTCCGCGAGGTTTATGACGCTCTGGCCCGGCGGATCGAGTGGGCCGAGTCGCAGGGGATTCCCCGTTCCCGGATCGCCATCGACCCGGGGATCGGCTTCGGCAAGACGTTCGAGCACAACCTGGAACTCTTGCGGAACCTCGGGCGATTTGCGAGCCTGGAATGCTGCCTCCTGGTCGGTCTCTCGCGCAAAGGGATGCTTGGCACGATCACGGGTCGCGCGATCTCCGAGAGAACGACGGCCTCCGTCATCGCGAGCCTCTCGGCCATCCGGCGAGGCGCGAACGTCGTGCGGGTCCACGATGTCGGTCCCATGGTCGATGCGATCAAGGTCTGGGAGGCCCTGGAAGGCCCTTTTTGAATTCAACGAGAGACTCTTGAACAGTACGGAAATGCCATGAGCCAGGTTCTCGTGACGGACGACCTTCAGACACTTTCCCGCGACCTGGCCGACCGCGCGAAGCACGCCTCCCGGCGGCTGGCGACGGCGCTCGGAGCGGAGAAAGATCACTGGCTCCGGCGAGGCGCCGAGGCTCTCCGACGCCGCCAGGACGAGATCCTTGAGGGGAACGCGAAGGACATTGAGGCCGCCCCCAGCTTCGGCCTGAGCGCGGCCGCCGTCGATCGATTGCGACTGAACGAGAAGCGCGTGGAAGAGATGGCCCGGGCCCTGGAACAGATCGTCGCGCTGCCCGATCCGATCGGCGAGGTCGTCGAATCGCGCCGGCGACCCAACGGTCTGGACGTCTCCAAGATCCGCGTGCCGCTGGGCGTCATCCTGTTCATCTACGAGAGCCGGCCCAATGTCACGGTCGATGCCGCCGCGCTGTGCGTCAAGAGCGGCAACGCGGTGATCCTCCGAGGCGGCAAGGAGGCGATCCATTCCAACCGCGCCTTGCACCGGATTCTGGCCGACGAACTGGAACCGTCCGGCCTGCCTCAGGACGCCGTGCAACTGGTGCCGATCACCGACCGTGCCGTGGTGGGCCACCTCCTCGCCATGAACGACCGGATCGACCTGGCGATTCCGCGAGGAGGCGAGGGGCTGATCCGTCGAGTCGCCGAGGAAGCTCGGATGCCGGTCCTCAAGCATTACAATGGAAACTGCCACGTTTACGTCGATGCCAACGCCGATCCGGAGATGGCCGTCAAGGTGGTCGTCAACGCGAAGGTTCAGCGCCCGGGCGTCTGCAACGCCGCGGAAACACTCCTGATCCACCGACGACATCGCCCCGACGTTCTTGCCCAGAGTGGCCGACGCCTTGATTCAGGAAGGCGTTGAGCTTCGGGGCGACGAACGGAGCCGTTCCCTCGTGCCCGCGATGAAACCGGTCTCGGTCGAGGACTGGGACACGGAATATCTCGACAAGATCATCGCCGTCGGCGTCGTCGATTCACTCGACGCGGCGATGGAGCACATCGCGCGACACGGCTCGGGGCATACCGAAGCGATCCTGACCCGCGACCTCGCCTCGGCGCGCCGGTTCGTGGCGGGCGTCGATAGCTCGGCGGTGATCGTCAACGCATCGACGCGGTTCAACGACGGCGGACAGCTCGGTCTGGGGGCCGAGATCGGCATCAGCACCGACAAGTTTCATGCCCGTGGCCCCTGCGGGTTGAAGGAGCTGACCAGCACGAAGTGGGTCGTGTACGGCGACGGGCAGATCCGCGTTTGATCTCAGGCCGTCGCGTTATCGCCCGAGCGGATCAATTCCCCGATCCCGCCCGCCTACCATGGGAGTGGACGACTCATGTTCGACTTGCGCGCGGTCCAGGACGCCCTGAACGAGTTCGGCTTCGACGGCTGGTTGCTCTACGATTTCCGCGGCAGCAACCTTCTCGCCCGTCGCATCCTCGACCTCGACGGTGGAGCGATGGGCTCTCGACGCTTCCTCTACATGATCCCGGCGAAGGGCGCGCCCCAGAAGCTCGTCCATCGGATCGAGTCGGGTGCTCTCGACCACTTGCCAGGAGAAAAGCAGATCTACCTCCGCTGGCAGGAATTCGAAGCGGGGATCGCCGCCTTGATCGGCGGGAAGCGACGGATCGCGATGGAATACTCTCCGAGAAACGCCAATCCCTACATCTCGCGCGTCGATGCGGGGACCATCGAACTTGTGCGTTCGACGGGCGTCGAGATCGCCTCCTCAGGGAACCTGATCCAGCAATTTGAGGCGACCTGGGACGACGAACAGTGGCGGATGCACCAGGAAGCGGAGCGGCATACCACCGCCGCGTTTGATCTGGCCTTCGGCCTGATCGCCGACCGGACCCGCGATGGGGGCCGTATCGGGGAGATGGAGGTCCAGGCCGCCATCATGGATCACTTCCGCCGCAACGGAATGACCACCTATCACCCGCCCATCGTGGCCGTCGGTTCTCACAGTGGCGATCCGCATTACGAACCGACGACGGAGACGGACACGCCAATCCAGCAAGGGGACTTCGTGCTGATCGACCTCTGGGCCAAGATGGACCGACCAAGAGCGGTCTATAGCGACCTGACCCGCGTCGGCTACGTCGGCGACGTCCGTTCCCGAGCAATATGAAGCGATCTTTCAGATTGTGCGGCAGGCACGTGATGCGGCGATTCAGTTAATCCGCGATGCGTTCTCATCCGGCCGCCCTCTCCAGGGATGGGAAGTGGATGATGCGGCCCGCGCCGTGATTCAAAACGCCGGCCAAGGCCCCCATTTCGTGCACCGAACGGGACATAGCATCGGGCAGGAGGTCCACGGCAACGGAGCCCACATGGATAACCTGGAAACCCATGAGGAGCGACTCGTCATGCCCCGCACGTGCTTCTCGATCGAGCCGGGAATCTATCTGGATGAGTTCGGCGTGCGCAGCGAGGTCAACGTCTTCATCGGCCCGGAAGGCGCGGTCCACGTCACGGGAGGACTTCAAGAACAGGTTCTCCCCATCCTGGGGACCATCGGTTGATCGAGGAATGACGGCCCTCTCAAGGAGATTCCACTCATGCTCATCGGCGTCACCGGGGCGACAGGTTTCCTCGGCCGTTATCTTGTCTCTCATCTGACAGCGCAGGGGCACCGTTGCCGCTGCTGGTATCGTCCCACCAGTGATCGGAGCGGATTTGAGGCGTCGGCCGATGCGTTGACCTGGGTTCCCGGCTCGCTGGACGATCCAGACGCCGGGGAATCACTTCTGAATGGCTGCGATGCCCTGGTTCATGCCGCTCTGGATCGGCCCGGCGCTGGCTTCCGAGGGGCCGAGGGGGACATCGCGGCGTTCGTCGAAGCCAACGTCGTCGGCTCAATCCGCCTGTTCGAGCAGGCGCGGCGATCGGGGGTTGGCCGGGTCGTGTTCATCTCGACCTGCGCCGTCCACGAGGTGATCCTCGACGATCGCCCGCTGGATGAAACGCATCCGTTATGGCCCCGCAGTCATTACGGTGCTCACAAGGCGGCCATCGAGGCGTTCGTCCACAGCTACGGCTTTGGACACGATTATCCGATCTGCGCCTTGCGGCCGACCGGCATTTACGGGCTGGCCCATCCCCCAAAACGGAGCAAGTGGTACGATCTGATCTCGGCGGTCGCACGCGGGGAGGATGTGGAGTGCGACCGCGGAGGGAAGGAGGTTCATGCGGCCGACGTCGCCCGCGCGGTGGAGATTCTCCTGAACGCCAAGGAGATCAACGGCCAGTCCTACGCGTGCTACGATCAATACATCTCGGAATTTGAGGTCGCCTCCCTCGCCAGGGACATCTCCGGCGGCCAGGGCGAGATCCGCGGGCGGACGCCCACGCCCAGGCATCAAATCGTCACGCGTAAACTGGAGAACCTCGGAATGCGATTCGGCGGTCGTCCGCTGCTGGAAAAAACCATCCGGGAGATCCTTCAGGCCGCGGAAACGGACTGATGCACTCGCGTCCGGTGCAACCATCGCCGCCGGCAGGTCCATCCAAGGATCGCGCCGAGGCCGATCAGGGTAGAGACTGCCCGGCTCCGGGACGGGAGCGAGGTTCACCGCGACCCTGGCCAGTTCGAATCGCGCTGGCGGATGTGGTATCATCGCCGAGGAAGAGGAAGCTCGGCGTGTTATACGGAAAGCCGAAGGACGAATAATCCCGCAAAAGCCCGCTGATCGCCGCGATTCCTCCCGCATAGAGCGTATAGCCCCCCTGATCGACGGACAGCTCGTAAGAGGTCATCGACGTTGTGTCAAAGGCCACGTCTTCGCCGCGGCTGAAGCTGGGCACATCGTCGTTCAGCGCGAAGATCGAATCCGTCCAGAACCCGAGCTCGATCCCTTTGAGGTCTTCACTCAGGACAATCAGATCGAAACCCGAGCGATCGTTCTTGACGTGGGATTCCTGGTCGATCTGAACCTGAAAACGGATCGTGAACCCGGAACTCCGATTCAGGACCGGCATCAGAGGGTGCTGCCCCAGAATGGGGGCTTCACTGAAATAGCCCGCCTTGTCGGTGATCTGCGTGGTGGTGTCGAGAATCGTCACCCCAGGAGCGGTCGATTGGACCGCCGAGGCGTTGAGGAGCGGGTCGGTGAGATACCTCCAACCCTGGGCGGACGGAGTCGTCGTGGGTGTCGGGGAACCGTCGTAAAGGACAATCTCTCCCCGCGCGGGAATGGCTGAGAAGAGAATCAGCGCGAAGATGGCGAAACGCGTCGATCGCATCAGGAATCTCCAGAAGCATTGTCCAGCCCGGCGACTCGAATCCTCTATCATCACGACCTCATCCACAATCGCAATCCCATTTGGTTGTCGATTTTCGGCTCGTTGTTCCGATGCCACATCACGACACTGGTTCGTCGTTGTCCGTTGTTGCGCTCCTTACTGTCTGAATCTTGGGAAACCAGGTTGCGGAGGGTGACCTCTCGACCCGACGAGCGGTATCCTTTATGCTGGAAGATCCCAAGCGCCTCCCGGCAAGCGAATCCCCCAAAAGGCCGGTCGAGGAGATCACACCAGACACCCTGCCCCGGACCTTTTCGATGAGTTTTGAGAACGATCCCGGTCGAAACGAGGTGCCGTTCCATCCCTCCTTCGTGCATCGCCTCTACTTCACGCGCGATCTTTTCGGAGAGGATCAGGGGACGTTGGCGGACGTGCTGGAGCCGTCGGGCGACCGGCCCGCGCGCGTGCAATTCTGGGTCGATGAGCATGTGGCGGAAGCCCAGCCGGACCTGCGCCGGAAGGTCCGGGATTTCACGAATGCCCATTCCGACCGGATTCAGCGGGCCGGGAACGTGCAGGTCGTGGTCGGCGGGGAAGCCGTCAAGAATGACATCCACATCCTCGAACGCATCCTCAAGATCTTCCATGCGGCCAGCCTCGATCGCCGGAGCTATGTCGTTGTCGTCGGCGGCGGCGCCGTGCTCGACGCCGTCGGGTTCGCGGCGGCCATCGCGCATCGAGGAATCCGCCTGGTGCGCCTGCCGACCACGACGCTGGCTCAGGCGGATTCGGGCGTGGGGGTCAAGAACGCCGTCAACCTCTTCGGGAAGAAGAACTGGCTCGGCAGCTTCGCCGTCCCCTGGGCCGTCATCAACGACGCGGCGCTCCTGGAGACCCTGCCCGACCGGGATTTCGTCTGCGGTTTTTCCGAGGCGGTCAAGGTCTCGCTCCTGAAAGACCCGGCGATGTTCGCCACCCTCTGCCAGTCGGCTGGACAGATCCGCCAGCGCGACCCGTCGGCGGCGTTCCCGATGATCCGGGCCTCGGCCGAGTGGCATCGGGACCACATCACTCTGGGCGGCGATCCGTTCGAGGCCCGCGAAGCCCGTCCCCTGGATTTCGGCCACTGGTCGGCGCACCGGCTGGAGTCCATGACCGACTTCCGTTTGCGACACGGAGAAGCCGTGGCCATCGGCGTGGCGATCGATACGGTATATTCGTCCCTGGCGCTGGGATTGCCGCGAGACGAGGCCAACCGGGTTCTCCGCTGCCTGACCGATCTGGGATTTCCCCTGAATCATCCGGCCCTGAACGACACGAAACATCTCTTCGAGGGGCTCGAAGAATTCCGGCAGCATCTGGGAGGTCGGCTGACCCTGACGATGCTCCGGGGCGTGGGCAACCCGATCGACGTGCACGAAATTGATGAGGCCCTCATGCGCCAGGCGATCGCTCGCGTGCGGACCTTGGGTTCTGCCCAGAAGGAAACGACCGATCCGACCGCTTGCAAATCGCAACCCGGAAAGTCCGATAAAGCATGCCTTCCGAGCCAGTGAGCGTGGCTTCGTTCGAGTTGATGCACCCTCTGGAGTTCACACGATGCGGCGGACGATGCGACAGCTTGCCGGCTTATTTCTGCTCGTGGGGATCGCGTCGGTGGCGCAAGCCGGAGGTGGGGGGAGAGTCGTCGAGGTCGAGTATCCCCCGTCGCGGGAGCCGGGCGAGCTGGTCTTTGGCGTGACCTATCGCGTCTGGATTCCGGACGGCGTGGACCAGTTGCGGGGGGTGATCGTCCACCAGCATGGCTGCGGTGAAGGGGCGTGCCGGGGCGGCGAGACGGCCGCCGATGACCTCCACTGGCAGGCCCTCGCCCGGAAGTGGGATTGCGCCTTGCTCGGCCCTTCCTATCATCAGAAAGATGGGGAGAACTGCCGGCTCTGGTGCGACCCGCGCAACGGCTCGCGTGCCCGATTCCTCCAGGCACTCGACGACCTGGCCGCGACCTCCGGCCATCCTGAACTGGCGGAGGTTCCCTGGTGCCTCTGGGGACACTCCGGAGGAGGCTTCTGGGCCAGTCTGATGATGATTTCGGACCCCGACCGCGTTGTCGCCGCCTGGCTCCGCTCCGGAACCGCCTTCAGCGCCTGGGAAAACGGGGAAATCCCCGCGCCCGAGATTCCCGAATCCGCCTATCGGATCCCGATCATGTGCAATCCCGGGGCGAAGGAGAAGGACGACCCCCGGTTCAACGGCGCGTGGACGGGCACCCTGGCGATGTTCCGGTCCTACCGCGCCCAGGGCGCACCCATCGGGTTCGCGCCCGACCCGCGCACGCATCACGAATGCGGCGATTCGCGCTATCTGGCCATTCCGTACTTCGACGCCTGCCTGGCCGAGCGTTTGCCGGAGCCCGGGTCGAAATCGCGACTCAAGCCCGTGGATCGCTCCCAGGCCTGGCTGGCTCCCCTGTTCGGAAAAGAGGCCGAACCGGCCTCGTCCTTCCAGGGGGAGAAGAACGAGGCGGTCTGGCTGCCGAACGAACGGGTGGCCCATGCCTGGTCGGAATACGTCACCACCGGGGCGGTCAGCGATTCAACGCCTCCCCCCGCTCCAACCCGGGTGAAAGTCGTCGCGGCCTCCGATCAAAACGTGGAGATCTCCTGGGACGCGGTGGCCGACCTCGACAGCGGCATTCGCTCCTTCATCATCCAGCGCGACGGACAGGAAATCGGCCGCGTTCCCGAGAAACCGGTCGGGCGATTCGGTCGGCCGCTCTTCCAGACGATGTCCTACCACGACACGCCCGAGGCGCCGCTGCCCGAGATGCGGTATGTCGATCAGGGGGACAAGGCACGGACGGACTCCACCTACCGGGTGATCGCCGTCAATGGCGAGGGGCTGGAATCCTCCCCTTCCGAGCCGGCCAAGGCCCCCTGAGACGTTCGATCCTCGATCGCGCGGACATGATCCACGAGCCTGCCATTGACTGCCGCCCCTGCCGGGGCTGGATTTCTCGACGTTGCGTTGGCCGTCCAGGGGCTGACGCCCTCTGGCTATGTACTGCCGCCCCTCCAGAGCGAAGAGGGGGCCACATCCAGCGCGGAGCGTGAGAACAAAGGGGACATCTGCCAGCCGCTTAAGTTATAGACAAATTCGCATTCCAGATTTTTCTTACCTCTTTGAAGATCCGGAATTCTGGAATGTGCCATTTGCTATGCGGATCTCCATAATACATTCTGGTTTTTGTGGGGCGGGCACCGCCCGCCATCATATAAGCCAGAAGGTGGGCGATGCCCACCCTACGAGGAGCGGAATCGGAAGGCAGGATGTCGAGCGGAAGACGCCGATCATCGGAGCACGGCATCGAACAGCTCATACGCCTTCTCTCGCATCTCCACCGGGAAGTCGTGCTCGCAGTCGGGGTGTTCGAGCTGGAGCCGTTCCGGGTGGCCGTAGAGTTCGTACACCTCCTTCGCGGCCGCGACGATCCGGTCCACGCTCTCCGCTTGAAAGTTGTGGTCCTGGAGCGGCGCGATGATCAGCACGTGACGGGGCGCCAGGGCACCGATCAGCTCGTGAAAATCAAAGGGGATGTCCTGAAGATGTCCGCGATACTGGGCGAGTCTTGGCATGTAGCGGGTCTGGGTCCAGCCCTGCTCGGGCATCCACATTTTCTCATTTCCGCCGTAGTAATCCAGAAATGAGTCGAGGCCGCAACTGGTCACGATCACCTTGATCCGGTCGTCGAAAACCGCCGTATAGACCGAGTTGTGCCCGCCCAGCGAGTGGCCGATGGTGCCGTAGGCCCCGTGTTTCACGTAGGGCAAGGAGTCCAGCAGGTCGAGCCCCCGGATGTTGTCCCAGACGGCTTTCAGTGTCCCACTCTCCCAGCCGAGCGCCTTGATGTCCGGCTGATATTTGGCGAGGAGCGGGTAATTGGGGGCCAGGGTGACGTAACCGCGCTCCGCGAGCTCGCTGGCATACTGACGGTTTGGCCGGTTCCCCAGACCGACCACGATCCCGTGCCCCACCTCGTTGTCGGTGCCGTGCAGGCAAAGAGCCGCGGGAGCGCTCGGGCCGCCGTCCTGAAGTGCCGATTTCGGGATCAGAAGATACGCGGGCACGCGCGATCCGGGTTCCGACGCATACGTGATGAAACGCCGCACGTAGCTCCCGCAATCCACCTCGTCCTCGACCTTCACATCGAGCGGACACCGTTTCTCAGGCCCTGGCAAACGTCCCATGACGCTTTGCATTCCCTGGAGGATCTCCTCCTTTCGCTTCGCCCAATCCTCCTTGGTCCGGACGGGCAGCGGCTCGTTGTTCGGGCCGCGATAAACGAGCAGACGATCCCGGGGTAGTCGCGGTGTGGCGACGTTTCCCTCGGTTCGCTCCGCGCGATCGTCCGCCAGGACCGACGACATCCCCATTCCGAGCGCGATCCAGCCCCAGACGAAGCCAACTCGCCAGTCCATCCGTCTTCCGCGCACACGTTCGATCGAGCGAGAATTGCCCACGACCGTCTCCCCAGAATGGCTAACGGCGAACTCAGGAAACCCACGTAGTCAAAGCATATCGTGAAAATTCGACGTGCGGTATCCCCTCCATGCCCTCGCCCTGGTCTGTTTCCCTGGTCCGACGGACGCAGCCGAGCCGAACCTGTGGGACGGGACGCGGATCGCCGTTGTAATGTTCCATGCGACGGCTTTCCCTCGGTCGTTCGATCAGAGCGCGGTTCTCAGGGTCGTCGGACATTTTGAGCACGATGACTGCGTGGACGATGGGGGGCAGGATATTGAGGTTACCTAAGATTGTTTAAAAATGATACTGCTTATAAATGCTAGCCCAAAAGGATTGGAGCAATCCGAGATGCGAAAAAACAATAAAAGTACGGAAGGTGCTTGTCTAAGTTGAATTCATCATGTTATAGTCGCGACGTTTGATTGTGAACGCATTCACGCAATTAAATTGAACGGGGGAGAACCTTAAAGCATCGGGACAGATCGGATTGCCCTCGTTGAATTCTCCGCGATTGATAAGGTGCCGTGCTTCCCGGATAGGGAAGCATTACGAAAAAAATGCGATTGATGAGTCGTCACGCAACAGGCAGGACGTTTCGCCCATTCGCGAATGGAATCGCGGAATGACCAGAAGGAGCGGCCTGTTTGACTCTGACGGTCGTCCCATCCAGAACACAGCCCCGTTTCGCAACCTCTTAAGCAGGATGAAGCATCCATGAGCCATGCAGCCCGGTATCGAGCGATGGAATTGACATCTTCGCGTCGCAAGCGCCTGGCGGCACGGAAACGGCGGACTGTTCTGAAGCCATCCATTGAGGGACTTGAAGACCGAATCGTACTTTCCACGATCACGTGGGACACCACCGCCGCCCCCACCGGCGGCGATTGGGACACGGCCAGTAACTGGGTCGGGGGCGTGGTCCCGACCGCCGCCGACGATGTCACGATCGCCTTGAATTCCAGTGGGACCGTTGTTGTCAAGAACACGAGCCATGCGGCTCATCAACTGAACACGAACTCGAAAACCAAGCTCAACGTGGAGAGCGGCACGTTGTCCGTTGGCAACGGCAACTCCACCATCGGGGCCGATCTTGCCGTGGCCGCCGGCGCGACGCTGGACATCGGGGCCAATGCCAGCGTGCTGCTGTCGGCGGGTGTGACGATCAGCGACAACGGCACGATCGACGTCGATGCCGGCGCGACGGTGGCGTTCAGTAACTCCTACAACAATCCGACGGAGCTGATCGTCGGCGGGACAGGCACGCTCCACGCCACCAACGCCGCCTTCACCGGGGGCGGGTCGAGCAGCTATGTGACGGGGATTCAGGTTAACTCCGGCGGCCATCTGATCGCCAGCGGGACCACCTTCGCCACCTATCAGGTCGTCCTGTCCAACGGCAGCGTGCTGGACGCGGGCGACCTGACGGGCAACGGGTTCGATACGACGCTCGCGGTGCCGGCGTTGGACCTCGCCCTGCTCGGCGACAACCTGCGGTTCCGCGACATCTACCTCAACCCGGACACGCTGGCCAGCGGCAAAACGGTCGCGTTGGACCTGATCGGCACGCAGCGGACGGACACCCTACGGTACGTCTTCGGTGGTGACTTCACGGTGGCCGACGGCGCGACGCTGAACATCGGCGCCGGCGTCAGCGTGCTGCTTCCAGCGGGTGTGACAATCACCGACAACGGCACGATCGATGTCGGCGCCGGCGCGACGGTGGCGTTCAGTAACGCCTATAACAATCCGACGGAGCTGATCGTCGGCGGGACGGGCACGCTCCACGCCACCAACGCCGCCTTCACCGGGGGCGGGTCGAGCAGCTATGTGACGGGGATTCAGGTCAACTCCGGCGGCCACCTAATCGCCAGCGGGACCACCTTCGCCACCTATCAGGTCGTCCTGTCCAACGGCAGCGTGCTGGACGCGGGCGACCTGACGGGCAACGGGTTCGACACGACGCTCGCGGTGCCGGCGCTGGACCTCGCCCTGCTCGGCGATAATCTGCGGTTCCGCGACATCTACCTCAACCCCGACACGCTGGCCGCCGGCAAGACGGTCGACCTGAATCTGATCGGCACGCAGCGCACCGACATGCTGCGTTACGTCTTCGGCGGCGACTTCACGGTGGCGGCGAACGCGACTCTGAACGTCGGCGCCGGCGTCAGCGTGTTGCTTCCAGCGGGTGTGACAATCACCGACAACGGCACGATCGATGTCGGCGACAGCGCGACGGTGGCGTTCAGTAACTCCTACAACAATCCGACGGAGCTGATCGTCGGCGGGACAGGCACGCTCCACGCCACCAACGCCGCCTTCACCGGGGGCGGGTCGAGCAGCTATGTGACGGGGATTCAGATCAACTCCGGCGGCCACCTGATCGCCAGCGGGACCACCTTCGCCACCTATCAGGTCGTCCTGTCCAACGGCAGCGTGCTGGACGCGGGCGACCTGACGGGCAACGGGTTCGATACGACGCTCGCGGTGCCGGCGCTGGACCTCGCCCTGCTCGGCGATAATCTGCGGTTCCGCGACATCTACCTCAACCCCGACACGCTGGCCGCCGGCAAGACGGTCGACCTGAATCTGATCGGCACGCAGCGCACCGACATGCTGCGTTACGTCTTCGGCGGCGACTTCACGGTGGCCGACGGCGCGACGCTGGACATCGGCGCCGGCGTCAGCGTGCTGCTGCCAGCGGGTGTGACGATCAGCGACAACGGCACGATCCACGTCGATGCCGGCGCGACGGTGGCGTTCAGTAACTCCTACAACAATCCGACGGAGCTGATCGTCGGCGGGACAGGCACGCTCCACGCCACCAACGCCGCCTTCACCGGGGGCGGGTCGAGCAGCTACGTGACGGGGATTCAGGTCAACTCCGGTGGCCATCTGATCGCCAGCGGGACCACCTTCGCTTTATATAGTTTGGCATTGAACGCGGGTTCGATTGATACGCTTCATTCCGACATGATCTCCAGTGTGCTCACTATTAACAGCGGGGCGGCGATTGATGTCACGGGGAACGACTTCAGCCTCATTGCGTCCAGCGCGACGCCCGCTCAGCGAGGGCTGATCGTGGTGGGAGACCCCAACGCCACGATCGATCTGACGGATAACTTCTGGGGGACGACGAACCCCGGGCAGATTGCCGCCAAGATCTACGACCATGCCTCCGACCCCACTCGACCGACGGTTCTTTATGACCCGTTCGCGAGCGAATTGCCCGCGTCGATCGTCGGCAACATGTTTGTTGATGCCAACGGCGACGGTGTGCAGGGCAGCGGCGAACAGGGGATTCCGGGGCAGACGGTTTACATCGACGCGAACAACAACGGCTTCCTCGACGCGGGCGAGATCAACGCCGTCACGCGGGCGGCCGATCCGAACAATCCCGGCGCGGCGGGGGCGTTCCGGTTCGACGGGTTGCAGCCCGGTACGTATGTCGTTCGCGAGATCGCGCCGGTCGGAGCGATCGAGACGGCTCCGGCGGCGAACGCGACCACCACGGTCTCCTTCGACAGCATCGCGAGTGGGACCCAGACCCCCTTCTCGGTCGGCGTCGCGACATTCGAGGGCGGAGCGGTCTTCGCCCCGACGGCGGCCGGGCTACTCGCCTCGGGGACCCTCGCCTATAACGCCACGTCCGGCAAGGGGGAGGTGGACTTCCGCGTCCCTGTCAGCTCCGTCAACTTCTTCTACGTCCACAACGCCAGCTACGGCGCCGGAACAGCGACAGCCTATGCGGTCGATGGGTCGGTTGTCGGGACCGCCTCCAGCAAGACGGCGACCACGAAGGGGGACACGGCGAACCTCGTCACGATCGCCGGAGCGAAGTCGATCGCGAAGGTCCTCTTCACCGGCGGTGTGATTGACGACTTCGCTTTCGTTACCTCGAACACCGACAGGGCCTATTACGTCAACCTCGCCGCCGGCCAGACCGCCGATGGGTTCGCCTTTGGCAACCAGTACGTTTCCGGGACGCTGGGGTCGATGGGTGTCTTGCCCACGCCGACGGGATTCGACGTCACATTCGCCAACCCGTTGGATGTCGGTGTCCTGAATCTCTACGATGCCGGGGGGGCGTTTGGCCCCGCCGATGCCACGCTCGTCGGCGCGACGGTTGGGCCTGTTCGGGGGTCTCTGGTGGTCAGCGCGGACCACAAATCGGTCACGTTTATCCAGACCGGCGGCCCGCTGGCCCCGGATACCTACACGCTCACCCTCCGCTCGGGGGTAAACGCCTTCAAGAGCGCAACTGGCGGACTGCTCGACGGTAACGGCGACGGAACGCCGGGGGATGATCTCGTCACCACATTCACCGTCAACTCGCCGCCGAGCGATGCCGTGGTGGTCGGCATCCCCGACTTCACCCGCGGCTTCGGCCAGCAGGTCAACTATCCCGCCTCGAACAACCTGGGGCTGCCAATCACTCTCAGCACCGGCCAGAACGTGAGCGGGGTCGATCTGACCCTCCACTACGACCCCGCGTTGCTGACGCCGAGCGATTTCAGCACGACCATCCCCGGGGCGTCGGCCGTTTTCAACGTGACGACGCCCGGCACGGCCATTCTCACGGTCAGCAGCGCCGATCAATTCAGCGCCTCTCCGGGGCCGATCATCCTGGGCTACCTCTCGGCCGTGGTCCCCGACAATGCCCCCTATGCGTCGAAGGAAATCCTCCACATCAGCGACCTCTCGGTCTTCGATAATTCCCCGGGATCGCCCCAGCTACGCCCCTCCGTGGCGGACGACGCCATCCACGTGGCTGCCTACTTTGGTGACACCAACGGCAATCAGGGCTACAGCACACCGGACGTCACGCTGGAACAACGTCTGATCGGGCTGGTCAATTCCGGCTTCCCGGCTTACCAGCTCGCCGACCCCGTGCTGATCGGCGATATCACGCTCAACGGCCAGGTTCAGGCCAACGACACCACGAGCATTCAGCGGGTCATCGGCCTGGTGAACGTGCCGAACATCCCCGCGCTGCCGACCGGGTTGCCGGTCCCCGCGAGCGGCGGTCCCGACCCCACGATCTTCATCCCGAACGTGAGCGGCAACGCGGGAGATGCCGTCTCGGTTCCCGTCAATTTGAAGGTCACCGAGGCCAGCGGCATCACCGTCAGTGGTTTCCAGATCGCCATCGAGTACGACGCGACCAAGTTCACCGTCAGCCCTACCGTCCAGCTCGGCCCAATGTTCGGTGGCTTCTCCCCGTTGCTGACTTTCCCCTCGCCCGGGACACTGATCTATCAGGCCTCATCCGGAACGGGCACGGGTACGATCCCCTTCGACACGATCACGGACCTGTTCACCCTGACCCTGACGGTGGCGGCCGGCACGCCAGACGGGACGTCGGTCCTGAACCTGTTGAAGAACATCCAGACGACATCGACCGCGATCTTCGACAATAATCTCGATGAACTGATCCTGGTTCCGGCCCCGAGCAACGACCCGACCGATTCGGTGGATGGGACGTTCACGATCGGGACCGCCGCGGTCGCGACGAACACCACGGCCGCGGATGCCGGCGTCACCTTCAGCGACGCCGCGCAGACCGTCACGCTCTCCGCCAACGTGACGAGTGCCGCCCTGACGGTCAACGAAGGAACCGTCACCTTCACCATTCTCGACGGCACGACCGTCATTGGTTCGAGCGTCAGTAGCGCCGTGGTCGCGGGTGTCGCCAGCTCCACCTATACCCTGCCGGCCAACCTCGCCCCCGGCTCCTATACGGTCAAGGCCGAGTACGGGGGCTCGTCCGCCTTCCTCGCCTCGACGGATAGCACGCACCAGCTGATCGTCAGCGCGGCGAGTAGCGTCACGACCTCCGCCAATGCCACGGTAACGTACACGACCAGCAGCCAGACCGTGGACCTCAGCGCCCTCGTCAGCAGCGCGGCAGGGACGGTTGACGCGGGTTCCGTGACGTTCACCCTCCTGAATGGCTCGACCCCCATCGGCACACCGGTGGCCGTCGCCGTGATGGCAGGCGCCGCATCCACCAGTTATACGCTTCCGGCGGATACTCCGGCGGGCACCTATACCATCCAGGCCGAATACAGCGGCTCGACCAACTTTGCCGTGTCCAGCGACACGAGCCACACGCTGGTCATCAGCGCCGCGGCCTCTGCCACGGCGGCCGCCAGCGCGACGGCAACCTTTGGCGATGTGAACGTCACGCTCAACATCGCGATCACGAGCCCTGCGGGTGTTGTCGATGGCGGCACGGCGACGTTCACCATTCTCGACGGCACGACCGTCATTGGCTCGGCGGTCGCGGTGGCCGTAGCTAACGGGTCCGCCAGCGTCGTCTATGTCTTACCGGCTGGGCTGGCGGCGGGCACGTACACGATCAAGACGGAGTACAGCGGCTCGGGCAATTTCGCCGCATCGTCTGACACAAGAGTCACTGGTCATCAACGCCGCCGCGACGGCATCGGCGGCCGCGTCGGCCAGCGCAACCTTTGGTGATGCGAACGTCACGCTGGATGTCACGATCACCAGTCCGGCTGGTGTCGTCGATGGTGGTACGGCGACCTTTACAATCCTGGACGGCACGACGGTCATTGGTTCGGCGGTGGCGGTCGCGGTGGCCAACGGCTCCGCCAGTGTTGTCTACGTGTTGCCAGCAGGATTAGCGGCGGGTACGTACACAATCAAGACGGAGTACAGTGGCTCAGGCAATTTCGCCGCGTCCACGGATACGAGGTCGCTCGTCATCAACGCTGCCGCGACGGCGTCGGCGGTCGCCAGCGCAAACGCGACTTTTGGCGACGTCAACGTCACACTCAACGTCGCGATTACCAGCCCGGCGGGCGTGGTCGATGGCGGCACGGCGACCTTTACGATCCTGGACGGCACGACGGTCATCGGCTCAGCGGTCGCCGTGGCCGTGGCCAACGGGTCCGCCAGCGCTGTCTATGTCTTACCGGCGGGGCTGGCAGCGGGTACGTACACGATCAGGACAGAGTATAGCGGCTCGGGTAACTTCGCCGCGTCCACGGATACGAGCCAGACCCTGATCGTCAGCGCCGCCGCGACGGCGTCGGCGGCCGCGTCGGCCAGCGCAACCTTTGGTGATGCGAACGTCACGCTGGATGTCACGATCACCAGTCCGACTGGTGTCGTCGATGGTGGTACGGCGACCTTTACAATCCTGGACGGCACGACGGTCATTGGTTCGGCGGTGGCGGTCGCGGTGGCCAACGGCTCCGCCAGTGTTGTCTACGTGTTGCCAGCAGGATTAGCGGCGGGTACGTACACAATCAAGACGGAGTACAGCGGCTCAGGCAATTTCGCCCCATCGTCTGACACAAGCCAATCCTTGATCGTCAGCGCCGCTGCGACGGCATCGGCGGCCGCCAGCGCAACCGCGACTTTTGGCGACGTCAATGTCACGCTAAACGTTGCAATCACGAGCCCGGCGGGCGTGGTCGACAGTGGCACAGCGACCTTCACCATCCTCGACGGTACGACGGTCATCGGTTCAGCGGTGGCTGTGGCGGTGGCCAATGGCGCCGCGAGCGTCGTCTATGTGCTCCCGGCGGGTCTGGCGGCGGGTACGTATACGATTCAGACGGAGTATAGCGGCACGGGCAACTTCGCCCCATCAACGGACACAAGCCAGACGCTGGTCGTCAGCGCTGCCGCGACGGCATCGGCGGCCGCCAGCGCAACCGCGAACTTCGGCGATGCGAACGTCACACTGGATATGACGATCACGAGCCCAGCAGGGGTCGTCAACGGCGGTACCGCGACGTTCACCATTCTCGACGGCACGACGGTCATCGGTTCGGCGGTCGCCGTGGCCGTGGCCAACGGCGCGGCCAGTGTTGTGTACGTATTGCCGGCAGGATTAGCGGCGGGCACCTACAGCATCAAGGCCGAGTATAGTGGCTCGGGTAACTTCGCCGCGTCCGCGGATACGAGCCAGACCCTGATCGTCAGCGCCGCCGCGACGGCATCGGCGGCCGCGTCGGCCAACGCGACCTTTGGCGATGCGAACGTCACGCTTAATGTCGCGATCACGAGCCCGGCGGGGATTGTCGATGGCGGCACGGCGACCTTCACCATTCTCGACGGCACGACAGTCATTGGCTCAGCGGTGGCTGTGGCGGTGGCTAACGGCGCCGCCAGCGTTGTCTATGTGTTGCCCGCAGGACTGGCGGTGGGTACGTACACGATCAAGACGGAGTACAGCGGCTCGGGCAACTTCGCTCCATCGTCCGACTCAAGTCATAATCTGATCCTGGCGGCGGCGGCCTCCGCCACGGCGACGGCTTCCACCACGGCGGAGTTCCGTGTCGCGGAACATGTCGTGGCGCTTAGTGCCACGGTGGCCAGCACTGCCGGAACCGTCGATGCGGGGACCTTGACCTTCACGATTCTCAGTGGCACGACGGTTGTCGGTAGTCCCGTCACCGCCGCCGTGGTCGCTGGCGCCCTCACGGCGGATTACCTTCTGCCGGCAGGTTTGGCAGCGGGCACGTACACGATCAAGGCCGAATACAATGGCACCCCCGACTTCGGCGGCTCCACCGACACCGACCACATTCTGACCATCGCCGCCGCGGCCACGGCCACGGCGGCCGCGGATGTGTCGGTTCCCTTCCGCAGTGTCGATCGGTCAATCTCCCTCGACGTCGCGGTCTCCAGCCCGGCGGGAACCGTCAACGAAGGGACCGCTACCGTCACGCTCCTCGACGGTACTCTTGCTATCGGATCGCCGGTCACGGTCGCTGTGGCCAACGGCGCCGCCACGGTGGACTACATCCTGCCCGCGGGCACTCCGACCGGAGCATACACGATCCAGGTTGCCTACAACGGCACCTCGAATTTCGAGGATTCGACCGACAACGCACACCACCTCACGATCAACGCGCCGAGCATCATCGCCACGGCGACCGCGGTCCAGTGGGGTTCTCAGACCGCGACCCTCCAGCCCGCCACCGATGGGGTCCGCCTGCTTCCGGAGGGACGGACTCAGGACCTGCCCTGGTTCAACATCGACCGGATCGCGATCACCTTCAGCCAGGCTGCCGAGTTGAGTCCAAGCGACGTCCATGTCGTGGGTATCGCGGGGGGCGACTACGGTCCAGTGACAATCTCCGGGTCGGGGACAGTGAGCATTCTCCTCACGCTCGCCAAGCCCATCGCGGTGGCCGACCGCGTGACCTTGATGATCGGCAGTGACGAGATCATCACCTACACGCGGCGGCTCGACGTCCTGCCGGGAGACGCCAACGACGACGGGGCGGTCAATACGACCGACGGTGTCCTCATTCTCAGAAACAGCACCCCAGCGCATGACTACCAGGTGTCGTACGACATGAACGGCGACGCCGCCGCGAACACTGCCGACTTCGTCCTCTACCGTCCGAGGATCGGAACCCAGCTGCCCGGGCTGCCGCCCCAGTTGGTCGCTGGAGGTGTTGGCCTCGGCGGCGTGGCCCGGCTCACGACGGACGAGCTGGCTCCTGTTCTCAAGACGGCGATCGATCGATGGGCGGCCGCTGGAATCTCCACGGAGAATGTGGCCCGACTGCGCGAGGTCCAAATCCAGATCGCTGACCTCCCGGCCGGGTATCTCGGTGGCACGGTCATCGGTGGTACGACAATCTACATCTCCGCCGACGCGGCCGGTCACGGTTGGTACGTTGATTCGACCACCGGGACAAATTCCTCATTCGCGTTCAACGCCTTGGCGGCCGAATCCGCCGGGCATGAGGACTTGTTGACGGTTGTGATGCACGAGCTTGGCCACACCTTGGGGCTCGACGATCTCGATCCGGCAAGCTATCCTGACGACCTGATGGCGGAGACTCTGGAGACCGGTGTGCGTCGTTTGCCGTCGGCCCGGGACGTGGTCGCCGTCGAGGAGTCGCTGTTCGGAACCGCTTCGTCGCCGACGAATCCGGCTCTGATTGATGCCGTTCTTGGGACCGCGGATCAAGTCGGCTGGTTCCTATCGCCTCCGCCATCACATACCGAACCGGAAATCATCCTCGACCTCGGCTCATCAAGGCGGAAAACCCCAGCGAAGGTGCTGCGAAATGAGTCTCGTCGTTAACGGTCGAATGGAACCCGTCGCTTGGTCATCGTCCACGAGTACGAGATGACGACCGGTGACATCGGGCCTCTTGACCTTACTTGTTCCCTGATTTTCTTTGTGAAAAAAGGCATGCACATGAAGAGATTGCTACTGCTGTCTATCGCTTTCCTCGGTCTGTGGGATTGCGGTGTTCGGGCTGACATCGCCTTGCTGACAAGCAACCCGCCCGGCACTCCGTTGTCGATGGACGCCGGTACGACGTCGAGCTCGATGCTCGTCAGCGTCGTCAGCGATGATCCAACTCAGGACGTCATGTCCGCCTGGTTCTTCAGTCTGGAGATTGTTCCCGATGTCGGAGCGACCGGCACGCTGATGTTTGAGGAACCTTCATCGGCGACGCCAGCCAATCCTTCCAACTATGTCTTCGATGGCAACGGTCTTGGCATCTTCGCCAGCAATGGAGGAAACCAGCTCAGCGCCAACGACTTCTTCGACATCTCCGTCGGCCCGGGGGCCTCCGTGCCGGGGGCACCCGGGGCGAACCTCCTGTCGATGAATTTCGTGGCCTCTCCGACTGCGATGGGACTCTTCGGAATCTACGCGCTCCGGGGGGCGGCGGACACGCAATGGACCGACGGCAACGCCACCACGCAATTCTTCTCCAATGTTCCTGACGGAACAGGGTTAGTGCGTATCGGCGAGGTTCTCGTCATCCCGACCGTTCCCGAGCCCAATACGCTCACGTTGGTTGGATTGGGCGTCGGCGTCCTCGCCGGATGGCGATTGAGGAGAAGCCGAAATCAGCAAGATTCAGTTGAATCCAATCAGCTTTGTGGCTGAATTCCTTGGTATCACGAACCCATCGCGGATGATGATCTCCCACATCACCCGTCAATTTTCCCGGAGGGGCCGTGCCCGCTCCATGTCATCGCCGGCGCGGTTTCGGAGCGGTCGGTTTATCCGCGGATGATCTCGGCCATGCTCTCGGCCAGCTTCTCCGGGGTGCAGGAGAGGATATCCATCCCCACTTTCCGCAATTTCCCGGCCGTCGTTCGGTTGAACGCCGGCCGGGCGTCGTATCCAAGAGCCCCCAGACCGATCATGCGGACACCGCCATCGGCCATCAGACGGACCTGGGCGACGAGGTCGCTCTCCTGGCGGCCTTCGTAGAAGTCGGTGATCAGAACCACGATCGTTCGCCGCGGCTGCCGGACCAGGCTACCGACGTACATCAGCGCCTGGGTGATGTCCGTCCCGCCGCCAAGCTGGATCGACAGGAGCACGTCCACCGGCTGACCGACCCGGTCGGAGAGGTCCACGACCTGGGTATCGAAAAGAATGAGTGACGTCCTCACGGCGGGGAGTTCGGCGAAGATCGACGCCATCACGGCCGAGAAGACGGCGCTTTCCAGCATTGAGCCGGACTGGTCCACGACCACGATCACGTGCCACGGCCGCTTCTTCCGCTCCGCGGCGTAGAAATACAGACGGTCGATCAGCAGCTTGCTGGTGGATGGATCGAAGTTCTGGAGGTTGCGGCGCAGGGTAGTCTTCAGGTCCAGGTTGCGGAACACCCGTCGCGGGGAGTGGCGGTCCTTCCGCAGGGCGCCCGTGATCGCCTGCTCGACCTGGACCTGCATCTTCCGCTTCAGCTCCTGTACGACCTGATCAATGATCTTCCGGGCGAGCACTCGGGTCCTGGGATTGAGAAGCTCGCGGTGGGTCAGAAGGGTCTTTACCAATTCGAGGTTGGGCTCGATCTTCTCCAGAAGCTCAGGCTTCTCCATCAGCTCGGCGATGCCCCGGCGGCGGACGAGCTCCTTCTGCATCACCTCCTTCGACTGTCGGGGAAACAGCTCATTCACCGCATCAACCCACTCGGGCACGGTCCATTGCGACGGCCCCTGTCCGCCCTTGCGCTCCGGGGATGACCGTCCTCCCGACTTCCGGCCTCCTCCCGGCTCGAACAAAAAGCCGACGAGCCCCTCGATTCGCTCAGCCTGAGGGTCCCCTCCGGTGCTGATGCCATGCGCTTCGGCGACCTTTCCCAGGACCAGTCGCCAGCGGGCCAGGGTGTGTGGGTCGGTGGACATCGAAGACTCCGATCAGGCTTTTACCCAGGACTTCGGGGGCTCAGAGCGGCCAATCGCGCAGCGCCTCGGCCACGGCGGCATCAATTCGGGCGACCAGGGCGGTCGCCCCGAGGCTGCCGGCCAGCGTCCGCACGTCGTCGGCCGAGGCCAGACCGTGGCGCCGGGCGACGGTGGCCGCGAGGGAATCACGCTGGGGCTCATTCAGCCGTTCGAACGCCGCTCTCAACCGGGGCAGCATCACCAGGAACGGCTCCCACTCGGCCACCGCCAGCAGGTCGTCAACCGCTTCGATCAACGCGTCAGCCCCGAGCAGGATCGAGGTGCGCGACACGGCGAGCATGCCGTCGAGCAGGTCACCCGCCGTGACCATCTGCTCGGGAGCGGCGTGCGCCAGGCCGGCGACCTCAGTCGGCGAGGGCCTCGGCCGGCAGAGCACGGATCTCACAGAGCAGGCCGAGGAACGCCCCGCGCAGGAAGGGAGCAGGCGACTCCTCCGCCGCGCGTCGAGCCGCCTCGGCGAACAGGGCACGGTCGAACCGGTCAGGCTCGGACCGCTGGAGCAAGTCGGCCACCGAGACCAGGGCGTCAACCACTTCCTTTTGCTCCTCGTCGGGCACGGCTGAGGCATCGGGCAGGGCGAAGCAGGCGCGGTCGTAAGCGCGGACGAGCAGGTCGAGCAGCACGTCACGCCGCAGGCCGCGGAAGACGGCGTAGCGGTCGAGCAGGCTGAGGGAATGCAGCGCCGCGGCGAGCGAGACGAAGTTTGGGTCGGCGTCGATCGCCTCAGCCTCCCGCATCCTCGGCCACCTGCACCAACTCAGGCAGGTCCATGTCAACGGCCTGCACGAGCCGCTCGCAGGTCCGGCCCGCGTTCGTGACCCGGCCTCGGCGATCGCCTCGCGGAGTCGGGCCAGCGCCGCCGACTCGATCGTGTCGCCGTAGAGGTTCTGTTCGATCAGGGCCGGCTCGGTACCCGGCTCCCACTTGATCGGCCCAGTGCTCGCGGAAGATCGTGCCGGAGAAGTCGCCGCCGGTGGACGATATCGCCGCGAAGGGCACGTCGAGAAACGTCAGTCTGTGCAGCAGCGCCGAGCGTCGCGCATCGAGGGCATCGCGCTTGTCCAGGCGAAGGTCCTGACGACGTTCCTGGCTGAGCGCCTCGCCGAGATCGAGGGCCTGGACCTGAACGTGAAAGTCATCGACGATCGGCAGGCGGCCCAATGCGGGCGTCACCTTACCGATCTTCGTCCCGATGCCAGCCCCGTCCATCGCCTGTCGGAGCTTGACCCCCTCCTCAGCCGGGTTCCCCTTGCAGCAGCAGGTGATGAGGGCCTCCTCGATGTCGTCGAGCGTCGCGTGGTTCCGACCGCGGAGTCGGGCGAGCATCACGGCGTGGTGAGTGACGGCGATGGCGTCGGCCGTCGAGAGCGGGTCTCCTCCCCGTCGCATCCGGCGCAGGACGGCAATGGCGTGCTCCATCGCAATGTCGTCCGCCCGCCCGGCGGCGGTCAGGTCATGACAGGTCTGGTAGAACTCGGGCGCCCTCGACACCCGCGCCGTAGCCTGCCATCTCGGAGATGCGGAAATACGAGTAGGGCACGACGGCCGTGTACACCGTCCCGGCCGGCGCCTTGGGAGGCGGCTCCGGATCGTCCCGGTCCAGGAACAGGTGAAATCCGCCGCAGACGACCGCTGCCTCGCCCGGCTCCAGCGCTCGGTCGGCGAGTGTTTCGCGAATGGTCTTCAGGAAGTGCCGCTCGCGGTCAACCGTCGATTCGGCCCACTCGGCCTCTGGGTCGGCCGTGAGACGAGCGGCCAGGCAGAAGGCCGCCAACTCGCGGCGATACGCTTCGGGATCGGTCGATGCCGGGTCCTCGAACAGCGTGTCCCACGCCTCGGGCCAGGACTTGAAGCCCGCGGCCTCGGCGAGGTGGTGATAGAACCCACTCGTCGTGATCAGCCGGTCCTCGTCCGCGGCCTGCCGGACCGGGATTGCGAGGGCCGCTCGCCCGGCTCGCGGAGACGGATCTGGGCGTGGTGCGGGAGGTCGATGAAGACCGTCTCGGCGCCCAGAGCCGCGGCCGTCGTCATCGCGACGTATTCGGGCGAGTACTTCGTCAGAGGATACCAGACGGCGAACCTGGCCGGGATGTCCGCCGCCGGGCTGGCGATGCCATTGAGCCCGAGCACGTTGTCGTCGTCGCGATACGACGAGTAGATCGCGACCGGTGGCTCCGTCTTCGGGTCGATCACGTGACGGATCAGGTCGCTCGCCTCGGCCGGACCTTCGATGAAGACCATCTTCGGCTTGCGCGCGCAATGCCCCCCGTAGCAGCCGGGCGACGGTTGGGGAATGATGGCGGACCGGGAACCAGTACAGCGGGTCGTCCATCACGTCTTCCACCCGCCGCGCGAGGGCGGCCGGATCGAGACCGGAATCGGTGGCGGCGCGGCGAGTGGCGGACATGAGTGGAATAACCCCCGTACGTTAGAGCTGACTGACGAGGGCGTCGTGAAACTCCTTCCACGACTTCTCCTTTGCCGCGCGTTTCTTGGCCACGAGTGTGGCGTACTCCTTGAGGACGGCCCGGTCCTCCTGGTCTTCCTTGACCATCGCGCCGACGATGTTGTGGGCGATATCGGCCGGGCCGACCTCGCCGCACCCGAAGAACCGGGCATGCAGCGCCGCGTCGAGGGCCACGCCGATCGCCTCGGCGGTCGATAGGGCCGTGCTCGGTTTCTTCAGGCTGACGCCGTCGGTCGTCTTCCCGTTGCGCATCTCGCGGAAGACGGTGGCCAGCAACTCGATGACCGATGGGTTGATCCGCCCCGGCAGGTCGTAGCGCCGGAGCAATTCCTCGGACCGCTCCTGGACGATCTTCACCTCCGTCTTCTGGTCGCCGACGATGGGGATGAAAACGTAGTTGAACCGTCGCTTCAGGGCCGCCGACAGCTCGTTGACCCCCTGGTCGCGCGTGTTGGCCGTGGCGATGATGTTGAACCCCGGCCGGGCGAAAACCATGTTGTAGCCGGGCAGTTCGGGGACGGCGGTCGCCTTGTCCGACAGGATCGAGACGAGGGCGTCCTGCACGTCGGGCACGCAACGGGTCAGCTCCTCGAACCTCAGCAGAGCACCGGCCCGCATGGCGATCATCGTCGGTGAAGGGATCAGGTTCTCGGGCGTCGGCCCCTCGGCGATCACTCGCGCGATGTTCCACGAGTATTTGATATGTTCCTCGGTGGTCCCGGCGGTGCCCTGGATCGTCAGCGTCGATTTTCCGCCGATGGCCGCGGCCAGATGCTCCGACAGCCAACTCTTGCCCGTCCCTGGTTCGCCGACGAGCAGCAGGGCCCGTTCCGACGCCAGGGTGACGATCGACCGCTCGACGATGCCGTCGTCGCCGAAGAACTTCCGCGTGATCGGCACGTCTCGGGCCTTGCCGTCGATCGTCGCCCGGAGCGTCTTGCCGCCGGTGATGTAGGTCAGCACCGACCGGGGAGAGAGCTTCCAGTTCTCCGGCGGGGCCTCGGTGTCGTTCTGCCGCAGGGCTTCGAGCTGGTCGGCATAGCGAATCTCGGCCGGCTCGCGCAGAACGTCGGTCGAGGTCGGCACTTTCGGTTCGGGGGTTTTCTTCTTGGCCATGACGCTCGGGGGTTTGCAAGAGAAGGTCGATCAAGTGAACGACATGGCCTTGAGCAGGGCGGCCTTGTCGACATTTTCCTTCGAAATGGTCAGGTAGTCCGGCCCGTCCTCGCCGAACACCGTCAGCGGCTGGAGGACCAGCCGGCAACGCTCGTAGTGCATCAGGCCGAACAGTGGGGGCCGGTCCTTCTTCCGCTTTCGCAGGACGTCGAGCCCTTTCCTCAGCGCCTTGCCCTCGACATCAGATCCAACGACGCCGTGCAGGGTCAGCGGTCCGGCAACGATCGGATAAACGGCCTGACCCGGCTCGTCGCCATCAGCGGCCGGATCAATCTCATAGCCGCGCAAGACGATCTCTTCTTGAAGCTCGGTTTCCAGGTCGAGCGGGCCGGTCTGGTGCCGGTTGAGACGCTCGATCGCCGGACCAGGCGACCAGTTGAGGAACTGGGACCAGTCGCGGAACGGCTTCTCCGTGGCCACTGTGCTGTCGTCCGTCAATGCCAGCCGGCCGCCGCCCGACTCATCCATCGCCACCGCGACATCCTTCAGGACGACCGTCTTCCGTTCCAGGAACAGCAGCGGTGTGAATTTCTGCTTCTGCGGCAGGTGGAGGAATCCTTCCGGCGGAATCGCGACGCCAGGCTTGACCGGGAAGATCGCCGACCACGAGAGCCGACCGCCTGCCGCGATCGGGCCGGCGTCGGCGACGGGCCGCAGTCGAAACTCGAAGGCGACGAACGAGCCGACGGCAACCTTCTTGACGACGCCCAGACAGACGACCCTGACCTCCGCCAGGGGCTCCGCGGGCGGCATCCAGGCGAGCCGGTCGTACTCCACCGCGTCGCCGCCGTGCAGCGCATGGGAGAGCCCGCGGCTGAGCAGCCACGACCGATTGAGGAAGAACGTCAGCCGACGGCGCGAGAAGGCCGGGTCCTGCCGGGTGAAGCGGCCGATCTCCTCGGCCGCCGCTCGTAGCGACGAGCCGAGCCGCAGCAGTCGGAACCGGGCCGCCTCCCGCATCGCCACCGAGAGCGTCTGCCGGGTCGATTCGGAGGCCGTCGTCAGACCGCTCAATAGCAACTCCTCGACCGCGGCCGAGAGGCTATCAAGGACCATCGCCAGCTTCGGGCGGTCGGCGGCGTCGGGGAGCATGGCTGGCTATCAATCCTCCGCATCCGCGTCGCCGGCCGCGGCGAGGGCCATCGCGGCGACTTCGAGGGTCAGCATCCGGTCGAACAGACGCAACGAGGTCACCGCCCGCATCAGGGCCGGGGCGGCGGTCCGGTCGTCGGCACGAACGAGATCGACCACCTCCGACAGACGGCCGGCGATGTGCCCGGCCCCGGCCGTCTGGAACTCGTCGCGCAGGCCGATCAGCCGGGCGAGGTCCCGCGGCCCCGCGGCACGCAGACCGCGCACGACCAGGTCATCGAGCGCGGTGTATAGCCGGTCCAGGGATTCGCGGAGTTCGGCGATCTCGTCCAACGTCCGGCCTCGCACTACAGGGTATAAAAGTCCTCGGGAATGGTCTCGGTCGGCCGCCAATCGACCTCGCCGGCCTGCACGCCCTTGTACTTCAACAGGGTATCGCTCACGTGATTCTTCGTCTTCTTGTTCCAGCGGTGGTTCTTGGCGGACGCGGCCACGATCCAGCGGTCGATCGTCGCGGGGTCGAGCTGCCCGGCGCGGGCGAGGCCGATCAGCAGGACGAGCAGGTGCTTGCACGGCTCGCCGGCCAGGCCCATGCAGAGGGATAGGTCCGGGGTACAGCAGGCGTAGGAGCCGTCCTCGGTCAGGACGCACGAGTAGATCAGCTCGTCGGCGGTCTGGCTGCGGACGATGCCGCGGATGAAGTCCGGCTCGACCTCAGCGAAGAGCTGGTTCTTGCCCGCCTTGAGCATGTCGAGCGTGCGCTTCATCCGCTTCGGGTCGATGAGCGATTGCAGCCGGGCCATCAGACCGTTGATGTCGGTGGCCACGGCGTTCTTGCCCTTGCCGCTAAGGCGGGGGTCGGTCCCCCGGCCGGCGAAGAGGGCCTCGGCCGGGATGGTGAAGCCGTCGGGCCAGGTGGTCTGGCCGTCGAACGTCGCGCCGTCGAGCGTCAGGCCGTCGAGCCGGGCGCCGGAGAAGTCCGCCTTCCTGAGATCCGCGACGGAGAGATTCGTGCCGGATAGATCGGCATCGGCGAACGATGCGCCGGCGCAAACGCCATCCTTCAGGTTTGCCTTCGGGAGCTTGGCCTCGCGGAAGATCGCTCCGTTGGCCTGGACCCCTTTGAGGTCGGCGTCTTGCAGATCGGCGGACGAGAGGTCCGCCTTCTCGATGCAGGCGCCACCCAACTCGGCGGAGCGGAGTGTCGAACGGATGAACGACGCCCCCTTCGCCCGGACGCCGCGGAGCTTCGCCCCGGAGAGATCCGCGCCGGAGAGGTCCGCGCCGCTCAGATCGACGGCCTTCCGATCGGCAGCTCGGAGGCGGTTCCAGCGCGATACGCCGGCCGTGCCGTTCTTCAGGACGCCGACCCACTCGTCCGGGTCGCTACTGACTGGCTTCCGGCTCGATTTCGGGGGGGGCGGGGCCTGACCGAACGCCTCGGCGAGGCCGGCCCGTACGAGTCGCTTGACCGTGTCGTTCCGAACCCCGGCCACGGTGGGATAGATCGTCAGGGAACTCGGCGGGAAGGTGGCGTCCGGGAAACTTCTCGCCAGCTCCCGGAACGCGGCCGAGGGCGTCCTGACCCGGATCAGGACGGGGTCGGCCAGAGGGCTCCCGCGGTCATCCTGGACCGTGGCGGCCAGTTTCGTGATGCCCTTGCCCCCGAGGAATGCATGGTTCACGCCGCCGATCACGACCAGCCGTCGGTCGTCGGCCAGGGTGAACTCGGCATTGATGCCGATGTTGGTCCCGGCCCTGGCGGCCAGCTTGTTCAGTTCGTCCAGCGACTCGATTCGCCATGGGCATGACTCATCCACGTCACATCGCGTAGAAGTCTTCGGGGATTGTCTCGGTCGGTCGCCAGTCCACCTCGCCGGCCTCGGCCCCCTTGTACTGGAGCAGCGATCTCGGTCATTACGTCCTTGTCGAGCTGCGGCTTTCGGCCCCGGCTGGCCTGGGTCCAGTCATGGGCCGTGGCCGGGTCGAGTTCGCCGGCCTGGGCCAGGCCGACGATCAGCACGAGCAGATGTTTGCAGGGCGACCCGCGCAGGCCACCGCAGGCGTTGAGGTTCTGGGTGCAGCAAGCGTACGTGCCGTCGCTCGCCAGCCGGCAGGAATAGACGAGGCTCGGGTCCGACTGGCTCTTGACGACGCCGACGACATGGTCCCCGGCAACCTTCGCGAAGAGCCGGAACCGGTCGGCCTTGAGCATCGACATGGCCTTGTCCAGCTTGGCCGGGTCGCTGGCCTTCTTGAGGCGATCGACGAAGCCGGCAACGTCCGTTGGCGGAGGTCCGGACTTCTTCTTCGTCGTCGCCAGACGAGGGTCTGGCCCGGTGCCCTTCCAGGTGAGACTTTTCGGCGGCCGGAAACCCCTGGGCCACTTCGTCTGCTCGTCGAACTTGCCTGCCACGAAATCGACGCCGGCCAAATTCGCGTCCGTGAAGTCTGCTCCCCGTAGGTCGGAGCCGCCGAGGTGGGCATCCGTCAGGTCGGCCCCGACGAAACGCGCCCGCACGTAGCTTCCATGGCCGAGAAAGGCCTGCTTGAGGGAGGCCCGGCTGAAGTCGGCGTCGGAAGCCCGACCCTCGACCTTCGCCTCGGCGAGGTCCGCGCCGACGAGCGTGGCTCCTTTGAGGCTGCCACCGAAGAAGTATGGCTCCCACCAGCGAGGCGCCGGAGAGGTCCACGCCTTCCAGGTTGACCTGCTCGAAGTTCACTCCATCAAGGCGGCAGCCGGACAGATCCGCCTTTCGGATGTCGGCATTGTGCCGTTCTTCGGGTTTGCGATTGTTGAACTGCTCGATCCCGGCGGGTCCGGTCTTTAACAGCGCGATCAGCTCGCCGCCAGCGACTCTCTGGGCCTCCTTGGCGGCTTTTCGCTGCTGGGCCAGTTCCTTCAAGGTAGGGATCGGTAAACCGTAAACCTCGTGCCACGCCTGGAGGACGACCGGCCGGAGCTTCGATGAAGTGGTCGAGCCGTTCCGGATCGTCACCATGACCGAATCAGGTCGGAGCGTCGCCTTGGGATAGAGTGCGGCGGCCTGGCGGAGGGCATCGGCCGCGTCGGTGGCATGGACGATCGGTTTGCGGACTTGCCGGCTGGCTGAATCCTCGACAAGGTCCATCAGACACTGGGGCGGTTGGGACGAGGGGAAGATCCGTACTCCGACGGACAGCGTCCTGCCGCGGGGGAGGTCGAATTTCGTGTACAGGTGGATGAACTCGCCGGTGGTCACGGCGTTTGACAATTCCTGGAGCGGTGACGATGTGGGAACCATCGACGATCTCCGCGGGGTATCGGCCGACGCCTGGTTCCGGGCGTCCAGCAAAGGCATAGGTCAAGGGCCGCGGGTTGGCAAGCGAAAGCCCTCTTCCTCCCCCTGGGATTATTGAGAATCGATCGTCGCTCCACAAGAATCGGCTGCCTTCATCCGACCGGCCCGCCTGTGGCGCGGCGGACAAGCAGAGGCTGTCCCGCCAGCCGCGATCAGATCCCCGCTACGGCCCGGGCATCTTCTTCCAATCGATCAACCGCATCGCCTCAGGCTGTTACCACTCGCCCGAGACGGCGTTCGCCGGCGGAATGACGTCGATCTGTCGGTGTTCGTCCGGCGTCAGGTTGGCCCGGACCAACCTCAGTTTACCGTTGTCGTACAGGTCGAGAACATCCACCTCCAGCCGCTGGAAACTGGTACTGCGGCAGTCCCGAACGTGCCGCGCCGTCTGGGTCGTCGCGAACTTCGAGGTGAGCACCAAGTCATGGGGCCGTGACGGTCGAGGGTGGGGCATCTCAGAACAACATCGGTGGTTCCATTGTCGTTGTGTCGCAACCGCTCCCGACTGTTCGGCATGACCTTGTGCTCGACGAGTCGTTCCGGGTGTTCAAGCTCCGGAGCACTCCGGGGTTCACTCCGAAGACGTTTGAATCAAGCGATAGGATCTCGGAGCATGAATCAGGACGAGAGCATGGGAGAGGATGCCGAGCGTCGGGATCGCCAGAGGACGATCAGCCCCGGCGCAGCCCCGGTGAGGCCCGCCGCAAGGTTCGAAGGTTCGGGGACGGCCGTGGTGAGTGGGGAAGCAACAATCTGGTCCCCGGAGAGCGTAATGTTCACGGGATCACTCCCGGTGGCTTCCGTGCTCTCATAGCTGATCAATCCGAGGCTGAATGACTGCCCCGGATTGATAGTGACGCCGGAGAGCCCGTCATATAGATCATTGGCCGTGAACGCGATGGCTGGAAGCGGCTCGATATTGAGTGGATATCCATAATTCTCATCAAATGAAACGCCGTCAAAAATATAATTGTTGATGACACCGCTGAAGACAGCTTGAGTGAATTGCATGTTCGAGCCCGAGTCGAAGCTTAGGTCATACTGAAAGCCGGAGACGACATAAGCGAAGCTGTCGGTGTTCTTGAGGGTCACCTCGAAGGAGCCCGACCCCCGGGTAACGCTACCGGGTGCCGAGACGATAAGGCCGGCAGTGGCGGACGACCCGCCGCATGTGAGCAACGCGAGGGCGGCGATCCCCAGTGTGGGTGCGAATGTCCGCCGATGGTGGGGCGACCGTTTGATAAGGACACGTACATCCTGGACTCCTGCTTGCTGTGGAAAGGGGGACGCCTGTGTCACGGGGTAGGATGCGGAACAGGTCGACCTGTCCCGCTTTCCCATCACGGAAGGGCTGGCCGGGAGATGTCGTCGAAGCCTCTACGTGACCCAATCATAAGCGGACATCCCCGACCATGACAGTGTAAACTATTGCAATCGGAAAAGTGTTTCCTCCCGACAACACTTGCACTCTTGCCTCGGCCGGAGCGGATCGATCAGGGCAGCCGGTTCTTAATCCGTTGCCGCGCCAGGATGACATCGGTGACGTTGACGACCTGGTCGCCGTTGAGGTCGGCGAAGATGTCGTAGGTTGCCCCGTAGGCCAGGTTGTGTTGATTGATACCAGTCAGATCGAAGATCGTCACGACCTCGTCGCCATCGTAATCGCCCGGGAGCACGGCGAAGTCCTTCCGGTAGTCGCCGCCGGAGAGGTAGTTGCCGGACGTATCCTGGATACCCAGCACGCCGTCGGAGGTGGTGTCGTCGCCGTCGAGCAGCAGCATCAGGCGGTCCACGCCGATGGCGGTCGGCAGTTTCAGGCTCGCGGTCGATGCGCCGGCGGCATGGTCGAGCATGGCGCCGGCCAGGTAATCCTTGCCGCCCGATCCAGTCAGCTTCAGGTCGGCGGCGGAGAGGTCCACGCCTTCGCTGAACACCAGGTCCAGTTCGTCGATAGTGATCCAGGGCAGGTCGCGTGCCGCGTTCTTGATGGAGTACGTCTGCGATCCGAACCGGACCCGCACGTCGAGCAGTTGTGGCGCCGTGACGTCGGTCACATGCACCATAACGGTGGCCGTGGAGGTCACACCGGTCGAGTCCTGAATCGTGTACTGGAAGCTGACGTCGCCGTGCGTGTTTGGAGACGGCGTATAGGTCACACCCGTCGCCGTGAACGTCACCGTACCCGGCGTGCCGGCGGGCACCGACACGGAGATCACCGACAGGGTGTGGCCAAACTTCCTGGCGGACTCAACCCGTTTGCCGTAGCTGGGTTTTCCAGTATGTGTCCCATTGGTCGCTCTGGGTCAGTGCTTCCAGCGCCATGATGGCCTCGGCGTTGTCGCTGTCCCACCGCATCCCCGAACCCTTCAGCCGAGCCGTCAGCGTCTTGCACGTCGCCTCCGTCGGCCCGCTGCCGATCGGCCAGCCCTTGGATTGGAACTGTTGCCCACCTTCTCGTCGGCCTTGTCCATCGGGATTCGGGCGGCCTCCCGACGCATCAGACGCCCGGCGGCTTCGCAATCGCCCCGCGTGCCACAGACCAGCCGGTGCTCCTGCGTCTCGTCGTCGAAGGCGACGATCTTGAACTCCTTGTAGGACTGGTCGGCGCCCGGCTTCCTCGCGGGCAACGGCCGGGCTCTCTTGCCACGCCGCCGTCGCTTCTGCTTGACCTTCTTCCGCCGCGACACCTTCTCGGTGTCGGTCACCAGCGGCACCATCACGCCATCGCTGCCGAGATAGATCCGCGTGGTCTCCTCCCCGACCTTGCAGTCGGCCGCCGACCAGTCCAACGGCAGTCGTCCCGAACGCTGGGCCTGCACAGGAGGATTGCAAAGTCGCTAATCTAAGGCCCCGATGAACTGCAGGGCCTTTCCGGAGATTCCGCCCCAGGTGATCGGCCCGAGCCCGGATCGGGAGATCCGCGGGCACCCCCGGCAGCACTCGCAAGGCCGTCAACGCCGCGTCTCGCAGCATCGCCAGCCGCTCCGCCAGGCCGGGACGCGTGCTCCACTGGCGATCCTCGTCCCACCAGCGATCCTTGATGAAATGCAGACCGTTCTCGACCGACCAATGGCCGCGGATCAGGTCCATCAACTGTCTCGGGCTCACCGCCTCGGGCGACAGGCTGGTGATCAGGGAGCGGGTCTCGTGACGGACCGGGCCGGCGGCGACGCGGGCCTCGGTATCGACCCGCAGAATCATCCTCAGGCCCGGGAAGGCGGTCACTTCGCGGAGATAATCGACTTCCACACCTTCGATGATCCAGAGTTTGCGAATGTGAATCTCCCCCCTTTTTCTCGCGGGTCTCCGCATCGGGGGGCCGCTCGGCGGCGTCCTGGAAGCTCGCCTCGATGGCCTCCAGCAGGTCGGGCTGGTTGTCCTTGACCCCGAAGAGGAAGTCGCGGTCGGCCTCGAGGATCACGCGGGCCAGCGGCCGCTGCGCGAACAGGGCATCGGCCGTGAACAGCCGCAGGAACGGGTAGTGCTCCAGCAACTCCGCCAGGCCCGCCTTCAACGCCTGGGGCTCGGTGGGCTTGCCGTCGGTGACGGGGAACTGGGCCAGGCTGAGCTTCAGCTCGTGGGCGAAGACGTTGAGCATGTGGACCGGGTCACCCTGGGCGTCGTGCCCCTGCTTGCTGGTCTTGCCATCAACGGCGGCCGTGACGGCCTCGGCGATTTGGGGCAGGCTGACGAGCCAGCGGGCGAAGGCGTCGCGGAACTGCTCCAGCGAGAACCGCGTCAGGGCCCGGCTGATGGTCGTGGCGTGCGGTGGGTTGGTTTGCGTGAAGCCCAGCGGGCCCTTGAGGGTTTGCCAGTGGTCACTGGCCCAGCGTTGCAGGCCGGCGAAGTCGGTCTCGCGGCAGAGCAGGCCGAGGAAGGTCAGGGCCAGCAGGGAGGTGAAGGGGTGGCGGACCCCCCGCGGCTTGCGGGGGTCGTCGACCTGATCGAAGGCGTCGCGCAGCGAAGCAATGGGAGCAGCCATCTGTAACCAGACCTCCAAGGGAGCGATCTCAAGCCTGAGGCAGCAAGTTACGTCAGGTCGGGTCGACTTTGCAATCCTCCTGTGGGCCTGCAAGATCGGCTTGCCTTCGGCCTCGACGAGCCCCCGGAGCGTCTCGCCGCTGAGCTGGACCTGGGCGGTGCGTTCCAAGTTGGCCGCGGCCTTGTCGAAGTTCTTGCCGTCGCCGTTGAGTCGGCAGGCCATCTCGCGCACGCCCAGGCTGATCGTGCTCTCGATCGTGTCCAGCCAGGCGTCCAGCGGGGCGGTCGACCCCTCGTCGGCGCTGTGCCAGCGGCGACGCCAGAGCCGCACCCGACCATTGATCGTCAGCACGGTGAAGTCTTGCCGCCCCTGATTGTGTTTGGTCTTGCCCGTGCTCGGGTCCTTCGGAGGGGGGAAAAGCGGCTTCCGCCGCATCGACTCGCATCTGCAGGCCCTTCTCGAAGGCATGCTGGCGAAGGTCCGCGAAGAGGTCGCGGCCCCGCTCTTCACTCCCCGAGATGATGCCGTCCGGCGGCGCGTCATTGATCGCGTCGGCGACCTGGCCGAGCGTCGCCTCCATCTCGGCCCGCATCTGCGTGACGAACTCGTCTCGTGAGAGCTTCGGTCCGGATGACATGGCAAAGACCTCCAAGGGGAAAAGGGCCTTGCCTATCCTGACTAACCCTCAAGCCTGACGCCAGGAATATTTGCCACACCCTCTGTACCCTACCCACCCAAAAGTCGTACAGCGGGGCGAGGAGCATTCCAGGAGCTCACGTCCCCTGGCCATGACCTGCCGCCCCTGCGGGGCAAAGATGGGGATTGTCCCGATTGGGATAATAATCACATATCATAATAATAAAATAATTTAAATTGCTATAATTATAATATATATTGATATGTATGACATTCATCCGAAGTCCTGGCATACCCACCGCCCAACGCATGTGGTATAATTTTGAACACGCACACGGGGCATGGGCCTGGAGAGGACGGCATGAAGAACCCGGCACGACCGACCGCCAAGGGCCGAGGCTCGCAACTGAGCCCGCCGAATCGCTTCGAGGGCACGCTCCGTATCCTCGACCTGGAGCAGGTCGAGCACGATGACGAGTATCTGGAGAGCCTCCGCAACCGGCCGACCGAGTATCTCCCCGACCGCTCCCGGAGCATCGTCACCGAGAACGACAGCCCCGACGTCGGCTTCCGTTACAGTCTGAACCCTTACCGAGGCTGTCAGCACGGCTGCGCCTACTGCTTCGCCAGGCCGACCCATGAATATCTGGGCTTCAATGCCGGGCTGGATTTCGAGACGAAGATCCTGGTCAAGGAGGACGCTCCGGCGTTGTTCCGGGCTTTCCTCTCTCGGGAACGCTGGCGACCGGAACCCATCGCCCTGGCGCCGAACACGGATGCCTATCAGCCGGGCGAGCGAACGTTCCGGCTGACGAGGCGCTGTCTCGAAGTTGCCGTGGAGTTCCATCAGCCGATCGCCCTGATCACCAAGAACGCGCTGATCTTGCGGGACCTCGATCTCCTGGGGCCGATGGCCGCCGAGGGGTTGGTCCAGGCCAACATCTCCATAACGACGCTGGACGCCGAGCTGGCCCGCGCGATGGAGCCTCGCACCAGCACGCCCTCGGCCCGATTGAGGGCGATCCAGGGGCTTGCTCAGGCTGGAGTCCCCGTGCGCGTCCTGATCGCTCCTCTGATTCCCGGCTTGAACGACAGTGAGATTCCCGCGATTCTGGAAGCCGCCCGAGACGCGGGGGCCCGGGCGGCGGCCTACACGATGCTGCGGTTGCCGCTGAGTGTGGCTCCGGTGTTCCGTGAGTGGCTGGAGCGGTGTTACCCGGATCGGGTATCGAAGATCGAGGATCGGATCAAGAGAGTGCGGGGCGGGAAGCTCAACAGCAGCCAGTTCGGGGCCCGGATGCGCGGAACGGGCGAGATGGCCGAGCAGCTCGCCACCTTCTTCCAGATCTTCGCCAGGAAGCACGGGCTGGATGGGGGCCTGCCGCCTCTGGATTGCTCGCGGTTCCGCCGTCCGGGACCGGAGACAGGGCAATTGTGGCTATTCTAGCGGAGAATCGCCGACGAGACATTGAGGCGCGGAGACGACGGCAAATGGATACGCCAAAGTCCAAGCAGCGGGGCAAGGTCGCGATCCCGGCGGAACTCCGGCAGGCGCTGCGAGAGGTTCTTGATCTCATCCGGGCTGCTCGGTATGACCCCAACATCTCTCTCGACTTCGACGACGCCATCCAGTGTGATTCGATCTGCGGCGGTCGGAACCCGAGAGATCGGAAGCGGTTTGACCTGACCTATTACCCGTCCGGGAGCCCGAAGTGCCGCTGGTACCTGACGCTTCACAAGCTGGAGATCGAGGACATCGCCGATGGCTTCATGAAGGAGTTGACTCTGTGGTCCTGCGCGGACTCTGACTGCGATTGCAAGTTCCGGGACGCGAACGCTTTCTGCCCCCACTGCGATCGTCCTGATGATCCGTCGTAGAGTGAACATATAGTGGTGTGAAATTTCATGACGGTTCGACGACCGACGCTGCCGCCCACGGACCCGAAACTCCTGGAAATCTGCTGCGACGTGGTGATTCGGTTCAAGGGCCACGGCAGCTACAAGGGGCGGCCAGGGGCGTTGAAGGCGCTGGCGAGACGCGCCCCTGGCTTCACCGAAGACGAGTACCGCGTCGTTCTCGACCTGCTCTGCCAGGTCTATGACCGGGCCGTCGAAGCGATCCAGATTCACCGTGTCGAGCGACCCGAGAAGACGAGCCGTTACGCCCAGATTGAGGACATCGACCACAATGCCTGCATGGCCGAGCTGGAGACGATCGAGCCGGGCGTGGCGACGATGCCGAAGTGGCATATCCTGAACTGGGTGATCTTCTGGCATTACCTGAAATAGCCGGCGCAACCGTGGAACGGGTCTCCGAAGTCGTCTATCGTGATGTGAATCAGCTTCGGAAGACTGGCGCATTTCGCCCGATGAGCCGTCAGCGGGGACCATCCGGCCCGCCACGACGGGGGCCACCGGGCGACCCGGCCACCGGGACGCGTCCTCATGTCTTCCAGGGTTTTCCGCTGTTCCTCGGTGAGGATCGTCGCTAAATAGCTGCTCTCAACGGGGAAAGGAGACGGGGTTTGTACAATTGGGTAGAGCCACTCATGTCCGGTACCCGAGACTCGCACCCATGACACGCAGCGTCACACTCGACGCCCGGCAGCGACGGGCGTTGCTTGATCAAGATCGCAAGGACCGCGACCCCGAGGTCCGCTTCCACGCCCAGCTCCTCTTGCTCCTCGATGACGGTCATACCTGGGCCACCGTCGCCACGCTCCTGTTCTGCAGCTCGCGGACCATCGACCGATGGGTCAAGCGGTTCCACGCCGAAGGGGTGGAGGGCCTGAGTGGGCGTAAACCCGGCCGACCCTTTCGCTTCGCCGCCGAGTGGATCAAGGTCGTCGTCGCATGGGTGACGTCCCAGGCCCCCCGCGACTTCGGCTTCCTCCGCAGCCGCTGGTGCTGCGAGGCCGTCGCGATGCTGATGCTCCGGGAGCATGAGGTCGAGGTCCACCGCCAGACCGTCCGCCGCTGGCTGCACAAAGGCGGCCTGGTTTACCGCCTGAAGGGCCACGTCAGCAAGGACCACGTCCATCTGCTGGTGTCGATCCCGCCCCAGGTGACGATCAGCCGGTTGGTGCAGCGTCTGAAGGGGAAGACGGCGCCCAAGATGTTGCAGGAGTTCGCGCCGCTGCGGAAGCAGTTCTGGGGCCGGCACCTGTGGGCGAGTGGGTACTTCTGTTACAGCAGCGGGAACGTGACGGACCAGGTGATCTCGGAGTACATCGCCAACCAGGGGCAGGGGCCGGAGGACTTTCGCGTGGAGCACGGGGACTTCGATCCCACCTCGGGTGGGGGAGCTTCAAGCCCACCCGAGGTGTGGGAGTTGGCTTCGAGCCCACCTGGGGTGGGGGACTTTCAGCCGAGCTTCGCTCGGAACAGGACTTGAGTCCGTTACAACGAAGCCCCCGCCTTTAGGCGGTGGGAGCGTTCACTGCTTCCGGATGATTACGTCCTCAATCCCGTCGTACTGGATCAGGCTCGTGGAAGTCCCGTAGTCGAGGCTCACCAGGCCCGAGGACGGGTTCTGGGTCGCTGTGCTCTGGACAATCTTCGGCCTGGGCATGACGTAGAAGACGTTCAGCACGTCGGTCAGCTTCTTCTTCCCGGGGGAGAGGCCGCCGTCGAGGTACAGGTTGCGGCCCATCGTCGGGCCGGTGTAGACGTTGAACGTATCGGCGTCGTCCAGGCCGCTGACGTTCAGCGTGCTGAAGCCGGTATAATTCCCCAGCGTCAGCAGGGTGTTCGCCGTCGCGTTCTGCAGTTTCAGGACCGGGTCTGCGTCCGTCCCCACCGCGTTCAGGTTGATCTGGAAGACGTCACTGTTGCTGGTCCCCGTGAACGTCAGCGTGTCGTTGTCCGCCGCGTTCCCGTTGGCGTAGATGACCGGCACGTTGGTGAACGACCACAGCGCCACGTTGGGAATGCTCACCTGCCCCTGTCCGGCCGCCGGTGAGGCGATGACGTTGATGGCCTCCGTCACGCCCGCGACGCCGTTATAGATCAGGTCGTTGTCCGCCCCGTTGAGATTGATCTTCTGGAGGCTGGTCCCGACCACCGTATTGAGGCCCTGCATGATCGTCTGGCCGCTGACGATCAGGGCGGACGATGTAGCCGCGGTCAGGTTGGCCTGATTGCCCGTGGCCGACGCCGTGGCCCCGCCGTCCAGGTTCAGGGTCCTGAACGGGTTGGTCCCGCCGATGGTCGGCACGAGCGTGAACGTGTCGTCGCCCGCCAGTCCTTCCAGAGACAGGGCCGGGATGTTCGCGGTGAACACGGGCACCCGGGCATTCAGGTTGATCTGGCCGCCGAGGGCGCTGCTGGCGACGGTGAAGGTGTCGTTGGCCGCGGTGCCGTTGTAGACCAGGGAATCGGCCCCGCTGGTGCCGTTGACGACCACCTGACCGATGGTCCCCAGCCTCTGGAACGTCACGGGCAAGGTGCTGTCCATGCTCAAGACGCCGGCGTCGTTGGCGGTGCCCGGCGTCAGCGCGAACGCATTGGCGCCGGTGTTGCCGACCATGGTGAACGTGTCGCCGCCCGTCTGGCCGTCGTAGAGGAAGCTGTCGATGTTGGTGAACGTGATATTGGCGACCGCGCCGTTACTGTTGGCAATTCCCAGCGTGCCGCTGTTGAACGAGCCCGGCGTGTAGGTGGCCTGGTCCGTCCCCGGGGCGATCACCACCAGCTGGTTGCTGACCGATGGGATACCGCCGTGGATTGTGACCGCCACGTTCCAGGCGGCCAGGTTGGGCGCCAGCGCCTGCAAGACGACCTGGCCGTTTCCAGCCGTGTTCACTTCCAGTGACGGTGTGTCAACGAACAGCACGTTCGGCCCGCCGTTGATCGACATCGTGAAGTCCTGGATGCCATTGAGGCCCGACTCGTACGTAGCGTCGCGAGCGACGATGTTGATCACGCCATTGCCGTTGGTGCCGTTGGCGCCGTTAATGACCGGCGTGCCGCCTCCGCTGACGCTCAGCGATTGGATGTGGACGAAGCTGATCGGCTGGTCATTGTTGACCACGAAGGCGCCCTGGTCGCTGGTGGGACCGGGATTGACGGTGACGGTGTCGCCGGTTGTGGTGACGAGGTTGAGCCGATCGCCGACGAGGGAGCCGCCCTCGATGCTGATGGACGTCGTGGCCGAGGGGGTCACGTTGAAGGTGTCGCTACCGGCAAGCCCGTTGACGGCGACCGACTCGACGCCCGTGTAGTTCACTGTATTGCGGCCGGTGATGGCCACCGCCGCGTCGCTGACCGCGATCGTGTCGTTACCGACCGAGGCCATGACGTTGACCGCGTCGTTGCCGCCGCCGAGGTTGGCTGTCAGCGTGCCGCTGTTGACGAACGTGATCGATGGCACGACGCCGCCGGAGACCAGCGAGCCACTGTTGGCCGCGCCGCTGACGCCTGGGGTGACGTTGAGTGTGTCATCGACGCCGGTGGTGGTGAGAGTGAGGTCGCCGATGTTGGTTGCGAGGTTCAGCGCGTTGATGCCGCTGTAACTGATCGACACCGCGCCACCAGCGCCGGTGGCGCCCGTGATGGTGGCCGTCGCCGTGTTCACGGTCACCGCGACACCGGCGCCGCTGACGGTCAGCGTGTTGCCGCTGCCAGGGTCGCCGTTGACGGCGATGTTGCCCAGGCTGGTCGGCGTGTTGGGATTGTTGAGGCTGAAGGTGTCGGTGCCGGCCAGGCCGGCGATCGTCAGTTGGGTCTTGTTGGTGAAGTTGATCGGCTCGAGGTTGTCCACGCTGACCTGGCCCCAGGCGGTATCGGGCATGCTGGTCGTGTTGTTCCCCTGCCGGTAGGTGATGGCATTGTTGGCATTGTTGCCGTTGACCCGGAGAGGCCCGCCAACCTGGTCAAAGATCTGCGTCAGGTTCTGGAAACTCACGGATTCCGTGCCGCCGCCGAAGACCAGGGTATTGTTGCCTGAGCCGAGCTGGGACCCTGGGGTGTAGGTGTCGCTGGTGGCCGTGCCGCCGGTGAGGGTCATGGAATTGGTGCCGGGGCCGCCGTCGTAGTTGATCGACCCAAGCACCGGGCCGTTGGAGCTGTCGACGATGAGGCTGTCGTCGCCCAGGCCGCCGGTGTAGTCGATCGCCAGGGCGCCGTTCTGGGCTCCGCCGAGCAGGTCGAGCACGTCGTTGCCGCCGAGCAGCCCGATATGGATGGTGGTGAAGTTGGTGAAGCTTTGCAGGTTGAACAGGTTGTTGGTGGCGGCGCCCGCCGTGTCGGCGAGCTCCGCGGCGGAGGGAGTACGACCACCGACGGCGCCCTGCGCCGGCGTCGTAGAGGCGGAGCATCGGATGAGTGAGGTCGCCCGTTGCCTGGAAATTGGCGAGGACGTCGTCGTTGCCGCTGACCCCTGGATTGGCCGGGTCCGTGCCGTTGAGGAACAGCCTGTCGGTTTCTCCGGTTGTGCCCGCGCTGCCGTTGACGACGAAGTTGTGGGTGTCGAGGTAGGTGACCACGGCGATGGACGTGCCCGTGGCGGCGTTGGTGTCGATCAGTTGGCCGGCTCCCGGCGCCGAGGGCTGAATCGTGATGTTGTCGGAGACGCCGGCCACATTGTTGTAGGTGAGGGTCGCCGTGCCGGTGCCGCCGTTGATCGTGAGCGCCACATTCCACTGCTGCACGGGAGTGGCGAACGGCGACACGGTGATCGCCTCGTTCTGGGTTCCACCGTTGTACGCGAAGGACGTGACACCGCTGAAGGAGATGGGCGTGCCGCCGTTGAGCGTGAACGTGCCCGCTCCGGGGCCGGTGCCGGTGAGGACCAGGGCGTCGTTTATACCGTTCTGCGCATCGAGCGTGATGTGACCGCCGCCGGCCGCGTTGAGGATATGCACGAACTCGACGTTGCTAAACGTCAACGGCGCCCGGCCCGCGGCCGTGATCACGTTGCCGAGGATCGTCACGGGCAGACCGTCGGCGTTGAAGTTCAGCGTGTCGCTGCCGTCCCCGCCATCCACGGTGATCGGCGTGGAGGCCGAGGGTGTGATCGTGAACGTGTCATCGTGGGTGTTGCCGTCGATCGAGGCCGACGGGGCGATCAGCGTCCCCTCGACAACCACATTCGCGCCGGCCGTATCGGCCGAGTTGTGGTCGGCCGAGATGGTGATCGTGCCACTTGCCTGGATCGTCGAGCCGGTCGGAACCGTGACGTTGTCGCCCGCCTGGAGCGTGACGGACGAGGTGGTGGACTGGATCAACACCCCCGGGTCCACCGTCAGGTCATCGCCGGTCCCCGGCGATTCCGCCGCCGACAGGACGATGGCGCTGGCCGACGTCACGTTCGCGGCGATCGTCATGGGGCTTCCGGAGTTGATCGTCACGGTCCCGGCCCCGGTCGTGCTGATCGGGCCCGTCACGGTGATTCCCTCTCCGGCCGCCGCGTCGCCCTTGTTGGAAATGTCCACATTGCCGCCGCTCAAGTTGGAGACGCCGGTGATCTCGAGCGCCGCCGGGGTGCCGGCCGTGTTGCTGATCACGATGTCGCCGCTGCCCGTGTTGGTGGCGTTGAGCGTGCCCACGCGCGTGAGCAGAGGATTGCCCACCGTGCCGATGCCGTTGACGGCCGTGATCGTCAGGCCGGTGGCCACGACGTTCGGCGTGTTGGCGGGTGCGCCGTTGGTGATGGCTCCGGTCGAGATCAGCGTGACGCTCCCGGTGGCGTGGATCTCGCCCAGGGCCGTGTCGCCGACGACTTGCAAGTAACTGTCGGTGGGGCCGGCGATCACATTGATCACGCCGGTCACCTGAATGCCCAGGGGATCGGAGAGGCTGCCGATCACGTTGGCCTGGTCGCGGGCCGCGATGGCCTGGTTGCTCACGACGATGGCCGTCTCGCTCTGGAGCAGCGAGTTGGCGGCAGCGGCCTGGGCGATGGAGTTGGATTCCTTAAACGCACCCTGCATCTTCTCCGCGAGTTCCCGAGAGGACTTGGTGGCGATATCTGGGCGTCCGCGACCACGTCGTCGTTGCCCAGTTTGGTCACCGTAAACGCGTACGCATTAGCCGCGACTGAAGCCGCGTTAAGAGCGACAGTGGCAGTTTGAGAAACCAGGGCGAGAATATAATAGGCCGCGAACGTACCAAGATCACCAGTCAGCGGAATGGCTTGCGCGGGTGCCGTGACGCCCATCCCAGCAGCAGCCACGAGACTGGCGATGCTTGCAAGGGTGTTCAGAGATGCCACGGTCACGTTCAGGCCGTTGAGGGTATTCGTCGCATTGAGATACGCGGCGTCCGCGGCATCCATGAAAATCTTGTCGCTCGCCTCCTGAGCTACGAGCTGTGCCACGGTGTCGTTGCTGATTGTGAGCTGGCTGTCGAGGGTGCTGGCCAGGAGCTGATTCGCGGCCGCCTCCGCGATGGCGGCCGCCGACGCCGCGATCCGGATCTCCTCGTCGAGCTCCAGTTGCCGCGCGGTCGGGGCATTGCCGCTCAGGGTCGTCGTCGCGGCGATCACGTTGAGGGCGGACGGGCCGTTGCCGTCGAGGATGATCCCCTGAGTGGACTGGACCGTGACATCGCCGGCGCCGGCGTTGAGCAGGCCGATGGTGATGCTGCCGTCGGCGGAGACCTTGATGTCGCCGCCTGCCGTCGTGAGGTTGCCCAGGACGGCCACGCCGGCGCTGCCGGCGATCGTGCCGGCCTCGACCTTGATCGTGCCCGCTCCGGTGGTCTCGATCGTGTCCGCGGGGTTGGCAAATACGATCGGCCCGGTCTGCGTCGTGAGCACCAGGGAACGGCCCGGGGCCAGGGTCGCCGTGGTGCCGCCCATGCTGAGAACGAGGATCGAGGCGGCATCGAACGTCAGGGTGCCGCTTCCCGACGCTTCGAGCGCGGTCTTCGTGATCGCCAGCGGCCCGGCGTTGACCATGAAGACCCCCGGCTCGCCGCCGTCCAGGGTGCTCACCTGCGCCACCAGCACTTGCAAGGGGTTGGCCTCGGTGCCGATGCCGCCGGGAGCGACGATATCGAGCGTCTGGGCGGTGATGTTGACCCCCGCCGACGCGAGGCCGTTGGTGATCGAGCCGGCCGCGGTCAGGGTGACCCCATCGCCCTTGGCGGTGACCGCCTGGAGGATGATGTCGCCCGCGCCGGTGAACTGGATGTCGGCCCCCTGTCCCAACGCCGTCGCGGTGAGGGTCACGCTCCCGTTGCCGAGATCGCGGAGATAGATGCCCCCTCCCGTCGTCGAGGCGGTCACGGTCGAGACGCGGGTTTCCAGATCGTCCCCGGGCACGCCAATCATGGACCCGCTCAGCGTGGCGCTCAGGGCGGTGATGTTGACGGCCGGACCATTCGAATCGCTCAACGCGCCGGTGGCCGTCAACGTGACGGCCCGGCCGATCGCGGTCACCGTGCCGAGCTGGAGGTCGCCGGCGGCGGGATGACGCACGGCCCCGCCGGTCGCCGCCGCCGACGTCACGGCGAGGGCCCTGGTTATTGGCCAGGAACAGGCCGCCCCCCGCTCCGCCGTTCGCCGTCAGGGTGTCGACCGAGGTCTCAAGCTGCGGCGGCGGCGGTGCCGATCCCGTTCGACGCGGTGAGGGCGAGCGTGTCGGCGGAGACGTTGAAGGGATCTCGCCGCTCCCGGCCAGGATCGCCCCTCCCGCCTGGAGGGTGACGGCACCCAGGGCCGACACGGCCCCCACCGTCATGCCGCCCGTCGTGGTGGTCACGTGGATGTCGCTGCCGGTCGATCCTCGACGGGTCGGTGAAGCCCAGGCTCAGGGCGTTCAGGGTGAACGCACTGGCCTGGGTGATGACGATGTTCCCCGTGTCCGTGGTGGCGTTGAGGGTCGTGACGTTCGTCGCGATCGCACTTCCTGGGGCGCCGATGCCGGTGCCCGCAGCCAGCGTCACCGTGCCTCCGGTGAGGTTCACCCCGGTGCCCGCGGTGATCGCTCCGGAGGCGATGATGTTCGCCACACTTGACGGCGCCCAGGACGATGTCGCCGCCCGTATTGGCAAACGACACGGTCGCCGCGCCCGACGCGGTCAGCATCCCCGTGCTCGCCGTGAACTGGAGTGATCCATCCGTGTAGGTAATCGTCGCGTCGCCGGCGTTGGTCGTGGCCGACACCGAGCTCAGTCCCGTCGTGTTATTGACGAAGATGGCAGCGCCTGGAGTCACGTGGCGGTCGCCGCCAGATCGGCTGGCGGTCACCATGAACGGAGACGAGCACTGCTGCCGATGCCCGCTCTTCCGCTCAGCTTAACGGTCTGACCGGTGACCTGCGTACTTGCGCCGTTCAACAGAGCCCCGCCGGTTTCCAGCAGCGTGACGGTGCCCGGCGCGGTGATGGTGCCGATGCCCAGGGTCGCGCCGGAACCGATCACCGACACATCATTGCCCGTACCGCCGGCAACGACGGACGTCACCGTGCCCGGGATCAATTCCGCGAGGAAGATGCCGCCGTTCGGTCGTGCTGGCACTCACACTCTCGACCGTCAAACCCATGGCTCCGCCCGCGACGCCGATCGAGCCGCTGGCGACCAGATTGACGCTGCGGGCGAGAACGTTGATCGTCCCCTCCTGGCCCTGAATGATGCTGTCCCCCGGGAGTTGATCGTGACCGCGTTGGGGGCTATCACGTTCGTGTATCACGCCCTCCATGTTCACGAACAGGATGGGCCCCGTCGCGGACACCGAGACGTCGTTCACGCCGGCATGCGGGTTCTTGGGGCTTCGTCCGGTCGGGTTGTGGATCGAACACGACGACTTGTTGCTGTCGTCATGAAGGGAACTTGCCCCCTCTCCTTCGGCCAGGATGGAGCCGATCGATCAGCCCGGGGCCGTTCGAATCGGCGATGAAGACGCCGCCGTCGTTGGTCGTGGCGGCGAGCCACCCGATCGCGGTCCGGATCGGACGGGAAGACGTACCGATCGCGCTGTTGAGCCCAGTGGTCGTCAAGGCGGCGCCGTCGGCCGCTGTCAGGTTGGCGGCCCCGGTGCCGTTCTTGCCGTCGGTGATCGCGCCCACGGCGGTCAGTTCGATGAACGCCGCGCCGGCATCCAGCACGCCGAGCGGCATGTTGCCGGTCGTATTGGCCAGGGTGATGAAGCCGTCGCTGGTGCTGGCATTCAGCAGGGTTGAGGCATCGACCTTGAGGGGGGTGCTCGGATCGCCATCGAGTCCCGCGGTGCCGATCTGGTTCCCGGAGCCCGTCGTCTTCAGTGTCACCGTGGCGCCGGAAACGTCGGCCCCGGCGTTCGGCGTCGTTTCGGTGATGCTCCCGCCAGCGCCGGTCAGAGTCACACCGCCCGTGGTGGCGGAGACATGGCCGTTGGCAAACGTGATCCCGGCGCCCGTCAAAGTCAGGGTTCCGGTGTTCGTGGAGACGGTGGCGGCTGTCGCGGAGCCATCCCCGACGTGAACAGACCCGGTCGTCGAGGCGCTCAGCGCGTTCGAACCCGAGAACCTGGTCGCGCCATGGAACGCAATGGACCCGGCGGCCGAATCGTCCAGCGTCACGTTAAAACCGCTATCGTACGTGTTGCTCCCACTGTCGTTGAACGTGACCGATGCGCCGGCGCCCGAATCCGTGAGGTTGACCTGGGTGAATGCCGATTCCTGGACGGTCAGCGTATCCGAGCCGTTCCCGGACACGTTGCCATTGTCGGTACCGCTCCAGGTGCCGGGTGAATCCAGCTTGAGCGTGTAGATGCTCGTGGAGGCGGAGGTGTCCGCCACGATGCTGACGGCCTCGTTGGCGGCCAGTGCCAACGTCAGGGGGGAGGCGGCGCCCGAGAACGTCGCCAGCATCGTGCGCTCTTCGAGCCGCTCGAAACCCAGCACCGCATCGCGTCCGCGAGACGACCACCCCAGCCTCTTGCGGGCTGTTCCGGTGGAAGGTCTTCCCTGGTTTGTGTGACCCAACGAACGCCGAGATGATCTGTCGAACCTCATCGTATGGCTCCCTGGTTGCGGTTCGTAGCGGTGTGGAGTGATAATTTTGTTATTTACATAAACACAAACCGAGATCTCTACATCATCGCGCTCTGGTCGGCCAGATGTCCGGTGTCACCGCGGGAGCCACAGGTGGCACACTCGTGTCGAGTGAATGGCGATCCCGGGGGGATTATCTGCTGGCGGCCGAGCGCCAGTGGACGCCGCCGCCGTTGGGGCTCGTCACCGTGTAGGCGATGATTTCGCAGCGCTCGATGGAGAGTCTCCGTCAGTTCTGGAAGTCGGTCCGTTGCTGGGAAGTCCCGTCGGTCCCATCGCGAATGATGTCCTGGCGCGCAGCGCGACCGGTCACGGCGTTGTCACGCGTGTTCGTATAACGCAAGCGGATCACTCAGCCGATGGCTTCCTTTTCAGGACGACCGTGTTGAACTCGGCGATGGCCTTTGCACGACGAGGCGATTCCTCCTCTCGGGTTGAACAGCCTCTCTCTCCGCCGGCACATCGGTCCGCGCAACATCGGGCACCGTGAAGGCGTTCTCCAGTAAGTCCTCATCATCGTTGATGAGGTCGGTTCGTCGCTCTCCTCCGTCACAGTGACGTCGAGCACAGCCGTCGACTGTCCCCGGACCGTTCCAGGTGACGTCGCTATTCCCTTACACGGGAGCGGAGGCCGATCGTTCACACTTCCGGGAGATTATTTTCGAGGCCCATGCCTACGGCGGCGCGGGACGGCCCCGGTTGGTGACGAGAATCTTGACGGGTTCGGCCGCTCGGGGGCTGGCCTGTCCGCGAAGGACCGGGCTTCTATTTGCCGGACGTGCGAGCCGGACGGCCGCCCTGGGATGCCGCAACCGGCGCTCGAGCTGACGGTGGAGAGGACCGTTTCCGGGGCGGCTTCCCAGAGCTTCAGAGTCCGGTCATAGCTGGCCGAGGCGAGAGTCCGGCCGTCCGGGCTGAACTTGATGCAACGGACTGCGCCCGCGTGCCCTTTGAGGACCAGCAAGGTCTGCCCGCTGGCACAGTCCCAGATCCGGATGGTCCTGTCCCAACCAGACGAGGCGAGTCGTCCGTCGGGGTTGAACGCGAGGCCGCTGACTCCCTCGGTGTGTCCTTCCAGGATGCCTCGAGGCGAGCCGTCCGCAGTGTCCCAGAGCCGCACCGTGTCGTCGTCCGACGCCGTCGCGACGGTCCGCCCGTCCGGGCTGAACGCGACGGCGTTGACGTCCTCGGAATGTCCCCGGAGTGTCAGCGGGGCGGCCCGCCGGGGAGGTCCCAGAGGATGCACGTCCTGTCGTAGCTCGCGGAAGCGAGGGTGCGGCCGTCGGGGCTGAGCGCCAGGTCGTGCACCGTATCGGAGTGGCCGCGGAGGACGAACTTGACGACGCCGGTCGCGGGGTCCCAGGCCTGGATCGTGCGATCGGTGCCGGCCGAGAGGACGGTCTGGCCGTCGGCCGTGAACACGATCGCCTTGAGCTCGTCGGTGTGTCCGGTGAACGTGAGCCGGGGATCGCCGGTTTCGGCGTCCCATAACCGTAGCGTGCCGTGTGTGTCGCCGGAGGCGATGATGCGGCCGTCGGGACTGAACGCGACGCACTTGATGGAATGGTCGTGACCCTGGATCACCAGGAGTTGCCGTCCCGAGGGGTATTCCCAGACGCGCAGCGCGTGGTCCTCGTGGCCCGACACCAGCCGTCGGCCGTCGGGACTGAACGCCAGACATTCCAGCCTCCCGCCGTAAGTCAGAACGGAGGGGCTCTGGAGCGTGCGGGGGCGTGGCGGGCTGGCAGCGTCCCAGACCCGCACCGTCACGTCGGCCGCCGAGGCGATGTCGCGGCCATCGGGGCTCACCGCCACGGCGCTGACGGCGTCGGTGCCCTTGAAGGTGCGAAGCTCCTCGCGCGAGATCGTGTCCCAGAGGCGGACCGTCTGGTCGCTGGAGCCCGTCACGACCCGCACGCTGTCGGGAAAATAGGCCAGCGACGTCACCGAGCTGGTGTGCCCCCGGATCACGGCGACCTCCGCTCCCGAACTGGCATCCCAGACCCGGAGGGACTGGTCGAGGCCCGCGGAGACCACCCGACGGCCATCGGGGCTGAAGGCCACGGCGCGGACCTCGTCGGTGTGTCCCCCGAGAACGGCGCGCGGGTGGACGGGGTCCTCGGGGTTCCAGAGCTTGACGGTGTGGTCGTAGCTGGCCGAGGCGATCGTGCGGCCGTCGGGGCTGAATGCGACGGAGGCGACCGGGCCGCGATGCGCGCCGAACTGTTTGTGGATCAGATGGCCGTCGCGGGTGTCCCAGACCCGCATCATGTGGGCCGAAATCGCGGCGACGAGGGTGCGGCCGTCCGGGCTCCAGGCCAGCCCCAGAACCGCGCCGGGGGAGCCCTCGAAACGGAGGATGGGTTGGCCGGTGTCAACGGCGATAGAGGGCCAGGCTCGCGTCCGGCCCCGGCCCGGCGAGGGTGCGGCCGTCCGGGCTGAACGCGAGCGCACTGACACCACTTGCCAGACTCGCCGTCTGGCCCTCTGTCGTGACCCCCATCGTTCGCAGCACAGCCCCGCTCCGCCGGTCCCAGAGCCGGATGCGGCCCTTGGCCTCCTGGCTGGCGATGGTTTGCCCGTCGGGACTGAACACCACGCTCATAAACCGGTTATTCTCCTGGGTCCGGAGCGTGAGCCGATACTCGTGCTCCAGTTGCCAGAGATAGCGCCACTCCCAGCCGCGAAGGTCGGGCTTCCCCTGAGCCGGGCGCATCAGGTCGAGGAGGCTGCGCAAGATGGCCGACGTCGTTGGTGTCCCAGGCGGCCAGGGCGAGATTGGAGCGCGTCGCGTACACGGTCCGTCGCAGCTCTTCCTGGGTTGCACGGAGGCTGGCGTTCACCTGGTCGGTCTTGCGGCGGGCCGTGGCCTCGTCCGCCCGAGCGCGGTCCGCCCCCTGCCGTGCGGCCTCCCGGTCGTTCGCCAGCGCGCGCTGGGTCTCGGCCTGGGCATGGAAGCGCTGCGCCGCCAGAAGCGAACCCACCGTGGCGAGCACCAGGACTCCGGTGAGAACTCCGCCGAGCACGGCGATGAGCGGGTTCCGCCGCGCCCAGCGGGCGTATCGCTCGGCCGCCGAGGCCTGCCGCGCCTGGATCGGCTCATCGGCCAGGAACCGCCGCAGGTCCTCGGCCATTGCCCTGGCGGTCGGGTAGCGTTCGCGGGGGTCCTTCTCGATGGCCTTGAGGACGATGGTTTCGAGGTCGCGGGGAATCCTGGAATCGAGCGACCGAGGTCGGGGGGGCTCCTCGTTCTTGATCTGTTCGATGAGCCTGAGGCGATCTGTGGAGTCGAACGCCGGCCGGAGCGTGAGCAGCTCGTAGAGGGTCATGCCGAGGGAGTAAATATCGACCCGCGCATCCCCCTCGCCGCGGAACCGGCAGGGTGCCATGTAGCGGAGGGTGCCGAGGATGTCGCCGCTCTGGGTCAGGCCCTCCTCCTCGCCCTTGGCGAGGCCGAAGTCGGCGATCCAGACGACCCCCTCGGTATCGAGGAGCAAGTTCGACGGCTTGATGTCGCGGTGGACGATCCCGCGCGCGTGGGCGTATTCGAGGCCGCTGGCGACCTGGCGCCCGATCTGGGCCAGGCTGCGATAGTAGACGTTCCTGCCCGACTCGGCGGAGGAGAGCTGGGTGCCGCCGGGCAGGAGGGTCGAGGTCGCGGAGGAAGACTCCGTGTCCGGGTGCGGCCGGAGGACTTCGGTGCGTGTCGTTGCCGGGGTCGCGGCCGGTTCCCGTGCCTCGTCCCCCGCGTCCCATCGGCCTGTCAGGAGGAACTGGAGGGCCTCGCTGACCTCAACCTCTTTGCGGGAGGCCGCATCCTCACATGAGCGGATATCGGATTGGTCGCGGGATGGCAGCGACGATTGGCGAGCGGTCGGGGTGCCGGCCGCGCCGGAGCGGTCGCGGAGCCGTCGCAATTCGTCGATGATGGCGTCGAGTCCCTGTCCCTGGATGAGCTGCATGGCATAGTAGCAGACATCGGCGCCCTGACCGACCTCGTAAACGGGGACGATGTTCGTGTGGTGGAGGCGGGCGGCGGCCCGCGCCTCGCGCCGGAACCGCTCCTGGACCGTCCCGTCGCGAGAGACATGGCCGGAAAGGACCTTGAGCGCGACGCGCCGGCCGAGGCTGACCTGCTCGGCCTCATAGACGACCCCCATGCCGCCTCGCCCCAGCTCGCGCAGGATCTGGAAGTCCCCCAGTTGCTGCAAGGGCGTCGCGAAGGCGGGTTCCGCGGCCGGACCGCGCTCCCCCGCGTCGGCGCACGACGACTTCGCCCTCTCCATCAACACGAGGGCCGGCAGCATCTCGCGGATCAGGTTCGCGTGTCCGGGGTAGCGCCGGCAGAACTCCTCAAGCGAAGGGCGTTTTCCTTGCCGGAAGGCCTCGACGAACTCGTCCGCGATCACGCCGAACTCATCGGTGAAGGAGTCGGTGAGGTCGCTCATTCCCAGATTTCCTCGATGCCCCCGGGCAGCCCCTGGAACACGTCCTTCAACCGGCTGAGGGCCCGCACGTAGCGGTTGACCGCCGCCGTCGGCTTGATTCCGAGGACCTGGGCCGCCTCGGCGTTGCTCAGCTCCTCGAAGTGGCGGAGGATCAGCACCTCACGGTCGTTGGGGTCCATGCTGTTGAGGGCCTCCTGGACCCGGAGCTTCAGCTCGGCCCGGCTCGAGGCCCGGCTCGCCGAGGTCAGCTTCCCCAGCAGATGCTCGGCCAGCGACAGCGAGGTCACCTGGGGCAGCGCCCCGCGGTGCAGCGAGACCTCCTGCCCGGCGTCTCGCATCTTGGCCCCGAGATGGAAGCGATGGACGTCCACGAGTTTCTGGCCGACCTCCAGCCGCAGCCACAGGAAGACGGGCAGCTCCGACTCCGCCCCGCGCGGGGCGAATTTGCCGCGCATCGCCAGGTACGCCTCCTGGATAACGTCCGCGGGATCGACGCGGCCCTGCAACCGGCGGTCCATGCGCAAACGAACCATCCGTTCGAGACGGTCGCGATGGCGCTCGACGAGGACGGCCAGGGCGCCTTCGTCGCCCTCGCGGGCGGCACGCAACAACTCCTCGTCGGTCCGAAGATCGGTAATCATTTCATCGTCCATAATCTCACACCCGGGGACGCCGGTCCAACATTCACATCCCTGGAAGAAATTTTCTCAAGGCCGCCCAAGATCGCCGTCTACAGCGATCTGCCGTTCGCCATCCTGCGGTACGACCCCGACGAGGAGTGGGTGCTTCGCCGCGAGGTCAAGTTGCTGGCGACCCGGCTGGAGGGGGTGGGCAAGGAGGCCGTCGTCATCCCCAGGAGGATTGCAAAGTCCCTATTTCAGGGCTCCGATGAATTTCAACGCCTTGCGGAGCTTGCGCCCCAGATGATCGGCCCGGCCGCGAATGGGCAGGTCCGCCGGCACGTCCGGGAGCACGTGCAGGGCTGTCAGCGCCGCATCCCGCAGCGCCGCCAGCCGTTCCGCCAGCCCGGGCCGGGTGCTCCACTGGCGGTCCTCGTCCCACCACCGATCCTTGATGAAATGCAGCCCGTTCTCGACGCACCAATGGCCCCGGACCCGGCGCAGCAGCTGCTCCGGGCTCACCTCGTCGGCCGCGAGGCTCGTCACGAAATAGCGGGTCTCATGGCGGTCCGGGGCGCCCATGACGGCGATGTCGAGGTCGACCCGCAGGATCAGCTCGATACCAGGGAACGAGGTCGCCTCGCGGATGTAGGCGACCTCCTCGCCCTCCAGGACCCAGAGCTTGCGGGTGTGGACTTCGCCCCCTTTTTCTCCGTGGTCTTCACGTCGGCGGGCCGCTCGGCGGCCTCGCGGAAGCTGGCCTGCAGGGCCTCGTGCAGGTCCGGTTGGTTGTCCTTGACGGCGAAGAGGAAGTCGCGGTCGGCCTCCAGGATCACCTGCGCCAGGGGCCGCTGGGTGAACAGGGCGTCGGTGGTGAAGAGGCGGAGCATCGGGTAATGGTCGATGAGTTCCGCCAGGGCCGCCTTGAGGGCCTGGGGCTCGGTGGGCTTGCCGCCGGTGACGGGGAACTGGCCCAGGCAGAGCCCCAACTCGTGGGCGAAGACGTTGAGCATGTGGACCGGGTCGCCGTGGGCATCGTGCCCCTGCTTGCTGGTCTTGCCGTCGGCGGCGGCCGTGAGGGCGGCGGCGGCCTGCGGCCAGCTGACCAGCCACCGGGCGAAGGCGTCGCGGAACTGCTCCAGGGAGAACCGCGCCAGGCGCGACTGATCGTCGTGGCGTGGGGCGGCCGCTTGCCGGTGAAGCCGAGGGCGGGCTTGAGGAGCCACCAGTGGTCGGCGGCCCAACGCCGGAGGCCGGCGAAGTCGGTCTCGCGGCAGAGCAGTCCGAGGAACGCCAGGGCGAGGATGGAGGTGAAGGGGTGCCGGACCCCCCGCCGCTTGCGGGGGTCGTCGATCTGAGCGAAGGCGTCGAGCAACGAGGGGAGCGGGTCGGCCATCCGTGATTAACCTCAGGGGTGCGAAATTCGGTCGGTGAGGCGGTAACTTACACTTCGGCGAGAGGACTTTGCAATCCTCCTGTCGTCATCCCCCTGTCCGAGTTCCTCTGGCGGGGCGATCGACGAGAGCGAGGGGATCGACGAGGTCGTCGAACTGGAGCGGGAGCGGGGCTACCTCGCCGCCCAGAAGCAGGTGACGACCTATCTCGCCGATCGGACTGGCGCCCGCTCTGGCGGCTGCTCGCCGAGCGGCTCGCGGGGCTCGACCCGCAGAAGGCACGTCGCCTTCCTGACCCGCGCGGCGGCGATGGCCCCGGGCTTCTACCACATGTCCAGCCTGCTCGACGAGATGAAGGGCCGGACGCGGGTGCCGACCATCCTGTTCTACCCCGGCTCGATCGAGGGCACGACCGGCCTGCGGTTCATGGACCTCAAGGACCGCGATGCCCTGGGCAACTACCGGGTGAAGATCTACGGCTGAGGGACTCATGAAGACGATCGGCGACCTGCTCACCAGAGACCTCACCCGCAAGATCGAGGAGATCACCCAGGTCGATCAGGCCGACGAGGAGTCGGTCTACTCCGAGATCACCGAGTACGTCGCCACCGACAGCATCCGGGACCACTACGCCACGCTGCTGAGGGCCATCGCCGAGGCCCCGGCCGAGCCGCACGAGGGGGTCGGCGTCTGGATCTCCGGGCTTCTTCGGCTCGGGCAAAAGCTCGTTCGCCAAGAACCTCGGCTACGCCCTCCAGAACCGGCAGGTGCTCGGCCACGACTTCGCCGCGCTGTTCAAGGACCAGATCGGGGACCGGCGGGTCGCCGACCTCCTGGACCTGATCAACGCGAAGGTGCCGACGAGTCGTCCTCTTCGACGTGAGCAAGGAGAGCGACATCCGGACGGTGACCGAGCGGATCGCCGAGAAGATGTACACGGTCGTCCTGCGGGAACTCGGCTACGCCGAGGACTTCGAGATCGCCGAGCTGGAGATCGAGCTGGAGGCCGAGGGGCAGCTCGCCGAGTTCGGAGACCTGCCGGCTCCACGGCTGGACTGGCGGATGGTCCGCAAGGGGGCCCAGAAGCTCTCCCGGGCCAGTGCCGTCCTGCACGACCTCGACCCGACGACGTACCCTCGCCGGACTCCTGGCGCACGCCCAGGGAAGAAGAACTTCGCAGTCACGGTCAGACGGTCGTCGAGCGGACCTTCGAGCTGATGGGCCGACGCGCCGGCAAGGCCTGTCTTCATCATCGACGAGGTGGGCCAGCACGTCGCCCGCAGCGGCGACAAGATCGAGGACTTGCGGGCACCGTCGAGGAGTTCGGCAAGGTCGGCAAGAACCTGCTCAAGGCCCGCAAGATCCCGGCCCCTGCTGGATCGTCGTCACCTCGCAGGAGAAGCTCGACGAGGTGGTCGCCGCCATCGACTCCAAGCGGGTCGAGCTGGCGAAGCTCCAGGACCGCTTCCGCTACCGGGTGATCTCGCCCCCCGACATCCGGGAGGTCGCCACGAAGCGGGTGCTGGCCAAGAAGGCGACGCCGTCCCGGTCCTGAACGGCTCTTCGGCGAGAACCAGGGCGCGCTCAACGCCGCCCTGCGGCTGGAGCGGACGCCCGTCACCGAGGTCACCGAGGCCGACTTCGTGCAGTTCTACCCCTACCCGCCGCACTACATCGACCTCTGCATCGGCATCATGTCGGGCATCCGGCTCCAGCCCGGAGCGCCCCGGCACTACGGCGGCAGCAACCGGACGATCATCAAGCAAGCCTACGAGATGCTGGTCAACGACCGCACGGCGGTCGCCCGGACGCCGCTCGGCACGCTGGTCACGCTCGACAAGGTGTACGAACTGGTCGAGGGCAACCTGTCCAGCGAGAAGCAGCGGGACATCCACGACATCGCCCAGCGGATCAAGGACGCCCGAGGACGCGGGCTGGTCGCTGCGGGTGGCGAAGGTCGTCTGCCTGCTGGAGTTCGTCCGCGACCTGCCCCGCACCGAGGCCAACATCGCCGCCTTCTTGGTCGATGAGGTCGGCAGGCCCGCGCGGGTCCATCCGCCGTACTGGCGGCAGAAGCTCTACGCCAACGACCCGCGCGACCTGTCGCGCTGCCCGACGCTCGACGCCTTCTGCAACCGGCTCCATGGGCTGCTTTTAGGCTGCGAGGGAGCCCTGGAACCTGGTGGCCGGCTGGCGGTCCTGATGGGCGACTACCGCGATCGCGAGGCGGGGTTCGTCCCGCTGACCTATCACACGAAGCGGCTGGCGTTCCGGGTCGGCCTGGGGCAGCACGTCACCGACATCATCCGGTTCTCGCACGGGGCGAGCAGCGGAGGAAAAACGTACCGCAGCCGCTTCATCCCCGGGCTGCACGACACCTGCGTGGTGTTCGAGAAGGCCCGGTGATTCTTTATCCATCATTTCCCAAATCAATCATGTTTTACTTATGCGAAAACGACCTGTTCACCGAAGCCGTCCAGGAGATCCTCGGCGTGCTCGCACCCAACTACGTCGCGGACCTCTGCAAGGAGCTGCTGCCGCGACTCAACGCGACCTTCGACCAGCTCTTCGAGACGAAGTTCATCCTGATCGACAACGAGACCGGCAAGCCCGTGAGCCGGGAGATGGTCACCGACAAACGCGAGACCGCCGACGAGATGTGCCGGATGCTCGGCTCGAATCGGCATTCGGTCGCCATCCTGCTAATTGAGCAATAGTTTTGTACAACTTTATCCCATTCCCAACCTCATCATGAGCAAAGGCAAACCCGGAAAACCCTGCCGCACCTGCGGTTCGGAGATCGTGGAATTCTTCAACAACGGCGTGTTCCGCGCCGGCGAGTGCGATGCCTGTGAGTACGCCCGCTACACGTCTCAACCGGCGTTGCTCGAAGCCCTGAACTTCCTTCTGGAACAGACCGTGGACATGGACCTGGCGAACGGCATCGGGCTGACGGAGGGAGAACAGGAGGCGCGAGAGAAGGCCCTATCGGCCATCGCCAATTCAACCGACACCCTTACCCAATCACCCCATGCGTAAAGAGACCTACAGCGTCCTCGAAACCTATCAGACGGCTCATGAGCTCTCCGCGCTCGGCTACCACCTCGTGCCGTGCGCGTACGGCGGGAAGCGGCCCCTCATCAAGTGGAAGGACTCGGCGTGCTCGCCCCGGCGGATCGACGCCTGGTTCGATCGGTTCCCGATGTGGATCAACATCGCCATCCACGCCGGCAGGGTAGGTAGCACTTCTGTGGGTGTACCGTCTGTTCAGTTTCGGCTGGGATGCCAGTAGGCGTCCCACTGATCTTCTCCGCTGGCGAACAGGGCGCGGAGGTGGCACATGCCGTCGGCTCCGTCTTCGCCCCAGCGCATGCCCCCGTTCTTCATCCGCTTGCCGATGACCGTCTTGCACGCCGACTCGATCGGGCCGGAGCCGATCGCCCAGCCCTTGGCCCGATACGCCGGATAGTCCATCCGATGCACGTGATTCTCGAAGTAACCCACCACCTCGCCGTGGACCCTCCGCACCGACTCGCGGCCGTCCGGGGGAAGCGCCCGCAGTCGTCCAGCACCGCCTCACCGCCGTCGTGCTTCAGCCGATGACGCCACCGCCCCCACCACTCCTCCCGGGCCGATTCGTCGGCCGGGTAGAGCGCCCGGCCCAGGTCGCCGAGATGCTCCGCGACGTGGTAGAAGTCGAGGATCACCGCCTCGACGCGGCCGAAGTTCACCCGCAGCAGGTCCTCCACCCCGGCCCCGGCGTCCGACAACGCGATCCAGCGCTCGGCCTGGTCCATGCCCACCTGGGCCGCTTGCCGCCGCATCGGCTCGGCCAGCGACGCCTGGCCCTCCAGTCCGGCCACGTAACGCGCCTGGAACTGCGGCGTGCGGCCGGGCGGCCGGGCCCACCGGGCCGGGTCCTCCGGCACCGGGTTGTAGATCATCCCGACCGCCGCCATGCGGCCGTCCGCCGCGGCGCCCTCGGGGCCCTGCATCCCCAACCCGGTCAGGTCGAGCGAGACGTAGGCACAGGTCACCCCCTCGGCGTCCTTGTGCCAGGCCCACGGGCCGGCCGCCCCGAAGGTCTCGCCGGCGGCCTGTCGCCGGCCGATGTCGTCGCCGACCGCCTCGCTGGTCCGCTCCACCGTCGATTCCGAGGCACGCAACCCGGCGAGCTTCCTGAGCACCACGTCGGCGGCCTCGGCGAAGCTGTCGACCGCGCCGGCGATGCAGACCAGTTCGCGGGCCCCGGGTCAGCGCCCGGGGCGACAGCCCGAGGGCCTCATCCCAGGGGACCGTCCCCTTGCCGCAGGATCGGCAGTGGTAGTAGCCCCGCTCCAGGGAGAAGGTCCCCACCAGGCTCTGGACCGTCTTGGGCCGATACTCGACGAAGCGGGCCGACTCGTGGCAATGCGGGCAGGTCATGCTGGACCCCTGGTACCCCCCTTTTTCCGCTCGTCCAGAGCGGTCTCGAGGGCCTTGGCACCGATGCGATGGACGAGGTCGCGGACCTCGAATTCGGTCTTCCCCGAGGAGTTGGCGATCCTCCTTGGAGGCGAGCAGGTCGGCGAGGGACCGAAGGTCGGCCTCGGCGGCCTGGCGAAGGGTCTGGAAGATGCGGTCGGAGAGTTCAGCCTGCTGCGGGGACAACGGGAGTCGAGACATGGCAGCCCTCCGTGAACGGATGGCAACGAAATCCGAGCGGACACATCGGAGACCACTGTTGTACGAAATTTCCCACCCACAATCGAGACGCCTACCCACGCCGGCAAGTCCGGCGTGGTGGTGCTTGACTGCGATACCGCGGAGGCCGCCGCCTGGGTGGCCGAGCGCGTCCCGCCGTCGCCGATGACCGCCGCGACCCCACGCGGCGGCATCCACCACTACTACAGATCGCCCGCGGTGCCGCCGCCGATCCGCCACGATGTCCTGGGCCTCGGCCTGGACGTGCAGTCCGGCCCCTCTCTGTTGCTGGCGAGCCCGAGCTGGAGCCAGGAACACGGCCTCCGCTGGCGTTGGATCGGCGAGGTCGTGCCGCCGGAGACGCTGCCGGAGTTTCCGGTCGGGCTGATTCGCGAAGAGCCCAGACCGAAGCCGAAAACCCCGCCTCTCCATCCGGATCGCGTGGCCGTCGGCCCGATCCGCGATGTGACGCGCTGGATCATGGGCGTCCCGTCCGTGCAGGGTGAGCACGGGTCGAACGGGTGCTTCAAGGTCGCCTGCCGGCTCGTCGATGCCGGCGTTTCATGGGAGGAGGCGATGCCCTGGCTGCGGACGTGGAACGAGGCGTCCCCGGCCGCCGTGGAGCGAGGCGGAGCTCGCTCACAAGCTGAAAGATGTCTTCGATCGTGGAAAGGAGCCGTGATGGACGTGCTGGAAGTGGAAGGGATGCACGGCCCGCTGACGAACCTCGTCGTGAGCGTGTGGAAGGACGAGGACGGCACGTACCGCCTCATTCTGGACAACCCGAAGGTCAACAAGTGGATCGTGGTCACGCTGGACGTGCGTTCCCTGATCCGGGACGCGGTCCGGCTCAACTGAGGAGGAGGTGGCTCATGGTGACGATCAGGGGGTACGGCGAAGCCACCTGTACCTGGTGTCAGAAGGCAAAGGAGGGCGTGGAGGTGGAAACGCAGGATCGTTCCTTCACCGGATTTTTCTGCTTCAACGATTTGAAGCGGATGCTTCGGCTGAAGTGTCAGGCCGGCGGTGCTCACGGCCGGCCTGTCGAGCCCCGTGCGACGTGAGCTGCGGTCGGGCCGGGATCGGCGCGGTGCGGATCGCACCGCGCCGCCCGGCGTTCCGCCGCGTGTGGTTGAAGAAGTGGAACGTCGCGGCCACCGGGATCTACGAGATGATGGTTTTGTTGATCAGGCCAACGGAGGCCGCTCAGGCCATCGGTCATCCCGAGCAGGAGATACCCGATGCCGAAGGCGATCACGGCCGTCGAGCGAGCGCGTGGGAATTCTTCTAGTGATACAGGCTACGGCACGACATCGAACTCGGCTAAGGGTAGTGGATCGTAAGGATGCCGTTCTATGCAGGAATCGCCCTCTCCCCTGGAGGATCGACATGTCCGCAGATGAGATCATCACCCTGATCGAGCGGCTGGAGCGGATCGAGCGACTGCTCCTGGACCAGAAATCCATTAAGGAAGGTATTCCACCGATGAAGCGGCAGCCATCCTCGGACGAGCCAGCTTCACTGTGCGCGAGTGGTGCCGCCACGGCCGCATCCGGGCGGAGAAGCGCGGCTACCGGCGGGGCAAGTCGGCCGAGTGGATGATCGCCCACGCCGAGCTGACCCGTGTCCGTAACGAGGGACTACTCCCCCTCGAACACCGAGCGCATGGCCTGACTTGAGACATCGTGCAGCAGGTGTCGATAGCGTTTGACCATCTCCTCCGTCTGGTGCCCCAGCCAGTCGTTGATGATCCTCTGATCGACGCCGCGGGCCGCGAATTCGAGGCGAAGGAGTGCCGCAGGCAATGCCAGCCGGGGAGCACCACCCATCGGCCGCCCGCCAGGGTCCGGGCGAAATGATCGTTGGACTCGTCGACCGTCACCGCCGCGTACTCCGTCCTCTCCTTCCGGCTGCGGAAAACCTCGAGCTCCTGGCAGATCGCGTACATCCCGCCGGGATGGGCGGCGAACCACTCCCTCATGACGTTCGCCAGGAAGTCGGAGAGCGGCACTCGCCGCGTCGTCCGCGTCCCCTTGGACCGCTTCTTTTCGCGGATCACCATCGTCCCCGAGCCGAAGTCGAAGTCGTCGATTCGCGACCGGAGGATTTCGGAGCGGCGGGCCCCGGTATGGGCCGCGACGCAGAACATCGGATAGATCCAGCCGTGCCGGGCGTGCTCCTTCACGTACGCCAGCAGTTCCGCGACCTCGGGCAACGTCAGGAACAGGCTGTCCCAGAGTTCCTGTTGCTCGGCCTTCGTCAGGCCGCCCCGCTCCAGCTGCCGCTCAATCTCCGTGCGGGTCTGGAACGGTGGCTTCTCCGACATCTTCGGGTACACCAACCCCTGGTTCGGGAAGCTGCCGGTCAGGTGGCCCATGCGCTGTGCCCAGGACCAGAGGCACGAGAGGGTGGCGATCTCCTTGCGGATCGTGGCCGGGCTCAGCGGTCGCCCGTGCCGCCCCGTCATTCTTGCCCTCCGTTCGATGTGTCGCTGCAGGTCGGCGGTGATGAGGGTCTGGATCGGGAAACCCGGACCGAGCGTCTCCTCCAGATGCTTTGCATGAATGCGTGCCGTGTAGAGGGAGTTGCTCTCCTGGGCCGCCTCCTGTGCGGTCAGATACCGCTCGACGAGCGAGCCGAGGGCCAGCGGTTCCGCGATCTCGGGCCTCGCCGTGCGCTTGCCGCCGGACAGGAGGAACAGCGGCAGGTCCGCGCCGGGGGGTAACTCCAGGATGCCCTCTTCGAGGAGGCGAAGGTTCCGCTCCACGAGCGCGAGGCTCTCATCCGCCACCTTCTCGCTTGAGGTGCCGAGGGAGTGGCGGAACAGCCGGCCGCCGTAGCGAAACGAGAGCCGGAATTTTTTACCGCGTCGCTCGACCCAGCCCATGGGATGATTCTCCCAGCAGGGCAACGCGAACGCAACGTGAGACCGATGTTGCTCCCAATTTGCTCCCATTTTTCACTGGAAGCACGCGAAAGGGGTCACGCCTCGTCGACGTAACCCCTTTCCTTACAATGCCGAAGAGAGGACTTGAACCTCCACGGGCATGGTTAGCCCACTAGGACCTGAACCTAGCGCGTCTGCCAATTCCGCCACTTCGGCTTTGAATTATTGCGGTGATTTGGTCGCGTCACGGGATTGGTTATCCCCCATTTCAGCGTCTCCGTCACCGTCGATGGAGATTGTAACGAAAATGGGGACACGGAGGCAAGAACATCAGCAAAAAATCAGAATCGAGGTCGTGGCCTGTCATCTGACGTAAGGTCTTCCCGCGAACTCTCGATAGATGGTCGAGCTTCCAGAGTTTCAGAGGATGGTGCTCCGTCTGGGGCGAGTTGTGGATGCCTGATGGACGAGTTCGTCGGGTTCCGCCGGCTGAACGACGGTGTTGGTTGTGCTTCTCGGCGATTCAAGCCACATCGAAATCACCCGCGCTTCGACAACACCGTGCAGATCAGCCGGCAGGACGTCCACTCGGCTCGGTGAAGTGCGAGTCGGCCGCAAATCGTGGATCGGGCCGGACTGGGGAGCCACGGGGGAGGTTGATCGGGGCGTCTTCCATCCGCTCCGCTCCGCTCAGCGCTTCAGGGGACCTTGGCCGGTCCGGTACAGGCAGTCGTCGTGCGGGCCGGCGGGGATGTAGCCGCCGAAACCGAACAGGGGATAACGGTACAACCCTGTGCGGACATAGGGGGAGTGGCTGTTGAGAAACAGCCCCTCGCAGCGCGGGCCGTTGTCGTGGCCGTGGCGGCCGCACTCCGGGCCGGGACGCCAGCCGGGGATCGGCGCGTCGTAGGCCTCGCGATGGGGGGCGAAGCCGGGATCGAGATCGGTCCCCCAGCCGCCGTGGTGCGGGCCCTCCGCCCTGGCTCCATCCGGCCAGTGCAACCGGAATGGCCAGCGCCAGCAACCCGATCCGCGACTCGTCTCTGGGGCCTCGTACGGCTCATGGCCTCCTCCTCGGGATCGACGGGTTCCGCCGGGCGATGGGCACGGCTGCGGAACACTCGGCACGCTCTTCCGTCATCATCGGCACCCGGACAGGCACGGACCAGCGAAAGATGTCGTAACGCCCAGTTCCGCATCGCGGGATTCTCCCGCGAATCGGGCAGGATCGGCACAAGCGGCAGAGTGGGAATGGTCGATACGTCCCTCATCGGAGCTGAGAAATCGGAGCGGAGCGAGAGGAGGATGGCATGGACGGGAGGAGCCTTGGAGGGGGAGGACCGGCGTTGCTTGGCCTGGTACTCGCCATCAGTGTCTCCCTGGTCGCTCGCGGCGACGACCCCGCGCCGGTCCAACGAGTCCGTCTGCCCCAGGGAGAGAGCGGGGCCGACCCTGCCCCCCTTGCCGGTGACGTCGGCCCCCGCGCTCCGGACGGCCCAGGGTCCTCGGCCCCCGGTGGACCTTCGCCGCCGGCCCGATTATGTGTTGCCGGAGGACCCCGCGGCGGAACGGCCTCCGGGGGCTGACTTCGAGGACACGAACCCGGCGCCGATCCGCCCAAGACCCGAACCGGCCGGGCCGGCGACCCCGCCGTTGGCCCCCTGGACCGCACCGTCGCCGCCGGTCGTCCCGCCCACTGACGAGCCGACGATGGCGATCCCGCCGTCGCGGCCGGGTGAGGAGGAGATGCTGCACCGGCCCGGCTCGCCGACGCCCCCCTCCCCCACCGGGCCTCCCGGCCCGCTGAGCCTGGCCGAGTTCGAGCGGATGGCGCTGGAGCGCAACCCCACCCTCCGCGCCGCGGCCGGGATCGTCAATATCTCGCGAGGGCGGGCCTGGCAGGCGGGGCTCTGGCCGAACCCGTTCATCGGCTACATCCAGACGGTCATCAACCTGGAAGGCACGGCCGGCGAGTTTCAAGGGGCCCGGTTCCAGCAAGAAATCCCCGCCGCCAACAAGCGGCGGCTCAGCCGGCGGAAGTACGAGTGGGAGGCCGAGACCGCCAACTGGCTGGCCATCGGGCAGCAGATGCGGGTGCTCAACGGCGTGCGCATCCGCTACATGGAATACCTCGCCCACCAGCGGCTGCTCGACTACCGGGCGTTGCTCTACAAGATCGCCGATGCCGGCCTGCGCACGACCGAGGAAATGGCCAACGTCGGCCAGGCGAACCGGCCTGACCTGCTGGCCGCCCAGATCCAGCAGCAGCAGGCCCGGATCGACCTGATCCATGCGCGGAATCAGCTTCGTCGCGCCTGGATCAACCTGATTACCGTCGCCGGCGCGCCCGAGTTGCGGGACCAGATGCGTCGCCTGGAGGGGCCGCTGGAGGCCGACGCGCCGCTGCTCGATTACGACCAGTCCCTCAACGCCATCCTGACGTACAACCCGCAGCTCAAGGCCGCCGTCGCCGAGATTCGCCGCGATGAGGTGACGGTGATGCGTGAGAAGGTCGAGCCGATCCCCAACACCCTCATCCGCGGCGATGTCGGCTACAACTGGACGAGCGCAGCGGCCGGCCGCCAATGTGCTGGTCGGCTGGAACCTGCCCGTCTGGAACAAGAACCAGGGGACGATCCTCGAAGCCCAGTCCGATCTGTTCCGCTCCCGGGCCAATGTTGAGCGGCTCCAGCTCGCGCTGGAGAACCGGCTGGCCGACGTTTATGCGCAGTACAACACGGCCTATGCCACCGTGCAGATCTTCCGCGAGGAGACCCTGCCGAGGGCCCGGCAGGCGTATCAGCTTCTTGAGGAGAGCTACCGCAAGAAACGTGCGGCGTGGGCACAGGTGCTGGTCGCTCAGCGGAACTGGGTCGAGCTCTCGGTCGGCTACGTCAATGCCCTGTTCGAACTGCGACACCGTGAGATCGAGATCGCGGGCCTCTTGATGGTCGATGGCCTCGACCACCCGTCCAGCCCGAGCGACCTGGGCCACATCAACGCGATCCATCAGCCGCGCTGAGAGACGCTCAGCCGGCTTCTCTGTTCGTGAGACGACCCCGGCGGGCCGATCGGTTCGCCGGGGTCGTCGCCCGGGCTCACTTCATGTTGTCCTCGTCGAACCGCAGCCCCTCGTCGGTGCCGGAGCCAGGGACGCTGGCGCCGTCGGGCAGTGGCACGCCCTGGAGGACCTTCTCGTAGAGGTCGTCCGGAAGGACCCGGATGACCGTCATCATCGCCCGAACGCCGATGTACCAGTCGTGGCGCATGCCGTTGGTCTCGGGCTTGGTGATCTTCTTCAGCGCCTCCTCGGACATCATCGATTCCTTCATGCTCATCATGTCCTGCGGGAAGCCAGGGACGTGCCAGCGGGGGTCGTAGTAGTCGATCCCGCCCAGCTCCTCACTACCGCCGATCGGCGGGCCGGTGCGTTTCGGCTGATCCGGCATGGTCCCACGGCCCAGACCGTGGCCGAGGGCCGGGCCGAACTTGTCGGCCAGGGCGTGGCCGCCGCCGAGATCCGTCCGGCCGATCCCGGTGCCATCCCCTCGACCGACGGCAGCCCGCGCTGGCTGGAGAGGATGCCGCCTTCCAGCACGTTGCCCAGGCCCAGCGACCCGCCGATCGTCGGCGACCCCCGGTTCAGCCCCGCCGCCTGGCCCGTGACGCCCGGGATCGTCTGCATCTGGGTGTGCGCTCCGCCGCCGAGCCCGCCGGCCAGCCCGCCGTGGCCCAGGCTATGGCCCCCGGCCAGGCCGCCGGTCGTGGGCATCGCGTGGATGCCCGAGACGTGGTGGCCCTGGCTCAATTGCTGGACCGTCGAGGCCGACCGCAGGGCCAGCGGGCCGGTCTGCGAGACCATGTGGTTCATCATGTGCATCAGGACGTGGCAGTGGAAAATCCAGTCGCCCGGGTTGTTCGCCACGAACTCGATGTCGTTGGCCTGCGCGATGTTGATGTTGATCGTGTTCCGGGGAATCCACGCCGTCTCGGGAATGCGGCCCCCTTCGGTGCCGGTGTTCCAGAACGTGTGGCCGTGGAAGTGGATCGCGTGCACGTTCATCGGGCTGAAGTTCAGCAGCCGGCAGCGGACGCGGCTGCCCAGGCGGGTGATCATCGGCGTGGTGTAGGGGCCGGATCTGCCGTTGATCGTGAAGAAGTTGAACTGGCCGCCGATGCTGTTGGGGATGTTCTGCTGCGGCAGGATCGAGAACTGCTGGAAGATCAGGCTGAAGTCGTGATCGACGGCCGGCTCGTGCGTCTCCTGGGGGTGGATGACGAACATGCCGATCGATCCCCATGATCTCCTGCATGGCGCCGTGGGAATGGTAGAAGAAGGTGCCGTCCTGGTGCAGGTCGAACTCATAGACGAACGTCTTGCCCGGTGGGATCGGCGCCTGCACGAGCCCCTCGACGCCGTCCATGTGGTTGGGCAGCTCCAGGCCGTGGAAGTGGATCGACGTGGCCTCGGGCAGGCGGTTGTGGACGACGAACCGGACGCGGTCGCCCTGGTTCGCCTCGATCAAGGGGCCGGGCATGCTGCCGTTGAAGCCCCAGAAGTAGAAGTCCATGCCGGGGAGCAACTCGCGGGTGACGACCTCGGCGATGATGTGGAACTCCTTGGCGCCGTTGACCCATTTCCAGGGGAGCTTCTGGAGGTCGGGCGCCACGACCGGCACCGGGGGCAGGCCGGGTTCGCGGAAGCCGCGGGTGAGCTTGCCGCGATCCGACTTGCTGCCGACCGGCCCGCCGCGGCCGAAGTGGAAGCGGGGGAAGGCCTGGGGGTCGTCCGGGCCGGCCTCCTCGTCGGCGCGAAGCTGGCTGGTCTTGAGCTTTTCGGCCGGGATGTCGGGCCGTCCCGTCTCGGGCTGATCCGGCGCGGCTCCTTGCGGGGGCGTCGGGTCCTGGGCCGCCCGGGCCGCGGCGGCGGCTCCGAGCAACCCCGCGGCGGCCACCGTGCCCCCCTGGAGGAAGTTCCGCCGTGTCGTTGATTCCGGTTCCATCCGATAGCCTCCGCGCGTCCAGTCGGGGAATGGGAGCAAGACGCTCGCCAAAGCTCCTCTTCTTATTCTGGATCGGAACGCGAGCGGCCGGACGAAACGCGGAATCCGCGCAAGGGACCGCTCGGGCTCCGGTCATAGGAGTTCTCACGACCGGACGGACAGTGAGCGTGCGCGGCGAACCTTGGCTCTACTTCGTCCCGAACCCGAGCGGCCGGGGCTGAGACCCCTCGCGGTAGATCCGCCAGAGCACGCCGGTGCCGGGGATCGGGTGCGCCTCGGGGCCGGTCGCCGTCTCGACCATCGCGACGGCGCCGAAGTCCACGACGAACATCTGGTCCCCCTGGGGCGTGAACAGCACGTCGATCGGCCGCTTCGGCCCGGCCGTGGCGACGTACTCGGCCCCCTGCGGGCCCTTCGAGTCGGGCGTCGCGTGGAAGAACGGCTCGACCGTGCCGGACTGGAGATCGACCCGGGCGACCTGGAAGCCCGAGGCTCGCATCTCCGTGCCGGTCATCGGCGTCAGGTCGCCGAAGAGCGCCAGGAACATCTGCCCGGAGTAGCCGAACGTCCCGTGCGCCGGGCTGAAGGCGAACTTCGCCGCCGAGGAGTGGACGGGCAGCGTCAGCAACGGCTTCTCGACCGGCGGGTGCTCCGCCATCACGAACTTCGGCGCCGGTCCTCGCTCGGAGAAGAACTTCGCATCCGTCACCGGGATGCCCGAGGCATAATCGGGCCAGCCGTACCAGGCCCCTGGCTTGATGATCCAGAGGTTATCCGGCGCGTTGGCGATCGGCCGGCTTCCGCGCTCGTCGAACCCCTGCTCCGAGGCGTAGAGCTTGCCATCCGGCCCCCAGAGCAGGCCGAACGGGTTCCGCAGGCCCCAGGCATAGACCTCCAGCCCCGCGCCGTCGAGGTTCATCCGCAGGATCGTGCCGTTGGCCTTGGTCATCCCCTTGACCTTCGTGCCGGTCTTGCCGAACGGGTGGAACGGCGAGGTCTCCACGAGCCGATGCTGCCCATTCTTCAACTCCTCGATCGGGTCCGGCGTCTGGAACGTCGCGTCCTGCCTTGAGGACGATGTCCCTGGCCGGGACGTCGTGCTGGTCAGGGTGCTTCTTGAGCCAGCCCATCTTGAAGCTGTCCAGGCCGACGACGCCCGAGTTGGTGGCCGTGCCCTGGCCGAAGTAGATCTTCTTGTCCGGCCCCAGCGTCAACTGGTTGTTCTGGTGCGAGCCGAAGCTGGGCAGCCCCTTGACGACGTGGTGCAGTCCATCGGCTTCGCCAGAACGAGATCATTCCGCGGTGGGAGATGTAGAGCCGGTCGCCCGTCCAGAGCAGGTCGTTGATCGGCCCTTCCAGCCCCTGGTCGATGAACACCTCTTTCCGGCCGTCGGGCAAGAGTCGGTGGATGCGGCCGGGGCCTGCGCGTCGCCGTAGCTGTATCCGGCCTCGGCGACATAGACGGTGCCCGCCGCGTCGATCTCGACGCTCGTCGGGTAGGTCAGGCCGGTCCAGACCGCCTCGACCCGGTAGCCGTCGGGGACCTGGGCCGCCTTCGGGTCCGGCTTCGGTACCTCGGGCACCGGCACCTTGACCTGCCCTTCGCGGGCGATCGTCGGCTTCTTGTCCTGCGCGGCGGCGGTGACGACCGCCGTGGCCGCGAGCCACAGGACCACGGCGCGGAGGGGGCGGCTTTGGAACATCTCGGGTTCTCCTGTGAAGATATTCTCGATATTCTGAATTCGCTCAATCGGGCGGATTTTCCTCGACCTCCGCCTCCAGCGCCCGGGCCATGCGGAGGTGCGCCCGCAAGGTCGGCAACATGGCCGCGGCGAAGCGCCGAAACTCCGGATCGTGACCGCTACGGATTTCCTCCTCGAAGAGCGTCACGGCCTTTCGGTGAGCCTCGACCTGCTGCGGGATGTACATGCGATCGAATCGCGCACCGCGAAGCCGGCTCAAGCGGTTCACAGCACCTTGATGCGAGACCGTCATGGCGGTCATGAGGGGGATCCGCTTGCCCCGGGCGGCGATTCGAAGTTCGTCCATGGCTCCGCGGTGGTCCTCCACCACGCGCCGGGCATACCGCTTGACCCCGGCATCCAGGGCCTGCATCCGTGCCTTCCGGCCCAGGGCGACGACCATCTGTCCGGCGCTGGCGGCCTTCAGCGCGAACTCTTCGTCAGAATTCCGCCTCGGCGGCTCCCCAGGGGACGCGGCGACCAGGGCCAGGGCGAGGAGGGAACATGTCAGGAGTGCTCGTCGTCGCTTCCTCTGATTCTGAATTCGGTTTCGCATATGCATCGGCGAACCTCAAGCGGTGTGCTCAATACGATCCGACGCGGTCAGCCTACGGCAGGCATCCGCCGACTCTCGGCAGACCCGCGCGAGTGCGTCGAGAGCGGGTTCACAGTTTCCTGAGCACGTCTCGGCGCAACTGGAGGCAAAGCTCGGCGCAGAGTGTCAGGGCCAGCGTCGCCAGGGGACCGCGTCGTGTCGCCAGGGCCGACGCGAGCTCGCAGACTTCTCCGCAGTCGGTCGCGTGGTCGTGGATCTGGCTCAGTGGAACAACGGTCGAGCCGTGTCTCACAAGCCGTTGCCGACAGTGCTCGGCTGCCTCCTGGCAGGCCATCGCGCACGTGGTGATGGCCTGGATTCGCCGGTTGCGATAGTAGTCCGAGAGGGCGGTGCTGCTTCCTGAAAAAATCAACATGATTTTCTCCTCCGGTCGTCAGGCTCCCTGCCGGGTGAACCGTTCTCGATCGGACCCCGACGCGCCGGCAGGCGGCGGAACGCGACGATTGCCCTGGATTGGTACCGGCCTTTGCTTGCAAACAGCGCACCGACGACCGAGGCCGTCTGCGCCGTGGAACGCAACGGTTCCGGACGGCGGGGGCGGTACAGGTCTTGCAAGTACAGCGATCGGCATTCGCCCATGGACGATCGGGGCGGCTTTCCGAGGAACAGGACGTACCGAACGTCAAACCATCAGGAGGCAGGCATGTTTTATCATGTCAAGGAACTGCAGTTCAATGCCCGTGTCTCAGGTCCCGATCCCCGCTTCGCCAGCTTGCTGCTCGAACAGTTCGGCGGCGGCAACGGCGAGCTGAAGGCCGCGTTGCAGTACTTCGTTCAGGCGTTCGGTGCCCGTCAACCCTACCCCGAAAAAACATGTCCAGAGCGCACGTCGTCGGGTTGGGTCCATTGTGCGCTTCTCTCCGCTGTTGATGTCCAGGCAATACGTGAAAAAGGCAGCAGTTCATGTGCCAATCATCCTTGCCCCTACACGGCGGGCTCCGGGGCTTCCGTCAGGGGCTGGGCCGGCGGCACGAACCAGTGGTAGATGGCCGGGACCACCAGCAACGTCAGGAGCGTCGAGCTGATCAGGCCGCCGATGACCACCGTCGCCAGGGGGCGCTGGACCTCCGCGCCGGCGCTGGTCGCGATGGCCATGGGCAGGAATCCCAGGCTGGCGACGAGGGCGGTCGTCAGAACCGGCCGCAGGCGGACCTTACCCGCCTCAAGGGCCGCCGCCTCGGGGGCCTCCCCCTGTTCGCGGATGTGCTCGGCATAGCTGACCAGGACGAGGCCGTTCAGGACGGCCACGCCAAACAGCGCGATGAAGCCGACCCCCGCCGAGATCGAGAACGGCATCCCGCGCAAGGCGAGGGCGAAGATTCCGCCGATCGCCGCCATCGGCACGGCCAGGTAGATCAGGGCCGCCAGCCTTGCCGAGTTGAACGTCGAATACAGCAGGATGAAGATCAGGCCCAGGGCCAGCGGCACCACGATCGCCAGGCGCCGCGAGGCCGAGACGAGGTTCTCGAACTGCCCGCCCCAGTGCAGCGAGTAGCCCGGCGGCAGGTCCACCTCCTCGGCGATCCGCCGCTGCGCCTCGGCGACGAAACTGGCGACGTCGCGGCCCCGCACGTTGCACTCGATCAGGTGGCGGCGGCGGATCTTCTGCCGGAAGATCTGCAAGGGCCCCTGGTCGATGCTCAGGCTGGCCAACTGCTCCAGCGGAATCTGCCGACCCCGCGGGTCCGAGACCTTGATCCGCCGCAAGGTCTCCAGGTCCCGGCGCACGTCGGGAGGGAAACGGACCTGCAAGGCGAACCGCTTCTGCCCCTCGAAAACCTGGCTGACGATCTTGCCGCCGATGGCCGCCACGGCATCGAGCACGTCCGCCGCGTTGACCCCGTAGCGGGCAATCGCGCCGCGATCGACATCCACGCGCAGGACCGGCAATCCGGCGATCTGCTGCGCCTTGGCCTCGGCGGCGCCGGGAACCGTCCGGAGCACGGCGACGATCTCATCCCCCTTCCGCTTGAGCACGTCCAGGTCATCGCCGTACAGGCTGATCCCCAGGTCGGAGCGGACCCCGGCGACCAGCTCCTGCACCCGCAGCTCGATCGGCTGCGAATAGCTGAAGATGTTGCCCGGCACGACCGCGTTGAGTAGCTCGTCGAACGCCACGACCAGCTTGTCCTTGGGGTTGAACAGGTTCCGTTCCTCGAACTCGGCGAAGATCGCCTCGGCCCGGCGCCGGAGCGCGGTGAGGTCCTCCTCCGGGAGCACCGTTCGCATGACCCGCGCCAGGTTGTCCGGGCTGTCGAGGGTCGTCCACTCCTCCTGCGGGTGCAGCATCACGATGATGTCGCTGATCTCCACCCCCATCGGGTCGGTGGCGATCTCCGCCCGGCCGGTCCGCGAGACGGCGGTCTCGACCTCGGGAAACGCCATGAGCACCTGTTCGATCCGGGTCGTATCCTTGATCGACTTCTCCAGCGCCACGCTCGGCAAGCGCCACGCCTGCAGGGCGACGGCCCCCTCGTCGAGCTTCGGCATGAACTCCGCCCCCAGGTCCCTGGCGACCCAGAGGCTCGCGGCGAAGATCGCGACGGCCGTGACGAACGTCAGCAACGGGTGGCGCAGGACCCGTCGCAGGACCGGCTCGTAAAGCGCACCGGCCCAGCGGACCAGGAAGACCTCCCTCTCCTGCACCGGCCCGCCCAGAAAGATCGCCGACAGGGCCAGGCCGAGCAGCAGCGCGGGCATCACCAGCAGGAGAATGAGTTCCTCGGTCGGCAAGTGTTCGCGTAAAAGGGCGTAAATTTCCCAGGGTTGGCCGAGGCGAGCCGCGGGCACGCCGAGGTTCGTGAGGATCAGGCCCAGCGGCAGCCCGACCGAGACGGCGGCAATGAATAATGACGTGAGCAGGCGATGCCGACGACACCAGCCGACGACCGGATGAACCGGGTCGCGCGGCCGCCGCAGGGCGAGCGACGCGAGCACCGGCATCAAGGTCAAGGAGAGGATCATCGAGCCGGCCAGGGCGAAGATGACCGTCAGGGCCATCGGCCGGAACAGCTTTCCTTCCATGCCCTGAAGCGCAGGATCGGCAGATAGACGATCGTGATGATCAACTCGCCGAACATGGTCGGCTTGCGCACCTCGATGGCCGCGTCGCGCACCACGTCGAGCAAGGGGCGGTGCTCGTCCTCGGCGGGGCCGTGGCCGGAGAGCCGCCGCACGCAGTTCTCGATCATGATGACCGAGCTATCGACCACCAGGCCGAAGTCGATCGCCCCCAGGCTCATCAGGCTGCCGGCGATCCCCCAGTACACCATGTTGTTCACGGCGAAGAACATCGCCAGCGGGATCGCGCACGCCACCACCAGCCCGGCCCGCAGGTTGCCCAGCAGCAGGAACAGGATGACGATCACCAGCAGGCCCCCTTCGGAGAGGTTCTTCAGGACCGTCATGATCGTCCGGCGCACGAGGTCGGTGCGGTCGTAAAACGTCTCGATCGTCACGCCCGGCGGCAGGCTCGGCTCGATCCGCTCGATCTCCTCCTGGACGCGGTCGGCGACCACGCGGGCGTTCTCTCCCATGAGCATCATGCAGATGCCGGTGACGGCCTCGCCGCGGCCGTCGCGGGTGACGGCCCCCTGGCGGATCATCGGCGCGAAGCGGACTCTGGCCACGTCGCGGACGTGGATCGGCGTGCCGTCCTCACGGCTCGCCAGGACCACGGCGCCGAGATCGTCGAGCGACTGGATCAGCCCCTGGCCCCGGACGATCCGCTGCTCGTCGTAGTGGACGATGTAGCCACCCCCCTCGTTGGCGTTGTTGCGCCGGAGGGCCTCGAAGACCTGGTTCATCGAGATGCCGAAGTTGAGCAGCCGCTCGGGGTCCACCTGAACCTCATAGGTCTTCAACTCGCCGCCGAAGGTGTTGACCTCGACCAGCCCCGGCACGGTCTTGAGCTGATAGGCGACGTACCAGTCGAGGATCGTCCGCAGCTCCATCAAGGAGTATCCCTCGCCGCGGACCTCGAACTGGTAAATCTCTCCCAGGCCGGTCGAGATCGGGGCCATCTCCGGCTCGCCATAACCGGGTGGGATGGCGTCGCGGGCCTGAGCCAGCCGTTCCAGGATCAAGGCGCGGGCCCAGTAGATGTCCGTCCCTTCCTCGAAGATGACGGTGACGGCGGACAGCCCGAACCGCGAGGTGGAGCGGATCTCCTCGACACGTGGCAGGCCGCTCATCGCGGTCTCGACCGGGAAGGTGATGTACTGCTCGACCTCCAGCGGGCCGAGCGCGGGGGCGTTGGTCAGGACCTGGACCTGGATGTTCGTCAGGTCGGGCACCGCGTCGATCGGCAAGCGGAGGACGGCGAAGATCCCGGAGCCGATCAGCAGGAGGGTGAGCACCAGCACCAGGAAACGGTTGCGCAGCGAGAACTCGATGATCTTGTTGAGCATGGGACCGGGCCTCGGAATCAGGGGACTGGGGAGGGATCGGGAATCAACTCGCGACGCGTCTTCTTCGGGCTTCCGCCTCGAAAAAAAAGGCGCGTCAGTGGTGATGTCCCCCCTCGGCCAGCTCGCCCCGCTTCAGCTCGGCCTTCAGGGCGAAGGCCCCCTGCACCGCCACCGGCTCGCCGCCGCGCAGACCCTCGACGACCTCGACGACGTTGGCCCCTTCCCGGCCCAGGATCACGTCCCGGCGCACGAACTCGTCGGGGGCCTGCCGCACGAAGACGAAGGTCTCTCCCTCGTCGGTCTGGACCGCCGACGTCGGCACCTGCACGACCTCGCTGGCCGTGCCGACCGGCAGCTCGATCTCGACGAACAGCCCCGGCTTGAGGAGCCGGTCGGGGTTCTCGGCCTCGGCCATCATGCGGACCGTCCGCGTCTCCGGGTCCACGACCTCGCCCGTGTAGAAGACCGTCGCCGCGAAGGTCCGCTCGGCATAGGCCGAGGAGCGGAACCGGATCGCCTTCCCTTGCAGGCCCTCCAGGCCGGCCAGGTCCTTCTCGTAGATGTCGGCCTGGACCCAGACGGTCGCCAGGTCGGCCAGGTCGAAGAGCTTCGTCTGCGGTCCGACACGCTCCTCGACGACGACGTCTTTTTCCAGGATCGTGCCGTCGAACGGGGCGTGGATCGCGTAGTGGGCGACCTCCTCCCCCTCGCCGAGCGGGTCCATCCGGCCGACCGTCTCCTCGCCGTAGCCGAGAATGTAGAGTGCCGAGCGGCTCGCCCCCTCGGCGACCTTGGCCTGCTCCAGCGTCTGCTGGGCCTGGATCAGCTCCTGCTCGGTGGTGAACCGGGCCTGTTCCTTCAGGGCGTTGTAGGTCGCCTGGGCGGCCTCGAAGTCGGCCTTGGCCTTCTCGAACTCCCGCTGGCTGATGCTGCCCCGCTGCGAGAGGGACTGCGTCCGTTCGAACTCGGCGCGGGTCTGGAACAGCGGGCGTAGGCCGAGACCAGCTCCTCGCGGTACGTGCCCATCGGCTTGTCGCGGAACCGCTCGGCGATCTCCTGCGGCGTGATCTTCTCGTCCAGGGCCTGGATCAACGCCTGCGTGTTCTCGGCGATCGTCCGCTTCCAGTCGAGGTTGACCTGGGCGATGCGGACGTCGAGCCGGTTCTGCACGAGAGTCGAGCTTCGCCTGGCCGACCTCCTTGCTGTCGATCATCGCCAGGACGTCGCCCGCCCGGACCCGGTCGCCGTAGCCGACCTCGACCGCGTGGACGGTCCCCTCGACGAGCGAGTAGATGTGCGCCAGGCGGTCCTCGTTGGGGGCGACCTTGCCGGTGACCCACTTCGTGAGCGTCAGGTCGCCGCGGCGGGCCGGCTCGACCGCGATGCCGGCGCTCTCCTGCTTGGCCGGGGGCATCTCGACGACCCCCTCGGCATGTTCCTCATGTTCCTCGTGTCCCTCGTGCGGACTGGCCTCGCTCGCGGCGGCGGCCGGTCGCCCGCGCACGAGCGACATGGCCCAGGCGCCGAGCCCCGCGGCGCCGACCAGGCTGGCGACGAAAAGCGCGATACGGATCGGTCGTGTCATGATCGGATCTCCGGAAAAACCCTCTTTGGAACCGTGGCGAACGCCGACGTTGGGGTTTCCGGAGTCAGAACAGGAACGATTGCCGCACGATGCGGACGGCCCGTCCGGTCGATCGTCTGTGGCAGTGACGAATCGAGGGTGCCCTGGTCGCCTCGGGCGGGGTGAGCGGCACGAGTCGTCCCCTCGGCCGCGCCGGACAGATCGGGCGTCGGGAGGTCGAGCGCCGGGAACGACTTGGCGTCCACGTTCCGGGTCGCCCCCTGGCAGATGCAGCCGTGGGCCGAGTCGTGGGCGGGATGTGTGGGACCAGGGCGGGATGACGACGTGGCGTGAAACGAGCGGCACGTCTCGGCGCAGGGCCCGACCGCCGCCCCCGCCCGACACAGAATCGGGTCGGCCAGCAACAGCCCCACCACCGCGATGACGACCGCGAATCGGAACACAATCATCCCCAGAGAGTTACGCTTCGATCTCACCCCATGCTAATCGGAACCCGCGCCGTCGGTCAATCCAACCCAATTTCCAGCCCATCATCGCTAAATTTTAGAACAAATGTAGATCTCCCGTAGGGTGGGCACTGCCCACCTTTTTCTCTACGATGATCTGTTAACAGCATCAGGCGTGGGGATCAAGGCATCAGCCGCAGGCCGACCACCGTGTTCAGCGCGAGCATCGCCCGCCGGTGCCGCAGGAGGGCATCGCGGTACTGGCGGACGACCTCGTTGAAGTCGCGCTGGGCGTTGAGGTATCGGTCGAGGTTTTCCTGGCCCTCGCTGTACAGGCGCCGGATGTCTTCCAGGCGGTGCTCGGCCCTCGGCAGGGTGGACCGCTCGATCCGCTCGACCGCGGCGCGGGACGAGTGGTATTCGAGCGCGGCGTTCTCGACCTCGGCGGCGACCGTCCGCTCGATGGCGGCCACCTCCATCTGGGTCTGGATGACGTTCTCGTGGGCGCGTCGGATGTTTCCCTGGTTGCGGTTGGCGATCGGGATCGTGGCGAAGATCCCGGCCCCCCAGGACGTGGCGCTCCGAGCCCTGGGATCGTCGTTGTTCGCGGCGAACTCGTAGGGGGTGTAGAGCGCGAAGACGTCGGGGAACCGCTCGCGGCGCTGAAGCTCGACGTTCGCCGTCGCCGCCCGGACGCCCAGGCGATACGCGGCCAGGTCGGGCCGGTTGCACAGGGCCAGGCGGACCAGTTCCTCGGACGGAGGCGGCGGCGGGACCATGTCGCGGAGCGTCCCGCGCAGCTCGATGGCGTCGGCCTGAGCCGGCGGGATCGCCAGCAGAACCGCGAGCCGGCGCTTGGCCTGCCGCAGCCTCGTGACGGCTTCCTCCAGGGCGTTCTCCACCTGGTCGCGGCCGATCAGGACCGTATCCAGCTCGAACTCCGGGGCCGCCCCGCGCCGGACGCGGTCCTCCGTGGTCCGCAGCAGCGCCTTGTAGTTCGCCTGGCTCGTCTGGAGGTAGCGGACGGTCGTGCGAACCGCCAGGATGTCGGCCCAGGCCGCGTGCAGGTTCTCGACCTCCAGCCGGACGGCGTCCTGATACTGCGCTCCGAGCACCTGCTTGCCGGCCCTGGCCAGTTGGGTCCGGGCGCGGATCTTGCCGTTGATGTCGAACGGCTGGACCAGGGTGATGCTGTAGCCGTTCGAGCCGGGGCGGGTTGGCGAGTAGCTGCCGTAAGGGACGCCGCTGGCGCTGGAGAAGAGCAGCGGATTGGCCCAAAGCCCGGCGGTGAGGATGTCGGCGTCGGCCTTGGGGATTTCGCGGAACTTGACGGACAGGTCGGGATTGACGGCGACCAGCCGGGCGATCGCCTGCTCCAGGGTCAAGCCGTCCGGCGGTCCCTCATCCTCGACGGCGCTGATGGCCAGAGGACCATATAGGGGGACTTCCGGCTGGGCCGACTCCGCGAGAGCGGGCGGAGCTATCGCGGACCGTTGCTCGACATTCGTCCCCGCCGGGACCTGCCGCGCGGCCGCCTGCAAGACGTCGAGCGGCCGAAGCTCGGGCAGGCGCTCGCCCAGCCGGGCCTCGTCGGCCCCCGGCGTCGTCGGGAAGGGCCGCTCGACCGAGCCGTGGATCGGACCGAGGTGGGTGGCATCCCGCTCCCGCTGCTTGGCCCGCTCGCCCGCCGAGATGATGATGATTTCATCGGCCAGCGCGGCTGGCCCCTGTCCGTGTGCGTCTCGGGCGCCGAGGCCAAACGCGAGGGCGAGGGCAAGCCCACGGGAGATGGTGAATCGCGGCATGATGTCAACCCTCCTGGTCATCAAAGCAAAGGGCCTCCAGCCCACGGTTCGGCATCGGGATCGAGTCGAGCCGAGTCCGATACTCATGGTTATCCTTCGGCATGACGCGGCACAGCCCGCAAGTTTACGAGCGGAAACGGAGCGCATGCCCGGCCGATTCTGCCGAACCTGCCGATCGTGATGGTTCCTCCGGTCGCTCCTGCGCCCGGCGGAGGGGACAACGCTTACTCGCCCGCAGGGCGGGTGGAATACAGGTACACCGGCCGGCCGTCCTCAGAATAGAAGGTCATGTTCAGTGTTCGATCCGGCCGATAGGCGACGCTCAGAAATCCGCCCCGGCTCGCCGCGTAGGGACGCGCGACGCCCTCGATCGGGGGCGGCACGGCCTGAACGTGCTCGTCACAGGTCGGGCCACAACTGAATTCAGGGATCGCGCGTCCGTTGCGATGATCGATCGAGTGATATTGCCAGTGGCGGTCGCCGCACATCAGGATGACGTTCTCCAGGTGATTCTCCTCGATCCAGTCGAGAAACGCCTGCCCCTCGTGCCAGAAGCCGTTGAGATTGGCCTGATTGTCCCCTTTCATGAGCCGATCCGGGCCAATGATCGGGTTGGGGGAGATGATGATCCGGTAATCGGCGTCGCTGGCCAGCAGCGTCTCCTTCAGCCACGCCTTCTGGGTCGCCCCCCAGATCGATTTTTCTGGCCCATCGGGCATGTCGTTCGGCGAACGGAAGTCCCGGTTCTCCAGCAGCCAGAGCTGGAGGCCCTTGCCCCAGCGGAACGTGCGGTACGTCTTCTCGCGCATCGGGAAGACCTGCTTGAAGACCTTGATCCCCTCCTCGTGGGACAGCCAGGCGACGTCCAGAAAGCGGTTGCCCCGCTGCTCCGTGAGCCGTGCGCCGGGGGCCGCGTTCTGGCGAGTCACCCAGAGGCCCTTCATGTATGGGTCGCTGTCGTTGAAGCGGTAGTCATGATCGTCCTTCATGAAATAGCCGCCCACGTGACGGTAAAACTCCTTCATGGGCGGCAGGCCGAACATCTTCTGATAGGCCTGGTACGCCTGGGGAACGGTTCGCGCCAGCCCCTGCCCGTCGTAATAGACGGTGTCGCCCGCCGAGACGCAGAAATCGGGACGCAGAGCGGCCATGTGCCTGTAGGTCTCGGCGCCGCGGTAATCCTGGCACGTGGTGAGTTGAAACGTGACCGGCCGGCGGTCCTCCGGCGCGGCGCGGTGACGAACGAGCCGGGGTCGGCTCGCTTCACCTCGGCCGTTTCGTTCGCCTTGTACTGCACCACATAGAAATAGCGAGAGGCGGGCTGGAGGTTGTCGATGGAGAACTGAATCGAATAATCTTCATCCGCCTTCGCGACTTCCCAGGCGGTCGTGGCCGCATCCTTCAGGTCCTCACCGATCCCGTAACGCACGCGGGCCAGCCCCTCGCGTCCGGGAATCAATCCCTGGTCGTCCTGCCCTGGCGTGGAGGTCAGCCGCACGAGGATGATGGCCGATCGATCGGTGATTTCACCCGCCTTGGTCCCGCTGCCGAGGTGGAGGCCGTCCTGAATTGGGCCTTGCCCCCGTGCCGGGAGCGCCAGCAGCGTCAGCACCAGGAGCCCCGACAGAACATGCCGGTTCATTGACCGCGGGGACTTGTTCCAGAATGACATTGCATTGAATCCTGTTCGCCGGAACCATCGGGCCGAGAGGATAGGCCGCATCATTTTTCGCTCACGGACATGGTGTTTCTGACTCCCCATCACGTGTTCTATCACGTGCTCGGGCCGGGGAAAACCAGGGAATCCGGAAAGGCCATCACCCGTTTCGCCAGGGTTCGAAATCGGCCGTGACGCGTGATGACCAGGACCTGGCCCGGCAGCTCGATCCGAGGCACCACCTTTCGAACAAGCGCCTGGTCGTTTTCCTCGCGGGTGAAGCGCCAGCCCTGGTACGCGGCTGAGCACGCAGAGGAGGAAGAGGGGCCGTTGCGGGAAGTAGCGTAAGTCCTTTCGGACCAGCCAGGCCGCCGCGCAGTCCGGCTCGGCGTCGAGGAACTCCCGGAGCGGCCCCAACTGCTCCGCGTCGAGGCCGTGCGGCGCGAGCGGGTCGCGCGGGGTGATGGTGGACCGCTCTCGACGCGATGCGGCGATCTCCTCCTCATGCCGGTCGAGTCGGGCTCGGACCTCCTTCAGGCGGTCGCTCTGTCCGGTGGCGAGGTAATGCTCCTGAAGGGCCGTGCAGGCGGCGGGCAGCCAGCGCTCGTCATCCTGGTCGATGACGTTCTTGAGGAGCCGTTCTCCCTCAAGGTTGCCGAGGGAAAGGCGATGCTGGCCCAGCAAGACGGCGGCCCCGGCGTGCTGGGGAGAGCGTTCCAGCACGGCGCGGAGAATCGGCTCGGCCGAGGCGATCCCCCCGACCTCGATCGCGGCCCGCGCCTCGTCCCACAAGGCCAGAGCGTCACGCTCGGCCGCCCGACGCTCCCGATCGGTCGCGGCGTCCGTCGCCTCCGCGCTGCCGCGACGTGCTTCGGCGGACGCGCGACGGTGCCGCTCGCGCCAGTCAGCACGCAGATCCCGTTGCCAGCGGGCGGACAGCTCGGCCTCGATACGCTCACGGTTCTCGCCCAGGAAGACCTCGGCGGCGGACGGCTGGCTCGCGTGGGGGAAGGGCCGCGATGGACGTTCGGCTTCCGCCGGGATGAGGGCCAAGGCCCGGTCGCGGAAGGCTGGATGGGTGTTTTCCTGGCCGGTCAGGCGGCTCCACCCGCGCGCCGTCCAGCGCGTCGCGTCATCGAGGGTCGCGGCGGTCCGCAGGGCGGAGGTCAGACAGGGGAGCACGTCGGCCGGAGGTTCGGGTTCCTCGGTCACGCGCCGCAGGAGATCGGGCCAGAAGCGCTCCGCGAGCCAGGGGGTCAGACACTCCATCCGCCAGAGGGCCGAGACCAGGGCCTCCGGGCTGGTCACGGCCGCGGCATCGCGGTCGGCCTGGTACTCCTGCGCCCGCGAGAGCACGAAGGCCCGGGCGTGGAAACGCGGCCAGTACCAGGCGGCGAATCGCGCCGACGACCACCGGACCAGCCGGTCCGCCTGGCCCGAGGGAAGTTTCTGAAACCCTTCGAACAGGGTGCCCCAGGTGCGGTGCAGGCGGTAGATCCGGCCGAGGTTCCGACCGTGCCGCGCGGAGAGGTGAGCGAACTCGTGAGCCAGCACCGCGCGCAGCTCGTCCGGCGAGAGCGACTCCAGCAGCGGCATGCCGAGTTCCAGGATCGTGCGGGGCCACCCCAGAACCCCCAGGCGGGGCACCTCCCGAACGTTCGCGTTGAAGGCCATGGAAACCCGGACCTCGTCGAACGGCCGACACCGCAGGTGCTGGCACAGGTCCTCCAGCAGCGCGTTCAGCGCGGGGGCCTCCTCCCGCGGCAAGAGGCGCCCGTCCGGAGGGGGCGAGTCCGCCCGCAGGAACACGGCGGCTTGCGAGATCCCATAGAGAATCAGCAGAACCCCCAGGCCGATCGCCAGCAAGCCGATCCCTTGCGGGAGCACGACACCCGCGAGGAAGGCGGCGATCCCCAGGCCGAGAATGAGCCCAATCCAGGCCAGAATCCCCAGCAGGCCCAGCACCACCCAGATCATCGCCACGCGCGACAGGGCCTCCGCGCGGTCGGCGTACCGGGCCTCGATCCGCCGGACCAGGGCGTCGAAGTCCTGCCGTTTCATGACTCGGGGGCCGCGGCGGCGATCGCGCGACGGATCAACAGATAGGGTGGCATGCGTCGGATTGTGAACTTCTCGGCCGCGGTGTGATAGGTTTCCCGCTGGTCCGGGAACCGCTCGGCGAGCACGACGAGGATCAGGGCCTTCTCGCGAGGGAGGATCATCACACGTTCCAGCTCTTCGCGGGTCGGGGGCGTGTCGGCGCGAAGGAGGGCCGCTGCCTTGCGGTGGTCGTCTCCGAGCTGTTCGAGAAACTCACACGCGGCCTCGCGCCAGCGGTCCGCCTCGTCTGCGCGGCCCTCCAGAGTCAGGCCGAGACTGACGGCCAGGGCGGTCCAGGGGTCCTGGCCGGCGATCTTCGACGGTTCGTCCTCGATCGTTTCCGGCAGCGCGTCCTGGGCAAGAAGCGGCTGGAACCGGAACGGGCTGGATCGAAGCAGAGGGGATGAGGCGATGGCGTGCTCGCTGGCCTCCAGGTCGCCGGCCTGGTACATCGCGAGGGCACGCACCGGCGCGGCCAGTTCCGACGCGACCTCGAAGGGGAGCCGAGCCGACCAGTTCGCCACCTCCGACGCGATTTCCGACTCCTTCCCCGAGACCGCCAGCGCGTCGCCCAGAAAGACGAGAGTTTTCGCGTCGAGAGGATTCGCCTCGCAGACGATCCCGGTAGGCGCGGATCAGGTCCTCCGCCTCTCCGAGGGCCAGCCGGGTCACGTGGAGGGGCTCCTCGACGAGTTCGGCGTCGATCCCCAGCTCCCGGGCGCGGGTGAGCTGAGGCAACGCCTCATCCCACCTCGCCGCCGCGACGGCCTCCATGCCGAGCGCGAACCGGGGCCAGGCGATTTTCGGATCGGCCGCGATGGCTCGCTCGAAGAACTCGCGCGCGCGATCCGGGTCCGTTTCCAGCCGGCCTCGCAGATAGAGCAGGTTGGCGTTGTCGGGATCGTCCGCGAGCATCCGGTCGTAGCGTCGGGCCAGCTCTTCTGGCGTCTGGCCGTCGATCTCCGCGGCTTGCTGGTACATCCGGTGCCAGGCGACCGAGACGGGCCGGCGGCTCAGGCCCTTTTCCAGAAATGCCTCGACCCGAGGCATCCCTTCCACGCCCGCCGTGCGCAGGTAGGACGTCAGCAAGCCCTCCCGCTGAGGATCGCGGCTCAGCCGGCGCTCGGCGAACTGAAGGGCCGCCTCTCGATCCTCGGCCGCGAGCGTGAGCAAGGCCTCCTCGTCCTGGCCCTGGACCCACTCGACGGCCGTCTTGACGACCTGGCTCTTGCGGTTCTTTACCTCGATGCTGTCCGGCGGCGGTTCGAACGGGTAGTCCACGTGGGAGAGCGCGAGGAACGGCTGGCCGACGATCAGACGGTCCTCGGTGGGACGCGGGTTCTCAGCGTAGTACACGGTCAGTTCCCGGAGCACGGCCTCGCCGCCGGGATCGAGAACCCAGAGCGGCTTCTGGAACCAGCGGTCGAAGTACCCCGATTCCAGCTTCACGTCGAGGGTCTGCGCGACCGGCCCCCCAAGCCGGACCCGGTGTTTCCCTTCGGAGACGGTCAGCCGGTCCAGCCCCGGAGGGACCATCGTGGGGGGCTCGTCGTCCACGCGGACCTCCACCGGCACGCCGGTGGCGTTGACGACATGGAGCGTCCGATGTCCACGAATATATGCGTTGTTGATCAGCAGACCGCCCGCGACCAGCCCCAGGGCCAGCCCCCCTTGAACCAGCCGGCGCTGCCAGGCGGGATAGGCGGAATTCTTGGAACGGAAGAACCCGCCCAGCGAGTGATTCACGGGAGGCAAGATCGACTCGATCCGGCCCGAGGCCCGTTCCGACTTGCGGACGAAGGCGCGGAACTCGCTCTGCTGACCGAGTTCCGGCAACTCGCGGAGCAGAATCTCGGTCAGGTCCAGGGCCTCCTCATGCCGTCCTTGATCCTGATAGCAGCCCGCGAGACTATCGAGCGGCCCGAGCCGGTACCGTTGCCCGGCCCCCGGCTCCTCCAAAAAGCGGAGCAGCCGCCGCGCCTCGTCCGGTTCCCCTTCCGCCATTTTGCGCAGGGCGACCCCGATGCGGGCCTCGGGCAGGTCCGGTTGCCGGGCCAGGGCCTCGTCAAAGAGCGTTGCGGATTCGTCAAACGCATTGACCTGGAGCAGTTGGCTCGCCATGACGGATCGCAGCTCGGCATGCTCGGGGAACCGCTCCAGCGCGGCGCGGCGATGCTCGGCCGCCTGGTCGTGCTCGTGGAACGTGAGAAGCTGAGCATGGGCGATCAGGGCGTTCTCGACCGACGGCTCGCGACGGTAGTGCTCCAGGGCCTCGGACGTCTGGAGCTGTCGGGCCGTCTCGAAGGCGTGCGCATCGGCAACCACGTGTCGCGAGCAAAAGGAGCACTGGTCGATGACCCGCTTCCGCCCGAGGGGAATCAACGGGATGAAGATGACCACGAACCAGAGCCGGGTGTCGTACGACTCCAGCGGCCCGAACCGCTGGCACGACCCGCAGACGGCCGTCCGGACGACGCGGTTCTTCTTGCCATAGTAATGCGTACCGATCCCGTTGATGGTCGAGGGCATCGCGGAGGCTCCGAGCACGAGCGGGTCGGGGCGCAGCGCCCCGACATCCACCCGAAGGTAACAGACGCGCGGGCCGATCGCACCTGGACGGCTCTGGTTCGCCGTGTCATGCGGTCGAGATTTCTTACGGAGATGCGGTCATTCGATCAGGTCCGCACGCGTGAGAGCCATCGGAAGAAAAATCGGTACGCTGCCACGATCTCGCGCCCGTGACGGGAATTTCCATGACTAATTTTTCGCGAGACGCGGTCCATGTCCCGGCGACTTGATCGACACCGCGTCCTCGGCCGAGAACTCGGCCCCGCTCTGGGTGCGACCCTGAAGAATACCCGTGGTGTCGCCGGTCTGGAAGCCGGTCTCGTCGATCTCGAACTGCACGACCAGATCGAGAAGGCCGTCGCCGTTGATATCGACGAGGCGGAAACGAGGCTCGCCGTGGGGGTTTCGGCTCAGGGAGTTCTCGGTGCCCGTGCGGCCGAATGTCAGGGAGTTGACGTCGATATCCCGCACGTCGAACGTTGCCGACGAGAGAATCGCCACCTCAAGCTTGCCGTGGCTATTGAGGTTGATGGTGTTCTTGTCATTCCCCGGAAGAATATCGATTTGAACGGGGGCGGATTCGTCCACTTGCGTCAACGAGATGGTGACGGTGGCCTGAGCCGGTTCGCCGGACGGGTCGGTTGCTTCGACAGTCAGGACGAACCGCGGGTTTGTCGCGAAGACGAGCAACGAGCTGTCGGCCACGGTCACCCGACCCGTGGACGGGTCGATGGCGAAGGCCCCCGAGTCGTTGCCAGCCACAATGCGGTAGGAGAGCGCGTCACCGTCCACGTCGGAACCCTGGACCTGACCGACGACGGTGCCGTTGCGCTGTTTTCGGGAATCGAAAACATGATGTCGGTCAACGTCGGCGGGTCGTTGACGGGCTGGACAGCGATGGCCACGGTGGCCGGATCGCTCGTCGCCGTCCCATCGCTGGCGGTGAACGCGAAGCTGTCGGGACCGTTGTAATTGGTTTCCGGCGTGTAGGTGAAGGCGCCGGTGGTTGCGTTGAGCGTCAGGGTACCGTGCGACGGCTGGGTTGAGACGGCAAAGGCCAAGGTGTCGTTCTCGACATCCGACGCCGTGACGGTGCCATTCCGCGGTGTGTCCTCATTCGGTCGCCAGCGTCTGGCCCGAGGCGACAGGAGCGTCGTTGACCGGATTGACCGTGAGGGCAACGGTTGCCGGATCGCTCGTCGCCTTACCGTCGCTAACGGAGAAGACGAAGCTGTCCGCGCCGTTGTAGTCTGCCGCTGGCGTATACCTAAAGGAGCCGGTGTTCGGATCAAAGGTCAAGGTGCCATGCGTCGGATCGACCGTGACGACGAAGGTCAAGGTGTCGCCATCGACATCCGTCGCCGAAACGCTGTCGGTCAGCGGCGTATCCTCATTCGTCGTCAGCGACTGATCCGAAGCGACGGGGGCATCGTTGACTGCGGCGACGTTGATCGTGACGGTCGCCGGATCGCTCGTCGCTGTTCCGTCATCGGCGGTGAAGGTGAAATTGTCGGGCCGTTGTAGTCGGCTGCTGGCGTGTAGGTGAACGAGCCAGTCAGTGTTGAGCTTCAGGGTGCCATGCGACGGACCAGACGTGACGGCGTAGGTCAAGGTGTCGCCATCAACATCCGTTGCCGTGAGAGTGCCATCGAGCGGCGTGTCCTCATCCGTCGTCAGTGTCTGTCCCGCGGCGACGGGAGCGTCATTGACCGAATTGACCGTGAGGGCGACGGTTGCCGGGTCGCTCGTCGCCTTGCCATCGCTGGCGGTGAAGGCGAAGCTGTCGGTGCCGTTGTAGTTGGCTTCCGGCGTGTAGGTGAAGGCGCCGGTGGCCGGGTTGAACTCCAGCGAGCCATGCGACGGCTGGGACGTGACGGCGAAGGTCAAGGGGTCGCCATCGACATCCGTCGCCGATACGCTGCCGTCCAGCGGCGTGTCCTCATCCGTCGCCAGCGTCTGACCCGAGGCCACCGGGGCGTTATTGACGGGATTGACGGTGAGGGAGACGGTCGCCGGATCGCTCGTTGCCGTCCCGTCGCTGGCGGTGAAGGTGAAGCTATCAGGGCCGTTGTAGTCGGCGGCCGGCGTGTAGGTGAACGAGCCGTCGGTGTTGAGCTTCAGGGTGCCATGCGACGGCCCGGACGTGACGGCGTAGGTCAGGGTGTCGCCATCGACATCCGTCGCCGATACGCTGCCGTTCAGCGGCGTGTCCTCGTCGGTCGTCAGCGCCTGTTCCGCGGCGACGGGAGCATCGTTGACCGCGGCGACGTTGATCGTGACGGTCGCCGGATCGCTCGTCGCCTTACCGTCGCTGGCGGTGTAGGTGAAGCGGTCGGTGCCGTTGTAGTTCGCGTCTGGGGTATAGGTGAACGAGCCGTCGGCGTTGAGCGTCAGGTCGCCGTGGCTCGGGCCGCTCATCACGGCCGCGGTGAGGAGATCACCATCGACATCGAGATCATTGGTCAAGACGCCGGGGGCCGCGACGGAGAGTTCGGTGTCCTCGGTCGCGCTGTAGGTGTCCGCCACGGCGACGGGAGCATCGTTGACGGGATTCACCGTCAGCAGCACGGTCGCCGACTTACTGTCGGTGGTGCCGTCATTCGCCTTGAAGGTGAACACGTCGGTGCCGTTGTAGTTTGCCGCTGGGGTGTAGGTGAAGTCGCCTGTGTCCGAATTGAGCGTCAAGGTGCCGTGGGTCGGCTGGGTGACGATGAAGGTCAACGTGTCGCCATCGACATCCGTCGCCGTGAGGGTGCCATCGAGCGGTGTGTCCTCATCGGTAGTCCTCGTCTGGCCCGAGGCGACGGGAGCATCGTTGACCGAATTCACCGTGAGGGCGACGGTCGCCGGATCACTCGTCGCCTTGCCGTCGTTGGCGGTGAAGACGAAGCTGTCGGTGCCGTTGTAGTTCGCGTCAGGCGTGTAGGTGAAGGCGCCGGTCGCGGAATCAAAGCTCAAGGCGCCATGCAACGGATCGACCGTGACGGCGTAGGTCAGGCGGGCGTATCAATATCCGTCGCCTTGACGGCGCCATCCAGCGGCGTATCCTCATTCGTCGCCAGCGTCTGACCCGAAGCGACGGGGGCATCGTTGACGGGATTGACGGTGAGGGTGACGGTCGCCGGATCGCTCGTCGCTGTTCCGTCATTGGCGGTGAAGGTGAAATTGTCGGGGCCGTTGTAGTTGGCGGCTGGCGTGTAGGTGAAGAGCCATCGGTGTTGAGCGTCAGGGTGCCATGCGACGGCCCGGACGTGACGGCGTAGGTCAGGGTGTCGCCATCGACATCCGTCGCCGATACGCTGCCATTCAGCGGCGTGTCCTCATCGGTCGCCAGCGTCTGGCCCGAGGCGACGGGGGCGTCATTGACGGAATTCACCGTGAGGGAGACGGTCGCCGACGTGCTGTCGGTGGTGCCGTCGTTCGCCTTGAAGGTGAAGACGTCGCTGCCATTGAAGTTCGTCGCGGGCGTGTAGGTGAAGACGCCGGTGTCCGGATTGAGCATCAACGAACCATGCGACGGCCCGGACGTGACGGCGTAGGTCAAGGGGTCGCCATCGACATCCGTCGCCGAAACGCTGTCAGTCAGCGGCGTATCCTCATTCGTCGCCAGCGCCTGGCCCGCGGCGACGGGGGCGTCGTTGACGGGATTGACGGTGAGGAACACGGTCGCCGCCTTGCTGTCGGTGATGCCGTCATTCACCTTGTAGGTGAACTGGTCCTCGCCGGAGAAGTCGGGGTCGGGGGTGTAGCTGAGCGAGCCGTCGGCGTTGAGCGTCAGAGCGCCGTGGGACGGGCCGGAGATGAGGATCGCCCGGAGCAGATCGTCATCAACGTCGGTATCGTTGGCGAGAACCCCGCTCTGGGCAGCCAGGTACGAGTTGAACAGGATCGTGCCGAAGAGGCCAGGCTGGACCCCTTCCGCCGTGATGCCGTGCTGCTCGAACCGCGCGGCGAAGCTGGTGATGTCCGACTTGTCCGCGTTGTACGCCACCTCGTAAACCAGGAACTGGCCGGTGAGTGCATTTTCTCCGCGGCCGTCGCCCGAAACCTCCAGCCCCGGCTTGTTGGCGTCCTGGAACCCGAACCGCATGGCGTCGAGGTACAGGCCCGGTGTCAGGTACTCCGAGAACGGGGCCGCGAAATCCAGCCTCCATTGGGAGGTGCCGTCCGTGGTATTGACGAGGATCGTGGCGCCGTGGTCGAAGTTGTCATTGCCGGAGAAGCCGGCGTTGGCCGTGGTGTAGCTGTAGCTCATCCCATCGCCGACATAGTCGCCCGGCTTGCTCTGCATGGTCAGTGAGGAGACCGGCGTTGGGGTGGCGATCGTCAGCGTCTGATCTTCATCGACGCTGTAGCTGTCGTTGTTGGCAACGGGGGCATCGTTGACCGGCTGGACCGTGACCGTGACGGTCCCGACGGTTGAGGCCCCCTGGTTGTCGGCCGCGCGGAAGGTGAAGCTGTCGTCGCCGTTATAGTCGGCCGCGGGCGTGTAGGTGAACGTGCCGTCGATGTTGACGATCGCGGTGCCGTGGGACGGGTCGGACTCCAGCGTGAAGGTGACCGGGTCTTCCTCCACCTCCACGGCCGTCACCTGCCCGTTGTAGGCCGTGTCCTCGTCGGTTGTGATCGTCTGATTCTCGGCATAGGCGGGGTCGTTCACCGCGTTGATGGTGATGGTGACGGTGCGCGTGATGGTGGCCGTGCCGTCGGTGACGGTGAAGGTGAAACTGTCCGGGCCGTTGTAGAAGTAATCGGGCTGATATAAGTAAGTTCCGTCCGGCCGGACGGCCGCCACGCCGTGGCTCGGAACGGTGGCCCGCGCGAAGGTGAGCGTGTCGCCATCGGCGTCGGTCGCCGTCAGCGTGCCCTGGGCGAGCTGGTCCTCGTCGATCGTGATCGACACGTTGTCGGCCATCGGGGGATCGTTGACGGCCTGGACGGTGATGCTCACCTGGGCGACATTGCTGGTGTTCGTGCCGTCGCTGGCGACGAAATCGAAGCTGTCGTTGCCCTGGAAATTGGCGTTGGGGGTGTAGGTGAAGGTGCCGTCGGTATTGAACTGGAGCGTCCCGTTCTTCGCCTGCGCGACGACGGAGAAGGTCAGCGTGTCGCCGTCGGGATCGCTGGCCGTGACGGTCCCCGAAACGGCGGTGTCCTCGTCGGTCGTCACCGACAGGTTGTTCGCCACCGGCGCGTGGCTGGCGACCGCCAACTCGAAGGCGCCGATGTCGACGATAGTCCCCTGGGGACGGCTCACGCCGCGCTGGTCGGTGGCGGGGGCGCCGGTGTTGAGGCCGGCGTCGATGGCGGGGCTGCCGGTCAGCAGGGCCATCGTCTGGGTCGGGCCGCCGTTGTCGGCCAGCACGTCGAGCATCGGGTCCATGCCGACGATGTTGCCGTTGGTGCCGCTGGTGATCGTGTGCCCGTTGGGGTCTTCGACAAGGTTGTTGGAGAACGAGGTCACGTCCCCGCGCTGATCGAAGTCATCCGCGCCGATCGGGGCGGTGTTGTTGGCGATGATGGTGTTGGTCATCGCGCCGATGGTCGGCGTGTAGTTGCTGAAGAGCGCGTGGAAGAGGCCGCCCGCCGTCCTCGCCGCGTTGCTGGCGATGGTCGTGTTCAGGATCTCGTCGATCTGGCCCGAGTTGTAGATCCCGCCGCCATTGGCGTAGTCCGAGCTTGCGGAGGCCTTCGCGCTGACGGTGTTGTTGGCGATCGTCGAGTTGACGATCAGGCCGATCTTGCGCGGGGTGGTGTCGAACGCATGCGCATTGGTATAGATTCCGCCGCCGCCGTCGGAAGAGGCCGGCATTCGTGACCGTATTGCCGGAGATGGTGGTCCCGGAGATCATCGAGAGCAGCGATGTGGCGACGTAGAGTCCGCCGCCCCGGCCGCCGTTGGCGGTATTGTTGGTGATTGACGAATCAATGATCTCGCCGTCGGTGCCGTTGTCGGTCATGACGCCACCGCCCTGGTAGGCGGTATTGTTCGCGACGGTCGAGCCGGTCAGGTAGAGTGCGCTGCCGGAGTAGTTGTAAATGCCCCCGCCGAGGCCCTTGGAAACGGTCGTGACGGCATCGCCGGTCGCGTTGCCGAGGACCTGGGTATTGGTGACGGTCAGCGTGCCGGGGTAGCTCGGCTCGCCCGACGAGCTGTAGAGTCCCCCGCGCCCGGCCGTGATGGTGCCGGCGGAACCCGTGGCGACGCCCGTCCTGTTGTTGCGGACGAAGCTGTCCTGGATCGTGATGGTGGAGGCGTTGCCGCCCACGCCACCCCCATCTCCCCCCTGGGCGGAGCCATTGCCGGTGGTGTTGCCGTCGATGACGGAGTTGGTGATCGTCAGCGTGCCCCCGTCCACGTTGACGCCGCCGCCCCGGCCGCCAGCGTAACCCGTGCCGGTCGCGTTCCCCGTGATCGAGCAGGTGTCCAGAGTCAGCGTCGAATTGCTGTTCTGGATGCCGCCGCCGTGGATGGTGCCGGTGGAGTTCGGCGTCTGGCCGCCGGTGATCGTCATTCCCGAGATCGAGACGACCGGGTTGTCCGTCGCCCGGAACGTCCCGACGATCTGGAAGACCCGGTCGAGCCCGGCCCCGTTGATGGTCGTCGCGCCGATCCCGGCGCCGCTGATCTGGACGCTATCGGTGATGTCCAGGTCGCCGGTCAGCCCGGCGTCCTCGTTGGCCCCCGCGATCGCCAGGCGGTAGGTCCCGGCCGGGATCGTGATCTGGTCCTCGCCCGGGTTGGCGTTGGCCAGCAGGATCGCCTCACGGAGCGACAGGTTGCCCGCGCCGATGTTCCCGTCGTTCTCGTCAACGAAGTGGTCCACGGTGTACGTCGAGAGCAGCGTCCGGGCCTCCAGGGCCTCGGCCAGGGGACGCAAACGTCGTCCCGCCGGTCTCCGGGCTGCATTGCTTGCATCCATGATGCGAGGTCGTCGGTTATCACCTGGGCGCTTCCGTCGATGGGAGAACGACATAGCAGCTCCTCGCTACGGTGCAATGGACAATCGTGATGGATAAGACGGGATGAAGACGGCGCGGACTCAGCACGTGTTGCTCGCGTGAGATCTCACACCCGGTGACGCTGACTCTACCGTCCGGGTCACTCGTGAGCAAGCATCGGGGGTAAAAAAATCATTGCAATGTTCTCATTGGAGACTATATGGCTTTCTTTAACAACTGCCGTGGCGAAGATTCGTCTCCCTGGAACGTGGGCAAAACCGCTTCTCTCCCCGTGCCGGGTGCGTAAATCCGGCGAATTGTCACGATTTGTGGGTCTCGGTCGATCCGGTTTCGATCGGTTTCCCTCACGCCCAATCCCCGAGCTGTGTTTCGAGAAAAAACGCGCACGTGGCCGGCGAACCCATCCCCGCCGTGATCCAGTCCCGGAACCACGTAGCAATCCCCGTCCGGGAACTTGCGGGCACACTCGATGGCGTCGGCGGGTTTCACGAGCGGGTCGTCCGCGCCGACGAGAAAGCGGACCTTCCGACCCGCGCCGACGCGGTCGAGGTAGGTCATCGGGTTGGCGGTGTGAGCATGTCCGTGGCCCTGCCCCAGCTCGTGCAACACCCGGAGAAACGCCAGTCCCGTGACGGCCTTCGGGCCGACGAGATTGCCGACCCACTTAAGGGGCAGCGACGACAGGAATCGGTGCGAGGGCGGCGTGTAGCTGAGCGCGAACCGTCGGAGGTCGGCGTGACCGACCGTTCCGAGCAGGCGCAGGCCGATCCCATCCCGCAGAAACGCGAACGACGATAAGAGGGAACCCAGGCTCACGCCGAGCAAGGCGCGCCGAGGGTCGGTCAATCCGTAGCGCTCCGCGAGCAGGTGAAAGACGGTTTCATAATCGCGGGCGACCGCCTGGAACAGGCGGAGGACCAGGGCCGACGATACCGGGACGCGGTGCTCGGCGAACCCTTCCAGCTCCTGAAGAATATCGGCCGAGGACTGTCGGACCAGGCTCCGTTCCCCGGCCACCGGCGTATCGAAGAGAACGCAGGCGATCCCCATGTCGAGCAGGGTCGGCACGATGAAGCCGAGCTGACGGTACGGCGCCGCCATGCCATTCAGGCCAACCACCACCGGCGTTTCTCCCGAGGGCCGCCCGGAGGGTCGGAAGACCACGAGCGGATAGTCGGAAAGACGTTCATCAACGGCGGCGACGCCGGTGAACTCGAAGGGGTTGGTGATCCAGTAACGGTCCCCCGCGCAGCCTTCCAGAACGATGGATTCAGGGCCTTTGACGTGCATCACTGTGGAAATTTCCGGGAGTCTGTTCTATGGAGATCGTATCGAGCCGAAGCAATCCCCAGAAGGACCACACCATGATCGAATACAGCCGCCTGCAACGTACGCTGGCGATGATCGCGAACCACCCCTACTATCCTGGCAAAGCCGAGACCATTCAGGAATGCCTGGACGATCTCGATGCCCATTATCGAAAGGGGGAGATCAACTTGGAACAGCGATCCCGGCTCACGACCATCCTTCTGAGCGGAGCGTCGAGTCGGGCGGAGGTCTCGGCATGCCGGTGATGAACCTGCTGATGCCCGGCCTGATCGTCCCGGTCGCGGTGACGATCATCCGGTCGCTCATTTTGTAGGGTGGGCACCGCCCACCATCGTATTTTCCAGGAGGTGGGCGGTGCCCCCCTGACGAAGATCCGAAGGAGGAAGTATCCGCATGCGCGTGTCTCAGATCGGTTTGAAGGCATCCAGCTCCTTGAGATTCTGATAGTTGCTCCAGTACTTCCGGTCGCGCTCCCGTTCGACTTCCGAGAGGGACCGCCCGCCGTAGTCGTAGAGGCCCTGGCCCGCCTTCGCGCCGGTGCGGCCCTCGGCGACGAGGGCGTCGAAGTAGGAAGGGTCGCGGTCGCTGTGGCGGAGGAGGCGGGCGACGAGGTCCAGGCCGGTGAAGTCGAGCGTCTGCGCGACGCCGACGATCGGCAGCCGGATGCCCAGGGAGGACTTCACTGCCCGGTCGATCTCCTCGGCCGAGGCCACCCCCTCGGCCAGCAGCTCGGCGACCACCGCGCCGAGGGCGATCTGGAAGCGATTGACGATGAAGTGCGCGTGGAACTCGCGGAGCACGACCGGCACGCGGCCGAGAGTTTCCAGGAGCTGGACCGACAGGTCGAGGGTCTCCCGCGCTGTTCGCGGTCCCATGACGACCTCCACCAGCGGGACGATCGTGGCGGGCAGGAAGTAATGGTGGATGATCAGGTTCGGCATCCGGGCGGGGGTCGCGTCTTGCAGGAGCGTGAAGACATCGAGGCCCGACGTGTTGCTCGCCACGAGGGCCTCGGGCCGGAGCATCCCGTCCAGGGCGAGGAAAAGGTCCCGCTTCGCCTGCCGGTCCTCGACGATCGCCTCGGTCACGACGTCGGCGAGCGGGGCGACCGAGGCCAGGTCGGTCGTGTAGCGAATCCGGGCCGCGATCGCCGGCACGTCCTCCGCCCGGATCGCGCCGAACTCGGCGAGCTGGGCCAGGCTCGACCGGACCCGTTCCCGGGCGCGATCGAGGGCCGCCGCGTGGAGGTCGTGGAGATCGACCTCGAAGCCGGCGATCGCATAGACCTGCGCGATGCCAGGCCCCATCGTGCCGGCGCCGACGACCAGCGCGCGGCGGATGTCGCTGAGTTGCATGCCGGAAGCTCCTCGGGTTCGTTCGACGCGCGGGGATGCGGTTCGGATCAGGAGGGGCCGGCGCGGAGCAGGCGTCGCATCACCTTGTTGGACGCCGTCCGCGGCAGCGCGTCGACGAGGATGACCTTATCCAGCCGGAACAGCGGGTTCAACCGCGTGCTGATCAGGGATTGCAGCTCGTCCCGCAAGGCCCCGGCCTCCCGATCCGGCCCGTCCGGGACGACGTACGCGACGAGTTGCCCCGGGCCGCCGGCATCCCGCGGGACCGCCACGGCGGCGGACTCCCGCACCCCTGGATGCCGGTTCAGCACGCGCTCGATCTCGACGGCCGAGACCTTGATGCCCCCCAGGTTCATCGTGTCGTCCACCCGGCCGAGGACGCGATAAAACCCCCCGGGCAGCCGCTCGATCCGGTCCCCATGTCGGCGCAAGGGGGGCCCCCCTCCCCCTCCGGGGTGCCTTCAAAATAGGTTGCGTGGTGGTCGCGGTTGAGCAATTCGTTGGAGAGGCCCACCGAGGGACCGATCAGGAAGCCCTCGCCGCGGTCGGCGGGCTGCCCCTGCTCGTCCCGGATCGCCAGCTCGATCCCGTAAGCGACCGTGTTGAAACAGGCGGGGGCGTTCGGGAGCAGCGGATTGCTGGTGATGTAGCCGCCGCCGATCTCGGTCCCGCCGCAATACTCGATCACCGGCCGGTAGCCGGCGCGGGACATCAGATAGAACATGTCGCCCGGGTTGGAACACTCGCCGGTCGAGCTGAACCGCTCGATCCGGCTCCAGTCGTGGGCCTCCGGCCAGGCGTGCGCTCGCCAGGCGGCGACCAGGCTCGGAACGACGCCCAGGGTCGTGACGCCGGCCTCCTCGACGAACCGGCAGAAGCCTTCCGTGCCGGGGTGCCCGTCGTAGAGGGCGATCGTCCCCCGGTTCATGAGCGTGGCGAAGACCAGCCAGGGGCCCATCATCCAGCCGGGGCTGGTCGGCCAGGCGACCACATCCCCCGGCCCGATGTCGTGGTAGAGCCAGCCGTCGGCCGCGGCCTTGATCGGGGTCGTCTGCGTCCAGGGGATCGCCTTCGGCTCCCCCGTCGTTCCCGAGGAAAACAGGATGATCGCGTGCGACGACGGTTCGCGGGGCACCGATGCCCCCGCGCCGGCGGGTGGAAGGAAGTCGTCCCACGTCCGGTCCCCCGCGCGGGGCTCGAACGGCTCGCCCCCCGTCGGGATGACGACGGCCGGCATGTCGTGGAGCCGCTCCAGCCTGGAATAGAGCGGCAGGACGGTCCCGCGCCGGTGGATGCCCTGCTGGGTGATGACCAGCCGCGCGCCGCCGAGCCGGAGCCGCAGGTCGATCTCCGGCGGGGCGAAACTCTCGGCCACGCCGACGGCCACGCAGCCGGCGCGGAGGATGCCGAGCAGCGCGGCGACGGCCTCGACCGTCATCGGCAGCAGCAGGCCGACGGCATCGCCGGGGACCAGGCCCGCCGCGACCAGCCCGGCCGCCACCCGATCGCTCAGCCGCTCCAGATCGGCGTAGGAGACGGCGCGGCGCTCCCCATTTTCCCCGTGCTGACATACGGCGATGGCCCCCGGATCGGCCTGAAAGCAACTGTCGGTGATGTTCAGCAACGCCCCCGGGAACCAGTCGGGACGCTCCGGCCCGTCCGCCAGGTCCACCACGGCGCGGGGCGGGCGGGCGAACCGGATCGCCAGCTCGCGGGCCATCACGTCCCAGAACCCGGCACGATCCCGGACCGACCAGGCGCGAAACTCCGCCTCGTTGGCGAACCCCAGCCGGTCCAGGAGCCGGCCGAGATGGCAGCGCGACCGGGCGTCCTCCGGCGGAATCCAGGCCGGGGGCGGCCCGTTTTCGGGGTCCCAGTCGCGGTACAGGGCGCGGAAGACGGCCTCGTGGACGGGGGGCGGGTGGTCCGGCCGGAGGACCTGCCGGCTCACATACGCCCAGCGGCTCATTGCGTCGGCTTGACGCGACGCGACCTCCAGGCCCCGCAACAGGTCGAGGGCGTCCTGGTGCGGCAGGCCCAGGCGACGGAGTTGTTCGAGGGAGACAGGCTCGACGGTTTCGATCGGTTCACCTCCGCCGTCATGGGGCGGCCGGGTCGTGGGCCTACTGCATGTGCCAGCCGTGGCTGACGAGCAGGGACTGGCCGGTGAGCGCCCGCGACGGGAACGCGCAGAAGAACAGGGCGACCTCCGCCACATCATCCATCGTCGTGAACTCGCCATCAACGGTCTGGCGGAGCATGACGTTGCGGACGACCTCCTCCTCGCTGATGCCGAGCGCCTCGGCCTGCTCGGGAATCTGGGCCTGGACGAGGGGCGTCCGGACGAATCCGGGGCAGATCACGTTGGCACGGATGCCGTGTGCGGCCCCCTCCTTGGCGACCAGCCGGGCCAGGCCGAGCAGGCCGTGCTTGGCCACGACGTAAGGGGCCTTCAATGGCGACGCCTCCACGGAGTGGACCGAGCCGGTGTAGAGGATCGTGCCGCCGCGCCCTTGCCGGATCATGTGCCGCAGGCTGGCCCTCGTCGTCAGGAACGCGCCGTCGAGATGGACCGAGAGCATCCGTCGCCAGTCGGCCAGAGACAGCTCGGCGAGGGGGGCGATGTGCTGGATGCCGGCGTTGCTGACCAGGATGTCGATGCCTCCGAACCGCGCGGCCATCGCGTCGAACCCGGCGTCCACCTGCCCCTCGTCGGCGACATCCATCGCCACCGCCTCGGCGACGCCGCCAAGCCGGGTGATCTCCTCCGCCGCCCGCCCGGCCCCGTCCGCGTCGATGTCGCAGATGGCGACCTTCGCCCCTTCCCGCGCGAACCGCAGGGCAATCTGCCGGCCGATGCCGCTGGCCGCACCCGTGACGATCGCGACCCGATCTTTCAAACGCATTGCCGTGCTCCCTTGCTTCTGGAATCGTTCGGCCCGGCGGCGGCGTGGTGGTGGAACGAGCGATTGTGTTGCATGCGCCCGCCGCCTCGGGCATAGTCGTCGGCGGTTGCGTCGGGCGGCCGGGGGCCGGTCGTTCGGAAGTCATGTCGCGCGGACTGAGCGGAGGGTCGAGCCATGGGGCTGCACGTTGTCGTGATCGTGGTGGCCCTGGGCTTGCTGATGGCCGCCGCCTACCGAGGGTTGCCGGTGATCCTCTTCGCGCCGCTGTGCGCGCTGCTGGCCGTCGCGCTGTCCGGGGCCCCGTTGCTGCCGAGTTACACCGAGTCGTTCATGACCGGCGCCGCCAACTACATTCGCGCCTTTTTCCCGATCTTCCTCCTTGGCGCCGTCTTCGGCAAGCTGATGGAGACCAGCGGAGCGGCGGCGGCGATTGCCGGGGGGATCGTCCGGGCGGCGGGGCCGGCCCATGCCGTGCTGGCGGTCGTGCTGGCCTGCGGCGTGCTGACCTACGGCGGCGTGTCGCTCTTCGTCGTCGCGTTCGCCGTCTATCCGTTCGGCGCCGAGCTGTTCCGGGCCGCGGGCGTTCCCAAGCGGCTCCTGCCGGGGGCGATTGCCCTGGGGGCCTTCACCTTCACGATGGACGCGCTGCCGGGCACCCCGCAGGTCCAGAACCTGATCCCCACGCGCTACTTCGGCACCGATGCCTACGCGGCGCCGGTCGTCGGCACGATTGGCGGGCTGCTCGTGCTGTTCGGCGGGCTGACCTGGCTGGGGTGGCGTCGGTCCCGGGCGGTCGCCGCGGGGGAAGGCTACGGGACGGGCCACCTCCTTGAGCCCGAACCGCAGCCCGGGGCCGCCCTGCCCCACCTCGGCGTGGCGCTGCTGCCGCTGGGGATCGTGATGGCGACGAACTTCCTCCTGAGCCGGTCGTCGCTGTCGATCGACACCTGGTATCCCGAGGCGATGCTGCGGCGGGATTATCCCGCGACCGACCTCCGGGCCGCGGCCCCGACCTGGGCGCTGATCGTGGCCCTCTCGGCGGGAATCGCGGCGACGCTGGCGCTGCACCCCAGGCGCCTGATCGGCCGCATGACGCCCGCCCTGACGGCGGCGACGACCGGGGCGCTGCTGGCGATCTTCAATACGGCGTCGGAGGTGGGTTTCGGCGTCGTGGTGAAATCCCTTCCCGGCTTCAGCGTGATCCGGGGCTGGGTCCTGGGGGTGAGCCATCATGTGCTGGTCTCCGAGGCGCTGGCCGTCAACGTCCTTGCCGGCATCACCGGGTCGGCCTCCGGCGGCCTGTCGATCGCTCTCGACGTGATGAGCCCGACGTACCTGGAGTGGGGCCGGGCGCAGGGGATCAGCCCGGAGATGCTGCACCGGATCGCGTCGATGGCCTCGGGAGGGATGGACACGCTGCCGCACAACGGGGCCGTGATCACGCTGCTGGCAATCACGGGCCTGAGCCACCGTCAGTCCTACCCGGACATCTTCGCCATCACGCTCCTCAAGACCCTGGTGGTCTTCATCCTGGCGGCGGTCGTCGCGTGGTGAGTCAGGGTCGTTGCTTGATTCTGAATTTAAATCATAATATAAATAATAATTTATTCGGTCGAGGACGGCTCGAAGCGGACGTTCTTGAACGTTTCCGGAAAACCCGGAATCTGGAAATGATTTGAAAACGCGTTCCAGAGAAACTCCGTCAAGGTCAGCTCAAAGCGCCGTGGTGGACGAGACAGGCCGATTTTCCAGTGGTTCGGTGCGCCTCGCGTGTCCCAGAAGATGCGCCCCATCGTCTCCTGATCGTCGTCCACTCCGTAGGCGCCCAGTTCGAACATGTTCGCATAGGGGTCCGGGGTCTCCCGCGCCAACGAGCCGAAGACCATCCGGTTGTACTGGGCGAGAAGGACGAACCTCGGCGTGAAGACGTTGTGAATGTCAACCCAGAAATCGTCCTGAACGAAGTACCCTGATCCATAACAGCGCGACAGTCGCATCAGGTCCTCAGGCAACTCCTGCCCCAACGTCGTCCGCGCCGTGATCCAGTCCTCGATGGGACCGACGTGGACCGGGTTCGCTGGCGGCGGAACCCGTCCCTTCAGCTTCTCCAGCGCATCCATAACACCGTTCCCGGTCGATCGGTGGTCATCGTGATCGCCCCTATTCGACCGGATCGGCGCCCCGGCGGCAAGCGACCAGTGGCCTCCCCTTTGGCTTTGCCAGAGCCCCCGGAGATGTCACGCGGATCTCGACCGGCGCCTGGCGTGCGGGTGCGCCTTCCTAAACGTTAAAAAAGGAACGTGATTCTTATTATGGCCAATAGACCGCGCCCCCTCCATATCCTAAGCTCCGAACAGAGATTGTGAAAATGAGTCTGTAATCTCTTCGACTGGGACCTTTCATCATGACCCGGGTTTCGCGCGTCGGCCATTCTATGAAGAGTTATCGGAACAAGACGTCTGTCTCGGGGCGAACCGGGCGGCGGGCTCAGCTTGAGGAGCTGGAGCCGAGGATGCTGATGGCGTCCAATCCGTCGGCTTCCTTAAGCATTCCGAATCAGGCCTTGATTGGTGAGACGCTGAATTTTTCGGTCGGGTTCACCAACACCTCGCCGACCGACCCCGGGTATGGCCCCTATGTCGATCTGTACCTGCCCAGCACCGGCGCCGACGGTGCCGGCGCGGCGGTGGATGACGGTATCACCTTCAGCGGAGCGACCTACCTCGGGACGCCCGTCACCTCGACGGTTCTGGCCTTCGACGCCGCCGGGCACGCGACCCACCCCTACGCGAAGGACGCCCTGGGCCTCCCGCTGGTGGTCAACGGCACGCCGGGCGACGAGCTGGTCGTCCTGCAACTCCCGTTCGGCAGCTTCACCCCGGGGCAGCCGACGGCGACGATCGACGTCGCGGCGGCCGTGAGCAACCTGGCGGACGTCGGCGCGCCGCTGGGCATCCAGGCGCGCGGCGGGTTCCGCTACGGCAACGATGCGCTGGACAACCCGACGACCGATCCCTCGGTGATCGGGACGACGGCCAGCGCGGCGGTCACGCCGACGTTGATGACGCTCAAGACGACCTATATCGGCCCGGAGGATGAGACGGCCACCGGCCCGAACTTCCCCCGGCAGTACCTCGTCACGGTGGACGTGGCGAACGGTCAGACGTTGACGAACCTGGACGTGACGGACATCCTGCCGGCGAAGATGCAGTTTGTCCGCGTCGATGCCACGACGATCCGGGGGACCCCGACCGCCACGACGGCCGAGGCCACCCCGAGCCTCGTCACGCCCGGCGGCACGCTGACCCGGCGCTTCGCCAGCGTGACCGGGACCACGGCGGCCAACGACGCCACGCTCCTGTTCACCTATTTCATCCCCCGGGACAACTCCGCCGGCAACCCCATCCTCAACCCCTCGACGGGCGCCCCGACCCTCTCCATCGATGACGCCCAGGCCCAGGGCAACTGGACGCCGATCGACACCCGCGACCCCATGACTCTGGCGGTCAGTAACGCGGCGGCGAACGATCATACTCTGACGGATCGGTCGCTGGCGACCCAGAAGTCGGTCGCTCTGGCCACCGATATCGGCGCTCCGGGGCCGAGCCCGGGCGACACGTTGCAGTACACGATCCAGGCGCAGGTGTCCGACTACTTCGCCTTCCGCAACCTCCTGCTCGCGGACGTCCTGTCCGACGGTCAGCACGTCGATCCGACCTTCACGCCGACGTTGCTGGTCAATGGCAACCCGTTCAGCCTGTCGGCCGGCGGGTTCTCCCCGACGAACTACACCGTGGAGCAGAACTACACGGGGGCGGTGGCCGTTGCGCCGGTCTATACCCTCGACCCCGCGCCAAACGACGGCACCAGCACCGTTCGGTTCCGGATTTCCGACGAGATGGTCACGCGAGGTCAGGACGGCAACTTGCTCGGGGGGCTCGTGCCGGCCGGGGGTGGGGCTCTCCTCGCCGCGCCGGGGGACGGGCCGACGACGTTCACGGTCGTCTTTCGCACGGTGATCCAGGATCAGTTCACCGACGACTATCCGTCGGGCGAAGCCTTTGTTGACCACAACGACGTGCTCGACGACAACGTGACGGTCCAGGGCGAGGTGCTCAACAACGCCGACCTGAGCCCCACGGGCAGTACCGTCACCGATACCAGCGCCGCGCAGGTTTCGATCGTCGCGGGCAACCTCACGCAGAACATCTACGCGGTCAACGGCATCACGGCGTTTACCAGCCCGGTGAAGATCGCGGCGGGCGACTCCGTGACGTACCGCATCCGTTACACCCTGCCGACCAGCAACGAGGAGCAGCTTTCCCTCTACGATTACCTGCCCTTGCCGATCTTCAACGCCTTGAGCGTGACCTCCTTCGACAACGTGGGGGGCTCGGGCAGCGCGACGGTGATTCCGGCCCCCGGCCACGCCAACTTCGGCCCGGCCGACACGTTCCGGCCCCTCTCGGGGCTCGTCCCGACGCTCTCCGCCGATCCGACGTCCAACGCCTTGAAGTTCTCGTATCCCAATTACAAGGACCCCGCGAACTCCTCCACCACGATCGACCTGCTGTTCACGGTCCAGGCGGGGAGCCAGCCGTTCGCCGACGGCCTGTTCCTGTCCACCCAGGCCCGGGTGGTGGAGGGGTCCACCAACGCCGGGTCGGACATCCAGGACCGGATCATCCAGGTCCAGCTCACCGAGCCCTTGCTGAAGATCAGCAAGGGGATCATCGCGACCGACAATTCCCAGGCCACGTTCTCCCCCGCCACGGTCGGCCCGGTCAGCTTCAGCGCCCCCGGCTCCGCCGGCTACCGCGGCTCGGGGACGATCGGCTCCACCAGCCTGGCCGCGAAGCCCATCAATAGCAACGTCAGCAAGATCGACGCGGGCGACCTCGTGACGTTCGCCATCGTCGTCGAGAACAACGGCTCGGGGTTGCATGGCGCTTTCGATGTCCGGTTCCGCGACACCTTGCCGGCCGGGTTCGCCATCCCGTCCGGCGGGCTGAACCTCCAGGTGACCGACGGCAGCGGACTCCCCATCGGCTACTCGTCGCTCGGCACCGGCCTGTTCGACCCGGCCGGCGGGATCGAGTTGCTGGATTCGATCGGCACCGGGGCCATTGCCGATTACGCGGGGACGGGCGGGCAGAACCTGGCGGTCATCACCTACGACCTCCAGGCGGTCGGCTCGGTCACGCCGAACCAGTCGCTCACCAACACCGCGACCCTGTTCAACTACGCCACGACCGAGGGAGGCCCCGACTTCACCTCCGTCGACCTGACCGACACGGCCGTCGCCACGGTCGCCACGCCGACGCTGAGCAAGGTCCTCAGCGCGACCGATCAGACCTTCACCACCGGCTCGAACCTGGCGATCGGCGAGGTCGCCACCTACACCGTGACGATCACGGTGCCCGAGGGGATAACACCCTCGGCGGTGCTGAAGGACACACTTCCGGCCGGCCTGGCGATCGTCGGCCTGGATAGCATCACGGCCTCGCCGAGCCTGGACACGTCGGTGGCCGGCGGGTTCTCCTCGGTCCTCGCCGGCGCGATGGTCGGGCCCAACGGGTCCTCGGCCACCTTCGACTTCGGCACCCTGACGAACCTCGACACCAACAACGCGACGGCCGAGACGATCACGGTCGTTTACCGGGCGGTCGCGCTGAACGTTTCCGGTAATGCCAACGGGACCGGCCTCTCCAACTCGGCCCGCTTCTCCTACACGGGTGGTTCGAAAACCAGCAGCGCATCCGCGACGGTGGTGACGCCGTTGCTGAAGGTGGTCAAATCGATCAACTCCGCCACGGCCGACGCGGGGGACACGGTCACCTTCACGCTGGTCCTCTCGCACGCCGCGGCGAGTGCGGCCGATGCCTTCGACGTGGTGCTCGACGACCTCCTTCCGGCCGGACTGTCGTATGTTCCCGGCTCGCTCTTGAACACCGCCGGTCAGATGCCGACGAGCCTGACCGAGTCGGGCGGGACGATCTCGGCGATCTTCGATACCTTCGCCCAGGGGAGCACCAGCACGCTCACCTTCCAGGCGACCGTCGGAGGCGGGGTCGGCGCGTTCCAGACGATCACGAACGTGGCGAACGTCACCTACACGAGCCTTCCGGGGGTGGTGGCCACCCCGATCTCGTCGTACAACACGGTCTCGACCGAGCGGACGGGCAGCTCGTCCGACCCCGGTGGAACCGCGAACAATTTGATCAATAGCGGCTCGACGTCGGTGACCGTCACCGCGCCGGCGCTCAGCAAGGCGATCGTCGGCACGAGCCAGCCGTTCACCGCCGGCACGAGCGTCGCGATTGGCGAAACCATCCGGTACCGCGTGACGATCACGGTGCCCGAGGGAATGACGCCCGGCGCGTCGCTGGTGGACACACTGCCGGCGGGCCTGGCGATCGTCAGTGTGGACGGCATCTCGGCCTCGGCGGCGCTGAGCACGTCGGTCCCCGGCGGCTTCGCGAACGTGCTGTCGGGTGCCGTGGTCGGTGCCAATGGCTCGTCGGTCACGTGGGACTTCGGCACGCTGTCCAACGCGGACCGCGACAACCTGACCGCCGAGACGATCGTCCTCGACTACACGGTCGTCGCGCTGAACTCCCTCGGCAACCAGGCAGGGGCCAACCTGGTCAACACGGCCACCTTCTTCGCCACGGGCGGTTCCTCGATGACCTCGGCGCCGGCCCTGACCGTCGTCGAGCCGGTCCTCCAGGTGACCAAGACGCCATCCTCTCCGACCGGCGACGCGGGGGCGCCGCCGATCACGTTCACCCTCGTCGTCGCGCACGCCGCGGGCAGCACCGCCGACGCCTTCAATGTGAACCTGGACGATATCATCCCGGCCGGATTCACCTATGTTCCCGGCTCTCTCGCCAACACGGCGGGCCTGGCGCCGACCATGTTCGGCATCTCCGGCGGGACGATCTCGGCGACCTTCGATGCCTTCGCCCTGGGCAGCACCAGCACGATCCGGTTCCAGGCGATTCTCAACGCCACCACCTCACCCGCTCAGGCGATCACCAACACGGCCAGCCTGAATTATTCGAGTCTGCCGGGCGACGTGACGGCGGCGGTGTCGTCTTATAACAGCCTCTCGACCGAGCGGACCGGCAGCGCCGCCGATCCCGGCGGCGGCCTGAATGACTACGTGACCAGCGGCTCGGGAACGGTGACGGTCAACGCCAACACCATTTCCGGATTCGTTTATATCGATGCGAACAGCAACGGCAGCAAGGGGGCCGGCGAGCCGGGTATTGCCGGCGCGACGGTGACGCTGGCCGGTTCCGACAACCTGGGCAACGTCGTCACCGTGACGGCGACCACGACCGCCTCCGGGGCCTACACCTTCATCAACCTGCGGCCCGGCACGTACACCCTCACCGAGACGCAGCCAGGCGGCTATCTCGACGGCCAGGAATCGCTCGGCACGCCCTTCGGCGGCTCGGCCGCGACCAGCGACACGTTCACCGCCCTGACGATCCCGCTCGGCACCAATCCGGCCGGCGCGAACTACAACTTCGGCGAACTGCGGCCCGCGAGCGTCGCGGGCACGGTCTTCAGCGACGCGAACAACGACGGGGTAAAGCAGGCGGGCGAATCGGGCATCGCCGGGGTCTCCGTCACCCTGACCGGCACCGACGACCTCGGCAACGCCGTCGCCACGACCGTCACGACCGGCGCGAGCGGCGGTTTCAGCTTCACGAACCTGCGGCCAGGCACGTACACCCTCAACGAGTCGCAGCCCGGCGGCTACTTCGACGGCAAGGACGCCACGGGCAACACCGGCGGCACGCTCGCCAACGATCAGGTCGGCGGCTTCGTCCTGGTTGAGAATCAGGCCCGTTCGGGCGTCCTCTTCGGCGAGCTGGCGCCGGCGAGCCTGGCGGGCGTCGTCTATCTCGACGCGAACAACGACGGAGTGAAGCAGGCGGGCGAGTCGGGCCTCGCTGGCGTCCTCATCACGCTGACCGGCACCGATGATCTCGGCAACACCGTCAACCTGGCGACCTCGACCGTCAGCGGCGCCTACGTCTTCAACGGATTGCGGCCAGGGACCTATGTCATCTCCGAGTCGCAGCCGGCCGGCTTCCTCGACGGCAAGGACACCGCCGGCACGACTGGCGGCACCACCTCGACAAACGACGTGATCGGCGGCATCGCCCTCGGCGCCGGGATCAACGGCGCGAACAACAACTTCGGCGAGCTGCTCCCCTCCAGCCTCTCGGGCTTCGTGTTCAGCGACGCGAACAACGACGGGGTGAAGCAGGCGGGGGAGGCCGGCATCCTCGGCGCGAGCGTCACGCTGACCGGCACCGACGACCTCGGCAACCCGATCACCACGACCGCCACGACGGCGATGGACGGCTCCTACACCTTCGCCGGTTTGCGGCCCGGCACGTACACCCTCAACGAGTCGCAGCCAACGGGCTACCTCGACGGCAACGACACCGCCGGCACGCTCGGCGGGACGGTCAGCAACGATCAGATCGCCGGAATCACGCTGGCCCAGGGCACGTCCGGAACGGGTTACACCTTTGGCGAGCTGCTCCCCGGCACCCTGTCGGGCCGCGTTTATAACGACGCGAACAACGATGGCCAATCGCAGTTGAGCGAGTCGGGCATCCTCGGCGCAACCGTCACGCTGACGGGCACCGACGATCGGGGCAACGGCGTGAGCGTGGTGGCGACAACCCTCGCCGATGGCTCGTATGCCTTCACGAACCTCCGGCCCGGCCTGTACACGCTGACCGAGACGCAGCCGACGGGCTACCTCGACGGCGACGAGGCCGCCGGCACGCTCGGCGGGACGGTCAGCAACGATCAGATCGCCGGAATCGCGCTGGGGGTCGGAGGAATCGGCGCGAACAACACCTTCGGCGAGCTGGCGCCGTCGAGCCTGGCGGGCGTCATCTTCAGCGACGCGAACAACGACGGAATCAAGCAGGCGGGCGAATCGGGCCTCGTCGGGGAAACCGTCACGTTGACGGGGACGGACGATCGGGGCAATCCCGTCAACATCCTGGCGACGACGGTCGCGGGGGGCTCCTATCAGTTCACGAACCTGCGGCCCGGCACATACACGCTGACCGAGTCGCAGCCGTCGGGTTATCTCGACGGCCAGGACGCCCTTGGCAGTCTGGGTGGAACGGCCTCGAACGACCAGTTCGGCGGGATTAACATCGGCGTGGGTGTCGCCGGCACGGCTTACACCTTCGGGGAGCTGGCGCCCGCGAGCCTGGCGGGGATCGTGTATCTCGACGCGAACAACGACGGGGTGACGCAGGCGGGCGAGTCGGGCCTCGCGGGGGTCACGGTCACGCTGACCGGCACCGACGACCTCGGCCAGACGATCACTCTGCCGGTGACGACGGCCGGCGATGGCACGTACAGCTTCACCAGCCTCCGCCCCGGCACGTACACCATTACCGAGGACCAGCCCATCACGTTCCTCGACGGCAAGGATGCGGCCGGTTCGCTCGGCGGCACGCTGAGCAACGACCGCGTGGCCGGGATCGTGGTGCAGGCGGGCGACACCGGCACGGCGTACACCTTCGGCGAGCTGGCGCCCGCGAGTCTGGCGGGTTTGGTCTTTGACGACAGCAACAACGACGGCGTCCGCCAGGCGGGCGAGTCGGGCATCGTGGGGGTCACGGTCACGTTGACCGGCACCGACGACCGGGGCAACAGCCTGAGTCTGCCGATCACCACGGCCGCCGATGGCACGTACGCCTTCGCCGGTCTGCGGCCTGGTACCTACACCGTCACCGAGACGCAACCGGCCGCCTATCTCGATGGCCTGGACGCGGCGGGCTCGCTCAGCGGTGCGCTGAGCAACGACCGCGTAGGCGGGATCGTGGTGCAGGCGGGCGACACCGGCACGGCGTACACCTTCGGCGAGCTGGCGCCCGCGACCCTGGTGGGTGTGGTCTATAGCGACGCGAACAACGACGGAGTGAAGCAGGCGGGCGAGGCCGGCATCGCCGGTGTAATGGTCACGCTGACGGGCACCGACGACCTCGGCATTCCGGTGTCGTTGTCGGTGCCGACCGCCGCCGACGGATCGTTCGACTTCACCAACCTGCGGCCGGGGTCGTACACGCTGACGGAGTCTCAGCCGACCGGGTTCCTCGACGGTCAGGACGCGGCGGGCGATACCGGGGGCACTGTGTCGAACGACCTGGTGACGAATATCACCCTGGCGCCGGGCGGGACGGGAGGTGGAGTGGCCTTCGGCGAGCTGGCGCCGGCGGGACTCTCGGGATTCGTGTACCGCGACATCAACCTCAGCGGCGCCCGCGAGCCGGGCGAGCCGGGCATTGCCAGCGTGACCGTCACGCTGACCGGCACCGACGACCTGGGCAACGCCGTCAGCCTGCCGACCTTGACCGATGCCGCCGGCCGCTACAGTTTTCCGGGCCTCCGCCCCGGCACGTACACCCTCACCGAGACGCAGCCCGCCGCCTACCTCGACGGCGACGAGACCGTCGGCACGCAGGGGGGCCTGATCGCCGGTGACGACCTCCTCTCGGCGCTCGTTCTGACGCCCGGCCTGCTCGGGACGGGGAACAACTTCGGCGAGCTGACCCCCTCGTCTCTGGCCGGATCGGTCTATGCCGACGCGAACAACAACGGCGTCCGCGACGCGGGCGAGTCGGGCATCCCGGGGGTGACGTTGAGCCTCTCGGGGACCGATGATCGGGGCAATCCCGTCAGTGGGACCGTGGTGACGGCCGCCGATGGCTCGTATGTCTTCACGAACCTCCGCCCGGGGACGTACACCCTCACGGAGACCCAGCCGACGAGCTACCTCGACGGCCAGGACGCCGTCGGCACGCTCGGCGGGAGTCTGGCCAACGACGTTATCGGGTCGATCGTCCTCGGCGAAGGCGTGGCCGGTGTCGGCAACACCTTCGGTGAACTGGTTCCGGCCGCGCTGTCCGGCTCCGTCTTCCGCGACGCCAACAACGACGGCGTCCGGCAGGTGGGCGAGTTGGGCCTCCCAGGCGTGACCCTCACGCTGACCGGCACCGACGATCTGGGTATTTCGGTGAGCCAGATGGCCACGTCGCTCGCCGACGGCTCGTACAGCTTCACGAACCTGCGGCCCGGCACCTACTCCGTGTCGGAGGTCCAGCCGACTGGCCTTCTCGATGGCCGGGACGCGGCCGGCACGGCGGGCGGAACGGTCGGCGATGATCGCGTCGATGGGATCGTCCTGTTTGCCGGCACCGACGCCGCGGGCTACACCTTCGGCGAGCTGGACCCGGCGAGCCTGGCGGGCGTTGTCTTCCGCGACGACAACAACGACGGAATCGAACAGCCTCTCGAGCTGGGGATCGCGGGCGTCTCCGTCACGCTGACCGGCACCGACGACCTCGGAAACTCGGTGACTCTATCGACCCTCACCGCCAGCGACGGTTCCTATCTCTTCTCAAATCTCCGCCCGAGCGGACCGTTGGGATACACGCTGACCGAGACGCAGCCGGCGGATACCTCGACGGCCAGGACGTACAGGGAACTCCCGGCACGGGCACCCTCGGCAACGACCAGATCTCGGGCATCCTCGTCTCCCCCGGCGAAGCGGGCACCGGCAACACCTTCGGCGAACTGACCCCGTCGCGGCTTGCGGGTCTCGTCTTCAGTGACGCGAATAATGACGGTCTCCCGCAGGTCGGTGAGGCCGGGATCGCGGGCATGATGATCTCGCTGACCGGCACGGATGACCTGGGCACCAGCGTGAGCCGGTCCATCCCGACCGCCGCCGACGGCACGTATGCCTTCACCAACCTCCGCCCGGCACCTACATCCTGACCGAGTCGCAGCCAGGCGGATATCTCGACGGCCAGGACGCCGCCGGATCAGCGGGCGGTCTGTTGGGGAACGACACGGTCGGATCGATCACCCTGGACGCGGGCGTCGATGCCGTCGGCTACACGTTTGGCGAGCTGGCGCCGGCGAGCCTGGCGGGAGTGGTCTATAGCGACGCGAACAACGACGGGGTGAAGCAGGCGGGCGAGTCCGGCATCGCGGGAGTGACGGTCACGCTGACGGGCACCGACGACCTTGGCCAGACGATCACTCTGCCGATGACGACGGCCGCTGATGGCACGTACAGTTTCACCAACCTTCGACCCGGCACGTACACCCTCACCGAGACGCAGCCGGCCGCCTACCTCGACGGGAAGGACGCGGCCGGATTGCTTGGCGGGGTGGTCGGCGTCGATCAAGTTTCCGGGATTGTGGTGGCGGCCGGCGATGCCGGAGCGGGATACAATTTCGGTGAACTGACACCAGCGCGTGTGGTCGGGTTTGTTTATGTCGACGCGAATCAGAATGGCATGAGAGAGGCCGGCGCGAGCGGTATCGCCGGGGTGACCGTCACGCTGACCGGGACCGACGACCTTGGGACCGCCGTCCGGGCGACGGCGACGACGGCGACCGATGGGTCGTATCACTTCCGCGGGCTCCGGCCCGGTACGTATGCTCTCGCGGAAGCACAGCCGGCTGAGTTCCTCGACGGCAACGACGCCGCCGGCACGCTGGGAGGCGTCTCGGGTAACGATCGGATTTCGGACATCGTCGTCGCGCCGGGCGGGAATGGGACAGGGTACACCTTCGGCGAGCTTCGCTCGTCGGCTCTGTCTGGCTCGGTCTTCGTTGACCTCGACGGGGATGGCGTTCGCGACGGCGGCGAGGCCGGAATCCGCGGCGTGGCCGTCACCCTGACGGGCACCGACGACCGCGGCAACGCGGTGCATCTGGCGACGACAACGGCCGCCGACGGAACGTATGGCTTCACGAACCTGCGGCCCGGAACGTACACGTTGACCGAACGCCAGCCAACCGCGTACCGCGACGGTCTCGACGCCGCCGGGGCCGCTGGGGGCACGGTGGGCAACGACACGGTCGGACCGATCACCCTGACGGCTGGTGTCAACGCCGGGGGCTACACCTTTGGCGAGCGGGGTGCCTTGCTCGCGGGAACGGTTTACGTCGATGCTCAGAACGCGGGCCGGCGCGACGCGAGTGAGGTCGGTCTGGGAGGTGTCCCGGTGCGGCTGCTGGATGCGACCGGCAAGGTCGTGGCATCCACCGTCACGACCCCGGACGGCGTTTACAGCTTCCACGGTCTTCCGGCAGATTCCTACACGGTCGTTGAGTCGGTTCCCGATCATTTCGGCACATCGACGCCGCGAACGCGAACCGTTGACCTCCCGCTCGCCGGGCTGGCCGGTCAGGACTTCGGCCTGACGGCGGGCTCGCTCGCGGGATCGGTGTACGTGGACACGAACAACAACGGTGTCCGCGACGCGGGCGAGACGGGCGCCTCGGGCGTGACCGTCACGCTGACCGGCAAGGACGACACGGGACGACCGGTGAACCGGATCGTCACCACGGATGCCAACGGCACGTATCGCTTTGACGGGCTCCTGGCCGGCACTTACGCCATTGCCGAAAGTCAGCCCACCGGGCTACTCGACGGTCAAGACACCGCCGGCACGCTCGGTGGCGTCGCGGGAGATGACCGGATCAACGGCGTTCGCATGACGCTGGGCGCGGCCGGTACGGGTTATGATTTCGGGGAGCTGGCCCCGGCGAGCCTCGCCGGCTTCGCCTATCTCGACCTCCACCGCGATGGGGTCATGAGCGCGGGCGACGTGGGAATCGCCCACGTTCTCGTAAGGCTCACGGGCACCGACGACCGCGGCGCCGCGGTCGATCGCGCCATCGAGACGCAGGCCGATGGCGCATACCGCTTCGACGGTCTCCGACCCGGCAGTTACACCCTGAGGGAGCAGCAACCGGCCACCTTCCGTGACTCGTGGGACAACGTCGGCTCGCAGGGCGGAGTCGCCGGCAACGACCTCATCACGACCGCCGCGATCGGCTCGGGCACGCGGGGCGAGGGGAACAACTTTGGCGAACTGCCCGGCCCGGCATGTAAGCTCAACGTACTGGTCCCCTATGGCACGAACAGCCTGAACTATCTGCAATGGCGTCGGTCGCTCGCCCCGACCCGGTTTGACTATTTCCACCCGCGCGTTGGTCCGCTATCTGGGTCGTGGCGGCGTTCCGGCGGTGTCCGCCCAGGTGCCACGCGGTCCGTTGATCCAACGCCTGCTTCCGACGCTCGGCGGTGGCGGCTTTACGGGCACCGGCGCGACCGGATCAGGCTGGTCGCTGGCCCGGGTTCCTGCCACTCATGCTCCGGTCCGGTTCGGATTCTCCAACAATCTCGGCGCGTTCTCCGGTCAGGGACACAATCTCGGTGTGCCGTCTCCGACCGGGTCGTACAGCCTGGCCTATCTGCAATGGCGTCGGTCGCTCGCCCCGGCACGGTTTGACCATTACCACCCGCGCGTCGGTCCGCTTCTGGGTCGTGGCGGCGTTCCGGCGGTGTCCGCCCAGGTGCCACGCGGTCCGCTGACTCCGCGACTTCTCCCGACGTTCGGCACCGGCGCGACCGGATCGGGCTGGTCGCTGGCTCGGGCTCCGGCCACTCACGCCCCGGCCCGGTTCGGGTATCGGGGATTCTGTTGAGGTGAATCGATTCGGAACGTCGCAGAACGATCAATGGGCGAGCGGGCCCGATGGCTGTCGGGCTCCCGTCGGCGTCAGACCGTCTCGGGAGGCTGGGGAATGGACCATGAGATCCCGCGCCTCGTCGTTCAACCTGGCAGGACGGCGGGCGCGGAGTCTCAGCTCCTCATAGCCGCAGAAGACTACCGGTACGACGAACAGGCTGATCAACTCAACGACCATGCCACCGAAGACCGGCAGGGCCATGGAACGGGCGACATCCGAACCACGCCCGGTCGAGAGCAGAACGGGGATCAGAGCGGCGAGGGTCGTGGCGGTGGTCATCAGGCAGGGGCGGATTCGCCGCAGGCCCGCCTCAACCGTCGCCGCACGCAGGTCGTCGATCGTTCTGCTCGGCCGGCGTCGGAATTCCTGTTGGAGATACGTGCCGAGGACGACCCCGTCGTCGATGGCGATGCCGAACAAGGCGATGAAGCCGATCCATACGGCCGTGTTCAGTTCGACCCCGGCCAGGCCGAGAGCGATCATCCCTCCGCCGAAAACGACCGGGATGCCGGTGAAGACCGCCAGGGCCAACGGCAGGCGGCGGAACTGGAGGTAGATGATCAGCAGGTTGATCAGCACGACCGAGGGTACCAGCCACATCAGCCGCCGGTTTGCCTCGATCTGCGCCTGGAACGAGCCAACGACCTGAAGTTCGAAGCCGGGGGCGAGGTCAAGTTCGCCGCGGCGCTGGGCGTTGTGCAGAGAAGTCCTGACGGTCTGGACCGTCTCCAGGTCGCCGGCCCGTCCGGAGGGGGCGAACGCCACGTGCGCGACCAACCGACCATCCTCACTGCCGATCATCGCTGGCCCCCAACGGGTGCGCAGTCTGGCCAGGGCCGAGAGCCGGACCACTTGCCCGTCATGCGTGACAATGGGTAAGCGGTCCAACTCGTCGATCCGCTCGCGGAGGTCGCGACGGTAGCGGATGCGGATCGCGTAGCGTTCGCGGCCCTCGACCGTGCGTGATAGAATCATCCCGCCGAGAGCCGTCTCGATGTTCTCGCCGACCATCGCCACCGACAGACCGTGCCGGGCGGCTCCCTCGCGGTCGATCTCGAACTCGACGTAGGGCTTACCCTGAACGATGTCCGGGTTGACGGTTCGGCCGTCCACCTCCGGGACCGCGCGTCGGAGGTGCTCGGCGACGGACCGCGCGGCGGTGGTCAGGCCATCGAGATCGTCCCCCTGGATGCGGACGGCCATCGGGGCCCGGATGCCGCTCTGGAGCATCACCACCCGCCCTTCGATCGGCTGAAGCGGCGAGGCGGGCGTGACCCCCGGCAGCGTGGCCACGGCGTTGATCCGGTCCCAGATGTCCCGCGCCGCAATTCCCGGTCGCCACGCCGCGCGGGGCTTGAGCATCACGTAGGTCTCGATCATCGCCAACGGCGCCGGGTCGAGCGCCGATTCCGCCCGACCGAGCTTGCCGAGCACCGCCGCCACTTCGGGGATCTGCTTGATGCGAGCGTCCTGCGCCTGGAGAACCCGGGTCGCCTGCGCGACGCTGACGGCGGGATAGAGTGTCGGCATGTAGAACCAGTTTCCCTCGTCCAGCGCGATCCAGTCATCACTCTCCAGGCCGGGAATGGATCCTTTGAGATCGGTGTATCCGGGGATTTCGTCCAGATTGGCGCCGAGTCGGCGTGCGTATCCCTCGACGGGCCGCAGGACCGCCGGCAGGCCGAGCCAGGCCGCAATGCCCGCCACGAAGATGAGCGACGGCACGAGCAGGAAGGCCCTCTTGTGACGGAGGAACAGCCGCAAGGTCGGGGCATAGATCCAGGCAATCCCGCGCGAGACGGGGTTGGCGTCGATCGGTCGCAGACGTTCCCGGGCCAGGGCGTAGCCGATCGCGATTCCGACAATCCCGGCGATTCCCGTCGCCAGCGGTGCCGGCAGGCCAATCGCGGCGTGGAGGTGCCGCACTCCAGACGACGTGACCCGTGGCCGCGAGAATCGCTCCGAAGACCAGGCCCGCGACCAGACCGCGTCGGCGACGTCAGCCGGGCCGAGACCAGGAGCATCCGGGCCAGCGGCGGTACGAGCGTCACGGCGACGATCAGGCTGGCCACCAGGGCGAACGACTTGGTCCAGGCCAGCGGGGCGAACAGCTTGTGGTCGCGACCGGTCAGGAAGAAGACCGGCAGGAAGCTGAACACTGTTGTGCTGACGGCCGTGACGACCGCCGGGGCGACCTCAACGACCGCCCGCTCGATGACCCGGCGCCGGCCCTCGCCGCGCCCGGCACCCGCGCGCTCCCACTCGGCCAGGTGCTGATAGATGTTCTCCGAGACGATGATCCCCATGTCCACCATCGTGCCGATGGCGATGGCGATCCCGGCCAAGCGACATGATGTTGGCATCGACGGAGAAGATCCGCATGGCGATGAAGGCCATCAGCACGGCGATCGGCAGCGTCGCGGCGACGACGATGCTGGACCGGATGTGCAGCAGGAACAGCAGGATCACGGCGATCGTGATCAGGATCTCCTGCCCCAGCGCCTCGGTCAGGGTGGCCGTTGTCTCGTCGATCAGCATCGTGCGGTCGTAGATCGGGCGGATCGTCACCCCGTCGAGCGACGGTTCTAGCTGCGCAATCCGGGCCTTGACCCGCTCGATGACCCGGCGCGGGTTCTCCCCGAGACGCATGGCGACGACCCCACCCACGGCCTCGGAGCCGTCCAGATCGAGGAAACCCCGGCGTGGCTCCGGGCCGAGCTGGACACGGCCGAGGTCCTTCAGGCAGATCGGTACGCCATCGCGGCTGACAACGACCGAACGCTCCAGGTCGGCGACCGCCTGGCCGGGACCGCCCGCCCCGCCGATCAGCCCCCTGCCCCGGACGAGGAATTCCATGCCCGACTGCTCGATCGTCTCGGCGCCGACGTCCTGGTTCGACTCTTTCACGGCCCGTACCACCTGGTCCAGTGGAATGCCGTAGAAACGGAGCCGGTCGGGGTCGATCTCGACCTGGTACTGGCGGACGTGTCCGCCGATCGAGGCCACCTCGGCGACCCCTTCAACCGATTGCAAGGCATACTTGACCACGTAATCCTGAAACGACCGCAACTCGGCCAGATCCATGCCCGAGGGCGGGTCGAGAACGTAGAGGAAGATCTGTCCGAGGGCCGTCGCGTCTGGTCCGACCGTCGGGCGCACCCCTTCGGGCAGCGTTGGCGTGAGCGTGATCAGTTGCTCGACCACGCGGGCGCGTGCCCAGTAAAAGTCCACGTTGTCGGCGAACGTGACCTGGACGAAGCTGTCCCCGAACATGCTCTTACCGCGCACGCTCAACGCGCCCGGCACGCCCCGGAGACCGACGGATAGCGGATAGGTGATCTGGTCCTCCACGTCCCGAGGCGAGCGCCCGGGCCAGGACGTCAGGACGATGACTTGCTTCTCTCCCACGTCCGGGATCGCATCGACCGGCACGTTTCGATAGGAGTACCAGCCGACGGCCACGATCACGGCGCCGGCCAGGAGGGGGATAAACCGCTCTCGAAGACAGAAACGGATGATGGGTCGGAGCATGGGCTAAACGTCCTCGTTCCGGGCCGGGCATCCCCCCGGCGTCCTCAAGGGCTCCGCATCCGGGCCACCTTCGTCGCCTCACGCCTCAGCCTCACTCCACCGCGCTGCCCGACCCGGCCCGCACCGAGAATTCGCGGACCTGCTTGCCACATCGAGACATCGCGGCGCCGAAGTAAGGGTTCCGAAGCGGTTGATCGTCCTGGAGCCAGTCGCCCCCTCCGCTCGGGACCATCGGGCAGTGAAACTGAAAGAAAGGGTTGCGGCCCGCGTCCCCTCGCACATGGCTGGCCAGGCGGATCATCGATGCGCTGATGGACTGGAACGCCACGCGGGCCGCCGCGAGGTCGAGGTGGGAAAGGCCCTTGGCCTGACCGGAGATTGACCGGGCCTCCGCCCGCAGAGGCTCGGGCAGGCTCTCGGCATCGGCCAGGGCTGCGGCGGACGCCTCAAGCTCGTTCGCGCGGGAATCGTCGATGGGCCGATCCGACGCCAGCGCGTCCTGAACGGCGAGATAGGCGGCATAAACGTGCTCGACGGCCCGTCCCTCATCGCCGGCCAACCGGAGGATGGGGCCGGTCGATTCCCCCTGGTTTCCCGCCCGATCCGGGTCGATCAGCGAGGGCTTGCCCGCGAGCTGCATCTGCGAATCAATCAGGAAGTTGCCTGAGGTGGCGACCTCCTCCCCCTCCTCGACGCCCGAGAGAACCACCGCGTTTTCTCCGACGATTGTCCCGAGCGTCAGCCTGCGCAGTTCGAAACGGCCAGGCTGCTCCTCGACGTAGGCCACGCTGGTGTCCCCCACCGCCAGGACCGCGCTTCGGGGGATCACCAGGACCTCGGCTCGATCGACGGGGCTGTCGGCGTAGCCGAACCGGCTCGCGGGGACCAGCGGTTCCCCCGTGATCGGGCAAAGCCCCGGCTCGTCCCGGATGACCAGAGGATGTGTCGGGCTGATCCATTTACCGGCCAGTTCCGCATCATAGACATCGCCCCCGGCCGAAAGGGGAACGGTCAGAGTCGCCTTTGCGTAGTCGCCGGGGAGGAGTCGCGAATCCTCCGGGTTGACCAGATCGACCCGGAAACGCACCGTCCGGGTGCGGGGGTCCACGATCAGATCGAGAAACGCGGCTCGCCCCTCGATGGTCTCGTCCAGGAGGGCCTGCGGGCGAGCCGTGACGCGCTGGGCATAGCGGACACCGGGAACGTCTTCGGGAAATAGATCCAGCACGAGGCCACCGTCGGACGTGATGGAGCCGACGGTGTGGATCGTGCGGCTGAGGGCCTTGCGTTGGGCCTTCACGGTCGCGATGCCGGCAATGCGACGTGCGGCGGGGTCGATTGTCACGGAGAGCGGATCGCTCTTGTCGGCCATCGCCCCGGTCGCTGGAACCAGGTTCATGCCGCAGATCGGGCAACGACCGGGAGTGTTCTGACGGATTTGCGGGTCCATCGGGCAAGTGTGGACCCTCGCCGTTCGCGCGACGATCGAGGCCCTCGCCGCGCCTCCGGGAGATCCGGTCGAGACCCATCCCGCACGCTGCGCCACGCCGAGCCCGGCAATCGCCAGCGTGCCGGCGCCGAGGATCAGCACGGCATGAACGATCCCCTTTAGCCACCACCGGCCCAAGGGGGGCGAGGATGGATTCCAGCGGATGTTCCCGAGCTTCGTCAATGTTCCTGTTGGTCCATGTGGAGCCCTCGCGCGGGTCGGGAGACTTGCAACGGGACAAGGAGCGGGGATTCAACGAGCGAACGGGATGATTCGTTTGACAACGACCCGGGCGCTTCCATGCTTCATTGCCCACGGGTGATGATCGTCCGGCGGTCGTTCCTTCTTGCGCCCGGAGACGATCGTCCGAGGGGTACCCTTCCGGTTTATCGGAAGAACCCCTCTCTCGGTTCAGGCTCGATGCGTCCCCAGGTCGGAAATCATCCTCCCGCAGGCTTGCGGAACGAGATACAACAGCACGTCATGACACAAATAGGGAGCCTTGTCATGAAGAGACGAGGGTTCTGGTTAGCGCTCGTCGGGACCACCCTGCTGCTCGCGGGGATCGGGGGCCGACCGTCGCTGGCCGCCAATAATCATCATCCGTACGGGGTCATCCCCTACGGATTCGTCTATCCGTCGCCCGCCCACATCTGGGGAGCGCTGGATAAGGTTTACGATAAGGACATGGATAAGGCGAAGAACTGGGGCCCGCACGGGATGGGCTACTACAGTTGCGGGCCGAACGGGTGCGGCCCTTACGGCTACGGGCCCTGCTGCGGGCTGACGCCGCTGCACTACAACGCGATCGCCCCCGCCAACTTCATGAAGCCCTATCCGGCCAACCCGGCGCTCTCGTGGTACCGTTCCACGCCGGTCTGCTACCCGCCGGTTCCCGGCTGGGACATTCCGGAGTATCCGCCGGGGGTATCGATGCACGGTGGCTACCCCGGCTACCGTGGCCTCGCGCCCGGAATCACGGGCCACCACGACGACAACGACCCGCCCTCGCAGTACTGGTACGCGGGGAGGGAGCACGAGCAAAATTTCTGGATGGGGGGAGCCGCCTTCCAGGGAGCCCGTCCCGGTGGACGCTGAGGTGTTGGCTCGATGACGGCGACGCGTAAACGAATCAGGCGGGCCGGTCCTCCGGAAACCGACCCGCCCATGTTCTTGCCGATGGGCCTTCGTCATTTCTCCCCGGAAAGCTTACCTCCGAGCTGGATGTATTTCGTCTCGACCTGATGCCACTGGACCCGGAACAGGTCAGCGCGGCTCGGAGCTGAATCGCGACATGGGTCGCCCCGGCCGGGAGCGCATCGGCCTCCGCATCGATTTGTGAAGTCAGGTCCTTGACCTGTTTTTCGCTCGACTTGAACATGTCCGTGAAGAGTTTGGGCGTGGTCAGGCCCCACTCAATTCCTGGATAGCCACGCCGCCCTGGATGAGATCCTTCTGGAGCTGGTGGAACAAGAGATGGACCTGAGCCACCACCGAGGCGGTATGGGAAATTGGCCAGTTCGCGCCTTGCCTGGGATGCACGGTGGCCGCAGTCACGATCTCGGGTCGCGGCAGGACGCCACGGCTCAGGAGGACTCGCTCCTCCAGGGCGTCCAGCGTGATCAGGGAAATCTTCCGGGGCCTCTTCATGGATGCCTCCACTTGGGTGTGCTGACGTTCCAGTTCCACCTTGATAGCTCTTCTGGCCTTGACCCGGCAAGAAGCCACTCAGCCCGTTCGCTTCTCGTCAATACCGTCTCAGTCGGGGCCGCGCATTTTACCTATACGGTCTATTTTTCCACATATTGCCAGCCAAAGCAATTTATGCAGACAAGATTCCACAAGGGGTTGAGGCGCCGATGTTCGCTTCGGCGCAAGACGAAAAGCCAACCACGCCTTCCCGTCTGGAGACGGTGAGAAGGCGTGGTTGGCTTGTAGGGGGAGGCACCGTGGAACGGAACGCCGGTCGGTCCCTGGGAGGATCTCCGGACGGTGCTGGGGCTGGCGTCGGAAATCGTGCCCGGACTTCACGATCCGGGCCGGTGCTCAATCGATGATCGTTTCCGTATCCTGCACGAGTCCGGGGAGGGGGCTCAGATCGACCAGGCCGGAGAAGAAAAATCCGACGTTTCCGCGTTGCGGGAGGGTCGCCGGCACCTGAACTTTCGTCTTACCCATCTCGGTGGTGGTGTAGTTGTAGTTCTTTACGTCAAACTTGTAGTTGAGGATGAGCACTCCCTGTCCCTTGGCCCCCGTGAAGAGTCCGGTGCTGCCTGAGGTATTGACTTCCCAGGTCATGCGCGTCGGCAAGACCGGGCTTTCGGAGGAGGAGGTGGCCTTGATATCGAGGACGAGTTTGTCCTTCGGCTTGCTGCCGGGCGCGACCAGAATTGCCTTGCCCATGACGGGCTTGTCCGTGCTTGACGGGACCATCAAGAGGATGTTGACGCTCTTGCCGTGGTGGGCGAGGAAACTCGTCTTCTGGTAGCCTTCCATGAAGATCTGGGCCGCCTCATCCTGGTAATCGGCGGGCGTGATCCGGTAGAAACCCGGAATCGCGTCCGCATACGAACCACTCAGCACCAGTTGGGGCGAGGGGTCACGATCCAGGCCAGCCTGTCGCGCGGCCTCCAGTGGCGAGGGCAGGTCCACCGGCACATGCGGCCGGAGATTCTGCCGCAGACCGATGCTGTTGGCGAGGTGGGTCGGCAGTTGCGAGCGCGCACCGACCATGGGGAAGTTACGGGCCACCAGGGCGGGTCTCCCCCCGGCGCAGGGCGGCCCGCGCGGCGAAGAGGTTCGCTCCCGTCGCCACCGACATCAGGTTTCGGTGCTCCAATCCCTCGACGCTTGGGGATGCACATCCTTTATTTCGACTCATGATCGAATGACTCCTTCCCTTCGTTCCGGGGCGACGCGTTCCCGTGACCTCCTGAGACGTGGACCGAGGCACGTCATGGCTCATTCTTCGGGATACGGTCGGATTCGGGATGAACGAAAAGTCCCGCCTCCTGGCCGCATTACGTCCGGATTGCGTCCTGTCGAAGCGATTGAGGCGATTAGTTTGGCAATCCGGTTTGGTGGCTCCGAGAGATAATACGGACACCCGCATTTCATCGCCAGAATGAGGAAAATCATTATGACCGGCAATTTGTCCGATCCTGTTCTGCTGGTATATCCGATAGAAAAAGCACGGAACTGACATTCCGGTTCATTCCCATCACGACCGGAGAGCCCAGGAAGTGGCAAAGAGTATGAGAAGGAAAACTCGCGTTCCGGCTTGCCTGATCCCCATCGTGGTGGCGGGCAGCATGATTCCGTCCGACGCCCGCGGTCAGGCTGTGGGACATGTCACCACGAATAACACCCCATCCCCCGTCAGGAGCGGTCAACGAGCGCCGAGCTAGCCAGCCCACTCCGGGTCTCCGGCTCCACCGCGCGATCCGTGTCCTCGGGTGTTCCCACCGCGACTCGCGGGGTCGTTCATCCGGCGGCGTCGCCTGGCCAGCCCGCGACGACGATGCCCCCGCTGGCCGTCCCCGGCCGGACGGCCGCGCCGTCGGTCAAGCCAACCCAGGTTCAACCCATCCGTCCGGCCGCCTCTCGCGGGGGGAACCCGTCGCGGCAACCTCCAAGCCCGCCGCGGCGCCACTTCCGCCGACCTCTCCGAACGGAAAGCCTTCGCAGGGTTCCGGAGATGATGAGGCGACGCGGAAGGCTCGTGTTGCCGAGGCCCGGAAAGCGCTGGCGGACCTGGACCTCCGGCTTCGGGGGATTGACTCCATTCTGAAAGGGAGAACCTCCCACGCCGTTGCCGCCTGACGTGGCCTCTCGAGGCCGTACCGCGACGGCCCCCGCTCCCGTAATGACGACGGCTCGGCCCGTCAATGGGACGACCCCGCCGCGTGAGCCAGCCTTGCGCCAGGTCCAGGCGACGACGATCGTCCTGCCCGTCGAGGGCGACGGCCGCTCCAGGTAAGCATCCCGACCCGGGTTATTGCGCCGCCGTCGTCCGGAACACCGCGACCGACGGGCACACGTCCGAACTGCCGCCCCCGCCCCGACCCGGGCGAACATGATATCCACTCCCCCCCGCACGCGTCATTGATCGGAAGACACGACGGGAATCCTCCGTCAGATCACGCCGTGGCCCTTGGTGTGACCCGTGACGCCGGTGATCTTCCGTCGGAATAACGAGGCGATATTCCGCCGAGTCGTCCCCGAGCCGCCGCGCCTGTCGAGGCCCGCTCCCGGACCGTCCGTCGGCGGCCGGATTCCCGGTCGGAAGGAGAAGAGGATGTCCGCAGTGTACCTTCTGCCGAGCTGCCTGCTGGCACTCGCGGCAGCCGGAACTCCGCCCGAGGCAGGCCCAAGGGCGGGAGAACGCCCGGCCCCGGCCTCGGCGCGGGCCGATCACGGCGTCCGGCGGACGCAGGCCCCGACACCCGTTCCGCCCCCTCCCTCGGTTTCGCCCGGGGGGGAGTCGGAGGCACGCGGGCTCCTGACTCCGCCACCGCTCGAAGCCACGGCCACCGCCGAGTCGAGCGCCCGGGAACTTCAGCCCGGGGTCGGCGAGGTCTTTACCCCACCCCCACCCCTCCCTCCGGTCCCACCAAGCATGGAGTCGGCCGGGATCGCCGAGGCCGAGGCCGCCGCCCGGCCCCCTCTGACGCTCGAAGCGCTGGAGGAGATGGCGACAAAAAATAACCCGGTTCTGGTCCAGGCGCGGACTCAGGTCGAGACGGCCTTTGGTACGGCGATCCAGGCGGGTCTCTGGCCCAATCCGAGCCTGATCTACCTGAGTTTCATCGGCCAGGCGGGCACCCCCGGGCTTCACGAAGGGTTCTTCAGCCAGCCGATCATCACCGCCGGTAAGCGACGGCTGAACCGTGCTCGGTTCCTCGAATCGACCAAGGCCGAGCAGTGGAACGCCATGGCCGTCGAGTATCGCGTGCTCAATGACGTTCGCATCCACTTCTACCGCACCCTGGCGATGCAGGCCGTGGTCGAGATCCAGAAGGAGTTGCTGGAGAACGCCGAGGACCTGGTCGTCACGGTGCAGGAGAGCTACAACCTCGGCATCGCACAATCGCCGCGAGTTGCACGAGGCCAACGCCGGCTTGCAGACACAACGGTTGTCCTATCTCCGCTCGCAGAACATGTACCGCCGGACCTGGCAGCAGCTCATGGCGGTCGTCGGGGTGCAGATGCCATTCACTCGGCTCGCCGGACAACTGGAGGGGAACATCACGCCTCTGGACTGGGCAGCCAACTTCGATCGGATCATGGAGGAAAGCCCACTGCTCCAGGCCGCTTACGCCAACCTGCGGTTCGAGGAGATCGGGCTGAAGCTCCAGCGGGTCCAGCCGTGGCCGAACCTCATGCTCGTCGCGGGGGCCGGCTACCACTTCCCAACTCAGAGACCCGTCGCCCAGGCCGAGTTGATCCTGATGCAGGTTCCGCTCTGGAACTGGAACCAGGGCAACATCCGCCGGGCCAACGCGGACGTCATCAAGCAGCAAGGGGAGATCCGGCGCGTCTCCCTCCGCATCCAGGAGGACCTGGCGATGGTGTACCGGGCCTACCTGACGGCCCTCCAGCACGTCGAGAGCTACCAGCGGGTCGTCCTGCCCGAGTTGCGTCGGGCTTACGAGCTGACGCTCGATAGCTACGAGGACTCCCGCAACACCTGGGGCGACGTGCTGATGACCCAGCGGGCCTATTACATGAACCGGCAGGCGTACGTCACGCACCTGATGGCCTGGCGGGAGGCGGAGGTTCTGATCGTCGGCTACCTGCTGCACGGCGGGCTGATGCCGGCGCCGATGCCGCCGATGCCGGCCATGCCGCCGAACCTCATGCCGATGCCGAACCCATCGACGCCGCCGTTCCGGATGCCGATGCTGATGGAGACGCCGGCCTCGGCGATGCCGGAGCGGCTGATGCCGGCGCCGAACCTGATGGGCCAGCAGATGATGGTGCCGCCCATGACGGTGGCCCCGCCCCCCTGATCGACGCGGCTCGGAGTCGTCGCGCCCGGCCGGGGTGCGCGGACCGGGGTGGACGGGCCGACCCTATCTGTCGGTCGTTCACGGGGCGAGACCGGCCAGTGTTACCTTCGGGTCACGGGGTTTCATCGGGAGGCGGGAAAGCATCCGGGAGCGGGCTGACGTCGAGTGCCCTGCAACCCCGGTCCCGCTTCCTCCCCGACCCCGGGCCGAATCACGGTGGGGCCTCGCCCCAGTTCCGGCGCACATCCAAATATTCTGCGGTTCAGAGAAAGGGACAGCGATGCGGCACAGTCCTTGGCTTTCCGGCTGCATGCTGACGATCGCGGCAGCCGCCTTTGGGGAAACCCCACCGTCCACCGGCTCATCCGCCCCCGCGGCGCCCCTGAGCCCTCCGGGCGTCCACGCGTCTCCGGCGACCGGCGGAAATGCCAGGCTGAGGGTTGCTCAGATGCCCAGCCCGGTCCCACCCCCGGCGATCGTCTCACCGGGCACCGAGAGCGAGGCGCGCGGCGTGCTGACGCGGCCGTTCTCACCCGAAACTTCCGCCGAGAGTTCAGCCCGCGAACTTCAGCCGGGGGGTGGCGAGTATTATCATCCCCCCACCTCCGATTCCGCCCGTGCCCCCCTCGATGGGTTCGCTGGAGGTCGCCGAGTCCGAGGCGGCGGGAAGGCCGCCGTTGACTCTCGAAGCCCTCGAAAAAATGGCCTGCCAGTACAACCCGACGCTCGTCGAGGCGCGGGCGCAGGTCGAGACGGCTTTCGGCACCGCGATTCAGGCGGGCCTCTGGCCCAACCCGATCATCAGCTACTTTGGCATGTCCATCGGCCTTGGCGGCACGGCCGGCATGTTTCAGGGCGGGTTCATCAGCCAGCCGATCATCACCGCCGGCAAGCGACGGCTGGACCGGGCACGCTTCCTCGAACAGACGAAGGCCGGGCAGTGGGAGGCCATGGCCGTCGAGTACCGCGTGCTCAACGACGTCCGCATCCACTACTTCCGCGACCCTCGGCATGCAGGCGATCGTCGAGATCCAGAAGGAGTTGCTGGAGAACGCCGAGGACCTGGTCGTCACGGTGCAGGAGAGCTACAACCTCGGCATCGCACAACCGCCGCGAGCTGCACGAGGCCAACGCCGCCTTGCAGGCCGCGCGGCTCGATTACCTGAACGCCCAGAACGGTCTCCGGCAGATGTGGACCCAGCTCATGACGCTGGTCGGCGTGGACTTGCCGTACACGAGGCTCGCCGGCCAGCTGGAGGGGGACACGACGCCGATCGAATTCGACGAGGCGCTGGGCCGCATCCTCAAGTTCAGCCCCGACGTACAGAAGGCCTACGCCAACCTGCGGTTCGAGCAGATCACGCTGAAGTGGCAGCGGGTCCAACCCTGGCCGAACCTGGTCGTCACGGGCGGTTCCGGCTATCACGCCCCGTCGCAGCGGGCCATCGGCACCGCCCAGTTTCAGGTCCAGCGCGTGCCGATCTGGAACTGGAACCAGGGGAACATCCGCGCGGCCAACGCTCAGGTCGTCCATCAGCAAGCGGAGATCCGGCGGGTCTCGCTCGAAATCCAGAGCATGCTGGCGATGGTGTACGAGCAATACCTGACGGCCCTCCAGCACGTCGAGAGTTTCCAGCGGGTCAACCTGCCGGAGTTGCGTCGGGCCTATGAGCTGACGCTCGATAGCTACGAGGACGACCGCAACACCTGGGGCGATGTCCTGATCACCCAGCGTGCCTACTACATGAACCGCATGGGGTACGTCACGCACCTGATGACGTGGCGGGAGGCCGAGGTGCAGATTGTCGGCTACCTGCTCCACGGCGGCCTGATGCCGGCGCCTCCGGCAGGGTCCTTGACCGCGCCAACGGCGGCGAGCGTCTCGGGCTCGGAGATGTTCTCGGCGCCGTCGGCGGTGGCCCCGACCCCCTGACCGTCCCTCACCACGGGCGCGCTGATGGCGCGATCCCGATAATCGATAGAACCAACACCAACCCCGGGGATCGGCTCCGTCCCGGTTCTCCCCGATCCGCGGTTCCAGGGAAGGAGACAAGTGATGCGACGCGGTGCACTCCTCCCGGGCTGCCTCCTGATGCTCGCGGCAGCCGGGCTCGGGGCCTCTCCGGGGGCCTCAGGATCATCCAATCCCACCACGGCGCGGGCCGATGCCAATGTCCGTCCGACGCAGGTTCCCGCACCGGTCCCCCCTCCGGCGATCGTCTCGCCGGGCACCGAGAGCGAGGCGCGCGGCGTACTGACGCAGCCGTTCTCGCCCGGGGCTTCCGCCGAGAGTTCGGCTCGACAACTCCAGCCGGGTGCCGGCGATTATTACGTTCCCCCGCCCCCGATTCCGCCCGTACCCCCCTCGATGCACGCGCTGGAGGCGGCCGAGGCCGAGGAGGCGGGAAGACCGCCGTTGAATCTCGAAGTTCTCGAAAAAATGGCCTGCCAGAATAACCCGACGCTGAAGCAGGCCCATGCGGTGGTCGAGTCGACCTTTGGCGCGGCGATCCAGGCCGGGCTCTGGCCCAATCCCTCGATCGCCTATATGGGCATGGCGATCGGTATGGCTGGCACGCCCGGTATGTTCGAAGGGGCTATGCTCAACCAGCCGATCATCACCGCCGGCAAGCGACGGCTGGACCGGGCACGCTTCCTCGAACAGACGAAGGCCGGGCAGTGGGAGGCCATGGCCGTCGAGTACCGCGTGCTCAACGACGTCCGCGTCCACTACTTCCGCGACCCTCGGCATGCAGGCGATGGTCGAGATCCAGAAGGAGTTGCTGGAGAACGCCGAGGACCTGGTCGTCACGGTGCAGGAGAGCTACAACCTCGGCACGCACAACCGCCGCGAACTGCACGAGGCCAACGCCGCCTTGCAGCTCGCGAGGCTCAGTTACCTCAACGCTCAGAACGGCCTTCGACAGTCGTGGACCAAGCTCATGGCGATTGTCGGCGTGGACTTGCCGTTCACGCGGCTCGTCGGAGGGCTGGAGGGGAACACGACGCCGATCGAGTACGACGCGGCGCTGGCCCGCATCCTTGAGTTCAGCCCCGACGTACAGAAGGCGTATGTCAACCTGCGGTACGAGCAGGTCACGCTGAAGATGGCAGCGGGCCCAGCCCTGGCCGAACCTGGTGGCGATTGGCGGTCCCGGCTGGCACGGCCCGTCGGAAACGGCGGTCGCCACGAGTCCAGCTTCACCTCCAGGGGGTGCCGGTCTGGAACTGGAACCAGGGGAATATCCGCTCGGCCAACGCCCAGGTCGTCCGCCAGCAGGCCGAGATCCGGCGGGTCTCGCTCGCCCTCCAGAAGGACATGGCGATGGTGTATCGGGCCTACCTGACGGCCCTCCAGCACGTCGAGAGCTACCAGCGCTTCATTCTGCCGGAGCTGCGTCGGGCCTATGAGCTGGCGCTCGATAGCTACGAGGATTCCCGCAACACCTGGGGCGACGTCCTGATGGCCCAGCGTGCCTATTACATGAACCGCATGGCGTACGTCACGCACCTGATGGCCTGGCGTGAGGCGGAGGTTCTGATCGTCGGCTACCTGCTGCACGGCGGGTTGATGCCCGTGATGCCGGCGGGACCGCCGACGATGACGCCAATGGGACCGATGCTCATGGGGCAAGAGATGTTCGTCAGTCCGGCCACGCTCGCGCCTCCCCCCTGATCGCGTCGCTGACGAATTGTGTCTAGCCGATCATCCCGGCGCTCACCCGACTTGGTGTGAGCGCCGGGATGGATTCGTTCTGGGTCCGCTCTCACCGCCTGGGTTCTCCATCGGGGCCGTTCCGTCGGGATGTTGTTTGTCGGATGCGCGGCCGCGCTCGTTCGGATGAGCCGATTCGGGTTCGAGCCGTTCCAGATACCGAGCCGAAGAGATCGTGATAGACGCCGAAGTCATCCGCCGTGTTGTATCCCTCTCGTCCTCTTTCCATCACCCGCTGAGGTCTGGGTCCAGCCCCTACCCCGGAACAGGGAGCCGAACGCCCATGTCGAATCCAGAGAACCGTCGAGATTTCATCAGGAAGGGGACGGTTGCCGCGGCAGGGATGCTCGCCGCCGGGACCGTCTCTGCTGCTCAGGAAGCCGCGACGCAGCCTGCGCAGGAGCCAGTGCCCGAAGGTGGAGTCGAGGCCCGCAACGCCCAGATCCCTCGCCAGTCGGGAGTCGGCCAGGTTCCGGTCCCGCCCGAGGGTCCAGCCCGGGATGGGCAAGTACGACCTGCCCGCCGAGTTCAAAATTTATGACCGTTACTACCCCACCTACGGCGGTCCGGAAGATAGCCCCACGTTCCTGGGCAAGATGGTTCCTGGTCTGCGGGCATCGGGCCTCCCACCCGTGCCGTTCTCACAGCCCGACGTGCCCCGGCTGCCTTGGAAGATGGTCGATGGGGTCAAGGAATTCCACCTGACGCTCGAGTACGTCCGCCGCGAGCTGTTGCCCGGCAAGTGGATGGATCTGCTCGGCGCCAACGGCAGTTGCCCCGGCCCCTACGTCGAGGTGACACAGGGGGACACGGTTCGCATGGTGGTCCACAACCACCTGTCCGAGCCGACCTCCGTCCACTGGCACGGGGCGGAGCTGCCCAACAACATGGACGGCGTGCCGGGCGTCACGCAGGACCTGATCGAGCCGGGCGAGGATTTCGTTTACCAGTTCCGCGTGCACCAGGCCGGCACCTTCTTCTGGCACGCGCACATTCCGTTCCAGGAGCCGCTCGGTACGGTCGGATACTTCATCATTCACCCGCATATTGCCTGGGACCCGCCGGTCGATCGGGATTTCGGCCTGAACTTCATGAATTTCTCGATCGCGCCGAATAACACGGTCGCGACCCCCTTCCCGATGCACCCGGGCATTATTGGCGCCAACATGTGGAACTGGCACATCATCAACGGCCGTTCCGCTCCGTACACCACGCCGCTGGTCTGCAAACTGGGCGAGCGGGTGCGGATCCGGATCTTCAACTTCAGCATCAACTGGCCGCACGCGATCCACATGCACGGGACCAACTTCTGGATCACCGGCCACGAAGGGGCCAGGCAACCGGTCTCGGCCTGGCAGAACCGGAACACCGAGACGATCCACATCGCGCAGACTTCCGACCTGGAATTCATCGCCACCGACCCCGGCGACTGGGTGATGCACTGCCACATGGCGATGCACATGGTCAACCACCCAACTCCACAGTACGGTCCGCGCATCCGCGAGGGGGTGAGCGTCGCCCGCTACAAGGCGAACCTTGACGATCGGCCCCCGGTCAAGTTTCCGCATACCGATCCCGGGTTCCTCAACCCGTCCTTCCCACGCGGGCGGTACAGCAAGGACTACACACCGGAGGAAGTCATCAAGATCAACTCCAAGCGCGAAGTCCGGGGCATGAGGCACAACTGGTTCACGGACATCGAGGGCCTGTTCACCGTCGTCCGCATCCTCCCCGAGGACCTGTACGAGCAGGTCATGAACAGCGAAACGCCGACTCGGCCCCGGCGAGATCTTCCAGGAAGTCGGCCGACGCCGCGAACGGCAACAGGCGGAACGAGAAAAGCTGCGCCGGCTGAGGCTCGACGTGGGTCAGTACCAGAAGTGGATGGAGGAGAACGAAGGGCTCCGGAAGAAGGGATTGGCCTGATTCCCGCGTTCGGTGTCTTCCTCGGGATGGACTCGCGAAATGAAGAAGAACTTCGAGAAGCCCCACGACCCCGGGATCAGGTTGCCCGGGGTCGTGGGGCCGAGGATCAGGGCAGCACAGAGCCAACCCCGGGGTTAATCGGGTCCTTCTCCGGGGGCACGTCCGGCCGGATCCAGATCTTCATGGCGTAATGGCTGGGGTTCTCCTCAACGGTCGCGAAGACGCGATGACCTTGAAGCCGCGTCAGATCGACGGAACCCATGGTTGTCCGGCCGTCACGGAGGACCAGAACGGTGTCGGGCATGATCCGGATTTCATAGCTCTTCCCGGTCCCCTCCTGGACCAGGGAAAACTTGCGGAACCTCAGATCGATTGATTCAACCTTGCCCCATCGCTCGGCGGCCCCGGCAGGCCCGGCCATCGTAAACAGGGCCGACGCGGCGATCGCGAGGCAGGCCACGAAACGCTTTCTGCCCATAACGGATCCTCATCTCAAGGGTGTGAGTCTCGGTGAACCGACCGCACCCCCGCGCGGGGAATGACGCGGTCGGTTCCGGACGATTTCCACACTCTATTCTTACACCTTCCGGAGGCTCCGGACGGATGGTTCCGAAATTGGAACCACGGGCCTCAATTGCGGTCGCCCGGAGCGTCCCCCGCATTACCAACCTTGATCCGATACTGGAACTGTTGCTTGCCTAGCGTGAGCCGAACGATCGTTTCCCCCTCGTCTTGCGCCTGGAACAGCGACGTATAGCGTTCGAGCCCGGTGATCGGCTTCGGCTCTCCACCGATCATCGACATGGGAACCAGCTTGCGCACGCCAGTCGGAAGGAGCTTCAAGACCTTCTCATCCTCGACCTGGAAGCTCAGATGCGCCGCCCGATCGTCGGGGATGGCGCACTCCAGTTCCAGCAGGTCGCCCGGTCGCAGGGTGAACATCCCCTCCTCGACGGCCGCCACACCGCCACCGCCGGAGGGAAGCATCGGCCGGTAAAGGTTCCCGCGCTGGTGCTGCACGTCGGCGTCGGGTCGGTGCTCATCGATGATCCTCCCGCCTTCCTGCTTGAGTGCCTCGCTGATCTTCGCGGCCTTGGGTTCAGCCTTCTTCTTGGTCTTCGCCGCCTCGTCCTGCCGCGCGAGGGCAATCCGACTCGCTGACGGCCAGGCCATGACCACGAAGATCAACGCAAGCCCCATCGCCATCACTGTCAGAAAACGTTTCATCGTTGCGTGCTCCCAGATGAATCTCATAGATTACTAAACGATACCGTCCTCGCGTCATGAGGACGGGAGGTTTTTGCGTTGGTTACTCCGCATCCAGGCCCGGCCGAAGTGGAGGCATCCCGGCGCGGCGGACGCGCCAGATGACTCCCGTACGGATGTGAGCGTTCAGTACGGTGATCTTCTCGCGCTGACGGCTGCTGATGACGCCAAAATCCACGACATACAGGGCGCCGTCAGGGCCCCATTCGAGCTGGAGCGGCCGTTCCAACCCACCGCCTCGCCAGGCGGTCGCGGGGCCGCGCTCGGTATTGACCAGAAAGTCCTGCAAGGTTCCGGTGGCGAGATCCACACGCTGCACTTTGAACCCCGGCCAGTCGAAGTTGGCATCCGAAGGCGCTCCGGCGGGCATGTGGTCCTGGATGAGCGCCCGCTCCTCGCGGTCCGGCGCGGGCCAGAACAGTTGCCCCCCCTTGAACTGGGGAACGATCGTGCCCATCTCGGCCACAAGCAGGTCGTCCGGATCAATTCCGAACGCCGAGCGGCCGAAGACGATCCCTTGAGCGGCCACATGGGCCGGCAGACGGATCATCGGCTGACGCGGCCGGCTTCGGCCCCCGAGCAATCGGCGATGTGTCTCTTGTGTCAGAAGAAAGCCTTGCGGCTCGCCCGCGATGGAATATCGCGTGTCGGTGATCGGGATGCCGCTGAAGAAGTCGGGCCAGCCATACCACTCGCCCCTGGAGACCTCATAGATCGTGTCCGTGTCGAACCAGAGTTTCCGCGGGGCGATCGGGTTGGCGCCGTTCTGCGTGCAGATCAGTCGGCCGTCAGGCCCATAGCGGTAGCCGAAGCAGGAGCGAAACCCCCAGGCGATGCGTTCGAGATTGGAGCCGTCAGGATCGCAACGGAAGAACGCGCCATTGCAGAGCGGTTCCCCTTGGATGACCTGGCCGGGCTTCGTCTGCGTCCAGAGAGGCACAAACGCGCCAGTCCGGTCGTCCCCTTCCGGCGGGACGAGCCTGGTGTTCATGAACGAAGGGCACCTTCGCCGTACGTTCCTCGATCTCAAGCGTGTGCGCCTTGTCCGGCGCCCGAATGTACATGCCGGAAGACCGCGACATCTCCAGCGGGACGTGGAAATTGCGCCCTGTGAGCGTCACGTCCTCACCCGGGATCTTCGTGCGCCTTGAGTTTGTTCAGTTCCAGGATCTGCATGGCCCATTGCTCGTCAACCACCCCGGCATTTCCCTGGGTGGAGACGAAGAAGACCAGCTTGCCGTCGCGGTCAAAGATCGGTTTACCACCGACAAACTGACCCCATTCCGGGAGCCCGTTCACGATCGTCCGGAACCGTGTCGTGGGGTCCGGGTCAGACAGGTCGAGGACCGAGATCCGCGACCGATGCGCGATATAGAGCTTGCCGTCGCGCCAGGTGATGCCCTTGATCGGAGGGATGATCCCCTCGGGCATGTTGGTGGACGAGTCGGCCTGACGAACCTGATCGACCGACAGGGTGTTCTCATAGATCGTTAACCGAGTGCCATCCGGGCGTATCTGAATGATCTGAGGAACCGTCGCCCGGACCGGCTCGGTGCCGAAGCCGTGGTGCCCCGCCTCCGCGATGTAGATGTCTCCCGCATCACTGAAGGCGATGTCCACGGGAAAGTCCAGGGCCGAGGCGAAGACCTCGACGACGTATCCGGGCGGGGCCTGGATCTGTGACGGGTCGGGATGACGGTAGCTTGGAGTGGCGTCCGCCGGAGGAACCTTCTCAACGACCTCCCGTGACAGCATTTCAGCGATTCGGCCCTCTCCGGGCTGCCTCTCGGCCTGGGCCAGGAGCCGATACGGGCTGGACAACAGGACCATTGCCACCAGGATGAACCCGAAACGAAGACCCATGCCACTCGATGCGTGACCTGTGCTCATGCCTGATACTCCTCTGTAGCTCAATCGGATGGCCGGCGCGAGAGGAGCCAGCATCGGATCTCCCCAGCCCCTCTCACGACCGAGGCCACCCGACACCCCCCCTTGCACCGAGTGGAATTCCTCAGCGCCCGCGTCGGTACACCGAATCCAATGGCGGTGGGTTGACGAAGGCCGAGCCATAGCTATTCCAGACCCCCCTGCCCCGCTCGAAGGGCCGCGTCTCGAAGCCGTAGCTATTCCCAGAATGGAAACCGTCCTGGAGGTCGCTACCAAAGTGGTAGGAGCCAGCGAAATCATCGTAGCCGAGGCCATAGTCCAGCTTCAGCCAGCCAGCTTCCGGCCCACAGGTCATGACAAATGGCGTGTATCCTCCCAGAGGTGCGCCGCTATCGGCTGGATAGCCGCCATAGGGGAGATAACCGCCGTATCGCGGGGTCCGATCCACGATCCTCGTCCCCGGCATCCCAACCTGAGCGAATCCCGCGCCCGGCCGCACGGTCGATATCGCGATAACCGCGATCCCTATGACAATCACTGGGCGGATCGAGCCATAACGGCTCTCCTTCGGACGACGACGCATGGAACCCCCTTCCTTCTCATCAAGCCCACGCAACGCCCCGACTCCGCCTTCGGGCTCGTTGCCATTCGGTAGCCGCACGCTCCGATAGGCCGAGAGGTGTTGCAGTCTCTCCGGTGACATCATAGCAAATAGTATGCCCAGGTAATCCTGGAAAGACAGCGAAAAGGGCTAAGTTTTGGTCGCGGGCAACGACATCGACGATGAGAGCGATGGTGCGTCGGCAATGGACTCCTTCCGTTCTACCAAGATATTGAATCGGACCTTTTGGCCGCCAATGCGTTTCTCGGTTGACCCTGAAAGCGAACACGGTTGCCGCGCGTCTCCATGTGCGAGAGACGCGCGGCAACCGTGTTTTCGGGATCGCGGCAGGTTGAGCTGTCAGCGGACCCTTGCCTGGAAGGAGACGTAGCCTTCGCCGCCAGGGGGCACGGTGCCTAGGTCCCAGCGCAATTCCATGCCTCCGACCAGGTTCTCATCCGCCGTGAAGACCGTGCCGGCGGGACCTCGCGCACTGCCTGCCATATATTCGAGACGGGGCAGCAGACTGTCGAGCACAGACACCGACGTGATCGGGATGTTTCCCATGTTGCGATACTGAATGGTGTAAGTCAGCACGTCTCCCGGCTCCGCCTCGACGGCATCCACGCGCTTGATGACGGCGATGCCAGGCTTGTTCGGTGGCACCTCGACGCTGGCGATCTCTTGCGGCTTCCAGGCCATGACCTGCTCGCCGGCTCCCTCGACGATCCCCGTCACGACGGTTCCCTCGGCCAGTTTGGTCCCCTGGGCGAAGATGTTGGTCCGCGTGGCTCCGATCTTTTGCCGGTTCCGGGATAATTCCGGGCCTTGAACCAGCGTGCTTCCGGCGATGTGGGTCACAACGTCCGCGCTTCCCAGCACTTTGATCTCGGAGTGGCTGCTCGCAGTGATCCGGCCCACCATACCCGAGAGCCGGGAGCGGCCCCGGTGAGCCGCCGCCGTCTGATTCTGAGTCATGCGGCGGGCTTCCTGATGAATCTCGTGCGTGACCTGTCGCTGGAGCGATTCCGCCCCTCGGAGGTACTGGACCGCCAGGTTCTCATTGGGACCGATACTCGTCCGCACGGCGGCAAACCTCGGCGCATAAACGCAAACGGTGTTGGTAGGCAGGACACGGGTCCGCAGGTCGTCGCGGAACTGCACGACCGCGTCGCGAGGATCGATACCCCGAAGTCCCCCATCACCGAACCCGGCGGGAACGCCACGATCACCACCATCACAGAGGAACTCATCCTTGGGCATCCAGGGCCGGCCGGCCGGGGGCGGTGTGCCTCGCACCGGACCACAGGGGAGCGGACAGCGCCCGCCATCCGGTCCGGTAAACGGACAAGACGGACCCGTCAGCGGCATCATCGGCGTGCCGTCGAGGTTTTCCGGCAAGGGCTGCCGTCCCCCCAGCCGCATGATCGCCATGACCCTCCCCAGGGCGGCTCCCACTTTCAGCGGCTCTTCGCTCGGGTTGAGCGAAACGACCGGGATTTGATCCTTCGGTAGGCTCAACGGCAACGCCTGGTCCGGATCCTCGAGGTAGATGATCTGGGTCACGAGATGGCCCCGGACCACCACGTCGTTGATGTCCTCGGGATTGATCTGAATGCGGATCGGATATTTGGCCGGATCGATTCCGGGCGGTCGATGGAGGTGGCCGACGATCTCCACGACGGGGAAAAGCTCCACTCCGGGACGGGCCGGCAGGTTGCTGACGCGGAGTTGATAGCCGACCCCAACCCGAAGCCCGAATGTGCCCAGACCATGCCCATCGCCGATCGGGACCGGCTCGGGCTGGGGTCCAAGAACCTCGACAAGAACGCCTTCCGGCCCCTGGAACCGCACGATCTGGACCTGTGGCGGCAAGACCGGTTCGAAGGAGGCCGGCACCGCGTCCGGGCCTAATACCGCGATTCCCGGATCTTCCACCACCGGGGGGGACTGCGCCTCACCACGAATGGTCCAACCGAGTATGCCACTGAGAATCAGGGCGAAACGCGCCATCGGGAACGTTCCGCGGCGCCTGCGATTGTGTCCGCTCATCGTCACCATCCTCGGGTGCGTCGGCCGCACCAACCTGGACCGAGTGCGGAGCCTGCGCCGCACCTGCTCGATTGTTCACGACGGTTCACGAAAATGCCCCGGCGGATCGCGGTTCTCAAACACGCGTTCCACCGGGGCCTCGCTGGGGGATCGGGGCTGAGGAGTTCTCCCGAGAAACCGGCCTCAGGGGAGGTTCAATCCGGGGGCCTCGCCGACCGGGGGAAGTTCGCCGGGCAGGTCCGTGTTTGGCTCAAGACCCGGCGGCACCGCAAGGGGGTCCTCCAGACCCGGCGCCGCGGGATTCGGCGGCGGAACGACCGGCGGCGTCTCCGTACCGGGCAGATCGGCCGGGGCCGCCGGAGCGGCTTCCGTTTCTGGAGCCGTAGCCGGAGCCGGAGCCGGAGAGACCGGTGCGTCCAGCGGCACGCTCTCCGTGATCGGGGGAGCGGTTGGCGGAGCGACCACCGGGGCGAACGGCGCGGCTCCTTCCGGCAACGTGCCCGGAGGCAGAACCCCGCCGGACATTTCACCCGGATAGACGATAGGCGCACTATCGACGACCGATCCCGGAATCACGATCTCGCCGGTCGGATTCGGCATCTCCAGATCGATGGCTCCCATGCGGACGATCATCAGGATCGTGCCGCGACGGTCGGCCTCCAGAATCGGATCGACGCCCGGTTCCAGTCGCGTGGAGACGAGGGTCTCAACGCCCGCAATCGCCAGTTCCTGGAACTTCGGATCGGGCAGGTAAATCACCTTCGTCACGAAGTTTCCGGCGATGACCTGGTCGAAGTCTTCCTGAGTGAACTGGGCGGGAATCGGGTTGTGCGTCAGGTAGGCGTCGGTCGCTGGCGTCGAGGGAGCGACCTCGATCGTCGGGTACAGCATCAGGCCCGGGTGGTTCGGGATGTCCGTCAACTTCAACCGGTAAATGTAGCCCTGGTTAAAGTTATAGCGAGCCGGAACGGTCAGTTGCGCCGGCAAATAGACGCGATCCGCGCCGGGGCCTCCCGCAGTCTGCCAGCCGATTCGCATTCCAGGCGGATCGACGAAGAAGATCTGGCTCCGTACATTCGGGAAGCGTCGGCCTCCCGCGGTCCCACCGAACCCTGGGGCTCCCCCACCGGCACCGGGGCAAGCCGCGCCTCCGTCGCAGCCCGGATGGCCGAAGCTGCATCCGGTGGCCATTCCCCCTCCTCCTGGAGCGATCGGGCCACCCGGCGGCACCGGTCCATTCGCGACAGCGTGGTGGCGGAGGAAACGCATCCCTCCCGCATGCGGCTTGCCGATGCCGAGTCCGGCCGTGGCAGTCGCCGCCGACAGCAGCAGCACACCGATCGTGTTCATCCTGAACTCCTCCGGCCCCCTCATCCAGAGTCGCCCCTCCCCCGGTCCGTCGCGGGGTGGGCACGACCGGGGAGGACGCGCCTTAGCTTTGCGTTGCTGAGTAGTTGCACCGCGGACCGACTCGGCCTATTGGTAAAATGGGCCTCGCCGCCAGCCGGGAGACACGGCAAACCGCCCTCCTGGCGGCCTTGCGTCTCTCGACGCCTAGCGATATGATCGGGCAATCCCTTCGGACCCTTGAGGAAAAGCGGCACAACCCCACCATGCCCAAGAATCAGATCTTCCCTGCGCTGGCGGTCGCCTTGGTCTTGCCGCTTTGGGCATTGGCTCAGGTTCCCCCGCCATCCCCGGCCTCCGCTCCCGTTCCTGAGGGTCCGCCGACTGAGGCGGAGACTCTCATCGACGAGGCCATCAAGAAACTTCAGGCCTTGCAGTCGGTCTCGGCGGACATGGAGGAGGAGGTCAGCATGCTGGGCCAGCAGTTCCGGCTGAAAGGCCGGTACCTGAAGGCCCCGAACCACCGTGTGTACTTGCAGTTAAATCTGACCGGCCCTGGAGAAAATGACGGAAGTCTGCTCCAGGTCTGCGATGGGACGACGCTCTGGGAGTACATGAAGGTTCTTGATTCCCCCAACTACAGCAAGCTGCTGGTTCAACCCGTCTTCGAGAAGCTAAACAACCCGGATGTGGACGCGGCGCTCCGCGAGCAAATCATTAACCAGCTCGGGTTCGCCGGGCCGGACACGCTGCTTTCCGGGCTCCGCAAGGCGATCGTTTTCGATCAAAAAGAGGAAGGGGAATTCGAGGGGACGCCGGTCTGGATTCTCCGGGGTCGTTGGAAAGACCGCAACGCCCTCTCGTCACCCGGTCAGCCCCCCCTGCCCCCGACCGGTCCGTTGCCCCCCTACGTTCCCAGCCTGGCGACCGTCTGGGTCGGGAAGGAGAACGGTTGGCCATACCAGCTCCGTCTGGAGGGGCGTGCGTTGTCCTTGATGGAACGGGGTAAGACCGAAGCGCCTCCCAGCGACGAGGCCGAGGATAACTCCCCCAGCTCAATCCGGTTAACCTACTCGAACGTCAAGATCAATGTGGATCTGGGCGCGGAGAACTTCGCGTTCACGCCGCCTCCCGGTGTCCAGGTTGATGATCGAACTCCAGGCATCACGACCGGCCTGGACAACGCGTTGAATGAACAGGCCGCTCTGCGGAAAGCTCAGGCCGCCGCTGAGGGGGACGGCAGCGTGGATCTCCCCGTCAGCTCGATCCCGGCACCCAGCCCCGCGCCAGCGGAGGACAGTCCACCGTCAGCCACCCCGACGCCTTGAATCCCGCCATCAATGCGACGGTGATCGTGTGGGGTTTTCATACCAGACGACCCCCAGGTTCGCGCGCTCCTCACAGGTGATCGCGTCCAGGTCGCCGTCGGCGTCGAGGTCCCGCAATTCGATGAGGTCGTACTTGATCCCCTCCGAGCCGCTGATTTCATGAGCCCCCCAGTTCCGTTCCGTCGCCCCCTCGGAGGGGGAAAGCCATAGCACACCCGACGCGTTTTCCGCATGCTCGCAGGTGAAAACGAGGTCACGTTGACCGTCGAGATCAACGTCGCCCACAGCGACTGCCTTGGCTGTTCCGGTCCGTGGGGGCAGCGGGATCGAGACGCGCTCCCAGGCATCCGGGCGTTGTCGCAGGACGACAAGTCCCGCTCCCTGCGCCGCGACGATCACGTCGAGTAGTCCATCACCATCCAGGTCGTCCAGGGTCAGGAACATGGCTTCCACGTCCTCGGCCCCGATCCGATGTTTGTTCCAGGGGCCGGATGATACCCGGCTCCTTCCGGGATTTTCCAGCCAGTAGCAGCCTCGGCCGCGTCCTTTCCGATCCGAGACGACCACATCCTGGTCCCCGTCTCGATCCATGTCGGCCGAGACCAGCGACATGATCCATCCCGCTTCAATGAGAGGATGCCAGCGCCAGGCCGACACGGCTCTCGGATTCTCGGGGGCTTCCAGCCATCCAACCTGGGCTCCTTGATTCTTGGAGCCGAGAACCAAGTCGATGCCCCGTCGTCCGTCCACCTGCGTCGGCAGGCAATACATCCACTGCACCCCGGCGGGAACGGTGGTCAACGGCTCGGTCCTCCAGCCGTTCGCATCGAGGATATGTTGTCGATTCGCGGGTGCCCAGTGGACGAACACGCGGCGATTGTTCCCCTCGCAGCAACTGACGACATCATGAGCGCCATCACCGTCTAGATCCACGAGAACGGCGTCTTCCGGAGAAGCCACCGTGCCGACGGTAACCCACGGCCAGGGTTCTATCACCCGTGATGGGCCGGGATTCAGGACCAGTCGAACGCGGCCCCCCTCCTCCCAGCCGGTCACGATGTCGGGATCGCCATCGCCATTCACGTCCGCCATCCGAACGCCATCGGCGCCTCGGGATGAGGCGTCGATGGTATGGCGTTTCCAGGGACGACCTCGCTCCTGAGCACGCAGTTCCTGAGCCCCGGAGTAGAGGAGAAGAATGACCCCGAAGGTCCAGAAACGCATGAGTCGATCTCCATCAATCCGACGATTGGTCCGTGGCCCAGAGGGCCGCGTTTCGAAGAAGCTGATTGAATGCCGCCTCCTCGAAATCCTCGATCTGGCCGAGCGACGTATAAAAGGATCGGCCGCTATCCGCACGCGTGTTCGTCCAGGCAATCGGTTCCGAGGGCTGGCTCGGAATGGAGCCGATCAAAAGCGTCGTTGTTGAATTTGCCAGTGGGCTGACCTTGTAGAGCGAGCCATTCCCGACGAGTTCCGACACATGGACTTTGTTCAGAATCGGGTGATCGGCGGCGCCCTCGGCCAGCATAACGGCGACCTTCGGACCATTTCCGTGGTGGTTGTGGTAGTTTCCTCCCCAGACCTCCGCATCAAACTCGGGCCAGGCCTCATAGCCGTCGGGAATCTCGGCGCCCGGCCGAAGCGCGAAGGCGTGGCTGGCGGTGCGGATGCCGATCATCGGATGCCCGGCGGCCACGAAGTCGCGGATGACCTTCATCTGCGGCCGTGGCAAGACCCGCCGGCGCACGCTGATGATGGCCGCATCGGCATTCTTGAGAACCCCGATCCCCGGCAAGTCGTTCCGCTCCGTTTCGTCACCAAAAACGTAGCTGATGCGAAAGTCTTTCCGCAGGTATTTTTCGGCGAATCTGGGCAGCGACTCTTCCGTCCTGTACTCATCCTCGGCGATGACGAGAACGACATGCGGTCGTTGATCGTCCTGAAATCGGAACGGTTGTCCACCGACGACTTGATCGCTGGTGATCGTTGGACAGACATATTTCTCGATGTACTCCACGATGAGGTCCGTGCCGCTAAAGTGGCTGACTTTTGGGGCACTTTTTGGGTTATACATCGTGTCGGTCATGTCGCGCATCAGAACGACATTCTTGCCATTCTGGGCCATCTGCCGGAGGCCGAAGGGGCGGCCGAGCACGCACATGTTCGTGTGAACGCCCAGCAAGATCACGTTTTTGATTCCGCGCTCTTCGAGCGCGCTCCAGATCTCCTGGCCGCTATCGCTGATCAGGTCCTTCTCCGCATCGATGCGGATCGCATCGGTCTGCGACTTCCAGGGGCGCGGGGGTCGCGGCCCAGGGAGGCCAGCTTCGACGCCCACTCCCGATGCTCGAACGGGTCGTCATCCTCACCGCCGTCGGACTGATCGATCGGGTATCGGTCCTGGTCCTCGGCCGGAATCTGGTAGCACCACTGACCGATGTCCTGAGGAAGATTCTGGGCGAGGGGGATCTCCCGCGCGCGAATTCGCGCGGGGTGATCCTTGTAAGACTCCATGCAACTGCTGGGAGCGTGAATGATCAACACACCCCGATTCCGTGCCTCCTCCAGCACGCGATTCATCCGAGTGCGCAATTCCCGCCCCCGTCGCGTCGCATTCAGGCAATGGTGAAGGTCCCACATGTCGCAGACGATGATCGCCGTTTGCTCCGGCTTCCAGGCGACGGTTCGTTGCACGGTCCGATACCGGCCGCTGTTCTCGCCGATCTCGTCGCGGGAACGGAGCACCAGACTCAACGCTCCCGCGCGATCAGTCCGTTCTCCTTCCGCGTCCGCATTCGCCCGGGGAACCGGTTTCGCGAGCATGCCGAATGCCAGCAAGGCGAGGAACACGATGAGAGACCGTCGGCCCGGTCGATGGGCCGCCCGCTCTTCCTGTCGCATGGTCATTCCCTTCTATGGTTGGTGGAATCAAGGATCGCGAGGCATGACAGCCCCCTCGGCGACCCAGGTTCGAAAATCCGCGATCACCGCGTCCGGCAATTTTCCCTTTGGCGGCATCATGGCAATCTCGCTCGCGTGCTCGATGACCCGGATGAGCAGGCTCGCATCCGGTTTCCCCGGCACGATCGCCGGGCCGGAGTCCCCACCTTTCAGCAGTTCCTCACGCGTATCCAGCCGAAGCCCCGCCTCGGGTTCGTCCGTCTGATCCGAGTGGCACTCATAACACTGCTTGATCAGAACCGGTCGGATCTTCTCCTGGAAAAATACGGCGTCCTCGTCCCTTGGCGCAGCGGGCAACGCGGCAACCCCCAGGCACAGGAAAGCAAAAATGACGACCAGTCGGCCGGCGTTCATGTCGAAGCCTCAAGGAGGAACCCAAACCATTCCCCAGGGCGTTTCAGATCCAGTCGCTGACCGATACCAGGGGAAGGATCGTGCTCCATGCTATCCCGTGGTCGGGCACGGAACAACTCCCCGTGATTGACGCATTCGATTCGGACGACTACGATCGTTTTCCCAAGTGAGACGGTACGTATATTCGATGCGGAATGGCCCCCATTCCCTTCCACGCTTCGGATGTCCAACGCAGGTGCATCATGAGCATCGACCTCGCCAGCCAGCACGGACCTGTCGGATCCCTTTTTCCAACTCCCAAGACGGCCCAGGACTGGGAACAGTATCGATTGAGCGATGAGCAAGTGGAGTTTTACGAGGAATACGGCTACCTGAAGGGTATCCGTGTTCTGAGCGACGAACAGGTTGATGCGTTGCGAGACGAGTTGACCGAGTGGTTCAACCCGGAACACGCCGGTCGGGAACTCTGGTACGAGTATCACACCAATGAGTCGGCCGATTCGAACACGGTCCTGTTTCACGCGCTCGGGGCCTGGCGCATCAAGCCGGGGTTTCACGACCTGCTCTGGAATCCCGCCTTCACCGTACCCGCGAGCCAGCTCCTCAACGGTCCCGTACGGTTCTGGCACGATCAACTCTTCTGCAAGCCGGCCAAGCATGGCGGGGTCGTGGCGTGGCATCAGGATTATTCGTACTGGGATCGAACCGTACCGATGGCGCACCTGACCTGCTGGATCGCGCTCGACGATAGCACCGTGGAGAACGGATGTCTCCACTACGTGCCCGGCAGCCACCGCTGGAGCCTCTTGCCGATCACGGGTCTGGCGGGCCGAATGGACGCCATTCGCCAGGTGCTCAACGAGGAACAGTGGGAACAGTTCCAGAAGCCGGTCGCGATCGAGTTGCCCAAGGGGTACGCGGCGTTTCACCACCCGCTGATGGTGCACGGATCTTTCGAAAACCGCACGGAGCGACCACGACGCGCGGCCGTGATCAACGTCTTTCGTGACGGCGTTCGATCCAACACCAACGACGTATTGCTGGAAGGTGTGCCCCCGATCCCGGCCGGACAGAAGATGGAAGGCCCATTCTTCCCCTTACTCTATGACCCGGCGACGGCTCAACGATAGCGGATGCGGTGCAAGGAACCGGTGTGCGGCTGGAACGTATCATCCCGGACCCAGGCATCGCGGATCAGCACGTACAGGCTTCCGTCCTTCGCGAATCGGAGATCGACAGGGCGGGCCAGGCCGGAGGCGAAGAGGATCTCTCGCGCCGGCCGTCGTGTGTCGTCGGGGTCGATGACCTTGATCCACCCCTTGACAAAATCCATGAAGAAATACTTCCCCTGGAATTCCGAAGGGAAGGCGACTCCAGGTCCCACCGGGCAGAAGTCGCCTCCTGAAATCGAGGCGGTGGGATACCAGTCAATCGGTCCTTGATAGCGGGAATCGTCGGTCGGACCATGTTCGACGGCGGGCCAGCCGTAATTCGCGCCGGGACGTCCCTCGTTGATCTCTTCGGCCTTCCCACCAACGTCGTTGATGAAGATACGGCCGGTCTCGGATTGGACGGCGAAGGTGAATGGATTGCGCAGGCCAAGGGCCCAGATGGCTCGGTATTTCCCTTTTGCTTTCGCGTAAAACGGGTTGTCTTCTGGGATCGATCCATCAGAATTGAGCCGGAGCATCTTTCCCAGGAGCGAGTTGAGCGACTGTGAGGGTGCTCCGGCGGTCTGCTCACCCAGGGCGACATACAGCTTGCCGTCCTCCCCGAAGTGTAAAGCACCGCCCTGGTGCCCCGCTGGAATGTTTCCGCCGAGCGTCCTCTGATCGTCCCCCTCGAACAGGACGACCTCGCTACCCGGGACCGCGACATCCTCCTGAATCGTGAATCGGCTGATGCGATGGTGGGGATATGGGTGAGGCGAGACATAGCAGACGTAGAGATATCCATTATCCACGAATCGAGGATCAAGCGTCACGCCGATCAGTCCCCTCTCCCAGTAACTATCCACCTTGACGGTCAGCATCGGCGAGGGCCGCAGGATGCCCTCCTTGACGACCCGCAGTGAGCCGGTCTGCTCGCAGATGAGGATCCGACCATCAGGCGTGATGGCCATCGCGGTCGTGGCGGTGAGTCCACCCGCGACCTTCTCGGCCGAGAAGCCAGGTGGGAGGTCCAGAGGCCCGGTCACTCCACTGCCGGGCGTCGGCTGCCGCGCCGATCGAAGGCTTTCCAGATAGGCGACCAGATCGGTGAACTCCTCGGGCGAGAGCCCCGCCGACAGACCATCCGGCATGAGGGAGGCATCGGCATACGCCCGCTGCTCGATCGTCGTCTTCGGAACCGCGTGCTCCTGGGCCTCTCCATCGACGAGGACGAGAACCTCTTCCGACTCGCTCTTGACCAACCCCGAGAGTACCCGCCCATCCACCAGAGCGACGACGTTCGGACGGTATCCCTCGACAATCGTGCGAGAGGGTTCGATCACCGACTCGATCAGGTGAGCACGATCCAGTTTGGAGCCGATGTCGGAAAGGTCCGGTCCAACCTCTCCCCCCTTCCCGCCGACTCGGTGGCAACGAACGCAGGCGGCCCGCTCTTGATCCGAGAAGAGCGCGCGGCCTCGATCGACGTCCCCTTTTTGAGACAGGGCGTGGTTCTTGAACCGTTCGCGATCAGTCGGGGATCGATCCGCGGGAAGCGCGACGGGAAGACCGACCAGAATTCCCATCAGCAGACTCAGGCTGCACCCTCGGATAACTCGCATGACGATTCCCCGCTCATGGTATGCGTGACCGTTCGCGACTCTCAACGCGTGTAACCCTGTCTGAGGTTTCGGGGAACGCGCCCGAATTGCGACCGGCCTCGACGATTTTCGACGGATCGAGAGCCAGCCATCAAGGAAGCAGAGCAACGATCCGCGTCGGGGCTCCCGTACCCCCTTCAATCTTCATGGGGAGAACGATCAGCCAGGCCCCCTTCGGCGGGAGACGATCGAGATGGGCGACGTTCTCCAGCCCATAGATCCCGGCTCCGTTGATCGCCCGATGAGCGAGGAAATCCTGGGATGCTCCCGCGTCCAGGCTCGGGGTGTCGATTCCAATACCCGCAACCTGGCGACGCACGAGCCACTCGGCCGCTTCCCGGGAGATCCCAGGGAAGTGCAAGTTAGCGACGTCCCCCTTCTTCGCCGTGCCGAGATACCGAGCCTTGTCCGGCCAGAACCGGCCCCATCCCGTACGAATGAGCACGATCGTTCCGGCGGGAATCGTGTCGTGGGTCGTTTCCCATGCTGTCAGATCGCTCCGCTGGAGCTGATAGTCCGCGTCACGCTGACAGGTTTCCGAAATATCCACGACAACGGCCGGCCCGATCAATTCCGACAGGGGAATCTCGTCCACCGTGCGTCCATGCTCGGCAAAATGGATCGGGCTGTCTAGATGCGTGCCGCCATGCTCGCTGGCTCCATAGGTCGCCGAAGCATACCAGTAACCGCCTGGCGATGGCCCCCACTTCGTCCGCTCCCAGTGAAAGGGTTGATCGACCGGCCAGTAGATCGTCTGCTCGCTGAACGGATACGTCAGGTCGACTGCGCGGTCGGTGAGGTCACGCAGAAGATTTTCTTCTCTTTGAGATTTCTGATCGGTTCCCGCGACGGCCTGTGATCCCTTCGGAACGAACCCCGCGCCGAGGGCCAGGCCGATCAGGAGGGAGGACATTGCCCCCAGCACGACGATGGCCTGATGTCGCTTTGTCCATTGAGATACGTCCTGAGACATCATGATCTCCAGGTGTAACGATTTCCGAGAAAGATGGGAAGCACGTCGCTTCCAGGCGTTCGGGTCGCCAGTTCTCTCACGGAAACAGGAGTAATCCGCTCCCGTGTCTCGTCGAATCGCATCACGAAGGAGCGTCGGGATCGGGAAGATCGGACTCTGTTGGGAGCCTAATCGTTGGGGAAAACGCAGGCAACGAAAAAAGCCTCTGAGAGAATCAGAGGCTTCAGGCATGCGCCGTGCTTTTACAGCGGGTCACGCCTGCATGACGCACATCCCGGCGTGTCGGAACCAGCCGAGGATGTCTTGCGGGCGTGACCTCTCGTAGTCCGTCTCCGATGGCATCGTACAGGTGCTCCTTGGCCCTCGCGCCGACCCGCCGCAGGAACCCCTTGAACTTCGAGAACATCTCCTCGATCGGGGTGAAGTCCGGGCTGTACGGTGGCAGCCGCAGCACGCGCGCCCCGACCCGCTCGATCGCCGCGGCAACCGCGGGCGCGGTGCGAGCGTCAGGTTGTCGAAGATCACCACGTCCCCGCGGCGCAGCTCCGGGACCAGGATCTGTTCGACGTAGGCCACGAACGTCGGGGCGTTGACCGCCCCCGGGATACGCCAGCGGGGCCCTCACCCCGTCGGCGTCCCATCGCGGCGACCACGGTCACCGACTCCCACGACGCCGGAGCGGTATCCACGGCCCGCACGCCGCGTGGGGCCCGGCCGTAGCCGGGTGTCATCGCCGTGGTCACGCCCGTCTCGTCCACGAACACCAGCCGCTGCGGCGCGATCCGCCCGACGTCCTCGGCGAACTCGCGGCGTTGGTCCTGGACCTCGGGGCGTCCCGCTCGGCGGCGTGCAGGGACTTCTTCTTCGCGGCAGCCCAGCCGCTTCAGGCCCGCCAGATGATCATCCGGCTGCCGGAGACGCCCATCGTTCTGCCGGAGCACCTCGAGCGTGGCATCGGGGGTCTCCTCGACGAGCTTGCGGAGCCGCTGCAGGGCGTCGTCATCGAGGGTGGGGGCGACGCCGCCGGCGTGGGGCCGGGGCTCGAACGAGCCGGTCTCGCGGCGGAGTCGGAGCAATTTGGTGATGGTCGAGGTGTTGACCTTGAACCGGACGGCGAGTGCCCTCCGGGAGCCCTCGTGGTTGTCGACGGCGTCGAGGATGCGTTGCGGAGATCATTCGACAGGGGCTGCATGAGTCACCTCCTGAAGAACGGACCTTCAAATCGTGCGCCAAGCGGATGTGCTCCGCTGTAGTATGCCCGACAGGACTTGAACCTGTAACCTTTAGCTCCGGAGGCTAACGCTCTATCCAATTGAGCTACGGGCACGTTTGATGAGCGTATTTCAACCGATTCGGAGCTGGATTGTCGAGTCCCGGGGTACGAGAGAATGGAGTTGGAGCGGTAATTCTCTCGAGATCATAGTCTGAGCGAGTGGCACGTCCGTTTGAATTCTTCTCTCACCAGGCTCGCTGAATGAGCGACACCGGGAGGCAGCTTATGCGCCGCGGCAAGAGTCTTCTGACGGCCCTTGGTCTCGTGGTTGGTCTGAGCGGGATTTCGCAAGGGCAGAGTTTCGTTGGAGGTGGGGTTGCCCGGCAACTTCAGGAACCCTGCGTTGGGGGGCAACATGTTTCCGGGAGGGGGTATCGTGAACCCCGGATTCGGCGGCACAGTCGGAGGTGCGGTCGTCGGTGTTCCGGGCTTCGCGGGAGGATGGTACACGCCCTATGGCGTCGCCGGGTATCCGTACTCGCCGTATCTGTCCTACCCTGCCGTTTCTCCGTATGGCGGGTTCTACGGCGGATATACGGGGACGGTCCCGTACTACCGCCCGTATGTTCCCGTTCCCCAGACTGTCAACACGATGGGATTTCTGGGCCAGGCAATCGGACAATCCGCCTTCACAAGACGGGGACGATGACTCCGGCAACACCGGCGGAAAACCTGTTCCGTCTCAGCCTTCGAAATCTTGAACGGTGCCCCTGGGTGATCGCCCATCGGGGAGACTCCTGCCCCGCTCCCGAGAACACGCTGGAGGCGGCTCGGCGTGCGCATCAGGCTGGGGCGGATGCCTGGGAGTTGGATGTCCAGATGACCCGCGATGGCGTGCCCGTCGTGATTCACGACGACTCGCTCGTTCGCACGACTGACGTGGCTCGACGCTACCCGGAGGAGGAACGCCGTCAGCCGCGCGGCGAGATCGTCCCGGATCAGGTCGTCCCAGAAGAACGGCCGCGACCAGAGCTTGCCGCGCCAGATGTTGATCTTCTCCGTGACGGTGTAGGCGCGCACCCGCCACATCGGCAGGAAGATGCCCGTGACGACCGAGCGCATGTCGCGGGTGTGGCCGACGCCGATCCGGTGCATCGCGGCGTCGCGCAGCCGCATCCATTCGGGCGAGGGCCGTCCGCCATGCTGACCGGCGCGGCCTCGAGCCGGCGGACCATGGCCTCGTCGCCGCGCGCGCGATAGGCCTCGATCATGTAGTCGCGGGCCATGACCTCGGACCGGAGCTGGTGGACGATCTGGGCCATCCCGACATAGGCGAGGAAGCGGTCGGGCGCGGCGGCGGCGACCTGGATGCCGAGATAGCCGCCCCAGGAATGGCCGAGCAGCAGGATCCGGTCCTGACCGAAGCGCGTCCGCAGGTAGTCGGCGACCTCGACCGTGTCCGCGATCATCTGGTCCATCGTCATGGTCTCGGGCGGGATGTCGGGCGAGAACGACATGCCCGCGCCGCGCTGCTCCCACCAGACCATGGTGAAGTGCTGCTCGAGCCCGGTCGGATACTCCTGCTCCATGAAGAACTCGACCATCCCCGGGCCGCCGTGCAGGAACAGGAGCACCGGGTTCGCCGGGTCGACGCTCTGGATGAACATGCCCTGCGGGATGCCGCCGATCTCCACCGTCACCCGCTCCGACATGCTCCCGGGATCACGCGCCCGCCCCGTCGCGCAGCGGGGCGGGACGGCCGGGGCTGATCGCGAAGAGCAGGCCAGTCCCGGCGAGCAGGATCGCGGCGAGGAGAAGGCGGCCGCGTCACCATTCGGCGGACCCTTCGCGGCCGTTCGGCATCGGCACGCCCCACTCGCTCATTCGCCCTTCGCCAGCAGCTGCGCCTCGAGCGCGTCGAGCGCCGCCCGGTCGAGCACGCGTCCCGCCGACGATGACCGCCCCGGGCCGCCGCAGCGTCGCGAGGCCCTCGAGCGGATTGGCGTCGAGCAGCACGAGGTCGGCCCGGCGGCCCGGGGCGATGGTGCCGTCCTGATCGGCGAGGCCGAAGAAGCGCGGCGGCGCGACCGTCGCGGTGAAGAGCGCCTCGCGCGGCGTGAGGCCGATCTCGACATAGAGGTCGAGTTCGTCGAGCAGCGAGACGCCGTGGAAGATGTAGGGGTTGGCGAAGGAGGCGTCGGTCGAGGCGAGGATCGGCACGCCGGCCGCGTGCGCCATCAGGAAGGTGCGGCGGTCGAGCGCGATGGAGTCGTCGGCGAGCGTCGCGCACCTCGTCCGTCATCGCCTCCAGCCGGAAGTCCGGCCGGCCCCAGGCCTCGCGCACCTCCGCCGGCAGCATCCGCATCCGCGGCGCGTCGGGCGCGGGCCAGTTGCCGAGTGTAGAAGTCGGCGACGACCAGCGTCGGGCTGACGTGCAGTCCCGGCGTCGGCCATGCGCGCCAGCACGTCCTCGCAGAGCGCCCGGTCCCAGGTCTCCAGCACGATCCGGTTGCGGCCCGCCATGATCTCGAAGATCCGCGCCTGGTCGGCGCCGGCGTCCATCGCCGCGCGCAGGTCCGCGAGCATCTCCGCCTCGGCGGTCGAGCAGGCCATGGTGACGCGCCCGAAATGCTCCATTCCGTCCTGCCCGGCGTCGATCGCGGTGCCGAGCGCCACCCGCTCCGGGATGTGGCCGACGAGCGGCAGGTCGTGCGCCTCGGCGGCCTCGGCCAGCGCGAGGTAGGTGGGCTCGTCGAGCATCGAGTAGGACTTCACCGCCGCCCAGCCCTCGGCCGCGATCCGGTCCACGACGGCGCGCGCCTCCTCCGGCGTGTCGGCGAGGAACATGCCGGGCCAGGAGCCGGGCGCGGCGTCGACCCAGGCGCCGGAGAGGATCAGGCGCGGCCCGAGCACCTCGCCGCTCTCGATCCGCCGCTGGAGCGCCTGCTGCTCCTCGATCGGCCAGAGCGCGCCCATGTCGCGGATGCCGGTGACGCCGTTGAGCAGGTAGAGCGGCAGCGCCGTCTCGGGCTCGGTCGGCGAGGAGAAGACGTGGACGTGGCTGTCCCAGAGGCCGGGGATCACGAAGGCGCCGTCTGCGTCGAAGCGCTCGCCGCCGCCGGCTCGAGGTCGGCGCCGACGGCGGCGATCATGCCGTCCTCGATCAGGATCGACTGGCCTTCGGCAACCGTGCCCGCGGCGACGTCGACGACGTTGACGTCCGTGACGAGGACCGCCTGCGTCTGCCCCGCCGCGCCGCCGGCCGAGGCCAGGAAGCGCCGCGGCGATCAGTGCCGAACGCGCAGTCATTCCGTCACCCGCAGCACGAGCTTGCCCGCGACCTCGCCCGCCTCGACCCGCTCGTGGGCGCGCCGCGCCTCCTCCAGCGGCAGGACCTCGGCGACCACCGGGTCGATCCGGCCCTCCGCCAGCATCGCGAAGAGCGTGGCGAGGTCCTCCCGGAACCAGTCCGGGTGCTTCCGCCGCATCGCGCCGATCGAGTAGAAGGCCGTCGCGTGGCCGTTCGGCAGCCAGTCCCAGAGCTTCAGCTTGACGAAATCGAGCGGGATCGACCCGCCGCGGCCCAGCACCTCGTTCTGGAACCCGAAGGCGACCAGCATGCCGCCCGGCTTCAGCGCGTGCAGCGAGCGCGACGAGGCTCTCGCCGCCGAGCGGATCGAAGGCGACGTCGACGCCCTCGCCGACGGCGGCCCGCAGCGCCTCCTCGGAGGCGTCGGCGTCGATCGGCGTCGCGCCGAGGCTGCGGATCAGGTCGTGCTTGGCCGCGACGTCGGTGCCGAAGGCGGTGACGCCGGCGTCGCGCGCGAGTTGCAGCATCGCCGTGCCGACCGCGCCGCCCGCGCCGTGGATCAGCAGGCTCTGCCCGGCCTGCGCCTTCGCCACGCGGTGCAGCATCTGGTAGGGCGTCACCGCCGAGAGGATCACGCCGAGCGCATCGACGTCCGAGACGCCCTCCGGCACCGCCGTCAGCCGGTCCTCGGGCAGGCAGATGTACTCGGCATAGGCGCCGATCGTGGTCAGGTCCGCCACCCGGTCGCCGGGCCTGAAGCGGGTCGCCTCGGGGCCCGTCGCGTCCACCACGCCGACGAGGTCGTAGCCGAGCGCGAACGGCGGCTTCTCCTTGACGTCCGGGTACTTGCCCTTGCGGATCATCACGTCGGTGAAGGCGGCGCTCGTCACCAGGACGCGGACGCGGACCTCCGCCCCCTGAGGCTCCGGCAGGGCGTCGACGGTCTGCATCTCGAGGCGGTCCGCGCCGCCGAACTCGGTCAGGACGATCTTTCTCCAGGTCATCGTGGCAGTTCCTTTCGTGTGTGGCGCGTTGACGGGACTCGCGCGGTCAGGCTCGGGCCGGACGAACGCGGCGATCTCGTCCGCCACGTCGGCATCGTGGCCGAGCCAGATGTGGCCGCCCTCGGGCCAGATCGTCAGCCGGGCGTCCGGGATCAGGGCGGCGAGGCGGCGCGCGGTGTCGGCGGTGCCGAAGAGGTCGTCCTCGCAGGACAGGATCAGCGTCGGCACGGCGATGCGCTCGTAGGCGGTGGGCGACGGCGTGCCGGCCCAGAAGGCGTCGGTGCGCAGCCCGTCGGACTTCCGGCTGATCGGCATCAGCCCGGCGAGGATCAGCTCGGCGCGGCGCCTCTCCTCGGGCGCGACCCGGTCCAGCAGGGCGGGATCGGTCGCGAGCAGGGTGCGGATCATCTGCCGCGGCGCGAGCGAGGACAGCGCCCAGAACGCCGAGGTCCGAGCCGAGGACGGCCCCGACGGCAAGCCGCTGCAGGGCGGTGAACTCCACCGGGTCGCGGTTCGCGAGGTTCGCCGCCGGCACCAGCAGGACGAGGTGCGAGCACCGGTCGGGGTGCCGCAGCGCGAGCTCCGCCGCCGTCAGCGCGCCGGCCGAGCCGCCGACCACCGGCAGGCGGTCGATCCCGAGATGGTCGAGGAGCTCGACGAGGACATCGGCCTGGTGCGCCGGCGAGGCATCGTCGGGAAAGGCGCTGCGCAGGTAGCCGAACCGCGAGGGCGCGACGATCTGGAACCCGCTCTCGCGCAGCCGGTCGGCGAAGAGCAGCCCCTGGTCGAACCCGCCCCCGGTGCCGTGGATCATCATCAGCGGCGGCCCGCGGCCCGCCACGGCGTATTCCAGCGCGCCGGCGCTGGTCTCGATGACGCTGCTGCCCCGGGCGAGCCGGTTCGCCGCCGCGTCCATCGACGCGCGGTACGCGCCGGCGGCGTAGGCGCCGCCCGCGACCAGGAGGCCGCCCATGCCGGCGAGGAGGGCGCGGCGCGAGATCATCGCGCCGCCTCGATCGCGAGGTCGGCCAGCGCCGCCTCCAGCGCGGGCACGAGGTCGCTGCTGTCGTCGACGATGCCGGCGTCGCTGTTGATCTGGAACGCGACGGTGACGCCGTGATCGGCGTAGTGGCGCAGGCTGGAGACGTAGGCCGGAATCCAGCCGCCGTGGCCGTAGACCGGGCCGCGCGGCGTCTCGGCGTAGATCGCGACGCCCGCGCCGTAGAGGATGCCCGGCGCGTCGGGCGCGACCGGCACGCCGTCGAGCAGCCGGTCGAGATACGGCGCCTCCATCGCCGCGCCGCCGAAGAGCGCGTGGCCCCAGCGCGCGAGGTCCTGCGAGGTGGAGGCGAGCCCGCCGCCGGTCCACTCCACGCCCGGGTCCCAGACGAGCCGGCCCTCGGCGTCCGCGGTCCGCTCCGGCAGCCCGAAGGGATTCTCCGGGACCGTGTAGCCGACGGCGAGCCCGGCGATGTCGGGGCGGTCGGACGGGACGGTGCCGGCAGGTCGAGGGGGTCGAGGAACCTCTCCTGCACCACGTCGTAGTAGGGCCGCCCCGTCACCTCCTCGATCACCAGCCCGAGCAGGATGTAGCCGGTGTCGCTGTAGGCCCATCCGGCGCCGGCCGCGAAGAGCGGCTCCCGTCCGGTGACGAAGCCCAGCACCTCCTCCGGCGTGAAGGCGGCTCCGCCGGACGCGATGCGGGCCGCGGCGGCGGCCTGGAACTCGGGCAGGTGCGGGTGGTCCGGCAGGCCCGAGCTGTGGTGCAGCAGGTGGTCGATGGTGATGCTGTCGGCGTTCGGCAGGTCCGCGAACCACGGCCGGTCGCCGAGATGCCCGGCGAGCCGGTCCGCCCGCGCCAGCCGCCCCTCGCTCTCGAGCGCGAGCACCGTCGCCGCGACGAAGGTCTTGCCGATGCTGGCGGCCAGCATCCGCGTCTCGGGCGTCATCGCGCGCCCCGCCTCGACGTCGGCGAGGCCGGTCGCGGCGGTGGCCACCGTCCCGTCCGGGCAGCGCGATCGCGGCGGTCGCCCCGGGAAAGCCGTAGCGTTCACGGAACGCGTCGAGCGTGGCTTCGATCCGGACCGAGAGGTCGGCGGCCGGCTCCGCCCACCGGCCCTGCCGCCAGCGAGAGAAGAGCTGCCGCCGCCAGTCGTCGCGCGCGCACGGCCGTCATCCTGCCGTCCGCAGCGCCGGCGGGTCCGCCGCAGGAACGACCCCGGTGACCGCGCCCTCACGCGTCAGCATCGTGTCGCGGTTCCACCAGACGACGACCACCGCCACCGCGACGAGTATCCAGGTGTCCCAGGGCTGGGCGTCCGGCCAGAACGGGTTGATGAGCTGCCAGTGGAACAGCATCGGCCAGAGCAGGCTGCCGCCGGTCCGGTTGAAGATCGGCGTGACGAGCACCGCGAGCACGACGTTGCCGACGAAGAACGGCAGGAAGTTCCAGGTGGCGTAGACGGTGCTCGACAGGAAGAACGCCGGCAGGTGCCAGAGGCCCCAGGTCGCGCCGATCAGCATCCCGGCCCAGAGCGGCGCCATGTGGCGTTGCAGGAGCGGCTGCATGACGCCGCGCCAGCCGAGCTCCTCGACCGGGCCGAGGAAGAGCATCATGAACATGACCGCGACGAGCGGCCCCGCGCCCTCCGGCGGCAGCGGCGCCAGCACCGGCCCGCCCTTGATCAGCGACCCCGCGACGAAGACGAGCGGCAGCCCGATCAGGACGAACGCCGCCCATCCCGCCGGGCAGCGCCAGAGCAGCAGCCGGCCGAGGAAGCTCCGCAGGCCCGCCGCGCCGGCGTAGGCCAGAACGACGATGACCGCCGAGATGCCGGGCGCCCAGGTCGCGAGGAAGAACAGCGGATGCGAGCCGCTGATCTCGCCGAGCCAGGTCGACGCCCATCCGGGCGCGAGGACGTAGAGGCCGATCACTCCCCAGGTGATCGCGAAGGTGATGGCGAGGAAGGACAGCAGCGCCATCGGCGGAATTGAAATCAGACTTGTGGCCGGC
>CAVWUA010000014.1:0-35074 GCA_963758025.1 uncultured Planctomycetota bacterium | reverse complement strand
GGATGGCCTGAAAGTCCGGCTGCGGATCTTGCTTCGCCCGGAGACGCCGCGATCATGCCGACCCCATCCGAAAGCCGTGTGACGGTGAGTGGCAAGCGCTCGAAGGCGGTCGAATGGCTCCGCAAGCGGCTCCGCCTGAGCCTGGGCGCGATGATGGTCATCGTCCTCGGGATCGGGGGCGTGCTCGGCTGGGTCGTCCACCGCGCCCACGTCCAGCGCGATGCCGTCGCGGCGATCACGACGCCCCGCCGGAACACGCGAGGCAGCGTCTATTACGACTGGCAGTACGTGGCCGGCCAGGGCGCCAAGCCGCCGAGGGCCGAAATGGATGAGCGAGGTCCTCGGCAAGTTCGACGGCGAACGCCAGGCCGCGAGGGCCGAAATGGCTGCGCGACGCCCTCGGCCCCGATGTGTTCGACACGGTGGTCAATGTCGATATTGAAGGCGACAACGTAGACGACGAACTCTTAGAGAATGTCGGGAAGCTCCACGGTGTCGAATGGCTTCACGATCCAGGGGCACGCCGCCCCCGACTTGACGCCCGCGGGGATGGCCCAACTCCGCACCCTGTCTCGCCTGAAAGGGCTGAGCGTGCGGGGGTTCACGGATTCCCACGGCTTCGTGGCCGGGCTGACGGGAAAGACCGGGCTTCGCCGCCTCTGGTTGCCGGAGGCCGCCGTCACGGACGACGAGATGGCGATCATCGGCGGCTTTGCCGACCTGGAAGTCCTGCAACTGGACGGCAGAAACGTCACACGACCGGGGCTTCGCCCAGGTGGCGAATCTGAAGGAGCTGAGCCTCCTGGACATGCCGGGGGTCCGCATCACGGATCTCGCTCCTGTCGCCGATCTCGTGCAACTCGATGTCCTCGGCCTCGCCCCGGACAGGGCCACTCCCGCGCGGTCCGTCCCCAGCCCCGGCGGCCCATCGAGCCTGGGGCCGCTCCGCCGCCTGACCCAGCTCACGCAGCTCACCCTGGGGACCACGCAGATCGAGGATCGAGAATTGGCGGTCGTCGCCGGGCTCCCCAGGCTCAACAACCTGGTGATCGGGGGGAGGGGGATCACGGAAGCCGGTCTGGCCCGGCTCGCCGAATCCCGGAGACTGATCCACCTCCGTCTCACCGACACGTCGATCGCGGACCTGCGGCCCCTCTCCCCCCGCCTCCATGCGCTGTCGACCTCGAGATGGAGAATTCCGCTCCTCACCGACGCCGGGATCGAGCCCCTTCCGGGGCGACCCGAATCGGCGGACTTGACCATCGCGGGTTCGAGGATCACCGACGCGGGACTGGATCATCTCGCCTCCCTGACTACCCTCGGGAGGTTACGGCTCGATCGGTCCGCGATCACCGATGCGGGGCTTGCCCGCCTGAAATCTCTCAAGTCACTGGAGACCTTGTCGTTGACCGAGACCGAGCTGACGGATTCCTCGGTCGAGACGCTGGCGGGATTCCAGTCCCTCAAGAGCCTCAACCTCGAGCCGGTCGGGGATCAGCCCGGCGGGTATCGAGCGACTGAAGCAGGCCCTCCCGAAAGCTCGGATCTCGTCGGCCAGGATGCCCGAGTGATCGACTGACGGTCGGCGGCAGGGCCAGCTCGCCCGGCGTGGTGGGTCGCCTCGTCCGAGCCCGCCGGCCCGCCCGCGGCCGATTCCCTCGACGCGGGAGCGGGGCCAGTCCTCATCCAGCGGCCCGCCGAACGTTTCGGGGTCGGTGTACGGATTCGGAGCAGGACCCGACGGATGGCGTCGGGACGGGCGATCAGGATCTGGACGGCCTCGATAGAGGCCCTCGGGACGGGCGCGAAGGAGGATCTCCGAGAAGTTCCGGCCGGATCTGGATCGTCGTAGCGGGTCAGGAGTCGACCGGCGACGCGGCCTCGGGGGATTCGTCCGGGGAGCGGCCCTCGACGATCGCCTTCGCCGCCTGGCGAAGGCCCTCGGGGTCGTCCTCGGCCCGCGCAGGATCGGCTCGTGGACGGCGAGGGGGGGGACGTCGGGCAACTCTTCGCCCCGGAACCGCGACGGCCAGGAGGCCGGTCAGCGCACCACGTCGGCGTTGCGGAGGGCGGAGGGCGGCGGATGCTCGGGCGCGTCGGCCAGCAGTTGCAAGGCCCACGCCCGGGAAACCGCCGCCGGGTCGTACACCGCCGCCACCTGGAGCCGGTCCAGTTGCCTCGGCCGGAGCGCGTTACCAGGGCTCCTGCACGAACAGCAGCTGGGTAAAGGCCGACGCCTTCGAGTCATGCGTCAGGAGCCAGACGAACGGGAACTCGTCGCGGCTGCGGACGGCCCGGTGGATGTCCCCCCGCAGATGCCCGAGCACCTGGAGGTCCTGGAGGACCATGACCGGGGCCGATTTCTCGTTGAGAAAGTCGATCGCCGCCCCCTGGGCAACCGGCGGTTGAGCTCCGCGATGGCCTGAGGCGTGAACGCGTCGTACCAGTACGATAGCTCGAATCCGGCTTTCCAGGCTCCCCGAGGGCCACCGATCAGAGAATTGTAATACGATAGCTCAAACGGGTGGATCGTCACCACGTCCCACGCCGCCGGCCCGAGCACCGAAACCGTCACCAGGGCGCGGAAGAGCCACGCCCCACGCCCCCGCAACAGCACGCGGCACAACCCATCCGCCAACCCGACCGCACCCCAGCCGGCCAGGGCCGCCAGGAAGACGAACGTCGGCAGGAACAGCCGAACGCCGTCGTGCGCGGGGGTCTCCAGCATCCGCATCACCGGCAAGGTCGCCAGGTTCAGCAGGAAGAACGGCGCGAGGTCGGTCCGCCGCACCGTTCCAGAGCGCCCAGAGCAGCCCGAGCGCAGACGCCGCCAGGATCGTCAACGGCACCGTGATCGCCAGCAGCACCCAGGCATTGTGCCAGGGAAGGCTATACTCATAGACCTGTCCAAAATAAAGGACCTGGATATCGGGCAAGGCCCCCGGCGCGCGGTGCTGAGCAGGTAATAATGGGCGAGCCTCGGCAGGGTTTCGCGCCACCAGGCGGGGTTGCCCAGCCAGGCGACGGCCGGCGCGAAGGCGAGGATGGCGGTCCAGACCTCCAGGGCGGGCCGCTCGACGCCCCAGACCGGCGACGCGGGCCGGAGCCTCGCCAGCAGCCGGCGTCCGAGCCAGACGACCAGGGGCAACAGCAGGATCGCGCCCGGCAAGGGGCTTTTCGGGCCGGTGGACGAACAGGTCCGTGTTCGCCGGTGGCGGCAAGAGCCGCGCCAGGCGGCGGATCTCCAGGTAGGTGATCCCCAGCGGCAACAACAACATCAACGAGGTGATCAGGCCGTCGAGCCAGGCCGCGCGGCGGTTGGCCCGGGGGAGATGGCCGATCACCAGCCACGCCAGGATCGGCAGGAGCACGAGGACCGTGGCCATCTTCTCGACGAACGCCAGGCCCGCGAGCACCCCCACGGCAACCCGCCAGCGCCGGGCGCGCGGCTCGTGCAGCCCTTTCCAGAAGGCCAGGGCCGTGGCCGTCCAGATCAGGAGCCCGGGGATGTCCGTCTCGGCCAGATGGGCCTGCCCGTAGAGCCTCGGCATCAACAGCAGCGACCCCGCGGCCACCAGGCCGACCCACGCGCCGTAACGCCTCGCCAGGAAGCCGAACAGCAGCACGACCGTCAGCGCGAACGCGATGACGGAGGCCATCCGCCGCGACGGGATGTCCTTCATCCAGTGGCCAAAGATGGCGTGCGTCAGCAGGTCGAGCTGTCCCGCCAGGGGCGGGTGGAAGTTGATCCCGTGGCGGGCATACGGCCAGTAGTAGAGCAAGGCGTCGGGATCGAGCAGAGCGCGCAGGTCGTCGAGCGAGCGGGCCTCAAACAGCCCTTCCCACCATTGCGACGAGACCATCTGGCTGTAGCGGTAGGCCGGCTCGTCGTAGGTGAGGCCGAAGTCGCCGGTCGTCGGCACGAGCGTCAACAGCGCCATCGTCAGGACCAGGGCACATGCCGTCCACCAGCGCCGACCGGTCAGAAGGGAATGCCCCCGTGCTTCGTCTCCCCGCGTGTTCTGGCTCATCAAGGGTTCCCGTGTCGTCTCCTTTTTTTGAGATCGTCATGACGGCAAAAGGCCTTACAGACGCACTCGTCGCAGCCGCAGGGCGTTGGCGATGACCGAGACGGAGCTGAAGCTCATCGCCGCGCTGGCGATCATCGGGCTGAGCAAGATCCCGGTCCACGGCCAGAGCACGCCCGCCGCGACCGGAATGCCCAGCGCATTGTACGCGAAGGCGAACACCAGATTCTGCCGGATGTTGCGCATCGTGGCCCGGCTCAGGCGGTGGGCGCGCACGAGGCCGCGCAGGTCCCCCTTGAGCAGGGTCATCCCGGCGCTCTCCATCGCCACGTCGGTCCCGGTCCCCATGGCGATCCCCACGTCGGCCATCGCCAGGGCCGGGGCGTCGTTGATCCCGTCGCCGGCCATCGCCACGGTGCGGCCTTCATTTTTCAAACGACGAATCGCCTCGGCCTTCTGCTCGGGCAGGACCTCCGCGATGACCTCGTCCAGCCCCCCGAGCTGCCGGGCCACCGCCTCGGCCGTCGCCTGGCTGTCGCCGGTCAGCATCACGACCCGCAATCCTTCCTCGCGCAGGCGCTTCGAGCGCATCGCGGGTCGATTCCTTGATCGGGTCGGCCACGCCCAGCAGGCCGACCGCCCGGCCATCGACGGCGACCCACATCACCGTCTGCCCCTCACGTCGCAGGGCCTCGGCCCGATCGGTCAAGCTGGACGGGTCGATGCCGAGATCCGAAAGCAGCGCCGGGTTCCCGAGCGCGACGCCGCGCCCTTCCACGGTCCCCTCGACCCCCTTGCCGGTTCGCGACTGGAACGACTCGGCCTGCGGCGCATCGATGCCTCGCTCGCGCGCCCCTTCGACGATCGCCTCGGCCAGGGGGTGCTCGCTGCCCCGCTCCAGCCCCGCGGCCAGGCGGAGCAGGTCGTTCTCGGCGAGATCACCCGACGCCTCGACCGTCACGAGCCGCGGCTTCCCCTCGGTCAGGGTGCCGGTCTTGTCCACGACCAGCGTATCGACCTTCTCGAAGGTCTCCAGCGCCTCGGCGTTCTTGATCAGGACGCCCGCCTGTGCCCCCCGGCCCGTGCCGACCATGATCGACATCGGCGTGGCCAGGCCCAGGGCGCACGGACAGGCGATGATCAGCACGGCCACCGCGTTGACCAGGGCGAAGGCCAGGGCCGGGCTCGGCCCGAAGAAGGCCCACGCCAGGAACGTGAGGACCGCCGCGAGGACGACCGCCGGGACGAAGTAGGAGGCCACCACGTCGGCCAGGCGCTGGATGGGCGCCCGGCTGCGCTGGGCGTCGGCCACCATGCGGACGATCTGCGCGAGCAAGGTCTCGCCGCCGACCCGCTCGGCCCGCATCACCAGGCCCCCCGTCCCGTTGACCGTCCCGCCGACGAGCGGATCGCCCGGCCCCTTCTCGACCGGCATCGGCTCGCCGGTGAGCATCGACTCATCGACCGCGCTGGCCCCTTCGATCACCTCGCCATCGACGGGAATTTTCTCCCCAGGCCGGACCCGCAGGCGATCGCCGACCTGCACCCGGTCGAGCGGCACGTCGGTTTCGCTTCCATCCTCGGCGATCCGGCGGGCCGTCCTCGGCGCCAGGCCCAGGAGCGAGCGGATCGCGTCGCCGGTCCGCGACCGCGCCCGGAGTTCCAGCACCTGCCCCAGCAAGACCAGCACGGTGATGACCGCCGCGGCCTCGAAGTACACCGCGACATGGCCATCATGCCCCCGGAGCGATTCGGGAAAGATCCCCGGCGCGATCGTGGCGATCACGCTGTAAACGTAGGCGATCCCCGTCCCCAGGGCGATCAGCGTGAACATGTTCAGGCGCCGGTTGACGATCGACCGCCAGCCCCGCGCGAAGAACGGCAGGCCGCACCAGAGCACGACGGGCGTCGCCAGGGCGAATTGAATCCAGGCGGCCAGACGAGGCGAGAGAAGACTGCCCGACCGGGTCCCCCGGAATCATCTCGGCCATGCCCATGAGGAAGACCGGAACGGTCAGGACCAGGCCCACCCAGAAGCGCCGGGTCATGTCGCGCAGCTCGGGATCGGCCTGCGTCGCCTCGGCCGGCTCCATCGGCTCCAGCGCCATGCCGCAGATCGGGCAATCGCCCGGCTCGTCCTGCACGATCTCCGGGTGCATCGGGCAGGTGTAGCGAACCGGCCCGCCCGCCGCCCCCGGCATGGGGACCGTCTTCGGCTCCAGCGCCATGCCGCAGATCGGGCAGTCGCCCGGCCTGTCCTCCAGCACCTCCGGGTCCATCGGGCAGATGTACTCCACCTTCTGCCCCGGCGGCGCCTGGGCGCCGGTTTCGAGCCGATCTGCACCATCTGGGGCGCTGGTTTCGAGCCGATCCGCACCATTTGCGGACCCGCTTTTGGCCCTTTGCGGCCCGAGAGATAGGCCTCGGGATCGGCCTCGAACTTCGCCGCGCAACCGTTGCAGCAGAAGTAATAGGTGGAGCCGCCGTGCTCCCGCGTCGCCTTCGCCTTCGACGGCTCGACCGACATCCCGCAGACCGGGTCGGTGGCCGTCTCCCGGCGTTCGAGATACGCTTGCGGGTCCTTCCGGAACTTCTCCAGGCACCCCTGGCTGCAAAAGTGGTACGTGGTTCCGTCGTGCTCAACATGCCCCTTCGCCTTCGACGGCTCGACGGTCATGCCGCAAACCGGGTCCGTGGCGCTCATGGACTCGTTGGTCGCCGGTGCGTGTTCGTGCTGGTGGTGTTCCATGAGATCCTTATCCATCATCCATCCGGTACGGCGAACGGTCGAGAGTCGCCAACGCGACGACCGGCGTCTTATCCCGCTTTCCGGGCAATTGTTGCGCCCGATCACCTCAAAGGCCGGCGCGGCGGCGGGATCGGGATCGGTCCCACGTGGGCCTCGACCGCCTCTCGGGGAAAGGCCCAGAGCAGCGGGACCCCCAGTTTCGAGACCACAACCGTCCCGCTCCGGCCGCCGTCGGCCGTCACGCTCCGATCCAGCGGATTCATCGCGCCGGCCGGTTCTGCACGACGTACCAGGCGAACGGGCCTCCCTCGAACGGGAAGATACCCGGACGTAACTGGCCCGTCTCCCGTAAATAAAACCACGAGACGGGGTTCGAGGCGAAAAACACCGTCTGGTCCGCCGGTGTGTGGCGGTTGAGCCAGGCCAGGGCCGAGGGCGTCAGGGCATCCCAGTAATATGTCGGCTCCATGCCCAGCCGCGTCGCCCCCGGCAACCCGCCGACGAGTGGGCTGTAATACGACAGCGGCACGGGCATCATCACGGCGAGACCGACCGCCGCTTCCGCCAAGGCGGCGACGATCGCCCCTTTCCCCCACCGCCCCAGCCTCTCGACAACCCACGCTCCTCCCTGTCCCGCCGCCAGGGCCAGGCAGCCAAACGCCGGCAGGAACAGCCGGACGCCGTCGTGACCGGGGGTATGCGGCAAGGCCCGCAGGATCAAGAAGAACGCCCAGTGCCCGGCCGCCAGCAAGGCTAGCGGTCCACCGCTTCGATCTCCGAACGCCCGGCGCGACACGGCCCGCCACGCCCCCAGCACCCCCAGCAACAGGAACCCGGCGGGCGTGACCATCAACGTCCAGACCAGGGTGTTGTACCAGGGCAAGGAGTCGTTGGGCGTCTCGTACACGTCCCCCAGGAACTGCACGCGGATCGGGATCGTCTCGCCTCGGGTCAGGTTCGAGCGAAAGAACCGCGAGAGCCCGGCCAGCGGCTCTCCCCACCAGGGCGGCGTCAGCGCATAGAGCGTCAAGGCCGCCACGAGGCCACCGACGACGAGCGTTCCGACCCCCCGCCGGTCCCGCTCCAGCACGACCCACGCCAAAAAAGGCAGCGGCAGGAACCAGCCAGTCAGCTTGGTTCCGGCCGCGCAACCGAGCAAGCACGCCGAAGATCACGACCGCCCCCCAGCGCGGGAAGCGTCGGGCGCGATCCTCCACGGCACAGGTGAAGGCCAGGATCGCCCCCACCCACAGAGCCGTCAGCAGGGCGTCGTACGCCGCATAGTGCGCATGGGCGAAAAGGCGGGGCTGCAAGACGAAGGCCCCCGAGGCCAGCGCCGCGGCCCAGGCCCCCCAACGGCGCGCGACCGTCATGAAGACCGCCCCGGCCACCAGGCCGAAGATCAACATCGTCCCGAGTCTCGCCCGTTGCAAAGGCGCGCGCCAGGGGGTCAGAACATCCCCGATCAGCCCCACGATCGCGTAGAACGGCGGATGCCCGTGCGGTTCCTCTCGGGCGAATGGCCAGAACCAGGCGATGATCCGCGGGTCGAACAGCTTGGCTCTCGTGTCAATCTGTGCGGCCAGAGGGGGATGGAGGCGATCCTCGAGGACCCCCAAACGCGACGGGTCCCAATCCTGGGCGAACCCTTCGGGATCGTGAACCGCGTCCAGCCAGGCCCGGACGCGGGTCAGACGGTTCAGGGTGTAGCCCTCGTCCCAGCCGATGGCCAGCAACGGCTCGGTCGCCAGCAGCAGCAATCCACGTCAACGCCGCGACCGCAACGCCGCCGACGAGGGGCAACGAGCGTCGTCGGGCAACAGGCGATTCGGACATCGGACGGGAGACCTCGGCGAGGGGCGCGCTGGTGGACAGGACCTTTCCGTTCCAGTGTCCACCAAAGCCAACGGCAGGGCAAGCCGTCGCGCCTTTCGCGGAGCGGTCCCCCTGCGAGACTCAGACCGAGGCGCCCGCCAGCGCGGCATGGGAGGCGAAAACTCCATCCGGCGCGGTCGTGCGGATCAGGGCCACCTCGTTGCAGTTGGGGAACAGCGGGCAGCGCACGCACTCGTTCCAGATCTTGTGCGGCAATTCCGCCTTCTCGATGCGGTGGTAGCCACACTTCTCGAAGAAGCCAGGGACGTAGGTCAGCGTGAAAACCGTCGTCAGCTCCAGCTCCTGAGCGGCCTCCCAGCAGGCCTCGACCAGAATCGCGCCCCACGCCCGCCCCTTGTGCCCGATCCGAGACGGCCAGGCACTTCAGCTCGGCCAGGTCCTCCCAGAAGACGTGCAGGGCGGCACAACCGATCACCTGCCCCTGATCGTCGATCGCCACGAAGAACTCGCGGATCGATTCGTACAACTCACCCAATGACCTGCGGATCATCAACTTGCGCTCGGCGAAGGAGCGAATCAGGTCGTGAATGGCGGGCACGTCACTGACACGGGCGGGACGAATCTTCAATCGAGGAACCCCCAAACCCCGGGGTCAAATCCGGGTGTTCTTGCCTTGCCCGATCGCCCATAGCGAATCCCCCTCGCCTGGGCGGTTTCGGGGCAAACGGACCATTCTAGAAAAAACCGGCCGCGAATCAAGCCGCGTTCTTTCGGTCATTCCTGGACGTTATGACCGAGCAAATCAGGCGCCAAGCCGCCGACGATGTCGTGACCAGACCGAGGCCCCGAGCACCGCAATGCCCACCGTGAGCAGAATCAGCGTCCCGGGCTCGGGAACGGCGGCGAGCAGGTAAACGGCCCCGCTGTCCGGGTCGTACAGGTTATAGGAGGTCGGGCCGTAGTCGTTGATGAGGATCCGGCCGTAGGGGTCATGGAGCATGTCGAGCGGGCTACCGAAGTTCGGGATGAACGTCGAGAGGGCGCCGGTGATCGGATCGACCGCGATGACCTCGTGCCCGGTCAGCGGCGGGACGGTTCCGGTCTCCTCGTCGGTGAACAGGTTGACCAGAATTTTTCCCTGAGATGGTCCGAAGTCGAGCCGGTCGAAGCCGGTCGCCGCGGTACTGAACCCGAGCGTGGTCAGGGGGGAGACAGTCGCACCGGTTCCCGGAGGCGGGAAAATTCCCTGATCCCCTTGCTGGAGCCCGAGGTAGAGCAGATCCGCCGTCCGATCCGGGACGTCCGCGCCGTTATCCGTGACCTGCACCTGCCCCAGGGCATCAACGCGGACTCCGAAGGGGTTGCGGAACCCGGACGCGAAGACACGGAGCTTGCCCGGATCGGTACTGGAAATCACGCTCGCCAGGGCCAGATTGTTCGCCCCGGCGGCGGAATAATCCGCCTGCGACAGGTCGGCGATCCAGGAGACCGTTCCGTTGTAGGGTGTCTCGTCGGTCGCCAGGTTGGTGCGGGTGCCAACCCCGACATAGAGCGAATCACCCTGAATCTGCAACTGATCGACCTGGTGCAGGCCGGTCGGAATGTTGTTGACGAATTCGACCGGGTTGCCGTAAAGCCCGCCTCCCTGCTCCTGGAGCCGGATGATGCCTCCGGTCGAGGTGGCCAGGTCCGTGGTCGCGACGAACATCTCATTTCCGTGGAAGGCGACGCCAAGGGCCGCCCCCAGACCCGTCGCCACATCGACCGGGTTGGAGAGTTCTCCCGAGGGAGCGTAGTCATAGCGGGTCACGCGGCCACTGGGCAGGCCGGAGTAGTGGAACCGGGACGCATAGACGTGATTCGGGTCGCCTGGCTTGAATGCGAATTGCGTGATGTATTGCACGTCGGCTCTTGGTAGACCCGCGCTGATATCCGTCAAGGTATAGCCAGGAGGCGCGGTGGGCGTCCCTCGCCCGACGAGTGGACACCCCAGGACGATCAGCGCGACAACCTTCGCAATCCGTGACATGGCCCTACTCCCGAGCGTCCCCGGCAGGGAATCAGAGCCGGCAGGACATTCTGGATTAGCGCCGATAACTTCGGTTTTGTCAATTATTTATCGACAAGAACGTGATTTGCCCGTTCACGCGAACCCTCAAGGGATCGTGAGGTGCATGCGTCAAGACGTGCGCGTCGCCCGGACGACGCGTGGGTGGTTGGCGGCGTCGTGGACGGTCGGCGCCAGGTCCAGGTCCGGCTGGGCGGCGATCAAGGCGCGCACCGGGTCTTCCTGCGCCGTGCCGATCTCCAGGATCAGGTGCCCGCCCGGCTTCAGGAGCGGCGGGGCCTGCGCGATCAGGCGGCGGACGATCTCCAGGCCGTCGGGACCGCCGTCGAGCGCCCGGTGCGGTTCGTGGTCGCGCACGCCCGGCTCCAGGGTCGGGATGTCGCCGGTGGGGATGTACGGCGGGTTGGACAGGATCGCGTCGAACGGACCATCGTGCGCGACCGGTTCGAGCAGGTCGCCCTGGCGGAATTCCACCCGGTCGGCCACCCCGTGCTGCTCGGCGTTGCGCCGGGCGACGGCCAGGGCGTCGTCGCTGATGTCCACCGCGATGAACCGGGCGCCCGGATGCTGATGGGCGCAGGCGATGGCGATCGCGCCCGAGCCGGTCCCGACATCCACGGCCCGCGCGTCGGCCTTGTCCTTCAACAAGGAGAGGAACTCGACGACGACCGTCTCGGTATCGGGACGGGGGATCAGTACGGCGGGATTGACGGACAGGGTCAGCGAGAAGAACTCCTTGCGGCCGACCAGATACGCCACCGGCGTCCCCTCGGCGCGGCGGCGGACCAGCTCCCGGTACTGAGAACGCGCCCGCTCGCCGACCTCGTCCTCGTAGTGCGTGTAGAGCTGCACCCGATCCCACTCCAGGACCTGCGCCAGGAGCACCTCGGCATCCAGACGAGGGCTTTCGGCCCCCTTGCGGCGGAGGAAGTCGGTCGTCCAGCCCAGCAGGCGGCCGATCGTCCAGTGCTCGTCCGAGGACGATGGTTCCGGCGCGGGCGGGGACGGGGGCACGGTCCGCTTCGGGAACGGGCGGCTGGGGATGCGTCGGCGCGGGGCGTCGTCGTCAATGGGCATCAGGCTCAAACCTCGCCGAGCTGTTCCTTGCGGTCGTGGTCGATCAGGGCGGTGGTCAGGGGGTCGAGGTCCCCCAGGATGATCCGGTCGAGGTTGTACAGGGTCAGGCCGATCCGGTGATCGGTGACGCGGTTCTGCGGGAAGTTGTACGTGCGGATGCGCTGGGAGCGGTCCCCCGAGCCGATCAGGGAACGGCGCGTCTCGGCGCGTTCGGCCCGGGCCTGCTCCTCCATCTGGTCGTAGATCCGGCTGCGGAGGATGCGCAGGGCCTTCGCGCGGTTCTTGTGCTGGCTGCGCTCATCGCGGCAGACGACGACCGTGCCGGTCGGGACGTGGGTGAGCCGCACGGCACTCTCGGTCTTGTTCTGGTGCTGGCCCCCCGGCCCGCCAGCGCGCATGACGTCCACTTCGAGGTCCTCGGACCGGATCTCGATCTCGACGTCCTCCGGCTCGGGCAGCACGGCGACCGTGGCGGCCGACGTGTGGATGCGCCCCTGGGTCTCGGTGACGGGGACCCGCTGGACCCGATGGCCGCCGCTCTCGAACTGGAGGTTGCGGAAGGCGCCGTCGCCCGAGACGCTGAACGAGACTTCCTTGAACCCACCCAGTTCGGTCGGGACGAACTCCAGGGGCTCGAAGGCCCAGCCCTTGTTCTCGGCGTAGTGGTGATACATTTCCAGGAGGTCGCGGACGAACAGCGCGGCCTCGTCACCGCCGGTTCCGGCACGGATCTCCATGATCAGCCCCGCGCGGTCGGCGCCGGCGTGGCGGTCATAGATCAGGTCGCGGAGGGTCTCGCCAAGCTCGGCCTCCCGGGCGCGCAGGGCGTCCAGTTCGGCCTCGGCATAGGCGCGCATCTCGGCGTCGGTCTCGGCGTCGCGCAGGGCTTCCGCCTCGGCGATCTGCCGGCCCAGATCCAGGTAACGGCCATACGGCACCGCGACCTTGGCCAGGGCGCCACGCTCCTTGGCCAGGGCCGTCACGCGGGCGACGTCGGCCGAGACGCTGGGGTCCAACAGCGCGGCGTCCAGTTCCTGGAACCGCTGATAGTCGGCCTTGAGTTTCTCGAACACGGCTGGGGTGGTGATGCCTCTTGAGAGAGAGGACGAGGCGCGAGAGAGGTTCCGGATAGACAAGGAGCGATGAGGTCCGGACCACTTTGCACGCAGGCAAGAGGCCCCTCGCTCATCGCTCTCTTCCGAAGATTAAATCCGGCTAGCTCTTGGCCTCGGCGGCCTCGGGCTCGGCCTGAGCCTTCTTGCGCCCCTTGCCGTACGTGCCCTGGAACTTGCGGTTGAACCGATCGACCCGTCCGGCCGTGTCCACGAACTTGACCGAACCGGTGTAGAACGGGTGGCACTTCGAGCAAACTTCCACCACGATCTTCGGCTTGGTGCTGCGGGTCTGGAACGAATTGCCGCAACCGCAGGTCACGGTCGTTTCCTGGTACTTCGGGTGAATGCCGTCTTTCATCGGACTCTATCCCCTGGCTCGTCGCGAGCGACAGACTTCCAATCCATTTCCAATCGATGCGCTTGACATCCCGCCCGGCCGACGGGTCGGGGAAACCATCATTATACCCGACCGGACCGCGCCAACGAAGAGACAACGGACGCGATTTCCCGTCCGATCGGGTTCCTGGTTCTCAGCGGGGCACGGTGCCCCTTTTCGCGAGAACTTTTTACGATGTCGCCACCGGGAGGGTTCGATCCTTCAAAAGACCGGCGTTCCCTTCACTCAACCTTCGGCATCCTCGGACTTCGGCTCCGCCTCGCCGTCCGCGGCGGACGCGTCGGTCCCCTCCCCCTTGAGCATGGCGGCGATGTCGTTCTCCACCTGGTCGTAGGTGAACTGGTTGTCGGGGTCGTCCATCGTGTAGCGCTTGACTTCCTTACCGTCGGGACCGTACACGAAGACGGCCGGAATGGCGTTGACCCGAAGCTGCTCGTAGCCAACACCGAAGTCTTCATCCAGCAGGACGTTGGTGAAGGTGGCCCCCTTCTCCTTCAGGAACTTCTTGGCCTCCTCGATCGCCTTCTCGTCCTCCCGGTCGTCCAGCGAGATCGACGCCACGGCCAGCCCCTGGTCACCGTACTTGTGGTGCATCTCGACCAGGTGGGGGAAGTTCTCCTTGCAAGGGGCGCAGTTCGTGGCCCAGGCATCGACCAGGGTGTACTTGGCCTTCGGGTTGGTGGCGACCTGCTTCTGGAACTCCTCAAAGCTCAAAGGGGTCAGCGTCACACCGTCCGCCTCGGTCGCGGCGGCCGTCTCGTCGGCCTTGGGCTCGGGAGCCTCGGCCGTCGGCTCGGTCGTCGTGGGCTCAGGCGCCTCGGCGGTGGGCGTGGGAGCAGTCTCCTCCTCCGTGACCGTGACCGCCTCGGCGGTGGCCGTGGCCGTCGGCTGGGCCGCGTCAACCGGCTCCGCCTCGGGAGCTTCCGGCGCCAGGACGTCAGGAGGAGTCGGATTGACGCTGGTGGTTTCCGGGGTCACGGACTCGCCGCAGCCGACCAGAACGATCGGGGCGAGAACCAGCAGGGCGAGCAAGCGGAACCGAACGACGGGGGTCACGGTGTCATACCTCCCTTGTGGGGTCGAATCAAAAAAAGAAGTCAAATCGAGGGCCAAGGCGGGGTCGGAATTCGGTCGTCACCCAAACGCGGGACCGCCCGCGGCCGAGGGGATGGGTCGGCAGCGGGCGGCGTGGAGAGTCGATGAGAGCGTTTGCCCGCCGTCCGTCCGATCGATCGGACGCAACGGCCGGGCGCGGACTCGTCATGATGAGAACCGAGCGGATGGGGCTCAGTTCCTCTTGTACTTGACGCCGCAGCCCTTCGGCTGGGTTTCCTCGACCTCGGGGGCCTTGTCGGCCAGCAGGGCATCGACGGCGTCGCGGAGATAGGTCTTGGTGACCTTCGACTCGTTCATGTTGTCATCCATGGCGCCCATGTAGCGGATCGTGCGGTCCTTGTCCAGGACGAAGAACTGCGGGGTGTTGGTCGCGCCATAGTTGCGGCCGATTTCCTGGCTCTCGTCGTACCCGTAAACGTAGTTCGAGCCCTTGTCCTTGGTGTATTCCTTGATGGCCGGAATGCGGTCGCTGTCGAGGTCGTTGACGCTGACGCCGACGACCTTGACGCCCTTATCCTTGTAATCGCTGGTGAAGTCGATGAGGCGGTCCTCGTAGGCCTGGACGACCGGGCAGTGATTGCCCAGGAAGACCAGAACAACGACCGGCTCCTTGACGTCGGAGAGGCTCAGGCTGGTCATCTCCCCGTTGTTGGGGTTGAAGGCCGGGATGCCCGAGAAGGTCGGGGCCTTCTCGCCGACGCTGACCTTCTTGTTGTACTTGCCGGCCAGCGCGGGGCTGGCGACCAGGGCCAGAACGGCCAGACTCAGGACGAACTTGCGCATCGTTGCTATCTCCTCCAGGGTGCTTTTGATCCATCCCCGATCCGGAAAGAACCGGGGTTGCCACGGTAGGGGGCTAAGGCCGGACGGCCAGGAACATTCCCGGGTCGTCCGGTGGTCCCCGAACAAGGTCAAATCCATCCCCTCATCGACCTTGAAGCAGGTGGTGGTGAGAGGCGGCATCCCGGCCGGTTGGGACGAGAATGCCGCACATCGTCAAGAAGCGTCGAAACTGGACCTTTGGTTCCGATTTTGCCAAAAGGCCCGATAATTCTCGTTTCGCGACGGCCCGATTATAGGTCCCTCGCCGCGTCCGTCAACCACCCAGCCGCCCGGGAAGGCCCAGCTCAGGCACGCTTCGACGCCCACTGGACGGCGTTGGCGATGACCTGACGCACCGACGGATGAAAGAGCACGGGGAAGGCGTCGTGCCCGGGGCGAAAATAGACGACCCGCCCCTGCCCGACCGTCCAGGTCAGGCCGCTGCGGAAGGTTTCCCCCTGTCCCCAGGAGGAGACCAGGACGACCGCCTCGGGCTTCGGCACGGCGAACGGCTCGGCGTACATGATCGACTGGGGAATGGTGAAGGGCTGGATTCCCCGGGCCAGCGGGTGGTTTGGTTCCTGCACCACGACGTGCTCCGGCGAGCCGTCGTTGCGCCAGGCTTCCGGCTCGCAAGGGGTCCCCATCAGGGTCTGAAACGGCTTGCTGGCGAACGAGGCGTGCAGGGCGACGAAACCGAGCCGCCCCGCCTTCACCCGCTCGACGACCGCCCGTGCCCGGTCATCGGGCACGTCGCCGTGGCGAAGCCGGCCCCACCAGATCAGGCAATCGGTGGCATCCAGGGCGGCATCGGAAAGCCCGGCGTCGGGATCATTCAATCGGGCTCGGTGGACCGTCAGACCTTCCCGGCGGGTCAGGTCCTCGCCCAGGGCGCCATCAACATCATCGGGATACACTGAGCGGGGGGCCGTCCCCTCGCACCAGACCCGGACGCGCAATGGACCGGCCGTCCGGGGCCGCGCCTCGACGCGACCGCCCGCCCCGCCCAGAGCCGCGAGTCCGGCCGCGCAGGCGACCTGACGCGTGAACTGGCGGCGATTCATGCGCAACGTGTTCTCTATGGTCTTGTTCTGGCTCACGAAGGCCCCATTGAGAAGAAATAATAAGGGGTGGGGCGGTCCATCCATCCGACGGTAGGCTCGGCCCGGGCTCGCATCCCGAATGTGCCGAGTTGGGGGGTGTGCATCCAGCAGTTCAACAAATCGTAATCATCGACCTAGGCTCGTTGCAAGGGTGTTTTTATCCTGACCTTGCGTATTTTTTTGCCGGGAATCCCGCACCGGACGGGGAATCCGGTGAAGCCTTGAGGATGAGGGCGGAGATCCGGAGGTGGCGTGGGCGTGGGACCAGAACGCGACGAAGGGCCGGTCCGTCGTCTGCCGGAGCCCAATCGCTCCCGGCAGCGGACGGACGGCCCTTTTTGATCGCGTTCCTGGCCAAATCCAGGGCGGAGAGTCGCGAGCATGGAGGCTCACTCGCTCACTTCGCTGAACTTCACGTCCTGAATATTATCCCCAGGCGCGTGTTCGACGAAGTGCCAGGAGACCTCGGTCGCGACCAGTTTCAGGAACTTGTTCCGGAAGGCCGTGCGGCTCACCTCGGCCGAGGCCGGGATCGGCCCGCGGACCGGGAAGGCGGTCTCGCGGTCGTCATCGTAAACGACGCTGGCCTCCTTGGGCTTGTCGGTCATCGGCCGGCCCCGGTCGTCCTCGGGATGCGCCAGCTCCGTGACCTGAAGATGGATGTTCGAGCGCCCTCAAACATGTTCGGACTGTTCGCGCTCTCGATCTGGAAGCCACGGACCTCCAGGAAGATGACCAGGTCCGCCTCGAACCACTCGGCCAGTTCGGCCGGGTCCGTCCACGTCCGGTGGGCCTCGGCCCATGTCGCCACCTTATCCGGATCGACCACGTCGATCTTCTTGACCTTCTGCCGAAGGATCGAGACGAATTCGCGGGTCAGGTCCCGGTCCAGCGTCACGTAATCGTTCTGCGTGCCGGGAACGGCCTTGGTGACCACCACCACCCGCTTCCCCTTCAGCGAGGGGCCGGGGGCCGCGATCTGCGGCTCGAACGGCTGAAGAAAGTACGCCATCTGCCGGGGATCACACCCGGCCAGGGTCGTCAGGCTGAAGGCCAGCGCGAGCCAGACGGCGGCGCGACGCGTCCTTGCGAGCGGCCGAGGGATCATCCTAACCCTCCCTTTTCTGTCAAATCAGGCGAAAGATCCAGGCCGCCAGGCCCAAAGCCACGGTGGCCACCACCACGACGATCAACGGTCCATCCACGGTGCGAGCCCCCCAGCACGGTCGGCCCGTCCCCGCACACGCCAGAAGCCAGGGCAGCAGGACGAGACAGGTCGGCGCCAGGAGACTCCCGGCCGGATTAGCCCGCCACGCCCGATCCAACCGCCCGCGCACCGACCAGGCGAAGGCCGTGGTCATCCCGCACGAAGGACACGGCTTCCCCGTGATCCGGTAAAACCGGCAGGGAGCCAGCCCCAGTTGCTGGTGCGTGCCGAACCCCCTCGGGTCCGGCCTCAGCCAGCAAGCTGTCCCCAGAACCCCCACAATCACCAACGCCAGAGCCAGCAAGACCCAACGGGTCAGCCGTCCCAGCCGCGCTCGCGGGGTCGTCTTGACAACAGGTCCGGAATGCATGCGCGCTCAATCGATGGGAACCTTTGACGTGCGGCGACACCATAGCCCACCCATCCCAATCCGGCAAGAGCAACTCACACCCGGAGCCCGGTTTTGTAAGATGGGTGAGCGGGGCGAAACCCACCGATCCCAGTGCGCGCTTCGGGTTCTTCCTTCGCGCCCTGCCGACCTGGCGAGGATCGCTTTCCCCGTCAAAGCCGTTCGACCCATTCCTCGGCCTCCAGCGTGGCGTTCTGCATCCGGCGCTCGACCTCCCGTCGGCAATCCTCGATCGTGTCGCGGTCGGCGTCGGGGGGGACGAGTAACGGCGGGGGGACGACGCAGGCGGCGGCCTGGAACGGACGAGGCACGGCGAAGCGGTCCCAGCTCCTGGCCCGCCAGGGACGTCGGAACGCCATCCCGGCGCCGACGATCGGCAAACCGGTGCGGCTCGACAGGTAGGCCAGACCTTGATGGACATGCCGGCGAGGGCCCCGGGGGCCATCGGGCGTGACGCAGAGATGCCCCTGGTCCACGCGCCCGGACATCTCGCGCAAGGCCCGCGCTCCGCCTCGCGTCGTCGAGCCCCGCACGACCCCGAACCCCAGCCGCTGGACGACCTGCGTGATCAGCTCGCCGTCGCGATGGTCGCTGATCAGGATCTGCATCTCCGGCCACGCCCAGTAATAGGCCGGAAAGAGCATGACCTCGTGATAGAAAGCATAAATGTAGCGCAGGCCGAGCCGCCGGGCCACCTCGGGGTTGACCGTCGGATCGTTGTAGCGGAAGTGAAACCGGGCCGTGCCCACCAGCCGTCGCACGAGCCAGGCCCCCGAGACGCCCACGCCACGCACCAGGAGCGGATGCTGGATCTTCATCGAGGATGACCTCCGTGTCTCCTCAAAATCTCCGGTTCAAGGGACGGTGCCGCAGCCTACGAAAATCACCCGATTTCGGCTAGCCGAGAGAGAGGCTCGGCCTCCGTCCTCTCCAGGAATTGGCTCCACGTTCCTTCTATCCGTTCCACTCCCCCGAGAAGACCTCCGTCGCCGGACCGGTCATGAAGACGGAGGCGTCGTCAGCGGGCCACTCCAGCTCCAGGTCGCCACCGGGGAGGTGGGCCAGGAGCGTGCGGTCGGTGTGGTCGGTCAGCACGCCCGCGACGCAGACCGCGCAGGCGCCGGTGCCACAGGCCAGGGTGATGCCCGAGCCGCGTTCCCAGGTCCGCATCCGGACCTCGCCCCGGGAGAGAACCTCGACGAAGTGGACGTTCACCCGCCGGGGAAAGACCGGGTGCCGCTCCAGCACGGGGCCGAGCGTCTCGACGGGGAAGGACGCGACGTCGTCAACGTAAATAACCGCGTGAGGGTTCCCCATTGACACCGATGTCAACGTAAACGTTCCCTCGTTTACGCCAATCTGAGCGTTAACGGGCGGGTCCGGCAGCGTCGTGGGGATATCGGCCGCGCGGAGGATCGGCGTGCCCATGTCCACCCGGACGCGCTGGACCTTGCCTTGCCGGACGTCCAGGTCCAGGGTCAGCACGCCCCGGCCGGTCTCGACCGTCACGCGGTCCTTTGGCGCGATACCGTGGTCGTGGATGTACTTGGCGACGCAGCGGACGCCGTTGCCGCACATTTCCCCTTCGGACCCATCGGCGTTGAACATCCGCATGCGGGCGTCGGCGCACTGCGAGGGACCGATCAGGATCAGGCCGTCGGAGCCGATCCCGAAGTGGCGGTCGCTGATCGCCTTCGCCACCTCCGAGGGATCCCCCGGCAACTCCTGGTCGAACAGGTTGACGTAGATGTAATCGTTGCCGATGCCGTGCATCTTGGTAAATTTCATGGTCGTGGCCGGTGGGGGCGATGGGGGTTCGGTGGATTGTCCGTATTCGAGTTTTGCCGGGGTGGCCTCCGGGGCACAAGTCCTTATCGCGGGCGAAGGGCGGTCCTGGCCGCTCCAGAGCTTCGGGAAGTTCGGCTTGTCGTCCCGCGTTATCCCGCCTAGGCTAACAGTTTCGGAGTGCCCCAACGGGTCGGGCCTCCGTCCCTGCGCCGAGGTAGAGGTGCCGTATGCTGGGAATCCCGTCCGAGACGCCTTATGATTTGCGCTTTCGCCTGCTGGGAATCCCCGTGCGCGTCCATCCGCTGTTCTGGGTCATCATGCTGATCCTCGGCTGGAACGGGGGAGACGCGACCGCGGCGGTGGTCTTTGTCTGTTGCGCGTTCGTCTCAATCCTGATCCACGAATACGGACACGGCCTGATGGCCCGGCTGTTCGGATGCCGCCCTTACATCATCCTGTACGGCATGGGGGGTCTTTGCGCGTCCGAGGGGGAGCGGCAGACCCCCTGGCAGCGTCTGGCCGTGCTGCTCAGCGGGCCGGGGGCGGGGCTGTTTCTGGCGGGCCTGGTGTTTCTGAGCGTTCTGGGCATGCAGTATGGCCATTACCGGCCCAGCCCGATCGGCGCGGAGGTGGTGAACTCCCTGCTGTTCATCAACGTCGTCTGGAGCATCCTGAACCTGTTCCCCATCTGGCCGCTCGACGGCGGCCAGATTGCCGGCGTGGTCCTGTCGATGATCAACCGGCGCGACGGGATGCGCTGGGCGCACGTCGTCTCGCTCTTGACCTCGGGCGTGATGGCCCTGGTCAGCTACCAGTTCTTCGGCTCGTTGTTCATGGCGATCTTCTTCGCCTTCTTCGCCATGAGGAACTTCCAGATCCTCCAGATCATGCACCAGTACGCCAAGCATGGCAGTTTCGACGACGACGAGGACTGGTGGCGGCGTTGAGATGAGAACCGGTGTCGGCCCCGGATTCTCGGTTGCGGCCGCTCCTCTGGACGGGTAAAACGGGACGTAACGGAGCAGGCCGCCGGGGCGACGGTCCCCTTGGCGATCCCGCTCAAAAAGAACCCGCCGAGCCACCTTGCCATGCGGCGCAATCACGGCTGCGAGGACGCGACGGACCCGAGAAGCGAACGGGCGGAAAGCGCGTGGCTGGCCGCCGGGCGTCCGGTCTGGAGTCCGCCGGCCGACGTCTTGCTGGTCGAGGACGCCGCTGATTGTCCGCCTGGAACTGGCCGGCATGGTTCCGGGAGAGATCCGCGTCCAGACGACCGCCCACGAGCTGACCGTCTCGGGCGTGCGGCGCGACCCGCTGGGTCCCCGTCCCCGACGGATCGACCGCATGGAGATCGCCTTCGGGCCGTTCGAGCGCGTGATCCCGCTGCCCGTCCCGGTCCTGGCCGACGCGGCGAGGGCCTGCCTGGACAAAGGGTTGCTGGAGGTCGTCCTCCCTCTGGCCGAGTCGCCGGTCCTCCACTCCCTGACCGTCGAGGTCGTGCTGACGGATTGATCCAAGAGAATCTTTCGCGGAAAGCCGGAATCCAACGTGTCTGTCGGAGGTCTCCGCCCATCCCCCTGGTTGTTCGGCATGAACTTCGGGGCGGTCGTCCTGGTCATTCTGGTTGTCGGCGTGGTGGTGCTGGTGGTCCGCGCCGGCCAAGGGGGCTCGGCTGACTTCACGATCCGTCACCGTCCCGGGCGCCGGGTGTCGGTCCGGGGGCGGATTCCGCTGTCGAAGGTCGGCGCGATCCAGGAATTTTTCGACCGGGACCTGGACGCGGGCCGGGCGGTCACGGTGCGAGGGTCCCGGGACCCGGCCCGGGGCTGGCGGCTGACGATCTCCGGCGGGCTGGACACGGGCCACCGGCAGCAGATTCGCAACTTTCTGACAGAATTGTTACGGTGATGCCGATTTCCGGCAATCGCCAGCGGTCGTCAACGGTGGGGCCTTTCCTTCCTGTCGCCGTTGGCACACAATTCTCGATTGAGGACCGTCCGGGCATCGTCGGCGGTCGTCTCCCGACCGGACCATCTCCGCGAAATTGACGGCAGAACCATGAGCAAGAAGAAACCGAAGAGTGCTCCCGCGAATGACAAGACCCCGACCGAGGACGCGCCTTCGGAGCCGGTGACGACGACGCTCGCCACGTCGTCGGGCCGGGCCTTGATCCTGTCCAACGCGTCCGACCTGGAGGAGGACGAGCTGCCCGATCGGGTGCCGCTCTTGCCCCTGCGCACCGACGTGGTCTTTCCCCAGACGGTCGTTCCCCTGGTCGTCAACCGCCCGGCGGGCATCCGGCTGATCGACGAGGTGCTGGTCGGCGACAAGACGATCGGCCTGATCACCCAGCGGCAGCCGGAGGACGACGAACCGAGGGCGGAGGACCTCTACCCGACGCTGACCGTCGGCAGCGTCCTGAAGATGCTGAAGTTCCCCGACGGCTCCACCCGGATCGTCTGCCAGGGGATGTTCCGCGCCCGCCTGGTCGAGATCGAGCAGGCCGAGCCGTACCTGATCGGCCGGATCGAGCCGCTGGAGGACGTCGAGCATCAGGGGGTCGAGCTGGACGCCCTGGTGCACCACGTCAACACGCTGTTCGGCCGGATGGTCGAGCAGAGCCAGCAGGTGCCCGAGGAGCTGCAGGTCGCGGCGATGAACACGAGAGAGCCGGGCCGCCTGGCCGACCTGCTCGGCTCCAGCCTGCCGTTCTCGGTCGAGGAGAAGCAGGAGCTTCTGAGCCGAGATGGACGTGCGGGTGCGGCTGGAGAAGCTCGGCGGCTTCCTCGCCCGGCAACTGGCCGTCATGGAGCTGGCCGGCAAGATCCAGGCGCAGGTCGGCTCGGAGATCACCCGCGCCCAGCGCGAGCATTTCCTCCGGCAGCAGATCAAGGCCATCCAGGAGGAGCTGGGGGAGTCCGAGTCGGAGAACCCCGAGCTGGAGGCCCTCTGGAAGCGGCTGGAGGAGGCCAAGCCGCCGGCGGGCGTTCTGGCCGAGGCCGAGCGCGAGATCGAGCGCCTGGCCGGCATGCACCCCTCGTCGGCCGAATACTCGATCATCCGGACCTATCTCGACTGGCTGGCGGTCCTCCCCTGGGCGAAGACCAGCCGCGACCGGCTCGACCTGAAGCGCGCCCGCAAGATCCTCGACGAGGACCACTACGACCTGGAGAAGATCAAGGAGCGCATCCTCGAATACCTGGCCGTGCGCAAGCTGAAGAAGGACATGAAGGGGCCGATCCTCTGCCTGGTCGGCCCGCCGGGCACCGGCAAGACCTCCCTGGGCAAGAGCATCGCCCGCGCGCTCGGCCGCGAATTCGTCCGCGTCAGCCTCGGCGGCGTCCACGACGAGGCCGAGATCCGCGGCCACCGGCGCACCTACGTCGCCGCGATGCCCGGGCGCATCCTGCAAGGCATCCGCAAGGCCGGCACGAATAACCCGGTCTTCATGCTCGACGAGGTGGACAAGCTCGGCCACGACTTCCGCGGCGACCCCGCCGCCGCGCTCCTGGAAGTGCTCGACCCCGAGCAGAACAACGCCTTCCGCGACCATTACCTCGACGTCGATTTCGACCTGTCGAAGGTCATGTTCCTCGCCACGGCCAACATGCTGGAGACCATCCCGCACCCGCTCCTGGATCGCATGGAGGTGCTGGAACTGCCGGGCTACAGCGAGGAAGAGAAGGTGCTGATCGCCCGGAAGTACCTCATCCCCAAGCAACTGGAAGCCCACGGCCTGACCGCCAAGGACGTGACCCTCCCCGACGAGACGATCAAGCGGGTCATCGCCGACTACACCCGCGAGGCCGGCCTGCGAAACCTCGAACGGGAGATCGCCACGCTCTGCCGGAAGGTCGCCCGTCGGCACGCCGAGGGGAGCCGAGGGGCCGTGACGATCGCCCCGGGCGACGTTCCCGACTCGCTCGGCCCGCCGAAGTATTACCGAGAGGTCGCCGACCGCACCGGCGTCCCCGGCGTGGCGACCGGCCTGGCCTGGACCCCCACCGGCGGCGAGATCCTGTTCATCGAGGCCACCGGCATGCCGGGCAAGGGGGGCCTCACGCTCACCGGCCTGCTCGGCGAGTCGATGAAGGAAAGCGCCCACGCCGCCATGAGCTACCTGCGCAGTCACGCCAAGGAGCTGGGGATCGATGCGTCGCGGTTCGCCAAGACGGACGTGCACGTCCACGTTCCCGCCGGCGCGGTGCCGAAGGACGGCCCCTCGGCGGGCGTGGCGATCTCCTCGGCCCTGATCAGCCTGTTCCGCCGCCAGGCCATCCGCCAGGACCTGGCGATGACCGGCGAAGTCACCCTGACCGGCCGCGTCCTCCCCGTCGGCGGCGTGCGCGAGAAGATCCTCGCGGCGCGTCGGGCGGGAATCCAGACGGTGCTGATCCCCCGGCACAACGAGAAGGACCTGATCGAGCTGCCGGCCGAGGTCAAGGCGGACCTGACGTTCCACTCCGTCGATACGCTCGACGACGTCGTGCCCCACCTGTTCAACCCCCGTCGCAAGGCGGTCAAGAAGACCCCCGCGCCGTCGAAGCCCAAGGCCCCCTCGAAAAAACCGGCGACGAAAGCGAAACGACGATCCGGCCCCGCCCGACCCGAGCGCCGGCCGCCGACCGCCTGAGATTTCGAAAAAAAAGACAAAAAGACCGAGAAAAAGGAGCGCGACCGATGGCCACCTCCCCATCGACCCGGCGCATCGAGTATCCCAGCGGAGACGGCAAACCCTTGGCCGAGACGCCGACCCACCGCGACAACCTGCTCGGTCTGATCGATATGCTCCGCCGGCACTTCGCGGGCGACCCGACCGTGTACATCTCCGGGAACATGTTCGTTTACTATGAACCCGGCAACAAACGGAAGCACGTCGCCCCCGATGACTTCGTCGTCCGCGGTGTCGAACCCAAGGACCGCCGCGACGTGTACCTCGTCTGGGAGGAGGGCAAAGGGCCGGAGTTCGTCGTCGAGATGACCTCCAAGTCCACGAAAAAGGAAGACCTGGAGACGAAATTCCAGCTCTACCGCGACGTGCTGGGAGTCCACGAATACTTCCTGTTCGACCCGTTCGAGGAGTACCTGAAGCCGTCCCTGCAAGGGTTCCGGCTGGTGGACGGCCAGTATGTGCCGATCGAGCCGGTGGACGGCCGCTTGCCCAGCGAGGTGATCGGCCTCCACCTGGAGCGCGTCGGCTCGACCCTACGCCTTCGCAATCCGGAAACCGGCCTCCTCATCCCCACAAGCGAGGAAGTCGCCGCCGAGGCCGAGGCCCGCCTCCAGCAGACTGAGGCGGCACTACGTCAGACGCAGGAAGAAGTCGAACGGCTCCGCCGCTTGCTCGATACCCAGCAACACCGTCCTCCCAGCGCGTCCTGACCCTCCTTTTTTGACCCTCCTTCGACGACGAGATGGCTCAGGACCCCTTGCACCTGCTCTGCGTCGAGCCCCGGTTCCCCGGCCGGCTGGGGCCGCTCGCCGACTGGCTCGTCCGGCGCCGGGGGTATCGCTGCCGGTTCTACTGCAACCGGCTCGATCCTCGGGAGTCCTGGCCCTCGACGGTCGGCCAGGGGCTGGAACTGATCCAGTTCAACGTCGGCGGCGTGGCCCGAGAGCCGGCGGTCGCCTGGACCCGGGGGCTGGAGCGGAGCCTCTGCTACGCTTATGGCGCGTGGGAGGTTCTCGACGCCCGCCGCCCCCGGCCGATCGACCTGGCCCTCGGCCGCTCGGACGGGCTGGGCTCGACCCTGTTCGTGCCGGTGTCGCTCCCCCGGGTCCCCCTGGTGAACCTGTTCGACTATTACGTTCACCCCCACGCGCACGACCTGGCCGACGAGGATATCCCCGCCTTGCCGCCGGAGTATCTCCAGTGGCGGCGCTCGGCCAACGCCATCGACCTGCTCGACCTGGAGAACGGCGTCACCCCCTGGACGACCACCGACTGGCAGCGTGCGCTCTACCCGCCGGAGTACCGCGACGCCTTCCTCGTCCAGCACGACGGCGTGGATATGAGGCGGTTCACGAGGAGGAACGAAGCCGCCGGCCCCCGGTCGATCGCCGGTCGATCCATCCCGCGCGGGACGCGCATCGTCAGCTTCGTGGCCCGCGATCTCGACCGCCTCCGAGGGTTCGACCGCTTCCTGACCCTGGCCAATGCCCTGCTCCGCGCGGGACGACGTGCTCTGCGTGGCGGTCGGCGGACCGACGGTCGAGCGGATGCTCGACGTGCGGTTCCACGGTCAGGACCATGCCGCGCGGATGATCGCCCAGGACCCGCCGCCCGACCCGTCGCGGTTCTGGACTCTCGGCCGCGTCGCCCCGGAGGTCGTGGCGGAGGTCCTGACGGCGAGCGACCTGCACGTCGTCCCGAGCCGTCCGTATCCCGTCGCCCGGTCGCTCCTGGAAGCCATGGCCGCCGAGGCGCCTTTGCTCGCGTGGGATGCCGAGCCGATCCGCGAGGTCCTCACGGCGGACGTTCACGGCCGGATCGTCCCCCCGGACGATCCCGACGCCGCCTTCCGCGCCGCGATGGACCTGCTCGACGACCCGGCCGCCCACCGCCCGCTGACCCTGGCCGCCTCGGAAAAGGTCCGCGGCACTACAGCCGGGAGGTCACGATGCCGGCCCTGGCGTCGCGGTTCGACCGCATCGCCTCGGGGGGAGGATGAAACGCTGATGCACGTTCTGTTCATCCACCAGGCGTTCCCCGCGCAGTTCGGCCGGCTGGCGCTGGAGCTGGCGAAGTCGCACGGCTGGCGCTGCCGGTTCTTGATCGAGGACCTGTCCACCTGCCCGACCCCCTCGGCGGAGATGCTCGAACGGCTGGAGCTGGAGCGGCTGGTCATCCCTCCCGAGGACCGCGACCACCAGCCGACCCCCTGGCCGCAGATCCACGGCAAGTTCCTGGGCCTCTGCCGTTCCGTCTTCGAGGCCGTCCGCGCCCGGCCCGACCTGCGCCCGGACCTGGTTGTCGCGCACGGCGGCCGGGGCGCGCCGACGGTCTTCCTGCCCGAATTGCTCGATTGCCCGATCATCAATTACTGCGAATATTACTTCGCCTCGCATCAACGAAGCGACATCAGCTACCGGATCGACCTGCCGCCGGCCGAGGACGTGGCCCCGTTCTTCCCGCGCTGCATTAATGCGCCGGTGCTGGTCGCGTTGAACAACGCCGACGCCGGGTACTCGGCGACCCACTGGCAGAAGCGGACGTTCCCCGAGCGGTACTGGCCGAAGATCGAGGTCCACTTCGACGGCATCGACACGGCGTTCTATCGCCCCCGGTCCCCCCTTCGCCAGATCGCCGGGCGGTCGATTCCCGAGGGGACGAAGGTCGTCACGTTCGTCGCCCGGGGGCTGGAGTCGATGCGCGGGTTCGACCTCTTCCTGAAGGTCGCCGGGCGGATCATGCGCGAGCGCGACGACGTGCTGTTCGTCGTCGCGGGGACCGATCAGGTCTATTACGGCTGGGACGCGCTCCACACCGGCACGTCGAGCTTCAAGGACTGGGCGATGGCCCGCGCGGATCTGGACCCGTCGCGCCTGGTCTTCCTGGGCCACATCCCCCCCGAGACCCTGGCCGACGTCCTCGCCCGGAGCGACCTGCACCTGTACCTGACGGTTCCTTTCGTGCTTTCGTGGTCACTCTTCAACGCGATGTCGTGCGCCCGGGTCGTCCTCGGCGCCGACACGCCCCCGGTGCGCGAGGTGATCGAGCCGGGTAAAACCGGGCTGGTCGAGCCGTTGTTCGACGTGGACCGCCTCACCGAGACGGCCCTGCGCGTGCTGGACGACCCGGCCGCGTATCGTCCCTTGGGCGAGGCGGCGCGGGCCTTGATCGAGGAAAAGTACAGCCTGGACGTCTGCGTGCCGAGGCTGAAAGATTACTTCGAGCGGATCGCCTCGGCGGGCAAGCGGCGCTGGCCCTGACCGAGAGCCACCGCGACGGCACGCTCAGCCGTTGCCCGACGACTTGGTGTGCGGGCCGTCCGTCTCGGGCGTCTCGCTCCACTTCGCGCACCATTTCTGATACCGCCTGGCCTGATCCTCACCCCAGGTGCCATACCAGGCGTAGCCGCCCCGGCGTTCGCGTTCGATCTCCGCGAGCGAATACTGGATCACGCCGTCCCGGCCGCTGAAGATCGGCCGATTGGTGCCGATCTCGTAGAAGCGTGCCCACAGGGGCGGAGCATCGGGGTCGGCGACCACCACCGCGTCGCCGTCGCGCTTCTCGACCCGAAAGCCGGTGAGCTTGACCTGCTCGAACCAGCGGGAGCCGGCGTGGATGGCGCGGCGGACCTCGGGGCTCGGCTCATCGAGGCTCATCAGCAGGGCCAGGATACCCGCACTCTCGGCCCCGCTGAGCGACGGGTGCTCGTAGGCCCGACCCTTGCGCGGTTGGAGCGTCACTTCGTCGTGCTGAGCACACCAGGCGGTCGGCACGCCGTCAACGACGACCTGGCAGGCCAGGATGCAACGGATGCCCGCCTTGAAGGCCCGCGCGGCGGCCTCCCGGCGCGGGACGTCAACGAAGGCGTAGGCGTCGTCGCGGGCCACGTCGCGGAGGAACTCCAGGAGGAGGACCATCGTGCCGTCGTTGAAGGTGATGTGCCGGTGATACGCGTCACCGGGCGGATAGAACTGCGGCCAGCCTCCGGTCGGGTACTGCGCGGCCAGGATGTGGTCGAGGCCCTTGAGGAACGCGTCGCGGTAGCGCGGCCGGCCGGTCGCGCGATCGACCGCCGCCAGGAAGCGCAGCTCGCCGGTCGTCGCCCGGTTGTCGAAGGTCCCTCTGAGCTTGGACCGATCGCCGTTGTACCGGGATGCCGACGTGTCGACGTTCTTGGGCCAGCTTCCCGCCTCGGACTGGTAGCTCAGGATGTTCTCGGCCATCCGGGTGGCCTCGGGGCCGGCGAACCAGTCGTCCGGCTTGTCGTCGTAGTCCCGCCAGTTGAATGAAGCGCCCTGGACGACCCCGATGCCCAGAGCGAGCGTGAGGAACACCGCCACGGGTCGAACGATGGCCGTCGAAATCGTCACCAGGAACCTCCTTCATTACCGGAACGCATCAGCGAACGCGTGCATCAGCCGCCCGGCAGCGCGACCGGGATCAACGTCAAGGCGGACAGGGCCGCGACGAGGGCGACGTACTGGATCAGGGCGATCCGGTCCGGCTCCTTCGCGGGCGTGTCGGTGGCCGTGCGGACGGCCGCGACGAGCAACAGCAAGATCAGCAAGCCCTCGGCGGTCGCGGACCACGCCGCGGCAATCGCCGCCGTCGCCAGCCAGCGCTGGGAGCGCGTCAGGGCGCGGAACGCCCGGCCGCCGTCAAGCTGCCAGAGCGGCAGGAGGTTGAACAGGTTGATCCAGGCACCAAGGCGGGCAATCGCCGCCCAGATCGGTACTGGGTCGCGAGGAACACGGCGTAACAGAACACCGCCGCGCCCAGACCCCAGAGCGGCCCGGCCAGGCCCACCCGGGCATCCTCGCGAGGGCTGGTGAACGATTGCCGCAGGCGGACCATTGCCCCCAGGCCCGGCACGAACAACGGCGGGCTGGCCTTCACCCCGTAGCGCAAGAGCGAGGCGACGTGCCCCATCTCGTGGACGTAGATCGACAGCACCAACCCCAACGCGAACTTCCAGCCGAAGGCCGCCCAGTACACCCCCATCGACAGGAACATCGAGAGGAACGTGCTCGCCTTGGTCAGCCCCAGCAGCAGGAACTTGGCCTTCGTCAAGGCGAGCACGGCGAGAAACTTCATCTTCCAGAGGAACAGGCCCAGGGCCCCCAGACCGGCCGCGCCTCCTCCCGCCCAGGCCTTGCGCGTCTCGGCGGTCGCATCCTCTCCGGCCCGCGCCGTCGCGGCCGGCGAGGCATCCGCCTGGCGGCTCAGTTCCTCGACCCGAGCGGCGATCACCTGATGCTGACGGGACCTCGGCGGGAGCAGCTCCAGGGCCTCGCGCCAGAGGGCCAGCGCCTCCCCCGGATGCCCCTCCCGCTGGGCGTGCTCCGCCTCCTCGGCCAGTTGTTTGAGCCGGTCGGCATGGATCAACCGCTGACAGCCCGGGCAGGTCAGCAGGCGAGGGGCGATCTCGGTCCCGCACGACGGACAGGTCAACCCCTCGGGAGACGCCCCGGCGGCCTCGTCACGCATGGCCCGGAACCCCTTCGACGGGCAAATCGCCCGTCCCTTCCTCACCATCACCCAGAACGAACGGCCCCTGGAACTCCAGCCGGGTGCGGCGGTTGATCTTCCACGCTTCCCAGAGCGCGAACCCGATGATGAGCAACCCGATGGGACTCTCAAACCCGGCGATCACGGGGAGCGCGTAGAGGAACCCGACGAGAAGCACGACCACGAAGGCCAGTTCGCCGAGGCTGAACGTCGGCTTCGCCGGGGCCGCCACAGGTGCCGCCGCCGGGGCCGGTTTGTCGGCGGGCTTCGCGGCCGGTTTCGCGGGATCGGCGAGCGCGGCGGCATTCGCTGGCCCGGCGTTCGGGTTCTCCCCCGCCTCCTCCTTCTGCATCTCGGCCAGGAATTGCGGGATGGCCACGCCCGCATAGCTCGCGGCAATCGCCGTATAGGTCAAGAAGATCGCCAGCGCCTGATAAATCCAGCCCCCCCGATGCCCCGAGCCCGCGCACGGCCCCACCGACCAGCAGGCCCACCAGAATCGAGATCAGGGCCAGCTCATAGCCGGTGATCTTCATCACGCCGTAGTAAATCAGGAACCCGACCAGCGCCGCGATCGCGCCGAAGATCGTGGCCTTCACGAACCGCCCGAGACGCGAGCCGCCCGTCATCGCCGCCTCGATCGACTCCCGGCACGACGCGCAGACCATCGCGCCATTGGCTTCATAATATGTCTCTTCGATCGGATTCTTGCACGCCGTGCAGGTTGGTTCGGCGGCTTCGGGCGTCTCGTACTCCGCCTGATCGAACTGAAGGTCCCCGGCGTCCGACGAGGGTTCCTCAGCGTGATGTTCGTCCGTCATCATGGGCCTCGATTGGGTGAAGAGACGCGGACACATGGAGAAGAGCAAGCGTATCCCGCTGGGTTCAACTTACAACGCACGTCCGGCAATGGAAAGGACGAAAGTCGGAGACGGGTCGATTTTCAACGTCGTGGATGCCAGAATAGGTCCTTCCCGAACACGAAGGGCCACACGATTGAAAGATCAAGAATATCTCGACGCAAAACCGCCCCGCGTCGCCTTGCGGGGGATCGTCAAGACGTATCCCGGCGTCCGGGCGCTGCGGGGGGTCGATCTCAACGTGCGAGCCGGGGAGGTCCATGCCCTTTGCGGCGAGAACGGCGCGGGCAAGAGCACGTTGATCGGCGTGCTCGGCGGCGCGGTGCGGCCCGACGCGGGGCAGATCGCGCTGGATGGCCAGGTCGTCCGGTTCCGCGACCCGGCCAGCGCGCTGGCGCACGGCGTGTCGGTGATCCACCAGGAGTTCAGCCTGGTCGGCGCGTTGACGGTGGCCGAGAACCTCGCCCTGGGGGACGAGCCGCACGTCGGCCCCTGGATCAACCGCCGGGCGATCCGCCGGCGCGCGTCCGAGCACCTGAAGACGCTGGGCTTCCCGCTCGATCCGAACGCCCGCGCCGAGCGGCTGACGACCGGTCAACGGCAACTGGTCGAGATTGCCAAGGCCCTGGGGCGCGAGGCCCGCGTGCTGGTGCTCGACGAGCCGACCGCCGCCCTGACCCGCGCCGAGATCGAGCGGCTCTTCGGCGTGCTCGACGACCTCCGCGCCCGGGGGCTGGGGATCATCTACATCTCGCACCACCTCGACGAGGTCGCCCGGATCGCCGACCGGATCACCGTCCTGCGCGACGGCGCGCGGGTCGGCACGTGGCCGGCGGCGGACCTGCCCCCCGATCGCCTGATGAACGCGATGGTCGGCGAGGTCGTCGAGCGTCGGGATACAACGCGCAGGGTCCCCGAGGGACCGCCGATCCTGACCGTCAAGCAGGCCCGCGGCCGTACCCTGCGCGGGGTCGATCTGCGGGTGCGCGCCGGGGAGATCGTCGGTTTGACCGGCCTGGCCGGCTCGGGACATGAGGAACTGGCCCGCGTGCTGTTCGGGGCCGATCGGCTGACCTCAGGGCGGATCGTCTGGCAAGGGTGGCCTTTTCATCCGCACCATCCGGCCGAGGCCCGTGCCCGAGGGGTGGCCTCGGTTCCGGCCGACCGCCGGCGCGAGGGGCTTGTGCCGACCCTATCGGTCGAGGAGAACGTCGCGCTGGCGATCCTGCCCCGGCTCGCGCGGTTCGGCGTGCTCGATCGAGGCGGTCGGCACCGACGCGCCGCCGAGCTTTGCCGCGCGTTCGAGGTCGCGCTGGCGGGGCTGGACCAGCGGGCAACGACCCTCTCGGGGGGGAACCAGCAGAAGGTCCTGCTCGCGCGCTGGACGGCGACCGGGCCGCGCCTCCTGATCCTCAACGAGCCGACGCGCGGCATCGACGTCCGCACGCGCGAGGCGATTCACCGGCGGGTCGAGGACCTGGCGCACGACGGCCTGGCGGTCCTGCTGGTGACGTCGGATACCCATGAACTGCTCCGCCTGGCCGATCGCCTGGTCGTGCTCCGCGCCGGGAGGGTCGTCCGCGACCTGCCGGCCGACCAGGCCGACGAGCACACGCTGCTGGCGGCCATGATCGACGACCCGAACGCTCGGATTTCCCGCGAGGCCCCTGATGAGTTCTCCTGAAACGCCGCCCGGCGTCCCCTGGCGGACGCTGCTGGCCCGCTTGCCGCTCTTGATCCTGGCCGTCGCCGCGTTCTGCCTGATGGCGATGACGCCGGGGTTCCTCGCGCCGGGGACGCTCGGCAACGTGCTGAAGCTGGCGAGCATCGTCGGCTTGCTGGCGGTCGGGCAGGCGTTCGTGCTGATCGGCGGAGGGTTCGACCTGTCGCAAGGGGCGATCCTCGGCCTGACGGCCGCGGCGACCGCCTGGCTGGCTCAGGACGTGCTCGGCCCCTGGCCGGCGGCCCTGGCGGCGCTGGGGCTGGGGGCCTTGCTGGGAGCGGTCAACGGCCTGTTCGTCGCCCTCGTGCGGACCAACGCCTTCGTGACGACCCTGAGCACCTTGCTGATCTACCGGGGGGCGACGTTCGTCCTGCTGGGCGGACGGCCGATCACCGGCGTCTCGGCGTTCGACCCCCTGGACGACCTCGGCCTCACGCTCGGCCGGACGCTCGTCCCCTTGCGGGCCTTCGTCTTCCTCGGCGTGGCGGTGCTCGGCTGGCTGGTCCTGCGTCAGACGGTTTTCGGTCAGTACGTGTACGCGACCGGCGGCAACGCCGAGGCCGCGCGCCTGGCCGGCGTGCGGACGGCGGCGGTCCGGGTGGCCACCTTCGCCCTGAGCGGCCTGGCGGCCGGGCTCGGGGCGATTGCCCTGCTCTCGTGGGTCAACCTGGCCAAGCCGGACACCGGCACGGGCTATGAGCTGGAGTCGATCGCCGCGTGCGTCATCGGCGGCGTGTCGCTCCAGGGGGGGTCGGGAAGCGTCCTGGGCGCGGTGGCCGGCTGCCTGCTGATGCAGACGATCGGCTCGCTGATCACGTACAGCGGCTTCCCCGACGAGTACCGCAGCCTGGTCACGGGCGCGGTCATCCTCCTGTTCGCCGCGGCCGACGCGATCGGCCGACGCTTGCGCCCTTGAGTGATGCCGCGTCGCGGAATCACCAACGGACGCGGTGATGGGCTCGGAACCCCCTCCGGCTCCCCCTTACCAAAGGGGAGAGAAGGAGGAAAGCTCCCTCTTCCAGGGAACTTCATTCCTTCCCCCTTGGTAAGGCAGTGCTGTCAGGGTCTTTGGAGGGCCGCAGACGCCACGGTCGTTCGTTCATGGGATTGCTGGAGAGCCCGGTAGGTCGACGTATGGTTGCCAGGCACGCGCGTCTTCACCTTCTGGTGCCCGCCACCCCCGGAGCTGGGCGTCTCCACCAGCGATCGCTCCATGCGCCGCACAGCCTCATCCGCAGCGTGTCACGCAACTCGGCCGCTGTCGGCACCGGCCCCAGCAACGAGAGCAAGGTCTCCGTTTTGACCAGCACGCTGACCGTCACGAGTTCCCGCTTCATGTCGTAGAACAGCTTCTCGTTGGAAATCTTCTTCGCCGCGCACCCTTTGTACGACGCCAGGTGGGCGCGTACGACTTGCAGCGTGTTGTACAACAGCAGGCAGAACGACAGTTGGAACAGCACCGCCTTCGGCTGCGTTCCGATCAGGTGCTTCAACGAGAACACGTCGGTGATCTGGTGGAAAACGGTCTCGATCCCCCAACGACTTCGATAGGCCGAGAGCATCGCCGAGGCCGGATACCGGACCTCGTCCCACAGGTCCGTGACCACGCTGATCTCTTTGCCGTGGGGCAGAGACTTCGTGATCCGGCGGACGAACTGTCGGCCGCCCGTCTGGGCCTTGCCCAGCCAGCCCCACTCTTGCACGACCCGTCGCCCGTCGGTGTCGTCGCCCTCCTGCACGGCCTGGCCGGATCGGGAACGAAGGTCGTATTGGCGCAATAACGGATCAGAAAATGACCGCCGGCCTTGATCACCTGCTGGGGAAAACTCAGGTTGCAGTAGAGTCGGTCCAACACCGCCAACCACGGCCTCCCCACACGATGGGCCGACGCCGCCAACCTGGCCAGCAGGGCTTCCGTCAGGGCCGCTTCACCGGCTTCGCCATCGAGATGGCCCACCATCGCCACCGCCAGACCCGTCCGCAGGTCCAAGCCCACCGACGCACGCGCACCCAGGATACCTGCCCGCAAGTTGCGCAACGGCTTGAGCAGTCGCTTGACATGCTTGATCGCCTTGCCGTCCGCGCCAAAGACTTCGAAATCCGCAAGGCAGTCCGGCAGGGGGTCAACCGCCGGGGCCGCGGGCAGGCGCGCTCATCCTCCGGGTGCCTTCTTCAAGCAAGGCCTCGCTCAGGGGCACCGGCAGGTTCCCGAGCTCTCGAAACTCGAGGCGATCGACGTCGTCAGCGTCTCGGCCTCCCGACCGCGTTCGAAGGCTTGACGGCCACTGCCGCTGTGCTGCAACAAGGCTTCGGCGACGAGATGGGCCAGCGTACGGAACTTGAGTTCCCGCTCGTAGCAGCGTCCGCGCGTTCGCGTCCAGAGGTCGTCCAACCAGCGATCGTCCATTGCGAAACACAGCGTTCGCCACGCCGCGTCGGCCAAGGGTACGTTCTCAAGCACTGCGGCGGAAAAAACGACGCCGTCCATAACGAAGGCACTCCTGAGGAATCCTCAAGCTGGTGTCCGACGGAAGCTTATGGTATCGGCGTCCTATCCGGCACGACAGGCCAAGACCCTGACAGCACTGCCTTACCA
>CAVWUA010000013.1:82500-111777 GCA_963758025.1 uncultured Planctomycetota bacterium | reverse complement strand
CTCCTTCGACGACGAGATGGCTCAGGACCCGTTGCACCTGCTCTGCATCGAGCCGAGGTTCCCCGGCCGGCTGGGGCCGCTCGCCGACTGGCTCGTCCGGCGCCGGGGCTATCGCTGCCGGTTCTTCTGCGACCGGCCGATCCCGGGGTCCTGGCCCCGACGGTCGGCCGGGGCTGGAGTTGATCCGTTCAACGTCGGCGGCGTGGCCCGCGAGCCGGCGGTCGCCTGGACGCGAGAGCTGGAGCGGGGCCTCTGCTACGCCTACGGCGCGTGGGAGGTCCTGGAGCCCGCCGGCCGCGGCCGGTCGACCTGATCCTGGGCCGCTCGGCCGGCCTGGGCTCGACCCTCTTCGCGCCGGTCTCGCTGCCCCGGGTGCCGCTGGTCAACCTGTTCGACTACTACGTCCACCCCCACGCGCACGACCTGGCCGACGAGGACATCCCCGCCTTCCCGCCGGAGTACCTCCACTGGCGGCGCTCGGCCAACGCCATGGACCTGCTCGACCTGGAGAACGGCGTCGTCCCCTGGACGACACCGACTGGCAGCGCGCGCTGTACCCGCCCGAGTACCGCGACGCTTTCCTCGTCCGCACGACGGCGTCGACGCGCGGCGGTTCGCGAGGCGGAACGAAGCCGCCGGGCCCCGGTCGATCGCCGGCCGATCGATCCCGAGCGGGACGCGCATCGTCACCTTCGTGGCCCGCGATCTCGACCGCCTCCGAGGCTTCGACCGCTTCCTCGCCCTGGCCAATCGCCTGATCCGCGAGCGGGACGACGTGCTCTTCGTCGCGATCGGCGGCCCGACGGTCGGGCGGATGCTCGACGTGCGGTTCCACGGCCAGGATTACGCCGCGCGGATGCTCGCCCAGGCCCGCCGCCCGACCCGTCGCGGTTCTGGACCCTCGGCCGCGTCGCCCCGGAGGTCGTCGCCGAGGTCCTGGCGGCGAGCGACCTGCACGTCGTCCCGAGCCGGCCGTATCCCGTCGCCCGGTCGCTCCTGGAGGCGATGGCCGCCGGCGCCGTTGCTGGCGTGGGACGCCGAGCCGGTTCGCGAGGTCCTCACGGCGGACGATACGGCCTGATCGTCCCGCCGGACGACCCCGAGGCCGCGTTCCGCGCCGCGCTGGACATGCTCGACGACCCGGCCGCGCACCGCCCGCTGAGCCTGGCCGCCCGGAACGGTCCGCGGCACGTACGACCGGGAGGTCACGCTGCCAGCCCTGGCTCGCGGTTCGACCGCATCGCCTCGGGGGGAGGATGTCCGCTGATGCACGTTCTGTTCATCCACCAGGCGTTCCCCGCGCAGTTCGGCCGGCTGGCGCTGGAGCTGGCGAAGTCGCACGGCTGGCGCTGCCGGTTCCTGGTCGAGAACCTGTCGACCTGCCCGACGCCCTCGGCGGAGATGCTCGACGGCTGGAGCTCGAGCGGATGGCCATCCCCGCCGAGGACCGCGACCACCAGCCGACCCCCTGGCCGCAGATCCACGGCAAGTTCCTGGGCCTCTGCCGGTCCGTCTTCGAGGCCGTCCGCGCCCGGCCCGACCTGCGCCCGGACCTGGTCGTCGCCCACGGCGGCCGGGGCGCGCCGACGGTCTTCCTGCCCGACTGCTCGATTGCCCGATCATCAATTACTGCGAATATTACTTCGCGTCGCATCACCGAGCGACATCAGCTACCGGATCGACCTGCCGCCGGCCGAGGACGTGGCCCCGTTCTTCCCGCGCTGCATCAATGCGCCGGTGCTGGTCGCGTTGAACAACGCCGACGCCGGCTACTCGGCGACGCACTGGCAGAAGCGGACGTTCCCCGAGCGGTACCGGCCGAAGATCGAGGTCCACTTCGACGGCATCGACACGGCGTTCTATCGCCCCCGGTCCCCCCTTCGCCAGATCGCCGGGCGGTCGATTCCCGAGGGGACGAAGGTCGTCACGTTCGTCGCCCGGGGCTGGAGTCGATGCGGGGTTCGACCTCTTCCTGAAGGTCGCCGGGCGGCTCGCGCGAGCGCCCCGACGTGCTGTTCGTCGTCGCGGGGACGATCAGGTCTATTACGGCTGGGACGCCCTCCACACCGGCACGTCGAGCTTCAAGGACTGGGCGCTGGCCCGCGCGGAGCACGACCCGTCGCGCCTGGTCTTCCTGGGCCACGTCCCCCCGGAGACCCTGGCCGACGTCCTCGCCCGGAGCGACCTGCACCTGTACCTGACGGTTCCTTTCGTGCTTTCGTGGTCGCTCTTCAACGCGATGTCGTGCGGCCGGGTCGTGCTCGGCGCCGACACGCCCCCGGTGCGCGAGGTGATCGAGCCGGGTAAAACCGGGCTGGTCGAGCCGTTGTTCGACGTGGACCGCCTGACCGAGACGGCCCTGCGCGTGCTGGACGACCCGGCCGCGTATCGTCCCTTGGGCGAGGCGGCGCGGGCCTTGATCGAGGAAAAGTACAGCCTGGACGTCTGCGTTCCGAGGCTGAAAGATTACTTCGAGCGGATCGCCTCGGCGGGCAAGCGGCGCTGGCCCTGACCGAGAGCCACCGCGACGGCACGCTCAGCCGTTGCCCGTCGGCTCGGCGTGCGGGCCGTCCGTCTCGGGCGTCTCGCCCCACTTCGCGCACCATTTCTGATACCGCCTGGCCTGATCCTCGCCCCAGCTGCCATACCAGGCGTAGCCGCCGCGGCGTTCGCGTTCGATCTCCGCGAGCGAATACTGGATCACGCCGTCCCGGCCGCTGAAGATCGGCCGATTGGTGCCGATCTCGTAGAAGCGGGCCCACAGGGGCGGAGCATCCGGGTCGGCGACCACCACCGCGTCGCCGTCGCGCTTCTCGACCCGGAAGCCGGTGAGCTTGACCTGCTCGAACCAGCGGGAGCCGGCGTGGATGGCGCGGCGGACCTCGGGGCTCGGCTCATCGAGGCTCATCAGCAGGGCCAGGATACCCGCACTCTCGGCCCCGCTGAGCGACGGGTGCTCGTAGGCCCGTCCCTTGCGCGGTTCGAGCGTCACTTCGTCGTGCTGAGCACACCAGGCGGTCGGCACGCCGTCGACGACGACCTGGCAGGCCAGGATGCAACGGATGCCCGCCTTGAAGGCCCGCGCGGCGGCCTCCCGGCGCGGGGCGTCAACGAAGGCGTAGGCGTCGTCGCGGGCCACGTCGCGGAGGAACTCCAGGAGGAGGACCATCGTGCCGTCGTTGAAGGTGATGTGCCGGTGATACGCGTCACCGGGCGGATAGAACTGCGGCCAGCCTCCGTTCGGGTACTGCGCGGCCAGGATGTGGTCGAGGCCCTTGAGGAACGCGTCGCGGTAGCGCGGCCGGCCGGTCGCGCGATCGACCGCCGCCAGGAAGCGCAGCTCGCCGGTCGTCGCCCGGTTGTCGAAGGTCCCTCTGAGCTTGGACCGATCGCCGTTGTACCGGGATGCCGACGTGTCGACGTTCTTGGGCCAGCTTCCCGCCTCGGACTGGTAGCTCAGGATGTTCTCGGCCATCCGGGCGGCCTCGGGGCCGGCGAACCAGTCGTCCGGCTTGTCGTCGTAGTCCCGCCAGTTGAATGAATCGCCCTGGACGACCCCGATGCCCAGAGCGAGCGTGAGGAACACCGCCACGGGTCGAACGATGGCCGTCGAAATCGTCACCAGGAACCTCCTTCATTACCGGAACGCATCAGCGAACGCGCGTATCAGCCGCCCGGCAGCGCCACCGGGATCAACGTCAAGGCGGACAGGGCCGCGACGAGGGCGACGTACTGGATCAGGGCGATCCGGTCCGGCTCCTTCGCGGGCGTGTCGGTGGCCGTGCGGACGGCCGCGACGAGCAACAGCAAGATCAGCAAGCCCTCGGCGGTCGCGGACCACGCCGCGGCAATCGCCGCCGTCGCCAGCCAGCGCTGGGAGCGCGTCAGGGCGCGGAAGGCCCGGCCGCCGTCAAGCTGCCAGAGCGGCAGGAGGTTGAACAGGTTGATCCAGGCACCAAGGCGGGCAATCGCCGCCCAGATCGGCCACTGGGTCGCGAGGAACACGGCGTAACAGAACACCGCCGCGCCCAGGCCCCAGAGCGGCCCGGCCAGGCCCACCCGGGCATCCTCGCGAGGGCTGGTGAACGATTGCCGCAGGCGGACCATTGCCCCCAGGCCCGGCACGAACAACGGCGGGCTGGCCTTCACCCCGTAGCGCAAGAGCGAGGCGACGTGCCCCATCTCGTGGACGTAGATCGACAGCACCAGCCCCAACGCGAACTTCCAGCCGAAGGCCGCCCAGTACACCCCCATCGACAGGAACATCGAGAGGAACGTGCTCGCCTTGGTCAGCCCCAGCAGCAGGAACTTGGCCTTCGTCAAGGCGAGCACGGCGAGAAACTTCATCTTCCAGAGGAACAGGCCCAGGGCCCCCAGACCGGCCGCGCCGCTCCCGCCCAGGCCTTGCGCGTCTCGGCGGTCGCATCCTCTCCGGCCCGCGCCGTCGCGGCCGGCGAGGCATCCGCCTGGCGGCTCAGTTCCTCGACCCGAGCGGCGATCACCTGATGCTGACGTGACCTCGGCGGGAGCAGTTCCAGGGCCTCGCGCCAGAGGGCCAGGGCCTCCCCCGCGTGCCCCTCGCGCTGGGCGTGCTCCGCCTCCTCGGCCAGCCGCTTGAGCCGGTCGGCATGGATCAACCGCTGACAGCCCGGGCAGGTCAGCAGGCGAGGGGCGATCTCGGTCCCGCAGGATGGGCAGGTCAATGCCTCGGGAGACGCCCCGGCGGCCTCGTCACGCATGGCCCGGAACCCCTTCGACGGGCAAATCGCCCGTCCCTTCCTCACCACACTCAGAACGAACGGCCCCTGGAAATCCAGCCGGGTGCGGCGGTTGATCTTCCACGCTTCCCAGAGCGCGAACCCGATGATGAGCAACCCGATGGGACTCTCAAACCCGGCGATCACGGGGAGCGCGTAGAGGAACCCGACGAGAAGCACGACCACGAAGGCCAGTTCGCCGAGGCTGAATGTCGGCTTCGCCGGGGCCGCCACAGGTGCCGCCGCCGGGACCGGTTTGTCGGCGGGCTTCGCGGCCGGTTTCGCGGGATCGGCGAGCGCGGCGGCATTCGCGGGCGCGGCGTTCGGGTTCTCCCCCGCCTCCTCCTTCTGCATCTCGGCCAGGAATTGCGGGATGGCCACGCCCGCATAGCTCGCGGCAATCGCCGTATAGGTCAAGAAGATCGCCAGCGCCTGATAAATCCAGCCCCCCCGATGCCCCGAGCCCGCGGCACGGCTCCACCGACCAGCAGGCCCACCAGGATCGAGATCAGGGCCAGCTCATAGCCGGTGATCTTCATCACGCCGTAGTAAATCAGGAACCCGACCAGCGCCGCGATCGCGCCGAAGATCGTGGCCTTCACGAACCGCCCGAGGCGCGAGCCGCCCGTCATCGCCGCCTCGATCGACTCCCGGCACGACGCGCAGACCATCGCGCCATTGGCTTCATAATATGTCTCTTCGATCGGATTCTTGCACGCCGTGCAGGTTGGTTCGGCGGCTTCGGGCGTCTCGTACTCCGCCTGATCGAACTGAAGGTCCCCGGCGTCCGACGAGGGTTCCTCAGCGTGATGTTCGTCCGTCATCATGGGCCTCGATTGGGTGAAGAGACGCGGACACATGGAGAAGAGCAAGCGTATCCCGCTGGGTTCAACTTACAACGCACGTCCGGCAATGGAAAGGACGAAAGTCGGAGACGGGTCGATTTTCAACGTCGTGGATGCCAGAATAGGTCCTTCCCGAACACGAAGGGCCACACGATTGAAAGATCAAGAATATCTCGACGCAAAACCGCCCCGCGTCGCCTTGCGGGGGATCGTCAAGACGTATCCCGGCGTCCGGGCGCTGCGGGGGGTCGATCTCGACGTGCGAGCCGGGGAGGTCCATGCCCTTTGCGGCGAGAACGGCGCGGGCAAGAGCACGTTGATCGGCGTGCTCGGCGGCGCGGTGCGGCCCGACGCGGGGCAGATCGCCCTGGATGGCCAGGTCGTCCGGTTCCGCGACCCGGCCAGCGCGCTGGCGCACGGCGTGTCGGTGATCCACCAGGAGTTCAGCCTGGTCGGCGCGTTGACGGTGGCCGAGAACCTCGCCCTGGGGGACGAGCCGCACGTCGGCCCCTGGATCAACCGCCGGGCGATCCGCCGGCGCGCGTCCGAGCACCTGAAGACGCTGGGCTTCCCGCTCGATCCGAACGCCCGCGCCGAGCGGCTGACGACCGGTCAACGGCAACTGGTCGAGATTGCCAAGGCCCTGGGGCGCGAGGCCCGCGTGCTGGTGCTCGACGAGCCGACCGCCGCCCTGACCCGCGCCGAGATCGAGCGGCTCTTCGGCGTGCTCGACGACCTCCGCGCCCGGGGGCTGGGGATCATCTACATCTCGCACCACCTCGACGAGGTCGCCCGGATCGCCGACCGGATCACCGTCCTGCGCGACGGCGTCGCGGGTCGGCACGTGGCCGGCGGCGGACCTGCCCCCCGATCGCCTGATGAACGCGATGGTCGGCGAGGTCGTCGAGCGTCGGGATACGACGCGCAGGGTCCCCGAGGGACCGCCGATCCTGACCGTCGAGCAGGCCCGCGGCCGTACCCTGCGCGGGGTCGATCTGCGGGTGCGCGCCGGGGAGATCGTCGGTTTGACCGGCCTGGCCGGCTCGGGACATGAGGAACTGGCCCGCGTGCTGTTCGGGGCCGATCGGCTGACCTCAGGGCGGATCGTCTGGCAAGGGTGGCCTTTTCATCCGCACCATCCGGCCGAGGCCCGTGCCCGAGGGGTGGCCTCGGTTCCGGCCGACCGCCGGCGCGAGGGGCTTGTGCCGACCCTATCGGTCGAGGAGAACGTCGCGCTGGCGATCCTGCCCCGGCTCGCGCGGTTCGGCGTGCTCGATCGAGGCGGTCGGCACCGACGCGCCGCCGAGCTTTGCCGCGCGTTCGAGGTCGCGCTGGCGGGACTCGACCAGCGGGCGACGACCCTCTCGGGGGGGAACCAGCAGAAGGTCCTGCTCGCGCGCTGGACGGCGACCGGGCCGCGCCTCCTGATCCTCAACGAGCCGACGCGCGGCATCGACGTCCGCACGCGCGAGGCGATCCACCGGCGGGTCGAGGACCTGGCGCACGACGGCCTGGCGGTCCTGCTGGTGACGTCGGATACCCATGAACTGCTCCGCCTGGCCGATCGCCTGGTCGTGCTCCGCGCCGGGAGGGTCGTCCGCGACCTGCCGGCCGACCAGGCCGACGAGCACACGCTGCTGGCGGCCATGATCGACGACCCGAACGCTCGGATTTCCCGCGAGGCCCCTGATGAGCTCTCCTGAAACGCCGCCCGGCGTCCCCTGGCGGACGCTGCTGGCCCGCTTGCCGCTCTTGATCCTGGCCGTCGCCGCGTTCTGCCTGATGGCGATGACGCCGGGGTTCCTCGCGCCGGGGACGCTCGGCAACGTGCTGAAGCTGGCGAGCATCGTCGGCTTGCTGGCGGTCGGACAGGCGTTCGTGCTGATCGGCGGAGGGTTCGACCTGTCGCAAGGGGCGATCCTCGGCCTGACGGCCGCGGCGACCGCCTGGCTGGCTCAGGACGTGCTCGGCCCCTGGCCGGCGGCCCTGGCGGCGCTGGGGCTGGGGGCCTTGCTGGGAGCGGTCAACGGCCTGTTCGTCGCCCTCGTGCGGACCAACGCCTTCGTGACGACCCTGAGCACCTTGCTGATCTACCGGGGGGCGACGTTCGTCCTGCTGGGCGGAGGGCCGATCACCGGCGTCTCGGCGTTCGACCCCCTGGACGACCTGGGCCTCACGCTCGGCCGGACGCTCGTCCCCTTGCGGGCCTTCGTCTTCCTCGGCGTGGCGGTGCTCGGCTGGCTGGTCCTGCGTCAGACGGTTTTCGGCCAGTACGTGTACGCGACCGGCGGCAACGCCGAGGCCGCGCGCCTGGCCGGCGTGCGGACGGCGGCGGTCCGGGTGGCCACCTTCGCCCTGAGCGGCCTGGCGGCCGGGCTCGGGGCGATTGCCCTGCTCTCGTGGGTCAACCTGGCCAAGCCGGACACCGGCACGGGCTATGAGCTGGAGTCGATCGCCGCGTGCGTCATCGGCGGCGTGTCGCTCCAGGGAGGGTCGGGAAGCGTCCTGGGCGCGGCGGCCGGCTGCCTGCTGATGCAGACGATCGGCTCGCTGATCACGTACAGCGGCTTCCCCGACGAGTACCGCAGCCTGGTCACGGGCGGGGTCATCCTCCTGTTCGCCGCCGCCGACGCGATCGGCCGACGCTCGCGCCCTTGAGTGATGCCGCGTCGTGGGATCACCAACGGACGCGGTGATGGGCTCGGAACCCCCTCCGGCTCCCCCTTACCAAAGGGGAGAGAAAGAGGGGACGCTCCCCCTCTTCCAGGGAACTTCATTCCTTCCCCCTTACCAAGGCAGTGCTGTCAGGGTCTTTGGAGGGCCGCAGACGCCACGGTCGTTCGTTCATGGGATTGCTGGAGAGCCCGGTAGGTCGACGTATGGTTGCCAGGCACGCGCGTCTTCACCTTCTGGTGCCCGCCACCCCCGGAGCTGGGCGCTTTCCACCAGCGATCGCTCCATGCGCCGCACAGCCTCATCCGCAGCGTGTCACGCAACTCGGCCGCTGTCGGCACCGGCCCCAGCAACGCAGAGCAAGGTCTCCGTTTTGACCAGCACGTTGACCGTCACGAGTTCCCGCTTCATGTCGTAGAACAGCTTCTCGTTGGAAATCTTCTTCGCCACGCACCCTTTGTACGACGCCAGGTCGGCGCTACGACTTGCAGCGTGTTGTACAACAGCAGGCAGAACGACAGTTGGAACAGCACCGCCTTCGGCTGCGTTCCGATCAGGTGCTTCAACGAGAACACGTCGGTGATCTGGTGGAAAACGGTCTCGATCCCCCAACGACTTCGATAGGCCGAGAGCATCGCCGAGGCCGGATACCGGACCTCGTCCCACAGGTCCGTGACCACGCTGATCTCTTTGCCGTGGGGCAGAGACTTCGTGATCCGGCGGACGAACTGTCGGCCGCCCGTCTGGGCCTTGCCCAGCCAGCCCCACTCTTGCACGACCCGTCGCCCGTCGGTGTCGTCGCCCTCCTGCGCCGGCCTGGTCGGATCGGGAACGAAGGTCGTATTGGCGCAATAACGGATCAGAAAATGACCGCCGGCCTTGATCACCTGCTGGGGAAAACTCAGGTTGCAGTAGAGTCGGTCCAACACCGCCAACCACGGCCTCCCCACACGATGGGCCGACGCCGCCAACCTGGCCAGCAGGGCTTCCGTCAGGGCCGCTTCACCGGCTTCGCCATCGAGATGGCCCACCATCGCCACCGCCAGACCCGTCCGCAGGTCCAAGCCCACCGACGCACGCGCACCCAGGATACCTGCCCGCAAGTTGCGCAACGGCTCGAGCAGTCGCTTGACATGCTTGATCGCCTTGCCGTCCGCGCCAAAGACTTCGAAATCCGCAAGGCAGTCCGGCAGGGGGTCAACCGCCGGGGCCGCGGGCAGGAGCGCGCCATCCTCCGGGTGCCTTCTTCAAGCAAGGCCTCGCTCAGGGGCACCGGCAGGTTCCCGAGCTTCTCGAAACTCGAGGCGATCGACGTCGTCAGCGTCTCGGCCTCCCGACCGCGTTCGAAGGCTTGACGGCCACTGCCGCTGTGCTGCAACAAGGCTTCGGCGACGAGATGGGCCAGCGTACGGAACTTGAGTTCCCGCTCGTAGCAGCGTCCGCGCGTTCGCGTCCAGAGGTCGTCCAACCAGCGATCGTCCATTGCGAAACACAGCGTTCGCCACGCCGCGTCGGCCAAGGGTACGTTCTCAAGCACTGCGGCGGAAAAAACGACGCCGTCCATAACGAAGGCACTCCTGAGGAATCCTCAAACTGGTGTCCGACGGAAGCTTATGGTATCGGCGTCCTATCCGGCACGACAGGCCAAGACCCTGACAGCACTGCCTTACCAAGGGGGGATTGAGGGGGGTTCTTGGACGGCGGATCGGTGGAATTCCCGGAACCCCCTCCGGCTCCCCCTTACCAAGGGGAGAGAAAGAGGGGAATCGGTCGTCCCTTGACGGAACTCCGAACAAAGCCGAACCTGGCAGAGACGTGAGGTCCACATCACGATTCCCGGAAGGGAATGAACGACAAAGGCGGGAGCCCTTGGGGAGCCTAGACATGACTTTGCGCGTCTTCGCGGCGTCTCTTGGAATCCTCCTGATCCTGGGGCTGACGGACGGCACCCGGGCACAGGAGGCGGAAACCCAGTCAGACAGGACCCCAAACACAAACGCGAACGCGAACGCCGACACGCCCCAGGACCAACCCTCCACGAGCGCGGACGCCCCGGCCGACGAGAAGGACGCCAAGCCCAAGAAGGTCCGGCTGGAGAAGGCGACGTTCGGCGGAGGCTGCTTCTGGTGCCTTGAGGCCGTCTATGAGATGGTTCCCGGCGTGAAGTCGGTCGTCTCGGGATACGCCGGCGGCACCGTCCCGAACCCCACCTACGAGATGGTCCACACCGGCTTGACCGGGCACGCGGAGGTCGTGCAGATCACGTATGACGCCGAGATCGTCCCTTACGAGGACCTGCTGGAAATCTTCTGGGCCTGTCACGATCCGACGACCCTGAACCGCCAGGGGCCGGACGTCGGCACGCAGTATCGCTCGATCATCTTCTTTCACGATGATACGCAGAAACAGGCCGCGTTGAAGTCGTACAAGGCGCTCACCGCCGCGCATGTGTTCGCGAGGCCGATCGTGACCCAGCTCGCCCCCTTGACGAAGTTCTACCCGGCGGAGCGCTACCATCAGAACTACTACCGCAACAACCGCAACGCTCCCTACTGCCAGATGACGATCCGGCCCAAGCTGGTGAAGCTGATCCACAAGTTCTCGAAGAAGGCCCCGGCGGAGCGATCGAGCACCCCAAAATCTCGCTGAGAAACCTCCACACCACGGATCAAATCGCATCATGACACGGAATCGATGGACGCCCCTCCTGGGGTTCTTGCTGACGATGCTCCTCGGGGCCTCGGCGTCGGCCGCGCCGCCGAATGTCGTGCTGATCATCTCGGATGACCAGGGCTGGACCGACTACTCGTTCATGGGCCACCCGCACATCCGCACGCCCCACCTCGACAAACTGGCGAGCCAGAGCCTCACCTTCCGCCGCGGATACGTACCGTCAAGCCTCTGCTCGCCCAGCCTGGCGACGATCCTGACGGGGCTTTACCCGCATCAGCACAAGGTCACCAGCAACGATCCCCCGCTGCCCCCCGGCCGGAAAAACGGCCGCAACGATCCGACGTTCCTGGCGCAGCGGCAGGAGATGATCGGCTACTTCGACCAGGTTCCGACCCTGCCGAGGTTGCTGGGCGAGCGTGGTTATCTCAGCTTCCAGGCCGGGAAGTGGTGGGGAGGAAACTACAAGCACGGGGGCTTCACCCACGGCATGACCCACGGCGACCCGGAGCGCGGGGGACGGCACGGCGACGCGGGCCTGACGATCGGCCGCAAGGGATTGACGGAGGTCAACAGCTTCATCGACTCGTGCGTCGAGCGGGAAACCCCCTTCTTCCTGTGGTACGCCCCCTTCATGCCGCACTCGCCGCACACCCCGCCCGATCGCCTGCTCGCGCATTACAAGGACAAGGCCCCCTCGCTGGAGATCGCCAAATACTGGGCCATGTGCGAATGGTTCGATGAGACGTGCGGGCAGTTGCTTGAACATCTTGACAACAAAGAAATCGCGGATAACACACTGGTCATTTACGTGTGCGACAACGGCTGGATTCAGGACCCCGACGCCGACCGCTACGCCCCGCGTTCGAAGCAATCCCCCTACGACGGCGGACTCCGCACGCCGATCATGGTCCGCTGGCCCGGCCACGTTCCGCCGAGGATGTCGGATCAGCTCGCCATCTCGATCGACATCGCCCCGACGGTCCTCCGCGCGTTGGGGCTGGAACCGACGTCGGAAATGCAGGGCCTCAACCTCCTGGATGAGGCGGCCCTGAAGGAGCGGAAGGCGATCTTCGGCGAGATCTTCACGCACAACGCCGTCGATATCCACCGACCCGCCTCCAGCCTCCGTTATCGCTGGGTCATCGAGGGGGACTGGAAGCTGATCCTGCCCGCCCCCCAGAACGAGCCCGACGCGAAACCGGAACTCTACAACATCACCGACGACCCGATGGAGCGAACGAACCTCGCGGGCGAGCACCCGCGAAAGGTCGAACATCTGACGAAACTTATCAACAACTGGTGGCCCGCCGAAGGTTGAGAGGCGATCCGGAAAGTCGTTTTTCCGCCCCTCCGAGGCTTACCGAATCGTCTCTGACATTCCACCGGCCCTTATTGAGTTCAGCATGGCAAAGGGCACATTTCAGATTCCAGATCCTCAAAGAGGCAAGAAACTTCTGGAATCTGAGATCTCTGAAATCTGGAATGTGCCCTTCGCCATGCGGCAGTCCGTACTTCGAGGAGAACGATGACGTTCCATTCATCTCGCCACGCGATCGTGGCCGTGCTCGTCGCGCTGGGGTTATTAGGGCTCGGCGCGCAGGCCGACGACAACATCATCCAGCGGGAGAACCGCCAGCCGGGCGCGACCGACTGGCAGTTGACCCGCGTGCGGGCCGACGCGGACGGCTTCCGCTCCCCCTGGATCGAGGGGTACTGCTCGAAGCAGAGCGTCGAGGCGGGCGAGTCGATCGACATCATGGTGTCCACCGACCCGCCCCGGCCGTTCACCATCGAGATCTTCCGCATGGGCTATTACGGCGGCCGGGGCGCGCGGCTGATGAAAACGCTCGGCCCGCTCGACGGCAAGGCCCAGCCCGTCCCCAAGCCCGGCCCGAAGAACCTGCACGAGTGCCGCTGGGAACCGTCCACGCAACTGACCATCCCCGACGACTGGCCCAGCGGCGTCTATCTCGGCCGGCTCACGACGGTCCCCGAGGGGGACGAACGAACCCTACTGGCAGAGCTACGTCGTCTTCATCGTCCGCGACGACCGCCCCGCCGACATCCTCTTCCAGTGCTCCGACAACACCTGGCAGGCCTACAACCGCTGGCCGAACAATTATTCCGTCTACACCCATCCCGAAGGGGATTCAAGGCCCCTGGGCCGACGTCAGCTTCGACCGCCCTTACGGCCGCGAGGCGCAGTACACGGGGGTCGTCAACGACCCGCTCACGTTCGGCTCGGGCGAGTTCCTGCCGCTGGAATTCCCGCTCGCCTACTGGCTGGAGCAGCACGGCTACGACGTCACCTACTGCTCGAACAGCGACATGCTCACGCCCGATCACGGGCTCAAGTGCAAGGCGTTCATCAGCGTCGGGCACGACGAGTACTGGGACATCCGGCAGTTCCGCAGCGTCCAGACGATGCGCGACGAGGGGGTGAACCTGCTCTTCCTCTCCGGCAACACCGTCTGCTGGGTCACGCCGCTCCGCGCCAGCAGCGACGGCCGGCCCAACCGCATCATGTTCCGCGGCGGGCCGTATGGCGGCGACAACGATTACGCCGCAGCGCCGGGAGAAGGAACACGGCCCCTTCCCCGAGCACGGCCCCGACGAAGGCTTGCTCATGGGTGCCCGCAACGTCGAGCCGGTCAACGGCGGCGGCGACTGGGTCATCGCCCAGCCCGACCACTGGATCTTCGAAGGGACCGGCGTGAAGAAGGGCGACCGCATCCCCGGCCTCATCGGCTGGGAATACCACGGCGACCCGCCGGACATCCCCGGCCTGGAGGTCGTCGCCGAGGGGACCGCCTGGCAAGGCGGCGTGAACCCCCAGCACTGGACCGCGACGATCTATCCCGGGCCGAAGGACAACTTCGTCTTCAACGCCTCGACGATCTTCTGGGCGCAGGGGCTCTCTTCACCGCCGGGACACACGCTGCCCTGGTCGCACTGGAGCCGCCCGCACGGCCCGGACGACCGCGTCCAGCGGATCACGCGAAACCTCTTGACCCGCGCATTCAAGGCCCTCGTCCCGATCCATCCCCCTTGAAAGACGCCTCGCCCAAATAACCGACACAAACAGGAGTCACGCGGTCGGCACGGATTCTCCTTCGTTGCCCGATTCCCGACGCGGGATTTGTTTGATCTCGATTCGCCCCGAAGGTCCCGTCGGCCTCACCCGGCAACGGACCCTCTCGTCTCACTGACGCGGGATTTGTTTGATCTCGATTCGCCCCGGAGGTCCCGTCGGCCTCACCCGGCAACGGGCCATCGTATCACTGACGCGGGATTTGTTTGATCTCGATTCGCCCCGAAGGGGCAGCATCCGATAGCCAGGGGCAACGCCCCTGGAATCGGTACCATGACAAACACCCCCGCCCTGAAGGGGCGGATTTCGTCGGATCACGCGGGACGAAATCCGCCCCTTCAGGGCGAGGTGGAACTGCCCCTGCGGGGCGAACGGACCGACTCCGGCGTCTCTCGAAGCCGAGACCCCAACCACCCACACCGGGCGATTCACACCGCGTCTTCTCACGAAACTCCAAAGACGATCCGCTCGGGACAGAACCGCTTGAGCTTCTCGGGATCGATCGCGACCCCCAGGCCGGGCGACGTTGGGATCGTCAATAGCCCCTTGTCATCGAGCCGGAACGGCTCGCACGTGATCTCGTCGATGTAGGCACAGGGGGTCAGATACTCCACGTAGCGGGCGACCGGAATCGCCGCCGAGAACTGGAGGTCGGCCGCCAGGCCAACGGCCGTGTTCCAGCCGTGCGGCACCACCTGGACATTATGGTCGAACGCCAGCGAGGCGATCCGCCGCGACTCGCTCAGGCCGCCGTTCTTGGTGCAGTCCGGCTGGAGGATGTCCACGGCGCGTGCGTTCGATCCACGGCTGGAACGACTGCCGGCGCGTCAGGACCTCCCCCCCGGCGATCGGCACCGGCGAGACGCGCGTCAGCTCGACGTAACCGTCCAGGTCGTCCGGCGGCAACGGCTCCTCGAACCAGACGATCCCGTAATCGGCGAGCATCCGCGCGGTGTTGCGTGCCCAGTTCGTCCCGTGCGGCCAGAACTGCTCGCTCCCGCCGGCATCGACCATCAGCTCGATGTCCTCCCCGACCGTCTGCCGGGCGGTCTTCACCAGCACCTCATCGAACCGGCGGTCCCGGCGCCCGAAGGGCCGCCAGCCCAGCTTGATCGCCCGGAACCCGCGTTCCACGACGCTTTCCAGCGTGCGACGGAGCGGTTCCGGCTCGTCGAACAGGATCGAGCCATACGGCTTGATCGTCTGCCGGTAGTTCCCCCCAGCAACCGCGAGACCGGCTGGCCGCACGCCTTGCCCATGAGGTCCCAGAGCGCGAGATCAATGCCGCTGATCGCGTGCTCAACGGCCCCCCCGCGCCCTTGCCAGAAGGAGGATTGCCGCAACGTCTCGGAAACCCGCTCCGGCTCAACCGCCGACTCCCCCCGGAGCAACGGCCAGAGCAATTCGACCGCGCCGGTCACGAGCTTCCCCGAGGTGAAGCAACTGCCGAACCCTTCCAGCCCCTCATCCGTCCGAACGACGAGCAACGTATGCAGGTTCTCCCGCGGCTCATGCCCCTGCGGCCACCCCCCATCGACCGTCGCGCCCGTCAGGGGACAAACCTCAATTGCCACGATCTTCACGGCGATTCTCTCTCCGATATGGATATCCCGACGTCCTATCATCTCCAGAATACGCCCCCGCCCCGCCATCCGAAATCCCCTTTCGCCGGAGGGCCGGAGTTCCGAGATCGTCGTTCACGAGTCGATGGTGACAATTGTATAGGAGCGAGTAGGGCCGAGAAGATACTTCCCGAGGGCGTCGGTCGATCAGACCGAAGTCGGCGAGGTCTTCCAGCCGACAGATCATGGAGGCGGCGAGGACGTGGCAACACCAGAAGCGGTCGCTTGCGATAAAGATACGCACATCCACATCATAGGATGGGCGTGCCTTCGCGGTCTCGATTGGGACAGCGATATATCTCACTCTTCTTCGTCTTCGATCTCGATTTTGATCGGGGTGGCAAGCTGGATGCGGACTGGCGTGTAGATGTCCACCTCGGTCGGTTGCGTGTTGATCGAGACCACAAGGGAATAGTGCGTTTTCCGGGCCCAGCGGCCGAGGTGCTTCCGCTCCCTCCACCATCCGGTGACTGGATAAATCCCGATGTGCCGGCTGTCCGCCGACTCGCGGTGGCCGTCCCTGTCCACCAGTCAGAGTGGATCGACCCCCGGCTCCGTAGCTTGGTCCCGATGGTCCAGACGCTCGTGTCGCCGCCTGTCGGGCTCCCCTCGTCCTCTGCCCGGGCATTCTTGTTCATCCGCTTCCGGAACTCTTCGAGCGTGTCCGTAGGACGCTGGACGTCGAACCTCAGGCCATGCGAGGCGTATCGGTGGATATTCTTCCACCCCCGCCGTCCCGGACTTGGCTCGATGAAGTAGGAGAGCGTAACCCGCATCGTCACGTTCATCTCGCCCAGTGAACGGAGCTCGTCTATCGGCCAAGGAAGCTCATAAACATGCATATATTTTGTCTTGATTATATTCTCGAACTTGTCGTAAGGCTGAAGCTCGGCCTGAGAGACGAGGCAGAGCGAATTCCTCCCACACCATAGGGCACGGTCCAGATCCGGCTCGCCGTAACCGTAGCATCTCATCCGGTTCTTGATCGCTTTCTTTTTCTTTCCCGGGTAGTCGGCTCTCATCGCCGGCGTCCACTCGGCGGAGTGGATCATCAGCGCCCGGACCGTCTCAGGCCAATACTCCGGATAAGTTGCCTGGATGATGGCGGCCATCCGCGAGGCGAGGGCGGCGGCCCCGCTCGTCTGGCCGGTCGAGACGAACGAGCTGCTGCTCGGCTTGGGTGAGGTGGTGAGAAGCATGAGGTCTTCGATCATGCTCGGGATACCGTGGGCGGGATCGACCGCCGTATTACCACCCTCCATAGTGATGTCGGGCTTGAGCGGCCATTCGTCGGACCACACCATAGAAGTTGTGCTGCACGGGCTCAACCGGCCGATCGAGGCGAGCGGCTGGTAGCCATCGTACCCGGCGGTTTGGATCATGACCCGGTCGGTGTGGGCGCCGACGGTGATGATGTTCCACGCTTGGCCGGGGTCGTGAATGCTGTAGATCCGATTCACGTCCGGGTAGTTCACGTGTTCCTCTCGCGGGACGTTGCCAGCCGAGATGACGAAGATCCGACGGGGCATGTCGGGAGCCCCGTAGGTGATTCGATCGAGCTCACCGGACCACGACGTGGCAACCCGCGATCGCGGTTGTCATTCGCGGTGACCGCCATGCAGTAGACTCGCTGGTGTGACGAACTCACCCCCTCGATCCTCGTGGCCGCCTCCAAGCACACGGCACCATAGAGGTCTGCGTGCGGGAGATCTGTTTCCGGGTGGATCTTGACGGCCTCTAGCCGGTGCCCCAGTTCGATGGGAAAGCCTCCCGCCACAACCGGACCCAGGTCGCCGTAGAGGGCGAGCCCCGCCATCTCGGTCCCGTGGCCGATCAGGTCAGCTTTCGGCTCGCTTGGAAAGCAGGTCAGGACGTGTTCGTCCCGGACTCGCCGGGGAGAGCAGTGGGTGGCCATTGTTGACCCCGGTGTCGAGCATGCAGACCGCCACCGCGTCCGCCGGGGGCGCCTTCAACCTCGCGACGGCAGCCTTTGTCCACTGGGCCTGTTCGAACGGCTCCATGTCGATGAAGGTCGTCGGGCATTCCTTCGCGAGGCGCAGTTCGGCCATCATGTCGAGGATGATCCAGGACGAGCGAATCTGCTCGACTGTGCCGATGGCGAGTGTCACCGCTCTATCCGGGAACCGGATAATTCGCGGGCCGACCTGCAATCCGCGGTAGGCGGCCTCAGTTCTGAAGATGTTGAGGACCGGCTCAGGGTTAGTCCCAACGCGGAGCCAGATCTCCCAAGTCACGAGCTTGCCGTCAGGCGGCAGGGGTACTCGATCTCCGTCCAGTAGGCGTTGACGGCCTCATATCGGATCTCGGAGATGCTCTCGACGAACTTCTTGTTCTTCGGCTTGTGGTAGTCGGTGTTCTCCGGTTAAATATTTCTCAAACTTGTTTTCGAAGTAAATAAGTTTCCCGTTGGGGATGAAGACAGCCTGCGCGGGAAACGCCGCTTCGACGCGTACATTCAGCAGCTTGATCCCTTGACTAGCGGCCTCCAAACTCTTCATGCAAGCGCAAAGTTCGGCTCGCTCTTGAAGACGAGCACGATGCCTGTGCCCGTAGCCTCGGCCGCCTCGTGATCTTCGCGGGCCCGAGCCTCCGCGTTGTCGAGCTCGCGATCAGACTGGTGCCGTGCGGCATCCGGTCACGCGGGGACATCTCGAACCTATCGCGTCCGCTCTTCGGGGAAACGAACCGTTCTGCATTCGCCCTGTCATCGATGCGAAGGTGACGCAGCTTCTCAGGACCTTCCAACTCCAGCCTCCACTCCCGATCGTGGCGGGCCCATAACTCGTTGATCCCTCGACGGCCGCAGATCGCCGACACGAATAAGTTCTCGGTGCTGATTTCCGTGCGATCGGAGAGATGGCTTTCCTGGCGGCGTCGTCACATGCGCGGGAAAGCTCCGCGTAACTCGGCCCCTTGGCCGCCGAAAGGATTTCTCCCCATTTAAGCGAGTCGACACCGAACAGGCCCAGCCGGTTCTTGATGAGCTTGTTGGCGAACTCCGGCGTCGGTAGTTCATACCTCACCACGTCGTCGAACCGGCGAAACAAGGCCGAGTCGAGCTTACCCACATGGTTGGTTGCAGCAATTATAATGCTATCCGAGTCGTCCTGCTCCAGGAATTGGAGGAAAGAATTGAGAACCCGCCGGATCTCCCCGACGTCGTTTGCCCGGGCGGCTCGCCCCGATGGCGTCGAACTCGTCGAAAAGATAGACGCCCCGGGTCCGCTGCATGGCGTCGAAGATGAGGTGGAGTTTCGCGGCTGTCTCCCCCATGAACTTGGTGATGACTGCGTGGAGTTGGATCGCCATGAGGGGGATGCCAAGTTCCCCGCGAGGGCGAGGCCGTCATCGTCTTGCCAGAGCCGGGGGGCCGACCAGCAGGAGTTTGCGCCGGGCGGAGAGGCCGTGTCGCCCGGAGCTTCTGCCGCTGACGGTACTCCAAGATGATCTGGGAGATCTGCTCCTTCGTCGGCGGCGAGAGGACCATCTCCGAAAGATGAACCTTCGGAAAGCTTGCCGACAGGAGCCTCGAGCTCTCCGGTCGCCTTCGCGATAGGGACAGGACTGTGACCCTTGGAGGATTTCTGCCGGAGCTTCGCTTGGTCGATCAGGATCCTCAATTCCTGGGCAAGCTTCCCTTGGCCCTTCTGGGCCGCGTGAGATGCAACTTGCAGTGAGATGGCTAGGAAACGGTCATCGTCCCCGTCGGCGTAGCTCTTTAGCAGAGCTTTGAGCTGTTCTGCCGTAGCCATGGTCCACCTCGTCCGCTTTGCACGCACCGACAAAATTACTCATTTTAGCCAATTTTCCCATCGACTCTTCGGGAATCCGAACTCCTGCTTCTGTCAATCTGTTCAGCATATCGATGGTTGATCAGAAAACCCAGCGGAATCCTCTATTGTCCAGCGCCCTGAAGGGTCTTAAAACTGCGAGGAGTATGTCAGGAAAGGCACGCCGGACATAGGATCGCTTTATCGGCAAAATCAACCAATTCTGCAACCCTCATTCGAGCCGCCATGCCACTTCACGATACCCCGATCCATGAAAACCGAGCCAGGCTGCGGTATGCTGACGCTTATCTCTCGGAGGACCGAGACCGTGTTGTGTTCGGTCCTTCGAGACTGCAAACGTGCGTGCCCTACCGCGACGCGAATCCCGACTCGGTGCCCCAGCGAAGGGGAACCCGCATACCAACCTGTTGCTCGAGCTTCTTGACGGCGTCCACGCCCCCGATTCGGCGTGTCCTCCCGCCGCCGGGATCGTGTCCACGGAATGTCACTCCGGCCCCTCCGAAGCGCGCTGCACCGCGCAGGGTCAGCGACACTCTCTGGGCGAGGTTTTGGGCTCCTCGGCGGTCGCGGGATGGCCCCCGGCACGGCGGTTCGATGTCCGATCTTTTTAACCTGAAGAGACTTCCGTCGAAGGCCCCGTTCCGAACGTGGTTCGAAAATGGCCCGCAAGGTCAGCGACAGTCGCGAACCGGGGGAATCGGGGCCGGAAAATCGCCGCTTCTGATTGAACACTAAATACTTACGGAAATTCCATCCGAAAAGGAAACAAAAAAAAGCGCGCGATTGGTATCCACGACAAACGGAAGACTGGTGGCGCGTCGAGAAAATGTCACTGAGGGGCCTTCGCGTGCTCAGGGGACGAGGGCCGAATCTCTCGTCCTGGTGGGGAGACGGGGCCGTCCGCCGACGCTCGCGATCGTTCTGGGGACCGCCTCCAGACCATTGCGGACGGAGCGGATCGCGGCTAACTTCGAGGGTTCCCCGCAAGACCGCGAACACGACTCGATCCACGGAGCGAACGATGAGTCCCGCAACGGATACCCTGGTCGATCGGCTCAACATGCTCGGCCTGCGCTGCAACGAGGCGGCGACGGACAAGCTGAGTTCGGCCACCGCCGCCCTGTCGTGTTTCCCGATGTATATGGTGGCCAACCTTCATGCGTGGACGGGCGATCGCCAGTTCCACCTGCCGGTCGTGGACATTCCCGGCTCGGAGCAGATCCTGGAATCGTTCGCCATCGGCAAGCAGGAGGCTCAGTTGGAGATCACGCGCGACCATCGCGCGGTGCTGGGCTCCTTGCTGAGCGCGGCGAAGCCCTCGGACCGGGTCATCTACGAGTACGCGCTGGAGACCCTGCGGGGGTTCCTCGACACGGCCACCCCGGACGTGGTGCTGGCGACCCGCCTGGCAATCGCGCAGATGATCGTGGCGGTCGCCAAGGCCGCCGGCAAGGGGCCGCTCGGCTCGGGCCGGAAGGTCACGGACGAGGAGCGCCTTTGCATCAACCACATCGCCGACATGCTCGGCCTTCGCCAGACCGAGGCGGCGAACGACATGCTGCTCACCCTCGACGACTATTGATCCCGAGCGAAGAAGGAACCTCTCCGGACCATGACAACGCGACGCCTTGCCGCCCTGCTGTTCGTCCTTGGTTTCATCGGTTTCGGCTGTGCCCGTGAGAGCGCCGAAATCGACGAGGCCGGCGGCTCCTTGAGCGCGACGCGGCCCCGCCTCGGCGCCGTCCTGCCGATGTTCAGCCACCCGTTCTTCATCGCCCAGCAGGACGGCCTGGAATCCGAGGCGAAGCGGCTGAACGTGGAGATCGACGTCCGCGACGGCCAGGACGACGACCAGAAGCAGATCGTGCAGGTCGAGGCGCTGGTCAATCGCGGTTGCGACGCCCTGATCCTCTGCCCCCGCGACGAGAACGCCCTGATCACGGCCGTCGAGTCGGCCAACCGGGCGAAGATCCCGGTCATCACGATGAACCGGCGGGTCAACGGTGGCGAGGTCGTCACCTACGTCGGCGCCGACGACGCCGAAGGGGGCCGCTCGCAGGCGGAGGAACTCGTCAAGGTGCTCGGTCCGGACGGGGGCAAGATCATCTACCTGCAAGGCACGCCTGGCTCCAGCCCGCAGATCAGCCGACAGAAGGGGTTCATGGAGGTGCTGGAGGCGCACCCGGAAATCACCATCGCCGCCGACCAGTTCACCGACTTCCAGGAGGACAAGGCCAAGGCCGTCATGACCGGCCTGGTCCAGCGGTTCCCGCCGGGCGAGATCCGGGCGATCGTCGCCCAGGCCGACGAGATGGCCCTGCCCGCCGCCGAGGTCGCCCGCGCCGAGGGGTGGGACGACGTCATCGTCATCGGCTTCAATGGCACGAAGGGGGCCTTCGCCGCGATCCGAGAGGGCCACATGCACGCCACGATCCTGCAAGACGCCGCCGAGCAAGGCCGCCGCGCCGTCCAGGCCGCGGTCGATCACCTCAACGGTAAGTCCGTCCCGCCCGAGATCCTCACCCCCCTGCCCCTCATTACCCGGGAGAATGTCGATCAGAATTCACCCGCCTACTGACCGACCGCTGGCGTACGAACACGCGGCAGTTCCTGTCGCCATGAATCTCGCGCCAGCCCTCGGACTTCTGGAGTTGCCGGGCCAGCTCCCTTTGAAAGCCCGGATGAAGAACGAAGGCATCGGGCCGGTGACGCCGCTCGATCTCGGCCAGCGGGACCTCGCCACGAGCCTCGCTGAAGTATCGAGTCCACTCCTCCCGCCGGTTATACACATACAGCCGGCCATCGATCGCCACCGACCAGCGTGGCCAGCCCTCCAGGATCAGGGGGCCGCTCCAGACGTGATAGTTATAGACCCGCCCCTCGGGCAACGACTCGCGTAGCCGTCGGAGTCCTACCATCGGGATCTCGTGGAAGAGGATGGACCTTCTTCCCAGAAGACCAGGGACTGCCGGCGCCACCGCCAGCAACCCCAGACAGAGAATCGTCACCACGGCCGTCACACGTCCGATGCGACGTTCGCCCCGGTCCTCGAGCAATCCTTCCGGTCTGACCGATTCCATCCAGCGTGCCCAGATCGGTACGAGCGCCAGTGCCCAGAAGACGACCAAACGGACGGAAAGCAACGCCAGGGTTGTCATCACGGCCAGGGTCGCCAGTTCCGAGATCCTCGCCCGGCGTCCGACCCGGACCAGCAGGATCAGAGAGATCACCAGCGCGATCCAAAAACCTCCCAGCGCCCCTCGGACCGAAGCATCCCAGGCAGGCATCCACTCGTAAATGCCCAGCCAGAGCCGAGAGACGACGTAATTCGCTCGAGAGACCGCCAGCACGTCCAGACCCAACGGCGTCGCAAACTGGCAGACGCCGGCAAGGATCACCAGGAATGTCGGGATGATCGGCCAGCCTCGGTCGGGCCGCCGGAGAAACTCCACCCATCCGGCCCCCGCCAGGGCGACCAGCGCCACCACCCCCACGGCGACGGACGGGTGTGCATTCTGCCAGAGGATCAGGACGGCCGCGGCGACCGCCAACCGGGCGGAGACCCGCGTCCCGTCCCTTGCCAGGGCCAGCACGGCCGCGAAGCCGCAAAAGGCGACGGACTGCGGCCGCGCCTGACAGTTCGAAAGGCTCGCCACGAACCCCAGAACGACCGCCATGCCGACGCCCACAAGCGACGTTTCCTCCCGGCGGGCCGTCCACCCCGCGATCAGGAACGCTCCGGCGAACAGCGCGGCATGAACGGCCCGCACCGCGGGCCATGAGCCCAGCTCATAAATCTCCGCGACGAAAACCTGCGCCAGCCAACCGATCGGCGGAACCGATTCTCCACGATGGGTGTACGTCAGCACGTCTCGCGTCTCGATCCGCCCGCGCTCCAGCATGATCCGGCCACTCTGGATCTGCCAGAACAGGTCTGTGTCACGGATCGGTTTCGTTTGCAGAATTGCCACCATCACGCCACACAAGGCCAGGAGAAAGAGAATTCGTCGTGACATGGTTCCAGATCCAGCAGAGACGACGGCGTGTTGGAACCGGCGCGGAAGCCACGACAGCCTTGCACCTTGGTGACGGCCCGGAATAATAGAAACTTCGCCAGCGGACGCCGTGGCGGCCAGACGAAAACTTCCAGTAGGAAGCCTAGGACAGCAATCTCACCAAAGGAGACGACGGGTGGCGGGGAAAGCCCTGAGTTCCGTCGCGCGAGAAACGACCATGAATATCCGAACGCTCCGCTGGGGCATCCTGGGCTGTGCCCGGATCAGCCGACGGGGCCTGATTCCCGGCATTCAGGAATCGAGCCACGGTCAACTCACCGCCCTGGCCAGCCGCGACCTGAACACCGCGCGAGCCTGGGCCAGCGAGTTTGGTGTCCCGAAGGCGTACGGATCGTATCGGGAGGTGCTGGAGGACGGCGAGATCGACGCCGTGTACATCCCCCTGCCCAACGAGCTACACAAGCCCTGGGTCGTCGCGGCGGCCGACGCCGGGAAGCACGTCCTTTGCGAGAAGCCCCTGGCGCTCGATGCCGCCGAGGCCGAGGCGATGATCGCCCACTGCCGGGAGCGCGGCGTGGTGCTGATGGAAGCGTTCATGTGGCGGCACCAGCCCCGGACCGCCGCCCTGCGGAAGCGCATCGCCGAAGGGGAAATCGGTGAGCTACGCTTGATCCGCTCGTCGTTCTCATTCTCGATCGACCTGGGCGACTGGCGGCTCGACGCCTCGCGGGGAGGCGGAGCCTTGTGGGACATCGGCACCTACGGCGTGAGCACCGCTCGCCTCTTCGCCGGCGCCGAGCCCGAATCCATCAGCGCCCTGGCCCACTTCGGCCCTACCGACGTGGACCTGTCCCTGACCGCCCAGCTCGGCTTCCCCGGCGGAGTCGTCGGCCTGATCGATTGCAGCTTCGAGCAACCCTTCCGCTGCTCCTATGAGCTGGTCGGCACGAAGGGGGCCATCGAGGTCCCCGACGCGTACCTCCCGCCCGAACGTCCGACCGCCTTCCTGATCGCCCCCGACGGCTCCCGCCGCTCACTCGACTTCGACGGTCGGCACCAGTACGCCGCGATGGTCGATGCCTTTACTCAAGGGGTCGCCGAGGGAGGCCGCCTGCCCGACCCGGCCGAGGACGGCCTGGCCCAGATGCGCGTGCTCGACGCCATCCTCGACCGCCGCCCGCGCCGCCCGGCATTGACGGATCTCGTTGACAAAACCTCAGGAAAATCGACACGATGGCCGTCATGACGACCATTCTTGATGAGATTGTGCAGAGCAAGCGGCGCGAGGTCGCCGCGGCCCGGCGTTTGATGCCATTGGAGGAGCTGGAAGTCCAGGCGGCCGAAGCGCCTCCGGTGCGCGACTTCCGCGCATCGCTGACCGGGCCGGGACCGATCCGCCTGATCGCCGAGGTCAAAAAAGCCAGCCCCTCAGCCGGCGTGATCCGGTCCGACTTCGAACCGATCTCGATCGCCCGCACCTACCAGGCTCACGGCGCCCACTGTCTGAGCGTCCTGACCGACGTGCCCTACTTCCAGGGGCATCTGTCCTACCTGGCCCGAATCCGCGCGTCCGTCGCCATCCCCTTGCTGCGCAAGGATTTCCTTATCGACGAGTATCAGGTTGTCGAGGCTCGCATGGCCGGGGCCGACGCGATCTTGCTGATCGCCGAGATCCTCGATGACGACCAGCTCGCCTCGCTCCTGGCCCGCGCCCGAGGGCTCGGCATGTCGGCCCTGGTCGAATTTCACGACCCGGCCAACCTCCCCCGTGTCCTGGCCGCCGGCGCCGACCTGATCGGCGTCAACAACCGCGACCTCCGCCACTTCGTCACCGACCTGGAACAGACCCTCCGCGTCCGCGACCAGGTCCCCGAGGATGTTGTTCTGGTGAGCGAGAGCGGCATCCGCGAACGGGCGGACGTCGAACGCCTGGAAAACGCTGGGGTCTCGGCCATCCTCGTGGGCGAATCCCTGATGCGTGCCCCGGACATCGGTCGGGCTGTTGAGGAACTGCTCGGTCTGAACACCCAAACCCAAAGGTGATTGCGTATTCGCAATCCCGTTTTGCAAACAACAAGGTCTTCGAATTCGCAATCACGTCGAAACCGATCAAGCGTGCCCGTTCGTCTCGTGGACGCCCGGTTCACCATTCCGCTGGAATGCTGGTCCGCGTCCCCCAGCCGGAATAGTGCCGGCATCGATCCGATGGAGGCTGACGTCCCGGCTCGTTGCGCTGGCGCCGTCCGTAGCCAGTCGCTTTTTCCTGAACAGCAGCATGAGGTTCCGCGTGTAGATGAACACGCCCATGCTCTGACCGAGAATGAATACGAGGTCTTCCTTGTAGAGCGCGTAGGAGAACAGGATCAGGCCACCGGAGATGCTTAGCCACCAGAAGGCGACCGGCATAACCGAATCACGCTTCTTCTCCGAGGCGAGCCACTGGACCAGAAACCTCGCGGTGAAGAGCGACTGGCCGATCAGGCCGATCGCCAGCCAGTGGATCGGGGTCGATGACATATTGTTCACGCCTTCTGGTTCGCGTATTGGCGGGCAGGGCTTGAGTGAATGGCCTCAGGCGTTGCACCACCGAGCGACTCGGCGATCTCGTAGCGGACCGGTCGCCGCATCAGCCAGGCGACGCCCAGCAAGTCGATGACCACCTTGATCGACCTGTTCCAGATGTTGTAATGCGACGTGCCGTGCGGTCTTGGGCGGTGCGTCACCGGCATCTGGACAATCCGGCAACCCTCGCGGATCAGTAAAGGACCGTAGAAGCGGTGTGCGCCGTGGAACATCGGAAACCGCAGCGCGACATCGCGGGGAAAGATCCGCACGGCGCAACCGGTGTCGATAATTGACTGTCCCAGGACCCAGTTGCGGACCCGGTTGGCCCAGCGACTGATCACTCGCTTCGACCAGACATCTTCACGCTTGGTCCGCCAGCCCAGGCCCGCGTCATGACCGGGCAAGACATTCCAGAGTCTCGCCAGATCCGCCGGATCGTTCTGAAGATCCGCATCGAGAATCGAAACCCAATATCCCCTCGCGGCGCGGAAACCGGCCAGGGTCGCGGCCGACTGCCCCGCATTCCTGGTGAAGAGAATTGGGCGCAGCTCGGGATATTCTTGCGAAAGTTCCCGCAGTACGGTCGGCGATTCGTCGGTCGAGCCGTCATCCACCATGATGATCTCGAAGCCGTCAAGCCGGTGTCCGACATCGTTTCGAGCGCACAAGGGCCGGAACGCCTGCACGATCTCCCGGACCAGTTGGGGCAAGCTCGCTGCCTCATTCTTGGCCGGAATGATGATCGAAAGCACGTGAGATGAATCCTCAGGCTGTCGGCTGCCGACGGACAAGTGGGTCGCCGACCCGAGGGTGGAACTCAGGCTATGTGAGGGATCGTGCCTCATCGACGACATGACACAGGCCTCCTTGCCGGTCGGTTGACGTCTGGAGAGTTGGACTATCTCAGTCCTGACCGCATTTTCTTCGTAATGTTCGTGGCGCCTAGCCCAACCTTGATCGGCACGATGCCGGTAACTCCTCGAAAGAATCTTTGACTGGACACCCCCCTGCCCCTCTGCTAGGCTTGCGACCACTCCCGAAACCGACAACCGCCGCGGATAGGATGCCACGGCCATGAATTCCTCGACCCTCGACGACCGCGCAACAATCCGTTCCATCCCCTCTGAACTTTTAAAGCCAAACCCTTTCAGCATCACCCTCTACGGCGATCCCAATACCGAGATCGAGGAGTTGCTTCCGAGCATCCGGGATCAAGGAATCCTCGTCCCGTTGGTCATCGTCCGCGATGGCAACGCCTGGCAGGTTCTCTCCGGCCACCGTCGGCTTGCGTGCGCCCGCGTCCTCGGCGTCCCGGAAGTCCCCTGCCTGGTGCGTCAGGTCCCGTCAGAGGCTTCCCGGCGCCGAGCCGTTCTCGAATACAATCGGCAGCGTCGTAAGACGTTCAGTCAACAGATGCGTGAAGCCGACGCCTTGGAGCCTCTTTTAGCGGCCGAGGCCCGACACCGTCGCCACGAGAACCTTCACCAAGGGGAAACCGATCGTCGGAATTCCGACGATCGGACCGGTCGCACCGACGAGACCGTCGCCCGCCTTCTCAACCTGGGAGGCAAGGACCTCTACCGACAAGCCCGTGCCATCTGGCGAGTCGCCCAGGATGGCGACCCGCGTGCCCAGTCCGCAGTCGCCCAGCTTGACGCGGGAACTAAAACAATCCACGCTGCTTATAAAGACTTGCGTCGGCGTGATCGCTTCACGAGCGGGTTCCGTCCTACCCCTTACGACGTCTGGTCCTTCCGGCACGACCGAGCGTTCGGCATCCCACATCCGGGATCTATTCCCCCCGCCATTGTTGCCCACGCACTCCACTACTATACTGAGCCGGATGCTTTGGTCGTCGATCCGATGGCCGGAGGTGGTACCACCCTGGACGTCTGCCAGTCAATGGGGCGCCGCTGCCTCGCCTACGACCTGCACCCAGTCCGCCCCGAAATTTCGCGGAATGATATTTGGCATGGTTTTCCGCCCGAAACTCAAGATTGCGATTTTATCTTCTGCGACCCTCCTTACCACACGATGCTGGCCCACCGCTACGCGGTTTCCGGCGCAGCGGATACGCCTCTCTCCGTCTGGATTGCGTTCTTACAATCACTCTCGCGGCATTCGTTTGCCACCCTTAGGCCTGGCGGCTTTATTGGGCTTCTTTTGGCTAACCAGACAGAAAAGGATCTCCCCGCTGGTTATGGCTATCTCGATCACGCCTTTTTAGGCTACAACGCTCTCCAGACAGCCGGGTTTCAGCCCGAACGGCGAATTAGCTGTCCGATGGACGGGGCCTATCTCCCACAGCATGTCCGACGCGCTCGTGCGGAGGGCCGGATGCTGGGACAGGTCCGCGACTTGCTGATCATGCGGAAGCCTTTCAGAAATCTCGATTAAGAGATCGGCTCACCTCCGGCTAACGCATAAACTTTCCCCCTTACGAACGGATTCGACAGGGTTGGGTTTCGGCGCACGATTGGTTCGGGTAACGATGCAACGGCCCGGTCAATCAACTGTTGCAATTCGTCGGGGCTGAGACTCTCAATTACCAGGTTAATTGCATCTTCCTCAGCCTGGCGAGCGGCATTTTGCCGTTGTTGCTCGCGTCGGCTTTCCACCTCTCGCAGTTTCTCCAGTAATTCCTTGCGCCGACTTTCAAGTCGATAGGCCACTTGAGGAAGCAGTTCGTACCCGTCTTCGATTCCCGCCCGGATGTATCCCGGTCCATTTTGAAGTTTTCCCTGGCTCTGAAGATAAAGCGCGTTTAGCAGAACCTTTGCCACATCTTCGGGCGCTTTTTGTGCGGCGAGCCGTTCGGCGAGCCGTCGCGGGATTCCCTGGTCTGTCAACAATTCCTGTAAATCAACAGCAACAAGCAATCGTCCTTCCGCAGTGAGACGGAATGGTGTGCCGGGGATAGGAATGCTGGTGTTGTCTTCTCTCGTTATTGGTTCTCGTTTGGGCCTACTCTCAGGGCCTTCGAGGCCGAAGAACTGGGCCAAAACCCCTAAAGATTCTGGGCCAGTTCGAGGCGTGGGTGCTAAGAAATCTGGGACAGTTTGGTCTTCGCCCACTAAAGATTCTGGGCCAGTCATCGGTGAATTCTGGGACACACGTTCCTTCTTGCTTTTGGGACGCGGCGGCGCTTGGTGTATGATCTTGTAAGCAGTGGATCGCCCTTGGGACTTGCTGGTGGCCAGCAAGCCGTTTTTGGTCAACTCAC
>CAVWUA010000013.1:0-77500 GCA_963758025.1 uncultured Planctomycetota bacterium | reverse complement strand
CCGCAATCCGACACAGGTGTGCTAGGCGAGTATCCGAAGGCGTTCGGGAGAACCCTCGTGAAGGAACTCGGCAAAATGACCCCGTACCCTCGGTACAAGGGGTGCTCAACGGGCGACCGTTGAGCCGCAGAGAATCGGCTCTAGCGACTGTTTATCAAAAACACAGGACTCTGCCAACTCGCAAGAGGATGTATAGAGTCTGACGCCTGCTCGGTGTCGGTAGGTTGAGGGAGGCGGTCAGCTCACGCGACGCTGCCGACCGAAGCCCCGATAAACGGCGGCCGTAACTATGACGGTCCTAAGGTAGCGAAGTTCCTTGTCGGGTAAGTTCCGACCTGCATGAATGGCGTAACGACTGGAGCACTGTCTCCACGAGGGACCCGGTGAAACTGTAGCCGTGGTGAAGATGCCACGTACCCGCGGTCAGACGGAAAGACCCCGTGAACCTTTACTGCAGGTTGGCACTGGCCCGACGTCATCTCTGTGTAGCATAGCTGGGAGGCCGTGAAGCCCGGGCGCTAGCCCGGGTGGAGCCACCGGTGAAATACCAGCCTGAGATGTCGTCGTGCCTCACCGCTGACGTAAGCCGTCAGCGGGACCGTGCTCATCGGGCAGTTTGACTGGGGCGGTCTCCTCCCAAACGGTAACGGAGGAGCGCAATGGTGCCCTCGGCCCGGTCGGCAATCGGGCAACGCGAGCGCAAACGTAGAAGGGCGCCTGACTGCGAGACTCATCAGTCGAGCAGGGTCGAAAGACGGCGTTAGTGATCCGGCGGTGCTGGATGGAAAGGCCGTCGCTCAACGGATAAAAGGTACTCCGGGGATAACAGGCTGATCTCCCCCGAGCGTCCCTAGCGGCGGGGAGGTTTGGCACCTCGATGTCGGCTCATCGCATCCTGGGGCTGGAGAAGGTCCCAAGGGTTTGGCTGTTCGCCAATGAAAGCGGTACGCGAGCTGGGTTCAGACCGTCGTGAGACAGGTCGGTCCCTATCTGCCGTGGGCGTGGGAAGCTTGAGGAGCGTCTCCCCTAGTACGAGAGGATTGGGGAGGACCGACCTCTGGTGTGCCAGCTGTCCTGCTAAGGGCACCGCTGGGTAGCCAGGTCGGGACCGGATAAGCGCTGAAGGCATCTAAGCGCGAAGCCCCCTCCAAGACCAGGCTTCCAGCACCGATTTCGGTGCGAAGGCTCCTGGAAGACGACCAGGTCGATGGGCTGGAAGTGCACGGCGAGCGATCGTCGCAGCGGACCAGTCCCAACAGCCAAGCGGCTTGACCACCCCGACCCGCCGCCGCCTGAATGAACCCAGGTGGCCCGGCCGGTCCGGCGGTGCGTCCCGCCAAAGGGCCCCATCGATCCCATCGCCATGCCGAGAGCTGCGAGTTGGATCAGACGATCCCCCCGGGCCCACGTCCCGTGGTCCGATGATCGTGCCCACCACCACCCCACGCTTGCCCGAGAGAACCGGCTTGTTGCGTTGCGGCCCGCACCGCTCACGCGACCGGCGGGGCTTGATCGCCCCCCGGCCGCCTTCCCGGCGACCATACCGGCGGGGCCACACCCGTTCCCATTCCGAACACGGCCGTTAAGCCCGTCGGGCCCATGATAGTGCCTCTGGCGCGAAAGTCGGTCATCGCCGGGTCCTTTAACCCCACCCCCGCCCCGTCTCGATCCCGAGACGCGGCGGGGGTGTTTCTATGCGCTGTCCGCTCACGTCCCCGTCTGCCATTTCTCACGACCATTGCGGCCAGACTCCGGTTCTGGCATGCTTGGGACCAGTTCATTGTTCTTCCATTTCTCTGGTCGAGATGATTGCGCTCATGCTGAAACTTCTCGGGCGAGTTTTCGCGCTGGTCGGTCCTGGTTTGATCATTGCATCGGTATGTCTGGGACCGGGTAGCGTGACGACCTCGTCCAAGATTGGCTCGGAATACGGATATCAACTGATCTGGGTCGTCATTCTCTCGTCGGTGGCGATGGCTACTTACACGGCCATGGCCGCTCGTTTTGGCGCAACGCAGGAGCGGTCGTTTCTTCAGGTGATCGCCGAGAGTTACGGTCGATGGTTCGCTATCCTCATCGGTGGCGCCGCTTTCCTGATGTCGGGGAGCTTCCAGTTCGGCAATAATATCGGCGTGGCCACGGCCATGACGCAAATCACGGGCGTCCGTGAGGAGGTCTGGCCGTTTGTCTTCACAGGGGTTTCGCTGGCATTTGTTCTGGGGGCGAAGAATCTCTATCAGGTGATCGAGAAATTGATGACCGCTCTAGTGCTGGTCATGGTCTTCGCCTTCTTTGCTAACTTGGTGGTGGCCAAGCCGGACCTTGTTCTCGCCGCGCAGGGATTAATTCCCTCCGTGCCGAAGGGCGCTCTCGCTACGATGGCGGCGATGGTAGGGACAACATTTGTTGTCCACGCGTGCGTTTATCAGGCGTATCTCGTGCAGCAGAAGGGTTGGGACCTGGACGACGTCAGGAAGGGGGTTCGCGACTCGATCGTTGGGATCACGCTTCTCGGGGTGATTAGTACGCTGATCATGCTGACCTCGGCGGCGGCGTTGAAACCCAAGGGAATTCAGGTCAAGGATGCGTCGGACATGGCTCGGCAGCTTGAATCGCTGTTCGGTCCTTATGCAAAGGTCATCTTCTGCCTGGGACTCTGGGCGGCGGCGTTCTCGTCGATCTCGGTCAACGCCATTGTGGGTGGCGGTTTGCTGTCCGACGGCCTGGGGCTGGGACGGCGGATGGACCAGGGATGGCCTCGGCTGTTCGCGCTGATCATCATGCTTGCGGGAATGTTGATTGCCGTCTTCTACGGAGGGAATCCCGTCGAGGCTCTCGTGCTGGCCCAGGCGGCGACCTTGCTGGCGGTGCCGGCGGTGGCCATCGGGCTTTTCCTGGTGCTCAATAACCGCAAAGTGATGGGAATTCATGCCAATAATCTCTGGCAGAACGCGCTTGCGGTGTTTGGACTCTTGCTGATCCTGGTGATGTCCTATACGACGTACGGCAGGCTGGTTGCCAAGATTCAGGAAGCCACGCAGGGAACGAGAAACGCGACAGCGACTCCAACACCGGAGAAATCGAGCTAGGCGCGAACAGGGAGTTCTGGCAAGATCCGCGCGATCATGGCCCAGAGGGGGCGTCTGCCCGAACGCCGAGGGACCGGTTCCGGCCCTATGGTACTCCCCGCTCATAAGTCGCAGGTGGTGTCGCGATGTGGCGTCGTCCGATCCGATTCGCGCTGGTGGCGTCGTGGGTTCTTGGGGGGCTTTCGGGCTGTCTGCCCGACAAGTCCTCGTCAAACTTCGTGCGCCGGGAGTCCGAACATCCGGGGCTAACGAGAGAAGAGGCGAGAACCTCGTCGATCGAGGAAGTGGAGACGGATCGGCCCGAGGGTTTGAAGAACTTCTTCAAACCAACGAGACGTCCCGGTGCGCTGAGTTCGGAGGCGGCGGAGATCGAGAGAAGTCTTGGGGTTGGTGGTTATTGACGGGTCCCTCTTGGCCGGACAGAGACAACACAGGGTCGTACCGCCATGAGTCCGATCGTCCGGGCGTGGCTGAACCGTCTGCTGGGGGACCGGGGCGAGCGTCTGGCGGCTCGCGATCTGCGCAGGCAGGGAATGCGCGTGCTGTATCGGGGCTATCGCACGCCCCAGGGTGAGATCGACTTGATTGCCCGGGATGGACAGACCCTGGTCTTCGTCGAGGTCAAGACACGGCGTCAGGGAACACCCGCCGAGGCGGTGACTCTTATCAAGCAGCGCCGGTTGACCCTCGCGGCTCTCCATTTCCTCAAACGCTATGGTCTGCTCGAGCAGCGTTGCCGCTTCGATGTCGTGGCGATCGTCTGGCCGCAGGACCATCTGCCTCCTCGGATCGAGCATATTCGCGACGCGTTTCCGGCCGTGGGTCGCGGACAGATGTTCCGCTGAGAGCGGCGGCGGTTCCCTTGATGAGCGTCGTCCGGAAACGTGAGAATCCCTTTGCGCAGTAGGTTCACGGCACCGTGCGCAGGCTCTTGCGCCTCTCAATCTTGAGAAGCTTCCATTCCGGTGGAGAATCTGCGGAAATCCCGGGTTTCTACCCGAATTCCGCATGATTCGCCTCAAGAATTTCCTGTTGGTCAGGGGCTGGCACTCGCCTTGCATCCAGAGTTGGGCGACATCGACGGGAGGCAGGTCGAGCGTCTCGGCCCAGGGCCGACCGTACGATCATGCCGAAGACAAAGGCGTGGACAACGGAGGAATTCCACATGATGACTAAGATCTGGATGAGAGGGATTGTGGCCGGCCTGGGACTGGCTGTGGTCGCCAATGTTGCTCTGGCGCAGCAGCGGACCCCAGCGCCGAATCAGCCGCAGAATGTTGAGCCGGGCGACCTGTCCAAGCTCGGTGAGATCCGCGAGATGCCCGGCCCGTTTGACAGTCCGAGGGATGTGCAAGACACCCTGAAGATGCTGTTCATCGCCGCGGACACCAATAACGATGGCTTGATCTCCAAGAAGGAGGCCACGGATGCGGCGAACATGACCGTCGGCGGGTTGTTCTTCCGCGCTGACGATAATGGTGACGGCAAGGTGACGCAGCAAGAGGCCCAGAAGATCCGCGAGGAGGTCCTGAACCGTCAGCCGGTCATGCGGCTGTTCGTCCAGGAGATCCGCCGTGGTGGCGCGGGTTCGCAGCAGAACCCGTTCAAGGGGATCGCGGACTTGCTGGATGCCAACAATGATGCTTCGCTTCAGGGTGCCGAGGTCAAGCAGGCTGTCGCGACGGGCGTGGACGCGTTCTACGGTGTTGCCGATACCAATCGCGACGGGCAGATGAGCCCCGGTGAGATGAATGCCGCGGCGATCGGTCTGGCCCGTGCCGCTGGTGAGTGGGCCTTCAAGGCGGCCGACCAGGACAATAATGGCTCCGTCAGCCAGGCTGAATTCGAGAAGGCGATTGTCGAGCCGGCCCGCGTGGTTTTCGGCGTGGTTGATGCCAACAATGACGGCCAGATCACGCTGCAGGAAGCCGAGCGTGCTCAGCGCTACACGTTGAGCCGCATGCAGATCGCCGTTCCGGACGCCAGCGATAGCAACGCTCCGATCCCGAACTTCGCGTCGCCCACGCAGCCGGGCGCGGCCCCGGCCCGGCCCCGGGCACGGCTCCGGCTCCTCGATAATCTGAGAGCGCAATGATGTTCCGCCCTCCAGCGGGGCAGGAACAATGCGAAATATCATCGCCCCGTCACACCTTTCGATGAAAAGGGTGTGACGGGGCGTGTTGCGTTTGGACGGAATTTCTCGACGAGAGAATCGAGACTCAGTGGGCCTCGGAGACAAGGATGATCGTCGACCGCGACTCGACCCGGTAAGGATGACGTACTGGCACCAGGGGACCTTCATCGAGCCCCAGGGCGTCTTGTGGTGACGGCAAGGACGTATCCACAGCCCGTCGCCACGGGCGGCCCGAGGGGGAGGCCGGGATCTGGAACGAGAGCGGTTTCCAATAGGCGTTCAGGACGATGTAGAGATCCCGGTCGATCACTCCTGGTCGGTCGCAGCGTCGGCCGTCCAACGCGAAGGCCAGTGAGCGGCTCTCACGTGAGAAGTCCGGGCGGACCGGCTGGGTTCCGTGCCAGATGATATCGGGAGGGTGCCCGCTGCCACCGCTCGTCAGGAACGTCCGGCGTCTCAGGACCGGGTGCCGCAGGCGCAAGGCGATCATCTGCCGGACGAAACGCAGGAAATCGGCGTTGCGCTCGGTCAGGGCCCAGTCCACCCAACTCGTCGGATTGTCCTGACACCAGGCATTGTTGTTCCCCCCTTGCGTGTGGAGCATCTCGTCGCCACCCAGGAGCATCGGCACGCCTTGCGAGACGAGCAAGGTGGCGATCAGGTTGCGGGCCTGTCGCTGGCGAAGCCGGAGCACTTCGGGATCGTCGGTCCGTCCCTCAACGCCGCAGTTCCAGCTAAAGTTCTCGTTCAGCCCGTCGCGGTTCCCTTCGCCGTTGGCCTCGTTGTGCTTCTCGTTGAAGGAGACCAGGTCGTTCAGAGTGAAGCCGTCGTGGCAGGTGATGAAGTTGATCGAGTGCAAGGGGCCTCGGCCATGATACAGGTCGTCGCTGCCACAAAGCCGCGTGGCCAGGGGGCTGGTCATGCCGGGATCACCCCTCCAGAACCGCCGGACATCGTCGCGATAGCGACCGTTCCAGACGCTCCAGCCGCGCCGCCGGGGAAGCTGCCGACCTGGTATAGCCCGCTCGCATCCCAGGGTTCGGCGATCAGTTTGGCGTCGGCCAGCAAGGCGTCCTCGGAGATCAATTCGATGACCGGCGGCTCGATCAGGACGTTGCCTCTCCGATCGCGTCCCAGCACGGATGCCAGGTCGAAGCGGAAGCCGTCCACCTCGGCCTCGGCCAGGACGTTCCGCAGGCAGGAGAGCAAAAGCCCTCGCACGACCGGATGGTTGCTATTCACGGTATTGCCGCAACCGCTGAAGTTCAGATATCGGCCGTGGTCGTCGAGCATGTAGTAGAGGCTATTGTCCAGACCGCGGAGGTTGTAAGTCGGTCCCTCGTCACCCCCTTCGGCCGTGTGGTTGAACACCACGTCGAGAATCACCTCGATTCCCTTGGCGTGGAACGCCTTGACCATCCGGCGGAACTCGTCCCAGGGGGCCGAGCCCTCCGGGTTGCTCGCGTATGATGCCTTGGGCGCGGCGTAGGCAATCGTGTTGTAGCCCCAGAAGTTCCGCAGGCGTTCGCCGGTCAGCGGGTTGACGAACGGGCAGTCCATCTCGTCGAACTCGTCGATTGGCAAGAGTTCGACCGCCGTCACTCCCAACGACTTCAAATGGCCGATCTTCTCGATCAACCCGGCGAAGGTCCCCGGATGGCGCACGCCAGACGACGCGCTGGCGGTGAAGCCTCGGACGTGTAGCTCGTAGAGAATGGAGTCCTCCCGGGGGATGTGCGGAGGCCGTGGGGCGTTCTCGTCGAGATCGAGGCTCATCGACTGGGTCAGCAGGCTCCGGCGCGGAATCTGCCCGGTGAAACCCCAGGGGCGGCCACACGACAACGCCCGCGAGGCCGGGTCCAGCAAGATGATGTTGGGGTCGTACCGGTGCCCCCCGCCGCGCGGGCCGTCCACGCGGTAGCCGTAGCAGAACTCGTCGGGCAAGCCGCCAACCCGGACGTGCCAGTGATACCCCGTGCGATTGAGCACCGGGTCCAGCGGAATCTCGGCATACACTTCGGCGCTACAAGACTCGGCCAGGACCAGCCAGACCGCCGTGCCATGCTGGCAAATCAAGGCGAAGTTGACCCCATCCGGCGCGTGGCTGGCACCCAGCGGCAAGGGGTGGCCCCGCGTGACCGTCAGCGGACGATCGCGGAAGCGGTACGAGGTCGCCTCTCTGGCGTGCGAGGTGGCGGCAGACGGTATCGGCATCGACGGTTTCCTGTCGGGGGCTCGTGCGAACCAATCCAGGCGGCTCGCTCGCCTCGTGACTCTACCGTAACTCGAGCCGTCTTGCTCGCCCTCCTCTCCTGAGCATGCTCAGGGAACGCGAATCGCCGCCATCTCCATGCGTCAACGGGCGACGCATGGGTGTAAAGGGCGTAAGAGCGAACTCCTTTGAATCGCTAAGGCTTAATAAAGGGAGTCGCTCATGCGAGGAGTTGCGGGATCGGCTGTCCCCAGGGAACCAGGGCGAAGGGGCGCTGGAGCCGGTCGCGGAGTTCCAGGTCGGCGGGAATGCCGAGGCATCGGTAAATCGTCGCGATGATCTGGGCCGGGGTGACGGGATCGGTCTGGGGATAGGCGCCGATCTTGTCGCTGGCGCCGTGAACGTACCCGCCGCGGATGCCGCCACCGGCGAGCAGCAGACTATAGCAGTAGTTCCAGTGGTCGCGTCCGGCGGCGGCATTGACTTTCGGGCTGCGGCCGAACTCCCCCATGACGACGACGAGCGTCCGCTCCAGCCGGCCCCGGGCGATCAGGTCGTCGAGCAGGCTGGACAGAGCCGCGTCGAGCTGGGGCAGCAGCTCGGTCTTGAGCTTGGCGAAGTTCTGGCCGTGGGTGTCCCATGTGGCATTGGCGTCGGGAGCCCAGGAGATGCACGCGACGCGCGTGCCGGCCTCGATCAGACGGCGCGCCAGGAGGACGCTCTGGCCGTAGATGTTCCAGCCGTAGCGGTCGCGGACCTTCGGGTCCTCGCGATCCAGGCGGAAGGCCCGCTGGGTTTCGGGCGAGGTCAGAAGCTCGAACGCGCGGGCCTGGAACCGGTCGAGGTCCTGGAGCCGGCGGTCGAGGTCCAGCCCCGGCGGGATGCCCCCGAGCGTATGAACCAGGCGGCGGCGGTCGCGGAACCGCGACGGATCAACCCCGTCCGGGAGCGACAGTTCGGGCATGGCGAAGTCCGGAGCGCTCGGGTCCTTCAGCACGAACAGGGGGTCGCGCTGGCGGCCCAGCCAGCCGCCGAAGAACCCCGGCTGAGGGGGGCCGCCGCGCCCCTCGGCCGTGATGTACGGCATCGACACGTACGGCACGACCGGCGTTTCGGGAGGGCGCTTCAGGCCGACGACCGAGCCGATGGCCGGATAGTCCAATGGGCCGGCCCCGACCGCTATGGTGGCGTCGCCGCGGTCGTGCCCGGTCAGGCTCGTATAAACGGCCGCCGCATGGGCGTTGTTCACGTGATGGTGGACCGAGCGGACGAGGCTACCGAGGTGCAACCTCCGGGCAAGCCTCGGAAGGTGCTCGCTCAAGGGGACGCCTGGCACGGTCGAGGCGATCGGCTGGAACTCGCCGCGGATCTCGGACGGGGCGTCGGGCTTCATGTCCCACATGTCGAGATGGCTCGGCCCGCCGTCCAGAAAGATCAGGATGCAGGCGTCCGCCGAGGCCGATCCCCTGGTGTTCTGGGCCTCATCGGCCCGGAGGAGCTGGGGCAGGTTCAGACCCAGGAGGCCGATCCCGCCGACCTGGAGCAACTCCCGGCGGTTCAGCGGTAACGGGCCATGGCAGGTGGATTCTCGATGGGGCATGGTCTGGCTCCTCGGGCCGAGGTGGGTCCGACCGATCTCGTCGTGCATCTCTTCGGATCATACCCCGGTCCCCTGGCCGTCACCAGTTGCAACCTCCAGATCGAGATTCGTCAATCCAACGAAGAAAATCGTTGCAAACGTGCCAGGGATGACATAGGTTCGGCCTCCGGTTGTTCCTCATGTAAGACCGATCGCGGTGACCCTTTTGGGGACCTTTTGACAAGGGAGAACACGGTATGAGCGTACCTCCGTCCAGCAAGCCGGAAGGCGCGACCACGATCTTTATCCTCGGTTTGCTCGGTCTGTTCGTCTGCTTCCCCCTGGCGATTGTCGCCTGGATCATGGGCAACCGGTACATGGAAGAATGCCGAACCCGGGGGGTGGAACCCGAGGGGATCGCCGTGGCGGGCCGGGTCATGGGCATGATCGCCGTCGGCCTGTTCGTGATCGGGCTGATCCTCGTCGTCATCCTGGCGATCGCGGGAGGATTGGCGGGAGGACGGGTCGGCCCCTGAGCGATCCTCACGACAGCCCCCCTGCCCCGCCCGTTCGGCGGCTTCGGAGGATCGTCTCGCAGCGCCGGGCGACCTCCAGCAAGGCTCGCTCGCCGAACGGGCGGCCGACGAGCTGCAGGCCCAGCGGCAGGCCCTCGGGTGAGAGGCCGATCGGCAGGTTGACGGTGGGCAACCCGGTGTAACTCCAGGGGGAGTTCATCACCGGGTCGCCCGTCGTTGTGGGGTCGGGGGCCGTTCCCATCGCGGCGGGGGTCGCCAGGGCGTCGATCCCCTCGAAGCAGGCGAGGATCTCCCGCCTGAGCTGGTCCTGGTGCTGGCGGCAGCGGATGTACTCCGTGGCGGGAATCGACAGGCCCTCGGCCACCAGGTCCCGAATGCGGGGCGGGTAGGCGTCGAGGTGCTCGGCCCGGAGCGGCTCGTGCCAGGAGGCCGCCTCGGCGGCCATGATGAGGCGGTGACAGCGGATCACGTCGGCGAACGACCCCGGCAACGCGGTCTCCGTCACGCCCATGCCGGAGGCTTGCAGGGCGTCGAGTGCCCCGTCAAGAGCCTCCCGCATGGCCGGTTCGGCCCGGTCGTGAAAGAGGCCGCGAGGGCGGCCCAGGCGGATGGTCGCTCCGGGCATATCCCTCTGATCTCTCGGGTCGGGACCGGCGATCGTCTCCCAGAGCGCGGCGAGGTCGCCGACGGTGCGGGCGAGGGGGCCGGGGTGGTCGAGGCTCGGGGCGAGCGGGACGATCCCCTCGGCGCTGAGGCGGCCGAAGGTCGGCTTGAGCCCGGCCACGCCGCAGAAGGCCGCCGGGCGGGTGATCGACCCGCCGGTCTGCGAGCCGATCGCACCCAGGGCCATGCCGCAGGCCAAGGCGGCGGCCGAGCCGCTCGACGAGCCGCCTGGCGTGCGGTCGAGGTTCCACGGGTTGCGGGTCGGAGGCGGGTCGATCCAGGCGAACGGGGTCGTGACCGTCTTGCCCAGAATCACCGCTCCGGCCGCGCGGAGGCGGGCGACGATCGGAGCATCGCCGCCCGATGCCCGCTGAACCCAGGGGCCGAACCCGGCGGCCGTCGGCTGGCCGGTGACGTTCACGATGTCCTTGATCCCCACCGGGATGCCGTGCAAAGGACCCCAGAGCCGCCCCGCCTCGCGCTCTTCCTCCAGGGCGCGGGCCTGGCCGCGTGCCCCTTCACGATCGACGAGCACCCAGGCATGGACCTTCGGCTCCCACGCGTCGATGCGGGCCAGGCAGGCGTCGAGCACGTCCAGGCACGTCCGCCTGCCGTCGCGCAGGGCCTGGGCGTTCCCCTCGATCGTCTCGTCCAGGGGTGGGTCGATGGTCAGGTCGTGGGTCATGGTCGCTCGGGGGAAATCGGGCGGATCTTGATGTTCTTGAACCAGCAAGGGGCGCCGTGGTCCTGCAGACCGATGTAGCCGTGGCGCGGGTGGTCCTTGTAGGCGACGTCGAACTTGTGGGGCGTGCCGTCCGGCCGGACGTTGGGCTTGGTCCATTCGTCGAGGTTCATTCGGGTGACGACCTCGCCGTTCACCGCGACGGTGATCCGGGGGCCGTCGCAGGTGACCTCCAGGTGGTTCCACTGACCGGCGGGCTTCATGGCGTTGCGCGACGGCGGGACCAGGTCGTAGAGCGCTCCGGTGTCGTGCGGGCCGGCCGTCTGGGTGTCGTCCAGCGCGACCTCGATCCCGTTGTAGCCGACGTCCTTGCCGGGCCGGGGTTCGAGCGGGAACGTCCGGACGAAGACCCCGCTATTGCAGCCCTCGCTGAGCTTGAAGTCGAGCGACAGGGCGAAGTCGGACCACTCCCGCTCGTGGATCATCATGTATCCGCCGCAGCCGTGCGGGTTGATGCAGCCGTCCTCGACGGGCGTGCGGCTGGGGCCTCGGCTGCTGGTCATCCAGCCGTCGAGGGTCTTGCCATCGAACAGCAAGACCCAGCCGTCGGCCCGTTCGCGGTCGCTCAGGGCGTTATCCGCCCGCGCGGGCACGTCCCCGGCGGGAGCCTGGAGGAAGGCGAGCAGGTCGCGGAACTCCCTCGGGGTCATCGTGTGGGCGAGGTCCTCGGGCATGATCGAGATCGACTCCGGCCGCCGCTCGGCGATCTCCTCCGGCTTCAGGGTGACGGTCTGCCCGTCGCGGTCGGCATAGACCTGCCCGCCGTCGATCGTCTCGCGGACGAGCAGGCCCTGGACGATCGTGCCATCGTTGCGGGCGATCCGCCAGGGGACGAACATCGGGGCGATCTCCGCGCTCGGCTGCACGATCGACGCGATCAGGCGGGGGCGGTCGAGTCGCCCGGCCGGTCGTGGCCAGCTCCGGACCGATCCGCCCGCCCCGTCCATCGACCTCATGACAGCGGAAGCAGCCCGGCCCCTTCGGGTGGAAGAACAACCGCTCGCCGGCCGACGGGTCGCCAGGACCGTCCAGCCGCTGCCGCCAGCCGTCGAGGTTCGTCGGCCCTTGGCGCATCTGGGAACCGGTCGGTCGCGTTGAGGGTCGCCAGCAAACTCTGGGCCGCCTCGTCCCCCTGAGCGGCTTGCTCCAGGGTCTCGCGCTGGGCGTCGGTCAGCGTGACGCCCCGGAGGGACCGCAGGGCCTCCCGTCGCACGCTGGGGGGGCCGTCGGTCGCCAGGGCGAGCAGCGTCTCGCGCTGCCGAGGCTCGTCGCCTGAGAGCCCGACGACGGCCTCGGCTCGCAGCGTCTCGGACGCGCCGGGATCGCGGGCGAGGTCGAGCAGGATCGGCAAGCGCCCCTCGTGCGGGCTTTCCCGCAAGGTCCGCACGGCTTCGAGCCGCAGGCCGGGGTCCTCGGTCTGGAGGAACCCCCGGAGCCGCTCCAGGGTCAGGGCGGGGTGGTCGGGCTGGAGCACCCGCAAGGCCCGCCGACGGACGGCGTCCGGGGTCGCCGGGTCGTGCAGGAGGGCCGCGACGTACTCCTGCCCGCCGATCTCCTGGTTCAGGAGGCGGCCTGTCCCGTCGAGCCGCTCCAGGGCCGCGAGGTAGCCCTCAAAGAGCTGCCGTGTGACGGCCCCGCCAGCCAGGCCCTTGACCAGGGCGGGCCGATACGCCTCCAGCCCCCGCTCGCCGACCCACTGGATCGCCGCGAACCGGACATCCGGGTCGGGGTCGTTCAGGAACCGTGGCAGGGCCTCGCGGGCCTCGGGCGTGTCCAGGTCGCGGAGCACCAGGAGCAGGCCGAGCCGTCGCCTGGGGTAGTCCGCCTCTCGGGCGAAGGTGACCAGCTCCGACACGTCCGGCCAGCGTTTCAGGCTCTCGCGGGCGCCCTGGCGGAGGAACGGGTCGTCCGACTCCAGCGCGGGGAGGAGCACCGCGAGGACATCCGCCTTCGACGCCTCGGGATCATCCCTCAGCGACCAACGCCGCAGCGCCGCCGCGCGGACGATGGCGGCGGGGTCGTGCACGCCTTGATCGGCCTTCTGATCCAGAAGGTCCGGCGGCAAGGCCCGAACCGCCATGCCCCGCACGCCGGGATCAGGGTCGTCCAGGGACGGCGGGACCTTCTCGCCCCGACGGATCAGCTCGGCCAGGGCCGAGGCGCGGCCTCTCGGGTCGAGATCGTCGAGGACGGTCATCCTCAGCAATGCGTCGTTCGCCCCCCGCGCGACCTCCTCCCGGATGTGGCGGTCCGGGTGGTCGAGCGATGGCTCCGCCCGCGGCTGAGGGGCCTTGCGCCGGACGTGCCAGATCCGCCCCTTGCCGTGCAGCGGGTAGGACTTATCCACCCAGTCGCTCAGGTAGAGCGACCCGTCCGGCGCGACGGCGATGCCGACCGGCCGGAAGTCCTCCCCGCCGACGAGGACCGGCTCCAGGGTCGAGCCGAACGACGCCCCGCGAGCCTGCAGGCGGTAACGCTCCAGGCGGTGGTCCCCCCAGGAGGTCACGAGCACGCTGCCCCGGTACTCCTCCGGCAGGCCGTCCGACTCATAGACGACCAGGCCGCTCGGGGCCTCCCCCGTGCCGCAGACCATCGGCAAGGTGCCGGGCAGCTCGCCGTTCCAGCTTGTGAACGGATGCAACCCCTTGCGCCCGTTGCGGAAACGGAACCCGTAATCTCCCCCCGCGACGATGTGCAGGAGCCGGCAAGGAGGGCGGCTATCGGGGTCGTTATCGACGGCGAAGAGCCGGCCGAAGGGGTCGAAGGCCAGGGCGAACGGGTTCCAGAACCCGGTGGCGATCCGCACCAGGCCAGACCCGTCGGGCCGGCAACGGTAGATGTTCCCCCCCTCGCCGCCCCCTTCGAGCGTCGTGCCATCCGAGCCGACCAGGGAGTACGACTCCCCCAGGTTCTCGCCGAGGCCGATGTAGAGGTTCCCGAACGCGTCGAACGCGAGCCCGCCCAGGCCGTTGTGCGGATACTGGCCGGGGGTGTCCAGGCGGACGAGGGTCGTCTTCTCGTCGGCCTTGTCGTCGCCATCGCGGTCGCGGAGGCGGAAGACCTCGTAACGGGTGGCGACGACCAGGGACCCGTCCCGGTCGAACGCCAGGTTCATCGTCCACTTCGTCCCTTCGAAGAAGGTGCGAATGGCGTCGGCCCGGTCGTCGCCATCGGTGTCCTCGAAGATGCGGATGCGGTCGGCCGGAGGCCCCTCATAGTCGTCGGGGCGGAAGTGGGTATGGCTCTCGATGCAGAAGACGCGCCCGCGGCGATCGACGGCGATCCCGGTCGGGGTCACGATGTCCGGCTCGGCGGCGAACAGGTTCACGCTCAACCGGTCGTCGCGCGACCGAGGCGGCTCCGCCATCGCGAGGCTCGCCAGTCCCAGCAACAGCCCGATCCCGAGTCCCCACATCCGCATGGTCCGTCTCCCCTTGATCGCCGAGGCCTCCATCCTCCTCCAAAAGAGCGAGTGTAGCGGACCGCCCCCGCCTCCGCCACGCCCGACCGCGCCGACGCTCGGAGCCAGGGCGCTCCGGCCCCTCGTGAACGCAACCCTTTACCGGGTTGCCCCTTTCGGAACGCCTGGGTTCGGTCGGCGCCGGTGGAGGTCGAGGCGTTGGGTTCGTTCGGTAATCCGAACTTATCTCCTTGGCGCGATAAGAAGTTATGTTTTGCGCGCTCGCTCGCCACGGAGGGAGGGTAAGCGGTTTTCCCCTGGAAAAACCGGCCTTTGGGAAGTCTGCCAGAATGGCAGATGGGTTCGTTCGGTAATCCGAGCTTATCTCCTGGTGTGAAAAGAAGTTGTGTTTTGCTGCGCTCGCTCGCCACGGAGGGAGGGTAAGCGGTATTCCCTGGAAATACCGGACCTTGGGGAGGTCTGCCAGAATGGCAGATGGGTTCGTTCGGCGCGGGAGTTTTGCTCTCGACTCGAAGATGCGCGAACGCTCGTCACGTATTATCAAAGAACCGCGTAGGGAAAGGCCTGGTGCTTCCTCAAAGGAGATAATCTCGTTGCGGAGGCTCGTGGACTTCTGGAATTCTTCCCGCGGCGAGAGGATTTCTGAATCTCCAGAGGGTGTCGTCCAGGGCTTGCGGATCGACCCATTGAAGAAATCATGAATGATTGCGGTACAATAATGATTCTATCGAAATTTTTGAGTAAATTTTAGGAGTGACCTCGTTGGCACGGATCCTAGCTCTGCCCGGCGATTGAAACCGGCCAGCGAATTAGGGGACAAAGGTGTTCTACTCCCGAAATTGGATCTGTCTTACTCGGGCATCATGCTCGCATCTTAGCCAGACAGGTGGCAAGGGACTCTTCGTCTCGTTCGACTTCACCCTGGACGCCGAGACCGAGATCCGGGCATTCTTCTGCCGGGAGGGGCGGGAGATCGTGCCGGTGAGGGTCGCGCAGATCCTGGAGGGGGAGATCCCGCTCAGCCTGAGCCGATAGAGCGGGACAGAAGAATCGTGACAACGGTCTTTTTTTCTTCATGGACTTCGGTACACTGGCCATTTGAGGGTCGGCTATCGGCTTAGATCATTCATTCTGGGCTCTGCGTCATGAACCGTGCTTCCTTCGAGATGCTGCGGGATCTGCCGGGGAAGACGATTGAGGGTGATATTCGCTTCATTGCCCGTCAAGCGGCTCGGCCCCTGCTGACGACAGAGGAATTGCGTATCACAAATTCGCGCGGGGTTGATGTTCGGCTGAACATCACGCACAACCCGCAGATCGGTTCCACGACGTTCAATGTCCATGTGCCGGGTCTCGGTCCTATCTGCCGACTAGATGTGAATGGGCAGGTTCATCGCCCCTGCGGGCGTACTCACAAGCACTCCCTCCAGAGCGAGCAATGCCCCGACCGCAATCTGCCGGATGGTGTCATTGATCGCCCGGATTTGTCGAGCCGGCCGGTTGAGGTCTTGTTCACGGCATTTTGCGAGATGGCCCGGATCACGCACGACGGGGTTTTCTACGCCCCCGGTACGAGCCGTTGAGGCTAGCAATGGATCTCTTGGAATCCGTGAAGTCGAAACTGTCGAGCCACTCCCTCGTCAGGGATGTCGATCAACTTCCTCGTGGACACATCAGGATCGAAACGGCTCTGCTCTATCCCGACGGGGGTTCCATTGACGTGTTTGTTCAAAATGAACAGCCATTGTTGAAGGGTTTTGAACTAACCGACTTCGGGCAGACGATCGCTTGGCTCCTCAATGTCCAGGTGAAGCCCTGGGAGTCGAAGAAGCGTCAGCGGTTCCTTGAAGATGCTATCCGGCTGTACGGCGTTCAGAAGAAGGATGGCGAACTCACGCTTCCTATCGACAGTCTTGACCAAATACCCGAAGGCATGTTGCGGTTAGCTCAAGCTTGCCTCAGGGTTTCGGATTTGAATTTCACGCGCCGATCCACCCAGCAATCGCTTTTCAGCGAGGAAGTCGAAGAAATCTTCGCTGACAGTGAACTCCGATACGAGCCGAATGTTGAGATCGTGGGTCGGTATGGCAACCCGGTGAGGATCGACTATCGGGTCTTTGGTCGCCGAACCGAGTCTTCCATCCTGACCTTGGCTGCCAGCAATCCGACTCAGGCTCACATCCAGGCTAATGAACTGTTCAGGCGATGGTTTGATATCGGTGAGCCCCAGGGTATCGAGCAGAATGTCACAATCTATGATGATCGCAAGCCGGTCTATAAGGAAGAAGATCTAGCTAGGTTGGGCGATTTCTCAATCTTGCTACCTGTCTCTGATCCGCCCATGGTGTGCGAGGTACTTGCAGCTTGATCGACTAACGGTTAGACGTTAGACCCACGCCCACGCCTCGAACGGATCGCCTTCTGCCATCTCCCCGGCCGTCACACTCGGCCTCCCAGGCGGTTTCCCCAGAATGTTGCCTCGTCCCCCAGTTCGTAGGGCGACTGGATCAGGCAGCAGACGTTGTGGCAGAGGATTTTGCAGAGCGCTTGTTGACCATCGCAGTATCCGTCTTGCTCCGCAAATGGGCTCCGAACTTCGCTTTGATCATGCTGTGGACATCGTTTCGACGTTCGATCGCTTGTGATAGTAGTCAAGGAACGCGTCGCGGTTCAGGTTGTAGAAGTGAAACATCTTCTCGTACAAGCCGCCCTTGACTGCCGTTGATTCGCTGCCAGATTCCCGACACGAAACACGGCTCGATTCGCCTCGTGGGGGCGAGCTGCGTCAATCCCATAAAAATCAGGAAAACGGTCCAGCGTGGCCCAGAATCGCGCTCTTTGGGAGTATCTAAAAGATGGTGGACACGCTTGCCTTACTTTGGGTGCGACATCGGGAGGTTTGAGAGAGAGGGGAGGGCGGGCCGATGATCCAGACGGGGATGCTGATGTGCAGCGGCTGTCGGGCACGTTATCGAAGCTCTCGGCCTCAGGACGCGAAGGAACAAACCTGCCCGAAATGTGGAGCGGCCTTTGTCTTCTGTCTTCGAACAGCCCGGGAGCGATGCGTGGACCCGATTCCGGCTCCGGACGAGCTTCCGGAGACGGCTCCCACGCCGGGCTGGATGGGTCAGTCTCTGGGCCGGAACCGGCCGGGATTCGATCCGTGGCTCCGGCGCCGTCTCCCCGTCGCCATCCGTCGCTGGTGCTCGGGGTGGCCGGCCTTCTGGGGGTCCTGTTGGTCTCCGGGATGGGCTGGCGTTCGGTTCGACCGCCGGCGCTGAGTGCGGGTGGGTCTTCCCTGACGTTACCGACCTTCCGCGGTGGATCAAGGCGCGGGCGGAGTGACGCTCGGTTCCGCTCCTTCGCCGCGCCAGCCGGTCCGGTCCAGCCGCTTCAGTTCGGCCTCGATGTCGTCCCCTTCGTGGAACGACAGGAGGCCCCGGACGCGCACGGTCTGCCCCGGCGCGCAGTCGGGGAACTGCGGGTCGGAGTGCAGGCAGGGGCATGGCGGGTTTGACCAGGCCCGCTGGCAGGGTTCCCACGCCGAGATGATCCAGCGCCGGCCGTCGGTCGAGCGGCACGCGACGTACGGTTTCCGGACGAGCTTGTTGTCGTCCGTCTGGGCGTTGAACCCCTTCGCCCCTTTCAGGAGCACGCAATCCTGCACGCGGAGGTCGCTCAGGGGGCGATCGGTGCCGTTGGTCAACCACTGCTCCAGCGCGACGTGATCGGCTTTCGGGACGGCCCTCGTGCCGAAGGTGATGCCGTTGGGCAGGGTGCGCTCCATGACGAGCGAGCCGTCGTCGCGGCGGGACCACTCCAGGCGTTCGAGTGCGATCCCCCGCTCCGTCCAGAGGGTCGGGACGTGGGTATGGGCGAGGTAGGTCAGGCCGAGGTTCGACCAGATCGCCTCGGGGACGTCCAGCACGACGTAGCTGGAGGGGTCCCAGGGGGTGAAGACGCTCAGCTTCGTCTCGCGCTGGGGGTCGATCGCGCCGTCGAGGAAGCCGATCCGCGGATGCCGCCCGCCGGGATACGGCAGCACGAGCAAAGGCGCGTCGTCGGGACGTTCCGGTTTCGTCTCGGGCCGGATGTCGAACCGTTTCAAGGCCGCCGCGATCTCCGTGTCCTCCAACCCGGTCGCCGCCGCGATCTCGGCGTTGGTGAAGTGGTGATACCAGACCATGTTTTCCAGCCAGGACCGCAGTTCGGCCTCACTCTCCGGGCGTCGGGCGTTCGTCGGCGGGTTGTCGGCCCCAAGGCCGACCAGGGTGAGGCCGATCAGGCAGAGCGTCGGGATCGAGCGTCGAGGGAGTCGCATGACGGAGGGTCCTCGGATCATTTCTCGGAAAACGAGAGGTGGCGGGTACGGGGGCTGAGTTGTCTCTCCATAGATCATCCGGTTCGGAATGGTGAGTCAATGCACGACCACCGATCCGCGGCCCAGGCGAACCCCTCGATCCCCCCTTGGAAAAGCTGATCATTACCCACAACTATTCCCGTAGGCGTTTCGCGGCTCGGAAGCCGGCTGTGAGTAAGGACAGGTCATGAAGCCCACGCCACAAGGTCCGAACACCCGGCATCCCGTCTCCCGTCCGATTGAGGTGGCCACCGAGCCGACCGATCCACAAGACCGCCTGGCCAATCGTCAGCGCCGACGATGCCATCCCGCCGCCGAAGTGACAGGCCAACGCCTCGGCCTCCTCCTCATCCAACAACTCCAAGGCCGGGGCCTCGGGGGCCTGCCGCGCCCGGTCACGCAAGGCCACGATCCGGGCCGCCACCGCACTCTGTAGGGTCACAGCTTTCTCCAAACGGTCCCACGTCTCCAATCGCAACGCCTCGGCCTGGCAGCCGCTCTTGAGCACCAGGTGCATCTCCTCGATCGGCCACCGGCAGGTGTACTTCCGCACGACCTCCAGCACCTCGGCCGCCGTGGCCGCCGGCTCCAGCGTCCAGAGATACCAATGCACCGGTTCGGCCCCCGGCGGGGGATCGGGCTCGACGAGCTCCACCAGGTTCCAACGCATCGGCCAGGCGTGGGGATATTTCTCCCAGTCCGGCACCAGGTCGACGGCCATCGACCGCAGGGCGACGGTGGCCAGGCGGGCGGGGCCCCCGCCGCCGAGCGTCCCACTGGCACCGTGGTGCAACCCAACACCGGCTGGCGACGCACCGCCTGATGAGCCGTGCCCAGCGGGTCGTCGATGCGGCGGTTCTGGGCACAGCGGATGACCGCGCTGTCGCCGGCATCGACCACCGCCATCATCACCTCGTAGGCATCGGCCTCCCGATCCATCACATGGATCAGGCGGGGGACCGGCCGCGGGCCGGCCGTCTCGTGCAGCGCGGCGCGGGCCGCGTCGAGGCCGTGGAGCCACTTGGCACTCTCTTTCTCCTCGGGCCCCGGTTGGCCGGGCTGGGGCCGCGTCCAGCATTGCTGATCCAGGATCCCGAGGACCTGCCCCGTGCCCGTCACCGCCATCGCCGTGTGCGGGAAGAGCCCTCGGCCCAGCGGCCGGAGTCGATCGGGCCGAGTTCGGTGACGGAGCGTAAGCCGGTGAGATTGAGCGAGGTGGTATCTTGCACCACCAGCACGACGTCCAGATCGAGGCCGCGTCGCGCCGTGTCGCGTGCGACCCCCTGGTGCAAGGCGGTGGTGGTGACGCGGTCGTTGGCATAGAAGCGATAGGCGGCCTTGGCTTGACTGGCCTGGCCGGTGGCCTGGGGGATCGACGCCGCGGGATGTTCGGCCGTCGTCTGAAGGATCGCCGCGAGCCGCCCCGTCAGTCGTGCATCGGGCAAGTCCGTCGCCGTGGCCAGCTGAGCGGCCCAGAGGGCATGCGATTCCATGAGAAGAGCCGTTGGGGTGTGCGTTGGAAGGAATATCCCGAAGAGCCGATCTTGCTCAAGATAACGACTGACGGAGTGATGGGAAAGTTGTGGGTAATACTCAGTTGGTAAGGGGGAGCCGGAGGGGGTTCCGGGAAGATCGACAGGGCCACGCACGCTCACCGCTCCGCAGCCCCAGGCACCCCCCTCGATCCCTCCTTTTGATCAGGGAAGAAATGACGCCCACTGGCGCAGGAGGTGAGCAACGTCCGGGCCGTGTACTCGCAAAGGATGTCGGAATCTACGTCTTTGAAGTAGGTGGAAAGCGCTACCCGGTTTTGCGGTAACCGGCCCAGAACGCATCCCATTGGCCCCGTTCGCTCAGGAACAGGGCGCGGAGGTGGCACACCCCATCCGAGCCCTGTTCCCCCCAACGCATCCCGGCGCCCTTCAGCCGCTGGCCCACCACCGTCTTGCATGCCGACTCCACCGGACCCGAGCCGATCTGCCAGCCCCTGGCGACATAGCTCGGGTAGTCCATCCGATGCACCTGGTTCTCGAAGTAGGTCACCGTCTCCCGCAGGACCTCGCGGGCCGACGGCCGCGACGCGGCGTCCAGCAGACGCAGCTCCGCCAGCACCGCCTCGCCCCCCTCGTGCTTCAGCCGGTGCGACCACGCTGATGCTGGGCCTCGGCCGCCTCGGTCCCGGCGCCGTGCCAGGCCTTGGCCAGGTCGCCCAGGTGCTCCGAGGCGTGGTAGAAGTCCAGGATCACCGCCTCGACCCGGCCGAAGTTCGTCGCTCAGCCAGTCCTCCAGACCGGAGCCGCCGTCGGAGATCGCGATCCAGCGCTCGGCCCGATCCATGCCGACCTGGGCCGCTTGCCGCCGCAACGGTTCGGCCAGGCTCGCCTGGCCCTCCAGGCTGGCCAGGTAGCGGGCCTGCCACGGCGGCCGCCGCCCCGCGGGGTCGGCCCAGCGGGCGGGGTCGTCGGGGACCGGGTTGTAGACCATCGCCACGGTGGCCATCCGCCCCTCGGCCTTCGCGGCCTCGGGCCCTTGCTGGGGGACGGCCGTGGCGTCGAGCGAGACATACGCGCAGGTCTTCCCCTCGGCGTCCTTGTGCCAGGCCCAGTCCCGCGGCGGGGCGAACGTCTGGCCCGCGTCCAGGCGCCGGCCCAGTTCCTCGCCCGGCCGCCTCGGTGGTGCGTTGCACCGTGGACTCCGAGACCCGCAGCCCGGCCAACCGCGTGAGGACCTCCTCGGCGGCCTCGGCGAAGCTGACGATCACGCCGGCCAGGCTGACCGCCTGCGCGGCGCCGGGCGTCAGGTCGCCGGCCCCCAGGCCGAGGACGGCGTCGCCGGGGCAATGGCCCTGATGGCAGTGCGGGCAGTGGTAGTAGGCCCGCTCGGGGCGGATCGGCCCCAGCAGGCAGAGCATGCCCTTGGGGCGATAGCCGACGAAGCGGGCGGCCTCGCGACAGTGCGGGCAACTCAGGCTCGACCCCCGGTACCCCCCTTTTTCCGCCCGTTGACGGCGGTCTCGATCGCCTTGGCGCCGATCGTGTGGACGCGGTCGCGGACCTCGAACTCGGTCGGCCCGAGCAGTTGGCCGTCCTCCTTGCAGGCGAGCAGTTCGGCGAGGCCGCGGAGGTCGGCCTCGGTCGCCTGGCGGAGGGACTGGAAGATCTGCTCGGCGCGTTCGGCCTGCTCGGGGCTGAGGTGGGAGAAGGACATGGGAGCCCTCCGTGAACGGATGACGACGAATTCCCGGGCGACGCATCAGAGGGCCCCGTTGTACGCGATTTCCCACCTACTTTCGAGATGCCCACCCAATCCACGATTCGAGGCCATAAAGCGCTGGAAAACAGCGGGCGGTTCGGGGTAGAATGAACAATACACATATTGCGCCCGTACCCTCCCGCTAGTGGCGTGACGACTGACTCTCTCCGAACCCGCCGCCTTCCTTCCTTTTTGCCGACGAGGCCGCCCATGAAGACGTTGCTGGCCTGCTTGCTGGGGCTCGCGATCCTGCCCGCCGGTCGGTTGATCGCCGACGATGCCGTGGATTACGCGCGGGACGTCAAACCGATCCTGGTGCAGAACTGCGTCAAGTGTCATGGCGCGGTCGAGCCGAAGGTTGGCTTGCGGCTCGATTCGGCCGCCGCTGTGCTCAAAGGGGGGGATTCCGGGCCGGTGGTCGTGCCGGGCCAGCCGGAGGAGAGCGAGCTATTGCTGGCCGTGCTCGGCCAGGGGTTTGGCGAGCGGATGCCGTTGAAGCGGGACCCGCTCCCGGAGAAACAGATCGAGACGTTGCGGGCGTGGATCGTCGCCGGTGCTCCCGTGCCGACGGATGAGCGCCAGGCGGACGCCAGCCACTGGGCGTTTCAGCCGGTCGAGCGTGCCGAGGTTCCCGCCGTCGAGAACGCGGCGTGGGTCCGCAACCCGATCGACGTTTTCATCCTCAAAAGGCTGGAGGATGAGGGGCTCGCCCCCTCGCCCGAGGCGGACCGGGCGACCTTGATCCGTCGCGCGAGCCTCGACCTGACCGGCCTGCCGCCGACCCCCGAGGAGGTCGCGGCGTTCCTGGCGGACGACCAGCCCGAAGCCTATGAGCGGCTGATCGACCGCCTGCTGGCCAGCCCGCACTACGGCGAGCGCTGGGCGCGGCACTGGCTCGACATGGCCCGCTATGCCGACTCGAACGGCTACAGCATTGACGCCCCCCGCTCGATCTGGCTCTATCGCGACTGGGTCATCGACGCCCTGAACCGCGACATGCCGTTCGACCGCTTCGCCATCGAGCAACTGGCGGGCGACCTCTTGCCCGAGGCGACGCTCGATCAGAAGGTGGCCACCGGCTTCCACCGCAACACGCCGATCAACCAGGAAGGGGGGATCGACAAGGAGCAGTTCCGCGTCGAGTCGGTCATCGACCGCGTGAACACCACCGCCAGCGTCTTCCTGGGCCTGACCCTCGGCTGCTGCCAGTGCCACGACCACAAGTACGACCCGTTCACGCAAAAAGAATATTACCAGATGTTCGCCTTCTTCAATAACGTCGATGAGCCCGAGATCCCGGTCGCCACGCCGGAGATCGTCGCCGAGCGGGAGGCGATCGACGGGCAGATCGAGGCGTATCTGGCAAAGATCCAGGAGGAGGACCCCTCGCTCCTGGAGAAGCAGAAAGCCTGGGAAACCTCTCTGACCGCCGAGGAGCGGCAGAAGCAGTCGCAGGACGTTCGCGAGTCGTTCGACACGCCGTTCGACCAGCGCGACAAGGCGAAGAACGCGGTCGTCTTCGCCGCCTTCATCGACCAGTCGCCCGAGACGAAGGAGCACAAGACGGTCATCAGCGACCTGCGCAAGCAGATGCCGAAGATCAACACGACCATGGTCGTGCGCGAGCGGGTCAAGAACCCCCGGCAGACGCACATCCTCCAGGGGGGGGACTTCACCCGCCCCGGTGATCCGGTCGCCCCCGGCGTGCCGGCCGTCCTGCCCGTCCTGGAAACGAGCGGCTCGGAGTCGGCCAGCCGGCTCGACCTGGCGCGCTGGCTGGTCTCGGCGGAGAACCCGCTGACGGCCCGCGTCACGGTCAACCGGGTCTGGCAGCGCTACTTTGGCCGGGGCCTGGTCGAGACCGAGAACGACTTCGGCCTGCAAGGCGCGCGGCCGACCCATCCCGAGCTGCTCGACTGGCTCGCCAGCGAGTTCGTCCGCCAGGGGTGGAGCCTCAAGCCGTTGCACCGCCTGATCGTCACGTCGGCCACGTACCGGCAGGCGTCCACCCTGCGGCCCGACCTGGCGGAGCACGACCCGAACAATTACCTGCTGGCGCGGCAATCCCGCCTGCGGCTCGACGCCGAGGTGATCCGGGACACGGCCCTGGAGGTCAGCGGCCTCTTGAGCCCGGAGGTCGGCGGGCCGAGCGTCTTCCCGCCGCAGCCCGATGGCGTGATGAACCTCGGCCAGATGCGCCGGGCGTGGACGGCCGACAAGGGGCCGGACCGCTACCGCCGCGGCCTCTACACGTACTTCTGGCGGGCCACGCCCCACCCCTTGCTGATGGTCTTCGACGCCCCCGACTCCACGAGGGCCTGCACCCGCCGCGTCCGCTCGAACACGCCCCTTCAGGCGCTCATGCTCCTGAACGATGAGGCGTTCTTCGAGTTCGCGCGGGCGCTCGCCGATCGGGTCCTGACGCAAGGGCCGGAGGACGCCGACGCCCGGCTCTCGTACGCGTTCCGCCTCGCCCTGGCCCGCGACCCGAGCGAGGCCGAGCGGGACCGGCTCCGCGAGCTACTCGACGCGTTGACGAGCGAAGGTGAGGACCCCCACGACGGCCTGGACGACCGTGGCGCGGGTGCTTCTGAATCTCGATGAGTTCATCACACGGGAATAATCGCGATACCACAACGAATCATAACCTTCAAATCTCAGAAGAAAGGGCGGCCTGCCATGAACCCACGCGACCCCCTGCTCCACCAGACGCGCCGGCACTTCTTCGCCCAGTGTGGCGTGGGGCTTGGCTCGATGGCCCTGGCGTCCCTTCTGGGTGGCGGTCGTGCCCGCGCGGCCGATGCGCGCGACGGCCGCCGACCCGATGGCCAACCCGCTGGCTCCCCGGCCGGGTCACTTCGCCCCGCGCATCAAGAACATCATTTACCTGTTCATGGCCGGCGGGCCGAGCCAGTTGGAGCTGTTCGACTACAAGCCGAAGCTCCAGGAGTTCCACAACAAGCCGATTCCTGACTCGTTCATCGAGGGGAAGCGGTTCGCCTTCATGGACACGTTTTCCAAGGAACGGCCGAAGCTGCTGGCGACCGAGCGGAAGTTCGCCCAGCACGGCGAGTCGGGGGCGTGGGTCTCCTCGTGCTTCCCGGAAATCGCCACGGTCGTCGATGACCTGACGTTCATCAAGACGATGGCGACCGAGCCGATCAACCACGCGCCGGCGAAGCTCTATATGAACACCGGTTCGACGCAGTTCGGCCGGCCGAGCATGGGGTCGTGGGTCACGTATGGGGTCGGTAGCGAGTCAAACGACCTGCCGGGCTTCGTCGTGCTCCAGTCCGGCCCTCGGGGGCCTCGCGGCGGCGCGGTGAACTGGGGGAGCGGGTTCCTGCCGACGACCTACCAGGGGGTGCCGTTCCGCAACGGTCCGGAGCCGATCCTCGACCTGGCCAGCCCGAAGGGGATCGACGCGGACCGCCAGCGACAGGCCCTCGACGCGATCCGTGACCTGAACTCCGAGCGGCTGAAGACGACCGGCGACCCCGAGATCGCCACGCGGATCGCCTCCTACGAGATGGCCTATCGCATGCAGACCAGCGCCCCGGAGTTGATCGACATCGGCGGCGAGACCAAGGAGACGCTCGACCTCTACGGCGCCGAGCCGGGCAAGCCCTCCTTCGCCAACAACTGCCTGCTCGCCCGCCGGCTGGTCGAGCGCGGGGTGCGGTTCGTGCAGCTTTACCACACGAGCTGGGACCACCACGGCGGCCCCGGCGAGGACCTCGGCGAATCGCTCGACACGGTCTGCCGCGACGTCGATCGGCCCTGCGCCGCCCTGATCAAGGACTTGAAAGCGCATGGCTTGCTCGATGAAACCCTGGTGATCTGGGGTGGCGAGTTCGGCCGCACGCCGATGGGGGAGGTCCGCGAGCGCATCGGGCGGAACCACCACGTCGATGCCTACACGATGTGGCTGGCCGGCGGCGGGATCAAGCCGGGGATCACCGTGGGCCAGACCGACGAGTTCGGCTTCGGCCCGGTCGAGGATCGCGTGCACGTCCACGACCTCCAGGCCACGATCCTGCACCTCCTGGGCCTGGACCACGAGCGGCTCACGTTCCGGTTCCAGGGACGCGACTTCCGCCTGACGGACGTGGAAGGACAGGTCGTGACGAAGCTTCTGGCGTGACCCATTGGGGGCGAGGCGCATCCGTGACGATCGGGTGCGCCGGTTTCGCCAGCCTCGCGGCCTGAACGACCTTCAACAGACCGATGACGTTCAGGCCGGCGAGGCAGACGAACGGGGCGACGAGCAGGACGAGCCGGAGGCGCGGCTTTTGCCCTTTCGCCAGGGCGTGCAGGCCGCCGGTCAGCACCAGGGCGATCGGCAGGAGCACCGTGAAGAGGTAGCGGCCTTGCGCCTGGAAGGCCACGGTGAAGCTGAATCGGATGTACGAGACGGTCAAGCCCGCCGCGACGACCGTCATCACGCCGATCATCTGCCAGACCGGGCGCGACACCGGCCCCCGCGCCAGCCGTCGCGCGGCGGCCATCGCGCTGAGGCTCACCAGCAGGAGCGTCGCCAGGCCGATCGGCGGATAGATCCAGACCGGCAGGCCGAACATCATCCAGCCGAAGCGGCCCCAGAAGCTTTCCCAGGTGTTGCGGAGGAACCGGGACCAGTCCGCGAGGCGGCCCGGGTCGAGGGCCTCGAACCGCGCTGCGTAGAACCGGATCGCGTCGCGGCTGCCACTCGGGTCGCCATATTCCCACAGATTTCGCGCGAACCACCAACCGCAGACGAGAATCAAGGCCGCCGATGCTCCCAGGGCCAGGCGTTGCCCGCGTTTCCAGCGGGTTTCCGTCTCCGACTGCGCCGCGCGGAACAGGACCACCAGGGCCAAGCCCGGCACCAGCACCACGCCATTCAGCTTGGCGAGGATCGCCAGCCCGACGATCACCCCCGGCGCGGAGCATCCACGGATCGTAATCCGGCTCGCGCAGGCCGCGGAACCAGACGGCGAACGCCGCCGCCGCGCAGGCATTCACCGCGCTGTCGTTCGAGGCCGTGGCGCTGTTGAAGCAGAACTGCGGCAAGAGCGCGACCCCCAGGGCCGCCACGACCGCCCACGCCGGTTCCCCCGGCGCGAACTGGCGGACCGCCGCCCAGATCAGCCCGACCGTCGCCGCGCCGAAGGCCACCGCGACGAGCCTCCCCAGCCACAGCACGGCCGCCGGCCTTGGCGGGACCAGTTGCGCGAGCACGCCCGTCACCACGTAATACAAAGGGGCCTGCATCGATTCATACGGCAGGAGGTGGAACGGGTCCTCGATGCCTCTCTCCCGGGCGAACCGCCGGGCTTCGGGGTCGATCGGCGTGTCCACGACCTCGCCGGTCGGGTCGCGGTCGAAGCGGTAGTGGACCACGGGCAGGATGTGGCGGTTGCGTACCTGCAAGATCGCCTGCAAGTGCGCCGGCTCGTCGGGGGCGTCCAGCGGCGGGATCGTCCCGGCCCAGACCGTGCCGAGGACGAGGCTCACGCACACCAGGATCACGCCCGCGCCGGGTCGTCGGGGCCGGTCGGTCATCTCTCTCCAGGCTCCACGGACCAGAAGAGCCTCACGCCAGGCCGCGAAGTCGCCAAGGACGAACGCCAGGACGAAAGAATATCCTCTCTCTTTGCGTTTCTTTTGCGCCTTCGCGGCTTGGCGTGAGGCTCTTCATGCTCTTCCACGACCACGTTAGCACGCATCGTCCAGGTGGGCAACGATCGCGGAAGTGCTTGTGATCGCTCGGGATTCGGGTTAGAATTCAACAATTGTTTCCTGCCGCGTCTCGAGCGAGGCCGGTTGCTCGCGCGACTGGCCGAGCGGAGCCAACACCGCCCCTTGGTGACGCCATGACCACGCCGTTTGTCCTGCTCGCCCTGCTCCTGCCGACCGCCGCCAACGACGGGGCCGTGGATTATCTCCGCGATGTCAAGCCGCTGTTGACCAAACGCTGCTACGCGTGCCACGGCGCCTTGAAACAGAAGGCCGACCTGCGGCTCGACACGGCGGTTTCCATCCGGGAAGGGGGCTTCAGCGGTCCGGCCGTCGAGCCGGGCAAGAGCGACGAGAGCCTCCTGATCGATGCCGTGACCGGCAACCTCGGCATCGTCATGCCGCCCGAGGGGGAACCCTTGAACGAGGCCGAGATCGCAACGATTCGCCAATGGATCGACGGTGGCGCAGCGGCGCCAGACGACGAAAAACCGCAGAAAAGCCCCCGCGATCACTGGGCCTTCCAGGCACCGAAGCGCCCGGATGTGCCGGAGGTCGCCAACCGCGCATGGGTCCGCAACCCGATCGACGCGTTCCTCGCCGCCGAGCACGAAACGCGCGGCCTGACGCCTCGCCCGGAAGCCGACCGCGCCACGCTCCTGAGACGTGTCTCGCTCGACCTGACCGGCCTGGCACCCTCGCGGGACGAATTGCACGCGTTCTTGAACGACCAGTCCGACGATGCGTATGAAAACCTCGTCGATCGGCTGCTGGCCAGCCCGCGTTACGGCGAGCGCTGGGGGCGGCACTGGATGGATGTCTGGCGTTACAGCGACTGGTATGGCTATCAGGCCGAGGTTCGCCACAGCCAGCCGCACATCTGGCGCTGGCGGGACTGGATCGTCGAGAGCCTGAACGCCGACAAGGGGTACGACCGCATGGTCGTCGCGATGCTCGCCGCGGACGAGGCCGCGCCGGGAGACACCGACGCCGCCCGCGCGACCGGCTACCTCGTGCGCAACTGGTTCAAGTTCAACCGCAACGTCTGGCTTCAGGAGACGGTCGATCACTCGGCCAAGGCGTTCCTGGGGATCACCCTGGCCTGCGCGCGTTGCCACGATCACAAATATGACCCGATCTCCCAGGCCGATTATTACCGCGTCCGCGCAGTTCTTCGAGCCGCACGACATCCGCACCGACCGCGTGCCGGGGCAGGCCGACACGACGAAGGACGGCCTGGTTCTCGCCTACGACGCCCACGCCGACCGGCCGACGTACCTGTTCGAGCGGGGGGACGACCGCAAGCCGGTGAAGGACCGGCCGCTGGAGCCCGCCCTGCCCCGCCTCTTCGGCGGCACCCTGCCGGTCGAGCCGGTGGCCTTGCCGCCGTCGGCGTATTATCCCGGCTTGCAGCCGCACGTCCGGGAGCAGTGGATCGCCGAGGCCGACGCGGCCATCGCCAAGGCCCGCGCCACGCTTGACGACCGCCCGCGCCGAGGGCGACGCCGCTCGGGAGCGGATCGCCCGGCTGTCCACCCGACTCGACGCCTCGACCGAGGAACGGGCCGAGGCCCAGGCCGCCGCCGACCAGGCGGAAGCCGTCGCCGCGCTCGCCGAGAAGGACCTGCTCGCCGCCCTGGCCGGTCGCGAGGCGCTCCAGGCCCGCATCGCGGCGGATGATGCCCGCTATCTCAGCGATCCGCCCGACTCGAAGCGGGCCGACATCCTCGCCTATGCCGCGAGCCATGCCGAGCGTCAGGCCGCCGCCTTGAAGGCGTCCGCCGATGTGGCCCGCGCCGAGAAGGCCCTGGCCGACGCGAAGGCCGCGGTCAAGCCGGGCGACGCGAAGTCGGCGCAGGCCGTGACCGCCGCCGAGAAGGCCCTGGCCGAGGCCCGCAAGGTGGATGAGAAGGCCCAGGCCGAACGGGGCAAGGTGGCGAAGGCGTATTCGTCGCTCGGCCCGGTCTATCCCGCCACGAGCACGGGGCGGCGGCTCGCCCTGGCGCACTGGATCACCAGCTCGCGACAACCCCTTGACGGCGCGCGTGGCGGTCAACCATATCTGGATGCGACATTTCGGCGAGCCCCTGGTGCCGTCCGTCTTCGATTTCGGGCTTAACGGCAAGCCGCCGACGCATCCGGAGTTGCTCGACTGGCTGGCTGTTGAGCTGATGGACAGCGGCTGGAGCATGAAGCACCTGCACCGCCTGATCGTCACCAGCAGCGCCTACCGGATGCAGTCGTCTTCCGACCTCGACGACCCGAACCGGACGATCGACCCGGAGAACGTCGCGCTCTGGCGGATGAACCCGCGACGGATGGAGGCGGAGATCGTCCGCGACAACGTCCTGCACGTCGCCGGCAGCCTCGACCTGGCGATGGGCGGACCGGAGCTGGACCAGAACACCGGCCTGACCGTGTACCGTCGCAGCCTCTATTTCCGCCACGCCCCTGAGAAGCAGATGACGTTCCTCCGGCTGTTCGACGCGGCCAACACCAACGCCTGCTACCGTCGCGATCAGAGCATCGTGCCGCAGCAGGCCCTGGCCCTGATCAACAGCCCGCTCGCGCTCTCGCAATCGCGGGTGCTGGCGAAGCGGCTCACGACGGAGATGGACTCCGATCCGGCCTTCGTGACGGCCGTCTTCGAGCAGGTTCTCAGCCGCGCTCCGACCGTCGAGGAACGCGACGCGTGCGAGGCGTACCTCCAGGCGCAGGCCGAGCGGCTGGCCGACGCCAAGGGGCTGACCCCCTTCGTCGGCGAGGCCAAGATCTCCGTGCCCCCCTCCGCCGACCCGAAGCGGCGGGCGCGGGAAAATCTCGTCCATGTGCTGATCAATCATAATGATTTCGTGACGATTCGTTAATTCGGCGGCCGGGGAAGGAGGAGCGGCGATGGTCCGAGACGCATATCCCTACGGCCTGCGCCCGACCTTGCGGCAAGGGATGATCCTGGTCCTGTACGCCGCCCTGGTCAGCGCGTGGCTGGCGGCGGTCCCGCGGGCGTCGTTCCGGTTCAAGTTCCACGATATCGCCTTCTGCCTGATCCTCTCCGTGTGCATGCTGGGGGTGCTGGTCCGGCTGCTGGACCGCCCGGGGGCGGTGCGGTCGTGGATCTCCCGGACGCTCCTGGCGTTCTGGGTGCCCGCCTTCATCCTACGGTACGACCTGGGCGTGCTGCGGAGGTGGCTCATCGGCCCGTATGTGGTGCCCGGGGACTGGCTCTTCCTGCTCGTGTTGAACCCGTTCCTGCTGAGGTGGCTCTTCGTCGAGGTGCGGCAGGCCGTTCCCCTGCGATGCCCGACCTGCGGGCGGCGGGCGATGCTCCTCCAGGACCCGGCCCGCCGCGGCGGTCGCGTCACCCGGGATGTCCGCGAATGCCTCGCCTGTGGCGGGACGTTCCGCAAGGGCGACGACGGCGGCTGGCACGCGCCGTGGCCGGCGGAGCCGACCGAGTCCGCGGCGGCCGGGCGCCCGTCCTCATCGATCCTCAGCATCACCGTTCCGGAGTGAAGCCATGTCCCATCGACGACCGCCCCGACCCTCTCACCCCGGCGCGACGCGCCGGGCGTTCCTGGCCGACATGGGCATGGGCTTTACCGGGTTGGCCCTCGGGGCGATGCTGCAACGCGACGGGATCGTCCGCGCGGCCGATGCCTGGGCCTTGCCCGACGGCATGCCGCACTTCGCGCCGAAGGCCAAGAGCGTCATCTGGCTGTTCATGATCGGCGGCACCAGCCACCTGGAGAGTTTCGATCCCAAGCCCGAGCTGACCAGGTACGGCGGCAAGGAAATCGGGGAGACGCCCTACAAAGATGCGCTCACGAACCCGCTCGTGGATAACGTGCGGATTCCGATTCCGAACGACGCCAACGGCCATATCCGCCAGAAGATCTTCCCGCTCCAGGTCGGGTTTCAGAAGCGGGGCCAGAGCGGGATCGAGGTCAGCGACTGGTGGCCGCACGTCGGCGAGTGCATCGACGACATCGCCGTCGTCCGCTCGGTCTGGACGACCGACAACAACCACGGCGCCCAGCTTCAGTTCCACACCGGGCGGCACTCGCTCGAAGGGGCCTTCCCGACCATCGGCTCGTGGGTGCATTACGGGCTCGGCTCGCTCAACGACGACCTGCCGCAGTTCGTCGTCCTGGGCAGTCCGATCGCCGATTGCTGCGGCGGCATGAACGGCCACGGCGCGAGCTATCTCGGCCCCGAGCACGACGGGGTGCAACTGGAGATCGACCCGAAGAACCCCCTGCCCTTCGCCTCGCCGGGCCAAGGGGTTTTCCGCGAGGAGCAGGCCGGCGAGCTGAATCTGCTCGTCGCGGTTGAATGCGCTCTCGGCCGTAAAGTATCCCGATGACCCCGAGATGCGGGCGCGGATCAAGTCCTACGAGCTGGCCGCGCGGATGCAAATGGCCGTGCCCGAGGTCGTCCGGTTCGACGACGAGACGCCCGAGACGCAGGCCCTGTACGGCCTCGACCGCGATCCGACGCGCACGTTCGGCCAGCAGTGCCTGGCGGCGCGCCGGCTGGTGGAGCGCGGGGTGCGGTTCGTGCAGATCTTCCACGGTTCGAACGGCGGCGCCGGGGCGTGGGATGCCCACGGCAACCTGAAAAACGGCCATAGCAAACTGTGCGGTCAGGTCGATCAGCCGATCGGCGCGTTGCTCAAGGACCTGAAGCGCCGGGGCCTGCTCGACGAGACGCTGGTCGTCTGGGGCACCGAGTTCGGCCGCACCCCCGGCACGCAAGGGGCCGACGGCCGCGACCATCATCCCTATGGCTTTTCCGTCTGGATGGCTGGCGGCGGGATCAAAGGGGGGATCGCCCACGGCGCGACCGACGAGCTTGGCTTCCACGCCGTCGAGAACCGCCACTACGTCACCGACATCCATGCGACCGTTCTGCACCAGCTCGGGCTGGACCCGCACCGGCTGGAAGTCCCCGGGCAGAAGCGGCTGGAGATGGATTACGGGAAGCCGATCAAGGAAATCATTGCCTGATGGCTGAGTTGACGCGGGGTAATGCATAGTGCCCTGAAGGGGCGGATTTCGCCGTATCTCGTAGGACGAAATCCGCCCCTTCAGGGCGGGGATGTGTTTTCTATGCTCGTGTTCCAGGGGCGTTGCCCCTGGCTATCGGATGCTGCCCCTTCGGGGCGAATTGAGATGAATTTAAGTAATATTAAGACAAGCATAAATGATGTGGAAATTAGTGGTTAATCACATTCCGAGCACGCTTCGGGCGAGAATCTGGGCGACGGCCATGCTCTGGCGGAAGATCGGGTCGTGCTCGCGGTCGGAGAGCTGGCGAGCGAGCATCTCGGTCGTGGTGTGAGGGGGGAGTGTGATGGTTCTCGGGGAGCACTCTTCGAGGTCTTGGGGGCACGCGGAGAGGCGCCGGCCGTCCGGCTCGACGTGAAGCTCCAGGGTGCCGGGGTGGTCGTTCATCCGGCAGGCGATGCGGACCTTGCGGACCTCGGAGGGGGCGTCGGCCAGGCGGTCGATCCGCACGACGACCGGGCCTTGTGGCGCATCGAACTGCCAGGAAAACTCGACGCCCGGCTGCACCTTGCCCGTGCGGAGCGTCCAGCCGAGGCATGAGGCGAGCCAGCTTGCCAGGACCCAGCCCTGAACGACCGCGTGCGGGCCGTGCTCGATCTGGACCTCGGTGATCGACCCGATGGCGTGAGGCGCGCAGGAGGGGTCGAGGGCCTGGGCGAGCAGGCGTCGCCACGACTTCATCCGTCGCCAGTTCAGGTCGGACGCCACGCGCCAGGTGTGGCCGGTGCGGCCCGGCCCGCGCTCGAACTGGTCGAGCCACGAGGCGGTGGCCGCCACGCCGCGCGCGGGGTCGGTCCAGCCGTTGCTGTCGTAGAGGACCTGCTGGGCTTGCTCCGCCAGGTCGTAGAGCATTGCCCCGGCCAGGGGGGGCGGAAGCGGGCTGGCCCACCAGAGGTTCGTCGGCAGGTTTCCCACGAGCTGTCCACGCACCACCGCCGGGAGCCGCGAGATGGCCTGACCCGTCGTGTGGAACGTCACCTGTTCGTAGTAGCCGATGCGGTCCTTGCCGATCCGCCGGGGGCGCACGGCGACCGTCGCGGTCAGGTCGCCGGGGCCAGGGGATGGATCGGCGATCGCCAGAATGTAACGGGCCGGGTGGGTCGTGGCGATGACGGGAATGTCCGCCGTGATGGTTTCGGCCATCGCGGGATCATCGCAGTAGATCACCAGGTTCGCCATCCGCGCCCGCAGGACCGGTCCCTCGCCTGCCCCCTGGGTGGCCTTCATTCGGCGGGACAGTTCCGACTCGATATCGGCCAGGTCGATCGGCGTGGGGTCGTCGAGGGCAGGCGGTTGGTCGATCTCGGCGTTCATCAGAGCGTCCTCCACTGCCGCCCGTCGGCTTCGATCAGGCGATCGGCTTCGAGCGGTCCCCACGTGCCGGCGCGGTATTCGGGCAGGTAGCGCTCGTGGCGCTGCTCCCAGGTTTCGAGGATCGGCGTGACGAATTCCCAGGCGGCCTCGACGGCATCCCGGCGCATGAAGAGGGTGGCGTCACCGGCCATCACGTCGAGCAGGAGCCGCTCGTAGGCTTCGGGCATCGCGCCGCCGAACCCTTCGCTGTAGTTGAAATCCATCTCGACCGGATAGATCCGCACCCGAGGGCCGGGCAGCTTCGACTCGATCCGCAAGGACAGGCCCTCCTCCGGCTGGACGCGGATCGACAGCACGTTCGGTTCCAGCGGACGTTCCGCGGCGGAGTTGAACAGGATCTGCGGCACCGGCTTGAACTGGATGGCGACCTCGCTGGACCGCTTCGGCAGGCGCTTGCCGGTGCGGAGGTAGAACGGCACGCCGGCCCATCGCCAGTTGTCGATGAACAGACGCAGGGCGACGAACGTCTCGGTGGTGGAGTCGGCCGGGACCGGCTCGTTGCGACGGGTGAAGAACTCGCGGACCTCGTGCCGGTAGCCGGGGACGGGCTGGCCGTCGGCCGAGCCGGCGATGTACTGCGCCCGCACGACCGAGTGCAAGACGTCCTCGGGCGTCATCTGCCGCAGGCAGCGCAGGACGCCGATCTTGGCGTCGCGCACGACGTCGGGGCCGAGCGACCAGGGGGGCTCCATCGCGGTCAGGCAGAGGACCTGGAGCATGTGGTTCTGCACCATGTCGCGCAGGGAGCCCACGCCTTCGTAATAGCCGACCCGGCTGCCCGTGATCTCGCCCGTCTCCGGGTCGCGGTGGGTCAGGCCGTCCTCCTCGGCGACGGTGATCTGCACGTGGTCGATGTACTTGCCGTTCCAGAGTGGCTCGAAAATGCTGTTGGCGAACCGCATGACCAGCAGGTTTTGCACGGTCTCCTTGCCGAGGTAGTGGTCGATGCGGTAGATCTGGCTCTCGTCGAACGCCTCGGCCAGGGCGGCGTTGATCGCCCGGGCGCTCTGGAGGTCGTGGCCGATCGGCTTCTCGACGATCACGCGGGTAAAGGCCGGGTCATCGACATCGCGGACCAGGCCGGCGGCCTTCAGGTGCTCGACGCTGGTCGGGACCATTTGTGGCGGGATCGCCAGGTAAAAGATGCGGTTGCCCGGGATGCCGAACTGCTGGTCGATGGCGTCGAGCCGCGCCTTGAGCTGCTCGTAGGCTCTCGTGTCGTTGAAACTGCCCGAGACGTAGAACAAGGCGCGGGCGAAGTCCTTCCAGTGGTCGTCGTCGGGAGGGCGCCGGGAGAACTTCTCGGTGCCGCTGCGTGCCCGCGCCCGAATCCACTCGTCGGGGTCCCCTTCTTCGCCCAGGCCGAACCCGACGACGGCGAAGCTTGACGGGAGCACGCCTTCGACGTTCAGGTTGTACAGGGCCGGCAGCAGCTTGCGCCAGGAGAGGTCCCCCGCCGCGCCGAAGATGACCAGGACGCAAGGCTGCGGCAAGAGCGACTGGGGTACCCCCACCGTCAGCGGGTTCGGGCTGGTTTGGGTCGGGGACTCGGTCGCCATTGCGGATCTCTCCTGTGGGGAATGATGGGATGACAGACGCGGGCCGGCTCATCCTCCGCTCGCGCGCTCGACATGGCCGCCGAACTTGTTCCGCATGGCCGAGAGGATCTTCTCAGCGAACGTGTGCTCCTGCCGGGAACGGAAGCGGACGTAGAGCGCGGTGGAGAGCACGTCGGCGGGGACGGCCTCCTCGACGGCGGCCATGACGGTCCAGCGGCCTTCGCCCGAGTCCTGAACGAAGCCGGTGAAGTTGGAGAGATCGGGATTCTCGGCCAGGGCCATCGAGGTCAGGTCCAGGAGCCACGAGCCGACGACGCTGCCGCGCCGCCAGACCTCGGCGATGTCGGCCATGTCGAAATCGTAGCGGTGATCCTCAGGCAGTTCCTTCGATTGGGTGCCCCGGAGGATGTCGAACCCCTCGGCGTAGGCTTGCATCAGCCCGTATTCGATGCCGTTGTGCACCATCTTGACGAAGTGCCCGGCGCCCGAGGGGCCGCAGTACACGTAGCCGTTCTCGGCGGTGCTGTCCTCGCGGTTCTCGCGGCCGGGGGTGCGAGGGATCTCCCCCAGGCCGGGGGCGAGGGTCTGGAAGATCGGGTCGAGGTGGCGCGCGGCCTGCTCGGGACCGCCGATCATCATGCAGTAGCCGCGCTCCAGGCCCCAGACGCCGCCGCTGGTGCCGACGTCGAGGTAGTGGACGCCCTGATCCTTGAGCATCTTCGACCGCCGCACGTCGTCCTTGTAGTAGGAATTGCCGCCGTCGATGATGATGTCGCCCGGTTCCATGTGCTCGGCCAGGGCGGTGACGGTCTTCTCCGTCGGCCCGCCGGCCGGAACCATGACCCACGCGGCGCGCGGTTTCTCCAGGGCGGCGACGAAGGCCTCCAGCGAGCGTGCGCCGGTGGCCCCCTCGGCTTCCAGCTCGGCGACGCTTTCCGGGTTCAGGTCGTACACGACGCACTGATGCCCACCGCGCATCAGGCGTCGCACCATGTTCGCGCCCATCCGGCCCAGGCCCACCATGCCAAGTTGCACGTCGGTTGCTCCTTTCGGTTCCGTTTTTTGCCGTTCGATGGGCGGCGAGACGTGCAGATCCGGTGCCAAGCCCCGGCGCGCCAGAACACGTCCGCGCAGCCGTGATTGTGCGCGATCGGGCGGTACGAGGAAAGGGGCCGGTCCATCTTCTCAGGAATCGATCGGAGCCGCAAAACTCAGGCCAGGAGACCGTGGACGACCTTGCCGGCCACGTCGGTCAGGCGGTAGTCGCGACCTTCGAAGCGATAGGTCAGGGCCTCGTGGTTCAGGCCGAAGAGGTGCAGGAGCGTGGCGTGGAAGTCGTTGATATGGACCGGGTCCTTCACGACGTTCCAGCCGATCTCGTCGGTCTCGCCGTACACGGTCCCCCCTTTGACGCCGCCGCCGGCCATCCAGGTCGTGAAGGCGGTCGGCTGGTGGTCGCGCCCGGTGACGTTGGTCATGCCGATGCGGTTATCCCCCAGCGGCGTGCGGCCGAACTCGGTGCCCCAGACGACCAGCGTCGAGTCGAGCAGCCCGCGCTGCTTGAGGTCCTTGATCAAGGCGGCGATCGGCTGATCGACGGCACCGCAGTTGGTCGTCAGGCCGCTGTTGAGGCCGCCGTGGTGGTCCCAGCCATCCATGTAGATGTTGACGAACCGCACGCCGCGCTCGACCATCCGCCGCGCCAGCAAGCAGCTCGTGGCGAAATCCTTGGGCAACGTGCCGTCGCGGTTGATGCCGTAGTCCTCGATCGTCTTCGGCGATTCGCTCGACAGGTCGATCAGCTCCGGCGCGGCCGTCTGCATGCGGAAGGCCAGCTCGTAGGAGGCGATGCGGCTGTCAATTTCCGGGTCCTCGATGTGGCGGAACCGGCGCTCGTTGAGCCGGGCCACGGTATCGAGCGAGAGTCGCTGGATTTCCGCCGAGATGCCCGAGGGATTGGCCAGGTCCTCGACCGGCTCCCCCTGGTTGTGAAACCGCACGCCCCGGTAGGTCGAGGGCATGAACCCGCACGACCAGTTCGTTGCCCCGCCGCGAATGCCCGGCCCCGGCTCCAGGACGACATAGCCGGGCAGGTCCTGATTCTCGCTGCCCAGGCCGTAGGTCAGCCACGAGCCGATCGTCGGACGGCCCATGCGCATGAAGCCGCTGTTCATCATGATCGTCGCGGGGTGATGGTTGAACGGCTCGGTGTGCATCGACCGCACCATCGCGATGTCATCGGCGCACGTGGCGATGTTCGGCAGCAGGTCGGAGAACTCCATGCCGCTCTCGCCGTACTTCGCGAACTTGCGAGGGCTCCCCATCAAGACGGCCGAATCCTTCTGAATGAACGCGAACCGCGCCCCGTCGAGCAACGACTCGGGGACGTGTTGCCCTTGCAGCTCGTTGAGCTTCGGCTTGGGGTCGAACAGATCGACCTGGCTGGTGCCGCCCGAGAGGAAGATGAAGATGCAGTTCGTGGCCTTCGGCGTGAAGTGCGGCGGCTTGGGCGCCAGCGGGTTGACGGCCTTCGGAGCCGCTGTTTCGCCCCCGATCCCCTCCTTTGCCAGGAAGGCCGCCAGGGCCAGCCCGCCGATGCCTCCGGCGGCGGTCGTGAGGAACTCGCGGCGGGTCTTCTGGACGTATTCCTGGATCGGGTTCATGGGGATCGTCTCCCGTTGATCGTTCTCATGTTCTTGTTCTCGTGGCCCGTCTTGACTTCCTCGGACGTGGTATCCAGGGCTCAGACTTGCTGAAGTGACGTGCAGGGCCGTTGTTCGATGCCCAGGGATTCGTTCCTCACCCGCCAGTTGTAGGCTCATGAACGCGGCATTCGATTCTTCAGGTGTTCTTCAGACCTCTCGATCTCTTTTAACAATTCGGCCGCTTTTCCGCGCGACGACCGGGTCTGGCCCTCGGAGGTCAGGAAGACGATTCCCATCTCTCCTCGATTAGCTTCCTGAATTTAAGATGCTTTAGGTGTGAAAGCAAGTCCCTCGGATTTGCCCTGCATGTGACGATTCGTCTTCATAATGGGAGATAAACCGTCCTCATCCATTCCATGATAACCGTGAATCCTTAATGCTGACGACCTGAATCCGATCGCGATGACGAGGATCCGTCATCCGCTTCCTCCTCCACATTTGTGGATGACTTCGACAAGTTAATTCACCTATTCGAAGCTCCCATGTCGCGATGAGGGTTCTTCCTTCGTGAACTGATTTTCCGATTACTTGTTGCGACCGTTGGCTCATTGCCCGAAAGGTCTGTTCCTTAATCGCATCCAGGACAATCCCGCGATCACGTGCTCCTACGCTGCCGTACATGTCGCACGCTGTCTTCGGATCACTCGATCTGAAATCTTCCATGTCTCACAGACGGTTTCTCATTCGCGTTGATCTCACTCCCTCGTGACCACCTCATCGAGGTTCAGGATCGTCCGCCCCACCACGACCCACGCGGCGGCCTCGGGCCGGGGCATGGTGTCGGGCATCGCGTCGGCGGCGACCTGGGCGGCGGCCTCGGGATTGGCTTCGTAGAGGCTCCGGACCTGGTCGAACAGCGTGCGCAGGTCGGACAGGTCCTCTTCCGACGGCGGGCGGGTCAGAGCGAGCTGGAAGGCGTGGCGGAGGCGTTTCTCGATGTCGTTCTCGGGGACCTCGGCGACGGCCCGCCGCGCCAGGCCTCGGGCGCAGGCGACGTAGAGCGGGTCGTTCAGGAGGGTCAGGGCCTGGAGTGGCGTGTTGGAACGCTCGCGCAAAGGGCAGGTGAGGGTCGTGCTGGGGGCGTCGAAGGTCACGAGCATCGGCTCGGGGAACGAGCGCTTGAGCTGGACGTACAGCCCGCGGCGGTGGGCGTCGGCCGGCACGCTCTCCCCGCCGATACGGCCGTCGAGCAGCCCTCCCGCGGCGAGGTACTGGTCGCGCACGTTCTCGGCGATGAGCCGGAACCGGTTCTGACGCGCCAGCAGGCGGTTCCGGGCGTCGATGCTCCGAAGCTCCTCGCGGTGGGCGGACGACTGCCGGTAAGTGGAGGAGGTGACGATCAACGTGATCATGGCCTTGCGGCTCCAGCCCCGGGCGACGAACTCGCTGGCGAGCCAGTCGAGCAACTCGGGGTGCGACGGCGGTTCCCCCTGGCTGCCGAAGTCGGCGACGCTCGGGACCAACCCTTCGCCGAAGAGGTGCCGCCAGATCCGGTTGACCGTGACGCGGGCCGTCAGTGGGTTCTCGGGCTCGATCAGCCAGCGCGCCAGGTCGAGCCGGTCGGGCCGCTCTCCGCGAGCCTCCAGCGCGTGCAAGACGGCCGGCGTGCCGGGTGAAACCTGGGGGCCTTCGTCGAGGAAGTTCCCGCGCAGATGAATGTGCGTCGGCCGGGGCGTACTCCGCTCGGAAAGTACCTGCGCCTTGACGGCCCCCCGGGCCAGGTTTCTCGCGTGCAGGGCCTGGGTAATCTCGGCCAGCCGGGGGGCTTCCGGCGCGAAGGTGATCTGATAGTAGCGCCGCAGGGTTGTTTCCTGATCGGGCGTGCGCTCGCTGGCCGGGATGCGGGCGATCTCACGGATGCGCCCGGGGATGGTCTGCTCGGCCAGGGTCGCGGGGTCGGCCGTGGTGATCATGACCCGCACGCGGCCGAGGGTCGTGCTGTTGCCGTCGTGCTGGACCAGGCTGATCTTCAGCCGCGTGCCGCTGTCGAACCCGGCGCGGTCCTTCAACGCGTACACGGCGCAGCGGTCCACCCCTTGCAACGGCAGGGTGGGGACGTGGGCGGACCAGCCGGTCTTGTCGTCGCCGTCGATGGAGCGGGCGACGTCGAACCCCTCTTGCGAGAAATCGGCGCGGGCCTTGTCGATCGTGAAGGTCTGGAGCCGGCTCACGTCGGACAGGGGGGACGCCTCGACCTGGACCTCGGAAATGACGAAGTGGCCGTCATCGGCCCAGCCGGGGCCGGCATTCGGGAGCATCGGGTCGGCCATCGCCTCGACCCGGATGCCGGTGATGTCCTTCAAGGGGGTGTTCCCCATGAAGATGTAATGCGTGTTGTTGTTGACCATCCCCGTGACGAGGAACGAGCCGTCCTCCTGCGGGTAGAGGTTCGCGCCGTTGTTCGCGCCGAAGGTGGGCAACTCGTACGATTCGAGGGTCGTCCAGATGTCCGGCAAGGTGGCGGCCGTCTCGACCCACGCCTGGAATGCCGGCTCGTCGTCTCCCCAATGGCCCGGGTCGTTGTAGGAGACCTGGGCCTCCCGGTAGGCGGCTTCGGTCTGGCGGATCGCCTCCTGCTGCGAGGGCAAGGGCGCGGCGATGTCGCGGTCGTCGGTGCTGTTGAAGAAGGCGAAGAGCTGGTAATACTCGCGCTGGGTGATCGGGTCGTACTTGTGCGAGTGACATTCCGCGCACCCGACGGTCAGGCCGAGCCAGACGGTGCCGACAGTATCCACGCGATCGACGACGATCTTGTTGCGGTCCTCCTCCAGATCGGCCCCTCCTTCGCGGTTCAAGAGGGTGTTGCGGTGGAAGCCGGTGGCGACAACCTGCGCGGTGTTGGCGTCGGGCCGGAGGTCGCCGGCAAGCTGGTCGATCGTGAACTCGTCGAACGGCTGGTCGCGGTTGATGGCGTTGATGACCCAGTCCCGCCAGCGCCAGGCGTGGGGGCGGTAGAGGTCCTTCTCATAGCCGTCGCTATCGGCGTAGCGGGCCAGGTCGAGCCAGTGCCGCGCCCATTGCTCGCCGAATCGCGGGCTGGCCAGAAGCCGCTCGACCAGCCGCTCGTAGGCGTCGGGGGACGTGTCGTTGAGGAAGGCGTCCACCTGCTCGGGCGTCGGCGGCAGGCCGGTCAGGTCGAGACAGAGCCGCCGCAGGAGCGTGATCCGATCCGCCTCGGGCGACGGCGCGATCCCCTCGGCCTCCAGCCGTTTGAGGATGAAGGCGTCGATCGGGTTGCGAACCCACGCCGCGTTCGTCACGGCGGGAACCTCGGCACGCTCGACCGGCTGAAACGCCCAGTGCTCGGAGCGCACCCGTTCACCTGCGCCAGCAAGATTTTCCGGCCAGTTGGCCCCCTGGTCGATCCAGGCGCGCAGCAAGGCAACCTGATCCTCGGTCAGCGGGTCCCCCTTCGGCGGCATGATGCCGACGGGATCGAAGCCGGAGACCTTCTCGATCAGGAGGCTCTCGTCGCTCTTGCCCGGCTCGAACGCCGGTCCCGAATCCCCCCCGCGCCGGGCCGCCTCGCGCAGGTCAAGCCGCAGGCCCCCCTTTTGCCGCTCGGCCCCGTGACACTTGACGCAGTTCCGCGCCAGGATCGGCTGGATCTCGCGGACGAAATCGACCGTTACGCGATCCGCTTCTTCTCGCGTGGAGCCGCATCGAGAGCAGGAGTAGTGGTAAAACGATCAGGCTGGGATAGATACGGCGTCGAGGCATGTTGGGAAATCCTCGCGGCGGAACCAAACGGAAGACGTTGGATGGAGGGAGGGATCAACAGGTGGGGTTCGGAGCGATCCGACTCCCTATTATCCACGTGATGGGGGTGGAATGTCCAGTACGGATTCTTCATGGCAGCGGATCGATTCGGATGTGATGCTTCGATGTGAGGGAGGATGAAGGGGACGTCTTCTGGAAGACAGCGCGTCGGGCTTGCGGTATGATCGGGCCGGTGGATTGAGAGGCAGGAATGGGGGATGGAAAAAGGAGACCCGACGCGCATGAAGGGCATCATCCTGGCGGGAGGGGCGGGGACGCGGCTCTACCCGCTGACTCGCGTGGTGAGCAAGCAGCTCCTGCCGGTGTACGACAAGCCGATGGTGTATTATCCGCTGAGCACCCTGATGCTCGCCGGAATTCGCGAGATCCTGCTCATCTCCACGCCGACGGATCTGCCGAGGTTCCGCGAACTTCTCGGGGACGGTTCACAGTGGGGCCTGCGCCTGGACTATGCCGAGCAGCCGAGGCCCGAGGGGCTGGCGCAGGCGTTCCTCATCGGGCGGTCGTTCGTCGGGGACGGCTCGGTCGCGCTGGTGCTGGGGGACAATATCTACTACGGCCACGGTCTGAGCGAGAGCCTGCAACGCGCCTCGCAGCGGACCGAGGGGGCGACGATCTTCGGCTATTACGTCAAGGACCCCGAGCGCTACGGCGTCGTGGAGTTCGACCGCCAGGGAAGGGTCGTCGGCCTGGAGGAAAAGCCGACCGCGCCGAAGTCGAATTATGCCGTCACCGGGCTGTACTTCTACGATCACCAGGTGCTCGACATCGCCGCGGGCTTGAAGCCCTCCAAACGTGGCGAGCTGGAGATCACCGACGTGAATCGCGCGTACCTCGAACGTGGTCAGCTCCGGCTGGAAATCCTCGGCAGGGGCACTGCCTGGCTCGATACCGGCACGCACGAGGCTCTGCACCAGGCGTCTGGCTTCATTCAGGTTATCGAACAACGCCAGGGGTTGAAGGTGGCCTGTCTGGAGGAGATCGCCTACCGCATGGGCTACATTGACGCCCAGCAACTGGAACGCCTCGCCGCCGACTTGAAGAACGAATACGGCGCGTATCTGCGCGGCATGCTCAAGGATGGGGCCATACGGTAAATCTTCAGGTTGCCCCCGAACCTTCCAGAAAGCGAGTCCGACACCCCACGCTCGTGTCTATGCGTGTCCTTTTTCCGACTTCGGCCGCCGAGGGATCCGGCACGAATCCTGCAAGGATTAGATCTTTCAGGGGAAACCGGGAAAATCCTTCGTCACGCTCTCGAGGAACAGCGGGAAGCGGAGCGGAAGTGAGCACGATCAACGGATTGGCCTCCCCCTCGCCGATCCATCGGACATGATGCGTCCCCCATCCTGGCGGCCCCTGGGCTCTGGCTCTCATGTGGGACCGTGTCCGAGGCCACGTTTGTGTTGAGTTGAGACGAGGAGTGAGGAGGGACTTTATGGAGGTCAGACCGTATCACGATCGCCCCGAGGCGGGCCGGGTGCTGGCCGAGACGCTCAAGTCCTATGCTGATCGCCCCGATGTGATCGTGCTGGCCTTACCTCGTGGGGGAGTGCCGGTTGCCTTCGAGGTCGCTCGCGCTCTGAACGCGCCTCTGGATGTCTTCCTTGTGCGCAAGCTCGGCGTGCCTGGCCGCGAGGAGCTGGCGATGGGAGCCATCGCGACCGGCGGGGTCCGTTTGTTGAACGAGGAAGTGGTGCGGGCTTTACGGATTCCCGACAAGGAGATTGAGGCTGTTACGGCGATCGAGCGTGAGGAACTTCATCGTCGCGAGCGAGCCTATCGGGGTGACCGGCCGCCGCCCGAGATTTCCGGTCGCGTGGTGATCCTGATCGATGACGGCCTGGCCACCGGTTTTTCCATGCGGGCGGCGATCGCGGCGTTGAGACGCGAAAACCCCGAGCGGATTATCGTTGCCGTGCCCGTCGCCTCGGCCTCGACCTGTGAGGAATTTGCCGACGAGGTCGATGAAGTTGTCTGCGCCCGTACCCCGGAACCGTTCCAGGCGGTCGGGCTCTGGTACGAGAATTTCTCCCAGACAGACGATGATGAGGTCCGCGCGCTTCTTGCCCTGGCCGCGAAGCAAACGCCGACGCGAATGTGAATCGCCCGTCAGGGTTCTGACACGACATTTCCGAAAAGGAGGCTCGGACGATGGCCGCGACGTCCGCTTCCCAACTGGCTCGCATCGTGCGACCGGCCGCGCAAGAGCTAACCGGCGCGACGCGGGATTACGACGCGTTGCTCGAACGGATCGGTGATGCGCGATTTGTCCTGCTCGGTGAGGCCACGCACGGGACGCATGAGTTTTATACCGAGCGAGCCGAGATCACCCGGCGTCTGATCCGCGAGAAGGGTTTTTCCGCCGTGGCCGTCGAGGCGGACTGGCCGGATGCCTATCGGGTCAATCGCTACGTCCAGGGAATCGACGACGACGCCAGCGCCGAGGAAGCCCTGGGGGATTTCCGTCGCTTCCCGACCTGGATGTGGCGCAATACCGTTGTACGGGATTTCGCCGAATGGCTCCGCGTCCACAACGACGATTTTCCCCGAGGGACCGCGGGCAAGGTCGGCTTCTACGGGCTGGACCTGTACAGCCTCTACGGTTCGATCGAGGCCGTGATCCGCTTTCTCGACAAGGTAGACCCCGCCGCCGCTCGGCGCGCCCGGAACCGTTACGCATGCTTCGAGGATTTCGGCGAAGATCCGCAGGCTTACGGCATGTCGGTCCATTACAACCTGGACAGGTCGTGCGAGGAACAGGCCGTCGCGCAGCTCGTCGATCTCCAGCGGCGCGTCATCGAGTACGCCCGTCGTGACGGCAAGCTCGCCGAGGACGAGGCCTTCTTCGCCGAGCAGAACGCTCGTCTGACCGTCAACGCCGAGGCGTATTACCGCACGATGTTCGGCGGCCGGGTCTCGTCGTGGAACCTGCGCGATCGGCACATGGCCGACACGCTCGACGCCCTGGAACGGCACCTCGACGAGCAGGGCAAGCCGGCCAAGATTGTCGTCTGGGAACACAACTCGCACCTGGGCGACGCCCGCGCCACCGAGATGGGCGCGTCGGGCGAGTGGAATGTCGGCCAGCTCGTGCGCGAGCGGCACGGCGCGGAGTCCGTTCTCGTCGGCTTCACCACGTATAGCGGTACCGTCACGGCGGCCGACGACTGGGACGGTCCCGCCGAGACGATGCGCGTCCGGCCCGGCATGGAGGGGAGCGTCGAGGCGCTCTTCCACGAGGTCGGGCTGCCGCGCTTCCTGCTGATCCCCGGCACCCGGGGCGACGTGGCGGAAGGGTTGCGGGAATCCCGGCTCGAACGGGCCATCGGCGTCGTCTATCGCCCGGCCACCGAGCGGTTCAGCCACTACTTCCACACCCGCCTGACCGACCAGTTCGACGCCGTCATCCACATCGACCAGACGAATGCGCTGGAGCCGCTGGCGCCGGCCGCTCCGCCCGAGACGGAGGACGCCCCCGAGACGTACCCCACCGGCGTCTGACGCGATGCCGCGGCATCCGATGTGCAACGACGTTCGCCAAGGTTTCACGGAAATCGACACCATTACGACGGAACAGAAATCATGAAGGCAGTCGTCTTTCACGGCGTGGGCGATATCCGGCTCGATGACGTCCCTGAGCCGAAGATCCAGGAGCCGACCGACGCCATCGTGCGCATCACCTCCAGCGCCATCTGCGGGACCGACCTGCACTTCATCCGGGGGACGATGCCGGGCATGAAGTCGGGGACGATCCTGGGACACGAGGCGGTCGGCGTCATCGAGGAACTGGGCAAGGACGTCCGCAACATGAAGGTCGGCGACCGCGTGGTCGTCCCCTCGACGATCGGCTGCGGGTACTGCTCGTACTGCCGCGCGGGGTATTATGCCCAGTGCGACAACGCGAACCCCAACGGCAAGCAGGCCGGGACCGCCTTCTACGGCGGGCCGGCGACGACCGGGCCGTTCGACGGGCTTCAGGCCGAATATGCTCGCGTGCCGTTCGCCCACATCAACCTGGTCAAGCTGCCGACCGAGGTGCGCGACGAGCAGGCGATTCTGCTCTCGGACATCGTCCCCACCGGTTACTTCGGGGCCGACCTGGCCGAGATCGACCCGGGGGACGCCGTGGCGGTCTTCGGCTGCGGACCGGTCGGTCAGTTCGCCATCGCCAGCGCCAAGCTGCTCGACGCCGGGCGGGTCTTCGCCATCGACCAGGAACCGTCTCGCCTGGAAATGGCCCGCGCCCAGGGGGCCGAGGTCATCAACTTCAACGAGGAGGACCCCGTCGAGGCCCTGCGACGCCTGACCGGCGGCATCGGCGTCGATCGCGCGATTGATGCCGTGGGGGTCGATGCCGACCAGCCGGAGGACGGCGCCCCCCGGCAGCAGGCGAAGCAGTTCAAGAAGGAGGTCAGCCAGATCGAATCGCAGGGCGGCTCGCTGGCCGACTCGTGGAACCCCGGCGATGCGCCGACGCAGGCCCTCCAGTGGGCCGTTGATGGGCTGGCCAAGGCCGGGACACTGGCGGTCATCGGCGTCTATCCGCCGATCTTGCAGTCGTTCCCGATCGGCAAGGCGATGAACCGCAACCTGACGATCAAGATGGGCAACTGCAACCATCGCAAGTACCTGCCGATGCTCGTCGAGATGGTCCGCAACGAGTCGATCGACCCGTTGGGGGTGCTGACCCAGGTCGAACCGTTGACCAACGTGCTCGACGCGTACAAGACCTTCGCCGAACGCAAGGCGGGGTGGGTCAAGGTCGAGCTGAAACCGTCGCGCTGACGAGAGCGCGGCGCGGAGAGGAGAGAATCATGGCCCGAGCCCATGAGCAGCCGGAACGCGTCGTGCAGGTCCAGGCCGGCCCCGTCACGCTTGGAAGGGAACCTGAATGTTCCCGAGAACGCGCGAGGGGTCGTCCTCTTCGCCCACGGCAGCGGCAGTAGCCGGCACAGCCCTCGCAACCGTTTCGTCGCGGACGCGCTCAACGCGGGGGGCCTGGCCACCCTGCTGATCGACCTGCTGACGAAGGAGGAAGAGGCGGAGGACCTGCGCACGAGGCAACTCCGCTTCGATATCGGGATGCTGGCCGAACGGCTCGTCGGCGCGACGGACTGGCTTGGCCAGCAGGAGGAAACGCGCGACCTGCGGGTGGGCCTCTTCGGCGCGAGCACCGGCGGCGGCGCCGCGCTCGTCGCGGCGGCCGAGCGGCCGACGGTCATCGGCGCGGTCGTCTCCCGGGGCGGTCGTCCCGACCTGGCCGGCCCCGCCCTGCCCCGCGTCGGCGCCCCGACGCTCCTGATCGTCGGCGGCGAGGATCGGCCGGTCATCGGGATGAACCGCGACGCCCAGGCCCAGATGCGGCGCCCGACCCGCCTGGAGATCGTCCCCGGCGCGACCCATCTCTTCGAGGAGCCAGGCGCGCTGGAAGAGGTCGCCCGCCTGGCCCGCGACTTCTTCCAGGAGAACCTGACCTCTCGCGGAGGGGCCTGAAATGAGTGGACAAGACGCCTTCGATAAGGTGGGTGAGCGGAGTGAGACCCATCGATTCCTCCGCGATCACCCTTGGGTTTCGTTCCGCTTATCCACCCGGAGACAATCCGATCCTCCGCCTCGGACGCTCCATTTTGGCGTCACACATCAACACCTCTCACTCTTTCCGGGGTACTCCGGCCGGCTCCTGGCCGAGGAAGGCGTCCAGGCCTCGTGAGGAGGCGGCTTGATAGCTCGGCTCCAGCGTGCGCGGAAGTGGTTCGGACCCGCGCCAGAAGGGGAATCCGCCGAGACGCCGGAGCAAAGGCGCGTTGACCGGCGGGGTCTCGACCTCGCCGAGCAGGTCGTCGGGCAGTTCGCCGCCGTTCCAGAACTGGGACGCTTCGGTCGCGAGCGGTTCGGGCGGCGGCGGCAACTCGGCGGTCTCGCTGGACGTCCCCACGTCCGCGTCGGTCGCGCGGCGCGGCTCAGGAGATCGAGAAGTTCCTCCTGGGTCAGCCCTCGCAGGGTGAAGATCAGGAACGGGTCGCGGTCGAACTCCTCACCGATCAGGTAATAGACCGCCGCGATGTGCTTGCAAGGGTTCGACCAGTCCGGGCAGGAGCACTTGGTGGACAGGTCGCCAAGCTGGGAGGGGAAGAGGGACAGGCCGCATTGTTCGAAGGTCCGCTCGATGTCCTGGGGCATCTCTCCGGCGAGCAGCTTGGCCGCGAAGATGGCTTGCTGGGCCAGGGCCTCCGCCACGGTTTGCCAGTCCTCGGGCGTGAGCGTCTTCGCCTGGATGGCGACGTCGTAGGGCTTCGGCCGGGACCCCTGGACCTTCGCCCGCACAAGCCCTTTCTCGATCTGGATCGAGAGCACCTGCCCCTTGCGGGCGTACGACCGGCCCCGGCCCAGCCGGGCGCCGATATCGAAGCTCTCCAGGACGCTATTCCAGCGCTTCGCCCACCAGCTCTCGCCGAACGTCCCGCGCTTCGACTGCGCCTTGATCCCGCCCTTCGCCGCGCACGGTTTCGAGGGTTTGAAGTAGCGGCTGTAATGGGGGTAGCGGTCGTCGTTGCGGGCCATGAACGAGGAACTCCTTTTGAGGAATCGCCGACTCAGACGATGTACTGGCCGGCGAAGGACAGGTAGCTGGTCTCGCCCGGGCGCAGGTCGAATGCCGCTTGACGGACTCATCGACCACGCGGATCGCTTCGATCCAGAGCTCGTCGGTGACGTCTTTGCGGAATTTCCGTATCGCCATCAGTTCCTCCAGGATCGACGCGGCATTGGGGTCGTCCGGTTGTTCGTGCCTGAGCATCGCTCGAGAGCACTCGTGCACGTCGCGGTCGTCCGTGCCGTGGTTTTCGCGGTGGTGCGTGACCAGGACGAACTCGATATTTTGCAGCAGGTCTTCATGATTGGCCGCCATGTCCTTCATGCGCTTGCGAGGCGAGCGGTCGTGCTGGTAGCTCGACACGTGCTCCTGCGCTTTGAACAGGCGTTTGGGGGGCTTTCGCTTGGGCATCGTAGAGTTATTCTCCCAGGGCCTCGCGTCGCAGGGCGAACAGGTCCTTCAGCTCGTCGGTGGAGAGCTTCGTGAGCCAGTCCTCGCCGCTGCCGACGACGCTGCCGGCGACCTCGCTGCTTGGTGTTCGATCATCTCGTCGATCTTCTCCTCCAGCGTACCGACGCAGACGAACTTGTGGACCTGGACCCGGCGGGTCTGGCCGATGCGGAAGGCGCGGTCGGTGGCCTGGTTCTCGACGGCGGGGTTCCACCAGCGGTCGAAGTGGAAGACGTGGTTGGCCGCCGTCAGGTTCAGGCCGGTGCCGCCGGCCTTGAGCGAGAGGAGGAAGAGCCGGGGGGCGTCGGCGTCGCCGGCCTGGAACCGCTCGACCATCCGGTCGCGGCTGCGTCTTCGGGACGCGCGCCGTGGAGGAACAGGACCTCGCGGCCGAAGGTCTCCTGCAGGTGGCGGCGGAGGATCTCGCCCATCTCGGAGAACTGGGTGAAGATCAGGGCCCGGTCGCCGGCCTCGAGGGCCTCCTCGAGCATCTCGGTCAGCCGGGCGAGCTTGCCCGAGCGGCCGGGGATCGCCGAGTTGTCGCCGAGGAACTGCGCCGGGTGGTTGCAGACCTGCTTGAGCTTGGATAAGCGTCGCCAGGACGATCCCCTTGCGCTGGATGCCCTCGGACGTTTCGATCTGCTCGGCGGCGTCCTCGACGACGGCCTCGTAGAGCGAGGCCTGCTCCTTGGTCAGGTTGCAGAAGACCTTCATCTCCAGCTTTTCGGGCAGGTCGGCGATGATCGATTTGTCGGTCTTGAGCCGGCGGAGGATGAACGGGCCGGTCAGCTGCTGGAGCCGTGCGGGCGGCCTCGGGGTCGTGGTTCGCCTGGATCGGGACGTGGAACGTCCGCTTGAACTCGGCCTGCGTGCCGAGCAGCCGGGGTTGAGGAACTCCATGATCGACCAGAGGTCGCCGACGTGGTTCTCGACCGGCGTGCCGGTCAGGGCGATGCGGTGCCTCGGCCGTCGAGCGCCCGCGCGGCCTGCGCCTGCTTGGTCTGCGGGTTCTTGATGTTCTGGGCCTCGTCCAGGACCAGCGCCGGCCCAGGGCACCTGTCTGGAAGAGGTCGAAGTCGCGGTGCAGGAGCGCGTAGCTGGACAGGACCAGCGCCTGCTTCTTGGCCTGCTTCTTGAAGTCCGGCCCCTTGGTCCGTCGCGAGGCCGTGGTGGACCATCACCGGCAGCTCGGGGGTGAACCGGGCGGCCTCCTTCTGCCAGTTGCCGACGACCGACATCGGGCAGATCAGCAGCGTCGGCCGCCGTTTCCGGGGTCGGTTCCGCGTCCCACTCGCGCTGGATCAGGGCGAGGGTCTGGATCGTCTTGCCCAGGCCCATGTCGTCGGCCAGGCAGGCGCCGAAGCCCCAGCGGCGGAGGAACCCGAGCCAGGAATAGCCGCGCTGCTGGTAGGGGCGGAGCGTCCCCCGGAACCCGTCGGGCGGGTCGAGCGACTCGAAGCCGCCGCCGCCCTGGAGCTGGTCGAGGAGGTCGGCGAGCCAGCCGGAGGCCTCGACGCCCGCGAACTCCAGCCCGCCCGGCGGCTGGCCGACGCCCAGGGCCATCTGCACCGCCTGGCGGGCCGGAACGCCGGCTCGCCCTTCTTCTTCCAGAAGTCGAGCGCCGCCTGGATCTCCTCGGCGTTGAGCTGGACCCACTGGCCGCGCACCCGGACCAGCGGCGTCTTGAGCTTCGCCAGGGCCTGCAGCTCCCGCAGCGTCAGTTTCTGGTCGCCCAGGGCGATCTCCCAGCTTGAACTGGAGGATCGCGTCGAGCGACAGGCCGGCCTTGCTGGTCATCTTCGGCGACTTGACGACCGCGCGGGCGGCCAGGCGGAGCTTGGTCCCCTTGCGGGTCCACCAGGCCGGCAGGAGCACGCCGAAGCCGGCCTGCTCCAGCATCCAGGCTTTCTCGTTGAGGAACTCGTGCGCGCCGGTCGCGTCGAGCGTGTAGCCGCCGGGACGCGGCGTCCTTCAGGCTCTCCTCGATGCGAGGGCAGAGCGTGGACGCCTGGCCCAGGGAGGCCAGCAAATAGGCTTGCGGCTTGAACCCCCCGCGCCGGAGCACCGTCGAGCTACGGCCGCGATCGTTCCAGGCATCGGCCACGGGGACGAGCAGGCTCGGATCGTCGGCGGCCTGGAGCAGGTAGCGGACGTGCCAGTCGCCGGTCTTGCGCTGGATCGAACCGTTGTCCTCGACCTCGGGCTCCTCCAGGCGGAAGCAAAGGCGGTACGGAGTGGCCGTCGTGGCGGCGATCGGCCGCCGCCAGCGCTGGATGTGCTCGGCCAGGGTCGCCAGCTCGGCCTCGTCGCCGTCCAGGCGGGGGTCGCCGGCCCGCAAGGCGTGCAGCCAATGGTCGTGAACGCTCTCGAAGGATCGCGCCGTTTTGCGACGGCCTCGGGGCTTCGGCGGTTCCGGCATACCGGACCGGACCAGCCCATCGACCAGCGTGCCGAGCACGCCGCCGAGCACCTCCGACGCCGCGGGCCGGGTCGTTGAACCGTCGACGTCGGGGGTCAAGGCCCGGCACGCATGCGGCATGGATCGGGCGAGCTGCGCCGCGCGCGTGGCGTCGGCCCCGGACAGGACCGGCTCCCAGCGGGCCTGATACGTCCCCTCGACCTGGGACATGCCGGGCAGGAATTGCTCGCGCGCGACCAGCGCGCCGGCGAACCGCAAGACCGTCGCCCAGAACGCCAGCGTCTTGCCCACGACCCGCCCGGTGGCCAGGGTCGTCTGGCCCACGCACGCGCAGAGCAGGTCGATCGCCTGTCCGGTCGTCAGCGGCAAGGCCGTCACGGTCCAGGGGGCGAGGACGGCCCGATCGGCACCCGAAGGCGGCTCGGCGATCAGCCGGCTCGACGCCAGAGGCTCGGTTCCGGTCGAAGGAACCCAGGCGACCCAGGGTTCGAACGCCTTGGGCGGGACGGCCCGGTCGTTGAGGATTTCGCTGAGCGCCTCGGACAGCCGCTCCGCCCCGGCATCGTACATCAGCGTTTCCGGCAGACCGCTGCCGAACGCCGCCCGCCCTCGCCGCCGTTTTTTCGGCTTCGAAGGCGCCGGAGGGGCTTCTCCCCACAGGACAAGCTGGCCGTCCTTTCCGGACGATGCATGCAAGACAATCATCTGCGCAAGGTCTTTCGCTCTGAGAATCCCTGGACAAACACAACGGACGAGAGGTTTCTCCCAGAGCAATTCCAACAAGAAATCGTCGCGCTGAAAAGTGGCTTCCGATCGTGTTCGCGTGGGTTCACGTCCTTGCTCATGGTCCGGCCAGGGCGTACCATCGCCAAGCGGGTCAGGTCGATGGCGTCCTGCGAGGTCAATGGAATGGACGCCCGGAATCCTCTGGGAACAGGAGCGAATTCGTGAATAAATTCCACATCTTATGGGCTGGTGTCGTCCTCCTGGTGGCCTCGGGCGCCGGGCCGTTGCCGGTCGAGGATTCGGTTACCGACATCGGCAGCCAGAGGGAACTCTTTGTCGATCGGCACCACATCGCCTCGCAGGACGGGGTCCGGCTGGTTCTGCATCATCCCCGCCGGGAGGAAATCGCCCTTCGGTTCGACTCCCCGTGGGACGGGCCGTACAGCGCCTATGTCACCGTCTTCCGCGATGGCGACCTGTTCCGCATGTACTACCGGGGCTGGGCCGACCTCAAGGGCATGCAGGTGACCTGCTACGCCGAGAGCCGCGACGGCATCCACTGGGACAAGCCCGACCTGGGGTTGGTCGAGTTCGAGGGCTCGCGGCACAACAACATCATCCTGATGGCTCCCGGCAAGGAGGGGACGCACAATTTCGCCCCCTTCAAGGACGACCGTCCCGGGGTTCCCGACGATCAGCGCTACAAGGCCGTCGGCGGCGGACCGCTCTACGCGTATGCGTCGCCCGACGGCATCCACTGGCGTCGCCTCGCCGACGAGCCCGTGATGACCAAGGGGGCGTTCGACTCGCAAAACCTGGCCTTCTGGGACCCGAAGGACCAGCGCTACGATGCCTACTACCGCATCTTCACCGGCGGCGTGCGGTCGGTGGCGACGGCGCACTCGGACGACTTTCTTCACTGGACCGACCCGGTGCCGATCGTGGTCGTCGGGCAGGACCACCCGGAGCATTTCTACACGAATGCCACCGTGCCCTACTTCCGTGCGCCTCAGTATAATTTCATGTTCCCCAAGCGATTCGTGCCGAACCGGAAGCGTCTGCCCGAACACCCGGAAACGGGGATTTCCGACGCGGTGTTCCTCAGCAGCCGTGACGGGCTGCACTTTGACCGAACCTTCAACGAGGCCCTGATCCGTCCCGGGCGCGACCCGCTGAACTGGGGAGACCGCAGCAACATGCCGGCCTGGGGCCTCGTGCAGACCGGCCCGGATGAGATGTCGATCTACTTCAGCCAGAATTACCGCTATCCCTCTCACCACCTGCGCCGGGGTGTGTTCCGGCTTGACGGGATCGCGTCCGCCTCGGCCGGTGGTGAGCCGGGCGAGCTGGTCACGACCCCTTTGCGGTTCTCGGGAGACATGTTGCGGCTCAACTACGCGACCTCGGCCGCCGGCAGTATCCGGGTGGAAATCCAGAACGCGCAGGGGGAGCCGATCCCCGGCTACGCTCTGGCCGACGCGCCGGAACGGTACGGCGACGCGATCGATGAGTCTTATACCTGGAAGTCCGCCAAGGACGTCTCCGCGCTCAAGGGGCAGCCGGTGCGCCTGCGGTTTGTGCTCCAGGACGCCGACCTGTACGCGTACCGTTTCGGTGATCCCGAAGGAAAGGAATGACCTCTGATGAAAAATCTCTGGTGCATTGTGGCCGCGGTTCCTCTGTTGATGTCGGCGGCCCCTGCCGTTTCGGACGAACCGGCGGGGTTGTCGCTCTCGTGGGCCGACAACATGCTGACGATCCGGGGGCCGGAGATCCCCGGCGGCGCGCTCAAGGTCTGGTACCTGGAGGCGTTCTGCCGCCCCGGCTCGACCGATCGGGACTGGAACGAAACGGTCATCCCGCATGAAACCAGGTTGATCAAGTCCGCCGAGGACGGCCGCGCGCTGACGCTGCGCAGCACCCTGGAGGATGGCGTGGTCGTCGATCATGAGATCCAAGCAGGGACGGACGAGGTCACGTTCCACTTGACGGCGAAAAACCCGACGGAGAACGTGTCGCAGGCCCACTGGGCGCAGCCTTGCATCCGGGTCGCCTCGTTCACGGGGGTCCCGGAGGAGCACAATTCGGAGAAATACCTGCCGAAGTGTTTCGTCTTCATCGACGGCCAGGCGAAACGTCTGCCGACCGACCCTTGGGCGACCGAGGCGCGCTACACTCCCGGGCAGGTCTGGTGCCCGAAACACGTGGACCGCGACGACGTGAACCCCCGCCCCTTGAGCCCGCTGGTCCCGTCCAGCGGCCTGATCGGCTGCTACTCGGCCGACGACAAGCACATCATGGCGACGGCATGGGAGCCCTATCAGGAGTTGTTCCAGGGGGTGATCGTCTGCCTGCACTCCGACTTCCGCCTCGGAGGCCTGAAGCCGGGCGAGACGAAGACGGTCCGCGGGAAGATCTATCTCGTCGATGATGACCTCGACGCCCTCGTCCAACGCTACCATCGCGACTTTCCTGAGCACGGACAGCGTTAACACAGAGCGATCCGCCATCCATCATCCATCGGTTATTTCGCGCAACAGGTGTGACATGCTAAGAACGTTCGGCCCTTTGCTGTTGGCGGTTCTCTGTCTTCCGCCGCTCGACGAGGCTCGCGGACAGGCGGAGCCACTGGATCAACCCTGGGACTATACGGCGGCGATGAAAGACGTTGCCGCGCGGTCGCAGGGCAAGCCCGGCGTCGTGCTGCATGTGGGTGACTCGATCACCTACGCCAACCCGTATGGCCAGTGGGCCCGGCTTGGCGAGGGTCAGACGCCTGAGGATCGCGCCGTACTGGCCTGGATGCACACCGGCGCGGACGACGAGACCGATGGCTGGTGGCTGGCCCGCTTCGACCATCCCGACGGCGGCCGGTCCTACACCGCTTGCGGCGGCATCCGGGCCGATGAGATGCTCGCCGGAGGGAAGAACGGCATGCCATCCTTCGCCGAGTTGCTGGAGACCTACCGGCCGCAGATCGTCGTCCTGATGCTCGGCTCCAACGACGCCTCGGCGGGCCGAAGTGTCGCCGCGTACCGCGCGGACATGGAACGGGCTGTCGATCTGATGAGCGAGCGCGGCATCATCGGAATTCTCTCGACGATTCCACCCCACGTCCATCAGCCAGACCTGGCCAGGGCCTACAACGAGGCCCTGCGCGCCCTGGCTCGGGATCGTCACCTGCCCTTGATCGACTACGAGCGGGAGATCCTCCGCCGACGGCCCGATGACTGGAACGGCACGCTGCTTCAGAAGGACGACGTTCATCCGACGGCGACTCAAGGTGAAGTGACGCCCGCCTCCCCGCCGACGCCGGAGAACCTCCGCAACAGCGGTTATCTCCTGCGAGGCTGGCTGACGGTCCAGAAAGTCGCGGAGGTCAAGCGCCTCGTGCTCGATGACCTTCCGACGCCCGCGCCGGTTGCCTCCCGACGTGCCCGCGCCGGAAGGCCAGCCGTTGCGGGTCGCCGTGACGCGAGACACGTGGTTCTCCAACGTCGGTAACGAGGCCGATGCGAACCTCGGCGGCGCATCGAAGCTCAAGCTGAAGGGGCACCAGGAGATGTCCCTGATCGATATCGACCCGGCGCCGCTGAAAGGACGCGTCATTCAGGGGGCCACGCTCCATGTGCGGCTCGCGGGAGACCGCCGCCTGCATCGCGTGACCGTGAGCAGTTTCGGGGCCGAGTGGGTCGAGGGAACCTCCGCCCGTTACGCGCCCCAGGACGGAAGCTCCACGCACAACCACCGGCGTCATCCCGACGTGCCCTGGACGGTCCCCGGCAGCGACCTGACCAGCATCATTCTCGGCCAGGGGGGGACCCTCTGGCGCATGGCCGATGCCTTCCCGCCCGACGCGCAACGCTGGCAGCGCGTGGCGGTCGATCCGTCGGTCGTTGCCGCCCGCGTGGCCGGGATCAGTCACGGGCTGTTCCTGTTCGACGACACCGGCTCGGAGTGGACCCGCAACGGCGAGGAGTTTCACCTGGAACTCTTCCCGAACCGCTACGTCCATAGCCGCGAGGCCGGGGCAGAGAATGCCCCCTATCTGACCGTCTTTCTCGGCCCCGAGGATCACGCACCGCCCGTTGCGCCCGGGGCCATCACCGCCGAGGTCGGCGACCTCCCGGCCGGTGAAGCGTGGGTTTCCTGGTTGACACCACGCGACGACGGACCTGCCGGCACGGCTGGTTTCTTCGTGTCGGTGGATCAGACGGACGTTCCGCGCTACTTGATCCCGGTCGCCGGCAAGCCGGGCGATTCCGTGCGGATGCACCTGCGCGACCTGGACCTGCCTCCTGGCGCGGAGGTCGCGCTGGCGGTTCGGGCGGTCGATGGCGCGGGGAACATTGGTCCGCCGGCCAAGGCCCACGTGCGGGTTTCGGACCGCAAGCTCGCCCCCTTGCCCGGAACGAATGTGAAGCCGTTCGAGAGCGCCGCCGCCTTGCCCCGATTGGGAAATGCGGAGGTCGCGGTTCTGGATGAGCTGGACAAGGTGCATCCCGTGACCGGCGCGATGATCCCCGCGCAGGACCCCCGCTACCTGGCCGCCAACCATCTCTGGGACGCACGCACGAAACAGGTTCGCTTGCACGCCGCGAAGAACGAATTCGTGGCGTTTCAGATTCTCGTGCGAGGGGATGTCCAGGGGTTGCGTCCCTCGCTGACGTGGCAAGGGGGCGATGATCGGGCCCCGCAGATCGCCTTTGGCCGCTACCATCCGGTCTCGACGGCCCAGGGGCCCCTGCCCGATCCGATCGTGCCGCTGGACGCGGCGGAAATCGTCGCCTCGACCCCGGGAGAACGGAGCCTCAGCCTGCATTGCGAACTCTATGTCCCGCACGATGCCCGGGACGGTGAGCACCGGGGGAGTTTGATCTTTGATCTGGGGGGCCAGAAGCTCACGATTGGCGTCTCCTTACACGTCTGGGACTTCACCCTGCCCGACCATCTCAGCTTTCTGCCGGAGATGAACTGCTACGGCCTGCCCCAGAATGAGCGCGACTATTACCGCCTGGCCCACCGGCACCGCACGGTCCTGAACCGTGTGCCCTATCACCAGAACGGAGAAATTGCCCCCGGGTGCGCCCCCGAATGGGACGGCAAGACGCTCGACTGGACGGCCTGGGACCGGCGGTTCGGTCCGTACCTCGACGGCTCGGCCTTCGCCGACTTGCCCCGCGAAGGGGTGCCGCTGGAGTGCTTTTATTTACCGTTGCACGAGAACTGGCCCAGCCCAATGGAGGGGAACTACAACGGCGACTACTGGGCCGACCGCGCCTTCCCCGAGCGTTACCGACGCGCCTTTGTCGAGGTCTCCCGGCAGATCGCGGCGCACATGAACGAGCGCGGATGGGATGAGACGCTGTTCCACTGCTTCCAGAACGGCAAGAACAACTTCAAGGTCAACGGCTGGTCGCGCGGGTCATCCCCCTGGCTGCTTGACGAACCGGCCAACTTTCAGGATTTCTGGGCCTTGCGCTACTTCGGCGCGGCCTTCCACGAAGGGGTGAACGCGGCCCCCGGCCCGGCCAGGATGGTTTTCCGCGCGGATATCTCCCGGCCCCAATGGCAGCGCGACTCGCTCGACGGCTTGCTCGATTACAATGTCGTCGGCGGCGCCTTCCGGGACTATCGCCGCATGGTCCTCGATCGCAAAGAGGCATTCGGCCAGATCGTCGTCGAGTACGGCAGCGCCAACGCGGTTGACAAGCGCCAACGTTCAGCCGGTCGGCTGGTCGATCGACGCCTGGACCCTCGGCGCCGATGGCGTCTTGCCCTGGCAGACCATTGGCACTGCCGACTCGTGGACGAAGGCCGACACGCTCTCCCTGTTCTACCCGGCGCGAAGGTCAGGACGATGGGCCGATCCCGTCGGTCCGTCTGAAGGCGTTCCGCCGCGGACAGCAGGATGTCGAGTACCTGACCTTGCTCTCACAGGCTCTCGACGCGCCGCGCTGGGCGGTCGGGCAGAGCGTGCGCGAGGCGCTGCGGCTGGCCGCCGTGCGCAAGGGGACCGGCTTCACCGGCGGCGAGGATGCCGGAGTGATCGATTTCCGGCAACTCCGTCCGCAAGACCTCTGGGCCTTGCGGGTCCGCGTCGGCGAGGCCCTCTCTGGAGCACATCCCGAGCCGAAGCGCCGGCTCGTCGCGCTGCGGACTCCGAGGCGCGACCTATCAAACCTGAAACCGGGCTACGTCTCGGTCGGCGAGGTGCCCGAACGCCGCGTCGCCCCGGATGCCCCGCCTCCGGAAGCCTCCGGCCGCGTTGCCGTGCTGCAAGGGGCCGAGGGGGTTGACGACGCCTTGATCGACCCGGCCCGGCCTGGCGAGGCGTTGGGGAACGTCCCCCGCGACAACGTCCTGAGCAAGAATACCGCCTCGTCCGTCTTCCTCGTGCGGTTTGACCTGGACCGGCTCGGCCTGCCGGAATCGGCGCGGGTTCAGAAGGCGACCGTGAGCCTTTCGGTCTGGGACCCGAGCAGCCAGGGCCGCACGAAGGTCGTGGCTGTTCCGTTGACGACCCCCTGGGAGGAGACTTCCGCGACCTGGCGGCAGCCGTCGGCGGGCCGTCGCTGGAAAGGGGGAGCCTCATTCGCCCTCGACGCCGACGCTGGTTCCCCGGGACCTCCCACGGTGATCGAGCCGGATGAGGGAACCGATCTGGCCGACCCTCCCCGGGAATATCAGATTGACGTGACTGACGCGGTGCGTGGGTGGCTCGCTGGCCGCCTGCCAAATCACGGCCTGGCGATCGTTCCGGTGCCGGATCGGTCGGTGGATGACGGATTCTTCACCCGTTTCCAGGTCTATGCGTCCGAGTCCGACCGGGCGAAGGCCACGCCGAAGCTGACTGTGCAATGGGCGCCTTGAGACGCGTCTTGTAGGGTGGGGACGCTTCTCCACGTCCCCACCCTGCACGATCCCGCGTCGGGCGCGCTTACTGGTCTTTTGGAATGTCCAGGTTGTCCGTCACGACCGAATCGGACAGCGTCTCGTGGTCGCTCTCGACTTCGTTAAGCACGTTGTCGCCGAAGACGACGTGGCGGGTATTCCCCTCGACGGTGATCCCCTTCGGGCCGACGCGGGAGAAGACGTTGCCTGAGACGGCGATATCCGACGTCCCTTGCAGGGTCAGGCCGCTTGCCTGGAGGTCGTCGGGCAGCCGCTTGACCTTGTTGGGGCCGATCGTGCTGTCGGAGAAGTTGTTGCCCGTCACGGTGATCTGGCCGCTCTCGGCGCCGATGACCAGGGCGTTCTGCTTGACGATCGGGAACGTGTTCGCGCTGACGGTGCAGCCGTGGGCGTCGCGCAGGTCGATGCCGCCGGAAACCTCGTGGGCGATGACGTTCGCGCTCAGCGTGATCCCGTAACAATCGCGTTCGAGCACGATGGCCGTCCCCTGGCATTCCTCGATCATGTTGCCCGAGACGACCGAGCCGTAGGTGTTCGCGATGACGATCCCGTTGCGGAGGTGATCGTCAATGTTATTGCCCGTCATGCAGAGGTTGTAGCTGTCGCTGCACAGGAGGGCGTCGCGGTTCTCCTCGAACTGATTCGCGGCCACCACGATGTCGTGGCAGCCGATCAGGTTCACGCCGGCCTGCTTGTTGTAGGTGATGAGGTTGTTGCAGAGGCGCGGGTCTTCATAGCAGTTGTCCAGGCGGATACCATCGCCGCCGTGGTTGCTGACGGAGACGCCCTCGATGAAGATTTCATTGACGCCGTTCGCCACGATGCCGTGGCCGCTCTTGTCGTTGCCGGTCAGGCGGAGGTCGGCGAGCTGGATGCGCCAGATGCGGGCGCGGGGGTCCTTGGCGATGTTCGCGGGCTGGATGATCAGTGCGGGCTGTCCGTCCTCGTTGACGTTCTTGATGTGGGTCGCGGTCCCGGCGCCTCGCACGAGCACGTCCTCCTGATGGATCACCAGCGGCTTGTCGATCTCAAACGTCCCGGCCGGCAGCTCGACCAGGCCCCCCTCGGGCGGGAGCGCGTCCAGGGCCTCCTGGAGGCTGGGATAGCGGATCGCCTCGATCGTGGCCCGAGCGCCGGGCAGGCTCGACTCCCCCGGACGGGCCTGGAGGCCGGGCGGTCGGATCGTCGCCAGCACAAGGGTTCCGAGAACGACCGCGAAGACGGCGGGGAGGGTGCGTCGCATGGAGTGAGTCCCATTGGTCGAGATCGGGAAGGAGCGCGAGGAGGCTCAGGCGATGATGCCGTGAACGACCTCGCCGTGGACGTCGGTCAGCCGCATGTCGCGGCCCCCGAAGCGGTAGGTCAGACGCTTGTGGTCCATGCCCATTAGGTGGAGCATCGTGGCGTGCAGGTCGTAGATGGTGACCTTGTCCTCGATGGCGTGGTAGCCGTAGTCATCCGTCGCGCCGTGGATGTGCCCCCCCTTGACCCCGCCGCCAGCCATCCACATGGTGAAGCCGAAGGGGTTGTGGTCGCGGCCGTCGGTCCCCTGGGCCATCGGCGTGCGGCCGAACTCGCCCCCCCAGATGACGAGCGTCTCATCGAGCAGGCCGCGAGCCTTCAGGTCCCTGAGCAGCCCGGCGACCGGCTTATCGGTGGCGCGGGCGTTGTTCTGGTGGCCCTGCTTCAGGTTGCTATGCTGATCCCAGCGGTCAGCGCCGACGCTCGGGCAGAGGATCTCGATGAACCGCACGCCGCGCTCGACCAGCCGCCGGGCGATCAGGCACTGTCGGCCGTAGAGCTGCGTCTGGGGATACTCATCGTCAAGCCCGTACAGGGCGCGGGTCGCGGCCGACTCGCCATGGATGTCCATCAGCTCGGGCACGGCCGTCTGCATCCGCGCGGCCAGCTCGTAGTTGGCGATGGCCGCCTCCACGCCGCCGTCGTCGCCCATGCGGTCGAGCACGCCCTCGTCGAGCGACCGCAAGAGATCGAGCTTCCGCCGCTGGCCTCCCGAGGCGCGCTCGGCGGGCTCGATGTTCGCCAGGGGGTGCTCCCCCGCCTTGAACACCGACCCCTGGTACGACGCCGGCAGGAAGCCGCTGTGGAAGCAGTCGAGCCCGCCCGGGGGGATCAGGCCGCTGTTCAGCACGACGAACCCGGGCAGGTCGCGGCACTCGCTCCCGAGGCCATACGTCACCCAGGAGCCGTGACTGGGCCTCCCCTGAAGGCCCGACCCGGTGTGCATGAAGTAGTTGGCGGCCGTGTGCTCGGAGAACTTCGAGACCATCGACCGGATGATCGTCAGGTCATCAACGCATTCGGCGACGTGCGGGAACAGGTCACTGACCGGAATGCCGCTCTGGCCCCGCGGGCGGAACGGCCAGGGGCTTTTCAGCACGTTGCCCACGTTGTTGAATTGCGTGGGTTCCGTCTCCACCCCGATCGGCTGACCGTGCTCGCGGTCGAGCCGGGGCTTGGGGTCGAACGTGTCCACCTGCGACGGCCCGCCGTCCATGAACAGGAAGATGACGTTCTTCGCCCGCGCCGGGAAGTGCGGCGGCCGGGGCGTGAGCGGATCGTCGCCGGGCGTCGGCTCGGCCCGCTCCGCGCCATACACAGCGTCTCCCAGGAGGGCGGCCAGGGCCAACGCGCCGAACCCGTTGGCGGAGCGCAGGAGCATCTCGCGGCGGGTCAGGGGCGTCGGGAGGAAGCGGCGACAGTGCATGAACAGCGTTCTCCGCTCAGGGGATGTACAGGAATTCCTTGACGTTCAGCAGCACGTGGGCCAGATCGGCCCAGGCGCGAGGGTCATCGGGCTCGCCGTGGGATCGGGCTTGCTCGTCGAGGAACGCCAAGGCCCGGTCGCGCTCGGCCTCGGTCGGCGGGCGGCCGAAGGCGGACAGGTACATTTGGTCGAGGATTGATTCCGGGGATCGTTTCGGAACGGCCGTCACGCGATCGGCCCAGCGGCGGGCCTGCTCGATGACGAACGGGTCGTTCAGCAGGGTCAGGGCCTGAGCCGGGACGTTCGAGACGTTGCGGCGGCCCATCGTGGTCGCGGGGGGCGGATAGTCGAAGGCCAGGAGCATCGGCGTCATGAAGTTGCGCCGGACGTTGATGTAGAGGCTGCGGCGGCCGTCGCCGTCGAGGGGGCCGGAGTGCCCGGGGCGGCCTCGGCCCTCCATGAACGGGGTCAGGTGGGGCGGCACGCTCGGGCCGAACTGGGTGGAATCCAAGCTGCCGGAGACGGCCAGCATGGCGTCGCGGATCGCCTCGGCCTCCAGCCGCCGGACGTTCGCCCGGTGGAGCCAACGGTTCGCCGGGTCGATCCGCTCGGCCTCGGGATCGGCCTTTGTGCTCTGCATGCGGTAGGCGTGGGAGTTGACGATCAGGCGGTGCATCCGCTTGATCGACCACCCTTCGGCGACGAACCGGCGGGCCAGCCAGTCGAGCAGCTCGGGGTGCGTCGGCGGCTCTCCCATCGCGCCGAAGTCGTCCGGCGTGGCGACGATCCCCTTGCCGAAGTGGTGCTGCCAGATCCGGTTGACCATCACGCGGGGCGTCAACGGGCAGGATGGATCGATCATGCGGCGGGCCAGCTCCAGGCGTCCGCTGCCGCGCTCGGGGGCCGGCTGGTCGCCGCCGGCGATCGCCTCCAGGAACCGCCGGGGGGCCAGTTCGCCGGGGGTCCGGTAGTTGCCTCGGAGATGGACGTGCTCATCCTCCCCCGTGCCATCGGTGATGGCCAGGGCCAGGGTCGGCGGGGGGACCGTCGCCTCGATCTCCCGGTAGCGGTTCGCCAGGTCGGCCGGTGGCTCGCCCAGCGTGATCACGCCAAGCTGGACCAGCTCCCCGAACGCCTCGAACAGCGCGGCGTCGTCCGGCCGGTCGCCGAATTGTCCCGACCGCCAGCGCTCTTGCAGGGCGCCGATCTCCCGGCCGAACCGATCGGCCATCGTCTCGGGGGTGGCGGCCTCGGGGCCGTCGAGCATCGCCAGGGTGACGCGGTCCGGGGCGTCCGGCGCGGCGGGATCATCGGAGAAGCGGATCTCATCAACGGCGATATAACCGTCACCGGGGAAATACGAGGAGGTGCCCCCCGTGTAATTGACCGTCGCGCCGTCGCCGATCTCGATGTACGCCTTGTGCCCGACCCACATCGAGACATCGATCGCGTACCAGCGAGGGGGGCTTTCGAACTCCACGCCGAACGTCAAGGCGCCGTAGATCGGGGCCCGGATCTTCTCGAAGCCGTCGATGACCAGGTTGATCCGCCCATGCTTGCCGGTGGCCCGGACATGGATGAACTTGTGCTCGATCGGGAACGTCCGTGACCGCAAGACCCCCTGGAGCCGTTCGGACACCAGGCCGCTGTGCGCCCGTCCCGGAGGAACCGGCTCCGGTCCGTCGGAGGTCCATCGCCAGTCCCCCGCGCGGCTTGGCCGGTCGCCGAAGGCGTCCCCCGACACGAACCAGCCGTCGAAGGTCGGCCCGTCGAAGTCCTCGAACAGGACCGTCGAGGAGGCGACGCGGTCTTGCCGGGTTCGCATCTCCTCGATGACCTGCCGCCGCCGATCGGTCCATGTCCCGGACGTCTTGGCAGAGAGGGCGGCCGTCACGCGGCCGAGGACCGTGTGGTCGCGCCCCGGCATCGGTTCGGACTCCCGCGCCTTGAGCAGATACGCCGTGACCCGCTCCGCGGTGTCCGGGGCGATCTCGGTCAGGTGCGGTGTCAGGCTCCCCTTGAGCGACCGCAGTTCGGCGACCTTCGCCCCGATCCGGTCGGGCGGATCAATGAAGGCGTGCTGGTGCCGAGAGCTTTGCAGGTAGCCGCTCAGGGCGTAGTAATCGGCCGTCGAGATCGCGTCGAACTTGTGGTCGTGGCAGCGGGCGCAGGCGACGGTCAGGCCGAGGAAGGTCTTCGAGAGAACGTCGATCTGGTTGTCGATCCGCAGGACCTCATCCTCGCGGACGTCCACCGGCGAGTGGGTCCCCTCCCCCAGGAAGTAGAAGCCGGTACCGAGGATCGACTCGTTGAACCCCTCGGTCGGGTGGCGTCGCGGGGCCTCCAGCAGGTCGCCCGCGATGTGCTCGACGACGAACCGGTCGTAGGGCAGGTCGGCATTGAAGGCCCGGATGACGTAATCGCGGTAGCGCCAGGCGTCGGGCGTGTCGTAGTCGAATTCGTGCCCGGCCGTCTCGGCGTAGCGGACGAGGTCGAGCCAGTGCCTCGCCCAGCGCTCCCCATAACGCGGGCTGGCCAGGAGCCGCTCGACCAGCCGTTCATACGCCTCGGGGGACGTGTCGTTCAGGAAGGCGTCGATCTCGACGGGCGTCGGGGGCAGGCCGGTCAGGTCGAACGTGAGGCGGCGGATCAGGGTGCGGCGGTCGGCGTCGGGGGCGGGCGTCAACCCTTCGGCCTCCAGCTTCGCCAGGAGGAACCGGTCGATCGGCGTGCGGGGCCAGGAGGTGTCGTGCACGGCGGGCGGCTCGGGGCCTTGCAAGGGCTGGAAGCTCCAGTGGCTGGCCCTCGCCTTCAGGTCGAATCCCCCGCTCGCCGCCGTCCCGGCTGTCCTGGGGCCGCCGTGGTCGGGCCAGGGGGCACCCATCCGGACCCACTTCGTCAGGGTGGCGATCTCCTGATCCGGCAGCTTCGACTTGGGGGGCATCTGGTAGAGGTCGCCGTAGCCGATCGCCTCGACCAGCAGGCTCTCCTCCGGCTTGCCCGGCACGACCGCCGGCCCGGTCAGGCCCCCGGCGAGAGCCGCCGCGCGCGAGTCGAGCCGCAGGTCGCTCTTCTGCTTCTCCGGCCCGTGGCAGCCCTGGCAGCGCTGAGCCAGAAGCGGCCGGACCTCCTTCTCGAAGAACTCGATCGCCGCCCGGTCGAACGCCGGCTCAGCGGTCGCGTCCTCGGCCCGCGCGGGGCCTTGGACCAGCCCGAGGGCCAGGAGCAACAGGCTTACGCCGATCCGCCGCGCGGGACCTCTTCGTAACATCAAACTCTGCCTCCCTCTTCGGGATCGTGCCCACCCTTCCCGAACGCGGTCGCTCCGGTTGGACATCCGTTGCACACCCTTTGACGTTAGCACCGCAAGGGTGATATTCGCAAGCATTTCTCGCGTCCGGATGATCCCGCACCCGCGTTCCGGGACCCTTCCCGAGACGTCTGCCAGAACGGCAGGTGGGTTCGTTCGGCGCTGGAGCTTGGGTTCGGTCGGCGCGGGGGTATCGTCTGATAATCGGTCAATGGCGGCTGCAATCTTTCCCTATATGACCCATCTTAGAGCGTGTGTGAAAAGTGAACTCTATGCCTGCATTGAAGCGTAGAAGTCGTTATGAGACGCGAAAGATACCCCACCGACCTGTCGGATGATCAATGGGAACTGATCCGCCCCTTGCTTCCGAAAGCGAAACCTGGAGGCCGTCCGCGATCCGTTAACCTGCGGGAGGTGCTCAATGGCATCTTCTACGTCGTTCGCGGAGGAGTTCCGTGGCGGATGCTTCCCCACGACCTGCCCCCCTGGGGGACCGTCCATTATTACTACTGGAAATGGCGGCGGGACGGCACGTGGGAAACGATCCTGGACGTCTTGCGAACGAAGGCTCCGACACCGCGATCAACGGCCCAAGAGCCCAGTAGCGCGGCGATTATCGACAGCCAATCGGTGAAGACGACCGAGGCGGGTGGGAGCCGGGGCTACGACGCAGGCAAGAAGATCAGCGGTCGGAAGCGGCACATCGTGGTGGACACTCTGGGGATGCTTCTGGCTGTGGTGGTCCACTCGGCGGCGATTCAAGATCGGGACGGGGCGAAGCTGGTACTGGAGAAGCTCAAGGGGCGGTTTCCCCGGTTGAAGTTGATCTGGGCCGACGGAGCCTACAGCGCGGTGGTCGATTGGACCAAAGCGGTTTGCGGATGGGTGCTGCAACTGGTCCGCAAGCCCGCTGGGCTGAAGTGTTTCCAGGTGCTCCCACGGCGTTGGGTTGTGGAACGGACCTACGGCTGGCTCGGTCGTAGCCGACGGCTGAGCAAGGATTACGAGCGAGAAACGGGGTCGAGCGAGGCAATGATTCATCTCGCGATGATCCATCTCATGTTAAAACGTCTTTGCCCTGCATAAGCGGGGCTTCTCACACGCCCTCTTATGGAATCGGATGTCCGATGATCCATTTTGCAGACGCCTCTACCTTCTTATCGTCATAGTCGTTCACGAGCCGAGGATGACAATCGTATAGGAGTGAGTAGGGCTGAGAAGATACTTCCGGGGTGTGTCAGTCGATCCGACCGAATCGCGAATGCTTCATCCGCCGAAACACCCCAGAGTAACAACGGGGTGGGGCACTCCGCGTTTCGGGACGGTCTCGGAAAAGGTCCGATAGACGAGACTCCGGACGGGATCGCTATTCGTACGATAATCGAGGCGATTCAGACCCAGATCCAGCGGATTCGCTCTCTGGGGAGTAAACGGCAGATATCGCAGGCACCCCCGGCGTTGCTGGTCTGCGAGCGCTCGGGGCCCGCTTCGCCGCAGGCGACTACGGCGAAGCCTTCGGACTCTGCCGGTCGCGGGTTGAGATCCATGCGACTTCGCGAGTCAGGCTTCGATCAGTTTGTCGGTCTTGCCTTCTACCTTCTTGCCTTTTCCTTCGCCTCGGAAACCCGCGTCATCGCTTCGCCAAGGTCCGGGATGCCCTTGATGAGGCTCAGCACACCATAGAGGAACACGCCGTGATGGACGCCGACCTTGATCTGCTCCCATTCCGAGCTGAACGACTCGCGCACCTCCCCGATGCTCGCCAGGATCAAGCCCAGCGCGGCCGGGATGTTGAAGATTGGGCTGTCCGTGATGCGTCTGAGCTTCTCCAGGACGATGTCGCTCCGTATCGGCCTGAGCCTCGAACGCTGTCGCCTGGGGCGGTCGGTGCGCCATTCGCGCCATGTCGTGGCGATGGCCGCCACGCACCCCGGGCGGCACGGCGGCGAAGCGGAGGTCGCGGGATGTGGGCGTGCGAGAGCCGGCCCGCGGTACATGCGCGGATTGACGGTCACTCGCTGGCCGCGTTGTTTCGCTGCGCGGCCTCGAGCTTCTTGATGTCCTCGGGCGACAACTGCGGACGGTCCACCTTGATCGTCAGTCTGTTGAGCTTGGCGGTGAGCGGGAACGGGGGCTGGTAATCCGCGTCGTTCACGCCCGTCAGCGTGTCGGAGCCGATGTCGAAGGCCTCGTCCCACTGCAGGATCATGCCTAGCGTCTTCTCCATCGGTTTCGTCATGACCTCCTTGCCGTCGACCTTCAGCGTGCCGGTGCCGGGACGGCCGAGGCCGCTCATGCTGTTGAAGGCCAGCGTGCCCACGCCGAGGCCGTCGTAACGGAAGTCGAACTCGATCGTGTGCCTGCCGGGCGCGAGCGGCTCCGGGCCTTCCCACTTGATCCGTTCGAGGTCCAGATAGTTCCAGAGGAACACCGGCTTGCCCCCGAGCAGGTAGAAGCCGTAGCCGGCGAACCGCCCGCCCGAGGTGAGGATCATGCCCTCGGCGCCGCCCTCGGGCACCTCGATGTCGGCGGTGATGGTGTAGGAGGTGTTGAGCAGCACCGGCGAGTCGCCCTGCGGCAGGCCGGTCATGGGCCGGGTGTAGACGAACTCGGTGCGGCCGGCGGTGATGTTCGGGCGAGGCGCGACGATCCGGGCGGCCACCGAGGCGTCCATCGGGAAGACCTGATACTTCGTCGCCTCCGCGATGAACGCCTGCTTCATCTCCTTAACCTTCTCCGGATGCTCCGTCGGCGATGTTCCGGGACTGGCTGAAGTCCGTGTTCAGGTCGTAGAGTTCGAGACCTGGTTGTTGAGCGGGTCGGGATTGGCGGCGCCGTAGGCCTCCCACGGCGCGCGGTTCACCTTGGTGCTCAGCAGCCAGCCGTCGTGATACAGGGCCCACTGGCCCATCATCTCGAAGTATTGCGTCTTGTGCCGCGACGGCGCTTCGGCGTTCTGCTCGTCGAAGGTATAGGCGAAGCTCGTGCCCTCGATGGGCGCCTGCTTGATGCCGTCCACGTCTCGGGCGCCGGGATGCCGGTGACTTCGAGGAGGGTCGGCACCACGTCGATGACGTGCATGAACTGCTCGCGGAGGCCGCCCTGGTCCTTGATGTGCCCGGGCCAGGAGACCACCATGCCTTGACGGATGCCGCCGAGCTTCGAGGCGTTCTGCTTGAACCAGGTGAACGGCGTGTCGAAGGCCCAGGACCAGCCGGCGGACATGTGGTTGTAGGTCTCCTCGGTGCCCCACACGTCATACCACTTCATCTGCTCCTCGACGGGCATCATGTTGATGCCGTTGAAGAACGCGACCTCGTTGGGCGTGCCGAGCGGGCCGCCCTCGGCGCTGGTACCGTTGTCGCCGTTGATGTAGATGATGAGCGTGTCGTCGAGCTTGCCCATGTCCTCGATGGCCTGGATGACGCGGCCGGTCTCGTGGTCGTTGTAAGCCACGTAGGCGGCGAAGACCTCCGCCTGGCGGATGAAGAGCTTCTTCTCCTCGGGCGTGCAGTCGTCCCAGTTCTTGATGACGTTCGACGGCCAGGGCGCGAGCTCGGTGTCCTTCGGGATCACCCCGAGACGCTTCTGGTTCTCGAAGATCCGCTCGCGGAGCTTGTTCCAGCCGTCGTCGAACAGGTGCATCTCGTGGATCTTGTCCACCCATTCCTTGGTCGGGTGATGGGGCGCATGGGTGGCGCCGGGGACGTAGTAGCAGAAGAACGGCTTGTCGGGCTCGATCTGGTTGATCCGGTTCAGGTAGTCGATGGCGTCGTCGGCCATCCCGGTGACCAGGTTCCAGCCCGGCTTGCCCTCGAAGGGATAGATCTGCGTGGTGTTGCGGAAGAGGTTCGGCTCCCACTGGTTGGCGTCACCGCCGACGAACCCGTAGAAATAGTCGAAGCCCATGCCGATCGGCCACTGATCGAAGGGCCCGACCTGGCTGGCCGCGAAGGCCGGCACGTTGTGGTCCTTGCCGAACCAGGACGTGGCGTAGCCGTTCTCCTTGAGAATGCGGCCGATCGTGGCCTTGTCCTCGGGGATGATGCTGTTGTAGCCGGGGAAGCCGGTGGACTGCTCCGAGATCACGCCGAAGCCGGCCGAATGGTGATTGCGCCCGGTGATCAGCGCGGCGCGCGTCGGCGAGCAGAGCGCGGTGGAGTGGATGTTGTTGTAGCGCAGGCCGGCCTTCGCGATGCGATCCATCGTCGGCGTCGGGATGACGCCGCCGAAGGTGCTCGGCACGCCGAAGCCCGCGTCGTCGGTCATGATGAGCAGGACGTTCGGCGCCGTCTTGGGCGGCACGATGCGCGGCGGCCACCACGCCTTGGATTGCAGGGCCTCGTCCTTGATCACGCCGCCGAACTTCGGGTCCGGCGCCGGCAGTTGATCACCGGGGATCGTCGTCGTCGCGCCGGGTGAACCCGGTTCGCCGGTGACTTGCTGGGCTTCGAGGGACGAGACGCCGGCCAGGACGGCGGCCGTCACCACGCACTGGAGGAGAGGCGGTATCATTCTCTGTCTCATTGGATTCTCTACATTGGAGGTTGGAGACCCGCTGTCGTATCTCCCCAGCGATCATTACGGAGCCGTGGAGAAGGTCGTGTGCTCACTCTATCCGAGCGGTCAGGTCAGGACCAGGCTCCAAGTGCGCATTTATTCGGCCTCGCATCGGACTTCTCCGAGGCATCGGCCCCTGGCTCGGAATTGGCCGTTTGATGAGACCCGCCGGGCGCCGATCGGCCAGTGCCCTGGCCGGGCAATTCGCGCCTCACACTTGTCTCGAATTCAACGTTTCACCGCTGTAGCGCACGCCGGGGATTCGCGAGACTCCCTTACGCGGCTCATCGACCGCGCAAGCCAAATGCATTCACGCGCGCCACCTGCAAGAGTGCTTTGCGCGTTTCGCTCCGACATGCCGACGTCGCCCTTCAAGATTGCCTCTAACCCCACGTCGGCTGGATCGGCTTAATATGCTGCCGCACCTTGTTCGCTGCGGAACGATTGTCACCCTCGGCCCGTGAACGCGGATTCGTCGCTCATTTTGGATCGGTCTGTTACACGAATGTTGGATTTCTCGCGCGGATCGGGTATGATCAAGGATTGTGGGATTAGGCAATGAGATGATCCGGTCAGGGGGCTGGCATGCGCACACGAGGGAAAATGCTGCTGGCGAGTCTCGCGGTCCTGACGATGCTCGGGGCGGCGGCGCCGTTGCCGGATTCCTTGACGATCACGCCGGGCGAGGCGGTTCTGCACGGACCTCTGGACCGGCAGCAGGTGATCGTCACCGGCATGGTGGATGGTCGCCCGATCGACCTGACCGGCGAGGTGGAGTTCCGTTGCGAGTCGCCCGAGGTGCTCCAGGTTGAGGAAGGGGGCGTGGTCGTCCCCGTCGGCAACGGCGAGGGGACGATCGTCGCGGCGTTCGCCGGACAGGAGGCGCGGGGGTCGTTCCGCGTCGTCGAGGCGGACGGGCCGCCTCGCGTCACGTTCGAGCACGACGTGATGCCGATCCTCACCCGCGCCGGCTGCAACGCCGGGGCGTGTCACGGCAAGGCCCGCGGGCAGAACGGCTTCCAGCTCTCGCTGCTGGGGTTTGACCCGAACTTCGATTACGACGCCCTCACCAAGGAAGCGCGGGGCCGCCGCGTCTTTCCGGCCGCGCCCGAGCAGAGCCTCATCCTGCTCAAGGGGACCGCCACGATCCCGCACGGCGGCGGACCGAGGCTGGAGCGTGACGAGGCGTTTTACGAGATCCTCCGGCGCTGGATCGACAGCGGCATGCCCCGCGGTCCCGCCGACGCGCCCACCCTGGAGCGGATCACCATCTCTCCCGGCGAGCGGATCATGAGCGGCGGCGAGCGGCAGCAGTTGGTCGTCTCGGCGCACGACAGCGACGGCTCGACGCGGGACGTGACCCACCTGGCCGCGTTCGCGTCGAACGAGTCGGCCGTCGTCGGCGTCAGCCCCGAGGGCCAGATCGAGGCCGGGCCGATCCCCGGCGAGGCCGCGATCACCGCGCGGTTCGATGGCCACTTCGCCACGTGCGAGGTCACGATCCCCCTGCCCGGCACGACCCCTCCGGCCGATTTCTACGCGAACCTCCCCCGGAAGAACTTCATCGACGGCCTGGTCTGGGACAAGCTCCAGAAACTGGGCATCACGCCGTCCGAGCCGTCGGGCGACGCGCCTTTCCAGCGCAGGGCGTACCTCGACGTGATCGGCCGTCTGCCGACCCCCGAGGAAACCCGCGCCTTCCTGGCCGATACCGATCCCGAGAAGCGGGTCAAGCTCGTCGATCGCCTGCTCGACCGCCCCGAGTACGCCGACCACTGGGCGAACAAGTGGGTCGATCTGCTCCGGCCCAACCCGTACCGCGTCGGCATCAAGGCGGTCTGGAACCTCGACGCCTGGATTCGGGACGCCTTCCGCCAGAACATGCCCTACGACCAGTTCGCCCGCGCGATCGTCACGGCCCGGGGGAGCACCTTCCGCCACGGCCCGGCGACCGTCTTCCGCGACCGTCGCGAGCCGGAAGAGGCGGCGACGATGATGAGCCAGCTCTTCCTGGGCATCCGGCTCGAATGCGCGAAGTGCCACCATCACCCGTTCGAGGTCTGGGGCCAGGATGATTTTTACGGCTTCGCCGCCTATTTCGCCCGGATCGGCCGCAAGGGGCGCGGCGTCTCGCCGCCGATCTCCGGGAGCGAGGAAATCCTGTTCACGGCCAAGTCGGGCACGGTCAAGCACCCGCTGACCGGCGAGGTCGTGCCGCCGAAACCCCTCTTCGGCGAGGCCCCTTCGGCCGACGATCCCGAGACCGACCCCCGCGACATCCTGGCCGACTGGATGACCTCCCCCGAAAACCCGTACTTCGCCCGGGTGATCGCCAACCGGGTCTGGGCCGACCTGATGGTCCGTGGCCTGGTCGATCCGGTGGACGACCTGCGGGCCACCAACCCGCCGACCAACGGCCCCTTGCTGGAGGCGCTGGCGGAGGACTTCCGGGAGCACGGGTACGACCTCAAGCACCTGATCCGCACGATCATGACCTCGTACGTCTATGGTCTGAGCACGGCGCCGAACGAGCGGAACGTGGCCGACACGCGGAACCACTCGCGGCATTATCGCCAGCGGTTGCGGGCGGAACCGTTGCTCGACGCGATCACGCGACATCACGCGGGTTCCCGAGGACTTCGACGCGGCGCCTCCCGGCACGAGGGCCGCGGCGCTCTGGACCCACCGGACGACCTCGCTCTTTCTCGATACCTTCGGCCGCCCCGACCCGAACCAGGACCCCCCTTGCGAGCGCACGAGCGACACGTCGGTCGTGCAGGCCCTGCACCTGATGAACTCGCCGCGATTGCACGAGAAGGTCACCAGCGACGCCGGCCGCGCGGCGGCCCTGGCCGCGAGCGACAAGACGCCCGATGCGATCGTCGAGGAACTGTACCTTCTGACCTATTGCCGTTACCCGACCGACGAGGAGCGCGCACTCGGCCGGAGCGTCTTCGAGGAACCCGACATGAGCCGACGCCGGGCGACCGAGGACCTGCTCTGGGCCTTGCTCAACTCGGCGGAATTCGTGTTCAAGGACTAGCCGGTCCCCTACCCCGCCCGAACAGGCAGGATGATCTGATGAGCACTTACCGAAACTGCGAGTCCGTCACCCGCCGCGACTGCCTCCGGCTTGGTCTGGGGAGCTTGGTTGGCGGAGGGCTTATCAATGCGCTCCGCTTGCGAGGTCAGGCGGCGGCTCTGGCTGGCGGTTCCGCCCCCAGGGCGTCGAGCTGCATCCTGATCTGGATGGACGGCGGGCCGAGCCACTACGAGACGTTCGACCCCAAGCCTGACGCCCCGTCGGAGATCCGCGGGGAGTTCGCGCCGATCGCCACGAAGATCCCCGGCGTGTCGTTCTCCAAGCACATGACGAAGCTCGCGGAGATCGCCGACAAGCTGGCGGTCGTGCGGTCGATCCGTCACGACCAGGGGAACCACGGCGCGGGGAACCATTACATGATGACCGGCGCGCCGACGCGCATCCCGGTCGGCTGCGGGGCGTTCGTCAGCTTCCACCCGAGCCTCGGCTCGGTCACGGCCTACGAGCGGGGGGCGAAGAACGGCCTGCCGGCCTATTTCTCGATCCCGCAGATGTCGCGCTCCGGCGGTCCGAACTTCCTGGGGGCCAAGTACGCGCCGTTCGTCGTGCCGGACAACCCGAACTCCGACGGGTTCCGCGTCCGCGACGTCGTCCCCCCGCGCGGGATCGACGACGACCGCTTCGGCGACCGCCGCGACCTGCGCGCGCAGATCGACCGCTTCCGCCGCTACGCCGACGAGGAGGCCGGCGACCCGGTCCTGGCTCTCGATGAGTATTACGAGCAGGGGTACAACCTGATCTCGTCCCCCGAGGCGCAGAAGGCGTTCGACATCCACAGCGAGCCGGACGAGGTCCGCGACGCCTACGGCCGCAACTCGTTCGGCCAGCGGGCGCTCCTGGCCCGCCGGCTGGTCGAGGCGGGCGTGCCGTTCGTCACGCTCTACGAAGGGGGCTGGGACCACCATGTTGACATCTTCAAGGGGCTGGACAAGAAGCTCCCGCCGTTCGAGGCGACGATTGCCGCCCTGATCCAGGACCTCGACCGCCGGGGCCAGCTCGATTCGACGCTGGTGGTCGCTCTGGGTGAGTTCGGCCGCACGCCCAAGATCAACGACCGCGGAGGCCGAGACCACTGGTCCAACGCCATGTCGGTGATGTTCGCCGGTGGCGGCACGCCCGGCGGCCAGGTCATCGGCGCGACCGATACCCGAGGGTTCGCCGCCAGCGAGCGCATCCTCTCCCCCGAGAACTTCGCCTCGACGATCTACACCAAGCTCGGCATCGACCCCGGCAAGATCTACTACGCCCCCAACGGCCGCCCCGCCCACCTGGTGAGCGACCCGACCCCCATCGCCGAGCTGATGGGCTGATCGGCGTTCCGCAACATGAAGTCGAGGACGATCATGAGTCGGGTGCCGTGGATCGTGTCGGTCGTCGCCCTGGCCCTGGCCGGGCGGGCGTTGGGGCAAGCCGCCGGAGGTCAATACCCTGTTCCCGCCTGGGGCCAGCGCGGGCAGACCGTCGAGGTGACCGCCTCGGGCCGGTTCGACCACTGGCCGCCCGAGGTCTGGACCCTCGGCGACGGACTTGAGGTCACGCCGGGCGAGGAGAAAGGCAAACTCTCGGTCGCCATCGCCGAGGAGGCCCCCATCGGCCTCCACTGGATCCGCCTCCACGACGAGGAAGGGGCCTCGGCCCTCCGGCCGTTCCTCGTCGGCACGCTGCCCGAGGTGATCGAGGCCGAGCCGAACGACGCGGTGGCGAAGGCGCAGACGATCGAGACGGCCGCCGTCACGGTGAATGGCCGCCTCTCAGAAGCGCGGGGACGTGGACGGTTACGCCGTGCGGCTGAACCGCGGTCAGACGCTCGTCGCCTCGCTCGAAGCCAACAGTCAGCTTGGCTCACCGATGGACGGGATCCTGCAGGTGGCGTCCGCGCGACGGGTTCGTCCTGGCCGAGAATCACGACGACCACGGGCTCGACCCGCAAGTCGTCTTCGAAAGCCCCGCCGATGGCACGTACATCGTCCGCGTGTTCGCGTTCCCGTCCGAGCCGAACAGCACGATCGGTTTCTCCGGGAGCGACGATTATCTCTATCGGCTGACGCTGACGACGGGCGGCTTCCTCGACCATACGTTCCCGCTGGCCGTCGCCCGGGATGAGGCCGGGTTCGGTCGAGGCCGTCGGCTGGAACATCCCGGAGGAGGCCCGCCGCTTGAGTGTCGAGGCCGCCGAGGAGGCGTCGGATTCCGTGGGATGTCTCCCATTCCTCGCTGGGCAACGCGGTTGAGGTGCGACGCACGAACGTTCCGGCCCTGGTCGAGACGGAGGCCGAGGCCCCGGATCAGCCGCAGGCGATCGCCGGCCCGGCCGTGCTCAGCGGGCGGATCAACCCTGTGGGTGATGTGGACGTCTTCGGAATCACGCTCAAGAAGGGGGAAACCCGGCGGGTCCGGGTGGAGTCGCGGTCGCTCGGTCAGCCGCTCGACCCGGTCCTGAGCGTGACGGACGCCGGCGGCAAGTCGCTGGCCGAGGTGGACGACGCCGACGGCGGACGGGACGCCGAGCTGCGATTCACCGCGCCGGCCGATGGCGAATTTCGCGTCCGGGTCCGCGACCTGAACGGCCGGGGGGGCGTCCGGTTCGTCTATCTGCTCCGGGTCGAGGTGCCCGAGCCGGATTACCGTCTGTCGGTGAAGGCGGATGGATTCACCCTGACGCCGGGCAAGCCGCTGGAGATCCCCGTGGGCGTGGAGCGTCAGGACGGTTTCGCCGGCGCGATCGCGATCCAGGCGGACGGCCTGCCCGAGGGCCTGACCGTGACGCCGGGGACCTCCGAGCCGAAAGGGAAATCGGCCAAATCGGCGACCCTCCGCCTGGAGGCTGGTCCGGACCTCGCCCCCTGGAGCGGCCCCTTCCGGATCGTCGGTCGCGCGGACGGTCCCCCTGAGCGGGAGCATGCCGCGCGGGCCGCGCTGGGAGGATCGGGCGCATCGACGGAAGCCGTCTGGCTGACGATCCTTCCGGCCAAGTCGGACGAAGACACGTCGAAAGAACCCAAGCCCTGAACGATTGTCGGTGTTCCTGGGCGAATCGCGACCTTCCAGGGTTTCACCTTGAAGGGTACAGGCTCTCCCCATCCTTCTGGCGATGGGCCTTCGTTTCGGAAAATCGACACGGAATCTGGCTTTCCGCGCGAGCGTCGGATTCTTGCGCGGGAATCCGAAAAAAATCTTTCCCATAGGTCGGATATGTGAGACGATGGGATTGTTATCCCATCTTTATCTTTCGAGGAGGAACATGGTGAAAGGCTCTCCGGGGTTCCCGACGAGCGCGAGCCTCGTGTTCCGGATCCGCGATCCCCACGATGGCAAGGCATGGAAGGAATTTGTCGAGATCTACGGCCCGTTTATTTATGGGTTGTGCCTGCGGTATCGTCTGAACGAGGCCGAGGCGGCTGACGTCACGCAAAACGTGTTTCTCCAGGTGCTTCGGTCGATTCGTTCGTTCGAGTACCAACCTGAGCGGGGCCGGTTCCGGGGGTGGCTCGGGGTCTTGACACGCAACGAGATCGCCAATGCGTGGAACCGGATCAACCGGGTGGCACGAGGTCAGGGAAAGTTGGTGACCCTGGGCCTGCCGGAGCACCAGGTCGTCCACTGGGAGGACGGCGTCTGGGAGGAGGAGCTGGCGGCCTATATCCACCGCGTCGCGCTGGAGCGGACCCGCGTGCACTTCACGAAGCGGTCGTGGGTGATCTTCAAGTTGACCTGGATCGTGGGTTGTCGGGCCTCCCGGGTGGCCGAGCGGTTGGACCTGCCCATCGAGCGCGTCTTCGAGGCCAAGAGCCGGTTCCTCAAGCGGTTCCGCGAGGAGGTGGCGCATCTGGCCGAGGACGCCGTGGCGCTGGTGCCTCTGGAATCGGCATGAACTTCCGGTGGGCACGTCTCTCCCCCCCATACAAGGCGTTTAGGACGAGGTAGAACGGGATGGCGAGATCCCGCTGCGGGACGGATGAGCAGTTGCGGCGGTATCTCGCCGGTGATGTGGCCGGGCCCTGGTCGCACACGCTCCGGGAGCACGTCGCTCAGTGCGAGGCGTGCCAGGCTCGGCTGGAGCGGTTGACGGCCGAGCCGGACCTGCGGCGCCGGATCAGCCGACGCTCGCTGGCGGCGGTTCCTCAAGGTCTGGCGGGTCTGGCCCCCTTGATGGAACGGCTCCGGGCGTTCGCGGCGGAGGACGCGGACTCCCCCGGCGAGATCCACCATAACGGCGGAGGCACGACGGCGCAGGCCACGCAGCCGAACCCGACCCCGGTTCCCGGCCCCCTGGATTTCCTCGGTCCGGTGCTGGTTGAGGGGGACCTTGGCACGATCGACGGGTTCCGCGCCACGGCCGAGCTGGGACGGGGCGGCATGGGGGTCGTCCTGAAGGGGCACGACCCGGTGCTCGATCGCGCGGTGGCCATCAAGATCCTTCCCTCCTGGCGCGACGCCGCCGGCGCGCGCGAGCGATTCGAGCGCGAGGCGAAGGCCGCCGCGCAGGTCGAGCATCCGAACGTGG
>CAVWUA010000012.1:0-207864 GCA_963758025.1 uncultured Planctomycetota bacterium | reverse complement strand
GCAGGTTCAAGTCCTGCATCGCCCATTCAAGTCAGGGATTGTCAGAATGTTGCTGTCCTTGGCAGATTGAGCCGTGACGAAAATCCGAGCCATTCCGATTGATTTCGGAGGCTCGGTTTTTTATTGATCGAAGACGTTGCGTCCGCCGGTCTCGCTCAGCCCGGGAACAGATCTCGATTCTTGACCTTTATCTCGGAGTGTCCGGCCGACAGGCACAATCAACCCGGTTATCCCGCCGCAAAATTTCGGGGCGATATCGAGGGGACACTCACCGTCCGTTCCTCCCGCTCGGGAGGTTGTTTGTCGCCGAGGCCGTGGATTCGGGACGCGGCACTTGCGAAGGGTGCTGGAGGTAGGCGATCAGGTCGCGCACCTGATCGTCCTTGAGCGTTTGCAACAGCCCCTCGGGCATGGGCGAGCGAGGCGTGAGCTGGCTCTCCTCAACGTCTCGCCGATCGACGGTGATCGTCTCGGTGGGTGAACGGAGAGTGATCGTCTGCTCGGTCTGCTCGATGACGAGACCGTTCAGCACCCGGCCATCGGCGAGAGAGAGCACGGTCATCCGGTAGTCCGTGTTCACCACGGCGCTCGGGATCGACGATGTTCTCAAGAAGGTAGTCAAGATCGTGCCGGCCCGAGCCGGTCAGGTCGGGACCGATCGTCTGGCCCTCGCCGTAGAGCCGGTGACACTGGCGCAGGTGTTCTCGAACACCAGGCGCCCCCGACCCTTGTCCGCGCCGGCGAGCACCTCGGGCGTCAGCCGCGATCGCAAGGCGGCGATCGTCTGCCGCGTCTCCTCGGGCGATTCGCGCAAGGCCCCCCAGGCCTCGGTGACGGCCTTTGAGAGTTCGGAATCACCGAGGCTGTGGATCTGGCGAACGTGGTACGCGGTCAGGTCCTCGCGGGCGATCCGCCCTTCGGAGACGGCCTTCAACAGCGGCGGCACGAATCCCTTACGCGAGACGAGCACGGAGATGACCTGCGGGCGGTCGGGAGCGCGGAACCGGCGGTAGGACTTCACCAGGGCCTCGCCGATCGCCGGATCGTCGAACAACGCCAGCCCCTGCGCGGCCACGACGTTGATGTGGTTCTCGTCAAGGACCGCCTCGCAGATCACCCGCAGGTCGTCGGGGCGGCTGGCGATCAAGGTCCGTAAGGCAGACATGCGGGTATCGAGCGGCGCGGAGCGATCGAGCACGATCCGCCGCACCTCGTCCAGCGCGCGGCCGTCGCCGAAGACAACGCTCAGTTCCCGCACCCGGTCCCGGATCGCCGGATCGGCCGAATCCCCGAGTGCCCGCTGGACCTCGCCCCATCCCTCAGGCGGCTTTGCCCGGAGCCAGCCCCGCAGCGCCTCGGCGATGCCGTCGAGGATGTCGCGACGGAACGTGCCGTCATCGCGGGAAACCGCCAGCGCGAGCAGGTCGTCGAGCGGCGCGGGGTTCGATTCGAGATCCTCCGCCAGGCGTCGGGCAATGAGACGCCGCGTCAACGGCCAACGGCACACGCGAGCCACGTCCACCAGGGACGACGGATCGGCGTCGGCCAGGGGGATCAGGCCATACCAGACCATCAACGGCAGGTTGCGGTCCCCCGCGTCCTCGTCCCGGGAGACGAGCGCCGCGGCCAGTTCCGCACGCGACGACACCGGCAGACGCTGGAGCGTGGAGGCCAGCGCCAGGCGGACCAGGCCCGAGGAGTCCGACCGCGCGAGCCGCGCAAACTCATCACTCAGACCGGCCGATTCGTGGATCACCCGCTCCGTCGGGGGTCTCGGCGTGCCGAGGATTCCGTCGATCGGCCAGGCGTCACTCAGCAAACGAATCGCCCAGGTCCGCATGTGCTCGTCGGGGTGACGGAGTTGGGAACGCAGGAAGTCGCCATCCGCCGCGCCGGTCGCGTGGAGCGTGAGCAATGCCCGCAGGGAGAGGAGGGGATCTCCCCCCTGCTCGACCATCTTCCGAAGGGCCGTCGTCGCATCGTCGAGCGTCTCGCCCGAAGCGGCGCGCTCGGCCAGGATGAGGCGGGCCTGACGGACGAACCATGCGTTACGAGCGCGGTGCAGATCCACCAGCTCGGCGTCATTCTTGGCCCGCAGGTCGCCGAACTGTGGCTTTGTCGGTTGACCATACGTGATCTTGAAGATGCGACCACTCGTACGGTGAACGCCGGTGCTTTCGTGGCACTCGCCGGTATCGCTCCAGTCCAAGACGAAGACGCCGCCGTCGGGGCCGTAGTCGAGGTCGATTCCGCGGAAGAACGGGTCCGGGCTGATGAGGGTGTCCCGACCGTGATGGCCGACGTAGCCGCTACCGGAACGCTCCAGGATCTCCTGGTTGGCGCGTCGGCCGTGGAAGTTCAAGGTGAAGAGCCGGCCGCGATACTCGTCCGGCCAGTTGTCGCCGAGGTACACCATCGCGCCGGAGTGCGCGTGCCCTCCTCCCAGGGCGTTCGCCGCGCCATTGCGCGATTCCGTCCAGCTCTTTCCGGTGTCGAAGTGCCAGTGGTCGGCATGCTGGTCGAGCGTGGCGTACACGCGCGGGTTGGGGTCAATCGTATGGAGCCGGTTGAGGTGCGATCCGGGGATCAGATGCCAGAGGTGACCGTTGACCGTATTGACGAAGAATCCTTCGCCGTGCTCGTTCCAGTCGTGACCCCAGGGGTTCGTCGTGCCGGTGGCCAGCACCTCGACAACCTTGCGGGTCGGATGATATCGCCAGATCCCCCCGGCGAGCGGCTGCCGCTCGCTCTCGGGCGTGCCCGGCGGGCCGATGAGTCCGGGGCACGACCCGCCGCAGCGCCCGTAGAGCCAGCCGTCGGGGCCCCACTTCAGGCCGTTGGCGAAGTTGTGGTAGTTCTCCGCCGCGACGTTGAAGCCGTCGAGCACCACCTCGGCCGGGCCATCGGGAACGCCATCGGCGTCGCGGTCGGGAATGAAGAGCACGCGAGGGGGACACATGAGCCAGACGCCGCCGCGACCGACCACGAGGCTGGTGAGCATCTGAACGTCGTCGGTGAAGATCGTGCGGGCATCGTGCCGGCCGTCGCCGTCGGTGTCATCGAAGATCACCACACGGTCGCGGAGGGTCAGGTCAAACCGCTGCGTCCGTTCGGCATAGGTGTAATTCTCCGCGATCCAGAGCCGCCCGCGACTGTCCCACGCCATCGCGATCGGGTTCTGAACGTCCGGTTCCGCCGCGAACACCGTGGCCTGAAAGCCGGGGGGCAACTGCAAACCCTCGGCCGCCTCCCGCGCGGCCAGAGGGGCCGCCGCGGTGTTCTGCTCGGTGTTCGGTGGGTCGGGGAAGTCCGCTCCCGCCGCGAACAGGGCGAGTGCCGCCGCCCACCCGATCTGTAAGGCCGCCTTCAACCGTGCTGCAACCATGATATTTCTACCTGTCGCGGTCGCCGGCTCGCCGCCTGGCCGACCGTCGGAACGCGGGGCGTCAGAACGTCTCAACTCTGTTGATGAAATCGCGGGCAAAGTGCTCTCATCCTAATGGATCGCCCGGGACATCTGAAGTATCCTTTTCCGAAGAGGAGCGGAGGGAGCGGAGGCCGCGCCGCTCCTTGTCCTCGGAGACAATGTGCGCGTGAGCGTGCACACCGCCGTCACGAACCGCCCAGACCTGGACACGGACCACGAACCAATGGCCTCGACCATGAAACCCTCGAAATCCGTCCTCGGCGTGATCCTTCTGCTGACCTCCGGGGCAGCCCGCGCGGAGTCTCCCGTGGTGCTCGAAGAATTCGTTTTCCAGAACGCACCGTTCGCGCAGTGCCACGCATCGACGATCGCCGAGACGCGGGACGGGACACTCGTCGCGGCGTGGTTCGGCGGGACGCGCGAAAAGCATATCGACGTCGGCATCTGGTCCTCCCGGAAAACCGGGGATGGCTGGACCGCGCCGGTCGAGGTGGCCAACGGCATCCAGTATGTGGACGGCCAGGGTGCGATTCACCGACATCCCTGCTGGAACCCGGTGCTGTTCCAGCCCGCGAAGGGGCCGCTCCTGCTGTTCTACAAGTGCGGCCCCAGCCCCTCAACGTGGTGGGGCATGCTGACGACCAGCGACGATGGCGGCCAGACCTGGGCGTGGCCGAGACGCCTTCCGGAAGGCATTATCGGCCCCGTCAAGAACAAGCCGATCGCTCGGCCCGACGGCTCCATCCTCTGCGGTTCGAGCACCGAGGACGACGGTTGGCGGGTCCACTTCGAGATCACCCCGGACCTCGGAATGACCTGGACGCGCATCGGACCGATCAACGACGGCAAGGCCATCAGCGCGATCCAGCCGAGCCTCCTGGTGCATCCGGACGGCTCGCTTCAGGCCATCGGCCGCAGCCGGCAAGGCAAGCTCTGGCAGGCGCGATCGGCCGACGGAGGCAAGACCTGGAGCGAGATGACCCTGACCGAGCTTCCCAACCCAAACTCGGGCACCGATGCCGTCACCCTCCGCAACGGGCGACACCTGCTCGTTTACAACAACACGACGAGCGGCCGAAGCCCCCTGAATGTGGCCATCTCCCCCAACGGTGCGGACTGGTCGATGGTCGCGACACTCGAAGACGAGCCGGGAGAATATTCCTATCCGGCGGTGATCCAAACGAACGACGGCCTGGTCCACATCACATATACCTGGAAGCGCAACCGGATCAAGCACGTCGTTCTCGACCCGAAATCCCTCTGACGAGAGCGGGCGAAACACGGATAATATTGTCTGACAGAGGACGAAATCTTCTCATAATCCCATCTGTCATGACGTCAGTCGTTACCGCGTCGAGGCCGATATGAGCAATTCCCAGATCAAGCCGCCGTTACCCCCGGACGTTGGCTCTTACGCACATCAGCCCCATAGCGCGAGCGGGATGCTTCTCGGCCCGATCCTGTCCTTTCTGGGACTCCTGGGTTGGTGCATGCTGATCCTCGCCGGCTTGCTGATCTGGAAAGACTATCAGCCCGAGCAGGACGTTCTGGCCCTTCACCTGATCGGCGGCGGGCTGCTTTCGGTCGTCCTGACGCTGGTGATCGGCGCGGTCAGTTGCACGCTGGCGGTGATCGGGCTCATCCTGAGCCTGGTCTCCGCCGCCCGTCACGTCAGCGTCCTGAGCGTCGCCGGGATTGTCGCGGGCCTGCTCGGGCTGTCCCCCGTGGTGTGGGTCATCTACAAATTCGCCACCGCTTGACCGAAGAACCAACGCCCCCCGCTTCAGGAATGGGAATGAGGGTGGATTCCACGGTTGGAGATGGGGGAGGAGTCTCGAATACCCCACAGTCTGATGCCTGCCAAAACGGCAGGTGGGTTCGTTCGGCGCAGAAGTCTTAAGTTCCTTCGGCGCAACAGGTTTAGGTTCGTTCGGCGCGACGGTCCTTGGGTTCGGTCGGCGCAACAGGTTTGGGTTCGCTCGGCGCGGCCGTCCTTGGGTTCGCTCGGCGCAACAGGTTTGGGTTCGTTCGGCGCGACGGTCCTTGGGTTCGGTCGGCGCAACAGGTTTGGGTTCGTTCGGCGCGACCGTCCTTGGGTTCGCTCGGTGCGCGGGAATTGGTTCCCGGCCGGAGCGAGGACTTTCTCACGATGGGGATTGTCAAAGAACCGCGGGCGCACGGCGGCACTCTCGAAAAGGATCGTTGCGTTGCTTCGCGCGATTCACCGGCTCGCGAGAAAAAATCCGGGACTTCTCGGCGTTCTCCACCCAGAATCGCCATGACTCCTGACGGAAGAAGCCCTTTCCTCGTTCCCACGTGGAGCGTGGGAACGAGGGTGGATTTCACGGGTGGGGATGGGCGAGGAGTCTCGTTTATTCTGGCGAAATCCCTTTTGCGTCAATCCAGCGCCTGGGTGGCGCAGAGAATCGCCTCCTCGTACTCCTCCCGCGCGGGAACCTCCGACTCGCACCATGAGCGTACCTGGGCGAGTGTTTCTCTGATATCGTCCGGCCGCACCAGGAGGAGGTCGCCCGATCGCAGGCCCCGTAAGGCCAGTTCAATTGCCCGGCGCTCGCCGCGGGTCTCGATGACCTCCGCGACGCGGGAACCGGCAGCCAGTCCCTGACGCATCAGGGCAATGATCTCACCATCGACGCGGCCACGGGCGCTATCATCCTCATGGAGCACAATCCGATCGAAGGACTCGCCGAGCACGTGCCCCTGGCGAACGATGTCCTCGTCGCGACGGTCGCCGGCCACGGTATAAACGACCGCGCGCCGACGGTGCGGGAACAGGTTGAACGACTCAATCAGGGAAGAGAGTGCCGAGAGGTTGTTCCCTTGATCCACAACGACCGTCGCGCCGTGGGCCTCCAGCATGTTGAACCGTCCCGGAATGTGATGCTCATCGGCGTGGAAGGTCGCCAGTCCTCGACGGATCGTCTCCAGAGAGAGACCCGACACCCAGGCCGCGGCGACGGCCGCCAGCACGTTCTCCACCTGAAAACCGATGCGCCCTCCGAGAGTCAACGGCACGTTGGCCAGCGAGACGAACGGAACCTCGTCAGCTCCATTCGCCAGCACGATCCAGCCATCGCGGACAAGCACCGCACGTCCGCCGTCGGAACGGTGGCTCATGAGGATCGACTCCTCGGCCCCCTTCCGACTAAAGAACACGACCGAGCCGGCGCAGGATGAAGCCATCGCCGCGACCGGCGGATCGTCGGCGTTGAGCACGGCGGAGCCTCCCGGCGCGACGGCGGTCACGAGGATCCGCTTGACCTCGGCCAGTTCCTCAAGTGTCTCGATTCCATCCAGCCCCAGGTGGTCCCCCTCCCCGATATTGGTCACGACGGCCACGTCGCAACGATCGAACCCCAGGCCCGCCCGCAGGACGCCCCCCCGATCCGTCTCCAGCACGGCGGCCTCGACCCGCGGGTTCAACAGCACCTTCTCCGCACTGGCGGGCCCGGCACAATCGCCTGTCTCGATCTGGCGGCCATCAACATGGATACCGTCGGTGCATGCCATCCCGACATGCCGCCCCCCCGAGCGGAAGATGTGGGCGATCAATCGGGTGGTTGTCGTCTTGCCGTTGACCCCGGTGACTCCGACGATCGGGATGCGGCCGTTTTGACCGTCGGGAAAGAGCATGTCGATAATCGCCTGACCAACCGGCCTCGGCGTGCCATGCGAAGGTTCCAGGTGCATGCGCAAGCCGGGGCCAGCGTTGACCTCAACGATGATCCCCCCCTGCTCCTCCAACGGTTGGCTGATATCGGTCGCCACCACGTCGATGCCCGCGATGTCCAGGCCGACAGCCTGCGCGGCCTCGACCGCGCGGGCGGCAACCTCCGGATGAACGAGGTCCGTCACGTCGGTCGCCGTGCCTCCGGTGCTCAGGTTCGCATTGCGACGGATCAGCACACGAACACCCGCCGGAGGGACGGACTCCGGAGTGAACCCCTGCTCGCGGAGCACGCCAAGCGCGATTGGGCCGATTTCCATCTTGCTCAAGGCGGTGGCGTGGTCCTCGCCGCGTCGGGGGTCCTCATTCTCCCGTTCGACGAGTTGGATGATGGTCGAGATGCCGTCGCCAACGACGTGCGCGGGATCGCGTCGAGCGGCGGCGACGAGTCGGCCGCCGACAACCAACAAACGGTAATCGTCACCGGGGGCGAAGCGCTCGACCAGGACCTCCTGGCCCTCGTCGCGGGCGTTGGCATAGGCGGCAAGGACCTGGGCGCGGGTCGTCAGGTTCGTGGCGACCCCCCGGCCATGATTGCCGTCTCTCGGCTTGACGACGACCGGGCCACCCAGGTCCTCGGCCGCCTCCCATGCGTCGTCGGCATCGCTGACGGGACGCCCCTCGGGCACCGGCACGCCCACCGAGTAGAGCAGAAATCTCGTCAATTCCTTGTCCTGGGCGATTTGCTCGGCAATGACTCCCGTACGGTCGGATTCGGCCGTCCACACCCGACGCTGCCGGGCGCCGTGACCGAGTTGCAGGAGGCTGTACTCACCGAGCCGACGGACCGGGATACCTCGGCGTCGCGCGGCATCGGCCAGAGCGGCGGTGCTCGGCCCCAGTCCAATCCGCTGGGCCAGCGACCTCAGCCGCCGCACCTCCGCGTCAGCATCGAATGGTCGATCGTGCAGCGCCGCGTGGCAGAGCGCGTGCGCGGCGGCCAGACAGGCACGACCCAACTCCTCCTCCTCAAAGGGGATCGCCAGCCGATAGTGCCCCGGTTGCGCCAGGGGCCGCGCGCCCCCGGCGCCAGAGGCCGGCGAGCCAGGGCGTGAAACTCCCGAGCCGCGTGCCGCAGGACGGCCGCCGGGCACGCGGCCCACTCGTCCGGACAGGCACGGGGTTCAGCCATTGTGGGTAGCCAGGACAGCAATCGGCGGCGGAAATCGCCGTGCGCACCCGGCCTCAGTCCGTTCCACTCGCCCAGGTTCAGCCAGACCTCGAGAACCGGATCGAGTGACCAGAGATTCGGCCCGCGCAGGGCCGCAATCCTTATCATTTCCATACGTTGGTGAACTCCGATGGATCAGGTCCGGGCGCACCCGGACTGTCCTCCCCGCTACGCCGGCACGACACGGCGAAGATATGTTCTGATCAGCGGGAGAAGACTGGCGGCTCCTCATGGACGGCCGATTTCTCGGCCAGCAGACGGCGGACCAGAGGCAGAGACGTCTCCACGGCGTCGATCAGGATGAGCAGGACGTCACCTTCTTGAAGCTCCTCGACAGCCGTTGCGATGGCCGCTGCCTCACCACGAACCTCCAGAACCTCGACCGCACGCGAACCACGGGCCAAGCCCTCGCGGAGCATCGTGAAAATTTCTCCATCGTCCCGACCGCGCATCCGGGCCGATTCCTCATAGAGAATCACACGATCGAACGCATCGGCCAGGATCTCCGCCTGGCGATGGATGACCTCGTCCCGGCGGTCGCCGTCGGCCGAAAGGACGACGGTGCGGCGACGGCCAGGAAATGCCGGAAGTGACTCAACCAGCGAGACCAGGGCCGACGGATTGTGTCCGAAATCGACGATGACCCTCGCGCCGCCGTCCTTCAGGATGTTGAATCGGCCGGGGGTCCGATCGGGCGCACTGTCGAACGTGGCCAGAGCGTCGCGGATCGTCTCGCGCGGCAACCCCAGCGCCCAGGCAGCACCGACCGCGGCCAGGACGTTCTCGACCTGGAAGCCGATCCGCCCTCCACACGTCAACGGCACATCATTCAAGAGCGTCAAAACGCTCTCAACGGTTCCTTCCGCCAGCACGATGGCCCCTTCACGGACGAAAACCGCACGGCCCCCCTCGTCGCGATGACGGGTCAGTGACTGGATCGGCGGCGTCCCGGCCGAAGTAAATCACCGAGCCGGGACAATGCTCGGCCATCGGCGCCACGAGCGGGTCGTCCGCATTGAGTACCGCGAAGCCTTCGGGAAGCACGACATCGACGATCGTCCGCTTGACCTTGACCAGATCCTCGGCCGTCCTTATCTCCTTCATGCCGAGGTGATCCCCTTCGCCGATGTTGGTCACGACGGCAACCTGGCAGCGATCGAAGCCCAGCCCCTCACGAAGGATGCCGCCACGCGCGCATTCGAGCACGGCGGCTTCGACTTTCGGATTCAGTAAAATGGCACGTGCGCTGCGCGGTCCCGAGCAATCCCCCGCCTCGATCCGGCGATCGCCGACAAAAATGCCATCGGTGCAGGTCATGCCGACGGTTGGCCCGTGGGTCGCCAGGATGTGGGCGATCAACCGGGTGGTTGTCGTCTTGCCGTTGACCCCGGTGACAGCCACCAGCGGGATACGGCCGTTCTGACCATCGGGGAAGATCGAGTCGAGGATGGCCTCGGCGACCGGCCGGGGCTGTCCCTCCGCCGGCTCCAGATGCGCGCGCAGGCCGGGGCTGGAGTTTACCTCGACGACCACGCCCCCCTGCTCCTCCAGCGGGCGGCCGATGTCCCGAGCCACGACGTCCAGACCGGCCACATCCAGCCCGACGACCCGCGCGGCTTCGACCGCGTGAGCGGCGATGGCCGGATGCACGAGATCTGTCACGTCGGTGTCTGACCCGCCGGTGGCGTGATCGATGTTCCAACGCAGGAAGACGCGCTGGCCTTCCGATGGTATGGCATCGACATCCAAGCCCTTGATCGACCAGTACGGCCCGCGTGGATTCGTCCAGCGGCAGCCGTCGCAAAGGGGTAGTGAAATCCTCGCCGCGTCGGGGATCGGCGTTGGCCTGCTCGACCAGTTCGGCCACCGTCGAACGGCCGTCTCCCATGACGTGCGCCGGGTCGCGCCGGGACGCCGCGACGAGCCGGTCACCGATCACGAGCAGACGATAGCAATCTCCGGGCGCCTGCCGCTCGACCAGCACCTCATCCGCTTCCCGCCGAGCGGCCTCGTAGGCGGCCCGGACCTGTTCGGGAGTTGTGAGGTTCAGGGCCACGGCGCGGCCGTAATCGGTGGCGCGAGGTTTGACGACGACCGGACCACCCAGCTCCTCGGCCACCTCCCACGCGTCGTCGGCATCGTGGACGGGACGCCCCTCGGGCACCGGCACGCCCGACCGAGCGGAGCAGGAGCTTCGTCAACTCCTTGTCCTGAGAGATCGACGCGGCGATGGCTCCGGTACGGTCGGTGTCGGCGGCGGAGATGCGTCGTTGATTCGCCCCTTGACCCAGCATGACGACCATGCTCCGGCTATCGGGATAGAGCCGGCGCGGGGATACCCCGTGCCTTGGCGGCGTTGAGAATCGCCTCGGTGCCGGGGCCGGGCGCCGTCTGGCGCACCAGTTCGCGCAGACGGCGGATCTCACCCGGCACATCAAACGGCCGATCGAACATCGCCGCCAGAATCAGCTCGCGAGCCGTCTCCAGACAGGCCCGGCCGACGGCTTCCTCGCGATACTTGAAGACCACGCGATAGACCCCCTCCTCGGACGTCTCCCGGGCGCGGCCGTAGCCGACCGGCGTACCGCTCAGGCATTGCAGCTCCAGCGTGACGTGCTCCAGGATGTGCGCGGGGTAGGTCCCCTCGCGCAAACGCACGAAAAAGCCGCCCCGGTGCCCTTCGCTGCACTCGTGCTCGATCATACTGGGCAGCCAGGACATCAGACGATCGTTGAAACCAGGAATCGAGGTCGATGGGGAGTCCTTCAGTTCCTTCAGATCGACCCACGCCTCAATCACCGGGGAATTGGCCCAGATATTCGGACCTCGCAACGCGAGGACTTTGCGGAACTCCATGATCCTGACAAGCTCCTGGAAGTGGCACCGCTAGCCCGCGCACGGAAGCACCGCTCCGCACGATCATCGGACGACTCTTGAGATTCCAATATCAGCGCAGCAGCCGCTCGTTCGGGCTGTCTGTCCCGATGGACTCCGGCACGATCCCGATACAATTACGGTCCCTACGCTCCAAAGCGTTGGACCGTGTCATGATTTTTTAATGTTTAACTGGAGAATAACACCATAAGTGCATTCGGAACATCACGTTCCGAGTTCCAGATCGACCCCCAACCCAATAGACCGGTGGTGGAATTGGAGTCCCGGTCTCTTGCCGCTCGAGATGGTTCTTGGCAAGCAAAAGGTAAGCCAATCCGTCGCCGTCGCCGCGCTGCCTGGATCACTCCCACGGAAAGACCATGACATTGCAACATCGGGCAGGTATTTCCACAAGAGGGGCTTCCAACGAATTCGGAGAAATGTGCGTGAAGACGACAAGCTCCGGCGGAATCCGGAAGGAGTCCACTGGTCAACGGGCGGATCATGCCTAGAATGATTGATCCAGGAGCGCTTGCTCCTGAGTCTTGCCTCGGGGAACGGTTCCGGATCGGACGGGAGTGTCCGCCTTGCCTCCACAGATGACCGAGGGTTGGGAGTCGCTCCCGAAGGCCCGACGAGTCGAAATCTCGAACCAGCTCGCGTTCGGCGAAATCGTGCTGGAGCACTTCGCGCCGGATCTGGACACGCGCCTGCGCTTCGACGAGCGGGGGCTGGTCGTGCTGACCGATCGGCGGCTCCTGGTGCGCGACTCCGACAACGACAGCGGCTGGCGAAGCTGGCCGCTGGAGTCGGTGGCCGCCCTGAAGGCTCGGGAGCACGCGGGACTGGGAACTCTGGAGCTACTCGGGGCGTCGAGCCGGCTGACCGCCTGGCGTTACACCGCCGCGAGGGCCGCCGCCGCGCACCGGCTGGCCGGTCGGTTCGAGGCCTTGCGCGACGGCCGTCTCGATGAGCCAACGCCCGTCGCGGTCTGTCCGAGCTGCGGCAACACGCTGTCCCCCAGTCTCGACGGTTGTCCCGACTGCGACGCCCCGGCCACCGGCGCGAAGTCCTCCTCGCTCCTGCGTCTGATCGGATACGCCCGTCCTCACTTCCGCGTGATCGCCCTGGGCTTTTTCTTGACGGTCGCCTGCACGGCCGCCAGCCTGATCCCGCCGTACCTGACGCAGCCCTTGATCGACGACGTGCTGATCCCCCGGCAGGCCGGGCGGAGTGTCGCGTTCTCGAGGGTGTACTGGTATCTCGGCTGGATGGCCGCGGCGTCGGTCCTGGCGTGGCTCCTGGGCTGGGCGCGGAGCTACGTCCTCGGCTGGGTCAGCGAGCGGATCAGCGCCGACCTGCGCGACCGCACGTATCGAGCACCTGCTGTCCCTCTCGCTGGAGTTCTTCGGCGGCAAGCGGACGGGCGACCTGATGTCGCGGATCGGCAACGACACCGACCGGATCTGCAACTTCCTGTCGATCAACCTGGTCGATTTCGCCACCGACGTCCTGATGATCCTCGGCACGGCGACAATCCTGCTATCGATGGACCCGCTGCTGGCCCTGGCGACCCTCACGCCGATCCCGCCTGGGCTCTGGCTCGTCTACCGCGCTGCGCACGCGATTGCGCGCGCGTCTTCGAGCAAAGCTCGGTCGTCTGGGGCCGAGATGACCAGCGTCCTGGCCGACACGATCCCCGGCATCCGTGTCGTCAAGGCCTTCGCCCAGGAGGGTCGGGAGATCGACCGGTTCGGGCAGAGCAATCAGACGGTCGTGCGGGTCAACGACCGGGTCAACGTCATCTGGGCCTTCTTCGGGCCGATGCTCGGGCTGCTGACCCAGGTGGGCCTGCTGGTCGTCTGGGGCGTCGGCGCCTGGCTGGTCTTCCACCGGGGGTTCCAGGTCGGCGTCCTGACGATGTTCCTGACGTACATCGGCCGGTTCTACACGCGGCTGGAGTCGATGAGCCGGATGGTCCAGGCGACGCAGCGGGCCGGCGCCAGCGCGCAGCGGATCTTCGACATCCTCGACCGCGTGCCGAGCGTCGCCGAACCGGCCCGGCCGGTCCAACCGCCGACGGCTCCTGCGCGGCGCGATCGAGTCTCCAGGACGTCGGCTTCCGCTACGGCAACCGCACCGTGCTCCACGACGTCAACCTGTCGATCCGGCCTGGCGAGATGATCGGCCTGGTCGGCCCCAGCGGCGCGGGCAAGAGCACGCTGGTCAACCTGATCTGCCGCTTCTACGACGTGGCCCGAGGGCGCGATCCTCGTCGACGGGCGTGGACATCCGCTCGTTCCCGCTCGGAGGCGTACCGCCGCCACATCGGCATCGTGCTCCAGGAGCCGTTCCTGTTCTTCGGCACGATCGCCGAGAACATCGCCTACGGCCGCCCCGACGCCAGCCGAGCCGAGATCATCGCGGCGGCCCGCGCGGCGCGGGCCCACGAGTTCATCCTGCGCCTGCCCGACGGCTACGACGCGATCGTCGGCGAGCGCGGCCAGAGCGCTCTCGGGCGGCGAGCGCCAGCGGATCTCGATCGCCCGGGCCTTGCTGATCGACCCGGCGATCCTGATCCTGGACGAGGCGACCTCGTCGGTCGATACCGAGACCGAGCGGGAGATCCAGCAGGCGCTGGAGAACCTCGTCCGGGGCCGCACGACGATCGCCATCGCCCACCGCCTGAGCACCCTCCGCCGCGCCGACCGCCTGGTCGTGCTGGAGCATGGCCGGATCGCCGAGGTCGGCCACCACCAGGAGCTGCTCCAGGTCCCCGGCGGCCCCTATTCCCGCCTGCACCGGGCGCAACTGGAGCTGGCGCAAGGGATGATGGCCTGAGCCTCTCTGGTCATCGATGATCGCCCATCCATCATGAGCCATCAACCATCATGAAACCCCACCTTCCCAAGCCGTCCGCCGCCTTCGGCCTGAACCTCGACGCCTGGGGGCGGCTGGTTCTGATCGATAGCGAGGGGACGCGGCATGTCGGGGTCGAGCCGGTGCGGGCCTTCCCGCTGTCGGACCCCGGGCACTGGATCTCCCTGTGCGACGCCCACGGCCGCGAGATCGTCTGCGTTGAGAACCCGAGCACCCTCCCGGAGACGACCCGCCGGCTTCTGGAGGAGGAGCTGGAGCGACGGCAGTTCGTGCCGGTCATCCAGCGGATCGTGCGAACGACGTCTGACCCCTTGCCGGCCGACTGGGACGTCGTGACCGACCGCGGCCGGACCCGCGTGACGATCAAGAGCCTGGACGACCTGCGGCGGCTCGGTCCCGACCGGGTCTTGCTGACCGATGCCCGGGGCCTCCGGTTCCAGATCGCCGGGATCAGCGCGCTCGATGCGACGAGCCGCCGCATTCTCGAACGGCACCTCTGACCGGGGCGGGGCCTTGATCCGAGCGGGGGGTTCGTCCAAGATACACCGGTGAGTACCGCCCGCACGTTCCAACCTCAATGCCCAAGAGGAGCCGACTTTTGATGAGCCTCCGCATCACCCTCTTGACCCTGGCCGCCCTGCCCTTGCTCGGCCTCGCCCGCGTTGCCCCCGCCGAGGAACCCGCCACGGCCGACTCCGTGCTCGGTTTCCAGGTCAAGGACATCGACGGCAAGCCGGTGGATCTGTCCCGCTACAAGGGCAAGGTCCTGCTGATCGTCAATACCGCCAGCCAGTGCGGATACACGCCGCAGTACGAAGGGCTGGAACAGATCTACAAGACCTACAAGGACAAGGGTTTCGAGATCCTCGCCTTCCCCTCCAACGACTTCGGCGCCCAGGAACCGGGCAGCGACAAGGAGATCAAGGCGTTCTGCACCGACCAGTACAGCGTCACGTTCCCGCTGTTCTCCAAGATCGTCGTCAAGGGGGACGGCAAGCACCCGCTCTACCAGTATTTGACTCAGCAAACCGAGAAGAAGTACAACGGGGAGATCCCCTGGAACTTCACCAAGTTCCTGGTAAACCGTGACGGCGAGGTCGTCGCTCGGTTCCAGCCGAAGGACGAGCCGACCTCCGAGAAGGTCACCGGCGCGATCGAGCAATCGCTGAACGCGTCGAAGTAATCCGGCAAAAACAGGGTGTCCCGCCCCCTCACGACGATGAGCGGGCGGGTTGCCCCCCAACCGCCAGAGAGCCGGCGAAAGGGGCCTCATGACCACCCGACGATCAATGCGAACCTGGCCGGGCCTCGCGGTCCTTACCGCCTTGCTCGCCGCCTCGGCGATCGCCGTCGCCGGTGAGCCGGCCGCTCGGTTGAACCGCGGCCGGAAGCCGGTGGTCCGGGTCGCGCCCAGGTTCTCGACACCTTCTTCCGGCCGACCGTCGTGATCCGCAACGGGAACCATCGCGGCAGCGGAACGGTCATCGCGTCGATTCCCGGCACGACCTTGATTCTGACCGCCGCGCACGTCGTCTCGGACAAGGGAGACCTGGCCATTGAGATCCAGCGCTACAACCTGGGTTTCAACGACCCCCTGAACCGCACGCCCGGCTGGCCTCGGATCATCCCCGCGCAAATCGAGGCAATCGACGTGCCGGCCGACGTGGCGGTGATCCGCGTGAGTGGCCTGGCCGCCTTGCCCCACGTCGCCCGGCTCGCACCCGAGGCCGAACCGCCGAAGCCGGGCGTGGTTCTCACGTCGGTCGGCATCGACGGGGCGGTTCACCTGACGAGCTGGCGGAGCGACGTTCTGGGCGCGGCGCGGGTCGAGGTCCACAAGGGAGGCGGCGCCCGGCCCTTCACCGTCACGACCAAGCCTCCCGAGCACGGTCGATCCGGCGGTGGCCTGTTCCGGCCTGACGGCGCGGTGATCGGTGTCTGCGTCGGCCGCCTCACGATCGGCGAGTTCGGCACGGTCGGCCTCTTCGCCTCCCCCGAGAGCGTGTACAAACTCCTGCGGGAGAAGCATCTCGACACCTTCATCGCCCGGATGGAGCCACGGAGCGGCGGTCCGGTCGAGACCACCGCGGCCCCCTCACCCTGACTCTCACGCCCAGACGCCCCGGTCGAGCGTGCGATAACCCACGGCCTCGGCGACGTGGTGCGGCTGGATGTCGTCCGTACCCTTCCAGGTCGGCCATCGTCCGGGCGACGCGCAAGACCTTATCGTGAGCGCGGGCCGAGAGGCCGAGTTCCTCCATCGCCCCCTTGAGCAGGCTGGCCGCCTCGGGCCGTAAAACGCAGAACTTGCGGATCTGCCGGGGGGTCATCCGGCCATTGACCTGCGGCCCTTTCGCGCCGAACCGCTCCGTCTGCCGGGCGCGGGCACGCAAGACCTCCTCCAGGAAGTCGGCCGAGGTCGGCCCCGGCGGCGCCTCGGCCAGTTGCGTGAACGGCACGGCCGGAACTTCCACGTGCAGGTCGATCCGGTCGAGCAGCGGGCCGGAGATCCGGCTCAGGTACCGCTCCACCTGCGGCGGAGAGCACGTACAGGCGCCGCCGGGGATCGCTCCGATACCCGCAAGGACACGGATTCATGGCGGCCACCAGGACAAAATCGGCCGGGAACGTGACGCTCCGCAAGGCCCGGCTGATCGTCACGCGCCCGTCTTCCAGCGGCTGACGGAGGACCTCGAGCGTCTTCCGGTTGAACTCGGGCAGCTCGTCGAGGAACAGGACCCCTTTATGGGCGAGTGAGATCTCCCCCGGCTGCGGCGTGCTCCCGCCGCCGACCAGGCCGGCATCGCTGACGGAGTGGTGCGGCGAGCGGAACGGGCGCGTGGCCATCAGGGGCTGACCCGGCTTCAAGAGGCCCATCGCGCTGTAGATCCGCGTCGTCTCCAGACTCTCGGCCGGGGTCAAGGTCGGCATGATCGATCCGAGCCGCTTGGCCAGCAGCGTCTTGCCGGTGCCGGGCGGGCCGATCATCAGGACGTTGTGCCCGCCGCTGGCGGCGATGACCAGGGCACGCTTGGCGTAGTCCTGCCCCTTCACATCGACGAAGTCTTCCTCAAGGTGAGAATGCCTGCGGAAGACCTCCTCGACGTCCACGGACCGCGGCTCCAGGTCGAGCGTGCCGGAGAGGAAGCCGACGGCCTCGGCCAGGCTACCGACCGGATAGATCGGCACGCCCTCGACGACGGCGGCCTCGGCGGCGTTGGCCGAGGGGATGAGCAGGCCGTCGCGCCCCTCAGCGGCGGCGGCCAGGGCCATTGCCAGGGCCCCCTTGATCGGTCGCGTCTCGCCCGTCAGGGCCATCTCGCCGACGACCGCGAAGTTCCCGGGGCGGTCCAGCGCCACCTGTCCGCTGCCCATCAAGATCCCGAGCGCGATCGGCAGGTCCAGCCCGCCGGCGTCCTTCTTGAGGTCGGCCGGGGCCAGGTTGATCACGATCCGGTCGGCCGGTCGTCGGTAGCCCGAGTTGACCAGGGCCCGCTCGACCCGGTGGGTGCTCTCACGGACGGCGGCCTCGGCCAGGCCGACGAGTACCGTCTTCGGCATCGTCGCCGACGAGACGTCCACCTCCACCTCGACCGCGGCCGCCTCGATCCCGATGAGCGTGTATGACGAGAGCTTCGCGAGCATGGCGGAGGGATCGTTCGGGTTGTTCGTTCTGGCCGGGCGTCGTCGCCCCTTTGCCTCGACGCGGCGACTGGTTCGTGAACAGTCTAGCACCCAAGCGTGCGGCAATCATCTCCCTACAGGTTCAAACGCCGATTTTTTCAAACAGACGCGCCAGTCGATATACCCCTCGTGATCCCCAAGGCAGGCCCGGATTGGGGCGGTTCCGCCGAATCGGCCGGTCCGGGTCGGACGACAATCAGAGTAAGGAGTTTCGTTCCAAAAAAGGAGGAGGACACGGCACGGATGGAGGTCGGCCATGAGGATCTTGCGCCACGCATCCTGGCATGATGATTCTGGGGTCTCTCATGAGCTTGTCCTTATCCGCCCACGCGGAGCGGACGTTGCCGGAACGCATCGAGGCGTTTCGGCTTTACGACGCCGGGGCGTACCGCGAGGCCCTGCCTCTGCTCGACACCGTTCTCAGCCACAAGCCGCGCGACATCGAGGCCCACGTCAAGCGAGGGAATATCTACCTCCGCTCGAACCAGCCGGCGCGGGCCCTGGCCGATTTCGACGCGGCGATCCAGGCCAAGCCGTGGTTTGCCGCCCCCTACAATGACCGGGGAATTGCCCTGGTGATGCTCGGACGCAATCAGGATGCGCTGGCGGCCTTCACGGAGGCGATTCGCCTGTATGCGCTGCCCGTCAATTCCGCTCATCCCGAGGGCCTGGCCACCTCGTACTGCGGCACCGGGCAGGTCTTCCAGCGGCTCGGCGATCACGAACGGGCGCTCGACGCCTACGACCGGGCGACCCGGATCAATCCGACCGACCCCAATACCTTCATGGGGCGCGGCGATGCCCTCGCGGCTCTTGGGAGGCTCGAACAGGCCGTGGCCGACTATGATACGGCGTTGCGGCTCGACCCCCGCCTGTCGCGAGCCGCCGCCCAGCGCGGTCAGGTCCTGGCGGAACTCGGGCAGCAGGAGCGAGCACTCGGCGATCTGACCGAGGCGATCCGGCTCAACCCGACCAGCGTTCAGGCGTACCGCCAGCGCGGCGGCGCTGCTCGCCGAACTCGGGCTACTGGAGCGGGCCATCGCCGACTTCACCGAGGCGATCCGCCTGCAACCCGAGGACGCCGGCGAGTACAAGGACCGGGGCGGAGCGCTCGTGCGGCTCGGGCGGTACGAGCAGGCGATCCCGGATCTCGACAAGGCGATCCAGTTCGACCCGAAGCGGGCGACCGCCTACCAGAACCGGGGGGCCGCCTACAACAGCCTCGGTCAATATGAACGGGCCTTGAAGGACCTGGACACGGCCCTCAAGCTCGACCCGCGCTGCGCCGGGGCGTACTGCAACCGGGGGGTCGCTCACGACGGGCTCAAGCAGTACGACCAGGCGCTGCTCGACCTGAGCGAGGCCCTGCGGCTGAGGCCCCGCAACCCGACGATCCTGCTGAACCGCGCGGGCCTGTACGCCAAGCTCGGGATGCTCGATAGCGCCGTGCGGGACTACGACGAGGCCGTGCGAATCGGCGGCGGATCGCTCGCCGCCTACGTCGGCATGGCCGAGGCGCACGCCCGGCTCGGCCGCCGCGACCGGGCGATCGCGGACTACGATCGGGCCGTGCGGCTGAACCCGTCCGACCCGTCGCTCTACGTCCAGCGCGGCAACGCCCGCCGCGACCTGGACGACTGGGACGGCGCGATCGACGACTTCACCCACGCCCTGCAACTCGACCCGAAGGACGCCGACGTTCTGTTCCTGCGCGGGTGGTCGCTGTACGTCGCCGGGCGCGACGGCAGCGGCGATGCCCGCGCTTATATCCAGGCTCGGGGCTACCACGACCCGTTCACCCCTTACATGGTGATCCTCGGCGCCTTGAGCGCCCGGCGGGCGGGACACGAGGCCGACGCCCGCGCCGTGCTCGACGAGGCGATCACCAATCTCTCCCCCGTCGCCTGGCCCGTGCCGGTGCTCCGCTACCTGCGGGGCGACACCGCCGCGCCGATCCTGCTCGACGCGGCGACCGACGACCGCCAGCGGACCGAGGCGCACGCCTTCCTGGGCCTGGAACGACACCAGGCCGGGGCGACCGCCGAGGCGATCCCGCACCTGCGCGAGGCCGCCGAGCAGGGAGTGGCCCGGTCCGCCGCGACGGATCTCGCCCGCGCCGTGCTCCGGCAGATCGAGGGGCCGGAGCGAGCCGGGGTCGATCAGGAGCGGTTGAGGACGTCCTGGTAGATCGCGACGAGCCGTTCGACGTGGGTCGTCCAGTGGTAGCGCTGGCTCCAGGCCAGGCCGGCCGCGCGGCGGCTCCGCCAGGCGTCGTCCTGGCGTCGCCACTCGTCCAGCAAGCCCAGCGCGGCCTCGGTCCAGGCGGGAACATCGCCGACCGGAGCGTAGGCGGCGGCCTCGCCGCCGACCTCGCGGAGCACGTCGAGATCGCTGGCGAGGACGGGCGGGCCGCAGGCCATCGCCTCGGCCACGGGCAGGCCGAACCCCTCCGCTTCACTGGGCTGCAAGACCAGGGCCGCGCGGCGGTACACGGCGGCCAGAACGTCCCGTTCCAGGAACGGCAAGGGGACGATCGCCCCGGTGACTCCCAGATCCTCGGCCAGCCGGGCCTGATCCGGATTCAAGGAACCGCCCACCTTGATGAGCCGAACGCCCGGCCAGTCGCGCCGGACCCCGGCGAGCGTGCCCAGGAGGACGTCAATCCGCTTGCGAGGGATGTTCGACCCAACGTGCAAGAGGTCGGGCGGGGCGTCGTCCCCCGTCGGCGCCGGACCGAGCAGACGCTCGGCCTCCGCATCGGCTTCCGGGTCAGGTTCCGGACAACATGCCTGGTCGATCGCCAGATAAACGACGTGCAGCCGCTCCGCCGGTACGAGGCCGTGCTGGAGGATGCCGCGGCGCGTCGCCTCGCTGTCGCAGACCACCGCGGCCGCCCGGCGCAGCCCCTCCAGCGTCCGACGGACCATCGCGCGGAACCAGCGCGGGCGGGGCTCCCGGTCCGGTTCCAGCACGCAGCGGAACGTATCCAGGTCGTGGCAGGTCACCACCGCCCGGCCCGCCGGCAGGGCGTGGACGAGCTGGGCGTAGCTGTGATCGACCAGGTGGTACAGGTCAAAGCGATCCTCGCGGACCAGCCTCCGGAGAGATCGGGGATAGTCCCGGAAGCGGTTCAGCAGCCGGTCGGCATTGCGCGCGGCCCCTCGCCTCCCCACGATCGGCCAGCGTGTCGCGCGGTGCCGGTAGGGGGGACAAATCCGGGTCGCCACGACCGCGTCGGCGTGCCGGTCGGCCAGGTGGGAGAGGATCATCTCCCCCACCAGGTCCATGCTCGGCCAGTTCTCCTCCAGGTAGTCGCAGATCAGGCCCAGGCGGATGATCGGGGAGGACGTCACGGGGACCTGGCTCACGAGAAGAGGGCCCGGTTCTCCCGCACCCAGCCGAGCAGCCGGTCCACCCCCTCATCCGGCCCGACCTTCGGCTCCCAGTCGAGCAGGCGCCGGGCCTTGCCGATGTCCGCGATGAAGCAGCGCTGGTCGCCGGGCCGCCAGTCGGCGTAGGGCGGGTTGAACGGGCGCCCGAAGGCCCGATCCAGCTTGCCGACCAGCTCGTTGAGGCTCAGGGTCTTGTCCGGTCCGCCGCCGATATTGAAGACCTCGCCGCGCACCGTGTCGATCCGCTCCAGGGCCCGCTCGTAGGCATTGATCAGGTCATCGACCCAGAGGGCATCGCGGATCTGCTTGCCGTCGCCGAAGATCGTGAAGGGCTGGCCGGTCGTCGCCGCGACACAGAACCAGGCGATCCACCCCTGGTCCTCAATGCCGAACTGGCGGGTGCCGTAGATGCACGACTGGCGGAACGCCACGGTCTTCAGGCCGTAGATCCGGGCGTAGTCGAGGACGTACTGGTCGCCGGTCCCCTTGGAGCAGCCGTAGGGGCTGTGGAAGTCCAGCGGCTCCGACTCATCGACCCCTTGCGGCAGGTTCTCATACTCGTAGCGGCCGTTCCGTTCGACGACCTTCCGGTGCTCCAGGTTCCCATAGACCTTGTTCGTGGAGCTGTACAGGACGGCCGGGCGACCGCCGGCGGCGTTACGGACGGCTTCCAGGACGTTGAAGGTCCCCAGGGCGTTGATCTCGAAGTCGGTCCGGGGATCGGTCACGCTGGTCGTCACGGCGACCTGCGCGGCCAGGTGGAGCACGGCGTCGGCGTCGGCGTGCCGGCCGATGACCTCGGCCATCGCCGAGGCGTCCCGGATGTCGGCCTTGACGAAATCGGTCACGCCCTGGTCGCGGAGCCACGCCAGGTTCGCTTCGGCACCTCGACGGCTCAGGTTATCCACCAGCACGACCTGATGGCCGGCCTTCTGGAAACGGGCGGCGGCGTGGCAACCGATGAAGCCCGCGCCACCCGTGATGATCCACTTGTTCTTCATGAGAGTCCTCGGTGCCCTTCTCTGTCCACCACGGCGCATTCCGTCCGTTCACCGTGGCTCCTCGTCCTGTCTCCCAAGTCAGCGTAACGTGGGTTCACGCATGGTGCCAGACGGATTCAGCCCACGTGAGGCAGGAACGAGACATGCCCCGGCCCTCGACTCGCACGTCGCCCGGACGGCACGCGAAGCCCAGGGTTCCTGAGGGCAACGATAGGACATGATGGGACCCGAGCGAACCTCCCCGGTTGTTCCGAGAGACCGATCCTGGAGGCCAACGGGCGGGACGCGCCTCGACCCGCCCGGCCACCCCCTTTCCTCCGATCAGTCGCCGCTGGCCGACCGGCGAATGCCTTGCAGCGCGGCCTCGACGGCCAGGTTGTAGGCGGTCACGATGTCCGGGTCGGGTTCGGAGCCGCCGTGAGCATGGATCGGCCGGGCGAGGAACTCGACCAGCACCCTTAGCCGCTCCGTCTCGGCGCGGTAGCGGGCCAGGTCGAAGCGGGCCTCCCACTTGGCCTGGGACCGGCTCGTCTCGGTCTCCGGGGTCGTTGTCGTGGCGTTGCGGGCTTCGTCGTTTGAGGTGGGCTGGGCAAGGTGGGGCTTAATCACGAGGGAAACCTCCTGTTCGGTGGGCGTGCTCTCCTGGGGCAGATCCTCTGCCAGGGCAAGTTTCTAACATATCTCCCGATATGTCGCCAACCCCCCTCCAGGCCGGTTCCACCGACCGACCGAGGCCCCTCGCGCCGAAGGTCGTTACGGAAACGGCCTTCGGGTGGAACGCCCGGCGCCTGTGTGCTAGACTGGAACCGATCGAGCAACCCAAAATGGCGGCAGCGTCCCGGTTCGTTCCCGCCGTTCTGGCGGAACGGCCGGGTCGAGAGAGCGAGAAGACGTCGGGAGGTCTCATGGCTCAGGGAGAGTCCAGACCGCCGTTGCACGGGCCTGGTCCGGGACGAGCCGGGTCGGAGAAGGCGGCCGTACTCGACCCCGAGGCGGCGGCCGGGCCGGTGATCGAAACGACCGTCAGCCCGTTCCATTGCCTCTACCAGGACGCGCTGGACTTCCACAAACAGAGCCACCTGCGGCTGCCGCGCTCCGAGGCCGAGGCCAGCCGCCTGGCGCGCGCGGCCTTGCTGCTGTACCTGGAGAGCGCCGAGGCTTTGGTCCACCAGGCGGCCGTCGAGCTGGGCCGTCCGGAGTTGACGGGGATCGTCGCCGACCCGTCCCGCCCGTTGCCCCCGGTCGATGCCTGGCGGCTCCTGCCGGCGATCGTCGCCGAGAGCCCGGTCGGCGGGCACGACCCCGACGCCCCTCCCTGGCCGCAGTTCAACGAGCTTCTGTCCGTGCGGACCTCCTGGGCCTACCCCGGCGCGGCCGCCTCGCGTCGGGCCTACTACCGGGCGTCGTCGGGCGCGGACACCGCCTTCGACCCCCTGGAACCGCACCAGATCCCGCCGGACCTGCCGCTCTCCCCCGACGACCTGCACTTCCCCCGCACGGGCCTGCCGCGCGACCCCTATGCCCTGCGTCCCCGGCACCTCGACACCGCCCGAAGCATCCTCGACGCCGCCATCGCCGCCCTGGACCGCCGGCTCGGCGGCGCCTTGACCCGCGACGCCCGCCACCGACGCGAGCCGATCCGCGTTGTCCACCCCGGCTGACCCCACTCCCTTGCCCCAAACCCAACGGCCTCCCACACGACGCAACCTCTTCCGTACTTTGAGATTCCCGCCACATCTCCGTTGGGTTCGATTTGCGATTTCGCCCGCATTTCCACCCCGTCTCATCCCCCTGGCGGAACATCCCGGAACGCCCCCGATCCGGCCCGCCTGGGTTCGGTCGGCGCACGCGGTTTGGGTTCGCTCGGCGCAGCGGGCGAAGGCCCCTTCCGCTCGTCGCGACGATCAGGCACAACAAGCCCGGCCTCGTCCTCGGGTTTGACCCGGCGGGCGGATATACCGGACACCCAGATCACAAGGCGGCGGGGGCCATCATGACCGATGCCGTCCGATTCGCTTCCGACCCGGCATACAAGCCCGAGCTCGGGCCGCCCCATCGCCCGGATAAGCTAGCCTATATCGTCGCGCCTCGCCGCATGCTCCGGACCTTCGGTGACGCGACGATGCGTGAGGTCGCCGCAGCCCAACCCGACCCCGATGTTGCGATTCCCGTCAGCAAGAAAATGAAAGGGATAGGGTGGGATGTTCATCAATCTCAGCATCTGGGCAAGGCATACGGCTTTCCGGCCTGGCCGCTCTATGATTTCTTGGCACTGTCGCATTGGAGCTGTTGAGGGCCATTTTCAGGTTGACAGTCTTCGTCGCCGAAATCTCGCGCCGAATTGCCGTAAGTCGCGCACTTCAAAGGACCTGTCTGCGCCGAAAGTGGTGGCGAAAAGCGCCGAAACTGTCAAGTCGCTTACCTCTCCAATGCGACAGTGCCGATTTCTTCGACAAAGAGCATTACGTCCTCATTGATCCGGCGACGCTCGCACCTGATGATCAGAAGTAATGTAGGGTGGGCACCCTACACTTTCTGCGCCGAGGAGTGCCGCGAGGTGGCGGCCTGAAGGCACGGCCCCGAGATCCCGAAACGGAATCGCCCCACCCCCGAAGGACTCGGGGACGGGGCGGGATCGATCCGTTGCGAGTTCGGACGCTCACCAGGGCATGTAGGTGTAGGGCGTCGAGGGGTAGTAGCTGGTCGTAACCCCGCCGAACGGGCTGGGGCTGTAGCCCCGATAGCCGCCGTAGGGGGAATTCGTGTGCTCGTGAGGCTGGAGGTCGTGAGCCCCGTTGCCGTACCAGGCGAACGACCCGGCCGGGGTCTGGGTCGTGTGCCAGTGGGGCTGGAAGTCGTGTCCGCCGTTGCCGTAATAGCGAGTGCTCGGGACACCGTAGCCCTGTCCGTAGTGGCCGCCGTATCCCTGGCGGTAGTAACCCTGGCCGTAATAGCCGCCGCCGTGTCCCTGGCCGTAGTAGCCGCCGCCGTAGCCCTGTCCGTAGTAGCCGCCATATCCCTGAGCCTTGGCCGAGGTCGCCCCGAAAGCCAGGAGGCCGGTCGTCAGGATGCATGCCAAGGCCATCTTCTGAGGTGAAAGTCGCATGTTTGTTGCCCCTATCGGCCCGGAGGTTTCGGGAGGGCGGATCGTTCCGCCGATGACCACCGGTCTTGCCGAGCCGTCGCCATATCTCAAGGCAGCTACCGTGCCAATCATCCGATCGCACGAGCCCAGATGCCGGAATCGGGCCAAAAGGGTCGAATGGATCGGGAGTTGAGGGATATCAGACGCCGGGACGAGCGGAGCGGCGATACCCTCCCGCTCGTCCGGGACAGAGATCTGTGGCCGGAGGGAGTTTCCTCACCCCCTCGGCGAGGCGCACGGGGGCAGGGCCGATCGGCGATCGAGCCCGTACCAAACCGGGCCGGCGGGGTGGCCCTGGCGAGGAGTCTTGATCTCGGTGCCACCGGCTTCGCCCAGTGCGACTCCGCCGTCGTTGTTCGGGTCGGCGACGCGGCACGGCAGGCCAAGTTCACCGCAGAGGTCGGCGACCCAGCCGGCGATGGTGCCGGTCTCGAAGACGACCAGATCGGGGCGGTGGCGTCGCAGGGGGTCGGGGTCGGTGGTGATGGTGCGATCGCGGGCCTTTTGGGTGTCCGGGTCGTCCAGACACGCGACGCTCTTGAATTTGCCGAGGCCGAGGCCGAGAATCGTAGTCATCCGCGTGGCTCGTTCAAGCCCCGTAGGGTCCGCCGTGCGGACCGTCTTCCTCCGGAATGGGAATGGTCCGCACGGCGGACCCGACACGGCTGGAGGTGACCAGCGATGAAGAGCCCACGCGAACGATCGTCGGCGGAACGCGGAGAGGGCTCGGAGCGAGGCGCGCCCGCGCGAAGGTCGGCGACTCCCGAGAACCCGGTCCTGGCCGCCCGCGGCCTCGCGCTCGACGGGTTGGGCAACCGGGCTCTGCTCGCGCTCCTGCACGCGGGGCGGTTTCCGCGCGAGCGCGCGGGAGCCGGCCCGGTGATCCCGCCGAAGCCGAGGCGGACCGCGCCACAGGCCACCCTGTGATGGGTGCGGCCGATCCCCCGTTGCAAGGACCCTCGACGAAGCCCCTGGCGACAGTGCCTCCCAGCGTCGATCGGGCTCTTGCCAGTCCCGGCATGCCGTTGGAACCGGCGTTACGGCAGGACATGGAGCAGCGCTTCGGCCACGACTTCTCCCGGGTCCGGGTGCATCACGATGCGACGGCGGCGGAGTCGGCGCGCGATGCAGGCGCGGGCCTATACGGTCGGGCGGGATGTGGTTTTCTCGGCAGGGGGTTATGCCCCGCGTTCACCCCAGGGTTCGCAACTTCTCGCCCACGAGCTGGCGCACGTCATCCAGCAGGAACGCGGAGGCCCAGCGCCTCCTCCTCTGCAAGGCGGCGTTCTGGAGCCTGCCGCCGACGCGGCGGCGGCCGCCTTCGCCGCGGGTAACGGGCCAATCCACGTCGGGGGAGCCAGCGCCCGGGGCTCGCCCGCCAGCCCCAGCCGGATAGTCCGACCCCCGAGTTATCCGATGCCGAACTCCTGAATCTGGCGAATCAGAATCCGATTCTTGTTGAGGGAAATGCCCCATACGACGAGTTTCACGACCTCTTCGTGGCGGCAAGGAACGGTTTGATCGATGTCTTCCCGCGCGGCGAAATGGAGAGACAAATCCGATTTTATATTTCACATCGGTATCCCGAGTATGTGAACGACTATGAGGCATCGTGGACTCAGGACGAGCGCATTTCGTACGAGATATATACCGCGGAGGGGCTCACGGACTTGCGGGAGGAAATGAATGAAACCAAGTGGAATCAATATATCGATAAGAAATATCAAAATTACCTCCGCGGCAAGGCCGCGGCCTGGGCGGAGGCAGTTCGAAGGATGGATGCCGCCGCGAACATCGGTAATGCCATTGGGCTGGGCACCGTGATCCTCGCCGCGGCGCCCTTCATTCTTCCTGAGGCGGGAAGTTTCCTTGTTGGAGAGGGGGCCGTGGCTTCGGGGGCGGGGCGGGCCGCGCTCTGGGCGGCGCCTCGCCTGACCACCTGGGTCGGCATGCACCCCTTCGTGAGCACGGGGCTGGTTTACAGCGGCCTGACCCTGTCCGAGGAGTACTCTGAGACCGGGACGATTAGCCCGATGAGCGCGTTGATGGCTCTCTTGCACGTTCCCTACCATTATGGTGCGGATATGAGCTATCAACGCAGCTATGCACCAGCCGGTTCATCCGCCGGCCTGTCTGCCGGTCGGGGGCAATCCCTTATCGACACGGCCGAATCCGACTTCGTCATCACTCGTCCTCCCAAACTCGATCCGCAAACCGGAAAATTCCGATCGAGCGTCATTGAAGTGGCCAGCGGACGCAAGCTGGACTCGGAGGTCGATGCGCTGACGGGCAACGGACAGATCACGGATCGTCAGACCCGCGAGGTCGTGGGGATCATCAGGGATGGAGAGATCAGCAAACCCGCGTCGGCTCTGCTTCCGTCGGGTCAGGCGGCACCGAGGGGCCCTGCCGGGACGACGACGTCAGGCGGATTCCCAGGCGCGCGAGGTATTTTGCCGGGAGGCGGAGAGACGTCTTCGGGGTCGGGATTCGGCACATCCCGATTCCCGGCACCGGGTGAACCGCAGAGGTGGCTGGGGGCGGGTGGCGCTTCGGTTGGCGTGCCGTCCGGAGCGATCATCGAGACGCCGTTCGGGCCTCAACGCATCGTCTCGATCGCGCCGGACGGCACGCCGGTACTCGCATCGGTGAAGAGTCCACCCGCGTCCGGCAGCGGACAACCGTTGCTGGGCTCAGTGGATACCGAGGGCAACATCCGACCGCGCACCCCGGTCAAGCCGCCAACAGGCCCGGCTTCGGGCGGAGTCCTCAGCCGGCTGGCGGGAGCCCAGGCTGCCAACGAAAACGACGTCGTGCAGGCGGAGGCGGCTCGTCAACAAAGGGTCGCGTCCGGCGGCGGCGGCCCCGATCTGACGATGGTCCGGAAAAACGTGACCACACCGCCCATGAAGCCGAAACTCGGCTCGGTGAAACCCGGCCCTGGTGGAGCGCCGAGTCCTCCCGCATCATCGAAGGTGGCCCCCCACACACCCCCCGAGGTCCCTCCATCCCAGGTCACGAGTACCAAAAGCACGGTGCGCGTGTCGACCGACATCGGCGGGGAGCATGACGTCGATTCGACGGTCTCCCCGGACGACGGCACAGTCCACGTGACCTTCGGCGACAAATCCACGACGTTCTCACGGTCGGACGAGGGGAACAATGCGAAGCTCGTCCGGGACCTCGGAATCAACTCGGCACAGGCGAGACAGGTCTTGCGGGATATCACCGGCGCGGTGCCCCCCGCGCGCAAGACCCTGATCTCCTTCGCTCAGGCGAAGGGGGACCCCAGGGCCTATCTCATCGAAAGGTTGCGCGACCCGACGACGGAACACCGGATTTCCAGCGACGCGTTCGCAACGCCCCCCGTGGGAGGGATTCGGCATCAAGCCCGGGACCCGGGCGTGGCGGCCCCGGAGACCCTCCACCTCTCGGATTACGCGTATGTCTTCGAGGAGGATTTTCCCCACCAGTTCACGAGCAAACCGAGCGAGACCGCCCGCGGCGTCCAGGAGTACCAGCACCCCCTGTACCCCGGCGGTCCAAGGGGTGGCGCGGCGGTGACAAGGCCCAGGGCGGTCGTCCGGGTGAACGAGTACGGGGAGATCGTCGAGATCGTGGACCATGTCATGCCAGGCTCGCCCGCGGAGGGACGGGCCAGGCTCCTCGAGTTGTTCCGAAAGCTGGGGTGGAAGGTGAAACTCGAAGAGTAGGCCCTGGTGCGGGAAAAAAGGAACGACGGGGTGGCCCTGGCGAGGAGTCTTGATCGGGGTGCCTCTGGCTTTGCCCAGTGCCGGCAGTCTCGTAGGGTCCGCCGTGCGGTCCGTCTTTCTCCGGAAACGAATGTTCGGGTCGGTCGATATCGACCTGGCGCCGGGCGTCTACTGGCTGGGTCTCCAGAACGACGAGGGGACCAATCCCGCCGCGCAGTGGACCTCCTTCCTGGCGCAGACATTGGGCGGCGATGTCGGGCCAACGGGAGATCCGAATCCCGCCCCTCAGAACGCGATCCTCAACCACAGCTCCTTCGCCACCGGGACGGAGCTGGGCGACTACATCCAGCAAGGCGCGGACTTCAGTATCGGCGCGATCGGCGCGACGGCCGTGCCGGAGCCCGCAACCGGTATCCTGCTCGCGGCCGGAGCGGTCGTGATCCTTGCATGTTCGCGCCGCCTGCAGAGGAGCGCCGGACGACACCGGCACCCGACCTGAGGAGACGCCGCCTGACCGCTCGCATGGCCTCTTCTGTCCAGGCGCACCGTCGACGGGCCGTGGCCGGAGTGAGGGGCCTGACGGGGTCTCGGGGTGTTGCTCGGCGCGACGGATCGGCGCGGGGAGGGTCGGGCGGAGGAGTCGCGATGCGCGGGCATCGGCTTGCAAACCGCTCACGGGGGTCGGCACCCCGGCGTCGCCGTCACGCTGGCGGGACCTCGGGGGGATCGCGTCCCGGCGGCGGCCCACGCCCCAGACACTCCGCCGCGGCCCGCAACGCCGGCCTCCGTCAGGTGCGCGGCTCGACACGACCCGGCCACGGCGGGCCTTCGTCTGGGTGGCACTGACGGATGAAACGTGCTAATGTCCGGGTGCCACTGGCTTTTTCAGTGCCATCCCGCCGCAGCTCATGGAAGGTGTCCGATGATCGTCCGCCCCGAGACCCCACAGGATGTTGAGGCCATCCGGCGCGTCAATATCGTTGCATTCAAGAACCATCCGTTCAGCCAGCAGACCGAGCATCTCATCGTTGAGGCACTGCGGGCGGCGGATGCCTTGGACATCTCGTTGGTCGCCGAACTCGACGGCACCGTGGTCGGTCACATCGCCTTCTCACGGGCCAAGATCGGCGACAAGGCATCGGGGTGGTACTTGCTCGGCCCGGTGGCGGTACTGCCTGACTTCCAGGGTCAAGGGATCGGTCGTGCGCTCGTCGAGGCGGGTCTTGGTGCGTTGCTCTCGAAGGAGGCCAACGGTTGCGTCCTGGTGGGAGACCCGGCGTTCTACACTCGGTTCGGCTTTGAGCATGCACGCGGAGTCATCTGCACCGGAGTCCCCGACGAGAACGTACTCTGTCTTCGGATCGCGGGGCCGATGCCGCTCGGAGAGGTTTCACACCATCCCGCCTTTTCCGTCAAACCGGAGCAGTAACGTAGGCTGGGTCTCGATTCAGCCACTGGGAGGCGTCGAACGTTGCGCCGCTATCGTCGATCGCGGATCGGCCAGGTCTTCTTCTTCAACGGTCGTGACTCACAATCGACGCGCGATCCTCACGACGGACGTGGGGCGAGCGGCGCTTCGCGTCGCCATCCGGACTGTGCGGGGCGAGCATCCGTTCCGAATCTCGGCCATCACACGTGCCGGAACGAGGACGATCTGAAGCGGTGCGTTGATTCCATTCACGTCAATCCCGTGAAGCACCGGCTGGTCGGTCGCGTGATCGACTCGCCATGATCTTCTTTCCATCGCTATGTCCGGTTGGGAGTGTATTCCAGGGACTGGGGCAGCCAGGACGAATGGTACGGCGATGAGTTCCGATACGCGGAATGAAGCTGGGTCTTGACCCCGCTGACTCCACTGCACTGCGTTAGGCGGCAGGAGGGAGAATCCGAGGGGAGTCGCGAGAAGATGAACCTGAGCCCCGAGAAATCGAACGCCCAATGCCTCGTTTATCGTAAGTCCCCCCGCACGTGGTCGGGAAGTGCGGTAACGATTCTCGGCTCCATCCTGGGTCTCGCCCTCATGGCCTTCGGGCTCCTCGCCATCGAGGGATCGGATAAATTTATGAATTTGTGGGTGAGTGGAGTTGGGTTCATCATCTTCGTCAACTCCCTTATCCTCGGTATCTGGATGATGAGCGACCGTCGGCTCGTCCTCGACAAATCATCGCAGCAGTTGGTCACGTCCTGGAGCGTTCTCAAGCTTCGGAACTCAACCACTCAACCCCTCTCCGATTTCATCGCCGTGCGCTGTGAGCGGAAGAAGCGTGCGAGAGAGGGGGCGTCTTCTTGGGTCTATCCGGTGAAGTTGCAGGCAAGCGCTCCGCATCGGTCACGGATTATCTTCGAAGAGTCCGACCCCGCCAGGGCGTGGCAGCTCACGACGGAAATTGGTGAGTTCCTCGGGATCAGCCAGGAGTATTGGCAAATGACCCGAGAACCAGGACCTTCGGAGATCGAGGTCGATAGTTCGCCGGTCAATTGTGGGGCCGCGAGTTGGTGCGACTCGCAAATGCACAGCGACGAGCATCGCCTGGTGATCGAGCCGAATCGGGGCTACTTCCGGGTGGCCTGGGGGGCCCTGGCGTTCGGCGGACTGCTCATCGCGGCCGCGGTGCTGGCGGCCAACGAGCCGGAGCCGGGGCGGTGGGGGGCGCTTCTGGTGGGGTCCGGGATCCTGGCCGCCGGGGCGGCGATGATCGCGCTGCGGAGGCGGTTCGTGTTCGACCGGGAGGCCGGGGAGTTATGGATGCGGCCGGGCCTGAGGTCCCGGACCCTGCCGCTGTCCGAAGTCCTGGCCGTCCAGGTTATCAGCGGGGGAACGCACAGTGGTTCGCATGGCATGGTGTGGCGGACCCACCAATTGAATCTCGTCCTGGACGGCGAACGCCAGGAGCGGGTGAACGTCTCGAACCAACCGGATCGGGCCTGGGCGGTCTTGACAGGGGTTCGGTTGGCCGATTTTCTGGGTGTGCCTCTGCTCGGCCCGTCTCCCGGCGAGCGATTGACGGCCGATCGCGCCTGACCAACAGGAAGAGCAAGGCCGCCAGCGCTTGGTTCTGATCTGATACACGAGCCCGCTGATGCGTTCCGGTTCTCCTTTTCCCGGAGCGTGGCCGTCCCGGCCGCCCCAACATTGCGGCCGGGACGGCCGCGCTCCAGAAACCAGAAAGCATCCGCGGGTTTGTGTCTGAGTCGAGGCCGCCACGTCCTCGTGGACCGCGGGGTGGCCGAGACAACGTGTTGTCCCGGGCTCCCGCGTGAGGTGGGAGTGCCCCCTGCGGCCCTTGCTCGGGGGCGTGGGCTGTGATCCAATGCCCAGAGGCGGGGGCGGGCCGGCGGCTTCGTTCAACCGCCTGGATCCACAGGGCCGTGACAGTCTCTGGGAATGCGGACGCTCATCCCGGCCCCGCGGACACAATCCGCTGCGTTAGGCGGAGCAGGTCACGTCGCATGAACAGGCCAAGCTTTCATTTCAGGCTCGCCACACTCCTCGTGGCTGTGGCGATTTTCGCCGTTGGCCTCGGGTGGTACGTCAATTACGTACTGCGACAGCCCGACTTCAAGGTCATGCATGTCGGCGGCTCTCGCGCAATGGCGCCGACGATCACACGCGATTATTTAGCAGTCGACGTGAATGCCTACCGGCTTGCCAGGCCGGCGCGGTGGCACGCAGTCGTCTTGCGTCCCCGAAAGCAACCAACGGGAGCGTATATCGCCGAGGTTCTACGTGTGATCGGTTTGCCGGGTGAGACCGTATCTTTCTCAGTCATGTAGGGTGGGCACCGCCCACCATCCAAATTTTAATATATGGTGGGCGGTGTCCACCCTACATTACTACACTACGACAACGGGAGGAGATACCGGACCGCGACGGGGAACCCGCTCAACCCGAACCGCAGCGGTCGCAGTGGCCGCAGTGCTCGGGGGTCTCCTCGACCTCGAAGGCCTCCAGCAAGGTCTTCCAGCGGCAATCGCGGGTTTCCGCGTAATGGACCATCTGCTGCTGCCGGAGCCGGTCGTTTTCGTCGCGCTCCTCGTACACCCGGGCCAGGCGGGCGAGGTCGTCGATCGTCAGATCGGGCTGGAGGAGCACGAAATGCCCCGAGAGATCCTCGCGGGCGATCCCACGCTCCCGGAACAGCGAGAGGGCGACCTTCAAGCGCGTCTTGCTCAGGGGGGAAATCTCCGCGATCTGAGCCAGCGAGGGATGCGCGTCGGAGAGCCGCTTCAGGGCGTGATGCGCGTTGACCAGGTCCTCCCCGTTGGGGTAGCGCCCCCCTTGAAAGAAGGACTGGAGCTTGCGATCGTCGGGGTTATAGAGCAAGACGCCCTGGGCCGGCTCTCCGTCCCGGCCGGCGCGACCGAATTCCTGATAGAACGACTCGATCGTTCCCGGCAGGTGGGCGTGGATCACGAAACGGATGTCCGGCTTGTCGATCCCCAGCCCAAAGGCGTTGGTCGCCACCATCACGCGGGTCTCCCCACGCATGAAGCGGTCCTGATTCGTCTCACGGTCCGACGCCTTCATGCGGCCATGATAAGGAGCCACGTCGAGGCCCTCATCCTGGAGGAACTCGGTCAGTTCCTTGACCGCCTTGACCGTCGCCGCATAGACGATCCCAGGCCCTTCGTTCTCCCGCAAGAGCCGCCGAAGCTCGGCCCGACGCCGCGCCTCGTCCTCAACCGGAATGACCGAAAGGAACAGGTTCGGCCGCTCGAAGCCGGTATGGACCACCTGGGCATCCGGGATATGGAGCTGCCGGAGAATGTCGTCGATCACGTCACGGCTGGCGGTGGCCGTGAGCGCCAGGACGGGCGGGTGCCCCAACTCGTCGATCACCGGGCCAAGATCCAGATACTCCGGCCGGAAGTCGTGCCCCCACTGACTGACGCAGTGCGCCTCATCGACCACGAAGAGGTCGATCGGGGTCTGCTTCAAGAGGCGCGGAACTCGGGATCGGCGAGACGTTCGGGGGTCGTGTAAACGAATTCCTTGGCCCCCTTCGCGATCGCCTCCTCGGCTTCCCGGCGCTCGCGGACCGTCAAGGTGCTGTTCATCGCCGAGACGTCGATCCCGCGTTCCCTCAGGTCGTCGGCCTGATCCTTCATGAGCGCGATCAAGGGGCTGACGACGATGGTCATCCCTTCCAGTTCCAGCGCCGGGAGCTGGAAACAGAGGCTCTTGCCCGAGCCGGTCGGCATGACGACCAGCGTATCGCGTCCGGCCATCGCCGAACGAACGACCGCCTCCTGTCCAGGACGGAACCGATGGAAGCCGAAGCGTTCGCGCAGGGATTCAATAAGCTCCCCGGAATCCGTCGCCCTGGACATGGTGCTCTCCGTCGCGGCGTGAGGTCCTGTTTCGATCGCGGTTCCAGTCGCAAATGGCGAGCCGAAGTCTCCCGAGGATCACCAGGAACCGCCACCACCAAACCCACCACCGGACGAACCGCCACCGCTGAAGCCGTTTTTGAGAATATCGGCACCGGGAGGCGGAAGCGGGGCCAGGCCCGAGCCTCCCGGCTGGAGAGCGTGACGATTCCCAGGGGACGCGGATTATTTCGGGCCTTGCACCTCGTTCTTGAGGGAGTCTTCGGGCTTGGCGACGAAGTTCCAGCCGTCGGTGTTCCACGGGCCGCGCGCGTCGGTGCCGAGGCCGCGGTCCTTGTCGTCGCCGTCGGTGCGGGAGAGGTCGTAGTAGGTGTCCAGCTCGAACTTTGGCTCGATGGTGCCTTCCATCTGCTTGTCGAGGCTTTGCAGGGCGAGGGTGAACATCCGCTGGTGCGAGATCTCGCGGGTCATCAGGTAGTTCAGGGTTTCCTTGCAGCCGGGGTCGTCGGTCATCTGGATCAGGCGGTCGTAGGCCATCTTCGCGCCGGCCTCGGCCGAGATGTTGTGCTTCATGTCAGCGACGACGTCGCCCGAGGCGCGGATCCAGTTGCTCGTCCAGGCGTTGCCCAGGGAATCGACGAACTGCGGTCCTTGGCCCATCATGGAGAACAGCGTATCCTCGTATGCTTTCTCACGTTCCGCGCCCCGGAGAAGCTGCTCGACCATCAGGCCGACCATCTCCAGGTGGCCGATTTCCTCGGTGGCGATGTCCATCAGCATGTCGCGGATCTTCGTGTTGTCGCAGGCGAAGCTCTGGACGAAGTATTCGGACATGGCCGTGAACTCGCCGGACCGGCCGCCGAACTGCTCCAGGAGCTTCTGCGCGAACTTGGGATTGGTCTCGCCGACCTTGACCGGGAACAACGGCTTCTTGCGGTGTGTGAACATGGGCTGCGTCCTCCAGGGATGCCAAATCGGGCGGAAATCGCGACTCAGTCCATTCCCAACGTGCAATCGGTGGGCCAGATGGGTCGGATTTCGACGCCCTCACGCGTCCTCGGCGAGCAGGTCGGCCAGCGTCCGCAAGACGCCGAGATAGAGGGCGATCAGGGCCCCCCGGCGTTCCGCGTCGCGGGGTGTCGGTGTCGGCCGCTCCGCCGAGCGTCGCGCCGGGGCCGGTCGTGCCGCGGCGCGGGTCGGAGCATTCGGAACCGTCACATGGGCCCGAACCTGCGCGACCTTGCGACGAACCGAAGGTCCCGGAACGGCGGACGGGGCCGGTTCGTCCCGCCGGGGACCGCTCCGCGCGAGGCCCGGGGCGAGCAGCTCGTCCCGGATCAACGACAACGGCACGTGACGACCCTGGTACGGCCCGGTACGCACGGCATCGCGCAGCAGGAGCCAGCGGACCCGGCCCGGCGGATATGCCTGCCGCAGCCGCATCAAGGACGCGACCACCCTCGGGTCGTCCAGCGCTTTGGAGAGGCTTGGGAAGGTGGCGAAGATATGATCGGGCCGCAGTTGCAGCAGGCGGCGCGCGTCCCGCCTCGGCCCAGTCGTCGTCCGGCCCGCAGCTTGCCAGGGCGAGGGTCAAGAGCGCATCGCGGCGACGGGGACGGCCGTCCCGAGCCGCCTGCCAGGCCAGTCGTAAGTCATCCTCCACCGCCATGCGGGCCTCCCTTTCCGTTGCGATGGCCCTCCCAACCGACCAGCACGTTTCTTCTGTTCGGCAAACGGTCCACCGAACTTTGCCCGATTCTGGTTCGAAGGCGGAAACGGTGCGTCCCTCACCGGCACGAAGCCAACCGGACGAGCCCCCGCCAAATGGTCTTCCCCGCCCGGGACGCGGCCACTATGCTGGTGGCCCCAGCCCTTGGCCCGGCACCCACAAACGAACGGGGAAGGAGCCCCCGCGATGCGCATCTTGCTGGTCACATCCTTTGAAGTTCCCGGCGATTACGACGGGACGGCCATGCTGCCAATCAAGATCCTCCGCGCCTTGAAGTCGCGGGGCGTTGATGTCGTCCTGGCGCACCTGAAAGCGCGGCGGCCCTGGGGCAAGGTCGGTCGGGGGGACTTTGAGGGAACCCCGTCGTACACGCTCTCGCCGCCGTCCTGGATCAACGGATTGCGGCGGATCGCCCGCGAGTACCCGTTCGATCTGGTCCACGCCCAGCACTACGGCGGGGCGACCCGTGCCCTGCCCGCCTGCCGGCTGTTCGGCTGGCCGATGGTGTACGAGATTCACTCGCTGCTGGGTGAGGAGGTCGAGCGCGACCGGCTCGGCCGGGGCCTGGTCTTCCGCTCGTACCGGGCGATCGAGCGCTCCGTCTGCCGGCACGCCGCGGCGATCATCACCCTGGGGCAGCCGGTGCGGCAGGTCGTCGTCGAGGAAAAAGGGGTGCCGGACGAGCGCGTCTCGGTGATCTATCCCGGAATCAACCTGGCGGAATATGAGCAGCCGGGGGAACCGGCGGAGATTCCCGGGATCGGCCCCGAGCACAAGGTCATCATGTACGTCGGCAGCATCGTGCACCCGAACCAGGGGGTGCCGGTCCTGATCGACGCCCTTCCTCGCGTTTTCGAGTCGATGCCGGAGGCCCGCTGCGTGCTGGTCGGCGGCCCGGCCGAGGCCGCCGAGGAGTACCGCGCCCGCATCGCGCCGCACGGCGAGAAACTGATCGTCCTGGCCGGTCAGACCCCCGAGCAGGTCGTCGCCCTGACCCGGCGCGCCGACGTGCTGGTTCATCCCCGGCTCGCCTGCCGCGAGAATTACTCCGTGCAGAGCAAGATCGCCGTCTATCTCGCCGCCGGCCGGCCGATCGTGGCGACGGATTTCGCCGACTACCAGACGCTTCTCGGCCAGACCGGCGCGGGCTTGCTGACGCCAGTCGATCCCGCCCCCCTGGCCGACGGCATCCTCCAGGTCCTGCGCGACCCGGACCTCGCCGCCCGCCTCGCCGCCGCCACCGGGCCAGTCGCCCGCGAGCACTTCGGCATGGACCGCAACATCGACCGCTACCTCGACGTGTACCAGCACGCCCTCGCCGCCGGCCCGCGCTGACCATGCCCCCGCCACGCCGTCTTGACAATTCTTGTCAACATCTGTCAGCCATGCTACGCTGTTCCTCTGGGAGGACTGCGCCATGACCAGCATGAACATCTCGCTGCCGGATTCGCTGAAGGTATTCGTCGAGGAGCAGGTCGCCAAGGGGGGATACAGCTCCACCAGCGAATATCTTCGGGAGTTGATCCGACAGGCTCAGAAGGAACAGGCCAGGGAGAAGGTGGAAGCCTTGCTGCTGGAGGGGCTGCAAGGCGAGGCGGTTGAGGTCACGGACGACTTCTGGAAGGAGATCCGTCGCGAAGTGGAGGAACGTCGCCGAAACAGTGGGAATGCCTCACGATGAGCCGGACGATTGTTCGGCGACATCCTGCACATGGCGCGGGACATCCCGAGCATCCTGGAAGCCAACGCGGACCGCGACGAGGCGTGAGCCTGCCGCGGTCCCGGAATAAGGTCACTCCGGCGTCTCGGTCGTCGCCGGTTTCGATGCGGCGCGGCCCCGGCCCGCGGCGGCGCGGCGCTGGTCGAGCAGCTTCTTCTGGGCGTCGGTCAACACGTTCTCGCACTCGGTCATCATGGTGGCCTCGGCCGCCTCGATCTGCAAGCGCAGCTCCTCGATCTTCGTCAGATGCTTCTCCTTGATGGAGTAGATCTGCTCGCGCTGATCGGGCGTCAAACCGATCTGCGCGAAGTACGGCGGCACCCGACGCGCGGGGTTGTAGGTCCGACGGACGGGAGGGGTTGATTCCTCCGCCGTTGTCGAGCCGGATTCCTGGGCGACCAGGGAGACCGTGCCCAGCGTCAGCATCGCCGCCAGGCCAAGACCGGCCAGACCAAAACGTCCTCTCGTCAGCATGTTTCGGCACCTCAATGGACCGTTGTACATTTCATCGTGAGGAGAAATGAACCTCACAGCACGAATCTATGACCTCACGCAACCATTAGCAATAACAAAATGCCAGCGGTTCCCGAAATCATCCCGCCCTTTCCGTCGGCGGACGTGGGGGTTATGATCCGTTTGGCGATCATGCCGAGCGGGTTTCGAGCCATACCAAATACAGTGAGGAGGCAAGCCGCGATGAAGCCCTGGCCTTGCATCGGGATGTTGTTGCTGGCGTGGGGGCTTTTCGCGTTCCCCTCCCGGCTCCGCGCGGACGAGAACGAGGACAGGAACGCCATGAGTGAGGACGCGAAGCTCGTCACGTTCTTCCGCGCCTATCTCGACGAGCTTTTCGAGGACCAGCCCCTGACCGCCACCCGGCTGGGGGACCACCGGTTCGACGACCGGCTCGACGACATCTCGGCGGAGGCCCGCGCGGCGAACCTCGAACGCGACCGGCGCACGCTGGCGAAGCTGTCCCGAGGCCGTCGATTACGAGAAGCTCACGCGCGACGGTCAGATTGACTACGAGATCCTCCGGCACCACCTCACCCGGGAAATCTGGCTGACCGAGACGTTCGACCCGTTCGCCGACGACCCGCGCATCTACGGCGATTACCTCACCGAGAGCATCTACCTGCTGCTCACGCAGTCGAGCTTGCCGCGGGAGACGAACGTCCAGAACGCCCTGGAGCGCATGCGGGCGATCCCCAAGGTGGTTGAGATCGCGCGCGAGACGATCGGCACGCCGCCGAAGGTGAAAGTCGAGACGGCGATCCGGCAGACCGAGGGGGCCATCGGGTTCTACGAGAACGAGATTTTCCTCCTCGCCGACCGTCCGAAGGACGACGGCCCTCTGGCCGAGCGGGCCGGGGCCATCGCCGAGGCGCTGAAGACCTATCTGGCCTTCCTCAAGGACGAGGTCCTGCCGAAGGCCGACGACGACTGGCGGATCGGGCCGGAGCTGTTCGCCAAGAAGCTCGAACTGGAGCTGGACGCGGGTCTTTCCGCCGACGAGGTGCTGGCCGAGGCGCGGGCCGAGGCCACCCGTGTCGAGAACGAGATGGCGGTGATCGCGCGGCAATTGTGGTCATCGATGTTCCCCGGCGAGGCGGTCCCGCCGGACGACGAGGCCGGGCGCCGGACGATGGTCCGCCGCGTGCTCGAACGGATCGGCGACGACCACGGCACGCCCGAGAGCCTCGTTGCCGACGGCCGGGCGACCGTCGATGACATCAAGCGGTTCATCACCCAGGCCGACATCCTCCGCCTGCCCGAGCCGGATCAGTGCAAGGTCATTGAGATGCCCGAGTTCATGCGGGGCAACTCGCTCGCCTACCTGAACCCCGCGCCGCCGCTCGACCCGAAGGGGGGCAGCGAGTACGCCATCAGCCCACCCCCGGCCGACTGGGACGCCGAGCGCGTGGAGAGCCTCTTGCGGGAATATAATCATGAGATGCTCAAGATCCTGACGATCCATGAGGGGTATCCGGGGCACTATGTCCAGCTCGAATACAGCAACAGTTGCCCTTCCCTGGTGCGCCGGGTGCTCTCGTCGGGAACGTTCGCCGAGGGGTGGGCCGTCTATACCGAACAGATGATGCTCGACCAGGGGTTCGGCGGCGGCGACCTGAAGCTCCGGCTCCAGCAGTTGAAGTTCTACCTCCGCGCGGTGGTCAACGCGATCCTCGACCACGAGATGCACGCGGGGAACATGACCGACGACGAGGCGATGGAGTTGCTCGCCGGCCGCGCCTTCCAGACCGAGGGGGAAGCCGTCGGCAAGATCATCCGGGCGAAGCAGAGTTCCTGCCAGCTCTCGACCTACTTCGTCGGCCGTACCGCCTTCTACCGACTCCGCCAGGCCGTCCAGCGCGCCGGGGCAACGAATTCCAACTCGGCCGCTACCACGAGGCAGTTCTCTCCCACGGCACGCTGCCGGTGAAGTATCTCCCGGAACTCATGAAGACGTTTGATGGAGAGGAATGAGGAGCATGACGCGAGGGCGTTGAGGAGCGTGGGCCTTCCCCGCCCTTCCCCGGCGCGAGCGGCACGGTACAATCGAGGTGGGGAGGTTCCCATGACCATTACCGAAGAGCAGCGGAAAGCTATTGAAAAAGCGGGTGAAGAGCCGGTGAGGATCGAAGACGCGCAGACCCACACCGCCTACCTGATCGTGCGCGAAGACGTCTATCGAAAGCTCTTTAAGCTGGCCGCGATTGACCACTCTGACCGTTCTCTGTACGAGTTCGGGGAGTTTCACCCCGACGAATGAAGATTCTGGATCGTCTGCCGATCACCGACCGTCCTCATGTCGTCTCGGTGGGCAACGACGTGATGGACGTGCATCGCAACCAGATCATTGTCTGGATCAGCATCAACGACGTTCTGAGACCGCTGCCCGCCCTGCTGGATACCGGACACGGCCACAACCTCTCCATCGCCACGGAACAGCTTCAACGCTGGACAGGTGCCCGTCTGAAGCGAATCGGTGAGCTGGAAGTCGATCGGCGGAGGGTCGTGCAGTACGCGGCGATGTCCGTCTGCACCGGAACGTCCCCGGAACGGCCGAATTGAAGGGAGGCAGCTATCCTCTGGAGATGCCGCAAGGAATCACCGTGATGGACGAGGAAGCGCCACGTTTGCCGTTAATTGGACTGAGGGTGATTGTGGCGAACAAGCTGAAACTCACCATTGACGGCGGGCGGAGAGAGGTCACATTACGAGAGAAGAGGTGGTTCTGAAGATCGGCTCTCGCGCCGGGTGCCCCAGGTCGTTTTGACCAGTGTCTTGATCCGACAGAACCGGAGCACTGGTCCAAGGCGACCTGGAAAATCCAGGCGAAATTATTCTTTCTGCCCTTCGCGACGGCCTGTGGCCATAGAGAGTTCAGGCGTCGAGCCTTTAACGCCATGAGAGCCATTCGGCAGACGACGGCCACAGAGGGACAGAACGCCGATCAAGACCACCATAAAGCCTCCCACGACCAGGTCCAGGTCAGGACGAGGCACGCCAGGATGGCGAGGAACTGGAGGAACGTCAGGAAGATAGCCGGCGATCGAAAGTCGAGGCTGACGCCGGCCGTGGCGACACCGATGGCTCCCAGAGTCCATGCGAGGACGTTGACGATGCCTCGGGCGAATCGCTCTTGCTCATCCCACATGGCGGAAGCCCCCTGACGCCGGGCACCCCTGGTCGTCTTTGATCAGAGGCAACCGGAAAAGGATCGGAACGACGAGTCAATAACCTGCCGGGTTTCGAGGAGGACAAGGGTCCCCTCGGATTCGTGCAGGTAATTGACGCACCGTTAACTGTGCCACCCGCCGACGGTTCAGCGATCAATTCGATCGGAATTCCCGCCCGCTGGACGCCTCCCGCGGCGCCTCAAGTCAAGGGCGCGGGCCGGGGCCGGCCCGGCCGGTCGCCGGGCGGGGCGGGGCGCGGGCTCATGCCCTGGCCGAGGTGAAACCCCGTGTGCGGCGGCTGGTTGTAGCCGACGTTCTCGCTGGCGACGCCGAGCCGATAGACGGGATCGTGCATCAGAGTGACGATGCGGTTCGTCGCCGGGATGGTCGTCGTGAAAATCCGCAATTCCTGGTTGTCGCGGGTACGCCAGATCACCTCTTCACGCCAGTCGCCGAGAATGTCGGCCGAGAGGTTCGGGTTGGCCTTTGAGCCGTTGATTGAGGCGCAACCGAACCGCGCGGCGTCCAGGAGCCTCACGGTCCGGTGTTGCTCCCAGTCCCACTTCGCGATGGTCGTGCCGTCGAGTAGTTCGCGGAGCGGGTCGGCGTCCCACCAGACGGCCATGTTGCAGGACCGGGGCTTGGTCTCGGAGATCGGCTCACCCTGGATGTCGTACAGCGCGTTCAGGCCCCGACCGGACGCCCAGCACTCCGCGCCGGGATGTCGCGGATCGATGTCGATCGCCAGGCCCCGGCCCACATCCGGCGACGGGTGACTCCAGAGGATCTCTCCGGTCCGGGCGTCGCGCAGGTCGATGCCGTGCTCGTGGCGCGGGTGTTCGTGGATGGAGAAGGTTTCCAGACCCGGCCGGTTCGGGTCGAGGTCGCTGGTATGCTGGGCGTCTCCGTGCCCCAGGCCGGTCGAGTAGAGCCCCTGGCCGTCGTGATCGACCACCATGCCGCCGTAGATGATCTCATCGTGGCCGTCGGCATCGACATCGGCGACGGAAACACTATGATTGCCCTGGCCGGCATACCGACGGTTGCCGGGCGTCTCGTCGTGGCTGTCGAAAGTCCAGAGATGGGTCAGCCTGCCATCGCGCCAGTTCCAGGCCGCGAGCACGGTGCGGGTGTAGTAGCCGCGGCACATCACGAGGCTCGGGCGCTGGCCGTCAAGATACGCGACGCAGGCGAGGAACCGGTCCACGCGATTGCCGTAATCGTCCCCCCAATCCGCGACCCGGCCCCGGGGCGGAATGTAATCGGTCGTCGCCAGCGCAGCGCCTGTCCGGCCATCAAATAGGGAGAGATATTCCGGCCCGGCGAGGATCGTGCCCCGGTCGTTCCGCCAGTCGGCCTCCGGGTCGCCGACGACCTTTCCCTGACCATCGACCGTTCCGTCGGCGGTCTTGCACGCGACCTCCGCCCGGCCGTCGCCGTCCAGGTCGTACACGATGAACTGGGTGTAATGAGCACCTTCGCGGATGTTCTTCCCCAGGCGGATGGTCCAGAGCCGTGTGCCGTCGAGTGTGTACGCCTGCAAGATCGGCGGGTCCGTGTCCCCTGCCTGCGAATTGTCCCGACCCCGCCCCGCCATGTGGACAACCAGTTCATATTCCCCGTTGCCGGTCAGGTCACCGACCGAGACATCGTTGGGTTGATAGCCTTCGGGGGTCTGAAGCGGGACCGAGAGATACGGTCGGGCCGGGGCATCAGGCGGGAGACTCCACGGTGCGCTCGCGGGTTGTTCCACGCCATCGAGAACGGGCCGCACGACGTAAGAGACCCCCCGGCTGAGGTCCACGTTTCGGTCTTCGAAGTTCGTTGTATCCATGATCGGCTCGGCGTTGAGCTTGACGGGCTCATCTTCACCGAGCGAGCGATAGAGGTTAAACGCGATATCATCCGGATCGGTCCCCAGCAGGCGCCATCCCACATAGACCACCCCGCCGCCCTGATGGATCGCGACGACACCTCGGCCCAGACTTTCCATCTGCCGCCTGGCCTTCGCGGCGCCGGTGTTCGAGTTCCCCGCGAACCCTGTCCGGACGAGGGGGACGATCAGGACGACCACCGCCGCCAAGATCCTGAGGGAGCTGGTCTTGAGCATAACGATCTTCCTCGAACTCCATCGCGAGTTGGCATTCTGAATCGACGATTCGCACCCATCGTGCGTGGTTTAACGTATCCCTCGCGTGCATCTGGCGGCTCACGCCGATGCCATGATAAATACCTAATCAACTTCTTTAGGAGTTACGTAGTTCGCCTCGCACCGAAGTGGAAACGTCTCTGGGACATGAGCCACAAAGAAAACAACCCTGCCCTGAAGGCGTATTTTGTCGTCTCACAATAGACGACAAAATACGCCTTCAGGGCAGGGTTGAGAGAATTTGAGCGTGTTCTCCGGCATCAAGGGGATTACCCCTGGCTCCCGGAACTGACCCTTGGGGGCGTTCTGCGTCACGCCCAGATCCTCCATTTCACTCAAACGTCCAGGTGAATCACCGGGCGATCGAGTCGATTCGGCGTCATCGGCGTCAAGTCACCGTCTTGTAAACGGTCATCCCGAGAATGCCCAGGATGGCGAAGATCCCGATGAAGATGAAGAACAACACCTTGGCGATGTCTTCAGCGCCTTCGGCGATGCCACCGAAGCCGAAGAGGGCCGCGATGCCCGCGATCACCAGAAATACAAGTGCCCACTTAAGCAAACCTGACATATTCAATCCTCCGGTTGATCTTCGAAACTCAGTATTCTCACGAGAGGCTGACCGTCACGTACTTCCGGTCGACCCAGGTGATATCGAAGATTATGTGCAACCAGCGTGCCATTCCCTCGGCCCACTTCGCCGTCACCCCACGCCGAGGACGAGGCTCAGCCCCAGCAGCCCCAGGACGGTCAGGGCGACGGCCAGAAATCGCCAGTTCCGCTCCCGGCCCCAGCCGACCGCCAGAACGGCGACCCGCATGACGGGAGTGACCATCAGGGCCAGCAGGCCGAGATCCATCAAGGGGACGCTCTCGAAACTGAAGGCTCCCCGCAGCACGTCCCCGAACGCCGGAGGTGGCCCCTCCGGTCGCGGCCGGTCCCCGACCAGCGCCCGGGTCAGACCGCCGAGCATCAGCAGGCCGCTCAGGATCAGGCCCGCGAGGAGACTCCAGTGGACCCATGTCCCCAACCGTCGCGATTCCTCAACGCGGTCCATCGCTCAAGCCCCCCCGGTCATGGCCCGGTAAAACATCTCGGCGGCGACGGCCGCCAGCAGCGCGGCGAAGAGCTTCCGCACGAGGCCGCCCCGGATGCGGCGATTGAGGTGCGTGCCCAGCGCCGAGCCGGCCAGCACGCCCAGAACGACCGCCGAGGTCAGGGCGGGCCGGACCTCCCCCCGGCCGTAGTAGAGGAACGCGCTGGCGGCGGCCGTCACGCCGATCATGAAGTTCGAGGTGGCCGCCGCCGCCTTGATCGGCACGTCGCAGAGCAGGTGCAGCGCCGGAACCTTGAACGTCCCCCCGCCGATGCCCAGCAGGCCCGAGAGGTTGCCGGCGAGAAACGAGATGCCCAGCCCTCCCCAGAGCCGGCGCACCCGGTAGGCAACGGTCCGCCCCTCGGGCTCGTCAAGGTAGCTGGCCCCCAGGGGGCCGACATCCTCGTCCGGGGGCGGGATGGGAGTCCTCTCGTCCGGGGGAGGCGCCGGGGTGTTCGTCGCCGGTTCTCCCTCCGTCCGTCCCCGCCACATGAACCAGGCGGTCGGCACAAGAACAACGGCGAAGAGGCCCTCCAGGATGCGGGGCGAGAGCCAGCCGGCGGTCAGGCCGCCGGAGATGGCCCCCAGGGCCGTGGCGATTTCCAGGGTCATCCCCAGGCGCATGTTGGCCGTGCCCCGCTCGACGTTGGTGCTGGCCACGGCGCTGGAGGTGGCAATGACCGACACCAGGCTGGTCGCCACCGCGTAGTGCATCGGCAGGCCGAGAATCAACACCAGCGCGGGGATCAAAAAGACGCCGCCGCCCGTGCCCAGAATGGCCCCAAGAATCCCGGTGAGCGCGCCCGCGAAGATCAAGCCGAGAGCATTCCAGGGCGTCAGATACATCAGCCGGGCTCCGATCCTCGTTGTTCGCTCGGTAGCATCAGCCGCCGTCCGTGGATGCTAATCGAGTGTCTGAAGGACCTCCTCGATACTCGTGAAGAGGACACTGGGGTTATGATCGCGGAGCGAGTCCGGAGCCGTGTAACCCCAACTGACCGCCCCGAATGCGATCCCTTCCGCTCGCGCCGCGTGCAGGTCCCGGATCTCGTCGCCGATGTAGAGAGTCCCGGCTGCGGGAATGCCACTCCGGCGGAGGACCGCCCTTCAATTTCGCCCGTTTACCGAAGATCGAAGCGCCGCAGCCGTAGTGCCGGATGAGAGCCGCGTTGTCGGCGCCGAGAACCTGCTGGACGTTGGCGAGGGAATTGGAGCTGACGACCGACAAGCCAACCCCTCGGCCCGCCAGACCCTGCAAAAGCTGGTCCACACCCGGAAACAGGCCGATCTGACCGAGATCCCGGGCCATGATCCGCCGCATGTGCCGGGCGATCAGCGGCATCTTCCAGGCCGGCACGCCCAGGTGTGTCACAACCTGGCGAGCCCCACAGCCGCGCAGGACCTCGATCTCGTGATCCTCGATGCGGCGAAACCGATACCGGTCGGCAACCTGATTCACCACACTCAGGAACCAGGGAAACGAGTCGGCCAAGGTGCCGTCAAAGTCAAAGATCACCAACTGGAAACGCATCTTGTTCGATCCGCATTCGACAGGGACCGAGCCATGGGGCCGCCTCGTCCCCTGGGTTGATCCGCCCACTCACGCGTCGGAAACCCAAAATGAACCGCCCGGAAGCGGCTCCTGGGCCGCTCCCGGGCGGAGGATTCGGGATCGAACGCGATCTCAGGGCTGTGGGGCCGTCCGCGCTTGCGGGACGGCCGGGGGATTCGGCGCATTGATATGCTCGTGGGTCATGCCCTCGAAGAACTGGGTCGGAAAGCCGCTGCGGTTGATCCTCGGCGGCGAATTCTCGGCCAGGGCCTGCTCGGTGACGCCCGATTGTTCGAGCACCGCGTCGCGGAGGCTATCGAGCATCGGGAACAGTTGTTCGTAAATCGCGCGCTGGCGGTCGTTGGTGGCCGCGCCGAAACGGAGGTTGAAGGCCCTCATGAACGCCAGCAGGTCGGCCAGAGTCGTCCCCTTGTAATCCTCCAGACCCTTCAGCAGGTGATCCACATCGGGCTTCTGCAGCATGCGGGTCAGGCCGGCGAGGGCCTTGACGTGGTTCTCGGCCTCGATCCGCTGCTGGCTCCCGGCCTCCAGCGTCTCGACCTTCTCCTTGAGCCCTTGCACCGCCTGGCGCACCTTCGCGATGGTTTCCAGCGAGAGCTCACCCTTGTCGTCCTCCTCCATGGCGGTCTTGACGGCCTGCTCGAACGCCTCGCGCTGCTTGGCGAACGACTTGTCCCGGAGGATCAGAGGCCAGTCCTCCTCGTTGGTCAGCTCGCTTAGGCTGATGGTGACCGCTTCGGAGCCGAAGTCGAACGGGATGTTCCGGATCATGTCGGGGGGAACCGGGGCCTGCGCTTCCTTCATCGCCGCGGCATAGACCTTCGGGTCGTTGATCTGGTTCAGCGCGACGTTCAACGCATCACCGTTCTGGATGTCGTAATCGTCCGGTTGGTCCCGCAGCCGCTGGTAAATCGCGTTCAGGCTCATGTTGCGGTTCGCCTTGTGCGCCTTCAGTTGCTGATAATACTTGTAGTTGCGGACCTGCTGGGCCTCGTACATGTACTCGTTCATCATTCCGAGCGTCTGGGCATTGATGGCCCGCGCCTGCGCGGTGTTGACGTTGTACTCTCCGACCCCCTGGGCGAACATGCCCATGCCCATGGCCTCGCTGCCGAACGCGGTCGATCCGGCGCCTCCCCAACCTCGCCAGCCGCCGTAGCCCCCCGGATAGTAATAACCGTACTGAGCCTGCGCGGCTTCGCCACCCATCGCCAGAAGGACCGCCAGAGCGGCGGCCAGTTGCCAGCCTCGACGTTGCATCTGAGAAACCTCCTCGGTGAGAGCACACGGACCATCCGGAGGGGACGCCCGATCACGCTCGAGACGTGAACGCCTTGTATCTATCTCTTTAGGATAGAGCACCGCGCCAGTTTGCCAAATGGCCTACTCTGGAAAATTCGCAAACGGCGCACGATGGGCGTCGGCTGTCAGATGTCCAGGGGCACGAGATCGTCATCCGAATCATCGTCGATTTCAGCGGGCAAAGCGGGCAGGTCATCCGGCTCCGACTCAGCCGGAGGGCGGGGGGTTGGGGCAGGCGAATCGTCTTCGAGCCGGTAGATCAGGTGAGCAATCGCCACCTCATCGCCGGGCCGGAGCTGCACCTCTTCCACAACCTTGCCGTTGACGCGAACGCCGTTCTTGCTTCCCAGGTCACGGATCGTCAGGCGGTCGTAGGCCAGGGCCACGCAACAATGGCGGCGGGATATCTGCGGCAAGTCGATCCGGATATCGCAGTCGGGATGTCGTCCGATCAGAACCACGGGCCGCTGGACGGGAATGATCGGTGCGCTTCCCTTGCTCAGTGGGACGAATCGTGCCGGCATAGGTCGGGGGCTTCCTCTACCCTGGGAACGTCGTCACTGCTGCTACAAGCATCCGGGTTCATCTGAACAATCACCTGGATCCGGCAGCGCTCCGCCATGCCAACCGGCAACATTTCCCGCACGGCCAGCGCCAGCGGGTTATCGGGGTCGTCCGCATTGATCGGAAAAGGAGTCCGGCGCCGCATGGCGGCGATGATCGGGCCGGCGGGGTCTTCTCCACCGTCACTTCGCCGAAGTTCAGCCGGGTACGGATCGGCCTGGGTTCGTTCCTGCCCCTGGCCGCTGTCCAGGCGATAACGGATATGGGCAATGGAAAGCTCATCTCCCGGACGGAGACGCCCCATCTCCACGCGCTGGCCGTTAATCCGTATGCCGTTTGTACTTCCGAGATCGCGAACAACCAGATCGCCGTTGTCCTGCGTCATGCAGCAATGGCGGCGGGAGACCCGGATCGAGTCAAGCCGCGCATCGCACTGGGGGTGCCGCCCGACGATCACCATCGCGCGATCGAGCGGGATATCGGGACCGTCGTCCAGGGCCACCAGGCGTGCACGCATTACATTTGTGTCCTGAACCGAGCCTCCGGGCGAAAAACACTCGCGGCCGTGAACTCGTCCTGAGACTGCGATGCTTAATAAGCCCTTCCTGAATTGCCCCCACACACTCCCTCTTTAGTCGAGATAGCAGACGCCGAGGGAATGTGCAACAAAATTCGCAAAACCACCCAAGATTTCCGGCATAGCGTGAGAGAAAACTCTCTCAAAATCAAGACATTCCGACCAAAAAAAGATCCTAGAAAATCATTGTTCGTCAGGAGTGTAATCCGAGCATCGAGCACAGACCGTGACGTCCTCGATTCCCAGACGATCCCGCGCCCGATCAAAGGCGGGACGACGTTCGTCATCCGGATTGACCGCATCTATAGTGCAATATCCATGCCATTCACAACTACGAATCCACCGACGCGGACAGGGACAATCGAGACGATCGCGGACAGGCCCCAAATGGACGCAATCGACGTGCTGGCGGCGATCGGGGGACTCCAACAGAAGGAATCCACGATTGGCCAATTCAAGCCATTGGGAATGTCGTTGCTCAATCGGTTCGGTCTGACCGGTCTGGTCGTGAATTAGCTGGTCGATCTCGCCGCAAGTGCGCTGGCCGTCGGAGGCCTGTAACCGGATATCATTGCGCGGAGCGACATGCGCCACAACTCCGGTGACAGCCTGGTACGGTCGAGGCCCCGCGTTTGTGACGGGGCCGGGGGCCGAATCGAGCGGACGGACGAGACCGGTCGGGTGCGGGATCAGCCGATCGAGAACCTCAGGGTCGGCGGTTCGCTCGTCGGGCCAACCCGGCTGTCTGGGCTCGAAGTCGGCCGGGCACGCGTAGAGGCGATATTCGGCCAGGTGGAGCGACGGGTCGAGCGCATCCATCAGGACGGCCCGGTCGCGGTCGGAGAGCCCTTCCACACGGCTTTTGAGGGCCTCGGGCACGTTCGGATGGAAGATCCGCCCCGGCTGCCAGGGTTGGCCGGCCGCCGCGTAGAGGAACCGCAGGCCCGCCGCTTCGATCGCCTGGATCGCCTCGGCCAGGCTCCAGTCGCGTCCCCAGGGGCCGACCGACTCGACGATCAGGTGCTCGGCCAGGCTCCGCCCCGGACCGGCGATGAGCGACTCGTAACGGCGCACGGGATGATCCGACCGCAGCGCTTCGAACAGCTCACGGCCGACGGTGACGCGTTCATCCAGGGTCGCCTCGGGAGGACACAGGGCCTCGACCGCCCGGCGCAACTGCCGCGCCGCCTGGCGACCGGCCGGCGCGGGGAACTCGGCCAGAAGCAGACCCCGATCATCAAGCGCCGCGGCCAGGTTCGCCAGGATCGCCGCGGAGTCCTCCGCCAGCCCCAGTACCCCTCGGCAGACGATGAAATCGAACGGTCCCAGATCCGCCGGAAGCCGGTCGCGGAGGTCGTGCGCCTGGAAGGTAACGTCCCGGTTTTCCTCGGGAGCAACCTGGAGCCGCTCCCGCGCCAGCTCCAGCGCTCTTGGCGAAAAATCCACTCCCAGAACTTTTGACCCCGGGTTCAGGCGGGCCAGAGCGAGACTGGACAGACCCGTACCGCAGCCGGCGTCGAGGATGCGCAGGCCCTCAGCGCGGCGGTACACATACCGGTACCGGTGCCACGACCAGCCCCAGTGGAGATTATCATCCATCCGGGCAAGCTGATCCGGGCCGATCGGCACGGCGTTCGGCGACGGTTCGGGATATGCCTCGAACCGGGCCTGAACCTCGACACTCATCGTCTGTGCCTCCCCGGAATCTATTGTTCGTCAGGCGGACGTTCGGTTTCAATAAAAAACTTCAAATTACAGATTGCAGATTTCTGATAGAGACGACGCGCGTTCGCTGGACCGCGTTGCGCGGGCGGACGGAATCTCTCCGGTCCGGCTCAGCCAGGCGACGGCGTCGGCCAGGCTCTCGCGGACCGGACGAGGTTCGAGCCCCAGCGCGTCGAGGCTCCGAGAGGCGTCGAAGTGCATCGTCCGCCGCGTGAGGCGCACGCCGGTCACGGTCGCCTTGGGAGGTTGGCCGTGCAGGTGATCGGCGCAGAACTCGCTCAAGACGGCCACCGCCAGGCCGACCGGGTACGGCACCCGCCATCGGGGCACCGGCACGCCGGTCAACTCGCTGAGCAGGCCGAGCAGTTGCCGCAGGTCGAGGTTCTCCCCCCCGAGCAGATACCGGCGCCCGGGCTGCCCCTTCTGGAGCGTGCGGATGAGCCCCTCGGCGATGTCGCGGACGTCGATCAGGTTGAGCGTGCAATCCATCCGCGCGGGGAGCTGCCCCCGGCAGAAGTCGCGGATCAAGCGGGTGGGGGGAGAGAGTCCCCGATCCCCCGGCCCGACGGGCATCGTCGGGTTGGCGATGACGACCGGATGCCCCGCCCGGGCTCGCTCCCGCGCCGCGTTCTCAGCCCGGAGCTTCGACCGGCAGTACGGCCCGACGGCGTCCGCCAGCGCGACCTCGACATCCTCGGCGATCGGCCCCTGGCTCCGGGCGCAGGTCAGGATGCTCTCGGTGCTGACGTGCAGGATGCGCTCGGCCCCGGCGGCGATGGCCGCGTCGAGAACGTGGATCGTGCCGCGATGGTTCACCGCGTCGAACTCGCCCCGATCGCGCGCCCAGAGGTTGGGATTGGCGGCCAGGTGATAAACGAAGCGAGCCCCTTGCATGGCCCGTTCGATCGCCTCGCGGTCGCGAATATCGGCCCGGACGACCTCGACATCGTCCGGCAGGTGCGCCGTATCGGCCCCGGGCCGTTCGATCACGACGAGCCGCCGGCCCTCGGTCCGCAGGCGATCGACCAGGTGGCTGCCGATGAACCCGGCGCCTCCGGTCACGACGGTCGTTGCGTCCATGCGATTCCCATCCGTTGGCTCAGGCGAAGCACTCGGCGACCGGGCAGCGGAACCCGGGCAACTCCGCAAGATTGTCCACGATGTCGGCTTCCGTCAAGACCATTGGGGTCGGATCGTCCCCCCGGTAGATCGTCAGGTTGCGCTGTTTCGCGTGGAGCACCCAGACCATCGGAACCCCGGCGGAGAGATACTCGCCAACCTTTTCCAGCACCTTGCCGGGCCGGTCGTTCGGGGAAACGACCTCGACGACCAGGTCGGGCGGGACGGACGGACGGCCCTGCCCCACCTGAGCGCGAGGCCAGCGGGCCTCACTGTAATAGCAGATGTCAGCCCCGCGCACGGTGATCTCGCTGACAGCAACGGCGGAATCATTCGTCGCCGCGTGCCCGTGGCCAGTTCGTTGACCGTACTCGCGCAGGATCGTGTACACATTCCCGCAGAGATATCCATGCCAGTATTCCGGCGGATTCACCTTTACGATCTCCCCGCGCACGAGTTCATACAAGCCCTCGCCGAGATCCATCTGAAAAAACTCATCGGCGGTGATCTGCGTTTTCGTGGTCGTCGCCATCGTGGAATCCTCCGAGGTCAACGGTCACCGGACCCCGCCCATTGTACACCAATTCCTCATCCACCATCTTTCCATCAACCATTCGGAAAGGAACGGACCCGGTAAAGCTCCTGTCTCGGCCCCAGCGACGGGAGTGGTTCGAGCACGCCGTCGCGGACCAGGAGGGCGAACAGTTCCGGGGTGACGAAGGGCGAGAAGCCGTAATTGCCCGGGGAACGGTATCGCTCGATTTCCTGCCAGTCCACGTAAATGTGGGTGATGCCGCGATCCCCCAGGGCCTGACGGATCTGCGCGGGGGTCTTGCCCTTCGCCAGTTGTTCGAGGATCTCGTCGTTGAAGACGGAGTTATAGGCGTAGGCGTGCTCCATCGGAAAGACCGACGCCTGGCCGACCAGGAGGACGCGGGCATCCTCAGGCAAAGCGGTATCAAGCGCCGCCAGGGCGGGATCGACCTCGGCGGGGACCGTAACCCGCAGGCGATGGAGGTCGGCCGTCCACTCGTTCGGGCCGACCAGGGGGGTCGAGTCGAGCGCGAGGTTCGTCGCCAGGGAGACGGCCAGGATCACGCCGAGCAGGATCGTCCAGCCGCGCCGGCGCGACCAGTCCGCGCCGAGGCCCGCCAGGATCGCCAGAGGGGGCAAGGTCGGCAGCAGGAAGCGTTCGAGCCGGTGCGTCATCAGGAACCACGTGGCGAACAGGTACGTGGTATAGCCGAGTAGAACCCACGCCACCCGCCGCGTTTCCCGACGCACGAACGCCAGAGGCGCCAGGGCCAGATACAGCGGGGACTGCCAGTCGCTCCGTCCGGCCAGGTCGAGCAAGCCTCCGAGCAAAGCCCCCAGCGTCAGGGGCCTCGGCCCATGAGCCCGGGTCCATTGCGCCTCGCGAGCGGCATTCCAGTACCGGCCGCCGAAGACCTCGTAGGCCAGCGGATAGACCGGATTGCCGGTGTCGAGGACGTTCTTGACCAGCCAGGGACCCGATGATGACCGCCCATCCCGCGACGAACGCCAGCACGATCCCTGGCGACCGCCGCCGCGCGCGAGGCGGCCGCCGCCAGCAGGCCGAACGGCACGACCGCCGAGATCAGGGCCGGATACTTGCACGCCATCGCCCCGCCGGCCAGAAGCCCGAGCAAGCCGGCCCAGTTCCGCTCATCCACCCGACGGGATTCGTCCGATCGCGCTTCGGTGCTCTCCCAGAGCCGCAGCGCCGCCCAGAGGCATGCGGCGTGGAAGGAGCAGAGCGGGCCTTCCACGAACGGGATCACCGCGAGCTGGAAGATCCAGGGGGTCGTCAGGTACACCAAGGCCGCGAACCACGACGCCCTCGGCGAGCCGATCCGCCGGGTCGCCAGCGCGATCAGCGCGGCGGCGGCCGGGGCGTGCAGCATCACCAGGAGTTGACCGACGAGCGCCCCCACCACCAGTCGTCCACGACCTCCATGCCGAGCAGGTGGAGCATCTCCACGCCGAACGGCATGCTCGTGTAGACATTGTGCGGCAGGAACGCGACCCGCTCCGCCAGGAAGTATTCCTTCGGCCCTTGAAGGTGGTACTCCAGCGCGTCGAATTCGATCGTCGGCAGCATCGCCCCCAGGGCCATCATCACGAGGAACGGCCCGGCCAGGGCGGCGAACGCCAGGAGCGGACCCCGGCGCGGGCGAGGCGTGCCTTCCTCGGAGTGTCGCGGCACGCGTCCTCATCGCGAGCCAGACGCCAAGCTCCACCGCGATCAACACGCCCAGCCCAACCCGCGCTGACCAGGGGGTCAACAGGGCGAGCCGCCCGGCGAGCAGGGTCAGGACGCCCAGCCCGCTCGTCCCCAGGAGGAAGGCCAGCGGGAGGCGTTCCCAGACGGTCAAGCGACCTCGGAGCCGCAATACCCGCAGCACGAGCATCCCCAAGGCCTCGGCGGCGGCGGCAATCAGCGGCGGCGGCCAGGAGGATCGGCAGGCGCTGGGGGAGGTTCTCGACGTGGCTCAGGTGCTCGATCGCCTGGCCCAGGTGGGTTTCCCCGAACGGCACGCCCGGCACGACGCCGGGCAACGACCAGGCCAGGACGTGCCAGCGCCGCAAGAGCGGGCCGTCGGCGTTCCGCGTGCTGGGCAACGGCTCGACCAGGAACCAGACCAGCCAGAGGGCCTCGGCGATGACCAGGGCACCCCAGAGCAGCGCGGCCCCGCCGACGCATCAGAGGGTCGGCCCGACGTGCCAGGGGGCGAACTCCTCCTCGCCGACGCCCATCGTCTCGCTCTTGGTCTGCTTGCCGCCGGCCACGTCCAGGATCAGGTCGAACAGGCGGCGGCCGACCGACTCGACCGGCTCCCCTTCGAGGATCGTGCCGGCGTCCAGGTCCATGTCGTCGCTCATCCGTTCATAGAGCGGCGTGTTGGTGGCGACCTTGATGCAAGGGGTCGGCTTCAGGCCCAGAACGCTCCCCCGGCCGGTCGTGAAGACCAGGACGTTCGCCCCGCCGGCCACCAGGCCGGTCGTGCAGGGAGGGTCGTAGCCGGGGGTGTCCATGAAGACCAGGCCCGGCGTATCGACCCGCTCGGCATAGCCGACGACATCGACCAGCGGCGAGGAACCTCCCTTCGCCAGGGCGCCGAGTGATTTCTCGTAGATCGTCGTCAGGCCCCCCGCCTTGTTGCCCGGCGAGGGGTTGTTGTTGATCTCGGCGCCGAAGACGCCGGTGTACCACTCCCACCACTTGATCCGATCGACGAGCTTCTGACCGACCTCCCGGCTAACGGCGCGGCGGGTCAGCAGGTGCTCGGCGCCGTAGATCTCGGTCGTCTCACCGAGAACGGCCGTGCCACCGTGCGCGACGACCAGATCCGCGGCGACGCCCAGGGCCGGGTTGGCCGTCACGCCCGAGTTGCCGTCGGAACCGCCGCATTCCAGGGCGAGGTGGATCTTCGACGCCGGTTGCTCCGTGCGACGCCACGCGTTCGCCTCGGGCAAGAGTTGCTGGACCGCCTGCGCGGCCGCCTCGACGGTCCTGGTGATCCCCCCCTGCTCCTGGATGTTCAGGACGCGGGGGCGGGGCTTGCCTCCGCCCTCAGGCTTCACGCCGCCGAGCGTGACGAGGTCCTGCGACTCGACCAGGTGTGAGGCGTAGCTGACCTCGCACCCCAGGCCGACGACGACATACGCGGCGACGTTCGGATGGTTGGCGAACCCGGCCAGCACCCGCTCCAACTGTCGGTGATCGAGGCTCTCGAACGGCAGGCCGCACCCCCCCTTGTGGGTGATGGCGAAGACGCCGTCGACGTTGGGGAAGTCGCGCTTCCAGTCGTCGCCTCGGAACCGCTCGGCGATGTACTTGGACGTGCTGGCCGAGCAGTTGACCGTGCTGATGACGGCGATGTAGTTGCGAGTGCCGACCCGGCCGTCGGGCCTCAAATAGCCTGGAAACGTGCGAGGGGTGACGAGCGGCGGGGCCGGGGGCCGCTCGCTGGCGAAGGCGTAATCCCGCTCGAACAGGTCGGCCCGGACGTTCTGCACGTGAACGTGCGACCCGGCCGGGATCGGCTGCGAGGCGAAGCCGATGATCTGACCGTACTTGCGCACGGGCTCGCCCGTGGCGATGTCGTTCAGGGCGAGCTTGTGCCCCAGGGCGATCGGCTCACGGACCTCGACCTGTCGATCACCGAAATCGAGAACCGTGCCCTTCGGGATCGGTTTCGCGGCGACCGCCACGTTATCATCATCGCGAAGCAAGACCGCCCGCCGTTCGCTCGCCGCCGTCGCCATGAAATCTCCTTTTTTGGAATTCGTCCTGCCTGTGGATGAGACGGAGGTTGTCCGCCTTTTACTTCCGCGTCTCGGACTCATCCACGGCGAGGTCGGACGGTTTGACGCCCTTCTTGTGGCCGCCGACGCCGATCGGTGAGGGGTCGTACGCACCGACGGTCCGCACGTCGCTTTTGTCGGGGATCTGGTCCTCCATGCCGAGCACCAGTAACAGGCGTTGACGAGCATGCGGCGGACGCCTTCGTTGGTGAAGTCGCCGCCGTGGCCCATCGTCGTGGTGAAGACGCGCGACGGCTTGCCGGAGGTGCCGGTGTAGGTTTTCGTCCAGGCGATCGGCACGAGGTCCTTGTCGGTGTTCGGCTCGTCCTCGGGGTTCATCCCCTTGAGGACCTGTCCCATGACGATCGGCTGGCTGTCGCCGGATAGTTCGGTGATGGCGTACACGTCGGAGGGGCCCCAGATGTCGGTGACGCCCCGGAGGATCGGATGCGCTTCCTGCCCCTCGGCCGGCAGGCCCCGCGTGCTCTCCTTCTGGTGCGCGCCGTAGTGGGCAACCCACGTCTCGCCGAGAACTTCCCGGCCGAAGCCCCCCTTGGGGTCCCTGCTCGTCCACGTGTACCTGGCGTAGGGGCTCTGGGAATTCCCGGAATAGTTGAAGGCGTGCGTCGAAGTCCTCAAGGCGACGATCGGACGGCCCGAGTTGGCGTAGTCGATGATATGCTTCATCTGTTCATCGGGCAGCTCGCGGAACCGGGCGAACAGGACGAGCAAATCGGCGCTGTCGAGTGCCTCCAGGCCCGGGATGTTGTCCTTCTGGGCCGGGTTGATCTCGCCGGAGTTCGGGTCCACCGCGAAGCGGACCTTGCAGGTGAAGCCGTGACGATACGCGAGGATCTTGGCCAGGGCGGGAATCAACTCCTCGGAGCGGTATTCGTCATCGGCGGCGACCAGCACGATGGTCTTGCCGACGCCGGGGCCGACCTGCCCCTCGTAGGTAATTCCAGGGTCCTCCGCGGGCGGTCACGGCCGACAGGCCGAGGACTGTCACGATCGCGGCGGCCCCAAGAGTCAGGACGCGAGCTATAGTGCGCATCGTTCTGGGTTCCTTCGTGAGACGGATGGTTCGTCGATCGCCCGGCGTCGCTACCCCCTTGCGAACGTCCGAGAGGTGCCGCCATCATCGGTATCGCGCCGGTCGGGATGTGACGGACGCGAGTTCATTCGGCCACAAGGAAGACAGCGGCTCGGTCGTGATCCAGTTTAGGGCCGCCGGGACCGTTTGAAAAGAGACCAAGGAGACGGGGCCGACGCGCGGTTGGCCCATGGGAAACTGAGGGGAGAGCGGCTCGTGCCCATCATCGTCGTCGAGGACTACCACAAGATCTACGGCGAGACCGTCGCGGTCGCGGGCTTAAGCTTCACGGTCGAGCCGGGGGAGATCCTCGGCCTGGTCGGCCCCAACGGCGCGGGGAAGACCACAACCCTGCGAGCCCTGGCCGGCATCCTCACCCCGACGCGCGGCCGCCTGTTCATCGAAGGGCACGACCTGGCCACGGAGCCGGTCGCCGCCAAGGCCGCCCTGGCCTACGTGCCGGACGACCCCCGGCTGTTCGACGCCCTGAGCGTCTGGGAACACCTGCGGTTCATCGCCGCCACCTATCGGCTCGACGAGCAGTGGCCCGCCCGCGCGGAGGATTTGCTGACCCGGTTCGACCTGATCGAGAAGCGCGACACCCTGGCGGCCGAGCTGTCGCGGGGGATGCGGCAAAAGCTGGCGATCGCCTGCGGCTATCTGCACGATCCGAAAGCGATCTTGCTCGACGAGCCGTTGACCGGCCTGGACCCGCGAGGAATTCGCGCGATGAAGCAGTCGATCCGCCAGCGGGCCGACGCCGGCGCGGCGGTCATGGTCAGCTCGCACCTGCTGTCGCTTGTCGAGGACATCTGCACGTCGGTCCTGATGGTCAACCGCGGCCGAGCGGTGCTGAAGGACCGGCTCGACACCCTGCGTCGCGAGATCGACGAGGCCGGGCGGCAGGAGTCGCTCGAAGATATGTTCTTCCGGCTTACCGACGCCACGCCCGAGGGCGAGCCGGCCCCCGGCGCGGAGGTGCGTTGACGTGGACCGAGCACTCTGGCTCCTGACGAAACTGCGGATCAAGGGCTGGCTCCGGCGTATGGGGCGCGGCCTGCGCTCGGTCAAGGGAATCTTGCTGGCGGTGGTCGGCCTGGCGGTCTTCGTGCCGTCGTTCCTGCCGATGCTGGTCATGCCCCGCCCCGGCGCCGCGCAGCTCGACATGGTGCGGCGCTTCGGGCCGATGATTCTGCTGGCGTACTGCGTGCTCGGGCTGTTGACCCGCGGCACCGGCGAGCGAGCGATCGCGTTCAGTCCGGCCGAGATCAACCTGCTGTTCCCCGCGCCGTTCCGGAGCCGGCAGTTGCTCGCGTACAAGGTCATCACCACGTTGGGAACGGTCCTGCTGACCGCGCCGCTGATCGCGATCTTCGTGAGCCAGCACGCGCCGAGCTTCCTGTCGGCCCTGGTCGGGCTGGCGCTGGCGTTGTGCGGCCTGCAATTGTTCGCCATGCTGACGGCCCTGGCGGCGGAGACGGTCGGAGTGCTGGCGTACAACCGCCGCCGTCGCCTCGTGCTGGCGGGACTGGTCATCCTGGTCGCGGCAATCGTCTTGCCGCTGGGGAGCGACGTTCAGAATCTGCCGCCTCTGGAGATTCTCAAGCGGGTCGAGCACGCGACGGCCCTCCAGGTGGCGCTGACGCCGTTCCGACCGTTCCTCCAGGCGTTCACGGCTGAGCGGATCTGGCCGGATCTGGTCCGCTGGGGGGGTATCGGCCTGTTAATCGACGCCGCCCTGGTCGTCGCGGTGTTTGCCCTGAACGCCCAGTACCTGGAGCTTTCGGCGACGGCCAGCGCGAAGCTGTACGAGCGGATCGAGCGGGTGCGACGGGGCGGGGGCGTTGCCTTGCTGCGTTCCTCGGGACGCAAGAAACGTAGCCTGCCGATGCCCCCCCTGCTCCACGGCGTCGGGCCAATCGCCTGGCGGCAATTGACCACGGCCCGCCGTGACGTCGTGCGGCTGTTGCTCGGCATGGTCGTCCTCTTCCCGATGATCGTGCCCGTCCTGGTCAACTCTCGCCAGAACCAGAATGAAAAGATCCTGGTTGGGATGCTCGCCGGCCTCGTGCCGTTCATGACGTTCGTGCTGACGTCGATGTTGACCTTCGACTTCCGGGGGGACATCGACCGACTGCCCGAGCTGAAGGCCCTGCCGATCGGCTCGATCCCGCTGGTGGCCGGTCAACTGGTCGCGCCGGTCCTGATCGTCACGGCTCTGCAATGGATTCCACTGGTGATTGTCGCGGCGTGGATTCCGACGACGCGGCCCGTGCTTTCCGCCGTGGCCGCGCTCGCCATTCCGTTCAACATCCTGTTGATCGGATTGGACAACCTCTGGTTCCTCATCTTCCCGTTCCGCACTTCGGGCGGCACCAACGCCTTTGACTTCCAGACGATGGGCCGGGTGATGTTGACGATGCTCGCCAAGATGATCTGCCTGGGTGTGGTCGGCGGTCTGGCAGCGGGCCTGGGCGCGGGTGTTTACTACCTGACCGGCCAGAGCTGGCTCCCCGCGATCGTCATGGTCTGGCTCGTCCTGGCCGTCTTCGCCGCGGCGCTCCTCCCCCTGGTCGCCCTGGCCTTCGACCGGTTCGACGTGGCCCGGGATACGCCGGCATGATCGGCGACGGGATGGATTAGGGAGAACCGCCAACACGCTCCAGCACGACGGACCGATCGACAAAGCGGACGATCTGGTTATCGAACGGGAAGTCCACCAGAACCTTGTACCAAGTCCGGTCTCCCTTGCGGAGGTAATAATCAGAGCCAACCCGCACGCAATAGACCGGCTTCTCGAACCCCTCCGCATCCATCTGACGCTTGATCTCGACGGCCGACGCGCCGAACCAGATGCGTCCACCCTCCGGGTCAATCCCCACCACCTGTCCGCGTTGGCCGGTGACGTCGTGGGTCTTCTGATATTCCTCCCAGAACCGAATGGCCCGGGCCGTATCGGCCTCGGTCCAGAGGGACGTGGACATGAGGGCCTCCCGCGTAAGACGTTCCAAGAGAGAAACAGAGAAATGAAACCCCGCGCCGCACCTGCTCAATAGCCATTCTACGACGGCGCGGACCTTGGAATCGATCCGCGCCGTCGCGAGCATCCGGCCCCTCTCGGTCACTTTCGCGGCACAAGCCGGTGGATCCGGCCGTCGAAGGCGACGATGTACAGCTCGGCCTGGCGGTCCTCGCCGAAGGCGGAGACGTTCAGCTTGGGGTTCTGCTTCAGGTCAACCAGTTCGCCGTTGACCAGCAGGCGGCCGTCCTGCTCGCGGAGGCCCCAGATGCGGCCGGTGTCGAAGTCGGCATAGACATACACTCCGGTCAGGTCCGGCAAGGATGGGCCGCGATAGACATAGCCGCCGGTGATGCTCTTGCCGTCGTCCTTGCGCTCGGCGTTCGGCGCGTGGGGGTATTCGACGACCGGCGGGGAGATCCGGCTGGCCCGATCCACCTTGCCCCGGCGGTTGAATGGGTGGAACGCCTCCACGACGCTCCAGCCGTAGTTGCCGCCGTTGACGATCTTGACGACCTCCTCCCACAGGTTCTGGCCGACGTCCCCTGCCCAGAGGTCGCCGTTGGCCCGATCGAAGGAGAACTTCCAGACGTTACGCAGGCCGATCGCGTACACCTCGGGGGCCCAGTGGGCAAACTGCGGACTGCGACGCGCGGGGTTGTCGGCCGGAATGCCGTAGGGCTTGCCGTCGGCCGGGTGATCGACGTCGATCCGCAGGATCGAGGCCCACCAGTCGGTCGGGTCCTGGCCGCTCAAGAGCGGATCATTGGCCGCGCCGCCATCCCCCAGGGAGATGTAGAGGAAACCGTCCGGGCCGAACTTGATGCAGCCGCCGTTGTGGTTCTCCCACTTGTCGGGGGCGGAAATCCAGATGCGCTCCTCGCTCTGCGGATCGGCCTTGCGCGGGTCGTCCTTCGAGACGTGGAACCGCGAGACGACCGACTGCCGGCCGGTCGGGCCGCCCTTGTCGGAGTAATAGACGAAGAACTGGCCGTTCTCCTTGTAATTCGGGTGGAAGGCCAGGCCGAGCAGCCCCTCCTCGTTCCCCTTGTTGATCGCGTCGGGCAAATCGAGGAAGAGTTGCTTGTCGGTGGCGTCCTTCTGATTGGGGAAGGAGTAGATGTCGGCCTCGTGCTGCTCGACGACGAACAGAAGTCCGCTGTCGTCGTCGGGATAGGTCAGGACGACCGGGCGGTTGAACCGGAGGTTGGGGAAGGCCACCTCGGTCGCCAGAGCCGGCAAGGTGGAGGTCTGGGCGTGGGCCGGAAGGCCCATCGAGACCGCCAGCATCAGGACGGCCGTGGCAAGAGGCCCGACGCGGCGGGCGGGGGGTGTGACCATCAGGGACATGCCAATCCTTTCCAGGTGAAGATACGAATAGGCGAAACCGCGCCGAGGGCCAGGCATCGTCCCGGCCCGACCGCGCGTCGCGCGTGACCTACAAAAGTAAACCCCATGCCGCCATGTCCCGTCAAACCCCCGGCGGCGGCGGCGTCCTCGGGCCGATCCGCGGCCGCCGGATTCCGGTTTCCAACGTGTTTGACCGAAGCCGTCACCCGCCCTCGGCCGATCCTATTCCATACACACCCGTTCGGGTGAAAAATCCATGAAGTCTCCGGAAATGCGGTTGCCACCGACGCCGCGATGTCTATCATTAGGGATGAATTCCCGTCTTTTGCTTTGAGGTCCCCTTGATGTCGAATCGGCACCGCACTGGAATCGGCTGGCTCAGCCGCCGCCTCATGATCGTCCTGACGATCGCGGGGTTGGTTTTCCCGTGCGCGGTGGCCTCTCCGCACCTCCCCCAGTCGCAACGTCAGCTCAAGCGGCAGTATCGGGCCCTGGCCTCGCTGGCCCAGCAGATGGTCCAGCCGCTGTCGAAGCGCCTGTCGGGGCGGGTCCACCCCCAGTCCGCCACCCTGCCCCAGCCGGGGAATTCTGGAGCGGAAAGCGGGGGTATTCCCGCGCGGGAAGGGGAATCCGATGAGTCCAGCGATGAGTCGAACGATCCGACCGAATCGCTGAGCTGGCCAGAGGTTCTGGCCAGCCGACGCACCCGGGAACGGGACGCTCCTCGGGACGCCAGCCGCGCGTGCCCGGCCCTCGGCCGCTCCGGCCTGAACGCCCATTCCCAGCGCGCCTGGATGCTCGATCGCCTGGCGTCCGTCCCGGTCGCGCTCCCAACTCAACTCTGTCGCTTCACCTGCTGAGACCCCAACTCTCGTCCTGTTCGCGGACGAGGCTCCGGGGCCGAGCATGCCTGCGCGCTCCCTGCGCCTTTTCCCCGCCGAACAGCCCAGGAAACTCGTGTCCCGTGCTGATGTCTGGCACCGGAGGAGGGATCGGCCACCGTCCGTTCCTCTTGCCCCGAGCCCAGCCATGCACGACTCGCACATTTCCAGCAATCTATTTTCACGCATTCATGAAATGCAGGGAGTCTCAGCCCATGGCGACCCTTCAGACCAGCCGGTTGACCCGTTTTCCCGCGTCCCGACAGACCGTGGAACTCATGAACCCGTTCCTCGACCGCGATATCGCGCTGGCCGACCTGGAGCATCGTGCGTTGATGCATCTGGAGGAGCCGGTCGATGAGCCGTTGTTCTCTCGATTCGTCCTGATGCCGAAATATTCGCGCGACGGAGACGAGGAGACATCGGACGAGGAACTGTTGATGTGATGGAGCAGTCTTCCGGCGAGGGACCATTCCCGGAAGATTTTCATCCATAAAGAGGAGACATGGCCCCCCCTCTCGTCGCGTCCCCCCCCGCGACGAGGCCATCATTGAAATTCACGTCGGGTGAGGGGATGGAGCGCCGCACCCGAGATATGAAGACATGGCTCCCCCCACTCGCCCTGCCCCCCACGGCGAGACCATGATGACGACGGAAGCATGGCTCCCCCCGCTCGCCGCGTCCCCCCCCACGGCGAGACCATGTCTTCCGCGTAATGCGAACAATCGCTCCGTCTTCGGGCGGGGCGACTGTCCGGGAACGAGGTCTTCCCCCCCTGCGATTCGGCGCTCACGTCGACCGTAGGGACCTCGTTCCCGGTTTCTTTTCGTGGACGTCTTCCAGTGGACGTTCAGGAGGTCGGGCGGGGACGCTTGCGATAATACTGCTTGACGGTCTCGACGGCGTGATCCCAGCGGTCGATTGCGTTGGCGCGCCAGGCGTCGTCGCGGCCGGGCTGGAACGGCTGGCGCTCCGGCCTGGAGCCGCTCGGCGGCGGTGACGGCGTCGGGCCAGAGCCCGACGGCCAGGCCCGCCAGCAGCGCCGCCCCCAGGGCGGTCGATTCGACCTGCGGGCTTCGATACAGCGGCAGGCCCAGCAGGTCGGACTGGAACTGGAGGAACGGGTCGGATCGGGCCATGCCGCCATCGACACGCAGTTCGGCCAGCGAGGTCGGCAGGTCGGCGTTCATCGCGTCGATCAGGTCGGAGATCTGGTAGGCGACACCCTCCAGAGTCGCCCTCGCCAGGTCGGCCAGAGACGTCGCGCGGGTCAGGCCGAAGATCGTGCCGCGAGCCTCGGCGTCCCAGTGAGGCGCCCCCAGGCCGGTCAGGGCGGGGACGAACAGGATCTCGGAATCCGGGTCGGACTGCTCGCTCAAAGGGTCGATCTCGGGGGCCGCGCCGACGGCTTCCAGGCCGTCGCGGAACCACTGCACGGCGGCCCCGGCGACGAAGATGCTCCCCTCCAGCGCGTACTGCGGCGGGCCATCGCCGAGGGTCGCCGCCAGGGTCGTCACGAGCCCTCGGGTCGAGGGGACGACCTCCGCGCCGGTGTGGACCAGGAGGAAGGCCCCGGTGCCATACGTACACTTCGCCTGCCCGGCTCGCAAGCACCCCTGCCCGACCAGCGACGCCTGCTGGTCCCCCGCCACCCCGGCGATCGGCAGGCCGTCGGGCAGGAAGTCCAGCCCCTGGGTTTCGCCGAAAATGCCCGAGCTGGGTAAGATTTCCGGCAATAACGCGCGCGGCACGCCGAAGAAGTCGCAGAGGTCGTCGGCCCACTGGAGGGCCCGCAGGTCCATCAATAAGGTCCGCGAGGCGTTGGTGACGTCCGTGACGAACCGCTTGCCGCCGGTCAGGTGCCAGATCAAGAGGCTGTCGATCGTGCCGGCGGCCAGCGCGCCGGCCTCGGCGCGGTCCCTGGCCCCTTCGACGTTTTCCAGGAGCCAGGCGAGCTTGGTGCCGGCGAAGTACGAGTCGAGGACGAGGCCCGTGCGCTCGGCCAGCCAGGCGCGCCGATCGCGGTGCTGCTCGCAGAAGGGGGCCGTGCGGCGGTCCTGCCAGACGATCGCCGGGTGGACCGCGCGGCCCGAGTCGCGGTCCCACATCACGGTCGTCTCGCGCTGGTTGGTCAGCCCGATGCCCGCGATCCGGTCGGCCCCGATGCCCGAACCGGCCAGGGCGTCGGCCACGGTCGTCCGGACCGAGCGGAGGATCGCCTCCGGGTCGTGCTCGACCCAGCCGCTACGCGGGTACGACGGAGGGACCTCCACCTGCCCCTGCCCGACGGTCCGGGCCTGCCGGTCGTACACAACCGAACGTGTGCTGGTCGTCCCCTGGTCGATGACGAGGAGGTGGTCGCGCGCCATGAGAGGTTTCTCCGACTCGAACAGGTTATATCATGGTAGCGAGGTGATCGGCCCCTTACGCCCGGCATCGTACCACGCCCATCATCCCGCCGCGCGGACGTACCGGAGGATTTCGCCCACAAGGGGGCAATCCACCGCACGATCAGAAAATAATATTCAAAACCAACGATCGAATTTATTCCAAAACAGACACATCCGCCAGGAGACTTTCATGTTCGCTCAAATGAGCCTGCCATCCACGATGGCCGTGAGCGCCCCCACGTTCTCGGTGTTCCTTTTCGTCATTCCGTTGCTGCTGGTGATCGGCGGATTCGTCGCCTTCTGCATCGTGATGGCTCGCGCAGAGCGTGCGCCAGGATCGCGAAATGGAGCACGCCGAGCGGCTGAGAGCGATGGAGCTGGGCCGTCCCGTTGCCAAGTGACACGCCGTTCTGGTCGGCGGGCCGGCTGGCCGCCGCGATCGGCGCGGGGGTGCCGCTCGGGGTCTTCGGACTCGCCTACGTGGCCTCCAGCGATATTGATTCCGCCGCCGCCGTCGCGGTCTGGGCGGCCGCCGGCGCCGTCGGCGTGACGGCGATCATCTGTGGCACGATCCTGACCGCCACCCAGAGTCAAGACGTCCCCCGCTCCCCAGCAATCCGAAGCGGCCATTGGCAAGCCGCCGATGGACCCCGACGCCTACGACACGACCGGCCAGCGCGGGTGGCATCACGACACGCACACGCCGGCCAACACCTGAACCAATCACAATCAACCCGGAAGGGACGAATTGATCATGAAATGGAAATGATATGATGATTGCGATCGTCGCCGTCGCGATGCCGCTGGTCCTGGTGCCCGTCATCATGATCCTGCGGTACGTCCTCGGCCGCCAGGAGCGGCAGCATCAGCATGAGGAGCGCCTGCGGGCGATGGAGCTGGGCCGCCCCCTGCCGGGCAGCAACGCCGGTCCCGCCCTGACCTGCATCGCCATCGGCGCCCTGGTGCCGATCGGGGCGTTCTTCTGCGTCTGGATGGTCAGCCTGCGGGGGGACGTCGATGTGATGGCCTGGATTGCCGCGATGATCGTCAGCATCGTGGCCGTCGTCTCCTCGCTACGACTGGCCAGCACGCTGTTCGAGGGCGGCTCCCAGCCGGAGCCGACCCCCTCCGACCGGCTCGTCGGCGAGCCACGGATCAACAACAAACCGTCCTTTGACCCCGATTCCATCGACGTCGTCGGCCGACGCGGCTGAGCACGACGCGAACCCAAGTCTTCGTCTTCTGGGAGATTCCCCTCCATGACCATCGCCGATTCCATGATGATGCTGGTGTTTCTCGTCTGCCTGGTTCTGGTGCCGTTGGCGCTGATCCTGGTGTACAGCCATCGCGAGCGATCCGACGAGCCGCGCATGCCGCTCTGGAAGGCCCTGGCCGTTGGAGTCGGTCTCCCGCTGATGATCCTGGGAGTGGCCCAGTTATGCATACCCAACCACCGTTACGGCCCTGACGTCCAGCAAGAGCGGATCTTGTGGACCATGGTTTCGGGCGTCGCGCTCCTGAGCATCCTGCCGGCGACGTTCGTGATGCTGCGCCTGCCCGGCTCAAGCCGTCACGCCCGGTCGGCCTCCGCCATCGATCGCAACGGGGCGAAGCCGTCGCACGACCCCGACGCCCTGGATGTCGTCAGCCGTCGCGGTTGAGCCGGAGCCACCCCCGCGCGAGAGGGCCGAAGCGGCCCAGAGACCCATCAGCGGCTCGATCGGGATGTGGAACCGGGCCGAGACGATCGTCAACGTATGGAACAGGGCGATCAGGGCCGCCGTCAAGAGCGTCGGCCCGAGCCGCCGCCGCGCCTCCGGCCGCGCGACGATCAGGCCCAGAACGGCCAGTAGCGTCAGGCCGAGGTGGCTCGCCCGATAGAGCGGGTTGCGGGTCTTCGGGTTCGTCTCGTCGAACAGCACGAAGTACCGCAGGCGCCGCAGGCAGAGCGTCCAATAACGCAACGGCTCGGCCCGCAGGTCGTCCAGGGCTTGGCGGAATAAATGCCGAGAACGCGCCGGTTCGGAGAGGTTGCCAAGCATCCGGTAATCGGCGGGCGTCAGGGCGATGTCGTCCAGATAGCCCGCCTCATGCCGCGCCTCCCAGAGTGCCCGGTTCCATTCCGACAGCCCCCCGCCCTGCCCTCGTTCCAGGGCTCGCTCGACCGACGCCCGGACGACCTTGTCAGTCCCCTCGCTCAGGGCGCAGTTCCCCTGCCAGAAGGCGTAGCCGAACGTGCTCTTGATGAAGACCAGCTCGCCATGCACCGCCGCGTTGCGGACGATCCAGGGGGCGACCCCCAGCGCGGCCACCAGAGCGACCAGGGCAATCGGACGGACCGCCCGCCGCTTCCCCTGGCTTACGCGATGAGCAATATTCTCAGGCCCTCCCTCCTGAGCCCCGGAGGGGCGGCTGTTCCTAGCCCAGGGCTCACGCCCTGGGAGGACGTGACGTTCTCTCGTGTTCCAGCCCCGAAGGGGCGGCAGTCGCCGGGACTTCGGATCGGACTGCCGCCCCTTCGGGGCTCCCATTGCAGGCGGAGGGGACGTCTTGTCCCGGTGTTCCCAGGGCTCACGCCCTGGGCTAGGAACGATCGCCCCTCCGGGGCTGAAGACGGCCCGAGATCGCGGCGCATCGCGTTGGTTCATCGTGCCCGCCTTCTCTCCCCAGTTTCCGCCGGCCCGCCAGATTGCCCAGGCCACGCCCGGAGCGACCAGCGCCAGGATCGGGTCGGTCAGGGTCAGGGCGGCGAGCCAGAGGCCCGTGATTCCGGCATCGCGGCTCCGCCCGGTTCGCCCCGCGCGGTAGGCCGAGGCCAGCGTCGCCGTCAACAGCCAGGGGGCCAGGGCGGCAACCTGCACGTGGGTCGCCGCGTAGATGAGCGTCGGATGCAGCGCGGCGATCAGGCCGGCCACCCACGCGACGCGCGGCCGACCGGGAACGATCTCGCGAGCCAGGGCCAGCACCGAGGCCACCAGCAGGCCCCCCAGCAACGCCTGGCCCAGCTCCAGAATCAGCAACGCCCGGGGCGTGCCGACGCCTCCCACCGCATAGGCCGCCGCGACCAGCAACGGGTACAAGGGCGCCTGCTGCGAGGTCGGCCCCTCCGCCCCGAGAAACCGCACCGAGAACCCCCGCCCGGCCAGCAGGCTCTCGGCAATCTCGCCGTGCTCATACGTGCTGTGCGGAATGGTGTGGCTCTGCAAGACCAGCACCGCCGCCACCCTCACCGCAACGCCCAGCGCGATCAAACCCCACGATGAGAGGCCAACGCGTTGTCGAAGCTGTCGGTCGAGCATCCGTGCCGACTCCTCATGATGCCGGGACTCTCCGTGCCCGAACCCTCCGGGAACATCGTCCGCATGGTGGCCGATGATCGCGAAAAGGTCAATCGCGGAAAGGACCTCCCGCCGGTTGCCCGGGTGCGCGTGCCCGGCTATCCTCGACGACAAGCCGTCATCACCTGGCATTTACATCCTATTGAGTTCCGCATGGCAAACGGCGGATTCCGGATTCCAGGTTGTCAAAGAGACAAAGAACTTCGGGAATCCAGAATCCGCCGTTTGCCATGCGGCAGCCAGTACAAAGAGGCTCGAACGACCATGCGCATCGCTTCGCTTCTCGCCCTGCTCCCGGCGCTCGTGGGGGCTTCCGCGACCGCCCAGGAGAAAGACACGCTGCCGGTCGTCGTCCTGATCGGCGACTCGATCCGCATCGGCTATACCCCCTACGTGACCGAGCAACTTCAAGGCAAGGCCGAGGTTGTCAGTCCTCGGGAAAACGGCGGGGATTCCAGCAACGTGCTCAAGAACCTCGACGCTTGGGTGATCGACCGCCAGCCGGACGTCATCCACATCAACGCCGGCCTGCACGACCTGAAGCTCGACCGAAAGACTCGCACGCATCAGGTGGAACTTGACGCCTACAAGGAGAACCTGCGAACGATCCTCAAGCGGCTGACGGAGGAAACCGACGCACGCATCCTCTTCGCCACGACGACGCCGGTGCTCGACGAACGCCACAACACGGTCAAGCCGTTCGATCGCCTGGAAGCCGACGTCGAAGCCTACAACGGCGTCGCGCGAGGTCCTGGCCGATTACCCCGAGGTGGTCATTGACGACCTGCACGCCTTCGTCAAGGAGCTTGGGCCGGAAAAGGCCTTGGTCTCCGACGGCGTCCACTACACGAAGGAGGCGTACCAGCGCCTCGGCGCGAAGGTGGCCGGGGAGATTATCAAAGCCCTCGACGAACCCGAAGCGACCCGCGAGGCCTCCTGCCGCTGGATCAAGACGCCCCCGACGCTCGACGGCAAGCTCGACGACCCCGCCTGGGCGGGCGCCGAGGTCATCGACCGCTTCCCCGCGTACTGGAACGGCACCCCCTCAACCCCCGGCGCGACCCGCGCCCGGCTCGTCTGGGACGACCAGGCGCTCTACTTCGCCGCGACGATGGCCGACACCGAGATCCGCTCCCACGGCGTCGGCCGCAACGACCGGCTCTGGCTGGGGGACGTCTTCGAGATGTTCTTCCGGCCCGATCCCGACGCGCCAGCCTACTACGAGTTCCAGGTCAACCCGCGCGCCGCCTACCTGGAACTGGCGTTCCCGGAGCGCGGGTTCGACTTCGACACCCTGGCGGCCCGACCGCCGCTGGGCTTGAAAGCGGTCACGCACGTGGAAGGCCGGTCCAACAATAACAATCCGGACATCCCCGACCGGAGCTGGACCGTCGAGGGGATGATCCCCTGGTCGGCCTTCAACCCGACCGGCGGCAAGCCCTCGCCGGGCGATACCTGGCGGTTCGCCCTCTGCCGGTACGACTACGGCCCCGAAGGGACCGAGCCGGTCCTGTCCAGCTCCGCCCCGCTCCGCCGGGCAAGCTTCCACCGCTATGAGGATTACGGCCGGCTGAACTTCGAGGGGCCGGACCGCTGATTGCCGCCCCCGGGGCCCTTTTCCTGGCGACAGGGCCCCAGCCACTTCTGGATCGGAGAGTCATCGCGGTCTTGATTCACGCCGACTTCAACGGGCGGGACCAGGCGGCGCGGGGTGAACGCTTGGTGGGGGTGCGGACGGTGGGCGGGGTGTCGGGGTTGTCTTCCAGCTTGCGGACGGCCCGCATCTCGATCTTGCGGACCCACTCGCGGGTCACGCCCAGGCGCTTGCCGACCTCCTTGAGCGTCAGGGGGGTGCCGCCTCCGAGGCCGAACCGCAGGGCGAGGATGGTCCGCTCGCGGTCGTCGAGCCGGTCGAGCCGCCGCATCAGGTCGTGTCGCTGCTCGGCGTCTTCGAGCGCGGCCTCCGGCGGAGCGCCGGGGTCGGCCGCCGAATCGTTCCAGGCGCCGTTTTGCTCGTCGTCGCCGCTCTCGTGGCTGACCTGGCGTGCCCGCAAGGCGCGATCGACCATGACGCGCTGGGCCGCGCTCAGGCCGAGCCGATCGGCGATTTCCTCGGCGCGGGATCGTGCCCCAGCTCGCGACGCAAGGCCCGCTCGGTCCGCCGCCAGCGGGTCAAGAGGCCGACCATGTGGGCCGGCAGGCGGATCGTCGCGGCGGTGTTGGTCAGGGCGTGGCGGATCGCCTGCTTGATCCAGTGGGCGGCATAGGTGCTGAAGCGGGTTCCGAAGGCGGGGTCAAACTGCTCGGTCGCGCGGATCAGGCCGAGGTTCCCCTCGCCGATCAGGTCGTCGAGGGTCAGGCCGCGACCGAGGTACTCGCGGGCGATCTTGACGACCAGCCGCAGGTTCGCCTGGATCATCCGGGCGCGGGCATCCTTGTCTCCGTTGCGGATCGCCTCGGCCAGTTCTCGCTCTTCGTCGGCCGAGAGGAGATCCGTCGTCTGGATCTCGCGGAGATAGACATCCAGGGTGCTGCTCGAAGCGAAACGGTCCACCGGTTGAACGTGAATCATGGCGAGGGGCTCCGTGTCCACAACCGGAAGGTTTCCGGCGACGGGTGGCTTTTCACGAATGCAGGCCGATTCGGGTTTCCGTTCACCTGGTCCCCGATCGGAGCCGGCGGCTCCGGGCCGTGGCTCCGATCGGGGACGTTTGCCGTCATGGCGTCGTCCTGGCCACATCACCGTGGCCCACCGCGGTCACGACTCCCCGTGCCGGGCGGCACCCCTTCGGTTGCGCTCGCGGACAGAAACCGGCAGGATTTTTTTCAAAATTTTGCCGGCCCTCTGGCCATGTCATACACTATGCCTCCTCGCCCAAGTAAACCGGTCCGTCTCCTATCCTCGGAATCTCGCGGAATCCAGGCGAAAGTTGGCGATAAACCGCGAAACCTGATTGACAACTGTCTGGCAAACCGTCACACTTAAAGCATTCCGTCGTACTGCATGTTTTTTAAAACAACGGCGACGAGGCCGGAGCGGGCCGGCGGAATCGATCTTTCTTAAGCCCACCTCAAGGACGAGCGAAGCCACCGTGAGTTAAACGGGTGTCGGGGTTCCCCCGAGGGTCTCGGGCGAGGGCACGACGATGGACGACGCGGATTTCGCCGACCTGGTGTCGCGGGCGCGTGACGGGGACGAGGCCGCCCTGGAGCGGCTCTTGCAGACGTTCGAGGAGGACGTCCGCATGATGGTCCGCGTGCGATTGCCCCGGGCCTTGCGCTCGCAGTTCGACTCGATGGACTTCGTCCAGTCGATCTGGAAGAGCATCTTCGCCACGCCGGAGGGGACCGAGGGGCTGCCCCTGGACAATCCCCGGCAGTTTCAGGGCTACCTGGCGGGCGTCGCGCGGAACAAGGTGCTGGAGGAGTACCGCCGCCGCACCCGCACGCGCAAGTACGACATCAGCCGCGAGGAGAGCCTGTACGTCCGCCGGGGCGACCGCGAGCAGCCGCGCGCCGTCGTCGCGAACGACCCGACGCCCAGTGAAGAGGCCACGGTGGCCGACCAGCTCGACCGGCTTCTGGCCGGGCGCGACCCGGTCGAGGCCCGGGTCGTCGAACTGCGGCGGCAGGGGCTGACTTTCGACGAGATCGCCGAGCGTACCGGCATGAACGAGCGCTCGGTGCGCCGGGTGATCGGGGCGATCCGCGAGCGTCTGGAACGGGAGGCCCAGCGATGGCAATGATCCCGTGGCCCTGGCCGGAGCGTCGTCGCGCGCCATCCGGCTCCTCCAACGGCACGCGCGAACGCCGACGCTGGCGACGGAGCCGCCCCCGGCCGCACGTCGAACCGGCCAGCCCGCTGCGCGAGGCCCCGCCGAGGCCCGAGTCGCTCGACACCCTGCTGGCCGAGTTCACCGAACGCTGGCGCCGCGGCGAGTCGCCCCGCGCCGAGCAGTTCCTCGACCGGCTCGACCCGGACGCCTCGGGCGAGGTCGTCGAGCTGGTCTATCACGAGTTCTGCCTGACCGAATCCGCCGGCCTGGACCCCGACCCGCTCACCTACCTCGACCGCTTCCCCGCGCACCGGGAGCGGCTGGCCCGACTCTTCGGCCTGCACGAGCTGTTGCGCGAGCCGGACCGCCCGACCCTCTGGGAGGAACCCGTCGCGCTGCCCGAGAACGGCGACGCGATCGGCCCGTACCAGTTGCTCCGCGAGCTGGGCCGAGGCTCCTTCGCCCGGGTCTTCCTGGCCGAGCAGTCCGACCTGGAAGACCGCCTGGTCGTCGTGAAGGTCTCGACCCGCCCCTCCCCCGAGCCGCAACTGCTCGCCCGCGCCCGGCACGCCGCACATCGTCGAGGTCCTGCGGCACGCCGAGGCGGACGGGGGGGACCTGCAACTGCTCTGCATGCCGTTCCTCGGCGGCGCGACCCTGTCGGATGTCCTGGCGAGCGCATCGGGAACACGGACGCCGGCCCCGCTCCGGGCGTGACCTGCTGGCCGATCTGGACCGCGTCGCCGCGCCGGAGTATCCCCCCCGGCCCTGCCGCGCTCGGCGCGGGAGGTTCTGGCCGGGCTGTCGCACGCCAAGGCCCTGGCGTGGATCGTCGCCCGGCTGGCCGAGGCCCTCGACCACGCCCGACGCCGGGGCGTCACCCACGGCGACCTGAAGCCCTCGAACATCCTGCTGGCGGCCGACGGCCAGCCGATGCTGCTCGATTTCAACCTGGCCGTGGACTGGCGACAGCTCGACGATGACGCCGAATTGCCGGCCGAGTCCGGCGGCACGCTCGCCTACATGGCCCCCGAGCGGCTCCGGGTGATTGCCGATCCCCGGCACGCCCCGACTCCTCGCGCCCTGGACCGCCACCGGGCGGACATCTACGGCCTGGGCCTGGTCCTGCTGGAGGCCCTCACCGGCGCGGTGCCGGAGGTGCCCGAAAGCCACAGTCGCTCGCCCCGCGACGTCGCCGCCGTGCTGGCGATGTTCCGCGAGCATGGCGGCGCCTACAACCGCGGCACGTCGCGGGTGGTGCCAGCCGGCTTGCGGCCGATCCTGGCCCGCTGCCTGGCCCCCGATCCGGTAGATCGCTACGGCAGCGCCGCCGAGCTGGCGGTGGACCTCGACCGCTTCCGCAATGACCGCCCGCCGATCTTCGCCGATGTCCCCCCCTGGACGCTCGCCCTGGCCCGCTGGGTCCGACGGCAACGGCTGGCGCTGGCCGCCGGACTGCTGATCATCGGCGGCGGCACCCTGACGGGAATCGCGGCCACCAGTCTGCATCACGGCTCCCTGCAAGACCTCGCCCTGACGAAGCTCGACCGGCTCTGGAACGGCGCCGAGCCGGACGTCTATCCGATCCGGCGGATCGGTCAGTGGACGGTCGATCGCGGCGGAATTGAGCCGCCCCGCCGTTTCCTGGCCCGCTACAGCGTTCTCTCCCCCGGCGACTGGCGGCAGCATGACGACGTGCGAACCTTGCCCGACGCCGATCGCCTGGAGCTGGAAGTCTGGATCTTCGAGCAGCTCTGGCGGCTGACCGACAGCCTGGCCGACCGTCCCGACAGCCCCGACGACTGGCGGCGCGCTCTGGCGAACCTCGACCGACTCATCGAGGCGGGTATCCTCCTGCCGGAACCGCTGCGCAACCAGGCCCGACGGCTCCGCGAATCGCTCGGCCAGCCCGAGCCCCCCGCCGAGGAGGCGATGGACAAGCCCATCCCGCACTGGATGGAGGATTACCTGCGGGGCGTCGAGGCCGATGCGTCCGACCCCGAGAAGGCCCTGCGGCACTACCGCGCGGCCCTGGCAAGGCGTCCCGACGCGTTCTGGGCTCATTACCGCGCGGCGGCCGTGTCCGTCCGTCTGGGTGAGATCGACGCGGCGATTGAGGACCTCCGGCACTGCATCGCCCGACGTCCGAAGGCCCCGATACTCCGCATCCTGCAGGCGGGTTTGCTCGACCTGCGGAACCGATCGGACCTCGCCCTGGAGGAATGCCTGCGCGGCCTGGAACTCGATCCCGACCTCGCCGAGGGCTATCACACGCGCTCGTTCATCCGGATGCACCTGGGACAGACCGAGAGCCTCAAGACCGACTTCCGCCGGGCGACGCTTCTGGATGATCCTCACACCGGGACGTCAACCGCCCGGACGTTGCGGGAATCATTGCTGTTTTTCGGCGGCGACCTGGCCCTCGACCCGGGCCAGCCCATCGAGGACGCCGTGCGGCCCGTGCCCCCGATCGCCCTGGAAGACGCCGATTTCCGGACGTTCCTGGCCGAGCGCTATTTCCAGCAAGGGCGGATCAGCGATGCGCTGGCCCAGTATGAGGCAGTCCTCGACAAGTTCCCGGACCACCTCCGGGCGCGCTACGGCCGCGCCTTGATGCGTCGATCTCTCAGAAAGGCGGGGACCGATCGGGAGTTTGCCGCTCTGATCGACCACCCGCGCTTCGTGGAATTGCTGCACGAAGACGCCAATGCCATCCGAGCCTTCCACTACGTCGCGTCCGACCGGCTCGCACGGGGTGATGCTCCAGCCCGCGTTTCAGGCCGCCCAGCGTGGCCTGAACCCATGCTGAACGGCTAGGGGCACCTCCAGAACGAGTCCCATTATGTCCTCGCCCGGATGTACGCCCGCGACACCGAGTCCGATCCCGAGTCCATGGACAAGGTTGTCTTCCATCTGAAGCGCACCATCGCGCATCACCCGCAGGCGATGGAAGACTGGGTCGCCTTGGATCCATTTTTGATTCCCTGCGTCCGGAACTCCTCGACCGGATCGAGGACAGAGCCCACGAACCGAACGCCGATCTTCCTTGAAATCAGGCCACCAAAACGTCAACGGGCCGCGTGGTTGTAAAAAACAACCACGCGGCCCGTTTTATGTATTCGTTAGATTTAGCGATCGATCAGGCGGGAACCGCCGGACCAATCGGCGTCTTGGGCGCCTCGATCGGCGGATTCTCGGTTCCGGGGATCGGCGCCGGCGCCGGCTCGGGATCGGCGGTCAGGGTGGTATCGGGCGTCGAGGATGAGGACGAATTCGGGTCGAGGGTCGAATCGGTGGTCGTGGTGGTGTCCATGGTGGAATCAGTGTACACGTAAGCAGAAGTGGGGGCCAGGAAAGTCGAGGGGCTCAAACGGCGTTCCAGGGACTCCGGAGCGTAGCGCGGGTTGCGAAATCGACGAGCCATGATGTTTTCAACTCCAAAATCAAGGTCCAGGTTCATGCGTCTCGAAGTTCTGCGTCTGAGCTCAGATCAGCACTTCCAACAGCAGTATCGTTGCGACGGTGAGGTGTTATCACACGGCGCACAAAATCTCCGGCACGCCTCCGCGAAGGCGTTCCATCAAGGCTTCTGATGAGATTCCGCGAGACCTGGACCTTCCCTCGACCGGCGGCGAGCGCAGGTTCAGCGAGGGCGAATCAAGGACGCCTCAAGAGCAAACATCCTGAGATCAGCGGCGATCCGGGACGTCGATTCTCAAAGCCCCGGAAGACGTGAGCCTCCGAAACCGCCGGACGCCCCCCGGACCCCCGCTTGTCCAGACAATGGCAGGGAGGATACGGCCCGTCGCATCTATCCAGGGAATCAGGGAGCGAGGCTCACCCCGCGGAGACGTGACGGCCTCAGTGCCGTGATGGGGAGGAGGGGGGATCGCCTTTGGGGGAATGGGAGGAGAGAGTCGACGTTACCTCCGTGGCGCGCGTCTCGCGAGCAATCGGTCACGAAGCCCTTGTGAACCAAAATGGGATTCGAACTGACGCCGGATCTCTTCGCCCTGCCGCTGACGCTCCGCCAGATAGGCATCGACCTCGTCTTGCCGTCGCAGGTAATAGCCCACCACCATGTAGACGTCGGCCAATTTGAGCGAGGGATACTGCTCGACGATTTCTTCCGCGGTCGAACCCTGCCGGAAAGCAATAATGACCGTATCCAGTGTGACTCGCGTGCCCCCGACACGGACGACACCATCGGCATCCACATGAAGCGGCAGAGGCTCCGTTTCAATGGTCAGCGTCATGGTGTCCTCGCTTCCATTCGGTCGAACACCGGCGAGCCGATCGGGCGCCGCCGGGGGCCGCCTTTGCGGCGACCCCGGCTATTGTAACGCCACGAAGGAGGGTTTACGAGCAGCCCATGCTGTTGCCGCAGTTGAAGCAGCGGTAGCAGGTGCCGCAACGGACGGTCAGGGCGCCGCAGTTGTCGCAGGCGGGGGCGTCGCTCTGGAAGCGGGCGAACTGCTGCTGCTGGTTCTCGGCGGTCGCCTCGGCGGCGAAGTGGACCGTCGGTGACGGCTGTTGCAGGGATTCCGCGTGATCCAGGTCGGCGGCGGTCGCCTTGCGGTGACCGTTGACCTTGATCACCGGCGCGGCGGGGGATTCCTCGATCTCGCTCGGCTGCTCGCGCTGAGGGGTGTTCGCCTCGCGGTAGCCGGGGATGAACTGGATGCCCAGCCAGCGGAAGATGTAGTCGGTGATGCTCTTGGCGATCGGGATGTCGGGGTTCTTGGTGAAGCCCGACGGCTCGAACCGGCTGTGAGCGAACTTGTTGACGAAGACGTCCAGCGGCACGCCGTATTGCAGACCCATCGACACGAGCGTGCCGACCACGTCCATCAGGCCGCCGACGGTGGACCCTTCCTTGGCCATCGTGATGAACAGCTCACCCGGGCGGCCATCGGCGAAGAAGCCGACCGTGACGTACCCCTCATGCCCCTGGATGTCGAACTTGTGGGTCACGCTCTTGCGGGTATCCGGCAGGCGTTCCCGGCGCGGCTGAGGACCGCTCGGGGCCTGGATCGGCGCGGCGGGTGCGGGCTTCGCCTCGGCCTCGGGGGCAGGCAGCGGTGACGCCGCCTCAGCCTTCCGCTGAGCCGCGTCCTTGGCCTTGTTCTCCTCGCTGGCGGTGCTCACCGGCTGGCTCTCCTTCGAGCCGTCACGGTAGATCGCCAGGGCCTTCAGGCCGAGCTTCCAGCCTTCGAGATAGGCGTTCTCGATGTCCAGGACGGTCGCCTCGCGGGGCATGTTGACCGTCTTGGAAATCGCGCCCGAGAGGAACGGCTGCGCGGCGGCCATCATCTTGAGGTGGCCGCGGAAGTGGATCGACCGCGTGCCGTTGCGTGGGGTGAAGGCGCAGTCGAAGACCGACAGATGCTCGTCCTTCACGCCGGGGGCCCCTTCGATCGTGTCGTGCTCGTCCACGTAGTCGAGCACGTGCTGAATCGTCGGGTCGTCGTAGCCGAGTTTGCGCAGGGCCATCGGCACCGTGCGATTGACGATCTTCAACATGCCGCCGCCGGCCAGTTGCTTGTACTTGACCAGAGCGATGTCCGGCTCGATGCCCGTGGTGTCGCAGTCCATCATGAAGGCGATCGTGCCGGTGGGCGCGATAACCGTGACCTGGCTATTGCGGTAGCCGTGCGTGCGGCCCTGGGCCAGGCACTCGTCCCAGACGTCGCGGGCCTCGGCGAACAGGGCCGGCGGGCAGGACGGGTCGATCGCCTCGACGGCGTCGCGGTGCATCTCCATGACCCGCAGCATCGGCTCGCGGTTCAGGGCGAAGCCATCGAATGGCCCGATGTTCCCGGCCATCTCGGCACTGGTGCGGTACGCCTCGCCGTGCATGATCGCCGTGATCGCCCCGGCGACCGCCCGGCCCTCGTCCGAGTCATACGGCCGGCCCGAGGACATGATCAGGCTGCCCAGGTTCGCGTAGCCCAGCCCCAGCGGGCGGAACTTGTGGCTGTTCCCGGCGATCTGCTCGGTCGGATAGCTGCCGTGATCGACCAGGATCTCCTGCGCCGTGATGAAGATCCGGCACGCCGCGCGAAATGCCTTCGCGTCGAACGTGCCGTCCTCCCGGCGGAACTTCATCAGGTTGATCGACGCGAGGTTGCACGCCGAATCGTCGATGAACATGTATTCGCTACAGGGGTTACTGCTGTTGATCGGCGCGGTGTTCGGGCAGGTGTGCCAGCGCTGGATCGTGTCCTCGTACTGGAGGCCCGGGTCGCCGCAGAGCCAGGTGCCCTCGGCGATCTTGTCCATGAGCGTCCGGGCCGGGTAGGTCTGCACGGGGCGGCCGGTGGTGACGGCGCGGGTGGTCCATTCCCCTTCGCTCTCCACGGCGCGGAGGAAGGCGTCGGTGGCGCGGACGGAGAGGTTCGCGTTCTGGAAGAGGACGGACGAATAGGCCTCGCCGTTGAAGTTGGCCTCGTACCCCTGGCGGATCAGGGCCTGGGCCTTCTTCTCCTCCTTGGTCTTGCACTCGATGAATTCGAGGATGTCGGGATGCCAGACCTTGAGCGTCTGCATCTTGGCCGCGCGCCGGGTCTTGCCGCCGGACTTGACGACGCTGGCGATGGCGTCATAGACCCGCATGAAGCTGACCGGCCCCGACGGCTTGCCGCCGCCGGAGAGCTTCTCGCGGCTGGAGCGCAGGGTCGAGAGGTCCGTGCCGGTGCCCGAGCCGAACTTGAACAGCATGGCCTCGCTGTGGGCCAGCTTCATGATCGACTCCATGTCGTCGGCGACGCTCTGGATGAAGCAGGCCGACCCCTGGGGGTACTTGTAGGCGCTCTCGGCCCGGACGACCGCGCGGGTCTCCTCGTCCCAGCGCCAGTTGTTGTTGGCCCCCTCGATGCCGTACTTGTGATACAGCCCGACGTTGAACCAGACGGGGGAATTGAACGACCCGTGCTGGTTCAGGCAGAGCCATGTCAGCTCGTCGTGGAACCGCTCGGCGTCCTCGTCGGTGGCGAAGTAGCCGTCCTGCTTGCCCCAGTCGCTGATCGTGCGCGTCACGCGGTCGATGAGCTGCCGGACGCTCGTCTCGCGCTCCGGAGTTCCCGGCTCACCGTAGAAGTACTTGCTGACGACGACGTTCGTCGCCAGTTGACTCCACGACCTGGGGATCTCGCAGTCGTGCTGCTCGAACAGGACCTTGCCCCGCTCATCCTTGATGGCGGCCGTACGCAGGTCCCACTCCACCTGGTCGTACGGGCTGATACCCTTGGTGCTGAAGACCCGCGGGACGACCATCCCTTTCCGCCCTGCGGACGCCCGTGCCTCTTTCGAGCTTGCCTTCTTCGTGGTCCGCGAGTCTACCGTTGCCATGGACGCTCTCCGGTTTTTTATCAATTATTCGCGTCGTTGTGCCATATCCACGAATCGCGGTCAAGCAAATTCCCTAGTCAGATGTTCAACATGGTGTTTTGTGCAGAATATCGGGAGTTTGCGACCTCTGAACTCCGCTCACCGTCGATCCCGCCCTCGCCTCGCACGGCCTTATCCAGTGGCGAGTCTCCCGGGAGTCGTCCTTCGACCCGGCGTGGATCGGCATTCGTAGCCTGGTTCGATGGTGTCGCCAAAGTACTAGTCTAGCCGAACTCGCCTCAGCGCCGAGTGTTTTTGTGAAATTGGGAAGTAGAGGAATAGTGGATAATCCGCATTTTGCGCCCCTAGCCTTTTGGCGCGATGTGCGGCTGGCGCGGCGATGACGCAGAAACAAAAAAAACCGCCTCCGGCCGCCAGTGGGGGCCAGAGACGGTTTTTCGGCAGAGTCGCATGGGAAACTGCAATCAAGCGCCCGCTTCGACGCGGGTAATTTGCACATCCGTCCAGGATTGACGGTGCCCCCGGCGACGACGGTAGTTCTTGCGCCGGCGGAACTTCTGGATGATGATCTTCTTGCCGCGGTACTGGTCGACGATCTTGCCGACGACCCGGGCACCGGAGACCAGAGGGGTACCGATGGAGGCGCCGTCGGTCCCGGCGACGAGCAGGACCTTGTCGAAGACAATCTCGGTGCCAGCCTCGCCGTCGCGGCGGTCGATGGTGATCCGGTCCCCTTCTTGGACGCGGAACTGATGGCTACCGTTCTCGAAAATCGCGTACATCGGTCAAGCACTCCTGACGACCCGGGCCGAGACCGTGTGTTGCGCCGGGTCCTCGTGGTTCGTCGGTTTGTTGGGGCTGAGCGTCGAGTGCCCGGGACCGGAAGCCGGGCCGGTCGATCCGAAAAGGTAGGGGGCCTCGACGGAAGGGGTCAATGATAACGTGGGAACGTCGCGATGGAAAGACCCAGTTTTTCCAAAGATTCCGTCTGCCGTCAGGTCACGGCTCAACCGCCTCCCATCGTCGGCACGACCCAGGGGACGAGGTGGGCATACGCCCAGACGATCGCGCCGACCAGCAGCGCCAGGGCGATGCTGTGACCGATGACGGCGCGGAGCAGCTCCCCCTCCCGGCCGTTCTCGCCGGTGGCCGCCGCGGCGACGACGATCGATTGGGCGTCGATCATCTTGCCCATCACGCCGCCGGTCGAGTTGGCCGAGGCCATCAGGATCGGGTTCAGGCCGAGCTTCGTCGCGGTGATCCGCTGGAGGTTGCCGAACAGGACGTTGCTGGAGGTGTCCGAGCCGGTCAACGCCACGCCGAGCCAGCCGAGAAGCGTGCCGAAGATCGGGTACAGCCCCGCGCCGGTGCGGGTGAACGCCAGGCCGAGCACGGCGTCCATTCCGGAGTACTTGGTCACGAACCCCAGCGCCAGCATGCACAAAATCGCCACGATGGCCGAGGCCAGCCGGACGATCGTTCCGCCCAGGGTCCGCAACAACTGAACCGGCCCGACGCCCAGCAGGAGCCCGCTGACCACCGCCGCCAGGAAGACGGCCGTGCCCGTCGAGGAGACCGGCACGATGTCCAGGACGGCCTTCTCGAAGTCGGCCGCTTCGGGAGTCTTGTGGCCGGTCACGGCTTCCCCCTTGGCGATCCGGCCGTGCAGCCAGGGCATCTCCGGCTTCCACGACGTGTGCACATCCATCCAGTCCTTCACCGCCGGCGTGTTCCACGGCTTGATCGCCGGCACGCCCCAGAACAGCACCGTCAGGGTCAACAGCGCGAAGGGCATCCACGCCTTCGCCACGCGGGCCGGTCGTCAGGGCGGGGGCCGGGGTGCTGATCTCGGGTTTGTCGAGGGGGACATCAGCCAAGTCGTCCAGATCGTCGTGATCGAACCGCCACTCGGTCTTCGGCTTCCAGAAGCGAAGCAGGATGAGCCCGGCCAGGAGGCTGACCACGGCGGAGATAATGTCCACCAGCTCGAACCCGACGAAGTTCGACCAGAGAAACTGCGCCGAGGCGAACGACCCGCCAACGACCAGAAGCGCCGGCCAGACGGCCAGGGTCTGCCGCCAGGAGGTCATCGTCCGCACGAGCCAGAACGGGATGATCAGCGACAACGGCGGCAAGATCCGTCCGGCCGTGGCGCTGAGGGCCTCAACATCCAGGCTGGTGACTTTCGAGAGGGTCAGGATCGGCGTGCCGATCGCGCCCCAGGCCACCGGGGCCGTGTTGGCGATCAGGCAGAGCAGGGCCGCCTGGAACGGCCGGAACCCCAGGCCGACCAGGAAGGCCGCCGAGATCGCCACCGGAGCGCCGAAGCCGGCGGCCCCCTCGATGAACGCGCCGAAGCTGAACGCCACGAGCACCGCCTGCACGCGGCGATCCCCCGACAGATGCGCGATCGACGCCTTCATCACGTCGAACTGGCCGGTATGGACGGCGATATCGTAGAGGAAGACGGCCGAGACGATCAGCCAGATGATGCGGAAGATGGCAAAGACCGCGCCGTAGCCGACGGCCGCCAGGGCGGCCTCCGCCGGCATGCCGAAGACACCGACGGCCGCGCCAACGGCAGCGATCAGTCCGGCCAGCGCCGCCTGCCAGGCACTCGCCTTGCCCGAGGCCAGAAGCCCCAGAAGCACCAGGACCGGAATCGCCGCAACCAGGGTCGAGCCAACCCAGTGGCCCAGAGGATCGTATTGCTGCATCCACACCGTTAACGTCGCTCCCGTCGCTTGCGGTCCGGCTCGTCCAGGAACCCTTGCCCTCCCCGGCGCTCATGGCATCGCGCCGGGCCTGTTCGGGCAAGATACGGCATCGCAAGGGCGGAGGATAGACCCCGCCGGCCGGCCGGTGGCCCCTTGACCTGAGCGACATGGCCAGGTTAGTCTTTTAGCGCCACAAGGCACGACGTATTTGGATCAGAGGCGGGAGGAAGGAGACGACGGTGCATATCGAAATCACGGCCCGCCACGGGAACCTGACTGCCGACCAGCGACAGTATTTGAATGATAAGGCGAGCAAGCTGCTCAAGTACTTCGGCCGGCTGATGGCAATCGAGGTCGAGGTTGAGCACCGCAAGAACGACTGGCTGGTTGAGGTCTTCGTCTCGGCCGAGCACAAGCATGACTTCGTCGCGCGGGAGTCGGCCCAGACGCCGGAAGCGGCGGCCGATCAGTGCGTTCACAAGGTCGAGCAGCAGCTCCGCCGCTACAAGGAGAAGGTTCAGGACCATCGGGATGCCGTGCCGCAGGGGGGAACGTCGCCGACGTCGCCCACCCTTCCCGAGCCCCCCGAGTCCGGCGTGAAGTAAGTACGTCCACGATCGAGAGAAGTGAAGGATGGGCCGAGCACGATCCGCGTTGGTCGAAGTTCGAGTTCGCGTTTCGAGGTCCGATCACGTCCGTTTTCATTCCCTTGATCACACCCATGTTTGATTGGCGCAATTGCCGCATGTCCGGCCTTCTTGGGAAATGGGAAGGTCCGGCGCGGCGCGTAGCGGTGCCCTGAGGCCCGATCACCGGCGCGGTCCGGCGGCCCGGCGGCAGACGATGGAGGGCCGGATGAAGCTTTCGGATTTCGTGGTTCGCGAGGCGATCCTCGTCGACTTGCAGGCCACCGGGAAGGAAGAGGCGATCCGCGAGATCGTCCAGAGCTTGCACCAGGCCGGGAAGCTGGCCGAGGGGGACCTGGAGAGCGTCTCGCGGGCGATCCTGAATCGGGAGGAGCTGGGTTCGACCGGCATCGGCCAGGGGGTGGCCGTCCCGCACACCCGCCACCCGAAGGCGGATCGCCTGATCGGGACCGTCGCGCCTGTCCTCCAAGGGGGTGGATTTCGCCGCCCTGGATGGCGAGCCGGTCGATATCCTGTTCTTGCTGATCTCGCCGCCCAACCAGCCGGGGGACCACCTGCGGGCCCTGGAGAACATCTCCCGGCACTTGAAGGACGAGCGATTCGTCAAGCTTCTGCGGCAGTCCAAGACCCGGGAAGAGGTCGTGGACCTGCTGGATGAAGCGGACCAGCAGGGAAAAACAACGTCCTGACCATCACTTATTCCTTTTGCCCTGGATATGGAATCGACGGGTTCATGCATGCGACGACCCATTTCGTCGTCTCTTCGGATCTCACTCCTTAGCGCCCGACGGAACAGGCAGGCCCGTTCCGTCCTTTGCCAAGGCAGTCCGCCGCCGCCCCCAGGTTGACCGAGTCGCCGATGACTGACGACCTTTCTGTCGCACGCCGCCAGGTTGAGATCACCAACGCCCTGGGCCTCCACCTCAGGCCGGCCGACAAGTTCGTGAAGCTCGCCGAGCAGTTCCAGTCCGACGTCCGGGTGTTGTACAATGGACGTGTCTTCGACGGCAAAAGCATCCTGGAACTGACGTCGGTAGCGGCCGAATGCGGCACGAAACTGGTCCTGGAGGCGCATGGTCCGGATGCCGAACAGGCCGTCATCGCCCTGGCCGAACTGGTTTCGGCTCAGTTTTACGAGACCGACGAGGGCCGGGACCAGGAGCCCGGTTCATGAAATCCCGGGATGTGCGGCCGAGCGGCCGAAATGCCGCTGAACCCCAGGCTTCCAGCCTCCGATCCGGCCCGCCCATCCCCCGTTACGGCGCCTGGGAGTCCCCCGTGCCGCGTGTTCCGAAGCAGCCCAAGCCCCCGATGCAGACCCTGCGAGGGATCGCCGTGAGCCCCGGCGTCGCGATCGGTCCCCCGCTGGTGACCGATCCGAGAGGCTTGCGATTGCCCCCCCGGAGCATCCCCGCGGAGACCGTCCCCGAGGAGCTGGAACGGCTCGATCGGGGCCTGGACGCCGCGAAGGCCGAGGCCGAGGCCGCTGTCAACGACGCCCGCAAGCGGCTCGGCCCTCAGTACGCCGATATCCTCGCCGCCCACGCCCGGATGATCGCCGATCCGAGCCTCCGACGCGACGCCCGCTCCCGGATCGACCGCGAGCACGTCGCCGCCGAGCACGCCGTCTGCGAGGTCCTCGACGGCTACGCCGCCCTGCTGGAAGGGCTGGCCGACAGCCACCTGGCCGCCCGCGCCGCCGACGTGCGCGACATCCAGCAACGCATCCTCGACCAGCTCGCCGGAAACCAGCCGACGGCCACCCTGAGCGAGGTCCAGGAGCCCTGCCTGGTCCTCTCGCACGATCTGACGCCCAGCCAGACAGCCGGGCTGGACCCGTCGCAGGTCCTTGGCTTCGCCACCGAGGCCGGCGGACGCACCAGCCACACGGCGATCGTCGCCGCCGCCCTGGAGATCCCGGCCGTCGTCGCCCTCGGCCGGTTCCTGGAGCAGGCCCGGGGCAGCCGCATGGTCATCATCGACGGCGACGAAGGACTGGTCGTCCTCGACCCCGACGCCGCAACCCTGCGGCGCTACCGCAAGCAGGCCGCCCTCCGCGCCGCCCGGTTCGCCGGCCTGGCCGAGCTGGCCGACCTGCCCGCCGTGACCCGTGACGGCACCCGCATCAAACTGCTGGGCAACATCGAGTTCCCCGGCGAGGTCGCCGCCTGCCGCGACCGGGGGGCCGACGGCATCGGGCTGTACCGCACCGAGTTCCTCTACCTCAACAGCGATCGCCCGCCGACCGAGCAGGAGCAATTCGCCGCCTACCGGGCCGTCGTCCGGTCGTTGCCCGACCGCCCGGTGACGATCCGCACGCTGGACCTCGGCGCCGAGAAGCTCGTCAGCTACCAGGGAGACGGCTTCGCCGCGCGGAACCCGTTCCTGAGCCTGCGCAGTATCCGGCTCTCCCTGCGCGACCCGTCGCTGTTCCGCACCCAGCTCCGCGCCATCCTGCGCGCCAGCGCCCTGGGGGACGTGCGGGTCATGTTCCCGCTGATCTCCACCCTGGGCGAACTTCGGAAGGCCCGCGCCATTGTCGAGGATGTGACCCAGACCCTTCTGGCCGAGGGTTACGCCGTCCGCGCCGATTTGCCCATCGGCGCGATGATCGAGGTGCCGGCCGCCGTCATGATCGCCGACCAACTGGTAAAGGAGGTGGATTTCTTCTCGATCGGAACGAACGACCTGATCCAGTATGCCCTGGCCGTGGACCGGACCGACGAGACCGTGGCCGACCTGTACAATGCCGCCGACCCGGCCGTCCTGCGGATGATCGCCATGGTGGTCGCCGCGGCCGAGTCGCAAGGGGTCGAGGTCACCGTCTGTGGGTCGATGGGCGGCGAACCTTTGTACACGATGCTCCTGCTGGGCCTGGGCCTGCGCCAGTTGAGCATGCCGCCGCACCAGTTGCCCGAGATCAAGCGGATCATCCGCGCGATCGACCTGGAGCAGGCGCGCGCCGTCGCCGCCGATGCGCTGAAGCAGGATACCGCCGGAGCGGTCACCGAGATCCTCCAGGAAGCCCTGCACCGCATCATTCCCGACGTCCCGCTGTCTGCCGAGGACGAACCCAACGGCCCGGAGGTCGCCGGATCACCCGGCCCTTGAATCACCCGAACACCGATTGATCCCGATTCCGAACGAAACCAAGAACCGAAAAGCCCGAAGGAACAATGAACCGGCGGCCCAGCCATCTCAGACAATTTGAGGTCTCGGGCCGCATTGTGCGGAAACGATTGAACGAAGACATCCCCAAGGACGCCCCGCGCAGGCCGCGAACAGAATTCCTTGCAGGCCGCGCCCGAGGGCCGGCGCCGCCCGACAAGACGAGTCGGGGACGCCGCTTTTGCAATCGACTGCCGTGGTCTGTAACCCCATGACCGCCAACAAGGTGCGCCTCCGTTTCGCCAAGCGCGGCGACCTCCGCCTGGTCAGCCATCACGACCTGATGCGCTGCCTGGAGCGGACGCTGCGCCGCGCGGAGGTTCCCGTGGCCAAGAGTCAGGGGTTCAACCCGCGTCCCAAGGTCGTCTTCGCCCTGGCTCTGGGTCTGGGCATCGAGGGCCGGCGCGAGGTGCTGGAACTGGAGCTGGACGAGCCGATGGAACCGGCCGAGGTGCTCCGGCGCCTGGCCGCGACGGCTCCCCCCGGTTTCGACTTCCTGGAGGCCGAAGCCGTCGGCCCGGGGCGTGCCCCGAGGGTCGAGGCCGCGCAGTATGCCTTGACTGTCCCACCCGAGCGCATCGCGGACGCCCGTCACGCGCTCGATGCCCTGCTCCAGCGGGAGCACGTTCCCTATACCCGACATCGCCCGGATCGCCTCGTCGAGCTGGACCTGAGGCCCTTCGTGCTCGGGGCCGAGATCGACCCGACCGGGACGCTCCGGTTCCGCCTGCGCATCACCCCCCAGGGCTCGGCCCGTCCTGAAGAGATTGTTGACGCCCTGGGCCTCCGCGACCTGCTGGAACAGGGTGCGGTCCTGTCTCGAACCGATGTCGAGCTGGCCGACGCCGATGCGGACCGACCCCGGAGCCCCGGAGCCGGAAACCAACCCATTCACCACAAGGAATGACCGGCCCCTGGCCCTCGATTGGAGTGGCCCCGGCCGGATCACAGACCCCGATCACGATGGATCACAAGACATCAAGAAAGATAGCCGAATGAAGAAAGAAATGCTGATCAATGTGCTCCAGCCCGAGGAGAGCCGGATCGCCGTCGTTGAGGATGGCATTCTGGAGGAGCTGTATGTCGAGCGCACGAGCCACGAGAGCTATACGGGGAATATTTATCTCGGCAAGATCGTGAACCTGGAACCGTCGATCCAGGCCGCCTTCGTCGATTTTTCCGTCGGCCGCAACGGCTTCCTGCACGTCTCCGACGTCGAGCCGCAGTATTACCGTCGGTTGCTGTCCGAGGACTCCGAAATGGGGGCCCGCGACCGGGGTCGTGACCCTCGCCGCGAACCGCGTTCCGGATCGCGCGGCGAGGGGGGCCGTCCTCCGCGTCGCGGCGACCGCAACCGGGACCGTTCCCCCCGCGAGCGCAACGGAGATCGGCCCGAACGCTCGGAGAAGGGGCGCCGCGATCGCTCCGAACGCCGCTTCGGCGAGGGCCTCCTTGAAGACCTGCTCGGCGCCGAACCGTCCGCGCCCCAGCCAACGCCCACCGTCAAGGAGAAAGAGAAGGAGAAGGAAAAGGAGCGTGAGCCGGTGGAGGCGCGTCGGGCCGAGCCGGAGGAGCCGGCGCCGCGGCGCGGCTCCCGTCGGGCCGAGCCGGAGCCGACGCCCGAACCGGAGGAGCCTCGCGGTCGCGTCGCCCGCCCTGCGGCGGCCCGGACTCCGGCTCCCGCCGACCCGGTCGAGGAGTTCCTGCCTCCCAGCCGGACCCAGAGAGCGCGTACCGCGTCCCGGAAGAAGGAGACCGCGCCCGAGCCGGAACTCGCGCAAGAGACGCCCCCCGAGCCGGAGCCGGAAGCCCGCCCCGAGCCGAAGCGCCCGCGTCGCGGTCGCGGTCGCGCCGCCAAGGCGGCGCCCGAGCCGGAACCGACGCCCGAACCGGAGTTGCGCGAGACGCCGGTCGAATTCGAGGCCGAGGACCAGCCGGAACCGGAGTCGCAGCCGAAGCGCCGGGGTGGCCGGGCCGCTATCCGCTCCCGTGGTGGCGACCGCGAACCCTTGCCCCCCCGCGAGTTGCCCACCCGGCCAAGGCACGCGGCGGACGAGGAGGAGGAACAGCCTCGCGTCGTCGCCGAGCGTGCGCCCGACCGGGAACGAGAGCCCGAGCCTCAACGCGAGGTCGAGGCTGAACGGCCCACCGCCCCGCGGGCCAGGTCGTCGGAACGTTCTCGCGAACGAGCGGCGGAGACCGAGACCCGCGCCAAGGCCGGCGAGCCGGGTTACGTCCCGCGTCGCGAGCGGAGCCGCGAGGTTCCCGAGCCCGAAGGCCCCCGGTCCTTCGGTTGGGGCGTCGCCGAGCCGGAGCCTGAGGTCGAGCCGGAGACGGAGACCGAGACAGAGACCGAGACGGAACCCGAGACCAAAGGCGAAGCCAAACCGGCCCGTACCGAGGAGTCGCCGCGCCGACGACGGCGGCGCCGGGGACGGCGCCGGGATCGGACCGATCGGCCGACGGACACGGAGCCGAGAGACCGCGAGGCGGATTGGGACGAGGAGGACGAGGAGGACGATGTCGAGGCGCATACGCACCCCGATACCCCGGATTTCCGTCCCTCCCCCGGTGAGGATGTCGCCGTGATCGACGACTTCGACTTCGGCGACGAGTCGGAGGACATCGACGACGAAGGCGGGATCGCCGTGGCGGTCGAGGAGGAGATCGACCCGGAACTGGAGGAGGAAATCCGTCGAGAGATCGAGGAGATCGCCGAGCTGGAGATCGAGATGGGCCTGCGTGCGCCGGGTGACGCCCGGTCCCGTCGCGGCGAGGAACGCGAGACCGAGCCTGGCGGCCGCCCCCGAGGCCGGGGCATGACCGAGCCCCCATCCAGGAGATCTTCCGCCGGGGTGACGAGGTGCTCGTGCAGGTCATCAAGGAGTCGATCGGCACCAAGGGGCCGACCCTCTCGACCTACATCAGCATTCCCGGCCGCTATCTCGTGCTGATGCCCGGCCTGAACCGCGTCGGCATCTCCCGCAAGATCGCCGATTCCGCCCAGAGGGAGAAGCTCCGCGCCATCATGCGCGACCTGAACCCCCCTTCCGGCCTCGGCTTCATCGTCCGCACCGCCGGCCTCGACCGCACCAAGCGTGAGCTGGCCCGCGACCTGGCCTATCTGCTACGGCTCTGGAAGGTCATCCTGCGGCGGATCAAGCAGGCCAAGGCCCCCGCGCCGATTTATCAAGAGTCGGACATGATCACGCGGACGATCCGCGATATCGTCAGCTCCGACATCGACACGATCTGGATCGACGAGCCGCACGCCTTCGAGCGAGCCCAGGAATTCCTTCGGGTCGTCATGCCCCGGTTCGTCAACCGCCTGAAGTTCTACGACGATCGGGCGCCGATCTTCCACAAGTACGGAATCGAGCAGGAGATCTCCAAGATCCAGCGCCGGCGGGTGGATTTGCCCGAAGGCGGTTCGATCGTGATCGATCAGACCGAGGCCCTGGTCGCCATCGACGTCAACTCGGGCAACTTCCGCGTCGAGAACGACGCCGAGCGCACGGCCTACGAGATGAACCTCCGCGCGGCCCGCGAGATTGCCCGACAACTGCGTCTGCGCGACCTCGGTGGCGTGATCGTCAACGACTTCATCGACATGCGCGACGAGCGCGACCGCCGGGGCGTTGAACGTGCCCTGCGCGAGGCTGTGAAGCGCGATCGGGCACGCACCAAGATCCTCCGCATGAGCCAGTTCGGCCTGATCGAGATGACCCGCCAGCGCATCCGGCCCAGCCTGAAGCGCTCCGTGTACGAGGATTGCCCCAACTGCACCGGAGCCGGCGTGGTCAAGAGCGTCGAGAGCATGTCAATCGACGTCATGCGCCTGCTGGCCCTGGCCGCGCACCGGGGGGATGTCCGCCGGATGAACGTCTGCGTCAGCCCGGCCGTCGCCACGTTCCTGAACAACCGCAAACGTCCGGAGATCGCCCGGATCGAGAACGAGGCGAAGCTGACCATCCACATCCGGCACGAGGAGGACGCTCCGGCCGAATACCTTCAGATCGACTGCTTTGATGCCCAGAACAACGAGGTCCGCATCCTGCCTCCTCCGCCCCTGGCTCCACGTTCCCGGCGCTGAGGTCCAGGAGCACGCCTCCATCGAAAACAGTGAGGGGGTTTCCGAGATCTCGGAAACCCCCTCACCGTTGCACCCGACTCTCTTTCCGAATGCGCATCTCGGGTAAGATTCTTTTTACTTTTTAGCTCCGAGACTGCTCGGCCGTCTCCTTGCTGACGAACTTACCGAAGGTGCTCGTCTCGCCCTCGGAGGTTTCTTCCTGATAGAGGAAGACGAGCTTTTCCTTGTCGAACTTGTCAAAGAAGTCTTCCCAGGTAATTTCCCGGAGCGTGTCAGTATCGCTGAAGCCGGGGAAATCGATCCGGAGAATCCCCGCCTCTTCCCCCTTCTCCTTGGTCCCGATGACCGTCGCGGGGCGGCCCTGACGGGCCTCGGCCCACTTGCGGATCGTGTCGTGATCCGTCGTCATCTTGGTTTCGTGGTCGGTATGAGACTTCGAGGCCATGATTCACCTCCGTTGGCTTGTCAGACAAAGGCCAAGCGCACCACGTGCGATTCTCTTGAGAATCCAAAGGGCAGCAAGGAATGTGCCAAGCGTCCGGAGGCACGGGGGTGGACGGAAAACGCCGATGCCGCGGCCTCGACGCGAGTGTCGAGGCCGCGGCATCGGTGTTGAACGAGAACGGAGGGGCTGGCTCTTGGTCCGGGAACCGGCTCACGCCTTGCGGGCGACGTTCAGCCAGGTGTGGACGTGGGGCGAGCCGTGGAAGTACCAGGAGAAGGCGGGGCCTTCCACCTTCCACATGTCCCACGTGCCGTCGTCGCCGATGTCCCCTTCCTTGAAGTAGGTCAGGCGGAGCTTGTCGATGCCGCCGGCTTCGTCGAGGCACTCGCGGACCTCGGCGGCGTCGCAGCGCGCGGAACGGGCGAGAGCATGTCGTCGAGCAGCTTCTGAACCATCTCCTTCTGCTGGCCGTCGAGCTCGGAGACGGCGATGCCCTGCTCGCCGAGCCCCTGGCCCTTCAGCTCGATCGAGCGGGGAGCGTCCGGGTCGGCCTTCTCGACGAGGGCCCTGGCCTGCTGCTTGTCGTCGAGCGTCTTGAAGATCTTGTTGGCCTGCTGGCCCTGATACCACCAGACGTTGTCGGTGTGCTTGGCGTCCTCGTTGAAGCTGTCGCGAGGCGTGGCCGTAGAAGATCGGGCCGCCGAACGCGACGCCTTCGACGCTGTTGCCGTCGGCGCGCATCGTGTTGTGCCGGCCGGTCAGGACCCACTCGAACGGCTGGTCGGTGCCCGGTTCGCCGAAGACGGCGACGTGGTAATTATCGAACCCGCCGTAGTCCTCCTCCATCTGGCGCTGGAACCGCTCGTAACCTTCCTCGGAGCAGAGGTTCTTGAAGATCTCCTTGCAGAGGGCCTGCTGTTCCTTGCTCATGTCGGCGATGGTCGGCTTGACGATCGCCCAGTTGTTCTGGACCCTCGAGCGTAGCGGGTGGTCGAACGGAAAGCAGATCTGCTTGCGCTGATCGTCCTTGAGGGTCTTGAAGAAGCGGGCGACGGCCGTCTCGGCCGGGGCCGACGGCGTCGGGCCGGTCTGAGCGGCGGCGGCCAGGACGTGACGCGCGCCGATGAAGGGAACGGCCGCGACGGCGGCGGCCGCGCCGACGGTCTTGACGAACTCGCGGCGCGAGACGCCAGCCTGAGGATTTGAGCCCGGCTGTGGACAGGTCTCTGCCATGGAAGCCAACTCCTTTGTGGATGCGTGCACGACGACGGAGGAAAAACAGCGGGGCCGTTCCCGTCGGGCGGCCTCAACCAATCAGGCTAAGGCCCGATCACGCGGGAGTCAATGAGGACCAAGACCGCTCTTCGGGATTATCCAGAAACTGTCGGCGCGCACGAACGGCCAGGGTGGAGAACCCTGGCCGTCGGTTTGAGGGCGGAGTCTCGGGGCCAATGCCCGGCTCCGCGCCTCGAAGGATGGATTGTCGTGTATCCGGAGCGAGCAAGCACTCAGAACAGGAGCGAGCCACCGCCAAGTCCCAGACCACCGCCACCGAAAATGGTACCGAAGCTGCCCAACGGGTTCCGCCGGGGAGCGGCTGCCAGAGGCGTCGCACTGAAGATCGAACTGGGCTGGAAGCCGAATCCGTTCGAACCCGCCGGATTGATCCGCGGCGAGGCGGCCAGCGGCGTCGCGCTGAACGGCGACCGGAGATTGACGTTCTGCCCGGTGTTGAACGGCAAGGCCGAGATTGACCGCGTGCTGAAGAGGGTGTTCACGGTTGGGTTGACGCCAAGATTCGTATTCTGCCCGGCAAAGCCCAGGCCCAAGCCCCGGTTGACGAACAGATTACTGGTCGTGCCCAGACCGAACGGCCTGGTAACGCCAAAGCCCGAGAGGGCGCTGTTAACACCAAGGTTATTCACACCGCCGACCCCATTGAGGCCGAAGTTCTGACCGACACCGAAGTTGCCGACCGTGCGCGCCGAAGTTGCCGACCGTGCTGGCGGTGTTCAAGCCGAAGGTGCGACCAAGCCCATTGATTCCACCGAAGCCGAAGTTGCCGACCGTGCTGGCGGTGTTCAAACCGAAGGTTCGACCAACTCCGGTAATTCCACCGAAATTACCGGGCACCACGCCGAGGTTATTGACCCCGGTACTGAAAGGGTTCGCACCAACGCCGTTGAAGCGGAAGTTCGTCAGGTTCGTGCTCAGGCCAAGGTTCTGAGTCAGGCCGGAGTTGACGCCGCCCGTACCCAGAAACGAGTTGTCCAGGATCGCGGTATTCGTCCCGATCGGCCCCTGAGTGATCTGGTTGACACCCGGAATGAATGGCCCGGTCGTCAAGACGCCGGTCGGCGATGTCGTAAACACGACCGGAACGACGCGTTCATCCAGTCGTTCCACACTGTTGCTCAGGACTTTCGACAGTTTGCGGCGCTTGTCCTTCATGATGTTCCTCACCTGGAGTCATCGCACCAGATTCGCCTCGCGGCACGTTCCGGCACGTTGCTATATGTCGTGGAGTTGTATCAAGGTTCAAGGCAGAGAAGAAACGTTTGTGTGAACGATCGTCTCCCCTTGTCGCGGTAGGCCTATATTGCACACCTCGTGCCAAACAGTGGGATTGTGCCGGATATAGCGTGGCCGCCCGCTCGTCGGACCGGCGATGGACGCTGGACCCGGGGAGCACGTGGGTTTATCCTGCCCGATGGAGGACCCGCACACGGCGGGCACGTCGAGAACCATCCCATCAATCCACAGGAGTTGAACCGCGCATGCCAACCGTCACGCTGACCGATCTGGCTCGCGATCTCTGGGTGGAGAGCCTGTCTCTCGGTTCCGCCGATTTGCTCGGTCAGGACGGCGCTCCGTGGTCGGTCACCAAGCGAGCCCTGCGTGGCGGCCGGCGCGACGGCGTGGACCTGATCCATCTGAACAACGGCGACCTGAGCGTCGCCATCGTGCCGACACGCGGCATGGGGCTCTGGAAAGGGAAATACCACGCCGACCGGCTCGGCTGGGATTCCCCCATCCACGACGGCCCGGTCCACCCCGCGTTCGTGAACCTCGCCAGCCTGGGCGGCATCGGCTGGATCGACGGCTTCGACGAGATGGTAGTCCGCTGCGGACTGGCGCACAACGGAGCGCCGTACCGCGAGGGGGACACGATCTACCCGCTGCACGGCTCGATCGCCAACATCCCCGCCCACTACGTGGCACTGCACGTCGAGGATACCCCGCCGCACGCGATCACCATCGAGGGACACGTCGATGAGTCGCGGCTGTTCGGGCCGACGCTCCGCATGGTCACGCGGATCACCACGACGCCCGGCTCAAACCGCCTGGTCGTCCGCGACGAGTTCACCAACCGGGGCGATGGGCCGACCGACCTGGAAATCCTCTACCACTGCAATTTCGGCCCGCCGCACCTGGAAAAGGGGGCGTCCTTTGTCGCGGCGGCGGAAACCGTCGTCCCCCGGAACGCCCGAGCAGCCGAGGGAATCGCGAGCTATACCGAGTATGGCCCCCCCGAGCCGGGCTTCGCCGAACAGGTCTATCTCTTCGAATTGCGGGGCCAGGGTGCCGACGGCCAGACGGCGACCATGCTCCGCAACGCCGGGGGGAACAAGGCCATCGTCATTCGCTTCGACAAGGCGCAGCTCCCGTGCTTTACCCTCTGGAAGAACACCGGCGGACGCCGGGATGGGTATGTCACCGGCATGGAACCGGCAACCAACTTCCCCAATCCCAAGCCGTTCGAAAAAGACCACGGGCGCGTTCTGTCGCTGAAGCCCGGCGCCTCGCATACGACGGAATTGACCTTCGAGTTCCTCGACAACGCCGACGCCGTCGCCAGGGTCGAGAAGGAGATCCAGGAACTCCAGAGCCAGGCCCCCCCGACCATCCACCAACAGCCGGTCGAACCGTTCGCGTCGCCAGGTTAATGGAAAAATGGGGTAATTCTCGCCAAAGCGTGAAGACGCAAAGCCTTGCAAAGACAGAGGAAATGACGTTGAACCCGGGGACTGTGCGAGCGATGTCCCTGGTTCGAGAAATTATCTGCGCAGAAGTCGCAGGGCGTTGGCGATGACAAGCAGGCTGGTTCCCAGGTCAGCGGCGATGGCCATCCAGAGGGTGGCCATGCCGGCGACGGCCAGGGCGAGGACGACGAGCTTGGTGCCGACGGCCAGGGCGATGTTCTGACGGATGCGAGCGACCGTACGTCGGCTGTGGCGAACGAGCCAGGGGAGGCCGAGGAGATCGTCGGCCATCAGAACGATGTCAGCGGTTTCCAGCGCGGCACCGCTGGAGATGCCCCCCAGGGCGACGCTGACGCGGGCGGCGGCCAGGGCGGGGGCGTCGTTGACGCCGTCGCCGACCATGCCGGTCGGGCCGCGCTGGGCGTCGAGCGTGGCGACGGCCTCGGCCTTGTCGGCGGGCAGGAGGCTCGCGCGCGGCTCGCTGATCCCCAGCTCCCGGGCGATGGCAGCGGCGGTCGCGGGGTTATCGCCGGTGAGCATGACGGTTTCGAGGCCGAGGGCTTTCAACTCGGCCAGGACATCGGCGGCCTCGGGACGGGGACGGTCGGCCAGGCGGATCCAGCCGAGTGGTCCGGTGGTCGAGCCGGTCAGGGCGACGGAGGTGCCGACACTCCCGGCCTCAGCCTGGCCGAGCGAGTCGTGGAAAGCCCCCTGGCAGAGCCCCGCCTCGTCAAGATAGCGGTGGCTGCCGATGTGGTACTGCGTCGTCTCGACCCGCCCGGTGGCCCCCATGCCGGGAACAGCCTGGTAGTCGTGGGCCTCGGGAACGTCGAGCCGCAAGTGGCGGGCGTGCCGGGCGATGGCCCGGCCCAGGACGTGTCCGCCCCGGTCCCCCAGGGCCGCGGCGATCCGCAGGATGTCCTCGTCGGCGCCGCCGTTGGCCGTCACGACCTCCACGACATCCGGCTCGCCGAGGGTCAGGGTGCCGGTCTTGTCGAAGGCCAGGACCCGCAACCGGCCGAACATCTCCAGAAATTGCCCCCCCTTGACCAGGATGCCGTGCCGCGCCGCCGAGGTCAGGGCGCTGACGACCGCCACCGGCGTCGCGATCACCAGGGCGCACGGGCAGGAGATCACCAGCACGACCAAGCCGCGAGTGAACCAGTCTTTCCAGACCGAGGCCCCCGCCGCGCCGGTCGTCGCCAGCGCGAACAGCGGCGGGCCGATCATGACCAGCACGGCCAGGGCGACGACCAGCGGCGTGTACCACGCGGCGAACCGCTCGATCGTCCGCTCGACCGGAGCTCTTCCCGCCTGCGCGGCACGCACCTGGGCGACGACGCGGGAGACGACCGAGTCGTCGAGCGGCCGGGTCGCCTGGATCTCCAGACCCCCTTCACCGTTGACCGTCCCGGCGAATACCGGATCGCCCGGTTCCCGCGAGACCGGCACTGACTCCCCCGTGATCGCCTTCTGATCGAGACTGGAACGGCCGCTGACGATCGTGCCATCGACCGGCACGCGCTCCCCGGCGCGGACGCGCAGGCGGTCCCCCGGCCGGACCTCGGCCGCCGGAATCACCGCGATTTGCCCATCTTCGCCGATCCGCTCGGCCGTTTCCGGCGCGATTTCCAGCAACGACCGCACGGCGCGTCGGGCGCGGGAGAGGCTCAGGGCCTCCAGCCCCTCGGAAAGCACGAACAGAAAGGCGACCGTCGCCGCCTCGTCCCACTGCCGCAAGGCCGACGCCCCGAGCACCGCGACGGTCATCAGGACGTACATGTCGAGCCGCCCATGCCGCAAGGCCCGCGCGGCCCGAGGCGCCAGTTCGGCTCCTCCCGCGAGAATCGCCACGAGATAGGCGACCGTCGCCGCCCACGCCGGCGCCGGGGTCTGTTTCAAAGCCAGACCCAGCAACAGCGAGAGCCCCGAAACGCCGATGACTACCCAGCGCCCGTGCCGCGACCACCAGGGGGTGGATTCGGTCTCGGGATTGCCGAGCAACTCGCTGCGCATTCCGGCGTGATCGGCCACGCGGTGTATCAGAGCTTGCGGGCTGGTGCGCGTCGGGTCATATTCGACGGTCATTGTGCCCAGGATCAGGTCGAACCCAAGCTGGCCGACGCCCGGCCAGTCTTCCAGCGCCGCGCGGAGCGCGGCGACCTCGGTCGGACAATCCAGACCACGAATCTTGAGCGTGCAGCGGGCTCGGCTCATCGAGCAACCTCTTCCCGGACGACCCGCGCGGCTCGACCATCACCTCAACGCGAAACCAAATCAGGCGCCGGGACCCACCCCGGGAAGCCGCACGCCGAATTATAGTCGTCACCAACTTTTACGAAAACGCGAGTGCGACCGATTTTTCGATCGCCATTCCGCGGCGGGCCGCCGGCCGCTACACTGGAAGCGGTCGCTGTTCGACGAGGAACCGAGCAAGAAAAACGTAAGGAACTCCATGCCGACGTCCCCCTCCTGCCTGCTGGTCCGCTACGGTCAGATGCGTCACATCGGCCGGTTCGCTGTCCAACCGGGCGACTCCTACGAGCGTGGCGCGTTGGTCGTCGTCCAGACGACCCGCGGCCGGGAACTGGGAGAGGTCCTTACGTCCCTGGCAAGCGTCGTGTCCGAGGAGCAAGACACGGCCGCCCCGAGCCAGGTCCTCCGTGCGGCCGGTCCCGAGGATCACGCGCAAGCCCACCGTGTCGAGCGCGACCGGTTCGACCGTCTGCGAGCCTGTGAGCGCGTCTTCCGCGATGGCGTCTGGCCGCTGGAGGTAATCGACGCGGAATCGTTGCTCGACGGTCAGCTCATCCTGTATTACCTCGGTCCCCACCAAATCGACCGATCGGGGCTGGCCGAGGCCCTGCGCGAGCGCTGCGGGTTCGACGTGATCCTGGAACCGCTCGGCCGCGATGAGCCGGCCGAGCAGGAGGAGGAACCCGCCGGTTGCGGCTCGTGCGGCAGCGGTGAAGGAGGCTGCGGCAGCGGCGGTTGCGGCTCAAGCTCCGCCGAGCACGGCGGCGGCTGCAGCGGCTGCGCGGTCAAGGACCTCGTCGCGCGACGGATGCCGACCCACGCTGTCTGAGGGCTGGCTGACAAGCCAATCCGGGTCGAAGATAACCCGCTTTCCCGATCACCTCTCACGGCGTCATGGTGCTGCGGCCGTCACGTCTCCCTTGGGCTGCGGCAAGGAGGAATCGGGAGCGACCTGGGGGGTGAAGGGGTCGCGCCAGATCAGTTCCTGGGCGCGAAGCAGATTGCCGTGAAGCTGGGTGGTCGGCTCGTCGTGGCTGAGGTCGCGCACCGCCTGGGTTGGTTCCCCCTGGCTCTGGTGCAGGAGGCCCAGGTTCGTTCGCGCTCCCCAGTGGAACATGAAGTAATAGGGGCGGTCCGGGCCGGGCTCGGGGAAGAGTTGGAGCGTCTGCTTGAAGAACTCCTCGGCGCGCTCGGACTCGTTCTGGTCGAGCTTGGCCAGGCCAAGATAGTAGGTGGCGTAGAGATCGAGAATGCGCTGAACGTTCTGCGGAATCGGCTCCTTGTTCCGGTCCGTCGCGTGCTCGGCGAAGCGGAGGCGGACGTAGTCCTGTACCGAATTCACCAGGTCGCCGCGCAGTTGGCCCATGCGGGCGGGCAGCAGCGGCCAGCGGGGGTCGAAGATCTGCAAGGGGAACTGCGTCGCACGGACGAACTGCGGATCGTTGAACAGACGGAAATCGACCTCCAGAGGGAGCGACCAGAGGCTGGTTCCCGCGAATTGCTCCCCCAGGGCCTTGGCGAACGCGTCGTTCTGCGCGGCGGGATCGCGGTAGAGGATCATGCGGTGCTGCCCCGCCAGGTCGTGCTGGAGGTTCCGCATCCGGGGCGTCAAATAGCCCAGCGTTGAGTCGATCAGGATCGACAGTTTGGCCGAGGCGAGATCCTCCTGGTGCGTCGAGTAAGGGGACAGGCCCGGCAGGTCGAGCTGGTTGAGAACGCGCGGGTCGGTGATCGCCTGCTCGACCGTGGCGACCCCCTGGCCGTCGGGTCCAGGGACCGGCAGGCCGATGCGCGCGTCGAACAGGTACGCCTGGCCGTCGATCAGGGCGACGCAGATCCAGACGATCGGCTCCTGCTCCCGGCTGGCCCCCGGGACGGTCATGATCCCCTTCGGCGGCGGCGTGTAGAGAAGCAGGCCAACATCAATGCCGAGCTGGCGGCAGAGCGCCATGAACAGCCAGCTCCGCTCGGCCCACGACCCTTCCTCGGTCGCCATGCCGCGGAGCAGGACGTCGAACGGGCGGGCCTGGGCCTGCGGCAGTCCGTCCGGCTCCGACGGGTTGCCCGGCACGGCCAGCGCGCCCGCCGGCACGAGCTGCACCTGCCGGACCATCCAGTCGAACACTCGGCGCACCCGCGTCAGGTCGTCGCCATTGCCAGCCACGCGCTGGGCGATCGTGTGGTACAGGTAACAGTCCTCGATGTGCCGGGCATCGCGGATCGTGAAGACCGGGTTTTCCAGATCCGTAAGCCCCTTCTCGGGCAGTTGCTTGGCGAGATAGGCGCGGGCGGGCGGGTCCAGGGCGAAGGCGGAATCCGGCGTGTCCTCGAAGTACTGGGCCAGCAGCTCGGTCGCCTGGGTGAAGTTGTTCCCGCCGGGGTTCGATGCGGCCGTCTGGATGAGCTGGATGGCACTCTCCAGGATCGCCTTCTTCTGCTCGGCGGAGCCTGCCGTTCCCGCCGTCTCGACCGCCGTCGGCCGCTCGTTCTCAACGACGTCGACATCGGAAGGCGGGGCGACCGCGTTCCTTGATCCGTCGTTACCGCAACCGGCCCCCAGCGCGATCGCGCAGGCACACGAGAGGCCGAACACCAGTTGAGATCGCCATGACACGGGCATCGACTCCTCGACGAAAGGGGGGATCGCGAACCACGGCCAGATCGTGGGCAGGAAGGATAAACGTCGCGCATTCGGGTTCGCGTTCCGACTTCCTATTTTGTCGAAGCGGAGCGAGCGCGGCGACCCTATTGATGGACAAACCGTCCATTTTCTTCTCGATTACGCTCGTCCCCCCGCGGCGGTTCGCGCAAAGCCCATCATCCGATTGCGGTGATCGCTTCCCGGATGCGCAGGCAAGTGCGCAGCAACCCTTCCAGATCGTCGAGGCGCAGGGCGTTCGGCCCGTCGGAGAGCGCCTTTTCCGGCTCCGGGTGGACCTCCAGAAACAGGGCGTCGCAACCGGCGGCGACGGCGGCTTTGGCCAGATACGGCACCATCGCCCGCTCGCCCGAGGAGACCCCCTGCCCCGCGCTCGGAAGCTGGACCGAGTGCGTGGCGTCGAAGACCACCGGGGCCCCCGTCTCCTGCATCTGCGGGATCGCTCGCATGTCGTTGACCAGGCGGCCGTAGCCGAAGGTCGTCCCCCGCTCGGTCAGGAGCACGCCCCCTGCCCCGTCAGCCTCCATCAACTTGGCGACAACGTGCCGCATGTCCCAGGGGGCCATGAACTGCCCCTTCTTGACGTTGACCGGCCGGCCCGTCGCGGCGGCGGCCTCCAGCAAGTCCGTCTGCCGCGCGAGGAACGCGGGGATTTGCAGCAGGTCCACCACCTCGGCGATCGGCCCGGCCTGGTGCGACTCGTGCACGTCGGTCGTCACCGGCAGCCCTGTCTCGGCCTTGACCCGTTCGAAAACCTTCAGCCCCTCGTGCATCCCCGGCCCGCGATAGCTCGACTTGGACGTCCGGTTCGCCTTGTCGAACGATGCCTTGAAGATCAACGGCACGCCCAGATCGCCGCAAATCGAAACCAGCCGCCGCGCGATCCGCAGCGTCATGTCGTCCGGCTCCATCACACAAGGGCCGCCAATCAAGGCCAGCGGCCGGCCCCGGCCGATCGACACCGGACCAATGGAGACGGGGTTCGGAGGGGTCATGCGAGAATCCTTTCCTCGAAATGAGGCCCATAACCACCAGCAGGTGATCGAGTCGCGGTTATACCAGAGACGCTCTCGAAAGACAGCACGACCCGTGATGCTATCAAGGGTACTAATTTCCTACTAATCCGTACTAAATTAGTACCTGGCTCGCGATTCAATAAATCCAAGCAATCTTCCATGGAATCGCTAATCGTACTCTTTTTCGCGGTTCGGCGTCTCGTTTGAATGCACAAGGAGATGAAAAATGACGACAACAAGGAGAATAGAGAGCAGAGAGTCTCTAGAGGAGTGAGCACGTATGGCCGCATCATCTTCACCACTCGCCGTTTACGCCGCGATTGCGGGGAACCTGGCGATTGCCGTCACGAAGTTCGTGGCGGCGTTCTTCACGGGAAGCTCGGCCATGCTGTCCGAGGGGATTCACTCAATCGTGGACACAGGGAATGGGGGGCTCTTGCTGCTCGGGGTGCACATGAGCAAGAGGCCGCCGGATGATAATCATCCGTTCGGGCATGGCAAGGAGCTGTATTTCTGGACCCTGATCGTCGCGATTCTAATCTTCGCCTTGGGTGGAGGAATGTCGGTCTATGAGGGGATTCTCCACCTGCGGAACCCGCACCCGATCGAGAACCCGACGTGGAATTACGTGGTGCTGGCCATCGCGATGGTCTTCGAGGGGATCACCTGGGGGGTCGCGTACCGGGAGTTCAGCCGCTCGAAGGCCGAGGAACACACGCTGATTCATGCCGTCCATACGAGCAAGGACCCGACGACCTTCACCGTCCTGTTCGAGGACACCGCCGCGCTGCTCGGCCTGGTGGTGGCGTTTTTCGGGGTGTTGCTTGGCCACTTGCTGGAGATGCCCGCGCTGGATGGGATCGCCTCGGTGGTGATCGGAATCATTCTGGGCGTGGTGGCGATCGCCCTGGCCTATGAGAGCAAGGGGCTGCTCGTTGGTGAGGGGGTCGATCCGGAGGTGGCCAGGAGTATCCGCGAGCTGGCCGAGGCCGAGTCGGTCGTCGAGCACGTCGCGCCGCCGATGACGATGTACCTGGGGCCGCATGAGGTGCTGTTGAACCTGGACATTCAGTTCCAGCAAGGAACATCGGCCGAGCAGGTGGAGGCGGCCGTCGATCGCCTGGAATCGACGATCCGCGAGCGGCACCCGGCCATCAAGCGGATCTACATCGAGGCGGAATCCCTGACTGGCGAACGTCGCGACGGCGCCCGCCGCTTGTTGAAGGAACGGGACGAAGCGGCTCAGGCCACTCCGAAGGAGTAGCCGGACGGCACCAGCACGTCGATGGCGCGAGGCAGGACCTCGACCGTCCACGGTTGCCCCTGGCGCTGGGGGGTGATGCTGCCGCCGGGGTCGCCGTCCAGTTGCACGGGGACCGGCTCGGACGACGAGATGACGACCCGCCGCACCTTGCGGTAGAAGACGCCCGCCCGCTTCAGATGGATACCACGAACCACAAGCCACAGATAACGAAGGGCTTGCAGCGGACCGGCGTTGCGGAAGACGACCAGGTCGAGCAGGCCGTCGTCCCCCTGGGCGGTCGGGGCGAAGGGGAGGCCGAGGGCGTAGCGCGGGAGGTTGAACAGAAAGGCGGTGGAGCCGACGAGCGTTTCCGCGCGCTCGCCGTCCTCGATCTGGATGGTCAAGGGGGGGAACCGGTAGCCGAGGCTGGCGCGGAGCACCGGCTCAACGTACGCCGCGCGGTGCGTGGGGCGCATCGCGCCGGTGCGGCTGACACGGGCCAGGTGGTGCCGCGAGACCACGTCGGCGTCAAACCCGATGCCGGCCATCAGGGTGAACCGCCTTTGCGCGCCGGTCAGCCCCAGGTCGAGTCGGCAGCACCGACCTTGCGCGATGGTCTCGGCGATGATCTCGGGCTGGCGGCGGATGCCGAAATGGCGGGCGAAGAGGTTCTCGGTCCCGACCGGCAAGACGGTCACCGGAACACTGGGCATCTCGTTGACCAGGGCGGCCACCGTACCGTCTCCCCCGGCGGCCACCAGACAGCGGCAGGACGGATCGTGACGCGACCGATCCACCAGGGCCGTCCGCTCGTCAAGCGTCCAGGCCACTCGCGCCGAGAGGCCGTGTTTCGCCAGCGCACTGACGAGCCGTTCCACGTTGTGCCGCCCTGCCCCACGGCCCGAATTGGCATTGGCGACAATACCAACCCACGGCTCGACGGTCTCCGCCTCGTCGAGCCTCCCGCTGATCCTCGGTGGACTCATACCGTCACATCCTCCGCACCGCCCCTCTTCACCAGATCCTCATCTTTTGTACGGTGCCGGAACGAGGACCGCAAGAGCCATGCCAGAGAACCCGTTACGAAGCACCCGACTCAACGACGGAACGAAGCGGCCCGGACTCGCCGGCCTTGATTGGCGCTTTCGCCCGAAGATTGGCCGGAGTTTTTCAACTGGTCGAGTAGCTCGCGGTTCTCGGATTCCGTCTGCTTGAAGTCATTGCGGAGGCCGGTCAACTGCTCGATCAGGTCGCTGTTCTCGGCACGCAGGGTCATGATGCTGTTCTTGGCGTCGGCCAGTGCTTGCTCGGTCTCGGTTTTCTCGGTGTTGCGGCGATCGAGGGCGGCCTGGGCCTGTTCGACGGACGAGCGGATGGAGGCCATCTGGAACCCCAGACGGATCTGGGCTTCCTGCGTCTCGGTCTGGAGCTGCTCGGCATCGGAGAGCCGGGCCTGCAGGACGGTCAGGTCGCGGTCGCGCTGAATCTGCTCCTGTTCGAGCTGCGCGATCAGGTTTTCCAGGTTATTCCGGGTTTCCTTGACCTGAGCTTCCGACTTGGCGAGACTCTGCTCCAGGTTATTGAGTTCCGTGCCCCAGTTGCGGTTCAGTTGGGCGACCATCGAGAACAGAACGATCCAGACCAGGGTGGTCAGAGCCACCACAACGGTCAGGACCTTACCCGCGGTGGACATAGGACATTCTCCTGCCTGGGCGCCAGGGATGATTTCTTGAGAAAAAAAGGGGACGTGCCAGAGACCCGCGCCGGGCGACGCGAGAGGCCCTTGAGCCGCCTCCCCTTCGGAGTCATTCCGGGGCCGTCGTTCCGCCCCCGGGCGGTTCGGCATGGGGTCTAACCTCTAAATATACCCCATGATCGGCGGCCGTTGCCAGTCTCGGCGTGCGCGGGGGGACGGTTCGCGACGGGTTTGACGCCCATCGGACCCGATCCGTACAATCGGAGGCGTCCGCGCCTGTCGAAAGCTGCCCTGGCCGGCGGGACGTTCTGAACCCGACCCCTCGACCGGAGAGCGCGACGGCATGCGACCCACGTACAAGGTCACGGAACTGCTCGGAGACGGCATTGGCGCGGAGCTGTCGCGGGCCGTCCACACCCTGGCCGCGGCCCTGCCGATCCAACTCGACTTCGAGCCGGTGGACCTCTCGCTCGAAAACCGAAGGGCCAACAAAGCCACGATTTATAATGAGGCGGTCGCCTCAATCGAGACCAACGGGCTGGCCCTGAAGTACCCGACCATCACGGCCGAGGAAAGCCCCAACCAGGTCCTGCGACGGCGTTTGAACCTGTCGGTCATCCACCGCCCGGTGACGACGATTCCGGGCGTGCCGACGAACTTCCGCCGCGAGCTGGACGTGGACATCGTGCGGATCGCCACCGGGGGCACCTACGACGATCCCGGCCGCATGATCGGCGCCGACGGCGCCGTCAGCCTGCGGATCGTCGAGCGCCAGCCCGTGCAGGAGGCCGCCCGCTACGCCTTCACTCTCGCCCGCAAAACCGGCAAGCGCGTCACCAGCGCCTCGAAGTACACGATCCAGAAGGCGACGGATGGTCTGTTCGAGAGCGTTGCCGGCGAGGTCGCCGGGCAATTCCCCGAGGTGCCGCACAACGTCGAGCTGTTCGACGCCTTGCTGGGCAAGATCATCATGGCGCCCGAGAAGTTCCAGATCGTGCTCGTCCTGAACGAGTACGGCGATTTCCTCTCCGACATGGCCTGCGGCCTGGCCGGGTCGCTGGGCATCGGCGCCAGCGCGAACCTGGCGTTCGACGGCTCGGGCGTGGTGCGCGTGGCGATGTTCGACGCGGCGCACGGCACGGCCCCCGACATCGCCGGCAAGAACCTGGCGAACCCCACCGCGATCTTCCTCGCCCTGACCCTGCTGCTCTACCAGATCGGCGAGATCAGCGTCGCGCAGGCCGTCAAGAACGCGACGCTCGACCTGCTCCGCCAGGGGACCCGGACCCGCGACCTCGGCGGTCAGGAATCGACCGAGAGTTTCACCGCTGCCGTCGCCGAGTCCATCCAGCGCCGCCTGGTTCCCGCGAGCGGTTGATGTGGAGTGGAGAGGTTCCCTGCCATGTGATGCGAAGAGCGATACCGTACGGATCGGCCGCGAGATTTTGAGCTGCCGTTGGCGAGGCTCTTGACGGTGGCCCATCGCTGGGGAGATGCGGCCGCCGAATAAGCCGGGGCTCCGGGCGAACAGACAGAAAAGGCAAAACGGCCGTGCTGGCCACCAAAAGGCTGCGCCCGCGACGGCGCGGGGGTTCTCTCGACGGTTTCCAGATGAGGTGGATGTGAGACCGGCCACGCGGCGTTGGATCAATCAATGGGAGGTTGCCGATGCCCGACGGCGCGCCTCGCTCTGGCAACGCTTGACGGCCCCGCAGCTGTTCGTCGGGTCGTTCGTGCTGTTGATCGTCCTGGGCACGCTCGGCCTGAAGCTCCTGCCGGGCCTGTACACGGGGAAGCCGCTGGGGTGGCTCGACGCCCTGTTCACCGTCACCAGCGCCGTCTGCGTGACGGGGCTGATCGTGGTCGATACGGCGACGTACTTCACCCTCTACGGCCAGATGTTCATCCTGCTGCTGATCCAGCTCGGCGGGCTGGGGATCATCACGTTCACGACGTTGATCATCGCGGCGATGGGGCGCCGATTGTCGTTGCGGCACGAGGCCCTGACGGCCACCGCCGCGGACGTCGCGCCCCACGTCGATTACCGCCGATTGACCTGGCACGTCGTCTTCTTCACGATCGCCATCGAGTTCTTCGGCGCTGTTGCTCTACATCCTCTGGATGCACCGGCTGGGCTGGCAGGGGGCGTTCTGGCCGGCGATCTTTCACTCCGTCAGCGCGTTCTGCAACGCCGGGTTCTCGACGTTCACCGACTCGGTCATGGGCTTCCAGCGCTCCCCCTTCACCCTGCTGGTCCTCATGCTGTTGATCGTCGCCGGGGGCCTGGGCTTCTTGACCCTCGAAGAGATCTACCTGTGGTTCCAGGCACGCCGGGAGCACCGGGGGTTCCGCGTGTCGATGCACTCGCGGGTGGTGCTGTTGACCACGGCGATCCTGATCGTCGCTCCCTGGCCGCTGTTCGTCTTGCTGGAACGGTCGCTGACGCTCAAGGGGCTGCCCCTGTGGTTGAAGGTGGTCAACGGGCTCTTTATCAGCGTCACGCCGCGCACCGCGGGGTTCAACAACATCGACTACGGCCAGGCAACCGACAGCACGAACTTCCTGACCGGCATCCTGATGTTCATCGGCGGCTCCCCCGGCTCGACGGCCGGTGGCCTGCGGACGACGACCGTGGCGATCATCGGCCTGCTCGCCTGGTCGCGGTTCCGGGGGGAAGGGGTCGCGCACCTCTGGGGCCGCACGATCCCGGCGGACACCTCGCAGCGTGCCGTTGGCCTGGCGGTGGCCGCCTTCACGCTGGTGACGGCCTGCATCTTCCTGTTCACCGCGTCGGAGATGTCGGGCATCGCCCATCATCACATTCAGGAAGGATTCCTCAAATACATGTTCGAAGCCATCAGCGCGTTCAACACCGTGGGCCTGTCGATGGGCGTAACATCCAGCCTGTCGGTCGCCGGCAAGTGGATCACGATCCTCCTGATGTTCCTCGGCCGCGTCGGCCTGCCCACCGTCGCCGCCGCCTTGACCCTGGTCCGGCCAAAGACCGGCGGGAAGTTCCGATATGCGTATGAAGATGTGGTTGTTGGCTGAACGACCCGACCCGCCCTGGCAACCGACGGGAACCATTGAGCCATGAAACGCTTTGTCGTCATCGGTCTGGGCAATTTCGGCGCCAGCGTGGCGGAGTCGCTGCACCAGAAGGGGCACGAGGTGGCCGCGGTGGACACGGATGAGGAGTCGGTGGACCGGATCGCCCCGTTCGTCTCGCGGGCGATGGTCGGCGACGGCCGGCACGTCCCCACGCTGGAGCGTCTGGGGGCCAAGGGGGCCGACGCGGGCGTCGTCTCCACGGGCGACGACATCACCGCCAGCATCCTCGCGGCCATGGCCCTGCGCGACCTGGGCGTCGCCGAGATTTACGTCAAGGTGATCTCCAGGGAACACGCCCGCGTCATGGAGAAGATCGGCGTCACCGAGACGATCTTCCCCGAGCGCGAAAGCGCCTTGAGGCTCGGCACGCGGATTTCCAGCCGCGGCATCCTCAATTACATCCGCATGGGAACCACCTTCAGCATCCAGGAGATGGCCGTGCCCGAGGCCTGGATCGGTCGCTCCCTGCGTGAGCTGGAGCTGCCCCGGAAGTTCCGCATCTCGGTCATCGCCGTGCACGACATGCTCCGCGACGAGATGAGTCCCGTGCCCGATCCCGACGCGCCGTTGAAGGATTCCGACACCCTGCTCGTCGCCGGCAAGGATGACGATCTGGCACGCGCGGACAAGGTATCGTAAGATCATCCGTCCTTCGCGTCCGGCACACAAATCCATGAAGCAACATTCACAAGCCAATTTGCAGCGACGATCCTTGGTGTCATCTATCCTCGCGGGGTGACAACCCATTATGATCGTGGGGGGGTGCCGTAAGGGCCAGGTTGGGGGGGAGGTCCAGTCGATGGGAGCGGATGCGGACGAGGTCGCCAACCCGGGGGAGGCCGGCGCGCACGGCGGTAATCTCTTCACGCGGATGCGCGAGGCGGCGGGGACGGTTTACGGGGACATCGGCACGTCGGTCCTCTACACCATCATGGAGATCACCCGCGAGACGATCCTGCTGAAGCATCGCTCGCTCGGCGAGGAGGAGGCGAGGGCGCTCGTCGAGTCGGGCGGGCGGCTCATCGCGACAGGACGAGGCGCTCGGCGGCCTGAGCCTGGTCATCTGGGCCTTGATCTTCCTGACCGTCAAGTACGACCTGCTGATCATGCGGGCCGACAACCGGGGCGAGGGCGGGACGTTCGCCCTCTGGGGGCTGCTCAAGGCCCACGCGGGGAAGGTCGCGGGCCTGGGCCTGGTCGGCTACCTCGTGGTCGCGGCGGCCGGGCTGCTGGCGGCCGACGGGATCATCACGCCGCCGATCAGCATGCTGGGCGCCTACGAGCCGCTGGGCGAGCGGTGGGCCGTCATCGCGACGCTGGTCAGCCTCTTCGTCCTGTTCAAGCCGCAGTGGCGGGGCACGAGCCGGGTCGGCGGGTTCTTCGGCTGGTTCATGCTGCTGGTCTGGTTCCCCTGGATCGCGCTGAAGGGCCTGCCCTGGATCGTCCGGCACCCCGAGGTCTTCCTCGCGTTCAACCCGATGTACGCGATCGGGTTCCTGACGCAGTTCCCCGGGGTCGGCGCGTTCGTGATCCTCGGGCGTGGTCGTGCTGGCGATCACCGGCGGCGAGGCGAAGTACGCCGACATCGGCCACTTCGCCCGGCGGGGCGAGGAGGAGGTGGTGGAGGGGGAGAGCCTGGCGCCCGAGCGACTCGGGCCGCCGGCCGGTGATGATCTCCTGGTTCGCCGTGGTCCTGCCGTGCCTGCTGTGCAATTACGCCGGCCAGGTCGGCTACCTGCTGGAGCACGGGCGTGCCGCCCCGGGCCAACACGTTCTACGCGCTGACGCCCCAGATCGGGCAACCCGACCGTCGATCGGGTGATCCTGATCGCTCGACATGGTCGATCTCGGCGATCGCCGCGTTCATCGCCTCGCAGGCGCTGATCACCGGGATGTTCTCGATCGTCAAGCAGGCGATCGCCCTGGGCTTCAGCCCCCGGTTCGAGGTGCAGTTCACGAGCCGACGAGGCCGAGGGCCAGGTCTACATCCCGGCGGTCAACTGGGCGATGTTCGTCGGCTGCGTGGCGATCACGCTGATCTTCCGCTCGGCGGGCAACCTGGCCGCGGCCTACGGGATCGCCGTGACCGGGACGATGGGCATCACGACGCTGGCCTTCGGCTACGTGGCGCACTACCGCTGGGGGTGGGGGCTGGGCCGCGTGGTGGCCGTCTGCGCGCCGATCCTGGCGGTGGACCTGCTGTTCTTCGTCAGCAACCTGCTGAAGTTCCTCACCGGCGGCTACATCCCGGTGGCGATCGCCTTCGTGCTCGTCACGGTGATGCTGACGTGGCAGTGGGGCCGGGCGCAGCTCGGGCGGGCGTTCTACGAGTTCGGCGTCCGGGGCGGCAAGCGGGTCGGCTGGCTCGTCGCCCTGCGGCAGAAGGTCGATGAGATCCAGATCTCGATCGAGGAGAACCTGCCGCATGGCCCGGTCGCTGGTCCAGGGCCGCCGCCGGCTGGTCGAGACCGACCGCGCCTTCGTCTTCCTCTGCTCCCAGCCGATCCAGGACCTCGACGAGTACCTGCCGGTCTCGCTGCGCGTCTTCCTCAAGAAGTACGGCGTGATGCCGGCGCACGTCACGCTCTTCCACGCCAGGCAGATCTCGCTGGCCGAGGCCGGGCCGGCGCGACCGCTTCGAGGTCATCGACGCTCGGGCCGCAACATCGTCTCGGTCACCGGCACCTACGGCTACATGGAGCAGCCCGACATCCGCGGCGCCCTGCGCGACCTCCAGCGGCGGGGCGAGATCGACATCCCGTCCGAGCGCTGGATCATCGAGGTCGGCGAGGAGGAGATCATCACCGGCCCCGACCTGCCGCGGCTGAAGTGGTTCCGGCTCGCAGCTCTTCCGCCTGATCCTCCGCCTGTCCACGCCGGCGCACAAGTTCTTCGGCCTCGGCTACGACGCCGGCGTGTCCAAGGAGATGATCCCGGTCGTCGCCCGGCGCGGGGGCATGGAGGTCGTCCTGCCCGAGCTGGAGATCGCCGATGCCGAGACGACCCCACAACCCGAAGATACCTGATAAGGCGTGATTCACCCGCCCACGACACGAGGCCGCTCGCCAGCCACCCCGTTCGAGCCGACATCCCCGATCGGGAACCGCTCCGGTTCACTGCGCCCCCACCGCCAGGGACGGGCGGGCCACGGGCGCCCGCTCGGTCGGACGGGCGGCCACCGGGACTCGTGCCGAGACCACCCGCGCCGGCATCGGATCCGCCAGCAGGCGGCGACGCCCCCGGGCGGCGACGATCAAACCGGTGACGACCACCATCTCGACCCCGAGAACCGGGGTGGAAAACGCCCTCGACAGCATCGGCGGGGCCGGGCGGGCCGCGGCATCGCCGTCTCCCTGCGACGCGGCGCCGATGACCACGGGCATGGCCAGGATCAATCCAAGGAATCCGACACGGACCAGTCGATCGCGCATGGCAGCATCGCCCTCACGACCTCAGACCTCCGTGTCCAGGGATTGAGATGTCAGTCTGTTTTGTGAACCCAGCAGGAAGACTCTACAACGTGATTCGCCAATTCGCAACCAAATAAAGCGAAAAATTCGTTTAATCCGCGTCGGGTTCAGGTTTATTGAGGCGGCGCAGCATTCGACCACGTTTGCGAGGAAGGTGGGTTCGGCCGAATTCGGCCATGCGAGGCTCGAACAGCGGCCAGGTCAGGACGGTCAAACAGGTTTGATCCTGGAGGATGGCGACCAGGGTGCGCTGGCCGTGCAGGGCGAGCACGGCAATCGCGCCGTTGGCCGGATTGCGGCCGAGGCGTCGCGTGCGAGAGAGGGCCGTGCGCAGGGCCGGTTCGGCCGATTCGGCGGAGAGGCCGAACCGTTCCACGAACCGTTCCAGAGCGTGCCGGGTCAGCCGGACGCCGCTGTAATCGCGCTGGCCGGGCGGAGGCATGGTGAGAGGATGCGATCGCGAGTCTGGTTGAAGTGAGAATTTCCGGTGTGTCGGGTGCCGCTGGTGGCCCAAACCGCCAGCGGCACCCGACGCTCATTCGGTGGTGAACGGCGTAAGGGGGCGATTTCCCGGCGTACGATTCACGCGATCACTTCGCGTCCTTCACGTCGCCGGTGGCAGCCCATTCGATGCCGCGAAGGAGCCATTTCTGGTAATTCTCATCGGCGATGGCGGTCGGGTCGTGACCGAGCGTGTTGTTGTACACGCGGCCTTTGCCGTAGTGGTTGATCCAGACGACCGGCTCATCCTTGCCCGTGCCCCGGGGCTTGTCGGGGTCGGAGTAGGCCGTCGCCAGCACGACGCTGCCGGGCGTCAGGAGCGAGTTCTGGTAGAGTTCGTCGATGGCGTGGTCGAACTTGGCGGGCAGGTCCCGGGAGATCGGGTGGGCAACCTCGGTCTTCTTCACGGTGTACTCGTGCTTCGGCCCGTGGTAGCCCTGGCTCCGCCAGCCGCCGGCAATCGCCTTCTCGAATTCCTCCCAGTTCGGCTTGGTGAAGGCCGCCGAGGCGTAGTGCAAGACAACCAGGCCGGTCCCCCCCTTGACCGCGTTGAGGAACGCCTCCTTGTTGGCGTCGGACCACTGCGACTCGGGGGAGCCCTGCGGCGTATCCTTGTAGTTCAGCACCAGGACGTTGTATTTCTTGAGGTTCTCCGGCGTCAGATCCTTGGACGGCGTGGCCGTGACATCCATGTGAATGTCTTCCCGAGCGCCAAGCACCTCGCGCAGCACGCGGGTCGTCGCCCGCCAGTCATGCCCGCCGACGTTGTCGCCGGTGATGAACAGAAGCTGGATCGGCTTCGAGGACGCGTCGTTCTGGGCCGCTGGCGCGTTCCCCACGGCGAGCGTCAGAGCGGCCAGGGCAAGCAGGATGCGTCTCATGTGGTGTCTCCCGGAGTTGATGGCTGAGAATTGTCGGTTCCTGTTTGATGGCGGCCTGACCAAGAACCTCGGACCAGTGATCCCAACGGAGCCAGGCGCCAGGGCCACTCATGGTAAATCGGCGGCGTCCGGGACGAAAGGGGCGCGCGAGTCCGGCGCCGATCCGGCCAACCGGCTCATCCATCCGCTTCAGAATGGATGGCTCTCCGCCGGACTCGTCACGATTTCCGCGTTCTTCGCGGTGGATTCGTTCTGGCGCCGATGCGCCAGAGGATCAGGCCGCCGTCGTGGCTGCCCGAAGCGAGAGTCTGGCCGTCGGGCGCGAAGGCCAGGGCGTTGATCTTCATGGCGTGGCCGGTCAGCAGGAGCAGGTCCTGACCGGAGGCCACGTCCCAGAGCCGCACCGCGCAGTCGTCGCCGCCGGAGGCCAGTACCAGGCCGTCGGGCGAGAACGCCAGGGTGCGCACCCCCTGACTGTGCCGCTGGAGCGTGAGCCGAGGGGTGCCCGTCGCGGGGTCCCAGAACGTGACCGGGCCGTACTCGCTGCCCGAGGCCAGCGTCCGGCCGTCGGGCGAAAACGCCAGGCACCAGACCTGGCCCGTCGCGTGCAGGGTCCGCAACCGTCGGCCCGAGGCCAGGTCCCACAGCACGATCGTCTCGTCGTTCCCACCGGAGGCCACGGTGGTCCCGTCCGGGGAGATGGCCAGGGCGTGGACCGTATTCGTGTGCCCCTTCAGCACGTTCCGCAGATGGCCGCTCGGGAGGTCCCAGATCCGGACCGTCCGATCCGAGCCGGTCGTCGCCAGCGTCTGGCCGTCGGGCGTGATGGCCAGGGCACGGACGCGGTCGGTGTGATCCGTCAAGGTGTGCAGCAGAAGGCCATCGGCTTGCCAGATCCGCACGGTATTGTCGAGGCTGCCGGTGACCAGAATCTGGCCGTCAGGCGTGTAAGCCACGCAACTGACGGTGGAGGTGTGCCCCGGAAGCTCCAGACGAGCGCGGCCGGTGGCCAGGTCCCAGAACTTCAACGGCTCGGGCTCGACGGTTTCATTACCGACGGAGACGAGCGTCCGGCCGTCGGGCGAAAACGCCAGGCCCCAGAGCTCGTCGCGGTGCCCGGCCGGAACGGGCGGCGCGGGGTCGTCAACGATCTTCCAGAGCCGGAGGCGCGGGTCCTCGCAACCCAGGACCAGTTGCCGGCTGTCGGGCGTGAACGCCAGGGCGTACACCGAACCGGTCAGCTTTTCATAGGTCGCGCGCAACTGGCCGGTATTCACGTCCCAGACCTTCGCCGTTTGATCCTGCCCACACGTGGCGATCGTGCGACCATCCGGCGCGAAGGCGACCGCGTGGGTCCAATCCCCATGAATCGGGAAGGACCCTCGCAGGCGACTGGTGGTCAGATCCCAGAGCCGCACGGCCGGCAACTGCGGACCGCCAGCGGCCAGGGCCTTGCCGTCGGGGGAGAAGCTCAGGAATCGAACCCAGCCCTCGTCGATCTCCAGCGCCTGGCGTTCGCGGCGTTCGTCCAGATCCCAGAGCCGAATCATTCCATCCTGGCCGCCCGAGGCCAGCGTCCGGCTGTCGGGCGAAAACGTCAGGGCCGCGACACCCCCCTCGTGGCCCGGCAGACGGAATGCGGCGCGGGCGTCGTCCGTTTCCATCTGCCAGAGCATCACCTCCGCCTCGTTAACGTTGCCGGCGGCCAGCAAGGTCCCGTCGGGGGAGAAGGCCACGGCGTCGATCGCATGCGGCCCGCATTCGAGATCGGCCCGGCGGCGGCCGGTCGTCAGGTCCCACAGGGCGAGCACGCCGGGACCACTCTCCGAACGGACGCCTCCCGCGGCGAGGGTCCGACCGTCAGGCGAGACGGTCAGCGCGTGCAGACGCCAGTCGGAGGCGTCGTCCAGCGGTAGCGGCTGGCCGTCAGCCACGCGCCAGGCCCGCACCTCGTCGGGTTGATCCTCGGCGGACCGCCCCCGCGCCAGCACCAGGCGGCCGTCGGGCGAGAAGCCAAGCCAGCTCGCATTGACCGTCCAGCCCGGCCACACCTGGACGCAACGCTCCGTGGCCAGGTCCCAGAGCCGGATCGTTCCGTCCTCGCAGGAGGAGGCCAGGAAGGCCGCATCGGGCGAGACGGCCACCTGCTCCACCGGGGCGGTGTGGCCTCGGAGAAACACGACCTCGCGCCGACAGAGGTTCCAGAGGTAGTTCCAGGCGAACTCGTGGGCACGCTCCTCGGGCGCGGGGCGGGCGGTCTCCAGGATCTCCAGCGCGCGCTCGGTCCGCCCGGCGTCCCACTCCTGCTGCGCCGAGAGAACGCGGTAGGCGTACACGTGGCGATCGGCCAGCCAGAGCCGTTGCTCGGCCAGGATGTGCTGGGTGCGGGCCTCGTCCGCCAGCGCGCGCTCGCGGTAGGCGGCGCCCCGCAACTGCTGATTGGACCGTTGCAGCGCGGCATCGTGCCAGAGAATGCCCCCCCAGGCCCCCAGCGCGGCCAGGGTCAGGCAGGCGGCCAGCGCGGCATGCGCGGGGCGTCGCCAGGCCCACTTCCCGGCCCGCTCCCAGACGGGCGTCGGCCGGGCCAGGATCGGCTCGCCCGCCAGGAACCGGCGCAGGTCGTCGGCCAGCGCCTGGGCGCTGGCGTAGCGTCGGCGGGGGTCTTTTTCCAGGCATTTCAGGCAGATCGTCTCCAGGTCCCTCGGCAGCTTCGGCCGGAGCCGCCGCGGCCGGATCGCCTCGTCGGCCACCACGCGCCGCAGGGTGTCCAGGTCGCTCTCTCCCTGGAACGGCGAGTGACCGACGAGCATCTCGTAGAGGATCACGCCGAGCGCGTAGACATCGGCCGCCCGACCGACCTGCTTGCGACGCCCCTCGGCCTGCTCCGGCGCCATGTAGCCCGGGGTACCGAGCACGGCCCCGCTGCGCGAGTCGCTCGACTCCTGATCGATCAACTTGGCCATGCCGAAGTCGGACAGTTTCGGCACCATCTGGCCGAGGTCGTCCGTCGGAGCCCTCGGAGCGTCGGTCGCGGGCCAGAGCAGCACATTCGACGGCTTGATGTCGCGGTGGACGATCTTCCGGTCGTGCGCGTGCTGGACCCCCTCGGCCAGGGCGGCGACCAGGGCCGCCGCGTCGTTCGGGGGGACCGGCCGATCCTGACCGGCCAGCCATGCCGCCAGGTTCGGCCCCTCGCAATACGCGTTGGCGATGTAGCAGACCGGGCCGATCTCCCCGGCCTCGTACACCGGCAGGAGGTTCGGATGGTCCAGCGCGGCCGCGGCGCGGGCCTCGCGCACGAAACGACGGCGCAGGTCCGGCGTGACCAGGGCCTCGGGCCTCGGCAGTTTCAGCGCGACCTTGCGCGCCAGCTCGGGGTCGATCGCCAGGAACACGACCCCGCAACCGCCCCTTCCCAGCTCCGAAACAATCCGGAATCGGCCCAGCCGGGTCGGCAGCTCCGACCGTTCGCACGGGGCCGGCGGAGGCGTCGGGGTCACGGACTCGGAGATTGTCGGCGGCAGCTCGACATCGCGAACGGTCGGGCCGGGCCTGCTCCAGCAGACGCAGACAACTCATCGCCCGGTCGAGCCGCTCCAGAAACTCGCTATTCGGCTCGTCGTCCGAGATCGTCTCACCACCGGTGATGGCTTCCTCGTAGGATGCCAGCCAGTCTTTCAGGTGATCGTCCTCGCGCATGGGGTCCGCCAAGGCTCACCGTGATTTATCAAAGAAACGAACGGGATACCCTTCCTCACGTACCGGAAACGACGATCCGGGACAGCCGCTCGAAGGCCCGCCACCAGAGCTTGCGTGCGGCGTCGGCCGAGCAACCGAGCAACGCGCCGATCTCCTCGAAGGAACGCCCTTCCCAGTGCCGCCAGCGGATGACCTGACGCTGATGCTCCTTCAGCCGGGCCATCGCGCGGTTCAGGTCCCCCTCCTGCTCGCGATGGATGGCGAGGCCGCTGGGAGACGGGCCGCGGTCGGCCAGGAAGCCCTTCAGATCGTGGTGGCTGTTGTCCAGGGGCACCTCCCGCGCGATGTCCCGCTTGGCCGTCGCGCGGTAATGCCGCGCGGCATTGGCCAGGTTATTGCACAGGAGCCGGCGGAGCCAGCGTTGGAATTCCGCCCGATTGTCCCCGTGAAACTGACCGAAATCCCGCTGGGCCTCCAGGAACGTCTCCTGCACGAGGTCCGAGATTCCGACCTTGCCGCGCAGGTCGTGGGCCAGCTCGCGGTCGGCCACGAGCGTCAGATAATCCCGAAAATCCTCGATCAGCCCGCCCAGCGCCTCACGCGAACCTTGCCTCGCTTCCGCGAACAGGCCCTTCGTCGACTTCGTTCTCGATCGCTCCGAGCAGACCGCCGTGGGAATACTCATCAGTCACCGCCCCGTGAGTAAAAAAGCCGATCCCTCGGCCTGGCATCGTCGCGTAATTGAGCGGAGACACCATTATGGTTTGGCAGCGCACGCCCGTCAACTGGCGACATTCTTTCGATTTCATCGCGTGGCTCATGGGCCATTGAGTGATTGGACACGAAAGAGGGTCAAAGCAAATCAGCCATCAACCATCATACCATGATCCATGTCAGTCTCAATATCGACCACGCGACATACCCTAGCGCGGCTCTCGCCGCTACAATAGACGGCCATGAACGTCATCATTGTCGCCTGCAACGGTTTGCACCTGGGCTTCCTCGGGCCTTACGGCAACGGCTGGATCGAGACGCCGCACCTGGACCGCCTGGCGGCCGAGGGGGTTGTCTTCGACCATCACTACCCCGAGAACCTGACGACCCTGCCGACCCGCCGCTCTTGGTGGACCGGGCGCTACGGGTTCCCCGACCCGGACCAGGGGTGGACCCCGCTCCGCGCCGACGAGCCGATCCTGCCCGACCTGCTCTGGAACCAGGGGGTGCGCTCCGCCCTGATCTCCGACGTCCCCATGCTGCGGGAGCCGGGCCACGGCTACGGGCGGGGGTTCGACGAGGTGGTGTGGGTCCGGGGATCGGGCTACGACCCGCTCGTCCCGCCCGACGACCCGAGAGCCAGGGGGGTTCGCCTCGACGACGAGCCGGGCCTGCGCCTGCCGGACGAGGACGACCCGAACCGCGACCTCTGGATCGAGCGCTGGGAGCAATTCCTCCGCAACCGGGCCGTGCTCGGGTTCGACCGGGACGAGGACGCGACCGGCGTGGCGCGGACGGTCCGGGCGGCGATCGACTGGCTGGACCGCACCCCGGCCGACGGCGGGCCGTTCTGCCTCTGGCTCGACCTGTTCAGCCCGCACGGCCCCTGGGACCCTCCCCAGCCGTACCGCGACCAGTACGCCACGGCCGAGCCGGACGAGTTCGAGGCTGGCGACGAAGGGGACCTCGCCGAGGAGCCCGAGATCGACGAGTTCGGCCTGGAGGAAATTCCCGCCCTGATCGACGTGCCGGCGGGCGCGGTGGGGGACGTGCTCGACGAGACCGAACTCCTGCGACTCCGGCGGACCTATGCCGGATGCGTGACCCTGCTCGACGCCCAGATTGGCCGGTTGATGGAGGCCCTGGGCCGTCTCGGACGGCTCGACGACACCCTCGTCGTCTTCACGAGCGACCAGGGCGAGCCGCTCGGCGAGCACGGCTACGTCCGGCGGTTCCGCCCGTGGCTCTATGAGGAGCTGATCCACACGCCTTTGATCGTGCGGATGCCGGGCGCCCGGCACGGCGGCACGCGGCACCAGGCGATCGTGCAGACGGTGGACCTCCTGCCGACGATCCTCTCGGCCCTGGACCTGCCCCCGGCCGAATCGGTCCACGGACAGGACCTGCTCCCCTTGATCCGGGGGGAGCAGACGAAGCTCCGCGACTACGCGTGCCTGGGCATGGATGTCGAGGAGTTCGCCATCCGAACCCACAACTGGCACCTGGTCCTGCCGGTCGAGGTCGATCCCGACGACCCGCCGCGAGGCATCGAGCTGTACCGCAAGCCGGAGGACCGCTGGGACCAGAACGACGTGGCCGACCAGCACCCGGAGGTCGCCGAGCACCTGGAACTGTTGCTCCGGCGGTTCACCGAGGCGGTCGGCCGCGATGCGCTCGATGAACTACCGCCCCTGCGGGACGTCGCCCGGTTCGCCCCGGAATGAGACAGGGCGAACCGGCTCGGGGCGCGACGGCTCCGGCTCACGGTCGCCAAAGAGCCGCCGCAGCAGGCGGAACCGTCGCGGTGCCCGCCGCGCCTCGGCCTGCTCGGCCCGTTCGCGAGGGGTGACGCCGTCGCGGTAATAGGTTCGGGGGAACTCCGGATCGGGCACATCGGCCAGATCGTACGACGGCCGCCGCAAGGGGAGCCGGGGCCGACCGGCAAGGACCGGGTCGGCTTCGGGGTTCGCCGGGATCGTCACCGGCGCCTCGGAAGACGCCACCACGCGATCCGTTGCGACAGAAGGCTCGGACGCGACGGCCGCCGGCTCGACGGTGGTGGCCGGCTCGGAATCGACCAGATCCGCCGGGTCGGGAATCGGCGAGGCGGTCGGCGCGGAATCGATCAGGTCGGCCGGGTCGGGAACCGGCGAGGCGGCCGGCTCGGAATCGACCAGATCCGCCGGGTCGGGAATCGGCGAGGCGGCCGGCGCCTTGGCACGTGCGGGTGCGGACGCGGCGATCGGCTCGCTGAAGGAAATGGCCTCGGCCTGGACGCGCCGCGTCGCGGTGTCCCGGGGAACGGGCGTCTCCTCGGGCTTCGTCTCCAACTTCTCCGCGAGATCCGGCGCCACCGGGAGCGTCAGGTCCGTGCTCGGGCGGCCGGCCGCCGCGAACAGGAGGCTCGGACGCGCCGCGCTGGCCCGTCGCGGCTCATCCTCCTCATCCTCGAAATGGGCAGCGCGGTCGGCCAGGACCTCGGGGTACGCCTTCACATCCAGAACGACGGGCAGTTCCGGGACCTCCGGACGGGGGTGAAGGTTCCGGGGCAGGCCGATCGGCTCACGCCCCGTCGCTTCGGAGACGTTGGCGGCGGCCACCGCGTTGCGAACCTCGGCCACCTCCGGCAACCGGCTGGCGAAGGTATCCGCCCCTTTGCGCGTCTCCCCCGCGTTCCGCGGCGCGACGGGCCGCGTACGGGCCAGACCGGGGAAATACCGGGAAAGCCCCCCCTCACGTCGCGCACCGGTCTGAACCGGCACGAACGGATCAACCCCCTGCTTGGCATCGGGGGCTGGCTCGGGGGCCGGCAACGCCGCCTCCCGGGTCGTCGGGGCATAGTTCATCCGGCGGTTCACCCCGGAACAGCCGACCGAGGCAAACATCAACATGCTCAGCGCAAGCACACATGGCAATCGACTCATGGCGACTCCCTCCGCCCTCGGGACCGATCCTCAAGAGCCGCCTTCCTCGCGCCCACGCTACCCTTTCGGCCGAACCGTCATCCTCAACGGTCCCGGCGCGACACGGCTCCCTTCCTGTGAGGTTCCATCGGCAAGCCAGCCCGCAGCGCCCGGTAAAATCAAGGGGAACAGGTAAGCTGGGCAGGACGAAATTGGTTTTTTCGCTACAATCGGACCGATTCCGAGTTTCTATCGTAGAAAGGGAAAATGATCCGCGAGAACGGAACGGCCCGGGGCGACGGACATCCGGCCTCGTGGCTTCCTTCCCGTTGCGTCGAATCGAGTTGATGAAGGGAGTCTGTCCGCATGGTATCGCCTGCCGCCGCCGAACGATTTCTGGCCTCCCCGTGGTTGGAAGACCTGGACGCCACGTCCCGTCAGTCCGTGCTGAACGTGCTGGAGGAGGGCCGCGCCCGGGAGGGGGACACCCTGATCGCCCGGGGCACGCCGAACGATCGCATCACGTTCCTGATCGAGGGGAGCGTGACGATTGTCCGGCAGTTCTTCGAGGGGCGCGAGGAGATCGTCGCCACGCTGAACGCGCCGGCGGTCTTCGGCGAGAGTTCGTTCTTCCGTACCAGTCCGCCGCTGGCCTCCGTCCGCGCCACGACCCCCGTCTGGTTCCTGACGCTGAACCACCACGCGCACGACCTGCTCCGCCGCGCCGACCTGAAGGCCGCCGAGCAACTGGCCGTCGCCTCGATCCGTGTTCTGGCCGAACGGTTCGAAGCGATCGACCGCCGCGTCGTCGAGTTCCTCAACAGCCATCCCGACGAGCACCCCAAACCCAACGAGTGGGCCAGCTTCCGCGCTCGGCTGTTCGAGGATTCGAACTTCTGACACACGAGCCTGCTGATGCGTTCCGATTCCCATTTTCCCGGAGCGCGGCCGTCCCGGCCGCCCCGGCATGGCGGCCGGGACGGCCGCGCTCCAGAAACCAGAAGGCATCAGCGGGTTCGTGAGTGAGAAAGAGACGGGGATGGACCGAGCGAATCCACCTTCGTCGTTTTTCGTTTCCGACGATAGACAGTCCCTCAGAGGCGGAAACCGCGCCTTCCGCATTCATCGCTCAGGGCCTGATGACGACGGCCGTGCTCGTCTCTCTCGGCGACAGGCTACCGAGGTCCGGCCCGAGCCCGGCGTGGTGAAGAATCAGAAGCAGGAGGCCCGTCACCGCGGCCACCACCAGACCGGCCGGTAGGGCCGAGCGGCTCGCGGTTGTCCTGGTGGGCGTCGGCCGCAGCGGCTCCAGCCCCGCACCGGACCACATGCGGCGTCGCAGAGGCCGGGCGTTCTCGATGTACTCCTCGGCGACAATCAGCCGCGAAACCCCCTCCCCCTCCGTCCGTTGCGTATTGCGGCTCCGGGAACCGGGATAACGGGCGACCGTCCGGCACGCGCCACATGTCACACGACCACCGGCAAACAGATCCGGCTGCACGCTCCGTTCCCGACAACTCGGGCAAACCCGTGTTTTCGCCATCGTCCCACCTCGGACACGATCCCGAATGATTGCATGGATGCAGTTTCCATCAGAACTATAAAGGGGAGTTGGGGGATGGTCAAGGGGTGCCATTCCCCACGCGGGTGAAGAGAGCCGGGCGGCGTTTCCGAAACGCCACGCGGGAAGAGACCGAGGGTTGAGGGACCGTCCGCTTCCTCCCGCCTCCGAGTTCCGAGCCAGATCCCACAGCCCCTGTTTGCCGCCCCTTTATTAGTTCCTGACCGTCACGGATTTTGGGGGGCGTGAGTTCCACCCCATGAGCGCGGGCGTCTCGCCCGCATCCGGCTCTCCAAGGCGGGCGAGACGCCCGCGCTCCAGGCCGAATTGTCTGGATCAGCCTTCAGGTCTCGCACCTGCCGGGTGCCCCCCATCATCCGTGACGGTCAGATTAGTTCGTCCCACTCAGGAATATACTTGTCGAACTGCGGGACTCGCGGGAGAATGTCGCTCAGGGCGTGGAATACGACGATTGTTGGACCGGGTATTCCACCAATCTTCTTTGCCTACAAGAAGTTATGTAGAGTGGGCACCGCCCGTCATGTGTGAAATTCGGGATGGCGGGCGGTGCCCACCCTGCATGATTGGCAAAGCCAGGTAGGGCCCGCCCCATCCGACAAGGTTCCCTGAAATCCGACCGCCTCCGCAACGAGATTATCCTCATTGAGGAACGATCAGGGCTTCACCCTGCGCGGTTCTTTGGCAACTTGTGTGATTCGGGACCATGCGGTCGGTCATCCGGACGCGCGTGGTCCCATCTCGGGTCGAGCGGAACGCCCGCGCCGAACGAACCCATCTGCCATTCTGGCAGACCTCGCGAAGGCCGGTTTTTCCAGGGAAAATTGCTTGCGCCCCCCTCCGCGACGGGCGAATGCGCAAAACTCAACTTCTTGCTATACCAGGAGATAGGGTCGAATTACCGAACGAACCCAACGCCCCCACCGGCCCCGACCGAACCCAGGCCGTCAGCGCCGACCGAACCCAGGCGATCCGAAAGGGGCAAGACGGCAAAGGGTTGCGTCGATGCGGGGCCGGAGCGTCCCGCCTCCGAAGCCGGACCCCAGGCCACCCGCTGAAGGGGGATTGGGACGAGGATGATGTTGAGGAGCGGATCTCCGATTTCATCGAATGGCTCGACGAGATCAGGTCGAAGAAGATGGATGTGTAGTCATTTATCAGTGCCGTTGGCTGGTCGTGACCCTGCCTCCTATTTCGCCACCACCCAGCGGCTGGGTCACGACCAGCCTGCGTTACTGCCATCTTGGTAAGGCAGGGTGCGTCTCGGCGACGCACCCTGCGGGGCTGACCGTATTCCAACGAGCACGATCCCGGCTCAGGCCGAGTCGTCCCGTTTCGAGCGGCGGGGGGGACTGGGGACATCGGCGGCGGCGTTGGCGGCGGTGGTGGTCGCGGCGCCGTTGGTCTTGGCGGGGCTGGGTTTCTCGGCGTCGGGTTCGACCATCTTGCCGAAGTATTCGGGCATCTGCACGCCGCCGATGTCCTGCATGATCTGGAGCATCGGGGGGAGCGTTTTGGCCATGTTCTGGAGGAAGTTGGCGGTGGAGCCGACGCCGTCGCGGCCGTTGCCGCCGCCTCCGCCGTTTTCCCAGACGATGATCTTGTCGAACTTGATGTTCGAGATGGCCTGGGCGGCGGTCTCGGAGAGTTTGTCCATGTGTTCGAGCATCAGGAGCTGGAAGGCGTCCTGGGCGGTGCCGCAGGCGGAGACCAGCTCGCGCAGGCCCTCGGCCTTCTTGGCGAGGATCTCGTAGTTGCCCCGGGCCTCGGCTTCGAGCTTGGCGAAGATCGCCTTGGCCTCGCCCTCGGCCTCGATCCGCCGGCGTTCGGCGGCGGCCTCGGCGTCGACGACCACCTTGGCCTTCTCGGCCTTGGCGACGGCCTCCAGGGCGGCCCGCTTCTCGGCCTCGACCTTCTCGGCCATCGCCAGGGCGGCCTTCGTCTCGGCGCGGTACTGCGCCTCGTTCACGGCGGCGGTCGCCTCGCGCTTGCGGGTCTCGCCGAGCTGGAACGATTCGGCCTGCTTGAACGCCAGGTCGGCGTTTGACGCGGCGACGTTGGCCTTGGCCTCGTTCTCTCCCTTGATCGCCTCGGCGTCGGCGTCGGCCAGCTTGATGCGCATGTCGCGCTCGGCCAGCTTGACGGCGGCCTGCTGCTGGAACTGGGCGGTTTCGACGCCGGTCTTCTCCTCGCGCTGAAGGTCGGCGATCCGCACGGCCTTCTCGCGCTCGGCGGTCTTGGTGCCGATCTCGCGGGCCTTCTCGGCGTTGGCGACCTCGATCGACCGTTCCTGCTGGGCCAGGGCGATGCCGATCGCCCCGCGTTTCTGCTGCTCGGCCACGTCGATCTCGGCCTGGTTGACCGCCGTGCTGGCGGCCTTGCGGCCGATGGCGTCGATGTAGCCGGAGTCGTCGGTCAGGTCGGTGATGTTGACGTTGATGAGCACCAGGCCGATCTTCCGCAGCTCCCCTTCGAGCGAGCTCTGGATGTTCTCCAGGAACTTCTCGCGGTCGCGGTTGATCTCGTCGATGGCCATCGAGGCGATGACCTGGCGGAGCTGGCCGAAGATGATGTCGCTGGCCTGGCCGCTGATCTGCTCTCGGGAGAGGCCCAGCAGGCGGATCGCGGCGTTCTGCATGATCTCCGGGTCGCTGCCGATGGCGACGGTGAAGACGCTCGGCACGTTCACCCGGATGTTCTCGAAGGACAACGCCCCGCGCAGGGGGATCTCGATCTGGATCGGCTCCAGGCTCAGGTAGTCGTAATCCTGAAAGATCGGGAAGACCAGCTCGCCGCCGCCGTGGACGCACTTGGCCGAGCGGTTGCCGGTCTTCACGCCCCACTTGACCAGGATCTTGTTCGACGGACAACGCTTGTAGCACTTCAGGGCCGTCATCAGAATGCTGAAGAGGGCCACGGCGAACAGGAACGCGCCGACCATCCACCAGAACCCATTGCTGCCGCCTTCGATGAGATCGTTCGCCGACTGCGCGAACAGGAACGGACCATTCATTGAGAATCTCCCGCGTTGGAGTCTTGTGCTCTTGAAGATATTTTGACGCGAGTCGCGCCGGTCACTCACTCGTACAGCGGGACCGGCTTGGCGACGTAGCTGGCCGCGGCGACGACCTCGATGGTGCGCGGGTCGAGAATCCGGGTGACGACGATCTCCTCGCCGGTTCGCAGTTCTGGCCCAGGGGTGCCGCACCTCGACCTCGACGGTGCGCTCCTGAACGACCAGCGTGACCTTGCCGGCGCCGGTGTTGTCGCCGGGGATGCGGAGGTAAACTCTCCCCTTGCCCCCAATGGCCCGCTCCATGTGGACCGTGCCGTCCCCTTGCAGACGCCCGAGGGCATGGAAGAGGGAGCCGAGCACGATCATCGAGATGACGCCCGTGCTCATCGCGATCGGCACCGCGGCGAACGGCCCTCGCCCGGACTCCAGACTGGCCAGCCCGCCGACGCCGAAGAAGGTCGTGAAGGCCAGGATCGTCTGGAACGTGAGCAACCGGCCGAGCCGGGACAGCCCCGGATGATGGTTGTTGCCGTCGCCGCCGGTATCACCGACATCGTGCCCGGCGGCGTCGCCACCATGGTTGCCAAGGTCGCCGCCGGCATCGCCGTGGCCGAAGTCGCCGCTGTGGCTCCCCAGGTCGCCGTGTCCGAAGTCACCGAAATGTCCCGCCACGTGATCGAGCCCAAGTCCCATCAACGACAGGCCCACTTGCAGCAGCAGGACCGTCCCACCGACGATCGTGCAGACCAGAAAGAGCGTGTACATCCCTTGAGCCCCCTTCGGACCATCCTCGTGGCGATTTTCACGTATCTATTCCCCCGAAACCGGTTGATATTCGCAAGAAAAATCCACGGCCCCTCCATTTTTCCCGGAAGACCGAGGCGGGGCGACCCTCAAAACCCGCGCAACGCGCGCGAACCGACGCCTTCTCCTTCTTCGATGGAAAGGAGAGGCGTCGGATGGCTGGGGCTTCTCCGCGAGACCCCGGCGCTGTCTGTGCGCAGGGCGCCGGGGTCTCGCCGACGAGACTCCGGCCACCCATCCGTTCCCCAGGGGAACAGATCGCATCAGCGAGTTTGGGTATCAGACCGCCGCATGCCTGCGGCGAAGCAAGCCGTAGCCGACCCCAGCCAGGGCCGCCAGGCCACCGGAGACCAGCGTCGATGGCTCGGGCACGGCGGAAACGCCCATCAACTCGAAATCGAAACTCTGGCCCGTTCCGCCCGGGGCGGCACCCTGGTCGGTGACCAGCGTGAGGGTCGCGAATCGAGAGCCCGCGCCCGGACCGGGCCGAAACACCAGGTCGAAGAGGGAGGCACTCCCCTTGCCGAGGACCCCGCCCGGCGAGAAGCCCGAGAGCGAGAAGGCCCCGGCATCGGGACCGGTAATCGTTGCGGAGAGCAAGGTCAGATCCGTCAGCGACGCGATCCCTCCGTTCGGGTCGCTCGTCGCGTTCCCAACCTGGAACGCGAGATGCGACTCGGAGCCGGCATCGACGAGGCCGAAGTCGAGCATCGAGCCGGGCGCGGACGAGGCCTGGAAGTCCGGCCCGACACCCCGCCCGACAAGCGTGGCCAGGACGGATTCGGCCTGGTTCCGGCTGTTGGCGCTGCCGTTGGAAAACTGCACCATCACGGTCGCCGTATCCATCGTGCGGCCCGTGGGCGTGTAGAGATAGACGAACGCCTGACTCCCGCCGTCGCCGAGATCGATGGTCACCCCAGCCGGGCCGGCGAAGTCGCTGCTCCCGGTTGCCCCCTGGAGCGTACCGAGTAAATTGCCAGCGGCAGCCCCGGCGGCGGTTGTATTGCCGTCGCCCTCATTCTGGACCATGACGGTGGCAACGCCCTGGGTGCCAATGCGGGTCGGTCCCGCGCCGGTCGAACTGACCGCGTTGACCGGGGCCACCCCCCGCCCCGTCAAGGTCACTCCGACGGACCCACCGTTGGAGATCGAGACATTCGCCGAGGTGGTGGCCGACCCGCGCACGCTCGGCGTGAAGCTATAGGTCCGCGAGGTCGTCGCGTTCAGAGCGACGCCGCTCTGAGACGCCGTCCCCCCTCGCGCGAAGGGCGGGGAAGCCGTGGGGTTGTTGAAGGTGACGGTGGCCGTCCCCGATCCGGTATTCTTGGCGGTGATGGTCCCGCCGGCAGTGTTGCCGACCAGAACGTTGCCATAGTTGAGTATCCCGCCGGCGGGGACCGTGATCATCAGGCCGGCGAAGGCCAGCCTCGGCCCGGATGCGAGCCAGAGGCCGAGCAGTCCCGAGAGGACAATCCGTCGTACGCGATTCCACGTCATTGTAAAACCTCCATTGACGGAAAACTCTCGGAGCAACATGATCGTACCCCGGGACTGATACGAAATTCAATTGACGTAATTTACTTCGTGATTTTGACCATGACAAGACCTGTGCGAAAAAGCAACACCGACAGCCCCGATTCCGGGGGGGGCGAGAACTCCCCGCCCGCCGACGGCGGCAGGCGATGGGCCTTTTTGAGCAGTCACGCCCAGGTCCTCCTGTGCCTCGGGCGCTCGCCCGACCTGCGAATCCGCGATGTCGCGACCCAGATCGGCCTCACGGAACGGATGGTGCAACTGATCCTTCGCGACCTGGTGGAGGAAGGCTACGTGACGTGCACGCGCATCGGGCGGCGCAATCGGTACGAGGTCCACACCGAGCAGCCGATGCGCCATCCGTTCGTGGCCCATCGCGAGATCCGCACGCTGCTGGAACTCCTCGATCCTGACCCACGAACCCGTTGATGCCTTCTGGTTTCTGGAGCGCGGCCGTCCCGGCCGCAATGCCGGGGCGGCCGGGCGGCCGCGCTCCGGGAAAAGGAGAACCGGAACGCATCAGCGGGCTCGTGTAGAGGAGTAGGCGGATTGTCGATTCGCGGAAATCGGGGGTCTCACCTCGCTGGAATGCGCAGTTGTTCGACGGGCTTCGCGGACGTGTCCACGAACGCCGAAGTCGCAATATCTGACTTCGACCTCTCGACGCGGGAAAGACGAGCGGCCGGCCCTCCGGAGAAACGGGAACTCCGGGGATTGCGTCGTCCTCCCTACACCTGAATGCGCCGCACGGATTGACCCGCAACGAGAAAAGGCCGGGCGTGGCCCGGCCTCAGGTCTTGCGTGGTTTTCTTACGCGAGCGGATCGACCTGGCGGGAAACTCGCGCAATCCCTTCAAGCGGCCCCTTGCTGCACGGGAGCGGGACAGGAGGGCAGGCGCAGGGTGAAGGTGGTCCCCTGGCCGGGTCGGCTCTCGGCGCGGAGGCGGCCGCGATGGGATTCGACGATGTCGCGGCAGACCGGCAGGCCCAGGCCGGTGCCCCCCAGGCCCGAGTCATCGGGGCCGGTCTTCGTGGTGAAGAACGGCTCGAAGATCCGCCGCAGGTCGGCCGACGCGATCCCGACCCCGGTGTCGGCCACGCTCACCTCGGCGAGCCGGCCGTTGGGGTTCAGCCCGACCTTGATCCGCAAGAGGCCCCCCTCGGGCATCGCCTGGCGGGCGTTGATGATCAGGTTCAGGAGCACCTGCTGGATCTGCGCGGGGTTGACCCTCGCATGCGGGTGGCCGGTCGGCCGGAACTCGACCCGAACCCGGTGCTTCTGGAGGTCCTTGCCGGCGAGCAAGAGCACCTCCTCGACCAGCCGGACCAGGTCGGTCGGCACGCGGCGATCGACCCCCGGCCGGGCCAGGCCGAGCATCCCCCCGGCAATCGCCATGGCCCGCTCGGCCGATTCCTGAATCTTTTCCAGGGCCTTTTGACGGAATTTCGGGTCGGGATTTCTCAAGCGCGAGCTTCGCGTAATTCACCACCGGCGTCAGGGCGTTATTCAACTCATGGCAGACGCCCCCGGCCAGGACGCCGAGGCTGCTGATCCGTTGCAGCTCCGTGACCTGCCGGCGCAGGGCCTCGTTCTCATCCTCAACCGACCTCGGCGTCTGTGTGCTGGGGGCCTGAGCCATTGTCCGCCGCCCTCCCGGTCTATTTCCAACAATTGCGAGAACCCCTACCCGACACCCTTTCGTATCGGCCGGCATGGCGGGTCGGGATGAGTCCCTCGGAAGGTTCCCGAAAGCCGGAAGGCCGCGACGCGAAGATGGTTACAATGGGGTAAACCCCGCGTTTCGGGGGGACGGTCGGACCTGGCGCGGACTGGGGCAATCATCGGGACTGCGCGACGGGATGAGAGCCGGGAGACGGCACGGTCTTCGAGAGATGAGGATCAGGAAGAAGCCCTCGGCCGATACAATTCCTGCTCGGCGATGTATGCCTCAACCCCGCGCGGGACCTGATACCGGATGCTCCGCCCCTCGGCGACCCGCCGGCGCAGGTCGGTCGAGGCGATGCCGATCGGGGGGACGTTCACGGTCAGGAACGGCCGGGCGTCGGGGCCGAGGTCCGGCGGGATCGCGGGCGGGTCGATCCCCGGGCGGTTCACGACGACGATCGTCGCCAGGGCGGCGATCCGCTCCGGCTCCCGCCAGGTCGGCAGGTCCACCAGGCTATCGGCGCCGATGAGGAAGAACAGCTCATCCTCGGGACGCTCGCGGCGGATCGCCTCCAGCGTCAGGACGCTGTAACTCGGCCCGTCGGTCCGCGACTCGATCTCCGAGACCTCGAACGCCGGGTGCCCCGCCGTGGCGATACGGGCCATCTCCAGGCGGTCGGCCACCGGGGTCCGCTCCCCTCGCTTGTGCGGCGGCATCCCCGCCACGACGAACCAGACCCGGTCCAGCCGGCACGCCTCGCGGCACGCCTCGGCCAGAATCAGGTGCCCCAGGTGGATCGGGTCGAACGTCCCGCCGAACAGGCCCAGTCGCATTGCCTTGGGTCTCTTTCTAGAATCGGGGAATTCGTGTGGTCGCGAGTGGACAGACGTGCAATAATCGAGTGTGATTCGGGGAGGTTGGGGGGCTTGGCACCAATCCCCGTGAGGATGAGGGAGGCTGGATCGGCCGGTCGTGTTCCGCTCACCCGTCAGCCATCGATCACATGACTCCGCCTGTTATCCCCTTCCCCTTAACGGATTCCGACGATAGGGCCACGGGATGAGCGCTGTCAACGGAAATCGCCAGGCTGGGCTGTTCGCGGCGGAGGCTGAGGGGCCGTTCGCCGGGGTGGTGCTGAACCGGCCGGTCGATCAGGTCTTCACGTACCGGGTCCCGGCGCGGCTGGCGGGGCGGCTGGCGATCGGGTCGCGGGTGCGCGTGCCGCTGGGACGCGGCAACAACCCGGCGGTCGGCTACTGCGTCCGCCTGGACGCCGCGCCGCCGGACGACGGGTTCGACCCGGAGCGGGTCAAGGACCTGCTCGACGTACTCGACGAGCCCCCCTTGATCGACGATCGGATGCTGGACCTGACCCGCTGGATGGGCGGGTATTACGCCTGCTCGTGGGGCCAGGCGCTCGACGCGGTGGTGCCGGCGGGGGTCAAGAAGGGGGCGGGGACGCAGATCCGCACCTGCCTGGTCGTGCCTCCGGAAGTGCTCCACCGGGGCATTCCGTCGGACCTCCCCTCGAAGCAGGCGGAGGCCCTCGCCTTGCTCTTTCGCTCGACCGAGCCCTTGACCGTCTCGGATGTCTGCCGGCTGACCAAGTGCACGACTGCCCCGATCTCCTCCCTGCGCAAGCGAGGACTGGTCCGCGCGGTCAAGCGGCGCATGGATCGCCCGATCGCCCCGGAGGAGGCCGCGCCGGAGCCTTCCCGTGACGCCGCTCGTCCTGACCGCCGAGCAGCGCGCGGTGCTCGACGGCCTGACGCCCGCCCTGGATGGCGACGGCTTCGCCGCGTTCCTGTTACACGGCGTCACCGGCAGCGGCAAGACCGAGGTGTACCTCAGCGCCATCGAGCACGTGGTGGCCCGGGAACGCGAGGCGATCGTGCTGGTCCCCGAGATCAGCCTGACGCCGCAGACGATCCGCCGGTTCCGCCGGCGCTTTCCGAAGGTCGCCGTCCTGCACAGCCACCTCAGCGACGCCGAGCGGCACCGGCACTGGAGGGCGATCGCCGGGGGAGAGATCCAGGTGGTCGTCGGCGCGCGTTCGGCGGTCTTCGCCCCGACGCGGCGGCTCGGGCTGATCGTGATCGACGAGGAGCACGAATCAACGTTCAAGCAGGCGACCGCCCCGCGCTACCACGCGCGCGATGTCGCCGTGAAGCGGGCGCAGCTCGAAGGCGTGTCCGTGATCCTCGGCTCGGCCACCCCGGCGCTGGAAACCTGGCGAAACTGCGAGGCCGGGCGCTACACCCGGCTGACCCTCTCGAAGCGCGTGGCCGACCGCCCGATGCCGCGCGGTCGAGATCATCGACCAGCGGCACGAGAAGCCCTCGCCGGGCAATCCCGTCGGCGGCCTCTCCGGCCCCTTGCGGCGCACGATGACCGAGGCCCTCGACGACGGCGGGCAGGTGATCCTGCTCTTGAACCGCCGGGGGTTCCACACGTTCATCCTCTGCCCGAAGTGCGGCTACGTCCTGAAGTGCGACGCCTGCGATGTCGCCCTGACCCACCACAAAGGGCGGCAGCGGGCGATCTGCCACACGTGCGACGCCGAGCGCGATCCGCCGTCGTTCTGCCCGTCGTGCAACGGCTCGGGCCTGCACTACGGCGGCATCGGCACCGAGCGGCTGGAGCGCGAAGTCCGCGCGGCGTTCCCCGACCGCGTCATCCGGCGCATGGATTCCGACACCATGCGCTCCCCCGGCAGTCATGAGAAGGTCCTCTCCGCGTTCAAGACCGGCCAGGTCGATATCCTGCTGGGCACGCAGATGATCGCCAAGGGGCTGGACTTCCCGAACGTGACCCTCGTCGGGGTCGTCAGCGCCGACACGTCGTTGCACCTGCCCGACTTCCGCGCGGCGGAGCGGACGTTCCAGCTCGTCGCGCAGGTTGCCGGCCGCACCGGGCGGGGGGAGCGCCCGGGGCGGGTGATCGTGCAGACGTACTGCCCGGAGGCCCCGGCGATCCAGCACGCCGCGAAGCACGATTACCTCGGCTTCGTCGCCGGAGAGCTGCCCGAGCGCGAAATCCGGGGCGTGCCGCCGTTCGGACGCCTCGTGCGACTGATCGCCCGAGGACCGGACGAAACCGTCGTCCAGCGCTTCCTCGACGAGCTGGCCGGGACGCTCACCGAGCATGCCGAGAAATCGGTCCGGCTGCTCGGCCCGGCCCCCGCGCCGGTGGCGAAGATCAAGCACCTGTTTCGCTTCCACCTCCAGCTCCGCGCCCCCAGCCCGCGTCCCTTGCAAACCCTGCTGCGCGCGGTCCTGCCCACGGTCGCCCCACCCCACGGCGTCGAACTGGCCGTGGATGTCGATCCGGTCAGCCTGCTCTGAAATCACACCAAAACGAGCCGGCGAGTTCCGGGACAGCCCCGGGCTGATCCACGCATGGTTGATGGGTAAGTAAAGAAGATTCCGTTACTTTTTGTAAGACTCCTCCCCCATCTCCACCCGTGGAATCCACCCCCGTTCCCCCGCAGAGAGTGGAAACGAGGAAAGGGCGATTTTTTACGTCGTGAGTCCTGGCGATTCAGGGTGAAGATCGCCGAGGAATCTCGGATTTTTTCTCAAGAGCCGGTGAATCGCGCGAAGCAACGCAACGATCCTTCTCAAGAGTGCCGCCGTGCGCCTGCGGTTCTTTGACAATCCCCATCGTGAAAAATCCGCGCTCGACGGGACCATTCCCGCGCCGACCGAACCCAAACCTGTTGCGCCGACCGAACCCAAACCTGTTGCGCACGACCGAACCCAAACCTGTTGCGCCGACCGAACCCAAGGACCATCGCGCCGACCGAACCCAAGGACCATCGCGCCGACCGAACCCAAACCTTTTGTGCCGAAGGAACTTAAGACTCCTGCGCCGAACGAACCCACCTGCCGTTTTGGCAGACATCAGAGCGCCGAGGAGTCTCCTTTCTTGTCGCTGCGCAACCGGGACACCAAACTGTTCTGGGTACCCGCGTTGGGGATTTTCCCTACTCTGAAATTGAAGCCATGAAGCGGATGCTCGGGGTTCTCTTCCGTTTTTTTCGCCCTTTTTCTCTCATTCTGACGCTTCTTTAAGAGGGTTTTTCGATTAGAGGATTGGATAATCATTGGTCCCCGACACCATGACCGCCGAACGCGGGATTGCGGCCCCCGAGGCTGATCGTCATTCTCTCGCAAGGTCGGCCGCCCGCCCCCCCTACTGCCAGATTCAAAAGAATCGATACCTTCCGGAAAATCCCAGTCCATGCTTGCTCGGCGATCTGAATTGTGCGATTCTCCATGAAATGAGACCTGGGTTCTGATAACTCAAGGCACACAGACCAATGCTCCCTCGGTTAACCGCGCGGTGCGGTGAACTTGGCCCACCCACTGGGAAATCATCAGGGCCGTGGGGCATTACGAATCAATCCGCCCATTGACAAGTCAAGAAAGAGATCATGATGAGCAGTCTCGGTTCAGGGATCATCCGGCGCACGTTCCTCAATGGTGCCTTCGTCCTCGTCGCATCCATGCTTCTCGTGGGTTGCGGAGGTGGTTCAGAGGAGACGGGGACCGTCGTGACCGAGGAATCCCCGGAGATTAAACAGCAGGTGGACGACATGACGAAATTTTATGAAAACAATCCTCCAGGCGCCTCGAAGCAGCAATGAGTCCAGGTCGGAAACCGGCCCAGGCGAGGCCAGGTCATGATAACGGCCGCGATCGTGAAGCATGTTTGCGGTTTTTCAGCCAACGGGGGAATCTGGCTGATTCCGTATTCATCCGGCCGACACGTTCGAATTAACATTTTTCCGAGGTAAATCATGAGCAAGCGAGAATCGAGTCGGGGTTTCACCCTGATCGAGCTTCTGGTGGTGATCGCCATCATCGGTGTGCTGATCGCCCTGCTTCTGCCGGCCGTTCAGGCCGCGCGAGGCCGCCCGGCGATCGCAGTGCACGAACAATCTCAAGCAAATCGGGCTGGCGCTGCACAACTACCACTCGGCCATTGACACGTTCCCGATGGGAGCGTCCCAGCAACCCTGGGACATTGGACAATCCGGAGACGGCTGGTCGGTCTGGAGTGCGCAGTCCTTGCTGCTCCCTTACCTGGAGCAGAATCCGATCTATAACGCCATCAATTTCAATTGGGGCCCCGGATCACGTAGTGGGGGCACGGCGTATGCCGCGAAGGCCAACGCCACGGCCTACAACACCCGGATCAACAGCTTCCTCTGCCCGTCCGATGGCAACGCGGGTAAGGTGAACATCAACAGCTACTGCGCCAGCATGGGCGCGACCACGTACAACGTCAATCAGAGGACGAGCGGGGTCTTCGCCTACCAGACGTGTTACTCGATCGCCGACATCACCGACGGCACCTCGTCCACCATCGCGTTCTCCGAGGCGCTTGTTGGCGAAGAGAGTAACGCCATTCTGAAGATGGGGAACTCGACCGGCAATGCCGCCGGCGGCGGTCAGGCCGTGAACCAGTACGTGCTGGTTGCCAGCATGCTTCCTCAGGTGAAGCAGGACCTCCAGACCTGCACCGGGTGGTACATGTCGGGCATGGTGACCGGTGGTCGAGGCACCCGTTGGGGCTGGGGATCGATCGGCGCCTCCCTGTTCAACACCGTCGTGCCACCCAACGGCGCCGGGACGTTGAAGTGGGGCGCCTGCCGGATGGATTGCTGCGTCAACGCCATCCACGACCACTACACGAACGCCACCAGCAACCACTCCGGCGGCTGCAACGTCGCCATGGCGGACGGTAGCGTCCACTTCATCAAGAGCACGATCGCGTTCCCGACCTGGTGGGCCCTCGGCACCAGGGCGACCGGCGAGACGATTTCCAGCGACCAGTATTGAGGTCAACCACCACGCACGAACCCCGCCGAGGACCGTCCCGCGCGGGACGCGATCCGGCGGGCACCCTCACCTGGCGCGCCCGGATCATTGCTGGGGCGCGTCTTTTCGTATTTGATTCTCTGGCACTGATTCCGGAGGCTGTTCATGCTGTCCGTCGGCCAGTTACTCAGCACCCGACGATCGCCGCTGAAGCGCGTGTGCATCATCATCGTGGCCGGATTCGCACTCATCGCGCCGCTCGGATTGGGAGCGTTCTACTGGGCCGAGACGGCGATGTTGCGCGATTGGTCCCGGAAGAGCGAAGTGATCGAACCGCTCCCGGAAGTCCGCCGCGTCGTCGAATTTTTCGAGGGGATTCCGACACCCCCCACGCTGACGGCCGCGGAGGCGACGCTGGCCGACGATGAGCCAGTGATCGGAATCGAAGTCGGCGGAAAAAGCCGCGCCTATCGCCTGAGGGCCATGCGCGGATTCACGGACCACGTCGTCAACGACGTCGTGGACGGTGTGGCCGTGACCGTGACGTATTGCGACATCGCCGATTGCGTCCGCGCGTTCGGCGGCGGGGATCACCAGACGCCGCTGGACATCGCGCAAGGGGGCCTGATGGATCAGCGGATGGTCCTTCGGATCGGGCACGCGGGCTATCTCCAGGAAACCGGGGAACTCATCGAGACGGACAAGGACCATCCCGCCGTTCCCTTCCCCTACGCCGAGTTTCCCTCGACGCGAACGACCTGGGGTGAGTGGAAAACCCAACACCCGGACACGGACGTTTATGAGGGTCTCAACCCGGACGAGTGACGAACGGGGTGTTCACGCGGGCACATCGGCTCACGTTTCGGGAAACTTTAGTCAAATCGCCAAAAAATCCCGAACTTGAGGTGGACACCGGACGGCCGTTGGATTATTCTCCCGCCCGTTCGATTTCGCCTCAAGGTTCACAACACGCGGACCGACGAGGCCGAGCACGCGAACGAAGCCAGGCAGGGAGGCCGGGCCATTTGAGCCAGACCGCTGACGATCACCCATCGGTTCGCATCCCGTCGCCTGATCCTTTCGCGCACGTGTCGGCCTCTCGAAACCACCGTGTATTGCGGACCACGAGACGGAATCCCCTGGACTGCCTGGGCACGTGCCCTCGCGTGGGGGAGGAACGCCACGGCTTGAACTTGCATCGCTTTGGCCACACACCACGCCCTGACAGTGGGGCCTTTGGCGGCGGTTCGGAACCGTCGCGAGGCCCGAACTGGCTCGGGTCGTTTTGTCGTCGTGCAGGCGAGGACGCGACCCTTGGGCCAGCAGTGCCGGGACGGCCGAGGCGCGCCGTCACGTGAGATGGTGGCCCGGTCCGAACATTTCTCGTCACGAAAGCCAAAGCGTGATTCACGTCACCAATCAGGAGGAACGGATGCGTAACACTTGTGGGTGGACCGGGCTGCGGCTGGCGGCCTGTGTTCTGGCGGTCGGTCTGGCGGGGGCCTCCAGCGCCTCGGCAGCGACGATGACCAGCAACAACCAGTACAGCACCTCGGGCTCGATCGGTACGACGGGCATCGCCGGTGCGAACGTCATCAGCTTCAGCAGCGTCGGCGTCGGCTCGTTCCAGGCGAACGGCCCGGACGATCCCCCGGCGAACTTCAGCCTGGGCGAGTTCCTCGTCGGCGCCCTGCCGGCCGGTGTGAGCACGGTGTACACCGATACGCCGTTCTCGATCACCTACATCTCCCAGCAGGTTAACGACGAGACCCCCTCGGTCAACGAGACGCCGATCACGCTGACCGGCGTGCTCAACGGCGTCGTCACCGGGTCGAACTATTCGAGCGTCACCGCGACGTTTGAACCGATCGACAAGACCGTCTTCCGCACCGGGGACTTCCTGAACACCCTGACGGTGCCCAACGCCGTCTGGCTGGCCCCCTCGACGACCAACGGCGGCAAGAACTCGGCGCAAGGGAAGCTCGTCGCCGAGGCCTCGCCGATCCCCGAGCCGACGTCCATCGCCGTCTTCCTCGCGGCCATCGCCGGCCTGGGCCTGCGACACAAGTACCGCCGCCGCGCGGCCTGACCCTCAGACCGCACGATCGGCAACTCCCTCAGCCCCTCCCGACGTCTGACGTAGGGAGGGGCTTTTCTTTGCGCGAGATAGGTTTTAATCGTTATGTGGGAGGAACACTTCTCCTATCATCGTCTCTTTGCTAGCGGCCATATATCTAAGCATGGCTGGGTGGATAAAAATCATGAATTTGTAGGCAGAGACTGGCGGTGAGGGTATCCTAATTCCAGTTTTGCATGTGGAGGATCACTCGGCACCGAATGCTTGAACCGGCCGGAGGCGGTCATGAGCAATTTCGACCGAATACCGAGACTCTGCCGGCAGGCGCTTCTATACAATCAAGTTCTTCGGGAAAGTCGCTTTGCGGTCGGGATCGCGGTCGTGATGGGAGCCGCCCTGGCAGTGACTGGACCGCTGACCCACATGCGCCGGGAGTGGCTATTAGGCGTCGGCTGGGCTGTGGTATCGCTGGGCCTTCTGCTCGTCATTATGGTCCCTATCCTGTGGCGATTTAACTTGGCCTGGTTCCGGGAACGGATCGGGATGTGTGCCTTACCGGCAGGAGGCATCCTCGTCCTGAGCGGCGCGGCCCTATTGGTTGCCCCGCGATTCCCACAGACGGCGGAACTCCTGAGATTGCCGGTGGCCCTGGCGCTGATGGGCGTGCCGACACTGTTGCTGGCCCTGTGGTTGTTGTTCCCAGCGTGGTTCAGTGTCCGGTTCCGGATCCTGGCGTACTGGATAGCCCGCAATTTCGGGTTGGCGCGACGGTGGCTCTCCACGAGTTGGCGGCAACTGTTCGTGCCGTTCGCTGTCGCCGCGGTTCTTCTGTGGTCCGGCTGGCTCATCTACGACGAATGGACCCGCCCGGCCGGCACGCCGGCCAAATCGGCGTCAACCCTGTTAACCTCCACGACAGCGCTCCAGGTCCTGGCCGCAGGTCTGCTAATTGCCTCGGCCGATCGAATCCTGCGGGTGCGGCGGCAGATCGTCATCGAGAGCTTCGTCAATCATACCGGGATCAAGGAACTGGACCCGCAGGTCCAGGGATTAGCCGAGCGCCTGCTGCACGAGATCACCCGGCTGACCGACCTGTTCCGGGTCATCGACGAAGCGTCACCCGACGGTGATAAGGCGGGTCCGCTGGATGCGACCATTGGCGTCGGAGTCACCGGAGAGGCATTATTAGAAGCGATTGAGGCCAATAAAATCGCTCTCGGTCCAGTGCAGGTTTCGCTCGACAAGTTGCTGGGCCTGTTCGGACGGCTGATCCCACGGCCCCGGCTGGCTGGCGGCATCCATCGCGAGAGCGACCGGTTCGTCCTGATTTCCACGCTCAGTGGCTGCGGATTAATGGGCCACTGGAGAACGACCGGCGAAATCCTGGCGGGTGGTAGAGGCGACAGAGACGGCGTCCTGGGGACATCGGACCTTGCCCTGGACGGACTCATCGGGGAACTCGCCCTCCGACTGGTCACCGAGCAGATCAAGATCGGTTCGCCCCGATGGCAGGCCGTGCGGTACTTCACCGAGGGCCTGAGGATCTATCGCGAGACACTGCTGACCCCCAGAGATCGCGACCCAAACCTGATCGCCTCGGAGCGGGCCTTCGTCCGGGCTCTGGGTGAGGACGCGAAGTTCGCGCAGACGCACTACAACCTGGCGATCATTTACCGCGACCTGGGGCGGACCGAGGCGGCGTTGACCGCCTTCCGTCGGGCTGTTCAGGAGAATATTCCCCAGACCGTGCAGCGACGGGCGAGCCTGACTCGGACGTATTATGCCCTGGCGACGATGTGCTATAAAGCGGACGATCACGCTGAGGTCGTACGCCTATGCAATCAGGCGCTGAGGCTCAAGCCCACCGACCCATTGTCTTGGAACTTGCGGGGCCTGTCGTTAGGACGCCTCGGTTCCTCTGAGCAAACCAGAGCGTCGCGGAAGAGTCGCGAAATTGCCGTGGCTCTGGCCTGGCGCGAACTGTGCCACTCTGCCCTGTCCGGCAAGGACAATCAGTCTCGAATCGGCGAAGTGACTCACAACACCCTGCGAGACAAGGTCATCGAGGTCGCGCGCACCACCCTAAGAGATCTCGCCATCGCCCATCGTGAGGCCGGCGAACCGCACCGCGCGGCGCGGCTAATCCGCCAGGCGGCCCGCCTGGAACCAGCCGGCGCCGAGGTGCTCGTCGAGCAGGGCAGAATTTATCTGAAACTGGACCGGGCCGACGCGGCGCGGGCCTCGCTGGAGCAAGCCCTGGCGATCGACCCGCGCGAGACGACCTGGGCCCTCCTGGCCCGCGCCTGTGCCGAGCAGATGCGAAAAACGCGGTCATTGGACAGGCAACTGCGCCTCGGACGCGAGGCGGCCGCTACCTGCCTCCGCGCCACAGAGTACGCTCCGGCCGCATTCCGCTCCCCGGCCGGCTCCGCCGCCTGGGATGATGTCCGCCAGGCGTGGGAGACACTCATCGACGGGCTGCAGCGGCGCTCGGTCGCTCAACAACGAGCAGAAGGAGGAATTGCGGCGATGGAGACGCAAGTTCCACCTCGCCCACCTGATGCACGAGGTTCTCATCCGTTGCGAGCGCGGAATATCCGCTGATGAGGATGCTCGGGATTACCTGGAGCGGCTCGAAAAGTCTCGGCAGCAGTATTGCTGGGCGCCTTGGCTCCGTGCCCAGTTCGCCATCCGGGCGGCCAAGCTGCTTCTCGACGATGAACCAGCGGCGGACGGCTCCAGGGCACGGGCCGAGCGTGCAGCAATGCTTCTAGAGGAGGCGATCGCTGACCTGGAGGAGAATCATAGCCGGCAGATCCGGGAGGACGGGCTCCACCGACTCCTCGCGAAAGCGTATTTCCTGCAATCGAAGTACGATAAGGCTCTCGCCCACGCTGAGCGTGCCGTTGCGCTCAAGCCTGAGAGCTGCGCCGAGCGATCCATGCTGGGTGAAATCCTGTCGGGATTGGGGTCGCACGACTGGGCCTTGGCGGAGCATGAGGCGGCACTCAGCTTTGAGCCGGGAGAAGAGGCCTTGCTCCGGATCGCTGACATTTATCAGAGTCAAGTGATTGGCTCGCATAGCCCCGAGATCTATCAACAGCACCTCGACCGCGCCATCACCGTGCTGCTCCGCGCGATCGCGACGATGGAGGGCCGTAGCCTGCCCCTGGACCCCGCCGGTCGGCTGAAGCAGATCCGCGCCCGCAGCAAGGCCCATATCCGATTGGGCACCCTGTATCGCAACCAGAGAAAGTACGATCAGGCCAGCTATCATCTGAAAATCGCCGCAGCCTACAGCGAATGCGACGAAGATGGGGCGCTTGAGGCCATCGAATCGCGCCGTCGGCTGGGCATGGCATTCCTCCGGGCCAGGGCGTACGAGGAAGCCGACGAGACGTTCCGTAAGGCCGCCGAGCAGGCCGAAAGGTTGCTGAAAGCCATTGTCACGCCCGATCCGGCCGACAGTGCTCAGACGGTCAATGGATCGCCGGATACTGTCGTCATGCCCCACCCGGTCCGAGTCCAACATGAGTTAATCTTCGTCTTGAACTGGCGGGCCTTTGGCCTGGTCTTGCGCGAGATCGGCTCGACCCAGGCCAAGAGGTTGATCCGCCGCGCCGAGGACTTGATGCCTGGGGCCGACCAGAAATGCCTTTCTACCTACAAAGCTCAGAGGGATCTCATACTCGGGCTGATCGACCTCAACGCAGGCCGCGCCGGGAAGGCCATCAACCGATTCCAGCAGGCCCTGGAGCAGATTCCCGACGCCGAGGGCTCCTTCTTCCTGGCCCGCGCCTACGCCGCGCGTGCCGCGGAGGATATCGCTCATCGAGCCTCCACATGGATCGAACTGGCCCGTCGGCAGTGTCGGTTGGCGGCCGAAACGGATTGGAGAGAGGAGCAAAGAGAACAAATTGATGTTCTCAACAAGCAACTCGATATCTTGGAGGATCTGGCCAAACAACCTCACACGCCGAAGGATCTCCTGACGAACGGCCAATCGGAAGCGAATCACTGAAGCGGGATGGGCCGGACACGGCTAACGTGTCCTGAGACTGGGAGTCAACGCAATGCGTATAATTCTCGGTCCCTCGTTCCCGAGTCCCGTTCTCCCCAAATCGAGAACCACACGACCATGTGGCGGCGGGTGAGAATCTGAAATCGGTCGTATGAATCAGCTCGCGTGGTTCCCTCACGCCCCTCGGCCAGAGGGGCGTTTCGCTGCGCGGAGTAAAACCCCTTGCCGGGGGCGGCCCGGGGGCCGATCATGAAGAGGGAGGAACCAGATGAATGGACTTGACGCTATAGGTTTGTATCGGGCGCGCGCCGTCCGATGGCCCGGAGACTGTGATTGATGGGCGCGGGACCGATGGATCTCATGGCCAGGGCTCGCGCCGGAGAGAGCGACGCGCTGGGGGAATTATGCGCCTTGTACCGCAACTATCTCCGCATGGTCGTCCGCACCGGGCTCGGCCCGAAACTGCGCGAGCGTGTGGAGTTGTCGGACGTGGTGCAGGAGGCCCTGGTGGAGGTCGTGCGGCAGTTCCCGCAGTTCACCGGGCAGAACGAGGCGGCGCTGGTCGGCTGGCTTCGCCGGCTGGTCGCGCAGAAACTGGCGGACCTGGGCCGCTACCACAGCCGGGCCAAGCGGGCGGGCGGCGTCTCGGCCTTGCCGCTGGACGCCCCCTGGGAGAACAACACCGCGACCTCGCCCCAGAGCGGCGGCGGGGGCAAGTTGCTCGACGTGCTCGCCCTGAGCCAGACCAGCCCGAGCGAGGCCGCCAGCAAGCGCGAGCTGACCGTCCTGCTGGCCGACGCCCTGTCGGACCTGGAGGAGGCCGAGGCCGAAGTCCTCTGGCTTTACCACGCCGAGAACCTCTCCTTCGAGGCCATCGGCGAGCGCCTGGGTATCGGCCGCAAGGCGGTCCGTGGCCTCTGGGCACGCGGGCTGAAAGGACTCCGTAAAACTCTGGACCCGAAATAAGCGGAATCGTAAACGAATCGTCTGCTCCTATCATTCATACCTGCTGCTGTTGCCGATTCCTCACGTGGCGACGCGAAAACTTATGAACCCCATCGAACTGGAACAGACCGACCGCGACGAGCGGCTGGGCGAGGCCGTGGAGGAGTACCTGGCGCTGTCGGAGTCGGGCACTCCGCCCGATCCCGAGCAGTTCGCCGCGCGTTATCCTGACCTGGGCGAGGACCTGGTCGAGGCCCTGGAGGGTCTATCGCTGGTGCGCGGACTGGTCGGCGCGCGGGGGGACAGCGGCTGGAGGCGGGCCGCCGGCTGGCCGGATATCGGATCGTCGGCGAGCTGGGTTCCGGCGGCATGGGGGTCGTCTATGAAGCGGTTCACGTCGATCTGGATCGGCCCGTCGCGCTGAAGGTGCTCGACGCCCGGGCCACCCGCGACGGCAACGGCCTGCGGCGTTTCCTCAACGAGGCGAAGACCGCCGCGGGCCTGCACCACACGCACATCGTCCCGGTCTTTGACGTCGGGCACGTCGGCGGGCTCTGCTACTACGCGATGCAGCGAATCGAGGGGAGCGGGCTGGACCGCGTGCTGAAGGTCCTGCGGCGCGGGCGCTCGACGGCCGCCGGCTCGGGCAGCGGCACGCCGGTCACGCGGACGGCGGAGGACCTGGAACTCTCGGGCCTGGCACCCGAGGCGTTGACCGGATCGTGGGGCTCGCTCGGCAAGCGGACAGACGTTCTGCGCGGCTCCAACCGCCAGGACGACGCTCCGCCGACGTTCGAGCCGCCGCGCGGATCGGCCTATTTCCGCTGGGTCGCCGAGGCGGGCCGCCAGGCCGCGCAGGCGCTGGCCCATGCTCACCGGCGCGGGGTGGTCCACCGCGACGTCAAGCCGTCAAACCTGCTGGTCGATGCCCGAGGGACCGTCTGGGTGGCCGACTTCGGCCTGGCCCGACGCCTGGCCGACCCGAGCCTGACGCACTCCGACAGCCTGCTGGGCACACCGCGTTACATGAGCCCCGAGCAGGGCCGGTCCGGCCCGGTCGATGGCCGCACCGACGTGTACAGCCTGGGGGCGACCCTCTACGAGCTGCTGACCCTGCGCCCGCCATTCGAGGGGCGCACGACCGCCGAGTTGATCGAGCAGATCAGCCAGCAAGAACCGATCCCGCCGCGGCGGCACGATGCGCGGATTCCCCGCGACCTGGAGACGATCGTCCTGAAGGCGCTGTCGAAGCGCCCGGCCGACCGCTACCAGTCCGCCGCCGAGCTGGCCGAGGACCTCCAGCGGTTCCTCCTCCACGAGCCGGTCAAGGCGCGGCGGATCGGCCCGCTGGGCCGGACCTGGCGGCTGGCGCGGCGGCACCCGGCCATCGCCGCCGTCTCGACCACCGCGGCGATCGTCGTGCTGACGGTGGCCTCGGTCGCCTACTGGCGGGTCTCGCAGGAGGTCGTCGAGACGAAGAACGCCTTGATCAAGGCCGAGGAGGCCAACCGCAAGGCCAACGAGGCGATCCGCCGGCAGTTGCTCAGCCAGGCCTCCCTGACGCGCACCTCGACCCTGCTGAACCGTCGCAACAAGGGGCTAAACCTGCTGAAGCAAGCCGCCGGCATGGAGCCGGAGCCCCCTTTGCGGACGGAACTGCGAGACGAAGCCATCGCGATCCTCGCCCTGCGCGATGTCGAGGAGCGCAAGCCGCTGCCCGTCGGTGCCCCCTGGGGCCTGACCTTCTCACCGGTGAACGATCACCTCGCCACCCTCTCCTCGGCCGGCCCGGACGCCCCGACGATGCTGTCGCTCTGGACTCCATCGCAGCGCCGTCGCTTCGGCGCGGCCGTGGAGATCGGACCGAGCGACAACATGAGCCGGGACGGCCGTGGCTTCGGCGGTTTCGGCGGCAACCGGATCGCGGCGGCCGGGCCGCTCCTGGCCGTCCTCTGGCCCGATGGCCACGGCATCCGCCTGTTCGACGCCTCAACCTCGGACCTGGCCTGGGTCGATCTGCCGACGCCGGGCCGCGAGGTAATGAGCCTCGTCGCCGCCTCGGGCCCCTTCGGCCCTCGCCTGGTAACATTCGATCGCCTGCGCCCCGGCGAGCGCGAGCCACGCGACCACGATCCCGACGACCGCCGTCGCATCGAGCGCGACGTACGGATCAGCCTGTGGGACCCCACCCGCGAGGACGGACCGATCGCCTCGCTCGTCGAGTCAATCCCCGAGGACCTGACGGGGCCGACCCATCCGATCATCGCCATCTCGCCCGACGGCCAGACGATCGCCACGTCCTGGTTCCGTGGATCGCTGGTGCAGCTCTGGTCGGCCGAGGACGGCGCGACCAAGGGGGAGATTGACACGCAGTCGGCGTCCCTGACCGCCCTGACCCTGGGGCCTTATGGCCTGCTGGCCGCGGCCGGCGGCGGCGCGGTACGGCTCTGGCAGACCGAGACACGGGCCCCGCTGCCGATCCTCACACCGAACCAGAATTACGTCCACCTGTTGAAGTTCAGCCCTGATGGCTCGCTCCTGGCCCTGGCGGGTCGGGGGTCCGACGTGGAACTCTGGGAACCCGCCTCCAATACGCTGGTCGCCGCCCTGCACACGGAGAAATGGGTCACGGATCTGGCCCTCAGCGCCTCCGGGAGGACCCTGACCCTGGTCGCCGGCCAGCCCGACTCCGTGGCCCTCTGGGCGATCGTCGATCCGGTCGTGCGCGTGCGCTTCAGCGGGTTCGAGCACCCGCCGTCCTCGCTGGCCTTCGGGCCGGATGGGCTGCTGGGCATGGCCTTTGGGAACGAGCCGGTACGGGTCTGGAACCCGGAACAGTGCGCGACCACGATCCACGTCCGTGACGACGTCGCGCCGACCGCGCTGGCCTTCGACGACCAGGGCCGTCTGGCCGCCTTCGGCGACAGCCTTCAATGGCTGCCCAACCCGGAAGGGCAAGCCGAGGGGGCTCCGATCGAGCTGCCGCTGGACGGGGGTGGTCTCGGTCGTGGCCGCATGCCTTCGGAGCTGGCCCGGCGATTCCAGTCGATCACGACGGCCCGCGATGGTCACACGCTCTTTCTGACCCGCTACAACGAGATCTTTGTCTGGCATGCCGACGACAACCCGGACCGCCTCCAACGGCTGAAGTTCGAGGAGCCCCTCGCGTGGAACCGGCTCCGGGGCCGTCGCGACGGGAGGCCCTGGAGCAAGGTGCTGGCTTCTCCCTCGGGCGACCGGCTCTACCTGCACCGCTACGAGGAAGAGCCTCAGCCGCAGGTTCAGGTCTGGGCCGTTCAGGAGGACACCGCCCGGCGGCTCCCCTGGCGGACTGCCCCCGGACTGGATCACATGGTCACCACTCTGGCCCTCAGCCCCGACGGCCTGACGCTCGCCCTGGGCCGGCGCGGGAGACGTGGACCTGGTGGACGCCTATCGCGGCACGCTTCGAAAGCGGCTCCCCGCCCCCAACAACACCGATGGTCCGGTCACCGCCCTGAACTACGCCCCCGACGGCCACACCCTGGCCGTCGGTTCCAAGCAAGGTTCCGTGTACCTCTGGCCGCTCGATCCGACACAATCGGAACCGGAGGACCCGGAATCCGACACGGCTCTCCTGCCGACCCACCTTCCCGGCCCTCGGGGCGCCGTCTTCGCCATCGCCTACGCCCGGGACGGCCAGCACCTGGCCATCGGCGGCGAGGACAAGACCGTCGAGGTCTGGGATCTCGATCGCCTCGGCCAGGAATTGACGCGGCTGGGGCTGGGATGGTGAAAGCCGCGGTCGAGATGGTTGATGGCGGAATTCTCATTCTCAGATCAAGCTCTCCAGCAGCAGCTTGAGCTTGCGGACCTCGACCTCGACTTCGAAGGGGTTTTCGCGGTCGTCGAGGATGGCGACGGTCAAGGCGCGGTTGTAGCCGTGGCGTTCGAGCAGGGTGACGATCCGGCCGTACTCGATCTCCCCCTGGCCGATGCGGACCTGGAAGTCGTCAGGGCCTTTGCCGGTATCGCGCAGGTGGATGTTCTGGACGTAGGGGAAGACCTCGTCGAAATTCTCCCCCTGGTGCGGACCGTGGATGTAATGGCTGGGGTCGAGCGTCAGGCCCAGACCGGGGACGGCCTTGCACAACTCGACGGCCACGGCCGGGTCGGCCGTCAGGGTTTCGGAGTGGGTCTCGACGGTCAGGACCAGTCCCTCGCGCTGGGCGATCTCGGCCAGGGCGGAGAGCCGCGTTACCTCGTCGTCGAACGAGGTGCCGAGCCGCGCGGCGGGGATCGTCAGCACGGCGACGGTCAAGGGCTTGGCCAGCCGGCACATCGCCTCGAACCGCTTGCGCAGAGTTTTGAAGTCCACGTCGCCAAAATCCAGGTCGAGCGCCGACGGCGTGAGGCTCGGCCCCTGGCGGAGTCGTTGCAGGGCCGCCTCGGGGTTCTCGGCTACCTCCGAGGGGCGCAGGTGGCCGCCGTCCTCGGTAATCGCCAGGTCGATCTTGTTGAATTCCAGCTCGGCGATCTGCCGCAGGGCTGATTCCAGGGGCAGCTTCGAGAAACAGAGCGTGCTGCACGCGACAAACACCCGAACCTCCTCACCCTCCTTGGGGCCGACCGACTCACGATCGAGAGACCAATCGCTCCGGCGCGGCGAAGTCAAAAAAAACGGCCACACCGGCTTGATTGGACCAATCTATTCCGCGAGGCCGATCTTACCGCAGGCGACGGCCGGGGGGTAGGCCAGTCGGGGCGGCATCTCCCGTGCGCAACGGGTCGGGACGCTCGGCGATCGGGGAAGGCGCGGGGACCAGGTCCGACTCTGGCAACCGGGCGCGGAGCGAGCCGACCAGGCGGGCGAAATCGGCGTAACGCTTCTCGCGGTAGGCTTGCATGGCGGTCACCAGCAAGCGCTCGGCGCGGCGGTCGTGCTCGGACGGCCCCTGGCCCGCGACGGACAGATCGTCGATCCAGAGAGCGCCCGGCTCCAGCAATTCGAACCGCAGGCGGAGCTGATCCAGACCCGGCTCGGGCAGGTCCGGGGCGCGAACCTTCAGGCCGAACCAGTCGGTGCCGATGGCCACCTCCGTGCGCCTCGTGACTGCCTTGCCGCCGGCCTCCCCTTCGAGCCAGACCCGCACCTTCGACTCCGGCCGGTCGGTCCGCAACCAGCTCTCCAGCAGAAGTGATCCCCCGGCAGGCGGGATGAACGGGTCGCTCGCCGCCGAGGCCGGCGCGTCGTGGGCGTCGAGCCGCAGGCTCCCTTGCCCCCGGTGCGGGTGCTCCGGGTCGATCGTCAGCGCGCTCTCCGGGTCCCCACCGACCAGGCTCCAGCCAGTCGGCGGCGGAGTGGCCCGCATCGCCGCCTTGATCTCGGCCGTCAGCGTTGTGTGGGGGCCGGATGGCTCAAACGTCGGGTTCGGCGGCCCCCCCAGTCCACCCCCTTGCGAAAGCCGCTCCAGCCGGGCCAACAGGGCGTTGTGCAGGGGTTTCAGATCGTCTTGCAGGTGCGGCGTTATGCCGTCCAGAACGAGGTCCGGGCTGCCGACCCGCAAGGCCGCCACACCGAACGGACGCAGTTCGATGACCAGCCGCTTGCCCCCGGCGACCGCCTGCGGCTCCAGGGTCAGGCCACGCCCCAGGTCATCCACCTCCGCCGAGGCGGGGGTTCGGAGCACCGTATCGACCCAGATCGTGTAGGGTGTATCGTTGGCCATCTCCACATAGCTCCGACCTCCGACGCTGCGCGACCGCACGGCCACGCCCGATTCCGGACGCTGCGCCGGCGGCTGCGGCCCGGGAGGGACCGGCAAGGCACGGAAGACACGGGCAAACCGGCCGATCCGGTCCTCGCGTCCATTCACCATCGCCGCGCCCAGAATGATCCAGCGGGCGTCGAGCACGGCCAGAGCGTGCCCGAGCGGCTCGTCGCCGGCCGGACCGGCGACCGTCGGCGCGGCCGAGAGAACCAGGCGCTCCGGGTCGTTCTCCGACGACGGCATCGGCGAGACTCCCAGCAGGGCGCCACGATCCGGCCGACGCGCCACCGGGGCATCCAGCTCGGGGTGGGTCGCCAGGTCACGGCCGAGGTCATCCCGCGCGGGGGAACGTCTCGCAGCACGACCGGCCCACCGTCGCCCGACGGCCAGGCGTCCAGGTCCAGCCCGACAGCCCGCCAGGCCAGGAGCGGCGGCAAGCCCGCCCGGTCCCCCCGTCGTGCCTCCTGACCGGCCGGGCCATCGTCCAGAACGGGCGTCGAGACGACCAGCGATGCCCCCGGCGCGGCCTTCGCCACGGCGCGGGCCAGCTCGCGATAGACGCCGCCCAGTTCCTGCGCCCGCCAGGAGAGCCAGGGCAACCGCCCTGGTCCGGCGAGGAACTGCTGCCGCAGGGCGAAGCGGTTCGCAGCCTCGCCACCCAGTCCCGGCACCTTCTTCGCCGCGTCCGGGTCGAACTTCGCCGCGACGAACCGCGCGAATGTCTGGTCGTCCAGCCCCGTGTCGGGCAAACCCAGCACGGTCGGCCCAGGGCCGATCCGGATCAGGACGCCTTGCAGATTAGGGTGCGCTGTCCTCGGCGCGATCGCCTCGGCGACCCGCCGCTGCAAGGCCGCGCGGACGTCGGGATGGATCGGGTTATAGGCCGGTCCATCGGCCTCGCCTCGCCCATTGAGCCGGACCAGTCCCCGCTGTCGGGCCGCGGCCGTCTCGGGCGCGGGCAGGCCCGGCAAGGGCCCACTATCGAGCCGCAAGTCAAGCACGGCGGAGAGGTTCCGCCGTGCCAGCACGCGAAGGACCACGCCGAGCCGGTCGGGGCCAATCGCGTCCTCCCCCGCCTGGCCGTCGAGGGCTTCCCGCCGCGACCGATCGGCCAGGCCCTCGGGCAAGACCGCCAGCGTCGCGCCGACATGTTGTAGATAGGCGGCCAGATGCCGCGCCTCGGCCAGCGCGTCCGCGGGTCCGCCTCCCTCGACCGTGCCGCCGAACCGCTCCAGCGACCGAGGCCCCGCCAGGAACAGGCCCAGAGCGCGTGGAGCCTCCGGGTGCGTCTCGGCCAGTGAGGCGGGGGCCGGCTCGGCGGGAAGTTCGGTCAGAGTGATCGCTCCCAGCCGCACCGCCGATGCCCCCCGGTTCGCCAGCACCACGACCGGCTCGGGCGCGTCGGGCCAGACCGGCCACGAGAACGTCAGCGGCGGGCTCCCCGGCGCGATCGCCCCCGCGCCACCCGGCGCCGTGGCATCGAGCAACAGCCGGGGACGGCTCCCTGGCGCGATCAGGGCCACGGCCAGGCCCGAGACATCTCCCCCCGTGACCGTCAAGGTCAGCCGGTGCGGCTGCCCCGGATGGGCAACCTTCATCCCCAGGGCCGACCAGGCCAGGCCGTTCGCGTCAACCGGGGGAAGCGTCGCCATCTCCGGCCCGCTGAACGGGATCAGGCCCGTCAGTCGGTCGTGACGGGTGGACTCGACCAGGGCCTCGGGTGGAACATTCCAGGCCAGCGCCTCCGCCTCCGCCTCCGGCGATCGTCCCGAGGCCGATGCCCGGCCGCCCCGGACCCTGGACAGATCCACGACATCGACGATCGTTCCGGTTCCGCCCGGCGTGGCCGTCGCCCGGGGAGGGCCGTCGCCCATCACCACCAGCGAGACCTGCCGGACGACCGTCACCGGCGTCGCCGCCCTTCGGCGGTGGATCAGCCGACTGAGTCGTGATCCCTCCCGCGCGACGGCCGGCTCCCAGGTGGTTCGCACCTCCAGTACGTACGTCCCCTCCTCGCGGGGGGCCGGCACGTCGAGCCGCACCGGATCGGGCCGCGCCGCGTTGCTGGGCAAGGCTTTGAGTTGATCGCAGCTCCAGAGCACCTCGCCGCCCCGGATCGGTCGAAGCTCCGCCGTGTACCGCAGCGCGATCTCCTCCGGCTCGGGCGTCAGGATGTTGAACCCGAGCGACACCGGCACGATGGACCCCGGCGCGGCGATCCCGTCCCCCGTCTCCAGCCGGACCTCCAGCGCGTCCCAGGGGAGCCGCGTCACGCAGATTTCCACGGGCGAAGGGGGCAAACTGCGCTGAGGAGCCTCCAGCACGCTCTGGATCGGGAACCGCGTGGCATGCCCCGACGCCCGCACGATCACGCTGGCCGTCACCGGCGCCTCGATCCGCGCCCGGACCCGTCCCCGAGGCCCTTGCCCGAGCCGCCAGGCCGCCCCGCCAGGCGCGCCTCGGGAACCTCGGTCCCCGTCGGCGGCCAGCCCAACGCCTCGATCACCCGGCCCTCGGTCAGTTCCAGGTCAATTTCAACAGGGACCTGAGCGGGTGCCGGGGCATTGGGCAAGGCGGGTAAAATCGGACGGGTCCAGTTGATCTCGATGGTCAAGCGGACGACGGGATCATCCGCGACCCCCAGCGGAGGCGCGCCACGACCGGGTGACGTTAGCGGAAAGGCCAACGCCAGGAGCCCCAAGACTATCGTGCGCCATCCTTTGCGCATACAACATCCGAAAATCAGTTCGGTGCGATCATCCGTGACGGCACCTCGGCAATCCCTGGACGCCATTCACCGGAATAAACCGGCAATCCCCGACAATCAGCAGCTATCGTCCTTTTCGCGTGGAAACTGAAGACGAATTCTCCGCGTGAATAACGGAAGATGAATACGGAAGAGACCTCCCTCTGGCACGAGATTCGTAATATCATGGAGCGTGGATTCTCCTGAAGAGTGGTCGCCACAACCAACCGGAGGGTTTCTGGAAGGATGGCGTGGCGGACTCTCGGAGCGTCTTCCGAAAGCGAAATGGGAGTGATCCAACCGATGCTTGACCTCCCCAGAGCGACAATCACAGGAACAGTGAGGGGCGCAACGCAGACCCACACTTACAAGTCACTCGTCGAGGTGTACGATTCATGCTTAAGGTATTGAGCTGGATTCTGGCCTTCACGGTCCAGGTTCAGGACGCCGGGAAAGAACCAACAGACACCCTCGTTCCGCCCGGCTGGGAAGGCAACCCCTGGGGCCCCGTGGCCGCCCGTGCGCGCGAAAACGGCGAACTGCCGCCGATTCCGATAACCCCCTTGATGGAGAAATGGGACCGCTGGGGACACACCGTCCTGAAGGACGGGGATATCCTGTTCCGCCAGGGGGACGCCCGCCTGCTGTTCGGTTACTTCCCGTTCAGCCGGTTCATTGCCCGGACCAGCGGCAGCCGCTACTCCCATACGGGCATCGTGTCGATCGAGAACGGCGATCCGTTCGTTTATGACACGACCAAGGCCGGCGTGCGCCGGCAGCCGTTCCACGTCTGGGTGCTCGACAACGTCGGCCCGATCGGCGTGAAGCGGCTTGCGGTCGGATTATCGGGGGGAGATCCCCAAGATCCTTCAATTCTGCCGCACGGTCTTCGCGGAGCAAGTGCCATTCGACTACAACCTCGGCCTGGACAACTCGGCCCTGTACTGCGTCGAGATGACCGAGAAGGCGTACCGAGCTTCCGGCTTGATCCTGTCTGAGCCGATCAAGCTGGGGGACATGGAGAACGCCACGAAGCATCCGATCGCGATGTTCCTGCTCCAGTATCTCTCGTCGATGCTTCTGCCAGAGCCGCTGTCGCTGGAGCAGCAGGTCTTCTTCCCCGGCAACGAGCGGCACGGCATCTGGTCCTCACCGTTGCTGGAGCAGGTCTATCCGCCCCCGGGCCGGACGTCGGCGAGCGGGGAATCCGGGAAGTCCCCTTCGGCCAACGCCAACACCGAGAGCGACGACGCCCGAACAACAGGATTCCGACGTCGCCCACCAGAATTCCGACGCGGGCCAGAAGAAGACGCAGGGGTGATTCGCCGAAAAAGAAAACAAGGACGGACGGAACCGGGGTGACCGGCCCTCGCTCATCTCCCAAAAGAGCGACCCTTCGCCCTGTTCCCATGTCTCGACGTTCGCGTGCGAGGAACATCCTTCGAATGCCGATCCCGCACCCAACGTACTACACGACTGATGTTGCCAGGGATCGGGATTCCTGTTATATCGACGTTCCTTTCGTTACCTCTCCGAGAGACGCGCCGGGCCATGGTCGGCCCGGCGTTGGGCACCACGAAGGATCGTCATGCCATGCCCCGGTTCACTCGGCTGGTCCCACTTGCCTCCGTATTTCTGCTCGCGACGGGTTCGCCCGGACGCGCGACGGAAGCGGTCGGCATCCCCGAATACCCCCACAAGTCCTTCACAAGTCAGGAACTCGGTGAAGGCAGTCGTTCCTACTGGCTGTTCGAGCCGGCGGAACCGAAACCCACCAAGGCGCCGGTGGTGGTCTTTCATCACGGCTGGCTGGCGGTCAATCCCGGTGTCTATGGCGCGTGGATCGAGCATCTGACGCGTCGCGGGTTCGTGGTGATCTTCCCGCGCTATCATGCCGACTGGATGACCCCGCCCGCGGCGTACCTGCCGAATGCCCTTTCGGCCGTGAAAGACGCCCTGGACGTGCTCTTGATGTCGCCGGGGCACGTCCGGCCCGATCTTGATCGGTTCGCCCTGATCGGCCACTCGGCCGGGGGGAACCTCTCGGCCCTGATGGCCGCCGTCGCGCTGGACGAGGGCCTTCCGATCCCGAAGGCGGTCATCGCCCTGATGCCGGGCGAGGTCCGGCCCGTGCCCGGCGACCCGGACCTGAGCCGCATCCCGCCCGAGACGTTGCTGGTCGTCGTCGCCGGTGAGCATGACGTGATCGTCGGCGACGTCCGCGCTCGGGAGATCCACGCCCAGGCGACCGCCGTGCCCGAGGACCGAAAGCTCTACGTGCTGTACCGCACCGACCGGCAGGGGCCGGTCCCCTTGATGGCCGAGCACTTCGCCCCGAGCGGCTCCCTGGCGAAGCTCGACACCGGCGAAGGGCCATTCCGCCAGTTCCAGATGAAGAACGCCGGGGTTGATATTCTCGACCGGTTCGGCTTCTGGCGGCTGGCCGACCTGACTCTGGAAGCCGCCTTCTCCGGGCAGACCCTGGATGCCGCGACCAATCATGGCACCCTGTTGCGCGACCTTGGCCACTGGGGGGACGGCCGCACGGTCAAGCCACCGATCGTCGGCAACGACCTCTCCGCCATCCCCCGCGTCCTGCCCAGCCACGGGGCACGGCTCGTGCCCTGGAAACCGGAAGAATTCCCCTCCCTGTTCTCGGGAGCCACCAAGCCGTGAAAAGCACGAGGGGTGGTTGATGGTCGATGATGAGGATCATCGACCATCAACCATGCGAATTCAGTCTCCCTGCGAGGATTTCGCGGTGTCGCCGTTGGGGGCCCAGTTGGCTTCGGCACGCAAGAGGGCGGAGACACCACCGGCATCGGCCAACGGGTCGTTCTTGCCATTGTTGCTGTTGAACAGGTACACGTCGGCGATGCGGTGTCGCAGGGCCATGCGGAGGATTTCCTGCACGGCGTTCAGCGTGCGACAATCCCCACCGCAATAGACGCATTTCTCGGTTGGCGCGCCAAAACGGTAACCGCAGCTATTGCAGCGCGCACCGGAGAGATCGCGCCGGGAACCGATGACGACCTGCGTGGCCCGCCCTTGTTGCAGGGCGTCGAGCACCTCGGTCGGGCCGTTGGCAACCATGTGGTTTTCCTTCCAGCGCTGACGCAGTTCGCCCAGAAGCTGGGTTTCGCGGTTCTCGCGCCAGCGGGCCATGACCCGGTCCACATCATCGGCGACCTCCTGCGCCTTGGAGGTCATCGTCTGAGCGTGCTCCTCAACGACGGCGTGCTCCAGGTCCTTCGGCAGGAGCCGGCGCACGGCGGCGGTGGACTGCGACTGGCCCAGGAGCATCAGGCCGGTGAACACACCCAGCTTCCAGTGGTCCTGGATCACCTCGGCCACGGCCTTGAGGAATCCATCTTCCTCCAGGCTGTGCAGGCGCTCGTGCCTCGTCTGGGCAAAACGCTTCTTGTAGTTGAAGCGCGGCTTGTCGCGCTGGGTGTCCTCGTCGATCTCGCGGTGAATCTCCATGACCTCCTCGGCGACCCCGGAATGGGCCTCGAAGAGGTGGACCTGATGCGAATCGACGATGGCGACCAGGTAATTCGGCTCGCCGTACCAGCGCTCCAGCAACGGCAGGACAAACGGGTCCTCGTCGATGATCAGCTTGTTCTCGACGGGGAAGTCCAGGTTGACGGCGTGCTTCAACCCGCGCTGAGCCCCACTGAAAACAGCCAGGCCCCGGGCGGAGGCATCGGCCGTCTCGACCGCCTCGCGGATCGCCGTGATGTTGGCATCGAGCACCTTGCGCGCCTCGGTTTCCGAAAGGGCGTGCCCGGCCTCCCGGGCCTGGTTCTTCAGGTGGGTTTCCACGAAGCGATGGAAACCGTCCTTGACGCGCATGTCGGCATAGGCGCTGACGACATAGTCCTTGCGCTCGGGCGTGTCGAGAAGGATTTCCAACTCCTGTCGCGTGATGGGCATCATCCGAATCGTCCCCGTCGTCTCGTCTCTGTCGTCGGTCTGTCGGTGGCCGGGCCTTTCCCGGTCGCCGCAAGTGGTTCAGTCTAACGCGGCGCGGCACCAATCACACGACGAATCGCCGCAAAGTCGGTGCCACCGCCCGCGATGACGAGAACCGGCAACGTTCGGAACGGACGAGGACGATTTCGCTCAGCGGAGAAACAGGTTGCGCTGGAGACGTTCGAGGATCACCCGTTCGAGCTTTGGATCGCGGCCGCGAGGAATCCAGCCGAGGGGCAAGGGAACCGGGCCGACGACTTCGCGGGTGCGGTTGACCGGGAAATCGTTGATGAACACGGCGCGGCCGCCGGCCTGGCGCTCGGGCTTGGCCAGGTCTTCCAGTTCCTTGCGGACCTGGACCTCCACGGCGTAGCCGCCGCCGGGCGCGGGTTTGATCGTCACGATGGCAAACCGGTGGATCGTCTGAAGGCTCGACTCCAGGCGCTCCTGAAAGCCGACCGAATCGCCGAGCCAGGGCTCCAGCAAAGTCGCGCCGATCTTCGGCTGGGTGACGATCCGCCCGGCCAGCCGGTTCTCCTGCGCGATCTCGAAATACTCGTCCACCACGGCGACCGTCTGCCGCCAGACCATCTCGTAGTCGTTCGAGGGCACGATCAAGGGGTTGGGCACGACCGGCCTGGGGGCGAACGGGGAACGGAACGGAATCGGTGTCGAGGCGCAACCGGCCTGCCCCAGGGCGGCCAGGGCCAGGCAAAGGGCGGCCGCCGTCAGCCTGTTCTGCATGAGAAGGGCCCCATCCAAGAAAGGGTCAGGGGTCGTGTGGACGGACCGAACCGAACCGAGCCGACAGGTTCCCAGCCCTTTCCCTCCACGAGAAAAGGGGCGCTACGCTGCGATCCGAGAGGAACGGCCAAAGGAGTTGACAAGCGATGTGACGGACGCGTCCGCGCGGTCTGCCGTTGTTTGTGTTGCCGCAAAGCAGCAACCGGGGCGGCATCTTGCCGACTTTCGGCACGTCTGGCAAGGCCGATTCAATCCCGACAGTCAGACCGCGAGCTATAGTCCTTTCGAGCACAAGAGACTGCTCACAATCAAGCATGTACGCAAGGTAATGCCCCCCATTCCGCCCTCAAACCCCCGGAGCGATCATGCCCGATCCGTCGACGCGAACGCCCAAGAATGGCCAGCGACGCCGGGCCCTTGCCACGATCCAAGGCGCCTCGTCCTGGGCGCGCCGGCTATCGGACAGAATGCCGAAGCCCTGGCGCACTGACCGCTCGATCCACGAGTTTGCCGACTTGCTCCGCGTGGCGCGGTCGCCGGCGGAGGTCCGCATGACCCTGGTCTTCCTGGCGTGCCGGACCTCCGGCGCCCGCCGGGTCGAGCTGGACCTGCACGACGGACCGGGAGGCACCGCGCGTCGGGCCGTCTCCTGGCCCGAGTCGCCAGGCCGACCGTCGCCGCGCGGCCTCGCACGGCCGGGGAGGCTCCCGGCGGCCGAGCCGCCGGTGGCGCCGCTGTGTATTCCGCTCCGGTTCGGCGGTCAGGTCCGGGGCCTGCTCCGGCTGTTCCCCGCCCGCCGGCGCCGCTGGCCGGCGAGCCTGGTGCGTCGCTTGACCACCCTTTGCGCTCTGGCCGCCACCGCCGAGACCGCCGCGCGGCGGGCCCTGGACGAGGCCGAGGCCACGCGCGATCCGGTCAGCGGCGCCGATAACGCCGCCGTTCCTCCACGCGTTCCTGACCCACGCCCTGGCTCAGGCGCGGCGCCGGGACGAACCGCTCTCGCTCCTGTGCATCGGCGCGGATCATCTGGAAAGCGCCCGGGCCGCGCACGGCGAGGCGATCGTCGATGTCGTCTTGCGACGCATGGCCCGGGCCATGATCGGCACGCTTCGAGCCAGCGATGTCGTCGCCCGGGTCGAGCACGACCGCTTCGTGGCCGTCCTGCCCGGCGCGTCGAGCGACGACGCCCCGAAGGTGGCCGAGACCCTGCGACGCGCCATCGCCGAAGCGTGCGTCGCGTCGGCCCTCGCGAAACCGCTGAGTGTCTCGATCGGCGTGGTTTCCTATCCCGAGCACGCCCGGGAAGCCGGCCCCCTGCTGGCCGCCGTCAGCGAAGCCCTGACCCGCGCCCGTTCCCAGGGGGAAGGCCTGATCGCCATCGCTCCGATGTCCACCATCCCTCTGCGGCCGTCGATCGTCCCTTGCGTCAATTGAATTGAGAAGGAGTGATGGTCGATGCGATCCCGAACGGCGAGAGATCGAACCGGTCTGGCCCGCCGGTCGTCACGGGAACGAACCATCCATCACTCCACAGCGCAACCGTCGTCACGACACTTCCTGGACCAGGACCGCGTTGTGGACGGGATTGCCGGGGATGGTGCCGCGAAGAAGGACGACGCGATCTCCCAGGGCGGCCATGTTGCGCACGCGAGCCCAGTCCAGGGCAAAGTTCATCGCCTGCTCGATCGCGTTCAGGTCGTCGCAGAGGATCGGCGTGACCCCCCAGTAGAGGGCCATGCGGCGGGCGACCTCGGGATCGTCCGAGAGGGCCAGCGTGGGGGTGTGATGCCGCAGTTTCGAGGCGGCCAGGGCTGTGCGGCCCGAGTGAGTCGCCACGACCAGAAGCGCGGCGTTCAGACGCCGGCTGACCTGGCCGGCCGCCTCGACCACCCCTTCGGTGATCGGCATGAGCCAGCCGGCCCGACGGGTCGAGGGGACCGGCTCCCGCCAGACCTCCGGCAGCATCCGCTCGGCCTCGGCGACGATCCGGCTCATCGTCGCCACCGCCTCCACCGGATAATCCCCGACGGCCGTCTCGCCCGAGAGCATCACGGCGTCGGTGCCGTCGAGCACCGCGTTGAACACGTCGCTGGCCTCGGCCCGGGTCGGGCGGCTGGAATGCTCCATGCTGTTGAGCATCTGCGTCGCCGTGATGACCGGTTTACGCACGCGATGGCAGGCGGCGATGATCCGTTTCTGGATCGCCGGCACCAGGGCCACGTCCATCTCGACCCCCAGGTCGCCACGGGCCACCATCACGGCGTCAGCCTCGTGCAGGATCGCGTCGAGGCACTCGACCGCCTGCGGCTTCTCGATCTTCGCCACGATCTCGGCCCGGATGCCACGCGTCGCCAGTTCTTGCCGTAAGCGGGTCACGTCATCGGCCCGCCGCACGAACGACAGGCCGATGTACTCGACCGGGTTCTCGGCCGCCCAGTCCAGATCGCGCAGATCTTTCTCCGTCAGGGCCTCGACTTTCAAGACGCTTCCCGGTAGGTTGATCCCCTGGCGCGACTTCAAACGCCCCGCCAGCGTGACCACCAACCTGGCCTGCCCCCCGCCGGCCGAAAGAACCCGCATCGCCACCGCGCCATCAGCGAACAAAACCTGATCGCCCGTCGTAAGATCATTGGGAAGCTCACGATACGTACAGGTGAGCTGCCGGGGATCATCGCGGTCGCGGTCGGCAACCAGCGAGAATTCAGCCCCCTCAGGACACTCGACCTCGTCCCCGGGAATCGGCCCGAGCCGGATCTTCGGCCCGCCCAGGTCCTGCAAGACCCCGATCGTCCGATCGGCCTCGTGGGCCACCTGGCGAATCCGTTGGAGAACCGCCGTGTGATCCTGCTGTGTCCCGTGCGAAAAATTCAGGCGGAACAGGTCTACCCCCGCCTCGATCAAGGCCCTTAAAACCGCCGGATCATTCGAGTTCGGCCCGACCGTTGCAACGATTTTCGTGCGAACCTTCCCTAACGGTTCCACCGGAGCACTCGACGGCATGCACTCTCCTCCTTTTTTGGTGATTTTTTTCGACGCGGGGCAAACCTCCCCGGATACGACCAGATTCCCCAATCAAACAATCAGCCAAAAAAGTTCCCAAGTTCGCCAGTCGATATCCGATGTAGAAAGAGAAGAGTCTTCGTGCGCGACTCTTTCCGGGGGACGAGGGTATCCCAAGTTCCGTCGAGTCAGCAAGCCGAAAGCCCCGTGGCCGACGTGTCTTGTAAACAGAATTGACGCCCGAGGCGTTTGACCGAAGAATAGAAGAATCGGTCCCGAGCGTCCTCTTGCGCGCTTTTCGAGGGCCATACCTGGTTCTCACGAACGAAAAGGCGCTGGCAACCACGGGGGTTGCCCCCTCCGGATTCGTTAACGAACACCCGGTCATGCCCGGGGACCACCCACCGATGAAGCGAACCTTCGCCGTCGTCACTCTGCTGGCTGCCCTGGGCGTGCTCTGCAAGCTCGCCTGGAGGGATGCAGCTACGCGACCGAATACCCCACCCACCGCCGCGATCGCTCCCGGCCAAGCCGCCTTGCAGGTCGCTCCCGAGGAGGAGTTGCGCCGTCGGTACCCCGATGACGCCGCGCTGATTGACCGCGTGCTGGAGCAGTATCATCACAATGCCCTCTCGATCGAGCGCACGGACGGGCGCCGCGGCCTGGTGCTCCTGGACCGGCTCGGGATGGAGGCGATCTACCTTTATGAGAAGTATCCCCGGGAGTTCCGCGAGTTGGCCGGGACGCTCGACGACGACGCGGCCGCCGACCTGCTGCTCCACTGGCGCGAATATTTCGGCCTGAAGCGGGCCGATGAGACGGACCGCCGCATCCTGATCGCCGAGATCGCCAGCCTGAACGCCTCGCAGCGACGCGCCGCGGCGCGGTACCCGAACGCCTTGCCGTTGATCCTGGCCGAGCCGGTCGGCGTCACCGACCTGATCGAGCGATGGCGGGGGGATCGGGAGGACCTGCGCGACGCTCTGGTGTTGCTCGACTTCATCAGCCTGGAGCAAGGGGCGGCCGACCTGCGGGCGGCCTTGCGGACCCTGGACAACCACCCGCTGTTCACCCTGGAGGCGTTCCGCCTGCAAGGGCCGGAGGGCCTCGCCCTGGTGCGGCTGTACGGCCCGGTCCTGGAGGCGCTCGGCGACGACCTGCCGCTCGACGACGCCCTGATCCTCCTGCGGGTCAACACCGACGACGTGGACCACCTGCTGACGACCCACACACCCGAGACGGTCGCCAGCTACCTTCGGCACGTTGCGGCGGCCGGTTTGACCGAGGCTGTCGGCGGCAGCCCCCACGCCTTGCGGCTGACGGTCGAGTACGGCGACCGCGGCGACCAGGCGCTCCGGCAGGCTGGTCCTGATGCCGCCGATGTCGTCTATGAGGAATACGCCGACCCGACCCTCCGGTCGCAGGCGGTCGAATCGCTGGCCGAGCACGGCACGATGGCTCTGGCGATGCTCGCCAAGTACGCCGACGACAGCGACTTCCGCGAGATCCTCCGCCGCTACGGCCCCCGGGTGATCCCGCCGATCGCGCAGACGGACTCCAGCCCCGAGGCCCTGGCCGCCCTGCGGTCCAAGCGGGAGAAGTCGTTCACCGAATCGGCCGCTCAGGGCATCCTGGCTCTTTCGCAAGACAGCGGTCAGGCGACCATCCAGATGATCCGCGAGGATGGCCTGGAGCGGGTCGAGTCCCTGTACAACGCCGACGGCGTGCGGTTCTACCAGTTCCTGCCGCTCTATGACGTGGTCCACCTCGGCCAGGTCATGGGGCACGGACACGCGCCGACGACCGGCGAGATGACCTGGGCCTTGATCGACGGCTGCTTTGTCGTGGCCGACGTCCTGAGCCTGGCGACGGTCCAGCCCGAGGGGGTCGCCGCGACCGAGGCCGCCCGCTCCGAGCTGAAAGCCGTGACCCGCCACGCCGCCGAGACGGCTTCCCGCGAGCTGGTGGAGGAGGCGACCGAAATTGGCGGGCGCGCTCTGGCCCGCGAGGGGTCCGAGGCCGCCGCCGAGCAACTCTCGCGCTGGTGGGCCGTCCGCATGGCCGGAGGGACGTATCAGGTCCTCCGCCGTCTTCCCGAGGCGATCGGCCAGCTCAGCGCCGCCGAGATCGCCCGCATCGGCCGCCCTCTGGCCGAGAAGGCGGGCCTGCGGCTGAGCACCTGGTCCCCCATCCGCCTGCTCAAGGACGGCCGGCTCGTCACCTTCGGCCTTCCCCCCCAGCGTGGCCTGAAATATGTGGGGGTTCAGGCCCTCCAGGCGGGTGTTGGCGTCGTCGGGTTCCGGAAAATGGAAGAACATCTGGCGAGCCGACGCCCCGAGCCTCCCTCAACCGTCCAAGAATAATGGCGCGAACCCGAAGTACCTTCAGACTCGTAGAATAGAGAACGACTCTCGTGCGGCCTGCATGCGCTTCGGAATGATGAAATCCGGGATGACCCAAGTCGAACCAGACCGAACCAAACAGCCGCCGAGCCTGAGGACCCTTGACGATGCGTGAGACAGCAGACCGACGACCGGCGCGGCGAATCTTGCTCGCGTGGCTGGCCCTGGCGACCCTGGCCCTGCCGCTGCCCGCCCGCGCGGGGAAGCTCGCGTGGCTCGACGAGGTCGTTCAGCAGGCCGTCCGCGAGGCCGAGGCCGGCAAGTCCGCCGCGAGGGCCGAGGGCCGCGCCGCCGGCCGCCTGTTCACTCGCGAGGCCGATGAGAGCCTGGAAGTCCTGTTCAAGCGCTCCGACGACCTGGCCCGCGCCGGGGGACGCCTCGACCAGCCGGCCGAGTCCGTCCTGCGTACCCGGTTCGACCGCATGGTCGGCGCCGATCCCGAGCTGGCCCGCACGTTCTCGAACCTCGCCCCGGCCGAGAAGCGCCTGGTGGTCGAGATGGGCGAAACCGCCCAGCGGCTCGCGCGCCGCTACCCCGGCGAGGCCCAGCCAATGATCCGCACGCTGGGGGTCGAGGGGCTGGAGGCCGTCCGCGTGTACGGTGACGATGTGGCGGGCGTCATCGCCAAGGAAGGCCCCGAGTCGATCGGCGTCCTGCGCAAGACCGGCCGCGCCGGCTGGTCGTTCTTCACCGACAAGGTCCTGCCGAACAAGAAGAAGCTGGCCGCCGCGGGCGTCCTGACCCTGTTCCTGGCCAACCCCGAGAAGTTCGTCGATACCGCCGGCCAGGCCACGCAGTACGCCGTCGAGCAGTTCGCCAAGGCCGGCATCCAGCTTGCCGGGGCCGTCGGCGGGGGCGCGACCAAAGGCCTCGAATCGGCGATCGGCCAGACTCTCGCCTCCTACGGCCTCGACTCGGCCATCCTTCGCAAGGCGGGCATGGTCCTCGCGGGCGTGATCGCCTTCCTGGCCACGATGGTCATCCTCGGCCTGCCCGTCTCCTGGGTCCTTCGCCCCGTGACCTGGCCCCTGCGCCGCCTCTTCGGCCGCCGTCGGCACGTCTCGCACACGGCCTGATCGACGGCGTCCAAGCAAAGGTGTCAGGGGGCACAATCAAAGGCTCCCGACACCGTTCAGGAAGCAGAGCGGGCTTGCCAAAAACGCGTTGTGCGGTAGCATACGCCCGACTCTCGGGCTGCTGCGCGGCGGTTCGTCGTTGATGACGGCCGCGCCGGTGCTTCACGCGAATCCCAGGGACGGGATGACTCGCCGTGCTGTTCAATTCCTTCCAGTTCGTGAACTTCTTCGCTCTGGTGTATGGACTGTATCTGGTCCTGAGCCACCGCAACCAGAACCGGCTGCTGCTGGTCGCGAGCTATTACTTTTACGGCTGCTGGGATGAGCGGTTCCTGGCCCTGATTCTTCTGACGACGGCCGTCGATTACGCGTGCGGCCTCGGGATGCGTGCCGCCGGCCAGTCCCCGACGGCGACGGGTGCTGCTGGGAGTCAGCCTGACGATTGATCTGGGCGTGCTGTTCGCTTTCAAATATTTCAACTTCTTCGCTGAGAGCCTGCACTGCGCTGCTCGCGTCCCTGGGCGTCTCGGCCGACCCACGGATTCTTCAGATCGCGCTGCCGGTCGGGATCTCGTTTTACACGTTCCAGGCGATGAGCTACACGCTGGACGTGTACCGGGGGAAGCTCGAGCCGGTGCGGCACTTCGGCGATTTCGCGCTGTATGTCGCGTTCTTCCCGCAACTGGTGGCCGGGCCGATCGAGCGGGCGGAGCACCTCTTGCCGCAGGTGCGGAACCCGCGCACGATCCGGTACGGGATGGTCCGCGAGGGGCTCTGGCTGATCCTGCTGGGGTATTTCAAGAAGGTGGTCCTGGCCGACAACATGGCCCCCTTCAGCCGCGCGGTGTTCGACCATCCGGGGGAGGTTTCGGGCCTGGAAGTCCTCGGCGGGATCTATGCCTTCGCGGTGCAGATTTACGGCGACTTCTCGGGCTACACCGACATTGCCCGGGGCACGGCCCGCCTGATGGGCTTCGACCTGATGGTGAACTTTCGCCATCCGTACTTCGCCACCAGTCCGTCGGACTTCTGGCGGCGCTGGCACATCAGCCTGTCGCAGTGGCTGCGGGATAACCTGTACATCCCGCTGGGTGGCAATCGTCAGGGGGCCTGGCGGACGCACCGCAACCTGATGATCACGATGGTCCTGGGCGGTCTCTGGCACGGCGCGGCGTGGAACTTCGTGGCCTGGGGCGTCTTTCACGGTGCCTTGCTGTCGCTCCAGCGTCTCTGGCGACCCACGGCGGCGGAAGAAGGGGGCGGCCTGTTTGGTCGCGTCGTGGCGGCCGTCGCGTTCTTCCACGTCACCTGCTTCGGCTGGATGCTGTTCGGCGTCCGGCAACTGGCGGACGTGCCGGTCCTGCTCCGGAGCCTGCTCCGCGCGGGAGAGCCGACGAGCGCCGCGGTGCCGTTGACCGTGCTTGTCATGATGTTGCCGCTCCTGGTTCTGGAACTGGCCGAGGAGTGCGCCGGGCGTCTGGATGTGGTCAAGACCTGGCCCCGCCTGGCCCGGCTGGCCTGCTACAGCGCGGTCTTCGGGCTGATCGTCATGTTCGGGGCGACCGAAAATTATGAGTTCATCTATTTTCAATTTTGAGCCGATCCGGGCCTATTTCCGACTGAGCCGCCGCGAGCGGCTCTGGCACGTCGCCGTGGTGGCCGCCCTGGTCTTGACCCACGCCGGCGCCCGTGCGCTGCTGTCGCGGTACGGGGATCGGTTCCGCGGCAATTACATCACGAAGGCCCGCGAAGCGCTCTCGGGCGAGACCGAGGTCGTCTTTCTGGGCAACTCGCATTTTTATTCGGGAATCCGTGCCGATCTCCTGCCGTTCGACGCCATGACGGTCGCCGGCAGCGGATTCAACTATCAGATCATGCGGCCGGTCCTGGAGCGTCAACTCGACCGCCTGCCGAACCTGCGCGTGGCCGTCATCGCCTTCGACGCGAATCCGTTGCTCAACGAGGGGGCGATGAGTGGCACCCTGGATTCGCCGGAGATGCGGGACTGGGGCCTGTCGAGCGCGGAGATGCCGCGGCGTCCCGGCACCCCCGAGCCGGGGTCGCTCCCGGCACTCGACGGCACGTTGCGGCGCTACCTCGTGCCGCACAACCGCATCGCGCCGGAGGGGGTTCTCATCTCGCTCGGCCTGCGCGACGACCCGACGGTTCCCGGGCATATCCCGTCGGAGCAACGCTTCCAGCCCTGGCCGGGCCGCGTCGGCAAGGTGGCCCACCATCGCCTGATCTTCCGCGATCGCCAGTTCGAGCCGAACTGCGAAAGCCTTCTCGCGATGATCCGGCAGCTCGACCGTCGCGGCGTCCGCGTGATTCTGCTGCGTCCGCCGTTTCACCCGTCGTATGTCGCGGAACGCCCCGAACGCTGGGAAGAGTTTTGCGATGAGGCCCTGGAGCGCGTCCGGAACGCGGAGGGGCTCTCGCAGACGGTGGAGGTCTGGGATTTCATGAAGAATCCCACGTTCGCCGATGCCGATTTCCGCGACGACGACCACCTGAACTCAACCGGCGCCGCGCGGCTCAGCGCCCTGGTTTCCCGTCCGCTCCAGACGGAACTGGCCCGCCAGGAGAGTGCGACGCGTCTTGCCGACGATGCGCGACGCCGGGCCGAAGTTCGCCGCTGAGTCGAATAAAAAAACCCGCCCCCCGGCGATGAATCGTGCCGGGGGGCGGGTTCGTGATCGCTCGCAACTCCGAGGCTCAGGCGGCGGCTCGGTGGGTAGCCGGGGCCGCCGCCTCAGCTTTTCGGCGGAGGACCGCCAGGAGCGAGACGCCCAGGGGGGGCCGGAACCAGCCCCAGCGGGCCGGGACGACCAGGCTCCTGTTCAAGAGGGCGTTCATCCATCCGGCCGGAATCTTGTCCTCGGCCCGCGCTGCGCCCGGTTTCGGCGGCTTGATCCGCCGCCAGGCCCGCAAAAGTGCGATCGGCGGGAGCAAGGCCGTGTTCATGTAGGTGCATCGGAGCACGTCCACGCCCTCTTGCCGGACGAGGCTCAGCAGGTCGGGGCGGTGGTAGCGCCGGCGGTGGTGCAGGGTGACGTCCCAGTCGCTCCAGAGCCAGCGCAGGGCCGGCACGGTGATGACCAGGAGGCCGCCGGGTTTGGTCAGGCGGATCATCTCGCGCAGAGCGGTCACGTCGTCGTCGAGGTGCTCCAGCACGTCGAGCATCGTGACGACCGATGCACAGCCGTCGGGAAGGGCGACGTGATCGAGCGTCGATTTCAAGGCCTCGCCGCCGACGGCCGCCAGCTTGGGGCGGGCGATCGCCAGGCTCTCGTCGTGGTCGTCCAGGCCGAGCACGCGGCAACGGTCGCTCATCTCCACGAGCCACGTGCCGGTGCCCATCCCCGCGTCGATGAGCAGGTCATCGGATTTCAGGTCGATGGTAGCGTTCGATCCAGTGCCGGACGATCTCCCGCTTGCCCCGGTAGAACCAGTGCTCGCGGTCGAGCCGATCCAGGTGCGCGATATTCCTCGGGATTCATGCGTCGATCCGCTCCTCTGGTTGACCCTGGGGTTGAGCCTGAGCTTGGGCTTGATGAACCCGTTTGACGAAAAACAGCGGCCGGCGCTTGACCTCGTCGTAGATCCGCCCGATGTACTCACCGAGCAGCCCGACGCAGATCAACTGCACGCCGCCCAGAAACAGGATCGAGACGATCGTGCTCGTATAACCGGGGACGACCTTCTCGCCGAACATGCCGATGTCGAGCAGCCGGCACGCCACGAGCACGACCCCATACACCATCGCCAGGGCCGCGGTGAACAGACCGGCCACCAGGCTCAGCCGCAAGGGCTTGTAGCTGAAGCTGAAGATGGCGTCGAGCGCGTACTTCAGGAGCTTCCAGAAGTTCTGCTTCGGCTCGCCGGCCGCCCGCTCCGCCCGGTCGTAATAGACGACCGCCGTGGTGAACCCCACCCAGGCCCGCAGGCCCGGCAGGTAGCGGTTGCTCTCGGTCAGCCGGTTGATCGCGTCGATCGCCTGCCGGTCCAGAAGGCCGAAGATCCCCGCGTTTAACGGGATCGGGAAGTCCGACAGATAGCCGAGCAGCTTGTAGAAAAGCGGAAACAGCAGCCCCCGCAGCCCCCCCTCGGCGCGGGTGGAGCGCTCGGCGACGACGACCTGCGCGCCCTCTTCCAGGCCGCGACCATCCGGGCGATGACCTCGGGCGGGTCCTGCATGTCGCCGTCCATCAGGATCGCGGCGTCCCCCTCGGCGACCGACAGGCCGGCTGTCAGGGCCGGCTGGTGGCCCCAGTTCCGCGACAGCTCCACGACCACGACGCGCGGGTCGGCCTGCTGCCGCTGCCGCAGGAGTTCCAGCGAGCGGTCGCGGCTGCCGTCATCAACGTAGATCACCTGCCAGGAGAGGCCCAGGCCCTCCATGACGCGCACGACCTCGCGGTGAAGCAGGTCGATCATGGCCTCTTCGTTGTAGATCGGCACGATCAGCGAGAGCGTGATCTTCGTCGGCTCGGCGGGATGTCCCAATCCAGGCCCCGGCTGATTCAATCCGTCGGGCTCCAGGTACAGAGGGCCGTCAACAGCCGGCGACGGCCAGCGGGCCGCCGCCGATCGTAACAACCGAACGGAGGGACCATCGAGTCTGGTGGAGCGCATTCCTTTGCCTCCTCCCCGTGACCATGGTTCGACACGCGATCTTACGGCAACCCGCCAAAACCCACAAGAGAACCCCCGGTTCCTTCCAGCGGACGGTCGGGTGTCCTCCTTGACCATGAAGCCAACGGCGCTCTTGGGCGGTGTTCTGTCGTGGACGGGGTGGCTGGGGTCTCGTCCGTAAGACCCCGGCTCTGGTGTGCTGGGACCTCGCGGACGAGCCCCCAAGACACACGACGCGCAAGACGCCCATTCCGAAGATCGGTCATATTTGCTACAGACTTGAAGGTTTTCCTACCCGACACAACGGAAATTGTCCACTCAACCCGATCATGCCCCCGCGCCGGGGCGGCCGATGACCTCGCGTTCCTGTCCGCGTTCGCGGCGAGTGGCCATCGCGTTGACGGCGTTGATGTAGGCCAGGGCGGAGGCTTCGATGATGTCGGTCGAGGCCGCGCGACCGCGGAACGAGCGGTCGTCGCTCTCGATCTCCAGCTCCAGCGAGACCTCGCCCTTGCGCGTCCTTGCCCTGGGTGACGCCCCGCACCGAGAACTCGCGCAGGCTGGCCTTCACCCCCGTGACGCGCTCGACGGCCTTGAAGATCGCATCGACCGGACCGTCGCCGATGGCCGCATCCTGCGCGATCTGGCCGTCGGGACGGCGGATCTGCACCGTGGCCGTCGGCAGGACGCTCGACCCGGCCGTCGTGTGCAGGCTGACCAGCTCCCAGTGCTTCGGCACGTCCTGGATGTGCTGCTCGATCAGGACGACGAGGTCCTCGTCGTACACTTCCTTCTTCTTGTCAGCCAGGGTCTTGAAGTCCTCGAACAGCGTCTTGAACTGCTCGTCGCTCAGGTGGAAGCCCAGTTCCTCGACCCGGTCGCGCAGGGCGTGGCGGCCGGAGTGCTTGCCCAGCACCAGGTCGGTCTTGGGGACGCCGACATCCTCGGGCCGCATGATCTCGTAGGTCGAGCGTTCCTTGAGCATCCCGTCCTGGTGGATGCCCGCCTCGTGCGCGAAGGCGTTGCGGCCGACGATCGCCTTGTTGCGCTGGACGTTCAGGCCGGTGATCGTCGAGACCATCCGGCTGACCGGGTAGAGCCGCTCGGTCTTGATCTTCGTCCACAGGCCGTAATAGTCCTCGCGGGTCTTCAAGGCCATGGCGATCTCTTCCAGCGCGGCGTTGCCGGCGCGTTCGCCGATGCCGTTGATCGTACACTCGACCTGCCGGGCGCCGGCCTCGCAACCGGCCAGGCTGTTGGCGACGGCCAGGCCGAGGTCGTTGTGGCAGTGGACGCTGATGATGGCCTGGCCGATGTTCGGGACGCGCTCCTTGAGCGTGCGGATCACGGCGGCGTACTGCGTCGGCGTGGCGTAGCCGACGGTGTCCGGAATGTTGACCGTGGTGGCCCCGGCCTCGATGGCCGCCTCGACGACCGCGCAGAGGAAGTCGATCTCGGTGCGGGCGGCGTCCTCGGGGCTGAACTCGACGTCGGCGCAGTAGCCCTTCGCCCGCCGGACGCTCTGCACGGCGCGCTCGATGATCTGCTCCTTGGTCATCTTGAGCTTGTGCTCGCGGTGGATGGCCGAGGTCGCCAGGAAGACGTGAATGCGGGGAGTCTGGGCGAATTCCAGGGCCTCCCAGGCGCGGTCGATGTCGCGATCGTTGCAGCGGGCGAGGCCGCAGACGGTCGCGCCGACGACCTCGGTGGCGATCGCGCGGACGGCCTCGAAATCCCCCTTGGAGGCGATCGGGAAGCCGGCCTCGATGACATCGACCCCGAGCGCGGCCAGGGCGCGGGCCACTTCCACCTTCTCCGTCTGGTTCATGCTCGCGCCCGGCGATTGCTCGCCATCGCGCAACGTCGTGTCGAAGATCCGGATACGATTTGCTTCGTCAGCCATGAGAGGAGCCCGTCCCATAGTGAAGGTGTCACGAGCAAGCGGAATACCACCGAACGAGAGGCGTTGCTTGAAACGCAAGAAGCCCCGAGATCCACCCTTGTGAAAGGCGGGGCTCGGGGCTTTCGTCTATTGGCACGCAGCAGAAGGCGTTCGGACGATGAACCCTAAGACCTCGCCTGGCCGAGAAGGCCGAGCGCCAGCCGCAGTCGCAGGCCGGAAAGTCGAATGGGAATCGTCCGCATCGGTTCGATCCGAGGGTTCACATCTCCGCGTACATTACTACTTTCCCAAATCATACGGTCCGCGCGACCGATCCGTCAACAACAATTCATTCTCAACAGCAAAGATAAAGGTTCGCGAAAACCGGCTCCACGTTCTTCCATACTTCCATGAAACAGAAAGCCCCGTTCCCACCGCCTGTCGCGCAAGCAATGAGTCACGAGGCTTTCGTCCTTTTCAAATCCATCCCTCAATCAGAAGACGACAACCGGCGGCGGCCAGGTCGGGAACGGCGTGGGACTCGATGGACCGCCGACCGGATACGCCGGACCGGGATAGGTTGGCGGATACTCCGGAGCCGCCGGACCGGGAGAGCCGTTCGGATAAGGACTTGCAGGCCCACCGACCGGCACCTGACCGCCACCGCTGGTCGGTCCCGGATAATTGGTCGGATAGGTTGGATACGGATTCGCCGGTCCCGGTTCTTGACCGCCACTGCCCGGACCGGGATAACCCGTCGGGTAACTCGGCGGATTTGGTTCCTGACCGCCGCTGCTGGTCGGTCCCGGATAGCCCGTCGGATAACTCGGTGGATTCGGTTCCTGACCACCACTGCTGGTCGGTCCCGGATAGCCCGTCGGATAGCTCGGCGGGTTCGGTTCCTGACCACCGCTGCTGCCCGGGCCGGGATAGCCGGTCGGATAGCTCGGTGGGTTCGGTTCCTGGCCACCGCTACTGGTGGGAGAAGGCCCGCCGGCCGGATAGCCCGGACTCGATGGCACTGTCGGACTGGTTCCGGAACCCGGCATCGGGTAATTCGGAGTGGTCGGAGGCGTACCGGTCACCGGGTACGAAGTCCCCGACGGATAGCCTGTCCCTGTCGGATAGCTTGGGCTGGTTCCGGAACCTGGCGATGGGTAACCCGGATTCGTCGGATAGCTTGGGCCGGTTGGATAGCTTGTCGTGCCACTGCCTGGCGACGGATAACCCGGATTCGTCGGATAGCTTGGGCCAGTCGGATAGCTTGTCGTGCCGCTACCTGGCGACGGATAACCTGGATTCGTCGGATAACTTGGGCCAGTCGGGTAGTTTGTCGTACCACTACCTGGCATCGGGTAGTTCGGCGCGGTGGGATAGCTCGGGCCAGTTGGATAATTGGTGGTACCGCTGCCCGGCATCGGATAGCCGGTGCCCGTCGGATAACTGGGTCCGGTCGGGTAATTGGTCGTGCCGCTGCCTGGCATCGGGTAGCCCGTACCGGTCGGGTAACTCGGGCCGGTTGGATAGTTTGTCGTGCCGCTGCCCGGCATCGGATAGCCGGTGCCGGTTGGGTAGCTCGGGCCGGTCGGGTAGTTCGTGGTCGAACCGCCACTCGACGGGTAGCCGGTACCGGTCGGGTAGCTCGGGCTGGTCGGATACTGGGCCACCGCGAAACTCGCGGAGAGGCCGAATCCGATGGCCCACGTCAGAGCGAGCGAGGACTTGCGATACATAGGCACGCTCCGTCCTTTTCTGTTGGAAAAGAGACAAATCCCGGGGAGCTTCTCTGACAGACGTCCCTCGGAATGCACGGACCCTGCGCACATGATGGGTCGATGGATGCTATGGATCATAATTCGTTCGGAACGTATCCGCAATAAAAAAACAAGAAAAATATCTTGTCACTCCGACAACATCGGCTACGGAGAGGGGTGCGAATCAGCGATCGTCTCCGAAGGCGTCGGTGGCTGGGGACCGGCCGCGAACCCTTGGCATGAGACGATCCAGAACGGCCGGGAGGGGTAAAATACATCACTCCGACCTGGTATGGTCCACGGATCGGTTCGGGAGATCCGGAGATCTTGGCCGAGGCTGATCGGGAGGCTGTCATGCGGACGATCGACGCCGAGAGCGCCGCCGCGTACTTGCGAGAGACCGGTCGCGTCCCCGAAGGGCGGGCCGTCCGCGTGCGAGAGCTGGGGGGCGGGGTTTCCAACGTTGTGCTGCGGGTCGAGATCGAGGGGCAGCCGCCGTTCGTGCTCAAGCAATCGCGTGAGCAATTGCGCACCAGGATGGAATGGTTCAGCCGGCTCGACCGGATCTGGACCGAGCGCGACGCCCTGCAATGGCTCGGCACGATCCTGCCGACGGGGACGGTCCCGACCCTGCGGTTCGACGACCCCGAGAATTACCTGTTCGCCATGACCTGCGCTCCGGAAGGCGCCGAGGTCTGGAAGACGCAACTGCTGGCCGGGCAGACCGATCCGGCCGTCGCCCGACGCGCCGGGACGGCCCTGGGCACGATCCACGGCGCGACCGTCGGCCATCCGTCGCTGGCGGGGCGGTTCGCCGACACGACGCTGTTCGACCAGCTCCGGATCGACCCCTACTACCGCACGATCGCCCGCGTTCACCCGGACCTGCGGCCCGGGGTCGAGGACCTCATCACCGCGAGAGACGTCGGCGTGCCTTGCCTGGTCCTTGGCGATTTCAGCCCGAAGAACATCCTGGTTCACGATACCGGCCTGACGCTCGTCGACTTCGAGACGGCCCACGCGGGCGACCCGGCGTTCGACCTGGGCTTCTTCCTCAGCCACCTGCTCTTGAAGGCGTTCCGGGCCGGGCCGTCGCACGCGGCCTATCTCGACCTGGCGAGGACGTTTCTGGAAGCCTACACGAACGCCAGCCCGCCCCGGAACACCACGCCCGATCGACTCGATGACCTCAGCCGCCGCGCGAGCCGGCACACCGCGGCTTGCATGCTGGCGAGGATCGACGGCAAGAGCCCGGTCGATTACCTCGACGCCCTGAACCCGGACGACGTCCGCCACTTCGCCGCGACGATCTTGACGGCCGATTCTCCTCCCGATTTGGTGGCCCTGATTGGATTTGCGGCACAAGAAATGCTTTAAGCTCCGGTTGAGGGCAGGGAATCAAGAGGCCGGAGACGACCGAAATGGGAGACGCTTCGGGATGTTCGCTCCGCGCGCGGAGGTTCCCCGGATTGCGAGAGAACGAAGGGTTGACCCGTGCCGACTGTGAAACGACTTCTCGCTCGCGAGGTTCTGGACTCGCGCGGCCATCCGACCGTGGAGGTTGAGGTGATTACCTCGGCCGGGGCTCACGGCCACGCGATGGTCCCTTCGGGAGCCAGCACCGGGCGGCATGAGGCGCTGGAGCTGCGCGACGGCGACGAGCGTTTTGGCGGCAAAGGGGTCATGAAAGCCGTCGAATATGTTCAGAACGAAATCGCCAAGGCTCTTTCCGGCCTGGATGTGAACGACCAGGCGGCGATCGACGCGGCGCTGGTCCAGCTCGACGGCACGCCAAACAAGAGCAGACTCGGCGCCAACGCGGTGCTCGGCGCGTCGCTGGCCGTGGCGCACGCCGGGGCGGCGTCGCGGGAGGAGCCCCTGTACGCGCATTTGAACCGGCTCTGGCGGCAGACGCTCGAGGACGACGAAGCAGGCCGAGCCGACCTTGCCCTTGCCGATGGTCAACATGATCTCCGGCGGCCTGCACGCCGGGGGCAACCTCGATTTTCAGGACTTCCTGATGATCCCCGTCGGCGCCCGCTCCTACAGCGAGGCCCTGGCGATGGCCGTGGACGTACACCGCAACCTCGGGCTGGTCCTGAAGGATTATGGCGAGGAGGCCCACCTCGTCGGCGATGAAGGGGGCTATGGCCCCCGCCTGCGGACCAACGCGCAGGCCGTGGAACGGATTCTCGAAGCGGTGATGGCGGCCGGTCTGCGCATGGGGCAAGACGTGGCGATCGCCCTCGATGTCGCCGCCAGCCATTTTTACGATCAGGAGAGCAACCTCTATCAGTTGACGCTCGACAAGGTCGAGGACTGCGACACCGAGTGCATGATCGCGATGCTCGACCACTGGGCCCGGCAATTTCCGATCGTCTCGATCGAGGACGGTCTGGCCGAGGACGACTGGGACGGCTGGACGACGTTGACCTCGGCCCTGGGGGACCGCGTGCAACTGATCGGTGACGACCTGTTCGCCACCCAGCCCGCGCGGCTGCGGCAAGGGATCGAGCGCAGGGCGGCCAACGCGGTCCTGGTAAAGGTCAACCAGGTCGGCACCCTGAGCGAGACGTTCGAGACGCTGCGCCTGGCCCGCGCCACGGCTACCGGGCGATCATCTCGGCCCGCTCGGGCGAGACCGAGGACACGACCATCGCCGACCTGGCCGTGGCCACCGGCGCCGGTCAGATCAAGATCGGCTCGGTGACGCGCTCCGAACGCCTGGCCAAGTACAACCAGCTCCTGCGGATCGAGCACGCGCTCGGCGGCCCCGATCGCGCCTCCCTTCGCCGGCCGCGACGCCCTGCGCCTCTGAACGCGCGTGGACCAGAGATCACACCGGCGCCCAGAAACCTGTTCCCAGAAGGTGCGGCGTGGGGGGCGGTCATGTCGGCATTTTCACGCGTCTTCTGATAAAAAAACAGGATAAATCGACCAATCCGATCGATTCGGCATCCCCCTTGCATCTCCTCGATGATTGTCATCTCTGTTCCCACAACCCGCGAAGGGCGAATGGTCTTTCGATTTGAGGAAACCCATCATGACACGCTCAACCTGTTACCTGTTGATCCTGGGGACGGCCTCGGTCCTGGGCCTCGCGACCGAGGGACGGGCGCAGGGCCGCTTGTCCCGGTTCGGGTCGGGTAATAATTATAACCCGTATGGAACCCGGCAGCCGGTCAGCCCGTACTATAACCAGCCGGCGCCTGCTCCCGTGGCGGGGCCGCGGACGGACCTGAACGTGCTCTCACACGCGATGGCCCAGCGCGTGCGGCATCTGGGCGAGGATGTCGCCGCGGACCTTGGCGGTTCGCCGCAGGCCAACCATCTGGTCGAGGACACCCAGGAACTGGCCCTCACCGTCGATCAGTTCCACGAAACGCTCCACGACCTGCGCGACCCGAACCAGCTCCGGCAGGCGTATGCCGGGATCGACCAGTCGTGGCATCACCTCAAGACGATGCTAGCGGAACCGGGGTTCTCGACCCCCGCCATCAACCAGGCGGCGCTCCGGGTCGATCAGGTGGCCCAGCAGCTCCGCCAGGCGATCGGGCTGGATCATGTGGTGCAACGGCCCGTGCCGGGCGGCGGTCCCGGCCCCATCGTGCAAGGGCCACCGTCGGTTGAGCCGCTCGCCGGGCAACTTGTCGGTCAGGTCAACGCCTTCTTCCAGGCGTTCGCGCCTCGGGTGGACGTGGTGCCTCAGGGGGAGCGTTTCCTGGTCGACATCCGTCGCCTGCAAGCCGCCGCGATTGACTTTCAGCGCGACTGCCAGCGCGGCCTGCCGCCGAACCAGCTCGCCGCCGAGTTCCAGACGGTTGAAGCGAGCTGGGCGCGTCTGGAAGGGCGGATCGATCGCATCGCGCAAGGTCGCACCGGGCCGAACATCGAGCTGGCCCATCAGATGGGCGCGACCTGTCAGCAGATTGAGCAGACCCTCAGCGTCTCCGCCGGCCCTCCCCTGCCCGGCCCCCTGGACCGCCGCTCGCTCCCGGTCCTCTCCAACTCCCAACCCCTGCCGGGGTATTACGGACCGCAGCAGGGAAATGGCGTCTATTACAATCGAGGGTACGATCAGGGCCACCATCACGATCATTGATCATCCCTTCAATGTGACGATCTCGCCAGATTCCACGGCGCCGGGACGATTCGATCCATCGTCCCGGCGCCGTGTGCGTTTTTCCCCATCTCCGAATTTTTTCCCTTGACCCCCAAGACAAACCGTCTTACCCTTTCCTCAGACACTTTGTCTGAAAGGAAGGGGAACCGATGGCGCGATCACCGCGGGACGTGACCGAGGCGGAGCTGGCGGTCTTGCAGGCGCTCTGGGACCGGGGGCCGGCGACGATCCGGCAACTGACGGAGGCGACCTACGGCGGCGACGCCGGGCCGTCGCGCTACGCGACCGTGCAGAAGCTTCTGGAGCGGTTGGAGGAGAAAGGGTGCGTTCACCGCGACCGCAGCGCGGCGGTGCATCTGTTCTCGGCGGCGATCGACCGCGACGAGCTGATCGGCCGGCGGTTGCGGGCCGTGGCCGAGACGCTCTGCGACGGCTCGCTGACGCCGCTGTTGACCCACTTGCTCCGCGCCGAGCGGCTCTCGGCCGAGGACCGCCGCGCCCTGCGGGCCTTGATCGACGGCCAGGGGGATGCGACTCGTCGCGGCAACGCCAAGGGAAAGGAGCGATGAGATCATGTACCGACAGCTCCTGGAGATCGGCCTGAGCAACGCCCTGGCGGCCACGGTCCTGGCCGTGGCGGTCGCCATCATCAGCCGGGTTGTCCGCCGCCCGGCCCTGATCCATAGCCTCTGGGTCCTCGTGCTGTTGAAGCTCGTGATGCCGCCGCTCTGGACCGTCCCGGTCGGCTGGCCGTCGGCCGAGGAGCCGGCGCCGGTCGCCGCGACGGAACCGGCCCCCGAGGTTGAACCGATCGACGAATCCACGGATTCCCCCGCCCTGGAATCCGCCGAGGCGGCCCCGGTGGTGGAGCGGACGTTGCCGGAACCGGTATCGGTCGCCACGGTTCCCGCCCCCGTTCCCGTTCCCGACGCGCCGTCGTGGTCGATCGGCTGGCGGCCGGTTCTGGGAGGGATCTGGCTGGTCGGGTCGGTCGTCTGGCTGGCGACGGCGGCCGCGCGGATCGGGCGGTTCCGCCGGGTCTTGCGGTTCGCCATGCCCGCCCCTTTGGAATTGCGGCAACGGACCGAGGACCTGGCGCAACGCCTGGGCCTGGCGCGCGTGCCGGGGGTCTGGGTCGTGCCGGGAGCGGTCGCGCCGATGGTCTGGACGCTCGGGGGCAAGGCCCGCTTGCTCGTCCCCGAGGGGCTCTGGGCGCGGCTCGACGACGACCAGCGGGCCGCGCTTTTGATTCACGAGCTGGCTCACCTCCGGCGCCGGGATCACTGGGTCCGCCTGCTGGAGCTGGTCGTCACCGCGCTCTACTGGTGGCACCCGGTCGTCTGGTGGGCGCGGCGGTCGTTGCGCGAGGCGGAGGAGCAATGCTGCGATGCCTGGGTCCTCTGGGCCGATCCCGATTCCTCCCGGACCTACGCCACGGCGCTTTTGGAGGCGGTGGATTTCCTGTCGGAGGCTCGCCCCGCCTTGCCCCCGGCGGCCAGCGGGATGGGCCAGGTCCGTCATCTATCCAGGAGAATAGCCATGATCATGAAAGGCAAAACGCCGAGGATGCTGTCGTGGGTGGGCCTGTGCGTCGTCCTTGGCCTGGGGGCCTTGATGCTCCCCTGGCTGCCGACGTGGGCGGGACGCGCGACGGCGATCAGACCGTCCCGTTCCAGGGGACCCTGACCTTGCCCGCCGGTGCGCTGACGGGCGGAAACGCGGGACCAGCGTCCGTCCAGGCTCGCGAGGAGGTCGAGATCCTGGAGGCGCAGTCGCGCAGAAGGAGGCGCTGGTCCGCAAGGCCGAGGCCCAGCGCGAGCTGAAGCAGGCCGATCTGAGCCGCTTTGAGCGGCTGGGAAAGCTCGGAAAGAATTACGTCTCCTCCGATGAGAAGGCCAAGGCCGAGGCCGAGGTCGCCGTGGCCGACGCGGCGGTGGACGAGGCGAAGGCCGAGCTGCGCGAGTGGCAGATTCGCCTGAAGCAAGCCCAGCGCCGGCTCGACGGCAACGATCGCCAGGCCCCGCGTCCCAGGACCAGGAAGGCCACACCCGCCGAATCACCCGCGCTGCGGCAGAGTCAGCAGAATTTAAAGCAGGTCGCCCTGGCGGTCCACAACTACGAGGCACTGAACGGCCACCTTCCCCGCGTGGCGATCACCGACACCAACGGCACGCCGCTCCTGAGCTGGCGGGTCGCCCTCCTCCCGTACATCGACGAGGCCCTCTTCCGGAAGTTCCACCTCGATGAGCCGTGGGACAGCCCGCACAACCGGGCCTTGCTCGACGAGATGCCGGAGATTTACCAGGACCCGCGTGCCGCGCGGCCGGCCGATCCCGGCACCACCTATTTCCAGGCGGTCGTCGGCCCGCACACCGTCTGGCCCGTCGGCGGTCAGAACCTGCTGAGGTGGGCCGATGTCACCGACGGCACGTCCTATACCCTGCTCGTCGTCGAGGCCGCCCGCGCGGTCCCCTGGACCAAGCCGGAGGACATCACCTATCCGAAGGCCAGCCCCGCATCGGACGGCGGCCTGAAGTTCCCGCCCGTCCCGAACCTCGGCGCCGGCTCAACGCGCGAATTCCTCACGGCCTATGCCGACGGCTCGGTCCAGTCGATCACGCTGCCGATGGAGCATCCCGCTAACTTCTACGCCCTCGCCACGCGCTCGGGGGGTGAGGTCATCGACAAGTCCAGGTTGCACGTCCTGATCCCAACGCTCCCCCAGCCCACGGAGGGGACGGACATTAACATGATGGGGAGCGGTATGGGCATGATGCCCGGCGGCGGTGACGAAGCGATGATGGGCATGATGTCCGGTGAAGCTGGCGCCATGGAAATGGGCGGTATGATGGGAAGCGCTCCCGGCGCGGCGGCCGACATGGAAGGCATGGCGGGGATGATGAGCGGCATGGGCTCCGGCAGCATGGGCCCTCCGGCCGCTGGCGACATGTCCGCGATGGCGGGTGGTTCCGGTATGGAGGGAATGGGGATGATGGCCGGCATGATGGGCCCCGGCATGGCCGCTCCCTCGCCGACCGACGCGAACCGTCAGCGGCTGGATGCGCTGGAGAAGAAGCTCGATCAACTCATGAAGGAGATCGAGGGCCTGCGAGGCGATCGTCCTCCCACGCCGAACGGTCCCGCCGTCCTGGGCGCGGCCCCTCTCGGGTTGAAGATCCATGCCGACAATGCGAGCATTCCGGTGGGTCAGGAGCTGGACATCCCGATCGAGATCCGCAACATGTCCTCGGAGACGTTGCGTGACGTGCGGGTCCAGGTCGAGCTTTCCGAGAACCTTGAGCCGGTCATGCCGGAAGCATCCACGACGTCGGCGACTTACGACGAGGCGACGCACACGGTCACGTTCCCACCGAAGGACCTTTCCGAGTCGGTCGTCTTGCAGTGGACGCTCCGCGTCCGGGCCACCTCGCCCGGAAAGGGGACCTGCAAGGCCCGCGCGAACGTCATGACGGATCGTGGAGCCGATGCCATTGATGAATCGTTCACGATCACGATCAGGGAGTGAGGCTCTCCGGAACGTTGGGCTTCCGCCCCGGAAGGGCAGCGACGTTGGGCTTCCGCCCCGGAGGCGGCGACGTTGGCCTTCAGCCCCGGAGGGGCGGCGACGTTGGCCTTCAGCCCCGGAGGGGGGCGACGTTGGTCTTCAGCCCCGGAGGGGCGGCAGTGCATAGCCCGGGGCGCCAGCCCCGGGTCTCCGTGTGGACTCAGGGGTCGAGCCCCGAAGGGGCGGCAGTCACGCGGGTTCGGGCATGACTGCCGCCCCTTCGGGGCTTCCGAAGATTCATGCGGATCGTGGTGTCCCCGGGGCTGGCGCCCCGGGCTATGCACTGCCGCCCCTCCGGGGCTTCCGAAGTCCCCGGGGCTGGCGCCCCCGGGCTATGCACTGCCGCCCCTTCGGGGCTTACCGGAGAGCCTCTCCGACACGCGGCGAGATCCTCTGGCGGCCTCCGTCCGAAGCCGATTACAATCGCCCTTCGGAGGAGGTCGCCATGCCGCGCACGTTTCCGATCCTGCTGCTGCTCGCGCTGATCGGTCCGCCGTCGTCGGAATCGCTCAATAGAGACGTGCACACCTTCGCCCGGTCCAAACTGGGCGAGACGGTCGGCGACGGCGAGTGCAGCGCCCTGGTCGTCGCCGCGTACAAGCACGCCGGGGCGAAGCGGCCCCGGCGCGGGGAGGAATGGGGCACGCCGGTCGGCACGCTCGACGCGGTGAAGCCCGGCGATGTCCTCCAGTTCGACGACGCCGAATTTCGCGGCCGCATCGTCCGGGGGCAGACGATCCGCACATGGACGTACCGCTTCCCCCAGCACACCGCGATCGTCTCCGACGTGACCACCCGGCGCAGGGCGCTCTGGCTCCGCATCCTCCATCAGAACGCCATCATCCCCGATCAGGACGAGAGCCCGGCCGTGAAGGAATGGGCCCTCAACATGACCGAGCTGCGCAGCGGCGACGTCCGTGCCTTTCGACCGATCCCGGCTGAACCCGAATGAGCCTTGTCATGTCCCTCGCCGACCCCTGGCCGTTCAACGATTCCGAGGAGATGGAGGTCATCACCCTCCTGCGCATCCTGCGCGGCGAGTCGCTCATCCGGCTCGTCTCGCACGACGAGGACGGTGACTGGCAGTTTCTCGACGGCGAACACGTCTTCGAGGAAGACGCCGCCCTGCTGCACCTGGGCGATATGGTCCGGTTCGACCCGACCTTGCGCGCCCTCGCGGACCTCCCCGTCGGCTCCTACGCCTGGCGTCGCAAGCTGCTCGACCCCTGGCACATCGCCCGGGGCGAGCCGCCGAACGACATCGCGTAGGTTGTGGTGGATCACGCCAGCCCGCGCACGGCCGACTCGTCGAGAACCCAGGTCACGTGGCCGGTCGCCGCTTGCAGGAGGGAGGCGGGGACCTCGGCGGTCATCGGGCCGGTCAGGGCGCGGGCGACGGCCTCGGCCTTGTTCGGGCCGAAGGCGATCATCAGGATCGACCGCGCGGCCAGGATCGGCGCGACGCCGACGGTCAAGGCCCGGCGAGGGACGCGCGCCTCGACGCCGCCGAAGTCCTTCACCGCGTCGGCGATCGTCGTCGGGTGCAGCTCGACCAGCCGGGTCGGCAGCGCCCTGGCCTGTTCGACCGGGAGATCCGTCGGCTCGTTGAACCCGATGTGGCCGTTGCGGCCGATGCCGAGGAGCTGGAGATCCAGCCCGCCGTCGGCGGCGATCCAGCGGTCGAAGGCCGCGGCGTGCTCGGCCGCGAACGACTCCGGCACGGTGCCGTCGAGCACGTGCGCCCGGTTCGGGGCGATGTCCACATGAGCGAACAGGTGCCGGTGCATGTAGGCCCGGTAGCTGTTCGGGTCGAGCGGGCTGATCGGGTAATACTCGTCGAGGTTGTACGACGTGACCTCCGCCAGCGAGAGGTTCCCCGCGCGGTGGCGGGCGACCAGCCGTTCGTAAACGGAAATCGGCGTGCCGCCGGTGGCCAGGCCGAGCACGGCCCGCCCGCGCTCGGCGACGGCCTCGCGCACGGTCTGGGCGATCCGATCGGCGGCGGTGTCGTGGGCGGACGGGACGTCGGGAAAGACCAGGACGGAGGCCCCGGCGAGGTCGAGGACGCGGGCGGGTTCAGACATCGAGCGTGAGGCTCCGACGGTGGGCAAGATTCAAGAGACCAAAATGGGCACGGGGCGCGATCGAGCCGTTCAGACGGCGATCTTCTCGCGGCCGGAGATCGGGTCGAGCTGACCGGCGAGGATGCCCAGGGCGATCTGGATCGGGTCGAGCAGGTTCAGGTAGGCCCGGCTCGGGTCGTAGGATTCGATCTGGAACAGCTCGACGCCGATGAACTGGTCCTCTCCCCGGCTGGCGCGGCCGGAGAGGCTGTGCCCTTCGGCCCATTCGCGGGTCAGGGCGGCGTAGGCGCGGCCCAGGTGGTTGCAGAACTCGGTGTAGTCGGTCAGGAGAACCTGCGACGCGTGGCAGTGGATCGCCCACTCCTTGGTCCGCTCCGCCTCGGAATCGTAGGGGAAGTAGGCGTTGGGGCGGGGCAAAGGCCCCCAGGGGGTCCAGCCGGTCAGGACCAGGGTCTCGTTGAGCTGCGCGCCGAGCAGGCCGATGGCCGCCAGGGCGCGGGTCATCCGGTGGGCCAGGTGGGCGTCGGTCGCCGGGGGAAGGATCACCGCGCCGGGCGTCTTGTCGGTGAACCACTCGACGATCTTGTCGATATCGCCGGCCGTCGGCTGATAGCCGGGGCTGCGGTAGGCGTCCAGCTCCCAGCAGACCGCCTCGGCGCCGAGGACCTCGCACTCCAGGCGGAACTCGGACTCGCGGACCGAGACCTTCTTCTTCTGGTTGAGCCAGGGGGCATCGACGTTCCGCTCGCCGCTGAAGACCAGAACCTCAGTGACCGGCAGCCCGCGCTTCACCGCATATTCATGTAAGAGCGAGGCCGCGGTGATCGCCCCGTCGTCGGCGTGGGGGCAGAGCATGACCAGGGGCCGTTTCGGCCCGATCCGTCCGCGCAGGGCCTGGCGCACGTCGGTCAACTGGCCGTGGGAACCGCTGCCACCGGCCGCCTGGAGCAGTCCCTCGAAGGCGGGTTGCCAGTGAGTCGAGCTGGGGGACGGGTTCGAATTTTCCATGGAACGGGCATGCTCCGGCGGCACGGGACTCTCCACCCTGGGCCTGCTTCCAGAGTTGTGAAAAGCGCGCCGCCTGATGACGGAATGTGAGGACACGCCAACAGTCCCCTGGGCGAGCCGGGTGGTCGGCGTCTGATCGCAAGCAAGAACGGATACTTAGCGGCGCTACTATTGTTCTATCCATCGCCGCTCCCGTCAACAGCGCGTCGTGCCCCGAAAAGACGGATCGCCATTGCCGCGAGGGACCGATTCTATTATGCAAAGGCCGCGGCGCTCCCATGAGCCGATTGAGAAGAAATCGGGTAGGAGGGCAATCCAGGGAGGGACAGGCATGGCGATGGGACCCACAATCCGTTCCGAAAGCCGATCGGCCGGGCGTCGAGGTCGGGGGACGCTCCCGCTGACCCTGGTGTTCGTCGCGCTCTGCCTGGAGCCGCACCTCACCCGCCTGCGCTGGCCGAGCCTCTTTTCCGACGACGTGATCCGCATCGCCCACCTCCAGACGATGCCCTTGCGGGGGATGCTCGTCCGGCCGTTCAACGAGCACCTGGCCCCGCTGTTCGAGCTGGTCTCGTGGCTCACCTGGCACCTTGCGGGCGAACGTCTCGGCGCGGCGGCCGTGGCGTTCACGCTGGCGTCGTTCCTGCCGTTCGGCCTGTGTCTGCTCGCGCTGGGGGCCCTGGCGCGTCGGGAGTTAGGCTCGACGACCTCGGCCCTGGCGGTCGTGGCGGCGGTCAGCCTCTCGGCGGTCCACGTCGAGACAGTCTGGTGGTACTCGGCCAGCAGCTTCACCTGGGCCTTGCTCGGGACGCTCCTGGCCTGGCGAGGCGTGCTTTTCTGGGAAGACGCGACCGGCCGCAAGGGGCGGATCGGCGGCGGGATGCTCGCCCTGATGGCCGCCCTGGCCGCGCCCGCGTGCTCGGCGATCGGCCTGATCGCCGGACCGCTGGCCGCCTTGCGTGCCCTGAACCTCTCGGGCCGGCGCGGGCGGGACCGGCTGGTCATCGCGGCCCTGGCGATCGTGGGAACGCTCCTCTACCTGACCTTCGCCGCCGCGTTCCGCTACCGCGACGTGCTGACCGAGAGCGTCGCGCGGAACGCCGACCCGCGCACGGGCTTCCTGAGCATCTGCCGGGGGCCGATCGACGTGCTCTTGCCGGGGCTCCTGGGGATGGGGAACATCGACCGGTTCCTCTCCGGCGGCCGGGACCTGGCGCTGTTTGGTCTGGGTGGGGTGGCCGCCCTCGTTCTGGCCTGGCGAAGTCCCCGGCGTCGGCCGGTCGTGCTCGGCGGCCTGGGCTTGATCCTCGGCGGCTATGGCCTGACGTACCCGTTCCGCACGGTCCACGGACCGCACTGGATTCTGGAAGTCCAGCGCTATCATCTGCTTCCGCAGGTCGGACTGGTCCTGGTGCTGGCCGCGGCGCTCCGCCCCTGGCTGGCGCGGTTCGACGCGAACCCCCGGCGGGCCTGGCTGGCCGGAACAGCGCTGGCGGCCCTGCTGTTGCTGGCGCACCGCGCGGAGATGCGAACTCTGGCGAAATTTTACCGTTTCCCCGAACAGGCGAGGACGCTCGCCGCGCTCGACCATCTGGAAACGGTCTGCCGGTCGCGCGGGATCAGCCGCGCGCAGGCCCTCGCCGCGCTCGACCCGATCCGCACGCGCTGGTTTCCGCACGATTACAACGCCCTGATGATGCTCGCCGAGACGGTCCCGGCGCCGACCTTGCCGAACGACCAGGTGCGTCCGACCCTGCTGGCCGCCCTGTCGCCCGACGAGCGGGAAGCTCTCTGCGGCGGGATGGACGTCTCGCCGCACCTGCGAGCGGCCGGAGAGTTCGCCGGTGCGCGAAATGTGGCGGTGGGCCGGCTGGTCGAGGCATACCGCGCCCGACCGGAAGGGCCGCCCGGGCATTACGTTGCGGCCGGAGGACCGGCCTTCTGGGAGTTCGCCCTGTCACCACCGACCGCCGGAACCGGACGCGGAGCCGAGCCCCGCGTACTCTGCGTTCCGGGGGTCGTCTCGGGAGGCACGGTGGAACTGTGGTGGGCGGACGACTCGGAAGCCTGGTCGGAGTCGCGGAGCGTGCGCTGGCAGCCCGACCCCGCGCACCCGGTCGGCGAGACCGCCGTGCTCCTGGAACGGCTCCCGCACTGGGGCCGATCCCCCTCGCGCCGGGTCCGGGTGATCGTCCGCTCCGAAGGCCCGGTCGGCGTCGAGTTGAAGTCCCCCCGGCTGCTACGCTGACGGGGCGGACCCGAGGAAGCCTCCCCGTTCGCCCGGACCGCGTGTTTTCGGATACCATAGCGACAACCCTAAAATCGCGGGTTGAATGTCCACGTAATCCCTTGGGAGCCAAGCGGTTCGCCCCTTCGGGGCGAATCCAGATGATCTTCCGCGTTGGGAATAGGGCATCGAAGGAGAATCCGGGGCAACCGCGTAACTCCTAATCCCTTCCGGGGATTCGGGTTCTGTTCTCTCGATTCCCCGTAGGGTGGGCACCGCCCACCTCTTCCTTTATAAGAGATGGTGGGCGGTGCCCACCCTACGCAGAACCTCCAGATTACCGTTTTTCTCGGAACCTGAGACGACCAAAGGCGGGCGAACCGGTTGCGTTTCAGATCGAGGAGGGCCGCTGCCCGGTCTCGGGAGCGGGGGGGTGGGGCATCGGCCAGAGGGTGGCCAGTTCCTCGGCGAGAGGCGGCGGCAGGGGGCCGGCGGCTGGTCCCCGGGCGAAGTGGTGGACCAGGGGGACGGATTCGGCCAGGGGGATGCCCGCCTCGAAGGCCGACCGGCGCAGGCGGGTCGCCTCGGCACCTCGGGCCACCGTGCGGACGGTCAACGGCAAGGGGGGCGGCCCTCCGGCCAGGAGGATCGCCAGGCCAGGACCGTTCACGAGCAACGACGCGCCGGCCAGCACGTCGGCCGGGTCGTGCCGCCAGGAGAGGGCGAGTCGGCGACGTCGCGAGCGGAGGGCGGGGTCGCCGTCGCTGGAGCGCTGCTCCTCGCGGTGCTGGTCGGGCGTCATGCGGAGCTGGTTCTCATGCCGCCGCCATTGCAGGGCGAAGTCGGCCACGCCCAGGGCCAGGCACGTCAGGGCGAGCGGGCCGGTCAGGTCGTGCAGCAGGGTTCCGGCCGCCCTCGCCAGCGGGCGCGGCTCCAGACCGGAGAGTCGAGCAAGAACCTCCAGATCAGCCCAGATCGCCCAGGCCGCCACGCTCAGCAAGACGACCACCTTCACCACCGACCACACGCCACGCCCACCGCGCACGCCCAGACCGCCGGAGAGGCCCCCCCAGAGCCGCGACGGATCCGGAGCGAGCAAGCCGGGCGCCCACAAACCGCCGACCTGAAGCTGGTGCGCCCGACGATCGCCAGCGTCACCCCGCCGAGAATCGCCCCGAGCGGGACCGCCACCTCCCCCGCCGCGCTCCGGAACCGCTCCACCACCGCGCCGGCGTCCGTCGCGGTCAACGGCACCTCGGTCAACGGCGCGCGGATCAGGCCGACCATCGCCCGGACCAGGTCATCCCCCCAGACCCCGAGCAACACCAGGGCCGCCAGCAACCCCGCCGCCGCCGTCAGTTCCGGACTCCGCGCCACCTGCCCCCGCTGGCGCGCCTGCTGCCGCCGCTGCTTCGTCGGGGCGTGCGTCTGGTCTTCGGACATTGAGGGAGTCCTTTACTCATCCGCGTTCGCCGGAAGTAGGTGCCACCGGCCTTCCGGGGCGCTCCATCACATTGGCCACCCAGCAATTAAGATATAATTCTTATAGTGTACATTACTAATCGGGCGGATTTCCCTCTTCGAGCCCCGGCAGGGGCGGTGTCCCAGTCTTTCGGCCGGGGCGGCCGCCCCTGCGAAGGCGAAACGCAATATCCCGTTAAAATGATCGAAGTAGATTCATCTAAACTCAGCATTCAGCACGCTCATCCATGTTTCAGCGAACAGGCCCGCGAGGGTGGCCAGGCCGATCAAGGTCACCAACACCCCAACGGCAGCGCGGACGGGCAGGGAGAGGCTCATCACCTGGATCGCCGGGGCCGTCCGGGCGAGCAGGCCCAGCGCCAGACCGGCTAAAACCAGGGCCAGGGCCACCGGCGCGGCGGCACGCAGGGCCACGCCGAGCGCCCAGCCGACCCGCTCGAAGGCCAGGGTCGCCGTCTCCTCGGTCAAGGGCACGTCACCGACCGGCACGGCGCGGTAGCTCTCGATCAAGGCCCCGACCAGGTGCACGGGACCGTCCAGCGCCAGGAAGCTCGCCAGGGCCACCAGGCCGTACAGATGGCCCATCGGCGTCATCTCGCCGCTGGCCTCGGGGTCGAGCAGACTCGCGGGAGACAGCCCCGCCTGGACGCCGACGATCTCGCCCCCCTGCCGGGCCGCCGCCACGATCAACGACATCGCCATCCCGAACGCCCCCCCGACGGCAACCTCCACCAGACACGAACGCCCGAGCGCGAGCGGTCCGGCCGGCACGTCCAGGCTTGTCGCGAGCAGCGGGCCGAGCATGACGGTCAACAACAAGGCCAGGCCCAGCCGGATGCGCCAGCCCAGCCCGGCCGTCCCCCACGCCGGCGCCGTCCAGGAGAGCCCCGCCACCCGGGCCAACACCAACATCCACGCCCCCCCCTGCCCGATCAGCCAGGCACTCGCGTCGAAGGGCGTGGACATGGGGCGAACTCCCTTTGAAAGCCATCGTGCGACCGATCCGATCCGATCAAAGCCGATCCGGAATCGACCCGATCACCTCGGAGGCGTAACCGACCCAGACGGCTCACCAGCCACGGCAAGACGGCCAGGACGACCAGCAGCACGGCCAGCAGGCGCGGAACCAGCCCGATGACCGGCTCGTGCATCTGGGTCAGGGTTTGACCCATCCCCACGACCACGCCGACCAGAAGCGCCACCAGCAGCGGCGGCCCTCCCAGCAGCAGGGCCATCCGCAGGGCCTCGCGGGACCAGTCGATCACCTGGGCAGCGTCCATGACCTTGGCATCCTTCGGGTCAAGGGTCTCGGTCACTGAAGGCCGACGGCGAAGCTCCGGAGCAGCATCCCCGCGACGAGCATCCAGCCATCGGCCAGCACGAACAGGATCAGCTTCAGGGGCAGGGCCACGAGCGTCGGCGGCAGCATGAACAGGCCCATCGCCGCCAGGACGGCCGAGACCACCAGGTCGATCACCAGGAACGGCAGGTAGATCGCGAACCCGATGAGCAGGGCCGTCGTCAGCTCGCTCAGCAGGAAGGCCGGGGCGACGACCCGCAGCGGGAACTCCGTCCCGTCGGCCGGGTCCACCCGGCTGGGGCTGGGGGGCACCGCGACGTCGTAGAGCTGCCAGAGATACTCCTCGTGGCGCGTGCGCTCGATCTGATCGAGCATGAAGTCCTTGATCGGGCGCCGTGCCGGACTCCCACGCCTCGGCGGCACCGAGCTGGCCCTCGGCGAATGGCTGGATGCCGCGCGGTACACGTCCTCGGCGACGGGCTGCATCACCAGAAGCGTCAGCAGGAGCGACAGCGCCGTCAGGACCTGGTTCCCGGGGACCTGCGGGCTCCCCAGGGCCTGCCGCAGCAGGGTCAGCACGATGCTGATCCGCACGAACGCCGTGACCATCAGCACGGCGGCCGGCACCAGCGAGGCCAGGGCGAACAGGGCGACCGTCGGCGCGATGTCCAGCACCCGCTTGCGGAGCGTCTGGTCCAGCCCGCTGGTCTCGATGTGGGCGGTCGGCGATCGGCGATCGGTGCCTGACGGTGCCCCGGACGACCCGGTGACCTCCGGCAACGGGCGGTTCGCCAGGGGAGCGACCGACGATGGCGACGGAGCGCGCCCGGGAGTCCGGGCGACCGTCGGCCCCCGCGGCCAGGGCCACGACCAGCACGGCCAGCGCCGCGAGGCCCGTTCGAGGCGGAGAAGTCGTGGGCCTCATGCGCCACCTCCCGCGGGGGGCGACGCCGGACCGCGTCGCGCGAGGAGCTGATCCCGCTCGTCGGGATCGGTCATTTCCCCTAACAAGGTTGGAGCCCCACCCGCCCCCGCGCCGAGAATAAGAACACGTTCGCCGACCCGTAACAAATAAACGGTATGCTTGGGCGACAGAGGCACGCGGCCGACCACCTGGAGCGGTCCGGACGTCTCGCATCGGCAGGAGCCGCCAGCGTTTCGACGCCACGCTCGCCCCGCCGATCGCGGCCAGGGCCAGCACGATCCCCGCCGTGCCGAACCACCAGCCGCCGGACGAGCCAGAGTGACGGTCTTCCGGGTTCGGCCTCTGGATCGGATGCCGCGACGCGGTCGAACCTCGACCGATCGCCGCCGTCGGTGGCGCGGTTTCGTCAGCGCGGAGTCGATTCGGCATGAGCGTGAAGGCTGGTCCGACCAGGACCAGGACTCCCCACGCCCACGCGATCACCAGGCGGTTCGCGCGCGGCATTCGCACCTCCTGTGCGGCCTTTTCGGAAATGATGACCGGAGGCCGGACAGCCTTTCGGGCCGCCGGCCTCCGATCACCTCAAAGCGACGTCAAGCGACCATGTCCTCGGGATCGTCGAAGGCGACCTGTCCGGCCCTGCTGAGGCGGCACAAGGCCTCGACGACGGCCCGCTGGGCGGTCTGCACGGCCTCAAACGAGACGGGGCCGTACTGGTTAAGCTGGGCCTCAAGCCGGCTGGCCGAGGCGGTCGGAAGCTTCGTCAGGAGACGCTGTCGCAGACTCGATTGCGAGCCGGACAACGCATCCAGGACCTGATCCGCCGTGACCTGGCCAAAGACGGCGCGTAGGTCGCCGCCGTCCAGGAGACCGAGGTCTTCAAAATCGACGAGGCTAGACAAGGATCTCCTCCTGACCGTCGGGGTCGGGTAGGGTGATACGTCCATGGTCATGGAGGCGGCGAAGCCGTTCGGCCAGGTCTGCCTGGGCGGTCTCGGCGTCGTCGAGCCGGAACGGGCCAAGTCCGGCCATCGTCCGGCGGAGCGACTCGGCCGAGTCGGGGGCCAAGGCCCCCAGCACCCGGTCACGTACGGGACGGGATGCGCCGGCCAGGGCCAAGGCCCAGACCGCGACATCCTCATCGTGGTACGCCTCCCTGAGGTCTGTATCGTCCATCCTGACCACATCGTCGAAGACAAATCGGAGGCGTTTGAGACCCAGCCCGTAAAATTCCTCAAGAACGGCAGCCTGCTCGGCGGGCGTGATCCGTTCCAGGCGGGCCATCTCCAGGGTCACGGCCTCGACGGCCGAGCGGTCGAGGTGCGCGAGCAACTGCGCGGCTTGCGGCTCCTCCAGGCTGACGACCAGGATCGCCGCCTTGCGCAAGGGGGTGGACTCGTCCGGTTCGGCCGCCGACGGCTGCGGTGCCGTCCTGGTTTCCAGGTACGTCATGCGGTTGGCCCTCCCCCGCCGATCCAGCGCTGAAGCACGCCGGCGGCGGACACCGGATCGCGCCGGACCAGCTCGCGGACCCGTTCGGCGGGACCGGGCCGGTCCGCCTCATCGAAGCGAACCCGCCGCGTCGGCGCCGCGACCGGCGCGACCGGCCGCCTGGAGGCGAGCTTCCGTCCCCAGGCCGCGACCAAGGCCCCCGCGACCAGACCGCCGACGACCATCGCCGCCGCCGGTAGCCACCAGGACCGCGCCCGGCTCATCGCCGAGGCGACCGAGGGGGACGTCCGGCGCCTCGGGGCCGGGTCGTCGATCTGATCCATGATCTTGTCGATCCGCAGATCCAGTTGATCCTCCGGCACGATCTGCTCGACCGCGATCTCGATCGAATGCTCGGTCTTCGCGACGAATGCCTGAAGATCCTCCGGACGCGGGGGGCTTCTCGGAGATCGCGCGGAAATAGCGTTTGTAGTAGCTGATCGGGACCTGCACGAGGACGCGAACCCGTCCTCCCGTCGTGTTCGGCTCGGGGCCGGTCGGCTCAGTCGTCACGTCGAGTGGCTCGTTGACCGCCAGAGGGCGAATCGGCGGGGAGGCCTCGGATGGCTCCGTCATGTCGATCCGTACCGAGACGTGCACATCCTCAAGGAAGTACAGCTCCTCCAGGATCTTCTCTTCCAGCTCTTCCTGGCGGACATGGACGAGCGACCGCTCGCCGAGCGCGGGATTGTCGGCCTGGAGATAATAGTTGCCATGACTGTCGAAGAGCGTCAGCCCTTCGAGCGTCAGGCCGGAGACCCAGCCGAGCAGGACCCCCTTGATCTGCTCGATGGTCTTTGACGGTACGAGCCGCTCGTTCGACACCTGAAGGCAGACCCGAACCTGCACCGGCTCGGTGGTCCCACCGAACGACCGCCGCCGGGGCCGATCAACCTGCACGATGGCCGGCGGCGTGCCGTCGATGCCCGCGATCAGCGCTTCGATCGCCTTTTCCTGGTGCCGCTTCCGGTCCTGCTCGCTCTCGTCGAGCGTGGCGAAGATGCTCCGGTTGGGCGGGTTATCCAGGATGTCGCGGATCGTCCGCAAGCCCAGGCCGCTCGTGTCGAGCGTCGTTTGCGCCTCGGCCTGCCGGTCGCGAGGGACCTCGATCCGGCCGCCGTCCTCGTTGGCGTCGATGCCCTTGGCCGACAGGGCGCTGAGGATCTTGGACACGTCGCCCGGGGCGAACTGGTGGCCGCCGTAGAGCCACGTCCGGCTCGCGGGGTCCTCCCCGGACGTCATGTATCCGGCCACCGCCAGGAGGGTGAGCAGACCGGCGGCGGCCAGGGCCACGCGGCTTCCGGCGCCCAGGGAGGCGACCCGTCGCCGGACCCGATCCGTTCCGGCACGGAGCCGGGCGCGGACCGAACTCAGAGGATCGGAATGATCAGTCCGCATCGACTCTCCTTCGACAAGCCGGTCCGACCGCGGAGGGGGTTCGCCTCGGGCATGGTCTCATGACCCTTTTCCCGGGCAACTGCGGCGACCAATGGCTGTGAGAGCGGAACAAGCGGACGGCGTGGACCGGATCGGTCGAAGGCGAAGGGGCGAGCGGATCGGAATGGACCCACGGCCGCCAACGCGATCGGCCGCCATCCCATCCTTGGGATCAAAGGGCCCGTCGCATCCTGCGTGCGGTGAGTTATCCACAATCGGCCGGATTTGTCAACGCGAGAGCCTCGCACCGGCGCCGTGGCAGACCGACCCCTTGCCCCGAAATGCGTCACGGCCCACGTATCAAGAGATACGTGGGCCGTCGCGGGTTTCGGTTTTCTTGTTGAGCGATTATCGGTCGCGTCGCTCAGTTACCGGCGGGGGAGAGGAAGAGCAGCCCGCCCGCGTTCGCGGTGGGGGCCGCCGGGGCCTCTTCGGCCGGGGGCGTGGTGGGCTCGGGAGCCGGCGGGGGCTCGACGGCCTCGGTGCCGTTGCTTTCGAGCCGCCGGAACGGGGCTCAGTTGTCCCGCACCGTAGGCCTGGCCAGCGCCATAAGCCTGACCCGCACCGTAGGCCTGGCCAGCGCCATAAGCCTGACCCGCACCGTAGGCCTGGCCCGTGCCATACGCCTGAGCGGCGCCATAAGCCTGCGGGGCCGCGTAGGTCTGGGGAGAAGCATAGCCCTGAGCGGACGGATAGATCATCTCGCCACCGCAGGAGCCGCAACCGACTTCACCACAACCGCTGTTATTGTGATGACCCCGGACTCGCTTCTTCTTCAGGACCCACTCGTAGGTGTAGCACTTCGGGCGGTGCTTGAAGAGGTCGCAGAGCCGATGCTTGCGCTCGGTCGGACCGCAGACGGAACCGCACTCGCTATAGCCCTGGGCGGACGGCATCACACCCTGAGCGGAGGGATACGACTGGGCCGAAGGCTGGTCGTGATGACCCGCCACGCCCAGATTGCACATTCCCAGGGCGACGGCCAGGCCGAGGCTCAATGTCAAGGGCTTCAACATGGGGGACGAATCTCCTTGCCAAACTGTCGATCGAGGGCGGCGATCCGCTATGGACGCTCTGGCCCTCTGTTTAAGTCCACGGCACCGTCCATCGGCAGGCGTTCCCGCGCCAGGGGCCTTTCGGCCCTTTCCGTCGGACGACACCCCCATTCAGGTGCTCCCGAGTCCTCGCCGTGGTGTCACCGTGGCGAGCCACCCGTTGTATCGTCAACCCACCGCGCCGGCTTGAACGCCCTTCGCTTTTTGTACCAACAACTTACGGCACGCGACCTTGATGATCGTCCCGGTCAGGAAATCCCGGTAATTTGCACAAGGGAGTTCAGATGAATAATCGGCGCAATCCTCCAGCTCCAGATGTTTCGGTCAACCCAGACGGACGAATTTGCCCGATCGTGGGAGTTGAAATGGAGTCTCCGGGTGGAAATACCTCGTTGCCCGGCCCATAAAGACGGAGACCGCTCGACTTCTGCTTGGGAGAAGTCGGGCGGCCTCCAGGGTAAACCGGGGTGAGATGGTCGCGGAGGATCAGCGGCGGGTGTGCGTCGGGGCGTCGCCGCCACGGGCGACCGCGTCGAGCGTCTGGAGCCGTAGCAGGACGAGATCGTTGCGTTCCAGGCCCCGCTCGATATGGATCGGCGTGACCAGTCCCGCCAGATCGGGAGCGAACCGGTCGTACAGCCGGGTGCGGATCAGAAGGTAGGGGGACTCGTGCTCCTCCTGGCGCAGCCATTCGAGCAGCAACCGCTTCTCCTCGTTGACCCGGGCCACGGGGTCGTAGATCAGGCGGTTGTGGTTGTAGTCGTCGAGCAGATCGACCGCCTCGTTGTACCGGGGCTGGCTTCCCGGGCACGGGCTTGAGCTGGTGGCCCCGCAGGTAGAACCAGAGGCCCTCGTCCAGCTCGTGATAGAACATGATCGTCTTCGTTTCCGGCGGCACGAGCCGCTGAAGCCGCGCCGCCAGGATGCGGTGGCTGTGCAGGGGGTTATCCGACGGAGCGATCTTTCCATAGAGGACCAGCACCCCGATAGCCAACGCCCCGACCAGCGGCGCCATGGCCAGGGCGTCGGCCCCGCGACGCCACGAGAACGACGCTGGACACCACGGCCGTCGCCAGCAGGGAGGACAGCACCAGGGCCCAGCCCAGATGCACCGGCGCGATCTGGCCGATGATCACGGGCGCGACCAGGGCCGCCACGAACAGCGTCACCCACTGAATCTGCAAGACGCGCCGGGCGCGCACCGCCAGGAGGTCGGAGGTGCGGGCCAGGCGGACCAGCCGGTTCCACTCAAAGCCGGTCAGCAAGGCGGCGGCCGGCAGGCAGGGAAGGTAGTAGTTCGGCTTCGCCACCTTCCAGAAGCAGAACACCAGGAGGTTCAGCATCGCCCAGGTCCAGGCGAACCAGACGCTCGGTGGGATCAGCCGTCCGCGTTTCCACAACGGAACGAGCGCTCCGAGGGTCGCCACGATCGACCAGGGGGCGGTCATGCCGAACCAGTCGGCGGCCAGGATCTCGCGGGAGTGGTGGTGCTTGACCCCGGCCGAGCCGGCCTTCTGCGCCATCTCCAGGTACCAGACCCGCGCGGCGTTCGGGTCGTGCAGCAAGACCGGCACCGGCCAGCTCAGGGCCAGGAGCACGAACAGCGCGAGGCCCCAGCCGCTTACCAGAAGCCTTCCACCCGAGCGGAACCGGCGCGTGATCGCCAGGTAGGGCAGCACGGCCAGGATGACCAGCATCACCACGACCGGCCCCTTGGTCAGGAAGCCCAGACCCATCGCCGCATAGAAAAGCAAGGTCCAGGCCCAGGCGCCGGGCCGTTCGGCCGGCGCGAGGGTCTCGCCATCGTTCTGCCCGCCGTGCAGCCGACGCCACGCGGCGTACAGCGCCAGTGTGGTGAAGAAGGCCAGCGGCCCGTCGTTGCCCGCCTGCCGCTGTTCGATGATGAACGTGCCGAAGGACGACAGGGCGAACCCCGCCGCCAGGCCCACCGAGTGCCCCCCCATCCGACGGCCCAGGCCGTACACCAGAGCCACCATGCCCAGGGCCGAGAGTGCGCCGGGAAGCCGGACGATCCACTCGCTCCGCTGACCCGTCACGACCATCAACGCGGCGACCGTCCAGCGCGGCAAGGGGGGCTTTTCCAGCCGGGGGCGTCCCTGGATCATGGCCACCAGCCAGTGTCCCTGGTCGATGGTGTCGATCGCCTCGGCCGATGCCCGCTGCTCGCGCTTTCCCCAGAGATCCACGGAGCCGAGACAGCCCAGAAAGATTGCCACCGCCAGCAAGGCCAGCAGAATCTCGGGCGCCTGGCGCCGGACCCACTCCATCCCAGTCTTGGGCATCGACTCCTCCCTGAGCCTCGGACGACCGCCCGGGTTCGACCCGCGATCCGTACGTCCTGTCCCGGCGGCATCCCCACCCTCCTGGCGAGGTCGTTCCATTCAGGCGGGCGGAAGAATACCCGAGCGGCCTTGAATCGACAACCCTTTCCCTGGACGGTCCACCCGCGCGACGGATCTCCCGGCCGAACCCGCCGCGTACTCCGTTCCCCCGTAGAGCGTGGGAACGAGGAAAGGGCTTCTTCCGTCAAGAGTCATGGCGATTCTGGGTGGAGAGCGCCGAGGAGTCCCGGATTTATTTTCCCACGAGCCGGTGAATCGCGCGAAGCAACGCAACGATCCTTCTCAAGAGTGCCGCATTGTGCCCACGGTTCTTTGACAATCCCCATCGTGAGTCATCCGCGCTCGGCGGAAGCATTCCCGCGCCGACCGAACCCAAGACTCCCGCGCCGACCGAACCCAAGAACCGTCGCGCCGACCGAACCCAAACCTGTTGCGCCGAAGGCAAGACTCTCCAACGAACCCAAACCTGCGCCGACCGAACCCAAGAACCATCGCGCCGACCGAACCCAAGAACCATCGCGCCGACCGAACCCAAGAACCATCGCGCCGACCGAACCCAAGGGCCGTCGCGCCGACCGAACCCAAGGACCGTCGCGCCGACCGAACCCACCTGCCGTTTTGGCAGACATCAGACTGTGGGGTTTTCGAGACTCCTCGCCCATCTCCACCCGTGGAATCCACCCCCGTTCCCCCGCAAGAGCGTGGGAACGAGGAAAGGACGGATTCCGTCAAGAGTCATGGCGATTCTGGGTGGAGAGCGCCGAGGAGTCTCGAAAAACCCGAACCCGAGATTTGGCCCGATGATGCAGGGCGAGACCCGATTCCCGCCCCGCCAGTCGGGTTGACAGGTTTCCGGGGTATCGGTTATACCCCGAGCGACCAAACCCAGAACAGCGTCACCGGAAGGAGGGCGGAATGATCCGCTCTGCCTGGAAATCCGCCAGGCAAAGGCCCTCCGGGGTTGCGCTCTCGACAGAGTGAAACCGGCAACCAATCCAACAGAAATACACTTTTTGGGTACAAGGATGTGCGCGGCCGCAGCGAGGATCACCCGGAGACAGGGACGTCTCCGGCCCTCGCACCTCTCCTTGCCCCGTCGCCGGGGCGTCTCCCGTGACCATCCCGACGCCCACGACCTGACGACGTGAAGGCCCTTCGGGGCGGACGTGCCTGACCCAGGCCCAAATGGAATCCCAGGGAGGGGGCTGGCCCATGTGGCCCGTGATCCATCGAACCGTCGGCCTTCGCCCCGCGCCGCACCGTCAGTACGCGCCGATGCCGGATGTCGCCCGCGCGACGCCCCGGTTCCGCGGCCTGTACGACGGCGAGCCGGACGCCTGCCGGCGCGACCTGCGCCAGTTCCTGCCGATCCTGGTCCACCTCGGACTGATGCTCGCGCTCTTCAAGATCTATCGGATCGAGGGCCGGGCCTTTCAGCTCCTGGCGACGATCGCGCTGGCGGCCTTGCCGGTCCATTACCTCTTACCCTACCGTTGGAAGAAGCCGTTCTTCGTCGGCACGTCGCTCGTGGGTATGGGCTGGGTCTTCGGCCCCACCGTGGCGATGGTGGTCTTGCCGCTGGCGGCCCTGATGATCGGCATTTGCTACTTGCCGCTGCCCTGGTCGGCACGGGCCCTGATCCTCGGCGCGGTCGCCGTGGCCCTGGCCGTCGCTCGGGCCGGCGGAGCCGTCACGGGTGTCCCCGACGCCGTCTGGCCCGTGCTCGGCACGATGTTCATGTTCCGCATGATCGTCTATATGTACGAGCTCAAGCACGCGCAGAAGCGCGAGCGGCTTGTCGATGCGCTGAGCTACTTCTTCCTGTTGCCGAACTACTGCTTCCTGCATTTTCCGGTCGTCGATTACCGGACCTTCCTGCGCGGCTACTTCGCCACGGACATCCACACGACCCAGCGTGCCGGCCTGAAGATGATGTTGCGGGGCACGACCCACCTCTTGCTGTATCGCCTGATCTATCACGAGTTGTTGATCTCTCCCGAGGAAGTTCACGACCTGGCGAGCCTGGGCGGCTACCTCGTCTGCAACTATCTGCTTTATCTCCGCGTCTCGGGCCAGTTCCACGTGGCCTGCGGGATGCTCCACCTGTTCGGGTTCCAGCTTCCCGAGACGCATCATCATTACCTGCTGGCGAGTGGATTCACCGACTACTGGCGACGGATCAACATTTACTGGAAAGATTTCATGGTCCGCGTCGTGTTCAACCCGGTGGTCTTCCGCCTGAAGCGCCGGCCACAGCTCACCGCGCTGTCGGTGGCGACCGTCGTCGTCTTCGTGACCACCTGGGCCTTGCACGCGTACCAGTCGTTCTGGCTGCGAGGCACGTGGGGCTTCAGCGTGCCCGACGCCTTGTTCTGGGGCGTCCTGGGTGCCCTGGTGCTGGTCAACGTCCGCAACGACGCGAAGAACCCCCGCCGCCGCGCCCGGGACGCCGACCGATCGACCCGCGCCCGGGCGGTCCGCGCGCTCAAGATCGCGGGCACGTTCACCACGATCGCCCTGCTCTGGTCCCTCTGGTCGAGCCCGACCCTCGCGGCCTGGCTGGCGATGTTGCGGAATGCGGTGTCTGGAAGTCTGTGAGGAATGGCTGACGACGGATTCCATCCGTCACAACGACCATCAGTCCATCGCCAACGACTCAGGAGCCCCGGCGTCCATGGACGGACTCCCTAGCCTGAAACGCCCGATCACTCTGACGGCGGCGATCCTGGCCGTGGGCCTGATCCCCGGCGAGGAGCTGCCCCCGTTTCCGGCGCGGATCGGCCGGGTCTTGCGAGACGACGGAATGAACCGGATCGACGTCGAACGCATGGAACGCGGCTATTACGAGTCGCTGCTCGACGCTGGACGCCGGTTCGATGCCCTGGCCAGGCCGGAGAACGCCCGGAACAGCAACGGCCGCGCCGCGGTCCCGCTCGAAGCCGGGCCTCTGGCCGACCCGGTCGATGACCTGCGGGAGTACCGGCTCAAGCCCGGCCTCTCGATCCTCCACTGGGGCGTGCGCTGGACCACGAACGGTCGGGGGATGCGCGACAAGCCTTACGCCACGACCAAACCCGAGAACACCTTGCGGATCGCCTTCATCGGCGATTCGATCGGCGCCGGCTGGGGCGTGGACGATGGCCAGCCCTTCGAGGCCGTGCTGGAGCGCTCGCTCGATGAACGCTCGCGCCAGGAGGGCGGGCCGTCGATCGAGATCCTCAACTTCGCCGTCCCGGGACACGCCCCCGGCCAGCGCTGGGAGAACTTCCAGCGACTCGGCGGCTGGGGGATGGGTCCCGACCTCGTGCTTTACGAGGCGACCCCCGCCGACCCCGGCTGGGACGAGCGGCGCTTGCGGGCGCTGTTGCCGCAAGGCCTGGCCTGGGACTCCCCTTTATATCGGAATGCACTCGACTATACCGGCGTGATGCCCGGCCAGGATGCCGACTGGTACAAGCGGCGGCTCCGCTCGTACCGCTGGGAGATCCTCGCCGGAGTGTACCGCACGATCGCGCTGGACTGCCGGAAGCGCGGCGTGCCGAGCGTCTGGATACTCATCCCGCGCGTCGGCAAGAGTTATGAACCCGAAGAGCGTCAGCGCCTGATCGCGCTGGCGAAGAATTCGGGGTTCTCGGAGGTCATTGACCTCTCGGACGTGTACGACGGCCTGAAGCCGGCCGACCTGGCGATCAGCCCGAACGATTATCACCCCAATGCCGAGGGCCACGCGCGGCTGGCCCGGCGGCTCGAAGCGGTTCTGGAGACCCAACCGGAACTGCGACGTATCTTGTCGGCGGCGACCGGCGCGGAGACCACACGATGACCCCGCCCCTCGGCGTTCTACGCCCGACACCCGCGTTCCTCATCACCGCCTCACTCGTGCTGGTTGGGCTTTTGCCCCTGCCCGGTACGCGCCTGCGCTCGGTGCGGCAGAACGTTCAGTCGCTGGAATTGAACCGTGCCGACCGCGAGAGCGAAGCCGCGAGCTATTACGAAGGACTGATCAACGTCGGCTCCGATGGCTCACGGAGCGAACTGGCCCTGCGACTGCTGGGCAAGCCCAGCGGCTGGATCAAGTTCCATGACATCAACGCCACGCGCGACCTGCCCGGCGACCTGCTCCAGTTCGAGCTGCGACCCAATATCGATCAGGTCCTCTTCGGCCGGTCGTTCACGACGAACAGCTTCGGCCTGCGCGATCGCGAGTACTCGGTCGAGAAACCGGAGAACGTCTTCCGCATCGCGCTGCTCGGCTCGTCGATGGACATGGGCTGGGGCGTCGGCACCGAACGGACCTACGCGAACCGACTGGAAGACTGGCTCAACAACTATGCGATCAAGAACGGCCTGTCGCGCCGGTTCGAGATCCTGAACTTCGCGGTGGCCGCCTACAGCCCGCTGCACCGGCTCGAATCGCTCCGCCGCAAGGCGATGACCTTCCACCCCGATCTCGTGATCTACTCGGCGACGATGCTCGACACAAGGCTCTTGCAGATTCATCTCTGCGGGCTGCTCCAGGCGCGGATCTCACCGAGAGACCCGTACCTTTCCCGGGCGATTGCCGATGCGGGCATCACCCCCGAGGAGTTGCAGCTTGATGGCCGGGGCGAGCTGGTCGCCAAGGACGCGATCAAAACCAAGCTGGAACCGCAGCTCTGGCGGGTCATCGACGAGACGCTGGGAACGCTCGCCGACGAATGCCGGGCGCAGGGCCTGCCGGTCGTCTGCGTGATGATTCCCCGCGTTGGCGCGGCCGACGCCCCCGAAGCGCGGGTGGAATCCGTGGCCCATTATCGCGAGATCGCCGCGCGTCACGCCATTCCCGTCATCGACCTGATGGCCTCCTACGACAACGAGGACCCGGCCGAACTGGAGATCGCCGCCTGGGACGACCATCCCAACGAGCACGGCCATAAACTTCTGTTTAAAGGCCTTGCCCTCGACATCATGGCCGACCCCGCGCTGCACCGGCTGATTCTTGGTGATGAGCCGGCAAGCGTGCCAGGGAACAAAGCGGACCAATGAACAAACGTGACAATTGATCGTGCTGGTGGGTGGGCGATTCGCCCTCCTGGTTCCTCTCCCTACGCCCTCCCGCTCGGAGGCCAATCATGAGCGAAGATTCCCTCCACCTCAGCCACTGGCTCGACCAGGCCGCCGAGCGACGGCCGGATCACCCGGCCGTCGAGGACGAGCAGGGGCGCGTGCTGACGTATGCCCAGCTCGACCGCGCCGCCGACCGGCTGGCAACCCGCCTGGGCGCTGGGGCGTGGCGCGGGAAGACCGGGTCGGCCTGTATCTGCCCAAGAGCCTGGAGGCGGTCGCCGCGATTCACGGCATCCTCCGCGCCGGGGCCTCCTACGTGCCGGTCGATCCCACCGCGCCGGCCGGCCGGGGGGCGGGCATCCTGGCCGATGCGCAGGTTCGCACGGTGATCGTCGCCGCCGAGCTGGCCGAGCCCCTCCGCCAGCACTGGCCCGACTCCGTTCCATTCCCCCGTTTGCTGGTCGTCGGCGCGGCGGGTGGCTCGACCCATGGCAGCATCTCCTGGGACGAGGTCATGGCCGATAGCGCCCCGACCCCCTGGCCTCCGTTCCGCGACCCCGACGACCTGGCCTATATCCTCTACACGTCCGGCTCGACCGGAACGCCCAAGGGGGTGATGCTCTCGCACCGTAATGCGTCGTGCTTCCTCGAATGGTGCGATCATCATCTGACCACAGGCCCCGATGACCGGTTTGCCTCGCACGCGCCGTTTCATTTCGATCTATCGGTCTTCGACCTGTACGCCTCGTGCCGCAAGGGGGCGACGCTTGTCCTGATCGGCGAGGCGCTGGGCAAGGACCCCGCGCGGCTGGGGGACTTCCTGGCCGAGCGGCGGATCAGCGTCTGGTACTCGGCCCCGTCGATCCTGACCCTGCTGGCGCAGTATGGCGGCCTGGACCGACCGGACTTTCCCGCCCCCCGGCTCGTCCTGTTCGCCGGCGAGGTCTTCCCGATCCGCCACCTCCGCCGTCTGCGGACACTCTGGCCGGAGGCCGCGTTGTGGAACCTCTACGGCCCGACCGAGACGAACGTCTGCACGGCGCAGCCGATCCCCGAGACAATCCCTGACGACCGATCGGAGCCGTACCCGATCGGCCGGGTCTGCGACCCTTTGCGGGCGCGGGTTGTCAACGAGCACGGCCGCGACGTGCCGCCGGGCACCGAGGGAGAGCTGATCATCGCCGGTCCCGGCGTGATGCGGGGCTACTACCATCGCCCCGACCTGAACGCCCAGACCTTCCTCCGCGACCCGCAGGGGACCCTCTGGTATCGCACGGGGGACCTCGTCGTGGACGACGGCAAAGGTTGCTACACCTTCCACGGCCGCCGCGACCGGATGGTCAAGAAGCGCGGGTTCCGGATCGAGCTGGGAGAGATTGAATCGGCCCTCTACCGGCACGACGACGTGGAACGCGCCGCGGTCGTCGCTCGAGCCGAGGACGCAGGCGTCTCGATCGCGGCGTTCGTGTCGATGAAGCCCGAGCGCAAAGGGTCGATCATCGCCATGAAACGGCACTGCACGACCTATCTGCCGAACTACATGATCCCCGACAAGATCGCCTTCCTGCCGAAGCTACCGATGACCTCCACGGACAAGATTGACTACCAGGGGCTGAAGTCTCTGACGGAGACGGAATCGTGAGGGTTTGCGGAATGGTTGATGGTTAATAGACATGAAACGAAATTCTCGTTCTCACGCAGAGAGCGTGGGAACGAGAGGGCACAACGATATCAGCCATCCCTCATCCTGCCCCCTTTTGAGAGTGCTCTCCCGTGACCTTGCGCCACCTCCTGAGCTGGAAATCCTTGTTCTATGACGCGCTGCTGCCGGCGTTGCGGCGGCTGGGGCCGGCGCGGGGAGATGCACTGCTGGGGAACCTGGGACGTCTGGCCGCCGCCTGGCCGCCGCGTCGCAAGGCGTTGACCGTGGCGCTGGAACGTGGTCGAGTGGTCCTGGGGGTGGACTGGCCCCTCGCGACCACGCGCCCGGCCCTGGCGGCGAATGTCGCCCGGTACCTCGCCCGCGATTATCCGCTCGACGGCCTGCCGGACGCCGCGATGGCCGAGCGGTTCGACGTGCAAGGGTTCGAGCACGTCGAGAACGCGCGCGGGCAAGGCCGGGGCGTGATCTTGCTCGGCAGCCACCTCGGGGCACACCTGGCGTCCATCCACTGGCTGTACCGCCAGAACCTGACGGCGCGGCTGCTGGTCCAGCGCCCCCGGCACGTCTCGCACGATCTCCAGCGCTGGTTCGATCGCGCCGAGGGGCCGTTGCCGCAGTCCGAGTTCTTCCTGCGTCGCGGTCTGCCGCCGGCCGAAGCCGCCCGCCGCGTCTTGCGCGCCCGCGACGCCCTCCGCGCGGGGATGATCGTGTACCTCAACGGCGACATCCCCTGGAAATCCACCAGCGCCCGCGACGGCCGCTTGCTGGGTCGATCGCAACCGTTCCTGGCGTTCTGGGCCGATCTGGCCGTGCTCTCGAAGGCGCCGGTCGTCCCCGTCTTCTGCCGGCACCAGCCCGGCGGTCGGTATGTCCTGCGCTTCGACCCGCCCTGGCACCTGACATCTGGCGGTGAGACCGAGGCCGTCACGCGCTACCTCTCCCGACTGGAGCACGAGATCCGCGCCCATCCGGCCGAGGCCGTCCCTTACCTGACCTGGCCCTGCTACGCCCCCCCTGCCCCTCGGCACGTCTCCGACCCTGCGTTCAACGAACCTCGACCCCTGGCCAGTCAGCCTTTCGCACGCTGAGCCTCACGCCTCCGGCGGCGTCCAGCGCAGGCCGAGCCGACGGGTGGTCGCGTCCGTCAGCCGGACCCGTTCGGCGATCCGGTGGCCGACGACCCAGACGATCCCCCGCGCGTCGCACACCATTGGAACGCAAGGCCGGTCCTCCGGCGGCACGCCGCGCTCGCGGAGCAGGTCCTTGACCGGCCGGTGCCGCCCTCCCATACCGAGCGGATCAAAGCAATCCCCGGGCGCGGGCGGAACCACCTGCAACGGAAGCTCCAGCCGGTCCAGGTCGATCGTCTCGTCGCAGAGGTCCGTTTCGTCCAGCGTCGCCACGACCCGCCCACCCCGCCACGAGACCTCGCCCGGAACGGCCAGGGGCAACGGCCCTGGCGGCATGTCCGGCGCGGACGGAAAGCGAGCCAGACGGACCTCCACGCGGCCCTTCGTGAGCACAACTCCGCTGCCCACCGTGTACTGGCCCGACGTGCCCTCGACCTGACGGGCGAGCCGCTTCCATTGCTCTGCACCCATGCGGCCCTCGGGCCAACCTTGCCGCCGCCAGAGCCGTCGCAGCAACTCGACGCGATGCCTCGGCAAGAGCCGAAGCAGGGCCACGCGGTCCAGGACGATCCGATCCGGCCGCTCCGCGATCATCGCCTTGCGTTCCAGCACGTCCAGCCGCTGTTCGAGCGAGCGCTGCTGCTCACTGGCCAGGTGCCCGAGGCGGACCAGGGCCTCATCCACCCGAGGGTTGACCTCGGACGCAAGCCAGGGAAGAAGCTCGTGGCGAATCCGGGATCGGGCGCGGGAGAGATCGGCGTTCGTCGCGTCCTCGCGGAAGTCCTGCCCGAGTGTGGCAAGGTAGTCGCGGATCTCCCGCCGGGTCACGCTCAGCAAGGGCCGGATCAGGGTGACGGATTCCGAGATCGGCCGGCGCGTCGGCATCCCGCTCAACCCTCGCAAGCCCGTACCTCGGAGGATGCGATGCAGGATCGTCTCGGCCTGGTCGTCGCGCGTGTGGCCGACGGCGACCATCGAGGCCCCGCGCGACCGGGCGACCGTGTCGAGCCACGAGTAACGGGCGTGCCGGGCGTCGGACTCGAAGTGGCCGGGACGAGACGGCGCCCAGTGGCCGAGATTGAACCGCAAGCCCAGCAAGGCGGCCAGGCCCTCCACGAACTGAGCGTCGGCCTCGGCCGCCTCGCCCCGCACGCCATGATTGAGGTGCGCGACGGACAGCCGCAAATTCAGCTCCGGGGCCAGCACGTGCAGCGCCCGGAGCAAGCCGACGCTGTCCCCTCCGCCCGAGACCGCCACCACGATGCCTGTCGGGTGATCCACCGCCAGCCATCGCCGCAGAACCGCGCGAACGCGCGGGAGGATCGGCACGGCGTCGCTCGGCGTCCGATCGGCCATGCTCGTCTCCTTCCGATCGCGTCCTCTATAGGAAATGCCGGCCGGACCCCGTTCGGGATGCAATCCACGCGCGCGTTCCGTAAGATCAACCCTTCCCATTGTACCGCCACGATGAAGAGAGATCATGGTCATGAACGCCGAGTTGCTCGGCCCGCTCCGCTGCCCGTCGTGCCACGGTCCGCTGAAGGCGAACGACGACCAGACGCGCCTCGACTGCCCGACCTGCGACCGCTCATATCCGGTCGTCCGGGGCGTGCCAAGGCTGGCGGGCGAGTCGTACGTCGCCAGCTTCGGCCGGCAGTGGAACCGCTACGACGTGGCGCGTCCCGAGGAAGACGAGGCCGTCTTCCGGGTCAAGACCGGGCTGGACCCTCGCGACCTCGCCGGTAAGCTCGTCCTCGATGCCGGATGCGGCGGCGGGCGTTATACGAGGCTGCTCGGCAGCCTCGGCGCGAAGGTCGTGGGGGTCGACCTGAGCGACGCCGTCGAGAAGGCCGCCACGCTTTGCGAGGACCTGCCCGACGTGCGGATCGTCCAGGCCGACCTGCTCGACCTGCCGCTGGCCGAGGGGGCGTTTGACCTGGTCTTCTCGATCGGCGTGCTGCACCACAGCCCCGACCCGCGCCGGGCGTTCGCCGAGGTGGCCCGGAGGGTCAAGCCCGGGGGGCGGCTGGCCGTCTGGCTCTACCGCAAGAACACGCCGCCCCAGGAATGGCTCAACCATGCCCTGCGCACCGTCACCACCCGCATGCCGCCCCGGATGCTCGAACGCCTCTGCGTCGGCGTCGGCGTGCTGGGAAGCGTGCCCGTCCTGAACACGACGCTGAACAAGGTCGCGAACTTCTCGAACCACCCCGACTGGACCCTGCGCGTCTGCGACAACTTCGACTGGTACGCGCCGCGGTATCAGTCCCACCATACGGTCGAGGAGCTGAAATCCTGGTTCGCCGAGGAAGGATTCGACGACCTGACCGTCCTTCCCCCCGCACGCACCGGCAGGCTTTACGACTGGGCCTATCACCACGACCTCGTCATCGGCAGCGGCGTGAACGTCGCCGGGACACGGCGGGCGGATCGGGGTTCGGACGACGAATCCGGAGGATGATTTCGCCGTCCGCGCGCCGCCGACAATCTCTCCTCACGACCGCGGCGGCCAGAGGTGGAAGCCGGTCATGTTCGTCGGGATGCGGTACAGGCTCTTGCCGGCGGTGATGTAGAGCGTCTGGCGGTCGGGGCCGCCGAACTCGACGTTGGTGGGGGTTTCGGGGACGGGGATGAAGTCGAGCGGGGTGCCGTCCGGGGCGTACACGTAAACGCCGCCGATCGGCCCCGCGCCGGCGGCGGCGACGATGTTGCCATCGGCGGCGACGGTCATGCCGTCGATGCCCCGGCCGTCGCCGAAGTTCTTCAGGACCTTCGGGTTGGAAACCTCGCCGTTCTCGTCCAGGGTCAGCGCGAGCAATGCCTTCCGCTCGGGGCCGTTGTCGGAGACGTACAGGGTCCGGCCGTCGGGGCTGACGGCCAGGCCGTTGGGCTTCTTCGCCGTCGTGTCCAGGCGGTGGACCGAGCCGTCGGGATCGATCCGATAGACGGCCTCCTGATCCAGCTCGCGGGGCTCGTCGCCGACGTAGCGGGGATCGGAGACGTAGACGTGCCCCTTCGGCGTCCACGGCGACGTCGTTCGGGCTGTTGAACCGCTTCCCCTGGAAGCCTTCGGCCAGGGTGCGGACCGTGCCGTCCGGCTCGGTGATCGAGACGCGGCGGCCGCCGCCGGTGTTGGCCCCTTCGGCGGCGATCAGCCGCCCCTGGGGGTCGAAGATCAGGCCGTTGGCCCGCCCGCTCGGCTCGCGGAAGACGGACACGTCGCCCGTTCTGGGGTCGAGCCGCATGATGCGGTTGCCGATGTCGGAGAACAGGATCGCGCCGTCGGCCGTCAGGGCGCCCCCCTCGGTGAAGCTTCCCTCGCCCCAAAGTTTCTCCAGCGTCGCCTCGGGGGGCACGAAGTCCGTGCCCGACGGGGGGGCGTCGGCGAGGACGGCGATCATAGACAGGGCGAGGGCGAGCATGGTCCAGGGCTCCGGGAAGCGTGGGCGAGCGTGGGCGTTCCGACGATCGCCCACGCTACGAGGAGCCCGCGGCCCGGTCAAGGGGCCAATCGCCAACCCTCCCCAGCTCAACGCGGCCGGCTCATCCGGAACGTCATGGACCTTGCCTTCCGGCCGCCCTGGAAGGCGTCCCACTCGCCCGTGACCCCACCATCCTCCTCGAAGTGAATCCGGCCCGAGTGGATGTGCGGGGCCGTCTTCGGATCGAAGTTCGTCCCTCCATCGAAGACGAAACGGAGTTCGTCCGGGCCGGAGTTCGCCCGGTCGAGCTTCATCCGGGGCTGATTCCCCATGGCGCAGTAGTGCGTCATGAGCAGCTCATCGCCGTCGAGGTGATACATGGAGATCATCTCATGGTCGGCGCCGGGGAACATCGTCTCCATCACGGTGCTGCCGCCCGCCGTGACGTGATACAGGATCTTGCCGTCCTCCGGCCCATGGCCGTCGACCCGGGTCGTCCACTCCCCATCCAGCGACTTGAGCCGGTCGAACGCAGCCTTCGCGTCGAGGCCCGCCCCGTCCTCCGCCCGGCACGCGGCCCCCACGCCCAGGGCCACGACCAGAACCGCCAGCGCCATGCGACCTACCATCGTCAGAGGCTCCTTCTTCCAGTCACGGATCGAAACGCGGTTTCGGCGACGCCACCCCGATAGGTGACTTGCGTACACTACACCACGAACAAGGGCACGTCAATTCCGAACCCGGTGTCGATTCGATCCGTCCGGCCTGCTCACGCCGGCCTGCCGACGGTGGGCTGTTCGAGCGGGCCGACCGGCCTGAGGTCGGGCACGACCGTCACGCCGCCCCGATCATTGTGGGCGCGGGCGGTCGAGAGGATCTGGACGTTCTGCCGTCGGGCGATATTGACGTGGCCGACCGGCAGACCGATGAACGTCGAATCGACCGCCGGCTTGATGCCGATCTGGTTGAGGTAACCGATGTCGTTGTACACCAGCCCATTGACGTACTGCGAGCGGATGAGGTTGGTGATGCCCCGGACGTTGATCACGGCCGCGCCGCCAAGCTCGGGATGGAACGACTCGCTCAGACCGGCCAGTTGATTGCCGTAGTTCAGCGTGATGGCTTCCCTGCCGAGAGAGCGTGCTGGGGTCGTACAGCGTGACGGTGTTCTTGCCGTCGCTGACGCCGGTGATCAGGGCGAGGCGCTGGTCGAGGCTGCCAAACGCCTCGGTCGGAGGGTCGTCGGATCGACGGGCGAGAGCGACGAGGGGCTGCTGACCTGGGTCCGCTCGTACTCGCGGAGCTGCCCGCTGGTGGTGTTCACGGTCAAGGATGCCGAACTGGAACTGGTTGGGCTGGAAGGAGTCGAAATGGGCCGCGCCGGTCAGAAAGGCCGTGGCCCAGGCCGGCGACGCCGGTCGCCCCGCCCGTCAGGAAGAACTCGCGTCCGGGCTCGAACGCGCTTGCCCTTAGTGACGGCCTCTCCCGAGGCGAGACTGGCCGACACGTCGAGGACCAGGGCCGTGCCCGGCATGTTCGGCTCGGAATCGACGATGATCGTCCGGCTGTCGGTCTCGCCGATGCCGTCGATGCTGGTCACCCCTTGATCGGCCAGGTTCGTCGTGGTGAATTAGCCGACCGGCACGCCGGTGACGACATCGTACGCGTAGACGGTCGGGCCGACCGACGCCAGGACGACCTGCCGGCCATTCGAGGCGGGACAGCCCGACCGCGGCCTGCGGTGAGCCGCCGCCCGGCACCTCGATCGCCTGGAGCGGATCGCCGCTGTAGACGTCGAACCGGATCAGCAAGTTCGCCGTGGGGTCATAGGCGTAAAGCTGTGCCGGGCCGAGCACCGGGGCGTTCTCCGGCGCGCCGTTGATCTGATTGACCAGGACGTTGACCCCCGGCGGCGGGCGCTCCGCGGTCGTCGTCGTCCTCCGCCGGAGAGAACCTGGACCTGGCCGCCGGCACCGACGATCGTTGTGACGTTCTTCGGATTGACCTGGGCACTGATCCCGCTACCGGACCCGGGGACTGTGTAGCCGCCGAAACCGGCCAGTTCGGTGCCGCCGTTCGACGTCTCGACGAATTGTAGCGTCTCGACCGGCGAGGTCGGGCTGGGGTTGGTCGTCCCGGCCGAGATCGGCAAGGACCGGAGATCCACCAGCGTATTGCTGCCGATCGAGTTGAGCTGGAGCGTGCCGACCCCGCCGGCCAGGTTGATGAGGCCGCCGTCGATCAGATCGAACCCGATCATTTGACCGCACCGATCTGGTTGCTGCCGATGCCGCTGAACGCCAGCGCGGGGACGTCGGCATCGATGATGCTGCCCAGCTTCGCGCGGCCGTTGCCCCCGGCGACGTGGGCCAGCATACGGCTATCGGCGCCCGTGTTGTCGTACACGATGTGCAGCACACCGTCGGGATCTGACGGTCGTCCCGGCCATCGTCCCCAGCCCGAAGAGCGTCAGAACGACCTTCCCGCCCTCCGGCGTGCTGTAAATGAACCGCCGGTCCGAGACCGGCGTATCATTCTGCAATTGCAGAGCGATCCGGGGGATGTCCTTCTCGTTAGGCTCCTTGTGTGACCCGCTCAGAAGCTTCCGCTCCTCCAGGCTCTTCCAGCACGGGCTTGGCCCGTCGCGTCTTTCGCGCCATTTCGCGTGCCTCCCTGCGATAGCAAGTTGGCCATACCCGGCACCGTCCACGGCCCGGCCGATGTCCTTGCCCTACAGATCGGCAAATCCGGGCAGGCGACATAACCGATTCCCCCGAAATCTGGCACGACCTCTGCTACGAGAACGACAAACGCGCTGTCACGTTCCGCCTTGGATCTGCCGGAGCGGCTTGCAAGGGAACCCTTTGCGCGGTTCCGGCCACCCGTCCGCCGGCAACGGCTTGGGAACCGGAAGCCGGTGCGCTCTAGCAAGCCGGGCAGACGACCGTTACACTCGGCGACGGTCCCCATCCATTTTCGCTATGGGGACGGGGCAACGATTCCAAGGGAACGATCCGTCCTCCCACACAACGAAATCTTTCGTAAGGAGACACGCTGGTGCGACGCTTCGTCACGATCGCTCTTTCCCTGTCCCTGGTGCTCGGCCTGACTGTCGCCGGGCGCCTGGTCGCCCAGGATGAACCGCAGAAGAAGACCCAGAACGAAACCGTCCGGACGACGCCACCGGCGGCCGCCGAGGCCAAGGCCCCGGAGACCAAGACCGAGGAACCCGCAAGCATCCCGCCGGAGGTCGAGGCCAAGCTGGAGGCCGCCCGCCGCGCCGTGGCCGAGGCGATCGTCGCCGCCGAGGACGCCGGCCTGGTCAAGACGACCGTCAACCCGCCGCCGATCCTCGACATCCTCGTGCTCGGCCGCGCGAATGACGCCGCCGTCCTCCAGGAGAAGCTCGACGAGCTGAAGAAGAACGAGAAGGCCACCCCCGAGGCCGGCGTCAGCATCGAAGTCTTCGGCGCCTGGTACACCGGCTACGGCAAGATGGAGGGCGTCACCGCCCAGAAGAACGTCCGGATCGTCCCGCCGTCGAAGGGCCTGAAGGACTTCTACGACACCCGAGCGGAGGTCCTGAACCGCTACATCCGCGAGGCCCGCCAGGCCAAGGGCGAATCCGCCCAGCCCAAGGAAAACCCAAGGACGAGCCACAAAGCCGAGGTCAAGCCCGAGCCCGCCACCCCCTCCGAGCCCGCCAAGCCCAAGGAGGAGATGAAGAAAGACGAGGAGAAGAAGGAACGAGCCCAAGGCCGAAGAAAAGAAGGAAGAACCCAAGGACGAGCCAAAGGCCGAGGAAAAGAAGGAAGAACCCAAGGACGAGCCAAAGGCCGAGGAAAAGAAGGAAGAACCCAAGGACGAACCAAAGGCCGAAGAGAAGCCAAGGAAGAACCAAAGACTGAAGAGAACCAAGGACGAGCCAAAGGCCGAGGAAAAGAAGGAGGAGCCCAAGGACGAGCCAAAGGCTGAAGAGAACAAGGACGAGCCTAAGGACGAGCCAAAGGCCGAGGAGGCCGACAAGCGAGACGACAAGCCGAGGAGGCGAACCCAAGGCTGAGGAGTCCGACAGCGAAGAACCCAAGGACGAAGAGCCGAAGTAAGCGACGAGCCTCCGCCGGTCTGATCGTGGCTGTGTGCCGTTGAGCCGGCGGACATCGACATCGGGCCGAGCCTCAACGGGCCTGCCCGTGACGGTTGTGGATCGGTTGGGATCGGGGCGTGTGGTGACGGGCACAACCGGAGCGCGCGTAGGAATCTGGCGGGGTCAGCCATCCCCGCCAACCCCGTATTTGCGGGTATCTCTCGCAATTTCACCCGGAACGTCTTGGCGGGTGGGGACTTGCCTGTTACCCTTCTGGCCCGGCCCAACCCGTGACGTCTCTCGAACCGGGCCGGGCGACGCATCGGCGGATTGCCGTCGGCTCCGCGCGCTTCCGCCCGATGTCCGCTCCCCGTTCCGTTCCTTGAGTCGGCCGTTGACCCCGATCACGACGCGATGAACAAGGCCACGACCAGCCTGTTCACCCTGGCGTGCGAGGCCGTCCCCGCCTGGGGGCCGTCGGCGTGTTGATCCTGCCCGAGGCTCGATGGACTGGAAGGCCGTCCGCGAGACCTGCCCCGACGCCCTGCTCCTGGTCGCCCTGGCCTCGTCCAGGCATCGCGAGGCCGCCGCGGAGGCCGGCCTGATCACCCTGGACATCGAGCCGACCGACGCCGCCATCACCGAGCGGATCACCCTGGCCCTGATCCAGGCCGTCGCCGACGACCAGCTCAAGGCCGGCGCCCGCGTCGTCGTCGTCTACTCCGGCTTCGAGGCCGAGGCGCTCGACTCGATCGCCGTCATCCGCCTGGGCGAGCACCTCGAACGGCTCACCTCCCGCGACCTGCGGGCGCTGGAGACCAGCGTGCCGTTCGACACGCTCAAGGCGGTCGTCGACGTCGCCGTCGAGATCGGCCGCGAGGGGCGCGAGGGCAAGGCCGTCGGCACCCTGATCGTCGTCGGCGACGCCCGCGAGGTGCTCTGCCCGCTCCCGCACGCTCGGCTTCGACCCGTTCAAGGGCTACCGCCGCAAGGAGCGCAACCTCCGCGACCCCCGCGTCCGCGAGGCGATCAAGGAGATCGCCCAGCTCGACGGCGCCTTCGTCGTCTCCCGCGACGGCACGGTCGAGGCCGCCTGCCGGTATCATCGACGCCCCCACCACCGGCCTGACCCTGCCCAAGGGCCTGGGCACCCGCCACTGGGCCGCCGCCGCCATCACCAACGTCACCGACGCCCTGGCCGTCGTCGTCAGCCAGTCCACCGGCACCGTCCGCCTCTTCCAGAAGGGCGAGGTCGATCCTCCGCATCGCCCCCATGCGCCACGCCCGCGCCATGAAGTGGAAGGAAGAAGACACCGAGCCGGCCACCACCAAACCCGAGAAAGCGCGACATGATGGATTCCCCCTCACCAGGAACCGCGACGGAGGCCGTGAGCGTCACGCAATAATTTCGAAAAAGCTCCGGGATCCATTCGTGGTATCCCCGCGCCCCATGAGGAACGGTGGAAATGGCTCATCACCGGAGGTCGTGATGCGGAATCGGTCGAACTGGTTGCGAGACATGATGTCCAACGTCGCGGCGATCCTGGCGGTGCCGGCGGTGATCGTCGCGGCCGTGGTCCTGCGCCCTCGCCGCGGCCGGAGCAGACCACTTCCTGGAGGATCGCGGGCACTGTCAAAACTGCTCGGTCTGCAACGCGCCAACGCGCCGCTCGTTCCAGGATCGGATCGAGGCC
>CAVWUA010000011.1:0-245279 GCA_963758025.1 uncultured Planctomycetota bacterium | reverse complement strand
ACGCATCGTGGCGATGGCCCGGGAGTTCGGTCAGAAGGGGGAGGGGCATGGCCTCCTGCCTCGCGAGATCGCCACGAAAGCCGCCTTCGACAACGCGATGATCCTCGACATGGCCATGGGGGGCAGCACGAACACCGTCCTGCACATCCTGGCCATCGCCCACGAGGCCGAAGTGCCGTACTCGATGGCCCGGATCAACGAACTGAGCCGCAAGACACCGAACATCTGCAAGGTCGCGCCCTCCGGCAAGTACCACGTCGAGGACGTGGCCCGCGCGGGGGCATCCACACGATCCTGGGCGAGGTCGATCGCGGGCGGTCCGGCCTGATCGATCTCTCCTGTCGGACCGTCACGGGGATGACCCTCGGCGAGAACATCGCCCACTTCGATGTGCGGGCTCAGGGCGCGGACGAGGAAGCCCGTTTGTTCACCCGGATTCGTGCCGGCGGCCTGCGCACGAGTGAAGCCTGGACCGTGCCGAGCGTCGCCGAGGCCGGCTCTGGCGAGCCCCCGGAACTGGGCGTTGCCGTCCTCGAAGCCGAGACGAAGGGAGCCAACGGAGGACCGAAGAACGGGCTGGGCCATCACGGCTTCGGACCGCCCGAGGAAGGGTTCGACACCTTCGACGTGATCCGCACCGTCGAGAATGCTTACTCGCCCGAAGGCGGCCTGACGATCCTCTACGGCAATCTCGCCCCCGATGGCGCGGTCGTGAAGACGGCCGGCGTCGATCCGAAGATGCTCCAGCACAGCGGTCCGGCCGTGATCTTCGAGAGCGAGCAGGACGCGTACAACGGGATCGTCTTCGGCAAGGTCAAGGCCGGCGACGTCGTCGTGATCCGCTACGAAGGCCCCAAGGGGGGGCCTGGCATGCAGGAGATGCTCGCCCCGACAACCGCGATCAAGGGGGTCGGTCTGGGCGACAAGTGCGCCCTCATCACCGACGGACGGTTCTCCGGCGGCACGGCCGGCGCCTCGATCGGCCACGTCAGTCCCGAGGCGGCCGTTGGCGGGCCGATCGGCCTGCTCCAGGAAGGGGACATCGTTGAGATCGACATCCCCGCCGGCCGACTCGCGGTGCGGCTCAGCGACGAGCAATTGCAGGCCCGGCGACGCGACTGGACGCCCCCGGCCCCTCGGTTCACGCGCGGGTATCTCGCCAAGTACGCGAGCATGGCCACCAGCGCCGATACCGGCGCCATTCTGAAGTGGGACTGAGCGGGGCTTTCCGCGAGATCAACGGGATCTCTGGAATCCGCCGAACGGCCGTCGATCCTCTGCCGGGTCGCCGGCCGTTCCCCCTTCGTCGGCCTCCTCATTCGAGACTTCGGTCCCGGTCCCAACCGCATTGCCGTTGCGTCGAACAGAACGGTGAGTCCGAAACTGACGCCTCCCGCGTCTGCCACGTCGATCGATCGCTCATTTTTTTTCGATGTCTCGTCCGATGATGTAATCAAGGTCGCTCCACGGCTGCGCCAGCCGAACACCGGTGTTATGCGGCGTGGAGAAAAATCATCATTGCTTGCATGGTTGGATTTTTTCCTTGACGGGATCGGCCAGACTCGGTTCCATGGATAGGTGTGAACAGCGGGGCGCGTGCGAGCCAAGCCGAACCGAATCCCGGTCGGCGATAGTTTGGGGTGTCTGCTCGCGAGTCGTCTGACCAGTCCACCCCGGTCTCTTGACGTGTGCTGGAGAAGAGAGTCATGAGAGGACGCCTATTCGGCACCCGTCGGCCGGTAAAGAAAGTCCGGCCTGGGTTGCGCAAACCAACCGTGGAGCATCTGGAGGCCCGCCAGCTCCTGGCGGTCTTCACCGTGACGACTGTCGCGGATAACGGAATCAACACCATCGCGAGCTCGACCCCGGGGTCGCTCCGCCGAGCGATCCTGCAATCGAACCAGACATCGGGCACCGACCGGATCGAGTTCAACATCGGTGGCTCGGGTTTCCACACGATCGCGCCTCCGGTCGCCTTGCCCACGATTCTGGACACCGTGACGATCGACGGCACGACCCAGCCCGGTTACACGGACAAGCCTCTGATCGAGGTGTCGGGCATCAACGCTGGAACAAACGCCAATGGGTTGCGGGTGACGGCCGGCAACACGGGCATCAAGGCGTTGACGATCAATCGGTTCAGCGCGGCGGGCATCCTGCTGGAGTCGGACCGAAACCTGATCGAGAGCAACTTTATTGGGACGAACACGGCGGGGGATAGCGCCTTGCCGAATGGGGACGCGGGGATCCTCCTGAATAACTCCTCGAACAACACCATCGGCGGAACCTCCGGCAGTCTGCGCAACCTGATTTCCGGCAACACCGGTTTCGGGATCGACATTCAGGGAACCAGTTCCTCCGCCACGGAGATCCGCGGCAACCTGATCGGGACGAACAATTCCGGGAACGCGGCCATCGGGAATATGTCAGGCGGGATTCGCATCAGTGGCGGGAGCTTCAACCAGATTGGCGGGAACGTCGATGGAACCCGCAACATCATCTCCGGCAACATGGGAGACGGGGTGCTCCTGACGGGCTTTGGCACCGTGTCCAACGTCATTCAGGGCAACTACATCGGAACCAACATGGACGGTAATGCCACGGTCGGCAATATCGGGTCCGGCATTCAGACGATCGCGACCGGGCGCAACCTCATCGGCGGCACGGCGCCCGAGGAGCGCAACGTGATCTCCGGCAACCAGGGTTCCGGCATCGCCCTTTCCGGTGGCAATCAGCTCATCATTCAAGGCAACTACATCGGCCTTGCCAGCAACGGGATCGATGGGCTGGGTAACCAGCAATCCGGCATCAATGTGATGGGGGCCAACAATTCCAGCATCGGTGGCACCCTCGCCGGAGCCGGCAACACGATCGCATTCAATGGTTCGACGAACATGGGCGCCGGGGTCCGCGTTTCCTCGGGAACGGGAATCTCGATTCTGAGCAATTCCATCGTCTCGAACGCGGGCCTGGGCATCAATCTTGTTGATGCGGCCGATCCGAATAACGGTGTCACCCCCAATGACCCCGGCGATGGCGACACCGGGCCGAACAACCTGCAGAACTTTCCCATCTTGACAAGCGTCGGCACCGGCGCTGGTCGGACCCTGGTGCATGGGGTACTCAACAGCACACCGGGGACACAGTTCACCATCCAGTACTTCTCGAACGACTCCGCCGATCCGTCGGGGAATGGCGAGGGCCAGACGCTGCTCGCCACGGAAACGGTCACGACCGACTCCTCCGGCACGGTGGCGATCAACACCCTGCTGACGGTTCCCGTGCAGGTCGGCCAGTACATTTCCGCCACAGCCACCAGCCCCACGGGGGATACGTCGGAATTCTCCCCCACCCGCCAGGTGGTCCTGGCGAACATCACCGACCTGGATCTCCGCAAGACGGCCGATCCCAACCCAGCCACCGTCAACGGCCTGCTGACCTACACGCTCACGGTGACGAACAACGGCAACGATCCGGCATCCAACATCATCGTCACCGACATGTTGCCGGCGAGCACGACCTTCGTCTCGGCCTCGATCGACCCGGCCAAGGGGTCGGTGGGCCAGATGGGAACCAACGTGGTTGCCACGCTCAACACGCTGGCACCCACCGATCTCCCGGTCGATATCACGATCGTGGTCCGGCCGACGGTGGTGGGCACGATCACCAACACCGCCACGGTCAGTAGCGATTCCATCGACCCGAACACCGCCAACAACACCGCCACCATTGATAGCATGGTGAACATCCCGGCCGACCTGGCCGTGAGCATCACCGCCAGTCCGCAACCGGTGACGACCGGGCAGGATCTGGTCTATGTCTTCAACGTCAGCAACGGGGGACCGGTGCCGCGTCGAACGTCGTGCTGACGGCGAACCTGCCGCCGAGCGTGACGATCAAGGGATTCTCGAGTGCCACCGGTGACTGCCAGCAAATCGGCAACACGCTGATCTGTTCGCTCGCCACGTTGACGTCCCGTGCCTCGGCCGCCGTCCGTGTGGTGGTCACGCCATCAACGATCGGTACCATCACGACCTCCGCCACGGTGATTGCCTCGGAGACCGACCCGAATCCTTCCGACAATAGCAAGGCTCTCAACGTCACCATCAGCCCCGCGGCGGACCTGTCCGTGACACTTCAGGACACGCCCGACCCCGTGCTGACCGGCCAGCTACTCACGTACACGGCGGTCGTCACCAACAACGGACCGACCAACGCCAGTAATGCTCGCTTGACCGACACATTGCCAGCCGGTTTGACGTTCCAGTCCGGTTCCATTACGGGACCGAGCGGCACGCAGATCGGCACGGTCACCGCGAATGGGCAGAACGTTCTGGCGACGATCGGAGCCTTGAACGTCGGGCAGTCGGCCACCATTCGGCTCATCGTGGCGCCGAGCGGGACTGGTAAGGTCACCAACACCGTGACGGTCGCCTCCAACGAGGTCGATACCAAGCTGACCGACAATACCGCGACCGCGACCACGCTGGTCAATCCCGCCGACATCGCCGTGACGATCCGCACGTCGGCTCAGAGTGTGGATATCGGCCAACCGTTGACGTACACCGTGACGATGAAGAACAACGGCCCGGCGACGGCGACGAACTCCCGGATGGCCGACATTCTCCCCGCGGGCTTGACGCCACAGAACATTCGGCTCAGCCAGGGGACTCTCCTGCCGAGCCCAACGGACCGGATTCTCGTCCAGTTCGGTGACCTGGGGGTCGGACAGAGCGCCACACTGACCTTCACGGTGGTCCCCGACACCTCTCGTGCCCTGGTCAACTCGGCCGGGGGTCTGGCCGTTCCGGACGATCCCAACCCGGCAAACGACTTCACGACCGTCGTGAACACCGTCAATCCGATCGATCTGGGTGTGGGCATCGTGGCGCCGACCGGTCCATTGACGGTGGGCGATCAGATCACGTACATCGTCTACGTGGCGAACGGGGGCCCCTCCAAGGCCACCGGCGTCACCTTCCGCGATGCCTTGCCGTCGAACCTGCGATTTATCTCGGCCACCCCCATCAAGGGCGTCTCCGTGGTCGGGCTGGTTGGTAACGAGGTCGTCGCTCATGTCAACGATCTGGTTCATAAGGATTTCGCGTCCCTGACCATCACCGCCGAGGTCATCGGAGAGGGAACGATCGTCAACACGGGCCGGGTCGTGGGAGTCGGCTACGACCTGTTTGCCGGGAACAACGCGACCACCGTCAGGACGACCGTGGTCAACCCGCCCGGAAAGGTAGAGTATGCCCAGCCGTCGTTCACGGTCAACGAGAACAGCGGTCAGGCGACAATCACGCTGCGGCGCATCGGTGGCACCAAGGGGCAGGTGGCGGTGAATTACGCTGCGGTCCCGGGTACGGCCATCAACGGCACTGACTTCGTCCAGACAGGTGGGGTGATGGTCTTCCAGGACGGTGAAACGACCAAGACATTCACTGTCCCGATCCTCGACGACACGGCCTTTGACGGCACGAAGACTGTCCAGCTTCTGCTCAGCATCGCCAAGTCCACGACGCAGCTCGGCACGCAATCGTCGGCCGTGCTGAACATCCTGGACAACGACGTGGACGTCTACGCGCCGCAAGTCTCCAACCTCCAGTTGCTCGGTTCGGCCGCGATCACCGGCATGCAACTGACGTTTACCGAGCCGCTGGACCCCGCGCGAGCCTTGAATCCCGCCAATTACCAGTTGTTCGCCTCCGCGACCGCCGGCCACTTCGGCAGACCGGGAGGGGTGATTCCGATCTCCGGAGTTTCGTATGTCCCCGGTTCGCAGGTTGTCATTCTGACCCCGTCGCAGCCACTGGCCCCAGGGCCTTTCTATCAGCTCCAAATTAACGGTACGACCGCCGGCGGAGTCACCGATCGCTTCGGGAACCTTCTCGATGGAGATTATTATGGTGGCAGCGGCGGAAATTACCTGAACTCATTCGCCCGCGGGTCGTCGCTCACCTACAACGACGGCAACGGCGACCTTGTCTCCCTCCGACTGGCGAACGGAGGCTTGCTGGAGCTGACGCGCTGGCCGAACGGGGAGGGGAAGGACCTGAGCGCCATCGGTATCACGCCGGGGCGGAGTGTGCTCACCGGCAGCGTACGCAGAGTCGTCGGAGGCGATGGCGTCACCACCCTCCGTTCGATCTCTGGTCTCGGGCCGTTTGGCGCGGTCCAGTCCCGGCTGACGACACCACCGTTCTACGTTCTGGGACAGGTACGGGCCGCCAGCACGGTGACCGCTCAGGGAAGTGCCGATCGCGTCCCGGCCGGCCCGCTCTCGCGCCGGCGGATGGTCTGAACGTCAATCCAATAGCTGACGATGACGATCTAAAAACCCCGGCGATCGCACCACCCTACGGTGCGGTCACCGGAGTTTTTCTCACTGCGCTGGGGGATCACTCGGGATCAAGAGCTTTCAGGTCTTCAGGGACGAAGTGACCGTCGATGCGGATCGGTTCGCCATCGAAGGCGATCATTCCGCCGCCGTATTCCGGGGCTGGATCTGGACGAGATCCCAGTGAATCTTTGAGCGGTTTCCATTATCTGCCTCGTCATACGCGTTACCCGGCGTGAGATGAAAACTTCCCGCAATCTTCTCATCGAACAGGATATCGCGCATCGGCTCCAGGATGCGGGGGTTGCAGCCGATCGACCATTCGCCGATATGGGCCGCGCCCTCGTCCGAATCGAAGATGGACCGGAGTTTCTTCACGTCGCCGGTGGTGCAGTCGGCCGAGGTAATCCGTCCCTTTCGGAATTCCAGCCTCACTCCATCGAAGGAGGAGCCCTGATAAATTGTCGGTGTGTTGAACCGGATTCGTCCCTCGACTGAATCGCGCACCGGGGCCGTGAAGACCTCACCGTCGGGGATGTTCATCTCGCCGGAGCACGGGACAACCGGAATCCCCTCGATGGAGAATCTCAGATCCGTCTCCGGTGCGGTGATGTGGACCTCGCGGGCCTTCTCCATCCGATCGACCAAAGGCTGAAGGGCCTTTGAGAGACGAGCGTAATCAATGTTGCAGACGTCGAAGTAGAAATCCTCAAACGCCTCGGTACTCATCCCGGCTTGCTGGGCCATGCTCGCGTTGGGCAACCGCAAGACGCACCAACGGGTGTGCTTGACCCGTTGTTCGAAATGAACGGGTTTGAGATAGAAGGTGTTATAGATTCCCAATTTTTCGGACGAAACGTCGGCCATCTCGTTGATGTTGCGCGCACCTCGCAGGCCGATATAGGCTTGCACGTGCTTCATCCGTTCCAGCTCGTAATGTCCCATCGCCTTCATCTGAGGTTCCGAGGCATTGCGCACCAGCTCGCGGACGATCCGGGTATTCTTGGTCTCGACCAGCGGATTCGCGCCGAGGCGTGCGGCCTTGCGGACGAGCAGGCGCGGCAGGGTATCGTCCTCCAGGTCGAAGCACTCGATGAGCACGGTTTCGCCTGAAGTCAGACGGGTGGAATGACGGACCAGGATATCGGCCAGGGTCTCCCAGCGCGGGTCGGGCATGGTCGGCTCGTCTCCGTAGTCGGGAGCGGGGGATTGCGAAGGGAGGCTGCCTTCCGTTAGGCTAACCCCACACAATGGTTGCGGACTATTGACGCACATTCCATACCCGGCGGCAAGCCGCCAGGCCCCGTGACCGTCGGGTGCGGTCCCCACGAGAAGAGAGTCGAGGACGTCGTGAATCTGTTCGATCTGAGTGGAAAGGTTGCCATTGTTACGGGAGGCAACGGTGGGATTGGCCTGGGAATGGCCCGTGGTCTGGCCGCCGCGGGGGCCAAGGTCGCCCTTGTCGGTCGCAACGCCGAGAAGTCGGCGGCCGCCGCGAAGCAACTGGCCGAGGATTCCGGCGTCGAGACTCTTCCCGTCACCGCCGACGTCTCGAAAGAAGACGAGTGCGCCCGCATCGCCGACGAGGTCAAGAAACGCTTCGGACGGATCGACATCCTGTTCAATAACGCCGGAATCAACATCCGCCGTCCTCCCCAGGAACTTTCGCTGGACGAGTGGCAAGAGGTTCTCGACGTCAATCTCACCAGCGCCTTTCTGCTGTCGAAGGCTGTTTATCCCGCGATGAAGAAAGCCGGCGGGGGCAAGATCGTCAACATCGGCAGCATGACCTCAATCTTCGGCGCCGGGTTCGCCCCAGCCTACGCCACGAGCAAGGGCGGAATCGTCCAGCTCACCAAGAGCCTCGCCCTGGCCTGGGCCACGGACAAGATCCAGGTCAATGCGATCCTGCCCGGTTGGTTCGATACCGAGCTGACCCAGCAAGCACGCCAGCAGATCTCGGGCCTGCACGAGCGCGTCCTGGCCCGGATTCCAGTCGGCCGATGGGCCTCCCCCGATGATATGGCCGGCACCGCCATCTGGCTCGCCAGCCCGGCCAGCGACTACGTCACCGGCATCGCCATCCCCGTGGACGGCGGTTACACGGCCTGCCTCTGATCGACGGAATCCCGTACGCGAAACAGAAGGTGCAGCCGCGAAGGCTGCTCCTTCTGTTGTTGATTTCACTCGGGAGAACGAGGCACCGTCAATCGTCCCCACGACGGGTCGGAATCACGTTTTCGACTTCTCCTCCCGTCGTCCCATCCTCGAACCCTGCTCGCGTCGCCTCGGAATCCGTCTTAACCTCGTTCTGCTTCGCCAGGGTCGAGTGCCCTTCCATCTCGTTCATCAGGACGATGTGTTCGCTTTCCAGGAGCGTCCCCTTCGACTCCTCCAGCGCCGACGATGGCCGTGTTGTACCGGCTCTGGAAGTCGGCTTCCACCGCCACGGCGTTCGCCCAGCGGTCGACGGTGTCGAGGTATTGATCGAGAGTGGTCGTGCCCTTTTCATAGCTCGCGCGCTGCGACTTCAGCCGTTGAATCGCCGCCGCCTTGAGTCGGCCGGCCGTCTGGAATTGCTGGTAGTTGGCGTCCACCTCCAGGAAGAAACGAGCGAGCTGATGCGTCGCCTGATGGACCGTTTGCTGAGCAACGGCTTTCTGTCGGATCAGGCTGTATTGCGCCTGACGGGCATTCGACATCGAACCTCGAAAACTGAGAGGTAGATGAACGGCTCCCCCGAACTGCCAGGCCAGCAGGTTCTGGACCGTCGCGAGGGCCTCGAACTTCTGCTGGACCCCGGCGAGCGTTTGAAGTCCGTCAATGATCATGCGAACTTCAGCCGGGCGAGCAAAGCAGCCCAGTTCCTCTTTCAGTCCATCATACAGCTTCAATTCCTCTTCATCGAGAACGGGTAGAAGCTGGTTCCGCGCGACCAGGAGTTGCAGCTCCGCGAGACGAACCATCGCGCGGCTCTGAACGACGTCGGGCTGAGCTCGGACCATCTCCGCCACGGCGATGGTCCAGTCCGGTCTCAGAGGAGCGACCGAAGGTTCGGTGACGGGGATGATCCGCCGGTTGTCCGTCGGCGGCAGACCGAGAAGGTTGCGGAGTTGCCGCTCGGTAACGATCACGTCGGACGTGGCGGTCACGAGGCCGAGCCGGAACCGCTCCACTCTCTCCTCGTCCTCGGTACAGATCGTCTGGCCGAAGCGTACGTGCCCCCCCTTGCCCCGCTCACATTCAAGGATTTCTTCTCCCAGCTTCACGGCGGATTCCGCCGCCCCGAGCCTCGTGTACGCGGCCGCAAGATTCCAGTAGGTCTGCACGATCGAGCGAACGTGCGCCATGACTTCCGCCTTCGCTCGGTATATCGAGGTTCGGACGTCGAGTTGCTGGATGAACAGTGTCGGCTCCGAAGCATGGATCTCGCCGGTCCGCTTCGTCGGAATGTCTCGGGACGCAATCCGCACGGTTTTCGCGTTGGAAAGCCCCAGGCTGATCGCGGCGTGCAAGCTTAACCGCCAGGTATCACGGCCTTTCGCAGCCAAGGCCGTCTTCTCCGGGCAGAAGGGAAAAGACTTATCGGCGGCGGCCTTCGCCGTTGTGTCGGATTTCGACGTTTCGCAGCAATCCGACGGCGTCTTCGGGCACGCCGATCGACTCGCGTCGTCCGCCTTCGCCTTATCCTTGTTGTGCTTGTCCGTCGCCCCTTGCCGCCATCCTTCCTCGCCGTCTTTGCTCGGGAGATTCACGCTGGTCGTGGTCACTTCAGCGTCGAGGATGCAAAGATTTCGAGGCTCACCCGAGGGTTTCCCGAAGACCTGGAGTCGCGGCGAGGGACCGGGCGTATAACGGATCTCGGTGACGTTCATCCCTGGCTGGATTGGAAAGGAGAGAGTCTTTCGAGAATCGTCCGCACAGGGTGCGCCCAGGAGATCGATCCCCACCTCGCGTAGCGTTTGGGCGATGGTGTTCGCGGTTTTATCGGCGAACTCACGATCGGCGTCGAGCCGCGAATCGGGACCAGACTCCGGCACTCCGGCGAGGTCATCCGACTCAGGCGTTACCGTTGGCTCGGCCTGACGCTTTCGCGTCTGCGGTGTGGGACGAGGTTCAGCGGACTCGTCAGAGGGTTCGGGCTCCTCCAACTCTTCGGGGAGTGGCGGCAGGGTGACGAGCTGACCGTTGGAGTCGATCGCCTGAGGGATCGTCCGACTGGGCACGTGCGGCATTGGACGCACGACCTCCTCGGTCCGGGCAAGAGGAGTGGGGGTGGATGACGACAGTGAAATCGGCGTGGTTTCGTCCGGAGCCGCGGGTACGGGATTGCTCGGCGTGAGCGCCGGATCACTCAAATTCGGGAAACCCAGGGGCAAACGCGCGGCACGAGCCACCATCTGAGACTCTTCGACGATTTCCTGGAGATCCTTCGGACCGATCTTTCCCGACGCACTGACCGGGCGCATCGGCTTCATCTCGATCACAGCCAGGCGCTCGCGAGGTTCCGAATGCCCCTTCGAGTCCGTCACCGAATGCACGCCAAGGCTTACCAGGAGCACGTCGCCATGCGGGATCAGCCATTCCCCCTCAACGTGGCACGTGTGGACCTCCGGCACCTGGATCTGCGATGTGATCTTCTGATCTTCGCCGGGCGTATCCGACTCACCCCGTAATGTTTCGGTGCTGGCGGACGTGTGGAGGGCCACGAGCCGGGACTCATCCAGAACGACAGTCGCGAGCACTCCCTGATCCAGGGTCCGGCCCGTCAGCCTGGCCTCGAAGCCGTCCTGAACCGCGTCGAGCTCCGGCTGGAAGGCCACCCGGGTCGCCTCATTCACAGGGCCGTCCGCGATCCGCTTCAACTCGGCGACATAGGCCCTCGAAATGTGGTGACTCACTTCTGGAGCCGGCGAACCAATCGTCGCGACCACCGTGGACGACTGGACCAGGCCAGGCACCACTTCACGCCCGGCAATCCAGATCGTGGCCGGTCCCTGTCGAGCGATGCGTTGTCGCGCTTCCCCCGTCTGATTTCGCCAGTCAAGCCCCCGCATCTCCAGGATCTGAACCTGCGACACAAGGGGAGGGGTATCCGGCGCAACGGGGCCTCCGGCCCCGAGCAAAGCCAGCGCGATCAGACCTGACGCGATGCTCATTCAGACACCTCCGTCCGTAGAGGGACTGGACCGGAACCGGCCCTTTGGGAAATGGAGCGGGCGGGATCATACGCCGAGCTCGGACAATCGTCAACCGCGGCTTGTCGGCAAGCAGGGGGCGTGTCTTGAGTATTTATCCCACCGAATTCTCACGAAATGGTTGCGCGGCGTTCGTCCCGCGCAAGTCGTTATTCCGTCCGACTGATCCGAACAGGACCGCCCCGGAGCGAAACTTCCCATCGCGACGGCTGAACTTGACAGATACCCGCTTTCTCTCCAGAATGCGCCCATCCACCTGATACAGAGGTTCACTCAGATCAATTCTCCTGGTTATCACGGTCCTGACCCGCACCTCGGGCTTGGGATGGAACTTGTGATCCTGTTTCCCGAGGGGCTCGGATGTTTCGATTCATTCATGCGGCGGACATCCACCTCGACAGCCCGTTGCGCGGCCTCGAACGTTACGAGGGCGCGCCAGTGGAGGAGATCCGTCGTTCGACCCGCCGGGCGCTGGAGAATCTGGTTGAACTGGCGATCGAGGAACACGTCGATTTCGTTTTAATCGCCGGCGATCTTTACGACGGAAACTGGCCCGACTACAGCACCGGCCTGTATTTGAACGCCCAGATGGCCCGGCTCCGCGACGCCGACATCCCCGTCTTCCTGATCCAGGGGAATCACGACGCGGAAAATCTAATGACCCGCGACCTGCGGTTGCCGGAGAACGTCCATAAATTCTCGACCCTGAAACCGCAGACGATCCCGGTGAAGGATTGTGACGTCCTGGTGCACGGACAGGGTTTCGCCACCCGCGCCGTGCGGGACAACATTGCGGAGGGATACCCGGCCAGCGATCCCAGCTACTTTAACATCGGGATCTTGCACACATGTGCCACGGGCCGTGAAGGGCACGAGTCGTACGCGCCGTGTTCTGTCGAGAACCTGCTGTCGAAGCATTATCAATACTGGGCGCTCGGTCACATCCACAAACGTGAGGTTCTTTGCGAGGAGCCGCCGATCGTCTTTCCGGGCAACATCCAGGGGCGGCATATCCGGGAGCGAGGCGCGAAGGGGTGCATGCTCATCACCGTGGACGACGCCCGCGACGTCCGGACTGAGTACCGATCGCTCGACGTTTTGCGGTGGGAGCCTTGCCACATCGATGCGCGGGGCTCGGCCGACGAGGACGATCTGCTCCAGAGGATTGAACAAGGGCTCGGCGATCTTTTGCACGAGAATGACGACCGTTTCCTGGCGGTTCGCCTGAACGTTGCTGGCCCTTGTGCGGTGCATGGCCAGATCGCGGCTCATCAAGAGACCTGGACGGCGCAGGTCCGCGACATTGCTCGCGACGTCGGTTCGGGTCGGATCTGGGTGGAAAAGGTCAAACTGAAGACCGAGCCAGAACGTATCCTCGACCCGCAAGATGGGCCGATTGGCGAACTTTTGCAGTACATCGATGAACTCTGTCAGAACGATTCGGAGCTCTCGGCGTTCGGTGCGGAACTGGCGGACCTCAAGAAGAAACTTCCCTCCGAATTCAAGCCGGATGGCGAGGCCGCGCTCGACCTCGACTCCCCCGCGCGTTTGCGGGAGATCCTCGACCAGCTCCGGCCTTTGATCATTCAGGGACTCTCATGAGCATGGAGAACCGACGTTGAAAATCCTCCGGCTCGACCTGCGTGCCTTCGGGCCGTTCACGAATGTGGTGCTCGACCTCTCCGAGGGCCAAGAAGGTCTGCACCTGATCCAGGGGCCGAACGAGGCCGGCAAAAGCTCGGCGCTGCGGGCCTTAAAACAGATGCTCTACGGCATCGACGTGCGGACGACGGACCGATTCATCCATCCGTACGAACAACTCCGGGTTGGAGCCTCGCTCCGTCACCAGGATGGCTCGGTTCTCGCGTTTCTCCGACGCAAGGGGAACAAGCGCACGCTCCGAACGAACGACGATCAGACGGATCTCGATGATTCGGCCCTGGAGAAATACCTGGCGGGGGTCGATGCCGAGCAATTTGAGTCGATGTTCGGAATCGGCCACGAACAGCTCACGCAAGGGGGCAAGGCGACGCTCGACTCCGGCGGGCATCTCGGTCAGCTCCTCTTCGGCGCGGGGATGGATTTGTCGAAGCTCCGCCAGTTCCAGAAGTCCCTGGAATCGGAGATGAGCCAGCTCTTCAAGCGCACGGGAGAGAAACCCGCCATCAACCGAGCCTTACTGGAACTGAAGCAGGCCAAGCGTGACGTCGAGGCCGCATGGCTCCGAAGTTCGGAGTGGGTCGAGCATAACGCGTTACTCGAGGAGGCCAATCTGCGCAAGGCCGAACTCGACGAATCCAAGCGGGAAGCCCAGAGAGACAGGGCGCGTCTCGACCGGATCGACCGGGCCGTGCCCGATCTCTCCGCCCGACGGGATGCGCTTCAGGAGGCGAAGGAGCTGGCGGACGTGGTCCTGCTCCGGCCGTCGTTCGCCGAAGAACGCCGCTCGGCGCAGGAAACTCTCCGACGAAAAACCGAAGCCGAGACGATGGCCTTGCAGCATCGGGACGAGATTGACCAGCAGCTCGCTGGCCTGGACGTCCCCGAGGAACTGCTCGCCCACGCCGGAGCGATCGACGCGATTCTGGAACAACGCGCCGTGTTCCTCAAATCGCAGAAGGACCTGATCAAGCTCCGCATCGAGTTGGAGCGATTCGCCGCCGAGGTTAGTTCGCTGTTGCGCGACCTGGGACACGACGCCGACCTGGATTCAGCCGGGGCCTATTGTCTCAAATCCACCGATCGCGTCCGCATCCAGAACCTCGCCAACGAGGGCCTCAGCCACGACGCCGAGCGCAAATCGGTCGATGCGCAGATTGAAGCCCTCGCCAACACCATCGAGGACACACGCTGCACTCTGGAAGAACTGGAACCACCGCGTGACGCCGATGCGATCCGTCGGGCGATCCGGCGTGCTCAGAAGCAAGGCGACCTTCAAGATCTTCTTGATGAGACCCTGCGTGAGAAACAACGACAGACGCAGCAGGCGTCGCGGGAATTGAAACGCCTGCCGGGGTGGTCCGGGACCATCGACGCGCTGGAGTCGCTCCCGGTTCCCCCGCCAGAAACCATCGACCGATTCGAGAACGAGCAACAGGAGGCTCGGAACGCCGTCCGGGAGGTCGAGAAGGCGATCAGCGAAACCGAGGAGCGGGCGCGGAGGATTGACCATCAAATCGAACAACAGCGTCTGGCCGCCGATGTCCCCTCGGAGGACGACCTGGACGCGGCCCGGCAACGACGCGACGAAGGCTGGAGCCTGATCAAGCGGCAATGGCTGGACGGACTCGACGAACCGGAGGCGGTCCAGACGTTTCTCCAGAAAATCGGGTCGAGACAAGGGCTTTCGGAAACCTTCGAGGATTCCGTTCGTGAAGGGGACGACCTGGCCGACCGCCTTCGTCGCGAAGCCGAAACTGTCGCCATGAAAGCAAAGTGGCTCGCTGACCGTAACGAATGCAACCGCCAGTTGACCCTTTGGAAGGATCGGCTCCGCGAGGCGGAAGAACGTCTCGCCGAGAGTCAACATCGCTGGGAAGAACTCTGGAGCCCGCTCGGCATCGAGCCGCAGACGCCCCGCGAGATGCGGGCCTGGCAGCGCGAACATGCCAGGCTCGTCGGCATCGCCGAGCAGATTCGTGAGAAGACGACCGCGATCGAGGTCCTGGAGAGCCGGATCAACATCACGCGGGAGGAGTTGCAGGACGAACTCCAGAATCTTGGCGAGCCGATCGTCGAGAACGAGTCTCTGTCCGCCCTGATCGATCGTTCCCAGCAGGTTGCCGAACAGATCCGCGACGTCTCGGCACGTCGGGAGCGACTGAGCAACGAGCTGGTCAAACATCAAAAAAATAAGAATCGGGCGCACCAGGAGGCGGAGGAGGTCCGGGCGAATCAGGCGTCCTGGCAAGCGTCGTGGGCCAGGGAGATGGCGCGACGAGGCCTCACCGCCGACGCCAGCCAGGCCGAGGCGAATGTGGCCCTGGAGCGAATCTCGGCCCTGGCCAAGGTTCTCGGGCAATACGAGAGCCATCATGCGAGGATTCAGGTCATCGAGTCGCGATTCCGATCTCTTTGCCGAAATGGTCGGAGATCTGGCCCGTCGCATCGATCCGGAACTGGCCTCGTTGCCCTCCGAACAGTCGTCCCAACAACTCGGAGCGCGGCTCGTCCGGGCAAGGGCCGATGAAAGCGAACGCGAGAACCTTCTCAAGCAACGTGCCAAGCTCGACCAGAGCGCCCGGGACGCCCGACGGGCGATCGACGCGGCGTCGCAGCGGCTCCTCGACCTCTGCCGCGAAGCCGGTTGTCAGGATGTCGCCGAATTGGCCTCGTGTGAGACTCGTTCGGAACGCCTACGGATCATCGACCAGCAACTGGAAACGTTCAACGCCCGGCTCCAGGCTCTCGCCCATGATGGAGGGACCAACCTGGATTCCTTCATCCGCGAGGCCGAGGCGATCGACCCCGACACGTTGAAACCGCGGATTCAGCAACTTGACGAGCGCATCCAGGTGCTGGATACCCAGCGGGATGCCCTCGCGGAGACGATCGGCCGTGAAACCGAGATCCTGAAGCGGATGGATGAAGCGGCACGCGAGGCCAGGGCGACCGAAGCCGCCGGGCAGAAGCAGCATCTCCTGGTCCAGATCGAGTCGAATGTCGATCAGTATGTCCGTCTCAAGCTCGCCTCGGCGGTCCTTCGGGATGCGATCGAACGCTTCCGCGCGGAACCAGGGGCCCGTGCTCGAACGCGCGGGCATGCTGTTCGCCGAATTGACTGGCGGGTCATTCGAGGGCCTTCGCACCGATCTCAACGAGAAGGATGAACTCGTGCTCCTAGGCATCCGGTCGGGAACCCGCGACCATGTGGGTGTCGAGGGTATGAGCGACGGCACGGCGGATCAACTGTATCTGGCCCTGAAACTCGCCCTGCTCGATCACTACCTCGACAGCCACCCCCCCCTGCCCTTCATCGTGGATGACATCCTGGTTCATTTCGATGATGAACGCGCCTCGGCCGCGCTTCGGGCCCTGGCCAGGCTCTCACAACGGACGCAGGTGATCTTCTTCACCCATCACGAGCACCTGGTCGCCTTGGCCGAAGCGCAGGTCGATCCCGAAACGCTGTTCACGCATCGTCTCTCAGGCACCAACATCTCGTCGAGTCGCGGGCACGTGCTCTCTGCCACCTGAACCGTCAACGCCAGGCGGCTCTTTGGCGCGTGGGTCTGGCGACGATCGCGAGGCTTGACCTACAATGAGGCGATCTTGTTGGACTATTTCTCGACGGAGCTCGAACTAATGCCCACACCGAACGAACTTTACGATCAAGCGTCAACACTCCGCGAACAGGGGGACAAGGAAGGGGCGGTCGCCAAGCTGAAGGAAGCCATCGAGGCCGATCCCGACTTCGCGCTGGGACATGGGATGCTCGCCAAGCTCTACGCCGACCTGGCGAAGGCGGACGAGGCGATTCACCATGCGAAGCGAGTGGTCGAGCTGGAGCCGAACGACACCTTCAGCTACACCGCTCTCTCCGTGATCTATCAACGCTGCGGGCGCATTCCCGAGGCGGAGGAAGCCAAGGCGAAGGCGTACTACAAGCAGATGGGCTACGAGTGATTCCGCACGGCCCTTCGGTCTGACGAACCAACTCTCCTTCCCGCCCGAACGGAGCACGATCCACATGCCGCGTTTGCGTTTCGGCCTCGTCCTTTGCGCCCTGCTCGTTTTCCCCTCTCTCGTCCTGGCGGCTGACAATTCCCCCGTCGAAGACGACTGGCTGAACGCGCACAACGAGGAATTTCTCGGGCTGTATCGCGACCTTCACACACATCCCGAGTTGTCCTTCCAGGAACACGCGACCGCCAAGCGCATTGCGGAGGAACTCCAGAAGGCGGGAGCGGAGGTGACGACGGGCGTCGGACAACTCGGCGTGGTCGGTGTCCTGCGCAATGGTCAGGGGCCGACGGTTCTGGTCCGGAGCGACCTCGATGCCCTGCCAGTCACCGAGCAAACTCATCTGCCGTACGCGAGCCAGGCAACGACGCGGGATGATGAAGGCAACACCGTCGGCGTGATGCACGCGTGCGGCCACGACATGCACATGACGAGTCTCGTCGGAACCGCCCGCTGGCTGGCCGATCACAAAGACCGCTGGAAAGGCACGGTCGTCCTGATCGGCCAGCCCGCCGAGGAAAAGGTCGGGGGCGCGGAGAAGATGCTGGACGATGGCCTCTACGAGCGCTTTCCGAGGCCCGACTACGCCCTGGCGCTCCACGTCGCGCATGACCTGGAGACCGGCAAGGTGGGCTATTGCTCGGGACCGGCGATGGCCAGTTCCACGTCTGTGGACGTGATCGTTCGGGGCAAAGGGGGCCATGGCGCCTTGCCCCACAACGCCGTGGACCCAATCGTGCTGGCTGCGGCTCTGATCCTCGACTTCCAGACGATCGTCAGCCGCGAGATCAAGCCCATCGACCCGGCCGTCCTGACCGTCGGCTCGATCCACGGCGGCACGAAACACAACATCATCCCGGCGGACGTCCATCTTCAATTGACGCTGCGTGCCTATAAACCGGAGGTCCGCGACCAGTTGATCGAGGGCATCCGTCGTCGAGCCGATGCACTCGCAAAGGCTCACCGCGCCCCGGCGCCCACCGTGGAGGTTGGAGAGGGGACCCCGGCAACGATCAATACCCCCAGCCTGGTCGATCGCGTCGTCCCCGCGCTGGTCGAGACACTGGGAGAGGAGAATGTCGTCGAGGTGGAACCGACCATGGGGGCCGAGGATTTCGGTCTTTTCGGCCGAGGAGGCGTTCCGACGTTCATGTTCCGACTCGGAACCATCGCTCCGAAGCGGATGAAGGAGGCTCAGGCCAAGGAGGAACCGCTTCCCTCGCTCCACTCGCCGCTCTTTTACCCCGATCCTGAACCGACCCTGGACACGGGAATCCGCGCCATGTCCACGTCGGTCGTCACACTCTTGCCTGCCGACCAGTAAAATCCGATAAAGGACACGATGAAAGCCTGATTGAGGTTGAAAACGAACGATCTCTTGTTTCTTGAGGCTCGTGGAAGTTCGGCTCCCACACCGATGGAGACTTGAAGTTCTCAAGGCCCAGGTGACGACCGTATCGCTCGCGCCGATCGGTCCCGTCGCTCATACTAGAGAACGGTCGTGCGATGCCCTTGCTCGATGAACCCCAATCTGACGACCCGGACCCCTGGTCTCCAGAGCCGCCGCTGGAGCCGGGCACTCAATCAACGCGAAATCCCGCTCAATCCACTTCGACCATTCCTTGGCGTGGTGCCGTCGCCTTGCTTGCGGGGGGATGTTCCGCGATCGTGGGTTCGATCGGCTTTTCCATGTTCGTGATCGCCTTCGTTGACCGAAGTTGGATCCCGAACATCTTGACTGAGGAAGTGTCGGTCCTGGTTCGCCAGGGAGCGGGTCTTTCCACGACCAGCATCTGGGTCAGGCGCCCCGTGGCCTCGATCGCCGCGATGTTTTTGCTGGGTTTCGGTCTGGCGATGGGTGGACTCGGGATGTATCTCGTCCGCCGTCGCCGGAGGAGGCATCGCTCTCGATCGTATGTGCCCGGAACGACTTTGCTCCGCGTCTCGACCTGGCTTTCGGCAATCGGGCTGATCCTCGGAAGTCTGGACCTGGTCTTTTTCTGGGTGTTGTTCTGCTATCAACTCACCTCAGTTCAAGGATAAGCCCCGATTGCGGCGGAAGCGCTGGAACGCGAACGTTTCCGGATCGCTTCGCCAGCGTGAACCGGGCCAATCTTTGCCCATTCCGGGCGAACCTCTTTCCAGAAGGATGCTTGTCGCCGGTTTTGGGAACCATCGAGGGCATCTCGGCCCCAGGGGCTGGATGATCCCGTCCCGCCAGGAACTTTACCGGTGCGAGATCGATCGTTAGGATGCCCTATTCCGACCACCGACTCGCCCAGAACGATCCGGGCTGACTCGACGAGGTCGCCGACGACCCGAAGCCCGACCCAGGAGAGACGCCGTCATGAGTACGGATCAGAAGAATCCGAATCCCCCCTCGCCCGGCTTGCCGGTGCACCGGGGTGTGAAAATCTTTACCTACCCGAAGATCATCTTCATCCTGCCGACGTTGATCGCCTCGTTGGTTTGCGGCTTCGGCATGTTGGTCATCCGGGACGAGGTCCAGGACCCAACACGGCAGGTTGTGGTCGCCGAGACAAAGGCCGAGGCTGCTTCGGGAGATGCGAAGGCGGAGGCGACCCCAGCCAAAGCCTTGAAGGTTCGTCGCTTCAACAGCACGCAGAATATCCTGGGGATGATCTTTCTCTGCACCTTCGCGCTCAACCTGTTGATCATGGCGATCGACTTCCCCCGGTTCACCGTCCTGGCCATCCTCCTGACGATCGTGGCCGCGAGTTTCTTCTTGCTCTGGCTGAACGTTTATTTTGACTTGCTGCCGCCGGTGGTGAACTTCCTGGAGCGCATTTACGCGGTGGCGAACGCGGGGTTCTACTTTTCCTTTTCCGCGATTCTGCTGGGGATCTATTTCATCGTCTGGATCACGCGGTATCTCGACTATTACGAGATCCTGCCCAACGAGATTCTCCACAACCACGGGCCGTTCAGCGACCTGGAGCGGTTTCCGACGTTCAACCTGAAGTTCGACAAGGAGATCCCGGACATCCTGGAGTATGCCCTCCTCCGATCCGGGCGGCTCGTCCTGCACGTGGCTAACGAACGTAAGGCGATCGTCCTGGATAACGTGCTCTGGATCGAGTCCAAGGAAGCCGAGTTGAAGAAGTTGATGAGCCGGCTGGATGTGCGCGTTACCAGCGACCAGGAAGCCGCGGGAGGCATCTGATCGCCCCCGATGTTGAATTCAGGCGGCGGGGGGGATGATTCCCTGGCGAAACGCCGAACTCCCCCGCCGCAACTCGTCGTGGATCTCCCCTTGAAGCGCTTCCTCGATATCCCGGAGTCGCCGGGCGATGTATGCCCCGTCGAGCACGCGGTGATCGTAGATGAGCTTGACGCAAACCTGCCCCGTCTCGGGGTCGATCGGGCCATAGGTCAGCGTGGTGGACAGGGGCGAGATCGGGTGGAGCGACTCGGCCCCCAACGCTCCGTAACTGGTCAAACCAAAGGTCCCGAACCGTTTGGCTCGTTTGTAACCGGAGACGTGGAGGGTACTCCACCAGAGAAACCGCCGGACCGGTGTGGGGGCCCGGCTGATCCGCAATGCCTGACGGAAGAAGCCCACCTGTTCGAGCGGAGTCCGCTTGTACCAGGTCAGAGCCTCTTGGAGTTGTTCCAAAGATTGGAGCTCCGGCGCACGGAATAGCCCGACGAAGATCCCCTCCTGGCCGTCGTGCGTGCGTTCCATCGCCATGGCGCACGTCGTTTGCGGATGCTCATACAGTCGCGACCAGGGGAAGGTCAACAGTGCCCGGCGCAGCGGCGGGTGCTTCGCGGCGACGAGCGCATAGGCCTTCATGAAGATCAACGACCACGATGGGCGGCTCGGGTGCGCCTCGCGGGGGCTCACCAGCATGCCGACGTCCATGATCCGGCTGACCGGTACCGACGGAACCTGTTGCGCGTAGTGGATCAGGTCGATGATGAATCGCCTGGACGCCGACAGCGCCAACGAGTGCCCTTTCGGCTCGTGCATCCCTGCACCTCGGCGAGTGGTTTCTCCTCGACCGATCCCCCGACCGGTCCGTCTCACGCATTCTATCGGTCGGCTGGTGTCCGTAACTTAACCCAATCTGTAAAAATCGAAAAGCCGAACGCCCCGCCCGCCTCCCGACAGCCAATCACCAAGCGGGCTGCCCTTGCGGTCGAGGGGTGGAAGCGAGTACATTGGTCTATTCTGGAAAGCGAGACGCCCCTGTCAGACGCGGGGCCGATTGATCGTTTTGTCGCCAAATGTGATCGAGGACGCGACGTCGATGGCACACAAGAAAGGTCAAGGGTCGAGCCGCAACGGTCGGGACTCGAACCCTCAGATGTTGGGAATCAAGCTCTTCGGGGGCCAGGTCGCTAAGCCGGGCAGCATTCTCTGCCGTCAGCGCGGCACGCGCTGGCGCCGGGCAGAACGTCGGCATCGGCAACGACTGGACCCTCTTCTCGCTGGTCGATGGGAAGGTTGAGTTCGACCAGGGCGGGCGCCGGATCAACGTCGTACCCACGGCCACACCGCGGGCCTGAACTTCATTGCGTACCAACCTTAGCGAAAGCGCCCGGGAACACGCCGGGCGGAGTGGCGATGTTCGTTGATCGGGTCACGGTTTACGTCAAGGGGGGCGATGGCGGCAATGGAATTGTCAGCTTCCGCCGGGAGAAGTATGCCCCCCGAGGCGGTCCGAACGGCGGCGACGGTGGGTCCGGCGGCGACGTGCAGATCCGCGCGAAGGCCGGATTGACGAACCTCGCCCACCTGTCGCACCAGCGGCACTGGATCGCCAAGCGCGGCGAGCACGGTCAAGGGTCCAACCGCTTCGGCCGCAACGCTCCCGACCTCATCATCGACGTTCCCCCCGGCACGATCATCCGCGACCGTGACCGGGGCCACATTCTGCGCGACATGAAAGAACCGGGCCAGGAGGTCACGGTCGCGCGCGGGGGCCGGGGCGGTCACGGCAATGCCTACTTCAAATCGAGCACCAACCGCGCTCCGCGTCAGCACGAGCCGGGCCAGCCGGGCGAGGAGCGCTGGATCACGCTCGAACTGAAGGTCATTGCCGACGTCGGACTCGTCGGCCTGCCCAACGCGGGCAAGTCCACCTTGCTCTCGCGGATCTCGCGTGCCCAGCCGGAGATCGCCGATTATCCGTTCACGACCAAGTATCCCAATCTTGGCATGGTCCAGGCCGGCCCCGACGGGGCCTTCGTCGTGGCCGACATTCCGGGCTTGATCGAAGGAGCCCACACCGGCCACGGGCTCGGCCATGAGTTCCTCCGGCACGTCGAGCGCACGAGGCTCCTGGTTCACCTGGTCGATCCCTTGCCGGTGGATGAGTCGGACCCGGTCGCCAACTACCGGACGATCCGCAACGAGCTGGAACGATATAGCCCGGCGCTCGCCGCGCAGCCCGAACTGCTCGTCGTCACCAAGATGGACCTGACCGGTGCCGACGAGGCGCGAGAGCGGATCGAGCACGAGCTTTGCCGGGAGGTTCTCGCCATCTCGGCGGTGACGGGAAAAGGCATTCCCGCCTTGATCCAGCGCATCGCCGAGATGCTGGAACAGCTTTCCGCCGAGCCGTCCGAGGCCGACATGCCGGACATGACCACCGCCCCCTCGACACCGACCGCGCCGGTCGAGGACGCTTGAGGCGTGGCCCGCGTCGTGGCCGATCTGGGCAATTCCCGGCTGAAGTGGGGCCGCCTCGCGCCGGACGGAACCCTGGAGGCCGTCGTCGCCCTGCCAACCGATGATCCGATGGCCTGGGCGGATGCCTTCGCGGCGTGGCGACTTGCCGATCAAGGCTCGACATGGGCCATCAGCTCGGTCAACCCGCCCGTCGCCGAGCGGCTGCGGACGTGGCTGGGCGAGCGGACGGCGGGGCCGATCCAATTGTTTCGCTCGGCCGCGGAGATCCCGGTCCCGCACGCGCTCGATTGCCCGGAGCGAACCGGCGTCGATCGGGCCTTGGCCGTGCTCGAAGCGCTGGCCATCCATCCGGCCGGTGTGCCGGGGCAGGTCGTCTCGTGCGGAACGGCAGTAACGGTTGAGCGGATCACCACGGACGGCATCTGGCGAGGCGGCGCCATCGCGCCGGGGCTGGGCCTGGCCGCGCGGGCCTTGCATCAAAACACCGCGCAGTTGCCTTTGATCTCCACCGAGCCGATTCCCGCCCCCTGGGGAGCCTCGACCGCCCCGGCGATGGCGGCGGGCGTCTTCTGGGGAACCGTCGGCGCGATCCGCGAGCTGCTCTCGCGGCAGGCGGCCGACGACGCGGCCGAGCCCTGGCTTGTCTGGACCGGAGGGGATGCCGAACGGCTCGCCCCGCCGATCTCCGGCGAGAACGCCCGGATCATGCCCGACCTCGTCCTTCGAGGGCTCGCGCGGTCGCCTTCGGTCCGGAAGCGGAGCCTTCCCCATGAGTCCGCCGGGCGTTCTCCAGAGTGACACGAAAGCCGCCGTCCTGTCGGCGGAAGGTCGGGGGGCCATCGCCCTGGTGCGGGTCTGGGGTCCCGAGGCGATCCGGATCGCCGACGCGGTATTCCGCCCGCTGCGAGGGCGTGGGCTGGCCGAGATCCCGCCGGGCCGGCTCCGCGTGGGACGCATCGGCGAGGGGCTGGGGGATGAGGTCGTGGCCGTGGTGCTACCAGGGCCGGTTCCGCAGGTCGAGATCGAGTGTCACGGCGGGCCGGCGGCGGTCGCGATGGTCCTCGACGCGCTGCTCGCCGAGGGGGCGGAACGGGCTCCGGCCGCGGAATGGGTGGAGCAGACGGAGCGCTCCGTCATCGCGGCCAGGGCCGCGATCGACCTGTCACGCGCGCCGACCGTCCGCACGGCCGCGATCCTGCTCGCTCAGGCGGATGGGGCCTTGGAGGAGGAACTTGGCCGCATCGCGCGTGCCTTGCCTCAGGACGTGCCGGACGCCCTGGCGCGGCTCGATGCCTTGCTCGGTCGCTGGCCGGTCGGGTCGCGGTTGATCGCGGGCTGGCGGGTCGTGCTGGCGGGACGCCCGAACGTCGGCAAGAGCCACCTTCTCAATGCCCTGGCCGGTTACGAGCGGGCGATTGTCGATCCGACCCCCGGCACGACCCGCGACATTGTGACCGTCGCCACGGCGTTCGATGGCTGGCCGGTCGAGCTGGCCGACACGGCGGGCCTGCGGGCGTCGCTCGACCCGATCGAGTCGCAAGGGGTCTCGCTCGCCCGGAACCGACACCGAGCGGCCGACCTCGTGCTCCTGGTGCTCGATCGCTCCGAGCCGCTGACGGAGGACGATCGCGCCCTCCTCGCCGAATGGCCCCGGGCGCTGCGGATCGCCAACAAGGCGGACCTGCCCGCCTCCTGGTGCGCGGCCGAACAGGGGGCCCTGGAGGTCTCCGCCACGCGAGGCGACGGCATCGAGCCACTGGTCGCCACGATCGCCCGGCGCCTCGTCCCCGACCCACCCGGCGAAGGGATCGGGGTTCCCTTCCGCGCGGAGCAGGCTCAGGCATTGCGGCAGATCCGCGCCCTCCTGGCCGAGGGAGCGATCGACGCGGCCTTACACGCGCTGGGGCGACTCTTGTAGGGAGTCGCCGGCATGTCGAAAATCAGAGAGGACACCCGGTGTCCGACCCGACGCACGAAAAGGAGCCCGCGATGTCATTCGACCCGTTGAGCGACGAGCAGGTGCGGCACTTCGAGGAGGACGGCTACGTGCTCGTCGAGGGCCTCTTCGACGCGGAGGAGATCGACCTCTTGCGGAAGATCGCCCGCGCCGACCGGGCGCTGGCGGAGGGGGCGGCGAGTCGTCGGGATGGCCAGGGGGGCGTCGTGAAGCTCGCCCTGAGCAACGCGCTGACCGACGACATCTACGGCGCGATCGTGCGGTCGGAGCGTGCGGTCCGATCGATGGAACGGCTGCTCGGGGGGGAGGTCTATCACTACCATCACAAGATGATCCTGAAGGAGCCTCACGTCGGCGGGGCGTGGGAATGGCACCAGGATTACGGCTACTGGTACGATACCGGCTGTCTCTTTCCCGACATGGCCAGCCTGTTCATCGCGGTCGATCGGGCAACGCCGGCCAACGGTTGCCTCCAGGTCATCCGCGGCTCGCACCGGATGGGCCGGATGGATCACGGCCCCGTCGGCGACCAGACCGGCGCCGACCCCGAGCGCGTGCAAGCCGCCCTGCGGCGTCTGGAGCGTGTGGACGTGGTAATGGAGCCCGGCGCGGGTCTGTTCTTCCACGCCAATCTGCTCCACCGCTCGGACCAGAACCACAGCGCCGACCCGCGCTGGGCGTTCATCTGCTGCTACAACATGGCGCGCAACGATCCCTACAAGGAGTCGCGCCACCCGCGCTACACCCCGCTGGAGGTCTGGCCCGACGCCTCCATCAAGGAGATTGGCCGTTCGCAATGGTCCCATTGGCAGGCACCGACCACCTGACGGATTGCCTTCAGACGCCCCGCGAAACGATCCGCCGGAGCCGCCCGGATGGGTGAGCGGCGAACCCCGCAATCGAGCGCGCCGGGCGGTCCTGGTGACATTCTTCCGGCGCGCCACCAGCCCCCCGCATGTTGTGGATCCCAATCGCGTTTTTTTTCATTACCACGAATGGCTCGAATTGCCGCAACCTTCTATTATTTCAGAAGAAGCGTCTATATTTCGACCTCGGTTCCAGCGACTCGCGTGTGTTGGTGATCTTGAAGTCCGGTTTCGGGTGATGTTCGGAAGGAGGCCATTCGCCGGAAGTCCTTTTCATGGAAAAGGATCGGCCAAAGACCATCCACCCCCGCGAACCATCACGAGGGCCGCCAGGTGGCTCAAAACGGCACCAGGAAGGTGTCGCTGATCTTGCGTGACACCGTGCGCGCCGGAGGGGACAGAGTGACAATCCGTGGACATGATCCGGGCGGGTGGACGAGTCCCCCGTTCCACCCCTCCGCCGCAAGGCGTTCGCGGTGGATTTCGGTTCGCCACGTTCGCGGAACGGGGAGCCGCACTGGTTGACGAGTGCCGAGGAGTCGGAACCTGAATCTGAAGTTGCCGCCGGTGCGAGTCAACGGCGGAACAAGGACCATGACCGTGACCGGCCCAGTGGGAAGAAACCCAGCAGGCGAGGACCGCGGCGATGCCCCTGCCGTTCGAAGACATCGAGCGCCGCCTGCTCGTCGGCCTCGATGGCGAAGATGCGATCGAGACCGGTAATACGGAAGATCTCCCGGACCAGGTGAAACTCCATTCCACAAAGCACCACCTGGCCGCCGGCCTTCTCAACCTTCTTTTTCAGGCAAACCAGCCTGCCCAGAATATAGGAGGAAAGCCATTCCACGTCGCGAAAATCCAACACGAGGCGGGTGTACCCGCCGTCCTCGACGAGACTCGCGAGCTGATCGCCCACTTCACAGGCGTCGTAGCTGTCGTAAGGCTCGGTAAGTTCGCGATCCAGGAAGTGAACGATCGCAATGCCTTCGATCAATTCGAGGCGAAGGTGTTCGCGGGGGATGTCGTTCATGGTCGAACTCCTTTGAGAACGAGAGGATCAGCCGATTCGTCGGACGGGGATGTCGGGGGCCATCGATCCTGGCCCGGAAGCCACGGTGGGAGCCTCCCGATCGTGCCGGACGCGGATCAGGGCGAGCGCAACGCGCTGGCACTCTCCGGAGAGATGTCACGCCACGGCCCGACCGGGTCGCCGACCCGGCGGTGTCGAACACGCCCACGTCTTCCGGATCAATGGTGACTCGAACTGATGGATAGAATCTGGTGACTTCCTTGTTGCATGGAGTGAGCGGAAAAACCGGATCACCACGGCCCTTCACCTTGTCCGATGTTCGATGGCGCCCGGCCCGCTATCCTTTGATACGCTCGTTCGATCGAAAACCTAACACCGATCGTCCCCATCGGGTTGTTGATCTCTCGACGCCCACAAGATCACGGGCCGCTCGGCGCGTCAGGTTTTCGGCCCCTTTGGCGTACATGACGGGGACACCACACGCGGTCGCCGCGTCGGGCTCGGCGTTCCCGAGCGAACCGAACCCGTGCGGCTCTTGGGTGTGCCCGGCCACCGGGGCACGTTTCGCGGCGAGGCGAGGCGCGGCGTGCGGATCAGATTGTTTTCTCGACTCGTGGTTCAGAAATGAGATAATGGTATTGAAGCGCAATAATAAAAAAGGGAGGGTCTCATGAAGATTGATCCGAAACTTCGAGGCAAGTTGCCCCAGGTCGAACCGCCGACCCCGTTCACAGCGGCGAGTGGCCGACTCCGTGGGTGGAAAGTCACGATTCCCAACCATCGATCCCTGGCCACCCCGGCCGTGGTTGACGGCCGCGTCTTCCTCGGCGGCGGGTTCGGCAGCTACGACTTCTTTGCCTTCGACGCCGACACCGGTGACGTCGCCTGGCAGTACCAGACCTCCGACGACGGCCCCACCGCCGCCGTCGTCCACGACGGCTACGTCGCCTTCAATACCGAGTCTTGTGAGCTGGAGGTTCTCACCGTCGAGGGCCGGCCGGTCTGGAAGAAGTGGCTCGGCGACCCCCTGATGAGCATGCCCGCCATCGACCAGGGCCGGATCTTCATCGCCTATCCCGACAGCAAGGGAGACCGCCGCCACTATCTCGGCTGCTTCGACCTCGCGACAGGCCGGCAACATTGGCGGCAGCCCATCGCCGGCGAGATCATCACCGCCCCCGTCCTCGCCGACGGCCACGTTCACTTCTCGACCCTCGACGGCACCCTCGCCTGTGTCCGTCAGGAGGACGGCGAGCTGGTCTGGCAAGAACCGCGCAAGGCCACCTCCTCGCCGGTGGTCTGGGAGGGGCAGTGCTATTTCAGCCAGCGGGAGGAGATCACCGTGGCCGGGCACGTCCAGCAGACGGAGCATTTCGCCTCTCGGGGAACGAAGGACGCCGCCTATCGACGCTACCACACGACCTCGCGCAAGGCCGATTACCTCGACCACCTCAAGCGTCAGGCCCGCTCCGCCCGCTACGCCGCCAGCGACCTGGCCGATGCCGGCGTTGGCTTTGCCCACGCGAAGGGCGACGCCAAGATCGCCATGGCGACGATGAACCTCGGTCACTCTCACGTCCACGGCATCTGGGCGTATCAGGGCTCCAAGCCGTTCGTCTCCCGAGGGCGGCTCTACGCCGCGCACGGCGACGCGGTCCGCTGCGCCGACCCCCGTTCCGAGGAAGTTCTCTGGACGCGAACAATCAACGAATCGGCGGAGGAAACGGAACTCCTCGACAGTCCGCTGACACCGCCGGCGACGGTTAACGGCAAGCTCTTCTTCGGGACCGTCCTCGGCGAGCTGCTCTGCCTATCCGCCGCGAACGGCGAGGAACTCTGGCGAGCGGACGTGGGCGAGCCGATCGTCTTCCAGCCCGCGGTGGCCCGGGGTCGAGTTTACGTCGGCACCGACACCGGCAGCCTGATCTGCCTGGAAACGGGAGACCCGAACGACGACGGCTGGCTCATGTGGGGCGCCGATTCAACCCACAACGGTTTCCAGCAATAGGAAAATCCGACAGGGGCTCCGCCGTTGGCCCAAATCTTCTTTGCTGCCACGCGGCTCGAAAAGGCGGCAGCATTCAGAAGCCAGAAGCAACGCCCCTGAAACAGGATCGCCGAAAAAGCACCCGAAACCATCCCCCGAGAGATCGAAGCTGGGGAACCAGGAGAGGTCCTATTTCTTGAGGTGCTGCCCTGGCCGGGCTTTTCGATCCGACACTCGCCCGCAATCGAACGCCGTTGGAGCAACATCCGGACTCGCATCCGGGAACGATCTCTCTGCGCGGGATCGGAAGTCACCACGTATCGGCCAGACCTCATACCCCTTGCAATTGGGCGACCGGGGCATTCCACTGGGCACATGGCGACAATGGGCACGGGCACACCAGAGCTTGAGCCTTGCAAGCCGCTCGGGCTCCCAGCGGGACCGAGAGGCGGTTGATGCGCCCGTCCCTGGACCCAACCTGAGGAAAGTCGAACATGATCTTCAACGCGAGCAGACCTCAATCGCGGCGCTCCTGGCTGAAAGAGTCGATGGCCGTTGGCGGCACCCTGGCGATGCCGTGGATCGTGCCCGCCGGGGCGGTGGGGCGGCAGGACCGAGCGGCGGCCTCCGAACGGATCACCCTGGGGGTCATCGGCATCGGGCCGCGATGCACGTACGACCTGAAGGCCATGCTTGGGCTGTGGACGTGCAGTGCGTCGCCATCTGCGACGTGCAGAAGAGTCGTCGCGACGCGGGCAAGAAACTCGTGGATGAACAGTACGATAACACGGATTGCAAGCTCTACCGCGACTTCCACGATCTGCTCGACCGACCCGACATCGACGCGGTGCTGATCGCCACCGGCGACCGCTGGCACGCGCCGGCGTCGATGATGGCGGCCCGGGCGGGCAAGGATGTGTACAGCGAGAAACCGTGCGGTCTGACCATCGAACTCTGCCAGAAGCTCGACGATACGATCCGCCAGACCGGCCGCGTCTTCCAGGCCGGAACCCAGCGCCGGAGCGTGGCCAACTTCCAGGCGGCCGTGAACCTGGCAAGAAGCGGCAAGCTCGGCAAGCTCAAGCGGCTGTACGCTTCGGTTTACACACCGACGATCGAGACAACCTGGTTGGCTGGAGAGCCGACCCCGCCGAAAGAGGAGGTGGACTGGGACCTCTGGCTCGGCCCGGCCCCGTGGCGGCCGTACAACCATCAATACGTCGAGGGCCGCTGGCGAGGCTACTGGGACTTTGACTCCGGCGCCCGGCTGCTCGACTGGGGCGCGCACACGGTCGATCTCTGCCAGCAGGCCAAGGGGGCCGACGACACCATGCCGGTCGAGTACGAGCCGGGCAAGAAAGGCATCATCGCTCGCTACGCCGATGGCCTGGAGCTCGTGCTCGATTTCCTGGCCACCCCCTTCGGCGAACGCCCAGGGTGGATCACCGAGCTGGGCACCTGTCCGGTGCGATTCGTCGGCGAGGAGGGTTGGGTCGAGACCGGCGACAACGGCGGTATCGTCGTCGAGCCGGAGTCGCTCCGGGCTGAGCTGAAAGACGTCTCAGCGAGCCCGCAGGTCGGCCTCGACGTGACGGCGCACGCCCGCGATTTCTTCGATGCAATCCGGTCGCGCGGAACAACCGCGGCCAACTCACGGATCATGCGGCACTCGCACATCACCTGCCACGCCGCGGCGCTCTCGTGGGTCCTCGGCCGCACGCTAAAGCTCGACCCCGAGCGCGAGGTCTTCCTCAACGACGACGAGGCCAACGGCCTGATGTCCCGCGCACAGCGGAAAGCCTACGAGGTCTGAGCGGGTGCACGAAAAGGCTCCTTTGACAAATGTAGGGTGGGCACTGCCCACCTCTTCAGGGATCAGGTGGGCGATGCCCACCTGACATGGTGACGAACGAGCCTTCACATACACCCTCTGAGCGTCAAGGACGCCCGCCGGGGTCGGCCACCGATCCGGCCCCGGCACACAGCCATACCGGCTTGCTCCTTGATCGAGTCGCTCCTTCCGAGAAGTGGGCGGCCTATCGATCCTGTTACCGGGTTTCGACCGGCACGGTCTGCCAGAAAATGACCTCGCCGGCTCGGTCCCGGTTCAGCGAACCGTCCGGCTCCCGGATATTCGTCCCCGTGGCGAAGAATTCGCCGCCGGCGCTGAGCATGTAAGCGATCTGGTAGTCGGCATCCTCGGCCTCCAGCGTGAGGAACTCGAAGCGTCGGGTCGCCGGATCGAACTCCAGGATCGAGTGACAGAAGTGGTACGGCTTGCCGTCGCAGCCCGTTTCCGTGCCGTTGTACGTGCTCAGCGAGAAATAGGAGCGGCCCTCGTGGACGACGGGACCGCCGAGGAAGCCGAAGAGTTCGCCGTGGCGAGGCACTTCCAGCGGCATGCACCAGCGCCTCGCCTGGAAGTCGAACGGCACGATCCGGCCTCGGAGTGAGTGCGGCAGGAAAACCGTCTCTTCGGGACGATCGTAAGGATCAAGTTTCTCACCATCCTCGGGAAACGGATACCAGCCTGTGAATTCGTCCTTCGCCAGATCCAGCCGGGCGATGCCCAGCGGCTTGTACCGGCCACCGCCGAAGTCCCAGACGTAGCACCAGAGGGCATTGTCCCTCGGCTCGATGCGGCCCCCCGACGGCGGCGGAGTTTTGTAGGGCCAGGGGATGGTCTGACCGGTGTCCGTGCGGCTGTCCCACTTGATGACACCGACCGAGCCCCGGTCGAACAGGTAGAGGTTGTGGCCGTCGGGCGCCTCGACCCCGTACCAGACGTCGGGGGCCGGCGAGGGATACGCGACCTCCCGGAACGTGCCGGTCTCGCGGTCGTGGATGATCAGCCGGGGATAGGACTGCCCCAGGATGTAAACCTTGCCCCCAGCACAGAGGCAGGCGCTCGCCGTGGCGTCATAGGGGAGCGGGATGGTCTCGACCTCGCCGGTCCGAGGGTCGTAACGGTGGACGGCGCGGTGAATCGAGCCGGCCCAGAGGAAGCCATCCTCGTCCTGGCTCATGGAGAGCAGTCGGTAAGAGCGGATGGGCGTCGGAACGACATGCAGCCGGCCCGCCAGCCCCTTCGGTGGCCGTTCCCCTTCCTGGCCGACGGACGAGGAGGCGCTCAGCATGCAGGTGGCGAGCGAGATCAGCAATGAGGTTCTCATGGGGTCCACCTTCCTGTACCGTATCATCGTAACAACTGTTCTTTGCGGAACATACGACGCGTGTTTTTTTCCCGAGCGAACCTGGGGAGTCAGAGCCTTGTCGAACCGGTATAATAACGTTCATAAAGGCCGCACTCGCCGGAATGGACCGGCGATCCTGGCGGTCGAATTCCTTTGAGCCGAGTTGATGACTACCTCACCCTACAACCCGCCTGACCCCGCCGAACTGGCGGAATCGGTCCGCCTGCTCGCTTCCCAGGCCCATCGAGCGGTCAACGCTCCGGTGGACGGCGAAGATGTGCACGTGCTTGCCCGGCGGATTGCCCACCTACAACAACAATCGCCGGCGCTCATCGCCCGGTGGCTGGAGAACCTCCAGCGGCGTTTGGAACCCACCCCGCACTCCCACCCGTTCCTCTCCTCCGCCGAGCATTCGGCCGCGGAGACTTCCACACGAAGCGACGAGGCAACCGCCCTCGCCTGACCTTCGGCTCCCAGATCATTTGAAAAAATCCGGGACAGCCGCAACGCAACGCGGTTGATCCCGGATTTTTTCATTCAACGAAGGCGCGCGCCGCTTGATTAACCGAGCGTATCGAGCCGCTCGCAGAGGGCTTTCGCCGCCATGCGTGGCCGTTCCGCGTGGACGATGGCGGAGTGAACCGCGATTCGCTTCGCCCCGGCTTCGAGAACGTCTTCCAGGTTGCCGTCGTGGATTCCCCCGATGGCGAACCAGGGGAGCGTCGTCATTTCCGCGGCCTGGCGAACGAACGCGAGACCGGCCATGGATTCGAATTCCTTGGTCGGGCTGGTGAAGACCGGGCCCACCCCAAGATAGCCGGCTCCGTCCAGAATCGCCTGTTCGATCTGGGAACGATGGTGGGTCGAGACGCCGATGATGCCCTGCGGGCCGAGAATGCGCCGAGCATCACGAGGGACCATGTCGTCCTGTCCGACGTGAACGCCATCGGCCCCGGCCAGCCGGGCGAGATCGGGACGATCGTTGAGAAAGAAGCGGGCCTTGGCCTGCGCGGTCAGGATGCGGACCTCCCGCGCACGTCGCAGGATCTCGCGGTCGGGCAATCCCTTTTCTCGAAGCTGAATCGCGCGAATGCCCCCGGCCAGGGCCTCGCCGACGATCCACGTCAGATCCCCCAGTGTGGGCAGTCCGCCGATCAGGAGATAGACCCGGGCCTCATCCATCGAACGATGACTGGCCAGGGCGGTCAGCGTCAGCTTCTCCAGAGTGTAAACATCGTAGCGGAGGACCTCGAACCGGCCGGAGAGCCAGACATCGACGAGCTTCGCGTACTCCTCCAGCGAGCGCAACGCCTCGGCGGTTCGTTTGAAGTTGGCCGAGAGCACGGCGCGGGGGTTCTCCCGGACACGTTCCGAGGCGGTCATGATGTGCGTACCGACATCACCCGTCGTGTCGCGAGAACCGACCAGAGTCTCCAGGTCCAGGCCCCGCAACGCCTCGCCAAGGCGATGACGGACCTGCTTGATGCGGCGGGTCAGGCCGGGATCGTCCAGGGCGAAGCGTACATAGTCCTCCACGACACGCAGGCCTTCGCGCGCACGGTTGCCCGAGGCGTCCAGGATGCGACCGAGATCCACCGCTTCGCTGGGGCCGACAAGTTCCAGTGGGGGAATGTCTTCGGACAGAGGAATCGGCGTGGTCTCGGACTCCACGCGTTCCTCAAGTTGCGATTGCAGATCCTCCACGGCCAATCCCGCGCTGTTGAGAATCTCCGCGACCGGTCCGGTTGCCGAAAGCAGGCCACCGACCAGGTGTTCCGTCCCCACGGAACGGCTCCGGTCAATCGACCGGGCCTGGTACATCGCATGATCCAGAACCGCTCGAAGTTCCGGGGAGAGCGGCAGGAGATTCTGGAGGTCGTCCGCCGGGGGAATGGGGTCATTCCAGGGCTGCTCGGCCAGCGCTTCGAGCAACGTCTCGGCCAGCAGTCCGTACTCGGCCAGCAGGACGGCGCCCCGACTCTCTGGCTCGTCAGCCAGCGCGGCCAGCAGGTCCATCGGTTCGGCGGTCTGCACCCCTCGACGTCTGGCCCGAGCCCGTGCCCGTTCCAGCGCTCTGTGAGCCCCCGCAGTGAACGATTCGAACATGGAGTCAGCCCAAGGGAAGGTGTACGAGACGGGCTATTTTGAGAATTGTAGCGTGGGCATCGCTCACCTCTTTTCTGCTTTTCAGGATCTGGTGGACGATGCCCACCCGACACAGAGAGAAGAGGGAGCTGGAGGGGGTTCCGGCAGAATCACAGCACCGCGCACGACGAATGATCCGTCTCGTACACCCGCTCAGTCACGTCCGAGCTGCGAAACCCGGCCACGCCCAGGGTTCCCCTCTGAGCGTGGCCAGCAATGGTATTCCTGAGAATGGAAGAAGCGAAGACGACTGGTTCGTGAGTCATTGTCGAGGGCGGGGGTTCGCTCTGGCCAGAGCCTTGGGGGCCGGCTCCGGCGAGGAGTCTGGCGGCGGAAGATTTTCGGGATCAGCGATCACGCGATCTCCCGGTTCCAGACCGGAGAGAACCTCCGCGTGCGAGGGATTGAGGATCCCCAACTTCAGGCGTTGCCACTGCACCTTCGGCCCGGAAGGCAAGGCGGCGAAGGCGTTGCCGTCCTGCCAACGGATGGCACGGAGCGGAATTCGTGTCACGTCCTGATGAGAATCGACGAAGAAGGTGACCTCGGCGCTGAGGCCGGGTCGGAGTCCAGCGAACCCTTTCTCGATCTCGACAATGGCGAAGTACACCTTCACATCGGAGATCGGACCGTTCACCGGCGAGGGGATCGCGGTAACCTCGGTGACACGTCCCAGGAGTGCCTGACGCGGGAACGCGTCGAGCCGGATCGACGCGTTCTGACCGACCTCCACGAACGACACTTTCGACTCATTGATCTTGACCCGGACCCGCATGCGCTTGGGATCGGGAAGATCGACGATCGCCTGACCTTCACGCACGGTCGCGCCTTCGATAATCTGATCGGTAACCCGCCCCCATCCATTGGATTGATTCGAGTACACGACGATCCCCTCGCGGGGCGCTCTCAAGGTGCACGCCGCGATGTTTTTCTCAAGACGTTTCTGCCGATCCGTCTCCAGTTTGTAGGCCGCCTCCTGTGCGAGAAGGTCCGATGTGATGGCATCAATCTTCGCGGAAAGGTTCGTAATCAAACGCGGGGCGGAGTATTTGATGAGGCGGCTTCTCATCCCCTGCGCTTCGCGAAGCGCGATCTGCGCTCGTTGATGAGCGAATTCAGCCGACTGAAGCTGGGCTTCCGCGATCAAACCCTTTTTGTAGGCTTTCTCGGACCAGTCCAGCTCTGTCTTGGCCTTCTCCAGCTCGATCTTGCAGCTCTTCGTGAAGTTCTCGATCGCGAGAAGATCCTTGGGATAGATACCATCCCTGTACTCTCGCAGGGAAATCTTGGCAACCGCCAGAATCTCTCGGGCCTGCGCGACCCAGGCCTCCGCCTGCGCGACACGGATGAGCTGAGAGCGAAGTTCGTCCTCGAAGGTGGCGGAGTCCAGCGTGCAAACCACGTCACCGGCCTTGACGGGAGACCCTTCGGGCAAGAGTGTCAGGATGCGGGTTGAGCCGGCCCGTTCTCCACCCTCATCACCACCCATACCCGAGCCACGGCCGCCGCCTGCGGGAGCGGCACTGGCAGCAGAACTCATGCTTGTCGCGGGCCGGAGAGGGACGTGGGGCTGAACCTTCATGGAAAAACTTTGAATGGTCGGTGCCTGAGTGACCGTGCTCATCGATCCCGACGCATTGGCGTTCGCCGCAGTGGCCGCAGCCTTGGCGGTCCCAGCCGCCGCGGCTGTGGCGGCACCCGCGGTCGCGCCACCGGACGCGCCACCGGAACTGGAAACGGAGCTGCTGGACCGATTCGAACCGCCACCACCACCCCGGCTACCCCCGGAGCCCGAACTCCCACCGACGAGACCTGTCAAGGCCTCCACCTGGCATTTGATCGTCGCGTTATTGGCACTCTCCAGCGCGCCGCTTTCCACCACGACCAGGCGCACATCACCGCGATCTACCTTAACCGTGGGCAAGGTATTACGCTCTCGCGTCGTGAGCCAATCGGGGCGGACCCCCGCGGCCCAGAGGCTGGGAGGAACCAGGATTAACAACAGGAGGAAGAGCCAGCGAAACCGGAACCGGCGACGGCGTCGCGGCTGGGGCCGGGAAATCGTCAATGTTGGGATCGCGGCGGGAGTCGATTCAGTCTCGGCAGGCATCAGAATCCTCACTCGTCGCGGGTTGACGGCAGGGAGAGGGAGGGATGGAGTATGTTGCGCACAGGTATGATAAATCGCAATGTCGCTGACACGTTCGTATTATATCGGCTGGACGGGGCGGTCAAGAAAGAAGTGGGCGCTGGAAAAAAGGCCCCAGGAAGGAAATCACCTCGATCGCGTCACAGCGTCTGGAGGCGTCCCCTCCCCATTATAAGCGACAAAAGCACCTCGATTGTTCGAAAAAATGGGCCGGAATTCTCTTTTGACGCCCCCATTCCCCTGCATCTCAAAGATCCTCTTCCCGGGCGTCCACCCCCTGTTCGACGGCGGGGAGGTTCCCATCACCCAGGAATCGCCCCAGCCCCACCAGAGCGAGCACGACGACCAGAACACCAAACGAGACGAGAGACGGCCAGGGACTGATCGTTCCAGGCTTTCGGAAGCCGGCTGGAGAGGTCCAGAAAAGAGGAAACGCCCGGCACGATGGCCAGGATGGCGATCAAGATGGATGTGATCGCTCCCCCGGCGATGAAACCGCTGGAAAGCAGGATGGCCGGGCTCGAATCGGATTCCTCCGCCGTTGTCCGGTTCATGCGATCCACCCCGGCGCGGACCAGGCCTCCGACGAAAATCGGCGCTGAGGCCGATAGCGGCAGATAAACCCCCACCGCGAACGCAAGCGCGGGGACACCGGAAAGCTGCATCACGATCGCAATGAACGCCCCGAGGATCACGAGGCCCCAGGGTAAGCGGCCCGTGAGAATTCCATCGATGATCAACGCCATGAGTGATGCCTTGGGTGCGTCGTATTTGATGACCCGTGTGCCGTCGTCGCGATGATCCACTTTGCCATTAATGGCCGGATCAACCAGGATGACGGCCCGGCCGGATTCATCCACGTAGTATTTCCCCGCGGCGGCGCCGGGGATCGGCGCGACGACTCGCCAGACCTTGTACGTCTTCCCGTCCGGTCCGATCTCCGTCTCGGTCAGGTCCCTGGGCGCGGGGATCGTCGGGAGATATTCGGCCTTTCGCGTGTAAACGGTGCTGGCATCGTTCAGGAGGAGCAGGATGAATCCGATCACGATGGCCGACGACAAGGCCCCGACGAGGATTCCCAGTTGCTGGGCTCGCGGGGTTCCTCCCACGAGATAACCCGTCTTGAGATCCTGCGAGGTCGTTCCGCCGTTGGAGGCGGCGATGCAGACGATACCCGCGACGGAAAGCGCCGCGAGCCAGTAAACGGGATCCGTCCAACCCATCAGCTTGAAGATCAGGCAGGTGAACAGCAGCGTGGCGACGGTCATGCCGGAAATGGGGTTCGACGAGGAGCCGATCTCGCCGGTCAATCGAGAACTGACGGTGACGAAGAGAAAGCCGAACAGGACAATCAGAATCGCTCCCACGATCCGTCCGGCGATCCCCGTCGGCATGAGGTCGGTTGCCGCGATCACGGCGACCAGCCCGAGCGAGCCGAGCAGGACGAACCCGAGGGGCAAGTCGCGCTCGGTTCGGGCCTTCTCTCCCACGGTCGTTCCCGCCGATTTGCGCAGGTCGCTCAGCCCGCTGGACATGGAGCTGAGGATCAGCGGCAAGGCCTGGATCAGGCTGATAATCCCTCCCGTGGCGACCGCCCCCGCGCCGATGTAGAGCACGTACTGGGACGCGATCTCCTTCGGGCTCATCCGGGAAATCGGTACGGTTCCAGGGAAGATCGCGGTGGGGGAACTCTCGCCAAAGAAGGTGATGGCCGGCGTAAGAACCAGGGCCGACAGGAGCCCGCCGCCGACCATGATCGACGCGATTCGAGGGCCGATAATGTAGCCGACGCCCAGGAGGGCCGGAGAGACCTCGCACGCCAGAACGGCGTTCTTGTAGCCCCGGATTCCCTCGATCATTCGTGAGGGGATCTCCCCCCAGAGTCGCAGCCCTTGCATCAGGAACTGGTAGAGTAAGGCGAAACCGAAACCGGCGAATACTGTCCGGGCGCTCGAGCCCCCCTGCTCGCCGACGATCAGAACCTTGGCGCAGGCGGTCCCCTCGGGATAGGTCAGCGTGCCGTGCTGCTTCACGATGAATGCCCGCCGGAGAGGGATCATCATCAGGATGCCCAGCAACCCGCCGAGCGATGCCACCAGCATCACGCGCACCAGATGCATGTCGTAACCGAGGATCATCAACGCCGGCATCGTCACCCCGACTCCGAAGGCGATCGATTCGCCCGCCGAGCCCGTCGTCTGGACGATGTTATTCTCCAGGATCGTGGCCCGGCGCACCCCGAACATCCGCGAGAACGCCCGGAACAGCGTGATCGAGAGGACCGCGACCGGAATCGATGCCGAGACGGTCATCCCGACCCGCAAAACGAGATAGAGCGATGAGGCCCCGAAGATCATGCCGAGAATCGCTCCCAGACACACCGCCGACCAGGTCAGCTCGGCCGGCGCGACGTGAGCGGGAACGAAGGGCTCGTGGGGTGAGGCTGAACTGGCCAAATCGGACGTTTGCGACGTGACGGACGACGGGGTCTGGACCGGCATGCCCACTCATCTCCTCGGATCATTCAAGCCAGGTTCGCAACGACCGAACGTGCGCGGACGGTGAGAGGCGTTCAGCGGGCTGTGGCCTCTTCACCCAGGGCTACGGCTTCCGAGGACGTCTTCACATTCTGCAACTCCGAGAGGCGACTGACGATGACGCGGAGCACGTCGAGCGGCGACTGGGCGGCATCCACCTCGTAGATCAAGGCGGGGTCATAGAAGCTCAGTGTCTGATACGTTTCCTCATAGTAGAGGTTGAGGCGGCGACGAATCACCTCTTCGTTGATGTCGTCGAGGCGATTCTCGCGCAAGGCGCGGGCCTTGAGTCGTTCACTGGCCTTGGCATTGTCGTTGATGTGAAGGTGGAAGATCTGCACGACCTCAAGGACCTTATCGAGCCGTTCGGCCTGGGCGTAGTTCCGGGGAAGACCATCCAGGACCAGGGTGTGGATATCGTGCAGGAGCAGTTCCTGGAGTTCCAGGATCTTGATGTGCCGCTCCCAGATCCGGACCGTCAGGTCATCCGGCACGAGGGCGCCCTGGGACGTATAATGGACGATCTCGCGGCCGAGTTCGCCATGCTTGGGCAGTTTGCGAAAGATGTCACCACAGGAGATGTGAACCAGGTCGGGCAACTGACCGAGGACGGCCCCCTGAGTTCCCTTGCCGCTGCCGGGCATTCCAAACAGGAGGATCGTACGGTATTTTCGCACGGCCATGATCTGCCCTCGCGCAGAAGTAGGGGGGATCGATTCGGGAGGAAACCAGCGATACGGACGACAAACCGGCTGAGGGTCTCTACGAGACCTAACCTACCATCATCATCGTTCTTAACACGTCTCGACAACCCCTCAGTTTCCGGGTTTCTCCAGAAGATGTTACCGATGTGCCGGAAGAGATTCCTCTGACGATGACAGACTCCGCGAATCGAAACACGAGTGTTGTTGCTCCGACACGCCGAAACGTCGGCACCCGATCGCTTTCATGGAGCCGAGTCCGACGTCGGTCTCGGCGACGCGGGGAGGAACCATGCCCGAGCGGTTGCCGACCGAATCGTGCTCCATCGGCCGGTCGCCGTCTATAGCTCGGGCATGAAGCGAGCGCGGGAAACCGCGGACATTCTCTCCGAAGCGTGCGGCCAGACAACGGGCATCGTGCCCGAACTCCACGAGCGTCGAATGGGCCCGCTCAGCGGGATGCCGCGCGACCGGGGCTTTCCCATCTACGAGGAAACCCTGCGACGCTGGGTCGAGGGGGACTTGACCTTCACGCATCATGAGGGAGCGGAATCGTATGACACGATCCGCGAACGGGTCGTCCCGCCGTTTCAAAACATGGCCCACCGGCATCGGGGGCAGACGATCGTTGTCGTTGTTCACGGCGTCGTCATCCGCGTGCTATTGACGAGCCTCGTGGACGAACTCACGCCTCAGGATTTCAACCGGATCGGGATCGGCTTCCTCGCCGTGAACGACCTGCGCTGGAACGGCGAAGTCTGGCGAGCCATCAACGTGGACCGGACGCCGGGGTTATGAGCCCGAAGGGCCGACACCGAGCATCTCCTGGAGAGTTTCGGCGTTGCGGACGGCATGACCGTAACCGTCGTTGTTGAAGTAGAGGAAGACGTCGTGACCCTGATCGGACCATTCGCGGGCCCGGTCGGCCCACCATCGCAGGTTGTCGTTGTTGTATGAGCCGGCGTAAAGATGGTGGTTGTCCGGGCCGTGCAGCCGGACGTACACCTCACGCGCGGTCGCTCGAAGGATGCAGGGGAGTCCCGCGCCACTCATGACGCAATACGCCACGTGATGTTGTTCCAGGAGCGCGAAGACGTCCTCCCGGTTCCAGCTCGGGTGGCGAAACTCGATGGCCAGCGTCAGTCCTTCGGGAACCTCATTGAGAAAGTTCGCCAGTCGCTCTTGATGATGAGCGAAACGCGGCGGCAACTGCACGAGGAGGATGCCCCGGTGGTCTTCCAGCCGCCGGAGGCCCTCCGTCATGCGGTTCAGCCAGGGGCCAGGGTCGTTCAACCGGCGAAACTGGGTCAGCCCGCGCGACGCCTTGACCGACATGAGAAAGCCGTCGGGCAGATGAGTCCGCCAGTTGGTGAACGTCTCTTCTTTCGGCCAGCGATAGAAGGTGTTGTTGACCTCGACCGTGCGAAATCTCCGCACGTAGGCGTCGAGCCGCTGGAGACTGGAGGCGCCTTGGGGATACAAGACGCCTTGCCAGTGGTCGTAACTCCATCCGGAGGTGCCGATGTAGATCGCCATTCCACCTCACGCGGATTCGCGTTCATCCGAACCGATCAGCCAAAGTAGCTGGGCTCGTTCCCCGGCTTCCATTTGATGTTGCAACCGATGCTCGGCTTCTGCGTCTCGGCTTGTGGCTTGCCGGCCAGAACGGCGTCGAGGGCGGCCCGGAGGTCGTTGCCCGTCACGGGAGCGTCGTTGCCCGGTCGGCTGTCGTCCATCTGTCCCCGGTACACGAGCGTCTGGTCGCGGTCGAAGACGTAGAAGTCCGGCGTACAGGCCGCCTGATAGGCCTGGGCCACCTTCTGCGACTCGTCGTAGAGGTAAGGGAAGGTGTAGCCGACCTCCGCTTTCTCGCGCGCCATGGCCTCGGGGCTGTCGTCCGGATAGGCCGTCGCATCGTTCGCGTTGATCCCCACGACGGCGACGCCCCGATCCTGATACTCCTTCGCCAGCTTGGCGAGGGCGGTCCGGACGTGCTTCACGTAGGGGCAGTGGTTGCACATGAAAATGACCAGCAAGGCGGGGGCATCGCGGAAGTCGGCCAGCGTGACGTGGTTCCCCTCGGTGTCCGGCAACCGAAAATCCGGGGCCTTGGTGCCGATCGGAAGCATGGTGGATGGGGTCAACGCCATGTCGCTCGCTCCTCTTATTTTGTTGGGGAAAGGACTGCGAGGCTCTCGCGAAGGGGAGCCGGGACGGTCTTCAACGGTGGATTCGAAGTCTCAAGGATAGCGCGCGAGGCAGAAGAAAACCACTCCATGAAGGCATTTTCCTGGGTTCATTCGGCGATCAAACTTAAAATATCAGCATGCTTTAAAATAGAAGCGGTTCGCTTAAATTCGTTTCGCAACGTATCGATGCGGGCTATCCTGGTGCGAGGAATCGCCAACCCGACGGGAAGACGGAAATCCTGTCCCATTGATTCGAGGACGCGCTTCATGAGACGGTTCAACATGTTCTCCCGGATGGCCTTGTTGACTGCGATCCTGGCGGTGCCCGTTCGGGCAGATGACCCGCCGCGATGGAATCTCTCAGGGTATGCGTGGCCGCTGAGTTGCCAGGCGGGTGACGAGGTCGGGCTGCATGTTTCCACCAATGCGCCCACGTTCGCGGTGGAGATTGCTCGGGAAGGGATCGAGCGGGAGGTCGTCTGGTCGAAAACGGACATGCCCGGAGCCGAGCATCCCGTTCCCGAGGACGCCTCGGCGCGGGGATGCCGCTGGCCGGTGGCCGTGCGGGTGCCGGTCTCGCACGCGTGGCGATCGGGCTATTACTCGGTCCGTTTGACCGCGACCACGAAAGAGGACGGCAAACCGAGTTCGACCCAGTCGAACGCCTTCTTCGTGGTCCGGCCGTCGCAACCGGGGCGGAATGCACGAATCCTGCTGCAACTGGCGACGAACACGTACAACGCCTATAACAACTGGGGAGGATACAGCCTGTACGCCTACAACGGGCGCGACGGGGTTCAGGGACACCGCGTCTCGTTCGAGCGGCCTCCGGCAAGCCAGTTCGCCAACTGGGAATTGCCCTTTGTCCAGTGGGCCGAACGGGCCGGATACGCCATCGACTACGCGGTCAACGAGGACCTGGAGTTTCACCCCGAGATTCTCAAACCCTACCGGCTGGTCCTGAGCGTCGGGCATGACGAGTACTGGTCAGCGCCGATGCGCGACCACCTCGAAGCCTACATTCACGATGGGGGCAACGTCGCCTTCTTCAGCGGGAATACCTGCTGCTGGCAGGTCCGCGCTGAGGACGACGGACGCGACCTGGTCTCCTGGAAGCAGGCGTACCGCGACGACCCGTTCTACAAGACCAAGGATTATTCTCATCTCAGCTCGCTCTGGAGCCATTTCCTCGTTCAGCGCCCGGAGAACCAGCTCACCGGCGTCGGGTTCCTCTACGGGGGTTATCACCGCAGCCACGGTCAATACATGGACGGGTCCGGCGCCTTCACGGTCCAACGCCCGGAACACTGGCTGTTCGAAGGAACCGGCGTGAAGGCCGGGGATGCCTTCGGGGGCAAAGATACGATCGTCGGCTACGAGTGCGATGGTTGCGAATATACGTACGAGGACGGCCTGCCCGTGCCGACTCACAACGATGGCACGCCCGAGAATTTCGTGATCCTGGCCTCGGCCCCGGCACGCTGGCACCCGGACGACTGCGAATGGTACGAGCGCTGGGAGAAGGGACGTTTGGGGGCGGCGATGGTCGGAACCTACACCCGAGGCGGGACCGTCGTCACGGTCGGCACCACGGACTGGGCGCACGGGCTTCGAGGGGGTGATCCGATCGTCGATCGGATCACCCGGAACGTCCTCGACCGTCTCTCGAAATGAGCGGCGGGCGAGGATCGATCACTCCCCTGCTTTAGGGATGTCCGAATCCTTCTCGGGGAACCGGCCCTTGTCGTCGGTTTCCTCGATCCAGCGATCGAGCTTCGGCGCAGATCCTGAAGGACCTCGGCATACGCGGGGTCGCCGGCCAGGTTGTGGATCTCGTGCGGGTCGGCGGCCAGGTCGTACAGTTCCTCGCGCGGACGGCTCGGCTTCATGAAGTGGGCCTGGGCCTCCGTGAGCTTCCCTTCCGCGTACAGCCGTTTCATGACGGCCAGGGCGGGATACTGCCGCTCCTTGTAGGCGTTCGGTTGCGTGTAGGGACGTTCGGGATCGAAGTTGCGGATGTACTTGAACCGCTCGGTCCGGACGCAACGGATGCGGTCCACCGTCTCGTCGCAGCGGTCGCGGGCGGCGTAGATCGCTTCTCGGGGCGGGTCGGCATTCGGGCCGAGGAAGACGCGGCCTTGCATCGACTCCGGCGGTGTGATGCCCGCCAGGGCCAGCGACGTCGCGGAGATGTCGATCGCGCTGATGAGGTCGTCGCGCACCGTCCCCGGATCGAGATGACCGGGCCAGCGGACGATCAGGGGAATGTGGATTCCCCCGTCGTAAAGGAACTGCTTTCCGCGGACGTGGCAGCGCCCGTTGTCGCCGAGGAAGATGACGACCGTGTTGTCGGATAGCCCCTCATCGTCGAGCCGCTTCAGGAGCTTGCCGACCTTCTGATCGAGCAGGCCGATGGCATCGAGGTAGTTGGCCCAGTCGTCGCGCACGACCGGGTCATCCGGATAATACGGCGGCAGCTCGACCTTCGCCGGATCGACCAGGTCCTTGAGAACCTTGCGGGCTTGGGGGAATGCCGGGCCGCGATGCGGCTCGCTGAAATTGACCTGGGCATAGAACGGCTGCCCCGGCGTGCGCTGGTTCCAGTCGTCCCCATCGAAGACCGTACCAGCGTTGAAATTGAAGTCGGTCTTGCCCCCGACCCTGATCCCCGGCGCGGGCGTCTTGACGTTGGCCGTGAAGTAGCTGGCCTGACGGAACAGGTCCGTGATTGTGGGAATGCCCTCGGGCAAGGTGTAGCCGTCGTTACGATGGCTCCGGTGGTTGTGGACGCCGATGGTCGTCTGATACATGCCCGTGATCATCGCCGAGCGGCTGGCCGAGCAGACCGGCGCCGTGGTGAAGGCCCGCGTGAAGCGCACGCCCTGGCTGGCCAGCCGATCGAGATTTGGCGTGTGCACCAAAGGATAGCCATAGCAGCCCAGTTCCGGGCCCATGTCCTCGCCGAGAACCCAGAGGATGTTCGGCCGTTCGGACTTACGGGGTTCGTCGGCCAAGGCCCCAAGGCCCCCGCTCACGAGGGCCGAGACGGTGAGCAGAAGCCGGAGAGAAAAAGTCCATCGCATCAATCGATCCTTTGGGGTTGGAGATGAAGAAATCGCGGTATCTGGCCATAGACGTCCGTCACCCGCCCGTGCGCGTCCCGTAGGTACGAGGTCGTCTCGTTGGCCGGGTTGATACGGTTGCCATGGGGACAGTGGAACATCGCATTCATTGATTGAGAGACCATTTGAATTTGTATGAAACCTTACAAAATTTTCTTGACATACTGCGTCAAGGCTATATTAGTGGTGGGAACATTTCCAAGTTTCCTCATGCCGCGAATGAATTGAACCTGGAGGCCCGCTTCGGCTTTTCTGAAAATCGCATCGTTTGAACGTCATCGAGTTGGGCAACGCGAATCCGTGGGAGGACTGATGATGATTCGCGGAACGTATCCATCAGCGGCGATGATTGTTTTATGGATTGTGGGAGGGTGCTCTCCATCCATCCCCGAACCCAATAGTGAGCACCCTCACACGAAGGTTGGCTTCGAGGGAATGGCCACATCGCGGGGAATTCTCGAATTCGATCTCGGGCCGATCCTATCAAAGGGCCAGACGATTCACCATGAATTTACTCTATCGAACCCTTCGACACGGCCCGTCCACATCCGTTCCGCGGAGGCGTTGACCCCCTGCTGTTCATCTGTCGGGCCGCTCCCGAAGTTGATTCCACCGGGAGGCATGGTTCAGGTCCCCGTGTTTTTCAGGCCCGGTCGGGACGCGAGCCGGAAGAAACTTGTCTTTCGCATCCACACTGATGAGTTCTCGCACCCTGTCCGGCACCTCGCTTTACTCGCGACCGTGATACCTGAGGTGGAAGTCCGTCTCGACGAGGGCTCTGACGTCACGTTACCGATAGGGCGGTCTGGTCATCAGCGGCTCGTCGTCACGTGCCATCATCTCGGGGATGACGGTCTTGGGGACCCCAGTGACGTCATGGCCCCCACGCCCTTGTCGGCGGAATTCGTCACCCCGGCCTCGGAGAAAGCATTCCCCAACGGCCTGGTCAAGACGGTTCGTCTCGTCGATGTGGCGATCCCTGCCACCTTCGAGGAGGGACAGCAAAAGAGTTTGATCTACCTGGACTGGCCTGGAGGGAAGCGGCGTGAACATCCCATCACATGGCAAGTCTCCGCGCCAATTCAGGCAACGCCCTCGGGGTTCGTGCTGCGGGCCGAGACGGGTCCGGAGATCCGTGACGTCCTGCTCCATTCGACGGATCGACCAGTGCGCGTCCTCGATGTTTCCGGGCCGATCCTTGCGAAACCAGTCGCCTTACCGTCGGTCGCCGCGAATGTACAGCGGCTGCGCCTCGTAATCGACCCGGCGCCGACCGGCGCGGGCACCTGGGACATCGGCATCCGAACCGATCGGCCCGAGCAATCGACGGTTTTCTTGAGCGTCCTCGTCATCCCGGACATGGGAGGAACCAACGAATGAAACCTCACGCCGTCCGAAATCGCCACGGGTTTACCCTGATCGAATTATTGGTCGTCCTGGGGATCATCGGCGTTCTGATCTCATTGCTTCTGCCCGCAGTCCAGGGGGCACGCGAAGCGGCTCGGCGGGGCGCGTGCCAAAACAACCTACACCAGATCGGCTTGGCCATCCACGGCTACCACGCCGCGAACGGTTGCTTTCCCATGGCGATCACGGACGAGGATCCCGCGGATGCTTACGGGGGTTTTTATTCCGTCCACGTCCGGCTGCTCCCCTATCTGGATCAGGTCCCGCTCTACAATGCGGTCAACTTCGAAACGGGCACCTGGTGCACCGACACGTATCAAAGCAGCGTGACGTTTCAACAGCAGTTGAAGAACTTGGCGAACAACACAGCGCGGTTCACGTCGATCAGTACGTTCGTCTGCCCGTCCGATGGTGGTCCGTTTCGGGAGACGGGCACCAATTACCGGGGCTGCGCGGGCGTGGGATGGTACTGGATGACCACGGTCGAGCATCCGGACAGCGGCAACGGCGTCTTCGCTGAATCCGCTCAGCCCATTCGAATGTCGTGGGTGACCGACGGCCTGAGCCACACCGCGGCGTTCAGCGAACGCCTCCGCGGGTCCGGGAATGCCCGGCACATGAGACCGGATCGGGACCTGTTCGGCGTGTATCCCATCGTCTTCGTGAGGACCGCGGAGGACGTTGTCCAGTTGTGTCGAATCTCCGCCCGGCCCGGCAATCCCAGGCCGCCTTTCGTCACCACGGGGAGGTGGTGGTTCTGGACCGGACGCGAGCAGACGCTCTACACGCACGCTCAAGGGCCCAACGGTCGTGTCCCGGATTGCACGCACGGGAGTTCTCGAGTCCATCCGGATATGCTCACGGCGCGGAGCTTACATCTCGGCGGCGTGAACGTGTTGATGGCCGACGGCTCGCTCCGCTTCGTTTCGGAGGAGGTCTCGACCCCGGTCTGGCGAGGGTTCGGCTCGCGCAACGGAGGGGAACTCGTGGACTGATTCCGCATTGAGGACCAATCTCCGTGTTCAGGAACGATGGATTGTGTTGCACATCTTTGGAACTCCCACTTCTGCGGACACTATGTTTTTGACCATCAATAAACGTGAGGGAGCGACCTGACCATGTTCGCTTCTCTGGTGATCCTCTCCCTCTGCGGCCAGACGGCGACGCCGCTCGACGACGCCACCCAATTCCTCCAAGTGATGGAGGGATTACACTCCGACATCCACGACCTGTCACTGGTCTGTGAAGGTTGGACGAAGTTCGTCGGGCCGGACCGGCTGATGCGGGGCCGGCCCAAGTCGTTTGACGATCGGTTTCAGGCGGAATATGCGTATCGAAACGACGGATCAGCTTTCCTGGACCTCTATCGGCACCGCCAGGTGAACGGGGTGTCGTTCTCGCGCACGAAGACCGCCTTGTTACGAGACAGACTTGAGCAACTCCAGCACGTGCCAGACAACGCGCGCGACCCGCTCCGCGTCCCCGCCCAGCATGGGGGGCCGGCATCGCTGGACCTTCCCGAATCGCCACAGCGAATTTTCTTTACATGGTTTTTCAACGATTTGAAAAACCGGAGGAATAATTATCAGTTTGTGGGATGGGAGACTGTCGATGACCGTCAGTGCGCGCACGTCGTTATCGACCTGACTCCTCGTGCTCCGGAGAACCGGAAGCTCCTGTTCCACTTCTGGATCGACATGGAACGCGGTGGTCATCCGTTGAAGATCGAGCGTTACGACGGGAAGGACCTCACGATGAGGACCCATGAAATCCGTCTGGAACGCACGTCGCCCTCCCAGGGGGCGGAAGTCTGGCTGCCGATCTCCGGCGTGACCGAGTCGTTCGGCTGGGGCAACGACTATTACGACGAGCCTATCTTCCGCGAGACAATTTTCGTCCTTCGTGGCTCAATCCGCCTCAATCAAGATTTGCCAGATCGGGTCTTCTCCGTGGACTGGAATAACTCGACGACGCGGTCTCCAGGGCTTGATTCCATGCGCCGCGAATTCGAATCCTTAGCCACCCGGCCCCCCGACCCGCCCCGACGGACCGACCCTCAGGCCGTGCGGGAGGAGTTAGATCGACGGCTCGCCGAAGCCGATCGGCAGGCGGAAATGGTCGAGGCATCCTCCACGGCCCGAACCCGCTGGAGTTGGACGACGATTCTTCAGATTGGATTCGGGTTGCTCGGCGTAGGGCTGATCGTCGGGGCCTTGCTGTGGAGGAGGAACAGTTGATGATCCGACAGCGCTGGCCGATCCATCTTTGCTGTTGGCTTTCGCTGGCTTTTTCGGGAGCTGGCGAGCCCCGGGCGGAAGGTCCCGAAGCACTCCCGTCGAGACGTTTGATTGCGGGACACTGGCGTTGCAGGTCCTGCTCCAGATGGAAGGGCGGCCCGTTGACCTGAGACGCCTTCGATCCATCTTGCCCGATCCCCCTCCCAATGGTTTCTCGATGTGGGACCTCCGAGACGCGGCTCGAGCATGTGGACTGGAACTCGCCGGTGTGCGATTATCCCTTGTCGATTCATCGTTAAATCAGCCGATACTGGCGTTCGTCGATCGCGCCCCGCATGGTCATTACCTCATCGTGCGGCCAGTTGGTCATACCGGACGTTGCGTGCAGGTCATTGATGGCTATCGTCCCCCCCGGATCATCGACAAGGCTGATTTGCAGGCTTCCACGGAATGGACCGGGAAGGCGCTCGTTCCGATTCGGTCTCGCTGGTCGTCGTGGTTCAGCGGCGTATTGGTCCTTGTGATCGTTATCGCACTCTCGATTCGCCCCGTGGCCAATCGAACCTATTGGCACCGAATACATCGGCGCAATTCTACAGTGTAGCTCGGTCCATCCGCCTCCTCGAGTACCTGACGTAGCGGGACTGCAAGAGCACCAAGCGGACCCATGCTATCTTGCCGATCGGAGTTCGGGGCTTTCGGTCAGTTCCTGCGCTACTTTGGAGAGGGCGGCGAGAATGGGTAAGGACGTTGCCGAGATTCGGAAGGAATTTCACCCGCGCTTGAGCCAGGTCGCCCGAGAACTGGCCAGACTTTACCCCGACGGCCTGCCGCAGGCATCAAGTTCTCGGAACTGGAAGCCGTCGCCGCGGCGCTGGGCGACGAGATGGCCAGGCAACTCATCGAGGTCAATGTCCAGGAGCAGGCGGACGACTGGCCCGAGGAGCAACTGGGCGAATGTCCCGTCTGCGGCGGGGCGGCCCGAAAGGCACCCGACGAGCCCCGCGTGCTCACCACCACGCGGGGCGAGGTCTCCTGGAAGGAACGCGTCGCCAACTGCCCCCGCTGCCGGCGGGCTTTTTCCCCTCAAAATCAGGCGTTGGGCCTTGACCATTCCGGGTTCAGCCCACGCGTCCAGCAGAAGGTCGTCCATGCCGGCGTCAACAGCCTTTCCTATTCGCAGGCGTCCCGCGATCTCGCCGAACTCTCGGACCTGGACATCAAGCCCAAGCCGGTTCAGCGGCCGTCAGGAAGATCGGCCGGGAGCAGATCGACCAACGTGACGCCGCCGTCGCGGCACACCCGCGGCTTCCTCTCTTGGCCAAGGACGTCGTTGCCGACCCGAAGCGGCCCTCTCCGCAGGTGGCGATGGCCTCGGTCGACGGCGGCCGGATGCAGATCCGCACGGACCCGTCGGGGCCGCGTCCGGAAAGCCACTGGCGGGAGTCGAAAGTCGCGGTCCTGGAGACCTACCACAGCGTGGTCCATCCCGCCGATCCCGACCCCGACGTGCCGCGGTGTTTCCTCGACCTGAAGCGGACCAAGGAGATGGTGCGTGGCCTGGGCCACGACCTGCCGGTCGGGCTGGAGTTCGGGGCCAAAGCCACGGGCCAAGAACAGGACGAGGTATCTCCGCAGGGGCGGGATCGCCCGCCTCGTCCGGGCCGTCCCAAGCGACTGGTCCGTAGCGTCCTGGCGAGCCGAAAGAGCAGCGACGAATTCGGCCCGATGATGCATCAGGCGGCCTGGGAGCGGAACTTCTTCGGGGCCACTCGCAAGGCATTCCTGGGCGACGGTCTGGCGGTGAACTGGACGATCCAGCGGCGGCTTTCGCGTCCTTCACGCCGATCCTCGACTTCGTGCATGCCCTGAGCTACGTGTTCGCGGCGGCGTTCGCGGGGCGTCCGCAGGACGAGGGGGAGGCGTTCTACACGCGTTCGATCCAAGCCGTCTGGTCGGGGCAGGTGACGACGATCTTGAGCCAGTTGGAGACGCGTTCCGCAGAATTGGGGCCGCCGCCCCAGGGGTGCGCGACAGCGACCCTCGGAAGCTGGTCTTCGAGTCGTTGCGTTACCTGAAGAACAACGCCGAACGCATGCGTTATGACGCCTACCGCCGCCAAGGTCTGCCGATCATGACCAGCGCCGTGGAGTCGGTGATCAAGATGATGAACAAACGGGTCAAGGGGAGTGAGAAGTTCTGGTCGGAGCCCGGCGCCGAGGCGATCCTCCAGTTGCGGGCGGACTCGCTGAGCGAGACCGAGACCATGAGCCGATTCTGGCTCGGGCGCGAGGCCCAAGCCAGCGGCCATCGCTCTACCGGCACGCCGCCTGAACATTCGTTACTTCAAACCACGTCGTCTGATCGCTCGCCACCTTCAACACGCTGAGATCAAGGGTTGTTCCGGCGCGGAGGCGGCGGGCTGGGAAGGACCGGAGGCGGAATCTGATCGACGTAGGAGCGGTAGCGCTCCCGCATGGACTTCAGACGTTCTTGTGAGGCGGGATCGTCCGCGAGGTTCTGTTCCTCGAACGGGTCCTTTTCCAGGTTATAGAGCTCCTCGTAGCGAGGCTCGGTTCCGGGATAGGTGATGTATTTCCAGTCGGCCGTGCGGACCCCTTCGGTCTTGGGGATGCGTCCGCCGTAGTCGAAGTGGTGCTCGTAGAAGAAATCGTCGCGCCAGTCCACCGGCTCGCCGTACATCAAGGGCTTGAGGCTACGGCCGTCGGTCTCCTCGGGGATCGGCAAACCGGCGAGGTCGAGCACGGTCGGGGCCAGGTCGATGTTCAGGACCAGTTGCTCGGGCTGGCTCCCCCGGCGCTCCTTGGGAAGACGCGGGTCGCGGATCACCAGGGGGATGCGGATCGACTCCTCGTGCATGAGCCACTTGCCCGAGAGGCCGTGCTCGTCGAGGAAGAAGCCGTGGTCGGAGGTGTAGACGACGATCGTGTTGTCGGTCATCCCCTGCTCGTCGAGCGTGTCGAGGATCTTGCCGACCGAGCGATCGACTCCGGCGATCAGACGGAAGTAGGTCCGCACGAATTCCTGGTAGGCGTCGGCGGTCGGGTGGCGCTTGTCGCGCCGGGTGCGGCCTTCGGAACGCCGGATGAATTCCGGCATCGCCTGAAAATGGGCCTCGGTGGCCGTCTTCGGCGGAGTGAAGGTGTCGTTGGCGAAGAGTGGCAGGTCGGCCGGGTCGGGCTGGAAGGGCTCGTGCGGCGACTTGTAATAGACGAGCAGACAGAACGGCTGGTCGTCCGGGCAAGTGCGGAGGAAATCCTCGGCGCGACGGGCCAGGATCTCCGAGTTGTGGACCCGCTCGCCGTTGACCGTCTCGAAGTAGGTCCCCTGCCCTCCCGTGGCGTTCCAGACGTCGAAAAGGTCCGTCGGCGGCGGCCCTCCGATGCCCCACTTGCCCAGACAGCCGGTGCGATAACCCGCCGCCTTGAACCGCGCCGGGTAGCTCTGGGCCAGAATTTCGTCGGGCAAGGGCGTGCCGAAATCCCCGACCTTGTGGTGTCGCGCATAGAGGCCGGTCAGGAAGCTGGCGCGGGACACGCAGCAGATGGCCGTCGTGACAAAGGCCTTCTGGAAGGCGACTCCCTCGGCGGCCAGCCGATCGACGCTGGGCGTCTTCAAGAGCGGGTGGCCCAGGAAGCTGGCGGTGTCCCAGGCGCTGATCGTCGGTCATCAGCACCAGGACGTTCGGCCGCTTCGGGGACTCGGTCGGTTTGTCGTCACCGGGCAGTCCCAGCAAGGCGCAGCAGGCAAGGATCGGGAGCATGGAGAGTCCTCAAAGATCAACGCGAGATCAGCGGCGGCCCGCGGGTTCCGCCGCTGGAGTACGGGAATTCGTCCTGGGGGACGAGCCGGCGGTTTGCTTCGTGTCGCCCCGATCCAGCCCGAGCGGAGCAGTCCCGGCGCGGACTTCGGCCAGGCGTTCACGGTACTTGTCGTAGAGCCTCGTGTGATAGCTCTCCGGCTTCAGCGGCTCACCGCCGATGAACAGCCCCTTGACCTGGCTGGTGACCTGCAAGAGCGGTCCGGCGGTGATGACCAGGTTCGCCTGCTTGCCGACCTCCAGCGAGCCGAGCCGGTCGGCGACCCCCAGGATCTCCGCCGGCGCGAGCGTCACGGCCTTCACGGCCGCCTCCTCGGGCAAGCCGTAGGCGACGGCGACGCCGGCCTCGAACGGCAGGTTCCGCGCGGAGGTCGCCTGATCCGGGCCGAGCCCGATCGACCGGATCGCGAATCGGACCCCGGCCTCGTGAAGCTTCGCCGGATTCGCATAGGGAGCATCATAGGGGTCGGTCGGCTCGTGCGAGAGCCGGAGCGTGCCGGCAACGATCACCGGAACGTCCGCGTCCTTCAGTTCGTCGGCGACCTTCCAGGCGTCCAGTCCCCCCGAGATGATCGCCTTCAGCCCCAGTTCCTTGGCGACCTCCAGCGCGTCGAGAATCTCCATGCGACGATCCGCGCGGAAGATCACCGGCTTTTCCCCCTTCGCGTACGGCACCAGGGCGTCGAGCCTCGGGTCGGGCTTCGGCGGCACGTCGCCCCGGGCCTTGGCCTCGGAACGCACGTGGTCGTAGCGGAGGGCCTTGCGGAATTGCTCCTTGATGGAATCGATCCGTTCCCGCCGACGGCGCTGCGACTCGTCCGGCCGCGTGCTGGCCGGGTCGGGTCGATCGTAGGTGGGAATCGTCACGTTCAGCGCGACGCGGTCGGCCAGGACCATCTCGGGCGGGACCCAGCCGTCGAGCTGGATGACGCACCCCTGCCCCGAGATCGATCCCCCGGACGGCTGGACGTAGGAGGCGAGAATGCCGTTGGCCCGCGTCACCGGGATCAGCTTGCTGTCCGGGTGCAGGGCCGTGCTGGTGTGCAGCTCGGGCTGGAATTGCGGCCGAGTCGGCGTAGTCCTGCGTCTCGCCGAGGCTGCCGACCTCGAACAGCCCAAGGATGCTGCCGGCGTCCACCATGCCGGGCCAGACGTCCAGACCGCGGACATCGATCGTCTTGGCCCCTTCCGGGATGGCGGTCTCGGCGTCGCCGATGGCGGCGATCTTGCCGTCGGCGACGACGATCGTGCCGTCGGCGATCGTCGGGACCGCTGATCGGGTGCAGGGTCGCGCCGGTCAGGGCGTACGAGCCGTTCGGGTTGCGGGACAGGTCGATCTCTTCCGCCAGCAGGTCGGCCGAGGGGGCGGGCATGGTGGTGTGGTCGCCCCTCGCGAGGGGCGAGGCCGTCCGCCCGGCTCCTTGCGCTCGAACCAGACCTCGCCATCGATCAGGGACAACTCGCAACGGGCGAAGGTGTCGAAGGGGTGGGCGTTGAACAGCGCGATGTCGGCGTCCTTGCCGACCTCGATCGAGCCGAGCCGGTGGTCCAGACCGAGTTCGAGCGCCGGGTTCAGGGTGATCATCTCCAGGGCCTGCGTCTCGGTGACGCGGCCGTACTTGACCATCTTGGCGGCTTCCAGGTAGAGGTGCCGGACCAGTTCCTCGCTGTCGCTCTTGATGCAGACGTCGCGCACCGGCCTCGGTCAGCAGAGCCGCGTTGAACGGGATGGCGTCGAAGGCCTCGACCTTGTACGCCCACCAGTCGGAGAACGTCGAGGCACTGGCGCCGTGGGCGGCGATCTCCGGGGCGACCTTGTACCCTTCCAGGACGTGCTGGAGCGACTGCACGCGGATGCCCCAGCGCTCGGCGGTCCGCAGGAGCATCAGGATCTCGTCCTGTCGGTAGCAATGGCTGTGGATCTTGATCGAGCCGTCGAGGATTCCCGCCAGGGCCTCCAGCCGGAGGTCGCGACGGGGCGGCGGACCGGCATCCTTTCCGGGCTCGGACTTGCGGTAGGCGTCCCACATCGCCTTGTATGCCCTGGCCTGACTCGAAGGCCCGCTCGATCGTGGCCTCGACCCCCATCCGGGTGTTCGGGAACCGATTGCTGCGACGGGTGACGTTCTCGCCCAGGGCGAACTTGACCCCTTGCGGGCGCCGGATATCGCTCAGGATCAGGTCGCGGCCGGCTCGCCGTACCGGAGCTTGATCACCACGTCCTGCCCGCCGATCGTGTTGGCCGACCCGTGCAGGAGCCTGCGCCGTGGTCGTGCCGCCGGCCAGGGCGCGGTAGATCGTCGGGTCGTCGCCCATCGACCACGTCGCGGACGCGGACCTCGGGCACGATCGAGAGGCTCATCTCGTTGACGCCCCCCTGAATGGCCATGTGCGAGTGGGTATCGATGATACCGGGCATCGCGACCAGGCCCTTCGCGTCGATCACGGTGAACCCCTCGGGGGCCTTCACATCGGGACCGACGGCGGCGATCTTGCCGTTCCGGACCAGGATCGAGCCGCGGGGGATCGTTCCGTCGGGGCCAACGGTCAGGATCGTCGCATCCTGGATCAGGACGTTGCCGCCGGTCTGGAGGGTGGGCCGACGATCCTCGTCGAACTCGGTGGCGATGTCGACGAAGGGCGTCGTCGGTGGCTGGTCTTCCAGGGTCTCCGGGTTATCGGAGATGGCCTTGGCCTGGATCTTCGATGGGTCGCGATCGGGTTCATCCTCTCCCTCGCTCGGCTGCTCGGGACGCGCGACGACCTCGGGTCGATCACCGGGCGGAGCGTCGGGTTTCTCCTCGACCGGCGCGGGCTTCTCCGTCACCGGGTCGGGAGCGTCCTCCTCCTTTTTGTCCTCACGTTCCGGTTTGTCCTTGGCCTTCTCCTCATCTTCATCCTCGTCCTGCTTCTTCTGATCTTTCGGTCCTGGCTTGTTCAGCTCGATCTTCTGGCCATCGATCAGGAGATAGCGAACCTTCGCCTTTTCCTCGCCGAAGGCGTCATTCATCACGACCAGGTGGCCGAGTTTGCCCGGTTCGATCGTGCCGAGCCGATCGTCCAGACCGGCGATCTCGGCGGCGGATTGGGTCAGGGCTTCGATCGCGTCGTCGTCGGAAAGGCCCTCATCCAGAACCTTCCGAAGCTGGGCGGGCAGGGTCTCGATCTTGGCGATCCCGTCGCTGGCGAAGGCGAAGCGAACGCCGGCCTTTTCCAGGGCCGCGGCGGTGCCGACGCGTTCCTTCCACTCATCGTTCCGGTCTTTCAGGACTTTCAGGGGCAGGTCCCGTTCTCTCGATCGCGCTTGCGGTAATCGGATTCGCTGGGGACCTTCGGCTCGGGAGGGAAGTCGATCCGCAGGATCACCGGCACGTCGAGCGCCTTGAGCCGATCGACGACCTTGCCCGCCTCGCGGCCGCCGACGATCACGGCATCGGTGCCGAACTCCTCGGCCAGGTCGAGCACGCGGTGGATCTCATCGCGGGTGTTGGCTTCCCACCAGATCGGGAGGGTCGTAGTCCCGGGCGGCCATGCAGGGCCTCCAGCGCCGGGTCGTAGGCGGGCCGCGGGCCGCCGTGCTGCTTGTAATACAGCAGGGCCTGGCGATGGTGCTCGGCGTCGAGCATCGCCTGTCGCAGGTGGGCGACGGCCCCCATCGTGGACATCGGGTAGCCGCCATCGGATCGTCGAGAGCGCCGGAAGGCGTCCGATGGAGACTCGCCAGGACTCGCTGGCTCGAATGGCGGCCGGACGTTGATATGAAGGGCCACCGGCGATTTCACGATCGACTCGCGCCGGGGCAGCCCCCCCAGGCTCACCAGCGCACTCTGACCGGTGGCGATCGCCCCACCGGGAGCGGCCAGCAGGTCGGTGAATCCCAGGCGACGGTGATCCTCGACCGTCTTGTCGGGAAGCGTCAGTTCCTCGGCCATGCGGAACTCGGGGGTCAACCCGTTGCGGTTGTCCGGCGGGGTCTCCGGCAGCGCGAAGTCGTTGTAAGGGATGTTCCGCCCCTCGCCGGTCTCCGAGCGCGTGGTGTTGGGGCTCCGGCCAAGGGTCGTGTAAAGGTCGATGAAGCCGGGATAGACGAACAACCCCTTGCCGTCGATCGTCTCGGCGTCATAGGGAACGGTCACCTCGTCGGATTTTCCCACGGCCTCGATCACGCCGTCCCGGACCACCACGGTTCCATTCTCGATCGTCTGGCCCGCGCCGGTGACGATCGTGGCCCCTTCGATGGCGTACGCGGCCGGCTCGTAATCCGGCCGTCGGTCGGCCGCGCCGGAGGCCAGCGGGAGCGTGAGCAGAAGCAGGGTCGCCAGCCAACCCCGTCGTGAGGTCCACTTGGCCATGAGGTGAACTCCGAAAAAGAGAGCGAGATCATTCAGCGGAACGGAAGACGGGACCTTGGAACGGTGACCTTCCGATCGAATCCACAAAGGGGGACGCGGGAGGGTTTTATCTCGCGTTTCCCGAGGTTCCGTCATACCATCCACAGTAACCACCCACAAGGGGCCAACCCCGCCCGCAACCCTCAGCCTGTTCAACCCTGGACGCCCTCGCCATGCCGAACTCTCTCCCGATTCGCCTGTTCGCGATCGCTCTCGTTCTGGGACTCGCTCCGGCCCGAGCCGACGACGCCAGCGCCCCGTCGCTCCTGTTCACGGCAAGCGACCTGCCCCGGCTGGCGTCGGGAGTGACGGTGCCGCAAGCCGCCGAGTACCACGTGCGCGTCTGGGCACCCGAGGCGCAGACCTGGTCGCTCGACGCGGACGGACAGACCGTGACCTTGCACGGCGAGGGCCCCGAAGAGGCACGCCCCTCCGTGCCCTCCTGGCAGAACCTCGGGCCTGTCAAGCTCTCGGACGACTGCGCCGTTGGTGTTGGGGATCGAGGGCGCGAAATTCGACCCCGCGACCATCCAGGGGAATTACCAGACCGGCGCGTTGAAGATCACCCCCGCCGAGTCGTCCCCTGTACCCGCCTTGATCTGGCTCTCGGCCGATCCTGATGCTGATCCGTCACGTGCGCTTGCTGTTGTTCGAGGACGGATCGACACGCTCAAGCCGCCGAGCGATCCAAGGCGCAACGAGGTCCGCACGAACCATCAAGGAGCCGATTTTCAGGCCCCCGAGACGGCCGAAGCCTGGCGCGATCGGGCCGAGGAGATCCGCCGGCAATTGCTGGTTTCGCTCGGTCTCTGGCCGATGTTTCCCAGAACCCCGCTCCATCCGCGGGTCTTCGATAAGATGGAACGCGATGGATATACGATCGAGCATGTCGTGCTGGAGACCTTGCCCGGGTTCACCCTGGCGGGGAACCTCTATCGCCCCTCGGGTGATGCTGACCTCGACCGGCATCCCGCCATCCTCAGTCCGCACGGCCACCATAGCGATGGCCGCCTGAATGAAGCGGTTCAGATGCGGGCGATCCGCCTGGCGAAGCTCGGATGTCGTCGTATTTACATACGATATGGTCGGCTACAACGACAGCAAGCCGTTCGGCCATGAGTTTCTCAGTAACCGCTTGCGCCGCTGGGGTTTAAGTCTGGTGACCTTGCAAACGTGGAACAGCATCCGGGCACTCGACTGGATTACGGGCCTGGCTGATGCTGACCCCGCGCGGATCGGCTGCACCGGGGCCTCGGGTGGAGGCACCCAGACGTTCCTCCTGACAGCCCTCGACGACCGCATCAAGGTCGCCGCGCCGGTGGTCATGGTTTCCGACTCGTTCCAGGGCGGATGCGTCTGCGAGAACGCCGCCGGGCTGCGTCTCCACCTGGATAATGTGGCCATTGCCGCGATGACCGCCCCGCGCCCGTTGAAGCTCGTCGGCGCGACCGGCGACTGGACGGCGAAAACCCTCTCCAACGCCTTCCCCGCGATCCGCGACGTGTACGATCTCGTCGGCCAGCCGGAGCGGGTCCAGGCCGAGGTCTTTGACTTCCCCCACAACTACAACCAGACCAGCCGCAACGCCGTCTATCCGTTCCTGGCCCGCTGGCTGCTCGGGATCGACGACGCCGAGTTGACCCTGGAAGGGGAGCAATCGCTCGAAACGCCCGAGGACCTGCTCGCCTTCAACGAGGATCACCCCGCCCCCGAGGACCAGAAGACCCCCGAGCAACTGGAAACGGCGTTGATCGACATGAGGAGGCAACAGCTCGACCAGCTCGCGCCGGGGGACCAGGTGGTCCCGTGGGAGGCCGCGCGGGACCTGCTCCGCACGAGCCTGGGCCTCCGCGTCGGTCTGGTCAACCCGCCCCCGGCCGATCTCGACGCCGAGGAGGTCCGCCGGACGACCCTTGAGAATTTGACGATCATCCAGTACGAGGTCGGCCGCCGCGCGACCGGCGAAACGATCCCGGTCGTCCGCCTGATCCCCACCGAGGCCACCGGCCGGCTGACCGTGATCGCTCACCCGCGCGGAAAGGCCGGGCTGGTCACGGCTTCGGGCGATCCCAGCCCGCTGGTCTCGGCCCTGCTGAAGCGCGGGCAGTCGGTCGTGGGGTTTGACCCGCTGTTCGTGGGGGAGTCGGTCGATCCGCGTCACCCCGCTCTGCGGCGTCCCGAAACGGCCCACAAGGATACCTACAACCCGTCGCTCGCCGCCGACCGCATTCAGGACCTGGCGACGGTCCTGGCGTGGGCGCGGCGCAGCCCGACGCCCTCCAGGTCCACCTGGTCGGTCAGGGCCAGGCCGGCCCCCTCGCCTTGCTGGCCCGGCCCTTGCTGGAGAACCTCGGCCGCACGGCGATCGACCTCGACGGTTTTGACTATCGTGACGGTTCCGGAGACATTCCTGAAGGCCTCGACCTTCCGGGGGTCCTCCAGTTCGGCGGTCTGGAAGCCGCCGCCGCTCTCTCGGCGCCGGCCCCCCTCTGGATCGTCCGGCCCGGCGAGGACTTCGCCCGCGCCTGGCCCGAACGATCGTACGCGTTGACGGATGCCTCGTCTTCACTTCGCCTGGATAACGACGCCAACGACCCCGAGGATCTGGCTCGCTGGATCGACACGGGAGAACATGATTGAGGACCGCGTTTCCCGGGAAGGACGGAGAGGCGGCGGCGCGGGTCGCCGCCTACTTCGCTTCCGGCTGGTCCTTGTCGCGCACGAATTTGTGGCACTCGATGCAACTGATCGTCAATTGCACGTAAGCGAACGTGGCCCCCTCAAGCTCCCGGGCGCGGGCCTGCTTGTTCAGGTCCCGGGCGCCCTTCATGAAATTGGTGAGATAGGCTTGATACTGCTTCGTGCCCGGCAGCGACGGATCGCCCCACTCGCCCGCGACTCGGCCCAGAACTTCGAGTTTCTTGGCGGAACCCGCGACGGTGTCCAGGTTCTCCAGCGTCAGCCCTTCGAGGATCTGCTTCGAAAGCTCCAGCTTCTGCCGCATGATCGCGGCGCGGTCCAGCGGCCTCTTGGGGTCCTGCGCCCGCGTGGCCGGGACGACCAGGGAAACCACACCAACGCTGACGGCCGCCATGACGAGCAAAAGCCGTGTGTGTCTCATGATCTGCTCCTTTTTTGGGTGGGATTCCGAGCCCAGCACCCCGGGGTTCGCCGAGGGGGCTTCGGCTCAACAGGTGGGGAATCGGGACGGGGGGATCACTTCGATTGAACTCTTCCGGGACACCAATGTCCAGCGTCCCGAACTTTTTGCCCCTTGCCGCCCACGTGCGAATGGCCGATCAACCCGTTCCCGCCCACCACGGACCGTTTTCCTGGAGCCTCACAGGATGCAAAGAATCGTCTTGAGCTTGATTCTGGGATCATTGCTTCCCCTCCTGGTCAACCTGTTCGGTGGCGGAGTCTGCTTCGTCTTCCGAAAAATCTCCCGGTGGACCTGGCTGATGACGTTTGGCTTCCTGACAAGAGCCTCAGTCGCGGTCTGGTACGGGATCATGAACATCCTGTTGCAGCGGCAATCCGCGTCCGTCGCCTGGATCGGTTCCCTGATGTTCGCCTCGTCGATTCTCTCCCTGACCTCGTCCGTGATGGTCGTCGTGGGACTGGCCTTGACCCTCTCGCACATGGCGAACCAGATCCGGGAATTCCGGCGCTGGCAGTCCGCGCACGCGGAAACGCGAACGAAATCAGAATAACTTGTGTGCTCTAATAAGAAGATGAATTGGGGTTGCAACAGCGGCGGGAACTCTCCATCCTGATCCGACGACGCGGGTGCTTTGCCTTGGGGTGCCGAACGCCCCGGCATGGCTCGGACGCGACCGCAGGGTGCGGTTCGTGCTCGCGTCTGTTTGAAACGGAGTGTCATCTTGTCGCAGCACCGAATCACCATCCGGACGTGCCTCGCTGCGTGGGTTCTCGTGGGTTTGAGCGGTTTGGCCGCGTCATCGGCGCACGCTCAGGGAACGACCCGGGTCGTCCCACCGGCCGCGCAGCCGGTGCGGAATGTGCAGCCGGTCCCGGCCGCGCCCGTGGCCACCACCGCGCCCGCGACCGCGCCTCAGCCGGTCCAGACGCAGGTCGTCGCGCGGCCGGCGGGCGATCCTTACGGGTTCATCCACTGGCTGAACGCCACGAGGGCACGCTACGGCCTGCCGGCGGTCGGGTATGACCCGAACCTGGCGAACTGGGCCGCCGTGAACAATAATCAGCAGCAGGCGAGGGGCATGGGCCATTATGTCATGGGCCCGGCGCGCCGGCAGAACTGCGCCGTGGGGAACGCGGCGAACATCGGCGCGATGTGGATGAATTCCCCCGGCCACCGCGCGGCCCTGCTCGACCCGACGATCCGCTGGATCGGCCTGGCGGGGATGGGTGCGTACTGGACCTTCAACGCCTATTGATCCTGCTTGATCGCGAGTCGGGTCCGTCTTGCGGATTCCTTCACGTCAGCATGTTCCGCACGACGGGCCTGACTCTACCACCCGGCTTGAGGTGATCGCCAAAAGGCGGCCCAGGAGGACCCCCCTCAATCCCCCCTTTGTTTGTAAGGGGAGAAGAGATAAAGTTGGGTCGGGGCGTCATGCCGGGACGCGCGGCCAATCGTCCGTTCACGTCTGCTCCAGGTCGATCCACTTCGGGCCGGGCGAGGGCGGGACGAAGTTCAGCAGGTCGGCGGCGATGGTTTCGGGGTCGTCGGAGACGGCGATCCGGTCGAGGTGCTCCGGCCGGACGAACCGCTCGGCGACGGCGTGGTCGAGCAGACGCAGCAGCGGGTCGTAATAGCCGGCGATGTTCAACAGGCCGATCGGCTTGTTGTGCAGCCCGAGCACGCTCCAGGTCAGGATCTCGAAGAATTCCTCGAACGTGCCGAGGCCGCCGGGCAGCGCCAGAAACGCGCCGGAGAGCTCGGCCATCAGGGCCTTGCGTTCGTGCATGCCGGGAACGACGTGCATCTCGGAAAGCCCCGCGTGGGCGATCTCCTTCATCGAGAGCGGCTCGGGGATGACCCCGACCACGCGCCCGCCAGCCGCGAGGGCGGCGTCGGCGACCGTCCCCATCAAACCCACCAGACCACCCCCATAGACCATCCCGATCCCCTGGCGGGCCAGGGTCTGGCCGACCCGGCGCGGCATCGACATAGAGGGGGTTGGCCCCGACCTGGGAACCGCAAAAAACGCAGATGTGACGACGATCCGGCATGGTCGATTCAGGCCTTCGCGTTCTGGAGCTTCGTTTGCGTGGTCGCCTGGAGAATTGTCCAATAATAGCCGGTCATGAACACGGCCAGATAGAGCACACCGACCCCAATGCCCACCAGCACGGCAAGCGACCCTCGGACATGCTCGTGATACGCGATCATCCCGACGGTCGCCCCCGCCGAGGCGGCCCCCAGAAGCGCGACCAGCAGGTGCATCAGGAAGAAGATCGACAGGGGGTTGACCCGTTGCACGCGGTCGGAGGGCAGGCCCAGCAGGGCGTTCATCTTCGCGACCTCGAAAATCAGGCCGATCCGCGTGCGGATCAAGATCAGGCTGACGAACACGCCGAGGATCGCCAGGATGCCGGACGTCAACGGCAGGCACCAGTACTGAATCGTCTTGAGCGGGATGATCGCCTCGACCCGTTCCGGCGCGTTCAGGAGCGCGGTGGACGAGCCGAAGAGGATCGAGGCGACGAACAGGAAGATCCCGACCGAGCGGTTCCGGTCGGTGATCAGCTCGTGAATCGTCCGCGAGACGTGCAGGTAACGGACCTCGGGCGCGAGCGCTTCATGCGGCCGGGGCTTCCAGCCGGCCGCGACCTCCTCGCCGGCCATTTCGAGCGTGGCGAGCGTGCGGTCCGCTTCCTCGTCCCCCTCGATATCAACGTTGAACCCATCAATGTGCTCATACGCCGGGGGTTTCGGGTTCGGCGGCGGGGCGTCCGTTGCGGGTTGTTCGGGGTTCATGGTGCGACCCTCCCGGGGCATCGGGTTTCGTTCTCGGGGATTCACCCTGAAGACACCGGCCGTTATCATGGAGTTCGTCAGGCCCTTGCCGCAAGACCGGCGCGACCGGCCATTGCGGTGTGGCCGCTTTCGAGAATCTATTCGTCCATTGCAGCGGAGTCTTCTGGTGGCTTCCGAGACGTTTCACAAGGTCGCCAAGGTGGGCGAGATCCCCGAAGGGCAAGGACGCGTGTACGAGGTCGATGGCATGATGATCGCCGTCTTCCTCGACGAGGGGAAATATTACGCGATCGACGACGCGTGCCCGCACCAGGGCGCCCCCCTGTCCGACGGCATCGTCTTCGACAAGTCCGTCACCTGCACCTGGCACGGCTGGCGCTTCAGCCTGGAGGACGGCCGGCACCTGGAAGGGTCCCGCTGCCGCGTGGGGACCTATCCCGTCCGGGTGGAGGGGGATGAGATTCTTGTTGGCGTTGATTGACGCGGAGGAGAATCGAGGAGCGTAGGGTGCGTTTCTCGGACGCACCATCTTCGATCTCGGCGAAACGCGACGAAGCCAACCCACGATTCGTCATCCCGGAAGCGGTCATCGTGCGTTCCACATTCCGCGATACCTTCTGGAGCAAAGGAGCACGTCCCTGATGCGCGCCGCGTACATCGAAGCGAATGGTCCCCCCGAGTCGATCCAGGTCGGCGACTTGCCGACGCCCGAACCCGGACAGGGGGAGGTCCTGGTCCGCGTCGGGGCGGCGGCCCTGAACCCGATCGACCTGTATCTGCGGGCCGGAACGATCTCCATGCCGATGGCGTTCCCGTACATCGTGGGAAGCGACCTGGCCGGGACGGTCGAGAAGGTCGGGCCGGGGGCGTCCCGGTTCAAAGTGGGCGATCGGGTCTGGGGATCGAACCAGGGGCTGCTGGGTCGCCAGGGAGTCACGGCCGAGTATGCCGCCGTGGCCGAGGACTGGCTCTATCCGACGCCGAAGAACCTCAACGATCAGGAGGCCGCGGCGCTGGCCCTGGTGGGAATCACCGCCCACCTCGGCCTGTTCGAGTGCGGCCGGCTTCAGAAGGGGGAGACGCTTTATATTTCCGGCGGCAGCGGCGGCGTCGGCACGCTGGTCATCCAGATGGCCAAGGCCGTCGGTGCGCGGATCGCCACGACGGCGGGGAGCGATGAGGGCCTCGACCTCTGCCGGAAGCTCGGCGCGGATCTGGCCATCAACTACAAGACCGAGGACGTTCCCGCCCGGCTCCGCGAGTTCTCCGAGGAGGGGATCGACGTCTGGTACGAAACCCAGCGCGAGCCGGACCTGGAGACGGCCATTCCCCTGCTCCGCAAGCGCGGCCGGATGATCCTCATGGCCGGACGGACCGCCAAGCCGACCTTGCCGCTCGGCTCGTTCTATCCGCGGAACTGCTCGCTGCACGGCTTCGCCATGTTCAACGCCACGCCCGACGAGCAGCGCCGCTGCGCCGACGACATCAACCGCTGGGCGGAAAGCGGCCAGCTCAAGCCGATCATCGGTCGTGTCTTCCCGCTCGCCGAGGCCGCCCAGGCCCATCGCCTGCTGGAAGACAACACGCTCGGGAACGCCGGGACGCTGAGTGGAAAGGTCGTGATCTCGATTCCTTGAGCGCGTGATCTCGCTCAATTCGCGATCTTCTCGTCGATCTCGGCGATCGTATCGACGACTTTCCAGGGCCGGACGGCTTCCGCCGATCCGGCCCTGGCTGTTTCGATCCGTTCCAATGAGGCGCGATAGGCGAGCGCAGCGGGATCATCCGGCCGCCACCCTTTCGACTCGCGTTCCGGCCACCGGACCCAGACCGTTTTCATGCCAACATCCGACGCCGGGGCAATGTCGTTGTCGCGCCGATCGCCGATCATCAGGCAGGAGGACGGCTCCACCCCGGCCCGCGCGATCGCCCAGCGGAAGAGAGCCGGGTCGGGCTTGAAGAGGGATCGTTCCTCGCTCAGGGCGACCACGGCGAAGCGGTCGAGCCATCCCAGCCGATCGAGCACCGCGCGGCATTCGGCCGGCTGATTGGCGATCAGACCGAGCCGGAATCGCCGGGCGAGCCGCTCGATGAGTTCCTCCGCGCCCGGGATGGGAGGGCAGAACGCGGCATAGTCGGCGAGCGTCTCGCGCCGAACGTCGTTCCAGATCCGGTTCAACGTCGTTGCGTCGAGATACCGCGACGCCAAAGCGTACAGGGGCCATCGTGTTCCGCCGCTCGCGAGAGCTTGACGCTCGGAGAGAACGTCAGAAAACGTAAAGCCTGGATTTGCGCTCTGAATCGCTGCCGCGTGACGTCGGAAGACGTGAAAAGTCAGCGGGTCCTCGTCCAGGAGGATGTTGCCGACGTCGAGGAAGACCCACGAGATCATCGTCGATCGCTCCCTGCCTGTTGCGACGGCCCTTCGGGCGGGTTAGCTTGAGAGCCACGAGCAAACGACGTCATTTTCCAACCGGAGCACAGGCGACGCCATGAACCTGCTGACGACCTTCGCCGGATCGATGATGGAAGGCTTCCTTCCCCGAGGCTGGGACCTCGCCAAGATCGATGCCTGCTGCGCGCATCCGCCCTCGGAGATCGGCCAGCGTCAGTCGTGGTGGCATGCCGATTTCGAGCCATACCCCTGCGCCTCGCTGGACGACTTCGACGTGATGCTCGGTCACGAGATCGCCCGCACCATCCAGCGCACCCGCGAAGCCGGTCGCCCGTCCGCCCTGATCCTGCCGGTCGGCCCGATGGGGATGTACCGCTGGGCCGTCTTCTTCCTCAAGGAATGGGGCGTCGGGTGCGATCATGTCCATGGCTTCAACATGGACGAGTGGAGCGACAAGGAGGGCAACACCCTGCCCCCCGAGAACCCCGGCGCATTCCAGAACGCGATGGAATCGGCCTTCTACGGGCCGCTCGGCAAGGCGACCGTTCCCGAGTCGCAACGCTGGTTCGCCACGAAGGACCGCTTGCCCCAATACGGCGAGCGGATCGCCGAGCTGAAAGCCCAGGGAGCCGAGCTGACCGTCATCTTCGGCATCGGCCGCGTCTGTCATATCGCCTTCTGGGAGCCGCACTTCGCGGGCGAGTACGACAGCCAGGAAGAATGGAAGGCGCAGACGCATCGCATCGGTGCCCGGCTGCACCCGCTGACAATCGAGCAGAACGCCCTGACCAGCTTCAAGAGCCGCACCACGCTGGTTCCGGCCTTCGCCAACACGATTGGCCCTGGCCTGTTCCTCCAGGCCGACCGGATCATCGGCGGCGCGGACGGCATCTTCGGTCGCGGCATGCAGTGGCAAGGGACGAGCCTCTGGATGACCTTGCGATACGGCCCCGATCCCTGGGTCCCCAGCTCGTTCATGCCGACCCTGCCCGGACGGCTCTTCTATCACAAGGACCTCGCCGGGCCGCTGGAGCCGGAGATGAATTGACGAATTGACGAGGAACGCCCTCGAATGGCCCGGGAGCACATTCGAGGGCGTCTCGATCCGAAATCAAGAACAAATCTTACTCGCCTTGCTTCTGCCTGGCCCGTTCCTGGGCCTTCTTCCGCAGCTCTTCAAGCTGACGATACATGATCTGTTGCAGGTCGTCCTTCTCGCCGGGCTGGGTCAGGTCCTGGTCTTTCTTGACCATGCCAAAGAAGCCGAAGCACATCTCGTCGGTCGTCGCCTCGCCGAAGTGGACCGGCCTGGGCGGATCGTTGGGGTTGAACGGATTGTCGGTCGAGTTGTCGTAGTGCGCCACGACCTTGACGACCGAACCGGCAGGCAGGTCGATCGGCTTGGCGAGGTAGTACTGGAGCTGCCAGTTGAAGTCCCAGTCGTCGATGCGGATCAACGGCTTTTCCGTCTTGTCCGGCAAGATCGCCGTCATCGTCATGTCGCGCCCGAGCAGGTGCATGTGGGGGGACACGGCCAGGATCTGCACATCGACGGGCAGCGGCGGAGTCTGGGCGACCAGCTCGAAATTCGGATCGCCGGGCGACTGGACCGGGATCTCGAAATGCTCGACCCCCGCGGCCCACCAGTGGAACGCCTGCTTGATGGGCTTGTCCTCGGGAGCGAAATACAGGCCGATCCGACTCTGGTCGGTTTCCGTCTTGCCCGAGGGGTGATAGTGGACCTGCAAGACCACCAGCGCCCCCTTCGGCACGATCCGGCCAATCCCTTCAGGCAAGAAGGCGGCATTCGCGCCGGGAGCCCAGCCACCAAGGTCGCCGTGAATGTTGATCTGCGGGCCGCCGAAGCAGGTGTAGCCCTGCCCCTCGTCGGCCTCATCCCGCTTGCGGGACTCCCCCGAGGCATCGACGTAGCCGAGCATGTGGTGGACGACTCGCGGATTTCCGGGGCGGTACTCGATGCCGACGATCTGGCGATCGGCCACGAGTTTCGGGTCGATGACGAAGCAGCGGTAAATGTCCTCGCCGCTCGCCGGGATCTCGAACGGCTCGGCCATCTCCACGACCAGGTCGGGCGTCCCCAAGGTCCATCCGTCCGGGAAGGAGGGGGATTTGGGCATGTCGGCCGGATCGCCTTCGGGGGCTCCGGCCTCGGCCCAGGAGGCCAGGGTGTCGATCTCGTCCGGCGTGAGCGAGCGGTCGTGCTGGTAGGCGGGGCCGTAGCCGGGAACCGCCTTCCACGGCGGCATCTGCCGCAGCTCGGTGACGTTGGCGAGGAAATCCGGCGCTTGGCGGCATCGGCGTAGGTCTGCAAGGGGAATGGCCCGATCTCGCCGCGACGGTGGCATTCCTGACAGTGGCGCTGAAGGATCGGCGCGACATCGCGGGTGAACGTCACCCGGCCCACACCGTCCGGCAACTCGGGCAAGGGGCAGCCGACCGCCGCTGTCGCCTCTGTCGTCACGGGCCGATCGGCCAGGACCGCGGCGATCGCGTCGCGCAGGTCGTGGGTGGAGGCGTTGGGCTTCCGCTTCAGCCGGGCGGCGAACTGGTCGTCGATTCGGCCCCGGTATCGGACCCGTCCCTCATCGTCGATCACCACGGCCTCGGGGGTCTTGCTCGCGCCGTAACGTTTGGCCACCTTGAGACGTGCGTCGCGGACCACCGGGAAGGCCAGATCGTAGTCGCGGGCATGTCGGGCCACGTCCGACGGGCTGGCATCGGGATCGACGCACAGGCCGATCAACGTCAAGGGTTCACCGGCGAACTCGTCGGCGATGGCGTTGAGCGTGGGGCTATAGGCGTTGGAAATCGGGCATTCGGTCGAGAGAAAGACCAGAGCCGCCGCGCCCCCCTTGGGGGCTTCGATGGGGACCAACGCTCCATCGACCCCCCGCAGCGTCAAGGCGGGCTGGGCTGGTTCGGAACCCCGGGAGATTGTCCCCGTCGACCATGCCATCACACAAGGCAGCAAGGCCAGCCCGAGACAGCGAATGACGGGTCGAGCAATGCAGACCGATCGCTTCATCGTGTTGTCCTGGTGGAAAATAACGGCGCGGGCGGAACGAGGGTTCGTCGAATGAGAAAGGATTCAACCGGACGCTTGCCGCCTTCAGGCAGCATCACCCAGGGCCCGCGGGAGCGTGGGCATGTTGTGACATTAATTATAAGCGGGGCGGCCCGTCGTGTCGCCGTGAATGTTCGGAGAAGTTCGATCTGGGCGGTTGCGCCGGAACGAGAGCGGGGGGGAGCGGAAAACGCGAAGAACCCGGCCGGACCATCATCGCGGGATGGTCCGGCCGGGTTGTAAAGGGGGAGCGCGTGGCTGCCGCTTCGATCGATCAGAAGTAGATCTGGAAGCGAGCCCAGAGCATGTCGTTGGTCAACTGCGCACGGCCTGGGTCGAGGAACACCGGATCGCCGAAGACCGTGTGCTGCCAGCCCATGTACATTTTGATGTACTGGGTCCAGTACCAGTTCACGCCCGCGTCCACGATGTACGTGTACTTCGACCAGAGATTCGGGTCGGCCAGGCCGGCGGCAAAGACTTCCTTGCCGAGGTTGAGCGTGCTGTAGCGGCCGGCCAGTTCGATCGCACCGAGGCCGAACTTGCCGCGACGCAGGTCGAAGTTGTGCAGCGGTCGGACAATACCACGAGCTTCGACGGTCTCCCCCGTGAGGAAGTAACCGGCCTGGACATAGAAAGACTCGACCGATTGCTTGGTCCGCAAGCCGGGGCTGGCCAGGTGGGCATAGTCCTGGAAGCCGCTCTGCCACTCGGCGATCAACGTCAACTGCTGGTAATAGAGGGCCGTGTGCAGATCCCAGAAGGCCCGGTCGCCCGATTCGATCACGTCCTTGTTGAAGCTCAGGAACGGCACGCCGAAGAAGCTGGCGCCGGTGGTCGCCACGTTATTCCGCAAGGTCGAGGGCACCGGCGTTTGGAACTGGTTGCCGAACAGGACCGAGCCGCCGACGTTGAAGTTCTCCAGAATCGAGCCTTCCCAGTCGTGGAAGGGTCGGAAGTTGACGAACCCGGCGAAATCCTTCGAGCTGTTCCGGTCGGCGAAGAAGTTCCGATCGCCGTTGAAGATGCCGGCGGCGTAATCGAACTTGTTGTCGAATAGCTTGCCCCAGGCCATGATGCCGACGTCGCGGTTCAGGCCAAAGTTGTTGAAGAACAAGGACCGTTCCGGATTGACCAGACCGTTGATCGGCAGCGCGTAGAATTCGTAAGTAAATGGCGTTTTGTAACGGCCGATCTTGATCTGGAGCCGATCGTCATAATGGATGTTCAAGAAGGTATCGAGCAAGTTGACGTTATCGAAGCCAAAGGCCGGGACCACGTAATACTCGAACGGCTTGGTCAGCCGACCGCTAAAGATCCACCACTGACGGGGGATACCGAACGTAGAATTATACGGGTCGCGCAAGACGTCCCGGGGCGTGTCCCAGTATCCTCGGTAATCGACCTGCGTCAGGTCGTGGAACTGGAACTGGTACTCCTCGTCCTCGGTCATCATCTCGAAGCCGGGACCGAAGCGGGTTTTCAAGGGAAGGTTCAGATTGGGGGCGGGCATGTTGAATCGAGGGGTCGGAGCCGGCGCGGCCGGGCCTTCCTCGCCCGCCGATCCACCGAGCACTTCCCCTTCGTTCCCCGCCGCCCCTTCGACGCCGGGGGGAGGATTGGACGGGGCACCACCATTCGCTCCCGGCACGGCCGGAGCCGCCGGCTGATTGGAGATCGTTTCAACCTGGGTCGAGAGCCGATCCACCATGGATTCGAGCTGGCGGATACTGCGCTTCCAGCTCAGCCTCTCTCGTTGAACCGGGGACCGTAGCCGCCGTGGGGGGGACGGTGGGCAGCGGTACCGGGGGTTCTTGGGCGGCAACCATCGACGCGGTGCCGATAGTCAGGCCGCCGATCGCGAGCGAAAGCCTGAGGGCCTTTCGACCGATCCCGTGGCAAGACATGGATTTAGATCCCCCCTCCTGGGTTCAGAAATGGTCCGGGCCGGACGTCCTTGTCCGGGTATTCTTCTATGAGATCGACCGTGCGGCACGACTTCTCGAAGGAATCTGGAAGAAAATTCCGATTATCAGGATTGCAGAGGTTATTCGAGATATCCGGCGAGGGCCATGAGGCCGAACCCGGCCAGCAGGGCGATCGAGAGTTTCATCCGGTCGTGGGAGTGGAATTGCAACTCGGGCAGAAGGTCGCTCAGCGCGATGCAGAGGAACGTGCCCGCGGAGAAGGCCAGTGCGGCGGCCGTGAACGCGGGGGCCTGGGCCGGATCGAGCCAGTTCAGACCGAGCAGGAACAGGACGACCCCCGCCGGAATCATCAACGCGAAGACCAGGTTCACGAGATGGGCCACGGTCCGTGGCACGCCCGCCCGGAGCATCAGACTGACGATCGTCAGAGCGTCGGCCGGTTTGTGGATCAAGGTTGCCAGAAAGACGCCCCATGCCGCCGGACCAAGCCCCTGCTGAACGTCGGCGACGGATGCGCTGGCCAGCGCGATGCCTCCGGCCAGGGTGTGCGCCGCCAGGCCGAACGCCGCGGCGCCCCAGTGGAGCGCGGCCCCTTTCGATTGCGCGTTCAGACCTCGAAGCGCATCCGGGGCGATCAATCCGGCGGCGTGACCAGGGCCGTGCTCGTGCTCGTGCCGGTGGGTCGGGCACGGGTCGTCCGGGTTATCCGGGGCCTCATGATGGTGAAACGAAAAAAAACGTTCCAGAAAGAACAGGGCGAGCAATCCCGCCGCCGTCCAGCGGAGCGTGCCCGGAGAGCCTCCCTCGACCGCCTCGGGAAGCATGTGGAAGAAGGCCGCGCCCAGCATCGCGCCGGCCGCGAAGCTCAGGTAAAGCTGGAGCCGCGTGTGCGTCAGAATCGTCGCCAGGGGGAGTCCCCCGCCGAGAAGACTCGCGACCACGATGGCCGTGCAGAAGAGCGTCAACGTCAAGCTCATAACAGCGCGGTCTCTTTCGTCGAACGAACCCACCCCGACGCGGGTTGGCGGGGCTTGCTCCCGTGCCCCGCCCCGAACGCCGGACGTTGCCCCCTTGTTCGAGCGGCCCTTGGCGGAAATAATCAGCGAGAGGCAGACCGTGCTCTACTGTTGCGCGGACGCGGCCAGATTGCCGGTTCATCCCCCGTTTGAGCGACCCGTCCGAGGAGCCATCATGGCCAAGTTGAGCGAACCGGAAATTCAGGTCCAGATGACTTCCGCCAAAGGCTGGGAACGCCTGGGAGACATGATCGTCCGCACCTGGCAATTTCAGTCATCCCGCCGTGCGCTGGAGTTCCTCAACGAGGTTGCCGCCGTCGCCGATCGGCTCCAGCATTACCCGGACGTCATCTGGTGCTTCCGGTCTGTCCGGGTCGAACTGGCCACCCATTCGGCCGGGGGATTGACCGAACAGGACTTTCAGATGGCCGCTCAACTGAACGGGCTCTCCACGGAACGCTGACGAGCGGCCGCTCGCAAGCTGTCGCCCGAAGCGAGCGCACCCCCGGATCGGGGGTGCGGTGTCGTTTAACGGGCTGGTCGCGGAAACCCCGAGACGCGAGGGGCTCAGCTCTTGGCTTCAACCCGCTTCGGCCCGGACTGGCCGGGAGCCAGCCGACGCGACTTCGTCTTGGGCAGGTTGAAAACGCCCTGATCGGGCGTCCACCTTTCATCTTCCTGGAGCAGGGCGAGCCGCTCCGCCCGGGTCAGAACATTGCGGGCACGGACCAGCCCGCTCGCCTTCTTCAAACTCTTATCCATCGACATCTGCGGAACCCCTTCCGAACCGGCGGGACCGTGCCCTTTTGCCGTACCCCGTTCCCATGATGGCTCCGGGGAGGGTGGCAAGCGATCCGTTCTCAAGTCAAAGGTCATTATCTTACCGACGATCCATACCGCTGGCAAGATGCCGCCGCTCGACTTGGCGCGCCCGTAAAAGGACGCGGCATCTCCGCGCACGGGGATTTTTTCTTGGCTCCATCGCTCTCGGATTGCTAGACTTCGGGAATACGGCGGCTCGATGAAGTCATCCGCAATGGAGTCCCACCATGGACCGAGGTTGGTGTTTGATCCGGGTCCGGGAGAGCCGACTCCCAGCGCGGCGGGGGCTTCTTATTCTCGGAACGGCCGCGCTGTTGATCTTGTTTCCGGCGTTGGCCTGGTCGGACAACCCGCGTCCCGGAGCACCCGGCATGCTTGAGCCCCACACCGCGTCGTTGCTCGTGGATTATTACGAGGGATTTCTCCGCGATCAGGACATCGATCTCTTCCGACAGAACGTGACGTCACGGTACACCGAGGGGACGCTCAGCCGACTGCTTCACTCCGGTCCTCCCCAGGCCCGGCGCGCCGCCGTTCTCGCACTCGGGCTGATGGGGAGTTTCAAGTGCAACGCGGCGGTGGCGCACGCCCTGAGGGATCAGGATCCCGCGGTGCGCAGTTTGGCTCAGAGCGCGCTGTGGGCCATCTGGTTCCGCGCTGACACCGCCGAAAACAATGCCCGGCTCGAACAGATTCACGAACTCAATAGCCAGGGCCTCTTCGAGGAGGCCGAACGGCAAGCCACGCGCCTGATCGAACGTGCGCCGGAGTTTGCCGAGGCGTACAACCAGCGCGCCATCGCTCACTACCTTCGCGACCAATTTGCCGAGAGTGCGGCCGATTGTCGGCTCGTGCTGGAGCGCAATCCCTACCATATCGGGGCCTTGGCGGGTCTGGGTAAGTCCTATCTGAGGATGGGTCAGCCAAGGAAGGCGCTGGAAACGTACCGGCGGGCCTTGAAGCTCCAGCCGTACAGTGTGGACCTCCGCGAGATGGTCGCGGCCCTGGAAGCGGGCGACCTCTGATCCCTCGGGGCATTCTCGCGGGATTCGGTGCGCTGGTGCGGTGAACGAAGGCCCGCGGCGGTTCGGCACGGACAGGTTCCGGGAAAAGACGCGCTCGACGTTCGCTACAATGAGAGGGCGGGCTGGGGGTCCCGACCCGTGCCAGAGTTGCCGCACCTTCCCCCCCGGGAGCACGACACCACGACACGGGTCGGGACCTCCAGCCCGCCCATTTCTTGCGATTGCGACCCAACTCGCGCCGGTCTTCGGAATTCTCCCCCCGGGAATTCCTCGACCGGCCGCGAGTCGGGGCGTCCGGATGGACCCGGAGGTCCCCACCCGGTCTCGGCCACATGTCTTCCCCCCCGGAAACACAGGACCGAGACGCGGGTCGGGACCCTCAGGCCCACCCGAGACTCGTCGCGGGCGTGCCGGTCAGGTGACCGGCCAGGCCCGCATGACCGCCTTGGCAACCTCGATGTAAATCGGGATGCCGATGGTCACGTTCCATGTGAAGGTCAAGCCGAGCGATGCCGCCAGGGGCAGCGTTGGGCTGGCTTCGGGGATCGCCAGACGTTGCACCGCCGGGACCGCGATGTACGAGGCCGCCGCGCACAGGACCGAGAACAACGCATAGGTGCCCAGATAGAACGGCGTGCCTGTGGCCACCGAGTAGCCATGAGCCACCAGGATGCCGATCGTGGCGAAGAGGTTCGGCATGGCCAGACCCAGGATGATGAAGCCGATGCCGGCCGTCCGCAGGTCGCGCAGCTTGCGTGACGCGGTCATTCCCATCTCGAGCAGGAACAGGCAGAGGATGCCCTGGAACAGATCGACGAAGAAGTTGTCGTCCGCGCGGGTGACGGCCTCGCCCTGCAAGCCGCTGATGTACCCGATGATGATCCCGCCAAAGAGCAGGAACAGGCCCGGGTTGAGGAACACCTCGTGAAGCAGTTGCGGGCTCATCAGGCCCTTCGGCTTCCTCGCGATCGCCGGCTCCTCCTCGTGCTCCATGCGCTCCAGCGCCATGTCCTCTTCTTCTTCTTGCGGCGTGTGATGCCCGTGCTCTCCGTGACCGTGATCTCCACCCAGCGCGAGAGGGGGCTTGGCCTTCGGATTATAACCGGGCTCGTCCGGCATGTTGCCGATCGGGTCCATCCCTTGATGCCGCAGCCGCGAGATCAGGTAGAGGGCCACGAGACAGCCGGGGATCTCCATCACCGCCAGCATGACCGGCATGTAGGCCTGGTAGGCAATCCCGGCCGTCGCCAGCACGCCGAGGCAGGTGACGAACGTACCGGCCGAGTCCGAACCGTAGTAACCGGCGACCGTCGCCTTGTCCACCCGCCGCATCTTCGTGAAGAGTGAAAGGAGCAGATAGGCGAGAATGCCGATGAAGAAGTTCGTGACGAAACCGATTCCCATGAACCCGACGGCACTGCCCAGTTCGCTGGCCCCCAGATCCGAGAGTTCCTCGCCACCGTGCCAGCCGATCGCGATCAGGAGGTAAATCGTCAGCCCCTGGTAGATAACATAGGGGAACTCAAATTTCACCCTCAGAATCGGCACCAGGAAGCCCATGTAGAAGAACAGGAGCAGGGGCTTGAACAGGTTGTGCCGGAAGTTTTCCCAGAACTCCAGGAGCACACCGCGCGGGACGTACTCCACAGAGATCTTTTGCGCGACCGGGCCGCCATTCTGGACGATCACCACGCGTGATCCCGGCACCAGGTTGGAGAGGTCGAACTCCTCCCCCTCCACGCCTTCGACCTTGGTCGCGGAACTGATCGGGACGGTGATGTTTTTGCCAGCCGCCTCGGGCGACAGGACGAGAGAGTTCTCATCGACAGATTCGACCGTGCCGATTAGCTCGCCACCGACCCCGATCGTCGAGGCGACCACCGCGTCCTTGATCGTCACGGTGGCTCCGGTCTTGATCCGGGGCAGCGTCAGACGCTTCATCTTTGCCGAACTGATTGCCGTCTGCTCGGTCACGAAGACGGTGACGTCCTTGCCGGTCTTACTCTCGGTGACGACCAGTTGCTTGCCGCTGAGATCGACTTTCTTGACACTACCCGTGACGTCCGCCGCGTGCGCCGGCAGAGCGGCGGCGATACCGAGCGCCAGCACTCCTCCGGCGATCGTACGGACGATCAAACATCTGAGGTTCATGAGGAACTCTCCTTCGAGTCAAATGAAACGCAACGATGAAAGAACTTTTCCCGGCTTCACTTCCGGTCTTCACAACCGAAATCAAGGGGGGACTCATCCACGAAACCGGTACCGTCCCCTTGCGCCCACACTGTTGTTAAGACTTCGTTCGACGCCTGTTTAACCGATCCAGAGCATCATGATCTGGTAACGTGAAGCGACTTCGGGGGAACAGGACCACCCTATCGGAACGCATCAACGGAACGATCGGTATCACAGGAAAGTGGGGGGGCATCTCACGTCGAGAAACGTCGTCTGACAGCGTCGAGGAGCGTGCCCTCTCAAGCGGGTCATCGCGTGAGAGGCGCAAATCGTCGCGTTCTCGAAACGGCTCGGACCCCAAATCAAATGGGGATCGTGCGCGTGGAGATGCGGAAGGCTCGCTTAACAGCGAAGTTGGAGTGAGCGCAGAGAGAGGATGACGTTGCCAGGCTGGCAACGGGTGGTGTGGATCTGCTCGCTAGAGATACCGGCCGAACGTCGAGGAGGAGGCAAAAGGCCCAGAACCGAGCCAGAGGGGTCTTTTGACTCCTCCTCGGTTTCGGTCTCGCTCACCTCGGGCAAGGCCAGAATTTCTCGGGTCGGGATGCCGGATTCGTGGGGGTCGGTACGAAAGACCGCACCCTCCGTGACGACTTCAGAGGTCGTCGAGACCACCGGGGCCGGGATTGTAGGATGGGAGGGAGTTCCGGACTGGCGTGGAACCAACGGCCCAAGCAAAAGCAAGGAAAGGGCGAAACAGAAGATGGAGGTGTGATTCGGCATAATGGGGGGGAGCGGTTTTGGTAAGGGTCAAAACCATCCGAACATCCTAAACTTACATCCCGGTCGATTTCGAATCAAGCATTTTGTCGGGACTTTTTCCGGTTCCACTCCGCGGTCGTTCAGGAGGCTCGCTCACTATCGCTCGAAATCAGGCCGCTGTCGTCGCGACGGAGGAGTCTTGTCTGACTACTCAAAGGCCCTCACGGGATAAGTCGAGATCGCACCGTCACCGGCGACAGGAAGACGGGAACGCGAGCGGAAATTCGATGATGTTAGAACAATGCATTCAAAAGATCATCTTCCGATAGATTCACGGATAACCGAGATCCTCAGCTTGGTGAAAGGCACGCGGGGGATGGTCCTCGTCGCTCCTCCGGGAGCGGGCAAGACAACACGCGTGCCTCCGGCGATTCTGCGCGCCGGTTTGCTGGACGAGGCGCATCCAAGGCTCATTCTGCTCCAGCCTCGACGCGTTGCCGCCCGGTCCTCCGCCGCGCGCATCGCCGAGGAGAACGATTGGACCCTGGGTGAGGAGGTCGGATATCACATCCGCTTCGACCGCCGGTACAACGCGCGCACGCGATTGAGGGTCGCGACCGAGGGCGTGCTCACCCGGCAACTGCTGGCGGACCCGTTTCTCCAGGGGGTCGGTGCTGTCGTGCTCGACGAGTTTCACGAGCGGAGCCTCGACACCGACCTGGCGATCGCCCTCTTGAAGGAGGTCCGAGAATCGGTGCGCGAGGACCTGATCCTCGTCGTGATGTCGGCCACGCTCAATGCCGAGCCGATCGCCCGGTTTCTGGGAAGGTGTCCAATCCTGCGGGTGGAGGGACGGACCCATCCCGTGGAGGTGGAGTACCTCGGCCGCGATCTCCGCGAGCCCCTTCCCACCTGTGCGGCGGAGGCCGTCGAACGTGCGCTGCGCGAGGGAGACGACGGGCACATCCTGGTTTTCTTGCCGGGCATGGAGGAGATTCGCCGCACGGCGAGGCTGCTGGAGCCGGTCGCGGCGCGGGAGGGGGTGCTTCTGCTCCCCTTGCACGGCAGCCTTCCGGCCGAGGAGCAAGATCGGGCCTTGCGACCAACGGACCGCCGCAAGGTCGTGCTGGCGACGAACGTCGCGGAGACGTCGCTGACGATCGATGGCGTGGCGCACGGTCATTGACAGCGGGCTGGCCCGGTTCGCCAGCGTGGACCCGCGCCGAGGACTCGACCGTCTGGAACTCGGCCGGATCAGCCGCTCCAGCGCGGCCCAGCGTGCCGGCCGCGCGGGGCGGACGGCGCCGGGGCGTTGCCTCCGGCTCTGGTCGCCAAGGAATGAACGCGGGATGCCCGAGTTCGACGTGCCGGAGATCCGGAGGGTCGATCTGGCCTCCGCCGTGCTGTCCCTGCACGCCTGGGGGCAGAGCGATCCGTCCCGTTTCGGCTGGTTCGAGGCCCCTCCCGCCGTGACGCTCGACGCCGCGGAGGCCCTGCTAATGATGCTCGGTGCCCTGGGAGCGGATCGGCGGATCACGCCGATCGGGCGTCACGTGCTCGGCTTGCCCGTCCATCCCCGCCTGGGGCGATTGCTCGTGGCCGCCGCGGAGACCGGCCGGCTGCGAGAGGGGTCGGCGCTGGCGGCCTTGCTCTCCGAGAAGGAAATCCTGGCTCGCGACCGCCCGGGATTCGGCGGGTCGCCGCGCGCGGGCGATTCGCAACGGGGCGACTCCGATTTGCTCGTCCGGCTCGACCTGCTGACCGAGGCCGAGCGGCTCCGCAACCCGGCTCGATTGCGTTCCCTGGGCCTCGACCCCGGCGCGGTCCGTCGCGCCTTGCGCGTGCGTGACGACCTCGTGAGGGTGGGCCGTCGCCTGCCGGGGCCTTCCAGGCCGATCGACGAGAGCGACGAGGCATTACTGCGGCTGGTCCTCCAGGCGTATCCCGACCGTGTGGCTCGCCGTCGCGGTGCCGACCCGGCGTCGGGGGTGATGGTGGGCGGGCGCGGCGTGCGGCTGGAACCGTCGTCGGTCGTCCGCGACGCGGATTTTTTCCTCGCGCTGGACCCGCGTGAGGACCGTCGCGGCGCGGCGCGCGAGGCCCGCGTGCGAATCGCCAGCGCGCTGCGGCCGGAGTGGCTCGAATCCCTCTACCCCGAGGCGATCCGCCGCGAGCGAAACATCCGGTTCGACGAATCGCGCGGGAAGGTCGTCGGTGAAGTGACGACCCTTTACCGCGATCTCCCACTCCGAGAGGACCGACATGCCGCCGTCGATCCGATGGAAGCGGCCGAGGCCCTCGCCGAGGCGTTGAAAGGGCGCTCCCTGGACTTCTTTCGCGCGGATGAGTCTGCCGCCGGGTGGCTGGACCGGCTGGCGTTTCTCCGCGAGGCGATGCCCGAGGCCGAGCTGCCCGTGCTCGACGAGGCCGAGCTGGCCGAGTTGCTCGGTTACGTGGTCGGCGGTCGGCGGAGCCTCGATGAGCTACGACAAGTGCCGCTCGTCCCGCTCTTGAAGGGGAGGCTCACCCCGGCGCAACTCCGATTGCTCGACGAGCAGGCCCCCGAGACGATCGCCGTTCCGAGCGGCAGCCGGATCCGTTTGCGGTACGAGCCGGGCCGACCCCCTTTGCTGGCCGTGCGGATTCAGGAGCTTTTCGGCTGGACTGACACGCCTCACTTGGCGGCAGGCCGGGTGCCGGTCTTGCTGCACCTGCTCGGCCCGAACTTCCGCCCGGTGCAGATCACCGACGACCTGCGCAGCTTCTGGACGACCACCTACTTCCAGGTTCGCAAGGACCTCCGCGCCCGTTATCCCCGACACTCATGGCCCGAAGACCCCCTGACCGCGCGCCCGAGGCCAAGGGCGGGCGCCGTCGGGGACCGTGAGGCATCCGAACATCGCTGGATGCTTTCGCGGGCGGTCGGTAGGTGTTACAACAAGTTGTCTGAAGAGTGCGCCCGTGACGGCCCATGTTGGCGGGCGCACCAGTTTCGCTCGACTTGATCGACTCCGAGGAGGACACCGTGATGCATCGCGCCTGGGGACTGAGCCTGACGGGGCTGGCGTTGACCTGTTCCTTGTTGTGGATCGGTGCCGGTCGTCCACTGGCCCGTGCCCAGGAGACCGCGCCACAGTCGAAGTTGCCTGAGACGGTCGAGGTTCCACCCGAAAAGGCGGAGACCGCGAAGGTCGAGAAGGGCTCCCTGTCCTCCAAGGTTGAGTTGAAGGGGGTCTTCGAGCCGAAGGAGACGACCGAGCTGACGATCCGGCCGGAATCGTGGTCGTCCCCCCTGATCGTCGAGACGGTTGTCCCGCATGGCGCCGAGGTGAAGAAGGGGGATGTTGTCCTTCAGCTCGATCTGGAGAAGATCGACCAGTCGATCAAGGAACTCCGCATGGAGAAGTCGATCGCGGATCTGTCGTTGAAGGAGGCCGAGGAGGAGCTGGAGGCGATGGAAAAAAACCTTCCGCTGGACCTGGCCGCCGCCGAACGGGCCAAGACGCAGGCGATCGATGATCTCGAACGCTTCCTGGAGATCGGCAAGCCCCAGTCCGAGCACAACGCCGAGTTTTCGGTCAAGAGCGCCCAGGAATCCCTCGCCTACGCCAAGGAGGAACTCGGGCAGCTTCAGCAGATGTACAAGGCCGATGACCTGACCGAAGAGACCGAGGAAATCATCCTGCGACGGCAGAAGTTCCAGGTCGAAAGCAGCGAGTTCCGCCTGAAAAACGCCGAGCTTCAGCGCGAGCAGACGCTGAAGGTCTCGTTGCCTCGCCAGGAAGAGTCCCTCCGCGAGAATGCCGAGAAGCAGACCATCGCCCTGGAAAAGACGCTCACCACCTTGCCCATGAGCGTCAGCCAGAAGCGATTGAGCCTGAACAAGGCCCGGTACGAGAGCGAGAAGACCAACGACAAACTCGCGGACCTGGAGACCGATCGCGAGGCAATGACCGTGCGGGCGCCGGTCGATGGCGTCGTGTACTACGGCCATAGCGACCACGGCAAATGGACGACCGCGCAGATGGAAGCGAAGCTCCGACGTGGAGGAACAGTCGCGCCTCACGATGCGTTCATCACGATCGTCTCGGCACGGCCGGTCTTTGTCCTGGCGACGGTCGAGGAGAAGGACCTTCACAAACTTCGCGAAGGGATGACCGGAAACGTCTCGCCCACCGGGTTTCCCTCCTTGAAGATCCCAGCCCGGCTGGCCAGCGTGAGCCGCATCCCCACCTCGGCCGGGACGTTCGAGGCGACGATCGAGGTGGACATGACCGACAAGGCCCAACGCATCATGCCCGGGATGTCCTGCGAGATCCTCCTTACGGAATTTGAACGCAAGGACGTCTTGACCCTCCCCTTCTCGGCCGTCTTCGAGGAGGACGACGACCACTACGTTTATCTCATGAAGAACGGCGAGCCGGAGAAGACCCCGGTGAAGGTCGGCAAGACCGCCGACGGCAAGACCGAGATCGTCGAGGGCCTGGATCAAGGGGATGAGGTCCGCACGAGCAAGCCGTGAACGGGGCCGGTCAATGATCGCGTATCTTTTGACAACGGGAGAGATCATGGTCATCCGTCGGTTCGCGGCTCTGACGTTGTTCCTCGCCCTGACCATGGGTCGGGCGGCCCCGGCCCAGCAGCAAGCGGAATCCCCCGCGCAATCGCCGGAAAGGGCGGCGACCGAGCCAGACCGGCGTCCCGATCCTCCCGAACCGGTTTCCGACCAGACGCTCCAGCAGGCGATCGACCGGGGCGTGGCGTTTCTGCTCCAGGATCAGAACGAGGACGGCTCCTGGGGCTCTCCCGAGCGGACGAAGGATCTGAACATCACGGCGGGGATCGGCTCGCACCGCGCGTTCCGGGTCGCCGTGACCTCCCTCTGCGTCGAGGCCCTGATCGAGGCCGGAGGTGATTCCGACGACGTCCGCAAGTCGATCGAGCGCGGCGAGGATTACCTGTTCCGCGAGCTGCCCGCGGTCCGAAGGGATACGCCCATGCTGATCTATAATATCTGGGCGCATGGTTATGGCGTTCAGGCGCTGGTCGCCATGCACGATCGGCTGCCCGAGGACAAGGAACGCCAGGACCGGATCAAGGACCTGATCCGCGGGCAGTTCGACCTGCTGAGTCGGTTCGAGTCGATCGAAGGGGGCTGGGGTTACTACGACTTCGGCGCGGGGACTCAGCGGCCAAATTCCGACTCGACCAGCTTCCTCAACGCCGCCGTGCTGATCGCCTTCAAGGAGGCCGAACGCATCGGCGTCACGCCCCCAGAGAAACTGACCCGCCGGGCCATCGCGGCGACCGAGCGGCAACGGTTGCCCGATTTCAGTTACCTCTACGGGACGTATCTCCGTTACCAGCCGCGTATGGGGATCAACCGGCCCGGTGGCAGCCTGGGGCGTTCGCAGGCGTGCAACCTGGCCCTGCGGCTCTGGGGAGACACTTCGATCACGCAAGACATCTTCAAGGAATGGCTCGATCGACTCATCACCCGCAACGGATGGCTCGATATCGGGCGAAAGCGGCCGATTCCGCACGAGTCGCACTTCCAGGTCGCCGGCTATTTCTACTACTTCGGCCACTATTACGCGAGCCGTTGCATCGGCCAGGTCCCCGCCGAGGATCGCCTGTTCTACCAGGATCACCTTGCCCACATCCTCCTCGACCGGCAGGAGAAGGACGGCTCGTGGTGGGATTATCCGTTGTACAACTACCACCAGCAGTACGGCACCGCGTATGCCTTGATGTCGCTGGAGCGTTGCCGGAAGACGGCGGCGAAGGATGCCGACAGTTCGTGATGGGCGGGAAAGCGTGACTGACGTGCGGGTCGTGCCGGATCGGCGGCGGGAACTCGGCGTGGAGCGCGTGTTTTTGCTCAGAGGCGGTGGCGTTCCTGTCCGATGGTGAGCATGGCCCCGGGACGTTTTCCCAAAGAGGGTGATCCGCTCGACTCTTGACCGCGACCGGACGGCTTCGGCCCCTGGCTGAAGGAAGGATTCGTTCGTCTGGTTGGCAATCACAGGATGTGTTGTGTTCATGGCTCTCGATGCGAAACGGCGAGGGATCGCGCTCGCCTTGTTCTCGGCGCCTGACAGCCTCGGTCGCCGGCTGCGCGAGTGGCAAGGTGACGGGAACATCGCGATCGGGCACGGAACAACTCTTGCTGACCGGCACGTGGGACCGTGCCCTCGCCACCGTGGACTTCCGCCCGCTGGCGGGTGTCCCCGTGTTCGTGGACCCCTCCTACATCAGCGGGAACGATGAAGGCTGGTTGATGACCAGCCTCCGATGCGCGATGGGGCGGCAAGGTGTCCTGCTGAAAAGCAAGGAAGAGGATGCCTACGTCGTCGTCGAGCCGGCCCTGGGGGCCTACGGGACCGACGAACGCGAGTGCCGGTTCGGACTGCCGAGCGGGGGTGGGTTGGGCATACTGTTCGGGCTTCCTCCCATCGCGTCGGCCGGGTCGGGAACGTCGCAGTCGCTGGCCCGGACGAACCGCCAGGACGCCGTGGTGAAGCTGGCACTCGCCGCGTACGACGCGAAAACGGGCCATCTGATCTGGGAATCCGGTCCGGTCCTGAAGGCGGCCAGCCTCAAGGATCATTACGTCAGCGGATCCGGTCCGCACCGCGAGAGCACGCTCAACGAGGTTGAGGAATACCCTCACGCGGCGGGGCGGCCGCGACGTTCCCTCCTGGATCGGCTCCTGCGCCGTTGAGGGATGGCTGGCGACGCGACGCCGATCCCGGGCATCAAAACACGGTGAGGACGCCGTGCGGAATTGCTCACCCAGCATCGCCGGGCCGTTGGCCATCATCGGGTGACGAGATCCGGTATTCCTGTTAGGATAAGGCCCGTCAAAGGAGCGACCCTCCGACTTCACCCCGCGACTTATCCTGGAACGCGATATCATGATCCGCCTGAGTGCCTTCGCCGACGAGATCTCCCCCGACCCGGTGGAGCAGATCGACGTGCTGACCCGCCACGAAATCCGTCACATCGAATTCCGCTCGATCCACGGAACCAACGTGCTCGACCTCGACGACGCCCGGCACCACGCGTTTCGAAAGCTGCTCCGCGAACGCGAGTTCGCCCTCAGCGCGATCGGCTCGCCGATCGGCAAGATCCCGATCAACGAGGCTTTCGAACCACACCTCGAACGGTTCGAGATCGCTCTCGATCTGGCACAGTTCTACGATTGCCCGCGCATCCGCATCTTCAGTTATTATCTGCCCGAGGGTCAGGACCCGGCAGAGTTCCGTGACGAAGTGCTGCGGCGGATGCGCGCGAAGGCGGAAATCGCCGCCGAGCGTGGCGTGACCCTCGTTCTGGAGAACGAAAAAGGGATCTACGGCGATACCGCGGAACGGGTGGCTGACATTCTCGAATCCGTCAATCTGCCGTCGCTCGGCCACGCCTTCGACCCGGCCAACTACGTCGAGGTCGGCCAGCCGATCGACGACGCCTGGGAACGTCTGCGCAAGCGCGTCGTTCACTTCCACGTGAAGGACTACGATTCCAAGATCCACAAGAACGTCCCGGCCGGAGAGGGCGAGGGACAGATCCCTCGCCTGATCGCCGAGGCCGTCGCTGACGGCTACAAGGGGTTCTGCGTGCTCGAACCGCACCTGGTCGTCGCCGAACAAAGCTACGGCTTCACCGGCCCCGAGCGCTTTGGTGACGCGGCGCGGGCCTTGCAACTCGCGCTCGACGAACGCGAGATCGCCTATGCCTGATCTCGGTCCGGAATCGGCGCAACGCGATGAGGCGACTTCGCCCTGATACCCGGGAAAACTTCTCGGGAATGGTGCGAGTCGCCTTCCCGGCGTCTCAACGGGGAATTAACGGAGCCTCGACGCCACCGATGAATCCCAGGGAATCCATCGGTTGACACGACGATCCCAAGTCTCCCTCGTGGAAGGGAGGATTGAGACACGCGCTCGCTGATACTTTCTAAGATCCGATCTTATAGATGGTGGGCGGTGCCCACCCCTACGAAATCCAGAATGTTTCAGCGGACTGGTGCATTAGACACGGGCGGCCTGACGAGCCTTGCGGAGGCGCTTCAGTTCCTCTCGGCGACGACGCTCACTAGGCTTCTCGTAGTAAGCCTTGCGACGCATCTCCTTGCGGAGACCGCTACGTTCACACAACTTGCGGAAACGACGAACGGCGTCCTGGATAGATTCGCCGGAACGGACCCTGAGCTTCACCACAACCTCAACTCCCGCGGCCTGACCAGTCGATTCGGTTTACAAAACGATGACTGGTATGGTTTTGAGTCTAATGAGCAATGACGTGCGTGTGGCCCGAGCCCGCCACGGCAAGCGCGAACGAATCGGCTCACAGGAAGGGACCGGGAGCGCACAGTCGCACGAAGAAAACACTATACCACGAGGTCCCGCGTTTCGCCAAGCCCTGCGGAACCTCCGCGACGAGATTCCGGAAGCGAGGCCGTCGAGAGACCGGCGGACTCAGTATCCGCCACCTCCGTAGCCGCCACCGCCACCGCCGTAGCCACCACCGCCGTAGCCACCGCCACCGCCTCCGTAGCCGCCACCGCCACCGCCGTAGCCACCACGGCCTCCGCCACCGCCGCCGCCGCCACGAGGACCGCGGTCCTCACGAGGACGGGCCTCGTTGACCGTCAAGGGACGTCCACCGTAGGGGGTGCCGTTCAGCGCATCGATCGCGGCCTGGGATTCATCATCGTTCGCCATTTCGACGAACCCGAAACCCCGGCTCCGGCCACTGAATTTGTCGATGATCACCTGACCGCTGGTGACTGTCCCGTAAGTCGAGAACAGCTCCACCAGGTCGTCACCCGTGGTGTCGTAAGGGAGGTTCCCGACGTAGATGTTCTTACCCATGATGCTGGCCTTGTGTCGATAATCCACCCGAGTCCGCTGCATTGACGGACCAACTTGGGCCTGTCGTCATCTTCGGCGTGGCCCTGAAGGTGCCGACGGAGCCGAATCAGTCGAAATCGAGCGGCACACCTCAAGCCAACAGGTACTATGACTCCGGACCCCGGAGAACTCAAGCAGAAAGTTTCGTAAATTCCCGACGACCGAAAACGGCCCCGACTCGCTCCTCCGCGAGTCAGGGCCGTGCGGTCTTTCCTGAACGATATTGACAGGATCAGGCGAGGTGCCGATCGACCTTCGGCAAGAGCCGGGCGAAGTCGAGCTGGTTGGGACAGGCGCGCCGGGCGGCCTCCAGGTCGGCCCCTTGCCAGGCGCGCTCCGACTCGGCCATCTCGCCGTAGAGCCGACGGGCCTCGCTCCGATAGCCGTGGTGCTCGTGGTAGGTCAGCAACCGCGTGAGGTCGCCCAGGGCGGCGGTCGTACCGGCGGCGCGGGCACAGCGGCCATCGCAATCGGCGCAGAGGGTCATGCCGTGGGCGTGGCTGGCGTCGCGCAGTTGCTCGATCTCGGCCTTCGCCAGGGGGACGTACTTCAGGGCTGCGGCCACGTTCTCGCGGATCTGATCGGTGTTGCGCATCGAGATGCAACAGGTGGAGATTCGCTCGTCCGACCAGATCGCGTGCAGCAACGCCTGGTACGGCTTGAGCCCCTTCTCCTTGAGCATCGGCGCGTGCTTGTAGACGTCCTTGAGCACGTCGGGAACGTCGCTTCCCCCCTCGGAGAACTGGCCGGCGACCTGCTTCATCGAGATCAGGCCGATCCCCTTCTCGTGGCAGGCGTCCAGGGCGCGGTTCAACGGGGCGTCCTTCTCCAGCCAGGGGGTGTACTGGAGCATGATCGCATCGACGAAGCCACCATCGGCGGCGGCTTGAATGTATTCGGCGCGTCGGGCGTCGTGGGTCGAGAAACCGACGAACTTCGCCTTGCCCGACTTCTTGATTGCCGCGATTGTGTCCTTGAATTCCTTGCTCTTGGGCCATTCCAGGGACTGAGCGCCGTAACCGCTGCCGAGGCCGTGGATGAAGAAGATGTCCACGTAATCGGTCTTCAAGGCGGCCAGGCGGGTGTCGAGCTGCTTGATCAGGTCGCGGGGGGTCTTCGGATGGTCCTTGGTGACGAGGACGATCTCCTTGCGCACCTCGGGCTGCGCCTGGAACCAGCGGGCCAGGCCCGGCTCGGAGCCGTAGCAATCGGCGGTGTCGAAGACGCGGACGCCATTGGCGTAGGCGAAGCGGACGAGGCGGTCCAGCCCCGGTGCTCGCCAGGTCCCCTGGTTGACGATCGTCACATCCAGACCCGTTTTGCCCAGGGGGCGACGGGGAAGCGTCGTCTTCGACGCCTGTTGGGCAGCGGCTGTGCTACCCGACGCCACGGTACTTAAGGCCGTGACACTCGCCAGGGCTCCAGTCTGGGCCAGAAAGTCGCGACGGTGCAGGTTCGCGCGGTCATGTTCGGACATATCCGGGTCTCCTCCCTCGTTCAGGTCCACGGCGGTCGGTCCGTGCTGCGTCGTTCGCCAATTACAGTACGCGACCATTGCGTGCTTGTCGAGGAGGAAGGCCGACTGCGCGGCTCGTCGATCAGACCTCGGCCATCACCGACTCGTCCTGCAGGGCGCCGATCGGCAGCAGCTCTTCGCGATAAACCGGGACGTGCCCCGGGGCCTCGATGCCGATGCGGACCTGGTTGCGGTCGATCTTGACGATCGTGACGGTGATCTCGCCGTTGATGACAATCTTCTCGTTGAGCTTGCGGCTGAGGACGAGCATGGGACTACCTCCGTGCTTGAGAACATTCCTGTGGTTGTGTTGGAGTCGCCATCGAGAACTTACATCGCAAAGAGCACTCGGGCAACTCACCGTTTTTTTCAGACGTTCCGGTACCATTGCACGGTTCGTGCCGAACCTCTCAGGGAAAACCTTCTTCTGGCCTGTAAGTCCTTCTAATGGTGGTGTTTAAAATTTTCTTTCTTCCCTATAGGGGTCAGGAAACCTACCGATCTTTTGTCCACTTCGACAACGCGTCTTCCCAAAATCGACAAAACGACTCAAGAAAATGGGAACACATGGCGACACGGATGCGCCTCAAGGGATGGCACCTCGGGACGGAAATCGTTACGATCCCGATTATTCTCTTCATTTCGAAGGATGGCGCGGCCAGATCCGCGGCGTCGCGTTCGCTCGAAAAGCAGGGAGGGTAAACCATTGCGGGTGGGGATCGGACACGACACGCACCGTCTGGTCGAAGGGCGTCCCTTGATCCTGGGGGGCGTGCGGATCGAGTACGAGCGGGGCTTGCAGGGGCATTCCGACGCCGATGTGGTGCTCCACGCGGTCGCCGACGCCTTGCTGGGGGCCGCGGCGCTGGGGGACATTGGCGAGATCTTCCCGGATACCGACCCGCAGTGGGAAGGGCTCGACGGCGGCCGCCTGCTCTCGGAGGTGCTCGCGAGGGTCCATCACGCCGGCTGGAAGCCGGTGAACTGCGACCTGATCGTTCATGCCGAGCGGCCGAAGCTCCTGCCGCACAAGCCGGCCATCCGCGACACGGTCGCCCGGCTCCTGGGGCTTCCCGAGACCTCCGTCAACGTGAAGGCCAAGACCGGCGAGCGCGTCGGCCCGATCGGCCGGGGCGAGGCGATCTCCTGTGAGGCGGTCGTGCTGGTCGAGGCCGCGACCGATCCGAGTTGATGAGCGGACTCCGGGTGAGTCTGGCGGAAGGACTCGGCGCCGTCGCGCTGCTGGCCGTCCCTCTGGGGCTTTGCCTGCCGATTCTCCGCGAAATGCAACCTTATGGCCCGAAGGTCATGGCCTTGCTGGCTGGCAATCTGGGAATCATCCTCTTCGGGACTCAATATCTATACTGGATGTTTCTCGTTCCGATTCTTCGGAGGCGCCGTCACGGACGGAAAAATGACGGATCGAAGGGGTGTCGTTGAACGGTCGAAACGGGCCACGACGCCGCGATTCGTCATGAGGAAACTGTTCATCCGATTCGCCCCCCGGGGGTCTTTCATCACTCCGACAGCCATGATCCAACGCTCATGGCTCATTACCTCAACGCCCACGTTCCAGGTACATCATGCCGCTGCGCGTCTATAACACGCTGACCCAGACCAAGGAACCGTTCGAACCCGTGCGCCCGGCAAGGTGGGGATGTACGTCTGCGGACCGACGGTGTACTCCCCGAGCCACGTCGGGCACATGGTCGGCCCGGTGATCTTCGACACGATCAAGCGCTACCTCGAGTACTCGGGGTATGAGGTCACCTGGGTCGTCAACATCACCGACGTGGACGACAAGCTGATCGTTCAGGCTCAGAAAGACGGCACGACGGTCAAGGATCTGGCCGAACGGGTCACGAAGGACTATCTCGATTGCCTCAAGGCCCTCGGCGTCGTCGGCATCGACCACATGCCCCGCGCCACCGAGCACATCGACGATATCCTGGAGATCACTCAGGGACTGATCGACAAGGGAGTCGCCTATCCGGCCAACAACGGCGACGTGTACTTCGACGTCACCCGCGCCCCGGAATATGGCAAGCTGAGCCACCGCGACCCCGAGGAACTGCAAGCGGGCGCCCGGATCGAGCCGTCCTCCGCGAAGCGGCATCCAGGGGATTTCGCCTTGTGGAAAGCGTCGAAGCCGGGCGAGCCGTCGTGGGAAAGCCCCTGGGGACCGGGCCGACCGGGCTGGCATATCGAGTGCTCGGCGATGAGCATGAAGATCCTCGGCGAGCACTTCGACATCCACGGCGGCGGCCTCGACCTGGTCTTCCCGCACCACGAGAACGAGGTCGTGCAGTCCGAGTCGTTCAGCGGCAAGCCGTTCGCCACGTACTGGCTGCACAACGGCCTGCTCACGAAGGAAGGGAAGAAGATTAGCAAGTCCGACCCCGGCACGGTGGTCCTGATGAGCGATCTGCTCCAGCAGTACGAGCCGGACACCCTGCGCTGCCTGTTCCTCGCCAGCCACTACCGCCGCCCGATCGACTACGGCGCCGGGCGTCTCGATGAGCTGAGCCGGGGCCTGCAAACCTTCTACCGCCTGTTCGAGCGGTTCGAGCGGATCACCGGGCAGCGCTACTACGACCTGGACGCGCCGACCTACCGCGACCACGACAACGACCCGTCGTTCCACCTTCCCCCGGAGATGGCGGAGGTCTGGGAGCATCGCCTGCGGTTTCTGGAGGCGATGGACGACGATTTCAACACCGGAGGCGCCTGGGCGAACTCTTCGAGATCGCCCGCGCTCTGAACCGCTACGCCGATACCCACAAACTCGACGCGGCCCAGGCCGATGCGGTGAGCCTCGCCCCCTGGCAATTCGGCCTGATGGCGTTGAAGGAGCTGTCGCAGTTGCTCGGCCTGTTCCGCCTCCCCCCGAAGGCCCCCGAAGTGGCCCAGGACCAGCTCACGGCCCCCTTGCTGGATCTCCTGGTGGAACTTCGTACACGACTTCGGAAGGAGAAAAACTTCGCGATGGCCGATGAAATCCGTAACCGGCTCTCAGCCCTGAGCGTCGTTCTGGAAGACCGGCCGGACGGGACGGGTTGGAAGATCGAACCGCGCTGAGGTTTTCCACTTTAACGAGCGAATCCCAAGGAGGGACCCCACCGATGGCGACGATCGCCCGCGACCCGCTCGACACCTGCGACGGTCTGACGCCGGGCCGGGTGCTGGGAATTGACCCCGGTTTGAACGTGACCGGCTATGCGGTGATCGAGCCGGGGGAGCGTGGGCCTCGGGTGCGCGAGGCGGGGGTGATCCGCACGAGGGGAGCGTCGGAGTCGATGGCCGAGAGGCTCGGCACGATCCATCGGGGGGTGCTGGAAATCCTCGACGCCTTCCCCGCCGAGGCCCTGGCGCTGGAGCAGGTCCACAGCCACTGGAAGCACCCGAGGACGGGGATTCTGATGGCCCACGCACGGGGCGTGATCGTCCTGGCCGCCGGCCTTCGCGGCGTGCCCGTCGTCGGTTATGCCGCGTCGCGGATCAAGAAGAGCCTCACCGGCAGCGGCAAGGCCCCCAAGGAGCAGATGCAGCACGCCATCCGCACGGAACTGGGACTGGACCGCCTGCCCGAGCCTCACGACGTGGCCGACGCCTGCGCCGTGGCGCTCTGCCATTTCCAGATCGAGCGGAATCAACGGGTATTGCGGGGACGGTGAGGAAAAGGGTGATGGTTGCTGGGGTTACGCATAACATCTTTGAGGAATGGTGAGTCAACAATTTGCACGAATCCGGGGCCGCGATTCCCCTGGAAAGCCGGCAGGTCATGGACTCACCACCTCATCAGGGGGAATGTCTCCTCTGCCTATCCGCCTTGAGAAGGAGGAGTCGGAGGGGGTTCCGGGAACACCACAGGACCGAGCACGACCACCGATCCGCGGCCCAAGCGCCCCCTCAATCACCCCTTGGTAAGGGGAAAGGGAAGAAGCCGCCAATCCGCGATCACTCCTTGTCCCTCGCCTCAGCTTTTGGGCCAGCCGAAGACCTGGCAGATGTAGGGCTCGCCTTTGCTGTTGTAGGCCACGGCGACGCCGATCTCATGGAAGTTCGGCTCCAGAATGTTCTCGCGGTGGCCGGAGGAAAACATCCAGCTCGACATCACGGAATCGCCGTCCTTGTAGTTGAACGCGATGTTCTCGCCGAGCCAGATATAGCCGTACCCGACCGCGTTGGCTCGGTCGGCCAGCCCCGGATACGTGGCGCCGGGGAGGTTGTGCGACATCGTGTCCAGCCCCGCCATGGCGTCGGCCTGAATCTGCGCGGCCTGGGTCAACTTCGCGTTGACGGTCAGCGGAGCAACCCCGGCATTCTGCCGCGAGAGGTTCGTGAGCTCAATAATCCGGTTGACGATCGCCTGAGTCGACTGGATCGGTGGCGGGGTCACCACGACCGGCGGAGTCGCGGGAGGCGGACTGATCACCACGGGAGGCGTCGGCGTGGGGGCCGGTGTCGGGATGACGGGCGGCGGGGGAGGTGGCGGCGATTGTTGGGGAATGGGGACTGGAGCCGGAGGCGCGGGGGGCAGCTCGGAGACGCCATTGATCGTGTCAAAACCGGCGCCGCCGTCAATCACATCCACGCCCGCTCCACCGGCGATCACGTCGTTGCCGTCACCACCCTGGATCGTGTCGTTGCCGGTGCCACCGGCGATCGTGTCGTTCCCCGCGCCGCCATCGATGAAGGTCGGAATCGACCACTGGCCACCGTCGTTGATCGTCACCGCGTCATCCCCGGCGCCGGTCTGGACGCGGATCGACTGGACCTGATTGGTGAAGAAGCGGCCGGGAACTCCGTCCACGGAGACGATCCCGAGGTTTCGAAATCGTCCGGCGAGACCGAAACCGCGGATCTGGACGTTGATCTGATCGTTTCCCTCGGTCCCCTGAATCTCCAGCTCTCCGCCTCGGGAGAGGCTGGTCGAAACCTGGGCGATATTCGCCCCTTGCCCCCAAGACGACCAGTTCCCCATCCCTCGCAGGCGGCTCTGAAGCAGGACCTGCGGGACCGACTGCCTCGCCAACCGGAGATACAAACCCCACATCCCCATCGGCAAACCCGTCATCAAACTGCGTGATTCCAAAGCATCGAGTGAAGGCCGCAATCGTTGTCGATTCTTGGTGTCGCTCAAGTGGAAACTCCTCCGCACGGGCTTTGCCCCTAAGGTTCAACCCTCCCAGCGGCACGCGACCATCACACGCCCCAGCCGGGAACTTTAAAAAAAACTAGGTCACTCCTGGGTTTTTGGTGGAACACAACACCTGGGTAAGATTTCTAGGGCCATGCAATTTTCGTGAAGATAGCGACTATAGCGACTATGGGAGATCTAGGAAAGAGGATTCCGATTTTCTGCTCATGCCGAGGGATGATCTGTCCGGGAGGAAGGGCCTCGTTCAGGGCGTTCTTGACCGGAGAGGCGGGGGCGAATTACGATGGACAGGCGTTAATGGAGCGAGGCAAAGACAGAGACTTTCCGAGAACAGGCAAGGCGGACAGCCGTGACGATCACCTTGAACGGGGAACCGCGTGAGGTGCCGGACACCTTGACCGTGGCCGGACTGCTGCGGCATCTGGGGATCCCGTCCCATCAGGTGGCGGTCGAGCGAAACCGGGACCTGGTCCCGCGCGCCCGGCACGAGGAGGTCGCGCTGACGGCCGGGGACGTGCTGGAGGTGGTGACGCTCGTCGGCGGCGGTGCGCCGACCGAACCCAACGAGCCCGAACCCCTTATCATTGGCTCACATCGGTTCCGAAGCCGGCTCCTGGTCGGCACGGGGAAGTACCGGACCCTGGACCTGATGCGCGACTGCCTGGCGGCCAGCGGGTGCGAGGTTGTGACCGTCGCGGTGCGCCGGGAGCGGCTGTTCGACAAGGAAGGGCGCAACCTGCTCGACTACCTCGACCCGAAGCGCTACACGATCCTGCCCAACACGGCCGGCTGCTTCAGCGCCGAGGAGGCCCTCCGCACCGCGCGGCTGGGCCGGGAACTGCTCGAAGGACTCGGCAACCCCGGCGCGGACTGGGTGAAGCTGGAGGTTCTGGCCGATACGCGGACCCTGCTTCCCGACCCCGTCGCCACCCTCGAAGCGACCCGTGTTCTGGTGAAGGAGGGGTTTCAGGTCCTCTGCTACACGAGCGATGACCCGGTGATGGCCCGGCGTCTGAAGTCCGAAGGGGCGGCCAGCGTGATGCCGGCCGGCAGCCCGATCGGCAGCGGCCAGGGGGTGCTCAACCCGAACAATATCCGCATCATTCTGGAAGACCTCAAGAAGGACGACCCCGATTACCCGGTGATCGTCGATGCGGGGGTCGGCACGGCCAGTGACGTGGCGATCGCCATGGAGCTAGGCTGCGATGGCGTGCTCCTGAATACCGGCATCGCCGGCGCGGCGGACCCCTTGCGCATGGCCCACGCGATGCGTCTGGCCATCGAGGCGGGCCGCCTGGCCGCCAGCGCGGGGCGGATTCCGAAGAAGTTGTACGCCACGGCGTCGAGTCCGACCGAAGGAACGATTACCGATCGTTAGGCCCCGCGCGAGGGTCTTTCGCGAACCTTCTTCGGCCTGATTCCCGCGGAACCGGCGTGATGACGTACAACGTACCGACCCTGGGCATGGCCTGGAAAACCTTCCAGGCCGGGGACCCTCGACAGGCGGAGTCCCTCTGCCGCCAGATCCTTCAGGTGGACCCCCGGAATACCGACGTGTTGTGGGTTCTCGGCATGATCCTCCAGGCGGTCGATCGGCTCGACGAGGCCGTCGCGGTCTATCAGAACACGCTGGAGCTGAAGCCCGACCAGGCGGAGGTCCACAATAACCTCGGCAACACCCTGCGTCAGATGGGCCGGTTGGATGAGGCCGAGGCCCGGCTCCGCCACGCGTTGACCCTCAAGCCGGATTACGCCAACGCCTTCAATAATCTCGGTATCGTCCTGTCCGAGCGGGGACTGGCGGACGAAGCGATCAGCAGCTTTCGGCAGGCGTTGACCCTCAAGCCGGATCACACCGAGGCGCTCAACGGACTGGGATCGGTGCTCTCGGGCCTGGACCATCTGGACGAGGCGATGGCCTGCTTCCGACAGGCTCTCCAGATCCAGCCGAACCATGCCGAGGCTCACAAGAACCTGGGAATCACCTTGCTCCTGGCCGGGCGTTACGCCGAGGGCTGGCCGGAGTACGAATGGCGGTGGAAGACCCCGGAATGCCCGCCCCGTCCCTTCCCGCAGCCGAGGTGGGACGGCTCCCCGCTGAACGGGCGGACGATCCTGATCCACACCGATCAAGGGCTGGGGGATGCCTTCCAGTTCATCCGGTTTGTCCCCCTTGTGAAGCAGCGTGGGGGGACCACGATCGTCGAGTGCCAGCAGCGGCTTTCCCGGGCCCTGTCAACGTGCCCCGGGATCGACCAGATCGTCGAACGCGGGCAGCCGATCCCTCGGTTTGATTGCCATATCCCGCTCCTGAGCCTGCCGGGGGTTCTTGGAACGACGGTCGAGACGATCCCCGCGCAGGTTCCGTATCTCCATGCCGAGGAACCGCTGGTGAACCATTGGCGGGACGAGCTGGCGACACGAAGCGGGTTCAAGATCGGGATCAACTGGGGCGCGGCGGTGAAGAACTGGGCGGGGCTCCGCCAGCGCAACATTCCGCTCCGCCATTTCGCTCCGCTTGGCCGGATCGAGGGGGTGACGCTCGTCAGTCTCCAGAAAGGCAAGGGGACGGAGGAGCTGGCCGAGCTGCCGCCGGATGTCCCGGTGCTCGACCTCGGCCCACGGCTCGACGAGCAGACCGGCGCCTTCGTGGACACGGCGGCCGTCCTGAAGAATCTCGACCTGGTCATCACCTCCGACACCTCGATCGGACACCTGGCCGGCGCTCTGGGGGTCCCTGTCTGGATCATCCTGCCGTATGCGCCCCACTGGGTCTGGATGCTCGGGCGCGACGATTCCCCCTGGTATCCCTCGGCCCGCCTCTTCCGCCAGCCCCGGCCTGGCCACTGGGAAGGGGCCATCGCGGAGGTGGAACAAGCGTTACGGCGGCACCTGGCCCGCCAGCGTCGGTCGATCACCGTCGAGATCGCTCCGGGAGAATTGATTGACCGGATCACGATCTTGCGGATCAAGGAGCGCCGGATCACCGACGAGGCGAAGCTCCGCAACGTCCGGGCCGAGCTGAACGCCCTGACCGCCATCCGCGACCGTGCCCTGATCGGCGCACCGTCGATCGACGATCTGGCCACCGAGTTGGAGTCCATCAACGAAGCGCTCTGGGATGTCGAGGACGCCCTGCGGGTCCACGAACGGAACGGTGATTTCGGCCCGGAATTCGTCGAACGGGCACGGTCGGTGTATCATCAGAACGATCGCCGCTTCGCCCTGAAGCGACAGATCAACGAACGCCTCGGCGCGGGAATCGTCGAGGAGAAGCAGTTGCCCGCCTACGCCTGACGACTCATCGAGACGCGAATCGGGCGACGGGGCGACGGCCCCCTCCTAATCTCAGGTACGGATGCATGACCAGCCTCGACCCGCTCCCCATCCTCGGCCCCGACGGCGCGATAGCCCGCCGCCTGGAGCGTTACGAGGCCCGCGACGAGCAGTTGCGCATGGCCTCGGCCGTCGCGCGGGCCATTGAGGAGGAGCATCACCTGATGGTCGAGGCCGGCACGGGGGTCGGCAAGAGCTTCGCCTACCTCGTTCCGGCGATCCTGGCCGCCGCCGAACAGAAGAAGAAAGTCGTCGTCTCGACCCACACGATCAGCCTTCAGGAGCAGTTGCTTCAGAAAGACCTGCCGTTCCTTCGAGCAGTGATGCCGCAGGAGTTTTCCGCGGTGCTGGTCAAGGGGCGGGGTAATTACCTCAGCCTGCGACGGCTCGACGCCTCGATTAAACGAGCCGGGGCGACCTTCCAGAGCGCCGAGGATCTCGACCAGCTCGTGCGGCTGCGGGCCTGGGTCAAGGAGACGGCCGACGGCAGCCGCTCCGATCTCGACTTCCGGCCCTCGCCCGCCGTCTGGGACGCCGTCGTCAGCGAGAACGGCAACTGTCTGGGCCGCCACTGTCCCCGTTACAAGGATTGCTTCTACTACAAGGCCCGGCGTCGGATGCACTCGGCCAACATTCTGGTCGTCAACCACGCCCTGTTCCTGACCGATCTTGCCCTGCGAGCCGCCGGCGCTGGGTTCTTGCCCGAGTACCAGGTCGCCATCTTCGACGAGGCCCACACCCTCGAAGCCGTCGCCGGCGATCACCTCGGCCTGCGAATCACCAGCGGGCAGGTCGATTACCTGCTGGGCCGGCTCTACAACAACAAGACCCGCAAGGGGTTGCTCGTCTATCACGACCTGGGCGACGCGCTCGATCAGGTCGGAATCACCCGACGCGCGGCCCAGCAGTTCTTCGACGCGGTCGCCATCTGGCAAGGCCGTCACGGAACCTCCAACGGCCGCCTGCGACGGCCGATCCCGGTGGCTGACGTACTCGGCGAGGAGTTGCGTAAGCTCTCCACACTCATCGGCCTGGGGGCCGAGCAGGTGGAAGGGGACGAGCAGCGTATCGAGCTATCCGCCGCCCAGGAGCGTTGCGACGGCATGGCCGCCTCACTGGCCCTCTGGCTCCGGCAGGACGACGCCGAAGAGAACGTCCACTGGATCGAGATCGAGCCGGAGAAGCGGCGCGTCACCCTGGCGCACTCACCGCTGGAGGTCGGACCGACCTTGCGCCGGGAGCTATTCGCCGAGGTGCCGACGTGCATTCTCACCTCCGCCACTCTGGCGATCGGCTCGCCGCCGGGGTTCCAGTTCGCCAAGGGGCGGCTCGGCCTCACCCGTTGCGAAACACTCCAACTGGGCAGCCCTTTCGACTATCCCAAGCAGGTCAAGATTCACATCCCGCGCGACCTGCCCGACCCGTCCGACGACCCCAAGGAATTCGAGCACCGGGCGATCCTGGCCATCAAGCATTACCTGAATCTGACACACGGCAAGGCGTTCGTCCTGTTCACCTCCTATCGGATGATGCAGGAGGCCACCCGCCGCCTCGCCCCCTGGCTGGCTGAGCGGAACATCGCCCTGTACTCTCAGGGAGACGGCCTACCACGATCGAAGATGGTCGAGGCGTTCAAGTCGGACGTGGATAGTGTGATTTTCGGCACGGACAGCTTCTGGCAAGGGGTGGACGTGCCGGGCAAGGCGCTCTCGAATGTGATCATCACCCGATTGCCATTCAGCGTCCCCGACCGCCCTCTGCTCGAAGCCCGCCTGGAAGCCATCCGCAAGCGCGGCGGCAACCCGTTCGTCGAGTACCAGATTCCCGAGGCGATCATCAAGCTCAAACAAGGTTTCGGCCGCCTGATCCGCGCCAGGACCGATACCGGCATCGTCGCCATCCTCGACCCCCGCGTCCTGACCAAGCCCTACGGCCGGCAGTTCCTCGGCTCGTTGCCGGAGTGCCCGAGGGTTGTGGAGGTTATTGGGGGACGATGATGCCTCTTTAAGGCATTGAGCGGATTCGACGTATCTGAACGATCCCGTGTATGATAACGAAGGAAAGTGAATCGCGCTTCGAGACTTGGGAGATCCTGGAATGGCGACATCAAAATCCAAGAACGAGGCTCCGACTCGCACACGGCCGCAATCACGACCCGTTTCAATCCTGGAAGAGCCGCGAACCCTCCCTTCGAAATCCTGTACCTCGCGGAATCGCCCATTGTCGCACTTTACGAAGTAGAAGCTATTTTCGGCCCGCTAGATCAGCATGTTGTGAATCCACACCGAAATAATGTCGCGACGATTGACATCGAGGTGCACCTTCAAGCGATTGCCGATTTGACCGAACCCAAACAACAGGCTCTCCTCAATCTCACGGTCCAAGAACTCACCGGGAATTGGGACACCTATCCACCCGGAGATGCACCGACCCAGCGTCTGGGTGCAGCCTTGTACGGGACCGGGGGGCTGGAAAGGTTCCTCTCGATCTCGGCCAAACTTCCCAGGAAGAAATCGCTGATCGTCTTCCCTGAGAAGCTCATCAAGGGGAGTGAACTGCGTTTCAACGACCTGATCACCAACAAAACTCATGTCATCCGTGGCTGAGATCCGTACTCCCCACCTCCGCGGAGGCCCCCCGTGTCCGACGAGTCCCCGACCGATCGCCTGCAAAGGGTCCTTGCCCGCGTCTCGGAGCAGGTCAGTATCGAGGCGACCGAGTCGGACGTGCAAAGGCGGCGGCTGGAGGAGGAGTCGGACGAGGTCTTGACACGGGTGGCGCGCGACCGGGAACGGGAGTCCGCCGTGGCCCGAACCACGGCGCTGAGGATTCTCGTCGATCGTCACCAGCGCGATCGCTCGCTCTCGGCCTTGATCTGTGAATTGATGGGTGATCCGGATGCACCCGTGGCCGAGCAGGCGATTCGCTCCAGCCAGCCCTTCGACGCCCAGGCGACGGCGAAACTGCATGCCCTGCTGGACGAGCCCCACGCGGAGCGGTGGTCGCTGGCTGCCTCCACGCTGGCTCGCCGGAAGGATCAGCGCATCCTGCCGAGACTTCTCCAGTGGCTCAAGCAGGGGGACCGCGCGCATTTTCTCGCGGCCCTGAGCGGTTTGCGATGGTTCCTGCCGGAGGACCAGTTCCACGAGTTGCTGGGAACGCTCTGGGAACGGGACGACCGGGACGAGGAGGAAGATCGTCTCACCCTGGCAACGATGCTCCTGGAATTCGACGACGAGACGGGCCTGCCCTGGCTGGTGGAGGTCGCGAATGGGCATGGCCCTCGCTCGATCCCCGCGGTCGATGCGGTATTCCAGCGCGAATCGATCGGCGGACTGGAGTCAATGGCGGCGATTCTCGACCAAGCCGAGCCGGATGTCCGCCGGCGCCTGGCCGAGCGAATCAGTGAGCGTGCCGAGAGGCTCGACCGCCAGACAAATGACCCGGTCGCCGAGGCCCGAGCCTGGGTCGAGCGGCGGTTGCGGGAGGAATCCGGCGCGGGTTAATCGTCACCCGATCCGAAACAGATTGCCACCGAGGGACCGCATCCTACTAGCGACGCTCTGGATCACTCGGATAGAATACGGTATCAATGCCCTTTTCCGGTGGCCGGAGTTCTCCGTCCATTCCGTAGAAACGTCTCCAGGACGCCGAATGCTCGCCAAGCGGATCATCCCTTGCCTTGATGTGGATCGCGGCCGAGTGGTCAAAGGGACCAACTTCCTGAACCTGCGCGACGCGGGCGACCCGGTCGAGGTGGCATCGCGTTACGAGGACGAGGGGGCCGACGAGCTGGTTTTCCTTGACATCACCGCCAGCCACGAAGGGCGGGGCATCCTGCTGGACGTCGTGCGACACACGGCGGAGGTCTGTTTCATGCCGGTGACCGTCGGTGGCGGAATTCGCGACCTGGATGATATCCGGGCCTTGCTCAATGCCGGTGCCGATAAGGTCTCGATCAACTCGGCCGCGGTACGCGATCCCGATTTTGTCCGCCGCGCCGCGCGACGGTTTGGAAGCCAGTGCATCGTCGTGAACATCGACCCGAAGCGCGTTCAGCAAGATGGGCGCGAGGTCTGGGAGGTTCACATCAACGGCGGCCGGGTTCCCACTGGCAAGGAGGCCGTCGCCTGGGCACGCGAGGTCGAAGCGCTGGGTGCCGGAGAGATCGTGTTGACCAGCATGGATGCCGACGGGACGAAAGCCGGGTATGATTTACCAATGACACGCGCGGTGGCCGACGCGGTGACGATTCCGCTGGTGGCGTCCGGAGGTGCCGGATCTCCCGAGCATCTGCGGGCGGCCTTGATGGAAGGCGGCGCCAGCGCCGCGCTGGCCGCGAGCATCTTTCACTATCGAGAGTACACAATCGCCGAAACCAAAGATTACCTGGCTCGTCACGGCGTCCCCGTGCGTCAGGTTGCGGAATGCGGAGTGCGGGATGTGGATTAGGACGTGCCGAACCGGACCGGTCCGCTCCCGTCGGTTCCGTCGCTCGGAACAGGGCTCATCCCCGAGCGGGCTGAACCGGCCGGGCGGTCTGATTTCCCCGATCTGTCCGAACCTGACTTGCCGCGAATTGCTTTGCGAGGAGTGATCGCCGATGGCCACCGACGTCCAGTCCACCCCGGCCAATCAGCCGTCCGCGAACGAGCCGGAAGCCAACAAGCTGTTCCGGATGGTCATGAAGCACGAGGGGTCCGACCTGCACCTGAAGGTGGGGTTGGCGCCCGCGATGCGGCTCTCCGGCGTGCTGCGCCAGATGCAATTGCCGCCCTTGTCGACCGCCGACATGGAACGCCTGATGTTCCCGATCATGACACCCCGGCAGCGTCAGATTCTGGAGGATACCGGCGGGGCCGACTTCGCCCACATCGTCACCGATACCAACGGATCCGAAACCCGCTTCCGCGTGAACCTGTTCCGGGCACGCGGCCGTTTGAGCCTGGTTGCCCGGCGCGTCAACACGTCGATCCCGAACTTCGAAGGGCTTGGCCTGCCCCCGGTGCTCGGGGAGATCGTCAAGGCAGACCAGGGAATCATCATCCTCTCGGGCGTGACCGGTTCAGGTAAGTCGACGACGATCGCCTCGATGCTCCAGTACGTCAATAACAACGAACGCTGCCACATCGTCACCATCGAAGACCCGATCGAGTTCACCTTCACCGACGACAAGTCGATCATCAATCAGCGCGAGGTCGGCATCGACGTGATCGACTGGGATACGGCCCTGAAGCACGCGGTGCGGCAGGACCCGGACATCATCCTCGTGGGTGAGATGCGTGACCGCGACACGTTCAACGCGGCCTTGCACGCGGCCGAAACCGGCCACCTGGTCTTCGGGACGATTCACGCCTCGGGTGCCCCCTCGACGATTAGCCGCATCCTCGACCTCTTCCCGGTCGATATGCACGCGGCGATGCGGCAGAACCTCGCGTTCAACCTCAAGGCGGTCATCGCCCAGAAACTTCTGCCGACCACCAAGGAGTGGAAGGAGAATACCGGGCAGGGCCGTGTCCCGCTCTGCGAGGTCATGCGGATGAACCCGACGGTGCGGAAACTGATTCTCAACGAGGAGGACATCAAACTCGCGCAGGCGATCCGTCTGGGCAAGGAAGAAGGAATGGTGGACTTCACCGAGAGCTTACGGAAGCTCGTCGTGGATGAAAAGGTCGAGCGCGCCACCGCGTTCGAGGTCGCGCCGAACCCCGAGTCCTTGAGAATGGCGTTGAAGGGCATTACGCTACCTGAGCAAGGCATTCTGTAAACGCAACCGCCGAAGAGACGAGAGACGAGAAGGGTCGTGGGGTCGTGCCCCCAAGCCCATGTCGAGCCGGAGAATTCCATGTCCCGTCCGAAATTAGGCGTCGCGACCTTCGCCCTGGCGACCCTCGGCCTCTCGGCCGGGGCCGAGGCGGCCGAGGGCCTCGTCGGGCTCTGGGCTCAGTCGGCGGCGATCGCCGACAATCGTGGTCCGGGGTTGTACCTCAACCTGTTCAAGTTCCTTCCCGTCCTCGGCATCTTCCTGCTCTGGACCTGGACAACCTGGTGGGTCGATGACGATACCCGCGAGTTGAACAACGTCCGGTTCGAGATGTGGAACTCGATCGTCTTCTTCTCCGGAGTGCTCGGCTTCGCCCTCTTGTGGGCCATCCCGTTCTTCGTCATCGGGCTGATCCTTCTCTTACTGGCGTACTTCGTGCCACTGTTCACGTATATCTTCATCCGCAACCAGACCGTGCCCGACACGGACAAGGTGCTGACGCCCTATCACCTGGGCGAGGTGGCCAACGGGCTGATGAACAAAATGGGCATGAAGGGGCTCTTCAACCGCTCCGAGTCCGCCATGGACCGGGCAGGCCCGCCGATCCAGTTCATCGGCAAGGGGGCCGGCGGCAAGGTGGACACCACCTTGACCGAACGGGCCGAGCAGTCGAAAGTCTTCATGGCTGCCAAGGAACTCGTATACGACGCGATTCTCCGGCGTTCCACCGATATTCACCTGGAGCCGACTCAGGAACAGATGTCCGTCCGCTACCGGATCGACGGCATCCTCCACGCGGCCGAGCCGTTCGACCGGCCCACGGGGGACGCCGTCGTCAACATCTTCAAGGTGCTTTCGGCGATGGACATCTCCGAAAAGCGCAAGCCGCAGGACGGTTCCTTCGGCGCGAAGCTCGAAGGCCGCGAGATCGACTTCCGCGTGGCGACCGCCGGCTCGAAGGCTGGCGAGAAGCTCGTCATGCGAATTCTGGATAACGCAGCGACCGTCGCCAAGCTCGAAGAGATCGGCCTCCGGCCCAAACTCGTGCAGGAAATCCGTTCGATCGTCACCCAACCGCACGGCATGTTCCTCTGCTGTGGGCCGACCGGGTCGGGCAAGAGCACCACGCTCTACGCCTGCCTCCGCGAGATCGACCGCTTCCAGAAGAACGTGATCACGGTCGAGGACCCGATCGAGTATCACATCGACAACATCACCCAGATGGAGATCAACACCAAGGCCGGCCAGTCGTTCGCCGGCAGCTTGCGGTCGATTCTCCGTCAGGACCCCGACGTGATCATGATCGGCGAGATCCGCGACCAGGAGACGGCCACCATCGCCTGCCAGGCTGCGAATACCGGTCACATGGTCTTCTCCACGGTCCACTCCAACGACACCGTGACCGCCCTCTTCCGGCTGCTGGACCTGGGCGTCGAGCCCTTCATGCTGGCATCCGCTCTCTCGGCCGTGCTCGGCCAGCGCCTGGTGCGCAGCCTGTGCGAGACCTGCAAGGAACCATACAAGCCCAAGCCCGAGTTCCTGGAGAAGGCCAACCTGCCAGCGGACAAGGTGGATGTCTTCTACCGACCTCCCGAGAACCCCGAGCAGGTCTGCCCCGCTTGCGGCGGGACCGGCTACCTGGGCCGGACCGGGATCTTCGAGTTGCTGGTCGTCACCGATCCCATGAAGGACCTGATCCGTGAAAACCCGTCGCTCAACGCCATCAAGGCCGAGGCGCGGAAGAATGGCATGATTTACCTTCAGGAAGACGGCTTGCGTCAGGTCATCCAGGGCAAGACCTCGATCAAGGAACTGTTGCGAGTGGTCAAGTGAACGTCGTGGCGCAACGGCCCGCGACGGCCAGCCACTCTTGGGGGAGAATATAACGATGCCGTCCTGGATCGTGGATATGGGCGTGGTCGTCCTGATCTTGCTGATGACCTACGCGCTGACGAGTGAAGGACTATGGGGCGCCGCGCTGGTGTTCTTCAACATCTTGTTCGCGGGGCTGATCACTTTCAACTTTTATGAGCCCCTGGCCGCGCTTCTGGCCTCGAACGTCAGTCAGATTTCCGGTTATGCCGACACGCTTTGCCTGATGGTCCTGTTCATCGTCAGCTTGACGATTCTCAAGATCACGACCGAGCAAATTGCTCCCTCGATGGTACGATTCCCGACGCCGGTCTATCACATCGGCCGGCTGTTCTTTGGTCTGGCGGGCGCATCCCTGGCGATGGCGATCCTACTCCTGGCGTTCCACACGTCGCCGATTCACAAAAAGATGTTCTATGGCGCCTACAATTACGACCACAAGCCCCCCTTCGGCTTCGGGCTGGACTGGAAGTGGCTGAGCTTCTTCCAGTACACGACCGGGCAGGTCTTCGCGCAATACGACCCTGAGGACGGCTACAACGATCCGAACGGTGAGTACGGCGATGCGAAACTCTTCGACCCCCAAGGTCGCTGGTTGATCGACCACCAGAACGCGCGGCCGTACGGCGATGCCTTCGTGCCACCGCCGCCCGCCGCCGAACCGGCGGGCGAGGCCGGCGGCGCGGAAGGAGCGGGAGGGATGCCCGGCGGAATGCCGGGGGGTTCCCCAGGTGGCCCACCAGGCGGTTCACCAACCTATCCCGGCGGACCGACTGGTGCCGCAGCGGGAATGGCGCCTCTTTAAACCTGTATAATCTCGCTCTCACTACTTGACGCACGCTGAACTTAACGCGCGTCGGCGACGGTCGCCTTGGGGCGTGCCAGGCGGGGGTCGGATCGCCTCTCCAGCAGGACAAACGCCGGCTGAGTCGAGGTGGCCGTCGCCTGCGGCTTGACACGATAAACCGCAAGCTGCCCGGTCTGAGTTTCGAAGACGTACAGCGGCGCGTACGTCTCATTACTGGAGACCCCCAGCGAACCGGCGGTCATCACGAAATGCGGCGTGATCCCCTTCGGAAGCTGGAAGTCGGCGATCAGGTCCCGCACGGCGAACTCGCTCAGCATCTGCGAGGCCCCGGGCGTCTGCCGAAGCATCGGTACCGCCGCCAGCAGTGTGCCCTGGGTATAATTGAGGTAGTAGATCGCGTCCTCGCTTAGCTGGATCTTCATCGCCTGGCTGGCTTCCGTGGCAATCGGCGCGGTCAGGGCGACCGGTGCATCCCAGCGGTCTCCCCCTCCGGCCAGCAGGCTTGGAGGTCGCCCCCCGGAGAGAGCCCAACCCAGGCCAATGCCGATCATCAGGGCGATTCCGGTGGAAAGCGGAAACCGTGGAATTCGCATAACGTTGCGTCTCCGTTCGCCGTTGAGGGTCGCGGGCCGCTCCGGCCCTTCCCGCGGCATCATGCCTGGGTGACGCGTCATCGTCCAGATCAAGAACCGGAAAACCCCGATGGAAAGGACAGTCCTCACCATGCTCAACCCGGTCTGGCTGGTCGGTCTGGCGATTGCCTTGCAAGTTCCGCCCCCTCGGACTTCCGCCGACATTAACGAACAAGTCCGAACGGAAGCGCAGACGATCCGGCGCAGGAAGCCGCCAGGCTCAAGGCTCTGGCCGATCGTCTGAAGGATCAGGCGGAGGCCGCGCGCGTACTTGCGTTGATCGAGCCGCCGCCTCCGGCCGAGGGAGAGCCGATCCGATTTCGCCCCCTTCCCGAAGTTGTCCCGCCTCCGAAACCCGCGGACGATGCTCCGCCCACGTGGAAAGCCGAGGCCAACGCAATCCGTGAGGGGACGGCCGCATCCTTCTTCGATTTAGCCAAACGCGCCGGGCAGACGGGTGTCGAGCAATTCGCGCTGGCCGGCGAATGTTTGCGCGGTGTCCTCGATCGAGATCCTTACCACCGCGAGGCCCGCCGATTGCTCGGCTACGTGGCGTACGATGGCGGCTGGGCCAAGCCGCACGCCGCCCAGTTGCTCGAAAAGGGGATGGTGCTCGACCCGACGTTCGGCTGGGTCGCCGCGGATTGGGTCCCGCACCTGAAGAACGGCGAGCTTCCCGGCGCGGTGGTGGGGGGACGGGTCCAGGAGTGGCTCCCCGCCGCCCAGGCCGATGCCTTACGGGCCGATTTCGAACACGGCTGGAAGATCACGACCGAGCACTTCGCCATCCAGACCGATGTGCCACTGTCCGAAGCCATCGCCTTCGGCCGGCGGCTGGAGGCCCTCCGCGATGCCTTCTTCTTCCTCTTCGCCGACGTGATCGGCCCCGACCTGCCGCTGGCGAAGCGCTTCCGCAACTCCAGCCTCCAGGCCAACGCCACGACCGAAACGCGGCATCGCGTCGCCTATTATGCCAGCCGGGATGAATACATCAGTGCCCTGCGACCGACCGAGGGTGCGCGCGTCACCGAGAGCCTCGGTTTCTACCGCGAGCCGAGGGTCGTTCGAAGTCGGATCGTCCCCGGCCAGTGCTTCTTCTTCCGCGACCTCGACGGCGCGATCGACGTGACCTCGACGCTCTTTCACGAGACGTCGCACCAGCTCCTGTTCGAGTCGGCAGGCCCCACTCGCTACGAGCAGAACGTCGGCAATTACTGGGTCTGGGAAGGACTTGGCACCTACTTCGAGACCTTCGATCCCCAACCCGACGGCTCCTACCGGATCGGCGGGCTCGTCGGTCCTCGGGTTGCCAAGGCTCGAGACGATATCCTCGTCAACGACCGCTTCGTCCCGATCGCGGAACTCGTCGCTCTTGAACCGCCGTGAATTTGACGAGGAGTCGGACGACGCAGTTTACACCCACTACGCGGAATCGATGTCGCTGGCCATCTTCCTGATGCAAGGCCAGCAAAACCACTACCGCGCGGGGTTTCTCGACTACGTGCGCGATGCCTACCGGGGCCGACTCCGCCCTGGAGGTTCGGGACAAACCCTGAGCGAACGGCTTGGCGTCCCGTACGAGACACTCGATCGCCAGTTTCAGGATTTCCTCAAGGCGGGATCATCCGCGTCCGAACCACACGATTGACGTCAAGTGAGTGACGGAGGGCGTGCCTGGCACGCCCTACCGCAAAGCCATTCTCGTTACTCGCCAACGTACGGCAAGAGAGCCATGAAGCGGGCTCGCTTGATTGCCGTGCTGGCCGCGCGCTGGAACGCGGCGCAGTTACCGCTCCGTTTGCGGGAGAACATCTTGCTCTGGTTCGTGCAAAGTTTCTTCAGGAGTCCGACGTCCTTGTAATCGACGTAAGCCGGACGGGGGCAGCCTTCGGGGGTGCAGAACCGGCAGCGGTTCTTGCGGTTGCGGCCGAATCGTTTGCGAGGCATGAACCTTGGGTCCTTCGGACAAGATCCCGGAGTCGGTGTGAACGCTCCTACAGTACAGTATCCCATTCCCAGCGGAAACCACCACTTTACGGAACCGCTCGCAAACCCGTCAAGTCCGTTCGCCCCGCTTGACCGCCCCGGTCCCGCCGGCTAGGCTCGGAGCCATGAGCTACGAGGTGGAAGTCAAATTTCGGGTGCCCGATCCTTCCAGTCTGACCGAGCGTCTGCAAGCGATCGGCGCCGAAGGTGGCCCGACGGTCTCGCAGGCCGACCTGTACCTGGCACATCCGTCGCGTGATTTCGCCCAGACTGACGAGGCCCTGCGACTCCGGCAAGACGGTTCGCGGAACTACATCACCTACAAAGGCCCGAAGCGCGGCGGCCCGACCAAGACGCGCGAGGAGATCGAGATCCCGTACGAATCGGGCGACGACGCTCGGAAACAGCTCGGCCGACTGTTCGAGCGGCTCGGCTTTCGACCGGTGGCTGATGTCCGCAAATATCGTCAACCATTCTATTTGCGGTTCGAGAATCGGGACCTGACGATCGTTCTCGATCAGGCGGAGGGTCTCGGGTCCTATGCCGAAGTGGAGGCGATCGCCGCCGACGATGCCGACCTCCCCGCCGCGCAAGGGGCGGTTCTCGCCCTGGGACGGGAGCTGGGGCTGATCGAGGTCGAGCCGCGTTCCTACCTGCGGATGACGCTGGAACGGCGCGGCGGAATCGGGCCGGATTCGCCTGGCTCGACCTGAGGGATTCTGGTACACAGGGTCCTCGCCGTCCGGGCACCCTTCTGCGCCTCCCGTCTCACATCGCAAAATGCCCGGACCCATCACCCACGACAAAGCCTTCAAACGAGGTCGTGATGCCTCGTTCCCGTCTCTTTGTCGTCTCTACCCGGGAGATTTGCGCGATGGAACGCCGTCGATTCGTGCCCTCGGCCGAAGGGCTGGAAGGACGTCAAATGCTCAGCACGACCGCGGCGGCCGTGCCGACGGCCACCGCGACACCACCAGCCCAGGTTCAAGCGACCCTAATCAACAACACCAATATTTCTCCCCTGAGATCGATCCGGATCGACCGTCTTCACGCCTTTTTCTACCGGATCGACCCGAATCGCGTCGTACCTCCGACACTCATCACGGAACTCCAGAACGACCTGCGAGCGATTGAAGGACAGCTTCACCGAGCGTCGCCAGTCGTCCTCAACACCTTCAACCAGTCCCTACGCGGGGTCCAGAGCCACCGCAGCTTGCACGAGGCGGACGCCATCGGGCTGAACTTCCTCTTCGGCAAGGTCCTGGAAACCGCCGGAGCAAATCCCGCGATCAAGGCGAAGTTCCAGGCGGACATGAACGAGCTGGCGAAGATCGACTCTACGGCGAGAAACCCCGCCGTGACGGCGGCGAACGACTACGCCTTCATGACTCAACTGGTCGTGGGCATTGGAATTCCGGTTCCGGTCGCCGGTACGCTCGCGAGAACCGCGACGAAATAGAAGGTCATGCGAGGAAGCACCGTCCGACAGACTGTCTGCGGACTCGGCATGTTTCTTGCTCCTGTTGAAACCTCATCGGCCCAGGGGGCAGGCCAGGCTCAACCGTTCACAATGGGTGACGGAGCCGCTACCTCTTTTAGATAATCTCAGGCCGGGAGGAATCTCAATGAAATGCCTTCTTCGATCCGCAGCGATTCTGACGTTGATGCTCGGTGTCGCTGGCACGCTGACTGGTTGCAAATCCGACGAGGAGAAAGAAGCAACCGAACTGACGCAGGAAGCCCTGGACATTAACTCCACTGATGAAGTCACGACCGCCAAAGGGACCAAGGAAGTGATCGTCAAGAAGCAGACGGAAGTTATTGACAAAGATACGGGTAAAGTTCTCGGCGAGAAGACCGAGACGGAGCAAGTCGAGGTGACGACTAAGGTCAAGAAGGACGTCGATATCGAAGTCGGCGAACCCGAAATCACCGAGACCGGCGACACAACGATTCTCAAGGAAGCTGACGAGACTCCCTGAGACAGATCCCGACGACTCGACCTTTTGTGATGTCCAAACCGACGACTAGCGGAGCGACCAAGGCTCCGCTAGTCGTCGTCGCGCGGGCTTCACCAGCCAGTTTTGCATTTTGCGATCAGGAGAATCGCAGAGTCACGATCTCGCCCATCCTCCTCCTACCCCAAATCTCCTGGCTTCCCGATCCCCAGACACCAGATCCGCAGACACTGGACGCCTTCCCGAGCATCGGTTATGCTCCGCAAAGAGCAATTGTTGACGCGAGGTTGAACATTCCGTGTGGAATCAACCGCATCATCCGAGAGCGGAAGGGTGGCCGATTATGCGACACCCCGGAACGTCAAACGCACACGGTTGCCGGGACTTCGGGCGACTTCAGGCCCTCCCGGCGCGAGGCACTTCGAGCCGGAGCCTTGACCTTCGCCGGGCTCGGATTACCGGGTCTGCTGCGAGCCCGCGAGGCCGGAATCGACCGCGGCCCCAGTGGGTTCGGACGGGCGAAGTCCTGTATCCTGATCTTCATGTGGGGCGGCCCGAGCCAGCTCGACACGTGGGATCCCAAACCCGACGCTCCCGAGGACATTCGCGGGCCATTCCGGGCGATCCCGACGAGCATTCCTGGAATTCAAATCAGTGAACACTTTCCCTTGCTGGCGCAGCAGGCGCATCGCCTGTCGATCGTTCGGTCGATGAGCCATGATGATCCAGCCCACCTCTCGACGGCGCACCGGGTCCTAACCGGCCACCTGGCCCCGACACCCAAATCCGATGCCGCCGGTCCATCGCCGCGCGACTGGCCACACCTCGGTGCACTCGTGTCGAAGCTCCGGCCCACGCCTGGAGCGATCCCCAGCGCCGTCAATATGCCGTGGACGGTCATGCACCCGGCGGCTCCCGGCGGTAAGGCCCCTGGTCAGAACGCCGGCTGGCTGGGTAAGGCGTATGACCCTTTCCATATTGACGGCGATCCCAACACGCCGGGATTTCGGGTGGAGGGACTCGGGCTGCCCGAGGGAATCTCGACCGACCGGCTGACGGACCGCCGCGCCTTGCTCGAAGGACTCGGCTCCCTGCCGGATCTGAGTGGCAAGGGGCCGCGGGCGTGGGATGGATTTCAGCAGAAAGCGCTGGACGCGCTGGTTTCGGCCGAGGCCCGCGGCGCATTCCAGATCGACCGCGAAGACCCGAAACTGCGTGATCGCTATGGCCGACACATTCATGGCCAGTGTCTCGTGCTGGCCCGCCGGCTGATCGAGGCGGGCGTTGGCCTGGTGACGGTCAACTGGCACAACGATGGCCAGAATTTCTGGGACACGCACGGCGATAACTTCAACCAGCTCCAGAACCGCCTGATGCCCCCTGCCGACCAGGGGTTCTCGGCCCTGCTGGACGATCTGGCGGATCGCGGTCTCCTGGACGAGACGCTCGTCGTCTGGGTCGGTGAATTCGGCCGCACTCCCCGGATCAACAAGGCGAACAGCGGCCGCGAACACTGGCCCCGCTGCTATTCCGCCGCCCTGGCCGGCGCCGGTGTGCGTGGGGGCTACGTTCACGGAGCCTCCGACCGCTGGGCCGCCTATCCGGCGACCGACCCCGCCAGTCCCGACGACCTCGGCGCGACGATCCTGCACGCGCTGGGCATCGACCCGGGGACGATGGTCCGTGACGCGGTGGATCGGCCGTTAAAGATCAACAACGGGTCCCCGCTGGTGCCCCTGTTCGGCTGATGATGGTTCATCGGAGTATCGCGGTTCTGATGCTCCTTCCCGCGTTCGGGATGCGCTCTCTTCTTCGTCCTGAACGCGGGTGAGTCACTCGCTTGCGGGAACCAGATCATTGCATTCCCGCGTTTGAGGTGGTAGGACTGGGCCAGGTTCTCATGTCGGAAACGATCCTGTGGTGGACTCTCCGCTCCGCATTGTTTCCGCGACTCTTCCCTCGGTGCCGTTGTCATGCTCGCCTTGCTCTGGCCGTTTCTGGTGTACTGGCTGATCCTGTTCGTGGTCTGCTACATCATCGTGGAATATGCTCAAACATACTTGTATGATGAGACAACGCCAACCGTCGGGCTGAAGGTCGGCGCCGGCTCACTGATCCTGGCCGCATTCTTGACATGGACCCGCACGCGCTACGATACGATGCTGACGGATGACCTCGGACAGACGGTTCTCCAGGGTATCGTCTGGTTCGGGGTCTTCACCCTGGTCTTCCGGTTTCAGCCGTGGCACGGGTTCGCCATCGGCGTGGCGACCATGGTGATCGCCGCCGGTATCGCCACGCTGGGGGTGGATAGCCTCCTCGGAACCAATCAGCGCCCGGCCCTGCGGGAAAACCTCCGCACCAACAAACCGGTGCGGAGCAAGGCCCCTGCCGCCGCGATCCCGAAGGCACTCCTGAAGGATGCGGAGAAGAAACCCGGCACGGCGGAAAAATCGGCCCCCTGAGCGGGTTCGGCGTCGGAGCGTATATTCAGGCGGGGCGGGCGGTCTGGGCGTGGAAGTGCCGCAGGAGACTGGCGGAAGTGTGCTCCCATGTTGTCTGGCGGGCGAGGTCCCACCGCAAGGTGGCTCGGCCGTCGTCGGAGCCTTGCGCGACGATGCGACGGATTGCGGCGACGAAGGCGTCCGGCGTGTCGGCGATGTCGAACAGGTGGTCGTAAAGCTGGCACTCGGGAAGGGCCGTCGCGACGACCGGACGGCTCGTGGCCATGTAGTCCATGACCTTCGTCGGGCAGGCCACGCGGTTGAATGGATGGTCCCGCCCGTAGGGGATCAGGCAGACGTCGAACGCCGCGTTGTAGCGGCCGATCTCCGCTTGCTCGCGCCAGCCGAGCCGGTGGACGTTCGGCAAGGCCACGGTGCGTCGGTACGCCTGATACCACTCCTTCCGGGGGGCCGGGGCCGGCTCTCGGCCGATCAGGACGACCGACCCTTCGGGGAACTGCCGGGCGACGTGCTCGACCAGGCCCCAGTCAATCCGGTCTTCCAGGGAGCCGACGAAGCCCAGATAAGGGCGAGGCAAGGCGGCCAGGTCGGCCGGAGGCGGTCCGGGGCGGTGTTGGGGCGCCTCGGCGATGGCCGTCGCCGGCGCTCCGTGGGGCAGGTGGATGATCTTGTGGGCCGATTCCGGCACCGCCTCGCGGTACTCCTCGGCGCGGACCCGGCGCAGAAGACCGAGAGATCCGCCTCACGCACGGCCCGGCGTTCCAGGGCGCGGACGGCCTCGCGGCGGGACGACCAGTAGAAGGCGTAGTCGTCCATGTTGTAATAGATCAAGGCGTCGGGCCGCGTCTGATCGTGCAGGTAGAGGTAGTGCGGGTAGGAGATCGCCAGGGCCAGCGCGCGGGGGTTCTCCAGCCGCCTTTGCCAGTCGCGGATCGCCCAGGAGAGGGGCCTCATGCCGAGTTGTGGGCAGGTCTTCATCCAGCCGGGGGGCAGGACGAACGTGCGTTCCCAGAGGTTCGGCCCTCGGCGGCGCATCGGGCAAAGCCAGTCCCTCGCGGGACGCTTCTGGTTCATCGCCGTACGCCAATCGCACGCCTTGATCAGGAGGACCCGGACTCCCAGATTGGCCAGGGGGGCGAAGAGCCGCTCCGTCCACGACCATGAGGCATCGGCCACCACCAGGTCGAAGGGGGCTTCCGTGGAGGAGAACGGGAAGTCCGGGGCGGCCTCGGCCAGAGAACGGTCGGCCACGGCCTGCGGCGATCGGTTCATGCTGCCTTGCGCCGAGGATCGGTCCTCGTCTCTCCTTGATCGAACGTGCAACCGAGTCGGCCACGGGGCCATTGGCGGGATCGCACGCCGTCGGACCGTCGTGCCCTCCGGTTCCCAATTCCGTTTGGGACCGGCGCGGCCGTCTGGGCGATGAAACGACCTGGCCGCGAAGATCCAGACCCGGCGCAAGACCAAATCCCAACGGTCGTGCCGGACGGGTTCCGATGGAGAACACTCTAGCGGGATTCCCGAGCCTGTCAAGCAGAGCCATGCCCCTCGCACTCCGGTGCTCCAGTCGATTCGATCTTTCGCCGGCCGACGGACGTAGGTAGCCTAAAGAGATCATCCATCGCGCGAACAGGATCATGCAATCACCGGGAGTGGCGACGATGGCCAGTCGGGACTTTCCTCACGACATGATTCACGACGCTCAGAATTCCGGCTTCTCCCTCCGACCGTCCACGTCGCCGCCCAGCCCGAACCGGGGATGGATTCGAGGCGTGACCCTGGCCACCCTCGGCGTGCCTGTCCTGCTCGGCCTGTACCTGTACGGTCAGAATCGCTCCCCTGCCCCGGTCCCCGCCTCCCGCCCTGCGGTTGTGACCACAGCAGCGCCAGTCTCTCCCCTGGCCCCCGAGGTCCATCCGCCACCGGCTGATGCCGCCACGCCTGCTTGCTGCGTCGGCGGCAGCCCGGGTCGGTTGGCCTTCTTCAAGCCACCGGAAATCGAGAAGGCCGAACTCGCGGAGAACATCCCCGACACCGCCGTTCCCGAGGTTCCGCCGACGCCCCTCGAACCGGAACCCCCGACGGACCCCGCAAGGGATGCTCCACCGGCGGAGTCGCCCACGCCCGTTGTCGCGGGGACGATGCCAGCCACGACGGCCACCACCGAGTCACCCGCATCACCACGTCGGGTACGGGTTGTGGACCCGAACGGCCGGACAGTCGTGGCGAGGATTTACGGTGGGCCGGATTCGGACGTTGTCCTCCTGCCGGACGGGCAGCTCGGCTGGCCCCGCGAAATGGTCTTCATCGACGAACCGTTCATGCCGGACTCACCGGAGTTGGTGGAGAAAACCCTGGTGGAAGGCCCCTACCAGGGTTTCCAGTCGCAGCGGACGGATCACTACGTGATCCTTTACAATTGCTCGAAGCCGTTCGCCGACGACAGCGCACGGCTACTGGAGAGCCTCTACAAAGGGCTGCTCAAAACGCTCGGAGAGAACGGAGTCAAGGTCCACGAGGCCGAGTTTCCCTCTGGTCGCCGTGATCTTCGCCGATGAGAAGCAGTTCCGCGCCCACAAGCCGGTCGATCTCGAGGTGCAGGCGTACTATCACGTCGTCTCGAACCGGATTTATCTCTACGAGACCTCCGAGGCCGATGAAGACGCGCCCGACGTCGCCGCCCGCCGCAAGCCGCAGACGGTGGCGCACGAAGGGGCGCATCAGATCCTCCAGAACATCGGCGTGCATCCCCGGCTCGCCCCCTGGCCGCTCTGGCTGGTCGAGGGCCTGGCCGAATATTTCGCGCCGACGACGCGCACCCGAGACGGCCAATGGCACGGCGCGAACCGGATCAACCCCTTTCACATGGCCACCCTGCGCGACCTGAGCGACCCGCTGGCGATCCAGCTCCAGAAGCAAGGTCTGGCCACCCCCCGCATCGGCCGCGACCCCAGCACGCCGATGGTCGAGTATCTCGTCACCCGCGAGGATCTCACCCCCACCGACTACGCCCTGGCCTGGGCCTTGACCTACTATCTGGCGAACGAACGGTTCGAAGACTTCGTGACCTACCTGAACCAGATGGCCGCGATGGACCCCTTATCGGAACGGACCCCGCAGGAACAACTCGATGCCTTCCGCGCGACCTTTGGAGACGACCTGGCGAAGCTCGGCAAATCGATCGACAAGTCCCTGAAGGGGCTGAAGCACTTCGAGAAGCTGCCGTACTACGCCGTGACGTTCGAGCAACCGCTGGGAAATTCCCTGGTCCGTCGCGGCGCACTCGTGAGCCAGTCCCCGGCGATGATTCGCCAGTGGCTCGAAGAGATCCGCTCGCCGCAAAGTGGCCAGGTCTTCTGGCACGCCCAGTCGTTCGAGACCCGCACGCGGGCCCACTTCGCCACGGAGCGGTGGATCAATAGTCGATGATCGACGAGGCAGAGGATGGTTTAACTGAAGCTCAATTCATCTCGGTGGACGACCGAAGGGCAGCCCGTTCCGCCTCTTCGGCTGTGTCGAACGGTTGCCCGGCATTCAACCCCATCGGTACGGGATACGGCCGGAAATACCATTTGTTCGCGACATGGTCGGGCGGATTGCCGATAGCCGACGCGTTGTAGATAACGAAGCGGCGGCCATCATCACTGTCGATTTTGTAAACTCGATCGGCTTCGCGGCAGGGATTGCGGCATCGCTCTCGCCTCGTCGGGTGGGGGTTATCGGCGTGGGGGACTGACCCAACCCTCGCCTTATGGTGAGGGAGGAAGGATTGGAGCGCCGCGCCACTATCCAGCGTCTCTGTTCCGCAGATTACTGCGACAGCGACGCGGTTCCCCCCCTCGACTCTACGCCGTTTGGATTACAGCCGGCGTCCGGCAGTGTTATTACAGACTAAGAAGCCAGCGTGCGTATGTCCGCCGGATGACACTTCTGCGTTTTTTTTTAAGTTTTGTGCGTTTCGCGTTTCTTCGGCACGAAGTTTGGGGAGACGCCTGTGTCTCCTGGTTTGTCAATTGACCACGCGCGATTGTAATAGTCCCGAATCGTGCCGTAGCATTCACACGAGGTCTCTTCCAGTCGGGCTCGATCCCGAATCGTCATGGTGCCCCGACGGTAGTCGATCAAGCCGGCGTTTTGAAGCGCACCGGCGACGACTGTCACGGTCTGACGGCGCACGCCCAGCATGAAGGCCAAGAACTCCTGCGTGAGCGGGAACTGATCTCGACCGGCCTGGTCCTGCATCACCAACAGCCAGCGGCTGGCCCGCGACTCCACGGGATGCAAGGTGTTGCAAGCGACCAGTTGGCTGGTACTGCGGAGGGCAAAGGCAATGTAAAGTCGAACCAAGCGACTCAACACCGTATCCTGCCCGAGGGCTTTCAGGAAAGAACTGGTCGGCAGACGGAAGCTTTCTCCGCTGATCTGGCAGATCGACCGATGCAGACTCTCAACGACACCTAGCGACACCGCCGAGCCAATGACCCCTTCCCGGCCAACCGTCATGGTCTCGACCGGGTCGTCCTCCTCAAGGACCATCAGGAGCGACACCATCGCGGTCGTCGGGAAGTAAATGTGGCGAACTTCCGCCTCGAACTGATGAACAACTTGTTTCAGTAGTCTAGACGGACCCGTTGCAGTATCGGATTCAGAGCATCAAATTCCTCGGCGGGCAGTTGGTCGAGCAGGTCGTTTCCGGCTGTCACGTAACTTCCGGGTTGGGAAACATTGTTGCTTTCGGTCGGAGGATCCAGCTCCGACAGGCTCAGGTCAGTTTGGCCCACGCTCCGAATTGGATCACCTTATCGTACTACTGGAAGATCCACTCAGTATGTCAGAAACGGACAAATCAGATGGGAGTCTGACATACGAAGGTCTTCTGAACAAGATTTGTGAACGACGACTCCCTCGCGGCTCTGACTTTCGACCGCCGGAGGCGATGACGGCGACCATCCGCGTGCTTCAGGGGGTTTGCAAAATCACCGTGCTCGGGTATAAAATGATCCGTCTCGCCTGGGGGCGTAGCTCAATTGGGAGAGCGCCTGCTTTGCAAGCAGGAGGTTAGGGGTTCGATCCCCCTCGTCTCCACTCCAGCCAATGCGGTTATACGACTCGAGAAGCGGGACTGCATCTCCACTCTCGGCCACACCACGCCTGGGTTCTTGACAGCCGCGGCGATCCGTGCGACGGTGAAGCGTGTAGAAACCCGCCACGATTGCCCTGACCCGCCGCTTTCGGACCCGCCGACGCGCTCGACTCGTTGAGAACCTCGCCGCGCAACCGCTGGAGACTTCCCCCATGACCCGCCATTCCGTCGCTCGGATTGCCGCGCTGTTCGCTCTTGCTGGGGTCCCCTTGCTGGGCTGACCCGCCGCAGATCAAAAACCTATCCCCTTACGGCGTCCAGCGCGGCGTGACCAGTGACGTGACGGTCAACGGGGCGAACCTCGGGGGAAGCCCGAATCTGGTCGCCGAGATCCCGTTGACGGTCGAGCCGCAAGCGGAGCCGAACGCCGACGCCGCCAACTGGAAACTCAAGCTGACGGTCGCGCCCGAGGTTGCCGTCGGGGTCTATCCCGTGCGGGTCGCGACCGACGACGGCATCTCAAACCCGTTCCTGCTGGCTGTCGGGCAGGTGCCACAGGTTGGGGAGACCGAGCCAAACAACACGTTCGAGGCCGCGCAGGTGGTGCCCTCGCTGGCCGTCGTCGAGGGTCAAACGGCAGGCAACGATGTCGATTACTTCAAGTTCACCGGCAAGAAGGGCCAACGGATCGTCGTCGATGCCCAGTGTGCCCGGATTGGTTCGGGGGTGGACCCGCAGATCCGCCTGACGACCGCCGCGCGAGAGTTCGTCGCCTCGGCCGACGATTCCCCGGGGCTCCTGACCGATGCCCGCCTGACGGCCGAGCTGCCCGCCGATACCGAGTACGTGATCGAGATCTCCGACTCGAAGTATCAAGGAAGCGGCCGCGCGATCTATCGTCTGGTCGTCGGGCCGATCCCGGTGGCCGAGGGCATCTATCCCCTTGGGGGCCGGCGGGGCGAGACGGTGGGCTTTGAGTTGCGGGGGGGAACCCTGCCCGACATGCGCGTCGCTGCCGCGACGCTCAACGCGCCGGTAGGGATCGAGGAATTCCGGCTCCAGGCCACGAACCAGAGTCTCGGTCTGGTCGGCCCGAGCGATCCGGTGCTGGAAGTCGAGACGTCCGGCCCGCTCGTGCTCGGGGACCTGCCCGAGTTGCGCGAGCCTGCCGACCCGAACGCCGCTCCCTTGCGGGCCGCCTTGCCCGTGGTGCTCAACGGTCGGATCGACCCGGAGGGGGATGAGGATCGCTTTCTGCTGAGCGTCACACCCGGCCAGACGGTCCGCGTGCGGGTTGACGCCGCCGACCTCGGTTCGGCGCTCGATGGCTCGCTCCAGGTGCTCAAGCCCGATGGCGCTGCTTTGGGCAACGCGGACGACACGACGAACGCCGCCAATCGGCGGCAAGGGGCAGAAGAAGGCCCCCGGCATCCTCTCGCTCGACCCGTCGCTCGATGTCAAGGTGCCCGACGGCGTGAACGAGATCACGCTCGTCCTGCGCGACCTGGAGCGCCGAGGCGGCGCGGGCTTCCCCTACCGGATCACGGCCGAGCCGGTCGAACCGGGATTCGATCTCGCGCTCAACTGATGCCGAGGTGACGATCCCGAAGGGGGGCACGGCGGCCGTTGGCGTGGCCCTCGCCCGGCAAGGTTACAACGGGCCAATCACCCTGACCGTCGCCAACCCACCCGCGGGCCTGACCGTCCAGCCCGGGACCATCCCCGACGGGCAGGCCGTCGGCGCGTTGACGGTCTCCGCCGCGCCCGACGCCGCGTTTGGTCCGGTGGCGCTGACGATCACCGGGACCGGCAAAGGCCCATCGGGCGAGATCGTCTCGACTGCTTTCAAGCCGATCATCTTCGCACAGCAGGACAATCTACCGACGAACGTCGTCAAGCAGAACAGCCTGTATGCCGCCCCCGGGCAGCCATCGCCGTTGACGGTCGAGACGCCCGCCGAGCCAGTCGAGGTCGCGCATGGCACCGGAGCATCGATTCCGATCAAGATCACTCGTTCCGAAGGGGCCGAGGGTGCCTTGACGGTGACGCCGCTTCCCCTGTCGGGAGGCCTGGCCGTTCCCGAGGCCAAGATTGACGAGAAGGCTAATGAGGGTACCGCAACGGTCAACGCCGCCCCCGAGGCACCGCTGGGACTGACCTCGATCGCCCTGACGGCCAAGGGGAAGATCGGCGGCAAGGACCGCGTGATCGCCCTCCCCTTGGTGAACCTGAACGTCATTCGCCCCGTCGCCCTGGAACTGGCCGCTCCCACCGTCGAGATCAAGCCGGGACAGACGGTCGAGGTCAAGGGGAAAGTCGTCCGCAAAGGGTCGTTCAAGGAGCCGGTGACGGTCAAGCTCGACGGCCTCCCAGCCGGCGTGAAAGCCGAGCCGGTGACGGTCGCCGCCCGACGCCAGCGAGTTCACCCTGAAACTCGTCGCCGAGGGGAACGCTGCCGCCGCGATGACTGAGGCGAAGGTGGCCATCGCCTTCCAGATCAACAAGAAGGATTATCCCACGCCACCCACCCCGCTGTCGGTGAAGGTCGTTCCGTGAGGTGGCCGTGTTTCGCCAGGTGATCAAGACCGAAATCCCATGCGCCGCAGATCCGTCCCCCCGCTCCGCAGGAGAAGTACCTCGATGAGCCGCATCCACGCGATCCTTGCCGGCTGTCTCTCGCTGGCCTTGCTGGTGGCCCCCGCGCGGGGCGATGACGAACCGAAGCCGGCCGAGGCGGCAGCGGCGGAGGGTTCCGTCAGCTTCTTGAAGGATGTGGCGCCGATCCTGGTGCAGAGTTGCACTGGATGCCACAATCCGAAGAAGACTGAGGGCAAGTACGACATGACGAGCTTCGAGAAGTTCGTCGAAGGGGGCGAGATCGGCCAAGGGTTCAACATCGTGCCGGGCAAGCCGGAGGAGAGCTACCTGATCGAACTGGTCGGCCCCCTGGGCTCGCCCCGCATGCCGTACAAGCAGGACCCGCTGACCGACGAGAAGATCGCGGTCCTCACGAAGTGGGTGACCGAGGGGGCGAAGTATGACGGCAGCAGCCCGACCGAGGACTGGGTCGGACTGATTACCAAGAGCAAGGCCGTCGTGATCCCCGAGAGTTACCCAGTCCCCATGCCGATCACCGCGCTGGGATTCAGCCCCGACGGAACCGAGATCGCGGCGTCGGGTTATCATGAAGTCACCCTCTGGACGACTTCCGACGGCACCCTCGCGCGTCGCGTGCAAGGGCTGGACGAGCGGACATACGACATCGCCTACAGCCCCGACGGCAAGTGGCTCGCCACGGCCAGCGGCAACCCCGGCCAGCACGGATCGGTCAAGCTCTGGCTGGCCGAACCGGCCGGAGGCGGCAAGCCGGTGCGCGACCTGGTGGACAGCGAGGATAGCCAGTTCGCCGTCGCGTTCAGTCCCGATAGCACCTTGCTCGCGACTGCTGGAGCCGACCGCGCGATTCGAATCTTCAAGGTCGAGACGGGGGAACAGGTCGCTCTGATCGAGGACCATGCCGACTGGATTTTCGATGTGGCGTTCAGCCCCGACGGCAAGCGCCTGGCGTCGGCCAGCCGCGACAAGACGAGCAAGGTCTTCGACGTGGAGAAGAAGGAGGCCCTCGTCACCTTCCCCGGCCACGCCGAGACCGTGTACACGGTCGCCTTCGCCCCCGACGGCAAGCTGGTCGCCTCCGGCGGTGGAGATAATCAGGTCCGCTTCTGGAACCCCGACGACGAGGCGAAGCAGGTCCGCAACCTCGGCGGGTTCGGTGGCGCGGTCTTCCAGGTCCTTTATGGCCCCGACGGCAAGACCCTGACCGCCTGCGGCGCGGACAAGACGGTCCGCGTCTTCGACCCCACCAACGGCAAAGGGCTGCATACCCTCCAGGGGCACGATGACTGGGTCTATGCGATCGCCCTCTCCCCCGACGGAAAAACCATCGCCTCGGGAAGCTGGGATGGCCAGGTGAAGCTCTGGACCCTCGCCGACGGCAAACCCGGCGCGACGTTTCTCGCCGCCCCCGGCCTCAAGTCGAGCACCATTCCCGCGCAGGCTGCGGCGCGGTGATGACTGTCGCACGAGCGAGGGTCAACCCGCCCAAGCCGATCAATAACTGGAGAGGATTCTCCTCTCGATCCTGGCCCCGGTGGCGAGTGCCCTCAGGTACTCGATCAGGGCCGGGATCTGGGGATGCCCATCCGGAGACGCGGGTTTCACGTCGTTCATCAAACGAGCCCGAGCGGTGTTATCCACCAGACCCGATTGCAGGGTCTCCAGGTCGATGTTGTGTGGAATCAAACCAAGGAAAAGCACCAGCATCAAGGCGTGGGAGGGTTCCACCTCGCCAACGCAGAACATCATCTGGAGGATCTGGTCGGAGGTGATCCGGGTCTTCGAGAGCCACGTCCCCCACGATCGAACACGCGGTTTCTTGCTTTCAAAGAACACGTCATTGGAACGCATCTGAGCGAGCAAGCGGCCATCGAAATTCAGGTCCTTGATCGAATGGTTGAGCAACTGCCCCGCCGTACTATCCAGGCTGTCCGGCAGACGGGCCATCAGCCAATCCTCGGTCGATATTTGAATCGGATAGGCGATCGAGCCGTAACAGCCGAAGGGTCGGGCGCTGGCATTCGCCGGGCAACCATCGCAGTGGTGGGCCAAAGGGTCAAGCCGGGACGCCTGATCGAGCATCTCCTGGGCGCTGATGGATTTGTCCTGCACACCCGAAGGAGTCTGCAAACGCCTGGTGATTTTGATCTCCGACGGTGCCCGCTCATCCCCGGATTTTCGGGCCATCTCAAGGATGGTTTGGGCCTGGCTGTGCGTCTTGATGAGGTTGATGAGGTTTTCCGTCGGAATGACATCCTTGACGGGGCATTGCAGGTTGATGACGTAATCGAAGCCCATCGCAATTCCTATTGGTTCAAGAGTGCTCCCGCTCCGAACGTCGCCGATGGGCGAAGGCCACGGCCAGCACCACGATCGTCCCGATGACGAGGCCAACGGCCAGCCCCTGGGTGATTCCCAGCCCCAGGCCGACCTGCACCGGATCAAAGCCCGGCGCATGTCCGCGCTCGTAAACGCTCCGGTAATAGTTCGGTACGAGGCGGCCGAGGCCGTAGCCGATCAAGCCGCCGAGGATCGCGAAGCCCAGGGCGCTGGTGAAGATAATCAGGTAGGCTTTCGCGGCGGACATGATTACTCGGCCCCCTCAAGATCAAGAAGTCTCGTTCGCTTCCGGCATTCTGTCTCTCTTGGCGGAATCCTGAAGTCGGTGCCGCACGTTGAACGAGACAACTGCCGCCGCCAGGAGGAGCCACGACCAAGACAAGAGCCGGATTCCCGAATGAAATCGGAAGGAGCCATCCGATTGCCGCGTCATGAAGTATTCCCACCACGGAGAGAACCAGAGCCCAACCCCGATCCAGGTCTCCGTAGCCCCCTCCTCGGGAACCTCGGAGACCGTCCAGCCCGGCAGGAAGAAGAGGATCAGGCTGAGAATCCCCACGACAAGCAGGGCCAGCGACATGGTCCCCCCCGGACGTTTCATCGGATTTCCCCCTTTCCGACGTTCAACCGAAGGCGTCGTGGATGGGCGACTCGGTCACAGCAAGGTCGGTCGTTGAATGATCGACTGGGATTCCCAGACTCTCGGCCATCGTCGCCACCAGCGCGGCAGGGGTGATCGGTCGGTCAATCGGCTCGGCGGCATGGCGGTCGCTGGCGCCGATGACCTGGCCTCCCCGGACCCCGCCGCCAGCCAGCAGGGCGCTCCAGCAGGCGGGCCAGTGATCGCGTCCGCCAGAGCGGTTAAGCTTCGGCGTGCGGCCGAACTCGCCAGTGGCTACAACCAGAGTCGAATCGAGCAGGCCGCGTGACTCCAGGTCGTCGATCAACGCCGAAAAAGCACGGTCGAACGTCGGCAAAACCTCGGTGGCATAGTCGTCGAGGGAGCTGAATGGCTGGCGACCGTGGCAGTCCCAGGTTACATTGTTGAAAACGGTTGTGAACATGTTGACCGTCACGACACGTACTCCATTTTCCACCAGGCGACGAGCGAGCAGACAGCTCTGGCCGAATGTCGAGGAACCATAACGCTCGCGAAGCGTCAACGGCTCGGCCGCCAGATCAAACGTGGAACGGGCAGACGGGCCAAGCAAACCAGCCCACGAACTGGTCCAACGCGTCTGGCATAAGATCGAACGTCCCCCTGCACTTGACGTAACCGGGCATGGACCTCGTGTGGGTCGTACGAGGGTGAGGCCGGGTCCGACGCGAGCGTAAACGGGTCAAACGCCGCGCCGAGGCTTCCGCCAGTCTGGCCGTGCGAGATGCACACGCCCGTGTTGCCGATCGGTTCGGGCAAGGTCACGAACGGCGGTAAGCCATTCCGCATCCCGAGCCGCTTCGCCGCCAGGGCACCGATGTGTGGGTAGTCTTTGCCGGACTGGCTGAGTTTGCCGGTCTGGATGAGTTGATGACCGGTTTCGTGAATCGGTGCGGCGTCGTGGTGTAGCGATCGCAAGAGTGTGACCCGGTCCAGCCGGTGGGCAATTTCCGGTAGGTACTCGCTGACTCGCACCCCGGGAATTTTCGAGGCGATCGACCCGAATGGCCCCCGGACCTCGGCCGGTGCGTCGGGCTTCGGGTCGAAGGTTTCGAGCTGACTCGGTCCGCCCACCAACATGAGCAGGATGACCGCCCTTTCCGTGTGCGGACGCGGCGCGGCGTGAGCCTCCAGTTCTGCCAGCATCAGACCACTGCCGACGAGGCTTCCCACGCGGAGGAAATCGCGGCGAGTGACGCCCTGGGTTGTCGCGGAACTCCGGTCGGTCTCGGTAGGCATCATTCCTATCCTCGGATTGATTTATTCCAACTCCCCTTGCCGCTCGAACGCAAGTCCGACACGTGGGGAGGATTGCTTTCCGTCATCTGACCAGAGGATGGGCAGGATTTCCAATAGATTCATCCCGGTCCAGTCATAACGGTCGCACGGATTGTCTAGGAGGGACAGGCTATTTCACTCGACAAGGCATGATAGGTGTGATTGGGACAGGTCGATAAGGTGTTCAGGATCAGGAGGATCGGCGAGCGTCGAGATGAGTGCTCGATAACGGAACGCTCGCCGAAGACCATGGAGGGTACTGGAGAGATGAAGCGCGACATCCTGGCATTGGGGTGGATTCTGGCCACCTTCGGGGCGGTCGTGTTCGCCGGCAGGGCCAACGGCCAGGCGCCGACGATCGAGCCCGGACCCGGTGGCACCGCTCCGCGAGCGGGGTCGAGCCTGGGCACCCTACCCGGCTCCGGTGGCAATGTCTTCGACATCGCACCGGGGAGCGACCGGCCAATTATCGGTGGATCGACCGGACCTTCCCGCCCGAACGTGCCCCCTTCCATCTCGAACCCCGGAGGGGCCGGGATGGTGCCGATGGGAGCGCAAGGAATGGCCGCGACGCCGACGCTTCCGGCGGCGAACCTGCCACTGTACGGGCCGCTGCAACTGCCCGGTGAAGGGGAAGCGTTCATCGGGCCGCCGAGTGGCATGACCCTGGACATGGCCATCGAGCGACTGCTCCGCGAGAGTCTCAGCCTGCGAGCCAAATCGTTTGAGATTCCGATGGCCCAGGCGGACATCCTCACGGCGGGCTTGCGGGCCAACCCGATTTTCTACGCCGACGGCCAGCTGATCCCTTACGGTCAATACTCCGCCGCGCGGCCAGGGGGCCAGACCCAGTACGACATCAACATCTCGTATCCCCTGGACCTCTCACACAAACGTCAGGCGCGTGCCGAGGTTGCGACCCAGGTCAAGCGGACGCTGGAGGCCCAGTTTCAGGACTCCGCCCGGCTGGAAATCAATAACCTCTACACGGCGTTTGTTGATGTCCTGGCCGCCGAGGAGACCGTCAAGGTCATCAATGCCGCCATCACCGGACTGAACGAAGTTCTCGAAACCGTCCAGGAACGCAAGCAGTTCGACATCATGACGGAGGCGAACGTCAATTCGGTCAAGGTCCAGCGCGAGTTCGCCCTGATCGAGCTGGCCGATGCCGAGCGGACCGTCAGCACCGCCAAACTGCAACTGGCGAACCAGCTCAGCCTACTTCCCTCGGAAGCGGAGAACCTTCAGATTCGTGGCAGTCTGAGAGACACCGCACCGCCTCCGCCCGGCAGCGAGGAACTCATCCAGATCGCCTTGAACTTCCGGCCCGACCTGATTGCCTACCGCCAAGGCATCCGTCGGAGCTATGCCGATGTCCAACTGGCCCTGGCGAACCGGTTCTCCGACGTATATGTGTTGTACCAACCTTACACGTTACAGGACAACACGTATCAAGGTCTCAAGAGCGCGACCTCGTGGGCCTTGGGTGTGACGGTCCCACTGCCGATTTACAATCGCAATCAGGGCAATATCGAACGGGCGCGGATCAACGTGGACCAGTCGAAGGTCGAGTTAGAAACCCAGACGCGTCTGGTCGTCGCCGAGGTGAAGCGGGCGGAACAGGAATATCGGATCACACGTCAGGCGGTTGAGCGGATCGAAAAGGAAATCCAACCTGCTTCGCAGCAGGTTCTCAAGACGGCGGAACTGCTGTGGCGCAGCGGCACCCAGGATATTCTCTATTACCTGAACGCACGAAGTACGTATAACGACTTCGTCCGCCAGTATCTCGTGATCCTGCTCCGCCATCGTCGGAGCATGCTCAGCTTGAATACGGCCGTGGGCCGTCGCATCTTGCCCTGACAGAACAGGGCGAATGAAGGTGGGCGCTGAAGCGGAGAGAGAGGATTTGGTCCGCAGGCGCCCTGCCTTTTTCTTCCCGAACGTGGAACGGGTCAGGCCATCAGCCCCTGAACAACCCGAGCCAGATCTTCACCGACGGGAGTGAGGCTGTAGAAGTTATTCTTACCCTGGCGCCGAGGGGTAATGATACCACCGTGGCGAAGCAAGGCAAGGTGGTGGCTGACCGCCGGCTGGCTCTGGCTAAGTTGATCGCAGAGAGCTCCGACGTGGCGCTCGCCATCGGCCAGGATCATGATGACCTGAAGCCGGGTCGGGTCGCTGACGTGCTTTAGCAGGATGGACGCGTGGCGCGCCTTCTGCTGACGCTGATCGGATTCTTTCGCTGCACGGGCCTTGGAAGACCGGTTGCTCGTGGGCCGAATGCTGGGCTTGGTTGTCGTCATCTCGATTCAATCCTCAGGGTTGGAAGATCCGCCAATCACCGAAGTGGAAGCGGACATGATCCCGCGCGTGGGCGGCCAGGTGCGAGATCGGGGAGTCCGGGACATACGCTGTCCCCATTCGAGCATCACCGTCGAATGCACCGAGGATCGCGCGGTTCTCGCCACCGGTGGCCGGCGTGGCATCGGGTTATTTCGATGTGAACCAGCCCCGTGATGGGACAATCTATCACAATCTCGGCGGTTGACAACATCTTTTTTCAATTCTCCGTGCCGGCGATCCATTTTTGCAGACTTCAATGGTCTTGACGTGCTCGCGTCTAGTTCTGATTGCTGTCTTCTCGGACGCCGGATTGACCAGTGCTTACTATTGTTGGTTGAATGAGCACCGAAGTCAAATGGTCGCAAATAGGAATCTTCGCATGGTGCCGTGTTCCGAGAGGCCGGTCATCATCGGAGAGTTATTCGGAAGACCTGGTTTCGTTCTTGGACAAGAGCATGACGATTGTCCCGAGCAGGTCGCGCGGCTCCCAGTCCCGGCCACGTTCCAGCCGCGCAAGGGTGCCGTCCGGGGCGATGACGGCCGTACTCAAGTTATGCATGATCTCATTCTTCCCCGGCCCGTAGAACAGGCCGAGCGAGCTGGCCACCTTCCGCAGCTCGTCATGCGCGGCGACGGCGAAGGTCCATAAGGGGGGCTCCGCGCCCTGGGTCTTCGCATGCTGGGCGAGGACGTCCGGCGTGTCATGCTCGGGATCAAAGCTGACGGATAAGAGCCGCGTCCCCTCCGCACGCGCCGGCGATGCCGCGAGCAGGCTGGCCAGACCGGCGAATTTCTTGTCCATCAATGGACAAAAATTGGGCAATGGACAGCGCGTGTAAATAAAGGTCAGGACAACAACCTTCCCTCGCATATCGGACAGGTGCAGCGTCTCACCGGTCTGCGTGGTCATGGCGAAGTCGGGCACCGGCTGGCCAATCTCCAGCACGGGGGGAGGGGCCACGTTCGCCTCCGGCAAGGCGGCGAGTTCCGTGATGAACACATCCACAAGGTCCGAATCCTCCGCTCCCACTCGTAGCGTGCCCTCGACCTTGTCCCCCGGTTGAAGGTCTTCCAGAACCTCCTGTCCTTCCAGGTCAAACGGCATCGTCATCGCGGGCATGTAACCCGGGATCTCCTCGTGACGGATCATCACGGATCCGGTTTCTCGGTTCACCGAGCGGACGACGCCGACGAGTTTGTACGTCGTTGTCGCTTCCCGAGGCGTTCCCGACGGCACCGGCGCGGGTGTGGGTTCCTTCGGCGCGGGAGGCTCGGGACGACGGACGCTCGTCTGCCCATCGTGCGATCGTGAACCACATGCCGGAAGCAGGATGAGAGAGAGGATGGATGCCAGAGTCATTGTCGTCATGCGCATGAGAGAATTCCCAGTCCGGCGGCTCCATTGGCCCGCGACGCCGATTCGATAAGCTGGCGAGGTGGAGAAAGGCGGCCAACGTCCACCGCCTCCTCAATGGCCCTATTCATTATGGAAAACAAGCATTTCGATATCAATAGGGGAAGGAATCACTGACAGGTAGATCGGAGAGTTCCTTGAGGAAGTTCACCAGACGCTCGACCACGATCCGGGTCAGGGCCTCTCCCTTGGCGGCCGTGGCGGGGCGGGGATTGCCGGCACCAGTGTTGGTCGTCAAGAGGTGCCAGGGGCGGGTAATCTCGATCCAGCCCCGATTCACCGCGTCGAGCTTCGTGGCGGCCAGGGCGCCGGCATCGGCCCGCTCCAGGTGGACCAGTTCCGGGAAATGGGCCAGGCCCATGCTCGTCTCCAGCTCACCGGCATGGTCCCCCGCCTCTTCGAAGATTTCCTCGTGGCGGTCGGCAGCCATCTTGTACCAGTTGCACAGGAAGAGATGGACAGGCGTTGAGCCGTACAACTGGCGAAGCATCCACTTGAAGTCATTGCCGCCGTGGCCGTTCAGGAGCACGCACTTCCGGATTCCATGCGTGGCCAGTGAATCAACGAGGTCCTTGAGGATCGCGGCGACGGTCGTCGGGTTGAGGTTCATGGCGAGCGGGAACCGCATCTGATTCGTCTCGGTGCCGTAGGGAATCGTCGGCAGCAGGACGACGCGAGCCCCTTGCTCGTGCGCGCGAGCACAGGCCAGGCGGGCAACGGCATCGACCTGAAGTGTGTCGGTCGCGTAGGGCATATGGAGGTTGTGCGGCTCGGTCGCGCCGAAGGGAAGCACAGCCACTTCCGGAAGCGGCGTTCCGAGCACGTCGTCATACGTTTGTTCAGCGAGCAGCCAGGGATGGTTCATGAGTGGTTTCGAGGGATGTCGGGGTGATCGTGAACGTGTGGATTGGTTCTGAAGGAGTGCGGCACGAGGTCCGGCACTCACTCCTGTTGCGGCGTGCCAGGGGGGTCCGGTACGATTCAGAGGGTCGGCGGGACCTTCTCCTTTCCATTAACCTCGGACCGGGCGGGCCATGCAAGCCTTCGAGGCAACCAATTATTACTTCGATCAGGCAGCGACCTTGCTCGACCTGACGGAGAACATGCGCACGATGATGATCGTGCCGGACCGCGAGCTGCGGGTCGAGATCGCGATCGAGATGGACAATGGCCAGATCGGCAACTTCATTGGCTATCGGGTCCAGCACGACAACGCCCGGGGACCATTCAAGGGTGGGCTACGTTATCATCCCCACGTGGACCAGGACGAAGCACGCTCGCTGGCCAGCCTGATGACGTGGAAGACGGCGGTCGTGGACATCCCTTTCGGCGGTGGCAAGGGGGGGATGAACTGTGACCCGAGCACCCTCTCGCGCGGGGAGATGGAACGGCTGACGCGGCGGTTCGTCCAGCAGATCCACGATTTCATCGGCCCCGACAAGGACATCCCCGCCCCGGACGTCGGCACCAACGCCCAGGTCATGGCCTGGATCATGAGCGAATACGCGAAGTTTCACGGCTTCCATCCGGCCGTGTCACTGGCAAACCGGTCGAGCTGCACGGGCTCGGCCGGGCGCGAGGCGGCCACCGGCTATGGCGTGGCTTTGATGGTCCGGGAGGTCCTGCACAAGCTCGATCGCGTGGTCCCCGCCTCCACCGTCGCCATCCAGGGTTATGGCAACGTGGGCGGGCACACGGCACGCATCCTGCATGAGGAAGGGGCCAAGATTGTCGCCGTTTCCGATGCCTACGGCGCGATCTTCCAGCCCGAGGGGATCGACATTCCCGACCTCGACAAACATGTGGGCGTCAACCGCAAGGTCGTCGGGTTCCCCGGAGGCGACAAGGGAACAAACGAGCAGCTTTTGACCACGGAAGTGGACGTCTTGATCCCCGCGGCCCTGGGTGGTGTCTTCGACGCGAGCCTGGCCCGCGAGGTCCGTGCCCGCGTGATCGTCGAGGCGGCCAACAGCCCGACCTGGCCCGAGGCCGACGAGGTTTTCCGCGCCCGGGGCATCCCGGTCGTTCCCGACATCCTGGCCAACGCCGGCGGCGTCGTCGTCAGCTACTTTGAATGGGTCCAGAATCTTCAGAACTTTCGCTGGACCCTCGACCGCGTGCAGAATGAGCAAGAAACGCGCATGATCGAGGCCTTCCACAAGGTCTATGAGCTGGCCCAGCGTCGGGACGTCTCGATGCGAACCGCCGCATTCATCCTAGCCATCAACCGCGTCGGCCGCGCCGGGCGCTGGCGGGGATCTAGTTTGAATCTACCTGAAATTCCGCTCCCTATCCTCGCTCTTTCGAACCGAATGAGAACGAGAAAAACCGATAATGGTTCTTAATCTTCAATCCCCGAAACATGAACGACCATCAGACTTACGACAACCCTCTCATCTCCCGCTACGCCTCCCGCGCGATGGCCGCCCTTGGTCGCCCCAGCGCAAGTTCTCGACCTGGCGGCGGCTCTGGATCGCCCTGGCCGAGGCCGAGAAGGCGCTTGGGCTGGACATCACCAGACGCGCAGATCGACGAGCTGAAGGCGCACATCGACGACATCGACTTCGACGCGGCGAAGGCCCACGAAAAACGCTTGCGGCACGACGTGATGGCGCACGTCCACACGCTCGGCGACGTCGCCCCGAAGGCCCGGCCGATCATCCACCTGGGGGCCACGAGCTGCTATGTCACCGACAATACCGACCTGATCCTGCTCCGCGATGCGCTGAGGCTCGTCCGGGATGGCCTCGTCGGCGCGATCGACGCCCTGGGAGACTTGCGCCAGAAGTGGAAGGACCTCCCCTGCCTCGGCTACACGCACTACCAGCCCGCGCAGCTCGTCACGGTTGGCAAGCGGGCGACGCTCTGGGCTCACGAGCTGATCCTCGACCTGACCGACGTCGAACGGCGGCTGGAGGACCTGAAGTTCCTCGGCGTCAAGGGGACGACCGGCACGCAGGCGAGCTTCCTCGCCCTGTTCGGCGGCGACCACGAGAAGGTCGAACGGCTCGACCGCATGGTGGCCGAGGCGTTCGATTTCGACGCCGTCTATCCGGTCTCGGGCCAGACGTACTCCCGCAAGGTCGATACGCAGGTTCTCTCCGCCCTGGCGGGCGTGGCGGAAAGCGCCCACCGCTTCGGCATGGACCTCCGCCTGCTCGCCCACGAGCGCGAGGTGGAGGAGCCGTTCGAGGCGAACCAGATCGGCTCGTCGGCGATGGCCTACAAGCGGAACCCGATGCGGGCCGAACGGATGTGCTCGCTCGCGCGGTTCGCGATGGGCCAGCTTCCGATCACCGCGCAGACGGCCGCGACCCAATGGCTCGAACGCACGCTGGACGATAGCGCCGTGCGCCGGCTGACCCTGCCGCAGACGTTCCTGGCCGTCGATGCGATCCTGAACCTGTATCTGAACGTCGTCCCCGGCCTGGTCGTCTATCCGAAGGTGATCGAGCGGCACGTCCTCGACGAGTTGCCCTTCATGGCCACCGAGAACATCCTGATGGCCGCCGTGCGACGTGGCGGGGACCGGCAGGACCTCCACGAGCGCATCCGCCAGCACAGCATCGCCGCGGCCGAGCGCCGGAAGCAAGGGGGAGAGATCGACCTGATGGCCCGCCTGGGGGACGATCCCTCCTTCGCGGGGATCGACCTCAACGGCATCCTGGACCCGAAGCGCTACATCGGCCGCGCACGGAACAGGTCGCCACCTTCCTCGCCGAGTTCGTCGAGCCGATCCTCCAGCGCTATCCCGAGCAGAGGGCGCAGCGCCGGGATGTGGACGTCTGAGGCCCTTCCACCGGAAGGATCAGGAACGTCCCCCATGAGACGACCAGCGCCAGCCCGAGGCCGACTAGGCCATCCAGCGCGTAATGCCACTTCGAGGACCACAGTGCTGATCCAGTTGAGCAGAGTCAACATCAACCCGCCCGCGACGATCGGCCCCCGGGTCGGCACGGCGAGACTGATCAACAGGCAGAGCATCAGGCCAAGGCAATACGCTAGCATCAGGCGGGCACCGCCGCGCAGCCCTTGCGCCGGAGGGCGAGCGTCAGGGAAAGGAACATGAAGAGGCAGAAAACGTGATCGATCTTCTCCCAGGCGATCATGCTCTCCCGCGAGCTATGCGCGATCAGCCACTCGGTCGGCAGGACGCCGTCGAAAAGCACCGTTCGACCGTTTCCAGCCACCCGTCAAAGTTCTCGGGGTTCAGCAGCGGGATGGCCGGTTTCAGATTGACGTAGGCGATCAAGACGATGCTGAAGACCACCGCCAGGAGGGCGTGGTCCCGGAACAAGGCCAGGCTCTCTCGCAGACGTTGCCGGGGAGGTGGGGGAGACTCGCCTCGAATCGTCCGCCAGAAATCCTTCGCCAGCCATCCTCCGAGCAGGCCGAGCGGCCCGACCGCCGAGAGCGCACCGAAGATCCCGATGGCCAGCCGGAGTTCCCCGATCGGCAGGTAACACACGGGGAAGCCCGCCCGTTGCAGTGGAGCGGTCGCCAGAAGATGCGCGATGACAGCGACCCCCACCAGCGGAACCAGGGGAGATCGGTCGAGGGAGATGGGCCGTTCCGTGAGAATGCGCGCGATCGGTTCGCGCGGGCCTCCAGGCGGGACATGAGACAGGGTCCTCTCGGCGCTTTTTTGGTTCGGTCGCCCTCAAGGGCTCTCCAAAAACCTCTATAGGGCGCCGAAGCACTGCCGAGGAACGCGCTCACGGATTTTCGGTCCTTCCGAACGCTCAACGTCCGAGCGGTTATTCACTCCAGGTGAGACTCTGCGTGTTGTGATTGAAGAAGACCCGGGTATAACCGTTCTTCTCCTTGACGATGATATAAGACGGCTGGAACTCAATGTCGGTCACATTCTCCATGGTGGCGGACACGGTTGTGTTAGGCGATTCCTGAACCGTATATCTGACTTTGAGATCGCTATCTTTCGCGTGAACGGCGGTGGGCAAGGCCGCGTCCGGCCGCCCGGAGGCGGCCCAGAACATGATTCCGTAGATAACGGCCCCAGACAGAACACCGATGAGGATCGGAAGGAAAGGGAAGTCGAGACCACCCTGGAATTCGCGCCGGGGAACCAGGACAGGTTCTTCCACTGACGGAGACTTGGTCATGTCGTCATCCTCGATCAAAGAGTGGAGGAAAAGGAAACACCAGCGAATCGGGACCGGCCCTCTTGCAACGCCATTCGCGGGAACATCGGAATTATTGACCGCGAAGGGGCGGGGAGTTCCCCTTGACGGTTTTCCGAGGGCGGGATAAGGTCCCGCAACCATGTCACCTAAAATCACCTCTCTCACCGCCGGCCTGACCGCGCTGGGCCTGTGCTGGTCCGCGACGCGCACCGTCGCTGATCCGCCGCAGCAGGCCCCCGCTTCGGCCATGACTCCCGCGCCGTCGCCGACGGTGCTATTGCTGTCCAACGGCCAGGTCGTCCAGGGCCAGATCACCGAGGACGACGACGGCTACACGTATCGGAACAACATCGGACAAATCCACTATCCCCGGCACCGGGTCGAAAAGACGTTCGGCTCGATCCGCGAGGCATACCAGTACAAGTGCGATCGGTTGCCGAAGCGCGACCCGGACGAGCGCATGAAGCTGGCCCTCTGGTGTCTGGAACAGAAGCTCCATCCCGAGGCCAAGGAGCAACTCCGGGGAGTTCTCGCGTTAAGCCCGCAGAACGGCCGGGCCAAGGCCATGCTCTTTCAGATCGAGTCCGCCGAGCAATTTGCCTCGCAGGCCGATCCCGGGGTCGTACGCACCAGCGTGGAATCGGCCGCGAGAGCCGACGCGCCCGGTGCCCTGAGCATGGAAGCCCTGCGCGAGGCGTATGCCCGCAACCCGGAGGCCGCTCAGGCGGCTCCACAGATCTTCGACCTGCCGACGCCCCTGGCCGTCCGGCGCTATCAGGAGTTCGCCCGAAGCGTTCACCCGATCTTGCAGCGCTCCTGCGCGAAGTGCCACAACGAACAATCCGACAGTCAGTTCCAGCTCATTCAGGCACGCTCGAACCGCGACCTGGCCAACGAATTGCTCGTGCGTACCAATCTCGACGCGGTCCTTAGACTCGTCGATCGGGATGATCCCGCCCGGAGCGAGTTGCTGACCAGCGCCTTGATGCCGCACGCACCAAGCGGAAAGCCGATCTTCATCGGACCGAATCATCCGCTCTATCGCGTGCTGGATGGCTGGGTCCACAGTCGTGAAGGTCGAGCCGACCTCTGCGGCGGGTGTGGTGGGAACCCGCTTTGCCCCTGTTCCCCCCGGTGAGATGCCTCCGCCGCCAACCGTCGGCGCAGAAGGGTTCGCGGCCGGTCGGCTTGGCGGTCCTCCGGTCAGTCCGCCGACGGAACTCTCAACGGAGATCCCACCCTCAAATGCCGTGATCATTGGCCCCAAGGGCACGCTCTCGCAGCCGCCGAGTCCACTTCCCGAGATAACCCCGGCTCCGCCCGGTCAGATCATGCCGGGTACGGGAACCGGTACGACAGAGAAACTTCCTCCGCCGTCGGCGTTCCCGACCCCTCCGTTACAAGAGGGCGAGAACCCCGAGCCGATCGTCATTCGAGGGATGGTACGGCAGGCCGACGGAAGCATGGCGCCAGTTGTGACCCCTTCGCCGGAGGGAAACGCGCCGCGTCCGAACCAGCCAGCCCAATCTCCGAAGGCAGGAGATGTGGCTCAACCGTCCTCCAGCACCCCTCCGGCGACCATCTTCGTACCAGGCCTGGGGAATGTTCCGGTCGATACCCGTGCCAAGCATGTGCAAGACCCGTCGGACACCAAGAACGTGCCCCGGAAACCGAAGATCGATCCGGGCAAGCTGCAACAACTCCTGCAGAAACGCGCTGCCGGGGGTTGAAAACCGCAGATTCCGTCAACAATACGACGCCGTACGGCTCGGGGACGATTCCCGGAAGGCCGTCCGGCGTCGCCGCGCGTCCGGGTTGACCCGGCGCGGCCTCGGCCTACAACGTCCCGGAGATGGACGATCCCCCGCCCGGATCGTTCGTGGTTCGGAAACGAGGACGACGTCTCATGGCCGGTCGTTGCATCATGATTACCGGAGGTTCGGGAGGGATCGGATCGGCCCTCGCTCACGAGTTGGTGGCTCAGGGGAACTCGGTCGTGCTGTTCGCGCGGCATGCGGAACGACTGGAGCGTCTTGCCGATGAACTCGGTGGGCGGGCCATCGCCGTACCAGGGGATGCCCACCGCGCCGAGGATCTGGAAAGGGCGGTGGACGTCGCTCTTGATCGGTTCAATCGCCTCGACGGGCTGGCGCATTGCATCGGCTCGATCCTGCTAAAACCCTTGCACTTGCTTACCCTGGAGGAATTCCAGGAGACGCTCTCCCTGAACCTGACAACGGCCTTTCTCGCCGCAAAGGCGGTGCTCGGACCCATGCGTCGCCAGAAGTGTGGATCGATCGTGCTGGTCAGCACGGTGGCCGCAGGGCAAGGGTTGAACAATCACGAGGGAATTGCTGCCGCCAAGGCAGGCATCGAAGGTCTTGTGCGCTCGGCCGCCATTACCTACGCGCGATCATCGATCCGCTTCAATGCCGTGGCTCCGGGCCTGACGGATACCCCCCTGGCCTCCTCCTTGCTCCGCAACGACGCCAGCCGCGCTGTCAGTGAATCGTTCCACCCTCTCGGACGGGTTGGACAGCCCGAGGAAATTGCCCGGCCGATGGCGTACCTGCTCGGCCCCGAATCGAGTTGGATCACCGGCCAGGTCTGGGGCATCGACGGCGGTCTCGGGGCCGGTCTTTCCGTGCCGAAACAGGCGAAGGATTGATCGCGATTTCGATTCCCTTGAATCAGCAGCTTATCCAGACGTTGCCTAGAAGTAGGCGTCGCAAGGCCGCCAGAGCCAGCGAACGACGGTGAATGGACATTCTGGAAACCGCGTGCAGGCTGAAATCACGGACTCTCAAGCGCGAATCGCTGGATTCTCAGAGTTGTCAGAATCGGAGGAACGCGACCCAAACAGGCAGGTCAAGAAAGACCACCAATCGTTTATCTCAAATCGTCTTACCTGAATCACCCCATTTATCCCGTTGCTACCTCGCTTTTGGGGTGTCCGTGTGGCAAATCCGCAGGGATAATCCAAAGAGGCTCCGAGAGCACTTATGAGGAGGTGGCGCGTCGTGGTCGATCTGGGTGTACGGCTGGGGCGGTTGGCATTAAATAATCCGATCCTCGTGGCTTCCGGGACCTTCGGTTATGCCCGGGAGATGGCCGGATTCGTTCATCTGGAGCGACTGGGCGGGGTGATTCCGAAGACGGTCACGTTTCAACCACGAGCCGGAAATCCCACCCCTCGCACCGTGGAGACCCCCTCGGGTTTGCTCAACGCGATTGGCCTGGACAATGACGGTATTGAACATTTCCGCGACCATCATCTCCCCTATCTTCGCCAGATTGGCACGGCTGTCATCATCAACATCGCGGGGGAGGATGAGGACCAGTTTGTCACGATGGCCGAGATGATCGGCGACGAGCCGGGTCTGGCGGCGATCGAGCTGAACATCTCGTGCCCGAACGTCAGTCATGGGCTGGACCTGGGGATCGACGCGAAGGCCGTCGGCCGCCTGGTGGGACGGGTCCGCGCGGTCTGTCCGTTGCCGGTGATTGCCAAGCTGACGCCGAACGTGACGGACATCGTGCCCATCGCGCGGGCGGCGGCTGAGAATGGGGCCGACGCGGTGAGCCTGATCAACACGTTCAAGGGGATGGTCGTGGATTGGCGACGGCGCCGGCCGATCCTGGCCAACGACATCGGCGGCCTGAGCGGCCCGGCGATCAAACCACTGGCACTGCGGATGGTCTGGGACGTCGCCCGCGCCCTGCCCGATCTCCCGCTCATCGGCATCGGCGGGATCGGCTCAGTGGACGATGCGATGGATTTCCTCGTGGCGGGGGCCTCGGCCGTCCAGGTCGGCACCGCGACCTTTTACGATCCCACGGCGTCCGAGCGTCTGGTGGACGACCTGGCCCGGATGCTCGGCGAGATGGGTGCCGGATCGGTGCGGGAGGTGATCGGCACCCTGCGATCGAACCGGGAGGCGGCGCGTCGTGACGGACCGTGAAGGCCGCTGGGATGTGGCGATCCTCGGGGCCGGTGCCGCCGGACTCTTGGCGGCCATCCGCGCGGCGGAGTGTGGCCGTTCCGTGCTCCTCCTGGAGAAGAACCGCCGGCCGGGCGTGAAGATCCTGATGTCGGGCGGAACGCGGTGTAACCTGACCAATGCCCGGGGTTTGCGTAACCTTCGCGTCGTCTCCGGACCGATCGACCCGGCCTATGATCCCCGGCAGGCCCGGGGTGGCCGGAGCATCCAGCAAGCCTTTGGGACGGGAGGCCCCTTTCTCGGCCCTTCCCTGAAGGCGTTGAGCGTCGAGAGCACGGTCGAATTCTTTGAAGGCGAAGGGGTTGCGACCAAGATCGAGGGGAACGGCAAGGTCTTCCCCGCCACCGACCGCGCGACCGACGTGCTGGCCGCCTTGCAGCGACGCCTGGAGCGCTCGGGGGCGACGTTGCGGACGAACTGCCCGGCGCGGGGGATCGAGCCGGAGAACGAGGGGTTCGTGATCGCGGTTCCGGACGGCTCGGTCCGCGCCGTCGTGTGGTCGTGTCGCGTCGGCGGCCAGTCCTATCCCGGAAGCGGGACGACCGGCGACGGCTATGCGATCGCCCGGCGGTTCGGCCATACGATCGTTTCTCCCAAGCCGGCCCTGGTGCCGATCCGTGTCGGGGCGTCGTGGGTGCCGGAGCTGCGGGGGGTGACGATCAACGACGCGACGGCCGCCGTCGTTGATCCCTCGGGGGCGGTCTTGCTGGAGCGTCGGGAGGCGGTTCTGTTCGCCCACTTTGGATTGACCGGCCCGGCGATTCTCGACGTGAGCCGTGCCGTCGCGCGCGACGACCATCCCGAACGGCTGGCGCTTCGGCTCGATTTCGTCCCCGATCTCCGCGCCGAGGCAATCGACGCCCATCTACAGGCCAGGTGCCGCGTGGGACGGCCCGCGGTGGCGGCCTTGCTGCCGGAAGGAATCCCGCGACGGCTGGCCGATGCCCTGCTCGTCGCGCAAGGGATTCCGGCCGATCGCAAGGGGCCGGACCTGACCCGCGACGAGCGTCGGCGGCTGGTGGCGAGGGATCAAGGCGTTGACCTTGCCGGTCGTTGGGACGCTTGGCTTCGCCAAGGCGGAAGTAACCAGCGGCGGCGTCGCGCTCGATGAGGTTGATCCCGAGACGCTGGAAAGCCGGCTCCAGCCGGGGCTTCACTTCATCGGCGAGGTGCTCGACCTGGATGGTCTGATCGGCGGCTACAACTTCCAGGCGGCCTGGTCCATGGGCTGGCTCGTGGGGAGCGTCGTCTGAAAAAGGAAGCGAGGCGAACCGGCGGATTGGCCGGATCGCCTCGCGGTTTGGGACTACGATGTCGGCGGCTCAACCGACTTCCAGCAATTCGGCGTCGGCCTCGTCCGGCTCGGGAAGCTCCGGGCCGTCGGTCCACTCGAATGCGTCGGCGGCGCTGGCTTCCAGCTCGGCCTTCAACCGCTTCCGGGCGGTGTGCAGCCGACGCTTGATCGTGCCGATCGGGGTCTCCAGCGCCTCGGCGATCTCGATCAAGGACTGGCCCTGGATGTAGAACGCCACCAGGGTCTCCCGGTCGAGGGGCTTGAGCCGCGAGAGCCCTTCGTAGAGCTGGCGAGCCCGTTCCCGGGTGATCAGCTCATCGAGTGGGTCGGACCGGCTACCGCTGGCCCCTTCGAGTACCTCGGCCTCGACGGTCGTCGGAGCGACCCGGCGCGTGGCCCGGTTGATCGCCATGCGAGCGGCGACCTGCCGCAGCCAGCCGGCGAACCGCTCCGGCTCCCGCAACTGGTCGAGTCGCTTCATCACGTGCAGGAAGACCTCCTGGGTAAGTTCCAGGGCCTCGCTCGGATTGCCCAGCCGGTTCAGGCAGATGGAGTACACGGTGCGCTGAAACTGCTCGACCAGCCGGCCGAACGCCTCCCGATCGCCCGCCTGAGCCTGCTCCACGAGCGCCGCCGTCTGACTCCAACCGGCCTGTCGGGCCGTCTCATTCTGCAAAGTAGCAACCACGGAAATCCCCCGATCCTCAGGGAAATGGCTCCAGGCGGCTCCCGTCGTGTGATGTAAGCTGGACGGAATGCGCACCCGAACGCCAGCGCTCGGCTCGTTCAACGGTGCCGTTGGATCGTGATACGGTCCGGTCCTCGCCCTTCGGTTCTGACCGAAGGGCACGACCGGGCCACCAGCATCACGACGACGGCGACCGACGGGGACGGCTCGGGCGAGGATCACGCCAAGAAAGGGACCATGACGGTTCGAAAAAACCGCCGCTGGCGTGCTCCACGCGGGCCGACCTCCCGCTCAACGCGACGCTTGAGAAACCAAAGGCGGAACGGTCCTCGGCGCCCTTCGAGGCGCCGGGCCGATCCCCCTCAAGGTTCGCGGGAATGAGCTAGGGGGACGACCTTCACCCCCCTGCCGCGGGTCTCGCGGCAGGGCTTATTGCGGTCCGGGCGGTCCAACGGCCGGCACCCTGACCTCGACAACCACCGCCTGGGACGGTGGCGACGCGGAACGCTCCGCGTTGTCGAGGTTTGGGTTGGCCCTGCGCACCGGCGATCCGACAGGTCTGGTCGTGTACGACGACCGTCTCCTGGTGGAGCGCTGGTGCTTCGACGACCGCCTCGACCGCCCCGCGTTCGGCTAATGTGAGCCACAAGGGCCACGAACCGGACGAGGGGGGTGAACTCGGCATCGAGGAACCAAACGATGGATACCTTCGCGGCTCCATCGGGTCCTCGACTCCGAGGCGCATGGAATCGCTGCGCGTAATGAGGATGTGGTCGGGACGAATGCGCAGGGTCTTGGCCACGTTGTTGAACTCCACCTGGGCGGCATGCTGCGACAGCGTGCCGAGGTTCCGCCGGTTCAGGTTGGCCGACAGCGTGCGATTCAGGTGGTTCAACATGGCGAGACCCTCACATCCGCCCTCTTCGGGGCGGGATTGAGAAGCGAGACGGCAAATGAGCGCGACGGCAACCCTTGGCCGCCAGAAAGGCCGAGCGTCTCGCGATCGGCCTGCGCTGGTGTAAGAGAAACGGTTAAGGATTCTTTCGATTCGATCCGGGGAGCGAAATGCTTCCCAATATTCAAACGGCGGGGAGACCCTATGAAAGTCGTCCCGCCGTTCGTCCTGTTCGACACGATCATAACGTCAAAGGTTCGCTGTCATTCGAAAGATATTTTGAAAAAATCGCGAGGCCGACTCAATGGGTTTTCCCAACTTGTTTCGAAATAAAAGCTTAGGGCGAATCAGTCATGTCCAGTTTCGGGAAGCGAAACCGTCGATATGAAACCCGACGCGGCCGGGGAGATACCTCCGCGCGATTGCTCCCATGCGGTCGCGATACTTCCAGAGGTGACGGATTCGGGGTCCACGGACGCCATCGCTCCGGGCAGCGCGGTCTTGAGCGTGCGTGTGCCCTCCGGCGAGCCGTCCCCTCCGATGTAATGGTCGAGCACGACGGCGTCGGCCACCTCGGCAATGCGGCGGAAGAAGTGATCCGGATCGGCGATCGGCAAGAGCGGGGACACCGTGACGACAACCGACAGGCCCTCGCGGTGCAGTTGCTCGGCGGCGGCGAACCGGCGTTCCACCGAACAGGCGGGACGCGGCAAACCGGGGAGGCGGTCGCGGTCGGTCTCGATCGAAATATGGACTCGCAGGTGGCAACGCGCGGCCAGTGGGATGAGGAGGTCGTTCACGTCCGCCACCCGGTCCGAATGCGTCTGGACGATCAGGCCGTCGGGCGGCTCGTCGATCATGGTTTCCAGCACCGACCGCGTCACGCCGTGCCGGGCCTCCTGCGGCGGGAACGGCTCGGTGGAGCTGGACAGGAAGATCACGAACCCTCCGCGCGATTTCCTGGCCCAGGCACGCTCGCGCTGGTAGGCCGCGCGGTACGCATCGGCCGCGTTGACGCGAACTTCCAGGAACGAGCCCCAGGGACGCCCTTGCGTCACGTAGATGTTGTGCTGGACATAACAGGCGACACCACAAAGAGATCGGCCGAACGGACAGCCGCGATACGGCTGGAGGGAGTGGGAGCAGACGGTTTTCAAATACCCCGAGGTCCGGGTCAAGATCGCCCGGACCGTGGTCTCGGTGGTGTCCATCTCAGTCGATCCGGGCGCGCGGCTCGAACAGGTAGGGGCGGTTGACCGGACATCGCGGGGGTTCTCCCCGGAGCAGGCGGCGGACCTCCTCGGCGGCTTTCGAGCGAAGCTCGACGAAGCCTTCCACGCTATAAAATGCCGAGTGCGGCGTGAGGATGACGCGCGGATGGTGACGCAAGCGCTCGTCGTCCAGCGGTTCGCGCTCCACGACATCCAGCCCCGCGCCGAGCAGGCGACCGCGATCGAGTGCTTCGAGCAGGGCTGTTTGATCGACGACCGGCCCTCGGGCCGTATTGATCAGGATGCCATCCTCGGGCATCCGTGCCAGGGCCTCGGCGTTGATCAGGTGGTACGACGCGGCATCGAGATAGCAGTGCAGGCTCACGAACGGACTCTGTTCGAGTAGTTCTTCGAGCCGATTGACGCGACGGATGCCCAGCGCCTTATCCAGCCCCGGCACGGCGTAGGGGTCGTAAAAAACGACATCCAGCCCGACGCGCCTTCGCGCGGAGGGCCGTCGCGCTGCCGATCCGCCCGCAACCGACGATGCCGAGCGTCTTGCCTCGCAGGCGAGGCGTGCCCCGGGCCAGTTGGAAATGCCACTCCCCCTGGCGGATGCCATCGTGGCAGGGGATCAAGCGGCGGGCGACGGCCAGCAGGAGCAGGATCGAGTGATCGGCGACTTCCTCGGTGCCGTAATCCGGCACGTTGCACACGACGATGCCATTGCGCCCGGCCGCCGCCAGGTCGATGTTGTTGTAACCGACCCCCGCCCGCACGGCCCCCCGGCAGCGCTCGGCGCGTGCGAAGGTGGCGTCGGTGAGCATCGGCACGTCGTGAAAGACGATCATCGCGTCGGCGTCGGCCAGTTGATCGACAAGTTCCGACTCGTCAAACGCGCGGGCCGTCACAAGGTCCGCGATGTCGCCCAGAATGGGCGTCTCGACGCTCGTCTCGGCCAGAAAGTCGGTGATCAGCACCCGGAATCGCTCGGGCATCGGTCGGTTCTCTCCACAAACGTTTGGGAAATATTCCCAGACCGTCACAAGCGTTCCACGGAGATGAACTCCGGTTGCGTGGGAGACGGTGGGATTGTCGCGTTCTCGGCCCCGTCGAAGCGCCGAAGGAACTCGGCCGGGTCGGCCAGCACGAAGACCGATCGCGCACCGTCCTGATCGATCAGGACGAGGTGCTCGGGATACCCTTTGACCAGTCCCAGCACCCGGCGCCGGGCGGGCTCGACGTGGATCTCAGCCAGGCGATCGACAGGGAGCGACCACGGTTCCGCATCCCAGGCGAAGGGGAAGAACCAGATCGTCCGGTCCGTGCGGATGAGCGTGCCGGGGGGGCGATGCCGGCCCTGGACCTGACGCGCCGGGAGTTCGAAGTCGATCGCCTCGCTGGTTGCCAGGCGGAACAGGAGTGGGTGCTCGCTCGCCGGGTCGAGGTTCACGGGATTATACCAGCGCACCATGAGCGGCCGGACGATGAGGCGAAAAACGAGGTCGCAGACGACGGCCGCGATGGCCCCGATCAGGAAGGCCCGGAACATCTGCTTGGGCGTATGGGCCAGAATCGCCATGATCCGCCGCGAGGGCGGAGCCCAGCGGAACGACCAGAAGGTCTGGATGACGTGAAGCTCGCGGAACAGAAAGACGAAGAACGTCACGCGCCAGAGCAACTCACCGAACGCCAGCCGGAACACGGGAGCCCGGGGCAGAGAACGGGACGTCGAGGAAGCCGTCTCGTCCGCGTCGAAATCGAGAGCCGTTGAGAGCATGATTGTGCCGGATCGCTCGGGGGGACCATCTTCGCGGGTTAGGCACGACATGCCTATCTTACGGGAAGCGTCCGGCGGTTCCAGCATCTCATGGGGCTATTTTCGACGCGGAAGGTCCGGTCGAACGGGTCACGTGGAGTCTTCCTGGTCGCCCTGAACGGGAGGAGACTCTAGAATCTTCGGAATCCGGCATTCTCGAAGCAAACGGCACGTTTCATCAACAGACGCGAAGGGCGGTCGAACATGGCAAGGATCAAGCAGTTGCTGGCCGAGGGGAAGTTCGTGAGGCTGTTCGGGATCGGGCAACTGTTCAGCCCGAAATTCATCGAGATCGTCGGTGAACACGGCGGTTATGACGGGCTCTGGCTCGACGCCGAGCACGCCGGCCTGTCGATGCGGGATATCGAGATCGCCACGCTCGCGGCCAGGGCGTACGGAATGGATCACTTCGTCCGATTGCCCGCGACCGATTACGCGTCGATCATGCGTCCTCTGGAAGCCGGCGCCGGTGGAGTGATGGTCAGCATGGTCCGCTCCCCCGAGGATGCCGAACGCGCCGTGCGCTGGGCGAAGTTCTGGCCGCGCGGCGAGCGCGGCCTGAACGGCGGCAACCGCGACGGCCGCTTCGGCCTGACGCCGACGAAGGACTACGTTGAGCGGACCAACGAGCAAATCTTCGTCGGCATCCAGATCGAAACCGCCGGCGCGATCGAGCGCGTCGCCGAGATCGCGGCGGTCCCCGACGTCGATCTCCTCTTCGTCGGTCCGGCCGATATCAGCCAGGTTCTCGGCGTTCCGGGCCAGTTCGAGCACCCGCGCTGCCTGGAGACGATCGACCGCATCGCGGACGCCTGCCGAGACGCCGGCAAGCCCTGGGGCATCGTCCCGAGAGGCCCGGAGTACGCCGCGCGCATGGCCGATCGCGGCTGCAAGATGTTCGTGCTCGGCTTCGATATCCATGCCGTCCACGGCGGCATCCGGGCGTTCAAGGAACGCTACAAGAACTTCTATTCAGCGCCCCGGCATCGGCGTTGCCCGAAACCGGGCGCTCCGGTTGTTCCCTCACGACAGATGCCGCTCGACCTCGGGGAGCAGCTTGGCGAAGTCGAGACGGTTGGGGCATGCGGCGCGGGCGGCGTCGAGGTCCGCGCCGGACCAGTCGCGGGCCTGGGTCGAAAGCCGGGCGTACTGGCGTCGGGCCTCGACGCGGTCGCCGTGATATTCATGGTAGGTCAGGAACCGCGTGAGGTTGCCCAGCTCGGCGGTCGTCCCGGCGGCGACCGAGCAGCGGCCGTCGCAATCGGCGCAGAGCATCGGGCCATGCGACCGGCGCCGCGTCTCGCAGCTCGTGAATCTCCGCCGTCTTCAGCGGTTCGAAGCGTCGCGCGGCGTCGGTGTTCTCGCGGATCTGGTCGGTGTTGCGCATCGAGACGCAACTGCTGCTGATCCGTTCGTCGGTCCAGATCGCGTGCAGCAGCCCCTGGAAGGGCGTCAGGTTCTTTTCCTTGAGCGTCGGCACCCGTCGGACCACATCCTCAAGGATGTTCCCCTTCGGTCTGTCGCCAAAGAACTGGCCGGCGATTTGCTTCATCGAGATCAGGCCGATCCCTTTCTCCCAGCAGGCGTCGAGTGCCTTGTTGAGGGCGGAATCCTTGTCGAGCCAGGGGGTGTACTGGAGCATGATCGCGTCCACGATCCCCCCTTCCGCGGCGGCCTGGATGATCTGGCGCGGTCCTTATGGTGGGACGAGAAGCCGACGAACCTGGCCTTCCCCGACTTGCGGATCGCCTCGGCCGTCTCCTTGAATTCCTTGCTCTTGACCAGGTTGATGGCGTCGTCCAGCGAGTGGTGATCGCCGAACCCGTGGATGAAGAACAGGTCGATGTAATCGGTGCCAAGCGTCGCCAGCCGCTCGTCCACCATCTTCAACATCTGGGACGGGGTGCGGGGCGTGTCTTTCGTCACCAGGAAGATCTGCTTGCGCACCTCGGGTTCCCGGTCGAACCACTTCTTGAAGTCCGGCTCCGAGCCGTACACCTTGGCGGTGTCGAAGGTGCGGATGCCGTTGGCGAAGGCGAAGCGCAGGATGCGTTCGAGGCTTGAACTGCGGACCGCCCCCTGATCGAGCATCGTGATCTCGACCCCGGTCTTGCCCAGCTTGCGCCGGGGAATCGTCGCTTCCTTCGCGGGGGCGTCTTGTCCTCTCGTAGCAGAGGTCAACGTCATGGCCGACGCCGCCAGGGCGCCGGCCTGGAGGAACGTGCGGCGATCAGTGAGGTTCTTCTCATCAGGGGCCATCGCACTCGACTCCTCGTCGGGAAACAATCAGGGCATCAACCGCGCCGGCTGATGGCTTCGGACCTGACCCTGAATGATACCAATTCGTCTGACGAATGCCCCGGTAACTTCCACGAATTTGCCGCAACGGCAGACGCCACGCTCCCCTGTTGCTTCGCGGACCGGGGCCGATTACGTTCAAACCCTGGCGTGCGAAACCTCGTGATCCGGGAGGATTGTTCGACCCATGCGCTCATCATTTTTCGTCTTCATGATGTGGCTCGCCGCACAACCGGCGGCGGCCGAAGAGGTCTGGCCGATGCCCCGCTGGGAGCGAGCCGAACCGGCCACGATGGGGATGGATCGGGCGCGACTGGCGCAGGTGCGGAATTATGCCCTCACCGGGCATGGCTCGGGGATGATCGTCCGGGGTGGTCGTCTGGTTCTCTCCTGGGGGGATCTCCAGCACCGATACGACCTGAAATCCTCCACCAAGTCGTTCGGCGCTACGGCCCTGGGCCTCGCGATCCGGGATGGGAAGATTCGCCTGGATGATCGGGCACGGTCGGTCCATCCCGAACTGGGGATTCCGCCGGACGACAACGCGAAGACCGGTTGGCTGGACGAGATCACGATCCGCCATCTGGCGACCCAGACCGCGGGGTTCGAGAAGCCGGGGGGTTACGGCAAGCTGCTGTTCCGGCCCGGCACGCGCTGGCACTACAGCGACGCCGGACCGAACTGGCTCGCGGAGTGCCTGACGCTCGCGTATGGACAGGACATGAAGGAACTCATGTTCGATCGCGTCTTCACTCCCCTGGGCATCACGCCCGACGACCTGACGTGGCGGAACAATAGCTATCGGCCCCACCAGATTCACGGCATCGAGCGGCGCGAATTCGGGTCGGGCATCAGCGCGAATGTCGATGCCATGGCACGGATCGGCCTGCTCTACCTGCGCGGGGGACGCTGGAAGGATCAGCGGATTCTTTCGCGCGAATTTATCGATATCGCCCGGCGGCCCGTTCCGGGCGTGGTCGGTCTGGCCGAGTGGGAAAACGGCGATCACGGCAACGCGTCGGATCACTACGGCTTGCTCTGGTGGAACAATGCCGACGGAACCCTGGCCGACGTTCCCCGCGATGCGTACTGGTCGTGGGGCCTCTACGATAGCCTGATCGTCGTCATCCCGAGCCTGGACCTGGTCATTGCCCGGGCGGGCCAGTCCTGGAAGCGTGAGGAGGGCGGCGGCCATTACGACGTGCTCGCGCCCTTTCTGGAGCCGATCGTCGCCGCCGTCCAGTCGGCCTCGGTCGGTTCCGCCGCGCCCTATCCCCCGAGCCGTCGCGTCGTCGGCGTGAACTGGGCGCCCGCTTCGTCGATCGTCCGTCGGGCGAAGGGGAGCGACAACTGGCCGATCACCTGGGGTTCGGATGACGCGCAATACACCGCTTACGGAGACGGTCGCGGTTTCGAGCCGTTCGTCCCCCGCAAGCTGAGCCTCGGGTTCGCCCGGGTTCTCGGTCCCTCCGAGAACTTCGAGGGCCAGAACATTCGCTCGCCGTCCGGCGAGCAGACGGGGGATGGCCCCTCCGGCAAGAAAGCCAGCGGCCTGCTCATGGTGGACGGTATCCTCTACCTATGGGCACGGAACGCTGACAATGCGCAACTGGCCTGGTCGGCGGATCAGGGCGAAACCTGGACCTGGAGCCCCTGGAAATTCACCACCAGCTTCGGTTGCCCGACCTTCATCCAGTTCGGGAAGAACTATGAGGGTGCACGAGACGATCATGTGTACATCATCTCGCCGGACTCATCGAGTGCCTACGTCCCCGCCGACCGGATGATCCTGGCGAGGGTTCCCCAAAACCGGATCCGGGAACGCGAGGCTTACGAGTTCTTTGAAGGGCCTGATTCCGATCATCAACCCCGCTGGTCGAAACAGATCGAAGACCGAGGGGCGGTTTTCACCGATCCGGGCCGTTGCGGGCGATCCTCGGTCAGTTATCATCCCGTTCTGAAACGCTACCTCTGGGTGCAGGTCATTTCCGATCAGGATGCGCGCTGGGAAGGGGGCCTGGGGCTTCATGAAGCCCCCGAGCCCTGGGGACCCTGGTCCACATGCGACTTCCACGAACAATGGGACGTGGCGCCCGGGGAATCGGCGAGCTTGCCGACCAAGTGGTTCTCGGACGACGGGCGGACAGTCCACCTCGTCTTCTCGGGCGAGGACTGTTTTTCCGTCCGTGAGGCCACCCTGATCGTGAGGGAGGAAGCCCCCGACTCGCTAAACCATAAAGTCCCCTTTAGTCTTCTTGCGTTGTTGCTCACCTTTGATGAATCCTTCCGGTAGAATATCGTCCGCGACAGGATCATCACGTCGCGTTCACGACTTAACCTTTTGAGGAAAGGCTCATGCGCTCAGTTCTTCTCCTGGCCGGCTTGTTGCTCGTCTCGGCGGGGCCGGTCCATGCCCAGGACCGTGACACGAAGGTACGGAACGATCGCGAGACGTTCAAAGATTCGCTGGACTGGATCTATAACAATCTGGAGGAGGGCATCCAGGCCTCGAAGGAATCGGGAAAGCCGCTGTTCGTGGTGTTCCGCTGTATTCCTTGCGAGGCGTGTCAGGAATTCGACGACGATGTCGCCCGGCGCGACCCGATCATCCGGGACTTGCTCGATCAGTATGTCTGTGTGCGTATCGTCCAGGCCAACAACATCGACTTGACGACCTTTCAGCATGATTTCGATCAGTCCTTCGCGGCCTACCTGATGAACCCCGACAAGACGATCTACGCGCGGTTCGGCACCCGTTCCGATCGGCCCGAGTTTCAGGACATCTCCCTGGAGGGACTGCGGAAGGCGATGGAGGCGGGCCTGCGGATTCACAAGAATTACGCGCAGCTCAAATCCGCCCTGGCCGGCAAGCAGGTCACGCAGACACGCTACAAGACGCCCCGCGATTATCCGAGCTTGAAAGAACGCTTCGGAACCTCTCTGGACTACGAGGGGGAGGTGGCTCGCAGTTGCATGCATTGCCACCAGATTCGGGATGCCGAACGGATGACCTATCACGAGGCCGGGAAGCCGATTCCGGACAAGGTGTTGTTTCCCTACCCCGACCCCAGCCGGATCGGATTGACGATGGACCCGAAGGAGAAGGCGACGGTGCGGGAGGTCGCGCCGGACTCCCCAGCCGCCCGCGCGGGGATTCGTCCGGGAGATGAGATCGCCACGCTGGAAGGCCAGCCGTTGCTCTCGATCGCCGACCTGCAATGGGTCTTGCAGAATGCTCCCGGCCAGGGTCAACTCCAGGCGGGCATCCGCCGCGATGACTCGGTGCGCGACGTGACGATCAACCTGCCGGAAGGTTGGCGGCGCGGGAACATTTCCTGGCGAGCGACGACCTGGGAACTGCGCCGATTGGGCTTCGGGGGGATGAAGCTGGACGAGATGACCGACGAGCAGCGGCGGGAGGCCGGGCTCAGTGAGGACGGGATGGCGCTCCGGATCGGGCATGTCGGCCAGTACGGAGAGCATGCCATCGCCAAGAACGCGGGCTTTCAGCGTGGGGATATCATCGTCTCATTCGATGGTCTGACCCGGCGGATGACCGAATCCGAGCTGCTGGCTCATGCCTTGCAGCAGAAGCGGCCCGGCGATCCGATCGCCGTGACCCTCTTGCGGGATGGGGAGCGCAAGAACCTCACGTTCCATCTGCCGTGACAAAAGGCCGTCCTCTGGACAGACCAAGTCGCATGAGCACGCCCCGCCATCCCTCGTGGCGGGGCGTGCTTGATTTCGGGCGAGCCCGGGAAGCCATCACGCCTGCTGGAACTCGACCTTTTTCCCGGCGACGGCCAGGTTCTCGTTCACAAAGTTCTCGTCCCAGAGGTTGGAGATCACCGCGGAAATCCTCGGGTTCTGCAACGTCCAGAGATACGCCTTCTGGGGGGCCTTCCAGTCCCCAGGGACGATCCGCTCGACCTTCTGGATGCGCCAGTCCGGGACGGGTTGAAGCTGTTTGTGATGTGTCGCCACGGCCATCGCCACCTTCATGGCGATCATGCCGACATCCTGATCCGCGGCCTGTCGGATGGCGTCATCGAGATATCCGCCGTTGATGACGTTGTAGGCCATCATGACCGCGTCGTAATGCCCGGCCTTGGTCGCCGTGCGCAGGATGCCGGCCGGATCGTTATGCGAGGTCACGCCCAGGAAGCGCACCTTCCCCTGTTTCTTCAGTTCCAGGAACGTGCCGAGGATCTCGGGGCTGTTCAGGTCCTCCGGAGCGTTGGCGCCGTGGGGGCACATCATGATGTCGAAATGGTCGGTCCCGACGCGCTTCAGGCTGCCTTCGAGGGACTCGATGATGACCTTCCGCAACTCGGGGCTTCCCTCGACGCGGTGCGCGTAGTCCGGCATCATGGCCGCGCAGAGGTACGAGCCGTCGAAGGCATCGAGTTGACCGGGGAAATACGTCAGGAAGTAGCCCGGTTTCGTGACGCCACGCTCCTCGCGAAGCTCCTGGGACCGCTTCTGGATGGCCTCCTGTTTCGTCGCGGGCAACCCCTTGAAGATGTCGCGGTACAACTGCTCCCGGCGCTTGTTGTAATCGGAAATCTTGGTCGTCAGGAAAACCTTCTGCCGTTTCGCCGAGGAACCGCCGAGCAGTTGCCCGTAGGCCTCTTCGGTCTTCCCCTGGTGGTAGGCCGGGGCCATGTCCAGGTAATTCAGTCCCTTTTCCAGGGCCTTTTCGAGGTGCCGGAAGTTATCGGGCGTGATTGGATCGCCGCCCGAAACCACTTCGGAGATCATCATGTTGGTCCGGCCCAGGCGGCGATACGCCATGTCCGGCTGCCGGTTCCGCCACTCAACCCCCTCCGGAGGATTCGGTGGCGTCCGCCCGCGCTTGGGTCGGCCGCGTGATCGTCGAGGTGCTGCCGAGCAGGATGGCCGTTGTGCTCGCCTGCAACAAGGATCGGCGCGAGACGAGAGTCGGTTCGTTGGGCAGACGTCGGGATGAGTCCACGGAATCCTCCTTTTCGATCATGCAAACAGAGGGTGCGCGAGGTCGGTCGGAAACGGGTGGCTTACCAGCAATTCATAGGCAAACGAGAGGCCATCACGCCCGCACTTTTGGATTCTGCCCGACGGATCGGCACCGATCTCCTGAGCCAAGGGTCTATCGTTCGACCGTCCGCTCCGGTATCGTTTCCGCTAATGGTCGTCGAAGGCGAGGCCCCGCGATCAAACATCGGACCCGATCCCAACCGAGAGGAGACTGACCTTTATGAAGTTCGCGAAAGTAGCAATTTGCGTATTGCTCGGTCTGCCAGCCCTGGCCCGCGCCGAGGATTCCTTCTATTTGAAGGATGGCGATCGGGTGGTCTTCTACGGGGACAGCATCACCGACCAGCGACTCTACACGACCTTCGTCGAGACATTCGTCGTCACGCGTTTTCCCCAGATGGATGTGACGTTCGTTCACTCCGGCTGGGGTGGCGACCGGGTGACAGGGGGTGGGGGCGGCCCGATCGACGTGCGTCTTGATCGGGATGTCTTTGCCTACAAGCCGACAGTTGTGACGATCATGCTCGGGATGAACGACGCGAGCTATCAGCCGTTCAAGCAAGAGATCTATGACGTTTTCGTCCGAGGATATCGGCACATCGTCGAGCGTCTCCAGGAGGAGGCCCCGGGAATCCGGCTCACGCTGATCCGCCCGTCCCCGTTCGACGATGTGACCCGCGAGCCGAAGTTCGAGGGGGGCTATAACGCCGTCCTCGAACGCTACGGGGATTTCGTCGCGGAGCTGGCCAAGGAGTCGCATGTGGACCTTGCCGACCTGAACACATCGGTCGTCGCGGCGACGAAGAAGGCGTACGAACGCGACCCGGAGGCCGCGCAGAAACTGAATCCCGACCGCGTTCATCCCGGACCAGGCGGCCAGTTGTTGATGGCGGCGGCCTTGCTGGAAGCCTGGAACGCCCCGGCAACCGTCACCCGTGTTCAGATCCAGGCGGATTGCGAAGCCCCCAAAGCCGAGACCGCGAACGCCAAAATTTCCGAACTGAGTTGCAAGGATGGCATTACGAGCTGGACGCAGAAGGACGAGGCGCTGCCGTTTCCGATCGACCTGAAAGACCCCATCGTCGTCCTGGCAGTCGAGTCCTCGGACGTGATGAAGTCGCTCGATCAGGAGGTGCTGGACGTTGATGGGCTGGAATGACGGGGAGTACGTCCTGACGATCGATGACCAGGAGATCGGCACGTTCACGGATGAACAACTGGCCGAGGGCGTGAACCTGGCTGTTCTGGCAACCCCGATGAGCCGGCAGGCTGAGACGGTGCATCAACTGACGAAACGGCACAACGACCTGCATTTCTTCCGCTGGCGGCAGATTCAGGTGCCCTACCAGAAGGAGAACCTGCCCCATCTCGACGAGGCCCTCCAGGCACTCGACAAGCTTGAGGCGGACGTCGTTGCACAGCAGCGCGCCGCGGCCGAGCCGAAGTCGCATCGTTACCAGATCCGGCCGAAATCCTGACGGCCGTCCCCGCCGCCGTGCCACGTTCTCGACTCGTGGCGCGGCGGCTCCTGTCCGCCGTTCGCGTTCACCCGAAACCACCTCGTAAGCCGATGTGGGGGATGCTATGAATCATTGCTTGTTGTCTTTCTGGTTCTCGCCACAATGACCGCCCTGCCCTCTCCTGAGTCGCGCACGGAAGCCGCGACCGGTCAGGACGATCGTCCGGCCGTCTCGCGAGGGTACTCGATCCCGTTGATCGACCTCGCGGGTCAGACCGAGCGGCAGGTCGTCGTGGATCGGGAAGAGGGGCAGTATCTCGGCCATCCCACCACGGTTCTGCTCGAAGACGGCAAGACGATGATCGTGGTGTACCCCAAGGGGCATGGTCGGGGTGCGATCGTGATGAAGCGTAGCAACGATGGCGGTCGGACGTGGTCGGAGCGTCTGCCCACGCCGGACAACTGGGCGACCTCGAAGGAAACCCCGACGATTCATCGCGTGGTCGATCCCCAGGGCAAGAAACGCCTGATCCTCTTTTCCGGGCTTTATCCGATCCGCATGGCCGTCTCGGAAGACGACGGCAAGACCTGGACCCCTTTGGAACCGATCGGCGACTTCGGCGGCATCGTGGCGATGGCGAGTGTCGCCCGACTGGCGAATGGCGACTACATGGCCTTATTCCATGATGACGGGCGGTTCTTGCACAACGAGGGGAAGACCACCAGGTTTCGCGTCTACAAAATTCTCTCCAAGGATGGGGGCCTGACCTGGAGCAAGCCCGAGGTCATTGCCGAGCACCCGGAAGCACACCTTTGCGAGCCGGGGCTGATCCGCTCCCCCGACGGCAAACAAATGGCCGTTCTTTTGCGTGAAAATAGTCGCAAATTCAACTCCTTCGTCATTTTCTCGAACGACGAGGGGCAGACGTGGACCGAGCCGAGGGAACTTCCGGGGGCCTTGACGGGGGACCGCCACGTTGGCCAGTACGGGCCGGATGGCCGCCTATTTATCTCGTTCCGCGATACCACCCACGAGAGCCCGACCAAGGGGGACTGGGTTGGCTGGGTCGGGACCTACGACGACATCCGCGAAGGCCGCGAAGGGCAGTACCGGGTCCGTTTGATGGACAATCACAAAGGGGCCGACTGCGCCTATCCAGGGGTCGAGGTGCTTCCCGACGGCACGATCGTGACGACGACGTATGGACACTGGACCGAGGGAGAGGCCCCTTATATCGTCAGCGTGCGCTTTCGCCTGTCGGAACTGGATGAACTCGCGGAACAACAGCACAAGGAGGCGGACCAGGAGGCGCGGTCGTTCGCCCCGACGGAGTGTTATGAGGTTCAGCGGATCGAAGGCTGGGAGGTGCTTGTCCATCAGGACCTTCTCGACGACCCGGCTCTGGCCGATCAGACTCTGGAACTCCTGCGCCACCAGCTTTACGAGATCGGCCGGCGCGTTCCGCACGCGGCCGTAAAACGGCTCCAGACGATTCGCATCTGGGTGGAGCGGGAGGAGCCGCACCACCCTTGCATGGCGTACCACCCCGATACCGGCTGGCTCAAGACGCACGACATGAATCCGGAGAAAGCGCGCTGCGTGGAGATCGCCAATGCCCGCAATTTCCTGTCATGGACCATCGACCAGCCCTGGATGGTTCTGCACGAGCTGGCGCACGGTTATCACCACCAGTTCCTCGACGATGGCTTCCATAACGCCGAGGTCCGGGACGCGTTTCAACATGCGATCAAATCGATGATATATGATTCGGTGCTACGCATCAACGGTCGGGATGACCTGGCATACGCCACGACGAACCCGATGGAATATTTCGCGGAGGCCAGCGAGGCGTTCTTCGGCACGAACGACTTCTATCCGTACGTTCGTTCCGAATTGCGCCGACATGATCCGGAGCTGTTCGCACTCCTCCAGTCGGTCTGGAATGAGCGAGAGGACCGTTGAGGCCTCATTGCCGTTCCGCGGATTCCGGGAGCGGAACCTGGCTCGGCGACATCAAGTAGTCCATCAGGTTGCGGATCTGATCCGCGTTCAAGGTGTCGAGCAAGCCGTCCGGCATCAGGGACTGCGCTGAGGTCTGAATCTCCTCAACATCATCTCGGCGCACGACCAGGCGTTCGGTGGGGGTCTGGATGGCGAGGGTCGGCCCGCCCTGGTCGCTCACGATTCCGCTCAGAATTCGTCCGTCAGCCAGGGCCACGGTGGACATGTGGAAATCGTTGGAGACGGTGGCCGCCGGATCGACGATGTTCTCCAGCAGGTAATCGAGGTTCGATCGCTGAGCCCCGGTCAGGTCCGGCCCGATCTTTCCCCCTGTTCCGAAGAGCGTATGGCACGACGCGCAGGCCTGCTCGAAGAGCGCACGCCCCTGGGACGGGTCGGCCTTCGGTTGCGCCTCACGGGTCAAAAGCGTCTTGAGTTGCGCGATCCGGCTCTGCTTTTGCTCGGGTATCGACTTCAGCTCCGGCCACAATGTCTCGATCTGTCGGCGGATCGTCTCATCCGGAAAGCTCGCCATCTGACGCACCTGGAAGGTGGGGACGTCTTCCCGAGGGATCGCTCCCGCGAGCGACCGCATCCAGCAAGACGCGAGCGTAGGACGGTCGCGCGCTGAGGGTGACAATCGCGTCGGCGCGGGCGTTCTGAGGCAGATTGCGGTAGCGATCGAGCAGGATCTTGGGCGTGCTCGGCGTCTCGAACGCCGCCAGTCCTCGCACCGCGTCGGCCGCCAGGTCCCGATCGACCAGCAAGGAATGCAATAACGGCGTGAGCTCGTCCGCCTGGGCCTCCACGAGGACCCGAATCGCGTTGCGCCGGGAGTCCAGCGCGGCGGTCTTCGCCGTGGCGATCGCTTTCAGTTCCTCCAGGGCCCGGCCGTCGCCGAAGACGACCGATAGCTCCCGGGTCAGCCGGCGCAGCTCCTCGTCGGGGCGTTCGCTCAACATTTTCCGGGCAGATTCCCACGATTCCGGCGCCTCGATTTTCCGGAAGCCCTGAAGGGCCTCGGTCATTCCCACCAGGATCGCGCGTTGCGTGTCGGTGGAGCGTACCTCACCGAGCCGTGTCACGAGTTCGTCCACCGGCTTTGGAACTCGTTCGAGATTTCCCGTCAGCCGGCGGGCGATGAACTGGCTGATCAGCGGAATCCCGCTCGATCCGGCCAGGGCGACCGCCCGCGATGGGTTTTCCGGGACGGCCGGCTCAATGCCGTACCAGATCATGAGCGGCAAGGCCGGATCAGCCGCGAATTCGTCGTGCGCCGCCAATGCTTCAGCCAGACCCCAGCGTTGGCCTGTTTTGATTCGCTGCAACGCGGAGGCCAGGTAGAGCAGGACCAGTCCGGAGGTTTCATCTCGGGCCTGAACGACCAGCCGGGAGATGATCTCCTCCGGGATCTCTCCGTCATCCATCAGCAAACGGACCGCCCAGGAGCGGATGTGCTCGTTGGGGGCGTTCAGTTGCTGAATGAGGAAATCTCGATCTGTTCCGCCGGTCACATGGAGACACCACAACGCCCGAAGTTTCCGACGGACGTCCTTTTCTTGCTCATACAACGTCTTCAGTTGCGCATGCACGTCCTCCAAGGATTGACCGCTGGCCGCGCGTTCTTGCAGGATGCGTCGGGATTGCCGGACGTACCAGTCGTTCCGGCGGTTCAGAAGGCCCACGAGTTCCGCGTTGCTCAGGGCTGTCAGGTCGGCATGGTCCGGGCGGGGCGGCTGCTGATACGTCACCTTGTAAATGCGCCCGGAGGAGCGGTGAACGCCGTCGTTTTCGTGGCATTCGCCGATGTCGCTCCAGTCGGCGATGTACACGCCGCCATCGTTTCCGTAGATCAGGTCCACGGCGCGGAACCAGGGGTCATCCGTTTTCAGGAGGTCCGCCGCATGCACGCCGACGTATCCCGCCCCTTGCCGTTTGAGGCGATCTTGATTGAGGCGACGGCCGTGCAGGTTGATGGTGAAGACGGCGTCGCGGAAGGCATCCGGCCAGTTATCGCCGAGATAGAACATCAACCCGGAGTGCGCATGCCCGCCGCCCGCGCGGTCGGTCGTCGGTGTGACGCCCAGAGCGCGGATGTCGTCCCAGCTCTCGGCGGAGGTGTCCCAGTGAACGTGGTCGGCCGTCTGCGGCATCAGGCGGTAGAGGTAGGGGTTGAAGTCCTCGCCGTACATCCGTTGATAATGAGCGCCGGGCAGCGCGTGCCAGAGATGGCCGATGACTGTGTTGATGAAGAACGGTTCGCCAAGGTCGTTCCAGTCCATGCCCCAGGGGTTGGTCGTCCCTCGACAGACGACCTCGAAGACCTTCCGCGTCGGGTGATAGCGCCAGATTCCGCAATTGATCGGGGTCCGTTCGGCCGGGGTCGATCCTGGCTTGCCGACGTGGGAGGTGGCCAGAATCCCGTGGCGGCCGTAAAGCCAGCCATCCGGACCCCAACGCAGGCCGTTGGCGATGTTATGGCGGACATCGTCTGCATTCCATCCGTCGAGCACAACCTCCGGCGCGCCGTCCGGGCGGTCGTCTCCGTCGCGGTCGGGGATGAACAGAAGGTGCGGTGGGCAGAGGGCCCAGACGCCCCCGAAGCCGACCTCGACGCTCGTCAGTTTCTCCGCCTGGTCCCAGAAGACCGTCCGGCGATCGGAGCGGCCGTCGTGATCGGTGTCGTCGAGGATCACGATCCGGTCGCGCTGGGAGGAATCGAAATTGACCCCGGATTCGGCGTATGTGTTATTTTCGGCGACCCAGAGGCGGCCCCGGGGGTCCGTGGCGATGGCGATCGGCTGTCGAACGTCCGGTTCCGCCGCGAACAGCGACACCCGGAAGCCTTCGGGAAGATTGAATCGCGCCACGGCCTGTTCCGGGCTCGTCAGCGGGATCGTCTCCTTCTGGGTGTCGCGCACGCCCGGTTCCTCGGCCGGGGCACGACCGCTCGCCAGAAGAACAAGAAGGGCCAGGATCCGACCGCGATGCCCGAACAACCTGCGTTTCATCCTCGATGCTCCCGATTCCGGAAACTCAACCGCGCACAATGAGTGGCTCGGCCCCCATTTCAACACATCCCGCGTCCGGCCGCAAAACCCGCGATGGGGTTCTTGCTCTGGTCAAGAATCGGGAGAGGTTGTAAATTGCGGACACTTCCAGGACCGAGTCTGACGATGATCGTGATCCTGACGCACGAGGGACCGTGCCGAGCGGGATTTCACACCAGTTCCAGGGGGCCTCTCGTCGATTCCTACGATGAGAGATTCTCCCCATCCGTCACCTCGCGCTTCGCGTGATACGGGTTTTCCCGAGACGTTGCGCGGGAACCTCAAGGACGAGGAGGTACGACCGGTGAAGATCGTGGCCGCTACGATCCAGATGCCCTCCGAGTTACTCAACGTCGTGGCGAACCTGGAGCGTGCCGACGCCTTGCTGCGGCAAGCTCGCGACGCCGGCGCCGATCTCGCCGTTCTTCCCGAGATGTTCAATACGGGCTATGGCCTCCTGCCCGATTATTCTCATTGCGCCGAAACGATCGACGGCCCCACCCTGTCCCACCTGAGCGCCCGGAGCCGCGAGTGGCGGATGGCCATCGCCGCCGGATTCGTCGAGCGCGAGGGACATCATCTCTACGACTCGCTCGCCTTCTGTACGCCCGACGGCCAGATCCACGTGTACCGCAAGCGGAACCTCGTCTTCTGGGAACGGTTCCGGTTCCGGCCCGGTCGCCAGCCGGTCGTCGTGGAAACCCCCTGGGGGCGGATTGGATTCGCCGTCTGTGCCGACATGATCTACCGGCGCGTCTGGCGCGATTATCGCGATCGGATCGACCTGGCGATCGTCTCGGCCGCCTGGCCGGTCTTCGCGAACCGGCACACGGGCCGGCGTCACTGGCTTTTTGGCCATATTGGTCCACTTTCGGGTGAAATCCCGCACAAGGTCGCGCGGGACCTGGGCATCCCCGTCGTCTTCTCGAACCAGTGCGGTGTCACGCGGACGACGATCCCGCTATTCGGGTTGGGGCTGGCGGAACGACTGTACGACCGTTTCGCCGGGCTCAGCAGTATCTGCGACGGTCATCACGGTCCCCCCCAGATGGCCGGGACCGACGAACAAGTTTTGCTGTCTCCTGTCACCATTCATCCCAGTCGAGGGCTTCGCTCGTGGCGTTCTACGTTCCCGTCGGTCCCCGTGGCGTCCTGTTCCGAATCGGTACCATCCTGACCGGAGTGATGGGGGCGTTCGCTTACTGGCGTGCTTTCCGCCGCCGCGCTTTGATCGCCATCCCCTTGCCTGTCATCGACGGCCTGTCCGACAGGTGAGGTGCCCCGCCGTTCACGACCCGATTTCGCTCCCCTCTTGTCGGAATCGTGTATGATTGTCAGGTGGTTTTTCTTGCCTGACCCTCAGATTTTCCCTGGGCCGTCGCGTCGTCGTCTCCCCCACGCCGTCGTGTCAACAGCATTGGAGTGTCAACCCTCATGTGTGGAATCGCCGGCGCGTTGGATTTAACCGGATCTCGTGAGTTTCCCGCCGAGCGCCTCGCGGCGATGACCGACGCCATTGCGCATCGAGGGCCTGACGACGAGCATTTCTTTCAGGAGCCGGGCATTGCCCTGGGCGCCCGACGCCTCTCGATCGTGGACCTGGCCGGAGGCCGTCAGCCGATCCCGAACGAGGACGAATCGGTCTGGGTCGCATTCAACGGCGAGCTGTTCGACTACCCCGAACTCCGCCGCGAGCTGCTCGCGCGCGGGCACCAGCTCGCCACGCGCTGCGATACCGAGGCGTGGGTCCATCTCTATGAGGATCGGGGCGAGGGGATGTTCGAACGGGCCAGGGGCCAGTTCGCCGTCTCGCTCTGGGATCGTCGGCATCGGACGCTGATTCTGGGGCGCGATCGAGTGGGGATTTGCCCGCTTTATTACGCCGAGCGCGACGGTTGGCTCCTCTGGGCGTCGGAGATCAAGTCGCTCCTGGCGTCGGGATTGGTCGAGCCGAGGCCCGATCCGAAGGGGATCGACCACCTCTTCACGTTCTTCTGCACCGGGACGACCCGCACGTTCTTCGAGGGGGTCAAGTCCCTGCCGCCGGGCTACTACCTGAAGGTTCAGGACGGGCGAATTTCGCTCCGGCAATACTGGGACCTGGATTTCCCCGAGGCGGGCCAGGAGGAACGGCGGGACGATCCCTCGTCGCTGGTGGATGAACTCGAACATCTGCTGCGGCAGTCCGTCGAGCGCCGATTGCGTGGGGACGTGCCGGTTGTCAGCTACATCAGCGGCGGTCTTGATTCGACGGTCGTGCTCGGGCTGAGTTCTCGGCATCGTGGCGAGGCCGTTCCCTCCTTCACGATCGGCCTGGAAAACGCCGGTCCCGACGAGCGATCCGCCGCCGCCGAGGCGGCGAGCGTGCTGGGTTCGCCAATGACGACCGTGATGATGGACAAGTCACGGATCGCCAGCGCCTTCCCCGAGCTGACGGTCGCGGCCGAAGGCCCGGTGCTCGACACCTCCTGCGCGGCCCTCATGCGACTGGCGTCCACCGTGCACGGCCAGGGGTACAAGGTGGCCCTGACCGGCGAGGGGGCCGACGAGGCCCTGGCCGGGTACGTCTGGTACAAGACCCAGGCGTTGCGAAACCGGGTCGCGGCACGCATCGGCTTCGGCCCCCTGGACATGCTGCGACGGGCCGGGCTGAGGATGCTTGGTCCGGGGAAGATCCGGCCCACACCGTTGATGGGCTTGGCGGGTGGTCGTCCCGCGCAGTTCGACATGTACGAGCTGCTCGCGCGGGTCCGTCCCACGCTTTACAGCGCCGGGATGGCGGAGCGGCTCGGGGAGCACGACCCGTTCGACGACCTCGACCTGGGGGATACCGATCGCTTCGCCGCTGGGACCCCCTGAACCGCTCCTTGTACATCGGCTACAAGGTGATGCTCGCCGGGCTCTTGATGGTCTCCAAGGGGGATCGGATCGCCATGCACTCCTCGGTGGAGACGCGCTATCCGTTCCTCGACGAGGATGTGATCGCCTTCTGTTCCCGCATCGCGCCGGAGTACAAGCTGCGAGGGCGGACGGAGAAATGGCTCTTGCGTCAGGTTGCGGCCCGGACGCTCCCGGCCCAGATCGCCAACCGTCCCAAGACGATGTTCCGCGCGAGCCTCTCGAAGACGTTCCTGGGGGATCACCGCCCCTCGTGGGTCGATCAACTGATCAGCCCCGAATCGCTTCGCGCCACCGGCTTCTTCGACCCAAAGGCCGTCGCGCGGCAGGTCGCCTTGCAGCGCCGCATTCCGCGGATCACCCCCCGGCGCTTCGTGTACGACCTGGGATTGACCAGCGTCGTCTCGACGCAACTCTGGCACCACCTCTTCTGCGGTGGCGGCCTGTGCGACCTGCCCGACTGGACCGCCCCCGCCCTCGCCGGCAACCGCGTCCCGACCGACTACAAGACCAAGGCCGAGGTTGCCGAACCCGCCAGCGTCGAGACGTGAGTTCGATGAAAGAGGACACCAACTCACAGGCCGTTTCGCATTCATGACGGCTGCAAGTCCTTTGCTGGGCCTCCTCGCGCCGCGCCAGTTCCTCTGACTCTGTGACGAGAAGGCTTCACGTATGGTCCGGACGCGATAGACGGGTCGTCCGGGCCATACGCGTCCTCGGACCGGGATATACTCGGACCCCGGCCCGGTCGATCAGCGACGGCGGCAAAATCAGGCGGCGCGGCGGCGGCGACGCCAGGCGAGGCCGATACCCAGCAAACCGGCGATGCTGCCCGAGATGAGTGTCGAGGGTTCGGGGACGGCGGAAGCGAGAGCGAGCGAGGAGTTGTCAATGGCCAGCGACGAAAACTGATTATAATCAAACCAGCCATAGCGGTTGCCGCCAATCCCGCTGATGAGGTCGCTGGAATTGCTCAGAGTCCAGGTTTTGACGAGCGTTCCGGACGAATCAAGAATGCTCATGTCCACCGCGAGCACGCCAGCGTTGTCGTAAAAGTGGTCCTGGAAGGTGTACCACCCCGAGGTGGAGATGGCGATGGGGTCCCGGCCCGGGTTCTTGGCATATGCGCTGCCGGGCTGGCTGCCGTTGCTCGCGCTAATCACGAAACGGTCGGTGTTGGGACCGGGGCCGCTCGCGTCATCGTAAAAACCCGCGTTGAAGATGAAGTCGCGGATGTGTGAGCCTGAGGCATTGTTGATTGCCGATGAAAAGTCGAAGCGAGTATTGTTAGCCCATCCACCATCAACGTTCAGGTAGATGTCCACCGATGTCGTGTATTCCTGGAAGGCGGTTGCCACGGCGTTGCCCGCACCGTAGTTGTAGCCGCCCCAGGTCGTGTAATCACCGTCGCCAGCTGCGGTCGTTGCGTGATAACTTCCGGAGGCGGACGTAATTCCATTGGTTCCTGAAGCGACCCGGCTCGGCGAAAACCATCCCGAGGTGTCCGTCTCGAAGCCATTGTAGTAGAGGACCGCTCCTGCCTTCGCCGGCTGCGTGACAGCCGCTGTCGCGAAGACCAAGGCCGCAAGGACACAAGCACGAGCCGACCATCCGAATCGTTGCCGCACTGCAATCATCATCGTCTACCTCTCCTCGGCGGTCCACCTCGGCCGCGTATTCTCCATCGAGTCCACCGTGGACTTCTGAGGCGGCCTCACCCGGACCGTGACTCCAACCATACAGTATTGGATCGCAGCAATACAAGGAACTAGAAAAGAACAAAATTGATGAAATTGGGCTTTTGAACGATATTGGCGTGAATTCATTCCAGAGCAGCCCTAGCTAACGCAACTCTTTTACTGGTCGAGATGGAGATAATGTTTCGGCGACCTCTTTCCCGATTTATTCTTTAGCCATTTTATGCAGCTATCCGAGTTTGCAGCCGCCTTTCATGTCATGTGAAATGATCTTTCGTTGGGTTGAACTTTGATAATAACAAGGACCTGCACCACGTCTCTCCAGGGAGAAAGCCTGAATAATGCGTGCCGTCTTGCAGCGGGTGAGCCGTGCCTCGGTCGAGGTTGAGGGAAAGATCGTCGGTCGGATCGATCACGGCTGGCTGGTCTTGCTCGGCGTCGCCCGGGGGGACACGGAGGCCGATGCCGAGAAGCTGGCCGAGAAGATCGTGGGGTTGCGGGCCTTCGAGGATGACGATGGGAAGATGAATCGCGCGGTCGGCGAGGTTGCGGGGGGTGTCCTGGTCGTCAGTCAGTTCACCTTGCTGGGGGACTGCCGCAAAGGGCGTCGTCCGAGCTTCGACGAGGCGGCCGACCCGGCCGAGGCGGAACGGCTCTATGGTTATTTTTCCGAACAGGTCGCCGCGCGGCGGGTGCCAGTCGCCAACGGCGTCTTTCGGGCGATGATGAAGGTTGAGCTGGTCAACGACGGTCCCGTTACCTTTCTGCTCGACAGCCGCAAGGCGTTCTGAGGCCCCTGCCCTGCTCTCTTTCGATCATCCCGCCGCGAGTTCTCTTCCCGATGCCCCGAAGCGATTCGTCGTGGAATGACCGACTCCGCTCCGTTACGATGAGGCGCGGATTCGGTCGTTTCCCCGAAGGTTCGGATCATCACGGATGCGCGACATGGCTGACGAAACGTATGTACTTGGCTTCGATGTGGGGACGCAGAGCCTCCGCGCGGCGGTGATCGACCTGCAAGGGCGGACCGTGGCCTTTGGCACCGCGCCAATCGAGACGACCTATCCCCAGCCGTCGTGGGCCGAGCAGGATCCCGACCAGTGGTGGACGGCGGCCCGGCTGGCCGTTCAGAAAGCGTTGACCCAGGGGAACGTTCGACCCGAGAGCATCGCGGGCATCGGCCTCGACGCGACCGCCTGCACGGTCGTCGCGTGCGACGTCAACGGCAATCCGCTCCGTCCGGCCTTGCTCTGGATGGATCAACGGGCGTTTCGGGAGGCGGAGGATCTCTCGGCCACGGAGGACCCGGTCTTGAAGTACGTCTCGGGGCGGCTCTCCCCGGAATGGATGTTGCCGAAGGCACTCTGGCTCAAACGGCACGAGCCGGGCCTTTACGAGCGTGCCGATCGGATCGTCGAGTGCACGAACTGGATGATGTACCGGCTGACCGGGACGTGGACCCTTTCGCTGAACCATGCCGCCGTGAAGTGGAATTACGCCCGTCCCGAAGGGGGCTGGCCGACCCGGATGATGACGGCCGTCGGGCTGGAGGACCTGATCGGCAAGTGGCCCGAGACGATCGAGCCGCTGGGACATGCCGGCGCGACGTTGTGCAAGGCCGCCGCCGAGGCCCTGGGGTTGCCCGAAGGAATCCCGGTGGCTCAAGGGGGGATCGACGCCTACCTCGGAATGCTGGGGATGGGGGCGACCGGGCCGGGGGACGTGGCGGTGATCGTCGGTTCCAGCACGTGCCACCTGGCCCAGTCGTCCAACGGCGTCTTCGGCTCGGGCGCGGCTGGTTGCTATCCCGATGCGACCGTCGAAGGGCTTTACACGCTGGAAGCCGGCCAGACCGCCACCGGCTCGATCCTCGACTGGTATCGGCGGCACTTCGCCAGCCGTGAGCAGGATCAGGCGGATCGGCGAGGCGTTTCCGTCTATCAGGTTCTCGACGAGCAGGCCGCCGCCGTGCCGCCGGGAGCCGAGGGCTTGGTCGTTCGGGACGACTGGCAAGGGAACCGCTCGCCGTACAAGAACCCCCAGGCCCGAGGCGCGATCACTGGTCTAAGCCTGGCCCACGGCCCCGGACATATCTTCCGGGCGCTCTACGAGGCGACCGCCTGCGGCACGCGTCACATCCTGCACGATGCGGCCGCGCACGGGCTGGACGTCCAGCGCATCGTCATCGGCGGGGGCGGCGCCGCTCTCCTCTGTGGCTCCAGATCCACGCCGACATCCTCCAGAAACCGATCCATCTCCCGAGAGAGACGGAATCCTGCGCTCTCGGCTCCGCGCTGACCGCCGCCGTGGCCGCGGGGTTCTTCCCCGATCTCGGCCAGGCCGCCGAGGCGATGGTCGCCATCGAACGGGTTGTGGAACCGAATCCCGCGTTTCAAGCCGTTTACGACGCACTCTTCGAACGCTACATGACGCTCTATCAGATATTGAATACCCCGGCTTGAGAACGTCGCGGAAAATAAGACAATTGGACCCTGAAGTCCACAATAAGTGTGGCGGAAAAACCCCCGACCTATTACAATATTAGTTAAACCAACGGTGCACTCGGCCGATTGTGTACGAGAGTGCTGTCTGGTCCCCCCGCTCTCTCTTCATTCCGCCTTCCCCGAGAGAGTTCTGAACCGCCGAGAGCGACGAGAGGAGCAACATCATGCCTGCCCTCCCCCGATGGATTATCGCCGTACTTGGCCTCGCCGGCATATTGATAGGAAATGCGAGGGCGGAAGAGAGCGTGGACGACTCTCTGGCCGCTCAGACCGGTCTGGGGCCTCGGGAACGGGCCGAGTTGACAGCCGAGTTCCGGCAAGAAATCTGGCCGCTCCTGAACCGAACATCTAATGGCCAGAAGAGTTGTGTTCAGTGTCACCGCGACGGCCCCGATAATTCCTCACCGCTGATTCTGCTCGGCGATCCGGAGGAAGACTTCCTCGCTCTACTCGGTTATGGCTATTTCGACGAGGATTACCCACTTTCGCTGCTCGCCAAGATCACGCATAAAACACGCAAGTATCGCATGCCCCCCGAACCCGCCAATTCCTGGACAGATGAGGAAATTGCGCAGCTTCGCTCTTTTATCGAGACGTTGAACGCCCAGCGGCGCGGCACGGACATTTCGGCCGATGAGATGTTTCCGGCGGAATTGCTGGCGGATTACGAGGGAGAGCCGGGGGAGACGCCCTCGGGCAATACGTTCCTGAGTTACTGGCAACTGCGGAAGAAGATCCAGACGATCTTCCAGGATGACTGGAAGCGCGACGAGCGCGACCTGTTCCAGGAGAACCTGGCTCAATTCGGCGGGGCGGACTTTGTTCGTCGCTTCGATGAGAGCACGAAGGCCACCCCCAGCTTCCTCTCGGCCCTGGACGCCTTGGCGAGCGATGTGGCATCGAAGGCGTACCTCAACGGCACCGGCCCGTTCCAAGGGTTGGAGATCGAAGGGCACGCATCCGAAGGCAATGAAGGGCTGTCGGCGCGGATCGAGAGTCCATCCGCAAGCTCTATCGAGCGATCCTTTTCCGCGACCCGACCGAGGCCGAACAGAGCGCCGCGACGGCCCTGTTTCAGAGTCTCGCCTCGCGACGCGAGGCCCTGGCGTCGCAGGATACCACCCTCTCGTTCGAGCTTCAGCTTGAGGACGAGCAAGGGCGCATGACGAGCCGCTCGTTCTCGATCGACGTGCGGAGCGATCCCCACGGTCTCTATCAAGAACGGGTGGATCAGTCGAAACCCCAGGGAGACCATCCGCTCCAGCGCCACACGCTCGGAGGCGTCTTCCACTTCGAGTCGGATGATCCGGGGCAATTCGTGTGGATCACCAACACCGGGACCAACGGCAATGTCTCCGTCCACGGGATCGCGCTCCGGCGGCTGGACGACGACCAGGAAACGGTCGTGACCGTCCAGGACGAGGGCGTGCGTCTGGAAGGGGCCTGGGACTTCGAGGAGCGGGACGGGTTCATCTCCTGCGAGGATGGCAACGACAACAAGGGGGGGAGCCACCTGACCCTTCCCCTCCCGGTGACGCAGACCGGGGCGTATCAGATCACGTTGCTTTACCGCAAGGCGGGCGGCGGGCGTTCCGGCCGCCGGCGCGGGAACAGCGACACCGAGGCCGCGGAGAACGTCCTGGTTGAGGTCGTCTCGCACGATCCCAGCCATCTGGAACAGCCGGTCGAACTGCCGAAACCCCCGGTCGGCGAAGCCCATTTCCGCGTCGATCAGACCGTGGACAACATCGCCTGGTGGGACTTGAAGACCGCCTTCCAGTTCACCACGGACGAGCACCACGTCGAGGTGAATAACAACGACACGAGACGCCAGGTCGTCGCCGACGCCGTGCGCTTTACCAGGGCCGATGGAGTGCCGGGCGAGGTCATTATCGACGATGACAAGGCCGAGGGTCGGGAGCGCTGGAAGAAGTTCACCAACTTCGGCTTCAGGCCCTACAACATCACGGGTAAAAGCACCCTGACCGATGACGGCGAGAAGAAAGGGGAGTTGTGGCTTCGTTATGTTCCCAGCAGGACCAAGGACTGGGATACATCGGTCTTCTATCGGGTGGGTGTCGGCTTCCCTGGCAAGCGTGGAAACGAGACGCAGGCCCCGATCATCGTCCGAGCCGCCGCCTCGACCCCCATCGTGAGGCTTCAGGTCCCGTTGCGGGCGCATGTGGGGGCGGAGGTCGTGCTCGATGCCTCGGCCTCGTACAACATCCAGGGGTCGCCGTTACGAGCCTCCTGGATTCAGGTCGGTGGCCCGAAGGTTTCGCTCTCCGACCCCCATGCCTTGCGGACGACGTTCCGCGTTCCGGAGATGACCCCGCGCCAGGCCGTCTGGGAGGCCCTGACGCAGGCCCTGATGAAGCACCCGGACTTCCTCTTTACCCGACCGACCTCGCTGGCGAAGACGGATGACCCCAAGACGAGACGCCGCCTGCAACTGGTCAAGATCGCCCAGGATGTGGTCGGTCGTCCGCCGACCCTTGAGGAGATCGACCGGATCGACAACGGCGAGCCGCTGTCCGCGCTCGTGGACGCGTATCTCGACTCGGAGGATTTCCGCGACTTCTACTTCCATCGCATTCGCCTGACGCTGGAAAGCCAGGGAACCGACCTTCAGGACGAGCCGGTCCGGCTCTGGTGCTACATCGCCTTCCACGACCGGCCGTTCCAGGAGATCCTCACGGCGGATTACTCCGTCGCGCCCGACATGACCCGACAGGACCGCCCGGCGTATCACGGACAGACCGGCATCCTGACGACCAAGGGATTCATCGAGGGCAAGCCGGGGCTCCCGCACTTCAACTACGCGGCGCAGGTCACGGAGAAGTTCCTCGGCTACGTCTTCGAGGTCCCGCCCGAGATCGTGGAGGCTCGCGAAGGGATCACCGCCGCGGCGACGACCGACCCGAACTCGCTCTGCTATTCGTGCCATAAGATCCTCACCCCGCTGGCCTATCAGCGTGAGGCATGGACCGACGACGGCGCGTATCGGCCGGAACGCGACGGCGAGCCGGTCGATGACACCGATCACGGGCTCGTCGAATCGTATCCCTTCAAGGGCAAGGGAATGGAGGCCTTCGCCCTTCAAGCCGTGAAGAAGGAGCGGTTCATCCGCACGATGATCAACACGCACTTCGTCTTCTACTTCGGACGAGAGATGCGCCACATGACCGACGAACGCGACCTCTACAAGCGGTTGTGGGATGCCGTTCACGAGAATCAATTCACCATCCGGGGACTGATCCGGTCCCTGGTCCTGAGCCCCGAATACCTCGGCGAGCAGGAGGAGGACCGATCATGAACCGCCGCTCGTTTCTCAAGCAAGGTGCCGCCGGCCTGACCGGGCTCTCCGCACTCGACTTCCTCGGCTACTTCTCCCAGTACGGATTGCCCTACGACCGTCGCGCGGAGGCCATGGCCGCGGACTTGGCCGCCGAGCAGGAACCCAGCTTCTTGGTCTACTGGTTCCTCGAAGGTGGCTGGAACGGCTACGACATGTTCAACCCGGTCCTCACGCCGAACAACGTCATCGATCGCTTGCCCTTCGATCAGATCAGCGACGAACGTTACCGGGTCCTCCACTTCGGCGAAGACGGCTACCGCATCCAGGAACGGAACAACATCCGCTACGGGTATCTCGCCGAGCAGGGCAAGGACCTCTTCCCCGAGATGGCGGTCCTCAGCTCGATGCACACCGGCTCGTTCCACTCCGGCGAGCGGTTGATGGCCCACATGGGGAGCTACAAGCTCCGTCTCACGGACGATCGCGAGGAGGATGAGCGGAGCGTCATGCAGGCGTTCGCCGAGGCGAAGGGGCAATCCTTCCTCCTGCCGAACCTCTCATGGCACCGCTGGCTCTCCGACGGCGAGTTGAACGAGGTCCAGTACACCGGCCGGAAGGGATACTACCACGCTCTCGGTCCCGCCTACGCGCATACGGTGTACGCCGGGCCGCCCGCCGCGCTGCGGCGGACGCTTCAGCGCATCCAGTCGTCTTCCGGCGATGTGGTCAACCAGCAGGTGCAGGAGTTCCTCGACACGACGAGGGCCTCGATTCTTGACGATCGTAATATTGAAGCCGTCAAGAGTTACAACTCCGCGCGCAGATTTACACGAACATGACCGCTGCGGGGCGTCAGTTGGACCCGCATTTGCTCTCAGGTCTGTTTAACGACCCGGAGTTGAAGTCTCGGTTCCGGATCGAACCGGCGGACGAGTTGATCAGCTACCGCAGCGTGAACGGCAACAAGGCGCGGTCGAAGTTCTCGCCCAACACCAATGTCCAGGCGATGATGGCGTTTGAGCTGATCCGCGCGGGGCTGGGTTGTGGCTTCTGGATCGAGTCCCGAGATATCCGCCGTTATGACAGCCATAACAACCGGGGACGCCTCTGGGACAAGGAAGGGAAACCGGTTGGCCAGAAAGACCAGACGGATATGATGAACAAGGATCTCTGGGGTCCTCTTAACGCCTTGGTCTCGTTGTTGAAGGAGACGCCCCTCGGCAACACGGGCAAGAGCCTCTGGGATCGAACGACGATCGTCCTCACCTCGGAGTTCGGCCGAACGATTCATGGAGACGTCGAGGCAATCCTGAAAAAGAACATCCCGGAGGATGAGAAGAAGGACCAGATCGCGGGTCAGGATATCTCGCAGCACTGGAAGGTCACATCGGCCGCCTTTCTCGGGGGAACCGTTCGAGGGAACCGGCAGTATGGCGCCGTGGGTGAGGAAACGCTCCTGGCTATTCCCATCATGCCTGATGGAACCCTGGACCCGAATTACTGCCCGCTGACCGGCGAATTACTGCCCGGTCGTGAAAAGCATTCGAAATCACGGATTCCGAATCATGGGGACGTTTATTCCACGGCCCTTCTCCTGGCCGGAGTTAATCCCAAAGGTCGAGGCCGGAACGATCGTGAGCCATTAACGTTCATCGGCAGGACAACCTGATATGGATGGTTAGTCGCCTGCTTTCGAGGAGTCAGAACGATGCCCGGGCCATGTCTCCGCTTCCTGTTCGTACCCGCGTTCCTGCTCCTTCTTCCTTGGCAATCCGCCCTGGCTCGCGACGTAACCAACTGGCAGGTGCTCCATAAGGCGGGCTGGGCGGCATTGAAGGAAGGTCGATACGCCGACGCCGAGTTGAAACTGCGTCAGGCCATCCGGGAGGCCGAAGCGCTCGGTCAGGACGACCCCCGGGTGGCAGAGAGCCTGGAAAACCTCGCGTGGCTTGACTATCGACTGGGCCGCTACGATCAGGCGTTGCCTCTGGCGCGCCGTTCCGTGACGATTTACGAGAAAATGCCTCTCTCCGAGGAGTCGCAAGGATTGTCCCAGAGCCTGAGTACCTTGGCTGTGGTCCTGGCTGCACAGGGAAAATACCTGGAGGCTCAACCACTTCTCGATCGCTCACTTGCTATTTCGGAGCGAGTTCTTGGCTCGGAACACCCGGAACTGGCCACCCTTTTGAATAACCTCGCGGAAGTGCACCGTTTTCAGGCCAAGTACAAGGAGGCCGAGCCACTCTACCGCCGCGCACTTGAGATTTCGCGGAAGCATCTGGGAGAAGACCACCCAGACGTGGCCCAGCAGCTTCACAACCTGGCCTTGCTCTGCCACATCGAGGGAAAATACCCGGAGGCAGAACTCCTCTACGAGCGGGCGATCGCTATCCGTTCTCAATCTCCCGAGGCGTTGCCAGCAGACCTAGCCCATTCCCTACACAATCTCGGAGAGCTGCGTTTCGCTCGACATCAGCACGAGGAAGCGCGGAAACTGTATCAACGTGCGCTGGAACTGCGTCGTAAGACTCTGGGCGCGGATCACCCGTCGGTCGCCCAAACGCTGGTCAAGCTCGCCGAACTCGACGCCACTGAGGGAAAGCTCGCCGAGGCGGAGGCCACGGATCGGAACGCCCTCGCGATCCAGGAAAAGACCCTCGGTCCAGAGCATCCGCTTGTCTCGGAGACGCTCAGTGATCTGGGCAAGATCCATACGAAGCTTGGACGTCTGGATCAGGCGGAAGCCCTTCTTCAAAAGGCCCTCGCGATCCAGGAAAAAGCCCTGGGGCCGAATCACCCCCTCGTTGCGGAAACGCTCCTTCGACTTGCCCAGGTCTCCTCCGCCAGAGGACAACCCGACCTGGCCGGATCCCTGCTGGACCGCGTCGCACCATTCAAGAGAACACCCTGGGCCCCAATCACCCGGTCCTTATTACCACTCTGGAGCAGGATGCCGCCCGCCTTCGTCAGCAAGGTAAAGACGCGGAGGCTGCCGAGCGAGAACAACGGGCGCGAGCCATTCTCAATAAACAGCCGACCGAGGCTCGGTTTTCGAAGCCTCGATAGGCTGATCGCTGCGCGGGAGTGATCTCAGGGTTTCCAGGGTTCTGGGCCATCCGGCTTGGCCCGGAGAAACTTCGCGTCCACCGATTCGTACCAGGCGTGAAGGCGGTCACGAAGTTCGTTCACCATCTCGGGATGGTTCGATGCGATATCCGTGCGTTCGCCAGGATCGTGACTCAAATCGTAGAGATGAACCCGGCCATCCTCGTAACGCTCGATCAGCTTATAGGAACCGGACCGGATCGCGCCTCCGGGAAATCCGCCCTGATTGGAATAGTGGGGGTAGTGCCAGAAGAGGTCGCGGTCGAGTGACCGGACCTCCCCCTTCAAGAGTGGCATGAGACTGACCCCGTCCAGGTGCTGCGAAGGCTTCAGCGGGAGACCGGCGATGTCGAGCAAGGTGGGGTAAAAGTCGGTGCTGATGACCGGCACGTCGCAGGTCTTGCCCAGGTCGGTGACACCCGGCCAGGCGATCATGAACGGTTCCCGGATTCCCCCTTCGTAAACCCACCCCTTGCCACCTCGATAGGGGAGATTTGACGTGGGAGAGCCTTCGGAGGTGGATAGCCCCCCATTGTCGGACATGAAGCAGACGACCGTCTGATCGTCGAGCTTCAGTCGCTCCAGCGTATCGAGCACGCGCCCGACCGCCCGATCCATGCTTTCCACCATCGCGGCGTAGGTCGCGTGATCCTGCTTGACCCGGACCCGGCGCGGCTGGTCGGTCGGCCAGACCTGTTCCTCGGGAGCGAACCGTTCGGAGTCTGGATAATTCCATTTCTCGGCCTTGGCTTGATACTTCGCGATCCGGTCATCCGGCGCCTGAAGCGGAGTATGAACGGAATGAAAGGCGAGATAAACGAGGAACGGGTCATCCTTGTACGTCTCGATCATTCGAGACGCTTCCTGTCCCAGTCGATCCGTGAGATATTCCCCTTTCGGCCCGCTCGGCATCTTTGGATTTTGATACGGAGAGAAATATCCACCTGGAGGAGAGCCGGCACGGAAGCCCCCGATGTTCACGTCGAACCCCTGCGCCTCGGGCCAGTATTCCTCGGAAGGACCCAGATGCCACTTTCCGAGAAAGGCGGTCCGATAGCCCCCCTCCTTGAGTGCCTCGGCCAGAGTGACTTCCTCTCGGGGCATCGCCTCCTGAAACTCGGCCCCTCGAAAACGTCCCTCGCGCTTGCCCGAGAACCAGTTCGTGCAATCGTCGCGGCTCGGATACTTCCCGGTCATGATGCTGAATCGCGTGGGGCTACAGACCGGGTTCGCGGCGTAACCATTGGTGAACCGCATGGCCCGTCGTGCAAGCCGGCTGACGTTGGGGGTCTCGTAGAAGGTCTCGGGGTTATTCGGCTCAACGTCCATGAATCCCAGGTCATCGACCAGGATAAAGACGAAATTCGGTCGATCCTTTGGCGTGTCCGGGCGAGCGAACGAAGCCCGATTCGGAAGGAGAAATAAAGCGACGAACAGGAGAGAACGCGTCATCCGTCTCATCAAGAGTCTCCGTTTCGGATTCGAGACGATGGATATCTCTGATCTGGGTGCTTGGCGTGAAAGCCCGGAGATTCCAACCGGATTTCCATTGCAACAGACGGATAGTTCAAGGACAAGCATCCTCTCGGCCGCGAACTCGTCTCCCCTGGACCGGATGATCTTCGCTGAAACGAAGGCGGACGTGGGACTCGCCATCGCCCCCGGCCGCGGTTATAGTCGGGACATGGCCCCGCGCGAGGCGGGCAATGAGAACCGCAACGAGACCGGCGGGCGTTGTCGCTTCGTGCCGGCCGCCGCTCACATGCAAAATCTTGCCTTCCGCGAGGAAAAGTCGGCGATGAGGAACCGCTCGAGATAAGGCTTCGAGGCACGAACAGTAACGAGTTCATTCTCAGGTGACGAGACTTTGAAAAGGGTGCCCCAATGACCGGACGACCGAGTGACACTCAGTCGAACGAAAATCCAACGCGATCTCGCCTCGCCTCTCGGCTCGTTACATTCGTTCTTGTACTCGGATGGGGCGTGCATCGAGATTGCGAGGGGGCTGGCCTGGAGCGGCTCTCCTACCAAAATCCAGGCCTGGTCGTGGACCTTTCCGTGGGCTTGTGGGCATGGCCCCTGCCCTTGGATTTTGATGACGATGGCGACCTCGATCTTGTCGTTTCCTGTCCCGACGTGCCCTCCAACGGAACCTATTTTTTCGAGAACCCCGGCGGCAACGCGAAAATGCCCGTCTTTCGAGCACCTGTCCGGGTAGGACCGGGATATCATAATATCCAGCCCTCTTACAATGACGGTGCGGTCCGATTACTTACCCCGGGGCACGAACTGGTTGCGGAGGGCTCGCAACGTTTTGAAAAAACTGTTTCCATCTATCCCAGAACCAATATTCACGGTTCCAAGGTCCGAGCCAACGAGTGGAAACTTGTCGATTATGATGGCGACGGCTCGCTCGACCTGATTGTTGGCGTCGGCGACTGGACGGACTACGGCTGGGATAATGCCTTCGACGACCAGGGACGTTGGACACGGGGGCCACTCCACGGATATGTTTATCTGCTGCACAATCAGGGGACCAGCGAGCGTCCGAACTATGACCGGCCTGTCCAGGTCGAGGCCGCGGGAAAACCCATCGACGTGTACGGGATGCCCACACCGAACCTGGCGGACTTCGATGGCGATGGCGACCTTGACCTGATCTGTGGGGAATTCCTCGATAAGTTCACTTACTTCGAAAACCTCGGCACGCGCACAGAGCCGAGGTTCGCCGAGGGCGAACGGCTTCTCCATCATGGTGCGCCAATTGCCATGGACCTCCAGATGATCGTCCCCGTCGCCCTCGACTGGGATGGAGACGGGGATCAAGACCTGATCGTGGGCGATGAGGACGGTCGGGTAGCGCTCGTAGAGCATACCGGAGAGATCGTTGACGGCATGCCCCATTTCTTGCCACCTGTCTATTTTCAGCAGCAGGCAGGCGATGTCTCCTTTGGGGCGCTCATTACTCCATTTGGCTTCGACTGGGACGGCGATGACGATGAGGATCTGATCTGTGGGAATTCGGCGGGTTATATCGGGTTTATCGAGAATCTGGACGGAGGAAATCCTCCGCGCTGGAATGCACCCCAAAGGCTGGAAGCTGATGGCGAGGTGATCCGGATTCAAGCTCGGGAGAACGGCTCCATCCAGGGGCCTTGCGAGGCGAAATGGGGCTATACGACTCTGAGTGTGGCCGACTGGGACCACGATGAACTGCCGGATCTTATCGTGAATTCCATCTGGGGCGCCGTGGTCTGGTTCCGTAATATCGGAACCCGGCAGGTACCGCGTCTTGCGCGGAGCGAACCGATCGAGGTTCAGTGGCCGGGCCAACCCCCCAGGCCGTCGTGGAACTGGTGGGAGCCCGCCGACGATCAACTGGTCACCCAGTGGCGGACGACGCCCGTGGTCACGGATTGGACCGGCGATGGCCTGGCGGACCTGGTCATGCTCGATCACGAGGGCTATCTCGCCCTCTTCGAGCGATTCCGGCAAGATGGCCGTCTCGGACTCAAACCCGGCCGCAGGGTCTTTCTGGGAGAGCCTTCATCGTCGTTCAATAGTTTGCACATCCCTTTGAACATGATGAGTGGTGAGTTGCGGCTCAATGGAGAAAACGCGGGTAGAAGCGGACGCCGAAAGCTCTGTCTGGCCGACTGGGATGGAGATGGACGCCTCGATCTGCTCGTCAATAGCCGGAGCGTGAACCTGCTTCACCAGGAATCCTCGAAGAATGCGAATGAGTTTGTTTTTCAAGATCTCGGCCCGCTGGATTCCCGGAGTCTCGCCGGTCATACGACCTGCCCGACCGTCGTGGACTGGGACAAGAACCGGATTCCCGATCTGCTGATTGGAGCTGAGGATGGATACTTGTATTATCTGAAAAACCCTCGTTCCGACTCTCCATTGCCCTGATCCCTTGTCCAACACCCTTTCATCTCATCTCTAATTGACCTGAGGTCTCCGAAGGAACGGCGTCATGGCATACGACGTTTACAGGCCCCTTCTGCTGAGTTTGCTGTCTCTCATGGTCGTGGGATCGAACCCTCTCCGAGCCGCACAGGGAACCCAGACACGTCGGCCGAACGTCATCTTGATTCTCACCGACGATCAGGGTTATGGCGACATCGGCGCTCTCGGCAATTCCAAGATCCATACACCCAACATGGATCGTCTGCACGCGCGGAGCGTCCGTCTGACGAATTTTCATGTGGATCCCACCTGTTCACCGACCCGTTCCGCCCTGATGACAGGTCGATACTCCACGCGCACGGGTGTCTGGCACACCATCGCCGGGCGCTCGCTCATGCGGCCCGAGGAAGTCACGCTCGCGGAAATCTTCGCCGCGGGCGGATATCGAACGGCGATTTTCGGCAAGTGGCACCTGGGCGACAATTACCCTCTGCACGCGCGCGATCAGGGATTTCAGGAATCGCTCGTGCTTGGCGGAGGTGGTGTCGGGCAGACGCCGGACGTCTGGGGGAATGACTACTTCGATGACACGTACCTACGCAACGGCGATCCGGTCCGCTTCCGCGGCTATTGTACGGACATCTGGTTCGACAACGCCCTGCGCTTCATCGAGGACAACCGCGAAAGGCCCTTCTTCGCGTACATCCCCACCAATGCCGCCCACGGCCCGTATCATGTCGCGGAATCCTACGCCAAACCGTATGTTGAGGCCGGCGTTCCACAACCGATGGCGAATTTTTATGGAATGATCACGAATATCGATGAAAACCTGGGCCGTTTGATGGAGAAGCTCGACGAACTTGAACTGACCGATCAAACGATTCTTCTCTTCATGACGGACAATGGAACCGCGGCGGGCGTGGCTCATGATGCCAGGCCGGAAGCATGGGCGGGCTACAACGCTGGGATGCGTGGACAAAAGGGCTCCGAGTACGAGGGGGGGCATCGTGTTCCCTGCTTCATTCGGTATCCCGAAGGAGCGATCGGCGGGGGCCGAGACATTCAGAAACTGACTGCTCATGTGGATATCGTGCCGACTTTGATGGAACTTTGTCACCTCGAAAGGTCCAATGGCCCACCGATCGATGGCACCAGCCTCCTTCCCCTGCTCCAAGGTGACATCTCGAAGGAATGGCCGGATCGGACCCTGTTCGTCCACTCGCAACGGGTCGAGTCTCCGGTGAAGTGGCGACAGTGTTCCGTCATGACAGAGACATGGCGACTCGTCGATGGAAAGGAACTCTACAACATTCTCGACGATCCGGGACAAAAACATGACGTCGCTTCCAAGCACCCGGAGGTCGTTGACGAACTACGAGACGCCTACGAACAGTGGTGGGAAAGCCTCTCGAATCGGTTTGATCAGGCCGTTCCCATCCTTCTCGGTGCGCCCGCGGAAAACCCAACCCGACTCACCTGTCACGACTGGCACCCCACGCAGGGGCCTGTTCCCTGGAATCAGGATATGATCCAACGGATGCCCCAGGCAAACGGGGAATGGGCCGTCGAGATCGCGCGGTCGGGACGGTATCGCTTCACCTTGAGGCATCAACCCGCGTCGTCGGCCTTTCCACTTCAGGCAGACAAGGCCCGGTTGCGCATTGGTCAGAAGGAAGTCTCCGCTCCGGTTGCCGAAGGCGACACGGCGGCTACGTTGGAGATCGCGCTTCCAACCCGGTCCTGCCCGCTTGCAAACCTGGTTGGATCGATCCGACAGAACATCACGTGGGGCCTTTTTTGTCGAGGTGGAACGAGTCGAGTGACAGAGGTAGGCTCCACTTTGAGTGATCCGCCCTGCGGCAGTTCCATCACGGTTGGCCCTGCATCCGAGAATCCAACGCGGATTGCAAAGCGGGTGGAGTAACGGCTCGTTCCAGTTCGAAACGATCGGGATCTCCTCATTTCTCATGAGGGATCGTCCCGATGCCGACGAAGAACCCCGCTCCTGGATGAGAATCCCGGAGCGGGGCCAACGTGTTAAAACATGCTAGGCGTGCCGAAAAGGCTGGTGCAACCAGGATTCCGACCCGTCGTAAGTCTAAGCGGGCGATGGGATTCGAACCCACGACGTCCAGCTTGGGAAGCTGGCATTCTACCACTGAATTACGCCCGCGTGGTCAAACGCTTCTGATCGTCTGACTTATCACGACTAGAGTACCATCCAGAAAACCTCGGGACAAGATAGCACCGTGACGAGTTCTCGAATCGTGTGGTCCGACCGACTTGGTGACTCCTCGATACCTCAAGGCGGCGTGGATTGCTCGATTATTTGTCGGAGGTACTGGGCAGTGTGGCTCTCGGGGGATTGAGCGACGGCTCTGGGTGGGCCGGTGGCGACGACGTGGCCGCCGGGGGTGCCGCCCTTCGGGGCCGAGGTCGATGACCCAGTCGGCGGCGCGGATGACGTCGAGGTTGTGCTCGATGACGACCAGCGTGTTGCCCAGGTCGGCCAGGCGGTTGAGGACGCGCAGGAGGTTCTCGACGTCGGCGAAGTGCAGGCCGGTGGTCGGCTCGTCGAGGATGTAGAGGGTCCGGCCGGTGGCCACGCGGCCCAGCTCGGCGGCGAGCTTCACGCGCTGGGCCTCGCCGCCGGAGAGGGTCGTGCTGGGCTGGCCGAGCGTGACGTAGCCGAGGCCGGCGTCGTGCAGGGCCTCCAGGCCTCGCAGGACTTTCGGGATCGCGTCGAAGAAGGTGACGGCCTCATCGACCCGCATTTCCAGCACGTCGCCGATCGAGCGCCCCTTGAAGCGGGCCTCCAGCGTCTGGCGGTTGAACCGCTTGCCCCGGCAGGTCTCGCAGCGGACGTACAGATCCGGCAGGAACTGCATCTCGACCTTGCGGAACCCCTGGCCCTGGCAGGCTCTCGCACCGCCCGCCCTTGACGTTGAAGCTGAACCGGCTGGCCTTGTAGCCGCGGACCTTCGCCTCGCGGGTCCGGGCGAAGACCTTGCGGATCTCGTCGAAGACTCCGGTGTAGGTCGCGGGCGTCGAGCGCGGCGTGCGGCCGATCGGCGCCTGGTCGATGTCGATCAGCTTATCGATCGCCTCCAGGCCCTCGATGCGCGCGAAGGCCCCCGGCCGCGGCCCGGTCCCTTCCAGGTGCCGGCGCACGGCGCGGGCCAGAACGTCCTGCACCAGCGTGCTCTTGCCCGAGCCGCTGACGCCCGTCACGCAGGTCAGGGTGCCGAGCGGAATGCGGACCTCGTCCCCCTTGAGGTTGTGCTCGGTCGCCCCCTGGACGGTGATCCAGCCGGGGCTGGACTCCAGGCGGTTGGACGCGGACACCGCGACGTGGGCCTGGCCGTTCAGATAGCGGGCGGTGAGCGATTCGCCGTTGAGGTTCGACGGCGTCCCGGCCGCGATGATCCGGCCGCCGTCCGGCCCGGCGCCGGGGCCGAGGTCGATCACCCAGTCGGCGGCGCGGATGGTGGCCTCGTCGTGCTCGACGACGAGGACGCTGTTGCCGCCGTCGCGCAGGTCGCAGGCTCGCCAGCAGGCGGTCGGTGTCGCGCGGGTGGAGGCCGGCGGTCGGCTCGTCGAGCACGAACGCCACGCCGACCAGCCCCGAGCCGATCTGCGACGCCAGCCGGACGCGCTGAAGCTCGCCGCCGGAAAGCGTGTCGGCCGGGCGGTCGAGCGTCAGATAGCCCAGGCCGACGCGGTCCAGATACGCCAGGCGGTTGTCGATCTCCCGGACCAGGGGCGGGCCGACCTGATCGAGCGGCGGGTCGAACGTCAGGCCCTGGAAGAACGCCCGAGCGCTCGGTCACGGCCAGGGCGCTGACCTCGTGGATCGGCCGGCCGGCCGAGCGTCACGGCGCGGGCCTCGGGACGCAGCCGCGCGCCGCCGCAGGCAGGGCAGGCGACCTCGCCCCGGTAAGCCGCCAGGGCCGTCGCGCTGCGATTCGGTTCGGGCCGCGAGGCGAACACGGCGTCCAGGTCGCGACCGAACCCCCGCGAAACCGATCGCGTGATCGCCGTCGAGCAAGGCCCCGGATCGCCTCGTCGGGCCAGCTCGCCAGCGGGGTGCGGCGGGTCAGGCCGTGCTTCTTGAGCAAGGCCGAGAGCATCGGATCGTCCGTCAGCGACTCGGCCTGCCGGGGCTTCAAGGCGTTCCAGGCGGCGACGGCGCCCGTCGGCGATCGAGCGGGAGCGGTCGGGCAGGACCAGCTCGGGGTCGAACGCGGAGAGCGCGCCGAGGCCGTCGCACGTGCCGGGCAGGCGCCGTAGGGGCTGTTGAAGCTGAACGTGCGGGGCTCGAGCTCCTCGACCCCCGTGCCGCACTCCGGGCAGGCGTAACTGGACGCTCAGGAGGCGGTCGTCCCAGCCCCCGTGGTCGTCCTGCACGGACAGGAGGATCGTCCCGTCGCCGAGCTTCAGGGCCCGGTCGATGCTCTCGGCCAGGCGGGGCCGGATGCCCTCGCGGACGACCAGGCGATCGACGACGGCCTCGATGTCGTGCGTCTTCGTCTTCGCCAGCTTCGGCGGCGTCCTGCACCTCGACGATCTGCCCATCGACCCGCGCCCGCAGCAGCCCCTCGCGGCGGATCGCGGCGAACGCCTCGGCGTGCTGACCCCTTGCGGCCGCGGACCAGCGGGGCGAGGACGATCACCTTGCCGCCCTTCCTGCAACGCCAGGACGCTCGCGACCATCTGCTCGGGGTCTGGCGGCGGATCGGCCGGCCGCAGGTCGGGCAGTGCGGCACCCCGGCGCGGGCGTAGAGCAGGCGGAGGTAATCGTGGATCTCGGTGACGGTCGCCACCGTGCTGCGCGGGCTGGCCGGTCCCGGCCCGCTGGTCGATCGCGACGGTCGGCGGCAGGCCGTCGATCAGGTCGACGTCGGGCCGTTCGAGCTGGTCGAGGAACTGCCGGGCGTAGGCTGAGAGGCTCTCGATGTACCGCCGTTGCCCCTCGGCATAGATCGTATCGAACGCCAGCGAGCTCTTGCCCGACCCGCTCACGCCGGTCAGGACGACCAGCCGGTCGCGGGGAATGTCGACGTCGATGTCGCGGAGGTTGTGGACGTGCGCGCCCCGGACGTGGATGGCCCCGCCGTCCTCGACCTCCGCCGCCGCCTCCTTCTCCGTCTCCGGGCGGGCTTTGCGTTTCGCCATGCCGTCATTCTCCCCAAAGCAGTCGCGAATCGCACAGCCTGATGAGGACCGGATGGTTCCTGGGAGAATGGCTGATGGTGATTCAATGGACGCCTCTTCCTCAACCATCTTCCCAGGAGTTACGCCGTTGGCACAGAGAACTTTTCCTGACCATGCAGATCGGAGCTCATGACGATTCTCCGCCAAGATTCCTTGGCTCGTTCTGGGACATGGGTCGATTGCTGGATTTGCCCTACCTTGTCCGGATTTCTTTGATTTGGCCGTGTTCGACGGGTATTATCCCGCGGGACTAATCCATTCGGATTGGTAACAATCCATAGCGAGAGGGGGAGGTTTACCGTGGAGCACGATTCCGCATTCGGAGAGAACCCTTACGAAGCGCCTCGGAGCGATCTACGTAAGGATTGGGATACCGGGCTACTTGGCTCGGGACCGGCTCAGGTTCGCTTCGAGGCCATCGGCGAGGCCTGGGAACTGCTCAAGGATAAGCTGTCCACCTGGGTCCTGATTGTCCTGATCGCGGGCGCCTGCAACATGGGTGTTAGCCTGTTGTCCAACGGGGTGAACCAGGCCCTCATGATCGGCATGAATGGCGGTAAGGCCGATCAGATGACGTTCGGTATCATCTTCCTCCTGGTTCAGTTGGTTTTTATCGTGATCTCGGTCTGCGTCCAGGCTTATTTCACTGGCGGCATGTTCTACGTCGCGGCCAAGCATGTGCGGGGTGAGCCGATTGAGGTTGGGGACGTCTTCAAGGCGTCCGACGTCCTGCCGAGCCTGATCGGCGCGTCCCTCCTCGTGGGGCTGGCGACGGTCGGCGGCTTCCTCCTGTTGATCATCCCCGGCCTGTACATCGCCGGTCGGCTCATGTTCACGATCCCCTTGATCGCCGACGGAAAGCGCGGCGCGATCGAAGCGATGGGGATGAGTTGGCGGGCCTTGGAAGGGCAAGGCTGGATGGCCCTGGCGTTTTTTCTCGTCGTGTCGATCGTTTCGAGCCTGGGCCTCATTCTCTGCTGCATCGGTGTCTTGCTGACGGCACCGCTCTACCAACTCAGCATTGCCGTGCTTTACCGGGACTTCTTCTCGAAAACCAAGCCGGGCGCGGCCGACTGGATTCAAGAGGTCTGAATCGTTTCTCCCGGGTTCCATGCCGTCGCGTCGGGGGCGGCGTGGAATCCATTCTTTTGTTGAACAGTCATCCAACGGGGGTTAAGGTAGGGGATATCGAGTTGAGTCGCGGCGCGGGTGAACCAGCGTGGCGAGACCTTCTCAAGTCGGCTCAGGAGGCAGGCCCGTATGATCCGCGTCCTCGGTAGCCCGAAGCAACTGTGTGACGGTCTGACCCGTCGTGACTTGCTGCACGTCGGCTCACTCAGCATGCTTGGGCTCGGGTTGTCGAGTCTCTCGCGCGGTCGTTCCGCACTCGCCGAGAACGAGACGAGGCCGGCCAGTTTCGGGCGGGCCAAATCGTGCATCCTCCTCTACCTGTACGGTGCGCCGAGCCAGATCGAGACGTTTGACCCGAAGCCCGATGCGCCGGAAGGAGTTCGCGGGGAACTCGGCTCGATCCCGTCGGTCGTCCCTGGTCTGGATGTTTGCGACCAGCTTCCCCGCCTGGCAAAGGTCATGGATCGGGCGACGGTGGTCCGGTCGATGACTCACCCCTACCCGATCCACGGCGTTGCGTTCGCCCTGACCGGGATTCCTCAGATCCAGCTCGCGATGGAGCTGAACCCGAGAGATCCGAACCAATGGCCGTTCGTCGGGTCCGTGGTCGATTATCTCGACGGGCAGAGCGCGCCGGGCACGATCCCCGACGTTCCCCGCAACCTGGTCCTCCCCTGGGCGTTCAGCAGTCAGCGGGTGGGGGAAGTGGCCCGCGCCGGACCGTATGGCGGCTTCCTCGGTCCGTCGTTCGATCCCGTATCCACCGAGTTCGTGGGCGAAGGGACCAAGAAAGCCGTCAAAACCCTGCAAGAGCAACGTTGGGAGGATTTTGAGCTCTACCGGGGCATCACGCCGTCCAGCCGGTTCCAGCTCTCCTCGGTCTCGAACGTCGGTCCGGAACTGACCCTCGACCGGCTGAACCGCCGCCGCTCGTTGCTGGAACAGTTCGAGGCCGCCCGGCCGGAACTCGACCGGGCCGTGCAAAGAGCTGGCTCCGGCATCGACCGCCAGCGCGCGATGGCCTATGCGATGCTCGGTTCCGACAAGCTTCGTCAGGCGTTCGACCTGGACCAGGAGCCTCCCGAGATCCGCGATCGGTACGGGATGACGCTCTTCGGGCAGGCGTCGCTGACGGCGCGGCGGCTCGTCGAGGCGGGGGACGGTTCGTGACCGTTTTCTGGGATGAATTCGGCCTCGCCGGAACCGGTTGGGATACCCACTGGGACCACTACCCTCGGATGCGCGATGAGTTGCTCCCGGGGCTCGACCAGACGCTTTCCGGCCTCCTGACCGACCTGGACGAGCGCGGCCTGCTCGACGAGACACTGGTTCTCTGCCTCAGCGAGCATGGACGAACGCCCGAAGATCACGACGGGCCGGGGCGGCGGTCGCGATCACTGGTCCCGTTGCTACTCCGTGCTCCTGGCCGGAGGCGGCATCGCGCGCGGACGGGTCGTGGGTCGGTCCGACAAGATCGCCTCCGACCCGCTCGAACGCCCGATTTCCCCCAAGGACATCCTGGCGACCGCGTACCACCTGCTCGGCATCGACCCGAAAACGACGCTGACCGACCGCCAGGGGCGTCCCCTGGAGTTGACCCCGACCGGGGAAGTCATCACGGACCTGCTCGCCTGATCGAGAGACGCCCCTGCTTCCTTCGAGGACCCCGGCCGTGGCGCTGGAACGCTTTATCGACGCTCATTCCCACATCTGGACCCCCGACGTCGCGCACTACCCGCTGGCCGAGGGGTTCACGGTCGAGGACATGAAACCCCGCTCCTTCACCGCCGAGGAGTTGCTGGCCACATGCCGGCCGGCCGGTGTCGGGCGCGTCAACCTGATCCAGATGAGCTTCTACCGATTCGATAACCGGTACATGCTCGACATGATCGCCCTCTACCCGGACCGATTCGTTGGCACGGCAATCGTCGATCCGCTCGCCGCACATCCCGACCGGGCGATGGCCGAACTCAAGCCCAAAGGCGTTCGGGCGTTTCGCATTCAGCCCGGCTACAGCAAGCTCCCTCCAACCCGCTGGCTCGAACCACCGGGATACGACGCGATGTTCGCCGAGGCGGCCCGCTCGGACCTGGCCCTGAGTTGCCTGATCGACCCCGATGGCTTCGCCGAGGTCGATCGCATGTGCCGGAAATTTCCCGAGACGACCGTCATCATCGATCACCTCGGACGCATCGGGGCCGCGGGGCCGATCCGCGATGACGACGTGACGTCGCTCTGCGCCCTGGCTCGACACCCCAAGTTGCTGGTCAAAGTCGGCGCGTTTTACGCACTCAGCGACACCGGTCCCCCGTACCTCGACCTCGCCCCGATGATCCGCCGCGTGGTCGAGGCATTTGGGCCGGAGCGTTGCATGTGGGAAAGCGATTGCCCGTTCCAGGTGGTCGAGGATCGTTACATCGACAGTCTGGCCTTGATCCGCGACCGGCTCGATTTTCTGAACGACGACGAGAAGGACTGGCTCCTCTGGCGGACGGCGGGGCGGGTCCTGTTCGGGCCGCCGAAGGATTGAGGGGGTCGGGTTGACCGGGAATGGCGTGGGTCGTTAAGATGCCACCATCCTGGGGCCCCAGCGGAGATTGTCTCAACGCCCTTGCCGGCGGCCTCTTTAAGTTAAGAGGACGGGTCCAGAACGGCCGACGATGAAAGACGACGCACGCTCACCGAAGCATCAGCACGAACACGAAATTCCGACCGTGATCCACTCGGACGCGGACGAGACGATCCTTGCGCAGTGGCTCCGACAGGCCCTGGAAAGAGGCCCTGTTTTCTGGGGTTTACTCGGCGGGGTGGTCCTGGTCATCGCGCTCGTGGTCTTCCTGTTCAATTCGCTCTCGGGACGGGTCTCCCCCTCGGCGGAAGCCTGGGAAGACTTGATGCTGGCTCAGGACCCGGAAGATCGCGCGAAGGTGGCCGACGAGGCGACCGGACCCGCGAAGACCTGGGCCTTGATCCAGGCGGCCGAGTCGAATTACACCGAAGCCTTCAACATGCTCCCGGACAATCGCGACGGCGCGAATCCGCTGCTGACCAAGGCGTTCGAACAATTCGAGGACGCGTATAAGCTCGCGCCGGAGAATTCCGTCCAGAAACGTTTGGCCGCCATGGGGATGGCCCGCACCGAGGAAACGCGGGGGAAGATCTCCGAGGCGATCGAACAATACAAGTTGGTCGCCGAGAAATGGCCCAAATCGCATCAAGGTTTGCAGGCCGACCAACTGATCCGCGAATTGCAGAAGACGGACAACGAGAAGTTCTACGAGAGCTTCAGCCAGTATCGCCCGTCGGAAGTCACCTTGCCTCCTCGGAGCGATAACCGTTTCGATCTGCCCGCGGGTCATCCCGACGTCAACGGCCCCATCATTCCCGCCCCCGGCTTCACACCGTCGGGAACCACGGGCGTTCCGGCTTCTCCATCCTCGATCCTACCGCCCCTCCGGATGCCCACCCCATCGTCCACGGAACCGGAGCCGATCGTGACTCCGTCCCCGGAACCGGAGCCAGTCGTGACTCCGTCCGCTCCTCCATCGGGCGCTCCCATGCCGGAGCCGGAGGCCGCGGTCCCGACGCAGCCATCGTCGGAATTGCCGGACGATCTGTTCTCGGAGGAGGAAGCGGCTCCGAAGGCAGAATCCCGCGCATCGGAGACGCCCGCGGCGGAACCCTCACGCGAACTGCCCAGCGAACCATTTGTCTCGGAGCCGGAGGGCTCGTCGAGCCGCCGGTAATCGAAAGAAGACAGCGCGATCTCATGCCTCCTGAGCTTTCGTCCACACCGACCGAGTTCCGGGTCAAGGCTCGGATGACGGGCAAACGGATCGACGCCTATCTTTCGAGCCGCTACCAGGATTTTTCGCGCAGCGTGATCCAGAAAGTCATCGACGCCGGGGCCGTGCTGGTCAACGATCAGCCGGTCAAGGCATCGTATCGCGTCCGCGAGGACGACGTGATCCGGGTCTGGCTGCCCGAACTGGCCGATGAGGCCATCACACCCGAGGACATCCCCCTGCGGATCGTTTACGAGGACGAGGATCTCGTCGTCGTGGACAAACAACCGGGAATGGTCGTTCATCCCGCGAAGGGGAACTGGGGGGGCACGCTGGTCAATGCCCTTCAGTTCCACTTCGACCGGCTCTCGCAGGTCGGCGGGCAGGAACGTCCCGGAATCGTGCACCGGCTCGACCGGGATACCTCCGGGTTAATCCTCGTCGCCAAGGACGACCTGGCCCACCGCAAACTCGCTCAGCAGTTCGAGGAGCGGACGATCCAGAAGGAATATGTGGCGCTGGTGTACGGTGTGCCGAACCGCGACAGCGACTACATCGAGCGTCCCATCGGGCCACATCCCACAAACCGCGAGCGGATGGCAATCCGTCTGCCCGAAGACGGCGGCAAGCCGGCCACCACGTTCTATGAAGTTCAGGAACGCTTCGACGGTTACGCGCTCCTGCGTTGCAAACCGGAAACGGGCCGCACGCATCAGATCCGCGTGCATCTCACCCATATCGGGCACCCGATCGTTGCCGACAAGCTCTACTCCGGCCGCGAGCGTCTGACCAGAGCCGACATCCTCGGCGCAGGAGACTCCCGACCCCTCTCGCGTCCTGATCGCTCGCCAGGCCTTGCATGCGTATGCCCTGTCACTGATCCATCCGCGCACCGGCCAGACGCTCGCCCTCACCGCCCCCGTGCCAACGGACATGGCCGACGCTCTCGCTGTTCTGAACACACGGAAACGGCAACCGACGACGCGTTGATGACGCGGTTCATCACTCCGAATGATCGAGCGAACTTCTTGTAGCGTCGCCGTATCCGCTCTGGTATTGTGACTCTTGAAATATGGAGGCTTGAATATCAATAGCCTCGATTCCGTTGGCTGCCACCCATACTCCCCCCAGATTTGCGATGAATTCGACCGAGAGTCCTGAGAAATCAGACGCGTCTTCTCCTCCGAGTCTCCAGTTCCCGCCCTGGCGTGATGTTCTGGCGGCTCTCTTTTGTGCGTTTTACGGCCTCACTCTCATCCTTCTGCCCCATCTCCTGTGGTGGCCGAAGCTCGGCGAACCGACTTATATCGCAGATCATGATGATTTGCTGTATTTATCCATCACGAGCCAGGCGTATTTCAATCACCCCACCTATCTGAGCGATCCGGCGCTCGTCGAGGGGGGCAAGACCCATTTTCCCGATTTCCAGTTCGTCCCCGCCATTCTGATCGCGAAGGCACTGAATCTCGGTCCGACCGGTATCGATCTCGTCCTGCGTATCGCGGGCGGGATGGGGCTTGGCCTCGGGTTCTACTTCCTGATCCGCCAGCGCGTCCTTGCTCCCTGGCTCGCCGCGGCTTTCACAGTGTTCATGATCTCCGACGTTGGGATCATCCCTGGGCGTCCTCTGATCAATCAGGCGATCACAACCATACGTCTCCTGACGGGCCATTCCGGGGACCTGCTCGAAAAGACCCCCCACATTTGCTATATCCTTCGTATCCTTTCCCCGGCCTTGAGCTTGCCGTTCTTCCTGCTTCACATCGGGCTGCTTTTCCGTGCGCGCGCAAATCCGACCTGGGGTCGGCTGATCCTCTCGGGAATCGGCTTCGGCCTCCTCTTCCCAACGTATTTTTATTACTGGACCACCGCCGGGCTCGCCCTGGTCCTGGCCTTGATCCTGGATGCCGGGCATCGCCGGGTGTACCTTCACACGGGTTGGATCGGTGGGCTGATCGGGCTTCCGACGCTTATCCACGGCTTCCTGCTCAAGCAATCCACTCCTCCGGACTGGCTGCACCGCACCGACCATTTCCTGCCGATCGCCCACTTTAGCGAGTTACTGATTCCCAAAGGTCCCCTGCTCCTGGCCTTCGTCGGCTTCTTCTGGGTCCTGCTCCGTCGCAGGGATCTCCTCTACCTGTGGAGCATCTGCGCCGCGGGCGTTTTACTGGAAAATCATCAGGTGGTGACGGGACTCCAGATCCAGAATTTTCACTGGTTTTACGTCTGGGGGCCGACGGTGCCTCTGCTGTACGTTCTGCTGTTCGTCGGCGCCGTTCCCGAGCGGCACCGGTCGTCGTGGCTCTTTGTCAGTGTCGTGCTGACGGTGATCAGCCTCGATGCGGCCGCTGGCGTTTATCTCCGGGTGCAGGAGAGCCTCTCCACGGAATCCACCCGGAAGATCCACAGCGACTTTCTCCATTATCGGGCGCAGCGACTCGACCCGGAGGCACCGCAACTCGTCCCCAATGCCGTCGTCGCGGGGGATCAAGACTTCATCGATCTGGCCATCGTTCTGGAGAACCAGCGCCCGCTGGAACATTACGTTCTCCGGTTCAGCCCCAACGTCCGCAACGAGGAACTGGACGAGCGATTGGCCCTGAACGCCTATCTGCAAGGCGTGGATCGCTCCACCTTCGCGGCCACCCAGGAACGCGATCTCGATCTCATCGCGCGCTGGGACGTGCAATGGGGCCCCTGGTCCCGCAACCCCACATTGCGAGCGAAACGCGTCGCGCATCAGATCGCGGCCTTCGACGCGATCACCTCGAACCCCGCCGCCGCCCTGCGACGATTCCACGTGCGTTACGTGGCCCTGCCGGTCGGCCACAAACCTCCAGGCTCTCCCGACATCACATGGAAACCGTTTCAGAATGGCCCCTCCTGGACCATCTGGGAATTCCCGTCCAATCGGTCATCCGGAGACTGACGCCCCATCTCCCCTGCCGACGCTCCTGGGTAATCGCTCTACCCAGAATTAAGCTATATAAAGTAATCGATTATAAGCGAGGCAATTCCGCGAGATCTCCCTCGTTCCGGTCTCCCAGCCGACCATCGTGACGATCCCCGGCGGCACCCCGATCACCGGCGAGCACGCGATGGCCGTCGGGGGGGAAACGGGGGACATAGGCTATGGCCTGATGCCGAACCCCTTCCACCTGGTGCTCAGGCCGCGCGGCGACGGCGACCTCGGGCGCTGGATGCAATGGTTGCTGACGGCCCACGCTCGGCGCGACCATCGCCACGACGGCACCAGCGGCTACCTGCTAACGTAGGCGTAATTGCCTCTATGTCCCTGTTTTTCTCATAGGGAGCTATCGCGCAGGGGTTGGGCTGGCACTCGGGTGCCGGGGCCGCTGTGTCGATCGATCGCCGGGAATCCCGGACCGATCGACACAGCGGATTCATAGAGAGGCCATTCCGGCGGCACTCATCAGTCGTCGTTGAGGATCAGACCGATGGCGGTGCTCGTCTTCACCGCGACGTTAGCCTCGCTCAGCGAGACGTACATCGACTCGTTCCCCTCGACCACATCGTCGCTGTACACCGTCACCACGAATTCCCTGGTCGTCTCCCCCGGGGCGAATGTCACCACCTCCGACCGCGCCTCGTAGTCCGAGCCTGCCGTGGCCGACCCGTTGATCGTGCTCACCTTGACCGAGACGGTCTTGTCCTGCACCGGCGTGTTCAGCGTCAGCGTGAAGACCAGCTGCGTCGTCCCGCCGGTACCCTCGTACACCCGCGGGTTGCCGATCGACAGCACCGGCACCACCGCCGTGTCGTCGTCCACGATGGTGGCGAACGAGTAGGGCTTGATGACCAGAGCGTTCGTACCGCCGGAGAGGAGCAGGTAGAACGACTCGTTCGATTCGAGGACCGAGTCGGTCATGACCGGCACCAGAACGGTCTTGGACGTCTCCCCTGGGGCGAAGCTCAGCGTCCCGATACTGGCGGTGTAGTCTTGGCCGGCCAGGGCGGTGTAGTTGAGGGTCTGGTAGTTGACGGTGACGGTCTGGGCGGCGGGGACGTTGAGCGAGACAGTGAAGGCCATGGCGTTCGTGCCGCCGGTGCCCTCAACGACGCTGGGGTTGTCGACCAACATCAGGCTGGTCAGGAGGTGGCGCGGCTCCATCGCCTCGACGGATGGGGCCCGCCTCAACGCGGTGCGGCGGGCGGCCGGGCGGCCGGGGTGGGACTTCGCGGCATCGAAAAGACGCTGGCGGAGGGTGTTGAGCAACTTCGCACTCCTGGTGAAGGTTGAGCCCGGGCGAGGGCAAGGCTGTCGGCGATGACAGAAGACGAATCAGGTCCAATTACGGCACCCGATGCCGTTGGAATGGAATTGACTACTTTGGAGTCTAGGTCATGATTCGTAAGTTGGCTGCGACCCGACGGCGGGCTGGGAACCCGAGACGGGAGCACGAGGAACCGCGATCGCAGAGGAGGGTGTTGCCCTCGGCTATCGGATCGTCAAGAGGACCATGTGCTCATCGAGATGGACCTCAGGACCTCTACGATTTTTCGAGACTGCTGCATCGCAGGGAGGTCATCGGTTCAGCGGACCATCGGTCCACGATCGACGTCCACCGAGGCGAGTGCCGGAGGAAGAAACATAATCGAGAACTTGAAGGTGAGACTGTTACGAGGTGTGTGAAAGGTAACGTGGTAGAGAAGGCTCGTCAAGTATTCTATTCTATTTTCTCGAATTACTTTTTTCAGGTTGGTCACCTATCCCGATTATCTCTAGCATTACGCCGTTGATTTACGGCGTTTGGATCTAACGTCTTGTCCCGGATGGTATTTCATCCAGTCGGCACGGCCCCGGTTTCAAGGTGGATCACGCGGGTAGTGTGTGTGCCAGTCCGTGACCGATGTCCTTGATACGTAGGCTGACCGACGTCTTATTCGAAAGGACCAAAACGCCAACTGCGTCACTCCTATTCTCATCAGGAAATGGTATCACGCGAAATAAATGGTATCTGGCAATATTGCTTGTCATGCCAGTGATTGCAATGTGGGTGGCAGCCTGACATCGAGGCATGGGACAACCAGAAACGGGGTGTCCGACCAGAGCGGACTACGGCCCTTCTGGTTCTGATGTCGAGCATGTCGCGGCGCTGGGCGGCCAGGTCGAGTTCGGCAACCCGGTCGCGCGCGGTCCTCGGCCCGGAAACGAAAACGGCACACCCCGAATGACGGGGTGTGCCGGTTGAGGACGATCTGGACGGAACGAGCCGGATCAGCCCGCAAGATTCACCTTCGTGCGGCGGCGGCGGAGCATCAGCAACCCAAAGGGGAGGATCGCCGTGGCCATCAACGCGACACTGGAGGGCTCGGGGATGGGGGCGGCGATCGCCCCCTCAATGGACGATACGCCGCCGTTCGTCGACGGCGAAACGATGTTCGCCCTTCCGAGCGTCATGTTATCGGCCTCCGTGATGTAGTAGGAGATAACCAGATCCGGCGAGGTGGAGGTGAACGACCCGATCAGCCCGGCGTCCCCGATAGTCGGCAGAGTCGTGGGGGTGAAACCCGTGAATTGAACATACGCCGTGCTGGCCATGGTCCGCAACGCCCCGTGCAGCGTGCCGACGAGCATAAGGCTCGCCGGCGTCGTCGGGCCAGGGGACGCCTGGAAGATCTCCAGGTCGAATCCACCCGTAAGAGTTGTGAAGGTCGTCGCCGTGGTAAGGGAGGTGTTGAAGTTACCGAAGCTGATGGTGGTCTCCGGCGGGGGATTGATCTCCGCCGACTCCAAGATAATGGGTTCGAAGTTGATGGTGACGCCGTTTACTGGATCATCGTAAGAGACCCCCCCAAGGTCGCATTCGGGCCGGTGAACGTGCCGATGGTCGTGTAGGTGACCGTCGTGGCGCGGGTGGGCGTGGTCGTTCCGAGGATGGCCAGACCGGCGAGGAGCGTGAAGGCTGTGAGGATCCGTCGTCTTGTTTTCATAACTGGATTTCTCCGCTGCAATGGGCCCAGTTGGATTGGAACAGTCGATGCAGGGTGCGCGGTGAGGGGCCCACTCGGGGACAACTGCCCCTATGGGCCGGGATCATGCGCATTGCTCGGGCTAGCGGGACGGTTGAAGAATTGGGATGCCTGATCTCGTTCCTCCTGTTTTGGTGGTGAACTTTAATATACAAAACCATCCCTGGGTTTGGGGGCCGACTGAATAACAGGTCCCTCGCCTCGTGTCCCCTCCGCCACGGGCGTCGTAGGCGATCCCGGTTGTGCTCTCGACCGGTCGGACAGCCGGAGCCGGCCGGGGAAGGGCCTCGATGGGGGGAGAGGCGATCCCAGGAGCGAGGGTCGCCCGGATCTGGCGTTCGCCGAGCCGGTCGAGCAGCCAGCGCATCGCCTCGGCGGTCCGCACGCCGTAATTAGGAGTCTCGCCAGAATCAATGGTCCGTTTTCCTGATGTGGGACAGCCGCCCCCGGCCGTCCCGCAGGCCAGGACAGCCGGGGGCGGCTGACCCACATCGGACAATCTAATTTGGCGAGCCGCCTTAATGGGCCCGCGGCCGCCTCGATGCGGTGATGCTCCTCGACATCAAAGCTCAGGATGACCTGGGCGTCGGCCCGCGGCCAAGTGTGCGAGCGGCCCGTCGAATCGAGGGCACGCCCTTTTGTAAGCTTCGTACAATCACTCATGGTTCAATCCTCGACGGCCGGCCGACCTGGTGAGCAATGATCAGTGGTGGTCATTTCCGGACACGACGAAGTCCAACATCAGACGACTATGATGCAGGCCGGCGCGAAAATCAAGTCAGTTTGCGATTTATGGTGGTATTTTTACTTCAAAGCTGAACGCCCTGTCGTCCGCACCTCGGTCCCAACGGTGGAGGCGACCGTGTTAACTCCGGTCTGCTCCTTGTGAGCAAACCATCGGGCCCTGATCGGCTCTCGAAATCGATCCTCGTCGGGTCAGCCGAAGGGGGCGGAAAAGAGGGACATCTCGCATTCTTGAGGGCGGGGTGGCACTGGCAAAGCCAGTGGCACTCAATGATTTGTTCTTTTGTTCGTATGCCCCTGGCTCTGCCAGGGCCACCCCGCCCTGGAGCAACAGCCGGGCCTTGAGGGTCGGGGTTCGGCCGTCGCGGGCGGTCCGTTTGAGGTCGCGGCGTTGCTCGTCGGGGAGCCGGACCTGGCATTTCAAGGCGGGTTTCCTCGGGTCGGTCTCCGGTGCGCGGGTGGTGACGGAAATCCGGCCCCGATCGTACCCACTTTTTTAGAATTGATGCACCAGTAGGGTGGGCACTGTCCACCATCGATAAGTTTAATATGGTGGGCGGTGCCCACCCTACTTAACTGGGAATTCCCGCCCAATCGGTCATCCGGAGATTGATACCCCTCTCCTCTCCCGACGCTCCCGGGCAACCGATCTATTAAATTATTAATGACATTAAAAATTCTATAATTATTGATTCATATCGGCGAGATCTCCCTCGTTCCGGTCTCCCAACCGACCGTCGTGGCAATGCGCTCTGCGATCAGCAAGACTTCGAGGACTTCATCGGCCACTGAGACGGCTACCCCGCATCTTCTGCCGCGCCGAGCACCACGCCAAAGCCCGTCAATGGCTCAAGGAGTACGATCACCGCCACGCCGAGCACAGCCACGGCCCGACGGGCTGAGAAGCGATCAGGGCGGCTCGATTTCTTCCCAGACGGGCCGACTCTCCGTCATCAACATCGAAGGCTCTCACCGCCAGACCGCTCCGCCCGCACCGCAGGGGCATAATTCATCCCCATCAAGCGGATAGCACAAATAACATCCATTTTGTCCGGGCGGCGCAGCCGCGAGAGGCTGTTGTGAGAGAGTGGTCTATCGTCACGGCCAACCGTTTTCCTAACTGCTCTTGACGCTGCTCGACCGGGACAATTTGACCTGGTCACCCGCGGGTGTGAGTGACATAGAGCCGAGGGGAACGGGGATAGTGCGCCGTGAGGTGCGGGGAGAAGTTGGGGATCGAGGAATGCAAGGTTCATCGAGTCGTTCGATTGGCCATCGGGTCCGGCGGACTCCCCGAGCTTACCGACTTTTTTCCTGGATTCGAGGATTTGGCCGGAGTCCAATAGGCGTTCAGGAAATCCGAAGCAGCAAGGTCAGCGTTCATCTGGGAAATCCCTGTTTAGCAGTAGTCCGGTGGGCATCCGAGTATTCCGGTCTGATCCGCATCAAAGAAGACCGATCCAAACAGTGCGTTTAGCCCCAGAGAGGCATCTTGCCATGTCAGCGCCCACGAAGAAGCCTCGGGTTTTCGTCAGCTATAGCCATGATTCGGAGGAGCATAATGAGCGGGTGCTGAGCCTCTGCGATTTGCTCGTGCGGAAAGGGATCGACTGTTGGTTTGACGGGATGGTTGTATCTCCCCCCGAGGGGTGGCCGAGGTGGATGAAGAAGCAAATCAAGGATGCCGACCGCGTCCTTGTCGTGTGCTCGAAAAACTACAAGGCGCGCTACGAGAATGAGGAGGCTTTCGGCAAGGGGAAGGGCGCGAAGTGGGAAGGTGCGATTATCACTCAAAAGATCTACGATAACGAGGTGAACACGAAGTTCATACCCATCGCCATCACGAAGAAGGACCTGAAATACGTGCCGGATGATTTGGAGCCGGCCACCTATTTCAACGTCTGGGATCCCAAGGAACTTGAGAAGCTCTATCGCTTCATCACCGGGCAGCCAAAGTATGTCCGTCCAGAGGTCGGTGAGATCGAGCAATTCACTCCCATCGAGGTGAAACAGTTCTTTTCCCTGGGTGAGCCTCCGCGGCCGAAACCGGGGAGCGGGACCGTTGGTGCCGGCGCACGGAAAGCCTCGGCTGAGCCGGCGGGAGCGGGCGAATCGGTGGAGTCGGAACTCGAGGCACCGGCGCCCTCTGGACAGCACCCGACGGCCAATGTCCGTCCCCAGGGTCCGACTGCAGCCGCCCCGCCCCGTCCCCCGATCCGGATCGACCTGAGCCTGATTCACGACGGGATCGACACGGTCCACGAGCGGGATCTGGATCCTGACCCGATCGATGCCATCGCCGTGGGCTTGTACCTCGGCGTGAGGCCGGCGGGAGCCGCGCTGGCCCTCGATCGGGCGATCAGTCGGGGGATGCAGGGCAGTCTCTCGGCTGACGAGGAGTTGCTGGAGCAGGATCTCCTCCTGACCCAACTCGTCGAACGCAGCGCCCTCCGGAGCGAACTCGGCCAGGACTTCTGTATCCCCGATCCGCGGGCCGTACCGACCTCCCCGCAGTCGAAGCGACGCCGGAAATCCACGACGAATCGCCTCATCGTGATCGCTGGCATGGGTTTGATCGGTCGGTTCGGGGCGGCCGAGTTAACGATACTCGCCCGCGAGCTCTGCTGGCTCTTGGACCGTTTGGGCCGGCGGCATCTAGCCACCGTCCTCATCGGTACAGGAGGCGGAAACCTGACGACAGGCGAAGCAGTCGCCGCCTGGTTCGGGGGTTTGAGAGAGGCCCTCCTCGATGTCACGCAGGACGAAGGCCGGCATCTCCACCGGATCACGTTTGTTGAGTTCGATCCGCGTAAGATCGAGGAAATCCAGTCGGCCATTAACCAACAACTTCGTCGACTCAGCGGCCATGTCCGGCTGGAATACACTTCTCTGAGCGCGGCCGAATTAGAACGCCTCCGACAGCTCGGTCAGGAATTCGAACGCCGCGAACGCGAGGAGCAAGATCGGATCGACCGAGACGTTGCGCAGCTGCCATGGCGCGTTATTCCTACCCGGATCATGTCTGCCTTGGAGCGAGGAGTGTTACACCTGGGTGCCATCACCGATCGAGCCGTCTTCCCGGATCGAGAGATCCGCGTCAATTCCAAGTTGATTCACGAGGCCGGCGAGGATCTTCTGAGAGCACCTGACCTTGATGATCAGCTCGAGCGAGGTCGCTTCCTCGCTCAACTCTTGCTGTCGCCTGACGTCTGGAGCCTCCTGGCCGGCGAATCGCCGCTCGTGATCCAGATGGACGCCTCAGCGGCACGCATCCCTTGGGAAATGATCGTGCCCCCCGGCGCCTCATTGCCCGAGGCCGGAGTGGAGGCCGAGGCTGGAGCGGCCGGACAGTTCCTTGGCACACGGCGCGGCCTGACGCGGCAGCTCCGTACCCCATTTGCCCCGCCACCCGAAGCCTCCCCCTCTCCCCGACGCATCCTGCGCGTCCTGATCGTCGCAGACCCTGCCGCGGATGCTCCACTCCCCGGCGCCGCTCATGAAGGCATCGAGGTTGCCGAGTTGTTTGAGGCTTTCAACGTGGTCCACGCCCAGCACACCGAGAGTCGGATCGAGGTGGTCCGGCTCATCGGCCCACGAGAGGCGACCCGTACCAACGTGCTCCGTCACTTAGCCCTGCGATCCTTCGACGTGCTCCACATGGCTGGCCATGGATTCTACAACCCTGAAGACCCATTGGCCTCCGGTTGGGTCTTTACCGGGGGAGACCTGTTAACGCCAGCGGAGCTGAGCCGGGTCGATCGCCTCCCCCGACTCATCTTCTCTAACACCCCCGAAGCGGGCGTGACACCGGATCGAGTCGAGGAGCATTCCGAGGAATACGCCCCATCTCTCGCGGAGGCTTTCATCGCCCTCGGAATCCCTAACCTCATCGCCCTTGCCTGGCCCGTCGACGATGCTGCTATCCGGCTCTTCGCTCTCAGCCTGTACTCCGGCCTGCTCGGGCTCGGCCGCGAGGGCGATCAATACGTCTCCGCTGACATTATACCGATGTATGAAGCCGTGCGCCGGGCACGGTTGGCCGTGGCCTCCTTATCCTCAGGCCAGCGGTCCTGGGGTGCATTCCAGCACTACGGTAATCCATTCTTGCATTTCTTTGCTAAAGCTTCCATTTGAACCTGGACAGTGGTTCGGTCGTCCCCGTGGCCGAATATGGCCGACGTTCCTCATCCCTATTTTCTGAGCCGCATATCCGGCCTTATGACTCAACAACGTCGGCGTGTGGAACTGAGTAATTTTATAAGTTAATTATTAATATGTTAAAAACATAATTTCAATTACCTTTCGAAGTCCCAGGGCGTGCCACACGGCATCATGGAGGCGAGGCTTACCGGTTGACGAAGTGAAAGGTTAAGCGGAACAATCATGTCGGGTGGGCGGTGCCGTGCTCACCCGACATGGCTGACGGCGCACGATCCGACACGTTCCGCGGCTGGATGATCCGAGTGGGGATCGCCGGGTCGGGACCCCAATGCCCCTTCCCTCACGTTCGCCTTTCCCGCACGAGGCCACCATGACGACGCCTCTCCGGTTGCTGCCGATCGTCCTCATCGTGACGTTCTGTCCCCGACCGCTCAACGCGGCGGAGGTCGCATCGGAGCCGCTCACGCTCCGGTCTCCCGATGGCCGTTTGCGTGTGACGTTCCGGCTCGATGAGAGGGGGCGTCCGGATTTCGACGTGGCGTACCGCGACGAGCGGGTTGCCTCCGGAACGCTCGGGCTGGAGTTCGCGGGGGCCGGGCCGCTCCGGGAGAACCTGAAGGTCGTCGGCGTCCGCCGGCAGCGGCACGACGAGACCTATGCGATCCCTGTTGGGAAAGCATCCTCGGCGCGGGACCATCACCACGAGCTGATTGTCGCTCTGGAGGAGACGGCCGCGCCGCATCGGCGGCTCGACCTCGCCTTCCGCGCCTTCGATGACGGCGTGGCCTTCCGCTATGTGATCCCGAGCCAGGAGCCGCTCGACGAGTTCGTCCTGCGCGATGAGCTGACGCGTCTGACCTTCCCTGGCGATCCGACGGCACGCGCCCTGCCCCTCAAGAATTACACGACCTCTTATGAGAACTATTACGAGACCCTGCGGGTCTCCACGATCGGGCCGGAACGGCTGATCGGTTTGCCCCTGCTGCTGGAGCGCGAGGGCGGCGAATCGGGAACGGTCTGGCTCGCTCTGACCGAGGCGAACCTGACCGATTACGCCGGCATGTACCTCTCGGGCCTCGACGGCGCGCCGGGGACGCTCGCGGCCAGGCTCTCGCCGCTACCGCGCCGGGAGGATGGGGCGAAGGTCCTCGGCAAGGCCCCGCACGCCTCGCCCTGGCGGGTGCTGATGGTCGCCGACGACCCTGGCCGGTTGCTCGAATCGCACGTGGTGTTCCACCTCAGCGACCCGCCGGCGATCGAGGACACGTCCTGGATCAAGCCGGGCAAGACGACCTTCCCCTGGTGGAACGGCTACGTTCTGGAAGGGGTGGACTTCGAGCCGGGGGTGAACACGGCCACGATGAAACATTACATCGACTTCTGCGCCGAGCAGGGAATCCCCTATCACTCGCTCGACGGGCTCGACATCGCCTGGTACGGCGGGCCGATCCAGCCGGAAGGCCCGACGGACGTGACGACGGCCGCGCCGTCGATCGACCTGCCGGAGTTGCTCCGGTACGCGAAGGCGAAGGGGGTCCGGCTGCGGCTCTGGATGCACTGGAAGGCGCTTCGGCCGCGGATCGACGAGGCGTTCCGGGCCTACGAGTCGTGGGGGATCGAGGGGGTGATGGTGGACTTCATGGACCGCGACGACCAGGAGATGGTCCGCTTCTACCACGAGATGGCCGAGAAGGCCGCGAAGCACCACCTGACGCTCACGCTGCATGGCGCGTACAAGCCGACCGGAATGGAGCGGACCTGGCCGAACGTGCTGACCTACGAGGCGGCCCTCAACCAGGAGTACAACAAGTGGGGCCAACCGGGCGGAGGCGGCACCCCGCCGGCACACAACCTCAACATCGCGTTCATCCGGATGCTCGCCGGCCCGCTCGACTATCACCAGGGGGGGATGCGGAGCGTCTTGCCCGAGAACTACCGCCCCCGCGACAAGGCCCCCTTCGTCCAGGGAACGCGCGGGCACCAACTGGCAATGTACGTCGTTTATCAGAACCACCTGCCGATGATGGCCGACTATCCGGCCGCCTATCGCGGTCAGCCGGGGCTGGAGTTTCTGACGGAGGTCCCGACCACCTGGGACGAGACGCGGGTGCCGCGCGCCGAGATCGACCGTTGCCTCGTGGTCGCTCGCCGCAGCGGGGACGTCTGGTATCTCGGGGGGATGACATCCACCGAAAGGCGGGAACTCGCTCTGCCGCTGAATTTCCTCGGCGACGGCTCGTTCGAGGCCACGTTGTACCTCGACGACCCGGCCGGCGGCCCGAACGCCGTCACCCGCCGCACGCAGACGCTCTCGGCGGCCGACACGCTCCGGGTCGTGATTCCCCGCGCCGGCGGCTTCGTCGCCCGACTGTCACGAACCGCCCCGCAGTAGTTCCGGGCGTGCAGGTCGCGGGGCGAACGACATGTGGCCAGTCGAGGTGTTTCCTGCGATCAAGGGCCGCGTCATACCTCGGCGGGTGGCACGGAAAGCCGGTCTCGGAGTGTCACTCTGCCCCCGCCAACGCTGCGGTGCCACGCGAGATCAACGACACTTCCTGAGAGCCGTTTTGACCTCTCCTCAGCCTGCGGGATGGTTCCCGGAGTGGCTGGACTTCGACCTAACTCTTTGAACTAAAATGACTTCCGAAGAGCCCCTCCTGCCCGCACATCGCCCGAAAAGGGCCGATAAGGTCAGCGACACACCCGAGACGCTGGCATCGGGGCCGAATTATCGACGCTTCTCATGTGACAACAATCAGTTACGGCAATTCAAGGTTGACCCGGAAGGCGAAAAAGGCGCGCACTCGGAATCACCAACACGGGGGGAGCCAGCGGCACGCTTGGGGAATGTCACTGAGACCGCTTCGCGCGATGGCTGGCCGGGGCAGATGAACGCAACGCCCCCCACCGATCCATCGTGCCGGATCGGTGGGGGGCTCAACGACTTGCGGACCGACCGACTCAAGGCACGTTGAAGATGTAGGCCTTGTTGTCCGACGCGGCGATCGCCAGTTGCTTGCCGTCGGGGCTCCAGGCGACGCAGTAGGTTGGCATGTTGTCGCCGATCTTTTGCTGGAAGACCGGCTTGCCCTCGTTGACGTCCCAGACGAACAGATTGCCGCCGTAGCCGATCGAGGCGAGCCGCTTGCCGTCGGGGCTGAAGCTGATCGAGTACACGTCGTCGGGGTGGCCCGAGAGGGCGCGGACCTCCTTGCCGTCGGCGACGTTCCAGAGGCGGACCGTCTTATCGACCGATCCCGAGGCGAGCAAGGTGCCCTCACCCGGCTGGAACGCCAGGCAGTACACGGCCGCGCCATGCCCTTCGCTCTTGCGCAGTTCCTTGCCGTCGGCGGGGTTCCAGTACTTGACGAGTTTATCGTCGCCGCCGGTGGCGATGAGGTCCCCCTTCGGGCTATAGGCCACGCAATAGACGACATTCTCGTGCGCCTTCTCGACGGCCCGCTCCTGCTTGGCCTGGGCGATGTCCCAGATGCGGAACGACTTGTCGGCCGCGCCGGTGACGGCCTTCGTGCCGTCGGGGCTCCAGGCAACGCTGTACACCTGACCGCCATGCCCCTTCAGGTCCTTGATCGCGCCGGGAGGGGTCAAGGCCCAGACCTTGACCGTCTTGTCTTCCGAGCCGGTCAGGACGGTGCTGTTATCGGGCAGGATCGCCACGGCGTTGACCGCGCCGGCGAGGCCGCCGATGGTTTGCAACTCGGCCTTGGCCGGGTCGGCGGCCGAGAGGTCGAAGACCTTGACCGTGTTGTTGGCCAGGCCAGCGACCAGCGTCTTGTTGTCGGCCGCGGCATCCAGCGAGAGCACCGGCGCGTCCCCCGCCTGGTAGGTCAGCATCGGTTGACCGTTAGCTCGCGTTCCAGGTCTTGATCGTCTTGTCGGCCGAGCCGGTGATGGCCTTCTGCTGGTCCTTCGTGTAAGCCACCGCGCGGACGGCGTCGCCGTGACCGGCGAGGGTGCGAATCTCATTCCCGTTGTTCAGGTCGAAGACCTTCGCGGACTTGTCGGCCGAGCCGGTCAGGACTTGCGAGCCGTTCGGGTGGACGGCGACGGCGAAGACCGGACCCTGGTGCCCGGCGAAGACCCGCACGGCGGCGGGCTTCCAGACGCGGACCTGATTGTCAGCGCCGGCCGAGACAACCTGCGCGTTGTCCGGCAGAATGGCCGCGCCGACGATCGCCGCGCCATGGGCCGAGAGGTCCTGAAGTTCGCGACCGGTGGCGACCTCCCAGAAACGCACCGTATTATCGGCCGAACCGGAGGCGAGCCGGTTGCCATCGTTCGAGAGGAAGACGGATGTCACTGGGCCAGCGTGGCCGTTGAGAGTCGCCGTGTTGTTGCCGTCGGCGACGTTGTACAGTTTGATGGTCTTGTCGGCCGAGCCGGTGACGAGCTGCTGACCGTTGCGGCTCACGTTCAAGGCGAGCACGGCGTCGCCGTGGCCACCGAAGTCTCGGACGGATTTCCCCTCGTTGATGTTCCAGAGCTTGGCCGTCTTGTCGGCCGACGCCGAGAAGAGCAGGTTGCCATCGTTGGGAGCATACGCGAGGTCGTTGATTCGTCCACCGTGACCGGGCAGTTCCTTCGCCTGCATGCCGTCGGCGACATTATAGACGCGGATGATGTTGTCCTCACCGGCGATGGCGACCTGGGCGCCATCGGCGCGAAAGGCCAGTGCCGTCGGGTTGGCGGGCAGCCCCTCGATCTTCTTGACCTCCGCGGCATCACCAACATTGACGACCCGGATGATCTTGTTCGCGCCGACCATCGCGAGTTGATTGCCGTCCCCCTTGAACCCGACCGCGACAACCGCCGCGCCTGTGCCGGGGATCTCCTTGATGAGATTGCCGTCGGCCGTGTTCCAGACCCGGACGTTGTTGTCGTCACCACCGGTGGCAGCCTTCGAGCCGTCGGGGCTCAGGGCGAACGCCTTGACCGGCCCCTTGGCGTCGATGACGCGGGGATCGGCGATCGGCAGTTGCCAGAGCCGGGCGAGACCATCGGAGCCGGCCGAGACGAGAAGCTGATTGTTCGGATGATAGGCCAGACCGAGCACGGTGTCGCTAGGAGTTTCAATAACGCCCTGAGGGGCGCCGTCAGGTGCGTTCCAGAGTCGGATCGTCCGAGCCTTGTCTCCCGAGGCGACCTGCTGTCCGTCGGGTCGCCAGGCGACCGATTCCACCTCGGCGGCATGACCGGCGAGGTCGCGCACGGCGGTTCCCGCGGCGAGGTCCCAGACCTTCACAACCCCGCCCGCGCCGGCCGCCGCCTGCTTGGCGTCCGGACTGGTCGCCAGGGCGTGGACCGGGCCGGGATTGTCCGCCAGGTCCTTCTGCGGTCCGCCACCGGGCCGCGCCCAGACCTTCGCTGTCTTATCCAGACTGCCCGAAAGGATGCTCTGACCGTCGGGGCTGCTGGCCACCGACAACACAAGGCTGGAATGCCCGTCGTATTTCTTGATCTCTTTGCGAGTTGCGGCGTCCCAGACTCGAACGGTATTGTCAAATCCGCCCGTGATGAGGACCTTGCCATCGGGGGTCCAGGCAACCGAGTACACCGGCTCGGTATGGCCGTCCAGCGTACCGACCTGCGCAGCCTGTTGCGCCAGGGCGAGACCGGTCGTGGTCAACATCACCAATAGGACGACCAGGGTGCGGGGGTGGGAACCAAGCAAGCGGCGCATGAGGTGGGAACTCCCTGTGGGGTCGATGGGCCGGAGCGATCTCCAGCCGTGGTTGCGATCCGATCGCCCCGCCCTACCCGGCTTTGCCGGAACCGCGCAGGCCGGGCAATCCGTTCAGGCCGAACATAGACGCCCGGCGACTGACTTGCAACCATTTTCCCCCCAACCGTCGTCCAGGAATTCGGCATCAAAATCGCAAGCGGATTCTTCCCGCTCCAGACGAGCAACCCCACCGATCAGCGCCCAGCGAGAGAATCTTCAAAAGAGCTACCATCTCCCCTGGTGTCACAAGCCGACGGATCGATCCGTCGTGTCACAGGGGATGGTCGGTCTCATGATGAGTCGCCTGGAGGTTGCCGAAAGAGTTGAGATCTGGTAGGCATGTTAACTCTTGAATAGAGTTTTTGCCTTTAACAAATTTTCCCAACTTTCCTTAGCTCACATTCCGCAAGTGGATACGTTCATTCCGGCGACTTTGCGCGGAATGTGGGAAGAGAAGTCTATTGAAAACTCGGTTTCGCACTCAATAGGATCAAAAGGATGGAAGCCAGGGCTACGTCTGGCTATCAGGGCTCGGGGCTACCGTTCCGACAACACTCTTGAATCGCACCATACGATAGGAACAGACAACTACATGCACCGGCAATCATTCGCTAACCGAGGACGACGTTCTCGTAATCGTTCTGTGGCGCGTCGTCCCCTCCTGGTCGAAGGGCTGGAACGGCGAGCTCTGTTGAACGCGGATTTTCAGTACGCTCTCGGGGTTCCAACCAGCGGAGTGACTGGAGCGCAAGGCATCGCCGCGGATGTTGCGGGGAATGCCTATGTCACGGGGTCGTTTCAGGGAACGATCGACTTCGATCCCGGACCGGGCGTGACGGAACTCGCTTCCGGCGGGATCACGGATATCTTTGTGGCGAAATATTCGCCGACAGGGGCCTTGCTCTGGGCGAGGGCCTTGAAGGGGGCGGGCAACACGTTGTCGACCGGTAATGCGGTGGTCGTCGATCCCGCTGGCAACACCTATGCCACCGGGACGTTCCAGGGAACCGTCGATTTCGATCCGGGGCCGAATCAGGCGAACCGCACCGCCGACGCGTTTACGCAGGCGGCTTTCGTGGTGAAACTGGATAGCGCCGGCAATTTCCAGTGGGTCAAGACCTTCGGCGGAACGCTCGGTGTGGACGCGCAGAGTCCAAACTCCTCGTCCGGACAATCGCTGGCGTTGAGCGGGAACGGCCCCCTCTACGTCGGCGGCTTTCTCACCGGATCCGTCTCGTTCAAGCCAGGTGATCCCTCGCAGACCCTCACCAGTGCGGGTGGGTTCGACGGATTCACCCTGAAACTCGACGCTCTGGGCAACACGGTCTGGGCCGACCGGGTCGGGGGAGCCGGCGACGAGTACACCTACGGCCTGGCGCTGGATGGCGCGGACAACCTCTACGCCACGGGCACGTTCACGCAGTCCGGAGACTTTAACCCCACGTCCTCCGGGACCACCACGCTGAACAGCGCCGGCGGCACGGATATCTACATCACCAAAGTTTCCAGCAACAACACCTTCGGCTGGGCCAAGCGCATCGGTGGGACCAACGATGATCGCAGCAACGGCATCGCCGCCACCACCGCGGGTAGCCTGTACTTGACCGGCGGCTATCAGGGTACGGTGGACTTCGATCCCGGCCCGGACGACAAGTCCCTATCGAGTATGGGCAACTCTCGGGACATCTTTGTCCTGAATCTCAACAGCGCCGGTGCTTACGGCTGGGCCAAGAGCTTCGGGACGAATTCGGTCGAGGACATTGGCAATGGAGTCGCGACCGATAGCGCGGGGAATGCCTATGTGGCCGCACGGTATCAGGGGACAATCGACTTCAGCTCGGGCGCGGGAACCGCGAACCTTTCCAGCGACGCGGGATCGGTGGACGCGGTCCTGCTGAAATTCAATCCCGCCGGAACCCTCGATTACGCCAAGTCCGGGGGCGGAGTCGGGTTCGACACGGCGACCCAGCTCGCGGTCCGGAAGCCGGATGACTTTCTCGCCGTTGGCCGGACGTATCCGCCGTCCGCCTTCGGCGGTTTCACGATCAACAACAGCGCGCAGCAAGACTTCTACGTCACCCGCCTGTCCAGTACGCCGGCCAAGCGCGTCATGAACGATTTCGACGGTGACGGCAAATCCGATGTCGGGGTCTATCAGCCCGGTCCGTCGACCTTCACGTTGCATCCGTCGTCGCTGAGCAACGTCGCGCAGACGTTCGGCCAGGGAACCAATTACGGCGGCAACCCGGTCCCGGTCACCGGGGATTTCGACGGTGATGGCAAAACGGATATCGGCGTCTATCAGCCGTCGGACTCGACCTTCACGCTCTACAACTTCGGTCGGTCGCCCAACATCCGGCTCCAGTTCGGTCAGGGAACGCTGTATGGCGGGCATCCGATCCCGATTACGGGGGACTTCGACGGCGACGGCACGACCGATGTCGGGGTTTATCAACCGACCGACTCCACCTACACGCTCCATCCCCTGGCCGTCGGAGCCAACAACATCCGGCTCCAGTTCGGTCAGGGAACGCTGTATGGCGGGCATCCGATCCCGATTACGGGGGACTTCGACGGCGACGGCACGACCGATGTCGGGGTTTATCAACCGACCGACTCCACCTACACGCTCCACCCCCTGGCCGTCGGAGCCACCAACCTCAAGTTCCAGTTTGGCCAGGGGACGCTCTACGGTGGCAAGCCGGTCCCGGTCACCGGGGACTTCGACGGTGATGGAAAGACGGATGTCGGCGTCTATCAGCCGACGGACTCAAGCTTCACGCTGCACCCTGTCGCTCCCGGCGCGAACAACATCAGGCTCCAGTTCGGTCAGGGAACGCTGTATGGCGGCAATCCGATCCCTGTCACGGGAGACTTCGACGGCGATGGCAGGACCGATGTCGGGGTCTATCAGCCCGACAAATCGTATTTCACGCTCAACACGTTCACCTCAGGGAACTTCCTGTTCCAGTTCGGTCAGGGACGGCTCTACGGTGGCAACCCGATCCCGTTGCCTGTACCGTTTGGCACCGGGAGCACGGTTCACGCGGCCTCCGTATCGCGCTCGGCCCCGCTTGCCGATACCGGAGCCGTGGCCCCGCCACTCTCATTCTGGGAGGCCCTGAACAACAAGCGGCGCCAGGACGGCGCCTGAGGGTAGAGAAGCGTCATTGGATCAGTGGGTGGGTGAGCGGAAGGCAAAACCGCCACCCATCCCTGGTTCCAGAGCCTGCCATTGCGGATTGCGCCGGTTGTGCCATGCTCCTCCGCGTCGAGCGACCTTGACGATTATCGAAACGCGTTGTTCAATGGATTGAGCATCCAGCGCCCGCCACATCAGTTGATCGTACAATCGTCACATCGCTCGCAGTGACCCGACGTTGGGGAGAACGGCCCGTGCACCATCAATCCGACCGGATGGCGATCTTCGCCGTGCTGGGACTTCTGATCAGCCCGCTGGCCCTGGCTCGGGGGCAGGAGCCTGCCCCGGCCGACGCGGCGCCCCCCCCGGCCGACGTATCCCAACTGCCGCAGCCGGAACCCGTCCCCGAAGTGACACTCGCTCCCACTCTGCCGACGTCGCCCGTCCGGCGTGGCATCGAGGAGCCGAATGTCCGCATGGTGGATGCCTCGCTCTTGCCTCGCGACAAGGAGGGGATCTGGGTCCTCGATTTCGCGTTCAAGCCCGTGCGCATGGTCACGGTCGAGATTCCGGGGAAGGGTCGGAAGCAGGTCCACTACCTGCTCTACCGGGTCACGAACCGCACCGGCGAGCCTCGCATGTTCGTGCCGCAGTTCACCATGATTACACGCACCGGCGACCGACCGGGCGATACTGTCAAGCGGCTTGAAGACGGGGTGATCCCGCAAGCGGTCAAGGTCATCCAGGCACGCGAGATTCCCGAGAACCCGGTCCCCTTGCTCGGTGCCGTTCAGAGCACGGGCATTATCCCGACAGCCGGCGAGAAGGAAGGAATCGACGATGCCGTCTATGGGGTGGCCGTCTGGGACAATGTGGATCCCGAGGCCGACGCCTTCAGCATCTACGTCCGGGGCCTCTCCGACGGCTATCAGCAGGTCTCTGCCCCCGATGGCGGCGAGCCGACCACCAAGTACAAAACGCTCCGCATGGATTTCACACGTCCCGGCGACGCCCGAAAACTTAACGAGCGCGAGATCTTCCTGGCCGATCCGCCCTATGAGTGGATCTACTGGTGAGCCCTCAAGTCCCGTCCATCGAGACGTAGCGAATTGGGTCGATCTTCCCTAGACGCCCGAACGCGGCCAGCCGCAGAGCGCAGGAATCGCAGCGTCCGCAGGAGAGACCTTCAGGAGTCGGATCGTAGCAACTATGGGTCAGGCTATAGTCCACGCCCAGGGCTAGCCCGTGCTCGATGATCTGGTCTTTGGTCATCGTCAGCAACGGAGCGTGAATCTGGAATTTCCCATCTCCTTCGACCCCCGCTCGTGTCGCCAGATTGGCCATCGTTTCGAAGGCCCGAAGGAATTCCGGCCGGCAATCCGGGTAGCCCGAGTAATCGACGCAATTCACCCCGATAAAAATGTCGAACGCCCCCAGGACCTCCGCCCAGGCCAGAGCCAGCGAGAGGAAGACCGTGTTGCGGGCCGGGACGTAGGTGATCGGGATGGCCTCGGCCATCGTCGCCTCAGTCCGATCCTTGGGTACGTCGAGCGAGTCGGTCAGGGCGCTCCCGCCGAAAGCCCGCAGGTCGATCGTCTGCTCGACATGACGGATGACGCCCAGTGCTCCGGCAACCCGACGCGCGGCCTGCCGCTCGACGTCGTGACGCTGGCCGTAAGCAACCGTTAGTGCATAGAGGGCGAATCCAGCCGCTGCGGCCTCGGCAAGGACCGTCGCCGAATCCAGCCCGCCGCTCAGGAGCACGACCGCTTTCTTCGATTCAACGCTCATCGCGGAAGTTCCTTGACTGAATCCGCCTGGTTGCTGGGACGATGGTTTCTTAACTCGGCTGAATCCTTGTGATTCCGTCAGGAGCCATCCTTACATTCGGCCATGACAGGCTCGACAATCCGAACCATGGACCAGTAACGTCCCCTCCGGAAAGTTCTCGGAAGCGTACCAAGGAACGACGCCCCGCCGCCAGGTTTTCCGAACATCTCGGAAGGTCTGGACGCGGAAATTTGACAACATGAAGCGAATCCGGGATACAAGGGGTAGCCCCGCGCGCTACAATCTCTCGGGAGCCTCTCGTCAGAATCCCCCGGCAGCATGGATGGTCAACCCATCGCCCTGGATTCTGGATGACGATTGACAGTCCGTGGTTTACTTTCTTATAGTTCCCACCGGGCTCGATGCGATTGCATGCACCTGTCCGTTGGCGTTTCTCGCCGCATCGCGTGCCGCAAAGGAATGCGCAACCGGGGGTATTCACCCTCAGCCCTTGTGAGACGGCCGATGCCGGATTCTCCGAACCCTCGACACGCCGAGCCACGTGACGCGGTGGGATCGTCCCGGCCCGCGATCCAGACGGCGGACCCACCGACGGTTCGCTCTGGAGGGTCTTCGGGGACGGGCTCCTCACTTCATCGACGTCCTGTGCTACCCATGCCCGAGCCGGGGGACCGGTTGGAGGCATTCGAGCTGGAGCAGTCGATCGGCGTGGGAGGCATGGGGGCCGTCTTCCGTGCCCTGGATACGAGCCTCGACCGTCATGTGGCGTTGAAGATCCTGCCGCCGGAGCAGTCGAACGACTCGGATGTCGTTCAACGGTTCTACCAGGAGGCGCGGGCCGCTGCGCGGCTTGACCACGAGAACATCGCCCGGGTTTTCACGATCGGGCACGACCGCGGGTATCATTTTATTGCCTTCGAGTACATCGAGGGAACGACCATCCGCGATCGTGTGGCCGAGCACGGTCCCTTGCCAATCGATGAGGCAATCAACTACACATTGCAGATTGCCGGGGCGATGGTCCATGCCACGGAGCGCGGCGTGGTCCACCGCGACATCAAGCCATCGAATATCATCGTCACGCCACAAGGCCGGGCGAAGCTCGTGGACATGGGCCTGGCCCGCCGGTTCGAGCGGGGCGTGGACAGTGACGCGGGACTCACGCAGAGTGGGATGACCCTCGGCACGTTTGACTACATCAGCCCGGAGCAAGCACGCGATCCACGTGACGTGGACGTGCGTAGCGACCTGTATTCACTCGGTTGCACCCTGTTCCACATGCTGACGGGCCGTCCACCGTTTCCCGAGGGAACGGTGCTCCAGAAACTCCTGCAACATCAGGAAGAACCCGCGCCCAACGTCCGCTCGATCAACCCAACGGTCCCTCCGGACCTGGCCACGATCATTCTCAAGCTGATGGCCAAGGACCGAGACCGCCGCTATCAGACGCCCGAGCAACTGGTACGCGACCTGCTCACGGTGGCCGGGGCGCTGGGCTTGCGGTCGATCAGTCCCGAGGGCCTCGTCTGGATGGCCTCCTCGCGGGCGGCTCCCTGGGAACGACACCTGATCTGGGGCTTGCCCACGCTTGGCCTGGCCATTGTCGTCGCTGCCCTCCTGTTCTGGTGGGGGCCTCCAGCGGAATTGCAGCCGACGGTCACGACGGACATCGCGCCGTTGATTCCCTCGGCCACGAGCAACGTGCCGAGCGGCTCTCGTGTGCCGCCAACGACGAAAACGGCCAACACGACGGAGAGCGGGAGACCGAGTCCGGCCACGACTCAGCCCTTCATCCCGAAAACCAACACCGCGGTGGCGAACGGCCCGCGTGAGATCCGGGTCCGGAGCGACGATGACCCGGGCCTGAGCGCACTTCTGGCCTCGGCTCCTTGGGGATCGACCTTGATCCTCGAAGACAGCGGACCGTTTGACCTGATACCCGTCCCCATCGATCGCGAGCCGACGGCCGGAATGGCCGGACGGATGCTGACGATCCGGGCGGCGGCGGGGGTGCGTCCCGTCCTGCGGCTTGCCCGCAATGCCCCGGATTCCGACGAGCCTCGCGCCTTGCTCCAGTTCCACGGTGGCCAGATCATGATCGAAGGTGTCGAGTTCTTCCTCGACCCCGGCGACCGGGACGGCCCACTGGCGGCGATTCAGGCCGAGGACACCGACCTGACCCTCCATGGGTGCCAGTTCCTCTGCCCAGAGTCCCGGAGCGGCTCCAGCAGTCTGGCGGCGCTGAGGCTCCACTTCTCCGGCGAGAACCGCCGGCGCGACGGTGGCCCCGTGCCGGTGATCGCGCAGAACTGCCACTTCGACGGTGGCCAGCTCGGCCTCTGGGTCCGGGGCCCGTCGGTCGTGCAGCTAAGCCATTGCACCTTCGGTCCGTCCAATCCGACTTTCTGGTTCGATAATGCCGAGGCCCCCGGTTCGGCCGCCGTGAAGACCAAGTTCCTCCTGAACCACGTCACGGTCCTGGCCGGAAAGGGTCCCGTCTTCCGCCTGACCCGCACCGACGCGCTCGTGCGCATGAACGACTCGGTCGTCGCCCCACCTCGTCAGGACGAGACCACCTTGATCGCCATCGACAATCCCGATCGTTTGCACTGGGTCGGCCAGTCGAACCACTACGCCTGGATCGACACGTACCTGCAGCCGACGCGTGGGGATCGCGACCCGATCCGACGGTTCGACGCCTGGGCTGGCGACCTCGTCACGACACGCGAGATCGACTCGACCCACAGCGACACCTCCCCATGGGAGCAGGACGACCCACTCCGGGCCTTGTCCCAGGCGCGCGAGAATCCCACCGTCGCCTTCCAGCTTGCCGCGACCGAGCTTCCTTCACCCGAAACGGGGGCTCGTCGCGGCCCCCTGGGGCCGATTGCTCAGGCCGCCGCGCGTTTGCTGGCCAATGCCGTCGGGTCGTCCGAGCCTGAGCCGCGTCGTGAGCCGGTGACTCAACCCAAGGTTCCCGAGCCATCACCGGCGTCGACAGTGACACCCGAACCCGAGGAACCCGAGCCGTTCGAGCCGACTCCGCCTCTCGACCTCAACCCCATGCCTGGCCCCATGCCCGGTCCAATGGTCGTCGAGCCCGCTCCCCTGGAGGAAGACGATCCCGAGGTCGCAGGTCGAACCGCTCGGTACCGACGATACCGCGAGCAGCAAGGTCAATACGCCGATGCGCATGACCGAGGAAACCACCCTCGAGCCTGACCGTTCGCGGAACTCGACCGAAGTCCCCGCCGAGGTGGTTGAGCGCCCGGCGGAGCCGACCCTGGAATCACGAGGCGAGGACCCCATCGCCATCGCCTCGCGCGTGAAATCAGACCCGGTGGAACTGCTAGGCCCGCCACGCCCCTCGACGAGCCGGGGAGACCAACCCATTCCGAACGCGCGGGCGACGACCGGCGTCTTGATTCGTACGGCGAGAGAGTTGGAACGGGCCTTACAAGAACCTGCTCCCGGAGAGGAGCCCCTGCAACTGGCCGCCGGGACCGACCTGGAACTCTCTCCCCGCGACCTCCGGGGGCCGGCCCCTTGGATCATCCAGGGACCGGACGACCCGGATGCCCCTCGGCCACGGATTCGTTTCCGTCCTGACCCACCCAATCCCCAGACCCAGGTCCGGCCAGTGATGTTCCGTATCCATCCCGGCGCCACTCTGACGCTTCGAGGGATCGACATCGTGCTTGAGCAGGCCGATGCGCCGCTCGGCGGGCGCTGGGCGGCGTTCGGCGTGGAGCCTGGCGGCGACCTGGAGCTTGCGGCCTGTACGGTGACGATCGAGGGAGACCATCGCTCGTCCGCCGTGGTAGCGATCCAGGAGGCCGAAGAGCCTTCGGACGAACTGGACGACGAGGACGAGACGCCCGCCGCGGCGTCGGTCAAAGCGACGGACAGTTTCTTGAGGGGGGGCGGAGATCTGATCGATATCGCGGCCGGTCAGCCTCTGGATCTCCGGCTGTCAAACGTGGTCGTTTCCACCGGCGGCAGCCTGGCGCACGGCCACGGCCTGTCGCGCGACGCGCGGAACGGTGCCGAACCGATCACGCTGATGCTCGACCTGCGGCGTCTCACCACGCGAAACGGCGGCGGACTGGTTCAGCTTGAAAGCGCGCCGGGCGAACCGGTCCTGCCGGTCGCGGATGTGGTGGTCCGTGATTCGATCCTGGCCACCGCCCCTGGGGTTCCTCTGCTGAGTGTCGATGGACAAGAGGACCTGGAAAGCCTGCGTGACCGGATCCGCTGGGAGAGCCATTCGGTCGCCTACCACCAGATCGACATCTACCGGCGCGACCAGACCGCACAACCCGGAAACATCGCCCTGAGCTTCCGCCGACCGTCATGGGACATCGCCGTGGGTCAGCGCGAGGATTCCCCGTACCACGGCGATCTAATCTTGCTGAACCCCTGGGACGAATCACTTCCCGCCTGGACTCGCTCTCTCGACGATGTCCGGCTCGATCCGGAGAGCCCCGGCCAGGCTCTCAGCCCCGATCTCTCTCGCATACCAAATCCGCCCTCGTTCCGAGCGAAGTAGCGCCCGACCACGCGACATCCTTCGCACGACCAAGAAAACCTTTCTGGTGGAGTTGGAGAACCTGGCCACGCCCCGGCCGACGAGATCGTTCTCCACCAATCGATGCCCACCTGCTATCCGCCGGACAGGAAGCACGCCGATTGGCTCAATCCATGTCGGACGCCCCAACAGCCAGCCCCTCACCCGTCGAGTCGGGGTTCCCGAATGCCCGGGAAAGATGCGATAATCCGTGTTTCGCTCTCAGATAAGTCTCTGGACGAACCACGATGTCCGATCGACCCAAGGTGCATATTCATCTCCTTCCAAGGCTGGTCCCCGCGGGGATCTTCCGTGGGAATATCGCGGTGGTCGTGGATGTCTTGCGGGCGACGACGGTGATGGTTCAGGCCCTGGCATCGGGTTGCAGCCAGATCATTCCTTGCCTGGAAATCGATGACGCTGTTCGTATTGCGTCGGATCGCCCGCCAGATACCGTCCTGCTGGCGGGTGAACGGCGCGGATTACCGATCGAGGGTTTCGACCTGGGGAATTCTCCTCGCTCGTTCACTCCCGAAGTTTGCGGCGGCAAGACGCTGGTCATGACGACGACCAACGGGACGAAGACCATTCTGGCGAGTCTGGAGGCCGAGCGCGTTCTCATCGGCGCGTTTACGAATCGGGACGCGACCCTGGAGGCCCTTCGTGCCGACGGGCGTTCCGTTCACATCGTCTGCGCGGGGACCGATGGACGGATCAGCCTGGAAGACGCCGTACTTGCCGGCGACCTGGCGGGGGTTCTCTGGAAGGACGGCTATGGCTCGGGAAACGACGAGGTGGACCTCGCACGATGGGCGTCCGGGCACCTCTCAGACAATGGCGCCGGGGGAGACCGAATCTCCCTTTCCGATGCTCTCTCCCTCGGTCGAGGGGGGCGGCGGGTCCGCGAAATCGGATTGTCGGATGACATCGAGGACGCCGCCCGCGTGGATCGGTATCCGATCGTGGTGGAATTGGTGCGCGATCCCTTGCGGATCGTCGCGGTATCGTAAATGCTCTCCTGGGGGGCGATGAACCCCCAGGGAGAATCGCGTCGTCGCCCGGACGAACGGCGACGCGACCTCAATTTAAAAAAAGGGTGGGCCAGGCCAAGGTCATGCCCTCTCTCGAAAGGTAACGACGCGATGGACATGGACAAGCTGGTTTCCCTCTGCAAGCGCCGAGGGTTCATCTTCCCGTCGAGCGAGATCTACGGCGGCATCAATGGTTTCTGGGATTACGGCCCGCTGGGTGTCGAACTGAAGCGGAACATCAAGGACGCCTGGTGGCACGACAACGTTCACTCCCGCGACGACATGGTGGGGCTGGACTGCTCGATCATCATGAATCCGAAGGTCTGGGAAGCCTCCGGCCACGTCGGCGGGTTCAACGATCCGATGGTGGATTGCCGGGCCTCGAAGGAGCGCTATCGGGCCGATCAGCTCTACGTGTTCATCTACGCGTTCCCGAAGCCGAATGAGAAAGGCGAGCCGGTCGAGGCCTGGTTCGCCGGGATCGGTGCCTCGGAGGAAGACGCGTCGGCGATTCCCGAGAAACGGGGGGCGAAGCTCGCGAAGCGTTACGGCACGCCCGAGCAGCCGCCCCGGATCATTCCCTACCTTCAGATTCCCGAAGCGGATCGCTTTCGCGTCCTTGGCCCGTCAACCGACGAGCCGGGAACCTTGACCGAGCCTCGCCAGTTCAACCTGATGTTCAAGACGTTCGTCGGCGCTCTGGAGAGCGAGTCGAACGTGGCGTACCTGCGGCCCGAGACGGCGCAGGGGATCTTCGCCAACTTCAAGAACGTGCTCGATACCGGCCGCGTCAAGCTGCCGTTCGGCATCGCTCAGGTGGGCAAGAGCTTCCGCAACGAGATCACGCCGAGGAACTTCACCTTCCGCTCGCGCGAGTTCGAGCAGATGGAGATCGAGTTCTTCTGCAAGCCCGCCGAGGCCAAGGACTGGTACGCCTACTGGCGCAAGGAACGATTCGACTGGTACGTGCGGCATGGACTCCAGAGCGACCGTCTGCGTCTGCGGGACCACGACGCGGACGAGCTGGCCTTCTATTCGACCGCCACGGCCGATATCGAGTACGCGTTCCCGTTCGGCGTCAGCGAGCTGGAAGGCATCGCGCATCGGGGCGACTACGACCTGAAGCAGCACCAGCAGTTCAGCGGTAAGGACCTGTCGTACTTCGATGAGGAGAACAAGGAGCGGTTCCTCCCCCACGTCATCGAGCCGTCGGCCGGGGCCGATCGCGCGACCCTCGCCTTCCTGTGCGAGGCCTTCACCGAGGACGAGGTCGGCGGGGAGGCGCGGACTGTCCTGAAGTTCCACCCGCGGTTCGCCCCGATCAAGGCGGCGGTCTTCCCGCTCGTCAAGAAGGACGGCATGCCCGAACGCGCTGAGGGAATTCACCGGGACCTGAAGCGCCACTTCAACGTCTTCTTCGACGAGAAGGGGGCCATCGGCCGCCGGTATCGCCGCCAGGACGAGGCGGGCACGCCGTTCTGCATCACCGTGGACGGCCAGACGCTCGATGACGGCACGGTCACGTTCCGCGATCGCGATAGCTGCCGCCAGTGGCGCGTTCCCGCCGCCGGAGCCAGCCAGGCCCTGCGTGACCTGCTGGAAGGGGGTTGGGTTCCGACCGGCCCTTGAACTTCGGGTGGAGGGAGCCTCTCGGCCCGTAGCAGTCGTGGCGTTCCCTGACCGTGTCGGGTCTCCGAGAGCGGCGGGACCTTCAGTGACAATTTCCCAGCACGCCATCGGCCTGCCATGTGTCGTTGATACCGGACGCGCGTTTTTTTCGTTTCCGATCCGGATGAAATCGCCGTAACTTCTTGCTTCCCATGCAGAAGCGTCGATTCTCCGCCTCCGGTTCCAGCGGCGCGCGGGTGTCGCTGACCTTGCAGGCCGTTTTCGGGTGATGTTCGGAAGGGGATCATTCGTCGGAAGTTCTTTCCATTCAAAGAGATCGGTCGAGATCCATCCGCTCCGGGAACCATCCGGCAGACCGCTGGAGGCTCGAAACCGCTCCCCGAAGACTGTCGCTGACCTGCCGTGGTGCCGCACGGATCTGAGGAGCCAGAGTGACACTCCGAGCGCACGATCCCGAAGAGCGGACAGACCGGAGCGGGTGCGTGAATGTCCTCACGACCAGACCTCACAGCGCGATTGGTGAAGCCGGAAAGCTACCCCAGACCGGCATCAGCGAGCAATCCTCCGGACGCCCCCTTGGAAATTTCGGCGATTCCGGCCATCATCGGAGGGAGGACACACCAAAGTGGCGAAATGGTAGGGCATGCTCCCCGATGACACCTTGCATCAATCAAGTCACCACGTTGAGCACGCCCTTCGAGGCGGACATCCCGGCCTTTGCCCACGCGGGATGGCCAGCGGTGGAAATCTGGCTGACGAAGCTGGAGACCTTTCTGGAGTCGCATACCCCGGCCGAGGCCCTCGCGCTGCTTCAGGAGCACAAAATCCGGCCTCTCGCGGCGTCCTCGCAAGGGGGCCTCTTGCTCTCCAGGGGGGCGGAACGCGAGGCGCACTGGTCGCTCTTTCGCCGCAGGCTGGAGGTGCTCCAGACCCTGAGCGTGCCGACGCTGGTGGTCGTCGCCGACTTCACGGCCGAGCCCACCTCCGAGGACTTCGGCCGGGCCTCCGCCGCCCTGAACGAAGCGGCCGAACTGGCGGAACGTCATGGCGTGCGGCTGGCTCTGGAGTTCCAGAAATCGGCGCGGTTCTGCTCCAGTCTCGATACCACGCTGGCCCTGATCGCCCAGTCCGGCGCAACGAACCTCGGCGTTTGCCTCGACCTGTTCCACTACTACACCGGTCCAAGCAAGTTCGAGGACCTCGCGTACCTGACGCCGGAGAATCTCGCGTGGGTGCAGGTCTGCGACCTCTGCGGCACGCCGCGCGAACTGGCGGGGGACTCGGACCGCATCTTTCCGGGCGAGGGGGATTTCCAGGTCGATCCGATCCTGGGTCATCTGGTCCGGATCGGCTATGACGGCGGCGTCTCGCTGGAGGTCCTCAACCCGCAGCTCTGGCGCATCCCGGTCGATCGTGTGGCCAATATCGCGTTTCAGGCGACCGAGCACGTTCTGGAACGTGCCAGGGCCTCGGCGGGAGGGACCTGACCGTGTTCGCGGCGGCCACGATCCAGCCTCCCGCGATCGTCTATCGCGAGGAGCAGAACTTCGGCTGGTGGATTTACATCCTGTTGCTCGTGATGGTCCTCGTCAGCGGCCTGGGTCTGATCTGGGGAGGCGTCACGGACCCCCCTGCCCGGATCTCGGCGTTCCCGCTGCCGCTGATCGTCCTCGTCGGCCTGGTCTTGCCGCCGGTCCTGTTCATCGGCGTTCTGCGCATGACGACCGAGGTCACGCCGATCCAGTGCCGCGTCTGGTTCGGCTGGGTCCCCACGTACCGGCAGGTCATCCCGATCGATTCCATCGAGCGCATCGAGGTCGTCAAGTATCGCCCCTGGGCCGATTGCGGAGGTCCCGGCGTACGTCGAGGTCCCAACGGCGAGCGCGTGCTGCACGCGCGCGGCAATCAGGCCGTGCGCCTGACCCTGAACGACGGGACATGCTTCATGATCGGTAGTCAGCGCCCGAAGAACTCGCCGGCGCGCTCGATCAGGCGATGCGGCCGCAGACGTAACAGGCAATGCGGTCGCGGACGAAAAAGCCGATCCGTTCGCCTCAGTGGCGATCCCGAACGTCGCATTTTCGCCCCGGAGGGGCGAATATTCCGCTTTCCGGAAAACCTCTCAGATACGCAGCACGCGGTCCCGCGCGGGGATTTCCCAGCGGTCCACCAGCTCGCCGTTTTCGATCACGTAGGCCCAGCCATGCAGGGCGCAGGTCGGGCAGACGTGGGTCGGAAAGGCCAGGACCGGCGTGCCGGGGGGGAAGTCGTCCGCGTGGGGTGTCTCGACGACCAGGTGCTCCTCGCTCTGTCCTCCGAGCGTCGCCTCGGGGATTCCGAGCAGGGTCAGGCGAGCCCCCGGCGGGTCGGCCGCGACCGCCTTGTAACCCAGGTCGAGACAGAGCCGTCCCGGTCGAGGGCGGCTGATAACCCGTCCCAGAAGCAAGACCGCCGGGGTGAAGGGCAGGTCGGGAAGCTTGGCGGCGTACTGCGTGTCGTGGAAGACGCACGTTCCGGGGGAACATTCCACGCCTGGCTCGTTCAGCTCCGCGTGGATGGGAAAACTGGGCGTGCCTCCCAGAACGAGCCTCGGCACGTTCAGACCGCGCGCTTCGAGCTGCCGACGGAGTTCCAGCACGCGTTCTTGCCCGAGCCGCGCGACCTTCCGGCGCTCGTCCAGGTCCGTCTGGTTCGCGTTTCCGTCGTAGGCATGAAGCCCGTCCGCCTGAAGGTTCGGCAAGGTGGCGATCAACGCATACAGCTCGACCGCCGCAGGCCCGGGCTCGATTCCCGTTCGGCCCATCCCGACGTCGAGATCGACCAGCACGGGAACCGCTCGGCCCGCGCCGGCCAGACCCTCCGAGAGAGCCCGGGCCGCGGCTTCGTGATCGACCGTGACCCGGAACGTGGTTTCGGGATACGACCTCACGAGTTCGGCCAGGCGGCGGAATGTTCGGCCCGAGGAACGGATAGGCGATCAGGACGTCGGTCCCACCGGCCCGGGCGACCATCTCGGCTTCGGCAATGGTGGCGCATTTGTGCTTGTGAATGCCGACTGATTCCAGCAGGCGAATCATGGCCGGCATCTTGTGCGTCTTGACGTGCGGCCGAAGCCGCTCCGGCCCCTTCGCCATCGCCACCATCGTGTCGAGGTTCCGCCGTACCAGGTCGCGGAAGACGACCAGAGAGGGGCTGAACAGGTTTTCCGGATGATTCAATGTATAATTCGGCTGCATCGTCGCGGTTCTCCCGGCGCGTCCCGGTCACGTCGTCCTTCGGCTTGTGGATTCTCAAGTGTCGGTTTTCCGGGCCGCGAATGCAATCGGCCGTGGCTCGCCGTTGGATTCGCGGGCTGGTTTCCTGGTGGATTGGTTTCCGTTATGCTCGGTGATCCCGTTCCCATTCAATACAAAGGCAGGCGGAGGGTAGCGATCCGATGTGGAGGGACGATCCCATTACGGTTCGGTCTTCCCGGTATTGCCCGCGTTGCGTGCGGCCGTTGGGCATGGAGGCCACGCTCTGTCCCGAGTGCGGCGAAACGCCCCGAGATCAAGGGTTCTGTGGCATCTGCCAGCGGCACTGGCTTCTGCCCGCCGGCGCGGACTGTCCCAAGCATGAGCTTCCGCTGGAGGAATCGCCGGTTTGGGAAGGTCCGCCGATCGAACCCGGTGAGTCCCCCGTCTGGGTCACGGTGGCTCGCTATCATCAGGTCATCGAGGCCGAGGCCCCGCGCATCCGTCTGGAGTCGGAAGGCATCCCCACGTTCGTCGAGGGGGAACGGATGGGAAGCCATTCGATCTACCAGGGGGCCACCGGCGGCGTGAAACTCCAGGTGCCGCTCGCGCTGGAGTCCGATGCCCGCATCATCCTCGCGCAGTCGTGGGCGGCTCACGATCTCGAGGAGGACGACCTGGAGGACGCCTGGGAGGAACTCGCTCCCGCTCCCGGCTCCTCGCGGCGGACGATCATGTGCGCGTTGATCGTCCTCCTGCTGGTCGTCCCCTTGCTCCTGACCCTTTTGGAATGGGTCAAGGACCTGGCGGGTGGCCCCTGATCCGGCTCAGTAGTGCGAGCCCTCGCGGCGGACGTGAATCATCGGCTGAGCGTCGGTGTCCAGAACCTCACCGCCGACAACCCGCGCGAGGTAAATGCGGTGATCGCCCGAATCGAGATGACCGGCCACCTCGGCATCGAGGTACGCCAGCGACTCCGCCAGGACCGGCCCTCCGGCGATCTCCGGCCCCAGCTCGATGCCCTCGAAGACCGGCGCATCCGGCGGAAAACCGCGGGAGAAATGGCGGAGCAGGTGCTTGTTCCCCGCCGCGATCTGGCAAAGGACGAACCGCCGCGTCGATTCCATCAACGCCGACATCGGTCGATCTCGTTGCACCGCCACGGTGATCATCGGCGGCTCGAAACCGGCTTGCTGCACCCAACTGGCGAGCATGCCGTTCGTTCGTTCTCCGTCTCGACCCGTCAAAATGAACAGACCGCTGGGAAGGCGTCCCAGCGCCTGGGACATGCCTTTGGAGTTGGCTGGGGGCAGGTCCGACATGGTCGGCCTCTTCGTGTCATCGGGTTCGGAATTCGAGCAACGGCCCTGGAGCGAAGGAACAACCTCTCGCGGACCTCGATCCTGAAAGCATATCCGTTTTTTGGCCGATCGCCGAGCCCTGGTGATGTCACACCCCTCATTTCCGAGGGTAATCATTGGGGCTCGATCTCGATATAATGCTCTAAAATGCTCTGTCAGCGATCATCGCACGCGGAGAACATCGGGAGAGAGTCTGCTTTCGAGCGGGTGTTGAGTTGATTAATCAGGCGACCTGGATTAACTTCGAATCATCTCATCGCGGAAGAATCCATCGGATGGAGGAATCGGCAACCTGGAAGGGATATCGAGCCCCCTGGCAGGTAGGCTGGCCCGTCGTCCGTAACTTCGTTCGATTCCCGACCGCAGAGCCGACGGTGGCCGTGTTGCCGCCGGGTACCGAGGCAGCGTGATGTCAAAAGTGGCGGAACAACCGAGGATCGCGGATCTGGATTACCGCGTCGTCAAGGGACTGGGGGCCGGCGCGGGCAGCACCATCCTGCTGATCGCGGACAAGAAGCTCGGCGGCCGCTACGCGCTGAAGGTCGTGAAGCGTCAGGATGCCGAGGATGACATCTACATCGCACAGACCCTTCATGAGTACGACGTCGCGCAGCGGCTCAACCATCCGAGCCTCCTGAAGATTTACGACTGCCGCACCAAACGCTCCTGGTTTCGCGTCTCGGGCGTGGAACTGCTGATGGAGTACGTGGACGGCCGGACACTCGACGAGCTGGAATGCCCCGAGCGTGGGCAACTGGTTCTGCTCTTCATCCACGTTGCTTCCGCCTTGAACCACATGCACCGCCGGGGCGTTTATCACGGCGACCTGAAACCGGGCAATATCATGCTATCCCGCACCGGCGAGGTCAAAGTCATCGATTTCGGCACCGCCTGGATCAAGGGGCAGCCCAAGGACCGCGTGCAAGGAACGTTGCAGTACATGGCCCCGGAGCAGGCCACCGAGAAGTTGGTCGATGAAAAGACCGATCTCTACAACTTTGGCGCGACGATGTACCGCATGTTCACCGGCCATCACGCCAACGTCCTCTTGCCCCACGTCGGCAACGGTGGGCTTGGCCCGCTCTCGAAGCCCAAGCCGCCGATCTCGATCAATCCGGAAATCCCCGGAACGCTCAACGAGACGATCATGGCCTGTCTGGAATACAACCCCGACCGCCGACCGGCGGGCGTCTTCGAGGTCAAGCATCAGCTCGTCGCCGTGGCCAAGTACATGGGATTGAGGCCCGACGACCTGAAGGGAAGCGAGGACGAAAGCGACGATTGATGCGGAATTGGCTGGACCGCTGGCCATTTCCTCAGAGAGCGGGGAGCGCGTCGGCTCGGCCTCTCCCCTGGTGAAGGGGTCGGAGGGGGTTCCGGCAAATCCACGGAACCGCGCACGACGACCGTTCGCGGCCAGAAAGACCCCCCCTCAATCCCCCTTTGGTAAGGGGGGAAGGAAGGTCAGGGGGGAGGGAGGAAGCCTTGGGAAGAGGCGGAGTGTGCTCTCCCCCTTGACAAAAGGGGGAGCCGGAGGGGGTTCCGAAAGATCGACAGAGCCGCGCACGATCACCGATGCGCGGCTCAGGGGGAATCTCCCTCCATCCCCCCGTGGTCAGCGGGGAAGACGCCCGCCGAGATAAGAAATCGGCGCGATCGTCCCGTCCGATGGACCAATCTCGTCACCTCACCTTGCGACTCCGGCATCAGGTGACATAGGATGGCGGAATGGCGCCCTGGAAAGGGGACCCTCGACGCGACTCTCTGTCTGGCAAGGAGCCCATGCAGTACAACCCCGCCAATCCGCTGATCGTGCAGGGGGACCGCACGGTCTTGCTGGAAGTTGACAACCCGCTCTATGCCGAGGCCCGTGACGCGCTGGCGCCCTTCGCCGAACTGGAGAAGAGCCCGGAGCATATCCACACCTATCGCCTCTCGCCGCTCTCGCTCTGGAACGCCGCCGCCGCCGGGATGACGGCCGAGGCGATGATCGACGCCCTGAACACGTACAGCAAGTTCCCGCTCCCGCCGAACCTCCCGGTCGATCTCCACGAACTGGTGAGCCGCTACGGCCGGGTCCGGCTCGTGCGGGTCGAGGGCACCTTGCGCCTGGTCACGAACGACCGCCCCTTGCTCGAAGAACTGGCGAGGCAAAAAGGGGTCCGCGACTATCTCGGGGAGCGGATCGATGAGACGTCCATCAGCATCAGCGACGCGCACCGAGGGGTGCTCAAGCAGGCCCTGATCTCCGTCGGCTACCCGGCCGAGGATCTCGCCGGATACACGTCCGGCTCGGATTTGGAGATCGCCCTGCGCGACGAGGCCCGTTCGGGCGTGCCGTTCCGGGTCCGCGACTATCAGCGGCATGGCGGTCGATGCCTTCCATGCCGGGGGAGATGTCCGGGGCGGGTCCGGCGTGGTCGTGCTCCCTTGCGGCGCGGGCAAGACGATCGTCGGCATTTCCGCGATGGCCGCGCTCAAGAAGCACACGCTCATCCTCACGACCAGCACCACGGCGGTCGAGCAATGGCGGCGCGAGATCCTGGACAAGACCGATCTGAGCGAGGACATGGTCGCCACCTACACCGGCGAGTCGAAGGCGATCGCCCCGGTCACGCTGGCGACCTACCAGATCGTCACCTTCCGGCCCAAGAAGGATGGCGACTTTCCGCACTTCAAGATCTTCGACGAGAAGGATTGGGGCCTCATCGTCTATGACGAGGTTCACCTCCTGCCCGCCCCCGTGTTTCGCGTCACGGCCGAGATCCAGGCCCGGCGCCGCCTCGGCCTGACCGCGACCCTCGTGCGCGAGGATCAGCGCGAGGAGGACGTCTTCAGCCTGATCGGCCCGAAGAAGTTCGACGTTCCCTGGCGCGTGCTGGAACAGAAGGGCTGGATCGCCGAGGCCCTCTGCCATGAGGTCCGCCTGGCCATGCCCGCCGGCTCCCGCATGGACTATGCCACCGCGGAGTGGCGCGACAAGTTCCGCATGGCGAGCGAGAACCCCGCCAAGGATGACCTCGTCGAGTTGCTGCTGGAACGGTTCACGGGTGAAGAGGACCGCGTCCTCGTCATCGGGCAGTACCTCCGGCAACTGCGCCGGATCGCCGCGCGATTTGAGCTTCCGTTGATCACGGGGCAGACCTCCAACCCCGAGCGCGAGGATCTTTACGACCGCTTCCGGCGCGGGGAGATTCGCCGCCTCGTGCTGTCGAAGGTCGGCAACTTCGCCATCGACCTGCCCGACGCGAACGTCATGGTCCAGGTTTCGGGAACCTTCGGCAGCCGGCAGGAAGAGGCCCAGCGCCTCGGCCGCATCCTCCGGCCGAAGGATGGGGCGGAATCCGCCCATTTCTACACGCTGGTCTCACGCGACACCCGCGAGATGGATTTCGCCCACCACCGGCAGTTGTTCCTGACCGAGCAGGGTTACAGCTACGAGATTCTTGACGAATCGGATCTCCTGGCCGACACGAAGGCGTGTCCCTCGACTGGCCAACGACCTTGAGCGAAAGCCACGGATGATGCCCCACACGTCCCGTCCACGCATTCCGGTCAAGATGCACAAAAATGTGGCCCTGATCCGCACGGCCGATCCGATCCTGGCCGAAGAACTCATGGCCCGGAAGACTCTGGCCCGGCTCGTCGCGGGACGCATCTCCGACACCGTGCTTCTGGTCAATCCCGCCGAGGAAGACGCCGTTCTCGAGGAACTCCGGCGCATGGGGCACACCCCCAGGGTCCTGCGCTGAACGTCGCATTTGTGGTAGCATGACGCTTTTCCGGGACGACCAGGCGACCGATTCACGATGACCAATCTGACGACCGCCCCCGAGCGATCCAAGTACGACCCTCGAAACGACTTCCGCGCGGCCCTGTCCCGTTATGACGGCGACCGCCTGACGGAAGTTTATCTTGCACTGACCCCTTCCGAGCGGATTCCCCGGCCGCAGGAACTTCCCGACGCCATCACGCAATGTCTGGAGGAACCCCGACAGCTCTCGGACATGCTCGACCGGCTTGGAACCGGTGCTCGCCTGGCTCTCGGTCTCCTGGCGATGACCGAGACAACGTCCTGGCCGCTCCTGGGACTGGCGCACACCCTGGCGCTGCTCGGACAAGACGCGGAGGCATCGATTGCCGAGCTGGTCCGCTCGGGCCTGCTCGCCATCCGTCGGAATGCCGAGAAGACGACGCCTCTCGATCTGTCCCACCCGTTGCGCGACGCGCTGGGTGACCTGGCGTTGGCACACCCGGAAGCGGTCGCCGCGTCCCGCGTGTTCTCGCCGGAGCCTCCGCCGCTCCCTCCGTCCGGTCCGGCACGCCAGATCCGGGAGGCGGACGGCCTGGAGCCGATCCTCCGCATGGCCGCGCTCTGGCAGCGCGTGGACGAGGCCCCTTTGCGTCAAACGCAGCAAGGGACGCTCTACAAACGGGACCGCGAGCGCCTGGAAGACGACCCCGTGCTGGCTGGTCCGATCGCCGATGTGCTGGAGCCGTTGCCCGACATGGTGCCGCTCTGGCTGGCCATCGCCCGGCGCGTCGGACTCGTGCTGAACGAACCGGGGAGTGACCGCCTGGTGGCGGCCCCGGCCGATTACTGGACCGAGAACGCCGTGCATCTGCCGCAGATGATCGCCCTGCGCTGGCTGATGCTGGAAAACTGGCACGAGCAGGCGGGGATGCAGGAGGAGGACGCATCGGCCACCCTGGCCGTCCCGTTCGTGCGTCCCGCCGCCCTGCTCTGGCTGGCGGCCCTGCCCGAGGATCAGTGGATCGCCCTCGACGATCTGACGGAGAGTCTCTCCCGACTCACCCGCTGGGACCTGCCGACCCTGGAACAGGTCGTTCGGGTCATCGAGGAATCTCGGGGAGAGCCTCCCGCGGTTTCCGACGAGGGCAAGTCACCGCCGCGGCCCCGGAATCACTCCCGCAACGCATTGGACGAAAGCCCGAACCTGCTGGAAGCGATGTTGCTCGGGCCTGCCTATCAGCTCGGGCTCGTCCGTGCCGCCGAGGAAGATCCGAGTGGCCGCCGCCTGATTCAGTTGACCCCCCTGGGGCGCTACGTGTTGACGCTCGGCTCCGCGCCGCCGTCCCGGCCTCTCTTTCCGCACTTCCTCTTCGTCCAGCCGAACTTCGAGATCATCGCGTACCGGCAAGGATTGACGCCGCTGAACATCGGCCAGCTCAGTCGGTTCATGCGGTTCTCCCAATCGGGAGCCGCGCTGGAACTGAAGCTGACCCCCGAGTCGATCTACCGGGGCCTGGAAGGCGGGCTGACGTCCGATCAGATGCTCAAACGCCTGAACCGGCACAGCCGCGCGGCCACTGCCCCCAGGGGTCGAACAGGCCGTGAGCACCTGGTCCGAACGTCGCGAGAAGATTTCGTACCACGCCTCGGCCACCCTGGTCGAATTCGCCACGCCCGCCGACCTCGACGCCGCGCTGGCCGATTGGCCGGAGGAGGGGCAGGAGCGGCCCGTGCGAATCACCCCGCTTTTGCTCCTGGTCGGACACGAAAGCTCGATCCCGTTTCACCGTTTTCGTTCGATGGGCTCTCGGGACTATCGGCGACCGCCCGAGCCGTGCGTCGTCGTCGAGCCGGACGGGATCACCCTCCTGCTCGATCCGAACCGCTCGGACCTCTTCGTGGACGCCGAAATCTCGCGAATCGCGGATGAGCAAGCTCCGGTCGCGAGACCCTCCATGCCGATCACGCTCCCTCACCGACAGTTTCGGATCACCGCCGAGTCACTGTCGAAGGCCATCGCGGAGGGGCTGACCCCATCGCAGTTAACGAGCTGGTTCGAGCGGCGAGCCCGCGTTCCGGTTCCTCCGGCCGTCCGGCTGCTGTTGATCGGCTCGGGACCGCCACAGCCCCCGCTGCCCGTCATCCGCCCCCTCCTCCTGGTGACTCCGAGCGGCGAGCTGCTCGATGGCCTGATCCAGCACCCCGAAACGCGCCCGTACCTCGGCGAGCGGATCGGGCCGCGGGCGGTCGTGATTCCCGAAGCCGCCTTCGAGGGCCTTCGTCGGGCGCTCCGGACGCTCGGGCTGACCCTGAACGAGGTTTCCAGCGATTCCTTTCAGATCAACGCGTAAAATCTTGATGCAGGCGCGAGGGATGACGGCTCGCGATTGTTCGAACGATGCTGGTCAAATCGGCGTCGATCGGATAGATTGGCATTGTCGTCGCTACCAATTCGCTCCTCCCTACTCTGGCCCCTTACGAGGTGAACCTGGCCGAGGGGCGGGGGGTTCGTCCCGCGATCGGGGCGAGATTCCCCGGGAGGACTGTCCGAGTGCCGATCGGAAGCCGGGCCGATCGTTGCAGGAGAACCGCGTGGCCAAAGAGGAACCCATCAAAACCGAGGGCCGGATTGTCGAGGCCCTGCCGAACACGCAGTTCATTGTCGAACTGGAAGGTCAATTGAGCGGCCATCGCATCCTGGCCCACATCGCCGGCAAGATGCGGAAGAACTTCATCCGCATCGTTCCCGGTGACCGCGTCACCGTCGAGATCACTCCCTACGACACGACCAAAGGCCGGATCGTCTATCGTGAGCGGTAGGAGCGTCCTCGGGATCGCTCCCCCTTCGCCTCCCCGACATCGCCGCCCGTCAACGCACGGCTCCGGGATGGATGGACAGCCGGATGATGTTCTCGATTCTTCGTGGCTCCACCCACCCAGACGCCAGGCGCATTCTCCTCCATCCCAGGATCACTTCGATTCCCATCGGAAAACCCGGCTGTGTCCGCGAATCGCCGCGCTTCTGATGCCCCATCATTGCGAAGCCACGGCGTTCCAACGACCTCCGGAGGGCGTGGCCTCTGGACGTTAACGCGACTCGCCAGTCGGAGCCGAAGTTGACGTCGTTCCTCGAACTCTTCGGCGACATCATCACCCAAGAGGCCCCCCGCACATCGGGCTGATGATCACCTCATGAGGCGTGGTCAGGAACGGCCGCTCCCCTGCCCTCTCATCTCAACGTCTTCAGCCGGATCAATGATCCACGCAAACCACGCGGCATTCGACACCGCGTCGAATCGATCCTGGCGCTGACTTTTCTCGAGGCGTGACGCCAGGACGGGCTCAGCCCGAACCTCCTGGCCTTGGGAAGACCTCCTGTCCCGAGCGAGCGCCACCTGGTCTTCGACCGAGACGACGCGGATCGCCGGACCTCTCCTCCCGGTGTCCATAAGGTGATGGGTGTACAAAATTCTCCGGCTCCTCTTGGAGCGGATCGGGCCGCCGGTTATGGTGTGTGCGACTCGCCCCCCGGTCTCGCTCGTTGAAGACCGGACCTCAGGGTGCCACGGAGAATCGATCTCATGGAAGATCGTCCAGGCGATCCGGCTCGTCACGCGGTGGACACGATCTACCGATCCGAGTCCCGCCGCGTCTTCGCCACTCTGGTCCGACTGCTGGGCGATTTCGACCTCGCCGAGGAGGCGATGCATGAGGCGTTCGCCGCGGCGGTGGAAACCTGGCCGGAATCGGGGGTGCCGGCCAACCCGAGGGCGTGGCTCGTCTCGACCGGACGGTTCAAGGCGATCGACACCATGCGCAGGCGGGCCCGGTTTGACGCCTCGCTGGCCACGCTGGCGTCGAAGCTCGACCTGGAGGCGACGTGTGAAGAGATCGACGACGAGCGGGTCGAGGACGACCGCCTGCGGCTGATCTTCACATGCTGTCATCCGGCCTTACCACCGAGCACGCAGGTCGCCCTGACCTTGCGCGAGGTTTGCGGCTTGACGACCGAGGAGATTGCCCGGGCGTTCCTGACCACCGCGCCCACGATCGCCCAACGCATCGTGCGAGGAAAGGCGAAGATCCGGGGGGCCGGGATTCCCTACGAGATTCCGTCCCGGGCGGACCTGCCGGGTCGTCTGGAATCGGTTCTCTCCGTCGTTTATCTCGTTTTCAATGAGGGTTATTCGGCCTCCTCGGGTGCTTCGGTGACGCGTTCGGACCTGTCCGAGGAAGCGATCCGGCTGGGCCGGCTCCTGGTCGAATTGCTACCCGACCCGGAAACGATCGGCTTGCTGGCGCTGATGCTGTTGCAGGAGTCACGTCGGGAGGCGCGATCGACACCGGACGGCGACCTGATCTTGCTGGAAGACCAGGACCGTTCGCGTTGGGACCGATCACGGATGGCCGAAGGTCAGGCGCTGGTTCAGCGGATGATGGAAGGGGGCCAGCTCGGCGTCTATGGGATTCAGGCCGCGATCGCATCGATGCACGCGGTAGCCCCGACGGCCTCGGAGACCAACTGGGGGCAGATTGCCGCGTTGTATGAACTCCTCTCGATCGCGGCGCCTTCGCCGATCGTCGAGTTGAACCGGGCGGTGGCGATTGCCATGCGCGACGGTCCGGCAGCCGGGTTGTCCCGGATTGACGCCATCCTCTCTGCTGGGGACCTGGCGGATTATCACCTGGCGCATGCGGCCCGGGCGGACCTTTGCCGACGGCTGAACCGGGTTGATGACGCCCGGCAATCGTACGAGCGAGCGCTTGGACTTGTCCGCCAGGACCCGGAGCGCCGGTTCCTCGAAAAGCGCCTCCGCGAACTTTTCTGAAAAACTTTTTGCCGCTCTGTCGATCGACCGGATCGCCAGACGACTAGAGGCGGCGGAAGAGTTCCGAACCCTGGTTTCCGGAGGTTGCGATGAAGTTCGTCTGTCTGGGTTATTCGGATGAAGCGGCCTGGAGCGCGATGTCGAAAGAGGAGGGCGCGGCAAAGATGGAGGCCTGCCTCGCCTTCGGAGATGACCTGCGCCGGAGCGGACAGTATCTCGGCGGAGCGCCGCTCCAGAACGCTCGCCTTGGGGTCACCATGAGGCGCAGGGACGGAGAGCTTTCCGTCACCGACGGCCCGTTTGTCGAGACGAAGGAGCATCTCGGTGGTTTCCTGCTGTTCGAGGCGAGAGACCTGAACCACGCGATCCAGCTCATGGCGAAGCACCCCGGGCTTGATTGTGGCACCTTCGAAATCCGGCCCGTCGATGAACAGATGTTGTCCATGTTCGAGGGACGAGGCTCCTGAGCGATGGCGTGTCACTCCCCTATCTCGAACCGGATGGAGAGCATTCATGAGCGTTGCCGAGCCCTCGCGAGCCCCCAGGACGGCATGGAAAGGAACCACGTTCTGGACCGGCTGGTTCCTCACCGGGTTCGTGGCTCTCTTCCTGCTATTCGATGGTGCCGCCAAGTTGATGAACGCGGCGCCCGTCCTCGACGCCTGCGCCCGTCTCGAAGTGCCCGAGAGGGTGATCCCGGCCTTGGGCGTGGTTTTGATCGCCTCGACGGTGCTGTACGTGGTGCCCTGGACCTCGCTCCTGGGTGCGATCCTGCTGACCGGCTACCTCGGGGGCGCGGTCTGGACCCACCTCCGGATGAACGAGCCGGTGTTCCCGATCCTCTTCCCGATCCTCGTCGGTGCGATGATCTGGGGCGGCCTCTGCTTGCGAGAACCGCGCCTGCGGGCCCTGATTCCGCTGAGGCGATCGGTCCTGGCCTGATTGACGGAGGGACGGCGGAAGTCCGTCCTCGGTTTTCTGACCGTTTGCCGAGGAAGACCGCATCACCACCCTCTCCCAGATGATCCTTTACCCCTCAATGTCGGCCCGCGACGTCGCTCTTCAGAGTGTCATGAAGGATGGCATGGCCGCGAGCTTCCGACGGATGGAGTCGTACCTCCAATCCCTGGCCTGAGCGGTTCGAGCAACCGACTTTTCACTCGAATGATGGATTCCGCCCATGAAGTACATGCTTCTCATCTACACCGACGAGAACGCCTGGACCGACGGTGAGCGCGACCGCTGCTTTTCCGAGTCAATCCAGCTCACCCACGACCTGAGCCAGCGCGGCCAGTACCTGGGCGCATCGCCTCTTCAACCGATCTCGACGGCGACGAGCGTCCGCGTGCGAGAAGGCAAGCGGCTCGTGACCGACGGCCCGTTCGCGGAAACCCGCGAGCAGCTCGGCGGCTACTTCCTGATCGACGCGAAGAATCTGGACGAGGCCATCGAGATCGCCGGCCGCATCCCCGGCGCCCGCAAGGGGACGGTCGAGGTCCGGCCCGTCCTTGAACTGGCGGACTTGCCCACTCCCGACTGAGAACGACCCCACTCATTCCCGGCCGATCGATTCCCCCACTTGCGAGGACAATTCACGATGAAAGTCATGGTCCTGGTCAAGGCAAGCCCCGACTCCGAGGCGGGTGTGATGCCCAGCGAAAAACTGCTGACCGAGATGGGCCGGTTCAATGACGAGCTGGTCAGGGCGGGCGTTATGCTCGCGGCCGAAGGTCTTCATCCGAGCGCGAAGGGCGTGCGCGTGCGATTTTCCGGAGAGGAGCGGACCGTGACCGACGGCCCGTTCGCCGAGACGAAGGAACTGCTCGCCGGCTTCTGGCTCTGGCGGGTGAAGTCGATGGAAGAAGCGATCGCGTGGGTCAAGCGCTGCCCGAACCCGATGCCGGGCGAAGCCGAGATCGAGATCCGTCCCGTTTTCGATGCCGAGGACTTCGCTCCCAGCGACCCGTCGGGTGAACTTCGGGCCGAGGAGCAGCGGCTCCGGGCCGTAGTCGAAGGCTCCGCGAAAGCGTGAGCATCCGTATGAATCTCGATCCCAATGAGCCTGTCGATTATTCAGCTTGGGGAGACGTTTTGATGAGCTATTCCGTTTCGATCCTTCCGGAGTTCGACCAGGAGATGGCGAGCACCCGAAAGGTGCTGGAGCGCATCCCTGATGATAAACTTGACTGGCAGGCGCACCCCAGGTCGCACACGATCGGCTGGAACGCCAACCACCTGGCGGACCTCCCGAACTGGGTCGTGATGACCCTCGGCGCGACCTCGCTCGATATCGCGCCGGCCAGCGGGGAACCCTACCGGTCGCCGAAGCTGACGACCCGTAAGGAGATTCTCGACCTCTTCGACCGGAATGTCGCCGCGGCCCGCGCGGCCATCGCGGCGGCGACGGACGAGGAGGTGGCTCAGCCGTGGTCGCTGCTCCAGACGGGAGCGACGCTCCTTACCATGCCCCGCGCGGCGGTGATCCGGAGCTTCGTCCTCAACCACTCGATCCACCATCGCGCGATCCTCTGCGTCTATCTTCGCCTGAACGACATTCCCGTTCCGGGGATGTACGGCCCATCCGGGGACGAGTAGGCACCCGACCGCCGGGATCGTTCCGGGTCGCCCGGCGTGTTTTCTTCGACGGCCCGGCCGGGGTGCTCGCCAGCGAGCATCCCGGGAATTTCGACAAGGCGCGGTAAGGAGGTGGCGATGAGCGGGGTACGGGTATTGGTTGGCACGCGCAAGGGCGCATTCATCTTGACGTCGGACGGAAGGCGGCATCGTTGGGAGATCAGCGGCCCTCACTTCGCGGGCTGGGAGATCTTCCACATGAAGGGATCGCCCACCGATCCGGATCGGATCTACGCGTCGCAAACGAGCGGGTGGTTCGGTCAGCTCATCCAGCGCTCGGACGACGGTGGTCGGACGTGGGCTACCCCCGGCGGCGGGCCGACGACCACGCCCGACGGCATGCCCAAGGGTCAGAGCAACCGGTTCGTCTATGACGCGTCGGAGCCGACCGGCAAGCCGCTCACGACCCACCAGTGGTACGACGGAACTCAGCACCCCTGGGAATTCAAGCGCGTCTGGCACCTGGAGCCATCGCTGACCGACCCAAACGTCGTTTACGCCGGGGTGGAGGATGCCGCCCTGTTCCGCACCGACGACGGCGGCCTGACCTGGTCCGAGCTGCCCGGACTGCGCGGCCACGGCTCCGGGCCTCGCTGGCAGCCCGGTGCCGGCGGCATGGGCCTGCACACGATCCTGCTCGACCCGAGCCGGCCCGGCCGGATCTTTGGCGCGATCTCCGCGGCGGGCGTCTTCCGCACGGACGACGGTGGCGCCTCCTGGGCGCCGAAGAACCGCGGCCTGCGGTCGCAATATATCCCCGACGAAAATGCCGACGTCGGCCACTGCGTCCATCGGATCGCGATGCACCCGTCACGCCCCGACGTCCTGTTCATGCAGAAGCACTGGGACATCATGCGCAGCGACGACGCCGGCGAATCCTGGCGCGAGGTCAGCGGCAACCTGCCGAGCGACTTCGGCTTCCCCATCGACGTCCATGCGCACGAGCCCGAGACCGTTTACGTGGTCCCGATCAAGAGCGACTCGGAGCACTTCCCGCCCGAAGGGAAGCTGCGCGTTTACCGGAGCCGGACCGGCGGCGGCGACTGGGAGCCGCTGACCGACGGCCTGCCCCAGGCCGACTGCTACGTTAACGTGCTGCGCGACGCGATGGCCGTGGACCGGCTCAACCCGTGCGGCGTCTATTTCGGCACCACCGGCGGCCAGATTTATGCCTCGGCCGACTCCGGCGACCACTGGATACCCATCGTCCGGGATTTCCCGGCCGTCCTCTCCGTCGAGGTCCAGACCCTGCCATGATCCGCGTCGTTCTCCCCTACCATCTACGGAACCTCGCGGGCATCACCGGCGAGGTCCATCTGCGCGTCGAGGGACCGGCGACTCAGCGCTCGGTCCTCGACGCGCTTGAGGTCCTCTACCCGGCGCTCCGCGGCACGATCCGCGACCACGACACGCAACGGCGCCGGGCCTTCCTGCGGTTCTTCGCCTGCGAGCGGGACCTCTCCCTGGAACCTCCCGATGCCCCGCTGCCCAACGTGGTCGTCGAGGGCCGGGAGCCGTTCCTGGTCGTCGGGGCCATCGCGGGCGGATAATACGCAGGCCGATGCTGGGAGGCCAATATCCGCGGGGACACTCATTTTATCTTGAGGAGCTCGACTTCGAAGTGGAGCGTGGCATTGGGGGGGATCGCGGGTGGGGCTCCCCTCTCGCCGTAGGCCTCCTCCGGTGGAATCACCAGACGGCGGACACCGCCACTGCGCATCCCGACGATCCCAGCATCCCAGCCCTTGATGACGCTGCCCCGGCCCACGATGAATTCGAACGGAACGCTTCGGTTTTTCGAACTGTCGAACGTCGTGCCGTCGGCCAGCCGCCCGACATAGTGGACCATCAACGTGTCGCCCGACTTCACGGCCGGCCCCTTGCCCGCCTTCACGTCAACGATCCTCGTGCCCCGGGGTCGCATGACGGCGATTCCGACGGCGATCAGGGCCACCATAACGAGCATTCCTCCCAGAGACAGCCGGAGCCTGTGGGATTTCTCCATCGCCCGACGATCTCCACGGGCCGCTTCGGACGCGCCGGATTGCCGCCGTACCTGCATTCGACCTAGTGCCTCGTCAGAGCTGATATGACAGGTTTTCCGGTTTGGGTTTATGATACTCCTGGTTCGATCTCACACCAGGAGAATCCTTCAAGGGCCGGGAAGCCAAGTCCGTGGTCAAGCTGGGCGAAGATGAGCGCGCGGAACTCCGGCGGCTCGTCGACGAGGGCAAGGGTTCCAAGGAGGCCCGGCAGCGTGCCCGCGTGCTGCTCAAGGCCGATGAGGCTGAAGGGGCTCCGGCATGGACCGATGAGCGGGTCGCGGAGTTTGCCGAGGTGAGCGTCTCGACCGTGCTCCGGGCACGGCGGAGTTTCGTTGAGGGCGGGCCCCAAGCTTGCAGAATCGTTACGATCGCACCGTTTCGCCAATTTGGGACCCTATCTCTGCGGCGTTGTACCCAGTCATCGTGACAGGGTGACTGAGTTTCTCGAGGCCGACTGACGACTGGGGCGGCACAAATCCGCCGGCATCCCGGGTTCTCAGCTCTCGCAGGTCTCGAAGATGGTGGCGACGCCTTGCCCTTGGCCGACGCAGAGGGTCGCCAGGCCGGTCTTCGCGCCCTGGTCGCGCATCCGGTGCAGCAGGGTGGTTGCGATCCTGGCCCCGCTGGCGCCCAGGGGGTGGCCAAGAGCGATGGCACCGCCTCGCGTGTTGACCCGCTCCGCGTCGATCGCGAGCCGTTGCAGCACGGCCAGGACCTGGGCGGCGAAGGCCTCGTTCAGCTCGATGCAATCGATCGCGTCGAGCGTCAGCCCGGCCCTTGCCAGCGCCTTGCGCACCGCGGGCACCGGGCCGATGCCCATCTCCGCGGGGTCAACGCCGGCGACGGCCATCGCCCGGACCCGGGCCATCGGCTTCAGGCCCAGCTCCTTGGCTCGCTCTTCCGACATCATCAGCAGCGCGGAGGCCCCCACGCTGGTCGGCGAGCTGTTGCCCGCCGTCACCGACCCGCCCTCGGGGTTGAAGGCCGGCGGCAGCGCCGCCAGGGCCTCGGGGGATGTGTCGCGGCGGATGGCCTGGTCCTCGGTCAGCAGGACCTTCCGTCCCTCGTTGTCGCGTCCCCAGGTCGGAACGATCTCGGCGCGGAAGTCCCCCCGATCGGTGGCGGCGGCGGCCAGCCGGTGGCTCCGCAGCGCGAATTCGTCCTGCTGGGGCCGGGGGACGCGGTTCTTCAACGCCACGTACTCGGCCGTCAGCCCCATGTTCATGATCGCTTCACTGTGGCGGCGGAAGAGGCCGGGGCACGGGTCGTAGCCCTTGGTCATCGGCACATGGTCCATGTGCTCGACCCCGCCGACGATCTGCACGTCCTCGCAGCCGGCGGCGATGCTCATGGCCGCGTCGTTGAGCGCCTGGAGGCTGGAGGCGCAGTTGCGGTTGACCGTCACGCCCGCCGTCTCGGCGGGGAGTCCGGCGACGAGCGCGGCGATGCGGCCGATGTCGTATCCCTGCTCCCCCTGCTGCTGGACGCAGCCCCAGCGCACGTCCTCGATCCATCGCGGCTCGATTCCCGTCCGCTCGACGATGGCCCGGATGACATGGGCGGACAGGTCCTCGGCGCGGACGTCCCGGTAATAGCCCCGGTCCGCCGATGCCCGACCGATCGGGGTGCGAACGGCGTCGATCACCACGGCACGTTTCATCGGTTAGACCCTCCGGCCACGCGCCTTTCAGGCGCGGGCAGCCATTTCGGGACGCGGATAGAACGTCTCGCCGGCCCGCGCCTGGCGGAGCAAGGTTTCGGTCGGCTCGAAGCGCTCGCCCAGCCCGCGATAACGCTCCAGCCGGTCGAGGATGCGGGCCGCCCCCTCGCCGTCGGCCCAGCGCAGGAGGCCCCCCCGGAACGGTGGGAACCCGATGCCGAGGATCAGGCCCAGGTCCACGTCCGACGGCTCCCGGACGATCCCCTCTTCCAGCACGCGGGTTGCCTCCAGCAGCATCGCGAAGAACAGGCGGTCGGTGATCTCCTCGGCCCCCGGCGCCCGGTCGCCCGTCCGCTGGCGCTGCAGAAGAGGCTCAACCTCGGGGTCCGGCTCCGGCCGCCCCCCTTGGCGGTGTACCGGCGGAATCCGGCGCCCGACTTCTTCCCCAGCCGGCCCGCCCGGACCAGGTCGGCGAGGATCGGCGTCGGTACGGCCCGGTCGGGGAAGGCGGCGGACAGCACCCGGCCGGCATAGGCGACCGTGTCCAGGCCGACGAGGTCCACCAGCGCGATCGGGCCCATCGGCATGCCGAACCGCTCGGCCGCCTTGTCGATGGCGTCCATCGACGCCCCCTCCAGCAGCAGGAGCAGCGCCTCGTTCAGGTAGGGGAACAGGACCCGATTGACCAGGAACCCGGGGCCGTCGCGCACGACGATCGGCGTCTTGCGGAGCCGCTTCGCCAGGGCGACGACCGTGGCGACGGTCTCATCCTCCGTCGCCTCCCCCCGGACCACCTCGACCAGCTCCATCCGGTCGACCGGGTGGAAGAAGTGCATGCCGACGAACCGCCCGGGGTGCGGGGCTGAACGGGCCATCCTCGTGATCGAGATCGTCGAGGTGTTGCTGGCCAGGATCGCGTCGTCGCGGAGAACCCCGCCCAGCTCCCGATACATGGCTGTCTTCGCCGCCTCGTCCTCGGTGATGGCCTCGACGACGAGGTCGCAATCGGCGAGGGCCTCCGGGGTGGTGGAGGTGCTCAGCAAGCCGAGCATCCGGGCCAGATCCTCGGGAGTGGCACGACCGATCTTGATCCGGCTCACGACCACCTCCCGCGCCCGATTGACGCCGCTGGCGAGGCGGGCGTCGTCCACGTCGACCATGGTCGTCGGAATCCCGGAGCGAGCGTGCGCCGTGGCGATCCCGGACCCCATCAGCCCGGCCCCCAGGACGCCGACGCGGCGCACCTCCCGAGGGACGACGCCCCGATCGGCAACACCCGGATCGCGCGTCAGGCGGTTCTTCATGAAGAAGATGCCGATCAGGTTCGCCGCGATCGGCGTGCCGACCAGTTCCAGGGCGGCCTGCTGCTCGACCTTCAGCCCCTCCTCCAGCGGCAGTCGGCAGCCGTCGCGGATCGCCCGAAGCGCGACCAGGGGGGCGGGGTAATGCCCCTTGGTCTTCGCCTTGATGGCCCCTTCGGCGACGCCGAACGCGAAGCGGAAGGCGTCCTCTCCCAGGACGAGCGGCTGCCGAAGTGCCTCGCGTCGGCCTTGCCACGACTCCGTGTGCCGGAGGTGCTCGATGAGCCGCTTTCCCTCCTCAACCAGGCGATCGGCCGGGACGGCGTCGAAGGCCAAGCCCAGGGCGGCCGCCCGTTCGGCGGAGACGGTCTCGCCCGAGCTGATGATCTCGATGGCGTGGTGCAGGCCGATCAGACGAGGGAGCCGCTGCGTTCCGCCCCAGGCCGGCAGCAGGCCGAGCTTGACCTCGGGCAGGGCGATCTGTCCTGCGGGGACCGCGCCGACGATCCGCTCGTCCATCGCCAGGATCAGCTCGGTCCCGCCACCCATGCAAGTGCCGTCGATCAGGGCCACCGTCGGGAACGGCAAGCGGCTGATCCGGCCGAAGAGCGCATGGCCGAAGGCAAGGACCTCGGCCACCTGCTCCTTCGAGGCGAGCGACAGCGCGGCCAGCTCGTTGAGGTCGGCCCCGGCGATGAACTGGCCCGGCTTGCCGCTCCGGAAGAGCAGCCCCGCGAGGTCCGCGCGGCCCTCCAGCTGGCCGACCAGCTCGGACAGCTCCATCAAGACCGCCCGGCCCAGCGTGTTGACCTTCTTCTCGGGCAGGTCGAAGGTCAGCAGGGCGATCGACCCCTCAAGCACGTCCAGTCGGAATGCGTGGCTCATGACCGCTCCTTCGCTGGAGGTTGCTTCGACGTCGGGCCTTCGAGACCCGACCGACCGCTCATTTCATTGCGAGTAAGGCATCAGGAGTTCGCCCGCCTCGACTCCGGCGATGGCCGCGAACCCGCCGGAGGCGACCGCCTCGCCCAGTTTCGTGACCGCGCGGAACTCGGCGTCTGTCGGGCGACGGCCGTCGAGCCGCGCCTCAGGTCCCGGCAGAGGACGTTGGCGGCCTCCCGGACGACCTCGTCGGCCTGCTGGCCGGCCCAGAGGCTCGTCACGAGGATCACCACCAGGTCTTGCAGCCGCTGCGACAGCTCGGCCATGCGGCACTGGCGATCGGCCAGGCGGAGCTGGTGTCGGGACATCGTGGCGCTGATCTCGCAGACGGCTGCGCCGCAAGGCATGGGCGGCGAACCGGGCATGCTCGGCCAGGTCCTTCGGCATCGCCGGCCAGTCGGGGCGAGGCCGGACCGCTAGAGTCTGCTTCGCCCACCACCCCGCGTAAGGGACCAAGCGCCTTGCGAAGGGCCCAGGCGTGGGCCGGGTTCAGCGGGTTCGGTTTTCGGATTCCGGCGGCCTGCAGGGCCCGGCCGATCGGCTCGAAGTACGTCTTGCCGTGCTCCTTGATCAGGGACTTGAAGAAGGCCAGGCCGAGCATCTCCCCCTCCCCCTCGTAGATGCAGGGGGCCAGGTAGTCGTGAACGTTCTCGCCGAAGGGGTGCCCGCGGAGGAACGCCCGCCCGCCGTGGGTCTTCATGAACAGCTCGACGGCCGCCTCCTTCTGCGCCTCGCTGCCGAAGATCTTGGCGACGATGCACTCCAGCTCTCCCCGGTACCCCTGGTCGAGGAGCCACGAGCACCAGGCCACCAGCGCATCGCAGCCGACGATCAGGGCGGCCAGCCGGCCGATCCGCCGCCGGACCAGCTCGCGCGTGGCGATCGACGCGCCGTAGGTCCGGCGGAAGTGGGCCCAGGGGAGCAGGTTGGCCAGCATCACCCGCATGGTGCCCGCGGCCGTCGCGGCCAGGGACACCCGGCCCAGGTTCAGGCCGTGGTAGGCGATCGTCAGGCCGTCCCCCGCCACCGGACGAAGTAGGTTCGCCTTCGGGATGCGGAAGTCGTGGAACCGCAAGCCGTTGTTGTGCATGTGCCGCAGCGCGAAAAGCCCGTACCGCACGAGCTGGAAATGGTCGTCCTCGTGGTCGGGCAAGTCGGCGATCAGAACCGCCGGACGGTCGCCGATCCGGCAGACCAGGCCGATCGTCCGGCCGGGGATGGCGTTGGTGATGAACAGCTTCTCGCCGTTGACGACGTAGTCGTCGCCGTCCGGCTCGGCCCGCGTCCGCAAGGCCGTCAGGTCCGTGCCGGCGCAAGGTTCGGTCAGGGCGAAGGCCGAAAGGCGCTCGCCACTGGCCAGCAGCGGCAGGTACTGCCGCCGTTGCTCCGGCGTGCCGAACGTCCGCAAAGGATCGACGGCGCCGATGCAGCCGTGGACCGAAGCGAGCCCGGCGACCGTCGGGTCGATCGTGGCCATGCGGATCAGGAACCGGGCGAACGCGGCGAACGGCGCGCCCCCGCCGCCGTACTCCGGGTCGATCAGCAGCCCCCAGTATCCGGCCGCGGCGAGCCCCTCCAGGACCGCCTCGGAGATCTTGCCATTCTCGCCGTAGAGGGTCCCTTCAGCGCGATGGCGGCGAACCAGGTCGAGCGATTCCCGCATCGTCCGTTCGCAGCCGGGCAGCGCCTCCGGCGGGCGGGGCTGGAACAGCTCGATCGGTACCTCCCGATCCCAGATGGCGCGGTGGACGGGGCTGGCGACCGTCTGGCGGCGCGGGTCGAAGAGGGCCTCCACCTGCTCGTCCGCCCGATCGATCGAGCCCGTCGCCCGCGCCTCCTCCGCGCTCTTACCCCCCATCTCCAGCGCCGCCTCGACGAAGGTCTGGGGCTCGGGTTCCCTCACGTCGGTCTTCATTCGGGTGACCTCCCGGACCAGTCGGGGCCCCGAAAGCCGGGGCCGACAAAGGGGATAAGGGGAATCGGCTTCTAGGGGACGTCTTGTTCGAGCAGCCAGTCCTCGAGGATCAGGTGATCGACAAAGGGGGCCCACAGCAGGGCCGTCTTGAAGGGGAGCAGCCGGGTCAGCCAGGCCTGTCGGCCGAGGCCCGGGATCACGCGATGCCCCAGGTGATGGAGGTGACGCCGCTTCAATTGTTCCAGGACGTTCCGGCTCAGGCGATCGAAGGTCGCCCGGATCAACTTGGGCTCCGGCCCGACGTGGATGACGAGCTGGACGCCCGACGCCAGGGTGCGGTCGATGGCATCCCAGAGGCGCTGGGGATGGTCCGTCCAGTCGATCAAGATGTCCCGGCTATTCCACTCGTCGTAGCTGTCCTCGCCGGTGACGCAGGAGATGATCGGCGGCGTGGGCTTCCGCATGCCGCCGGCGGTGCGATACAGGGCCATCGCCGCGCGGTTCGGGATGTTCCGCTGCCAGACCAGGGGCGAGTGCAAGGGGGGCCATTGCTTCGGCTTGCGACGGAGCGTGGCCGGGACGGGCAGGTGATTCGTCAGCTCCCGCTCGAGCCGGTCCAGCGTCCCCCCCTGCCCGAGCAGCAGTGCCGCGTTGGGCGAGAGGTAGGCCGACGGCCCGATCAGCCCGTGCCCCTGGCCGCTGATCACGCGGCAGAGCCGCTCCACGTCGTCGGCATGGAGGGCGGCCCCTCGCGTGAACAGGACGCCCATGTGCGTATCGGCCGCAAGCTCCGCGCAGTCCCCGGCGAGGTCGAGCAGCACCGGCAGGACCTGCTCGATCTGGTAAACCCCGCCCGCCACCAGGGCGGCCACCTCCCCCACGCTGTAGCCGAAGCTCAGGCGGGCGCGATCGAGGGTGACGTCGAAGAACTCCTCCAGCAGGCGGAGCTGGGCGATCGACAGAGCGATGATTATCGCCGCATCCGCCGCGAACGTCTCCGGCGAGGAGGGTTCCCGCGCCAGGACCCGGGCGGCCAGATCCACCTTGACCCCGAGGGCCTCCGAGCAAATCGCCGACACCTCACCGAATAGGGACCGGACGATCCGCCCATACGCGGGATGCCTCAGAAGCTCGTCCCCACGCCCCACGTTGGTGACATCGTACCCGCGGAACGCGAACGCGGCGGTCGAAACCCGCTCCCCAATGTCCTTGTACGACTCCTCCAGGCCCCTGGGCGCGAGGCGGTCGGAGAGACCGTCGCCGTTTTGAGGGATCACCTCCTCGGGAAGCCGGTCCGCGGGCTTGCCCTTGGTTCGCGAACGACGATGGAAGACCCGGGACCGTGCCGTGCGCCCTGCGGAGGGAGCTCCGCCACAGTCCGTCGCCGAGTTCGGTAACATCCTCTTCTTCCCGGATTTTTTGGCAAACCATCAAGACGTGGCTTTTTGACGGCCCGGAAGAAATGCTCGGAGTTCCGATACCGCGCTATTGGTGTCGGTACCCTTCCCCAGACTTGGTCGAGGTACAACGACATCCCACCCCTCGATCGGGGTTCTCGTCCCGGCGAGGGAACAGACCGGGTCGTCTCTCAACGTTCTCGCTACGAAGATTCCTAATGGTCTATCTCGATTATAAGCGCGCCACTATGCCGAAGGAAAGGCCGGGTGTGATTGGAATTCCCCACACGCGACATGCAATTCGCTACGGGGGCCACCGCTTCGTCATCCTCGGAATCCCAGCAAACGCAAGCAAAGCCAGAGCCAGGGAGTGAGGGGCAAGGACCGTGAGGGGGCTTAATTTCAAAGAAAATATATACAAAAATACAAAACATTTATTTAGTTCGTCATTATTTACAAAGGAGATCAATATGATTGCACGGTCCTTCAAGGTGATCATCATCGCTCTGTCCTTCTGCCTGGGCAACGTGACCCTTGACCAGGCGTACGGACCACCGGACCGAGATCAGACTGGGGACCCGACGACCCGAAGGCGTGCAACAACCTGGCCTGGCTCCTGGACACATAACTCGATCCCCGGTTACGGGACCCGGCCCAGGCGGTCGAACTGGCCGGGAAGGCCGTCGAACTGGCGACAACGGAGGCCGCGAACTGGAACACGCTCGGCGTGGCCGAGTACCGCGCCGGGGCGTGGGACAGGGCCATCGAGGCGCTGTCGCGGTCGATGGACCTGACCTCGGGCGGCTCGCCCCACGACTGGCTCTTTCTCAGCATGGCTCACCGGCAGAAAGGCGACCGGGACGAGGCCGATTCCTGGTACGACAAGCCCATCACCTGGATGGACCAGACTTCCTCCCAGGATGAGGAGTTGCCCCACTTCCGCGCCGAAGCCGAAGGAACTCCTCGGCATGAAGGAATCGCCAATCGTCGGCGAAACTCCCTCACCTCCGAACGGCGACCACGGCTCCGGTCCCCGTTCCCCCACGACGCGCTCCGAGCCCCGGGTTGAGTTGCCTCGCTGACCGGGTTCTCCGAATCTCGATCACACCTCGACTGGACCTCAATCGCGGCGATTCCCCCCTTTATGCTGTCGCCAGGCCGATCCTCGCACCATACCATGATGGCGGTCCCAGATTGGTCCAACCTCAGGGGCGCACTTCACTAATGAACATACCCAAACCCCATAAGCGGCTTCGTCGCAATGGGGGCTGAAATCGGGCTCGTCGGGTTGACAGTTTGAGTGGAAGGGGAGGTTTCCCCGTGGTGGACTGGCTCACGAGCAAGATCACCAGCACCACAGAGAGCCTCCCCCATGAGCACGATATCGCTTCGCGTCTGGGTCCGCAACGCCGCCGCCGTCTTCTCCGGGACCTACGGCGCCGTCTCCCGACGGGCCGAAGAGGTCGGCTGCAGCCGGCAGACCATCTACGAGCACGCCCGCCAGGTCGAGCACCGCTTGCAACCGCCGGCGGCCAGCGACGAGGCGACCCGGCGGCGACTGGCGGTGCCGGCCTTCGTCATGGGCATCAGCACCCGCCAGATCGAGGACCTCATCCGTGTCATCGAGCCCCGGCACGGCCCCGACCATTCGACCATCGCACGAAGGGTCGCCGAGGAGGCCGGCAGGGCCGAGCCGGTGCTGAAGGCCCTCGATGGGGCCTGTAGGGGCCGGGTCCAGACACTGCCGTCGACGAGGTCTTTTTTGGGTGCGGCAGACTTTGGTCGGCATCGAACCGACGAGACTGACGGCCTTCTTCTGCCGCAACGTCACCGACCGTACGGCCGAGACCTGGAGCGACCAACTGGAGCCGTTCGTCGCCCTGGAGATCGTCGTCTCCGATGCCGCCCGGGGGATCACTGCGGCGGTCGGGCAACTCGCCGAGGCGCGACGCCGGGACCCGGCAGCCCCGGGCCTGGAGCACGGCCTGGACATCTTCCACACCGCGATGGAGGCCCACCGGGTCCTGGCCCGGCACTGGCGGCGGACCGAGTCGACGTGGGAGCAGGCTGCGGACGCCGATGTCCAGGTCTCCGCCAAGAAGCGGCAGGGAGTCGACGCCGAGCACGGCCCGCGCCGCCTGACGCAAGGCCCCGATCCTCTTCCAGCAGGTCGAGCGGTGGGAAGCGGCCTGGGGCCGGATCGACGCCGCGTTGGGGTTGTTCCGTGCCGAGGGCCAGCTCAACGACCGGGCGCTCGCCCGAGCCGAGATCGCCGCGGCGCTGGTGGATCTGCCCGATGCGGACTGGTCGAAGGTCCGCGACTTCCTCTCCGACCCGCGGAGCCTGGCCTTCCTGGACCGGATGCACCACCGACGGCTATCCGGCCTACGCGGATGCACTCCTGGACGCCTATGGGGAGACGATCACGCCGCCGCGGACCGGAAAGCGAGGGCGTCCCAGGGCCCCGTACCAGGTCGCCCCCGCGGGATTGACCTCCGCCGTGGTGGAGAAGGTTCGCGCGAAGGGTCGGGTGGTGTCGATCGCGACCCGCGTGGTCTTCGGCACGATGGCCGCCGTGATCGCGGCCCTCGGGATGTCGAGGGTGAGCCGTGCGATCAACACGTCGTTCGTGGAGCGCCAGAACGGGACGGACCGCCACCGCAACGCGCGGAAGGCCCGCACGACGTACCGGTTCAGCAAGGACTGGCGTCATCACGAAGCGGTCACCTATCTGACGATGTCCGTCGACAACTTCTGCTGGCCGGTACGGACGTTGCGGATCAAAGACGAAGGGGGGCGATGGAAGAGGAGGAGCCCGGCGATGGCGGCCGGGCTGGCGGATCATGTCTGGTCGATCCCCGAATGGCTGGCGTTTCCGTCAATGCGACGTTGATAGGCCACGTGGGAATTTCCTATCGGGTGCCGAACTTGTCGTCGTTGTCCGCTTCCACGGAGTGGTGATCTCGCAGGAGTCGAAGCCTACAGAACCTACAAAAGCCTCATTGATCCACCAACCGTAGGTTCTGTAGGCTTTGTGGGTGACCAACAGGCCAATCCAGACCACGGATGATCGCAGGACCCGAGAGATGCCGGTCCGTCCACAACCATTGACTCCGTTCCCACGCCAACAAGCGGGTCAGTTTCTTCGGCGTCACCTACGACTTTCGTGAGCCCACTACTTCTTGAGCCCACTACTTCCTGCTGCTCGACTTCCCGCACCATGTACCGAGCGTCGAGTTCGGGTTCCAACTCAGCAATTCGGTCCTCCAGGTCACTCCGGTCCGCATCTCCTGGACTCCCTCGTTCGCCACTGGGAGGCCCTTGCCCGGCAGTCAATTCGCCAAGATCCTCTTACAAGCGTAGTAGTCGTGGCAGTTCGGGTGGCAGTTGAGGATCGACGCGGGGTGGCGTTGCCTGTCGCTTCCTGGCAAAGAGCACGCAACGAAAAACCCACGGCGATAGGCCGTGGGTTTTTCGTAAATCCTTGATTTGACGAGGCTTGTCGCCACCTGTCAGTGCCGGAGACAGGACTTGAACCTGCACCCGCTTGTTAGAGTCTGTCCCAGAAGGGGAACATCCGGGGGCTGAGCATCGTAGAATTGGTATGAGAACGCACCACTATCCCAGCGATGTCACCGATGCCCAGTGGACCTTGATCGAGCCGCACCTCCCGCCCGAGCCAGGCGGCGGGCGGCCCCGCAAGACCGACATGCGCGACGTCCTTGACGCCGTCTTCTATATCCTCCGGACCGGATGCCAGTGGCGGTACCTCCCCGGCGACTTGCCCCCCAAGAGCACCGTCTGGCGCTACTACGACCAGTGGCGGTCCGACGGCACCCTCGACACGATCCATGACCGGCTCCGCCGCAAGGTCCGGGCGAAGGAGAAACCGTACCATCCCCGCACCACCGCCAGCGTCGACAGCCAGTCGGTCGATACGACCTCCGGCGGCGAGCAGCGGGGCCGCGACAACGCCAAGAACGTCGACGGGCGGAAACGCCATATCGTCGTGGACAGCATGGGGTTGCTGCTGGCCGTGCTGGTCACCGCCGCCTCGGTCGACGATGCGGCGGCGGCTCCGGAACTGTTCGCCCGGCTGGCGGGCCAGCCGATGGGCAAGGTGAGGCGGATGTACGCCGACAACAAGTACCACAACTTCGCTCTCTACGAGTGGGTCGAGACAAACGCCGGCTGGGGCCTGGAGATCATCCGGCGGCCCAAGGGCCAGCGGGGTTGGGTGCGGCTGCCAATCCGATGGACGGTGGAGCGGACGTTCGCGTGGCTGGGTCGGTGCCGGCGGCTCAGCCAGGACCGGGAGAAGACCGTCCTGTCATCGGAGTCGTTCCTCAAGCTGGCGATGATCCAGTTGATGCTGCATCGCCTTGAGCCCTCGGGCGAGGACCCCGAGTTCCGTTATCCGAGGCCGGCGGCAGCCTGATACCCCTTATGGGACAGTCACTCAGTGCAACCTGATCGACATCCCCACGAAGTCGGGGGCGGTGCAGACCACGTTCTCCAAGGAGTTCGCCAAGAGTCTCTCCCAGTCGATCGAGATGGAGGGCCTTCACCACCCGATCACGCTCCGTCCCAACCCCGACAAGCCCGGCCGCTACTTGCTCGTCGCCGGCCGGCACCGCCTCAACGCCGTCCACAAGTGCCTCAAGCGGGACGTGATCGAGGCCAAGGTCATCGTCGATATGGACGAGACCGACGCCGAGATGGCGACGATCGCCGAGAACCTCTGGCGAAACCCGCTGAAGAAGGCCCAGCACCACCTGGCGATCCAGAAGTGGCACGAGCACTACGCAGCCGAGTACCCGCCCAAACTTGGCAGCAACGCCGGGTCGGTTGCAGCGAAAAAGAAGGCCGCGGAACGCCGCACGGCGAAGGCGGAAGGGGCCGAGGGCGAGCCCGAAAATCCAAAGCCATACGTTGGCCTTGGATCGAGTGCGGGTAGATCGGAGCCCGAGAAGGCGAACGCGAGCGAAGCCGACGTGCCGTCTTTCGCTCGGTTGGTCAGCCACACCACGGGCGAGGGTTTGTCGTCCGCGAAGGTGACGGCGAAGTTGGCCAGGACCTTCAACCCCGACCAGATCGAGGTGTTTGAGCAGATGCAAGTCGGCCGCGTTGACATGCACACCATCGCCAAGATCAAGAACGCGCAGCATCGAGACGAGATCATCAACCTGATCGCCAGCGGGATGGACGCCAGGGAGGCGATTGCCCAGGTTCTCAAGCCCGAGGACGGCGCGGTCAAGCTGGGCAACGGGCGAATCGTCCCGGCTCCGGCCTCCCCCGGTCGGCCCGAAGGGTTCATCGAAACCGACATGCCCGATCAGGTGTGGCTGGAGACGTATTGCGCCGACATCCGCAAATTGCTTCCGCCCGAGGCGGGGCCAAGTTTGATCTCGACGCGGTTGCCTACCGTGAGCTTCGCTCGGCACGCAACACCTTTAAGTCCAAGACGAAGAAGGTCCTCAAGGGCAAGGGCTACAAGGGGGCCTTTCTGCGGGCGGTCGCTCGCGTCTGCAATCTCGCCCATCCGAAGGATTGGCTCGTCTGCGGCGGGTGCACCGGCCAAGGTCAGGCCAGGGGCGCCAAATGCACCGCCTGCTACGGCGACGGCTATGTGATTCGGATGGAGGGGCGCTGATCGATGTCGGATCTCTCGACGTTCCCGTTCCGTCACTCTCAGGTGGCCGCGGTGTAGACTCGAGAACGAGGGGCATCAACCGACATTCACTCGCCCTGTGGAACGACGTCATGAAGACACAACCACCTGTCGTGTGATCCGAAGTGCTCCGAGGGATCCGACATGCACCGGATCGTCAAACGGCATCGGCTCGCCCTCCGGGAAACCCCCAACAGGCTGGAGAGCGAGCCGATGCCCGAATGGCAGAATCCGTCCCCGGCGCGAGGGACCGCGCGGACCACTTCATGATCGCACCGTCGTCACGCCGGAAGGTCTTCTCCGGAAGGCTGCGGCGTCCGATCGCCGTGATCCTCTGGGAATGGTGCCGTCCGCGAGAGATCGCGTTGGGGGAAGGGCCGACGACGTCCGACCACCTCCCCCAGTGCCTGAACATCCCGCCGCAGTCCCGCGTGGCCCATGCGATCGGCTTCCCAAAAGAGTCAGCGTGCGGCCTGGATCGACCGAGAGCGGCTTCCCCGAGCGTCGATTGACGGGACTGCACTTCTGGGCGACGGGGCACTGCGTCAGCACGGTGGGCCTCGATACGACCCGGATGTGGCAGTCCATCCGCGAGGAGAAGGCACGGGAGCGTCGTCAGGATGAGTTCGACTTCGCGTCACCGTTGAGGCCCCGGCTGTGCCTTCACACCATCATCCCGGGAGGAGCAACCGCATGGTGCCGGACCCTCGGGGGCCTTCTCGGAGCGGTTTCCGCTTCGACGAAACGGAACCCCAAGGTCGGAACCGGACGGCAAGCTCCTGGTGTGTCACCGAACGCAAAAGCGTCCCTCGTCGCCTCGTACCGCCCACCTCCCGTCCTCCACGCGGCCACCTGGAGCAGGAACGCCTTGAGCGGGGGAACGGCTTCTCAATCGGTTTGAGATCCAGGCTGTACGCCGTCAAGGGAACGCAGTGACGTCGGCCTCGAACGTCGTCGCCCGGATGCCGCCCTCGAACGCCAGGCCGCCGCTCGACACCCAGGCGGATCGACTCGGGCTGCGTCTCGGTCTTCCCGAAGTCCTGCGGCAGCGGGCCGTCCACTCGCGGACCGCGTGGGGCTCGGCCGGAGCCGAATGAGAGGATCCCGGCTTGAAAGGGATCTGAAACAAGAGGGGCCTTGTATGACCGGAGGCGGACAAGTTGACGTTCCATTTCTCCGGCGAGTCCATGACGATGGCGTCCGTCGCGGACACCCCCAGGCACAGAAGGTTTGCTGCTTCGCTCCGGAGGTCCTTGCTCCGTCAGAGGCCAACTGTTGGCTTCGGATTTCCGCCGCGCTCTCCGGCCGCCCCGCGGACCTTCTCCTGATCCGCTCCGACCGCGCCATCGGGACGCGAAATGGCGCTTTCTCCCCGACCTTGGGTAACCTTCCAAAGAGGACGACGATGGTGCGCCGACCGATCGGCGGCGGTTGTGTTTCCCGGAACCTCAGTAGCCGCGTGAGCGGACGTACACCGCATCCAAAAGGAACCGGGTCATCAAGGGGCGACGTGGTTACAACCTCCCACGCACTGGCAGGTAGGCTCGCAACGAGGGCGGGCACAGTCGATGGCGAAATCGTGGTTCCCCGCCCCTGACGGCGGGGTTTCTCGGGCAACGGGCGAGTATGGATCTCGCATTCGACTCCCCAGCGGGGGTCGTCTTAGGGGCCAACGTCCCGGTCCGCAAGTGATCCCGGCTCCACAGGGGCTGGTAAAAACCACGAGTCCTAAGTCGAGCGACGACCTGCCAGACACCCCCAGACCATCGGAAAGACGACGCCCCACGACCCTACAGCGGTTCACAGCCGGATTGCACACGGTCGGTTTGCTGAAAGTCCTGGATTACAGACGCAAACTCTCGCCCCGTGTGCAATGCCAGTGTTACCCGCTGTAAGAGATCACAGAGGGATGGCCCCCGGTACGGACAGAAATTCTGGGTATGGTTTCATGGAGCGGTTCGGTGGTCCCCAGGGACCGTCGGACAACCCCCGATGAACTGATGGTCCTGGAACGCCCCGATCGCCGGTTCGTTCGCGTCTGGTCCGCCACGCTCGCCGCGCTGCGATGAGGCGACTTCGGAGCCCCCAGAGAGGCGGTAGCGCACGAACGCCGGTCCGGCAAGGAGGGATCCAGCCGGGCAATACATCCACCGCGGGACTGACGGAGAGAAGGGAGCCGATAGTGGGCGACAACTCTCACATCATCCGTCTCACGATCCGCATCTGAACCCATCGCCGAGGAGGGAGGCTGAGATGATCTTCGATCCCACGCAGGCGGCACGGCGGCGTCCAAGGCTCGCGACGGCACGCCAGAGGCAACACGCAACGGACCCCGCCCGACGGCGGAGGCCAGCGCCAAGGGCCGCGAGCACGCCAGGCGGTCCCTCAGGGCCAAGGCTGAGGCGGCCTGCGCCGAGGGGACTCCGATGCTCGTCGAGCGTCGTTGCGAGGGCCTGTCTCTCCGGGCGGTTGCGGACGTGATCAACGTCGAGAGACGCCAACACGGAGGGGCCAGGCGTGGGGGCCGTTTCAGGTGCCGAACGTGCTGGAGCGGACTCGGGGCGGACCTGCCCGCATGTTGGCAACGAACGGCCTTATCTTTCATGGGTGGTCGCGACTGTGTGCCGAGCGAGGGGCCGGGGCGATCCCTGGCGGACCATCGTGAATGTCGCAGCCTCGCCAGCCATGGCTCGCCCACGGCCTTCCGAGTCCCGCCCAATCCCGTGGTGGTGCCTTCAACGGCAAAATCTCCTTGCCCGGCCGGATCGGCTCTATGTCCAGAGTAGTGCCAGCCGCGGCGGTCGGACCATGCGGTGCGGACCGGCGGAACCGACGTGAAGGCGGAATTCTTCAAGGGGAGCGAACGATGGATAGCGTGACCGGGGTGATCGACGAGAGCGTGGGGGTCATGGTTCAGGTGAGAGAGGCGTTGCCGGTACTGAATCGGCTTCGCGAAGTTTTGCCGGCCCTGGCCGAACTCCAGGAAATCAAGCCGCTGCTGGCCGAGCTGCACGAGGCCATCCCCCTGCTGGCGGAAATCCGTAGCCTGCTCTCGGGCCCGAAGGCGGTCCGCGAGTGGTACAGCGTCGAGGAGGTCGGGAAGCTGATGGGTAAGACAGCCTACACGGTCCGCGAATGGTGCCGCGAGGGCCGGATCGACGCCCGGAAGCGGGCGGAACGGCGAGGCGGGGCGGAACTGTGGAATATCTCGGCCGACGAGGTGAGTCGGATCAAGGACGAGGGTCTCTTGCCGGCCGAGAGGGACCGCAATCGTGCTTGAGGTTCGTCAAGCGGCGGAGCTTCGATTGGCATCACCGTGTCGAAGCTGAGGGCGCACATGTTGATGGAGGTGTTCGACGAG
>CAVWUA010000010.1:0-44317 GCA_963758025.1 uncultured Planctomycetota bacterium | reverse complement strand
CATCGCCCTCGGCGGTGCGGGCAACGACGCGATCGACGGCAACAACGGCAACGACATCCTTCTGGGCGACTTGGGCACCCTGGCCCTGACCGCCGGCATCGTCACGACGATCACCAGCACCGACACCCAGTATGGCGGCAACGACAACATCAACGGCGGGATCGGCAACGACATCGTCCTCGGCGGTAACGGCGCCGACACCCTCAACGGCGACGACGGCAACGACACGCTCCTCGGCGACAGCGGCGTCCTGAACCTCTCCGCCGGCAACATCGCGAAGATCGCCACGCTCGACGCCACCAACGGCGGGATCGACACCGTCAACGGCGGCAACGGTGACGACACCATCCTGGGCGGCGCCGGCAACGATACCCTCAACGGCAACGCCGGCAACGACATCGCCATCGGCGACAACGGCCAGATCCTCTTCTCGCTCTCTCGCGTGGAATCGATCGTCACGACCGACCCGTACTTCGGCGGCAACGACACGCTCCACGGCAACGAGGACAACGACATCCTCCTCGGCGGCTTCGGCAAGGATACCGTGGAAGGAGACGCCGGCAATGATACGATCCTCGGCGACAACGGCAGCCTGAGCTACTCCCTGGGCGTCCTCACCACGATCGCCAGCATCGACCGCTACGGCGACGACGACATCCTCAAGGGCGGCACCGGCAACGACATCGCCATCGGTGGCGCGGGCAACGATACCGTCAGCGGCGGCGACAACAACGACATCCTCTTCGGCGACAACGCCACCCTGACCTACTCCTACGGCACCCTGACCCGCATCACCTCCGCCGACGCGGGCTTCGGCGGCAACGACACGATCAACGGCGATGCCGGCAACGACACGATCATCGCCGGCGCCGGGGCCGACGTTCTGAACGGCGGCGACAACGACGACATCCTCTTCGGTGACAACGGCCAGGTCCTGTTCTCGCAGCAGGGCCAGATCACCGGCATCAACTCGTCCGACCCCGGCGTCGGCGGCAACGACACGATCCACGGCGACAGCGGCAACGACATGGCCCTCGGCGGGTTCGGCCGCGACACCCTCAACGGCGACGACGGCAACGATACGCTCCTTGGCGACAGCGGCCACTTCGCCTTCCTCAGCGGGTTCCTCACGGAGGTCACCACCTCCGACCCGTTCCTCGGCGACAACGACACCGTGAACGGCGGCCGGGGTGATGACGCCCTCCTCGGTGGATACGGTGCCGACACGCTGAGCGGCGGTTTCGGCAACGATCTCCTGCTCGGCGATCACGGCAAGGTCCAGCTCTCGCTGGGCAAGATCACCGGCTTCCTCACGACCGACACCAGCTATGGCGGCAACGACATCCTCAATGGCGACGACGACAACGACGCCTTGATCGGCGGGGTCGGCAACGACATTCTCAACGGCGGCAACGGCGACGACGCGATCCTCGGCGACAACGGCAGCATCAGCGTCACCAGCGGCGTCGTGACCCGCCTCGCCACCAGCGACGCGAGCCTCGGCGGCAACGACACGATCCACGGCAACGCCGGCAACGACATCGCCATCGGCGGCAACGGTGCCGACACGATCTCCGGCGACGCCGGCCGCGACCTCCTGATCGGCGACAACGGCCAGGCTCAGCTCTCGCAACTGGGCCAGATCACCAGCGCCACGACTTCCGACCCGACGATCGGCGGCAACGACACCCTCAACGGCGATAACGACGACGACACCCTGATCGGCGGCTTCGGCAACGACATCCTCAACGGCGGCGCGGGCAACGACTCGGTCCTCGGTGACAACGGCTCGCTCGGCGGTAGCACCAGCACGACCACCACGCCCTCCTATGGCGGCTACAACCCCTATGCCTACGGTGGTTACAACCCCTATGCCGGCTACAATCCGTATGCCTATGGCGCATATAACCCCTACATGTACAGCACTCCCACCTACAACCCGTACGCCACGAGCAGCACCTCCAGCTCCACGACATTGACGAGCACCGACTCGTTCTACGGCGGCAATGACACGATCAACGGCGACGATGGCAACGACGCTCTCGTCGGCGGCACGGCCGATGATCGGATCAACGGCGGCAACGGCAACGACCTGATCTTCGGCGATCACGCCCGCGTCGATACGTCCGGCGTCACGGCCAACGCCGCGTCGATCTCCACCGACACGAACAGCCGCAGCGGCAACGACATCCTGCACGGCGACGCCGGCAACGACACCATCTACGGCGGGCCGGGCGACGACCTCGTCTATGGCGACATCGGCAACGACACCTTGAACGGCGGCAATAGCGACAACGCCGGTAGCTCTGGCAACGATACGGTCGTCGGTGGAACCGGCACCGACACCCTCAACAACAACTTCACCAAGGGCGTGCCCGCCATGTACGAGCCGGCCCTGACCTTCCAGGTCAGCTCCGACTTCTCCAACGGCGTGCCCAGCCGGCTCACGACTCGCTCGGGCTTCTGGTCGATGAGCGTGGATCGCTACCAGGGCATCGCCTACGGCAGCCCGAGCATCACGAGCCTGAACCTCAGCACCGCCCAGTCCTCCTTCCTGGAGGTCCAGGCGACGGTCAACACCAGCGGCATGGCCGGCGTGGTCTTCGACTACCGCAGCCAGGGCGATTTCAAGTACGCGGCCATTGTCCCCGGCTCGAACAAGATAGTTATCGGCCACGGCTCCTATAGCGGTCTCGTGGAAGACGCCTCGATTAGCCGGACCTTCCGCCAGAATGTCGGCTCGGTCCTGGCCATCACCGTCCGCTACGGCACGGCGACCCTCTACCTTGACGGCGCGATGGTCCTGAGCACCACGTTCAACAGCACGCTCACCACCGGCCAGATGGGCTTGATGGCCGGCAGCGGAACGTGCACCTTCGATAACCTGGTCGTCCGGGGCAACGATCCCTCCGCCGCCTACGGCCTGAACCTGCTGGCCGCGGGCTCCCTACCCCCGAGCACCGCCGCCGTGCCGGCCTTGACGGCTGAACAGCTTCAGGTCGTCACCGAGGCCGCGGTTCAGCGCTGGACGGCGGCCCGTCCGGACGTGGCCGAGGCTCTCGCGAACGTCCACGTCCAGCTTTCGGACCTCCCCGGCGCGGCCCTGGGCAACACGCTCGGCCAGACCGTGCAGATCGACCCGACGGCCGCCGGATTCGGCTGGTACGTTGATGCGACGCCGAACGACGACAATGAGTTCCAGCCGTCGCCCGATCAGGAACTCCGCCTCACGGCCACCGCGCCTCAGACCACGACCGAGACGCGGATGGACCTCCTGACCGTCGTCATGCACGAGCTGGGCCACGTCCTCGGCCTGGACGATCTTGACGCCCAGGACGGCGGGAACGCGTTGATGTCCGAATCGTTGCCGTCGGGGGTCCGACGCATTCCACCGGTGGCCTCAGTGGTCGCCGCTCCGACGGCGGCGTCCCCTGCCCCACGGGCCTCGGTGGTTGCCGCCGGGAGCGTCCGGCCGTTCGTATCCTGGCTTCCCCCGCTCACCCAGTCACCGGGCGGGCGGTCCTTCCTGGGCGGGTTCGGCATCGGCCGTTGGTACGGCTACGGGCACGCCTGAGCTGAGCCGAACCGGTCAATCCTCCTCACGCGGCTGGGGAATGGCCCCCTCAACGCGAAAGATGCGGTTGTTGCGGGTGTCGAGCACGTAGAGGATCGACCCCTGGACGCAGACCCCGTGCGGGTGCGAAAGCCGCACGGCGGGATGGCCGTGTCCGCGACCCAGGACCGTGGTGACGACGCCAGTCCTCGGATCGAAGCGCCGGATGGCCGCGTTCTCGTCATCGGCGATCAGGACCGCTCCCTGAGCATTGATGGCGATGTGCTTCGGGGCGTTCAATTGAGCCTCCCGGCCGGGACCATCGGCGAAGCCAGGCCGCCCGTTGCCGACGACCGTGCGGATCGTACCGTCCGGCTCGACCACACGAAGGGCATGGCCGCCCCGTTCGAGGATGTACACTCGCCCCTGAGCGTCCGCCGCGACGGCACGAGGGTCCACCAGCGGACTGTCGATTGCTTGCGCCGTCGGCCGGAACCCCCTTGGTCCCATTCCCGGCGATCGTCCGAACGATCCCGGTCGCCAGGTCGATAACCCGGATGCGTCGGTTCTGGATGTCAGCCAAATAAAGGTGTTCTTCCGACGGGTCGAGACTCACGCACATGATGTCCTGAAACGTCGCGTCCTTCGCCGGCCCGCCATCGCCGCTGAAACCAGCCTGGCCGGTCCCCGCGATGGTCCGGATGATCCCGGTCTCTTGATCGATCGCGCGGACGACATGATTCCATGTGTCCGCGATATAGATCGTCTCTTCCCCTCGCACGGCAACATTGTGCATGCCATTGAAAACCGCCTGGCGCGGGCCCACCATCTCCTTCATAGCCTTTCGAACCATCCCCGGCGATCGTGCGGAGTCGTCCCGTTTCCAGATCGAACTCATGCACACGCCCGCCTTCCAGTTCGACGATGATCATCTGACCGTTCGGAGTAAAGTCCACACCGAACGGGGCATGTAGGGGGCTCTCCGTGTCCGCGGGCGGCCGGTCCGTCTCACCGGGCAGCCAGTTCCCCAGCAGCAAGGTAACCTCGGGTTCCGGCGGCGCGGCCGGACCACGCCGAGCCGATCCCGGTCCGAGCAGGAAGACGATCGACGCGAGCGCGACCCAGCCGATCGTCCGGGCGGTTGTCGCGGGAGCGGTTCCCCTGGAAACGTCGTTGCGAGCGGGCATGGTGATTCGTGCTCCTGTTGGAAAAATCCGTGCGGAGGATTGAGGGCCCCATTCTAGCGGCGCGGTTTTCTCCCGGCGAGAAATCACCGTCCCGCGACAATCGGGAGGATTTTTCCGGAATCGGTGATCCGGCCGCGCGGTGAGCTGCACCTCTCGGGGATAGGCACCCTGATTGAGAGAGCATTGATATCACCAACGAAAGGGGGGTCTTCCTGAGCGGTCGACTTGGGAAAAGACCGGAGTAACGAATGAGCGCTTTCCCGACAAGTCAGTCATATCGAGGAATCTTACAAATTTTTGATACCAACGTATTGCGTACTTTATAGCACGTTCGTATTATCAGCACGTTGATCCACTCGCGAGGGGTGGATTTGACACGTGCTCATGGCGGGCAGATCTGCAATTCATTTTTATTGCACCTTGAGGAATCCCCCCATGATCACGAGAAGAAGCTTTATCAAGTCGGTCGCCGGCGGCAGCGCGGTGATCGCCTCCGGTTTCGGGATCAGGACGGCGCGGCGCAGTTTGGGATCCCCACACTCAACCCAACAGCTATCCCGAAGTTCGTCACGCCCCTGGTCATCCCGCCGCCGATGCCGACGACTTCCCCCAATTACTACGAGATCGCCGTACGGCAGTTCCAGCAGCAGATCCTCCCCCTGGGCTTCGGCCCGTCGACCGTGTGGAGCTACGGCTCCGTCAACCATTCCGGGACGCTGAACTATCCCGCCTTCACGATCGAGGCGCAGTACGGGACACCGACGCGGGTCAAGTGGATCAACGACCTGGTGGATGGCAACGGTCACTACCTGCCCCACCTGTTCGCGGTGGACCAGACGCTGCACTGGGCCAACCCGCCCGGGCCGGACCCCGACACGCACACCCCGGACCCGACCCCCTACATGGGTCCCGTCCCGATCATCACCCACGTTCACGGAGCGCATACCGACCAGGAGAGCGACGGCTACCCCGAGGCGTGGTACCTCCCGAACGCGACGAACATTCCGGCCGGCTACTTCACGAAGGGGAGCTTCTACGACCAGTTCCAGGGATCATCGTCCCTGGGTGGTCTCTGGGAGCCAGGAGCGGTCGTCTTCGAGTACCCGAACGAGCAACGGGCGACGACTCTCTGGTATCACGACCACAGCCTGGGCCTCACGCGGCTGAACGTTTACGCCGGACCGGCGGGCTTCTACAACCTCCGCGGCGGCCCCGACGACCTGCCCAACGGGGTTCTTCCCGGGCCGGCGCCCGGATTCGGCTCAGCGCCGTTCCACGAGATCCCCATCGTCATTCAGGACCGCTCGTTCAACTCCGATGGCTCGCTGTTCTTCCCCGACTCGCGGGCGTATTTCGACGGTTTCCTCGGACCTTACATCCCCAACAGCGACGTTTCGCCCATCTGGAACCCGGAGATCTTCGGCAACACCATGGTGGTCAACGGCTCCACCTGGCCGTTCCTGAACGTGGAGCCCCGGCGCTACCGCTTCCGCCTGCTGAATGGCTGCAACGCGCGCTTCCTGATCCTCAAGGTGGCCTCGCAACCGCAGGCCCAGGGTACGGCCCTTCCCATCTGGCAGATCGGCGCTGACGGCGGCTTTCTGGCCGCGCCCGCGATGCTCGACCAGGTTCTGCTCGCCCCGGCCGAGCGGGCCGACGTCATCGTGGACTTCACCGGGCTTCGGCCCGGCACCCAGCTCTACCTCGTCAACGTCGGGCCGGACGTCCCCTTCGCCGGCGGCGGCTTCCAGCCAGCGAACGGGCAGACGACCCGGCAGGTGATGAAGTTCGTCGTGGGTCCGCTCATGTTCCCCGACACGAGCACCCCGCCCGCTCAGTTGACGCTGCCAACCATCAACCCGCTGACCAACCCCGTCAAAGTGCGGCGGGTCTCGCTCAACGAGCGCATGTCCGCGATCGCGCCCATACCGGTGATGGCCCTGCTCGGAACCCTCGATCCGGCTGGTCTGCCGGTCCCTCTGATGTGGGGAGACACCATCACCGAGAATCCGACCAAGGGCACCGTCGAGGAGTGGGAGATCCACAACTTCACCGTGGACGCCCATCCCATCCACGTCCACCTCGTCCAGTTCCAGGTGGTCAACCGGCAGGACTTCACCAAGAAGAACGCCAAGCCGGGCGTCATCGTGCCGCCGACCCCAGGAGAGACGGGCTTCAAGGACACCGTCATCGCCTACCCGGGTCAGATCACCCGCATCCGGGCCGCGTTCGACAAGAAAGGGCGCTACGTCTGGCACTGCCACATCATCGACCACGAGGACAATGAGATGATGCGGCCTTACGAAGTCGTCTGAGTCGTGTTGGGGTGGTACGTCCATCCCGTCGTGCTCGCGGCGGGATGGACGCTCCTCGTCGCATTATGGAGTCCAGCATAACAAATGGCACATTCCAAATTCCGGATCTTCAAAGAGGCAAGAAAATTTTGGGATCTGGAATGTGCCATTTGCTATGCGGCCGTCAGTATTCGAGGAAGGCTCGGGTCAAATCCGTGATGACCTCCTCGGACATGCGGACGACCGCGCCGAGCGGACGGCTATTGATCAGCGCTTCGGCGGTGGATTCGAGAACTTCCAGGCGGTCAAACGCATCGAGAATGCTCGTACCACAGACGAGAACGCCATCATGATCGAGAATGGCGATGGGTTGACTGCGCGAGACGCGTTCCGCCAGGCGATCCTCGTCCACGAATTGAAGACCGTACTCCACGCGGAGCACGTCGCGCAGAAGCAGGAAGCTCTCGGGGATCGTCCGGGCATCGAGCGCGGCCCGGGTCACGCTGAAGGCCGTGGCGTTGACCGGATAGGCAATGACGATCGCGCCGAAGTTGGGGTGACGGCGGTAGATCGCCTGATGGAGTTTTGAGGCGCGGCTGGGGACCTTCCCCTGCTCGCGCTCCCCCTGGCGGATCAGGACGAGGTCCGCGACATCGACCGTCCCACGATCCACCTGGTAGGGGGTAACGAGAAACGTCTCCTCGTCCACCCGAGCCGAGAAGCTGCCCTCGGTGCTGATGAGCAAGCGTTGCTGATAGCCGCGGCGCACGAAGTCGCAAAGCTGGCGGCGTAGCTCTTTTTCGGCGCTGGTTGCCGGCTCGGGGACAAACTCGGGCAGATCGGTCTGCCGGTGGCGCGGTGTCCGCAGTTGATCGTCGTCGAGGTAATGGACCGGGCCGAGCATGCCCGCCTTGATGACGGTCTTCGCGGTGAATTCCAGGGTTTCGAAGCGCTGGAAGGCTTCCTGAAGGCTCCCGCCACCGGTCGCGACGCCGTGATTTTCGAGAATGACGCAGTGAAATCCCTCCGCGAACGTCGCGGCGATGTTCTTCCCGAGCGTCTCGCTGCCCGGAAGCGCATAGGGGGCGAAGCCGACCTCGCCGCAGACCCGGCGTGCCTCGTGGAAGAGTTTCGTGTTGGGCACCTGTCGCGTGATGCTGAAGGCCACGAGGGCGACGGGGTGCGCGTGGACGATCCCGCGATAGTCCGGCCGGGTCTCGTAAATCGCCCGGTGGAAGGGGAATTCCGAGGACGGCTGATGGCGTCCCTCGATGGTGCCGTCTGGCCGGACGCGGACGATATCCTCGCGCCGGATGTTCCCCTTGTCGAGCTTCGCGGGCGTGATCCAGATTGAACCGTCGCCGTCGCGGATCGAGAGATTGCCGCCGGAGGTGGTGGTCATCCGGTAGCGGTAGATCCGTTCCATCGTACTCATGATCTCATCGCGAGGATGGATCAGATCGCTGCGCTGGCGGTTGGACATGGGATCATCCCTTTTTTCGGGAGTGGGTGCTGGTCGTGTCCACCCCGACCCACTTTTCCCTCTGCAGCACACTGTACCCCAACTTCCAGCGGAGAACGAGGATTCCGTCGGGTCGGGAATCGAGAAACTCCCCTGTCTCTCGCGGCACTTGATTGCGATGTTTCTCCCGGCATGGCATTCTGGGGGAGATTCTGAGTTCCGCGCGCGGCAACGTGTCGCGGAGGGAAACGTCGGGAGGCCCTCATCCTCGATCGCGCGGGCGAGGGTCGCCCGGAAGACGCAAGCGCAACCGAATCGCGTTGGGGAGAACACACACGATGAGTGGAAACGCCAATCGCCGCGATTTCCTGAAGCAGTCGGCGCTGGCCGGCGCTGCCGGAACGTTCCTGCTGAACGGGGCTCCGGCCTACGCGCGCAACCTGCGGCAGTCACCAAACGAGAAAGTCCGCTTTGCCTGCATCGGCGTGGGCGGCAAGGGGGATAGCGACTCCAACGACGCCGGCGCGCACGGGGAGATTGTCGCCCTCTGCGACATCGACGAGAACACGCTCAACCGGAAGGCCGAGAAGTTCCCCAAGGCGAAGAAGTACTTCGACTATCGCAAGATGCTCGAAGAGATGGGCGACCAGATCGACGCCGTGACCGTCAGCACGCCCGACCACAGCCACGCCCCAGCGAGCGTCACGGCGATGAAGCTGGGCAAGCACTGCTTCTGCCAGAAGCCGTTGACCTGGTCTATCGAAGAGGCCCGGTTCATGCGGAAGCTGGCTGCCGAGAAGAACCTCTGCACCCAGATGGGCAACCAGGGCACCGCCGCCAACGGCTTCCGCTCGGGCGTTGAGCTGCTCCGCTCGGGCATTCTCGGCCCGATCAAGGAGATCCACGTCTGGACAAACCGGCCGATCTGGCCCCAGGGCATTGCCCGTCCCAAGGACACGCCGGGCATTCCGAACCACGTCCACTGGTACGAATTCCTCGGCCCCGCCCCCTCGCGGCCGTACAACCCAGCCTACCACCCGTTCGCCTGGCGCGGTTGGCTCGATTTCGGCACCGGGGCCCTCGGCGATATGGCCTGCCACACGATCAACGTCGCCGCCATGGCGCTGGAGCTGTTCGATCCCAAGTCGGTCGAGGTCGTCGATACCTCCGGGATCGTCGATCACGAAACCTATCCCACCTGGTCGATCATCCGCTCCAACTTCGGCGAGCGCAATGGACGCGGCCCGCTCTCGCTGACCTGGTACGACGGCGGCAACAACCTGCCGGAGGAGAAGCGGGCGTACAAGGACCTGCTCCACGGCGAAAAGGCCGCCGGCAGCGGCTTGTTGCTGGTCGGCGAGAAGGGTTCGTTCTACTCCGTCAATGACTACGGCGCCGAGCACACGCTCCTGCCCCGCGACAAGTTCAAGGACGTGCCAGACACCCGAGCCGACCCTGCCCCGCTCCCCCGGCCACTTCACCGAGTGGGTCGAGGCGATCAAGGCGGGCGATCCGAGCAAGGCCATGTCGAACTTCGGCTACGCCGGCAAGCTCACCGAGACCGTCCTGCTGGGCGTTGTCGCCCTGAAGGCCGGCGGCAACATCGAATGGGATGCCGAGGAGATGAAGGTCAAGAACAACTCCAAGGCCGACCAGTACATCCGTCGCGATTACCGCAAGGGCTTCTCGATCCACGACTGATCCTCGTGGTCGTCGAGAAACTCCAACGCTCCGTCCGCCGGGCCTTTGTCCAGGGGCCCGGCGGCATTTACTCGTCCTGAGTGGGGCGTCGGGCGATGGCGAACAGCGAGGTTCCCGTCTTCAGCCGATTCCGGAGCGATCGGTTCTGTTCGAGCTTGTAGGCAAGCCGGAGCGCCCAGGGCAACGGCCAGGGGGGCAACCGGAGGTAATCTCGATACACCTCGAACGTCGGCCGACCATCCCGCGCCCGAACCTGACGGCGCTGTCGCTTCAGGACCGGAACCATCCAGGCCCCCCACCAGAAGGTCCGTTCGACATCCAGGTTTGAGCCTTCGAACGCCGCGCGGAGGGTCTTCACGTCATACCGACGCCGGTGCCCCTGAATCGCGTCGAACTCGGTGAACAGTTCGGGCTGAGCTGGCACACTGACGACCACCACGCCTCCCGGTCGGACGAGCTGGCCGAACCGCGCCACGGTTCCCCGGTCGTCATCCAGGTGTTCGATCACGTCGAGCGCGAGAACCGCGTCGAACGGCTCGACATCATCCGGCGGGGTCTGGCTCAGATCCGCCTGGATGAGCCGACGATCCGGGCGGTCGATCCGCTCCAGGGCCCGTCGCGAAAGGTCCAACCCCGTCACCTGATAGCCGCGCGTTTCCAATCGCTCCAGCGTGACGCCCCACCCACAGCCAGCGTCCAGAATACGCGCCGGGGGATGAATCCTCAAGTTCTCCAGCAAGGCGAAGGTCAGACTGGCGCGCGCGATCCACCAGGGATGCCTGCGGATCAGATCCGCCAGTTCGACGAGAATTCCCTCCGGCATGTTCTCGTCGGCGATCCCCTCAGACCAGGTCTCTATCATGAGGTGCGAATTTTAATAACAGGGATGAAAGCGAAAGGATTCAACGTCCTCTTTGGACTAACATCCTACCGTAAGGTCGGATATTCGTCATCAGCCTGACTTCCACGCTTGGTTGTTTTCGGACCACACCCAGAAACCGCGGGAAAGGATCGGAAAGATCCAGGACGCAAAGGTTAGTCGGCCCTGGGCTTTTTGTCAGCATGACTTGCTGGCCGATCACGGCAAAGACTATCCTCGATAGGGCCTCGCTGTGACTGCCCCGTATCATGGATGTCGTCTCGGAAACCGCACCCCCCATGCGCCAATCCAACCTGAATTATGTCGAATCACTCCTCACTGGCGAACCATCCGGCGACCGAACCACCCGATATCAGTGTTGTCGTTCCCCTGTTTAATGAACAGGAGAACACGAAAGAACTTCATCGCCGTCTTACCCAGACTCTTCAGACGCTTAATTCCCCCTACGAGATCGTTTTCGTTAATGATGGCAGTCGGGACGCGACCCCGAGGCTGATCGACGAGCTTCAGAAAAGCGATCCCTGTCTCTCGGCGGTCCACCTGAGCCGGAATTTTGGCCATCAACCCGCGGTCTCCGCGGGCCTGGACCTCGCGAAGGGGCGGGCCGTGATGGTCATGGATGGAGACTTGCAGGACCCTCCCGAAGTCATCCCCCAGTTCGTCGCGCGCTGGCGCGAAGGCTACGACGTGGTCTATGCCGTCCGCCAGCGCCGCAAGGAGGGACTGCCGAAGCGGATCGGCTATTTTGTCTTTTACCGCATGTTGAATGCGATCAGCGACCTGGATATCCCGCTGGATAGCGGCGACTTCTGCTTGATGGATCGCCAGGTTGTGGACGCCCTGAAAAGGTTGCCCGAACAGGCTCGATTCGTCCGGGGGCTTCGGACCTTCGTCGGCTTCCGCCAGGTTGGTCTTCCCTACGAACGGGACGCCCGGGCGGCGGGCCGACCGAAATACAGTCTTCGCGCACTGGTCCGGCTAGCCGTCGATGGGCTCGTGAGTTTCAGCGGCTATCCGCTGCGGCTCATCACTTTTACCGGTGTGGCCACGGCCCTGGTTTCCGTCTTGCTCCTGATCTGGGTCTTCTACGACGCGATTTACAACAAGACGGGGCCTCGCGGTTGGGCGAGCTTGATCGCGATTCAGTTGTTCATGGGCTCGATCCAGATGATCTGTCTCGGGGTGATCGGCGAATACATCCGGCTCATCTTCCTGGAGTCGAAACAACGACCGACCTACATCATCGGGAAATACCGCCCCGCCGAGACGATCGGCCAGGATGGCACTCTGTTCGTCCCGCGGCGCGAGGGGTCTTCACTGAACACGGCCCCGGCCCCCTCGGCTCATGAAGGCGGGACGGTTTCCTCATCCTGAGAGGAGTCGGGAACGACCCTCCTTGTCATACCCCTTGGGAAATCCACGGGGGTCTTGGGCGGAGCAGAGGTCATGAAGCGTGTGGAGAGGACGACGATCGTTCTGATCGTCTTGCTGGTCGTCTATGTCGCCCTGATGACGAGCATCGGTCGATTTTCGGGATTTGACGAACCCTGGTACAAGTCGGCGGGGCGGGAATGGGCCACCTCGGGGCGTTTCGCGTCGCCCGAGATCACCGGCTACTTGCAAGACGTCGAACCAGGCCCCGAAGATATCTACTTCGCTTATCCACCCATCTATCCGTTCCTGTTTGGGCTCCTGGTCAAGGTGATCGGCTTCGGCTGGCGGCAATGCGTCTTCTACGATTCCACGATTCACGCGCTGCTGTCCTTCCTGACCTACCAGATCGCCCGGCGGCTCGGCGGGGCGGATTTCTCTCCCCGGATCGCGCTGCTGCCGGCACTCGCGATCCTGACGCTCGGAACGATCGAGGGTCGTCCCGATGAGATGAGCATGTGCTTTGGCATGGCGGGCCTGTTCCCCTTGCTGCGGACTCCGATCTCGCCGCTGCGGACGATCGGCTCGGGAATTCTGTTCGGCCTGTGCGCGGCCACCAGCTCCGGTTCGGCCATCATGCTCGGCCTGATCGTCTTCTTCCTGATCGCCACGGAACCGGTTTCCCTGACTCGGCGGGTCGGACTGGCCATGCTCTGGGGCGTGCTGGCTCTGTCCGTCCTGGCCTTGACGATCGCCCCGATCCTGGTTCCGTATCCCGGCGCTGTCGAGCAGTACCGGGCGATCGCGCGGATGCATATCAACACGGAAAACTACATTCGTCGTTATCTCTGGTCGATTCGCTTTGGAAGGCCGAACGTCATCACGCTCTTCGGCACGCTCATCATTGGCCTCTGGGCATCCCGGCATGGATCGAGCGTCCGGAACGGGCGTTCCTGGTCACGGCTCTGGCTCGGCCCCCTCGCCGCGCTCGCGTTCGTACTCGTGGTCATGCCCACCAAGCCCGCCTATTTGTGGTTCATCAGTCCCTGGGTGCTGGCGTTGACCGTGGTCGAGCTTGCCCGAGCGTGGGGCCGGCTTGCCTCCTGGGAACAGGTAGCCCTGCCCGTGTTGCTCTCCCTGACGGTGATCGGGGGATCGGAAGGATTTATCCGCCAGTCCCTTGTCTTCGCCACGATTCCCGACAACCAGCGACCTGGCTACAACGACCGGCTTCTGGACACGCTCATTCCCGAAGGTAGCACGGTGCTCGCGCAAGACCTCTGGTGGTTGCTGGCCGATCAGAACCGGGTGTACGACGCCCGTTTCTCCTGCCCCGACATGGAAACCGTCGATTACATCGTGCTTTCCGGCAATGGGTCGAGGGTTCCCGGCAAGCCGCTCTCCATCAGCAACGGCGTCTGCCTGGATGACTACCCGATCGAGGAGCATTTCGTGCCCGTCCTGGATCACCTCAACCGCCAGCCCTTGACGCTTTTCGGCGTCCGGTTAACCAACAGCGCCTATGGTTTCGGTCCGCTCGTTCTGAAGCACATCGCGGCCCCGCATGCCCAGCGGGAGAGGGCGGAACTCTCTCGGGAACCCGCCGGGACGGAAAGAACTCCTGGAAGCGCGGCCGCGACCGAGCGACAATGAGTCTCGCCAGACCCATTTCCCCGCCAGAGAGTCCTTCCGATGGCGAAATCCAAACCCCGAGGAATCCCCCCAAGCCAGCGTCCCGGGCGCGGTTCGAGACCGAATCCCGCCGGCCGGCCGGCCTTGACGCCCGAGGAGACGAGGGGCCTGGCCGCCGCCGAGAATGCGGCCCGGATGCATCAGATCGAGGAATACCTTGCATCGTTCCAACCCGATCTGCCCGACACGGTACGGGCTGACGAGGCCCCGGTGTTCGAGCGCGATCCGTCGCGGACAACCGGCGCCGAGGTGGCGGATCATCATCTGCTGAACCGTTCCGCCTCGACCGTCACCGCGTCTCTGGAGACGATCGACGCCCACCCCCACCCCGACAAACCGGACGTCATCGCGGTACGGCTGGGTGGAAATGACGGTCATCTGCAACTGAACGTGTCGCGGGACCGCGCGTTGCTCCTGGCCACCCGGCTGACCGACGCCGTCGAAAAAGCCCATGCCTGGTACGACAAGAAACGCTGAACCCCCTCCCCCCTCCACGCATTCCGTTTTGAGAATCGGGCCTTTGCGGAAGAAATCAATTGCCGTGCCAGGGCCTTCTCCTCTATAATGCCCGTGTTGAGACTGGATCTCAGTCTAACCGACCTGCCGACGTGATCTCGCCAAGTGACCTTCCCTTTTGACACGTTTCACCGAGACCCTTGACATGATGGCAACCAGCCAGGCCTCTTGCTCGGAGACTCTCGTGGACCTGGTCCCGCTGATGTGCTTGCGGGCGGGGCAGTTGGGGCGAGTCTGCGAGGTGCTCGGCACGGGCGACCTCATTCATCGGCTGCGTGAGATGGGCTTGCGAGACGGGGCCGAGGTCCAGATGATCCGACCGGGAAGTCCCTGCATCATTCGGCTGGACGGGCAGAAGCTGGGCTTCCGCACCGACGAACTGGCGCGGGTGATGGTCCGCACGGAGTCGCCGTTCTCATGTTGAGCCGCCTCTCGGAACTGACCGTGGATCAGAAGGCCAGGGTGGTGAACGTCGACGCGCCGGACGAACTCGGTCAGCGCATCCTGGAAATGGGTATGACGCCGGGCATCGAGGTCCGCATGGTCGGCACGGCCCCGCTGGGGGACCCCTTGATCTACGAGGTTCGAGGTTATCGGCTCGCCCTGCGGCGAACCGAGGCCGAGCGGGTCGAGGTGGAGCGCCCTTGAGACCGATCCAAACCGTTGCAATCCGCGAAACTTTCTGGATGGACGATGCTGCCGGCAACCGCGCATGAGACCTGGACCGTCGCCCTGATCGGCAACCCGAACACGGGGAAATCGACTCTCTTCGGGGCCTTGTCCGGGGTCCAGCAGCGGGTCGGGAACTATCCGGGCGTCACGGTCGAGAAGAAACTCGGGCAGATGTCCCACGAGGGGCACCGCTGGACGCTCGTGGACCTGCCAGGGACGTACAGTCTCGCCCCCCGTTCGCCGGATGAGATGGTGGCGGTCAACGTGCTCCTGGGGCGTCGCCAGGATGTCCCTTCGCCCGACGTCGTACTTTGCGTCGTCGATGCGGACAACCTGGAGCGGAATCTCTACCTGGTCAGCCAGGTGCTCGAACTGGGAAAGCCGACGGTCATCGCCCTGACGATGCTCGACGTGGCCGAGGGCCGGGGCCGGCAGGTGGACGTCCCTCGGCTCGCCCGGCAACTGGGCGTCCCGGTCGTCCCCGTGCAAGCCAATCGCCGCCTGGGGCTGGAAGCACTCAAGACCGCGCTGGACGAGGTCGCCGGCAAGCCGGCCCAGGCGCCGGAGAGCCCGTTCCCCGAGCCGTTCCGCGAGGAGGTCCGCCGTCTGGAGGCGTTCCTGCCCACCCTGGGGCTGCCGGAACCGTCGGGGGGGACGACCGAATCGCCGGCCTTGCCCCGCTATCTGGTTGAGCGGCTCTTGCTGGATACCGGCGGCTATATCCAGGAGCAGCTTCCGCTGAACGGTGACCGCGAAGTTCTTCGGGAGCAGCTCCGCGCCGGCCGCGCGCGGCTGGCCGAGGCCGGCCTGCCGGTGCCGGCCGTCGAGGCGATGGCCCGTTACGGCTGGGTCGCCCACGTGGTCGAAGGGGTCGTCACGCAACCGGAAACGCCTCGCCTGACGCTCGGCGACCGGATCGATGCGATCCTGACGCACCGGCTCTGGGGCACCCTGGTTCTGGCGGCGGTCATGCTCCTGATCTTCCACTCAGTCTTTGCCTGGGCAGAGATCCCGATGGGCTGGATTGACGCGGCCGTCGGCGCCCTGGCCTCCCTGGCCGAGTCCTCCCTGGCCGAAGGCCCCTTGCGGAGCCTCATCATCGACGGCGTCATCAGCGGCGTCGGCGCGGTGGTGATCTTCCTGCCCCAGATCTTCATCCTTTTCTTCTTCCTGGCGATCCTGGAAGACTGCGGCTACCTGGCCCGCGCCGCGTACCTGATGGACCGCTTGATGGTCCGGGTCGGGCTGAGCGGCAAGTCGTTCATTCCCCTGCTCTCCTCCTTCGCCTGCGCGATTCCGGGGGTGATGGCGACCCGGGTCATCGAGAACCGCCGCGACCGGCTGACGACGATCCTGGTCGCCCCCTTGATGAGCTGTAGCGCCCGGCTTCCGGTCTATGCCTTGATGATCGCCGCGTTCGTCCCCCGGCGGACCTACCTCGGTGGCCTGATCGGACTGCGAGGCCTGGTCCTGTTCGGCATGTACCTGGTCGGAATCGTCACGGCGGCCGGGGTGGCCCTGATCCTGAAGCGAACCCTGCTCCGAGGCGCTCCGCCGCCGTTCGTCATGGAGCTGCCGGCCTATCGGTGGCCGTCCCCCAAGGTGGTGTTCTTCCGAATGCTCGACCGCGGTGGAGAGTTTCTCTACCGCGCCGGGACGATCATCTTCGCGATCTCGGTGGTCATGTGGGCCGCGCTCTATTACCCCCGCCTCTCCCCCTCGGAGGCGGCCCCCCTGCTCTCCCAGCAGCGGCAACTGGAAGCCGAGCGTGCCGAGGCGGTTGCCGAAGACGACGCCGAGGCCGTCGCCACCATCGACGAATCCCTGGCCGCCCTGGCCGCGCACCGGGAAGGGATGCAGAAGCGACAGAGCCTGCTCGGCCGCGCGGGGAGGCTGATCGAGCCGGTCGTGACCCCTCTGGGCTGGGACTGGCGGATCGGCAGCGCCGTGATCGCCTCGTTCCCGGCCCGAGAAGTGGTCGTGGCAACCCTCGGTGTCATCTTCGACGTGGGCGAGGATGTCGAGGAAGGGGAAGGGAGCAACCGCCTGCGCGACGCTCTGCGCAAGGCGACCCACGCCCGCACCGGCCGCCCGCTCTTCAACATCCCGGTCGCCCTGTCGATCATGGTCTTCTTCGCCCTCTGTGCTCAGTGCGTCTCGACCCTGGCCGTCATCGGCCGTGAGACGCATAGCTGGACGTGGCCCGTCTTCTCCTTTACCTACATGACGGCCCTGGCCTACCTCGGGGCGTTCATCACCTATCAGGTTGGAATCCGGCTGCTCGTCTGACGGGAGGGAGGTTTTTCCATGACCGGGACCTGGCAGGACATCGCGGCCGGAATCGTGGTTCTCGCCGCCGTCGCCTATCTCGCCCGGAGCCTCTGGCAATGGGCTGCTCGCCCCTCCTCCCGAGGCTGCGGCACCAGCGCCTGCGGCGGTTGTCCCTCAAAAGGCACCAACGGCCCGGATCAGGTCGTCTCGATCGGTCCCCTCGATCGCCCCTCGCGCCCTCGCGGCTGAGAGAATGTACGAGACGACCATCCGACGATCCGTCTCGTACATTCTTATCGAGTTCAGCAAGGCAAACGGCATATTTCAGAATCCAGATCCTCAAAAGAGGCAAGGAACTTCTGAAATCTGGAATGAGTCATTGGCCATGCGGCGGTCAGTAATCGAGGCAGGCTACCTCAAGAACGTGCCCCAGCGTCGGCCGGTTCTTCCCGTTGCCCCACCTGTGGAGCTTTCGCCCGAGGGGATGTACACAATGCCGCGGGCGTTCGTCAGGTTGACGTTCCCCGAGACGTTGGAATCGATCACGTTCCCTTTCACGACGGAACCGACGCACACGCCCTGGGCAAACAGGCCGTACCCCTGGTTGGCGGCGATCTCATTGCCCAGGACCGCGGCGCGACGGGATGAGAGGATGCTCACGCCATTGCCCAGGTTGTTGAGGATCTTGTTCTGCAAAGGGGCCGCCGGACCGCCGATGGTGTTGGATCGCGTGCCGGGACCGAGGAGAATGCCGCCGAGCGTGTTGCCCAGGTCGCCGCGGCCCTCGGCATTCGTGCCGATGTCGGTGTGAAACACATGATTGTCGTGGGCGTTGCCGACGATCTCGATGCCGTACCCGCGATTGGACGAGATGGTCACCTGCGGCTCGACCGAGGGCTGGAACCCGCCGATGGCGTTGCCGTGGGCATTGCCGGTGATCCGGATGCCGCTGCCACCGTTCGGGATGGCCTTCTGGATCGCGGTGTTCGTGCCAACGGCGGTCTGGGTCACCTGGACGCCGGTGGCGTGGCCGCCCAGCTCGATCCCGTTCCCGAGGTTGCCCGAGACGATGCACGTGCGGATCAGGTTATTTCCGCCGCTCGACGTGATCAAGATCCCGTCGTTTCGATTCGGCGCCGCGCCGGCGAAGGCGAAGATCCCGGCGAAGGTATTGAATGAGATGAACCCGCTCGCCGTGTCGCGCACCTCGATGCCGTTGCGGTCGTTCCCGGAGATCACGTTCCCGAGCGGGATCACGCCGCCGACCTGCGTGTTCTTCGACGAACCCGACACCAGCAACCCGTCTCCGCCGTTCGCCACGACCGTGGCATTGTTGGCCCCGGCACCCAGGAAGTTCGCGTGGACCGTCGTATTGTTCGCGTTCGTGATCTGCAAGCCGTTGTGGCCGTTGCCGCTGATCACGTTATAGAAGACGAACGGACTCTGTTGAAAAGTACACCCGATCAACTGGTTGCCGTCCGCGCCGACGATGGCCACGCCGTTGAGCCGGTTCCCCAAAGCGGAGTTTCCCGAGGCGGAGGTTCCGACGAAGTTTCCGCTGAGCAGCGTCTGGGTGGCACCTTGGCTGATGAGCACGCCGTTGGCCCGGTTGCCCGAGATCAGGTTGCCCTGGGGCGGACGGACGAAGACGCCCGCCGTGGGATCGTTCCCGCCGGTCGCCTGGCCGCCGATTTCATTCCGGGCCGCGCCGGCCGTGACAAACACACCGTTCTTCGCGTTCCCGCGCGGGAGTGTCCCACTGGCATCGGTGCCGATGTGATTCATGGCGATCTGATTATCATTGGCCCCGTAGATCCCGATGCCGTTGCCGCCGTTGCCGCTGATCACGTTCGAGAGCTGGAACCCGATATTGACGGTCGCCTGGTACGAGAAGGCTCCCGAGTCGCTGGCGACGATCCCGACCACCTGGTTGCCGGCCACCGAATTGGAGCTGACCGGGGCCTGGGTCCCGGGATAATTCAAATCGACCCAGACACCGTCGCCGAACGTCCCGTCGGGGTTTCGCCGCACGGTCACCCACGAGCCCTGCACGAGGTTGGCCGACCCGCGCTGGACCGAGTCGGCACTGAGGGTGTATTCCCCCTTTTGATCGCCGCTGATGCCCTCGAAGTGGGTGATATAGTCCTGTCCGATCAATCCGTTCGGGTAGTCGAACGTCGTCCAGTGGGTGAATTGCCCGGTCGCGGAGTCGTAGTCCACGAGGTAACCTTTGCCGACCGTCCCGCCGGAGCCGAGCAGGTTGCTATACCCTCCCGTGATCGTGTAGCTCGTGCCGCCGTTGTGCCAGATGCCGTAGGCGGTGGTGCTCGTCGAGCCGGGATAGACGATGTCCGTCACGAACGCGTTTCTGGCGATGTCGTAGAGGAACGCGTGCCCCGTGCCGATGGGCAGGTTCCCCTCCGGCCCGTCGGCGTTGCCGACCGCGAGGCCGCCCATCGTGCTGTGGACATAATTGAACTGCGCGCCCGGGTAATCGATCGTCCGGTACGCGGCGCTCTGCGCGAGTTCGGCGGTCGTGCCCTGGAACAGGAAACCGTGGACGATGACCGTCACCGTTCCGGTAACTGCCGACCAACCGGAGGTTGTCCCCGGGGAGATTATCGGGGCCATAGACACTCGTGGAGGTGGCATTCGGATAGTTGACCGTATAGCTCGTGCCGCCCTGCGCCGAGATCGGCCCGACGTACAGCAACCCGTTGCTGTTCGATGTTCCGGTGATGAGGTACTGGCCGGGCGTGTCGGCATCGCGAATGCCTTGCCAGGCGGTGACCGGCTGGATGCTCACGGCATCCGCGTTGGCGTAGCTGATGCTCGACACAGGATCGCGATGTCCGACCAAGTTATCATGTGAGGAGGCAAGGATCTGGATGCCGTCGCCATGGTTGCCGGCAACGGTCGTTCCGTCGGCACGAAGCCCGATGTAATTACCTTCCAACGTGATGCGCGAGGCAGCGAGCGTGACTCCGGCGTTCCCGGCCCGCACCACCGAAAGCGCCCGGAGCGTCGATCCGTCGCTCCCGGGATCAAACCGGAACCCCCGGGTCCCTCGAAAATCCACGGTCACGAGGGGGGAGCCCGCGAACGAGGGGGCCGAGGCCCCGTCGATCGTCACCGGATCGGTGATCGCGGGCAGAGGAGCCCGGGCGACGCGGATCGTACCAGCGACGCCGAATTCGATCGTGTCGGCCCCCACGCTTTGGTTGGATTGAACGATCGCCTCACGAAGGGAACCCGGTCCCCAGGGCTTGAGGTTCGTGACCGTGAACGTCGATAGGAGCTGCCGATTTTCTAAGGCCTCAACCTCACATACTGTCGAACGGCCAGCGGATCGACGCCGGGAACGAGAAAATGTGTTCGAATGCGTGGAAGGGTTCGGAACCGCGTGCCGGAGTCCTCTCATCGATGATCCTTCGTGTTAAAAACTTCGCGATTCGGGATATCTCGAGACGAACGCCTTGAATTGCCTGATTTTGCCAACCGGAAAATCTTCACAAAGAATCTCTCCCAGGCGAGCATATCACATAAAGGCGAATTGCCAATTAAAGCCTCAATCTCATCCTCGACTGTCGCGGATGGGCACCACTCGTTATCGATGGATATTTGTAGCCCGAAGTCTCGTTCCTCCGATTCGTCTCGATTTTCCAAAATCGTTGTCAGCGAACGGCTCCGGCCCGGCAGTATAGAGCGAGGCGTGGATCGGAAGTCGAGGGCCTTTGCCATGACGAGGGGACAGACGGGCGGCGTGTTTTCGTCCATCCGGACGCTCTTTGGCGTCGGGGCAGCGGCCGGGTTGACGGATGCCGACCTGCTCGCGCGGTTCGCGTCGCGCCGCGATCCGGGGGAGGCGGAGGCGGCGTTTGCCATTCTGGTCGAGCGACATGGGCCGACGGTCCTGCGCGTCTGCCATGGTCTGCTCAACAACCCGCACGACGCCGAGGATGCGTTTCAGGCGGTCTTTCTGGTCCTGACCCGCAAGGCCCGCGCAATCCGCAACCCCGACCTGCTCGACCACTGGCTGTACGGGGTCGCGCTCCGCACGGCGCGGAAGGCCCGGGCACGAAACGCGAAACACCGGCGCGGGACAGGAGGTAGCGATGTCGCGGGGGGAACCCATCGGCGACGCGGACCGGCCGTTGCGGGTTGTCGAGCTGCGCGAGGAGATCGAGGTCCTGCACGAGGAGATTGGTCGGCTTCCCGAAACGTACCGCATTCCGGTCGTGCTCTGCGACCTCAACGGGCAGACGCACGCCGAGGCGGCCAGGCGGCTGCGATGTCCGGTCGGGACGGTCAGCGTCCGGCTCCGTCGGGCACGCGATCTCCTCCGGCGCCGGCTGACCCGTCGCGGCCTGAGCGTCCCGGCCGGGGTTGCGATTGCGGCCGCGGGGTCGGACGCCCGCGCGGCGGTTTCACCCTCGTTGATCGAACGGACGGTACAGAACGCGATGCTCAACACGGGCCGGGCGGCGACCGCCTCGGCCTCGGTGGCCGAGCTGGCACGGGAGGTTTTACGAGCCATGTTTCTGGATACGTTGAAACGAACAACGGCGGCCGCGCTGGCGCTGAGCCTCGCGGCGGGACTGGGGCTGGTCGCGCTGCGGACGGTGTTCGCCGATCCCTCGGAGGCACCGGAGGGCCCCCAAGCCCAGCAGGCCAGGCAAACCGATCCCCCGCCGGTGGAGGAGCCACCCGCCACGCCGACCGATCTCCAGGGCGACCCCTTGCCGGTCGGGGCGGTCGCCCGCCTGGGAACGGTGCGGTTCCGGCACAAGGACGAGGGAGTTACCCGCGTCGCCTTCTCGCCGGACGGCACGCGGCTGGCCTCGGCGGGCGGGGACCGGCTCGTCCGGATCTGGGATGTGAAGACCGGGGCGCAAGCCGCGTCGTTCTCTCTCGTGGGAGTCCGGGCGCTCCGCTATTCCCCCGACGGTCAGACCCTGGCCGCCGCCAGCGGCCCGGAGCCCTCAAACGCGGATGCCGGGACCATCAACGGCACGATCATGCTCCGCGAGACCGCGACGGGCGAGCCAGTCTGGACCATTGAGGATCTTCCCGGGGGAACCTGGGCCCTGGCCTTCTCGCCTGATGGCAAGACGCTGGCGACCGGAGGCGCTGAAGGAACAATCCACCTGCGGGATGCGGCCAACGGCGCGGCACGTGGGACGATCCCCAACATCCCGGGGGGCGTCCGGGCGCTGGCATTCTCCCCCGATGGCACATCTCTCCTTTCCGGTGACGGAGACGGCAAGGCCCGGCTCTGGGACCTGGCCACCGGCAAGGAACTGCGGACGTGGGGGGCCGATGTGGACGCGACGGCGGGAAATGCGATTCTCTCCGTCGCGTTCGCGGCCGACGGCCAGACCGTGGCGGTCGTGAGCACCTGGATGATCGTCATCGGAAAGCTCGACCCGGATCAGGATCCCGTCACGATCAACTTGATTGATCGCGTCCGGAGCGGTTGCTTCGCCGCCGACCTCACGACGGACGGAACCAAGATCATCACTCAACATTACGAGTTCATCATCGAATGGGACACGGCGACGGGCCGGGAACTTCGCCGCTACGACGACTGGGGCATGGGGGGTTGCCTGGCCTTGACGCCGGATGGGACGACGGCCGCCGTCGGGTCCTCCTCCGACGCGGCGGTCCACCTGCTCAACCTCAACAGCGGCGCGGTGCGACCCGAGAAGGTGCACCGGGCGGAAGTCGTTCAGGTCGCCTTCGCGCCGGACGGGAAAACCCTGGCCTCGGCCGGGCTGGACAAGACGGTCCGCGTCTGGGACGTGGCCACCTCCGAGCAACGGCACGTCCTGCGATGGCCCGGCCAGGTCACGAGCCGGATCGCCTACGCGCCCGATGGGCAGACCCTGGCTGTCGGCGGAATGCTCTACGGCGAAGACCTGCGGGCAACCATCCGGCTCTGCGACCCACAAAACGGCGCGGAACGGCAGCGAATCGACGCCGGCGGCGCGTGGCTCGGCGCTCGCCTTCGCTCCCGACGGCCGGACGCTCACCACGTTCACGCATGATAAAGAAAAGCAGTTCTCAATCCGTCGCTGGGATGCGCTCCGCGGCGAACCGGCCGGACCTTCCTGGCCAGTCGCCCTCGGCGCCCTGAAGATGCCCGACCTCCCCGAAGGGTCGTACCGGACCCCTCCGGTGGATGACGCGCTGTTCTTGCCGGCCGGGGAAACGCTCGCCGTGGCGGCCGAGGGGACGATCCATCTGATCGACACGACGAGCGGTCGGGAGCGACGCACGCTCACCCCTTCCCGGGGCCCGGTGCCGGTCATGCACCTGGCCAGTTCCCCGGATGGGGCCACGCTCGTCTCGATCGGCTGGGACAAATCAATCCGCCTCTGGGACGTGGCGGCCGGCACCCTCCGCCGCGAGTTCCCCGACCAGCCGACGCATCCCAACGCCGTCGCCTTTTCCGCCGACGGCCGCCAGTTCGCCGTGGGCATGGGCTGGCTCGACGAACCGATGATCCGGATCTGGGACGTATCCAGCGGCGAGCTGGTCCGCCAGATTGAAGGGCACGGCTGCTACACGGATTGTCTCGCCTTCGCGCCCGATGGCAAGTTGCTGGCCGCCGGACTACGCGATACCACGGTGCTGATCTGGGACCTGAACCGGTAGCGCGCCACCAACGACAACCGCCCCGAAGGGTCGATCCCTCCGGGGCGGGGTGCCCTGCCCTGCCCTCTCACGCCGCGTCGCGGGCGGAGGTCTCGGCGTCGAGTTGATCGGCGATGGCACGCAGGTCGGCGGCGATGTCGGCCGTCGAGTGCTTGGCGGTGGCCTGGATCGCGATCCGCACCCCGCGCGGACCTCGGTGCTTTTGCTGGATGGGGCCCCGGCTCTTCTTCGGCTTCCGGCCCGCGCGCGAGGTCTGGCGGCGCTGGACCTCGGCGACCGTGGCGTGATGGTCGAGCCCGTCCTCGATGATCTTCCGGGCCACCGCGCGCTGGTCGTCTGCAATTTGCAGTTTGCTCAATTCGTACCCGGCCGTCGGCTTGATCTCGCCGGCATCGACGCGGGCGGCGACCTCCTCGGGAAGCTTGAGCAGGGCCAGGGCGCGGTACACGCCGGTCGGCTCGACGCCGAGGGTCTCGGCCAGCTCCTGGGCGTTCCAGCCGTTCATCTCCATGAGACGGCGATAGGCCCGGGCCTGCTCGACCGGCTGGAGGTCGGCGCGGACGGCATTCTCGACGATCTGCTCGGCGAGGATGTCGGCGTCGGTCATCTCCCGCTCGACCAGCTCCACGCGGACCCGTTCCAGGCCCGCGAGCTTGCAGGCGCGGAGCCGGCGCTCGCCGACGAGGACGATCCAGCGTCCCTGCTCTTCATCCCTGCGCACGCGGATCGGCGCGAGCTGGCCGAACCGCTTGATGCTCTCGGCGAGCCGTTGCAGCTCCTCGGCGTCGAACTCGGTGCGGGGCTGTGGAGCGCAGTCGATCGCCGTGAGCGGCATCTCGGCAAACGCGCGGCTCTTGATCGCGCCGGCGAACTTGTCCGGCGGGGGCGGCTCGGCCGAGGCCGGGGCCATCGGGCGTTGGCCGACGGTCTGCGAGATCGTGCCGCCGAACTTCTGCATGAGGGAGTCGGCCTTCTTGCTCATGCCGCGTTCTCCGTCTTCTGACCGCGGAGGCGGTGGACCCGGTCGAGGATCTCGCCGGCCACCGCGTCGATGGCCTTCGCGGCGGCGGTCTTCGGCTTCCAGTACGCGAGCGGCTTGCGGGCGACGACGCATTCCTTGAACGCGACGTTGTACGGCACGGGGCTGGAGAGCACGAGGTCGCCGTACGTCTCGCGGAGCACGCGCTCATAGGTGGAGTGGATCGCCAGCTTCGGCTGGAACATCGTCAGGGCGACGCCGAGCCAGGTCAAACGCGGGTTCTTCGCCCAGCGGACGCGCTCCAGGAACCGCGCGGCGTGGGTCAGCTCCTGCACGGCGAGGGCCTCGGCCGGCGTCGGTGTCAGGGCGACGTCGGCCGCGACGGCGGGAATCCACGCGAGCGTCTCCAGGCTCGGCGGCGTGTCGCAGAGGATCGCGTCGTACTGACCGCGGACCTCGTCCAGCGCATCCTTCAAGGAATCCTGCAACCACCCGGTCTTCTCCGGCTCGGGGGCGTTGTAGCGCGACAGCGCGTTCGAGCCGGGGATCAGGTCGATGTTCGGAATCTCCGTCTGCTGGATGATCGCGGCCGGCGAGCCGAGAAAATTTTCATCCATCAGCGCGACCACGGAGCGGGCCGTCGGCAGGACATCCACGACCTCGGGGCCGAGGTGAATCTGCGAGATACTCGCCTGCGGGTCCAGGTCCACCATCAAGACCCGGAGGCCCCGCTGCGACAGGGCACCTGCCAGATTGAAGAGGAGCGTCGAACGCCCGACCCCCCCTTGCGCTGGCAGGCCGTGAGCACGAATCCGTCCATGCCGTGGCCCTCGTGTTTTGAGACGTCGAAAAGCACCAATTTCCACAGTCGATATCGGCAACCGGAGGGGGTCGTCTGCAAATTGCAGACGAGGGTTTCGCGAGATTGCCGGAACGCGCCCCGACGAGGCCGTCTGCAATTTGCAGACGGGGGCCAGATCACCCCCTTCAAGGAACTCAACCAGGGCCGTCTGCAATTTGCAGACGAGGGCCAAATCCTTCCGTTTCGACATGCCCATTCTGGCCCGTCTGCAATTTGCAGACGAGGTCATTTCCGCAGACGAAATCGGCCCGTCTGCAAATTGCAGACGGGCCGATTCGAGGGTCGGGATGCTTCGAGAATGGGGGGACCGCTTACACGATCTCGGCCGGCTCACGCTGAGACGACCTGGGGAATTCTCGGGCCACCTCGTCCTCCTCCGGAGCGATGGACCAGCCGGTCTTCAGGCCCAGCACGAACCAGCCGAGAGACAGAATGCCAATGGCGAAAATCGTGTCGCCGACCACGCGCAGCCAGCGCAGAAGATTCATGGTGTCCGCCTGCATGAACTCGGCCGAGCGGGCGTACCACGTACCGTGCTCGACGCTCGCCCACGTCTGCAAGAGACCGACCGGCAGCAGGCTCAGGAGCACCATCAGACCAAGGCCGACGTTGATCATCCAGAACGCGACGGCCAGCGGGCCGGTCTTCCATCGCTGGTGGACCGTCAGCCCCTTCATGCAGAAGAGCATCAGGCCGATACCGAGCATGCCGTACACGCCGAAGAGCGCCGTGTGTCCGTGGACCGGCGTGGTGTTCAACCCCTGCATGTAGTAGAGCGCGATCGGCGGGTTGATGAAGAAGCCGAAGAGCCCCGCGCCGACGAGGTTCCAGAACGCCACCGCGACGAAGAAATAGATCGGCCACTTGTAGGCCGCGACCCACGGCCGGACCGTCGTCATCGTCAGGTTCTCGTATGCCTCGAACCCGATCAGGACCAGGGGCACGACCTCCAGCGCGCTGAAGACCGAACCAAGAGCCAGGATGGCCGTCGGCGTGCCGGTGAAGTACAGGTGGTGGAACGTGCCGATGATCCCGCCGGAGAGGAAGATCGTCGTGGCGAAGAGCACCGCCGCGGTGGCCGTCGCCGTGCGCAGGAGTCCCATGCGCGTGAACAGGAAGGCGATGACCACCGTGGCGAAGACCTCGAAGAAGCCTTCCACCCACAGGTGAACGACCCACCAGCGCCAGTATTCGGCCAGGGCCAGGTGCGTCTGCCGGTGCCACATGAGGCCCGGCACGTAAAAGAGCGGGATGGCCGTCGAGGCCATGAGGAACAGTCCCAGCAGGTGCTTGTGCTCTCCCGGAGCGCGGAACGCCGGCCAGAGCGCCCGGCCGATCAGGAAGAGCCAGAGGAACAGGCCGACCGTCAGAAAGATCTGCCAGAACCGGCCGAGATCGACGTATTCGTACCCCTGGTGCCCGAACCAGAAGTTCGCCTCCAGCCCAAGGCGCTGCTGGATCGCCAGCCACTGGCCGAACATCGACCCGACGACGATGATCAAGGTGCAGACGAACAGGAAATTGACCCCCAGCCGCTGGAACCTCGGCTCGTACCCGGAGACGGCCGGGGCCATGAACAGGCCGGTGGCCAGCCAGGCGGTCGCGATCCAGAAGATGCCAAGCTGCTGGTGCCACGTGCGGGTCACGCTGTACGGCAGCCATTTCGCCAGCGGGATGCCGTAGAAGCCGGAGCCCTCCACGCCGTAATGCGCGGTCACCGCCCCGAGGCCGACCTGCGCGACGATCAACGCGGCCACGACCCAGAAATACTTGAGCGTCGCCCGCATCGAAGGGGTCGGCCGCAGGGCCAGAAGTGGGTCTTCCTGCGGGGCCTCACGCTCCTCCTCCCCCTTGCCATGCTTGACGGCGAAGTACCAGGCGAGCGCACCGATCCCCGCCAGAAGCAGCACGAAGCTCGCCACCGACCAGACGACGATCGCGCCGGTCGGCCGGTTGTCGATCAACGACTCGGATGGCCAGTTGTTCGTATAGGTCACCGTGCTGCCGGGACGGTTCGTGCCGCACGCCCAGGAGGCCCAGAAGAAGAAGGCGTTCAGCTTCGCCAGCCGTTCCTCCCCTTTGATCGCGTCGGCCGGGATCGCGTAATCGTCGCGCAGCTCGTCCAGCGCCGGATCGTGGCCGAAGAGCGCCGTGTAATGCCGGCCGACCGCCGCGATGGCCTCGGCCCGTAACGGCGAGATCACCAGGTCGCCCGTCTCCGGGTCATACGTGTTCGTCCGCAAGCTGGTCCTTGAGCCGTGCCTTCAGAGCCGCTTGCCGCTCATCTCCCAGCTCGTCAAACGGCTTGCCGAAGTCGGCCTCCGCCCAGTGATTCACGAGCCAGCGCGCCTCGCGATGCAGCCAGTCCGCCGACCAGTCGGGCGCGACGTACGAGCCGTGCCCCCAGACCGTACCGACCTCCTGACCCCCCATCGACTGCCAGACGTTCTGGCCGTCGCGGATGTCCGCCCTCTGGAAGACGACATCGCCGTCCGTCGTCACGACGCGCTCCGGCACCGGCGGCGCCTGGCGGTACAACTCCCAGCCGAAGTACCCCAGCACGCTGAAAGATCCGGCGATCACCAGCCCCAAAGCGATCCATAATCGCAAATATCTCATCGTGAGAACTCCATGAATGCGAAGAAGCCCCCAGGAGGCGCACTGGCGCACCCTGAAGGGCTACCCTAGCCGGACACCCACGACCCGCCTTGAGCCGCTGGCGCTCCCGTCTCTCTCTTGATGTGTCTCGAACTCAGTTCCGTATGCCGGATGCACCCGCCCGACGCGGAACAAACGACCCCAGCCAGAGAATCCGGCAAATCACTTGCCACACTCTAAGCATGCCACATACTGGATGTCAAGGTCCAGATATCCATTTTAGTCGAGACATGGCCGGAGCGGTGAATCGTGGGGGCGAAGGGCAGGGGGGGCGGCCGGTCCGCGTTTGGAGACGCGCGGACCGGCCAGCGTGCGGGGTGTCGATCGTGGCTCAGCGCGACGGTTTGGCGCTGGCGTCCAGATCGTTCCAGGACATGTTGCCGAAGACTTCGCCCGCCGACTTGCCCAGGGCGCGGCCGGGCTCCGGGGGCGCTGGAGGGGCCTTGGCGTCCGGCACTTGAACCTGCTGAAGGACCTTGGCGAGCATCCCGTCCAGGCGCTCGTAGATCGCACGCTGGCGGTCGGTCTGGGCGGGGCCGAACTTGAGATTATAGAAGTGCATGAAGCCGATCAGGTGGCCGATCGTGGTCGGCGTCTCGATGGAGTCCAGCTCCGCAAGGATCGGCTGGATGTTCGGGTTGGCGAGCAGGCCGGTCAGCCCGGCGAGCGACTTGAGGTACGCCTCGGATTCCAGATAGCCGGGGTCCGTGTCGGCCGTGGCTTTCTCGAACGCGGCCCGGAGCGCATTCAGACGCTCGCGGACGGTCTTCAACGAGCCGGGGGAAACCGATCCCTTGACATCCTCCGTCAGCGCGATGTCCACCGCCTGGCTGAGGGCCTGCCGCTCGGCGTCGTAGCGGTCGTCGGACAGGGGGAACGGAAAGTTCTCCTTGTCGGTCAACTGGTCAATGCAGAAGGTGACCCCTTCGGTGGCGGTCTCGTAGGGGATATCGCGGATCAGGTCCGGCCCGAGCACGGCCTTGGCGGCGGTGGCCTTGCTGCCGTCGGGGTTGAATTCGAGGATCTGGTAGAGCAGGGCATTCAGCGTCTTGCCGCTATGGAGCTGGTTCGCCGCCGCGCGGGCCTCGGTCTCGGCGGCCGCGGCGGCCTCCTCCTTGGCAAGCTGGGCCTGCACGACCTTTTGCTGGGCCATCATCGCCTTGTTCCAGCGAATGAGCGAGTCGCGTTCAATCGACTGGGCCTTGGCCGTCTCCAGGTTATACACCCCCTGTCCCCGCGCATACGACCCCATCCCCGACATGAAGCTGGCGTTCGGGTTGCTGACCCACCCGCTCCAGCCCCACCGTCCCATCCCGCCGGGATAATACCGACGCCCGTACTGGGCCCACGCCGGACCCGCCAGCAGCACGACCCCGAGTGTCACCCCCCAGATCGCCCTGAACTTCCCACGCATTGATGCCTCCCCATGAATCGGTTCGTGTCGTTCGCCGTTGACCAGAACGCCCGTCTTCGCGAGAACTTCCAGAATAACGATAGAACCCCGGCGGATCGCGAACCATCCGGGCCTCGGGGAACACTTTTTTTGACTCCTCCGTCCGCCTCGAAACGGAAAGGGCAGGGCAGGGCAGGGGCCTCGGGAGCGTGCTCGACCGCCAACCACTCTTGCGAGAAGGTCGCTCGATCCCATAAAATTGGATGTCGAGGTCGTTATATCCAATTTCTGAGGGGACGTCATGATTTCGCAAACGGCCGAGTATGCGCTGCGTGCCGTGGTGCTGCTGGGGTCGAGCCCGGGGCAGCCCTTGACGACGCAGCAGGTGGCGTCGCAGACGCAGGTGCCGGCCGGATACCTGTCGAAGGTGCTTCAGGCGCTGGGCCGGGCCGGCCTGGTCGAGGCGCAGCGCGGCCTGCACGGGGGGTTCACCCTGACGCAATCGCTGGACGAGCTGACCGTTCTGGACGTCATCAACGCGGTGGACCCGTTCAAGCGGATCGAGCATTGCCCACTGAAGCTCGCCGCGCACCAGGGGCGGCTCTGTTCGCTGCACAAACGGCTCGACGAGGGGATCGCGCAGGTTGAGGCCCTGTTCGGCGGAACGACGATCGCCGAGCTGCTCGCCGAGCCGAACCCGAGCCGCCCTCTGTGCGGGGAAACCGTCGCGATCGCTGGCTCACCCAAGAACAGCTAAGTTGCACCTGCCAAAAAATGTGTGGTACAACGGAGAGCAACGGGCCGACCGCGCGTCGTGGCGGGGCCTGGCCCCCCCTTTTGGACCGTGGCCCCGAGCGGCGGGCCGACGCGATCCCGGAACCTTCGGGATCGAGATGCCCTCCCGTTCCCTCCTCAACGCCGACCGCTCGCCGCGCCCCCGTGGCATCCCCACTTGAGTTGACGTTGCACCCATTTGCGAGAGCGAGAACCCCAACAATGAGAGCAAAACCCGCGTTCTGCCTGACGCTGGCCGTGGCCGCGCTGATGGCCGTGGCGGCCCCCCGGGCGTCGGCCGCCGAGCCGGCCCGCCTGGAACTGCACAAAGGGGACCGCATCATCATCATCGGCAACACCCTGGCCGAACGGATGCAGTACTTCGGACACTTCGAGACCCTGCTGCACAGCCGCTTCCCCGACCTGGAGCTGGTCGTCCGCGACCTCGGCTGGTCGGGGGATGAGCTGACCCGCCGCATGCGCTCGAAGGACTTCGACGACCACGGCCACCAGCTCTACGACGAGCGGCCCGATGTCGTCGTGGCCGCCTACGGCTTCAACGAGTCGTTCGCCGGCCCGGAGGGGCTCGACAAGTTCAAGCAAGACCTTGAAAAGTTCATCAAGACGACCACGACCACCAAGTACAACAGCAAGTCCGCGCCGAAGCTCGTCCTGCTCTCGCCGATCGCGCACGAGGACCTCGGCAACCCGCACCTGCCCGATGGCTCGAAGAACAACAAGAACCTCCAGATTTACACCGACGCGATGGCCGAGCTGGCCAAAAAGCATGACGTGGCGTTTGTCGATCTGTTCACGCCGACGAAGAAATTGTATGAGGAAGACGACACCCCCTTGACGATCAACGGCGTGCATCTGAGCGATCACGGCTACGCGCGGCTCGCCCCGGTGCTGGATGAGGCCCTGTTCGGCCCCCGACCGAAGGACGTCAAGGCCGACCTGAAGAATCTCCGCGCCGAGGTGAACGAGAAGAACCTTCAGTTCTTCTATGATTACCGCGCGGTCAACGGCTATTACATCTACGGCGGCCGCAAGGAGCCGTTCGGCGTGATGAACTTCCCGGCGGAGTTCGCCAAGCTGCGCAAGATGGTCCAGAACCGCGACCACCGCATCTGGGCCGTCGCGCGGGGCCAGAACGTGGCGGCGGAGATCGACGACAGCAACACGGGCGAATTCGCCAAGATCGAGAGCAACTTCAAACAGGAGCCGAAGATCACCTCCCCCGAGGAGTCGATGAAGACCTTCGTGCTCCCCGAAGGGTACGAGGTCAACCTGTTCGCCTCCGAGATCGAGTTCCCCGACCTGGAAAACCCCGTCGCGATGGTCTTCGACGCCAAGGGACGGCTCTGGGTCACGACCATGCCCACCTATCCGATGTACCTGCCCGGTCAGCCGGTGGATGACAAGGTCCTGATCTTCGAGGACACCGACAAGGACGGCAAGGCCGACAAGCAGACCATCTTCGCCGAAGGGCTGCACATCCCCGGCGGCATCGAGCTGGGAGACGGCGGCGCGTACGTCGCGCAGCAGCCGAGCCTGATGTTCCTCAAGGACACCGACGGCGATGATCACGCCGACACCCGCGAGCTGATCCTCCACGGCTTCGACTCGGCCGACTCGCACCACGCCATCAGCGCCTTCACGTGGGGCCCCGGCGGGGCGCTCTACTTCCAGGAAGGGACCTTCCACCAGACGTCCGTCGAGACCCCTTACGGCCCCGAGCGCGAGCACGACGCGGCCGTTTTCCGCTATGAGCCGCTCTCCGAGAAGTTCGATAGCTTCGTCTCCTACCCGTTCGCCAACCCCTGGGGCCACACCTTCGACCGCTGGGGGCAGGACTTCGTCGCCGACGCCTCCGGTGGCGCGAACTACTTCGCCACCGCGTTCTCCGGGCAGGTCGATTTCCCGGACAAGCACGGCAGCATGAAGCAGTTCCTCGTCAAGCAGTGGCGGCCGACCTCCGGCTGCGAGCTGGTCTCCAGCCGCAACTTCCCCGACGACACGCAGGGGGACTACCTCCTGAACAACGTCATCGGCTTCCAGGGGGTGCTCCGCTACCGCATGAAGGAGGACGGTTCGGGCTTCTCGGCCGACCCGGTCGAGCCGCTCCTGCAGTCGTCCGACCCGAACTTCCGCCCGGTCGATCTGGAGTTCGGCCCCGATGGCGCGCTCTATCTCGTCGATTGGTTCAACCCGCTGATCGGCCACATGCAGCACTCGGTCCGCGACCCGAAGCGCGACATCAACCACGGCCGCATCTGGCGGATCACCTACAAAAAGCGCCCGCTGGTTGACGACCCGAAGATCGCCGGGGCGACCATTCCCGAATTGCTCGACCTGCTGAAGACCTACGAGGACCGCACGCGCTACCGCGTCCGCCGCGAGCTGCGCGAGCGCGATCACGGCAAGGTCGTCGAGGCCCTCGGCCAGTGGGTCGCGGAGCTCGACAAGAAGGACGAGCTGTACTGGCACAACATGCTGGAAGCCCTCTGGATGCACCAGACGCTCGACGTGGTGAATGAAGACCTGCTCAAGCAGCTTCTCATCAGCCCCGAGCCGAAGGCCCGCGCCGCGGCGACCCGCGTGCTCTGCTACTGGCGCGACCGGATCGACGGCACGCTCGACCTGCTCCGCACGCTCGTCAACGACGACTTCGCCCGCGTCCGGCTCGAAGCCGTCCGGGCCTTGAGCTTCTTCGATGGCGAGGAGGCCACCCTGGCGCAGGAGATCGCCATGGAGTCGCTCCTGCACCCGCAGGACTACTACCTGGAATACACCCTGAACGAGACCAACAAGACGCTGGACCGGCGCATCAAGGAGCAGGCCCAGAAGTAACGTCGGAACCCCACGAAAAGAGGCAACCGCGGACGCCGCCCGGCCCTGGAACGCCGGGCGGTTTCCGCGCGCGAGACATCGGACATCCCATGAAAGCGACATCAAACAAGACGATTTCGATGAGTTGGACGGTCCGCCTTGCGCCCTGTCGTGCGCGCTGCTGGGGGGCCTGGTGGTGACGCCATCCCCGGCCGCGCAGGATGCGGATAGCCCCCTGGTCAAGCTGCTCAAGAGCGGCCGCGTACCGGAGGAGCGGCAAGGGACGATCCTGGAGATGATCGGCAAGCGCGGCAGCGCGGCCGACCTGAGCTACCTCTATCAGCAGGTCCTGGAACCGAAGGGCTTTTCCGAAGCGAGCCGCCTGAATGCCTTGCAGGCGCTGGCCGAGGCCGCGCGGACCCGCAAGGTCACACCCGAAGGAGACCTCACCGCGCTCGGCCGGCTGATCCAGCCGGAGGACTCGAAGACGGTTTCTCCACCCGTGCGCCTGGCGGCGATCCGCCTGGCGGGGGTCTGGCAGGTGGAGAAGCTGGGCGAGGCGTTGCGGAACATCGCCCAGTCCGCCGAGGCCGGCCAGTCGGTCCGCGCCGCGGCGATTGACGCCCTGGCGACGATCGGCGGCGCGTCGGGCCGGGCCAGCATCGAGGCCCTGGCCGCGCCCGAGCGGCCGATGGAGATTCGCGCCCTGGCCGTCGCCGCGCTGGCGCGGTTCGATGCCGACGAGGCCGCGCGCAAGGCCGTCGAGGTGCTCCGCGAGGCCGGGCCGACGCAGGACCTCACCCCGCTGGTCGCCGCCTTCGTGAACTTGCAAGGCGGTGCCGACAAGCTGGCCGCGGCGGTCGAACAGGCCAAGCTTCCCGCCGATGCCGCGAAACGGGGCCTGCGCACCTTGTACGCGCTCGGCCGGGCCGACGCGTCGCTCGTCAACGCCCTGAGCCAGGCCGCCGGCCTGAATGCCGAGGTCAAGCCGCTCACCCCTCGGGAGATGGAGGCGACGATCGCCGAGGTCGCCGCCAAGGGGGACCCCGAGCGCGGGCGAGGACATCTTCCGCCGCGAGGACCTGAATTGCACGAGCTGCCACGCCATCGCCGGCGCCGGCGGCGGGATCGGCCCGGACCTCAGCGCCATCGGCGGAAGCTCACCCGTCGATTACATCGTCAACTCGATCATGCTGCCCGACCAGGCGATCAAGGAGGAGTTTCAAACCCTGGTCGTCCTCACGACCGAGGGCCAGATCTATCAAGGCATCGTCGCCGACCGGGACAATCAGCGCATCGTCCTGAAGGAAGCGACCGGCGACCTCCGCACGATCCCCGTCGAGAACATCGAGGATCAGAAGGAAGGGGGCTCGTTGATGCCCAAGGGGTTGCCCAACCTGATGACGCACGATGAGTTCGTGGACATCGTCCGTTTCCTCTCCGAGCTGGGCAAGCCCGGCCCCTACGCGATCCGCACCACGCCGACCATCCAGCGCTGGCGGGTCTTGACCGCCGTCCCCGAGGCACTCGCGCGGAAGGAGCCCAGCCCCGAGACCTTCGAGAGCGAAATCCTCAACACCGACCCCGACCGCTGGCGCCCCGCCTACGCGAAGGTCTCCGGCTCGCTCCCGCTGGCCAACCTGGCCAGTCTTGCCGGCGGGCCGGTGCTCTACCTTCAGGGGGAAATCGACGTCACGGTCGCCGGCGCGGTCGCCTTCCGGCTCGACAACGCCCAGGGGCTGAACGTCTGGGTGGACGATCAGCCGGTTCCCGCCCAGGAGCAGTTCACCCAGGAACTGGAGGCCGGGCGGCACCGGATCACCTTCCGCGTCGATACCAATCAGCGCGATCAGATCCGGGTCGAGGTCGCCAAGCCCGAGAACTCCACCGCGGAACTCTCTGTCGTCGGCGGTCGCTGACTGAGGCGCTCGCTCCACGGCACGGGCCGTGGAGCGAGCGACTCGCGTTCCCCGATCAATCCCCAATCACCAGCGTTTTCCCCGACACGGCATCGAGCCGGATCGTCAGTCGCGCGCGGTCGGAAACGCGGGAATCTTCCTTGCCGTTGATGGCATTGATCGCGCGGCGACCGGGAAGGTTTTCGAGTGGTCGTTCCCTGATTACGGTGAGATCCAGCGTCTCCTCGACCGGCGAGGTGCCGAAGTTCAGGGCCGTGATGGCGAACCGGGGCCGGCCGGGAAGCCGCATGACGAGCAGGCAGACCGCATCGTTCTCCACCTCGGGAACGGCGACCAGCTCCGACGCGGCAATCCCATACGACTTGCGGGCGGCGAGCATCGCCTTGAGCTGCGAAGCGAACGAATTCGGGTCACTGAGTTGTTCCGGCAAGGGGCCATACAGAGCCTGAGCGCGGGGAAGCCCGAAGGCGGACGTCTCGGCGTCGGGGTTGACGTTCATCAGATCGATCCCGCCGCGGTTGATCCAACGATAGTCGCCATCGTCGGTCCGGTCGGCGACCAGGTGCCTCGGGAGGGGCAGGGCACCGACAAGGTCCCAGCCCGACAGCGAGAAAACCCCCGGCTGCATCGCGTTGGCATGAGTCAGCAGCAGATGCCCGCGCTGAATTCGCGCTCGTTGTTCCGGTGTGGCGTGATAGGGGTCCTTGATGTCGAGGCCCGCGGCGATGAAGCCGGCGAGGGTCGTGGCGATACCGTCCTGCTGCGCGGTAGAGCATGTTGTACGACGCGTTCGGACCGGCGGCCTGCGCGCGCATCTCGCGCAAGACCCGTTCGCGGAGCACCCGGCCGAGCACCTCGCGGCCGTCGATCGTGAACGTGTCGTCGCCGCGATAATCCAGCTCGACGAGTTGATAGGTGATCTCGTCGTGATTTTGCAGGTCGTGAACGAGGGTCCCCGGCGTGATCCCCGCCTCCTGGAGGAACCCGAACGCCTGCCGCAGGAGCGTGGCGTCGCCGATCAGGAGCGAATGAAAGCACTGGGTCCGGGTGAAAAAGTCATACGAGAGGTCGGGGCCGTGCTCGGTGTACCGCTTCAATTCGACCAGGGGCACGTTCAGTTCCTGGAACGTGAAGCCGCCGAGTTTGCGCGTGAGGAAGGCCAGCTCGTTGGTGCCCATGACCGAGAGCGGGTGCTGATAATTCCAGCTCAGGGCCGCCCCTGGCCGGCGCTCGATGCCCAGAAAGGGGACGGCGTCGAGCCGCATCACGCGGGCGCCGAGGTCGTGGACCGTCTTGGCGACATCCCCGGCGATGGCCCGGGGGGCGGCCATCGACGGATCGAGCCAGTTGAGCGTCGGCTGGCCGGGCTTGAAGTAATGGAGATAGACCCAGCGGCGGACCTTGCCATCCACGCCGGGGATCGCCCCCGTGGCGTCCCAGCCGCTGAGTTCCCCCGCCTCGGGCGATGCGTCGGCCGAGTGGATCAGGCCGGGAATGTACCGCTTCTCGGTCAGCGTCTCGGCCACCTCCTTCGACACCGGAGCGCTCGACCAGAGATCCTCCACGGGGGGCAGCAGACCCCAATCGGTCCTGGGGATCTCGACCATCGTGTACATCCCTGGATAGTCGCGGTACGCGCGCTGAGCCAGGAGAAAATCGGCCCCCTTGCCCGTGTGCAGGGGGACAAGGTCCCCGGCGATCTGGCCTCCATGCCCGTTGGCGATCCGCACCATGCGGCGATATTCCGCCTCATTGCCCAGCGTCGGGTCGATCTCCAGCGAGATGCGGTCGAACCAGCCATCCACGGTCGGCGTGTGCTCCCGCCCCTCGATACCCCCCGAGAGCTTGACCGGCCCCGTGTGCAGCAGGTCGATGCCGATCTCTTGAAAGGTTTCCCAGAGCGCCGGATCGGCCCACGTGGCGATCACCGACTCATCCGGGCGCGTGATGACCGAGCCGGGATAGCCGAGGACCCAGACCGAGGCCATCTCGATCGCCTCGTCAGGCTGCGGCTCGGCATACGGATGTTTCCACTGGACCATCCGCCCGGAAACCCCTCGTGAGACCTGCCGGGCCTGGGCAAGCATCGACTGCTGCTCCAGCCAGGCGATGTACGCCGGATCGTTCCAGGTGGATTGGCCCGGTTCGACGCGGGCTTTTTCCGTCTCCGTCTCGGTCCCGTCCTGGCCGCGCGTCACGGTCAGCCCGCAGACGACGGCCAGGGACAGGAAACCGATCCAGCGAATCCACGAGCGGGAGCATTGCATTCCAGGGCGCATCGTCATTGAATCCTCAGCAGGAAACGGGCGATTGATGGGTTCGAGCCGGTTCGTGCCTCTCGGCTCATTCTTTCCCGGCCGAAAGCCCATCCAGCGATGTCTTGAGCAGCGACGTCCAGAGCCGGTATCCGTCCTCGTTGAGATGCAGGCCGTCTTCGCGGAACAGCTCGGGACGGGGCTTGCCGTCCGGGCCGAGCATCGGGGCGTCAATGTCCACGAAGGTCAGCCGGTCATCCTCGCGGCACATCCGTTCAATCCGCGCATTGGCGTCGCGAATCTTGTCGATGAGCGGCCAGCGCTTGAGGCTCGGCTTGATTGCGATGAACGCGATTTTCGTGCCGGGCTGCCTGGCCCGCACGCGATTGACGAACTGCTGGAAGTCCTGGAAAACCTGCTCGGGGGACTTCCCTGCCGCGATGTCGTTGTCCCCGGCGTAGAGCACGATCAGGCGAGGCTCGTAGGGAAGCACGATCCGGTCCGTGTAATGAACCACGTCGGAGAGCTGCGAGCCGCCAAAGCCCCGGTTGATCGCGTCGATCTTCGGAAAGTGCGCGTCCAGGTCCCAGAGCCGGATGCTGGAGCTGCCGACGAACAGGACGCCTCCCTTCGGCGGCGGGTTCTTCTGGTCGCTTTGCTCGAACGCGGCGATCGCCTCTTCCCATCGTGAGGCGTCTTGCGCCGGGTTCTCCTGGAGGGGCGAGGCCCCCGCGCCAGCGCACAGGAGAATTCCCGCGATCACGGTCCCAAGACACCGCCCGACATTTCCTTTCGCATGAATCATTGCGCGAACGCCTCGTGTTGTGTTGTGTTGAAACCCAACGACCCGGTCCAGGGCGGGCCCCTCCGGTCAAGGATAGTCGGCCCGCTTCGCGGATGCCACGGTGCGGCCGAGCCGACGTGTCGTTCGCCGCGGAATCGCGATAAACTGGAAAAGAGAATCTCCTTATCCTTTGGAAATGATCGGTGGACGAAAGGAACCGCATGGAGGGTTCGCGCATCCGTTCCCCGAGACGACGGCCAGCGCTCGTGAAAGGGTGCTGCTGCTCGTCGTCACGGTCGCGGCGATCCTGACTGGCTATCTCTGGTACCGCGCCCGGGCGGTCCCGCTCCTGACGCCGGAAACCCAGACGATCGCGCCGGGAATCCATCTCCTCGGCCTCTCCCCCTCGGCCGTCTATGTGGTCGAGACGACGGACGGCCTGGTCCTGATCGACACGGGCCTGGAGCGCGACGCGGCGCGGCTTCGCTGGGAGCTGGCGGGCCTGGGGCTGGACTGGAAGCGTCTGAACGCCATCTTGCTGACGCACGTTCACGGCGACCATTGCGGCGGAGCGGAGTTCCTCCGGGCGATGACGGGGGCCAGGGTCCACGCGGGGCAGGGGGATGCGCCCATTCTGGAGGCCGGCGCGCTGCGCGAGGCGTTTTTCAGCACCTATTACATGCCGAACGATTCGCCGCATCCGACCCATGTGGATGTCCCGCTTCGAGGGGGTGAGACGATCACGGTCGGCGACGCGCGCTTTCGCGCGATCGCCACACCAGGGCACACGCCGGGCAGCGTCTGTTACCTGATGGAGCGGGATGGCCTCCGCGTGCTCTTCGCCGGCGACATTATCATGATGCTGCGAGGGGATGAGGACCCGCATTCCGAATGGCGGAAGCCGCTGGGAACCTACGCCGCGTATCTCGCGCCTCGCTACCGAGGCAACGCGCGCGACTTCCTCGCCACCCTGCGAACACTGCGCGCGTTGCCGGTCCCGGACCTGGTCTTGCCGGGGCATCCGGGCGCGGACCCCACCCCCCAGAGCCCCCGTTTGTCGCAACGGCGCTGGGAGTCTCTGCTGGATCAGGGAATCCGCGACATGCGGACGCTGCTGGCCCGTTTTGAGCGGGATGGCGCCGATTTTCTCGACGGTCAGCCGAAGCCGCTGTTACCCGGCCTCGATTATCTGGGAGATTTCCACGGAGGGGCCGTCTATGGCGTGTTCGCGTCCTCCCGCTTCGTTCTCGTGAATGCGCCGGGTGGCCCCGGACTGGCCTCCTTTGTGAAAACCCGCCTTGAGAAACTCAGGCGAACGCCGGTCGCTCCCAACGCGGTTGTGTTGACCTCCTGCGACCCGGACGCGACGGCGGGACTGGTGGACCTGGTCGAGACGTACCATCTTCGGGTCGTGGCTCCCTCGGCCGGTCTCCCGGCAATCCGGAAACGATGCCCGCCCGGAACGATGATTCTCCCGGCGGAGGACCTGTCCGACGAGGGTTGGTTCGATGTGACGCCGATCCCCCTGCAAGGGCGCGGGCGGGCACCGATCGCCTACCGGGCCTTTTGGGAGGGAAAGACGGTGCTTTTCACCGGGCCAATCCCGATCCTGCCCGACCAGGAGGCGGAAGTCCGCTTGATCTCGGACTTCCTCTATGCTCGGGGTGATCCCGCCGAATATCGCGCATCGATCGATCGCCTGCGCGGGTCGAAACCGGACCTCTGGCTCCCAGCGCGGCCCCTGGAAGCCCAGAACGCGAACATTTATGATGATCAATGGAAGAACGTTCTGGACGGAAACATCGCGCCGATCGAAGCGAACAAGGGAGCCTTGCACGCACACGGCCATTGACGAGCCGGGAGCAGGCCAACGCGCGTTGATCGCGTGGCCGGATCGATTCTCGTTCGCCCGTCGGTTATGATGAAAGTCGACCTGGAACATGGAATATCGAATCGCGGTTCTCGATCGGGGAGGCGGCCGACTCCGGTCTCTTTGAGGGAGACACCCATCATGCGAATGCTACTCCGAGCCCTCCTCACCGGGTTGTTCTGCGGCGCGATCGCCCTGGGCGCGGTGTACTGGCTCATCTGGGCGGATCAGGACTCGACGGAACAGATCACGACGATCGACAAGCTGCGCGCGGCCGCCGCCTCGAATGGAGGTCCCGCGCCGATCCGCCAGCCCGAATCCCAGAACGGGCAGGCCGTGTTCAAGGTTAGCCTGGACGCCTTCGAGGACGGCGGCTTCGGCACGGCCAGCCGCTACATGAGCCCGATCCAGGATCGCAAGTCGCTGCCCGAGCTGCGCCAGGCGGTCCGAGAACGGGGCCGTCGAGGCATCGCCGCGCTGCGGAAGCAACACGAGGCGTTGCCGAAGACGCCCCCCTCGACCCGGAAAGAGGCCCTCGAACGGATCGACATCGAGCAATCCCTTGGTCTGCTCTACATGTATGAGGGGGAATTCGACCAGGCCTCCACCTGGATCGGCAAGGCGCTGGCGACGTGCCGGGCCGCCGACATTCCGGCGTCGGTCCGATCGAAGCTGACGGCGCTCGTGGGGATCATCGCGCTACGGCAAGGGGAGATGGACAACTGCCTGGCCTGCATCGGCCCGTCAAGCTGCATCTTCCCGATCGTTCCCGAAGCCGTGCACGAGTATCAAAACGGCTCACGTGAGGCGGTCCGCTGGTTCAACACCTACCTCGATGAGTGGCCCGGGGACCTGCGGGTGATCTGGCTCCTGAACATCGCGTACATGACGCTCGGGGAGTATCCCGACCAGGTGCCGAAGGATCGCCTGATCCCCGTCCGGCTGTTCCGCTCGTCGCTCGACGTGGGCCGCTTCCGTAACGTGGCGCTTCAGGTTGGCCTGGGGCGCGGGGGCCGAACCTCGCCGGTGGCAGTATCTTCGACGACTTCACCGGCGACGGCCTGCCCGACCTCTTCACCACGTCGCTCGACGCGGACCTGGGAGCGTCGCTGCTCGTCAATCGCGGCGACGGCACCTTCGAGGACCGATCCGAGAAGGCCGGGCTGGCCGATCAGGTCTATGCGCTCAACGTCCGCCGGACCGACTTCGACAACGATGGAAACCTGGATGTCTTGCTCCTCCGAGGCGCCTGGGAGAAGCCGGCCCGGCTCTCGCTGCTCCGCAATACGGGGGGCGGCGTCTTCGAGGATGTCACCGAGGCCAGCGGCCTGGATGCGCCGATCGCCACGGAATCGGCCGCGTGGGGCGATTACGACAACGACGGCTGGCTCGACGTCTTCGTCTGCGGCGAGTTTCTGCCTCCGGGCGGCGATCCGAAGACAGCGCCCAGGAGCCCGTCAACCGCTGCCGGCTCTATCGCAACCGGGGCGATGGCACGTTCGAGGACGTCGCCGCCGAGGCGGGGGTCACGAACGAGCGTTGCGGCAAGGGATCGGCGTGGGGCGATTACGACGGCGACGGACACCTTGACCTGTTCGTCTCGAACATGGGTCAGCCCTGCCGCCTCTACCATAATGAAGGGGACGGCACCTTCCGCGATGTCGCGCCCGAACTCGGTGTCACCGGCTCGTCCACCAGCTTCGCCTGCTGGTTCTGGGATTACGACAACGACGGCCGGCTCGACCTCTACGTCAACGACTACCAGGCCCGGGCCGCGGAGGTTCTGACCAGCGCGATGGGGGTTCCCGTCGTGCGAGAGTGTCGCCCCCGGCTCTATCGCAACCTCGGTTCCGAAGGCTTCCGCGATGTCACGCGCGAGGTGGGGCTTGACCGGGCCATGGCCCCCATGGGGGCGAACTTCGGCGATATCGACAACGACGGCTACCTGGATTTTTATCTCGGCACTGGGGACATGTCCTATTCCGGCCTGGATTTCAACCTGATGTTCAAGAACGTGGACGGAGAACGCTTCGTCGATGTCACCACGTCCACCGGCACCGGCCACCTTCAAAAAGGACACGGCGTCTCGTTCGCCGACTGGGATTGTGACGGCGACCTCGACCTGTTCGTCGAGCTGGGAGGGGCAACCCCCGGCGATCAAGGCTACAACGCCCTCTTTCAGAACCCGGGGCAGGGCCACCACTGGCTGAAAATCAAGCTGGTCGGCAATCGGACCAACCGCGCGGCGATCGGGAGCACGATCACCGTGGCCCTGGACGACTCCGACGGAAAACGCCGCATGATTTACCGCACGGTCGGCAACAATTCCAGCTTCGGGGGCAACAGCCTCGTCGAGACCATCGGCCTGCTTGACGCGACGAAGGTCGCCGAACTGACCGTCTCCTGGCCGACGAGCCAGACCACCCAGACCTTCCACGACCTCGACGCCGATCAGTCGATCCGGATCGAAGAGGGTTCCGACACCTTCCAGGTCCTTGACCAACCGACGTTGATCGTCCCGGACGTGGACGCGGCGGAGGTTCGGGTTCCGTCGCTGCGTCAATCCTGAGGCGGCAGAACGTCCGGCTCGATCTGATAGCCGTTGGCGATCGCGTTCGTGCTGTTGAACAGGCCGACGATCGCCAGCACCTCGCCGAGCGCCTCCACGTCGAGCCCGAGTTTACGGGTGGCCGCCGTGTGCGACTGGATGCAATAGGGGCAGCCGTTGGTTGCCGAGACGGCCAGGGCGATGATCTCGCGGGTCAAGGGGTCGAGCCGGGTCGATCGCCCCTCCGCCTCGGGATGCATGATCGCCTTTAACTGGGTCCAGACCTGCTCCAGATGGGCCGGGTTCGTGGCCAGGACGCGCCAGAAGTTCGGCACGAAGTCGATCTTCTTCGTCGCCTTGATGTCGGCGAAGACCGCGGCCACGCGGTCGGTCGCCTCGGGTTCCTCGACGGGTCGCACGGTGGCTTGGGGACGTTCCGCCATCGCTCGGCTCCTTTTAACCTTGCGCTCGTGCCTCGTTGGCCTGCTCGCGGAGTCGCTTGCGAATATAGGCATGACGTAGGCTCGTCCGCAACATGCGCCTCGACGACCGGGTTCCTGGGCGATTCCCCGTCGGCCGCAAGCTCCGCGTCCGCCAGCGCGGAGGCGTCCAGGGCCTCGCGCTCCTCAGGCCCCAGACGTTCCCAGAAAGCGAGCACGGCCTGATGCTCCGCGTGTTCCAGCGCCTGCTTCTCCGCGCGTTGGATACGATCTTCCCGGCCCCGGCGCTCCGTTTCCCGCTGGGCCTCAGCGTTGTGTTCGCACTCCGCGCGGGTCTGGAAGCCGAGCGGACGGGCGTAGTCCTTGCGGATCGAATCGACCAGGTAGCCGGCGGGGCTGCGCTTGATCCGCCCGTCTTTTCGCGCCACGAGCCAGTCGAAGACCTCCAGCTTGAGCGCGATCGACTCGGCGGGATATTGCCGAATGAGATCGTCCGCGGTGGCTGTCGCGATGCCCCGGCGGGTCAGTTCGCCTTGCAGCCGTTCGGTTTCGCTCTCGGCCTTCGGCTCCGCCTCTGCTGGGGTTTCCTCCCCCTCCGTCCGCCGCTTGGTCACGCGGATCAGCCAGTCCCGCCCATCCTTCAGATAACGCTCGTCCCGGCCGAGCGGTTCGAGAAACCCGACCCGCTCCAGCTCCTCGATCCCCGGCTGAAGCTTCTCCTTGATCTTGCCCGCGTCCCGGTACGTC
>CAVWUA010000009.1:0-260017 GCA_963758025.1 uncultured Planctomycetota bacterium | reverse complement strand
TCGCGGCGTCTCGTCGCCGCGGTGGGCGAGGACGCCTTCGGGGGTGATCGGCTGCGTCGTGGGGGCGTGGGCGAGGCGTCGCAGGCGGCGCAGGGCGCGGTGACGCCAGGTGGTGCGGAAGAGATTGCCGAAGAGAAGGAAACCCAGGTGGCTCCACCAGTTGGGGAAATCTCCCAGGCGCCAGTGGGCCTCGATGCGGAACTGGATGTCGCCGGTGGCGTGGTCCTTGGTCAGGAGGAACCACTCGTAGCCCCGCTCGATGTGGCCTTCCAGGGTGTCGTAGCGGAAGCCGAAGAGGGTCGTGCCGTGCTCGACCTCCTCGCGGACCTCCCGGACCCGCACACCGCTGAGGAAGCGGAAGCCCAGGACCTTCAACTCCAGGAGCATGTTGCGACCTTCCAGGGGGGTCTCGGGGTCGAAGTGGCCGACGACGATCCGGGGGTCGGAGAAGTCGTAATTGATGATGGCCTGCCGGGCGCGGGCGAACGGGCCGTCGCTCAGGGGTGGCCCTTCCGGCTCGGACCCCAGGCTGGCGCGGTCGCCGTCGATGGTCCAGCCGTGCGCGGCGGTCATCGTCTCGGGCGGGTCGTCAAAGTTGACCGGCCGGTCCTGGAGATCGTTCAGGTAGGCGAGCATCTCGGCTTCGGTCCAGCCCCGTCCAAACCGCCAGAGGGCCATATCAGTCTCCCCCTCCGCCGTCCCCCTCGCAGGAGTAGACGGGCGTGTCGTGCCCCTTGGGGTCGTCCGGCTCCGGCTCGACCTTCCGCGTCCGCACGTGGATGCTGCCGTCGATTTTGCTGCCGCAACGTTCGGCCAGACGTTCGATGAACCGGATCCAGCAGCGCGACTGCAACTGCTTGCCCATCACCAGATAGCCGAGATAATGCCACACGCGGCTGGCCTTCGTGCGGCTGGCGATACGGAACACCAGTTCCCCCTTGCTGTTGCGTCCGGCCCCGAAGGTGATGCGCCGGATTCCGGGTGCCCTTTCAGGGTGCGCAGGGTGATACTGCAAGGGTCGTGGTGCACGACGCGCACCCGGCAGTTTCCCAGCAGGGCGAGCCGGATCGCCAGATCGTCCCCGACCTCCAGCGGCTCGTGACGGTCCCCTTTGCGGCGGAAGACGGCGGTTTCCGGGGGGGCGAAATCCTCGAACCGCTCGCGCAGCAACGTGCCGATCTGCTCGGGAGCGCATGACCCGGCGAAAACGGCCATGTAATCGCGCTGGAGGAGCGGCCCCACGCCATCGTTGACGTCGATGATTTCGGGATCGTCGGTTGCGCGTGTCGTGTTGCTCATCGAGATTCAGGTTCCCTTCGGGCGGGCCGGTCCGGCAGAACCGTCGGACTTCTCCCGGTTGACCCTGCAAGACCGGCGCCGATCGCCGTATCTTCTCGACCTGGGAATCTCGGCGGCTCTCCTGTCCCGTTGGAGGAACCCGGCAAACCGGACTTTTCGGTGATTCGCGAGGAATCCGTCCAGGAGGCTCAAGCTATATTCCCGGAGAAGTCGATAAAACCTCAGGCTGGATGGCCGGCTCTGGGCAATATGATGCACGCTATTAATCGTCGAGATCGACGAAGGTTCGGGTGAGTCATGAGCATCGTGCTCGGCTACTTGGGTGGACGCAAGGGTGGACATGCTCGCCTGCTCTGGGCGGGTTTGTTCCTGACCCTGGCGAGCGTCCCGGCGCAGGGATCACCGTTTCGCGGCTTCGGGGGACGCCCCGCGCTGGGGTTCACCGGCGCACCCGCCCGGGTTCAACTCGGGCTGACGCCGACTCTCGGGACGCAGACCGCCCGGACATTCTGGGCCGGGTCCGGCCGGGTTTCCGCGGCGAGCGTTAACTCGTCCCCCTTTCCGATGTATTACCAACGTGCGATGACCACTCAGGCGACGAATGTGAACGTGCCTCCCATCCTTCGAGCGATGGCGGCGCGAGGCATGTACTCGGCCGATACCCCCTTGATGCAGTACCTCCAGTGGCGGCGGAGCCTGAACCCCGCCCGGTTCGACTACTACCACCCGAGGCTCGGCCCCTCTCTGGCCCAGACGACGTGGACCCCGTCCCCCACGCCGACGCCACCGTGTACCTGCACCCCCTGCCAGCAGGTTCAGCCGCAACGCGAGCCGAGGACGGAGCCCCAGGGCCCCCCCTGGACCGAACCTCCGGCTGTTCCCGAACCGTCCACCGGCGTGATGGCGCTGACCCTGATCGGCGCGGCGTGCTGGTGGCGACGACGTTCTCGGTCGTCGTAGGGGAACTTGCCAAATGAGATTGCCCGATGTGGGACAGCCGCCCCCGGCTGTCCTGGCCTGCGGTGGGTCGGACCGAGTGGGCGTCATCGAGCCGCGATCCCGATGCGGAGGCACGTCGGCAGCCAGCGTACACCTCGCCTCAACTGCGCCCGGCGGAACAAGGCCCGTCGCGCTCACCCCGGAAGAATCGCACGCACGCGATCGGCGCTCCCGAAATTCGAGATACCACGGAAGTTGAAATCCAACGCGCTCGGCAAATCAAAGATAATCAAGTGCCAAGGTTAACGGCGTGGAGTGCCGCCCCGCCGGTCAGCTCCAGGCGACATAGATGCTCACCGAGCCCGTTGTGTCATCTACGGTGACCTCGGCATGCTGAGCGCCCCCGCCTGGTTTGATAGCGAAGTGGCGCTTCCCTGGAGACACCCTTTCGGGCGTGGCCTCGCGCATGCCGGGAGAGTCCGCCAGCCATCGCTCAATGTCGGGGGCCGGGGCCGTGAAGGAGACCCGGAACGCTCGGGTAAACATGCTGCCCGATGTGGAGGCCCTGAGATCTCTCGCCGACTCGGGATAGGGAGCTAATCGTGCCCACTCTCGGGGGATCTCCAATCGCTGGCGCTGCTCTGCTCGCCGATGCTGCACGACCAGGAAGGCGACGATTAGAGTGCAAGCGACTCCGAGAGACGCGAGCATCCGACGCCGGGTCAATCGTCGCGTTGTCATTCGTCCTCCGCCGCCGAAAGAATCCATGTCCGCCGCGTGGTTCCCCAGGGCGGGTCTCCTTGAGAGGTGGGGGGCGAGAAGGGTCCACCAGCCGACTTCGCAATCGTCCCCTGGGCGGGCAAGTCTGGTTGACCGCGACCGACGCGAACAGGACAATACGGCGAACCACCTTTGATTTTCCGCACTTCGAGCGCCTTCTCATGCACGACCTGATCCGACAGTTGAAGGAACCAAACACCACGAAGATCGTCATGCTGGTGGCTGATGGCCTGGGGGGCCTGCCGATCGAGCCGGGCGGCAAGACCGAGCTGGAGACCGCCAGGACGCCGAACCTCGACCGCCTGGCGGCCGAGGGGACCGTCGGCCTGAGCCTGCCGGTCGCTCCCGGGATCACCCCCGGCTCCGGCCCCGGACACCTCGGGCTGTTCGGGTTCGACCCGTTGACCCACGACATCGGCCGAGGCGTGCTCGAAGCGCTCGGCATCGGCGTGGAGGTCGGGCCGAAGGACGTGGCCATCCGGGGCAACTTCTGCACGATCGACGCGGAAGGAAAGGTCACCGACCGCCGCGCGGGCCGCATCCCGACCGAGACGTGCGTGAAGCTCGTCGAGAAGCTTCGCCAGGGGGTCAAGATTCCCGAGGTCGAGACCCTGATCGAGCCGGTGCGCGAGTACCGCCTGGTCGTTCGCTTCCGGGGCGAGGGGCTCGGCGACGACGTCTGCGATACCGACCCGCTCCAGACCGGCCTGCTGACGCTGGAGCCGAAGGCGGGCAACGCCGGCTCGGAGAAGACGGCCAGGGTCGCCGCGGAGTTCCTCCGCCAGGCCAGGGAGATCCTCAAGAACGAGTCCCCCGCCAACTTCCTGATGATGCGAGGGTTCGCCAAGTTCCCCGACATCGCCACGATGGAGGAGGTGTACGGCGTCAAGCCGGTGGCCATCGCCGTCTATCCGATGTACCGGGGACTGGCCCGGCTGGTCGGCATGACGGTGGTCGATCCCGGCAAGACCCTGGCCGACCAGATGGAGGTCCTCAAGGCGAACTGGGACCAGTACGACTTCTTCTTCATCCACTTCAAGTACACCGACAGCACGGGCGAGGACGGGAACTTCGCCAAGAAGGTCGAGATGATCGAGACGCTCGACGCCGAGATCCCCAAGATCACGGGATTGAAGCCCGACGTCCTGATCGTCACGGGGGACCACTCGACCCCGAGCCGGATGAAGTCGCACAGCTTCCACCCGGTCCCGCTCCTGATCTCGGCCCCGGCGACCTGCCGACCGGACTACGTGACGGAGTTCGGCGAGCGCCCGTGCCTCCAGGGCGGGCTGGGACAGATCCTCGCCAAATACATCATGCCTCTGGCCCTGGCTCACGCGGGACGGCTCCAGAAGTTCGGGGCGTGAATTCCTCGTCAACCGCCGGGAACACCGCGTTCTCGGCGGTGAAGCCTCTTATGGCTTCACGTTCGTCAGGAAGGCGATCAGGTCGCGCATCTTCGTCTCGCCCAGGGCGCCGGCCAGACCGACCGGCATGATCGACGTGGCGCTGGGGCGGAGTTCCTCGACCTCGCTCCGGGGGTACGTGCTGATCTTCGCGTTGTTATCGAGGACCCGGATGGCGTCGGCCCCCTCCGCCTTGACGACGCCGACGGCGACCTGGCCGTCCTTCAGGGCGACGGTGAACGGCACGTAGTCCGGGTGAATCCGGGCGCTCGGGTTGGCGATGTCGGCGTAGATCGTGGCCGGGTCCCTGTCGGCGAGTTCGCTCAGGTCCGGGCCGACCTCGCTCCCTTCCCCCTGGATCTTGTGGCACTTGGAGCACTGGGCCTCCTCGCTGAAGAAGACCGTCTTTCCGCGCTCGGGGTCGCCCCCCTGGAGGGCGTACGGCGGTTCGGCCGTCGGCGACGCCTGCGAGTCCGGCGGGGCGGGAGCCCACGGCAGGACCAGGTCTTTGGACACGATCGGCTTCGGCGTGGGAGTATCTCCAACCAGAGCCTGCGCCCGCAGGGTCGGCAACGGCCCCGGATCGCCCGTGGACAGCAGGACTTCCAGCATCTCGCCGACGCCCATCGACTCGATCGGCAGGTCCGCGCGATGCGTGTCACCCGGGCCGGGGCTGGACGTGACCGGGACGAACGCGAAGGTTGCCTCGAACGGCCGGTCCGCTTCCAGGCGGAGCGTCGCCTTCCCCTCGGGCAGCACGACCAGGGTTCGCAAGGTCAACCGTCCCTTCCGGGTCAACAGGGCGAAGCCGCGCTCGTGCTCGGCCGAGCCGACGGTCCGTGCGCGGGCCAGGGCCGGCTCGATGTGCGGCCACCAGCCTTGCCACGATGGCTCCGCCGCTTGCTCGTCCTCGCTCCACGATGCCTCGACGCCCGACAGGTCGTAAGCGACCGAGTCGAAGCCGGGCAGGTTGAGCCGGTAACGGGCCTCGAACGGGTGCGGGTCGGTCGCCAGGACGAGCGTCCGGGCGCCATCCTCCAGCCGCGCCGCCGCGATGCGGATCGCCCCCGAGGCGGGCGTCGGCCCGTTCGCCGCCTCGCCGTCCGTCGTCGAGGGGCCGAACGCGATCGAACGGCTCGTGACCTCGTCGGCAATCGCCGGGTTGACCGGGCGGTCGAACGCCACACGGACGTTCAGCGGACCATCCGGCCAGACGGCGGTGACGCGCGGTTTCGGGTTCTCGGGCGGGGCATCGTTCTGGGGGATCAGGGGACCGGCCGCCAGGAGCAGGCCGGGGAGCAAGGCGAGAGTCCAGCGGGGCATTGGCATGATAAGTCGCCGGTCAGGTGTCGAGGTCGAAGCGGATTGATCGGGACATTCGACGGGTATTTTCGCCATTGTGCGCATCGCCGGCAAGTCGAGGGCGACCGTGCTCCGCCCGGAACGAGGGCCGATCGGCTGGCCCAAGATCGCGATTTCAAATCGGCCGGGCAAATAGCCGCCGGGATTGGGACGTCTATCCTCGGTGCGGTTCCAGACCCCGGCGCTCCGTCGGATGACGGCGGCCGTTCCTGATCCAACAAGGCGGATGGTTCCATGAGTTCCCTTCACAGTCCGACCACTGGGCGGACGATGCGTTGCATGGAAATCTGCGGTGGGAGCCAGGCCGTGGAGGAGTCGATCTCCATGCCGGGCCTCGACGTCTGGGTGTACAGCCAGCCGCATGAGGCGGCCGAGAGTGGCGGCGACATCCATTACATCTCGCTCTGCGGCGGCGGCTTGGTCTCCCGGATGATCGTGGCCGACGTCTCGGGACACGGCGCGACGGTGGCCGGGTTCTCGGCCGCGCTCCGCGCCCTGATGCGCAAGAACATCAATACCAAGAGCCAGACGCGGCTGGTCCGCGCGTTGAACCGGCAGTTCGCCGAGTCGGCTCAGTCGCTCCGGTTCGCCACGGCACTCGTCGCGACCTACCTGACCTCGACGCGAGCGCTGGCGCTCTGCAATGCGGGCCATCCCCGGCCGATCCGGTTTCGCACTCCACCAGGGACTGGGACTTCCTCGATCAGAGCCACGGTGAGCCGGGCAATCTGCCCCTGGGCCTCGATGACGAGACGCCTTATACTCAGTTCCAGGTGACGCTCGATCGAGACGACATCGTGCTCTTCTACACGGATGCCCTCACCGAGGCGGCGGACCGCTTCGACCGTCCGCTCGGGGAGGAGGGGCTGCTGGCGTTGACGCGGGGCCTTGACCCTGGCGACCCTCGCCAGATCGGCCCGGACCTCTTGCGGGCGATGGATCGGCACCGCGGCGGCCTGCCGGCGCAAGACGACGTGACGCTCCTGGTCATCCATCATCACGCGCTCAGGCCGCACCGCACTTCCCTCGGGGAAAAGCTCGATGTCTTCGCGAAGGTCTTCGGGCTGAAGGACTACTGAGTCGAGGTTCCCGGGGCTTGTCTCCGGACCATCGGAGAACCGGGCGAATTCATGAACAGCGAGCCGAAAACGAGCCCTCGCGGCAAGGAGCCGTTCGACATCGACGAGGCGTTCCGCCGCCTCCGCGCCGCCGTGGCGGACCGGCCCAAGGCGGCGATGTTCGACCTGCGCGACCGGGGGTACGGCTCGCCGTTCGAGCAACTGGTCGGCAGCCTGATCTCGGCCCGGACCCGCGACGAGACGACGATGGCGGTTTGCCTGCGGCTGTTCGAGCGGGCACGGACGCCGGAGCGGATGGCCCGGCTCGACGAGCCGGAGCTGGTCGCCTTGCTCCGGGGGGCCTCGTTCCCCGAGCCGAAGGCGCGGGACATCCTCGTCCTGTCGCGGCGGATCGTTCAGGAGCACGGTGGGCAGGTTCCCGACACCCTGGAAGGGCTGACGGCCTTCCGGGGCGTCGGGCCGAAGATCGCGGCGCTGACCCTGGCGGTCGGATTCGGTCGTCCGGCGATCGCCGTCGATGTGCATGTCCACCGGGTCACGAACCGCTGGGGCTACGTGGCGACGTCCACCCCCGAAAAGACGATGGCCGCGCTCCGGGAAAAGCTGCCCGAGCGGTACTGGATCGAGATCAACGAGCGGCTCGTCCCGTTCGGCAAGTTCGTCTGCACGGGGGGCGCACCGCCGAAATGCTCGACCTGCCCGCTTGCTGTCGATGTGCCGCCAGGTCGGGGTGACGAAGACGCGTTGAGCCGAGACCGCCGATCGGGCTACGTGGCATCGCGCTCCTTCTTCGAGGGGCGTCGGGTGGCTGGGGTCTCGTCCGCGAGACCCCGGAACGAGGCCGTCGCACCGGGGTCTCGCGGACGAGACCCCAGCCACCCAGACCGGGCAATTCACACAGTTTATTCTGGCGAAACTCCTACGTGGCATCGCGTCCTTCTTCGAGGGGCGGGGCCGCTCGCGGTTGGGTAAGGGCTTGCCCGTCTCGCGGTCGAATTCGTCGGGGCTGAGGGTCTTCGGAGGCCGGTCGTCCGTCTCGCGCTGCCAGTCAGTGAGAACCTGCCGCATCTGCTGGAGGACCTCGGCGTATTCCGGGTCGTTCGCCAGGTTGTGTAGCTCGTACGGGTCGCGCTCGTTGTCGTACAGTTCCTCGGCGGGGCGCGGCTGGATGAAGCAGGTGGTCTGCTCGGGCGAGAGCTTCCCGGCATCCCGCAGACGACGCATCGCCTGGAAGGTGAGGCTGCGCACGGCGTCGGCCGGAGGGGTCAGGGGGAACTGGTTGTCGAAGTTACGGATGTACCGGTACCGTTCCGAACGCGCGGAGCGGGCGTGGGCGGCGTAATCGTGCCAGTTCCGCTCGGAGAAGGCGTGGTCGCGAATGCCCTTCTCGGGGTCGGTCAGCAAGGGGGCGAAGTTCTTCCCCTGGATGGTGGGGCCGGGCTGGATGCCGGCCAGGGTCAGGAAGGTCGGGGCGATGTCCACCGAGCTGACCAGCCGCTCGCAGTGGCTCCCCGCCTCGACGTGGCCGGGCCAGCGGACGATCCAGGGGGTCTTCACGCCGCTGTCGTAGATCGTCGTCTTGCAGCGCGGGAAGGGGCGGCCATTGTCACTGATGAAGAGTACCAGCGTCTGATCCGCCACCCCTTGCCGGTCCAGCTCCTTCAGGACCTCGCCGACGAAGTGGTCCAGGCGGGCGATCTCGTCGTAGTAGAGCGCCAGGTCCTTGCGGACGTCCGGGGTGTCGGGCAGATAGGGCGGGATGACGGCGTCCTCGGGCCGGTGGGGCTCGGGGATCGTCCCTTCCTCGTAGTCGCGGTGCGGGTCGAGCGCGGCCAGCCAGAGGAAGAAGGGCTTGTCCTTGGGCCGCTCTCGAAGCGTGGGCACCCACTGATCGCAGCCGCTCCTGGCCGCGCCGGACCCCTGGAAGGCGAGCCTGGCCTGGTCGGCATCGGCCCCGGTCGGAAGCTGGAACCCGGCGGGGTTCGCCTCGTGGACCACGTTGAAGCGGTTCTTGACGGCGTTGCCCAGGTGCCACTTGCCCGCGGCGGCGGTCCAGTAGCCGTCGCCTTTGAGCTTCTCGACGAACGTCACCTGCTCGGCGGGCAAGGGCCAGTGCAGCTCCTCGGCGTCGGTGCTGTGCGGGTAGCGGCCGGTGATGATGCTGGAGCGGCTGGGGCTGCACGAGCTGGTCGTCAGGAAGGCGCGGTCGAACCGCATCCCGCTTCGGGCCAGGGCGTCGATGTTCGGCGTGCGGATGTTCGGGTGGCCATAGGCCCCGCAATCGTTCCAGGCCATGTCATCGGCGATGATCAGGACCAGGTTCGGACGATCCGCCCCCTCGGCGGCCCGGGCGTTCCGCCAGGCCCAAGAGCAGGCCGAGGGCGATTCCCGCGAGCGCATGGTTCGCATGGCGTGGCTCGTTTGGCTGAAGTCTGGAAAGCAAAAGGGTTGTGATGATCCCGGTTTTACCGGACGACGCCCGCCATCGCTACCCCCCAGTCACGTCCGCGCGATCCCGCCCGCTGATGGGGTTCCGGCCGGATGCATCTTCGGCGATCGGGCGGCGCGCCCAGGGTCGCGCCTGCGCCGGCCGGCCGGATCACCTTCGCCGTCAGGCCGCGGCGCGGGGGCGTATACCGCGCGCGCCGTTTGGGTTCGTTTGGTTTTTTGGACGTAACTTCCTTGGAGGAAACGACTTGAGGATTTGTCCGGGCGCGGTTCGCCCCGGCTTCCGAGGCTCCGCGCGGCACCTCCGGGGGTCTCCGGCTCCCGACGAGGCGCCGGAGGGGCGTCGGGGACGTTCTGGGGCGGCCGGGGATCGTGGCTGGCCTCGGGGCGTCCCGACGAGGCGCCGGCGTTCTGCTCCCGATGGCGGCGGACGGGGCTGGCGGACGGACCTTCGAGCCGGCGGAGCGAGCGGTGGAGATCGAGCGCGGCGGCCGTCTCGTAGCGGCGGATCAGGGTCCCTTCGCGCGTGGTGTCGATCAGGCAACGCTCGGCGGCCTCGGCGCGGTCCCGGTCGCGCTGGAGGTCGAGGGCCCCTTTCCACGCCCGCAAGGTCTGGATCTCCCGGCGGACGAGCCGGCGCAGGTTGCGCAGGGCGCCGTCCTCGCTGATCTTGCCGGTGTCGTTGGCGGTCAGCGTGTTGACGGTGTTGACGTACGCGAGGAAGACCTCCTGGAACGCGTGCCGGGCGGCCGGCGACCCCGGCTCGTTGTCCTCCCGCTCCTCCCGCTCCTCAGCGGTCGGGGCCAGCTCGCTCGTCCCGCCGCTGAGCAGGTGCCAGGCGATGATCCGCAAGGCGCGGAGGCAGCGGCGGTGCGGGTCGCAGGAGAGGCCGAGCAGGTGCAGGGCCTGGATCAGCTCGGCGAGGCTCCACTCTCCCCGGTCGCGCAGGGAGACGCCCAGCACGAGCCAGCGGTCGATCATCCAGTCGCACCCTTCGGGCCGCTGCCGCAGGAGCGGCGCGACGACCGTCGGCTCGGCCGGGAGCCGTTCGACCAGTTGCTCCAGCTCCTCGATCCGCCGCGCCTCGTCGTCGGCCGCCGCGTGCCGCTGCCGCAGGGCGAGCCGCGCGGCTTCCTCGCGGGCACAGCGACGGAGCCGCACGGAGGCCAGCGCGGCGTGCTCGACCAGGGCCTCGGCGGCCGGTCCCTCGGGCCGGTAATGCGCGACCCAGCGAGGCAGGCACTCGGCCAGGGCGCGGGCGTCCTCCTCGTGCGGCGCGGCGGCCGAGGCGCGAAGGCCGTGTTTCCGGGCGTTTTGCCGCGCGCGGGCCTTCCCCTCGGCGGTCTTCGGCCCGGTGCTCTTGCGGGCGTTCGCGCGGTTGGCGGCGATCCGGGCGTCCTGGGTCGTCGGCTTCGTCGCGGACATGGGCGCGTCTCCTTCTCTCTGTCTTGTCTGTCTGTTTGTTTCTCATACACGAGCCCGCTGATGTCTTCTGGTTTCTGGAGCGCGGCCGTCCCGGCCGCCATGCCGGGGCGGCCGGGACGGCCACGCTCCGGGAAAAGGAGAACCGGAAGGCATCAGCGGGTTCGTGAGTCAGGTGGTCGAACGGGTCCATGATTAGAACTCGTTGCGCCGGGGCGTCCGTATCGCGCGAAATCCGAGCGGGGCCCGTTTTCGTAAGTTCTCTCCGTTGTTCGACCTGGGCCTCCCCGCCCCGCGCCGATCCGACCGGGTGCCGGGATCTCCCGAGGGAGGCATCTCAGGCCCTTCCGTCCGTCCGTCCGTCCGGTTGTCGGGCGCGGCCGATCCCGAAATCCCCCCTCGTGTTCTCACGAGAGAACGAACGGGGAACGATCCGAAACTCCCAGAAAGGGAACCCCCCTGACCAGCCCCGTAGGGTCCGCCGCGCGGACCGTCTTCCACCGCAATGGGAATGGTCACGGCGGGCCCTACACGACTCATGTTCGCCGTCCCCCGTTGGTTCGCCTAATCCCGGTATCCGCTTGCCATCCGACGAGATTCGCGGGAGAATCATTCAGACGGGTGGGATGATACGACTGTTCCGTCGTGTTTTTCCACGATTTTTCGTTCGTCGAATTCTGGTTAGGCGGCAGAGGTGTCGATGTGCTTGTTACGGCCGCCGACATCGAGAAGACTCGCTTGATCCGATCAGCCCTACGTCATTTCTGTGGAGCCTAAGAGGAATCATGGATGAAGTCACGACAGGATTCGGATGGCCGGCACCTCTGGCATCCTTCATAGGGGGATGACAAGACAGTTTCTTGAGGACATGGTTTCTCTGAGTCTCTTTGTCTCCTCGCGTGATGAAGAGGCTGTCCCGCTCTTACCGGTCCTGTGGCTTAATACAGCGTTAATCGACGCGCTCCAGTATGTTAGGGTAAATGTTTACAATCCAAGTTATGATCCGCGTCCTGATAACCGCTCCCTGCGATCGTGCTGGAGGCTGCTGATGACTCAAACCAAATGCCTCATTTATGGGTGCCAGCCCATTTTGCAGAGTCGGCCATGTCCCCATGGGTCAGTCAAGCTTGGGTTTGAGAACCTATGGAACTATGTAGCTTACATTGCCGTCCGGCAATACTATATATCGGTTTTCAAGCAAATAATAACCCTGGTAATCGCAGTTGAGACCGGGGTCCTTCGCTGCCTTTGCCGGTATGTCGGACGGGTCATTCGAAGTCCTCGCTCATCCGTTCCCGGATATAATGGAGTCATCACCTCTCTGGTCGGCATTTTCTCTCGAAGCTAGTGCCCGTTCTTGAACCTGCTACTACACCTTCCTGATAACGGGAGCCATTGGTGCTCTCATTGCGCCTCAGGAGGTTAGCAGGGAGCTCCCAGAAACCCGTCACTCTGTCGATCGGTCGAGGCCCGCGGGGTGGCCGGGACAACTTGTTGTCCCGGTCGCGCAGCGACAAGAGGCGGGGTAGAGCGTTGGTGGTCCTGCTGACCGAGGCCGACCGGGGTCCTCTTGCGGCTACGCCGCCGGGCAACAATTGTCCCGGGCCACCCGCGTTGGTGGTCCTGCTGACCGAGGCCGACCTGGGTCCTCTTGCGGCTACGCCGCCGGGACAACAAGTTGTCCCGGCCACCCGCGGATCTCTTGGTCCAAGTTTGCCGAAATGATGAATCGCGATTCTTACGGCATCTGACGCCTATCCGCTCTCAGGAAAAAACCGGTGTCAAATCATATTTTCCGTTGAACCAGGGAAACTGCCCGCCTAACATCTCATTGCAGCGGTCCGGCTTCGCCGGCCGCTGAATTCCCACGTTAGGCGGCGGGGGATACCCGGATGGAGTCGCTCATCGAACGCATCAAGGTACGGGTCGCCGATCCCTTGCGTGCGGTCGATGCGGCCACTTGGGTCGAGCCGACTCCGACGATCCGTCCGCCCGCCACGCTAGCGGAGGTCGATGCGGCCGAGGAGGCATTGAGTTTCCCGATCCCGCTGCTGCTCCGCAGGCTCTACACCGAGGTCGGCAATGGCGGTTTCGGGCCGAACTACGGGTTGGAGGGTGTGCCGACCATCCCGCCGACACCCGGAGCGTCGGACATCGTCGTCTTGTATGAGCAGTATTCCGGATCACAACCCGAATACCCGGCGTTCCAGTGGCCGTGCGGCCTCGTGCCGCTGATCGGCGGGGGTTGCCTGTACATAGAATGTGTTGATTTCTCGCATCCTCCACATGCCGTCGCTATGTTCGACGGCGGCGACTGTGATTGGGAGCGCCCGGTCATCGAATCCCTGAAACCGGTGGCAGCATCGCTCGTCGAACGCCTGGAAGCATGGCTGGCTGGGGAGGGTGCCTCCGCCTAACCGCTCTCATGGCCTCTCCTGTCCAGAGCGCACCATCTACGGGCCGTGGCAGCGACGTAGGCTGGGTCGAGACCCAGCCATTGGGCGGCGACGAACGTTGAAGCTGGGTCTCGACCCAGCCTACATCACTGATCGGGATGGCATTCGGTCTGGGGCTCATCGCCGCTGTCATTCTCTTCTGGTGCCGGCCGCGGGGGACTGCCTAATCTCACGCTGCAGCGGCCCACCCCGCCGCGGCGAGTTCTGGTAGAGTCGAAGGTCGCTCGGGCGGGGTGGTCCGCACAGCTTGGGCGCTAGGTGTCGGAGGAGAGGCAGATGCTTGCGATCGCGGGTGCGATACTGATCAATGCGGCGTGTATCCTTATTGCCAGCGGCACGGACACCACGGATGTGTACGCCTTGAGTCGCATCCTGATCGCGGTCGGTACTGGCCTGATGTGCGCGGACTTCGTCATGCGGTTCCGCGAGTTTGTCAAGCGATCAAAGGCGAAGCACAAGACGCCGGTAAATCCCGCCTAACCGCTCTCATGGCCTCTCCTGTCCAGAGCGCACCGTCGCCGGGCCGTGGCAGGGGGAGAGGTTCCTGACCGGGTTTCGGGTGGCTCGGCGCGACGGACCGGCGCGGGACGCAGGCGGCGCGGGGAGGGTCGGGTGGGGGAGTTGCGATGCGCGGGGCATCGGCGCGCAAACCGCTCGCGGGGGTCGGCACGCACGCGGCGATCGGCGTCGTCGCGCGCGTGGCGGGCACTCGGGGGATCGGCGTCCCGGCGAGGACCCACGCGGGCGGCGCAGCGCGGCCGGATAGACATACGCCCGCGGCAGCAGCCCGGCGCGGAGCAGGTGGGCGATCTTCTCGCTGTCAACGCTGTCGTTCTTGGTCTTGGTCCCATGGATGGCCTGCATCTCCAGCGCGTGTCCGAGGACGAAGGGGATGCCCTGCTCCTGGCAGGTGTCGGCGAGCCAGTACCAGGAGAAGGTGCACTCGCAGGCGACGACCAGGCCGTCGCGGAAGGGCTCGACGGCGGCGAGGAAGTCCTCGGGGTTGGCGGGAATGTCCTCATGGAGCAGGGTGTGTCCCTCCTGGTCGAGGATGCAGACGGTGCGCGTCGAGCGTCGTCAGAGGCCGAGCGCCAACCGGCCCCGACGATCGCGACGCCCCTGCTGGATGAGGCGGAGCAGAGAACCCGGGCCCGGGGCGACCGGAGTCGGCGACGCCGGAAGCGGCGTTGAACTCGCGCCGTAGACCTGCTGGGCCATCTGGATGGGGGTCGCCGTGGTCGGGATGTCGTTCCGCATGCCCCACTGCTGGCCAAAGACGAGGACCGGACCACCGACCCCCGCGACGTACCAACGGCCGTCCGAGGGGCGGAAGATGGTCAGGTCGGCCTTGCCGTCGCCGTTGAAGTCCCCCGTCGCGGGGATGTCCCCCGGCAGGCCCCATTGCTGACCGTAGGCGAGGATCGGGCCGCCGATCGACATGATGTACCACTGGCTGTTCGCGGGGCGGAAGACGGCCAGGTCGGTCTGGCCGTCGCCGTTGAAGTCGGCCGGCTCGGGGATGTCGCCATTGAGGCCCCATGGCACGCCGTCCATGAGCACCTGGCCGCCGAGGGTCCGGATGTACCACGAGCCGTTGGAGGGGCGGAAGACGGCCAGGTCGGTCTGGCCGTCGCCGTTGAAATCCCCGACCTCCGGCTTATCACCCTGGAGGCCCCACCGCGCGCCGTCCATGAGGATCTGACCATCGAGGGTCCGGATGTACCACTGACTGTTGGAAGGTCGGAAGACGGCCAGGTCGGCCTTGCCGTCGTCGTTGAAGTCGCCGGTGAGGGGGATGTCGCCGGGCAATCCCCACTGCGCACCGTTCATGAGGATCTGGCCCTCGGTGGTCCGGATGTACCACAGACCGCTGGAGGGTCGGAAGACGGCCAGCTCGGTCTGGCCGTCGCCGTTGAAGTCGGCGGGGGCGGGGATATCGCCATTGAGCCCCCACGGCTCACCATAGGTGATGACGGGACCGTTGGGCGACTTGATGTACCACTGGCCGTTCGAGGGCCGGAAGATGGACAGGGTGGACTTTCCGAAGAGGTTGGAGGGGACGCCGTAGAGGGTGTCGTAGATGTACGAGCGATACTCCAGGCCGGGCATGGTCATCTTGAGTACATAGGTCTTGGTGCCGTCCGGGAGCACCTCGATGGTCTGCTGGGCAAACCCGGAGGTGAAGTCGAGGTTCCCGTTGGGGAGCTTCTGCGCTTCCCACGGCGGGGGCGTAGTTGCCCAGGTCGGCATTGACGACCAGCGTCGCCCGCATCGTCTTCTCGTCGAGGACCAGTTCCTGCCCGCGGCTGTGCGCCTGGGGGTCCTGACTCTGGCGGGTGTTCCCGTTATCGAAGAGCACCAGCGTCGAGTCGTTGACATAGCTGACGTCGTGCTGGTGGGTGAACCAGGGGTAAGGGTCGGTGGAATTGATGGTGAAATCGCCGTCCGGCCCGAGCCGCCAGACGACGTGGCCGTCGCCGTTCCCGTTGGCGTAGTCGATCTTGACCACCCAGTCCTGGGCGCGCATGGAGACCAGCAGGTTTCCATCAGCGGGGGACCAGGCGATCGAGTTCGCGTGCGTCCAGTCGGTCGGTCCTTCGTCCTGCGTGGGGAGGCGGTTGGTGTCGAGCCAGGTAAAGGGATCCCAGGTCCACACCACCTGGAAGTCCTGGTCCAGGACGAGGACCATGTCGCCCGCGTACTTGGTGGGCGTGCCATTGACGTCGATGGTCCTCGGGGTCGTCGCCAGGACCGCCGTGTTGCCGTTGGGCAGGCGCAGGGCTTCGTGGTTGAAGTCCGTGATCCCGGGCTTCCCCAGCGCGATCAGCTCGGCGTTGACGGCGCTGGTGTTCGTCTCGCGCAGGGTGTCGCCGGCCAGGTTGATCTCCCGTAGCGTGTCCACGCCTCCGACGCCGTCCTCCGCGCCTCCCAGCAGAAGGACCGTGCCGCCGGGCACGAGGGTCGGGGCATAGTTGGGGAAGTCGTGGGCGACCGGATCATAGTACCAGAGGATGTTGCCCATCCGGTCCGTCGCCAGGGTGCCGACGGTACCGGCCGGGGGATTGATCCCGACGTGGAAAATCAGGTTCTGACTCACGTCCGTTCCGGGGCGGGGCGCTTGCTCCACGGTGAAGGTGGGGAAGGTCAAATCCGTCGGCAGGGCTCCGGTCTGGAACGTGAGCGGGTCGGAGGTCGTCCCATCGTTCAGGACATGCCTCATGAGGTAGGTCGTGTCGGGCAGCAGGCCCGCGACGAGGAAGTTGGTGCTCTCCCCCGGCACGATGGGCAGCGGCGCGGTCGTGTCCCAGGACTGGTTGGAGTCCTGGGGTTTGAACTCGACGGACATCGAACTGCCGGCGGAGGGGGGCGCGCTGTAGAGGGCGACCAGGGGGTTGGACGTGGGGCTGATCACCGCGCTGGGGCCATCGACCCGCGATTGTGCGGTATAGGACGCGTTCGCGGACTCGGCGGGTTCACCGATGAAGCGGTCCTTGACGATCACCTGGATGTCATAGCTGCCCTCCTCCAGAGGGTCCCAGGTGAAGCTGTTGCTGTGGCTGAAGTCGCGCACCACGTGGGACGGACCGCCGGTCGGTCCCACGCGGAACTGGTAAACGGGGGTGTCTCCGTGGTCGCCCGTCGCCGCCGTCCAGGTGACGGGGGAACCGACCAGGGGAGCGGCGGGTTCGCTATTCGTAAGGGTGATTGAGAGGAGGCAACGAGGCTCGAGGAGCGTGCAGCGCGGCTGGTACAATCGGGAACGACGAGCGGGGTTCTGTCTGGCCTCAACCTGCGTGCGAGAAGGTGTCCGGAGTTGCCACATGGGATGAATTCCTTAAAGCGATCGAGAGGCCTGATGATTCCAGCCGTGCAAACCGGAATTTGCCGGATGAGCGTTGAGCTCGCCGTCCGGGACCCCCTCCTAGGTCTCCTGGACACGTATCTTAGGTTGGGGCCAGATGCATGCTCGTGTCCAGGAAAAAAGCGTGATCCCATCCTGAGCCTCGCGGAACAGCAAGGCCCGCGGTGCGGACCTCTTCACGTCAGCATGGTCCGCGCGGCGGTGCCCACTCTACAAAACCCGGCGTCGCTGCCGACGGTTCGACGGTCTTCATCGACGCCGGGTTTTCGTCCTTCGGAACGCGTCGAGAGTCGTCAGACGTTGAACACCAACCGGCCCCAACGATCGCGACGCCCCTGCCGGATGAGGCGGAGGAGAGAACCCGCACCCGGCGTGACCGGAGTCTGCGACGGCGGGTTCGTCAGGTTCGGGTCCGGAAGCGGCGTCGAACTCGCGCCGTAGACCTGCTGGGCCATCTGGACGGCGGTCGCCGTGGTCGGGATGTCGTCCGGCAGGCCCCATTGCTGGCCGGGGACGAGGACCGGACCGCCGACTCCCGCGACATACCAGCGGCCGTCGGAGGGGCGGAAGATGGTCAGGTCGGCCTTGCCGTCGCCGTTGAAGTCCCCCGTCGCGGGGATGTCCCCCGGCAGGCCCCATTGCTGACCATACGTGAGGATCGGGCCGCCGATCGAGGCGATGTACCACTGGCTGTTCGAGGGGCGGAAGACGGCCAGGTCGGTCTGGCCGTCGCCGTTGAAGTCGGCCGGCTCGGGGATGTCGCCGTTGAGCCCCCATTGCACGCCGTCCATGAGAATCTGGCCGTCGAGCGTTCGGAGGTACCACGAGCCGTTGGAGGGGCGGAAGACGGCGAGGTCGGTCTGGCCGTCGCCGTTGAAATCCCCGACCTCCGGCCTGTCCCCTGGGAGGCCCCACTGCGCACCGTCGATGAGAATCTGGCCATCCATGGTTCGGACGTACCACGAGCCATTGGAGGGGCGGAAGACGGCCAGGTCGGTCTGGCCGTCGTCGTTGAAGTCGCCGGTGAGGGGAATGTCGCCGGGCAATCCCCACTGCGCACCGTTCATGAGGATCTGGCCATCGGAGGTCCGGATGTACCACGAGCCATTGGAGGGGCGGAAGACGGCCAGTTCAGGTTTGCCGTCGCCGTTGAAGTCGGCGGGGGTGGGGATGTCTCCCGGCAGGCCCCATTGCTGGCCGGAGACGAGGACCGGACCGCCGGGCGACGTGACGTACCAACGGCCGTTCGAGGGCCGGAAGATGGACAGGTCGGACTTCGGAAAGAGGTTGGAGGGGGCGTCGTAGAGGGTGTCGTAGATGTAGGAGCGGTACTCCAAACCGGGCATGGTCATCTTGAGCACGTAGGTCTTGGTGCCGTCCGGGAGCACCTCGATGGTCTGCTGGGCAAACCCGGAGGTGAAGTCGAGGTTCCCGTTGGGGAGCTTCTGCGCCTTCCCACGGCGGGGGCGTAGTTGCCCAGGTCGGCATTGACGACCAGCGTCGCCTGCATCGTCTTTTCGTCGAGGACCAGTTCCTGCCCGCGGCTGTGCGCCTGGGGGTCCTGACTGTGACGGGTGTTCCCGTTATCGAAGAGCACCAGCGTCGAGTCGTTGACATAGCTGACGTCGTGCTGGTGGGTGAACCAGGGGTAAGGGTCCGTGGAATTGATGGTGAAATCGCCGTCCTGCCCGAGCCGCCAGACGACGTGGCCGTCGCCGTTCCCGTTGGCGTAGTCGATCTTGACCACCCAGTCCTGGGAACGTATGGAGACCAGCAGGTTCCTGTCGGCGGGGGACCAGGCGATGGCGTTCGAGTGCGTCCAGTCGATCGGGCCTTCGCCCTGCGTGGGGAGGCGGTTGGTGTCGAGCCAGGTAAAGGGATCCCAGGTCCACACCACCTGGAAGTTCTGGTCCAGGATGAGGACCATGTCGCCCGCGTACTTGGTGGGCGTGCCATTGACGTCGATGGTCCTCGGGCTTCTGGACAGGACCGCCGTGTCGCCGTTGGGCAGGCGCAGGGCTTCGTGGTTGAAGTCCGTGATCGAGGGCTGCCCCAGCGCGGCCAGCTCGGCGTTGACGGCATCGACGTTCGTCTCGCGCAGGGTGTCGCCGGCCAGGTTGACCTCCCGCAGCGTGTCCGCGCCTCCGTAGCCGTCCAGCACGCCACCCAGCAAGAACACCGTGCCGCCGGGCACGAGGGTCGGGGCATAGCTGGGGAAGTCGTGGGCGACCGGATCATAGTACCAGAGGATGTTGCCCATCCGGTCCGTCGCCAGGGTATTGACGGTGTCGGCCGGCGCATTGATCGGGAACCCGTTGTGGAATACCAGGTCCTGACTCAGGTCCGTTCCGGGTCCGGGCGCCTGCTCCACGGTGAAGGTGGGGAAGGTCAAATCCGTCGGCAGGGCTCCGGTCTGGAACGTCAGCGGGTCGGAGGTCGTCCCATCGTTGAGGACGTGCCTCATAAGGTAGGTCGTGTCGGGGAGCAGGCCCGCGACGAGGAAGTTGGTGCTCTCCCCCGGCACGATGGGCAGCGGCGCGGTCGTGTCCCAGGACTGGTTGGAGTCCTGGGGTTTGAACTCGACGGACATCGAACTGCCGGCGGAGGGGGGCGCGCTGTAGAGGGCGACCAGGGGGTTGGAGGTGGGGTTGACCACCGCGCCGGGGCCATCGACCCGCGAATTCGCGATATAGGACGCGTTCGTGGTCTCGCCCGTCGTGTCGCTGACGCTGTCCTTGACGGTCACCTGGATGTCATAGCTGCCCTCCTCCAGAGGGTCCCAGGTGAAGCTGTTGGTGGGGCTGAAGTCCCGCACCACGTGGGACGGACCGCCGGTCGGCCCCACGCGGAACTGGTAAACGGGGGAGTCTCCGTGGTCGCCGGTCGCCGCCGTCCAGGTGACGGGGGATCCGACCAGGGGGGCGGAGGATCCGCTATTCGTGAGGGTGACCGACAGAAGGCAACGAGGCTCGAGGGGCTTGCAGCGCGGCTGATACAACCGGGAACGACGAGCGGGGTTCTGTCTGGCCTCAACCTGCGTGCGAGAAGGCGTCCGGAATTGCCACATGGGATGAATTCCTTCAAAGCGATGGGGAGGCCCAATAGTTCCAGCCCCGCAAACCGGTAATCTGCCGGCTGAGCGTGGGACTCGCCGTCCGGGACCCCCTCCCAGGTCTCCTGGACACGTACGTTAGATTCGGACTGTTTGCCTACCTGTGTCCAGAAAAAATGCGCGATCCAATTGCGTCCGAGAAGTCGGATGCCCGGCCGGCCGCTTCGACGGCCCCCGGCGGAATGGCACGGACAAATCCGGTTTTGGTGAATAATCTTATATGGGTAAATTTTCTGGTGTTGCCCTGCTGGTCCCTCTGGCAATGGGCTCGACCCGACCTCGAACGTCTCCTTCCTTTGATTCTAAGAAATAATTATAATAAATTAAAAATATTTGTTAATATTTTCACAATCCGTAAGGCGGACTCTGCCGGGCTGGATGATGATGGCCGTCGTCAGTCTCCAGCGGGGGCGTCTTGCTCCGGTCTGTCGCATTGCCTACGATCAATGGTATGAAGTTCGCGCAGGATCAAGGTGAGGTGAACGGTGAGGATGCGGACGTTCCGACTCCTCACGAGCTGGCGGATTTGAAACGCTGGGCGTCGGAGGACGTGTCTCCCGACGATCCGTTGCGTTGCGCGGTCCGGATGGTGCTCGCGCGGACGTGCTCCGGTTGCTGGAGCGCGAGCCGGTCGCCCGCGACGGCGGGCCGGAGGGGGTCCACCGATTGCGGCGCCCGTCCGCTCGCTCCGTGGCGACCTCCGCCTGTTCCGGCCGTCGCTCGATCGGCTCTGGGCTGAGCGGCTTAATGAGGACCTGCGGTGGCTGGGACGTCGGCTCGGGGCCGTGCGCGACATCGATATCGTCCAGGAGACGTTGCGCCACCATGCCGAGGACCTTCAGGAACCGCTCGAACCGCTCTTTCAGTCGCTCGCTCGCCAGCGTTCCGAGGCGCGGGACGCCTTGATCGAGGCCCTGCACGGCGAGCGATACCCGGACCTCCGCCTCCGTTTGATCGAGGCGGGCCGCTTCCCGGCGGTCTGGGAGGATGCCGAGGAACCAGGCCGGACGGTCCTTCCCGGGCTGGCCGCCAGGCTCTGGAAGAAGGTCCGGAAGGCGGGTCGCGCGCTCGGCGAAGACTCCCCCGAGGCGGACTTTCACGAGACGCGCAAGCGCGGCAAGGATGCCCGCGTCGCCGCCAGGTCGGTGGCGCGGGTGCTGGATTCCGGCACGCGGAAGGAGGCGAAGCGGTTCGCTCGCCTGATGGACGACGTGGTTTCGATCCTGGGGGAACATCAGGACGCCGTCGTCGTGCGCCGGACGGTCCGCGAGATGGCGGCCGAACACCCCGGGGACGACCCCGTGAACCTGGTGGCGGGCCGGCTGGTCGAACGTCTGGAACAGGCCGCGAACGAGAATTGCGCGCGGTTTTTCGAGGCGTGGGAGAAGGTCGATCGCAAGAAACGCCGGGCCTGGATGAAGGTCTGATCGCGCGGATGGCTCACCAGCGGCGCGGCGGGGCGCCGTCGAACTTGCCGGTCGGGGGGCTGAAGCGGATGCCGACCTGCCAGAGCAGGTCGGGCTGGTGCTTGGCGAGCAGGTACTTCATCACCACCTCGTCCGAGGGGGGCATTCCCGGGTCCTGAAACACGACGCAGAGGCGGGCCTCGCCGCGCAGGGTGCGGGCGTTCCAGACCTCGATCAGGGCGTGCGGGCGGCGGGGGATGCGGTAGTATTTCTCGCCGTTGCGGATCGTCACGCGGTCGAACCGGCAGAACTCGTCGAACTCCTTCGGCTCGACCACGTCGCGGACCAGTTCGGCGGCGACCAGTTCGGGGACGCCCGTTTGGTACGCGCCGGCGTCGATCCGCATCGGCTCGTCGTCGCGGGTCGGGCCGGGCTGGCTCCGTCCTTCGATCACGCGGAACGTCTCATGCTCGACGAGTTTCGCGTAACCGGCGCGCAGGGCCGGGCTGGAGATGACCAGTTGGGGGAACTTTGACGCGGAGCGGACAACCTCGTGCGCGAAGGCGTTGACCTCGCGCTGAAGCTTCTCCATCCAGAACCGAGGGGTCTGGAGCCGGTCGCTCTCGGAGTAGCGGAAAACGTGCGGGCCGACGTCGGGGATCGTCACGTCGATCTCGGACCCCTCTTTCTGGGCGGTCCGCAAGACGGCGTCGTACCCTTCCTCGCCGCGCAGGAAACGCTCGGCCGCCGCCTGATGCCCCTGGTTCTTCACCCGGACCACCCGGTACGACGGCCGTGCCCGGAGCAACACCTCGCGCGCACGCGAGTCAACGGCGCTCCGGGCGTCCTCCGCCTCGATCTCCCAGCGCAAGTAGCCAGTGCGGATCATGGGGTGAAGCTTGCCACAGAGAGCACAGAGGTCACAGAGTCGAAGAGAGGTCGCAAGCGGGAGAAACGGTCATCTCTCCGTGTTCCGCGCGGCAATGGGTTTCCCTCTCAACCGCCCTGGATGGCCGGAACCAGGAGGATCTCCGGCGCGGTGGCGTCGAACGAGCGGATCGGTGTGGTGCGTCCGGGACCATCCAGCCGGAAGGCGAGCCGGCCGGGGGTGTAATGCTCGGCGAAGGCCGAGGCGGCGCGGTCGATCGTCTCGGGTTGCTTCGCGTCCCACTCGGCCAGGCAGAGGTCGCCGTGTCCGGTCTTCAAGAGTCGCAGTTTCGCCATGATGGGGGCACTCCGTTTTTTTCGAAAGTCGCCGTGGTGAGCGACCGTGGAATCATGGTCGGGAACCGATCCGAAATCCCGGAGAGCGTCTCGCCCGGGGGGGTGTTTTTCGGTCGCTCCTATTGTAACGGCTTCGCGCGAGGTCGGCCAGCGGTCCCGACGATCCCGAAGGCCCGTTTCTCCTCAACGGCCGGGCGGGTGGAACAGCCGCCGATAGACCGCCAGGATCGTTCCCAGACGGTCGCCGTATGGGAACAACTGCGGCCGGAACCCGCCCGCGCGGCGGACGTGGATCACCTGCGGCGCGGCGAACTCGCGGAGGCCGAGCACGCCCCGCGCCCGGCCGTGACCGCTCCCCTTGACCCCGCCGAAGGGGGCCGCGGCGTCCGCCGAGGGAGCGACCGCGTCGTTGACGGCGACCATCCCCGCCTCGATCCGGCTGGCGATCGCGCGCGCCCGACGTCGGTCGCGGCTCCAGACGCTGGCCGCCAGTCCGAAGACCCCGGCGTTCGCCGCGTCCACGGCCGCCTCGGCATCGGCGACGCTCCGCACGATCACGACCGGGCCGAAGCAGCCAGCGAGGGCCTGCTCCGGCGCGTCGTCCTCGGCCAGGAGGACCGTCGGCGCGACGAACCAGCCCGGACCTGTCCACGGGCGATCCGCCGGTGAGCACGCGGGCTCCGGCCGCGACCGCCCCTTGAAGGTATCCCTCGAACCGCGACCGCGCGGCCTCGGAGATCAAGGGGCCGACATCGACGTTGGGATCGGCGGGATCACCGATGCGAAGCCCGCGGGCGATCTCGGCCAGCCGCTCCGCCCAGGGGGTCGCGTCGCCGACGACGTACACCCGCTTGACGGCCACGCACGTCTGCCCCGCGCCGACGAAGGCCGACCAGGCGAGCGCCCGGGCGGTGGATTCCCGAGGCGCGTCGGGCAGGACGATCGCCGGGTCGAACCCGGATAGCTCGGCGACGGCCGGGATTCCCCGGCTCGCGAGCGATTCGAGCACGCGACGGCCGCTGGCGATGCCGCCGGTGAAGTGCCCCTTGTCGATCGCCGCGTCGATCAGCGCCTGGCCCACGTCCGCCCCGCCCTGGACGGCGGCCACCAGGCCCGAGGGCAGGCCGATCTCCTCCAGAAGCGCGCTGCAAACGCTCGCCCGCCAAAGGGGCCAGTTCGGAGGGCTTCCAGACGACCGCGTTGCCGGCCGCCAGGGCCTGCGCGATGGCCGGCGCGGTCAAGAGGAGCGGATAGTTCCACGTGCCGATCAGGCCGATGACGCCGAGCGGACGCCAGCGCAGCCAGGCCGGGGGCAGCATCATCCAGCGCTGCCAGCCGTGGCCGATCCGCCGGTCCGCGAGCGCCTTGCCGGCATGCTGGACAGTCCACCGCACGGCGTCGAGCGCCGCGACGACCTCCAGCATTGCCTCGCTCCGGGGCTTGCCGACCTCGGCGGTCAGCGCGTCGGCCCAGGCGTCGGCGTCCCGGGCGAGCACCGTCCACAGGCGGCGGAGGACCTCCCGGCGTTCGGGCCATGACGTCTCCGCCCAGCGGATTTGAGCCGCGCGGGCCTGCTGGACGAGGCCATCCACCGTCTCGGGAGGCGTGACGGAGACGCGCCCCAGCTCGGCCCCGGTCGCGGGATTGCGGGCGATCAGGACGTCCGACTGGGTGAGCGACATACCGTTGGCTCGATCAGGTCTGCGTGACGGCTTCTTGCCGCAATGGCTCGGGCGTGGCGGGGCTCGCGCCGTACACGGTTCCACGCCAGGTCACGCGGCCGGTCGCGCACATGAAGATCGCCTTGACCGTGATCCAGGCCGAGACGATCCCCGCCAGCGGATACCACAAGGCCCCGCGCGCGCTGTCGGGCGAGGACCAGCGGTACATCCGATAGAGGACCGAGAGTTGCAGCAGGAGATGCACGAGCGAAAGGATCAGCAGCCACGTCGGGAACGGGCCGGTCTGCCCCCGGGCGAACAACACCAGCGCGGCCCCCAGGGCGATCATGAACGTCTGGCTGAAGATCAAGGGTTCGAGGATCTTGCCGACCAGCGGCAGACTGCGGCGGTCCAGGGCGTCGTAGAGGATGCGGCTCCAGCCCCGGATGATCTGCGGCAGGGAGGTGTACATCCGGGTCGAGCTGATGCCCGGCCCGAGCGCCACGCGGATCGGCAGGCCGAGGGCCTTGACGCGCTTGGCCATGTAGATGTCCTCGACGAACCGGTCCCGCACCGCCTGGTGTCCGCCGGCCGCGTCGTAGGCGTTGCGCTGGATGAGGATGTACTGGCCGTTGGCGAAGGCCAGCGGGTGGCGGTCGTTGTTGACCTGGAAGAGCGGGAAGGACCGCATCAGGACGATCCCTTCCAGGGGCTGCAAGGCCCGCTCCCAGAACGTCTCGCAGCGCATCTCGGGGACGAGGCTGGCCATCGCGGCCTGCTGGCCCCGGGCGTACTCCATCACGATCGAGAGGCTGTCGGGCTGGTGCCGCGTGTCGGCGTCGAGGAACCAGAGCCAGGAGCCGCGCGCCTCGGCCGCCGCGACGTGCAGGGCGTGGTTCTTGCCGGTCCAGCCGGGGGGCAGCTCGTCGATCGAGAGGAGCCGGACGCGCGGGTCGGTCTCGGCGATCTCCCGCACGATCTCCGCCGTGCGGTCGGTGCTGCGGTCATCGACGACGAGGATTTCCAGGTTCGGATACCGCTGGGCGCGGACCGTCGCCAGGCAATCGGCGATCGTGGTCTCCTCGTCCTTGGCCGGGATGATCGCCGTGATGAGCGGCGTATCGGCTCCGGCGAAGGTCGGCGAGCCGGGCGAGAGGAGATCGAACTGCCGGTAAAGCCAGGTCAGAACCAGGTGGCGGATCGGCCAGGCCAGAACGATGGCCCCATAGATCCCGAGAAGGAGGCGCTGGGTGGGCGTCATGGGCGGGCCTCTCCGTTCGGGTCGGCGGGCATCGGGTCCTGGAAATCTTCCAATTCATAAGAATGCGGTAACGAGAGCAAACTGAGTGCCACGGCGGCGATCCAGAACGGCGCGACGGATCGCAAACGCGGTTCAACGGCGTAACCGTACACGAGACCCAGGGGCATGGCCAGGGCACCGACGGTCGCGCCGATGACGTGCGCCGGAAGAACCGGCCGCAGCGGGTTTGGGGATCGCGCAGGGTGTCTCTCCGGCCCATGACCCGTCGCAGGACGTAGCTGACGATGACCAGGCCGATCAGCGTGTACAGCAAGGCGCGGTGGGCGTCTTTCGGCGGCCAGATGGGGATGCCCCGGTCGCGCCCGACCAGGACGAGGCTTCCCCCGAGGATGCCGAGGAGGACGATCCCGAGGATCAAGAGGACAGTCCGGCGGGTTATTTCCAGACAGGCGACGGCCGGCGGTTCGAGGGGGGGTGGCTTGCTCATCTCAGGCGCGGCCCTCGTGGTGGAGGAGCTGTCGCCGAAGGCCCAGGATCAACTCGACCTGGCCGATCGGCTGTCCGGTCGTCCGCGCGATGGCGTCGGCCGTCGCGCCGGTGTCGGCGAGGTCCCAGATCGCGCCGAAGCGGCGCGACAGCTCGGAACCGGCCGACGGCGCGCCGACATGGCTTTGCGCCATCGAGAGATCAGGCACGGCGATCAGGGTCGGACCCGCCACGGCACTCGGCTCGGCGCGGTCGATGCGGACCGTCGAGGCGTTGCGACGCGCGGCGGGACGAGGCCCCGGGGCCTTCGCGGGCGCCTCCTTTTGCGTCGCCTCGGCCGCTTCGAGCCGGGCGATCAGCACCTCCAGCGCCTTCTGGCGCTCGGCCAGCTCGCGCGCGAGCCGCGCGACGCGGTCCAGCGGGACCGAGCGGACCCGCCAGCAGAGCATCCCGGCCACGCCCGACACGGCGGCCAGCAGCACCGACAGGGTCACGATCAGGGCCATCTCCAGGGCCGGTGACATGGAACGTCCTTCCTTGGATGGGACGAGGGGATCAGCGTCTGGGATCACTCGGATTGGGTGGCTGAGGGGGTTCCGGTAAACGCCTCGTGCGCCGCCTTGTAAACGTCGCGAAGCGGGACGTTTTGCGCGGCGGCGATCCGGGCGCAATCGTCGTACTCGGGGCTGAACTGCGGCGGGCGGCCGTCGAGCCAGCCGAGCTTCCCCTGGACCGGGCCGAACGGCGTCTGGACCTCGGTCGCCTTGCGGTTCAGCTTGTGCCGGCTGACCGGGTAGCGGCGCACGCCGAGGGTGGTCGTCTCGCGGAAGAGGATCTCCTCCATCGCGGGGATCTGGCTCTCGTCACAGAGGACCGTCACCATCACGCCGGGGCGGTTCTTCTTCATCAAGATCGGGGTGACGAAGGCGTCGAGCGCACCGGCGGCCAGAAGCTGGGTCGTGGCGTAGCCGACGACCTCGCCGGGCAGGTCGTCGAGGTTCGTCTCCAGGACCCAGACGCGGTCGCTCCCGGCGGGGACTGCCGCGCGGCCGACGAACAGGCGGACGATATTGGCCAGGCCGGGCGGATCGGCGGTTCCCGCCCCCAGGCCGATGGCCTCGATGGTCATCGGCGGCAACGGGCCGAAGGCGTCGGCGACGGTCGCCAGGATGGCCGCGCCGGTGGGGGTCGTCTGCTCGAAGTCGGCCGTGGATTCGGCGATGGGGATGCCCTTCAGCAGCTCGGCCGTGCCGGGGGCCGGCAGGGGCATGCGGCCGTGAGCGGCCTTCACCGAGCCTCGCCCCGGCGGCAAGGGGCTGGCCTCGATCCGATCGACCCCCAGGAGGTCCAGACCGACGGCCGCGCCGACGATATCGACGATCGAGTCGGCCGCGCCGACCTCGTGGAAGTGGACCTTCTTCATCTCGATGCCGTGCGCGGCGGCCTCGGCCTCGCCCAGCTTGCGGAAGATCCGCCTGGCCAGGTCGTTCTGGCGAGGGCTCAGGGGGGCCGCGTCGATCATCGCCTCGATGTGGTGCAGGTGGCGATGGGCGTGCTCGTGCGGGGTGTTGACCCGGGCATAGGTCGCGCGGAAGCCGCCGCGACGGACGGTCTCGAACGTCAGCTCGCAAGGCAGCCCGAGCCCGCCGATGGCGTGCTGGAGCGCGGCGGGATCGACCCCGGCGTCCACCAGGGCGCCGAGGGTCATGTCGCCCGAGATGCCGCTGAAGCAATCGAAGTAGGCGATGCGCACGCCGGTCGTCCCCCTTGCCCCGCCCCCGTTTGGCCAGATCCGGCCCCATTCTATCCGGGGTGTCCCCCGCCGCAAGGTCGGATCGGCGTCGCGCGGGTCAATCCCGCATGCGCCGCCAGACCTCGATCGCGCCGAAGCGGGCTTCGGGACGGTACAACCGGCGGATCGTCCGATCGATGTTCGGCGTGCGGAATGACGGGTCGAAGCTGGTCTCACCGGGCACCCAGACGACGACCGTGTCGGGAGTTTCCTTCAGAGCGCGGGCGAACCGCCGTTCCATGCGCGGGCCGACCTGCCAGAGAAACGGCATGCCCGCCTCGGCCGGGAACGGCGAGATTCGCCCAACCGGACCGTTGACCGGCGGGAAGGGCGGGTTCTTGAGCACGTTCGCCACCCGGGTCTCCGGGCCGGTGTGCCGTCGCAGGTAGGTCAGGACGGCGCGGTAGTCGTCCCACGAGTACGAGGCGTCTCGCCAGACGGGCGGGAACCGCGCGACCGCGCCCGGCGGCACGTCCACCGGAACGACGCCCCGCCGCAAGGTCTCGATCGCCGTCACGTTCGCGTCCAGCCGCGCGAACCGCGGCCAGGGGGTCAGGATCATTCCCAGGATCGCCGCCAGGGCACCGACCGACACCCAACCCACCGGCCGACGCACTTCCAGGACCAGGTGGACCAGCAACGCCAGGTTCACCGCCAGGACGAGCCGCAACGGGTGTTCGAGGTACGCGTGGGGAACGGGATGGGGCGGCTTGTACATCAGGGCGAGAACCAGCGCCACGAGCCAGGGCCGCACCAACCGGCGGGACTCCCTGCCCAGCCGGATCGCCAGGCCGAGGTTCGCCAGCAGGACGATCAGAACACGCCCATCGGCAAGCTGCGCGGCCACGATCCGGACCGCTTTGCGCCGGGGTCGTCCGGGCGTAGCTGCCCCCGTGTCGGGCGATGCGGACGTCGCGGAGCAGGTCGTCGAATAACCCTTGGCCGATCAACGGGGCGAAGGCCAATAAGCAGGAAGCCCGCGCAGGTCAAGCTCCAGAACAGCCAGGCGCGGAGGGTCGACCGCCAGGACTCCCCCGGTGCGCGGGTCTCGGTTTCGATCGCGAGGGCCAGGGCCGGCAGGAACAGCACGACGTGCGGCCGGAACGTCGCCCCCAGGGCAAACCCCAGGGCCGAGAGCACCCGCCCCCGACGCCCCGGCAGCGCCTGGATGGCCATCAGGCCGAGCACGACGAAGAGTGGCCCCTGCCAGTCGCGCTGGGCGACCCCGGAGTAATCGAGGTTGAGGTAGTACGCCAGGAACGCCACGAAGCCGATCCACCCCGGAAGCGTCCGGCCGAGCCGCCGGCGGCTCCAGGCCACGACCGCCGCGCCGAAGCCGACGAGCAAGCCCGCGTCCACGGCGTAGATCGCCGTGGTGCCTCCCCAGCCGAGAGTTTTGCCCAGGAGCCAGAAGAGATAGATCTGTCCTGGGAAGTTGAAGATGACCACGTCGTGGTAGGGTGCGATGCCGGCGTCCCACCCCTGGGCGATCGTCGCGTAGGCGTCGAGGTCGGGCCACCACGGCCACGTCAGATAATGCGGAACCCAGCTCGCCAGCAGCATCACCGCCAGGGCCGCGACGAGGTACGTCAGCGGCCCGCACACAACGGCCATCGGTCCTGGAGACTTCGCGTCCAACGGGGAGACTCCCTTCGCTCTCCAGAAGAATTCTCGACGCAAAAGGAGAGATTCCGACGACATTCCTCGGGTGGGCACCGCCCATTATCGGATTTTGCGTGATTCCTGAGCCTCTTACGACCTCCCTTTCCAGAGTAACGAATCGAACGGTCGGAGACTCACCCCTGGCACATCTGTCCGATTTATTGTCCAATTCCCCTAAGCCGAGTGCGAATACTTTAGGAGTTCGCCCGACGAGGAGACGCCGACATGGGGATGCGCCTGGGGCTGGGACCGGTCTTCGCCTTTGAATGGCTGATCGGCGCGCGTCGCTGGCAGTTATACGCCATGCGGTCGCTGTTCGTCGCGGGATTGCTCCTCGCCATGTGGATCGTCTGGCTCACGGAGGTCTCGGGCCGGGAACCGGTGTCGATTTCGGCCCAGGCGTGGGTCGGGCAGTACTTTTTCTACGCGATGGTCGGGACGCAACTGGCCCTGGTGCTCCTGGCGGCGCCGGCGGCGACGGCCGGCGCGATCTGCCTGGACAAGGCGCGGGGGACCTTGACGCATCTGCTGGTGACGGACCTCTCCGATGGCGAGATCGTCCTGGGCAAGCTCGCCGCGCGGCTCGTGCCGGTCGTCGGCCTGGTCTTGTGCGCCTTGCCGGCGATGTCGCTGGGGATGCTTCTGGGGGGCATGGACCCGATCGCCCTGTTCGGGGCGTTTCTGGTCTCGCTCGGGACCGCCGTGCTGTCGAGCACGCTGGCGTTGACTCTCTCGGTCTGGGGACGCAAGACGCACGAGGTCCTGATCGTCACCTATGCGCTGCTGCTGTTCTGGGTGCTGGGCGGCCCGGCGCTGTTCCTGCTGCGCATGGCGTGGAGCGTGACCTGGTCGTTGCCGACGTGGTTCACCGCGACCAACCCCTACTGGTTGGCCTTCGCGCCCTACTGGTGGCCCGGCACCGTGAGCCTGGGGACCGACGCCTGGTTCTTGCTGGCGACCCTGGCCATCTCGACCGTGCTGGCGGGGGTGAGTACCTGGCGGGTTCGAGCCGTGGCGGCGCGGCAGTCGGGCGAGGCGCCGGGAGTCAAGCGGCGGGGCTTGCTTCACGTCAACCTCGGCCGCTGGACCGAATGGCTGCCCGGCCCTTCGCTGGACGGGAACCCGGTCCTCTGGCGGGAGTGGCACCGCAACCGCGCGACGCGCTGGGGGCGGGCCTTGTGGCTGGTCTATGCCGGGATGAGCGTCGTCTTGTTCCTGATCCTGATCTCGATCTGCCTGGAGGGAAGTCAGATGCGAATCGGGATCGGTTCGTTGCTCAACGGTGGGCAGGTGGCGATCGGGTTCTTGCTCGTGGCGGTGATGTCGGGTACATCGCTGGCCGAGGAGCGGGTCCGGGGGAGCCTCGATATCCTTCTGGCGACCCCGATGCCCACACGGTCGATCGTCTGGGGCAAGTGGTGGGGCGCGTACCGGATCGTCCTGCTGATGGCCGTGCTGCCGACACTCGTCTCGATCGTCATCTACCTGTCGCGGGGCACGTTTTTCGAGGCGCACTGGCTCGCGCCGTTGCTCATCCTGGGGGAGATCCTGACCTTTGGCGCGGCCCTGACGAGCTTCGGTTTGCTGGTGGCGTGCTGGGTGCCCCGGGTGGGCCGCGCCGTGGCGTTGAATGTGACGGCCTACGTCGGGGTGACGGTGGGCACCTTTTTCCTGGGCATTCTCATGTCCGAGTTCACCCCTCGGATGCTCGGTGCGGGGATCGCCATGGCCAGCCCGTTCATGGGGGTCTTTTTCCCGAACCTCATGATCGTTGAGGGGCGGGGGAGCGACTGGGCCGAGTGCGTCATCTGGATGTTGTGGTGGATCATCGTCTATGGGGCATTGGCCGTCGTGCTGCTGGGGGCGACTCTGGCGACCTTCGACCGCTCTCTTGGCCGGGTGGCGGCGTGGTCGTATCATCCCGGTTTCTGGTTCGAGGACAACGAGCCTGATGTTGTTCTCCCCACGCCGCCGTTGCCGTTGGCCGCCGACTGGCCCGGACCCGATCGCCCGGAAACCGTTCCCGAACCGGCTTCGCTCCGCTCGGGATGGGATGAGTGGATCTAGCGACGTCGCACAGACCTTTTTTTGACGGAGACGGACACATGGGAACGCGCCTGGGTCTGGGGCCGGTTTTCGCGTACGAGTGGCTGACGACCTCGCGCCGCTGGCAGGTGTACGCCGCGCGGTCCGCCCTGGTGGGGATCTTGCTGGTCGCGCTCCTGCTCGCCCACTGGAATGCATCCTCCGGGATGACGATCACGACTCCGGCGGCGCTGGCTCGGATCGGCGAGGCGCTCTACATGGCCATCGTCGGGACGCAACTGGCGCTGGTGCTCCTGGCGGCGCCGGCGGCGACGGCCGGCGCGATCTGCCTGGACAAGGTGCGGGGGACCTTGACGCATCTGCTGGTGACGGACCTCTCCGATGGCGAGATCGTCCTGGGCAAGCTCGCCGCGCGGCTCGTGCCGGTCGTCGGCTGCGTCGGCTGCGTCCTGCCGGTCATGGCCCTGGGGATGCTTCTGGGCGGTCTCGACCCGCAGGCCCTCATCGGCGCGATGTTGATCACGATGAGCGTGGCGGTCTTCGGCTCCGCGCTGGCCTTCACCTTCTCCGTCTGGAGCCACAAGACGCACGAGGTGCTGCTGGCGACGTACGCCGTCTGGGCCGTCTGGCTCCTGGCCGGGGCGATGACGGAGGGGCTCTTGTGGAGTCTCTTTGGGGTATCGGCCCCGGTCTGGCTGAGCTTCATTGACCCGTTCCATCAGGTCTTCGCCGCCTACACGAACCCCGGTACGGTGGGATGGACCTCCTGGCTGATCTACAGCGGAGTGCTGTTGTTGTTCTCGGCCTTGCTGGCGGCGCTGTCGGTGCTGCGCCTCCGCGCGGTGGCCGTGCGGCAACTGGGACGCGGCACGCAGACGACGCGCAAGCGACGTTGGCGGCGCGAACGCCGTGAGAGGCCCGCTGGGCGGTTCCTGCCGGGGCCGTCGCTCGACCGCAACCCCGTCCTCTGGCGCGAGTGGCACCGGCGCCGGCCGTCACGCTGGACGCGCGTCGTCTGGGGCTTGTTCATCGTGTTGTCGTCGCTGTTCAGTCTCGTGACTATCGCCCAGTCCGGGAGTCCCACCCGCGAGTTCGGCGCCCTGGTCAACGCCTTTCAGGTGACGGCGGGCCTCTTGCTCGTCTGCGTCGCCGCGCCGACGGCCCTGGCCGAGGAGCGGGTCCGGGGGAGCCTCGACGTCCTGATGTCCACCCCCCTGCCGACCCGCTCGATCCTCTGGGGCAAGTGGTGGGGGGCCTACCGCCTGGTGCCGTTGCTGGCCGTCTGGCCGTTCCTGGTGACGTTCTGCATGGCGCTCACCACGAACAACAGGTCCCTGTCCGTGGCCACGCTCGTGCCGGTGTTGACCGTCGGCCTGATCCTGACCCAGGGGGCCTTCTGGACGAGCCTCGGCCTGGCCCTGGCGACCTGGATCTCCCGCCTGGGGCGCGCCCTGGCGGTCATGGTCTCGTTTTATGTGTTCGTCGCGATCGGCTGGGTCATGCTCGTCATGATGCTGATCTCCCGGACCGGCAACCGCGAACAGGACGTCGGGTTTTTGCTCTCCGAGGCCAGCCCCTTCTGGGGCACGGGCTTGCTCACCGTGGTTCTGGAGCAATCCGGCATGCGCGGCGAGGAAGCGACGTGGATTCTGAGCGGCGCCGCCCTCTGGATCGTCCTCTACGGCGCGGGGGCCATCGGGCTCTGGCTGTTGACCCTGATGACGTTCGACCGCCTCCTCGGGCGCGTCTCCGAGGAAGGCCAGGTCCCTCGCCCTGCTCCATTCCCCACCAAGAAGCCGTTGGCCGATCCCGACTGGGTCCATGCCGTTGATCCGCCCGTGGCCGCGCGGTAATCGAGGGCTTGAGGAGGCACGCATTTCGTCCCGAAGGGACAGTAGCCGATCGCCCGGGGCAACCCTCCTGGTCCTGGCTCATTAATGTTAATATTTAAAGGCTTGGATTCGAAAATTCCTTCAGCGGCAGGGTGACGGGCTGCTGGTGGCGGGAGCTGCGGGCGACGGCCTCGGTGAATTGCATGTAACGGACGCCCGTGACGAAGTCGGTGTGGGTGACGGGCCGCCCTTCGCGGATCGCGGCGACGAAGTCGGCCTCGACCCGCCAGCCGCCGCGCTGGTCGTCGGGGATCGGCAAGACGCGCAGCTCCGGCTCGTCCGCGCGGGCGCCCCGGATCTCGTCGCGGGCCAGGTCGTAGATCAAGGTGCCCTCCGAGCCGTACAGGGCAACCGACATCTCGTCCCCATGCCAGGTCACGGCGCTGTTGCGGTACACGCCCACCGAGCCGTCCTCCTGGGCCGTCAGCACGTGAACGCTGTCCGGCGTGCCCACCCGCGTCTTCTTGCCCGTCTCGGGATCGCGCCGCGCGGGGATGAGTTTCGCGGCATGGGCCGAAACCCACGTCGGAATGCCGACCAGCGCAGGGCGGTCTCGTGCAGGATGCCGAGCATCACCATGTTGAAGCCGGAATACTTCGTCATCTGCCGCCAGCCGAGCGGCGTCTTGCGGTCCGCCAGAGCGTCGGAGAAGCCCGTGACGTGCAGCTCTCGGAGCGTGCCGAGGAACCCCTCGGCAATCAAACCGCGCAGGAAGGCGTCGCCGGTCAGGCCGTAGGGGCTGGGGACGACCATGGTCGTCAACTCGGGGTGCTCGCGCGACTTGTCCAGCATGCGCTGGGCCTCGCGCGCGTTCATCGCCATGCGGGCCTGGCTCAGCACGTGCTTGCCGGCGTCGAGCGCCGCCAGCGTGATCGGGCAGTGCAGGTACGGCCACGTACCGATGACGACGGCGTCAATCTCGTCGTCATCGATCAGGTTTTCCCAGCTTCCGAAGATCTTCGGGATGTTGAATTCCCGAGCGACCCGCCCGGTCGATTCGCGGTGGCGGTTGCAGACGCCAACGATTTCGACTCCTGGCAGGGCCTGGAAGCCGGGGATATGTCGCTTGCGGGTGATCTCCCCCTGCGCCGACGATCCCGATGCGCAGGCTCTCCCGCTCCATCCGGCCGCCCTTCCTTTCGACTCGACCTGTTGACTCGCGAAAGCCGCGCGGTGGTTCGTTCCCCCGCGACGCCCCCTCGGCTGTCCCGTTCCGCGCTGGCTGATTGTATCCCTACCCGGCGGGGCGCGTCCAAGGCCGCGTCACGGATTTCTCAATCCATGCAAGGATGGTGATCCGGTGACGCGAGGTCCCGCGCCGGGGCCGCTCAGCGAAGCACGCGACCATCCTTCACACTGTCGTTATGTTTCAGGCCGACATACGGCGGGCGCAGCTCGGGCGTGTAGTTGTATCCGGCGTAACCCCGCAGGAACAACGGTTTCCGCGCGGCCGGACCATACGCGGGGCGGGCCGCCGCGTAGGGCACGGTCCCTGGTGCCCGTCGCAAGCCCCAGCCGGAGCCCGTCGAATGACAGCCCGGCAAGGCCGCCAGACCCAGGCCCAGCGCCAGGAACAGGATCGACTTCCGATTGCGGTCAACGGGCGTGGCCATCCGTTGGCTCCTTTTTTTTCCGTCGCGTGCGGGATGGATGCGGACTTCGACCCGCGCCGCGATCCTTTCGCGGGGCAGGCCCAGACGAAATCCTATCACGCTCCGGCGCGTGGAGACGGACGCGCGGACCCATGCTTTTCGACGTCCGCCGTTGCGTTCCGCGCAGACCCGCAAACTCGACCGGGGCGGTCTAGCGATTGGTTGGCGTCGTCGAAAGCGGTTACGATGGAGGAAACCCCCCGGTTGGCGATCGTTGCCGACCCGTCTTTCTCCCGAGGAGGTGCCATGATGCGCCGAGCGATGCTGCTGTTGCCGTTCGTGATGGTGGGCCTGGCGTCCCGGTCCGCCCTCGCCGAGCACGCCAAGATCAACCTCGACGTGGTGACGTCGCGGGACCAGAAGACGGCGTTCATGGACCAGACGCCCCCGGCGTGGGGCAAGAACCCGCGTCCGGTCATCAAGGCGAAGCCGGGCGAACCGATCAAGATCCAGTGGATCTTGACGAACATTTACCCGCACAAGACGCTGGAAAACGTGGTGGTCCACTTCTTCATCGTCCGCGAGCTGGAGGTCGGCCAGAAGGAGGTGCCGCCCGCCGATGAGAACGTGGTGCTGGAGACCGCCTTCGACATGGACTTCAAGCCCGGCACCAAGGCCGGCGCCCGGACCACCGTGCGGATCGACCGGCCCGGCGCGTACCTCATCCGCGTGGAAACCCGCAATACCCAGAGCGACCACGAGCACTTCTCCGCGATCGACCTGGTGATCGAGGAGGAATGAGAGAGTCCACCGCAAAGAACGACGAAGATCGCAAAGGAAGGGAAAGCACAGGGGGAGCGTCTTTCCTCTCCCCCTTTCTTGATATCGATCGGGGAGCGTCTCTTCCTCTCCCCCTTTCTTGATATCGATCAGGGGGAGCGTCCTCTGTCTTTCTCTCCCCCTTGGTCAAGGGGGAGCCGGAGGGGGTTCCGGGAAGATCAACATGACCGATCACGACCACCGATCCGCCGTCCAAGGACCCCCCTCAATCCCCCCTTGGCAAGGGGGGAAGGGATGAAGTTCCCTGGAAGGGGAGAGCGGATTCCCTTCTTTCTCTCCCCCTTGGCAAGGGGGAGCCGGAGGGGGTTCCGGGAAGATCAAAATGACCGATCACGACCCCCGATCCGCCGTCCAAGGACCCCCCTCAATCCCCCCTTGGCAAGGGGGGAAGGGATGAAGTTCCCTGGAAGGGGAGAGCGGATTCCTCCTTCTTCCTCTCCCCCTTGATAAGGGGGAGCCGGAGGGGGTTCCGAAAAAGATCGACAGGGCACGCACGAGAACCGATCCGCTGCCCAAGCGGATCCCCCCTGGTCAGGGGGAAGGGTCGAAGACTCCCGGGGTTGAGAAGGACAGGACGAGGATCTTCCTTTCGAGCGCGGGAAGGAGAAATCCAACCAATCCCTGAATTGCTCAACAGAGGGCAACGCCCCGCTCACCGACCCGATGAGGCTCGGGCCTCGGGCGCTCACTTCGCCGCCGTTGAGGTCTCGTCTGACGGTCCGGGGTCCTGGCGGTACACGAGGATGCGGTCGTGGACGAGCAGGACGAGGTCCTGGCGGTTGTCGCCGTCCACGTCGCGGATGGCCAGCTCGCGGGGCTCGACCAGGCGGTCGATGTCGCGGAACGACTTGCGCTCGAAGACCTTGAACGAGAGGGCGCGATCCAGCTCGGGGGCCGGGCCGTCCTCGAAGGCGGCGATCTCGACGAAGTGCTCGGCGGTGTCGATCAGCACGAGGTCGGGCTTGCCGTCGCCGTTGAGATCGCCGGCGGTCAGGTCGGCCAGGTGGGCCTCCTTCCGGCGCGATTCGTAGCCGGCCTCCGCCCTGAGCCGCTGCCCTTCGCGGCCGGTCAGGACGACGCCGAAGCGGTCGGAGCCGGCCAGGAGCAGGTCGTTGCGGCCGTCGCCGTCGAGGTCGGCGACGTGCATCCCCTGGAAGTCGATCGAGCCGACCGACAGCGTGCCGCCGGGACGATAGACCCCCTCCTTCTTGTCGAGGAACAGGAGGGACTTCGCGTTGGCGTCCAGCAGGACGATCTCGGGCGTGCCGTCGTTGTCGGCGTCCATCGCCACCGCGCCGACGATCTGGGCGGAGCTGCGGCCGGCGTTGTACTGGTCCTTGACCTCCCAGCGCCCGTCCTGGTCGAGCAAGACGTCGCGGGCGTAGGTGTTCTGGGCGACGATCAGGCCGGTCTTCCCCTGGCTGGGCGGGCTGACGCCGGCCGGCTTGGCATCGACGAGCGGCCCCGGGCTGCCGCCGGTCGGCGCGGGAGGCTCTCCCGCGCGGCCCAGGAGCAGGACGGGCGGGCCGTAATCATTGAAGACGAGGATGTCGGGCCGGTTGTCGCCGTTGGCCTCCAGCACCCGCAGCGCCGGCGGGGCCCCTGAGATCCCCTTGATCTCGACCACGTCGTCCTGGCCCCAGCGGAACGGCACGAACGTGCCCGACGCCTCGCGCTTCAGGCCGCGCAGGTTCCACGTCTGGGACCCCGCCGCCTTGACCGCGTAGAGGATCTCGGGCTTGCCGTCCCCGTCCAGGTCGGCCACCTCCAGCGCGACCGGTTCGCCGCTGATCGGCAAGGGGTCGGGGAAGGTGAGCCGCCCCTCGGTCAGCCGGCTGACGGCAACCTGCTTCTCGCGCTCCGAGAGCACGATGACCTCGGCCCGCTTGTCGCCGTCGAAGTCGGCCAGACGCACGGTGCTGGCATCGGAGAGGCTCGGGAAGGTCTGCGGGGTGCCGAGGCCCGCCTCACCCTGGAGGTACACGAGGAACTGCGCGCCGGCCGGGTCGGTGACGACGACGTCGGTCTTGCCGTCGCCGTCGAGGTCGCCCAGCGACAGCGAGCGGCCCCGGGTGTTGCCGCGCGGCAACGGGTGGAAGATCAAGCGCCCGCGCTGTTCGGAACCGGTTCCGCCGCCGGAGCCGTCCGCTTCGGTCAGCGTGAGGACCTTCGCCCGGCCCGACTGCGCCTCGATCGTCAGGACCTCGTCGCCGGGCTTGCTGTCCATCGCCGCGAAGGCGATGGCGCGGGGGACTCCACCTCGAAGCGCTGCTCCGGGCCGAGCTTGCCGGACTCGGTGCCGAAGCGAACGCGGATCGGGTCGTCGTCGCTCCCTTCGAGGAGGACCAGGTCCTTGCCGCCGTCGCCGTCGAGGTCCACGATGCGGATCAAGGCCGGGTTGTTCGCCGTGTGCGGCAGGCGCTCGGGCTCTCCCAGACGTCCCCCCTCCTGCTGCAGGATGGTGATGATCTCGCCGGAGGCCAGCAGGGCGATGTCGTCGCGGTCGTCGCGGTTCAGGTCGCCGACGGCCAGGGCCGCGCCGTTCTCGACCGCCTCGCCGGTGTCGATCCGTCGCGAGTTCTCGAACGTCCCGCCACCGGCGTTGTACATCACGACCAGTTCGGCGGGCGTGCCGTAGTAGGCCAGGTCGATCTTGCCGTCGCCGTTGAAGTCCCCCGCCTGGAGGCTGACCACCGCCTTGTTGACCGGCAGGCTTTCGAGCCGCATCCGGCGATCGCTCTGGATCTGGTTGGCCTCGTTGCGGGCGGCCAAGGCGCGGGTTCGTCCTTCCGCGGGGCGCTCAGGAGCAGGTCGATCCGCGAGCGGCCGTTGTTGGCCACGATGATATCGCCGACCCGATCGCCGTCGAGGTCATGGAGGAGCAGGTTGCTGATCCGGGGGTCGAGCTTGTAGATCTCCGGGGACAGGAAGCCGTAATAGTCGGAAAGTCGGGGCGGGTCGGCCGCCGTCGCCCATCGCGGGACCAGAAGCCCCAGCAGAATCCCCCACAAAACCCGTCCCTTCAGCGATACTCGCATGGCGCTCGTTCCATCCTCGCGGTGTCATTGCATTGCGGATCAATCCATGCGTAACAGCCTACGCGGCGACGGCCCCGCTGGCAAGGTGGGGAAGCCTTGAGGACGATCCGGCCCTGCCCCGCCGACTTCCCGCGCGGTCGTTCGGAGGGCCACGGCGTCAGTCCTCCGCGATCGGAAGGGGTCGGAGAACTTCGCGTCGTGGACGAACGGCCGGTCCGTCAGCGTCTTCAGGAAGGCGACGAGCGCGGCCTTCTCCTCGGCGTCGAGGTTCATCAGCCGAGGGGAGCGATCCCCTCGCCCCGGCGCGTTGAGCAACTGGGGATCGAGGTTCGGGTGAGGCTGGACTTTCGTATTGTAGTGGTCGATCACCTCGTCCAGTGTTTGGAATCGGCCATCGTGCATGTAGGGCGCGGTCAGCTCGACGTTGCGCAGGGTGGGGGACTTGAACCGGCCGAAGTCGCCGAGGGCGAGCGAGAGGTCCCCCAGCCCGTTGTCGGCGACGACGTACTCGGGGTCGAGACCGTTGTTGCGGGCCTGGTCGATGTAGAAGATCGCCTGCTGCCGGGCCTGGTCGCGGGGCAGGAAGAAGGCGAAATTCCGCAGGTGGCAGGTGGCGCAGTTGCCCCGGGAGCGCCGGTCGTGCTCGCCGAGGAAGATCGTCTTGCCGAGGTTCTCCGCGCGGTCGAAGTTCGGAAACGGTTCGAAGATCGAGCCGGCCTGGATCATCCCCTCGTCGAACTTCGAGCGGTACGACACCAACGCGCGGAGGAACTGCGCGAGCGCTCGTCCCAGGCGTTCGCGGGTCACTTCGGGATCGCCAAATGCCTTCGCGAACAAGGGGGGATACAGGGCGTCCTCGCGGAGAAGGACGACGATTTTCTCCAGGTCGTGCCCCATTTCCAGGGGGTTCTCGATCGGTTGGAGGACCTGCTGCTCCAGGGTGCGGGCGCGTTCGTCCCAGAAGAACCGGCCGCTGGCGTAGTAGCGGAGATTCACGAGACTCATGGAGTTTCGGTCCCCCTCCCGGCCCATCACCCCCCGGCTGCGGGCGTGCCGGATCGCTGAAGGCCCGCGTCTGCTGGTGGCATGAGGCGCACGAGATCGAGCCATCGACCGAGAGCCTCGTGTCGTAAAAGAGCACCCGGCCGAGCGTCGCCCCGTCGTCCTTGATCGGGTTGTCCGGCGGAGTGTTGTCGAAGCTCCGAACCAGGGCCGTCCGGAAGTGGGCGGGAAGGTCGGGCGTGGTGTAGGAATAGGGCGGGTCCGGCAGTTCGAGCCGAGAGGCCCCCTGCCCCGTCGTCTCCTGGGCCGGGACACCGAGCGGAACCGCGCTCAGGATCAGTCCGGCGATCACCAGGCGGACGGCCCCGCGGCGCGTGTCTCGCCGCGCGGGGGCCGCGTCAAGGCTGAGGTGTGATGGGCCTTGCATGGTGGTTCCGTGGAAAGAGAAAATTTTATCATTTCAGAAATTGATTGCGCTTGCATGGCTCAGAGTGAATCTCTCTCACGATCGTACACCCTCTCCCGCGGAAACCCACTGATGCGGGCTGATCCCCTGGGGAAACGGCTGGGTGGCCGGGATCTCGGCTTCGAGATCCCAGCCATCCGAACAGCAGACAACATCAGCGGGCTTGGGGTATCAGGGGCGTTCCGGTCCTCCGGGACGGCCCGGGGGCCGGGGGCCGCCTTCGGGACGCTCACGCATCAGAGCGTCGATTTCCTCCTTGTCGATCGCGCCATCGTTGTTCTTGTCGCCGGTTTCGAGCAGGCGGTGCAGGCGCTCGGGGAGTTCGTCCTTCGACACCTTGCCGTCGCCGTTCTTGTCCATGCGGAGGAACGACGCGACGAAGTCCTGTTGCCGAGGTCCGCGCGGTCCAGGGCCGCCAGGCCCGGGGCCGGCGCCGGGGGGCGGCGGCGGGGGAAACTCCGGGCGGAGTTCGTCGCGGGAGAGCGCGCCGTCCTTGTCCTTGTCGAGAGTCAGGAGCGCCTTGGTGGCGTTCTGGACCTCCTTCGCGGAGAGCACGCCATCACGGTCCGTATCGAGAGCCATCATGACCGGAGGGGGCGGGAATGGCGGGGGCGGCGGGCCGTCGTCGCGGTCTCCTCCCGGTCTTCCGGGACCACCTCTCGGCGGCGGTCCCGGCCGGTCGCGCGGGCCTCGCTCCCCTCCGGGTGGTCCCTGGGAGAGGGCCGACGCGGCGATTCCGACAACGGCCACCAGACCGACGAGGCTCGCTTTCCAACGGGTCATGGCATCACTCCTGTTTGGTGAACGACTTTCGACTTCGGATCGAGCCGGGCAGGGAACATGGCTGGTGGTTGCGAACGAGAATCCCCGGAGGGTTCCTCACCAGCCCTGTCTGGAAACGGATTCCGTCAAAGGGACTGAAGAAACTCCAGTAGTGCTCCGCGGTCGCGGGGGTTCAGCCGGGAGAACCGCCAGGCGGCGGGGCGTCCCTGGCCGTCGTGCTTGAGAATGGCGTCCTCGATCGTACCGGCGCGGCCGTCGTGAAGATAGAACGGCAACGTGCTCAGGCCCCACAGCGGCGCGGTCCGCATCTCGCGTCCGCGTGCGCTTCCCGCCTCCAGGCCGTCGCCGAGAGGGCCCATGTCGTGCAGCAGGAAATCCGAATACGGCTGAAACGTCACATTGCTCAGGGCCGGGATCGGGCTGGGGCCGGTGCGCAGGGTCGGGACGTGGCAGACGGCGCAACCGATCCGGCCGAACAGGTCCTCCCCGGCGCGGGCGTCGCGCGAGTAGCGGGCGTCTCGGGGGCGGTGCCAGCATCGTCATGAAGTCGGCGAATCGCAAAAGATCCTCATCGTCGTCATCGTCCGGGCCGGGGACCGGGTCGAATCGCAGGAGCGTCGAATCCCCCTGCGGCGGGTTCTCCTCCGAGACAAGCCGGCCGTCGGCCGTGCGGTGGAACGGCTGGACGATCGGATTGCCCTGATCGTCCACGAGCCCCGGAACCGTGTAGCCGGCGACGGTGATGCCCATCTCGTCCTTGTACGCGTCGGCGGCGAAGTCGTAGAGGCTGCCGAGCTGGGCCTTCCAGCCGAACCGGCCGACGGTCGGATCGCCGGTCCGCAGGTTGGTGACGATGTTCGGGCGTCCCGCCTGGCCAGGGGCCATCGCCTGCTGGTTCGCCGCTATTTGATGAAACGCGGCGTCGGGGACCGCGTCCACCAGGCCGAGGCCGAAGATGGGGTTCGTCCGCCGGTGGACGACGATCGTGGCCTCGGGCGGAACGACCTCCGGGCCGATCGTGACGCCGCCGCCGACGTCACCGATCCCCTGGACCTGGATGGTCGGCCCGCCGAGCCGTTCGAGCATGTCGAACGGACCGTTGACGTTCGTTCCGATGCGGGTCGCCAGCACGTCACTGCCGCCGCCGCTGGCCGGACCATCGTGGCAGGCGACGCACGAGACGTCGTTGAAGACCGGGCCGATTCCTTCGTCCACCTCCTCCTCCGTCTCAAAGGCGTCCTGGCCATCGAAGAACCGGGTCAAGTCGTCGGGGCTGAGGCCGGGAAGCGGGTCGCCCGGGCTCCAGGTTCGCATCCGTGTTCGCGTCTGGGTCGTCCGCGGCCGCTGGGGTTGGCCCGCGATGCAAGGCGGGACCAGCACAATGGTCATCATCAGGAGCAAGGCGACGGTTCGATATCTCATCGGGGAAAACTCCCTGCGCGAGGGGCCGGGAAGGCGGATGAGGCGGCCACGTCCTGGCCGGACGCGGACTCTCGGAACGCATTCACGCGACCCGTTCCGGGTGATGTGGGACGGATATCGAAGACCATCGCGATGTCATTTCGATCCAAGGTTAGAAACGAGAAGCCGGGAGGCGTTTCTACACGCACGCCGGCAATGATTCCAAAACGCCACGGTCCGCGTGGCGGCCCGGCAATGGACGGAACGACCAATCCCGCGCTCGCCGGTTCACACCGGCCCGGCTGAGCCGTAGGATGAGAATGAACGCCCGACGAGTGGAATCGAGGAGCCATCCATGCCCGAGACGACCATCGAGACCCTGCAAGAGCGAGTGCGAGACGGTGACGAAGGGGCGCTGGCCGATCTGTTCTCCCGGTTCCGGGATCGTCTCTGGCGGATCGTTCAGGTCCGCCTGGACCCTCGCCTCCTCGGCCGGGTCGATCCCGACGACGTGCTCCAGGAGGCATACCTCGACGCGGCCAGCCGGATTGCCCATTTCCCGAACGATGACGCGATGACCCCCTTCGTCTGGCTGCGGCTCATCGTCGGCCAGACCCTGGTGAACGTTCACCGGAGGCACCTCAACATCCAGATGCGCGACGCTTCGAAGGAGGTCTCGATCCACGGCGGAACCTGTCCGCAAGGCAGCGCGATCTCGATGGCCGACCACCTGCTGGCGCATCTGACCTCCCCGAGCCAGGCGGTCCTCCGGGCCGAGCTGGTCGAACAGCTCGAACGGGCGATCGAGCGCATGGACCCGATCGACCGGGAGGTGCTCGTCCTGCGCCACGATGAGGAGCTCTCGAACCGGGAAATCGCCGAGGTTCTCGGCATCCACGAAAAGACCGCGAGCATGCGTTACATCCGGGCCATCCAGCGGCTCAAGGATGTGCTGTCGCGGATTCCCGGGTTCTTCGAGGAGGTCGTGTAGGGTGTCCGTTCCGGGCTGTCGGGAGCCTTCGTCGTGAATTTCAGAGAGACGCGCCGCCAGCCAACGGAAGCGGACGTGGAGCCGGCGGCGGGGGCCGACGGCTTGCCGACGGACCGCGATCCGGTCGAGGTTCTGGCCGATGAGTTTCTCGTCCGGTTCCGCCGGGGTGAGCGGCCGTCGATCGACGACTACGCGGCGCGGCACCCGGACCTGGCCGACGCGATCCGCGCCCTGTTCCCGACGATCGCCGCGATGGAGCGCCGCAAACCCCACCGCGAGCGCTCGGCCGCGGGGCGCGTGCTGCCCGGCCTCGACCCGCTCGACGGTCTGGGAGATTACCGGATTATCCGGGAGATCGGCCGGGGCGGAATGGGGATCGTGTACGAGGCCGAGCAGGAATCGCTGGGACGGCTCGTCGCGGTCAAGATCCTCCCGAGGACCACCTTGCTCGACTCGAAGCAGCTCGACCGCTTCCGCCGTGAGGCCCGGACGGCCGCCAAGCTGCACCACACGAACATCGTCCCCGTCTTCGGCATCGGCGAGCACGACGGCTGCCACTACTACGTCATGCAGTACATCCGGGGCGTGGGGCTCGACCGCATTCTGGACGAGCTGCGGCGCCTGCACGAGGACGACCAGCCCCGGTCCGAACGCTCCGGTGTGACGGGCGTGGCCCTCGCCCTGCTGAGCGACTCCCTGCCGGACGATGAGAAGGGCGCGGATGATCGGGGGGGACGGGAACCCCCCGCGCCGTCGTCACGCGAGCGCGTCGAACCGACCGTGCCGCGCAGCCCCGGGGGCCCGTACTGGCAGAGCGTCGCCCGGATCGGCGCCCAGGTGGCCGAGGCGCTCGACTACGCGCATGCGCAGGGAACCCTGCACCGGGACATCAAGCCGGCCAACCTGTTGCTCGACTCTCAGGGGGTCGTCTGGATCACCGACTTTGGTCTGGCCAAGGCCCTGGAATGCGACGACGTGAGCCGCTCGGGGGACCTCGCCGGCACCTTGCGCTACATGGCACCCGAACGGTTCGCGGGACGTTGTGATGCCCGGAGCGACCTTTACAGTCTGGGCCTGACCCTCTACGAACTGCTCACGCTCCGCCCCGCGTTCGCGACGAGCGACCGCCAGGAACTGATCCGGCGTATCACGCGGGAGGAGCCGCCGAGGCCCCGGGTACTCGACCGCCGGATTCCCCGCGACCTGGAGACGATCGTCCTGAAGGCGATCGCCCCGGCCCCGGAGCATCGCTATGGCACGGCGCGGCGCTGGCCGCCGACCTGCGGTTGTTCCTCGACAATCGCCCGATCCGGGCGCGTCGGATCACCTGGATGGAGCACGTCTGGCGCTGGGGACGTCGCAACCGGGCCGTGGCCGCCCTGTCGGGAACCGCCCTGGCGCTTCTGATCCTGGTCGCGGTCGTGGCCTCCGCCGGGTACGTCCAGACGCGGAAGGCCAACGCGCTGGCGAACCAGGCACTTGGCGAGGAGACGCGCCAGCGGCAGAAGGCCGAGGCCGTCTCGCAACTCTCGATCGACGCGCTGGACGAGGTCTTCGAGCGGTTCGCCCCCGCACGGGGGCTCCCGTCCGCCGGGGTCGGCCTGGTCGATGCCGGCGGCTCGGTGATCGAGGTCGGCGTCCAGCCGGTGCTCTCGAAGGAAGCGGCGGCACTCCTGGAGCATATGGTCACATTTTACGATCGGCTCGCCGACCAGGCCGGCGACAGCGCGGAGCTGCGGCCCCGGGTGGCCGACGCCAACCGCCGCGTCGGCGCGATCCATCAGCGGCTCGGCCACATCGACCAGGCCGAAATCGCTTATGGACGGGCCTTGGCCGCCTATCAGCGGCTCCGCGACGAGTCGGGTGATGCGACCGCGTATGCCTACGAGATCGCCCGGATCTTCAACGAGCAGGGCCGTCTGGCCCGCGCGCTCGACGACAAAAGCCGGGAGCGTGGCGATTACCTCAAGGCGCTCGCCACGCTCCGCGAGGTGCCGGAACCCTCGGCCGACGTGCGTTACGAACTGGCCCGCACGCATTACTTTCTCGGCACGATCGAATGGCACCGCCCCGGGCTCCCGCCTCCTCCGCCGCGCCGTGCCGGTCCGCCCCCGCCGCGCGATCCGCGCCCGACGTTCGATCCACGGGCGGCGTCGGACGAGGTAAAGGCGAGCATCGCGCTGTTGACCGATCTGGGGAACGACTACCCCCGCCGTCCCGAGTTCCGGCACCTGCTGGCCCGCGCCTACCGGGACCTCGCGGCCCTGGTGGAGCCGCTTGATCCGCAGGCGGGCGTCACGTCCGACGATCGCGCCTGCGCGATCCTCGAATCGCTCGTGGACGATTATCCGGCCGTTCCGGAGTACCGCTACGACCTGGCGGAAGCCTACGCGAACATCGCCGAGCACCGGACGCCGACCCGCCTCGACGACCGCGCGTTCAACGAGCCGCGCTTGCTGGCGGCCCTGGAAATCGCCGCGCGGCTGGTCGCCGAGCATCCGAACGTCCCCGAGTACGCCCTCTCGCAGGTCCACATCCTCCACAAACTGTCCCATCTGTCACAACGGGACAGACGCCCGGAGGAGGCCGAGCAGAGGCTCCGGGACGCGCTCGACCTTCAGGCTCAGCTCGCCCTGCGCTTTCCCGAAGCGCTCCCGTACCGAATCTGGCTCGCGCTGCTCCAGCAGTCGCTCGCCGCGATTCTCGAGGAGCGCGGGGAACCACGCGAGGCCCGCGCGCTGCTGGAAGCCGCGCTGGAGGAACTGGAACAGGTCCACCAGGTCCAGCCCGACCATCCTCACCTCCGCGCGATGATTGTGGATACCTCGTTGCAGTACGCGGACCTTCTGGTTCGCATGGAGGACCGTGAGTCGTCGGCGCCGGAGATCGCCCCTTGAGCCGGGGGAACCATCGGCCACGGCTGTTCTTCTCTCGATCGAAACGGAACCGCGCGAATGACCCTGCCGACGCGACTTCAAGAGATTCTCTTTCCGGGGCGTGATCTCACGTTCGGCGAATTGATCCGTTCGTTGTCGGCAGACGAGTCGGGGCCTCATGCCGACAACCTGATCACCAACGAGGACTCGTTCCCCCGCGTTTGCGGCACTCTGGCGAGGCGCGTGCCGAAGGGGGGCGTTTATCTGGGGGTCGGTCCCGACCAGAACCTGACGTACATTGCCCATTCCCGGCCCGCCCTGGCCTTCGTGCTCGACTTCCGGCGGCGGAATCTGCTGCTGCACCTGCTGCACAAGGCCCTGTTCGGCCTCGCGCCCGACCGGGTGGCGTATCTCTCCCGCCTGACCGCGCGACGGCCTGACCGGGATCGGCTTGGCGACGCGCCCGACGCCGAGATGATCGTCGCGGCCTTTGACCGGCAGCCTCTGGATCGGGAATGGCTCGACGCGACGGTCGCCGAGGTTCAGCGCGTGCTTCAACCTCTGGGGGTCGTCCGTGACGACGAGTGGGCCGAGCTGGCGACGATCCAGGCCCGGCTGGCCGGGCCGGGCATGGACGCGCGGTTTCTGGCGCTGCCGATCTATCCGACCTTCGGCGAGTTGATCCGCACGACGGACCGTCAGGGCCGCCCCGCCCACATGCTCGCTCGCGAGTCGTTCTACCAGGCCGTGCGAGAGGTCGAGAACGGGGATCGGGTTCTCCCCCTGGTCGGCGATTTCGCCGGCAAGACCGCCCTGCCCCGCCTGGCCAACTGGCTCCGCGATCGCGGCCTGGCGGTGGCCTTGCTCTACGTCTCCGATGTCGAATTCTTCCTGCTGCGCAACGGCCAGTTCGACCGCTACATCGAGAACCTCGCGCGGCTGCCCTGGGCCGACGGTGCGTTGCTCGTGCGCACGAGCACCCGCGAGATCCCGCACCCGGCGCGGGTCCGGGGAGACAGCGCCACCACGATCGTCCGCCCCGTCGCCCCCTTCCTGGAGGCCGCCCGCGCCGGTCGGATCAAGCGGCATGACGATCTTTTCAAGCGGGACGATCGCGACGAGCAGGACCGCCCTTCGTGACCGGGGTAAGACTTACCCGACAGGGGTCGGATCTTATCGGCATTTCCGCAAGACGAGCGCCCCGACGAGGCCCCAGAAGAAGCCCAGGCTGATGACCAGGGTCGGGTCCCAGGGCACGCTGCGGAAGAAGTTGGAGGACGTCAGGCGGACCATCAGGATGCCCTGCGCCCCGATTGAGCCGACGGTGTCGATGATTGGGGTGCGGACGGTGATGACCTGCCCCCAGATGGCGTGCCAGCGGGCCAGGATGACCAGCGAAGATTCATAGACCATGGGGCTGATCGCCAATCCCAAGGTCCAGATCAGGACCTTGCGGACGGGCCATCGGGGTCGGCGTGCCGAGCAAATGAGATCGTCCAGATTGATTCGTGACGTTTTACGCATAGCGATCACTCTCGCCCCGGTCGTATGGTGTAAACCAGGGTCTTACTTGACGAGTGCCTCGGCGATCTGGATGCCTGCCGGTCCGACGAGGACCACGAAGATGCCCGGGAAGATAAACAGCACGAGCGGGAAGATCAGTTGCACGGCCGTCTTCGCCGCGCGTTCCTCGGCCAGTTGTCGGCGTCGCATCCGCATGGAATCCGACTGCACGCGCAGGGCCGTCGCGATGCTCGAACCGAACCGCTCGGCCTGGATCAGGATGGCGGCCAAGGCCCGCACGTCGGGAACGCCCGTGCGCTGGCCGAGATCGTGAAGGACGTCCTTGCGCGCGCGGCCCATCTGCACCTGGAAGTTGGAGATGGCCAGCTCCTCGCACATTTGCGGGCAGGACTCGACGAGTTCCGAGGCCACCCGCCGCATGGCCATGTCGAGCCCCAGGCCGGCCTCGACGCAGACGACCATCAGATCGAGCGCATCGGGCAGCCCGAGGAAGATCGCCTCCATCCGCTTCTTCTTGATCTGGTTCAGAATGATGCCGGGCAGGTAGAAACCCAGCCCGCCGGCCGCGACGATCGCCGAGATTCCCGAGGTCGTGAACCCGTAGCGGGCGTACGCGATCGGGACCGCGATACCGATGGCGACCAGGAGCGAGAGGAACTTCAAGCTCAGAAAGACCGTCACCGCCTGTTCGCCGCGGAACCCGGCGTTGAGCAGGTTCAGGCGGATCTTGCCGACCTCCGCCTCGTTCTTTGGCTGGAGCGGCCTGGACAGCGTGGGGGCGGCCTTGGCCACGATCGCCTGAATCCGATCCTGCCGCTTTGTCAGCGCGGTCGGCCCGGTACGTTGCGCCGTGGCCTTGACCAGTCGTTCGAGCCGGTCGGCCGCACGCGCGCGTCGCTCGGCGACGGCGCGTAAGTCCGCCCCAGATGCCCAGGGCGATCGCCAGGAAGGCCGCGATCGGGACCAGAAGTTCACCGTTCATCGCAGATTCATACCTTGATCGTGATGATCTTCTTGATTGCGAGTGCACCGATCACCTGCAAGACCGCCGCGCCGATGAGCAGCTTCGTTCCGGCGGAGGTTGTGAACAGGGCGCTGGCGTAATCGGGGTTCGTCATGTAGATGAATGCCAGCAGGCTGGGCGGCAGGGCCAGCAGGACGACGCCGGAGAGCCGCCCCTCGGCGGTCAGGGCCTGAACCTGGCCGAGGATCTGGAACCGCTCGCGGATGATCCGGCCGATCTTGTCGAGGATCTCGGCGAGGTCGCCGCCGGTGGCCCGCTGGATCACGACGGCCGTGACGAAGAAACGCACCTCCATCGTCGGTACGCGATCGGCCAGCCCTCGCAGCGCGTCCTCCAGCGAGATGCCGAGGTTCTGCTCCTCGTACACCCGGCCGAACTCCTGAGCGATCGGCGGGGCCATCTCCTCGGCCACGACGTTCAGCCCCGAGGCCAGGCCGTGCCCGGCCCGCAACGCCCGGCCGATCAGTTCCAGGGCGTCGGGCATCTGCGAGACGAACTTCTTGATCCGCTTGCCCGCTTGCGCAGCACGAGCCAGAAGAACGGAAGGATTCCGAGGAGCGCCGCACCCACCGCGACGATGGGCAGCGGTTGCCCCATGGCCAGCCCGAGGCCCCCTCCGACCACGAACAGGCCGCCGGCGATGGCCAGAAATTGCTTGAAGTCGAATCCGACGTCGGCCTGTTCGTACAGCCGGTTCAGCCCCTCCAGGTTCGGAATACGGTCCGCGAAGGCCTTGCCCAGGTTGATCGCCGGCGGTCGCAGCAGCATATCCGCCACCCGGTCCGCCTTTTCCTTCGCCTTCCGCTTGCCCGAGAGGTCGTCCAGCCGCCTTTCCGCGACCGAGCCGGGCGTTTTCACCAGCACCAGGCTCACCAGAACGAACAGGGCGATCACCGCGACACCGATCAGAATCGGGAGCAAACTAGTGTCCATCGGAAGCTCCGAGAAAGTCGATCATCGATTGAGCGATCAAGGCGAATGGACGAACGGCGGCGGTTTCGTTCATCAGCCATCATAGCATAAAATATTTCGTAAATCTGAAAATACATCAATCTTTCAGCAGCACGCGCTGCCGGAAGAGCTCGGTCGGAAGATCGCAGCCGGAGGACTCCAGCCGGTCCATGAACGTCGGCCGGATGCCGGTGGAGATGAACTCGCCGAATGCGCGGCCGTTCGGGTCGATCCCGTGTTGCCGGAAGCTAAAGATCTCTTGCATGATGATCGTATCACCTTCCATGCCGACGACCTCGGAGATGCTGGTCACCTTGCGAGGCCCGCCCTGGAGGCGGTTGGCCTGGATGATCAGGTCCACGGCGCTGGCGAACTGCTGTCTCAAGGCGCGGATCGGCAGTTCCAGGCCGGCCATGCTGATCATGGTTTCCAGACGGGACAGAGCGTCGCGCGGGGTGTTGGCGTGGACGGTGGTCATCGAGCCTTCGTGGCCGGTGTTCATCGCCTGGATCATGTCGAGCGTCTCGGCGCCTCGGCACTCGCCGATGATGATCCGGTCGGGCCGCATACGCAGGGCGTTCTTGACCAGGTCGGTCGCCGTGACCCCGCCCCGGCCCTCGATATTCGGCGGGCGCGTTTCCAGCCGCACGACGTGGTCCTGCTGGAGCTGAAGCTCGGCGGCGTCCTCGATCGTGATGACGCGCTGGCCATCGGGGATGAAGCTGGAGAGGGTGTTCAGAAGCGTCGTTTTGCCCGAGCCGGTACCTCCCGAGATGATGATGTTCAGCCGCGCCTTGATCGCCCCTTCGAGCAGGGCGAGCATCTCGGGCGTGAACGCCTTGAACCGCAGCAGGTCGTTCTTGCCCAGCGGTTTCGAGCCGAAAAGCCGGATCGTCACCACCGCGCCATCGAGGGCTAACGGCGGGATGATCGCGTTGAACCGCGAGCCGTTGGACATCCGGGCGTCGACCATCGGGCTCGTCTCGTCCACGCGACGGCCGACCCGTGAGACGATCCGGTCGATGATCTGCAACAGGTGGTCGTTGTCTCGGAAGACGACCTGCGACTTCTGAATGCGGCCGCGTTTTTCGATGAAGATGTTCTTTGGCCCGTTGATCATGATATCGCCGATCTCTTCGTCCTTGAGCAGCAGTTCCAGCGGCCCGTACCCGAAGGTCTCGTCGAGGATCTCGTTCACGAGCCTCTGCCGCTCGTCGCGGTTCAGAAGCGGGTTCTCGGTGTCGCAGAGGGTTTCCACGACGCCCCGGATCTCGTTCCGCAGGACGTTGGGGTCCATCTCGCCGATGCGGTTCAGGTCGAGGCGATCGACCAGACGCATGTGGATGGTCCGCTTCAGCGCCTCGTATTTCTCGACGAGGGGGTCCGGCTCCGCCCGGGATTCCTTGCGATCGGCAAGCGGTGGCGGGGCGGATTGCAGCGTCGGCGGAGGGGGCGGCGGGGCGGGCGTCTGGGGCAGTGGTTGTGCTGCCGGTGGGAGTTCCGCGCGGGTCCCGTTCTCGATCTCCGGAGCCGGGTTCTCGTTCGGCTTCGGCATCTCGGTCGCCGGGCGGGGGCCGAATGGCGATCGAGCAATTCCCTTGAACATGGTCAAGTCCTCCTCCTACGGCAGTCGCGCCGAACCTCTCGGGTAGCGCGTTCCAAGCGGCTCGTCGATGCGAGGTCACTCCATGTAAGGGATATAGAACGCGAATGGTTAAGGCGTGTGAGAATCGAGCGAGGAGCGGGATGGATCAGAAGAAGGACGCGGCGATGCGTCCGAGGTAGGAGGTCTTGCGGTCGTTCAGGGCGGGGCCGACGGCCAGGGTGCGGGCCAGTTCCTTGATGATCCGGTGGGCGCGGCTGCCTGGGGCCTCGACGTCCAGCGGAACCCCTTTGGATCGCGCGGCGTCGAAGATCTTCGATGCGTGGGGGATCTGCCAGGGAATGGGGGTCTTGAGCGTCTCCTCGGCCTTCTTCAGGCTCGACCTCGCAATCACTCCCTCCGACCCGGTTCGCCACGACCTGGATCCGTCCGGCCAGGGTCTCGAACTGGCGGAGCAGGTCCAGCAGACGGGCCGAGTTGCGCAGGCAGGCCGGCTCCAGGACGACGACCAGCAGGATGACGTCCGACAGATCCAGCGCCAGGAAGTCGGACGTTTGCAGGCTCTTGCTCAGGTCCACGGTGACGAGCGGGAACTCCTCCTTGAGCATCGTCAGGACCGTGCGCAGGGCGTCGGGGTCCACCTTGGCGCAATCTTCCATCAAGATCGGTTTGGGCAGGACGTGGACCCCGGAGCCGTGTCGGGTCAGCGAGCGCTTCAACAACATCGGGTCGAGCCTCGCGACGTTCCGGGCGACGTCAAAAAGCGTGTGGTCGGGCATCAGGTCGAGACAGGCGTCGGTCGCCCCCAGCAGAAGGTCGAAATCGACCAGGGCCACCTCATGCTCGGGGTCCTTCGCCAGCTCGACCGCCAGGTTGACCGCCAGGCTCGTGCAGCCGACTCCGCCCGCCGCCCCGATGACCGAGATGATTTTCGATTCGGAGGTTGTCTCCGGCGCCTTCACCACGGGCTGAACCTGCGCCATCAACCGCTCGATGGAGCCGCCAAGCTCCTCCGGGCTGGTGGGCAATTGAAGGAACTCGCGTGCGCCGGCGCGCATGATCCGGATCAGGGTGTTCCCGTCGTTGGCCGTTCCCAGCGGCAAGATGCCCAGGTCGGGCCGGTTCCGCACAAGCTCCTGGATGATCGCGATGGCACCGTCCGGATCGGCGTCGATGCCGATCAGCACCAGCGCGGGCTGGGAACGCTCGATGGCGGCGGGGGCCTCGGCGTAGGACAGACATTCGCTCAAAGGGGAGATCGTCCCCAGCCCGCCCAGGAGATTCTGAACAGTCTGCCGCGTCGCGCTTTGGGGATCGACCAGGAGGGCCCGGATCGTACTTTTCATAAGTGAATTCCCATGAAATGTCGCGTTTTGTGGGATTTCGCCGCTCCCCGGAAGGATGAGCGGCTCATTCCGGGCGGTCAGTGGGGCGGTGCGACCTCGGGCAGACTCCGGGCCGGTTGCAACGGGGGCTCGTCGGCATCGCCAGCCTCCGCCTCCGATGGGTCAGACGCGGGGGATGCTCCGTCACCGTCGGAGACCTCGGTCAAACCTCCCGGGGCCGCCGTGGCCAGGGCTGGCTGGCTTGTGGGGGCCACCGCCGGTTGCGCGAGTTCGTGTTGCCAGACCGGGACCGGCTCCACGAACGATGGACCGTGGAAAATATAAATATGGCGACGCGGTTTCGGCGTGGGCGGTGGAGGCGGCGGCGCGGTGACCGCCACGGCGACCGGGGGCGGCGGCGTGGGGGCGGGTTTGACCTTCAGTTCGTCCTCCTCTTCCTCTACCGCCACGACCTCCGGTTCCGGCAGCTTCATCAACTCGTTGTCGTTCAGGCCCCGGAGCGACAGGGTGAGTGTCCCGCGGGTCCGGGCCGCGACCAGCGCGTTGATTTGATCGGGGGTCAGGGCCAGCGTCACGGTGCGGACCTGCACCGATTTGTCCTCGGGCCGGGTTGTCAACTGACCGGCGGCCAGGACGAGCACGTTCTGCAAGATGATCTCGGCGCGCTCGGAGGTGCCCCCGTTCTTCGTCACGGCCAGGATGACATCGACCCGGTGCTCGGGCATGATGAATCCGGACACGCCGGATTGCTCGTTGACCTCGATCGCGAAGGCCCGCATGCCGTTCGGAATTCGTGGCAGGAGTCCCACCGGCGCCCCTTGGGCGCGAGCTTGGCGTCCAGAATCGGATCGTTGGCCAGGAGCGGGATGCGGGCCCAGCGCTCGGCGACGTCCTTGTACGACGCGAACGATCCGGCCGGAACCTGCGGAACCGGAATCCGGACCACCTTGACCATGTCGGGCTGAAGCACTTCCTCAACCTTCACGTCGCGGGCGGCCACGAGAACCTCGCGCGTGGGGATCTCCTTCGTCTCCTTGGCCATCATCTGCGCGCGCCCGTACATCGCGGCCAGGCCGCAGACGATCGCGATCAACATCATGAATCCCGAGCGGCCGAACATCGTCTCCTCCTCCAGTTAGAGAAATCACGCCGTCTTGGCTCATCGGCGTGCTTCAGAAGAGCAATCCCATCCAGGCGAAGTAGCCGATCGTGCCAACGGCGATCGGAATGCCATAGGGCAAGAGCAGCATCGACGGCTTCCGCTCCGCGGCGGTCCCGGAGAGCAGCACCGGGTTGCGGACGGAGAGGATCTCCCGGCCAATGGAGAGGAACTGGGCGGTGTGCTGCTCCAGGCTCCGTGTCCAGAGGACCATTCCCACCGCCATCACGCCGCCGACGATCGCCGACGTGGTGAAGGCCCAGAACGTCAGCACGGGACCGACCCACGCGCCGACGCCGGCCATGAGCTTCACGTCGCCGGCCCCCATGCCGCCGATCGCGTACAACGGCATCAGTACCATCAGGCCAACGGCCAGTCCGGCAACCGACCAGAGCAGCCCGTGCACCCCGCCGTACCAGACGGCCAGCGCCAGCCCGCTCAACACCAGGTGGTAGGTCAGCCAGTTCGGTACGCGCAGCTTCAGGCCATCAATGATCGCTGCTTCCACCAGAACCGCCGAGACGATCCAGAATGCGTATTGTGGGATGTCTTGCATTGATGCGAATCCTTGAATAATCCATTCTCTCTCAGCGCAAAAAGGACACGGCGGTGAGTGCGTTCACCGCCGTGCTCCGGATGTTGCTCGGCGGCGCGGCGGATCAGGGTGTTGTTCCGGCGCTGCTCAAATCAGTGCTCACTTGATTGAAACCCGAGCTGACGCTCGTGCCCAGGGCCCCGACGATCGTGAAGCAGCCCAACAGGATCAGCGCGAGCATGATCGCGTACTCGACCGCCGTGGGGCCATCCTCGCCGAACAGAAGCCGACGAACGCGCGAAGCCAAAGACTTCATGGGAATATTCCTCCTCATCGAGAAGCAGACAACAACCTTCCCCAACGGGCTCAGACAAACAGGCTCGGGCCGTTACCCAGATGTCCCGAGCGGAAGCTGGAAAGACGCCTGCGTTGTTCTGTCTTCCGCCCGTGTGGCTCCGTTTCGAGGGAATCCCAGGTCGTGGTTCACGCGGACGACAAATCTCCCGGCTCGTCTCGCCTCATCCGTTGGCCTCGTCCCTGAGAGCGGTTCTCGTTTGCCCAGAGCGGCTTTGGGTGCCAGTGGCCACCGATTCAGGCAACCGAGAACCTCTCCAGCCGGAGTGATTTAGCTCGTGGGAGTCATGTTGGTGTTGACCTGGTTGAAGGTCGAGCTGATGCTCGTGCCCAGGGTCGCGACGATCGTGATGCACGCCACCAGAATCAAGGCGAGCATGACCGCGTACTCGACCGCCGTGGGGCCATCCTCGCTGACCAGAAACCGACGAACCCGCGTTGCGAGAGTCTTCATCGAATCCATCTCCTCGTAAAGGAAGCACACAACAGCCTCGCCCCACGCGTTCGGCGAGAAGGTCCGGGCTGTTCCAACGTGGCCTGAACAGAAGGTCGGAAGGGAGTCTTCCGTACTCAATCTTCCGCTCGTGTGGCTCCGTTCTGAGGGAAGACTAGTTCACGTCACAAAACGCTGTCAAATTTTCCGCCGATTCCTTTTTACAACATCCGACGAGCGCGGCACGTCGCCCGATTCCCCGTGAGAACGGGGCCTGGAAACCATCAAGAATGGTCATCGGATGGGAGGAATGCCGCGCGGAGGGAGGATCGATTCTCGTTCCCGCGCCGCGCCTGGAAACGAGAATCGAGAGGGGCCGCCGTCGATAGGCAGGGGCAGCGCCGAGGGACGGCGGTTACACGTCCAGGCGCACGTGCTGGATATGGTGGGACTGAAGCCAGGAGAGCAGTGCTTCCTGCTCGTCGCTCAGCTCCACCTCGGTCATGTTGGCCGTATCCAGAGGGGAGACGACGTGCAGGATGCCGTCGTCGAGCCAGCGGGCCACGTCGGCCTCGGCGATGAAGAATTCCTTCTCACCGAGTTCCGGGACCCCCTCCGTGCCGGGCATGCTGGCGAAGTAAACGATCTGGTTGCGCAGGCGGGTCGAGATCGGAAACGGGGCGACCTCGGGATGGTCGATCGGTACGAGGCGTGACATGCCATCTCTCAAAAAGGGTGATTGCTCGCGCCGAGCCGGTTCAATCGCTGCTGGCCTGGTCCAGCCGAGACGCCAGGATGGCCGGCGGGTCCGTCTGCTCCCAGACGACGACCACCGGTCCTTGACCGTTCGGCCCGGCGGCAACGACCGGGTCGTTCGCCGCCTCGGCCAGTGCCGTCCCCCGCTTCTGACCGGGGCGCTGGACCATCAGCTTGCCGGGCCGTTGAACCAGCCATGCGGCGTAAAGCCCCTTGGGGCCGATCGCCCCCCACCCCTGGCGTCCCAGGCCGAGCAGTCGCTCGGTCTCACCGGGCGCGGCGGCGAACATGCGGCCGTCGCGCATCCAGACGGTCTCGACCTCGCCCCCCGGCCCGACCGCGATCGAGCCGCCGTCCATCGGGCAGGCGTTGAAGGTCCACGTCCCCTGCCCCAGCTTGACCGCCGGGCCGAAGGTCGTGCCGCCGTCGTTGGAGCGGCTGACGTACATGTCGCGGTTGCCGAGCAGGTCGTTCCGCCACATGACATACAGCGCCCCCTCCGGCCCAAACGCGGCCGAGGGGTGACAGCACGTGCAGACAGCCCGCTCGGGCGAACGATAGACCAGGCGGTTGTCTTCCCACGACGCGCCGCCGTCGCGCGAGAGGATGCCGTAGATTTCCATCCGGCCGTGCCGCAGGTCAAGCCACGTGCAGAAGACCTGGCCATCCGGCGCGGTGGCCATGCCGTGCAGCCCTTCCCTCGCGGAACCGTCCACGCTGTTGAGCCGCGTCGGCCCGGTCCAGGTCCGGCCGGCGTCGGTCGAGCGCCAGGCGAACAGGTTCGCATCCTCCCCTTTTTCAATCGCGGTGACGACCACCGCATCCTCCGTCGCGGCGATCCTCGGCCCCCGGCGCATCCCCAGGGCCAGTGAGGGGAGCTGGCCAACCGTCACGGGCGCGTCAAAGCTCCGGCCGCCGTCGTTTGAGACCGCGACGCGGATCGTGTTCCCCGTTCCATACGCGACGAACACCCGCCCCTGGGCATCAACGGCCGCCTGCGGCTGCTTCGCCTCGCGGTCGCTGCCCGCTGGCGAGCCAACCGGCACCGGCTCACGTTGCGGCTCGGCCCCCGCCATCAACGCCAGCATTGCCCCGACGACTACCCCCTGGAACCCTCGCAGCACCTTCATCGATCGGTCTCCTCCGGCTCAATTCGTCACCGGCTCACACTCTATCGCGCGAGGAGGACCGATCGCAATGACCCAATGGATCGTGCCTGATGAAAGGTGCCAGGAACCTTTTTCATTTCCGGTCATCTCGAGGAGAATTCTGGAACCGATCGCGCTCGCCACGATACTACTCCTTCAGAGACAATCGATCTGGAGGGAGGATGCCCGTGCCGACCGAACGCTACCAATCATCCGTCGATCCGATCTGCACCCTCTTTTCCGTGGGGACGCTCGGAAGCCAGAGCGATGGTCAACTGCTCGATCGGTTCAGCACACACGATGAGGCCGTCGCTGAGTTGGCGTTCGCCGCCCTCGTCAGGCGCCACGCTCCGATGGTCCTGCGCTCTGTCGGCGGATGCTTCGGCACGAACCGGATGCCCAGGACGCCTTCCAGGCGGTCTTCCTGGTCCTGGCGCGAAAAGCTGCCACCATCCGCTCCCGTGACTCGGTCGCCAGTTGGCTCTATGGAGTGACGCTCCGCGTCTGCGCGGTGGCTCGGACCGCCGCGTTCCGGAGGCGGCGGCACGAGCAACAGGCCGCCGCGGGTCGGGACGAGGCCGTCGAGCAGGAGTTCGGGAACGATTGGGCAACGGTGCTTCACGATGAGATCGCGCGGCTGCCGGGACGATACCGGGAACCGGTGGTGCTTTGCCACCTCGAAGGATTGAGCTGCGAGGAAACGGCGACCCGGTTGAACTGTCCGGTGGGAACGGTCAAAAGCCGACTGGCACGCGGGCGTCAACGCTTGCGTGTCCGCCTCGAACGTCGTGGCCTGGCTCCGGCGGTCGGGTTGCTCGGGGCGGTCGTCGGCGCGGAGGCTGCGGCGGCGGTTCCCACAGCGCTGATTCAGTCCACGTCCCGCATCGCCGTGCTCTGCGCCGCCGTTCCGGGCGTGGTCTCGCCGACGGTCGTTGCGCTGGCGAACGAGGGAGGAAAGTTCTTGACGTTGAAGACCGCCGTGGCGGCGTTGATGGTCGGCGCTCTGACGCTGGCCGTCCCGGCCGTGCTCGTGCTCGCCGGTCCTCGGCAGGAGAAAACGGCTGGTGGACGCGTGGGAGCGTCCGTGGACCAGAACCGTCCGGAAACCGATTCCCAGCAGACGGTCAACGAACTCGTCGCGTTCATCGAACGAACCCGATTCACCGAACAGCCTGAGTGGGAATCGAAGCCTTACCTGTTGCTCCGTCTGGGAGCCTTGCAGGCCGCCCTGGGAGACAAAGACGCCGCCGCCAGAACTCTGGAACGAGCCTCGATAGCCGTTGCAAGCCTCGAACCTGCATTCGAACGAGCCGGTGTACTGGCGCGAATCGGTCGGGCTCAAGCGCGGCTCGGGAGCCAGAAATCCGCGAGAGCCACGCTGCAACGGGCGATGACGGAAGTCGCGGAGATCGCGGAGATGTCTCGCAAGGCGATGGCCCTGTCGAACCTCGCCTCTGCGCAGGCGATCCTGGACGACCGCGAGGGAGTGACATCCACGTTACAGAGCCTTCGCGAGGTGATTCGTAAGGCGCCGGTGAACGAGCGGGCGGATGCCTTGAGACATCTGGCCTATGCCATGGCTCGCGCGGGCGATTTTGATGGGGCCGTGCGATTGGTCCTCCGTCCTCCTCCGGACATTCCGGCGAATCGCGATCCGGGGCGACTCCTCGGGCAACTGGCCTACGTCGCCTTCGCGGCCCGATCCGACCTGGGGACGGCGGGAGCGGAGGGGCTTGAAAGGCTCTCCGAGCTTGCCAAATCGAACCGAGAGATTCCCCGAGGCATCGGTGCGGAAATCGCTCTGGCTCAAGCGCACCGGGGCGGGATCGACGAGGCGTTACGAACGGTCGAGGATTTCCGTTTGGAGGAGGCGGAACGAGCCCGCGTGCTTCCCCACATCGCGGACGCTCAGGTCCGGGCTGGTGACAAGGAAGCGGCGGTGAGAACCCTACATCAAGCTCTCAACATGAACGCGACTCTTCCCCCCGAAATCCGCGTCTGGATCGCGGAGACACTGATTGGCGCCGGTGATCTTGAGGGAGCGCTTCAAGTCGCCACCATACTCGATCATGATCGGTACGCCGCGCGGGCGGTCGAGATCCTGTCTCACATCGCCCGTGCGTTACGAGGATCGGGCAAGGAGGAGGAAGCGCGACAGATCGTGGATAAGGCCCGCGCATTTGCGGAACGGCGTAGCCCGGATGCCGACACCCTCGAGGTGGTCCGCATGAAGGCCGCGCTGGGACACTACGAAGACGCAAGGCAACTCGCGGAGACGATCGACAATCCGCTTCAGCAAGGAGAAGCCAACGCCACGATCGCGGAGGCCCAAGCTCGGGTCGGCGAAGTGCACGCGGCCTTGAATTGGATCGCTACTCTGAACTCGCCACGAGCACGCGCCTCGGCATTGCACGGATTGTCCCGTGGCCTCGCCGAGAAAGCCAGTGTCGCCTGGGAAGTCGATCAAGCCCTGATGCCTTAATCAGGGCGATCCGAGAAAAAGCGTCGGGAGCCGATCAATTATGAATTGGTTCCCGACACCTTTTCCGGGGCCGGATGCGGACGAGGGCCTGGTGAACCGCGTCGATCGTCTCGTCGAGGGTCGAGGTGCCGGCCGAGAGGCCGAGGATATCACAGCCGTCGAACCAGGAGGGGTCCAGATCGTCCGGCCCTTGAACGTGATAGGCCGGGATGCCACGCTCCCGACAGCGGGTGGCGAGTTCTCGCGTGTTGTTGGAGTTCTGACCGCCGACGACCACCATCGCATCTACCTGGTCGAGCAGCCGTTCCAGGGCACGCTGACGCAGTTTCGTCGGGCGGCAGACCGTATCGACGAAGCGGATTTCCTGGGCCTGGGGGTTGCGCGCGGCCAGGGCTTCGCGCACGGTGCGGACGTTCCGCTCGGTGGCAGTCGTCTGGCAGATCACCCCCAGGCGGTCGTGCGGATAGGCGACGACTTCCTCAGGGCTTTGCACCACGACGTAGCTTTCCAGGTCCTCGACGATCCCCCGCACCTCGACGTGACCCCGGCGGCCGATCACGACGACGAAGTACCCTTGCCGCTGCAAGGCGAGCGCGGCGCGGTGGGCGCGCTGCACGAGCGGGCAGGTCGTGTCCCGCAGGATCTTTCCCGACGCTTCCAGCCGGGCGCGCTCCGTGTCGCTGATCCCGTGCGCCGTGATGAGCACCTCGGGCGTCGCCGGCACGCCGCCACGCTGGTCTTCCTCCACCGTCGCGAAGCCTCGCGAGCGAATCCGCTCCTGCACGACCTCGTTGTGGACCAGCTCGCCGTGAACCGTCACCCGGGAAGGCTCCGCGACCTGATCCAGCACGGTCAGGGCGTCCCGAACGCCGAAACACATTCCCAACGCCTCCGCGCGGATAACCTGCATCGTCAGACTCCTTTTGCTTTGTATTGCAAAGTTATTATGCAAAAATAGAGAAATTATCTGGTGTGGAGGTCATCCTGATCGGTTGGGGTTCAGGCCAGGGACCAGCCTTCCGTCACGCCGCCGCGACCGGGTTTGGTTTCCTGAGAGGAGGCCTGGGTCTGGGCGCGGGCGGCGGCCATCGCGTCGGAGACGACGTGTTCCAGCTCGCTGATGTAATGGAGGAAGCGGCGGCGGCCTTCGGTCGTGAGGCGGCAGAGCGTCTGGGGACGGTTGCGCTGGGTTCCTTTCCAGATCTCGACCAGGCCCTCATCGTGCAGGGCCTGGAGGTGCCGGCTGAGGTTGCCGTCGGTCAGGGCGCAGAGGTCCTTCAGGTCGGCGAAGATCAGGCCCTCGGGGTGGGTGGCCAGCGAGGTCATGATGCCCAGGCGGGCCTTCTCGTGGATGATCCGTTCGAGGCCGTCGTAGGCGTAGCGGCCGGCGGACCGATCTCCTTGGCTGGGTTCATGCGTTGACATCGTGGCGCTCCAGGGTCCAGTAGAGCACGGCCGCGGCCAGAAGCTGCCCAACGCCGAAGGGCACGCCCATCGCCCAGGGGGCCAGCGTGTGTGGTCCCCGGGCCAGGGCCAGGCAGGTGACGCCCGACGCCAGGTAAAAGACCGCCACGCCGAACGTCGCTCTCGGCAAGAGACGGCACGACGCGAAAACGCCCAGGCTGAACAGGACTTGCCAGAGCCCCGGGAGTACCCACAGGCCCTCCGGCGCGCACAGGACGATCACCGCCGTGACCAAACCGCCCGCGACCAGGCAAGGGATGAACTGCTCGACCGCCAGCCAGGTGATCCGCCGTCGGGAAGGGGCGTAGCCGCGACCGCGCATGACCATGGCCGCCCCGGCCGCCACCGCGCTGAGCACCGCCGCGCCAACCCAGAGCGTCAGATACACCCCGATCTGCTGCGACGGGTCGACGATCAACAGACGCTGCGCCCCGGCCGCCGCGACGGCGAGGACCCCCGACATTGCCACGGGAGCCGCCCGATAGCCGCGGAACACCTGCGTCCGCGCCATCTGCCAGCGGATCTCCTCGATCTGCGAGAGCGCCTCGTGCAGCTCCATGGGATGCGTCCTCAACGCCCGGGTCGGCCCCCGGCCTTCGTGGCGAATTTCCTTTGCATCATAAAGTACCGCCGGACGGCCGGACCGTCAAGGGGATGTTGTCGCTGTTGACCGGCTCGTGTGGATTACCGGCAACACGACGTGCGACGGGTGCTCGGTGTCGTGGAAGACCGTGTTATCCGCCGAGATCTTCCGGCGCGACGTGCCCAGGGGCGCGCCGGTGTTCGGGTTCACGTCGAACCGCGGATAGTTGCTGCTGGAGACGTCCACCCGGATGCGGTGCCCCCGCTTGAACACGTTCGACGTGGGATAGAGCCGGATGGTCAACGGCACGGCCTCCCCCGGGTTCAACAGCGTCGGCCGATCCAGCCCGTTCCGGTAGCGGGCGCGGAGGATCGAGTCGCCGATGTTCAGGTCATATCCGAGAGGGTAATCGGCGTTCGGCGGGATCTCGTCGATCAGCTTCGCGGTGAAGTCGGTGTCGAGGGCCGTCGAGGCGACCCAGAGCGTCACCTCGACCGTGCCGGTCACTTCCACGTCCTCCGGCAGCGGCGCCGAGCGGAAGACCAGGACGTCGGGCCGTTCCGAGAGGGGCAGGCGGCTCTCGGCCGCGTGGGTGTCGTCGCGCGGGCGCTGATCGTAGCCGCCATTGGTCATCAAGCCCTGGTTCGAGCTGATGTTCCCGCCGATCGTCGGCACGGGATGATGCGGATCGAAGCGGTATGTCGTGTGGCTGTCCTCCTCGGTCGGTTTCTCGGTCGAGAGGGAGCCGTCGGTGTGCAGGAAGTAGCGTGTCGGCGTCGTCCGGCGGAGGGGCCATTCCCGTTCGGCCCGCCACGAGCCGCCGTGAAAGAGCCGCCCGTCGGCCGTGCGGTGGTCGTCGCCGGTCCCCATGACGTAGATCAGGACGGGCGGATCGTCGGCCACGCCGTTATTCTCTCCATTCATCCAGTGGTCGTACCAGCGCAGGCGGAACGCCTCCAGGTCGATGCCGGCGTCGTCGGTGAACTCGACCTCCCCGGCCCGGTTCGACCGTTGCGAACCGTGGACCCAGGGGCCGATCACCAGGCGCTGGGGGGATTGCTTCGCCTTCGAGAGGGCCTCGTAGTTCATCGTCACCTGGCGGGTCCACGAGTCGTACCAGCCGGTGATGTGCAGCACGGGGACATCGGCGTAATCGTCGATGTGATCGACGACCGACATCCCCTTGATCTTCCAGAAGTCGGTCTCCGGCCCGCTGCGCAGGGCCTCGACGAGCCACGCCTCGTATGCGGGGACGACCCGCAGGGGGGACGTGCCCGGCATCGAGCGGCAGGTTGTCGAGATGCTCGCGGATGCGCCGGCCGCTCTCGACCAGAGCCTCGCGCAGGGCGGGGTTTTTCAAGGCGGCGTGGCTGTTCGGTGCGCCGATCTGGAAGATCCAGTTGGCGAACCGCAGCTCGAACGCCCCGCCATGCCGCATCCCGGAGACGCCGCAATTGGACAGGGCGTCGATCGGCACCATCGTCGTCAGGTGCGGCGGGTTCATCTCGGCCAGGGCGTGCTGCGTCCCACCGGGATAACTCGTGCCGAACGTGCCAACTTTCCCGTCGGACCACTCCTGGCCGGCGATCCACTCGACCACGTCGTATCCGTCCTGGGGATCGTCCACCATCATGCGCCAGTCCCCCTCGCTGGCGAACCGCCCCCGCACGTCGTTCAGCACGACGTTGTAACCGCGCCCGGCATAATACGTCGCCTCGGCCGAGTTCCCGTTCCCCTTGTTGTACGGCGTTCGCGTCAGGAGCGTCGGGAATTTCCCCGGCGCGGGCTGCTCCCCGTTCGCGGGCCGGTACACGTCGGCGGCCAGTCGCACGCCGTCTCGCATCGGAATCATGACGTCGGTCTCGACCACCACGCCAAATTGCGGCGCGCGCTGCGTGACCTTCGGCCCCTGGGCCAGCAACGGACACGGAATCACCAGCGCGATCAGCACGAGGAGACGGCGGAACGTCGGCATGGGACCTTGCTCCTGGATGAGGACGGAGTGGCAAGGCCCCGATTGTGGCGCAATCGCGGCGGAATGCAACGGGTTGGTGGGGCTTTGGTGGCACGTGAGAGGCCGAGGGCGTCAGGCGGCGGTCAGGTCGTCCACCATCGCCTTGCGGAGCTTGTGCAGCACGCGGGTCTTCTCGTTGCTGACGGTCTTGGGGGCGACACCCCATTGCTCGGCGATCTCGGCGGGGGTCTTGCCCTGCAAGGTGTCGTGGATCAGGGACGCCTCGCGGGAGTTCAGGTTGCGCTCGATCGCCTCGTTCAAGGCCCCTCGCCAGTCGGCCGAGGCCCCGTCGCCGCCGGCGTTGTCGGCCAGATCGTAGCGGTAGTCGTCGATCGTCTGGAAGGTCTTCTCACGCTGGGCACGCTTCTTGACCATGTCCACGGCGCGGAAGAAGTCCGGCCCCTCGGCCGTGTCGCGGCTGAAGACCTCGCGGACGCCGTTCTGGCCGACGTCGGCGATCAGGTGATCGAAGCCATCCCGGCCGAGGTTCTGCAAGAGCGTGGCATAAACCGCCTGCGTGCAATCCTCATGCTGCTGCGGCGGGATGCCCGCCCTGGCCCAGGCGCGGCACAGGTAGCGGTCGAGCTGCGAAAGCCCCTGGCGGATCGCGTCCGGATCAGCCTCGGTCTGTGCCTGAGAGGTCCCCAGCAGGTCCGTCAGCCGGGTCTGCCCCAGCGCGGCGTCCCAGGTGGTCGAGCCGGTTCCCAGCGTCGTCACGTCCGGCGCGGCCGGCAACGTATCCAGGAACTGGATCTCCACCGGAGGCGGCGTCAACGTCGGCACGAGGCCATCGCTCAAAAGCCGAAGTGCTTCCAGCGCTTCGACATTCGGCTGATATTTCCGCGACGATGGTTTCCGCCCTGAGTCCTTCAACGCCTCAAGCCTCCTCGACTCCCCCGCCCCGCACCCGGCAACATCGCCGTGCAAGGGACGGACCAGCCCCAGACAATTCCGACAACAACCGAGAGGGAGTGGCGCAAGGTGGGTACGTCATTGCAACGCCAAGCTCTTCCACCATACCCGCTCTCGCCCTCCCGAACGACCCCAAAATCATGCAGGTCCATGACGGACACCTCGAGAACTGTCATGGACTACGATATCATGCAACCATTGGTGCGGTCTATAGGAAAATCGTTAAACTTTACTGAAGCATTCCTCGGCCCAGAAGAGGCCAGGCGGCCTCGACGCGACGGTGGCGGTGGGCGAGGACGCGGTCGTGCAGCACGAACGTGAAATCGCTGTAGCCGGGGAAGACCTCCACCTTCTGACCGATCCGCAACTCATCCCCCTGAGCGACCGCGACGGTCGCGTGTTCGGCGGAAAGGCCGACGATCAAAGAGTTTGGGTAATCTTTCAGGACCGGCGGGGTCTTGTGGCCGCTGACCGACTTCTGGCCGATGTCGAGGATCGCCCGATCCGGCGCCGGGCGGCTGACGACGGTGGCCAGAAGCGAGAGCGCCGTCCGGTGGCCTTGCACCCCACATACCTTGACATAGTACATGCAGGCGAAAATACCACCACCGGCCTGAAGTTCGGTCAGTCCGGGGATCTCGGCCGTGAACTGGTACGACCCGGTCCCACCAGCGGAGATGATCCGGCAAGGCAGACCGGCGGCCTCGACGGAACTCCTGGCATCCAGAAGCTTTCCGATCGCCTCGTCAATCGCCCGGCGCTTCTCGTCGGGCTCGGGGATCATGAGCGTGTGCCCCTCGTAGCCCATCAGGCCGTCGAACCGCAAACCGGGCGTGTCGGCGACCTGCCGGGCCAGGGCGACGGCCGCGTCGGGCGTCGGCGACCCCCGTGCGGTTCATGCCGAGGTTCACGTCGACGAGCACGCCAATTTGCACGCCGAAGGTCCGCGCGGCTTCGGCCAGGGGTGCGACGTGCGCGGGGTGATCGACCGTGACCTTCACGTCGGCCTGGCGCTGGAGCGCCGCCAGGCGGGCGGTCTTGCGCGGGCCCGACGACGAGGTGGGCGATCAGGATGTCGTTGATCCCTCCGGCGGCCATGACCTCGGCCTCGGAAACCTTGGCGACGGTCACGCCGATGGCCCCCGCGCGCCGCAGGGCGTGGGCGATGGCGGGAGTCTTGAACGCCTTCGCGTGGGGCCGCCAGGCGATCCCCCGGCGCTGAAGGTGCCCGGCCATCGTCTGGACGTTGTGCTCGAAGGCGTCGAGGTCGAGCAGCAGGGCCGGGGTGTCCAGTTCCTCCAGCGGCATTCCGACGGCGCTGAGTTGCATGGGGCGGGCCTTTGTGGTTTTCAGTATGAGGGGGCGAATCACTCGACTCTTGGCAATGTGGACCCGCGTTCGGGCGGGGCCTCCAGCGTACGACAAAGGGGAATTCGGATGAAGCACCAACCGTGGCGTGCCGCGTTTCTGTCGGCACTCGTTCTGACCGTGTTGTCGGGTGCCCTCGCGCAAGGGGCGGGAGAGCGGCCGAACATCCTGTGGATCACCTGCGAGGACATCAGCCCGAACCTCGGCTGCTACGGCGACGCCTACGCCGTCACGCCGAACCTCGACCGGCTGGCCCGGCAGGGGGTCCGCTACACGAACGCCTTCGCCACGATCGGCGTCTGTGCCCCGGCGCGCTCGACGATCATCACGGGGGTCTATCCGCCGTCGATCGGCACCCAGCACATGCGCTGCGAAGGGAACCTGCCCGAGTCGATCCAGTGCTTCACCCAGTATCTGCGCGACGCCGGCTATTACTGCACGAACAACGTCAAAACAGATTACAACTTCAAGTACGACAAGTCGGCATGGGATGAATCGAGCAACAAGGCCCACTGGCGCAACCGGAAGGATGCCTCGCAGCCGTTCTTCAGCGTGTTCAACTACACCAGTTGCCACGAGAGCCAGATCCGCCTGCCCGAGAACCAGTACCAGAAGCGCACGGCCGACTTCACCGCCGAGGAGCGGCACGATCCGTCGAAGGCGCCGATCCCGCCCTACCACCCCGATCAGCCCGCCGTGCGCAAGGACTGGGCGCGCTACGCCGACATGATCACGTACATGGACAAGCAGGTCGCCGAGATCCTCCGGCAGCTCGAAGAGGACGGCCTGGCCGACGACACGATCGTCATCTATTATTCGGACCACGGCGCGGGGATGCCCCGCAGCAAGCGCTGGCTGTACGATTCCAGCACCCGCGTGCCGTTCATCGTCCGGTTCCCGGAGCGTTACCTGGCTCTCGCCCCCGCCCAGCCCGGCACGACGACCGACCGCCTGATCAGCTTCGTCGATCTCGCGCCGACGGCCCTGAGCCTGGCCGGCGTGCCGATCCCCGACTACATGCAGGGCAAGGCGTTCCTCGGCGACCAGCAGACCGAGCCGAGGCGTTACGTGTACGGGTTCCGCGACCGGATGGACGAGCGCTACGACATGCTCCGCTCGGTCTATGACGGCCGTTACCGCTACATTCGCAACTACATGCCGCACCTGCCGTGGTTCCATCATCAGTACATCAGTTACATGTACGAGATGCCCACGATGCGGGTCTGGCAGCGCCTGGCCGACGCCGGCAAACTGAGCGGCCCGCCAGCCGTCTTCATGGCCCTGAGCAAGCCGACCGAGGAACTCTACGACACCCAGGCCGACCCGTTCGAGGTGAAGAACCTGGCCGACTCGCCCGAGCATCAGGAGGTGCTCCAGCGATTGCGCAAGGAACATCGCCGCTGGATGACGGAGATCGTCGATCTCGGCCTCTTGCCCGAGCCGGACCTGCGCACCCGGTTCGGCGACGAGCCGCAGTACGCGGCCGTCCGGCGCGACCCGAGCCTCTACCCGTTCGAGCGGATCGCCGCGGCGGCCGACCTGGCCAACCGTCGCGATCCCTCGTCGGCCCCCGCGCTGGCGGACCTTCTGACCGACTCGGACCCCGCCGTACGCTACTGGGGCGCGGTCGGCCTGGGCGCTCTGGGAGACGCGGCCTCGGCGACGGTCGGCTCGCTGAACACCGCCTTGAACGACGAGTCGCCGACGGTGCGCGTCGCGGCGGCCGATGCCCTCTGCCGCATGAATCGCGTGGGGGAGGCCCTGCCGACCCTGACCGGGAGCATGAAGGACGAGAACGAGTGGGTCCGCCTGATGGCGATCAACGTGCTGGACCGGATCGACGAGGCCGCCCGCCCCGCGTATGAGGTCCTCGACCACGCCCGCGAGGACAAGAACGGCTACGTCGTCCGCGTCGCCGAGCACGCCCTGGAGCCGTTCCAGAATGGCCAGGACCGGAACGCCTCGGGCGATTCGGAGTGATGGTTTGGTTGGAGTCGATCCTCGTTCCCGCCCCTCGCGCGGGGACGAGGGGCTGACCACGCCACCGATCGAACAAGCATTCAACCACGTTACGAATTACCTGATTTTTCTTGCGATCGGCATGCGATTGTCCTTTACTAACATCCCCCAGAACCTGCGCCGCACTTCGCGGCGGTGGTCGCGACCTGGGCGGATGGAGCAAGGATCGTGGCCGCCTCCCAACAATTCATCACGTCCGATACGCCGATGGGCGCGCGCCTGGTCAACGGTGGCGCGACGTTCCGGGTCTGGGCGCCGACGGCCGACGCCGTGTATGTCGCGCTCTGGGCCCCGGTCAACCTGATCCGAAGAACTGGAAACCCTGTGAGGCCAGCAAACTCGTCCGCGATTCCCGGGGGTACTGGACCGGGTTCTTCCCGCACGTGAAGGAAGGCTCGCAGTACCGTTTCTGGACCGTCGGGCCGTCCGGCGAGGGGTACAAGCGCGACCCGCGTGCCCGGGAACTGGAGCTGAGCGGGTGGCCGGATATCGACTGCATCCTCCGCGATCAGGGAGACTACATCTGGCACGACGACGACTTCCGCCCCCCGCCGTTCCACGAGCTGATCCTCTACCAGCTCCACATCGGCGTCTTCTATGCCCGGAAGGGAAAAGAGGATATCCGTCACAAGCGCGTCAGCAAGTTCTTCGACGTGCTCGACCGGCTGGAGTACCTCGTGTCTCTGGGCGTCAACGCGATCCAGCCCTTGCCCGTGGTCGAGTGGCAAGGGACGTCCAGCCGTGGGTACAACAACTCCGACTTCTTCTCTCCCGAGATGGACTACGCCCTCGCCCCCGGGGAGATGAAGCCGTATCTCGATCGCATCAATGCCCTGTTGCAGAAGAAAGGCCGTTCCAAGCTCCGCCCGGAGCACGTGGATACCCAGGTGGACCAGCTCAAGGCGATGATCGACCTGTTCCACGTGTACGGCATGGCGGTGATCCTCGACGTGGTGTACAACCACGCGGGCGGGCCGTTCGACGACCAGAGCATGCGGTTCTTCGACCGCCCGCACAACCACGAGTGGTGGGACCCGGACTCGTACTTCATCGGCGGCGACGGCTGGGCCGGCGGGCGAATCTTCGACTATGGCAAGGACGAGGTCCGGCAGTTCCTCATCGACAACGCCAAGCTATTTCTCAGCGAATTCCACGTCGATGGGTTCCGTTATGATGAAGTGAGCGTCATCCGCAACAACAACGGCACGTGGTTCTGCCGCGACCTGACCAACACGCTTCACCATCACAAGCCGGGGGCGATCCACATCGCCGAGTACTGGAACTGGGACCGCTCGGCGTCCGTTACGCCCACGCCGGACGGACTCGGATTCGACGCGACGCTGCACGACGGGCTGCGCCGGACCGTTCGCGAGGCCATCGGCGCGGCCGCGAGCGGGCGCGATGCGTTCGTGAACCTCGACGCGGTGCGCGATGCCCTGCGACGTCCCGAAGGTTTCCCGGCCTCCTGGCGGGCGGTCGTCCACGTCGAGAACCACGACCTGGTGGACGGCGACCGGGGTGATCCCTCGAAGATCGAGCCGCGCATCCCGGCGCTGGCGCACTGGGAGGATCGCCGCGACTGGCTCGCGCGCAGCCGCTCGCGCGTGGCGACCGGCCTGGTCCTGACCGCGCCGGGGATTCCCCTGCTGTTCATGGGACAGGAATTCCTGGAGGACAAGCCCTGGCATAACAATCCGGAACGTGAAGATCTCTTCCTCTACTGGAAAGGGCTGGACGAGCCTGGCCCGATGCGGGATTTCCTCCGATTCACGAGCGAGCTGTGCTGGCTCCGGCGGCGTCATCCGGCCTTGCGGGGCGAAGGATTGAACCCCTACTTTTCCCATAACCACGACCGCATCCTCGCCTTTCAGCGCTGGGTCGAGGGGGTGGGGCGGGATGTGATTGTCGTCGCCTCGCTGAACGAATCGACACAATGGAATTACACGCTCCCGTTCCCGCAAGGGGGCTTCTGGCATGAGGTCTTCAACAGCGACGCCTACGACAGCCTGCCCGAGAACGGCGGATACAACCCGAACACCGCGGGCAACCCCTGGGGCGTGACGGCCGATGGCCCGCCGAGCTTCGGCTGCCCCACCTCCGCGCGAGTCGTGATCCCGGCGAACGGGCTGCTTGTGTTCGCTCGGGATCGCGGGGATGGGTGATCGAGATCAAGGTCCGCGCGGAGAACATCGTAAAAACAGGATCTCCGCGCGGATCGTGTCCTTCCTTCCGCTCGCCGTCCGCCCTCAGTCCTCGTCCCCGTCCGGCTCCTCCATCTCCCGGAGAGTGTCGAGGGCCTCGGTCAGCTCGCAGACGAAGGCGCCGGAACGCGGCCCCGGGTGTCCAGCTCGCGGAGGAGCATCAGGTCGTCGAAGTCCTCCGATTGCTGGAGCCGGGTCCTGGCCCGGGCGCCGAGGGTGCCGTCGCGGTAGGCGAGGGCGTCCATGTGGTGCGCGATCAGCCAGGCGGTGCGCTCGGTGATCGCCCCTTCGAGCGCCTCCAAGGCGGCGGCGACGTGGTCGTGCGGGTCGATCCCCTTGCCGACGTCGTGCAGGAGGGCCGCCAGCAGGAATTCCTCGTCGTAGGGCCGCTCCTCGCGGGCCAGCTCGAAGACTTGCAGGCTGTGGTAGAGGGCGTCCCCCTCGGGGTGGTGCTTCGCGCTCTGCTTGACCCCTTCGAGCGGCTGGAGCAGCATCCGGTAGAGTTCGAAGCGGTCGATGTGCTCCTCCAGGCTCTCGACCGCGTCGTCCAGGTCGATCGACGGGTCCTCCGCGCGGAGCAGGTCCTCCAGCTCGGCGATCGAGAGCCGCTCGATCCCCTTGCCGGTGATCGAGCTTTTGAACACGTAATGCGCCTTGTCCTCGGGATAGAGCGTCAGCTCGTAGGGGAAGCGGTCCCGCACGTGGATATGCGTGAAGATCCGTTCTTCCGCGTGCTTGATCGACCCGCTTGTGCTCGACGTCGTAATCCATCGCCAGCTCGTCGAGCGTGTCGGTCACGAGCGCGAGGCTGTCGCTGAAGATGTGGATGTCGATGTCCGACCCTTTGCGGACGTGCCCCGTGCAGACGCTGCCGATCAGCCGGGGCCGGAACCGCGCGAGCCGTCGCATCAGGCGCAGGGCCTCGACGCGCATGTCGTGCAGGTGCGTCAACCGCTTCGATCCTTCGTGCATGCGGGCCAGGGCCTGAACCTGGTCGCGGATCTCGCGGTTGGAGGGCAGATCGTGGGGACGATAACGGTATTCCACGCCGAGTTGCCGGGCCGCCTTGCGCTTGGCGGTGAAATATTCCGATTCCTGGCGGGAATACATCAACTGGGCGGCCTGAAAGGCGATTTGCCGCCGGATACGTTCGTCGGCCATGAGGAGGGGTGCGCCGATTAAGGCCCATCGAAGCGGCGCGGGGCAAGGGTCGCGCCGGCGGGATTTCGGGACCCTTTTCCCGACCAGCCGGCGCGTTGTGGAACGTTCTCCACGGTGGTACTGTAGCCTCAAGGGGCCTACAGGGTCAAGCGTGACTAACCGACCAACCCGAGAGACTTTGCAAATGCCTACCACGAATCGCCGCACCTTTCTGGGGGCCATGGGGGCCCTGGCGGTCGCCGGACGTCTGGCGAAGGCGGAGGACGCGCCGAGCGAGCGGGTGCGCCTGGCGGTCATCGGCGTCCGCAGCCGCGGCACCGACCTCGCCCGGCTCTTTGCCCGGGCGAAGGGGGCGGAGGTCGTCGCCGTCTGCGACATCGACGACGCCATGCTCGCCAAGCCGGTCAAGGCCGTCGAGGAGATCAGCGGCAAGGCGCCGAGGACCGAGAAGGACTTCCGCCGCCTGCTCGATGACAAGGAGATCGACGCGGTCGCCATCGCCACGCCCGACCACTGGCACGCCCTCCTGACCGTCTTCGCCTGCCAGGCGGGCAAGGACGTGTACTGCGAGAAGCCGGTCAGCCACAACATCGTCGAGGGGCGGCGGATGGTCGAGGCCGCGCGGAAGTACAACCGCATCGTCCAGGCGGGCACCCAGCGCCGCAGCGCCTCGTACATCCAGGAGGCGATCTCGCACCTCCAGTCGGGCGGGATCGGCAAGATCGGCCTGGCCAAGGCGTGGATTCACCAGCAGCGCCCGAGCATCGGCCACGGTGAGCCGGCCCCGGTCCCCGAGGGGGTCGATTACGCCATGTGGGAAGGCCCCGCGCCGCACCGGCCGTTCATCCCGAACCACTTCCATTATGAGTGGCACTGGTTCTGGAACTGGGGCACCGGCGAGCTGGGCAACAACGGCATCCACGGCCTCGACGTCGCCCGCTGGGGCCTCGGGGTCGATGCCCCCTTGCGCGTGACCTCCGGCGGCGGCAAGTACATCTTCGACGACGACCGCCAGACGCCCGACACCCAGATCGTCACGTATGAGTTCCCCCAGAACGCGATCGTCTGGGAGCACCGGATGTGGTCCAAGCACGGCCAGGAGGGGAACGGCTTCGGCATTGCCTTCTATGGCGACAAGGGGACCCTCATCATCGGCAGCGACGGCTGGCGCGTCGAGGACGGCGAGAAGGCCGGCGGCGAGGGCCGCGACCCGCAAAACGCGCACGTCGCCAACTTCCTGGACTGCATCAAGACCCGCAAGGCGCCGAACGCCGAGATCGAGATCGGCCACAAGAGCACCCGGCTCTGCCACCTGGGCAACATCGCCCAGCGCGTTGGCCGCAAGCTGACCTTCGACGCCTCCAGCGAGTCCTTCCCCGGCGACAACGAGGCCAACGCCCTGCTGTCCCGGGAGTATGGCGACCGGTTCCAGATGCCCGAACAGGTCTGAGCAACCGAACCGTTCCGCATTTCCCCCTCAAAAGGTGGCCGGGTCGTCCGCGATCCGGCCGCCAGCCGCCGGACCCACCCACGGTCCTGGCCCCCATCACGAAAGGAGCCCCGCCATGCGTTTTCTGCCAACGTGGCTACCCCTTTTCGGCCTGCTCTTGATCGGAACGCCTTCGGAGCTTGTCTCCGCCGAGATCCACGACAATGCCGGGATGTTCGGCGACGACGCGGTTCGGGAGGCACAATCGAGCCTGGATCGCCTGGAGTCGGAGTTCGGTGTCCCGATCGTGATCGAGACGATCGACTCGCTTCAGGGGGAGACGATCGAGGCGGTCTCCTTGCGGCGAGCCCGGCAATCGGATCGCAAGGGGATCTATATCCTGATGGCCAGGGACGAACGGCAGATGGAGGTACGCGATTATCAGTCGTTCCTGGGATCGGCGCGCCGGCAGACCATCCTCGACACCTTCCTGACGTCGTTCAAGAAGGACGAGTTCGACGAGGGCCTGACCCGAGGGATCGCGGCGATCGAGCCGGTCCTGGCCGAGGTCAAGGCGCGGTCGGAAGCCCGGCAGGCCAACGCGCCGCCGGTGAATGTGCTTCGGGAAGGGAATCCGCACCGCGCGAACCGCGGGTTTCCTGCGCCTGCCCCTCGCCGTCGGACGCCCGGGGTCGGCTTCGTCTTCATGATCGGCGTCTTCATCGTTGGGGGGCTTATCGCCGTGATCAAGTCGATTGGCGCGGACGATCCCAAACGCCGTCGGCGGTCGCGGAGCGGGACCACGTTCTTCGGCGGTGGCTCCGGTACCTCCTCCTCGGGCAGCTCCGGCTCGTCGGGGGGCGGATCTTCGTCGTCGTCCGGCGGTGGTGGCTGGGGCGGCAGTAGTGGCGGCTGGTAAGATGGGAACACTCAACTCGTCCGCCGGGTCGGTCAAGTCGGCCCGGTATGTCCCTGTATCGTCAGCGAGAGAGGAACGATGCTCATGAGCGACAAGACGACCCGACGCCAGTTCATGGAATCGACCGGCGTGGCCGCGGCCGGGTTCGGGATGTTCAACATCCTGGGCGCCCGCTCGGCGAAGGCCCAGGATCAGGCCGATAGCCCCAACGAGACGCCTGTCATGGCCCTGATCGGCTGCGGCGGCATGGGGCGGCACAACATGAACGTGTTCATGGACCACAAGGTCCCCTTCGCCGCCGTCTGCGACGTGGACAGCCGCCACATGGGCGAGGCCGCCGACCAGGTCGAGAAGAAGCAGGGGAAGCGGCCCGAGGAGATCAAGGACTTCCGCAAACTGCTCGAACGGAAGGACATCGACGCCGTGGTCATCGGCACCCCCGACCACTGGCACGCCCTGCCGACGATTCACGCCGCGATGGCCGGCAAGGACATGTACCTGGAGAAGCCGATCAGCCACGACATCCGCGAAGGCCAGGCCATGGTCGCCGCGGCGAAGAAGAACAAGCGCGTCGTGCAGGTCGGCACCTGGCAGCGCAGCACGAAGGAGTTCGTGGACGCGGTCGATTACATCCGTAGCGGACGCCTCGGCAAGGTCACGACCGCCCGCGCCTGGAAGACGGACAACAACCAGCTCGGCAACAACAGCCCGACCGAGCCGCCCGCCGAGCTGGATTACGACTTCTGGGTCGGCCCGGCCGAGATGATCCCCTACACCCCCAAGGACTGCCACTACAACTGGCGATGGTTCTGGAACTATGCCGCCGGCATGACCGGCGACTGGGGCGTCCACATGATGGACATCGCCCTGCTGGCCATGAGCAAGGATACCGACCTCGTCATGCCCACATCGGTCGCCTCCTTCGGCGGACACCTCGCCTACCCGGACGACGACCGCACGACCCCCGACACCCAGCTCGCCATCATGCAGTTCCCCGAGTTCGTCCTGCACTGGGAGACCGGCCGGAAGTCCCTCGACGGCGGCCCCGACCACGGCACCGAGTTCATCGCGGCCGACGGCAGCTCCTTGATGGTCTGGCGCGGCGGCTGGTGGGTCAAAGGCCCCGACGGCAAGGAGCGCGACAAGACCGAGGCCCCCGGCTTCGACGGCCAGTACGACCACTGGCAGAACTTCCTCGATTGCGTGAAGACCCGCGAGAAGCCGCGCTCGCACCTGGAGTCGATGTACCAGACGACCACTGTCTGTCACCTGGCCAACGTCGCCATCCTGGCCGGCGAGTCGATCCGCTGGTCCAAGGAGAAAGACGACATCGAGGGCGAGGCGGGCAAGAACACCCAGTCCTACCGCCGTGAGTACCGTCAGCCCTGGCGTCTGCCGGAACTCGGCTGAGCACTGACCTCGTGACGCTCGACCCGAATCGAACCCACGTGCGATTGCCTCGCGTGGGTTCGATTTGTCGATCGGTGCCGCGCGTTCCGGGCATCCGCCTCTTCGCGCAACGCATGATAGAGTTCGGGTTGAGGGAGCGCTGTTCCAATCGATCAACCGCCGGTCGGCAGACCGAAAAGGCAGGGAGGGGAGCGTCTGCTCGCCGGAGCCGTTGAGTGGACTCCCTCTCATGAAACGTCTTCTGTCTGTCGTTGTTCTGGGCAGCGCTTTGCTGGGAACCACGATCGCGGCGCGGGGCCAGGCCCCTGGCGCGGGGCCGTTCTTTGGAACGGGAGGCTATCTCGGGAGCGGTTATGGCCTCGGGTCGTACGGGGCGATGGGCTACGGCTATTACGCGGGGGTGTCGTCGTATCCCGTCGGCATCGGCAACGGGCCGTCTCCCTACTATTCGCCGGTCTTCAACATGATGGCCGTGGCCCCCGACGCGAACAAGCCCTACACCGGTCCCGGTGGCGAGCGCGCCGGCTGGGCCATCCGGCCGAGCCTCCCCTTCACCGGAACCCGGAACATCCGCCTGTTCCACCGGCATTGAGCGGGACGAATTCGGAGCCATCACGGCACGAACACCTTTTTGAGGGGAGCGGCGAGGCGAGACTCTCGCCGAAGAAACGACGATGCGGCTATCCTGGAAACGGTTCGGGATCGGTGCGACGGCCTTTGCGATCCTGGGACTCTCGGCCTGCGTTCCCACGCCCATGCCGACGTGCGCGGCGATGCCAACCGCGCCGGAAGGGCCGGAGGCCCCCAATCCCAAGAAGACCGACAAGCCGAACGCCGATACCGATCTGCCAAAGCTGATCGAGGCGCACAACCGCGAGCGAACCAAACGCGACCTGTCGCCGCTGAAGGTCAACACCAAGCTGGAGGCCGCCGCCAAGGTCCACGCCCTGGACATGGCCGGGCACGAGACGATGTCCCACGAAGGGAGCGACGGCTCGTCTCCCGAGCAGCGCATCGAGCGCCAGAAGTATCCCGCCCAGCGATCGGGTGAGAACGTCGCGGCCGGACAGGAGACGGTCGATCGCGTCATGACGAGCTGGATGAACAGCAAGCACCACCGCGCGAACATCCTCGGCGACTTTAACGAGATCGGCGCGGCGGTCGCCGAGGACGCCGAAGGACGACCCTACTGGTGCGTCGTCTTCGGCAAGCCGTACCCTCAGGCCGATCCCGCGAACGCCGCGAAGAACCTCGTCGCGGCGATCAACAAGGTGCGGGCGGAGGAGGACAAACCCCCCTTGTCGTCCAACCCGAAGCTTCAGCAGGCCGCGCAGGCGACCGCCCGCGAGATGGCCAGGAGCGGCAAACTCGATTCGGGCAACGGGGACGCGGCTGTTCAAGCGGGTCAAGGAATCCGGCTACGTCTATCGCCGGATCGGTTCGGCGTCCGCGTCCGGTCAGCCGACGGCCGCGGAGGTCGTTGAATCGTGGAACAAGCCGTCGTACCGCAAGAACCTGCTGGGCGACTTCAAGGACATCGGCGTTGGTTACGCGACCGACGCCAAGGGCCGACCTTACTGGGTCGTCCTGCTTGCCCAACCCTTGCGTTGAGGTCTGGCGGCAAGGTTTGCGCGCGTCGCGCTCTCCACCTTTTCGTTGATCCCGGCACGTCTGGTCGAGGCGGATCGGGGAAGATCCCGGCGCGGCCCCCCGCGCTGGGATATGCTTTTCTGGAAGACGTGGAAACGATCATTCCCGAAAAGACCTGTCCCGACGATGGAGCGTCAAACGGACCGGAGAGGAGAGGGAGAGCATCATGCGGAGACATCCCTGGCTGGCGATCGCCTTGATCGCGGCCCTGGCCGGGGCGGGCTGTCAGGCGTCGGGAGCCCGGCGCTCGATTGCCGCGGCGGAGCCCCCCCTGGATTCCACGTTCGGCGACGGCACGGCCATCGCCGAGGTTTCCCCGCCGACAACCACCGTGACGTTCGCCGATCGGCATCCGTTGCTGTCCAAACCGCGCGAATATTACGATAATTCGGGCACGAATCCGTTCGTCAAGACGACCGCCGCCACACTCATCGGCATCCCGGCCGGCATCCTCGGCGAGATGCGCCAGATCGTCGTCGGTCGCCCGGTCGAGCGTCGGCCGTATTGAGGCAACGAATTTCACCCTCGCCGAGGCGCGACCATCCGGCGCGCCAGGCGGTCGTAGAGGGGGTTCGGCAACCGTCGCACGAAGCCCATGAAGGCCGCCATCGGCAGCGGGAAGGCGACTTCCCGGCGCCTCGCGGCGATCCCCTTGAGGATGATCCGCGCGGCCGGGCCGACCTCCATCAGGAACGGCTGGGGATGGTCGGCCCCGGCCGTCATCGGCGTGCGGACGAAGCCGGGATGGACCGTCGTGACGGCGATCCCCCGGCCTCGCAATTCCACCCGTAGCCCTTCGAGCAAGGTGCTCAGGGCCGCCTTGGTCGCGCAGTAGCCCGCCGTGCCCGGTAGCCCTCGATACGCCGCCAGGCTGCTGATCCCAACCAGATGCCCCCGGCCCCGCTGGAGCATTCCGGGCAGCACCGCCTCGATCGCGTACGAGGCCCCCAGCACGTTGACCCGCACCATCCGTTCGAACGCCTCCGCCGAGAAGTCGGTGGCCGTCATCGTGAGGCCAAGCCCGGCGTTGGCGACCAGGAGGTCAATCGGTCCAAGGGCCTCGGCAAGCCGGAAACAGGCACGCCGGGTCGCCTCCGGGTCGGCGGCATCGGCCGGGGCGACGGCGGCGGTCCCGCCTTCCTTGCGGATCATTTCGGCGAGCGCCTCCAGCTTCGCCTCACGTCGCGCCGTCAGTCCCACCTTGACCCCCGAGGCGGCCAGTTGCCTCGCCAGTTCCGCGCCGATGCCACTGGAGGCCCCGGTAACGATCGCCGTCTGACTGCCGATGCGCATCAACGATGGCTCCCTTCGGGGTGAAATGGGAGCCATCGTAAGGTGGAGCCCGCCAGGATGCCAGCGGCATGGAACCGGCCGGTCAGGGCGTGGTGGATTCCCGGACCGCCTCGCCCGCGCTCTTGGGCGCGTCCTTCGGCTGGATCGTGCCGTTGTTGTTATTGGAACGGTTCGGCTGCTCCTGATCGAGCTTGTTCTTGAGCACGTCACCGGCGCTCTTGGGCGCGTCTTTCGGCTCGATGTTCATCGACATGGCCCCGCCGGTGCCCATGTTGGCCAGGGCGTTGTCGAGGCTCATGAGGAAGTACTGGAAGCCCGCCGCCTTCTCGGCATCCTTCTCGCTGAGCTGGGGCAGGGCCAGCAGGGTGTAGCTATCGAGCAGGTCGCGGGCCTCGACGACGTCGCTCACCTTGGGGTTCTTGCCCTCGCGGACGACCTTCGCCACGGCATCCTCGACGGCCTTGCGCGCCCGTTCGATCCCTGGCCCATCGGGAGCTTCCTCCGGCCAGAGGACGCGCCCGCTCTGATCCACCAGCTCCTTCAATGGCAAGGGGGCCGCGTCCGCCCGTTTGAACCGCTCGGCCGTCGTCTGATAGTTGTAATACGGGTCGAGCTTGTTCATCGTCTTGTAGTTCTGCAAGGCCCCCTTGAGCGCTTCCTGGTGCGTCACCTCCGCGTCCTGGTAGCGCCGCATCGCCTCGGCGTTGAGCATCCGCAGCTTGGAAAGATTCCCCATGTAGTTGAAATACGTGTTATAAGGGTTCCCGTAAGCCGCGTACTTGTTCCCATAACCGTAGCCCGGATAGCCGTAGCCGGTTCCGTAACCTGGATATCCATAGCCACCCACGCCGTACCCGCCGACGTAGGGCGTACTCCAACCTCTTCCCCCATATCCGAATCCGAAGGGGGAATAGTAGTGGGGATAGCCGTATCCCATGGTCGTCATGGCATACGTGCCGGGGCTGTACACGCCCCAGGCATCGAAGGCGTTGAACGGGGGAATCTGCCCCGGAATCTGGGCGTCGGCCCGATCCGCGACGAGCAGGCCGACCAGTAGCGTGGCGGCGGCGGTCACGTATCGGGTTCGAGGTCGAATCGGCAGGCGCATCATCATGGTGTTCGTGCCTCGGGGAAAAGGGTATGTGGTAAGTCCGGTAAAATCGGGCTAGCTTCGGAGACCGATTTGGTATCGCAATTGCAAGTCAATTCCATGCAATTGTTGGACCATAGAGAGGAGGGCATCCGGGAAAGCGGGTGCGACAGATCATGTCTTCCATGTTAACGGATCGAGTTCCCCGGAAAGGAGGCAGCCGAGAGCGGCGCATCCTGATTGTCGAAGACGATGCGCAAAGTCGCTGGGCACTCAGTACCCTGATGCAACGCATCGGGTACGACTGTGAGGTCGCCAGCAATGGTGAGGAGGCCCTCGTCAAGGCCGCGGACTACGCTCCGCAGGTCATCCTGATGGATTCAATGATGCCCGTGCTCGACGGCCTGGAGGCCACCCGACGCTTGAAGGCCGACGCCCGGACGCGGGATATTCCCGTGCTGATGTTGACCGGTGACGTCACGCGCAGCAGCGAAATTGCCGCTCGACGCGCTGGTTGCGACGACTTTATCTCCAAGCCCATCATCCTGGATGAGCTACTCGACCGCTTGCGGAAGCACTTCCAGCACGACTGACCTGGTCTCTTTGTCCCTCAGGCCCGCTTGCCGGTTCACCCCTCGATTCCTTATAATCCCCATCGCGGCGCTGGCTCCGAACCTCTCCTCCCCTTTAATGATCTCCGTCCGCCCATGATCCTTCGAGGCTCCGAGCAGCAGCCCCCGCGCAACGTGGTGATCCTGGGCTCCACCGGCTCGATCGGCCGCAGCGCCTTGAGCGTTCTCGAACACGACAACGGCCAGCGGCTCCGCGCCTATGGCCTGGTCGCCCATTCGAGCTGGAGACGCCTGCTCGAACAGGTTCAGGCCGTCCGGCCCCGATTCATCACCCTGATCGACCCCGAGGCCGCCGCTTGCGTGGATCGCGAGGTTCGCGGAATGGGAACCGAGGTTCTCAAGGGGACCGAGGGGGTCATCCGCATGGTGCAGGACCCGGAGACGGACCGGGTTCTCTCGGCGATCGTCGGCGCGGCGGGTCTGGAAGGGACGTGGGCGGCCCTGGAGGCAGGCAAGACGGTCGCCCTGGCGAACAAGGAAACTCTGGTTGTGGCCGGTCCCCTGGTCACGGCTCTCGCACGCCGGCGCGGGGCGGAGCTTTTGCCCGTCGATAGCGAACACTCGGCCATCTTCCAGGCCCTGCGCAGCGGTGTGGCGAAGGAGGTCCGCCGCGTCATCCTGACCTCCTCGGGCGGGCCGTTCCGGGGCAAGACCCGGCAGGACCTGGCCCGGGTGACCCGCGAGCAGGCGTTGAAGCACCCGACCTGGTCGATGGGGCCGAAGATCACGATTGACTCGGCCACCTTGATGAACAAAGCGCTCGAAGTCATCGAAGCAAGGTGGTTGTTCGACCTGCGGCCGGAGCAGATCGAGGTCGTCATCCACCCGGAAAGCATTGTACACTCCATGGTGGAATTCGTGGATGGCAGCGTCGTCGCGCAGCTTTCCCCGCCGGACATGCGGTTGCCGATCCAGTTCGCCCTGACGTACCCGGAGCGGGTCGCGGGGCCTTGCCCGCTTCTGGACCTGACCCGAGCGATGACCCTGCACTTCGAGCCGCCGGACCGGGAGACGTTCCCCTGTCTGGATCTCGGTTTCGAGGTGATGCGCCGGGGAGGCACCGCCGGCGCGGCCCTGAACGCGGCGAACGAGGCGGCCGTCGCCCGGTTCCTCGATGGCTCGATTGATTTCCTGGATATTCCCCGGGTCTGCCGCGCGGTGCTCGATAATCACACGTTTGATCCCGAACCCACGTTGAGCGACCTGGCGAAGGTCGATGCGTGGTCCCGGCAGGAGGTAGGCCGTTGGACGCCCTGATCGATCGGTTCATCAACTACGGCACCGTGGCCCTGGGCCTGGGCTTCGTCATCTTCCTGCACGAGCTGGGTCACTTCCTTCTGGCGAAGTGGAACGGTGTGAAGGTGGAGAAGTTCTCGATCGGCTTCGGTCCGGTCCTGATCTCCTACCGCAAAGGGCTGGGGGTGCGGCTCGGCTCGGCCGGAGCGCGGAGGTACGAGCAGGTTCGCCAGCAGGTCGAGGCGGGGGCTTCCGCCGAACACCTGGCCGACCTGGGCGAGACCGAATACGTGCTGTCGGCCATCCCCCTGGGCGGGTTCGTCAAGATGCTCGGTGAGGGGGAGGTCACCGGCGAGCAGCCCGCGGAGGCGGCGCTCGACCCCCGCGCCTATTCGAACAAGCCGGTCGGCGCCCGCATGGCCATCATCTCGGCGGGCGTCATCATGAACCTGATCCTCGGGATCATCTGCTTCATCGTCGCCTACGGCAAGGGGGGGATGGAGACGATCCCCTTGAAGATCGACGACGTGATCGCCGGCCATCCCGCCTACGAGGCCGGCGTCCAGGTCGGCGATGAGATCATCGCGATCAACGACCGCAAGGATGTCGACTTCCTGGTCCTCAAGCGCATGACCGCCCTGAGCGGCTCCGGCGAGATCCTCCGCCTGTCGATCGCCAGGCCCGGCGTCAAGAAGCCGGTCCTGGTCGAGGTGGAACCCCAGCGCGGCGAGTCGGCCGAGATGAAGACCATCGGCATCGGCGTGCCGACTGACGTCGTCCTCGGCCCTGTGGGTCTTTATCCCCCCCGCCGGCCTGAAATCGGTTCCGAAGTCGATCAAGAGCACCCTGGAGGAAGGGGATCGCGTCGTGGCGGTCGGTCCCGAAGGGGGCAAGACGACGCCCGTCAGCGACATCCTCGAACTGCGGAACTTGCTCACGAAATACCGGAAGCAGCCCCTTCAATACGTTCTGGAACATCCTCAGGACGGGAAGAACGACGCCGATTCCAAACAGGCAACCGCCACGCGACGGACCGTCACGCTGCCGCCCGTCCACTTCGTCGATTTCGGGTTTCGCCTGGCGATGGGCCCCGTCGAGGCCATCCAGCCCGGTTCGCCCGCCGAGAAAGCCGGGTTCCTCCACGGCGACCGGATCGTCGAGGTGGACGGCCAGACCGACTTCGACCCGATGCGCCTGCCCGAGATCGTCTATGAGCACGCCGGAGAATCCACGACGTTCACCGTCCTGCGCAGCGAGGGGGACAAGCCGGCCGAGCGCGTGAGCTTGACGGCCACCCCCGACGACGCGCCTCCGTACTCCGACCAGGCGGGCGTGGAGCTGGTGAACGTTCCGGGGCTGGGCCTGGGGTTCGCGATCGAGCCGAAGATCGTCGCCGTGGAGCCTGGCTCCCCCGCGGCGAAGGCCGGCATCAAACCGGGCGCCTCGATCAAGTCCGTCACGCTGACCCGGACCTTCAACGAGTCGGAGGAGCGCAAGACGCTCGCGCTCGATGACAAGGAAGCGACCTGGCCGGCGGTTTTCGGCTTTATCCAGTACCTTCCGAAGCAGCCGATCGAGCTGGTCCTGGGTGGGGCGGAGTCGTCCATCCGTCTGACGCCCGAGGCCAACCCGTCGTGGTTCCGGCCGTACCGGGGGCTCCAGTACGATGTGCTGTCCCGAAAGCTGCCGCCGATGGGGGTCGCCGCGTCGCTCCGGCGCGGGGCCGAGGACGTGAGCGACACGGTCATGGGCATCTTCGCGATGTTCCGCAACCTGATCCAGGGGGCGATCAGTCCGAAGACGCTGGGTGGCCCGATCATGATCGCCGACATCGCCTCGAAGACCGCCAGGATGGGCCTTGTCTCGTTCCTTCAGTTCCTCGGCCTCCTGAGCATCAACCTGGCGGTGATCAACTTCCTGCCGGTCCCCCCGCTCGATGGCGGCCAGATGGCGTTCCTGATCGCCGAGAAGATCCGCGGCCGTCCCTTGCCCGACACGGCCCTGGCCGCCGGAACGTGGATCGGTCTGATGCTCGTGCTGGGCCTGATGGGCTTCGTCCTGTTCCAGGACGTGGTCCGCTACTTCTGGTCCGTGAGCTAAACAAAAGAACCGGGTCCATTCCACGAATGCGATTTCCGGAATTCGTGGCTCACCGATCCGGGGATCGGTGGGCCACGAAGCCCTGACTCGCGCTGGAACGACGTGTATTGAAATCCACCGGTGAGCCTGGATGGATGGCATCGGTGGGGTTCGCCCGCGCCCGTCCTCGCCTTTTCAGACCAGGTGCAGGTCGCGCAGGCGTTCGAGCAGCGAGGGTAGATCGATCGGCTTGGTGATGACATCGATGGCCCCGGCCTCGCGGGCCTGGCGCTCGGCGTGCTCGGTCGCATCGGCGGTGATCGCCACGACGGGGACCGAGGTGGTTTCCGGGTTCTGGTGCAGCCGACGGATCAACTCGACGCCATCCATGACCGGCATCATCAGGTCGGTCAGGACCAACTGAGGGCGAAACCCTTCCAGACAATCCAGCGCCTGTTTTCCGTCGGTCGCTTCACGGACCTCGAAGCCGTGCATCCGGAGCAGACGTCCGAACGCGTAGCGTAAAAAGGGCGCATCCTCGACCAGCAGCACCTTCATGTTCTTCTGGTTCAGGTCTTGCACCACGGAACCGATCCTTCCTGCCTCGCCTTTTGCCTCGCGGCGGAGGACAGCCGACAGCTCCGAGTGTCGAACTGGCCCCCGATTTCCAGATGCTCGGCCAGCGTAGGGGAACACGCGGCGTTGCCGGGTTACCCGTTGACCGAGCAGATCCCAGCGTTGCAATTGTCGGGCCGCATTATTGCGTTTCCCGGTTCTTCCTGCGGAATTCGTTCGTAACTCGCATCCGGGATCACTCGCGACGGCCAGAACGACCCGAGGGCGTCCCGAGCCTGGGAAATCGGTATCTCAAATCATGGGAACACGTGCATTGCGCGTCGGCGGAATCCTCGCATTCCACGCAAGCGGTCCGAATCGTGATCTGGAACGCATGCAAACGGTTGTCGGACGCCCCGGTTGGTCCTTACGATAAGATGGACAATACCACGTCACGCAACCTCGAGCCGGAGCGTTTCTCCCGATGTATTCTGATGTGGCCGCGCCCCGCGGCGTGTGGGCCTTCCGTCGGCGTTCCCAGCGTCGCGCATGCTGGCTGCGCATTATGGCGTGGACCGCCTTGCTCGGCGCGACCGGGTTGCTGGTGCGGGGTGAGTCGCGCCACCCGGAGGTCCCCGACGGGGCGGTCGCCTACACCAGCATCACGTACCGTCGGACCGAAGGGCGGCGGGCCTTGCTCGACCTGTACGTGCCGGCCGGGCGGACGCCCCTGGAAGGGCGACCGGCGATCGTGGCGATCCACGGCGGCGGTTGGTGCGGCGGAAGCCGTCGCGATTACGGCCGGCAGGTCGTGCGCTTGACCCGGTACGGCTACGTCGTCGTCGCGGTCGATTACCGCCTGTCGAGGCCGGGCGAGCCCTCCTGGCCCGGGAACCTGGAGGACGTCCGCGAAGCGGTCCGCTGGCTGCGGCGTCACGCCGACGAGTACGGCGTCGATCCCGACCGTATCGCCGCGATGGGGGCCTCGGCCGGTGGGCACCTGGCCGCCCTGCTGGGAACCTGCTCCGACGATCCCGAGGCCCGCGTCAGCGCGGTCGTGGATTTCTACGGCCCGACCGACCTGCTGGCCATCTCCGGCCCGACCCGGATGGTCGGCGGCCCGATCGACCTGCTGCTGGGGGACTTGCCGGAACGCCGACCGACCCGCGCGGCGATGGCCTCGCCGGTGTGGCATGTCACGGCCGACGATCCGCCGATGCTCCTGATCCACGGTCAACGTGACCGTCTCGTTCCGCCCGATCAGTCGCGCCGCCTGGCCCAGGCTCTGGCCCGGGCTGGAGTTCGCCATCGCCTGATCGTGCTGGAGGACGAGGCGCACAACTTTCACCTGAATGCCCGATCGCGCGACGATTTGTGCCTGGTAGTGCTTGAATTCCTCCGCGAGGCGTGGAAACATAGAGAAGAGACTCAAGGACCGCCAAAGGATCTAGGAACCGGACCGCGGCCCGCAATTCTGCCGGAATCTCCAAGCAGCGGTCCGGACTCCCTTCCATCGCCCTGAACGAGAGACCACGAACACGACATTCCCCCCAAGGACCAACGTCCAGCTTGCGCGAGAATGGAGCGGGAGGGTTTCTGTCGGATTCGACCTCAGTACGGGACGGTCTGTAACGCGTCGGGTGGAGCCCCGTCGCGAGGATTCCTTCCGGGAGGCGACACCGTGTCCTCAGCAGAAATCGACCTGGGTGCCCTGACCTTGCCCCCCTTGCAGGATGACCTGGAAGACTATTTCGACGAGACGGACGAGCGGGTCCGGCACACGGCCGACGACCGGCCCAATACCGCGACCCTGCCCGCGATGAATGATCCGGCCGCCGATCATCTCGACGCGGAAGTCGCCGCGCGTCGGGCTGATGTCGAGGAGAAACACCAACGGGTCGTTGCCTTCCTGGACGAGCACAACCTGGACGCTCTGATCCTCGGCCGGGCCGACTCGATCGCCTGGTTCACCGCCGGGGGAGACCTGGCGCAGAGCCTCTCGTCGGAGCGCGGGGCGGTCCTGCTGTTCATCAACCGTCGCAGCCGTGCCGTCATCAGCGACAACGTGCAGAGCGCCCGCGCCTTCGAGGAGGAACTCTCCGGCCTGGGCTTCCAGCTCAAGGAGCGCCCTGGTACGACGACCCGAAACGGATCGTCTCCGAGCTGGGCCACGGAAAGAAGGTCGCCGCCGATATCCCCATAGCCCCCTGGCCGGACATGCGGTCGAAACTGGTCGAGCTGCGTCGATCGCTCACCAGGCGCGAGCGCCAGCATCTGCGACAGCTCGGGCGGTCGCTGACCCTGGCCGTCGAGGCCACATGCCGTAACTTCAAGCCGGGGGAGACCGAGGCGGACGTCGCCGGCCACCTGGCCCACCGCCTGTTTCGCGACGGGATCGTCCCGGTCGATCTTCGAGTCGCCAGCGACGACCGCCTGGCCCGCTTCCGCCAGCCGACGTTCAAGGCGGCCGAGATCCACAAACGGGCGACGATCACGGCGGTCGGACGCCGGCACGGCCTCTGCGCCGCGGTGACCCGGATCGTCTCGTTCGGTCCGATCGATGCCGAGTTCCGCGCGGCGCACGGCCTGGCGGCGATGGTCAACGCCACCTGCATCTTTTTCTCACGCCCCGATGAGACCGTCGCGGGCGTCTTCCGCCGCGCCCGGCGCATCTACGAGAAGTTCAACCACCCCGATGAGTGGATGCTCGACTACCAGGGCTCGATGATCGGCTACGGGCCGTGCGAAGGGCGGCTTTTTCCCGAGAGCAAGCGGGTGCTCGTTCCGGATTCGGCCCTCTGCTGGAGCCCCAGCGTCGGCGCGGCTCGCTCGGAGGACACCATCGTCATCGACGGACGCGGCTTCGAGGTCGTGACCGAGGCACAGAACTGGCCGAAACTCGACGTCCTCGTCAAGGGATTCAATCTTCCCCGGCCTGGAATTCTGGAACGTTGAATTTCTTGAACGCCATAACCTGCCAATTAAAAACAAGTTCCGAATATTCATGCGGATTTAGTCCTGAGAAGCGAACTTCCCGAGAGGCCCGAACGAACTAGAATGAGAAGGTTCGGCCTTCGAGGAAAGGACTATATCCGTCATGCGAATGTCTTGGAAACTTGGCCGGGTGGCCGGTATCGACCTGTACCTGCACCCGACGTTCTTATTGCTTCTGGCCTTCGTGGGAATCTCTCAAGGGGGCCTGGCGGCGATGCTCCTGGTGTCGGCCGTCTTCGGTTGCGTCTTGCTGCACGAGCTGGGTCACGCCCTGACGGCGCGGTTCTGCGGCATCCGTACCGAGGACATCACCCTGTACCCGATCGGCGGCGTCGCCCGTCTGGAGCGCATGCCGCGCAAGCCCGCTTCGGAACTGCTCATCACGCTGGCCGGTCCGCTGGTCAATCTCGCCATCGCGGGGGTTCTGGCCGTCGGCCTGTTCGTGCTCGACACGGCGTACGCGACCCATTACGGATGGCCGTCGGACGTACCGCCGCTCTTGAGTTTCAGCGCGGCCTTGATGTGGATCAACCTGGCCCTGGCGGCCTTTAACATGGTCCCCGCCTTCCCGATGGACGGCGGACGGGTCTTCCGGGCGTTGCTCAGCGGCTGGGTCGGGCGGCTCCGGGCGACGGAGATCGCCGCGGGCGTCGGTCGGTTCCTGGCCCTGGCGTTCGGGTGCTGGAGCCTGCTCCACGGCAACCTGATCCACTGTGCCCTGGCGGCCTTCATTTTCTTCGCCGCCGGCGCGGAACTGCTCCGCGTCCGCGCCGAGGAACGGTCCATGCGGCCTTACGACGATGACGACGACATCTGGACCGCTCCCCCGGGCTACCGCTGGGTCAGCCGGGGCAACGGGACATGGCGTCTCTCGCCGATCGTCATCACCGTCAACGACCGGGCACCCCGCTCATGGCGCTAACCCCGATCGTCGAACTGGGCGTGGCCGAAGCGTACGACCTCCTGGTCGGGCGCTTCGGCCAGTCTGATTTACCCCCGCTCGACGCGATCGAGAATGAGGACTGGGGCCGCGACTTCCTGCTCTCGCGGTTCCTGGAAATTCCTCCCGAGGCCCTGGCCGCGGCGGGGCTGGTCGTGGATGGAGGCGAATCCTCCGACGCGAAGGCGGATCGTTGACCCGCCTCGCCCCACGGTACGCTTTCAAAGCTCCTTGATCCGGATATTACGGAAATCGACCCGGCCGTTGTGGCTTTGCAGGCCGATGAGGCCCTCGTTGCGCTTCAGGCCGGTGTGCTCCTGTTCCAGTTCGGGGTGCCGGTCGATGTGGTCGTCCACGATCTTCGCGCCGTTGAGATGAATGACGACGTGCGGCCCCTCCGCGCGGATTTCCATCGAGTTCCACGCGCCGGGCGGCTTCAGGTGGCCCAGCTCCGGGGCGGCGACGTGGTAGATCGCGCCGGTCTTTTGCCAGGGCTGGATGTTCTTGTGCTTCGGGGCCTCCTCGTCGAGGATCTGGATCTCCATCCCCGTGCGCGAGATATGCGAGGTGTCGTCGGGTGCGCGGAGGTAGACGCCCGAATTGCTGCCGGGGGTCAGGCGGAAGTCGAGCCGGAGCACGAAATTGTCGTACGGCCGCATCGTCCCGATCCAGCCGCCCCCCTCGCCCCGACTGACGAGCAGGCCGTCCTCGACCCCCCACGCCTCTTCCTTACCGCCGTGGCGGGACCAGTTGTCGAGGCTCTTGCCGTCGAACAAGGGGGTGAACCCGGCCTCGTCGTCGGGGGTATCGGCTCCCAGTCCCATCAATCCGCAAAAGGCGATTCCCGCCACGAGCAACCCGGTCTTGCAGCGCATCGGCACAATCTCCGTGATGATCCCTTGTGACCCGATCGCGGGCCCGATTCCGGATGATAACACGGAGAGAGCCGCAAGAAACCAGGGCGCCGGAAATCAGCGTCTCGGCACCCCCTGCCGTTCCGCGCGGCGCTGGCCGAGGTCCCGCACGCCTTCCGTGACCCGCGGCAGCACCGAGGGGAGCGCCTGGACGTGGGCCTTGGGCGCGTTGATCGGACCGGAGACGTGAACGTCGAACACCTGGTCGTTCAGCTCGCGCGTGAGGTCGCTGATGATCGGTAGCGGGTGCTCGTTACGCCCCCAGAGCGGGCTGAGCCGCAGGTCGAGCATCCGGTCCCCTTGCAGGTGGAGCCAGCCGGTCCCCTGGAGGCTGAAGGCGTCGCCGGTGAACTTCACCGGGGCCAGGTCGGCGCGGCCGTCCTGAAGTGTGATTCCGATGTCGGCCGAGTCGAACGCGTTCTTCGGCAAGGAGCGCCGGCTGGCGACCTGCAAGGGGTTGATCAGCCGGAGCATGAACGGCAATTGTCCGAGGTTCGCCTCCCGCAGGTGGGCCTCCCCCTTGCCGTTGAGCCGCTTCAGGTCGTTCCCCTCGCCCGAGACGTTCAACCGGCCGGTGATGAACCCGCGCAGCTTCTGGTGGCCGTCGAGGTTGTTGGCCACTTCCGCCAGGCTGGCGTCCAGCATCTGCAAGTGGGCGTTGTAGCGCGGGGTTTCATCCAGGCTGATGGCGATATCGCCCGAAAGCTCACCTCCGAGCAGGGTCCCCTGGAGGCTCTCGAACCGCGCCCAGCCGTCCACGATGTGCAGCGGCGAGGTCAACCGGGTGATCTGCTGATCCATCAGGCGGATGCTCTCGATGTTCAGGATGCCGTGCAGCTCCAGGCCCCAGCCGTCGGACCAGCCCCAGAGGTGGTCGATCTGCCCCTGGATGTTCTCCAGGGGCAGGCTCGTCAGGATGGTGTTGTCGTCGAAGACGACCGTGGCGTTCTGCCACTCGACCCGCGCCGGCTCCCCCGTCTTGCCCGACCAGCCGATGCCCAGGTCGGTGTGAATCCAGAAGGTCTTGCCGTCGTCGAGCCGCTGGGCGAACTGCGCCATGACATCCGGCATGATCTTGCGCAAGGGGTGATCGAGCCGCAGCCGGGTCACCTCCAGGTCCTTCGCCGTGAGGGTGAACCGGCCGTTGTCCTGAAGCACGACGATCCCGCTCTTGGCATGGACGGGGGCCTCGCGGAACTCGAAGTGGACGTCCCGCATGGTGACCTTGCCGTCATCGAAGACGAACCGGCCGCGGATGTTGTCCATCGTCGGCAGGCGGATCGGCTCGCCCCGCTCGGAGCCGGGGGTGCCTTCCACGGGGGTCAACGTCAGGTGGATGCGCGTGTCGTCCTCGGGGATGACCGTCAGGAGGTAATGCGGCTCCTGCCCCGCCTCGACCGTGATCCGGGCCTCGACCTCGCTGGAACCGCTCGGCTTGAGGATGTCCCACGACTCCCGCCACTGGGGCGGCAACGACGCGCGCAGCTCGGGGTCGAACTCCAGGTGCCGGGCCTTCATGTGCAGGTCGATCGACTGAAGCTCCGGGCGTGACCTGAGTCGACCTTGCCGCTCCCCTCGATGACCGCCGTGCCGTTGCGCCGCGCATGTTGGTGAAGACCCAGTGGTCCGGGTGCAGGTCGAGGTGCCCGGTCAGCTCGTTGACCCGGTAGGGCATGCCGTCCCACTGGATCGAGCAGCCCTCGTTCAGGTCGAGGGATGCGTGGATGGCGACGTCGTCCGGCAGCCCCGGCCCTGGCGGCGGCTTGCGACGGAGCTGCGCGGTGCCGCGCACCGAGCCGCTCGGGTGGAACTGCGCGACCGCCTCGCGGATCTCCGGCGGCAGGGCGTCCATCAGCTTCTCGTCCATCGGAATCGAATCCGACTGGAAATCCAGGGCCACGATCGCCTCGTCCCCCGGGTTGCGGACCGTCCCCCGGGCCGTCAGGCCGCCGCCGATCGTCCGCAAATCGACCTGGATGAGCGGCCCTTGCCAGACGAGGGTCCCCTGAATATGTTCCAGCGCGTACGGGAACATGAAATGCTTGATGGACACGTCCTGGCAGCGCACCGTCAGGCCGAACTTCGGCTCCTCGCCTGTCTGCTTGCGGGCGACGCGAAGCGCCAGGTTGATCCAGCCCCGGGGCTGGAACTCGTCCCAGAGCTTGACGTTCTCGGCCGGCGTCCGCTCGCGGAGGCGCTCGTCGAGAACCAGTTCGGAGACATCGATGCGCAGGTCCATCGGGCCGTTTTCGGGGTCGTCGGCCGAGAGCCAGCCGCGCGCCTTGAAGGTCGTCTTGCCGTTGCGGCCCAGGGCGTGGTCGATGAAGAGTACGCCGTTTTCGATCGAGGCGCTGGCCACCAGGTTATCGAGCGGGAAGGGCAGCTCGTCGCAGTTCCAGGTGCCGCCCCGCAGGTTGAGCGACGCGGCGTACTGAATCGGCTCCGGCCGCGCCGGGTCGAACGTCAGATGCTTGAGCACGACATCGACCTCACCACCCGTCAGCTTGAGCCGGTCGAGCCCCTCGCGGACCTCCGGCGGCAGGCGGCGGGTCAAGGGGTCAGCCAGCGCCAGCCGCGAGAGCGTGCCCTGGCTCAGCTCCAGCTTGCCGTTGCGGAGATCGTACGTCCCTTCAATCTGCACGCGATCGAACGGGCCGCCCCGGGCCGTGCCGTCAATCTGCATCCGGCCGTCGTCCCGCGGCTCGATCCGTAAATCGAGGTCGCTCAGGAGCGTCACCGCCGACTCGTCCTGCGCCTCGTAGATCTCGACCTCGCCCTTCTCGATCGTGATGACCGGCAGGGTCGTCAGCGGCGGCCCCGGCCAGGGGTCGGCCAGCATTCCCTGGACGTTCCACGTCCCGTCGTCGCGGCGGCGGAGCTTCAAGACCGGGTGGATCACCACCACGTCGCGTGGCTCGAACCGGCCATGAAGCATCTCCCGGAGATCGTGCCGGATGTTCAGCCAGTCGATCCGCCCGGCGGGAAACGACTCGCCGTCGATCGTCTGCCAGAGCTGGATCTGGCCGAGCGTCACATGCCCCAGAAACGGCCGCACCTGGACCTTTCCCACGTGCACGAGCGAGCCGGGAAAGAATCGCGGAGCCTCCTGACGGATCACCTGGGCCAGGGTGTCGCTGTCGGTGACATACGAATACGCGAACCCGAGCCCCCCGGCCAGGATGGCCAGCACGAGCACGCACGCCCAGAACAGGACCCTTCGCGCCGGAACCGAATGGACATCGGTTTCTGACCTCCCTGTCAGAACGCCAACCACACGTTGCGAAACATCAATCCGCAGGGTGGGCACCGCCCACCGAAAGAAGAGGGTGGGCAGGGCTCCACCCTACGAGAAGGCATATCAGCCATGAATCATCTGCCAATCCCCTTGATCCTTCCCCACCAGCATCTCGCCCCGATCGCCGCCAGGCCGAACGCCGGAACCAGGCCGGCAATGCGATAACGGACCGAGCTGACAAACGCCATGTGCAGGAGGGCGAAATAGAGCAAAGGCCCTGCCAGAATCGCCAGGCTGCGCAGGTCGCGGCGACGTTCCCAGAACCCCTGGAGGATCAAGGCGAACAACGGCAAGGTCACCAGCGCGCTGGCGATGTTCACGGGGGTCGAGCGGAACGTCTCGGCGTTGGGCCAGGGGCTCCAGAACCGCGCGGCCTTGATCGCCGCCAGCTCCGCGACCCGCCCCGGATGCTCCCGCGCGAACGCCAGGGATCGCCGCAAGAGCGTGGCGTCCTGCGTCGGTCTCGTCCAGGGAGCGGATCTCGGGATCGTTCAGAAAGCTCATCTCGCTGGCGCCGGTCGCCTCCGGGCTGAGGCCGTCGTAAAGGCTGGCCCCCGCCCAGAGGGCCGTCGGCACGAACCGGCCGAATACCCGGGCATTGCGGACCCACCAGGGGGCCATCATCACCGACAGTCCGACCACGACCAGGATGGCCCCTCGCCCGGCGTCCCGACGCTCCCCGCGCCGCGCCGACGATCCAGACCAGCAGGAACGCCGGAAGGAAGAGCGCCCAGGACGGTTTGACCAGAATCGCCGCGCCCGACGCCGCGCCGGTCGCCAAAGCCCAGAGAATCGGCCGACGCGGAGGATCGTCCCCTTCCGCCCGCCAGAGCGTCGCCAGGCCGATGAGGCTCACGAGCATCAACGGTACGAACAGGGCTTCGGAGAGCAAGACGACCGACATCGCCACCGTGTACGGCTCGACCGCCGCGAGCAGCGCGGCGACCCAGGACACCGACACCCCGCCCCGCAACGGTTCGCCCGGTCCCACCCGCCTCGACAGCAAGAAGACCAGGCCGACACAAGCCGTCCCCAGGGCCGCTTGAACCAGCCGCACGGGCAATGTCGCATCGCCGAAGACGGCCTGACACGCCGCCAGGAACAGCGGGTATCCCGGCGTCCGTAGCGCGTAATGCGGAATTCCCCATTGCGAGACGACATACGGACGTCCCGCCCGCAGGGCCTCGGCCAGCAACCAGTAGATGTCGGTATCGGGAAATAGCCAACGATTCCCCCCGCGCCGGGCCGCCTCCTGAACCGCGACGGCCGCCAGGAGCCGCGCACAGAACCCCACCCCGAGCAACACCGCCAGGGACGTGAGCCGACCCGCCGCGCGTGGTTTTGTCGCCGTGTCCGTCATAAGTGGTGTCGGTGCAAGCGGATGTGCCGGGCTGAGCCGCGTAACGCGCACAAGATGAGCCGGTTCCCGAAGGGGCGCGGAATGGTACGTCAGGGCGTCTCGACGGTCAACCGCAACCGAGAGTTCCCCATGACGCCACCCGCCCTTGTCGCTACACTTTGGGGAGCCGATCTTCCGGACCATCATCCGTCAACGCCCCAGAAGGACCGCCGGCGCATGGCCAGTTTGCCGCTGTTCGACACGAGAGAATCCGACCGTCTCTGGACCGTCTCCGAGCTGACCGGCCAGATCCGCGCGATCCTGGAAGATGACTTCGCCGACATCAGCCTCCAAGGGGAGATCTCCGGCCTGTCGAGGCCCCGCTCGGGGCACGTCTATTTCAAGCTGAAGGACGCCTCGGCGGCCATCAACGCCGTGATCTGGAAAAGTGCGGCGTCGCGGGTCGTCTTCGACCTGGAGGACGGCCTGGCCGTGCGGGTGCGGGGGGACGTGACGCTCTACGCCCCTCGCAGCGAGTACCAGATCCAGATCCGCAAGATCGAGCCGGAGGGGATCGGCCCGCTGGAGCTGGCCTTCCGGCAGATGTTCGCCCGGCTGGAGGCCGAAGGGCTATTCAACCCCGACCGCAAGCGCCCGTTGCCCCACTTTCCGAGGCGGATCGTGGTCGTGACCAGCCCGACGGGCGCGGCGGTGCGCGACCTCTTGCAGGTCATCGGCCGCCGCTGGCGGGCGGTCGAGGTGCTGATCGCGCCGGCGAAGGTTCAGGGGCAAGGGGCGGCGGAGGAGATCGCCGGGGCGATCGCCCTGGCGAACCAGGTCCGGGGGGCGGACCTGGTGATCCTCGCGCGGGGCGGCGGCAGCCTGGAGGACCTCTGGGCGTTCAACGAGGAGGTCGTCGCGCGGGCGATCTTCGGCTCCCGCCTGCCGGTCGTGTCGGCCGTCGGGCACGAGGTTGATGTGACGATCGCCGACTACGTGGCCGACTTCCGCGCCTTGACGCCGAGCGAGGCCGGCGAGCGCTGCGTGCCCGATGGACGGGAGATCCGCGACGGCCTGGACCACCTGGCCCGACGGATGGCGCGCTCGCTGCAAGGGGAGGCTCAGCACGCCCGCGCCCGGCTCGATCGCCTCGGCGACCGCCTGATCCGCTCGGGGGAGCAGCGGCTGGAGAAGACGCGGGATCGGCTCGACGTTCTGACCGAGCGGCTCCGTTGCGCCTCGAGGGACGACCTGCAACGGCGCGGCCACCGCCTGGCGACGCTCGCCGCGCAGCTCGACGCCCTCAGCCCCCTGGGCGTCCTCGCGCGCGGCTACAGCCTGACCCAGAAGGACGACGGCACCATCCTCCGCGAATCGAATGCCTGCCGCCCCGGCGACCTCCTCCGCACCCGCCTGGCGCGGCACGGTCGTCAGCCGGGTGGAAGAGGTGATCGACTGACGGGGCCAAACCCGGTTTCCGTTCGCTCGGTCGCGATTCTCGCCCGGTTCGGGACGTGGTAAACTGGCGTTTTGATGTCCGTTGCCACGTCCTTGAAGAAGGTCCGGCCCGCTGATGGAATTGACCGCCCCCGCCGATCGACCCGTTCTGGTGCTCGACTTCGGCTCGCAGTACGTCCAGTTGATCGCCCGACGGGTCCGCGAGCGGCACGCCTTCGCGCGGATCGTCCGGCACGATGTCTCGGCCGAGAGCGTCCGCGCTCTGAACCCGCTCGCCGTGATCCTCTCGGGGGGGCCGTCCAGCGTTTATGAAGCGGGCGCGCCGCGGTGCGATCCCGCGCTGTTCGACCTGGGCGTGCCAGTCCTGGGGATCTGCTACGGCATGCAACTGGCCTGCGAGGCCCTCGGCGGCAAGGTCCAGTCCAACCCCGCGCGGGAGTACGGCCGGGCCGATTGCCGCGTGCTCGACCCGAAGGAGGACCTGTTCGCCGGCATCCCCGAGACGACCACCGTCTGGATGAGCCACGGCGATCAGGTCCAGGACGCCGGCGCGACGTTCCTCCCCCTGGCGGCCACCGCCACCTGCCCGGTCGCCGCCGTGCGGCACCGCGAACGCCCGGTCTATGGGCTTCAGTTCCACCCGGAAGTCTCGCACACCCCGTTCGGCGCGCAGATGCTCGGCAACTTCCTCGACCGCGTCTGCGGCAGCGACGGCTCGTGGACGATGGGGGCGTTTCTCGAACATGCCGTCGAGGAGGTCCGCAGGCGGGTCGGGCCGGACGAGCGGGTCGTCTGCGGCGTCTCCGGCGGTGTCGATTCGTCGGTCACGGCCGCCCTGCTGGCGAAGGCCCTCGGGAACCGGGTCGTCTGCATCTTCGTCGATAACGGCCTCCTGCGCACCGGCGAGCGCGCGGCCGTCTCCGAGGCGTTCGGCCTGCATTCCGACGCCGAGCTGCGCGTCGTCGATGCCTCGGCCCGCTTCCTCGATGCCCTGAAGGGCGTGACCGACCCGCAGGAAAAGCGCGTGCGGATCGGGCACACGTTCATTGATGTCTTCAAGGACGAGGCCAAGTCGATCGACCGGCGCCCGGTTCCTGGCGCAGGGGACGCTCTACCCGGACGTGATCGAGAGCGGCGGCGACCCGCTCGGCCCGGCGGCGACGATCAAGCATCACCACAACGTCGGCGGCCTGCCGGCCGAGCTGGGCTTCGAGCTGATCGAACCGCTGCGCGACCTGTTCAAGGACGAGGTCCGGCGCCTGGGGGTCGAGCTGGGCCTGCCCGACGAGATGGTCTGGCGGCACCCGTTCCCCGGCCCCGGCCTGGCCGTGCGCTGCCTGGGCGAGGTCACGGCCGAGAAGCTCGACGTGCTCCGTCAGGCCGACACGATCTTCCTGGAGGAACTGCGGATCGCCGGGCTGGAGCGGCGCATCGGCCAGGCGTTCGCCGTGCTCCTGCCGGTTCAGTCGGTGGGGGTGATGGGCGACTTCCGCACGTATGAGAACGCGGTCGCGCTGCGAGCCGTCGAGACCGACGACTTCATGACGGCCGACTGGTCGCGCATCCCGCACGACGTTCTGGCCCGGGCCTCGACCCGGATCATCAACTCGGTCAAGGGCATCAACCGGGTCGTGTACGACGTGACGAGCAAGCCACCGGGAACGATCGAGTGGGAGTGATCCGCGTCTCTGCATCGTGGAAGCCGTCTTTTTCGCGTTCCTGAATCGGTCGGAGCCGGAAGGCACTCCGACCCCGAGGAGCCCTCTCCATGACCCTCTCGTCGCACGCTGTTGGTGCTGATCCTGACCCTGACGACGACGGTTCGGGCGGATTCCGAAGATCAGTTTACGATCCTGCAAATCAACGACATCTACAAGATTGACGGCCTGGAGAAGGGCCAGGTTGGCGGCCTGGGCCGGGTGCGGACGCTCCGCGAGCAGTTGGAGGCGGACGGAAAACCGGTCCTGCTGCTGCACGCGGGGGACTTTCTGTTCCCGTCCCTCACGAGCAAGTTCCTGAGCACCGCGCCGATGATCCGCGCCATGAACCTGCTCGATGGAGACCCGTCGGCCTACGACACCCGGATGGCCGTCACGTTCGGCAACCACGAGTTCGAGGAGAAGGACCCGGGCATCTTTCTGGGACGGATCGCGCAGTCGGACTTCCCCTGGCTGACGACGAACATCCTCTACCGCCCGATCCCGGACCGGCCGGGCGAGCGGCTTTCGGAGCGTGTCGGCAAGGCCCATGAAGTGATGATGTTCGACGCCGGGGGCGTGCTCGTCGGCGTCTTCGGCCTGACGCTCGACGTGCAAAAGTCGGATTTCGTGGACTACCGCTACGATGATCCCGCGACCCGCTTTCAACTCGCCGAAAACGCCGTGAACCGTCTCCGGGCCATGGGAGCGCACGTGGTGATCGCCCTGACGCACCAGGAGATGACCCAGGACGTCCGTCTGGCCCGCGCGGTGCCGGGGATCGACCTGATCGTCGGCGGCCACGAACACACGTACCAGACCCGCACGGTGGGCGATACGCTGATCACCAAGGGGGATGCCGACGCCAAGTCGGTCGTGGTGATCGACGTGACGGCCCCGGTCGATGGCCCCGTGACGGCCTCGCAGCGTCGGGTTCCCCTCGGTTCCGACATCGCGCCCGACCCGGCCCTGCTGAGCCTGGCCCAGGAGACCCAGCAAGCGCTCGCCAGGGCCATCCAGAAGCAGACCGGCCGTGACCCGCTGACGATCATCGGCACCACGGAGCACACCCTGGAAGGGATCGAGGAGGCCGTGCGGACGCGAGAATCGGCGCTCGGCAACTTCCTGGCCGACGTGGTCCGCGATCGCATGCGGACGGAGATCGCCTTCATCAACGGCGGCGGCATCCGGATCAACGACAACATCCCCGCCGGGTCCGACATCAACGGCTTCGACATCGAAGGGATCTTCTACTACGACAACATGCTGGCCGCCTGCGACCTGACCGGCGCCCAGTTGCTCGACATCCTCCGCAACGCCGTCTCCCAGGTCGATGAGGGCAGCGGCCAGTTCCTCCACGTCTCCGGCATCCGGTTCCGCTACCATCACGACGCCTCGACCGATCCCCCCACCATCCGGGTTGATCCCGCCGATGTGGAAATCCTCTCGTGCGGCGCGGCGCGATACGAGCCGCTCGACCTGTCGAAGACCTATCGGGCCGGCACCACCGACTTCCTCTGGAAGAACGGCTATCAGGACGGGTTCCTGCTCTTTTCCGCCGGAGACGATAAAGGCGGGACAAGCCCGCCCCGCATCGGCCCGGAAGACATCTCTTTCCACAAGGCGACCGAGCAGGCCATCAGCGACTTGCCCTGCCACCGCGTCACGACCGCCATCGAGGGTCGCATTCAGCGCGTGGAGGATTGATCAGCCGCCGGGCGGCGGATCGACCGGGCCGGAGATGCCGGCCGAGTCGAACGTCGCCATGTCGCGGAGAAGATCGGCGGCGGAGGCGAGGATCGGCAAGGCCAGCACGGCGCCCGAGCCCTCGCCGAGCCGCATCGAGAGATCGAGCAAGGGGGCCAGCCCCAGCGCATCGAGCACGATCCGGTGGCCCGGTTCGGGGCTGAGGTGAGCCGCGACGAAGTAACCCCGGATCTCCGGACAGAGCCGCTCGGCGACCAGGCCGGCCACCGTGCTGATGAAGCCGTCGAGCACGACCGCCGCGCGGGCCTTCGCCGCGCCGAGCGCCAGGCCGGCCAGGCCGAGGATCTCGAAGCCGCCGACGCGCGCAGCCAGTCCCAGGTGTCAGTCGCGTTCGGCCCGTGGAGCCGCAGGGCCGCCGCGACCGCCTCCCGCTTGCGGCGCAGACCGTCGTCATCGACCCCCGTGCCGCGCCCGATCACCCGCTCGACCGCCGCGCCGGTCAGGGCGGCGGCCAGGGCCGAGGCCGTCGTCGTGTTGCCGATCCCCATCTCCCCCAGCACCAGCACCCGAACCCCCTCGCGGGCGATCCAATGCTCGGCCAGGTCCAGCCCGGTCCGAACCGCGCGCTCGGCCTCGTCGCGGCTCATCGCCGGGCCATCGAGCCAGTTCGAGGTCCCGGCGCGGATCGGCCTCGCGATCAGGTCGGAATGGTCCGCCGCTCCCTCCGTCAGATGCGCCACGCCGAGATCCGCGACGCGCACGACGGCACCGACGCGGCGGGCCAGGACGTTGACCGCGGCGCCTCCGGCCAGATAGTTGGCGACCATCTGGCCGGTCACCGCTTGCGGATACGCGCTGACGCCCGAGTTCGCCACGCCGTGATCGGCCGCGAGGACGGCGATCACGGCGGGATGACCGAGAGGCTGTTCCGTGCGCTGGATTGCCGCGAGCTGGCGGCCGAGATCCAGCAGACGGCCGAGGCTCCCCGGCGGTGCCGTGAGCCGATCTTGCCGCCCGCGCGCCCGCTCGGCCCAGGCCGGGTCGGGCGGCTCGACCGCCGCGACGGCCTCGGCGATGGCGTCGGAAACCATCGCCATCAGATCGACACCGGCTTATCCAGCTTCCGTCGCACGGCGACGAACTGACCGCAGTGCATCAGGGCGTGGTTGCCGACCAGGTTGAAGACCGTGCCGACGGTCGGGGCAATCTGGCGGAGCCGCTCCGGCCCCGGCTTGTCGAAATCCTCTTCCGGCACGCTGTCGAGCACGGCCTTCGTCGCCGCGCGCTGGGCGCTCCAGAGTTCCTTGTATCGCGCCAGGGGCAAGACTTTCGTGGCGTCGTCCAGGCTGGACTTATCGCGGCCGTGCCCTTCCTCAAAGTTCTCCGGCAGCGGCGGACAGGAGCCGGGCTTGATCCCCTCGATAAAGCTCCGCTCCGCCTGAATGAGGTGGCCGAGCTGCCAGGCGATGTGGTTCATCCCCGGCACGGGCCGGATCAGCAGATCGGCGTCGCTAAGGTCGGTGAGGTAGGCGTTGATGACCTGCTCGCTCATGTCCATCGTGTTGCGGATGACGTCCTTGGCAGACATTGTCGCGGATTTCCTCTGGGGTTAAGGGGATGCTTGATGGCGAATCGTTGATGTTTGTCCAGACCTCGTAGGGTGGGCACCGCCCACCGATCCCTGGATGGTGGGCGGTGCCCACCCTACGCATTCATAGGCTCTCATTCGTAACCTTGGCCCGGTTGTTTCCACTCGACGCCTTACCTATCCAGGGCTCAACGCCCCGAAGTCGTCTTTGGCTCCAGGGTGAAGTCGGCGATGAAGAGCTGGCTCTTGTGGTCGTCGGTTCGGCCGCTGGAGGTCCACATCAGCCGCTTGCCGTCGGGGCTGAAGACGGGGAGACCGTCGAAGCCTTCGGCGTAGGTGATGCGCTCCTGCTCGCCGTTCTCGACATCCATCAGGTACAGCTCATAATTCTGATGACCGTGCTTGCTGGTCGCGTAGATGATGTGGCGGTTGTCGGGGTGCCAGTAGGGGCCCCAGTTGACGTCCTCGTTGTCGGTCAACTGCCGCTCGGCGGTCCCTTCGGGGTTGTTGATGAAGATTTGCAGGAGGTCGTTGTCCTTACGGTCGCTCCGATAGATGATCCGCTGGCCATCGGGCGAGAAGAACGGGCCGCCGTCGTACCCCTTGGCGTGCGTGATGCGCCGGGGGTGGGACCCGTCGGCGTCCATGATGTAGATCTCGGCGTCCCCGTCGCGGAACGAGGTGAAGATGATCCGCGAGCCGTCGGGCGAATAGCTCCCCTCGGCGTCGTAACCGGGCGCGTCGGTCAGGCGGACGAGGTTCTTGCCGTCGAGGTCCGCGCGGAAGATGTCCATGTGCTCGGGAAATTCCCACTTGTACCGTTCGGAGCGGCTGTAGGCGGGGCCGCGCGGCGGCTCGGGCTTGTCGGCGTCGGGGTCGAGGTGCGACGAGGCGAACAGGATCGACTCTCCATCGGGATGGAAATACGCGCACGTGCACTTGCCCCGGCCGGTGGAGACCATCTTCGGCCTGGCATCGGGTTTCAGGTCGGCGACGTAAATCTGATAGGCGTCGGCGTTGGGCCGGGGCTCATGGTAGATCGACAGCGGCACCGGGGGCACGGCCTGGAAGATGATCGAGCGGCCATCGGGCGAAAAGTATCCCTCGCCGGCCCTGGGAAAGCCGAATGTGACCTGCCGGATGTCGGACAGATGACGCGCTTCCCGGGCCGCAACGTCGGCCGAGTCTGGCCCCGGGGCGGCGGGCTCGTCAGCCAGGAAGGCGAACAGGATCAGGATCGGGAACATCGTGGAGCGACTCCTCGGCTCTCGGGCTATTTCGTCCTCGCGCCGGGCGACCTTTCCCGGACCGTCCGGCTCGCCTAGTATAAGTCCGGCCGGGCGATTCGCCAACCGGCCCATCCCTCGCCGTCCGAGACAACACGCGGAGCAACCGATCGTGAAGATTTATACCAGAACCGGCGACGACGGCACGACCGGCCTGCTCGGCCAGGGCCGGGTGGCGAAGGACGCCCTGCGGGTCGAGGCGTATGGCACGGTCGATGAGCTGAACGCGGCGATCGGCGTGGCGCGGGCGGCCGGACCGGATCAGGACGCGGACGACATCCTGGCCCAGGTTCAGGACGACCTCTTCGCCGTCGGCGCGGCCCTGGCCGACCCCGATCCCGAGGGGCGCTTCCACTCGGCGATCGACACCGAATTCATCGCGCGGCTGGAGCGTGAGATCGACGTGATGGAGGCGGAGTTGACGCCCCCTGGCCCACTTCATCCTTCCCGGCGGCACGCCGGCCGCCGCGCAGGTCCACCTGGCCCGGGCCGTCTGCCGGCGGGCCGAGCGGCTGGTCGTGCGGCTCCAGCACGAGCCGGGAGAGCACGTCCCGGTCGAGTTGATCGTCTTCCTGAACCGGCTGAGCGACTGGCTGTTCGTCCTGGCCCGCGCGGTGAACCGCCGCGCCGGGGTCTCCGACATCCCCTGGAGGGGCCTATGAACCTCCAGGGCAAGGTCGTGCTGATCACCGGCGGCCGTCGCGTCGGCGCGGACCTGGCCCGCCGGCTGGCCGAGCGGGGGGCGTCCGTCGCCATGACCTATCACACCAGCCGCGAGGCGATCGAGACGACGCTGGCCGAGGTCGAAAAGGCGGGCGTCGGCACCCTCGCCGTGCGGGCGGACCTGACCCGGGCCGGACAGGCCGAGCGGGCCGTCGCGCAAACGGTCGAGCGGTTCGGCCGGCTCGATGTGCTGGTCAACATGGCGAGCACCTACCGCTTGACCCCGTTTGCCGACTTGACCCCGGCCGATTTTGACGAGATGATCGCGACCAACCTGGCCGCGCCCTATTTCACGGCGGTCGCGGCCGGACGGGTCATGCGGGATCAGCCCGCCGAGAACGGGATCCAGGGCAAGATCATCAACGTGGGCGACTGGGCGAGCGAGCGTCCCGGCGCGACGTGCTGCCGTACATCACGGCCAAAGGGGGGCTGGCCACCTTTACCCTGGCCCTGGCCAAGGAGCTGGCCCCGCACGTCACGGTCAACCTGGTCCAGCCTTCCACGATCGAGCCCCCCTCCGGCGCGACCGAGGCGGACGTGGCCAAGGTCATCGCCCTGACCCCCTTGCGGCGCATCGGCGACCCCGGAGACCTGAACCGCCTGATCCTCTACCTGCTCGAAGGGACCGACTACGCCACCGGAGGCTGCTACCGCATTGACGGCGGGCGGTATCTGGGGCTGGATAGTCAGGATTTGTGAGGGGAATGGTTGATAACCGATGATTGATCGCTGAGGACGATTCAGGGAGCGTGGCTCCCATTTCCACGCTCAGGTTCGCCCCGAAGGGGCAGCTTCAGGAGCCAGGGGCAACGCCCCTGGAATTGAATAACAAAACAACCCCGCCCTGAAGGGGCGGATTTCGTCCTGTTGAACGCGGCGAAATCCGCCCCTTCAGGGCGGGCCGGTAAGAGAGAAAATTTCTGACCGTCACGGATTATGGGGGGCACCCGGCAGGTGCGAGACCTGACGGCTGATCCAGACAATTCGGCCTGGAGCGCGGGCGTCTCGCCCGCCTTGGAGAGCCGGATGCGGGCGAGACGCCCGCGCTCCATGGGGTGTGGAACCCACGCCCCCCAAAATCCGTGACGGTCAGGAAAATTTAAGCGCCGTTGTCTGGGACCAGGGGCGTTGCCCCTGGCTTCGGAATGCTGCCCCTTCGGGGCGTGATGCATCACTTCGACAGCCATTAACCATTAACCATCTCTTTCCACCCAACCTCCCCAAGCACGAGGCCCCCTGCATGAAACGCCGCCTGATCCTCCTGCTCTGCGTGCTGGCACTGGCGGGGTGCCGGGGGGAGGAGGTCTATCCTGATCGGCCGATCGTCCTGATCTGCCCGTGGTCGGCGGGCGGGGGGACGGATCGGGTCTCTCGGCAGGTGGCGGTCTTGCTGGAACAGGAACTCGGCGTGCCGGTCAACGTGGTCAACGCCACCGGAGGGGCCGGCGTCACCGGCCATACCCGAGGCGCGCTCGCGCCGCCGGATGGCTACACGATGACGATGATCACCGTCGAACTGAACATGCTCCACTGGCGCGGTCTGACCAACATCACCTACCGCGATTTTCAGCCATTGATGTTATTGAACCGCGACGACGCCGCCCTGTTCGTCCGCGACGATGCTCCCTGGAAATCCCTGAAAGAGCTTCAGGAGGCGATCCGCGACCAGCCGCGAACTCTGAAGGCGTCCGGCACGGCGCAAGGGGGGATCTGGCACGTGAGCCTGGCCGGCTGGCTCGATGCCGAGGGCATCCCGGCCGACAGCGTCGTCTGGATCTCGATCAACGGCGCGGGGCCGTCGCTTCAGGAGCTGATGTCCGGCGGCGTGGACATGGTCTGTTGCAGCCTGCCCGAGGCCCAGACCCTGATGGAATCGGGCCGCATCCGGCCGCTCGGCGTGATGGCCGATCAGCGCGTGGAGGCCTTCCCCGACGTGCCGACCTTCCGCGAGCAAGGCATCCCCTGGTCGATGGGCGGCTGGCGAGGGCTGGCCGTCCCGCGCGGGGTGCCGCCCGAACGGGTCGATCGGCTCGTCGCGGCGATCCGGAAGGTCATCCAGAGCGATGATTACCTCCAGTTCATGCGGAGCACCGGCTTCAATGCCGAGAGTGAGCCGCCCCGAGCCTTCGCCGAAACGCTGGCCCGGCTCGACGAGACCTTCGGCGCGATCCTCACGAGCGACGCGTTCCAGTCCGTGCGGCGGGCGCGTTACGGGCCTTTGCTCTTTCCGAAGGTCCTGGCGGGGCTGCTGGTGGTGGTCGTCGCCGTCTTGCTCGTCAAGGGCAGCCTGCGGGCGTCCGCCGACCGCGAACGTGCCAGCGAAGGGGGGCCGGTGCGCGTGTTGATGGCCGTCGCGTGGGTGGTCGCGTTCGTCCTGCTGCTGGACGGGCTGGGATATGTTCTCACGGCGGCGCTCCTGCTGATGCTGCTCCTTCTCGCCTTGCGGGTGCGCTGGCCGTTGGCGGTGGGCCTGCCGTTGATCCTCGTGCCGTTGACGTACCAGGTTTTCGGGGTGTATCTGCGCGTGCCGCTGCCGTGGGGGTGGCTCGGATGGTGACGACATGACCGAATCACTCGCAACGGCCATGGACCAGGTGTTCCGCGATCCGGCGGTCCTGGCCATCGTGGCGGTCTCGGCGGCTTACGGCGTCTTTGTCGGCGCCGTGCCGGGCCTGACGGCGACGATGGCCATTGCCCTGATGGTCCCCCTGACCTACTGGCTGGAACCGGTGCCGGCCCTGGCGGCGATGGTGACGATGGTCGCCTGCGCGATCTTCGCGGGGGACATCCCGACGACCCTCCTGCGCATCCCCGGCACGCCGGCCTCCGCCGCCTACGCCGACGACGCCTATGCGTTCACCCGCCGCGGCCAGGCTCGCGTCGCGCTGGGGGTGGCCCTCCTGATGAGCGTCGTTGGCGGTCTGTTCGGCGCCATCATCCTGATGCTCCTGGGGCATCAGCTCGCGCGGGTCGCCACGGAGTTCAGCGTCGCGGAATACTTCTGGCTCTACCTGCTCGGCCTGAGCTGCGCGGTGGTCGTCGCGCGGGGATCGCTGCTGAAAGGGCTGCTCGGGCTGCTGATCGGCCTGTTGATGTCCACCGTCGGCCTGAGCGCGGTCCACACGCAGGCGCGGTTCACGTTCGGCCAGCCGGAGCTGTACCAGGGGATCAACTTCATCCCGGCGATGATCGGCCTGTTCGGCGTCTCGGAGGTGCTCAAGAACCTGCTCACCCTGAGAGGCGAAAACGAGACGGTCGAGCAGAAACCGCTGAGCGGCGAGGAACGTCAACGGCGCTGGGTTCCCGGCGTCGTCTCCGCGCTGTTCGGCCCGGCCCTGGTCCTGCTCGGCCGGCGGCCGATCGCGGGCTTGCGGTCGGGGGCGGTCGGCACGCTCATCGGCATGCTGCCGGGGGCGGGGGCCGACATCGCGGCCTGGGTTTCGCTGGCCCTGTCGAAGCGGTTCAGCAAGACCCCGGGGGATTACGGGCAAGGATCGCTGGAAGGGATCGCCGACGCCACCGCGGCCAACTCCGCCGCGCTGGCCGGCGCGTGGATTCCCGCGTTGGTCTTCGGCATCCCGGGCGACTCGGTCACGGCGATCGTCATCGGCGTGCTCTTGATGAAGAACCTCAAGCCCGGCCCGGAGATCTTCCAGAAGCAGGCGGCGCTGGTCTATAGCATCTACCTGATCTTCGTGCTGGCGAACCTCGTGCTGCTGGTCGTCGGGGCCCTGGCCATCTGGACGGGCGGTCTGGTGGTTCGGGTCCCCCGGCGCGTGCTCCTGCCGGTGATCCTCCTGTTCTGCGTGCTCGGCTCGTACGCGATCAACGGCAGCGCGTTCGACATCGGGGTGATGCTGGCCGTTGGCCTGCTCGGTTTCTGGCTGGAGCGCCGGCAGGTGCCGCTCGGGCCGGTCGTGCTCGGGATCATCCTCGGCGGTCCCCTGGAAGAACGCCTGATCCAGACCCTGACCGCCGCCAACGGCTCGATCCTGGGCTTCTTCGACCGCCCCCTGTCGGCCGTGCTGGGGGCCACCTGGCTCGCGCTCTGTCTCGCCACGATCGCGATGAACCGGCCCCGCGCCCGCCTTCCCGAACCGGCGGACGCGACCTCGACGGTGGAATGATCGACCTTGCCTACGAGGACGAGGACGTCAGCCCCAGCTCGTCCAGGGCATTCAGAACGCGGGCGTGGAGCCGACCGTTGGTTACGATGACGCCGCGGTTCTGTTCGAGGGCCTGGCCCCGGGTGAAGTCCAGCGGAGCGCCGTGGATGTCGGTGACGGTGCCGCCGGCCTCCTCGACGATCAAGGCCCCCGCGGCGTGGTCCCAGATCTTCTCGCGGTAGCCGGGACGGGTGGGGAGGCGGAGGTAGATGTCGGCCTCGCCCCGGGCGACGACGGCGTACTTGGCCTGGCTATCGAGCCGGACCGGATCGGCGTTGATGCCCAGCCGCTCGGCGACCCGAGCCGAATCGCCGTGGGCGCTGTGGCCCGACTCGACCGACTCGCAGAACCGCACGGCGGACGGATCGTCGCGCGGGCTCACCCGCACCGCCACCGGCTCGACGGCCGCGTCTCCGGTCAACGGCAAGGTCCACGCCCCCTGGCCCCGCTCGGCGACGAAGACCGCCCCCCCCTGCCCCGGTTCACCGACAAGCCTCGGCAGGTTCGGGCACGCGAGCGCGGCGACCGCCACCCGCCCTTCGACGATCAGGGCCAGGGCAATCGCGTACTGCTCTCCCCGCAGATACCCCTTGGTCCCGTCGATCGGGTCGAGCGTCCAGAACCGCTCCGAATACGCCCGTGCCCCGCCGTGGTCGATCCAGCGCTCGACCGCGTCCACATCCGCGGCCGGGCGGATCTGCCGGACCTGAGCGACGACCTGGTCCCGTAGCGGGGCGTTTTCCGGCTTGCGTAGCTCGGCGGCGTCCTCCTCGGCGATCAAAGGATCGTCGGGGAACGCCTCGGCCAGCAGGCGGCCGATCAGGGCCTGGCTGCCGAAATCGGCCACGGTGACGGGGCTCAGGTCGTGCTTCGCCAGCGACTCCAGATCGTCCCCTTTCCGCACGGCCACGCAGAGCCGCGCCGCCTCTCGCACGGCCTCCAGGGCGATGTCACGTTCCCGTTCCAGACGCTGCGACATGAGTATCTCTCGGCAAGTCGGTCCACGTGTTCACGATCATCCGGCTGATCCCAACCCGAATCATAGCCGGGAACGTCCCGTCACGGCAGACGGATTGGTCCTGAAATCGCGCCAGGGCGAGGCGTGTTGAGCGAACGAATCGAATGATGTCACCTTGCATTTTATTTCCTTCATGGACGCGATACGATGGATTCGCGTTGATCCCACCGGAATGTCCCGACCGACGTGATGGTCCGGCGCGCATTCAGGGATGACATCGCTCGCTCCGACACCGAGGATGAGAATCATGGCCGGCCACGGATTGTTGAGAAAATGGGCAGGCGGACGAAGGCGTTCGAACCACCCTCGGCGCGGACGACGCTGGGCTGTCGAATCGCTGGAAGGGCGCATCGTGCTCTCGACGCTCCAGTTTCCGAGCACGTTGAGCGGTAAGGCGGGCGAGACGCTCGTGGTCCCCTTGACGATCGACAACGCCGGAGGACTGGAGGCGGCCGACATCGCCATCTCCTACGACACGACTCGTCTGGATGTCGCGTCGATGAACGACGTCCGCCTCGGCACGTTGACCTCGGACTTCGACACGTTCCTCGTCAACCTCGACCCCGCCGCCGGGACGATCCAGGTCGGCATGGGACGCTTGCTGGGACCGATTTCCACCCAGGCGCCCGGCAGCCTGCTGGAGATCACGTTCCACATCCGCCCCCTGGCCCAGAGCGGTGATGCGATCATCAACCTGCGAGAACACATCGGCCTGACCTTCACCACACTGAACGAGGACGGCATCCCGCTGAACCCGGCCCCCAGCGACCAGGCCGGTGACGCGCTCGACGGCAAGATCGCCGTTGAAGCCGTGCCGGGGAAGGTCCTGATCGCGCCGACCGCCGGCCTCACGACCAGCGAGACCGGCGGCCAGGCCACGTTTGACGTCGTGCTCGATACGCCACCAATCGCCGACGTGGTTCTGGGGCTGTCCTCCAGCGACCCGACCGAGGGCACCGTTCTGCCGACGAGCCTGACCTTCACGTCGGCGAACTGGAATGTGCCTCAGACGGTCCACATCACCGGCGTGGATGATCCGGTGAAGGATGGCAACATCAACTACACGATCATGACCGGGCCGATCACCAGCGCCGACAACCGCTACGACGGCGTGAACGGCCCCGACGTCCCGGTGGTCAACATCGACGATGAGAACCAAGCCCCGATCTCGGCACTCTGACGGCCCAACCCGATCCTTACGTCAATCGGTCGCATTCGCTCCGTTTGACGGCCAGCGGCCCGTCCGACCCCGATGGTTCGGTGACGCGCGTCACGTTCTACTGGGATCAGAACAACGACAGCAAGCTCGACCCAGACGACCCGAAGCTCGGTGAGGCCGTCCCCTCGCAAGGGTCCGCCTCGTGGTCCGGCTCGGCGGACCTCCCGGAAGGGACCCGTCGCCTGTTCGCACTGGCATGGGACAACAGCGGCGCCTGGAGCAGTCCGGCCTCAACAACCATCCACGTCGTCCGCAACGCGACAATCGCGGACTACGACGGCGACGGGATCACCGACGTCGGCATCTACCAGCCGACCGATTCCCGGTTCACCCTCTACACGTCGAGTCCAGCGGACAACATCCCGCTCCAGTTCGGTCAGGGGACGCTCTACGGCGGTCATCCGGTCCCCGTCACCGGCGACTTCGACGGCGACGGAATCACCGACGTCGGCGTCTATCAGCCGACCGATTCCCGGTTCACCCTCTACACCTCCAGCCCGTCGAACAACATCCTCCTCCAGTTCGGCCAGGGCACCCTCTACGGCGGTCATCCGGTCCCCGTCACCGGCGACTTCGACGGGGATGGGATCACTGACGTGGGGGTCTATCAGCCGACGGACTCGCGGTTCACCCTGTATACCTCCGGCCCATCGAACAACATTCCGCTTCAGTTTGGTCAAGGGACGCTCTACGGCGGCCATCCGATCCCCGTCACCGGTGACTTCGACGGGGATGGGATCAGCGACGTGGGGGTCTATCAGCCGACGGACTCACGGTTCACCCTCTACACGTCGAGCCCGGCGGACAACATCCCGCTCCAGTTTGGTCAGGGGACCCTCTACGGCGGCCATCCGATCCCCGTCACCGGCGACTTCGACGGCGACGGGATCACCGACGTCGGCATCTACCAGCCGACCGATTCGCGGTTCACCCTCTATACCTCCAGTCCGGCGGACAACATCCCGCTCCAGTTTGGCCAGGGGACGCTCTACGGCGGCCATCCGATCCCCGTCACCGGCGACTTTGACGGCGATGGGATCACCGACGTCGGCGTCTATCAGCCGACCGATTCGCGGTTCACCCTTTACACCTCCAGCCCGGCGAACAACATCCTCCTGCAGTTTGGCCAGGGGACCCTCTACGGTGGCCATCCCATCCCGCTCCCGGCGCCACCGAGTGATGGCTTCAGTATCCGCGCGCAGAGCGTCTCAGGATCGCGGTCGATCGACACCACGACGGCCTGGATCGCTCCGCCACTTTCCTGGTGGGATGCGCTCGATCAGGATCGCGTCCGCCGCTGCTAGAGGTAGAACTGGTCGAGGAATCCGATCGGATGAGGGCGGATTGGCTTTCTCCCGATTTGCGAAAAAATGCTCACGGCTGGTCGCGGGCTCTGCGATCATAAGATCCGGGAATGTGATCAGCCGAGGCGAGCCGTTCATGAAGATCCTCCTCATCCCGATCGGCAGTTCTGGAGACGTTCATCCCTTCGTCGGTCTGGGGGTGGCCCTGCGACGCAGGGGGCACCAGGTCACGATCGTGACCAACGCCCACTTCGAGCCGCTCGCACGCGGGGAAGGACTGGACTTCGAGGCTCTGGGGACCGAGGAGGACTACCGGAGCACACTCAAGAACCCCGACCTGTGGGACCCGAGGCGCGGGTTCGCGCTCGTGATCAAGCTCACGCTGGAGTTGCTCCGCCCTTGCTTCGAGATCATCGCCCGGCACCACGTTCCGGGCGAGACGCTCGTCGCGGCGCAGGTGACCGCCTTCGGCGCGCGGGTCGCGCAGGAGGTTCTGGGCGTCCCGATGTCCACGGTCCACCTGCAACCGGCCGTGCTCCGAAGCGTCCATGCCATCCCCACACTACCGGGAGTCCCCATCGGCGAACGGACGCCGCCGATTCTCAAGCGCGCGTTCTTCTGGTTTCTGGACAGGGCCTTCATCGACCCGAGAGCCGCCCCGACGATCAACGCTTTCCGCGCCGGAGTTCGGCCTGCCTCCGGTGCGGCGGATCTTCAACGAGTGGTGTCTCTCACCGGAATTGATCCTCGGCCTCTTCCCGGAGTGGTTCGCGCCGCCGCAACCGGACTGGCCGCCGCAGCTTCGGCTGACCGGTTTCCCCTTGTACGACGAGCGCGACGATCAGGACCTTGCACCGGAGATCGCTGACTTTCTTGCCTCGGGTGAGCCGCCAATCGTCTTCACCGCCGGCACGGCCATGACGCAGGGGGAATCGTTCTTCGCGGTTCGGCCGAGGCGTGCCGACGGCTTGGCCGACGGGGCCTGCTGCTGACGCGGCACCCGGAGCAACTGCCTCCCACGCTGCCGGACGGGGTCCGGCACGTCTCCTACGTACCCGTTCAGCCAGCTCTTGCCGCACGCGGCGGCCCTGGTGCATCACGGCGGGATTGGCACGACGGCCCAGGGGCTCGCGGCGGGCCTTCCGCAACTGGTCAGCCCCCTGGCGCACGATCAATTTGACAACGCCGCGCGGCTTCAGCGGCTGGGCGTCGGCCGCACGCTCTTGCCGAAGGCGTACCAGGCCCCCGCCGTGGTCGAGGTCCTGAAAACGCTGCTTGGCTCGGTCGAGATCGCGGCCCACGGTCGGGAACTCGCCTCCCGGATGAGCCAGGGCAATGCGCTCGACGATGCGTGCAATGCGCCGGAGTCCCTGATGGATCGGAAGGACGCCGTCGTTTGACGACAATGCCTCACGCCTGCCGCGCGATCAGCGCCTCGACGCGGGGCAATCCGGGATCGACGCCCGCGCGCCGCAAGGCCCGGACATGCCCGGCCAGGACCGTCCAGTCGTCGGGCGTGTCCACGTCATACGAGGGAGGCAGGACGGCCAGCGAGAGGCCCGTATCGCGGAGCCGGTCGATCGTCTGGCCGAGCACATCGGGGGTGCTCCAGTCGATGCCGTCGAAGATCGGCGGCACGGGCGGGCGGCAACCGACAAGGTAATATCCGCCGTCGGTCGAGGGTCCGAGCACCACGTCGCGGCCTTCCAGGCAGAGGAACGCGCTGATGACGACCGTGGGATCGAGCGTCGGGCTGTCCGAGCCGATCAGGACGACCCGCGAGGCCCCCTCCTCGAACTCACCGGCGAAGAAGTTCCGCATGCGCGTCCCCAGGTCGCCCTCGGTCTGCGGCTGGAGCGCGAACGCGGCGGGAACCCTCGGATCGAACCAGGGGCCGGCGTCGTCAGGGGCGTACACCAGCACGCGGCGGCCGCCGGGCTCGATGTAACGCTCGGAGCTCCAGAGGTCGAGCAGGTCGAACAGCATCGCCTCGTGGATCTCGGCGGCGATCGTGTCGCCGAGGGCCTGCGCCAGCCGCGTCTTGACCTTCCCCGCCTCGGGTTTCTTGCCGAAGATGCCCAGGACGGCCCGTTCCGGTAAAGACCACGCCACGTCACGCCCCCCGGCTTTCGGCAGCGAGCAGGCGATCCAGCAGAATGGGATTCACCACCCCTCGGAAACGCACCTTGCCCCCGACAGCCACGACCGGCACCGATAGGCCGTACTTCTCGACCAGTTCCGGGTCACCGTCGATGTCGATCTCTTCGATCGCGAACCCGTGCCGGCGCCGATGGTCCTTCAGCAGGTCGAGCGCCTTATGGCAACAGCAGCATTGCCGGCGCGTGTACACGGTGAAGGTCAGGTGCTCGGCCCTCCGCCGGGGCCGGATCAGGCGGGACAGCAGCGAGGTCATGAACAGGACTCCCGAAGGTGACGCTCCGCGACGGAGGACAGGCCGATCATCCCGTCCGCGCCGACCGTTTCATCGTGCTCGAACGTCTCGTCAGTGTAAAGGCGGCATGGTCTCCAGCCGATTCTCGTCCCCCTTCCAGGGGCGGACCTCCACCAGGTTATCAAAGAACGTCGCCCCGCCGCCCATGTCGGTCAGGGCCGAGGATGTGGTGGCGTTGACGTTCGCTCCGCCGGGGCTGAGCTTGTGCCAGTAGATGCCGGTCGCCACCGCCACGCCCGGACGGACCGAGCCGGTCAGGGCGACGCGGGCCACGAACCGGCCGCGGGCGTTGACGACCTCGGCCCACTGGCCGTCGGTCAGTCCGCGCGCGGCGGCGTCCTCGGCGGATAGCTCGACGGTCGGCTCGCCCGCGGCGTTGCGATGTTGCCGAGAGTTGGCGAACGTCGAGTTGAGAAACTGCGGGCGAGGGGGGCTGAGCAACTGCAACGGATAGGTCGCCGCCAGGTCGGGACGGGTTTGCGGGTCCTCACGAGGCGGGATGTACGTCGGCAGCGGGTCGAACCCCTCGGCCCGCATCCGTTCGGAAAACAGCTCGCACTTGCCCGAGGGGGTCGGGAAGTTCCCGTCGGCGAACGGCGCATGAGCGCGCGGGCAGGTTCAGACGGATCGACCGTCCTGCCGCAACCGCTCCAGGGTGATCCCCTCCATCGAGGGGCCGCCGTCGAGGGCCTCGCGGATCAGCGTCTCGTCGTCCGGGAATAGCTCCGGCCTCGAACCCGAGCCGCGCGGCGAGGGCACGGAACACGTCGTTGTTCGAGCGGCATTCGCCCCATCGGAGCGATGGCGGGCGGGTTGAGCATCACGAAGTGGTGGCCGTAGGAGCCGTGCATGTCAAGGTGCTCCAGCTGGGTCGTCGCCGGCAGCACGACATCGGCGAAATCGACCGTATCGGTCGGGAACTGCTCGTGGACGACGGTGAATAGATCCTCGCGCGACAAGCCCCTGAATCACCCGACCGGCATCGGGCGCGACGGCGGCCGGGTTGCAGTTATACACATACAGCGCCTTGCACGGGCGGCCCCGGCAACTCGCCCGCGAGGGCCTCGGCCAGTTGGTTCATGTTGACGGTGCGGGTGCCCGGCGGGGCGAGGTCGGGGCGGGTCAGGCGGGCCATGTTGAAGTCGTACGTGCCGCTCGTCGAGAGCATCGCGCCGCCGCCGGGGTGCCGCCAGGCGCCGACGATCGCCGGCAGACAGGCGATCGTCCGCACGGCCATGCCGCCGCCGTGATGGCGCTGAAGGCCGTAATTCAGGCGGATCAGCGCGGGTTGTTCCCTGGCGAAGCGGTGGGCGAGGGTCTCGATCTCGAAGACGTCCACGCCGGTGATCCCGGCCACGCGGTCGGGCGGATATTCCTCCAGGACCCGCTGGCGGAGCAAAGGAGCGCCGACGGTGCCGCGCTGGAGGTAATCGTCATCCTGCAAGCCGTCCCGCCAGAGGACGTGCATCAAGCCGAGGGCCAGGGCGGCATCGGTGCCGGGGCGGGGCTGGATGTGCCAGTCGCAACGCGCGGCGGTCGGGCTGCGATACGGGTCGATCGCCACGAGCGTCGCGCCCGAGCTGCGGGCCTTGACCATCAGGCTCCAGAGATGGCTGTTCGTGTTGACGGTGTTCGAGCCCCAGTTGAGGATCAGCTTGCATCCGGGCACCGCCAGCGGATCGGCGCCGAGACGCCCGCGCCCGAGGGTGTACTCGTAACCGGCCGCGCCGGCCGAGGCGCAGATCGTCCGGTCGAGCATCGAGGCCCCGAGCCGGTGGAAGAACCGGCGGTCGAGGCTGCTCGCCTGGAGCTTCCCCATCGTGCCGTAGTAGCTGTACGGCAGGATCGCCTGCGGACCGTCGGCCGTCGCCGCGATGGCCGCGAACCGCTCGGCGATCGTCGCGATCGCCTCGTCCCAGCCGATCCGCTCAAACCGGCCCGAGCCTTTCGGGCCGACCCGCTTCAGCGGGTGCATCAACCGGTCAGCGCTGTACACGCGGTCGAGATAGCGGGCCATCTTCTGGCAGAGGAACCCCCGGGTGAACGGGTGGTCGCGGTCGCCTCGCAGGTCCACGGCGCGGCCATCCTCGACCTGGACGACCATGCCGCACGTGTCGGGACAATCGAGCGGGCAAACGCTCTTGATGGTGGTCCGGTTCGCGGTCGCCACGTCGTTCACGCTCCGCGGAAAAATAAGTGGGCCGTCGGGTTCCCCTCTCTCTCGAATCTGCATTGTACGCCGGAAGACGGACGGGGGGACAGGCCGCGTCTTGCCGGACTGTGGACGCGGAAGCCGGCCATCAGGTTCGGGAGCCGGCCCGGGCCAGCGCCGAGAGCCGACGCCCCGCGCGGCCGGTCAGCCAGCCGACCGGGGCCAGCACCAGGGCGAACCCGGCGAGTGTCAAGGGGGAGAGGGTCCGTCCCCAGAAGCAGCACGTCGATCGCCATCGCGAAGACCACCTGGCTCAGACCGACCACGGAGACCCGCGACGGGGGGCCGGCGGCATACGCCTTGGTCAGACAGAACTGGCCGAATGTCCCGGTGACGCAGACCCCCAGAAGCATTCCGAGCGTGCCCGGTTCCAGCACCTCGGGCGAGAGCGCTTCCGGTTTCGCCAGGAGCCAGAGGCCCGCGATGAGGCTGGAGACCCCGGCGAAGTGCGCCATGATGGCCCTCGCGTCGATCCCCTTGAGCCGGTGCAGGCCGAGCATCGCCAGGGCCGTCGAGACGGAGCTGAATACGGCCACGAGCACGGCGAAGCGGTCGCCGCCGAGATGCGGACGCTGGATCAAGGCGACGCCGGCCAGGCCGCTGACCACGCCCAGGAACTCCCGCAAGGTCGGCGGCTGCCGGAGCCAGAGGGCCGTCAGGAGCACGATCCAGAGAGGATAGATGTTCGAGATCGTGATCGCGTCGGCCACCGGCAGACGGGTCAGGGCGAAGAAGTTGCAGACGAGGCTGACGCTGCCGGCGATGCTGCGGACCCACAAGGTCGGCGGGTGGAACACGACCAGCCGCACGTGCGACGCGCGGGCCCAGAGGACCATCGCGACGAACATGAACGCCGCGCGCACCAGGCCGATGACGAGCCAGTCGCAACGCGAGCCGAGCGCGTGGGCGAAGCCGCCCATGCCGGCGAAGCCGAGCGCTCCGGCCAGCATCCAGAGGACGGGCCGGAGCGAGAGATCCTGAGGCGCGGCGGACGTCATGACGCCGGATCACAACAGACCGTTCCGCTCATTCGGAACCGCCTTGCCACGTCGCCTTCGCCTCGCGGAGCAGGCGTTGCATGTCGGCGAGGGTCGAAGCGTGCGCCGGATCGTCGGCGAGATTGTGGTGCTCGCGAGGGTCCTTCTGGTGGTCGTACAGCTCGCGCCCCTTGGCGCCGCCGTCCCACTCGATGTAGCGATAGCGGTCGTTGCGGATCGCGTATCCCTCGATCCCGCCGTTCCGGCCGCCCCGGCGAACCTGCGTCACCGCCCAAGGTTGACCGGGGGCCTCGGGGTCGTCCAGCAGGGGTTTCGAGGCTCTGCCCCTCCAGCCCCTCGGGCGCCGGCAGGCCGCAGAGGTCGGCCAGGGTGGGGTACATGTCCACCAGCTCCGCCAGCCGATCCGTCGCGCGGCCCTTCGCCTTCATGCCAGGGGCGGCGATGATCAGAGGCACGCGCGAGGCCTCCTCGAACAGGGTCATCTTCTGCCAGAGCCCGTGCTCGCCCAGGTGATAGCCGTGGTCGCTGAACAGCACGACGACGGTCTTGTCCGCCAGGCCGAGGCGGTCGAGCGCGTCGAGCACCTTGCCGACCTGGGCGTCCATGAAGGTCGTCGCGGCGTGGTACGCCTGGGTCGCCTCCTTCTGGAGCTTTTCGTTGATCCCGTAATCCGGCGGGTTAACCGACAGGCGCGGGCTTCGGGATGTCCTCCCGGTCGTCGGCCGGATCGTCGGGCAGGTGGATCTTATCGAGCGGGTACAGCTCGAAGTACTTCTTCGGGGCGACGTACGGCGTGTGCGGCCGGTAGAACCCCACGGCGAGGAAGAACGGCTCGTCCTTGTGCTGCTCCAGCAGGCGGATGGCCGCCGTCGGCGCCGATGCCGTCGGTCTGCTCCTCGTCGGTCCCCTCGGCGGCCAGCCAGCTCAGGGTGCCGCCGAACTGGCCCGGCTTGAGGCTGAAGATCAGGTCTTCGTCGTCCACGTCGCCGCCCGCGCGGGTTGACGAACTCGCGCCAGGAAGGGGGGTCGTCCAGCCCGCTGGTGCCGATCTGCTTCGGCACGCCGTAGTGATAGATCTTGCCGACCCGCGCGGTGAAGTAGCCGTGCTTCTGGAAAAGCTGCGGCAGCGTGACCACGTCGGGGATGTTCTTGCGGAAGTGGGTGCCGTTCTCCTGCACGCCCGTCGTGTCGGGCCGACGGCCGGTCATGAACGAGGCGCGGCTGGGGTTGCACAGCGGGTACTGGCAATACGCCCGCTCGAACCGCAAGCCGCGGCGCGGCCAGCCGGTCGATGTTCGGCGACTTCACCAGCGGGTGCCCGTAGCAGCCCAGGTCGTTGTTCAGGTCGTCCACGGCGATGAACAGCACGTTGAGCTTTTCCCCGTCCGGCGGAACCGGCCCCGCCACCGCGATGCCAGCCAGGGTCCACACAAGACAGAGGCCCGCACTCAAGATCGTCGATCGCCCTCGCATGATCGGAACGCCTCGTTCGATGGGGTCGGAGGGAATCGGCCAACGCCCGCGACGCCCGCGGACCTCGCCCTTGTTTGTGATGAAGCCCCATCATACGAGGCCGTCGCGCGGTGTCCAGTGTCGCGCGAGCCTCCGCGGGACCTTGGCGACGCCGACCAGTGGGTCCTTCTCCCCCACCAGGACGAGAGGCTGGGCCGTCGTCCACCGGGCTCGCGAAAGCCCCTCAGTGACATTCTCCCGGCGAGCCACCGGCGTCCCCCGTGTCGTAGACAACGATTGGCGCGTTTTTTCGTTTCCGGCCCAGATATGGTTCTCCCTCACGAACCCGCTGATGCCTTCTGGTTTCTGGAGCGCGGCCGTCCCGGCCGCAATGCCGGGTCGGCCGGGACGGCCGCGCTCCGGGAAAAGGAGAACCGGAACGCATCAGCGGGCTCGTGTGTCCGTAAGTTGCTAATCTTGAAGGAGAAACGCCGATTTTTCGGCTCCAACCCCCGCGTTTTGAGGGTGATGTTGACCGTGCGCGGTTCCGCACTTCGGGGGGGCCGGAGTGACACTTTGTTGACACGATCCCGGCGGGCGGAGACGCGGGGGCGGGGGCTCGAGAGCCGCCACGACCATGCCTCAAAAGTTCGCTCAATCTTCCTGCTCGTGGCACGCCATGTCGATGACGACCGTCGCGGCGAGGATCAGGACGTCGTCCTGCCCCTCGGCGATCTCCACGCCATAGGTATCGGTCCATGAAAACCAGCGCTTCGACACCGTGGCGACGGGTCGCCCGTGACGCTCGAAGTGGTATTCGTGGTCGGTGAAGTCGCCGCTGGCCTCCAGGTCATCAGGGCCGGGGACGTCCACGGTGAAGCGACACTGAAAGAAGGTAAAGATGGCCTTCTTGACGATCGCTTGCAGTTCGCCGCGCCGGTAGATCTCGTAGGTTGGCCCCCAGCTCAGGAGCCTTTGCCGAATGAACGCCAGCTCGTGGCCGTGCATGTCCTGAAACGAGAGCTGGTCGCCGAAGCTGAAGGCCTTGCCGTCCACGAAGAAGACATCGCGGCCGGCGTCGTCCTTGATCGTGAAGTCATCGCCCCAGCAGAACAGCTTCTGTTTCATCACGTAGCGCAAGGCGTCGTCCTCCCTCAACATGCGGGTTCGCGGGGATCACTCGGACTCTATGGGAAGGTTCCGCGACCGCGCCCAAATATTGAGGGTGGGGGAGAAAATCACGTTCCCAAGCCTGGAGGAAGCGGTCCTCGGGGCCCCATCAAACGGGACCGCGCCTCGGTCGGATCGTGCTCGGTGTTGCGGGAGGGAAATGAAGAGTCGGCGGGGTGCGGCTTGCGAGACATTCCCAGCTCAGGCCGCCTCGACCATCTTCGCCGGTCGTTCGGAGGATGAATCGCGGAGGATCTCCTCGCGATAGATCGTCATACCGCCGGGCGCCTCGATCCCGATCCGCACGGAGTTACGGTCGATCTTGACGATGGTGATGCGGACATCGGGGCCAACCTGGAACCGCTGACCGAGCTTCCTGCTCAGAACCAACATGGCAACTCCTCCTTGAGTTTGAAAGGATACCGTCGTGTGAACCCCGGCCTCATTCGCTTTCCGGCCGAATCGCTCTTGAGGAATTGCAGGTCCCGTGCCAATGGTCGAACCGGCCGGAGTTCCTGGGGATTGCCAATCGACGTAACTCTATTAAGGATAAATCGTTAGAATTCCTCAAGTCCTTTCCGTCGTCGGTCCAACCCGGATCAAGGCATGGCGGCGGAGACATGACGATTGTAAATTTTTCCTGATGTAAAAAAGTAAAAGGATCCGACGGACACCAGAAATCGGGAAGGCGGGGGACTTGGAGCACACAGCGCGGGAGCCGGGTCGTCGTCGGTTGGCGGTGATTGTGGGGCTATTGCTGGCCGGGCTGGCCGCCTGGCTCTGGCCCTTCGGGTTTGGCGGTCGGATGCCGGTCGGTGGCGATGTGACCCGGTTCTCGATCGGCCTGATGGATGTGCTCCACCACGCGATCCGGGAGGTCCGGCTTCCGCTCTGGAACGACCTCTGGGGCTACGGCTTTCCGGGCCTGGCCGAGAGCCAGATGGGAGTCTATTACCCGCCGCATCTCCTGCTCTACGGTCTGCTTCCGACCGAGGCAGCCTACACCGCGAGCCTGGTCCTCCATACGCTGTTTGGTGGCCTGGGGGCCTTCTGGACCGCGCGGCGGTTCGGGAGCAGCGACGCTCGGCGGAGTCGCTGGCGGGTTTTGCCTGGGCGACGTGTGGCTTCTTCGTGATTCACCTGCCGCATCAGTGGGGATACACCGTCGGCTGCTGGATGCCCTGGGCGTGGGGCCTGGCCTGGCCCCTGGCACGAGGGCGGGGGAACCTCCGAGGCGTGCTGGGATTGGCGGCGCTGCTGGCTGTCCAGACCCTGCCGGGGCATTTCCAGCTCGCGTTCATCACGCAGGTCGGCGTCCTGGGGCTGGCGTTGTGGGGGCTGATCGAGCGGCCCGAGGGTTTGCGTCGGGCTGGCTGGGGGGCTTTGGGGCTGATCGCGCGCGGTCGGCGCTGGTCCTCCCGCTCTCGGCGGCGCAGCTCTGGCCGACGTACCGCCTGGCGCAGCTCGCCGAGACCGACCGCACGTTCGCCTATCTCTCCGGGTTCGCCGCGTCCCCGGTCCATCTCGTGAGTTACGCCGCGCCGGGGCTGTTCCACCGCTCGCCGCTGTGGCGTCCCCTGGCGTGGGATGCCTTCCACACGTCTCCCGAGGAGCACCTGACCTACATTGGCCTGGCCCCTTTGCTGCTGGCTTTGGGAAGCATGCGGCGTGCCTGGCGGCGCGACCCGGCAACCCGCGCGCTGGGATGGCTGGCTCTGGGGAGCTTGCTCCTGAGCCTTGGGCCGTATGTCCCGGGGTTCCGGTATGTGATCCAGCTTCCGGGCTTCTCCTTTTTCCGAGCCCCGGCTCGGTGGGGTTTGGCGACCGAGCTGGCCCTGGTGCTGCTGGCGGCGCGGGGGTTCGATAGCCTGCACTCCGGCGAGTGGCCCCGGCCGTCACGGTCGCTGGCTGTGGGGCTTATCATCGCGGCGGGCCTGGTCGCGGTGATCGTCGGGGCCGTCGAGGCGGCGATTGCCAGCGGCGACCTCCAGCCGAGGCACCCGCTGGCGGCGGCGGTCGAGGTGGCCGCCAGCTTGCGTCCGTGGCATGACGATGGTGCGCTCCGCCCCACGCTCCGGAAAATCCGCCAGCCGCCCGAGGATGCGATCGTCGTGACTGGTCTGATCCGCCAGGGCCGGAACCCCGCCGAGGCGCGGCTCGTTCCGGACCGCGCCGCGATCTATGCCGGGGAACTCGGGCCGACAGCGGTCCTGTGCCTCGGGCTGGGCATGATCGTGTTGCTGCTCGGCCGTCATCCGCGACGGCTCGCGTTGGGTTTGCTGGGGGTGACGGTCGTCGATCTGCTGGTGTTCGGCCACCTGCTACGATCGATCGAGTCGGGACCGATCCGCCCCCTGGCGTCGCAAAGTCCGGTGCTGGCCGCCCTGGAGGCCGAGCCGGACGGCACGCGGGTCATCGACGGGCAGGGGAACCTGGCGATGGTCGCGGGGGTCGCCCCGTTGCCCGCGTATCGTACGCTCGACCGCCCCGCGATGCGTTGGCTGACCTCTCTGGCCACCCACGACCCGACCGCCTCCAAGGCATATTACGTCCTTCCGGCCCTGCGGGCGACGGGCGCCGGCATGCGTGTCATTCACCAGATCGACCTGGAACCGCTGCTCCGCCAGGGGGTGCCGCTCGACTGGAACGGCCGACCGCCGACCGCCGTGCGCGATCCCGAGCTGGCCCGCTGGACCTATGGCCGCAGCCGGGGTGGACCTGCTCGGTCCCGAGGTGGCGACGTATCTCGTCTGGCGCCCCGTCCCCCGCCCGGTCCGCGCCTGGTTTCTGCCCATCTCGATCCGGCGGCAGGAAGCCTACTTGCTCCAGCAGCTCAGCAATCCTGAGGTCGTGTTCCACTATCTCGAATCCGCCGAGCCGTTGCGCTGGCGGTCGCCGTTGCCGGAGCGGGTGGAGGTCGAGGTCCCGGACGTTGGGGAGGGCTACGTCCTGTTGACCCAGCTCGACGATCCCGAGTGGCGGGCGGTCTGGCGAGGGCCGTCGGGCGAACGTCCCGCGACGATCGTGCGTCTGTTCGTCAACGAGTCCGGCGCCGGCTGGCAGGGGGTGCGCGTCCCCGGGCCGGGGCGCTGGACGCTCCGGCTCGTCTATCGCGGCCGGGCCGCCGCGGAAGGGCTGGCCGTCTCCGGCGTGGCGTGGCTGGGCTGGTTCCTGGCATACTGGTGGGTGGCTAAACGACAGACCAGGCTTTCTGCTTTGAGGGCGATATGACGGACGTTGCGATCGTGGGGGCCTCCGGCTACGCGGCCCGGGAGTTGATCCGGATCTTGCTCGGGCATCCCGGCGCCCGGGTCGTGATGGCGACCTCGCGGCAGGAGGAGTCCCCGAGACTCGACGCCGTGCACCCGAGCCTCGCCGGGCGGACCGACCTGGCGTGCGAGCCGTTCGAGCCCGAGCGCGTGGCCGGCGATGCCGAGGTGGCGTTCCTCGCCCTGCCCCACGTCGCCAGCATGGCCGCCGCTCCCGAACTCCGACGGCGCGGCATGCGCGTGATCGACCTCAGCGCCGACTACCGCCTCAAGGATGCCCGCGTCTATCAGGAGTGGTACGACCACGAGCACAGCGACGCCGACGGCCTGAGCGAGGCCGTGTACGGTCTCCCCGAGCTGTACCGCGAGCAGATCCCCCGGGCGAACCTGATCGCCAATCCGGGCTGCTACACCTCGACGAGCATCCTGGCCCTGGCCCCCCTGATTGCCCACGACGCGATCGAACGCGGGAACATCATCATCGACGCCAAGAGCGGCGTCTCGGGCGCGGGCGCACGCCGAAGCTGACGACCCACTTCCCCGAATGTAACGAGAACTTCTCGGCCTACAACGTCGGCCGGCACCGCCACACGCCCGAGATCGACCAGGTGCTCAGCGACGTCGGCAAGAACCAGGGGGAGCCGGTCGAGGTGATCTTCACCCCGCACCTCGTCCCGATGGACCGGGGCATCCTGGCGACGATCTACGCCGAGCCGAAGGGGAAGGCCGTCGAGCACGACCTGTTCGAGATGTACCACAGCTTCTACAAAGGGAGCCCCTTCGTCCGGGTCGTGAAGCACCTGCCGGCGACGAAGGATTCGGCCTTCACGAACTTCTGCGATATCACCCTCCGCGTGGTGCGCGGGCGGATCGTGATCGTCGCCTGCCTCGATAACCTGATCAAAGGGGCCTCGGGCGTCGCCGTGCAGAACTTCAACCTGATGTACGGGCACCCGGAAACGACGGGCTTGCTCGCGTGACCAGGGGAATCAGCGGAGGGAGGAATCGGCGGCGATGAGCGACGCGAGGACGGGCGAGTATGTGGCCTTCGACCTGGAAACGACCGGCCTCTTTGCCGAGACGGACCGGATCGTCGAGATCGGCGCGGTGCGGTTCGATCCGTCGGGCCGCGAGTGGGGCCGGTTCGAGCGGCTGGTCCACCCGTGCCGGCCGATGTCGCCCGCCGCGCAGGCCGTGCACGGGATCGGCGATGCCGACCTGATCGGCGCGTCGAAGGCGGCGGTCGTCGTGCCGGAGTTCCTCGACTGGCTGGGAGACCCTCGGCGGACGGTCCTGCTGGCACACAACGCCCGGTTCGATGCCAGCTTCCTCGGTCGGGAACTGGCCCGGCTCGGCCGCCCTCTGCCCGAATTCGAGGTGATCGACACCCTCGCCCTGGCGCGGAAACGCCTGCCGACCGTGCCCAACCACCGGCTCGACACGCTGGCGAAGGCCCTTGGCCTGAACCCCGAAGGCAACCACCGCGCCCTGGCCGACTGCCTGCGGGTGAAGGACCTCTGGCTGGCCCTGAACGGCAAGGCCACCCCGACCGTCGCCTATCCCATCTTCGACCCGATCGGTCCCGAACCGGCCCCGAATGGCTGGGATGCGATGAACGAGGCGATCCGCATGGGATTCCGGGTCCGCATGGAATACACGGGCGGCCGAGGCAGCGGCACCCAGCGCGAGATCACCCCCCGGCGGTTCGTCCACAAGGGGGGCATTGCCTACGTCGTGGCCCTCTGCCACATCGACGCCTTCGAGAAGTCGTTCCGCCTCGACCGCGTCCGCCGCTACGAGATCCTGCGGCCTTGATTGAGGATGTTTTGAGCCTTTGGGAGGACGGGCGTGGCGGGTCTGCTGGTGAGCGTGCGATCGGTCGAGGAAGCCCGCGCGGCCTGGCGAGGCGGGGCGACGGTCATCGACGTGAAGGAACCGGATCGCGGGCCGCTCGGTCGGGCCGAGGCCGACGTCTGGCGAGAGGTGCGCCTGGCCCTGCCGCCGGAGGTGCCGGTCAGCGTCGCGCTGGGGGAACTGGCCGAACTGAACCCGGAGGGGTTGCCCGCGGTTTTCGAGGCAATCCCCGGCCTCTCCTACCGCAAGCTCGGTCTGGCCGGTGCCGGGCCTGGCTGGGAGACGCGCTGGGACGCCCTTCGACGGTCCCTGGGGGATGGGCCGGCGTGGGTGGCCGTCGCCTATGCCGACTGGGCCGAGGCCGACGCCCCCCATCCGGACGCCGTGCTCGACGCCGCCCTGGCCGCTCGCTGCGCGGGCATCCTGGTCGATACCTGGAAGAAGTCCCGTCCGGCTCCCCTCGACGCCTCCTGGGCCTCCTGGATCGACCGTGCCAGGCGCGGTGGGCTGCTCGTCGCCCTGGCCGGTGGACTCGACGAGGCGGCCATCCGGCGGCTCGCCCCGCTCCGGCCCGACCTGTTCGCCGTCCGGGGCGCCGCGTGCGGTCGAGGCGACCGCCGGGGGACCATCGATCCGTCCCGCGTCGTCCGGCTGGCCCAGGCCGCGGGCGTTTCGGGAAAATCCGCCGAAACCGAACCCATCAGTTTGAGGGTTCTTTCGCCGTAAGCCCAATTCTGATGGTCACTTGGCCTCGGTTGGCCGATGGCTTCGTTTTGTTATTTCGATGACCCATCACATCAATGGGATTCGCATGCGATGGGTCGCCGAGGACGGTCACGCGGCGGCCGTCTTGTCGGCGGCGGCGAGGGCGGCGAGGACCGCGTCGGCGGCATCCTGGCCGGAGCGCACGCAGTCCGGGACACCGACACCGTCGAAGGCGTTGCCCGCCAGGAACAGCCGGTCGTGACTCTGGACCCGCTGGCGAATCCGGGCGACCCGGTCGAGGTGGCCGAGCGTGTACTGCGGCATCCCGCGCGGGTGGCGGGCGACCTCGAACAGAAGCGGATCGCCCGAGGCCCCCAGCAACTCCCCGAGTTCGCGGCGGACGATCGTCTCGATCTCCGCGTCGTCCCGCTCGAACAGCTCGGGCTGAGTCGCCCCGCCGACGAAGACCCGCATCAGGACGGTTCCGGCCGGAGCGCGGCGGGGGAACTTCACGCTGGTGAAGGAGACGGCCAGGATCTGCCGGTTCTCGATCGCCGGCACGACCGCGCCGAAGCCGTCGAGCGGGTGGGTCACCTGGTCGCGCCGGTAGGCGATATTGGCGATGGCCGACGACGCGTACGGGATCGACCGCAGAAGCTGGGCCAGGTCGGAGTCGAGCGGATCGACCAGGCGGGCCGAGGCGTGGGCCTCGGTCGTCAGGAGCACGGCGTCGGCCTCGATCGGCGGGCCGTCGAGCAGTTCCACCCGCCAGGGGCCGGACGGATCGGGCCGGGCGATCCGCCGCACGACGGTCCCGGTGCGGACCGAGCCGGGGGGCAGCGTCCCGGCCAGCGTGCGAGGCAAGGTCCCCATGCCGTCGGCCAGCGTGACGAACATCCCGTAGCGCGCGCCCGAAGCGTGCCGCTCGGCCGCGCGATCGGCGCGGGCCTTCCGACGCGCCGCGAGGATCAGGCTGCGGTGCTGCTGTTCCATCGACACGAACTGCGAGAGCGTCGCCTTCAGGCTCAGCTCGGCCGGGTCGGCCGTGTAGATCCCGCCGACGAGCGGCTGGACCAGGCGGTCCAGCGCCTCGCGGCCCAGCCGGCGGCGGACGAACGACGCCAGGCTCTCGTCGTTCTCGTCGGTTTTCCGGGGCAGGACCAGGTCCATCAGCATGCGGAGCTTGCCGCGCAAGGAGAGGATCGGCGTCGTCAGCAGCGGCGCGAGGCGGTTCGGCGCCATCAGCACGAACCCCTCGGGAACCGGCAGCAAGCGCCCTTCGCGGACGACGAACGACCGCCGGTGCTGCGGGTCGGTCGCGATGAGTTGATCGCCCAGGCCCAGTTCCTGGCAGAGATCGACGGCCCAGGGCTTGTTGGTGATGAACGAGTCGGCCCCGCCCTCCAGGGTGAAGCCGTCGCGCGTCTCGGTCCAGATCGCCCCGCCGATGCGGTCCTTGGCTTCCAGCAAGACGACCTCGACCGGGCACCGGGCCGTCGCGCCTCGCGTGGTCAAGCGGTGCGCGGCCGAAAGCCCGGTCAGGCCCCCGCCCACCACCACGACCCGTCGAACGCCGGCCGCTCGTTCCGCCAAGGTGCGTCTCCTGGTTGCAATTCCCTGTCCTCTCGATCGAGTGACCGTTTGAGACGGCTCAAAGGACAGAGGACAGGTTCCCGTCGTGGGATCGCTTTTCGTCCCGCCGCGAACGAAGGCCGCCGTCCTGTTCTGTTCTCAACGCTCGAAGTCGAAGGGATCGTCACGGGGTGAATCCCCAGCGACAGCGATCGACTGAGTCAAGAAGCGAGCCGCCACGAGATAGCGGCCATGGCCCGATCCGTCCGTTCAGGTCCCGTCCCGCCGAGAGGAGTTCCCGAAAAGGCTGATAATCGAACGTCATGTTACACTGGCCCAGGGGCGAAGATCAACTCCAAGCCCGGTCTCCGGCGGAGTTTGGGCCAGGTTCGTTCGGGATGCCGGCGGTCAATCCACCCGCGCCGGGGTTTCCCCCTGGGGGCGGTTCGGACCGGTGGAAGGGCCGGGTTCGGCGGGCGGGGAATTCACGGCGGCCCCCTCGTTTTCCGGGGGGATGATGGCCGTGGGACCGGAGGATTGGCCCCCACAACCCGCGATCACGAACACCAATATCATGCCCAGGCGGGCCAGCAAGGATTTCATGCGGAGGAACCTCCCTCGATCGGAGGGACAACGTCCACGATCAAAACTGGTCCGCGCCGACCACCTCGCCACCGGCTTTCGTGCTGATGGCGCGGTAGGTGACCAGATTGATCGAATTCTTGATGTAGCGGACCGAGCCATCGCCAAACAGGAAGTTCAGGCCGCCGGGGTGCTGGCTGCGGAAGCCCCACTGGCCCATCTTGAAGTATTTCGGCTGGGTCAGCCAGTAGGAAAACGGCTCGGACGTCCGCGACTCGGGGATCAGCAGGTTGGCGTTCGGTTCCGGCACGGTCAGGGCCAGCCCCTGGGGGCGCGTGGTTCCCGCGACCGAACTGTACCAGAGGCAGCGGGTCCACTCGTTGAAGGTGTCCTCGGGATCGTTCCGAAACCGGGAGGTCTCGCCAAGGAACATCGTGTTGCTGGTGCCATCCAGGATCTCGCCAACCCGCGTGCTCCGGTCCTTGCCGAAGGTGCCGCTCGGGTCGATCTGCCCATCGGGACAACCGTACCACCAGTAAAAGATGTCGTAGGTCCCCGCGTTTCCGGCATAGGAGGATTGCGAGTAGGCGTTGAGGCTCTCCGTCGGAATGATCAACGGGGTCTGTCGGGAGTCCGACGGGCAGATGTACGCGTTGACCCGGGTCGAATAGGCCGTGGACTGGATCAACCCCGCCGAGAGGCCAGAGAACGTGCCCCCCGCCGGAAAGTCGAAGTTGATCGCGTTGTACACGGTCGAAAGTTCCATGTTGGGCAACATCGCCGCGAACATGCTGTGCCCGCGCGCGACGTTCTGCGGGGCACGCCCCCCGCTGCCGTTGCAGTCGTTGGGGCCATACGCGTAGAACATGATTCCGATGGGGAACGCGTTATGCGCATCATGATAGTTGTGCAGCGCCAGGCCCATCTGCTTCAGATTATTCGTACACTGAGCCCGATGCGCGGCCTCGCGCGCGGCCTGCACGGCCGGTAGAAGCAAGGCGATCAGCACGCCGATGATGGCGATGACCACCAGCAATTCGATGAGGGTAAAACCCCGGCGCCGAACACGTGGGACCAGCGGAACCCCCGCGGATTCCACGCCCGTCACGGGCCGGGTCTTTCCTCGCCGAACGTGAGAAACGAGCCGCATCGGGCAGACTCCCTATCTGGGCGGCAAAAAGGGCCGGCTCATGCTCCGAACGGATCGGAGGATTGCCGCTCGATCCTCGGATCGACACACGGCCCCGACCCGTCACGGAGAAAGGCGAATTCCGCGAAACGACGCTATTGTTCTGTTCTGTTATTTATTCAGAACAATGGGCAGGGAATTCGCCAATCGTTAACATACCACGCGAGAATGCCTGAGTGAATTGTTGGATTCAGAAATTATCGAATTCTCAACGAGAAATTTTATCATGGTCCCCGGTGTTCTCTCGGGAATACCACGTGGATCATTCTTGCGAGATCCGCGCCATCCGCGGAATTCTACGTCATAAAAAAAGGCCGCGGGACCGTCACCGGAGTGGATGACGGTCCCGCGGCCGGCGAGACGAGACGAAAACGCGTTTTGGGTCCGGAACGTGCCAGGGCGCGATTAATCGACCGTCATTCCCGTCGGAGCCGCCTGGACTTTCCGCCCGCTCTTGGTCGTGACCGTCACGTCGGGGGCCTTTGAGGCGGGAGAGACCACCGCGTTATCCACGTTCTCGACCGGCGGCACGTTGGCTGTCGGGCCGGTGGAACCATTGCCACAGCCCGCCAGCGCGATCGCTCCGAGCGCCGCGAGCCTGAGAATTGAAACCTTCACGAGAGAGCACTCCTGTCGAGAACGGATCCGGATGGGTCCGTGCGGGATGTCGTCAATACTGGTCCTGCCCGATCACCTCACCACCATTCATGGTACTGAGGCCCCGATAGATGGACACGTTGATCGATTCCTTGAGGAACCGGACCGAACCGTCGCCGAAGAGCATGTTGATGCCGCCGGGGTGATGGCTCCGGTAGCCCCACTGGCCCATCTGGAGAAATTGTCCCGCGTTGGCCCCCGAGAAGTAATCCCAGGGCTCGCTCGACGACGGCTCGGGGGTCAGCAGGTTGGCGTTTATCCTCGGAACGGCCGTGGCAATCCCCTGGAGCCGGGAATAACCGGTGAACGCGTAGATACCGCAGCGCGTCCAGACGTTGAAGACGCTCACCGGTTCGTTGTTGTACCGGGAGGTCTCGCCGACGAACATCGTCATGCTCGTGCCGTCGCGAATGTCGGCGACGTCGTAGCTGTACGCATCCCCGAACGGCCCGTTGGGCTCGATCGGCCCGTCCGGGCAGCCGTACCACCAGTTGAAGATGTCGTTCGTCCCCGCATTGGCCGCGTAGGAACTCTGCTGGTACGGGTTCGAACTCTGCGAAGGGACCGCGTAGGGCATCTGCCGAGAGTCGGACGGGCAGACATAGCTGTTGATCTTCGTCAGCATCGCGGTGGACTGGACCAGGCCGGACTCCACCCCGTAATACATCCCCGAGACCGGAAAGTCGAAATTGATCGAGTTATAAACGGTCGTCTGCTCCACGTGGGGCAGCAGGGCCGGAAAAATCGAGAAGGAGCGGAGCGGGTTGGTCGCCGAGGCGCAGTCCGTCCCCCCGTAGCGAAAGAAGATGATCCCGATCGGGAACGAGCCCTGGGCATCGTGGTAATTGTGCAGGGCCAGCCCCATCTGCTTCAGGTTGTTGGTGCACTGGGCGCGCTGCGCGGCCTCGCGTGCCGCCTGCACGGCCGGCAACAACAGGGCAATCAGAACGCCGATGATCGCAATGACCACCAGCAACTCGATCAAGGTAAAACCGCGACGACTCGATAACGGGTGTCGCATCGGGAACGCTCCTTTATTCTCATGAGGCGGAAATCAGGGTTGTTTTCTTGAGCCTAGTTTTTGCCATAAATAGCCAAAACCAGGCAATTAATCCCATCCCACCAGGGGACGGGATCAAAAAGGGGATCACAACGTTCCCTTGGTGAAGACCTTTGAAATCAACAAGGCCACAAATGGCATGCCATTGTCTAAGAAGACCCGCGCGAAATCAAGCCCTCAGTCATGAATGCTTGCGTTCATGGAAGAGGCCAGGCCACTGATGAACGTGGTCGATCAGGGCCAGCACGTGATCCACGGGGGTTTGCGGCAGGATGCCGTGACCAAGGTTGAATATGTGGCCGGGACGACCGGCGGCTTGCCGGAGGATGCGGTCGGCCTGCCGTTTGGTCTCCTCGATCGGGCCGAGCAAGACGGCGGGGTCCAGGTTCCCCTGCACGGCGACCCCCGTTCCCAGCCAATTCCACGCCTCATCCAGCGCCATGCGCCAGTCCAGGCCGATGACCTGGCCGCCGGCGTCGCGCTGAAGTTCCAGCAGGGTGGCCGTTCCCGTACCGAAATGAATCGTGGGCACCTCCGAAGGCAGGGCGGAAATCAGGCGAGCCATGTGCGGCTGCACGAACCGGCGGTAGTCGTCCGGGCCGAGCGTGCCAATCCAGCTATCGAAGATTTGCAAAGCCTGTGCCCCAGCCTGAACCTGGGCGTTCAAATAGACTGATGTGGATTCCACTAATTTTGCCATAATAACATCAAAAGCGGCGGGGTCGCGGTACATGAAGGCCTTGGCTCGTTCGTAGTGGCGCGAGCCGCCCCCCTCGATCGCGTAGCAGGCGAGGGTGAACGGCGCGCCGGCGAACCCGATCAGGGGGAGGTCCGGTTTCAGGGCCTCGCGGATCATCCGCACGGCCTCGAAGACGAACCCCAGGGGGGCCGGGTCGGTCAGCGGGTTGATGCGATCGACGTCCGCCGGTTCGCGGATCGGGTTGTGGATGACCGGCCCTTCCCCCTTCGAGAATTCGAGGGAGAACCCTAGCGGTTCGAGGATCAGGAGGATGTCGGCGAACAGGATGGCGGCATCCACGCCGAGCCGCTCGGCCGCCGTGACCGTGACCTCGGTCGCCAGCTCGGGCCGCTTGCAGAGGTCCAGGAAGGACACCTGGGCGCGGACCTCGCGGTACTCCGCCATGTACCGGCCCGCCTGGCGCATCAGCCAGATCGGCGTGACGTCGGTCGGCTCTCGGCGGCAGGCCCGGAGGAAGAGGCTCTCCCGAAGTTGCTTTTCACGATCGACTTGCGTTTCGGAAGGTTGAGCCGGTTCGGTTCCGCGGGACGGTTCCGCGGCGGTCGTCGGGACGTTGGCCTTGCCGATCTCGCGCCAGCGCGTGGCGACGGCCGCGACGAGGTGGCCCATCTTCGGGTGCTCCGGCTCGATGTCCACCGGCAGACCGAGCCCGCGGAGCCGCTCCGAGGTCGTCGGCCCGACCGAGCCGACCACCACCCGGCGCTCCAGGGCATCGCGCAGGACCTCCTCGCGGCCCATCTCCCGGGCGACCTCCAGCAAATGCACCACCTGTTGCGCCGAGGTGAACAGGACCGCGCCGATGCGTCCCTCGACAATCTCGTCGATCGCCCGGCGCAGCGGGCCGGTGTCTTCGGGCAAGGCCCAGCGGTACACCGGGACCCGCGTGACCTCCGCGCCGCGCTGCCGGAGCCCCTCGGTCAGGTCCGGATTGGGCTCGCCGTACTCCTGCACGGCGATTCTTAATTTGGCGAGTTCAAACTGATCGTCGAGGGTCGCGAGAATTTCGTGCCAGGTGTTGGGCTCGGGGATCTGTACGTCCACTCGTGCTTGCAATTCGCGCAAGGCTGCCAGGGGCTTGGGCCCTCGGGCGACGACCGTGATGCGCCGCAGGGCATCGATCCAGTCGGGGCGCGGGTAACGGGTCTCGATTGCCTGGGCGAGGTAGCGGGTCCCGACGCCGGTCAGGAAGATCGCCATGTCGAACTGCCCGGCCAGGAGCGTCTTGGCGAAGGCGAGGGCCTCGGCGTTCTCGCCGATGGGAATCTCGCGCAGGGAGGGGGCCTCGACCGGTTGGCCGCCGTGGCGCGTGATCAGGTCGGCGATCGGCCCGGACATGCGGCTCTCGAAGGCCGCCACGCGCAAGCCAGCGAAGGGGGTGGTGGGCGTTGAGGGGTTCATTGGCACAGAGCATCCTTCAAAGGCAAAAAGGGGGACCAGCGCAACCGGCCTTTCTAATGACATCCATCTTACGCCCGATCCTCGTGAGGCGAAACGCCGACACCCTTGGGGGTCCGGGGGGTAGGCCAGAGCCGCCCGGCGCGCGTAGAATAGTGGTTACGTGCCGAGGCAAATTTCCCAAAGACGAACGGTCGCCGGCGCGGACGGCGGACCACGCAAACCCTACAACGACGGCAACGAGACCGGACGGATACCGATGGCTGACGAGTCTTCCCGCCCTTCCCCACCGACGGAACGGACGATCGACGGACATTCTTCCCCCGAACGACCAAACCGACGAATCGACAACAAAACCCGACGGCCGGGGCGTCGCGGGCCGACCGAGGACGAGCAACTCTTTCTCCGCCCGGTGCCGCCGGCCCCCAAGGCGGTGGACCCTCAGCTCGGGGCGTTCACCCACACCGAGCCCTGGCGGGTCCTGCGGATTCAGGCCGAGTTCGTGTATGGGATCAACGCTCTGGCGGAAGTCGGCGCGGCGGTGGCCGTCTTCGGCTCCGCGCGGACCGCGCCGAACGACCCTGGATACGAGCTGGCCCGGCAGATGGGCAAGGCGATGGCCGATGCCGGGTTCGCGGTCATCACCGGCGGTGGCCCCGGCGTCATGGAAGCCGCCAACCGAGGCGCCCACGAGGCCGGCGGGCTCTCCATCGGCTGCAACATTGAGCTGCCGTTCGAGCAGTCCGGCAACCCCTACGCCGACCTGTCCATCAATTTCCGCTACTTCTTCGTCCGCAAGACGATGTTCGTCAAGTATTCGGACGGCTTCATCATCTTCCCCGGCGGCTTCGGCACCCTGGACGAGCTGTTCGAGGCCCTCACTCTGGTCCAGACCCGCAAGATCCACCGCTTCCCGATCGTCCTGTTCGGCTCCGAATACTGGAAGGGGCTGCTGGACTGGGTCGAGCACACCCAGCTTGGCGAGGGGATGATCTCCAAGGAGGATCTGAACCTGCTGGTCGTCACCGACTCCATCGAGGAGGCCCGCGACATCATCGTCGATTGTTACAATGCCCACTGCTGGGACACCTGGAAGCGTTCCGAAGGGGCCAAGCTCGACGCCGATCCCCCCGGCGCGCCGGCCACGGCGATCGACCCCCGGAAGTCGGACGCGGAGTAGGCGTCCGTGGCGCGTCGAGATCGCGCCTGGCGAACGTACAAAACGAATTCCCGACGAAAGCCGCCCCTGCCCTCCTGGAGACACTCGACATGAATACCGGCACCGCGACCGACCTGGACACCGCCGCCTTCGAGACGCTGGACCAGACGCTCCGGTCGGAGGGGCCGGGCGCGGCGATCGAGCGGTTGATCCAGACGCTTTCGGAAACCAGGCAGTATCGGCCCTTGCTCGATGCGATGCTCTTGAAGGCGCGGCACGACCTGGGCTTGCCCCTGATCCAGACCGGCTCGTTGGGAGAATTGCCCGAGCCGACGCGGACGCGGTACGAGGACCGCTACATCGAGGCGATCCGCCACGTCGGCGGCAAGCTCCTGGAAACCGGCGACATCCCGGGCGCCTGGCCCTACTTCCGCGCCATCGCCGAGAAGGAGCCGGTCGCCGAGGCGATCGAGGCATTCCAGGGGGCCGAGAACGACGAGCGGACCGGACAGATCATCGAGGTCGCGTTCAACCAGGGGGTCCACCCTCGCAAGGGGTTCGAGCTGATCCTGGAGAATTACGGCCCCTGCTCGGCGATCACCGCCTACGAACATCTGCCGCAGGAGGAGGCCCCGCGCGTCCATGCCGCGGACCTGCTGGTGCGGCATCTGCACAAGCAGCTTACCGAGAGCCTCCGGGCCGAGATCGAACGGCGAGGCCAGCCGTTGCCACCGGAAGGGACGCCGATCCCGAAGCTGATCGAGGGGCGCGACTGGTTGTTCGCCGACGAGGCGTATCACATCGACACCTCGCACCTGGCCGCCGTCGTTCGCATGGCGATCCTGCTCCAGGACAGGGAGACGATCCGTAAAGCCGTCGAGCTGACCGACTACGGGCGGAACCTCTCCGAGCGGCTCCGCTACGAAGGGGAGCCGCCGTTCGAGCGGACCTACGAGGACCACGCCCTCTACCTGCGGGCCTTGCTCGGCCAGGACGAGGACGCGGCCATCGCCCACTTCCGGGCGAAGCTCGGCCCGCCCGACCCCGACGGCTCGCCCATGGACAGCCTCCCGGCGCAGGTCCTGGTGCAGCTCCTGCTGCGTCTGGGCCGGCTCGATGAGGCGATCGCCGTCTCGGCCGAGCACCTCGCGGGCCTGCCCGACGCGGCGTTGATGGTCCCGAGCCTGGTGCAGCTTTGCCAACAAGCCGGCCAGCAGGACCGCCTGGCCCAGCTTGCGAAGGAGCGGGGCGATCTGGTCAACTACACCGCCGCGCGTTTGCAAGCGGAGCGGCCGTCAACCTCCTGACGTCCGCCCGCTCCCCCGCGCACGGATTGAGGACGAAAAGGGATCACAGGGAGGATCTCACCCATGCCCCAACCCCACCCGATGCCCGACTCCCGCGAAGTCGATCGGATCGACGCCTTGATGACGGTCGTCGATCCGAGTCAGGTCGATGCGTTCCTCGACCGTTGCGTTCCCGGCTCGACCTGGAAGGCCCACATCCGCACGGCCGAGGTCTCCGCCAAGGTCCTGACGCGGACCCCGCTGGGCACGTTCGACGAGCGGGTCTGCACGTGCTTGCGCCTGCGGCTGGCGCTGCCGGTCCCCGTCGAGCCGGGCCTGCGGTTCAAGATCGTCGCCGACGACGCCTCCGGCCTGGGGGCCTCGGGGGTCGTGCGGCCCTGGAATGATACGTGATCGGGCCTCCGCCTCGTCGCGTCGCGACTCACGAATTCCAGGGAGCGACGTCGATCCGCTGTCCGCTCTCCACGTCGTGAAACGTGGCCTCCAGCGTCTCCACGTCCAGCACGGCGAAGGTCCGAGAGGTCTTCACCACGGGGGCCGAGATGACCGCGCCGGGGTTCAGCACCAGACCGCGCCCGCCGTGGTACCACGACGGCTCGTGCGTGTGGCCGACGATCAGGAAATCGGCGTTCAACTGTTCCAGGTAGCGGTCGAGCACATACGGCGCATGCGTCCGGCGCGTGATGAACTCCATGTCGTCCGTGGGGGAGCCGTGGACGACGACGCCGACGCGATGTCCGTGCGGGACCAGGAGGAACGGTTCCAGCGTTTCGAGGAATTCGACCGTCGCGTCGTCCGGCGTGCCGCCGCCGTAGGGGTCGGGAATGTCCGGCCCGCGGTCGATCGCCCAGCGGTCGTGGTTCCCGCGCACGGTGGGGATCTCGTGCTCCTTCAGGAACGCGATGACGCGGTCCGGGTGCGGGCCGTATCCCACGACATCCCCCGCGCAGACGATCCGGTCGACGCCGAGGACCGTCAGTTGAGCCCAGGCCAGTTCCAGGGCCACGAAATCGCCGTGGACGTCGGAGATCACGCCGAGCTTCACGCCGCGAATCCTCCCGGACCGTTCACGACGACGACCCGCCGGCCAGTTCGGCCGAGCGCTTCGTGGCGGCCTCGACGGCGTCGATCAACGCGGCGCGGACGCCGCCGCGTTCCAGGGCGTGCAGGCCGGCGATCGTCGTGCCGCCGGGGCTGGTGACGTGGTCCTTCAAGGTGCCGGTGTGCAGGCCGGTTTCGAGCACCATCGCCGCCGCGCCCAGGACCGTCTGCGCGGCGAGGGCCGTGGCCACGTCGCGCGGAAGGCCGACGCGGACGCCCCCATCGGAGAGGGCCTCGATGATCGTATAAACAAACGCCGGCCCGCTCCCGGAGAGGCCCGTCACGGCGTCGAGCAGATGCTCGGGCACGCGGTACGCCCGACCGACCGATTCCAGGCACGCGCGGACGATGGCCTCATCCTCGGTTCGCACGTGGGGGCCAAGACAGTAGCCGGCCGCCCCTTGGCCGACGAGCGCGGGGGTGTTCGGCATGACCCGGACCAGGCGGCGGTCCTCGCCGTCACCCAGGCCGGCGGCCAGCGTTCGGAGCGGAATGCCCGCGGCGATCGAGATGACCAGATGATTCGCGCCGATCTCCGGGCGCAACGTGCCGAGCGCCTCGGCCATGCTCTGCGGCTTGACGGCCAGGACGAGCACGTCGCCATGACGGGCGACCTCGGCGTTGCTCTCGGTGACGCCGACACCGGTTTCCCTCGCGAGCGTGCGGCGGGCGGCCTCGCTCGGGTCGGAGGCGATCACCGACTCGGCCCGGGTCGTCCCGGCGCGGATCATCCCCCGGATCAGGGCCGTCGCCATCTTGCCCGAGCCGATAAAGCCCCAGCGGAGCGAGGTCAGGTCGCGTTTCGTGGTCATCTCGCTAACGTACCAGGTTCACGTAAGAGGAAGAGCCTCACGCAAAGACGCCAAGGCGCAAAGAAAGAACGCAAAGAAGAATTCTACCCGGTCTTCCCCGGCGCGCCTTGGCGCTTTCGAGAAACTCCTCTTCCTTTGCGATCCTTTGCGCCTTCGCGTCTTTGCGTGAGGCTCTTTGAATTTGAAAGGAGTCTCACGCCAGGACGCCAGGCGCAAAGAAAGAACGCAAAGTCGACAAGCAGAATTTGACCTGGTCTTCCTTTGCGTTCCTTTGCGTCTTCGCGTCTTTGCGTGAGGCTCTTCAATTCCATTCCATTCCATCACTTCGGCGCAGCCTGCTGGGCGGCTTTCTGCTTGGCTTCGTCCGCGGCATCCTGATCGCCGACGGCCTCGGCAACGGCCTGTTCCAGCATCGGGCCGTTCAGCTCGACGCGGGTGATCTTGCCGTCCGGGCCGATCAGGAAATTCGCCGGGATCGCATGGACGCCGTAGGCCTGGGCGAAGTTGTCCTGAGGCCCCTGGATCACGTTCGGCCAGTGGACGCGGTAGCGGATCAGCACGTCGCGGATGAGCGAGCGGGCCTGATCCGGATTACGGATGTCCTGGCGGGCGAGGTCGAGATTGACGCCCAGGATCGCGAAGCCGCGGTCGCCGTAGCGTTGCGAGAGGCTTTTCAGCTCGCTCATGCGCTCGACGCAAGGCTGGCACCAGGTGGCCCAGAAATCGACCAGCACGACCTTACCCTGAAGGTCGGCCAGACTCACGGCCTCGCCGTCGATGGTGGTCCCCGCGATCGGCGGGGCGGACTTGCCCAGCATGTCGAGCACGCTCAAACGCTGCTGGAAGTGCTGCTGGATCTGCGGGTCGTCGATCGACGCGAAAAGCTGCCCGACCTGCCGGGCCTCGTCGTACCGGCCGGCCCGCATCAGGCGCTGAAGGAAGGCCTCCCCCATCGTGGAGACGGTTTGCGGGCCGAGTTCCGAGGCGGCCGGGCTCCGGACGAACGACGTCAGTTGCTGGATGGCCTTGTCATAGGCGTTGTTGTTGGCCTTGGCGAAGGCCGAGACGAACGCGGCGAGGGCCGCGGTCTGGGCCTGCGGCTGGTCGCTGGCGAGGTAGCGATCGGCGGTTGGCTCGGCCGCGGCGAAGTCGTTGGAGCCGATCGCCGCGCCGAACAGTTCCTGGTAGGCCGTCTGGGCCTCCTCTCCCTGGAGCCGACCGGCCAGCGCGGCCAGGTCCCGCAAGCGTTGACGCTCCAGGGCCTGAAAACGATCGCGGTAGGACTGGTGCAGCTCCTCCAGAGAGGAGAATGCCCCGGCCGCGCCGGGCTTCGGGGCCTCGGTTTGCTGAGCGACCGTCGGCGCGTTTCCGAGCAGTCCGAGGCACAGGGAACCGAGGACCGCCAGTGTCGGGACGTTTCGATACCATGTCATGCGGGGTTCTCTCCCAGGTGGCGTGTCAAAAGGGGGCGACGTCGCCCCGGAACGTCCGGGAAGGGGGACGTCCCCGGTACGCGGCGATCCATCTCCCGAAGAAAAAGGGGCGATGTCCGTTCGTCTGTCTCGTGTCTAGCCCCCACATGTCGCAAATCCAGTGCCGATCGCTTGTTGAGTTCAACGCCGATCGCGCCGGCCGGCACCGCCATTCATTGATGGGTAAAGGAACGAGAAAAATAATCGCATTTTTTCTATAGAGTTTTCCCGATGAGAGGCCGTATAATGAGGATGCAGACCCATCTCAACACGGCCATCCCGCCCCGGATGGCACCCACTCACATCGTGCATGGTTGCTTGACAACCAAGGGGGCTCAAAATGCGACATGACCCATCGACCGACGCGCATCGTCCCGGAAACCACGCTCCACTGGACAAGCACCCGGTGGAACCGGAGGAGACCGACGACCGCTGGATTGCGGACTTCGACAACGATCTGGGCTGCTTCAGCCTCTCGTCGGATGGCGAGGAGGCCGCGTCATCCCACCATATTGATGAACTGGGATACATGGCGACCGAGGATGCCGATCCGACCATCGAGCCGAAGCACCGGCACGACGATTTCGGCATCTGACCCTCGGGCCGATGTTTCCGTGTTCGGGAAAAAACCCTGACCGTCACGGATTTTGGGGGGCGTGGGTTCCACACCCCATGGAGCGCGGGCGTCTCGCCCGCATCCGGCTCTCCAAGGCGGGCGAGACGCCCGCGCTCCAGGCCGAATTGTCTGGATAAGCCTTCAGGTCTCGCACCTGCCGGGTGCCCCCATAATCCGTGACGGTCAGAAAAAAACCACCGGCGAGGTCCCCGGAACTCCTGGGGCCTCGCCGGCGATCCGCGCGTCCTGGGCGACTCGCCCAATGAGATTGTCCGATGTGGGACAGCCGCCCCTGGCTGTGTCCCACATCAGGAAAACGGACAATTTCTTCTGGCGAGACTCCTTACTTCAGGTTTCGCAGATTTTGAGGGGGTTCACCGGGTCAAAAAGTTGTCGGCTTCCTCGCCGGTTCTTGGCAAATTGTCTGGGTCTCACACCGGACAAGCCCCAAGGGCAAAGGAAGCCGACCCATGGAACTTACTCCCTCTCTCCTCGTGCTGCTACAGCATTTCGGCCCGGTCTTCACTACCCCCACCTTCACGACCTTTGTCCAGATCGTCACGGGTTGGGTCTTCTCGCAACGGCATCTCTTTATCACCGAGATCATCTTCTCCGGCGGCCATGTCGGCGACGGCCACTGGTCACGGTTTCATCGCTTCTTCAGCCACGCCGCCTGGGACCTCGACGCCTTCGCACTTCGACTCGCCAAGCTTGTCGTCTCCATCCTCGCTCCGGGTGCCACACTCCTTTGGGCCGTCGATGACACCCTCTGCCGCCGACGAGGGCTGACCCTCTACGGTGCCGGCATGCACCACGACCCGCTCATCTCCAGTCGCAAGAAACCGCTGGTCAGTTGGGGGCATGACTGGGTCGTTCTCTGCATCGTCATCGTCCACCCGTTCTGGGCCCCCACCAAGGTCTTCGCCTTGCCCGTGGCCGCGCGCTCTACCGCAACCGCCAGGGACTCACCAAGAGGAAGAAGGGTCAGGCCAACGCCAAGAAACCCAAGGTCGATCCCAACCATCGCACCCGCCCGGAACTGGCCGTCGAACTCATCAAACTGGTGGCATCCTGGTTCCCCGACGACACGATCATCGCCACCGGCGATAGCGCCTACGGCGGCAAGAGCGTACTCGGTCAACTACCCAAAAACGTCCACCTCATCAGCCACGTCCATCCCAAGGGGGCACTCTACGAACCGACGCCGCAGCCCGAACCGAACACCAAGTCCAAGGGACGACCCCGCAAGAAAGGGGCTCGACTTCCCGGCATGGCCGCGTGGGCCGAGGACCCCAGGAAACCCTGGACCGAACTCGAATTCCACCAGTTCGGCCTCCATGCCACTCTCGCCGTCAAGACCATCCAGGCCCTGTATTACAAGTCCGGCGGCGACCGCCTGCTGACGATCGTTCTGGTCCGCGACCTCAAGGGCGGAAGGCCCGACCAGATGTTCTACTGCACTCGGCTCGATTGGGACGCGCGGCAGATCCTCTCGACCTACGCGTGTCGCTGGGCGATTGAATGCACGTTTGAGAATTGCAAGCAGCTCATGGGGCTGGGGGAACAGGCCAACCGGGTCCCCAAGGCCATCGAGCGGACCGCGCCGATGGCGTTCTTCCTCTACAGTGTGGTGGTGGTGTGGTTTCATCAAGTGGGCCACGAGTTCGTTCGGTTCCCGTTTCGACCGTGGTACCGCCGCAAGCAAGAACCGTCGTTCGCCGACATGCTGACGACCCTGAGGCGGGTCAGCTACGACGAGAAAACCGAGCCACTACTGCCGGAGCCGAGTGGGCTAAAAACCTGGATCGCCCAACTCACCGAGCTTCTCAGCCGTGCGGGGTGATCCGCACTCCGGGCTCGAATTCCCGCGACTCAGACCGACTGCCGCCCCATCCGCAGGCGGGAATTTCCCTCGCCAGGTCGCTCGCGATCCGTCCTCAAATCTGCGAAACCTGAACTTACGGGTGCATCCGTCAAATCTCTTCCCCTGGAGCGCGGGCCTCTGGCCCGCATCCGGAATATTCGGGACAGCGGGCCAGAGGCCCGCGCTCCAGAACTTACCGGATGCCCCACTTAGAGTCTGTCCCAGAAGGGGAACATCCGGGGGCTGAGCATCGTAGAATTGGTATGAGAACGCACCACTATCCCAGCGATGTCACCGATGCCCAGTGGACCTTGATCGAGCCGCACCTCCCGCCCGAGCCAGGCGGCGGGCGGCCCCGCAAGACCGACATGCGCGACGTCCTTGACGCCGTCTTCTATATCCTCCGGACCGGATGCCAGTGGCGGTACCTCCCCGGCGACTTGCCCCCCAAGAGCACCGTCTGGCGCTACTACGACCAGTGGCGGTCCGACGGCACCCTCGACACGATCCATGACCGGCTCCGCCGCAAGGTCCGGGCGAAGGAGAAACCGTACCATCCCCGCACCACCGCCAGCGTCGACAGCCAGTCGGTCGATACGACCTCCGGCGGCGAGCAGCGGGGCCGCGACAACGCCAAGAACGTCGACGGGCGGAAACGCCATATCGTCGTGGACAGCATGGGGTTGCTGCTGGCCGTGCTGGTCACCGCCGCCTCGGTCGACGATGCGGCGGCGGCTCCGGAACTGTTCGCCCGGCTGGCGGGCCAGCCGATGGGCAAGGTGAGGCGGATGTACGCCGACAACAAGTACCACAACTTCGCTCTCTACGAGTGGGTCGAGACAAACGCCGGCTGGGGCCTGGAGATCATCCGGCGGCCCAAGGGCCAGCGGGGTTGGGTGCGGCTGCCAATCCACGGAGCGAACCCCGGGAAGTCACTTACTTGTAGAAGCGACGCAGTTGAAGATTCTCGTTTCCATGCTCGGGATGATCCCCCTCCTCGCCCCGGAGGAGCGAAGCGGGGGCCATGTCCGGCGCGGAGTGTGAGAACAAATTACTTGTAGAAGTAACGCCGTTGGCAGATGTCCCCTTTGTTCTCCCGCTCCGCGCTGGCCGTGGCTCCCGCTCCGCGTTGGCCGTGGCCCCCTCTTCGCGTTGGCCGTGGCCCCCTCTTCGCCCCGGAGGGGCGGTAGTCCATAGCCCGGGGCGTGAGCCCCGGGAATGCGATCATCCCGCGTCTTCCCAGCCCCGGCAGGGGCGGCAGGGCGTCCTCGGCGGGACTGTCGCCCCTGCCGGGGCTGGATTTCTTGACGTTGCGTTGGCCGTCCAGGGGCTGACGCCCCTGGCTATGTACCGCCGCCCCTCCGGGGCGAAGCGGAGTTGCCACGTCCGGGGCGAAGCGTGAGCCACGTCCGGCGCGGAGCGTGAGCCACGTCCGGCGCGGAGCGGGGGCCACGTCCGGCGCGAAGCGGGGGCTATGTCCAGCGCGGAGCGTGAGAACAAATTACTTGACGTAGAAGTGACGCAGTTGAAGATTCTCGTTTCCATGCTCGGGATGATCCCCCTCTTCGCCCCGGAGGGGCGGTAGTCCATAGCCCGGGGCGTGAGCCCCGGGAATGCGTCATTCCGCGTCTTCCCAGCCCCGGCAGGGGCGACAGTGCGTCCTCGGCGGGACTGTCGCCCCTGCCGGGGCTGGATTGATTTCTGGACGTTGCGTTGGCCGTCCAGGGGCTGACGCCCCTGGCTATGTACCGCCGCCCCTCCGGGGCGAAGAGAGGGGGCCACGTCCGGCGCGAGCGTGAGCCACGTCCGGCGCGGAGCGTGAGCCACGTCCGGCGCGGAGCGGGGGCCATGTCCGGGCGAGCGGGGGCCATGTCCGGCGCGGAGCGGGGGCCATGTCCGGCGCGGAGCGTGAGAACAAATTACTTGACGTAGAAGTGACGCAGTTGAAGATTCTCGTTTCCATGCTCGGGATGATCCCCCTCTTCGCCCCGGAGGGGCGGTAGTCCATAGCCCGGGGCGTGAGCCCCGGGAATGCGTCATCCCGCGTCTTCCCAGCCCCGGCAGGGGCGACAGTGTGTCCTCGGCGGGACTGTCGCCCCTGCCGGGGCTGGATTTCTTGACGTTGCGTTGGCCGTCCAGGGGCTGACGCCCCTGGCTATGTACCGCCGCCCCTCCGGGGCGAAGCGGAGTGCCACGTCCGGGGCGAAGCGTGGGCCACGTCCGGCGCGGAGCGTGAGCCACGTCCGGCGCGGAGCGGGGGCCACGTCCGGCGCGGAGCGGGAGCCATGTCCGGCGCGAAGCGTGAGAACAAATTACTTGCGTAGAAGTGACGCAGTTGAGGATTCTCGTTTCCATGCTCGGGATGATCCCCCTCTTCGCCCCGGAGGGGCGGTAGTCCATAGCCCGGGGCGTGAGCCCCGGGAATGCGTCATTCCGCGTCTTCCCAGCCCCGGCAGGGGCGACAGTGCATCCTCGGCGGGACTGTCGCCCCTGCCGGGGCTGGATTGATCTTGACGTTGCGTTGGCCGTCGCGGAGCCACGTCCGGCGCAGGAGCGGGGGCCACGTCCCGCGCGGAGCGTGAGAACAAAAGGGATATCTGCCAACCGCGTCACTTCTATCCGTATTCATTTCTTTCAGGGCGCGGCGGGTTCCTCCGCGCGAGCCTCCGGCCAGGGCGAGAATCTCGTCCTCGGGGAGTTGCTCGGTGTTCAGGAGGGAACGGGTGGCCTTCAGGCGCGTGACCGAACCGTCGCGCAGCACGTGGAACTGGCCGATTTCCTGCGTCGGGAGCTTCTTCGCGACATCCAGGCGGGATTCGCTGAACATCGGCTTGAGCTTGTTTACCGAGGTGTCCTCCTTGATCTTGCCGACGAACCACGTGCGGATGTTGTCGCGGCACTTGTAATCAAAGTCACCGGGGCTTTGCGAGGCCAGGAACAGGCCGATCCCCGCCGAGCGCGCCCGCTTGAGCAGGTTCTCCATCGGCTCCTTCGTCGGTGGCTGTCGCATCGCGGGCAGGTACTGGTCCGCCTCGTCGAACAGCAAGACGGCCTGCAACGACTTCGACGGCTGGCGGTTGGCCCAGTGCGCCAGTTCGACCAGCAGTTGCGAGACCCAGAACTGCACGTCCTGAGTGCCCCCAAGGAACTTGGTGCTGATGATGCTCAGGCGGGTCTTGCCCGGCGTGCGATGCGTCCCCAGCCCCAGCAGGGCCTCGGCGTCGAGCGGTTCCCCCCGCGCCGAGAGCAATTCCCCGCGACTCAGCCGCAGCACTTCCAGGTCCTGCACGAGCTTATCCATGTTTTTGGTATCAAGATACCCGATTTGGCTGATGAGTCCTGCGTCTTTCTCTCCGATATGTTTGATCAATTCTTCCAGCGTCACGGGGTGGTCCGGCGGGCTCTGCGCGAGCGTCTCGATGGCCTTGGCCAGCACGACCTGGCGGGCCTGGTCGGTCGTCTTCATGCCGTAGTTCATCATCCCGCCGAGCGCGGCGGCGGAGTATTTCGCCACCTGGCCGCGCTCCAGGTAGCCGAGCGTGCTCAGGCCGGGCGGGGCGATCGTGATCGACAGCGGGCGGCCGTGGGGATTGCCCGGCGTGTAGAGGGCGATATCCACCGCGTCGCGCAGCCGGGCGCGGCGGGCCTCCCGCGCCGGGTCGTCCAGCGGGCGCGACCAGAACTCCGGCCGGGCGTAGCCGCAGAGGTCCCCTTTCCGATCGACCAGCAAGGCGGGGATGCCTTGGAGCAGGAGCTGCTCGACGACGTTCAGGGCCACGGTCGTCTTGCCGCTGCCCGTACTCCCGAGAAACGCGGCGTGGCGGGTCAGCTCGTCCGTGCTCAACTCGACCGGCTCCTGTGCCCGGTCGTCGGTCTTGCCCACCAGGATCGGTCCCGATTCGTTGAGTACTTCTCCAATGACCTTGGGTTTATCGATATGGGGTTCTTTGGAGGTTGGAACCGGCGTCGGCTCCTCCGGCACCTCGGTCCGCTCGATGCGGACGGTCATCAGGTGATCGAGGTTCAGGATCATCCCGAGCGACTTCAGGTTGCTCAGCGGGCGCGTCTGCTGGAGCCAGGTGTCGAAGGCCGCGTCGTCCTGGTGTTCGCGGCGGAACTGCCGCATGGCGAGCATGACCCGCCAGTCCGAGTCCTCGACCACCGTGCGGCGGCCCCCATGGGTGATCAGCTCCCCCAGTTGCCGGGCGATGGCCGTGGTGGGATTGCTCGGAAACGTCGTCGAGCGGACGACCACCGGCGTCACCGGCGGCAGGTTCTCCCCCGCGTTCCGTGACCTTGCTCACCTGCTTCCCCAGCCCGCCCCCCTGCGCGGACTTGTTGCAGACGCCGACCAGAAGCCGTTCCTCCAGGTCGTCGGTGACGTGGCACTCGACGGTAATCATCCCGTCGTCCACCTCGGTCTCGAACCAGGGGCCGCAATCCAGCTCGTTCGAGCAATCCTGAATCGACTCCGCCAGCAATTCCGCCAGTTCCTCATCGTTGGCGGGAATGTCAGGCGAGAAGGCGGAGCGGAAGTCGTTCCAGGCTTGTTCGAGATGAGTGATGTCGGGTTCTGCTTGGAGTGGCACCGATGGCGACTCGATTCCTTCGAACTGTAGCAGTTTCCGAGCGGCGATGCATTGTTCGCGGTACTCGTGGCATCTCGTCAAGACATCACGTGTTCGCATTCCCGCCCAGCGTTTGAGCACCTCCAGAGGGAAGGGAAACGTCGGTTGGTCATCCTCGACCGTCTCATGAAGTGATTCGTATAGATAATCCAATCGCTTTGCGACGAGTTCAGCAATTTCCTCTTGTTCCCGGTTCGCTTTCAATGTGATGGGCGCGGGATCGTGTTCAATCCGGTCCTGGATCGACTTCGTCAGGGCGTGTTTGAGCTTATCGTAATACTGCTCCAGGCAGGAAATCACGACGATGGCTGTCGGTACATGGCTCACGATCTCGCACACGGTCGCCATCGCGCGACGGAACCGGACCTCAGCCTCATCCTGGTTGTAGATATCTTCAAGTTGATCGACGCAGATGACCAGCGGCACCGATTCCAGGGCCGCCATCAATTCTCCGAAGCACCGCACGACACGCTGGGGCGCATCGTCAGTAGTTGCGCGGCACCGTGCCGCCGAGGAGGCGGCGGTCGTGGTCGGAAAGATCCTCACAGCGCAGGTACTTGAGCACGCGGCTCTTGATCCGCGGGTCATTGCTCTGGAGGTACAGCAAGGCGCGGATCAGGTCGATGTCGATATTGTTGAACCGGTCGTCCATGACGATCTGATCGGCCAGGGCGTCGATCAGCTTCGACAGGCAGCCGTGATCCAGCTCGCCGCCGCGGATCTGCTCCAGACGGTCGAACGGGATGTTGTGGCAGCTTTCGGCGATCGCGGTCGAGATCCGAATCAGGGCCGAGGTTTCTCCCTCCGGCTCGTAATACGGCTGATCGAGCGAGTCGATGAGATTATTGAGCACATAATGGCCATAATGTTTCGTGGACGAGGTCATCTGCATGTAGCCGCAGTAACCCTTGCGGTGCGAGTGGACCCAGTTGCGGAAGGCGCGCATCAGGTGGGTCTTGCCGCTGCCGGCCTCACCCTCCAGAAATAGAATGCGGCCGGAGGAGAGGCCCGAGGGGTTCGAGGCCTGGTTCACGAGCCGCTGGAAGGTCTCGCGGGCCTCCTCGTGGATGCTCTCCACGTCGAACGGGTCGCGCTTCCAGATGTCGTTGCGGTAGGCGACGGCGTGGAAGACCTCCGGGTGCTCGGGCGAGCAGAAGGCCCGGATGCGGGGATCGGTCGCGGGGTTGTTCCGCGCCGGGGGCGTCGGCCGGGAGGGCTGGGTCGCATTGGGTGGGGTCATGGAGGACATTGGAGGAAACCTCGCGCTCAGATGCGGACAAAGTGGAAGGTGGCACCGAGGTACGGGACTTCGGAGAGGCGGACGTCCTCGGGGTCCATCGCCTCGACCAGGTCGGCCCGGCTCAGGTCGAGCAGGCGGGCGTTGTTCGCCTCGGCGAGCCGTTGCTTGAAGGTCGGCAGGGCCATCTCGGCGAACGCCGGGTCGTCTTGCAGGTTCCGCCAGACGTGCGAGATGAAGACCTTGTTGTCGCCGAACCGGCCGGTCGGGCTGTTCCGCGCCGCCTCCAGCACGCGACGGGCGAACGTTGCCAGGTCGAGCGGTTCGGGCGTGGGGAACAGGCGGATCGTCTCCGGCGTCGGCTTCCTGGGTTCCGGCGCGGGCGCGGGCCGATCGTGCGACACCGGCTCGGCCACCGCGCCGGGCGTCGCCGTCGCGGCGGGCTGGTAGCGGTGCGTCCGTCGCGGGCGATTCCCGGTCGATCCAGTGGCGAATGGCGGCCTCTCGCAGCTCGTCCTTGCCCTGACGACGCGCCCGACCTTCTTCGCCAGCAGCTTGTTGATCCCTTTCTTCGGGTCGGCCTCGTGCCCATCACCGAGCGCCCGGTTGATCAAGGCGGCGCGGACGGCCCGGACGCTTAACTTCTCGTCGGAGTCGATCCCCATGAGGTTCCACGCCAGGGCGTCGAGAGCGTTGTCCAGGGTGGGGTAATCGTCAATATTTGAGATCATATTGTGATTTGATCAAGGCACCCTTGAATCCGTTGTCGGTGCCGAGGCGCTTGGCCTCCTCGGCCCTGGGGGTGTGCAGGCCCAGTGCCCGGGCGGGGAGATACTTCTTCTTGAGCTGAGACCATGTTGTCTTCGGCGGCAGTTGTCCCAGCCCCAGTGATTGCAGGCTCTCCCGGCGTCCTTCGGTGGTCAGCGTGCCGCGATTGGTCTTGCCCTTGCGCACCCGCGAGACAAGTCCGGCCGCTTCCAGGCGATCGAGCGTCTGGTCGAGTCGTTCCGTCAGTGCTCCGCCGGCCCAGCGGTGTTCGAGCAAGGGGGTAAGGTCCTTCTGGATCTGCGAGAAGGTCGCCCCCTTCTCGCCGCCGACGAGCAGCCGCGCCAGAACGAGTTGATCGACCGCGGAGACTTCAGACTGAGTTGACATCGTTATCGCGTCCTCCCGGTTGGGCGTGACCGTCTCGGAGAGCGGTTGCCGTCATGATCGTGTCCAGGATCTCTTCGAGGCGTTCGACCACGTCGTCGGCCAGGAACCGCAGGACCAGGAACCCCTGGCGTTGCAGCTCGAAATCCTTACGGCGGTCGCGCCGGTAGGCGTCGAGGTCCTGGAAATGGTAGTGTCCGTCGATCTCGATCGCCAGTCTGAGCGCGCGGGCCAGCAGATCGACCTCCAGAGGCCGCGAGGGGCCGAACCGCACGTCGAGCGTGCCGTTCAGCTCAAACAGGCCGGCGGTCCCGGGGAGCGATTCGAGCCGCTCGAAGAGGAACCGTTCCGCCTCGCTGCGGGCGCGGTCGTCCGGTTCGGGTTGCTCGGTCGCGCGGGCCGCCTCCTGGAAGAGTTCCACAAGCTCGTCCGAGGCACCGTCGGCGACCAGCCGTTCGACCGAACGGGCCAGTTCCGGCGGCGTCTCGGCCAGCCGCTGGCCGACCTCCGCGCCATCGAGGCTCGGCACGTGGAGCCGCCCCTCATGGATCAGGACCCTGGCGCGCGAATCGGGGGCCTCTCGTTCGTAGGCATCGAGCGCGTCCGTCGGCAGCGCGAGGGCCAGCGTCAGCCGGGGCTGGACCTCGGCCAGCCCCGCCAGGGACCGCGCGGCCGTCTCAATCCAGGCCGTTTCGGGGCGATCCTCCCGGCAGGTCAGCATCAAAATCAAAACCGGCCCCTCGTCCTCCGGGATCAGCGCCTGCAAGGCGGCGACCACCCGCTCGGTGGCTCGGTGCGGGTCATGCCGGGCGAGAACCTCGGCCAGTTCCGGGACCAGGCCCGGCCTCGCCAGGGATTCGCCGCGCGCTGCGCGTTCCAAAAGCCAGCGGCCGACCGCCTCGTCGTCGCGGACGGTCGCCAGCGGCAAGGCCCGGTCGAGGAACATCCCCAGCTCGAACGGGGTCATCCGTTCCACCCGCGCGGCCGATTCGCCCGACCGCCGCGCGAGCCAGGCTCTGGCGTCGTGAGCGAGGTCCCGCGCCTCGGCCAGCCGATCCACCCAGGACGCGGCGAGCGCGTCGGGCCGGGGGTCGTTCGCCGTCGCCAGGGTTCGGCTCCGGCTCTCGGTCCAGTGACGTAACTCTTGTAGCCCCAGACCGATCGGTCCGGCCAGAGCGGAGACCGTCGGCAAGCCGGCCCGTCGGCGCTGCTCGTGACGGTCCAGCCCGGCGGCCAGGTCGGTCCTGGTGGCGGTGGGCATCGGGGGCCTCAAGGTTCGTTCGGCATCGGGAACGGATGTGCGCGAGTCCATCCATAACAGCATACTCTACTGAACCGATGACGCAACGCTTCACCGCGATTCGTTGGCCTCACGAGAGTTCCGGGGGAATCGGCGGCGAGTCTCCGTGACGCTCCAGCCGTTCCCAATGGTGTCTCACCCAGCGCTGCGGTACGCCGGCCTTCGTCAGGCTGATCGCCAGCGCGAGGACGAACGAGAGCAATCCCCAGGCGATCTGGTTCAGGCCGATGAACCGCTGTCGCAAGGCGTCATAAACCTCCCAACCGCCAGCCGTTACCCAGCCCCCCGCGATCAGGGCCGAGACAATCAGCGACAAACGGTCGCGGAGCCAGGCCCCGTACGCCAGGGCCACGACGACCGCCAGCGGCGGGTACGCGAACCGGACGAGCGGCACCCGATCCAGTGGGATGCCCGGCCCGCCGACCAGGGCGAGATAGCTCATCATAATCAGCGCAACCATTGAGGAATTCCGAAGAAAGGCCCCCCATTCGTCCCTCCGCACGGCCCCGATCCCCAACGCGACGGCCAGCGCCACGTGGGCGATCAACGGGCCGCGATAAGGCATCGCCCAGGTGCCCTCCAGGCCGATCCACGACGACACCATCAATCCGCCACACGCCAGCACGCAGCGTCCGATCTCCCGCCGCCACGCGCCGAGCGAGAATTGCAGCAGCGACGCCGCCAGGATCGGCCCGAAGCTCGGCGTCGCATGCGCCAGTTCGCCCAGGTGCAGCGTCGAGGGTTCCACGACCGCGAACGCCGCCAGGCAGCCCGTCAGGCCCTCCAGAGCAAGCGTCGCGCGACGAGTGGCCGCGTAGGCGTAGAAGACCGACACGATCAGCAGCGTCACGAACAGCGGCGACCCTCCCAGCCGCGTTGTGAACATCCCCAGGAACCGCTGATAGACGGCATCGGGATGATGTCCGACGACCGTCAGCATCAGCAACGCCACCGGCGCGAGCATCGCGGCACGGGTCACGCCCCGACGACCCGACACAAGCCCCGCTTCCAGCAACAACACGTTCAGGGCCAGGAGGAACGGAACCAGGAAATACGGGCCGAAGATCGTGCTGAACAGCCCTTCGTACCCCCCGGAATCGCCCGACGTGTTGACCGACAGGCAGAGGTAGTACGACCGTACGCAGACCCCGAAGGCCAGCAGCGCGAACAGCGACCACGGATACAGCGGCCAGGGCCAGGGGGTGCCGCTCTTGCGGACCGCGGCGGGGCCTCGGCGAATGGCCGGCACGAGGGTCAGGAAGAGACACCCCGCCAGCGGCGAGAAGCCGAATAGACGCCAGAGCAAGACCGGGTTGCTCGGCTCTCGCCAGAGCGGCCCCAGGCTCACGGGATAGAGAAAAAACAGCGCCAGGATCAGGTAATAGGGCACCCGGTACACCATCGGCAGCGTGAACCGCATCCCCAGCAAAAGCCCCTCGCTGACGACGATGGCAAAGAGCAAGCCGCCGATATCGCAGAAGCTTCCGAGGCGCGGGTCGCGGGTCAGGATGTCGTCGAAGATCACCGAGATCGTCAGAAACACCAGCACGATCAGGAGCAGGAGCGTCCGTACGTCATCCCAGACGTTGCCGATGCGGACCAGCACGCACGCCGCCGACGCCAGCAAGAGGGTGTATCCACCCAGGCCCAGCAGCAAGGCCCACGTCGGAAAATGCACCGCCCCCGTTTCAAAGGACGACCGTAACCCTAGCAGCACCAGGACCGCGCTGATGACATAAAACGGGTTGCTCGTCCAGAGCCTGCGGACCAGCCCCCGCGCCGGATGGTTGACGCCTCGGGCGTTTGCGCAGGACCGAATGGGGTCGATGTGGGGTTCATCGGTTCCTCGCTATTCGTTCGAGAGAGACGTGATGAGAAGAAATGCGTCGCGAAGTGGACGGATACCCCACATTATTCGTCTCTCGGACAATTGTAGCAAGGGGGTGGTCCAGGACTGGCAGATTCACCGGCCCCTCGGGAACGAAGATGCGGCCGTCGTAGCGGGCCTTGACGATCGTCGGGGTCCTGCTTTCGTGGGGCGAACATGATGGCGTTTTCGCCAACTGTCCGACCTCGTGAGGTCTCGGATTTCCAGGCCGCACGACCGACTTCGTGAGGGCGTCGGCCCTGTCCGGTTGGATAGACTGTCTGGAGAGGGGCGGCAATCGCGACGTGGTGCGAGGCGTGACGATGACCGCGGCGAGGCTCTGGGAAAACGTCGTGGCGGGACTGGGCGTCACGGCATCCGCTTTTCTGGATCGCGCAGTTGATCCGTGCGGGGCGGCATCGGGACAAGATCGTCCGGCTGATCGAACAGTCCGACGATCCGCCCGAGGGGGGCTGGCCCGAACTGGCGGTGATCGTCGCGGCGCGGAACGAAGAGGCCGAGATCGAGGCGGCCGTCCGGTCGTTGCTCGCGCAGGATTACCCGAGCTTGCGGGTGATCGCCGTCGATGACCGTTCGACCGACGACACCGGCGCGATTCTCGATCGGATTGCCGCCGAGGACCTGAGGCTCCAGGTCGTGCATGTCCGCGAGCTGCCGCCGGGCTGGCTGGGCAAGACCCACGCCTTGCACGAGGCGGCGATGGCCACCGACGCCCCCTGGCTGCTGTTCACCGATGCCGATGTGGTGTTCGCTCCGGGGGCCTTGCGGCGTGCCGTCGCGTATGCCGTGACGCAACGGCTCGATCACGTCTCCGTCGCGCCGGACGTACCGACCGAGCAGGTCGGCGAGCGGCTGTTCCTGGCGATGTTCCAGACGCTCTTCGCCCTGTCCAACCCGTTCTGGAACGTGGAGAACCCGGACAGCCACGCCCATGCCGGCATCGGGGCGTTCAACCTCGTCCGCGCGACGTCGTTCCGGGCGATCGGGGGGTTCGGGCGGCTGGCTCTCTCGGTGGACGACGACATGAAGCTGGCCGAGTCGTTGAAGGCGGCCGGGGGACGAGCGCGGGTCCTGCTGGGGGGGAAGGTGATCTCGGTGCGCTGGCAGGTCGGGCTGGGGGGAATGATCCGGGGGCTGGAGAAGAACTTCTTCGCGGTGACTGGCTATCGCGTCTGGGCGGCGCTGGTGGCCACGGTTTTGATGTTCTGGGTCGGCGCCGCACCGCATGCCGGGCTGTTCGTCGGCCCCTGGTGGGCTCGGGTCATTTGTGGGCTCGGGGTTCTTACGATCGCCGTGTTCGTCGGGCTGACCGGCGTTCAGAGTCGGGTCGGGTGGTATTATGCGCTTACGATGCCGATCAGCGCCCTCGTCTGCGCGTTCGCCATGGGACGCTCGATGTGGTTGACGCTCTGGCGGCGGGGGGTGCATGGCGCGATCACCATTATCCGCTGGACGAGCTGCGACGCCACGTCCAGCGCCGGGAACGTTGGTTGCGCGAGGTCTGGCGATCGACACGTTGAGATCGGGGAATCCGCCCCCCGATTCGTTCAATCCGTCACGTCGATGTCAGCCCGATAGCCGATCAGGGCGGGCAGCGATTCGAGCTGTCGGCGGACGCCGCGACGTTGCCAGAACCGGGGCACCCGGGCGCGGATCGCCACGCGGCGATCGACGACGCGGACCTCAACTCCGCGCACGCGGTCCCCCACGGCCTCCTCGACCTGCTGCTCGATCCGGCGCTTCAAGGCGGCGTCGGCGGCCGGGTCGGATCGCGGCTCGACGCGTACTCTGGCGACTGGCGTGTTGCGATCGGCGGACCGGAGGGCGGGGGCTGGCCCCAGCCGGAACAATCCGAACAGACCGCGGCGTCGGGGTGTGCGATCCGTGACGGACGGAGGTTTCGGAGAAGGGGGATTCGAAGGCGTTTCCTCCGCCGAGAGCGACGGACTCGCGCCTGGCACCGATTCCAGAGTCAGTGGCGCGGACTCGTTCGAGAACTGGGGCAAACGGGCCGGCGGGGACGCCGCCTCAGGCATCTCGGCCGGGCCGATCAGAGGCGGTAATCCCCCGGCCGAGCCGTCGAGCGTCGGGGTGTTCACCCCCGTTTGCCGCTGAGTTGGGGGCACGCTCGGCGCCCGAAGACCCGGGATGACCAGGATCGGCAGGTTCTCCGGCGGGGGTGGCGGGGTTTCCAGCAGCGGGGGCAGGTCCTCGATCGGTGCCAGCGCGGGCGCGGGAGGATCGTCCTCCGCGGGGGACGGCACGACCGCCCAGGAGAGACTCACGATGATCGTTCCCAAGATCCACAGCCGCCGCTGCATGGCTCCACCTCTTGCGTCACGCTCCCAAAGGTCCACGGATGATCGGCCATCGAATGGTATCGGAGTTTGCGCGGGGCGAGGTTCGGTCTTTTCCGCCGACTCGCGGCGGGGTCGGCGCGTGTTCTCGGAAAACTCGGATTGCAATGACCGGGGCCTTTGCGATAATGTATGGCCTTTTCGAGAGTTGACACCGAACACTCGGTTTGCGCGAGAGGTGCGTCGTGGCAGTTCCCAAGAGGCGGACATCGAAATCCAAGAAGGGCATGAGGCGGAGTCACGACGCGTTGGTCGCTCCGGCGCTGAACATCTGCCCGCAATGCAAGCTGGCGATTCCCCCGCACAAAGTCTGCGACCTGGTGCAGGAGTGCGGTAACGTCCAGCGCAGCAAGCCCCACAACCCGATGGCCGCCGCCGAAAAGGCCTGAGCCGGGTTCAAACGGGGCTCCCTCACAACGAGACAGATAAGCAGGAGTTCGGTCCGATGGGACGACAGTGCGAAGTCAGTGGCAAGAAGACCTCCTTCGGCAACCACGTCACCACGCGTGGTAAGGCCAAGTACCTCGGCGGCGTGGGAAAGAAAACCACCGGCATCAGCCGCCGCACGTTCAAGCCGAATCTGCAGCGCATCCACGTCTGGCTGCCCAACGGCACCACGCGCTACGTCCGCGTGGCGACCTCGGTCATCCGGAGCGGCAAACTCACCCTGGAAGTGGATGGCAAGATGCAGACCTTCCCCCTGATCAAGGCTTCCAAGGGCAGCGCCCAGGCCCGCGAAGAGCTCAAGAGCCTCTTCCCGATCTGATCGGGTGGATTTCTCCATCCCGAGAGTCTTGCCGGGTGAGGTCTCTGCGCCTACAGAGACATCTTGTTGTCCTGTAGGTGCCGTATGTCTTCCATCCTGCAAAGGCTCTCGGTTCATGGATGTCCAGCGCATTCCCCCTGGTCCCGGCCAGGAGTCGGTTTGGGATTACCCCCGGCCACCCCGGCTGGAGCGCTCGTCACGGCATATTCAGGTCACGTTCCACGGCGTGATCGTTGCCGAGACCCGCAACGCCTGGCGCATGCTGGAGACGAGCCACCCGCCGGTGTATTACATCCCGCCGGCTGATCTCCGTCAGAACTACCTGCGCCCTTCGCTCCGGTCCTCATTCTGCGAGTGGAAAGGCCGGGCCTCTTACCTGACGATTGAAGTGGACGGCCGCGAGGCTCCCGACGCCGGCTGGTTCTATCCGAGCCCGAGCCGGATATTCATCCCGATCCGCGACCATGTGGCCTTCTATGCTCACCGGGTCGATGCCTGCCACGTCGATGGTGAGCCGGTCCAGCCTCAGCCGGGCGACTTCTACGGCGGCTGGATCACCTCGCACGTCGTCGGTCCGTTCAAAGGGGCGGCGGGAACGATGGGATGGTGAAATGGTTGATGCTTGGGCGATTCCCCATCAACCATTTCACCATCAGTCATCTCCTCACGCCTCGTCTTCCGCTCGCAGCTTCGCCATGACGCTGAGGTCTTCGAGCGTGCGTGGTGTCGCCGCTGGATTCGCGGCCGGCGGCGATGTCGCGGAGCAGGCGTCGCATGATCTTGCCGCTACGGGTCTTCGGCAGGGACTCGGTGAACCGGATGTCGTCCGGGCGGGCCAGGGCGCCGATCTCCTTGACGACGTGATCGCGCAGCTCCTTCTTGAGCGCGTCGCTCGGCTTGTGGTCCCCTTCGAGGGTGACGAACGCGCTGATGGCCTGGCCGCGCAGCTCGTCGGGCTTGCCGACGACGGCCGCCTCGGCGACGGCCGGGTGACTGACCAGGGCGCTTTCGATCTCCATGGTCGAGAGCCGGTGGCCGGAGACGTTCAGAACGTCGTCGACGCGGCCCATGATCCAGTAGTTGCCCTCCTCGTCGCGCCGGGCACCGTCGCCGGTGAAGTAGTTGCCGGGGACCTCGCTCCAGTACTGCTGCTTGTAGCGTTCGTCGTCGCCGTGGATGGTCCGCAGCATCGACGGCCAGGGCTGCTTGATGATGAGGAAGCCGCCGCTGCCTGCCTCGACCGGCTTCCCGTCCCGGGTGACGACCTCGGGCACGATGCCGGGCAAGGGGCGGGTGGCCGAGCCGGGAACGGTCGGCGTGGCGCCGGGCAAGGGGGCGATCATGATCGCGCCGGTCTCGGTCTGCCACCAGGTATCGACGACCGGGCAGCGGCCGCCGCCGATGACTTTCTGGTACCAGATCCACGCCTCGGGGTTGATCGGCTCGCCGACGGTGCCCAGCAGGCGCAGGCTCGACAGGTCGTGCCGCTTCGGGAAGTGCTCGCCCCACTTCATGAAGGCGCGGATGGCCGTCGGCGCGGTGTAGAGGATCGTGACGCGGTAATCCTCGATGATCTTCCAGAACCGGGCCTCGTCCGGGCCAGTTCGGGGCCCCTTCGTACATCACGACGGTCGCGCCGTTGGCCAGCGGGCCATAGATGATGTACGAGTGGCCGGTGATCCAGCCGATGTCGGCCGTGCAGAAGTAGGTGTCGTCCTCCTTGAGGTCGAAGACCCACTTGCGTCGTCAGGGCGGTGCCGAGCAGGTAGCCGCCGGTCGTGTGCAGGATGCCCTTGGGCTTGCCGGTCGAGCCCGACGTGTAGAGGATGAACAGCGGGTGCTCGCTGTCCATCGGCTCGGCCGGGCAGTCGGCCTTGGCGTCGGCCATCAGGTCGTGCCACCAGTGGTCGCGGCCCGCTCCATCGGCACGTTGCCGCCGGTGCGGTTCAGGACGACGACGCTCTCGATCGTCGGGGACATGCCCACGGCGCCGTCGGCGTTCTCCTTCAAGGGGACGACCTTGCCGCGACGGTAGCCGCCGTCGGCCGTGACGAGCACCTTCGCGCCGCAGTCCTGGATGCGGCCGGCCAGGGCATCGGCGCTGAACCCGCCGAAGACGACCGTGTGCGGCGCACCGATCCGGCGCAGGCCAGCAGGCGATCGCCAGCTCGGGGACCATCGGCATGTAGATGGCGACCACGTCCCCCTTCTTGACCCCCAGCCCCTTCAGGACGTTGGCGAACTGCGCCACCTCGCGCTGAAGGTCCTGATAGCGGAGGACGCGGCGGTCGCCCGGCTCCCCTTCCCAGATGATGGCGGCCTTGTTCTTGGTCGCCCCCTGGCAGTGGCGGTCGACGCAGTTGTACGAGGCGTTGAGCTTGCCGCCGACGAACCACTTGGCGTGGGGAGGGTTCCAGTCCAGGACCTTGTTCCAGGGCGTGTCCCAGTCGAGCATGCCCGCCATGTCGCCCCAGAACCCTTCCGGGTCGTCCTTGCCCCGGTCCCAGAGGGCCTGGTACTCGTCGAGGCTGGGGATGTTGGCGTTGCGTGCGAACTCCGCCGGGGGCGGGAAGACCCGCTTCTCTACAAGGACGCTCTTGATCGAGTCGCCGCCGGATTCTGCCGTCATGTCGCGGGCTCCGCGGTGGGAAAATTTGGCTTGGGTCGTTTCGTTGGTGAACCAGGAGAGAGCCATCCCGCGGCTCGGGGACCACGGACAGAAAGGGTCTGCCGGTGCGTGTTGTCGCGGGCGGTGATAAACCAGGATCTTATGGGCTCCACGGATGCGGGTCAACTCCCGACGGGATCGGCTTTGGAGAGATTGCCGCGTCCCTCGGCGTCGTGTCGAACCTTTCGCACGCAAGCGGAGAAGAATTCACCGCGAAGAACGCCGAAGCAAAGACGGAGAAGCAGAAAGATAGAGGAAGAATCCATATCTTTTGAATGGCTTCCGCAATGGCTGGCGTGTTGTTATGCTGAATGTTGCGGAGGCCTCGTGCCTGATTGGGAATACGGTCCGACGGCGCGCTGGAGGGTTCGTGGCGATCCGAAGAGGTGAGGCCGGAGCCCTTCGACAGCGAAAGGTGGTGAGACCATGTCACGCATCACGTGGAGTTGGTTCCGGGTGAGTGGAGGGGTCGTCGGACTGTCGGTCACGTTCGGGTTGTGGGCCTTGGCGGGGGAGGAGCCCCGGCTTGACGGTCCACAAGTCGCGCCTCGGTACCTCCTACCGGGAAGGCCGCCGGGCTGGACGCAACTCGTGCCGATTCGCCCCGTCCCGCCGGATGAGACTGCGGGTCCCGAGCGGATCGACCCGAAGATCTTCAACAGCCGCGATGCCGAGATCGATTCCCGGTTCCTCGTGCGGAAGGACCCGAACATCGACCCCGGGATCTTTGCCTTGCCGCAGCAGGAGCCGTTGCTTGCCGATTTGCCGCCGCGGCTGCTGCCCTCGCGCCCGATGGCACCTTTGATCCCGATGTCGCCAGGACCGTCGATCCGGCCGTGGCCGCGACCACGTCTTTTGCCCCCGCGCCCGGACGATTTCCCGCGCAAGCCTCGGCAGTTCCGGTTCAGCCCGTCGCCGTTGCGGCGGGATTGATCTCCAGCGGCAGCGGCACGGGCCGCGCGGTCGGATCGCGGAGGTTGAGGTACGTGACGCGTCGGAGAGGGGCCGAGACGGCGGGAAAGGCCGGATCGACCAGGCCGAGTCGCGCGGCGGCTCGGCGGTCGGTCCCCTTCGGCAGCGTTGCGCTCTTGAGCAGGACCAGTTCACGGGCCTCAAGCCGCACGGCCAGCCGGGCGGCGATGGCGTCGGTCGTCACGTCCCAGTGATGCGGCAGTGGGTCGGGCCGCTGGTCGTCCTCGTCGAGGAACCGTCGAGGGGCCAGCAGCGGGATTCGGCCCTCTTGCCAGACCGGCTCGAAATCCTCCAGACGCTCGACGACCCGAACACCCGTTACCAGTGTGGCGAACACGTGGGCGGTCAGATCGAGCGCGCGAAGAGCCAGGGCGTGCGCGGCGCTCCTGACCGAGTTCGTGCCGTCCGTCCAGGTCACGAACCCAGTCGGCCGCCGCGCCGCCGCCGACGACCAACACGAGCCGTTCGTCGTCGCGACGATCCGCGCGGAAGGCCGCGAGCCGTTCCGGCAGGTCCGGCCAGCCAAGCAGACTTCCGCCGACTTTCACGACGATCGGGCGCCCGCCGAGCGTCGGTCATGGGACCTCACCGATGTCGCCGTCCCGCTCGGCGGCCAGCACAACCAGCGCATACGCGCAGGCGGCGCTGGAGGCGACCGATCCCCAGGCGTCTTCCAGGCTGATGATCGGTCCGTCGGGTCCGACCACCCGGCGGGCGACGCGGCGGGCGAGGAACTCGCCCGATCCGGCGACGACGGCCCCACGTGGTGGGCCGATGTGGTCGAGGCAGGCGCGCTCGGCCGCGGCGGTCAGGCGGGTCATCAGGGCCTCGTCGGCCGCCTCGGCGAAGGCGCGAGCGTCCTCCTCCGAGAAGCTGTCGCGATCGGCCCCGACCATCCGGGCCAGGCGGTCGCGGGCGGCTTCGGGAGTCGCCGGACGGCCATCGGCCGTTGAGAGATCGGTCGGGTCGGCGGGAATCTCCTTCAAGGTCAGGTAGATATCCATCGTCGAGGCGAAGAGCTCGGCGGACAGGCCGGTCCAGGTGCCTTGCAGGGGTAGCTCGGTCGCCAGGGCGCAGACCGGTGTTCGTCGCACGCCGGCATAGACCAGCTCGCCAGTGCGCAGGCGCTGGGTGTCGGTCCGGCCACGGGGCTGGGGTTTACCGTCCTTCAGGGGGATCAGGTCGGTGGTGGTCGAGCCAATGTCGATCAACAGGCCCGGCCCTTCGGGCAGGAGCCGGGCGGCCAGGGTCGCCAGGGCCAGCCAGTTCGCCGCGGCGGCGAGATCGGGATGAGCGAGGATCTCGGGGATGCCGTGGAAGCGTTCGTCGGTTCCCCAGACGCGAACCACCTGCGAGGGATAGACGTGCGTGACGGCCTCCAGCACGTCGTGGACGCCCTTGGCCTTGGTCGGGTAGCAATCGCAGAGTTCGGCCGTCATGGTCACGGCGACCCGCCCCGCCTTCGGCAGTGTGGCGGTCAGTTCGGTCAGGACGCGCGGGAGATCGTCGGGCCGCTTCCAGAGCTCGAACGGAATCGCGCGCGCGCCGCCGGATGAATGGGTCGCCTTCAGGTTGGCGCCGCCGATGTCCAGGGCAATCCAGGAGGGGGTATTCGGAGTCATGGGGCGAAGCTCTTGGCTCGGATCATGCCGTCGGCGTCGAAGGTCAACGGGTCGTGCGCATGGACGAAGCGGGCCAGGTCGAGCCGGGCCTCCTCCGGCGACGGGTCTAGACCAAAGGCGGCCAGCCAGGCGCGCCAGCGCGCCGGGAGGCAGGAGCCGCCGCAGGCCGACATACGAGGTGGTCAATCTCGGATTGATTTCGAGAACGACGGCCCGTTCCTCCGGCTCATTCCAGAAGAAATCGACGCCGACCCAGCCTCGCAGGCCCGGCACCGTCTCCAGGGTGCGGCGGGCCGTGGCGGCCATGTCAGGCTCTCCGGCAGGAACCATGCCACCCAGGTACAAAAATCGGCCATCGCGGATCTCCATCCATTGTCGGCCGATCCCGACAAGTTCGGCCCGGGCGTCGTCGCCGATCAGGAAACTGGCGCTCATTGGTTGCCCCTCAACGAACGGCTGGAGCACCGCGCAGTAATTGCGCCAGACTTCCGGTGGGCACGCGTTCGGGTCGTTCACGAGGAACGTGTCGATCGAACCGGCGCCGGAGATTGGCTTGAGCACGGCCGGGTAAGGGAAATCGGCGGGCAGGCCCTCGTCACGGGTCAGTCGCCGCGTCTCGGGCGTGGCGATCCCCCGGCTGGCCAGGTGCCGCGCCATGCGGACCTTGTCGGCGGTCAGGTTAATCGCCTCGGGCGTCGTGCCCAGGGAATGGCCGCCGACCTCCTCCAGGATCTGGGCCCGCTCGCTCAGAAGCCCGTGCGTCTCGGGGGCGATCACGACGGTATAATCAGACGACGCCGCCAGCCGGGCGAACGTTGAGGGTTCCCGCCCCGGGCCGACCCGCACGGTCAGCCAGGGGCCAGGCTCGTCGTCCAGCCGGTCGTCCAGCGTCATGACGACGGTGATTCCCGGCAAGCAGGCGAAATCCTCGACCAAGGCCCGGCGCATGGCCGTACCCTCGGTCCGCCACGACGCGGGCAGATCCTCACCGGCCAGACCGCCCCCCGTGACAAACTCGTGGACCAGCACCGTCCGACGCGGAGCCTCAACGCCCATGCGGGTCATTCCTGTCCTCGACCTCAAGGCTGGTCAGGCCGTCCTGGCCATCGCCGGCAACCGTGCCCATTATGACCCGGTTCGTGGCATCTTGCACGAGGGTTCCGACCCGATCGGGCTGGCGCGGGCCTTCCGGGATCGCCTGGGCCTGTCCGACCTCTATCTCGCGGACCTCGACGCCATCACCGGCGCTCCCCCTGCCCTGCCCCTCTACGGAGACCTCCAGCGGCTCGGCCTGAACCTCTGGGTTGATGCCGGCGTGCGATTCGAGGCCGATGTCCCGCCGTTGCTGGCGGCCGGGGCCTCGGTCGTGGTGCTCGGCCTGGAGACGCTCGACGGTCCCGAGGCTCTGGCCGAAGTCGTGGACCGCCACGGTCCCAATCGCCTCGTCTTCAGCCTCGATCTCCGCGACGGCCGACCCCTGATCGACACGGCCCTGGCCTGGGGCACGTCCGACCCCCGGCGCCTGGTCGATGCCGTGGTCGCGACGGGAGTTCGCCGGGTGCTTCTGCTGGACCTGGCCCGCGTCGGGACGGGTCAAGGGGTCGGGACACTCACGCTCCTGGCCGAACTGAGAACGGGGCATTCGGCGCTGGAATGGATCGTCGGCGGCGGCGTCCGGGGACCGAATGACCTGGCAGCACTCTCCCGCGCCGGGGCCTCGGCCGTGCTGGTCGGCTCGGCCCTGCACGACGGCCGCATCGCACCAGGGCGGGGGTTGGCACCACGCGCGCAGGCCGAGCAAGGCGCCGGTGGCCTCGATCGGGATTCGTGGGAAGGGCCGGACCACCCGTCGTGAGTGGTGCGGTCGTCTGCGCTCGGAGATCAGACGCGGCCACACCTTCGGCGACGTGTGTATGCGAGCGCAACGCCGGCGCCGATGGCCAGGAGCACGCAGCTCGACGGCTCGGGGACGAGAAAGCCCCGGATCTCGCCCCCGGGGAACGAGGTCGTGTGGATGTTCAGATACGCCTTGCCGGCCGCGATCGCCTGTGCCAGCGCCAACTCCGCGGTGGTGGTGGTCCCGCCGTTGGCGGTGATGTAGGAGGGGTTGTAGCTCGATGCCATGGTCATGTCGAAGGTGTGGTCATAATCTCCACCCGTCACCCCCAGAGGGAAATCGGTGAAGGTCGGCGTGGTCGTGGCGACCCCGGCGGTTTCATCGAGTGCGAGGGGATCAGTCGTGGGGGCGTGAATGTGTGATGCGATGGTGGCTGCGAGTAGGTCGGTGAATGTCACCTGCACGTGCATGGTGTGGGCGGCGAGGTCGAGAGTGACCGTTGCAGTGCCGGTCCCCGGCGAGGTATTAGGGGGTTTCTCACTGGCACCGTCGAGAAGGGCCTCGTAAACGAACGGATTGGCCTGGGTTTCCGCGGCAAATAGCAGGATCGCGGCGAGGGTCATCGAGACGGAGAGATGGGTCATGGGGGTCTTCCGGAATGAACTTTGATGAAGATAGAGACAGGGAGAGATTATCCCGCGCGTGGAATCTCAGCAATAAGATAATCTGGAAATAACGAATACGTGGGCTCGTGCCCATGAGGGAACGGATGATCCCCTCATCGGGTTGTCCCCGCCCGACCGCCGCATGGCCCGGGGCGGAGGCTGAAACCGCGCGTGGAAGGGCCAGAATGGGTATGATGGTTTCGCTGGGTTGCAAAGGATTCCCGCGGGTGAAAGGGACGGATGAAGCCGGAAGGATTGTCTCGACGGATGCGACGGTGTTGCTCCGGCTGCATCGGTGGATAACGCTCTCGCTGGGCCTGTTGTTCACCTTCTCGGGCCTGACGGGGAGCCTGATCGTCTTTGGCCCCGAGATCGACCGGGTGCTGAATCCGGGGCTTTATCGGGCGACGGACGGGCCGGATGTCGGTCTCGATCGTGTGCGAGGCGCGGTGGAACGGGCGTTTCCCGGGAGCGAGGCGGGGCGGATCGACCTGCCGGCGATGCCGCGCGCGGGGGGCGTGTACCGGGTCTGGCTCCGGGGAAAGCCCGAGCGAACCGTGTATGTGGACCCGGCTTCGGGGGCGGTACTCGGGGCGCGTCGGGAAGATCGCGCGCTGGTCGGCCTGATCACTGCCCTGCATATCCGGCTGGCCTCGGCGCGCAGGGGGAGACGGTCATCGGGATCGGCGGGTTCGGCCTCTTGCTGGCCGTCGTGACGGGCGTGCCCCTCTGGTTCGTGGGCTTACGGAACTGGCGGAATGCCTTTCAGTTCCGCTGGTCGCGCGCCGGCTTCGTCCGGCATTACGACCTGCACCGGCTCGCGGGGATCGTTGCGGCCCCCTTGCTGGCGATGATCGCCGTGACGGGCCTGGCCCTGGTCTTCGGCGGACTGGCCGACGCGGTCGTTTATGGCGTGCTTGGCGGAGCGCCGTCATCGGGAACGCCAGAGCGCGCAAAGGTTCCATCGCGCGCGGTGTCGACCTCTGGTCTGGTTCCCCTGGAACGACTACGTCGCAAGGCCGAGGAGACGTTGCCCGGCGCCTGCGCGGTGCTGGTGACGCTGCCGAAACGGCCGGGGGAGCCGGTGAAGTTCCGGTTGGCCTACCCCGAGAGCCCACTGCCGAACGGACGCTGCGCGGTCCACCTTGACCCCGAGGAGGGGCGGGTCCTCTGGACCGAGGACGAGCGACAGTTCTCGAACGCCGAGAATCTCCGGCGGAACGGACCGTATCCGCTCCACGCCGGGCTGTACGGCGGCTGGCCGACGCGTCTGCTGCATGGCGCGATCGGCCTGATGCCGTTGTTGCTCTTGCTCACCGGGCTGACGCTCTGGCGGCAGCACGCCCGGTCGCGGGCGGTCCATGCCCGCGACGGTCGCGGCGTGAAGGGTTACTTGCTCAGGTTCTCGAACAGGTAGAGGCCGCTCTTGCCGGGGCAGACGAGGTCGGTGTCGCCGTCCTTGTCGATGTCGATGGCGGTGACATCCAGGCCGGTGCCGGCGGTGCCGGCGGGGAAGTCCTTCTGGGCGCTGCGACTCGGGGCCTTTCTCGGGAGCGTTCTTGGCCGGTTCGCCCTGAAAGATGACGTGCTTCCGCCAGACCTTCGACTGCGGGTCGAAGTCGTACCAGGCGACGACCGAGGCGTCGGTCGCCCCGGGCTCGATCTCGTGGGCGTACACGCGCTTGCCGGTGACGAGTTCCGTCGCCTTGCCGTCGCCGTCGAGGTCGGCCCAGAGCAGGGTGTGAACCGAGGCAATCGTGTCGTCGATCGTCTTGCGGGTCCACGTGCGTTTGCCGTTGTCGTCCTGCCCTTGCTCGACCCAGAAGAGGCCGATAGTTATGGCCCATGCCGAAGACGAGGTCGGTGTCGTCGTCGCCGTCCACGTCGCGCCCGAGGATCTGGATGCCGGTGGCCCCCAGGTTCCACTCAGGGTGCCACGTCCACGGCTGGCTCTCGGGCTTCTCGGGGGCCTCGAACCAGCCCTTGGGCGTGAGCAGGTCGGTGCGGCCGTCGCGGTTGATGTCGCCGGTGCCGACACCGTGGCCGGCGGCTTCATTGCCGAAGTCGAACTTCTTGATCGTCGGCTCTGACCCCGACTCCTGAACCTGGTACCAGGCGATGGTGTTGACGACGTTCGGCAGGATCTCGGGGACCTTGTCGCCGGTCAGGTCCACCAGCACGGCGGCCTCGCTCGGCCCCGGGAGGTCGATCTCGTGGTACGTCCAGGCAGAGTCCTTGTCGCCGGGGTTCTCGACCCAGCCGACGTTCTTGCCGAAGTAGGAGCAACTGATGAAGTCGGTCTTGCCGTCGCCGTTGACATCGACCGGCAGCGTGGAGAAGCAGTTCAGATACGTGCCGGTTCGATCCACGTCGCGGACGTGGTGCGTCTTCCAGTCGGGGGCCTCGTACCAGGTGTCTCCCGAGACGATATCAAGGTCGCCGTCGTTGTCCACGTCGAAGACCCCGGCCGATTCGAATTCGCTCTTGGGGTTGATGTCATGTTTCTTGAACTTCGGCTCCTCGGCCCTTGCGGTGCTCAGGCCAAGGGCGACGGCCGCCAGGGCGGCCAGGGTCTTGCGAAGCGGGGGCATCGGGTGTTCTCCTCTGGGGATAGGGGTGCGAAAATGGCGGACAGCAAATGGTTTTTGATCTCTAAAGGATGCTTATTAAAGTTACTGATTTCGCCCCGAAGGGGCAGCATCCGATAGCCAGGGGCAACGCCCCTGGTCCCGGATGACTCTCTCTTTCTGCCCCGCCCTGAAGGGGCGGATTTCGCCGTATCATGCGGGACGAAATCCGCCCCTTCAGGGCGGGGTGTTTTTTTCTGGATCGTGTTCCAGGGGCGTTGCCCCTGGCTATCGGATGCTGCCCCTTCGGGGCGAGATGAGCTCACATTGTTATTTATTATAAACAATGTAATGCAAACCTGTTTTCTCATTCCTGTCAGTCTTCCTCGATGTCCTCCTCTTCATCCTCATCGTCGGGATGAACCTCCCACCCGAGCGCCTGGGCGGCGGACTCAACGACCGTCCAGGCGGGGTCGGGGTCGGGGTCGTGCAGTTCGAAGTTGATCGCGCTGACGTGCTGGTCCTCGGTCACGACGTAGCCGCGCAGGCGGAGCGGCGCGACCTCGATCCAGAAGACGCCTTGCTCGCGATGAACGGCCGGCGCGTACCCCTGGGCGGTCAGGGCGGTGCGCCAGTCGTCGAGCGTGCGCGGCGGAGCGTTCCACGCCGGCAGGGTGAGTAGTTCCATCATGGCGGGCGGGGGGTCAGACCTCCGGCAAGGTCCAGGGACTTCGATATTCCTCACGCAGGAGATACCGGTTGGCGTCCTCGTGGTTCGTGATCCGCTCTTTCTCGGCATCCCAGGCCAGTTTTTCGCCCGTCCAGAGGGCGATGTTGCCGAGGTTGCCGACGGTGGTCAACCGGTGGCCATAGTCGAAGTTGCACGAGCATTGCTCGCGCGACTTGATCGCGTCGAGAAACTCGCGGTGATGCCCGACCGAGCGGGGCAGGAAGGGCTCGGGAAGCGCGATCTCGTGGCCCGCCTCGGGGATGATCTTGAAGTCGTTGTAATGGCCGTGCAAGGTGCCGTTGGTTCCCTGGAACATGATGCCCGCTCCCCGGCCCTCGAAGCCGTGGGCGTTGTTGCTGATGTGGCTCCAGACCATGTCCCACTCGCCGGGATAGTGATAGACGACCTCCAGCGTGTCGGGCGTCTCGGCGTTATCGTCGAGGACGTACCGCCCGCCGGTCGCCATGACCGTCTCAGGCGCGTTGGCCTTCATGCCCCAGTGGACCGGATCGACCAGATGGCAGACGAAGTCGCAGAGCTGGCCGCCGGCGTAGTCCCAGAAATACCGCCAGTTGAACGTGAACCGGTTCGGGTTGAACGGCCGCTTGGGGGCGGGGCCGAGCCAGAAGTCGTAATCGCAGCCGGGCGGCGGCTCGGTGTTCGGCGGGTCCCCCAGCCCTTGCTGGTTGCTCGCCATCCAGACGCGCACCTTGCTGATCTTACCCAGAACCCCCGACTGGACGATCTCGGCGATGCGGTGATATGTTTCCCCCGCGTGGATCAGGTTGCCCATCTGCGTGACGCGCTGGTATTTTTTGGCGGCGTCCACCACCCGGCGCCCCTCGCCGATGCGGTACGTCAAGGGTTTCTCGCAGTACACGTCCTTGCCGGCCTGACAGGCCATGATGGTCGGGATGGCGTGCCAGTGGTCGGGCGTGGCGATCACGACCGCGTCGATATCCTTGCGGTCGAGAACTTCGCGGAAGTCCTTGTAGTCCTTGGGTTTACCCCCGGCGGCCTCCTTCGCGCGGAGGCGGTGCGGCTCGTACACGTCGCAGACGGCGGCGACCTCGACGTCGGGGAACTGCTTGAAGATGTTCAGCAGGCCGGAGCCCATCCCGCCGACGCCGATGAAGCCGAGGACGATCGTGTCGTTGGCCCCCGCGCGCTTCGTTTCGTCCTGGGCGCGGAGCGCGTTGGGGATCAGACTGGTGGTCGCGAGGGCCGAGGCGGACGCGGCCAGGAAGTCGCGGCGAGACAGGGTGCTCATCGGCAAAGGGCTCCGTGGAGACGGTTCGGAGATCATCTCACAAAACGGTGTCGGGACGCGGTCCCTCACTTGCGTGGTTTAACAGAGCCCGTCTCCAACCTCAAGCGCCGACCACCTTGCCGCTCGCCGAATTCCCAACGAGGAACCCCCGATGATGTCCCACGACCACCACGATCGCCCGACCTCCTACCGGCCGATGGTCTTCCTGCTGATCCTGATCACCGTGGTCGTCCTCTACCGTGATTTCGGCCCCGGCGCCGCCACGCGCAAGGCCCTCGACGTGATCCACGACAATCCGGACTCGTTCACGCTCACGATTAGCCAGTATCCGCCGAAATCGGTCCGGCGCGATCCGACCTTCGAACTGTATAGCGTCCTGCTGTACGCCTCGGACACCATCCGGATCGAGCCGTCGGCGATCGGGCCGTCGGGGAAGCCGATCGGCGAGGCGTATCACCTCACGCCAGTCCAGTTGGAGCGGGTTCTGGATCATCTCGATCACGTTGAATTCTTTGATGATGCCACGCCCGGCCTCCCCAGGCACTCCGCGCCCTATGGCATGATCGACATCAGTTTCCGCCGGGAAGGCCAGGCCGAGCCGACGCAATACGGAATCTCTTACGACTGGGGCCCCACGTTCCTGAAGGCCGTCCGCGCGCTCCGGGACGCCCTCGGCGACGGCGAGGCCGCCGACGCCCTCGACCGGATCATCGCGCAGTTCCAGGCACGCTTGCCCTGAGTGGAACCCGCGATGGCACCAGACCATTTCCCCGACCCCACCGGGCGGCTAAACTTGGCTCGTCTCTGGTGATTCCATGTCTCTATCTTCTAAATCGAGGGGATTCCATGCCACAGGACGAATCGGCTCCGAAGAACGCGTCTGAGTATCAGCAGTCGCCGATTATGATTGAAACCAAATCGCTCCACAATTCAACGTGGGGAGACCTGAGTGACTCTAATCAACTACCAGCCGACCCCCCTGGTCATCCGGAACACGGGCCATAGCATTCGGGTGGACTACCAGATCGGCAGCATCGCTCGACCTCGGAGACGCCGGGCTCTACCACCTCGTCCAGTTTCACTTTCACACGCCGTCCGAGCATACGGTTGATGAACGTCGTTTTGCGATGGAAGTCCACCTCGTCCACAAGAACGTGCTCGACGAGAGCGTGGCCGTTGTGGGGATTTTCGTCGAGCCTCGCAGGGGGAAGGCCAGGAAGACCCAGAACCACCGGAGCCCAATGCAAACGAGCGATTCCTGGAACGGATCTCAAAAATTCTTCCCGGGCCGCTGGAAACCAAGAATGTCGATACGATCATCAGTGCAGATATGATCATACCCTGTGTTAATGGTGAACAGAATTTCGATTATTACTATTACCCCGGCTCGCTCACGACCTATCCGTTCGTGATCCCGACCAAGGTGTACTCCACCGGCAAGCCAGGACCGACCTCTTGCCCTGAACCGGTATCGAAAGACGCCTCCGCGCCGCGTCACAAGCAGGTGCACTGGTTCGTCCTCCAGCACCCTGCCCTGGCGGACCCGCTCGATATCGATCATTTCAAGGAGGCGTTGGGAGACAACGCTCGCGATCTTCAGGATCATACCATGGACCTCGCCGTGCTGGCCTATCCTGGCCCGTACGGTGGCTCGCCGGGGAGCAAGGGGCCTCGGGTCGCGAGCGGCAAGGCGGGCAAGTCCCCGAAGAAGAAATCCGGTTGAGGATCGTGATGTCTTTCATCAATGGAACAATAAGGAGAACACGCATGTCTCGTCGCCTGACGTTCGCTTTGATGATTGCGGGAATGATCGGCGGTTCGCCTCCCGAACGCCGCGTTCGGCGATGAGCCGAGCGCCCTGGACCGTAGCCCGGGCGGCTGGACCGACTTGCTCAATCAGGTCGGGCCGGATCTGAACGGGTGGGCCCGTGTGCCGATCCCGCCGGGTGGAAAGCTGGGGGAGACCTCGCAGTGGTCCCTCGACACGGATACCGGTTACCTCGTCTGTGAAGGGGACGGCGGGCACGACTGGCTGCGCTGGGATGAGCCGCTGGAGGACTTTATCTTCCATGTCGAGTGGCGGTTCACGCCCGTCGAGGGGAAGACGGGCTACAACTCCGGCGTCTTCGCTCGCAATTCCGAGGACGGCGCGATCTGGCATCAGGCCCAGACGGGGGACGGACGGGGCGGCTTTCTCTTCGGCGATACGCCGGTCGGGGGGAAGATTCAGCGCATCAACCTGTCCAAGGAGGTCAAGGACGGGCGCGTCAAGCCGGCCGGCAAGTGGAACACGTATGAGATCACCTGCAAAGGGACGGACATGATCCTCTGGGTCAACGGCGCGGAGACGTGCCACTGGAACAACTGCGAGGTTCTCAAAGGCTACGTCGGCCTGGAGGCCGAGGGCTGGCGGATCGAGTTCCGCAACGTGAAGGTCAAGCCGCTCTGACTGGATGAGCCGCCGATCTCTCCTCGGCGAGAATGCGTCCGGATGGCGTCCGGTGTCCGAGCAGTGCCAGATCGGACGTGCCCGACGTTGACTCATTCCGGAGTCTCTTGCCGTGTCGTTCGCGCTCTCCCTGGACCACACGCTCGGCAGGCTCGCGGTCGCCGTCATCGGTGGATATCAGCGACACCTGTCGCCCTGGAAGGGTTTCGTTTCACCACCGCGTTCGGTACGGTGGTGAGTCGTGTTCGCAGTACATCAAGCGAGCTATTGCCGAACAGGGGCTGTGGGCCGGATTGAAGGCCATGGAGCCACGGTTTCAGGCATGCCGCGCCGCTTGCCGGAGCCTGAACGGAGACCGTTCCCTGCCCGAAGCCCGTAGCCAGGGTCGCGACGAATACTTGACCCGGTGGGACCGGCCAAGGAGATCGGTGAAGAGGCCGCCGAACGCGCGGCCCAGGGAGCGATCGGGCATGGAGCTTGACGTGACCAGTGGCCTTGGCTCGATCGGGGATTGCTCGTTCGACGGGTGCAGTCCCCTGGATGGCGACGCGGCTGGCTGCGATTTTGGAGGAGCCGACTGCGCCGGTGGTTGTGACGTGCCGGCGCTGGATTGCGGCGGTTGCGGTTAAACGTCACGCCTCAAGTCAAGGCGCGCGGTCGCTTCGCCTCGGTCGCCCTCACTCCCTCGAGAAAGTGAGGGCTCAATAGCGCGGTACGGACGGATCGACCCCTTCGGACCAGGCGTCGATGCCGCCGTCAAGGTTCATCACGTTCTCGATGCCGCGGGCGGCGAGCCAGCGAGCGGCCATCCAGGAGGCGCTGACCGAGGTGGCAGTACACCAGGAGCGGGCCGGTCAGCGACGCCTCGCGAATCTCGTCGAGCCGGATCGGGATCTGGGCCATCGGGATGTGCAGTTCGTGGACGCCCTCGGGCGTCGGAATGATGCAGATGGCCCGCTCGTCCGGCTCGCGCACGTCGAGGACCACCAGACGTTCCCCCTTCTGAAATCGTTCGTTCACGTTCCGGGGCGTGATCTGGGCGACGTCGGAATGGACATCGTTCATGGGGCCTCCCTTCCTCCGCGTGTGGCGTTGGCCATCGCGGGTCGGTCTGTTCCGGAATCCTCTTGGAAAATGCACGGCGGCGCGTTCGGAGAGCCGCCGCGCCGTCGTGGCCATGACCGAATGATCGGGAGATCGTCAAGGTATCTCCGGCCGCCGCCCACTCACCTCATTGCTGGATCGGCATGCCGAAGTCACCCAGCATGTTGCGCCAGATGCTGTGGATGTGGTTGGCGCCGTTCTGGGTGTTGTTGAACTCGATCAGGAACGACGGTCCCTGGACGCGGTAGCCGTGGGGCTGGTTGCGATCGGCGGGGCCGCTCCAGGCGAACTGGATCTTCTCCGGCCCGGCGCCGCGGATCTCCTCCAGCCACGAGGCGGCGACCTCCGGCGGCATGTCGGCGGCGTACGATTCGATCAAGGCCCGCATCATGGTTTTCTGATCGTCGTTCAGGCTCTTGTAGGCGATGCCCTCGGCCGGGTCGGTCGGCGGCTGGGGCGTGCCGGCCGCGCGGATGTCCTTGGGGGCCTCCTCGGAAATCACCGCCGTCTTCTTCTGGTCGTCGTCGAGCGCCTGCAAGAGCCGCAGGGCGCGGTCCTCGCGTTCGGCCAGGGCGCGCACGCCCTCGCGAGGCCCCTGACGGACCTCCGCCGGATTCGCGCCGAAGAAGGCGGGGGTCGCGCCGACGATCTCGCCATCCTCCAGGGTCACGTTCAGCGAGAGGTGGTGCCCCTCGATCCGCCATCCCCATTTCCCCTCGTTCGCGGGCTTGCCGAAGACCGAGAGGAAGTACAGCTCGGGATCGCGAACCGGTCCGCTCCCCTTCTCCATGTCACGGAGAATCGCCTCCAGGCTCATGATCGTCGTCGCCTTCAGCGCACCGTCGCCCGAGACCCCGGTGCTCAGCAGACCGAAGGCCAGGGCCCGCTGCTCGCCATTCATCTGCTTGATGGGCAAGCCTTTGCGCTCGCGAGGGATGAAGTGCCAGTTGAGCCGCTCCGAGCTATCGAACGCGAACGTGGCCTGGCCGCGCTGGTCATCATCCAGCGAGTCGAGCCACCGTTCGGCCGCCGAGGCCATCCGGCTCCCGGCCCGTTCCACCTTGGCGTTCGCCCACAAGGCCAGCCCGATGACCGCAACCGCGGCCAGAGTCACGCTTGGTTTAATACCACGCATGGAAGCGTTCTCCTTCTGGTGTACGAGAGACGGCGCGGGCGGGATGGACGACCCCAGCGATTGCTGCGCAACATCCCGGCGCGGTCTATGTCAACGCGATAGGGTGGAGGATGGTGGGGCCTGGGTCAAGGGGCAAGTGACGAATCGCCATGACATTCCGCTCCGACGCCGGCTCCGGCGGAGGTGGCGCTTGACCTTTTTGCTTGACCCTCCGGCCCTTGATGCGGATAAAGAGGACTCTCCTGTTCACGCGATTTCTCCCGGAACAGGCGACACGTGCGCGCCGAGGGAGACGTTCGAGCCAGCGTTTCCCGCAATACACGAAATTTGCAAAATCGAGCAAATTGTATCGAAGGCGCCCCAAGGCGATGATAACCTATCCCTGGCTTGCCGGGAGGCCCTCCCGGCGTGTCATGACACCGAGGTGATGATGGCGATGGAACTGGCACCGGGCAAGACGCGGATCGGCTGGATCGGGACCGGGGTCATGGGTGCGTCGATGTGCGGGCACCTGATGACAGCGGGATATTCCGTCACGGTTTACAACCGGAGCCGTAACAAAGCGAAGCCTCTCATCGATCGGGGCGCGGCCGAGGCGGACTCGCCCCGCGCGGTGGCCGAGGCCTCGGACGTGATCTTCACGATTGTTGGCTATCCTCGCGACGTCCGCGAGGTGACACTTGGTCCCGACGGCACGCTGGCTGGTGCCAAGTCCGGGAGCATCCTGGTGGACATGACGACCAGCGAGCCGGCTCTGGCCGTGGAAATCGCCGAGCAAGCGCACGCCAAGGGGGTCCACTCGGTCGATGCCCCGGTCTCCGGCGGGGATGTCGGCGCGAAGGAGGCCCGGCTCTCGATCATGATCGGCGGCGAGGACGAACCTGTCGAATCGCTGCGCCCTTTGTTTGAAAAGATGGGCAAGACCATCGTGCATCAAGGACCGCCCGGCGCGGGGCAGCACACCAAGATGGTCAATCAGATCCTGATCGCCACGAACATGATCGGCGTCTGCGAGGCCCTGCTCTACGGATACAAGGCGGGCCTGGACCTGAACACGGTCTTGCAGAGCGTTGGCAGTGGCGCCGCGGGCTCCTGGAGCCTGAACAACCTCGGCCCTCGGATGATCGCCGGACGGTTCGAACCGGGCTTCTTCGTGGAACATTTTCTGAAAGATATGGGAATTGCGCTTGCGGAGGCACGCCGAATGCAGTTGTCCCTTCCTGGCCTGGCCCTGGCCGAACAGCTTTATCAGGCGGTTCGCGCGCAGGGACACGGCCGTGACGGAACCCACGCACTGATGCTCGCCCTGGCCCGCCTCTCCGCGATCGACTGGAAGGGCGCACCCCTCCCCGTCGTGAGAGGGGTGCCGTATCGGCTCTTTACGCCGGAAATAGGTTGGACAATGTTTCATGCCGAACTCGGTTCGCTGTCGAACCACACGCCGACCCGCGTGCTCCTCGTCGATGACAACGCCGAAGCACGCAATGCCCTGAGACGCTACCTGGAATTCCAAGGTTTCCTGGTCACGGCCCAACCCAACGGCGCGGGAGCCCTGCGATCGCTCGCGAACGAGCCACCCCCCGAAATCGTCCTGACCGACCTGATCTTGCCCGACCTCGACGGGCGGGAAATCGCCCGGCAGGCTCATCAGCTCTCGCCTCCTCCGGTGATCGCCCTGATCACCGGCTGGGGCGTGGATCTGGACGATCCGAACCTCGCTCGCTGGGGGATCGACCTCCTGTTCTTCAAGCCGCTTGACGTCCAGGACCTGGTCCGGCAGCTCCAGCAGGCCCTTTTCAGCCGCTCGCGCGCGGGCGAAGCCTCCAAGTAAAAGGTGTCGGATTCCTCCTGCATCGGTTCCCGACACCTTTCTCGGAGTGCCTTGCTGGGGACGTCGCCGTATTGGTCTTCGTGGTCCATTCCGGCTAGAATGGGACGAGACGTTCATGGATCGCCCCGCTCCTCCTCTCGACGCACGGCCATGCCATCATGACGCCACCTGCCGACCGCCTTGTCGATCAGTTCGGCCGGGTCCACAACAACCTGCGGATCAGCGTCACCGACCGTTGCAACATCCGTTGCGTGTATTGCATGCCCGAGACGGTCCAGTTCCTGCCGCGCCAGGAGTTGCTCCGCTTCGAGGAAATCGAGCGCTTCGTGCGGATCGCGGCTCCGCTCGGAATCAACAAGCTTCGCCTGACCGGGGGTGAGCCCCTGGTGCGCAAGGATCTTCCGGCGCTGGTGGAGCGGCTTGCGCACATCGGGGGCATCCACGACGTCGGTCTGACGACCAACGGCTTGCTGCTGGCTCCTCTGGCCCGCCCGTTATGGGACGCCGGCCTGCGACGGATCAACATCAGTCTCGACACGATGGACCCGGCGAAGTTCCAGGAATTGACCCGCCGCCCGGGGTTCGAGCAGGTCATCGAGGGCATCCTCGCCGCGAAGGACGCCGGGTTCGACCCGGTGAAGATCAACGCCGTGGCGATCAAGGGGATGACCGAGGACGACATCGTGCCCCTCGGCCGGTTCTGCCGCGAGCATGGCCTGGAGCTGCGGTTCATCGAGTACATGCCGCTGGACGCCGGCAACCGCTGGGAGCGGGACAAGGTGCTCTTTGCCGCCGAGATCCTGGAGCGGCTCTCGCAGGGGATCGGTCCGCTCGTCCCGGCCCCCGACCAGGACCCGAAGGCCCCCGCGCAGGATTATGTCTATGCCGATGGTGGCGGTCGCGTCGGCCTGATCGCCTCGGTCAGCCGCCCGTTCTGCATGAGCTGCAACCGGGTCCGCCTGACCGCCGAGGGAAAACTCCGCAACTGCCTGTTCGCCCTGGAGGAGACCGACATCCGCGCCTTGCTTCGCGGCGGGGCCTCCGACATGGAGATCGCCCAGGCCCTCCGCGAGAGTGTCGCCGGCAAGTGGGAGGGGCACGAGATCAACACCGCTCGGTTCATCAAGCCCGAGCGGCTGATGCACTCGATCGGCGGGTGAGCCTCACCTCGACTTGACACGGATGCGTGTAAGCTTGAAACTAATTTTGAGGGAACCTGGTCGGGTTTCATCGAGAAAGGAGACGCTCATGCGATTGAACCTCGCAACGGGCATCTCCGCCGTGGTGGTCTCCATCGTCATGGTGGGGACCAGCCTCGCGGGAGATGCCGTCAAGTCCGGCCTGTCGGCCGGAGATTTCGTCAGCCCGTTCGATGTCGATGACATCACCGGGCCGAACAAGGGCAAGACCCTTTGCTATCGCTGACGCTACGGCGCCGCTCCGGTGGTCTGCGTGTTCGCCCGCAAGACCTCCGAGCCCTTGACCAGTTTGGTCAAGCAGATCGACGAGAAGATTGACGAGAACGGCGAGCTGAAGAGCTTCGTGGTCATCCTGACCGACAAGGGGGACCAGGCCGCGGAGGACCTCCGGATGCTGGCGAAGACGGCCGGCATCGATCACGTTCCACTGACGCTCCACCAAGATCCCGCCGAACTCCCCGACTACGAGATTTCCAAGGATGCGGATATCACGGTCCTGATGTGGGTGGGTCACAAGGTCAAGGTCAACCACGCCTACAAGGGGACGTTGACCGAGAAGGAAATCCGCGCTATCGTGTCCGATATCCCGAAGATCCTGGATGACTGATCCTTGGGCCTCCTCCGTCGGGGGAGGATGATCTGACCGCCAATAACCCGACCGAGACTCCCTCCGCGACCCGGGCATGGTGCCCGGGTCGCGTCATTAATGCGCCGTGAACTCCTGATGCCGCACCTGGTAGCGGTGGACCTTGGCCCGATCGACCTGGTAGCCGATCCCCGGCTTGGGCGGGACGCCGAGGATGCCGGGGGTGGCGAACTCGATCAAGGGAGAGACGTAGTCGTCAACGAACCATCGGGCGCTCGGCTCCAGATCGGCGGGGTACTTGCAGTTGGGGAGGGTCGCCAGGTGGATGCCGTGTGCCTGGCCGATGCCGAGGTCCGGCGCGGTGCCGACCCAGCAGGCCACCCCTCTCGCGACGCACAGCTCGTTCAGGGCCAGGGCCGGGCCGATCCCCCCGAGGCGCTGGAGCTTCAGATTGACGATCCGGCCGGACCCTCGGCGGATCGCCTCGGCGGCGCGGTCGAGATCGTCGGCCGTCTCGTCGAGACAGACCGGCGTGAGCACCGCCTCCTGCAAGGCGGCCAGGCCGTCGAGGTCGTCGGCGGGGAATGGTTGCTCGTACATCAAGAGCGCGTGGTCGTCGAGCCGGCGGAAGATATCGATGTCATCGCGCGTGTAGGCCTCGTCCGCCTCGACCATCAACGGCAGCTCGTCGCCGAAGTGGAGGCGGATTGCCTCGATTACCTCGACGTCATGCCCGGGGCGGATCTCGACCTTGACCCGCTTGTAACCCAGATCCAGATGGCGCTCGATGGTGCGCAGCACGTCCACAACCGTCGGATAAAGCCCGATGGCCAGGCCCGACTCAATGCCGTTTTCAATGCGGTCCAGGTCGCCGCCGAATAGCTCGGCCAGACTCATCTGGCGCTGGTGTCCGAGCAGGTCCCAGCAGGCCATCTCCCCGCCGGCGCGGGCGGCCTTGCTGCCTTCCCAAGAGCGGGCCAGGGTGTCGATCTGTCCAATCTCGGTGATGGACTGGCCCAGCAAGCCCGGCGCGATCCGTTCGGCCAGGTCGTCCCAGCAGCGCTCGGGCGTCTCGCTGGCCGCGCCCCAACCCTCGGGAGTCGTCGAGCACTCCCCGACGCCGGTCAGTCCACCCGCCGTCTCGATCGTCACCAGGATCGCGTTCTTGGCCTCCGCCTCGCGCCCGGAGATCTGGAACGGCACCTTGAAGGGGATTCGCAGGTGAGTCAGGCAGACCCTCTCGATCACATCAGCCATGAACTGGTCCTCCGGGTGTGTCCCTTCTCCCCTTTTGCCCCTTCTCTTCACTTATCATAGGTTTCCGTCCGTCCCGGACAACCCACTTGTCGCCTCAAGGCGCGATTGCCGAGGAGCCCGGTCGGTTGCTACACTGTCCGATACGAACGGATGATTCCTTGTGACGGTATGCCCCGCGAGACCTCTCCACCCGCGATGAACTCGATTGACGAAACCCCTTGGTATCGTGACGGCCTGCGCTTCGAATGTACCCGCTGCGGTGCGTGCTGCACCGGTGCTCCGGGCTACGTCTGGGTCGATTCCGAGGAGATTGCCCGCCTGGCGGAGTTCCGGGGGGAATCCTTCGAGGAATTTTCAAGCAAGTATGTGAGGCAAGTCGGAATCCGTTACAGCCTGATCGAACGGCCCGGCGGCGACTGCATCTTCTGGGAACGAGACCGAGGGTGCACCGTGTATTCCGCGCGGCCGTCGCAGTGCCGCACATGGCCCTTCTGGACCGAGAACATCGAGTCGCCCGAGGACTGGGCGCGGACGCAACAGACCTGTCCCGGCTCGGGCCGAGGGCAGCTCGTCCCTCTGGAGGAGATCGAGGCCGCCGCGCGGCGGACCCCGTTCTGATGGTGCGCCCCATGAGCTGCTTGCCCGACCCGGCCCCCTACCGTGACGCCCTGCGCGCCCTGTACGAGGCGCTGGATGCCGATGTCGCTCGCGCCGGGGGCGTCTGTGCCCTGAGTGGCCGTTGCTGCCGGTTCGCCGAGTACGATCATACTCTGTTTCTCTCCGCGCCCGAGGCGGCCCTCCTGCTGGTCGACGCCCCGGCCCCGTCGCGTCCGCTGGACGACGGCGCGACCTGCCCCTGGCAGGATGACCAAGGGCGCTGTAACGCCCGCGAGGCCCGTCCCCTTGGCTGCCGCGTCTATTTCTGCGCGCCGACGGCCTATGAGGAACGATCCCACGCGTTGAGCGAAACGTACATCGCCCATCTCAAGACCCTGGCACGCGAACATGGCTTGCCCTGGGATTACGCCCCCCTGCACCATCACCTGCAACGTGCGCGGTCCGAAGGCCGCTTCCCGGTCGGAAATGATGCCGGCCCGGTGACATCCGTCTGATCATTGAACATGTGTCGTTGCTGTGATAAAGGGAGTTCGCGACACCGTCGCCCCGCCCGAATCCCGATCCAGGGCGCGGTTCCCACTTGACACTACTCCATGCCACCAATACAGTTGAGCCAACCGATGCCCGGCTCGGGTCCAGCCTGCCAAAGGGAGTGACCAGCGGTGACCAAAAAAGAGATAGTCAAGAAGATTTCCGAGGAAATCGGTCTGACCCAGCTCAAGACCAAGGACATCGTGCAGCGCACCTTGGACGCGATCATCGATACCCTGGTCTCCGAAGGCCGGATCGAACTCCGGAACTTCGGAGTCTTCGAGGTCAAACGACGCGCTCCGCGTAAGGCACGTAATCCACGGACGGGAGATAAGGTGTATGTGCCTGCGAAGAATGTGGTGACGTTCAAGCCGGGCAAGGAGATGGAAGAATTGGTCAGAACCATGAATCCGGAAAATCTTCCCTTATTGGACGACGACTCGGATGCCGATGATAATTCTGACAGACCCATCGGACCCGGCAACGAATCGGCACGGGCGAGCCGCCCGGCGCCGAGCGAGTCGTCCGAGTAGCGTCTCTCCCGGTTGATCGACCTTCCCATGTCGGAAGCGTCGCGAGGCCTGGAGAGCGAGCGGGTCTTGACGACGCACTTTGGCCGTCGGTCCGGGAAGATGTCGCGGGAGCCTCCGGCTCCAGCACACCGACCTGGATGGGCGCCCCGCGGATTGGAACCGCGCGACGGATCGCGCGGCCGGACCGATCCGGCGGAATCCGACGGAAAGCGGGAGGATCCCCGGAAATGCGTAAGCCGATGGCGGCCCTGGTCTTGATCGTGGGGTCCCTCGCCCTGGGCGTGGGATGTGCCCCGGTCCCCTTGCCGCACTACGCGGCCTATCCGCCGAGGCGGGTTGAGGAACTCCTCGTCGACTCGGAGAATCTCCGACAGATCGGCGACGAATGGGAGCGATTCTGGTTCCTCGACCAGCCCTCGCACATGACACCATTCCGCACGCACGGCGGCCTCGGTCCCTGATCAAATCGGATCAAGGACTGCTGGCTGGCCGCGAGCCACGACGAACATTCGATCCCCCGGACCACGATGCCCCTGTGCTCTGGAAATCGTGAGCCGAGGGATCGGTTCGTTCGTTCTTTGCCGCGCCGGACGGATCGGGTCAGACGCCTTGCGGCGTGACCCACGCGGGCGCTTGTTTCTCATAGGCGCCGATGGCGTCGTCGTTGTGGGAGAGGGTCTCGCCGATGGCGTCCAGGCCCTTGAGGAGCCGTTGCCGGTTGGCTTCGGAAACCTCGAACGGGTGAGAGAACTCCGCGCCGTTGGCCGGGTGAACCGTCACGGTCTGGTTCTGGAGGTCGATCGTCGCCTCCGCGCCCCCCGGGGCCTTGCCGGAGCGGGCGATCGTTTCCCATGCCTCGTCGGGCAGTTCGATCGGCAGCAGGCCGTTGTTGTACGCGTTTCCTTCGAAGATGTCGGCGAAGCCTTCATTCTTGCCGGGGGCGATGATCGCGCGATAACCGGCCTGCGCGACGGCCCAGACGGCGTGCTCGCGGCTGGAGCCGCAGCCGAAATTCCGGCCGACGACGAGGATCGTCCCCCCCTGGTTCTCGGGCCGGTTCAGGGGGAAGTCAGCCGCCTCCGCGCCATGTTTCTCGGGGTTGTCGGCCTCGGGCGCTCCGCCCGGTTCGTACCGTTTATCGGCGAACAGCAAGGGGCCATACCCGGTCCGCTCGACCCGCTTGAGATAGCGCGCCGGGATGATCAGGTCGGTGTTGACGTCGCTCCAGTCCAGAACGGCGATCTTGCCGCGGTGCTTCACGAAGGGTTCCATGAGTTCCTCTCTCAGATGATTCCAGAGATTCCCCGCGAAGCTCGCAAAAAACGCGAAGAAAAGGCCGAGAGAAGAAAGGTCAAGAAACCCAGATCAAGAGATCTTGGTCCTGAACCTAGTTCTTGTTGTTTTCTTGCCTTATTCTGCTTCTTCGCGATTTTCGCGTACCTTGCGGTGAGATGTCTTCTTTCTATTTCCCGAGCAACTGGCGAACGTCCGTGAAGTGCCCCGCGACGGCCGCGGCGGCGGCCATGGCCGGACTGACCAGGTGGGTTCGGCCGCCGGGGCCCTGGCGGCCTTCGAAGTTGCGGTTGCTCGTGCTGGCCGAGCGCTGGCCGGGAGTGAGTTTGTCAGGGTTCATCGCCAGGCACATGCTACAGCCGGACTGCCGCCACTCGGCGCCGGCTTCCTGGAAAACCTTGTCAAGCCCCTCGGCAACGGCCTGATCGCGGACTTCCTCGCTGCCCGGCACGACCAGGGTGCGGACGCTGGAGGCGACCTTCCGCCCCTTCAGGACCTTCGCCGCGGCGCGCAGGTCCTCGATCCGGCCGTTCGTGCACGACCCGATGAACACGACATCAACCGGGATCTCGCTGATCGGCGTGCCGGGCTTCAGGTCCATGTACTGCAAGGCCCGCTTGGCGTCCTCCTTGCTGGCGAAGGGGACCTCCTCGGGGTTCGGGACGCGGCCCGTCACATCGACGGTCATCGCCGGGTTGGTGCCCCAGGTCACCTGTGGAACGAGCGTCGCGGCATCGATCGAGACGTGGCGGTCGAACGCCGACGGGTCATCGGTCTTGAGCGTCTTCCAGTCGGCCAGGGCAGCTTCGAGCGCCTTCCCTTTGGGGGCGAACGGGCGATCCTCTCGGGTGATGTAGTCGAAGGTCGTCTCGTCGGGTGCGATCATGCCCGCCCGGGCGCCGGCCTCGATCGACATGTTGCAGATCGTCATCCGGCCTTCCATCGACAGGGCACGGATCGCCGAGCCGTAGAATTCGATCACCGTTCCCGTGCCGCCACCGGTGCCGATCGCCCGGATGATCGCCAGGATGATGTCCTTCGGTTCCAGCCCCGGCGGGAGCGTGCCGGTGACCTCGACCCCCAGGGACTTCGGCCGCGAGCCTTGCCAGAGCGTCTGGGTGGCCAGCACGTGCTCAACCTCGCTCGTGCCGATGCCGAACGCCAGCGCACCGAACGCGCCATGCGTGCTGGTGTGGCTGTCGCCGCAGACAATCGTCAGGCCGGGCAGGGTCGCCCCCAGCTCGGGACCGATGACGTGGACGATCCCCTGGTGACCGCTGCCGATGTCGTAGAGTGTGACGCCGAAGTCCTTGCAGTTCTTCCGCATCGTCTCGACCTGCCGGCGCGACATCGGCTCGCGGATATCGAGCTGATTGTCGGTCGGAATATTGTGGTCGAGCGTGGCGAACGTCAGGTCGGGCCGACGGACAGTCCGCCCCGCCAGGCGCAGGCCCTCGAACGCTTGCGGGCTGGTCACCTCATGGACCAGGTGCCGGTCAATGTAAAGCAGGGTCGCCCCTTCCTGGGTGGCGACGACGTGGCGATTCCAAACCTTCTCGAACAGGGTCTCGGGCATTGTCGGAGGTCTCTCAACAGCAAGGCATTGCGGACGCAACTACGTCCGGCTCGGGCGCATCCTCCCAGTGTAGCGACGACGGCCCGGGATTTCATCCCGATTTACCCCACACGAACCTCCGAACCTCCGAGTTCGGATTTCCGGCGCCGCTTGCATAAGGACCAAGTCGAGTCTGTGATCCTCATCTCGCAGCGATAGAAATCCCAAAGGTTTTGACTTTGCCTAAATCACCTTGTAACTTCAGACTGTACAATTTACCTAATATGCGTAAATTTACAAAGCTCTGGGCCCCAGACCTCCGACGCGGGAGAGATCGAGCCATTTTTTGAGTCTGGCACTGGGGGCGTTTCCTTCCTTTTGGGGAGACGGTCAGGCAAGCCATGTGTGATTGAATGCCAGGATAACATCTCCCAGATGTGGATTGGCTTTCTGCGCCGGACGATGGCTTCGTCGGACCCCATCAGAACGAAAGGGGTGTGCGCGGTAGAAGTATCAAGTCAGCAGTATTCGGATGTTCGTTGAAATTGAGTGCGCAATTCACGAAGAGCTTCTTATCAACAGGGGTAATCCTCAAATGAAGATTTTTCGCTGGTCGAGCTTCGCGGTCGCATCACTGAGTGCGTTGGCCTTCACCTTCGTCGGGGCGGATTCGGCCTCGGCCGGGCTATTCAATCATGGCTCCAGCGGCGGTTCCCACGGTTCGAGCGGCGGTTCCCACAGTTCGAGCGGCAGTTCCCACGGTTCGAGCGGCGGTTCCCACGGTTCGAGCGGCGGTTCTCACGGTTCGAGCGGCGGTTCCCATAAGCGCTCCCACGGTGGTCTTTTCCATCGCCGCTCTCACGGCTCCAGCGGCGGCTCTCATGGTTCCAGCGGCGGCTCTCATGGTTCCAGCGGCGGCTCCTATGGCTCCTATGGTTCCAGCGGGGGCTCGTGGGGTTCGCAAGGCTCCAGCGGTGGGTACTATGTCGCCTCGAACGCCGGTGCCACCACGGCCGCGGCCGAGACGCGCGTGGGCTACCTGAATGTGACGGTTCCCACGGACGCGAAGGTCTATCTCCAAGACCAGCTCATGACGCTCACCGGCACGCAGCGCCGGTTCGTCACTCCGGAGTTGCGGGATGGTGAGGAGCACATCTACACCGTGAAGGTCGAGGTCGAGCAAAACGGCCAGACGATCTCGAAGGTGACCAAGGCGGCCGTCGCGGCGGGTGAAGAGGTCGATGTCGCTGTCACGTTCGACGAGCAGAACAAGGACCTGGTGGCGTCCGTCTCGCCGGCCGCCAGCCGCTAAAAACCACGGGCAACGCCAAATCGGCTTCCGCGTAACGGGTCCCACAGACCAGCGTTGCGACAGGGAAGTACAGCGGGAAGACGGAAGGAGCCGTCTTCCCCGCGGGTTCTCCCATTCTCTCGGCGATTCTGGGTTGGAGCGAGTCACGTGCAATACCGCTTGAATCATGCCTCTGAGGTTTCCGCGACGGCGACCGATTCCCGACGGACCGGACGGAGGTTTCTGCGATGGGCTGTCAATCTCTGGCTCGTTCTTCACGTCTCAGCCATCATCATTGCCCCGGCGTCCGTCAGCCCCTCGTCCAACCTGATCCAGTCGGTCTGGAACGTGTTCCGGCCTTACCTGCAAGTTCTGTATCTCAATCACGGGTACCACTTTTTCGCCCCCGAACCGGGCCAGAGCACGTTGCTGGCTTATGTGGCGGAGCGCGAGGATGGGACCGTGATTCGCGGGCGGATTCCCAACCGCGAGATCAAGCCCCGCCTGCTGTATCACCGGCATTTCATGCTGTCCGAACACATGAACGGTGCGCCGCCGGAACTTGAGGAGCAATGGTATGCCTCCTACGCGGAGCATCTCTGCCACAAGTACGGCGTGTCGCGCGTCAGCCTGTCTCGACAGATCCATCATCTCCCAACCATGGAGATGGTCCGCAATGGCGTGCAACTGGATGATCCTGCCAGTTATGAAGAACAGCCTTTAGGGGTCTTCCAATGCGACGAGTAGTCGATCCCATCGTCCAGTACGTGGCGAACTTCGCGCGGTCGTTGGCCGAGGGGTGGAACGCCTTCTGGTACTCCCCGGCCGATCCGACGCTGCTGGGCGTGCTCCGTATCCTGACCGGCCTGATGCTCCTCTACACGCACGCCGTCTGGGGATTGGCGCTGGAGGACTTTTTCGGTCCGACGAGTTGGCTCAACACGGAACTGGTGCAGTCGCTCCAGAGCAACGAATCCGCTTACTCGTTCTGGTGGTGGGTCCCTTCGGAGTGGATGTGGCACGCCTATGGCCTCTCGATGGTGATTCTGACGCTGTTCACGATCGGCCTCTGGACCCGCGTGACGTCGGTTCTGTCGCTGATCGTCGCGATCTCGTTCGTCCACCGCGCCTCCGGCCGCCTTGTTCGGCCTGGATCAGATCAACGTCATGCTGACGCTCTATCTGTCCATTGGACCGAGCGGGCGCGCGCTTTCGCTCGACCACGGGTTCGCTTGCCGTCGGCAAGGAGTGGAGGCATGGCGGACGGCCCCGAGCGTCGGCGCCAATCTGGCGCAGCGGCTGATTCAGGTTCATATGTGTGTGATCTACTTGTTCGCCGGAATCTCGAAGTTGCAAGGGCTGGCGTGGTGGAATGGCGAGGCGATGTGGATGGCCTTCGCGAACCTGGAGTACCAGTCGAGCGATATGACCTGGATGGCCTGGCATCCCTGGCTGGTGAATCTCACCACGCATCTCAGCGTGCTCTGGGAGCTGTCCTTTTGCGTGCTGATCTGGTTCCGGCTCTGGAGGCCCCTCGTGCTGGTCGGGGCGGTTGTGCTGCATGTGGGGATCGGGGCCTGCCTGGGGATGTGGACGTTCGGCTTGATCATGCTGGTCGGTTGCGCATCGTTCTTGCCGAACGAGGCGGTCCGGCAGTTCGTCGCGGCCCTGGCACACCGTTGGGGGAGAGCGAGAGCGAAGCCAGCCGCGGAGCCATTCCCCGCCATACCCCAGGGAGCCGGGATGTGGTTCGGCCGACGAGAAGCTCCGGAGCCCGTTCTGACGGTCGATGGCGGAGATCATCGACGGCGCTGAATGTCCGCCGGGATGATTTCCGGACCACGCGCTGCCGGAGCGGTACTTTCCGCGAGATTTTCCCCTGTGTCACGCGGCCAGGCTCAGCAGCCGCTCGATGGAAGGAAGGACGGGCCTATTCATGAACATGGATAGGCCATCCCCTTTTCGAGCCCTTCCGATGAAACCGGCCGGGATCGCGGACCCCAGCCAGACCGTCCCGCAGGCCTGCCGCAACCGCGGACTAGAATTTCATGAGGGGTGATTCTCGGAGCGTGCTTTTTTGTGCGTGTTGCCGAGGTTGCTTCGATACGATGATCCGTTACGGCTTGCTCCCAAGTCTCCTCAGGGGGGCAGGCCCTGCCTCACCCGGCTTGCGTGATGACGTGTGTAGGCATTGGCGAGTGAATAACGATATCGAGGCCACGATGGACGAGGATCTTGTGGCCCCTCGCGCGATCACCTGGGAGGAGAAGATCCAGGCCGGGTCCTTCGGCATGCGCGGTGGCCGAGATCGTTACGAAGCGGGCCGGCTACTGGATCAAGCTCCGGCTCCTCAACCGCCACGGCGGCCTGGCGATCGGCGCCTCCGCCGCCCTCAAGGCGGACGGCCGGACGCAGGGACGCGAGTTGCGGAGCGGCTCCTCCTACCAGTCGCAGAACGCCCTGGATCTGCACTTCGGCCTGGGTCCGGCATCGAAGGTTGATGAGCTGGAAGTCCGCTGGCCGGGCGGCCAGCGGACGCTGATGCATGACGTGTCCACCAATCGCACGATCACAATCCGGGAGCCGTCGGCACCCGACGTTGCGTAAATCCATGCGGATCGCGCGTGGAGTGACAGCGAAGATCCACCTTTCACAATTCAGGCGGTCGGGAACAATCTTGGTCGGAGGCACTAACGAAGAACAGCGAAAGGCCGTCGAGCGGGGCGCGGCGGTGCGGATAAAAGATCCGCAGCCCTGTGTGACCTGTGTGATCTTGTAACCAGTACGTGCGCGCCTCGCTGGAGGATGATTTCGCAAGCGACGCCAACACGGCGGCATTGCAAGTTTTCGGCCGCGACGGGTGGAACAATCCGATTAGAAACGAGTATTGACGATCTCGGCCTCCGCAAGCCAAGGAGGACGCACTCGGGAGACCTCGTTCTGAAAGGCTATTGCTACACGATCAATGGAAGTTAGTCGCGTCCCGCCCTAGTCGTACAGTCCCGTAAGGTAGGTCGCCGAAACCGCAACTTCCTCGATATGGTATGTCTCGGCGATCCACCCCGCTTTACTTCGTGGAATACCACTTAGGCTTCGATGGACTCGCGGACGTTTCCAGCCGATCCAGTTCGGCAATCGCCCTGCGGCAATCCCCTTCGCAGCTTCGAATTAACAGGAGCGTCGAGCGGACGAGCTGGAAGAATACCTCATCTCTTGCATCAAGGGATTTGGATTCCGGTGAAGGTAGCGATCTTGGCCTATTCATGTACATGTTTGAAACCCAATTAACTTTGCGTTCTACATGGGAAAGTTCAAATCTGGCTCTGTCAATTACCTTATATGCTTCAACGTCATCCAATACTTCCAACTGTATAAGCCCTGCTGTCGATTCAAGAATTGGAATATCTATATTAAAAGTAGGCACTTGTCTTTCTTTCTCGTTCTTGTTCGACATCATATGATCCATTTTTTCAAGAAGTTCCAGATTCCATGCAAAACTTTCACGTAAGAGAAGCCGAATTTGTTGTTTGCGTTTGCGATCTTTCTCCCTGACCTTTCGCTCGGTAATTAGTTTTTCATAGCCCCATCGTCCGACGGACGGCAATAAAACTTTTGTGAGTATTGCTGCCCCGATCACGCCAATCAGAATCCACAAACCGGCTCCTGCCCAGCTTGACATGCTGTTAGCCTTAAATGTGTTTTAGAAGTGCGCTCGACGATATTCCGCGACATTGTCTTCTGCTACCGGTTGTCCTCGGCTCCGCCTGCCCGGCAAAATTTTGCACGTTCACCAACCGGTACGCTCAGGCTCAGCAGGTCGGTGACCGCCACCATCCTATCACGTCCGCCCTCTTATCTTCGCTGGTAAATGGGGAAGAAGTCCACCCCTGACCTCACCCGATCGCTCGCAGGTAACGCTCGGCCGAGCGGCGGACGGCCGCTTTGCCGTCGTTGGCGACGGTCAAGGCGGGGAACATCCCGTAGATCCGGTCGAAGTCGAATGGTTCGACCGCCTCGACGATCTGCCGGATGGTCGCGGCGGGCAAGGGGATGAAATTGGGATAGCTGCGCATGAAGGTGACGTAACGGCGGTCCTGAACGACCTGGATCGTGTCGCCAGAGAAGAGCGCGCCTCGGCCACCCGCGCCGTTGGGCCAGTGCAAGACGGTGCTGCCCTCGAAGTGGCCGCCGCAGCGGATCAGGGTCAGGCCGTCGTGCAAGGGGTGGGTCTCCCCTTCCCAGAGGACGATGGGGGAATCAGGCCGCATGATCCATTCCCGGTCGTCGGCGTGCAGGTAGATCGGTATGCCACCGAAGGCGCGGCTCCACTCGATCATCGACGCGTAGAAATGCGGATGCGAGATCGCGATGGCCGCCAGCCCGCCACGCTCGCGGACGGCGGCGACGGTGGCGTCGTCGATCAGGGAGAGGCAATCCCAGAGCACGTTGCCGCCTGGGGACTGGATCAAGAAACAGCGCTGGCCGATGGCGAACTTCGGACGGGTGTGGAGGGAGAACAGACCCGGTTCCTCCTCCTTGATGTTGTTCTGATGGTCCGGCCGCAAGGCGTCGAGGGTCGTCCACTGCTGGCCGTCCCAGCCGACGTATTGCCGTTCGTCCTCGCAGACGGGGCAACGTGGGGGAGGTGAATTGGATTCGGCAAACTGCACGCCACAGGTTACGCAGAGATAGTGGGGCATGGTTGTTGGCTCGCTCGTTCGGGGAATACGGTCAATGAAAGCCGGATAACCGGAACACCATTACGGTGAAGGCCGCCTGATGGAACAGCAGGACCAGGCCGGGGACGTCGCGACGGTGGGGAGGCTGGTAGCACTCGATGATGATCGTCATGACCAGCAGCACCACCAGCAAGGCCCCCGCAGCCGTCATGACGACCAGCATGGTCAGGGCCAGCAGGGCGGCGGATGCCAGTTTCAGGCTGTTCATGTCCGATGGGTCGAACAACATCACGCCGATCATGCTGACGATCGGCGTTGCCATGAGCACGTGAAACGCCACCTGGCAGAGGAAGTTCATATCCGCCGGCGCCCGCTTGCGTGCGGTGAGAATGCCGATCGGTACGAACGTCATCGCCAGGCCGAACCAGCAGAGGCCCAGAAACCTCTCTCCTGCGAAGAGCGCCGGCCATGCCGAACGTTTCGATCAGATAGGCGGTCAACAGCGTGGGCACCACCACCGCCGACCCGGGCGGCCATCCGGTCACCGGCTGGCGGTCGAGCCGGTAGGCCACCAGCCAGAGCGTATGCCCGACCGTCACCAATCCGACCAGCCCCGCCGCGTCCACCGGCGCGAGGATCGCCGCCAGCCCGAGCGACGTCAGCGCCACGCCCCACATGATCTCGGAGACGGTCCAGCCGGAGCGTTCGGGCATGGTGGAACGATCAAGTAGGAGGTAAAGCGGTCGCCGGTCGCCGCGCCGGACGATCCACACCGGGCGCTGGGGAACGAAGGTCGTCAGGCCGGCGAGCGGCTGCGCGTGACTGATCGCGGCGTGCGCGGTCTCCAACGGCCAGCCCGCCCCTTTGAGCCGCTCCAAAAGCCTCGTGAGGTTCTCCAGGCCGACGAAGTTCGCCAGCAGCACGCCGCCCGGTGGGAGCCGGTCGAGAATCCGGTCGAGGATCGGGTCGAGTTGGCCCCCCGAGCCGCCGAGGAAGACGCCCGCGGGCTGCTCCGGCTCGGCGTCGAGACACGCGGGGGCCTCGCCAATGACGGCTCGGAGGTTGTACGCGGCGAACCGGCGGCGGTTCTCGACGAGGTAGCCCGCCTGCGTCTCGCTCCGCTCGAACGCGATCACCTCGCGGTCGGGGAACGCCTTCGCCAGCGTGACGGCCATCCCGCCCAGGCCCGCGCCGATGTCCCAGAGCGGGCCGTCGGGGGGGAGGTCGCGGAACCTCGCCAGGGTCAACGCCCGGATGTCCTCGTGGGTCAACAGCACTGGCCCGCTCGACGGTCGGGCGAAGCGGTTGTCGGGGATGATGCCCGAGGAAATGATCTCCGGCGTACCGCGACGTTGCAGGATCAGGATGTTGAGATCGCCGAACTGCCGCCCGCGCAGGTCGGCCAGGGGGGCGGGGGTGACGCGCTCGGTGTCAGAGCCCAAATTCTCGCAGACCCAGGCGTCGTAATCGTCCAGGCCCCGGTCGAGGAAGAACGCCGCGACGGCCGACGGGCTGTCGCCGTCGCGCGTGAACAGGCCGATCCGGGAACGGCCCAGCAAGGGGAGCAGGGTCCGCGCCAGGGGGCGACCGTGGATGCTGGCGATCGTCGCGTCGTGCCAGGAGAGCCCCACGCGGGCGAACGCCAGGGCGATGCTGGAGACCGCCGGCTCGACCCGGATCTGGTCGCGCCCGAGCGCCTCGCCGAGAAAGCGCCCGATGCCGAAGAACAGCGGATCGCCGGAGGCCAGGACGACGCAGCGCTCGTCGGGGCGGCGGTCGCGGAGCCGTCCGGCCAGGCGCGCAGGTTGTCGGCGATCGGGAACATCTCGGCGGCGGTCGGGCCGACCGATTCCAGGTGCCGCCGTCCCCCGGCGAGAAACGTCGCGCCGGCGATCGTCGCGCGGGCCTCGGGCCGAAGTCCCGGCAGGCCGTCCGCCCCGATCCCGATGATGGCGACAGGCGGCAGGGGCACGGTGTCAGACCCCCAGAAAGGCCAGATCGAGCCGCCGGGAAACCTCGCGGGCGCGGTCGCTCAGGGCGTTGTAGGCGATTGGGTACTCGTCGTCGCCAAACGGCCGGCTGGGCAGCACGTTGATCTGGTCGCGCGGACGAGTCTGACAGAGGAACGTCCAGAGTTCCGGGTCCATCCCTTGATCGTGGAAGACGTCGTGGATGGTCTTGTTGACCAGGGCCGCCGCCTCGCCGGGAGAGATTCCGCGACGCAGGGCCAGCAGGTCGGTCATCGCCTGGACGATCATCCCCTCGGCCGTTTCCGGCGAGCCGAACATTCCGGGCCGCTCGATGATCGTGTGCAGGTAGTGGCGCAGCCCGTCAAACAGCGATTCCCTCGGTTCCATGCGTCAGTGCCTCGGTGCCGTCGTCCTGGCGAGTTCGTTCCCATCGAAGTCGAACAAGATCACGTCCAGGTCGAGCCGGCCCCCGGCGTGGGCGTGGCAAGCGGCGGCGGCCAGGTCAGCGACGTGGCGGTAGAAGACGACGAAGCCGGCCTCGTCGATCAGTTCCTCCACGTGCCTCGCCGTGTTCGCCGCGGCGATCGCCTCGACCAGGTCTTCCGCCGCGCCCGCTTGCCGGGCCAGCCCGGCCAGGAAACCGACATCGACCCCGCCCCCGGCCACGTGCGTCTGCATCTGGCCGGTGGCGAGCTTCGCTATCTTACCGATCATGCCGCAAACCGTCACGCGCTCGACGTCCCGCTCGACGGCCCGCTTCAGGCTGTCGCCGGTGAAGATGCCCATCTGCACGAACGCCATCTCGGGCAGATCGGGGTAAACCCCGCGCGCAAGCGCTCGCTGCGCCCGCCGGTCGTCAAGACGATGTGCCGGACGCTGTTGGCCGCCGCCACGTCGATCGACTGCACGACCGACGCCCGCCAGCTCGCCGTGCTCATCGGCCGCACGATGCCGGTCGTTCCCAGGATCGAGAGGCCCCCTAAAATGCCGATCCGTGCGTTGAGCGTCCGTTCGGCCAGTTTTTCGCCGCCGGGGACCGACACCGTGACCTCGACCCCCGGCTCGGGCCGATCGGTCCCGAGTGCGAGCGCGACCCCATCGGCGATCATCCGGCGCGGAACGGGGTTGATCGCGGGGGAGCCGGGCGGCAATTCCAGGCCCCGTTGCGTCACCGTGCCGACCCCCTCCCCTCCTCGGATATGAACGCCCGGTTCCGCCACCCGATGGACGGCGACGATGACCTCCGCGCCGTGGGTCACATCGGGATCGTCGCCGCCGTCCTTGATGACGCCGGCCCGGGCGATGCCGTCGGCAAATGCCAGGCGGTTGATCGGGATCTGCAGGTCGAACCCCAAGGGGGACGGGACCGCGACCGCCTCCGGCCGTTCGTCGCGCGCGAGCACGCGGCACGCCGCCTGCGCCGCGGCGGCCGCGCAGGCGCCGGTCGTGTAGCCTTCGCGGGTCCCTTGCGGGTTACGCGGGGGCACGGTCAGGCCGCGGACGATCTCGAAGGCGGGTCGGTCGGTCTCGATCATCAAAAAAAGGCTGCGTTTTGGGCGACTCGGGTGGCGGGCTCGAAAGCCGTAGAGTGGGTTGGAGGCGGTGTCTGATCGGAGTTCACCGAACCTTACTCCGCTCCAACCACCCTGCAAGAATCTCAACGTCCATACTCTCAGGTAGCGGACTGAACCTTCGTTAGCAAGCCGCGCACCACGGATTCCTCGTGCTGGACCTTATCGCGGAAATCTGGCGTGTGGGTGTGATGGACCTCGGACCGGGTCTCCTGTAGCGCCGCCTGGAGCAGGCGCTCCAGATACTCCCGTTCCTCCGCGTTGAGAGTCAGTTGCGTCTCGGCCATCGGATGCTCCTTTGAGGGTCTGGGAGAGAGCCGGCAGCCGCTTTCTCGCTCAGTCGTCGAGCACGAAGCGGTAGCCCCGCCGGAATACCTCACGGCCATTATCCTCGATCAGATGTCCGTGGGCGAGAATCACCCGGTCGAAGTTCCAGGAGAGAATGCGCTCGACCGTCGCGCGCAGGGCCGGCTTATCGCGGAAGGTCAGTTTCATGTCGATCGGCGGCCCTGGGCGGTTGTAAATGCCGCCGAGCCAGCCGAAAAACCGCGTCTCCCACGATGAGTCAGCGTGAAACGACTCCATCAAGTCCGTCAGGATCAACGTCCGGCTCGCCCGGTGGAAGAAAATGACCTCATCAAAATAAATGCTCCCCCGCACCACGGTCTGGTCGATCTGCCCGGCCCAGGGCGGCTCGGGTTCGTCCCCCAGCACCCCCTTGGCGGGGATGTCCGGGCGCTTCTTCGGCAGGTCGGGCGAGACGTAGATCGACGCCTCGGGATAGTGGCGGTGGAAGTCGTTGACGTACAGATGATGCAGCTTCGACGGCGCGACGATCCAGCGCACCGGGCCGAGCGCGTCGATCTGCCGACGCGTCGGCTCGTCGGCGTCGATTGGCGAGTGGACCCAGAGCGACCCGTCCTCCAGCCGGACGACGCTCATCCGCGTCTTGATCCGGAAGCCGAAGAACCGCAAAGGCCGCTCGGCGATCCAGATGGTGTCGGGGACGAAGGGGGTCAGCATGATCGCTCGACGGCGGCCAGTTCCAGCAGGGCGTTGATCGCCGCGGCCGTCACGGCGGTCCCCCCTTTGCGCCCGAGGCTTGTTACATACGGCACCCGATCTTGCTCGATCAGCAGGCGCTTCGACTCCTCGACCCCCACGAACCCAACCGGAATCCCCACGATGCAGGCGGGCCGCCAGCCGTCGCTCTCGACCAGCCGGAGGGCCTCGACCAGGGCCGTCGGGGCGTTGCCGATCGCCACGATCGGGCCGTCGCCGACCCGCTCCGCCGCAATCCTCAAACCCGCGGCCGAGCGAGTCAGGCTCTCCGCCTCGGCCAGGCCGACGGTCGCGTCGTCTCCCAGCCCGCAAACGGTTTCGACTCCCAGCGGCCCGGTCCGATCGCGGCGGAGGCCCGCCCGGAGCATCTCCACGTCGGTGACGATGGGCCTTCCCTGACGCAAGGCCGCGACGGTCGCACCGATCGCGCCAGGAGCGAACCGAACGGTCTTCACGTAATCGAAATCCGCCGATGCGTGGATCATCCGTCGCACGACCGCCCGCTCGGCTGGATCGGCGGGAAACGGCCCCAGCTCCCGGTCGATGATCGCCAGCGATTCGGCCATGATGCGGTCACCGGGAGAGCGTGCCGGTGTGCCGATCTCGTTTTCACCTTGTGAAGAAGGGCCGGGGTCGGATGCCGTTTTCGCCGCGTAGATCCGCGGCGTGACCATCCGGCCATTTGCCGTGAAGGTCCGCGAGCTGCCGATGATGACCGTCGTGAACATCGAGACATTCGCCTCCGCCAGCGCATCGAGCCGGATGACCTCGACGCGCTCGCCGGGGCGATAGGCGTTCTCGACCAGGCCGACGGGGGTTGCGGCGGAGCGATGCCGCGAGAGGATCTCGGCGACGGCGGGGAGTTGCCACGTGCGACTGCGGCTGCGGGGATTGTAAAAGACCAGGGCAAAATCAGCGCGGGCGGCGGCCTCGACGCGGCGGGTGATGACGTCCCAGGGGGTGAGCAGGTCGCTCAGGCTGATGCACGCCCAGTCGTGCGCCAGCGGAGCACCGAGCCGCGCGGCGGCCGAGACGGCGGCGGTCACGCCGGGAACAACGACGATCCCCACCGTCGAGCCTCGGCTGGCGGCCAGCTCGCAGGCGACGCCCCCCATGCCATACACGCCAGCGTCGCCGCTGGAGACCAGGGCGACATGCCTCCCCTGCTCCGCCAGTTGCAAGGCCGCCTCGGCGCGCTCGACCTCCTGGCCGAGGTCGCGGCCGACGATCTCCTTGTTCGCCAGGCGGTCGGCGATCAGTTCGAGATAGCCCCGATAACCGACGACGATCTCCGCCGCGTCGAGCGCCGCCGAGGCGTCGGGCGTGAGCAGGCCGGGGGAGCCGGGGCCAAGCCCGACAATCGAGAGGGTGCCCTGGTGTCTTGCGTGGTTCATCGTCTCAGCGTACCAGGACGAGCGAAAAATAGGAGAGGTCTTTGTCCAGGGCGTCCTCCAGCCGACGGAAAATCCGCTCGTCGGGCCGCCCCAGCCGCTCGACCAGGGCCGCGCGGTCGAGCCGGTCCCGCCGCTGCAATTCCTCGACCAGCCGGGGCAAGACGCCGGCCGCCTTCAGCCAGCAGGAGCTTCCGCCCCGGTCGAGAATCGCGCCGATGTCGTCCTCGTGGTAGGTTGCCGGGCAGAGCGTGAGGATCGCATCCTTCTGCGCCAGGGGCCAGCCAAGCCTCGCCGCCGCCGCGCCGATCGCGCTGACGCCTGGCACGATCTCCACCGGCACGTCGGCCGCGATCCGCCGCAGGTGCTCCGCGACATACGAGCCGGAGCCGAACAGCATCGGGTCCCCTTCGGTCAGAAACGCGGCATCCCGGCCGGCCTGGACCGTGGCGGCCAGTGCCTGGGCCACGCGGTCGTAACCGACCGAGCCGTCATCCGGCCCGCGTCGCATCGCCAGGGCCATGCCCGTCACGACCGCCTCGGGATGCAGCCGTCCGGCGACGACCTCCAGCGCGAACCCGGCGTCATCCCTTGCCCCCGGATGAAACACCGCGCGGCAACGGGCGAGCACCGTCGCGGCCCGCAAGGTCAGCAGTTCCGGATCGCCGGGGCCAACCCCGACGATGAAGACGGTGGGCGTCGCAGGCAAAACAAAAATCCCCGAGAAGAGGTTTCCGACCCGCGTCTATCATGGCGGATCGGACCCCCTCCGGGGAAGGTCATTCACGAGGCTTCGGGATCGCGTCAACGCCCCCTGACTGCGTCCCGCGTCAGATCGGCTTGAAGTTGCTCCAGAATGTTCTGTTGAAATGCGTGAGTGGCGGCGGTCTCCTCATCCGCGTCCCGGTTGATCTGCCGGGTGAGGGTCGCGCTGAGGTAGTCCGAGCCGGTCTGGCCCAGCGGCGGCTGCTCGATCAGGATCAGCGTGTTGTCATTCATGATCTTCCACTCGAAGCCCGTCAATCGCGCGTCGTCCGGTTCGACAATCACCAGGCGATCTCCCCGGACCTCGTAGTATCCGCTGCTGTTGAGCTTCCGCGGCAAGAGCCGGTAACGTCCCGGATAATCCTCAACGAGCGTGATCTCGTGCTCGTATCCGGCCGGCAGGGTCATGAGCCATGTGCCGGAGAGATTGGCTTGTTCGGCACGGGGTCGATCACCATCACGCCGCTCGGGGCTCGGTCGATCACCATCACGCCGTTCGGCACTGGGCCGATCACTGTCACGCCGTTCGGCACTGGGCCGATCACCATCACGTCTCTCCGCACTCTGTCGATCACCGTCACGTCGTTCGGGGCTGGGCCGGTCGCCGTCACGTCGTTCGGGGCTGGGCCGGTCGCCGTCAGGACGGCGCGGCACATCGGGACGGCGCGGCGGTTCGGGACGTCCGGGCGCCTCGGGACGGCGCGGCGGTTCGGGACGTCCGGGCGCCTCGGGACGGGGGCGATCGAAGAAGGGGGAGCTTCCGGGGCCGGGTCGGTCAAAGGGACGTCCAAACGGTCCTTCCGGACGGGGTTGGTCGAGCCGGTGCTCCAGTTCTTCGAGTCGGCGCTCCAGGGAGTTGATGCGTTCCATCAGGCGTGCCATTTCCTGTTCGCGGGCTTCGCGTTCCCTCATCATTTCGCGTTCGCGAAGTTCACGTTCCCGCATCGCGATCTCGTGCTCTCGGGCTTCGAGAGCTTCGCGTTGTTTCATCATCTCGCGTTCATGAAGTTCGCGTTCCTCGCGTTCGTGGGCTTCGCGAGCCCTCATCATCTCTCGTTCACGTTCTTCCCGAGCCCGGAGGTCGCCTTCGCGGGGTTGCTCTCGCTCTCGCGATTCGGGACGAAACTCCTCACGACGTCCACGTTCTTCGTCCCGACGTCGTGAGGCGGCGGCTTCCTCCCGATCCCCTTCGCCCTCTTGCTGGGCAAGGGTGTGCGTCGTGAACCCCGCCAGGCCAACGGCCAGCAGAGCGATCGAGATCCATTTCAACTTGTTCAAGAACATGGTGGTGAGCACTCCTTGGGTCAGGGAAACGACCGACAACGGGACCGCCCCGACGAGGGCCGCATGGCTTCGAGCGAATTGCAAGGCGGCCGCGACCGTGTTGTAGAACAGGTCGGGCGGGACCGCCGCGTGGGTTGTCTTCGCGCTGAGAAGGCCGCCGATCGTGCCGACGACGGGCGCCGCGCCGCGCCGGTGGAGCCGCTCGCGCAAACGCGCCCGGCCCCGAGACAACCGGCTGCGGACGGTGCCGACCGGCCAGCAGAGCCGCTCGGCCGCCTGCTCGTGGGTGAGGCCCTCCAGGTCGCACAGGAGGATCGCCGCGCCTGCCCGTCGGGAAGCCGGCTGATCTCCTGATGGAGGACCGCGTCCAGGTCGTCCGGCTCGTCTCCGGCGACGGCCAGCGCCGATTTCGCGGCGCACGCCTGCTCGTGCCGACGCCGACGCCCGGCCCCCGATCGGGCGCAGGCCGAGACCCGCAACGCGACGCCGTGCAGCCAACTGGCGACGGAATCGCGTTTCTGGATCGCATGGGCCCGCCGCACGAGCACGAGGAAGGTCGCCTGGAACGCGTCCTCGGCCTCGTGCTCGTCGCGCAGAACGCCCCGACAGGCCCGCAGGACCATCGGCGCGTGCCGCGCGACCAGGGCCTCGAACGCGGCCTCGTCGCGACGGTTCGCAAAGCGTTCCAGGAGTTGTCCGTCCGTCAGCCCCCCGACCGCCCCCGCGTGAAAGAGCGTGTGCAGGTGCCGCAGGGCCTCGCTGTAGGGACCACTTCGCACGATTTGGGTCCTCCCGATATTCTTCGATTAGTGTAACGGGAGGCGCGGATCAATCCGAGTTTCTTCAGAAATATCCCGGAGATCGTCCCGGGGCTGTTCGCTCCGGCTGTCTTCGCATAACCTTTAGGGAAAAAGAGGAGGCCCCTTCCGTGGATGATGCCCGATTCTTGCTGTCGCTGTTCGACGCGACGTATCTGCTGGCGATGACCGCCTGGATCGGAAGCATCCTGTTTTTCTCGTTCGGCGTCGCGCCAATCATCTTCAAGGTTCTGGACGCCTCCCAGGCGGCACGGTTCGTCCGGGCGTTGTTCCCTCAGTATTACGCCTGGGGGGCCACGTCGGGCGCGATCGCGCTGGCGGCGTTCGTCTGCGGCGTGCTGACCCACCCGGGGGATTATCAAGGGCTCGTCTCGGGCGTGCAAATCGCGCTCTTGCTGGCGGGAACGATGGTCATGGTGTACGGAGGGAACGTCCTGACCCCCGCGATCAACGCCGCGAGGGATGCCGGCCCGCCCGGGGCCGAACGCTTTCAAAGGCTGCACCGGCGGAGCGTCTGGCTCAATTCCCTGGTGATGATCGTCGGAGTGGGCCTGGTGATTGCCTTCGCCTTCCGACCCTCTCCCCACACGCCGGGGCTCGTCGAGCCAACCCCACGCGAGGCGGCCCGGCAGCGGGCCGAAACATTGCGGACGATGCAGGAGGCGTATGAGGCCCGGCTCCGTGAGATTGCCCCGCAAACCAAGCCGGCCCAGGCCCCCGCGACATCCCCCTGATCGGCACGCCGGATGCAAGAGTGAGGCCCCGACGCGCTCTTGTTGCCGCCGCAAGGGGTGGCGGAGTGCGCGCCGGTTGCCGTAAACTGATCTTCGGATCGAGGATAACGGCCCCGACAATTCGCCCGGCTTCCGTCCTCTGGGCGAGGGAAACACACCCACGATGTGGGGATCCTTTGGCGATGAAGGTCGAGACGAACGCGAAGTCGGGTATGTCGCGGACCCAGCGCTCGGCGCGTTTTTTGGCCACGCTCGCGCCGTTTGAGCGCGTCGTGCTGGTCTCGCACGTCAATCCCGACCCGGACGCGCTGGCGAGCATGCTCGGCGTGGAGGGGCTCATCAACCGACGCCTGCCGGGCAAGCCCGTGACGTTGACCGTGGATGGCATGATCGCCCGCGCCGAGAACCAGGCGATGGTCGATCAGCTCCAGATCCCCCTGGTGCCGATCTCCCGCGCCGACCGGCCCGGGGACGGCGGTCGTCATGGTCGATACGCAGCCGCACACCGGCCGCCGCGCCGATGATTCGCTGGTTCCCCAGGTCGTGCTCGACCACCACGAGACCCCCGGCCAGCTTGAAGGCGTGCTTTTTCGCGACATCCGGCCCAATCTGGGGGCCACCAGCACGCTCGTGACCGGCTACCTGCTGGAGCAAGACGTGCCGATCTCGCGGCGGCTGGCGACCGCCCTGCTCTACGGGATCGAGTCGGAAACCACGGGCTACCCCCGCGAGGCCAGTCCGACGGATGACGGTGCCCTGGTCTGGCTGTTTCCCCGCGCCGATAAGGACCTCCTCGCCAGCATCCGGCACCCCCGGCTGCCTCAAAGCTACTTCGCCACGTTCCAGCACGCGCTGGGCAACGCGTTCCTCTACCGCGACGTGATCGTGAGCTGGTGCGGCCCGGTCCCCCAGCCCGACATCATCGCCGAGATCGCCGATTTCTTCATCCGGTTCGATCAGGTCGGCTGGGTGATCGCCGTCGGCCTGTACGAGAACATGTTGAAACTCTCCGTCCGCACCGACCACATCGGCGGACATAGCGGCGAGGTGCTCCGCAAGGTCGTCGATGGACTCGGCACCGCCGGCGGCCACGACAAGCGGGCCGGTGGGGCGATCTCCGTGGCCGATACCCGTCCCGAGACGATCGACCCACTCCTACGCACCTTGCGCCACCGCCTCCTGACCGAACTGGACATCGACGAACAACAAGGCCAGCGCCTCCTGGAAGCCTGCCCCGTCATCCAGGCGCCGTAAATCCCCTCTCCCTCTCCCCTTCAACATCAACACTCATCCCGACCCATTCCTCCCGTTTCTTCCGTCGCGATTTCCCGGCCATCCGTCTGCAGATTGAGACTCAATCTCAAAGAAATGGGCGAGGGGGTTGACTCTCACGCTCCGGTTCGGCATCATCAGACCACCGAATGATTGAGATTGAGTCTCAAATTCAATACAACCGAGGAGGATGGTACAATGAATCGCGGGCGACGCGGCGGATTCACCCTGATCGAGCTTCTGGTGGTGATCGCGATCATCGGCGTGTTGATCGCCTTGCTCTTGCCGGCCGTGCAGGCGGCGCGCGAGGCGGCGCGGCGGATGCAATGCATCAACAACCTGAAGCAAATGGGCCTGGGGATGCACAACTACGAGAGCACCTACGGCGTCTTGCCGCCGTCGGTCGTCCTGGCCGGTTCGGGGACGAGGGTGACCTGGTGGGGTGGCTGGAGCATCCACGGCCGGATCTTGCCGTATCTGGAGCAGAACTCCGCGTTCAACGCGATCAACTTCGGCGTCCATTACGAGGCCTTGCCCAACACGACGGTCTCCGGGTTGATGCTGTCGGTCTTCCTCTGCCCGAGCGAGATCAACCGGGAGCCCAAGCCCGAGGACTTCGGGCAACTCGGGATCACCAACTACGGCTGGAACATGGGGGATTGGTTCGTCTGGGGCGGGTTCGGCGGGCCGGAGTCGCGGGGGGCGTTCTCGCCGAACCGGAGCCGCCGCCTGGCGGACTTCACCGACGGCCTGAGCAATACCCTGCTGGCGGCCGAGGTCAAGACGTATCAGCCGCAGCTTGGAAACTGCGGCGGGCTGGCGCAGATCAACACGCCGAATGGCATTCCGTCACCGACCGCCGACCCCTTCACCGTCGCGCCGGAGTATGCCGGTGGCTCGTGCTCGTTGCGTAGCGGTGGCCATACCGAATGGGCCGACGGCCACGTGCACCAGTCCGGCATGACGGCCGCCTGGGCCCCCAACAAGACCATCCTGGGGGGACCGAATCGCGATGCGAACGTGGACCTGATCGGTCAGCGCGAGAAGAACGGCGGCCCGACCTATGCCGCCGTCACCGCCCGGAGCTACCACCCCGGCGGGGTCAACGTCCTGCTCGGCGATGGCAGCGTCCGGTTCGTCAAGGACTCGATCAACCCCTTGAGCTGGCGAGGTCTGAGCACGGTCCACGGTGGCGAGGTCATCAGCGGCGACGCCTTCTGACGGACCGGCTCCCCGGCTGTTGACGGGGAAACGAACGAAACGGGCCGCCACTCCTCCTTTCGACGGAAGAGCGGCGGCCCGTTTGAGTTTGGTCGGGTCGAGCCTTTTCTGCGGTCAACCGGCCGATCACGGTTCCACGACAACCGGCGCGGGGGTGGTCGCCGGGGCAGGCTCCAGGGTGGTCGGCGGGGTGGCCGGAACCACGCGCGCCGGGGGGGTGGGACGGTCAGCTCGTCCACGACCTGCGTCACGCCGACGGTGTCTCTCGCCAGGACGACGGCCCGGCGCCTGGCATCCTCGTCGGCCACGGCGCCTCGAAGAATCGTCACGCCGCCGTCGCGCACTTCCAGTTCCAGGGTCGAGCCGACGAGGACCTTGTCCCAGTGCAGGCGGCTATAGACGCGGGCAACGACCTCCTGCTGGTGGACCGAGGTCCGGGTCTTGGCGAACGCGTTTTGCACACCGTTGCGGATGCCTCGCCCGGCGTTGTCCAGGGCCTCACCCACCCGTTCGGCCACCCCCTGCCCGCGAACCAGGCAGGCCGGGGCCATCACCAATCCCGCGAGAAGCATCGCCGTGATCGCGAACGCGGGTTTCGTCATCGTCTTCGTCATGAGGATTTCACTCCAAAACGATCAAATCAAACGGGGAACCGAAAGGAGTCCGGACGCCGGATCAGGCCATCAGCGCCAGCCAGAGTTCGTCCACCAGGGGGGCGGCGGTCGCCTGAGGCGGCCCCTCATTCAACCGCGAGCGCCGGGTCACGCGACGACCGACCCGACCTCGGCGAAAGGACAGGCCCGATCGCGACAGGCGACGCTTCGGGATCGCGGAGGTGGACGCGCTATTCCGATCCTGGCACGCGACGGCGTGATCCATGGCCGACTCCTTATGGGAAACGCATTGTAAACGGAGTATCGAGTCGTGACGTGGTGCTGATCGGGTGGGTGGAAACTCGACGGCCTGAAGTTGAGTGCAACTGGCGTGCCGACGGTGCGACGAGGCCTGGATAGGCGACAATCACGGCCTTTTCCACGGGAGAACGGTCGCCAGGGACCATCCGGAGCGGTTCCGCGGGCGCGCAGATTTCTCACGCCGCGGCCAGGAACGCCATGATTGGGAAGTCCGAGTACACATCGCGTGGGGGGCGTTCGCCACACGACGCTATCGGGTCCGTTGTTCCGATCTTGCCGCTGGTCGCGGGGCGCGGGTACACTTGAACGGGTGACACCAGACCGTGGAGGTCGGGGTACTTACGCGGAGTGAGCTGCGTTTACTAAAAAGAGGGGATCGACTGACGATGTTGCCGTCCTCCCCGTCTTCTCCGCTGGAAATCTATTTGCTCGGTCTGGTCGATTTCGAGGAAGCTCAACGCCTCCAGCGCCGCCTGGTTTACGACCTGGGCGAACGCGGCGGCGGGGCCTTGATCCTCTGCGAGCACCCGCCGACGATCTCCGTCGGACGTAGCGGCAGCCGGGCGCACATCCGGGCCGATGACGAGGAGCTGCGCGGGCGGGACATCCCGGTCCACTGGGTCAACCGGGGGGGCGGCTGCGTGCTGCACCTGCCCGGCCAGCTTGCCGCGTATTGCGCTCTGTCGCTCGAACCGCTCGGGCTGGACGTGCTGGGCTACGTCGATGGCCTGCACCGCGCGATCCTCGACGTGCTGGCCGAGTTCGACATCCGGGGCGAAACTCGTCCCGGATGGCCGGGGATCTTCGCCGGCGATGCTCGCATCGCGTCCGTCGGCGTGGCGGTCAACCGCTGGATCGCCTACCACGGATTGACCCTGAACGTCGGGCCGTACCTGAGCCCGTTCCAGATCCTGGAGGAACCCGGTCCGGGCGGCGGACTGCTGCGGCAGACCTCGATGGAATCGCGCCGGCAGCGCCCCGCGCCGATGCCGAAGGTGCGCGAGGCTCTGGTGCGACAGGTCGAAGTGACGTTCGGCCTGGAACGGCACCATATCTACACAAATCACCCCTTGATCCGCCGGAAGGCCCGTCCTCATGTCTATGCCCAGAGCCTCGGCTGAGGCGTCGGCGTTGCCCGCGTTACCGATCCTCCCCGACGAACCGGCTCCCATGTCCCCGAGGCGGCGGCTCCCCCCCTGGCTGAAGCGGCCGATCCCCGAGGCCGGCGGCATGTACGGGACGAAGGACCTCGTCGCCGAACTGGGGCTGGAGACGATCTGCGAGAGCGGCAAGTGCCCGAACCGCTCCGAGTGCTGGACCCGGAAGACCGCGACGTTCATGGTTCTGGGGGAGGTTTGCACCCGCCCCTGCGGCTTCTGCGCGGTCCCTCGCGGCAAGCCCGCGGCCCCCGCGATCGACGAGCCGGAACGCCTGGCCGAGGCCTGCGCCCGGCTCGGCCTGAAGCACGTCGTCATCACGAGCGTCACCCGCGACGACCTGCCCGACGGCGGCGCCGAGCACTTCCGCCGCTGCATCCTGGCCGTCCGTGAGCGCACCGGCGCGACGATCGAGGTCCTCACCCCGGACTTCGAGGCCGACCCGACGGCGATCGACGCCGTGCTCTCGGCCTCGCCGGAGGTCTTCAACCATAACCTCGAAACCGTCGCCCGACTTCAGCGGCACGTGCGCCGCAAGAGCCAGTACGGCGTCAGCTTGCGCGTGCTGGAGTACGCCAAAAGGTCCCGGCCCGACATCAAGACCAAGAGCGGCCTGATGCTCGGCCTGGGAGAGACGACCGAGGAAATCTTCGAGACGCTGGCCGACCTGCGCTCCGTCGGCTGCGATCTCTTGACTCTCGGCCAGTACCTCCAGCCGTCCCCCCGCCACCTGCCGGTCGAGCGCTACCTGCCGCCCGAGGAGTTCGACGAGCTGGGCCGCCTGGCCCGCACGCTCGGGTTCCTCGACGTCGCCAGCGGGCCGTTTGTCCGTTCCAGCTACCACGCCGACGAGATGGCGACGCATTGAGCCGCGGGAGGTGTCGAAACCCAGGCCGACGCCCTTCGACTGTTGAGGCCCCTCTTGCGTCGGGCCGGATCGCCCACTATTCTCGTCGCCATGAATTCTCCACCCTTGCGCCCGGCTCTCGTCGCTGAGTTCCTTGGCACCGCCCTGCTGCTCCTGCTGGGAGACGGCGTCGTGGCGAACGTCCGTCTGCTGGACAAGCAGGGGGAATGGGTCGTCATCACGTCCGGCTGGGGCCTGGCCGTCACGATGGGGGTCTATCTCAGCGGGCGAATCAGCGGCGGGCACATTAACCCGGCGGTGACGCTCGCGCTGGCGGTGCGGGGGGAATTTCCCTGGAGCCGCGTCGCGCCGTACTGGCTCGCGCAGGTAGCCGGGGCCTTCGTCGGCGCGGCCCTGGTGTACGTCGATTTCGCCGACGCCTTCTCTGCGTTCGAGCAGGCCAACGAGATCACCCGGGGGGCGATGGCCGACGGCCAGCTTGCCGGGCCGGTGGTGGGCGGGGCGGGCGTCTTCTGCACGTTCCCGGCGTTCGGCACGCTCTGGCGCAGCTTCTACAGCGAGTTCCTCGGGACCGCCGTGCTCTTGCTGGGCGTGCGGTTCTTGACCGACCGCCGCAACGCCGCTCCCGGCGGCTACCTGGAACCGGTCCTGCTCGGCGCCCTGGTGGCGGCCATCGGCATCTCGCTCGGCGGCCTGACCGGCTACGCGATCAACCCCGCGCGCGACCTCGGCCCCCGGCTCTTCGCCGCGATGGCCGGCTGGGGCGTTGCCGTGTTCCAGTCGCACGATTGGTATTTCTGGGTGCCGATCGTCGCCCCGCTGGCCGGCGGGATCTGCGGCACGTTGCTCTACGACCTCGCCATCCGTCCCCACCTCCCCCCGATGGAGGAACCCAGCCCGCCCGGTCGGCTCTCCCCCTGATCGGCTCCGTTCGCTCAGAGGTAATCCGGGACGTTGGTCTTCAGCCCCGAAGGGGCTTACCGAATCGCCTCTCATCCACAAGCCCACTGATGCTGTCCGATTTGTAGTTATGGGCGATCGGGAGCTTGGAACGTACCAGCGGGTTCGTGTATCAGAGCAAGAGCATCGCCGCGACGAACCCCAGGGCCGCGCCGATCAACACCAGCCCGATGAGGACAGCCAGCGCACCGAAGGGCGAACCTTCCGCCAGGTTCGCCAGCGGCTCGAACCAGGCAGGATACTCCGGGCGCACCGTCACGACCTTCGGCGGCGGGGCGGATCTGGGCGCGGCCGAAACGGCGGACTTCGCTTCGGGCTTGTATGTGATGAGCTGGCCGGAGGACCCCCCCCGGCTCGCGCGCAGGCGCGGGCGATGGCGGCGATGGCGCGGGTGGTGGTGGCGTGGCGGCGGTGGCGGTGCGACGGCGGTTCAAGGATTGGAGCGCCTCGGCCGCTTCGCGGGCCGTCTGGTAACGGTCCCGCGGATTGCTGGCCATCAGAACCGACAGGACCTCGACCAGCGGTCTCGGCAGGTCGGGCTTGATGTCGGTGATCGGTATCGGCTTGCCGCTGATCCGCTTGCCCAGGCGCTCGACCGGCGAGTCGGCCTGGAACGGCAAGCGGCCGGAGATCAGGTGGTACATCGCGCAGCCGAGGCTGTACAGGTCGCTCCGCCCGTCCACTTCCTTGCCGAGGGCCTGCTCCGGCGACATGTAGTCGATCGTGCCGACGGCGATCCCGTCGGCCGTGGCGAACGACGATTGCTCGTCGGCCTCCATCAGGACCCCCAGGCCCAGGTCGAGCACCTTCACCTGGTCGTCCTCTCCCAGCAGCAGGTTCGACGGCTTCACGTCGCGGTGGACGATCCCCTGCGCATGGGCGTGACCCAGCCCGAGCGCGGCCTGCGAGGCATAATGCGCGACCTTCAACGGGGGCATTGGCCCCCGCGCGGAACCGCTGGCCGAGGCTCTGCCCGGCGACGTATTCCATCACGATATAGAAGATGTTGCCGAGCTGGTCGGCGTCGAACGCCCGCACCACGTTCGGGTGGTCCAGCCGCCCGACCAGCTTCATCTCGCGCTGAAAGCGGGCGATGACACGCGCGTTGGAGACGATCTCCGGCGCGATGATCTTCAGGGCGACCACGCGGTCCATCAACTGGTGGTGGGCTTTATACACTCGCCCCATCGACCCCGACCCGATGCGGTCGAGGATCACGTAGCGGCTGACGGTCAGGCCGTGCGGCTTGTTCTTGAGAAACCGCCTGACCTGATACGGCGTCAGGATCTTTTCGCGGACGAGCCGATCGGCCAGCTCCTGGGGGTCGAACGGATAATCCCCGGCGAGAACTTTGGACCGGATCTCCTCAAACTGTCGCTCGGACAGCACGCCCGACTTGCGGATCACCGGCAGCAGGTCGGACGGCACGCCCTCGGTCGGCTTGGACATGTCGGTGGTCGCCATAGTCTTCAAGTCTCGCCAACACGTTGGGCCGCCTGTCGCGTCTGGCATGGCGGTTGAGGCGATGAATGAAGGCAAATCGTGGAAAGCTCATTCTCACCCATCAACCGTGATCCTGCAACCATCATCCCATGAAGTGCCGCGGGCGCAGGCAAGGAGAGCAACGTCACTCTCAAGCCAGCACACGACCATAACATAGGACCGATCGGCGCTCAATTCGCCAGAACAGCCCCGGAGCGACTTCACTCGGTGGGGCTACACTCCTTGTTCGAGTCCGAAGAGTTCCTCACGCCAATCTTTCCGACCGGCATTCCGCAAGGAGTGGAAGAACCAGGCCGTGAGCAACGACCCACGACAGATCCGCCCGAGTTCCCGAGACGTCGTGCGCCGAGGGATGCGTGTTGATCAATGATGACGTGCTATCGCTCCCATGAAACCCGGACGGACGACCCATTTCCAGCGAAATCCGTCTCTTCCGGGACGCCGCGGAGCCGCCTGGAAAAGGACCCGGCGAGTTGACAGAATGAGTCCTTCCGGGAAGTGACTCCCCCGATCCGCCCTCGAAAAAAAGGAATGCCGATGTCGTCCCCCGATCCGCTGGCCCCCTTGCGCACGTTTCGCAAGACGCAGGATTTCTTCGTCGGCATCGATAGCGATGGCTGCGTCTTCGACACGATGGAGGTCAAGCACAAGGAGTGCTTCATCCCGACCTTTATCCAGCATTTCGGGCTGGCCGCCGTGTCCAAGTATGCTCGCGAGGCGGCGGAGTTCGTCAACCTTTACTCGTTCTGGCGCGGCACGAACCGCTTCCCGGCTTACCTGCGGACCCTGGACCTCCTGGCCGAGCGGCCCGAGGTCGGCCGTCGCGCGTTCCGCGTTCCCCCCTTGACCGGGCTGCGGGCCTGGGTCGAGCGCGAGTCGAAGCTGGGCAATCCCACGCTCCAGGCCGAGGTTGAGAAGACGAACGATCCCGACCTGGCCCTCGCCCTGCGCTGGAGCGAGGACGTTAACCGCGCCATCAAGAACGTCGTCCGGGGGGTCCCCCCGTTCCCCCTGGTGCGCGAGTCGCTCCAGATGCTCGCCGGGAAGGCGGACGTGATGGTCGTCTCGGCCACGCCGGGCGAGGCCCTCACCCGGGAGTGGCAAGAGCATGACCTGGCCGGGCACGTCGCCCTGATCGCCGGGCAGGAACTCGGCAGCAAGAAGGAACACCTCGCCCTGGCCGCCGCCGCCGACCGCTACGAACGACAGAACGTCCTGATGGTCGGCGACGCCCCCGGCGACCGCCTGGCCGCCGAGGCCAACGGCGTCCTGTTTTACCCCATCGACCCCGGCCGCGAGGACGAATCCTGGCAACGCTTCTATGAGGACGCCCTCCCCCGCTTCTTCGCCGGACGCTATGCCGGTACCTATATGGCCGAACAGATCGCGCGGTTCGAGTCGCTCCTGCCGAAAACTCCACCCTGGAAATCTGCGTAAGATGTACGCACAATCGTAGTCTGGGCTGACTGGATACGACTGGGTCGTGTCGTGTGGGGTCGGCCAGGGCATGGACCAACGATTGTGAGGACTATCTTCGATGACAAGCTCTGCCCGGACGGCGTCTCGACGCCGCATGCGGTTGCGCAGCGAGTTCTTGCCGGTTCTTGAGGGTCTGGACGAGCGTTGCCTGTTGTCGGCGGTGACGATGCTCTCGGCCACGGAGGCCGACTTCCAGACGTTGTCGCTCAGCTACGACGTGAACGAGGCGAACGTGTCGTCGTTCGCGGTGGACGTGTACCGCTCGCCGGACGCGACGCTGGACCCTGGCAGCGACGTGAAGATCGGATCAGCGACGATTGACGGGGGGAATACATCACCGGGGACGCATGCGGCCGTGCCGCTGGTGCTCTCGGGGGAGCGTTCGCCGGGGGTTCCCGCACTGGCGCCGGACCCGGCCAATCCGTATGTGTTCGTCGTGGCGACGGGGCCGGACAACATCACCAGCGACGCGATGTTCCAGAAGCGGGTGCTGGGGCTGGTCACGCACGGGTTCCAGTTCTTCTCGTTCAACCCGATGCCGCCGACGTGGATCAACACGATGGCCGCGTCATTGAAGGCGGACGGCTATGTGGATGCGATTCCGTTCAACTGGTCGGCCGTCGCGGGCATTCCGCTGCCGGGCCTGGCGACCGGCTCCGGCGTCAACGCCGCGCACGCGATCGAGGCCGAGCTGGCGAGCTTGCAGTCCCAGTATCCGGCCGGCACGGTCTTCGACCTGCACCTGATCGGTCACAGCCGGGGGTCGGCCGTCATCACGCAGGCCGCGCAGACGCTTCAGGACGACATCGCCTCGCTTCCCCTGGCCGCTGGCGGCTACTGGCGTTTGACATACCTCGACCCGCACCCGTCGCACACCTTTGGGCAGGTGCCGTTCAATTACAACACTGATCCCTCGCTGCTCGGCCTGGGAACGACCGCCAACTACGTCGGGAACCTCTTCCAGGAGGCGGCCCAGGACCCCCTGCCGTTGATGGTGCCGTCGCACGTGGCCGAGGCGCAGGTGTACCACGAGCACACGCTGAATAATCAGTTGCTCGAATTGACGGATGAATGGGTCCTGAATCCCATCGGCACGTTCCCTCCCGGCGGCTTTCAGTTCCAGTCCCCCGCGACGATCACCCACACGCTCGACGTGACCACGCCCGGCATGTCGCACTCGTCGGTCTATGAGTGGTATCAGGCCAACGTCGTGCCGACCCTGACGACGGCCAACCCGTTCGTGACCGGCCCGATCGACGCCCCCTTGCTCGCCAGCGGGTACAACCAGACGGCCATCCAGGGCCTGAGCACGACGCCGCTCGTGGCGAAGGTCAACACGGACAACCCGAACCTGACGGCGAGCAACCTCTCGGCCACGATCTCGTGGGGCGACGGCCTGACCTCCCCCGGCACGATCGTCGGCGACCCCTTGACCGGGTTCTTCGTCTCGGGAACGCATACCTATAACCGAACGGGAACGATCCCCTACACGGTGACGATCCGCGACGTCGGCGGCTCGACGGCCAAGGCCAACGGCACGGTGAACGTGATGACGTTCGCGCTCCAGGCGACCGGCGCCTCGGCCGGCCAGGCGCCGCTGGTCTCCCTGGTGCGTGGGGACAACGGTGCGCCGGTCGGCCAGATCGCCGCGTTCGACCCGACTACCCGCAACGGCGTCTCGGCGACGACCGGCGACGTCAACGGCGACGGCATCCCCGACGTGATCGCCGGCACCGGCGCGGGGGTTCCGGCCCAGGTGCGAGTCTTCCACGGCGCGACCCGTGCGCCGCTCCTGAGCCTCATGCCGTTCCACCGGCGGTACTTCGGCGGCGTGAACGTGGCCTCGGGCGACCTCAACGGCGACGGCCGGGACGATATCGTCGTCACTCCCGCCCGCGGGCATTCCTCGCTGGTGAAGGTCTTCAGCGGGAACAACGGCGCGCTGCTGGCCCGGCTCCAGGCCCCTCGGGGACGTGGCGGCCTCGCCGTGACGGACGTCAACGGCGACGGCCTGGCGGACATCGTCACCAGCACCCCGCGCGGGCCGCGACTCGTGGCCGACGGCCTGGGTATCGCCCGGCAGGAGGCCGGTCAAAACCTCGCCCGGGTGCGGTTCGCCCGCCGCTTCGTGGCCTCGCACCACGCATTCGCCCGCGGCCTCGCCGCTCAGATCGCGCAGGGCCAGCCGCCGATCCTGCCGGACATCAGCAACCTGACGGACAACAGCACCGGCGGCGCCCGGTCGCCGTCGTCGTCCGGCCTCCTGGCCTTGCTTCTCCCGCAACGTCGGAACCCGAGGGGCTAACGCATCCCTCGGCCTGATCTCTCTGGCCGGGCATGAGCTCGCGTCCGGCCAGAGAGCCGCCCTTCTCGCCCACCCCCGGAGCACTCCGGGCGGAAGTCGCCCCCTGCCGATCCCCGAGACTGTGGAATCCTTCTTGCGATCCATCCCCCGGCGCGGGATTCTCACATCATTCCGGCGTTGGCAACGCTCGCGTCCCGGAGGTTGAGGTCCGACGCGGGCGGCCGGTTGCGTACGCACTCTCCTGGCATTTTTCCACCGAATCCGCGTAGAATTGCCTCCTTCCAACGATAAAGGGCGGGCGCCTGGCCCGCGTGGGACGACTGAGACAGGAATTCCTGGCATGGCGACAAAACCAACCGCAGACATCGGCCTGATCGGGCTGGCCGTGATGGGCGAGAACCTCGTCCTGAACATGGAGAGCCGGGGGTACACCGTGGCCGTGTACAACCGGACCACCTCGAAGGTGGATGACTTCGTCAAGAACCGCGCCCGGGGCAAGGCGATCAACGGTTATCATTCGGTCAAGGACCTGGTCGCGTCGCTGAAGAAGCCTCGCAAGGTCATGATCATGGTCAAGGCGGGCGCGGCCGTCGATGCCGTGATTGACGAGGTGGCCCCCCTGCTCGACAAGGGGGACATCATTATCGACGGCGGCAATACCCACTACCCCGACACCACCCGCCGCACGCGCGCCCTGGCCGAGAAGGGCATCCTGTTCGTCGGCACGGGGGTTTCCGGTGGCGAGGAGGGGGCCTTGAAGGGGCCGTCGATCATGCCGGGGGGCAACGCCGACGCCTGGCCGGCGGTCAAGCCGATCTTCCAGGCGATCGCCGCGAAGGTGGACGACGGAACGCCGTGCTGCGACTGGGTCGGTCCCGAGGGGGCCGGCCACTACGTCAAGATGGTCCACAACGGCATCGAATATGGCGACATGCAGCTCATCTGCGAGGCGTATGACCTTCTGTCGAGCCTGCTCGGCATGGGGGCCGACGCCCTGCACGAGGTCTTCGCCAAGTGGAACGGCGGGCCGCTCGATAGCTATCTGATCGAGATCACCCGCGACATCTTCGGATTCCGCGATGACGAAACGGGCAAGCCGATGGTCGATTTGATCCTCGACAAGGCCGGGCAGAAGGGCACCGGCAAGTGGACCGTCAACTCGGCCCTGGACCTGGGCATCCCGCTCACCCTGATCGCCGAGGCCGTCTTCGCCCGCTGCCTGTCCGCCCAGAAGGACGAGCGCGTCGCCGCCAGCGAGATCCTCAAAGGCCCCGAGCCGGCCTTCGAGGGGAACGTTCAGCAGTTCGTCAATGACATCGAGATGGCCCTCTATGCCAGCAAGATCATCTCCTACGCCCAGGGATACGCCCTGATGGACGCGATGGCGAAGGAGTCCGACTGGACGATCAACAAGGGGGGCGTTGCCCTCATGTGGCGAGGCGGCTGCATCATCCGGAGCGCCTTCCTCGGCAAGATCAAGGAAGCCTACGACCGCGACCCGAACCTGACGAACCTGATGCTCGACCCGTTCTTCACCAAGGAGCTGGAACGTGCTCAGCCCGGCTGGCGGCGCGTCTGCGCGGCGGCGGTGAGCCAGGGCATCCCGGTTCCGGCCATGTCCTCGGCCCTGGCCTACTTCGACGGCTACCGCACCGCCCGCCTGCCCGCCAACCTGCTCCAGGCCCAGCGTGATTACTTCGGCGCCCACACCTACGAGCGCGTCGATCAGCCCGCGCGGGAAGTATTTCCACTCGAACTGGACGGGCCGCGGCGGGACGACGTCGAGCACGTCGTATAATGCTTGAGGTTCAGTGGTGGGGATTTGCCTCCCCCCAAGCCGGGCGGGACGACGTCGAGCACGTCGTATAACGCTCGAGAAACGGGTTTGCCCGCGTTCTCCCGACGGCCGGCACGACCCGCGCCGTCGGGAGAACGCGTGTCGTCGTCTATGCCTCGCATGGCGTGGGGCATTACTCCGTCTTGACCCTGCGATAGACATCCAGGAGGTACGGTTCCCCCTTCTCGGCCGAGAACTCCTTCGGCCTCCGCCCATCCTCGAATACATTTTCGCAGATCGTCAGGCGGTCCCCTTCGATCTTGTAGATCCCGTGGTGCGGCTTGACGGCGGTGCCGGATTTCCTCACCGCCCACGTCTCGATCTCTTTCGGATCGGCCGAGGGATCGAGCGTGTAGCCGTAGGTCGTGCCGGGGGCTCCGGTCTCGGACTTCATCAAGCTCTTGGTGATGATCAGCCGGGCCGAGACCGGCTTGGCATCCTCCCCATCATATCGTCGCAAGACGTTTTTCCACGCCCCCACGATGAGATCGTGGTCATTCTTCTCCGGCTTCGGTTCATCGAGACAGGGGGAGAGCAGCGCGATCAGGAGCAGCAATGGTTTCATCGTCGTCACCTCGTGATCCCGGTGTCGTCAGGGTCGCTCACGCTTTACTACGGTAGAGCGCGACCAGGGCCGCGCCGATGGCTTGCGAGAGGTCGCCCAGGGTGGCCGGGACGATGCTCAGGCTGCGCTGCTGGGCGGGCCAGAGGTTCGGCAGGGCGGTCTCGCGGACGATGTTCAGATAGCGCTCGCGGAAGGTGTCGGTCGTGGCTTCCGGGTCCATCAGGCCGCCGCCGATGACGACAAACTGCGGGTCGAGCGCCATGGCGAGGTTCGCCACGTGCAGGCCCAGGGCCTTCGCCTGGAAGTCGAACAGCTCCAGGGCCAGCGCGTCGCCGTCCTGGGCGAGAACCCGCAGGCGGAAGGCTCGCTCCTTCAACGGCCGGTCAGACTTCGCCAGGTCGTGGTCGGGGTAGGCCGGCAGCTTCTCCTCCAGCAGGAGCGGCAGGCCGGCGAGCGTCGTGTACACCTCGACGCAGCCCCACGTGCGGCCGCAGCCGCAGCGGTACGGCCGGGCGTTCAGTTCGTGCAGGGGGAGCGGCATGTGCCCGGCCTCCATGCCGGCCAGCGTATCGCCGTCCAGGGGCAGCCCGTTGCCGTCAATGTACGCGCAGCCAAGCCCCGAGCCGGGGGCGAGCATCACCACGCTGCCGCTCCCCTGGCCACGAACCCGCTGCGCCTCGCCGACGCCGCCCATGTTGCCGTCGTTGCCGACGATCAAGGGAATCGGCCGGCCCGCGCGCTCGGCGAGCTGGTTCATGTAGGTCGTGTGGACGTCGAAGCCCTGGAAGCTCTCGGGCAGGTTGGCCGAGCAGTCCATGACCCCGTAGCGCCGGAAGGGGCCGGGAATCGCCAGGCCGACCCCCTTCACGTTATCCCACGTGAGACCATGTTGTTCCAGGTATCCATCGATCGCGCCAACCCAGGCGCGGACGACGGTCGGTGGGCCGGCCTTGGCGTCGGTCGGTCGCTGGAGAAGCCTGGTGGAAACGGGCGTGCCGTCGCTCCATACGGCGGCGACCTTCGACGTGGTGGCACCGCCGTCCGTCCCGATGAACACGGGCCGATCTGCCCTCATCGCCTTACCTGCCTTTCTGGCGTTCTGCTCCCCGCTCGTTCTGGGGAAAGTCGCTGGATCATCGCCGGGCCGATTCCGAACATCGCGGGGGGAGGGCGTTCATTCCTGGGGCTGCGCCGCTCGTGCTCGACCCGATGGGCCAGACGATCGGGCAGCAGACCCCTGATATTATCCTACCTCGAAATGCCCGCGCCGCCGAGAGCCGACAGGGCGTTTTCCCCGATCCGTCACGGAACCGTCACCGAGTAAATGTCCGTCCCGCCGTCGCGGTCCGAGACGAACGTGACGCAACGCCCGTCGGGTGTCCACGTTGGGAACGTCTCCCGTCCGGGGTGGTTTGAGAGGTTCTTCGGATCGGCCCCGTCGGACCCGGCGACGTAGATCTCGAACTGGCCGTCCCGGTTCGACACGAACGCGATCCGTGAGCCATCCGGCGCACAGGAGGGATAGTCGTCCAGCCCGGGGCTCTCGGTCAATCGCGTCACGTCCGACCCATCCGGTCGGGCCGACGCCAGTTCCAGGCCGCCCCAGCGGTCGGTGGCGAAGACGATCCGCTCGCCGTCCGGGGACCAGCACGGGTGGGCGTCGATGCCGGGGCTTTGCGTCACCCGGACCAGGTCCGAGCCGTCGATCGCCGCCGTGTAGATCTCCTCGTTCCCTTCGTGGGTGGAGCTGAAGGCGAAGCGTGTCCCATCGGGCGACCATGCCGGCCAGTTCTGGTGCGAGAGCGCTCCCTCGTGGTCGCCGGTCACGACGGTCGGGGCCGTGCCCTCCGCGCTCAACAGGCCGATGTCGAGGTTCCCCTGCGTTCCCGAGAGCGTGACGAGCGTCAGGAGCAGGCGCTTTCCTTCCGGCCCGAAGGCCCCGCTGAAATCCGGCTCCTTGCGGTCCGTGACCCGCCGCGCGGAGGCCGGGTCGTCCCGGTCCATCACGTACTGCCAGATGTGCAGCCCGTCCGCCTCATGCCGCGCGAAGGTGAGCCGCTGGCCGTCGGGCGACCACAAGGGCCGCTGCTTCGGGAGGCCGTCCGTCGTGTGACGGGTCCAGGTGGAGGACTCACCGCCAAGGACGCTGAGGACGCCCAGGGCACTCAGCAGGAACAGGGATTTCATCAAACGTGGCCTTTCCCCGAGTGGTGAACGCTCAGACGTCGATCGGTTGCCCGAGCGGATTCAGGCCGATGCCGGTCAGGTCCGCCGCGCCGATGCCCAGCCGCGCGAGGATCGTCGCGCCGAGGTCGGCCGGGGTGGCGGGCTGGTCGATCGGGTGCTCGGCCCGCTTGTCGGAGGCCCCGATGACGCGCCCTCCTCGCACGCCGCCGCCGGCCAGAAGGGCCGAGTAGCAATGGTTCCAGTGGTCGCGGCCCGCCTTCTCGTTGATCCGGGGCGTGCGGCCGAACTCGCCGACGGCGATCACCAGGGTCTCGTCGAGCAGCCCGCGCGATTCGAGGTCGTCGAGCAGGGCCGACAAGGCCCGGTCGAGCATCCAGCCGTGGCGGTCCTGCATGATCTGGAAGTAGCGGTCGTGCATGTCCCAGCCGCCGTCCCCGGCGTCCTCGGGGCATTCGACGTGCGTGCTCCAGTTGACCTGCACGAACGGCAAGCCCGCCTCGACCAGCCGACGCGCGATCAGGCAGCACTGGCCGAACCGGTGCGGACCATACGCCTCGCGCAGGCGTGCCGGCTCGCGGTCGATGTCCAGCGCGGCGAGGCTCTGCCGAGAGCTGATCAGCGTGTGCGCCAGCTCGTAATGCCGGTCCATGCGGGTCGCCAGGCCGAGCCGGTCCAGCCCCTGGAGCAAGGACCAGCGGGCGTCGAGCCGCGCGGCGGTCACGCCGTCGGGGAGGGTCACGTCGGGCAGCTTCAGGCCGAGCCCTGGCTCGTAGTCGATGCGGAACGGGTCGTACGGCGTGCCGAGCGTTCCGCCCCCCTCGCCGACGACCCGCTTGAGCCCCTGGTGAAGCTGGTTGCCCAGGATCACATACGGCGGGAGCGTTCCGGCCTGGGCCCCTCGCAGGCGGCCGACGATCGCGCCGGTGCTCGGGCGCAAGGCCCCGGTGGCGGTCTGGCCGCCGAGACTGACCGAGCCGGCGATGTTCCCCGTCAGGGCGATCGTTCCGGCGACGCCGTGGTCGTTCGACTCGTGGTGCATGCTCCGCACCAGGGCGAACCGGTCCGCCCGCTTCGCCAGGCCCGGCAGCAGCTCGCAGACCCGCACGCCGGGGACCGCCGTGGCGACCGGCTCGAACGGCCCGCGATACTCCAGCGGGGCGTCCGGCTTCATGTCGAACGTGTCGAGATGGCTCGGGCCTCCCCAGAGCCATAGAAGGATCACCGCCCGCGCCGGGGGGGTGGCGGCCGACGGTTGGGCCTGAGCCTTCAGGGCCAGCAGGTCCGCGAGTGAGAGCCCCAGAGCGCCGAGGCTTCCTACCTGGAGGAACGCCCGGCGCGTGACCGATCCACACGTCCGCCCTCGCATCTGACCGAGGTTGAGCACGCGGGCCTCCTCTCTTGTAGAAGCTGCGCGACCAGAGGAAATTCCCTCCCTCGTTCCCACGCAAGAAGAGTGTGGGAACGAGGATCTCTTGATAATTCACATATAAAGTTGAAATCCATACTTGATTCCGTCGGTCCGCCCGTCAGGCCGGGGTCAGCACCTCCTTGATCAGATCGACCAGGATATCCAGGTTCGCGTTCACGTCGTTGCCCAGGTGCAGCCGCGCGGCCCGCCGGTTGCGCTGGGAGAGGGACTCGAAATCGCCGAGCGCCTGTGCGGCGACGAGCGTGGCGAAGCCGTAAGGGCGGCCCGGGATGTTCAGGTCCTCGCCGTCGTTGGCTGAGAGCTGGAGGAAGACGCCCGAGTCGGGGCCGCCCTTGTGGAGCTGGCCCGTCGAGTGCAGGAAGCGCGGGCCGTAGCCGGTTGTCGTGGCGACCTTCAAGGCGTCTCGCAGCCGGGTGCGGATCGACTGCAAGCGCGTGTCGCGGGCGTCGGTCTCGTCGAAGTATTGCGTCAGGGCGACGTAATCCTCGCCCGAGCGGGCCCGGTTGAAATGGGCACGCAGGAGCCGGACGAAGACCGCGCGCTCGCCGTCCTTCTGGTCCACATCCTCAAGGATCGCCGCCTCGTTGGTCGCGTCGCTCGCCAGGGTCAACTCGCCGAACCGGGCGATGACCTTCGTCTCGGAGAACTTCCCCTTCTTCTCGAATTCGTCCAGCAGGCGCTTGGTGTTGTCCTTGCTCTCCTGGACGTTCGGCTGGTCGAACGGGTTGATACCGAGGCGTTGCCCGGCCAGGGCGGTGGCGACTTCCCAGCGGAAGAACTCCGCGCCGATGTCCATCGGGTCGGTCAGGGTCAGGTCGATGACCGGGTGCCCGGCGGCGGCCAGGCGGTCGAGCGCCTGGTCGTTCGCATCGACCTTCGCGCCGGTCGTGCGGACCCGGACGAAGACCCGGTCGTTGCCGTAGTCGGAGGGCAGCCCCAGCGGCTCGCCCGCGACCGGCAGAATCCCCTTGCCTTCCTTGCCGGTGCTCTCGGCGATGAGCTGCTCGATCCAGAGGCCCAGGGCTTCCAGCGGGCGGCGGGGTGACGAGCGTCGAGCTTGTCGCGCCCGGCCAGGGCCAGGGCCCCGAGCGCCGCGCCGAGGCGGACGCCGGGGTTCTCATCGTAGGGGGCCTCGGGGCGGCAGGCCCGCACGGCCTCGTCCGCGCGGTCGAGCAGGACCTTCACGTCCAGGCCCATCAAGGCGGCCGGGACCATGCCGAAGAGCGAGAGGGCCGAGTACCGCCCGCCGATATCGCTCGGGTTGACGAAGATGCGGCGGAAGTTGTCCTTCTTCGCGCTGGCTTCCATCGGCGTGCCGGGGTCGGTGATGGCGATGAAGTTCTCCCCCGCCTTGTCCCCCTTGAGCCGCTTCACCAGGTCGTAGAAGTAGGCGTAAAAGCACGCCGGTTCGGTCGTCGTGCCGCTCTTGCTGGCGACGATGAACAGGGTCTTTTCCGGGTTGATCGTCTCTTGCACGCGGCGGATGGTGGCCGGCACGGTGCTATCGAGGCACGATCAACTCCGGGTGCCCGGCCATCGGGATGTTCACCCGCCGGAGGACCTCGGTGCAGAGGCTGGAGCCCCCCATGCCCATCAGGACGATGTGGGTGAACCCGGCCCCGGCGATCTCGTCGCCGAAGGCCGCCAGGTCGGCGGCCATCGGGCGAACGTAGTCCGGCACGGTGAGCCAGCCCAGGCTGTTGCTGATGATCTTGGCGTGCGCCGGGTCCTCGGTCCAGAGGGTCGTGTCCTTCGTCCAGAGCCGCTCGACGGCGTTGGCGGCCTGGAGCGCGTCCATCGCGGTCTTGACCGCGGGGGCGTGGTCCCCCAGGCGGCTGTGCTGGTCGATCATCGCTTCACCTCGGCGAGAAGGGCCTCACGCTTCGTCTTGATGCCGTTCATGAGGCTCTCGAACGACTTGCCGAAGCTCTCCACGCCCTCGCGCAGGAGCTTGTCGGTCACGTCCTTGATGTCGATCCCGAGCGCCGCCAGCTCCTTGATCTGCTGCGCGGCCAGGCCCATGTCCTCGGTCAGGGCTCGGACGGACCTTGCCGTGGTCCTTGACGGCGTTGAAGGTGTCCGGCGGCATCGTGCTGACGGTGTGCGGGCCGACCAGTTCATCAATGTAGAGCGTGTCGGGATAGTCCGGGTTCTTCACGCCGACCGACGCCCAGAGGACGCGCTGAACGCGGGCCCCCTTGGCCTTCAAGCGGGGCGAAGTCCGGCCCCTCGAAGATCCGCTGGAAGACGTCGAAGGCGTTCTTGGCGTTGGCGATGGCGGCCTTGCCCTTGAGGGTCTGGAGCTTCGCCTTGCGCTCGGGGTCGGTCTCCTTCTCCAGTTGATCCTCGATCCGGCCGTCCACCTCGACGTCGATCCGCGAGACGAAGAAGCTGGCGACCGAGGCGATGCGGTCGATCGGCTTGCCGGCCTCCGCCCGGCGCTTCAGGGCGCGGACGTACGCGAGGGCGACCGCCTCGTACGCCTCGACGCTGAACAGCAGGGTCACGTTGATATTGATCCCGTCGAAGAGGGAGTCCTCGATCGGCTTGAGCCCTTCGGGCGTGCCGGGGATCTTGATCATGGCGTTCGGCCGGTCGAGCATGCCCCAGAGCTTCTTCGCCTCGGCGGTGGTCGCGTCGGAGTTGAACGCCAGGTCGGGGGCGACCTCCAGGCTGACGAACCCGTGCTCCCCCTTCGTCTGGTCGTACATCGGCCGGAACAGGTCGAGAGCGCGGCGGATGTCGTCGGTGGTCAGCTCGTCGTAGATCTCCTGCGCACTCTTGCCCTGCGGCGACCAGCTCCTTGATCTGGGCGTCGTAGTCGTCGCTCTTGCTGATCGCCTTGTCAAAGATCGTCGGGTTGGACGTGCACCCCTGGAGGTTGTCCTCCGCGATCAGCCGCTTCAGCTCGCCGCTGTCGAGAAACTGGCGGCTCATGAAGTCCATCCAGACGCTCTGATCGAGCGCCTGCAAGGCGGCGAGCGGGGAGGCGGAAGTCGTGGCCATTGGATGTCACTCCTTGGGAATCGAGCCGGAGGGGGAACGGAACCTCGTTACGGCCCACGGTCATCGCATTTCTGGTCAACGGTCAGCGCGGTTGGATCATCACCCGTCCGCATGACCCCCATGTTACTCAAGACGTCCGCCCGACGCGAGACGCCCGCCCCCTGGCCCGCCGTCCCCGCCAGCAACACCCCTGCCCCGAGCACGACCCCCGCCGCCACCCGTACCAGAAACGCGAGCCGCGACCGCACAAGAGGTTGCGTCGAATTGGGCGTGGCTTCGATTTGCGATTTCACCGTGTCGTTCGCGCCGATTGCCCCCGTCCCCGTCCTTGCCGGATTGCCTTTTCCGTGGTGGACCGTGGGCCGCTGGCCCTCCGTGGGTTCCTCCGACCTGGAACATGGGCCACCCGCCCCCCGCGTCCCCCGATCCGTCGCGGAATCCGTCGCCGTTCCGGAACCGTTCTCGTGGGCATGAACCGTTGTGACGGAAAGGACTTGCGGCGAAATCTCGACGGCTTCGATTTGTGATTTCGCTCGGTCTGTCCGCTCGTTCGACGGCTCCCCCAGATTCCCGTCTTCGAACGCCCCGGGTGTCCGGCCACCCGTATCGTCACGCCGATCCGAGCCCGGTTGGCCTACCACCCGAGCCCCCCGATCCGACGCCGTTCGGGAATCGCTGTTGGAGGTCTCAACCGATTTATTCAAAAGGGTTTGCGTCGAAATCCTCGCGGCTTCGTTTTGCGATTTCGCCCGCAATTTCGCCTTCGCGATCCGCTCCAACCCCCGGATCGCCCGGTGCAGACTCTTCGACCACCGCGGCAGGTAGCGGAGGACGAACTTCACCGCCTCGATCGGCAGATACTCCCCCGGCGACGCCTCGGCCCACATCCGCATCTCGATCGTCCGAATCCGCTTCAGGATCACCATCGCCCGCACCGCCTGCTCGATCAGGACCAATTCCTCCTCCGTCGTCGGCCGTTGATCCCGATACCAGTCCTCCCGCAAGCGCTTCTGAAACGCCTTCTCCTCACGAGTCAGCACCACCACCCGCGCCGAGAGCCCATGCCGCACGCTATTCTGACTGGCCCGCGCCTTCCCCCTGGCCGTGCGAGGCCCGGTACTCTTCTGAGCGTTCCGTCGATTGGCGTCGATCTGTCGTCTGGCTGAGCATGGGCGGGCGAATCTCCCTTCTTGGTGTTCCTCTCGGACCGATCCCTCCAGGCGCACCCCGACCGCCCCGGAGAATCGCGTCCGTCTCGGGAGAATATCGCGACCGTACGGACTTCATATCACTGGACCTGAGTCGTTGGCCTGAGCACGTCCACCCCGCCCCGAGATAGCCCCAGGCCGCATTTCACGCGGAGAAACCCTCCGTCACGGCCTCGGCGTGGTGGTCCGTTCTCGGCCATCTGACCCGATTTACGGCCCCTTGGCCGTGATCCGAGTCGGCGTTTTATCGGCCTGACGAGCGCATAAAACCATTATCTACGATTAGATTGGATAAATGGTCGAATATTGCCTTGACATTTTCAACACCATCGCGAAATCATGATGGCGTTTACGGCCACACGGCCAAAACTTTGGGCGGTGTATTATCAGCCAAACGTCGGGATGACTCATAGTTAGGTGGTGGGGGGCTTCCGCAGTGCAAGACCTGATACGACGCCTCTTCCTCGGGCGCCGAAATCGAGCAGCCCCCGTGGACTACGAGCAGCGGATTGCCGACTTGGAACTCGAAATCGCCAGGGTTCGCGATGTTCTCGCCAGTCTCCTGGCGCGGGTCGATAAGCGGTCCAGAACCTCGGAATTCCTGTTCATTATTGAGGACGTCTTCAACCTGAAGGATCGACCGGGACCGTGCGTAGTCGGACGAATCGAGAGAGGGACCATCCACGTCGGTGAGGCTATGGTTATCGAATGCGCCGACGGTGGATTCCCCGTCCGTATAGAAGAGATCGAAAGATTCGAGAAGCGAGGTCTGCGCCGGGCTTCTGCTCCCGACAATGTGGGGCTCGTGGTGTCCGGCATCACAGTTGAGCAGGCAGTCGCAAGTTCGGTCCTGCGGAGTCCGGATTGAAGAGGCCGAGGTGATGCCCGCCTAACCTCTTGCTCAGACAATTTCGCCGTATCCCTGGGTGGCCATTACAGACGGCCACCCGCAGTATCTCGTGCTGGATAGCCAGGATTTGTGACGCCCCTACGACTTTATTCGCGGGCGAACCCCCGCAACTCTGCCGTCGAGATCAGGCTCGGCATTGCCAGTAATGTAGGGTGGGCACCGCCCACCACATATTAAAATTTGGATGGTGGGCGGTGCCCACCCTACATTACTGGATCGGTGGGTTGCTGTATGCGTGCTGATCTATCTCGTCAAGCGTGTTGTCGTGTGGCTCTGGTCCAAGTTGAGTAGTTGGGTAGGGTCCGCCGCGCGGACCGATCCACCAATATTAATGAGATGGTCCGCGCGGCGGACCCTACGCGGTTGCCGTCGGCTCGACCTTCTTCATCGATTCACCCGCACCGGGAGATTCTCGTCCTCTCCGCCTCGCTCGTCGCCAACGATGGAGGCCTTCCGATGAAGAGAATGCCCGCTGTCCTCTCCGCCCTGGCTCTCTCCGCCGCGTGCTCCGCGTACGCGGTTGATGTGGTCACGGATCGAGGGACGTGGCCCAAGAACTGGCCATCGGAGCGGGAGCCGTCGCGAGCGCGGGCGCGGACCGTGCGCGGCGGCTCCGGCCCCATCCCCGGCCAATCCACCCCGAGGGTCTCCTGGTTTGGGATGAATCACATCGACGCATTTGTTGACGGCGATGTCGTCGATCGGAACCACATCCCCCTCCCGGCGGAGACCCCGATGATCGGCGAGCGGTTCCAGGGTGGGCCTGAGCGATCGTCCGACAGGAGCGCGGAAGGCCAGGGCGTCGGTGGGAAGCGGATCGAGGTATCCGGCCACCCTCGCCCGAAGATCGGCGAGCCGGCGCCGGCGATCGAGGCGGTCCACCCGGACGGGAACGGCCTCGCGATCGACGACCTGGCGGGCAAGGTGGTGCTCGTCGTCTTCTGGCGGCTGGGGGAGGACAAGGGCAAGGGCAAGGGACTCCCGTTCGGCCGCCTGGCCCCCCTCCGCCGAGCCTACGCCGATCGCCCGAACTTCCTCATCCTCACCGTCTGCGCCAACGGGGGCGACCGGTGGGAAGAGTGGGCCGCGTTGATCGCCGAGCAAGGCGAAGTCGATTACGGCGATGGGAGGCGGCGTTTCCTCGATGACCCCCGCTGGTGGAACGTCAGCGAGTACACGGAAAAGGTCTTCCCGTCGAAGGCATACGGCGTCACCGGCGTCGTGCCGGAGTACCACGTGATCGGAGCCGACGGCACGCTGGCGGCGATCGACGTGGCTCCAGACGATCTGAGAACGGTGCTTGATCGTGCCCTGGGGGTCGGACAATAAGCCGGGCCGGGGGCACCCGAAGGGCCTCTTCTGTCAAGCGCTGGGTGGCCCCTGGTCTGCTCGCGGTCCGGGCGAGTGACCGGGATTCAGTCGCGTAGGGTCCGCCGCCGGACCGATCCACTAATATCAATTCGACGGTCCGCGCGGCGGACCCTACGCGGCTACGCGGCTAGGACGACACCGATGGGCACATTTCAGGTCGTACTTCCTCAGGTTGATTGTGACAGTGCCGATGAATTTCTGGACGCGATCTCACCGCTCGGCCCCTTCTTCAAGGATTTTCCCCTCGCAGATCGATGGTTGTTCCGGGGCCAGTGTGGTGATTATCCGCTCGTTCCGTCGGCATACAGGAGCGATGGGAGATTGAAATCGCTGACGAAGCACGACGTACGGGACCCCAGCGAGAGGCGCCTGGCGGAACGCGACATCCTGATCCGATTCTTTGACATCGCTGATCGTCGAGGCTTGATCTTACCCGACGACTCACAGGAGCTTCGAGATCGGCTTGAACTCTTCAACTCGAATAGTGGCGACCAATTCGTCCCGAAGGGATGGGACGGATGGAAAACGTACGACATGGCCCTCTCGTTAATGGCCTTGGCCCAGCACTATGGGATACCCACACCGCTGCTGGACTGGTCGAGGCAATCATTGATCGCCGCTTTCTTCGCGGCGGAAGGGGCAGCGAGCCGGACGGAGCACCCCGGAGTCCTTGGTCGCCTCGTGGTGTGGGCCTTTCATTACCCGATGATGGGTAAGCAAGGTTACGTCGGTCGCGGATCCGCCTTGATCAGGATCGTCACTGCGCCGAGCGCGACAAATTCTAATCTCAAGCCCAACAATATGTTCACTTTATTTCAGCCACAGTATACGAGAGAGCAAAGAGCCGAGGATCGACCGATGGAAGAGGTCTTGGCTGAGTTGTCAGCCGAGGCAGAGCCGGAGAAATCGGACCAGGACAAAATTGTAGTGGACTGTCAACTGCGGAAATTCGCACTCCCGGCATCTCAGGCGGGCAGGCTCTTGTACCTCCTGGCAAAGCTGGATGTCACACCTTCCGCCATTTATCCTGGTTATGCGAGCATCGTACGCGATTTGGAACAAGAAAATAGGTTTTGAAGGAATGAGCCTCCTCTTCGCCCCGGAGGGGCGGCAGTGAATAGCCAGTGGGCGTAAGCCCCTGGACGACAAACGCAATGTTCAGAAACCCAGCCCCGGCAGGGGCGACAGTCCCGCCGAAGACACACTGTCGCCCCTGCCGGGGCTTGGAAGACACGGGATGATTACATTCCAGGGGCTTACGCCCACTGGCTATTCACTGCCGCCCCTCCGGGGCGAAGAGGAGGTTTCCTGTACCGCTACCGCATGGGTGGATGGGCTGAGGTTTGGGTGTCACGGTGTTCCGGTTCCGGACTCCGTGCCGTCTGGCTACCGCAGCACGGGTCGAAGACAATCCGTGGCTCCCAAACCAGGCAGAATTGGGTAGGGTCCGCCGTGCGGACCGATCCACTAATATCAATTCGATGGTCCTCGCCATACTCGCCCGCCGAACCTCACGCGTCCCCGGCCCGACGTGGCGGCGGGTGGCTTTGGGAAATCAGGGATTCGATGCGCTCAACCCTGGCCATTTCATAATGGAGCCGATATATGAGAACCTCCGCCTGGACATCGCTCGTCGCGCTCGGCGTTTCACTGGTTCTCTCGGTGCGCGCGGACGCTCAGCCGTTGTTCAGCCATGCCGAGAGTATTGAGTGGACGGTTGCGAATGCCGATCGGGTCGTGGTCGGGAAGATTGTGGGGTTTGGGGGCGGTGAAGGTGCCGATGAGGGCGAGGGGATTGAGGCGACGTTGGCCGTTGAGGAAACGTTGAAGGGGGAACATCGCCAGCGGCTGCGGGTTTGGCTGTCCCGGCCCGCGTCGGTCCTTGAGGGATGGAAGGACCGTTCCCGACGGCTGCTGGTGGCGGTGGTGGGAGAGGAGGATTCGAGCGCGGCCACGGTGATCGAGCTGGCGGATGAGGGATTGGAGGTTCTGACGGCGGATTTTACCCTCTTGCGCGATCCGGACGAGGTGATCCGGGTCGCGAAGGAGACGGTGCGCCGGATGCCGGGGGTGAGGCGAATCCTCGGCTTCGCGCTCATGGTGCCGAACGAGGCGGTTGCCGGGACGCAATGGGCCGAGTATTACGGGACCGGAGGGTATCTCCTCCTGAGCGTTCCCGTGGACAGGCGGCTGGAGACGCGGGCGCTGGAGTTCCTTCGCTCCGACAGCACGTTTCGACGCGAGGAGGGGGCCAGGGCCTTGCGGTACTTCCGATCGGCCGAGAACATCGAGCGCGTGCGGGCGCTGCTCGACGACCCGGCGTGGGCGTATCTCGATCGGGCCGAGGAGAACCAGGGGCGCGAGGTCCGGATTTATGTCGTCCGTCGGGAGGCGTATCGGACCTTGCGCTACTGGGGCGTGGACGCGGAAAAGCCCAGGATTCGTGAAGAACTCTGGATGCCCGAGCGCGTGCGGGTCGCGGATTTCTCCAACCGAGACGTGACCGAGGCGGACCTCAAGGGGCTGGCCCGTTTCGAGAACCTGGAGAGCCTGTTCCTCTGGAACGTGCCGGTGACGGACGCGCAGCTCCGGGAAATCGGCCGGCTCAAAACCTTGCGGGACGTCTATCTCGACGGCTCGAAAACGACCGACGCGGGGCTGAAGCCTCTGGCCGGGCTCCCGGATTTGCGATACCTGGGCCTTCGCGGGACCCCGGTGACCGACGAGGGGCTGAAAATCCTGGCCGGGTTCGAGAGTTTGCGGAAAGTGGACCTGAGTCAGACCCCGGTGACCGACGAGGGCGTCGCCGCGTTGCGCGAGGTTCGTCCCGACCTGGAGATTGAGCGCTGACCGCGGGCGCCCCGGACGACGTCCGCGTTGTCCGGGGCGCGAGGCGATGAGAGGACGTGGAGTGAGCGTTCGATTCATCCCTGGAAAACAGGGCCTCACCTTGCCGGCGTCTCGCATGAGAAATCCCAGGGCGCAAGGTGATCCCGGTTCGTCTTCGGGCGGGACCTCGGCGGGCTCACTCTCCTTTGCGAATCATCTTTACGCAGACGGGCCTGGGGACGTGAACCTCCTGTCCGGTGGGCTGAAGCTCTCCGGTCTTCGGGTCGATGCGGAAGACGACGATGTTGTTGGAATCCTGGTTGGCGGCGAGCAGGAAGCGGCCGGAGGGGTCGATGCCGAAGTTGCGCGGGTTGTTGCCTCCGGTGGACGGAAACTGCAAGGGGCGAAGCCGGCCGCTGTCGGCGTCGATCGCGAAGACGGCGATGCTGTCCTTGCCGCGATTCGATCCGTAGAGGAACCGGCCCGACGGGTGAACCTGGACCTCGGCCGGGTAGTTCTTGCTGGCGTTATCGTCCTGGGCGAGCGTCGGAACGGTCTGGATCTCGGTCAAGGTCCCCTTCGACGGGTCGTAGTCGAAGGCGGTGACGGTGGAATTCAGCTCGTTGATGACGTAGGCATGACGGCCATCGGGATGGAACGCGAAGTGCCGGGGGCCGGAGCCGGGCGCGGTCGATGTCGCGGGCGGGTCGTTCGGGGTGAGCGTGCCGTTTGAGGGGTCGAACCGATAGATCCGGAGCTGATCCAGCCCGAGGTCGGCCGCGATCGCGAACCGGTCGGCGGGGTCCGCATGGATCGAGTGGGCGTGAGGGGCCTCCTGCCGTTTCGGGTTCGCTCCCGATCCCTCATGCTGCACGAACGCCGAGGCCGGCTGGAGGCGTCCGTCCGCGCCGATCGGCAAGGCGGCGATGCTCCCGCCGCCGTAATTGGCCACCAGCACGTTCTTGCCCTGGTGATCGACGACGAGGTGGCACGGCCCGGCCCCTCGGGAGGATTGCCGGTTCAACGGCGTGAGCGCTCCGGTTCCGGCGTCGAGCGCGAACCCGACGACCGACCCGCCCGGCTCGCCGCTCGTGGCCGAAACCTCGCTGACGGCGTAGAGAAACGTGTGGTCGGGATGGATCGCCAGGAAGGACGGGTTGGACATCTCGGCGGCGAGTTGCGGCTCGGAGAGGGCCCCCGTCGCGGGGTCCAGTTCCAGCCGGTAGATCCCCTGGCTCTCGCCGCCGGTATAGGTGCCGACGAAGACCCACAAGGGGGCCTCCGCCGGCCGGGCCGCCAGCGCCAGCGGAGCGCAGAGCCAGAACAGGGCGAGCATTCCGCCGACGATCAGCAGGAGTTGACGTGGTGACATCGGAGATCCTCCGCGAGGGTCAGGAACTTTATTGAGTTCGGCATGGCCAATCCCAGATTCGGGATTCCGGATTCTCGATTCCAGACCTCCATCATGGCGGCAAATCGCTTCTGGGATCTGGAATCTGGGAATCTGGAACCCCGAATCTGGTATCTGGGATTGGCCAGGCCGCAATCCGTCTTCAAGGTGATTTCCGAGAATGGGGGCCATGCTCACCGGCAGGCCTTGAGGAACGTGACCAGGTCGGCGATTTCCTGGGGGGTCAACTGCTGGTCGAGCCCCGCCGGCATGACGGAGACGGTCCCCGGCTGCATCTCCTCGACCTGGTCGCGGGGGATGCGGGCCTCCTCGTCCGGGCCGGTGGCGAGGACGATCTCGTCGGCGGAGTCCTTTCGCAAGACGCCGCTGAAGACCTGGCCGCTCTGGGTGGCGATGACGACGGGCTCGTAGCTCCGCACGAAGCTGGCGCTCGGGAAGACGATCGCTTCGAGCAGGTCGCGCTCGACGCGGATCTGGCCGATCCGGGTGAGGTCCGGGCCGACGTTTCCGCCGAGGTAGCCGATGGCGTGACACGACGAGCAGGCGGCCTTCGTGCTGTTGAAGACCGACTGCCCGCGCCGGATGTCCCCCTCGGCGAGCGAGCCGAGCATCTGCTCCAGCTTGGCCTGCTGCTGCGCCTGGCTGGCGTTCAGCGTCTGGTAAAGCCCCTCCGCCGCCTGCTGGACGCGCTCACCGTACGTCGCCAGCAAGGGCTTGAGGGTCTCCGTCCGCAGGCTGGTCAGCCCCGGCGAGCGCTTCCAGGGCCTGAACGAGCTTCAGGCCGACCTCCGGATTGTTGCCGTTCTCGAAGGCGGCGAGCAACCGGGGCAGCTCCAGGGGGCCGGCGTCGGCGATCGGCTCGGTGAGTGCCTGTCGCTGTTCGTTCTTGAGCCGGGCCTTGGCGAGCACGTCGGCGGCGGCCGTCCGCGCGGAGGCGGCCTGGTCCGGACTGAGCTGATCCTTGAGGAAGGCGAAGAGCGCCGGATCGACCTCGGACAATCCGCCCGGGACCGCCGCGAGGGCGGCCAGCCGCACGGATGCCGTTGTTTCCGCGTCGCGGGCTCGGTCGAGCAGGGCCGCGACGACCGCATCGGCGTCGACTTTGGGGAGTGGCAGGAACCGGGCGGTCGCGACGGCCTCGCCGTACAGTGCGGGATCGTCGCTCTGGATCAGCCGGGCCAGGGGGTCCAGCCAGCCGGTCGGGACGGTCTTCACGCCCGAACGCGCCATGGCCCGGAGGACGATCTGGCGCTCCGGGGTCGTCGCCGAGGGATCGCGGAGCCGTTCGGTCAGCAGTTGCTGGATCGCCTCCGCGCCGGAGAACCGGGCGAGTTGTTGCGTCAGCTCGTCGCGCTCGGCTTCCGGCAGGTTCCGGATCGCCAGCCGCGATCGGAGGAAGCCCGCGAGGTCCGTGCCCCATTCCGGGTGGTGGCCGGCGATCCAGGAGGCCGTCTCCCGGATCACCGCCTCGGGGGAGCCGAGGTTGGGCGCGATGGCGGACGGCGGCAAGGTTCCGCCTTCCATCTGGTCGAGCGCGACCAGGGCGGCCCGCCGGACCGCGACCACCGGGCTTTTCAAGCCGGCGGCCGTGGCGTCCGGGTCGGCGATCTCGATCAGGGCGAAGGTCAACGAATGCTCCAGCACGCGGTCGTTCACGTCGGCCAGGGCGTCGAGCAAGGCCGGCACGGCGGACGGGTCGCCGATCCGCCCGATCGCCTCGGCCGCCACGCGTTGGTTGGCCGGGGAGGCCCCCTTGAGCAGGTCAAGCAACCGGGTCAGCGCCTTGCCGTCTCGCCAGAGACTGACCGCATGGAGGGCCACCTGTCGCACCGTTTCGTCGGGATCGCCAAGGGCCTGGCGAACCGTCGCGCGGGCCTCCTCGCCGTCGATCCGGGAGGCCGCCCAGACGGCGTTGCGGCGGGCTTCGGAGGAATGTTGCGCGGTGAGGATGCCGTCGAGCGCCGGGATCGCCTTGTCGCCCCGTTCCGCCAGGGTCTGCACGGCCCGTCCACGCACGGCGGGGCGGGGGTCGTCGAGGAGGCGGGCCAGGTCGGCCGGGGCCTGGTCTTGCCACGTCAGGAGCAGGCCCCGGGGGTCGTCGACGGGCTTCGTGCCGTTGCGGCGGACGCGGTAGATGGCCCCCAGGACGTCCGGCTTCCAGAGCTGCGAGGTCGGGCAGCAGAGCTTGTACCAGCCGCCGGTGTCGATCACCAGGAGGCTGCCGTCGGCGTCCTCCAGCACGTCGGTCGGGTGGAAGTCGCGGTCGTCGCAGACGAGGAAGTCCTCGTCGCGGGTCTGGAAGGTCGCGCCGCTGGGCTCCAGCACGTGCCGGGTGACCTTCTGCATGTTGAACAGCGTGGCGAACAGGTTGTCCCGGTAGTCGTCGCCGAAGGCGTCGGACGCGTAGCGGGCCAGGCCGCAAGGGGCGGCGGGGCCGAGGTGGGTGAGCACCGGCATCAGGTCCGGGCTGGTGCGGGGGTGCCCTTCGAGGACGCCGTGGTCCTTGCCGTACACGCCGCCGTAGACCGCATGGATCAGGCCGTCGCGCCGGCCGCCGCCGGGATGCTGGAGGAACGTGGTCGTGAAGATCCGCTCGCCGCCGGGGGTGAAGACGACCTCGACCGGGTTGTCCATGCCGCCGGTCATGACCGGCTCAATCCCCGTGCCGTCGGGGCGCTAGCGGAAGATGTGCGAGGCGCGGGTGACGAACGGCGAGCGGCCGGGGCGCTCGTAGGTCTGCTCGGCGAAGGCCCCCTTGCACCAGTAGATCCAGCCGTCCGGCCCGAGGTACGGCCCGTGCAGGTCGTTGGCGCAGCCGGTGAGGGTCTTCCCCTGGAACCATTCCTCGCGGCGGTCGGCCACGCCGTCGCCGTCGGTGTCGGTCAGCTTCCAGATGCTCGGCGGCGCGGCGACGTAGAGCGAGCCGTCGTGCCACATCACCCCCTCGGGGAACATCATCCGATCGGCGAAGACCGTGCGGCGGTCGAACGTCCCATCGCCGTCGGAGTCCTCCAGCCGGACGATCCGGTGCGGCTTCTTTTCCAGTTGCTCCTTCACCGGGTCGTTCGAGCCGGAGGAATCCGCGACGTAGAGCCGGCCGTGCTCGTCGAAGTCGGCCACGATCGGCCGATCGACCAGCGGCGGGCCGGCCACCGGCTCGATCGTGAAGCCGTCGGGCAGCGTGAAGTGCTTGCCGTTGACCGTCGCCTCGCCCCCCCTGGCGGCGTCGGGCCTTGGGATCAGCAGCAACGCGGAGACGATCAGAACGAGCAGGATGGTTCGCTTCATCGGAACGGGTCCTCGGGCACGGAAGGAGCGGGACCGCGCCGCCGGGTCGGCGACAGCGCCCCGCCCTGTCTCGGACGAATGGCCGTTCCGCTTTTCTAGTCGATGCGCGGCGGACAATCCAGTCCGTAGAATCCCCGGACGGAATGTCTCGATTCGCTTGGGGACGCGGCGTCCCGCGCTCGCCGTTCATCCCCGTCCCCGGGTATGATGAGGAAACGGCCTCGGTTCCCGTCAAGTGCCCGGCGTTGAGGATCAAAATCATGCGGCCCTTGTTCTGGCAACGACGATTTCGCCAGGTGGTTCCGGTCGTCCTCGGGGTCAGCATCGTGGGGGGACTTGCCACCGGGCTGGCCTCCGCCGTGCGGAAGGCCAGGAACTCCGCCCAGGCGTCGGCCACCACCTGAAACCTCAAGCAGATTGGGTTGGCGGTCGCCAACTATCACGAGACCTACGGCAGCTTCCCGCCCGCCTATGTCGCCGGTCGGGACGGCAAGCCGATGCATAGCTGGCGGGTCCTGCTCCTGCCGTTTCTGGAACAGCAAGCGCTTTACGACGCCTACAACTTCGACGAGCCCTGGGACGGTCCCCACAACCGGACGCTGGCGGATCAGGTCGGGCGGATCTATCTCCGCTCCGGTCTGGAGTCGGACCAGGTCGAGACGACGAGCTTCGTGGCGGTGGTCGGCCCCGAGACCGCCTGGCCCGGCCCGGTCGCCCTGAGCCGCGAGGACCTGGGGGATGGGACGCACGAAACGCTTCTGGTCGTCGAGGTTCCGGATGGACAATTTCGGTGGATGGAGCCGAGAGACCTGCGCTTCGACCGGATGAGCTTCCGGATCAACGACGGGTCGGGCCGAGGTCTGGGCAGCCGGCTGGGGGGTGCTCGGGTGGTCTCGGCCGATGTGTCGGTCTCCACCCTCCACGATGATTGCGACCCGGCCACGCTCCGGGCGATGCTGACGGCCAATGGTGGTGAGGTGAGTGACAAGTGAAGTCGGGTGGGGGGCGCGCTGTTCACCCACCCGACACGAGCCGTCACGCACAAGTTCTCACTCACGAACCGCTGATGCCTTCTGGTTTCTGGAGCGCGGCCGTCCCGGCCGCCCCGGCATTGCGGCCGGGACGGCCGCGCTCCGGGAAAAGGAGAACCGGAACGCATCAGCGGCCTCGTGTATCAGGAGGCCGGCGTCGGCCGGGGATGGGGCTGGGGGCGCGTCGAGCGCCGGACCATCAGGAACAGGACGAGCGCGGCGAGGGCGACCAGCGGCAGCCAGACCGACAGCGCGACGACGATCAGCACCAGCGCCTTGCCCAGCTCGATCAGGAGATTCAGCGATTTCTCGAACGTCCGCGAGACCGTCGTGGCGAACGACGGGGCGATCGGCGGCGGCGGGTTGTAGTCTTCCCGCTCGCGGATCGACAGGTTCACGGTCGTCAACGACGACAGGTTGGCGAGCACCCGCAAGGTCCCCTGAAGCTGCTCGATCTCGCCCCGGACCCTCGTCAGTTCACGCTCGACCTGCAAGACCTCCTCGATCTTTCCGGTCGCGTCCTCCAGGATCTTCTGGAGCCGTTCTTCCTCGACCGTCTTGTTTTTGACCCGGGCCTCGATGTCGTAATACCGATCGGTGACATCCTCCGAGGTCCGGGAGTTCTTCTCGATCTCGCCGAGCCGGGCCACGTCGCGGAGGAACGTCTCGAACCCCTCGACCGGAACCCGGATCTTCCAGCGGGCGCTCCGCTTCTCGCCGGGGGAGCCGAGAATCTGCATCTCGGCGATGTAGCCGTCCGCCTGCTGGACGAGGTCCTCGACCTTCGGCTGGGTCTTGGCGAAATCCTCGACGACCAGGGCGAGATCGGCGTTGTAAATGATCTTCCGGGTGACATCCGGCGCGCCGGCGATGGTCTCCGCCGGCGGGATCGGCTCGGATTTCGTCTCCGAGGCCGCGACTCCCGAACCCATCATGCCGGCCATGCTCCCGCGTTCCACGGTCGTTACCTCTGCAGGAGACTTAAAGGCTGCCGCTGCCGGTGACTTCGCGACGCTTTCGACCGTGTAGGCGTCCTCCGGGCTGGCACCACATCCCGCGGCGAGCAACAGGGCCAGCGCGATCCCGCTCGTTCGTGTGCGCATGAGGTCGATCCTCGGCAGAAGGGAGAGAAGGGACGGGCAAAGAGCAACCGCACCAGCCCTGAGACGACAGGAAGGGGGCTTGTGTCGTTGTTCTCTCTTCTACTACTACGAAAATCGGACTGGTCGTGTTGGAACCGCGTGTCTCTTTGGTATCTGGAGGAGCCTCACGTAAAGGCGCAAGGATGCCAAGGTTCGCCAGGGAAGAATAGGAATCCCTTTTCCGCCTTCTTTGCGTGACTTTGCGCTTCGCGTCTTTGCGTGAGGCTCTGGAACCGAAGCTCCGGAAGCGAATCGCGTCAGATCCTGGCGATGGCCTCGCGGGTCGCGGCCAGGCAAGCCTTGATGTCGTCGATCGGGTTGTCCGGGTTCTCCTCGTACTCCAGGGCCAGGCAATAGTGGTACTTTCGCTCGGCCAGGGCCTTGAGCAGGTCGGCCGTGCGGAGGTCCCCCTTGCCGACGACGGTGAACTCGGTGGCGTCCTTGACGTCCTTCAGGTGGACGCCGTAGATCCGCTTGTCGAAGACCTCGACCGCGCGGACCGGGTCCTGCCGGGAGCGGAGGAAGTGGCCCGTGTCGATGCAGCAGCCGATCAGGTGATGGTGGTTCTTGATCGTCCCCGGCGATCTTGTCGATCGTGTCGTAGCGGTGCCCGGGGCCGTGGTTGTGGATGCCGACGGGGATCTGGTATTCCTCGACCAGCCTGTCCAGAAGGTCGAACGATTCCGGGTCGGGATCGGCCGAGAAGTAGCCGAGTTTCATCAGCTTGGCGAACTCGAACAGCGTGCGGTTGGCCTTCTCGTCGGTGGTGAAGCGAACGACGCCGTAGCCGTTGACCGTGACGTCGTGCTCCTTCGTCGTCTCCAGAACCTTCTGAACCTGCTCGGCATCCGTGGTCGTGGGGATGTGGGCGTTGTACGATTCCCAGTAGTTCAGACCGAGGTCCTTGGTCTTGTGCAGGGCGTCGTGCAGGTCGAACTTTCGGAGTGAATAGCTCTGGAGGCCCATCTTGAATGGCCCATACGCGCCTCCGGCCGAGCCTTCCTGGCCGCGCAACCGCGCCGCCAGGCTCAGCGCCCCGGCCGCCGCCAGGCCCGCGGCCAGGGCTTCGCGTCTCGTCACATTCCGCGTGGTATCACCGTACATTATTGCGGGCTCCCGTTCGGTGGACTCAATATCCGGTATCATTCCCCGAAATCCAGCTGAGGGGGGATTCCGTGCCCGAGGCTATCCGAACCGGGGCGCCTCGCCAGTCCCCGCCGAACCGTCCTCCTGGTCCTCGGCCGATCGGAAGGGTTTCCGACCCGGGGACTTTTCCGCAGGGCAAGGTTTTGGTATGATTGCCTTAATATCATGAGAGCATTATGCTGACCCGGCCTTGATCCCCTGTTCTGGAGATCCAGACCATGCCGAATTCTGAAAAACCGCTCGGAATTCTGAGACCGCTGGGCGGGGGCGACCCTGTTCCGTTGCACAAGGAAGAGATGATCGTCGGTCGCCGGCCGAAATGTGATATCCGGCTGGATTTCGAGAATATCTCCGGACGCCATTGCCAGTTGATGTTCGTCAAAGGGGTCTGGCACGTCCGCGACCTCGGCAGCACGAACGGGACGACCGTCAACGGGCAGATCGTCGCGCACGAGCAAGGATTGATGCCCGACGACGAGCTTGGGCTGGCGAACCACTTCTTCACCATCGACTACGAACCGATCGCGCCGACCTCACTTCTGGATGCCAACCAGGTGCTGGAGGAGGAGATCGCCGAAACGCGTCGCCATTCGCTGATGGAGTTGGCCGGGCTGGAGGGAAACGAATCGAACCGGCGCTCTCGCTGGTCGCGGCCGAGCCGTGCCTCCGAGAAGACCGAACGGCTCTCCCGCGACGACATGACCGAATTCGATGATAACCTGCCCGGCGATTTCAAGCCCGGCGACAACAAGAAGCCGATCGCGACCAACGACGACGACTTCTTCCGCATCATCCAGGACGACGTGGAGGAGACCAAGCCGCGGAAGTCGTCCGGGCAATAAAAAGCTGACCGTCACGGATTGGGGGGCACCCGGCGGTGCGAGACCTAAGCTTATCCGACAATTCGGCCTGGAGCGGGCGTCTCGCCCGCCTTGGAGAGCCGGATGCGGGCGAGACGCCCGCCTCCATGGGGTGTGGAACCCACGCTCCCAAAATCCGTGACGGTCAAGAGGATGGGACTCCGTCACCTCTCCCTCTAGCCGCCCTTTCGGGGCTTACTTGATGAGCGTGTCGAGCGCCTTCAAGAGGGCCGGTCCACGGAGTTCGAGGCGGACGATGGTGCCGTCGGGAGCGATCAGAAACGTCGCGGGGATCGCGCTGATGCCGTAGGCGCCGACCAGGTCCCCGCTGGCGGTCGCGTTGTGGACCTGCCGCCAGGGGATGCCGCGGGCCTTGACGAAATCGGCCAGCGGCTCGATCGTCTCGTCGAGGCTCACGCCGACGATCTCGAACCCCTTATCGTGATATTTCTCGTAGGCCGCCTTCAGGTTGGGTAGCTCGGCCACGCACGGAGCGCACCAGGTCGCCCAGAAATCCAGGAGGACGTATTTCCCCCGGTATTCCTCCAGGCGGACGGTCTTTCCGTGGGTGTCCTGAACGGCCAGAGAGGGGGCCGGCTTGCCGACCATGTTGAGCCGCGCGAGGTCGTCGCGCACCTTCTGTCGGAGTGCCGGGCTCTGGCCGAACTGCTGGAGCAAGGCCTCGTACACGCTCCGCGCAACATCATACGCGCCGGCCGTCGAGGCGGCGCTCGACGAGCGAGTCGGCGAAGTGGGTGGCGAACTCCTCCTGCTCGGGCTCGTTCAGACCGTGCAGGAGCTTTCGGTAGAGGGCCAGGGCCTCCTCGAATTTCCCCTGCCGCGCGTAGGCCATCGTGCCGACGATCTGCGCCAGGGGGGCGACGGCCCCCTCGGGCGACCTGGCGAGGTAGCGGTCGGCCGCCGGCTTCGTCTCGACGAACCAGTCGTTCTCGATCGCCCGTTCGAACAGGGTCATGTAGGCCTGCTCGATGTCCTCGGCGTTCGGGTTCGCCTGGATGTAGGCGTCCAGGTCCCGCATCAGGGACTTGTCGTGCGCGGAGAGAATCTCCAGAACCGACTGAGGTTTGGGGTCGTCCGCGAGGGCCAGCCCTCCGGACGCGGTCAGGCAGAGAACCAGGAGGCAGATCCGTCGCGGCATGGAAAATCCTCGTCGTCGTGAGCGTTTGGAACAATCCCGTCCTGTCGATCATTCGGGTGAACGTGAAGGAAAATCAAGAAGTTCGGATCATCCGGGGCGGGCCGGCGCGGCGGATCGGCGCCCGGTCGCTGGCGATCGGCGGCGCGGAGAGGGCCGGCCGGGCCGGCTCCGGGGCCTTGACCAGCTCGCCGATGAGCCGCTCCCAGCGGGCGCAGCAGATCTCGCGCTCGTGCTCTTCCAGGAAGGCCTCCCGGCCCCGCGCCCCCATCTGGCGGGCCAGTTCCAGGTCGCTGGCGAGCAGTTGCAGGGCCTCGACCAGGCCATCGACATCGCCGAGCCGCACCGTCACGCCCGCTTCGGCCTGCCGGATCGTGTCGGCGGTCTCGCAGTGCTCCGGCCCGACGAACAGCGCGGGGCGGCCGGAGGCCATCACCCCGTAGAGCTTGCCGGGGACGACCACGCCGGTCATCTCCCGACGCATGGAGATCAGGTGGACGTCGGCCGCCGAGAGGGAGATGTGGAGCATCTCGCGGGGGACGTAATCCATCAGGCGGATGTTGTCGAGCCCCTCCTCCCGCTTCGCCCGGCGGATCTCGGCCATGCGCGGGCCGTCGCCGACGAACAGGAAGACGATCTCCGGATGGTCCTTCAGCCGACGGGCGGCGCCGAGGAATTCCTCGAACGTGTGCGCCAGGCCGAGGTTGCCCGAGTACATCACCACGAACTTATCGGCCAGGCCCAGCTCCGCGCGGAGCGGGTGGCCTTCGCGGGGGATCGGGTACACCTCGTCGCGGCGGCTCCAGACCGGGATCTCGGTGACGCGGCGGGGACGGACCCCCTTGGCGGCGATCCGGTCGGCCATGTACGGCCCGAGCACGACGACGCGGTCGGCCCGGCGATAGACCATGTCGCTGATCCACGAGAGGGCCTTCGACGACCGGGTTCTTCCGCGACATCCGGCCCAGGGCCAGGCTGGCGTCGGGATGCAGGTCCATGCTCCAGAAGACGTGGCGGCTCCCTTTCCAGGCGCGGCAGGATCGTCCCGACCAGGCCGATGATCGGCGGCGTGGTCAGCGTGACGACCAGATCGAACCGGGGCATCCGCAGCGCGTTCATCATCGCGCGGGCGTAGAAGCTCAGGTAGTCGGTCATCCGGGCGAGCGTGCTGCGGCGACCGAGCGAGGTCGCGCCGACCCGATGGATATGCACGCCGTTGTGGATCTCGTGGTTCGGCCGCGACGGCTGCCCTGGCTTGTAACTGCCCCGGCTGCAGAGGACGTGGCACTCGTAGCCCTGTTCCGCCAGCGATTCGGCCAGGTCGGTCAGGTGCTGCGCGGTGGAGGCATGGTCGGGCCAGTAATACTGATTGATGAACAGAATCCGGGGGCGCACGGCCCCCTGGCGTCGTTCCCGATGCTTCGGCGCGGCGACCGACTCGGCCGCCTTCCCCTCGATTCGCCAGTGGCGCGTCGAGCCGCCCCAGAGCCGCGTCCTTGCGCTCATGTTCGAAAGTCCTTCGAAAATCTCGCGGAAGGCGTGCGCTGAACGCGACCCTCTTCGCGACTCGTTCAGCAGCCCAACCACGGCCCTTGGTTCCTTCCCGCGTGTCACGGTCGGCTTCGTCGTTCAGGACGATTGGTGGGTTTGCGAGGTCGCCCTTCCTGGGACGACAGGCCTTGTACAGGGTGGGCACCGCCCACCGATCTTCAGAGGGTGGGGGGTGCCCACCCGACGAATTCCGGGACTCGCATTCGTGGAATTGACCAGATCATTACCGCTTGGCGTCTTACCACTTGGTGTCGGCCTCGGCCTTGTTCGCCCGGTACCAGGCGATGGTTCGGGCCAGGCCGCCGCGCAGGTCGGTTGGGGCCTTCCAGCCGTCGAGGGCCTGCCGCATGCGGGTCACGTCGAGGACCTTCAACGGGGCGCCGTCGGGCTTGTCGGTGTTCCAGGTCATCTGCCCCTGGTAGCCGGAAACCTCGTGGACCGTCTCGGCCAGCTCGCGGATCGACGTGCCGATGCCCGTGCCGATGTTCAAGGGCATCGCCGTGTCGTCGTACTTCTCGGCGGCCAGGACGATCGCATCGGCGCAGTCTTCGACATAGATGAACTCGCGGATCGCCTTGCCGGTGCCCCAGACCTCGACGCTCGGCGCCTTGTTCAGGTCGGCCTCGACCCACTTGCGCACCAGGGCGGCGACGACGTGGGAGCGGTCGGGGTTGTACGAGTCGCCCGGTCCGTACAGGTTCGTCAGGATCAGGTGAATCGAGTTCAGGCCGTACTGCCGCTTGTAGGCGAGCCCCTGCACGGCGAGCATCTTCTTGGTCAGGCCGTAGTTCACCACGCTCGCGTGGCAAGGACCGGCCCAGAGGTCGTCCTCCTTGAGATGCCCCTCCAGATAGCCGGGATAGCTGCACGCCGTCCCGATGTTGACGACCTTCTCGACCTTCGCCAGCCGGGCCGCTTCCATCAGGTTCGCGCCCATGACGAGGTTCGAGTAGTACAGCGTGCCCGGCTCGGTCTGGTTGATCCCGATGCCGCCGTAATAGGCCGCGGCGTGGAAGAGCACGTCGCAAGGGTGCTCCAGCACGCAGCGCAGGCAGGCATCGAGCGACGTCAGGTTGTAGTTGCGCTGGCGGGGGACGAAGACGTTCGCGCCGTAGCTTTCCAGCCGCCGCACCAGGTGCTGGCCCAGAAAACCCGCGCCTCCCGTGACCGTGACCCGCTTGTCGGACCAGAAGCTCTGCATGGGTGAGGCTCCAAAGGGGGTGATCGGCGGCCCGTGGTCCGGGCCTCGGAACGTCGGGGGCGGAACCCCCGCGTTCGGCCACGGACCAACGGCCGCTGATCGCTCTGCTTTGCTCAGACGTTGGCGAACGGGTTCTGGAACTCGATCAATCGTGCCGCGCGGACCAGTTCCGAGATGCCCCGGTCGAGATCGACGGTGGTCTCGAAGCCCTTCTTGCGGATCTTCTCGTAGCTGACCTCGTAGTTGCGCTGATCGGCGTCGGAGCCGACCTCGGCGAAGTGGAGGTAGTAGTCCACGTGTTCGAGGATCTTGCGGGCGACGTCTTCCTTGGTGAAGTTCATGGTCTCGTGGCCGACGTTGTACACGTCGTCCTTCACGTCGTCCCAGCGCTCCAGGGCGAAGATGAACGAGCGGGCCATGTCGCGGACGTGAACGAAGGTTCGCTTGAACCCCCCTTCATAGACGATCAGGTTGCGGTTCTTGACGGCCTGATAGGTGAAGTCGTTGGGCATCAGGTCCAGCCGCATCCGGTTGCTGACGCCGAAGGCGGTGGCGAAGCGGTAGGCGATGCCGTTGCCCGATTCGAGGACCATCTGCTCGGCCGCGGCCTTCGTCTCGCCGTACAGGGTGATCGGCGCGCGCGGAGTGTTCTCGTTGCAGACGTAGTCGGGGACCGAGCCGTAGATGCTGCCGGTCGAGGCGTACAGGACTTTCTGATCGGGCTTGCGGTGCCGCAGGAGGGTGCGGGTGCCCTCGACGTTGGTTGCCTGGGCCACCTGCGGCTCTTTCTTGCAGGCGGGATAGCCGACGATGGCGGCCAGGTGAATCACGGCGTCGATGCCGTCGAGGGCCTTGACGACCGCGTCGTCGTCGCAGACGTCCCCCTTCATCAGTTCGAAGAAGCGGTTCTGGCAGCAGGGCAAGAGACCGTGCCCGCCGAACTTCAGAGAGTCGAGGACCCGGACGCGGTGGCCCTGCTCCAGGAGCATCGGGACCATGGTCGAGCCGACATAGCCCGCGCCGCCGGTGACGAGAATCCGCATGGTTGGCCCATCCTTGGTGGCTCTTGTGTGACGCGCCTGGCGACGTCGTGTCGTTTGGTGTGTGGGAGGTGAGGCGCAAGACGAGGCGGGTCGAACGATCAGGCCAGGCCCCCGTCCTTTGCGGCCATGACTCCGGGATGCGTCGCGGGACCCCCCGGGGACTAATCCCCATCGGTCCGGTCAGAGGCCCCTCTCCAGAGGGTCCCACCGGGCCGCGTCCTTCGGGTTCGGACCCGCTGGGGCGATACTATGGTCAAGTCCCGCCCGGTTGTCAACGCCGAGTTTCTCCTGCCCCTGACAAGCGCAACGCACGTGCATGAATGCCGACGCCGGTATCTGGTGATTCCCGTGCGATTGCGTTAAAATCGGACTCCGGCTCGGCGGATGCCAGGTGGGGGACAGGTATCCGGGACCAAGAAAAGCGGATGCCGCCTCAGGCAGAGAAGGGAAACACAATATGGGGTCGGATTTCACGATCCTGAAAAAAGGATTGTTCCTGATCGCCGTGCCGCTGCTCTTTCAGTTGGCCTTTATCGCCTTCGTCGCCAAGATGCGCTGGGACAACGCGGAGGCGCAGAAGTCCTTCGTCCGTTCCTCCGACATCATCCAGCAAGCGGCCATCCCGCTGGACAACATGGTCGAGGCGTCCAGCGGCATCCGGGCTTACATCCTGACCGACAACCCGGCGTATGCCGAGGAATACCGCGACGCGGCGCGACGGATGCAGGCCGAGTTCCAGACGCTCAGCGCGCTGGTCGCGGATCACCCGGCGCAGGCCCGGATGGTCCAGGCCGTGCGGGAGGAGGCGGACGCCTTCATCGCCTGGCTCGCGAACCTGGAGCAAAAGGTTCGGAACGGTCAGCGGGATGAGGCCATCGCGCTGCTCGACCAGCAGGCTGGTTCGAAGCAGATGGACCGAATTCGTCGGCAGATGATGGACTTCCTGGCGATGGAGGAGCGCATTGACGAGTCGCGCCATCGGGACCTGGATCGGACCTGGCGGCAGCTCGACATGCTGCTGGCCACGGCGACCGTCCTGGCGGTCCTGAGTACGGTCTTCCTGGCCGTCGGCTTCGGCAAAGGGATCGCCAACCGCGTGGGCATCTTGACCGAGAACGCCCGACGCCTGGCCGAAGGCGAAGAGCTGACCCCCCCTCTGAACGGAGGCGACGAGCTGGCCCAGCTCGATCGGGCCTTCCGGCGGATGGCCGAGACGCTCAACCGGGCCGCTCGCAAGGAACGGGCCTACCGCGACCTGCTGGAACACCGCGCCGAGGAACTCGCCGAGGTCAACCGCGAACTGGAACAGAAAAGTCAGGAAAACGAGATGTTCGTATACAGCGTCTCGCACGACCTGCGCTCCCCGCTGGTCAACCTTCAGGGGTTCAGCCGGGAACTGACCGCCGTGGGGGACGACCTGCGGACGTTGATCCATCGGGACGACATCCCCGAATCGCTCCGCAAGCAGGGGGAGCGGATGATCGACGTTGAGATGGGAGAGTCGATCCACTTTATCCAGTCAGCCGTCAGCCGACTCAGCGGCATCATCGACGCCTTGCTCCGACTGTCCCGCGCCGGCCGGGTCGAATATAGCCTTCAAGAAGTCAATGTCACGGCCACCGTCCAACGGATCATCGATGCCATGAAAGGCACGATCCAGGAGCGAAAGGCGCAGATCCGGGTGGGCGAACTGCCGACGGCCTGGGGGGATCCGACCGCCGTGGAACAGATTTTCGCCAACCTGATCGGCAATGCCCTGAATTATCTCGATCCCGATCGGCCCGGACAGATCGAAATCGGCTCGATTTCCCCGGAATCGACGGATGGAGACGAACCATCCGCCGACCCGATGCGAACCTACTACGTCCGGGACAATGGATTGGGCATCGACGAATCCTACCTGCCGAAGATCTTCACGGCGTTTCAACGGTTGCACAAGGATCGGGCATCCGGCGAAGGGATCGGCCTGGCCCTGGTTCGTCGGATGATCGAGCGTCTTGAGGGCAAGGTCTGGGTCGAATCGACCGTCCACGTCGGATCGACGTTCTACGTCCAGTTGCCTTCCCCCGTCGCCGAGGAACCCGAGCCCTCCCCGGAAATCGCGGACCCGCTCCTTGACGAGCTGGAAACCGTTCATAGCCTTAACGAATCCCGCGACCAGGAATCTTCCTCATGAGCACTCAGCCGCTGACCCTCATCCTGGCCGAAGACGATGATGGCCATGCGAGCCTCATCCAGCGCAACCTGCAACGGGCCGGGTTCGTCAACGACATCATCCGGGTTCACGACGGCCAGGAAGCCCTCGATTACGTTCGGGGCGAAGGCGACCACAAGGAGCGCGTGCTCTCGGGCCTGGTCCTGCTGCTGCTCGACATCAACATGCCAAGGGTCGATGGTGTCGAGGTCCTGCGGCAGCTCAAGTCGGACGAGAAGACGGCCGGGCTGCCCGTCATCATGCTGACCACCACGGACGACCCGCGCGAGGTCGAGCGTTGCTACAAGCTCGGTTGCAACGTCTATGTCACCAAGCCGGTTGAATATGATGGATTCATCGAAGCAATCAAACGGCTCGGGCTGTTCCTTCAGGTCGTCAAATTACCGGGCGACAGTGGCGAAGGGGTCGCCATCTAGCGGAGGGTCTTGTGTGAGCGAGGACGCGCGCGAGACAGTTCTGATCGTCGAAGATGATCCGGGAATCGCCCGGCTGGAGGCGCGCCGACTGGAACGGGCCGGCTACGCCACCGCCCTCGCGGCCACCGTCGAGGAAGCGCGCGCGGCCGTCCGGAAGGATGGCATCGACCTGATCGTCCTGGACGAGAAACTTTCGGCGTCCACCAGCGGCCTGGAGTTTTACGAGGAACTGAAGGCCACGGGCTTCGACCTGCCGGCGATCCTGGTGACGGGTCTCAGCGACGAGGAGACGCTGATCCGCGCCATCCGCGCCGGCCTGCGCGATTTCGTCCCGAAGACGCCGGACTTTCTCGACGATCTCCCCCCCATCGTCGATCGCGTCATGGGGCAGGTGCGGACCGAACGGCGGCTGGCCGAGAGCGAGGCCCGACTGGCTGGGATCATCACGACCGCGATGGACGGCGTGCTGACGATCGACGGCGCGGAGACGATTACGCTGATTAACCCGGCGGCCGAGCAGATCTTCGGCATTCAGGCGTCGGAGGCCATCGGCCAGCCGATCCAGCGGTTCATTCCCGAATGGCCCTGCGGTGAAGCGGTCAATCCCGAAACCGCGCACGCTCTGGCCGACCATATCGAGGGCACGCGGCTGGAATGCGACGGCGCGCGGGCGAACGGGGAGATGTTTCCCCTGGAAGGCTCCGTCTCGCGGGTTGTCGTGGACCGGCAGGCCTTCCGCACGCTGTTCGTTCGCGATATCACGGCGCGAAAGCAAGCGGAGGAGGAGCGGGCGGACCGCATCCGGGCCGAGACCGCCCGCGCCGAGGCCGAGGCCGCCAACCTGGCCAAGGATCGCTTTCTGGCGGTCCTCAGCCACGAACTGCGCACGCCGCTGGCCCCCGTGTTTCTGGCCATGTCCACCATACTGGATGAGGCGGAGGTCCCCGAGTCGATCCGCTCCCTGCTGGAGATGACCCGCCGCAATATCCAGATTGAGGCCCGGCTGCTCGACGACCTGCTCGACGTGACCCGGATCACCCAGGGCAAGCTGCCGCTGCATCGGGAGGTCATCGATGCCCACGACCTGATCCACCAGACAATCGAAATATGCCGCAAGGATATACGTGATGGCGGCCTGGAGCTGGTCCTGGAACTGGACGCTTCGGAGACGCACGTCGAGGCCGACCCCGCCCGCTTGCAACAGGTCCTCTGGAACCTGGTCAAGAATGCGGTGAAATTCACCCCGCCCGAGGGCAAGATCACGATCCGGTCGCGGAACCAGGCGGGAGACGGGGATGGCGCGGAATGCCTCGTTATCGAGGTCTCCGACACGGGCATCGGCATCGAGTCGGGGATGCTGGCCAAGGTCTTCGACCCGTTCGAACAGGGGGGCGCGACCGTCACGAACCGCTTCGGAGGTCTGGGTCTGGGCCTGTCCATCAGCCGTTCCGTCGCCGAGGCGCACGGCGGACAACTGACGGTCTCCAGCGCGGGCAGGGATCGAGGATCGACCTTCACGCTCATCCTGACCACGGCCACCGCGTCCGAATCGCGGCCATCCCGACCCGTGCGCCCGTCGCAGGACGGCGAGAGCCTGCCGATCCGCGAGATCCTGCTGGTCGAGGACGATCCGGATACGTCCGCGTTGCTCTCCCGGATGCTCCGACGCCGGGGCTTCCAGGTGACGACCGCCGACTGCGTCGCCGCCGCCTGGCGAAAGGCCGAGGTCGGGCCGTTCGACCTGGTCATCTGTGATATCGGCCTGCCCGATGGCAGCGGGCTGGAACTCATGCAACGGCTCCAGGCCCGCTTCCCCGTCAAGGGGATCGTCCTGAGCGGCTACGGGCGCGAGGACGACGTCCAGCAGAGCAAGGACGCCGGTTTCGTCGGCCACCTGACCAAACCCGTGGATTTTCAGGCGCTGGAAGCGATGATCCGGCGCATCTCCCACGAGGTCCCCGGCGAATCCGGGCGCTCGGGTTCCGAATTCATGGCCAATGGCTGATGCGTGACTCTGTTCGAGCCATCGCGTATCCACCCTCTCAGTCTGGCGGACGGCTCTCGGCCAGCTCGGCGCCGGCTCCGCCGGAATCCGGAGGCAGATCGGCCCAGGCCACGATCCGGCGCCCTTGCGCGTCCGTCCCGACGAGCTTGAACACGAGCGGACCATCCTCGGGACGTGCGCCGGCGAGTGACAGCGGACGCGAGGCCAGTTGACCGTGAGCCTCGAGCCGGTCGTTGCCGAACGCGTCAATGACCCCCTTCGCGTCCAGGTCCGCGTGGCGGAAACCGCTCGCGTGCGGGTTGGCGGCCGGAACGAGGGGCTCCCAGGCCAGCGTCTGGAGGTGAACCGGCTGACCGTCGCGCTCGCGGACCAGTGCGCGAATGCGCGTTTCGCCCTGGTGCTCCGGCAAGACGTGGACTGACAGTTCCAGCCGGGGCAGGTCGGGCGGCAAGGCGACCGCCGTGACCTGCAATCGGGCATCGGGTGGCCCGCAGACGTCGATCCGCACCGCGCCGGTCGATGATCCCTCGACCACCGCGTAATGCGTACTCGTTCCTCCGGCCAGCCACGTATCGTCCGGGCCTCCCGGCCGGAGGAACGTCGGCCGAGGCCCGGTGAGGACCCATCCGTCGTTGTCCGTCGCGTCCGGAATCGCGTCAAGATAGAGCGCGGTGGACCACTGCCGGTACAGCGACGCGAACGGAACGCCGGTCGAGGCTTCGAGGTTGGCGATACCCCGGGAATCCGACCGGATCAGGTCGCCGAGCAGTTCCGGGCCGAAGCGCGTCACGCACCAGTGGAGGAACAGATACGTGCTGCCCCGGTTGCCGTGGCTCCGGAACAGGTCCGCGGCGTAATAATCCGGCACGACGAGCCGATACGCTTCCGGTTGTGACAGATAGGCGCTGATCCGGTAATCCAGGTTCGATCGGGAGAACTTATGAACATCCTCGGCCATGTGGGCGATGGCCTCGTCGAGCCAGCCCTCCTCCTCGGTGGCGAGGCGCGGATCGGCGTTCGCGTCCAGAACCTTCCGACTGAACGTGACCGCGTGGGTGTACTCGTGCGCCACGACGGTGCGCAGGTGCGGGCCCTTCGCCAGCGAGGCGCTGAGGTACATCATGTCGCAACGGTTTCCGAACGGCGGGGCCAGCGTGACGTCGAAATCGGCCCCACGAACAAACCCATCGACGGCGAGCCGTCCGCCGCCGAGCCGACCCAGCCAGCCGCTGAGCAGGATCGTGAACCGGCCGTCGCCATCGACATCCCGCGCCTGGCCCCAGCGTTGGGCCGCGGTCGGGTAAACGTGATGCTCGAACGTACCCAGCAGGTCCCGGAGTACCTCCGTCTTGACGATCGGAACGTCCCGCGAATCCACATAGACCTGAACGCGAGGCCCGAACGCCCGCAAGGTTCCTTCGACCGCCAGGTAATTGCGCGCGCTCGCCGGATCGCCGTCGCGGACCATCAGATGAAACGTTCGCGTCGCGGCGGGCCGGTGGGCCGGGCTCGGCGGTTCGGGACGAACTTCCAGGGGATGATGGATCGGCGCGCGTCGCGGTCCGTCGTCCGCGAGCCGAGGGGGTCGCGCCTCCGAGGCGGCCCGCGCCGTCATGCGGATGGAATACGGTCCCGGAGAGGGAGATAGGGCCGAAACGATCACCAGCGACTTCGACGAGGGGCCGGCCGTGGGAATTTCCCAGGTCGCTTTCCCCTGCGCGACCGCGATCGGAACCGCGTCTCCCACGCGCCAGGAGGTCGCGGAATCCGGCGGTGGCGATCCGACCGCCTCCCTGACCTCGCCGCTGGCCAGGGAGATCAGGATCAGGAGCGACGTGAGGCAGCCTTTCCCGAGATCCCAACCGAGGCACGTTTCGGAACCGACCATCCGGCAACCTCTCCGCCCGGGCGCGGCTGGCCCCCGAGCCCCCTCATCCCTGGGGCTTATCCCGGCCACCGCCGCCATTTGCTATTCGATCGGACGGTCGCCCTGTTTGCTTGAGCGATTACCGAAACTCTGAGGGTTGGGCTGCTTTTCCGGGTTCCATGGATTGCCTGTTTCGCCTGGCCCATCGGACGTGTATCATGACGCGGGAGAATGGGTTGTCCACCCACATTCTGACACGGATCGAAGGGGATTGTTTCACGATGAACGACTGGAAAGGCCGGATGAGGGCCAGCGTCCGGCATCTCTCCGAACAACTGGCGGGCATCCGGCCGGATACGCTCAGCGTCGGCTTCGTCGAGAGCTTTCGCGTGGCCAGCCACGGAAACGCGGTGCCGCTTGGCCGGATGGCGGTCGTCCGGAGTCAGGGAGACCGCATCCTCGTGCAACCGTTCGACCCGTCGAGCGTTCCCGCGGTCGTCAAGGCCCTCTCCGAGGCCCGGTTGAATGCGTACGCGATGGACCCGAAGACCGTCTGCGTGAGCGTGCCGCCGGTCAGCGGCGAGCAGCGCGACGAGATCGCCCGGCACGTCAAGAAACTGGGGGAGGAGGCCAAGGTGGCCGTCCGGGCCGTCCGCCAGGACGCGCGCAAGCAGATCGCCGCGCGCGGCCGGGGCTCCGAACGCGCCGTGCAGGAGGCCACCGATGCCGCCATCGCCGAGATTGACCGGATGGTCAAGGGGTTGATCGGCCGGATTCAGGCGTGAGCCGCATCGCCCCGATTCTTCAGTTCGGGTAAGCTTCGGGTGCGGTCAATCCCAAAAGAGACGCCTCGGGACTTCCTCATGAAGCGAACTTCGGAATCCCAGACGTTGCCGATCTTGCTGGTCCTGCTGGTCCTGCTCCTGGTCATCAACCCGTTTCTGGTCGAGATGCTCTGGGGTCGCTGGCTCTTCGATCTCTTCTATGGCGCGACGTTGATCGCGACGGTTCACGTGCTGCACGCGCGCTGGCGGAACCGGCTCATCGCGCTACTGCTGGCGATTCCCACCGTGGTGGTCCGGGCGGCCGGTTATCTCATCCCTCTGGCGGAATTGCGGTCCAGCCTGTTGATCGACAGCCTCTTCAGTATGGCGTTCTTCGCGTACACGGCGGTCGTCATCGTCCGGCTGGTCGTCACCGCGCGGATCTCGGGCGGGAGCATCGCCGGGGCCTTCTGCGCGTACCTGATGATCGGCCTGGCGTGGGCGGCGCTGTATTCCGCCGTGGAGATCCTCTGGCCGAACTCGTTCCGGTTCAGCGGAGATTTCGTCGGGGCGATGAACGACCCGGACCGCCGCCTGACGGTCTTCATCTATTACAGCTTCGTCACCCTGACGACGATTGGCTACGGAGACATCATTCCGGTGCGGCTTCAGGCGGGAACCCTGGCGTGGGTCGAAGCGATGGTCGGTCAGTTCTACATCGCCGTCTTCGTCGCCGGTCTGGTCGGCCTCCGCGTGGCGCAAGGGCCGTTCGGTCGAGAACCGGCCACCCTGGATGGCGAGAACCTCGCCGCATCCGAAAGGGCTCGTTGACGGATCAAACGGCAATGTAGAGCGACGCATCCCGCCAGCGATCTTCGGCGGCCGTCTCGCGTTTCCATGTCGAGAAGGGGAGACAATCCGGCGAAGGGGTTTCCTTCCTCGCCGGTTCCGTTCCGTTTCCGCGTTCTCGGAGCGCAGCAGTTCCGACAGACGGTTGCGTAGGATCTTGGCCTCCGCCAGGGTCAGGTCCGTTGCGCTGAGGCGTTCCATCAGGGCACGCAACTCCTCGATCCGTCGGCTTTCTCGCGTCACTCTCACCATGACATCACCCCTTTTTGATCCGCATCCGTCGATCGCTCCCGCGATCCGCCCGACCCGGCATTTTCCTGCCGCTCACGGGACAGATGCAAATTCTTGACCAAGAGTTCGGCCATTGGCGGAAATCGAGGGCTATTGAATTCTGAACTTGTTTCAGTATCAGGAGTTACATCGAGAGAAATTTTCGAGAGTCGGAGCATGGAATGGCAAGCGCGAGCAGGCCGGTCCATCTTTGGTGCAAGAATGCCCAGCAGACGGGCAGATTGGAGAAGATCGGGGCTCCCGCTCTCCGGGAGGCTACGGCGTCGATCCTTCGGGAGCCTCGATTCCGGGGATCGGCGCACCGGGCTCGATCGGCTTCCCTTCCCAGTAGGGAACGCCGTCGCGGATCTCGATCAGGCGGACGGTTCCGCCGGGTTGCGGAGCGGCGTTGGTCGTCGGCAGCCAGCGGGAGAGGGCGTGCCGCGTCGCGTCGTACTGGGAATCCTCCGCGAGGTTGGTCCACTCCTCCGGGTCGGCCGTCATGTCGTACAGCTCCTCGGTGCCGTCGGCATAGCGGATATAGCGGAACTGCTCGGTACGCACGGAGTGGTTGTTCGGCCCGTGGGTGGTGATCGCCGGCCACTTGCGGGGGGCGTCCGCGTCGCGAAGCTGCGGCACGAGGCTATGCCCCTCCAGCGCGTCGTTGGGCGGCAGGCCGCAAAGCTCCACCAACGTCGGATAAACGTCGAGCAGTTCCGCCGGACGGCTGCAGATGGCCCCCGGCTGGACCCCGGGGCCTGCGAAGATCAGGGGGACCCGCGTGGAAGGGTCCCAGAGCGTATTCTTGCCGGAGATCCCTTTCTCGCCCAGATGCCAGCCGTGGTCGGAGAGGAGCACGACGACGGTCTTGTCCTCCATCCCGGCCTCCTTCAGGGCATCGAGCACGCGACCGACCTGGCTATCCACGAAGCTGACGCTCGCCAGGTAGGCCCGCGTCAGGGGCTTCCACTCGCCGCTTTCCTGGAGCCACTTCAGCCGAGGTTCGGGCAGGCGCCAGTGGAGATACCAGGAGAAGCGCGGGGTGTCCTCGCGGTCGTCGGGGCGGATGGTCGGCAGGGTCAGTTCTCCCTCGGGGTAGAGGTCGAACCACGGTTGCGACGCGTAGCAAGGCACGTGGGGGTGTCGGAGACCGACCGAGAGGAAGAAGGGGGTCTGGGGTTCCGCGCGGATCTGCTCGATGGCCCAGTCGGCGACCTTCCAGTCCTCCTGCTGCTCGTCGTGCGCGGGGAAGACGCCCCAGTCCATCAAGGGGATGTTGTCGGGCGTCTGCACGAATTTCTTGTCGGGGCGGGGACCGAAATGGCCGTGATACCCCCAGACCGAGAACTCCGCGCCATCCTTCCGGCCCGGGGGCGGGGGATAGGCGTCGTGGAAGACCTTCCCGGTGGTCATCGTGCGGTAGCCGTGCTGCTGGAAATACTGCGGCAGGGTCACGAGGTCCCGCCATTGTTCCTGGTTGCGGAACCAGGTATTGAGCGCATAGACGCCCGTCGTCGAGGGCCGCTTGCCGGTCAGGAAACTGGTTCGAGACGGGTTGCACAGAGGCGCCTGGCAGTGAGCGTTGGTGAAGAGGGTTCCCCGCTTCGCCAGGCCGTCCATGAAGCGGCGTCCGCGCCTGCGGATGCCCCTGGAGGCAGCCGATCCAGTCGTTCAGGTCGTCGATGCAGATCAGCAAGACGTTCGGCCTCGTCGCGGGCGGATCGTCGGCGCGGAGTGGTCCGCGCGAGAACGCCAGCAGGAGGCCGAGCGTGAGGAGCCCGAGCTTGCCAGGATGCCGCGGGTTGGACGTCACACGTTGATTCACGGGGCGCTCCTTGTCGCACTCGGGTGAAGTCGTTGCGTTCTCGATCTCGGGGAAGGGGTCACCGGATCTTCGCACACCGATCCACGATGGGCAAGGCGCTGGGGCGTTTGGGAAAACGGGCGGATTGTGAAGACGTCATGAAGGGCCAAAGTGCCCGCGAACGAAATCGGGAAAGTCGCTACACTGGTCCCTTCGGCCCCGGACCGGCAGCGCTGCCGTTGTGACAATGACGAGGGTCTTGAGCCGATCAGCCAGGGGGCCGTGAGGTGTTCCGGCCGGGAGTGCCGGATGTTTCCGAGAGAGAGATTGTTCGCACCATGAGTCAGCCTCGCTATGTCTGCATACACGGCCACTTCTACCAACCGCCCCGCGAAAATCCCTGGCTCGACGTGGTCGAGGTGCAGGATTCCGCCGCGCCTTTCCATGACTGGAACGAGCGGATCACCCGCGAGTGCTACGCGCCGAACACCCGGGCGCGGTTGCTCGACGGTGACGGGCGGATCATTCACCTGCTGAATAACTACGCCTGGATCAGCTTCAACTTCGGCCCGACGTTGCTTTCGTGGCTGGAAGACCACGCCCCGCAGGTTCACCAGGACATCGTCGAGGCCGACCGGCTCAGCAGCGAGCGGCGCGGCGGGCACGGCAACGCGCTGGCGCAGGTATATAACCACATGATCCTTCCCCTGGCCGGCGAGCGCGATCAGCGCACGCAGGTGCTCTGGGGGATCGCCGACTTCCGGCATCGCTTCGGCCGCGATCCCGAGGGGATGTGGCTGGCCGAGACGGCCGTCGATACGCCGTCGCTCGAAGCGCTGGCCGAGGCGGGGATCAAGTTCACCGTGCTCGCGCCGCACCAGGCGAAGCGCTGGCGGCGGATCGGCGACGAGGAGTGGACCGAGGGGGGGATCGACCCGTCGCGCGCCTACCGGATGGCACTGCCGTCGGGCCGGTCGATCGTCCTGTTCTTCTACGACGGGATCATCTCCCGGCAGGTCGCCTTCGAGCGGCTCCTGGACAGCGGCGAGCGGTTTCTGGGGCGGCTCCTGCAAGGCTTCGACGACAGCCGCGAGCATCCGCAGCTCATGCACATCGCCACCGACGGCGAGTCGTACGGCCACCATCACCCGCACGGGGACATGGGCCTGGCCTACGCGCTGCACAAGCTGAGCCAGGACCCGAACATCCGCCTGACCAATTACGGCGAGTTCCTGGAGCTGCACCCGCCGGAGTGGGAGGCCGAGATCCACGAAAAAAGCGCCTGGAGCTGCGCCCACGGTGTCGGTCGCTGGAGCCTCGACTGCGGCTGCAAGACCCGCTTCGACTGGCACCAGCGCTGGCGGGAACCGCTCCGCAAGGCGCTCGACGGCTTGAAGGAGCAACTCGACCACCTCTTCGGCACGAGAGGCCGCGAGTGCTTCCCCGATCCCTGGGCGGCGCGTGATGCGTACATCGCAGTGGTGCTCGATCGCGGTCCGCGCTCGGTCAAGACGTTCCTCCGCCAGCACGGGCACCCGGACCTCGACGACGACCAGATCCGCAACGCCCTCCGCCTGCTGGAGATGCAGCGCGACGGCATGTTGATGTTCACCAGTTGCGGCTGGTTCTTCGACGAGATCAGCGGCCTGGAAACGACCCAGTGCCTGCACTACGCCGCGCGGGCGATCCACCTGGCGAAGCAGTTCGGCCGCGACTTCGAGCGGAAGTTCCTCCAGGTGCTCAAGACCGCCCCGAGCAACGTGCCGCATTTCCGCGACGGCAAGGGGGTCTGGGAGCAACTGATCCGCCCGGCGACCGTCGATCTCGACCGGGTCCTGGCTCATGCCGCCATCAGCCTGATCTTTCCCCAGTGCGAGTCGGTCGTGCGCGAATACAGCTTCGATCTCGACATTCTCGACCGCGAGGTGCGCTGCCGGGGGAGCCGGCACCTGGCGATCGGCCGGCTCCGCGCCCGCTCGCACCAGACGTGGGACGAGGCCGAGACCGCCTTCGTCGTCATCCACTACGGCGGGCTGGATTTTCACACGGTCCTGGGGGAATTCCCCTCGCATCGGGACTACGAGCACTTCAAGAAGCGCGTGCTCGACGTGTACGCGAGCGGCTCGCTCGCCGACGTCACCGCGCTTGTCACGCGAGAGTTCGAGGGGCGGGTCCACCGGCTCGACGACCTCTTCGCCGACGAGCAGCGCCGGGTGATCGGGATCGTCCTGCAAGATCGCGTCGAGGACTATCAGCGCACGTTCGAGCGGCTGAGCCGCCAGGATGAGGACGTGCTGAACCGTCTCGGTCAGATGCACCACCCGATCCCCAAGCCCTTGCGGGCCGCCGCCTCGTCCTACCTCGACCTGATGCTGCGGCAAGAGCTGGCCCGGCTCGAAGAGGATGAGGACCTCGGCCTGGAACCGATCCGCTCGCTGTACGACCGCGGCCGGATCTGGGGCTATCAGCCGGAGTACGAGCTTTTGAAGAACACCGTCTCGCAGGCCCTCCAGCGCACGGTCTGCGGGCTGGACCCCGAGGCGAACCTCCCCGATCTCGTCGCCAAGGCGGGCCGTTTGCTCGACGCCGCCGCCCTGCTGGGGATCAAGGCGGACCTCTGGGAGGTGCAGAACCAGTTGCTCGACGCCTACGCCCGTCTCAAGGACGCCGGCGCCCTGACCGATCCGCTCCGAGGCGTCTTTGACGAGCTGGCCTCCAAGCTGAACATGACGCAGGGGCTTCTCGGCTGGCGTCCCTAAAAGGGTGTGTATGCCGAGGTCCCTCCGCGCATCCGGCTTGCCCCCGGCTTGCCCGGCCCGGACCGTTGCCGTACCTTGGGAATCGGGTGAATCAGGGTGGGGTTTGTCTCGCAGGAATCCGATCGCATGAGCAAGTCTGAACAATCGCCAGCCTCGACGCGGCTCGCCTCGATCGACGCGTATCGCGGGCTGGTCATGTTCCTGATGATGGCCGAGGTGCTGCACCTGAGCGCCGTGGCCGCGGCGCGGCACGAGAGCAAGCTCTGGGAGTTCCTGGCCCATCACCAGACCCACGTCGAATGGATCGGCTGTTCGATTCATGACCTGATCCAGCCATCGTTCACGTTCCTGGTTGGCGTCTCGCTGCCGTTCTCGCTTGCCAGCCGAACCCGGCGCGGTCAGTCGGTGGGGACCCTGACCCTGCACGCGCTCTGGAGGGCCCTGGTGCTGGTCTTCCTGGGGATCTTTCTCCGGTCGATGAGCCACGAGCAGACGTATTACACGTTTGAAGACACGCTCACGCAGATCGGCCTGGGGTATCCGTTCCTGTTCTTCCTGGGCCTGCGGTCGAGACGCGTTCAGTGGGTGGCGTTGGGGATCATCCTGGTCGGATACTGGGCCGCTTTTGCGCTCTATCCGCTGCCGGGGACGGATTTCGATTACGCGGCGGTCGGCGTCAAGGAAGGCTGGCCGCACCTGATGAGTGGGTTCGAGGCGCACTGGAACAAGAACAGCAACCTGGCCTGGGCCTTCGATCGCTGGTTCCTCAACCTGTTCCCCCGGGAGTCGCCGTTCACGCACAACGGCGGCGGGTATGCGACGTTGAGCTTCATCCCGACGCTCGGCACGATGGTTCTCGGCCTCTTGGCGGGGGGTGTGCTGCGGAGCGACCGGACGAACTGGGCGAAGGTGCGCTGGCTGGCGGTCGCGGGGGTTGTCTGTCTGCTCTCGGGGTTTGCTCTGGGACGGCTGGGGATCTGCCCGGTCGTCAAACGCATCTGGACGCCGAGCTGGGTGCTTTTCAGCGGCGGTTGGAGTTTCCTGCTGCTGGGCGTTTCGTATGTGGCGCTGGATGTCTCCGGGTACAAGGGGTGGTCGTTCCCACTCGTGGTGATCGGGATGAACTCGATCGCGGCCTATCTGATGAGCTGGCTTTTCGAGGGGTTCATTGCGCGGAACCTGACGATTCACCTGGGCCACGAGGCGTTCCGTGTGCTGGGCGAGCCTTACGAGCCACTGCTGCACGGGGCGGCCGTGCTGGTCGCCTTCTGGTTGCTCCTGTTCTGGATGTACCGGCGAAAACTCTTTCTCAAGGTCTGAGCGTGGACGGCCCGGGATGCCGTTCCAGGAACGCCCGCACCGTGGCGGCGTCGGGGATGCCTGCCTGGCCCCCGACGTGCAACGCCTTCAAGGCGGCCGCGGCCGAGGCGACCCGCAGACGATCGTCGAGCCGATCCCCCCGCGCCAGCGCCGCGGCGTAGGCGCCGTGGAAAACGTCGCCGCATCCGGTCGTATCGACTGCCGAGACGGAAAACGCCGGCAGGTGGCGCGGGAATTCCGGTTCCGGGCTGTCCGTCACCCAGCATCCGTCCGCGCCGCACGTCACGACCACGACCGAGCGCCCTTCGCTCCAGAGGGCGCGGCAGGCTATCGCCGGATCGGTTTCGCCGGTGACTTGCCGGGCGAAGTCGCGTCCGACGATCAGGTGATCGGCCAGATCCATCAAGGTGGCGAAATCGGGCGAGGGGAACCGCTCGAAGTCGGCGACGATGGGAATGCCCGCCTCTCGGGCGATCCGGGCCGCGCGCGTCGTCCCCTCGACCCCCACGTGATCGACGAACAGCACGCGGGCCGCCCGGATCACGTCCGGCGCGGGCCAGGCCGGGTCGGGACCGACGAAGCCGGCGCGATCCGAGAAGATGGTTCGCGTCGCGTCCTCCCGACCGATGACGATCGTCGAGCGGATCGGACCGACCCCTTGTCTGCGGAGGACGTGGGAGACGTCGATCCCCTCGCGCCGGAAATTGTCGATCGCCTCTGTCGAGAGTTCGTCTTCCCCCAGAACCCCGCCATAGGCGCAGCGTGCCCCTTGCCGGGCGGCGGCCACCAGGGCGGTCCCGGTCAGGCCGCCGCACTGGCGCTCGCGCTTCAGGACCCGGGCCTTCGCGTCGGCTGACGGATAGGAGGCGACGTGCAGCAGCTCATCCATTGCCACCGCCCCGAGTCCCAGCACGTCGAACCGCACGGCAACCTCCCGGACTCCTGGCCGGCTGGCCGAGGTGGATCACTTGGTCGGTAGAGGTTCGACGGCGGATTTGGCAAACGAAGCCCAAAGCTCGTCGATCGTCGAAGCGTCCGGCACGCCACCGTGGACGAACAGGCCATACCGCAAGCCGCAACGGCTCTCCCGGCGTGATGGTGATGGGCTTTTCCAGGGTCAGGCTCGCCCCCATCCAGCCGTCGTTGCGCACGTGAAAATGGGAAGGGTGGTTCGGGTTGGACGGATGATCGAACAGCGTGATTCCCTCGGCCGCGCTGTCGGTGATCGGCCCCGAGTAGTCCACCCAGCGGGCCTTTTTGCGGAAGACGCCGTTGGGGCCTTGCTCGTTGACGTTCCCTTCGGAGTTGCGGATCAACCCGCCCCCGTCGTTCACGCCGATCGTCTTGGCCATCCGCACACCCACCATGCCGAACGGCGTCGCCCCGAGCGTCACGGGCTCTGTCCTGAGCCTCGAATTGCAGGTCGAGGACCAGGAGCCACTGATCGTCCGGCAGCGGATGGGCCGTCACTCCCCGGACGCTCCTGCATGTGGATACGATCCTCCTTGCCGATCCAGTCATTCAGTGCGACGAGAGACGCCGCGTCCTCCGCGTCATCGTAACGGATGATCTTCCGTTGCACGATCTGTCCCGGCCCGCGATCGTCCCAGAACGAGTCGCCGTTGACGTCGTGGTGCGAGACCCAGACGGAGTTGTGATGGCTATGCGTGACCGGATCGTGCGGATGGCCCATGCGGGTAAGCGACCGCCCGGAGGGGCCTTGCACGGGAAAGAGGAACGGTCGCCGTAAGTCAGGATCGAAGTAATAGCGGGTCAATTCGAGCCCGTCGCGCTGGAACGACGCGCGATCCTGAGGCAGCGGGATCACCTGCATGCGCGGGACCGGCTTCGCGTCGGGAAGCGGCACCTGTGCCCGCGACGGCCGGGCGAAAATCGCCAGCGCCCCCAGCGCGATCCAGGCGGCCAGGCAGGATGGAATCAGAGTCTTGCGGATACCGATGGCACACCTCCTGACCTTTGGAAGGTCGGTCTTTCGCGATCTTCATGACGGGCACGAGGCTACCGGATGTTTCGCGACGGATCAACCACCGGAGTTGGTTCCACCGAGAAGCGAACCCTGGACTTGCCGTCGCGCTCATTGTAGCCTCAGCAAGGGCCGGGGCGAATGATTCCGGAAACGTCCCATCGTAGGGAGATCGACCATGCGACGACGCGACCTGTTGGTTCTGGCGGTCCTGGGCCTTTCCGTACCGTGGGTGGGGGATGCCCTCGCGGACGAGCCGGCGCTGAGGGTCGCGGCGTTCCAGGTGGACGCGACCCCGCCGCTGGGGTGTCCGCTCTGCGAGGGGGCGGTCGAACCGGCCAGGGAGATCGTGGATCGGCTCAGTTGTCGGGGAATCGTCCTGTTGAGCCAGGAGAAGCCGATCGTCCTGTGCGCGCTGGACTGGGTCGGGATCGGCAACGGCGGACATGACGCCTGGCGAAAGGCGCTGGCGGAGGCCGCGGGGACCTCGCCCGATCGCGTGGCGGTTCATTGCCTGCACCAGCACGACGCCCCCGGATTCGACACGGATGCCGAAGCGCTGATGGCCGCGCGCGGTCTGTCGGGGAAAGGGTTCGACCCGGACTTTGCCCAGGAGACGATCCAGCGTGCGGCCGAGGCGCTCTGCGCGTCGTTGTCGCATCCGACGCCGGTCACGCATCTGGGACTCGGAAAGGCCAGGGTCGATCGCATCGCGTCGAACCGCCGGGTGCTCGGCCCCGACGGTAAGGTGCTGTACGTCCGCTGGAGCAGCGTCAAGGACCCGAAGATCCAGGCGGCCCCCGAAGGCGTTATTGACCCCTTCGTCCGCGTGCTGAGCCTGTGGAACGGTGACGATCTGGTCGCGGTGCTCAGCTATTACGCGACCCACCCGCAGAGCCACTACGGCCAGGGGGGCGTCAGTTGCGACTTCGTCGGCCTCGCCCGGAACGCGCGCGAGCAAGCGCGGCCGGACGCCTTCCATTTGCACTTCTGCGGCGCGTCGGGGAACGTCACGGCGGGCAAGTACAACGATGGCTCTCCCGAGAAGCGTCCCGCGATGGCCGGGCGGCTCGCGGAGGGCCTGGAGGCGGCCTTGAAGGCGTCCGCGGCGGAGAAAACACTCGATCGGTCCCGAGGACATCGGCTGGCGCGTGGAGCCGGTCGCGCTTCCCGTCGCGCCTCGACTGAACGAGGACGACCTGGAGCGGCAATTCGCGTCCCACCCCACCTTCGGCCTGGCGCGGAACCTGGCGTGGGTACGGCGTCGCGCCGCCGGCAAGACGATCGACCTGGCGTGCCTGCGGCTCGGCAAGGCCCGCGTGCTCCATATGCCGGGCGAGTTGTTCATCGAGTACCAGCTCGCCGCGCAGCAAATGCGTCCCGACCTGTTCGTGGCGATGGCCGCCTATGGCGATTACGGCCCGGGGTATATCGGCACCGAAATCGCTTATCCGCAAGGGGGCTACGAGGTCGGCAGCCCGTCCCGCGTGGCGCCCGAGGTCGAGGAGGTCCTGACTCGGGCGATGCGGGCGTTGCTGGAGGCTCCCGATGGGCAGGGGGATCGCCCCTCCGACTTCACCCGTCGCTCCCCTCGCGTGGGCGAGTCATCGAGCGCGGCACGTTGAGCGTCGATCACGGTGAAGGGGGCTCACATGTTCGGATTGTTCAAGAATCGTCGGCGTGAGCGCCTCCGATCTCAGCCGTTGCCCGAGGGATGGACGCGGATCATCGATCGCAACGTCCCGCTCGTCCGCTCGCTCTCCGAGGAGGACCGCCGGGAACTCCACGGGCATATGCGGGTTTTCCTGGCCGAGAAACACTTCGAGGGGTGCGGCGGCCTGGAACTGACCGATGAGATCAAGGTGACGATCGCCGCTCAGGCGTGCCTCCTGCTGCTGCATCGAGCGACGGATTACTATTCCCGGCTGGTCACGATCCTCGTCTATCCGAGAGCGTACGTCGGTCATTCGGTCCAGCCTCTCGGCGGTGGCGCGGTCATTGAGGGGGAGGTCGGACGCCTCGGCGAAGCGTGGCAAAGCGGCGTGGTCGTTCTTTCCTGGGATGATGTCCAGGCGGGGGCCTCCGACATCCACGATGGGCACAACGTCGTCCTGCACGAATTCGCCCACCAGCTCGACCAGGAGGACGGCAGCGCCGATGGCGCGCCGATCCTCGAACGACGGAGCCAGTATGTCGCCTGGGCTCGCGTGCTGGGAGCGGAATATGCTCAACTTCGCGACGACCGCGACCACGGACGGAAATCGGTTCTCGATGACTACGGCGCCACCAATCCGGCCGAGTTCTTCGCCGTCGCCACCGAATGCTTCTTCGAGAAACCGGCGCGGCTGCGTCGCAAGCACCCGGAATTGTATGAGGAGCTGAAAGAATATTACCAGCAAGACCCGGAGCGGCTTCTGGAATCCTCGTCGTGAAACCGCCGCATCCGAAAAAGGGGCCGAGCATGGCGCGAACCCCCGTCTCGCTCGTCGGACTCGTGGTCGTGGTCTTCGTCTGCGGGGTCGGGTTCGCCGCCTTGAAGTACGCCGACGAGCGTTGGGCGCGTGGGATCATCGCGCTGACCCTGATCCTCCTCACGATGGGTATCGCGTTCGCCCTCTTGGGCAGGGGCCGGGCGCGGGCGGTCTGGGCTGCCTTTTCCCTGCTCGTGGGAATCTACCTCCTCGTCAGCCTGGGGCCTCTCCGGGACCGGTGCCCGGACCTCCCGACCAGCCGTTGGCTGGAGCAGGTCCGCCCACGGATTCACAAGAATACAAACCATCAGACATTGATCTCAAGGTCCCAGTTCGATATGTCCTATTCCGCATGGGCCGAGGCTCATCCCGACGCGGAGGAGGCTCGTCTGAGCTTCGACCCGGAAGACCCCACCAACGCCCGGTTGGTCTGGATCACCACGGAGAAAGCCCCATTTCAGAGGATCGGACACGGCCTGATCGCACTCGCCATCGGCTATGTCGGATCGAGCCTATTGGCGTTATTGATGGGGTTGCGGACATTGGATTGACTCTCGACGGGAGTTTGCGGACGCGGACCCATTCCCACTCTTCCCCGTGGGCTTGGCCGAGAATTCGATCATGGCCGCGAGACATACCGTCCGCCCGAGATTCGAGCGATCTCCTTGAGCTGGCCTCCCGATGCTCCCCCCGAGAGGTCGATGCAATGGATGGGGATCTTCCGGGGGTTCTTGCGAGAGATCGCCTCGACGGTCCCCTCGGGGAACTCGCCGTCGGAGAGCAGGAAGATGGCGTCGGGACGCAGGCCAAGCGCCTGATTCATCGCCGCGCGGGGGTCGGTCTCGCCCAGAGGCTGGATAATGCGGAGCCAGGCCTGGAACTGCGAGACGCTTCTCGGCTCGGCCGTCTGGGGGATGACGCCGGGCATGGTCAGAACCTGGTCGTTATAGAAGATCACCTGGAACCGCTGCGGCCATCGCAGCCGGGCGATGCTCCGTCTCAACTCCGACTTCGCCCGGGCCAGGCGTGCGTCATCGGCCATGCTGCCGGAGCAATCCACCACGTAAAGAAACACCTGCCCTTGCGCCCGGATCCCGTAGAACGAGGTCTGTCGCCAGGCGGGAATCGTACTCCAGTCGATCGGGTCGGCGTAAGGATCGTCCGGCGGCGGCTTGAGCAGGTCCGCGACCTCAGACGCGGAGGGAGGGGGCGTGGCCGTCTCGTCCTGCGCGGCTGCGGGTCAAGCCGGTCATCAGCACGAGAATCGCCGCGAGAAGTCCGCCCAGATGACCGTGACCCGATCGCCAGGTCCGCATTGCAGTACCCCCTTTGCCGAGACGGAGCGCTATCGGTTTCGGACGAGGTCGCCGTGTCCCCTCCGTGTCGATTCCTCAACTCAACGATACCGGAAAACCCGGGCCGAGCCAACAACGCGAACGGCCGGGACAGCGGCCACCGGTCCACTTTCCCGGATCTTGACAGATGCATCGGTTCCACCTACGTTGACATCCGTCTCCGATTCGTCCCGATGCGACTCGACGGAAAGGGCGCCTTCATGTATCCGTACTGGGACACCATCATCGCGCCGATCCTGTCGAGCCTGCGGCCTCGTGTGCTCGTGGAGGTTGGCTGCGAGCAAGGCTTGACCACGGGCCGCCTCTTGAATTATTGCCGACAGAACGACGCGATCCTGCACGGGATCGACCCGGCGCCGCGGTTCGATGTCGAGGACTGGGCCCGTCGTACCGAGAATCGGCTGATCTTCCACACGGGCGGCCAGTCTCGCCGCCCTGCCGGGGATCGACGGGTATGACCTGGTGTTCCTGGATGGCGACCACAACTGGTACACCGTCTTCCATGAGTTGCGTCTGATCGAGGAGCATTGCCAGCGCAACGAGCGGCTCTTTCCGCTGGTCTTGCTGCACGACCTGGGCTGGCCGTATGGCCGCCGCGATCTGTACTACAACCCGGAGACGATCCCCGCCGAGTATCGTCAACCCTATGCGAGGGCGCCCTCCGCCCGGGAGAGCCGCAGCTCCAGTGGCAAGGGGGGCTGAACGGGGGCCTCTGTCACGCCCTGACCGAGAACACGCCCCGTAACGGCGTCCGCACGGCGGTCGAGGACTTTCTCCAGCAGGCGCGGCTGCCGTTGAGCTTGCTTCTGATCCCCGGGTATCACGGCCTCGGCATTCTGTTCCCACCCGAACTCGCGAGGCGGAACCCCGCGCTGGGCCAGGTGCTCCAGTCGTGGTTCTTACCTGTTGGTGTTCTGCGTCATCTGGAAGCTCTGGAAGCGGATCGCGTTCTGCTCGCGTACCGCCTCGCCATGAAACAGCTCGCCCTGGCCCCGACCGGCGCGACCCCCAGTCCGTCTGCCGATCCGGGTGAATGATCCCGGCGAACCGAACCCGCGAACCAGCCGCTCCGTGTCATCGGGGATCACCACCTGCCTCCGAAATCGGTCAGATCTCCCCCAGCTCCTCCTCCATCCGCGCGACCAGCTCGCGGAGGTCGTCATCCGCCAGCAGAAGCATCTCCAGGGGCGTCGTCGGTGACTCCCAGAGCGTGAGCATCTCGGCGGTTCCGGTCGAGAGTTCCATCCCCCGGGCGCGTTGCACGACGGCCCTCGTCACGATGGTATCGAGGTCGAAGGCGGACGAGGCGCGGGCCAGGCTCCGCGCGACCTCGTTCAGTTCCTGGGGGCCAAAGGGGGTTTTGCCATCCCGCCGGGCGGCCTCGGCGATCTGGTTCAGGGCAAGGGCCAGGAGGTCGCACGCGTGTTCCTGCGCCCGCGTCGGTTTCGTCGCCATCCGTGCTCCCGTTGTCTCTTGTCGTTTTTCAGAGATGGCAGCCGTGCCGCCCGTGCTTCTGAAAGTATCGCTGGTGGTATTCTTCGGCCCGCCAGAAGGAGGAAGCCGGCTCGATCTCGGTCACGATCGGGCGAGGGAATCGTCCGCTCTCCTGAAGTCGATCCCGGGAGGCGACCGCCGCGGCTTTCTGATCCTCGTCGTGAGTGAAGATCACCGAGCGGTACTGCGTGCCGACGTCCGGCCCCTGGCGATTGCGGGTCGTGGGGTCGTGGATCTGCCAGAAGACGTTGAGCAACTCGTCGTAGGAGACGACCTCGGGGTCATAGGTGACCTCGACGACCTCGGCGTGTCCCGTCTGGCCGGTGCAGACATCCTGGTAGGACGGCTGTTCCCGCGTTCCGCCCGCATAGCCGACCGCCGCATCCGTGACCCCCCGGACCTGCCGGAACGCCTCCTCGACACCCCAGAAACAACCGGCTCCGAACGTGGCTTTCTTCATGTTCAAACTCCTTCGCTCTCAATCGTTCGTTCGCGTGCGGAAGGCCCCTCAGAGAGAGTTGTACGAGCCGATCAGCCCGACGGCAATACGCTCGACCCCTCCTCGGCTCGCGGCTCACGTTCCCGTCGGGTTCTCGATCCAGAGGCGGTAACAGGCGTTGCAGAGGTAAAGCGTGAGCCTGCGGTGAACCTGGTCCAGCGCCTCCCGTTCGGTCATGTCGTTCAGCGTCGCGATCAACCGTTCGATCTCAAGGCCGATGTCCCGATCCAGGTCCTCCTCGTTGATGATCGGCGGGGATGGGTCGGCCACCGCGTCGATCCGCACCTCGTAGAACTCCCCGCGCCCCGGGTGCAGGGCCTTCGAGCAGCGGTCACAGAACAAGGGAGGGTCTTCATCCCGGGGCAACGGCGTGTTCTCCTTCGGGTTGTCCCGAAATCTCGCGATTCCCTTTCCATCCGGTAGAGTACGACCAGGGGAGATCGCTAACGTCCATGCCCAACGACCGGAGACGGGATATCGTGAAGCCCAAAGCGCAGATCGTCAAGAACTGGCTGCCTCACTATTCCGGACGCCCGCTGGACTCGTTCGGGCCGTACATCCTGTTGAGCAACTTCGTGCAGGACGTCGAGAGGTTCGCCGAACAGTTCGGTGTCGAGGTCGTCGGGCGGGACCGGCCCATGCGGACGGCCACCCACAACGGTCTCACGATCATGAGCTTCGGCATGGGAAGCGCGATGGCGGCCACGGTCATGGACCTGCTCTCGGCGGTCGAACCCAGGGCCGTCCTGTTCCTCGGCAAATGCGGGGGCTTGAAGAAGACCAAGGTCGGCGACTTCATCCTACCGATCGCCGCGATCCGGGGCGAGGGGACGAGTAACGATTATATGCCCCCCCGAGATTCCCGCCTTGTCCTCCTTCTGCGCAAAGGAGGTCAAACTTTCCGAGCGTAGAATTGAGGGATGGAAGCATCGAACTCCATCCCGGATGATTGGCGTGAGTGGCGGAGGTCCCGGGCGTTGCTCCTGAAGCAACATGGCTGGTCTCAGCGCGACATCGGCGATGCCTTGGGTGTCACTCCCCGCCCGGCCAGGATCGAGACCTGATGGAACACCAGCCCGGTGGAGACCATGGCGCCGGTCGCCAGGGCCGAGACCACCTTCCATAAGGCGGCGGTCCGCCAGGCCTGGCGGGCGGTCCAGTCGTGCGTGGTACGGGTCGTTGCCGTGACCCGAGCCGATCCTCCCCCGGTCTTCGTCGTGGGGCGATCGGGCTCCAGGCCGAGATTCTCGGGCCGGTTGCGGACGAGCAGGGCCGCCGGCACGCACAGCAGCGCCCAGACCCCGAAGGCCAGGGCCGTCCACGCCTGCCGCCAGCCGTACCCCTCGATCAGCCACAAATTGCCCGCCGGGAAGACCATGAACGAGAGCGTGGAGCCGAGCCCCAGCAGGCCCATCGCCAGCCCCCGCCGTTGCACGAACCACTGGCCGACCATCCAGGTCGAGATGAGCGTCAGCGCCCCCTGGCCGAGGCAGCGGACGAACGTCAGGCCCAGGTAGAGCCCGAGCAGGTGCCGCACGCCGGCCATCCCGAGGCAAGCCAGGCCGAGCAGCAGGGCGATCCCCGGGAGCATGAGCCGGGCACCGAGGCGGTCGAGCGCCCGGCCGACGAACGGCAGCGAGGCCCCGCTGATCAGAGTGGCGACGAGATAGGCCAGGGAGTACTGGCTACGGAGCAGGCCGAGGTCGGCCAGCATCGGGTCGATGAAGGCGGCCACTGAGTAGGACTGCCCCGGCCCGGACATGAACATGCCCATCATCGCCACGCCGAGGATGATCCAGCCGTAGTAGCCGGCGGGGGCTCGTCGTGGCCGTGTGCGGCCGGGCGTCGGCAGCGTGGGCTGGGGCTTGGAGGGGAGGCGACGGGTCGGTTCGGCCGGCCTGGCTTCCGTCGGTTCGGTCGTTCTTGTGTTCATCAGACGATCATAGCAAGACCCGGCCGCGTGGCTCAAGGCGAGCCGGTCGGGCGTCGAACTCTCGACTCGACCGGAGCGGAAACGGGGACGCGAACGGAAACGGAGACGAAGCGAACTTAACCGCCTGACACGTCCCTCACCCCGACCTCGTAGCGGGTGATGTCGTCGTGGGGTAATAACCTAAATCGGTGTAATCGCCCGGATTTGCGAAGGATTCATAAGCGTCGGTGTTTCGGACCGGCGTCCCGGTTCGCAATCGCAATTCTGCCATCCTTGCCCAAACGGATGCCCTGCGGAAGTTGGCACCGCGGTTCGCCGAGAGGCGGCTGACGGTGTCGACCCCACGCTCCTTCAGCAGATGCTTGCCGATCCAGCCCGACATCAGGCGGTCCCCCAGCAGCACGCCGCCGGGCCGTAGCGTGTCCCACAGCTGCCGCAACAGGCTGACCTTCCCCGGGCCCAGGTTATCCTTGGTCTTGAATCGGCAGGATGGCTGGGCACGGGCACAATTCGGGCACACTGGCTGGCAATGCGGCCCCAATCCTGTTAGAATTTTAGCCGGTGACGAGATCACGCGGAAATCGCCGTAAGTCCAAGGCATCAACGCGAGTCCAACATCACCGCAGC
>CAVWUA010000008.1:0-66585 GCA_963758025.1 uncultured Planctomycetota bacterium | reverse complement strand
ATCGAATTCTCTGTTATCTAGTAGTAGTTACCAGTTAGTTCGCCCCGAAGGGGCAGCATCCGATAGCCAGGGGCAACGCCCCTGGTCCCGGTGAACGTCGCTGTAGGGGCGGAATTCGTCCTGCGTGATCCTCACTGTTTTCAAGGGGCTCTCGTCCCCAGGTGGCTTCATTCCTTCCCCCCCCCCTTTCCAGGGGGGGATTGAGGGGGGGGCCTGTGTCTTAAGCCGCAGATCGGTGGTCGTGCGTGGTCCTGTGGTGTCGCCGGAACCCCCTCCGGCTTCCCCTTGCCAAGGGGGAGAAAGAGGAGGATGCCCTCCCTGAGGAAATGATGAACTCATGAGCTGCCGGACTTCCAGGGGGATCGTGCCGCCGGATTCGTGCAGGTTATTGATTCACGATTCCTTGCCCCTGCCTATCGAAGACCGCCCCTTTCGGGGCGAATCGAGATCCAATCCCGCGCGGGGGGCATGGAACGAAAAGAGATCTCTGTGCCAACGGCGTTACTCCTTTATGTCTGTCATCCGATCAATGTGTCTCGTCCGGGTTCTCCACCAGGGGCGGAATCTCCTTGGTGAACTTCTCGCCGGTAACGCGGTTCACGTTGTCGCCACGACGGCGGCGGGTGGGCGGGAAGTCCCCCGTGCGTTCCTGCCAGCGGTTGAGCATGGCCTCCAGCACCTGCGCGATCTCGGTGTGCGCGGCATCGTCGGCGAGGTTGTGCGATTCCCAGGGGTCGGCCTCCACGTCGTAGAGCTCCAGACGGGGCCGCGGGGCCTGGAACAGTTGCGCCTGCGCCGGGGTGAGCGTGCCGGCGGATCGGCGCTCGACCAGGCTCTCCCACGATGGGCAGCTACTCACGTCGGAGGGATTTCCATAGGGGAGATCCGTGTAGGCGTTCCGGATCAGCTTGTACTGCCGCGTGCGGACGCTCCGCATGTGCTCGTCGGCGTTGTGCCAGTTCCGCTCGCTGAAGACGTAACGCCGGCCGGGCAGATTGGGGTTCTTGAGGATCGGCAGCATGCTGCGTCCTTGCAATGCCTCGGGCCGGGGGATGCCCGCGGCATCGAGGAACGTCGGGGCGAGGTCGATGACGCTGGCCAGGCCGTCGAAGGTCGAGCCCGGCGCAACGACCCCCGGCCAGGAGACGATCAGCGGCGTGGCGATTCCTGAGTCGTAGAGCGTTCCCTTGGCCCTCGGGAACGGCATGCCGTTGTCGGCGAAGAAGACGATCAACGTCTTGTCGAACAGGTTCCGCCGCTTGAGCTCCGCGACCATCTGGCCGATGTGGCCGTCCATGCGGCTGATCTCATCGTAGTAGAGGGCCAGGTCGGCGCGGGTCTCGGGCGTGTCGGCCAGGAAGGGGGGCACGGTCACGTCCGACGGGTTGTGCGGCGGTTCGACGGCCCCTTTCTGGTATGGTCGGTGGGCGTCGTGAAACCCGACCCAGAGGAAGAACGGCTTCCCCTCGGCCTGGTCGAGAAACGTGGGGAATTCCTCGACGTTCTTGCCGTACCACTGGAACTGCTTGTTCCCGTTCGGCCCGTAGTGGGTCTTCAGCATGTGGCCCGTGACGTAGCCCTTTTGTTCGTGGAGCCGCGTCGAGACGAACGTTTGATCGTCGGGCAAGGGCATGTGCAAATCTTCCGCGCCGGTGGCGTGCGGATATTTGCCGGTGAGCACGCTGATCCGGGTCGGGCTGCACGAGGAGGTCGTCAGGAACGCGTTCCGGCAGAGCAGGCCGGCCCTGGCCAGGGCGTCGATGTTTGGCGTGCGGATTCCCGCGTTGCCGTAGCAGCCGAAATCCCCAAGGCTCACGTCGTCGGCCAGGAAGACGACGATGTTCGGCGGCGCCGGGGTGGTTTCCTCGGCTCTTGCCACGCCGGACAGGCCAAGCACGATCAGGGCGGAGAGTAGAAAACGCGTCATGAGCCGATCTCCCGTGGTGCGTTCGCGAGAACCGGCGCGCGGCGGCTCGCGCACCGGACGCTGACTGTACCATGCCGGAACGGCTCGGAAAATGAGCGACTTCTCGCTCACCGTCACCAGGGTAGGCGTCTCGATTGTGGGTGGGAAATTTCGTACAACAGTGGTCTCCGATGTGTCCGCTCGGATTTCGTTGCCATCCGTTCACGGAGGGCTGCCATGTCTCGACTCCCGTTGTCCCCGCAGCAGGCTGAACTCTCCGACCGCATCTTCCAGACCCTTCGCCAGGCCGCCGAGGCCGACCTTCGGTCCCTCGCCGACCTGCTCGCCTCCAAGGAGGATCGCCAACTCCTGGGGAAGACCGAATTCGAGGTCCGCGACCTCGTCCATCGCATCGGTGCCAAGGCCCTCGAGACCGCTCTGGACGAGCGGAAAAAGGGGGGTACCAGGGGTCCAGCATGACCTGCCCGCATTGCCACGAGTCGGCCCGCTTCGTCGAGTATCGGCCCAAGACGGTCCAGAGCCTGGTGGGGACCTTCTCCCTGGAGCGGGGCTACTACCACTGCCGATCCTGCGGCAAGGGGACGGTCCCCTGGGATGAGGCCCTCGGGCTGTCGCCCCGGGCGCTGACCGCGGGCGCCCGCGAACTGGTCTGCATCGCCGGCGCGGTCGACAGCTTCGCCGAGGCCGCCGACGTGGTGCTCAGGAAGCTCGCCGGGTTGCGTGCCTCGGAATCGACGGTGGAGCGGACCAGCGAGGCGGTCGGCGACGACATCGGCCGGCGACAGGCCGCCGGCGAGACCTTCGGGGCGGCCGGCCCGTGGGCCTGGCACAAGGACGCCGAGGGGGTGACCTGTGCCTACGTCTCGCTCGACCTGACCGGGTTGGGGATGCAGGGCCCGAGGGCGCCGCGGCGGACGGCCGCATGGCGGCGGTCGGGATGATCTACAACCCGGTGCCGGAGGACCCGGCCCGGTGGGCCCGGTCGCACGGCCGCACGCCGCAGTTCCAGGCGCGTTACGTGGCCGGACTGGAGGGCCAGGCGTCGCTGGCCGAGCCGATGCGGCGGCAAGCGGCCCAGGTGGGCATGGACCAGGCCGAGGCGCTGGATCGCGTTGTCGGACGCCGGGGCCGGGGTGGAGGACCTGCTGCGGGTGAACTTCGGCCGCGTCGAGGCGGTGATCCTCGACTTCTACCACGTCGCGGAGCATCTCGGCGACCTGGGCCGGGCGCTCTACCCGGCCGACGAATCGGCCCGGGAGGAGTGGTGGGGGCGGTGGCGTCATCGGCTGAAGCACGACGGCGGTGAGGCGGTGCTCAACGACCTGCGGGCGCTTCCCCCGGACGGCCGCGAGTCGGTGCGGAGGGTCCACGGCGAGGTGGTGGGTTACTTCGAGAATCACGTGCATCGGATGGACTATCCGGCGTATCGGGCCAAGGGCTGGGCGATCGGCTCCGGCCCGATCGAGTCGGCGTGCAAGACGGTCATCGGCAAGCGGATGAAGAACGGGGGCATGCGTGGGGCGAAGACGGAGCCGACGGCATGTGCCACCTTCGCCCCTGTTCGCCAGCGGAGAAGATCAGTGGGACGCCTACTGGCATCCCAGCCGAAACTGAACAGACGGTACACCCACAGAAGTGCTACCTACCCCCGTCACCACGCACCAGGCTCGGGAGGGATGGCGTTAACCGATCAGGACCGTGGGGAAACCCAGAACGATCGCTCCGCCGTGAGCCGTCATGTCCCCCATCCGGGCAGCGGGCTGGCCGCCGATCAGAACGGTGAAGCTGCCGAGCACGATCACGTCGGGCGGACCGACGCAGACGGCCATGTCCCCCACCCGCGCCGCGGGCAGACCGCCGATCAGAACGGTGATGGCCCCTGGCGGCAGGATCGGCCCGCCGACGTGAGGGACGAGCCCAGTGACCATCGGACAGACGTGCATGTCGGTGATGCGAGCGGCGGGTTGGCCCATGACGACTCACTCCCAGCTATCGCGCGGTAGGGTTCTGGAAGACGGGGAGGGGCGCGGGATGGCCCCCGGGTCCGGCTCGGCGCGGAGGGGCGGGCTTCGCGGGTCGCTCCGGCGCGCGCCTCGGGCGGCGCGGCGGGTTCGGGCCAGCGGTTCGCGCCCTCGGCGATCTCGACGCCGATGCGGAGAAAGTCCCGGTAATGGTCCTCGGCCTTCTCCGGCTCACGGAGGACCCCGGCGAGCTGGACGGACCCGGCGACGCCGTGGCCGGTGAGGTGGTCGGCGGGGGGCACGGCCGGCACGTTGGGCGGCGCGAGACTGCCGCCGCTCCAGAAGGCGGCCATCGCCGCGCAGCCGGCCGGGGTGCCCAGGCCGACCGCCTCCGACGCCTCCTGAGCCGCCCGCCGGTTCGCCTCGCTCGGGTCGGCCGCCCAGTGCTCGGCGGCCTCCAGGGCGGCCAGCGTGGGCTCGTCGGGTGCCGGCTCGGCACTCTTCCGCGCACACTGGCAGGCCCACCAGACCGCGTGCCGCTTTCCGAGTGCGTGCGACAGAAACCGCACGGCATCAACAAGCAGCAATTTCTCGATCAGCAGGTCGAGGTACGCACGCGCGGATTGCCCCTCGTCGAGCATCCCCCGGGCCTCGTCGCCCAGGTTGGCGTCCCGACTGATTTCCAGCACGGTTTTATCTGATATCCATGTGTCAGTCATGGCGCTCCGCTATTCCGCGATCGGGATGGAAGAGTTTCTCGCAAAGGCCGCCTCTTCCTTGGCGTGACTTCGCGCCTTCGCGTCTTGCGCGAGGCTCTTCCGACTTCCTTATCCAATCATCGTGATCCCACCGCCCGCTTTCAGCATCGCCTGACCGTTGATCTGGGTCATCAGGCCCTTGACCTGGGTCTGAATCTGTCCCTCGACCGTCACCATCATTCCCTTGATCGTCACGCCCATCTGGTCGATCTTGATCGAGCTCTGGCCGACCTTCAACTCGATGGACTGCATCGCCTCGGTCGAACTTTTTCCCAGGTTCAGCTTCGTGGTCTGGTTGCCCAGCTTGATCGTGAGCGTGTCGTTGCCCATGTCGATCTGCACGTCGCGGTTGCCCATCTTGATCTTATGGGTGTCGTTCCCCTTATCAAGAATGATGTCGCGGTTGCCGGTCTTGACCTCCACCTTCTCGTTCTTATTGACCGTCTCGGTCCGGTTGCCATGGATGGTGATCGTTTCGTTCTTACTGACCGTCTCGGTCCGGTTCCCCTTGACGTGCGTTTTCTCGTCGCGGTCGATGGTCTTCGTGCGGTCGCGGCCGACCCAGTGCGTCTCGTCGTTCTCGACCTCGATGTCCTGGTTCTTCTCGGCGTGGATGAAGAGTTGTTCGTCCCCCTTCTTGTCCTCGAAGCGAATCTCGTTGAAGTTGTCGGGGCGTTCCCTGCAAGGTGCTACGGCTCTTGACCCCGCTCTGGGTCCTGTTCGTCGGGTAGGTCGTAGGGGGGCATCATGTCGGCGTTGTAGACGCTGCCGACGATGATCGGCTGGTCGGGGTCCCCCTGCTCGAAGGCGACGATCACCTCCTGCCCGATCCGCGGGATGTGGATCATCCCCCAGTTCTTGCCCGCCCAGGGGGTGCCCACGCGCACCCAGCACGAGCTGTCGGCGTTCGTTCTGCCCCTGGCGGTCCCAGTGAAACTGGACCTTCACCCGGCCGTACTTGTCGGTGAAGATCTCCTCGCCGGCCGGGCCGACGACGACGGCCGTCTGTGTCCCCTGAACGACCGGCTTCGGTGTGATGCGGCGCGGGCGGAACGGCAAGGCGGCGGGAATACATGTGAATGAGTTGTAATACGTAGCTTCTCCCTCGCTGTCGGAGCGATAATCCCCTTGCAGCCGTGCGCGTGTGCTGTACGCTGGTCAGGACGTACGGGCCATCGGCGTTGAAGTGCCGCTGGAGCGTGAACTTGTGCCCGGCGGCCAGATAGCGGCAACGGCTCGCTCCCTGGATCGTCAGCCCTTGCGCGGCCTCCTCCTGCATGCGAATCTCGACGGTCCGCTTGTTGTCCTCGAAGATCTTCTGAAGGTCGGCCGGCGCGTTCGCCGCCGCCGGGGTCGATCCCGTCGAACCGCTGCGCGTATTCGCCGGGGAAGTCGTAAATCTCCAGCTTGTCATTCGCGCCGATCTTCATCTTGTGATGTGACCGAGCCCGCCGCCACGCTGTCCATGATGAGCTTGTCGGCTTCCAGGTGCTTGTGCGGAATCTCGAAGCAGTGGTCCCAGAGGGTGTACTTTCCCGAGCGGAGTTCCTGCGACCTTCTCCCAGTCGGTGATCCGGTCCGCCCGTGCGCTCGCCGACCTCCGAAAGCTCGTACTCGATCTCGCTCTGCTCGGGCAGGTCCGGGTGGCTCGACGGCGTGTTCGCCACGACCATCGTATGGCCGTCGGCGGTGTGCCGGAAGAAGTAAGAAATGCCTTCCTCTTCCATGAGCCGGCTGGCGAAGTTGAAGTCGGTCTCGCGGTACTGCACGCAGAAGTCGCGCGGATGAAATGTTCCCTGGATCTCGAAGTCAACGTCGAGCCCCTCCAGAACCGTCTGGAGGATCTCGGGGACGGTCTTCTGCTGGAAGATCCGGCTCTGCGCCTTGCGGGTCAAGAGCCAGAACTGCGGGACGAACTCCATCTGGTACGCGGTGAAGGTCGTATCCTGTCCCCCCTGGGTCATCCGGTTGCAGATACCGCTGAAGTGCCGCACCCGATCGTCGGGCAGGGCCATGTGGACCGTCACCTTCTGTCCGAGCAACTGGTCAAACGGGATCGTCTTATCATTCTCGGCGATCAGATCGAGCTGGAAGTGGAACAGCCCCGACACCGCCTCCTGCCCCGAGAACCCGCGCAACAACAGCCGATCCGCCCCCAGAGGGGTCGTGACGGTCAGGTTCCGGCCGGTCTGCGTGTAGGTTCCCATGGCGCTCTCTCCGCGAGACGACGGCGTCCCGGACCGTCTCCCTTTTTTTCATTCCAAAAAGGTTGAGACGTGCCCGATTGTCCCACATGAATCGAACCAAAGCAAACGTGCCGCGCGAATGGTCGATTTACCGCGCCTTCGCACGCTTTCTTCAACGCGATCACTATCCCTGGATACGGAAATCTCCGCGAGAGTGACACGAAATCCGCGCAAGGATGGGTGCAAGAAGGTTATCTCGTCGAGAAAACCTCCCGCGGAATCCGAAATCCTTTGGTGTAAGACTTTAGCCGATGGCGGTGAACGGCGTAACTAATTTACGGCCAAGAGTTTAGAATTGAGGCTCGCTTGGTTGTTAAACGTCTACGTGAGCATCGTAAGTCGATGTCCCACAAGATGATCCGCTATTGGCTACTGCAATCGGCTAACGTCCTTACCCTTTGGCAAAAACGACAACATCGAGCCGGTCCCGCCTTGAGGTCCCTCTGCCCCGCAGATCGGGATTCCACCCCCCGCCACGCAGTCCTCGGGCTAGAGTCCGCTTCGCTCGGTTGGTTCCAGGGATTCGGCGAGGTCGGGAAGAGGATAGGATTTCTCTTCGAGAATCGCGGAATCAAATTTATAATTGATCCATTTTTTGATGGAAGCTCTGCGATCATTGTTGTGGTAGATTGATCGGGCGAGCACGATGAATTGGGGTCCGAAGTCCTTGGCCAGTTCGCAGGCTCGAAGACGTTCCTCGGCGTCCCAGATTGCCTCGTTAACCGCGGACAACTCGGCGGCGGTTGTTGCGAGCCACTTCAAACGGCCGAGCGCTCGATCGCGCAACGCAATCAACCCGGCCAGCTCGTGCTGAATGTGATCGAGCTTCTCGGGCTCCTCAATCCTCGACCGCTTGATCTGCAGGATCGTGATTTTGTCGATCAATTCCCCGGGTGCGATCTCGAGGGTCAGCTTGAGCCGGGACGTCTTCGACCCGAACCTTCCCCGCAGCGCATCGAGCATGCGATGGAACGGCTCCTCCCAGCATCCCGGGCGAGACTGGCGGAAGAGCCGCATCGTCGGATACCACGGAGAGTCGTCGCGGTCCAGCATCCATCGCCAATCGGGAACGGCCGGTAAGGGTAGCCAGACGGGGACGCCGAGGGCACCGGCCAGGTGGGCTAGAGAGGAGTCGCAGGCGACGACGAGGTCAAGGTTCAGCATCACCGCCGCAGTATCGAGGAAGGCCCCCGCGCGGTCCATCTCCGCAGTCCAGTCAATGACGGGGAAGTCGGCGCCAGGTGGCTCACCACCCCTGTCCTGCTTCTGGAGGCTGATCAGTCGAACGCCCTCCAGGCGAGCCAGTTCCGCGAACCATCGAGGAGGGATCGACCGGCGCCGGTTGTAGGGATTTGTCGGGTTGCCGGACCAGGCGATCCCGATCCGGTATCCCCGGACGGGCTCAAGTTTCTGCCTCCAGTGATCCACGAGTTCGGGCGTCGGGAACAGGTACGGAATCTCGGCGGGAACCGTCTCCAGGGTCGTTCCTAGGATTCTCGGCAGGCTCATCAGCGACGCGTGCACGTCGAACGCCGGTGTGGAGCTCTCCAGGGACACGAGTTCATCGACGGCGGGGCCGCAAGCCAGGAACGGCAGTAGATTCGGTGGCCCGGCCAGGACGACCCGGCCGCCGGACCTGCGGATCGGGCCGACGTAGCGGATGAACTGCAAGATGTCGCCGGCCCCCTGCTCGGTGTAGAGGAGGATCGTCCGGCCCCGCAGGGGCGACCCGTCCCAGGTCGGCTGGGAGAACCGGGGCGGGCAAAAGCCGGCTCGCCGCCACCGCCACTCGTAGGCGGCCCAGCCGGGGCCGAAGCAGCCCTTCAGCAGCAGGATCAAGGATCGGTTGTGTTGTGGATCGGCGTAGTCGGGCTGTAGCCTCGCGGCCTCCCGATAGCAGACTTCGGCCTCCTCCAGCCGGCCCTGGTCAGCCAGGGTGGCACCCAGATTATTAATCACCTCGGCCTGGTCGGGTCGGAGGCGGATGGCCTCGCGATAGCAGGCCTCGGCTTCTTCCAACCGGCCCTGGTCAGCCAGGGCGATTCCAAGGTTATTGAGCAGATCGGCCTGGTCGGGTCGGAGGCGGATGGCCTCGCGATAGCAGGCCTCGGCCTCTTCCAGCCGGCCTCGCCTTCGCAGGGAATTGCCGAGGTTGTAATGGGCGTCGGCGTAATCCGGCCGGAGGCGGATGGCCTCGCGATAGCAGGCCTCGGCTTCTTCCAACCGGCCCTGGTCAGCCAAGGCGGCGCCCAGGTTGTTGGAAGTCTCGGCGTGATCGGGGCGCATTTGTCGGGCAGCGCGATAGGCGGCCTCGGCCTCTTCCAGCCGGCTCTGACGATATCGGAGGTTGCCAAGTTGGAGCCGCGCCTCGGCGAACTCCGGGTGGAGTCGGAGGAGCCGATCGTAGATCGCCTCGGCCTCTTCCAGCCGGCCGAGGGCCCTCAATAGACCACCGAGCATCAGCATCGCTTCGCTGTGATCCGGCTCAACGTCGAGGATTTTTCGGAGGGAACGCTCGGTCTCCGCGAGATCCCCGTGCCGCAGACGTTCCCGCCCACGGTCCATCAGCTCCGCGACCCGAAAAATTCGTTCATCAGGTCCTGATCGCCCGGTCTCCTGACCGTCGCAAGTCAACCTTGCTTCATCGTCTTGCGATGCCTCAACGTCGGGGTACGAATTGGGAGATGGGCGATTTTGGGACGTGGAGAGGTCGGGACTTCGGCCCGGAACTTGACATGGGGGAGGCGGGCGGTAATGCAGGATCCGTCCGCGGGGCGAGGGTCCCGGCCTGTCGGCAACGGCGTCGTCGGTGTTGGACGTCAGGGTTGGGAACGCCACCTCCCGGACATCGGCGAGGTCCAGCCAGTCGGGCCCCGCGTCGTTGGGAATACCCGTCACGGTGCGGCCAGCCACACTGGCGGCGTTCCGAAGGACGGCCTCGTACTGGGGGACCAGTCGCCTCTCCTCCCAGCGAAGGGCGGCCTTGAAGGCCCGGCGACGCTGCTCATCCTCCCAGTACGGGTCGTCCCAGAGCCGTTCGATGGCCTCCAGCCAGGGCGCGACCTCCCCCACCGTGGGGATCACCCCGCTCTTTGGCGTGCAGCGCATGGGCAGCGGGAAAACGAAGCCAGCGTCACCCAGCGTCTCGGGCAACCCGCCCCGATCGCTGGCCAGTACGGGCAGGCCGTTGGCGAGCGATTCGGCCGCAACCCGGCTCGAGGCCTCGGCGCAGAGCGAGGGGACCAGCACGGCGCGGCTGACTCGGTAGAAGTCGCGGGGATCGGTCGTGCTGGCCATCCAATGAAAGTTGTTGGTCACCGAGAGATCAAGCCCCACCCGGGTGAGGTCTTCGACAGTTCCACGTCCCTCGACGACAAGCATCGGAATGTCGGGGCGGCGGCTCAGCTCGGCGGCGATCCGGGCGAAGACCGTCACCCCCTTCGCTGGCTGGGGATTCACAAATGTCAGATACCGCGGCTCGGGAGCGTCGGCCACTACCCGATCGAACCGGATCGGGCTTGGCAGCACCGTGCACGAGAGGCCGAGCCGCTGCGCGTAATGGCTTGCAACATACTGCGAGGGGACCAGCACGCGATGGACATTGGCGAAGGTGCGGCGTTGGGTGTAACCGAGGTTCCTCAAGAAGAAGACCACGGCGACCCCCCGACGTCGGGCCGAGGCCATCAACTCCAGCACCGCCGGGTGACCGCCGTAGGTCAGCAGGACCTGGGGCCTTAACCGATCGAGAACTCGCTCGGCCAGGTCGAGGAAGACCCGGGCCTCGTCCGGGTCGGGCACACGGCTCGACGCCGTTGGAACGACGGTGCCTCGAAGGTTCCCATCTTGAATGTCGAGGACCTCGACTGGTCCACCGCGGCCGTCAAGCCGAGCCCGACGGAGTGTCGCGACCAAGGGGGCGAGCATCGGAGCCAGCGCCGTCTCTCGACGGTACTCGAGTACGCCGGTGCAGAATGTCCGACAATCCCAGCCTCGCAGAGCGAGCAACTCAAGCAACTGGCGGGCGGACTGCGCGGCCCCGCTGGAAGGATCCCAAAGACAGTGAATAGAAGCGAACAGGAGGCGCATTGTCACTGCAATCCCATCCATCAGTCCCTGACGGGCTTCCGATCGTGTTCGGAACAGGGCTCAATCGAATTTGTTAAAATGCATCGAAAGGGAAAATAAGGAAAGATAGGGAGTCTGGGTTTTGACTCTGCGTTAATTCGCATGTAAGCTACATCACAAATTCTGTCTGATTCCGCAAGCCGATTGTGCCATGTCTTTGTGCGGCGGTTCGAGCCGGACGACATACCCAGCGTCCAGGGGGCAACGATGAGGACGGGGCGAAAGCGATCTGGTGGTGCAAACCAAAACGTCCGCGATCGGTCATTTCGGCCGTTCCTCGACCTGCTCGAAGGCCGGATGTTGCTCTCGATGATCACGGTCAATACGACCGGCGACGTCTTCAATCCGAACGATCCGATCGAGCGGGACGCTCAGATCACGCTCCGGGAGGCGGTCGCGATCGCCGACGGAGAACTCCTGTTTGCCGATCTGTCTCTCGCTGAGCAGGCGTTGGTGACTCCGACTCCAGGCGTCGTATTCGATACGATCGTCTTCGACATTCCCGCGGCCCAGGCGGTCAACGGAATATGGACGATCCAGCTGATGAGTCAGATCACGATCAACGGTGACGATCTGATCATCGACGGACCGGGCCAAGTCGGACTTGCGGCCGGACCGGCGCCGGTCGTTGCGGTGACGCCGACCTTCTCCTATGGTCTCCTTGGTGGGGATGGCCTGGCGGTTTTCGCCGATCGGGTCACCATTGAAGATCTCTCGATCTACGACTTCAAGGGGGCTAATCTCTCGGTGCGGGGCAGCGAGAATAGGTTGCAGCGGAACTACCTTGGCGCTGATCCGACGGGTACGAGCGATTCGCTCACTATCGACACCGGCGTCGCGATCTCACCTTTCTCGACCTCCGCCGGAACGAGCCTGACCGCCTCGCAGAACACGATTTCCGACAACCTCATCTCGGGCAACCAGGGCGTGGGTGTTGAGATTGTTGACGGCAACGACAACACGATCCAAGGCAATCAGATCGGCACCAATGCCGCCGGTACGGTACCGCTCGCTAATGACGTCGGCGTGCGGATCCTCCAGAGCCCCTCGCCCGTGACCGCCGGGCCGCAGGTAACGGCCTCCCGGAACCTCATCGCCGACAACCTCATCTCAGGGAATAGTACTCAAGGCGTTTTCCTCCAAGCGGACGACAATCGGGTCGAAGGGAACCGAATTGGCACCAATGCCGCCGGGACGGCCGCCCTGGGCAATGGCCTGGATGGCATCAGCATCAATTCACTGACGATGACGAACGGGACGGCGACGTACGCTTCCGGTAACGTGATCAATGACAACACCATCTCGGGCAACGGCCAGGATGGCATCAACATCACGGACGTCGTGTTCGTCAATCGCCCGGGCACCACGGTGACGGGCAATCGCATCGGCACCGGCATCAACGGAACGTCTTCGATCCCCAACGACCGCGATGGCGTGCGACTCGACAACGCGTACAGCAACACGATCGGCGGTGTCGCCGCAGCCCCGGGGCCGATCGGGACCGGAAACACCATCGCGTTCAACGGAAACAACGGGGTCAGCGTCATCGGCGGGTTCAGCAATCCCATCCTCCGTAACTCGATCTACTCGAACAACGGGCTGGGAATCGATCTCAATGATGACGGCGTTACCCTCAACGACTTGCTCGACACAGACTCGGGTGGCAATGATTTGCAGAACTTCCCCGACCTGACCTCCGCCGTCTCCACCGGCGGGACGACGACGGTCACGGGAACGCTGACGAGCGCTTCCTCGACGCTCTACCGGGTCGAGTTCTTCAGCGACGCGGGGGACCCCTCCGGCTTCGGCGAGGGGCGGTTCTTCCTCGGCTCGATGGACGTGATGACGGACTCCAGCGGCACGATGAACTTCACCGCCGTCCTGCCGATGGCGGCGGCGCCGGGACGGGTCATCTCGGCGACGGCGACCGACCCGAGCGGCAATACCTCGGAATTCTCCAACGATGTTCCGCTGCTGGCTGACCTCGTCCTGACGAAGACCGACGACCCGGACCCGGTGGCGGTCGGGCAGCCGTTGACCTACACGATCGGTGTGACGAACCTGGGGCCGAGCGACGCGAGCCAGGTGACCCTCTCCGACATGCTGCCACCAACGGTCACGTTCGTCTCGCTCAGCCCGAGCAGTGTGTCCTACACGATCAGCGGCGGCGTGCTCACGGCGGATCTCGGCACGATCGCGCCGAACGAATTGGTGACGCTCACGCTGGTCGTCCAGCCCAACGTGACCGGCATCTTGACAAACCAGGCGACGGTCACGGCGAACGAGTTCACGAGCGACACCGCGACCGAGATGACGACGGTGGAAAATGCCGGCCAGTTCGCGTTCTCCCAGCCCAGCTACTCAGTGAACGAGAACGGTTCGTCCGCCGCCATCACGGTCAACCGGTTAACCGGGGCGGGCGGCCCCGTCATGGTCCACATCGCCACGCGCAACGGTACGGCGATCGATGGGGTCGATTATGTGGGGGTCTCCCAGGATCTCCAGTTCGCGCCTGGGGAGATGAGCCAGACGATTTTCGTGCCGATTATCGACGATAACATCGATGGTCCGGACAAGACGGTCTTCATCGACCTGAGCATGCCCACGGGAGGGGCGAGCCTGGGCGACCCGTCCACGTCGGTGCTGACGATCATCGATGACGACCCGCCGCCGAGCGTCTCGATCAACGACGCCCCGCCGGTCATCGAGGGGAACACCGGCACGACGAACGCCGTGTTCACCGTGATGCTCTCCGGGCCGAGCGAGTTTCCGATCATGGTCGCCTACGCCACGATGAATGGTACGGCGACGGCGGGCGAAGATTACGTCGCCACCAGTGGAACCCTCACCTTCGACCCCGACACCACGACGCAGACGATCCTCGTCCCGGTCATCGGCGACCGGACGGTCGAGAACACCGAGACGTTCAGTGTGGTTCTGAGCGACCCGGTGAACGTGACGATCGCCCGGGGGCAGGGGATCGGCACCATCGTCAACGACGATGCCGCCACGATCTCGATCAACGACGCGCCGCCGGTCAATGAAGGGGATGCCGGCACGACCAATGCCGTATTCACCGTGACTCTGTCCGCGCCGAGCGATTTTCCAATCATGGTCGCCTACGCCACGATGAATGGCACGGCGACGGCGGGCGAGGATTACGTCGCCACCAGCGGGACCCTCACCTTCGACCCAGGCACCACGACGCGGACGATCCTTGTCCCGGTCATCGGCGACCGGACGGTCGAGAACACCGAGACGTTCAGCGTGGTTCTGAGCGACCCGGTGAACGCGACGATCGCCCGGGGGGTGGGGATCGGCACCATCGTCAACGACGATGTCAACACGGTCTCGATCAACAACATCTCGGTCGTCGAAGGGGATGTCGGCACCACGCCCGCCGTGTTCACCGTGACGCTGTCCAACCCGGTCGATCGTCCGTTCTCGGTCGCCTACAACACCGCCGACGGTACGGCGAAGGCCGGGCAGGACTACATCCCCACCAGCGGAACCTTGACCTTCGCTCCGGGAGAGACGACGAAGACGATCACGGTGCAGGTCCTTGGAGACTTCCTGATCGAGGGGAATGAAACGTTCTGCGTGATCCTCACCACGGCGAATCTCGACTACGGCAACTACTACAACTACCTCAACTACCTCAACAATTATTACCTGGATGCGGGTGAGTCCACACACGAACTGGCGAAGGGGGTCTGCACGATCATCGACGACGACTCGGTGATCGTGACCAATACCAACGACCAGGGCCAGGGCTCGCTACGGAAGGCGCTTCTCGTCTCCAACGCGACCCCTGGCCAGGACCGGATCATCTTCCAGATTCCGGGGGAGGGGGTGCAGACGATCCGGCCCCTCTCGCCGCTGCCGATCGTGGAAGACCCGGTCATCATTGACGGCTACACCCAGCCGGGTTCTCATCCGAACACGTCGGCGACAGGCGGCAACGCGGTCATTCTGGTCGCGCTCGACGGCGGCCTGACATCGGGGCAGGTGAGCGGCCTGGTGATCCCGGTGGGCAACAGCGTCGTTCAAGGGCTGGCGATCCACAGCTTCCCCATCACGGGAATCTCGCTGCTGGTTCACGGCGGCAACACGATCCGGGGGAATTACATCGGCACCGACGCCTCCGGCACGAGGGCCCTGGGCAATGGTGTGGATGGTCTGTTCCTGGCCGACTCATCCGACAACACGATCGGCGGCACGGACCCGGCCGACCGCAACCTGATCTCGGGGAATCGCTCGTCGGGCATCCAGATCCTTGGCAACGTGCCGATTTCGGTCGGAACCGGGCCGGACGAGCAGCTTGGCACGGCGGACGACGAGACCTTCACTGGCGATGCGTCGCGGAACCTCGTGCAGGGGAACTTCCTCGGCACCGACGTCACAGGGACGGCGAAGCTGGGGAACGTCAACGACGGCGTGTTCATCAACAACGCGTCGCGGAATACCATTGGCGGGGCCGGGGTCGCCGCGGGCAACCTGATCTCGGGTAACGGCTCGGTCGGCCTCCAGATCTTTGGCACCGGGGCGACGGGGAACGTCGTTCAGGGGAACAAGATCGGCACGGACGTCACCGGCAACGTCGCGCTGGGGAACGCTCGTGACGGCGTGTTCGTGAACGCGGCCCCGAACAACCTCATCGGCGGCGATGCGGCCGGAACCGGCAACATCATCTCGGGCAACGGGTTCTCCGGCGTGGACATCGCCAACGCCGGGGCGACGGGGAACCTCGTGCTGGGCAACGCGATCGGCACGAACTTCGACCGCACGGCCCGCCTCGGCAATGCCGGCGATGGGGTGCTGATCGAGAACACGACCGGCAACACGGTCGGCGGAACGGCCCCGAACATCATCGCGTTCAACGGGTTCAGCGGCATCCAGATCGTTCTCGGCGGCATGTCGGTGACGGCGACGGGCGCGAATGGGAACCGCATCCTCAACAACATCGTGGTGGGCAACGACGTCGCCATCGGGAACCCGGCGGCCTTCTCGACGATCCCCAACCCCCACGCCCACCCGACCGCTCGGACGAGGCCCTTCGCGGCACTTCTGGCCGCAAAGGGGGGCGAGGGGAACCGCCCCTGGTGGAATCTCTGGCAGGCTCGGCACGTGAACATCCCGACGGGGACCACGCGGAGAGGCCCTTGGGCCGCGTTTCTCTCGAATGGAACCGCGTCCCGTTTTGCCCGGATCAGCCAGACGCATCCCCGGGCGGCGCTCTGGCGACGCGTGCTCGGCTGATCCCCGAGAGATTCCTTACAGTCTGCCGCATGGCCACTGGCACATTCCCGATTCCAGATAGATCTTGCCGCTTTGAAGATCGGGAATCCGGAATGTGCCAGTGGCCATGCGGAACCTGATGACATCCGTCAACGCCCGAGGATCGGGGTCGCGACCCGGGGAGACCGGCTAGCCCCGCCGAAGTAGATGTTTAGCAAGGCGATGACTTCGAAATCGAAGGCATTTGGCCCGGTGACCGGCGTGACAATCGCACACGAGAGCAGGGAGCGGCGGCCGAACAGGGTGTTCACGCCGTAGGTCAGGTCCACCGTATCGGCCGTGCCGGCCACGTCGTTGACGTTGAAGACGTCGCGGTGGTTCAGCGGAATGTTCGCGTGGACCTCGAACGTGGGGGCGATGGCGTTGATCCATTGATTCAGGTTCTGGCTGCGATACAAGTAGTAGCCGATGCCGACATCGTTGAAGAGCATCGTCACGTCCCGCTGGTCGAGGGGCACGTCGATCGACTCGAACCCCTGGAAGTAAAATCTCCCCTGGCTCCAGTAATAGCCGACGAACGGCTGGAGCGCGGTATTGCGGAAACTGCGACTGAAGGAGGCCCCGGCGAAGTTGCCTGGCCCGGTGGGGGTCCGGACCGCCAGCCCGGTCGAGACCAGGCCGCCGTTGGCCTGAGTTGAGGCGAAGGTCGGCCCCGAGGCGAACCGGTTGGAGATCGTCGGCTGGGCGGACTGTAAGTTCTCCCAGAGCACGTACTTCATGAAGATGTCGAGGTCGCCCATCGACGTTGAGGTGCCCCCCAGCCCCGGCGTGAGGCTGTTCGCGGAGAGGGTATTGATGCTGTCCCGCAAGCCGATCGACGCGTAACCGTCGAGGAATGTCTTTTCAAAGCCGAGCTGGTAGCGGAAGACATTGATGTTGGAGACCGGCGCACCGATGCGGCGGTTCACGTCACCGTTCAGGTTGTCGAAGTAGTTGAAGTTGAAGAAGATGCGATCCTGCGGCAGCGGACTCTGATTGTCGGCGATCTTGAAGGCCCGCACCCAGGGGACGACGGTCTTCGCCTTCTCGACGTTCTGAACCCCGAACGGCCGCGGGGGGTTCGGCACGGGGGGCGTCGGCGGCACGATCGGCACGCCGAAGATCGGGGCCTGATCGCCGAACATCACCAGGGCCGATGGTCCGCCGCCGATCCCCCCTCCCAGCCCCGACGAGAGGGCCGCTTCCGGCGCCGCCGAGGCTCCTGGGGCAAACGCGGACTCCGCGCCCGGCCCCGGCCGCCGCTCCGGGAGCGGTTCCTGGCATCGCGGCCGCTCCGGCTCCGGGTGCCGTGGCCCCGGGAGCGCCCATTCCCGCGCCGGGGATGGTTCCGGGGGCGGCCATGGCCGCTCCGGGACCGAATTGCGAGGTCCCGACCGGCGTGGGGCCTCCCGGCACGGCGAAGGATTGCGGGCTCGGCATCGCCGGCTCATAGGAGACGATCTGCGTGTAGTCCCGGGAAGCGGCCGCCGCGTGCGCCGGCTGAACCTGAGAATCGCGGGCCACGCCGGGAACTCCCGCCGACGCGTTGCCCCAGGACCAGAGGCCGACCATGGCCGATCCGGCCCACGCCGCGAGACACCGTGTTTTTCGCATCATGTTCAGTTCCTCCGCATCCTCTCAGCCAAAGAGATACCCACAGTGGACTCGGCTTCGAGTCGTTCTCAAAGGATGCGGAATGGGTTATGAGCCGCAGTGATCCATCCGAGCTGGCGGGTGGGGAATCTCGGAATCTGCCCTTTGATATCGACACGAATGGTCGGCATGTTGATCCGTATTTTCCGAAGTTCGTGTTTGTCGTGGTAGCGAGGCCTGGTCCAGAATGAATGGGTGGTCTCGCGTGTTGCGGAGCGGGATTATCGCGTGCGGCACGGCAAAAGGCCCCCATCCCGGGAAATACAAGTAGGTCTGAATCCGTCAGATCCTCCGTCACGCATGGGACATTCCGGGCGTTAACCAGGAAGACGTTGGGACAATGCTTGCGTGGACGGCCTTGCACCGGGAAGAGACCATGAACAATTCACACGCCCAGGAACGCCCTTCGCTCACGCAAGGCTCCTCCGGCCGGCGCGCGTGATGTTGTTGGGGTTGGGATCGGTTGCCATCCTTAGCCTGCTTGCCGGTCGAGCGGCCGCGCAGGCGGAGGTCCGCAACCCCACCCAGCCGGTGCTCGTCCTCGATACCGACGGCCATAACGGCCCGGTGATGGCGCTGGTGTTCACCCCGGACGGTGGCCAGTTGCTCTCGGCCGGGATGGACAAGGTGGTCCACGTCTGGAACCTTGCCGAGGAGGACCGGGGGCTGGCCCGCACGATCCGGCCTCCCATCTGGCGAGGGCTGCGCGGGGCCATCTTCGACATCGCCCTCTCCCCCAAGGCTGACAGGGAGGGGCAGCGGCTCCTGGCGGTGGCGGGGTTCGGGGTGCAGAGCACGTCGGGCAACATCGCGCTCTACCGTTATCCCGGCGCCGATCCCGGCTCCACCGGCGAGATCGTGGCCCAGCTTCCCGCCGGGACCGCGAACGATCCCGAACCCGAGGGGCACTGGAACGCCGTGAAGTGTCTGGCGTTCGACCCGACGGGGCAATTCCTCGCCTCCGGCAGTTTCGACGGGACCATCCGGATCTGGGACACCGCCGCGAGGCGCACCCTGGCCGTCTTCCAGGGACACGACGGGACGCCGGTCACGAACGTCGCGTTCACCCCGGACGGCAAGACCCTCGCCTCGACGGGGGCCAACGGTCATGTCGTGCTCTGGAACGTCGAACCGCGGCGGCTCCGGGATCACGACCGTCAGCGCACCCAGGCCGAAGGGATCGAGCGCCGGAAGCAGCTCGCCGACGACTTCAACCGGCTCAGCCAGCGTTTCCGCGCCCGCCCCAATCCCCAGGACGCGCGGCCTGACGACCCGGCTGGCGTGGCGATCAACGCCCTGGCCATCAGCCCGGACGGGAAATGGCTCATGATCGGCCGCGAGAATGGCCGCCTGATCCGTTACCAGCTCGACGCGACAGGGAAGCTCGGCGACGAGCGCTGGCTGGCGAAGCTCGACCGGCAAGGGGCCGTGGAGGCCCTGACGTTCAGTCCCGATAGCTCCAAGATCGCGGTCAGCTTTCTCAGTCAGAAGATCAACAGCAAGGCCGAACGTCCTCCCCTCGGCTGCGACGTCGAGGTGCGCGGGCTCAACGGAGAGGCCCTGGCCCCTCGCATCGCGCTGGATCATCTGGTGTACGCTCTTGCCTTCCGCCCCGACGGGCAGGCCCTTGCCTACGCCGGGGGAAACGCGCAAGCTGTTTATCTGAAGGACCTTCGCGACCCGCAAAAGCCCACACTCGCGCTGGTCGGGCAGGGGAGGACCGTCTGGGACGTTGGCTTCTCACCCGATGGCCAGACGGTCGGATTCGCGCTCGATCAAGAAACCGCGGAGAACCCCAGGGCGCGCTACTGGGGCTTCCACCCGCGCGATCGAAGCGTGACGGGAATCGCTCGGGCGGACTTGCGGCGCGCGCTGCATTCGTTCGGCGGGTCGGTCATCGAGCCGGTTCTTCGGAACCGGCTTCGGGTGGTGGACGGTCGGGGGCAAGCCCGGGAGATCAACCTGGAGCGGACCGACGGGAGCTGGTGGTCGTACAGTTTCATTCCGCCATCGCCGGAGCATCCCCGTCTGGCCGTGGCCGTCGGCGCCGACGCGGGCGTCGTGATCTTCGCGAGGGAGGCCGACGGAGGGGATTTTCGCCGGGTTCGCCTGTTCGCCGGGCATAGCGGGTCGGTGTATGCGCTGGCTCCCTCGGCCGACGGCAAGTGGCTGGTGACGGGTTCGGCGGATCAGACGGTGCGGCTCTGGACCCTCGCCGGGTGCGATCAGCGGGGGACGTTCGGGGCGACCTTCGCTCCGGGAGAGGACGGGCGTCCGACCGTCCAGACAATCGCGCCGCGGAGCTATGCCGAGGCGATGGGGCTGGAGAAGGGGGACGTCATCAAGGGGCTTTTCATTGGCGGTGAGGCTCGGGAGCCCGCCGAACATCTCGACGAGCTGGACGGGATCGCGCCGGAGGTCCGGCTGGAATTCCAGGTCCAGCGGGGGAATCAGGCGGTCGAGCTGGGCATCACGAAGCGGGACAGTCCGGCCCTGACGTTGTTTCTGGGGCTCGACCGGGAATGGGTGCTCTGGATGCCGCAAGGGTATTACGACACCTCGATTGCCGGCGACCGCAAGTTCCTCGGCTGGCATCGCAACGGCATCGCGGCCGGTGGCGCGGGGGTGGACATCGAGGCCCCGACCGACTTCTTCACGATCGACCGGTTCGAGCCGGAACTGCGGCGGCCGGTTGTCCTGAACACGCTGCTGGCGACGGCCGACCTGGGGCAAGCGTTGGCCCTTGTGCCGCCTCCGGTCCGCGATGCGCCGGAGGTGGTCCGGCAGGATTCCCCGCCGAGGGTGCGGATCACCACCCCTGCCCGCCCGGCGGTGGGACGCTTGATCGTCGGCCAGCCCAATCTGGCGGTTCTGGCCCGGGGGGTGACGGACGACCTCGGCGCCGCGCGGCGTGCCATTGGTGCGATCCGATTCCTGGTGGACAGCCAGGTTCAGCAGACCGTCAACCCGGCGCAGCCCGAGGCGGCGGTCCCCGCCCAGTTGACGCTGGCCCCCGGGGTCCACAAGGTCAACGTCGTCATCAGCAACGATCGAGGCCGCGAGCGAACCGAGAGTTTCGAGGTCGAATATCGCCCTCCGCCCAACGCCCCGCCCCCCGCGCGTGAGCCGCGTCTGGTCGTGCTCGCGTTCGGCGCCGGGACGTTCCCGAAGAACGCCCGCATCCCCGCGATCCGCTTTGCCGAGGAGGACGTGCGCGACGTCGCCCGGTTCCTCGCCGCGCGTGAGAACCACGGATTCGCGAACGTCGAGCCGCCGGTGATCCTTCAAGGTCCCGACGCCAGCGCTCCGCGCATCCGGGACGCCCTCCAGACGCTCGACTCCGAGCGGACACGGGGCGATCTGGGGCCGGGGGACACGGTTGTGGTGCTCGTCGAGTCGCACGTGCTGATGGAGGACGGGGAGACCATGATCCTCGGCACCGACGCCGACGCCGCGCTCCCGCCCCGCTCCGCTTTTCCGGCGGTTGAGGTGGCGAACGCGCTCGGCGAGCTGGCCACCTACGGCTGCCGGGTCCTGGTCCTGCTCGACGGCGTGCACGAGGCGCCGAACGCCCCGCCGTCGTGGAAGAGCCGGGTCGATGGCTGGACCCGCGAGCTGTACCGGCGGAACGTCATCACGTTCGTGGCCTCGGTGCAAGGGGCCAGCCAGCGCGTGCTTTCCGAAGGGCATGGCGCGTTCGCGCAAGCCCTGCTCGATTCTCGCAACGTGCGCAGCGAGTCGCGGCTCCGAACCGGCCCCGAGGCTCCGCGAACCCTCGACCACTTCCGCGACGTGGTCGAGCAGGAGGTGCGCCGCCTGACGGGCCGCAAGCAGATCGCCCGCTGTTACGTTCCCGGCACGATCCATCCGCAGATCGCGATTTTCGATCCGCCCGAAGGGTCGGGAGCGGCGTCACTGAAAGCGGCCGCCGTGGACGAGCGGTGATAAATCCGTGCTTTCGGCATGGTTCATGGGGCCATGGCTGATGGGTGAGGGCGGGAATCAAACAGGTCATCCATCAACCATTACTTCATGAATCATGTGGCCCTCTCCGCTCCATCAAGGAACGTCCGCGACCGTCGCGGACGGCTCCTCCTCCGGTACCTCGACCAGCGGGAAGGTCGCCTCGGCGGTCTGGACGCTCGGGGATTGATCCAGGTTGGCGGTCGGGCGAACGTCGCGCGCGGGGCCGGAGTCGCCGGAACGCCGGACCAGGGTGGGGAAGTTGTACGCGAGTTTCGGCAGGGTCAAATCGGTAAACCAGCGCAGCTCTTCCGTCGTGACCACGCCGTTGTGATTGCGGTCGGCGGTGGGCTGGTCGTCGAAGATGGTCACTTCGGGAACCGTCTTGAGGTTGCGATCGCCCATGCCTTTCAGGAGCACGTAGGTCAACAGGCCGTGCTCGATCTCCGACACCTCCCCCGCGGGCTCGCCGCGCCGGGCGGCGAGGAAGTAGGCGGTTCTGGCCCGATAGGAGCCATTGTCGATCGCTTCCCGGATTCGTCGCACGGCGGGATCGTCGTGAATGGCGTCGGACTGACACGCGTCCACCACGACCAGGCGTTGCAGGGCGTTCAAGCGGGCGATGTTGCGGTAGATCGCGGCGTAGGGGAGGACCGTGTCGCGGTCCACGGCCGGCAAGACGGCGCGCTCGCCGGCTTGCTTCGGGAACGGATAGCCCGTCAGAAGGAGCTGAAACCGGTTCAGGAGGACGTCCGTGTGTCCGGCGAGGAAGACCACCACCGTATCCTCGGGCCGTCCCGCGACCCGGTCGCGGATTTCCTGAAACGCGGCATCGACGGCTCTCTCCGACACGTCGGCATTGGTGAGCACGCGTTGCAAGCCGGGCTGTCCCGTCGCATTCATGCCGTGTTTGTGCAGGAAATTGGCAATCTCCTCCGCGTCGTGATCGGCGAATTTCAAGGCCCGTTCCTTGACCCGATACTCGCTCACGCCGAGCGCCAGGACGTGAATCTGGCCCGTCGCCTCGGGGCCGTCGTAGCGGATCTCCACCACTTCCGAGCGGCCGTCGATGGACCTGCCCTCGGCGCGGTTCGCCATCGCGTGGAACCGGTTGACCCCGTTCTGGAGCCGGACCGGAACCGTCACGCTCCGCCGCTCCGGTGTCAGGCCGAGGTCCGCCCCAAGGCCGACCGGGACGCCGTTCTGATAGAGCCGCACGTCCGAAAGGCCCGCTTCCCCCAAGGTGATCGTCAGCGTTGCATCCCGTGATTCGGCGATGGCGCTGGGAGGCGGGTCGATCGCCACGCGCGGGGGCGGCTCGGACGGCGGCTCGGGGGCCTCCGGCCGGACGCCCCGGCGCAACTGGTCGGTCAACTGGAAGACGCGGGCACGCGCCGCGAACTGGTCGAGCGGAAGGACCTGATCCGCGTCGAGCCACGTGACCTGAGCCTCCGCGCCGATCGAGCCGTCGAACAGCCCCTCCGGGGTGAACGCGACCCAGTCGGGCGAGCTCCCTTCGGCTGAGAGGGTACCCAGCAACCGCGCATCGTCGAGCTCCCAGAGCCGGATCGTCGTGTCGTCGCTACCGCTGGCAATCATCGCCTGGTTCGGCCAGGCGATGAGGGCGTTCACGATCTCGGTATGGTGGGGCGACGGGGTCAGCCGCACCGGCTCGATCCGGGGGGACAAGGCCCAGAGTCGCACGTTCTTGTCCAGCCCGCCGGCCGCCGCGAGCCATTTGCCATCACGGCTGAAGACGACCGCCCGGACATCCCCCGAGAAGGTTCCGGGCGTGGCGAGAGGCCGATCCTGCCCCTCCCGCCAGAGCAACACCTGGCCATCGATCGTCCCCGTGACAACCTTTCCCGCGTCGGTCGGGCAGAACCGGGCGGCCGTGACGGCGATGTCGGGATCGTCCGCCGATTCCTTGACGCGGAACGTCTGGACCGGCGCCGCGGTCGGCTCCGGGCCGGCAAGGTCCCAGATCCTCGCCGTGCCGTCCTCGCTGGCGGTGAGCAGCCGTCGGGAATCGGCCGAGAGGTCGATGGCGGTCAGGCTGTACAGGTCGAGGTGGCCCCGGGCGGTCTTCACGAGGGCGCCGGTCTGGGAGTCCCACACGCAGGCAATGGGGCCTTCGACCGGGTTGTCCACGCTCCCGGCCGCGATGAACCGCCCTTCGGGATCGCGAGAGAAGGCCAGCGGGCCGAAGCGGCAGGCGACCCCCGCCGTCTCGGGCCGGGGGAATTTGATGGGCAACGGCAGCCCGCTCTGCCGGTCGGCGAGGACCACGTCGCCGCTCTCCTGCTGGATCAACGCGATGCGCGACCCGTCCGGGGAGATCCGTCCGTTCGTCCACGACCCCGCGATGCGGGTTAGCGTGCGGCCTTCCTGAAGGTCCCAGACCTGCGCCTGCCGGTCCTGCGAGACCTGGAGCAGGAATCGGCCGTCGTCGGAGACGTCCAGCGCCGCGACCCGCCCGCGACGGGGCCGGACCCGGCGCTCAAGGCCCCGCCGGGCCACTCCCAGAATCGCAGGCCGCCATCCTGATCCCCCGCGACGAGGCTCCGACCGTCCGGCGCGAAGGTGATGTTGGTGGCCAGAGCGTTCGATCCGTCCTCCGCGAGCGCGATCGGCTGGAACCCGCCGTTGTCCTCCCGTTGCCACGCCAGCACGCGCCCGCCAGTGGTGCAGGCGGCCAGCCGCCGCCCGTCCGTCGTGGCGATGATCTCGTTCACCGGCTCCGGCACCGAAAGGGTGATGGGATCGGCCTCTTCGTTTGCGTTGAGGTCGAACAGGTGGATGGTCGGACCCGCGCCGATCGCCAGTTGCCTGGAGGAGACGAGCCCGAGTCGCTCGATCGTCGTCTCCATGTTCCGGGCAAGGATGGGTTGATCGCGCTCGACATCCCGGACCACGACTGGGCCGGTCGGATCGTCGCCGGCCATCGCCAGGAGACGTCCATCCGTCGCGAGCCTCGGACTGGTGACGACTCCGCCGGGACCGTCGAGGGCCGAAAGCGGCGTCCCCTCCCGATCGAACAGGCGGACCTTGCCGTCAAGTTCCGCGACCACAAGCCCCAACGGGCCGGGGTTCGGGGCAACGGCCAGCCCCGTGGCGGTCCGCGAGAGGGTCGTGATCCCGCGCGGGATCGTCGGAATGCGAGAGCCATACGGTGCCGTTCCGATCGAGCGCGGCGAATCGCTCGCCATCGGCCAGGAATGCCAGAGCCGCGATGCCAGATTCGTGGGGGGGGCCGGCGTTGATCTCCCGCTGGTTCTGAAGGTCCCAGAGTCGCACCCAGCCGGAACTGTCGCCGCTGGCGAGCACTCGCCCATCCGGGCTGAGGGAAAGGCAGGTGACGCCCGCGAGATGGTACGGCAAGGCGCGTTGCAGCAGGCGATCGCTCACCCGCCATAACTTGATGACCGAATCATTCCCGCCGGTGATGAGCCGCTCGCCGTCCGCCGTGAAGGCGAGCGACCGGATGGCCTGGGCATGACCGCGCTGGAGGAGCAACTCACGGCGGGCGTCGCTCCGGAGACGTACCGGGCGCGACCAGAGATCCACCCTCGGGGCGATGCCACCCATCGTGCGGAAGCCCCGCCGGGCCAGCGACGCGTTCCGGTTCAGCCCCTCCAGGCAGGCGAGGAGGTTCTTCGGCTCTTGCTTCGTTCCGAGCGCATCCAGCAGGGCCGCCGTGAAGGGGCTTCGCTCGCCGACGCGGGGCGCCTCCGCGCAGACGTCGCCATCGGCGGCGAGCCAGGCGGTTGATCCCGGCCAGCGCGTCAACCGCTGCAAGAACCGGGTGCCGGCCGCCGGGTCGTTCGCGGTCGTGCCGATCGGCCGGCCGCGCCCATCAGGGAGGTGTCCAGCCAGCAGACGATCGTCAGGGCTTCCTTCGAGGCCAGCTCGTCGAGCGCCTCGTCGAGCGCCCATCCCGTCCGTTCCGCGCTGGCGAGCCGGGCGTCGATCGGCAGGAGATAGGCCCGGCCCGGCGTAACGGGAGGCGCGTCGGGCGGGGGCGGCACGTGGACCGACTGACCGGCGTAATAGACGACCACGGTATCTTCCGGCTCGACCCGCTCCGCCAGCCAGGTGCGGACCGCCCGGTCGAGGTTCTCGCGGGTCGGACGCCACGATGACGATTGGTCCGTCGCGTCGGGCTGCCGATCGCCGAGCCCGTCGAGCAACAGCACGTGCTCCTTGCCCCAGCCCGCGGTCGTCTCGATCCAGTCGGCGACCGCCCGGGCGTCGGCCACGGCGCCGTGGCACGGGGGGATGGCGTCGTCCGGGTACTGGTCGATGCCGATGACGACCGCCCAGAGCGTCGGATCGCGCCGGGGAATCTCCTTCACCCGCAACGTCGAGGCGGGTCGAGGCTCCCGCCTTGTCGTTCTGGGAAGGGGCTCGGGAACCTCCTTCGCTCCCGGCCAGAAGTACACAGCGAGCCCGATGCCGACGACGGCGAGAAGCCCGACCGCGACGGCCGCGGTGATGTGTTTCGACGATCCGCTGACGTTGCGCATGAGACATCCCCCTCATCGGGGAGGCGTGGCGTCCCCCGCCGCGACGACCGGGCGCGGGGATTCCCCAAGGCCGTCGAGGACGACCCGGAACCCCAGATCATTGGCCGACCCGTCTTCCGCAAGCTCGATCGACGTCTGCTCGCGCTGGCCGGGCTGTCGAGGACCGGTCGTGAAGAACTGATCGCTCCAACTCAAGAACGAGCCACCGCGAATGACGTGACGGACGTTCTCTCCTGGAGAGGGCGTTGACGGCCCGCGCGGGTCGCGCAGCGGGGTTTCCGTGTCGGGGTAGGGGGCCCAGTACATCGAGGCACCATTCCCGGACGTTCCCCGTCATGTCGTAGATTCCCTGCGCGGTGTGGTCCTTCGGATATGTCTTTGGTCGGACGACCTGGGAGGCGTGCTCTCCGGCGGAGTCGATGTTGGCCATCGTCCGGCTTGGCCGGGGCTCGTCTCCCCAGACGTACAGGATCTTCTGGCCCTGTCCCCGCGCGGCGTATTCCCACTCGGCTTCCGTTGGCAGACGGCCCCCGGTCCTCGACGCATACGAGGCCGCCACGTCATACGGGATGCCGACCGCCGGGAAGGGGCCGGGGTCGATCCCTTGCTCCTCCAGCCGGCGTGCACGCCTCCCGCCAGCGGGGAGGGCGGTTCTCGGGACGAACCTTCGTTGCCCGGAAGAAGGCGTCCATCATGGCGTTGGTGACTTCGGTTTCCTGCATGTAGAAGTCCGAAAGCTCGACCGGATGGGATGGCCGATCATCGTCGGGACCGATTTCAGCGTTGTCGAAATCGTCTCCCATGACGAACGACCCCCCCGCGATCCGAAGAAACCGCGCTCCGTCCGCCTGGCGAACCAGGGCGCGGGGCGGGCCATCGCCGGGCGTCTCCGATGCCTCGGCCACGAATCCGCTCGGCAGGAGGTCGGCCCGCGTATCGGGGGGATGGAACCACCGCCAGGCGAGCAGGGCGGACGCGATCACGGCGACGGGAACGGGAGCCAGCAGCCAGACCGCCAGCCGGCGTTGCGACCCGGCCCGGCCCGGTTTCGCCTCTGGTGGAACGGTCGCGGGGGACGCCGGGGTGGGAAACGGTTGCGTGGGTTCCAAACCTCTCCGGGCGACCATGTCCGGCGCGTGGGCCACGGCCGACATCGGCTGCGTCCTGGGATCGCTCTCCCGTTGCCCGCGCGCTGACGGCTCCATCACGTTCGTATGGAGTTCCAGCGCCCGCTGAAACTCGGCCAGAAGCTCGCGGGGCGACTGCGGCCGCTCGTCGGGTTTCTTCGCCAGGAGGCGGAGGACCAGTTGTTCGACCTCTGGGGGCACCACGACGTTCGGGTTCCGCTCCGCGAACCGGGGCGGGGGGGTGAGGATGTGCTGGTAGGTGATCTCCGGTCCGGAGAACGGCCGATGGCCCGTCAGCAGTTCGTAGAGAATCACACCGACCGAGTACAGGTCGCTCCGCGTATCCACCTTGCCCCCGGTGGCCTGCTCGGGGCTTCCGTATTGCGGCGTGAAGAGCAAGGCGCCGGTGCGGGTGCAGGGGTCCTCCGGCCCGAGGTCGTCCGGGTTGAGGATCTTGGCGATGCCGAAATCGAGGACCTTGAGCAGCTCCTTGCCCGGAGGGCGGCCCGCGACCAGCATGAGGTTGGACGGCTTGAGGTCCCGATGCACGATTCCCTGGTCGTGCGCCACCTGGAGGACGTCGCAGAGTTGCTCCAGGATGCGGGCCGTCCAGTCCAGGGGCATCGGCTGGCCGGGGGTGAGCACCTGGTTGAGGCTCTGGCCGGGGACGTATTCCATCTCGATGAAGGCCGACCCCTTGGCGAGCCGGGCATCGTGCACCATGACGGCGTTCGGATGCGACAGCCGGGCCATCACCCGCGCCTCGCGCTTGAACCGAGCACGTGCCTGGGGATCGGAGGCGATGTACGAGACGATCAGCTTCAGCGCCCGGTGAGTGTCCAGTTCCAGGTGCTTCACCAGCCAGACCGAACCCATCCCCCCCTGGCCGATGCGCTTCTCGACGAGATAGCGGTCGAAGAGGACCCGGCCCGGTTCCGGGTAAATGGACTCAGTTGCCGCGTCATCACCGGTGTCGATCTCGCTTCCGACGCCCGGAGGGGGGGATTTCAACGTCTCCTGGGGAAGCTTCCGCGTTGCGTCATCGGCGGCAGGATCGTTCGGGGGAGGGGTCGTCGAGGGAACGGTATCCCGTACCGGCGTGTCGCCTCATCGAGCGGTTCGGTCGGCGTGAGCGGCGGTTCGCTGTCCGAACCGGAGACGAAAAGCAGCCGTGTTTTCCGATCGTCAGTGTTTTCGAACTCGTCCTCGTGGTGGCCCATGTGGCATACCCGATGATTCAACCCGAGGCGCATGAAGACAACGAAATGATTGCGGAATAGGAGACAAGCTTTTCGCCGATGCCCTTTCGGCAATCTTCACTTCAGGATAGCCCGACCACGGCGCGGATGCCACAAGATCTGACCCGCTTCAAGACGTGCCGCCTCTTGCCGGAACGGTTGACGACGGGCGACAATGCACATCAAAGGCCCCCGGCCCCTTGACGGTCGAACCCGAGAACGCATTGCATTGAGAGGACGTTGGCGCGATGCCTATCTACGTGGACGCCGATGCCTGCCCGGTCAAGGAGGAGGTCTATCGCGTCGCCCGCCGCCATGAGGTGAAGGTTTATGTTGTCGCCAATGCTATCATGCGTGTGCCGGACGAGGAACTGATCGAACTGGTCACGGTCCGGGCCGGGTTCGACGCCGCGGATGACTGGATCGTCGAGCAGGTCGGGCCGGGGGACGTCGTGGTCACGTCGGACATCCCGCTGGCCGATCGCTGTCTGCGGAAGTCGGCGCGGGTGCTGGGGCCGAAGGGGCAGGCGTTCACTGAAGACTCGATCGGCGAGGCTATGGCGACTCGTGCCTTGATGGACATGCTGCGGCAATCGGGCGAGTACGGCGGCGGCCCCGCCCCGTTCGCCAAAGCCGACCGCTCCCGGTTCCTCTCCAAGCTCGACGAGTTCCTCCACACGATCCGACGGAACCCGCGGGGATAAATTGCTCGGGCGGCAATCCGCCGATCCGGTCGCGGCCAAGTGTTGTACCGCACGCCGCGGGGGGATACCCTGTTGCGGGCGATCCTTCCCGCGGCGGGGCGTTGCGGAGAGCGATTCCAAAAAGGAGCATCCAACGGGGAGACTGCGGTGATGGACTTTGGGAAGACGCCGGATGGAACGGCCGTGGACCAGTACGAACTGAGCAATGGGCGGATGACGGTCAAGGTCATCACCTACGGGGCCATCGTCACGGAAATCCACGTCCCGGACCGCGAAGGCAAACGGGCGGACGTGGTGCTGGGCTTTGACACGCTCGAAGGCTACCTGGGGGACCATCCCTATTTCGGGGCGATTGTCGGCCGGTTCGCCAACCGGATCGCCCGGGGCCGTTTCACCCTGGACGGGCGGGAGTACACGCTGGCCGTCAACAACGGGCCGAACTCCCTGCATGGCGGCTTGAAGGGGTTCGACAAGAAGGTCTGGGCGGCCGAGGACGTCTCGGGGCCGGACGGCCCGGCGATCCGTCTCTCCTATCTCAGTCCGGACGGCGAGGAGGGCTACCCAGGCAACCTGACCGTGCGCGTGACCTACACCTTGACGGCCGACAACGGCTTGAAGATCGACTACAAGGCGACCACCGACCAGGCGACCCCGATCAACCTTACCAATCACAGCTATTTCAACCTCGCGGGGCCGGCCTCGGGGAAAATCCTGGACCATGAGCTGATGCTCGCGGCCGATCGGTACACGCCCGTCGATGAGACGTTGATCCCGACCGGCGAGATCCGGCCCGTCGAGGGGACACCCCTGGATTTCACGAAACCGACCGCCATCGGCGCCCGCATCAACGAGATTGGGGGGGACCCGACCGGTTACGATCACAATTACGTCCTGCGCGGCGGCAGCGCGAAAACCCCGGCGCTGGCCGCCCGGGTCGTTGAGCCGGAGAGCGGGCGGGTGCTGGAAGCGTTCACCACCGAGCCGGGGATGCAGTTCTACACCGGCAATTTCCTCGACGGATCGATCCGGGGCAAGGGGGGCGTCGTGTACGGGCAGCACCAGGCGTTCTGTCTGGAGGCCCAGCATTTCCCCGACTCGGTCCATCACGCGAACTTCCCCTCAAGCATCCTGCGGCCCGGCGAGGAGTACACCCAGACGACGATCTACAAGTTCTCCACTCAATGACGGGTGGAGCGGTCGTCGCTCGCCTGAAGACCTTTCTTGAGGATGTCAACGCGCAGTTGGAGCGGGGATCTTCTCATTTATCCGCGAAGACGTGGTCAGCGGAAAGGGGCCTCGATATAATCTTGGGTCCATTGGCCTCCCCAATCGCGGATGTCTCGAAGGTTTCACGTCTCTCCTTGCCGAGGCGATATTCTGATGAAAGCTGTTGCCGTCCTCCCAGGCAAACCGAATAGTGTCCATCTGCGCGAGATACCCGTTCCGAAGCTGACGGACCAGCCGCATCCGCACGTCTGCCGTATTCCGGAAGGCCGCGCCGTCCTGGTGAAGGTGCTCCAGGTCGGCGTTGATGCCACGGACCGCGAAATCAACGAGGCCCTCTACGGCAACGCTCCTCCAGGTGGCGAGCATCTGGTCATCGGCCACGAGAGCTTCGGCCAGGTGGTCGAGGTGGGTGAGAACGTCACCGAGGTCAAGCCCGGTGACTACGTCTCCTGCACGGTCCGGCGCCCCGGCGGCTCGCTGTTCGACATAATCGGCCGGAACGACATCACCAGTGAGGAAGAGTACTACGAGCGGGGCATCAACCTCTGCCACGGCTACCTGACCGAATACTTCGTCGATGACGCGGAGTACATGGTGAAGGTGCCGCAGAACCTGAAGCACCTCGGCGTCCTGGCCGAACCGGTGAGCGTCTGCGCGAAGGCGATCGAGCAGGCGTACCTCGCGCAGCAGAGGCTCCAGGTCTGGCGTCCCCGCCGGGCGTTCGTCCTGGGGGCCGGGCAGATCGGGCTGCTCGCCACGTTGATGCTCCGGCTCAAGGGGCTAGAGGTGTACACCATGGCCACCCGGCCGGGGCCGCATCGCAAGTCTGAGATCGTCAAGGCGTACGACGCGACCTACGTCAGCAGCAAGGAGACGTCGCTGGCCCAGCTCGCCCGAGAGGTCGGCAAGCCGGACCTCATCTTTGAGGCGACCGGCAACGCCGAGGTCTGCTTCCGCGCGATGGAGGTCCTGGCCCACAACGGCGCGCTGATCTGGACGAGCATCACCGGGGGCAAGAAGGACGTCACCCTCGACGCCGCCAAGATCAACCTCGAATGGGTGCTGGGCAACAAGCTACTGGTGGCCAGCGTCAACGGCAATCGCCATCACTTCGAGCTGGGTCTCCAGGCCCTCTCTCACGGGGAACTGACGTATCCCGGCGCCACCGAAAAGATCCTCACGAACCCCGTGGATGGCCTGGATCGCTATCAGGAAATGATGGACTCGCTGGAAGACAAGTCGGCGCTGAAGGTTTTCGTCAACGTCTCGGAATCCTGACGGGTCCCCGTCACCTTTTTTGAGCAGACCTCTTTTGTGAAGAGGGCCATTGGGAGTTTCCATGAGTAGTCTGAATATCCGTCAAGATCCGTGCGAGCTGGATTTTCTCTCCCTCGGAGCGCTCATTCATCGCCTCGATCCCGGCGTGATCCCCTTCCGTAAGGCGCGCAGCTTCGACGTCCACGTCTCCGGCGGCGAGTACAACGTCGCCGCGGGGCTCTCGGATTGCTTCGGCTTGCGGACCGGCATCGCGACGGCGATGGTCGATTATCCGATCGGCGAACTCGTGCAGGCGCGCGTCCGCGAGACCGGCGTCACGCCGTTCTACAAGTGGTTCGAGCACGACGGCGTGCGCGGTCCGAACATCGCCACCGTGTACAGCGACCGCGGGTATGGCGTGCGCGCTCCGGTCGTCTTCTACAACCGGTCGAACGAGGCCGGGGCCTTGCTCAAGCCGGGCGACTTCGACTGGGCGTCGATCTTCGGTCGGGGGGTCCGCTGGTTCCACTCCGGCGGCATCTTCGCCGCGCTCTCCGAGACCACTTCCGACCTGATCATCGAGGGGATGCAGGCGGCAAAAGCCTCCGGCGCGATCACCTCGTTCGACCTCAACTACCGGGCGAAGCTGTGGGCCTCGGTCGGCGGTGCCGAACGCGGCCAGCAGGTGATGCGGCGGATAGCCGGCAATCTGGACGTCTTGATCGGCAACGAGGAAGACCTCCAGAAGGGCCTGGGGATCGCCGGGCCGGACGTCGCGAAGAAGTCGAAGCTCGATCCCGAAACCTTCTTCGCACTGATCGAGCGCGTGGTCGAGCAGTTCCCCAACATCAAGATGGTGGCGACCACCTTGCGCGAGGTGCGATCGACCAATCGCCACGACTGGGCGGCCGTCCTCTGGCTCAACGGCGAGCATTATGCCAGCCCCACGTGTCAGCTCGACGTGATCGACCGTATCGGCGGCGGCGACGGCTTCGCCGGGGGGCTCATCTACGGCCTGCTCAACGGTAGGCCCCCCGAGGAGGCCCTCCGCCTTGGCTGGGCGCACGGTGCGCTTCTGACCACGTTCCCCGGCGATGTCACCATGGCCCGGTTGCCGGAGGTCGAGGCCGTCGCCACGGGCGGCACGGCACGCGTGCAGCGCTGAGTGTCGAAGAGACGGCGGATGGCCGCGAACTCCCGGTGCGGAGCATCGCGGCCGTCCGACGCTGAATGTGATATGGCCTTGAACTTGATTGGGGCCAGCATGGTTCATGGAACGTTGGCTAATCCGCGGAATTCACGTTCTCAAAACTCGGCCATCGCCTCAAGAACCCTGCTGGACGCGGTACAAGACGCCGACGGAGATCGGAACCGATGCTGACTGCCGAGGGGTGCGCCGCGCGTCGTGAGCGGCTCTGGGGGGCCTTGTCCCAACCGTGCGACCTTCTGATCGTGGGTGATCCGGCGCACCTGATCTACTTCGCCGGGTACGTCCGCTCGCCGTTCGTCTTCCGCACGGTCGAATCCGGCGCCTTGCTCCTGCTGGAGCCGAAGAAGGCGACGCTCGTGGGGGATAACCTGCTCAAGCCGTACCTCGATCAAGCGTTCGCCGATGAGGTCGTCGCGCCGGTCTGGTATGAGGCCAAGACGCCGGCCGCCTATCGCCAGGGGATGCTCGTCGAATCCGCGCTCGACCAGCTCTCCAAGGTGCCGGGCAAGCGCATCGGCGTCGAGCTGGCCGGGGTTCCCTCGGGCGTGGTCGAAGGTCTGCGGGCGGCGCGTTCCGGCGTCGAGATCGTGGACATCGGCCCCACCATTCGCCCGTTGCGACGCTCAAAAGACCCCGATGAGCTGAAAACCCTGCGCCGGTCGATGCGTGCCGGTGAGACGGCGCACGCGGCGGCGATGAAACTGGTCGAACCGGGCATGACCGAGCTCGAGGCGTATCTGATCGTCCAGAACGCGGCGATGACGGAACTGGGCGAGCAGGTGATCGTCTATGGCGACTTCGCCTCCGGCCCCCGCTGCGTCCACGACCGAGGCGGCCCGCCGACCTCGCGGAGGATCGAGCGGGGCGACCTGCTCCTGCTCGATTTCTCGGTCGTCGTCTCCGGCTACCGGGGCGACTTCACCAACACGTTCGCCGTCGGCGACGGACCGACCCCTGCCCAGGTCGAGCTGTTCGAGGCCTGCGTCGCGGCCCTCCGCGCGGGGGAGTCCATCCTCAAACCAGGCGCGCGCTGCCGAGACGTGGACGAGGCCGTGCGTGCCCATTTCGCGACAATCGGCCGCGAGGGGGACTTCGGCTCCCATTCGGGCCACGGCCTGGGCCTCGGCCACCCCGAGCCGCCGTACTTCGTCCCCGGCAGCAACGAGACCCTCCAGATCGGCGATGTCGTCGCCATCGAGCCGGGCCTCTACGTCGATGGGATCGGCGGCATGCGGTTCGAGCGGAATTACCGGATCACCGCGGACGGCTTCGAGACCCTCTCGAATCATGAAATCCGGATCGCGCAATGAATCTGAAAGGATAAACGCATGAACGGTTGCTGGCTACGGGTCGTGATCCTCGGAAGCTGGATCGGCCTCCTCGGGGGTCGGTCCCTCGCCGATGATCCGGCGTCCAGGCTGGATCTCGACGAGGCGACCCAGACCCGTTGCCTGGCCGTTCTGCGTGAGGGGCTGCGGTCCGACGAGTTCTGGCCCGCGATGCATGCCGCCGAGGGGCTCTCGCGGAGCGGGTTCGGCGACGAGGTTCAGCGCGCGCTCGAACCGAAGCTCTCGGAGGAAAACGACGACCAGCATCGTTGCGGCCTGGCGCGGGAACTGGTGCGCGCGGGGGACCTGCGCGCGTGCGGGTCTTGACCGACGTTCTGGCCAGTCCCGATCCGCATGGACATGTTCACGCGTGCGAGAGTCTGTTCAAGGTCCGGCAGATCGGCGACGGGGCCTTGCTCCGGCAGGCGCTGAAGCAGGCCGATCAACCGAAGCTGGCGATGATGGCGGCGGCCGCCCTGACGCGGTGGGGCCATCGTGAGGCGCTGGAACTCCTGCGAACGTTCGTCCGCGACGAGGAGGGCGAGACCGCGCGGATCGCGGCCTGGATTCTGGCAAGGACGGGGGATCAGTCCGACCTGGCCGCCTTGCGGGATGGCGTCGATCAGTTCGATGATCCGCTCACGAAGGCATACTTTCAGCACGCCCTGGCCGCGCTCGGCGACGCCGAAGGCACCAAAGCGTTGATCGACAACCTGAGCCATGCCGATTCGGCCGTGCGGGTGTACGCGGCGGAGTTCGCCCCGGAGGCAAGGGCGTTGGAGGCGAAGGAGCCGCTCATCGCCTTGCTGGATGACCCGATACGCGACGTGCGAATCCGCGCGGCCGAGGCCCTTCTGGAGCTGTCCCGGCCCGCGCCTCCCGAGGAGGATGAAATCATCATCCGCGACGTCTTCGTCGCCAACGACGAGAACCCGCGCTACAGCGAGGGGTCCGTTCTCGTCCGCCGCGATGGAAGTCTCCTCTATGCGACGACAGAATTTCAAGGCGGCGGGTCCGACTTTGCCCGGGCACGAATCATCGCCGTCGCCTCGTTCGACGGCGGCCGGAGCTGGTCCTCGCCGAGGGTGCTTCAGGAAAATGTGGGACGGCAGAACGTCATGTCCGCGACGCTTCGCCGACTCAAGCCGGATACTCCGTTTTCGGGGCCGATTGGCCTGTTCTACCTCGTGAAGAACTCGCCAAGCGACCTGCGGGCCTATCTGCGGATCTCGACGGATGAAGGGGCGACGTTCGGCGAGCCGATCTGTGTGACCGATGACCCGGGTTATCACGTGCTGAATAACGACCGCGTCACCGTACTCTCGACGGGGCGGATCGTCGTGCCGGTAGCCTCGACGGACGACGTCCAGAAAGGAGGCCGGTTCGTCTCCGCATGCTACTTCTCGGACGATGGCGGGCAGACCTGGACGCGCAGCGAAGATGAAGTTTCCTACCCGAGTCGGGGGGCGATGGAACCCGAGGTGCTCGAACGGCAAGATGGTGCGCTCCTGATGCACTTCCGCACGCAACTCGGGCACATTGCCGTCAGCGAGTCGAACGACGGCGGCGATACGTGGAGCGAAGGGAGGTCGTGGGGCGTTCGTGCGCCCGAGGCGCCGGCCACCTTGCGGCGGATTCCTTCCACGGGCGATCTGCTGTTGATCTGGAACGACACCTTCCGAGAAGGGGAGGGGCACGGCGGCCGACGGACCCCGATGACGGCCGCCGTCTCGACGGATGAGGGTCGGAGCTGGTCATTCCGACGCGACATCGAGACAGATCCCCAGAAGACGTATGCGTACACGAGCATCACGTTCCACGAGGGCCGGGTGCTCCTGACGTACTACGTGCGCGACGAGGCGTCGGGCCGGATCTCGTCGCGGTTCCGCTCGTTGCCGATCGCATGGCTGACCCGCAAGGACAATCCCCGCTGAGCGCCGGCGTTGTGGAGAGCCCCCGATGACGCTGGCGACGTGGAAACGCTCAGGGCGCCGCGACGGTCCCCACGTGCTGATCACCGGCGGGGTGCATGGCGACGAGTTCGAGCCGATGGCCGCGCTCCGGCGCCTCGCACGGTGGCTCGATCGTCGTGAGGTGCGGGGACGGGTGACGTTGATCCCGGTCGTGAACGAGGCGGCGTTCCGTCTGGGGCATCGTACCGGCCCCGATGGCCGGGATCTCGCGCGCACCTGTCCGGGGCGGCCGGACGGGACGGTCACGGAACGGTTGGCCTTTGCGCTCTCGGAACAGATCCGCTCCGCCGACGTTTATCTCGACCTTCATACGGGGGGCCTTCGTTTGCAGGTCTATCCGCTGGCCGGGTACATGTTGCATCCCGACGCCTCGGTACGGGAGCGTCAGCGCCGCATGGCTTGGCTCTTTGGATTGCCGGTCGTCTGGGGCACGGACCCTTACCTGGAGGGCCGCTCTCTCTCCGTGGCGCGCGACGCGAAGGTTCCGGCGATCTATGCCGAGTATCTCGGGGGCGCCGGCTGCGACCCGCGCGGTGTGTCGGCCCTGGTCCGGGGGTGCCGGAACGTGCTGGTGGACCTCGGGGTAATCGACGGGGAGTTGGAGCCGCCGGAGGTCGAGCCGCTCATCGTCGAGGACGCCCGGCCGGAATCCGGCCATATGCAGATCCAGCACCCCGCCCCGATCGCCGGCTTTTTCGAGACGAGCGTGACGCTCGGCCAGCCGTTGCGGAAGGGGGAGATTCTCGGTACGGTCTCCGACGTTCTTGGCCGGACGATTGAACCCGTCCGGTCCGACCGGCCCGGGGTGGTGCTCGTGCTCCGCGCGTTCGCGCCGGTCTCGGCCGGGGAGAGCGTGGCGGTCGTGCTGGAGACGGATCGGACCCCGCCCGCCTTGGGCCGAGATCGTGCCTTCTGAACGCTCGCCAGGCGACGTCCGTTGCGGTACCCTGGGGCGGATCAAGATGCCCCTTGCCCCGCACGCTTTTGAAGGATCTTTCATGCGACCGAGCACGATCAAGGCGAAATTGAGGCGAGGTGAGCCGGTGCTCGTGACCTCGCTCCACCTGCTGGATGCGTCTCTTTACGAACTCGTCAGTTTGATGGGCTTCGACGGAATCTGGATGGATCTGGAGCATCATACGTCGAGCGTCGAGACGGCCGCGGAGCGGATGCGGGCCGCACGTGTGGGCACGACCGACATCCTGGCCCGTCCGGCGAAGGGGGAGTTCATGCGGCTCGGGCGGATGCTCGAAGCCGGAGCCCACGGCATCCTCTACCCGCGCTGCGATGACGCCGACGAGGCGCGCGAGGTGGTCACCTGGTCGAAATTCGCCCCCCTGGGCCGTCGCGGGTTCGACGGCGGAAACCCGGACATGCCATACTGCTCGATGCCCGTTGACCGCTACATCCGTGAGGCGAACGATCAGACGTTCGTGGCGGTCCAGATCGAAGACCCCACCGCGCTCGATCGTGTCGAGGAGATTGCCGCCGTGGAGGGCGTGGATATCCTGTTCCTCGGTCCGGCCGATTTTTCGATCCTCAGCGGGGTTCCGGGGCAGTTCGACCACGCGCTTGTGAAGGACGCGATTCAGCGCATCGCCGCCGCCGCCAAAGGGGCGGGCAAATTCTGGGGGATGCCCAGTCCCTCGCCCGAACGCACGCGGCAACTCCTGGACATGGGAGCAACATTCATCGCCCATGGCGCGGACATCGTGATGGTGCGCGACGGCCTGGAGGCGATCCGGCGCTCCTTTGGACCCCTCGGGTTCACCTTCCACTGTTCCCTCTAAAGGGAGAACGCGACGTTGCGGCGATATCGGGTCCTGGTCATCGGTGTGGGGTCGATCGGCGAACGCCACCTGCGGTGTTTCCAGGCCACCGGTCGCGCGGTGGTGGAACTGGTCGAGATCAACCCGGAACGCCGCCGCGCGATCGCGGATCGTTACGGCGTGGCGTCGCGCTTCGCCGACCTCGACGCGGCCTTGCGGGACCCTCCCGAGGTCGCCGTCGTGGCCACCCCCGCGCCGTCGCACGTGCCGCTGGCGACGCGGCTGGTCGAAGCGGGCGTGAACGTCCTCATCGAGAAGCCGTTGAGCACGGGCGAGGACGGAGTGGATCGTCTGCGGGAGGCGGTCCGCACGAGAGGCGTCGTGGCTGGCGTGGCCTACGTCTATCGCAGCCATCCGCTCCTTCAGGCGATGCGCGCGGCGATCCGGGAAGGCCGCTTCGGCAGGCCGGTCGAGCTGGTCGCCGTCTCCGGTCAGCACTTCCCGACCTATCGCCCGGCGTATCGTTCGATCTACTACAACGATCGCTCCAGCGGCGGCGGGGCGATTCAGGACGCCTTGACCCACCTGCTCAACGCGGGCGAGTGGCTCGTCGGGCCAATCGACCGCCTCGTGGCCGACGCGGCGCATCAGGTGCTTGACGGCGTCTCAGTGGAGGACACCGCGCACCTTCTGGCAAGGCATGGAGATGTGCTCGCCAGCTATTGCCTCAATCAGTTCCAGCCGCCCAACGAGGTCACGTTGACGGTGCTCTGTGAGGCTGGGGCGGCCCGTTGTGAGTTCCATGAGAACCGCTGGCGCTGGATGAGGAATCCCGGTGATGACTGGCATGACGAGCCGATCGCGCCGCTCCAGCGCGACGACATTTTCATCACGCAGGCCCATGCGTTTCTCGATGCCGTCGAGGGCCGCCGCACGCCCTCCTGTTCGCTCGACGAGGGCTTACAGACACTACGGGTCAACCTGGCGGCGCTGGCGAGTGTCGCATCGCAGAGCTGGCAGGTTCCCGGCAATCTCCGTTGAGGCCCGATCCGATGACGCAGGCGGACCACGAGCACGAGCCGACGATCCCGGAGCTATTCGACCTGACAGGCAAGGTCGCGCTCGTCACGGGGGGGACCGGTCATCTTGGTTCGGCGATGGCCCGCGCGCTGGCCGAAGCGGGGGCCGTGGTCGTGCTCACGAGCCGCGAAGCCGCCCGCGCGGAACAGGCCGCCGCGCGCTTGCCGGGGCAGGGGGGGCGGTCCCATCTTGGAATCGCGCTGGATCATATGAATCCCGAGGAACTGGAAGCCGCGTTCCAGAGAGCACTGACGCTTACCGGACAGGTGGACATCCTGGTCAACAACGGCCATGAGGCCCAAGCGGACGACTGGCGCACGGTGACGGCCGATCAGTTCAACCGGCAGCTTGCCAACGCCACGGGATATTTCCTGCTGGCAAGGATGCTCCGGGATCATGCCGTCGCGCGGGGGACCGACGCCAGCATCATCTTGATCGGTTCAATGTACGGGCTGGTGGCCTCCTATCCCGATGTCTACGAAGGGATCTGTCCGGCCAGTCCCGTGGCGTATCATGTGTTGAAGGGTGGGATCGTGCAGATGACGAGGCATCTGGCCGCGTACTGGGCGCGGGATGGCGTTCGCGTCAACTGCCTCAGTCCGGGACCGTTTCCCGGCGCGCGGGCGCCCGAGGAACTCGTCAAGCGTCTCCGCGCGAAGCTCCCGATGGGACGCATGGGGAGTCCGCACGAACTTAAGGGGGCGGTCGTCTTCCTGGCAAGCGAGGCCAGCCGCTTCATGACGGGGCAGAATCTCGTGATCGACGGCGGCTGGACGGCCTGGTGAGTGCTGGAGGGAACGATGCGATTGATCGGCAAACGAGCCTTAGTCACCGGGGCGGCCCGAGGTATCGGCCGGGGCTGTGCGCTCGAACTGGCCCGCGCCGGAGCGGACGTGGTCCTCAACGACCGGGAACGCACCCCTGAGGTCGAGGCCGTCGCGGCGGAAATCCAGGCCCTGGGGCGTCGCGCGGAGGTGGCCGAGGGAGACGCTTTTGAGCAGACGTCCTGCGCGGATCGTGACGCGGGCCATCGAAATATTCGGCGGAATCGACATCCTGGTCAGCAACCCCGCCTATTCGCGCCGGGGGGATTTTCTCGACTATCCGCCCGAGACGTTCCACCGGGTCCTTCAGGGCACCCTGACGGGCGGATTTTACATGAGTCAACTCGTCGCCAATCACATGGTGGAACGCAACGCGGGTGGGAAAATCGTATTCATCTCCAGCGTTCACGCCCAGGTGCCGTATGCCCGGAGTGTTGCCTACAACGCCGCGAAGGCGGGGCTGAACCAGATGGCCTTCACCATCGCCGCCGAATTGGCGCGCTACCGAATCAACGTCAACGTCATCGAGCCGGGTTGGATCGACACGCCGGGAGAGGAGGAAACGTTCGGCCGCGACGCGATCCAGCACGCCGCACCAACCTTGCCCTGGGGACGGCTCGGGACGCCGCGGGACATCGGCCGGGCGGCCATCTTCCTCGCATCCGACGACGCCGACTACATCACCGGTACGTCGCTCCGTGTGGACGGCGGCTTCTTGCTCCGCGCGGCGCTCCCCTAGCGGTCGGGACGCCGGATCGTTGGCAAGGCCCATTCCGTCTTCTCAAGGTTGTTATCATTCATGGCTTATTTTCACTGGCTGGATTATACGATCTTCGTGCTCTACCTCGTCGCCACCGTGGCCATTGGGTCGGCGTTCATTCGCGGACAGAACAGCCTGAGCGACTACTTCCTGGCGCGGCGGAGCATGGGCAGCGTCGTGATCTCGATGACGATTCTCGCGTCGCTGTTCTCGGGGATCAGTTTTCTGGCGGTTCCCAGCGAGGGGTACGCGAATGGGCCGGCGTTCTACCTGGTGAATTTCGCGTTCTTCTTCGCCACGCCGATCACGACGTTGATCATCCTGCCGTTCTATTACCAGTCGCGGTTTTTCACGGCCTATCAATATCTGGAGGAGCGTTTCTCCGTTTCCGTGAGGACGGTGGCCTCGACCTCGTTCGTGGTGCGGGTGCTGGTCTGGCTGGCCCTGGCGACGTATGCCCCGGCCCTTGCGCTGGAGCAAGTCACCGGCTTGCCCCTGTGGTTCACCATCCTCTGCACGGGCATCCTGACAACCCTGTACACAACGCTCGGCGGCATGAAAGCGGTGATCTGGACCGACGTGATGCAGCTCATCGTTCTCTTCGGCGGGCAACTGATCATCGCGCTCACGGCGATCGCCCGCGTGCCGGGAGGGTTCCGCCGGGTGGTCCACCTGACCCGCGCCAGCGAGAACATGGAACTGAGTCTGAGCCTCGATCCCACGGTGCGCCTGACGCTCTGGGGCTTGCTCATCGGCGCGATTTTCATGCATCTCGTGCAGATGGCGACCGACCAGGTTTCGGTGCAACGGTATCTGACCGCCCGCAGCCTGCGGGAGGCGCAGCGGGGCCTCTGGTTGAAGCTGGCCTTGGTCCTGCCGGTGACGGCGGTTTTCTTCGGGACGGGTGTGATCCTGGCGGCCTATTATCAGGTTCACGGCGATCCGCTCGCCGCCAGGCACATCCGCAAGGCGGACCAGATCTTGCCATACTTCGTCGTCACCGAGCTGCCCCCGGGCTTCCCTGGCCTGTTCATCGCCGCGATCTACGCCGCGAGCATGTCCACCATCTCGTCCGGGATTAATTCGCTGACCTCGGTGACCTTGATCGACTTCTATCAACGGCTCTGGCGGCGGCCGGTCGTGTCCGAGGTTTCGCAAGTGCGGCTGGCGCGCGGTCTGAGCGTCGCCTATGGCGCCCTGGTCATCGTGCTGGCGTTTCTCGTTCAGCACCTGGGGACCTTGCTCGAAGCCAGCAATTCCGTGATCGGCCTGGTCGGGGGGCCGTTGCTGGGCCTGTTTCTCCTTGGGATTCTCGTTCCCCGGGCCACGGCGCGGGGGCACTATGGGGATGGATCGCCGGGATCGGCGTCCTGCTGCCGATCTGTTTCGCGACAAAAGTATCGTTCTTGTGGTTCGCCATGATCGGGTGCTTGACGACGATGGCGGTCGGATATGTCATCAGCCTGCTCGAATCGTCTCGCACCGCCGAGCAGTTGGAGGGACTGACGTGGGTCAGCCGTCGAACGACCGCGCCGGAACCGGCGGAGCGCGCGGTCTGATCGAGGATCGCCGAACCGGTCACGAGGTCGCGGTCAGCTCCGGGATGGCGTGGCCGTGGGAGACGATCGGGATCGGCCGGCCGACGCGATCGGGGATGGTGACGCCCTCGTAATCAATGCCGAGGTGCCGGTAGATGGTCGCCAGGAAGTCGTGGGGACCGACCCGGCGCTCCTTGACGTCCTCGCCGAGTCGATTGGTCGCCCCGATCACCTGACCCGTCTGAATCCCGCCGCCGGCCCAGATCATCGAATTGGCGCGCGGCCAGTGATCACGCCCGGGTTGGACGGTCCCAGTCGGTCCACTCGCCACCCCGCCGCCGCTGCTCGCCACGTGGGAGATGCGGGGCGTGCGCCCGAATTCCCCCGTCACGACCACCAGCACGCGCCGGTCCAGACCACGCGCGTAGATATCTTCGATCAAGGCCGAGACCGCCTGATCGAAGTAGGGAGCGCGGTGCTGGAGGGCCTCGAACACGTGATGGTTGACGGCGTGATCGTCCCAGTTCGCGACGCGTCCGCAGAGTGGGCCGTCGAAGGTCGTGGTGACGAGGTCCACGCCCGCCTCGACCAGGCGGCGGGCCATCAGGCATTGCTGGCCCCACGCGTGGCGGCCGTAGCGATCGCGGATGCGGGGATCTTCCCGGTTGAGGTCGAATGCCCGAGCGGCTTCGGGGCTGGTCAGCAGATCGACGGCCTGGGCCTGAAGCTCATCCATCGAGCGCAACGCGTCGGAACGATCGAGGCTCCGGCGCAGGTCGTCCATCGACTGGCGAAGCCCGATCCGTCGTTGCAGACGTTGCGTCTCCGCGTCGGACAGGCCGATGTTCGGCACGCGGAAATCCGGAGCGCTCGGATCGCCCGTCACGGCGAACGGCTCGTAGGCCGTGCCCAGAAACGCGGGACCGGCAATCGTGAAGCTGTCGTAACGGACGATCGGGTTCACGCCGACATAGTTGGGGATCGTGCGGGACTGGCCCGACCGCAGGTAGTGGGCCACCGCCATGACGTCCGGGAGAACCGGCTCCGGCTTGTCCCTCGGGTCCGGGTCGCCGGAGAGCAATTGCAAGGACCCCGCCGGGTGCCCGCCGCCGGTGTGGGCCATCGAGCGGAGCACGGTGAACTTGTCCGAGATCCCGGCCTGGCGGGGCAGCAGTTCGGAGAACCGCAGGCCAGGGGTCCTCGTGTCGATCGTCTGGAACGGGCCGCGGTATTCCGAAGGGATGTCTGGCTTCGGGTCGTAGGTGTCCAGATGGCTGCATCCCCCGCGGAGCCAGACGAGGATCACGGCCGTGCGCTCGCGGACGTCCGATGTCGCGGCCGAGGCGCGGAGCCGCCACAGGCCTGGCAAGGACAGCGAGGCCATTCCCGCCAGACCGGCTCTCAAGAATTCGCGCCGCGAGGACACGCCGTGATTCGGAGACGTCGGTCGTTGCATGGAATTCACCTGGTCGGGAGGAGTCAACGGTTTCGGGCGGGACGCAAGGCCGGCGCGATCGCTTCCACTTGGTTAAATTGTTGTTGAAACGCCCGCTCCGCACAAGCCCGAACCGGGGAGGGACGTCCAGGACGTCCCCGCTCCGCAACGATTGGGATTGGTTGGATCTCGCGTTCAGGATTGCCAGAAGGTTGATTCGCGAGGGGCCTTGTAGTGGACGTCCAGGTGGGGTGTTTCGAGGCGTTGTCCGTCCGCGAGCGATTGCAGGCCGGCGGCGACGAGGCCGCTGGTCAGGAGCGTGCGCTCCACGGGGTAGGCGGGTTTGCCGGTCAGGAACATCTGCTCGGCCTTCGACATCAAGGCGGCGGAGTACACCACGTTGGGGTTCGGCGGCAGGTAGAAGAGGGTCGAGAGGGGATCGCGTTCCCCTTTCAGCCGCGCGGCGAAGGTGAAATCCTCGACCAGGCCGTTCATCAAGAGCATCGTGGCCTTCAGGCCGTCGGCGTACTCGAACCGGTAGGCGACCGGCTCCTTGACCCAATCGGCCATCTGGGCGGGGGTGGGGTAGCGGTGGCTGAAGGTCGGCGGCTGGGCGAGGGTCTGGCTGCGGGACAGGCAGGCTTCGAACAGGCGAGGGTCCCAGCCGCCGTCGCGCCACGAACCGGCCGCGAGCGCCTGCCAGACGGATTCGCCGCGCAGGGCGTGCATCGCCACCACGCCGGTCTCGCCGCCGCGTCGCCGCTCGGCCATGCACTGGATCATCTCCAGGGCGTGGAAGTCGTAGATGTCCACGTGGCCGAACGCGATTCCCAGGACCTCCTCGACCTCCGCCCCGTAGGGCAGGTCGATCGACGGCATGCGCCAGGTCACCGGCAGGGAGGAGCCGGCCAGCAGCGGGAAGCCCATCGCGTGCGACGTCTCGACCATCTCCTTGGCCCATTCCCATTTCCAGGACAGGTGCTTGTCGTTGAAGACAGGGGTTGTGCGGCCATCCTCGCGGAAGACGTCCGCGACCTGGCGGAAGAACGGATAGCGCGGGTATTGCTTCTGGCCGATGGCGTTGAGCGGATAATCGCCGTGTTCGCCGATGATGAGCACGGCATCGACGGCCAGGCGATCCCCGCCGCAGCGCAGGGCCTCGGCGATCGTCGGATAGATCCGGAAGCCGAACTCCTCGGCGCGGCGGTGGCTCAGGTCCCCCTCCGGCGTCTGATCCACATAGGCGGCGACGACCTCCAGCCCGGGGCGATGCCAGGCCCCCTGGCGCGGGTAACCGACGAGGAACCGCTCGGCCATGTGCCACGCGTGCGAGCCGTACCTCCAGACCGTCGTCACCACGGCCAGGCGCTTGCGGCCCTCGTCGTCGCCCCAGGCCCATGTCCGGGGCGACATCGCCACCAGGCCGGCACCGACCCCTTGCAGGAAATGGCGTCTCGTCAACATGTCGATTCGTTCCTCCGTCGTCCGCCGGATGGCCGGGTCAGGATCATCCCGCCGCGCGTCGGGCCAGCTTTCGAGTGTACGAGCGCCGGGGAACCGATCAAGAACCTGCCGGGCGCGACCCGGAACGGAGGAGACTTGGGATTCCCGCCCGACTTGGATAGGATCGATCCTGTTCACGACATTCGTTCGCCGAGGAGAATCAGGCGCATGGACCGGCACGTCCCCGATCCGATCCCGAGCCTTCCCGACGATCGCGGGTTCGTCCCCGCGCTCGTCGGCGATGGTCGGCCGTTGCTCTCGTTCGTGAGCCTGCTCCTCGCGCTCTCGGGACTGTTCGCGTTCTTCCTCGCCACGACCGGTCATTTCTTGCCGCACGATGAACAGTTCCTGGGCATGACCGCGGCGGAGCTTCATGCCTATTACGGCGGTCGGGTCGTCCATTTCATGATCCACGACCGCGTTTCCTTCGGCGGGGCCCTCGTCGCCATCGGCCTGATCTATCTGTGGATCGTGGAGTTCCCCTTGAAGCGGCGCGAGCCCTGGGCCTGGTGGCTGCTCCTTCTGACCGGGATCGAGGGCTTCGGCAGCTTCTTCGCGTACCTTGGCTACGGTTATCTCGACACGTGGCACGGAGTCGCCACCCTGGGGCTGCTCCCGCTCTTCATCGTCGGGCTGGTCCTGTCCTATCGCACGCTCCCTGAGCCGAGGAGTTTCCGCTCGCTGTTGATTCCCTCGGTCCGGGGGCCCTGGTTCTCCACCGTGGGCCTGGGCCGGTTGAGCCTGCTGGGGACCGCCCTGGGGATGATGGGGGCGGGGGCGACGATCCTGCTGGTCGGCATGACCAGCGTCTTCGTCCCGCAAGACCTGGGGTATCTCCGGCTCGGGGTTGAGGAGTTCGACGCCCTCAACCCGAGGCTGATCCCGCTCATCGCCCACGACCGCGCCGGGTTCGGCGGCGCGGTGGGCTGTTATGGGATCGCGATGTTCTTCTGCGTCTGGTGCGGGAGGCCCTCCAGGAGCCTCTGGCAGGTGCTCGGTCTGTCCGGCACGATCGGCTTCGCGACCGCCATCGGAGTGCATCCGGTCATCGGTTATCTCAACTTCATGCATCTGGCCCCGGCGGTCATTGGCGCGTTCACCTTCGCGGCGGGCCTGATGGCATACACCCCGGTCTGCTTCGTTCCACGTGGGGACACGAACTCCACGACACCATCACGTCCCGAGGTTCAATGATGCGCGTGGTCGGGGGATCGGCACGAGGAATGAAGCTGCTCACCGTGCCCGGTGAAGGCACGCGTCCGATCCTCGATCGCGTCAAGACGTCTCTCTTTGATATCCTTCGCCCCCGGCTTCCGGGCATGGTCGTCCTCGACCTGTTCGCGGGCAGCGGGAGCGTGGGCATTGAGGCACTGAGCCAGGGGGCCGCCTCTTGCACCTTGACCGAACTCCGTCAGGCCGCCGTTGCCACGATTAAGAAGAACCTGTCCCAGACCGGACTTTCCGACCAGGCGGAGGTGCGACAGACGGATGCACTCGTCTACTTGAAGGGGACGAATACCGTCTTCGACCTGATCTATGTCGCCCCTCCGCAGTACAAGCGCCTCTGGGCGGATGCCTTGCTCCTGATCGACGAGCGCCCGGAACTCCTGCGTCCAGTGTCCGGGGAACCGGGCGAGGAGAATGAGGGGGGGCTGGTGATTGTCCAGATCGATCCGAAGGAGTATGAGCGCCTTGATCTCGGCAATCTTCAAGAGACGAGGCAGAAACGTTACGGAAACACCCTTCTCATATTCTATGAGTTATAAGATAATTGCGTAATTTTCTTCTGCATTGAGTACGTCATGGAATCTCGGGTTTTGGCCGAAAATCGGTCAGGTCAGGGAGCGGGTTGAGCCTTAAGTCGGATTGTACGTCCCTCGTCGGCTGAGCGGTAGGCGTTCCAGAGCACATCCATCGTCCGCAGTGTTTCTTCGCCGCTGGTCTCGAAGGGGGCGTCGTGGAGCAGCCCTTCGACGAAATGCGACTGGGTGGCGATGTAGCCGTCCAGGTAGATATGTTCCTCATGCGGCAAGGGGACCGCCCGCCGCGTGACCTTGCCGTCCAGGCTGATCCGTTCCAGTGATCCATCGAGTGCCAGGCGAAGGGTGGCAACAGTCCCCTCGACGGCGCTCTCGTTCAAGGCCCAGGCCGGGCGCGCCCAGTCGGCCAGTGCGCACCAGGAGAGGTCGAGCAGACCGAGGGCTCCGGAGTCGAACCGCAAAGACAGCGTCGCCACGTCCTCGCCCGGATGCCCCTCGCCAAAGTGGCCGAGCGTGGCGGAGACGGTAGCGATCTCGCCAAGCAGGTAGCGTGCCGTGTCGATCAGGTGAGGCCCCATTTCCAGCAGGATCAAACGGGGCATCTCGGCGAAGTACGGCTGATCGGCGAAGCCGTCGGGACGCAAGGCACGCGTTTCCCTGTGGCTGATCCGCAAGCGGATCGGCTGGCCGACCGCGCCGCTTTCGATCTCGGTACGTAAGGCCCGATACCACGGGCGGAACCGCCAGTTTTCGTGAACCATCAGGCGAACGCCTGCCGCGTTGCACGCGGCGATCATCGCCAGCAGGTCCTCGCGAGTCTCCGTTACCGGTTTCTGGCAAAGTACGTGAACCCCGTGCCGCGTCGCCAGTTCGGTCAAGGCGCGGTGCGGACCAGGTCGTGTGCAGATTTCGACAAAGTCAAGCGATTGCTTGCGGAAGAGGGCCTCCGCATCCTCGTAAGCGGAGGCCTCCGGCACAATCGAGCGGGCCCAGCGAAGCCGTTCGGGGCGAAGGTCGCAGACGGCCACCAAGTCCGCGCCGGGGACGTGCCGCCAGCCAGCCAGGTGATGTTGCGCCACGAAGCCGCAGCCGATCAAAGCGCCTCGGAGCGGATAATTCATAAAACCGTACCCTTTTCCACCGCGTCATTGGATTCCCGACCGAATCGCGTGCCGTCCGCGAATCCGTGCCGAAGGGAGCACCGCATGACAGTCATCGGCAGTGGAGACGGACCATCAAAATGAGTTAACCCCCGGCTCCCGGCCGCTGGACCGTCCGTAGGATCGCACATTACCGGCGGCGAGCCAAGTCCATGCCATATTTTATTTAATATAAATATTAAAAAATTTGCTATTCTCTGGGCGTCGGGATTGCTCTGGTGCGGAAAGCCCCATCAGCATGCGTTCCGAAATCTCTCTGTGTAACGAGGCACACGGATTCTCAAGATCGATGTCGGCCACTCTCCCCATCGCATAGCCCGGCACGGCCTGCTCAAACCTCCCGATTCCAACACTGAGTGCCTGGCTGGAACCGTACGAAGCGTCGCGGATGATGGGGCTGATAGCTCACTCCTGATGGTGGTTCTCGCGGGAGGCATCCTTGACGACTCTGAATCGCTCGCGACCTGATCCATCAGACCGGCGAAAGCCCTATCGGGAGGGTAATCGCGAGGAGGCGATGACTCACGTACAAAAGGAAAGGCCCCTTGCGATCTCTCGCAAGGGGCCTGATAGTGGAGGCGGCGGGGAGTCAGCATCCCATCAAAGACCACGATCGTATCACCTTTTAATTTAATGAATTACGACCAATAAAACGATGGGCGCTTATGGGAATTCCAGACGAAACTAGACAGAATCGCTTCTGAAACTAGACATTTCCGCCCTCCCGAATCGTCGCACGACACGGGTTCAATTCCAGGTTGGTCGAGTACGACCCCCGGACGGCCCCGGATCGCCTCCTCGCAACCACTCCTGGTAGGTCCCGGGGCCACTCATATCCCCACCGCCGCACGGCCCGAGGGGGCTCGGAGAGTTCGTTGCCCCCGGCTCCGGGGCCGGGGTATTGTGGCCCGGATGGCGGTGACCGGCTACCCGCCGACGCCCACGGACACGACGACCTTTCCCCACCCCGGAGGCCGGATGCCGATGAGCAGGCCCACCAGGACTACCGCCCTCTGCTTCTTTCTCGCCGTCCCGGCCCTCCTCGCCGGCGCCCAGGAGGTCATCCCCCACCGCCAGGACCGGCTCCCCAACCGCCCCTACTCGCCGAGGTGATCTCGACCAGCCGCTCGAAGTAGGAGAGCGATGAGAGCCGAGGAAGGATCACGTCTCCTTTTTCTCTCTCTTGGCGGGGCGGCGTCCCCTCGGTGTGGCATCGTCCGAGCAGGTGAGACGCCGGAGCGACCCTAGGTTCTCCTGGGCCTGGCGCAGCGCCTGTGCCAGCCGGTCGATCTCCGTGCGGCTCGTGGACTGCGGCGTCTGCCAGGTCCCGTTCCGCCCCTGATCGGCGAAATCGCCCCGGGCCGGGGCGATGACCTCCGGTGCCGGGACGGATTCTTCTCCGACGCCGAAGAAGAAATGCGGGCGACCTCCCTATATAAGGTGGGAGGTGATCATGTTCTCGATCAGTGAAGTTTCCCGACGGATTGGGGTCAAGCGGCACCGCATCACGTATGCCCACCAGCAGGGCTACCTGCCCGAAGTGGCCCGGTTCCAGGGCTCGCGGGTCTACACCGAAGACGACGTTCGCGCGGTCGAGGCGTACTTCCGGGCCAGGGCCGCCGAGGGCGAGCGGGCCGAGGACGAGCCGGGATGAGCGCAAGAGGAAGCCCCGCCGGGCGAGGGGACCCGGCGGGGCCAATCGAGGGCACTTCGTTCCGAGGATCACAGGTATTAAAGCGTGACCGTTCAGAAATATCACAACAAATGGGAGAATGATCTCCCCTACGAATTCCGGTGCCACGAACGCCAGGAGACCATCGGACTCTGGGACGGGCTGTACGGCCTGGGATTCAACGTCATCCCCGCATATCCGACGACGAAGGAGACCTGCCGGCGCTGGAAGGAATACCAGTCCACCCGGCAACCCCGGTGGTTGTTCGACCGGTGGTTCCTGGGCGACTTCCGCATGCCCGGCTCCTCGGAGGCGATGCTGGTCGTCGGCGACACGCCGGGGATCAGGGTCGTCGTCCTCGACGGCGACGATGACGAGGCGGTCGCCCTCATCCGGGCAAGCTGCCCGCCTACGCCGATGATCACCCGGACATGCCGGGGGTACCATTTCTACTACGCCCACCCCGGCAGCGGATGGATCAAGCAGCGGACCGGGACGGTCATGAACGGCAGGGCCTACACCCTCGACCTGAAGGCCGACGGCTCGGTCGTCGTCGCCCCCGGCAGCCGCCACGCCAGCGGGCACATCTACGAGATGACGCAGACCTGGACATCCGAGATGGTGTCCGGACTACCCGTCTACGACCCGGCCTGGCTGCCCCACGAAGTTGGACGCGAGCAACGAGTCCGGACACCGGTACCATCCCCGGCGAGGGGGGCCGGGAGTGCAACACACGAGGAGTTTGTCCATCAGGGCTGGCTTCCGCCGGTCGGCGTTCGCGTGGAGATGGCACGGCGCTACCTGGCGAAGGTGCCCGGTACCCGAGCCGGGGAAGGGGTCGCCCGGCGGGAGTGCTTCCGGCTGGCCCTGGTGCTCACCTGGGGGTTCGCCCTGCCGTTCGACGAGGCCGTCGCCAGCCTGCTGGCCTGGGGCCGGAAGGAGAGCAACACCGACCAGGGAGGGGATTACTTCCCCTGGTCCGAGGAGGAGATCGCCGTCGAGGTCCGCTCGGCCTCGGCGACGGCATACCGGGGCAAGCCCGGCGACAAGCTCTGCGGCGCGTAGCCGCCGCAGGGCCACGAGCGACTCAGGAGGATTCGATTTCGAGGTTTCGATGGATCATCGCGACGACCAGGCCCGGCACGAGGGGGTGACCGGGACGACGGGGGGCCGCACGATCGCGGCCAACGCCCCGCTCAGGAGCGCCAGGGCGTTCCTCTTCGACCAGTACACCATGGGGGGCATCCCCACGCTCCGGCACGGGGCCGGGACGTGGTACGCCTGGAGCGGCACGCATTACGAGGAACTCAGACCGGACACGCTGCGTTCGCAGGTCTGGGCCTGGCTGGCAGGTTGCGAGACGGAAGCCGTGGTTACGGGTACCGACGGCAGGAAGGCAACCAGGCGGGTGGCGTTCGAGCCGACCTCTCGGCACGTCACCGGCCTGATCGACGCCCTGAAGGGCCTCTGCGACGTGCCGAATTACGACGGCAGCCAGTTGGGCGTCTACCTGGGTATGGGGGAGTTCCCGGCGCCCGACCGGGTTGTGCCGTTCCGCAACGGGTTGCTGGACCTGGACGCCTACCTGCGCGGCGAGGCCCGGCTGATCCCGCACACGCCGCTCTGGTTCTCGCTGTCCTGCCTGCCGCACGACTTCGACCCCGAGGCGACCTGCCCGGCCTGGGAGCGGTGCATCGAAGAATGGACGATGGGCGACCCGGATCGCCACTCGGTACTCCAGATGTGGATGGGCCTGAACCTGACCAGCGACATGACACAGCACAAGATGGTGTTCCTGCTAGGCCGGGGACGCAACGGCAAGGGGACCTACGCCGACGTACTCCAGCAGGTCGTCGGGGTACGCAATGTCTGCAACCCCTCGTTCTCCGAGTTGGGCGAGCGGTTCGCCCTGATGGGGTTCGTCGGCAAAGTGTCGGCCATCTTTGGGGACGCCCACCTGGGCAGCGGGCGGGCCAGCGACGTGATCGTCGAGCGGATCAAGCGGATCACCGGCGGCGACCCCGTGGACATCGACCGCAAGAACCGGGAGCCGCTGACCGGCGTGTCCCTGACCACCCGGTTCACGGTCCTGGCCAACGGCCTGCCCCGGCTGCCGGACGCCAGCGGGGTGATCGCCGACCGGATGATCTTCATCCGGTTCCTCCAGGACTACCGGGGACGGGAGGACCTGGGGCTGAAGGACCGGCTGCGGGCGGAACTGACTGGGATCGCCAACTGGGCGCTCCGCGGCCTGGTACTCCTGCGGGAACGGGGCCGCCTGACCCAGCCGACTTGCGATGCACAGGTGGCCGAGGTCATGAGCGACCACAGCTCGCCGATCCGGGCGTTCGTCGAGCAGGTCTGCGTCCTGGGCGACGGGGCCGAGGTGGAGGCCGAGGTGCTCCGGGAGGCGCTGGAGGGCCTGGTGCGAGGCCGAGGGCCACAAGCCCGGAAGCTCCGGGCACCTGACGGTCCTGCTGATGTCGGTCGATGCCCGGATCACCAGCGTCCGGCGCCGCCCGGACAGCAGCCGCCAGGCCGACCGCAAGAGGACGTACTACCGGGGCATCGGCCTGAACCCGCAGGCGATGTCCGAGTATGCTTCGTCCCACCTGATGGCGACGGGCGAAGTTTTCTCCGGCCTCATCCCGTCGTCCCCGTCATCGGAGACGAGTCCTTGATGCCATCCCGGCTCGCTGCGCTCGCACGGGATGCGGTGCTCCGAGGCGCCGGTCTCGCTCCGCTTGCCCGTGCCGTCGGAGCACCGATCGAGTAACCCCGATCCTCCGGTTGTCTCGTACGAAACAGGCCGGATTCCCCTCGAAAGACCATGAATCAGATCATGTTCGTCGTCTGACCCCAGGGGCTTTTCGTCTGGCCCCAGGGCTCGGTATGTGACCCCAAGGAGTCGCCATTGGGGTCAGATGAAGACCCGTTGGGGTCAGACCGGGTCAGACGACGAAAATTCGTCTGACCCCGGATTATCCCTTGCCCTCATTGGGTTTACGTCCTGGGGTCGGATGGGGTCAGATGATCTCTCATTGAAGCAAATAACTCAAGAAAACCGGGTTGTGAGGGCTGTGCGCACCGGGACTCGGATTTTCGTGTGTCCGACCCCATCGTCTGACCCCATCCTCGCTTGGACGACGACGGCACGGGGGTCGATCATGAGAGCGGGAAGACGAGAGGCATCCGGCCCCGATCACCCCGTCTCAGGGTCACGCCGAGTTGGTGCCCGAGAGTCCTGCCCCGCAGGGGGCAGGGGCGAACGGGCACCAACCTCAGTAGTTGCCGCAGGCATCGACGAATGGGAGGGCGTCATCACGAAGAGTGGACGGAGCTTGTGGAGTACGATACAACCCGACGACATGGCCGGGGCGAATGAGGTTCAAGGACGTGGCGGGTGCCGCCCTCACGCTGCCCCCGACCGAGGAGCCAGATCATTCCGATAGGAGGCGTCCCTTGCTGACCCCTGACCAGATCAAGCCGTTCCTGCTGCACGAGGACCCCGAGGTCCGCGAGGCCGCCGTCGAATACTTCGGCGACTGCTGGTCCCGGGACACCGACATCCTGCCGATGGTCCTCGAAGCCCGCGACCGATTCGACGTGCAGGACAACCTCCGGGCGCTCTCCCTCGGCCACCGCTTCGCCCTGACCGAAGAGGCGCTCGATGCCGTCCTGGACCACCTCGCAAGGGCCAGAGACCCGGACACGATCTTCCACCTCAACCGGGTGATCGCCCAGGCCCCCGCCGACTTGCTGACCGCCAGGGAGGCGGCGATCCGCGAGACCCCCCACCTCGATCGGGGCCTGATCCCCCGCCTGCAACGCCGCCGCGACCTGGCCGGCTGGCCCGGGGAGAGGCTCTGGGAGGAACTCCAGGAGTTCGCCCGCCGCTGCGAAGACAAGCACCATGTCGGGGAGATCGACCATGCCCACGCCGACGACCTGATCGACGCCCTGGGCCACCGGGACGTGCCCGACGGCGAGACCATCTGCCGGTTGCTGAAGTCGCTGGAGCCGGAGGAGGGCTGGCTCGAAATCTTCCTGGTCGATCTGGCGGGGTCGAGGCGGCTCCGGGAGGCGGTGCCGGCCCTGGTGGACAAGTTCCACATCGACACCGACTTCCTGCTGGAATGCTGCCAGGAGGCGCTGGCCCTCATCGGCGACCCCGAGGCGTCCCGGCTGATCCGGTCGGCCCTGCCGGGGGCCGACTTCCACTTCAAGCTCTATGCGGCGACCGTCCTGGGCAAGATCAAGCACCCCGAGTCGGAGGAGGCGATCCTCGCCCTGCTGGAGGCCGAGGAGGACCCGACGATCCGCACGAGCCTCTGCCGGGGGCTCTGCCGGCTGTTCTCGGAGCGGGGCGTCGAGGCGGTGCGGCGGGAGATCGCCCGGGGCTACGACACCTGGTACACCAGCCTGGAGGAGGCGTTGCTGCCGGTCGCCAAGGTGCTGGGGATCGAGTTGCCGGAGGCCGGGCGTTGGGAGGAGGAGCGGGTACGGAAGCGGCGGATGCAGGCTCAGCAGTGCGCCGAGATGGCGGAACTGGGCCGGCGGTACGAAGCCCTGAAGGCCCGGGGGATCGACCCGTTCGCCCGGCTGCAAGGAGCCATGGGCGAGGCCCCGACCGAACCCGAGCCGAGCGTGTCGGCCCCGATCCGGCGGTCCGAGCGGCGGGTGGGCCGCAACGACCCGTGCCCCTGCGGCAGCGGCAAGAAGTTCAAGAAGTGCTGCGGTCGATCGTCGGGATGAATCGCCTGAATGTCTCGTGCGGACAGCAGGGGAGCCACGTCGAGTCGAGGTCGAACAGAGCCCGATCGAGTAGAATCGGATCAAGCCCCAGGAGGCCCGGAGGGGAGACCTGATCATGCCCGTGACCCACGTCAACCGCCGCCAGGACACCTACTACCTGCACGCCGGCACGACCAGGACCGGCAAGCCGAGGTACTGGTTCTCCAGGAGCGCCGAGGGCGATCTGGTCGATGCGATCCCCGAGGGCTACGAGGTCTACGAGAACCCCGAGGCCCAGGTGTTCCTGCGGAAGCAGCAGCCCCAGGTGATCATGCCGTTCGAGGTCGCCGTGGTGGAGCGGGGCCTGAAGCGGTACGCGCCCGACCAGAATTGCCTGCTCGATGTGCGGGGGGAGCACATCGTCGTCCACCATGCCGAGCGGGTGACGCTCGACCTGGATTACTTCGGGTTCCGCGAGTTGCCGCCGAGCTACCGGAGCTACATGAAGGTGATGCGGTTCACCCTGATCGACGAGGACGAGCGGACCTTCCGGGTCCAGCGGTGGTGCTTCCGGGGCCGATCGACCGACTGGATCGACCTCTGGATGTCGGGGGGCAGCGGGACGCTGGCCGATCTGGTCGAGCGATTCCTCCCGCACATCGGCAAGGAATCGTTCTTCGAGTTGATGTGAGCGGGCCTCAGAACGGCAACAGCCTCCGGAATCCGTGCCCCAGGACGACCGGATACAACGCCAGGTTCCGGTCTGGTTCGACTCCCGCTGGCGGCTTCGCCCCGGTATCCTCCCCGATGGCACCGAATCGGGGAGCGAACACGGAGGCACCGCCCATGGAACCGAGCCGCTGCGACTGGGCCAGGAACGACCTGGCGATCCGCTACCACGACGAGGAGTGGGGCGTCCCGGTCCGCGACGACCGCCGCTGGTTCGAGTTCCTGGTTCTGGAGGGCGCCCAGGCCGGGCTCAGTTGGGACACCATCCTCAAGAAGCGGGAGCGGTACCGGGCCGCCTTCGACGGCTTCGATCCGGCTCTCGTCGCCCTCTACGACGCGGAGAAGGTCGCCGAATTGCTCGCCGACCCGGGGATCGTCCGCAACCGCCTGAAGGTCAACGCCGCCGTCACGAACGCCAGGGCCTTCCTGGAGGTCCAGCGGGAGTTCGGCAGCTTCGACGCCTACATCTGGCGATTCGTCGAGGGCCGTCCGATCCGGAACGCCTGGCGGTCGATCTCGGAGGTGCCGGTCCGCAGCGTGCAGTCCGACACGCTGAGCAAGGACCTGAAGCGGCGGGGCTTCACGTTCGTCGGCACGACGATCTGCTACGCGCTGATGCAGGCCACCGGGCTGGTCAACGACCACCTCATCGGCTGCTTCCGACACGGCGAGGTCAGTGGACTCGGGGATGGACGGTGAACGGGCCTCGAACTCCCCATCCGGTCACCGTCCCAGGTGCTCTGCTTGGCGAGACCGACGATCAGAGCTTGCCGAGCAGTTCCTTCCAACGCCTGCCAGGCTTGCTCGCGCGCACATCAGTTGGCCGGTCACCATTTGTAGCGACTTGTCTTGATCTGACGGACGATCTGGTGCTGGATGTCCTGGGGCAGGTGGTCGAGCCGGGAGTTGCGGAACGGGTCGCCGGGCTGGGAGAACTGATTGAAGACATCCCCGAAGTTGTTGTGGACCAGCAGGCGGATGTCGTTGGCCTCCACGTACCGGAATAGAGGTCCGTAGTAGTGCTCCCAGGAGTGATCCCAGAAGGGGTCCTTGGACTCGGTGCCGAGGCCGGACTCCAGGATGCCCACCTGCTTGCGGTGCTGGCGGGCGAATCGGATCAGTTCCCGACCGTGCCGGGCCTGGGAGGCATAGTAGACCGAGAGTCCGATCCAATCGACGTAGCGGTCCCCGGGGTAGAAGCGGAGGGACTCTTCCAGGGAGAGGTTGGTCCACGAGTGCCAGCAGTAGGCGACGTTGGTGACCCCCATCTGGCCCCAGGCATCGTGAATGCTTGCGGTAGGCCCGGATGTATTCCTCGGGCGAACCCCTTGTGGACGTTATCCGGCTCGTTGGACAGGACCACCGAGCACCGGGCGCCGTAGTCGCGCAGGGCCTCCCCGGCGGTCCGGGTCAGGTGATCCTGGCTGCCGTCCAGAACCTCGTCCAGGCGGCGGGGATCGGGGCCGTCTCCGAGGAGGAAGACGATGATCGGTAGGCCACCCTCGGGAACGCTCCGGAGGTGGAAGGTGACGTGCGGCACGTTCTGGTCCGGTGAACGGGACATACCACTTGTAACCCCGGGGCCGGAACCCGGCGACCTTCTCGAATCCCTCCAATTCATCGGGCGCCGCTCCGACGGCATAGAGCGTCTTGCCCTTCGGTATGGGGAAATCCCCGCCCCACGCCAGGTCGGGTAGGAGGGCAAGGAGCAAGGCGATGTGCAGCCATTTCATGGATTGTCACCTTCAAGCCCGCGAGTTCACTCATGCGTGCATAAGTCAGGATTGCTCTCGGGAATCGGAGCATTTGCATAAATGATTGCCGAGCGTAAGTCATCAGCGAAATGCTCTTCCTGGCGTCCATCAGGAAGGAGTCCTTTCGCCTGGATCGAGGAACGCCGAGGGACAACGATTCCTCTTCGGCACAGGGCCTTCAGGAGGATCGGTTCGGTGACCCGGGTAAGCGCGCCGACCCCATGGGTACGATCAATCAGTTCCAACGCCGGCCCTGGTACTGGTCATCACCTGGATATCCGCTTCCAGGTATAGGCTCTATCTCCTTGGATCAGAACCGTAATCGTTCCCGAGCCCATGCTCGCGACCTTCAGCCAACGCGCATTTTGTCGGCGAGTCCTGGGATCATACCATTCAAAAACGATGCGATCGTCCTCTGAATGCCACCGGCCTTCCCCGGTCATCCCCTGGCTCGAATACTTGTACTTCCCATCCTGAAGGAACTCGTGGGTCGAAGCGATGTCGCGATCGTTCAACCACAATCCCATGATAGGATGAACGCTTTTCTCGGGACTCACGCCGGGGCCATCGCCGAGGGCATCCATCTCGAACAGCCAGACGAGCCGGTCATGCCCAACGGCTGCGACCGCCTTGCCATCTCTGGACTGGACCACTTGCTCGATCTTCTCGGCGAGCGGCCCGGAAGTGTAGACCTCCTCGAAACCCTCGACCCGCCAGAGTCGCAAGATTCGGTCATATCCCCCCGAGATGATCGACTTGCCGTCGGGGGAGAAGGCGAGGCTGATCACGAAGGACGTGTGCCCATTGAAGGCACCCAACTCCCGGGCACCCGCCGCCTCGAAGACCCGAACCGAATCCCAATCGCCGAACGCAATCGTCGAGCCGTCGGGCGAGTAGCCGATCCCCCTCGGATTCCTCCTCGTCGCCGCGACGACGGCCCTCGGTGCCAGCGGGCTCCGCGAAACATCCAGCAATCGGACCTCGCCGCCCGCGCGGCCCGATGTCTCGCGGAAAATGACCCCCTCTGCCAGGGTATTCCCATCCGGCGAGAAGGCCAGGGACCAGATACCGACACCATCCTCGGTCGTCGCGGAGGACTCGACGATCCGATCGGCCCTCACATCCCAGAGGCAGAGGAGCCCCTCATCGCGAGAACCGGTGACCAGCCTCTTGGCATCGGGGGAGAAGGCGAGCGCCACGACGGGTCCCCGATGTTTCCGTAATATATGCCTCGGAGCCGATGGATTGCTGCGGACATCCCAGACGAGGATCGGCCCATCGAAGGTTGTCGCCGCCAGGTATCGCCCGTCGGGGCTGTAGGCCACGGCGATGAACCTGTGGCGTGCGCGGGACTCCTGCGGGAGAATGCTATGCGTACTGGTCGGGATCGCCCGTTCGAGGTTCCAGAGCCGGATGGTTTCGTCGCCGGCAGAGGCGAGCCACTTGCCGTCCGGGCTGAAAGCGGCTCCGAGGATCGGGCCGCTGTGACCGGATAATCCTGCGATCTCCCGCAATTCTGGTCGGCTCTGCCCATCGGCTCGAAGGTCCGGCGATCCGATCTCGCGGGAAGAATCGCGTTCCTACCGGGCCAACCTGGACGATACCCTGGTCCCGTCGGGAGGGGACCCGAAGAGTCCGTTGCCGGTGAAGCCTTCTGCCCAGTCAGTGCCGGCTCCGGATTCTGCATCGACTGAGGGACCGGAGGCGTGACAACCGGACCCTCTTCGACGGGATCGACCGTGATCCGTTCCCCGTCGATGCGGGACGACCTGTTCCCGACCGCCACGAGGTAGCCCACCAGGAACAGGACAAGGCCGGCGAGAGCGGCGATGAGCAGCGAGTGGCCGCCTCTCCCGACCTTGCCGCGAGCCCCGCGTCCGTTCCGACGTAACTGGACGAGTTCGGGCTTATAGCCGCTGGCCGACGCGAGCAACTCCGCAGCCTCGTCCGCGTCCATCAGCACCTTGGACTTCAGGGACCGTTCCGCCGGCCCGTCGGCGAACACAATCGCAACACTTCATCGGCGGTCCTGGAAGCCGTCCTAGACGACCATTGCGGCGCGGCGTTGGCCGGTTCATCCCCCGCGTTGGGAGCCGTGGGTACCGTCCCGCACGGGGCGGGATGGCGGGTGGGGTCGATGCGGAACAGTTCCAGTTCGTCCTCCGTGGCCCCGGGTGTGTCCCCGATCGCCCGTCGGCATTCCGCCCGCACGGCGTAGGCGGGGGCGCTGTTCGGGTCGAGCGACAGGGCGTGGGTAGCCTGGTCGATGGCCTGGCGGAACTGGCAGCGCCGCTTGAGGATTTCGGCCCGGATGACGTAGGGGGTTGGTCGGTCCGGGGCGAGGTGGATGGCGTGGGCGAGGTCCTCCAGGGCCGCGTCATGGTCGCGGAGCTTGCGCCGCGCCTCGGCCCTCACGAGGAAGGCCGTCGCGTCGTAGGGGTCGAGGTCGATCGCCTGAGTCGCCGCCGCCTCGGCCTGGTCGTAGAGGCGGTGGGTGAGATGGGTCTTGGCCTGACGGACCAGTTCCACGACACGGGCCTTCATCTCGGCTTCCATCACGCTGTCCCCCGTATCGCTGGCCAAAGAGAGGTCAGGGCGATCGGATAACGATCCCGGAGTTGCCGTCGAGACGGTCCCCGGCTCATGCGTCTGACGATCGCCGTCCTGTTCTGCTCGAAGACTCGCTTCCCTCGCACCATCGCAAGGGAAAGATAGGTCATTCGCGGAGACCATGCTTGGTTCCATAATGCCCGGAGCGTCGGGATGATCAATCGCTATGGACTGGCGCGGTCTCGGTCATTCTCGGACGTTCACCAGAAGGTCGAGACATCCCGGGATCGCTACCCCGATTCGCGGGCCACGGTGACCACCAGCAGGTCCCGCTCGGCCAGGTCGGTCATCGATAGCCGGAGCCGGGCCAGCGGGTCGCCCTCGTAGGGATCGGACCCGGCGTCGTCGATCACGAGGTCGGGACGGTGGGCGTCGAGCGCCCCGGGCAGGGCCTCGCGGAGGACATCCAGGTACTCGACCCCCGTGAGGTCCGCAGGCACCGGCAGCGGCACGTCCTCGGAGGGGGTGGTAGACCAGGGGGACCATGGGGGCGTCAGCCGATCCGGGGTTCGAGACTCGGGAGCGGACGGGAACTCCAGGATCGCCGCCAGGCCCAGGTGGTCCGAGGCATACAGGCCCGGGTCCTCCGGCGAGGGCCGGTCGAGGATCACCCCGCAATCGGCCACCCGGACGCCGGGGCTGACGAAGATGTAATCCAGCGTGCCTTGCCAGGAGGCACCGGGGCGGTCGCTGAACAGCCGCAGCAGGCCACGGGTGATCGCCCCCCGGACCCGCCCCCCGATGACCAGCGGCGTCGGGCAGGTGAACTCGGGCTCTCGACCGTGTGCCATCTCGTGGGCCGAGGCGAGCGACCGCCGCACCCGGGCGATGGCGAGCGAGCCGGGCGTGGCGTTGAAGTCCCCGCAGAGGACGACCGGAGCCCCCGGCTCGGAAGCCTCCAGCCAGGCCAGCAGCCGCTCGACCTGCCGGAGCCGGGCGGTATGGACCCCGGGGGGCCAGTAGAGATGCGTGTTCGCCACGACGACGGGGCGGTCCTCGGCGTGGACCCGGACGAACTGGGCGGTCCGCTGCTGGCTGCGGAGGTCGATCGTCTCGTGGCGCCGCACCGGCAGGCGGCTGAGGATAGCGACCCCTTCCCGGGTGCGTCCCCAGCCGCCCTTGGGACAGACGTGCACCGAGTAGCCGTCCAGTTCGCCCGCCAGCCAGTGGGCGGTGCTGTGCCCCAGGGGATCGGTCACCTCCTGGAGGGCGATCAGGTCGGGGTCCAGCGACTGCCAGGCCACGGGCCAGCAGGATGCGCCGCTCGTCGCCAGCGGGAGGAGTCGTTGAGGAGGTTGACCGTGGCCACGCGGATGGAGCGGACGCTCATGATGGAACGATGACGACCGTTGGGTTCCCGGTGACCGGCTAGGGTCCCTCGCCACGCAGGGAATAGCGAAGCAATTCGGAGTTCTCGGTTTTGTGACCCGCCTCCCGTGGCACCCGGGCGGATCAACTCGGCCTTGAAGTTGGCGTGATCGGGAACTCGCCGGCCCGATGCCGCCGGGCCTCCTCGACGTAATGCCGCCAGGCGTGGTCGATCCGGCCCCGCGTCTCCTCGCCGACCTGCCGCACCACCTTTTCCGGTAGGCCCAGTACCAGCGAGCCCGGCGGCACCTCCGTCCCCTCGACCAGCACCGCCCCGGCCCCGATGACCGATCCGGAGCCGACCCGGACGCCGTTGAGCAGGATCGCCCCCATGCCGATCAGGCACTCGTCCTCCACGGTGCAGCCGTGGAGGATGGCCCGGTGCCCCACCGTGACCCGGCGCCCGACGACGCAGGGCACGCCCGGGTCGGCGTGGACCATCGCGAGGTCCTGGATGTTGGTCGCCTCGCCGATGGCGATCCGCTCGGTGTCGCCCCGGATGACGGCGTTGTACCAGACGCTCGCATCCCTGCCGAGGTGAACGTCCCCCAGGACGACGGCCCCGGAGGCGATGAAGGCGGATGGGTCGATCATGGGGGGCGATCCGCTGCCGTGTCCCGATGCGGGGGTGCGGTCAGGAGGCGGGCTCGGAAGGGGACTGCCCGGCGGCCATCGCCCGGACATCCGCCGTCGTCAGCGCCTTGCCGCCGATGCCCCAACTGCCGCTCTTGACCTCCTCGACGATGACCGAGGTGACGGCGCGCATGTTCTCCCCCTCGATGGAGACCATCGCGTCGGTGAGCTTGCGGATCATCTCCTGCTTCTGGGCGTCCGTGAAGACGCCCTCGATGACCTTCACCTGGACCAGTGGCATGGTGCATACTCCTCGACCGTGATCGGTGGACTTGATGCCGCTGGACCCAGAGATTACACCGCCCTCCCGACGGAAGTCGAAGGAAAATGCGAGGCATCGATCCATGGGATCGCCGCGATCCGAGCCGGTGATCCGCGAGGCGCCGGCGATTCGGCGGCACCATCCCCGCCCGCTCAAGGCCCGGCTCGCCCGCCCATCAGCAGGCCGAGCGTCGGCAGAGCGAGTACGAGGACGAAGGTCACTCCCATCGCCCAGTTCAACCACCTCTTCTCGGGATGGTTGACCCAGTAGGTGAGGACCACCGAGAGCAGGAGCGCCTGGGGTATGACCTCCAGCAGGCCGAGGAGTTGGTCCGCGACGGGGCTGCGGGTGTAGACCAGGCCCTCGATCGAGCCGGGGCTCGGCCCGAACGTCGAGAGGATGCCCAGGGCCACCAGGGTCCACCACAGGATCAGCCAGCCGTGCCTCCTGCCGAAGATCACTCCCCGCAGGGGATAGAACGCCAGCGCGAAGGCCAGGCCGCGAAGGGGCTGGAACAGCGGGCCTGCCATGACCATCGGGTCGTCGAGGGGCCGAATCCAGCGGGCCATCTCGGGGCGGGCGAACCGGTCCTCGTAGTCCAGGACCGAGACGGCGAGGAGTCCCATCAGGACGTAGTTGGTCGTGTGCGTCACGATCGTCCTGGCGGTGAGGCCCAGGAGGCCCGGTCGTCCGAGTTCCACGGCTCGATCCTCCGACGGGCGATCAACGCTCGGCTCTCACCGTATCCCCTCGCGGTTGCCATCCGCCGTCGCCACTCGTTCTTGCCGCGCCGGGTCGTTGAATGTCGGCCCTCACCCGCTAGACCAGGAAGAGGAGCGACCTCACTCGCTAGATCAGGAAGGGGAGCGTACGGGCGAGGTAGCGGGTGACAGCGGCGGCGATCCAGGCCCAGCCGAGCATGCGTCCGAGGCCATCCTTCCAGGAACGGGGGCGCCCTCGATAGCCCGACAGGAACAACGAAGATCGGCAGGCCGCGACCGCGAACGCCACCCGATCCGCGTGCTCGAAGAGGATCATCTCCTTGTCGGAGTAATAGGCGTCGGTCCGTATCCAGGCCAGCACGAAGCCCCCGACGACGAGGGCACAGGCGGTCGCCACGAGGCACACGAGCCACCCGATATCCGGACCGTCCGGCCTGCCGCGTCGGCACGGATCAAGGCCGTACAAGGCGAGCACGGCGACGGTGAGCATGAGGGCGTGAGGAAGGATGAGCACCAGGCCGTCGTCCAGGCGCATCATCAGCCGATGACCGGGGTCGCCCCAGGCCCGGAAGTCGGGCATCGTCCTCCGATTGATCGCGAGCCCCGATGCCAGAGCAGCGATCAGCACGAGGAGGTCTCGCAGTGTCGGTCGCTTCCGGCTCATGCGAACGCGAGTTCCCTGCGGATTCGAACCGATGCCGTGGAACAACGGCCCGGAGCCCGACCGACCGGGATGTGCCTGGGCGTATCGGGTTCACTCCAGGAATGTCGTCAGACCCGAGTCGCCCCTCAGCCTACGGGATGAGCGGGTACTTCGCCAACGAAACGTCCAGCGTCGGAGAGGATGGCATCTCCGACGAAGACCTCGATCGGGACGGTCGGCACCCGTGGCACGCCTCCACTCCACTTTGCTGCTGGGCCGGGACAACCTCCTGGAAAGCTCGGCCTCGCGAGCCTCCCCGATGCCCGGCCCACTCTCTCCTGGTAACCTGTGCGGATCGTCGGGAATCACCTTCGACCGGGACCGCGCCATGGATCGCCGCCATTTCCTCCGGGCTATCGCCGCTTCCCCGCTCCTGGCCTCGTCCGGGCGCCTCCGGGCCGGGGAGGACGACCACCATACCCCCGTGATCGACACGCATTTGCACTGCTTCGCCGGGCCGGATGACCCCCGCTTCCCCTACCACCCCGAGGGGCCGTACCAGCCGGAGGAGCCGGCCCCGCCCGAGCACCTCCTGCGTTGCATGGCCGGGGCCGGCGTGGATTACGCCGTCGTCGTCCACCCGGAGCCCTACCAGGACGACCACCGCTACCTGGAGCACTGCCTCGATGTCGGGCAGGGCAAGCTCAAGGGCACCTGCCTGTTCTTCGCTGACGAGCCCGGCTCGCTGGACCGGATGACCGGACTGATCCGGCGGCGGGAGGGCCGGATCGTCGCCGCCAGAATCCACGCCTACGCCCCCGACCGGCTGCCGCCCTTCGGCACCCCGGAACTGCGGGCGCTCTGGGAGCACATCGGCGACCTCGACCTGGCGGTTCAGCTTCACTTCGAGCCCCGATACGCCCCCGGCTTCGAGCCGCTGATCGAGGCGTTCCCCGGGACGACGGTGATCATCGACCACCTGGGCCGCCCGTTCCAGGGCACGCCCGAGGAGCACGCCGTCGTCGTCGGCTGGTCCCGGTTCCCGAACACGGTCATGAAGCTCTCGTCGCTGCCGGAGAAGGGCCAGTATCCCCACCGGGACATCGCCCCGGTGATCAGGACGCTGACCGACGCCTACGGCCCCGACCGGCTGATCTACGGCGGCGGCTTCGGCGCCGGGGCGACCCCGGAGTCGTATCGGGGCAACCGGGAGCGGCTGCTGTCGTACCTGATGCACATGACCGCCGAAGACCAGGCCAAGGTCCTGGGCGGCAATGCGGCGCGGCTGTTCGGGTTCGGGTCGGATGCCGGGTGAGGTGAGCGGCTGGTCTACGTCGCTTCCTTCGAGGACATGCAAAGGCTGCTCATCATCCCGAGCACCAGCACGGCGATGCTCAGGGCGCTGTCCAGGAGCAGCACCAGGACGATCCCGGAGGGGCTGAGGCCCAGGGACGGCAATGCACCGATCCCCCCGACCAACAGCCCCAGGCATCCCAGGTAGCTGCCGAACTCGGCCCAGCGGCGGCGCATGGGCAGCTTCGCCAGCCGGACGACCCCCTGACGGATGACGCGGCCCATCGCCAGGAAGATCAGGCCCGCCACGATCGCCAGGCCAACGCCCAGGAGGAACTCGGGACGCCCGCCCTGGTTCCGAATCAGGGCGAGGATCGTCATGGGCACGATGGCGACCCCGGAGAGCGAGCAGGCCCAAGCGCCAGCCGGGCGTCGGACTCCTCGGTACTCAGGCGGAAGCCGAGCAGGGAGCGGATCGTCGTCTTCTTGAGCATCGGTACCTCCTGGGTCACGCGTATCCGGAGCAACGGCGGGACGGAGCCGAGGGCCTGCCGGCAGAGCCACCACGCCGCCCACCTCGGCCCCATCTGCGGGCGGATGGTCGTCTCCCACTCCTCGATCAGGTCGCCAAGGAACGCCTCGCGGTACCGCTCCGGGGCCACCACCCGGATCAGGCAACGGAGGACCTTCCAGGGGCCTGGCAGATCGTCCGGGGAGCGTGGTTCGCGGGTCGTACTCATGCGATGGCCCCGATCGGCTGGCCGCCGCCCTCCAGGCCCTCGCGCATCCGCTGGATGACCCGGATCGTGTGCCGGAGCGCCTCCAGGCCCGGCGGCTCGACCTGGAAGAACCGTTTGGCTCGTCCCCGACGCTCCGAGGTCGGTCCGCCCGTACGGGACGAGACGTAGCCCTTGGCCTCCAGGCGGTCGAGCGTGGCGTAGACGGCCCCCAGCGAGGCCGACCGCCCGGCGTGTTGCTCGATCTCCCGCCGGACGGTCATGCCGTAGGCGTCCGCGCCCAGCCGCAGCAGGGCCAGCAGGACCAGTTGCTCGAAGGTGCCGAGCAGGTCGTCGTCGGGCATCGTCCCCTCCCGATTTTCTACATTGTAGAAGTCCGAGGACGAGGGAATCAAGAGGGGCGGGAGGCGAGATCGTCCTGGCCTGCCGGGGTTGAGCCCGTCGGCGGCGGGTGGCCAGGTGATGCAAACGCAACACCTGCGGGACTGCGATCCGAGGGCCGGGAACTTGTCAACCATGACAAGTTGCCCGGTGCGGGCCATCTCCATGCGACTCTCAGCCCGAGACCGCCGGCGCGGTCTACCGGACGGATTGCCCGATAGCCCAGTCAGGTCGGGTCGGCGACCGTACGCCCCGAAACCGGCCCGCTCCCGAAAGGGGTTCCGGGGCAGGTTGGGAATTTCCCAAGCTGATCCAGCCTGGATGGGACTGCGTCGGGGAGGCGGGTAACCAGTCATGGGTACAGGGAGCCTCCGTTCGTATCCCCCCGGTTCGCGATCAAGGCCCAGAGCGTACGCGAACCGCTTCCTCCAAGACCCCATCTCGGACGACCACCTCCGGAGGCTAACCCGTCTCCGGACACTGCCCCCCAGCGGAAGACGACCATCTGGAACCCTGGGGGAGCATACCGAGTGTGCCACATCGTCACGATCAAGACCGAGGTCCGGGACGCCGAGGCGGTCAAGGCCGCCTGCAAGCGGCTGGGACTCGACGAGCCGATCCACGGCACCGTCCGACTCTTCAGCGGCGAGGCCACCGGCCTGGCGGTCAAGCTGCCCGGCTGGCTGTACCTCGCCGTCGCCGACCTCGGCACCGGCCA
>CAVWUA010000007.1:0-337341 GCA_963758025.1 uncultured Planctomycetota bacterium | reverse complement strand
ACTTCGCGAGTCTATAGCATGGAATCGGGCCAAACCCGTGAACATTTAGCGCAGCTTCAGGCATATAACCTGATAGGACCCTTCTTTCAGGAGCATCACCGTGCCGGACCTGGCCAATACCGACCCCGATCCCACCGAAGGCATCACGCCCCATCGAGGATCTGCCCCAACCCCTCGTCACCGGCCGGAGCCGCAACTACCGCCGGCGTCCTTGCCCACGATGCGGCCACAGTTCCTACCGCGATAGTCGGGGCCGCCGCACCCTCCACGACCTCAGCGACACCCGCACCGGTCGGCCCCGAGACCTCATCGTGATCTACTCCCGGCACTACCGCACGCGCCTGTCGCAAGTACTTCAACGTCGACATGACCGACCTGGCCGATCGCGGTAGCCACTACACCCGACGTGTCGTCGACACCGCCGTCCGGCTGGTCGTCGAGGACGGCCTTTCGATTGCACCGCCAGCTGGAGCCTCTGGCGGGATCATCGCGTCTTCGTCCCCGACGCCACGATCCAGAACTGGGTCGAGGCCGCGCGACAATCCGAGACCGAGCCCTTCGACTGGGTCATTGGCGGATTTCTCGGGCTTCCTTGCCGCTGATGAGCTGTATGACGGACCCCTTCTGCATCCTGTCGATCGTCGACAACCGCACCTTCAAGCGGCTCGCCTACCAGGTGCTGAGCCAGCGCCCGACGGCCAAGGATGTCGAGACGTTCTTCCGTCGCTTCCAGCGGGCGTTGGAGGTACGGGGCCTGAGCGTCCGCGGGGTCACGACCGACGGCTCGTCGTTGTACCCCGAGCCGATCGCCGCGGTCTTCGACGGCGGTCCCCATCAGGTCTGCACATTCCACGTCCTGCGCGAGCTGACCAGGGCGGTCCTCGGTGCTGTGGCCAAGGTCCGCAAGGAACGGACCGCCGGCAAGCCCAAGCTGCCGCGTGGCCGGCCCACGAAAGCGGCCCGACGCCTGGCACGGCGGAAGAAACGCATCGAGCAGAAAGTCGGTGCGTTGTTCGAGCACCGGTACCTGTTCGTGCAGCGGCGGCTCAGCCCGGGTGAGCGGCGGACGTTGCTGCGGGTCACGCGCGGCCTGCCTGAGCTCGCGTCCTCCGTGAGTTGATGGAGGAGGTCTACCGGCTGTTCGACCGGCGATGCCGGACGGACACGGCGCTGGCCAAGCTGGCGAAGCTGCGGTCCCGGCTGCGGCGGTTCGGCCGGCTCCGCGTGGCGTTGAAAAAGCTGCTGGCTCCGGGGCTGGAGAAGGCGTTGGTGTTCCTGGACGAGCGTTTGCTGGGGGCAACGTCGAACGCGGTGGAGCGTGGGAATCGACGGTACCGGAAGATGCAGAAGACGGTCTATCGGGTCCGGACCCGCCGCGCAATCGAAGGACGGTTGGCTCTGGACCTGCAGCGAGAGCGTCAGGGTGACGGCCGAGCCGAGACGAGACGACTCACACCCTGCACAAGGCACGGGCCGCGTGAGTGGGATGGCCCGATTTCCTTGCTACAGAGTCGAAACTACTGGCTAATAGCAGGGCACGTCGCTCTCGGCCAGTCGCTCGGCAACGCGTCTCGTTCGAAGTTCGAACTCTGCCTCCTCAACGTCTCGTTCTCCTCGGGCCTACCTCGATACATGGGTAGCCTCCCGACTGGCTGTTGCGTTGACGACAAGGAACGCAACAGGCAAGGCAACGGGTAACGCAACATCTTACGCACCAGTCTTCGCCACACCTCCTTCCTCACCCCGCCCGTTCCGCCAGTGCCCGCCCCACGGGTCCACCAGGCACCGCTCGATCGACGTTGCGTAGACGTGGGGATTGTCTGTCTGGCGGAGCATGTCTTCCGCCCGGAGCCGCGTCGGCGCCACGACGAGCACCGTGTGCGAGATCACTCTCGGTTCGGGAATCTTTGTCAGAATCAACCGAGCGATTGGACAAGGGATGGACCAACCGGCAGGTCGCATATCGGGGGGATACCCGTTCGACGCTCTGCCTACCGGTAGCGAAGGCTTCGGAGCCCCGCGACCTGGATCGTCATGATGACCGAGAGCCCCGGCCGGGAAGCTCCGCCTGGAAGATCGTGAGATCCTGAGCGTGGCGGATCACCATCGATTGACAATCGGTCGCTTTCTTCGACCGAAGGTCGGATGATAGGGCATCGCGTGAGAATGAGTGGAGAAGGGTCCCGGAGAAGAACGGACGATGATCCCACCGCTCGGGGGATAGACGATCCGAGCGTCCCGAGGTACGAAGGCGGTTCGATGGGAGAGGTTGCCTGTGATGGCCGGATACCAGGCATCCGGATCGAAGTCGGGGTGGTAATAACTACTCCAGACGCCTCCCGGCGGGCGTTGCAGCAAAGCCAAACATGTTTCGTCCGTAATCCCAACCCTGAGCTCGTGCTGAGATTCCGACGCCGAAGCTTGTTGTGAGCAAAACCAACAGCGGGATGATCCGCAAGATTTTCGAAAACGATTGCATCCAGTACGCTCCCATCCGCAGGATCGAGGCTCCACGCGGCCCCCCAGAAATTCCCCGGAAGGAGAGGGTCGCGACGAGGCACCGAGACTGGATCGAACCGCGCCGATCAGGCCTCAGCCTCTTCCATTATTCCGCAGGATGGAGCAAGCGTCGGGAAAAACGATGGACGTGGGATCGGATGTTCCGAGAGGGCTGGCGGCAGAGCCAGCCTGGTATTGTCCGTACTGAGGAGTGGCGAGAGATTGAAGGGTTGTTCCCGAACCTGGACGCGTGGTTACCGGCGGATTTTAAGTCGAGGCCATCCCGTTCGCTGATGGCCTGGGACATTTTCTCATTTCGGACCACGCGATCCTGGCGGTTCGGTCTGGACCAGCGCGATCAGAAGAACAGGCCACGCGGGTCCAGAAGATGTTGAAGTTGTCCATCGTATTGGGGTCGGGTTGTTCGGGTGGGTCAAACCACCGGCGGGGATCGGCTGAGTTGAAGTGCTATCATAGACCCAGTCGAAGCTGAGCCGAGCCCACTTCACCGGCCACCAGTTCACGCCGACCATGAGCTGGTCCAGCCGCGTGGCGTTCGGGCCCTTGGCGGCGACGAGCTCGTCCTGGAGTTGCTGGTTGGTGAGGAAGATCTGCGAGAACTGGGTGGCCAGCTTCCCAGGCCCCGGGGCCCCACTGGCCGCGGGCGGGCATCAGCGGGCGGATCGGCGAGATCGGGGTGTAGCTCCCGGTGCCGTCGCCGTTGTACCGCTCGCCGGTCAGGAAGTACGAGGCGTTGACGTAATAGGCGTGGGTGTTCGCAGAACCCCGTGCGTTGGCCGTTGGCCAGCTGCCGGGTCTGGTACATGTATTCCGCCTGGAGGCTGAACCGGCCGAGCCAGAAGAAGTGGGGCGCGACCTTGGTCCGCTGCGCCCGTTCGCCGCAACGTTGTTGGCGAAGCGTGAAGAACGGCACGCCGGAGGAGGTGACGATCGAGCGTTGGTCGTCGGCTCGCCGACGCCGAAGCTGGTCACGAGGATTCGGATCGCGCTGGCCGATGTTCAGCAAGTAGTTCTCCCAGCCGACCTGCATGCTTGCCCCGAAGCCCAGGCTGTCGAGCCACCAGATGCCGTCCCCCTTGAACGGGGTGATACGTCACCGCGCCGGCGAAGTCCTTGTTGCTTGTCGAGGTCGAAGTAGAAGCCGTTCGGGCCGTTGAAGATGCCGGCCATGTACTGGAGCTTGTAGTCGAACAGCTTACCCCAGACCATCGCACCGGTCTGACGGCGGGCGGCGTACTGGAACAGCGGCGAGTTGGTGATCACCGGCTCCCACGCGGGCGAGAAGGCGCAGTATTCCAGCAAGAATGGGCTGACGTACTTGCCGAACCGGAACATCATCCGGTCGTCGTAGTGGATATTGACGAACATGTCGAGCAAGTTGAACTGACCGAGGAATGCCTCTTCGGATAACTGGTATTCCCAGTATCGTGTGATATTGCCGTACAGATAAGTACGCTGGAAAGGAATGTTGAATCCTTTTTCCTGCGTCGGCAGCCCCTGGCGGTCGTAGAAGGTGCCGTCGAACGTGAACTGGTTCTGGAGGTAGAGCGTGAACTCCTTGTCGGGGTCAGCCAGGGAGAAGGCGCCGCCGCCCTGGTTGTAGACGTACGCCGGCTTCGAGCGGGAAGTTGTCGTCGACGGGGCCGCCGCGACCAGCTTCCCGTCGGGCCGAAACCGGCCTGCGGCCCGGCGAACCCGGTGCCGACGCCCGAGGCACCCGCGGTGCCGCGTCGGGGATCGTTGCCGAGCGGTCTTTCGCCCCGGTCGGCGCCGGGAAAGAGCTTATCGCGGCTGGCGATTTCCTTTTTCTGTTCCTCGTCCTGCTTCTTTTTCTGCACCTCGTCGTCCTTCTGCTTCGCCTGGTCCTGAAGCGTCTGGACCTGGTTCTTCAGGTCGTTAATCTGCTGGACCTGATCCTTCAACTGCTGCTGCATTTGCCGCAGCAAGGTCTTCGTCTCGTCATCCCCCGAGGAAGCAGCGGTCGCCGCCCCGGCGGCGGGCGTTGACGGTGGCGGGGGCAGCGGATCGGGTAAGGATTGCTGCGCTCGGAGGTTGCCACCGAGCAGAAATCCCCCCCAGACAATCGCCGCAATGGTCGTTATCCTTCGCCATTTGCGGAACATGAACGTGACCTCCGGGGACCCCTTCGCCTCTTCGCGCGGGATCCGGGTTTCATCGAATCGTCATGGAAATTGCCACACGCTTCATAGGGGGGGACCAGTCGCATTGGACTGGCAGGTCGAAGGGTACCGGGATCGACAAACGCCCGAGCGGTCCCCGCAAACTCTTGCCGGTTTTATCGGTAGGAGGGCATCCGCGAGTTCAGCCCATTGTGCTGTATGAACAGATCTTTTCAGCGAAACGACCATTCCGGATGAATCCGGAATGGTCGTCCTCGAGGGTCGTCGTGATTCGAGCGGATTTCTTCCGCGGTCTCAGAGGCCCCGGCCGCGTCCCGAGAGGCCACCTTCCTCCGCGGGTCGGACTCCGTAATCGTGTGGCAGTGGGTATGCCTGGCCCGGATACCAGTAGTGAGGGAAGTGCGGCGTGGCATCGCCAAGCTGGAATCGGGGACAGTTGAATTTGTCATCTTCGGCATAGGAGGAAAGGACGACCGGGGGGAGCGGATCGCACTTATATTCCAGATAACTTGCGCAGGGATAGCGCTTGCAGAAGGGATGGTGGCAACATCCCATCTCGGGGCCGCAGTAGCCCTGTCGGCAATTTGCCCCGTGGTGGTGAACGTACCCCGTGGGAGCAGGAGAAACGCACGCCGGGCCGGGCATGTATGGCATGACCGGTCTGGCCGCCGGGACCTGACCAGATGCGGAATGGACGCCGAGCCACCCCGATATTATCAATGTGACCATGCAGAACCGCATGGATAACCTCCTCGTGGAACCCGGCTCAGGCCGGTGAGGGAGAGCTTGCGCCCTCGATCCTTCGAGGGACATGCGCTATTTATCTGTCGGGTGGACCGGAGACAATCAGGAGAATTTTACAAACAGCTACGGAAGACCATGGTGAGGATCAGGGGGGAAGGGAGCGGCTGTGGGACGACATCTCCCTCTTTCAGGCGAGGGCCGTGATCAGAATCTTGTAGAAGCCCCGGTGCTGGGCGTGATCCTCACCATTGACGTCCACACGGAGCGGACCTTGAATCCCGTCGATGACGCCGATGGCTCCCGGGTTGCCAACGTACACCGCGCGGTCGTCGAGCAGGACGATCTGATGGCGGGGAACGCCCGCGTAGCGTACACCCACGGCATGATCGTTCAGTGGTGCCCGGCTCCGGTAAACGGGCCAACCCTGGCCAGGCTGCCAGGCGACTTCCACCACTTCGTAGGCAACCCGTTGCGCGTTATTGAGCAAAAGGTTGGGATGTCGGGGATCGCAAACAAACTCCGCGACGGACTGTCGCACCTCCACGCCGAGATCTTCCAGTCCCTCGCCGGGGGTGACATGGTACTCAACCACCCGGGAGGCCAACGCGGGGCGAGACGGGACGTCCAGGGCCCCGTTCCGGCCCAGAGCCGCGCGGTCCGTCGGGCGGATCATCTCAGGCATGCGGGGAAGCCGTTGCAGTTCCCGAGCGGACAATGTTCCCCTGCGGTACGCTTCCGCAGCCGCGCCGACCAGCCCCACACCGGCCAGGCCAACGCCACCGGCCATCAGGATTTTCCGTCTTGTAAGATGTTCATTCATTGGTCTATCTCCCGGTTGTCGGACCAAGCCGGACGATTCCGGCGACGACGGGAAAGGGATTGGGCCCACCGCTCCGAGAAGCGGTGGAGTATCGTCATCCTATGCCAAACGGCGTGCCGTTGCACGACCGTTTATGCGCATGAGTTGCGATTCATAAAAATCTGCCGCGAGTCATTGCAATGGTACTGGCTTTGCCTTATTCTCGCCAAATGCCATGGGGCCGTTTGGCCAGCGCTCGGCGGTGTCAAACCTCCGTCACTTCCACTGGCTCTTTCCCCCCTCCCCGCGGTAAGCATTCCCCTCGCATTGTGGGTCCAGGCGGACGGACACTACCATCCGGTCAGGAGGCATCCAGCATGCACTTGAGCGATCACGAGCAAGAAAAGCTCCTGATCTATGTGGCGAGCCAGGTCGCCAAGGAGCGTCGTGCGCGCGGTCTGAAGCTAAACTACCCCGAGGCCGTCGCCCTGATCAGCGCCCACGTGCTCGAAGGGATTCGGGACGGCAAGACCGTTCCTGAATTGCAATCGAAGGAACGCAAGTGCTTTCACGTGAGCGACGTGATGGAGGGTGTCCCCGAGATGCTCAAGCCTGCTCCAGGTCGAGGGTACCTTCCCCGACGGCACGAAGCTCGTGACCCTTCAGTCCCCATCCGCTGAGGCCAACGCACACCTGGAGGAGACGGCATGATTCCCGGCGAGTTCCAGACGGCCCAGGGGGACATCACGATCAACGAGGACGGGAGACGATCGACGCTCCGCGTCACTAATACCGGCGACCGCCCCGTGCAGGTCGGCTCGCACTATCACTTCTTCGAGGTCAACCCTGCGCTGAAGTTCGACCGGGAGAAAGCCTACGGCTACCGCCTCGACCAGCCGGCAGGAACTCAATCCGCTTCGAACCGGGCCAGGCGATGACGCTGCGGCTGGTGCCCTATGCGGGCGAGCGCCGGGTCGTACGGCTTTCGTGGCTGGGTCAACGGCAAGCTCGACGACCCCGACGTCCGCGCGACAGGCCATGAAGCGGATGCGGCGACAATTACAACCCCGGTCAGGACGCTCGTCCCGGCCAGCAAGGCGGCGTCGGCGGGAAGGAGAATGTCTGACCCATGAGCATGAAATTTCGCGCAAGTCGCTACGCCAAGTCTACGGCCCGACGACCGGCGACCGCGTCCGACTCGCCGACACGGACTTGTTGTCGAGGTCGAGAAGGACCACACCGATCTACGGCGAGGAGGTCGTCTTCGCCACAGGCAAGTCGGCCCGCGACGGCATGGCGCATCTGCCCGATGGCCGACCGGAACGACGTTCAAGGCGCCCGACCTGGTCATCACCAACGCGCTGATCATCGACCATTGGGGCATCGTCAAGGCGGACATCGCGATCCGCGAGGGCAAGATCGTCGGCATCGGCAAGGCGGGCAACCCGCTGATCCAGCCCGGCGTCGACCCGACCTGATCATGCGGGCCGGGAACGGAGGTCTATTCGGCCGAGGGGAGATCGTCACGCCGGGACTGATCGACACGCACGTCCACTGGATCTGCCCGCAACTCTGCTGGACCGCGATGTATGCGGGCTTCACCACGCTGCTCGGCGGCGGCACCGGCCCGAACACCGGCACCCGGGCCACGACCTGCACGCCAGGCCCCTGGCACATCGAGCGGATGTTCCAGTCGTCCGAGGGGTTGCCGGTCAACATCGCCTGGTGGGGAAAGGGCAACGGCAGCCCTCTCGGCCCGCTGGAGGAACAAGTCAAGGCCGGCGCGACCGGCCTGAAGATCCATGAGGACTGGGCCGCGACGCCCGGCGGTGATCGATGCGGCCCTGAAGGTCGGCGACGAGTACGACGTGCAGATCACCCTGCACACCGACACCATGAACGAGTCGGGCTACGTCGGCGACACGATCAAGGCGATCGGTGGGCGGACGATCCACACCTACCACACCGAAGGGGCCGGCGGCGGCCACGCCCCCGACATCATGGAGATCGCCGGCTATCACAACATGCTCCCCTCGAGCACCAACGCGCCCAGTCCGGCCATTCACGATCAACAGCGTGGACGAGGGGATTCCGATGGTCATCGTCACCCACCACCTGAACGCCGGCGACCCGGCAGACCTGGCGTTCGCCGAGAGCCGCATCCGCGGCGAGACGATGGCCGCCGAGGGCATCCTCCACGACTACGGCATCCTCAGCATGATGTCCTCCGACAGCCAGGCGATGGGCCGCATCGGCGAGTCCATCATCCGCAACTTGGCAGAACGCCGACAAGATGAAGCGGTTCTACGGCGACCTGCCCGCGAAGTGGGGCGGGCGACGGCGAGAAGGCCGACAACTTCCGGGTCAAGCGGAACATCGCCAAGCTGACGGATCAACCCGGCGATCATGCACGGGATTCTCCGACACGTCGGCAGCATCGAGGTCGGCAAATATGCCGACCTGGTGCGTCTGGCGGCCCGACTTCTTCGGCGTCAAGCCCGAGACCGTCTTCAAGTGCGGCATCATCATGATGCAGCAGATGGGCGACATCAACGCGAGCATCCCGACGCCGCAGCCGGTCATCCCCCGCGACATGTTCGCCGGCCTATGGTCGGCGCTCCAGAAGTCCTGCATCATCGTTCGTCTCGAAGGCCGGGCTCGACGGCGGGGATCCCGATCGCTACGGCCTCAGCCGATGGTCCTCCCGGTCAAGAACACGCCGCAAGATCGGCAAGAAGGATATGATCCACAACGGCCACACTGGCAAGATCGAGATCGATCCCGAAACGTTCCTCGTCCGGCTCGACGGAGAACTCCTGCCAGTCGACGCCGCCAAGGAACTGGCGATGACGCAGAGGTATTTCCTGTTTTGAGCGACACGCTCGGCGACGATCCGACCGCGACTGGCGCCGCCGGAGGCAGCCGAGGAGCGGAGGCCGCGGCCAGACCCGTCCCGCTGCTCCGCCTGGTTCAGCTCTGCGACTCGGCGCTGCCGATCGGCGCCTACTCCCACTCGTGGGGCCTGGAGGCGGCCGTCGCACCGCGGCCACGTGCCGGGCCCGGTCGAGCTGGAGGCGTGGGCGCGGGCCTGGCTCACACGACGCGGTCGCCCCCGGCGACGGCCTGGCCGTGCGCGCATGCCGTCCGCGAGTCGGCCGCGGACGACGACTGGGACGCCTGGCCGAACTGAACGATCTGCTGACGCGCCAACACCTCGCCGACACTCCGCCGCGCCAGCATCAAACAGGGTGACGGCCCTGCTGGGACTGGCCGAGGGCTGGCCCTGGTCGGGCCGGGCCGCGGCGCGGGTCCGGGCGGCAGATCGCCGGCCCCTGGCACCACGCCGTCGTTTTCGGCGCCATGGCCCCGCCGCCGGTGTCGCGACCGGCGAGGCAGTGGCCCTCTATCTACAGAATGCCGCCGCCGGTCTGGTGGCCGCGGCCGTCCGCGCGGTCCCGATCGGCCACACGCACGGCCAGCAGGTTCTCGCCCGGCTCCACCCGCTTCTGTCGAGTTGGCGAATCGCTGGGCCGATGCTCCCTCTGGACTGTCTCGGCGGTCTCAGCCCTGCTTATGAGGTGCTTGCGTCATGCACAAACCCAACTCTACACACGAATCTTCCAGTCCTGACCACGACCACGGCACCTATGCCGGGCCGCCGCGGCGCGTCTTCACCATCGGCATCGGCGGACCGGTTGGTTCGGGCAAGACCGCCCTGACGCTGGTGCTGGCCCGGGCCCTCTGGCCCGAGGTCAACCTCGCCGTCATCACCAATGACATCTACACCAAGGAAGACGCCGAGTTCCTGATCCGTCACGAGGCGCTGCCCGAGGGACGCGTCGTCGGCGTGGAGACCGGGGGCTGCCCGCACTCGGCGATCCGCGAGGACGCCAGCGTCAACCTTCAGGCGATCCACGATCTGGAGCAGCAATTTCCCGGCCTGGAAGTCGTCATCATCGAGTCCGGGGGCGACAACCTGGCCGCCACCTTCTCACCCGAGCTGGCCGACGTGGCGATCTATGTCATCGACGTGGCCGAGGGCGACAAGATCCCGCGCAAGGGGGGGCCGGGGATCACCCGGAGCGATCTCCTGGTCATCAACAAAATCGACCTGGCCCCGCACGTCGGTGCCGATCTCGATGTGATGGAACGCGACGCTCGCCGGATGCGGGGTGATGCACCTTTTTTATTCACCAGCATCCGGCAAAAACAAAAGGTCGAGCAGGTGATCCAATGGGTACGCAGCCGGTTGCCGGCGCGGTCCTCGTGAAGACGACGCCACCGAACCTACCGCCATTCTCGGCCCGGATCACCCGGGCCGACTTCCCGCCGCCGCCGGAGCTGGCGGATCGCGACCCGGCAACCGCCCCCGGCGGACATGTCGGCGGCCTGCGTGCCGAGCTTCACCAGCCCGAGGGCCGGATGCGGTCGAGCTGGGACGAGCCTATTTTCAGAATCCGCTACGGGTCTTCAACCCGATCATCGAACGGCCCGGTGGGGCTTCCTTGCTGTACCTGATGAATCTGACGGCCGGACTGCTCGATGGCGACGGGCAACTTGTGGATCTCGACGTTGGGCCGGGAGTCCGCTGCTTCGTCACGAATCAGTCGGCTGGTCGCATCCATCCGTGCCCCCGCTACCACGCTGCCGCGCGGTACAACGTCCGGGTGGCTGCCGGGGCCGTGCTCTGCCTGCTCCCTGGACCAACCATCCCCTACGCCGCCGCCCGCTATCACCAGCGATCCACCATCGACCTTGATCCGGGTGGCCACCTTGTCTGGGGTGACATCCTCCTCCCGGGCCGAACTCGATTTGCCCAGGCACCTGAGCGATTCGCTTTCGATCGCATCGTTCAGGAGCTGCAGCATTCGTCGCGAGGGTCGGATAATCCTCCACGAGCGGTTCGCCTGGAAAGGCCCCTGGAGCCCCGATGAGGTGCGCTGGCAGTTCGGTAACGCCGAAGCCGCCGCCAGCCTGTTCATCTCCGGCGTGGTACCGGCCAGCGTGCTCCCCGACCTCCCCGATGGCGAGGTCGCCGTGCAGGAGTTGGTCTCTGGCGATACCTGTGTGCGCTTGCTCGGCCGGGATGCCGAGCGCGTCATCGCCGCCGCATCCCGGCTGGCTCTGACAATGGCGGCCCGGCTCTCCGGCGACGAATCGCCCTGGATGCTCGACGCGAACCACCTGGCCCCGAACCATTGGTTTTCCACCCCTCCGGATTTGCCGGAGTTTGAGGCGACTGCACGGTGAGACGAAAATGCCACCCGATCCGTCCCGAGTATCCTTTTGCAACGGAGGTTCGACGATCATGAGACGACGCATCGCTCTGCCCATCGCCGCCATGTTGCTGGCGACGTTCTTCCTCTCCCATGAGACCACGGCCCGCTCACCTCAGGACGACAAGGGAGATCAGAAGGCGGCGAAGGCCCAGTTGTATGCGAGCCAGGCGGCCCTGTTCTCCGCGCTGGCCCATGGCGCAGGCTCTGGAGCGAATTACCGAAGGGAGAACTCCAGACGATTACAGCCTCGCCCGGACACTGATCAGCACGGCGAACCGGAGCATCCAGGGTGTCAGTTCCGGATCGGTGGCCATGGGCCAGGCGCGGCATGAACTGGAAAAGAACGAAAACATGAAAACCCTGCGAAGTGAATTATTCGAGGCGACGAAGGCCACCGACGAAGCCCACAATGCGGCGGACGGACACGGCACGGTTGGCCCACACGCCAAGAACATGGTCGCCCACCTCCTCAAGGCCATGACGGCCTTGGTGCGGCTCGCCGAGGACATCGGAATCGACGCCCTCCCCTCCCCGGGGGCCAATGCAATTGAGAACGCCCGTGGCTGAGAATCGATTCCCAGCCAGAAAACAGCAGGGAATCTGATTCACGTTCGCGTTCGATTGGACATGTTACCTGATACGGAACTTTGGCCTCGCTGGCTGGCAAATTCATGGGCTGATCACCCACGATTGATGGTGCTTGTTAAGCCATCACCCGTGGAGCCACAGTCCCATGAACCGGCCACACGAGATCGTCGCCGCCCTGACCCACTTCCGCCCCACTATGCTTCGAGCGGACCTGGGACCACGCCCAACTCTTGGCCATCGGAGTCCTCCAGACCATCGAACACCGCACCGTCACCCTGTGGATTTCTGGGCGAGGCCGACAAGCCACCCTTTACCAACAACCATCGCATGATGAACCGCGACGCCTTGTCCTGCCTACCTGCCGTACAGATCCTCCTTGGGGTGATCCTCGTGGGATTCCCGGCCGATGTCCCTATGGCCCTGGCCGGCGACGGCTCCATCGAACACCGCAACGGCCGCCGGATCTGCGCCAAGGCTGCTAGCGCGACTCGGTCCGCTCCTCCAAGAAACACCCGATCAAGTGCCTTGGGGTGAGAAGTGACAGTCTGTTCCATAAATCTCATGCAGCATTCTTGCGCTCAGGCCTGGGATAGCGAAACGGCGCTTCGTATTCCTCCCCGGCGAGCCTGCGGAGCATCCGTTGAATCATGCTGATCTGCACCTGCGCCTCGCTCGACTCGGGCCTCCGCTCGTCGTCCCGGCTGTGAACCCGGCACCGGCCCAGCCATGCGAACGTCCGCTCCACGACCCACCGCCACTTGATCACCCGGAACCCCTCGCCCGGCGGCCGACCGTCACCTCGATGGCATACCAGCCGTGCTTCGGAGACCCACTCGTCCAGCGAATGGTTGTGGTACTTGTTGTCCCCCCAGAGCCTCTCCAGCCGGGGAAAAGCCTCCCGATCCAGCTTCTCCAGCACCTGCGGCGCCCCGGTGCCGTCGTCCGATGCGGCGGTCGTGACGGTCACCGCCAGGATCAAGCCCAGGGTGTCGACGACGATGTGCCGCTTCCGGCCGTTGAGCCTCTTGCCGCCGTCGTAGCCGTGCGGGCCGCCGACCTCGGTCGCCTTGACCGTCTGGCTGTCGATGCTCCCGGCCGAGGGCGTCGGCTCTCGACCCGCCTTGCGGCGGGTCCGGACCCGGAGGGCGTCGTTGAGGGCCGCCCAGGTCCCGTCGTCCCGCCACTCCTGGAAGTAGTTGTACACGGTCCTCCAGGCGGGGAAGTCATGGGGCAGGGCCCGCCAGGTGCAGCCGTTGCGATTGCGGTAGAGGATGGCGTCGAGCACCCTCCGCAGGCTCGTCTTGCGGGGTCGCCCCAGGGGTCGGTCCTCGGGGAGCAAGGGCTCGAGGATGGCCCATTGGGCGTCGGTCAGGTCGCTGGGGTAAGGTTTGTGTTGCATCTCCTTTCTACGTTCGAATCCGCATTATGGAACAGACTGTGAGTGGTGCGGACAGGATCCTGGGGCGGCCGCTTCCGGACCTTACCAGTGCTGGCGACTCAGAATCTGTCCCATAAGGGGAACATCGGCGTGTCGAGCAGCGTAGGAGGGGTATGAGAGTACACCACTACCCCAGCGACCTCACCGACGCCCAGTGGGACGTGATCGAGCCGCTCCTGCCGCCCGAACCCGGCGGCGGGCGGCCCCGCAAGACCCGGATGCGGGACGTCCTCGACGCCATCTTCTACATCCTCCGCACCGGCTGCCAGTGGCGCACTCCGCGACCTGCCCCCCAAGAGTACCGTCTGGCGTTATTTCAACCAGTGGCGGCACGATGGCACCCTCGACAAGATCCACGACCGGCTGCGCAAGGCGGTCCGCACCCGAGAGAAGCCGTATCACCCCCGCACCACGGCGAGTGTCGACAGCCAGTCGGTCGACACGACCTCCGGGGGTGAGCAGCGGGGGCGGGACAACCACAAGAACGTCGACGGGCGCAAGCGCCACATCGTCGTCGATCAGCATGGGGTTGCTCCTGGCCGTGCTGGTGACCGCCGCCTCGGTCGACGATGCGGCCGCCGCCCCGGAGTTGTTCGCCCGACTCGACGGCCAGCCGATGGGCAAGGTGGTGCGGATGTCCGCCGACTCGAAGTACCACAACTTCACGCTCTACGGGTGGGTTGAGGAGAATGCGAAGTGGAACCTGGAGATCATCCGCCGCCCGGAGGGCCAGCGGGGCTGGGTGCGCTTGCCGATCCGGTGGACCGTGGAGCGGACCTTCGCCTGGCTGGGCCGCTGTCGGCGGCTGAGCAAGGATCGGGAGAAGAGTGTGTCGTCGTCGGAGTCGTTTATCAAACTGGCGATGATTCCGTTGATGCTCCATCGCCTCGAGCCCTCCGATGTGGAGGCCGAGTTTCGTTACCCAAGGCCCGTGGCAGCCTGACACCCCTTATGGGACAGACTCGAATGGCATTAAGCCAAGCGATATAAGCCGTTTCTCTGAAATGGATTGAGCATCGGGAGATCTCCTGTCACGATGGTGTTGCTTAACGACACCCCATGCAGGAGACCTCCCGATGCATCACCGGATTGTGGGCATCCTTCGCCGCTTGAAGCAAGACCCGGCCCGAGAACTCGACCGACCCGCCATCCTCGACCTCTGCCGCCAGATCGGACACACCTGGCGTTGCTCGCTCCTGGACCCCGTCGCCACGGTTCATCTGTTCTTGCTCCAAATCCTGCACGGCAACACCGCGATCCAACATCTTCCGCGTCTCGGCGGGCTCGGCTTCTCGGCTTCGGCCTACTGCCAGGCCCGCGCCCGCTTGCCCCGGGAACTCATCGAGAAACTCCTGGTTCGGATCGCCGAGAGGGTCCGACCCCGGATCGACGACGACGGACGTTGGCGTGGGCATCGGGTCTTTCATGTCGATGGCTCGGGGGTCTCGATGCCCGACACGACGGAACTCCGCGCGCACTTCGGCCAGCCCGGCAACCAGGCGTTGGGGTGTGGCTTTCCCGTCGCTCATCTGCTGGCCCTGTTTCATGCCGGCACGGGGATGATTCTCGAGGTCTTGACCGGTCCCTTATGCACACACGACATGTCCGGCGTCGCGAAACTTCACCCCCGGCTCGACGCCGGCGATGTGCTCGTCGGCGACCGCGGGTTCTGTTCGTTCGCCCACCTCGCGTTGCTGCTGGAACGAGGGATTCACGGGGTTTTCCGCATCCATCAGCGTCAGATCGTCGACTTCACGCCGGGCCGCCCGCACGCGCTGCCCGGTGTCAAGGGGGGTACAAAGGGTTTGCCCCGATCGCGATGGCTGCGTCGGCTGGGGGTGACGGATCAAGTGGTCGAATGGTTCAAGCCACGGAAGCGGCCCGAGTGGATGTCGGCCGAGCAGTACGCCGCGTTGCCCGATCGGATCGAGGTACGCGAGCTGAGGTATCAAGCCGACCGACCCGGGTTCCGCGTCCGCGCGGTGACGTTGGTCACGACCTTGGTCGACTCGGAGCCCTACCCGGTGGAGGCGTTGGCGGAGTTGTACCGCGGCCGGTGGGAAGTGGAAGTGAATCTGAGGCACTTGAAGACAACGATGAAAATGGATGTGTTGCGTTGCGAGACGGTCGCCGGCGTGAGCAAGGAGTTGTTGATGTATGCGTTGGTGTACAACCTGGTCCGCCTGGTGATGCTCGAGGCGTCGCATCGTCAGGGTGTGGCCGTGGACCGGATCAGTTTCGTGGACGCGTTGCGTTGGCTGGCGTCGGCGCGGCCTGGAGAGTCGTTGCCGGCGTTGGTGGTCAACCCCGACCGCCGCGATCGCGTCGAGCCGCGTGTCCGCAAGCGTCGCCCCAAACAGTATCCCTTGATGAAGAAACCCCGATCCGAGTTGCGTAAGGCATTGCTGGAGCAAGAGGTTGCTGCTTAGCTTAATGCCATTCGGGACAGACTCTTAATTCTCCGAAGTAGGGACAGAAGTTCTTTGACAAGCCGCGCTACATCGTCAGCCAGAAGGTGCCCGAAAGGATGCCCGACTTTCCGAGCCGCACGCGGGGCTCAGGTCGATGATATCCTGGCAGGCGGCGAGGGAGGATCACCGATGCGTACGAGCTGGAGATCGCGGTCCCCCCGAGGTTCCCGAACGATCTGCCCGTCGTGCGGGAGGCCACCCGGCAGATCCCAGGGCCTTTCCACACGAACCCGGACGGCACGCAGCGCCTCGGCTCGCCCACGCGACAGCGACTCGCACAGGTGGGAACCCCCACGCCGCCGGCCTTCCTGGATCGTTGCGTGATCCCGTTTCTGTACGGCGACTCGCATCGTGAGCGGGACGGGAGGCTGCCGTTCGGGGAGCTGGATCATGGGGTCTGCGGCATCCTCCGCGATTTCGCCGCGCTCTTCGCGGTCGACTCGGGAGCGGCGGCCGAGGCGATGGTGCGACTCGCGTCATTCGACAAGCGGGTGGTCAACAAGCACCCGTGCCCGTGCGGGAGCCTGCGACGCCTGGAGAGGTGCCGCAACCGCCGGGTCAATTCTCTTCGGAACCAGTTGGGCCAACGATGGTTCCGGGAGCAGTTCGAGTGGCTGTCAGAAAAACAGCGATGAGGCAGTCTTGGCGACGGCAGCAAATCTGGGGATCGGCATCACGGAGTAAGGAACACTCCCTCTCCGGAGCGGATTTTTTCGGCCATCTTGCCCGGTGGTCGGCGAACAGTTGCAATGAGGCTGCGGGAACCACCGACCATCGCGAATACCGGTGTCAAGATAGGAAAATAAGGATAAATGGACGGAGAATTACTTCCTGTGCATCAGTGGCAACGGCCCCTCGTTCCGTGCACTATTCTGTGCACTTCAAGGGGGCCATCGTCGTAAATCCTTATTTTTCTAGTATGCCCGGCAGGATTTGAACCTGCAACCTTTAGCTCCGGAGGCTAACGCTCTATCCAATTGAGCTACGGGCACGTTTGATGAGCGTATTTCAACCGATTCGGAGATGGATTGTCAAGTCCCCGAGGTCCGAGAGAATGGGGTTGGTTTGGTAATTCTTTCGAGATCACAATCCGAGCGAGTGGTACGTCCGCTTGATTCATCTCTCACCAGGCTCGCTGCATGAGCGACACCGGGAGGCAGAACATGCGCCGCGGCAAGAGTCTTCTGATGGCCCTGGGTCTCGTGGTTGGTCTGAGCGGGATTTCGCAAGGGCAGAATTTCGTTGGAGGTGGGGTTGCCGGCAACTTCGGGAACCCTGCGTTGGGGGGCAACATGTTTCCGGGAGGGGGTATCGTGACCCCGGGATTCGGAGGCGCAGTCGGAGGTGCGGTCGTCGGTGTTCCGGGCTTCGCGGGAGGATGGTACACGCCCTATGGCGTCGCCGGATATCCGTACTCGCCGTATCTGTCCTACCCTGCCGTTTCTCCGTATGGTGGGTATTACGGCGGATATCCGGGGACGGTCCCGTACTACCGCCCGTATGTTCCGGTTCCCCAGACGGTCAACACGATGGGATTTCTGGGCCAGGCAATCGGACAATCCACCTTCACAAGACGGGGACGATGACTCCGGCAATACCAGCGGAAAACCTGTTCCGTCTCGGCCTTCGAAATCTTGAACGGCGACCCTGGGTGATCGCCCATCGGGGCGACTCCTACCATGCTCCCGAGAACACGCTGGAGGCGGCTCGGCGTGCGTATCAGGCTGGGGCGGATGCCTGGGAGTTGGATGTCCAGATGACCCGCGATGGCATGCCTGTCGTGATTCACGACGACTCCCTCATCCGTACAACCGACGTGGCTCGACGTTTTCCGGAGGATGGTCGGGCCACATCGGACTATCGTGTCTCTGACTTCGACTGGAACGAGATTCAACTCCTGGATGCCGGCTCCTGGTTCCTGGACGCCGAGGGCGGCCCGCGCACCGCCGCTCGATTCGGCACCCTCTCCCGACTGGAAGCCGACGACCTCGCTCACTTCGCTTCGGGGATGCTCTCCATTCCGACCCTGACTGAGGCGCTGGAACTGACCCGAAAGCTGAACTGGCTAGTCAATGTCGAGTTGAAGGTCTTTCCGACGAATCCCGATGGCCTGATCGATGCGGTTCTGCGCGTTATCGACGAGACTCGTACTGCCAGCCGGGTCCTTCTCTCCAGCTTCGATCACCGAATCGTCGCGACAATCGCTCAACGTCGCCCCGACATCCTCACGGGAGTTCTGGCCGCGACGCCACTGCATCGCGCGCACGAATACGTCCGCGAGATCGTGGGCGCGGATCTTTTCCACCCGTCCACCGAGGTTCTCGGTGCCGCCTCGGATGCCTACCGCCGTCGGCCCTCCACCTCGTCGCTTCGACGCGACATCCTATCAGAGCTTCGCTCAGACGATGTCCCTGTCCTGGTCTATACCGTCAATGATTCTCGACCGGGAGGACTCGCGGACCATCTTATCAAGGCGGGCGTCATGGGAATTTTCACCGATGATCCACGATCGTTCACCGCTCGCTGGCGATGATCCCATGACGTCCGCCTTGGCCTCTTCGAATCAATCTTCGAGCCTCAACGCACACCAGATACCGCATGGATAATACTGTGCATCCTCAGGCCTCTCCTCCAGTTGATTCCATTCTTCGGCCGTCCAGATAATAATGGACGCAAAGTAACCATTGATCTTCCAGCGCGCGATTTGACTCTCCTGAACGGAAGGTTGATAAAGCTTCAACCCGTTGACCTCACGGCAACGATTTCGATTCAGAGAGTGCATCGATGCAGACCTCAAAGGTTACCTGAAAACTGTGAAGATTCTCGTTGGAGACTCTCGCCTCCACCGAGTGACTCTCATCGTCGTGGCAAATCTCGGCGATCCACATCGACCGCCCATACTCCTCGACAGCAACCTTGGTCCCAAGCCGCCGAGAATGATGAGATTGGAAAACTCCGTCTGTTCCAAAACCCGGACGTTTCCGAAATGGATCGCATCGCACCCTGGCCCATCATTCGCGACGAAGCTTCACGGAACTCCGAAATCTGTGTTCCCTCCCTCCACTTTGGGTTGAATTCCTGGTTCAGTCGAATCTGGCATCCAGGCCATGTTGCATTAAAGTATGAATACATTCACCTACCAGATTGTCTTCTCCTGCTCTTATGAAATCGCGAGTCAGAACCAAGTTTCGTTTTTTGCAACACTTGTTGCAGAAATCGAGAATCTGTTGCGGCAAACGATGCTATGCCTTTTTAAGGGTCAGGTCAATCCTCAATTGGGTGAAAAATAGCATTTTGCAGAGACCTCTTGAGTCTTACTCGAATGGGGAATAACCTTGGGAGGTATGGGTTATGCAGAGAAAATGCAAAGACTCTGTGCATTGCGCGGCGTGGACCAGGCGGCCTTGGCGGCGCGGCTAGGGCGGTCCAAGTCCACGATCTCTCGGATTCTGAGCGGCGAGCAGGAACCAAAATTGCGGCTCGCGTTTGCCCTCGCCCGTGCGCTTGGGGTGACCCTCGATTACCTTGCCGACGACACTCTGGACGCGGTTCCGGAGGGGCAGCTTCACCAGTTAACGCCGGACGAGTTCGCCATCTTGAAGATCGTCCGTCGTCTGGGGGCGGAGACCGCGATGGATCGCCTGCTGGGGCTCGCCGAAGGTGCTCCCGGAGGAGACGACGCAGGCGAGGAATCGACCCGACGAGAGAATCATTCTCTCAGGATCAACCCGTCACAGCAGAACGATGAGCCGGAAAATCACGAACCGAAGCCAGAGTGAGGCATTGGGATATCTCGCCTTTAGTCGCGGCGGTGATGGGCCTCTTGTACAATAACCGTGCTGATCTTTGCGGGATTCTTCAACAGGAGAACACCGCATTCTGAAACCTGGCAAGGGATCTCTCGGGTATTCCTTCCCCGAGAGGTGTCACTGTCTTCCTTCGATGGGCCGGGAGCCGCGCGGGGATGATCGCAACGAGAGGATTGACCAAACGGTTCGGGGAGGTGCCCGCGCTGACCGACGTGACGATGGAGATCCCGCAAGGGGGCATTTTTGGCTTGCTCGGTCCGAATGGATCGGGGAAGACAACAACGATCCGGCTTTTGCTCGGACTGCTGCGTCCGACGTCCGGATCGGCTTCCGTGGCCGGATTTGATTGCTGGCGGAAAAGTCTGGAAGTTCGGCGGATCGTGGGCTATCTGCCCGGTGAGCTTCGCATACCTGGCCATATGCGGGGCCTGGCGCTGATGCGATTTCTCTGCGATCTTCGCGGCGGCGACGGGCTGGACCGAGCCGTGGCGATCGCGGAACGGATCATGCGACTCGACCTGCGCCGGAAGGTTCGCACGTACTCGACCGGCATGAAGCAGAAGCTCGCCCTCGCTCTGGCGTTCGCGGAGCCGGTGGACATCTTGATTCTGGACGAGCCGACCTCGGCCCTGGACCCCTCGGCGCGGGGGGATGTGCTCAACCTCGTCCTGGAGGCGAAGGCGAGCGGGCAGACGGTCGTGTTTTCCGGGCACGTGCTCTCGGAGGTCGAGCAGGTATCCGACCAGGTCGCGATCATGCGGAAGGGGCGTCTGATGCACGTCGAGGATATGCACGCCCGACGCCGCAACCTGCGCTTGTTGATGGTCCGGTTCGAGAACGACGCGCCGGACCGCTTTCCCGAGGAGCTGGAACTCTCGGTGCGCGAGCGAAACGGCAGCATCGTCATGCTGGAGCACCGGGGGCCAGCCGTGCCGCTTCTCTCGTGGCTCGGCCAGCAACCCGTGGCGGACATCGCCATCGGAACCGAGGACTTGCGAAGTCTTTACGACCGCTTCCACGGTCCGGACGTCAAAGACGTCGTCGAGATCGGGTCCGCGGGTTCCGCCAGCGCACAAGGCAACGGAGACGGGGCTGCCTGATGAATGGGCTGTTGAGTCTGCTCGGCAAGCATCTGCGCGAATCGCGCTGGCTGTTGATCCTCTCGTCCCTGGCCCTGTTCGGCCTGAGCTGGTTGAGCGTGTACCGCACCGCGAACATCGAGGAACGATTCGCGGACCCCGACCGCCGTTCGATGCGAATCCAGGCGTTCCTCACGGCCTTCGGCGGGCCGTCGATGGACATGTCGTCGATCGCGATTGAGACGCTTCATCTCTATCTTCTGTTCATGGGCATCCCTGTCCTGATCTTCCTCATCTGGGGAATCTCGCGCGGATCGCTCTCGGTGGCGGGCGACCTGGAGCGCGGGACCATGGACCTGGTGCTCTCCAGGCCGGTCACGCGGATCACGTATCTCGTCTCACAGGTTCTCGCGGTTTTGCTGGGTTATCTGGTCATGATCCTTGCCATCGTCGCGGGGAACCTGATCAGTGGCCAGTTCAATGCTGTTCAGGAACCCGCCTCAGTCCTGGGTTTGATCCGACCGGCGCTCAACCTGGCGATGGTGGGGATGGCCGCGTTCGGATACACCCTGTTCCTCTCCTCGATCGACATCGTGCGTTGGAGGCCGAATCTCTTCGGTTCGGTCATCACGCTCGCGCAGTTCGTGGCGTTTGCGGTGGCGAACCAGCCGGACTGGGACGAGTGGGAATGGCTCAACCATGCCTCGATCTTCTCGGCCTTTTATCCGATTGATTCGGCGGTCAAGGGGGAAAGTCTCGCGTATAACCTCGGCGTGCTCGGCGGTGTGGCCGTCGCCGGAATGGTTCTGGGCCTCCTCATCTTCCAGCGGCGTGATCTGCCCGCGAGTGGTGGCTGAGCCGGGATTTTTCTTGGAGCGCGGGTTGAAAGCGGGTCCAATGGTGAACCGCTTGTGCGACGAACGTGCGCCTTTTGAGAATTCTTAAACGGATCATTCACCAAACGGAGAAGCCGATGACTCAGAGGAATGCCTGGATTATTCTGGGATTGTTGCTCTGTCTGAGCACGAACGCCGGGGCGGACGAGCCACCGCTAGGCACGTACTTCCGCGAAGAGACCGCGAAGATCGCGTCCCAGCCGTTGCTTGGAATTCAGACGGCCGAGGAGTGGAAATCCCGACGTCCCGAGCTTCAGCGCCAGCTTCTCGAAATGCTCGGCCTGGACCCCTTGCCGGAAAAGACGGACCTTCAGGCTCGAATCACGGGAACGGTCGAGCAACCGGACTTCGTCGTCGAGAACCTGCTGTTCCAGTCCCGGCCCGGCCTGTACGTCACCGGCAACCTCTACCGGCCGAAGGACGTGACGGAACCGCTTCCGGCAATCCTCTACGTCTGCGGCCACGCGAACGTCGTGAAGAACGGCGTGATCTACGGGAACAAAGCCCATTACCAGCACCATGCGGAGTGGTATGCCGCCAACGGTTACGTCTGCCTGGTCGTCGATACGCTTCAACTCGGCGAGCTTCCCGGCTTGCACCACGGCACGTATCGCGAAGGGATGTGGTGGTGGCAGTCTCGCGGCTATACCTCGGCCGGGGTGGAAGCCTGGAATGGCGTCCGAGCCATTGATTACCTCATCTCCCGGCCCGAGGTGGACAAAGAACGCATCGGCGTGACGGGCCGTTCCGGCGGTGGGGCCACCTCTTGGTGGCTGGGGGCGATCGACGATCGGGTCTCCGCCGTGGTGCCGGTCGCTGGGATCACCGACTTGCGGAACCACGTCGTCGCCGGCAACCCGGACGTGGCCCATCCCAATGGGGTCATCGAAGGACATTGCGACTGCATGTACTTCATCAACACCTACCGCTGGGATTTCACCGTTCTCGCCGCTCTGGTTGCTCCCAAGGCTCTCTTGATCGAGAACACCGACAAGGACCCGATTTTCCCCGAGGCCGGTGTCCGGCGCATTTACGATCAGTTGAAGACCGTTTACGGATGGTACGACGCTCGTGAGAAGCTTGACATCGTGATTGGGTCAGGTGGTCACGTCGATTCCGAGGAGATCCGTCATCCCTCATTCGCCTTCTTCGAAAAGTGGTTGAAAGGCAAGGATGTCCCTCTCTCCGCGATCGAGGAACCGGACCGGAAGCTCCCTATCGAGAACCTCAAGGTTCTGAAGCCGGACGAGGTTCCACCGGGGAATCAGAACGATACGATACACGAGACCTTCGTGGCCAAGGCCGAGCCGATCGCCGTACCTTCGGATTCCAACACCTGGAATCAGCTTCAGAAACAACTCAAGGATCAACTTCGCACCCGGGTCTTCCCTGGCTGGCCATCCGAAACGGGGATCGTGCCGCTCGATCTCCAGGTTTCGACAGACAGGCGTAAGGATGGATCTCGACTCCGGGCGGTCGAATTCACCTCGCAAGACGGCGTCCGGCTCACGCTCTGGCTCCTGACTCATGCGGACGACAAGGAGTTGAACAAGCTGACCGCCGAGGTTGTGGACCAGGACACCTGGGAAAAACGCTGGTCCTGGCTGGCCGAGGCGCCCATGGCGGACTCGTTCCGCCCCCGATCCGAGGCGGAAGCGAATGCGTTCCATCTCTACCGCGATGCGTTTGAGAATCAGCCAGGGAACGCCATCGCTATCATCGCGCCGAGGGGTGTCGGGCCAACCTCCTGGGACGCAAAGAAGGACACCCACATCCGTCGTCGTTTCGCCCTGCTGGGCCAGACCCTTGCCGGAATGCAGGCATGGGACACGCGCCGGGCGGTCGCCGCCCTGCAAGAGGTCGAAGACGTGGGCGATCCGAAAATGGTCCTCTGTGGCCAGGGTGCGATGTCAACCGTGGCTCTGATGGCGGCGATCTTCGAGCCTCAGGTGACGTCTGTGATCCTTTCCAGCCCCCCCGAGTCGGTTCGACAAGGGCCCGCGCTATTGAACCTGGAACGCTTCATGGAGATGCCCCAGGTGGTCGCGTTGATGGCGCCTCGTTCCGTCGTCCTCTACACGGACCATGCGTCGGCCTGGAAATGGACTTCCGCGTTGAGCGATACGCTGGGAGGGGAATCGCCCTTCCTTCGCATTGCGTCGAAAGAGAGCGATTGAGCGAAACAGGTCAATGGCATCCGGGATCTGGAGTCGTTTCAACGCGACTCCAGGGCCCGGCACGTCTCGGCATACACGGCGTCGAAGGGTTGCTCGCCGTTGACCCGATGGAAACGCTCGGGCACCTGGGCATGATAGTGACCGGCAACTGGAGCGGTTTCCTTGTCGTAGAGATCCTGTCTCAACTCGATCACCTCGTCGACATCGTCCCGGCGGCCGACCAGGCGGTTCCCATCGAGGTCGCAGGTCTCGGCCACCTTCGGCGGTTTGTTTTTGACGTGGTATGTGGCCCCGCAGACAGGACACACACGACGGCCCGTCATCCGGGCGACGGCTTCGTTCCGGCTGACCACGACTTCCACGTAACCCTCGATCTGAAAACCCAGCTTCTGCTCGAATTTCTCCAGGAGATCGACCTGGCCCAGGGTGCGTGGGAACCCGTCGAAGAGGAGTTTCTCGGTCCCTGGGGCTTCCAGGCTCTGTTCGAGAAGCTCGAAGATCAAGCGGTCGGGAACGAGGTCCCCTTTGGCGAGATGGACCTCGACCCGCTTGCCGAGATGATCCTGCCGGCGGATCGCCGTGCGCAGCAACTCCCCGGTGCGGATCAATTTGTAACCGTAATCCTCACCCAGTTTTTCGGCGAGACTGCTTTTTCCGCTGCCGGGACGCCCGAAGAAGACGAGGTGAGTGGGGGGAAACGTTCGGGTCACAACCGGGCTCCTGCGAAGCGATCGGATTATTGAAGGAAAAGGCCTGGACCGTCGGAGTATATCCCGAACCGTCCAGCACGGAAAGTCAGTCGGTGTGCCAAGATTTCGCTCAACGAAACGAATGACCCCGGCCACCGGTTGGCAATCGGTCCGGCGCTGGCTTATCGTGGAAGCCAACCTCCGTTCAGGCTACGAGGAAAAGGCGCATGCTGCCCGGCCCCGTCTTCAAATTCGAATTACTGACGACTTCTCGGCGTCCCCGCTATTACCTTGTCCGGGCTTTGTACGGACTGATCCTCCTGGTGATTCTCTGGCAAAACTATCAGTCCTCGTTCTGGTGGAGACTCCGTCAGGGACAGAAAATCGGCATCCAGGAGATGGCCCGGTTCGCCGAGAGCTGCTTCGCGTCGCTCGTCGCGGCGCAAATCGTCGCGATCCTGGTTCTGACGCCCGTTCTGGTGGCCGGAGTGATCGCCGATGAGAAACAGCGTAAGACACTTCATTACCTTCTGGCCAGCCGGTTGACCAGCCCGGAGATCGTCCTGGGTAAGCTGTTGGCGAGGCTCTTGCACATTGGCATTTTCCTGGCGATCGGGTTCCCGGTCATCAGCCTCTTGACCCTTTTCGGTGGCATTGACCCGCTCCTGATTCTCCTGGCCGAATGCGGCAGTCTCACCATTGCCTTCTTCCTCTGCGGCCTCTGCCTGATGGTTTCGACTCACTCGCGGCGCGTTCGCGAGGCGATCCTCGGCGTCTTCGGTCTGGAGTTGCTCTGGCTCATCATCCCCTGGCTGCTCGATGTTCCGCTTCGGTTCAACTGGCCCATCATTCACTCCTATATCAATCCCGTGAATCAATGGGTTCTCGCATCCAATCCGTTCTACCCGCTCGCCATGCCGACCGGCGGTGCGAGATGGATGAACTCTCTCCTGGATCGCAGTCTCTGGATGATGGGCCTTCAACTGGCGTTCGGCTCCCTGTTCGTCCTGATCGCCGTCTGGAGGTTACGCCCGATCTTTCGCGCCAGGGGGGAGACGCGACCCGAAGCTCTCGCCTGTCCTGGCTCCGCAACGGCATACGACTCTTCCCCAGGCCCGCGTGCGGCGAATATCCCATGCTCTGGAAAGAGATGCATTTCTCGAGATCCAGAGGCGCCACGCGCTGGCTGGCACAACTCTTGATCCTGATCGGGCTAGGCTTCCTGGTGTACTGGACGTACCGGACGGCCGCGCCGGCGTTCGAAGAAGTCGCCCGGATGGGATACGGCTACACGGGCGGCTACTCGTCGCGCGATCAATTCAATAGTTTTCTTCGATTCGTCACCACGTTCCTCTATGTCATCACCGGATTGACCGTGGCCTCGTCCGCCGCCGCCGCCGTCAGTTCGGAACGCGAGGAAGACACCTGGCTCAGTTTGATCACCACCGAGCTTTCGGGGGCGGAAATTCTCACTGGCAAGATGTTCGGCGCCTTCTGGAGCGTCCGATTTTTTCTCTTCATCCTGGTCACTCTTTGGGGCATCGGCCTGGCGGCGGGGGCGATTCATCCCTTTGGGGTGATTGCCCAGGCCCTCGATTACACGATTTACCTCTGGTTCGCTTCCGCACTCGGGACGGCTCTCTCGTTGCGTGCCCGAAATACCACCCGCGCGATGGCCACGACGGTCGGCCTGCTGCTCGGGATGAACGTCGGTTATCTGATGTGCTGCATTCCCTTCGGGCCGGACAAGTCCGTCTTCTTTCTCGTCGGTTGCACGCCCTTCCTCACGGCCATCTCACTCATGTCCTATGCGGATCTCTGGAACTTGCTTGGTTTTGAAACCCAGCGCTATTACGGACCGGGAAGTCATCGTGGCCAGCTTCTCTTCACGTGCCTGTTCAGCCTGATCCTCTATGGCATGGGGGCCTTGGTCCTGACCTTGAACGCGATGTTCGAGTTCGACCGGATCGTGGACCGTCCGCGTCCTCCATTGTGGAATGTTCCGGCCCCGGAACCGAAGAAAGCATTCGGACCGTCCACGGAAGTCTGATCTCGCGACGAGGGGAACGATCATGCCGCTCGGGTCCGTGATCCGCTACGAGCTGACCAAGGTCGCGCGGCACCGCCGGCTCTACGTCGCACGGTCGCTGTTCGGCCTTGTCATTCTCGGAATGATCACGCTGAAGTATGCGAGTCTGTATATCAACCCGTTCTTCTCGGGAAACCGTGCGCAGGCTCTCTCGCCCCAGGAACTGGCGGAGTTCGGCCACGGCATTTTCCTGAACCTGATTCTCGTCCAGGGGGCCTTGGTTCTGGGTCTCACGCCGGCCCTGGCGGGGGGAGCCATCGCCGATGAGCGGCAACGGAAGACGCTGCATTATCTCCTGACCAGTCGATTGACCGGCATGGAGATCATCGCGGGGAAGGTGTTCGCGCGGTTGATTCACATTGGCGTTTACCTGGCGATCGTCTTGCCGGTGGTCAGTCTCTTGATGCTCGTCGGCGGGATTGAGCCGCCCGTCCTGCTGGCCTGTTACACGGCGATGTTCTCCACGGCCTTTCTGCTGGCCGCGCTATGTACCCTTATCTCGACCGTCTGCCGGCGATCCCGGGACGCCATCTCCGCCTCGTATCTCGTCGTGTTCGTCTGGCTGGTGGTCTTTCCGTCGCTGCCCACCCTGCTCTCGGCCACTCCGGGAATCCCACAAGAAATTTCCGATGCGTTGGGCGCGTTGATTGAGTCTGTCGCGGATTCCAACCCGATCTCGGTCATGAATCGGGCCTTCGGCATTTTCGCCGGAACACCGACGACGGACTGGGCACTCGTCGGGAGGATGGTGGCGATCCAGACGATCCTGGGGATGGTGTTCGGCCTGCTCGCTGCCTGGCGGCTTCGTCCGTCGTTCCGCTCGATTGAAGGGCGCGGCCAGCGCATGCGGCGTTACGTCCCTCGCCTCTTTCCCCGTCCGCCGATCGGCGACAATCCGTTGTACTGGAAAGAGGCATTCACCAGCCGCAATCCGGGAATCATGCGCATTCTGGTGCGGATGTTCACGGCGGTTCTCCTCGGCGGATTACTTCTATCCCTATGTTACTTCGGCGGGCTCGCAATTCTTGAAGGGCAACGGGAAGAGTTCAACCTCTATACAAGAGTTATGACCGTGGTTCTCCTGGCGTTCTGGTTGCTCGCTCTGGGAAGCCTCTCCGCATCCACGATCACGTCCGAGCTGGAAGGGGAGACCTGGATCAGCCTCCTGAGCACCCCCCTGGACCACGCGGAGATTCTCCGGGGAAAGAAGCTCGGGGTACTCCGAGCGACCGCGGGGTTCGGCGTCGTCCTGGCTGTGCTCTGGATCGCGGGGATACTGACGGGCGCGGTTCATCCGATCGCGGTGGGAATCGTGGCCCTGGAAGTGAGTATCTATGTCTGGTTTGCTCTTTCTCTGGGAACGTGCACTTCCCTCGGTTCGAAAACAACCTGGAAAGCGCAGGCCGTCACCCTGGGCATCCTGATCAGTCTGAACATGTGTTGCACGGTCCCGTTCCCGTCGCCATTGTGGAGCGTCGGGTTATCGCTGTTCGGGTATGACGATGCACCATACTTCCTGTTCACGCCCCGGAACGACAACGACGTTTATCAAGCCATCTTCATCCTGGGATGGTTTGGTCTCGGACTTGGCGCTGTACGCGCTCGCGGCGTTCCTGTTGAGCGGCTCGTCGCTGGCGCGGCTCGATCGGCTGGCGGATCGCCCCGGCCGAGGCGTGTTCAGGTCAAGGATGAAGCCGGTCTGGGTGGAACGGGCTGAGTGATCGGCTTCGAGGGGGATGCCGGGCCCAGGAGCAGCCGGGCAAGGAAGCCATCGGGCAGGTCGGGCTGAACCAGACGCTCGGGCTGGCTGAGGTCGTCCAGGATGCCCTCGGCGGCGAGATATCCCGAACGGACGGCCCCCTCCATCGTGGCGGGCCACCCGGTCGCCGTCCAGTCACCCCCGAGAAAGAGGCCCTCAACGGGTGTGCGTTGCGAGGGGCGATAGGCGTCGATTCCGGGACGGACGGCGAACGTCGCGCCGTGTTCGGTCACGACCCACCAGCGCAGGAGTTTCGCCTCCCGCGCCGCCGGCCAGAGTTCCGCCAGGTCGGCCAGGGCGGCATCGCGGATCGTGGTCTTGTCCAGGGACAGCAGGTCATACGACGCGCTGATGACCAGTTGGAGATACTGGCCGCCCCCTTCGGGCGCTTCCCGGCCTTGCAAGGCCGTGTGGTTGAAGACCCACTGGATCAACCGACCGACCGTGACGGCGTGGTCCAGCGGACAGACCGGCCGATCGAACCAGAAGTGGACCCCGGTGATCGGCGATGCGCGGAACGCCTCCAAGCCCTCCAGGGCCGGAACCAGCGGTCGGGCCGACTCGGGCAAAAGCGCGGAGACGCGGTCGAACGGGACGGTCAGGACGACGAAATCGGCGGGAATCGTCTCTCCCGATCGGAGTGTCACCCCGGTCACGGCCCCCTCGTCGTCGATCTCGGCCGACCGCACGCCGGTCGTCAGGCGCACGTCCACCCGGTGCCGGCGGAGCCAGTCTTCGAGCCTCGTGCCGTACAACTCGCCGAGCGGCACGAGCGGAATCTCCATCGCGAACCCCTCGCGGTTGCGGAGGAACCCGTCGATGAAGACCTTGCGGGCGTGGCCGACATCCATCTGCTCCAGGCGCTCGTTGAGCGCGGAGATGAGCACGGTGCCCCAGTACTTCGTGATCGTCCGCGCGTTCTGACCGTGCCGCAGGAGCCACTCGGCGAACGGCTCGCCCGGCCGGTCCCCCCGGTCGGAACGCAGACAGGCCAGGCCATACGCGACCCTCAGCTTGTCGCCCCAGGAAAGGTAATTCGCCTTCAGAAAGCTCCCGGCCAGATGGAGCGGCGCGGGCAAAACGCCGGCTTCGAGCCGAGAGCGACGACCGTCCGGCCCGAGGAAGACGACCGCCGGCTCCCGACGGAACAGGTCGCGGGTTCCGACCCGGGTGCAGAAGTCGGCGAGGTTCGTGCAGCACGCCATACTGACGTGCTGGCAGTTATCGACCGGCTCACCGGTCGCCGGGTCGTTGAAGGAGCTGGCACGCCCACCTAGCCGCGGACGGCTTTCCAGCAAGGTGATTCGCAGACCCCGGTTCACCAGGGCTGAGGCCGCCGCCAGGCCCGCCAGGCCGCCCCCGACGATGACGACGTGCGGCTCGGGAGGTTTTCGGAATGTCGCCGCCACGCCGGGAACCTCTGTGTCAGGAAGGGAACCGCTCATGATTGGACCAACCGACCGCCGGCAAGGGCCTTGAGGGTGATCGTCGTCTTCCGCCACGGAGAGAGCGAGATCCGGCCGGCAAGGACGTCATAGTCCCGCCGCACGATCTCATCGAGCAAGGCCCGGTAAATGCCGACGATCGCCCCCAGCATCGGACGACCGACCGGCGCGACCAGCCGGGCCAGGGCGCGGGCCTCCTCATAGTAATCATAGGCGCGACGCCCCTCGAATTCGAACAGCCGTCGCAGACGTTCGTCAGGCCGAGACGCCGCGAGATCCTCCACTCGGACGCCAAAACGGTCCAGGTCCTCTCGCGGAAGATAGACCCGGCCAAGCTGGCGCATCCTCGCGGACGTCGCGGAGGATGTTCGTCAGTTGCAAGGCAATCCCGCACGACTCGGCCAGCGACTCGGCCCGGCCCCCTTCGGACCGATATCCCCAGATATGCAGACAACAGAGTCCCACCGCCGAGGCCACCCGGTAGCAGTAGGCGTACAGATCCTCGAACGTCGGGAACGGCCGGGGCTCCAGGTCCATCGCCACGCCGTCGATGACCTCGTGCAGGTATTTCGGGGGAATCCCGTGGCGATGGACCGCGTGCGCCAGGGCGGGCAAGCCGGGCCAGGCGTCGGGCTGACCCTCCAGGGCGCGGTCGAGATCGGCACGCCAGGTTTCCAGCGCGGCCCGCTTGTCGGCGACCTCTCCCGGCTCATCGGCCAGGTCGTCCGTGTGCCGCATGAAGGCATACAGAGCGCACATCGAGCGACGGCGCTCGGGAGGCAGGACGAGGAAGCTGTAATAGAAGTTCCGGGCCTCGCGCCGGGAGAGCCGTCGGCAAAACTCGTCGCTGGCTCGCAGGTTCGCCTCGCTCACGACGACCTCTCCCCAACGGACGCGGCTGTGCCGGTTTGATAGGTTGCCGGCGCCGTACGACTCGGGACGCGAACCGGCCGCTTGCTTCGAGGCGTCCACAAGCCCGACTGACCGAGCAAGGCTCGCAAGAGCAAACCGACCTTCGCCCGCTTGCTGACCTCGGGCCGATGCGTCAGCGTGTCGAACCCTTGAGCCTCGATCCGGTCCAGAATCGCCAGCCCACCTCGGGTGAAGAGATCGACATCCACGGCCAGGGCCCTCGGCATCCGTTCCGACCAGCGGCCAGCCTTCCGCGAACAGGTCGCGGGTCCGCTCCACCTCGAACCGCAGGAGATCCGCGTACCGTTGCGAGAACCGCCGGTTTTGCAAATCCTCCACGGTCACGCCGAACCGCTCCCGATCCTCGGCGGGCAGGTAGATCCGGCCGATGTCCATGTCGCGGGCCACGTCCTGCCAGAAGTTCGCCAGTTGCAGGGCCGTGCACGTGCAATCGGACAGCCGGGCATTCTCCTCGTTGTACGAACGGCCCAGATACAGGACGAGGTGCCCGACCGGGTTGGCGGATCGGGTGCAGTAGTCGGCCAGTTGCGGATACGTCTCGTACGCGAGCACCTCCTGATCCTGCTCGAACGCCGAGATCAGGGCCTCGAACGGCGCGATCGGGATCTCGTATTCACGCACCGTCTCGGCCAGGGCCACCATGACGGGATGGCGTGCCTTCCCCTCGTACATCCGCCGCAATTCGCCGCGCCACCAGGCGAGCAGTTCTCGGGAGCGCTGACGGTCACCGACCTCGTCCCCCAGGTCGTCGGACCATCGGCAGAAACTGTACACGCTCTGAAACGCCGGCCGGAGCGCGCGGGGCGTCAGCCAGGTGACGACGCTGAAATTCTCGTAGTGCGTGGCCGTCAAGCGGGCGCAGTAGGCCCGCGCCTCGTCCAGGGAAACGGCGGTCGAGACATCGGGTCCGAACTGTTGGAGATCGTCCGCGAAGGCCATACGGGGGACTCTTGGGCGGGGGTTCGATTCCTGGGTTGGATGGCTTGATCGGACGATTCTAACCGCACGGATCGCCTCTGCCCAGACCACCGGACGATTGACCGGCCGCGTCCCGGCGGGCACAATCGCCTTGCGCGGCATTCCGTCCGTTTCTCGAAGGAATGCCGGGAACATGGCTCGACAACAGGGAGAACCAATTGATGTCCCGACGCCTGCTCGGCCTGGCTGCCTGCCTGGCCCTCACCGCCTTGGCCGCTCGACCGGCCGATGACGAAAACGGCTTCAAGCCGCTGTTCAACGGCGAAGAACCTCGACGGCTGGGTTCAGCCCGAGGACAAGTCCCTCTTCACGGTCGAGGACGGCGAGATCGTCGGCCGGACCCAGGGAAACCTGAAGAAGAACGAATTCCTCGTCACGGACAAACCGTACAAGAATTTCATCCTCAAGGCCAAGGTCAAGATCCGTAACGGGAACTCCGGCATCCAGTTCCGCAGCAAAAGGGCCGACGACGGCGCGGTTTCCGGTCCGCAGGCCGACGTCGCCGACGGCTACTGGGGCCTGCTCTACGAGGAGCGCGGCCGGGGCATCCTGGAACGCTATCCCGAGGAGAAGGCCAAGGAGATCGTCAAGCCCGACGACTGGAACGAGTTCGTCATCGAGGCCAAGGGGGACCACGCCGTGATCACGATCAACGGCACGAAGGTCATCGACCGCGAGGACCCCGAGTTCCCCGAAACCGGAATCATCGCGCTTCAGGTTCACGTCGGCCCGCCGATGGAGGTCCGCTACAAGGACCTGATGATCAAGCCGCTCGATTGACGACGCCTCGCCCGTGGGCCGGGCGGTCGGATTCCCAAATGGCCGCCGGCCCCCTCTTTTTTCCCGATCCCCGGCACCATCCCGACCCTTCCACCGGAGCCAACCGATCATGGACCGCCGCGCTTTCTTGCGGGCCGCCGCCGTCCTTCCGTTCGCCGCGTCGGCGGCGCCGTCGTTCGCCGACGAGACGTCCGACCGGCTGAAGTCGTTCGTCATCACGCGGGTCATCGGCTTCCGCCACGTCTGTCCTCGGCCAAAGTACGTCGGCAAGAACTCGCACCTCGACGACCACGGCGACCGGACGTCCGAGAACTGCCTGCGAATCCTCACCGAGCAAGGGGTCGAGGGGGTCGGGATCGGTCACGCGACGCCGGAGATCGCCCGGCAACTGCTGGGGCATTCGCTCGACGAGTTCTGGAAGCCCGGCGTCGGCGCGGTCAGCCCGCTTGGCCGGGCGGATCATGCCCTGTTCGACCTTGTGGGCAAGGCGCTGGAGGTCCCCTCGTGGAAGTTGATCGGCGGCCGAGGGCCGGAATGGGTGGACGTCTATGACGGCAGCATCTACTTCAACGACTTGCTGACCGGCTCCGAGCCTTCGGGCGTATCGCGGATTTTGAAGGAGGTCGAGCAGAGTCTCGAAAGGGGCCATCGCGCCTTGAAGATCAAGGTCGGCCGCGGCTTCAAGTGGATGGAACCCGAGGCCGGGTTCCGTCGCGACGTCGAGGTGATGCGGGCGATCCGCAAGCTCGTGGGCAAGGATGTTCGCCTGATGGTCGATGCCAACAACGGCTTCGACCTCGACGGCACGAAACGCTGGCTCGACGCCGTGGATGATGACTTGTTCTTTGTCGAGGAGATGTTCCCCGAAAACGTCGAGCAAGACCTGGAGCTGAAAGCCTACCTCAAAGGGAAGGGCTGGAGGACTCGGGTCGCCGATGGGGAGTCGGCGCACGAGGTTGAGTATTTCGATCCCTACATCCGACACGATGCGCTCGACGTGCTCCAGGGGGACATTCGGGCGTTTGGCCTGACGAAGCTCTGGGAACTGTCCCGCCGGGCCGAGTCGCATCCGGGCATCCGGCTCGCGCCGCACAACTGGGGGTCGAACCTGGGCGTGTACATGATGATGCCCCTGGCCCGAGGGATTCCGAACTTTCCTCATGGCCGAGCAGGACACCAGCACGAGCGACCTGTTCGACACCTCCGCCTTCGCGTTCAAGGAAGGCAAGATGCGCGTGCCCGACGTCCCCGGCTGCGGACTGGCGATTCGGGATGATGTTTTCGAGGAGCGATACCGAGACGATGCCTGGATGGTCGAACGGAGCTGACGTGTGATGAAACAGCCACGAGACGAGTTGACGATCCGCCCCTATCAGCCCGGCGACGAGCAGGCCCAGGCCCACATCTTCAACGAGGAGGGCCGCCAGCGCGACCTGATCGGCTTCAAACCGGCCAACCCCGAGGAGATCGCCCGACGCTACCGCACGGTGGACCCCGACCCCACCTCGAAGTTCTACGCCGTCCGGGGAGACGAAGTGGTCGGTTATGCCGTGTTCAACCCGAACGGACGGATCAGCTATCCCTGGTCCTTGCCCGGAACCGACGTCCGCGACCGGCTCCTCGACGAGGTGCTCTCCGCCATGTCCCGCCGCGGGGTCGCGGAAGCCTGGGTGGCCTATCGCGCGGACTGGGCCCCGATCCTCTCGTTCTTCGAGTCGAAGGGCTTCGCGCCGACGCGGGAAATGATCAACTACGTCGCCGAATTGAAGGACCTTCCTCGCGTGGCGGTTCCGCGGGGAATGACGATCCGGCCGGTGGAGCGGGAGAATATGCCCCGCCTCGCCGCGCTCGGGGACGGTCTGTTCGCGGGCGATCCCGAGGCCCTCGGCCGATTCTTCTGGGACAACCCGTTCCTCGATCCCACAAGCCTGTTCGCCCTGCGACGTGACGAGGATGATACGATCGTCGGCCTCGGTCTGACCGCGATCGACGCGCGGTTCGCCGATCCGACGAAGCTCGACTCCGCGATGCCCTGCTTCCGCCTCGGCGCATTCGGGACCGAGAGCGAGCGGCACAAACGGGTCAACGGGCTGGTGTCGCTCGTGATGACCACCGACAACGCGGGCACGGTCTTGCTCTCCGAGGCGGCCCGCCGGCTCGAACAGGCTGGTTTGTCACACGCCGCCGCGCAAGTTCCCTCCGATCAGACGCGTCTCGTCGCGTTTTTTGACCGGCACTTCCAGCGCCAGGGGGCCTTTCCCATCCTCTCGCGACGGTTGACGCAGCCCGTGTCCTGATCGAATTCGCCGGTTGAACGCCGATCCCTTCTTCAAAATGGAACCCAGGCCGACCCATGCCCACCAGCTTCGTCATTGATATGGACGGTGTGATCTATCATGGACATCGCTTGATTCCCGGCGCCCGTGAGTTCGTGGATCGTCTGCAAAAAGGTGGGACGCGGTTCCTGTTCCTGACCAACAACAGCCAATGGACGCCGAGGGACCTGCGCCATCGGCTCGAAGGGCTGGGCATCGAGGTCGCGGAGTCGGCCTTCCATACGTCGGCGCTCGCCACCGCCGAATTCCTCCAGCGCCAGAAGCCGGGGGGCAGCGCCTACGTGATCGGCGGGGCGGGGCTGATGAACGCGCTCTACGACGTCGGCTACACGCTCACCGAACGAAATCCCGATTATGTCGTCGTTGGGGACACGCGGAGCTATGATTACGAAAAGATCGAGCGCGCCGTGCGCCTGGTTCTGGGAGGGGCCAAATTCGTCGCCACGAACCTGGATTTGACTGGCCCCGCCGAGGACGGGATACAACCGGCCTGCGGCGCTCTGGTGGCGCCGATCGAGCTGGCCACCGGCCGCAAACCGTACTTCATCGGCAAACCGAACCCCTTGATGATGCGAACCGCACTCCGCAAGCTGGAAGCACACTCAGCCGAGGCGTTCATGGTCGGCGATCGCATGGATACCGACATCATCGCCGGGACCGAGGCCGGCATGCGCACGATCCTGGTCCTCTCCGGTGTGAGCAGCCGGGAAACGATCGAGGCGTATCCCTACCGTCCCACATACATCTTCGAAAATGTGGGTGAAATTCCTGTTGATTCGCTTGATTGATCATTCCTCCATCGGCCCTTCTCCGGAGTCGGCGAACATGTCCAGTGACTTCAATCCCTACATGGCTCCCGAAACCGAAATCGCCCCGAGCGCGACTCCAGCGTCATGACGATGAAAAAGGTTGCTGGAGCGACGGCACGTTGCTCATCATGACCAAGGACGCCGAACTGCCCGACCGTTGCGTCAAGTGTAATGCGCCGGCGAACGGCTATCGCTTGAAGCGGAACCTTTCGTGGCATCCACCCGTCTGGTATTTCTTGATCCTGATCAGCTTGTTAGTTTATATCATCGTGGCGCTCGTCATCCGCCATACGGCGAAGATTCAGGTCGGTCTTTGTGAGGAGCACCGTCGGCAACGGCGATGGGCCATCGCGCTCGGCTGGATCGGGAGTCTGGCCGGAATCGGCCTGATCGCGTTCAGCGCTTCACTCCAGGATACGCAATGGTTTCCGATCGGCCTCGTGCTAGGACTGCTGTTCTTCTTCGGTTTCTTGATCTATGGGATCAGCGTTTCCCAGGTGGTCGCGCCGAAAAAGATCGACAAGCGTTTCGTCTGGCTGAAGAAGGTCTCGCCCGACCTCCTCGCCAAGCTCCCCGATTGGAACGTTGGCAAAGGACCGTCCCTGAGCGATCCACTCCTCTGATCGACGGAATGTCTCGGAGCTTCGGTCACTCTATTTGCGGGCTTCCTTTGCAAGCCGTCGTTCCAGTAAAGCCAGTACGGCCGCTTCCTCGGGTGACAATCGTTCGAGAGACTCGCTCAAGGCCCTGTCCGCCCGACCTTTGAGGGTGTCGATCAACGAGCCATCGAGATAGGCGTCGATCACGTGGGGATGCACGTAGCATTTGCGGCAGACGGACGGCGTATTGCCGAGCCGCTCCGCCACGGATTCGATCGCCTTCACGAGATTCTTCTTGGCTTGAACTTTTGTGTCGAACGCTTCGAATTCCTGCAACGCGAGCGCGGCCAGGACAGTTCCGGCCCACGTGCGGAAGTCCTTCGCGGTGAACTCCTCACCAGCGATTTCGCCCAGATAGTTGTTGACGTCACCCGAGTCAATCGTGTGGGTCTGGCCCTCGTCGTCGAGATACTGAAAGAGTTCCTGACCGGGGAGATCCTGGCTCCGCTTGACGATCCGGGCCAGGCGACGGTCATTCAGGTCGATCGCGTGACGGATGCCACTCTTGCCCTTGAAGGAAAAGCGTAACGTTTTGCCATTCACCCGGACGTGCCGGTCGCGCAACGTCGTCAGGCCGAACGAACGGTTTTCGCGGACATACTCCTCGTTGCCGACGCGAATCAAGGTCGTCTCCAGCAAACGAACGACGGCGGCGAGGACTTTTGAGCGGGGCAGGCCGGATTGCGCCATGTCCTTCTCAACCCGCGCCCGGATGGCGGGAAGCCGCTGACCGAAGGCGACGGTTCGCCAGAACTTCGTCTCATCGCGGGTCTCCCGCCAGCGCGCATGATAACGGTATTGCTTCCGTCCCCTGCTGTCACGCCCCGTTGCCTGGAGATGTCCGCGCGGCTTGGGGCAGATCCAGACATCGTTCCATGCGGGTGGAATGGCGAGCGCCTTGATCCGGGCCAACTGTTTCGCGTCCCGAATTCGCCGGCCTTCCTGGTCACGATAGGAGAACCCCTTGCCGGCTCGTTTACGCTGGAACCCCGGATCGCGGTCCGTAACGTAAACCAGGCCGGCCTCTCTCGCCGCGGTGACCGGATCGTTCTCGATCGCTTCCCGGACACAGGTCATTTTCGATCCCGTTCGACGTTTTTTTCGGGACTTCGTGGCGGTCATTTGGCTTCGGCTCGCGAACAGCAGAATGGCGTGGAATCACACCTTATTCGGCAACCCAGATGCCAAATCCGCGAAATTCATCAAAAGTAAAAATCATGCCCATAACCCAATTCGGTTGCCCGAACGGGATCCTGCCCTCTTGAAACGCATACTTCTGGCCACTGGAGACTCACCCGGCGTGATACGCCACGGAAATTCCGATATCCCTCGGTCTTTGGCCCAGGGTTTGCCTTGCTATGGGGTGTCAGTCGATGGCGCGGGTCGTGCTTTGGACGCGACCAGGCCACGGATTTCCGTGGAACATCACCACAAAAGAGAAATGCACCCTCAGTTCACAAGGGAGAGCACCATGAGAACTGTCGTTGGAATGTTTGAAACACGTGAAGCGGCCGAAGACGCGATCAACCGTCTTCTGGCGGCCGGATTCACCCGAGAGGCGATCGGCGTTGCGATGCGGGACCCGCGAGAGGCGAGCGAAATCGCCGAATCGACCGGTACCGAGGATCTCAGCGCCGAAGGCGCAACGGCGGGCGCGGTTTCCGGCGCGGGTGTGGGTGCCTTGGTGGGGTTGGCCCTGGTGGGCAGCACGGTCCTGGTTCCGGGCGTGGGCCCAGTCCTGATCGGTGGTCCGCTGGCAGCGGCCCTGACCGGCGCGGGGGTCTGGCGCGGCGTCTGGTGGCCTTGTTGGCGGCCTGGTCGGCGCGGGCATTCCGGAGGAAGAAGCCTCCACATACGCCAGCCGGGTCGAACGTGGTCATATCCTCGTTTCCGTTCAGGCCGACGAGGCGAATGTTCCGCGTGCTCGCCAGATTCTGGTCGAGGAAGGGGCGCGTTCCGCCTGAGCAACGAGGATCTCTCGAGAATAGAGAAATGCCAAACGACCGTGCGGGGTGTTTTTCAGCACCCCTGCACGGTCGTTTACTTTTTCTCGAGATTGTCTCTCAAGCGGTCCCAACATCGAAGCCATGTTGCTTCTGGTGATACGGACCATCGTACTGCTTGGACGACTTGAACAGCTCGTATCGCCCGTCTCCAGCCACCTGCACGATGCTTCCCTCAATCTTGCCACGTTCCTCAGCGCTCAACGGCTGAAACTCGCGGACGATCTTGAGATTCTGTTCGAGAACTTTCATGCTGTCGATGCCGGAGACCAGCGACGCGATTGGCAGCGAGAGGACGTAGCGCAGGGCGTCCTGAACCGGGACACCGGCCTTGCTGACGATCAGGCCCGCGCCCCCAAGACTCTTCATTCCCAGGCAGCCGATCCCGCGCTCGTTGAGCACCGGAAGCACCCGTTTCTGAAAGCTCCGGTATTGCGAGTCCATGACGTTGAGAGGCATCTGGACAGTCGCCCAGTCGTAGGGCTTGGAGAGCATCTTCAAGTGGATTGACGGGTCCTTGTGCCCGGTGAAACCGAGGTAGCGAACCTTCCCCTGTTCGAGCGCTTTCAAGCCCGTACGAATCGCCCCGTCCTCCTCGAAGACCCAGTCGGGATCGTTGTCGTAGTTGATCTCGTGGAATTGCCAGAGGTCGAGGTGATCGGTGCGGAGACGTCGAAGGCTGTCCTCCAGGTGTTGCTGCGCGGTCTTCGCGTCCCGACCACAGCACTTGGTCATGAGGAAGACCTTGTCGCGCCGGCCCCCCTCGGCAAGGGCCTTACCCATGCGTTCCTCGGCGACGCCATCATGGTAATCCCAGGCATTATCGAGGAATCGGATGCCTTCATCCACGGCACGCTGAATGAGCTTGAGGCTCTCACTTTCCTGATCGTGCCGGGTGCTGTGGTAGCCGCCCAGGCAGATCATGGTGACCATCTCCCCGGTACGGCCCAGGGGACGCAGCGGAATCTCCCCATCGTTGGTCTGTCGAGGCCCGGCCGCCCCGGCAAGCCCGATGGTGGCGAGTCCGGCGGCACTGGCCTGAAGGAATTCACGACGGTTGGCTGGGTTCGGTATCATTATTTTGCGTTCTCCTTCGCGACAAGAGAAAAAGCCCCTGAGATGCGCGGCTACGGCAGTGGAGCGATCGGGGACCACATTCCGCAATTTTCGCGCCAGTGATCGGACAACGGCACACGGTTCGCAGTGCTCGATTTGGAGATCTTTTATGAGGCACGAGATTGCCTGTTTGTCGCTCCGTGCCTGCGATGCAACCTTGATTGACTTCTCGTACCGCGGGGGTCGTCCTCTTGACCAGCCAGCGCAACACCTTCCGGATGGATCATCCGGTTATCATCACTTTTTTGATCCTCGCGATCATCGCCTTCATGTACTTCGCGGGCGAGGTGTTGAAGCCCTTGGCCCTCGCTGTCCTGCTCAGCTTCGCCCTGTCTCCCCTGGTGCGATTCCTTGAAAATCGCGGTCTGCCGAGGACGCCCGCGGTGATCATTTCCGTGGTCTTCTCGCTCTCGCTGTTGTTTGGCATCTCGCTGGTGGTCTGGCAGCAATTGAGCACCCTCGCCGAGGGCCTGGACCAGTATACGGTCAACATCAAACAGCACGTCAACGAGGTCTTCCATCCCAAGGAGAAGACGACGACCGAGAAGATCTCCAAGGCGGTCGAGGAAGTGTCCGAGACGCTCCAGGAACCGGTCGATGCCCCCAAGGAGATTCCGAAGGTCGAAATCGCCAATCGTCCGACGTTTCAGGAGCGACTCCAGCAGACGATCGGGCCTTACATGGAACCGATCGCTGTCGGTGCGTTCGTTCTCATCCTCGTCCTGTTCCTCTTGATGAACCGTGAGGACCTCAGCGATCGGATCATTCAGCTTTTCGGCCATCGACAGGTCAGCCTGACGACGAGAACGATGGAGGAAGTCGGGACCCGGATCAGTCGTTATCTCGCCACGCTTACGCTGGTCAATTCCTCGTTCGGGCTGATCGTCGGCCTCGGTCTCTGGACCATCGGCGTACCGCTAGCGGTCCTCTGGGGATTCCTGGCCGCCGTGCTCCGGTTCGTCCCCTATGTTGGTCCAGCGACAGCGTTTACGTTGCCCTTTGTCTTCTCGATCGCCAATTCCTCCCACTCGTGGCATCAACCGCTCCTCGTCATCGCTCTGTTCGGGGTGATCGAGGTCGCGGCGAATAGCTTCCTGGAACCGGTCATCTATGGCAAAACGACGGGCGTCTCGGCGCTTGGATTGCTCGTGGCGGCCATGTTCTGGACGTGGCTCTGGGGGGCGCTCGGGCTGCTGCTCTCGACGCCGCTGACGGTCTCCCTGGCGGTCTTGGGCAAATACGTGCCCAGCCTGAGCGCGTTCGCCACGCTTCTGGGGGAGAAGTCGGAGCTGGCCCCCGACCTGCGCTATTACCATCGGCTGATCGCGATGGAACCCGACGCCGCGACCGATCAGATCGATGAAGCACTCACCCAGCAACCTCGCGCCGAGGTGTTCGATGAAATTCTGCTGCCGGCCCTCTCACGTGCCGAACGCGATTACGCGCGGGGGAGACCGACGAGCGTGAGCGGGAGTTCATCTGGCGCGTCACCTCTGAAATCCTCGACGATCTGGAAGGACGCCCCGATCTGAGCCTCGAAGCTCTCACAAACGAAAAGGAGGACAACCCGGACGCTCCGGAGGAAGGTCTGGCCCAGGTTCAACCCGAGCGTAAGGACGATGTGCCCTTGAAGATCATCGGCGTGGCTGCCAATGATACCGCCGACGGCCTGGCTCTGAAAATGCTCCGTCTGCTGCTTTTGCCCTACGATGTGGAAATGATCCTGATCGACGATCCCATGTCTCCCATGGAACTGGCTGGGTCCATCCTCCAGCAGTCCCCCGACCTGGTGATTCTCTCGCACCTTCCCCCGGTCGGTCTGACTCCGGCGCGTTATCTCGTTCGACGGCTCCGGGCGCAGGAGAAGTCTCAGACGATCATCGTCGGTCGTTGGGGTGCGGGAGGAAATACCGAATCCGTTATCAAGAAATTGACGGACGTTGGTACGACCAAGGTCGTCTTCAGCATGAAAGACGCCCGCCGATACATCCTGAAATCCGCGAACCTGGTGCTCAAATCCAACGTTCCTTCCAGCACGCCCCCCCATCCCAAACCGACCACCGCATCCATCTCTTGAGCGTGAAGGCTCCCGTGTCGGTCTCCTGTGTCCATTTGCGAATGCCCTCTGCCGGTAAGCGCGGGGAGATGCGCGGCGCCGGTTGTTGAATCGCGTCACGCTTCTTGATGGCCTATCATGCCTCCATTACAATCGAGACGAGATTGGTTGGCTCGTTGTCCCGAGATCCCTTCGGGCTATGGTCGCATTCATTCATCCTTCTGCTCGGCTCGTTATTGAGAATCGGAGTTCCCGTGGAGCCTTCTGTGATGAATGCCGTTCCCACGAGTCCAGCTGAGCTTCCTCGCATGCCCCTGGTTTCCTCCGGGACATGCTGGATCTGCGGTGGGAACCGGTGGAAGCGTTACTGGCGCGATGGGCTTGATCTATCGAACCATCCTCAACTCTCACCCTATGATCACCCTCATAACGATCCAACGTGGCTGGTTCGCTGCGCGGATTGCGGTTTTGGTCAGCCGGAAATGATGCCAGCGATCGACGACTATTTCCACTTGATCTATTCCGATCAGCCATGGTTAACGGAGGAGTTTCTCCAGGAAGGGTTCGCCTGGCAGTACAAGGATCGAATTTTTCAAAATATCCTCGCGGAACTGGAAAAACGCTGGCGAAACGGTGTCCCTCGAACCATCCTGGACATCGGCACATTTGATGGCCGGTTCCTTCATCTGGCTCGTCAGGCGGGCTGGAACGTGGAGGGAGCCGAATTGAACGTCCGGGCGGCGAATTTCGCCGAGAAGCAAACGGGCGAGAAAATTCATCGCGTGCCCGCGGAGGAAATGGTTCGTCAGGGGTGCAAGTTCGGCGCCGTGGTGTTGACTGACGTGCTCGAACACATTCCGTTTCCCCAGCCTCTGGTCAACGACCTGCGCGGCTTGCTCCATCCGGGTGGGCTCGTGTCGATCAAGGTGCCTCACGGGCCGATGCAGCACGTCAAGGAGGCCATCCGGGGCCTCTTCCATCCCAGCCTTTCCGAGCGGGATCGCCGGCGCATCGGTTTGATGACGCGCTACAGCCACGTGAACCACTTCAGCGTCCGCTCCCTGCGGCTCTGTCTGGAAAATGCCGGGTTCCACGGTATCGATATCCGGATCGCTCCTCCCGAGTCCCTCCCCGCGTCCTCCTCAAGGACCACGAAACAGGCGGTCAAGGCCGCTGTCGTACGATCCATCTACACTCTGGGAACGGTGGTGCCCGGCGCGGTCCATACTCCCATGGGATTGCACCTACAGGCATTCGCTTATAATGAAGACGGCGCGTCCTCACGATAATTCTCTCGAAAACAGGATGCCCCGACTTCCTGACCTCCGGAGGCCCCGACCGATGCGATTGAGATGTGCGCCCTTGTTCGTCGTGGCCTGTGGGATCATCGCGCATGGCGGGACGCTTCAAGCCGCGCCGCCGGTCGTTCCAGGAGAAGGTTCCTGGGAAACGCTGTTCAACGGCAAGGACCTCACGGGCTGGACGCCCCGGAACCCGGACGCGAAGCCGGTCTGGGTCGTCTGCGACGACGTGAAACTGGACCCGGATGATCCCACGAGACTTCTCCCGATCGGCGACGGCGGCTCACCCGACGCCGTTCTCCTCTGTGGCGGTGATGGGCGTGGTTCGGACCTCATGACCGAACAGACGTTCGACGACTATGAGCTGCACATCGAGTTCACGGTTCCCAAGGGGAGCAACTCCGGCGTGTACAACCGGGGGCTTTTCGAGATCCAGATCTTCGATAGCTTCGGTGTGAAATCCCCCGCCTTTCATGACTGCGGCGCGCTCTACGAGCGGGCCGTGCCTCCCAAAAATCTCGCCCTGGCCCCGGGCGAGTGGCAAACCTACGATATCACCCTGAAAGGCAAGCGGCTCACGCTCGTCTGGAACGGCGAGACCGTGTACAAGGACCGCGATATCCGTTACGGTGAAACCGACAAGGCCGCCTTCGAACGTCTGACCGCCGAGAACGCGTCCAAGCCCCCCGCGCTTCGGGTCAAGCTGGAAGAGAAGGACGGCCGTTACGTCGGCTACTTCGGCGAGGGGGGGACGCGGTCGGGGCTTTCCGGGCCGGATCGCCCCGGGCCGATCCTCCTCCAGGGGGATCATGGGCCGGTGGCCTTTCGCCATATTCGGATTCGTCGGTTGTCTGCGGAGTGACCTGTTCATGCCTCCTCTGCGCGTCACGCTGGATTACGGTCGGTCGGGCCTGGACGTGGAACTCCCCGAGGACCGCGTGGTCGGCCCTCTGGAAATCAAGCGCGTGCCTCCGCTGGACGATCCCGATGCGGAGGTCGTCGCGAAGCTCGAACGGCCGACCGGCGCGGCCCCGCTCCGCGACCTGGCCCGGGGGCGTCGGGACGCCTGCATCCTCATCTGCGACATCACCCGTCCCGTGCCAAACCGGACGATCCTCGGGCCGATGCTCCGGGCTTTGCACGAGTCGGGCATCTCCCGCGAAAACGTCCTGATCCTGGTCGCCACCGGCTTGCACCGGCCGAGCACCGAGGCCGAGAAGGTGGAGATGCTCGGCCCGGAGATCGCCCGTTCGTACCGCGTCGAGGACCACCACGGAACGCACCAGGACGAGCACACCTTCCTCGGCACCACGCCCCGAGGCGTTCCGGTCTGGATCGATTCGCGCTACCTCGCGGCGGACCTGAAGATCGCCACGGGGCTGATCGAGCCGCACCTGATGGCCGGCTACTCCGGCGGTCGGAAGCTGATCTGCCCCGGGATCGCCGGCCTGGAGACGGTCAAACGCTGGCACTCACCCGACTTCCTCGAACACCCGAACGCCGACTGCGGCATCCTCGACGGCAACCCCGTCCATGAGGAAAATACCCGCATCGCCCGCATGGCCGGGTGCGACTTCATCGTGAATGTCACCCTCGATACGCGCGGCGGATCACGTCGGTCGTCGCGGGGGACATGGAACAAGCGTTCCTCGAAGGGGTCCGCTTCGTCGAGAACGTGGTCAAGGCCCCGGTCGCCGAGCCGGTGGACATCGTCGTCACGTCCGCCGCCGGCTATCCCCTCGACACGACCTTCTATCAGTCGGTCAAGGGGATGACCGGCTGCTTGCCGATCCTCAAGCAAGGCGGCACCATCATCCTTGCCGCGAGCCTCACCGAAGGGATCGGCAGCGCGGAGTTTCAGGGGCTCTGCAAGGAGCACACGGACCTGGAACGTTTCCTTCAGTGCATCCTCGACAAGAATTACTTCGTGCTCGACCAGTGGCAACTGGAGGAGCTGGCGAAGGTGCGCCGGAAGGCGAAGGTGAAGATGGTCAGCGACGGCCTCTCCGCCGACGTGCTCTCGGGCCTTCACGTCGAGCCGGCCCCGAGCGTCGAGGCCGCCCTGGCCGATTCGCTCGGCGAGTACGGCCCCGAGGCTCGCGTCGCGGTGATCCCGAAAGGACCATACGTCCTTCCGACCCTCACCGCTTGATCGGTCCTCGTTCGCGGCCGGTCCACGAGAACAGCCGGATCGGCGTTCCATCGGGGTCGTTCAGCCGGATCTCGGTGTAGCCCTCGTCCGGGTTCTCGACCGGCTCGGCAACCTCTTCCCCCAGGGCACACAGGCGAGCCCGATCGATCCCCACATCCTCCACCTCGAAGACGATCTGGAGATCCGCACGCGGGGAGATGTCCGCCGCGCCGGCTTTCAAGGCGATATGGCCCCCCTCGGTACCGAGCAGCGCGAAGCCCCTCGCCTCATCCACGAGGAGGGGCGTCAGGCCCAGAATGTCACGATACCAGGCCAGCGAGCGCACGAAGTCCGTGACCCGGACCTCGACCATGAAGAGTCGCAAGGTTTTCCCTTCAAAATGAAATCCCAGATCGCCCCAAACCATTTCCATGATGCCAGCGTCCGACCAGGTCGGCGAGAGGCGGCGAGACGGTTGACGTTGACGGTTCTTCGGAATTCCATAAAATTTGGCTCAAGTCCGCTTCGATGCAACGAGTTCCGCCGAGACGCAAGGCCCGGAGATGTCGGAAGAAACACGCGAGGACCTGGAAGCCGTCCGCCTGGAGAAGCTGCGGCGGATCGCGGCCCTGGGTCTGGACCCCTGGGGGCAGCGGTTCGATCACCACCAGCCGATTTCCGCCGTTCGCGCCCTGACCGCTCCCGAGGCCGGCGCCGACGAGAAAGGGCCTCGCGTGCGCGTCGCCGGCCGGATCATGCTCAAGAGGGGCCAGGGGAAGGTCGTCTTTCTCGACCTCCGCGACTGGACCGAACGGATTCAGGTCTTCATCGGGAAGAAGCAGGTCGGGGAACAGGGCTGGGCCTTGACCGGCGAGCTGGACCTGGGCGACCTGCTCGGCGTTGAGGGGACCTTGGGCCACACCCGGACGGGCGAGCTGACGGTCTTCGCCGAATCGTTGACGTTCCTGGGCAAGAGCCTGCTCCCTCCCCCGGAGAAGTGGCACGGCCTGACGGACGTCGAGCAGCGCAGCCGGCAGCGTTACGTCGATCTGTTCAGCAATCCGGAGTCGATGCGCGCGTTCCTGGGGCGCACGAAGATCGTCGCGGCCTTTCACCGCGTGCTGGCCGACCGGGGATACGTCGCGGTCGAAACCCCGACCATGCAGTCGATCGCCGGAGGCGCCGCGGCCCGGCCGTTCGTCACGCATCACAATGCGCTCGATATCGACCTGTTCTTGCGGATCGCCCCCGAGTTGTACCTCAAGCGCCTGCTCGTCGGCGGCATGGAACGGGTGTACGAGATCGGCCGGGTCTATCGCAACGAGGGCCTCAGCCGCAAGCATAACCCGGAATTCACCATGCTGGAGGCGTACCAGGCCTACGGCGATTACCATACGATGATGGACCTGACCGAGGCCCTCATCACCGGCGCGATCGAGTCGCTCGACGGCAACTTCCATCGTCCCTGGGGAGAGACCACCGTCGATTACACCCCCCCCTGGCCTCGCAAGACCTACGCCGAGCTTCTCCAGGAACATGCCGGCGTGGACTTCAAGGACGACGCGGCCATCCGGGCGAAGGCCGAATCCCTCGGCATCGCCACCGACGGCAAGGATCACGATGTTCTGGTCAGCGAGGTCTTCGAGGAGGTCGTCGAGGACCGCCTCACCGGACCGATCTTCGTCATCGACTACCCGGCGGCCATCTGCCCGTTGACCAAGCGGAAGGCGACGGACCCGACCGTGGCCGAGCGTTTCGAGCTGTACGTGCAGGGGATGGAACTGGCGAACGCCTACACCGAGTTGAACGATCCGACCTTGCAGGAGTCGTTGTTCCGCACCCAGCTCGCCGGCCAGAAGGCCGAGGACTCGATGGCGACCATGGATGAAGATTTCATCCGCGCCCTCAAACACGCGATGCCGCCGGCCGGCGGACTCGGGGTCGGCATGGACCGGCTCTGCATGTTGCTCCTGGACAAGCCGAGCATCCGCGACGTGATCCTGTTCCCGCTCTTGCGGCCCGAATCCGGTCTCTAGCGTACACCGATCCATCCCGAACGACGGCGCACGGAGGCTCCCGTCATGTACAAGTCGTTGCTCTGCTGGAGATATCTCCGCACCCGTTACATCGCGCTGGCGAGCATCATCAGCGTGATGCTCGGCGTGGCGACGATGATCGTGGTCAACGCGGTCATGGCCGGGTTCGCCGAGAAGATGCGCGACCGGCTCCACGGCGTCCTGGCGGATGTGGTCGTCCGGTCGTGGAGCTTCGACGGGTTTAACGACCCGGACGAGGTCATGGCCCGCATCCGAGAGGTCGCCGGTGACGACGTCATCGCGATGGCCCCCACGAGCGAAACCCCCGCGATGGCCACGTTTTTCATCGGCGGGATGCCCTACAAGAAGACCGTCCAGCTCATCGGCGTCCGGCCCCACGAGCGGGCCAAGACGGGCGACTTCGCCGAATTTCTGGAGGACGAACGGGGAAGGCGCATTCCGCCTTCGTTCGAGGTGAGCGAGGAACTGCGGCGGCACTCGCCGGCCGGGGAGATGATCGGAGAGTCGTTTGATCCGAACGATCCCTTCGATCGAGCCTTGCGCGATCATGCCTTTGAACAGGTCCCGGACCATGGCGCGATCGTCGGCTTCGCGCTGGCGACGATCCACCGCCCGGGGGCGACGAAGGACGAATTCATCGTTCATCGCGGCGATTCGGTCACGCTGACCTTCCCGACCGGCGGCAGCCGCCCCGAGCCGGCGAGCGACAAGTTCACCATCGTCGGCTTCTTCAAGAGCGGCATGAGCGAGTACGACTCGCTGCACGTGTACGTCCCGCTCGACCGGCTCCAGTACCTCCTGCGAGTCGGCGACGGCCACGGCCACGGCAAGGTGAACCTGCTCCAGATCAAGGCGAGGCCCGGCGTGGATCTCGACGCCCTGGCCGCCAAGCTCCAGACGGCGCTGGAGAAGATGCGGCCGATGCAGTTTCACGTCTCGACCTGGGAGGAGGAGCAGGGGCCGATCCTCGCCGCCGTGGCGATCGAGCAGAGCATCCTGAATATGCTGTTGTTCTTCATCATCGCCGTCGCCGGCTTCGGCATCCTGGCGATCTTCTCGATGATCGTCGTCGAGAAGACCCGCGACATCGGCATTCTGAAGGCCCTGGGAGCCTCGACGGCCGGGGTCCGCAGCATCTTCCTCGGCTACGGCCTGTCGCTGGGGCTGGTCGGCAGCGGTGTCGGGATGATTGGGGGGCTGTTGTTCGTCCGCTACATCAACGTCATCGAGAAGTGGCTCAGCAAGCTGACCGGGCGGAAGGTCTTCAACGGCGACATCTACTACTTCAACGAGATCCCGACGATGGTCTCGGCCTGGACCGTCTTCGGCATCGTCGGCGGCGCCCTGCTGATCGCCGTCGCCGCGAGCGTCTGGCCGGCCCAGCGCGCGGCGAAGCTGCACCCGGTTCAGGCGTTGCGGAATGAGTGAAATCATCTCTTCCAAAGGAGGGCTATCGATGGAGGTTCACCTCTCGGCCATCGGTCTGGAAAAGAGCTACCGCAAGGGCAAGAACCGCGTGCCGGTGCTTCAGGGGCTGGACCTGACGGTCGAGCGCGGTGAACTGGTCTCGGTGGTCGGCACGAGCGGATCGGGCAAGAGCACGCTGCTGCATGTGCTCGGCCTGCTGGACGCGCCCGACTCGGGCGAGGTCTATCTCGACGGCCAGCGCATCGACACGCTGCCCGACCGCCGCCGCGACATCTTGAGGAACCGGACCTTCGGCTTCATCTTCCAGTTCTATCATCTCCTGCCCGAGTTGACGGCCCTGGAAAACGTGCTCATGCCGCTGATGATCCGGCATGGCCTGATCTCGTATCTCGGTTCGCGACGGCGCTTCCGCAAGGAGGCCGAAGCGATTCTCGATCGGGTGGGACTCGGACACCGGCTCGATCATCGTCCCTCGGAGCTTTCCGGCGGCGAGATGCAACGCGCGGCGATCGCTCGATCCCTTGCCGGCTCCCCCGAGATCCTCCTGGCCGACGAGCCGACCGGCAACCTCGACGCGGCGACCGGTCAGGGGGTGCTCGACCTCCTGCGCGACTTGAACCGGGAACGCGGGCTCACTATGATGTTGGTCACTCACGACGCGCATGTTGCCCAGCAGGCCGACCGGACGGTCCGGCTCGCTGAGGGTCGAGTCGAGGAGTGGGCCGCCGTCCTGTCCTGACTCCTCAAAAGCGGACAGCGGCGGGGCCGGGGGTCCATCGCCCTTTCGGGAGCACGGAAGGGCGGAACCGGGTGAAGGCCCATGGTACGGCCTTCCCGACCATCTCCGTAATCGCCGCGCGCCCCGACGATCAACGCGTCGTCCGGGTCAACCCGCCGGAGTCGCACTCGGATGAGCCTGAAGGTCTATATCGGCGGCAAACTTTACGACAAGGCCGACGCCAAGATCAGCGTCTATGACCACGGCCTGCTCTACGGCGACGGCGTCTTTGAGGGCATCCGGTCCTACAGCGGCCGCGTCTTCAAGATCGAGCAGCACGTTGATCGGCTCTACGACTCGGCGAGGGCGATCAACCTCCAGATCCCGATCGACAAGGCCCAGATGGCCAAGGCGATCCGCGAGACCCTGGAGGCGAACAACCTCAAGGACGCCTACGTTCGCGTGATCGTCACCCGAGGGGCGGGCAGCCTGGGGCTGGACCCTCGCAAGACGACCGATCCGCAGGTCATCATCATCACCGACTCGATCAGCCTCTATCCGACCGAGCTGTACGAGCACGGCCTGAAGATCGTCACCGCCGGCACCATCCGGAACCATCCCGCGGCGCTCAATCCGCGGATCAAGTCCCTGAACTATCTGAACAGCATCCTGGCGAAGATCGAGGGGACCAACGCCGGCTGTCTCGAAGCCCTGATGCTCAACCACAAGGGGGAAGTCGCCGAGTGCACCGGCGACAACATCTTCATTGTCCGCAAAGGGGAACTGCACACCCCGTCGCTCGACTCCGGCATCCTCGAAGGGATCACCCGGGACGCGGTCATCGAACTGGCCCGAGATGCCGGCTTGACGGTCGTCGAACGAACGATGGACCGCCACGACATCTACACGGCCGACGAGTGCTTCCTGACCGGCACCGCCGCCGAGGTCATCCCGGTCGTCGAGTGCGACGGCCGCCCGATCGGCGACGGAACGCCCGGTCCGGTGACGAAGGACCTTCTGAAACGGTTCCACGAACTCGTGCGCGGCGAGCGCTGAGGACGAATCCTGACGTGCTGTCCATCCAGAACATCCTGGCTCCCACCGACTTCAGTCACCATGCCGAGGCCGCGCTGAAGTACGCGTGCGGACTGGCGGAGCGTTTCGGCGCGACCTTGCACCTGCTCCACGTGCTGCCCGACGTGGTGGTCCCGGTGGGGCCGGACCCTTCCCTGATCGCCGCCCTTCCGCCCGAATATTACGCCGAGACCGAGGCCAAGTCTTACGACGCCCTGAAGCATGTCCTCGACAAGACCTGGGGAGAGGCCCCGTCCGTCGAGATGGAAGTCCGCTGGGGCGATCCGGTGGACGGGATCGTCGGCTACGCGCGTGATTTTCCGATCGACCTGATCGTGATCGCCACCCACGGCCGCACGGGCCTCAGTCACGTGCTGCTCGGCTCCGTCGCCGAGCGGATCGTCCGGGAGGCCCCCTGCCCTGTCCTGTCGATCCGGGACGCCGATAAACGGGTCCGTCAGGGTACCCAATGATCCGGAACGGCCGGCCCGAGGCCCCTTTTGGGGTGAAGCGGGAGCCGGCGCCGAGCGATAATACCCATGTCGGCGCGACGTAAAGTCTGAATTCGCAAGATATTGTGTCGTATTTCCAAACGAACCCAACGAGGGTTGTCACCAAGTTCCTCACGAACAAGGACTTACGGCAAAAACGACCCTGTCACGGTTGGGTTCGTTCGTAAGATGCCCCCTCCAGGTGCGACTTGGTGACGGACGGGATGCCGCCAACCGATCGCGGCATTCCCAATCTCCGAAGGCGACCCTGGCCGTGCATCTTGCCCCCGCTGCCTCCGTCTCACCGTCGCGCATCCGGGCCATCGCCGCGCTGGCCGATGAGCATCCGGGGACGCTCCGGCTGTTCTACGGCGAGGACACGCTGCCGACGCCGGACTTCATCAAGGAGGCCGCGCACCGGGCTCTGGACGCCAACCGGACGTTCTACACGCCCAATGCCGGCTATCCCGAGCTGAGGCGGGCGATCGCGGGACAGGTGGCGTCTCTTCATGGGGTCGAGCGGGACCCGCTGCGGGAGGTGGTGGTCACGGCCAGCGGGATGGTGGCGATCGTCCTGGCGTGCCAGGCCACCGTCGGTCCGGGGAACTCGGCCCTGGTGCTCACGCCGCTCTGGCCGAACGTCGCGGCGGCCATCCGGGTCGCGGGGGCGGAGGCGATCGAGGTTCCGCTGGACCTCGCGCCGGACGGCTTCCAGCTCGATTTCGACCGACTCTCGGCGGCGATCCGCCCGGATACCCGGCTGCTCGCCCTGGCCAGTCCGGGCAATCCGACCGGCTGGACCGCCAGCGAAGCCGACTGGAGCCGCCTGGCGGCTTTCTGCGAGCGGCACGACCTCTGGCTGCTCGCCGATGGCGTTTACGAGCGGATCGTCTTTGAAGGGACCGTCGCTCCCAGCCCCTTGACGTTGCCGGACGTCCGGCCCCGCCTGATCGTGGCGCAGAGCTTTTCCAAGACCTACCGCATGACCGGCTGGCGGGTCGGTTACGCGATCGCGCCTCCGGAGGTGGCCCGGGCGATGACCCATCTTCAGGAGTACGTTGTCAGCCACGCCCCGGGCGTCGCCCAGGAGGCCGCCCGCGTCGCCATCGAACAGGGGGAGCCGTTCCTCCGTGACGCCCAGCAGCGCTACGCGAGGAACCGGCGAATCGCTCTGGAGCGACTCCGGCGGATTCCCGGAGTCACGGTCCCCGAGCCGACGGGGGCGTTCTATGTGTTCCCCCGGCTCGACGGCCTGACCGACTCCTTCGCGTTCTGCGAACGGATGGTCCGCGAGTACCGGGTGGGCATCGCCCCCGGAACGCGCCTTCGGCCAGGGCGGCGAAGGGCACGTCCGGCTTTGCTTCGCGGTGGACGAGGCGACCTTGACGGAGGCTCTCGACCGGTTCGAACGGGGTTGGCGGCAAGAGCGAGAGCATGCGGTGGAAAGCCCAGGGAGTGCCCGCCTTTGAGCGATTCCGAACCAAAACGCCGCACGATCTATCTTGGACGCAAGATTGACCTTGCGCTTCAGGAAGTACGCCTGTCCGATGGCCGTGTCGCCGAGCGTGAGGTGGTGCTCCATCGCGGCGCGGTCGCCTTGCTGGCGATGGTGGACGAGGACCATATCTGCCTGGTGCGGAACGGACGCTACGCGGTCGGCAAGACGTTGCTGGAAGTCCCCGCCGGGACCCTGGACCCGAACGAGGCCCCCGAGGTCACGGCCGAACGCGAGCTTCGAGAGGAGACGGGCTACCGCGCCGGGCGGATCACCAAGGTGGGGATTGGTACGTCTCGCCCGGGGTGCTGAACGAACGGATGACCCTGTTCCGCTGCGAGGATCTCCGTCCCGGCCCCACGGACCATCAACCGGATGAGCGGCTGGAGCCGGTGGTCGTCCCCTGGGACGAGGCGATTCGCATGGTCGAGGACGGAAGGATCGAGGACGCCAAGTCGATGCTCGCCCTCTTCATCGAAGACCGCCGCCGGGCCTCCTTCCGAAGGCCGAGCGGCGGCGGTTGAGATCCGATCTCGATTTTGTACTCGAAAGCCTCAACGGCCATCGAAGCGGGCGAGGCCGGGGGCGAGGACGAAGTCCTCGATGTGCAGGCCCGGGGCGGGGAGGTTCTGGTCGTTGACGAAGATGTCCCGATCCGGCCCGACGTGGCGGTTAGGGCTCCAGCGGACGTGCCCGCCGACATAGAGGACGTTCTGCCCGTGTCCCGCGTGATTGGGGCTGTTCCCTTCGAGGATCTGGAGGCCGTCATCGAACGGGGGCAAGTCGGCCATCAGCGGAACGTTCTCGGGGATGGTCGCGGGGAGGGGACCCAACGTGCCGTCCTGTCTCTGGTAGCCCAGGTTGTAAGCATAATCCGCGGTGCGGAGGCAATAGGCCGACTTCATCTGCTGGGCGTCGTGCTGGCAGAACGATTGGCAGTCGGGCAGAGTCTTCGGCATGATCTTCGACCATTCGAGGGGCAGTCGAGCAACCTCAGATCGTCCAGGAGTCCCTCGTCATGAAGCATCAGAACATAAGCCCCGGAATAAGGGGCCTTGCAGTCGTCGGACGTGTACGGATAGGAGTTGTGAATCGTGGCGTAGTGGTTCAGCCCGACCCCCAGCTTCTGGAGGTTGGCGGTACAGGCCGCGTTGAGCCAGGAGGAGCGGGAGTTCTGGACGGCCGGTAGCAGGGTCGCCAGCGCGGCCAGAAAGATCCCCGCGGCCACGGCGACGTCCGCCCAGCGAAATGGCACCCGTGAGGGGATCAGATCCAGAACCGTACGACGAGACGATCCGTTGCTCGCAACGTAGGCAAGGGTCCGCGAGGCAAGATCGGCTCGGAGGCTCTGGATCATCACCGTCGTCGAGCAGGAGCTGGAGATTGTTTGTGAGCCGTTCCAGAGAAGCGGCCAGAGCGGGGTCGGCTGCGACTTCGCTCTCAAGCTGGGCTCGGTGTTCTTCGTTCTCGAACTGTCCGAGGGCGGAATCCAGCAGGTTTTGGGGGCTCATGGGATCACTCGCGTCCGTCTTGGTTGGCGGCCTCGGCCATCTGGGTGAGCTTGGCCAGGGCGGCGTGCAGGCGGGATTTCACCGTTCCGACCGGGATTTTCTGGGCATCCGCGATCTCTCGGTACTTCATGTCCTGGTAATAGGCCATGATGAGGGTCTGACGAAGGGTATCGGGCAGCTTGGCCACACTCTCACGAACCCACTCCTGTCGCTCTTCTCCCTTGTAGCCGGGCCAGTGGCCCGAGTCCTTCCCCTTCCAGCAGGTCGATCAACGCACTCGCATCGGAATCACTGGAACTGCCGCGGCGGTCGAGACTGATGGTGGGATGTCGCCCGAGTTTCCGTAGTTGATCGACAGCCTGATGGGTGGCGATCGAGTACAGCCAGGGGCGAACCGGACGCCCGTCCTCGTAGAGATCCCGTTTCAGGTGGACTTGCAGGAACGTGTTCTGAAACACGTCGTCCGCCAGAGAGGAGTCTCTGAGGTAGCGGGCCAGGTAGCGGTAGAGTTCACGTTCGTAGCGATGGACCAGCTCGTCGAAGTCTTCCGTCCGGCCCTCGTCACGGTAACGGCTCAGCAGTTCCTCGTCCGAGATCGTGGCGAGGGAGTCCGCCGAACCGGGGGCCTTCATCATGGGTTACGTCCCGCCTTGCTGCGTGGTTCGCGTTCTTGTCGTCGAAATCTCAGAATTTTTTCCGAGTCATTCCGAAAGGGAGGATCAACTTCGGATCGTCCTAGTCTTTTCGGAAATCGCATCCCTTGTCAATCGAGCGATCGGAATTCAACGCATCAAACACCGTGCCAGTGCTTTCGGACGCCAGCACGCGCCTCTTCCCTTCCTCAACAGGATTGGGTCCATTTCGGACTTGCCGCGTCTTTGGAACCCTCGGCATTGTAGTCTGGGAAGCGTCGGTACGGATCACGTCTCCACGCAGAGGAGTCTTCGCTTGTCCCGTTGTTTTGTCATGTCGCTCTTCCTCAGCGCGGCACTATCTGTTCAGTTTTCAACCGATGATCGCCAAGATGCTCCTGCCGACGCTCGGGGGGACTCCGGCGGTCTGGACAACCTGCATGGTCTTTTTCCAGGTGATGCTCCTTGCCGGTTACGCGTATGCCCATGCCGCCATGACCTGGCTGGGTGTCCGACGCCAGGCGATGTGGCATCTCCTTCTCGTGTTCGTGCCCATTCTGGTCTTGCCACCGCTGGTTGTCCCGGACGCCGTCGGAACGCCGGACCCGAGCCGTGACCCCAGGGGCTGGCTGCTGGGAATGCTCCTGATGCGGGCCGGTTTGCCATTTTTCGTTGTATCCACCTCGGCCCCCTTGTTCCAGCGCTGGTTCGCCGAGACCTCGCACCGAGATGCCCGCGACCCATACCACCTTTACGCCGCCAGCAACCTCGGAAGTTTATCGGCGTTGCTGGCCTATCCCCTGGTTGTGGAACCCTTCCTGTGTTTGTCGGACCAGGCCTACGCCTGGTCGATTGGTTACGGATTGCTCGTCATCCTGACTCTGACGTGTGGACTCTTCCTGATCCTCCGCTCCCGACCCTCGTCGGAGACTTGCCGCCGAGAGGAACCGGTCCCGGATGGCCCGAGGCCCCTGCTCCGCGATTGGCTGGCGTGGATCGTCCTGTCGTTCCTTCCGTCGAGCCTGCTTCTGGGAGTCACGACGTATCTGACGACCGATATCGCCGCTGTCCCTTTGCTCTGGGTCATTCCCCTGGCGCTGTACCTGCTCTCGTTCATCCTGACCTTCTCGCGGCAACCAATTTTATCTCATGGTCGGATGTTACGCGTCTTTCCCTTCTCGGTGATCCTCATCCTCCCGGCGCTCGGAGCGGGGTTGGTCCAGGCCTTCTGGATGCCCTTTCACCTGCTGGCGTTCTTCCTCGCGTCCATGGTCTGTCACGGCGAGCTGGCGAGGCGTCGCCCGCCGGCTCGATTCCTGACCGAATTCTACTTGGCGATTGCTTTCGGCGGCGTGGCGGGAGGTTTCTTCAACGCCTTGGTGGCCCCCATCGTCTTCGACCGGGTCGCGGAATACCCCCTGAGCCTGACTCTGGCTTGCCTGGTCCTTCCGTTCGCCGGGGGAGAATCGGTGAAGAGGTCCTGGTCCCGGTCCGAGGTTGTGATCCCGGCCATCGTCTTCCTGTTGATGACCTTGCTCGTCACGGATTTTGGAGGTCTGGCGGAATCGGTAGTGGGTGTGTTCAGCGTGATGATCGCATCGGGACTGGGCGTGCTGGCGCTCGGGACGTACCGCTCCCGACCGTTCCGTTTCGCACTGACCGTCGGAGCGGTTTTGCTTGCCTCGGGATTCTCGACGGGTGTGGACGGGACGCTTCTTCTGCGAGAGCGAAACTTCTTCGGCGCTGTCCGGGTCACGCACGTCGAGCCGGAGAACATGAACCGGTTCTTCCATGGCAGCACGCTCCACGGCCAACAGGATCTCGATCCCGCGCGGCGTCGCGTCCCGCTGACGTTCTTTCATCGAAGCGGACCGATCGGTCAGATTTTCAAGGTCGCTGGCGTCAGGCGATCGAAGCGGAGGGTCGCCGTGGCCGGACTGGGGATCGGGACTCTTGCCGCGTATGCTCGACCCGACGAGCGCTGGACCTTCTTCGAACTGGACCCGGCCGTCGTCCGGATTGCCCGTGATCCTCGCCTTTTCACCTATCTGCATGACAGCCGAGCCGATCGTCTGGATGTGGTGATCGGTGATGCCCGGCTCCGGCTCCGGGAGCTTCCCGAGCATGGGCAAGAGCTGATCATTCTGGATGCCTTCAGTTCGGATGCGGTGCCGGTTCATCTCCTGACAAGAGAGCGCTGGCGCTCTATCGGAGCAAGCTGGCGGAGGGTGGCATGATTGTCTTCAACCTGTCGAACCGATACCTCGATCTCGTTCCAGTGGTTGGAGCCTTGGCCCATGATGGCGGACTCGTTTGTCGGGTTCGTGCTGACGTGAACGTCTCGAGGGAAGAGAAACGGCAGGGGAAGCAACCTTCACTCTGGGCCGTGCTTGCGCGTCATGAGGAGGACCTTGGTGAGATCGCCCATGATCCGCGCTGGAGGTTACCCCGGTTCCGGCCGGACGCCGACGTCTGGACGGATGATTTTTCCAATCTCGTCGCCGCCTTCCGACCATTTTCGAATTTCAGTATGCCAGAGCGCATCCAGCGATGAAGGACCGTGGACCGATCAGGAAAGTGTGCTCTCGCATTCGGAAACGTTGGCTAGCAGGATCGATCGATAGAAAATCGATCACAGGCCGTTTACGGTTGTGGAAAATTCGAGTGGGCGAGTCTTCCCCCCTATCCGCTGTCCGCGTGTTGATCCTCCTCCTGGCCGCCTCCGTGGCTTGGCCGGAAGAGGTGGCATTTGCTGCGCGAGAGCCGGTGCACGATCAAACGCTGTCATTACAAATCCTCTCCAGGGGAGTGATTCAGCGGTTGAGGACAAAAGCTCGTCATCCGCTTCGCGTCGCGTCGGCTCTTCCGAGTGATGACCGCGAAGATCTGGAAGACGGCGAGGGTCAAGTGCTGCGTGCCAGGGCGATGTTCGGATTGTTCGCGTTCAATGCATTACCGGATCTTGCTTGCTCAGACCGTCTCAACCCTTCCAGTTTGCGTCGGCGATCCCTTGGCTCTCCGCGCATGCCGCACCTCCGCTGTTGATCATTCGGCAAGGGATCAAACTCACGTCTCCGGCGGATTTCCTCCCGCCTCCCCACGTCATCCTCGATCGTGCAAACTTTCCTCTCGGAGGTCGCGGCTGGCGACCGTTCGTGCTCCGATTCAGCTCATTCAAGGAACGAATCAGATGGTCCGTGCCGTCATTGCATGGAGCCTGCGGAATCGTTTGATCGTCATCCTGGGAGTTCTGGGATTGATCGGTCTCGGAGTGCATTCCGCGTTGAATTTGAACGTGGAGGCGTATCCCGATCCGACGCCGCCGCTGGTCGAGGTCATTAGCCAGAACCCCGGGGCCAGTCCCGAAGAGATGGAACGGCTGGTCGGCATCCCTCTGGAGACGGCCTCTGAATGGGATGCCGGGACTGGAAGACCTGCGTAGTACGTCGATTTCGGGTCTGAACGACATCAAATGCCAGTTCTCCTACGGGACGGACTATGTTCGGGCGCGACAAGAAGTCTTGAACCGGATTCGTTCGGTGGAGAACCTGCCAGCCGGAGTGAACCCGCAGCTCTCGCCGTGGAGTCCCACGGGTGAGATCGTCCGTTATGTGCTGGAAGGTCCTCGTTACACGACCAACCAGCTCAAGGCGGTTCAGGACTGGGTACTGAACCGGGCCTTGAAGCAGGTGCCGGGGGTTATCGACGTGACCGGTTATGGCGGAACGGTGAAGCAATACCAGGTTCTGATCGACCCCCGCCTGATGCGACAGTACGAGGTGTCGCTCACACAGATCGAGGAGGCAATCAAGAACTCCAACGCGAACGTCGGCGGCGATCTATTGAGCCTCGGCAGCCAGGTTCACAATGTCCGCGCCGTCGGCCTGCTCGGCGAAGGGGTGGACCCGCTCGACCCGTCTCAGATCGAGAACGCCGCGATCATCGAGACTGACAAACTGGATGACATCGGCAACGTGGTCATCACGACGCACGGAGGCATCCCCGTTTACGTCCGGCAGGTCGCCAAGGCCGTCATCGGCCATCGCCCCCGGCTGGGGATCGTCGGCCGGGGCAAGGAGGACGATGTGGTCGAGGGCATCGTCCTGATGCGCAAATACGAGAAGAGCCTGCCCACGGCCGAGGGGGTCCAGGCCAAGATTGATGAGATCAACGCCGGCGAACTTCTCCCTCCCGGCATGAAGATCGTCCCGTTCAACCGGCGGACCGACCTGGTTCACATCACCACGCACAACGTTCTGCACAACCTGGTCGTCGGAATGGGTCTGGTCGTTCTGATCCTGTTCCTGTTCCTGGGAGATGTCGCCAGCGCGGCGATCGTGGCCCTGGTCATCCCCCTGGCGCTCTTGTTCGCGATCACGGTACTCTATTTCCAGGGCAAATCCGCCAACCTCCTCTCCATCGGCGCGGTGGACTTCGGCATCATCGTCGATAGCGCGGTGGTAATCGTCGAGAGCATCTATCGGCACATTACCTCGCATCACGTGGACCGCAGTCGTCCCCTGATCCAGAGCATTGAGGAAGGGACTCACGGCGTCGATCGACCGATCTTCTTCGCGACGATGATCATCGTCTGCGCATTCCTGCCGCTGTTCGTGATGACCGGGCCGGCCGGCGCGCTGTTCGGTCCGATGGCCAACACCTATGCCTTCTCGATCCTCGGCGCCTTGATCGTCGCCATGACCCTGGCCCCGGTCCTCTGCTCGTTCCTGTTCAAGAACAAGACGGAAGAGAAGGAGACGTGGCTCGACCGCTTTTTGACCTGGGCATACACCCGGGCGCTCAAGATCGCCCTGAGGCATCGCTGGCTGACGCTCGGCCTCATCGCCGGATTGCTCGCGTTCACGATCAGCCTGATCCCAGGCCTCGGGGCGGAGTTCATGCCGGAGCTGGAAGAGGGGAATCTCTGGATCCGCGCCCTGATGCCGCGGACCGTCAGTCTGGAAGAGGCCGCCCGCATGGCCCCTCGCATCCGCGAGGAGATCGCCTCGGTGCCCGAAGTTCGGGGCGTGATGTCGCACGTTGGCCGTCCCGATGATGGCACCGACGTTACCAGCTTTTTCAACCTCGAATTCAACGTCCCGCTCCGTCCGATGGAGAAGTGGCGGCCAGGTATGACCCGAGAGAAGATCGAGGCGGAGCTAAACCGGAAATTCGCGGCATACAAGGGAATCGACTTCAGCTTTTCGCAGTTGATCCGCGACAACGTCGAGGAGGCTCTCTCGGGAGTCAAGGGTGCCAACTCGGTCAAGCTTTTTGGCAACGATCTCCGCACTCTGGAAGAGGTCGGCCAGAAGGTCGTCAACGAACTGCGTTCGGTGCCGGGGATCGAGAACGTCGGCCTCTTCCACATCGTCGGTCAACCCAACCTGGAGATCCGCATCGACCGCGAAGCCTGCGCCCGTTACGGGATCAACGTGGCGGACGTCGAGGCGGTCATTCAGGTCGCGATCGGTGGCAAAGCCTTCTCGCAGATGGTCGAAGGAGAGAAGCTCTACGACATCGTGCTCCGGCTTCCGGTCGATCTGCGTGACGACCCGGTCGATATCGGTCGAATCCCGGTGGAAATCCCCGCCACCAACGGCCAGACCACGACGCGGGTGCCACTGAGCCAGCTTGCCACGATCATCCCGCACCGATCCGGCGCTTCGTACATCTATCGCGAGAACAACCGCCGGTATATTCCGATCAAGTTCAGCGTCCGCGGACGCGACCTCGCGTCGGCCATCACGGACGCTCAGCGACGGATCGAAAAGCCCGCGACCGGCAAGCCGGTCCTGCCGCCCGGATACCGGATTGAATGGTCCGGAGAGTTCGCCCAGATGCAGGAGGCCAATGCCCGCCTCCTGGTGATGGTACCGCTGTCGATCGTGCTCATCATGGTATTACTGTACACCATGTTCAACTCGCTCAAGGATGCCCTGATCGTCATGGCCGGCGTGCTGGCCGCGGCGATGGGCGGCATCTGGTCCTTGCGGCTCACGCATACCACCTTCAGCATCTCGGCGGCCGTGGGGTTCATCTCGATCTTCGGTGTCGTCGTGCAGAACGGGGTATTGCTGATCTCCTACTTCAACCGACTGCGATCGGAAGGCAAACCGGTCCTCGAGTCAGTCATGAGCGGCTCAATCATGCTGCTTCGCCCGGTATTGATGATCTCGTTGACCGCGATCCTGGGACTCTTGCCGGCGGCCATGGCCACCTCGGTTGGCTCACAGGCGCAGAAGCCGCTGGCCATCGTGGTCGTCGGCGGCATGACGGTTGCCATGATTTTACCTCAGTTTCTGATCCCGGTGCTCTACAGCATCTTCCCCTCCCGGAATGAAACACGCGTCGAACTGTGATCGATATTGCGCCCGTTTTAAACGGTCCATATTTGGGCTTTGGAGTTTTCCCGCGATGCGTTGGAAATTACCCGTCGCCATCCTGCTCCTGATTCTCGGGATCGGTTTGATCACGATTAATGGTTGGGCCCGGGAGGGGGCGTCCCTGGCCTGGAAGTCGATCTCCCAAACGAAATCGTCCGCGTTCCCGGATCGGGAAACGCCTCTCGATAAGGAACGAGAACCCCAGAGCGTGGCGAGCCCCTGGGACGGCCGGATTGAGCTCACTCGTGCACAGATGGACGCTCTCGGCATCGAACTGGCCACCGTCGAACCCCAGCGCGAGCCGATTCGCCTGGAAGTCAATGGTTCCACGGCTTACGATCCGGACACATTGACCCAGATCCGCACCCGATTCGAGAGCATCGTCACCCGGGTCCATGTCACCCTGGGTGAGACCATCAAGAAGGGAGATCCTCTTGTTGATCTCGAAAGTACCGATCTGGCCGAGGCCAAGGCGGTTTTTGAGGAAACGTCCGCCCAGCTCGAACACGACAAGCGACAGCTCGAACGATTGACGGGTCTCTACAAGAAAAAAGCCATCGCCGAGAAGGACTATCACGACGCTGTCAATGAGGAAATGCAAAGCCGTTTGGAATTCAAACGCGCACGCGATAAGCTCCAGATCTTTGGCCTGGATGAGAACCAGATCCGGGCGATTCAGGACGAAGATGGTACCCAGAAAGCTCGGATGACGCTCCGGTCACCATCCGATGGGATCATCATCGCGAGGAATGCCGTGCAGGATAACCTGTACGACGCGGGCACGGTCCTTCTGACCATTGCCCCCCTGACCCACCTCTGGGTCAAGGGGAATGTTTATGAGAGCGATGAGGATCGCGTCGAGGTCGGCCAGTCCTGGGAAATCCGCTTCCCGTACCTGCCGGGGAACAACGTCGTCCGCGCGACGATCGAACATATCGATCAGCGCGTTGATCCGGTGACCAAGACCGTGCAGATCCGGTCTTCGATCCCCAATCTGGGCGGTCGCCTGAAAGCCGACATGCTGGTACGTAGCGCCGTCCTGATCCCACCCGTGCCGGACCATACCGAGGTTCCTCGAATCGCGGTTGTGGTCGCTGACTCCGATGCTTATGTCTTTGTCCGTGTCTCCACCCATCCGTCGCGCTTCGAACGGCGAGAGGTTGAGATTGTTCAGGAGTTGCACGACATGGTCATCATCTCCTCAGGCCTCTCGGAGGGCGAGATGATCGCGACCCGTGGTAGCCTCCTCCTCGCGCAAATGTTCGAGGACCGCGCAATCGCCGCGGCCACCGACTCCCGCTGATTCCGCGGAATGGACGCCTGTCGGAACCACTGGGGGTTTGACCCGGACGTTTCGCGATTGTACCATCCCCTAGCAGAAGGGGCGCTTCTCCCAACGCCCCGAACCCCTGTCCAGATCATTTCACAGAAAGGGGTACGCTATGCCTCTGTACGAGGTGGAAACCACGTCACATATCATGATTGCGTGCGTTGATGACGAGTCCGCCGCACGCGCGTTCGCCCATTCCAATTACCCGAGCGAGGAAGTCCTTCGGGTTGCACATCGTCCGAGGGATGCCTGGGTTATTTCGAAACGCCTGCTGGGGATCGAAGGGAAATCGGACCCGTGTACCACGGCCCGTGAGTGTCTGGCTCAGGCCAGCGGTGACAAGCTGCATGCCGTCCGGCTGTACATGCATCATACCGGCTGCGATCTGGAAGGGGCCCGTAAGGCCATTGAATCCAACATGACTATCGGTTGGTGACAGGCTGGCCTTTCCGCAGAAACGTCGCGGGGATCGTGCCGTCTTGCTCAGGAATGGACGGCCGGTCCTCGCGCGCCGGGCATGGTAGAATGGCTCATGGACGTGCGGTAATTCCTACGAAGAGTTACCGCTCCGCGTGCCACACCAAACCCTTCGTTCTGATTTTTGGGATCCGGGGGAACTATGCCGAACCGAGTCATCAGTCTGATTCTTGGAGGTGGTCGCGGTACGCGGCTCTATCCCCTGACAAAATCGCGCAGCAAGCCCGCTGTGCCGATTGCCGGAAAATATCGCCTGATCGATATTCCCATTTCCAATTGCATCCACTCCGGGCTGAGCCGGATCTTCGTTCTGACGCAGTTTAATTCCGTCAGTCTGCATCGCCATATTGCCAACACGTACAAATTCGATCCATTCGGCGGAGGATTCGTCGAGATCCTTGCCGCGCAACAGACGATGCAGCACGAGGACTGGTATCAGGGGACGGCCGACGCCGTTCGGCGCAACATCCCCTACTTCTCGAACCCCGACATCGATCTGGTCCTGATCCTCTCCGGCGATCAACTCTACCGGATGGATTTCGAGGACATGATCCGCACCCACCGCGAGACCAAATCCGCCGTCACGATCGCGGCTCTCCCCGTCGATGAGCAGGAAGCCACCGCCTGCGGGATCATGAAAATCGATTCAAGCGGGCGGGTCAGCGAGTTTGTCGAGAAACCGAAGACTCCGGAGGCCCTCGCCCAGGCTCGAACCGATCCAGCATGGATGGATCAGCACGGCATCAACAGTCGAGGTCGGGCCTATCTCGCCAGCATGGGAATTTACCTGTTCGATCGATCCATCCTGGTCGATCTCCTCGGTTCCGGTGTGGCGACTGATTTCGGAAAGGAACTCTTCCCCCAGGCACTCAAGCGACATCGTGTGCAGACCCATCTCTTCGATGGATACTGGGAAGATATTGGAACCGTGGGGGCCTTCCATAAGGCCAACATCGACCTGACAACCGACGACCCGCCCTTTGATTTCACCGAGGGGCAAGAGCACATCTTCACGCGCCCTCGATATTTGCCTTGTGCCCGGCTCTCGGGAGTGACGGTCAATCATAGTCTGATCTCCGATGGCTGCGTGATCGGTTCCGGCTCGGTCATCGAGAATTCCGTCATTGGTGTCCGGGCGCAGATCGGTGAGAACGTCACGATCCGCAACTCCTACATCATGGGTGCCGACAGCTACGAGCTGGCGCGGGAGCTGGACTCGAACCGACACGCCGACCGGCCCAATATCGGGGTCGGTTCCCGATCCGTCATCGAGAATGCCATTATCGACAAGAACGCCCGTATCGGCCACAACGTGCGGATTGTAAACACAGCGGGAGTGGTCGATGCGGAGGAATCGTCGCTCTGCGTGATTCGAGATGGAATTGTCGTTGTCCCCAAGTTCACCACCCTCAAGGACAACACCGAGATCTAGGCCCGCCGTTGATTTCCTCCAGAACTTGCTGAACCAACCTGTGGGGAGAGAGTCAGGCCCCCTTTTGGAGGCTTACATAAGAAAAAGGCTGCCTGACTCTCCATGCGGGGTCCTTCTCATCACACGAATAGATTGAAACCGTGCCGCCTCAATCGGCCGGAGATCGTCACGATCCTTCATCTGAGACCGTAGTTAAATCGAGAAGTGACGCCGGAAAAGGTCTGAAACGGCCTGAACATTGCGTGAGATTCTGCAATTCGGTAAGGTGGATTCTGGGTTCAAGGCCTAAATCGTTCGATTTGATCCCTGGTGCCGAGGAGAAAGACCGTTGGCGACGGACACGAACCCACAACTGGGCGAAGACCGGATCGGTGGATATCGCTACGTGCGTACGGTGCTGCCGGGCCAGAACTCGACCATCTTGGAGGTTGTTCAGGAATCCACCGGGAAACGTTTTGCCCTGAAGCAGATGATTCTGTCCAAGGCGAGCGAATCATCCGAGCGCAAGGCGTTCGAATTCGAAGCCAAACTCGGGATGGAACTTCGGCACCCGAACCTCATCCGCGTGCATGAGTACGTCAAGGACAAAAATCAGCCTTATTTTGTGATGGATTACTTTCCATCCGAACACCTTCGGCTTGTCCTGAACAAGCGTGACCGGGCCGACTGGCTGAAGTCCAAGATGCATCGGATCATCGAGCAGGCGGCCCTGGCTCTCGCGTACATGCACGATAAAGGCTGGGTCCACCGCGACGTCAAGCCGGAGAACATCCTTGTCAATAAGACCGGCGAGGTCCGGGTCATCGACTACGCTTTGGCGAAGAAGCCGCCGTCGGGACTCTCTAAACTGTTAGCTGGCAAGCCATCCCAGGCTGAGGGGACTCCGAGCTATATCGCGCCCGAGCAATTGCTTCGAGAGCCTCCCGCAGTCACGGCCGATATTTACAGTTTCGGTATCACATGTTATGAACTTGCCTGCGGACGTCCTCCATTTCGGGGTAATTCGCAGCAAGAGCTACTGAACAAACATATTCGTGAACCGGCGGTTGCACCGACGTCGCATAACAAGAATATCACACCGGAGTTTTCTGACCTCATTCTGTCGATGCTCAAGAAGAAACCGGAAGAGCGGCTCCAGACTTTTCATGAATTTCTGAGTCGGTTCAAGCGGATCAAGATTTACAAGGATGATCCGGATCCGCAGAGCGACCAACCCGACCTTTGAATCACTCCGCTGCATTTCTTTTCTTTCGCACACGATCGAAGATCCACGCCCAGGGATGAGTCCGGCTATGTCGAGCGCAGGAGAGTATCGTCTTCCTTTCGAAACCCCCATTTTCGAGATGGAAGCCCGTCTGTCTGAGATGGAGGAACTCTACGCGAAGACGCCGGAGGCCAGCGGGGCCGAGGCGATCCGCCGGATGCGCCGCGAACTCTCCGCGTTGAAGCGATCGATTTATGCGGAACTGGAGCCCTGGCAAACGGTTCTCGTGTCGCGCCATCCGAAGCGTCCTCAGAGTCGTGATTACCTGGAACTCGTCTTCGATCGCTTCGTCGAACTTCATGGGGATCGTGCGATCGGGGACGACCAGGCGATCGTCACGGGTTTTGCTCACCTTGGCGACCGCAAGGTGTTGTTCGTCGGGCACCAGAAGGGCAAGAACCTGGCTGAGCGCAAAGCCTGCAACTTCGGCTGCGCCCATCCCGAGGGCTATCGCAAGGCCCTGCTCAAGATGCGGATGGCTGCCAAGTTCCGGCTTCCGATCATCTGCCTGATAGACACCCCGGGGGCCTATCCAGGAATCCTGGCCGAGGAGCGCGGCCAGGCCGCCGTCATCGCCGAAAACCTGATGGCCATGAGCCAGCTCGACACGCCGATCCTCTGTGTGGTCATCGGTGAGGGTGGGTCCGGTGGCGCTCTGGGCATCGGAATCGGGGACCGCGTGTCGATGCTGGAGCACTCGTATTACTCGGTGATCAGCCCTGAGGGATGCGCGACCATCCTCTGGAAAGGGAGCGAACATGCCCCCCGCGCCGCCGAGCGCTCCGCATGACCAGCAGCGATCTTCTACGCATGGGGATCATCGACGAGATCGTCCCGGAACCGCTTGGCGGTGCGCATCGGGATCACCGCGAGGCCGCGGCGAACCTCAAGTCTCATCTCATTCGCTCTCTTCGTGAACTTTCCGACCAGCCTCGCGAGGAACTTCTTCAGCGCCGATACGAGAAATTTCGACGGATCGGAGTTTTCGAAGAACTGCGCATCCTGATCGCCCGCCGATTCTCCGGTCGAAAATGAGTCGCCCGATCCCGGTTGACCGATCGGCCTGTCTCTGTTAGAACCCGCTCGCCCATCTTCGCCGATCACATCGTCGATCTCTCATGATTGTCTGAACTCGTCGATCTTCGCCAGGCGATTCCCAAGATCGACCGAGATCGTTCCGCGCCGATCTGGTGTCGAGGAGAGGCTCTCATGCCTTCACGGAAAGTTGTTTATCTAACACCTCTTTATTTCGATGAGCGTTCCTATCTCGGAGGAGGTGAGCGATACCCCCTGAACCTGGCGCAAGGTGTCGTGCATAGCTCCCGAGGAGCCTATCACGTCGAGTTGATCTCCTTCGGTCAGGTCGCGCAGTGGCATCCGCTACGTGACGGTGTGAGTCTACGCGTCTTGCCGGTTGCCGGCGCCGGCAAATCCGCTAGATGTGGTCTCCTGGGACCTGCCCGATGCGATTGCCGATGCGCATCTCGTTCACATTCACCAGGCGTATACCCGTTGTAGCGAGATGGGCCTGCTCGTCGCCCGTCAGCAACACAAACCCATCTGCATCACCGACCACGGCGGGTTCACGAGTCCCCTGGGGACCGAAATTGGAAGCCTGGAACTAGCCGACCGCGTCATCGCCTATTCAGAGTTCGGGGCCTCGCTCTACCGTACGAGGACGCCCATTACCATCATCAAGGGTGGGGTCGATGCGTCTCTGTTCCACCCGCCCAGCGTGCGTCCCCCGCGCGACCGTGTTCTCTACGTCGGCCGGCTCTTGCCTCACAAGGGCATTGATCTCTTGATCGAAGCTTTGCCTCCGGAACTTCCTCTCACCGTTTGCGGCCGACCTTACCATGATGCCTACTTCCAGCGCCTGCAGGCGCTGGCGGCCGGGAAGCAGGTGGCATTTGTCACCGATGCCAGCGATCAAACAATTCGCGAATTCTATGCAAGATCTTGGGCCACCGTTTTGCCCTCGGTCTTTCGTGATTGTTACGGAACCATTCATCGTGAACCCGAACTCATGGGGTTCACGCTGCTGGAGTCCATGGCTTGCGGAACCCCCGCCATCGCCAATCGTACCGCCGCGATGCCCGAGTTTATCCAGCATGGCCAGACCGGGCTGATCTTCGAGTCCCCCGATGAACTGACCGGGCAACTTCAGTTCCTGGCCAGTCATCCGGACGATGTCGAGGAAATGGGCCAGAAAGCCCGTCGAGCGGTCGAACAGGAATATGACCTGAAGGTCGCCGGCGCGAAATTGCACGCGGTGTATGAAGAACTGATCGGTAAGGGAAGGCAGGAGATTGCCGCGTGAAAATCCTCGTCGTCAGCAATCTCTATCCGCCCGATTATATCGGCGGGTATGAGCTGGGATGCCGTCAGGTCGTCGATCAATTGGCGGGGAGAGGTCATCAGGTCCGCGTCCTCACCTCCGCTCCCCGGACGCCCGTCGTCGCCGATGGGCCGCACGTCCATCGCCGTCTCAAGTTGACGGACATCTGGAGCGACTATCAGTTTCGTAAAAGTGTCCCGGCCACCGCGCATCTCGTGCAAAACGAGTCGCACCGGATCAACGCACTGAATGTTCACACCTTGATTCAGGAAATCGAAGCGTTTCAACCCGACGTGGTGTATCTCTGGATGACGGTCGGCCTGGGAGGGCTTGGCCTGATCGGCTGTCTTCAGTATCTCGGCATGCCCTGGGTCTGGCACCTGATGGATGACGTCCCCTTGATGCTGTGCCGGGCCTCCGGTCAGGTCGTTCCGGCGTATGTCCGTGAGTTCAACCGTTTGGTCCGGGGAAGCTATATCGCCTGTAGCCAGCAACTGGTGGATGAGATCGAAGCCGGTGGGATCATTCTGCGGGACGAGCTCAACGTGATTCCGAACTGGATCGATTGTCCGCCGGGACCGAGCCGGACCGAGATCATGCCCGATGGTCATCTGCGCATCGTCGCGGCGGCCGGGCAGATCGAGCAGCGTTCGGACAAGGGAATCGATCTGGTTGTCGAGGCCGCCTCCTTGCTCCGCGATCGCGGACACGATCGGTTCTCGGTCGATATTTATGGGAACGTGGCCGACGCCTCGATCCCCAACCTCATCTTTCAGCGTGAGATCGGCAACCACGTTCGACTGATGGGCACTCTCTCCCAGCGGGAGCTTGTGGAGCGATTCCAGAACTACGACCTGTTCGCTTATCCAACCCGCTACCGTGAGCCTTTCGGGTTCGTCCAGCTCGAAGCCAGCCTGCGCGGATGCGTCGCGCTGATGACGCAAGTCTGCGGCAATGCGGAGTGGTTCATCCACAACGTCGATTGTCTGAAGGCCCCTCGATCGGCTCAGGCATTCGCGAGGATCATGGCCGAGATCATCGAGGGGAAGATCGCGCTCGATGCGATCAGTCGTCGAGGCGCCGCGGTCATCAATCGTGATTTGCGGCTTGATGTGCTGATCCCACGGATCGAGCAGGCGCTGGAACGAGCATCACGACGGCCTCGAACGAGCGAGGGGAACGCGAGCGACGCCTATCGCATGGCCTTGCTGGCCGAGAGATTGGTCCGCGTGCTGATCCAGGAACCGCTTTGTGCTTGAGGAGAACGAGCCGTGAGCGATCTGCTTTTCTACAATGTCGGCACCGAAGGTCCACGGGGTGCGCGACGGATGGTCATCCCCGTGCGACGCGCCCTTCGCCGTGTCCTGCGCCCGATCTTTCAACGCCAGGTCGAGATTTTTCAGAGTCTTTGCGATCGACTTGATGCGGCGGAACGGCATAACCACATCTTACGCGAGGAGCTTCACCACCTGAGCCGCCGACACGAAGCCCTCGTCGAACAAAATCGTGTTCTCATGGCATTCGGTTGGGACTACGCGGCGATGGTTCGCCGTCTGGGCGTCCTGGAAGACCGCATCGAAACGCTGGCCACGGTCCAAGCGACCGAGGGGCGTGCCTCGGTGCCGTTCCGAGAGCAAACCGCGCATGGTGAAAGCCCCCTGGCCGAGGTTGGTTAATCCCTTCCCCCAACCGGAGTTTTGATCATGCCCGGATTGGCCAACCGCCCTCGCAAGGACCGGATGCGGGTCCTGTGCGTTCTCTCCTCGTCGAACCAGATGTATTCCGGAATTGGTCGAAATGTCTTCGAACTGGCGAGACGAACGAACGACCGAATGGACCTGGAATTCGCCATCGACGACGGTGTGCCGAAGAATACGGAACTGGTTCAACGCTTCGGCCGGGAATGGGACATGCCCGTTCACGTGGGACGAGGAGTTCCCGTTCCTCGATCGCTCGACATGATGAATGATGATCTCCCCTCGCTCCTCGAACAGGATCGCTGGGATCTGGTCGAATGCCTCTGCTGGGCCAATGCCGCGACGAATGACCGCTTGCTTGGTTCACTCGGTGATGTGCCTCTGTCCTACACGCCTCACGATCAGCCGCTCTGGACGGTTCCGATGAACCCGGAGCAGGCGGAATTCACGCGCGACGTTCATCTTCGAGTCTTGCGACGCGCGGATATCGTGCTATGCGATTCGCCCCACGAGACGCGCGCCTTGCAGGCCCTCGTGCCCGATCGCGATCATTGTACGTACGTGCCGATCGGCTGTGACTTTCATGCATTTCGCCCCGGTGCGCTCGCCAGACGTGAACAGATTCTTTTTGTCGGCGACCTGGCCGAGCCTCGAAAGCGGTTCGACCGGGTTCTGCAGATATTCGAGCGTTTGATTCGAGAGCGTCCCTCGCTGCGCCTTGTCGTCATCGGGAACCGGAGTGACAGCGTACAGGCGATTCCTCCGCACCTTCGACACGCCTGCAGCTTGCTTGGTTATGTCGATGAGGAAACCTTGCGGAAGGCGTACTCCGAGAGTCTCGGGTTTCTTCTCCTCTCCGACTTCGAGGCCTTCGGCATTCCCATTCTGGAGGCGCTCGCTGTGGGAACGCCGGTGTTCCTCACGCGGCAGGAGACGACCTTCAGTCTTTTCGGTGGATTCCGGGGTGCTCACTTCTGCCCGGCAGACAACCTTGAGGAAACCTTCTCCATCATCTCCCGGACCCTCTCCAGAGGTCCCGAAGCCGTGACCGAGGCTTTCGGCGACCGTCTCCGGCTTCAGAATACTTTCGACTGGAATCTGCTGGCGGATCGGAAGTGGGAAGCCCTGGCGTCCTGCTGGTTTCAGCGGAATAACTGGGCGATCTCCGCGTGATCCGTGAGGCATGGCCGGGCTGCCATCGGGATGACTTCCGGTGGCCGCCCGGCGGCGTCTCGTCCGGCAATCGATCCGTCAGACGATCTTCGGCACAACGAAGGGGGTGCGGTAATCTCGCGTCAGCATGGCGTCGGCCTCGGGATCGTTCACGAACGACTCGGTTGAGGGATTGATCTGGAGCTTTCGGCCGAGCCGGTAGGCGATGTTGCCGAGGTGGCACAAGGCGCTGGATTGGTGCCCCTCCTCAATATCGGCGTGGAGCACCTTGGGGTCGCGCGTCCGGACCGCTTCGAGGAAGTTGGCGAAGTGGTCGCCGCCGCCACTGCCGCCCGGCCCCTTCTCCATCTGGTGCCCGAAGTACGACTGCCAGGTCGTGTAACTGGTGATGGCCAGCACCCCCTCCGACCCGTAGAAGAGGTCGCCGATCTTGGCCCCCTGCTCGTCGTTGGTCGGGAGCCCGCGCACCTCGAACTGAAGGACGCAATCGTCGTAATCGAACGCGACGAGTTCGGTGTTTGGCGTCTCGGCCTGATCCTCGTAGCCGAACCGTCCCCCCGATCCCTGCACGGCGCGGGGCATCTCTGTCTTGCCGAGCCCCCAGCGGGCCAGGTCCATCTGGTGGATTCCCTGGTTCCCGAGGTCGCCGTTGCCCGTGTTCCAGAACCAGTGCCAGTTGTAGTGCAGGCGGTTCGGGTTGTAGGGCTTCTTCTCGGCCGGGCCGACCCAGAGGTCGTAATCGAGCCCGTCGGGCACCGGCGCATTGTCCTTGAACCCAATCGAACCACGTGGTTTGTAGCAGAGCCCCTTGGCCATGTAGATCTTGCCGAGCTTGCCGCTATGGAGGAAGTCCATCGCCTCCTGAATGCCCTTATGGCTTCGGCACTGGGTCCCCGTCTGCACGATCCGGTTGTACTTCCGGGCCGCTTCGACCATGCGGCGGCCTTCGCTGACGTTGTGGCTGACCGGCTTCTCGACGTACACGTCCTTACCCGCCTGGCAGGCCCAGATTGTCGCCAGGGCGTGCCAGTGGTTCGGTGTGGCGATGGATACGGCATCGATTTCGGGATCGTCCAGGACTTTTCGCAGGTCCTGATGATATTGCGGTTCCTGCCCGTTAATCTGCGTGACCTTCTTCATCGCCGGGCCAATGACGTTCTTGTCCACGTCGCAGATCGTCGTGATACGGACCTGGTCCTTGAGGTTGCCATAACCCTGAATGTGCTCCATGCCTCGCCCTCGCACGCCGATGACGGCGATGCGGAGAACGTCATTCGGGCTGGCCTTCTTCGATTCGTTTTTTTCGTTCTTCTCCTGAGCGTGGGCATTGGTCGCGGCCGTCAGACCACTCAATGCGGCGGTCAATGCCGCGGAGTCCTGGAGAAATCGCCGGCGGTCCATGGTCATGTCGGATGATCCTCGTGGGGATGGGTGGGAACCTGCCCAGATATCAGAACGGCTCCGAGACGACGGGTCAAGCTCCCACTGAAAGCATTTGAAGCGATGGGTAACCGTGTGGTAGCCTGAGCAAACCCGATGTCTCAACCGCCCCGACGACTTTCCTCCCGCCGGTCGGCTCGACTGTTCGGCCTTTGACCGCGGTACGCGAAGGTCCATTGCAACAAGGAGATCATCATGGCCGAGTACACCGTGCCCCCCCTGCCCTATCCGAACAACTGGCGCTGGAGCCTCACATTGGCGCCGTGACGATGGAAACCCATCACGACAAGCACCACGCCGCTTACGTCTCCAAGCTCAACGACGCGATGAAGGATCACCCCGATCAGGGGAAGCCGATCGAGGAGGTTCTGGCCAACATCGACAAGCTTCCGGAGAACATCCGGACGGCCGTGCGGAACAACGGCGGTGGCCATGCCAACCACTCCTTGTTCTGGACCGTCATGAAGCCAAACGGCGGTGGCGAGCCGACCGGCGCTCTGGCCGACGCGATCACCAAGGACCTGGGGGGTTCTCCCAGTTCAAGGATGCCTTCAGCAAGGCAGCGGCCGGCCGTTTCGGCTCGGGCTGGGCCTGGCTCGTGGTCGGCAAGGACGGCAAGCTCGCGGTGACGTCCACCCCCAACCAGGATTCCCCCTTGATGGAGGGCCTCACTCCCATCCTCGGTCTGGACGTGTGGGAGCATGCCTACTACCTCGACTACAAGAACAAGCGGCCGGATTACATCGGCGCCTGGTGGAACACCCTCAACTGGGATGAGGTCGCCCGGCGTTTCGACGCAGCCAAGAAGAGCTGATTCGTGCTAAATCACGCTTGACGCCGATTGGAAATTGGCTATGATCCCGACGCCCCGGACGGACCGCTCTGGGGCGTCCGCACCCATATCTCGACGTACCCGCGCAGCTCGCCCGGTCGGACTTCCCTGTCAATAATCCCGAAGCGCGATAACGAAAGCTCGTCGCCCGAGAGGGGTCGGGGAACCCGGCGGTCTCGAACTGTCCGCGACATCATGTCTCAGGGAAGAGGGAGGATCTGCCGATGGATCGGCTCAATCGCTGGCAACTGGTCGGTTGCTGTAGTCTCGGTCTGCTCCTGACGGCCTCGGGCTGTCGCCATACCCGCCCGGAGGTTCCCCCTCCGCCCTCCTACATGGGAGGTACTCCCCCCGCGGCGGCTGGTGCCCCTCAGGTTGGTTTCAGCACCGCGCCTCCGACCGCCGAGCAATACGGCGCGACCACGCCCCAGAATGGCTACGCTGGCGGGTATGCGGGGGCCTCGGCGCGAACCCCGGTTACGCGGACCCGACCACGGCCGGCTATGCTGGTGGAGCGCCGGGAGGGGGATACGGCACCTCCTCGACCACCGGTTATGGCGGCTCGACCACCTCAGGATATCCGGGTGGGCTGCCTAACCAGAACGGCTATTCCACACAACCAGCCGGAGCGCCAGGCTATGCCGGAGGCGCGGGAGCCGGCGGAGCGGGAGCCGGTGGCGTGATGCTTCCCGATCCATCCCCCTTGCCCACCTCGACCCCCTCACTCTCTCCGAGCGGCGGAGTTCCCGAGGTCGGGGTGATGGGCGACGCGAACGCCGGTCCCAGCCCGCTTTGATCGCGTGGGAAACCTACGGTCGCATGACGCGCGGACGATCGATCGACTCGTCGTTGCGTCATGCGACGTTTTTTGCCAGTCTGGGATCATGAGCGTCCCCCTGCGAATTCTCTTCGAGGACGGGCACCTGCTGGTTGTGTCCAAGCCGGCGGGGGTCGTCACGCAGGGGAATTCCCTCCGGGAGCCTTCTCTGGAAGGGGTCGTGCGCCGCTACCTTCAGCCAAAACGGCCGGATGCGGTCTATCTCGGTACGGTGCACCGGCTCGATCGCCCCGTCTCGGGGGTGATCCTCTGGGCAAAGACGCCCAAGGCGGCCCGTCGGGTGGCCGATCAATTCGCTCGTCGGGACGCGAAGAAGGAATACTGGGCCGTCGTTCAGGGGCATCCTGAACCGGAGCGCGGGATCTGGAGCGACTGGCTCTGTGTCGAGGATACCGGCCTGGGACGGGTTCAGGTCTGTCATCCGGACGCTCCCCGAGCGAAAGCCGCGCGCACTCGCTTCCTCACGGAGGCTAGCCTGCGCGATGACCGGCGATTATTCCTGGCTACGACTCTGGCCAGAAACAGGCCGGACGCACCAACTACGGGTCCAGACCTCGGCCGCGGGGTACCGATCGTGGGGGACCAGCTCTACGGGTCGCGTGTGGCGTTTCCCGATGGAATCGCCCTTCATGCCCGATCGCTGACGGTCCGACACCCGATCCTGGATCGGCCGCTGTCGTTTGAATCTCCGTTGCCGGACTCCTGGATCGAATTGGGATTTCCTGCCGGGAGCGATCCGCGGGGGTGAATCCGCGCGGGAGACAGACGGATTACGCGATCCCGATTTCGAGGACGCGAAGCTTCAGGACTCCACGAGGGATGGGAACTTCGGCCACTTCGCCGACCTTCTTGCCCAGCAAGCCCTGTCCGATCGGGCTGGTCAAGAGAATCTTGTTCTGGTCGTAATCCTCATCACCGGGGCCGACCAGAATAAAATCTTCCTCGTCGTTGAGGTCGAGGTCCAGCACGCGCACCTTGGTGCCGAAGGCGACGCGATCGGTCGGGATCGTGGATTTATCCACGATGAATGCCCGGGCCAGCTTGTCACCGAGATCGTTGATCTTGGCCTGGAGCATCCCTTGAGCTTCGCGGGCGGCATCGTATTCGGCGTTCTCGGAGAGGTCGCCGTAACCCCGGGCCTGGGCGATTTGCTCGGCGATCCGGGGCATGTCCTCATTGGTCATCTTGTCGAGTTGGGCCCTGAGCTTCTCATAACCCTCCTTCGACATGGGAATTCGATCCGTGGACATGCCTGTGCTGCTCCCAATGTCACGACGTGCCGGGCGAATTCCTCGCCTCGGGCGTTCGCACGCGCTTGAAACAATGCGAAAGGGACCGCGATGGCCCCCGGCATGAGAAAAGGAAAGCCGCGGCCCAGAGCCACAGGCTCGGACCGCGGTTAACGTACCGTAAAGCCTAGTCGTCGCGGCGCGTCGTTGCAAGAGCAAGCCGCCCGTGTTCGACCCCAATAGAAATGTCCGGTGGTTGGCCCCAATAGAAATGTCCGGTCGATGCGATCTCTGGCCCAAGCCTGGAGGTTGCCATGAACCCCGACCGGATCGTTATGAGTCAACGTGATCGCGATACCCTCACCGTTCTCAAGCCCGTCCTGGCGGGCCAACGCACCCAGGCCGAGGCCGCGCGGCTGCTCGGCAAAAGCACCCGTCAGGTCCGACGCCTGGTCGCTCGCCTTCAGGCCGAGGGGGACGCGGGCCTGATCCACCGGCTCCGCGGCCAGCCATCGAATCGACATATTGAAACAACAACAAAAAACATCGTCCTCTCGTTCTACACCGAGCACCTCCAGGGCTTCGGGCCCACCCTCGCCGCCGAGGCCCTCGCCGAGCACGGCCTGGACGTCGGCGTCGAGACCCTCAGACGCTGGCTCATCGCCGAGGGACTCTGGCGGCCGGCCTCCCGGCGGGCCGTCCACCGCAGCCGGCGGCCACGGCGGGCCTGCTTCGGCGAACTGGTCCAGCTCGACGCCTCGGAGCACGACTGGACCGAGGGACGCGGCGTGCCGATGGTCCTGCTGGCGATGATCGACGACGCCACCAGTCGCATCCTGGCCCGCTTCGCACCGGCCGAGACGACCGCGGGCTACTTTGACCTGCTGGAACGCTGGCTGCTCGCCCACGGCCGGCCCGTGGCCCTGTACAGCGACAAGAAGAGCGTCTTCCGCGTCCCCTCGACCGACGGGCCGGCCCCGCCGACCCAGTTCGGCCGGGCCTGCGTCGAGTTGGGCATCGAGCTGATCTCGGCGCACAGCCCACAGGCCAAGGGACGGATCGAGCGGTTCTTCGGCACGGCGCAGGATCGCTGGGTCAAGCAGATGCGGGCCGCGGGTGTCGCCTCGGTGGCGCAGGCCAACGCCCTGGTCGGCCGCGTGCTGCAACCGCAGTTCAACCGCCGCTTCACCGTGGCCGCGTCCGACGCGTCCGACGCCCATCGGCCCTGGGACCGCCGGGAGCACGACCTGCGAGCGATCCTCTGCCCCCAGGAGCCCCGCACGGTCAGCAACGACTACGTCGTCCGCTACGACGGCCGGTTCTTCCAGTTGGCCCGGCCCGCGTTGCCGGGTCTGCGTGGGGGCGTGGTCGTCGTCGAGGCCCGCCGCGACGGCACGCTGGCGATCCGATTCAAGGATGTGTATCTTCGTTACCACGAGATCGCCCGACCGGCGCGGGCCCCGTCGTCGCCCCGGCCCCCCGAGCCCCGCGCCGGCGACGTGCGTCGCCCTGCGGCGGACCACCCCTGGAGGAAGGCGTTCCAGACCCCCAAGAACAGATGAACAGCGGACATTTCTATCGGGGACAGACCGGACATTTCTATGGGGGTTCAACAGAGCAAGCCGCCCGTGTCGATCACTCATGGCGAAGGGCTTCGATCGGATCCATCTGAGCGGCCCGCTGCGCTGGATAGAGGCCGAAGAGGATGCCGACCCCCACCGAGATGCAGAAGGCCAGGAGCACCGAACTGGTGGTCACGACCGCCTTCATCTTGGCGAAGTAAACGATGGCATAGGGAATGCCGATTCCCAGGGCCACGCCGAGGACGCCGCCGACGCCGGAGAGCACGACCGACTCGATCAAGAACTGCTCGGTGATGTCGCGACGCTTGGCCCCCAGAGCCCGACGGATGCCGATCTCTCGCGTGCGTTCGGTAACGGTCGCCAGCATGATGTTCATGATGCCGATGCCTCCGACGAGCAGCGAGATCGATGCGATCGTACCCAGGACGAAGCTCCACTGCCTCGCCGTGCGCTGAGCTTCCATCAGAAGGTCATAGGGGACGGTCAGTTCCACATCCTTTTTGGGATGGTGCGGTTTGACAATCGCCTCGATGACATCGGCCGACGGGCGCACTTCGGTCGTATCGCCGACCTGGACGGTGATCTGCGAGAGCTGCGTCTCCTCGGCGGAGAAGGAGCCCGAGCGGTTATCGAGAATCCGCTCGCCGAAACGGAGCCGGCAGGTATTCAACGGGATGTAAACGTCCTTGTTGAAGCTCTGCGCGGCGAGACTGCCGCCGATGCCGGCGGAGTCGGAACGATGTTCGGTCACGCCAACGACGGTGTAATAGTCGGAGCCGAGCTTGACCGATTCGCCCAGGGGGTCCTCGAACGGAAACAGAGTCGTGGCCGTCTCATGGGCCAGGACGGCGACGTTCTCGTAGTTCTCGTTATCGGCCTGGGTCAGAAATCGCCCGCGTTCCATATCCAGATGATTGAACTCATCGTAATCGTGCGTGGTTCCCACCACGCGGCCGTCGAGCTTGTGGTTGCGGCGGCGGATCTCTTTCTTGATCTCGCGGATCGGCAGCGCCTTGACGATGGTGGGGACCGTGGCCAGGATGCGGTCGTAATCCTCGTACTTGAGGCCGTAATTGAGAATTCGGGCCGGTCGCCCGCCGGAGGACTGGACTTCCTCGCTCGGCTTGACGGAACGGTAGATGATGTTCGTCGCCCCGAGCATACGGAAGCGTTCCTGCGCCTCCCGGCTGGAGCCTTCGCCGACGGCCAGCATCGAGATCACGGCCGCCACGCCGAAGACGATCCCCAGCACGGTCAGGCCTGACCTCAGCTTGTGCAGCAGCAAGCTTTTCAGGCCGAGTTTCAGGCTGCGCAAGATGCGTCCCATCGTTGCACCTCTCCGCGATTACGCACGCATTGAACGAAAGATCGAAAGAAGAAAAAGGACAGAGGTAGGATCAACCCTCAACGTTCGGAAACGACCTCGACGGCGGCCTTGCCCGTGACCATCCGGGGGCTGGGGCCGTCGTCGATGATCTGACCGTCCCGCATGCGGATGATCCGCTTGGCGTGCTCGGCGATATCGTCCTCGTGGGTGACCATGATGATGGTCTTGCCGGCGTCGTTCAGGCGTTGGAGCATCTGCATGATCTCCTCGCTGGTGACGCTGTCGAGGTTGCCGGTCGCTTCGTCGGCGAGGATGATATAGGGGTCGTTGATCAGGCTGCGGGCAATCGCCACGCGCTGTTGCTGACCGCCGGAAAGCTGGTTTGGCCGGTGATCGAGCCGATCGTGCAGGCCGACCATCCGCGAAAGCTCCATCGTCCGTTCTTGGTCTTCCGGCGAGAGCTCGCCCGAGCCCTGGTAGGTCAGGGGGAGCTGAATGTTCTCAACCACGGTGTACTGCTGAATCAGGTTGTAGGACTGAAAGATGAAGCCGATGTAGCGGCTCCGAACCTCCGACAGCTCGTCGTCGTTGAGCTGCGAGACGTCCTGGCCTCCGAGGTAGTACCTCCCGCTGGTGGGACGGTCGAGGCAACCGAGGAGGTTGAGCATCGTGCTCTTGCCGGAGCCGGAGGCCCCCATGATCGCGACATATTCCCCCTGGAGGAACTCGACCGAAACCCCCTTGAGCGCGTGAACCGTGACCGGCCCGGAATTTTCCTCGCGGCGGCCTCCGAAGAGGCCGCCGCCCGAATGGCTACCCATCACGTAGGTTTTACGCACATCATTGAGCTGGACGATCGGTTTACCGGAACTGATCACTGTCCGCCCTCCCCGCCGCCGCGCGGTCCGCCACCACCCCCAGCGCCTCCGCGGCCACCGCCGAATCCACCGCCACCGCCGCCACCCGACTGCATGCGCTGACGCATCTGGCTCAGCTCGTCCTCGGTGAAGCCCGCCTTCTTGAGGATCTCCGCACGCTCTTCCTCACTGGCGGTCTTCATCGCTTCGCGGTCTTCGGGGCTCATGTTCTGGAATTTCTGCATGAACGCACCGCCGGCACCGCCGAGGGCTTTCTTCTTGGCCGCCTCACCCTTACCCTGCGGGCCGCCTCCACCAGGACCGAGGACGCCCGGCGACTGGCCAGCGGCGTTGACCTCATCGGCCGTCCAGTTCTGCTTGTTCCCCGACTTGGAGGACATGGCGAACAGCTCGCGCTTCTCCTCCTCCGAGAGCAAGCTCATCGGATTCAGAACGACCTTGTCCCCTTCCTTCAGGCCCTTCGTGACCTCGACGAGCTTATCGTTGGAGAGGCCGAGTTCCACGACGCGCCGCTGGGGGCCCTGTGGCGTGATCGCGTAGACGTGATCCTGTCCCTTGAACTGAAGGATCGCCTGCACGGGGATGGCGAGGACATCATCCTTCTGGGTCACGAGGATCGTCACCTCGGCCGACATGCCGGGACGGAGGCCGGGGATGCCGTTGTCGATCGTCACCAGGGTGGTGTACTGCTTGATGTCGGAGCTCATCCAGCTTGTCGGGTCGGGCAGTGGCTGGACGTTCTTGACGGTGCCGGTCAACCCCTGGTCGGAGAAGGAATCGACCCGGATGCGGGCTTTCAGGCCACGCGAGACGCGGTCGATCATCGACTCATGAACCTTCGTATTGACCTGCATGTTGTTGATGTCGGGAAGGCTGAAGATCTTCTGTCGTTCGCGGACCTGGGCCCCTTCCTCGATCATCGCCTGGTTGTTGCTGCCGAAGCGGTTCTGCTCGTTGGCATAGACGATCAGGCCGTCATTGGGAGCGAAGAGCACGCAATTGTCGATCTGCTTCCGCAGCTTGTCTTCCTTGGCCTTTTCCAGGTCGTAGGTGTTCTGCTTGGCCAGCATGTCGGAACGGGCCTTCTCGACCGCCGCTTGAAGCTCCTTGACCTGCTTCTCCTTGGTGTACTTCTGGATGACCTCCAGCTTCTTCTCGGCCTCCTGCAAGGAGAATTCCGACTTCTGCTTCGCGAGCTTATCGGCGTAGTTCTGGGGGCCCGTGACGTAGCCGATGTCAAACATCTTGTTTGACCATTCCAGCTTGTCCTTGGCCCGAACCAGGTCGGACTCGGCCAGCTTGATCTGACCCTCGGCCGTCTGGATCTCCTGGGGATAGGTGCCCTCCAGGTATTCCTGAACGGAGATCTCGGCGACTTCGAGGGTCTTCTGCGCCTGGTCCAGGTCGGCCTTGGCCCGCTTGGTCGCGATCTCCTGGTTGAGCAGGTTGTCGCGGAGCACGGCGCTATCGAGTTCGCAAACCTTTTGCCCCTCCTTGACGCGCGTTCCTTCGGGCAGGATGAAGATGATCGTCGTCATGCCCTCGACTTCGTTGACCACGTCCTTGTTGTTGGCGCTTTCCAGGGTTCCGCGCTCGACAACCGTGACCGGCAGCCGGGTCTTTTCGACCTTGTAGAGCAGCAGGTTGGAGTCGCTCGAGCCGAGGAACGACTTGAACGACGTGTCCAATCCCGGCACGCTCGTGAAGGCGACGGCCGCGCCGGCCACCACGAGCACGCCGAAGATGATGGGGACCTTAACGCCCAGCCGGCGCCTCGACGGGCGGCCGCGCTGCGGCAGGTCGGTCGGCGCCGGGGTCCCGGCCGCCGAGGGTGCTGGATTCTGAAGGGAAAAGTTCATAATAGGCCTCCCACTCATCATAAGGCATGATGCCGAGATCGCGGTAGATAGCGAGACGTTGCGTCTGGTAAGCGACCCAGAGCTGGACAATCGTGTTCTGGGTTCCCAGCAAGGAGTTCTGGGCCTGCACCAGGGTCAGGGTATTGGAGGTAATCTGTGAGGAGCCGCCCGTGTCGCTCGGCCCCTGAGGCGCGAAAATTTGCCTCTGGGAGTTGTCTCTCTGCCGGAGGCTGATGATCAGCTGCTTTTTCTGAATCGTGTACGATTCCGCAGACTGGATCAAGGTACGTACTTCACTGCGTACAGTATATTTGATCGCGTCTTCCTGTGCCATGAGAAGTCGCTGTTGACGGCGATAATTGATCAGCGCGGACCGGAACGCGTTCCGCTCGACCATCCGCACCAGCGGCAGCTCCGCACGGAAGAAGATGTTGAACTGCTTGGCCTGATCGGAGAAGGCGAAGGGGTTCGTGGTGTTGGCCGGGGTCAGGAGCTGGTTCGAGATGCCCATGTCGAACACGCCGAGCAGCGCGTTGTCCGTCACCTTGAGTTGCCGCCAGGCGTCGTACAGCGCGGCTCGCACGTTCATCAGGTCGTAACGGTTCTCCAGGGCGATCCGCTCGGCGGTCAACAGCACGTCTTCCCGCGTGGGGTTCTCTTTCCCCATCTCGACGAACCGCTTGTCATCCAGGAGAATGTCGGGGAACGGCGGGAGCTGTTCCACGATCGCGGGCAGGACTTCGGGAACGCGGTCGGGGTCCTGGAACCAGCGGTCGATCTGGCCGAAAACGTCGCGGAAGCCTTCCGTCAGCCCCTTGTCCAGGACCAGCGGGGTGTCCGGCGGCAGGCCAAGCTGGACCTTGAACTGATCCAGCGCGTTCTGGTAACTGAGCGAGTCACGCAGCAGGTTCTGACGGGCCCCCTGAAGGCTCAAGGAGATCTGATCGACGTTCAGGGCCGAGACGCCCGAGCCACCACCCTGCGACATCTCGTCGAAGGCTTTGAGCAATTGCTCGTACACGGCAACGGTCTTGCGGTCGTTCTCAACCACCTGGAGCTGCTGGAGGACGTTCAGGTAGCCGATGGAGGCTTCCCCGGTATTTCCAGGCGAGTCCACCGGCTGAGCCTGGGTCAGGATGTTCGGAATGAACTGCTGGCGGAAGCGGGCGAAGGCACGCACCTGATAGAGCAAGGTTCGCTCGGCCTGGGTCAACGGCTCCAGGGTCACGGCGCGGCCGCCGGCCCGCAGGAACGGCTGGGTGATCGACAGAGGCAGGAACGAGTTGACGCGGGGCTGGCGGGGGTTCGAGCCATTGAAGGTGAAGACCGTCGTGTTGGCGAAGTTCGCGACGAGTGACGCACCCGTCTGGAAGATCTTGCCGAACCCGGCCATGGTTCCGAAGCTCAACACCGACGACTGACCGCCGAGCACTTCGCTCGTGCGGTAGAAGAAGGAGTTTTGACCGTTCGGCTGACCGAGGCCCGCGGACGTCCCCGTCGTGGGCGTGGCCCCCGCGAAGAACTGCGGACTGAAGCCCCAGCGTTGCAGGGTCACCGGCAGGGCCGCGATGTAGAGCTGTTCCAGTTGGTACTGATACGGGCGGTTGTTGATCAGGGCCAGAGTCAACGCCTGCGCCGGGTTGACGACGAATGGCTCGCTCCCCTTGGGCAAACCCGCGGCCTCGGCCTGGTCCAGTTCCAGGGCCGGAGCGGCCAGCAGAGCGGTCAAACCGCCGGACTCACGGTATTGCTCGGGAGAAAGCCCGGAACGACTGTCAGCGGGTGCACGCAGGTTCAGGTCCACATTATCGGGATCGAGGGGCACGGTTTCCGGCTCGCGCACCAGATCCGTGCCCGGAATCGGCATTTCGGCCGCCGGAGACGGAAGTTCCCCGACCGTATCGGGTTGCTCGGTATCGGGAGCCTGAAACACGACCTTCTGCACGCGACGATCCTGCGGTTTCACGCGAGCCTGGGGCGGATTGGACTCGGCGTTGGGCGTGTTGGGTACTTGGATGGGTGTCGAGGCGGGGGTGTTTTCCCTACTCTGTATGGGCGTCATCCCCGAATTGTTCGTTCCCAAATTCCCGTCATCGGGAATTTCCAGTTCCGGACGCTCACCGGGAAGAGTTTCCAGACCTGGCGCGGCACCCGTGCCTGGGGGAGTCTCCGGACCGAACGGCGTGGCGCCGGAGCTGGGGGGTGGAGTTGGCATCGGCTGCGGCGCGACGCCCGTCGGACCCTGTCCCTCGTTCGCTTCCTCCTCCGGATTCGTCGGCGCGGGACGATCCCGCTGCCAAGCGGCGAGCATGTCGAGATAGCCGGTCCCTTCCGCGGGGACCAGCAGTCGGTTGACCGGCCACTGGGGCACGGGCGAGAGGGCCTCGGACGCCCGATCGTCGGGCGGTGCCGGCGGGCGATCCGGGTCGTAGGGGTCCGCGAACCGCGACAGGGGCGGCGGCTCGATCGAGAACATATCGAGCCGCCAGCGCGGGTCGCGGCTCTTTTCGAAGACGGCTTCCGCGACGTCCTGGTCGGCCCATTCCCGGAAGAATTCCCGCCCGCATCCCAGGCCGGACCCAAGCGAAAGGACCAGGGCCAGACCCACCGCCCGGGGGTAGCGGCCGAACCGAACGGGGCTCGGAGGGTTATTGCGTAGGCGTTTCATCATTCCCTTGGGACCTCCCAGGCTTTTTTCACAACGCCCGAGCCTTTGGCCAAGCCAAAAGGCGGGGCGGGAAGTCACGTCCTGTCTGTCCATGAGGAGCGAGGGCGAGCCACACCAGGCGCCCAACCTCCAAAATCGAGGCGCTCCTCTTCCAGGCAGGGTATCGGTTGTGCGGGTCGTGCGGGTTGAATCGAAACGAAGGACTGCGGCGCGGGAGGACGCGGCCTTTGCATGGAGCCCGTGCGTTCGGAGGGCCGAAATAGCCCTGTGAGTGGACATCCCTGGGCAACGGCGGGTCGCGCCGTGCGGCCCTTGGTGGGTGGCGGTTGAACCGTCGCGGGGCTGCTGTCGGCCCGACCCAACGGAGGGAAAGGGATACGCGCGGCGTTCGCGCGACGCCAAAGGCTCGGGAGGAGGAGGGAGTCTCCAATGCTGAGAGGCAATCGCAAACAGGCGTCGCCAACCCGGAGGCGCAGCCGCTCGTTTCAGCCAGGCGGACTAGAGATGGAGCGGAGGATTCTGCTGGCCATCGATCTCGCCAACATCGCCGGGAGTGTGACCACTCCCACCGGCCCCGGGCCGTACGGCATCCTGGAAGCCGGTCTTCAGCAGGGCGGAGGCGCGGGCTTCTCCGTGGCCGAGGTCGGCGACGTCAACGGCGACGGATTCGATGACTTCGTGGTCGGCGCTCCCACGATCAACACCGCTGGCAACATTCCGACGCTCGGGACCGGAGCACAATCGCAAACGTACCTGATTTTTGGCTCTCGAGAGGTGACGCTCGGGACCGTCAACTGGGCCTTCCTGGCTCCCAATGACCGGATCGGCAGCCTGGACCAGCTCGGCAATGCGCAGCAGAACAACCCGATCTCGGGAACTCCCGGTTTCGCTTTCGACGGGATCACGTTTGTCGCCGGCCAGAGCCTGAATTCTCAGCTTGGTGCCTCGGTGGCCGGAATCGGCGACATCAACGGTGACGGCTTCGCCGACTTCATGATCGGTGCTCCGGGCGCCAGCGATTTCCTCGGCGCCAACCCCGGCACGGGCCGCGCGTACCTGATCTACGGTCAGGCGAACATGGCGACCGCTCTGAGCACGACGATCGACCTGGACAACCTGGGGAACAACAGCGTCACCGTCGTGACGTTCGGGTCGACCAACGCCCCGAACGCGCGCATTGGTCGGGCGGTCTCCTCGGCCGGCGACCTCATCACCGACGGCGTGCGCGACGTGGCCATCGGTGCGCCGAACGCGACCGTCACCGGCCTGGCGAACCAGGGGGCGACCTACGTGCTGTCCGGGCGGGTGGTGAACACCTTCCGCTCGCAGACGATCGACGTGAACCAGATCGGTCAGGTGGGCGGTTTCGCGGGCGTCGTGCTCGCGGGTGCGAGCATCGGCGATGCCTCCGGCTTCTCGCTGGCTCCCGCCGGCAACTTCAGCGGCGCGATCGTCAACGGCATCGCTCCCGGCGACCTCCTGATCGGGGCGCCCGCCGTGTCGCCCAACGGCGCGATCAACGGCGTCGGAACGGCCACCTTGATCTACGGGGCGGCCAACCTGCCCGCGCTCGCCACCCCGACGGCCAACGGCACGCTCGCGATCGATCTGAGCCGGGTCGGTGTGGACGTCCCGGGCGCAACATTCGTCGGCACGGCGGTCGGAGACGCCACCGGATTCAAGGTCAGTACGGCCGGCGACTTCAACAACGACGGGATCAGCGACATCCTGATCGGATCGCCGGGATTCCTGAACGCCACCGGTCACGCCACATTGATCTATGGGCGCAGCATCAACACGCCCACGATCGGGCCGATCCTGGGTGTGATCCCGCTCAGCAATATCCCGACGACGATCCCGTACGTGGACTTCGTCGGCGGCTCTCCCGGGGATCTCGCGGGCTTCGGACTCACGGCGACCGCGTCGATCAATGCGGATCGGATCAACGACATCGCCATCGGCGCACCCGGCGTCAATTCGGGAGCGGGGGCGGTTTACTTGATCCCCGGTCAGACCTTCCTGGTCGGCTTGCAGTCGCTCGCCGGAACCGAGACCCTGCCGATTCAGGGTCTGATCATCTCGATCAGCAACCCGGCCGGACAGAGTTTGCTGGGTGCGTCGCTCGGGGGTAACCTGAACGTCAACCTGCTCGGCCGGACGGTGGATGCCGATACGGTAGGCGACCTGATCGTCGGTGCCCCTGGTCTGTCCCTGACAACGGGCCGAGCCAACGCGGGCGGGGTATTCGCGCTGGAGGGGACGTTCCTCCCGTTGCCCGTTCCGGTCTCTACCGCCATTCCGGTCGAGATTGGCGTCGATCAGCCATTCGGACCGTTCATCGTCAATGCGACGACCCCGGCGGACATGCAGATTTATGTGTTCAGCAACTCGACCATCCAGCCCAACTTTATCCCCTTGCGGGATATCGATCCAACGACCATCGTCGTCAATGGAGTGGCATTCCCCAGCGCCACGATCGTTGCCGATCCGGTCGACGAAAATCAGGACGGGCTTCAGGATGCGATCATCACGATCACGCCCCGGACTCAACTGGGTCTGACCCCCGCCGTCACCACGCTGGCGTTGACCGGCACGACGCTTTCCACGAGCCCACTGGCCAACCGGCAATTCCTGGGCTCGGCGCCGATCACCGTGCAGGGTGCCGCGGCCGGCGGCGGCGGTCTTCCGAGCGTACGCTCCGCGATCCTGCTCGGGTTCCAGAACCCGAACGCCGCGGCTCCGCAGTTCGGCGAACGACTGCTGCCCTCGCAGAACGCCCTGCCGAAATTCACCTGGAAACCGCTTCGACCCTGGCAGGCCTACCGGCAATTCCGGCCCACGCCGTTCTTCACGGCCCGACTTCGGGCGTTCTCGCACCCGGATACGTATCAATCACCGATCGCATTCCCCCCACACACGTACACTCTCAAGCCGGGGGTCTTCACCCGCGGCCAATTCCAGCCTGGTGTGTACCGGGGATCGATCCAGCACACCGGGGCTACGGTGCCCGCAACTCGTTCCGCGTATTTCGCGAGGCTTCCTCGGTTTCATTGATTTTCCAGACTCGTCCCGGCATTCCAGCGGCCCCGGAGCGTTCCACTCGCTCCGGGGCCGTTCGTGTTGACTCGAGTTGATCGGGACGGTCAATCAAGACTTCTCACCGCGAACGACCGCCGAGAGCTTGCGGGCGAGCCGATCCAGCGCGGGGCTCTTGTCCATCTTGTCGAGGTGGACGTTGAGCAGGCTGAAACTTTCCTTGTTTTCGAGGGCGGCGATCAGGGCACGATCCAGCTCTCCCTCGGTCCGCACCTCAAACCCCTTCCCGGCACCGATCACCTCGGGCACCTTGTGATAGGCCCACCCCTGGATATCGTTGAACTCCCCTTCCAGCAGGAATCGCTCGGTCGTGTAGCCGTGGTTGTTCAGGATCACGACGATCGGATTAAGCCCCTGCCGGGCGATCGTGGAGAGTTCCATGCCGGTCATCTGGAACGCGCCGTCGCCGACGATCACGAGCGGCCGGAGCGAACGGTTGGCGACCCCGGCCCCGACGGCCGCCGGCACGGCGAACCCCATCGAGGTGTAGTAGGCCGGACTGATGAATTCCGTCCGCCGGCACATGGACAGATCCGTGGCGCCGAAGAGGGAGTCGCCGATGTCCGCGATGACCACCATCTGCTCGTCGAGCATCTGGTTCAGCCGGGCGAACAGCCGCGCGGAGGTCACCGGCGCGTCCGCTTGCGCGGTCCAGGCGGTCTCGCAAGGATCAGGACGCGACGGAACCGGGCGCTGACGGACGGAAAGGCTTCGTTCACGCAGACCCTTGATGAAATCATCCAGACGAACATCACGGTAGTGATGGTACCGGATCTGCAGATCCTCGCTCGTGGCATTGATGCAACGCGCGGGGTCGATATTGGCCGTGAAGATGCCGAGATTGATGTCGCTGAGGAAGCACCCGAGCATCAAGAGGCAGTCCGACTCCTCGACGAACTCGGTCACGTCGTCGTGGCCCATGGCCCCCTCATAGACGCCGACGAACTGCGGGTGGGCCTCGCTGATCACGCTCTTGCCGAGGATCGTCGTGGCGATCGGCAGGCCGGATTCCTCCGCCAGGCCAAGCAGCTCGTCCTGAAGTCCAAAGCGGTGGACCTCCACGTCCGCGAGGATCATCGGCCGCTGCGCCTTGCGCAGCATCGTCTCCGCCTCGTTCAAGGCTTCGCGCAGGGCGTCGGGGTCGCTCGGAGGCAGGACCTCGGGCGTGCGGTGAGGCGTAACCTGCTCGGCCAGCAGCCGATCACGCGGAATCTCCAGGTAAACCGGTCGCTTGTACCGCAAGGCCGCCGCGAGCACCCGGTCGATCTCGGCGAAGGCCGTCAGCGGGTCGGACAGCACGGCCGAGGCCGCCGTGATCTTCTCGAACACCTCGAACTGCGTGGAGAAATCACGCACCTTGTGATGCAGCATCGGGTTGCGCTCACGTTCCGAGATCCCCGGCGAGCCGCTCAGGACGACTACCGGCGACTTCTCGGCATACGCCCCGGCGATGCTGTTGGCACAGCTCAAGCCACCGACGCAGTACGTGACGCAAACGCACCCCAGCCCGTTGATCCGCGCATAGGCATCGGCGGCGAATCCGGCGGAGTCCTCCCGGGTCATGCCGATCAAGCCGATCGGGCTTTCTTCCAGCATCTTGTAAAGGCCCAGCACATAATCTCCCGGGATACCGAAGACGTGCCGAAGCCCCAGGGATTGCATCCGTTCGATCAGGTAGCCACCGATCGTCCGCGGGGATGATGCGGTGGACGGACCGTCTCGGGTCGGCTCGGGAGCGATGGAAGTTGCCACCGTTCTGCTCCTTTTTTTGTTCACGGGTTCGCCAGAGGGGGCCGCGGGACGTTTCATGGCTGTCGGTCAGCCACGGAACCGGAACTTTCCCAGCGGGAGAGAGGGCCTCTAGCCCATTGAGGAAGAGGGCGCGCGTACACGTAAGCCCAGGCAGAATGGCCGGTCCGGGTTCTCAAAGCAACCCGGCGGTACAACCCCTCGTCCACTCCTTCATACGAGTCGAGCCACCCTTCCAGTTCGCGCGAGGTCACGGAACGCCGGTGCCCCTCGACCCATCCGGCCTCCGGATCATCGGGATCGACCAGCGCCGGATACGGCCCCAGGTCGAACAGCCGACCGCGCACGGCATCCTCGATCCAGACACAACCCAGCTCGTTTCGTGACCCGGCCGGCCCCAGGGTGCCGTAGGCAAAGAGCCACTCGGGTTCCGCGCAATGGCTCGCCGAGGGATCGGAGCGACTCATGCGTCTCCCTTCCACGTGGGGGGTCGTCGAACTCCCGGTCACGGACCGAATTACCCACTCTCATTATACCGGTCCGGCATCGCGGACGGTCCCTTCCGCGTCGGCGAGGCCGAAATCACGCAGGATTCTCAGCGCCATCGCAAGCGATTCCTCGGCGCCTCCTCCCGTATTCACGCGACAGACCGACCTCTGCGTGAGCGAACCGGGAGGCTCCCAGCGTGCGGCCGCCTGCTGGTGAATTGCCCAGTCGGCATCCGAGGCGTCCCCCCGTCGATTCGAGAGCCGCGACCGGATCACCTCGGGCTCGGCCTCACAAATGAGCAAGACCGCCGGCACCCCCCAGCAGGCCGCCGTATTGAGAAAGAGCCGTCGGTGCTCCTCGTTGCCAAAACTGGCGTCCACCAGGACCCGCTCCCCCTCGAAGAGATGCACCGCCATCCGGCGGAGACATTCGTCATAGGTCCGGTGGGTCCACTCAGGCGTGTAAATTCCTTCTCCAAAAGGGCTTGGGCCGCTTTCATCTCCGGAAAGGTTAGCCAATTCCTTGCGTACGAGGTCCGAGCGAACGATCGAAAACCCAGCGTGTTCAGCCAGTTTGCGTGCGAGCGTGGATTTTCCCACGCCGGGCAAACCGGAGATCAGGACGACGCAAGGGCGGTGACATGGCACCTCCAGTTCTCCGAGGGCCACGAGCCAGTACGACCGAGCGCGGACGAGGGCCTCGGCGCGATCCTGAGGAGGCACTTCCGACTCGGTCGCCAGCATCCCATCCACCTTACCTCGCACGGCCGCCCGATACGCCGTGTAGAACGGGAGCAATGCAGGACCGTCCGTGTCCCCCGACTCGTGGAAGTAGGCTCCGGCGAAATGGCGCCCGAGATCGCGCCGGCCGTGGCGAATGAAGTCCATGACCAGGAATGCCATGTCGGCCACGGGGTCGGCATAGCGAAATCGTTCGGCGAATTCGATGCAATCAATAATGACCAGATCGTCCGGCTTCTCCCGATCGGGAAACAGGTAGATATGGTCGAGCCGCAGGTCGCCGTGACCATCCCGAGGGATGCTCCGTCTCGCACGGTCGTCGATCAATGGCCGGAGTTGGCACAGGGAACGATCGGTCAGCGCTCGCAGACGGTCAAAGACGACGCGGCTCAGTGTGGTTCCCACGTGAGATTCCGCCTGCTCGAAATTCTCGATGGCATTGTGGGACACCACCGAGAACCGCCCGAACTCGGCGATTTGAGGACCATTCTCGGCCTCCGCATGAAAGTCGGCGAGCCGGCGTGCCAGGGCCTCGACCTGCGCTTGCCCGACCTCACCGCGTCGGAGCCGCGAACCGAGCATCGCCGCCTCCGGCAGACGTTCCATCGCGACGGCCCATTCCACGACCTCGCCTGGACCATCCACGCGAACGCCCGAGCCATCGGCCGTGATGGGGACGACTCCGTGATAGGTCCGAGGCGCCAGCCGGCGATTCAGCCGGACTTCCTGCTCGCAGTCCCGGCGACGAGCGTCCAGAGTGCGGAAATCGAGGAACCCGAACACCACCGGTTTCTTGACCTTATAGGCGTGGGGACCGGCCAGAAAGACGACCGAGATATGCGTCTGATGAACCTCGATCGGTTCTCCCGCATCCAGTCCAGGGTAGGCGGAGGGCCGGGAGAGAGCCTCGATCAGGGGAGTGAGTTCCATGGCGCCGGCCTCTCCCTTTGCTATATGGTCTGGCGAGGGTCGCCGGTTTTGATGGTAGGAGGAGTCTTCCTGATCGTCAATCGGGCCATCGCACCTTTGCGAGCATTCCTTCGGTGGATATCCTTGAAGAACAATCAGGCAGAATTTAGGAAGGGACAGCAGCAAGTCCCTCACTCTTCGCACCCGCCCACGAAATCAATCGAGAGAGACGGAGAAGGGCGGAGCCCAATCAACATCATGAGCGAAACCTCGCGTTCCCAAAACAACCTCTTGGACGGCACGATCGCGGACTGGAAGCAACGCCTGGAACTCATCGTGGCGACCATGCGCGAGATGAGCCTCCAAACCGATCCCCAGGCGATGGTCCGAACCTATGGCGCACTGATCCGCAACCTCACCCCGTCGGATGGATACATCGCGCTCAGTCGCCGCAACCTCTCCTATCCGGAATTCCGCGTCACGAGGTTCAGCGGGTGGACCGAGGAGATCAACCCCTGGAAACAACAGCATCGCCTGCCCCACCTGCGGGGCGGCATTCTGGCGGACCTGATCTATGGAGACGAGCCGAAAATTCTCCACAACATCGAGGTCGAACCGGATGATCCGGCTGCCGAGTATCTCACAGGCATCCAGTCCTTGATGGCGCTTCCGAATTACGATCGAGGGCATGCACTCAACATGGCGATTCGGTTGTCACGGCAACCCGGAGGGTTCGACCCGGAACAATTGCCCGAGATGGTCTGGATCAGCAACCTCTTCGGCCAGGCCACCAAGAACCTCGTCCTCTCCGAAGAAGTGAAACACGCGTACAATATCGTGGATCGGGAACTGAAAGTCGTCGCCGATATCCAGCGCTCATTGCTACCGAAGACGATCCCCGATATCCCGTTGCTCGACATGGCCGCGCACTACCAGACGTCGCAATGGGCCGGGGGGGACTATTACGACTTCTTCCCGTTACCCGACGATCAATGGGGAATCCTCATCGCCGACGTCAGCGGTCACGGAACCCCGGCGGCCGTGATGATGGCGATCACGCACAGCATCGCGCACAGTTATCCTGGCGATCCCATGCCCCCTCGCCAGTTGCTCGACCACGTCAATCACCAACTCGCGTCGCTCTATACCGCGGACAACGGGACGTTTGTCACCGCGTTTTACGGGATCTACAACCCCGCGCAAGGAACTAACCTACGCCAGCGCGGGCCATAATCCGCCGCGATTGAAGCGTTGCGAAGATGGCTCCCTCGCGGCTCTCGATGAAGCCCGAGGGCTCCCGCTCGGTCTCTTTCTGGATCAAACCTACGAGCAGGCGACCCGTTCCCTACGCACCGGCGACCAGATCGTCTTCTACACTGACGGCATCACCGAGGCGACCAGCCCCGACGGCCGGATGTTCGGCCCGGAGCGTCTCGACGAGGTCCTGGAGAACTGCGCTCTCAACGCCGATGGACTGATTCAGTCCGTTCTGGAAGCTCTGGACCGCTTCACCGCCGGCCAACCGGCCGATGATGACCGGACGATTCTGGTTGCCAAGGTCCGCTGAGCGCGGCCGTCCTGCTCAGTGGCGGGCGACGATGACCCGGCCCAGGTCGTGCATCAAGGCTTCCAGCACCAGGCCAAGATTCGCCATCCGGCCGACATGATAATCAGCCTCCAGGCAGCGGTCGGCGAGCACAAAGACGTCCTCCGGCTCCAGACGCTCGGCAAGCTGGGCCACGGCGAGCCGATCAGCCGGATCGGCGGCTGGCGGCTCCAGACCCGCCGTCTGCCAGAGAACGCCCCGGAAGAACCGGGCCAGTTCGCCGATCAGGAGGCTCGCCCGGCGGCGCTGGAGAGCGCTCTCCTTGCCGGCCTCCTTGGAAAAGCTCTCCAGACGCCGGGCCAGGGCGGGCGGATCGAAGCCCCGGGTGGAGGCAAGCTCGTCAATCAACGAGCGGCGGAAGTCCGCCAGTTCGGCTCCGGCGAGCCCCAAGGCCCGGCCGACGCTCCCCTCTCCCAGAACGGCGAGGCGCTGGGCCTCGGCGGGATCGCTCGTGGCGCCTTGTTCCAGCAAGAGCGCCGCGAGGTCGTCTGTCGGCAAGGGATCGAACGACAGGACCCGGCACCGTGAGAGAATGGTGTCGAGCTGAAGCTCCGCCGACGTGCCGATCAGGATGAGAACGGCCCCCGGTGGCGGCTCCTCCAGGGTTTTCAGGAAGGCATTCGCCGCCTCTTCGCTCAGGTCGTCCGCGTCATCGACGATCGCCACGCGCCGGGCCCCTCGCATCGGCTTCAGACTGAGGTCGTGGCAAAGCTGGCGAATCGTCCCGATTGGTAGCTCGTGCTTTTCCTCCGGTTTCTGAACCTGCAAGACGTCGGGATGGCTGTCGGATTCAACCTGCCGGCAGCTCGGGCACGTCCCGCAAGGGTCCAGGGCCGTTGCGTCGTGCTGTTCACACAGGAGCGCCTGGGCCAGCGTCAGCGCAAAGCGACGCTTGCCCACTCCCTCGGGACCGACGAACAGGAAGGCATGAGGCATGCGGCCCTGTTCCTGACCCTTACGGAGCACCTCCACGACTCGATCATGCCCGCGGACCCCGCTCCAGGACACGCAACACCTCGCTTTGCAAACGGGCCGCGACCTCATCGGCGCTGGCCGAACCATCGATCAGAACGATCGGCGCCGGATAATTTTCCCGAGCGTCCAGAAACCCCTGTCGTACCGCCTGCCGATAGGCCTCGGGCCGATCCTCGATCCGGTCCCGAGGCCCCCCAATACGCTCCCGGGCGACCTCCGGTGGAACGTCGATCAACAGCGTCAGGTCCGGGAGCAAGCCTCCGGTCGCTGCTTCCCCAACCCGCCAGATTTCTTCCACATTCAGGCCGCCGGCATACCCTTGATAAACCACGTTGGCCAGGAGATATCGATCGGAGACGACGATTTTTCCGTTCTCCAGCGCGGAGCGGATAATCGTCTCGACGAGCTGGGCACGGCTGGCCATGTACAGCAGCATCTCGGCACGCAATACGATCGGGACCGTCTGGCGATCGAGCAGCAAACTGCGCAGGCGATCTCCGAGGGGAGTGCCGCCGGGGTCCCGGCAGGTCACAACCTCCCGGCCCTGGGATCGGAGCCACGAGGCGAGCCGTTCTACCTGAGTTGTCTTTCCACTGCCATCGGGGCCGTCAAGTCGCGACGAAAAAACCCCGTGCGGTGGGCCGTTGGGAGACATCCGTGTGGGACATGTCTCCCAGCGTACCCGGGAACCGCATGGGGTGGAAGCGGACTCAGAACATCAAAGGGGTCGTATCAGGGCTGAGTCGGCGGAGTCGCCGCGGCGGCCGGGTTGACTTCGGCCCCCTGAACCGCCCGCTGGACACCACGCATCGCTTCATTGCGCAGAACCTGCGGGAACTGGCGCGTGTACTCTCGCAATGTGGTCGGCGCCGCGTTCGGCTGGTTGTAGCCCGGCGGGAAGTAGGAACGGTTGTACTGATCGTAGGTGTACGGCTGCCCTTCAGGATTCGTGTACGGCTGGTAGAAAGGATAGCCGTAAAGGTAAGGGGGCCGATTCCTCATGGCCTGGACCGGGGCGGTTCCTTCGTTTTGAGCCACCCCTGGCTGCGCCGGAGTCGGAGCCGCGTTCGGCATCGAGTACACCCGGACTGACGGGGTCTTCTCGCCCTCGTTCAATTCGCGACGGTGCGCGTTCAGGTAAACGTCGGTCGCCTGCTGGCGCGTCTGGTTGAACTGATCCGCGTTCTGTTCCTGCGCTTTCGCGAACTCAGCGGCGGCCTGAAGCCCCTTGTTGTCCGGGTCCAGCTTGAGCGCGTTCTCGTAGGACTCACGCGCGAGGCGATAGTAGCCTTCAGCGCGGTTCGCTTCCACCTCGCTGGCGATCTCCTGGGACAGTTCCCCCAGGATGATCCAGTCGGCCAGGTTGTTCGGGTTCTCCTTGAGCGACTCCCGCACCTTCATCAGCGCATCGTAACGGTCGATCTGATGGCTGCTGATCACGCCTGGATTGGCCGTCGTCACGGCCTGATTCTGGTCCGCGTTCGGCGCCGCCTGCTGGGCGTTTGCCGTCACGCCGACAGCGAGTACCAAGGCCAGAGCCAACGAGAGGCGGCTGGCGTTGTTCTTCCTGTTAATCATCATTGGCTGTGCTCCATGCTGCAGAATGGGAAGTCATCCCTTCTCAAAGTGGCGCAGTACGCTCTGCGCCTCAGAGCACGAAAGAATCATGCAACTGATATTCCAAGGATGAGAGCCTGCCGAGCAAGGAACAAAGATCCCCGAACCATCAAGGATGCCGATGCACAGGCTCTCCCCGAAGCCAGGCGTCGGCCTCGGCGAATAGCTGACGAATCTTCGCGTGATAGAGCAGTCGGGTGATCTGGGTAAATGAACCCCATTGATACCACTGGCCGAACGGATCGGCGACGTGCTCGGCGGAGGGCGCGATGCTGGCATCGTCGAGCACCTCGACGATGTAATAGATTACCGTTTTGAGGACCTTCCGGCCGCGCCGGATGTAGGTGTACGAGAGACTTTGCTCAAAACCTTCGCGGAACGCCCAGGAGGTCAGGTTGGTTTCCTCGCGGAACTCGCGCGCGGCCGTCTCGCGAGGGGTTTCCCCTTCCTCCATGCCCCCTTTGGGGAATTCCCAGCGTGCGCGCGGATTTCGTACCGTGGCGGAGTGAAGGACGAGGTAGGCCAAGTCGTCCCCCCCTTGCCAGCGATAGGGAATCACACCGGCGGAGCGCTCCTGAATGACAGTCATGTGAGGGACCGGTCTGACAACCCGCCCGGGGCGTCGTCGTCTCCGTCCTCCCACACGGCCACCAGGCCGAGCACATCCCCAGCGTTCACCCGGTCGTCCTCGTCCTCCCGGATCTCGGCCAGACGACCAGTCATCGGCGCGGGCACGTCAAAGGTGGCGGGACCGACCAGCACCTCGACGAGGCGGTCCCCTTCCCAGATCTCGTCACCCTGCTCCGCGAACCAATGGCTCACGATGATCGGTTCGTCCGGACCGGTTCCCAGGTCGGGCAGGATCACTGCCTCCAAACGCATGGTGAACCCCGTCTGTCTGCTCGAGTCGTTACGGCTGTGCCAGCAATCGGCGCCGCCGCACTTCATGATGTTCAAGCTTATCCTACACTCGCATGCTCTGCCAGAGACTTTAGGGAAGACTTGGGGGGAAATGGTGGCAATCGAGCCGATCACGACGACCGTATTTACGTGCATTTCACGAAACCTAGACGGGGGGTCCGGGGTTTACTCTCTATGAACAATAGTCCGGGCCGGTTCACGCCCTGACGCGGAGGGTCGGCTCGGACAGGACAGGACGATTCGGTAAACGACGATCGGTGGGAGGTCGGATGTCGCTGCGTGACACGGTACGGGTCGCACTCTTACTCATTCTGGGGGCCGGCCCCATTGGCCCGGGGAGACTGCACGCCGAGGATGAGATCCCGATCGATCGAGGCGTCGATCAGCCGGTCTCGGACTTCACCCTGAAGGACGTCTCGGGAAAACCGGTTTCACTCTATGGCTTTCGGGGCAAGAAGGCCGTTGTGATCGTGTTCACTGGCACGGCCTGTCCTGTCGGTGACCTGTACATGCCCCGCCTGGTGGAACTCTCGAAAACATACCGGGACAAGGGTGTCGTGTTTCTCACCATCAACGCGAACGCCAATGAATCCGCCGCACAGGCGGGTAAGCACGCTCGTCAGTTCGGCGCGGAATTTACGGTACTGAAGGACCCCAGTAACCGCGTGGCGGATCAGTTGCTGGCCCTTCGCACGTGCGAGGCCCTCGTGATCGACGGCCGGGCGGTGCTCCGTTATCGTGGCGCGATCGACGATCAGTATTTCGTCGGCGGTTCACGCCGGGATCAGCCCTCGACTCATTTCGTCGCCGATGCCCTGGATGCCATCCTTTCCGGCCGGGAGGTCGAGACGACCGCCTCAAACGTGGAAGGCTGTCCGATCGAGCGCGAGGACGTGGCCTCAGTGGCTCGTAATTCCTTGCCGAGGATTCGCCCCGCCCCGGCTGAGATTGTCGAAGCGTACCAGGAGATCGAGGGCGTGCTTCCCGACGTGGGTGCGGTGACCTATTCCGGCAACGTGGCCGCGATCCTTCAGAACAAGTGTCAGTCCTGCCACCGGCCGGGACAGGTCGGACCGTTCTCTCTCCTGACGTACAGGGATGCCTATCGCTGGGCGGGGGCTATCCACGAGGTCGTCGATACGAGGCGTATGCCCCCCTGGCACGCCGATCCCCGTCATGGTGCGTTCTCCAACGATCGCAGTCTCAACGCGCGCGAACGAGCCACCCTGCTCGCGTGGGTCGAGCAGGGCGCATCGGAAGGCGACCCGGAAGCTGCTCCTCCCCCCAGGACATTTCCCGAAGGATGGACGATCGGCGAGCCCGACGTTGTGTTCCAGATCCCGGAGCCCGTGATCGTGGCCGCACAAGGGACGATGCCGTACTTGCACTTTCGCGTGCCAACGAATTTTACCGAGGATCAGTGGATTCAGGCCGCCGAGGCCCGCCCCGGCGATCGTTCCGTCGTTCACCATATCATCGTTTACGTGGACGATCACCAGGGGGACAAACGCCGTACGATGGGGGACCACCTCTGCGGCTACGCTCCCGGCGACATGCCCTCGATTTATCCGTCAGGGCATCGCCAAGAAGATTCCGGCCGGAGCCGATCTGATCTTCGAGCTGCACTACACGCCGATCGGCAAGATGAAAATGGACCGCTCATCGGTTGGTTTTGTCTTCGCCAAGGAACCGGTGCGGCACGAGGCCATCACCAACGGAATCGCCAACGGGGGAATCAAGATTCCGGCGAACGACCCGGATCATGCCGAGTTTTCGCGTCATTCCCTCAAGAAGGATGTCCTCTTGCTGAGCTTCATGCCGCACATGCACTTGCGAGGAAAGAGCTTCCGGTACACCGCCAAGTATCCGGACGGTCGCCCCGACGAGGTCTTGCTCTCGGTCCCTGCCTACGACTTCAACTGGCAGAGTTACTACAACCTCGCCGAGCCGAAGCACCTCCCCGCCGGTACGACCATCATCTGCGAGGCTCACTACGACAACTCGAAGGGAAACCTGGCTAACCCCGACCCCGACAAGGAGATCCGTTGGGGCCAGCAGACCTTCGAGGAGATGATGATCGGCTACATTGATTACGTGGACGCCGCCCCGATCGATGCGAAGCCCTCCGCGACGCAGGCGAACACGCCGGAGGTTTCTCCCGATGAGGTTCGTGACGCGTTGCAGGTTCTCAGCCAGAGCGCCCGGTTGAATTCGGGCACATCGGAAACTCCTCGCTGATTCTTTTGGAGTCTCGCCAGAAGAAATGGTCCGTTTTCCTGATGCGGGACAGCCGCCCCCGGCTGTCCCGCAGGCCAGGACAGCCGGGGGCGGTTGTCCCACTTCGGACAATCTCATTTGGCGAGTCGCTTTTGTTTCGGTGTTGCTCTGACTCATTACGGCCGGTCTCCTTTTTGGTAAAGGAGATCGGCCGCTGTTCGTTGCTGTCTGAGGGGCATCGCAACGGTCGGTGAATTGAGGGGGTGCCAATCGTGTCTTGTGATGCTAAGATTGATGCATGCGGGTCATCTCTTTCCCACAAACCCGATTCTTGAGGGAGGTTGCGATGAGGCGAGGCGTGACGTTGTCGTTGGCCTTGGCGGTCCTGGGGGGTGTGATCGCCTGGGCGGAGGGTCCTGACTCGGATCGGAAGGAAACTCCGGCAGCCTTCGCGCCGTTCGAGCATTTGATCGGCGGCTGGAAAGGGGTGGGAATTCCCGAGGCCAACCGTCTCAAAGGCTGGCGAGAGACGCACATGTGGGCCTGGTGCTTCGTCGATGGGCAGCCGGTAGGCATGTCGGTGACCTTCGAAGCGGACAAGATCCTATCCGAGGCCAAGCTCGACTACGATCCCTCCTCAAAACAATACACGCTTTCCGGCAAGGACACGGATGGCAAGCCAGTCCGCTACGTCGGCAAACTCGATGACGAGGGGGATACCCTGACGCTCGATCGCGTCGGCAAACTCCCCGACGGCAGTCAGCAACGGCTCATCATGCGCCTTAACAGCAACATGATTCGTTATCAGATCCTGGTCGAGGTTCAGGAGCCGCGTGCCCCGCAGTATGCGCGGTTCATGGATATCAACATGGGCAAACAGGGCGAATCCTTTGCCGCGGGTGGTGGCGCGTCGAACCTACCCAAGTGCATCCTCACCGGAGGCGCGGCCACGATGACGGTGAGCTACCAGGGCAAGTCGTTCCCGATCTGCTGCACCGGCTGCCGCGACGAGTTCAACGCCAACCCGGAAAAGTACGTCAAGAAGGCCGGCCCTCCGCGCGGAGGCGGACGCGAAAGCCTCCACCAAGCCCGCTTCCCGTGTCTCGCGTCCCAAGGACGACGGCGGATTCGACGGCCTACTCGGTGGCTCGTCCAGCCGGAAGGAGGAGATGCCCGATAAGCCCAAGGCCTCCACCAAGACCACCGAACCCGAGGCCGAACCGGATCGAAAGCCGGCTGAGAAGCCAGAATCCGCGCCCGCTTCCGAGGATAAGGAGAAGAAGGAGAAACCGTCCTCCGACGCTCAGGATGAGGCACGTGCACAAACGTCGCTGCGGTTGGGTCAGGCTCTGGAGAGATCGGGCAAGCTCTCCGGCGCGATCGATTATTACCGTCGCGTGGTCAAGGAATATCCCGATACCAAGGCCGCGACGGCCGCGAAAGAACGTCTCAAGGCCCTCGGCGGCGAGTGAGCCTTCTCGTTCGTCCCTCGCAACGGAAAGGGCGCGGCTGAAAAGTTGGCCGTGCCCTTTCTCTCGTCCTCACGTCTTGGTCTTCTCTCGTGGGGCGATCCGGATATTCAGGCCGATCTTCGTGGTCCAGATGTCCCAGTCGTCTCGGTCCCAGCCGGTGATGATGCCCGAGGCTTCGAGTCGGTCGAACATCTGCTCGACATAGGTGGGTACGCGATCCTCGTATTCGGCCACGAGGTCAAGTTTCCGGCTGATCAGGTTGAGGATGCCCCGGATGCTCTTTGGCCCTCGCTCCGCGATCTGCTTCTGACCTTCCGGCGAGGCCGGATCGGGGCCTTGCAGGGTCAAGCCCATCGACCGAAGTAGCATACCGAACTGGCCGAACCAGGTGTCGCGGAAGCCGAAGTATTCCTTGTGGACGATATGGATCTCGCTGTTGCGCACAATGGCCGCCTGATAGACTGACTCCAGGTAGTTTTCGCCGTAGTCGGTTTGAAAGGCGATGTTGATCGCCTTGGCCATGTGCTGGAGTGCTCCTTTAAGGCCGATCGTGTCGGGATCGACTTCCAGCGCCATGTCTCGGAGGCCGCCGGCCCTCCGCGCGGTCACAACCCCGGCATCCGAGGAGACGGCGACTCCCAGGCCGATGTCCCCGGAGGGCGTTGGCACGGACATCACGGGCGGTACCGGAGCCATCACTGACTTCTTCGGCGTGACCCGAGCTTCCGGCATCGGTGTGGGTCGCTGACGGGGATTTTTCTTCGGCCCTGGCATGATTCCGGCTCCCGATGGCCTGCGGTGTGCATCTCGTCCGCACCAGGTTATTCGATCTCGACCTATGTTACTAGCGTGTGCATCGTTCCGCTCGTTTCCGCTCCCTCACAACACGATCCCCCCATGCCCCGACGCACGATCGCTATCGGCGACATTCACGGCTGCTCCCTGGCCCTGGCCTCCCTGATTGAGATGATCGACCCCGGACCAGAGGATACCCTGATCCTTCTGGGTGACTACATCGACCGCGGCCCCGACACACGGGGCGTGATCGACCAGCTACTGTCTCTGGAAACGCTGTGTCGGCTGGTGCCGATCCTCGGCAATCACGACCAGACACTTCTGTACGTGCTCGATGGCCGTTGCGACCTGGAATCGTGGCTCAGTATGGGAGGGGATACCGTCCTTGAATCCTATGGGGCGGGCGAGGACCCGCTGTTGATCCCGGAGGATCACGTCGCCTTTCTCGGCCGATGTCTGGACTATCACGAGACCGATTCGCACCTGTTCCTGCACGCTCAGTACGTGCCGGACATGCCGCATGGCCGACCAGCCGGATTATGCCTTGCGCTGGGAATCCCTCCGCATGACCATCCCTGGCCCTCATGAATCGGGCAAGCGGGCGATCGTCGGTCACACGTCGCAGAAAAGTGGCGAGATCCTGGATCTCGATCACATCGTCTGTATCGATACTTACTGTTATGGTGGGCGCTGGCTCACGGCGCTGGAGGTCGAGACGGGTCGGCTCTGGCAGGTGGACCCCCACGGCCACCCGCGCGGCAGATTCTCGACCATCGGGAATTGGCTCAAATAGTCTATTCGAGGAACCTGGGAGTACGGTCGAGAACGGGTCATGACGTGATCATGATGGAAGTCGGCCTGCAGATGTCCACAGGAATTACGTTGCTGCCCAGCCATCTCCTCTCAATCGTCGAGTGTCAAGTCCAGCCGGTTCGAGGGAAATATCGACTCGACTTTCAGCCCTTACCCCAGCTCACGATCTGGAACCGTCCATCTCGCCAGATGGCCAGGCGTGGCACGCGATCGCGGTACAGGCAACGCACCTTCTGCTCACCGCCTCGTGTATGTCAGCGACACTCCAGTCCGTTCTTGTCTCGATCGTCGCCCGTCTGAGCAATTCATCCTGGCGAAAGCATGACTCCGCAGGCAAAAGCCGTCGGAGTCGCGGAGTTCGCCTATTTATGACAGTGAACTGATTTACACTTTGAGGCCGTCAGGAATCAACGGCAAGGATCGGAGACGCACACCGACGGCATCCTGAATCGCGTTGGCGATGGCCGGCGCGACCGCGATGATCGGCGACTCGCCCGCACCGGCTGACGAAAGATCCTGGCGATCGAGCAAGATCACCTCAATGGACGGCATGTCGGTGAATCGCGGGACGCGGTAGCGTGCGAAGCGACCGTTACGAATCGTACCGTTCTCGAAGCGGATCGCCTCGAACAGGGCGCCCCCAGACCCATCATCAAGGCCCCCTGGACCTGGTTCGTGAGGTGGTCTGGGTTGACGATCGCTCCGCACTCGAAGGCCGCCACCAGCCGGACGACCTTCACGTTCCCCTTGGCTCGGTCGCATGCGACCTCGGCGCAGGTTGCGACGAAGCCTCCCTTCTCGGTCCCACATGCGATGCCGACGCCATGATCCGGTGCGGTGCGTTCCCGACCCCATCCGAACCGCTCGGCTGCCGCGTCAAGCACCGCCCGCAGTCGATCGTTGGACAGATTCTTGCGACGGAACGCCAGCGGGTCCATGTCGATTGCCCGAGCCAGCTCGTCCATGAGCGACTCGCGGGCGAAGTGGTTCGCCGTGGAGGCCAGGGCTCGGTACGATCCCTGTCGCAAGGGGGAGTCTGCGGAATGGAAGGCCACTTGCCGGTTCGGGACGTCGTAGGGCGTCTCAATGCCTGAGCCGCCGGAGTTCACGTTGTGGAACTCCCAGGCGAGGAGGGTGCCATCCTTGCGGGCGCCCGCCTTGGCTTCAATCAGGCCGGCGGGGCGGAAATAGGCCCAGGTGAATTCTTCCTCGCGGGTCCAGACGCGCTTGACGGGCTTTTTTGCGGCCCTGGCCAGCCGGGCGGCCTCGATGGCGGCCTCCCCTGTATGCTTGCCGCCGTAGCCGCTGCCGGTGTCGGGAACGATGACCCGGACACGCTCCTCCGGAAGATCGAAGGCTCTCGCCAGCTCGCTCCGCACGCCGAAGGGGCGCTGGGTGCCGGTCCAGACTGTTAATCGATCCCCCTCCCATTCCGCCACCGCAGCTCTCGGCTCCAGGGGAGCATGGGCAATATAGGCAACAGGGAACGTCGCCTCGACCGTCGCATCCGCCGCGTCCATTCCGTCGGCGACGGAGCCTGCATCGCCTCGTCCCCGGCCTCGCGTGCCGTTTTTCGACTCATTCAGACTGGCCTGGAAGCGGTCGATGAGATCCCGGTCGGAGACGTGAGGCCGGTCTGAGGACGTCCACGACGCCTGGAGCGCGGACAAGGCTCTCCGCGCCGTGTGCTCATCGGGCGCAACGACACCGACGAAGTCGCCATCGCGAACGACCGTCACGCCGGGCATCGCCTCGGCGTTGGACCGATCCAGTTTCGTGAGGGTCATTCCATAGGCCGGCGGCCGGAGGACGACTCCATGAAGCATCTTCGGACGCGCAGACGTCGGAGGCGTACCGGTGTCTTCCGGTGACAAAGTCGCGTCCGTTCACCTTGGGAACCGTTCGCCCGGCCGCCTCCCAGCGCTCGGCCGGGGTGATCGGTTCGTCCTCTTCGATGGCCGCCACGAGCTTCTGCCCGTGGGTCAACTCGCCAAAGCCCAGCGAGCGGCCTGTCGGCGGGTGTTCAACCTTGCCGTCCTTCACGACGAGAGCATCCGGGTCAACGGCAAGCTGCTCGGCGGCCAGTTCAATCAGCTTTCGACGCGCCGCGGCGGCCGCGCGACGCAGTTGAGGGGCCATCGAGGGCGTTGTTCGGCTGCCAAAGGTCCCCATGTCGAAGGGGACCCGATCCGTATCTCCCATGACCAGAAGGACGGTCTCCGGGGCGACGTGTAGCTCATCGGCCACGGCCTGCGTCAGAGAGGTTCGGGCATTCTGGCCCACCTCGACCTTACCGGTGCAGGCCGTCAACGTACCGTCCTCGGCGATGTGGAGCCAGGCATCGATCGTGCGTGGCGTTCGCTCTCCACCGCCTCGGCGGCGTCCGCCCCCCGATTCTTGCGCGGGGACCTCTCGCAGCAGGCAGAGGACGAGCAGACCGCCGCCGAGCGTACGCAGGAACTCGCGGCGGTCCATGACGAGCGGGCCAAGCTCGATCAACTCGTAACGTTCCGGCTCGATCTCGAACGCGGGATCCAGGTGAGGATTCAACGGGCACCTCCCTTCAACGCCTTGGCACCTTGACGGATCGCGGCGAGGATGCGCGGGTAGGTTCCACAACGGCAGATGTTACCTTTCATCCCCTCGACGATCGCCGCTTCATCGGGATCGTTGTTCCTGGCGAGCAGGCCGACGCCCGCCAGGATCATCCCGGTGGTGCAGTATCCGCATTGCAGGGCGTCATGGTCGAGGAATGCCTGCTGGACCGGGTGCAGACTCCCATCGGGAAGTTCCAGCCCTTCGATCGTGGTGATGGATCGCCCATCAACAGCGCCAACGCGGGCCAGACAGGAGCGAACCGGTTCTCCCTCAACCAGAACGGTGCAGGCTCCGCATTGTCCTTCTCCGCAGCCGAATTTCGCACCGGTCAGGTCCAGGTCGTCGCGAAGGACGCTGAGCAAACTGCGCTCGGGATCGACTGCGATGTGATGCCGCTTCCCATTCACATTCAGTTCGAGGGCCTTCGACGACATGATTGGCACTCCCTCAGGGTGGCGACTCCGAGATTCGGGAGCCTCGATCGAGTCAATTTCTCAAAACGCGGACGGGCTCCCTGCTCGATCCGCTAGCTTAGCACCCATCACCCCTACTCCGAACAGGGCCGACAGGCGGTTCCTTCCGGTGCCGCCGAGACTCATTGCGGTTGAGTCCGCGACACGATGCGCATGCGCATACGGGAGCCGAGATCGACGACGGGTGTGTGAAGGTTCCCACGGGAATCACTCTCTCCCGTTCAACCAGTCAAGCCCAATCTCCCAAATTGCCGATGGAATGCCCAAGGAGTTGGATATCGGGTTGCGACGTGAAGACTCCGTTTGGGCGATCGTCTTCGCGCGACAGCAGGAATTCCCCCCAACCCGGTTCGAGACTATCTCAGAAATTGGGTTTCGCCAGCAAATGGCGGCCCCAGGATCACCCAGGAGGGGGATCACACGATGAGGAGCAATCGCACTTCGCGCCTCTTGTTCGCCGCGCTGACCTGCGCTTTGATGCTGTTCCCGCACGCTCTGTTCGCTCAGGACGTGGCCGGAACAGGCGCGGACAGTGGGGCGACGGTCGAAACCAGAACGGGAACACCAGAGACACCGGCGGCATCCTTGCCGGGCGGTGCCTCCACATTAGCATACCCACCCACGCTACTGAATCCGGCGTTCCAGCCGATTGACCTGAACACCGCCTTGCGACTGGCGGGGGTCCAGAATCCGGAATTGCTTGTCGCCCGTCAGCGGGTGGTCGAAGCCGTGGCTTTAAGGCAATTCGCCGCGGCCCAGTTTCTACCGACGATCAACGGCGGTATGAACTACGATACCCATACCGGTGTCTTGCAGCAGTCCAACGGTAATATTTTGACAGTGAACCGGAGTGCTCTCTTCGTCGGCGCCGGTGCGAACGCGGTCGCGGCCGGCACCGTGAACATTCCGGGCATCGTGCTGTCCGGCAATCCGGCAACCGCGATCTTTGGCTATCTGGCCTCGCGCCAGGTCGTGCAACAGCGCGAGTTCACCAATATCGCGGTTCGTAACCAGGTCTTCCTGGAAGTCGCCCTGGCCTACAGCGAATTGCTCCGGGCGGAGGGCCACCGGGCCATCGCCCTGCAAGCGAGGGACGAGGCCTCCGAGGTCGCTCGACTGACGGGGACCTATGCCCGCATCGGTGAAGGCCGCCAGGCTGACGCCGATCGAGCCGCGGCGGAGTTGGCCGCTCGCGAGGCCGATGTCCAGAGGGCCGAGGGAGAGGTCCTCACCGCTTCGGCCCGTCTCGCCCAGTCCATTAACATCGACCCTTCCATCCGGCTGCATCCCACCGACGGCTGGGTGGTACCGCTGCCCGTGGTTCCGGACCCGATTCCAGTGCGAGAGTTGCTCGCCATCGCCTTGCTCCAACGTCCGGAGCTGGGCGAGCGACAGGCGGCAATCCGCGCGGCGATGCTGGCTCTGGAAGGTGCTCAGGTCCTCCCGTTCTCGCCGACGGTCCTGGTTGGCTTCAGCGCCGGTTCGTTTGGCGGTGGTAGTAACCTCGTGCGGCCGATCTTCGGCGCCTTCAATGCCCGATCGGACTTCGACGTGGTGGCGTACTGGTCGCTCCTGAACATGGGGGTCGGCAACATCGCCCTGATCAACCGGGCCAAGGCCGAGCTTCAGGCTAATCGCTACGAGCAATTGAGCGTGCTAAACCGCGTCCGTGCGGAGGTAGCCGAGCAGTATGCTCTGACCCACGCCCGTTTCGCTCAGATCGCCACCACCGAACAAGCGGTCCGCTCGGGGCTCGGGGCCTTCAAGAGAGACCTGGCGAGAGTCCGGTCACGGGCCGTCGAACGCGGCCGGGAAGTCCTCCCGGTGGAGTTGCTGAACAGCTTCCGCCTGATGGCAAGCGCCCGAAGGGAGTATCTCAATTCGATCGTCGAGTACAACGAAGCGCAGTTCGCGCTCTATGTCGCCCTGGGACAGCCGCCAGCGAACATGCTGGCCCGGCCGGTCCCGACCGAGGGCATCGGGCCTAGCGGCGTGACGCCCAACGCAGCAAACGCGGCACCGAATCCGGCTCCGGCCCCGGCTCCGGCTCCGGCTCCGGCTCCGGCAGCAGGACCCTTCGCCGTTCCTCCCTCGGCGTCTGCCACACAACCGGAAACCGCGCCGGGCACGGAAGAGTTGATCCGGGTCTCCATCTCGGGAAGAGATGCCGCGAGAACGGTCGGTGAAAACCCTCGTGTTATCCAGCCGAGGTGAGGAGACGGCCATGAACGGATGTGGACGGGTGCAGGAGGCACACGCCGCCCCTCCTCGCATGACGGAAAACGCGGGTGGACGTTCTTTGCGATCCACCCGGGTGCTCGGCGGTGCTTTGATCGCAGCGTGCGTTGCGTCACCGGTCTCGGCGTATGACAACCCCCCCGGTACGCCCCCGGTACGCATGGCACGAACGCAAAACATGCCAGAGCCGGCCGCGCCCGCGACTCCGGTGCTTCGGGAGCTGACTCCGGAAGGTCGGCTGCTCCCTGATTCTGAGGATGCCGCGGACCCGCCTGCCGCGGAGAATCCTGCCGTGATGGGGACCTCGCCTGTTGTGGAAGGTCCAGTCCTCCCCCCGCAACCGGAGTACCCGATCGACCTGTCGGTCGCGCTCCGCCTGGCCCAGGGAGAGAACCCTGAGATCGCGAGGGCGCGGACTGAAATCCTCTCCGCCCTGGCAACCCGACAAGCGGCGCGAGTGTTGCTGCTCCCGAACCTGAATGCCGGTACGAACTACCACGGTCACAACGGACCACTCCAGCGTTCGTCGGGACGGATTCTCAACCTCTCCGAGCAGTCGCTTTACGTCGGTGGTGGTTCGCGAACCCTCGCGGCCGAAAGTCTCGCGATCCCGGCGGTGAATATCGTCTCTCCTCTGACGGATGCCTGGTTCGAGCCGCTGGCGGCGCAGCAACGCGTCCTTCGGGCGCAGTCCTTCGCCACCGCGACAGCGAACTCCGTTCTGATGGAGGTCGCCGTGCTGTATCTCGACCTGCTTGGTGCGCAGGCGCGATACCAGGCGTGGCGGTTGAACGAGACGCAGACTGCCGAGGTCGAACGGATCACGACCGGATTCTCCCTGAGCGGCGAAGGCCGCGAGGCGGACGCCGAGCGGGCCCGCGTCCAGCGGCAACTGCGTCATGCCGAAGTCCAGCGGGCCGAAGGTGAGATTGCCGTAGCCTCGGCGCGCCTGGCGCGTTGTTTAAACCTCGATCCGTCTGTTCGACTCTCCGCCCATAGTGGCCCGTTAGTGCCAATTCGACTGATTGACCCGTCATTCGACGCGGCGCAACTGACCTCGATCGCCCTGCAGCGGCGGCCGGAACTCGCGGCGCGTACCGCGGAGATCGCCGAGGCTCAGATTCAGCTCAAGGAGGAAATCGCCCGCCCCTTGCTGCCCTTCGTCTGGGTCGGCTTCAGCGGCGGTGTCTTCGGAGGCGGCAGTAACCTGTCCCAACCGTTGCTCGGTCGGTTTAATGGCCGTACCGATTTCGACGTTCGGCTGATCTGGACACTCCTGAATTTCGGTCAGGGAAACCTGGCGCTCCAGCGTCAACGAAGGGCACAGATCGGTGAGGCGGTCGGTGAGCGTTCCCGGACGATCAACCTGGTCCGCCGCGAGGTGGCCCAGGCCCTGGCTCTCTCCGAAGCCCGCTTTCAGCAAATCGACCTGGCGTATCGCCAGCTCACGGTGGCCGAGGACGGCTTCCGTGAGGATTTGAGCCGAGCACGACAGAACCTGGGGCGCCCGATCGAAGTGCTCGACAACCTGGAGCATCTCGTCGAAGCGCCTGGCACTTATCGATGCGATGGTCGAGTTCAACCAGGCCCAGTTTCGTCTGTTCGTCGCCCTGGGGTCCCCTCCTCCGCTCGGACCGGAACCCAATCACGCGGTTCCGGCTCCGCCGGTCACGACCCCGTTGCACGCGCCTCTGCATGAGGCTCCACTTTCGGAGCTTCCCAATCCTTTCAGCGACATGCATTTTCGCGGAGGGCATCCGTAACAGAGAGTTCGTGACGGGTGGGTGAGCGGAGCGAAACTCAGCGATCGTTCACCCACCCTCTGCCGTCTCGTGACCAGAAAATCAACGGCCCGGCCCTTCTCTTCTGATGACGGGCCGGGCCGTGTTCGTTGCTTCGATCCGCAACACCCGAATCATGCGGTCTTGGTCTCGCGACTTTGATAGATCAACGGCCCGGCCCTCGTTGTGAACGAGGGCCGGGCCGTGTTCGTTACTTCGATGGCCCAATATACAGGATCGGGAACGCTCGATACGTCTGCTGGCCGTACGGGTCGATGACCAGATACTCGGTGTTCTTCAACTGATCCTCAGGATCGAGATCGATCGTGAATGCGAAGTTACCGTTGGCATCGGCGACCTGGACCCGACCAGTAAACGTGTAATCGCCCAGGCCAGAGTCCTCGAAGACAAGCGAGCCGGGAGTGGTGTGACCAAGCTCCGTCACGTGCAGCTTGGTGGTGACCCCACCCGAGCTCGTCGGGCCGGGGTTGATCACCTGATCCCCGGGAGCCAGGGTGATATGAACGACCTGAGGCTTCTTCGGCGTCAGCGGTGGAAAGTTCCGCAGGAGGAACTTGCCATCCCCGATGCCGATTTGCCCGTTGCGGTTCGCATCAGCGGAGGGGATGTAATTGGGATCGCCGACCTTGGAGAGATACGCCTTCTCGTAAAGGTGCATGTCGTCGTAATTGACCTGACCATCGCCGTTGATGTCGCCCGGCAAGTAATTCGAGACGACGGCTGAACCCGTGGTGTTTTTGAGACCGGTAAGCTGTGCGGCGAGCAAGCCCGGACGACTCGCCAGGGCATAGGCGAGGGCTTCGCGATGCACGACCGGTGCGAAGGGTGCCCCATGGCGAAACCCCAGGAGTTCTCCGTTGGGTCCTCGGGCACCGACCAGGTGGGGTTGCAGTGGACTGCCGGGTGTTGGGATGGCGCTCAGGCCAAAGAGCGTGGCTCGTTTGATGGGAGTGAGGTTTCTCGGCAAGACCCTTGTCGGTGCGGAGACAACTTCACCCGGTCTGTTGACGGTGCTCACGACCGAGCTAATCGTGTAGCCAGGGGTCCCGACGGTACTCATGACCTGTCGGGACTCCAGAGATTCGAGAACGGGACGAGTTCGATGTCGTTGACTGCGACTACGCACTGGGGCCTCCTTGCTCAAAGATTGGCCCCGGGAACCGCGATCCCCCCTCCCGGTTCGACCCGAGCCACCGTGACGAGAAAGTTTTCCCCACGGATGGCTCGATGTCCAACCGGCACTTGGCTGGAAACACGGCACGCAGCCCGTCAGCCGTGCTGTTCGTCAGAACCTTCCGTTTTGACCTCCTTCACCGATTCAGTATGAACGAGCAATCCCTCTGCGATGGAGCCGTTGTAGCGCACGACCACTTCGTCGTTCACGCTCAGTCCCTTGACGACCTCGACTTCCACCCCATTATCTTCACCGATCTGAACGTCCTTGCGTTGAATCTTGCCATCCACGACAACATAGACGGCCCCCTTCCCGGCGCCATTCTGCTGAATCAAGCTATTCGACGGGATCGTTACGGCCGACTTTTCCGGCTCCTGAAGCACGATCGTCACGCCACCGTACATCCCCTCTCGAAGCCGGCCCTCCGGGTTCTCCAGGTCGATTTCCGTGCGCATCGTCCGATCGTCCGGGTCTTCCGACTCGGAAAACCGGGATACCGTTGCCTGAAATTCCTGTTTTGGCAGGGCGTCGATGTGAATTATGGCCTGGTCACCACGATCGACAAACGGGACGTCGCGGTCGGGAACCTTCACAACCACGCGAAGTTTGTCGGTTCGTGCCACCGAGAGAAGCGGCAGCGATGTTCCTTCGCTCGCCGAGCGGATGAAATCGCCACGGAAGAAGTTGCGGTCGGTGATGACGCCGTCATAAGGGGAGGTGATCCGGGTGTACTCCTCGATGACCTGAGCTTGTTCGAGCTGAGCCTGAGAGACCTCGACATTCGCCTTGGACTCGACAAGGTCGGCCTGCGCCTGTTGCACGCGTGCCTGCTCCGCGGCAATCTGTGCCTTGACCGTGAGCACATTCGCCTCGGCCGCGGCTTCGGCCGCGACGGCCGATTGGTAGTGCTCGCGCTCTTCGTCTTCGAGCTTCTCCTCAACGGAACGCTGACGGACCAACTGAATGATTCGGTTCAATTCGCTCTGGCGATAGACCGTCTGGGCCGTGTACTCCTTCACATCGGCCTGAGCCTTGGCCAGATTCGCCTTCGCGGTTTCCAGATCGGCCTTGGCCGTGGTGATGCTGGCCTCGACCTGCTTGACCTTGGCCTGGGCCTGTTCCAACTGCGCCTGGGCGAGTTCGACAGCCTTGACTGCCTCGGGGTCCTCGATCTCGGCCAAGAGATCGCCCTGTTTCACATGATCGCCAATATCGACGTTCAGCGTTTTCAAGTAGCCAGAGACCTTGGCGAAGAGATTCGCCGATTCAAACGCATGAAGTGTGCCGGGTTGAGTTGTTGTGAGTCTCAACCCGCCCTGGCTTGGGAAGACAACTTCCACGGTCGGCGCGAGTTCATCTGTGACTTTATCTTCCCGCTGCGCCGCGGCCACTTGTTTTTCTCCGCGGCCGAAATACCAGAACCCCCCCAACGCTCCGACGGCCAGCACCGCGAGAGCCACGAGAAGGGGTCCACGCCAGCGTCCCGAGGAGCGACGATGAGTCGTGGCTTGGGCCTGGGTTGTGCGCTCGGGTTCCCTCGCGGGTGTGCCTGGTGTGACTTCAGTCTTCTCGACGACCATAGAAACCTCCATTCAGATTATATAGATGTCTGGATAGCGACATTGGCATACGCTTGTGGTCGCATTCCAACAAGGGGAAACGATGCGCACGCGGACACGGATGAAACGGACTTCGAGAGTAGAGATCAATCATGAACATGTTGGCGATCCGGCCAGTCGGGCTGTGTTCAGCCGGAACGCTCAAACTGCGGCGCATTGCCCGGAGGCGATGACGTAGCGGTCGAAGTCAACATCTCAGTCGAATGGGAACGATCGTCCGAATGGGGGGGATGGTCGGGAGTGTCGTCCCGAAGGACCGGTCAAAGAAATCGGATGTGGAGCAATTCGTGACTTGGGGGCTGGCGATGAAGTCGTCGTCCTCGGAAATCTCGGTGTCGATCGCCGACTGGCGAATGACGATCAGGGAAACATGGATCGGTGGGCCCGAATCAAATACAAGAGCCCGATGAGGATTCCCCGAGAGCGAATCCGGATGACCTTGAATGCATTGAGGAGAGATGACACGGGCCATCAATAGACTGATGCCAAGCAGGGAAAGAGCACACAGGATCGGTATGATCCGCCAGCCCTTCATCGTTGGTGAGTTCCCATGCTTGCCGCCGATCCTCATTCTCACTCCTCTACGAGGTGATAAAACGTATGCTAGAGGCTGATCGCCGTGCGGTCAACGCAATTTCTTCTGTAACCGCAATCGGCGTGCCTTCGGCGCGGAATCTGCAAGCCAAGAACTTGACTCCGAATCGAAGCCGTCGGTGAGGGTTGACAGTGTCTCCCCTGCTGAATAATAATTCCGTGATTAGCGACGGCTTGACTTCCCCTCTGAATGAAGGAGCACTGTTGAGGTACGGCATGACCTGCTTGCGAATTGGACTGCTGTTGCTCACAGCTTTCCTCGCTTCGCGTGGCTTGCATGCCTCGGCGACGGGCACCCTTCCATCCTACCCTTTCCGAAGATCGAACTCTTCCGCTCCCGCCTGACCTCGTCTCCCCCGCATCGACGGCTCACTCCGAGCCGAGGGCACCCGCCGTCCTGCCCGATTTTGAAGAAGAAGAGTTCGAGGGCTTAATTCTGGCCCTGACTCCGATGGAAAGGGTTTTGATACCCATTCATTCCGGTCCCCGATGGACCGAACGATCTCTTCCTACGCTGACGACGAGACCGCTAATTCGTCTGCGCTGTTGAACCGACGGCAAGGTTGCTGAGTGCGCGAGGAATCCATCCTCAGCGTCTCCCATCCAATCGTACACGCCTTCCCGGCGTGGGTTCTTCTCCACAGCACTTGAGCGGAGCACGATCGTTCTATGAATGGCCTCATACGCGCATCTCTGCGCAATCCCTATGCCGTTACGGTGATGTCACTTTCGATCATCGTTCTGGGTGTCCTCTGTCTCTTCATGATCCCGGTCGATATCTTGCCGGTCTTCAAAAGCCCTGCCGTGCAGGTCTTGACCTTCTACGGGGGCATGCCGGCGACCAGTATCGAAAAAGACATCACCAACCGTATGGAACGCTGGACCGGCCAGGCCAACGGAAAGCGTTACCAGGAATCGCGTTCGATCGTCGGCGCGAGCATCATCCGCAACTACTTTCACGGCGATGTCGATCCCAACGGGGCCTTGACCCAGGTCAACTCCCTGGCGCTCTCGACCCTGCCGAACTTGCCGCCAGGGACCTTGCCGCCGGTGGTCTTGCCGTTCGACCCGACGAGCACGACCCCCGTCTCGGTCGTGGCCCTGGATAGTAAGGCGGAATCCGAGTCGATCCTCTACGACGTGGGCCGTTATCAGGTCCGCAACATGATCATGGGCGTGCAGGGGGCCGTCGCGCCGGTCGTCTTCGGCGGGAAGATCCGCTCGGTCATGGTCTATCTCGACCGCGAGAAGATGCAGGCCCGGGGCTCTCGCCGATCGACGTGATGAACGCCGTGGACGATTTCAACGTCTTCCTGCCCACCGGCGATGCCAAGTTCGGCAATACGGATTACGCCATCGACAGTAATTCGCTGATCAAGCCGGTCGAGCAGATCGGCGACATTCCGCTGCGTACCAAATACGGCAACCGTGCCTACGTCAGGGATGTCGCCAAGCCGGAGGATGCCAGCTTCATCCAGACGAATGTAGTGCGCGTCAACGGCCGGCGTCAGGTATACATTCCGGTCTATCGGCAGCTCGGTTCGAGTACGCTCAAGGTTGTCGAGACGCTCCGATCCAGCCTCAAGGATTTCCAGGATCGCCTGGTTCCGGGCGATATCAGTCTGAAACTGGTGATGGATCAGTCTGTTTATGTGCGCAAATCAATCGAAAGTTTGGTGCAGGAAGGGCTTCTGGGCGCAGTGCTCTGTTCGCTCGTGATCCTGCTGTTCCTCGGCCAGTTGCGCATGACAGCCATCGCGGTCCTGACCTTGCCCCTGGCGGTGATGGCCGCCTTGATCGGCCTGTATTTCACGGGCAATACCATTAACGTCATGACGCTGGCCGGCCTCGCGCTGGCGATCGGGCCAATGGTCGATAGCGCGATCATCTGCCTTGAAAATACGCACCGACACCTCGAAATGGGCACGACCCCACACGAAGCCGCCTTCCTCGGGGCGAGCGAGGTGGCCATTCCAGAGTTGGTCGCCAGTCTTTGTACTTTGCTGGTCCTCTCGCCTCTGGCATTGATGCCGGGCTCTGGGTCAATTCCTGTTCCGACCAATGGCCTTCGCTGTGGCTTTCGCGATGATCGCGGCCTACATTCTGTCGCGGACGTTCGTCCCCTCGCGGGCCGCCAACTGGCTGAAGGGGCATGCTGGACATCACCATGCACATGGTCATGGCGAAGCGCATGCCGAGCAGCATCACGATCCGAATACGATGGAGCCGATCAACGGCAACCGCTCCGTCCCGAAAGGGATGGATCTCGCGGGCCTTCGGGCGTTGGGAAGGCATGATCGAATCAGGAATCCGATGGTATACCGGACTGTTGAACCAGATCATGAAGTTCCGGCTGATCGTGGTTCTCTCGGCTGTCGGTTTGCTGGTCGCGGTCTTGTTGGGGATCGGGTCACAGATGCGTCGCGAGTTTTTCCCGGAGGTGGACGCCGGCGCGTTTGAAATGTACGTCCGCGCTCCGAGCGGCACTCGAATCGAGCTGACGGAGGAGCGTATTGCGGAGGTCGAGGCGGTCTTGAAGGAGACCATCGAGAAAGCCTCCGCGCGGCACGGTGGCGATCCCGAGGAGCCGGAGTCCGACCTTCAGCTTTACATCAGCGAGATCGGCGTCACCCCCGACTGGTCCGCCGCCTACACCCCCAACGCCGGACCGATGGATACGGTCATCAAGGTCCAGCTCACCAGCGAACGCGAGCACTCGGCGCAGGAATATGTGACGATGCTTCGCGATCGCTTCAATAATGACTCGCATTTCTCCGACTTGGAATTCGCGTTCGACTCCGGCGGCATGATCCGAGGCGCCATGAACGAAGGCAAATCGACGCCGATCAACATCCGGATCTCCGGAAAGGATCAGGAGAAAGCCCATAAAGTCGCCACCGCCATCAAGGCCAAGGTGGATAAGATTGACGGAGTCGTGGATGCCCGCGTGATCCAGCGGCTGAACTATCCGCAGTACGTGATCCAGGTGGATCGGGCAAAGGCGGCCGACCTCGGATTGACCCAGCAAGAGGTCATGAAGAACGTCGTGGCGGCCATGAATTCCAGTATCCAATTTAATAAGAAGAACTTCTGGATCGACCCGGTCAGTCACAATCAGTACTTCGTCGGTGTTTCCTATCGCCCCGAAGACATTAAGTCCGTCCGAACGTTGCTGGACGTGCCGATCACGGGGCCGAACCAGGAGAAGCCGGTTCCGCTGCGGAACCTCGCGACGATCGAGAAGACGACCGTGCCGACGGAGGTCGTCCACTACAACATCCAGCCGACGATCGAGTTGACGATGGGCGTCGAGGGCCGTGACCTCGGCCACGTCGCCGATGATGTCACCAAGGTCGTTGCCCAGTTCGGCGAGGTCAACGAGGACGGGACGTGGACGCCTTACGATCCCGACTCCGAAGGCAAGGCCACGATGACCGGTTCGAAGATCGTCCTCAGCGGTGAATACGAACGGATGCGTCAGACGTTCCGCGACCTGGGCCTCGGCCTTTGCCTGGCAACGCTCCTGATCTACTTCCTGATGGTGTCGCTGTTCAAGTCGTACGTCTCCCCGCTGGTGATCCTGTTTGCCGTGCCTCTCGGCTTGATCGGCGTGCTCACGGTCCTCTTCCTGACTGGGACGGCGATCAACGTGCAGTCCTTGCTGGGCGTGATCTTCATGGTGGGTATCGTCGTGTCGAACACGGTGCTCCTGGTGGACTTCGCGCAGAACCTGCGGACCGTCGAAGGCCTCTCCCCCGACCAGGCGATCCGCAAGGCGGCGTCGATCCGCGTCCGTCCGGTGGTCATGACGGCCCTGGCGGCCTTCTTCGCGCTGATCCCGATGTCGCTCGCCATCGAGCGTGGCAGCGAGGCGAACGCTCCGCTGGGCCGCGCGGTCATTGGTGGTCTGGTGGCCGGTCTCTTTACCACGCTGCTGGTCGTCCCTTGCCTCTACTCCTTGGTCGTTCATGACAGCCCCGAGGAGACACGGCGTCGGACGCTCCGGCCTGAGATCGAGTCGGACCCCAGCCCCGATGCCGGCTGGGTCTGATTCCGAACGAGCGAAAGTGTCCACCCCGGCCGGGACGGAAACCGATCCCGGCCGGGGTGGTTCCATGTCCGTCTCGTGACATACTCGCTACGCGAGACCCCCGAATCGTCATAAGGAGGACCATGAGAGTCCACCGATTGTCTTTTGCGATCGGAACGGGATTGCTCAACAGTTGCATTCAGATCTCGGTTACGCTCTGATAGGAAGTAACGTCTGTCCCCTCCTGTACCGGATCCCCCCCTCCGGTGAATCGAATCAGTTAGAATTGATAGTGGATTCTGCTTTCTTGGCGCCTTCGTGTCCTCGTATCTCGTCCGAGTGCTCGACCAGGCGTGTTGCGTTTCCTCTCAAGGAGCACCAGCGATGACCGAACCGATCCATATCACCATCTCGGGGGCAGCCGGGAGGCTAGGGTACTCCTTGATTTTCCGCATCGCCGCCGGGGGACTATTTGATCGGACGCAACCCGTGGCGCTGCACCTTCTCGATGTTCCCGACATGCTCCCTCTGCTTGAGGCCGATTGCCGTGAACTCAGGGACTGCGCGTTTCCGTTACTCGCCGACGTGAGCATTCACACAGACCCGGTTCAGGCCTTCGCCGGTACGGACTGGTGCATCCTGCTCGCCGGAAGACCGCTGGGGACCTCGGTCTCGAAACGCATCGACCTGATTCGCCAGAACGCGCCGATCTACATCGAGCACGGACGGGCGATCAACGAAGCGTGTCCTTACGCGCGAATTCTCGTCGTTGGCAATCCGTGCAACACGAATTGCCTGATTGCGATGAATCACGCACCCAACGTGCCGAAAGAGCACTGGTTCGCGATGAATCGCATGGATCGGATGCGGGCAACCTCTCTGATCGCGGAGAAGGCGGGCGTCCCGGTTAATGAGGTCAACCGAGTGACGGTCTGGGGCAATCACAGTGAATCCTTGTACGTGGACTTCCACAACGCTTTCATCGGCGACCGCCCAGTGGGCGAGGTGATCGAGGACACCGAGTGGCCCTGGAAAGTCCTTCAGCCGAGCGTTGCGAACCGGAGCCGGGAGATTGTTGAGCTGAGAGGCTGTTCTCCCGCCGGCACCGCCGCCCAGGCGATCCTGGGGACGATTCGTTCCTTGACCAGGCCCACACCATATAATCGCTACTTCGGCGCCGCGGTGATCACCGATGGCCGCGACTACGATATCCCTCCTGGGCTGGTATTCGGTGTGCCCCTGCGCAGCGAGGATGGTCAGTCCTGGTCTATCGTTCGCGGTCTCTATCTCGATGACCACGCGCAAGAACGACTGGCGGTCAACGTTGCCGAGTTAGAACATGAGGCAACGGTCGCTTCCGAAATCGTTCACTCGCTCAAGTGATCGGCCAGAGATTTCACTGGCCTTTTATCCGGTCTTGCTTCCGAGTGCGACCCCTCCTCCAAAACCTCACCGTTCACAAAGGTGTGGAATGTGTGGCCCTGCGGTTTGATTCTTTAATGTAATCATTTCATCAGTGCAGATCACGAGCAGAAATTCCGGCAGGCTCAATCCGGATAAAGCCTCTCTAGATTACCTGGATTAACCTCGCGACGTACCTCCTCAAGCTTCTCGGCCGCAGAATCCGATAAAGCGCCTGTTCGAAGGTGTACCGAATGGGGGCGTCCTAGCGACCCTGGCGGCAAGGGAGGCCGAGACTGATGAAGCGGCGTGCCCTGCGACTCGGGGCCGAGTTGATCCCGGTTCTGTTGATTCTGACGAGCCTGGTCGGAGCCTGGGGACTGGTCGTGTTAACGTATCAACGACAAGCGGCGACGCGGACCGCGTCCGCGCCGGCCTCTCGGGCGTTGGCGGCCCCGTCGGATGTTGTATTGTCTCCGGCACTTCAATCCACATCGGAACCGCCGGTCACGGCCGAGGTAGCCATCGCTCCAACACCGGAAGACCCGACTCCGAAAATTCTGGCGAAACTCGCCGCGCTGGAGGCAGAGCAGCGAAGCGAAGGGGCGAAATCAGATCGGAAAGCCTGGATGCGGGACCGGGTTCGTCGGCAGGCCGAGGCTCGTGCTGCATTATTCCGGAGCCGTGAGATGCTCGTGCGGCGTCAAGCGGAGCGACTGGAGTCACAGGCCGGACGTTTCGAAGACGCGGTGGATGCCCTGGCGGATCTGCGCGATGTACTGGCCGTCGAAAAGAAGAAGCAGCAGGACGAGTTGAACCTTGCAGCGGCCCGTGCTCGCGATGGTGTGGCGGTCCTGCCGTATAAAGGACCCAATGGCACCTGGCGAATGCCGATCGCCATCGAGTGCGCCAATGGCACGGCCACGCTTCGACCGGGCGGTCCCTCCATCGGTTTGCTGGAACTGGCGACAAGTGGAGCGCGCGGGCTGAGCCCCCTGGCACTGGCTGTTGCTCGACGGATGGCTCGCGCGGATGGTGTTCCCAGCCCCGACGGTGAGACGGTCGTGCCCTACATCCTGTTCGTAATCCGACCCGATGGCATCCGTCCATATTACGAGGCTCGCGCCCGGCTCGAATCTTTAGGGATTGCTTTCGGTTATGCCTTGGTCGATCAGGATACGGATATCGAGTATCCCGACCTCGACGATCCATCAAACTGGCCGGGCGGACCGCCTCCACGCCGGGCCGGGGGGCTGGCGGCGAACGGCACGCCAGCCGGAGGGGGAGATGGCTCCCGCTTCGTGTGGCCCGGATCTGAGGCACAGAGGGCACAGAGGACTCAAAGTGGAGGAGAGTTCATCTGGCCCACGTCGCCTCTCGGAGGGCGACGGACCCAGATGGCATCGGCGGACTCTGACAAGGGGAGACCTCTTGGTGAGCGAGCGGCATCAGGCGGCACTCCGGCCAGCATTCCCCCGATCGATCTGAGTCGGTTATCAGAATCACCCGTACGTGGATTGATTAACAAGCCGGACTCGCGTGCAAGGATGGGTTCTTCACCATCAGGAACCGGCCCGAGCAGTCCGGGGAGCCGGGACAGAACGCAGGATTTGATTGAGGTTCGGCCTGATGGAACGGTCATCGCTCCAGCAGTTCGCGATGCGGCGTCGGCCCCCCCGACCTGGGGGAACGTTACGGCGGGCGAGACAGGTCGTAGCGAACCAGGGGTCAATCCCTCATCTTCCGCATCGGGAGTCGGTGCGGGAAGTTCTTTGGATCGTCCGCAAGGATTTGAGAGCCTGGCCGGTGCGCGCGGAACGGGTGGAAGCAGCGACTCATCGAACCATGCGGGGGCTCATGTCAATCCGGCCGTCGGTCGGGCCGGTATTGTGGTGGAGGGGGATCGGCCAATCGGGGTGAGCGACTGGCACAACGGTTTGAACAACCCCTCTTCGGGGTTGAGACCCTCCTCGCGTAACCTGGGCGAAGTGACTGGGAGCCCCCGGGCTGCCGAGGTACTGAGGCGGTTCGCTGCAGCCGGAATCACCCCTCAGGCGGGTCTGCTCGCTGACGGCGGCAGTGATGGCGTGCCCCAGACGGGGACTGTCAGCCTCGGCTTTGGATCAGGCGACGAGGGACAGGAGACCCAAAAAGGGAATGGGCAGGGAGGGAGTTCAGGAGGCTCGCCTCTGGTCGATAAGCGGCCCGAACAACCTCTGGAGGTCGTCGTCGCGTGCGGGATGAACGAGGTGATGGTGCATCCGGGAGGGTATCACCTGAGCGTGGCGACTCTGGAGAATAACAAGTCGGCTATCATCGAAGCGCTGGAGGCCGCCGTGCTGACGAGGCAGACGGCGCGACCGGACATCCACTGGAAACCTCGCGTGAAATTCCTCGTGGAGAACGGCGGCGAGCAGACGTACTGGATGGCTCGCAAGCAGACGATCCTGGCTGGTCCGACCTGGCCAGCTCGGCTCCAGGTGGAGGAAGGTGGTGAAATCCTTCGGCTGTCGAGGAAGGATGGATCATGAGCGATTCAGAACCCATTCACCCATTCGCCTACTGGCGAGCCTTGACCGATCTCGGTTTGGTGATCGCGGGAATTGTCTTTGTGGGAGTTTATGTCCTGCGAGAGCCGACCGACTCGTCGCAGGCCCGCCCTGTGCCCCTCAGGAAACCGGCAACGGTCGTGCTTGCAGAGCCGCCCAACGCGCCTGTGTCCGTATCCGAACCGCCGCCGCTTGCGCCACCCCCGGCCCCAAAGTTGGATCGGGAGGCGGTGGCGCGGGCTGAGGATTTGCTCGATGCCGCCAGCCGCGATCGAGCTCGCGCCGATCATCGGGCGGCCGTCGCCGCGAGGGAGCTGGAACGGGCCGAGACGGAGGCCGCCCAGGCCGCACTTTCGTGGAAATCGTTGGGGGATCGCCTTCGAGACCCTAGTACTTTGGTCGCTTCGATGCGTGCAAGAGGGGCGGTTCTGGAGGCGGAGGTTAATAAACTTAAGGCCGAGGTTGGTGCCCTAGTCGCCTCTCCGCGTCCCCGGCGCAAGCCCTTGATCGACAAGAGCCCCGTCGCTCGCCCGACCGACGAGAGTGAGTTCCACTTCGAGGTTCACCACAACCGGATCGCCTTCATCGATCTGGAACGCCTGGTCGATCTTGTTAAGACAGACGCTCGCATCAAGATACGATACTCCGATGGATTACGCCCGATTAGTTCGACTGTTGGCCCTGTGGGGGCGTTCTCGATGTACTACGAACTGGCCAGCGCACTGCCAAGTTCCCTGCAGGGGCTTCTCGAAGGGGGCTCCTCGTCCTACAACCTGCGCGGCTGGGAGATCGTTCCCAATCGGGATTTTCGTGGCGAAACCATCGACGCGATCCAGCAACCCTCGTCCGAGTTCGCCCGTGCGGTGAACCGTCTGAACCCCCGGACCGATACCATCACGCTCTGGGTCTATCCCGACAGCTTCCCACTTTACCGGCAGCTCCGTGACCTGCTCCATCATCGCGGGTTTCTTGTCGCCGCCCGTCCCTTACCCGAAGGCATGGCCATCCGGGGTAGCCCGTCCGGTTCACTTTCGGCTGGGCAGTGAGCCTCAGGATTATGGAGTCGATTGTGCGACGGAGGGATTCACCACCTGAATCTCGTTCGGGTTGGGGTGTTCGATGGCCGCGACAGATGCTTCACGAGTCGCTAGATTGAGCGGTTGTGGCAAAAGTCCGAGTATCAGCGAGAGGGAGGCACATGCCCCGACGGCCAGGATGGTCGGCCAACCAGCGCGGGGACGCAATGGCTCGTCAACCGGATCGCGTAGATACATGACCACCACGATTCTCAGATAGTAGAACGCCCCGATGGCCGCGTTGATCACACCGATCAGGGCGAGGATCTGGAACATTCGTCCGTCGGACTCCTCGCCAGCCGAAAGTGCCGAGGCGAAGAGGTAGAACTTACCCCAAAATCCGGCTAGGGGAGGCACTCCGGCCAGACTGAACAGGCATAAGGCCATGCCGAACGCTGCCCAGGGATTGCTCTGATGCAGACCCGCAAGGTCGTCGATCGTCTCGACCTGTCTTTCGGGGGTACTTAACGCGAGGATTACACCGAAGGCGCCCAGTGTCATCAACGCATAGGCCCCGAGGTAGAAGAGGATCCCCTGCCCTCCGAGGTACGGACCCGTGACACCGGGCATGTCTCGGAACGCGACTGCCACGCCGATCAGCATGTAGCCGGCATGGGCAATCGACGAGTAAGCGAGTAGCCGCTTCAAGTTCTGTTGCGAGAGCGCGACGGTATTGCCGAGCGTCATGGTGACGACCGAGAGGACCCAGACCAGCAGCATCGCTTTCCGGGCCAGTTCACCCGTACCGCCGAGAACCGTGGTCAGAACCCGCAGCATGGCCAGGAAACCAATACCTTTCGGAATCCAGGCCAGAAGCGCGGCGACGACGGTCGGCGCTCCCTGGTAAACGTCTGGAGCGTAAAAGTGAAATGGCACCGCGGCGACCCGGAAGCCCAGGCCCGCCATGACGAAGAGGACGGCAATCAAGCCGAAGGAAACCGGGACCAGCCCAGGACGGCCAGCGTGCAGCACGTAGGACAGCGCCTTGAAATTCGAGACCCCAGCCAATCCGTACAGGTAGGCCAGACCAAACAGCAGCAATCCCGAGGAGAAGACGCTCAGGTAGAAATACTTTGTTGCCGCTTCCTGCGTCATCGGGTTGCGACGAGGCAGGTAGAGGAGCAGATACGTCGGAATACTGACCAGTTCCAGGCCGACGAACAGAAAGACCAGTTCATTGGCCCCTGCGACCAGCATGGCTCCCGCGTGAATCATCAGGATCGCGCCGAAAAACTCCGCGGCGCGGTCGTCATCCACCTGGTCGTGAGCCATCGCCACGAGAACGAGGCCCGTGAGCAGAAACGCGAGCCGGGAATATCCGGATAGAGCATCGTTCAGGAAGATCGAGGAATAGGGGTCGGTCCCATACGTTCGCAGAGCGACCAGCGCCACCAGGGCGGCGATCAAGGCGACGGCGGCCGTCAGCGACCAGATCTTGCGCGGCAAACGCACAAAGGCGCCCGCGGTCATCATCACCGTCGCGGTGAGGATGATCAGCAACTCGGGCAGCAGGACCGTGAGGGTCCGTTCGGCGACGGAGAGGGCGTCGGTACTCATCGGGCGCGGTCCTGAAGCAAGGTGGCGTTGACGGCGAGGTGGGGAGCCTCAGCTTTATCCTGACCGGGGGCAGTTTCAATTTTCTCATTCGTGACGGGCAGCGACGGCGGCGGCGGGGGCTCTTCATGAAAACCGGCCGCGATCAAGTCGGTCGAAGGGCTGATCCGGCTGAAGAAGGGCCTCGGATAAACACCAATGACGACGATCAAGACCATCAACGGCGTCAGTCCAGCGATCTCATGCCAACCGACTGGCCGCACCGGAGCCGGACCATGCGTCGCGGCGTGCTCGGGCGTGTGTTCGGGATGTTCGTGCCCGCCCGGCTCACGCAAGGGACCGAAGACCACTTTCTGAAGCATCAACAGCAAGTAGTACGCACCCAGGATCATGCCGATGGCCGCGATCACCGCCGCGATCGGGTGACGGGTGAAGGTGCCGAGCAAGATCGGGAATTCGCCCACGAAGCCATTCAACCCCGGCACGGCCGCCGATCCGAGCGACGCCAGGATCAGGAAGAACGCGAGCAAGGGAAGGCGCTCCCACAAGCCGCTCATCTCCGACATCTCTCGGGTATGGTAACGCTCGTACACGATCCCGACGCAGGCGAACAAGGCCCCGGTCGTCAGGCCGTGATTGATCATCTGGATCACAGCTCCATCGACCCCGGTGCTTTTGAGCGAGAATAATCCAAGAGCGATGAACCCCATGTGGCTCACCGAGCTATACGCCACCAGACCGCTTCACGTCCGACTGCGCCAGAGCCGTCAATGCCCCGTAAATGATCCCGACCACGGCGATCGCCAGTAGCCAGGGCAGCAGAAATTCCGCGCCAAACGGGGTCATAGCCAGATTGAACCGGAGGAAGCCGTAGCCGCCGACCTTGAGCAAGACACCCGCCAGGAGAATGGAGCCGGCCGTCGGGGCTTCCACGTGGGCCAGGGGTAACCACGTGTGGAACGGGAACAGCGGCACCTTGATCGCGAAGCCCGCGAACAGGAGCAAGAAGATCAGGACCTGCGGGCTGGCCCAAGACGTTGTCGCCTCGTACTGCCATTGATCCCAAGGCAGGGCGGCCAGGCCGGCGGTCAGCTCAGGGATGGAGAAGGTGAGCACATGAGCCGCGCTATACTGTCGGTGGATGACCACGAGGCCGATGACGCCCAGCAGGGTCAGGAGGCTTCCGGCCAGGGTATAGAGGAAGAACGTGATCGACGCCCGCCGACGCTCCGGCCCACCATAGATGCCGATCAGGAAGAACAGCGGAATCAGGGTGAACTCGAAGAAGATGTAGAAGAGGACCACGTCGAGCGCCGCGAACAGACCGAGCAGTCCGGTCTCCAGGGCGAGCATCAAGGCATAATGCGTTGGTGCCCGGTCCTTGATCGATTCCCAGGAGGAAAAGATCGACGTGATCATGAGCAAGGTCGTCAACACGAACAACCAGAGGCTGATGCCGTCCAGCCCCAGCGCGAACCGGATGCCTGGGCCTTCCGCCAGTCTCAACCACGTCAATCCGTAGTGACCCTCTTCGGAAAAGGCGAACTGCGGGAACGTGTTACCGACCTTGAAGGCGAAGACAAAGACCAGGCTCAAGACCAGTGTGGCCAAGGCCGTCCCCAGCGCCACCCAGCGTGCGGTGCGGAAATCCTGTCTCGGGAGGAAGAGCAAGGCCACGCTCCCGAGCAGGGGGAGCAGGACCGTTATCACCAGCAGGGTCGCCATCGCGAGGTCCTCGTCGGTCGCTTCTCGAATGTCTGGACGTTTGTCTGTTTCGGATCAAGCCCACAACAGCAAGATCAGCAGCAGGCTGGCAATACTCAGGGCCGTAACCGCCGCATAGAACTGAATCAAACCATTCTGGAACGGCCCCAGGATGTTCCGGCCCACAAAGGGAGGAACCCAGGCCGTCAATCGGACCAGGCCGTCGATGAAGTAAACGTCGATGAATTTACAGATCGTCGCCAGCAGCCGCACTGGGCCGACGATCAACATCTCGTAAACCGTATCGACGCCGAATTTGTCGTACGATGCGCGGTACAGGGGCTTGAGACCTGTCGCCAGCCGGGCAGGAATCGGGTTGGGGTTGGCATAAAGGAAATAGCTCAGGATCAAACCGAGAACACCGACCGCCGTACCAATGCCGATGCTCAGCCAGTCCGTCGCGTGCTCGGCCTCGGCGAACAACTCGATGTCGGGCGTTCGCTCGATCACGTGATGCTCGAACCACCCCGTTGGGCCGAAGGCGAACCCGACGAAGACCGTGCAGACGGCCAGGATCACCAGCGGCACCCACATGATCGGCGGCGATTCGTGGCCGAAGTGATGATCGTCGTGGCCGTGGTCATGACCAGTGCGTCTGCGGAACCGGTTCGTCGGTCGCGCCAGGAGTCTGCGGAGGGTTCTCGGCAGGTCGATGCGGATCCAGTTCGCGCTGATCGTGCGCGGTCGCGACGACCGGATGAGGCCGCTCGATTCCCATGCGGCGCTCGTACTCCGACAGTTCGCGAGTCTCGCCAGCGGGAGTATCGATGGGCATGGCCGCGTGCTCGTGCGGCAAGACACTTTCGGTCCCGGCCTCCGGATCATCCGGGCTCGGCAGTTTCTCGGGACCGAAGAAGGTGAGGAAGAACGCGCGGCCCGTATAGAAGGCGGTCATGAAGGCCGTCGCGACGGCGGTCCAGTAGATGACGACGTACACGATGCCCAGGCCGGGGCCGCCCGGCTCATCGGCCGCACGAGCGGCGAGCCGCAATGCCGCGAGAATCTCGTCCTTACTCCAGAATCCGGCGAACGGGAAAATCCCCGCCAGTGCCAGACCGCCGATGGCGAACGTCCAGCAAGTGTAGGGAAGCCGGTGCCGCAAACCTCGGAAGCGTCGCATGTCGATCACGCCGCCCATCGCGTGCATCACGCTTCCGGAGCCGAGGAACAGCAGGGCCTTGAAGAAGGCGTGCGTGAACAGGTGGAACATGGCAGCGACGACGGCCAGACGCATCACGTCGCCGACACCGGCTCCCAGCGCCATGAACATGTAACCGAGCTGGCTGACGGTTGAATAAGCCAGCACGCGTTTCAGGTCGGTCTGAGTCAGGGCGATGAGCGCCGCGAGCAAAGCCGTGATGCAACCAACAATTGAGACGATCAGCGGCACCATCGGCACGCTCATGACCAGCGGGCTGGAGCGAGCGATCAGATAGACGCCGGCGGTGACCATCGTCGCGGCGTGGATCAAGGCTGAAACGGGCGTTGGACCTTCCATGGCGTCGGGCAGCCAGACATACAGCGGCACCTGCGCACTCTTGGCCGTGGCGGCCCAGAGGAACAACAGCGCGATGCCGAGTTTCGCCCCGTAGGCCATCATCCGGAGGTTCGTCTGACCCAGGACCACGTCGTAGCTGAGGTCGTGGTTATCGGAGACGTTCCAGAGCCAGAACAAGGCGACGGCGAAGCCGAAGTCACCGATGCGGTTCACGAGGAACGCCTTCTTGGCCGCCGCGGCCGCCGCGGGCTTGGCGTGCCAGAAGCCGATCAGAAGGTAACTGCACACGCCCACGCCTTCCCAGAAGGCATATGTGAGCAAGTAGTTGTTCGAGAGCACCAGTCCGGTCATCGAGAAGACGAACAGTCCGACCTCCGCGAAGAACCGGGCGTAGCCGGAGTCGCCCGCCATGTAACCCGCGGCGAAGATCGCCACGAGCGTGGCCACGAACGTGACCATCCCGAGCATCATCGTCGTCAGGCCGTCCACGCGGAACTCGATCGGCACGTGGAGATCCCCCGCGTCGATCCAGGGATAGAGGACGGTTCGTCCTTCACCCGCGCCGACGTTGGCGATCAAGAGCAGCGAGAGGACGCACGCCAGGCCGCTCCCGATAACCACCGGCCAGTGCGACCGCTCTTTCAGCCAGCGTCCGCCCGCCGCGGCGATGATCGCCCCCAGCAGGGGAAACAGTGGCACGAGCCAGGCGTTCTCGATCAGACTCACGACTCGGCACCTTTCGGAAATTCGTTGGGTTCAGTAGACAATCAGCAGTGGAATCAATCCCGCCGGACTTCCCAGGGGCGCTGAGGGTGGGGCGGTTCGACCCCGGAGGGGGTCAAGTGCGGATACGACTCCGGGCCTGGCTCGGGCTCGATCGGTTCGGCTTCCTCGGGACTCTCGACGGTCGGAGGCGAGCCCGGCTCACGGATGTCCTGCCAGAGTGTCACGTCGAGCGAGTTCCGCCGGTTGAACAGGACCAGGACCAGGGCCAGCGCGATCGCCGCCTCGCTGGCCGCGACGGTCAGGATGATGATCGTGAAAACCTGTCCCGTCCAGTTGCCGTGATAACGGCCGAAGCCAACCAGGGTCAGCGAGGTCCCCTGGAGCATCATCTCAGCCGAGAGGAACATGATGATCAGGTTCCGACGTGTCAGGAACCCGAGCATTCCGAGGGCCATCAGCGCGGCGCCAACGATCAGGTAGTTCGTCAGCAAGTCGAAGGTGAAATTCGCGGGCATGGTGATGCTCGATTTCTCACAAGGCGAACGGTTCGGTTCGATCAACCGGCCTGGGTGGCTTCCGGATTCGACTCGCCCGGTCGAACGGGCATCTTGGGCGTGGCGATCGCCGCGGCGCCGACCAGGGCGATGAACAGCAGCGCGCCGGCAACTTCGACACTCACCAGATGATCGGTAAACAACGTGCCGCCCAGGCCCGCCACGTGCGGCGGAGGGGCCGCATCGTCGTCGGACGGCAGAAGCAGCCGGGAGGTCGTCGGTCGGATCGCCCGTTCGAGGACGACATTGACCCGGGCGTCGGGAGCGATGCCGGGATGCCGGCTCAAGTCGTCGGTGCGAACCAGCCGGTTGGCCTTTTGTGCCGTCGTCAAGGGGGGACCATCCGGGCGCTGGACCATCACCAGGGCGTAGATCAAGGTCCAGAGCAGCAGGAAGCAACTCAGCGTGGACCACGCCGGGCCCCGGGCTGAGCGATCGTACAACGCCTGCCCCTCCGCTTGCGCCAGCATGATCACGAACAAGAAGGTGACGATGATCGCTCCCGCGTACACGATCACGGTACCGGCCGCCAGGAACTGCGCCCCGGCCAGAAGAAACAGGCCCGACGTCGAGAGCACCACCGAGGCAAACCACAGGGCGCGATGAACCGGATTCCGGCTGGTGACCATCAGGACACCGCCAAGAATCGCTGCGAGCGCGAATCCGTAGAAGAAGACGTTCCCCAGCAGGAGCCCGGGGGCGGTCCAGAAATACGCGAGCATCAGGACGGCCAGCACCACCATCGCCAGGCCGGCGGCGTGGACGCTCTTGGGCTTGGCTGCCCCATGTCGGTGCGGCAGCATCAGGTATGTGCCCACGGCACCGAGCACAATACTGATCACCGCCAGGAGAGTATCCCCTCTCATCGCGACTCTCCTTCAATCGGCCCAGCCGTCAGCCCCGTCGGCTCGACCTGGGTTGTGTTCGCGGGGACGTCCGGCCCTGTGCCACCGGCGCGAGCCAGTGGGTTCGCGGTCTTCATCGGCTCGGCGTCCTTGGTCAGGTCGAAGACCGACAGCAGTTTCGTCTTGTCGAAGATCATCTGCTCACGTGAGAGACCCGTCAAGTCGTACAGGCCCGTCAGCTCGATCGCATCGACCGGGCAGGCTTCCTCGCACATGCCGCAATAGATACAGCGCAACTCATCGATGACGAAGTTCTCGGGATACTTCTCGCGGTCGTCCCAGGTGTCCGGCGCGGTCGCGCCGACGATGTCGATGCAGTGGGCCGGGCAGGCCGTCGCGCAGAGCATGCAGGCGACGCACTTGATCCGGTCGTTCTCGTCCTTGTTCAGCCGGTGCACACCGCGGTAGTTGGCCGTCGGTACATGCTGCTCTTCGGGATACTGCACCGTGATCGCCTTGCCGCCAAGCGAGGCCCCGAGGATGTGCCTTCCCGTGACCGCCAGGCCCGTCAGGATCTGCGGCAGATACGTTTTCTCGAAGAGGTTCAGCTTGGGCGGTTCCAGGCGCTTCAGGCTGGGGTCGTCGGGTTTCACGGGACTCACTCCGGTATGCTGATTAGATGGCTGATTATGGATGGACGATGGCGAATCCGCGTCTTTAGCCGAGCTTGTGCATGCTTAACCATGTCCCATCGATCACAGGCCATCTCGGACTCATGTTGCCTGGATGCGGATCAACTGCACGATCGCCGCCGTGGCCACGAGGTTCACGATCGCCAGCGGGATCATCGACTTCCAGGCCAGGTCCATCAAGGTGTCGTAGCGGAATCGGGGCAGGGTCCAGCGGACCCACATGATGAACATGATCATGAAGGCCACCTTCGCCACCAGCACGGCCACCTTCGCCAGGGCGGGAATCCAGCCCGTCTGTTCCTGGTTCAGAAACGGGAAATCCCAGCCGCCGAAGAACAGGATCACCACGAGGAAGCTGACCGTGATGACGTGCAGATATTCCCCGAGAAAGAACATGCCGAACTTCATGGCCGAATATTCGGTATGGAACCCGCCGACGAGCTCCTGTTCCGACTCCGGCAGGTCGAACGGTAAGCGGTTGGTCTCGGCGAACGAACTGACAAGGAACAGGAGAAAGCCGAGCGGCTGCACGAGGATGCCCCAGACGTGGCGATCCTGCCAGTTGATAATGTCGTTGAGCTGGAGCGACCGGCTAATCAGGATCATGCCGAGCACGGACATGCCCAGCGGAATCTCGTAGCTGATGAGCTGGGCGCTGGAACGCAATCCACCCAGAAACGAATACTTGTTGTTCGAGGACCAGCCGGCCAGAATCACGCCGTAAACGGCGAGACTTCCGATGGCGAAGATGTACACGATGCCGATATCGACACCAGGGGCGATCTGGAATTCCACCGGCATGTCGAACAGTGTTGGTACGTTTGCCCCGACCGGCCCGAATGGTATGACCGCGAAGCCAATGGTCGCGGCGATGATGGCGATCGTCGGCGCGAGGATATAGATCGGTTTGCTCACATAGCTCGGGATGACGTCTTCTTTCAGGATCATCTTCGCGCCATCGGCCAGAGGCTGGAGCAGCCCGAACGGGCCGGCGCGGTTCGGCCCCACGCGATCCTGAGCCCACGCGGCGATCTTTCGCTCGACGAGGATCAGGTACGCGACAGTGCCCTGGGTGATCCCCACAACGATGCCAATCTTGACCAGGATGCCGATCACGTCCCACATGGGCCCGAGTCCTTACCGACGATTGCCGACAGTCGTATATTGGTCCGCACGTTATCCGTTGTAGGTTCGCCGCTTAGGCGTTCTTGCCGCCCTTCGGCGTCGCCAGTCCCGGGCGGTCTCCCTTGTCCCCGCGCTGGGTGAGCCACGGCTCATGATAGACAAACGGCTTCGCCTGTCCGTTGCCGAGGGGTTGCGGCGGGGTGTCGAGCAGCACACCGAAGGTCGGCAGCTTGCCCCCACGAGCCGCAGCGAAGGCCGGAACCGCCTCGGCCAGTTCGGCCAGGACGTCTCGCGAGCGAATCGGCCCGGCGCCCCGTTCCAGCAGGATCGAGAGCAGGTCGAGGTCCGGCAGGCTTCCCTCACGAGGCGGCAAGGCGGCCTCGGCGTACTGGAGCCGCCCCTGGAAATTGACGTACGAGCCGGCCTTCTCGGCGAAGGTCGCCCCGGCCAGCACGACGTCGGCCGCCTGGGCCAGGGGGGTGACGGTCGTGTCCTGCACGACGAGGAATTCCACGCCATCGCGGAGCGTCTTGGATTGCTCGGCGTCGTAGGCGGGGTCGATCGCGTCGGAGGCGACGTACAGGCCACGGAACTCCTTCGCCGCGATGCGCGACTGGATCGTGTCGAAGTCGATCACCTCGCCCTGGAAGTGCTGGAGGATCGCCTCGACCCCCTTCCGGTTCGGACACTTTTCGGCGTGGATCGTGAACGGTCGGACGACCACGAAGCTGGTATCGCCGGTGCGGCCTTTCTGCGGGTCGGGAGCGAAGGTCTGATCCTCACCCCAACTCGGCACTGGACCGAGCGCCAGGACGTTCTCCGGGTTGAGCTTCTTGAGGTACGAGGCCATCAGGTAGGCCTCCTCGACCGTCAGGAACGGCGAGAGAATCCCCGCGACCGGGGCCTTGTCCTGGGCGAAGCGGCCGAATCGCTCGCTGATGGTCGCCAGGGCGCTGTCGATGGGAACCTCGCCGATTTCGCCGTTGCTCTCGGCTCGAGCGTACGTGGCCGAAAGCAGGTGCGGATCGTTCGCCGCCTTGTAACTGTAGCGGCCTTCGTCGCAGATCCAGTAGTCGTTGACGTCGGGGTTATTGCGGGCGCGGAAACGCCAGACCTGGCCCCGGTTTTCTTCGGTGTATGTGTTGCAGCCGGTCGAGCAGCGGGTGCAGACCGTGCTGTGCCGGGAGAGGAACCAGAAGCGTTGCTTGTGCAAGAAGTCCTTATCCAGCAAGGCCCCCACCGGGCAGAGATCGACGACGTTACCGGCCAGCGGGTTATCCACGGGGTGGTCGGGGAAGACGTTGATCTCGGCATGACTGCCCCGGCGCATTACCTCAAGTTCGCCCGTCTGGGTGATCTCCCGGGTGAACCGGACGCACCGCGTGCACATGATGCAGCGGTCCTGATTGAGCTGGATCTTGTCCGAGACGTCTTTGCGAGGGTTGACGATCCGCTCCTCGGCGAACCGATGGACGGACTGGCCGTGCTCGTAGCTATAATCCTGCAAGCCGCACTGACCGGCCTGGTCGCAGACGGGGCAATCCAGCGGGTGATTGATCAGGAGGTATTCCATGATCATCCGCTGGTGTTCCTGAACCTTCGCGCTGTCGGTCACGAGTACCGTGCCATCCTTGGCGGGGGTCTGACAGCCCGGGACCATTTTCGGGATCATCTTGATCTCGCCGGTCTTCGGGTCCTTGCTGCCGACCTCGATTTCACACATCCGGCAGTTGGCCACGACCGAGAGCGCGGGGTGCCAGCAATAGTAGGGGATCTCGATCCCGAAGCGCAGGGCAGCCTGGATGGCGTTGAGCTTCTCGCCCTCGGGCAGCGTGTATTCCTGGCCGTTGATGATGATCGTCGCCATCGGGACCTCAAAGGGGTCGGTTGAAGTGGGCCATCGTGATCACGGAGAGGCGATGAAAACGCAACGGGTCGAAATGTGCCAATCGCTCCGTTCTCTGCGTTCTCGTGCTCTCCGTAACTCCATGTTTCGGTTTCCGTCAGCGTCCGGCACGGGTCGAGGGACCGTCCGGACCGGGCAGCAGGGTTGTTGGCTTGGGCATCGAGGTATCAAAGGGTGCGGGGGAGACACCCTGGAAGATCGCCTCTTGCAAAGGAGTGACCTGACGGCCGGGCGTTTGGTGCGTGCGGATATACTCTTCGAACTCACCCCGGAACTTGTCCAGGGCGTTCTTGACGGGCCACGCGGCGCCGTCGGCCAATCCGCAGATGGTGGTGCCCGGCATGATACCCATGTTCTGGGCCATGTGCCGCATCACGTCGAGATCCTCGATGCGTCCGCCGCCAGCCTTGATCCGCTTGATCGTCTTGTAGAACCAGGTCGTGCCTTCGCGGCAGGGGGTACACTGACCACAGCTCTCGTGGGCGAAGAAACGACAGCAGTTGTAGAGGTAGTCGATCATGGAAGTGTGGTCATCCATGACCGTGACGGCCGCCGTGCCTAGTCCCAAACAGCCTGGCTTGCGGATGTCCTCGAAGTCGAGCTTGGTATCCAGCTCGTCGGCCGAGAGAATCCCCATGCTGATCCCGCCCGGAACCGCCGCCTTCGGCTTGCGGCCCTTCCAGACTCCGCCGCCGTACTCGTCGATCAGTTGTCGGGCGGTGATGCCCATCGGCAGCTCGACGCAGACCTGCTTGTTCACGTGTCCCGAGATGCAAAACAGCTTCGGGCCGTAGCTCTTGGGCGTGCCGATCGACTTGAACCAGTCAACGCCCCGCTCGACGATGTGCGGTATGCAGGCGAGCGTCTCGACGTTGTTGACGACCGTCGGCTTGCGGAATGCCCCCTCGATCGCCGGGAACGGGGGCTTGATCCGGGGCCAGCCGCGCTTGCCTTCGAGACTCTCGATCAGGCCGGTCTCCTCGCCGCAGATGTAGGCCCCTGCCCCGCGGTGGCAGTAGATCTCCAGGTCGAAGCCCGAGCCGTGGATGTTCTTGCCCAGGTGTCCCGCCGCCTTCGCCTCGGCGATGGCCCGTTCCATGATGCGGTAGGCGTTGATGTATTCGTAACGCAGATAGACGTACGCGGTGCTCGCCTTGGTAGCGAAGCAGGAGATCAGGATTCCCTCGATGAACTGGTGCGGGTCGCGCTCGATCAGGAGGCGGTTGTTGAAGGTGGCCGGCTCGCTCTCGTCGCCGTTGACGCACATGAAGGTCTGCGTGCGGTCTTTCGGCAGGAAGCTCCATTTCAGGCCGGTCGGGAACCCCGCGCCTCCGCGGCCGCGCAGCTCACTGTCCTTGACGAGCTGCACGACGCCGTCCGGGTCCATTTCGGTGAGGGCCTTCCGCGCGGCCTTGTAACCGCCGTGCGACTCGTACACCTTCAGCGTGTGGCTGTCAGGCGTCTCCCAGTGTCGGCTCAGGACGGGTTCAAACTCGGCCACGGTCCCAGTCTCCTCGTGTCTCGTTCCGAAGGCTCGGGCGGACGACTCTAGAGGCAGTCGTCATTTTGATTGTTGTATGATTGTTGCTTTGGCCAGGTCCGGTTACTTGGAACCGTTGGAACCGGACCCATCGAGGTTGACCGGCCCCTGCTTCAGCTCATCGATCATCTGATCGACTTTCTCTTCGGTGAGGGGACCGAAAATGCGTCCATCATCGGAGAGCGCGGCCGGGGCGAAATCGCAGATGCCCAGACACTCGGCGAACTCGACAGTGACCTTGCCGTCGGACGTCGTCTCGCCCGAGCGGACCCCCAACTTCTTGCAGGCGTGCTGGAGCATCTCCTCGCCGCCGGTGAGCATGCACGAGATCGACCGGCAGACCCACACGCGGACGTCGCCAATGGGCGCCTGCGGGAAGAACCCGTAGAAGCTCATCGTGTCATGCACTTCCGCCGGTGTAATCTCCAGGATCTCGGCGATCTCTTGCATCGCCTGGTAGGGGACGCAACGGAAATGCTCATGAACGATGTGTAGAGCCGGGAGCGTGACCGCCCGCTTGCTCGGGTAGCGCGGGATGTACGCCCGGATCTTCTCCCGGATCGCCTCGGAAAGCAGGGGTGTCGTCGCGTCGGCGGGCATCAGTTTCAATCCTGAGAGGATAGACACCAAGGAAAGGACCCAGGGGAGACCCATGTTCCAGGTCATGATCTTTGTGTTGCGTTGATTCGAACCTTTTTTAGCGGTCCAGTTCGGCGGCGATGATGTTCAGACTTCCCAGCACGGCGACGATGTCGGCCACAAGGTGATCCTTGATGATATGCGGGAAGACGGCGAAGTGGATAAATGACGGCGGGCGGGTGCGGGTCCGCCAACCCGTCTGGCTGCCGTCGGCGACCAGGTAGTAACCCAGCTCGCCGTTGGGGCTCTCGATCGCCGCGTACACTTCGTTCTTGGGGCTCTCCATCCCACGGTTGGGCATGATCAGCTCGAAATGCTGGATCAGCCCTTCCATGCTGTTGTAGGCCGTCCCCTTATCGGGCAAGGGGAACTTCTCGGCGATCGGCACGTTTGCCGGTCCCCCTGGCAGGTTCCTGAGGGCCTGCGAGAGGATCTTGTGGCTCTGAACCATCTCCTCCATGCGGACCTGGAACCGGGCGTAGCAGTCACCTTCGGTCGCGTAGGGTACGCTGAATTCAAAGTCGGGATACGCCAGATAGGGTTCGTCCTTGCGGAGGTCGTATGTCACGCCGCTGGCCCGCGCGATCGGCCCCGTGCACGAGAGGCTGATCGCCTTTTCCTTGCTCAAAACACCGACGCCCCGCATCCGGTCGAGGAAGATCCGGTTGCGGAACAGCAGCTTCTCCATGTCCCGGAGAACCTTCGGTACCTCCTCCAGCACGCGGTTGATCCGGTCGATGACCTTTTGATCGAAGTCGTACAGGACGCCTCCGACGCGCGTGTAACCGGGGTGGAACCGATAGCCCGACATCTGCTCGTAGACGTCGTAGATCAACTCGCGAAGGTTGAAGGCGTAGAGGAACGCGGTGAAGGCCCCCAGGTCGAGCGCCGCGGCCCCCGTGCAGAGCAAGTGGTCGCTGAGCCGAGCCAGCTCGCCGATGATCACCCGGATGTACTGACAGCGGGGAGTCAGCTCGATATCGAGCAATTTCTCGACCGCGTGGTGCCACGCCACCTCGTTCAGGGGAGGGCTGATGTAGTTCTTGCGGTCGGCAATCGTGACGTACTGATTGAAGGTCAGATGCTCGCCGAGCTTCTCGAACCCGGAATGCAAGTAGCCGATGTCAGGGGTCGCCTTGACGATCCGCTCGCCGGCCAGTTCCAGCACCAGGCGCAGGGTCGTATGCGTGGCCGGGTGTTGCGGACCGAAGTTGAGGGTCCAGTGATAGTCCCGCGGCTGGGCGGCCAGCTCGGGTTCGTCAACCAGGTTGACGGGCATGAGTTTCTACCTTTTCACCCTAATTCACGACGGTCACGATTCGCCGCGTGTGAGCCTCGGGAAGTTATGCCGTTCGCCTCGCCCTCGCAACGGGTAATCCTTGCGCAAAGGGTAAGCGATGAACTGTTCTGGCATCAAGATCCGGCGCAGGTCGGGATGGCCTTCAAACCGGATGCCGTACATGTCGAAAACTTCGCGCTCCATCCAGTCGGCCCCGAGCCAAAGGGGGACCACGCTCGGCAAGGTCGGGTCCGGCAGGTCCACGCCCGCTTTCAAGACGATCCGCTCGCTCGTGTCGAGGTTCAGCAGGACGTAATGGACCTCGAACCGGGGCTGGTCCTCGTCGCGCCCGGGATAACCCAGGTAGTCGGTTCCGCCCAGCTCGGCGAGCATCTGGAACCCGCACTCGTCGCGGAGGGCCTTCAGGGCGTCGATCAACCGGTCGGGCTTGATCGAGACCCGGAAGTTGTCGCGGAACGAGGAGGTTTCATACCCTCCCTCGCCCAGTACGCGCGTGAGCGTCTCCAGGGCCTTTGCGTGGAGCGTGGCCAGGTCTTGAGGCGAATTCGATGGGGCGTCGGTGCTCATTACTTCGTCTCGTCGGCGCCGAGTTCGGCGGCCCCTCCGGGCAGGCGGTAACCGAAGCGGTCCTCATCGCCACGCTCGCCAGCGAGAGCCAAGCCGGCGGGCAGCTTGCGTTTCTCAGCCAGCATCTTTTCACGTTCGGCCAGTTCCGGCAGGCCGGTGCCGGCAAGCGAGCCGCCCTTCTGGATCTTGGCCTGCATATCCATCAAGGAACGCAAGATCTGCTCGGGCCTTGGCGGGCAACCGGGAATGTAACAATCGACCGGAATAAACCGGTCCACGCCTTGCACGACCGCGTAGGTATCGAAGACACCACCGGTGCAAGCACAGGCGCCCATGCTGATGCACCACTTCGGCTCGGGCATCTGGAGCCAGATCCGCTGAAGGACCGGCATCATCTTCATGGCCACCCGGCCGGCGACGATCATCAGATCGCACTGCCGTGGGCTGAACCGCATGACCTCCGCCCCGAAGCGGGAGATGTCGAACCGGCTGGCACCGACGGCCATCAGCTCGATTCCGCAGCACGCGGTGGCGAAAGGCATGGGCCAGAGGCTGTATTTGCGGCACCAGTTCACGACCGAATCCACGTTCGAGACGATCGTGTTTTCCGGGACCTCGATGCCTCCGATGGTTTGCGGAGGCGTCGTTGCATTGGTCAGGATCGGGCTGGGCGCGGCGGCCCCGGTCGGACCCTGGGACGGCTCTAACGCCATTCGAACACCCCTTTCCGCCATGCATAGGCAAACGCCGCCGTCAGGACGGCGATGAAGACGAGGATCTCACCGAAAACCAGATTGCGGAATTGCCGGGGAATCCCCACCCCTGCCACCTCGTTGTCAGGGACGTGCGGCGCCGTGTCCGGGACCTCGGCCCCAGGCGCTTCGGTGTGGACGTCGTGATCGACCACCAGCACGTGTGCTGGCACGTCCGCGCTCCACTGGGCGACCGCCCAGGGATACAGGAATAAAAGCTCGACGTCGAACAGCAGGAAGGCAATCGCCACCAGGTAATACCGGACGTCGAAGCGCTGCCGCGCATCTCCGATCGGGTCCATGCCGGACTCGTACGGCATCTGCTTGACCGATGTCCGCTTGCGAGGCCCCAGCACGGCGCTGGAGGCAAGCATCCCTGCAGCGATCAGAATCGCCACCAGGATAAACAGGAAGATTGGCGTGAATTCCGTGCCCATGACGTCGGTCACCGGGGTCCTTCTCAGGGGCTTCCGGTCATCTTTGTGAAACAGTTCACAAAGTCCGGCGAAAAAAATCCCAGCTCGGGGAGCCGGGAAAACCATGTTCGCGTGGCGACAGAATATCCGGAATTAGACAGCAAAGACAAGGGGGGACCGGAAAATTACGGATGTTTCACCGGTCCCAAGTTCCTTTCATCCCATCGTAGAAACGAATTGATCTCTGTCAACGAGGCGCCGGGTTGGACGATCGTGGCACCAGGATGCTCTCTCGATTTAGCTCCTCAGGGGTCAGATCCGGTTCCGTACGAGAATTCTCACGGAAAAGTCCGTAGGGATCCGGCCCAAGTGGTCTCGGACTACTACGCAGTCGATTCGGTTCGCTCAGGGCGGAACCCTCGGAACGGGAGCTGTTGACGGGTTGTCGCGAAGTCGCGAGTTCCTGATCGGACTGCGGAACAGGCTGACGATAGCTCTGAACGGTGGAAGCATTTCGTGTGGCTTCAATCGTCTCCTGCTTGAGTTTTTTGAGCAGGACCGCTCGTCGCTTCGGGTCTACCTCCTGGATGGCCTGGAAATACAATTGCTGGCGCTCTTGCTGCCTGGTGTAGAAATCATCCCCTGGATTGGGCTGATAAGTTTGGGCAAAGCCATCGTCCATGGAACGATAAGAACGGTAATATGGCGTAAAACGACCCCCTGGACGACCTGGCAAGGTATCGAATGTACCCCCGTACAAGGTGCCATCAAGCGAATCCAGGTAACTCTGGAACTGATTCGGGCCTCCCATATCCGCCTCGGTAACGCAGGCGGTTGAAACCGTACTCATTCGCAGTGGCCCCCGGATAAATATATGGCCGGTACATGGCGTTCCAGGGGTCGTAGGGATCGACGTTGATGGAAACGTGCATCTGAGCCGCAACAGGGGTCGCTAGAAGCGCGATCAGAATCAACCCCTGGAGAATGCACGGTTTTGATGGTCGAGTTTTTCGGTGAGAGCATCGTTCAGGCATGGTACTCACTCCCTTCCGTGCTCCAGGAGACGTTCCGTGCAGATTGGCTAAACAAAAGCAAATCCCGCGCCAGAAGTAAGTAATTTCCCAACGTCCACAATACTCAATTCTACCGCGCGGGTCATGGTTCGCCATCAGATACTTCGTCATTCTCTGCAGCCGAGAAACTTGTTTTCAGAAGTTTCGCTTCGGCTGATATTCCGGACTGGGTTGTGCCGAATTGCCCCAGTCGGCGGTTGAGGAAGAATTCCTCGGGAGGCAAGATTACGTGTCCGATCCGTCCCCGTCCGGTCAATCGGGCGCACGCTCCGGGTTCGAGGACCGTAACCGTCCGTGTGGCGACAGGAGAGCCCTCTTCGTCTTCTCGGGTTGAGATTGAGAGCCTTGGTTCTCGATCCAGGATGAGTAACAGCGAAAGGTCGAGTGGGCGGCTGGGAAGAATATATCGGGAGGTGTCCAAGTCGATGATCTCGTAGGAAATGCGATGACGCTCGTCCTTTCCTCCCAGGATCGTGGTGTCACCAGTGGGGTCGAAGCGGAGTGGCACGGGAAGGTAATCGAACCCCCAGACTTGGATGAATCGTTCCCGGAAATGGTAGGGAGGTGGGCCGAAGTATCGCACAAGCATGAAATCCGCGGCGGGTTCCACCTCAAAGCCGAGAGATTGCGGTAGAACAACGACATCACCCAGATGAATTTTCTCGCGTCGACGGTCCGATGACAGGACGGCTTCAGAACTCAGGCAGAACGCATAGAGAGTACCATCGGGTTCGTAAAGGAAACCTTCGTCCCGGACAGCATCAATTTCCAGTTGCGGCTCCCATTGCCAGACGGTTTCCTTGAGGCGGGACAACTCGATCTGGTCATCAAGGCTGGCAACGGCGGGTCGTTCCTTCAAGACACTCTGCTCCGGCTAGGGACATGCTGGTCCGCGGTTTGCACTGTGGTCAGAGGGGCTACGAATTATTGATGGTAGCGGATTGTGTCGGGGAGATGAAGCAGGTGTGTGATTGTCTCTCGATGGAAATCCATCTGTCGTCCCTTGTAGCTTACGGCCTGAAATGGGTTATGATGATGGGTGTCCTGGCCGACGAATGCCGGCCACCTTGTCGGAGCGACGACCGTTCATAGGGCGAGATCGGGGAGTTCCCGTAATGACCGTTGTTACACTGATTCTGGTAAGTTTGCTCGGTCTTCCGGCGGACCAAGATCCCTCGGCCTTGGTCGATCGTTTGGGTTCGGCACGTTACACCGAGCGCGAACAGGCGTCGAAAGCCCTGGAAGCTCTTGGGCGGGATGCCTTATCCGCTCTGCGCGAGGCGCGTGATTCCGAGGACCCAGAGGTACGATCACGAGCGACTATTTTGATCGAGCGGATCGAAAATGAACTGATGATTCGTCCGACTCTGGTGGCTCTGGATTTTCGGCAGCAACCCATCTCCGAGGTTGTTTCGATGATCGCCAAGCGGAGTGGCATGGATGTATCTCTGGTGGCTGATGCAATGTCCACCAGGCGAATTTCCCTGGAGGCTACTGAGCCAGTGCCATTCTGGAAGGCAATCGATCGCCTCTGTGCGACTGCTCAATTACGGTCGAACGTCACGATGCAGATGGGGCCAGACGGTCGTGGAGCCGTGGTGCAACTATTTGCCAGTGGAACTCCAACCGATCAGGACATGATTTACGATAGCGGCCCGTTCCGTGTGACGTTATGGGAAATTCATCATAATCGCACCATGCATTTCGGCTCTCGGGGAGCGGTGGGCCAAGTCTTTCACATCGGTGGTGCTGGCGGAGCGGCTATTCAACCTCAGGCCGAGGCCGATCGACATGACCCACGGCTTGACGAACAGTTCTACCTGGTTCTGCAAGTGGTGGCCGAACCCCGCATGAGCTTAAGTCAGACCGGGCCATTAACTCTGACCGAGGCAATTGACGAGCGCGGTAATTCGTTGCTCATGCCCGACGAACCGGGAGGGATCAGTCGCAATGCCGGTTATTTCGGCTTTAATCCCAGCAGCGTCATGATCCAGATGCAGTCCCATCTGAGCTATCCCGAGGATGCTGGCAAAGTGCTGAAGCGGCTTCGGGGGTCTGTTCCGGTTATCGTTTCCTCTCGTAAGGAGGACGCGATGGTCGTTCCGTTGAACGAGTTCGAGGGCAAGACGTTCAAGAATGGTGAAGTCAGTGTGCAGGTGCATTCGGTCCAGGCCGACCCGAATTTACCCAGCACCACGATCGACCTGACCATCCGCTCCAATGAACCCGGTAATGATCCGTCCGCTTTGGGAAATGGTCTGAATCCTAGACTGATGGCATTCCGCACGCCAAACGTCGCCCAGAACCAGATTGAAATCGTCGATGCTCAGGGAAGGATCTACCACCAGTGGTTCCCGGCTTCGACTCAGGGTGACGACCAAGAAACTCGGATGACCTTGCGACTCATGCCAGCCGAGGGGCTTGGGCCACCCGTTCAACTCAAGTTCTACGATATGTCCCGGGCACAGACTGAGGTGCGTTTCGAATTTTCAGACGTGCCGTTGCCGTGACGAACTCAATCGAAGAGGCATCGTTACCCGTGCCTGGCTCCAGATTGAGGAAGCGAGGTGATGTATTCCACTCGCCTGGCAGTTCTGCTTTCGCTCGTTTTTTGGGCCGGGCCTGATCCTTCGGAACTCTTAAACAGACTCGGTTCTCCGCGCTTCTCGGAGCGTCAAGAGGCCATGCGGTCCTTGGAGGCCCTTGGCCAAGCAGCCCTGCCCGTCTTACGAAAAGCTCAAAGGACAAATGATCCGGAAGTGCGGAATCGCGCATTCGCCTTGGTCGAGCGGATTGAAAAGAACTTGATGCTCAGCCCGACCATGGTTCGGTTGAACTTCCGGGAGCAGCTTCTTGAAGATGTCGTGGAGGCATTGACGGATCGGTCGGGTATTCCAATTCGACTCGACCCGAACACGGCGGATCTTCGTGAGGGACGTCGTATCACGATCGTTGCTGAGGAACCCGTCTCCTTCTGGGAAGCAATCGACCGGCTTGGCCGGACAGCCCGGCAGAGCAGCGAGATGATGGCCGTTCCTTCTCCGGGAGGTCATCCGATCGGTTTTGGGGTGTTTCTCACTGAAGCCGGTTCGCGTATGACTCCGATATCCAGCCACGGACCATTCCGGCTCCGAATTGTCGGGTTTCACCTGCAACGGGATCTGGAACTGGGGCCACCGCCGGGGGATCCAACCGGCGGGTTCACCGAGCAATTCGAGGTCCATCTCCGACTGGAGGGAGAGCCCAGGCTGATTTTCGGTCAAGCCGGAAGCCCATCCCTCAATGAGGCGATCGACGATCAGGGTCAGTCGCTTCTGATCCGCGACGCGCGAGGCGCAACGGTCAGCGGCTCGGTTACGATTGTCGAGTTCAACGGCGGCGCATCCTTGTTACTCCATGCCGGACTACGCTATCCCCAGCGTCGAGGGGCGACCCTTCGACGATTACGAGGGGTCGTGCCTGTGATCGTGGCGTCCCGAAAGCCCAAGCCTCTGGAAATTTCTCTGAAAGGCTCCGCCGGTAAGTCGTTTTTAGGTAGTGACTTGATACTAACGAATCACTCAGGCCCCAACTTTCTGGACCATGGTCCGCTTATCACCCTTCGACTCGGATTGCGGTCGATCAATGGACAACCGATTCCGTTGACGCCGGCCTTGCTGGACGCGCAGTTTGAGGTTGTCGATGCTCGTGATCAACCAATCCCGGCATACACCCGTCCCATCGACCTGCAAGGTCTCGAGGTTTCCCTGAATTTGGTCATCGCGCTGCCCGACACCGAGACTGTTCCGGACCGCTTGCGCTTTCACGGCCTGACTCGCGCGGAGATGGAGATCCCGTTTGCATTCGAGGGCGTCCCATTGCCCTGAGGCTGTCCCAAGGCGGACAATACCCTCTCATCGAGTCAGGACAAGATTGTCACGGTGAATGACTTCGTCGTAAGGCGCGGAATCACCTAGCGCCTTGCGGGCCTGTTCGGTACGCAAGCCGCGAATCATGAGTGCGTCTGTCGTCGGGTAATTGGTCAATCCCCGCGCAAACTCAGCTCCAGAGGTATCGCGAATACCGACCACGTCGCCTCGATCGAATTCGCCGACCACCTCGATGATTCCAATCGCTAGCAGACTTGATGTGCCGGTTTCGAGGGCCTGTCGAGCTCCCGCGTCCACGACGTAATGGCCCCGAGGACGTGCGGTCAGACCAATCCAGCGGCCTCGGGCGCGCTGAGTTCGACCGGTTTTGGCCAGGAACAGCGTTCCAACGGGCTCGCCGTTCAGGATGCGGGTCAAAGGGGCATCGCGACGACCCGAGGCGATGATGACCGATCCGCCAGCTCGGGTGACTTGCCCGGCCGCTTGCAGCTTGCTCCTCATCCCGCCGGTTCCGAGTGCACTCTTGGAGTCTCCAGCCAGGCCGAGCGTGGCGTCATCTAAATCAGGCACCAGTTGGACGATCTCGCCGAATGCTCCGGTTTCAGGGTCCGTGCGGCAGAGGCCATCGACCACGCTCAGGATTACCAGAAGTTCTGCCTGGAGAAGGTTGGTGACCATCGCGGCCAGACAGTCGTTGTCGCCGAATTTAATCTCATCAACGCTGATCGTGTCATTCTCGTTGATGACTGGCACGGCGTTCCAGTCGAAGAGGGCCGTCAAGGTGTTCCGCATATTCAGGTAACGCAGGCGACTATCAAAATCTTCGTGCGTCAATAAGAGCTGGGCGGCGTGCCGCCCGTGTCGGCGGAATCCCTCATCATAGGCACGGATTAAGAAAGACTGTCCCACGGCGGCGGCGGCCTGAAGTTGCGGCAGACTATCGGGACGTTTCGGAAGGTTGAGTTGGCCCAGTCCTGCTCCCACTGCTCCAGAACTGACCAAGGCGACCCGGCGCCCTGTTTCAACTATCGCGCTGATCTGCTCGGCTAGATGGCCGACCTGATCCAGGTCCAGTGCGCCATCAGGTGAGGCTAGTACGCTCGTACCAACCTTGACCACCCAGGTCCTGGCCGAAAGAACTACCTCATCACGAACCAGGTCGCGGACCATCGCCGGTTCCTGCTGAATACTACGGGATCGGTGGAATAAACGCATTGGTCTGGACGCAACCAGGACCACGCCGATCGTCCAGGTTGTCAGCGTGGCAAGACGACATTATAATCATTGGCACGGCGCGTCCTAGTCGAACTGATAAGCGGTCTCCGCCTCGGATTTTCGTGCCTCTTGCCTCCGCCGGTCTCTTCCAGAGCGTGGATGAGATCGGTCCTCCAGGGAACCCTTCACACTCATGGGCGAACTGTACCACGAATGCGGCGTGGCGGCTGTTTACCATGCGCCGGGGCAGCCGGTTTCCGCGCTGGCACCTGATCCTAATGATATCAATAGCGTGGCCAGGTTGATCCCCCGGATGCTGCTGGACATGCAGAACCGGGGACAGCTTGCGGCAGGAATGACCGGCTACCGTCCCGATCGAATGGCTTTGCTGGAGACGCATAAGGAACTGGGCACGGTCGCCGAGGCGTTTCGTCTGAACCACAAAGCAAAGTTCGACGCAATCCTCCGCTGCCACGACGGGCCGGCGGCCATCGGTCATGTTCGCTACGCCACCTGCGGCGCGGAGGACAAGAGCTACGCCCAGCCCTTTGAACGGCGCACGGCCGAAAGAGCAAGTGGTTTGCCGTCGCCTTCAATGGTCAGCTCACCAACTACCGACAGCTCAAGAAAGAGCTACTCGATAAAGGTGATTATCACCTGAAGCGTGATACGGATACAGAGATCCTGATGCACTCTATCAGTCGGGAACTTCAGGACCACGGTCATGAAACCGACTGGGTCCAGGTCTTTGGCAACCTTGCCCGCCGGTTCGATGGGGCCTACAACATTGTGCTGCTGACGGCGCACGGAGAGTTGATCGTCGCACGCGATCCCCTCGGACTGCGCCCTTTGTGTATCGCCGAGAATGGTCCTCTTTTCGCCGCGGCCAGCGAAAGTATTCCGCTGTCGAATCTGGGGTTTAGGGAAGTCCGATCCCTGGAACCGGGCACGATGGTGATCGCCCACCCAAAGGATGGCGTGCGGATCGAGCGCTTTGCCGAGCCCCGGAAGCCGGCCCACTGCTTCTTCGAATGGATTTACTTCGCGAATGTGGCCAGCACCCTGGATGACCGCTCGGTTTATCTCAGTCGTGCAGCCCTGGGTAAGGAACTGGCGAGACTGGAGGACGTGCCGACTGACGTCGGCACGATCGTCGTTCCGGTACCCGACACGGCCAAGGCGGCCGCCGACGCGATGGCTTTCGAACTGGGCCTGCCCAGCGTCGAGGGTTTGATGCGTAATCGCTACGTCGGTCGCACGTTCATCGAAGGCACCGCCGATCGTGAACAGAAGGTCCGCCTGAAGTACACCCCCCTGCCGGAAGTTTTGTCGGGAAAACGGGTTCTCCTCGTCGAGGACAGCATCGTTCGCTCGACCACGATGCGGGCGCTGTGCGCGAGATCCGCGAACGTGGTGGCGCGCGTGAGATCCATCTGCGGGTGGCCTGTCCGCCGATCATCGCGCCTTGCTATTACGGAATCGATATGTCCACCCGCCGGGAACTGGTTGCTCCTAAGTACTCCGATTTGCCCGATGGTGGTCTTTCCGAAGCGGCCCAGCAACGACTGGCCGAGGAGCTCGGAGCCGATAGTCTCCGCTACCTGCCTGTTGACGCCCTGGCCCGCTCCGTCAATCTGGAGAGCGACCGCCTTTGCCGCGCCTGTGTTACCGGCAAATATCCTACTCCTACCGGTCAGCACCTTTACGAGATCGACGCTGAGGGGGATGTCTGCCACGCCAACGGCTCAGGCGGAATGCGGGCGTACGAGTGAGTTGTTTGATTGATTTGGGGAGATGGCTGATTTTTTCTGCCATCCTCGCGAAATACCATCCATCAATCATTGTCTGGTTGCGGATTCAGCGACCGCACTGCCACTCGTGAGGCTAAGCGAAGAGCTTGCCCTGTCGAGAGGTGGTCGAGGTAGGATGACTTTACCGCTTTCATCCAGCGAATATCACGCCCTTCGTAGCTGATGCAGACGCGAGTTAGCACCGGACCCGGCATGGCTAGGGCACGGGCGATTCCGGATGAAACGTCGGCGTTGCAGGCGATCTCGTTGTAGCCCAAACGCAAACCCGCGGCGATCGCGGCGAAATTCAGCCGGGTCAATTCGGTCGCTGTAGTGCGACCGAACGATGGCTCCTGGATCATTTGCATGTAATGGTAAGTGCCGTCGTCGAAGACAAAAAACTTGACCGGTAGCCCTTCACGAGCGGCGGACGAGGCCTCCAGACCCCCCATGAGGAAGCAACCGTCTCCGGCGACGGAAACGACGGGCAGGTCAGGACGCACGCGCTGCGCACCAACGGCCGCTGGAATCGCCCAGCCCATCGCCTGGTTGTCCGCTGGGGTGAAGTAACGACGGGGGGCAGGAACACCGACGGCTTCGGAGGCCCAGTGGGTCGATGCCGTTACATCGACAAAGATCAACGCGTTCGGGCCCGAGCACGGGCGGAGGTGTGACAGGAAAATCATGGGATCGACACCGTCGGTGATTTTCACCGTCGTATTGACCTCATGGTCCTTCCTGCGTTCGTCGCGGATTTTCTGATAAAGCGCGGGGTTTGGGGGTCGACGGATGGCCCCTGCATCGGCCAGTATGCGGCTGAGGAACAACGAGGAATCCGCGTGAACCTTCACACACGTCGGCACGTTCCGACCGAGATTGTGTGGGTTCGCATCGACGTGAATAATCTTGTGATGCTTTGGAAGATTATAGTTGGCGGTGGAAACCTCGCTGAACTTCACGCCAACTGCGAGAACGATATCGACATCCTCGAACGCCTTCTCGGCCGCGCGGGTGCCGAAAGTTCCGTAGCCCCAGCCGACGGCTAGGGGGTGGCCATCAGGAATCGCTCCCTTGCCGCTGACCGAGGTGGCGACCGGAGCCTGAAGCGTCTCGGCAACTGCCACGAGCGTGGGGGAGGCGTCGTGTGTGCCCATGCCGGCGTAGATCCCGATGCGTTGTCGGCGGTCTGAGAGCAGGCCGAGCGCCCGGCGATAGGCCTGCTCATCGAACGGTAAGGGGAGGTTTACAGGAACCGGCTCGTTATAATCCCAGAACTTGTTGTAGAGGTCGTAGGGAATCACGACGCCGACGGGTCCTGGCTCGCCCGCCCGGGCAATGCGGAATGCCTGATGGATCGCCCCTGGAATTTGTCCCTGATGGCGGACCTCGATCACCGACTTGCAGATCGGCCTCATGAGGGCGGCATTCGGCAAGCCGTGGACCTGACCGATGGGCGCGCTCGGACCTCGGATGACGTCGGTGACGATCCCAACGATCGGCACGCTGTCGTAAAGGGCCTCGCCAATACCTGTCATGGCATTGGTCAATCCCGGACCCGGCACAACGCAAAAAACTCCTGGAACGCCTGTCACGCGGGCGGAAGCGTCGGCCATGATGCTCGCCGAGCCTTCGTGCGTCACGAGCATGTAAGGTAGCCCGTGGCCCTTCATCGCGTCCCAGAGCTCGTTGTTTTGAGCTCCCGGAACTCCGAAGACGCAACGGGTACCTTCCATACAGAGCGCAGCGACCACGGCCTTCGCGCCCGTCATTCGGCCGTGAATCCCGCCTTGGTGAGGCTGTGACGGGAAGACTGGAGGCAGGACCGCCTCCTCCCCTGCCCTCGCGGGCAGTTCGACCAGGGCCGTCGCCCCCAGCGTACCCATCACCCCCAGGGCGGTCCGTCGGTTCAAGGGCATGAGGCTCCCTCCTGGAGTCTGCGGTTCCCAATTGTCACGGCGTCCTGATGCAAGACGTAGATCCGGCCTCATTCGTGTCACCGGCCGCGACGCGAGCAAGTTTGTCTATCGGCAGTGGCGAACCGGACCCATTACTCATCAAACGGCCTGGGATTCAGGTTCCTTTGACTCGCTCCGCGAAACCAGAGGGACCCTCAAAATCCGAACGGGTTCGCTTGAGTACCTCATTCCAGTTCGGTCTGGAACAGATAGAGGATCACCAAGCTCAGGAGCGTCACTGCCATGATGACATCGAGAACCAGCAGCTTTTCAAACATCACAACCGCCAGACTCTTCCGGTGGCGGTCGTTGAGGTGTGCGGAGGGAGACCAGGCGGCAACCAGTAATGCGATGATCAAGACCGGCAACGCCAGGACGACAAAGAGGAGAAGAGTTCCGAAGACGATCATGCCAATCCGTTCCCAGGGAACCCCGACCAGCCGGTGTACCGTGGAAAGCACGGTCATTGCGAGGATCAAAGCATAGATCCCGCCCAAAATCACATCGATCCAGAGCCAGAAGTGATACGATGAGGGTCGATGGATCATGATCGACTCAGCATGAGACAGAACGACACGCCAGTCCGATTGGCAAAACCTGTCCGATCGGCAATTTCACTGGATTCAGGATCCTGTGGTTAAACGTGAAAGCAGGTCCCGTAACGGCGTGTTGAGACTTTGTGGGTTCTGCCGGAGATGACGGATACATTCGAGCATGATTGGTCCATCATACTCGACCGTATCGAGCGCCTCGATCCAGGCATCCCAGTCCACGGTACCCAACCCGGGCGGTTCATGAGTGTCCTGACGGCCATTATTGTCGTGAACATGCGTAGTACGGAGCCTCGCTCCAGCGGCGAGGGTTTCGGCGGCCGCGTCGGAAGTGATATTGGCATGCCCGGTATCAAGAGTCAGAGCCAACTCGTCGCGGTCTAATTCGTGGATTAACTTTGCCAGGTCCACCGTCCGGCTACCCGGGTAAACGCCGGGAGGCATGTTCTCGACGCAGACGACCACTCCCGAGCCGCGCGCGTGATCAGCCAGTGCGATGAGTCCGTCAGACAACGCTTCGCGGCGGCTCGTCTCCTGCTCGGGGGCGGAAAGGCCGCCGGGGTGGATCACTAGATATTGACCCCCGGCCGTAGCGATCCAGTCCACACAAGTTCGAAGATCGTCGAGACTTGATTGTCGGATGTCAGCGTCAAGATTACCAAGATCCACACGCTCAGCTCGGATTGCCCTACCTCCCCAGCATCCGTGGGCACTATGGATGGTCAAGCCGCAGTCGGCCACGCGATTGCGGAGGGAGAGCGGATCTGGTTCTTGACGCCAGTCGGGAAGGATTTCGAGGACCTCGGCACCCAATCGCACCGCAAGGTCGAGGTCGATCCCGACATCCCCTCGGGGAAAGCCGTAAGCGACCATCGTGCCGAGCTTCCTGAGAATTTTGGGGTTACGGAGCATATTGAGGTGCCTTCGCTGCGGTCTTGGGGGTGAAAACCCCTTGTCGGCGGCGGGGATGCAAGGCATCATAACGTCTTGGCCGGCGCTCGGACTACCCCGAGCCTGATTCGGACTCGGCTTTGACTAATGAGGCCGGGCTTCGATGTTGGCCCGCCTGCGCTTTGTCATGCGCTGAATCCCCGCCTGCGGGAAAGGATTGAATTGAATGCCGCCCGTTGCCCTGGTCGATCCGGAGACGATCGACACGTCCCGAGTTCTCGTCGATCTGGAAGGTATCCGCCAGGCTAATCCGCAACGATTTGAGATGGAGCACCTTTCTGGAATCGTTCTGCTAGACCGCGAGAATCAGTTGATCGTCGGGTACAAGGATGTCCGACCCGATGAGTTCTGGGTTCGTGGCCACATGCCGGGCTATCCGCTTCTTCCAGGCGTCTTGATCTGCGAATGCGCCGCCCAGCTTTGTAGTTATTACTGCCACGCACTCGAGTTGATCGAGGAGGGGGGGTTCATCGGCTTCGGCGGGATGGAAGACGTGCGATTCCGGGGGCAAGTTCGACCGGGAGATCGACTGTTGATGGCGGCCAAGGCCGTCCGTGTCCACCGTCGACAGACGATCTTCGAAACTCAGGGATTCGTCGGTCCGAACATGGTTTACCACGGCCGGATCATTGGCGTGCCTCTATCTAGCCGCTCGTGATCTAGGTGGCGGGAGGGCGTGACCGTCGCCTCGTCCGTTTTTTTCTTCTCGTCTCAAATAGCCGATTTCCTGCAATGACTGCATCCCGTCCGCCGCTCGATTTGACCCCCTTTACCCTGGAATACCCGCACAGCACGGTCTCCTGGGACGAGGTCTTCGGTAACGACCATCCGCTCGAGCTGGAAATCGGTTCAGGAAAAGGTCTGTTCCTGGCCAATGCGGCGACAGCGCTGCCATCACACAATTTTCTAGGGATCGAATTGGCCCGAAAATACGCCGGCAAGGCGGTCGAGCGGATCGCGAAGAAGGACCTCAGGAACGTTCGTCTTGTCGCGGGAGACGCCCGAAGGTTTCTGCACGAGTTCGTTCCGCCTCAAAGTGTCGTCGCTGTTCACATTTACTTCCCCGATCCCTGGTGGAAGAAGCGGCACCGCAAGCGTCGCGTGTTTTGCGAGCCGTTCGTTGTGGATGTGGCCCATGCATTGAAGCCGGGTGGTGACTTCTGGATCGCCACTGATGTCGAAGAATACTATGGTGTTATGCAGGAGTTGATGGCCTCGCACCCGGAATTTTCCCCCCAGTCCATTCCCGAGCCGAAGGACCCGGAACACGACCTCGATTACCTGACGAACTTCGAACGCAAGTACCGGATCGAAGGTCGGCCGATCTATCGGGCCCACTACCGTTTGAAATAATCGGGGACACCCGGTCCTCGCCTCTCTGGCGGGGGAAGTGTCCCGGACGAGGCTTTTCATGAGCAAACCGATCGCCCCCGACCAGGACATCGATCCAACCTTACCTAGTAAAAACCTCGCCGTATTCGGGCGAATGCTCAACCGGATTGCAACCTACTGGGCGACACCCGGCGCCGGAAGGGTGGCCGTGTGTAGTCCAGTCGTTGGTGTTGTCTCGGGTCTGGGAGCTGTCGCTTTCCTGAAGCTCCTGGAGTGGATGATTCACCATCTGTTGGGCGGCGTCATGGGGTTCAGCCCGCCGCCGACGAATGAGGGTTCGGCACACGCGATTCTCCTTCCCAATGTGGAGCACTACTGGTGGCTCGTGTTGCTGATACCGACCATCGGCGGGCTGATCTCTGGCCTGATCGTCTTTACGTGGGCACCGGAGGCCGAGGGCCACGGCACAGACGCCATGATCCGCTCGTTTCACCGGGGCGGCGGTCAGATTCGCACCCGGGTTCCATTCATCAAGTCAATCGCCTCGATCATTACGATCGGTACTGGTGGTTCGGCCGGTCAGGAAGGCCCGATCGCACAGATCGGAGCCGGATTTGGATCATTCCTGAGCCGCTTGCTGAAGCTCACGCCCGATGAACGTCGGTTACTGATGCTCGCTGGCGCGGCGGGGGGGGTCGGAGCGATTTTCCGCGCTCCCCTCGGTGGTGCACTATTCGCCGGAGAAGTGCTCTACATGACGGCCGCAACCGAGGCGTCGGCCCTTCTACCTTGCCTGGCCAGTTCGATCGTAGCGTATTCGACCTTCGCGCTGTTCATCACCCCCCGGCCAATTTTCGTCACGCAGAGTCTGGCCTTCCACGGTCTGCGAGAGCTTCCGATGTTCGTCTTGCTGGCCTTGATCTGTACCGTGGTGGGATGGTTGTATGTGCGAATTTTCTACGGTCTCCGTGACCATTTCTTTCACCGCATCCCCATCCCACCGCACGTCAAGCCGGCACTGGGAGGATTGATGCTCGGGCTAATTGCCCTGAAGTTCCCGCAGGTCATGGCCGGCGGCTACGGCTGGGTCCAGTGGGGTGCCCTGGGGATGCCGATGGATTTGCTTCAGCCGGGGGAATCCGAATTCGTGCCGAACATGAGTATGTGGATGCTCCTGGGACTGGCGTTATTGAAGATCGTCTCAACTGGTCTGACGATCAGTTCGGGTGGCAGTGGTGGCGTGTTTGGTCCTTCCGTCTTCATCGGTGGGATGCTAGGTGGGGCGATCGGCCAGATGCTCGCTACCTGGTTCCCCGACTGGGGTCTGAGGCCAGCGGCATTCGCCTTGGTCGGAATGGGAGGTTTCTTCGCTGGCGTATCCAAGACCCCGATCACCTCGATTTTGATGGTGAGCGAGATGGCCGGCAATTACAGTCTTCTCGTGCCGCTCATGTTGGTTTGCGGTCTGCACATGGCTCTGTCCCGGCGCTGGACGTTGTACGAGGAGCAAGTCGGCAGTCCGATTGATAGCCCCGCCCACCAAGGCGATTTCGTGATCGACGTCTTGGAAAGGTTGAAAGTTGGCCAGATCAAGATCCGCCGCGAAGGACTGCAACTGATTCCTGAGGCAATGGCCTTTGCCGAGATCCTCCGACGAGTAGCCAACTCAACCGAAACACTCTTTCCCGTCGTCAATTCTCAGGGACGCCTGACCGGCATTTTCAACCTCCGCGACGTTCGACTGGCGTTGCTGGGTGCCGAGTGGGGGCCATTGGTCCTGGCCGACGATATCGCCACAAGGCCCGTCTCGACGGTTACACCCGAGGATGACCTGCACACGGCCCTTCGAAGGCTTACCGAACTGAACGTCGATGAGATTCCCGTTGTCGAGCCGGACGATCCGTCGAAACTGATCGGCCTCTTGAATCGTCGCGACCTGGTCGCCACCTATACCGCGCAGATCAACGCTCTTCGGCATCATGACGCGGCACGAGACGGAGTGCTGGAGCGGGTCTGACGGTCTTGCGGAAAAATGTGATCGGGCACGAGTTGGACGATCATCAGGCCGATACAAGATGGCTGAGGGCCGTCGTCGGTTTTTCGTTCGACGGGATTTGACAGGTTGACCTTTTCCAAATCGAGTCGGCATCGTAAGATGCCCGCGCGACGGAAACGGTTCGGCCGATATGCCGGGCTGCTAGAGGGGCCGACGTCCGGTGGCGATCAGGAGGATCGGCCACGGGCGGCGAGGAGGTGCAGCCCCCGCCGCGATCGGTCCGGAGGCCATTCAGGGATGAAGCGAGATCCATGAACACAAGGACGAGCGCCTCGCCTCCACATACGGAATTCTTTCCCCCGCCCCGCTCGGCATTGACCCGGGCGCGTTGGCTGGGCATGATCGCCGACGATCTGAGGCAACTTGCTCGGTTCTGGCCGGTGATTCAGAACATGGTCGTTCAGGATCTCCGCGTGCGCTATCAGCGCTCGGTCCTGGGGTTCCTCTGGACCTTACTCAACCCGATCCTGATGATGATGACTCTGACGGTCGTCTTCTCGCAACTCACGCAGACCGATTGGCGAAACTACGTTGTCTATCTCTTTGCCGGAATGGTCCCCTGGGGCTTATTATCCGGCTGCCTCAATGAATGCGCCTTCTGCATCATCGCCAATGAGGGGCTGATCCGAAAAATCTTCCTGCCCAAGCTAGTCTTTCCCCTGACCAGGGTCCTCCTCAATCTGGTGATGTTCGTGCTGTCGATGGGGTCCTTGTTCCTCTTGCTCTGGCCTTTGGGAGCGCGGTTCTCGCTACCCATGCTCTTGCTGCCGGTCGTGATCCTTCTGTTCACCCTCTTCTCATTCGGTTTGGGGCTGATCGTTGCCACGATCAACACGTTCTACCGCGATTGCAGCCATCTGGTCGGAGTGATTCTCCAGGCATGGTATTTCGCCACGCCGATTCTGTACGAAGCAGATCAGTTCAATAAATACCCCTGGATGCTCTGGCTGAACCCGGCGTACCCGTTCATTCGGATGTTCCAGGTGATCTTGCGTGACGGCCAGTGGCCGGAATTGACTACGTTGGCGCTGGCCGTCAGTATCGCGACGGCGAGCCTGGGAGTCGGCTATGCAGCCTTCAAGTCCTATGAAGACAAGCTGGTCTTCCGGCTCTAAGAAACCGCGGCGGTTGGAGCGGATTGACACAGCGATGAGCGTCGCGGAATCCGAGCCTCTCATTGAGCTTCGTGATGTCGCGCTTCGATTCGTCAGCTACTACGATAAGCAGTACTCCTTTAAGCGCAGCTGCACTCGATCTCTTGCTGCGTCGCGAGAACCCCCTGCCTCCTTCCGAGTTCTGGGCCTTGCGGGACGTGAGTCTCAAGATCCATAAAGGGGAGCGGATCGGCATCATCGGGTTCAATGGCGCGGGAAAGAGTACTCTGTTGCGCCTCCTGGCACGGATCTATCCACCAACATCCGGCTACGTGGCTGTTCGGGGGAATGTCGCTCCCTTAATCGAGATGGGCGCGGGTTTTAATCCGGAGCTTTCCGGCAGGGACAACATCTTGCTCAACGGGGCAATGCTGGGCTTTAGCCGGCGCGAGATGGAAGCCAAGATGGAGGGCATCTTCCAGTTCACTGGCTTGAGTGAGTTCGCCGACCTTCCCCTAAAATATTATTCCAGTGGCATGTACGTGCGACTGGCGTTCGGAATCGCAACCGAGATCGACCCGGAGATCCTGTTGATCGACGAGTCCCTTGGCGCAGGGGACGCGACATTCCGCGATAAGGCCAAGGATCGAATCGGAGGATTGTTTGAACGATCAAACGTCGTGATCATCGTCTCGCACGATCTGGGCACTCTTAACGAGATGTGCACGCGCGGAATCTGGATGGATAAGGGACGGGTCATGGCTGACGGTCCGATCTCCGACGTCATCACCAGTTACCTCATCGAGGCGCAGCGGATTCAGGCCGAAATGGAGGCTGCCGCCGCGGCAAAACAGGCTGAAGAGACGACCGAACTTTTGGCATAAATTCTCTGGCATAATCCTCTTCCACGGATGGGAGGGTGTCGAGTGCGTATCGGCATCGACATGCTTGCGTTGCAGTCGCCAACAAGCCGGATGCGTGGCATCGGGCGTTATGCGCAGGGTTTCCTCTCGGGCTTGCTTGCGGTCAGTCCGGAGGATCATGAATTTCTGTTCTACGCCCACAAAGATTTGCCCATTGATTTATTTCCCGTGGCGCCCAATACGAGAGTGAAGCGGCTCGAACCGACCGTTACCTCTCGGGATGCAATCGACCGTGTGGCTCGATCGAATCCCGATGCGCTCGATGTCCTGCTGATCCTGAGTCCCCTGGAATACTACAAGAGCTACAGTCCGCCGGCACGCCCCTTGGGTAGCTTACCGATTGCGGCGATTGTCTTCGACGTGATCCCGTTCCTGTTTCAGGAGCGATACCTCGATTACCCGCCCGAAGCGATTCGCTGTTACAGGACGCTGGAACGACTTCGGACCTATGATGCTCTGATGGCCATTTCCGAAGCGACAGCCATTGATGTGCGCTCGTTGCTCGGCATCCCCACCGAACGAGTCGTTGCCATTGGTAGTGCCAGCGATCCATCGTTCTTCCGGCCTGATGATACGGGGCCGTTGTCCGAGATTTCCCTCGCGGTACTCCGAAAGTACGGAATCAACCGACCATTCGTCTTCTGTCTGGCCGGAACGGATGAGAGGAAGAACCTCTCCGGATTGATCGACGCGTTCCACCAGTTGCCCGATCCACTCCAAAAATGCGCATCAATTAGTCGTCGCCTGTGCCCTGGGACCCAAGGAAACCGATCAGATACAGCGACTGGCGGAAAAATATCAAATCCGAGATCAGCTTGTGTTGACCGGAGAGATCGAGGACGAAGACCTGCGTGTGCTGTACCAGCGTTGTCAGGTTTTCGCGTTTCCGTCACTCTATGAAGGATTTGGCCTGCCGATTCTGGAGGCGATGCATTGCGGTGCGGTTGTTGTCGCTGGGAATAATTCGTCGCAGGTCGAAGTTGTCGGTGATGCTGGACTCCTGGCGAACGCTCACGATTCTGCTGATATCTCCGCGAAACTCGAACAGGCACTCACAGATGATATTCTGACCGGGAAAATTCGAGAACGGGCAGTCCAAAAGGCCGCCACATTTCGCTGGCAAGACGTTGCTTCACGATCTCTGGAGACTCTGACGGGACTAACAACACGGAGAGCCAGGCGGATCCGGGCCGAGCGAGGACACGTCTCCGTGCCTGAGTTGCCTCGGATTGCCGTGTTCTCTCCCTGGCCCCCCAAGCGATCGGGAATCGCCGAATACACCGTCAGATTCGTCCGGGAGCTTCGCAAAAACTGTCTGGTAGACCTCTATCACGATGAGGGCTATGTGCCGGACCTGGGCCAGGAGTCTGACGAGTATTCCCTTTTTGATTATCGCCTGTTTCCTCGGCATGCGACGATCAAGCCCTATGATAGTATTATTTATCATATGGGAAATTCACCATACCATATGTTCATTTACGAGATGTTGAGGCGATTCCCTGGGATCGTCACGCTTCACGATTTTAACCTGTCGGATTTTCATGAGTGGCTTGCGAAGCGCCCGGGATCTGCTCCCGATCAGTTCGAACGGGACCTGCGGTATTGTCACCCTGAGCTTGACGAATCCGCCCTGACAGAACTCAAGAAATGTCGTCCGGAATCAGGTGAGATTGGTGTGGCCTGTGCGCAACGTGGACTGCCGATGAACCGCCGGATTTTCGAGTTCGCGCCAAGCGTCGTTGTTCATTCACCTTGGTGTCGGGAGCAGGTTCGATTGCTGATGCCTGAGCATCTGGACAAAACGGCTGTCATCCCCCTTGGGGCGACACCCCGGACATCCAGAATCGGGCATAGAGAGGAAGTTCGATCTCGCTACGATTTGCCTCGGGATGCTCTCGTCATCGGATGTTTCGGCATCTTGCATTCCTCAAAAATGAATATCGAGTCGATCGAGGCATTCGCGCGACTGGCTAGTGAGTTACCCTCGTCACATTTGATGTTTATTGGACAAGATCTCGCAAGGGGCGAGGCGCAGGCCCGCGTCGCTTCTTTGGGGCTGGAAGGTCGGGTCCGGTTTGTGGGGAGGATCGGGGACGAGGCATTTCTGGACTTGATTGATGCGACAGATATTGGGCTTTGTCTGCGACGTCCACCGACCAATGGCGAGATGTCCGGTGCTCTGATTCATCTATTGCGCAGTGGGGTACCAACGATTGTGAATGATGTAGGGACATTCGCAGGCTTCCCTGATGATGCGGTACGTAAAGTTCAATTCTCCACCGAAGGGATTGCCGGATTGACTCAAGCGATGCTTGGGCTGGCCCGAAACCGTCAATCGCTGAGCCAGTCGGCGAAAGACTACATGGCGAGACGTCATGCCTGGCCTTCCGTGATAAATCAATACCGGTCACTTATCGAAGTGACTCAAGCTCGCCGAAATCGAGAGTGGCGATCCAGCGCGGCTCCTTTTGTCTAAACTCAATTCGGTAGGTGATCGTTCCGCTGTCACTCAATCCAGAGGTCGTTGACGTGCGAATCGGGATCGACATGCTCGCCGTTCAATCTCCGGGAAGTCGGGGGCGCGGCGTGGGGCGTTATGGCAAGAATCTCGTCCGAGCGATGCTGGATCGCGGTGCGGAAGATCAATTTGTTCTGTATGTGCATGAGGCCTACACGGATGTTGACGTTCCACACGCTCGCAATGCCACTCATGTGACGGTCGCACCAAACCATGCTCTTGGAGAGTGGAAACTCAGGGACATTTTGGAGCGGCTGGCGCAGATAACCCGCATCGACTCGACGTCTTGATGCTGCTTAACCCTTTCGAATTGTGTCCCGGCTACGATCCGCCTGCTCGACCGGTTGGCGGACTGAAGTTGGCGACGGTTGTATTCGACCTCATACCGTTCCTGTTTCAAGAGCATTATCTTTCAGATCCGCCAAACGCAGCCTGGAATTACCGCCGGTTGCAAACGCTTCGACATTACGATCTGTTAATGACGATCTCGGAGTCGACCCGCGATGACTGCTTGAGAATGCTTGGGTTGAACTCCCATCGGACGATCAACATTGGCACTGGCGCGGAGGAAGGTAGATTCTTTCCCGACCGCAATCAGCCGATATCCAAGCGGGTCAAGAACCTGCTCTGGGAGATTGGTATTCGTCGTGCATTTCTCTTCTGTCTGGCAGGAATTGATGACAGGAAGAATGTCAGGGGGCTCCTCGAAGCGTACGCACAACTCGAACCTGAATTGAAGCGACGATATCAACTCGTCGTGACCTGCTTCCTGCCCGACGAATTCCGACTGCGTTATCGCTTGATGGCTGAGGAACTCGGAATCGCTGATGACGTCATATTTACTGGAGAAATCCCAGACGAAACTTTGCGAATTCTCTACCAGCGTTGTGAGGCATTTGTTTTCCCGTCGCTGTACGAAGGATTTGGCCTGCCGATCGTTGAGGCGATGCAATGTGGTGTCCCAGTAATCGCGGGTAACAACTCGTCGCAGGTCGAGGTTCTCGGTGATGCCGGATTGCTTGTCAACGCCAGCGATCCCGGCGAGATTTCTGCGCGACTGAAACGAGTTCTGAATGATCCCGATCTGATCCACGATCTCGGACGCCGTGGCATCGAACGAGCACAGAGGTTCCGCTGGGAAGCAGTCGCTGAACGTGCGCTCGAAGGTCTCGATCGTGTGGTTCATCAGAGTGAAACCATTCACTGGCGTACTGATCGCTCTATGACTCCGCGGCCGAGGATTGCCATCGTTTCCCCATGGCGGCCGAAGGGATCGGGCATCGCCGATTACGCGATGCGACTCGTCAATGTGTTGAAAGACCATTACACAATTGATCTCTACCACGATGCCGGCTATGTCCCAGAACCGGTCCTGGGGGGTCCTGAGTTTGCTTCATTCGACTATCGTCTGTTTGCCAGGAACCGAACTCTGATCCCGTATCGGGGTGTCCTCTACCAAATGGGAAACTCATTCTATCATGGTTTCCTTTACGACATGTTGATGAAGTGGCCTGGGATTGTCACCTTACATGATTTTAATCTTGCGGCATTTCATTTTTGGAAGGCGCATCAAGGGGGAGTGCCTATCGACAACTTCCGCTGGGAGATTGAATATTGCTACCCGGATCGCATTTCCGAGATCGTGCCAAATCTCTGGGAATGGGCTGGTGAGCCCGGCGGATTGCAAGAAGCCTGTTCGCGTCGCAATCTATTTCTTAATCGTCGGCTCTTTGCCTTATCCGAGGCGGTGGTGGTTCACTCGCCTTGGTGTCTCGATCAAGTCCAGGTCGAGATGTCAGAATTCCAGGAGAAGACGGTCGTGATTCCGCACGGGGCTGACCCGATTATCCCGGAACCGGGACTACGGAATACCGTCCGCACAAAATTTGGCTTGCCGCAGGATGCGATCATCTTCGGCTGTTTTGGAATTCTATCTCAGGGCAAGATGAATGCCGAGGCGATGGAAGCCTATCGCTTGATTTGCGATGAATTTCCCAAATCCCAATTTATTTTCGTTGGCAAGGACTGGGAGAACGGTGCTGCGAAGGCAAAGGTTGAGTCGTTGAACCTGCAAGACCGAGTGCGGCTGCTCGGTCCTCTCCCGGACGAAGAATTCACGGATCTCATTGCAGCTACCGATGTTGGGATCTGCCTAAGGCGTCCGCCGACCTATGGTGAAACCTCCGGCGCACTCCTGCATCTACTGCGGTACGGAACTCCATCAATCATCACCAATGTGGCGACCTTTTCGGGCTATCCTGACTCGATTGTGCGGAAAGTTAACTGGCCGGATGATGGGATTTCGGGACTGGCTCAGGCGATGCGTGAACTAGCTCTTGATGCCAGGCGACGAGAAGAGATGGGTCTCGCGGCGAGGGAGTTCGTCCGTCTGGAGCATCCGTGGTCCAAGATGGCCCTCCTGTATGCTGAGGTAATCGAGCGTCAACATGCAGCTCGGACACGTTGTGGGACCGGACCGCATTTGCGGCCAGGTCAGTTTGTCGATTCCGGTGTCAAATCATCGATCAAATCTCAGGAGTTTGAATGATGATTAAGCTGCTCAAAACGATTCTTAGACCTTTCTGGAGGATGACAGCTCCGTTGCGACGTCCTCTGGTGCGCAAAGTTGATAATCATTTAATCCGTCTAATTTCTCTCGCCAGCCATGAGATGATCGTCCACGCGTGTCACCATGCCGCGCTCGAGGGGAGTCGGATCGCAAGTTGCGAGGCCATCGGTGAGCATGCACTTCCACCCATCTTGCCTCGGCTTGATGAGATGCGGGGAACCCTCGGTCGGATCGAAGAATCGGTCAACATCGGTCGACACATAGCGCACGAGCATGCCTCCGATACAAATCTGCTCCTGGACAGCCTTGTGCGAGAAGTCACTCGGCTTCAGATGCAGATTGAACTGATGCGCCGGACGGTCGTACATTCGGAGGAAATAGGCGAACTCGGAATTGTCGGCGATCGCAAGGCTGGCTGACGAGTTGATATCTGGAAGGATCGAGGAACCCACGATGGACATTCCGCAACCCGTTCAACGCAACTCGGGGATCACGCGTATCTCCTACGCGCAAAACATGGAAGACATCCTTCTCGATCGCCTCTTTCGTGGCGGTCAGGGAACGTTCATGGACATCGGGGCTAATCATCCTTACATCCATAATAACACATACTTCTTTTACTTGCGCGGATGGCGGGGAGTAAACATCGAGCCGACTCCGAGGGGACATGCTCTATTTCTGGAGCATCGCCCCGAGGATCACAACTTGCGTCTCGCCATCTCGGCCCAAGAGGGATCGCTTCCGTTTTACGAGGTCTGGAAGGAAGACGAGTTGACGGGGCTTTCGACTCTTTCGGCGGAGGCGGCCGAGAAGTGCCGAGCCGAAGGGTACAAGGTTGTCGAGACGCAGGTGACCACGAGGACTGTGGCTTCCTTGATCGAGGAATTCAACATCGAGCCGCCCGATCTGCTCTCTCTTGACGTGGAGAGTCATGAATCCAACGTCATCCGTGGAATTCCGCTGGCGTCCTGGCGGCCTGGCGTCCTTGTCGTCGAGTCCACTTTGCCCTTCTCACCCATCAGCAATTCGGAGGAATGGGAGCCGTTGCTCCTGGAACACGGTTACGAACTCGCCGCCTTCAATGGAATCAATCGGTTCTACCTCCGCGAAGACCTGCTGAGCAAGCGCCACCTGCTCGAAACTCCTGTTAATGCTTTGGATCATTATTTGCCGCAAGACATTGTGTCCTTCTCCGTTCGGTTGGATGATTATCGCCATCGTTACGAGCAGGAGAAAGCTGCCCGAGAGTTTGACCGTGCTCAGTTCGAAGAGATTCGGAAGGGATGGGAATGGGGTCTGAACCAGGCCCTGCTCGCCCAGACTGCCTGGAATGAGGACCACGAGCGCTTCGCCCACGAACGCAATCTCTGGAATGAGGCCAGGGAGTTTTTCGAACATCGTGAGGCGGATCTCCTCTTCCAACTGAGAACAGAGACCGCGCATCTCAATGCAGTTACCCAACAGCGTGATGATCTGACCACGAAACTTTGGGAAACTCGCCAGGAACGCCAGTCTCTTGAGGAACAGTTGAGGATTAGTAAAACCGAACGTGCTGAGCGGGAGCGTCAGCACGAACAAGAACGGTCGCTTTGGCAACGCGAATGCGAGGACCGCGACTGCCGCATCGATCAGGCTCAGGCATTGCTTCGTCCCTACCGTCTCGTCGATCGACTGGGTTTGGTGACGGCCGGTTACAGGTGGGCACGAAACTGGAAGCGCAAGACTCACTTCCCGAAATGCGAACGCGGACTTGACCGTTTGTTATCAGTCCGTATCATGTCGAACTATCGCACTTGAAGGCCCTCGCCAAGACCTCGGGTCAAGGGAGTGACCCCATGCACTTAGCCTACTTCGGCATGCTGGCGGCATTATCTCTTGGCTGGGCGGATATTACCGTGCAGCCAAGTCGCTCGGGCAGTATCAACACCCCCTGGCAACGCAGTCTGGTCAACCTCGACCGTCCTTCCGATCGCACGAGGGAGACGCTGAAGCGTTATAGCGTGGAGGCAAACTACAGGCGAAATCCAGACATCGCGCTAGCTCGACTGAAGGAACGCATTCTTCGTGACGGGGCCGAACCAGAAATCGTCTATGCTCTGGCTGAGCTTTCATGGATTGAGGGAAAGCGAGAAGATCGCTGGGGACGAGCCGAAGCCCTCGGGCGATTCGTCGATGCCGTTGGATATTCTTATGAGTATCTGTTCGATCCAGGGCTGGCCGCCGGGCGCTCACCTGCTGATCCCCGGTTCCGTCTAGCGATGGATCTGTATAACGGAAGTCTGGATCATATCCTTCGTGCCGCACAGGAAAAGGGACGAATTGAGCCAGGGGGTGTCATCAAGCTTGAAGTCCATGGTCGCGAACTGAACTTGCGGGTTAATCTCGAACAGTCACCCTGGAAGACACAGGATATTCACGAGCTTCTGTTCTGCTCGGACTTCGAAGTTCATAATCTGCCCACTCGAACTTACCAGTATGGTTTGGGTGTCCCTTTGATTGGAGTGCGAAAGACGGATCACTCAGCCCAGAGCTAATGACCAGTATTATCCTCCCGAGATGGCCTTTCCATTAACGGCATTTATCCGGCCAAACTTTCGATTGAATAACCCAGACGCCCCCGAGGAAGAATCGCGAACGTGCACGCTCGACCTGCTCGATCCGGTTCGCATTCGTAGCGTTGTTCAAGGGCCTTATCGTCTGGCGATCGAATCCGACCTGACCACGCCTCTGGCTTACATGTGGTCCCGCACAGATCTAAGCTCGTACCGGTGGACCGGCCTACTTCGTCCCGGAGAAGTTGAGGGCCGTGCTCGCCTGATGCTCCTGCGCCCTATGAGACGGACAAGATTCCCAGTTGTCATGGTCCACGGGCTTGCCTCGTCTCCCCTGGCGTGGATTCCAATGATTAATGAATTGTTGCGCGATTCGCAGATCCAGGAGCGGTACCAGTTCTTCCTCTACGTGTATCCAACCGGAGTCGGTGTTCCGATCGCTGCTGCCGGTCTGCGCGAGGCGCTTTGGGAGGCGAAAAATCAGTTCGATCCGCGAGGAGATAGTTCAACGTTCAACCAGATGGTGCTGCTGGGACATAGCATGGGAGGATTGCTCAGTCATTCCATGGCCGTCGATAGCGGTAACCGGCTCTGGGAACTTAGCTCCGAGCGGCCATTTAGCGAGATCATTGGTCCTCCTGAGGTGTTGGAAGAGTTCAAGCGTTATACCTTTTTTCAGCCTGTGCCGTTCGTTCAACGCGTGGTATTCATGGCAACGCCGCATCGCGGGTCGGAGTATAGCCGACGGCCGATCGGGCGTCTTGGGGCCAGCTTGATCTCCGAACCCGACCGTTATAGCGTCTTGCTTCAGCGGCTCGTCAGGGACAACGATGGTGATCTTGATCCCCGACAATTTCGCCGTATGCCGACGAGCATTGAAACTCTTGAAGTTGATGCTCCGGTGCTCCTGGCGCTTCTGAAGATGACGCCACGTCCTGGGGTAACCTTTCACTCGATCATCGGCGCGAATCGCCCTGGTCCACTCGCCACGACGACTGATGGAGTTGTGTCGTATCGAAGTTCCCATCTGGACGGAGTGGAGTCGGAACGGGTCGTGCGTTCCGATCACGGCGTGCAGAAGGACCCTGAGGCGATCCTTGAGGTTCGACGTATCTTGCTGAAGCACCTGGAAGTCCTAGCCTCGACGACGGGCCCTCATTCCCAGCCCACCTCTGGCATGATCAGCACATCCCTCTCCTCGACGAAGCCGGTCGGGTCCTCGACTGATCTGCCGCCGTTGATGCCTCCGAGTGGTGTTCAGGCGTTTGGAGAGTCGGCGGTCGTGAAATGATGAGGAACTCGTCTCGAACAGCGTCTCTCTCCCGATATCCCCGCGGCCTACTTGGCGCGATGGTTCTGGTGGTTCTGATCGAGTCATATTTTGTTCATCATCATGATACCTATACGACGGAACCGGCAGAGAGTTGGCGACAGACAGCGAGGGCGACGGTCGAGCAGGTTCAGGGACGTGTGCTGCTTTGCTTCGGCGATAGTATGATCAAGTTCGGTGTGCTACCTCGAGTGGCCGAGCTAACTTGTGGCTCAACCCAAAATCTTGCGTTGCATGCCGGCCCACCCTCGGCGAGTTATCTTCTGCTTCGCCGAGCATTGCAGCACGGGGCGACCCCACGCGAGGTCGTCGTTGATTTCATGCCGCATCAACTTGCAATGAGGCCCACTTCGTCTGATTTTCGAAGGCTCTGGCCTGAACTGGCGAGCATCCGCGATTGTTTCGAATTGGCCTGGAATACGATGGACGCGGATTTTCTCGCGGCAATTTTATTAGCCAAAGGATTGCCATCGTACAGGTCCCGCTACGAGGTTCGCGCTGGGATTCTTGCATGGGTGCGAGGCGAGGGATACGGCCCTCGCCGTGCCATTCGTGCCTTGCGGCGCAACTGGGGTATCAATCTTGGCGCGCAGGTGATGCCCAAGGCATCCGACTATCACGGTGAAGTGAATTCTGCCCATGGTGGATTGTTTCCTGCCTGTTGGTGCCCGGACCAGACGACTGATGGCTATGTCCATCGCTTCCTGGAACTGGCCAAATCACGCGGCATTACTGTTTTCTGGCTGATTCCGCCACTCAACCCTGGAACTCAAGTTCGTCGCGAAGAGCTTGGATTGGATGCGATCTACACCGACTACGTTCGCAGGACACAGTCGGAATACTCGAACGTTGTGGTACTCGATGGCCGTCAAATGGATCTCAGTTCTGATGTGTTTATTGACATGGTTCACCTCGATCGGCAAGGGGCGACGGCGTTCAGTACAAGTCTCTTTCGGGCCGTATCTCAGCGAACAACATCGGGCCAGCCTGCGGGCGACTGGCTGACCCTCGCGACGGATCCAAACCCACTAGATGTACGACTGGTGGAAGACGTGAGAGAATCCGGTTTCGCTCTGCATCAGTCTCGCCAGAGAGTCCGACGCTGATTGCCAAGGGGAATCGTCGCGATTATCATTCGTTGCAGCAACACAGTAATCCGAGGACGACGATGCCCGAATCGCTTTCCGATCACCTTGCCGATTTCACCCTCACAACCCGGTTTGAAGACCTTCCCGATGCCGTGATTGTGGAAGCGCGCCGCCGCCTGACTGATGCCTTCGGCTGTGCGGCCGGAGCCTTGCACGAACCGGCGCCCACGATTGCCCGTCGCGTTGCGGCGACCATTCAGGGCCAGCCTGGGGCGTCGCTGATGGGTGGTGGCCGGTCCTCTGCCGACTGGGCGGCCTTTGCCAACGGCGTGCACATCCGTTATCTCGATTGTAACGACACGTACCTCTCGCTCGAACCGGCTCACCCGAGCGACAACTGGGCGGCCATCATGGCTGCTGGCGAGCACGCCGGCGCCGACGGTCAGGCGTGGATCGCCGCGGCGGCCGTCGCCTATGAAGTTCAGTGCCGCCTCTGCGACGCGGCCAGTATCCGTAAGCGCGGTTGGGACCACGTCACGTACGGCTGCCTGTCCTCGGCTCTGGCCGCGGCGAAGCTCCTGGGCCTGTCGCACACGGAAACCGTCCATGCACTGGGAATCGCCGGGACTACCGGCACAGCGCTCCGTCTGACCCGCGCTGGTGAGCTCTCCATGTGGAAGGGCTGCGCCTTCGCCCACGCCGCCCGCAACGGTGTATTTGCCGCGATGCTCGCCCGCGAGGGGATGACCGGGCCGGCCCCGCTGTTTGAGGGGGATATGGGATTCTGCCAGCAGGTTTCCGGTCCCTTGACGCTGGACAAACTCGGCGGGCGCGAAGCCAGCGACTGGATGCTGCCGAAGACCTCGATCAAGTTCGTGCCGGCTGAGTACCACAGCCAGTCGGCCATTGCCGTCGCTTTCGCGTTACGTTCTCAGATCGGCGATCCCTCACGCATCCGCTCCATCGAAATCGCCACGTTCCGCACGGCCGTTGAGATTATCGGTCAGGACCCTGAAAAGTGGCGACCGAAGACCCGGGAGACGGCGGACCATAGCCTGCCTTACTGCACGATCGTCGCTCTCGTCGATGGCGAGATCACGGCCCGACAGTTTACCCCCGAACGGCTCAGCGACCCCGCTCTGCTCGATCTCGTCGCGCGCACGACGGTTGTCGAGGACCCCGACCTGACGGCCGGCTATCCGGCAGGCATTCCGAATCGGGTCAAGGTGACTCTCGATGACGGCACAACGCTCGTTCAGGAGATGGCTTACCCGCCCGGACATGATAAGAATCCCTTGAGTGACGCGGCGCTGATGGCCAAGTTTCGAGGATTGGCCGAACCCATTCTAGGCGCCGAGCGTACCGTGGCGATCTGGGATCGGCTCTCCAAGTTGGACACCGACCCGAAGCCGCAAGAGGCCGTCGCACTTCTTGACCTCGGCTCATGACGTCCTGATGGCGTTATGGAACGGGTGTTTGCAGCCCTGGACGAGCGGTTGGGATTGACCGATCCTCGTCCCGGGGTTACGAAAGGCAGGCCGCTCCACGCGCGGACGAAGCGAGCGTTCTCCCGGGTCGGGATGACCCAGATGGCTCCAAGGACGGAGAGGGGATGCCGGATGCTCTTCAACACATTTCATTTCGCCTATTTTCTGGCGATCTTGCTCCCGATCTACTGGGCCTTGCCACATCGTGCGCAGAATGTCTTGCTGCTGGCGGCCAGCTATTATTTCTATGCGTGCTGGAACCCGAAGTTCCTGGCACTCTTGATCCTCTCGACAGTGTTCGATTATGCCTGTGGACTGGCGGTCGATCGGATCAATGACACGCGCGAAGCGCAAGCTGTTTGTCGTGCTCAGCATGGCGCTCAACCTCGGGATGCTCGGTTATTTCAAGTATTATAACTTCTTTGCGGAGAGTGCGCAGCATGCTCTGCAAAGGATCGGTTGGCATGTGTCGTTGACGCAGCTTGAGGTGGTCCTACCGATCGGCATCTCGTTCTATACGTTTCAATCAATGAGCTACGTCATTGATGTGTACCGTCGCGAAATCAAGCCTACGCGGAATTTGATTCAGTTCGCGGCCTTCGTCTCCTTCTTCCCTCACCTGGTGGCCGGACCAATCATGCGGCCGACCACCCTTCTGCCCCAGATCGCGACGCCGCGCCGATTCCACCTGATGCAGTTCTACGAAGGCTGTTATTTGATCTCGTGGGGACTCGTCAAGAAGGTCGTGGTGGCCGACAATCTCGCCGTGTTCGTCAACGATCTGTTCGACCGCTGGCAGACGATCGACGGCGGACTGGCGCTTCTGGCGATTTACGCGTTTGCCTTCCAGATTTATTGCGATTTCTCCGGTTACACGGACACAGCGCGCGGCGTCGCGAAGTTGCTGGGAATCGAGCTTTGCCTGAACTTCAACCTGCCGTATTTCGCCGCCAATCCTCGAGAGTTCTGGCAGCGCTGGCATATCTCGCTCTCAACCTGGTTACGTGATTACCTGTATATCCCGCTCGGCGGCAGCCGGGGCGGTAAGGGAATGCTGTATCGCAACCTGATGCTGACCATGATTATTGGCGGACTCTGGCATGGAGCGGCATGGACGTTCATTCTCTGGGGGTTCTATCAAGGGGTGCTGCTTGTCGGCCACCGTTTGTTGTCGCCCTGGCTGGAGCGCATCCGACCAACCGAACCGGTGGACCGAGCGTGCTGGCGGGCGATTCGCGTGATCGTCACGTTCCACCTGATCTGCCTCGGTTGGCTGGTCTTCCGCGCGAACTCGATGGAGCAGGTCTGGGGCATGCTGGAAGCCATCGCCTTCCGTCCGGCAATTCCCACGTCCTCCTTCCTGCTGCCCATTGCTGTCTGTGTGATTCCGCTCTTGCTTTACGAGGCGTTGCAGTACTTCGCCAAAGACCTTGATGTCATCTTCCGCACCCCTTGGTATGTCCGGAGCGCATTCTACACGGCTTGCTTTTATGCTTTTGTTCTTGGGGGAGAATTTGGCGGGAGTCAGTTCATCTACTTCCAGTTCTGACGGCACGTTCAGGAAGGGGATTCGATGAACCGATCGGCTCGGGAATCGACGATGGCCCATCTGCCTTGGGGCCTGCTGGGAATGTTTCTGCTCGTCCTGGGGACAGAGTGCTTCGTCGAGCGGCACGATCATCTGTGGTCAACCCCGGCGGCCCTCAACGCGCGCTTCGCCGCACGCGCCGCGCGTCTGGAATCGCATCAATGTGCAACACTTTGTTTCGGTGATAGCTTGATTCAACGGGGTATCTTGCCCCGCTGGATCGAGGAGCAGTTGGGACGACCGGCCTACAATCTCGCCGTGCAAGGTGGCCAGGCGCCGATGAGCTACTTCCTCTTGCGACGTGCGCTTGATGCGGGGGCGCGGCCCGAGGTTCTCATCGTTGACTTCTTCCCCGGTCTGCTCGCGGCCGATCCACGGATCAACGCACGCACCTGGCCGGAACTCCTCGATACGGACGAATGGCTGGACCTGGCCTGGACGACGCTCGACCCTCCGTTGATCCGCTCGACGCTCCTGGGGCGTGCTGTGCCGTCCTGGAGAGCACGAAGTGAAATCCGTGCGGCGGTGCTGACCACGTTGCGCGGCGAGCGCGACACGCTGTTCGTGCAGACCCAAGCCGCGGAGCGAAATTGGCGTATCAACCGTGGTGCGCAAGCCGATCCGAAAGAGTTGTCTCACCGCGACGACTCCGCATTGATCGCTCGCCAGATCCGGGGCGGATCGTGGAGCTGTGATCCGGCGAACGCTGTATATCTGAAACGGTTTCTCGATCTGGCATTAGAACATGAGATCACCGTGATCTGGCTCTTGCCGCCGATTAGTCCCGGCTGGCAGTCGCGCAGAGAGTCCGTGGGGTTGGAGGCGCAATACGATCGGTTCGTGCAAAGCTGGCAGGCGCGCTACGCGAACCTGACCATTGTTGATGCCCGGCATAGCGGCTATGGAGCGGAGTCGTTCACGGACCCGTTCCATCTGGATCATCAAGGAGCCGCCACGCTGAGCGCCGAGATGGGAGAATTCTTGCAGCGGTGGCCTCATCATCGCGATCTGGACCGATGGGTCGCCCTGGAGGAGTTCCGTGACCCATCGCACGACGTTCTCGTCGAGAACGTGGAGCAGTCACGATTGGCCGTGAGAAGCTCGACAGTGAGGTGGGAATGAGCGAGTCATCGGGTGCGTCGGATCGTGTTCGGATGCCCTGGGGCCTGGCGGGAATGATCGGTCTGGTGCTCCTGATCGAAGGCATCTTCGCGCGGCACGCGATGAACTTCACCACGCCGACGGCGTTCGATTTGCGCTTCACCGCTCGAGCGGCCGATCGTATCGCGCCGAAGTGCGACGTGCTCTGTTTCGGTGACAGCTTGATGAAGCATGGCGTTCAGCCGAGAATCCTCGAACAGGAGCTTTCGGGACGACGGGTGTACAACCTTGCCGTCTCCGCGGCGCAGCCGCCGATCAGCTATTTTCTGCTCCGACGCTGCGCTCGATGCCGGCGCTCGGCCTTCGGCGGTTCTCGTCGAATACAAACCCAGTCACCTGCCTGGCGGTGTGCGGTATTCCGTCCGCCAGTGGCAGGAGTTTGTCACCTTCTCCGAGTGCCTCGATCTGGCTTTGACCGAGCAGGATGCCACCTTCTTCGCCTGGACAATGCTTGGCCGCATCTTGCCATCGGTCCGGAGCCGCTACGAAATTCGTGCCAACATCGCCGGCGCCTTGCGTGGGGAGAGATCCACCTGGGCGGACCTTGTCCCGGTCATGAGTCGCAACTGGTCCATCAACCAGGGAGCGCATGTCGCGTCCAATCCGCATCAGTTTAACGGTCATGTGGATGAAGAATCGCACTATAAATATGCTTCACATTTATGGTGGTGTCATCGCACGAATAAAGAGTACATTCGGCGTTTTCTGACGCTGGCGCAACGGCACAAGATCCGGGTGTACTGGCTGCTTCCCCCCATCGCGCCGGAATTGCAAGCCCGTCGGGAGCAAACCGGTGTGAACGCCTCCCACACGGAGTTCGTCCAGGCGATGCAGTCGCGGTATCCGAACCTGACCGTTCTCGATGGCCGTCAAACACAGTATGCGGCGTCGCGATTCGTCGATCCGGTCCACCTCGACGGCGACGGCGCCGCGATCCTCAGCGCCGATCTCGCGGGGATTCTCCGACAGGATCTCGCCTCGCCTGGTAGTCGTTGGATTGCTCTGCCTTCCTATCACGATCGGCCCATCGGAATTGAGCTGGAGAGCATCGAGGATTCGCGACTGGCGTTGCAGCGGGATCACGTGGTACGACATTGAGTAAGGCATCATCACCCATCGACGAGGAACGCAACCATGTCCTCCCCCGGTGCGCGGCTTCGGCAGGCCTGGAACATTCAACCGATCATGATTCCCGGCACCTTCAATGCCCTTACGGCGAAGCTGGCGGAGCGTCTGGGATTTTCCGCCATTTATCTGTCCGGCGGCGCAGCTTTCCGCCGGATGGGCGGGTTTGCCGGATATCGGCCTGCTGACCTTGACCGAGTTTGCCGAGCAAGCCGCCGTCTTGGCGCGTGCCACGAGCCTCCCCCTGCTCTGCGACGCCGACACCGGTTTTGGTGAGGCGGTCAATGTTGAGCGGACCGTCCGTTTGCTCGAAGAGGCGGGCGCGGCCGGCTTGCATCTGGAGGACCAGGTCTTGCCCAAACGTTGCGGGCACCTTTCGGGCAAGGCGGTCGTGGACGTGGCGACGATGACGGCCAAGGTTCGCGCCGCGGTTGCGGCCCGTCGTGATCCCGACTTCGTCCTCATCGCCCGCACCGACGCACGCGCGTTGGAGGGCTTTGACGCGGCCGTCGAGCGAGCCCGTGCCTACCTCGCCGCCGGGGCCGACATGATTTTTCCCGAAGCGATGGAGTCCGCCGAGGAACTTGCCCGGTTCGCGGAGACGGTTCAGGCCCCTCTGATCGCCAACATGACCGAGTTCGGGCGTAGCCCTCTGCTCGATTTTGACGAACTGGCCGGCATGGGATACCGCGCTGTGCTCTACCCGTTGACTGCCTTCCGAGCGGCGATGAAGGCGGCCGAAGAGACCCTGACCGCTCTCCGCGAGACAGGCACCCAGCGCGGTCAATTGAGCCGGATGCAGACGCGGGCGGAGCTGTACGATCTCCTGGGCTACAACGACTGGGAGGTGCGCGATCGAACCTATTTCGGCGGGGATGACGAGGGATGAGTTGACCTGACGATTCTCGATCCTCTCACGCGGCGGGAGGTACCAGGCGGCGCGCCAGGGCCGCAAGCCGTGGATACCGTTCGGACATATCACGAAGTTTTCGCGCCACGGCCACGGATTTGGGCCCCAGGTTGCGATACTGATCGTGGAGCAACGCGATCTGATGTCGATGTTGCTCGATGAGTTCGATGTGCTCGCCGATCAATTTCATGTATTCGAATGAGACGACATTGTCACTGGCGTTGACCGGCGCAGCGAGGGCTGGAATCAGGTCGCGGTCTTCCGACCGCACGTAGAAACGGTTGATTCCGTCATACGAGGCGAAAAGGTAATCTTGAGCCAGGATCAATGGCTCCCAGTACTCCGGCCAGAGGGCCTCGACCTGAACCACGCGGGGTCGCCATCGTGACCAGTCGCCCCCGGCGATGACCCGCTGCTCGAAGCCCTCGACGTCGATCTTCAGGAAGTCGATCGGTGCATCGACATGCTTCTCGCAAACGTGCGCCAGCGTTTCCACCGGTATGGTGCGCTCGAAGACCTCGACGCCCTTTTCGCGATACGATGCCGCCAGCGACGGCTCGAACGTCGTCCAGCCGTGGAATGATGGGATCTCGTAAAGCGTCAGTTCCCCTTCGACATCCGCCAGCCCGAGGTTGAGGTTCACATCGCGCGTCCGGTCCTCGCAAAGACGCTCGTACAGGACGGGTTGCGGCTCGATGTTCACGCCTCGCCAGCCGCGCTCGTAGAAGTGCTTCGTGATGGAGTGGAAGACCGGATCGTTGGCGCCGACATCGACGTAAAAGCCACCCGGCTCACGGAAGACGCGTGCCAGAAGGGCATCCTCGTGATTCTGCGCGTAGGAGACAAACTTCATGTGCAGGTCGGCAAGGGTCAGCCAGCGATCAATCACGTCACTCATCGTGCTCTCATTTCAGGCGAATGAGGAGACTTGCTTACAGCCTTTGCCGGACGGACCGTTTCCGCCGTCTGCCTGTTCGAGTGAGCCTCCACGCGGATCGGCGCGGGAGGATAGGCCAACGTGTCTTCCATGTCAATTCGAGATCGATGTCCGGGTCGGAGTTTCGGCTCGTCTTGCCGGGAAGGGACGTGTGTTGTAAGGTTCGGGCGCCTCCATAGGGAAATGGAGGCCGACTCGGACCACGGAGAGGACCTGTCCATGATCGGAACCTGCGATTCGGCGACCGGACGGCGGGCGATCTTTCTTGACGCGAATCCACTGGCCGATAAGCACCTGACCGGGATCGGCCGCTACACCGCGCGGATCGCGCTGGCGCTTGCGACGCAGGGGCCGATCCGTTTCTTTTCTGAGAATCAGGAACTCATTCTCCCCGAGGGTCTGGACTGGTCGCAGGACCAGGATCTGGGGGGTTGGGGGCGTCGGGTCTGGCAGAGCCGTCGGCGGCCGCTCCACACGCCACCCGAGGGCAGTGTCGGGATCTACGGTTGCCTCCGACCGATTGAGAAGCGGTTCCCGTTTGAAATCAGTATTCTGCATGATTTCACTCCGCTGACCGTCCCGTTCACACACGCCGAGAAGACCCGCGGAATGTTTCAGGGGTTCTTCGGCAAGTCGCTGCTCTCGTCCGACGCGGCGCTCTCGGTCTCGCATTCCACGAAAGCCGACGCCCGCTGGCTTTGCGATCTGGACCAGGAACGGATCGTCGTCGCGCACTCCGGCCCGACCGTCTGCGTCGATCGGCACCTGCACCCGAAGCCCGTCTCGCGGCGGTCGAACGTCGGGCTTGTCGTTTCGACGCTGGAGCCTCGCAAGAACGCGTTCTTCCTGCTGGAATGGTTTCGCAACACCACGGTCTTGCCCGAGAACACCGAGCTCTGGTGGGTCGGTCCGCTGGGTTGGCTCACGTCACGCCGGCAGTTGAAACGCTACCAGGGGCTGAAAGGACGACGCATCCGGTTCCTGGGCGTCGTCTCCGACACGGATCTCTGCAAGCTCTACCAGACGGTCGCCTGGTCGGTCTATCCGTCACTGTACGAGGGCTTCGGGTTTCCGGTGCTGGACTCGTTGCGGCACGGAACGCCCGTTCTGACCAGTTACAATAGCGCCCTGCGGGAGTTCCGTTGCCCGGGACTCTACTTCTTCGACCCGTGCGACCCGACCACGCTCGATGAGGCCTGGGGCGAGTTCCACGCCGCCAGGCCGATTTCCATTCCCAGGGACGCGCTCGATCGCCACTATGACTGGCGACATGTCGCACGGACCCTGATCGAGATGCCCGATCGGTTTGCGCGGCACGAGCCGGCGCAACCATCGATCCCGTCGAACTCCGGACCATCGTCGTCAAGGGCCGCCTGAGGCCTCGTTTCGGGGCCGGCATGGACCAAGGCATGAGGGGGACGCCGCGCCTGCTCGCGGATCGTCCCCCTCGTTATTGGTTTCTGAATGAGCGCCCGTCGTCAGATTCGAACGGCGGGACGCTGGTACAGACCCTTATAGTAGAACGCCTTGTCCTTGTACTGGTTGGAAATCAGCATCCTGACGATCATGTCCGTGGTCGTATCCTCGCCGCTTGTGAGCTTGTTCACGAAGAAGCTGATGAAGCCCGGATCAGGGTTGCTCTGGATCCCGGAGGTCGGGGAGTTCAGGCCCGTGGCCAGAACCCCAAGGGCCTCGTTCGGGATGTACTTGAAGTAGGCGTCGATGACCGCCTGCCTGTAGTACGCGGGGTCACGCAACAGGGCGTTGGCCAGGGCGCTCGGTTTCCACCTTGAACCTGAGCGACCCAGGCATTGACCGCGTCCTGGGGGGCCGGATTGATACCGGCGATATCCCGATAGGCGGCACGAACGAACGACTCCGCTGTTCCCCCATTGAGATTGAAGTACTCCTGGCTGGAGACGATCGTCGAGATCAAAGCTTCGCGACTGCTGTAATTCTTCAGCGACTCTCCGCCGTCAGTGGGGAGATGGCCGAGGTATTTCTGAAACTGTTCCTGAACAAACCTCTTGTGAGCCTCATCGCTGTTGACCAGGTCCCGCGCGTAGTTGACCTCATTGATCACGCCTTGATCGAACTGTCGCACCCGGTAAGCGATCTCCAGAGGTGCCGGATCACGCCCGAGCACGTCTCGATAGATGCTGCGAATCCACGCGGGGAGGGTGCCAGTCGAGGCGTAGTCGCCGTTGCTGGCGATGATCTTCGATGCGATCGATTCGAACGACATGCCATGACGCAGGTCATAGGCCGCCGCGACCAGAGCATCTCCACGGATCGGCTTTCCGGGAAGACCGAGGAAGTACAGCGGATAGAGTAAGTGGAAAACTCCCTCGTCGCTTTTGTACACCCACTGATGAACGAGGTCCGAATAGGAGGCCCATCCCTTGTCCAGCACGTTGGCCCAGGCCGCCACACTCGCGGCGTCTGGCGTGTAGCCCCTGGCCAGTTCCCAGAGCCGCTTCACCCGGGCGGCCGAGTCGGTTCCCACGGTCCGGAGAAATTCCGAGGAATTGAGCAGGGCTTCCAGGAAGCCGGTTCGGGAAATCTTGCCGTCCCGCATCAGACCGTACCAGTACTGCTGGTCAGACGCGGAGGCTTCACGTCCCAGGATGGTTCGGTAGGAATCGGCGACGACTTTCTTCAGCGCTTCCTCGCTGGAGGCAACGTCATAGGCGAATCGGTACTGATTCAATTCATTGTTGACCATCTGCCGCACGCGGTAGATGGTCTCATTCTCGGCGGGGTATCGGCCCAGGAAGGCACGATACATGTTCCGCACGAAGTCTCGCAGGAAAATGGGCGATCTCTGGACCGCGAAGGCATCGGGAGTGCGACGGTGCATCGGCCAGGGCGAGGTCGTCGAACTGGGCGCGAGCTGAAGGATCGACACGAACTCTGGCTTTTGCGTCGCGCTCAACGAATTGCTGACGAAAGCCAGCTCCATGCCCCCCTTGCCATCAAACTGGCCGAGGGCGGCGGCATTGAGCCGGGCGTTTGGGTAATTGAAAACAACGTTTGTCAGATTCGTGTAATTGCCGGCGGCGTCGTAGGCACCGATATAGACGCCCGCGCCGGCCACCACGTCGAGATCGCCGTCGCCGTCGATGTCCGCGATGATGGGCGAAGCGTAGTTGTCCGAGTTCAGCGGTCCCGCGTTCGGAGGTAGAAGGGACTTGCCTCCCGCCCAACCCGGCAGCGGCTGTCCGTTGGGCTCGATGATGTGCAGGTAGCCGGAGAGGTCGGAGATCGCGACTTCCATGACGCCGTCGTTGTTGAGATCTCCCACGGCCGGCGAGGAAAACGTCTGTTTGTTCTGGGCGTTCGTCGGACTCGTGCTGTAGGGCCATCCGGGGAGAATGTTCCCCTTGATAATCCATCGCGTAAACCTTGTCGGCGGCTGCGAGTGAGATCGCGCGTTGTTGTGCGGAGATGTCCTCGGGCACCCGGGCCACCTTGCTGAAGTTCAGGCCCGTGCCGACGATAATCTCCAGCGTACCGTCGTTGTTCAGGTCGGCCAGGACGGGCGAGGACCAGATCACTTCGTCGATGTGGTGACGGTACTTCAGGGTCCCGTTATTGCCGAGGATCACGATGTAACCGCCCCCGTTGGGGAAGTACGGTCCCGCGCTGATATCGGTGCCGAAGACGACGTCGGCCTTGCCATCACGGTCGATGTCGGCAACCACCGGTCCGGACTGGATCGAGTCGTTGGCGTGCCACTGCCAGAGAACCGAGCCGTCGAGCTTGTAGGCCGTCAGTAAGTTGCCGTAGTCCGGTACGAGGATCTCGGGAATCCCGTCGCCGTCCAGGTCTCCGGACCCCAGCGGCGCCATGACTCCCGCGCCGGTGGCATTGTTCATGGGCTTTCGGCCCTGAGCTTGCGGCCAACCCGGGAGAATCTGCCCCGTGGTCGCATCCCAGCCGTAAACCTTGCCGTCAGCAGTCAGGTCGTTCGGATCATTCTCATTGCGGCCCAGCCCGGCGAAGATGACCTTTTTCTGGCCTGGAAGCGTCAAAACAACCGGCGTGGACTTGATATTATATTTTGATTGGCCCGTATTATAGACCTGATACGTCGCGACCGCTCCTGTCTGAGCGTTCGTTGTATAGGCAATCAGTTTCCCGCCTTCGGCCGAGGCGATCAACTCATCCCGTCCGTCGTTGTTCAGGTCGGCGAAGACCGGCGAGGCATTAAATGGGGTAGGGACCCAGCCACTGCTGCTCGGCAGGGTGATCGGTGTACCGGGATATAACGTGGGAGTGGTCTGGGCGGTGAAGCCCGAGCTTATCTGAGCGCTTGGACCAACAATTCCGGAGTCCGCGAGCGACGGTACGCTTGATCCGTCGAGGAAACCTGACGAGGATAGGCAAACCCTCGGCTCCAGGGTTTCCAGAGGTTGCAGGCGATGACCTTTGCGCAGCTTGCTGCGATTCATAGTCACTTCTCCCGGAGAGGAATTCGATCATTTCGGCATGGAAACCGAAAAATCGAGTGTACCGATCCCCTCCGGGGAATTCAAATCGCGAATGTTTAGTTCTGATCTCGATTCTACTCTACCCTCTGAAGTTGCTCAAGCAGCCCAGGATACGTCACCCGCGGTCGACCCGGAAAGATGCTGAAGGGCCCGTCGAAGAGACGTCTCGACCACATCATGGCTGGCGTATCCGCTCATTCGTTGGCGTGCGGCCGACGACATCGCCTGGTAGCCGGAACGATTGGTGTCGGCCAGGGCAGCGCTTTCGTGGAACTGGTCAACCAGATCCGACCAGACCAGACGATTCCATGTCGTATCATAGCGCCCCTGTGGGTCGTGGGGCCAGAACGTCAGTTCGGGGTGCGACCGGATAGGGAACCCGATGGATTCATCCATGTAATCGGCCATGGCGGTGTGCGTTGGGGCGATGGCGGGGCGTCCGGCCGCCAGGGCACGCTGTAATGGCAGACAGGCTCCCTCGGCCCGGCTTGTATTCACGTAGAAAGTCGTCGCCCGGTAGAGTTCCGCCATCTGCTCGTCGGAAAGGAACTCTGTCAATACGACAACCCGACACTTGTGGTCCAGATTCAAGCAACCGTGCAGGTGACGAAGTTCCTGAAGTTCATAAAATTCGCGTGCGGGGTTCGTCGCCAGTTTCAGGACAAGGGTGACGTCCGGTCGGTCGTGGAATGCGTGCAGGAAGGACGTCAGCATGTCGGGCGTGTTCTTCCGGCGGTCGCTCTGATTGAAAATGCTCGTGTAAACCAGGCCGGAGAGCCGCAAAGTCTCAGGATAGAGTAGTGGCGGAGGCCCTTCGATTCGACGCAATGCGCGATTCTTCAACTGAAACAATTTCTGCGAGGCCTCCGCGCTCAACCAACGCTTGACGTGGCGATGATACGCTGTGCGCACCTTTCCCTTGACACGCTGTTTCAGAGGAGGCTTCCGAGGCGTATTCGACTGGCGATTCTCAGGGCGATCCACGTCGTCATCATCCGGTTCCGGACCGCCCCAGACGAGGTGTCGGCAGTGTAAGGCCCATTCGTGGTCCGGGTCCCAGTCCGGCACCGCGAAGAGTCCATCAGTCAACGACACTGGCACGACTTCCACCGGGCACTGCACCCCCGCGCCGGAACGCCGCGGCCGTGAACTCGCAAGCCGTCAAGATCAGGTCTGCCGGTCGGCACATGCGTGACCAGTTCTGCCGGGTATCAAAGCCGAAGTCTCGATCCGGGATTCGAGGAAATTCCCAGAAGGGGAATAAGATGGTTGGTACGGCCGGAGTAAGATAGTTGTTCTGAGGGGGATGAAGCGCGAGGTGGACTGGCCGGTAGCCCTCGGACGCCGCCTTCGCGGCAACATAGGCGAGGCTGCTCTCCGGGCGTGGGACGAGAGTCCAGCGCCCGAGCCGCTCGAGGACAGGGGCCAAGGCTTCTAGCACGAACGCATAGGAATAATCCGCTGAGCCGATATGGCGACGAATATCACCGGCGCAGCCGGTCGTGCTGACGAGAAACGCAAAAGGACGCGAGGGATCGCTCGCATCCTGCCAGCACTCGGCCATGCGCATCGAATCCATCCGTGGATCCTCCGGATCTTGATTTGGGGGAAGCAGCCGAGGCGCGGCCGTCCGTGAACCGCGTTCGGAGGCGTGCGGGAGGGTAATGGATCGTCTCGAAGCCGTCAATGGTGGTTCAATGGGCCGGCTCGCCGTACCGAATTTCGAGGAAAGCTTCGCCCCGGCGGCGGCGGTCCGTTGACCGTTCGCCCGGTTCTGGTACGATGGCCGAGAGTGTGTACCCGGTTTGATTCGGTGACACACTCACTATACCGGGTAGGCCCCGCGCTGGTCCTTTCCAACGCAGGGCCTCCCTGGAAATTTCTCAACTACAATTTGAACGATTGGGGCGTTCAGTCGCGTAACCTTCGGCATGGTTCGTCGTCGGGTTTGCCATGATTGTGCAGACGCCTGAACGAGAGAACCTGCTCGGATGGTTGCCGCTTGAGACGACACACCAACATGTTTGTCGGATGAGGATCGGTATCGTGGCGAACGCTGGTTGGATATTCGGTTGGCTCTTGTCGCTGGTGGCTGTGGCGTTCCAGGCCTTGCTTTCCAGTGGCCGACCCTCGTTTGAAGGCGTTCGCCAGAGCGGGTTCAATCTTCTGGCACGTGCTGGAATGGTACGGTACGGGAACTTGTTGTTATCGGCCGGAAGGCAAATCCGTCCGCGTCTTTTTGGTGGTGGATTGCCACCTAGACGATTCGCCTCGATCTCCGACCCTCAGGGCACGGAGGACTTGGCGCCAGGCTTCGACCTTTCCCTGGCCGGGCTCAACGGAGGTCCGGTGTTCCCCTTCTGATACCCGGTCAATTGTCGTTCATGGCGACACCACCGAGCCGAAGAACTACCCTCACCCCGCCTCAGCTCCATGGGGAGGGGGCATGCCGGTGTCCGGTCTTGTGCCGGTATCGACAGACTTTCGGCAGTGACGCGACGTCCGCTTGCTAGGGGGAAGGTGTGGCATCCATGTGGTTTCCGATCGGCCTGCTCGTCGGCCTCGCGATTGGGGTCGCCGGCGCCCTGGCCGTCCTGTGGCTTTTGAGTCGAGCGGGCGTCCGCACGGCTCGGTCGCAGGCACAGGAGATCCTGACAGTAGCCCAACTCCAGGCCGAGAGCCTCCGGAAGGAGGCGGACCTCCAGGCCAAGGAGGAAGCTCTGCGACGCCGCGAGGCTCTCGATCACGAGATTGAGGATTCACGCAAAACCATTCGTGAGCAGGAAAAGCGTCTGGAAAAACGGGACGATTTGCTTGATCAGAAGCTGGAGATCCTTACCAAGAAAGAGCGCGACTTCGAAAATGTTCAGCGATTCCTGACGGAACGCCAAGAGGACCTCGACCGTCGTGGTCTGGAAATCAAGGCCATCCTGAACGAACAACGCGATCACTTGTTGCGCATCTCAGGCCTTAATCCGGACGAGGCTCGTAATCAACTCATGAGCCGTCTCGAAGACGAACTGAAGCATGAGGTCGGGGGTGCCATTCTCAAATACGAACAGAACCTTAAAGAAACGCAGCAACAGAAGGCCCGGGAAATTCTTTCCACGGCGATTCAGCGATATGCCGCCGCGCACACGGCTGAGACGACGACCAGTACCGTCGATATCCCGTCCGACGATATGAAAGGCCGGATCATCGGTCGCGAGGGCCGCAATATCCGTGCCTTTGAGAAAGCAACGGGCGTCGATGTCATTGTGGATGATACGCCCGGAATCGTGATCGTCACCGGGTTCGATAACGTGCGCCGAGAGACGGCCAAGATCGCGCTGGAAAAGCTGATTCTCGACGGTCGCATCCATCCCTCCCGCATCGAGGAGATCGTCAAGGAGACTCAGGAGGAGATGGACGAGCACATTCGTAAGCTCGGCCAATCCGCCGCGCAGGAGGCCGATGTGTCGGGCCTGAACGATAAGCTGCTCGATTATCTCGGCCGACTGAAGTTCCGGACGAGTTATTCGCAGAATGTCCTGCGGCACTCCATTGAGGTGGCTTACCTGACCGGCATGCTTGCCGAGGAGATCGGTCTCAGTGGCACGCTGGGCCGCCGTTGCGGGCTTCTGCACGATATCGGCAAGGCCGCCGATCATGAAATGGAAGGTGGCCACCCGGCCGTCGGAGCGGAACTGACGAAGCGTTTTGGCGAGCCGCCCGAGGTGGTCCATGCGGCCCTGGGGCATCACGATGACCTCCGTGTCGATCGACCGTACACCGTGCTCGTGGCGGCCGCCGACGCCATTAGCGCCAGCCGTCCCGGCGCCCGACGCGATACGCTGGAGCGTTATGTCCGTCGGCTGGAGGAACTTGAGGGCCTCGTCTGCGGATTTCCCGGCGTTGAGCAGGCGTACGCGATCCAGGCTGGGCGGGAGGTCCGCATCATGGTCGATAGCGAGATGCTTGACGATCGGGCCGCCGCAAAACTTTGCCGTGACATCGCCAATGCGATCCAGGATCAATTAACCTATCCCGGCGAGGTCAAGGTGACGGTCCTTCGCGAAACGAAAAACGTGCAATTCGCGCGCTGATCCGTCCGCCCGGTCATTCCAGGAAGCGAGCCTTTTGCATGCCTCTGAAAATCCTGTTCATCGGGGATGTTGTGGGCTCTCCTGGACGGAAGATAGTGGGACAGGTCCTCCCACGGTTGATCCACCGATGGAACCTGGACCTCGTCATCTGCAATGCCGAGAACGCCGCGGGTGGGTCGGGTCTAACGGTCAAGTGTCATGAGGAATTGGTCGAAGCCGGCGTCGATGTCTTTACCCTGGGCGACCACGTCTATCGTAAAGATGAAGTCTTCACGCTGTTCGAGCAAACCGACCGTCTTTGCCGTCCGGCGAACTTTCCGCTTGAGGCGCCCGGAGCCGAGTCGGCCCTGGTCGAGGCTCGCGATGGAACGGTTGTCGGGGTATTCACCCTCCTGGGGCGCACTTACATGCGCCCTGTCGATTGTCCGTTTCGTGCCGCGGATCGCGTACTGGAGCGGATCGGGGCCTCGGCGAAGGTGATTGTCGCGGATATCCATGCCGAGGCGACCAGCGACAAGCAACTGATCGCGCGGTATCTCGATGGCCGCGTCTCCGCCGTGCTGGGCACACATACGCATGTCCCCACGGCCGACGAGCAGATTCTCGCTCGCGGCACCGCGTTTCAAACGGATGTCGGCATGACCGGCCCGTACGACTCGATCATCGGTCGGCGGGTGGATCGCGTGATGGCGACCACGCTTTCCTTTGTACCGCATTACTTTGATGTTGCCGTGGGCGATCCGAGACTTTGCGGCGCACTCGTCGAAGTCGATTCGTCGAACGGGAAAGCCCTGTCGATCCGTCGCGTATCCATCGATGGCGAGGAGGCTCAGCGGCTCCTGACCGCTCCGGGTTCGGTTGACGAGATCGGGTCGGATCCCTTAGCGAGTTAGCGTGCGAACGGACCCAAGGCCATCTGGTTCAATCGTTTAAGGCCACGCTCGATCCCCTGCACGACGGCCGAGGGGTCATCAAAACGACGGCCCTCTCGGAAATGCCAGCGTACCCAGATGCCCGGGCCCAGCAGGGCTCCCGTGCGCTCGAACGCATCGATCAAGCACAACTCATCCGCGCTCAGGGGACGGACCGCCGCATAGGCTTCCAGAGCCTCGGCACGGGAGGGGCGGTCCGTGCCAACCCAGTCGGAGAGACATCGCGCGAGATCCGCCGCGATCGACTCCACGCCCATCGCACCAAAGTCGATGAGTCCCGTCAGTCGCTCTCCTTCAAAAAGGAGGTGATCTGCTCGGACATCCCGCACGCAAGGCTGCAAGGAAACAACGCGGGACGCGGGCTTTCGCAGGTCATTCAGCACTCCTGGAGCCAGTCGCCTCGCCAGGGATAGCCAACGCAGGGAAGGTTCCCGGGCCGGCTCGGCCGGATCGCTTCGGCTCAGGCAGGACTCCAGGTCGTCGAATCCGCCTTGGAGGAGCTGGACGAGTTCGGCGGAACGCTCGGCTAACCCCGGACTTGGCCCATTCTGGTGGTGGTGGGCAAGAACCTGATGCAAGGCGGCGAGACCGGTGAAACCCGCACGTAAATGACCACTCGATGGGGGTTCATTTCGATCCGCAACGCCTGGCATCCAGGGTGTGACTTCCCAGAACTCGCCTTTCGCATTCCAGGAACGTCTGGCCATCTCGCGAAGGAATCGGAACCGGGATAAATCCCAGTGCTCGGGTCTCTCCGAGCCAGCGATGGATGTTCCCAAGTCGCTCCGATGTCATGCCAAAAGGCGGCCAAGCTCGGACAACGAACGTTCCCTTGCCGGAATCAAATCGCCAAAGCCGGGCGCCGCTAAATCCCCCGGCATTGTGCAGCGCCCTGGGAACGGAGAGCGGTTGCACGACAGAAGGGTACTGAGAGAGAACGAAGCGGAGTTTGTCGTCCATGGAAGCTCATCTGTTGCTGTCATCAGCAATCGCGCAAGGCTCGGATGGCGTCCATCATCACGTCCGTGGCCTGGCTCAACTTCTCCCGTGAGAGATGACCCTCGTTTTCGGAATAATACGGTGCCAGGTCGATCGGAGGACCAAACACGAGACGGGCGTGCGACGGCCAGGCCAGGGCACGGAACACGTCCCGAGACTCGGGGGTGCCCCGGATGTATGCGGGGATAACCGGTGCTCGAGACCGCAAGGCCAGGTACGCCACGCCCGGTTTCGCCTCGCCAATCTCGCGCCCGGACGTGGGCAAGATCTTGCCTTCCGGGAAAATTGGGACGACGCGCCCTTGCTCCAGTGCCCGCAATGCGGCCCTCGTGGCAGCCAGATCGCGGCCGTCGCGTTTCACCGGGATGCAGTTCAAGAGTTGGCAGAAGGGACGACAAAGCCAGAAATCGTAGAACTCCTGGGCAATCATGAACCCGAGAACCCGGCGGCTTCCGGCCTGCAAAAGCATGTGGTCAATGCCGCACGTGTGATTGGCGATCAGGATCGCGGGGCCGTGTTCGGGTAAGGGGGCCATCCCTCGCAGTTCCAGGCGGTGCAGGAATGCGCAATAGCCGGCGTTGATCCACCAGAGTACGCGCAAGCCACCGTGGATCTCGGGGCGCCGCCGTCGAGACAGGGGCCGCAACAGCCAGGGCATTAGCAGAATCCAGGCCGATAGGAGCAGCCAGGGGAAGGCGGACATGGGCGGGCTCATTGTCGGGGCGATGATCAATAGTTGGGAGAGCGCTGGCCCCGCGAGGCGGAGTGCAGAATCGTTGCCGTTGATACCGAACGCCGTACAAGCGCGTTTCGGGCGAACTATTGCATCATCGAATGGGGAGAATTACCAGGTCTGTTCGGCAGCTCAGTCAGATCGTTCAGGCGGCTTTGCGATTCCTGTGTATCCTGCGAACCGCCAGGGCGGCGAAACCCGCCAGGCCCCAGAGTGCCAGCGTCGTGGGCTCAGGGACCGGTTGCGGAGCGATGTCCGTCGTATCGACTCGCTCCAGGCCCATCGAACTCGTTGTTAGCCAGGTGTCCGTGAAGTTCTTCGTGAGAAGGTCGTTGACGGCATCCGGACCGAAAACCGTATTCGCGTCGGCCAGAACCGACCAGGGAGACGCGGGAGCGTCGAGATATTGCCCCGTTCCGTCGTGGTGCTCGACGTCGAACGCGTGCATTAGCTCGTGGGCGACGTTATGGGCGACCGCCCATTCCAGATGATCGACCGTATCCGCGTAAGGCTGCAGCGCGTCGATGAAGCTGAAGCCGTTGCCGCCCATGCTCGTGACGCCGATCCCATCCGGTGAGCCGGCATTATGGGTGTTCGAGACAACACTCAATGTATGAGCGGCCGGGACGTTCGGATCATCGGTCAACTTGACGGGAACACCACTGAGGTCAAACGTCTGTTGCACGTGATCCAGGACCGCCTGAGTGAATTCGACCCGCTGCTCGGCATTCGGTACGCTCCCGAAGACCTTTTCCACGGTCGGGCTGGTGTACCAGGGCTGGGCTCCACCGATCGTCAGAAGCCCTGCATCGGCGAAGGGACCGTCGGTCAGGTTGACGAAAGCATCCGCCTGGTAAAGCGATGTCGTGTTTCCCTGGCCGGTAGAGTCCACGGACGAGAGTGCAGTGAAGGTCTGGGCGTTGTAATTCGCATTGGAGGTGTCCGTCTGCGATTTGGTGATGACGGAGTTCTGCGTCGCCTGAGCCCAACGACTCATCACGGCCAACCCCGGCGGCTCCGCCGGAGTCGCGGGGGGCACCGGCGTGGGGTTCGGGGTCGGAGTGGGGACGGGAACGGGAGTGGGTGGGACCGGTGAGGCGGGAATTGGTGGCGAGTTGGGCCTCGGGACAACCGGCGTCACGCCCCTTGATTTTGTCCAGGTTGACCACCGCCACGATCCCCCCATCGTCGGGGCCGCCTGAGCAAGCGGGCCTGTCATGCCCAGAATCAGTATGCTCAGGGTCAGGATCTTCGTGGCGGCCATTGGGGAACCTCCTGTTCGTCGACCGCGAATCCGCCGTCCTGGCAGATCCGGCTGTTTATGAGGGATTATCGGCTGATCCAGGTCGTGAGGATCAGAGATCCCGAAAGATTCGGGATTTAGCTCAATTGGCCATGGTCAATCCAGGTGAGGGGAGGAGTGATCGTTTCGTTTGAGGAAGATGCTCCACCATTAGAAGCAATTTCGATGCCATGACCGACGATCGGATTTTGTCGAATTTGATCTTGAAGACGATATCCCTTTGTTAGTAAGGACTTGTGTTGTTCATTGTGGGCTTGACATCGTGCGGGGCCGTGGTCGGGGCCTGCGTGTAAATCCCACGCTCCGAGGCGATTCTTACAATAATGCCGTAAAAAAGACATGGCGTGAGCGGACAGGCTGACGGTGCGAGCAGAAATGGTCATGAAACCATCATGGATTGGGTGCGTCGGGGGCCTTTCTCGATTTTCTGAAAACAATTCTTCGATCCAGTTAGCGTTTCGGCGCGATTTTTTCGTAGATAGAGTGCAACCCCACGATTCGGGGTGAACGTGTGTGTCCCTCGGGCTGCCCTCGGGGGTGCCCGTGACCGGATGATCGAGACCTCCGGACGCAATTCCAACATTCCCAATGGATGCACACGGCCCCGGTTCATTGAGAGGAGACTTTGAAGTGAAGTTCAACCTGAAGTTCTGGTCGATGCTGTCGAGCTTTGCGCTGGCCTTTGCCGTCATCGGTTGTGGCGGCGGTACGGATGACGGGGTGATGGAGGACGAGGAGGTCGTTGTCGAAGAGCCGGCGACGATCGAGCCGACCCCAGGGGTCGATACCGATACGGACGTTGTGGCTCCTCCGGTTGATGTCACTCCGGATACGGACCTCGGGACCGAACCGGTTGTTGAGCCTGCTCCGGCCCTCGAGCCGACCACCAGCCCCTCCGCGGCCCCGGCCATCGAAGCCCCGGCGGATACCAAGCCCGAGGCCGAAGTTGTTGAAGAGCCGGCCAAGCCCTCTGAGCCCGCCGCCAATGCGCCCGAGGAGAGCAAGGACGAGCCCAAGGCGGAAGAGTCGGAAAACCCCGAGTCTGCTTGATCGCGTCTCTCACGCAAATGAATGTTTTGATGACGGTCGGTCCTCTTCTCAGGGGCCGACCGTTTTTCATTGCGCTGCCTGGTGCGTTTGAGAGCACATGATGATTTTTCTATCTTCGCTAATTTTCCACGATTCACATGGGAGTGACCTTTTGATTTCCTGCCCTGCGCAGGATGTTGCGTCCGTCCGTTCGTTTAACAGGAATTAGATATTTCTCTGACATGCAATTTGGCATCTCAACGCGGAAAAACGCTGGAAGTAAGGGGCTTTTCTCTGTCGCGGGGCGGACCGGTATCGTTGTTGCGAGCCTTGTGTGACCAATCCTAGCCGCGACCGAGGGCACCGGCTGGACAAGGATTGGTTCCGTTGGGGAACTGATTGTATCGAGACAAACAATGTGCCCCATCTGTGGAGGAGTTGGCGGCTCGCGTGGCTGCGATCGTCAATTGCCGACGCGACGAAACAACGATTGAGGAGAACACCTTACATGCGAATGACATTTCCTAAACTGTTCACGACGGCGGTCAGTGGGGCCGCGCTGGCGGGCCTGCTATGGTCTGGCGGTGCGCTAGCCCAGCGGCAGCGCGACGATTCCAATGCCAATCGTGCGCGACGTGCTCAAGCGAGCGACAACGCTGGTGGTGATACGCTCGTCCTGGTCTATCCGACCGGCGATCGCAATACCAGTAGTCTGCTCGTCGAGGCGATTCGCCCGGCCGAAGTGCCTGTTGGTCAGTCGTACAACTATCAGGTCCGGGTCACGAACCTGACGCGGAACCTGGTTTTGAAGGACGTCGAGATTCGTCAGACGGGCGCCGAAGGGCTTTCGATTGAGAAGTCGGAGCCAAAGCAGGAGAAGGGTTCGGACGGCCAGGGTCACTGGAAGATCAGCGAACTCAAGCCGGGCGAGTCGAAGACCATCAAGGTCACGGCTCTGGGCGACCAGGAAGGCGAGAAGCAGACCTGCATCCAGGTCGATTACAAGCCGACCCTGTGCGTGGCGACCACATTCGTCAAGCCGGAGATCCAGGTCAGCAAGGCGGCCCCGAAGGAGGTCGATATCTGCCAGCCGATCGAGCTGCGCTACACGATCAAGAATACCGGTTCCGGTGAAGCCAAGAACCTCACGCTGCACGATGACCTGCCCGATGGTCTGACGACCCGCGATGGCAAGGACACGGTGGACTACAAGGTAGGTGACCTGGATTCCGGGCAGTCGAAGGACTACACCGTGCAGGTCGTCGCCAAGAAGACCGGTGAGTTCGGCAGCCGTGCCGTGGCCGAAGGCGAAGGGGACCTGAGCGCCAAGTCGAGCCGGCCGACCACCAAGGTCATCGCCACCGAGCTGGCCGTTGACATCGAAGGCCCGAGCGCCGAGTATGTCGGCGATCCGACCACCTACCGCGTTCGCGTGGAGAACCGCGGTCAAGCCACGGCGCGCGACGCCAAGCTCCAGGTGCAGGTGGACCGTAACGCCAAGCTGCTCCGCATGAGCAAGACCCAGCCTGAGGGCGTCGACTCCGCAGCAGAGCGGGAATACGCTTACCTGGGACCTCGGGAACCTGGAGAAGGACGGCCACCGCGTCGTCAGCTTCACGATCGTTGGCCAGTCCAAGGCGGACCTGAAGCACACCGCCACCGCGACCTCCGTCTGTGCCTCGGATCGTGAGGACATCGCCAAGGCGAGGACCGATACCGCGACCGTTCAGACCCAGATCCTGACCCTCCCGGCCCTCGTGCTGGAGATGGTCGATCAGACGGACCCGGTCGAGGTTGGTAACGAAGAGGTTTACACGATCGTCGTGCGGAACCAGGGTTCCGGCCCGGACGAGAACGTCAAGGTCACCTGCGAACTGCCCGACCAGTTCAAGTTCGTCCGCGCCGACGGCCCGACCGAGGCCAAGGCCGACGGTCAGACGGTGAACCTTGGCACGATCGATAAGCTCGAGCCGAACGAGAAGGTCTCCTGGAACCTTCACGTCAAGGCCGACAAGGCGGGCGACATCCGGAACAAGATCGAGCTCAACAGCGATTACCTCCAGAATCCGGTTCCTGAGTATGAGCCGACGCGGATCATCGGCAGCACCAAGCAATAAGGTGACTGCGATCGAACCGCCTGATGCCAATCCGAACGCACAACGGCCGACCCTTCGACAGAGGGGCCGGCCGTTTTTTTTGTCGGTGAAACAAGGATGAGGGTCTGGTGGTATCCCCCGCGTTCATCAAACCCGCTTGAAGATTCCTCGGGCCACGCCCTCTCCCGCCTCTCTGGAGCCACCATGACCCTGATTGACCGAAGACCCTGGGCCTTTGCGATCCTCTACACGGGCCTGTCGCTCGCCGTGGAGATCGTCCTGCTCGTTGTTTTCCGCTTGCAGATCCCTCAGGATAATGCCGTGATCTCGCCGGTGGTTTTGACGGTGCCGCCCTTGCTCGCGGCCTGGTTTTCCGGCTATCGGCGCCCGCTCAGGGACTTCCTGACCGTTGCCCTCTCGGCAGCCATTTTGACCCTGATGGTCACGTTGATCGTGACCAACCTGACAGGGATCAATACGGGCCTGGCCGAGCCGATCTTCAATCGCTCTCTCGCGGGCTTCCTCGCCGCCATGCTCACGAATCGGACAACTCGGGCGGCCGTCCGGGTTGCGTGAGCGGGGATTATCTCGGTCCCTGAACGACGGTATTGGTCAGCGTGCCAATACCGTCGATGGTAATGTTCACGATGTCTCCCGCCTGGAGGCTGAATTCGTCCGGCGGGACAATGCCGGTGCCGGTCAGCAGGAACACGCCTTCCGGAAAGGAGTTGTCGCGGCCAAGCCAGTCGATCAGGTCGGCAAACTGTCGCGCGAGGCGGGCAGTCGATGTCTCACCGTCGAATGCGGTTTCCTTACCTCTTGTAATTGTCAGGCGAATGCCGATTTCCCTCTCGGGAGGCATCGCGCTGCGCAGGGTGATGACGGGGCCAAGGGCGCAGCAGGCGTCGTATAGTTTGGCCTGGGGCAGGTACAGGGGATTGCGTCCCTCGATATCGCGGGCACTGACGTCGTTGCCGATGGTGTAACCGACCAGTTTCAGGTCGGGCGACAGGACGAGGGCCAGTTCCGGCTCCGGGACGCACCAGTTGGTGTCCTGCCGGACCCGGATCGCCCCGCCTGGTCCGACGACGCGATGAGGCGTGGCCTTGAAGAACAACTCGGGACGATCGGCGCGATAGACCAGATCGTAGAACGAGCCGCCGGTTTCCGACTCCTCCTGCCGGGCCACCTTGCTCCGCTCATAGGTGACGCCCGCCCCCCAGACCTCCTGCCGCTCGATCGGCGCCAGGAGGCGAACCCGATCCAGCGGAAGCCCTTCGGCACCCCTCTCCAATCGCTCCTCGGCCACGCGCTGAGGATCAGGCGCATGGAGCACATCCGCCAACCGGACTCCCGCCGCCAGGGGCTGGATGCGAGCCTCGCTCACAATCCCTACCCTCGGCTCATCTTCTCCATCAACCGCAAATCTCGCAAGTTGCATAATCGTTCGGTCTCGCTAGGTTGGCACGTCCCGCACGTTTAACAATTGTTGAAAAAAGTGGTTTGATTTGTTATAAATCCTGATCTCGTAGCAAATTGGGTCACGATTACCGAACGAACCCAACCGGGCTATCGGGCTGGCTCCGGACCGTTCTGGGGCTCCGCGGTCTGCCACTATGTCATCGGGAGGGGGGAGCGAGGTCAAGGGAGTGGCCGCAACAAAATCGGAATAATCCGAAAGAAGCTTGAAGCCGGCTGATCCGTTGGCCGATAAGGACGGAGCCAGGACGTTCTGGGGAAGGGCTGGAACGCGCCCCTCTTGAAGGGACAGGGAACGCCGAGAACGGCAAGAAGGAGGCGGGAATGGCCGAGCGGATCGTCGTGGTCGGGCATGCGGCCTTGACCTGCCTGGGGCGCGACATGGACACCACCTGGGACGGTCTGATCGCTGGGCGATCGGGACTGAGCCGTCGCTCCACGCTCGATCCGGACCGGTTCCTTCAGGACATTGGCGGGATGGTCGAGGACTTCGGTCCCGGCACGGCGTCGGAGGACCCGGCGGTCTCGCGCCTCGCCGCCCGGTCGATCCACCTGGCGATGGCCTCGGCTCGCGCGGCGTGGTCGGATGCCGGGCTTGACGCTGAGGGGCGTCTCGGGGATGGTCTCGACCCGGATCAGGTGGCCCTGGTGGTCGGTTCCGCCTTCGGTGGCGTCGATCTGCTGGAGGCGGAACAGGCCCGCATGGCGACTCGGAAAGGCTTGGCGACGAGTCCCTACCTGGTCCCCGGCCTGATCATCAACCAGGAGGCCGGACAGATCGCCCAGCATCTTGGACTGTTCGGCCCGAGCCTGGCCCCGGCGAATGCCTGTGCCTCGGGCGGGCACGCGGTGGCGATGGCCGGGATGATGCTCCGCTCCGGCGAGGCCGAGGTGGCGCTCTGCGGCGCGGCCGAGAGCGCCTTCACGCCGCCGATCGTGAACGGCTTCGCCACGATGAAGGCCCTGTTCACACGCAAAGGGGACGAGGAGCGGGCTACGGCCGACCCGTCGCAAGCGAGCCGGCCATTCAGCCTGGATCGCGCGGGTTCATCCTCTCGGAAGGGGCCGGGATGCTCGTCCTGGCCACCGAGTCCGCCGCGCGACGGCTGGGCCTGCGGATTCAAGCGGAGGTGGCCGGCTGGGCATTGAATTCCGACGGCTACCACATGGCCATGCCGAGCGCCCGAAGATCACCCGCTGTCTTTCCCTGGCCCTCGAACGGGCGGGGGTGCGGCCGGAGCAGGTCGATTACTACAACGCCCACGGGACCAGCACGCGGGTCAATGACCAGGTGGAGACGCAGGCCGTCAAGGATGTCTTCGGCGACCACGCGCGGACGCTGCCGGTCAGTTCGGTGAAGGGAGCCCTTGGGCATAGCCTGGGGGCCGCCTCGGCGATCGAGGCGGCCGTCTGCGTGCGGGCGATCGAAGCCCAGGCGATCCCGCCGACGATCAACCACCGGCCCGACCCGGAGCTGGATCTCGACTACGTCCCCGACGCCGGTCGCACGGCCCGGCTCGACACGGTGATGAGTGCCTCATTTGGATTTGGCGGAACGAATAACGCTCTGATCTTCAGGAGATGGTCTGATGACTGATTCGACACTGACCGCCGAGATCGTCACGATCGTGCGCAAGGTCGCGAAGCTCGACGCCTCGGTGCCGGTATCGCCCGAGGCGCGATTGATCGAGGATCTGGGGATCGACTCGCTCGACCTGGTCGGCGTCTTCCTCCAGATCCAGGATGAGCTGAACGTCGCGATCGATGAAGAGGATGTGACCAAGCTCGCGACGATCCGCGACCTGGCTGAGTACGTGGGCAGGAATCGCTCGTCGGCCGCGGCCTGATCGAGATCGCCTGGGAATAGCGGAGGAGAGCCTGATGCGTCGCCGGTGGCTGAAGATCCGCAAGACGCTGGTGCGAAGGTTGCTGCCGCTTCTGCGTTGGATGTCGCCAACGGCGGCCTCGCGGATCGTGGCCGGGATCGGTCGGGTCGAGCACGCCCTGGTGCCTCTCTGGCGCCTGCACCACGACGAGCCGGTCCGGCGCTGGTCTGCCCACTTTGACAGTGGCTGGGATGTGCGGTGCCCTTGGCCGTGACCTGGCCGGGAACGAGGTTCGCTGGCAGGCACGCGACCTCTTACTCGACGGCCTGACCGACTCTCGACTGGAGCCACTCTTTCGGGTCGAGGGCCTGGAGCACCTCGACGCCGCTCTGGCCGAAGGGCGAGGCGTGGTGCTTCTGGGGAACCATTACGGTTCCCACCTGATGCCCGCCCACTGGCTGCTGAGACGCGGTTATGACCTGCGGCTCTACATGGAACGGCCCCGCTCCGTCTCGACCTTCCTGGCCCGTCGGTTCGCCGAGGACGGACCGCTGGGGCAATCCCGGCTGTTCATCTCTCGCAAGGCGAACACGGCCGAGTCGGCCGGGTCGATTCTCCGCGCGGCGAAGGTGCTCAAGGCCGGCATGATCCTGAACCTGGCTGGTGACGTTCGCTGGAACGGTTCCGCACACGGCGCGGGCGTCGTTTCTCGGCCAGGAATATCACTTCTCGGCGACGTGGGTCGCGCTGGCGGCCATGACCGGGGCGCCTGTGGTGAGTGTGTTCTGCCGGATGGCTCGCGACGGCACCTATCATCTCGACTTCCAGCCGGCGTTTCGCGTTCCGGCCGACACCCTCCAGAGGGGGGAAGCCGCTCGGTACGTGCAGGCGTGCCTCGACGCCATCGAGGCTCAGTTGCGGCTCGATCCGGCCAACGGGAACGAGTACGCCGCCTGGAAGGAGCCCGAAGTCGCGCGGACCTGACGGGGTTTTGTCGCCCGAAATGACGTTGCCCGTTGCGTGTAGCCCGGCTATTGTGCCGGCTCGCCGCGTCAAGGCCAACGGAAGGCGTCTCGTGGAGCCCGTCCATGGAAGATCGGTCCCCCCTTGGAGGTTTCAACCCGCGTCTCGGCGAGGGCGGAGAGCCTCTGGATCTCTCCGACCGGGGTGAGGGCAAGTTCCTTTCCGATCGCAAAATCGAGCAACTGACCTGGGGCTTCGTGGTCCTGGGGGTAGTCTTGCGCACCGTTCGCTATGCGATGAACCACCCGCTCTGGGGCGACGAAGCGTTCGTCGCGGCGAATTTCCTGACAAGGGATTATCTCGACCTGCTCAAGCCGCTGGATTATTTCCAGGTCTGTCCGCCCCTGTTCCTCTGGGTCGAGCTGGCGATCGTCCGCCTCTTGGGCTTCCGTGAGTTGACCTTGCGGCTCTTTCCGACGCTCTGCGGCGTGGCCAGCGTCTTCGTCTTCCGGCACGTCGCCTCTCGGTTCTTGAAAGGGGTTCCGCTGCTGCTGGCGGTCGCCATCTTCGCCGTCTCGTTCGCTCCGAATCGGCACTCGGCGGAGGTCAAGCCGTACGCGACGGACTTGCTCGTGGCTCTGGTACTGTTGTGCCCGGCCGTCGAGTGGTGGCGACGACCAGATCGGGCCAGGTGGCTCTGGGGCCTGGCGGCGATAACCCCTCTGGCGATGGGTTTTTCCTATCCGTCCATGTTCGTCGCCGGAGGTCTGAGCCTGGCGCTGCTGTTGCCGGTCTGGAGGACGGGCCGATGGTCGATCCGGCTCCCCTTCCTGATGTATAACCTGGCCATCGCGGCCACGTTCCTGCTGCTTTACACGGTTGTGCTCGGTCCGAGGGACCCCCTGGCCGAGCGGGGGCTGAAAAACTACTGGGCGAATGCCTTTCCGCCGCCCTGGACCGAGCCGATCCGGCTGGCGATCTGGTTCGTCGAAATCCACACGAGCCACACGTTCGCCTATCCGATCGGTGGGGCACGCGGGGCGAGCGTGCTGACGACCTTGCTGGTCGTCGTGGCGGCGGTCGGGCTCTGGCGGCGCGAGCGGACGGTCCTGGCCCTGTTGCTGGCGCCATTCGGCCTGGGGCTGGTCGCGGCGACGATCGGACGCTATCCGTACGGCGGCAGTGCCCGGACGATGCAGTACGTCACCCCGGCGATCTGCATGATGGCCGGGTTGGGGGCCGCCACGGTCCTGGCTCGCTTGCGGAGGCCGGGAGCCCCGCGCCGGGCGCTGCGGTTTGGCCTCCTCACGCTCGCCGTCATTGGCCTGGGACCGCTCGGCCGCGACATCGTCTGCCCGTACAAGGAGTATGACGACCACAAGACCCGCGAGTTTGCCCGCTGGTTCTGGAAGGCGATGGCTCGCGACGCGGAGGTGGCCTGTATCAAGACCGACCTGGGTGAAGAATTCGACTGGCTGCACTGGCAACTTGGCCGGACCGCGGTCTACCTCTGCAATCAGAAGATCTACTCGCCGAGGCACCGGCGAGGCACCCCCCTACCCTGGGATCGCATCTCCGACGAGCGGCCGTTGCGGGTCATTCTCTATAACGAGGAACCGCTCGAGAATCCGGAATTTCAGGATTGGTTGAGGTCGATGCGCACGCGTTATAACGTCCGGGATGTCCAGCGTTTCGTGCCAATTCCGGGTGGCGTCTCGCATGGCGTCTGGCTTGAAGACCGCTACGTCGTTTACGAGTTCGTTCCCAAGCATGATCCCTCGAGGATCGCGGGTGAGGCTGGAGACGAGCCGGCACGGCGATAGACCGATCCCCAATCGCATTTCTCTGTCAACTTTCTCGAACGGAGAGACAAACGATGGCCGGAGTTCCCACCGACGGGCGGCGGAAGCCCTGGCCCTGGATTGTCCTGGCCCTGGTGTTCGTGCCGGCGGTCTGGCACGTGTTCGATTTCGAGCACGAGCCGGACGGCGAATTCCCGAACGTGGCGCGACCGACCTTCAGCGCCTATCCCCCCGCCGCCTATCGCTTGGCGGAGCCGGGTGACACGCTCGATCGAGTGGGGCTATACGTTTCGGCGGCCGGGGTCGTCTTCGCGGCCGGGGCGTGGCTTTCGCGTCGGCTGTCGGAACGCACGAACGGCCTCTGGCCTTCAGCGCTCGTTCTGAGCCTGGCCGCCTGCTGGTACACCGCGAACCCCGGCCCGACCTTCGACGGCTGGCACGGTCTCGGCTGGAGTTCCATTCTCAATGCCGAGGCCCCTTTGAGCTTGCGACTGGTTCTGGCCGTTGCGGCGGTCGGGGTGATTGGGGTTATCGTCGGGAACGTCGCGTCGTACTGGACGCGTCGTCGAGACGGTCTGGTCGAGGCACGGCGACAGGGATATTTCGGACTTCTGGTCGTTGCGGCGCTGCTGATCGGGTTTCGTCAGGTGGAGGTTCCCGGCATTGGCCCGCCCGGCTACTGGCCGCGCTGGGGGTTCATCCTGGGAATGCTCGCGTTCGATTTCGCCCTGATGCGGGCCTGGCCGTCGTGGCCGTCACGTCGTCTCGTGCGCTGGAGTCTGGCGGTTGGGAGCGCGGGGGCGTGGCTCGGACTGGTGAGCATCGGGCTCTGGTTGATCTGGTTCCATCGGCCCCTGGAGCGATTGCGAACGGTCGTCCCGGGAAAGATCTATATGAGCGCCATGCCCACCTATGAGGGCCTGGAGATCGCTCAGAAACGTCACCATTTCAAGACGATTCTGAACCTGTTCCCGGAGGATACGGACGAGCGCAGTCCGCTCTTGCCCGAGGAGTTGCGGTTCGTCCGCGAGCACGAGATCCGCTATCTGCGCAGTCCAGTCGGCGTGGAAGAGGCGGACCGATTCCTCGAGCAGACCCTGAACATCGCCCAGGACCCGGAGGCCTGGCCGATCCTGGTCCATTGCCACGGCTGCATGGATCGCACCCCGGCCTGGGTGGGGATCTACAAGTTCACCGTCTTGAAACAGCCCCTTGATGAGATCCTGCGCGAGATTGAGCAGCACCGGGGGTATCGGCCCAAGGCGTCCGTGACGCTCCTGTACAATCGCGTGCTCCGTCCTCGGGCCACCGCGCACTACGACAGACGACCCGACGGCCAAGCTGCTCCGCGAGTGTGCCCGTGGTACCACCGATCCCTATTATCACCAACTGAAAGCCGAGCAACGTCGCGCACGGGCCGAGACGCGGGCGTCGAACATCCTCAGGACGAGGTGACGTCCTTTCCCCTTTCTCGCGACCCCGAAGACCCCATCCGGCGTCTGACGCCCACCGAGACGGGGCGTCTCCCCGACCTTGACAGATGGGCGTGGATCGATAGAGTTGTCCAGGCCCTTTACCGAATTCTCAAAAACTCCCAGTAGCGGTTCACGATGACACCTCCGACCCGGCTCAGTACCGCGGCGCAGCGGACCGGCGACTCTCCGATCAGCGACCTGATGGCCCGCGCCCTGGGGGCGCCGGACCTGATCTCGCTGGCCGCCGGGTTCGTCGATCACGCGACCCTTCCCGTCGAGGCGACGGCGAGGGCCGCGGCCGACGTGCTGGGTGACGAGGTCGATGGTCATCGCGCCTTGCAGTACGGTACGACCCGGGGCGATCGCGGCTTGCGGGCTCGGCTGGTCGAACGGATGGCGCAGTCGGGGGAGATTCCCGCCGGACGTGAGGACGACGTTCGTGACCGTCTCGTCGTCACCTCCGGCTCCCAGCAGTTGCTATACCTGATCGCGGAAGCTCTGCTCGATCCCGGCGATATCGTTCTGGTCGAGTCCCCCACGTACTTTGTCTTCATGGGCGTGCTTCAATCCCGAGGAGCCCGTGTCGTGGGCATCTCCACCGACGAGGGAGGCCTGAGACTCGACGCTCTGGAAGCCACGCTCGCGGACCTCGAAGCGCGGGGAGAACTGGAGCGGGTCAAGCTCCTCTATACGATCACCGAGCATAGCAACCCGACCGGCCTGAGTCTGGCCGCTGACCGTCGCGGGCCTCTGCTGGAGATGGTCCGCACGTGGTCGAAGCGGCACTGTATCTTCATCCTTGAGGATGCGGCGTACCGGGGGCTGACCTTCGAGGGCGAGGAGCCGCCGAGCGTCTGGCACCACGACGCCGACGATGGGCAGACGGTCATCCTGGCACGCACGTTCAGCAAGACGTTCAGCCCGGGTATGAAGACGGGGTATGCCGTGCTGCCCGAACCTCTGATTGATCCCATCCTGAATCTCAAGGGGAACCACGACTTCGGCTCGGCCAACTTCAATCAAATGCTGCTGGAGAAGGTTCTAGCCGACGGCAGTTACGATCGTCAGGTTGAGCTGTTGAAGTCCACGTACCGTCGCAAACGGGATGCTTTGCTGGCGGCCCTTGAGGAACATCTTGGGGACGTGGAAGGGGCGACCTGGACGCACCCGAAGGGGGGATTGTACGTCTGGCTGACCTTGCCCGATAGGAATTGATACGGGACGTGACGGCTCGTTCTTCTCGCGCTGCTTGAGGGAGGGCGTTCTGTACGTTCCTGGTGCCTACGCCTATCCGGACGAGCCCGGACCGGTACCCGCGAATCAGGCCCGTTTGACGTACGGGGTCACGGCCGAGGCGGGACTGGCCGAGGGGGCTCGGCGGCTGGCGGTCGCGCTGTCTGATTGTCTGAACCCCGTCGCCTGACGGACGACTTCTACGTGCCCGAAGGATTCGGGCGCGGGGGGACGGGGGGTTAGCCTCTCACCTTGGGCAGGGATGCCGGGGGGATGCTGGTGCTCTTGGGAATCCTGCAGCGCTATGTGATCGGCCAGGTCTTCCGCTCCTTTGCGCTGGCCCTGCTGACGCTCACGTCGGTCATCGTCCTGTTCATGGTGATGGCGGAGGCGACGCGGCTCGGGCTGGGGCCGAAGGACGTTCTGAACCTGGTTCCGTTCGTCATCCCGAGCACGATGCCGTACACGATCCCGGTCGCCCTGTTGTTCTCGGTGACGGTCGTCTATGGTCGGCTGGCGTCCGACAACGAGATCATCGCCGTGAAGGCGTCTGGACGAAGCGTCTGGACGATGCTCTGGCCGTCGGTGATGATGAGCATCGGGCTCAGTTTCTTCCTCTGCGTCCTCAGCGCCGAGGTGATTCCGCGGGCGACACATCACTTCAAATCCGCTCTGTTTCAGAACATGGAGGATACCTTTTACTGGTTCCTCAAGCGCGAGCGACAGTTCGACACTCCGCACTGGCCGTTCTTCATCGGTGTCAAGGATGTGAAGGACAAGATCCTCTACGGCGCGACGTTCAAGCACCGGGCGAAAGGCCCAGGAAATCTGAACCATTTTGATTACGTTGTGCAGGCCAAGCGTGCTCGCTTGCAGTTCAATCGCGAGCAAGCCATGGCGACGGTCTATCTCGAAGGAGCCGAGTTCCAGGGGGGTGGAAACCAACCGTTCGTCGGGACGATCCCTCGTGACACGATCAAGATTCCGATCCCGAAGAACAGCATGGGCACGTACCAGAAGCGTGTCCAGGAAATGACGTTCCACGAAATGAATCAACGGAAGGTCTGGCTCTATCACCAGATCAAGAACGAGCGCCGGCAGCATGCCGTCCGTGCGGCCTTGCAGCTTGGCGCGGGACGAGTCCAGTTGATTGACTGGCCGCATATTCGGGCGGCGTTCCGGGACTATGCCCGCTGGCGGCAGGAGTGGAGCGAGATCGATACGGAGAAGAACATGCGCCTGGCACTTGGCGTCGGGAGTTTCTTTTTCGTGCTTCTGGGGGCTCCCGTCGGGATCATGTTCGCCAAACGTGATTTCCTCAGCGCGTTCATCTCCTGCTTTCTGCCCATCATTATCCTCTACTACCCGCTGGTCCTGGCCGGGGTGAACATGGCTCGCACAGGTCAGGCGACGGCCTGGGTCGTCTGGGGAGGAGACCTGGTGCTTGGAGTCCTGGCGGGGTTCTCGCTTCGAACGATTCAGAAGCATTGATCGGGTGGCCTTGCGGGAAGTGAGTCTCATCTCATCCAGCAATGCGCCGGGAAGCCGGTGAACATCGATCCAAGGAGGGACGATGAAGATCCTCGATCGCCAGAGATACTGGGCTTTCCTCAAGGCGTATCTTATCTGCTTCATCGCCTTGATTGGTCTGTATGTTGTTTTTGATGCGTTTGAGCATATTGATGAATTTGCCAGGTCGTCGAACGGCACGGTCGGCATGATGCGCAAGATGGGCCGGTATTATCTGGTCCGGGTGAGCCTGTTCTACGACCGGCTTTGTGGGGTCATCAGCATGATGGCGGCGGTCTTCACGGTGACCTGGCTTCAGAAGAACAACGAGCTGCTGGCCATGCTCGCCGCCGGCTTGAGCACCCAGCGCGTGATCCGACCGGTTTTGATCTCGGCCGTCCTGATCAGCGGAGTGGCTGTCGCCAACCAGGAGTGGATCATTCCTCAGGTCGCCGAGGAACTGCAACTCCCCGCGGAGGACGACGGAAAGCGCGAGCTCCGAGTCTATGGTCGAACCGACGTCAATGATATTTATCTTCATGGAGTTTCGGGTGATCGCGCAACGCAAACCGTCTCTCCGTTCGACGTGACGATGCCACCGTCACGCTTCGGTCAGCAGATGAACCTGGAAGCCAAAGAAGCGATCTACATCGAGGAGACGGATGATGCCAGTCCGATCCGGGGTGGCTGGCTTCTGCGCGGAGCACGGCTCTCGCCTGCCAATACGAAACCGGATGGTACACTCCTGCTCGAGGTCTCATCCGAGGAGGAAGCCACCTTTCCCTGCAGGAAAGATCGGGCCGTCCTGGTTGGAGAGACGTACTTCCTGCGCACCAATGTCTCGTTTGCCGAACTGACTCGTAGTCTTCAATGGTATCAGTACGCCGCCCACGACCGACCTGATCCGCACCCTCTCGCAAAAATCGATCGGTGAGACAGAGCGGACGGAGATCGGGGTTTTCCTGCATACACGAATCCTTCGTTCCGCGATGAGCTTGGTCCTCTTGATGATGAGCCTTCCCCTCGTGCTTGGTGGTGACAATCGTGGGATGTTCGTGAACCTCGGATTGTCGCTGGGAAACTCGGCTCTCTTCTACGGCGCGACTTTTCTCATGCAGTATCTCGGGAATAATCGTGTGCTTTCTCCCGAACTGGCGGCCTGGATGCCTTTGATTGGATTCGGCACTCTTGCTGTCGCGCGATGGGATCGAATTCGTACATAAGGCAACTCATCAGTTTTCGTTGGATTGCTCTTTCTGCGTCGATACTCCCCTATGGCCCCGATCCCAGACAAGAAAGATTGCCAGTCCGAAAAAGAGCGACGCGATACCGTAGACGATGACTTTCCACTCCAGAGACCCAAAGACATACATCCATCCGACCAGCGCGAACAGAGCCGGGATTGGAAAGAGCGGCATGCGGAACAACATCCGGCTCCATAGCTCGGGGCGTCGTCGAAGATAAACCACCGTGGCGATTTGCCCGACGAACTGGATGAGGATTCGGGAGGCAATCAAGGCACCGATCACTGTTGGCAGATCGACCAGACAGGCCAGGATTGAAACGAAACCAATCAAGAGCAGTGAGCGGTGAGGAAAGTCCCCTGTCGGGTGAGATGCCCCGAGGCTTCGGAAGAAATGGCCCGAACGGGCTGCCGCGTAGGGAACGCGACTGTAGCTGAGCACTCCGGCAAAGACCGAGGCCGTTCCCGTCCAGAGGATCATCGCGGTGACCACGCGTGCAGCCCAGGGGCCATATCGCCGTAGCATGAAGTCGCTGGCGATGTGCTTGGAGGCGATCACCTCCTCCACCGGCAAGACACCCAGGATTCCCAGGTTCATCACCAGATAGATTGAGGCGACGCCCGCCGCCGAGATCAGGATCGATCGCGGGATCGTCCGCTCAGGATTGAGAACCTCATCGCCGAGGTAACAGATCTGGTAATAACCGAACAAGTCGTACATGGCGATCCCCAGCGCCATGCCCAGGCCCCTGGCAAATCGAGGTTTGAGTTGCCACGCGTCAGGTGGAAAGTCGAACGCGCGTTCGGGGGAGAAATCGGTCATCCCGGCAACGATCATCCAGGCGACCGTGGCCATGGTTCCAGCCCACAGAACGACCATCACCCGACCGGCGATTTCGATGCGACGGTACGCCAAGGCGACAATCACCACCATCGCGGCCATGGCGAGCAGTTGCCCCTGGCTTACCTCCCACGTCCAGGCTCCGAGTCGTCCGGTAGGGACGACGACACGCCAGGCGATGTTCTTGAGCGCGCTCCAGAAGTACCCGGCATACTGGGCCAGCCCCAGTCCGCCGCTGGCCAGTTCCAGGGGGCCGCTGAATACGAACTGCCAGACGAACAGAAACTTCAGGAGGCGGCCAATGCGTCGATGTCCGTACACGGCATCGTAAAAGTGGTACGTGCCCCCCGAGCCTGGAAATGTGGCGGCCAACTCGCTCCAGACCAGACCGTCGGCGATTGCCACCAAGGCTCCGAGGGCCCAACCAATCATGGCTTGTGGCCCACCCATCGCGCCCACAAGTAGCGGGATCGTGATGAATGGGCCGACGCCGACCATCATTCCCATATTCAGGCTCACGGCCTGCAAGAGTCCGAGCCGGCGCTTCAACATGCCGGGCGATTCCTCATATCACGGTATTTTCGAGCCATCGCAACATGGAGACGGCCCATCTTACGGAATCCAATCCCGTGAGGAAACGGTGACGAGAATCGCCGGTCGCGGAAAACATCGCGGAGTTTCGGAGGAGTGCGTTTGTCGTCGAGCAGTAGTGACGAGAACTACGACGGCCTTACCGACTGAAGACGCCAAGCTTGAAAAACTCGTAGGGACAGGAACCCTCGAACTGCATACGCAAAAGAATTCCGCCTTCGCTGTTCGCGGAGAGATCGATCACACGCATCTCGCACCAGTCCGTCGCAGTAGGTTTGTCAAAACGAATATAGATGGTCGCTTGTTCCGGAACGATTCCTTGGACGGCGATCTGGATGCCGCTCATGCTCAGGTCCTGGATTTCTCCAGCGATTTCGCGAAATACCGTTCCCTGCCACCAGCCGAGCTGGCATCGATTCTCTGAGGGAATGTAGCGGAGCGCTGCTCGGCGATCGTTGGGATCGGAAAGGCGTTCTCTGGGCGTTTCTTTGTATTCGTGACGATTCTTATGATTCATGACTGTTCCAGCTCACGATCCTGGCAAATGGTTGATGGCGTGCATCGTTCTATGGAAAATCTAGGTCACGTCCATCCAGCGTCAATAATCTCGTAGCTCGTGAGCGTCGTTTTTAGGTCGGCGGGCATAAGAATCAGAAGACTTGATTCAGTCCGAACCAGATGACTGGCCCACGAGGTCCGAGCCCAACCGGTTGCGCGAGGTCGATGCGGAGCGTGGCGCGTTCGAGGAAAGCGAACAGGGCGACGTCAAACCGCAGGCCGAAGCCCGGGCCGTGTACAACTGGTCCCCAACGTCCGTGCAAGTACGACTGCCCCACGTCATAGAAAGCGGCGCCGTAGATGTTCTTCAAGCCGACGATATGATCGATGAAATCACGGTCAATCTCGCCCCAGATCGGGAACCGCCACTCGGTCGTCAGGAGCCAGACCGAACTACCGATCTGATCCTGGAGCGGCAAGGCTCGCAACCGGCGCCCACCACCCAGGCGAAAATAGGGCGCCGTGTCGGGAAAACCCATCCCGCCATAGGCCCGAAATGCCATGCGAGTTCGGGAGAGGTATCCGAGATCCTCAGGCAAACTCTTCACGAAGCCCAGTTCGCCGGTCATCCGCACGTAATCCAGGCTGGAGCCGAAAACCGTATCGCCATATTCGGCAGTTACTTCGACGAGTTTGCCCTGAACCGGGTCCCAGTACGGAAAGAGTGTACTCAGACGATAGCGTCCCCCGATCGCGGTCAACGATTGGTTCACGGGGCGGCCGTCGTCGCCTGGCCAGAACTCGTAGCCGGTGCCCATGTAAAGCTCATAGAACGCCGGGTCATCGACCAGAAAGCTCGATGATTCCAGCAACCGCCGCCGCAAGAAGATCCGTCCCCCACTGTGGCGCTTGTCGTTGTAGAAGTTGTACAGACCTTCTTCGTAAAAAACGCCCGAGGTCCACATGGGCCAGGGGACGTGGAATAGGCTCGCCTGGCCGCCGAAGATGGCCTCGCTGAGCGACGGCTCGGTACCCACCCAGCCGATCACCTGCCACCGCTCGAGCCGCTGCGCCCCGACCTTGAACCCCCCGCGCTGGTATTGATCGACGAAGGGCCCGGCGACGACCGACACCCGGTCGTACGCCTGGAACTGTGACGAGACGTCCATTGGCGTCATCAGTGGGGTGACCCGCCAGGCGACCTCCGGCTTCCAGCGGTTGTTGTCGGGGTGAGCGTCGAGCAGGGCGTGATCGGGATCGACCTCGACCTGCGACGGTCGCTCGGGGGCGTCGAGTTGCACGATCCAGCGGTCGCCGCTCCGTCGCACCTGAGCTCCGGGGACCTCGTAATCGCCCCGTTCGGGCCAGATCGGCACGCGGATCTCGCGATCGCCGCAACGGCAGAGCACGACCGTCGGCTCGACCATCTTCCCGCGCTGCTCGATCTCGACAGTGACGGGCCGGACCGACGGGTCGAACTCTTGCGGCCGGTCAACCTTCACCCGTTCGATCGACCAATCCGTCTCGTTGTGCTCCAGTAGCCAGCCGTCGAGGAACGCCGGCCAGTCGGTGCCAGGGTCGAACGCGGCCAGTTCGCGCTTCAGGTCCTCGTAGTGAAACGTCTTGTAGGCGTACTTGTGATAGACGATGCGGAAGAAGGCGAAGAACCGCTCCTCGCCGAGACGGTTGCGGATCATCTCGACGACCTTGCCGCCGCGGTCGTAGGCGAGGCTGAACAGGGTGTTCAGGTTGCCCATCTGCGCCGAGGTCCTGAATCACCGGCCCGTCTCCGCCCCGGGCGCGCCAGCCGTAGTAGCCGGCCAGACGAAGATCCTCCCGGCCGATCGTCGGCAGCCAGTTCAGTCCGTTCGGCCAGACGATCAGCGGGGCATTGCGGCCGTACTTGGCGTCGAGCCGCATGGCGGTGAAGGAATTGACCAGCCCCTCGTCCATGAACGTCTCGGCGTAACCGTCGGTGCCGACCACATTCCACCACCACTGGTGGCAGGTCTCGTGCGTGACGAGATGGTCGAGGTAACGTTTTCCAGCCTGAGGAAGCCGAAAGATCCGGTCATCGAGCAAGACCAGACCCGAGCATTCGTTGCCGTTCCAGCCGAAGAACGAGCACGAAACCTCGAACTCCTGATCGGGATAGGGTCCGAACCAACGCTCGTAGAGCGGGATCACCTCGCAGGCGTAGTCCAGGATATGTCGGGCGTTGGCCTCGTGCTCGGGCAGCGCGACCACGCGCACGAGCGTTTCGCCGACGGGACGTTCCCAGGTCTGGAACCGGTTCGAGCAGACCAGAGCGAAGTCGCGGGAGGGGCTGGCAACGATCGTCACGTGTTGCCGCCCCGGGGCCCCCGAAGCCGCTCCACGATCCTCCCCGACGAGGCGATGACCTGACTCGACGGGAGATCGACCCGAACGCGGTAGTGTCCGGCCTCCTGGTGCCAGGGCTGGTGCCAGGGGACGAACGGCGTGCGTTCCCAGCCGTCGTCGTCGTGGTGAGCCAGAACCGGATACCAGTTGACGAGGTAAGTGATTCCGTCGTGCTGCCCCCAGCGGCCCCACTTGTCGGGCAGGTCGAGCGTGAAGTCGATCTCTGCCAGGACCGTCTCGCCCGGCGGCAACGGCTCGGCCAGTGGCACGACCAGGATCGTGTCCATTTCCGGGTCGAACGAGAACGTTGAGCGGACGCCCTTCGACGCGAACGGCGGCGACCGAGAGCCGCCGCCCCTGCGTATCCATCGCCTCTTCGGGGCTGAGCCGGAGCATCTCCAGCGTCTTGGACAGAATCAGCCGGTCGCTGTCTGGCACCTTGTACCGCGGGATAGACGTGGAAGACCAGGACTCGACCGGCACGCGCGACCGGTTCGTGAAGGCGACCTGCTCGCGAGCCATGACCTGACGCGCCTCAGGATCGAGCCGCACGTCCAGGTCGTAGCGCGGTAGACCTTCAGGAATTACCAGCCGAGCAGCTTGCGATGAGGGTTGAGGAGAATCCTGACCGGAGGGCCTGGGTTCACCCGGCGTCGGCGAAGATTCCCGCTGTGAATACCAACGACACGACCATGAACCGGATCGTACGCGGAGGCGACGGCATTGGTCGGGGTGGGCCTCCTGCGGCAGACATTTCGCAGGCATTCCTTGCCCGCGCGAGCCATCAAGAACGATGGCACGGGTATCGTAGCGAATAGGCCGAACGCGGCTACCCCAATCGAGAACGATCAGTACCGTGTCAACACCAGCGAAGCGTTCTGGCCGCCGAACCCAAAGCTGTTGGAGAGCGCCGTGCGCAAAGGCATTTCCCGAGCGGTGTTGGGTACGTAGTCGAGGTCGCATTCAGGGTCGGGAACCGACTGATTGATCGTCGGTGGGATGACTCCGCGCTCCAGTGAGAGAGCTGTCGCGGCGGCCTCCAGTGCGCCGGATGCACCGATCAGGTGGCCGACCATCGACTTCTGCGAACTCATCGGGATCGTCGGCGCACGGTGGCCGAAGACCCGCTTGACCGCCTGCGTCTCCATGATGTCGTTGAGACGGGTGCTGGTGCCGTGGGCATTGATATAGTCCACGGCAGAGGGGTCCACCTTGGCTTCCCGCAGGGCCGACCGCATGGAGATCGCAGCCCCTTTGCCGTTCGGCTCGGGACGGGTAATGCCGTAAGCATCGAAAGAGGAGCCATATCCCGTGACTTCCGCGTAGATCGTCGCCCCTCGGCGTTCGTGCTCGCTGGAGGCTCTCCAGCACGAGCACCGCGGCCCCTTCGCCCAGGACGAACCCATCGCGCTCACCGTCGAACGGTCGCGAGACCTCCGACGGGGTCCGGGTTGAGCGGCTGACGGCATTCATCGCCTGATAGGCGACCAGCAGGAGTGGGTCGAGCCGGCTGTCGCAACCGCCGGCGAGCATCACGTCCGTGTCTCCCCTTGAGATCAGACGGAACGCCTCCCCGACGGCCTGAGTTCCCGCCGCGCAGGCGGTCACGATCGTGTTGTTCGGACCCATCGCGTGATGCTGGATGGAAATGTGCGCGGCGGCCATGTTCGGGAGATGTCGGAGCAGCCAGAGCGGAAAAATCGACTCCGCCTGCGCGACGCTGAACCTGCCGAGGTCGAGCATGCCATCGGCCCCGACGGCACGGGCGATCGGACCGGCGAGTTCGCCGATATCCATCGGCGTGATGCCAGTTCCCATGGTCACGCCGAATCGCTCCGGATCGAGCCGGTTCAGATCGATCTCCGAATCCTCGACTGCCAGGGCGGCCGCGCCGACGGCAAACCCCACAGCGCGGCTCATGAGCTTCGCATGTTTTCCGCTGGTCGCCCAAATACGGGAGAACATCAAAATTCTTGACCTCGCCGGCGATCTTGACCACCTGACCGGTCGTGTCGAAACTCTCAATTGGACCTACGCCGGAACGACCTTCGACGATCGCCTCGCTGAAGGACTTTCGTCCAATCCCATTGGGCGCAACTATGCCGATCCCGGTGATTACCACGCGACGCATCGCAAATCCCCAACTTGCGCCGCCTCCCTGCCTTGGCTAAGTCATCTGTTCCGTTAGTCTAATGTTGATCGCTTCTGATCCCGGTATAGCCATGACTCCTGATTGCGATCCCGGGATATAGGTAATTTATTACGATAGCAGTCGAGATCGCAAGGACGAGGCGTTAATTTAGGTAAAAAACGTGACTGAGGGAATAGATTGTAGTGAATAGTGCCACAGTTCGTATTAGTCCGAGGAGATCTGGAGCGAGAGAGCGGTGACTCTGAGGGCGGGCCGTGATACAGTGAGAGGACTCATCAGTCAAGTTAACTTCGCAAAAGTTATGCCGGATTACGCGGATTAACGGGTTCTAGATGGGGAAGGGGGAATGCGAGGATGGCTCTGACGCTGGCTGAGAGATCCAAGTTGATCGCCCCGTCGGCGACTCTGGCGATGGCCGCCGAAGCGAAGCGCCTGAAGGCTACCGGTACAGACGTGTTGGATTTCGCGCTGGGAGAGCCAGATTTCCCAACTCCGGAGAATATCCAGGAGGCGGCGATTCGGGCGATGCGCGAGGGTAAGACCCATTATACGCCCCCGGCCGGCATCCCCGAACTGCGACAAGCCCTGGCAGATCATTATTCGTCGAAGCAGGGTTTGCCGACGAGGCCCGAACAGGTCGTGGTTTCCAACGGGGCGAAGCAGTCGATTCATAATGCCCTGATGGCGCTTTGCGGTCCGGGCGACGAGGTGATCATCCCGGCGCCTTACTGGGTCAGCTACGCCGACCTTGTCAAACTGGCTGGTGCGACTCCGGTCATTATCGAGACGACCGAGGCCGAGGGCTTCAAGCTCTCCCCCGAACGATTCCGTGAAGCTGTCACGGCGCGGACCAAGCTTCTGATGATCAACAGCCCGTCGAACCCCACGGGTGTTGTTTACTCAAGGAAGGAACTGGAGGTCTTGGCCGATGCCGTGCTGGAGACACCGATTGGGATTCTCTCTGATGAGATCTACGAACAACTTTGTTACGGCGATGCCCAGCCGACGTGCTTCGCGACCTTGAGGCCAGGCCTCGACGAACGTACGGTGACGATCTCGGGTGTGAGTAAAACATATGCCATGACTGGCTGGCGGATTGGCTGGGCCCTGGCGCCCGCGCCTGTGGCGAAGTTCATGGGAGATGTGCAGAGCCAGGAGACGAGCAATCCCGGCTCGGTCAGCCAGTGGGCTGCACTGGAAGCGATTACTGGACCGCAGGATTCGGTGGCCGCCATGCACGCTCAGTTCACGAAACGCCGGGCATATGTGCTCGAAAGAATTGAAGGATTGCCCGGGGTGAGCTGCATTCCTCCGGGTGGGGCATTCTATGCCTTCATGAATATTGCGTCCCACTTCGGCCGAACGCTTGGCGGGCAGAAAATCACCAATTCCAGCGAATTTTGCCTGACGTCCCTGGCCCAGGTGCACGTGGCTCTGGTGATGGGGTCCGCATTCGGAACCGAAGGCTACGCCCGTTTGTCGTTCGCCACGGACATGACGACTCTGGAACGTGGATTCGACGCACTTGAGCGTTTCCTTCAAGATTAAATGATTTGGGCGATTGGCCCGATCCGTCGCAAGGTCATGGTGCGTTTCGGGCTTGCCTGTCCAAGGCAGAGGGGGTATGGTTCCAAGGCCCAAGATCCTGGGACCACGTCTGGTACTGCGCCTCAGATATCAGGAATCTTATACATCCCCCTTCTCTTCCGCTGCAGGTCGTACGACCGCTCTTGAATTGGGCGGCCTATTCGATTGGGGAGGTTTGCCCGATGCACGCTCGAAATATCCTGCTCTTGTTGCTGGCGATGGTTGCCGCGCCGGGTTGCCGGGCGCTGCACGTCGGCAGCTTGGGCCGGCCCGAGCCCATTGCCCGGCAACAACCGACCATGACCGTGACTGAGATCGTGGATCGACATAACCGTAACGCCGAAAAAGTGAGCGGTTTGGAGGCCAGTCCGTCCGTAAGTCTGGAATCACGGCCGATCACCGGCAACACGAGTGGAAATCTGCGCTGGAGATGCCTCGTAACTTCCGGCTTCAACTGGAAGCTGGCATGGGCCGGCCTGTGGCCGACATTGGTTCCAATGATGAGAAGTTCTGGGTGTGGGTTCGCTCGCCTGAGAAAGCCATTTATGTCGGTAAATACAACGCGAATGGGACGATGCCTCCGGGTCTGCTCTTCGAGCCGGATTGGGTCATCGAGGCGATGGGACTGCGGTTGATTCCCGATGACGAGATGGCTGAGATTACCGTGGAGAATGGTGAACGCGGTACCTTAGTTCTGACTCACCGGCGTCTGGGACCTAACGGTGATCCGACCATCAAACGCACTGTCGTAAATCGGGCGACGGGCACGGTCCTTCAGCACATCTTTTATGCAGCGGACGGCAAGACTATCCTGGCACGCGCCGAGGTGAAATCGTACCAGCAAGTGCCGTTGTTGACTTCCGGCAGTTCTGATCAGAACGTGATGCTACCGCGACAGATTGTGATGACGGCCACTCCCCCGGGTCAGGAGAGTCTCAAGCTAAAAATCGCATTGAACGACCCGACGGTCAATCCGACGTTCGACGAGCAAAAACGTGAGATCGTCTTTACCGTGCCCGAGATGGACGGTTATAAGGTGGTCAATGTCAATGAACAACTCGGTCCTACGGCCAATCAACCGGAGGACGACCTTGGATCAACGACATACCATCACACCCGTCCCTCGCCTCCCGCCGGTGACCTGCAGGTTGAGCTGGAGGAACCAGTTCCCGTAGGCTATGACGAATCCTCAGCGCGTCCGGTCTCCGACGAACCGAGCCCATTGTCGGCAGACTTGCCACCCGGCGGAATCAGTACGGTCGTCGGTGCCCCAGTCCCCCGACCACCAGGCTATGAATCCATCGCCACGGCTGACCCGTTCAGGGGAGTCGAATTCGCTCCGTCTCTACGTAAGAATTGAATGCGAATTCCTTCGTGCCGTAGACCACCCTTTCATCCGACGTTCCGTTGTTCGGCCATACGTCGGAGTCGCTTACGGGCCTTGGCCAAGATTGGACCGACGGAGTTCTCGGGAATTCCGAGCTGCTTGCCAATCTGGCGATAGTTGAGGTACTTCAAGTGGTAGAGCTTGATGACCTCCGCCTCGCGCTCAGGCAGGTCTTTGAGGATTCGCTCGACTTCCTCAGCGGTGGCGATCGGCTCAACTTCTTCGGAACCTTCATCACCAACAACCGCACGGTGTGCGGTTGCGTGCCCCAGTTCAGCCTCGCGGTGTCGCTTGACAACTTCTCGGACACAAATCCGCCGAGCAACAACCGTCAGATAGGTTGGCAGCGAACTGCCCCCCTTGAAGCGTCGCAAGACACCATAATTGTCATCGACGATGCCAAGAAACACTTCCGCCGCGATGTCTTCGATGTCTGGTGGTGAGAGAACCAAACTCCGGGCGTGCGACACGTGATGAATCACATGATAAATCAAGCCCATATACCGATCCACGAAGTCATTCCAGGCTCCGGGCTCGTGTTGCAGGCAACGATCAATCAACTGGCGGTCGATGGAACGCAGGGGCACGGCCGATTCTCCACGATCGGGAGCAAACGGGTCCCGCCCGCAACGCAACTTTCGCCACGGACGCGGCGCCGGCTTATCCTGAATCTTACCCGATCCTTCTGCCGAAGCAAGTGAATCGGACCCTGGAGTGTATCATTGCTATCGTGGATTGGTCGAGGCGGGAGAAGTTGCTAACACCCGATTCACGGCGATTTTGGTGCCAATTGCTGAGAGAGTGGCAGAAATATTTGACTTCGACAACCGGGGGGTTCGCAGGGCTATTTCTGGGTCGACCGACTTGTGTTGTTCATGCGACACGGATTTTTGCAGCGGGGAGTAGAGAAGAACTGAGGACTGCAAAAACAAGCTCGAAGGTCATTCTGAACCCAAGATTATGATGGAAGCAGAGAATTGCGATTCCGACGTCAGACGTTTCGCGTTAGAATCAGGCTGATTTGGTCACTCATCTGATCCCCTTGTCCCCGGCCTTGGCTCAGGAACCAAAACGTGTGAATGGCGGGGCTCGACCGCTACCAGGAGACCTGGCGTGGACCCAGCCAAGGGCATCCCGAAAATCCTGATCGCCGACGACAATGCCCAGAACGTGGAGTTGTTGGAGGCGTATCTCAGTGGTGTTGAGTGCGAGATCGAGACGGCCTCTGACGGAGAAGAGACGCTCCAGGTTGTCGAGCGGTTCGCGCCTGACTTGATCCTGCTCGACGTGATGATGCCGAAGCTCTCGGGTTTCGAGGTGTGTCGGAAGCTCCGGGCAAACCCCAGAGCGCGTGAGACGCTGGTGCTGATGGTCACGGCCTTGAACGAACCGTCGGATTTCGAGCGGGGCGTGCAGGCGGGCACCGACGACTTCTTGACCAAGCCCGTCAACAAGGTTGAACTTCTCTGTCGGGTCAAGAGCCTGCTGCGCGTCCGTCATCTCAAGAGCCAACTGGACCGGACCCTGGCCTATCTCGCCGAGGTCGAAACGGAAAGCCGTGCCCGTTGACAAGTGACTTCCCTCGTATCATCCTGAAACCGCGACGCGCACGACCGTTCTTCGCCAGGCACCCCTGGGTCTTCCTCAACTCGATCGCCCGCGTGGACAGCCCGACCGAGCCTGAACCGGGGACCGAGGTCGAGGTCATCAGCCACGAGGGCATGTTCGTCGCCCGGGGTCTCTGGAACCCCCGGAGCGCCATCCGGGTCAGGCTCTACCGCTGGGATGGGGAGCCGCTCGACGAGGATTTCTGGCGAAGTCGGCTGGTCGAGGCCCTGCGGCTGCGACGGGATGTCCTCGGCTGGGTCGTGCCGGGGGGCGCGTGTCGGCTCGTGTACAGCGAGGCGGACGGGATTTCGGGTTTGACGGTCGATCGGTACGATCGCTGGCTCGTCGCCCAGTTCACCAGCCTGGCTCTGTACCAGAGACGCGACCTCCTCGTGCGTCTCCTGGACGAATTGACCGGCGTGGACGGCGTCCTCGTGCGAACCGAACGTGGGATCGCCGCGCAGGAGGGGCTTGACGCGAAACCGGAATCCGAGCCGGCCCACGGCACGCTGCCCGCGGAACCGGTCGAGATTGTCGAGCACGGAATCACCTACCGCGTCGATCTCCGGTCCGGCCAGAAAACCGGTTTCTATCTCGATCAACGGGAAAACCGCCGCGCCGCGGCGGCCCTGGTGAGCGGGAAGCGCGTGCTCGACCTGTTCTGCTACACCGGCGGGTTCGCCCTGAATGCCCTCGCGCACGGTGAGGCGTCGCACGTTCTGGGGTTCGACAGCTCGGCCCCGGCCATTGAAATGGCCCGCCGGAATGCCGTCGCGAACGGTCTGGGACATGCCCGGTTCGAGGTTTCCGACATCTTCCAGGCGCTCGACCGGCTTCGGACTTCGGGCGAACGGTTCGGGCTGATCGTCTGCGATCCTCCCAAGTTCGCCCGGCGTTCCAAGGCGGTTGACGATGCCTTGCGGGCCTACCTGCGGCTTAATCGAGCCGCGATCGACGTCCTGGAACCGGATGGAATTCTCGTCACCTGCTCGTGCTCGGGCCTAGTCGATCGACCGCTTTTCAACGCCATGCTCGGTCAAGTCGCCGAGCTTTCCGGCCGGCCGATCCAGATCCTCGATCAGCGTGGGCAGGCGTCCGGATCATCCGGTTTCCGCCTCCTGTCTGGAGACGGAATACCTCAAATGCGTCATCGCTCGCGTGCCCTGAGCCTCGTCGCTCAAGGGCCATACGTTGGCTTGTCAAGGAGATCGACATTGATCTCCACCATCCGACCCGGAACGAGCGTCCAGCGCCGTTCGCCGCTTCGGAGTTCCGAACCGACGAGCGAAAACGGAATCTCGTTGACCGTGAAGTCGAGTGCGTTGGTCTCCTCGGGCAACTGGACGACCTGTTCCGTCTGGACGATCGAGGCCCATTCGTAGGCTCTCGGTTCGATGCGACGGCTCCGCACATCGTCCGTGTTGTAGAGGAAAATTCCCCCGGCAACAGGCTTGGGAAACGCTTCGGTCGGATTCAGGATCTCGAACGGCGAGCGATGGCTGACGATGCGGAACGCCCGGTCGCCAACGTGAACTTCCAGCCGGTGACTCTGGTAGCCCACCAGGACCAGCCAGGCCATCCCGCAGATGATCGGCAAGCCGATCAGAACGGCCAGTTGAGAATGAGATTGCGTGTCCGGCGGACCCGGCGATCGTGGGATTGGATCGCTCGAAGGACAGACTCGGCCGCGGCCTGATCGTTACTCTCGACCATCGCCCGTCTCCTGCGCGTCTGTTGGAGGGAGGGACCACGACTCGTCGAAGTAGCCCGAGATTTTGACCTCCTCGTCGAGTCCGCCAACCTGGATGACCGCATAATCGCCGAGGTGGGGGAATAAGAGGGCGTTGGTCCCCTCGAACTGCTTCGCGCCGAACGTGTGACCGCTGTTGATGACCACGTAGCGGTTCTGGTTCAGCGGGTTCGGCGCGATGAGCAACGGCGCATGATCGGCGGCCGGATATGTCCCGCCGAGACGCACCTCGTTGCGGGTCCAGTGGATCGGAAGTTTGTCCAGAAGCCGTTCGATCCAGAGGTTCGAGCCCGGATCGCCGAACAGGATCAAATGGAAGTTTTCGACGTCTTCGGCCGTCACGTCCACATCATCCTTGATGCGGAGGTCGCCACGGAGGTACTTGCTCCAGTTGTCGGCGAATCGTTGCAGACGCGCGTCCGCCCAGCGCTGAACCTGCGGATTCCAGGGCCGATTCGTGGCCCGCACGCAGAGGAACGGGCCGGTGAAGGCGTCGTCGATGGGGCCTTGAAGCCCCGGTGCCTTCTCACGCTTGACGTTCCGTTGCAGGGCCCGTGACTGGTCGTAATCGAGCATCTCCCAACCGGCTTCGAGCTTGCGGAAGTACACCTCGGGCAAGAGACCCTCGACGGCCTGGCGAAGCGGAAAGACCTGATCCCCCAGAACGATCGTCTCACCGGCATTTCGCTGGACACCCAGGGCGCGGACGTTCTCCGTCTGGATGCGGACCCGGTCCCCGTCAACCTCCGCCTCGACCGTCGCCGGCTTGTAGTGCTCCATCATGCGCTCGACGGTGAGCCAGGGCGCGCGGTTGAATTTCAAGGTGTAGGTGATGAAGCGAATCGACACGGGATGGATCGGATCGATCCCCTCGGCCGCGTGCTCGTCGCGGAACTCCTTGAGGATCTCGGCGCTGGCCGGATCGACTTTGTGACCCATCTTCGCGCCGACGACGTTGAGAAAGTCGATCCCCTCGGCGCGGGTGACGAGCCCCTCAGTCGTCATCGTCACGCCAAGCCCCTCCAGGGCCTCCTTGATGTTGACCGACGCCTGCAACTGCTTGTCCAGTTCACCGCCGTAGCCGGCCATCGGGAGGTCAAAGGCGTTCAGGGCGTAATCCAAAGCGTCATAGATGTGCAGAGCTTTTTCCTGATATTCGGGCAGATCCTTCAGGTTCGCGTAGTTCTTCGTCTCGGTGAATCCCGCGCCGGCCTCGACCGCGCACCAGACGTCGGGGTGCTGCAAGCCGAGGTGCCAGGCCCCGGCCCCTCCCATGGAAAAGCCTCGCAGGACGATCCGCCGCACGTCCACGGGATAATGCCGTTTCACGGCGTCGATCGCCTCGAAAACGTCCGTCTCCCCCGCCCAGCGGAAGGCGTTGTTCGTCCGGCCGAAGACGTGCAGGACGAGCCCCGGCGAGTCGGTCGAGACGTTCTTCCCGCTGTGGTCGTGGATGAAGCGAACCTCGTTGAGCGTGGCGTTGCGGCCATGAAGGATGACGTCCAGCCGGTAGCGATAATCGGGCGGAACCGGCCTGTCCGGCACGATCACCGCGTACGGCTGCACCGAGCCATCGACCTTCGAGACGTATCCCCGAACGATCGAGCCGGTCGCGCGGTTCCAAGGGGTCTTCTCCGCCAGGAGCTGCTCGGCCCGCTCCGCGCCTTGCTGGAGAGCCTGAAGGGCCCAGAGAACGTAGTCTTTTGTGTAGAATTCTTTGTGCCGGACGATCCACTCGGCACCTTTATGAAAGACCGCAACGTCGGCCAGCGCATCATCGATATGAGGGATTTCCGCGGGTGGATTGGCTTTGAGAGCCGCGATCTGTTGGCCCAGGGCGGCGGCCTGTGCCTGAAGCTCGGCCAGTTCCTGCTCCGTGGGCTGATAGGACTTCGCATTCTGAGCCGCCGCCAAAACGGGAAGCATGCCCAGCAAGGCCGCCAGAATCACGACGCGCCGGATGGGATGAATGCGCATGGAGAACCCCGCTGTTGCTTATTTTGATCGGACGTCCGAGTCTGCCGAACGATTCTACCACGACGCGACGCTCTGCCAACGGGACGGTCCCGGAGGATCATTGTCCACAAAACCGTGGCGACTGTCCTGCACTTCCCGCATAATGGCTCCCACAACCGATTTTCACCACAAGCAATCACGACGGAGCATGATGATGGGAGGCAACGTGCGGATACCGCTAGCCCTGTTCCTCTCCTGGATCTTGATCGGCCCGGCTCTCGCCGATGAGCCCTCGCCACTTTACGAGCGCCGCTGGTTCTACTCCATGACGAACTTGCAGGTCGAGGAGAATGCCGACCTTCTGATCGACCTGATCGGTCGAGCGAAGGCGGCCGGATATAATGGCGTCGTGCTGGCCGACTACAAGCATAATATCCTCGATCGCGTGCCTGAGCACTATTTCAAGAATCTCGCTCGCGTTCGTGATGCGGCGGACAAGGCGGGGATCGAGATCATTCCCACGCTCTTCGCGATCGGCTACAGCAACGGCGTGCTCGCCCATGATCCGAACCTGGCGGAAGGACTTCCGGTGGTCGATGCCCCCTTCGTCGTGAACGGGCGGGAGGCCGTGCTCGATTCCGGCTCCTCGGCCACGGTCGCCAACGGTGATTTCGAGAAGACCGAGGGGGACCGCTTCGCCGCCTTCGGTTTCCAGGACGATCCGGGTCGAGCGACGTTCGCCGATCATGAAGTTGTTCACCAGGGGAAAACCTCGTTGCGGATTGAGAACGCCCGCGACGGCAATTCGGGCAACGCGCGGGTGATCCAGCGCGTGACGGTGCGTCCCCACGCGTGCTACCGGCTCTCCGCTTGGGTCAAGACCGACGGTTTTTCCTCGCCCGGATCGTTCCGGTTGCTGGCCATCGGCGCGGGGAAGGACGATCGATCGTTGACGTTCCAGGAAGGGGGGATCGCCCCCTCTCAGGACTGGAAACGCGTGTCCGTCGTCTTCAATAGCCTGGACAACGACTCGGTGAATCTCTACGCAGGCCTCTGGGGAACCAGCGCCGGCTCTCTCTGGATCGACGAGCTGACGCTGGAGGAACTTTCGCTGGTGAACGTGCTCCGGCGCGACGGTTGCCCGTTCCGGGTGGCGTCCGCGGACGGCAAGACGGTCTATGTCGAGGGGCGCGACTACGAGCCGGTCCACGACCCGAAGCTCGGCCAGGTGCCGTATGCCGGCGAGTTCGATTTCGACCATCCCGGCCCGGTTCTTCGCCTGACGGCCGACTCTTCCATCAAGCCGGGCCAGCGGCTCCTCGTGAGCTGGTATCACCCGGTCCTGATCCACGGCGAACAGATCGTCTGCTGCCTGAGCGAGCCGAAGCTGTACGAGATTCTTCGCGATCAAGCCCGCCGGGTGAACGAGCTGTATCATCCAAAGACGTTCTTCATGTCGCACGATGAGTTCCGCGTGGCGAACTGGTGCCAGGCCTGCCAGGCTCGTGGAATGACGCCGGGGCAACTGCTCGCCGACAACGTCCGGCGTTGCACGGAGATCCTCAAGGAGATCCATCCCGACGCGGAGATCGTCGTCTGGTCGGACATGTTCGACCCGAACCACAATGCCGTCGATCGGTACTATCTGGTCAATGGCACGCTCGAAGGTTCCTGGAAAGGGCTTCCGAAGGAGGTCATCCTGGCCAACTGGAACGGAGGCAAGGCGCGTGCGAGTCTCGAATGGTTCGCTCGGCTCGGACATCGGCAGATCATCGCGGGCTATTACGACGCGGACGATCTGTCCAACTTCCAGCGGTGGACCACCGCCGCCAAGGACGTGCCGGGCGTCCTCGGTTTTCTCTACACCACCTGGCAGGCGAAGTACGGCTTGCTCGACGAGTACGGCCGCGCCATGCTCGGTCGGGATTGACGGCGGGGGCGGGTCGATCCTATGGTAGTCCTTTGACGGATTGACTTGCATCCATTGAGGGGCAGGGAGGCTCCCGCGACCATGCTGTCGCCTCGCCGCGAACAGATCGCCTTCGCCGTCTTGCTCGCGGCGCTGGTCACGGGCTTCCTCGGCGAGTCGCTCGTCGGCGGTAAGGTTCTCAGTCCCGCCGATGTGCTGTTCGCCTCCAAGAGCTTCGCGGAATTCCGAGGGCCGGACTACGAGCCGAAAAACCGATTGCTGATCGACCCGGTGTTGCAGTTCCAGCCCTGGCTGGAATTCAACCGGGCGATGCTCCGGCGCGGTCGGTTGCCACTCTGGAACAGCCTTGCTGGCTGCGGCACGCCGCACCTCGCCAATGGTCAGAGCGCGGTTTTCGACCCATTCCACCTGATCGCCTATCTCGGGACACTCCCGCAGGCCCTTGCCTGGATGGCCGCCGCGCGGCTGTGGGTCGCGGGGATGGGGATGTTTCTGCTCGCGAGGCGCTGGGGGCTTGGCCCCTGGGGGCGCCTCTTCGCCGGGCTTGTCTATCCGTTCAGCGGGTTCCTGATCGTCTGGCTGCTGTTCCCGGTGACGAGCGTGGCGGTCTGGATGCCGTGGCTCCTGCTGGCGACGGAATCCGTGCTCGAACGGCCCCGGGCGCGGACTCTGTCCGGGCTGGCGGTTGTCACGGGGTTCGTGCTCCTGGGGGGGCACATTCAGACGAGCGCCCACGTTCTGCTGGTGTCGGGGGCCTATGCGTTGTGGCGGTTCGGGCACGATTCGGCGGCATTGCCCCGCGTCTCGACGCGAGCCCTGGCGGGTTGGTCGGCGGGCCTGGCGCTGGGGGTGGCGTTGGCGGCGATCGAGATCATCCCCCTCGGATCGTACCTGTGCCGGAGCCCGGTCTGGGCGGATCGTGCCGAGGCGAGGCCCTCCTGGTGGTCGGTCGGATCGCCCCGACTGCTGGATTCGCTTTGCACGGCCCTGCCCTATGCCTATGGGAGTCAGCGACGGGGGCATCCGAACCTGGCGAAGGCGGTCGGTGTGCACAACCTGAACGAGTCCGCGGGAGGGTTCGTCGGGTTGCCGACCCTGCTCTGGCTGGTTCCCCTGGGGGTGGCGTCGTGGCGGTCGCGGCCCCTTGTGCGGTTTCTGTCGGTCCTGGTCCTTGTCGGCTTTCTGGGTGCGTTCGAAATCCCGCCGGTCGCGAACGTGCTCCGTGTCATCCCGGCTCTGAACGTGATGGATCACCGGCGGCTGACCCTCTGGGTGGCCTTCGGTCTGGCCTTACTTGGTGGAATCGGGCTGGATCGACTGCACGCGATGAGTGCCGCGCGAGGCTGGGGCCGCCTGGTCGGACTCTGGTTGATCGCCGCGTTTGGCCTGATCGTCGTCGCGGCCTCCGTGCGATTGGCGGAGCCAATTCTGAGAGACAAGGCCAGGGATCATTACGCGAGGGCCGCCGCGACGACGCCGGGAGCCGATCGTTCGTTGTACGCGCGTCGGGCCGAGCGACAGGTCGCGCATACGGTGGACTTCGTGCCTCGTTACGCCCTGCTCGTGTCCGGAAATCTGCTGGCTCTGGCCGCGCTGGCGACGGCCTTGCGGAAAGGTCGCCTCGCGCCGGGCGCGTCCGATTCGCGGTACTGGGCCTGACCATGATCGATCTGTTCGGGTTCGGGTACGGTCTGAATCCGGCCATCGCGGTGGAGGACGATCGGCCGGTTCCGGCGGTGATCGCCTATCTTCGCCGCGAGGTTCCGCCGCCCGCACGCATCCTGGCACTCGGCGCCGAACTTCCACCGAACGTGTTCATGCGTTATGGGTTGGCAGATCTCAGGAATTATGATTCGATAGAGCTATCGCGGAGCCTCGACTGGTTCGCCCCTTTATACGAACCGGGCGCCGCGAACACCAGTCGGCGGGACATCACCTGGGAAGGAGTCCGGCGTGCCCAAGAGCGGTTACGCGCCTCGGGCGTGGCCGCGATCGTGGCTCCGACGCCGCCTCCGCCCGGTGTTTTCCGCCGTGTTGATCGCATCGATGATCTCTGGATCGCTCGGTTGGAAATTTCGATGCTTGATCGATCCGTCAACGAGCCCGGATATCTGGTTATCAAGATCCCTGAAAACCATAAGGATCGTATCGTCGTGGCCGAGACGTTCGATCCCGGCTGGCGTGCCGAGGTCGATGGACGCCGCGCAGGGGTCGAGCCGCACCAGGGGGTCTTTCTGTCGGTACCCGTTGACGCCATAGCGCGGCGCTTGGTGCTGCGGTACGATCCCCGGAACGTCCGCGCTGGGATGGCTGTTTCGTTGGCCGCGTTGGGGGTGGTGGGGCTGCTACTGATCGGGTGGCCCATCCCGCGCCCGGATCGAAAAATCGCCTTGAGGTCTTGGAAGGCCCCGAGGAAACGCGGTAAAATCGTTCCTGTGACCTCTTCACCGGTGCCTGACTTACCGGCCATTCACTGAAGGATGTGACGCTGATGGTCCACTTCACGTGTGATCTGTGTGGTAAAGATCTGACCGCCACTGGCGAAAAACGCTTCGTGGTCAAGATCTCGGCTTATGCCGGCTTCGATCCCGCCGAGATCACGGAGGATGACCTCGACGACGATCATCTCGAAGCCGTCTCGCAGATTCTCCAGCGTGATGAGGGGGCATCCTCGGAGGAGCTGGAGGCCGACCTTTACAAAGGATTCCGCTATGACCTCTGCCCGTGTTGCCACGGAAAGTTCATCAAGGACCCGTTGAACCGCGATATCCTCCGCTCCTTGAATTTCAGCGAGAATTGAGGGAGACATTCATCCGGCGAACCTGCCTGGATGATCCGACCCGGCTGGGCTGTTGGGTCGGAATGAGGGATTCCGCCGAACGGATCTCATGCACTCGCAGAATTGTTTGGGGCGAATCTACTTCCAACGATTCCAACCGCGAACGTGTACCGTTGGCTCCATATCGCCCAACTCACTTGATCACGGCGAAGAGAACATTAGTCACGACGGACAGAGCGAGCAGAATCGCCAGGGCGGCGATGATGTTCGTGCGGCTATTGACATAGGCCGCCATTTCGAGCATCTCGGCTTCGGAGGCTTGCGAGCCTCCCTCCTCGCCGTCCATGGCTTCGCCCTCGGCCAGATTGGCCAAAGAGTCAGATTTCTGTTCGGCGATCATGGGGTGATCACCCTGAAGCAGGCACTTCAGGTCGAGAATCACATCGTCAGGGTTTCGATAACGGTTCTCACGGTTCTTGGCCATCATCGTCTCGACGACGACACCGAGACCGCTGGAAAGCTTTTGATTGATGTGGTCGGGTGGAGTGAGTGGGCAGTTCTTGTCCACGTGCTTTTTCATCACTTCCGAGGGAGTCTCGCCCGTATAGGGGACTTGCCCCGTAACCATGTGATAGAGGGTTGCGCCGAGGCTGTAGATATCGCCGCGGATATCGACGTCCACCTGGCCGCGGACCTGCTCGGGACTGATGTAGTACGGGGTGCCGATCGCCATGCCGGCCTCGGCCATCGCCCATTTCTCGTCGGCGGTCAGGCGCGCCAGGCCCATGTCGGCGAGCTTGACGTTGCCGTCCTTGGTGAGGATCACGTTCTCGGGCTTGATGTCGCGGTGGATCAACCCGCGCTGATGGGCATGCTTCAGGGCCTCGGCGACGGCCAGGATGATCTTCAGCGCGACCTTCTCGTCGAAGACCTTGCCGCGTTCGAGGATGTCCTTGATCGTCTCTCCCTCGACGTACTCCATGACAAAGTAGTAATGACCATTGACCTCTCCGGCGTCGATGGCGTTGACGATGTTGTTGTGTGAGAGTTTCGCGGCGATCTTCGCCTCGCGATCGAACCGCTTGATAAACTCCTTGTTCTGCGCCAGGGCGTCGAGCAGGACTTTAACAGCGACGATGCGATCGACGCTCGTCTGCTTGGCCTTGTACACGATGCCCATCGACCCTTTGCCGATTTTGTCGAGGATCTGGTAGCCCGGAATCTCGAATTTGGCCTGGCCCTCCCCCTGTTCCTTGAGCAACCGCACAGCCTGCCCCTGAGTCAAGACCCGGGCGCTGACCATGACTTCCAGGAGGCTCTTGGAATTCTCCGAGGCCGCGAGCTTGGCACGATGGGCTTTGCAGGCTTCGATTTCTTGGGTGGTGGCCAGGCCACGACGCAGGATTGATTTCTCCAGGTTCAGTTCGTTGAGCGCGGAGAGGCCCTTGGGGTCCTTCGCTTTTGCATCGCTCTTGCCCGCTGCGCTCCCGCTCCGTCGCCCGCCGGATTGCCGCTCTTGGAAGCGGTGACAATCGGGGCTTCGCCCGTCACGGGAGAATTGCTCTTGGCGGGGGGATTGCTCTCTGTAGATGAGGCCATGAGACCCTCTCGCTGTTGCAAGGCGCGACTGGGACGGGCCAAGCCAGCCGTCGCGGATTCTGCGATTGAATATCAGCGGAGAACGGTACGGTGCGGGAGGAGGCCTTGAGCGCGACCGGATCAGACGTGAGGCGCGGGCCTTCTACCTGTAAAGTAGTATGGAGACAAGCTCTGAAATGTCAACGACTTTTCCCCGTTCCGTCCCTTGTCTTTGAACTCGTTCCTGGAGTTTGGCCTTCAGTTTGCATGAGGCGAGCCACCTCCCTTATGCTTGTCGGGTTTCGGGCAGACCGTTACAATAAGTCCATCTTCATGATGGATGAAGGGCAGTCGGGATTGGTTGATTCCGTCGTGAGTTGATAGTCAGGCGACGGGTGGAGGGTAGGCTCTTGCAGACGATTGGTGTGATCCAGGGCGATGGGGTGGGGCCGGAGGTCATTGGCGAGGCGCTCGCCGTGTTGAAGGACGTTCAGGAACAGCATGGCCTGGCGCTCGAAACACAGCTTTTTGACCTGGGAGGGGAGCGGTTTCTGCGGACGGGTGAGGTTCTGCCCGAGAGTGTGATTAATCAACTTCGTGGTTGTGATGCGGTTCTCCTCGGCGCTGTCGGACATCCGGACGTTCCTCCCGGAGTGCTGGAAAAAGGCCTTCTCTTGAAGCTCCGGTTCGATTTCCACCAGTACATCAACTTGCGCCCGGTGAAGCTCTATCCCGGAGTGGAAACACCGATCAAAGGCAAAGGCCCCGAGCAGATCGACCTTGTCATCGTCCGCGAAAACAACGAGGACCTTTACGTTGGCGCGGGCGGATTTACCCGCAAGGGAACACCCGAGGAGGTCGCCATCCAGACCTCGATCAATACGCGGGCCGGTGTCGAACGTTGCCTGCGCTACGCCTTCGACCTTTCGCGGAAGCGTGCACAGTCCCGCGTCTTCCCCAATCTGACGGATCAGGACCGTGCTCAAGGGCGGAAGGGGCTCGTGACCTTGGTGGCCAAAACCAACGTCCTGACGTACGCGCACGACCTTTGGATGCGGACCTTCACCGAGGTTTCACGTGACTATCCGGACATCAAGACCGACTATCAGCATGTCGACGCCTGCTGCATGCGTATGGTCATGCGCCCGGAGCGGTTTGACGTGATTGCCACCACGAATATGTTCGGTGATATCATTACCGACCTTGGGGCGGTTCTTCAGGGGGGGCTTGGCCTGGCCGCCTCGGGTAACCTGAACCCGGATCGAAAAGCGCCCAGTATGTTCGAACCGGTGCATGGCTCCGCGCCTGACATTGCAGGTCAGGGGATCGCCAACCCGATTGCCGCATGCCTCTCGGTGGCCATGATGCTCGATCACCTGGACAAATCGGCCGCCGCCGAGGCAATCCGTAAGGCGATTGCCAACGTTCTCGGTGCTGGCCAACCCCGGACCCCCGACCTCGGTGGCAAGAACTCCACCGCCGACGTCGGTCGCGCGGTTCGGAACGCCCTCGGGGCCTGAGAATTCACCGCAAAACACACGAGATTCGACGAAGAAACACGGAATCAAGAGTAATAATCAACTTGGGATTGAACGGCTTCAGACGCTTCTTCCGAGCTTTTCCTCCTGATATCCCGATTTCGACTTTGTCGTTTTTCTGTGTTCTTTTGTGGTGCCTTTCTTATCTGAACCCGTGGGAGAGAGCTGCCCATGAGCCTCGGCGCCAGTTACGCCCTCGACTCGAGCGTTCTCGTCCTCAACAAGCTGTACATGGCCGTGCATGTCATCAGCGTGCGACGGGCCTTCTGTCTCTTGTTCAAAGATCTCGCCGAGGTCATCACCCTCGACGAGGGTTATTATCAGTCATACGATTTCGCCAGTTGGTGCGAGGTTTCCGAAGCCCGCGCGCGGTTCCGGGATCCCGACGACGACTTCGTCCGCACCGTTCACTTCGAGATCCAGGTTCCCCGCGTCATTCGCCTACTCAGCTACGACCGGTTGCCCCGCCAACGCGTCAAATTCAATCGGCGGAATATCTTCGCGCGTGATGGAAACCGCTGTCAATATTGTGGCAAACGCTTTCCTACCAACGAGTTGAGCCTCGATCACGTCGCGCCTCGGAGCCAGGGTGGACAGGCCACCTGGGACAACATCGTTTGCGCCTGCCTGATGTGCAATGTCCGTAAAGGGGGGCGTACCCCATTGCAAGCCGGAATGCGACTCATCCGCGAGCCGGTCGAGCCGCGAACGAGTCCTATACTTGGTTTGAAGCTCTCGCATCGCAAGTACCAGAGTTGGAAGACGTTTCTGGATAATGCCTACTGGACGGTTGAGTTGAAATGAGCCCCTGAGTGAGGAGGTCAAAGTCGCGAAGGGATGTGCCAGGTCTTTCCATGTCACCGCTGTCCGATGCTTTTCCTCGACAGATTCGAATGTAGGGGAAGACTTGTGCTGGACCTTGCGCGGTATTTCGCTACGATCCCACCCGCCTTCCTTTTGGGATGAGCATTGGGTGCCTGACTGGAATTGCTCCCACAATGATTGCATTGAGCCTCACCGTGGTGTAACGTGAAGGTGGACGTGTCAAGCGGCCTGGCGATCTTTTCGAGGGTAAGCACATGCGACTTAGTCCGAACGGGAAGCGGCGGGACAGGTCCCCCGCGGGTTTCACCCTGATCGAGTTGCTCGTCGTCATCGCGATCATTGGGGTGCTGGTTGCCCTGATCCTGCCAGCCGTGCAACAGGCACGTGAGGCGGCCAACCGGTCCAAGTGCATCAACAATCTGAAGCAGTTGGGATTGGCCGGACAGGAATATCACGACGCCTTCGGCTCGTTTCCGTCCGGCTGGTACTGCGACGAAACAATCGCCGCATGCGTCCCTTACTCGGCCACGCCTCAGATGTGGAACGGTTTGACCGGACTACTCCTGAAGCTGGAGCAGGTGAATCTATGGAACGAGATTAACTTCAACCTGCCTCCGGTTTACCTGGACAGCAATGGCAATTCCCAGCCTTATCCTGACGAACCGGACGAGCGTCAGTCGGGCACTGGAATTTTTTGTCTGTCCCTCAAACCGGAAAGCGGACGCGGCCGGTGCCGGAGGAAGCAATGTGTCCAAGGTCGGACCGTCCGACTATCGGGGCAACATGGCAGCCGGACTGCAGCCGGGATGCACGAACCCGAACGACATCAACTGCGGCATCTTCGACAACGGGATCACATTCCGGAATTCGACAGTGAGCATTGCCGACATTACCGACGGGACCTCCTTCACTGTTTATATGGGCGAGACCCTCGAAGGAACCTGGCCTGATGCCACCAGTTGCTGCGTACGCACCGTGCCAAACCGCACGATCAACAAGCCCATCATCATTCAGGTGAGCGGAAATACGAAAACGTACTGGACCTACTGGTCGAGCAAGCACAATGGCGTGGTCAACTTCGCCAAGTGCGACGGCAGCGTCTCTTCACTCAACGCCCAGATCAATAAGGTCGTGCTCCAGAAGCTCATGACGCGTAACGGTGGTGAGGCGTTGACCTCGAACGAACTCAAGTGAGCGACAGCATCGGCTTCCGTGAAATAAAACGAACCCGTCCCCCACTTTGGTGAGGTGACGGGTTCGTTTTGCTCTCACGGTATCCATCCAGCGGAGGAGGAGTGACGTTCACTCACTTCTCCGCCTTGTTGCATGACTCGCCCTCCAAGGCATCCTTCTTCTCAGTGATGACCGGGCACTTGGGCGATTCCTCGGCGTTCAGCGGGGTGAACTCCTTCCACTCGTCGGGGAGATTATCCTCGTGGAAGATCGCTTCGACGGGGCATTCGGGCACACACGCCTCGCAATCGATGCACTCCTCCGGGTGGATGAAGAGCATCTGGGCTCCTTCGTAGAAGCAATCGACGGGGCAAACGACGACACAGTCGGTGTACTTGCAGTCGAAGCAGGGCTCGGCGACCACGTGAGCCATCAAACGCTCCTTTCATGAGCAACAACAGCGTTTCGGTGGGGTGGCCAGCCAGGGGGCCTCGCACCGCCGACCCCTCCACAGGGATAACCTAACTTAAGTCGAGCCCGAGCGGTGGTCAAGGGCCGGACTCCGATGGTTTTTTAACCGCGAGTGACGGGCTGCTATTCTCCGAGTTCACTTGCTCTTGACCTTGGCGCTCTTGATCACGACTGGCTGGGACGGCACGTCGTCCGCCGGAACTTTTCGATACGTGCCCGGCGCGACTTCCATCTCAAGCAACTTTTGCTCGGTAGGCACCGAGACAATCTTGTCCGCGACCTCCATGCCGTCGATCACCTTGCCGAAGACGGCGTAGCCTGCTGAACCCGGTCGAGGATCAAGGCCCCGCGCGTTGTCCGCGACGTTGATGAAGAACTGCGCGGTCGCTGAGTCGGGATCGTTGGTTCGCGCCATCGCGAGCGTTCCACGGGCGTTGGACAGTCCGTTCGAGGCCTCGTTCTTGATCGGCGGCTGGGTCTGCTTCTCTTTGAGGTTCTGGTCAAACCCGCCCCCCTGGATCATGAAGCCGGGGATGACGCGGTGGAAGACGGTTCCGTCAAAATGGCCACTCTCGGCGTACTTGAGGAAATTCTCGACGGTCTTGGGCGCCTTGTCGGCAAACAGCTCGACGGTGATGGGGCCCATGTTGGTGTCGAGCACCACGACAGGATTTTCGGCTGCGGCCGCGCCCTCGGCGAACAGGGCGAGCAGACCGACAGCGGCCATCACGGCCAGACAGGTGGGCATAAGCATGAGTCGTCCCTGGGTCATTGGGGTGGGAACCTCCGTTGGAGTGTTCACGGTGTGAGATTCGGTCCGTTGGAATCCGCAGCCAGGCGGTACGGCCGGGCGCGGCTGTGCCCCGTTCTACCATCCGGCGGGCCTCAATGTCGAGAAGGCCGGTTAGTCGCAAGTCGGAAGACATGACAAGTTTGGCTTCAGGTTTGGTCTTCGAGGGGCCGATATCAGGTGTGACTCTTGGGAGTCCCATCTCCTCCGCCAAAGGCTTGGCACGTCCGCGCTCGCGGTCGAACTCCAGGGAAGGAGCGGCGTCGCACCCGGCGATGCCTCACGGATTGAACGCTCCACTCTGCTGCCGAACGTCGGAGGTCCTCCATGCGTCAACGAGCTGCCCGCCTGCTTCGGGCCGCATTCGCCTGTCCCTTCTTTGGTCTCGTTCTGGTTCTGACGATCGCGAATGGTCAGGCTCTGGCCAATGATGGCTCAGCCGTGCCCTGGCGAGCCAGTTTCGAACAAGCCCAGGACGAAGCCCTGACCCGCAATCGACCGCTCTGGGTCCAGTTCACCGGCCCCTGGTGCCTGTACTGCCGTCGCATGGAACGCGAGGTGTTCAGCCGCCCGGACGTGGGTGCCATGGGGCACTCGGAATTCGTGCCGGTCAAGATCCGATCTGACGAAAGGGAAGATCTCGCCACACGTTACGGCGTGACGGCCTTGCCTTTCACCGTGATCGTCGATGTTGAGGGGCACGTCCTCGCGCGTCACGAGGGCTTCGCCGATCCCGGAACCTTCCTCACACTTCTCAATCGAGCCCGTCCCACACCGGTCCTGGCCCTGGATGGATACTGTCCCGTTAGCCTGGTGGAAGGGGAGGGCTTGAAGTCGGGCCTTCCTGATCTGACGGTCATGCATGACGGAATGATTTTTCGGTTCGCGAGCGCCGAGTCTCGCGAGACGTTTCTGGAAAATCCGGAACGGTATCTGCCGAGCAGCAGCGGTCGTTGTGTGGTGAACCTGGTGGACCGTGGCGCTCGGTGACGGGCGATCCCCGCTACGGGGTCTATTATAAAGGCCACCTCTATCTCTGTTCCGATACCGAGTCCCGTCAGAAATTCGTTCACGAGCCAGGCCGTTACGCCGAGGTGGACGTGGCCGATCAGGGCTACTGTCCGCATTGTCGGAACCTCGCCGGAAGGATGGTCCGGGGCAAACCGCAGTTTTCGGCAACCCACGCCGGCCTGCGTTACCTATTCCCGGATGCCCATCATCTGGAGGCGTTCCGCGCCTCTCCCGAAAAATTCCTTCGCCGTTAAGGCCAGGTACTACTCGAAAATCGGTCGAGTCGCGTCACGGGGCCGGGGGCATTCGTTGCCGTCGGCCCCGTGGCGTTGTCGCCAGGACGATCCCGATTTCGTCTTCTCTAGTGGGAAGAGGTGGACGGCTTCGACCGTTTTTTTGTCATCCGGGGGGAATGACGAGATTTCGATCGAAGCCGTCCTTATTTTTCTTGCCAAGGTGGAACTCGACTCGATATCCTGTCCGAACGCTAGGGTTCTCTTTGAACAAACTGCAATGGATTGCGACCCTTTGAGGTACGGGGCGAACGGTATCGCCCGATTCCCCAAATCCTCTCCGCGTCCTCATTCTGCCGCGACTCCACTTGCCGTTTGAGAGAGGATTCCAAGCCCGCCTTTGCCGTCCCGCCCGGGACGGAGTTCCAAGCCGCCCGCTGGCGGCCCGTGACACGACCGGGATGGTCGTTCGTCCGGGACAGACCGCGGCGACGCGGCTCGGCCCACGAGCCTTAGGAGAAGAGCCCGATGACCGTGCGATGGAAACCCTTGATCGTCCTCTCTGGCTTGTTCCTAGTCATCGCCGTGCTGGGCCTGATGGCCATCACGTTTGAGCTGGTGCCCGGCAAGTCTGCCGACATCCTGCCGCTCGCGAGACAGGAGTGGAAAGCCGGGCGGTATGCCCACGCCAAGATCCAGTTCCAGCGTGCCTTGCAGCAAGACGGCAAGAACGCACAGATCCACGAGGAAATGGCCCGGATGCTCGCCGATTGGGCCGAGCACGAGCCGAAGATGCGCGCGCAACTCCACCTGGAGCGGCTCAGCGCCCTGGCCGACGCCGCCAAGTATGACAAGCGTGATGTCGAGCCGCGACGGCTACTCCTCATCGATGCCCTCGAACATGAGGACACCAACGAGAGCGTCCCTCGAGCCAAGCAGGTCCTCGACCTCGACCCCGCCGATCCCGATGCGCATTACGCGCTGGCCCTGGAGGCTCTTGACCTCGGCACGCCGGACCTTGTGGAGGCGGGTCGCCATCTGAAAGCTCTCGAAGCCCGCGAACCGAAACGCCTGCGGACCGAATGGGTACGCGCCCGCATCGCTCGAGAGTCCAGTGAGGACGAGTCGCTGGAGACGGTGCTCGCTCGGGTACGGACCCAGAGTCTTCCGGCCGAGGCCAGCATGATCGATCGCATGGCGATGTTGCGCTTGCGTCAGCTTGATGCAATCACGACCACTGATCCGGCTACGCTCGCCGAAAGGGTCGAGGCCATCCGGGCGGAAGCCGAGTCACTCTCCAAAGACGGTACCATCGCGCCGGAACGCCTGGCACGTATTGGCCGACTGCTGGAGCAGGTTCAGAAGCACGTCTCTCTAGTTTCGGCGAACGTCGGCGCCGAGAAGACCGTCGAAGCCACCAAGGCGGGTGAAGCTCTGGACGCCCTGGCCGAGGCTAATTTCCAGAAAGCTCTGACGGATTCCAAGGCCGCCGATCTGGCCGTGTACGAGGAATACGCCGAATACCTGCTCTTCCGTGAAGAACGTGAACGTTGTCTGGAGATGGCGGCCAAGGGTCTAAAGCTCGATGCCGCGAAACTACCCATCTGGACCGAAACGGTCATGCGGCTTCGCGAAATCGCCATCCGCGCCGCTCTGTCCGACCCGGAAGATCCCGATCGCCACGCCAAGGCGGCACCGTACATCAGTGACCTGCTCCAGGCGAGAGCAGCGAACCACAAAGCTCTGGGCCATCTGTTCCAGGGGATCATCGACCTGGAACGCTCGGGGCTGGCCGAGGCGACCCGCGTGCCGGGGACCGTTGTCAAGGAGACCGATCCGAAGCTCCGCGCCAGTGCACTGGAGCACCTGAAGACCGCCGCTCTCGTGCTGGACGCGGCCATGCCGCAGGCGCTTTACGGCGTGGCTCTCATGCTCTCGGGAGAGACGGCGCTGGGCCGGCAATATCTTCAGAAGGCCCAGCAGCACACCAACCTGGAGCCTCGCTATCAGGTCTGGGCGGCCTGGGCGATGGTCCAGGGGGGATATCCCGAGGAGGCCGAGCCGACGGTCGCCGCATTGCTCGCCGGCATTGCCAAGGGTGAGGTGGATCGTTCGCTAGAACCGACCCTCTACCTGATCGACGGCGAGATTCACCAGGCCAAGCATACACCGGAAGAGCTGAGCAAGGCTCTCAACTCATTCCAGAAGGCGATCACCGCCGGACAGGAAGCCACGCCCGCGCTGCAATTGAGAATGGCTCAGATCGAAATCTTGCTCGGCCATCGCGAGCAAGGGATGAAGCGCATCGACGCCTTAAAGTCTCAGGCGGAGGGTGGACCCGCTGCGGATCATCTCGCTGTCCTGACTCTCAGCGATCAGGGTAAGACGGCCGAGGCTCGCAAGCTCCTCAGTGAATCTCGAAAGCGTTTTCCCGACAGCGACGAACTGGCTGGTCTCGATGCCGCCCTCTCCCTGAAGGAAGGCAAGCCCGAGGAGGCCGACCGCATCCTGACCGAGTTCCTCAAAGCGTACCCAGAGAACATCAATGTCATTCAAGCTAGAGCCGAACTTCTGGCTGGCACCTTGAACAAGCCGGAGGAGGCCCGAACTTTACTGGCGAAGGCCGCCGAGGGAGCCGAGAATTCCAGCCCGCTCGTGCAGCTAGCTTTGCTCGACCTGGCCCGCCGCGATTTCGCCAGCGTCGAGCGCTCGATCGCCACGATCCGGGAACGATGGTCGGAAGCCGCCGCCGCCGACTTGCTTGACGCCCAGCTTGACATCGCGCGGAACAACCCACGCTCTGCCGCGGAGCACCTCGATGCCGCCTTGGTGAAGGACCCCGGCAATAAGGTCGCCCTGTTCTGGAAGGCTCAGCTCAATAGCAACGCGGGGGACCCGAAAGAGGCGATGCGGATCTACGAGGAGATCCGCCAGGCGCAGCCATCGAAAGAACTGGAGGATGGACTGTCCCTGTCAGACGCTGCGGACTGGGCTCTGGCGACTCTCGCACTGGAGAACCAGGATCCCGACGCCGCCATTCAGCGGCTCCAGGGATTGCTTCAAAGCGGCCAGCTTGGTGATAAGGCACGCATGGTCCGTTGGCAGATGGTCTCGGCCCAGAACGCCAAGGGGGAGTGGCCGACGGCTCGTAAGGAGATCGAGTCCCTGCTCAAAGATCTTCCCAAGGATTCCAAGGAGCGCAACGAGGAACTCGTCCGCGCGGCGAACTTCTACCGTGTCAACGGGGAGAACGCCCGTGCCTCAAGTCTTCTCGATCACGTGCTCCAGTCCTCGCCAGGATATTCTCCCGCCGTGGCGATGCGTTCGTTCCTGATGGCTCAGGATCAGCCACCGCAGGCAGCCGCCCTGCTCCGCAAGGCAATTGCCTCCGGAGACCAGCCGCCGTCGATTCACCTGATGCTCTCCGCGATCGAGAATACCATTCCGCCTGCGGACACCGGCCTGACGCGAGCCTTGGCCGTGATCGATAACGGTTTGAAGGAACACCCCTCCTCGATCGAGCTGGTTCAGGCCCGTTACCGTGTGCTCCAGATGTCGGGCAAGGCCGACGAGGCCCTGGCCTACATCCAGGAGAAGGCTCAGGACGATCCGAATGGCGTATTCCGCCGCCTGCTGGTGGACACGCTCCACGATGTTGGTCGTTACGCGGAGGCCGAGACGATCGTCCGTGACCTGCTGGCAAAGGACCCCAAGGATGCGAGCCTGGCCGCGATGCTCGTACGGCTCGTGGCGTCACAAGCGGCGACGGCCGCCGCCCAGGGAGACCCGTCGGCTGAACGGAAGTTCAACGAAAAGACCGCGACGTTGATCCGTGAGTTCCGCGCGAAGTTCCCCGATGATGTCGTCTTCCCGCAGGCCGAAGCCGAACTTGCCGCCCGCGCCGGGCAGCTCGATCGGGCGCTCGCACTGACTGCGGAGATCGACCAGATCGACAAGAATTCCCCGGTCGGTCCGATGCTCCGCGCCCAGATCGCGGCGGCTCGCGGCTGGGCCGAAGGAGTGGCGAAGGAGTATTCCGAGGCGGTCTCCCGCGCTCCGAAGCGGACGGACATCCGCCTGGCCCTGGCGCAGGCGAGTCTCGCCTCGGGCGATCTCGATGAAGCCGTCCGCCAGGCGGACTGGCTCCTGGAGTCGAAGTCGGCCGAGCCGGCGGCGCTGATCGTGAAGGCCCGGGCCCTGGCGCATCAGGACGGAACACCGTCGCAGGTCGCGGCCCGTCGCGACGAGGCGGTTCAACTTCTCCGTTCCATCCTGCAATCGAATCCGAAGTTCTCAGGGGCGTACCATCAGATCGCCGACATCCAGATGATGAGCGATCAGCGCGGACCGGCGGTTCAGACTCTGACCGACGCACTGAAGGCCGTGCCGAATGACGCGACCTCGCTGGCGATGCTGGTTCAATATCTATGCTCGCCTCGTGGTGAGGGGCAGCCGGCTCCGGCCAAGGAGATTGAGCAGGCTCAGGCCCTGGTGTCGCAGTACGCCGGAGCCGACAAGACGGGCGAGATGGCCCTGGCCGCCGCCATCGGCTTCCACAAAGCCGGTCAGACGGACCTGGGCCTGGCCTGGATCGAGAAGGCTGCTCCGGTGCTCGACTCCTGGGTCCTGCACCTGAACTACGGCGACATGCTTCTTGAGCAAGGCCGAGACCGGCGCGGACTCCGCCTCGTCTCGCAACCTGTTCGAACAGGCGGTCGCTCAGTACGATGCGGTTCTGAAGACCCAGCCGAACTCGGTCGAGGCGGTGAACAACAAGGCGTGGATCCTGCACCAGTACCTCGACAAGAACCAGGATGCCCTGGCCCTGGCGGAGGGTTTGCTCAAACGGGTCGATCCGGCGACCTTGCCGCCCGACTTCTTCGACACGCTCGGCTCGATCCAGGAGGCATTGAAGCTCACTCGCGATGCGGAGAAGTCCTACATGAAAGGGCTGAGCCAGGCGGAGGAGCATCCCGTGCTGAATTTCCACATGGGACGGTTGCTCGCCAATGATCCGGGTCGGGCCTCCAGCGCGTCCGCCTATCTGGCGAAGGCGAAGGATGCTCAGGATCAGCTCCCGCCCGCGCTCGCGAGCGAGATCGATTCCCTGCTGGCCAGGACGTCCCGCTGAACGCAGCCCAATCGGTGATGATCTCCTGACAGCACGGCCCGCGATGCGAACGAACGCATCGCGGGCCGTTTCCACTTTGGAGTCCTCGCCGCGTGCCTACTTCTACTTCTCGTCCTTCTTCGTTTCGGGCACCGTCAGGAGGATAGGAGCACTGCTGTAGGCTGTCTTGACGACGAAGTTGATCGAGACGTGGCCCATGACGGCGATCGGCAGATCCTCGCAAGCATTGGGCATCCGCTTTGGCCTCCAGGATGATCTTCCCCGCCGTTTCCTTCGGACCGAGAAGGGTCTTGCTGCCCGACTTGACCGAAACCCCCTTGGGTAACGGGCTGGCGTACGAGCGGTTCAGGTGAGATAGCTCGATGGCCAGGTTCACCGGGCCGTCGAATCCCTCACGACGTTCCACGGTCACGTCGATCGTGGCGGTCTTTCCGGGCTGGAGCGTGATCCGCTCGGGTTTGGCCTCGACGGTGATGTCCGATGGCTCGGTCACGGCCAGGGCCAGCGTCTCGACTTCGAACAAGGCGCGGCCACCGCCGGGGGAATAAATCTCCTGCCGGGGTTGCACCCATCGCGTCAGCGATCCTTCGTCCGTCTCGGCTTCACCGCGGAGCCTGACGAGCGTGCCGCCGAGCTTGGCATCGGATAAGGCCGAGACCACGATCTCGCCCTGATCCATCGTTTCGGGAACCGTCAAGGGACTGGCCGAGACGCCCTCCGGTAACCCTTCCCACGTAAAGGTCACGGGGCCCTTGAAGCCAGTTCGTCGATCGACCTTGACGAACAGCGTCGTCCGGCCGCCCGGGCTGACGTTGATCTTGTCCGGATCGCAGGTCACGGTGAAGTCGGGCCGGGCGGACTCGGCCAGGAGCACGTAACCGAAATCCGGACCGCCTCGGCTGTGCAGGTCGGTCACCTGGACGGCGAACACCCCTTCCGCGGGCGAAGTCCAGTCGAGTCGAGGGTCCTTACCGAACGTATCGTCCTGCTCGGCCAGGCGCTTGCCCTTCTCGTCGATGACTCGCACGACGGGGTCTGCCTGCGAACCGATGCGGCGCGACTGGATCTCGAAGGTGAAAACCTGTCCCTTCTTGGCCTCAAAGCGATAGGCATCCGTGTCGTTGATCTCGCCGAGTCGACCGCTCAGAGCGACAGGCATCGTCAGGGCCTGGGCCTTGTCGAGGGTTTCGGACGCATCGTCGGTTTCGGTCGCCAGAGGCAGGTCGGTCACGGCCAGCTCGATGGGTCGGGTCGCGCCGTTGTCCGTGGGCAAGGGGAGCCGGATCGGCCCGGGGCGGGCATCACCAGGGACATCCAGGATAATCGCCTGAGTGTCGTTGATGTTGAATCCTCGGGCGTGGACCTCGGCGGCTTCTCCGGGGTGGACGGCCAGCGGAAAGACGGACGTGGCGTAGGGGCCTGCCGTGGCTTGAAGGACATACGGCCAGTTCTGGTCGCCGGAGTAGGTCGTGTCGCGGATCTGTACCCGGTAGGTCCCGGCGTTCTTGAACTCATAGGAAAGCATCGGGTCGGCAAACAGGGCATTGTCGTCGGCCGCCAGCTCGCGCCCGGTCTCGTCGAACAACTGCAGGATGGGGTCGAGGTGGGCGTTCAGGTCGTGGATCTTGTTCTCCAGCCGGTTGCCCCAGACGTTGAACGTGATCCGCTGCCCGGCCTCGGCGTGGAAGGCGTACCAATCGACGTCCTCGTTCTTCTCGACGATTCCGCAAATGCTCGCGGGCAGGGTGATCTCCTGCGCACCCGCTGGAGTGTCGTTGGCCTTGTCGTCGGCTTCGGTGATGACGGGGTCCGCCACGATGACGATCATGCCGACGGACGAGACGCCCTCCGTGGTCACCACGCGAAGCTCTCGCGGGCCAAGGTCCGCATCCGGGGCGACGGTCAGCCGGGCCTGGACCTTGCCGGTGGCTCGGGTGCCGCGGATGCCGGCCCGGGGCTTCTCCTTCGATTCCGCCTTGAGAACCTCGGCGGACAGGCCCTTCCCTTCAAAAAGCAGGGCCGAAGCCCTGTCAAAGGCCTGGGCGATGTGGACCGTGATCTCGACCGTCTGGCCCCGTTGCACGGCGGTCGGCTCGACGCGGGTGATCATCGGATACGACGTCTGCGCCCGGCCTTGGTTCGCCAGCGCGGCGAGCAGGACGACGAGAGCCGCGGAATACGTTGTCGCTGACTTCATCGAGGGGGCCTCCGGTTCTCGCGGTGATGTTGTTCTCTCACTTCCCGTCCCGGGTCTTCTGGATCGCCGTCGCGACCGCATCCGTGGCGACCTCGCGGCCACCGACACGCCAGCGGGCGAGAGCGTTCAGGCCGTCGGAGGCGGTCCAATCCCCCTGCGGCGTCAGAGCCAGCCAGTCGGGCTGATCGGCCTGGGGGCCGGGGGGTTGGAGCAGGGTCAAGAGGAGCGTGCCGTTGTCGGCGTCCCAGACGCGGGCGATGCCGTCCCAGCCGCCGGCCGCGGCGAGGTGGCCGTCGGGAGAGAGGGCCACCGCGTACTGCCACTCGTTCGGACCGGGCAGGGATCGCTGCGAGGCCCCGCTCTGGCCGTCCCAGAGCCGCACCGAGTTGTCGCCGCCGGCTGAGATCAGCCGTTTGCCGTTGTCGCTGAAGGCCAGCTCGTGGACCGGGCCGCCGTGGCCGCCGACACGCTTCATGGATTTGGTCGGCTGGTCGAACTCCCACCAGCGGAGCTGCGGCTCGTCACCGGCCGTGACGAACCCCTTGCCGTCCGGCCGGATGGCCAGGGCCAGCACGTTCTCGTTATGCTCGCTGAACGTGCGGATGCCCTCGGCGGTCTTCGGGTCGGATTCCTTGATCGAGCGGTCCTTGCTCGCGCTGAGGAGCTTCTGGCCGTCGGGGGTGTAGGCGATCTCGTTCACGAAATCGGAGTGCCCTTCGAAGACCCCCTCGGGCTGACCGCTGGCGAGGTTCCAGAACCGAACCGTGTTGTCGAAGCCGGCGGAGGCGAGCTGCGCGCCGTCGGGACGGAACGCGAGGCCGTACACGACATCCTCGTGGCCGGTCAGATCGTACTGGAGCGAGCCGTCGGGGACGTGATAGACCCGCACCGAGCCCGACCGCGCGGGCAGGCCCGCGCCGACGGCCAGTTGCTTGCCGTCGGGACTGTAGGCCAGGGCGTGCACCAGACCGGGAATCCCGGTCAAGGTAGCGGCGGGTTTATGGTTCTCCATGTCCCAGATCACGACCTGCCCCGCCGTGCCGACGGCCAGTTGCCCGCCATCGGGGCGGAAGACGACCGCCGAGACCGGGGGCAGCGGACCGATCTTCAGGGCGACCTCCAGGGGGCCGCCCTCCCCCATCCCCTCGACCCCCTTCGGAACCTTGACCTCGGACGGCAGCACCACGTCGAGCGTGCGGACCAGCCGGCGACTCGGTGGTGCGGACGCCTCGGCCTTGATGTTGTTCCCGGCCGGAACGGAGGCCTCACCGCGCGGCATTCCCGCGTCGATCCAGCGTTGGATCAAGGTGCGCTGATCCTCCGGGAGCGGGGGTTCCATGAGCGGCATGCGGAGAAACTCATCCGTTTCCACCAGACGCCGGTACAGCTCGCTCTCGTCCCCCTTGCCCGGCGTGACGATCGTGTGGTCGGCGGTCCCTTTCCGGATCGCCTCGTAGGTATCGAGCGCCAGACCGCCCGAAAGGTCCTCGTCGCCGACCTTCTTCGCGTTATGGCAGACGGTACAGCGTTTATTCAGAACCGGCTTGATATCCTGTTCATACGTTGGTGCATCCTCCGCGCGGGCCGAGGACCCAAGCGGCAGGCCAAGCAAAAGCAGGAGTGCGGTGAGGTAAGGTGGGCGGTTCATGGGAAGAGGCTCGATCGGGGAAGGATGAGGGATGGCGGACGATTCGATGGCGGATGCGAGGCATTCCGCCCGCGTCCGCCATCACGCGGAACCTGGCGCATCAGCGTCCATCAATGATTGAACAGGAACTCCTTCGCGTTCATCAGTCCCCAGAACAGGTCCTGGGCGCCCTGGGTGCGGTCGGGGGCCGCGTCCAGGACCGTCCGGGCGTCGTCGATTTCCCGAGGGGTGGCGGGGCGGCTGAAGGTCCGGTGGTAGAGGGTCTGGATCAGCGTCTCGTCGGTCAGCTTCGGGTCCTTGAGCATCGTCGCCAGGCGGCCGTTCGGGTCGGCGAGCTTGCGGTTGATCAGGTCGCTGTTCATCAGGTGAAGCGCCTGGCCGAGGGTCGGGTCGGCGCTGCGCTCGCATTCGCAGGCGATCACCCGTTCGGGGCGGCCGAAGACGTCGAGGAAGTACGAGTCGTAACTCGGGTCCGGCAAAGAGATTGCGCGGGTGCCGTCGGGCTGGCCGCGGAATTTCTCGGTGGTCCCGGTGGCCATGTTCACCGCGTCGAGCAATTGCTCGGCGGTCAGCCGCTTCAATGGATGGTACGAGAAGAACGTGGTGTCGAGCCGGTTGTCGGGCGTGGGGATCGCGCTGAGCTGATAGACCCGGCTGTTGAGGATCAGGCGCAGGAGGGCCTTCAGGTCGTAGCCGTTCTGGACGAACGCCTCGGCGAGGGCGTCGAGCAGTTCGGGGTTGCTCGCCGGGTTCGTCTCGCGGAGGTCGTCGATCGGGTTGACCAGCCCCTTGCCGAAGAGGTAGCCCCAGTAGCGGTTGACGATGTTGCGGGCGAGCCAGGGGTTGTCGGCCTCGGTGAGCCAGTCGGCCAGGGCGCGGCGGCGATCGACCGGGTCGTCGGCCGGCTCATCGTTCAACGGGGTCGGCTCCATGACCTTCCCGGTACGCGGCTGGCGAACCTCGCCCGAGTTGGCGACGTAGATGACCTGCTCCCGACCGAACAGGCCGAACTCGTCGCTGTTCTTGGTCCGCATCCGGGCGAAATAGGCGGCCAGGCCGTAATAGTCGTCCTGACCGTACGCCTCGAACGGGTGGTGGTGGCACTTGGCGCACTGGAGCCGCACGCCCATGAAGACCTGCGCGGTGGTCTCGGCCAGTTCCTCGGGGTTGCTGGCCACGCGGAAGTAGTTGGCCGGGCCGTTCGTGTAGATCGACCCCTGAGCCGTGACCAGTTCGTGGACCATCTCATCGACCGGCGTGTTGGCCCGGAACGACTCGCGGAGCCAGAGGTTGAAGGCGAGCATCCCCTGGGCGCCCAGCTTGGTCGAGTTGACGCGGAGGATGTCGCCCCACTTCAGGACCCAGAAATCGACGTATTCCGGCCGGTCGAGCACCTGGTCGATCAGCTTCGACCGCTTCTCCGGGTCGTCGTCGGCGAGGAAGGCGTCGATCTCGTCCGGCGTCGGCAGCGTGCCGACCGTGTCGAGCATCACGCGGCGGAGGAACTCCGCGTCCGTGCAGGCCGGCGAGGGGACCAGCCCCAGCTCCCGCCACTTGGCGGCGGCCAGCTCGTCGATGACGTTGCTCGGGCGGGAAGTCGAACTCCTTGTCGGTCGCATACGGGACCGTCAGGCGGGACATCGCGGCGTGCCCCTGGTAACGGACCAGGATGTTCGTCTCCCCCTGGCGGATCGTGCGGGCGACCCCCTCAGGGGTGACGCTGGCGATCCCCTCGTTCAGGGCGTCGAACTTGGCGTCATCGGTCACGTCGCGGACCGTGCCGTCGCTGAAGGTCGCCATCGCCACAAGGTGTTGCGCTTGATCCGGTTCCATCACGCGATGTTCGGGCAGGACGGTCAGGCTCTGGACGTCGGGGCATCGTCGCGCGGCGGGGTGGCCCCCTGCTCCAGCCACTGCCTGGACGAGCCGATACACGCGCGATTCCGGTTCCAGCCGCTTGCCCCCGCCGTGAGCCACGGTCAGCGTCGGCTTCAGGAGCAGCAGGCTCTCCTCGGGCATCGACGGCGAGATCCGCCGCCCCTCCGCGCTCTTGACGATCTCCGTGTAGTCCGGTTTCGGCTCGAAGCCCAGCAGCGAGAGCTTGAACCCCCCCTTGCCGTGCTGCGCCCCGTGACAGGCCCCCTGGTTGCACCCGAGCTTCGTCAGGGCCGGAACCAGCTCGTTGCGGAAGCTGACCGACCTCGGCTCACCGGCGTTCGTGACGGTGACCGGCACCCGTGCCTCCAGCGAGCCGAGCCGCACGACGACCTCCCCCTTCCCGTCCGCCGACGGCCGCAGGTGACCGCGATCGTCGAGGGTCACGATTCCCCGACCGGTTCGATCCGTGCCTCGGCCGTCACGTCCTGACGGTTCCCGCCGTCATCGGCGCGGAGCACCACCAGGCGCTGCGATGCCGCCGGGCCGTCGAGCGTGATGGTCGCCGGGAAGACCTCCAGCCGCTCCGAGGCGCGGGCGGTCAGGGAAACCAGTCCGGGCAAGAACGCGATCAGCAGGGTGGACAGATAACGGAGCATGGGGCGGGCTCCCTCGCAATTCGAGCAGAGGTCCATTTCGGTTGGCTCCCGCCCGGAACCGGCTCCCTCCAGGCTGTTCGGAAAGCCTGGCCCAGGAGAACAATCCCGCTCGACGGGTGGTAGGTACGCTCCTTCCGCCACGCGGGAGCGGCGGAAGGTGGAATCCGCGTGGAACGATCGGGAAAATGATCGAGATCATCTCGTCCGTCTCGACCATTTCCCTACGTTAAACAATGCTTGAAATGGTCGATCGGGTCAAGGGGGAGCATGGGAAATCCATGCCTGGGTGTGGAAGTGGTGCCGCTTTCGTAAGATGGTGCGTGGCGGGAAATTAACGGTGAGGTCGCGTGGGGTTGGAGGCGAGGCGCCGTGGGCTGGCTTGCGACGTTGTTCCTGAACGGGCTGGTGGCCCTGGGCGCGTACGCCGTGGCCCGCGACGGCCTGCGGCGGCCGGCGGGGCTGGACCGGCTTCTGGCGACCGCGACGCTGGGCTGGGTCTGGATCACGCTGGGAATGGAGCTGCTCGGCGTGGTGGGGGCCTTGAACCGGCCCATGCTGGCGGGGTGGTCGGCTCTGGCGGTCTTGATCGGCCTGGCGGCTCGTCTGGCCCGGGGCCGGGCGCGGAGGGGGTGGACTCATCGCCGACGGAGCCGGACGGTCCGCGCTGGGAATGGACGGGAACGCTGGTGCTCGCTCCGATCCTCGCCACCACCGTTTTCCTCGGGACGAAGGCGTTTCTGGGGCCGGTGAAGGTCGTCAGTGACGGGCCGATCTATCACCTCTACTTCGCGGCGCGGTGGTGGAAGGCGGGGCGGCTGTTTCCCATCGCGACCCCCTTCGGCGAGAACGCCGCGACGTACTTTCCGGCGGTCGGCGACCTCTGGTTCACCTGGCTGATGATCGGCTTCGGCGGGGATCGCTTCGCGAAGGTCGGCCAGTTGCCGTTCCTGGCCCTGACGGTGCTCGCCGCGTACGCGATCGCTCGACGGCTCGGCGCCCGACGGGTGGCGGCGGTCGTGGCGGTCGCGCTTTTTGTCACGAATATCCCGCTGTTCGTCTTCGCGTTCGAGCCGAACGTCGATGCGATCTTCGTCGCCGGATACCTCGTCGCGGTGTATTACCTTCTGCGGTATGTCCAGGGGGAAGATCGCGCGGGGCCGCTCGTGCTCGCCGCGCTGGCGGCCGGGGGGGCGTGGGGCACGAAGCCGACCGGCACGGTGTTCGTTCCGCCGCTGCTCGTGCTGGCGATGGCCGCGGTCCTCTGGCGATCGCGTTCCTGGCGGGCTCGGTTCGGGCAGATCGGTCTGGTCCTGGTGCTCCCGATGGTCCCCGCGGGGTACTGGTTCGCCCGCAACGCCTGGCTGACGGGCAACCCGCTCTATCCGCTCCAGGTGGCGTTCCTTGGCCACGTCTGGCTGGTCGGATGGTACGGCTCGGAGGTCATGCGGCTCAGCCAGTACTACATTCCCCGAGACGACTGGAGGGCCTTGCTGGATATCCTGATGGTCGTGCTCGACCCCCGGCTCATGCCGTTGTGGCTGGCCGCGCTGGTGGGTTGCTGGAGGATCGGCGGGGTGCGCCGCCGCGACGACCGCTGGGTCTGGGCCTGTGTGGCCCTGGCCCTGGGGAATGTCGCGCTCTACTGGCTGTTCATCCCGTACCGGACGCAGCAACGGTTCATGATCCAGGCGCTCGGCCTGGCCGTCGTGCCGATGGCCCGGCTGCTGGACCGGAGCCTCTGGCTGCGGGGGCTCGCGGCCTTGCTCTTGACCCTGCACATGCTGACCCCGGCGCAATGGCCGTTCTCGGACAGAACCTCCCGCGCGTTCTGGGACTTCAGCGAAGAGATCCCCAACGCGCTCGATGCTCCGCTACCGCTGGTGAGACCGCTCCTTCCGCTCATGGTGCCGCTGCTGATCGGGGCCTTGATCGCCTCGTGGACGTGGGGACGCTTCGCCCGCCAGCCGCCGCCCCGGCCGCTTCACCCTGGCCACGATCGTGACGTTCGCCCTGTGCGTCGCCTGGGCCGTGCCGATGTCTCCCGCCGCCTGGAACCCTCGACAGAGTTTCTTCCCCCCGTTTCGTGACTTTCACGCCGGCTGGGTCCAGCTCGATCTCCGGGCCGGCCCTGAGGGCGTTCGCATCGCCTATGCCGGGACGGATATTCCCTATTACCTGCTGGGCACGGGGCTGCGCAATGAGGTGCGCTACGTGAACGTGAATTCTCATCGCGACTGGCTCCTGCACGATTACCATCGTGAGGCCCGGCGCCGGGGGCAACCGAACTGGCCGTATCCGCGTCCGGGCTGGGACCGGATGGAGCGGGATTATGACGCGTGGCTCGCGAACCTGAGGGCCGAGGGCATCCAGATGCTCGTCGTGACCCGCGTGGACCCGGCGGAGGGGCCGCATAACGTCGCGGACCGCCAGGGTTTCCCGATCGAGCGGCAGTGGGCCGAGACGCATCCCGAGACGTTCGAGCCGTTGTACGGCGTCCACCACCCGGTGGACCCGCGTTTCAAGATCTATCGCGTCCGTCCGGATCGGAGAAATCCGTCAGGAATTACGCAGTGGATGATTCTCGTTGCCGCGCTCGGGATGATGCCTCCCTCTTCGCCCTGGAGGGGCGGCAGTGAATAGCCATGGGGCGTCAGCCCCTGGACGGTAAACGCAACGTGCAAACGCAACGTTAGAAATCTAGCCCCGGCAGGGGCGACAGTCCCGCCAAGGACGCACTGTCGCCCCTGCCGGGGCTTGGAACACGCGGGACGATCGTATACCAGGGGCTCGCGCCCTGGCTATTAACTGCTGCCCCTCCGGGGCGAAGGGGGCTCACGCCCCGGGCGATGTACTGCCGCCCCGCCGGGGCGAAGAGGGGGCCTCGTCCGGTTCAGAGCGTGAGAACAAAGGGGGCATCGGCGAACCGTGAAAGCCCGAATCCGGAAAAAATGCGACGGATCGCGCGACGGAAGCCCACTAACAGAGGTAGCGGGCATCAGCGGATTGTGGAACGCGGCTCCGGAGGGGACTGACCGATGCGCCTGACCTTGAGAACATTGCTGGCCTGGCTCGATGACACCCTGCCACCGGCGGAGGTCCGTCAGATCGGTCAACAGGTGACGGAAAGTCCCTTCGCGAACGAACTTGTGGAGCGCATCCATCGCGTGACCCGACGCCGACGATTGACCGTGCCGAACCACCAGGGGCCGGATGCTTCCGACCCGAATCTGGTGGCCAGCTACCTCGACAATGAACTGGCGCCCGAGACGATCGCCGAGTACGAGCGTCGTTGTCTGACCTCGGACGTTCATCTGGCGGAGGTGGCCAGTTGCCACCAGATTCTCAGCCTGATCGGTCAGAAAGCCAAGGTGCCGCCCGAGGCCAGGCAACGCATGTATCGGCTGGTCAAGGGACGCGAGGCGGTCGCGCGCGGCGTGGTGCAACCACCGAAGGAGACGGCGGCCGCGGTTGTTCCTCCCTGGACCCCTCCGAAGCCACCTCGGCGCTCGGCTCTGGAACGGTTCGGTCCGGTCCTCGCCGCCGTCCTGCTGATGATCCTGCTCGGCTGGTCGGCCTGGAGCCTGTCCCCCAGCGGAGAGATGGTCCCCGCGCCCGAAGACATGACAGCCGACGGGGCAAACGATGCCGACAAGGCCGTGGTTGCTCAGGCGAATGCTCGTCCCGAACCGGCCAAGACCGCGACCCCTTCCCCGAATGAGGCCCTGGCGGCCCTGCCGATCCCGCCCAACGAGCGGGTGAATCCCGCCGAACCTCGGGTCGCCAGCGACGCCACGAAACCGATGGAACCCGAGACCACCGAGGAACCGAACGTGCCAGTGGCACCGGGCTCGGTCGGTTCGGTCGGAGCGACCGAGGGGGTGCTTCTGCGCTGGAACGCCGAGAGCCGGGCCTGGGAACAGCTTGCGCCCGACGCGACGCTTCGGGCAGGCGAGCGGATCATCAGCCTCGCGCCGTTCCGTAACCCGATTCAGATCGGATCGCTCTCCGTCATGCTGATCGGTGAAGCCGAGATCCAGCTCTTGCCCGCCGAGGCGGACGAACTGGGCCGGTTCGAGCTGGTCCAGGGGCGCGCGGTGATCGGCCGGCTCGCAACCCCTGGCCCCCTGGGCGTGGTCTTTCAAGGGGTGGCGCTCCGGATCGAGCCGGAGGGGAGCGGCCCGATCGGTTTGCAGCGGCTCTCGCATCGCGCGCCGGGCGAACCGACCCCCTCGGCGCCGACCCTCAAGCTGTATGCGCCCGAGTCCGGCGTGTCGTTGACCCTGGGGGCGGCGGCCGAGCCGGCGGGGAGCGTCACCGCGCCGGGAACGATCGAGTTCCAGCCGCCGAAAAAGGTCGTGGTCCAGCAGCCCGAGCGCGCGCCCGTGTGGGTCACCGAGCTGGCGCCGCCGGCCGTCGAGGCGGAGATGGGGGCTCAGTTCGCCGCGCTACTTCCAGCCGGACATCTCACCGATCCGCGCCCTGGTCGAGGCGATGGAGGACGAACAGGTCCGCGTCCGCCAGCTCGCCATCACCGCGCTGGCGGCCATGGGGGACCTGGATTTCGTCGTCCCGGCCCTGAGCCGGCCGGACGATCCCGGCACCCGTCGCGCCACGATCGCCGTGCTCCGCGAGACCCTCGACCAGAGCCCCGCGGCGGCCGAGCGGCTCGACGAGCGCCTCGCCCAGATCGGCGGTGAGGAATGGGCCGCGACGGTCCGGGCGCTCCTGGTCGGCTTCACGCCCGAGCAGGCGAACGACCCGCAGACCTACGTCCGCCTGGTGGAGCTGCTCAACCACGGCGACGTGGGAATTCACGAGCTGGCCCTGGAGCAGTTGCAGCTTTTGACCGGGCGCGACCCCCTCGGTTACGATCCGGACTCTCCGGAAGGCGCGGGGCTACGTGCCTGGCAGGAATTGATCCGGGGCGGCGATCTCAACAAGATCCGCATCCCGCAGACCCCTTGAGTGGATGACTCGTCAACGGAAAGGACGATTTTTTGAGCGATCGCTATCGAGAGCAGCGCGAGTGGGCCGAGCAGGCGGCGCGGGAAGCGGGGAGGATCTTGCTCGATGCCTTCGGCCATGTCGCGGCGCGGGAGAAGGCCCCCTGGGACCTCATCACCGAGGCGGACCTGGCCAGCCAGCGGCGGATTGCCGCGCTGTTGACCGAGACGTTTCCCGATCACACGTTGCTGGCCGAGGAGGAGGGGGTCGTCGCGCAGGCCGGGAACCCCTGGCGCTGGATCGTCGATCCCCTGGACGGCACGATCAACTTCGCCCACGGCGCACCGCTCTGGTGCGTGTCGATCGCGCTGGAGCATGAGGGGGAACTGGTGGTCGGCGTCGTTCATCAGCCCTTGCTCGGCACGCTCCACAGCGCCTCGAAGGGAAGGGGGACGACGGTCAACGGCCGCCCGGTGCGCGTCAGTGAGGCGGACCGGCTGGGTGTCAGCCTGATCGCCTGCGGCATGCCCACGAACTTCGCCGCCGACGCGGAACGGCAACTCGCCCTGATGGGTCGGTTCTCGACCGGCACGCACTCGGTCCGACGGACGGGCTGCTCGGCCTGGAACCTGGCGACGGTCGGCTCGGGAGGGTTCGACGTCTGTTACGCCACCGCCATGCACCCGTGGGACGCCGCCGCCGGTGTCGTGCTGATCCGAGAAGCGGGGGGGACCGTCACCGCGCTCGATGGGGGGCCTTATGTCGTGGACCGTCCCGAGATCCTCGCCACCAACGGCCGGGTCCATGAGGAGGCCCTGCGTGCCATCGCCGAGGCCTGGCCAAGGGACCCCGCCGCCGGATTGGACGCCTGATCGTCCCGGTTGGAAGTGCCGGTCGGGTCACGACTTGGACCCGGCCGTCCCGTCAACCTTGCCGGAAGGGTAAGCGGGGAGGTGACGGCGGGGTTTGTTGGATGGTATAGTGGTATGGCCGACATATCGCCTTGACGCGGTGGCGACGGCCCTCTCCGGCATACCGGCAGGCGGGTGGTTCGCCTTTTGGTCCGCAACCGATTTCCTTCACCCGATCCAGGTGTTACCCCGTTGCTGTTCCGTCTCGATCGGCACGCGATCCGCCGCGCCCTGCTGTTCGGGGCGTTGATCCTGACCCCCGCCGCGCGGGGTGAGGAACCGGTTCCGTCCCCGGAGGACGCCCCGGCGCCGGTGCAGGTCCCCGCGGACACGGCCCCGGTCCACGTCGCCGCCGATCTATCTGTTCAAGGACGGGTCGATCGACCCGATGACGCTCCTGGATCGGCTCCAGAACCCGGATTTCGTCATCCTCAGCGGTGCCCAGTTCCGGCAACTGACCGGTGAGGCCGTGCCCCAGGCGCCCGCCGTGTCGGCGCGCAAGGCGGTCGTCGAGAAGGTCGCGGTCCAGGGAGAAATCATCGACGAGCTCGCGTACCTGAATAACATCGAGATCGTGATCTCCCTGGAAGGGGACGGCGCGGAGTGGGTGCCGATCCACCTGGACGGTCAGATTGTCACCGGCGCCCGCGAGGGCAACACGGAACTGGATCTGCGCGAGGTGGAGAACGTCTGGCAGGTCCGACTGGAAGGGGCCGGGCGGCATTCGGTCCGGGTTGCGACGAAGGTGCCGATCAGGTCGGACGCCGTCGGGCAGCATCTGGAACTGGTGATCCCGGAGGCGGCCTCGACACGCGTTTCCCTGAACGTGCCCGCGGAGGTCATCGAGGCCGAGGCCGGACCGAAGGAGCCGCTGGACGTCTCGGCCATCGAGGGGGGCCAGCGCAAGCGGATCCAGGCCAGCCTGCCGGCCCGCCGCCAGCTCGACCTCACGTGGCGCGTCGCGGTCGAACCGGGCGACGCCGGGCCGCCGGTGCTCATGGCTCAGGGAGAAATTGCCATCGACATCAACCGCGGCACCTTCATGGCCCGCTCCTCCTGGGTGGTCAAATGCGAGCGAGGCGCCGCCCGCAGCCTGGAATTGCGGCTCGACCAGGCCGACGAGTTACTGAGTCTCGACCTGCACGACCAGCCGTTGCCGATCGAAGGAAAGCGCGACCCACGCACCGGGATCGTGACCATTCCCCTGGTGGAACCCCTGCGCCCGGGGACCCCGTTGCGTTTGGGGGTGACGACCCGCCGCTCCCTCTCGGCCGGGGCCGCCACGCGGCTCGTCTACAGCGGCGTGCCGCTGGCTCATGCCATCGCGCAGTCGGGTGTCCTGGCGATTGCCCGGGGAGGGGATCTCTGGATCAGCGGCGATGCGGGGCGGGGCCTCCGCCAGATCGACCCTCGCAGCGAACTGCCCGATAGCCTCCGCACACGCCCATCGACGGTGCTCGCCTATCAGTTCGTCTCGCAGCCGTTCGACCTGAACATCCGGGTCGATCCCTCGCCGCCGACCGTGCGCGTGGAGGGGCGGACGACCGTCGCCGTCGAACCGGCCTCCGCGCGGATCGATACGCTGCTGAACTATCAGGTCACGCGCGGACGGATCTTCGAACTTCGCCTGCGCATGCCCGAGGGCCTGGAGCTGGAGTCCGTCGGACCGGAGGCAACCATCGCCTCGCATCACGAGCTGGAGGCCTCGTCACCGCTCGAACCGGAGAGCACAGCGCATACGCTGGTCCTGTCGCTCACGGAGAAGGCACGCGAGGACGGGACATTCGCGATTCATCTCCAGGGCCGTCAGCGGATCGACCCCGAGCGGACGGTCCCAATCGGTCTGTTCGCGCCTCGGGGGGCCTCCTGGCGGGGAGGAACGATCGCGGTCCTGGCCGCGCGGAATGTCTCGGTGGACCTGGCCGAGGAGGGAAACTCCGCGGGCGACGCGGGAGCGTTCGCCCCACTCGGTCCCGAGGCGCCGACGGACTGGGTCTGGCCCGAGGAGCGACCTGCCGCCGGCGCGGCCCCCGCGCTCTGGCTCCGCCATGAGGAAAACGCCGAGACGCTTCCCGTGCATGTGGCCGTTCGATCGCGGACGATCCACCATGAGACGACCCTGACGGTCCTGGTCGAACGCCGACGGCTCGATAGCCGCCAGACCTGCGTTTGCCATGTACGCAACGGCACGCTGTCCCGGATCGACGTGGCCGTGCCGGCCGCGATTGAAGGACGCTGGGAACTCTCCGGCGATGAGGTCGCCGGACGTGAGCGGTTGGGGATCGACCCCGACGGGACGGTGCATTACCGCTTGAGTCTCAGCCGGGAAGTGACCGACACGGTGCAACTGCGGTTTCAGTATCGCCTGCCGCTGGAACCGGGGCTCTCGCCCGATCAGGCGACGAGACTGGAGCTTCCCTGGGTCCACATCGAGCCGGGTTCCGCCTCCCCGGCGCAGGTTCAGGTGAAAGCCGATCCGGGAATCCGGCTGGCCGCGGACGGACCCGGGTGGGTCCACGCGGCGAACCCCGACCTGGCCTCCGTGCGCGACGGCGGGCCGCCCGTGCGGTTGTCGTGGACCGGTCCGGAAACCGGCTCGGGACCGCCGCCCATCCAGGCCACGGCCCTGGCCCTGGCCCCGATGCCGAGCCTGGTCGCCTCGCGGCTCTGGCTGCGCACCGTCCAGGGGCCGGACGGCGGCGTACGGGTTGCCGCCTGGTATCGAGTCGAGACGCATGAAGGCTCGCTCTCGGTCGCTCTTCCCGAGGGGGCCGAGTGGGTTCGGGCGCGGGTCGGCAACGATCCGATCGTCGAACGGGAGCGACTTCCACGCGAGGCCGGCGACCGCATCCGGCTGCCGGACAACCCACCGGGGCCGGTGCTCGTCGGCCTGGAGTACGTCATCGCGCCGGAGGAGGTCGCCCGGCATGGCTGGGGCGCCCCCCGATTGCTGGACGGTGGGACCGTGCAGCAGACGCTCTGGGAGGTCCGCGTGCCCTGGAACCGCGCTCTGGTGGGGGTTCCCGGCGGCTGGACCGACGAGAACCAGTGGTACTGGGACGGCTACGTCTGGAAACGCCGCCCCTGGAAATCGGCGAGCGATCTGGAGGACTGGGTGGGCGGTCCGTCCGCGCAGGGGCGGCTCGCCGGTGCCGTGGCGGACGATCAGCGCGGGGGTTCGCATGGCTACCTGTTCGGCAGGCCAGGAGCACCGCGATCCTTGCGACCGTCGATCCAATCGCGTGCGTTGCTGGTGGCGCTTTGTTCGGGAATGGCCCTGGCGCTGGGGGTCGTTCTGCTGGTCTGGAGGCCGCCCGGCCGGTTGCTCTGGTTGATCGCTCCGGCCGCGGCTTTGGCGGCGGCGGCCGCCCTGGAGCCGAGCATCACCTGGCTGGCGATCCAGTCCTCGATGGTCGGCTTGTTCCTGACCCTGGTGGCCGCCGTGACCCAGCGCCTGGTTGAGCGACGGCAATCCCCCGCGCCGTTGTTTGGTGAATCGAGCCTCGTTCAACGCCCCGGCTCGACAGGCTCCACCCGCGACCTGACCCCGGCCGTCGGATCGGACGAATCGACGGTCGTCCGCGCCCGAGCCGGCACGACGATCGAGCACATCCCGGCCCCGGTGAACCCGCTGCCCGCGGAAAGTCCCCTGGGACGCGGTTCCTCGGCGATGAGACCGGAGCATTGACAATGCGGATCAATGACCGGCGTTCCCGAACCAGAAACCGTGCGAGAGCCACGGGGCTGGCTCTCGCCCTGCTGGTGGTCCTGTCGCTCGGGGCGGGCCCTCCGCAGGTGGTCCGCGTGCGGGTCCCCCCCGAGAAGGTCGCGGACGCCTTCCCGAAGGGTGAGCCGTTGCGGGTCCTGCCGGTCGAGGAATTCGAGGCCCTGCTCCGCTCGGCACACGAGGCGTTCGCGGCGCGGTCGCGTCTGGACGGCCCGCGTCTGATCCGGGCGCGGCACGAAGCGCGCTGGGAAGACGGTATGCTCCGGGGCCGGTCAGAACTCTTGATCGAAAGTCCCCGCGAACGCTCGTCCCCTCTGGAACTCGTCCCCTGGACCCCGGCCATCGACGCGATGCCCGCGGAGTCGGTGACGTTGCGCGCTTCCGACGACGGCCGCGCCGCGCTCTGGCTGGAGCCGGGAGGACGGAAAACCGTGACGCTCGCCTGGCAACTTCGCGCGCGGATCGGTTCCGAAGGCCGGGTCTTCGCCCTGGGCTTGCCCCGGCTCGATGCCGTGTCGCTCATCCTCGACCTTCCGAACGACCTCGTCCCCGAGGGACCTCCTGGAATCCGCCAAGGTCCGGGGCCAGGTTCGGCACCAGGGCGTCAGTCGTGGCGGTTCGATGGTCCCGGGGGCGTGGTCGATCTGCGGCTTCGATCGAAGACGTCCGGGGGAGAGGCCAGTCCGATCCCGAGGGTCTGGATTGGTGGGCCGACCGAGATCACGATCGAGAAAGCCCTGGCGACCTGGCGGGCGGACTGGACGGTCGATCCGGGCGAGGGAGGATCGCGCCGGCTCCGCGTGGAGCTTGACCCCAGCCTGGAAGTCATCGAGGTGACCGGTCCGGGCGTCACCGGCTTCTCGGTCGATGCGTCAGGCGCCACGGCCCGGCTCTCGGTTCGGCTCTCGGATGAGATCGATGGGCCGACCCCGATCACGATCCGGGCGGTTGCTCCCGTGCCGGACGTCGGGACGTGGAACGTTCCCGCCGCCCGCCCGCTGGACGCGACGTGGACCGGCGGTCGGACGACCGTGCGGATCGGTCCGGCCCGCGTTCTGGAAAACTGCCAGGCCCGCGCCGGTCTCCGGGTGACTCCCGCCCCCGATCGAGGCCGAGGCGGCGAACGACGCGCGGAAAGATCAGCTCGTCATCGCCTTCGAAGCGCAGACGCCGCGCTCGGTCGCGGAGCTGACGTTCCGCGAGCCGCGCCCGGATGCCACGGCCGAGGTCCAGGGCCTGTTGTTGCTCGGGCGAGAGTCCCCCCGGCTCCGGGCGTTGCTCACCTGGTCGATCCCGAAGGGTCGGTTACTCACGCTCGCGGTGGACCTGCCGCCCTACTGGGCTCCCGACCAGGTTCAGATCGATGGGATTGACGAGCCGACGACCTGGCAGACTGAGCCGCGTGTCGGGGGTGGAACGCGCGTGCTCATCTATCCGCCCCCTTCGGTCGAGCTGATGGGCGACGTTCGGGTGAGGCTTTCCGCGACGATCGCCGGCGCCGGCCGATCGGATACGCTCGCCTTGCCAAAGGTCCAGCCGGTCGGCGCCCGCATCGCCGACGAGCGCTGGGTGGCCCGCACCGACCCGGGCCTGAGAATCTGGCCCACCGAGGCGCGGGGCCTGGCCTGGATCGAACCCTCGAACGTGACGTTTGAGCCGACCGGACCGTCCGAGGTCGAGGCCTTGGCCTGGCGTTGGATCGACCCGGACGGCCAGGCCCAGGTAGAAATTTCCCGGACGCCGGCTCCCCCCTCGGCGCGCGTGCTGGAGACGGTGACGGTCGGAGATGGCCGGATGTTGCTCGAAGCGCGGGTCACGGTTGATCCGGCCGAGGGGGCGGTCCGCCGGATTCCGATCCATCTGAGCGAGACGATCGAGCCGTCGCCGGAGTGGCGCCTGGTCGAGGACGAGGCCGGGCCACCGATCGCGGCCCGCCCGATCTCCCCCGAGGATCGACCGTCCCACGGTTTCCCCGGCGACGGCTCGGCCTGGGAACTGGAGCTTCCGCACCCCACCCGGAGCCGGACGACCCTCCTGGCCCGGATCGAGACCGACTGGAAAGGGCAAGGGTCGATCCCGTTACTGACCCTGGCCGACCCTTTTCGTTCCGAAGGGACCGTGCTGGTCGTCGTCGAGCGGACGCTGCGGTCCTCGGTCGCGACGAGGGGGCTGCGGCGGCTCGATCCGGGACTGACCCTGCGCCGGTCTTGCCGTCCTCACAAGCCGGAACCGCCACCCCGGCCGTCACCAGTCCCGTTGATGCGAGGCACCGCCTGGCGCACGCCCTGGGCTTCGCCAGCAAGCAGGCGCGGCTGGTCCTCCGGACCGAGGCGCTCGACGCGGTTCATGAGGGCGGGGTGATCCAGGAGGCGATTCTCACCACCCGGGGCGGGTTGCCGTCCGGCCCGGTGCCGAACCGCCTGAGCGTGCGGGTTGCCTCGACGGGTGCGCACGACCTGGGGATCATCCTGCCGAAGGGGGCGGACGTTCAGCGCAGTCCTGCTGGACGAGCGGCCCGTGACGCCAAACCACGACGGGACGACCCTCTCGGTTCCCTTGCCGATGCCGACGACGACCCGGCCGATTTGCACGGTCACGCTCGACTACACGACCGAACCACGCCCAGACGCGGACCGCCACACGCAACGGCCGGAACGTCCCTCGTTCTCGCTGCCCTGCATGGCTCTGACCTGGCAAGTCCTCTTGTCCGATGGTCTGGAGGTTCAGGACGTTGGCTCACGCCTCGTCCATTCCGAGCCTTCCACGACGACCTCCTGGCCCCGGCGGTTCCTGGCTCCCTGGCCCCGGCTCTCTTCCGGCGCGGACGAGACGGCGTCCCGGACCGCGCGTGCGGCCATCTTGAGGGAACTCGACGAACTGGCCGAGCGCGAGGAAGAGGATGAGATTCGCCTCGGCGATCTGTTCACCCGCTGGGACGCCGGGCGCTGGCCGATCGTCGTCGATCGGGCCGCGTTGGAGGACGCGGGATGTGGTCCCCGGACGCGCGCCTTGCCTTTGCGGGTCGAGTCCCCCTTGCCGGGGGCAACCGCCCTGGCCTGGCTCCGTCCCCTGGGCCTGACCGTCGTTCCCGTGGGGGGCGTGTTGTTGATCACCACGCCCGCCGAGGTCGAGCGCGGGCTCTGGGAAGGGTTCGACGAGGAGGCACGGGATAACGCCTGGGCCATCGTCTTGCGCACGGCGGCCGGCGAGGGGGCTGGGCCATCGGATCGATTCCAGTCGGTCCCGCGCTGGCTGGGGGAATCCACGCCTGGCCCGATGCCCGAAGGTCCCAACCAGGACGGTCGGCGACCCGCGAGCGGCTGGACGATCCAGCGTTTTGAAACCCTGGGCTGGCCGGATCGGCACGTGGCGATTCAACTCATCCGCCGGCGCACGCAAACCGCGTGGGCCTGGACGATCGGCCTGGGAGTGTTCGCCCTGGGAATTGCCACCCGTCGCCTGCCCGCCCCGACGCGCTTGCGGGGATTGTCGATGTTGTTGTTCGGAGCGGTCCTGGCCGCGAGTCTGGCCTCGTGGGTGATCGCGGATGCGGCCGTGGGGGTGGTCGGAGGTGCGCTGGCGACGGCGGCGTACTGGCTAGGGGCATCCTTGAGACCGCTCCGTCGCAGCCACGATCACACCCCGTCCTCCGCGGTTGGCTCCACGGCCACTCCGGCTCGCCGATCCGGGGCCGAGGCCGCGCTGATGCTGGCGGCCCTGCTCTCGCTGGTGTCCCTGGCCGTCCGGGGGGCTCAGGATGTCACCTCCCCGATGGCGGAGGATCGCATTCTGGCCGTCTTCCCCGATGAGCCGGACACGGAACAGCCGAAGGTGATCCTCCTGCTGTCCGACTACGAACGCCTGCGCGTCTGGGCCCATCCGCGCCAGACCCACCCGGAGACGACGTTGGGGGCCTCCGACGCGATCCATCAGATGACGCTCGGTGACGAGGGGACCGCCGTTGTTGAGAGCCGGTTGGAACTCTGGAGCAAGGGGGAATCCCCCACCTCCTGGAACTTTCCCATCGGTGCCGGGCGCGATCTCTCGGCCACGCTCGACGGCGAGGATGTGCCGGTGCGGGTCGAACCCGGTGGGCAGATGGCCAGCGTTCCGGTCTCCGGCTCCGGCACTCACACGCTCTTGATTCGCCGGACGGTCCCCTTGCCGGATCAGGAGGCGGGGGACGTATTCGACGTGCCGGTGAACGCGATCCCCTGGGCTCGGGTAAAGCTCGACGCCGCGGCCCTGGGGGGACAGGTGACAGTCCCTTCCGCGCGTGGGATGATCGAGCGACGAGACGGGCAGGCGGAGGGACTTCTCGGCCCGGCCGACCGCCTGGAAGTGCGCTGGTACACCGAGCCCGCGGTCGCGCAACCGTCACTCCGAGGGAGCGCCGAGAGCGTGATTCTCTGGGATGCCGAACCGGCCGGCGACCGGATTCGCGCACGGATCACGTACCGGGGGATGGACGACCGGACCCGGGTGCGGATCGATCTGGAACCTGGCCTGATCGTCCGATCCGCGACGGTCCCTGGCCTGATCGACATTGCCTGGCAAGGTTCCACCGAGCAACCCGAGTGGGTCGCGCGGATCGACCCGCCCCTGGCCGACGGGGCGACGGTCACACTCGACCTGTGGCGGCCGCTGGAACCGCCCCCACCCGACGCGCCGACGATGCCGGCGAGGGGCCTGCGGCGGATGCCCCGAATCCGGCCGCTCGGGGTCGAGAGGGCGACCGGGACGCTCGGTTTCCGGCACCCCGAAGGGTGGACCGGCACGCTTCGGCCGGCCGTGGGTATCGAGCGCGTGGCCGAGGAGACGTTCCGGAAGCTCTGGGGCTCGTTGCCGGATAAATCGGCCTCGCTTGCCGGAGCGATCCGGTACGTCGATCCGCCTCAGATCGACGTGCGGACCGGCCCGGAAACGCCCCGGCTCTCGGTCCGGCCGGATGTCGCCGTGGAGGTCCAGTCCGGCCGGCTGGTCGTCACGGCCGAGGCCCAGGTGACCGAGATCCAGGGACGCGTGGATGAGGTTCTTGTCGGCATTCCCGCCGCGTTCCACTTGACCCGCGTCGTGGCAGCCGGCCTGACGTGCTGGAGTCAGCCGCGGGCGAACCAGTTGCGGCTTCGTTTTGACAAACGGGAGCAGGGTCCCCTCACCATCACGATCGAAGGCTGGCTCCCGATCCCGACCGAGCCGATGGCCGCCAACATTCACAGCCATGAGTCGGCCATCCCCTGGCCCGTCTGGGACGCCCTGGAACTGGAGCCGGGCAGCCTGACGATCCTCGCTCCCGAGGATTCCGAATCTCGCCTGACCGATTCCCCCGGGACGACACCGATCGCGTCACCGGTCGGCGAGCTGGTGACCCCGAAGAACCTCCGCCTGGAATCCTACCGGGTCGAGCGGCCCGGCGAGCTGGGATCGCTGCGCTGGCTGGACCAGCCGCCCCGGCCGCAGGTCGCCGTCTGGAGCCTTCTGACGGTCTATCCCGAGTCGGCCGAATGGTCGGCGTCGATCCGCTACCGGGCCTGGGGAGGACCACTCGACGCGATCACCTTGAGCCTGCCCACGGAATGGGCCAGGGGTGCGAGCGTCGAGGTCGTCGGGACCCGTTCGGAGGTGACGACCCTGGAACAGGAGGACGAGACGTTCTGGTCGATCCAGTTCGACCGGCCGGTCTGGGGCACACAACAGGTCATCATCCGTTCGCGCCAGTCCTTCTCACGTGGTCAGACCTTGACCTTTCCCGCGCTCGTTCCGAGAGGGCGGGGCGCCGTCGAGAATTATGATCTCGCCCTGGCCGACGCTTCGGGGCTCTCGCTTTCGACCGAAGGCTCGTCCGCGCTTCAGCCGGTCGATGCGTCACGGTTCGTTGCCGAGGACCTCACGATCCCCCGAGGAACGCGGCTCAACGTGTACCACATGCGGCGAACGCCCTGGTCATTACGGGTCTGGGCGTCGGGTGAAGAAGAGGAAGCCGGCGACGAGGGTTCCGCCGGGGACGCGAGTCCGGAATCGACGCGGGTCTCGCTGGCGGACTTGACCTGCACGATCGGCCTCGACGGCCAGGTTTTCGGTCAGGCGCGGTTCGAGGTCGAGCCGCGTTCCGGGGCCTTCCTTCCGGTATTGCTGCCGAAGGGGGCCGAGGCGTTGGGGGCCACGGTCGATGGGACGCCGATCCGGCCGCTGCGCGGGCAGTCGGGGCAGTGGTTGATCCCGCTGGGGGTCGGCGGGGCGTCGCGCGTGGTGCTGGCCTGGACGTCGGAGTCATCCCGGGACGGGGAGGAGGGGTGGCACGTGCTGGAAATGCCTGGCTTGAGCCAGAAAGGCGTGCCGACCTTGCTGACGTTCCACGCGCCGGAGTCCTGGAAGGTCGAGGCGGAGAGCTGGGCCCTGGAGGCCGTCCCCGGCGACGTCCTGGCGGTGGAGCGGGTCGAGTGGATGGGGCGTCAGATTGTCGAGAACCTGGCGACCATCGACCGCAGTTCCGCGCAAGCGCGGGCGTCTCTGCTGGCCTCGCTGGTTCAGTTCGAGCTTCTCGCGCGGGCAACCGAACGCGCCGCGAACTGGGAGTCCGCGCTCGACCGCTCGTCCGGCTCCAACGCCTTGCACGGTCGGGTGCTGTCGAGGTTGGAGGCGACCCGAAGTTCCCTGGAGGAATCGCTTCGATTGTCCGGGCTGGACGAGTTCCGGGAATCGGCGCTGGCGCGTGTCGGCAAGGCGACGGAGGACCCACTGGCCGACTTGCCGGATACCTCCGACCTGCTCTCGGCGCTTCGGGTCCGGCGTCTGGGCCAGCCGCGTTACTTCCGCAAGTCGCGGAACGCGACCGCCAGCGGCAGCGTCCCCAGCATCCGCTGGTCGCCGCTGCCGCCCAAAGCCTCCCAGGCCGGTCTGGCGCGCTGGGTGGTTCTGGCGGTGGTTCTGGCGGTCGTGCTTCTGCTGGCGCGCACCCTCAGCCTCACGCCACGGCCTTTGCGGATTGCCGTGGCGGTGGTCGCCGCCCTCGCGAGCCTTGGAGCCGGTCCCTGGGCTTCGGGCGCTACGCTTCTGGCGATGGGTCTCGGTGTCTGGAAAGGACGTTGAGAAGATCCTCCCCGTGGAGGATCGGCCGATGGGTCAGGTCAGACCGGACCGTAGAGATAGGTCAGCAAGTGCTGGTTCTCGGCCTCGACCCGTTCGTACATCGTCTTGTTCAGGTCGCCAACCGATACCACGCCGACCAGTTCGCCGTTCTCGACGACCGGAAGCTGACCGACCTGATGATGGCTCATCTTTCCCATGACCTCGTGGACGATCTCATCCGGCTCGCAGATGATCGGATCACGGGTCATGACGTCCTCGATCCGCATGCGAAGGAAGCTCTCGCAGTTCTCGTGAGCTCCTCGCAGAACGTCGCGCTCGGTGAAGATGCCGACGAGGTTGCCTTCGTCATCGACGACCGGCAAGGAACCGATATTGTGTGGGACGAGCAGGGCCAGAGCCTCGGTCACGTTGGCCTTGGGGCCGATCTGAATCACGCCTCGCCCCTTGGCCTTCAGGACGTCTCGAACGAGCATCAAGCGCCTCCTTCCGCCAGAACGGCGGCGCGCGGACCTGGACAGAATAATCGGGTCACGCCGTTAATGAGTGGATGGATATCAAGCGTATCCACAGAAACATCCTGTCACCTTTCACACGCCAAAGCAACCCTTTTGTCCCGCCATTTGGGGATCGTCGGGAGAGGTTGGACCGGCAATGCCCGCGCACCTACACTGAGGAGATCCGGTTTGTCCCAGGACGTTGAGGCATTCTTCCATGTCGATCGAGCGGGTGGTGGTTGTGGGGGCGGGGTTGGGTGGTCTGGCCTCGGCGCTGGAACTGGCCCGGCGGGGCTACGAGGTCACGGTCCTGGAGCGGCACGAACAGCCGGGCGGCAAGGCCAGCGAGCGCCGGGAGGACGGGTTTCGCTGGGACGAAGGGCCGAGCATCGTCGTGATGCCCTGGGTCTATCAAACCTTGCTGGAAGCCAGCGGGCTTGATCCCGAGGCATACCTTCCCTTGAAGCGGCTCGATCCCGCTTTTCGCGTCGTTCTGACCGATGGCCGCGCGCTCGACATCCCGGCTGACGAGGAGGGCCTTCGCCAGTCGTTCGCCGCCATCGATCCGGCCGACGGCGACAATCTCGGGGCCTTTCTCGCGCGCATGGACCGCTTCGCCAGCCTGATCGGCCACGCGTATTGTGACCGCTTGCTCGAAACCTGGCCGCAAGTCCTGTTCTCTCCCCTGATGCTCTCGGCCGCCGTCATCTCCCCCGCGCGGAAATATGCCGAGGAGATCGACAGACATTTTCGGTCCCCGGCGATCCGCGAGCTGCTCTACGGCTTCCCGACCTATTCCGGCTTCGACCCGAAAACGGCCCCGGCTTCCCTGATGATCATTCCCTGGACGATCATCCGCGAAGGGGTCTGGTATCCCGCCGAGGGGGGCATCGCGGCCATTCCACGGGCCTTGACGAATGCCTGCCGGGATGTCGGCGTCGAGATCCGGACCGGGGCCGAGGTCGAGGCGATCGAACTCGATGCGTCGGGATGTGTCGCGGGGGTCGCGGGGTCCTTCGGCGCGATCCCGACACGGATCGTCGTGTCCAATGGCGATTATGTCCACACACATCGGATGCTTCGGGGTGGCCGCGAGTTCTCAACGGAGGTCAAGTCGCTCCGCGCTGGCGAGGCCGAGCCGTCGGGGTCGTTCTTCACGATCCAGCTTGCCGCGGACCGCACGTGGGACGCGCTCGCGCATCATCTTCTGGTGCTCACGGAGGGGTCGAATCGCGTGTATGAAGAACTGTTTCAGCGGGGTGATTTTCCTTCTGATCCGCCGATTTACGTGAACGCCACGTGTGTGACCGATCCGAACGACGCTCCGGCGGGCCAGTCGAACCCGTTCATCGTCGTCGGCGCACCGCCATTGCGGAACGGAGCGGAACCGGACCGGGATTTCGAGGCCCGTTACGCCGACCAGATTCTTGAACGACTCGAACGGGCCGGGCTGGAGGGCCTACGCGCGGCGACTATCACGCGCGGGATCACCGGCCCGGGGGACTGGCGCGACCGATTTCTGGCGTTCCGGGGTTCGATTTACGGCCTCGGGAATTCGCACAACATCCTGGGGGGCAGCTTTCGCCCGCTGAACTATCGCGCGGAGGTCCCCGGCCTCTATTTCGCGGGGGGCGGCGTGCAGCCGGGGGCGGGGATGCCGATGGTCGTGCAGAGTGGCAAGATGACGGCTGAGCGGATTGCCCGCGATCACCCCGTCTCCGCGTCCCGGACCGGCCGCGCGGAGGTCCGCAGTCGTGCCTGACAGTCGCCGCTCGCCTCGGTTGATCTCGGCGTACAAGCACGGCTGGCCGCGCCTGGCTGTCCACGCGATGATCCTCCGCAAGACGCGACGGACCTTCTTCCGGGTCCGCGCTCAGGGTGTCGAACGTCTGCGAGACACCCTCGACGCCGAGCCGGGCGGCACGCTCTTTCTGGCCAATCATTCGTGCTGGTGGGACCTGTTCCTGGCGCACGTCCTGAACGAGTCGATTCCGTTGGACGGCTACGGTATGATGGAACACTTCAACATGCGGCGATTCGGCTTCTTTCGCCGGATCGGCGCGTTCTCGGTCGATCGAACCGACCCGACCTCGGTGCGGGCGTCGATCAATTACGCGGTCGGACTGCTCGAAGGCCCTCGCGCGGGGGTCTGGATCTTCCCGCAAGGCCGAATGGTTGGCAACGACGTGCGCCCCCTGGGTTTCCAGCACGGTCTGCGCAGTTCTGGTCCAGCGCGGGGCGGGTACGGATTGTCGCCACGGCGTTGCGCTACGAGTTCTGGCAGGATGAGCGGCCCGAGGCGTTCGTGCGGTTCGGCCCGCCGACGTGGGTCGATCGCAGCGAGCGGAGTACGATCGTCGCGACCTGGGAACGTCACCTGACCGACGAACTCGACGCCCTGAAGGCGGACGTCACCGCGCAAGACGCCTCGCGGTTCACGACGCTCCTTCAAGGAACCGGCTCGATCAGCGACCGGTTCGCCCGCGTCCATGCCCGGCTTTTCGGCGAGACGCCCGGCGCTCCCCGGCTTGACCCCTGATCCCGGTTCGGGCTACGATCCGCGCGGATCGTTCCATTCCGGGAGGAGTGCCCCCGTGTCGTCGGTTCGCGAGCGTCTCTGCCTGGTCGCCGTGCTCTTGCTCGGGCTGATCCCGCGCGCCTGGAGGCTCGATCAGCCGATCGTCGAGAACTACGTCGGGCGGCAGGTCCCGACGGCGATGGTCGCGCGCAACCTCCAGCGAGGCTCCGGCTTCCTGCGTCCGCAGCTTGATACGGGACCCTTCCCGAACCTGTTCCTGGTCGAACCGCCGGTCTTCGCCCTCGCGACGGTCGGGCTGCATCGAGCGACCGGCCTCCGACTGACCGCCGCCGGCCGGCTTGTCTCGGCGCTCGGGATCATGCTCGGGATGTGGGGGCTGTTCGGCCTGGTGCGACGCCGCGAGGGGGCCTCGGCCGCGTTCGTGGCGGTGCTCGCATTCGGCTTCTTCCCGATCACGATCCGCTATGGCCGGGCCGTTCAGGGGGATGCCCTGATGCTCGGCGCGGTGATTGCCGCCCTGAACTGCTGGGACCGGCGCGAGGAGGGCGGATCGTGGTACTGGCTCGTGCCAGCCTGGGGACTGCTCGCGCTCGGCCTGTCCTTGAAGGTAATCGCGGCCTATGCCCTGATCCCGCTGATCGTGGTGATCCAGCGTCCCCGACGCTCCTGGAAGATCGCGCTGGCGATTTCGGCGGTGATCCCCCCCCTGCTCTGGTACGTTCATGCGGTCGATCTCCTGGCCTCGGGGATCGGTTCGAGGGCGTCGGCGGAAAACGGGTTGATCTGGCTCCACGTGCTGGTGCCGTCGGCGCTGTTCCAGCTCGAAACGTATCGGTGGATTGGCCGGTTCCTTGTCCTCCGCGCGTTCACGCCAATCGGTTTCCTTCTGGCGGTGATGGGATTCTTTCACCGCGAAGAACGCCAATATCGCGAAGAGAAGAAAAATCTTTCTCGCAAAGCCGCCAAGGGCTTGGAGACAGCGCAAAGCAGAGAGAAGACCATTCCTCTTCTTTGCGTTCTTCCTTTGCGCCTTCGCGACTTTGCGAGAACCTCTTCCTCCCCCGACCATCTCTGGCACATCTGGGGCCTCTCCGCCGCCGCGATGCTGGTCGTGCTGGCCGGGAAGTTGCACCATGAGTATTATTTTCTGGCCCTGGCTCCCGTCATGTCCGTTGGGCTGGCGAGGTCGTGGACCGTTCTCTTTGGCCGTAATCCCTGGCTCGGGACGACACTCTCCGCGGGGTTGCTGATCCCCATGGCGTTGTTCCAGACGTTAGACACCTGGACGACACCGGCCGAATGGGACCATCTTCCCGAGGCGGCCTTGGTGGTTCAAAGGAACGTCCCACCCGATGCGCTTCTCGTTGCTCCCGAGGCTCTGCTCTTTCAGGCCGATCGGCGCGGGTGTCGGCTGGAGGTCGGCCGCGAGGCCGAGGAGCGGGCGGCCGGAGAGTGGGGTGGATCGCTGGAGGCGGATTCGCCAATCGCCCTCCTGGAATTTTACCGCCGCCATGGAGCCCGATTCATCGCCGATCTGTCGAGCGGGAACGACGATCCCCGCCGTCGGCTCTTGCACGAGATGATTCGTCAGCGCTATCGTATTCTGGTCGATCGACCCGGCGTGCTGCTGGCCCGGCTCGACGTACCGGCCGTTCCCTAGAGGAGTCCCGCATGTCCCGCGCCGAGCAATCCGCCGTCACCTTGCCCGATTTCGCCCGCTGGAAGGCCGAGGGGCGTAAAATCGTCGTGTTGACCGCCTACGATCACACGATGGCCCGGCTGCTCGACGCCTCGGGCGTGGATGCCCTGCTCGTCGGCGACTCGCTCGGCACGGTCGTTCAAGGGCGCGAGACGACCCTCGCCGTGACCCTCGACCAGATGGTCTATCACGCCGAGATGGTTTCCCGAGGGGCCGAACGGGCGTTGGTTGTGGCGGATTTGCCGTTCGGGAGCTATCAGGAATCCCCCGAACAGGCGATTCGCTCGGCCGCGCGGTTCCTCAAGGAAACGCGTTGCCAGGCCGTGAAGCTGGAAGGCGGGCGCCGCATGGCCGCCACGATCCGCGCGGTGGTCGAGGCGGACATCCCCGTCATGGGGCACGTCGGCCTGACGCCGCAATCGGTTCGCCGGCTCGGTGGCTTCCGCGTCCAGCGCGACGCCGATCAGATCGTCGCCGACGCCTGGGCGGTGGCCGAGGCCGGCGCCTTCGCCATCGTGCTCGAATGCGTTCCGGGCGATCTCGCCGCCCGCGTGACGGCCGAGCTGCCGATTCCGACCATCGGCATCGGCGCGGGGCTGGATTGCGATGGCCAGGTGCTCGTCACGTCCGACATGCTCGGCCTGTTCGAGGAGTTCCGCCCGAAATTCGTCCGTCGCTATGCCGCCCTCGCCGACACGGTGCGCCGGGCGGCCGCGTCGTATGTCGAGGATGTCCGCAACGGCGCCTTCCCGGATCTGAACGAAACGTTCCAGTGATCCCGCCGGTTTGGCGTGAGGTTTCACCGCCAAACTCGCGAACATCGCGAAGGGAAGACAAGAAGATTCGTGGTCGTGTCCATCTCGAGGGAGGCTTCCCATGACGATTCCCACCGCTGAACAACTGACCCGGAAGCAATGCGCCCGTGCGAAGGGGGCGTTCCGCCCCTGTCGCCCGAGGAGGCCGAAGACTTTCTCCGCAGCGTCCAAGGCTGGCAACTGGTCCACAACGGCCAGCGCATCCGCCGCGAGTGGACGGCCAAGAATTTCATGGCCGGCATGGACTTCTTCAACAAGGTCGCCGCCCTGGCCGAGCAGGAAGGACACCACCCCGACCTGCACCTCGTCGGCTATCGCAACGTGGCCATCGAAATCTGGACCCACGCCATCGGCGGCCTGTCCGAGAACGATTTCATCCTCGCCGCCAAGATCGATGAGTTGCCCGTCGCGACGAAGTCGTGAAGCCGAGTAGGGTGCGTCTCTCGGACGCACCACGAACAGCCGGGTAGGGTCCGCCGCGCGGGCCGTGCAGATGTGAAGCGGTTCGCACAACGGGCCCGACCCGGCTAACGATTATTAATACTCTTCAGCGGACACCACTTCTCCGCTCGCGCACGACCCGAGGGACGACCACGTCTCTTGAGCGATCGTGTCACGGATGAACCGGACGGAGCCGTCCGCCATCGCCGCGTGCACGCCGCCGGGATGGTTGCTACGCGCTCCCATGAGTCCATCGATCGGCGCCGAGGCCGAGGCCGTGCAGTCGGGGATGGTGCTGTTAGGCGTGAGGGTGTGGTTATAACACGTATGGGTGAGGGTGCCGGTGAACCAGCATAGGCCCGTGGCCGTCACGAACCCGCGAGGCATGCCGCGCTGGGACCCGCAGGCCGCCCGTGCCTTCTCGACGGAAATATTCAAACCGAGGAGTCCGACGGCGATGATGTCCGTCCGTGGGTCAAGGACCGTGCCGTCGACTCGGCCGCGAAGTTTCTCGGAGAACGCGACCGTGTTGCTGAGACCGTCGCGCGTCGCGGCGGCGGAGACGAACCGCAGACTATTCATGAGAGGGCCGTTCACTGAGGAGTACGACATTTCAGTTCCGAGGTTCGCGCGATAGTTCGAGCCGCCGGTCCAGCCAGGATCACCATTCCCGCCATCGGAGGGGCAGAGCAGGACATCAAGGGTCGTGGCCATGGCCGTCGTGTTGGACTCATAACCTCGGGTAATGTATGAACCTCCGACCCAGAATTTCATGTAGGGATCGTAATGTGGCACTTCGAAGTTGCAAGCATGGAAAAGAGGGGCCTGATCCAGTTGCGGAAGGATCTGGGTGAAGATCGAGAAGGACTTCAACATGGAGGTCCGGCCATTCGCCTGGTTCATCATCCCGTAAGGAATTGGGAACAAGTCGAACGTGGCATGATAGGCTTGCGTCGCCAGCCCGATCTGACGCAGGTTATTAGCGCAGCGGACTCGACGGGCGGCCTCGCGGGCCTGCTGGACCGCGGGCAAGACCAGCGCGGCCAGCAGGCCGACAATCCCGAGCACGACAAGGCACTCGATGAGCGTGAACGCCGATCGCGACTTGGACAACGCGAGCCGACGCATGATCATCCTCCCCGATGCCGCATGTTCGTGTATGCATCAACCGACTTGCGCTGAAGGCGATGGATCGAAGAACCGGTGGCCGACTTCAACGAACGTCCCGCCCACGTAGGTGGTAGATGATCGCCGCGAGGACCAAGGCCCCCAGCGAGACCGATCCCAGCACAAGGGCGGTGGGGAAGCGAGCGGGGGAACGCGACGCGACGATCGGCTCCCCCTCGGCCTCCTCCGCGAAGGACGCGGGGTGCCGCTCCACAAATTCGATTCGCGCATCCGGACCGCCGACAACCCGCGACCTATGGAGCGAGGTCCTGTCCAGGATCACGGCCCCGTCTTCGAGCTTGCGCGGCATCGTGAACGTCGAGGCGGCGATGGTACGATTGATCCTCAGTCCATCGACCTCGAATCGCCGTCGCTTGACTCCTTGCCCGTCTCGCGTGAGCTTGGTTCCTTCCACCGGAAACCAACGGCCATTGTCACGCCCAAAGCGAGTGACCTCGTAAATGTGCTCCACCCCCTCCGCGCGAAGCTCAACACGGCGGGGAAGGTAATCGTGGTCTGGGGCAAGTTCGAACCGAAGTGTTCGACCTCTCGGGATATCACAGGCGACAACAACGTTCTCTCCGCCATCCGGCCCCGGCCGAACGTCGATCTCCGCATCATCCTTAATGTACGTATCAACCGGTTTTCCATCGGGCGCGAACAGCCACAATACCTCATTCATGTGCCCGTCAAAAAGATGCTCCCGATCCGACCTGTTCGTGACACGCACCATGTCCACGGTCTTTGGCTCATCAGGGAGTGTCTGCACATCGATTCGGTGGGTTCCGTCGTAACGCGCATCTTGCACCAACTTCGGGGCCTGTCCGTTCCCCCCAAAATAAACCTTGACCGCGAGTCGGCCACCGGGAGCGACGGCGTACTCGGAGATGAAGGTCTTCGTCCGATCGGGCCGGCCTCGGGAATCGATCTCGTAAGATTCGCTGCGAAACTCCAGAGTGCTCAAGCTGTCCCACAACTGTTTCAGCTCATCGTGTAGGCTCTGACGATCGAGCGATCCGGCATATGCGAGGACCGCCGAACAATTGAGACAGAAGGCGAGAATTATTGCACTAAATAGCGTTCTACCAGTTTTTGTCTGAAGTTTCATTGCCCCCAGCCCCCTCGCGATCAATCTTGTAAAAATTTATCTAAAACACATATTTATGCTATCTGAAAGAAGCTGAAATAAAGACCATGTTTGGCCTCTCCAGCCAAGGAAAATCATGGTCGAAACATCATAAGCCTTGTAGGGTTCGCCGTGCGGACCGTGCTAATATGAAGAGGCCCACACGGCGGATCCTACCAGGCTGCCCGCAGGACGTGCGACGTGCCGCAGAAAAAGCTCGTGATCCTCATCGTCTCTTCTCCTTGGTGCTGGTCACGGATGGTTCGGTCAAGACAAAACAAAAACGGTGGGTTAACACCGAAGAGGCCAATCTCAGGGGAATTGCTTATCGACGACCTCTCCGCCCATCCTGGTGCCGAGGGCGGACCAGACGCGGGCGTCGATCGAATCCTTCACGAAGTGGACGCTGCCGTCCATCGTCAGGGCATTGGCTCCCCGAACATGGCGGCTGCCGGCGGTGGTTGCTCGGAACTCGCTCGCCGCGACAAGATGGGCGATTTGGTGTCAATGCGTGGTTGTACTGAGAACAAGATAAACCTCCCGCGATCCAGGGGATGCCCTTTTCGGGATGGGTGATCGTCGCCTGGCCGGGGGAGACGCTCGCGAAGAGCTGCGAGAATTCCGTCAGGCTGTTCGGTGTCGGGGCCGGGGGCAATCGGAAGATCGACCCGAGCCGGTCGGGACGCTGCGGGGTGCCCACCCCGGCGATCCACTCGGACACCCCCACGGTCTGCGAAAGCCCGTCGGGTATCTCGGCGGAGGACAAGGGTTCGCGGATGAACACCCCCTCGCCCCGCCCGGAGTCCTGGCCCGCGTTCCCCGCATAGTTCGTCCGATCGCGCTGCGACCGAGGCCCTGAGGACTCGGAGGGGCAGAGGAACGCCGATGGGACATTCATCATCGCCGTGGAGTTGGCATCGATCAGGACCGAGAACGTGTCCATGTCGGACATGTTGATCGAGTTGAAGAGCGGCTGTTGTTCGAGGAACGGGAGGATCAGGACGAGGAGCGAGGCATCGGCGACCGGCGACCCTCTGCCGGGGGGGAATTTCCCATGGGCCTGGGCGTGGCCGTGGATGGCCAGGCCGATTTGCTTGAGATTGTTCGTACATTGAATCCGCCTTGCCGATTCCCTGGCGCCTGGACGGCCGGCAGGATCAGTGCGATCAGGATCGCGATGACGGAGACGACGACGAGCAGCTCGATCAGCGTGAACCCCCGTCTCTTCGTGTTTGTCGTCACGAGTCGGCCTCCAAGCCTATGTCGTTCGAGACGTCGAGCTGTTCGATCTCTCGGCTTAACTTGCCACCTCAATGCGGAGCTCGTGGCGTGTGTGCCCCAGAAGAAACCATCCCATTGCCGCTGTCAACGCCAAACTTAGGCACTTGCAAATGATCAATAGTACTGAATTACCACCGGCTGAAAGCCGGTGGGTTCATAAGTCGGCTGAAAGCCCGACTGGGTACGGCCCACTCAGGCTTCCTCCACTCGGAAATCGTCGTCGTCCTTGTGCATCTCCCGCGTCCGGATGTACTCCATGATCACCGCGTCGGTCACGTTGCCCGAGCTGACCACGAAGAACCCGCGGGCCCACAGGTGACGCCTCCAGCAGCCTGGTAGGGTCCGCCGCGCGGACCGTGCTGATAGGAAGAGATCCATGGCGGACTCTACTGGCTGCCCCGGCGAGCCGAGCCAATCAGGTGCGACTTTTCTGACGCACCCTACCCGGCTTCGACCTCAGCCTTCGGGCGTGAATCCGAGGACAACATCGAATCGTGCCGCGAGTTCACCGATCTTCGAGTCGGGGACTGGCGAGAAGTCCACGGTGACGGAATCACGAGCCTTCGGGTCGCGAATGCTGCGGTAGATGCCGTCCCGCTCGTTGCCTGGGTGGCCCTTGACGTAGCACTGGGTCGTGATCAGTTCCTTCTCCCCCTTGCGAACCTTGTAGTGAATATGGGGAGTCCTGCCAGTATAGGGAACGGGCTTGATCGTGCGGAAGTAGTATTCGCCGCTGGAGCCGGTCAGGAAGCGGCCATACCCCTGGAAATTCGCGTCGTGTTCTTCGCGGTGGTGCGGGTCGCGGGAGTGGATGTAGGCCCCGTCGTTGTCCACCTGCCAGATCTCGACGAGGGCGTTGCGGATCGGGTTCCCGTTGGCGTCGAGAATCCGGCCGCTCAGGTGCGTCACCTCGCCGACGGCGGGGGTGATGCTGTCGTTGATGATCAGCAGGTCGTTATCGGTGTCGAGGGGAAGCTTATCGGGATAGAACGGCCCTTCGGTCTGCGGAGGCGTGCGGACCAGCTCCTCGGCGAAGAGGCCCCGGGTCGTGAAGAAGGCCGCGCCGAAGGCGAGGCTACCCAGGAAGTTGCGGCGGTTTTGGTGTGTTCGGGACAGGGTCATCGTTTTCTCTCCAGGCGTCCGCTCGATTGGGCGGTGAGTTGGGTCTCTCCAGTATATCAATAGCGAGATTCGGCGTGATCCTGGTCGAAAAAGCGATTCTCGCAGAGCCGCGAAGGCGCGAAGTTACGCCAAGGAAGAAAGGGGTGGAGCTGTCCCCTCTGCTTTACGCTCTTCCTGAGCGACTTTGCGTTTCGGCGAGATACGCTTCATCACCCTCGCCGCAGCGCCCGTCCCGGCGTGGCGCCGGTCGGCTCGCCGTTGCGGAGGGCGAGCTGGCCGTTGACGAGAACGTGACGCATGCCTTCGGCGTAGGCGCGGCCGTTGGCGTAGGTGGAACGGTCGGTGATGGTGACCGGATCGAAGATGGCGATGTCGGCGGCAAAGCCGGGACGCAAGAGGCCACGGTCGGTCAGGCGGTAGCGACGCGCGGCGTGGGCGGCGAGGTGGGTGACGGCCTCGGCCCAGTCGTAGTCGCCGAGTTCGCGGGTGTGATGGCCGAGATAGCGGGCGAAGGCCCCCCAGCCGCGAGGGTGGGGAAAGCCGCCGCAGAAGATCCCGTCGGAGCCGGCCATGTGCGCGGGGTGGCGGAGGATCGCCCGGACGTCCTCGTCGGTCCGGTCGCCGGGGCGGAACCCGACGATCCCGACGGCCAGGCCGGAGGCCAGGAGGATCTCGCAGACGAAGTCGCCGGGGGCCAGACCGGCTTGCTTCGCGGCCTCGGGCACCTTCAGGCCCTCCGCCCACCGCCATTCGGGGTTCGCCACCATCGCCAGGGTGATGAAATCGAGCGGGTACGGCGTCGGCTTCGAGAACCACTCGGCGTTCAGAGTCTTCCGGGTCGCCGGGTCGGACAGCCGGTCGATCGTCGCCTCGATCCCCCCTTCCTGCACCGAGGGGGGAAGCGCGACCATGCCGAGGATCGTGCTCCCGGCGAGGTACGGGTACGTGTCGTACGTCAGATCCAGCCCCAGGGCACGACCCTCGTCGATCAGGGGGAGGAGGATATCGGCCGGGCCGTTGTAGTGCGAGATGTGCCCGGCTACCCCCGACCGCTGGCAGATTTCAAAGACCTCGCGCATCCCGACCGGCGCGTTCGGTCCATAGGCCCGCATGTGGGTGACGTACACCCCATCATCCGGGACGATCGCCTCGCACAGGGCGGCGATTTCGCGCGCGTCGGCGTGTCGACTCGGGATGTAGTCGAGCCCGGTCGAGAGGCCGACGGCCCCCGCGTCCATCCCTTCGCGGACGATCGCCTGCATCCGTTTCAAGTCGTCGTTGGTGGCGGGACGGGAATCGTGCCCGAGGGCCTCCAGGCGGACGTTGCCGTTCGGGATCAGGTAGGCGACGTTCAGGGCCGTCGTGCGGTCGAATCGGGCGAGGTACTCCTCGACGGTACGCCAGTTCGACTCGACCTCCGGCGGGTTGCCGTTGAATCCGGCGGTGTAACGCCGCATGTAGTCCATCGTCGCCGGAGACGCCGGCGCGAAGGCGCTGCCGTCCTGGCCGAGGATGTAGGTCGTCACCCCTTGCTTCAGGGCCGGCAGGTGGACCGGGTCGGCCAGGAGCATCAGATCGCCGTGAACGTGGGTGTCAATGAAACCGGGGACGACGTACAGCCCCTCCGCGTCGATCGTCTCAGGGGCCTCGGCCCCTTCCAGACGGCCCATGTCGGCGATCATCATGTCCAGAAGCGCGATGTCCGCCTTGTAGGGCGGGCCGCCGGTGCCGTCGATCACCCAGCCGTTGCGGATCAGCATGTCGAACTTCAAGGCCCGTCTCCCCTCTCGGCGTCGGGAACCAGTCGGATGCGTTTGACCAGGAGCGTCATGCCGCGATCGAGCTTCAAGGCCCGCAGGTCGAGCCGGTGCGTCCCCGCCTTCAGGGCGACCGGATCGACCATCGGCTGCGGCAGGAACGTCTCGTCGTCGCCGGTTGCGTGGATCGGCGCCATGCGGAGCGTCCGGCCGATCTGCGCCTCGACCTCCGCCCGGCTCGCGTTTTTTCCGGTCGCGGCGTATTCGATAATCAGCAGATACGTCTTCGATTCCGGCACCGTGAACCGCCAGGACGCGACCGCGTTCGGCGTCCCCCAGCCGGTGATGGCGGCGTCCTCGTCGGTCAGGCGAAGGCCCTTTCCTTCCACCGAGGCTCGCGCGGCGGGCAGCGTCAAGACGCCGTTGCGGTCGGGTACGGGCTGAAACGGCTCCTTATCTCGATCGTCGGGAGCAAACCCCAGGACGATCAGGGCGAGAGCGAGGATCGAGATCCGTAGCGTCATGTCGCGAAGCCTCCGAGGCGCGGTCCAAAGGTGGGAGAAGACAAGTAGAACCGTCCGGGGCGGATACGTCCAGCAATCGGCGGGAAATCTCAAAAACGCGCGGCTACGGCGCAACGGCCTTCGTGGTGGGTACGTCCAGCTTCCGCCAGAGATACCACATGGCGACCGTGCGATACGGCCGCCAGGGCTCGGCAAGGGTGACGCAGTCCTTCGGGCCGGGCAGGTCGGGCAGGTCGTGGTGGTCGCGCAGGCCGACCCGCACGCCCAGGTCGGCCACGGGAAGGATATCGGGGCGGTTCAGGGCGAAGATGAGGAACATCTCGGCCGTCCAGCGGCCGATCCCTTTCACCTCGGTCATGCGGGCGATGATCGTCTCATCATCCCAGCGGCCGATGCGAGCCAGGGGGAGCCGGCCGCTGGCGACGTGCTCGGACAGGTTCAGGACGTAGCGGGCTTTCACGCCCGAGAGCCCGGCGGACCGCAGGACGGTTTCCCCGGCCGAGAGCAACGCCTCGGGACGATGCGGGTCGCCGGTCAAGGCACGCAGGCGGGCGTCGATCGACGCGGCGGCCTTGGTGGAGATCTGCTGGCCGATGATCGCCCGGACGAGCGTGCCGAAGCGGTCACGGCGCGGACGCAAACGGCAAGGGCCGACACGCTCGATGACTGGCGTCCAGCGCGGGTCGGCCGCGATCAAGTGGGCCACGGCCGACCCCCAGGGGTCCGTCTTCGTTCTTGGCATGGGTCGATCGTTCAGACGGTCGGGTACGGTTCGCGGAGAGTGAATTGCGGGTTGGTCTGCAGGAAGGCCCGGATACGATCGTTGCGTGAAAGGGCCTCGGGCAGGAAGGCCAGGGCCTGGTCGATCCGTTCGTCCGGCTCGGCGCAACTGAAGCGGAGGAAACCGCGCCCGGCGTTGCCGAAGCATTCGCCGCCGAGGCAGGCCACGCCGAACGTGTCGTCAGCCCCTTCGAGCAGGTACAGGGCCAGGCCGTGCGAGGTAATTCCCAGCCGGTTGCAGATCGGCCGCACGTCGGGGAAGACGTAGAACGTTCCGGCCGGCGGGACGACCCTCATGCCGTCGATCTTCGCGAGTCCTTGCGCGAGGCGTTCGACCTTCGCGCGGAACCGGCCCATGTAGTCGTCGCGGGTCGCCTGGTCTTTTTCCAGGGCGACGGTCGCGCCGACCTGAACGAAGGGGGGACTGCATGAGGCCGTGGTGTTGATCAGCTTGCCGACCGCTTCGATCACCTCCGGGTGCGCCACGGCGAAACCGATCCGCCAGCCGCTCATGCTGTACGACTTGCTGAAGGTGTAGGCGGCCATCCCGCGCTCGATCATGCCGGGGCGGGTCAGGATCGACTCGTGCCGCCCTTGCCAGACCATGTGGCAGTACGGTTCGTCGGAGAAGACGGCCAGGTCGTGCTTGCGTGCCAGCTCGGCAATCGCGTCGAGATCCTCACCCGTGGCGACGCCTCCGGTCGGGTTCTGCGGCGAGTTGAGGAAAATCCCCCGGGGCTTCGGATCGCTCTGGACGAACTGCTCGACGGCGGCCGGCTCGGGACGAAACGCGTTCTCGAACCGCAAGGGGGCGAGCACCGCCCGGGCACCCCGGCGCTGAAGGTTCGGCTCGTAGGTCGGGAAGTGCGGGCTGAAGATCAGGACCCCGTCGCCCGGTTCCAGAAACGCCTCGGCGAAGTACTGCTCGAACGGCTTCGCTCCCGACGCGGCGACGACGTTTTCGGGGCCGACGTCGATGCCGAACTCCGTCTTCACCAGGGTCGCGGCCGCCGCGCGGAACTCGGGCAGGCCGAGGCTCGGGCCGTAGCCCGTGCGGTTCTCCTCGATCGCGCGGATGAGGGCTGCCTTGCCGTGCGGCGTGCTGGGGAACGGGCTGTCGCCGATCTCCAGTTCCACGACGTCCTTCCCCTTGGCCTTCAAGGCCCTCGCCAGCGCAAGCACGGTGAAGGCGGTCTCGGCGGTGAGGTTCTTCGCGAGCGAGCTAATTCTTGGCATGATCGGTCGTCTGCCTGGTGCAAAAAGGGAGAGGGTTGGAGCTCGTGAGCCCACGACGCGCGGAAGTCATCCCGAGAATATCGTCTCAAGTTTCGTTCCGTGTCCCCGATCTTATTTGGAGGCGATCGCCGCCGCCAGAGGCTGGACGATCCGGGGGATGACGCGCTCCTGGACGATCTTCTCTCCGACCTCGCGCTGGCGGCGGAAGGAATCCACAAAAGAGCGATCGGGACCGTTGCCCCAGTACTGGCGCACGGTGAAGTAAATGCTGATTTGCTCCTCGGGGAATTCTCCCGTGCGGATCTGGTAGGCGTTGGTCCGCGTCTCGATCGAGAACCGGCACTGCAAGCGGCACGAGTCGTCGAGCGCCAGGGTGATCGATGGCTCGTAGTTGATGACCCGCCCTCCCGAGACATCCAGCAACCCCTCCATCGACGACCCCAGGCCCAGGGCCTCGGCCACCACCTCGTCGTGGTTGCCGTTGTAGGTGAAGTCGAAACCGAACATCACGTCCAGAGCCTCGCAGTCGAGCGTGCTGATCGAGAGCAGGTGCGGCGCCATCTCCAGCACCATTTCATGCTGCTTGTACGAATCCTCCGGCGTCTCCGGATTGACCTGCCCCGAACAGAGCCGCCGGGCCTCGATCGCCAGCCAGCGGTAACTGTCCTGCTCCTTGTCCCCCTCAAGAACCAGGTCCCCGGCCTCCCTCGTGTAAAAGTTCCGCAAGTCCGGGTACGCCTTCTTCATCTGCTCGAAAAAGTGCAGGACCGTATCCCGCCCAGTGGGCAACTCCATCTCCGTGTTTAGGTTCATATTGATATAGAAGTCGTCGGCTTCGGTGCTATAGCGATTCATCCTCGGGATCCTGGGGGAGGCCCCTCCGGTGGAAGTGAACAAATCGCCCCGGAGCAGAGCGCTCGCGAGGCCGGGACGTGGCACAGCTCGGGAGTGACACGGCGCGTAACGAGGTGGCGAATCCGCCCGCCATGATCTCGCCAGCATACCAGATCCGGCGGCGTCGAGAAATGAGCCGTGACCGATTTCCCCCTCAATCCGATCAGACCCGCGTCCCCCCCATCTCCGGGTGACGAAGGCGGATCGGCGGTTGTTCATCCGGGGCGGCCAGGGGATCGGCGAAGACTCGGGCGCGCTGGAGAGATAGGTTGACCTGGGAACGGATGCGGAACGTGGCGCCATCGCGAGAAGCCGGGAACCTGTCCACGATCTTGCCGTCGTGAACCGACAGAGGAACCGTGCGTGAATGGACGACGAGGGCCATCGGCGGAATCGACTCCCCTGGAGGCTCGGTGCGGAACGTCAGGGACCACGGGCGACCCGGAAGTCTCGGCCGCCGCAGATGATACGAGACGATCACTTCCGGGTGCGGCCCCGGCAGCACGATCCGCGCGGATGGTTCCAGGCCCGGCGAGACGATCCGCTCGCCATCAAACAAGACGACGCTGTAAAGACAGATGTGCCAGGGGCCTCGGTCACTCGCCGGGAGGCTCAGGACGTAAACCCCCTGACGACTGTACTCCTCGTCCTGCACCGTGAACCGAATCGCGCCGGGTCGTCGGGCGCGGTGGGGAACCCCCCTGCCCTGGCCACGACGAGCGACTGGGGGGCCTGGGGGCTCCATCGCCAGCGCAGGCGCACCAGGGCCGACCCACCTTCCCGGGAAGCGCGAAGATCGGTCGGGTCGGGGACGCGCGAGAAGACCGTGCTCTCACCCACGGTCAACTGCCCGGCCCAGGAGGTCATGGGAGTATAATGCCATACTCCCATTTCGGGGGGGCGGGCATCGAAGGCATGATCCGTCTCGGTCACGTCGAGCCAGTGTCCTTCCAGAGCCTCGGCCTCACCGGGTCCCAGTCGGGTGCCGGAGGGCAAGCCGGTGGGCTGGCTCGTGCGGAGGATGCGGACCTGGCCGCGCTCCGGCTCGCGCCAGGTGAGCCGGACACGGCCGTCAGGCTCCTCGGCGGCCGAGAGACCACCGATGCCTCGCACCGGCGCGTGCGGCATGGCCGAGACGGTCACGCCCCGCGATGCGGCGAGGCGCCCTTCGGAGGTCCTGTACAGGGCGTAGATCCCATAGTGATAAACGCGATCGTCGCGCAAGCCGCGATCGTGCGCATGCTCCCGGAGCGATTCGATGATCTCGCCGTCATCGGGACCGGTCGGGTCGCTCCCGGCCTTGCGGACGACCCGCACGCCACAGGCCGAGGCGGGCATCGTCCACGAGAGCTGGACCTCCCGGCTCCGGGACTCGACCCGCACGTCCCGGACCTCGGCGCGAACCAGTACCGGTCCGGCGTAGGACCCCTCGATCGAGTCGATATCGGCCCGATGGGTGAAAACGGCGTAGCCGAACGACGCGCCGGGGGTGACGCGGGTGTCCTCGTACTCCGTCCCATCCACCTCGGCGATCGTCGTGCCGTCGGTGGCGTGCGCGGGGACATCGCCCGACTTGCGCACGACCCGGTACGAGACCGCTCCAAGACCATCCGGGGGCGGGGCCTTCCATCGCAAACGGACTCGTTCGCCGTCCACGCCAACCCGCAGGTCCCCCGGCGGGTCGGGCGCGCATCGTCGCAGGCTGTCGCGGGCCTCAGGCAGATCGGCGGCGATCGCCAGGGCCTGCCGCAGCAACTCGCGTGCGGAGGATGGGTCGGACTCGGCGAGAATCCGGGCCTTCGCCGCCAGGGCGTGGGCCTCCCGCAACTCCTTCGTGATCGCCTCGCGGGCCTGCCGCAGGTCGGGGTCGGTCGGGTCCACCAGGCGGGACCAGGCATCGATGGCGGAGCGGGCGGCGACCAGGTGCCGGCGCGCCTGCTCGACAGCCACGGTCGAGCGGGCGCGGTCGATCTCCGCGAGCCGCTCCTTGATCTTTTCGATCCCTTTACGTGCGCCGACATGCCGGGGGGCGAACTGCTGGACCCGCTTCAGGTGCGCCAGGGCCGCGTTGTAATCGTGAACCTTGTGGGCGTGCTGCGCGGCCTCGAAGTGCCGGATCAGCGGCTCGCGGTGCTCCATGAGGAACCCGCAAGGGCAACGCGGCTCATCGACCCAGTGTGATTTCTGGCAGACCGGGCAATCCCAGCGGAGCGGGGCGTGGCAATGGCGGCATTCTCCGGCATGCGGCCCACTTCGGGACGCCTGGGCAAACTCGGTCACACCCCCGCAGACCCGGCACCGAAGATACCGCGGCGGGCCGTTCTTTGGCGTGCTCGGCGCCCCACCGTCAAAATTGACGTTCAAGGCGCGGCACTGGCGACCGATCAGCCGGTCTGTCCGATCGGGAGGGATTCCTAGCCGGGCGGCCTCGTCGACCAAGACGCGACGAGTGCCAGGGTCGAGCCGGGGCAGACCCGTCAGGGCGAAGGCGATGGCGGTCGTGAAAGACTCCTCCGACTCCAGAACCAGCGTGCGGTCATAACGGGCGCGGCCCTCGGGGCTGGAGAGGTGCGACTGCGCGTACGAGACGGCTTCGAGCCAGGCGGTCTTCTCGGCCGTGACCTGGGCCTTCTGCATCCAGCGCTTGCGCTCTTCGTCCGCGCGGGCGATGATCTCCTCGCGAGGGGCATCGCGGGGGAGGTCCAGCACGTGGTACAGGTCGCGCCGACGCAGATGCTCCAGTGACACGCGGATCTGCCGGCGCGTGGCCGGGTCGATCGCGTCGGCCGGCGGCTCGGGGTCGTCCTCCTCGTGCGGCGTTTCCGGCTGAGGCGGGATCGGCTCGGCCAGACGGTCGAGATCGTCGTGTGAGAGCCCCAGCTTGACCGCTTCCGCACGCAAGAGGTTGCGGTCGGAGACGGTCAACCCCCCCTTGGCGGCGCGCAAGTGCAGCAGGCGTTGCAGTTCGTCGAGCTTGCGGTCCCGTTCGAGCCGGCGGCTGGCGGCCAGCTCGGCGTCATACGCGGCGCGGGTGGCGGGGTCGCCGAGGAGGGTCTGACGGATGGCCGGGATCTGGTCCAGGTACGACTGAAATTTATGCTTGTTCTTGGGATTGCGCGTACCCGACGACCAGAGCGGCTGGCAACGGGTGAGTGCCGCCGCGATGGCCGCTTGATCGGCGGACGGCTCGATTCCGAGCATCTCGTAATAGTCGGCGACCATGAACCGCCCACGCTCCGTTCCGCGGGTGACTGCTCGCAAACGGATCGCGTGATGCCCGCGACCTCCAACGCATCCATTGTCGCGGCGCGAGGCGCTCGCGTCCAGTCGCGTTGCCGATTCGCCCCTTCCTCAACCTTGGAGGAACGGTGAGTCCATAACCTGCTGGTTTTTGAAGGGGCCCCCGGAGCCCTCGGGTTCGTACAGGTGCTGGACTCACCATTCCGAAATCACGTGCCGGCCGTGGGAGCGAAGCCGGTCGATCACATTCTCGTCATCGAGCGGCATGCCGGACGGGAGGGCGACGGAGAGGACCGCCGCGATGTTCCCCCTGGCATCCCGCAATGGGACCGCCACCGAACGCGCGGCGTTGAAGGCGCGCAGCCAGAGGCCGGAGCCTTGTTCGGGCGGAAGTTTGAAGGCGACTGACACGGCAGGTTGCCCCGTGTGCCAGGCGCCGACGATCCCGAGATCCGTCTCCTGATAGGGCACGGTACGGGTGGCCTCGGTGAAGTCCTCGGCCACGGCCGCGGACAGGTCCTCCGCGGGGACGAAGGCGACCAGGGTGAGCTGGTTCTCCTCGACTCGCCAGAGACCCGCCGCGCGGGCGTTCAGGTCGTGCAGCAGTTCCGAGACCCGAGCCTGAGCCGACGTGCAAGATTCACTCGCATTCACGATCAGGGCTCCCATAAGGACAGTCCGTCACTGGATCTTGAGCAACTCGACCTCGAAGAGCAGGGTCGCATTGGGTGGGATCACGCCACCGGCCCCGCGCTGACCGTAGCCTTCCTCGGGCGGAATCGTCAGTTTGCGCACGCCCCCGGGCTGCATTCCGGCCACGCCGACATCCCATCCCTTGATGACCCTCCCCTGCCCCAGCGGGAAGGAGAACGGCTGGCCCCGGTCGCGCGAGCTGTCGAACTTCGTCCCGTCGGTCAGGGTTCCGACATAGTGGACCGAGACGGTATCACCCGGCTTGGCCTCCGGTCCTTCGCCGGTCTTCACGTCCTCGATCTTCGTCTGGAAATCGGCCACGGGAGATCCTTTCTGAATAGGTCTGGGGGAGTCGCGTTCCACGCTCGGTCCGTTAGCTGATCGAGTTCAGCATAACAGAGGGCCCATTCCCGATTCCAGATTTCCAGAGCGCCAAGGTACTTCTGGAATCGGGAATGGGCCCTCTGCCATGCGGCAGTCCGTCCAGAGTCGGCCCCGGCCCGATCAAACTCTCAGGGCGATTGACGGAGAGGATCGGGCACCGGGCGACCGGCGAGATAGTAGACGTAGGCGGCGACCGCCCGCATCTGCTCGTCATTGTACACACTCTTCCAGCCGGGCATCTGGCCGTCCCGGGCACCGTTGGCGATGACGCCTAGCACGTCCTGCGGTCGGTCGCCGTGCTTCCACTTGCCGCTCGCCAGGTCGCTCGGCGGTGGCCCTTTCATGTCCTTCGATAGCACGCCGTTCCCCTCGCCCTTGGGGCCATGACAACTGACGCAACGGGCCAGGTACAGCTCACGCCCCTGGATCAGGAGCGGATCGTCGGCGATCTCCGGCGGTGGTGGTCCCGCGTCCGGTCGGAACAGCGCGAAGGCCAGCAGGCCCAGCGCCAGCAGGACGATCAGGCTGATCAACAACCCGCGCACCAACGCGGGGTTTCGGTGAATCGGACTTCTCGTCGCGTGGGGTCGATTCCAAAAGCATCTCCTCAATGGGCGGATCATCGCGCACTCACTTCGTCGGTTCCAGGATTCCCAGAGACCGCATCCAGCTCTCGGCGCGTTCCGGCCAGTGAGAAACCTCATGGTTCGAGGGCGGAGGCCGTAGCCGTGCCCCCCGGAGGGATACGCGTGCAATTCCGCCGGGACCCCCGCTTCCGTCAGGGCGAGGTAGTAAAAGAGGCTGCATTCCACATGCACGCCGTCGTCCTGCGTCTGAACCAGAAAGGTCGGGGGCGTGTCCTTCGTGATCGTGAGTTCCGGAGCGATCCTGTTCCCGTTATTCACGTCCACCAGGTAGGCCGGATAGATCAACAGGGCGAAATTGGGAAGGCTCGACATCCGGTCGGCCTCGTCGATCGGCTCATACGTCCGCGTGGATTCGTGCGTGCTCAAGGTTGCGGCGAGGTGCCCTCCGGCGGAGAAGCCCAGAACGCCGATGCGGTCGGGATCAATTCCCCAGTCCTTTGCCCTGGAACGGATGATTCCCAGGGCGGCGCTGAGCGTCCTGCAAGGGAGCCTCATGGCGCGGTCGTCCCTTCCGGGCGGGCACGCGGTACTTCAACACGATTCCGGTGACGCCGATCGATTTAACCATTCGGCGACCTCGGTTCCCTCCTTGTTGAAAGCCAGGATGCTGGTATCCCCCTCCCGGACAGATCAAGACGGCCGCGCCGGTGTCCTTCTCCGCCGGGGGACGGAAGACGGTCAGCGTCGGTGCCGTCACGTTGGCGACGCGGGTCGTGTCGTCTCCAGGACGCTTCGGCAACGTCCCCTCCACGCCGATCTCTCCTGTCTCCCCGGGTGCCTCTTGCGGCCAGAGAGGGATTTCCTTCGGTGTCTCCCGACCCAAGGCCGCGCTGCCCCCGAAGACCAAGGAGGCCGCGATGCAGAAAGAAAAAGGCAAAATTCGGAACATGGACCATTCCCCTGCCATCTGACCGATTTTTTAACCGGCCTCCAGTGTCCTCTTCCGTCGCGTGATCTTCAAGATGCGGGAGATCAGGTCTTCCCGAGGTGGGAACACGTCTTCATGAAACTTGACGTGAACGCCTCGCGAGAGCCAGGGAGACACTTTCGGGATGGGGTTGCCTGACCGATTCGGCGGATGTTCGAGGCCATTGCGAGCGAGACAGCGCGTGCCATTGGTCGGAGCCACACGCATCTCACACATCCTCCTCCACTTCCAATACTCCATCCTCGATCATCCGATTCGCTTCCTGGAGGAGCGTTCGCCGGATCTGTCGCAGGGAATTGTCCAGTTGGTCCTCGCGGATCTGCTGGAGGTGCCGGTGAGCCTCCGTCGGGCGGTCCATCTCGCGGATGAGGATGGACGCGAGTTTCAGCCGGACCTTCTCGGACTTCCTGGGATGCAGACGGCAGAGGGCACGCATCGGGGGGACCGACTCCACCCATGCCTCGTGTCCGTGCATTGCCTTGATCACTCCGGCCAGAGCAGCGCGGGGGGCCTCGATTCCCGACCACGCCGATCCACTTCTCGTACGCCGCCTGCGCCGCGGCCATGTCCCCGCTTTCGATCGAGCGGTGGACCTTCTTCAGCAGCTTCGCGGCCCGTTCCTCCGGCGACAGGCCCGGCCGGTCTTCCTCCGAGAGCATCGCCCGGGAGAGTTTCTCATTCTCCTTGCTCCGGTCGAGCCGGGCCTCGCGCGCCTTCCAGGCCTTGCGGAGTGCCCGACGCTTCTCCCGGAGGGAGAAGACGTCCCACCCTTCGCAGTCCACCCAACCGGCCTTCAAGAGCAGGATTCCCACAATCAAACCCCAGAACGCGCCGGAGATGTGGAGCAGGCCGGAGGACATCGGGTCGCCGTGCATCATGTACATCAGGAGCACCGAGAGCCCCTCCAGGCTGAGTTGCAGCAGGGCGAACACGTAGATCGGCACCTCGACGACGTTGGAGATCGCGCGCAGGCCGACGAAGAACAGGTAAAAGCAGGAGAGATCGTTCACCGGTGCCCAGATCATGCTGATGGCCATCAGCCCGAAGATGATCCCGGAAGCCCCCAGCACGTAGGCCGGCGTCTCGGTGTGCAGGTAGGCCAACTGGATGGCGGCTCCGTGGATGGTTCCGATGCTGAGGTAGCTGAGCAAAAACGGCAGCCATCCGATCTTTCCCTCGACGATGATCCCGTAGGCCCACAGGAAGATCATGTTGAAGCCCAGATGCACGAAGTCGGCATGCAGGAAGTTGTGGGTCAGCCACTGCAACGGATGCAGGCCCGCGCCCAGCTTCATCGCGTAGGGCTCGGCGGCGTCCGGCGACGCGAGGCTCCACGCGACGTGGACCACGACGTTCGACGCGATCACGCCGAGCGTGGCCTTCGGAAAATGGTAGATCGGCGCATCCGTCGAGAACGGGATGATCATGCGGCGGTCCCCTTTGTGTCCATACGTTGTCGCACTGACGCCCGACTCTTGTCAATCATCCACCCGCCCCTGACGGCGTCCCCCGACCGGCGGTAAGAGCAGCCATCACCGCAGAAAAACCACGCATGAATGCATTATTGATGGAAAAAATCCATGTATTCGAGAACAGAACCAACCATGTTTCTGTTGATTGTTCTGGGGCGGTCCATTAGGTTGTCAAAAATACTCCTTGCGAAGCCGTGTCTGACGATCCCCCTACCCCCCTCATTCATCGCCATCACGGGGAGATTCTTCATGCGTACGTTTGAGCATAAAACAGGATCAGGCCGCAAGGTCGTGGTGATCGAGGTCAAGGGCACCATGATGCGGGTGATCGAGACGAAGGCTGATGGCAGCGTCATCCGGAAAGAGAAGGAGTTGAAGGATGAGCGTCTGGCCCGATCCGCGTCGGACGGGCTGGCCCGCGAACTGAAGGCGCGTGGTTTCGTCGAGCGGACCTCGTCCGCCACCCCCAGGAAAGCCAAGCCGGCCAGGAAACAGGCGGCGGTCGCGGAAACCCCCGCCCTGGCGCTCGGGATCGATGGGGTCGCCCCGGATCTCCTGGAGGAGGATGACGGGGAGCCGGTCGAGGACGCGGTCCTGCCGAGGCTCGCCACGGCTCCCGCCTCTGCCGGTGAGATGTCGACCGGGGAGGCACCCAAGAAAAAGAAGAAATCCGGCCGGAAGAAGAAGCGGAAGAAGAAGGGAAACGAGGACGGTCTCGACAAACGCGTCGTCGCCGCCGTGATCGGGGTCGGGGCGTTGGTTGTCGTCGGCGCGATCTTCCTCATGTACGACGCATTCCTGAAGCCGCCCGTGCTGGCCGGCAACTGGCAGGGGTCGCGGGTCGAATACGAGACGGGCGGCCCCATGAGCTATTCGCAGTACGGGCTGATCCTCGACGAGCAGAACCGCGCCGCGTTGACCCTTCAGGAACAGTTCACCTTTCTCGGCACGTACATGTGTAAGGGAAACCTCCTGACTCTCAACCTGAAGGATGACGAGGGCAACTCCAGCACCCAGGAATACAAGATCACGCTCGGCCGTGCGACGCTGGATCTGTACGACCCAAGCAGCGGCAAGAAGGTGGTCCAGCTCGTCCGGTTCCGCGAGAAAGCGGAGGTCGGAGGAGGAAAGACGCCGCCTCCCGCCGCCCCGACCAATCTGGCCAGCGGAGCCGCAAACGCGGACGCCGATCAGCGCCTGGCCTCCGTCTCATTCTCTCCCAAGGATGGCGCGTTTCGGCTTCGCTATCCCCCGGGCTGGAAATCCGAGACCGGCAGCCGTCCCGACAACACCTATTCCTGGGCCAGGTTCACCAAGGGATCGGCGAAGATCCAGGTCTATGCCGATGTCGCGGGGTCACTCATGTCGGGCTCGGACATTGGAGGGCAGTATGAAGAGGGCAGCGAGTTGGCCCCCGTGCACAATGCTCACCTGCAATACAAGCGGACCGTCTCCGACGAGTACAGTGACTATAAAGAGAGCGAGCCCACGCTCTTCAAAGGGTCCACTCTCGGCGAGGGCCGTATCGCAACGTTCACCGCTTCCGGAGGCGGCCTCTTCGGCTCTCAACTTCGCGGCTACCGCGTGACCCTGCTTACCGGCAATCGTCGCATCACCGTCCTGTGCGAAAGCCCCGGCGATGAGTTCAAGAAACACGAACCGACGTTCCTCGCTGTCTCTCGCAGCCTCTCGCGTTGATCGTCCGGCACGCTCGGGGTGACGATGAGCCGTGATTTCGGTTTGTCTGGAATGCGATTCTTGCCGTGGGGACACGATCTTCAGGGAGAGAAGCGTTCCATGGCCCGTCCACGACGGCCGATCGAGCCCCATCTGCGCCCCGATGAGATCAACCGCCGCGATCGCGTCTGCCGCAGCGGGAACGAAAAGACCGACGGGCAGATTCTCTGGCTATTGACCCGCACCGCCGACCCGGCGACACCCGCCGAGGTCGCTGCCTCGGGGGTCCGCTGTAGCATTCCGCACGCCATCACATTTTCCCGCGGAGCATGCCGTTCCAGTACATGAACGGCAGACCGTACGCCTTGAGCAGATACATGCTCTTGCGTTCGCGAGATTGATCGATCGGGAAGGTCTCGGCTGGGTTTTTATCGTAATCAAATTCGGCAAGCACCAGCTTGCCGTAACCGGTCACGAGTGGGCAGGACGTGTAGCCATTGTAGCGGGCTGTCACCGGCGCGTCGCGCATGACCGCGAGCAGGTTCGCGACCACCACGGGGGCCTGCTTGCGGATCGCGGCGCCGGTCTTCGAGGTCGGCGCGCCGCTTGCATCGCCCAGGCTGAAGACGTTCGGATAACGGACGTGCCGCAGAGTGTACTTCTCCACGTCCACCCATCCCGCCTCATTCGCCAGCGGGCAATGCTTCAAAACATCGGGCGCGCTCATCGGTGGCGTGACGTGGATCATGTCGAAGGGCAAGACCACGGTCTCGCCGGTATCCAGACGCTGAAAGACCGCTTCCTTCGGGTCGGTCCGCAACTCAACCAGGTTATGTTGGAAACGGGTTTCGATCCCCTTGCGCTCGATGACCTTTTCCAGTGTCTTCGCATACCGAGGGACAGCGAAGATCGAGTTTGAGGCCGAGGTGAACAGGATCTTGGTCTTGTCTCGCACCCCCGTCTTGCGGAAATGATCGTCGGCCAGGTACATGATCTTCTGCGGAGCCCCGCCACATTTGACGGGTGTATTTGGCATCGTGAAGAGGGCGTTACCCCCTTGGAAGTTCCGGATGCATTCCCACGTGTAATCGACGTAGCGATAATCGTAATTGCTACAGATGCCGTGTCGGCCGATGTTCTCCTGAAGCCCTGGAATCTTGTCCCAGTCAATTTGAAGGCCGGGCGCGACGATCAGGTAGTCGTAGCCGACACGCCGGCCGTCGCCGATCGTCACGACGTTCTCGTCTGGCAGGAACTCCGTTGCCCGGTCCTGAATCCAGCAGGCCCCTTTGGGAATAAAGTCCGCCTCGTTGCGCTCGGTCACGTCCTTGGTGAAGACGCCAGCCCCCACGAGGGTCCAGAGGGGCTGGTAGTAGTGTTTCCGCGACGGCTCGATAATGGCGACATCGAGAGTCGGCTGCTTCCGGAGCAACTGCGCCGCCACGGTGATGCCCGCGGTGCCGCCTCCGACGATCACGATGCGATGATGTACGTCCTTTGGCATGGCTTGCGTTCCTCGCGCGGAGAGTTATCGGCGGGAATAAGTTTGCCGGACGGAAATGTCATCTCATGTCACGAGTCCATGTGCAACCGAGAAGAAAATATCCGAGACGGAACCGGAATTTCAAAGTCCAACCACGCTTTTAATCACGATATAAATCGCAACGACGACGATTGCCCCCGCGAAGATCTTCTGGAGCCGTGCCCCCGAGAGTCGGCGTCCGAGCCGCGTGCCCAGCCACATTCCGCCAACACCGCCGGCAAGGAACCAGCCGGTGATCTCCAGGGAGAGCGGAGCACCGCTGGAGACCTGAGACACGACGCCCGAGGCACTGATCAGGCTGATGACCAGCAGCGATGTGGCGACGGCGCGGTGGATGCCCATCCCGCTGAAGAACACCAGGGCCGGGACGATTACAAACCCGCCACCCACGCCGAAGAGACCGGAAAGAATCCCGGTACAAAGCCCGACCACCGCGAGCAGACTCGCGCAGCGCGAGGTCAGGCGGAGATTTCCTTCGGGGTCGCGCCGGCAGGTCGGGCCTGGGTCATCACTCGGCACCGGTTCGATCATCGCGCAGATTCCGCGCCGGTCTTCGTGGCCTTCAGCCACATCCGCGCGGCGACCAGCAGCATTACGCCGGAGAACATCCCCAGCAGGAGCACGTCCGGCGTGCGTTCCCGGAGCCATGTACCGACCGGCGCGCCCAGCATCCCCGCAACAGAGAACAGCACGCCCGTCTTGACCTCAACCTCGCCGGCTCGGAGTCGTTGGATCATGCCGACCGCCGCCGTCGCCCCGACGGCGGCCAGGGAGATCCCCATGGACTCCTTCGTCGGTACGCCCAGCCCATAGACCAGCAACGGTACGGCAAAGATCGACCCGCCGCCCCCGGTCAGCCCCAGCGAGAACCCTACGATCCCCCCGAACAGCAGACTCAGTGCGATGGTCATTTCCTCGCCCAGAGATGTCGAGGTGGCCAGCAGGGTCGTCGTGGCCAGCATCAGGCCTTTGCCTGCGAGCACGTTGGAGCCTCCTCGACCTTCACCTGGTTCCAGGGCATCCGCGCCAGCAGCATACCCATGCCGCAGGTATCCGTCACACCGGCGAAGACCAGGCCCGCGCCGACGAATGCCGCCAGGCCGTGAAACGCCGGATGGACGGTCAAGCCCAGGCCCTCGCCAATCAAGACCAATGAACCCGCCGCGATGCGGACCTGACGCTCCAGCGAGATCGTCTTCTTGCCTCGCACGACGGGCAAGCCCGCCGCCTCCCAGGCCGCCGTGCCTCCTTCCACGTTGATCACATTGTCGAATCCGGCCGCCACGAACGCCTCGCACGCTTTCTTGGCCCGGCTGCCCGAGCGGCAGATGACGTACAAGGGCTCGTGCTTCGTACCATTGCGCGAGTCCATCAGCGCAACCGGGTCCAGCCGGTCCAGTGGAACCAAACGCGTGCCTTCGGCATGAACCTCTCGATACTCCGCCGGCGTGCGGACGTCGATCAATTCCACCTTGGAGTCTGAGGAACGCAGCTCCGCGAACTGCTGCGGTGTGATGGTCTGAATGCTCATGATCCTGACCTCCTAACGTTCTCTGTTCTGATCCGGTTCAGGGTTTGAAGTAGGCAAAACCGTCGTATTGTTGCTTCTGGACGACCTCCACGGTCCCGGACGGCACGGTGCCGACGCCCGGCAAAAGGTCCTCCTTGCGGATCGCGTTGTGCCGCATCGTGTTCTCGCAGGCGACAAAGCGGACCCCGTTTTTGATCAGCGTTTCCACCTGCTCGGCATGCTCGGAACGATTCGCCTCCACGAGTCCGATCCCCGCGCCGTGACAAACCACCTCGACCTCGCACGCCCTTTCTGTCGCTTTCAGCACGTTGGCAATGTTATTCAGGCCATGCCCCTGCCGTCCCGTCTCGGCGAAGTTCATGTGGACCACCACCCGTAGCGGCTCTTTCTCAAGACCCGGGGGCGTCGCCGCGCGAGCCATCGCCATTCCCATCACCAGCAGAGCGACCGCTCGCAGTCCCCAGCGTTTCATCCAAGGCTCTCCTGCTTGTGCTAACCTCATTTCGTTCCCCGTCCGCGGCACGTTCAGGTCGATCATGAACCGTTTCCGAATCCCGGTGCGGTGACACCGCACAACTCCCGCTCATTCAGGTGGGGACGCCCAGTCTCGGCAAGATCCAGCGGTTCAGCACGAACCACAAAACCAGCACCAGCACAGGAAGTATCAGATCTTTCACGGATGCTCTCCTCACCGGCTCACTCTCCAGATTCATCATGGACTTCGCACCGGAGAATGCTACAATATTCCTCAGATGGCAATCAACTATATTACCAATCAGAAATAAAGTCAAGCCATGACCATTCCGAATCACGACAAATTCCTTGAGATGATGGCGGAGAAGTTCCGCATGCTTGCCGACGGGACGCGGCTGGCGATCTTGCGGTCGTTGATGGCGGGGGAGAAGAGTGTCGGCCAGGTGGTCGAGGAGACGGGCCGGGGGCAGGCCAACGTCTCAAAGCACTTGAAGATGCTGGCGGAAGCGGGACTGGTCGCTCGGCGCAAGGAGGGGTTGCAGGTCTTCTATCGCATTTGCGACCCGCTTGTGGAGACCCTCTGTAAAACGGTCTGCGAGACGATCCTGCACGACGTTCGCGCGGAGGCGGAGCGCAGCCAGGAGTTACTCAACCAGTGGGGCGCGGGGCTCTGAAAACCGCCGACGGGTCCCGTTTTTTTGCAGGTTCAAACCGTCCCCTTCACCGCGGATAGCCGCTTGTCGAGCAGATCCGGGAACTGCTTGTACCAGCGCTGGTTGAGCGGCGACGGGTGCGGCAGTGGGGCGAGCATAAGTTCCTTCCGTGCGGTCCCTTCCGGCGTCTCAACCTCCACGCCGCAAGGCAGTTCCGCCTCGTAGCGGTCGTCGCGCTTCCAGAAGGCTTCCGCGGCACCCGGCTCGGTGTACGGGGCGAACCACTGGAACGCCTCCGTTCCCAGGGTGATGACTCGGTTCCCTCCTTTCCAGTGCACGGCCAGAAGTTCCGCCAGAAACGGCCGGAACCGCTCCTTGACTGGATTCCCGTAGGCCTTGTTCCCGGGCGGCTTGTAAGGAACCGTATTCGTCAGGATCGCGTGGCGCAAGACGTCTTCGAGGAGCCGGTCGGATTTCGGCGGATCAGACTTCTCGAACGCCCGGAACAACCCCTCACGGACGAGGCGTCCACCGGCGCCGACCATTGGCTGACCTCGCGCCACCTCGTCCTTACCCAGATCACGCCCAAAGACGCACACCGGTGCGGCCAGCGAGCCGGCGTAAAGAACCGGCTCCAGCGGGTCGCGATCAACCCGTTGGTAAACCGGCTTGTCGATCGGAAATGGCTCCCGCTCGGCCTCTTGACGAACGGCCTTGATGAGATCATCGATGCTTCGCATGGGCAGCCTGATGGAGTTGTCAGTACGTTCTGTGTCGATTGAGGTTGGAAATTGCCGCCAGATAATTGCATATCGTGCGCCGGGAAAACCGGCAAGACCGTGAACCAGGCCAGGACCAGAGTGTCCTGGGTGTCATCCGGCTTGATGACTTTGCTAGAATGTTGCGATTGCGCCCAATGACCGACGGCAGACCAGGTGAGAGGCCCATGACGCGGATCGCTATCTACGACACCACGTTACGTGACGGCAGTCAGGGCGAGGGGGTCAACTTCTCGCTCCAGGACAAGCTCCTCATCACATCCCGGCTCGACAATCTCGGGGTCGATTATATCGAGGGGGGATATCCGCTCTCCAACCCCAAGGATGAGGAATACTTCCGCCGGGTGCGCGACCTGGACCTCTCGCACGCGCGGGTGACGGCCTTCGGCATGACCCGGCGCAAGGAGATCGCCCCCGAGAACGACACCGGGATGAAGGCCCTGGTCGGCGCGAAAGCCCCGGTCGTCACGATCGTCGGCAAGACCTGGGACCTGCACGTCCGCGAGGTCCTGTCGGTCTCCCTGGACGAAAACCTCCGCATGATCGCCGATTCCGTCGGCTTCTGCGCGGCGAATGTCGAGGAAGTCATCTACGACGCCGAGCACTTCTTCGACGGATACCGCCAGAACCCGGAATACGCCTTGAAGACCCTCAGAGCGGCGGCCGAAGCGGGCGCGCGGTGGATCGTCCTGTGCGACACCAACGGCGGCACCTTGCCGGAGCAGGTGGCCGAGGCCGTCCAGGTGGTTCGCAAAGAGCTCTCCGTCCCCATCGGCATCCACACGCACAACGACGGCGAGCTGGCGGTCGCCAACACGCTCGCGGCCGTCCGCAGCGGCGCGACGCAGGTCCAGGGAACGATCAACGGCATCGGCGAGCGTTGCGGAAACGTCGATCTGTGCAGCGTCGTGGCCAACCTCGCGCTGAAATATCCCGGATACGACCTGCTCCGGCCCGGCAGCCTGTCCCATTTGACGGAAGTCTCGCGGTACGTTTACGAAACGGCCAACATGAACTTCCGCACCGGCCAGCCGTTCGTCGGTTCGAGCGCCTTCGCCCACAAAGGCGGGATGCACGTCCACGCCGTCCGCAAGATCGCGCACTCGTACGAGCACATCGACCCGATAGCCGTCGGCAACGAGCGGCGCATCCTGGTCAGCGAGCTTTCGGGCAAGTCGAACATCGCCGAGAAGCTCGGCGGTCTGGGTTTGCAGCAAGACTCTGCCTTGCTCGCCCGCGTGCTCGATCGGGTCCAGGACCTCGAAAACGAGGGCTACCAGTTCGAGGCGGCCGAGGCCTCGTTCCAGATCCTCGTCGAGAAGCTGGCCGGGCGCTACCACCCCTGGTTCGAGCGGATCGGCTACCGCGTGACGGTCGAGAACGGTCCCGATGGCGTTCCCATCACCGAGGCCACGGTCAAGCTCCAGGTCGGCGACGTGGTCGAGCACACCGTCGGCGAGGGGGACGGCCCGGTCAACGCGCTCGACGTGGCCTTGCGGAAAGCGCTGGAGAGCCACTTCCCCCGGCTCCGCGAGATGCACCTGGTCGATTACAAGGTCCGCGTCATCAACGAGCGGGCCGGCACCGCCGCGCGCGTGCGGGTCGTGATCGAGAGCAAGGACGACACGTCCGTCTGGGGCACCGTCGGCGTCTCGGAAAACATCATCGAGGCGAGCTGGCTGGCCCTGGTCGATGCCTTCGAGTACAAGCTATCGAAGGACAGCCGCGCTCCGTCGCCGTCGTCGAAGTCCGAACCGGTCGCGTCCGTCTCCTCGTGACGAGCGTGCATCGTGGCATGAACCCCGACCGACTCGCAAACCGAATTCTTGATATTCTTTGAAGTTACGTCGGCCAAGAGGAGAACGCCTCCCTCCGACGTCTCGAACCGGAACGATCCTGGCATGAGCATCGCCGAACTCCCGAAGCAGTACGATCCCCAGGAAGCCCAGGCGCGCTGGTATGACCTCTGGGTGGAGCGGGGTTACTTCCACGCCGACCCGACGAGCGGGAAGCCGCCCTTACACGATCGTCATCCCCCCGCCAAACGTGACGGGGGCCTTGCACCTCGGCCATGCGCTTGAACAACACGCTTCAGGACATCCTGATCCGCTGGCGACGGATGCAAGGGTTCGACGCCCTCTGGATGCCCGGGACCGACCACGCCGGAATCGCCACGCAGGCGGTGGTCGAGAAACGGCTTTTCGAGGAAGAGAAGAAGACCCGCCACGACATCGGCCGCGAGGCCCTCGTCGAGCGGATCTGGGCGTGGAAGGACGAGTACGAAGCGCGCATCCTCAATCAGCTCAAGCAGATGGGCTGCTCGTGCGACTGGGACCGAACCCGGTTCACGCTCGACGACATCTGCGCGGGCCGTCCGCGTGACGTTCTTCCGGCTTTTCCAGGCCGGCAAGATTTATCGGGGCAAGCGGCTGGTCAACTGGGACACCCACCTCCGCACGGCCGTCTCCGACGACGAGATCGAGTACAAGGAGACGGATGGCCACCTCTGGACGATCCGGTATCCGGTCGAGGGGTCGGATTCGGACGAGGGGCTGCACGTCGCCACGACCCGCCCCGAGACGATGCTCGGCGATACCGCCGTGGCCGTCCATCCCGACGACCCGCGCTACAAGCACCTGATCGGCAAGCGGGTGACGCTCCCCCTGACCGGCCGGACGATCCCGGTCATCGCCGATCCGATCCTGGTCGATCCCAAGTTCGGCACCGGCTGCGTGAAGGTCACCCCCGCGCACGACCCGAACGACTACCAGACCGGCCTGCGGCACAACCTGCCGATGATCAACCTGCTGAACCCCGACGGCACCTTCAACGAGAACGCCGGGGCGGCCTATGCCGGGCTCGAACGTCGCGAGGTCCGCAAGCGTGTCGTCGCCGACCTGGAGGCCCAGGGCTTCCTCGTCAAGGTCGAGCCGTACGTCAACCGCGTCGGCTACTCCGACCGGAGCAAGACGCCGATCGAGCCGTACCTGTCCGACCAGTGGTTCGTCCGCATGGGGGACAACCCCGACGGCTCCCCCGGCTTTGCCCAGCAGGCGATGGACGCCGTGACCTCCGGCAAGGTCACGATCCACCCGGACCGCTACGCCAAGAGCTACCTCGACTGGCTGGCCGAGAAGCGCGACTGGTGCATCAGCCGCCAGCTCTGGTGGGGCCACCGCATCCCGATCTGGCATTGCGAAGGAGCCACCGAGGACGACCTGAAACGAGCCTTCGGCGAACCGTGACGACGTGACCTGGAAGTCCTCCGAATCGGGCGGCTGGCTGATCTGCGCGGAGGATGACCTGGAGCGGGACGCCCTCGGGCCTGGCAAGGAACTGACTCAGGACCCCGACGTCCTCGACACCTGGTTCAGCTCGGCCCTCTGGCCCCATTCGACCCTTGGCTGGCCGGAGCCGACGCCCGAGCTGAAAAAATATTACCCGACGAGCGTCCTCTCGACGGCCCGCGACATCATCACGCTCTGGGTGGCCCGGATGGTCATCTTCGGCCAGTTCAACATGGACGACGTCCCGTTCCGCGACGTCTTCATCCATCCGGTGATCCAGGACGGCAACGGCAAGCGCATGTCGAAATCGGCCGGCAACGGCGTCGATCCGGTCGATATCATCGACATGTACGGCGCCGATGCCCTGCGGTTCACGCTGGCCTCGCTCGCCACCGAGACGCAGGACCTCCGCATGCCGGTCGAGAAGGCGACCCTGCCCGACGGCCGCAAGATCAACACGTCCGAGCGGTTCGAGCAAGGGCGGAACTTCGCCAACAAGTTCTGGAACGCTTCGCGGTTCGCCCTGATGAACCTGGAGGATTTCGACCCGGACGCGCTCCCCGCGGACGACCTCCTGGCCGACGGTTCGGAAGACCTCTGGATTCTCGGCCGCCTGGCCCGGAGCGCCGGCGAGGCGACAGAGGGACTCGAGGCCTTCCGGTTCGCCGACGTGGCCCGCATCCTTCGCGACTTCACCTGGAACGACTTCTGCGACTGGTACGTGGAGTTAATCAAGCCCCGGCTCCGGAGCGAAGACGCGCGGACCCGTCGGGTCGCCCAGAACCTCCTGGTCGTGCTGCTGGACGGTCTCTGTCGGCTGCTTCACCCGATCATCCCGTTCGTGACCGAGCAGGTCTGGCAGGCTCTGAACCAGGTCGCGCCGCGGCGGTTTGATCCGCAAACCAGGACGGTCCAGCCGGCTGCCGAGAGCGTCTGCATCGCCAACTGGCCGACGTATCCCGAGAACTGGTCGTATCCCGAGGCCGAGGCCACCGTCGCCCACTGGCAGGAGAAAATCACCGCCCTGCGGAACCTCCGAGCGGAACGGAATGTGCCTCCTTCGGCAAAGATCGCTCCGATCATCGTGGCCAGCGGCGCCGTGGCGGACGCAATCCATCAAGGGTGCGGACCGGATCAAGGCGCTGACGGGTGCCGAATCGCTCCAGGTCCGGGAATCCTCGGAGCGACCGGCCGAGTGCGCCGTGGCCGTCCTGGCCGATTCGGAGGTCATCCTGCCCCTGGAAGGATTGATCGACAAGAAAGCGGAGGCCGAGCGTAACCGTAAGGCCCTGGCCGACCTGGAGAAACAGTGGAACGCCGTGCGGAACAAATTGAGTAACGAGAGCTTCGTGCAGAAGGCCCCAGCCGAGGTCGTCGAGCAGCAACGGTCCCGCCTTGGCGAGCTGGAATCGCAGCGGACGGCACTGCTGGAGCTTTTGGGAGAAGGATGAGGCAGAGGCCGAGAGCCACGAGGCTCGTTGACGGTTCACGTCGAGGCTACTATCATCAGAAGACACACGACGCCACGAGGTTCGGGCCATTAGGAAACCGAAGTCCAGCCCGCCTTATTGCGTTGTCGCCGCGCCGTTGGGGGACGACCGCCGTGCCCGTGCAGATGGAATTGGTTCGCATCATCATCAGCGACAATAACGAGCAGCAGATCATCTACTTGAAGGAGGTGGACGGCGAACGGACCTTCCCGATTGTGATCGGAATTTTTGAAGCGACCAGCATCGACCGTCGTGTCCGAGGTCAGTCAACCCCGCGTCCCTTGACGCACGACCTGCTCGCCAACACAATTGATCAGCTTGGGGGCGAACTCCAGGACATCTACATCAGCGAGTTACGCGATCATACCTATTTCGCCAAACTCAGGATCAAGAAAGAGGGAGAGATGATCGAGGTGGATTCCCGTCCCAGCGACGCCATCGCGATCGCCGTGACTGTGGAAGTGCCGATCTTCGTCGCCGAAGATGTGATCGACGAAGCTGGGCAGTGAGCCTGTCCATCCTGTTGAGAACGTCAACGACCCGGTCCATTATCCGTCCGGAGGGGTGCCAGAGTGGTCGATTGGGGCGGTCTTGAAAACCGCTGAGGCCGCAAGGTCTCCGGGGGTTCGAATCCCTCCCCCTCCGCTCGTCAGTGACCGACAGAACCCGACTCGGGCCGTCTAACTGACACAATTCCATAGAGTTACGATGACCCTCGGGGGCGGCCGTCTCCCCGAGGGAATTCGGGGGCATTCTGTCACCATCCGACGGCTTCCGCCCCGTTCCGTCCCCTGCGCTTCCCAGGCGCTGCCACTTTTTGACAGTCGGGTGTCACCGGATCGGTCCCGGTCGCGGCCAGGGTCGCGGATTCGGGCCGGGGCGTGGGGGCGTCCAGGGCGGGCAGCGCGTCCAGGGCGGCCGTCTGGTCATGGAGCGCGACGTTGGCGTATGTCCCGATCGTCAGGATGGGGCTGGAATGCCGGGCCAGGCTTTGCGCGGTCTTGACCGAGGCGCCACCCCGGACGATGAGCGTGATGAAGGTTGCGCGGAGGGCGTGGAAGTCGGCCACCCGGCCCGAGGCGTCCCGGTAGTCGATCCCGGCGGCGGCCAGGTCGCGGCGGATCATCTCCGCCGTGTGGTAGCTCGAAATCGGGAAGACGGGCGTCCCGGCGGGCCTTGCCGGCCAGCCAGGGACCGAGGGCGGCGGCCAGGTCGGGCCGGATCGGTTGCAGGTCGTCCCGCCGGCGCTTGGAGTAGGCGGCGGACACCTTGACCGTCGGCGGGTCCGCGTCCAGGTCGAATGACTCGGGGGTGAGGGACGCCAGTTCCTCGGCCCGGAATCCGGTCCCGACGGCCACCCGATAGAGCATCGCCCGATCGGGGCCGGATCATCTTGAAGACGACCGGGCCGCGCTCGGCGGCCAGGAACAGCCGGGCCAGTTCCTCGGGGGTCAGGGCGCGGCGCTCGTGGCGGCGGTCGGGGTCGGGGTTCGGGCTGGTCAGGTGGGCCAGGGCTTCTCCCGGGCGCGGCCGTCCCGCCACAGCCACCGGGCGAATTCCTTGATGCGCTCGGGTGTAGTGATGGACCGTGCGGAGGGCATGCTCCCTCGTCGCGGACAGCCTTCAAGGCGGCTTGGGCCTCGAGGGCATCAGGTCGGAGACGCGCCGGGCATTCGACCAGGGCGATGAGGCGGGCGGCTCGGGTTCGGATCAAGCCCGCGTGCTTCGGCGTGTTCCCCTTGCCGATCAAGTAGGCGTGGAAGTCGGCCAGATGATCGGCCAGGGGCCGGGCCTCGTGGGCGGCATAGGCGTCCGCCTCGGGGTCGATGACTCCCCGGCGCCGTAGCTCCGCCTCGGTTTCCAGCTTGCGGGCCATGGCCTCGGTCGCGGCCTTGTCCGGGCATCCCTTGACGGTCAACGGCGGCCGTTCTCATCGGTGTAGGCGATGTACCATGAGGCGCCCTTGCGCTGGCGGTCGCGGGATTTCTTGATAGACGCTCGCCATCGGTCCTCCCTATGCTTCCGGGTCGGTTGAGGCCACGGCGGAGAGCGACACATGCGCACCGACGGCGGCGGCGTAGCGAAACAGGGTGTCCAACGTCGGATTGCCGTTCCAGCCGTTCTCCAGCCGGCTCACGGCGGCGCGGGTCATCCCCGAGCGTTCCGACATGTCGGTCAGGCTTAGACCTTGCTCCTCACGCATCCGGCGGAGTCGCGCCACCAGCATTCGGAGTTCCATGAACTGCCCATGCGGGACCAACTCATCCAGCTCTCCCCGGTCGATCAATTCATCGGGGCCGGGCCGCTCGTGCCGCGCCCGTTCGCGGGCCTGCGCGACGGCGGCTTTCTGTTCAGTGGTCAGGTCGGCCTTGTCGGCGGTCGTGTTTTTCATCGTGCTCTCCCTTGCGGCGGCGGGACTTCATAGGCGGTGACGGGATAGATCATCCGAGGATCATCGTGGACTTCCTCCCAGATGACCGTGATGAACTTCCCCGTCGGCGTCCACCCGAAGGTTTGGGGGCGTCCGGTGCGCCGACTCCGCCCCGATCGGCTCCGAGGATCGTTCAAGACGGCCTCCGCCTCATCCACGGTGATTCCATGTTCGGCGATGTGCTGAACATTGCCGTCCGGGTCGTCCTCCATGTCCCAGACGATGATGGCCTCGATCATTGCCGCTCTCCCATCAGTTTCGGCGTGTTGTATTTTAAGATACCACGGCCAGACCGTCAATGCGACGCCTCGGGCGGAGCATGTCGATCCGGCCTCGGTCGAGTTCAGCCGACCATGATCCCCGGCGTCGGATCGTCGGCGGACGGTCCCCAGCGCAGGGCGGCCAGCTCGGGCCAGGTGAACAGCGGGGGGCGGGCGTTGCCGGCCAGGATGTCCCCCCACCATCGGCGGAGGTCCACACCGAACCCGGCAAGGTCCGTCCAGTCGGTTTTCGGCCGGTCCTCCCCGCCGTCGGGATGAGGGCGGAGCGTCGGCGGGCGGACGCGCCGGAAGGATGCCGGCCAGGCGTCGGCGGACTTGTCCCCCGCGTCGTCCGCATCGGTGGCGACGAAGCGCGGCCAGGCGGGCAGCATCGCCCCGAGGATGGCGTCGTCCGGGCGTCCCGAGGCGCTTCCCAGCGTCACCACGGCGGCCAGGTCGGACAGCTCTTGCGCCAGCAAGAGGGCGTCAAACTCCCCCTCCGCGATGACCAGAGGGCGGCCGGGCCGGATCGCCTCGGGGCCGGGATAGATGCCGGGAGGGGCGGCGGGGTTGCGATACGCTTCGATGTACTTCGGTGGCCGGTTGTCCTCGGGGAACCGCTCGCGCCACCACGCGGGCGGGCGGAGCTTGACCAGGGCCAGCGTCGAACCGTGCCACCACGAGAGGACCACCCCCGGCGGCTTCCAGGGGGCACCCTCCGCCCGAGGCGTCCACCCGAGCCGGGCGGCGCGGATCGTCGCATCGGTCAGGTGGCGTTCGGGGCCGCGCAGGTAGGCCAGCGCCTCCGCCCCCTCGGGCGTCCACAGCCGGCGTTCGGCGTCGGCCACGAGGGCGGCGGCCTCCGCCTCGGTCATCTTCGGCCGGGCCTCGGGATCGGGCGGGCGGGCCAGCGCGGGCCGGGGTGTCAGGCGGGGCCTCGGGCGTCCCGAGGCGGCCCCATTCCCGGTCAGGTGGGCGACGGCCTCGGGGAAGGACATGCCGGGGAACAACTGGAGAATGAACCCCACCGCGTCCCCATGCGCCCCACAGCCATAGCAGCGGAACCCCTTCCGGTTCTTGGTCAAGGTCATCGAGGGGTTCGGGTCATCGTGGAACGGGCAGGACCACCACGGCCGGGCGGATCGGGCGCCGCGCCGGCCGGGCGGCTCCCCGATCTCTCGGGAGATGACGGCGGCCAGGTCGATCGACTCCCGGACCATCTTCCAGTCGATGCGATTCGGTGCGGTCACGATGAATCCCACTATCGAGGATGCCCTATCCGATGCACTGACAAAACTGACATAAGGGGGCCTGACGGGACCACTCGGGGCTTTTGGCGGTTTTGTCAGTTCCCGAGAGGGACGTTTTCAAGAATCATCGGATGGCTTGCGGGGCAGGGTCGGATGGATGTGGATGTCCTCCCGAGGCGAGCCCCCGGTGTTGCGGTCTTCCACGATCCGAACCCACCCGAGGGGTTCCAGGATCGCCACGGCGCGGCGGGCGGCGTCGGGCGTGTCCAGGTTCGACCAGCAATGTCGGTACACGTCGCGGTAGGCGAACGGACTCGGCAAAGTGCCGGCCTTGATCTTCGCCGACAGGGCGCGGGCCGGTTCCAGGTCCGGGTCCGCCACGCTCGCATAGACCCGCCGGGCGTGCGATTCCAGGTGATCGCACCAACGGACGGCCAGCTCGGCGGCGCGAATCCGACCGGACTCACCCCCGCGCCGTCGGCCACGTCGATGAGATGGAACAGCAGGGCCAGGCTCGGCATGAGGGACCGATACTTGGACAGGTGGCTCTCGACCAGCGGGCTTTCGTCCGGCGTGCGGAGCTTCTGGTTCTCCAGAACGTCCCGCCACGAGTCGAAGCACTCCTGGGCCTCATGCTCGAAGCGCAGGAACGGCGGGCCGTCGTCCTCATCCGGCGTGGCGTCGATGTCCGCCGGGTCCAGCTCATCGAGGAATCGGAAGATCGCAAAGGCCCGATTCTTCTCCGCCGTGTCGGGCCACCGATCGACATTCCGCCAGCGGGCGGAGGTCTCGGGCCAGACGAGCAACTGGAACCGGGAGATCAAGCCATCATCGGCGTCGTCGCCTCGGGCCACCCCTCGCAAGAGCGAGCGCAGCGGGCCGGGCTGCATCCCCCCGAGGATCGACACGCAGGGATTCGGGATGAGGATGTTCCCCCGCCCGATCCGGTCATACTGGAACCCCATGCCCCCGCCGTTCCACCCTTCCAGGTAGAACGCACGGTCGCACTCGCGTCCCGCCTTGTCCAGGGAACGCATCCACCCGGTCAGTTCGTCCCGGATGATGCCGATACCGGCGGGGTTGTCGCGGAGCAAGTCCCCGAGGGCTTCCACCGTCGGATCGGACGACGTGTAGCGGCGTAGGATCGGCTCGGCGGGAAGGGAGGCCTTCAAAGCATCGCGGGCCAGGGCGTCTAGCTCCGCCTTGGGCGTCCCTTTCTTGGCGGCGGCCTTCATCGCGTCCTTGGCGGCGGCGGCCTGCGCGGCGGCCACGAGGCAAGCCGCCTCATAGGCTTGTCGGGCGGCCTCGTGGTGCTTGCGGGCCTCGGCTTCCAGGCGGCGGAGGGGCTTCGTCGCCTCGGTCAAGGCGGGCGTCTTCATCACGCCGGGTCGGCCGATGATCGCCCCCCAGAGGTTCGCCACCACCGTCCAGTCATCGTGCCGCTTGGGCCGGATCGCCACCTTGCGCCCGAGCACGATCGACAGGGCCACCACGGCGGCGATGGCGGGGAAACCCAGGGGGCAGGAAACCCGGGCCGCGATGTCCGCCAGCCACTTGCGCACGGGTCCGGGGATCATCCCCGGTTCCAGCGCCGGGACGGGGCGGAGATCATCGCGGACGGGCTTCGGTTCCTCGGGCCATTCGAGCCGATCCGGCGGACCGTCGGCCTCGGGGTCCGGCGTCGGGCCGTCCGGGTCGGCATCGACCACGGCGCGAATGAGGTCGTCCCGGTCAGAAAGCGTCGTCACCATCGCATCCCACAGCGGCGCCCGGGCGGCGGCCAGGGCTTCGCGGCGGGCCGATCCCGTCAGGGAGTCATCCACCGGCACGCGGGCCAGGTGATCGGCCATTCCTCGGTAGGGCTCGGGGAGTTCGGTTAGCTCCCCGTTCAGGTCATGGCCGATCAACAGCCGTTGTATCGTCCAGGCGATTCGGCGGCGGCTCATGCGCCACCCCCTTCCACCCATCGGCGGAACGTCTCGGGTCGCCACCGGGGCATCCGGCCGATTTTCAGGTCGGGCGGGGGCAGCTTCCCGGCCGACTTCAACCGCTCCACCGCGCGGCGGGAACAGTTCAGGGCGGCGGCCAGGTCATCGAGTGACATCATCGGCTCGATGCGGGCGGGGGCCTCGGGCCTCGTGGGGTCGATCATCGGGCACCCCCTTCCCGATGGATCGATTCGGGGCGTGTTTCCAGGGCGGTCAGGACGGCGGCCAGGTCGTAGCGCAGGACTTTGGGGCTGAGGCGGCGGACGGGAATCCGGCCCGCTTGGGACCATCGACGGATCGTCCCCGGCTTGACCCCGAGGCGGGTTGCCAGTTCGGCTCGGGTCAGTAGGTCATCGGAATTCGTGAACGGCATGTTCGGTGCTCCTATTGAAGACCGCACCATGCGGCCTCAAACGGAGTCCGGCGCATATGCGCAACGGGGCGCGCATATCGCGCGCATAGGGTTGCGATATAGCAGCTTGCGCCGCGCATTATTTTTGTCGGCGGGGGCCGATATCCAGCCGGCTCGGGTCGGTGGAGAACGTCTTCGGCTTCGTCTCGGGGTTAGCCTTCGGTGAAGGGCGCGCCCGCCTCATGCCATTCTCGGACCATACGGACCCACCGCGACACTTCACCCTGACTCACAGATCGGCCGTGAGACTCGGAGAGCTTGTGAGCGACCGCAGTCTGATCCCATCCCGCCTTCACATGGAGGTCGAAAGCCTCGAAATATATCTGCTTGGGTACTTTTGATCCCTTGCCTCGTGTTGGTGGAATCGGGGCTTTGCTCGCCATAGCCGGGGCCTCGGGGCCGTGGTCCGCATCACTGGTGGAGGAACTTGCCGGGGTCATCCTTAACAAGCAATCTATCGCCTCTATGCTCATTTGCCGCGCATCTCGATTCGGTCCCCAGAGGTACGCTCCGTTGATTCCCTCGGGTCCATGCCGCGCGGCGGACTCGAATGCTTCCCGAGCGGCGGGTCCGCTCATCGGCCAAGAGAACGTAATGCTATGGGAGGGGGGGGCGGCGAAGCAGAACGGTCTTAATTCAAATGTGAAAGCGTTCGGGTATTCCCACGCCAACTGGCAGACGAGGGCGTACCATCCCCGGCGCCCACTGACCAAGGGACGGATCGGCGATCGGAGTTCCTCCAGACACCGACGCGCGATGAGTTCCAGCGAATCACCGGCCTCAACAAATCGGTTAAGTGCGGGATGTCGAGGCTCGGGCGTCGATTGGTAGAGGCCGTACGCAAGAGTACCGGAAACCTGCCACTCATCCGGACGCCCCACCCGCCCTACGCTCCAATCGAGGGCTCAAATCTGCCGGGCCATCTGAGCCAGAAGCCCAGCGTCTCCCATCTTGGGGGCCATTGGGAAGGCTTCGGCGTCCGAGACTTCTTGAACTCCAAATGCCCTTGCGTCCCAAGTAGGAAACCGACAGCAAGCCGAAGCTCGCAATCGGCATGGACTTCAAGGGATCGTGTCAGTTCGCCTCGCATCCGCTCCAGAACGTCCGGCGTCGAAATGACGCAACGATCCGAATTCCCGGAATCCGCCATGCTATCCCCCCTACGGAGATGGTGCCGCCGGGCGTCCCGAGGCGGTAGGGGTCGCCTCGGGCGCCCGGCGGCGATGGCCGGGGATCAGCCGGCCATTACGCTCGTGTCTTCAAATCCGTCATCGACAAACCGCTCGTCAACTTCCCCTATCGTGTGCCAGGTCGGATCGTACCAGCATGAGCGAACCTGACCGTCATCATCGGCCAGGCGGTGCGGCGGGGTGCCCCAGACCCAGCCGAACGGGTGGGCGGTGTGGCGACGGGCCAGGCGATCCAACCGAGAGCGCAGCGAGGGCATGATCGTCTCCCCAACTCAGGGCGCCAGCAGGAACAAAAGCCGCGCCTCCAGTTCCCTATCGGTCAACTGCGCCGGCGGCCTCGGATCGGTCCACATCGGGTCGCGTGCCACCGCGCGTGCGATGATCGCTTCGGCCTGCCACGGCGACAGGTCCGGCCTCCCGAGGGCCACCCGAACGAGGTCGCGGTCGGACAGCTCGGCAGGGGCGAGACGCCGGGGCGGGGCGAGCCGTTCCAGCCGATCGATGCGACCGCGCAGGATCATGCCATCGTCTCCCACTCAACGCGATAGACCTTGGAGACGATCGCCTCAACTTCTGGCCAGGTCATCATCGGCCGGTCGAACGGGTCGGCCTCTCGGTCGCCGTAGCACTTTTGCAGGGCACGACGCATCTCCCGCGACACCCGCCAGGGGGAAACGGGGCGTGGCGCGGTCCTCTCCAGTCGGCCCAATCGGGAACGTAGGGTCATCGTGATCGCCCCCACTCCGAAGGCGAAGACGGTTCGGCCAGCCGTTCTTCCAGTTCGGCCACGCGGGCGGACAGGTTCTCGTGTTCGTCCGCCCGGATGGTCGCCCCGATGATCTCCACGTTGAGCCTGCTGGCCTGCAGATGGCTCGGGCGGCCGATATGGCTTCCCTCGGGCTGGCCTCGGGGTCCTGGACGATGCCGGCCAGCCGCTCAATCAGCGGGCCACGCAGGGCCTTGGGATCGGCCATCGCTCCCGCAAGGAACGCTCCACGAGGCGGACATCCCGGATGCCGCGTCCGGATGCTCCCCCCAAACCCCCCGAGTCATCGGTGGTGGTCATGGATGGCTCTCGTCAGGCCGATTGGAGTCCCCACGCTCCACTATACAAGATCAAGCACGTGAGCGGCTAGACTTCCATGCGAGGCTCCCCGCGAACCGGACGGGCGGGTCGGTTCCAGGTCCCGCCGCTCGGGAGAACGGGGGCGGCGGGGGTCAGGACCGGACGAAGCGGCCGTTGGGGAGGGGGCGGGCTTGACCGAGGGAGGCGAGGGTTTCCAGGAGTTCGGCCACCTTGTCGGTGCGGGCGCGCTGGAACTGGCGGGCCAGGGCCTCGGGGGTCAGGCCGCCGGGGGCGGCGGACAGGGCGGCGCGGACGGCTTGGGCTTGCTCGGGGAGGGACTTCGGCCAGGGGTGTTTCTTCGCGGGCTTGACGGGGGTTGGGGTCGGCTCGGGTTCCTCATCAATCAAGGTGCCTTGCGTGGCGGCGGTCGTCCCCTCGGGGTGCTGGAATTCGGGACGGAGCCACCGGATGAGTCCCCGCGCTTCCTCCGCCGCGCGCTCCCGGTTCAGGTCCACCAGCCGGCGGAGGATGTCGTCGTCGGACAGGTCGCGCGGCCAGCCGTAGGCGTCGAAAACCGCCGCGTCCAGGTCGTCATGAAGCTGTTTCAGGACCGAGACAAGCCCTTGCTCGTGGATGGTCTTTTCCTTGTCCGTCAGCGGCTCCCCGGTGCGGAGCTTCGCCAGGACGTTATACATGCCGGTCAGGGTCAGGGTCGGATGCTGGGCTTGCTGGCGCTTGCGGTGGGAGTCGAGGGGTTCAGCGATGCTTACGGATGTCGCTCTTGTTCGTTCGGAGCAGATCGGGAAATGGGAAAGGCATCAAAGCATCGAGTGTTTGTATATCGCTGGGTCATTTCCCACTCCCAGTCTACCACCAGCCGCTAGTGCCCAAACCAACATGCAATCCTACTGATAAGCACTCCCAGGATGATAAGCGTCATCATCGCAATTGAATATTGTCAAGCTTGTTATCAGGCATAACGATCCAGTCCAAGAAACGAAAAATTCTGATGCTTTGCAGTCTCGCGAGTGGCAATGATACCTGGCTAAGCCTTTCAGAGCGTAATCTCGAATACTGGATCTGGCTTACCAAATATCCACCAGTTCTCGGCATAGACTCTCACGCTTCCTGGCTTGCGTCCCGTTCCGGTTTCACTCGCTCGAGCAATCCATTGATAGCAGTGAGGGATATCTGATCAGCACTTCTTCTTCGGTCAGTCCATAGAAATCAATGACTAGTACGCCTCGGGTTGTCTTGAGTCAGTCGCGTGCCATTACGGTATTCCGATATGTTTTCCAGTCCTGGAATCGTCGCCTAACCCAAGTAATCTCGGCTTCTCTCGGAGTAACGATAAACCAGCTCCCATGCAGACTTCACACCCGGACAAGCTAATCCTTGCATTCGACTCTCAAGCGGTTGCATGCCGCAGACATTCAGCCCCGATGGTGAAGATCGGGATGGATCATGCCCGCTTCGCTTGACAGAGATCAACATCTGACTCGCCATTCTCCGTCACTCGGGCTCTCTCGAAGATGACCGAGCCAGTTGCCCGATTCTCTCCCGCGTCCGCGACCGTCATGGAGATCCGGACGTCCGCCCCGTCCTGCCGAGTCCACCCAGGGATGATCGGGAATGGCAAACCGGATGGAAACGGGGTTCTTGGCTTGCAGGTGCGCTTGCAGAATCCTTCGGTTAAACGTCTGAGTAATGCTATTCGTGGTGATGAATCCGAACCGCTTAGCCTTCCCCTCTCGGACAAGCCGTGCGCGCTATGATCCCACCAGTACATCACGTAATCGACGGACTCGGGAACGTCGGGATAGGTCCGCGCGGAAGGCTTCGACGTAGCCGTCCCCGAAGGCAGATCGCATTCTCTTGTCGCCGATGTAGGGCGGATTGCCGACGATGTAATCCGCCTCCGGCCATTCCGCCTTCCTCGGGTTGATGTAGCGATACACCGGCACCCGCGCCGTCTCATCCGGCACGTCCTCCCCCGTCACCGGGTGCCGCTTCATCGTCCGGCCGTCCCATCGCGTCACCGGCTCCCCGTTCTCATCGCGGAGCGGTTCCTTGCCGTCATACTCCAGAACGGCATCCCGGCACTCGATGTTGTGGTAGGCGTGGATGATCGGCTCGGCGGGCATCCGGTTGCCGAACGTGCGGAAGTGCCACTGGAGATAGCCGATCCACAGCACGAGGTCGGCGATCGCGGCGGCGCGGGGGTTGATCTCGATGCCGCGAAACTGGTGCGGATCGACCGTCAGGCCGAACCCCTCGAACGCCGCTTGCGTCTCCCCGAACCCCTTCAAGGCGTCCCACACTTCCCCTTCCAGCCGCTTCATGTGCTCCAGCGTGACGTAGAGGAAATTCCCCGTCCCGCACGCGGGGTCCAGACGGTCGTGTCGCACAGCTCGCGGAGGAAGGCCCGAACCTCGTCGCGGGCCTCGGACAGCTTCCCCTCGGTGCGCCAGCGTCACGGCGGCGGCCTGGACGGCGGTCCATTGCTCGCGCAGCGGCTCGATGATCGTCGGCATCACCAGCCGTTCCACGTAGGCGCGGGGCGTGTAGTGGGCGCCGAGCTTGTGCCGCTCGATGGGGTTCAAGGCCCGTTCCAGGAGCGTCCCGAAGATCGCCGGTTCCACGTCCCGCCATTCCTTCAACCCGGCGTCGATGAGCAAGTCCAGTTGCTCATCGGTCAGGGGCAGGGCCTCCGCGCTCTCGAACAACCCGCCGTTGAACCGGAGCACCTGCGCGGAGGACCGGCGAGAACCCGCCCGTCTTCATCGTCTCCCAGAGGGACCGGACCATCTCGGGGAACAGCGAGACTTGCCCCTCGGAGGCTTTGCAGCAGGTCCGTGAAGCTATGCTTCGGGAGCAACCCCGCGTCCTCCGCGAAGAACGTGAACAGGCAGCGCATGAGGAACTGCGCGACCGCCTCGGGGGCGTGGCCCGGAGCGCTCGAAGGATTGCGCCAGCTTCGCCAGCCGGGCCGCCACCTCCCGCGTCACCCGGGCGCTCCGGCGGCTCGGGTCGAGGGCCAGGGGGTCGGTCCAGACCAGCCGCAGACCGCTCCCGGATGTCCGTCGTCGGCCAGGTCGCGGAGCTTGATCCGGTGCGACAGGGCATCGGGGAACGGGACGTAGGTCCGCCCCGGCCGGGTGAAGTCGGCGAACAGCTCGATGGAGTGGCCGACATCCACCACCACGAGAACGGCGGCATCGGCTCGTGGGCGGGCAGGGCGCGGGCGTATTGCTCCGCCTGGCCTCGGGCGGCCAGCATCGCCTCATCCCACCCGGCCGTCCCCCGGACGGCCGTCCCCCGCCGCGTCCGCTTCGGGAGGGTCAACCCGCCGTTGCCGTCGCCTCGGGCCGGTCGCTCCCCTGCTTGGCTTCCAGGACGAAGCACCCGCGCTTGTACAGGTCGATCCGGCCGGGGCTGGTCGTGCCGTCGCCGTTCTGGAACGTCACGGCGCGTTCGAAGACATAGGCATTCTCCGCGTCATCCGGCCGGGTCGGCTCGGGCCGGGGCACCCCGAGGATGTCGCACAGCTCGGAGAGGAACAGGGCATAGTTCGCCCGCTCCGCCGCGCCCGAGGCTTCCCAGCGGGTCAGGAAGTCATCGAGGGGGGCGGAGGTCGCGGCGGCTTGATCGGGCGTCTCGGGCATCGCGGGCGTTCCTCATCATCGAGGGCCGCCCGAGATCAGGCCGGGGTGGGGGCGGACCATCGGCCAGGCTACTCGGGGTTCCCGGTCAATGCAAGCACGCGTCCCGGATCGTCCACCCGCCCCCAGCCGGCGGGGGCATGGCATCAACGGATGAGCACCCGAAAAAAAGGGTCGTGAATTTTGCACGATTCCGCGCGGCACCCGGTTCGTATCGTGGGGCGTCCGTGCCTGCGCCACACCTCCCCCACCCCCTCGGGGGCCGGATCATCCCTTCGGCGTCCCCGAGGCGGCCTTGACCATCGCCACGATCCCGGCGCGGAGGGCCTCGGGCAGCGTCGGCCAGGCGTCCACCACGGCTGCCAGGTCGGGGGGCATGTCGGCCGCGCGCTTCCCCTGCTGCCAGAGGGGAGGGGGCAATACGCAAAGCCCTTCCACAATTGGCGTTTACGTCAAGTGGCAAGCGGTCTTGAAAACCGCTGAGGCCGCAAGGTCTCCGGGGGTTCGAATCCCTCCCCCTCCGCTTGTCAGTGCCCGACAGAACCGGGCTCGAGCCGCCTAACGAATGGAATCAGATATAGGTATAAAAGAAATCTTGGGGGCGGTGCTGCCCTTGAGGGAATTTTAGGAGATTCCGTCTCCATCCGAGGGGTTCCGTCCTTCGTGCTACCCCTGCACTGCTGGTAGCGACTGACAGATCGAAGCCCGATGCGGCGCATAGAAACAGGGGGCAGGATTTTCGTCCTGCCCCCTGTTTCTACTTTCGGAATACCCCCACGGGGACTCGAACCCCGGTCCCTAGGCTGAGAACCTAGTATCCTAGGCCACTAGACGATGGGGGCGTGAAGTACGCTCGTATTATCACTCAGAAGACTGAGAGGGTCAAGCGCTCCTGTGCGATTTCCGTGAATCCCGTCATCAGGGACGCTCCGAGATCTGAACTTCCGGCAGGCGATCGAGATAGACGCCCAGAAGATCCTCCGCCGAGAATGGCTGTTTCTGGTGATCTCGAAAGTACCATTGCGAGGCTAGGTGGAGGACCAATCGGTTATGCTGCGCACGTTTCTTCGTGCAGCGAGGTCGCAGAGAGCGAAATCCGGCAGATCAACATTCGAGAGCTCCGATGATCGGTACCAGTTCATCAATGTTTCGGGGGAAAGACGCTGGGCCGACGCCGGCGCGTCCGGGTCCTCGAACAACGCAGGCTCGACCAGCTTCGGATCGGGTCGCTGGGAGGGAGGCAGGTCACATTCGGCCAGCCAGTTAGCGAATATCAAGCGGAGGACGCGGCGACTTCGCTCCGGCTCGTTGCCTAGAAAATGATCGACGCGGCCGCGAAGCCTCGACGGATCATCCTGATCCACAGTGTTCAGCTCGTTCGAACCATCGTTCAGGATCCGCAGTAACCGTACATACTCGAAACCGAACGTCTCCGAGGGCTTCGGGGTCATCGATTCGAGCTGTTGCAGGTCGTAGAGGGCGTCATGCAGCATCGTCGAGGTGACCTTCCCGTGCCTCGCCCAGGACGTGGCCCGGCTACTGGCGGCTGCATACAGCTCGGCCCCGATCCGTCGGCCTTCCCAGCCGGAGTTCTGCCCGACGTGCCGACTGGACCGAAGCAAGGCGTGATACCACTCCCAGGCCCCTCCATGATCACCTCGGTTTTCCAGCCGAGCCGCCTCCATCAAAGCCAGCTGGGCGAACTTGCGAAGTTTAGGGGAGAGGCTGGTTTCCGATGGTTGGCGATCCTGCGCCTGGTGATGTTCGGTCCCTTGACGCCAGAACGACAACGCCTGGCGGTTTGCTTCGAGCCAGCGCCTCTGCGATGGATTCACGCTGTGCCAGCCTTCCCGGACGGCCCATGTGATATCCGATGGATCGCCCGCCTCCTCGGGGACCAACCGCTTGACAGCCTGCGCATAGAACGTGAAGGCGTTCTCGTCATCGGGGACCCGCAACGACTCAACGGACGCCACGTCCACCGGCTCGGGGATCGTCGGCAGACCGTTGAGGCTCGCCGCTCTGTAAATAAAGACGCCTCCCACAGCCATCAGGAGCAACAGCAACGCCAACGCACAGAGACGTCTCAACTCAGAAGAGTCCACCGGAGAAATGTCGGTGTGCGAGGTCGTCATGTCGGCGCTCACGATAGTATGGAGAGGCCTCTCATCCGGCGCGGGTTACGTTCGGTCCGCTTGCTCGATCGAGCCGCCCTGTCGTGCCTACCTTTCCAGTCCCCCTCCGTTTGCGTTAGCCTAGCAAGACCGACGCCGCCACTCAACGTTGGCGTCCTGTGAGTTCGTCAGAGACAGGAATGAATGGATGCCCACGATCGACGTTGATGGCAGGAAAATGTTTGTCGAATCTCAAGGCGAGGGGGAGCCGCTGGTCTTCCTCAGCGGGCTGGGCGGTGATCACCGGGCGTTCAGCGTCCCGATCCGACAATTCAGCAAGCGGTATCGGGCAATCGGCATCGATCCAAGGGACTCCGGTCGAAGTTTCCGCGCCGAATTGGATTACACGACAGCCGAGATGGCCGATGACATCGCGGGAGTCCTCGCCGGTCTGGATCTTCCCCCCGCGCACGTTGTCGGGCAATCGCTTGGTGGACTGATCGCGCAGGAACTGGCCTTGCGGCACCCGGATCGAGTCCGCTCGCTGATTCTGGCCTCAACCCATGCGGGGGCGAGCGACTGGCGACGAGCGGTGATCGAGTCGTGGATCTTTCTCCGCGAGCGAGCGGAACCGGGCGCCTTCACGAGAGTGAACCTTCCCTGGCTCGTCGCGCCGCGTTTCTATCGCAACACGGCACAGATCGAGGGCCTGATCCGGTTCGCGGAGCGTAATGAGTGGCCACAAAGTGCCGATGCTTTCGTCCGCCAGGCTCGCGCCGCGGCCTTCCACGATGCGAAGGATCGACTCAATGGGATCAGCGTCCCGGCCCTGGTACTCGTGGGAGAGCAGGACCTGGTCAATCCTCCCGCAGTCGCGGAGGAACTGGCGGAGTTGCTCCCGGAAGCTCGACTGGCGGTCCTGCCGGGGGTAGGTCACCTTCCACACGTTGAGGATGGCGCGGCGTTTCGTGACAAGATCCAGGCGTTTCTCGGATAAGCGTTCCGAGGTGTATCCGCTTGCGTCCAAACCCAGGCTCGACTAGGCTCATCGGAGTGATTTGCCGGTCCGAAGCAATCCCGTGCGAAGGAGCACGACCGTGGCGACTGAAGAGGAACGGAAACGGGCCCACAAGGCATTCAAGAAACGATTGAAGCTCGCAAGACTCGACGATGAATCAGGCCTGAGCCGGGGTGGTGGCAAACGTTCCGCCATCGCAGGAATCAGTCCGCCGAGCGGATTCCCGCCGGAGGTCTGGGAGGAACTTGTGGCTGAGGGAAAGCTGAAGCGCGAAGGAGGCGGGACCTATTCACTCGTCACGCCAGGATGATCCGCGCCCGGCTTCGCGCGGTTCTGGGCCTCTCGACCCTGCTGATGCTGGGATTGTCCTGGCCCTTGTGGGTGAACGCGACACCCTTTCCTCGCGTGCCGTTCTTCCTTGGTCTGCCTGAGTTTCCGCGAGCGGTTTCCTGGGTGGTCTTCACGTTGCTCCTGACCACGATCGGAACCGCAACACTTCTGGGAACGGATCGACGACTCCTGCGAAGCTCGCGGGTGTGGCTCCTGCCGCTGTGTGATGCCTTGAGCCTGGCGGTGGTGATCCTTCTGGTCCTTCAGGATCAGCACCGCTTCCAGCCTTGGGTGTATCAGTACCTCCTGATGTCGCTCGCCCTGGCAACGGTCGCGGAACGTGAGGCGGTGTGTCTCAGCCGGTTGTTCGTGGTCGCCCTGTACGTCCATTCGGGCCTGTCGAAGCTGGATGCCTCGTTTACTCACGAGCTGGGATTACGGTTCCTGTCGACATTACTAGGACCGTTTGAACTGGACCCCGGTTCCTGGCCTGCTTCCTGGCGCGTGGCTGCCATTCTGGCAATGCCCGCCGTCGAACTGACCGTCGGTATTGGCTTGCTGTTCCGGCCGACGCGACGATTCGCGATGGTGGGAGCGGTGGCCTTACACGGGATCTTGATCGGGATTCTCGGCCCCTGGGGTCTCGATCACAGTACAATCGTGCTGATCTGGAATACGTCGCTCTTGCTCGAAGTTCTGATCTTGTTCGGACCCAAAGAGGAAGCGTTCGCTCCGGAGAAGGACACGGCGCTGACATGGCCCACCCGAGCCGTGTTCCTCGTGGCGGTGGTCATGCCGCTGACGGAACCCTGGGGCTTCTGGGATACCTGGCCGTCATTTGGGCTCTATGCCAGTCACGCGGAGGGTGTGGACGTTTTCCTCCATGAGGATGAGTTGCGACACTTTCCGCCGGAGGTGCGGCGACATCTGGTCCGATCGGCCGAAGGCCCCTGGCTTCGACTGGACCTGACCGGCTGGAGCCGTGAGGCACGGGGCGTGCCAGTCTATCCGCAAGGTCGTGCCTTGAATGGTCTGGCCGAGGCGATCGCGGAATGGGGAGGTCGGCCCAGGCTCGTACGCATGCGGCGTTGGAGACGCGCCGACCGCTGGAACGGACGCCGCCATGTTGAGGAGTTCCTGGGTCGGGACGCCATCCAACGCCGGGGCGATCACGATTGGTTGAACGCTCATCCGACTCCGGCGTCTTCGTCCCGCTGATCTCGGCACGCAGAATGCGAGAGGGATCTTTCGACTTTCGACTTCGTTCGTCTTCCAGCGTATGACCATCTTTTTGAAGGGGAAACGCGGTGATGCGCCTACCCAGAGCTAGTGGAATCTTGCTCCATCCCACCTCGTTGCCGAGTCGCTTTGGCATTGGCGATATGGGGCCAGGAGCCGAGGCGTTCATCGAGTTTCTGGCCGAGACCGGGCAGCGTTGGTGGCAGATGCTGCCCCTGGGACCGACCGGTTACGGCAACTCGCCGTATCAATCCCCTTCATCCGAGGCGGGCAACCGCCTGCTGATCAGCCCTGAACGGCTGGCTGCGGATGGCTGGCTTACGCCGAAGGACTGGGAAGATTATCCCACCTTGGCCGACGATCGAGTAGATTTCGATGCCGTGAGTGGCGCCAAGGAAGCACTTCTCCGTCGTGCCTTCAAGAACTTCGGTGTCGGCGACGAAGGCTTTCAGCCGTTCTTGAAAGCGAATCAGCACTGGCTCGATGATTACGCCCTCTACATGGCCCTCAAGGAGGCCCATGACAACAAAGGGTGGAACGATTGGGAACCGGACATCGCCGCGCGCGAGCCGGACGCCATGAATCACTGGCGAAAAGAGCTATCAGAATCCATTCGTTACTACCAGTTCGTCCAGTACATCTTTGCCCGGCAATGGGAGCACCTGAGGTCCATCTGCCAGAAACACGATGTGTACCTGATCGGCGACCTCCCGATCTTCGTCTCACAGGACAGCGAGACGTCTGGTCGCGCCCGGATCTGTTCCTGCTCGATGAGCACGGTCGGCCGACGGTCGTCGCCGGTGTGCCCCCGGACTTCTTCAGTGAGGATGGCCAACTCTGGGGTAATCCGCTTTATCACTGGGAGGCTCATGCTCAGGAGAACTTCGCATGGTGGGTTGGCCGGCTCAAGGCATCGCTTGACCGCGTGGATCTGGTCCGGTTGGACCACTTCCGTGGCTTCGAGGCCAACTGGGAAGTCCCCGCTGACGCGCCCACCGCAGCCACCGGCCGATGGGCACTTGGCCCGGGTGCCGCATTTCTGGAGAAGATCAAGGAAGCACTGGGGGGCCTGCCGCTCATCGCTGAAGACCTGGGGAACATCACGTTCGAGGTCCAGGCCCTGCGCGACCGATTCGAACTGCCCGGCATGAAAATTCTTCAATTCGCCTTCGGCAATGATCCGCTGGCCGAGGACTACCTCCCTTACAAGTATCCGCATCATTGCATTGCCTATACCGGCACGCATGACAACGACACGACCGTCGGCTGGTTCACGACCGACGCGACCGAATCAACGCAGACTCCCGAGGAGATCGCGGCCGAGCGAGCCTTCGTTCGCCGTTTCGTCGGCACCGACGGCAAGGAAGTCCACTGGGACCTGATCCGTGCGGCTTCCGCCTCGGTGGCCGATACGGTGATCTTCCCGATGCAGGACCTTCTCGGCATGGACAGTTCCGCCCGGATGAATGTCCCTGGGCAGGGCGAAGGCAACTGGGGCTGGCGGTTTACCTGGAAGCAGGTTGAGCGCAGCAATGCTCGCGCACGAATGGCGGACATCACGGCCGTTTACAACCGCTTCAATGGTGAGATCCCGGTCCCCTTGCGCTCGCCGCGCCGCCCCCACACGGAGGCGACGTACCTCGGCCGTTGACACGATACGACACTAGGCCACCTCCGTTTAACTCTCGTCGATCAACAGGGCCACCGGAAAATCCCGCAGGACGTCGGCGATCGGCACGGAGGCGAGACCGTCGTGTTCATCAATCTCGATCAGAGCATCGGTCATTAGATTGCGCCAGCGACGAGGGATGCCGGCCTCGGGGGCGACCAGCCGGGTGTCGCCCCAGAGGTCGCCGATCGGGGGAATCTGGGCCTCATCTCCCATCATGGCCCCGACAAGCCTCGGAGCCACCGCCACGACCGAGCGGCCTTCACGGTGCCGGGCGAACGCCAGGATGTTCGCGCGGTAATCCCCCTCGGCCTCCAGTGGGCGATAGGCCCCTTGAGCATAGAGGGCGGGGTTGTCCTTGCGATGCGAGAGGGCCGTCCAGGTCACGAAGAGCTTGACCGCCGCATCTTCGGGATCATGGAAGAGGGCCCGTGCCAGTTCCGCTCGGCTCTCCCCAGAACGCAAACGCGCGTGAATACTGTCGAGCATTTTCTGGCGAAGGGCATAATCCACGGGCCGCCGGTTATCCGGGTCCACCAGATGAAAATCCCACAGTTCACAGCCCTGATAGATGTCGGGAATTCCGGGTGAGGTGATCTTCAGGAGCACCTGAGCCAGCGAATGCACCAGGCCGATCCGTGCCACTCGTCGTTGAAACGGCAAGAAATCGCGTAGAAAATGTGCCGCATCGGGACCTTCAAGAATTTCGCTGATAAATGCATTCAGAGTTTCGACGTAGCTGGAATCGGGGTCGGTCCAGCTTGTGTTGACCTTGGCCTCGCGGATAGCCTTAGTCATGTACTGCTGAATGCGGGGGACGAACCCCTCGGGTACCGCGTCCTCGGGGCCGCCGAGAGGCCACGCGCCGAGGAGCGTCTGGTACAGCAGGTATTCCTCGCGTGCATCGGGAGCAAGCACACCGTTCAGCTCCACCTTCTTGCGGGCATTCCAGCGCGACCAGCGGATCAACCGCGTCCGCCATTCCTCGGAGAGTTCCGACAGAACGTTGATGCGAATCCGGGCGTCCTCGCCGCGTTTGGTATCGTGGGTGGCCGTCGTTCCGAGAGCGCCCGGCCAGGAGCTCAACCGCTGTGAGTTCAACGCGTGGAAGACCGACGGGGAGTTACCGAATCGCATCGGATCGGCTCCCACCTCATTGAGCGAGGCCAGCTTGACCTGGCGATAAAACGCTGTGTCCTCCAGTCCTTTCGCCTGGACCGGGCCGGTCGTCTGCTGGAACCGCCGGACGAAGACCTCCCGGTGTTTGTTGACGGCCGGCGAGGCCCCTTCGGGACTCTCCAGCAGGAGGGCTTCCTGGAGAAACCCGAAGAGGGAGGCGTCGATTGCCGTATAACGGCGCCTGGCCCGCGCCACCGCCTGCTCGATGTAGCCCCGATCGCGCGCGGACACCGGCTCATTCGGACGAACATACGTGCGATAGACCGGGAAGCAGGCGATCGTCTCGTTCAAGGCACGTCGCAGTTCGTTGAGCGTAAAATCGCGGCTGCGGCGGTCCCCCTCGGAGACCCGGTTGAGCTGCCTGGCCAGGACGTTGACCTCACTGGCCAGGGCTGCGCGGGTGATCAGAAGCTTCGACTCGTGCAAAACCTCCATGAACGGCTGACGGTCTCCCGTGAATTCAACATAGGTGGAATCAATCATGTCGGAGGCGGCGCCATCGACGAAAAGCCCATTCAAGGCGTTGAGAAACTCATAACCGACCGTGCCGTCGATCGTCCATTCGGAGGGAAGATCCTCACCGCGGCTGAGAATCTTCTCGGCCACGACCGGAAAGCGCCGGGCGATGGGTGAGGCGGGGTTCTCGGAGACCATATCCCGGAACGTCTTGCGGAGTCGGCTCTCGACCTGCTTCCAGATGGCCTCGTCATGCTCCTCGGCCTCGAACCGGCGTCGGCAGGCGTGAACGAAGATCGTCTCCTGGAGACGCTGAAAGTAGCCCCGGGGGTCAGCCAGTCCGTCGGGATGATCGATGCGCAAACCGGTGACGCCACCGTCATCGATCCACTGAAAGACGAGCTGGTGCACGATCTCGAAGACCAGGGGGTCCTCGACACGCAGGCCCGCCAGGTCGTTGATGTCGAAGAAGCGTCGGTAATTGATTTCCTCGGCGGCGACCCGCCAGTACGCCAGGCGATACACCTGTTCCTCCAGCAGGTTGTGCAGGAGATCGAAACTCGAAGGGTCTCCCGGCGTCCCCTGGAAGAGCGCGATGTTGCCGTCGAGATGATCGCGCAGGGCGGGGCATTCCTCACAGAGCCGCCGCAGCCGGCGTTTGATGACCTCTTTCTCCAGAATCTTTTGCTCGATCAGCTCGGCGTCGGTCTCGGTTCGCGGCGGCAGATTGTGCGCGGAGGCCCAGATGCTGCGGTATTCCAGCAGGTTATCGTCCTCGGGGTCGAACCGTTCCAGCAGTTCCTTGCTGCGGAGTTTCAGAACGGAGGCATACGACCGCGGCGCCAGCGGAAGCCGGTTGTCGTAGTAGCGGATATAGAGTTCCCCGCCGTCACGTTCCAGAACGAGTTTGCCGGCCTCCAGCACCTTGCCGTACTGGTCCTCCAGGATCGGCAGGAGAACGCGACCTTCCAGCTCTTCCTTGACCGGATGCCAGTCGATGTCGAAGAAACGGACCGAAGGGGCTTGTGGTCCGGTCTCCAGCACGTCGCGCCAGAAGCGATTTCGCGCCGATGCCCATGTGGTTCGGCACGATGTCGAGCACCCGGCCCATGCCCTGGTCCTTGAGCCGTTGCAAGAGAAGGGCATGTGCTTCGTCATGACCGATCTCGGGATTGATCCGTCCGTGATCGAAGACATCGTAGCCGTGCGTGCTGCCGGGGCGAGCCTGGAGGTAGGGCGAGAGATAGACGTCCGAGATTCCCAGCTCCGACAGGTAGTCGACGATCGCCGCCGCCTGTTCGAAGTGGAAATCCCGGTTGAGCTGGAGCCGGTACGTGGCGATGGGCCGGGGCAGAGGGTTCTCTTGGATCGCCTCGCGCTCGGCCTGGAACAAGGTCTCGGCAATCTGAGCGGCGCGGGCATCGAACTCCGCGGCCAAGGCGTCGGACGTCGGCGTGGTCGCGGGGGATGACGACATGAGAACCTCGCTCTCAATAGGGTGCAGTCTCGTGGGGGGTCAGAATCATCATCGAGGTGATACGGATCCACGCCCCGATCGCTCCAGGAAGGAGTGTTCAGAGCGAGAGGATCGGTCCGATTGATCTCGAATCGCGTCACCGTTTTCCGCAAGGCTCATAGAGGGATGGTTGGTACTCGTCTTCTTTTCCTCAACCACCAAATCATTGCCCCATGAGCCTTGCGGGCTCGATCAGAGCGTCAAACCGTAACCTCCGGGCCACCTTCCAGAAGGAACCAGTAGAACTCGTAGCCGCCGAGAGTGAGGAAGTAGGGAAGTTCCCCGATCCTCGGAAAGCGCCGGTTGCCCGTCAACTCGACCGGGAAGGACCCTTTGTAGGCGGACAGGTCCAGCTCGACCGGTTGAGCGTGCTGCGACAGGTTGTTGACGCACAGCAAGGTCTGGCTCTCCGTCTTGCGGATGAAGGCCAGGACCGAGCGATTCTCCGCGCCCAGGAACTCGAGTGTTCCCCGGCCAAACGCGGGATATTTCTTGCGGGTTGCGATCAGTCTCCGCATCCAGTTGAGCAGCGACGAACTTTGACGCTCCTGGGCCTCGACGTTCACCGACATGTAGCCGTACACCGGATCCTGGATCAACGGTGTGGTCAGCTTGGCGGGATCGCAGCGCGAGAACCCTCCGTTGCGGTCGATCGACCACTGCATCGGCGTTCGGACGCCATCGCGGTCGCCGAGATAAATGTTATCCCCCATGCCGATTTCATCGCCGTAGTAGAGGATCGGGCTACCCGGCAAACTCATGACCAGACCATTCATCAACTCGATCCGACGGCGGTCGTTGTCCATCAAGGGGGCCAGGCGACGTCGGATTCCCAGATTGATCCGCATCTTCTTGTCACGAGCGTATTCGTGATACATATAGTCACGTTCTTCGTCCGTGACCATCTCGAGCGTCAACTCATCGTGATTGCGGAGAAAGATTCCCCACTGGCAGGATTCCGGAATGGCTGGCGTCCGCGCCAGGATTTCGATGATCGGCGTGCGGTCTTCCTTGCGCACGGACATAAAGATGCGCGGCATTAAGGGAAAGTGAAACGCCATCTGGAATTCATCACCATCGCCGAAGTAAGGACGCACCTCGGTCGGCCACTGGTTGGCCTCTGCCAGGAGGATGCGGCCGCTGTACTCGCTGTCGAGCGTGGCGCGAAGTTCCTTGAGATACTCGTGGGTTTCGGGCAGGTTCTCGCAGTTGGTTCCGTCCCGCTCGAACAGGTAGGGCACGGCATCGCAGCGGAACCCATCGAGTCCGCGGTCGAGCCAGAAACGGAAAACGTCGAGCATTTCCTTGCGGACCTGGGGATTTTCGAAGTTCAGGTCCGGTTGCTGGGTGTAGAAGCGGTGCCAGTAGTATGCCTGCGCGGTGGGGTGCCATGCCCAGTTGGAGCGCTCGGTATCGAGAAAGATGATCCGGGCGTCCTCGTACTTCTGGTCGGTATCGCTCCAAACGTAATAGTCACGTTCCACAGAGCCGGGAGGCGATTCCACCGCTCTCTGGAACCAGGGATGCTGGTCCGACGTGTGGTTCATGACCAGATCGGCAATGACCCGGATGCCTCGGTCGTGAGCGGAGTCCAGAAAGTGCTGAAAATCCTCCACCGTGCCATAGCTCGGATGGATTTTGCGATAATCGGCGATGTCATACCCATCGTCGCGCAGCGGGGATTCGTAGAATGGCAACAACCAGATACAGTCCACCCCGAGTTCCTTCAGGTAGTCCAGCCGGGTCATCAACCCTCGAAAGTCGCCGACACCATCGTTGTACCCATCCTGAAAGGATCGGACGTGCAACTCGTAAAACACCGCGTCCTTGAACCAGAGACCATCATCGGCCATGGCGTTCCCAAACCCCCTTCGCTACAGCCCTTCGGGCGCACCCTATCCCCTTGTTTGATTTCGCATTCACGGCCTTGAGCGGAAGCTTGCCGCCGCAAATGATAGACCAAAGACCGGACCACGCCGGGTTCGACGGGCCGCCCTCAACGTGGTATAACATGAAAAGCACGAGGGGTCGATCCGTTAGCTGAGCGGTTCGTCTCATTCGACTGAGGGCTCGCCCGACGGTCGCGCCTCGTACCCCGCACCTTTCGCCGAGCTTGGCCGTCCGTTTCGGAACGATGCCTGCTCGATCAAGGCGCGGGTTTTGCTAACTTCGCGTCCATTTGGGTTCGCGTTTCGAATTGTCTGCTGGAGCGGGCGACCGACGCCCGGCCGCCTCATGCCGTCGATCACGAATATTCTGGCCGGCTCTCCGGAACCTCTGGGACCGAACGTGACTCCTGAGGGGATCAATTTCGCCGTCCACTCCGCCGGCGCAACCCGTATGGAGCTACTGCTATTTGATAATATCGCCGATCAACGTCCGTCGCTCGTGATTCCACTCTCCCCCGAGACCAATCGCACCGGCGATGTCTGGCACGTCTTTGTCGAGGGGTTGCCGAACAAGACGCTCTACAATATCCGCGTGGACGGCGCTTATACCCCTCAGAAGGACGGAAGCCGGTTCAACCCCAACAAGACACTGCTTGATCCCTACACTCCCGCGATCACGGGAGACTTCTACTGGCAGACCGGCGACGCGCTCGGCTACGACAACTCGGAGCCAGAGGACGCGGATCGCCACTTGCGATTGAGCACGGTCGAGAACCTCGAAGGGGCACCGCGCTGCGTGGCCTACAAGAGCGACTTCGATTGGGAAGGAGACCGGCATCCTGACATCCCTATCGAAGAATCGATCATCTATGAGGTGAACGTCCGAGGTTTCACTCGCGACCACTCCTCGGAGAGCGACTTCGAAGGCACCTACCGGGGCTTCATCGAAAAGATTCCCTACCTGAAAGAACTCGGCATCACCGCTGTGGAATTGATGCCGATCATGGAGTTCGATCGGTTCGATGGCCCGTTCCGCGACCCCTTGACCGGCGAGCGTCTGGCCAATGCCTGGGGATATAACACTGTCGCGTTCTTCGCTCCCGAGAGCCATTACAGTTATTACGGCAAACTGGGCTCACAGGTTGACGAGTTCAAGATGCTCGTCAGAGAACTGCACCGGCAGAATATCGAGGTGATCCTTGATGTCGTGTTCAACCACACGAGGGAGGGGAATCACTACGGACCGACCGTGAGCTTCAAGGGGCTGGACAATAACATCTGGTACATGCTCAACGAGCGCCCGCAGTTCTACAACGACTATACCGGCTGCGGGAATACGCTGAACTGCAACCATCCGGTCGTTCGCAAGTTCATCCTCGACTGCCTGCGTTACTGGGTCACGGAGTACCACATTGACGGATTCCGCTTTGATCTGGCGGCCGTCTTTGCCATCGACGTGGATCAGAAGGCGAAGGGAAAAACGCCGATCATCCAGGAGATCGAGAGCGACCCGGTTCTCTCGCGGATCAAGTTGATCGCCGAGCCCTGGAGCATCAGTCAGTATCTCCTCGGCTCGTTCTCGGACCGGCGATGGGCGGAGTGGAACGGCAAGTTCCGCGACTCGGTCCGCCGCTTCGTCAAGGGGGATCCGGGCGTGACGGGCGAGCTGGCCAGCCGCGTCGCCGGCTCCTACGACCTGTTCGTGACCCCTGAGGGAGAGCGCTCACCCTACCATTCGATCAACTTCGTCACCTGCCATGACGGATTCACTATGAACGATCTGGTCTCCTACAATCAGAAGCACAACGAACGGAACGGAGAGGGCAACCGGGACGGTGCCAACGACAACCATTCCTGGAATTGTGGTTGGGAAGGACCGGTCGACCAAGCCGATCTGCCCGATGCGAGGAAGCAGGAGATCGATGATCTTCGCCGGAAGCAGATCAAGAATTTCCTGTCGATCTTGTTCCTCTCGCAAGGCACACCTATGCTCCTTTACGGCGACGAGATGCGCCGGACGGCCGGAGGAGATAACAATACTGTTTTCCAGGACAATCACCTCAACTGGATCAACTGGGAGGACACCAAGCGGCACGCGGAAATCCTGGATTTCACCAGGTCGATCATTAACTTCCGCAAGCGGCACCAGATCGTCCGACGCTGGCGCTACATGACCGAGGAAGAGTCCGAGACGCCGATTTTGCGGAATATTACCTGGCACGGAGTCAAGCCGGGCGAGGCCGACTTCTCGGACAGTTCGCGCTTTCTGGCGTGGGTGCTGGAGGCCTTCGAGACTGAAGAACGCGGCGATGTACCGATCTACTTCGGCTGCAACGCGTACTGGGAGCCGATCGAGGTTGAGCTGCCGGATGTCGAAAACCGTCGTTGGTATCGGGTCGTCGATACCTCGCTGCCCCATGGCGAAGATATCGTCCCAGACGAACAGGCCGTCTTCCTCGGCGACCACACCTATGAGATTCAGCCCCGAAGCTCGATCGTGCTGATTGCTCGATAGCAACGAGAGCCCAGAGTTCGGCATCAGTCGAGATAGACAAACTCGTTGACGTTCATCAGAGCCAGGCAAAAGGCGTCCAGGTCCGCGTCGTTGAGAAACACGCGGGCCAGTCGCTGCTCCGTTTCGTCGGGCTTGCGGCCAAGCGTCAAATGATAAGCCAAGGTGACCTGGGCCTCCCGGTCGGGTCCGGCCACTCGTGCCACACGTTTGGCCAGCGCGTGAGCGGACTCGTTCGACGTCTTGCCGTTGAGCAGGCTGAGGGCTTGCGGGGCGATCGTCGTGATGGCTCGCTTCGGACAACTGGCGTTCGTATCGGGCCGATCAAAGGCTTCGAAGAACGGGAATCGCAGGTTGCGCCGGGTGAAAACGTAGAGACTGCGACGGCGGCGATCCTGCAAGTCGGGCGAAACCGGCCAGGCCTTCCCCTTGCTGCTGAGTTTCGTCAGCTCGGGCGGCAACTCGGGAAAGACGCAAGGGCCGCCCATCTCCGCATTCAAAAGACCCGAGGCCGCCAGCATAGCGTCTCGAATTGCCTCTCCATCGAGCCGTCGGCGGTTCTGCCCGGCGAGTAGGAGGTTATCGGGATCAATCGCGCGGGCGTCCGGACGAGAGCGGGACGATTGCCGGTATGTCGCACTGGTGACGATCCGCCAATGCAGTGACTTGAGACTCCACCCATCCTCAACAAAGGTCATGGCTAGCCAGTCGAGAAGCGCAGGGTGGGATGGCACGTCACCGAGGATACCGAAATCACTGGACGTGCCGACCAAGCCCCGGCCGAAGTGATGCTGCCAGACCCGGTTAACCATCACGCGAGCGGTGAGCGGGTGATTCGGGCTGCGTCAGCCAGTCCGCCAGCGCCTTGCGCCGGCCCGTGGAATGTTCCAGTGGTGCGATGTTTGGCGTGGCCTCTGCCTCACTGGCCGTCAGAACCAGTGGAAAGGCCGGCGGAACCTCCGGCCCCGGATGAGCGTAGTCTCCCCGGAGACGCACGTAGGTCGGTTTCGCCGTCGTATTTGTCTCGTCCAGCCCGCGGGCATGTCCATCAGCGAGCGGATAATCGTCGCGGAACCGCGCTGGGGTGAAAAACGCCTGTAGCCGGTAGAAATCGACCTGGCGAATCGGGTCGAACTTATGATCGTGGCAGCGGGCGCATCCCAGAGTCAGACCGAGAAAAACCAGGCCTGTCGTTTCGGTGATATCGTTCAGGGCATTCAGCCGCCGCTCCCCTTGGTCGTTCAAATCCACCATGTCGGGATAGCAGCGATTGAACCCGGTAGCGATGAACGCATCCGGATCGTCTGGCGCGATCTCATCACCAGCAAGTTGCCGGTGCACGAATTCGTCATACGGCAGGTCGCGGTTCAGAGCCTCGACCACCCAGTCGCGGAAACGCCAGGCATCGGGCCGGGCCTGATCGAACTCGAATCCATCACTGTCGGCATAGCGGGCCAGGTCGAGCCAGTGCTGTGCCCAGCGTTCTCCGTAGCGTGGCGAGGCCAACAGGCGCTCAACCGCCCGCTCATACGCTCCGGGTGATGTGTCGCGCTCAAATGCCTCGATCTCCTCCGGAGACGGCGGCAAGCCGGTCAGGTCAAACGTCACACGTCTCAAAAGGGTGGCGCGATCCGCCTCGGACGACGGCTCCAGATCGAACGCCTCCTGCTCAGCCAGAATGAAGGCGTCGATCGGGTTACGAACCCACATCGAACGCTCGACCTCCGGCACCTCCGGCCAAGTTGGTGGAATGAATGCCCAGTGCTGCCGGTCTTCCTCCGTAATCGCCTTCTCGACCGCAAAGGATCGACTACAGACAATACAGAGGGCACAGAGACACAAGAAGAGGCGGAATGGACTTTCCAAATTTGAATTTCTGATCGATCTCATCTTTCTCTTCTCTGTGCTCTCTGGGGCTCATTTCTCAAGCGAGGATCGACCGCACCACCTCCCCCGCAGTATCGGTGAGTCGTGCATCGCGGCCATTCTGAGGGAAGGTCAGCCGGGTGTGATCGAGTCCCATCAGGTGCAGGATCGTCGCGTGTAGGTCGTGGACATGGACCCGATCGACTTCGGCCCGGAGGCCGACGGCGTCGGTCGCGCCATGGACGGTTCCACCCTTGATTCCCGCCCCAGCAAGAAAAACGCTAAACCCGTGCGGATTGTGATCGCGCCCCTTACCGCTCTCGGACATGGGCATCCGGCCAAACTCACCGCCCCAGATCACGAGGGTCGAGTCGAACAAACCGCACCGTTTGAGGTCCTGGATCAAGGTGGCGACTGGCCGGTCAGTGCGTGCGCACATGGCAGCGTGGTTCTTCTCCACGTCGTCATGGGCGTCCCAGCCCGTCACGTCTCCCGAATAAAGCTGGACGAACCGGACTCCCCGCTCGACCAGCCGACGGGCCAGGAGGCAGCGTGCGCCAAACTCGGCGGTCGTACGGTCGTTCAGGCCGTAGAGTTCACGGGTTTCCTCGGATTCGGATGCCAGATCAACCGCCTCAGGTGCCGCGCTCTGCATGCGGTAGGCCAGTTCGTAGGTCTGGATTCGCGCTGCCAACTCGCCATCGTCCCCCTGGCGCTCGATGTGGTGCGCGTTCAGTGCGCCGATCAGGTCGAGGGTCCGACGCTGCTCGTCGTCTGTCAAATGATTGGGACGTTTCAGATCAAGAATTGGCGTCTCCCCGCTCCGGACGACGGTTCCCTGATAGCTCGCGGGCAGGAAGCCCGCACCATATGCGGGAGGCCCTCCTTTGATCCCGCCGCCCGGATCGGGCAGAACGACGAAGGCGGGCAAGTCCTGGTTCTCAGTCCCCAGACCGTAACCGACCCAACTTCCCAGACTCGGCTTTCCCATCAGGATCGAGCCGGTGTTCATCTGATAAACAGCCTGCGGATGGTTGACGCTATCGGCCCAGCACGAGCGGATCACAGCCAGGTCATCGGCACAATCGCGCAGATGGGGCAGGAAGTCCGAGATTTCCAGACCACTCTGACCGCACCTGGCGAAGGTCCGCTTCGTGGCTAGGAGCGGATTATGGGCCACCTTTCGGCGAGTGGCAACCGGGCCGAAGCTCTCTGGCAGAGGCTCCCCTGCGAGCCCGAGCCGTTGAAGCTCCGGTTTCGGGTCGAAGGTCTCCAGGTGACTCGGCCCACCGTGCATGAACAGGTAGATCACCCGCTCGGCCTTGGCCGGAAAGTGGGGCGGTCGAGGGGCGAGCGGATTTTCCGGGTCAGGTGTCGCCGCCAGCAGCCCATCGCGCTGGAACATCCATGCCAATGCCAGGGCGCCGAAGCCGTTGCCTGCCTGCTGCAAGAACGCGCGTCGGCTCGTCTCTCCGAAGGAGCCTGCACCTGGATCGGTAGGACGCATGGGCACCTCAAATTCAGGTGGGAACCGATGGCGGGTTGAACCCTCGCATCCAACACATTAACAGGAAGACACGCTCCAAGCCACAAACCCGTTCGGGAAAATTTCTCAGATACGAATCTCAATCCGCTCGTCGAGGTCTGAATGATCGAGGAAGTACAGCAAAATAAAACGCCCGCCGGTAGACCAAAGTGGTCTACCGGCGGGCGTTTTAATGAAAGCGATTCGTATGGAAGAACGCGGCGTTCAGTTGACCTCAACCAAACGCTCCGACTTGGACAGCTCATTCACGATGAGAGCCGCATCCTCAGCCCGGCGTGCGTCGCCATATTTGGCCAGGGGAGCGGATCGACTTCCGTCGCCGTAAACTCCGACGACCGTGAAAAGACCATTGAGCTCGCCGGTTTCCGCCCTCGTAAACAGACCCGACCGGATCAAGGAGACGAGGTTCCGCTGCCAGAGCTGCACTTCGGCCAATTTTGCGATCATGGCGAGCCCCTTTGGGTAGTTGTTGAGGGACCTGTCCTTGGCCAACGGAGAAGAGTACTCAGACTCTCCTCTAACATTCTAAACGCTGGAAAGCCCCAAAAGGTTTCCAACTCTCGAAATTTTTCGCGTTTTTTTCAGAGCTTTTTCAGGTTTGCGACCAGCACGAATTCACAGAACTCGTTTTTACGGACTCTTTTTTCGATGAAACCAACTGCAACAACCATGGTTCAGGAGGTGCTGAAGGCCTCATTTTCTTGTGAAATCTTATCTGGCTTCAGAACCGTCCCGAGCGTCAGGTTGAATCCTACAGAGGGACTTTATGCAAAACCAGGACCATAGACAAGAATCTCGCTTTCCTTGTTCGCTGAGACATCATTTACTCGGGCGGTGGTGGGTTTCGGGGGGCAGAATTCAGGGTGTGCAAGGATCACGAGGTTGCTCAACGCTCTCTCCCCAAGCCTAGACTAGATCAGAGAACAAGCAAGTCCTGCCTGAAAAATCGGCAAATGGGAGGAAAGCACGATCGGCACGGCGTTCGACGGACTCTATTCAAAGGTGGTCAAGACCCAGATGTTCGTCAACCGCAATCCGGCGATTCCGGCGAAATACGGTTAACTTGAAGAAGCTTGGCGTTTGTGCCAATCCGGGGTAAAGAGGCTGAAATGCCCCTCCTGCATAGGATGGGCGTGGATTAGGTCCTCATCCAGCGTGACCCCTAGTCCGGGGCCTTGCGGCAGGGGGAAGGCGCCATCAACGACATCGGGACATCCAGACGCCGCGGCTTTGACCGGGTTTCCGATCTGACCGGCATCCGGTCCACCGCGCAGGATTTCCTCAGCGGCGAAATCGTTGAACGTCTCCTGGATTTTAAAATTAGGAATTGTCGCGGCCAGATGAAGGTTCGCCGCCGTGGCGACCGGGCCGGCGACATTGTGAGGCGCAACGAGCATTCCATGAACGTCGGCCATCGCTGCCAGAGTCTTGACCTCGGCCAATCCGCAGCAATGGGTCACGTCGGGCTGGATGATATCGCACGCCTGATACTCGAATAATTCGCGGAACTCGAAGCGGTGGTGCAGTTTCTCACCGGTTGCCACCGGGCTGCGCATCTGTCGAGCGGCATGGGCAAATGCCTTCAAATTATCCGGTGGGGTCGGTTCTTCCAGCCAACCTGGCTCGATCCGCTCCAGAGCGTTCGCCACGCGGACCGCCTCGGCCGGACCAAACCGGCCGTGCATCTCGATGAAGAGTTCGACATCCGGCCCGACCGCCGCCCGCACAGCCTCGCAGATCCGCACGACCTCGTGCAACTCGGCGCGGGTGATCGTCTGGTGTGATGTGCCGAACGGGTCGAGCTTCAGGGCGTGATATCCCTTGGCGACGGCCCCTTGCGCGGCCTTGGCGAATGCCTCGGGCTGGCGATCGACGGTGTACCAGCCATTGGCGTATGCCTTGATCCGGTCGCGCACGGCACCACCAAGCAGGCGGTAAACCGGAACGTTCAGAGCCTTGCCCATGAGGTCCCAGCAGGCCATCTCAACCACGGCGATGGCCGTACCGACGATCTCGCCGACGCGGCCCGAATCCCCATAAAAGATCGTGTGGACCAGCTTGTTGATCTCGAACGGGTCTGCTCCGACGAGGTAGCGAGGCGTGATGGCCTCCAGATAGGCCAGCAACGGTTCGGTACGGTTCGACAAGCGGGACTCACCCAGCCCGATGAGACCTTCATCCGTGTGCAGCTTGACGAACGTGAGGTTCCGCCATGCAGTCCCCAGAACGAGCGTTTCCAGTTTGGTGATGCGCACGAGGACCTCGGGTTGGGAGAGTGGCGGGCAATCGCGGCGAGGGGTTGCTCTCGTCACCCCTCGCCGTCTATATGGAATAGTCGTAAAGCGTCGCCGCGATCGACGCGAACACCATAACGGCCGAGAAAGCCCATGACAACCGTGGATGCCCCTCACCGACTGGCCCCAGGCCCTTTATTGCCGGTTCCTTCCAATCCGCGCTGGAAGCGATTGCGACAGGTTGGACTGTGGCTAGGCGTGCTGGTGGGCTTCGGGCTCTTGCTGATCGTCTTTCGCCAACCTCTGCTGACGGGTTATGCCCGGCTGTTCGTGGTGAACGACCCGGCCCCTTCGGATGCGATCGTCTTGCTGATCGGGGGAGCCGATCATCGCCCGGAGAAGGCTGCCCAGTTGTACAAGGAGGGCATGGCCCCGGTGATCCTCATGGGAGATACCGGTATCTCTCCCTCAACGGGAAGTGGCGAGACCAAGGCCTCGCTGGACATGCTGTTGATGTTTGGCGTTCCGGCCAGAGCGATCCGCATCCTTCCCGGCCATGTTTCCAGCACCCGAGAGGAAGCGATGGCGGTCCGGCAATACGTCCGTACGCATCCAATCGAACGGATCCTCCTGGTGACGACTGCCTTTCACACGAGGAGGACACGGTGGATCTTCCGCAAGGAACTGGATGGACTCGACATCGACATCCGTACCGCCGCCGTGAGGCATCCCGACTGGACCGAGGACACCTGGTATCACACCGATGAGGGACTGGTCACCTACGTCAACGAGACGTTGAAGACGCTCTATTACTGGGTGAAATACTGAACTGACGTGTCGAGGGCGTCGCGCGCCAGCGCCAGTGCCCCGTGGATAACCACCTGTTCCCCCAGGGCGGCGGGGACGACATCATACGTGCCACGGAATGGCGGAAAGACCCGCTCATCGAGTCGTCGGCGGATCGGCTCGAACCAGAGTTCCTCGCCAATCAGCGAGACACCTCCACCCAGGATAATCCGTTGGGGAGACAGCAGCGTGACCGCGTGCGACAGCCCCCAGGCGAAGGCGCTCTGGGCTCGCTGAAGGACCAGCAACGCGAGTGGGTCCCGCTGACGCGCAGCCTCGGCGACCAGGGCGGCGTCGATCCGGGCAGGATCACCGTGCGACAGATGTTCGAGCAAGCCGGGATCATCTCCGGCGATCCGGCAACGTTCGACCCGCTCGCGTCCCGCTTTCCCGATCGACCATCCCGAGGCGATCGTCTCAAGCTCCCGGACGCGAGTCGGTGTCGTTGATCCAGAGGTGACCGATCTCAACCGCGCCGGCACCGTTGCCCCGGTAGATCGAACCATCGACGATCAGCCCCCCGCCGATGCCGCTGCCGATGGTCACATAAAGGACCGGTGAGAACCCGACCCCAGCGCCGAAACGGGCTTCCCCGAGTGCCGCGGTATCGGCATCGTTCTGCAAGGAAACCGAAGGGATGTTGAGCGTCTCGCGGACCCAGGACGCCAGGGGAAAGGCGTCCCAGCCGTTGACCTGATGCGAGGTGACGACGACTCCGCGCGCCGCGTCCACCGGGCCGCCGAAGCCGATGCCGACAGACTGGGGAAGTCCCAGTTTGTCGCTGTTTGCCTCCAGGAGCACCCGGAGCGCGTCCTTGATCTGCGTGCGGATTCCCTCAGCGCCTTGCGCCGGATTCACCGTGCGACGCTCCAGGGCCACGATCACCCCGTCACCCCGCCCGAGACCGAGCTGGAGCTTCGTCCCGCCGATCTCGATGCCCAGTAGCCAAGGGGCGTCGCTCATGCCTGTCCGTTGGCGGCGGCCGAGGGCTGGGCCTCGCCAAAGCGGCGGAAGAGGTCGTCGATGATCCAGTGGAAAACAACCAGGTGCAGCGACTCCGCGATCCCCATGTCATCAACCCCGGCGTGCAGGTTGTGGTGGGCCAGCTCGCGGAGTTTTCCCCCCGAGAAGCCGGTGATGCCCACGGTCGTCATGCCGTTCTTGTTGGCCCACTCGACGGCGCGAAGGATGTTGGGGCTATTGCCGGAACCGGAAATGGCGATCAACAGGTCGCCGGGGCTGCCCAGGTTCCGTAGCTGCTCGACGAAGATCCGCTCGTAGCTGATGTCGTTGGCCACCGCCATCAGCCAGGGGGTGTTGTCGGTGAGGCTAAGAACTTTGAGGCGTTTTTGATTATCAAAGTCCTTGAGTGTGCACTTCGCGAGATCTTCGCAGAGGTGCGAGGCATTGGCACCGGAGCCACCGTTGCCGATGATGAACACGAAGCGGCCGGCGTGGTATGCCTGCTCAATCAGGCTGCTCATGCGCTCGACTTGCGAGTCATCAAGCCGCTGGATCTCCTGGCAGACGCGCTCCAGGTAGTCTTTGACGCCCAGGGTCGATCCGAGCATCGTTCTGGCTCCGTTCGATTTGTTTCGTTTTGGTCTTATGTTGGTGATCCGAGGTCGATTGTAACGCCGCATCAGCTTCGAGAGAAGTAGAAGTCGTCGCGGGGGCAATTCTCCGAGGCGAGTTGCCCGGGGAAAATTCGTGTCGTATTTTGTGAATCCTTTCGAAGGTCGCCACGATCTTGTCCTTGGATAGCACAACGTGGCCGGCGATCGACGGGGACGCCGGGACGCGGTCCGACGAAGCGAGTTGGCAACCATCGGGGGGATCAAGGCTCATGACGCTCCACATTGGCGGACTTGACGCGGGGACGGAAACGCGGTTCCAGACGAAGACCCGGCGTCGGACACGGACGAAGCGGAACGCGGCGTTCGCGGCGTTCGCTGAGGAGGTTCGCCGCGAGCTGGTCCCGCGATCGTTGCTGGAATCGCTGCTGGTCGACGGAATCGCTCGCGCCGCCTGGCGCCTCCGGTCGATCGAGCCGGATGCGCCTCGCTCGCGGGAGGAGTCGCGGGAGGAGCGGGCCTTGATGCGAGCGATCGACGCTCTGGAGAATCTGCGTGCCGGCCGCCGGGGAAACTGGGGTCAGGCCTCCCCCGCGGTCGAACCGGAGACGATCGACCTCTCGCTTGCCGATTTCGACGAGATCCCCGTCGAAACCCCGCGCGGCCGTCCCGTGTCTGACGATGCGAGTCTCCCCGCCGGTTCCAACGACGCGGAGGAGGACGCGAGCGAGGACTCGTCCCTCCTCTGGCGCGACCGCCTGGTCTTCGATTCCAACGTCTCCGAGCATTCTCCGGTGGTCAAGGGGACGTGGGTCACGGTCAACCATGTCGTCTCGCTCGTCATCGACGGCTGGACGTGGTCCGACATCCTCCGCACCCATCCCGAGTTGACCGAGGACGACATCCGCGCCTGCCTGACCTACACCATTGAGGAGGAGCGAACGGGGCCGATGCTCTACGATTGATGCTGTTCGGCACACTTCCCGATCACCAAACACAACGCCCCGCGCCGGAGAGTCTCCCGGCGCGGGGCGTACTTGTTTACCACGTTTCGCGGTCCGGGGGAGGAAGGTCAATTGGCCGATTCGGCCGCGTCCACCTGGGCATCCCCGGAGAGGACCGCGGCACCGGGCGTCACGCCCCCCGAGGCCTGTTCCTCGTCGGCGACCGCCGTGTCTTCCTGGGCAACGGCCGCGGTTTGCTCGGCGGTCAACGGGGTGGTGATGAGCGTATCGGCATCACCGCCGGAGCTGGAACCGCAACCGGCCAGACCGAGCAGCGTCAGGGTCAGAACGAATCGTCGCATCGCAATCATCCTTACTGGGAATTCTCCGAGGTCCGGGCCGTCACTCAAAGCTCGTCCGCGCTGGTGACCTCGCCGTCGTCGGCGATGGTCGCCTTGCGGAAGGCGTTCGGGTTCACGCTGTACTTGATGAAGCGCACCGAGCCATCGGTGAACAGGGCGTTCATCCCGCTGGCATGGGCGCTGCCGAAGCGGCGGCTCCAGACCGTTCCGCCGCTGGCGGTGTGTGCCACGGCCTCCTTGTCGAAGACGGGCGGGAAGTGGTAGCGGATGCAGTCTTCGTCCCAGCCGCTGTTGTTCCAGCGCTCGTTGTCGCCACCGTCCGACCCCTCAAGCCCCTCGGGCAGGCTCTTCTCGGCGATGATGATGGTGTTCGACGTTCCATCCTTGACGTCCGCCAGGTAGCGCTTGGCTCCCTGGCCGGGCCAGACGATCACTCCCTTGCGACGCGGCGTGTCGCCGCCATTGATCGGATGGCGAACGCTCAACGCGGGGCCGGCGCCGAGGGGCGCGGGCGGAATCGTGCTGGTGCCGCCGCTGGTGGGAGTTCCTTGATAGAACCCGCCGTTGCCCGCGTAATCGCAACGGGCGAACGAGGCGGAACCATAACCCTTCGGCGCGCCGGCTCGGACAATAGTAAATGGAGAGCTTCTGCCGCGCGACGGTGTCCTCGTTGCCGTTGTTCGACTGGTTGGGCCAGTACGGCGGATCGTCCTTGCCGAGATCGTGAGCATTCGTCTGCTCGATGAACGGCAGGATGTGATAGAACTGGTTCCACCCGCGCTTGGTGGCCGCGCGGCAGCAGGTGGAACCGCTGCTGTAGTTGTGCCCGCTCGGATTCGGCGAGCCGCCGGTCGTGATCGCCTCCGGGTCGCCGTCCATCGGCCCAGGCGGCAGGAAGCCGTTGGCGCTCTCGAAATTGAGACACCCCAGGCCGATCTGTTTCAAGTTGTTCGTGCACTGGGTACGTCGCGCTGCCTCGCGGGCCGACTGTACGGCGGGCAGCAGCATCGCGACCAGGACGCCGATGATCGCGATGACCACGAGTAGCTCGATGAGCGTGAAACCCGAGTGATGTTGTTCGGCCCGTTTATGGAATCGCATTCTCAGACCATCTCCACAAGTCAGGGAATTCTCGTCGAATTCAAGGGGGAATCCTCAAACGACGTCCCCAGCATAGAGGCCGGCCGTGAAGGGCTTGTGAAGAAACAGCGAATTCAGAGTTAAACTGTAGATCAATTGAGCATGGAATTATAATGAGATGCTGGCCTGATAATCGCTCCTTCATCTTGACGTGAGTATGGGATAGGCGCGAAATCGGATCGGCGACAGAGTTTCGAGTCCGGGGCGGGAGGGTGGGTTCGGCAATGAGGCTCCCGAACGTGCCGGAGGGGGGCGCGTTGACCGCTCGGAACGGTTTGGCCGGGCTGCGGGACGGCGACGGCGGAGCCGGCGTATCCGGGCTCGGGCGCCAATTTCGGAAGATTTTTATTTGATTCCGACCTGTCCTGGGTGTTCCAATATAGAGATAGACCCTGAACGGCCATCCCTCCCGCAATCCTTCCTGACGCGCATCGGTCCGGCACGATCGCGGCTCCTCCGGCCCTGCCGATTTCCGGAGGTGGGGGGGCAGGCCCTCACATAGCCCCATGAGAATTGTCCTGCTGATGCGCAGCACCCCGCCCCGACCGAAGGAACCTGGCCGCCGGCATGGATCTGAATTCGGGGACTCCGCCTCCACCCGGTTCGCGGAAGCTCACTCCGATCGTCTCTCTCTCATTCATTCCGCAGGAGAAGGTTGCATGACCGAACCAAAGAGCACCACCTCGCGTCGCGAGTTCATCAAGGGTACCGGCCGCGTCGCCGCGGCGTCGGCCCTGGCCGGTATCGCCGTTCCGTCGGTGCATGCCGGTGAAGATAATACGATCCGGATCGCCCTGGTGGGCTGCGGCGGCCGGGGCACCGGCGCGGCCGCCAACGCCATGTCGGTTCAGAAGGCACCGATCAAACTGGTCGCCATGGCCGACGTGTTCGAGGACAAGCTGTCCGATAGTTACGACAACCTTCAGAAAGATTACAGCGCCCAGATGGACGTGCCCTGCGAGCGCAAGTTCATCGGGTTCGACGCCTACCAGAAGGCGATGGACTGCCTCCGGCCGGGCGACGTGGTGCTGCTGACCACCCCGCCAGCCTTCCGCTGGGTCCACTTCGGCAACGCGATCAACAAGGGAATCCACACCTTCATGGAGAAGCCGGTCACGGTGGACGGGCCGACCTCCCGGAAGATGTTCGAGCTGGCCGAGAAGGCGGACGAGAAGAAGGTCAAGGCGGCCGTTGGCCTCATGTGCCGACATTGCGATGCCCGCCATGAGCTTCTGGACCGGATCAACGACGGCGAGATCGGCGACATCATCACCCTGCGGGCCTACCGCCAGACCGGCCCGGTCGGCTCGGCGTTCAGCGGCCCGAAGCACCGACGGCATCAGCGAGCTGCTCTACCAGATCAAGCGGTTCCATAGCTTCCTGTGGGCCAGCGGCGGCTGCTACAGCGACTTCCTCATTCACAACATCGACGAGTGCTGCTGGATGAAAGGCGCCTGGCCCGTGGAGGCCAAGGCCTCCGGCGGTCGTCTCTACCGCGACGGCAAGATCGACCAGAACTTCGACCACTACTCCGTTGAGTACACCTTCGAGGATGGTGCCAAGCTGTTCCTCGAAGGCCGGAACATCGCCGGTTGCGCCAATGAGTTCGCCAGCTACGCGCAAGGGCACGAAGGGCTCGGCCGTCATTTCCACCTCGTCGCACACGCCGGCCAGGTGCCGCATCTATGAAGGGCAGAAGATCGGCAAGCCGGAAGAGCCTTGTCTGGTCGTTCCCGCAACCCGAGCCCAACCCCTACCAGCTTGAGTGGGACGACTTCATCGACGCGATCGTCAACGACAAGCCCTACAACGAGGTCAAGCGTGGCGTCGAGGCCAGCCTGGTGACCTCCATGGGGCGCATGGCCGCCCACACCGGCCAGGTGATCACCTACGATGAGATCCTCAACTGCGAGCACGAGTTCGCCCCCGAGGTGGCCTGCCTGACGATGGATTCGCCCGCCCCGGTGCAGCTCACGGACGAAGGGCACTACCCCTACCCGCAGCCCGGAATTCTCCGCGATCGGGAGTATTGAGCCGACCTTGTTTTCCTGGGGGCCTGGGGCGATGCACCCCCCCTGCCCTCCCTGACGCGAACGGCCCTGGCCCCCAGTACGAGGGGGACCAGGGCCTTGACCTTGCGCAGCAGGCGCGTCGGCATCGAGCACCAGGTCGAGCCGTCCCGGGCGGGCCTCTCAACGGAGAGTCGGGATCGTGGATGGAACGATGCGCGATCCCTATTCCCGGAGCGTGCCCGGCACGCGTCATGTCGCGGACTTCGCTGCCAATCTCACGGACTGCGTCTCCCGAAAACCTGCGTGGGGAGCACTCCGAAGAGGCGACGGAAGTCGGAGGCAAAGTTTCCGGGACGGAGGAATCCGTGGTGCTTCGCGACGGCCGCGACGTGTCCACGTCCCGGACCGATCCGCATGATCTCCCGCCGTGCTCGATTGAGCTGCACGGCCTTGAGGAAAGTTTTGGGGGACAAACCGGTCACTTCCAGGAACGCGTAGTGCAGCGTCCGTTCGCTCACACCCGTAAGTCTGCATAGCTGGAGGACCGTCACCCTGCCCGACGCCACCGAGCGGGTGTACTCCTCGGCCTCGCGGACGACTCGGAGCCGTTCGGTGGGGGTGGTACGACATGGATTGGTGATCCGACCGGCAGAGAGCGTCCGGAGGAGGTTCGCCACCAGCTCGCCCGGGTCGATCGCGCCGCCGTCCCACGAGGATTCGCTATCCCTGGAGAGATCGAGAGCCCGGAGGACCGTCCGGTAGTCTCTGGCGAGAGTCTCCGAGAGGCGAGGCTCAACCTGCACCGCGGGTTCGCTGGCGAGGAGGGCCTGGATGTCGATCCCGAGCAAGTGCGGCGTCATGCGCTCAAGGAGATCGCGCCGGATCGTGATCGCCGTGTGGCGATAGTTCCGGCTCGTCCGATGGTCCATCTCGTGGCTCGGAGCCCCGACGTTGATCATGCCCGGACGTAAGACCCGGCCTCGCCAGAGGGCCTCCGCGTTCATCGGCTCGACGAGCGAGAACGTGAATGAGTCGGGCGGCCGGGCGCCGCGGCACCGGATGACCACGTTCATCTCGGTATCGAATAACTGGACCCCGTCGAAATCGGCGAAGCGAATCCGCCCTTGAAACGATCCCCGACCGAGTTGCTCGAATCGATGATTCCAGTGTACGAACGCCTCGGTCATCTGATCGAAGTCGCGGGTATCGAGCGTGCGGACGATGGGCGCCGGTCGAGCGGTGATCGTCGGTGTCGTCGGAGGTTGGCGCACGAAAGCACTCCACGGGAACCGGAAAGTCAGAGCGGATTGCAGTTCTGGGTCTTGATGATCCCCAAGGTCCTGCCTACATTTGTGTCTACTCTACATTATCTAAGAAGAAGCTTCATGTCTCTTATTGCGCTCGCACGCCCTGGAGTCGACTGGATGGGACGAGAATTCCCTTCGTTGGGCCGGATGCTTCCGCCGACCGTGAGGGTGGGACTCCCTGCCCGGTGCTCCGACGTGTTCCGAGAGCGAACGTCCCCACTGAGGCTTCCCGAGGGACGATTTCTCGCGGAGAGCCCTCCCTGGGGTGGTCGGGGCGGCGGTCTTCCTGGCAACGTTCGGGCTCGAACGCTGGCGTTCGGCAGGTCCTTTTCTGGAAACTGGCCGAGGCGTTCCGCTGGAAGTGAAGGTGTCACCACCAACTCGAATCGATGGCCGCACTCTCGCCGGCATGGTCTGGATTACGCCGGGCAAGTTCGCGTTGCGGACGTTGACCCTCACTTGGACAGGGACCTCTCGTCGCGTTAGCCGGCTACACACCTCTCTTGTTTGAGCATACTCCAAAGGAGACACACCGTCATGAGAAGATTCGAAGCTGTTGCTGCTCGTCATTGTGGGTCTGGGAGCCGGCCTGGGCCACCTCGCGGCCGCTGGCCGTCCCGATCCCTCCTCCGTGTCGTCGTCGGCGGATCGATCTTCCTCGATCCCGGAGGGTGCGACCTCCGTCGAGAGGCCAGCCTGCTGCTCCTCGGGTGCCACACGCCATGCCCTTCTCTCCGCCATGACGACGGGCGTTGTCACGCCACCGAGGGCGTCGACTCAGGGGGGTAAGAAGCCGAACATCGTCGTCATCTGGGGCGATGACATCGGCCAGTCGAACATCAGCGCCTACACGATGGGCCTGATGGGCTACCGCACGCCGAACATCGACCGCATCGCCAGGGAAGGGATGATCTTCACCGACTACTACGGTGAACAGAGCTGCACGGCCGGCCGGGCCTCGTTCCTCACCGGCCAGCACGGGCTCCGGACCGGCCTGACCAAGGTCGGTTTGCCTGGCGCAACGCTCGGCCTCCAGAAGGAAGACCCCACCATCGCCGAACTCCTCAAGCCGCACGGCTACGCCACCGGCCAGTTCGGCAAGAACCACCTGGGGGATCGCAACGAGTTCCTCCCCACGGTCCACGGCTTCGACGAGTTCTACGGCAACCTCTATCACCTCAACGCCGAGGAGGAGCCGGAGTTGAGGGACTATCCCAAGAACCCGGCCTTCCGCGAGAAGTATGGCCCGCGGGGCGTGATCGACAGCAAGGCCACCGACGTGGACGACCCCACCGTGGACCCTCGGTTCGGCCGGGTCGGCAAGCAGACGATCAAGGACACCGGACCGCTGACGAAGAAGCGGATGGAGACGATCGACGACGACACGGCGGCCCGCGCCGTCGATTTCATCGAGCGGCAGGCGAAGGCCGACAAGCCGTTCTTCCTCTGGGTGAACTTCACCCACATGCACTTCCGGACGCACGCGAAGCCGGAGAGTCTCGGCCAGTCCGGGCGTTGGCAGAGTGAGTATCACGACGTGATGATCGACCACGACAAAAACGTGGGGACGGTCATCGATGCGCTCGATCGCCTCGGGCTCGCCGACAACACGTTCGTCATGTACAGCACCGACAATGGCCCGCACATGAATTCCTGGCCCGACGCGGCCATGACCCCGTTCCGCAACGAGAAGAACTCGAACTGGGAAGGGGCCTACCGCGTGCCCTGCATGGTGCGCTGGCCCGGCAAGATCAAGGCGGGCTCAGTCTCGAACGAGATCGTCGGCCATCACGATTGGCTCCCCACGTTCCTCGCCATGGCCGGCGACGCGGACGTGAAAGAAAAACTTCTGGAGGGGCACAAGGTCGACGACATGACCTACAAGGTCCATCTGGATGGTTACAACCTCGTCCCGTACCTGACCGGACAGGCCGAAAAAGGCCCGCGCGAGTCCTTCATTTACTGCAACGACGATCAGCAGGTCACCGGCCTTCGGTTCGACAACTGGAAGCTGGTCTTCCTGGAACAGCGCGCTCGGGGCACCCTGCTGGTCTGGGCCGAGCCCTTCACGAACCTCCGGGTCCCCAAGATCTTCAACCTCCGGACCGACCCTTACGAGCGGGCCGACGTCACGTCGAATACCTACTACGACTGGATGCTCGATCACATCTTCCTGCTCGTTCCCGCCCAGGACTACGTGAGCGAATTCTTGATGACCTTCAAGGACTATCCGCAACGTCAGAAGGCCGCCAGCTTCAATCTGGATGAGGTGATGCAGAAGCTCAAGGAAGGTAGTACCGCGGGCCAGTAAGGCAAACGGGTGGCCCGCGCACACCGTGGGCCACCCGCCCCTGCTCGTCGACAGCCCCCGTGAGCAAGCATTTTTCAAGATCAAGGCAGCCGGAGCCGCTGGCCATGTTTCGAAGTCACTTCGCCTACGCGCTAGCGATCGTCACCTTGTCGCTGACCTCGGCGGCGGGCCAGGAGGCTCCGCTCGCCTCCTGGAACGATGGACCGTCGAAGCAGGCGATCCTCGACTTCGTCGGGCGGATCACCGATGAGGACGGCCCCGGCTTCGTGCCCGTCGCGGATCGGATCGCCGTCAGCCGGTGAACTCGGCCGACCTCGTCGCCACATTCTGCCAAGGGCCGGGATCGCCCCTCCCTGGACCCTGCACGGGCGTGACCTTTCACCCTTGCTCAAGGCCCCAGAATCAGCCGACTGGACATCCCCAATGCTCATGGAGCACCTGGGCCGACAGTATGGATCGGACACCCGAACCATTCCTCACGGTCCCGAACTGACCGAGGTGGGTGGTGTCCCGTGGTGGGTGTTGCTCCGCGATGGTCGGTTCAAGTACATCCGGACGCTGGTCTCTGACGAGATGGAGGAGCTTTACGACCTCGACGCCGACCCCGAAGAGTTGCACAACCTGGTCGGTGAGCCCGAGCACCGCGCCCTGCTTGAAACCCTTCGCGCCCGGCTGATCGCCGAGTTGCGTCGCACCGAGGCCCCGTTCGTCGATGCCTTGCCGGTACCGAGACCTCCGGATCACTCAAACTCCGCTCTGACCGACCCCTTGCCCCGCTGATCGACCATTCAAAGGTGGAAGCTCCCATCGACGACAAATTGCTGTCACGGTTCGAGCCGATTCCGAACCGGTCGCATCGAGGGAATCCCTCGGGAAGTCCCGTCCCTGAGCGCGCTCGACGGCAACCCATTCCTCGATCGCACACTCGTCGACTGTGTTTCGAGCCCGCACCGGTGCGTCTTGGCCAAGAAGTTCATAACCTCCTCGTAAACACGCCGTTCTTCGGCGGTCTCGTAGGTGATGGTCCGCGAGCTCTCCATACCTCCTCGCGCAACTGGAGAAATCGCGAATCGTACTGAACCCGCCAACCAAAGGAAGAGTTGCCAGAATCAAGTATGACGCCCATTGTCTGCGCATCCATTGACAGAAGAGCCCGGTTTGCTATGATGAGGCCGTATTGATGATATCTGACGGGGCGTAGCTCAGCTTGGCTGAGCGCACGGTTCGGGTCCGTGAGGTCGGAGGTTCAAATCCTCTCGCCCCGACTTTGGTCTTAAGTCCCTCGCCGAACGCGGTTTACAGCGGAGCACATCCGCTTGGCGCACGATTTGACGATCCGTTCTTCAGGAGGTGACTCATGCAGCCCCTGTCGAATGATCTCCGCAAGCGTATCCTCGACGCCGTTGACAACAAGGAGGGCTCCCGGAGGAAGCTCGCCGCCCGGTTCAAGGTCAACATCTCGACCATCACCAAATTGCTCCGACTCCGCCGTGAGACCGGCTCGTACGAGCCCCGACCCCACGGCGGCGGGGTCGAACCGACCCTCGATGGCGACGCCCTGGAGCGACTCCGTCGCCTCGTCGAGGAGACCCCCGACGCCACGCTCGAGACGCTCAGGCAGAACGATGGGCATCTCCGGCAGCCGGATGATCATCTGCCGGGCCTTGCAGAAGCTCGGCCTGCCCCTGAAGAAGAAGTCGCCCCACGCCTCCGAGCGGGACACGCCCGAGGTCCAGGAGGAACGCCGCGAGTTCGCCGAGGATGTCGAGCCGATCGAGCCGAGACGGTTCGTTTTCGTGGACGAGACCGGGGTGACCACGGCGATGACGCCCGCCTACGGCCGGGCCCCCAGAGGCGAGCGGGTCGAGGCGTCGGCCCCGGCGTCATGGGAGTCGGTCACGGTGATCGCGGCGATGGGCCTGGGCGGGGTCCGGGCCCCGCTGGCGTTCGAGGGTGCGATCAACGCGGCGACGTTCCTGATGTACGTGGAGCAGGTCCTGGTGCCGGCGTTGCGTCGCGGGGATGTGGTCATCTTCGACAACCTGACCTCGCACCTGTCGCCGGCGGTGTCCGAGGCGATCGGGCGGGCCGGGGCGAGCGTCCTGCCGCTGCCGCCTTATAGTCCGGATTTCAACCCGATCGAGGAGATGTTCTCGAAGTTCAAGGAATTCCTCCGGCGGATCGGCGCCCGGGCCAAGGAGCACCTCTACGACGCCATCGGAGAGGGACTACGAGAGGTCACGCCCGAGGACATCCTCGGCTGGTTCCGGCACGCCGGACAGTGCGTCATGCAGGCGTGATCCGCTGTAGGCCACCGCGCCGCTTCCAGGTTCCCGGCCCAGAATTGAAATATCCGGGCTAACCATTACGGGACAGGTGCCAGATGATCCCGGTCGGTTGAAAGTGCAACGGGTGGCAAGTGTCAGATGATCCCGGTCAGTTGAAAGTCCCTGACGCTAAAGCGGCCCCTTGTGCTCATCGTTCGCCATTCGCCCGGGCAACTATCGGCTCAATGTGACGCTTCCGGCCGCCGTCTCCGAGGGATGGTTCCAACGCCGGAGACGCCGGAAGACTCGGGGCGTGTGGGCGGGACGCGACCATCGAGCAGGCAGCCACGTTCATGTCGCCCATGACGTTGATCGTCGTGCGGCAGCGGTCGAGGAACCAGTCCACGGTCAACAGCAGGGCGATGAAGTGGCGTCGGGAGCCCGACCGCCGAGAAGACCAGAGTCATCGTCACCAACCCCGCCTCGGGAATGCCCGCCGCGCCGACGGATGCCACGATCGAGGTGAGCACCACCAGCAATTGCTGCGGCAGGGTCAACGTCATACCGATCATCTGGGCGACGAACAGGGCCGACATCGCCTCGTAGACGCCGTGCCGTCGTTGTTGAAGTTCGAGCCGACCAGCGCCCCGAGGCTGGCCGACTCCTCGCGCAGGCCCACCTTGTCCTTCAGGCATTCGTAGGTCACCGGCATCGTCACCGTGGAGCTATCCGTCGAGAAGGCCATCACCAGGGCGTTGCGCGTCTCGCAGCAGGTTCCAGCGGGTGGACCCACGATCGCAGCCGGATGCGCACGAGGTAATAAACCGCCTGTAACGTCAAGGCCAGCAGCACCGACGCGATGAACATCCCCAGCGCCACGAACGGAGCGAAACCTTTTGGACCGACGATACTGGCGACGATCCCGAAAACGCCGATCGGCACCAGGTCGATGATCCAGTGCAGAGCGACCAGCAGGGAGTCGAAACCGAGATTGACGATATCCTCCACGGTGGGGATCGGCCGATTTCTAGGCCCGTCGCAGGACGATGCCGAAGGCCACCGCGATGATGATCACGCCGATGACCTTCCCCTCGTCCGTCAACGGCTCCAGCAGGCTCTTGGGGATGTTTTCGAGAAAGTGGGTCAGCGGACCGCTCTCTGTCTGAGTGGGGATCGTGAACCCCTGCTCCGCCAGAATATCCAGGACCCGGGGCGCGAGCGGGTCGTCGGATTCGCCGGGCGACCCGCGCGGGGGGTTGCAGGTCGGCCCCTCGTCCCGGCTGGAGCACGTTGGCCACCGTCAAGCCAATCACGATCGCGACCGTCGTATTCAACACCAGCAGCCAGACGAGCCGCCGCGCGTGCGTCCGTTGATCTCGGCCGTCATCAACGCCCGGATGACGGCGATCAGGATGAGCATGGGGGCCAGGGCCCCCAGCAGACGCAGGATCAATTCGCTCGGCAGCCTCAGTCCGGCCGCTCCTTCCCCAGAAGCAGACCGACCGGCACGGCCAGCACCATCGCCCCCAGGATGCGGAGATACAGCGGGGTGCGATGCCACCAGCCCAGGAACCCTCGGCCGGGCTCGCCGGGGGGTGCCCCATCGGTTGGAATCTCTGTGGACATGAGCTCGTCTCCAATGAGTTGACTTGGGAATTCTTCCGATAGAGACTCACCGATAACGGACTTCCCGACCCGCCACCGGTCGCAGACACATTTTCTCGCGAGCCGTTATTTCCTGGGTGCCCCGCATGTGCGATGGTAGAATTCATGTCGATGGATCGAACAACGTATGACCAGAGAGGCGAGGCTGATGGCATCCGAGGCGGGAGGATCGATCACGCAATGGCTTGGCGACCTGAATGCCGGCGACGAAGCGGCGGTGAATCCCTCTGGGAACGCTACTTCGATGGGTGGTCCGGCTGGCCCGAGGCCGGCTGCGCACGACCGATCGGGGAGCGTCCGATGAGGAAGACGTGGCCCTCCGCGCGTTCCATAGCCTCTGCCGGGCGCCGCGCGGGCCGTTACCCGCATCTGGACGACCGGAACAACCTCTGGCGTCTGCTGGCGACGATCACGGCCCAGAAGGCCGTGGACCAGCTGCGGCCAGGCCCGCCTCAAGCGAGGCGGCGGCCGGGTCCGGCGCCGAGGCCGATCGGCCGAGGACATGTCGGCGGCGGATGTGCTCGCAGGTCGCCGGCCGCGAGCCGAGCCCCGAGTTCGCCGCCATGATGGCCGAACAGTACGTGCGGCTCCTCGACCTCCTGGACAACGAGACACTCCGCCGCGTGGCGATCGGGAAGGTGGAAGGCTACACCAATGAGGAGATCGCCGAGCAACTCGACTGCGGCCTGCGGACCGTGGAGCGCAAGCTCGGCGTGATCCGCGCGACGTGGCTCGCCGAGCACGCGGCCCTGAACGTTGAGGTTCTCCAAATGGACTTCGGCACTCTGCCGCTCACGCTGGTCCGGTGTGTGGATCGGGCCTGTGATCGTTTCGAGGCCGACTGGCGGGCGGGCCGGCGACCGAAGATCGAGCCTACCTGGAGGACACCTCGGGGGGGAGCGGCCGGCCCTGTTGCATGCGCTGTCGGTCTCCGAGCTGGAGTTGCGACGGGCTCTCGGTGAACGGCCGTCGCCCCAGGAGTATCGCGACGCGATTTCCCCGCTGGACCGAGGTCATCGATTCCGCCTTCGCCCGAGAGAATCCGCCCCAGTCGGCGAGGCGAACGAGCCGGCCCCCTGCCACGCCCCGACCGTCGATTATCCGGCGCCGGGATGCCCCAGGCCCGAGTGGAAATCAGCCCGGACCGGGTGAGATCGACTGGCCAGCGGTTCCTCGTCCTGAAGTCCCATGCCCGGGGCGGCCTGGGAGAGGTCTTCGTCGCCCGGACCGGGAATTGAACCGCGAGGTCGCCCTCAAGGCGATCCAGGATCGGCACGCCGGCGACCCGTACTGCCGCTGGCGTTTCCTGCTGGAGGCCGAGATCACCGGCGCCCTGGAGCACCCGGGCATCGTGCCCGTCTACAGTCTGGGCCACGACGACGACGGCCGGCCCTACTACACGATGCGCCTCATCCGCGGCGAGAGCCTCCGGATGCCATCGCCCGCTTCCACGCGGCCGACGGCCCCGAGCGCGACCCGGGGGAGCGTTCCCTGGCGCCGCCGGCAGCTGCTTGACCCGGTTCATCGACGCCTGCGACGCGGTCGCCTATGCCCACAGCCGGGGCATCTTGCACCGCGACTTGAAGCCGTCCAACGTGATGCTCGGCCCCTACGGCGAGACCCTGGTCGTCGACTGGGGCCTGGCCAAGTCCACCGACCGGCCGAGCGGCGGCCGGACGGCCGCGACCGCCCTCGGCGGTCGGCGACCGCCGGCGACTCCTCCCTCACGCAGACCGGCGCACGCTGGGCACGCCGCAGTACATGAGCCCGGAGCAGGCGGCCGGGCAGCTCGATCGGCTCGGCCCGGCCAGCGACGTGTACGGCCTGGGGGCCACCCTCTACCACCTCCTGACCGGCCGCGCCCCCTTCCAGGACCGGGACGTCGCGACGGTCCTGGATCGGGTCCGGCGGGGTGAATTCCCGCCCCCTCGCGAGGTCAATCCGCGGGTCCCGCGCCCCCTGGAGGCGATCGCCTTGAAGGCGATGGCCTTGCGTCCGGAGGACCGCTACGCATACGCCGCGCGACCCTGGCCGGCGATCTCGAACGCTGGCTGGCCGACGAGCCGGTCTCGGCCCACCGGGACCCCCCGGCGGCCCGCCTGGCCCGCTGGGTGCGCCGGCACCGGACCTGGGCCCTCGCCGGTACGTCGGCCCTGCTGCTGATCACGGCCGTCTCGGTCGTGGCCGCCCTCCTGGTCGGCCGGGCGCTCGTCGACCAGGAGCCGGGCCCGGCGAGAGGCCCAGGATCTGCTCCACCTGGTGATGGAGGAGAACGAGGAGCACTACCGAGACATGAGCCGGGACCTGAGGCTCAAGCAACCCGAACTGCGGGACCTGCGCCAGAGGCTATTGCGAGGCCCCCTGGAGTTTTACGAGCGGTTGAGCCGGCCCTGGAGCAGAGCCGGGCGGCGACTCCGGAGGCGCAGGCCATCCTGGCGCGGGCCACTTCGGCCTGGCGACCCTCTCCGCCGCCGTTGGCGAGAAGCCGACGCGATGGCGGCCTATCGCCGGGCCGCGACGGTCAACGAGCGACTGGTCCGATCGAACCCCTCGGATCCCCGGGCCCTGGCCGAACTCGCCCGTTGCCACGGCTACATCGGCGACCTGCAACTCGAAGGCGGCCGGCTGGACGAGGCGGAATCCAGCTACCGGGCCTCCCATCGCATCCGCGAGGCAACTCTGCCGCGACCGGCCCGGAGACGGCGACTCGCGTTCCAGCTCGCCCGCAGCCACCGGAACTTCGGCAGGCTGAACCGGCCCTGGGGAGACCGCAACGAGGCCATCGCCTCCTACCGTGGGCCCTCGCCATCGAGCGCGGCCTCGTCGAGCGCTTATCCGGACGAGGCCGAGACCTCCACGACCTGGCCCGGACCCATCCAAACATCGGGCTCATCCTCCGTGAGGAGGGCCGCTCCCGCGATCGCTCCACTCCCTCCGGGAGGCCCGCTCTCTCTTCGAGCGGCTGGTCGCCGCCCATCCCGACGACCTCGACTATCGCAGGCCGGCCTGGCCTCTGCCTCGTGGCCCTCGGCAGACGCACTCGAGCGCCGGCCATCGGAGGAGGCGGAGGGATCCTGTTAGGGCGGCGCGCTCTTCGCGGCCATCGAAGAGAACAGGTCGCCACCGCCGACTCCAGCACGTCGAGGCCCTGAACCTCGCGACCCTCGGCCAGCTGCACCTCGCCGACGGACGACCGGACGAGGCCCGCCGCCCTCTCGAAGACGCCCGTGGAGCTTTGGACCGGCTCGTCCGGCAACGGGCAGAGAAGACCTCGAATACCGGAACGATCTCGGCCGGGCACTCAATGATCTCGGCCAGATCCAGATGGCACTTGGAGAGCGGCGAGAGGCCATTGCCCTGCACCGCCTGGCGATTCAGAAGCCGAACCTCGCTCGCCGGTAATCCCCGAACGACGTTGTTCCAGCGGGCCTTGGACGAGAGCTACCGCAACTTCATCCTGGCCGCACGGGACGCGGACGCATCGCCGGAGCTCAGCCGCCTTGTTCTACAAGGTGGCCCGCGACCTGACATCCTGCCTCGTGTCCATGCTCCCGACCAAACGTCGCCTGTATACCGATCGCGCAATAGAAACTCTCCGCATCGCCATCACAACCGGTTTTCGGGACCTGGACCGGCTTCAGAAAGACGCGGCTCTCGCTCCTTTGCGTTCGCGGGCCGACTTCCAGCAATTGCTGACGAAGGGACCCAACCCCCGTCGTACCGTCGCCCCGCTGAATCCCGTCACCTCCCCGTCCATTTCCGTGAACGGGTGGGTCCCCCCTGGACCGGGACAACCTCCAGCTTCCCCCCAAGGGCCGTCGGAGTCCCAGCCGGCATATCGTCGATTCGCGGCGTTGTCGGAGCT
>CAVWUA010000006.1:0-1373678 GCA_963758025.1 uncultured Planctomycetota bacterium | reverse complement strand
CGCGGTGGATTCGGCCGCCGTCGGCGGTTTTTCCCTTGGGCGTGGGTCGCTATAATGTCGGTTCCGCCGGGGGCGGACTGTGCGCGCCGCCGGAGGATGGCCCCTCTACGACTTGCCCACACTCGGAGAGTTCCTGATGACCCGCGCCGTCGCCCTGTCCGTTCCGACCTTGCTGCTGGCTTTCGCGCAAGGAGCGGCCGGGGCGGAGTCGTTGGCCGAGGCCGTCGCGCCGGCCAAGCCGGTGCTCCCGATGGTGCTCATCGGCTTGGTCATGCTGGGCACGTTCGTGCTCATTGCCTTCGAGGTCCTGCACAAGAGTGTCGCCGCGATGCTCGGCGCGGTCTTGACGGTCGTGCTCGGGCTGGGCCTGGGGGTCTACCACGGCGAAGGGGGGGAACGCCCTTACGAGCAGGTCCACCACTTCCTCGAACACGACCTGAGCGTCCTCGGCGTGATCGTCGGCACGAGCATCCTCGTCGAGATCGCGGGCCATTCGGGACTGTTCCACTTCATCGCCGTGAAGCTCGTGAAGTTCTCCGGCGGCGGCCCGAAGCACCTGCTTCCCGCCCTGATGACCGCCACGATCGGCTTCGTCACGTTCCTGACGATCGCCCCGGGCGTGCTGATCGTCACGTCGCTGACCCTGCTCATCACCAAGGCGTTCGACGACGACCCCCGCCCTTACATCCTCGGCGTGGCGATCGGGGCGAACTCCGGCGCCCTGATGACGTTCGCCTCGGGGATTCCGACCTTGATGATCGGCACCGCGGCGCGGATTCCCTACGTGCATTTCCTGATCGTCTCGATGCCCCTGGCGCTGCTGTCGGCCGTGGTGGCGTTCCTGGTCATCAAGTTCGTGTACCGTCGCGAACTGGCCGGCGGCATCGGCAACGCCGAGCGCGGCCGAGCGGGTCGCGCAGTTCGACGAGTGGGCGCTGGTCAAGGACCGCACGGTCTTCTACCGCACGGCAGTGATCCTCGCCCTGACGATCCTCGGGTTCGCCACGGCGCAGAAGTTCGGCGTCGGGCTGGACTACATCGCGATGGCCGGCGGCACGGCGGCGCTGCTGTTCTCCGGGTTCGACCCGGAGGAGGCGATCCGCAAGGTCAAGTGGCCGATCATCATGTTCTTCGTCGGCCTGTTCGTGATCGTCGGCACCGTGCGGGCGACCGGCCTGCTGGACGTCCTGGCCGACCAGATCATGAACGTCTCCGGCACGGACGCGATGCTGGCCGTGCTGGTGATCGTGCCGTTCGTGTTCATTCTCAGCGGACTGGTGGACAACATCCCGGTGGCCGCGACGATGATCCCGATCGTGCACACGATGATCGGCCAGGGGTTGTCGCCCGAGCCGTTGTGGTGGGGCCTGATCGCCGCGTGCAACCTCGGCGGCAACCCGACGCCCGTCGGCAGCATCGCGGCGGTGATCGCCCTGCACGCCCTGGAGAAAGAGCGGCATATCAGGATCGGCTGGGGCGAGTACCTGAAGGTCGGCGGCCTGGTCACCGTGCTCCAGATCGCGCTGGTGATCGCGTATATCGCCCTGTTCCGGGAGCTGGGGCTGTTCCCCACCCTGGGGGCGACGACCCCCGGCGGTCTGCATGGTGTGGATTGAGAGATTCTACTGAATTCAGCATAACAGATGAAAGATTCCGGATTCCAGATTTTCAAAAGAGAAAAAGAACTTCTGGAATCTGCCCTTCGCGGATCTGATTCCAGATCTTCAAAAAGGAGAGGAATTTCTGGAATCTGGAATCTGCCCTTCGCAATGCGGCAGTCAGTAACTTCTGTCGTACCGAAACGATCCCGCTCGGACGGATCTCTCGCAGGAGACAACCGATGGCCGAGAATAATGACGACCTGAGAGAGAGCATGCTCACCTTCGAGGCCGCGATGACGGCCCAGAAGATCTCGATCCCGCATCCGTCGCCGGGAGCGATCCTGCTGGCCCTGGACGGGTCGAACCAGGATGCGACGGCCGAGGGGATGGCCCGCCTGCTGGTGCGCCGGCTCTCGGCGCGGCTGCACGTGACCTACGCCTACGAGGGGAAGCCGGACCCCGGCGCGACCGCTACCTGGCCGAACACACCGCCGCGCTCCGCGAGGAGGGGCTGGAGGTCGGCTCGTCGCGCGCCGTGGACGCCGCCAAGAGCTTCGAACAGATCCTCGCGATCGGCCGGGTCGAGCAGTGCGGCCTGATCATCGCCTGCGCACCGTACCTGGAAGACATCGGCGAGCTGGGTCAGGAAAGCATCGGCTCGAATCTCGACATGCTCATGAGCCGTGCCCGCATCCCGTTGCTGGTCGTGCGGGAGCCGAAGTCCGACCCGACCTCGTGCTTCCACGACGTGCTCCTGCCGATCCTTCCCCTGGACGAGAAAGACGCCGAGGCGGCCGGCTGGGGCGTGCGGCTCGTGTCGGAAGGGGGGACGATCCGCCTGCTGCTCGTCGCCGATACCGACACCCTCGGCCGGATGGGTCAGTTGCTCGGCGAATACGTCGATGCCCACGCGCTCGATCCCGACGTCCTGGCCGACCTGGAGGCCCGCGAGAACGCCGGGCTGATCGCCGCCTTGCAGAAGCACGCGGCCGAAACCGGCCTGGGCTGCAAGGTCACCGCCCGCACCGGCGACGTGGTTCCCGCGGTCATCGAGGTCGCCAACGCCGCCGACCGCCTCGTCGTCGTCCGCTGTCCCCGCGACCGCGCCAGCGCCGGCTACCAGCGCGTCCAGGCCCTGGTGCGCGAGTCACGCAACGCGGTACTCATCGTCTGATAGATTTCTGAGTAGGACATCCCATGATGACGCTCCCTCGTCCGGGGCGACGCCCCGTCCTGTTGATCGCGCTTCTGGCGTTGCTCGGCGGTCCAGCCCACGCGAAGCGCCGCCCTGCCCCGCTGGTTCCGTTCGTCTTGCCCTGGGATGACGCCATCGCCGGGCGTCACGAACGTCGGCGGCTGGCTCGACGCCCCCGCCGGCAAGCACGGGCCGATCGTCGTGAAGGATGGCCATCTGCACGCCGGCTCGAAGCGCATCCGGTTGCTCGGCGTGAACCTCTGCTTCGGGGCGAACTTCCCGGAGCACGAGGACGCCGAGAAGGTCGCCGCCCGCATGGCGAAGTTCGGCATCAACGCCGTCCGGTTCCATCACATGGACATGCAAACGACCCCGGGCGGCATCTTCGCCGCCGACGGCCGCACGCTCGACCCCGGACAGCTCGATAAGCTCGATTACCTGTTCGCGCAGTTGAAGAAGCACGGGATCTATGCCGACATCAACCTGCACGTCAGCCGCACCTACCCCGGCCTGCCGACCTGGGACGGCATGCCCAGCTTCCACAAAGGGGTGGACAACTTCGAACCTCGCATGATCGAGCTTCAGCGCCAGTATGCCAAGGGCTTGCTCACGCACGTCAACCCCTATACCAAAACCCGCTACGCCGACGAGCCGGCCGTCGCCCTGGTCGAGATCAACAACGAGAACGCCCTGATCCATGAGTGGTTCAACGGCACGCTCGACGACATGCCCGCCCCCTACGCCGAGGAACTGTGCCGCCGCTGGAACGACTGGCTGACGCAGCGAATACGCGAATGATGACGCCCTGAAACGGGCCTGGGGCACCCGCGAGGAACCGCTCGGCTCGGAGTTGCTTGCCAATGGCGATTTCGCGCAAGGGGCCAAAGGTTGGAACCTGGAGCAGCACGAAGGCGCCGCAGGCCGACGCACAAGCGACGCCGGACGCGCCCGGCGGCCGTCCCGCCCTGCGGGTCCGGGTCCGAAAGCCGGGGCAGCAAGCGCTGGCACGTCCAGCTCAATCAGGGGGGCCTGAAGCTCGTCTCGGGACGCCCCTACACCCTCCGCTTCCAGGCCCGGGCCGAGGCCCCCGGCGCGATCGTCGTCAACGCGCAGCAGGCCCACGATCCCTGGCAGATCCTCTGGTCGGGCAATGCCGAGCTGACGAGCGATTGGAAGACATTCGAGTTCATCTTCACGCCGACGCAGAACGACGACAACGCCCGGATCACCTTCTCCAACATGGGTCTGCGTCCGGAAACCTATGAGTTCGCCGGCGTGTCGCTCCGTAGCGGAGGCGTGCTCGGCCTGCGCGAGGGGGAAGAGCTCGGCGCGCTCGGGTTCTTCCGCAAGCGGGATTTCGCCCGCCGCACGCCCGAGGCCCAGCGCGACTGGATTCGCTTTCTCTGGGAGGTCGAGTCGGACTACTGGACCGGCATGGCGCGGTTCCTCAAGCAGGACCTTGGCGTCCAGAGCCTGATCGTCGGCACGCAGATGGGCTGGAGCCCGTTTCCGATCCAGGCGCAGCTCGACGTGATCGACTCGCACGCGTACTGGCAGCACCCGCACTTTCCCGGACGCTCTTGGGACATGAATAACTGGTTCGTTCAAAATGTGCCGATGGCCGGTGCCCCTGACGGCGGCACCCTGCCGGGGCTGGCGTTGAGTCGCGTGGCGGGAAAACCGTTCATTTGTACGGAATATAACCACTCGGCACCGAACACCTATTCCTCGGAGGCCTTCCTGCTCCTGTCCGCCTTCGCCGCGATGCAGGACTGGGACGGCATCTTCGCCTTCGCCTACTCGCACCGGCACGACGAGTGGGACACGGGGTACTTCCCCAGCTTCTTCGACATCGACCAGCACCCCGAGAAGATGGCGACGCTCCCCGCCGCCGCCGCGATGTTCGTGCGGGGGGACGTGCCGTCGCCGCCGAACCCGATCACGGCGCGTCCCGGCCGCGAGGCGGTCGTCGAGGCCATCCGCCGCGCGGGCCCCTGGGGCCTCGGCGCGGGCCGCTTCGGCGTCCCCCGGGAGGCCGCGCTACGGACCCCGGTCGCCGTGGCGGTTCCGTCCGAATCGGCCACCGAACCGCCGCAAACCCCCCGACCTAGACCCCAACGCGAACTTCGTCTGGCACGCCGCTCCCGAAGGCCAAGGCTTCGTGACGGTGAACACGCCGCGCTCGAAGGCGGTCGTCGGCGCGATCCAGGACGAGCCATTTACCCTCGGCGATGTGACCATCGCTCCCCGGCCGAACCGGCAAGACTGGGTGGCGATCTCCTTGACGGCGATCGACGGGAGCGACATCCAATCGCCCGGACATATTCTCATCACGGCGACCGGCTACACCGAGAACACCGGCATGGACTGGAAGAACGCCGAGAAAACGACCGTCGGGCGCGACTGGGGCCATCGCCCGTCGCTCGTCGAGGGCATCCCGGCGACCATCACCCTGCCGGTCCCCGCCGACCAGGCCCGGGCCTGGTCGCTGGACGAGCGCGGACACCGCAAAGGGCTCCTTGACCGTGCGCGACGCGGACGGCCGCGCGGCGATCGACCTCGGGCCGGACGCCCGGACGCTCTGGTACGAGGTGGAGATTCAGCGTTGACCGTCGTCGGGTGGGGGGTGAGCGGTACGTATCTCCCCACCCGTCATGGCGTTCTGCTGCTGGAGCCCGGCGGGCCAGGCGGGTGAGGTAGATCGTCACCGCGACGGTCGCCAGCAGGCCGACGGCGAGCATCCCCCACTCGGCCGGCCCGCGCGTCCGCGTGCCGCCACCGGAGGCGGCCTCCAGGCCGATCCGCCCGGCATGTCCCAGGTAAACATACAGGAATGTTCCCGGCAACATGGCAATCCAGCTTGTCAGCACGTAAGGCCAGAAGCGGATGCCGGTCAGGCCATAGAGGTAATTCTGGATGTTGAACGGCACGGCCGGCGAGAGCCGGAGCATCGCCACGATCTTCCAGCCGTTCTCGGCGATGGCTCGGTCGATCGCGGCGAATCGCGGCGTCTGCGACAATCTCCGCGCGATCGCATCGCGGGCGAGATAACGCGCGATGAGGAATGATAAAGCCGCCCCCAGCGTCGAGGACAGCGAGACGACGATCGTGCCGACCCCCAGCCCGAACAGGGCGCCCGCGATCAGGGTCAGTACGGACGCCGGCACCAGCAAGACGACGGCCGCCACGTAGATCAGCCCGAAGACGACTGGCCCCCACGGGCCAAGGCCCGCGACCCACGTTTCCAGCTCGATCAGCGCCGGGCCTACGGGCACCTGGCGGCCGATCAGCAGCAGGCCCGCGGCGAGGATCGCCAGCGCGATCCAGATCATCATTGTGGCGTGGCGGCGGATGGCCGCCATCGTTCAGTCTCGCGCCTCGATGGCTTTCTTGTGCGCGGGGAACCCTTCGTACTCGGCGAGGACCCGCGCGGGTTCGCGGATCTGAGCATATCCCGACTTGCTCGCGTAGGCGAACGAGGAGCGTTTCAGAAAGTCATGGACGCTGACGCAGGAGAACGTGCGGGCAAACCCGCCGGTCGGCAGGATCGCGTTGACGCCCAGCGAGAAGTTCCCGACGGTGATCGGGCAGTTGGGGCCGAGCAGGATCTCCCCCGCGTGGCGGAGGGCGGGCAGGACCTCGAACGGCTGACTCGTGAGGACTTCCAGGTGCTCCGGCGCGAAGGCGTTGACGAACGCGATCGACTCCTCCAGGCTGGAGGTCACGACGATCCCGCCGAACCCCGAGAAGACGGTCTCGACATAACGCTTCCGCTCCTCGGGCAAGGTCGCGACGAGGTCCGGGATGCGCTCCGTCACGTCGCGGGCGACGGCCGTGGAGTGGGTGACGAGCAGGGCGGCGGAGTCGGGTCCGTGTTCGGCCTCGATGAGCAGGTCCTGGGCGGCCAGGCGGGGATCAACGTGCTCGTCGCAGAGGATGATGGACTCGCTCGGCCCGGCCGGCGTGCCGACGTCGATCCGGCCGTAGAGCATCCGCTTGGCGGCGGAGACGTACTTGTTGCCGGGACCGACGACCTTATCGACCTTCGGCACCGTTTCCGTGCCGAACGCCAGGGCGGCGATGGCCTGAGCCCCGCCGGTCTTGTACACCTCGTTGAGGCCGCACAGGTGCGCGACGAACAGCGTCGCGTCATCGATCGAGCCGTCCGGCCCCGGCGGCGTGCAGACGACGATCCGCTCGACTTTCGCGATCGTCGCCGGCACGGCCAGCATCATCATCACCGAGGGGAACGACCCTTTCCCGCGCGGGATGTACAGGCCGACCGAGGGAATCGGCGTGATCTTCTCCCCCGCGAGGACGCCCGGGCTCAGCTCCATCATCCACGATTCGCCCGGCATCTGCGCATGGTGATACTTGCGGATGTTGGCAATCGCGCTCTCGATCGCCTGCTTGACCGCCGGGTCGAGACGCTGGCCGGCCTGCTCGAATTCCTCGGGAGAGACCTTCAAGCCTTTCGAGAGGTCCGCCCTGTCGAAGAGCTGGCCGTAATGGATCAGGGCCTTGTCGCCCTGTTCGCGGACCGCGGCGATGATCGGCTGAACCGTGTCCCGCAGTTGGTCAATATCGTCCTCGGCGCGGCGGATCAAGCGCCTTGTCCTGGTCCGACAGCTCGGCAAGTACGTATTGGTTGATCTTCACGACGCCCACGTTCCCGGTTTCTAAAAGGGGGGTCTCAAACTGGGTTAGAAATGAAGAGGTGCTCTCCGAGAACGTGATCTCCCTTCGCCCCGGAGGGGCGGCCGTTCCTAGCCAGGGGCGTGAGCCCCTGGATCAAGGCCCAATCGAAAAGAATCCCAGCCCCGGCAGGGGCGACAGTCCCACCGAGGATGCACTGTCGCCCCTGCCGGGGCTGGACATGCGCCTTCGTGGGGATTGTCGTCCAGGGGCTGACGCCCCTGGCTAGGAACCTCCGCCCCTCCGGGGCGAAAATTGGGGTCATCCTGAGCGGGGATGGAGAATCACGAACGGCGTTACTCCTCTAATCATGGAACAATCCATCCGAACGGAATCATTTCCGTTTCAGGAAGCGGTCCAGGGCCTCGATGAGGCGGTCCATCTCGGAGGGTGTGCCCAGGCTCATCCGGATTATCCCATCCAGCATCGGGCCGTACAATGGGCGAACGAGGATTCTCTCGGCCTTCAGGTGGGCGACCAGCGCATCGCGGTCCGGGTGGGCCAGGAGCAGGAAATTCGCCGCCCCCTCGGTGAACGGCACGCCCCGCGACCGGAGAAACTCCACGACCTTGGGCTTGGACTCGTTCATCACCTCGGCGACGTGCGCCCGCATCGGAGCGGGGTTGGCGATCTGCAACCGCGCGGCCTGCATCGCGACGCAGTTGACATCGAACGGCCCCCGGACCTTCTTCAACTGCCGGATCACCTCCGGCCGGGCCAGGACGTACCCCAGGCGCAGGCCCGCCATCGAGTAGGCCTTGGAGAACGTCCGGAAGAGCACGAGGTTGTCGTAACGGGGCAAAAGGTCCGCGGCGGTCGTCCGCGTGTATTCGACATAGGCCTCATCGACCAGGACCGGGATCGACGGATGCTCCTTCAGGAGCCTCTCGATGTAATCCAGCTCCACGGCGGTCCCGGTCGGGTTATTCGGGTTGATGACGACAATGAGACGCGTCTCGGGCGTGATCGCGCGGGCGAAGGCGTCGTGGGGGAAGCGGAAATCCGCCTCGTAAGGGACCCCGACGATCTCCGCGCCGATCAGGTTCGCCACGTGCGAGAAGATCGGGAACTCTGGCCGGGCGACGACCATCGGGTCGCCCGGGGCGAGCACCGAACGCAGAAAGATATCAATCCCCTGGTCGGACCCATTCGTGACGAGCAGTTGGTCCTCGGAAACCCCGACGTACGCCGCCAGCTCCTTCGTGAACTCGGTGTAATCGGGGTACGCGTGCACGCCCTGGGTGCGGATGAATTCGCCAAGGCCCCGGGTGACCTCATCCGGGATGGGCCTCGTGTTCTCGTTCAGGTCCAACCGGAGGTACTCCGAGCGGTCGATTCCCACCCAGGGCGGTTTGTATGCGGAAACGTTGTCGAGGTTGGGGATGAAGCGGATCACGTTCCTTCTCGTCGGCGGATAATGAGAACCAAAGGGTGTTCAACCGGTCAGATCATCACGTCAACGTTGCTTTCACGCCGGGAATCACCCCCTTGCGTTGAGGGTTCCGGTCCAGAGCCTCGGCGATGGCTTTGCCGAGGCTCTGGAAGAGGATGGGCCAGCCTTTCTCGGGTGCGACCGGCTTGCGGACGTGCACGACGACGCTGGCCGTCAGGCCGCCGGTGAGGCCGTCGATGAAGTCGTCCAGGTCCTCGGAAAACAGCCCCCGGCCGACGTCGTGACCGATCAGGAACGACTGGCGCAGCTCCGCGTCGCTCATCGTGAACGGAATGAACGTCCAGAACTTCCGCCCCTCGACGCTGAGGCCGACGTGGATTGGCGTGCGTTCCAGGTCGTCAGCCGAGTGGACGCTGCTCCCCGCGCCGTTGACGCCCCATTGCCGCATGCGCTGGATGAAAATCTCCTTCAAGGCGCGGCCGACGACCATGCCGACGTCTTCCATGACGACGTGGCTGGAACTGAGCCGCGTGGCCTTGAAGTCCACGTCGAGGCGGAACCCGGCCTCGCGGGAGAGGTCGCGGAGCAGGTCGCGGAGGCCGTCCACGTGGATCGAGTCGGCGACCTCGAACCGGCATACTGGCTCCTGAAATCCCTCCAGGTCGAGCAGGACGCGCACGAGGCTCTCGGCGGTCGTGCGGACGACCTCGACCCGCATCGGCGACGGATCGACGATCGACCAATCGCCGGCCCCGGGCTTGTCGGCCCCGCCGGCGTTCTCGTCGCGGGCGGGAGTGTCCGGCGGCTCGGCCATCAGGCGATGGAAGGCGATGCCGACGGAGCGGAAGACCCCTTCCCAGGTGTGGTGGGTGTCGCCGAGGTTGCAGACCGTCACGGCGACCGACATCGGGACCGCCTCGGCGATCCCTTCGAGCATCGCGACGAGGGGGCGGCCGGAGGCGATCTGCTCGCAGCGGAGCGCGAGGAACCAGTCGAGATCGACGCCGGCCACCCCTCGCAGGGAGAGTTCCCCTGCCCCCTTCGTATCGAGCTGGACCTCGGCGCTGCCGTCGTCGATCATGCCGATCGTCGCGGCGGAATCCTGGCGTCTCGGGAAGGTCCGCATCACCGCGCCGAGGGCCTGGCCGAGGCGCCTTCCAGTCGTTGTTGTGCCAACGCACGAGGACGGAGCAGCCCATCCGCCAGGCCAGGTGCTCGACCATATGGCTGACGAAGTCGTTGGGCGTCTCGATCCGCTTCCGCGTGACGGGGCCGGGCGTCATTTCGACCCGGTTCGGCTCGAAGGCGCTGTAAACGCGGTGGACGTGGGGGGATCGTTCGAGATCCTCGAACGAGGCGGCCCCCGTGGCGACGCCCACGGTGTAACATCCCGCCGCGTGGCCGGCCTGAGCACCCAGGAGCGAGTCCTCGATCACGATGCAGCGCTCCGGTGGCACGCCGAGCGCCTTCGCCGTGAGGAGGTAGAAGTCGGGCGCGGGCTTCTTGGCGACCGGGTGCCGATCGTTGCCGATCACCTCGTCGAACAGCCGGAGCAGCTCTGGGTGGTGGGCGAGCAGTTCGCGGACCTGGTCCGTCGGATTGTTCGAGACGACCGCGAGCTTCAAGCCCTTCTCCTTCGCCGCCCGCAGGATTTCCAAGACGCCCGGATTGAGGGCGAAGACCGTCTCGGCGCGTGCCTTCTCGTGAGCCTCAACGAGCCGATGGACGAGTTCCTCCCGGCGCTCCGGGGGAGGCTGCACGTCGCCGAGCGTCCCGAGGATGCGGCGCCAGAACTCGGGGAGGTCGTACGGGAAGAATTTGCGGATCGTCGCCCGATCCACCTGGGCGCGCGGATCGACGATCGTCTGGAGGAACTGGTTGCCGAGTTCGAGGTCCTGGCTCAGGGTATCCAGCAGGACACCATCCATGTCCCACAAGATGGCGGCGGTGTTGTCGGGGATGACGAGGCGGTCGGCGAGGTTCAACGATCGAGATCCCGGTAGGCGCTGAGAGGGAGTGGTCCGGCTCCACGTCGTGAGATTCCGGGATATTGTAGCGAATCGCCGACCTCGGCGGCATACCCAATACGATTTCACCGCGAAGCACGCGAAAATCGCGAGGGGAAAGACAAAGAAAGAGACGAAGAGTGACGCGGAGAGGACTGATTTCCTCGTTCCCACGCGGAGCATGGGAACGAGAATCAGTAACGGCGTGGCTCGTGGGTTTCTCGCCAGGCGAGCGCGACGAAGAAGGCGGTCTTGCTTCTTTGACGCTCTTGCTTGGCGACTTCGCGCCTTTGCGAGAAACTCTTCTCCGCGATGTCAGCCCTTCGGCCGCGCGGCGGCCAGGGCGAGAAGGCCGTAGGAGGTCACGAGGTTCGGGTCTCCTTCCATGAAGCGATCGGCCGGGTTGACCCACTCGCCTTGCTCGCCCTGGCGCTTGGCCAGCGCGGCGATGAGTTCGGCCCGCCAGTTGTGCTCGCGGCCTTGGGCGTCGGTGATCGTCGGCCGGCCGAGCGTGGCGAGGGTCTTGGCGAAGGTCATGTAATAGTAGTACAGGCCTTGCTGACCCAGGCCGGGGTTCTCGTCCAGTGAGTAATGGGCCTTGATGAAATCCAGGGCCGCCTTCACGCGCGGGTCGTCGGCCGTCAGGCCGGCGTACACCATGCTCTTGAGGCCGGCGTAGGTCATCGCCGCGTAGGAGCGCAGGCCGCCGTTGGCGGTCTCTGCCTGCGACGCTGGTGCCGCCGTTGGCCGCCGTGTAGATGAAGCCGCCGTCGTTGACCTTGTCGGACCACGGCTGGTCGTTGAACTCGCTGTCGAGGTTCTGACAGCGCAACACGAAGACGAGGGCCTTCTGGAAGGCCGGGTCGTCGGGCGGAAGCCCCGTGTCGTGCAGGGCCTCCAGCATGAACGCCGTGTTGGAAAGGTCCGGCCGGCTGTTCGATCCGCCGTAACCGGCGCCGCCGTAGAAGGCATCCTCGGGCGTCTTGCCTTCCCCCTGGTCCCACTGCTTTTCCTTGAGGAAGCCCTGGCTGCTCTTGATGAGTTGATCGTACCGCCCGTCACGGTTCGCCTCGTGGAAGGCCATGAGGGCGATCGCCGTCGCGTAGTTCGCGTGCGAGGCCTCGGACAGCCCCCCTTGCGGGCCGACGAACTGCTCCAGGTAGGCGAGCCCCTTCGTGATGGCCGGCTCGGCCGGCGTCACCCGGCCCGAACGGAGCAAGCCGGTCACGACGATCGCCGTGATCCCCGGCTCGTTCCGATCCTTCGACCAGCTTCCGTCCTCCGCCTGGCGAGGCCGCAGGAACCGGACGGCCTTGTCGATCATCGCTCCCTCGTCAACCCCCTCCTCCGCCCGCAAGCGGAGCGGAAGCGCGGCGAGGCCGACCAGCCCGAGTCCTTGCGCGAGAAACGTGCGGCGCGTCCTTCTCATCTCAATCTCCAAAGAGGTGCTCACCTTCAAGGAAGGCGACCGGTCGGCTGTCCCAAATGACCCGACCGGCCCTGATTTGAACTGAAAAACGAAGAGTTTCTCGCCAAGACGCGAAGTCGCCGAGGAAGAACGCCAAGAAGAAAAACCGCCGCCTTGCGAATCTCTCTCTTCTCTTCTCTTCGACTTTCGCGTGCTTCGCGGTGAATCCTTTTAACGCTTCTTGAGCGTCACGCCGACCCCGGCGCCGTCCATCAGCAGGAACGAGGTATCCAGGTCGGGATTGGTCGTGATGGCCTCGATATAGCGCGGGTCCGGCTCGGGCCGGCGCATGTTGTGGGCGATGATCAGCCCGCCGGGGCGAACCTTCGGCAAGAGCTTCTCCAGGTAATCAATATATCCCGGCTTGTCGGCGTCGAGGAAGACGATGTCGATCGGCCCCTCTTGCTGCTGGACCGTCTCGTGGGCGTCCCCCTCGATGATGGTGATGAGGTCCTCCACGCCGGCCTTCTGGAAGTTCTCGCGGGCGACCTTGATGCGGCCCGGGTCGATGTCGTGCGTGTAGAGGTGGCCGCCCGTCTTGCGCAGGGCGAGGGCGAACCAGACGCCCGACTCGCCGGTGGAGGTGCCCAGTTCAACCACTTTTTTCGCCCCGAGGGCCTCGGTCAACTGCCGCAAGAGGCGGCCGTCGGCGGTCGAGACGTTGGCGAAGCGCGGCCCCTGTCGCATTTCCTCCAGGGCGTCGAGGATCTTCTTCTCCTCGTCGTTCTTCGGTACGACTGGCTTCTGGAGTCCTCCCTCCAGCGGTTCGGACGGACCCCCGAATCCGCGCGGCGGGCCGGCCGGTCGGGGTAGTTCCTCGGCGGTCAATTTTCCATCCTCGTTGGAGTCGAGCTGCTTCAGTTTCGCGGTGGCAGCATTCACCTCCTCGATGGACAGGGCATTGTCCCGATCCGTGTCGAGGAGCTGGATCAACGGATGCGACGGCCCACCTCGTCCTTGAGGCTCACGTCGGCGCTCCTGTTGCTGCGCCAGCACAGCTCCCGCCAGCAGAGCGATCCCCGCCAGCGAGGTCAACGCGACAGACGATCGATTCATGGTTCCCCCCTCACTCAAGATGCTGGTGTCCTTCTCGTTATGGCGTCACCAGGGACGCCCCGATCTCTCGGCGACGCCCCTGGATCATAGGCGATTTCCACGCCAAAGTCGGCTCTCTTTCCCGTTGAGGGGCATGGTCGTTGCAACGTCTCGACGGGAGGCTGTTTTCTGATACACGGCCCCGCTGATACTTTCCGGTTCTCCTTTTCCCGGAGCACGGCCGTCCCGGCCGCCCCGACATTGCGGCCGGGACGGCCGCGTTCCAGAAACCAGAAGGCATCAGCGGGTTTGTGTCTGAGAAGGCGGCTGACTGCTCCGTTGACGTCCTTCGGTTCGGAATCATCCCGTATTCGGAGGCTCGCTCAAAGCAACAGCCATGCCCTGACGTGGCGAATCGCGTAAGTCTCTGCCGTGAGTATGAGATCCGCCATCAGCCGTTTCCGCGAGACGAAGCGACCGATGGCGGTTTTTCTGTCAGGGTTGGACACGCTCTGTCCAGTTCGTCGGGCGGGCCGTTCGCGGGAGCCCGAGGACTGCATTGCGATTGACAGGAGGGAGGGGTCGTCCTAGACTCCCGGCCCAGGTCTTCGCACGATCGCCGTGCGCAGGACCGGCACGTCTTGGTTGATCGCGCGGAAAGGATTCCGCCCTATGAAGACGAAGACCGCCGCGGCCGCCCTGGCCATGATGGCCCTGGTCGGCTGCACCCTGACCCAGTCCGACACGCGTCCGGACGCCCTTTGGCCGCAGATCGGCACGGCGGGCCGCACGCTCATGCCGAACCGTTGCGCGCTGAAGATGGTCATCGCGTCCAGTCCCTTGCAGGACGACCTGCTGGGCGAGACGCTCTGGAGCGTGGCCGACGCCCAGGTCATCGACGACCAGGCGCGGCGGGACCTGGCCGATAACGGCCTGCGGATCGGCCTGGTCACCGGCTCGCTGCCGCCGGAGGTCCAGGCCCTGATCGACGACGAGCAGAACCAGGCCAATGCCACGACCATCGTGCTGCCCGACGGCGAGAGCACGCTGGTCAGCACGGGGGCCGAGACGGCCCGACCTGGTGCTCCTGCGGAAGCGCGAGGGTTCGATTAAGGGCAAGCCCTACCAGGACGCCAAGGGGCACCTGCGCCTGACCGCCAGCCAGCAAGGGGAGGATGCCGTGCTCCTGAGGGTCGTGCCCGAGATGCACCACGGCCCCGTGCGCACCGGCTACGCCGCCGCGCCCGGCGGCGCGTTCGCCCCGGAGCAGTTCATCATCAAGAACGGCCAGCAGGAAGAGACGTTCCGCGATCTGGCCGCCACGTTGACCCTGCGGCCCGGCCAGGTCGCGGTGGTCGGCCACCTGCCCGAGCGAAAGGGGAGCCTCGGCGACTTCCTGTTCACTCAGCCGGAACCCAACAGCGACCGCCTCCAGGAGAAGGTGCTTTTCATCTGGGCCTCGCGCCCCGCCGCCAACGACCCCGGCACCGCCTTGCCGCCGAACCTCGTCCCCACCGAGCCTCCCGACATGCCCGAGCGGCCGGACGACGCGACGCCGACGGAATCGCCCTGAAGAAATGCGAATGTGGAGGAGGATGGCTGATGCTGTCGTCGAGACCGAAGTCCCACATCAACCACCTCCCCTTCACCCGAATCGGCCTCGCCAGCACACGACCCGACACGATAACCTGGACAGCAAAGAGGAGCCACGGCCATGGATGGGCATTCACTCTCGGCACGCTGGGGATTGCCGGCGCGGCCGGCGCGGCGATGGATTTCGCACGCCCGACACGACGCCCCGAGCACGCCCCACCGTCGCCCCTCCCGCGCCGAGGGCCACCAGCCACATCGGGAGCCTTCTGTCGTGTCCGTGCCGCCGTCGTCCTTGATCACACTGGATGGATCGCATGGCGAGGGCGGGGGCCAGATTCTCCGCACGTCGCTGACCCTTTCCCTGCTGACCGGCCGCCCGTTCCGCATCGAGCAGATCCGGGCCAACCGCGACCGGCCCGGCCTGCGCCGCAACACCTGACGGCCGTGCAGGCCGCCGCCACCTTGGGGAACGCCGAGGTCGAGGGGGCGACGCTCCACTCGGGCGACCTGACGTTCCGTCCCGGCCGGTACGCCCCGCGTGATCTGTCGATCGACATCGGCACCGCGGGCTCGACCGGAATGGTGCTCCAGACCTTGCACCTGCCCCTGGCCTGCCGCGCGGAGCGTCCCGTGCGGCTGGTTCTGACCGGTGGCACGTTCAACACCAAGGCCCCCTCGTTCCCGTTCCTGGAGGAATCCTGGCGGCGCTACCTGGCCCTGATCGGCCTGCCGATCGCCCTGGCGATGCCCTCGGCTGGCTTCTTCCCCCGAGGCGGCGGGCAGCTTGACGCGTGGATCGAACCGGGACACGCGCGGCCCTTGACGCTGCTCGACCGCGGCCCCTTGCGAACGATTCGCATCGTGGCGGGCGTCGCCAACCTCCGATTCCGCGACATCGCCGCGCGGCTGGCCGCTCAGGCCGAGGCGCCGGCTGGCCGAGCGTGGATCGACCCCTGAGATCACCCTGACCGAGTGGCCCAGCCCCGGCCAGGGAGCCGCTCTGAGCATCACCGCCGAGCACGAACACACCACGACCACGGTCGTCGGCCACGGCCAGCGCGGCAAACTCGCCGAGACCGTCGCCGACGAAGCGGCGGATGAGCTGTTCGCCTACCTCGACTCCCCCGGCGCCGTTGATCCCCACTCCGCCGATCAGATCCTTCTGCCGCTATCCCTGGCCGAAGGCCGGAGCGTGTACACCGTCACCGAAGTTACCGAACACCTCCGCACCAACGCCCGCACCATCCGCGCCTTCCTCGACCGTGAAATCCGGATCGAGGAGCCGGACGGCGACCGGCCGGGGCGGGTCATCGTGGGATAGAGCCTGTCCCATAAGGGGCGTCATGCGGATCTCCGGCTTGATGTTAGCGGAACTCTGCGAATCTATACCTAAGGTTGTTCCAGGCGCCTGGAGCTATCCACTGCGAGCATCGCCACCTCGAGTAATGACGGCGGTGGCAGTGACGGTCTTCTCCCGGTCTTGGTCAGCCGCCGGCACCGACTTTGTCACGCGAGACGTCCGGTCCAACGTCCATCGACTGGCAGCCGCACTCGAATCCCGCAGGAAACCTTGGGATGCCGTGATGATCTCCAGGCCCAGCCGACGTTGTCTCGACCCGACTCGTAGAGAGCAAGGTTGTGGCACTTCGTTGTCGGCGTACATCCGCCTCACCTTGCCCATCCGCTGGCCCGCTAGCCGGGCGAACAGTTCCGGAGCCGCCGCCGCATCGTCGACTCGAGGCGGCGGTGACCAGCACGGCCAGCAGCATACCCCATGATTTCAAAAAAGACATAAGGCGATTTCTGCCGTCGACCTTCATGGCGTTGACGCCGAACAACGCTTCTGCGCCATCGGCATCAGGTCGTGGAGCAAGCGGACTGGACAAAGTTCGCGGAGATTCGGTGCAACCTTTGCCAGCGCCGATATGGTTGGCCCTTTTGTCGTTTTCAACATCGGTGGTAACAAGTACCGCTTGATCGCTGCCGTCCACTTCAATCGCGGCAAGGTTTACATTCGCCATGTCCTGACCCACGAGGAATATGATCGCGGAGACTGGAAGAACGGCTAAATTCTCCGGCAATTGCGACATGGATCGGACGTGATGCGGGAGTCATCGCATGGCTAAAGCCAGGCTCGGAACCGCGAAGCGTGGTCCCGAGGCGGATCATTATCTCGAACTCGTCCGGCAGTTCCCCCTGCGCCGATCCGCTCGGATGCGGAACTGGATCGCGCCATCGCCGTGATCAATCGCTGCTCGACAAGGATCAGCGCGATGCGGACGAGGAGGATTATCTGGATGTGCTGGGGGATCTCGTCGAGAAATACGAAACCTCAGCGCATCCCATTCCGCCAGTCTCCGATGCGGACATGCTGCGCCATTTGATCGAGGCCAAGGGCGTGACGCAGGCCGAGGTCGCCGAGGAAACGGGCATCTCCCGCTCGACGATCTCGGAAATCCTCTCCGGCAAGCGGACGCTGAACCGTCGTCACATCGACGCCCTGGCCGGGTTCTTCCACGTCAGCCCAGCGGTCTTTCTGGCGAAAGAACCGCCGGGCGCGTGACGAGTCACTTGCCCACGATCACTGAGCCGACACGATGAACAACCGCAGGCTCATGATCTTCCACTGGTCCCCTTCCTTGCGCCGAACCTGGACGAAGGAGTACGTGCCAGTTTCGCTAATCTTCGGCTGGAAGTGGCCGTGGATGACCAGGAGATCCGGAGCGAGCCGCCGGGCGTATTCGACGGTGTTGCGCGAGGTGGTCGTCTCGTTGGAATCCTTGAAGAGGTCCCGGTACAACGCTTCGATCTCGGAGCGACCTTCTCTCATTTCGGTCTTGTATTCACCCGTGTTCTGATCCTTGGCGACCCAGAAGACCTGGGCATCCTCGGTGTACGTGGCGGCCATCGCCGCCGCGTCCTTCTTGTCGAACTGTTTGGCCCCCTTGTCCAGGATCTCCTGGGCCAGGGCTTGCGCGTCCTCGCCCTGGGCGCGGACGACGGCGGGAAGGAGAAGGACCAGACTGGCGAGCAGGATACGTGTCATCGGGAGAGGTCTCCTGAAACAAGGAAAAAGCATTCACGGAAACGTGAATCAGATCAGAGGTAGCCGAGATCCGCGAGCCGCTGCTGGATCACGGCCTCTTCCTCGGCGGTATAGGCCGGTTCGTCGCTGCCGTTCGACGACGACTCGGCGGCCACCGCGTCGCCGGCCTCCGGCGGCGGGACGACGGCCGGGTCGATGATCTCGCTCAGGACCCGGCCGTCCATGTCGGCGGGGACCGGCACGCCCAGAAGGTGCAGGACCGTCGGCGCGATGTCCAGCAAGGTCGCCCCCTCGGCCTTGGCCCCCGCCCGGAACGCCGGGCCGCCGGCGACCAGGACGCCGTCCAGGCGGTGGTCGCCCGTCGGGCCGAAGGCCGGCGAGATCGTCTTGTGCGTCGTGAAGTCGTACAGGCCGATCGTCCGGTAGCGCCAGTCCCCCAGCACCACCGTCAGGTCGGGCGCCAGGTGGGCGTGCGGCCCCTGGTACAGCTCGTCGCGCTCGTAGACGTGCTCGACCAGAGGCTCGCCCGTCTCGGGATGCGGGATCTCTCGCAACTGGGCCTTCAGGTCGTCCATCAACGGCCGGACGTCCTCCGGCTCGACGCACCCTTGCGGCTGTCGTCCCTTCTGGTTGATGAAGATCTGGCCGAAGTTCCCCTGCGCATAGGCCCGTGTCCGCGACCAGTCGATGTGCCGCTTCGACAGGAACGCCGAATCGGCCAGCCGGTCGATCCGGCTCATCTGCTCGCCCCGGAACCGCCCGACCCGCTGGCTGGCCAACCCGAAGCGGGCCATCTGGCGGTAGAACCACTCGGGCGTCACCCCGCGCCTGTAGAACCAGTGCTTCTGCCGGACGTAAAACGAATCCTCCAGGGCGATGAACCCGCGCTCCAGCAGCCAGACGTTGAAGTTGACGTACCACTCGATCGGCCCGAACCCGTGGTCGCTCATCAGGATCAAGGCGGTGTCCGGCGGCAGGGCGTCCTCGATCTGGCCGATCCCCTCGTCGATCCTCTCCCAGAAGCCGATGAACCCCTCGCGGACCGCCGACAGGTCCCGGCCCTTCGCCACCCGGTGCGACGGCTCCCAGGCGTGCCAAAGCTCGTGCTGGATGCGGTCCGTCGCCATCAGGTCGAACATGAACAGGTCCCACGGGCAACGGTCCATCAGGAACCGGACGGCCCGCAGGTGATGGTCGAGAAAGTCCGTCAGCTCGGTCAACACCTCCGCCTCATGGCCGCCGTCGTGCACCGCCGTGGACCAAGGGCGGTACGGTTCCGCCAAAGCCTGCTCCAGCTCGGCGAAGATGGCCGGATCGCTGGCGAAGTCGGGGGCGTTCGGCCGGGCTGAGGAAGTCGCCCAGGTAAAACCCCGGCGCCTTGCGAGGCGGGTAGCTCATCGGCACGCCGCCGGCGACGCGTCGTCTTGCCGTGCCGCCCGGCGATCTCCCAGACCAGGTCCGCCTTGATCGCCCTCGACGAGTTGACCCGGCCGCCCAGGGGGTTGTGCTCGTACTCCAGGAACTCGAAGACCCCGTGCTTGCCCGAGTTCTTCCCCGTCATGACCCCGGTCCAGGCCACCGGGCTCAGCGGCGGAAAGACCGACCTGAGCGTGCCGGAAACCCCCTGCCGCATCAGCCTGGCCAGGCTAGGCAGTCGCCCGGCCTCGGCCAGCGGACGCAGAATGTCCCACGTCGCCCCATCCAGCCCCAGTACGAAGACCTTCATCCAACCGCCCCCATCCTCTGAGACACTCCGATCCGTGACCCGGCAAGAGAATCTCTCTCTTCCACCAGACGCGCGCCGTCATCTTACCGGAATTCCGCGGTCCAACGCGACACGATTCCCTTTTCACCTCTCATGCACCCGAATGATGCCCAAGGAATCATCAGGTCCTGTCTGAATTCAAGGCATTTCCTCGGATCCTGACCCATTCGCGGGAGCGACGTAAAAAAACCGTCTATTTCGGAAGTCATGTTCTGGAAATGAGATACTGCAACCTAAGCGTGTGAAACGGATGGTCCGCGTGCGTTTGGTCCACGACCTGCTTTATCCCCTATCGGGGCCGCACGAGCACGATAACAGACGTGTCTCGGAGTTGGCCCGGAAGTCAAGAGCAAGCGTCGTTCTCCCTGGCTGTGCCCGGCTCCCTCGGGGGGAGCCGGGCTTTTTTCATTTCTACCGCAAATCCCCAGTCCACAAAGGGATTTACGTCGTCCTCATTTCTCATGATTCCTATCGATCTGTGCCCATTTTCACCGATTCCTGTGCCCTTGCCTGTGCCCTCCGTCCACCGTTCTCACAATGTCCAGGAATTCCCGCACCGCGTTCATACCGTCGACGGCCGCCGCCATCCCCTGCGACCGGCCCGGCACCGGAAGAAACGGCACAGGGGCCGTAGCGGAACTGACATGCCGGGCGTTCCGGCATCGTCGCAACCGCTGTGTCTTCGATCAGCGGACGCGGCGTCGCGTCGCCCTGGGAGGGGACGCCCAACCCTCGCACGTCGTGCTCGCCACGCAACGGTAGCGGTTTCGGGGCGTGCCGGGCGCCTATCGGCTGGGCACGACGCCGAAACCGACCGTTGCCCGGCTCCGCTCGCCATGCGATCCAGCCCGCGTCCCCTCCCGGGACGCCGCTTCCCCCGCTCCGCCATGATCTACGACACCAAGGTTTGCGACCGATGCTGCCGGAACACCCACCACGTCGATTACCCCTGCTGCCGGGATTGTGCCGGGTGGGTGAGGTGCCGGGCCTGCCGCACCGAATGGCACCAGAAGCGATACCCGACGTGCTGGGAGTGCCGGGGGAAATAGAGCGGGCCGATCCTTCACACCATCGCAACCTGCCACGGGAATCGGGCGACCGTCGAGCACGAGGCAAGACGGCTCCCGCGACAGGAACTGTCCGGCCTTCATCCCTTCCCAATCCTTCCGATGACCACCCACGACGAGAAACCCAATCGCCCGGCCTGGTCCAAGAGCATGGGCCGCGTGGACGCCTCCATCTGGCGTCACGAGCAGGAAAACGGCGTCCGGCACACCATCTCGCTCAGTCGGTCGTACAAGGCCGGCAACGGCGAGTGGCGGCGCGACCACTTCTTCGACCTGCAGGATCTGGAATGCGTCGGCCGCCTCTGCACCGATGCGCAGGAGTACATCCAGCACCACTAGCGAAACCCGGGCGGCTCCCGCGACAGGAACCGCCCGACCTTTTATCCACTTCATCCAATCTATCATGCAATCCGTTGTCTTGCCAGCGGCACCGCAGACGGCCTCTCCGGTCCCGCACCTGACATCCATCCATTCGACGCCGCTCCGGGGACGCTGGGGCGACGCCCGGTATCCGGGGAATTGCTCCGGCCACATCATCCGCGACCTGCTGATGTTCTTCCGGCCGAAGAGCGTGCTCGATCCCATGACCGGATCGGGAACCTGCCGCGACGTCTGTGAAGAGCTGCGAATCCCCTGCTGCTCCTTCGACATCCGCAGCCGACACGACGCCTCGGACCCGGTCTGTTACGCCGAGATGAAAGGCCGCTACGATTTCGTCTGGATTCATCCTCCGTACTGGCGGATGAAACAATACACCGACGATCCCCGTGACCTCTCGAACGCACCGGACATGATCGAGTTCTACCGGCGGCTGCGGCGGGTGATCCGCAATTGCAAGACGGTCCTGACCGAGCACGGACGGATCGCCGTCCTGATGGGCGACTATTACGACCCGAAGCTGGGAAAGATGGTCCCGTGCGTCCAACTGACGAAAGAGGCTGCTTTGCGGGAAGGGCTCTGGCCCGCGTGCACGGACATCATCCGATTCCAGCATGGGAACTCGTCATCGAAGAAAACCTACAGCACCAGCTTCATCCCCGGCCTGCACGACACCTGCATGGTGTTCGAGGCGGCACGGTGATTTTTATTTGTTATTTCTCCAAATGATATGTTCGATCTATTTGAAAATGACTTATTCGTCGAGAGTGTCCAGGATATCTTCAATGTCCTCGATCACAACTACGTCGAGGACCTGTGCAAGGAACTGCTTCCGCGACTCAACGGGACCTTCGACCAGCTCTTCGAAACGAAGTTTCTGATCGTCGAGAACGCGACCGGCAAGCCGGTGAGCAAGGAAGCTGGCAGTGGTCAAGCAATCCGGGCCCACCTGAGGCCCCGATGGTCAAGTAATCTGGACCCACCGTAACCCCCTCCTCCGTAGGCTGGAGTCCCTTCGGGATCTTCCGCCCTCACGGAGGTCAGGACATGCGTACGGTGGACGACTACGCCAAATATCGCACGGCGCACCGCGATGGCATGACCATCCGGCAGATCGCCCGCGCCTTCCACGTCTCGCGCCGCAAGGTCCGCGAGGCACTGGCCACCCCCGAGCCCAGGCCCTATACCCGCACCAAGCCGCCCCCGGCCCCCGTGCTCGAACCCTTCACCGCGATCATTGACCAGGTCCTCCGCGACGATCGCGACGCACCCCCCAAGCAACGGCACACCGCCGCCCAGCTCTTCCGGCGGCTCCAGGACGAGCACGGCTATCCCGGCTCCTACCCCACGGTCCGACGCTACGTCGCCGCCCACCGGCAAGCCTCACGACCCACATTCATCCCACTGGCCCACCCACCGGGCCATCGCCTCGAGGCCGACTTCGGACACATCCACGTCGACTTCCCCGACGGCCGACGCCTCGTCCCTTTCCTGGTGACCGTCTGGGCCTACTCCAACGCCCCCTTCGTCATCGCGCTGCCCACCGAGCGCACCGAGGCGATCCTCCACGGCATGGTCCATGCCCTGGAGTTCTTCGCCGCCGTGCCTCGAGAGGTTTGGTGGGACAATCCAAAAACTGTGGCTACGTTGATCCTCAGCGGCCGGCAACGGCACCTCCATCCGCGCTACGCCGCGCTGGCCAGCCACTACACCTTCGAGGCCAAGTTCTGCCTGCCGGCGCAGGCCCACGAGAAGCCCGACGTCGAGAGCGGCGTGCGGGCCGTGCAGCGCCGGTTCGCCACCCCCGTGCCCCGCGTCGCCGACCTCACCGAGTTGAACAAACACATGAGGACTCGATGCCTCGACCAGCGCCGCAGGACCGTCCGCTCGGCCTCCGGCGCGTTCCTCATCGGCGATCGCTTCGCCGAGGAGGTCGCCGCCGCAGCGCGGTTGCCCCAGCGTGCGTTCGACCCCTGCATCGAGCGGCAGGCCGTCGCCGACAAGTACCAGACGGTGGCGTTCGACACCAACCGTTACAGCGTGCCCCGGCCCTGGGCGTTCCGGTCCGTGACCATCAAAGGCTATGTCGATCGGGTCGTGGTGGTGGCTGGCGGCCAGGTCGTGGCCGAGCACCCGCGGTGCTACGGCCACTCCCAGCAAGTCCTCGATGCGGTGCATTTCCTGGCCACGCTGGAACGTCGCCCGGCGGCCCTGGACCACGCGCCGGTGTACCGCGACTGGCGGCCCACGGTGGCCCTGGCTGGCTTGCGCCGCGAGCTGGAGGCGAAGTACGGCACGCCGGGTGGGACGCGGCAGTTCATCCGGGTCCTGCAACTGCTCGGCGAGCACCCGCAGCCGCGGATCGAGCGGGCGATCGCGGCCTGCCGCGCGGGGCATGCCGTCTCGGCCGAGGCGATCATCCAGCGGACACGGGCCCTGGCGGCGGCCGAAGCGGGGCGATCATGCCCTATCGATCACTCGCATGGAAATACGAGTCTGCCACTGGTCTCGGTCCCGCCCCGCCCCGGACCTGTCGCGATTCAATCGACTGCTCGACGGGGAGGCATCGACCGAGCAAAGGATCGAAACATGAGACGGTGTGATCGGCTCATGCCCGGGCGTCGCGTCGGCCCCCGGTCTTCATCCCCGGAGTCTTTGGAAAGGAGCGATCGACATGAGTGATCCCGTGACCGATCTGCTGAAGGCGCACCTGAAGCAGCTCCGGCTGCCGGCGATGGCCCGGGAGCTGGAGCGGCTGTCGCGCGCGGCAGCGGCCTCGAACCAAAACTATGAGCAATTCCTCCTTCAATTGGCCGAGGCGGAGCTGGCGGCCCGGGCCACCAACGCGCTGGACAAGCGGATCAAGGACGCGGCGTTCCCGGTGGCCAAGGACTTCGACACGTATGATTTCTCGATGATGCCTACGCTGTCCAAGCCGAAGCTCCTGGAGCTGCGCTCTGCGAGTGGGTTGATCAGAAGTTCAATTGCTGCTTCATCGGCTCCACCGGGACGGGGAAGACGCACCTGGCCACCGCGTTGGGCCTGGCGGCCTGTCGCCGCGGTCTGCGGGTGCGGTTCTTCACGGCGCCGGCCCTGGTCAGCCGGCTGGAGAAGGAGCAGAAGCAGTACACGCTCGATCGGTTCCTGGGCCAGATCGACCGGGCGGAGCTTTTAATCTGCGACGAACTGGGCTACGTGTCGTTCAGCCGCAACGGCGTGGAACTCTTGTTCCGGCTGCTGACAGACCGTTACGAGCGGTCGAGCGTGCTGATCACGAGCAATCTGCCGTTCGCGGACTGGGCGCAGGTGTTCCAGGGGGAGCGGATGACCGCGGCCCTCCTCGACCGGATCACGCACCGGTGCCACATCTTCGAGATGAACGGGGAGAGCTACCGGTTCCGGGAGTCGATGAAGGCCAAGAAAGGCCGGAAGACGGGATGAGCCCGGACTGGTCACGGGTTCAGAGGATACGACGCAGAAGGACTGTCCGCCCGGTCAGTCCTTGGTTATGTTGAGGTGACCCAGGTGGGCCCGGATTGCTTGACCAGGTGGGCCCGGATTGCTTGACCACTGCCAGGAAGCAGTCATGGACAAGCGTGAGACAGCCGACGAACTCTGCCGAATGGTCGGCAGCGACCGGCATTCGGTCGCGATCCTGCTCATCGATCGGTGAGCTGTGGGGAGGTGACAGCTCCCCTCATTTACTCACTCCAATATCATGCAACCGAGAAAACAGTTGCCGGAGTTGTCTCGGGGATGCACTACGTCGCGTCCAGCCTGCTGATGCTCCACACGGCCGCTCCCTTGTTCGCCTGGAGTTCATAACAGGCTCTAACTCGCCGTGAATCCTCGGGCTGCCGTAGCGGGACTTGACCTCGTCGTGGTTGGCTTGGATTGTGACGACCAGGGCGTCGTGGCTGGCCGCCCTGCGGCTCGGTGGCCTTCCCCGCCAGTCGTAGTAGCCGCTGGCGGAGACGCGCGGACCCGGCACATCAGCCGGACCGGCCATCGTCCCCGGTGGCGCTCGACGAAGGCGTACCTCCTGACGACCCCCTGGCGAAGATGGCCGTCGCTTTCTTCAGGATGTCGCGAACCATGGTGCGCCTCTTGTTCTCGGCCCGGAGGCGACGCAGTTCCTCCTGCAGCGCGGGCGGGTTCCCCTTGCCGGGGAAGGATGGTTGCCGTCCCTGACCAGGGCCTGCTTCCGGGTCCGGAGCATGCTCTCGCCGAGGTCCGGCTCGCAGGCAACCTCGGCGAGGCTCTTGCCCTGCTCGATGACGAGCTTGACGGCCTGGGCCTTGAACTCGCGGGTGAACGTTCGTCGTGTCTTTAGAGTCTGTCCCAGAAGGGGAACATCCGGGGGTTGAGCATCGTAGAAGTGGTATGAGAACGCACCACTACCCCAGCGACGTCACCGATGCCCAGTGGACCTTGATCGAGCCGCACCTCCCGCCCGAGCCAGGCGGCGGGCGGCCCCGCAAGACCGACATGCGCGACGTCCTCGACGCCGTCTTCTATATCCTCCGGACCGGATGCCAGTGGCGGTACCTCCCCGGCGACTTGCCCCCCAAGAGCACCGTCTGGCGCTACTACGACCAGTGGCGGTCCGACGGCACCCTCGACACGATCCATGACCTGCTCCGCCGCAAGGTCCGGGCGAAGGAGAAGCCGTACCATCCCCGCACCACCGCCAGCGTCGACAGCCAGTCGGTCGATACGACCTCCGGCGGCGAGCAGCGGGGCCGCGACAACGCCAAGAACGTCGACGGGCGGAAACGCCATATCGTTGTGGACAGCATGGGGTTGCTGCTGGCCGTGCTGGTCACCGCCGCCTCGGTCGACGATGCGGCGGCGGCTCCGGAACTGTTCGCCCGGCTGGCGGGCCAGCCGATGGGCAAGGTGAGGCGGATGTACGCCGACAACAAGTACCACAACTTTGCTCTCTACGAGTGGGTCGAGACAAACGCCGGCTGGGACCTGGAGATCATCCGGCGGCCCAAGGGCCAGCGGGGTTGGGTGCGGCTGCCAATCCGATGGACGGTCGAGCGGACGTTCGCGTGGCTGGGTCGGTGCCGGCGGCTGAGCCAGGACCGGGAGAAGACCGTCCTGTCATCGGAGTCGTTCCTCAAGCTGGCGATGATCCAGTTGATGCTCCACCGCCTGGAGCCCTCGGGCGAGGACCCCGAGTTCCGTTATCCCAGGCCGGAGGCCGCCTGACGCCCCTTATGGGACAGACTCTTAGCCATCGTTGGACTCCTGGGTTCGAGCTTACGCTCTTAACCCGGCGCCCGTCATCGGTGGGAAAGTCCAGCCAAGGGTTCATTGGCCTACACCGATGAATATGAGATCTATGTCCGGCTGGTCGAGTGGGGCTACGATCACGAGAAGGTTTGCCATGCGGCGGGGGAGTACGCCCGAGACGACGACGGGTTCTGCGGGGTCCACGTCCATACGCTCGAAGGCTTCTGGTCGCTCCTGCTGTTCGTGACTGCGACCCCATCGGGGGACCTCGCAAGAGAACCTGCCGCTGTACCTGGGCTCCTTCGAGAGTTCCCCCTACCACGCCGAGTCCAGGGGAAGGGGCTCTTGGAGTCTCTGGTGGGCCTCCTGCTCGCACTACCCTGCAATCCATCATGAGCCGACATACCCTGTCGAGCGGCGCCGTTTTGCCCGTTCACACTGAACGATCACAAAATTGAGGACTTCGACTCACCCGCTGGGCCCACAAAGACCGAATTACCATAAAGACTCCTAATTTCTTGCTTGGCAAATAATAATCCCAGGCCAAGGAAGGCCCACCGTGGTTCGATCATTCCTCGACTTGAGCAGAGAATCGCTTCTCTGCGTTCTCGTACTGCTGGCCGTAAGCGGCTGTCGGCAGGTGGCCCGGCGTGATATTGCGAGTAAGGATCGCATTCAGCCGGAACACGTGAAGAACACCGCCTCGGGGAACGATCCAAGGGTGGATGCGAAACAGGCTGCCCTGCTCGCGGCCTCCATGACCCAGAATTCCCGTCGTGGGAATCCTGGGGACATTGAAATTGGTGGCACGGGTAACAACGGACCGCAAGTCGCTGAACCCGGCGAGAACACAACCGAGCCGGTTTTCGTCGAATCACCATCTACGCTCGACGCTGCCATTGTACAATCCCTACTGGTCGGCGAAGGCGATTACGCGTCTCTGGAAAATGCCCAGCCAATCGAGCCAACCGCGAAACCTGTTGTAACCCTGGATGTTACTCCAAGGGAGATCTCCCCGAAACCTCAGACTGATTCGCCCCGGGCCCATGCTGGAGACGACCAGATCGGTCAGGTCGGTCGCCAGCTCACCCTCAACGGAGGTGCCAGCACGCCCAAAGGAGATCTGAAATACCGCTGGATCCAGGTCGGTGGCCCTGAAGCTCGATTAAAACTGGAAGATGGGTACATTTTTTCGTTTGTTCCCGAACAATCCGGCGTCTATCGATTCGCCCTGATCGTTGCCGATGCCAACGCCATCTCGCAACCTGATACGGTCGAGGTGGTCATCCGGCCTGCGCCTTCGAGCGATCGGCCTTCGTCCACGGATCGCAACACCCCTTCGATCTCCACGGCCCTCCCCGTCGCGGACGTCGCGCCGACGCAGCTCGATCACCTCACCAAGGAGGCCCTGGCACGGCTTCCGGAAGGTGTTGAACTCTCATCTCGGATCGAGGAGCTGTTCGAGACCCTTGCCTTCCGGATGAATCTGTACTCTTCCTATGGGGAAGTGCTTCGCGAGATGGCCGAACGTCTGTCCGCCATCCTCCCGGTCGACCCAACCCAAAAGGCCGCCTGGGACCAGTTGCTTTTCCAACCACTCAGCCAGCGGCTGATCCAATTGATGCTGCCTGCCGGTCTCGACTTGCGCACGCCTCAGGGGCAAGTCATGGTCCTGACCGACGTTCAAAAGTCCCTGCTAGCCGAACAATTTCGGCTGATTGCCGCCGGGGCCCAAGCGCTGGCCGAAGCGAGTGCCTCGCGAGATTCTGAGTTGCCGGATTAGAGGAATTCTTTGAAACAGGAACCAATTCCTAGCCGATAAGTCTGTGTTCTCGGTTATCCCCGTATTCGTCAGAGAAAGTGAGTGCCACGGATGAGCAAGGCAACCGTCCCTCGGCGAGTTCAACCCGGTTTCGGTTTTGGCGTAATCGGATTCCTGGTCCTACTCCTGACGAATCGCCCGGCCCTTGCTCGACAAAACGATTCAGGGGCCGAACCGCTCGCACAAGCCCTCAAGGAAACGATGCAAGATGGGCGAATTTCGATTGTTGTGGTGACGAATAGAGACGTTACACCCTCTGTCTCTTTTACCGGCAAATGGCAGATCTCGTTTCCGGATGGCCCGACCCGGATCGGCCGCACCTCGCCGAGATGCCGCTGGAATCGTATCGTGACGTGGTCGGTAAGCTCGGGATCAAGCAGTTCCCGACTGTTCTCGTCTATCGTCGAGGATCTGGATCTGGCTTGAAACTGGTCGGTGCGAAGCCGAATGCGAGTTCCGCCTCCTCCGCCCTCGCCTGGGCCGCCTCGGTCGCCTCCTCGGGAGTAGTCGAAACGAAGAGTGACGATGCCGTCCAGCAGGCCCAGTACACTCCCTCCGCCCAGACTCATCCCTCAGAGCAATATCCGGTAACGCCTCCACCTCCCGTGGTGCCTCCGAAACCGGTGCCCGTGGCTCCTCCGACCCCGTATTATCCGTCGTATGTTCCTCCCGTCTACGCCGCGCCGCCTGCTCAACCCACAGTGGTGTCTCCTCCCTAGCGCCGGTTGTCGTTCAACCCGCAACCCCGACCGTGGTGGTCGGGCCAACGCCTCAGCCCAACATTGTATTCGCCTCGTCACCGACTCCGACGGTTAGTTACATGGCGCCGCCAACGGCCTCGGCCCCTCCAGCCTACGCGCTCAGCCCACACCGAACCTCTTCAGTGCTCCACCCGCCTCGGCACCTCCGCCCAACTACGCGCCGCAACCTTCCTACGCGCCTCAACCCGCACCGGTGGCATATGCGCCTCAGCCTACTCCGGTGTCTTATGCACCTCAACCTTCGCCTGTCGCCTATGCCCCGCAACCTGCTTCCGCTCCCTCATTCGGGACGGCGATGCTGACCGCCCCTAACCTGCTGGATCGAATGCTCGGTGCCCTGGGCGAGCACCTACGCCAGAAGGGCAATCCTCGACTCCAGATGGCGTCTGCTCCCGCATTCGCGCCGATGCCGAGCTCCAACGCACCGATCGGATATGCACCCGCGCCCTCCGCCCCTCCGGGTTATGCCCTGGTGCCAGCGGCCCTTCTGGAGGAGTTTGAATACGAGCGCGAGAAGCATCACGGTCACGGCCGAGGTTCCGAATAGGATACGCTCCATATCCGCCTGGGTATGAGAATAATCCGCCTCCGTATCCTTCACCCACTCCTCAGAACACACCTCGCAAGGGCGGCTGGTTCCGCAAGTAAGCGGGTCATCGCGGAGCATGGCGGCGGGCCCAAGCACTTGGGTCCGCCATGCTCCGCGTGCGATCGTGGAAGGGGTGTCCGAGGCGGTTCGAATTACCCCTCGGCGGAGAGTCGGAAGTTCAGAGAGGTCGACCGCTGAAACGCCGGCACGGGCGGGATGCTCTTGTCGAGGTTGAGGTTGAGTTCGGGATCTTCCTTCGTTTCCGGAGCCGGTTGCTCCTGGCCCCGGACGGGACGACGGTTGGCCGGGTCGACCTCGACCTTCGTGGACATCGTCTCGTGCAGGGTGATGAACTTAGCCTGACCTTCCCTGGCAGTCGCCTCGATGAACACCCGGTATTCCGAGCCCGACCGCCGGCCTGCGGGAGGCAGGGTGATCCTGGCCGTATAGACCCCGTCCCCGGGTTGGAGGTCGGGGTACTTGCCATCGTCCAAGAAATCGACCTCGGGCGTGGGGATCGCCTCGAGGCCGCGTCGATCCTCTGGAAGTGCCCGGTCACCTTGGCCTCGCGCACCGACGCTCCAGCCAGGACCTGCACTTCAACGATCGCCTCGGTCTCGTTCGCCGGGATCGTGTTGCGGAACGCGAATTCCTGATCCTTTTGCAACTCCCGATCGGCGTCGGTCTGCTTCGGCTGCCGGAGCGCGGCGATCAGCTGGATGTCGGCCGGAGCGTCCCGAGCGAGAACGTGAAGTTGAACGTGTTGTCGCGCCCCAGGACCGGCAGGAATCGCTTCGCGATCCGGAGCTTCGGCGTGAGTGTCCCGGATGCAGTCGCCCGGCCTTCATCTTGGGCTTGGGAATCCGGAACACCAGGAGCGTGTCTCGTGAATAGTCGGGGTCGAAGTTCAGATACGGCACGTTCACGAGTTCTCCATCCTTGTACAGCTCGAGCGCGGCGCATTCGAGTCTCGCTTGAGGTCGTCGAAGTTCTGGAGAGGCCGTGAAAGCCCGATCAACAATTCAATGTCTGCTCCCGCTTCGGCCTGGAACGGGTTGAACTCGATCACGACTTCCGCCTCGGTCCCGGCCTTCGGATTCGACATCGCGACCTTCGCCGGCTCACGCCTCTGATTCATCCGCTCATACAGAGGCTTCACCGTGTGGTCGTGCTCCACGATCGTCGCCTGCAAGCCTCGCAAGTCATCCTCAAGCGCCTCATTCGTCCTAGCAATCCCAGCAATAGCACCGGGAAGTCGCCGTTGACCATTTCCATCGTGCGCTCGGCGATGAATCCCTTACCTTCCACGAAATAGTCCCTGGTTCCATCGGGCTTTTGGCAATCGCGATCCGAATACACGAAGAAGTTGTCGAATCCGGGGTCCTTGGACGCGACATTCGAGCCCAGGCCGCTCGGCCCCTGAGATTGCGGTGACGCGAGCGGAGGCCGCGAACCGGACAGGCCCAAGTCGCCATCGCCCCGCTTGTCGAAATGCTTCTTCATGCGTTGCTCCAGGGCGTCCAGGCTTCTTTCGAGAGACCGGATCAGTGGCGAGAGGGAATTCTCGGGCGGCGGTGCAGACGAAGTCGAGCGATCGCTCCACATTCCCACCATGCCGATTCGCTTATCCCCTGATCCCGCTCGACGGAGATAGTCTTCCGCACGGCTCCTCAACGTCTTGATCTGGTCCCCGAGCGCGGTTTGCTGGAGCCAGAGGATCTGCTGCCCGGCCATTCCCTGAGGTAACGGGGGTTGTTGTGCGGGGTTCGCGTTCGAATTCGAAGTGACCAACTGGAAGTATCGGTCCAGCTCCTCCACACGGATCGAGAACGCCGCGGGGTCGACGATCTGATCCGAAGCCCTCGACAAATCGCGAGCGATGCGATCGAGCGATGCGAGCAACCACTGCTGGTCGATCGCCTCGACCCGTTTGACAGCAGAGTTGTTGGAGGAATAGCCCTTGATGAAGTGTTCCTCCGCATCGGAGAGCGGCCAGAGCCCGTTCCTGAGCAGGTTCGGATCCTTGCCCTGCTCGTTGAGATACGCACTATCCAGCAACTCGAATCGGAAAGCCTTCAGGCGGAACTCCGCCCGCGCAGGAAGAACCGAGAGGCCGCATCGGGATTCCTCGCTGTCTCGTTCCGTTGCATGGCCACAACCTCGGCTCTCACGGCCTCCATCTGCTTGTAGAGCGAGTCCTTTCCCGGTGTGCTGACCTCGACCAGATTCCCATTGCGGAGGACGCGATGGCTGTCGTCGGAGACACCTCGACGATCTCGTCACCCATCTTGAGGTTTCGATTGGTTGTCGAGATATTCAGGCTCATGCCTCCTCGTTCGATCCACACCCAGCCATCTTGACTGACCTTGCTTTTCAACAGGTCTCGGGTTGCAATTTGGGGATCTGGGGAATCGGCAATCCCATCGCGGAGCGTCGAACTGGCTGACCAGCCGGACCGGGACATGCCATCGTGTTGTGGGAGACGGTGGGGAATCCGCGATGGCCGCGTGAACGTTGTGGCGTCCCGGCCGGTTCGCTCGTCTGGCTCCGAGCCGTCGGTCCATGCCGATGGGCGCGTTAATTGGCGGAGGGGGCACGGCGGTCGCGGGTCCGGTTTCTCCCGAGGGACTGCTGCTGGTCGGTGGTGCTGGAGGGCTTTTCGGCTGGATTTGCCCTGGAGCGGTGGGAGCCTCGGGAAGCAGAAATCCCTCTGCGTCGGGTGCATCGGGAGCCGGCGCGGTCAGCGCACCATCGCAGGCATCGACACTCAACTTGGGCGCATTGACCGAAACGAGCTTCGCCGTGATCTCGTTCAACTCCCGACCGTAATCGGCCAGTTGCACGTTTTTCTCGGCCTAAGTTCCAGCAGGTAAGCTGCTTTTCGAAGACGGTACGCATGCATATAGGGCGTTCTGAGTGGCCAATCCGCCGGATCCACCGCATGATTGACCGTCGCATACGACGCGACCCGCTCCGCCTCCGCCTCCAGCGCTTCCTGAGGTTCCATTCCAGGTAATCGTCCGTGTCGGTCAGAGCCGAGGCATTCTTCATCGACTCGCTGCCGTAGAGATCACGCAGTTGGCGTTTTGCCGTCCGCACGTTCGCCAGGATCTCGTCAACCTCCTTCTCCAGGGTCGTGCTGGAAAGCTGGGAATCAAGCGCATTCAGTCGGTCACGAAACCTCACGGTGCTGTCGCTCAGGTCGATCAGCCCGTTGAGCGTCTTGGTGACCTGCTCATATTCTGAAGGGACGTACTGCGTGCGTTTGAAATTGTCGATGACGAACGACGCCATTTCCTCATCTCCCAGATCTGCTTCCGGGATCGTTCCAGCATGGAGGGCATTCCGAGCTTGTCGTCGCTGGTGACATAGATTTTTCGGATCTCCCCCGGTGTGCGGCGGACCATTGCGTCGCGGGCGGCTTGGTCCTCGGGGGAACCTCCCACCGACATCAATGTACCCCTGCTGAGGCCGGGAAACCCACGAGCCCGAGGCCACGTCGTTCTTGATTCTCTGGGCGATCGGGCCCAGCTCGTCCACGTCGCCAATCACCTGCACCGACCCGCCCGTCTGGGCCACCATGTCGCGGAACCGCAGGGGCACCGTCGCGTACCCCACCAGCACCAGGTCCACCCGCACGTCCGAGCCGTCCAGCACCAGTGTCCGCACTGCCTCCAGCGTGTCGCTCAGATTGAGACAGCCCATCGGGAGGCACGACCACGATCAGATTCTCGATCCGGTTGCGGCGGATCTGCTCAATCGCCATCTCGAACGCCAGGCGTTGCTGGGTGAATCGGCTGTCGTTAGTCATCGCTCGGCTCGTTCGCAGGAAGTTCGGGTTCGGTCCAGGCCCGCGGCCGTCACCGGCATGCCCGTCTCCGGGTCGGTTCCCAAAATGATCCGCTCGCGGTCGATTAACTGGATGAAGTGCGAAACCAGGTCGCGCTGGATCTCCCCGTAAGGGATGTCATCGCCCGCGTCGATGCTGATGTAGTCCAGGTCCGGGTCCAGCGGGTTGGTGCCAGGACCAGGGTGGCCGGCGTCCAAACCCGGTGAACGGGGTGCCGGGCAGGGCCGCGGTGCTGAGCTTTGCCAGTACCTCTCGATACGTGACCCGCCGGTTGCGAATCCCCGGCACGTCGATCTCGCTGCTGAGGTCCAGCACGTTCTCGGCGATGGCTTCGGTCAGCTCGATCTGAAGCCGGGCCGCTTCCAGGCTTCGTGCCGTCGGGTCCGACACATCGCGATCTCCCACCGCCGCCCGGGCGATCTTATCGAGGAAGGCCTGCTCGGCGGCCGCTTCCTGGGCGGTCGCCGGCGCGGAGCCCACGCCCGAGCGCTGACGCCGGTCCCGAAGGAACCGTTGAAGGCCGGTGGCGACCAGGCGAATGGCCTCCTCGGTCGCCTTCGGGTCGGGAATTCCGAAGAGCGACGAAATCATGGTTTCGCGGGCCGTGGTCTTCAACGTGTCCGCCGCCAGTTCGCGGGCTTGGGCCACGAGCTGGTCGAGAACACCCCATGAATCTGGGACGGCTGTTTCACCGGCTCCTGCTTGATCGCCTCCTGCGCGGCGAATCCGATGCTTTTTCAATCTGGTCGGAATCGGGGACGAGGAAATCCGGATCGTCCTTCGCCAGCTGGTCAAGCTGCCCCTTGAGAAAGTTTCCCGCCCGCCTCACCAGAGCCGACAGGTTGTGCGGCGATGGCACCACCGCCTTCCGGTTCACCAGGGCGTCCTGGAACTCCTGGGTGTTTTGAAGCTTCAGCACCGTCGCGTCCACGAGCCGTCGAAACTTGCCGGTGAAGGGTGTCTGAGGATCCACCGGCGGCCGGTCGTTCATGGCCCCCATCAAGGTGTCGGCCGAGGTGCCACCCTGCGACCGGACTCGGGCCGGGCGGATGCGCTTGTCGAATCGTCCACCCGCAGCGAGCAGGAAAGCCCAGCAGGCTCGCCGTTCAACTGGTTGGAATTGGGCGCATTGGGATTGTGCCGATGGCTGGCATTGTCGCAGAGAGCGATGAAACCGTTGCGGTAGAAGTAGTTATCCATCAGGCAGCCGGGGCCTTGCGGGTTGTCCAGGGGACAGTTCGCACCCGGGCGTCGGTGTACTCGTTGGGCAAGGAAAACAGATAGTGACACTGTTCGTCGCAGTTGTTAACACGGCCGCGCTGGCTATACCGCTCGGGGCCTTGTAATACAGACAACCTGGCCAGGCCGCCCCTCGATCTGTCCGGGAATCGCCCATCCTGCCCGGCCGAAGTCGCCGTCCAGCGAGATGATGACATCCGCCTTCTTGATGTCGGAGGTGTAACTCAGCGACCCAATCGTCGCCCGGCCTCCCGTCACCTCGCGAAGCACCTCGCTCGCGTCCTTGTGAATCGCTCGAACGAACGCATCCTGGCTTTGGATGCCTGCTGCGGCTCCCAGTTTCTCAACCTCCGCCGGCTGCATGCCAAAGTGGGGCACAGACGCAGCAGTAGCATTAACCGAAACGAGAGTCGCCGGATCATAGGTGGCCTGCCTCGTGACTCAGGGAAGCCGCCGGACTGAGCACCAGGGACATCACCAGAGCCAGGAACCGCGGGGGGGATGCGATGCGTGTCATGGGTTGTCGATCCTTAAAGAGCTGTCAACTTGAATGAAACATCGCGGCCAATAACGCAACCGATAGACTTCGATCAAGCTTAACCCGAAGAATCGGGTTTCTCGAATATTTTCTCTAGAATTCCCTATTATTCCTATTATGCCAAACTACTATTTTGACGAAAGATCGATCGCCGAGAAGTTCGGAGGCGAACAATTCCAATTCTGTGACTCTGGCGAAGTCCTCGATGCCCCATCACCGTCGCGTCGAACGCTCCGTCACAGCCACCGGACGGAAAACGTCTGACTTCGCGATTTTCCCGTCAGCCACGGTGAAAAAGTTTCTCTCGGCCCAGGATCAGCGGTTATACTTTGGGGAACGATCGATTCGTCTTGTTTGTGTGCCAGGTACGAGGCCAACCAGGTACGGCGAGACAGGTCATCAGCGGGTAAGCACTTCTCTAGGCTCTGGAAGGCTTGACTCATGAATGCGACATATCGCAACATATGGCTGACACTAGCGGGGCTTGCAATATTAAGCCCTCTGGGGCAAGGGAGGGCCCTGGCCATCGGCAAGCATCAACGGTATCTGGTGCCCGTCTATGGAGTCCCCACGCCTTACGCCGCGTCTCCGATGACCTCCACTCCCAGCCCAACCTACTACATCGCCTCCGGCGGCCTACGGCCCACGGCGCCGGTGTACGCCGCGTCGTCCGCCTACCAGGCCCCTCCGTCAGCTACCCTTATTACGCCGCACCCGCACCCGCCTTGTCCACCTATCAGGCCCCGCCCTTCGGCTATTCGGCGGCCCCGGTTTACATGGCGCCGGCGGTCGCGGCCCAGGCCGTGTCCGCGCCGGCAGATGACCAGGAGACCGAGGAGAATTCTTCAGCAACCGCCGCAGCTCCGATCGCTGCCGCGCCGGTTGGCGGTTATTATTATTATCCGCAATACGCGCCGCGGCCGATCGCCTCAGCACCTTCGTCACGGTCCTCCTCGCTCAAGTCCCGGACCCGTACCGAACTCGTCCGCATCCTTGTCGACTTCTACACCCGAGGCGGCGGTCAGCAAGCCGAGGGTCGGATCGGAGACCTGCGACAGCAAGCCGAAAAGGAATACCTGGACGCCATAGGTGTGAATGCCATTGGTTCCAGCGAGGATCTGACCTCCGCACAGCGTCAGGACGTAGATGCTCTTGTATGTGGCCCTCGGAGTCGTTCAGAAGGGACGCAATCGGATCAACCGGACGACTCGGAATCGAGCCAGCGGGCGAGGACGACCGCTCAACCTGTGTTCTTCTATCGACAAGTTCCCACGGCTCCGCCTTTTGGATATCAGACCTACTACCCTCTCGTGCCCGTGCGGCTCAAGAAGAGTCACCACTGAGCTCGGACTTGTGCCGTTTTGCGTGCCGCTCTGTCGGTAGCATGGAGGGTTATAACCGGGCGTAACTTGCCGCCCGCACTTCTGGGCTTTTCCTTCCAGGCAATGAGTTGCGACAGTAGGGAGTAGAAAGCGAAGCCCTTCCGGGGCAGAATATCGGTTGCTACCCATCCGATGAGACCGCACTCAGGGAAGGGTGTAGCTCTCGATTCTGGATTTCACGCGACTCGGATGTCCCGGAGTGGGGCCCATCCGGTGGCCTTCATCCACGGTGATACCGTCGCCGTATCGCCCACTCCCTACTGGGAGAGAGGTTGACACGATCCCCTCCCGTGCCTTCAAATGCCCCCGTTCCCGAGGGGCAGTCACTCTGTCGAATACGCTGAGTTGATCGTCTTCGGCCACCTTCGCGACCGGGCGTTTGCCGCGCATCCTGCCCGGCACCATGGCCCGGCGGAGCATCTTCAGCAGGGGCCTCATGTTCACGAGGCGAATCCGCTCGACGTTCCGCGATCCGTCGCGGCGTTTCCGGCCGAGGTAGAGGATCACACCCTCCAGGTGGAGTTTCATGGTTAGCCCCCCGGCCATTCGACCGTGGGCAGACCCAGCTCCCGCAGCACCGTTGGCCTCCGGAGCGTCCTCCAGGCCTGCCATTCGGTCTGAGTAATCACTGACGCTCGGCCTTCATCAGGGCGTGGCCAGCTTCGAGAGGATGGGTGTCCGGCGTCAGCAACTCGTGCCGGTTCCGCCGGACCCGTCTCGCAGCCGCAGGGCCTTCTGCCCGCCTCGGGCAGCACCCACTTCAGCGCCACCGACGCATCGAGCAAGAACCTCATTCGTCGCGGCCCGCGAGCTCGGCGGCGCGTTCAGCGTGCCGAATTACTCACGCACCTCGCGGGTGATCCGCTCGGACTCGGCGCGAACCCGGGCCTCGAAGGCGGGATCCTTCTTGTGCGTCAGCATCAGCTCGATGGTGTACTCGAGATCGGTCAGCTGCTTCTTCCTCCCGTTCATGGCATCCGCCAAGTAAATTGGACCAAGGACGGTGGGGTGAGGGCAGGCGTTTTCTAGTTCCCGGCGCTCAGTCGCGACCTGGCAGGGCCGTTCCAGGCGGACTCTCCACATCGTCCCTCCAGGGACATCGAGCGGCGGCGGACGATTGCGGGAGCGATTCGCTCGCGATAGAGTGGCTTCGTCCGCGTGGGATCAAGCAGCGGAGCGTGGAGGAATTGACGATGATCCGTCCTGGATGGGGTGTTGCCGTCGCGTTGATGTTCGGGATCGCGGATCCTGCCGTCGCCGGGCCGATCGCCCTCCCCGTGCCCTGGCCGTCCTCCCGATCCGCCAAACCTGTAAGTGACTGTCCCATAAGGGGTATCAGGCTGCCGCCGGCCTCGGATAACGGAACTCGGGGTCCACGCCCGAGGGCTCAAGGCGATGCAGCATCAACTGGATCATCGCCAGCTTGAGGAATGACTCCGATGACAGGACGGTCTTCTCCCGGTCCTGGCTCAGCCGCCGGCACCGACCCAGCCACGCGAACGTCCGCTCCACCGTCCATCGGATCGGCAGCCGCACCCAACCCCGCTGGCCCTTGGGCCGCCGGATGATCTCCAGGCCCCAGCCGGCGTTTGTCTCGACCCACTCGTAGAGAGCGAAGTTGTGGTACTTGTTGTCGGCGTACATCCGCCTCACCTTGCCCATCGGCTGGCCCGCCAGCCGGGCGAACAGTTCCGGAGCCGCCGCCGCATCGTCGACCGAGGCGGCGGTGACCAGCACGGCCAGCAGCAACCCCATGCTGTCCACGACGATATGGCGTTTCCGCCCGTCGACGTTCTTGGCGTTGTCGCGGCCCCGCTGCTCGCCGCCGGAGGTCGTATCGACCGACTGGCTGTCGACGCTGGCGGTGGTGCGGGGATGGTACGGTTTCTCCTTCGCCCGGACCTTGCGGCGGAGCAGGTCATGGATCGTGTCGAGGGTGCCGTCGGACCGCCACTGGTCGTAGTAGCGCCAGACGGTGCTCTTGGGGGGCAAGTCGCCGGGGAGGTACCGCCACTGGCATCCGGTCCGGAGGATATAGAAGACGGCGTCGAGGACGTCGCGCATGTCGGTCTTGCGGGGCCGCCCGCCGCCTGGCTCGGGCGGGAGGTGCGGCTCGATCAAGGTCCACTGGGCATCGGTGACATCGCTGGGATAGTGGTGCGTTCTCATACCAATTCTACGATGCTCAGCCCCCGGATGTTCCCCTTCTGGGACAGACTCTAAGCCCATGACCGCCGCCCTCCCCATGTCCGGCCAGATCGTCCGCGTCCGGCAGCGGCAGTACTTCGTCGAGGAAGTGTCCCGCCGGCCGCGGGGACGATTCCACGCTCGTCCGGATGTCCTGCCTCGACGACGACGCCCAGGGCCAGCCGCTCGAGGTGCTCTGGGAGAAGGAGGTCGACCCGGAGATCATCACCGGCGAGGCCTGGCAGGACATCGCCGCAACGGGGTTCGACCCGCCGAAGATCTTCTCCGCCTACCTGCACACGCTCCAGTGGAACTGCGTCACCGTCGACCGACCCCAGCCTCTTCCAGTCGCCGTTCCGGGCGGGCATCCGGATCGACGCCTACCAGCTCGAGCCGCTGCGCAAGGCCCTGCGGCTCCCGCGCGTGAACCTCTTCATCGCCGACGACGTGGGGCTGGGCAAGACGATCGAGGCGGGGCTGATCGCCCGCGAGCTGCTGCTCCGCAAGAAGGTCCAGGACATCGTCGTCGCCTGCCCGCCGTCGATGCTCTACCAGTGGCAGGACGAGCTCGAGGTCCGCTTCGGGATGGTCTTCCAGATCCTGGACAAGGAGTACATCGCCCGGGTCCGCCGGGAGCGGGGCTACGGGGTCAACCCCTGGACGACGCACACGCGGTTCCTCGTCTCGCACCGGCTCCTGATCGACGAGTCCTACACCGCGACCGCTCCGCGACTGGCTCGGCGACTTCCGCCCGGGCTCGCTGCTGATCCTCGACGAGGCCCACCACGCCGCCCCGTCGAGCGGGGCGCGATACGCCATCGACTCGAAGTTCACGCGGGCCGATTCGCGACCTCGCCGGCCGCTTCGAGCATCGGCTGTTCCTCTCGGCCACGCCGCACAACGGGCACTCGAACAGCTTCTCGGCCCTGCTGGAGATCCTCGACCCGCAGCGGTTCTGCCGCGGCGTGACGGTCAGTAGCCGAAACTGCGCGACGAGGTCATGGTCCGCCGGCTCAAGGAGGACCTCCGGCGATCGCAGGCGGGTTCCCGACGCGGAGCGTCAAGCAGATCGACATCGACGGCCTGCCGCCCGAGACGCCCGAGCTGCGAGCTCTCCGAACTGCTCGACCGAGTACCGCGAGCTTCGCGAGAGCAACGCCTCAGGGGCGAGACGAAGCGGAAGCAGGCGGCGGCCGCCCTGCTGATCTCGGGGCTTCAGCAACGGCTCCTCTCCTCGATCGAGGCGTTCGCCCGGACGCTCCGGGTCCACCGACGGACCGTCGCAGCGGCACTGGGAAGCAGCCCAGGCGGGGCAGCTCGAGGAACGACGCAACCTCGCCCCAGCCGCGACCTGTTCGCCGGAGGGCATCGACAACGACGACGATCGGGCGACGCTCTCCGAGGAGGAACTCCAGGCCGAAGAGGACGCCCAGATCGAGGCGGCCACCGTCCGACAGCGGGTCCACTCGCCGACGTCTCGACGCGGGAGCTCTTCGCCCGCGAGCAGAAGCTGCTCGACGAGATGACGGAGATCGCGGAGGCCGCCGCGGGCGGCCCGATGCCCGGGTCCGCAGCTCGTCGACTGGATCCGCGAGAACATGTGCCCGGACCTCCCGCTCGGGATCGCGAGCCGGACGGACCGCCCGCCCGGTGGAACGACACGCCGGTCATCATCTTCACCGAGTACGACGACACGAAGCGCTACCTCCAGCAGCAGCTCAAGGCCGCGATCGCAGTCGACCGACCGGGCCGCCGAGCGGATCGCGATCTACGACGGGCCGACGCCGCAGGCCGAGCGCGAGGAGATCAAGCGGGCCTTCAACACCGACCCGAAGAAGCACCCCGTCCGCATCCTGATCGCGACCGACGCCGCCCGCGAGGGGCTCAACCTCCAGGCCCACTGCTGGAACCTGTTCCACTTCGACGTGCCGTGGAACCCGAGCCGATGGAGCAGCGGAACGGCCGGATCGACCGCAAGCTCCAGCCCAAGGACGAGGTCTTCTGCCACTACTTCGTCTACAAGCAGCGCCCCGAGGATCGCATCCTCCGGTGCTCGTGCGGAAGACCGAGACGATCAAGCGCGAACTCGGCAGCCTCTCCCGGTCGTCGAGAGCCGTCTGGCCGACACGCTCAAGTTCGGCATCCGCCGCCGCGACATCGACGCGATCGAGAAGGAGACTCGAAGCGGCGGACCTCGACGCCAAGAGTCAAGCAGGCCGTGCGAGGAGGAGCTCGGAGGAGGCCACGCGAGCGGCCGAGGACAGACCCTGCCAAGGCCCAGATCGACCGCCTGCGGAACCTCCTCGAGAAGTCCGAGAAGTCGATCGCCCTGGACGAGGACCACTTCCGCTCGGCGATCTCCTGCGCCCTGCAACTCATGGGTGCCGAACCGCTCAAGCCGATCTCCGGCGACTGAGGACTGGCGATCGGCCGGTCGCCCGCTTCGAGTTCCCGGCGCTCGACCAGCGCGCAGGGGCCGACCCGACCTGGGCCGACACGATGGACACGCTCCGCGCCCCCGCGCAGCGCGACCAGAAGCCCTGGGAATGGCGGCGCGAGTCGCCCATCCGCCCCGTCGTGTTCGAGGACACGCGGCACGATGGACGAGGACGTCGTCCACCTGCACCTCGAGCACCGCGTCGTCCAGCGGCTGCTCGGCCGCTTCACCGCCCAGGGCTTCGTCCACCACGACCTCTCGCGGGCCTGCCTGCCCAGACGAAGGACGCGATCCCCCGCGTCGTGCTCATCGGACGGCTGTGCCTCTACGGACCGCGTGCCGCCCGGCTCCACGAGGAACTGATCCCGGTCACCGCTCGCTGGTCGGAGCCGTCGCAGCGCAAGCAGCCGCTCGCCCCTACGGCCGCGAGGCGAACTGAAGACGCTCGACCTGCTGGAAAGTCGCTCCTGCCGCCCACCGCACTGCGGTCGATCCCGTCGTCCAGGAGAAGCTCCGGCTGGCCGCTCCCAGGACGTCGAGGAACTGCTCGAGCACCTGACAACGCGGACAGGAACTCGCCGAGGGGGCCGGGATCGCGCTCGCGAAGCGGGCCGATCAGGAGGCCGAGGCGATGGCCGACATCCTCACGAGCAGAAGAAGCGGGTCTCGCAGACGGCCGAGAAATACATCGCGACCCCAGCTCCATCTCGACTTCGGCACTCGAGGAAGAGCGGCAGCTCGATTCGAACAAGCGGCACTGGGAGAAGCGGCTGGCGGCGATCGACCGCGAGTTGACGACCGAGCCCGAACGCATCCGGGCCGTCTACGATGTGAAGGCCCGGCGGATCGAGCCGGTCGGTTTGGTCTACCTCTGGCCGGTGACGGGATAGCGGACCATGGCGAACGACCCGGAAATCCGCTGCACCAGGAGTGGCTCGGCTACGTGCAGCCGGTGGGGCTCGTCGTCTCTCCGCCGGCGCTGGCGGGGCCCAGGCGTTCCCGAACAAGAACATCATCCCCGACCACGCCCGATTCCTCGATTGCGTCGCCGAGGTGGCCGTCGATGACCAGCCCGAGCCGGTTCCGGCCATCACCGACCTCCCGAGATTCTGCACGGACGTGCTCGGCTGGACCTTGTCTTTACCCACAACGTACGTTCACGAGTGCGGTGGTTGTCCCGCCAGTTGAGCCCCGGAGCATCCAGGACAAGGCATCCCAGCCTTTCCAGATCGTCATCCAGCCAGGCTCGCCGTCGCTCTTGCGGCCCAGGAAGCCGCCCAGGCCGGCCAGGCCGCGGAAGAAGTCGCGGATCGTCCAATCCTCGGGGCGGCCACGGCCGTGGCGGGCACGGTGCACCAACTCCAGGTAACGGGCCGGCACCAAGTCCCGCGCCGCGCGGTGCGGTTCGCGGCGGCCCACCTCTTTCATCTGCAGCAGCCGCACCGCCACCACCGACAGCACGCCTGTCAAGGCCTCCAGGCCGTGGCTCGTGTGCAATTGGCCGCCTTCCACCTGGCAGCCCGTCTTCAGCGCCTTGTGATATTCCTCGATCAACCACCTCTTCTCATAATAACTAATAATTTCCATGGCCGATTCCAGGTCGCGAACCGGCAACGACGTGAGCAGCACCCAATCGATCGGCTCTTTCACATGCGGCGGCGGGTTCCCCTCGTGGGCCCAGACCACCCCTTGAGAGATCGGCTGGGGCGTCAACGCTTTCAGTGAGTCTGCCGGGTGGCGCGGGACCAACGTCGTGACCGGGGCGAAGGCCACCTCAGGCGGGCGCGGCGGCCGGCTGTTGGGGACGGGCACGCAGATCCAAGGTGTAGCCGCCCGCCTCGGGCATGTGCGCAGCACGTCGGACAAGGGCATCTCCTGCCCGGCCGCATCGCGGACACGACGATTTCGGCTCTTGACGCGACCCACCCAATCGGGTCCAACCGCTGGGCCCGGCGATAGACCTCGAAATCATCGGCGCCGCGATCCATCACGTGCACCCACTGGGCCGTCGCGGGGGACGTGCCCACTTGTTCGATCAACTGGCCCCACACGGCCGATTCGCGGTCGCGTTGTGCTTCTGCGCCAGGTTTCCCCCTTGGAGCAGGCTTGCGGTAGAACAACACCTGCCCAGCCAAGCCCACCACCCACTCGTCGTGGGCTTCGACCATCAGTGCCGAGTGGAGCAAGAACCCCCGGCCTGTGCCCTTGCCGACCGGCTTCAGGCCCTTGGCTTGTCGTTTCGCCCCGTAATTGATCTCGGTCGTGTCGTCCAGGATCAAGACCCGGCCCGGCTCGGCCTGCTGCGGCTCTGTTGCCAATGCGGCGCGGCGATCATCGAAGGTGGCTTCGGGACGATTCAACAGCCGGTAGGCCGCCTTCAGATCGCCCCACTTCTCGGTCTGACGCGGCAAGCCGGAGCTGGGATCACACGCGATCTGCTGAGCCAGCGCCACCAACCGTGCCGGGCGCCGACGATCCCCCAGTTGGGCCGTGGAAAACTGCGTGGTGGCCCAGGCCGCCGGGTCGATCTGCCACGTGGCACACCGGCAACCCCAAGAGGTCGAGAGGCCCGGGACACCCCCCAACGGAGACGGATCGACCTCCTCGGTCTCAAAGTTCTGGGGCGAACGACCGTGAACGGGATGAGGCTCATCGAGCGTGAGCCTCCGAGCGGCGTGGAAAGCACCGGAGCCGTCGTCGGTCCCCGAGACCATGCGAACGTGCCGCCGTCGTCGAGAATGAGGTCCATGAGTGTCCCTCCCAGCCCGCCGGCGTGGAGGCCCCAAGACGGGGTGACCTGTGTTCCGGCGTGATGACCTCCTCCCCCCGGTTCTCCACGTCCCTGGCTCAGGTGCATCGGAGCAAAAAACAGGTGGAATTGGCAAGATCAGACCAGCGATACTGGACATACGTTGTGGTAAGGACAAGCGGCCGATCTGGTCGGCACGCCGGCGGGCGGTCCCCTCCCCGAGGGCTCGAAGTCGCCCTGCCCGAGTACAACGAGACGCTCCGGCCGACCTACGCCGTCCGCGAGGACGAGCCAGGCCCGGCGAGACGCCGCCCTGGATGATGCTCATCCAGTCGCTGGAGCCGGGCTCGACCTCGATGCCACGCGAACCGACGACCATCGCTGGCAGGCGAGCCCGCAGTCCCGCTTCGAGCGGCTCCTGCGCGAGACGCAGGTGCCGATCGGCCTGCTCTCCAACGGCACGCAGCTCCGGCTCGTCTACGCGCCGCGGGGCGAAACCTCCGGGCACGCGACGTTCCACGTCAAGGACATGACCGAGGTCGCCGGACGGCCGATCTTCGCGGCCCTGCACATGCTGCTCTGCGAGGAACGGCTCTTCTCGCTCGGACGAAGCAGCGGCTGCCCGCCATCCTGGCCGACAGCCGCAAGTACCAGAACCTCGTCTCGACCCAGCTCGCCGAGCAGGTGCTCGCGGCGCTCTACGAGCTGGTCCGCGGCTTCCAGTCGGCCGACGACCAGCGCAAGGGGCGATCTGCTCCGCGACGTGCTCGCCGACGACCCGAACCACGTCTACGCGGGCCTGCTCACGGTCTCTGATGCGGCTCGTGTTCGTCCTCTACGCCGAGGACCGCGACCTGCTCTCCAGCGACGAGGTCTACCAGAAGTACTACGCGGTGACCGGCCTCTTCGAGCGGCTCCGCGAGGACGCCGGTCGGCACACCGACACGATGGACCACCGCTACGGGGCCTGGGCCCAGCTCCTGACGCTCTTCCGCCTGGTCCACGACGGCGGACGGCACGGCGAGATGAAGCTGCCTGGCCCGGAAGGGCTATCTGTTCGACCCCGACCGCTACCCGTTCCTGGAAGGGCGGCCGAAGGGCTCGAAGCGGCAGCCGGGCGAACGGACCGACCCGCCGCACGTCTCCGACGGCGTCGTCTTCCGCGTGCTCCACAACCTGCTCATCCTCGGCGGCGAGCGGCTGAGCTACCGGACGCTCGACGTCGAGCAGATCGGCTCGGTCTACGAGACGATGATGGGCTTCAACCTCGAGGTCGCCCAGGGCCGTCGATCGCCATCAAGCCGAAGAAGGCCCACGGCGCACCGACGACGATCAACCTCGACGAGCTGCTCGCCCAGAAGCCCGCCGAGCGGGCGAAGTGGCTCAAGCAGAAGACCGACCAGGAGTTCACCGGCCAGGCCGCGACGGCGCTGAAGGAGGCCGAGACGCCCGAGGACGCCGTCGCCGCCCTGGAGAAGAAGGTGGCCGAAGGCGGCCACGCCCGCGCATCGTGCCGCCCGGGGCGATGGTGCTCCAGCCGAGCGACGAGCGCCGCAAGTCCGGGCTCGCACTACACGCCGCGCTCGCTCACCGAGCCGATCGTGCGGACGACGCTCCGGCCGATCCTGGAGCGACTCGGGCGAATCGCCGACGCCGGAGCAGATCCTCGACCTCAAGGTCTGCGACCCGGCGATGGGCTCGGGGGCGTTCCTGGTCGAGGCCTGCCGCCAGCTCGGCGGACGAGCTGGTCAAGGCCTGGCACGCCCACGATTGCGTGCCCGAGATCCCGCCGGATGAGGACGAGCTGCTCCACGCCCGGCGGATCGTCGCCCAGCGCTGCCTCTACGGGGTCGACAGGAACCCGATGGCGGTCGACCTGGCCAAGCTCTCGCTCTGGCTCGCGACGCTGGCCAAGGACCACCCCTTCACGTTCCTCGACCATGCCCTGCGATACGGCGATTCGCTGGTGGGTCTGACGAAGCGAGCAGATCCTCGGCTTTCACTGGAAGCCCGAGAAGCAGCGAAATTTCTCCCGGGGTATTATCGAGCAACGAATCGAAAAAACTCTGAAATACCGATGCGAAATACGTGAAGCAAGCGATTTCGTGCCGGAATTACTTCTGGTACAGAAACTCGCCTTAGCGGATGAATCCCTTAGTACAACGCCGCAGAGAAAGGGTAACGAATTGACGACTTCGGCCGGATGGCCGATCATGACGGCTGGCGGGTCTCCTTCTCTTCGTCACACACCTTGAAACCTTGATATCGCCATGCGGGGCCGCAAATCCTCCCTGACCATCGCCCTGACTCCGGAAGACCGAGCCGAGATCGAGCACTGGCAGCGGGCGACGACTTGCCGTGCCGGGTTGGCGTGCCGGGGCCGCCCCCTGCTCCTGCTCGAGCAGGGCAAGACCCTGAAGGAGGCCGCCCAACTCTGCGGCCTGAGTGTGCGGCACGTCCGCAAGTGGGCCGAGCGTTATCGGGCCCTCGGGCTCGCCGGTCTCCGTGACAAGCCTCGTCCCGGCCGCAAGCCGGTCTTTTCCCCCCGAGGTCGCGCTGCACCTGGTCAAGATGGCCTGCGAGCGGCCCGATGACCATGGCCGCTCCCTGTCCCTCTGGGACTGCCGAGAGATGGCCCGTCAACTGGCCGACGAGGGCGTGGTGCCGAGTATCTCCCCGGAGACCGTCCGGCGAATCTTGGGGCACCACCACTTGAAGCCCTGGCGGCATCACCTCTGGCTCTCCCCCAAGATCCCCAGGGATGAGGCGTTCGCGGCGGCCGTCCAGGAGATCTCCGACCTGTATACCCGGCCGCTGCGCGACGACGAGGTCGTGCTGTGTGTGGACGAGAAGACCAGCTTGCAGCCACGACCACGCACGTCGCCGACCCTGGCAGCACAGCCCAAGCGGCCCGTCCGCGTCGAGCACGAATACGGGCGGTGCGGTGCGTTGAACCTGTTCGCCGCGTTCGACACGCGGACCGGCAAGGTCTACGGGTGGACTGCCGAGCGGAAGCGGCAGGTCGAGTTCATCGTCTTCCTGGAGCAACTGAACCGGGAGATCCCCGCGACGGTCAAGACCATCCATGTGGTCCTGGACAACCTGAGGATGCACAAGGGCAAGCAGGTTCAGGCGTGGCTGGCGCAGCACCCACGGTTCGTCTTCCATCACCCGCCGGTGCATTGCTCGTGGATGAATCAGGTCGAGCAGTGGTTCAGCATCTTGCAACGGAAGCGGCTGCGGATCGCCGATTTCGCCGACAAGGCCGCCTTGGCGGAGCGGTTGCGGACATTTATCGCCGAGTGGAATCAAGTGGCCCATCCGTTCAACTGGAGCACGAAATCGGTGGCAAAAGTCATGGCCAAGTGCGAGCGGATCGAGGCCCCTCCAGAGGATAATTAACCCATGGCGGCGTGATTTCGAGACCCTTTCTCCGCGGTGTTGTACTAAGCTGACGTGCGCTCTTCTCCCGATCTCAATCTCCGTCGGCGGATGAGGCCGGGCTGGCGTCGCCGTTGGAGTCGATACGGAACTCCGAGAGCTTCTTGTGTAGGGTGTTGCGGTTGATCCCGAGCCGGGCGGCGGCCTTGATCTGGACGCGGTCGCAGGAGGCCAGGACCTGCTGGATCAGTTCCCGCTCGACCTGACCGACGATCCGGTCGTGCAGGTCGTTCGCGCTGGGACCGGCGGCCAGGAGCCCCTGACGCACCAGCTCGGCGGTCAAGGCGCCGCGTGTCGGCGCCGGTGCGCGGGCGGATCGGCCGGGGTGGGGCCTCGCCTCGCAGTTGCGGCGGGAGGTGGCCCACCGTCAGCTCAGGGCCTTCCCCGAGGATGACCGCGCGCTCGATGTAGTTCTGAAGCTCGCGCACGTTGCCCGGCCAGTCGTGCTCGCACAAGAGCCGCATCGCCTCGCGATGCACGCTGCGCAGGTCGCGCTTGTTCTGTTCGCTGTAGCGTTTGGCGAAGGAGTGGATCAAGAGCGGGATGTCATCCCGGCGCTCGCGCAAGGGGGGCAAGTAAATCGGGATGACGTTGAGCCGGTAATACAGGTCCTCACGGAACCTTCCGGCGCCGATCTCCTCGACCAGGTCGCGGTTCGTGGCCGCGATGAACCGGGTATCGACCTTGATCGTGCGGGTGTCGCCGACGCGCTCGAACTCCCCCTCCTGAAGCACGCGCAGGAGCTTGACCTGGAGCTTCGGCGAGGTGCTGTTGATCTCGTCGAGGAAGATGCTGCCGGTGTGCGCGGCCTCGAACCGGCCTGTGCGATTCTCATTGGCGCTGGTGAACGAGCCTTTGACGTGGCCGAAAAGCTCGCTTTCCAGCAGGCTCTCGGTCAAGGCGCCGCAGTTGACCCGGATGTAAGGGCCGGATCGCCGCCCGCTGAGGTCGTGAATCGCCCGGGCAATCAGCTCCTTGCCTGTGCCGGTCTCCCCGACGATCAGGACGCAGGCGCGCGACGGCGCGACGCGGCGGGTCGTCCGGGCCACCTCGCGCATCGCCTCGCTCGTGCCGATGACTCCGGATAGCGTCGTCTCGTCCTGTTGGTGATCACTGGTGTAAGCCATGTGGACCCTCCTCGGTCCAGTCTTCCGATCCTGAGTCTGAGCAGACAGACGAGAGCAAGCCCGTCATACGCCGGATCACAGCCAGATCTGGCTGTTGGGCGCGAGGGGGAGAGGGTCTCGCGAATCCCGAAGGACTAATGTGAATAATATGAAGTAATATCTACAAGGACAAATAACTCGCGAAAACTGTCGCTGATCTCGTCGCCGGTCGAAGGCTAAATGATTGCAAGCATTGTCTCTCAGGGGTTGCTTTCGGGGGGTTGGGGAAGGCCAGCGTCGGGCGCGGCGGGGACGTTGGGAGTGGGCATCACGGGAGGCAGGGGCATCTGGTAACTCTGGAGCCGTCGGCCGATCGCGGGCGGAGTGGGACGCAGGGCGCCGACGATCGTCGAGAGGGCGGTCCGCAACTGGGGCTCCTGTTCGTCGGCCAGGGCCTGGGCCAGGTTGCGCTCCTGCGAGGCGCTGACCAGCGGCCCGAACCGCTGGATGCTCCGCGCCAGCGATCCGGCGACAGCCACGCGCAGCCCGGCGGGCTTGCCCGGGTCGAGCACCGTGTCGGCCAGGCTGCGCTGGGCGTCCACGTTGGGAACGTCCGCCAGGGCCAGCGCGGCGGCGGGGGCGGTCTGGGGTTGCAGCAGGGCCGACGCCAGGGTTGGCTCGACGTGCGCCAGGTCGGGGTTGAACGGGCTGCCCGGCCGCTCGGCGATCGTGGCGAGCAAGCCGGTGGCGTACAGCGCGAGGCTCTGCCGCTCCTCGTCCGACAAGGGCCGCACGCCCATGCGCTCCAGCTCCCGGGGAAGCTGGTTGCCGAGGATCTGCGGGGCGGTCGGCAGGACGAGGAAGGCGACCCGCGAGTAGGCCCCGAGCGGCGTCGTGAGCCGCTCGCGCTCGTTCAGGCCCCCGTAGAAGATGATCGGCACGCCGGCGGTCCGGGCATCGGCGCGGAGGTTCCGGAGCGTGTCCGAGGTCCGCCAGGGGCCTTGAAGCACGGCGGGGCTGAGGAAGATCACTTCCAGGTCGGCCGCGTCCACGGCAAGCTGGAACCCCTCGCGGCCGGAGGGGGCCGTCTGCGTCTCGTAGCCGAGGGAACGAACCGCCGAGGCGACCTCGTTGGCCCGGTTCTCGTCGCCGTCAATCACCACGGCGCGGGGCATCGACCGGTTCGCGGCGAACTGGGCCAGCACGGGGACGACCCGGCTGGAACCGGGGAACGGCGCGCCGGGGGCCATCACGACCAGGGACCGCGCGGCGGCGAACCGCACGCGGCGGTCGGGAGCGGCCAGGGCCTCGACCAAGGGGTGCGACGGTCCATCGACCGTCAGGGCGTCCCGGTCGGCCACCTGGCCGAGCACGAACGCGGCGACGGCCGCCAGGTCGTACAAACCGTCGGCCAGGGCCCCTCGAAGCACGTCGCCGAGCACGGCCGGACCGGCGGCCAGCGCGGCCGGATAGGCACCAGTCGTGTCCTGTGCCGGGAAGCCGCCCAGCCCGGTCCGCTCGGCGGCTTTCTGCAAGGCGAGACTGACCAGGGCGACCTGCGCGGGGTGGGAGGTCGGGTCGAGCGTGAGGGCCTCGCGGGCGAACCGCAGGCCGAGGATGCCTTCCGCCTCCCCCCGCGAGACGGTCCGAGGGGCCGGGGCGGTCCCCTCCCACGTCCAGATCTCGACGGTGTCGGTCGGGAACTCTACGGCATGCGTCAGGTACTTGCGGGCCTCGAACGTCAGCAAGCGGACCGGGCTCCACGCTTGCGACGTGTACGACCGCCCGGTCAGGCGAGCAATCGCCCGGCGTGCGGGCTCGGTCAGCACGGATTCCTCGGAACGGGCCGCCGGGTAGGTCAACGGCGCGATCGCCCGGGGATCACCGATCCGCCCCAGCGCGTCGGCCGCGTCGGCCGCGAGGATCACATCCGGCGCGTCGAGCACGGCGATCAGGGCCGGGACCGCCGAGCGGTTCAACCGGCCCATGTTCTGCGCGATCAGGGCCTGGTCCTCGGCTGAGAGTGCCTGCTGGCTGAGCTTTTCGACCAGGTACGGCACGGCGTACGAGCCGGCCATGCGGAGCTGCTCCAGCGCGTAGTCCTGCTCCTCGCGGCTCCGGGTCAGCGCATCGACGAACCGGCGGATGCGCTCGGGGTTGCGTGCCTGGCGCAAGGCGGCGTCGGCCATGAGTCGCAGCAAGGGCGCGGCGGCCTCGCGCGTCGCCGGGTTATCCTGGAGCCGCAGCATGGAACCGGCGCCGTAGCGGTCGCGGATCTGCAAGAGGACGTCGTCCGGCGGGTTGCTCTTGAGGAAGGCGTTCAGGTACGGCACCGCCTGGTCGGCCAGACCCACGCGAACGAGGTAATCGACCGCGTCCCACAGTTCCAGCGGCGTCTCGGGCTGCTTGGCGAAACTTTCCGGCCCGGGGGCCTCGAACTGCTCGCGAGCGTTGAACTGCGCGTCGCGCGGGGAACCGCTCCGGCGAGCGCCGACAGGGCCAGCAACGTCGCCGGGACGATGGTCCCGATGATCCGTTTGCCACGTTCAGGAGGGGTCGCGGTACGACGCATGGGCTCAACTCTCTCCCGCAAAAGGAGGAACGACGCGGGATTGTGGGGCGCGGGATCGGTCTCTCGATCAGAAAAAGGCGACTGGCTCACCCCGCCGCCGGCTCCAGGCCGACCCGCTCCTGCTGGACCAGGTCGTCGAGCGTCTCACGACGGCGAACCAACCGGGCGTGGGACCCTTCGACCAGGACCTCGGGGGCGCGGGGACGGGTGTTGTAGTTGGAGGCCATGACCATGCCGTAGGCTCCGGCCGAGAACGTGGCGATCAGGGCGCCGCGCTCCAGGCGGGGCAGCGGGCGGTCCTTGGCCAGGAAGTCGCCACTCTCGCAGACCGGGCCGACCACGTCCCAGGGTTCAGTCCCCGGAATCGCGGCCTCGCAGTCCTCGGGAGGGGCGGGCAAGCCCTCGGGCACCTGAACCGGCCAGATCCGGTGGAAGCCCTCGTACAGAGCCGGTCGGATCAGGTCGTTCATCGCGGCGTCCTGAATCAGGAACCGCTTCTCACCCGACTGCTTGGTATATAACACACGGCTCACGAGGATGCCGGCATTCCCCGCGATCGACCGCCCCGGCTCCAGGGCCAGGCGGCATCCCGTCTCCTTCAAGCCCGGCAGCATCACCCGAGCGAACTCGGCAATCTCCCGCGCCTCGTGGCCCCGGTAGTTGATTCCGAATCCGCCACCCATATTGTACCACGCAATCGGATGACCCATCTTGCGCAGTTGCGCAATGATCTGGACCCCTTTCTCGACCGCGCTGGCGTGGGGCTCGACCGAGGTGATTTGCGACCCGATGTGCATGTGCATGCCGATCATCGAGATCCCCGACATCCCCCTTGCCTGCTCGGCCAGGGCCAGGGCGCGGTCGATGTCCATGCCGAACTTCGATTCCTTCTTGCCGGTCGAGATGTAGCGGTGCGTCTTCGGGTCCACATCCGGGTTGACCCGCGGGGCCACCGGCGCGACCTTCCCCTCGGCCTTCGCCACGCGGTCGATCGCCGCCAGCTCGGCCTCGCTCTCGACGTTGAACATCAGGACGCCGGCATGCAGGGCGTCGCGGATCTCGTCGTCGGTCTTGCCCACCCCGGCGAAGACCGTCTTGCCGGGGTCGCCCCCCGCCGTGCGCACGCGGAACAGCTCGCCGCCGGAGACCACGTCGAACCCGCTGCCGTGCTCGGCCATCAGTTTGAGGATGCCCAGGTTCGAGCACGCCTTGACCGAGTAGCAGATCAAGGGGTTGACCTCGGCGAAGGCCTCTTGAAGCTCTTTCAGCCGGCCGACGAACGCCGCCGCGCTGTACACATACAGCGGCGTCCCGTACCGGTCCGCCAGGTCGGCAACCGGGGTGTCCTCGCAAAACAGTTGGCCGTTGCGGTACTGGAAGTGGTCCATGGGAATCGTTGACTCAAGGGAAAAGGGCGTGTGATTCGTGCGGAGCAAACGGAGTGATTGTGCGACCTTCTATTGGAAGGCACTGGCAAAACCAGTGGCACTCTATGTCCTGAGAGGTATTGGCACCCTAGGATTGATTCCTGTGTTTGTGTGCCACATCGCGGTCGAGTGTGACGTGGAACGTCATCGCACGCTCCGAAGTTCGGGTTTGCTCATGCGTCTGAGCCCAGTTGTTCCTTCCAGCGCTCCAACTGCGCCTGAACCTCCGCCGGGGCGGTTGAGCCGTACGAACGGAACGCCCGCACCGCGCGTTCGACGCCGAGGGCGCCGAAGACATCCGGGCCGATCGAGGGGTTGGCGGCGGTGAAGTCGTCGAGGGAGAGGTCGGCCAGGCGGCCGCCACGCTGCTCGCAGAGGCCCACCAGCGAGCCGACCAGATGGTGCGCCGTGCGCTGAGGGATGCCCCGGCCGATCAGGTATTCCATCAAGGTGGTCGCGTCGAGGAACCCCTCATCCAGCCGCTCAGCGATCCGCTCGGCCCGCAGGCTCGCCCCCTCGACGACGACGGCGGCCAGCTCCAGGCACGCCGCCGACGGTGTCGAAGGCGTCGAACAGCGGTTCCTTGTCTTCCTGGAGGTCGCGGTTGTAGGCCAGAGGGAGCCCCTTGACCAGCACCAGCAGGGTCGTCAGGGCGCCGACGACCCGCGCAGACGGCCCCGGATCAGCTCGCAGACGTCCGGGTTCTTCTTCTGCGGCATGATGCTGCTGCCGGTGCAGACCGTGTCGGGCAGGGCCAGGAACGAGAACTCCTGCGTGCTCCAGAGGACCCACTCCTCGGCCCAGCCGGAGAGGTGCTCGGCGATCATCGTCAGCACGAAGACCGACTCCAGAACGAAGTCGCGGTCGCTGGAGACGTCCAGGCTGTTGGCCGCCACGCTGTCGAAGCCCAGTTCCTCGGCGACGAACGAGCGGTCGATCGGCAAGGTCGTCCCGGCCAGGGCGGCGGCGCCTAACGGCAAGACATTCAACCGCTTGCGGCAATCGGCCAGGCGGCCACGGTCGCGGGCGAGCTTTTCGACGTACGCCAGCGCATAATGGGGGGCCAGCACCGGCTGGGCACGCTGAAGGTGGGTGTAACCGGGCAGGATCACCCCGCTGTGCCGCTCGGCAAACCCGACGAAGGCCCGCTGGAGCGCCTCCAAGGCGGCGTCGATGCCGTCCAGGGCGTCGCGGGTCCAGAGCTTCGCGTCGGTCGCCACCTGATCGTTCCGACTGCGGGCCGTGTGCAGCTTTCGCCCGACGTCCCCCAGCTTCTCGATCAGCGCGGCCTCGATGTGCATGTGGATGTCCTCGCGCTCCAGCACGAACGGGAAGTCCCCCGCATCGATCTGGGCGCGAATTTCCGACAATCCTTGCACAATCTGTTCGCATTCCGCGTCAGTCAACAATCCGACGCGCGAGAGCATGCGCGCGTGGGCGATCGACCCCTGGATGTCGTGCTCGAAAAGCCGACTGTCCAAGGAGATAGATTCGGTGAACTCTTCAACGCGACGGTCTGTTCCGGCGGAAAACCGGCCGCCCCAGGGCTTCTTCGCCACGCGAGATGCTCCTCAGAGACCTCAGAAGGTGCGCAAGGTTGCAGCATGACGATACAAGTTTAGGCACGTCGAGGCCGGCTGTCAATCAGCCGGGCCGGTTCCTGGAGGGTTCGGCTTCGGCTTGGCCGATCGGACGGATTGTCGTAACAATAGGGGGCGACGACAGCGGCTCGGAGGGACCGCGCAAAACACGCGGCGGGCGCGGACGGCCGGGCCAGGACTCAACGGGAAGGAGCCCGTGTCAACGATGGCGACAGGAGAGACGGAGGTCGGCCGGGGCCGACTCAGGAGCGGGGGAAAAATCGGTCGGGGGCCGATCATGCCGTCGAACCAGAGCACGCCGGTTTTCGCGGACGGCGAGGTCGCTGGGGTGATCCTTCGCCCGCTCACGATCTACCACGACGCGCGCGGCTCGCTCGTGGAGCTGTTCCGGCATGACGAGCTGGAATCGGAGTGCTGGCCGAGGATGGCGTATGCCTCGATCACCCTGCCGGGCGTGACCCGGGGGCCGCACGAGCACGTCGATCAGACCGACGGCTTCGCCTTCTTTGGTCCGTCGGACTTCCGGCTCTGGGTCTGGGACACGCGCGGCGAGAGCCCGACCTTCGGCCACCGGATGTCCTGGGTTGTCGGCGCCTCGAACCCCGCGGCCCTCTGGATTCCGCCGGGGGTCGTCCACGCGTACCGCAATGTCGGTGATGTCCCCGGCCTGGTCGTCAATGCTCCGAACCGCCTCTATGCCGGCTGGGGCAAGGCCGAGCCGGTCGATGAGATCCGTCACGAGGAGGCTGACCCCGACCGCTTCCCCATGGATTGATCGCCCGCGTCCGTGGGGATTCCTGATCCGAAGGACCCCGATGCGACCGCACATCGACATTTCCCCGCAGGAGCAGGAGCAGGAGCAGCGTCGTCGGCGGCAATTCCGCATCCGTTCGCTGATGCTCCTGGTCGCCGTGGTCGCCGTCTGGCTGCTGGCGTTCCGGACTCCGGGGGTCCGCGAACTGGTCCTGGGGTTCTTCCTGTTGCTCGGGCTTGGCCTGGGTGTGGGCCTGGTGGCGATGGCCCTGTCGCTGGTGGGTTTTGGCCTGTTCGCCGCCTGGGACCGCCTCGTCGCCTGGTTCCGGTTCCGGGGCGACCCGGAGTGACGCCGGCCGGGCGCCGGGGATCGTCCCGGCACCCGGCGTGGCGCGTTGGGGATTCCGCGTTATTCGCCCTGAGCCACGCCGATGACGCCGCAGGCGACGCGTCCGCCGGCATCGCCGGAGGGCTGGCTCTTGAGGTCGTCCGCGCCGGCGTGGACGATCAGACCACGCCCGAGGATCGAACGGGGTCCCTGGAAGGACAGCGCCGGATCGACCATGTCATAGGTGGCCTTGCCGCTGGCGTCGGCCTCGATGTTGCCCATGTCGCCGACGTGCCGCATCTTGTCCATCGGGCCGGCGTGGGGGTTGTTCAGCGGGTTGAAGTGGCCGCCGGCCGACTTGCCGTCGGGGGAGCTGCAATCGCCGTATTCATGGATGTGGAAGCCGTGCTTGCCGGGCGTCAGGCCGTTGATCGTTGCCTGGATGCGGATGCCCTGCTCGACTCGGGTGAAGGTCACCTGACCGGAAACCTTGTTGTCACCGAGGGGGTGCAAGACCGCGATCGCCTTGTTCACGCGCGGGGCGTTCTTCTTCTTCTCGGCCTGGGGCGCGGCCGCCACCGTCAGGGCAACCAGCACGCCAGCGGTCACGATGGGAATGAAGCGCGTCTTTGTCATTACGTCAATCTCCCTGGGGTCTTCAAGAAGGGCTCCAGGTGCGATCCGGGAGCACGTTTTCCCGGAATCTGAAGGCCCTACGACTCAAAAAGCCATCCCGCCACCATTCATTGGGTAACAGGCATGGAAGCGTCCTCTGGGCAGGTTCTGGCTGACGAGGCGCGCACCGACACCGTACGCGACCGGAAGTTGGCGTGCAACTCATGGACCATCGCCCGCGGTCGTTTCTTTTACTGACGGCCGTATAGGAACGTCCGACCGACCACCCAGGGGGGGCCTGCGCGGAGCGGACAGATGGGCTGTCTTGCCGGGAGGGCGGGCGGGTGGAGTCCGAGGGACCTGGTGACGGGTCCTGGGAATCCGAATTCCTATTTGCGGGTGTGTCCAGGTTTCTTTTCCCACGGGATGAGCCTCTCCGTCTCGCGCGGGACATGGGCACAAGGACTTCCGCATATCTGGAATTCTGGGTTCCGAAATCATGGAACGCCGGTTTTTTCCGCGTCACCACATGATGCATGTCCCCACGAATCAACGGACTTATCAGTTCTGTTCGATTGTATCCTGGTCGCGGGCTACAGATTTCCTCATCTTGGGAATACTGCTTCATTGTGCTCTGGACATGCCCGGCACTCGGGTTTACGATTCCAAAGCGCGGAAAATTCGTAAAAAGGTCCTGGTCCGGGGCCATCCGGGTCGTGACAATGTTCTATATGGTTTTTCTTCCGTTTGCGCATGATCCCGGCAAAGGACCTCCAGCCTCGATCGTTTCGATTTTTTTTGATGGCGACGAATGGCTCTGAAGTCTTTCCAACAGTCGTCACGTTGAGTCGTGTATTCTCGTAGGTATCGTACCTCCACGATGGGAGCGAGATAGAACCCGAAGAAGGAAGGATTCCCCCAGGCCCTCCGCCTCGAATAGGATTCTGCCGGTCTCATCCGGCCTGGTCCGGTCCGGAAGTATCCACTTCTCAAGGCTCCCCCCTCTCCGATCTCGCGGATCATCGCGAGATGCCGCCTCGACCTTGGCGTGGCCTCAGTTCCCTTATCATGAAAAGAGAAAATTCCGATGTCGAACGCATTGGACCGTCTTGCGGAATTAGTACGTCAGGCCGAATCCAAATCTCGGCGCAAAAACTCGATGTGGAGACGCGTCAGGCGGCCGAGCGGCTTCGGGCCGCCGAGGAACGCACCCGGAAGGCAGAGCACCGGGTCCAGGAAGTCCGGCCTGTTCGGTTACGAGAGCTAGAGCAGACGGATGTTGATGAACTACGTCTCAAGGAATTGATGAAAAAACTCGCGCAGAGTCTCTCCACCCTGGACCCGGCGATCCAGCGCGAGGCCGAGCAGGACATCGTGACGGCCCAGAACGAGATCGCCACCAGGCGTCGCGAGGCGCAAGGGGAGCTGGACGCGGTACTCAAGGAGGCCGACGCCGTGCGCCGGGAACTGCGGCAGGCCCGCGAACAATATGAGGAACTCCGTCAGGAACTGGACCAGTTACTGCCCCATCTCTCCGGTCAGTTCGCTGATGAGGACCGCCTGGCCCGCGAGGCCGAGACGTACTTCCCCGCCGGGCAGATCCAGACCCTGTCCCGCGAAGTCACCGACGGGGAAATCCACTTCGGCATGCTCGACCAGAAGGAGCAACTGGCGCAACTCCGGATCTGGATCGGCCGCTATCGGCGGCTCCAGGCGTGGGTCGAGTCGGGCATGGCCACCGGCCTGACCGAGGACGACCAGGCCCAGCTCCGGGAAATCTTTCCGAAATTGGTTGGTATCTCGAAACAATACTGGCCTGGATATATCGAAGCGTTTAGCCGTTCGTTTGAGACCGATTGGGATACCTATATTGTTGAGGCCGAAGAACAACTCCGCCAGGCGATGGAGGCCACCCGCCGCGAGCGGGAGGCCATTCAGCGCCGGCAGGAAGTCGAGCGCCGCGAGCAGGAACTCCGCCGGCAGGCGCGCGAGGCCGCCCAGGAATCCTTTGAAGAACTCAGGGGCGTCATCGCGCGCTATCACCTGCCCGACGAAGGGGTCGATGAGTTCCTCGATGTCCTTGACCGCGTCGTCAAGGGGATGGGCACGTCCGATCCCCAGTTGCTCGAACTGGTTCGCCCTTATCAGGACCTGCTCGGCGGCAAGGATTTCCGTTCCTTGAGGCGCAACCTGGAACGGATCGATCAGGATCAGGCCAAGAGCGAGGAGATCGGGAGGCTGCACGAGCAGTTCCAGGACCTCGTCGAGGCCACCCGCGACAAGCGGGTTCTGATGATCGGCGGCGCCGTGCGGGAAGATGCCCGCAAGTCGCTCGAACAGGTCTTCGACTTCGACGAACTGGAATGGGAGCCGTATGAAAGCGCCCGGCCCGTTATGCTCAAATCCCTGGAGCAGCGCGTCCGCAATAAAGGCGTGGACCTTGTCCTGATACTCAAGGAATTTGTCGGCCACCATGTCTCGGAAAGCCTGCGTCCCGAATGTGAGAAGCAAGGAATACCCTGCTTGATGGTCGAGCACGGCTACGGCGCCGCCCAGGTGGCCGAGGCTCTGCGTAAAGGACTCTCCAAACTGGTCTGAGCGCCGATCAGTCCGCTTCGTGGACGGTGAGGTCATCGAACAGAGTGCCGCGCATCGGCCTTCGTCCAGAGGCCGATCCGGCCCGCTTCGGCGAACGTCTCATCCTCGACGTTCAGGAGCGTGCGGCCGTCGAGCATGCAGCGGATCTGCGGTCCAACCATCGTCACCCGCAAGGCGTGCCATCCCTCGTCCAGCCGCACGTTGTCGGCGCTGCGGAGCTGCGTGCGACGGCCCTCGGCAACCCGGTACACGCGGAAATTTTCCTCCAGCGGGTTATAGCGGGCGATGTAGTAGTTCTGCCCATCCTTCGCGCGCCAGACGAGCCCGCCCCCGCGGTCCAGCTCGCCGGAGACGGCCTTCAGCCGCACGCTGAGGTCCACGTTCATCAGGCTCGGCGACCGCGCCAGCGTGACGTTGAAGAGATCGTCGGGATTCTCGGCCTGCTGGGCGAGCACGTGGTTGGTTTCGTCTCCCGGCTCGGTGACGACCGCCCACGTGCCGGATTCGGCGGTGAACCCTTCGGCGATCGCGCCGGTCGGGCTCTTGTCGAAGTTCCAGGTGGTCGCCTTCTCCTCGGGCGCGGCCGGACCAGGGGTCGCGACGGCCAGGGCCGCCGACAGAAGGACGATCGGGCGGATGGTCGGCATGGTGGGTTCTCCTTTCGTCGGGAAGGGGTTAAGGAATGTGAAAACCGGCTCGACGGCTCAGCGTCCGCCGAACTCGGCGGTCAGGAAGGTCATCGTCTCGTTCCAGAGCTTCGCGGCGGCCTCGAAATCGGCCGGCATGGCGTGGACCGTGCGGGGTGTCTCGACCCGCAGGGGCACGTCCACCGTCCGGTTCAGGGGGATCTGACCGCTGGGGCCTTCGGCCAGCGCGATTTCGATCTCGGGGCTGAGCACGTAGTCGGCCAGGGCCTCAGCCGCCTCGGGGTGCGGTGCTCCTTTGATGATCGCCAGGGTGTTCGGGATGAACAGGGTGCCTAACTCCTCCGGCTGGCGGTCGGGATAGACGATCACCACCGGGCTGCCAGCGTCGATCTCGCCGAGTGCGTCGTCCGTGTCGGTCATGCCGAAGGCGAGCTGCCCCTTGCCGACCGCCTGCGCGACCTGCTTGTTGCCCGAGAGCACCTGGATATCGTTGGCCTTCAGGTCCCGGTAATACTGCTTCGTCTTCTCACTCCCCCAGTGGGCGAACAGGCAAGCGGCGTGCGTGGCGGTCGTGCCGAACATCGGCTTGGCGATGCCGATCTTCCCCTTCCACTTCGGGTCGAGCAGGTCGCGGATGCTCGTCGGCCGCTCGGCCTCGGGGACGACCTCGGTGTTGACCAGCAAGATGCGCGCCCGAGCCGCCAGGCCGTACCAGGTGCCGTCCTTGGCCCGGAAGGTTTCGGGGTATTCCTCGGCGTGGCTCGGGTGGAACGGGGCGAGCCGCCCTTCCTGCTTGAGCCGGAGGGTGTTGAGGATCTCGTTGTTCCAGAACAGGTCGCAGCGCGGCCGGTTCGCCTCGGCGCGGATCGCCTCGGTCAGGCCGACCGTCTTGGTGCTCTCGACGTCGAATTTCGGCTCGACCCGCACGCCGGTCTGCTCGGCGTACTTTGCCAGAAGCGGCTCGGAGAACTCGCGGTCCAGGGCCGCGTAAACGACCACCTCCTTCGCCGTCGAGGCTTCGGCGGTGGTTCCGTCCGTGGTCGTCTCCCGAGAGCAGCCAGCCAGGGGCATTCCCAGCGCCGAGAGGATCAGGAACAGGGAAATCGAGCGAGATGTCATGAAGTGCCTCTGTGGTTAGGCGTTGATAATTGATTGTTTTCGGAGTGACGCCGTTCGGAGAGATTTTCTCTCGCTCCCACGCATTGATTAAAAAATATTATCAATTAAAAATTATCTTGGCTGACAACTTCCCCACCGGCGACCGTGCCGAGGGCCCGCCAGGTGGTTCCGCTGATTGAGTCCTTGATGAACGTGACCGAGCCGTCGCCGAGCAGGACGTTCAAACCTCCCGGATGATAACTCCGGGCCGTCATCGCCGCGAAGGTCGGGCCGCCCTTCTCCTCGTTGATGCCGTTGAGGTCGATGTCCATGTTACGGTTCGGCGTGCCCCGAATGACCTTGTTCGGCGGCCAGGCCGTCGTCATGCCCGAGGAATGCACGGCGCCGTCGGACCATTCGGTGTGCGAGAGCGCATAATACCGGCACGCGCCGCTGAAATACTCCGGCGCCACGGTTTGCGGGTTGGCGGTCGGCGGCGGAACGTTGGCCGGGTTCTGGATCTGCGACAGCCCGACGCCGTCACAGATGTAGGCGGGCAAATACGTTTTCACCTCGGCGAACAGAATCGTCTGGCTCAGGCCGTCGGTGAAGTCGGCGGTCCGGCGGCTGCGGTTGGGACCGAAGGCACTGCGGTTTTCCGGCCCCTGGAAGCCGCTCCAGACGAACCAGTCGCCGCCGCACGCGCCGTAGGAGGTGACGCCCGAGACGCCGTAGTCGTGCACCGAGGGCTGGCGGTTGATCTCGCTCGGGCAGAGGAAGGCGGCGACGGTCTGGCGGATCACGGTGGAGTTCTGCGGCTCCTCCTTGTTGATGCCGAAGTTGGCCGAGTTGAACAGGGCGTTCTGCTCCATGTACGGCAGGATGCGTCCCTGGGAACTCCAGCCGCCGTTCCAGTACGGGATGTTGCCCGCCCCGGCCAGGACCATCGATGGCGGGAAGACGCCCACAGTCGTCTCGTAGTTGTGCAGGGCCAGGCCAATCTGCTTGAGGTTGTTCGTGCAGCTCATCCGCCGCGCCGCTTCACGCGCCGCCTGCACGGCCGGGAGCAAGAGCGCGATCAAGACGCCAATGATCGCGATGACGACCAGAAGCTCGATCAAGGTGAAGCCCTGGGCGCGTGAGATCGAGGGACGATGCATCGTGTGGTGTCCTCGCATCGTGAAGGAGAAAGGCGAGATCTCGAACGGAAACGATCTCCCAATGAATTAGGAGTATCAGGGAATCGACCCAGGCTTGTCAACGGACTGGATTCGGGGAACCGAAGGAGACCCGCCTACGCGCGTCGGGCGGGTTCTGTTATGGTGCGAAGAAAGCGGGCACGGAGGCGGTCTCGCGGCGGGCGGGCGCGGTCCATCCAGGCTTTTGGGGGCCGTCGGCGATGGAGCCGAGAGTGACGAAACTGGAGCGGCCTCGGGTCGAACGGCCCTGGCGGCTGGAGGAGGTTGGCGTACCGGCGCGGCCCCTCTTGCGTCCGGCGCCGAGGTCGGCGATGTTTTTCCCGTTGGTGGTCCTGGTGGCGGTCCTGCCCGGGCTGTATGCCCTGAACTGGTGGGACCTGAACCCGCCAGGTCCCTGGTGGGGTTTGCGGGGGCTGGCCGTGCTGGACGGGCGGTTCGCCGACCAGGTGCCGCTCTCGGGCCTGGGGCCGGAGGCGGAGGCGGAGGCGTATCGCTCCGTGGCGATGCAACCCCCGCTGTACGCCTGGCTCGAGGCGCTCGGCCTGTGGCTCAGCCCGCATCGTGACCCCCTGGCGACGGTCTTGCCCAGCTACGTGGCCGGTGCCCTGGTGGTGATCCTGGTCTATCTGCACGGCCGGCTCTGGCGAGGGCCGGGGCTAGGCCTGACGGCGGCCGTGCTGACCGGGTTCAACCGCGAACTTCTGATCCAGATGCAGCAGGCGACTCCGACGACCCTGGGGCTTGCCGGGACCCTGGCCGCCCTGCTCTGCTACGGCCAGCATCTCCGCACGGGGGAAGGTCGGCGCGGGTGGGGGGTGCTGGGCGGGCTGGCGCTGGGGTTGTCGTTGCTGTCGGTCGGCCTGTTCGGCCTGCTCTGCGTGCCGGTCGTGCTCTTGCACCAGGCGTATCTCCTGGCCGATCCGTCGGCGTCGCGGCGTCGCGGGCGCTGGTGGCGAACCTGGGTCAATAATCCCAGTCTGGCGGCCGGCGCGGTGGCCCTGTTCGTGGGCCTGACCGTGGCGGCCCCCTGGCACATCGCGATGTTCCGCGCCTACGGTGCCGACCTGCTCGACGCCTTGCGCTTCCCGCCCCGCATGGGGGATCCAAGCCATCCGGGGCTCTTGCTCCTGCTCCTGACGCTCTCGCCCGCCACGCTGCCGCTGGGCCTGTTCGCCGCCTGGCGGGCGGTCCGTCAGGCCCTGGCGGCCGAGACGGACGATCCGGCCACGGTCGGCGGGGCATTCTGGGTCGTCTGGCTGGCCGTCGCCGCGCTGGTGCCGTCGCTCTGGCCGGGTGGTCCCCGGGCCTTGTACCTGTTCCTGCTGATCCCTTTGAACTTGCTGGCGGCGCAGGCGATGACTGATCTGGCGAGCCGGCGGATCTCGGCGCGGACCTTGATCGGTCTGGCGCCGGCGACCGCCGCCTCGGTCGCCTGGTGGCTCAGTTCCGACCTGCGCAAGGCGGTCATCGACCTGGCGCATGGGTCCCGCCTGGGCGCGGCCACGGCCCTGGGCTTGCTCCTGGGGCTGAACCTGCTGGTCGTGCTGTTGCTGGCGACCCGTCGGCTGGACCGCTGGGCACGTCGTCGCGACGACCGCCGCCGGTTCGTGCTGGCCGGCTTTCTGATCGCCGTGCTGGCCGTCACGGTCGGAACCGGCCTGCGCGAGGTCCGGTTCCGCCATACCGAGACGATCGTGCTCCTGGACCTGCGGGACGCGATTCTCCGTCGCGAGCAACTCCGCCCATTCAACCTGGTGGCCGTCGTCGGCCCCGACCCGACCACCTGGCCGGGCCTCTCCGGCACGCCCGGCGGCCGGCTCCGGTTCATCCTCCGCTCGGCCCTGCCCCACCTCGGCCAGATCGACCTGGCCCGGACCGAGGACCTGCTGAACCTGCCCGACCGCCAGCGCCTGGTGATCCTGGTCGGAACCGAGCAGAGCCTGCCCTATGCCTTGCAGTCGCAACTGGGTCTGGAGGCGATCCACCCGGGCAGCCCGGGTTTCCTCGACGCCTTCGCCACGGTGTACAACCCGCCCCGCCGCCGCGTGCGACGCTGAATCCGATCCCGTCACGTCGAAACCGGGAACGGTCTGGGCGGGGCGGTTCAGCGACCGTAGGACGCACCTCATTCCGTGGATGCGCCCGGTGACGCATCCTGGAGCCAGGGCAACGCGAAACCTGAGGAATGGGCGGATTATTCCGCCTTGTGGCCTTGCCGGGATCGAGGGGCACGGCCCATAATTGAGGTTATCGCAGGGTCGGGTCGAGGAAATCCCAATTCCTCCCAGGGGCGATTCCCCCTACCACTGGCAAACCACGGATTGGCACCCTCATCGGCGAGGCCCGGATGATCGAGGCCCCCCTCTATATCCAGTACTTCGAGAGCCTTCGCCGACTCGACCGCCGAGGAGCGCAGCAGGTGGTCGACGGCTACCTCAACGGTGGCGCGGATGTCGAGGGATTGTATATCGATGTTCTGATGCCAGCCTTGATCCACACCGGTCAGGAGTGGGAGCAAGACCGGATCTCGGTGGCTCACGAGCATTACATCAGCGAGGTGACGCGCGACCTGATCCGCCGGATCGGTCCGAGGCTCTGGTCGGAGCCGAATGGCGATGCGCCGGTGGCCCTGGCCTGTTGCGCCGGGTGAGCGGCACGTCCTGGGCCTGATGATGGTCTGCGACGTGCTGCGGGCCTGCGGCTTCAACGTGCACATGCTCGGTGAAGGGGCGCCTGCTCGAAGCGGTTCGCGATTTTGCCGAGGAGGTCCACGCGCGGGTGCTCTGCCTCTCCTGCGCACTGGATATCCACCTGCCCGACGCGGCCGACCTGATCGCGTCGGTCCGCCAGGCGAGGCCCGGTATCCTGGTGCTCGCCGGCGGCGCGGCCTTCGCCGGCAACGCACGGCAGGCCCGGACGATCGGGGCCGATCACTACGCAACGGATGTCCGCGAAGTTCGTCGTCTGTTGCCCACCCTGCTCGGAGAACTGGCCCGATGATCCAGCCATGGCCCGGCAGTCCATCGGTCGGAGGCGCAATGGACGCGGCCCTCGGGGACGACGATTTTTGCCTGACCCTTGATGGCGAGCTCACGCTGGTCGCCTGCAACGAGACCTTCGCCCGCTGGTTGGGATACTCCGCCGCCGAGGCCCTCCACGGCTGTTCCCTCGCCGAGACGCTCGATCCGGGATCGCGTCCCAAGCTGAATCTCCTTCAGCAACGGCTGAATCGAGGGCAGGTGACAATCATCGAGCTGAACCACCGGACGACCGCCGGCGCGATTGTCCTGGCCCGGTACCACGTTCTGCCCCCCGAGACGCTCGGCCCCGCTCAGGTCCACCGGATCGCCCTCGGCAGCGATCGCCAGCCTTCCCTCGACCTGCTGGAAGAGATCATCGCGCTGAAGCGGGAGCGGGAGGAGCAACTGGAGCACCTCCGCGAACTGAATCGGCGGCTCGAACAGCGCAACGCCGACCTGGCCTCGCTCTCGCACATGGTCCGCCACGACGTCGCCAACTCACTCAACGCGATCCATCTGAACGCCACGATGCTCCAGCTCGATCAGGACGACCCCGCGGCGGTCCACGAGGGAACGGACGAGATCCTGGGGCTTTGCGAGCACATCAACGGCTTGCTCCAGGGGTTCATCTCCCTGGCCGATGCCTCGCGCGTGTCGAGGGACCCAATCCAGGCCAACGTGGCCGATGCGGCGCACGCGATGCTCGACCTGGTGGTGGCGCGCTGGGTCGATGTTCCGTACCAGGCCCATTGTCAGTTCGATGTTCCGCACGTCTGGACCGATCCCCATCATCTCCGCCAGGTCCTCGAAAACCTGCTGGATAATGCCTTCAAATACCGCGACCCGACCCGACCCTTGCTGGAGCTGCGGCTCGCGACCCGGCGGTTGGGTGAGTCCGTGGAGCTGACCATCGCCGACAACGGTCGGGGCATTCCCGAGGACTCGCGACCCGACATCTTCGACCTGTTCCGGCGCGTTCATTCCGACGCCGGGCCGGGCGAGGGGATCGGCCTGGCGATCGTCAAGCGGCTGGTCGAGGCCAACGGCGGCACCCTGTCTCTGGAAAGCCGCTCCGGCCACGGCTCTTGCTTCCGCATCCTCCTGCCCGCGGACCCCAGCGTCGCCTGAGCGTCTCGCCAAAGGCCGCGCGCCACTCGCGCCCGGCCGGATCGTGGTGTATACTTGGTCAACAAGGCTCGGGCCCGCCCCGGTCGATCCGGCTCGCGCCGCGATGAATCCGCAACACTCGACGAACAGGAACGCCGCGATGAGAAACGGGGACGGGGCGGTGCTCGACCGCCTCCATCAAGGAGACTGCATCGAGGGCTTGAAACGTCTGCCGGATGCCTCGATCGACCTGGCCTTCGCCGACCCCCCGTTCAATATCGGCTACCGTTATGACAGCTACGACGATTGCCGGGATGCGGATGAGTATCTTGCATGGTCGCGCGCGTGGACGACCGAGGTCGCGCGGGTCTTGAAGCCCGACGGCACGTTCTGGCTGGCCATCGGCGACGAGTTCGCCGCCGAGCTGAAGGTGCTCGTTCACCGCGAGCGGGGCCTGTCCTTGCGGAGCTGGGTCATCTGGTATTACACCTTCGGCGTGCACTGCAAGCGGAAGTTCAGCCGGAGCCATGCCCACCTGTTCCACTTCGTGAAGAACCCCGATCAGTTCACGTTCAATGACGACGCCATCCGCGTCCCCTCGGCCCGGCAGCTCGTCTATGCCGACGCGCGGGCCAACCCGCGCGGGCGCGTCCCGGACGATACCTGGATCTTGCGCCCCCAGGACCTTCCCGAGGGCTTCCACGACGACGAGGACACCTGGTACGCCCCCCGCGTCTGCGGCACGTTCAAGGAACGGGCTGGCTGGCACGGCTGCCAGATGCCCGAACAGGTGCTCGGGCGGATCATCAAGGCGTGCTCGAACCCCGGCGACGTCGTGCTTGACCCCTTTGCCGGCAGCGGCACGACCCTGGCCGTCGCCCGGAAATTGGGCCGGCGCTACCTCGGCTTCGAGCTTTCCCCGGAGTACGCCGCCCGGGCGCGGGAGCGTCTGGAAGCCACCTGGGACGGCAAGCCCCTGGAAGGCAGCGACAAGCCGCACGTTCCGAAACAACCCGCGAAGCGGCGGGCCCGCCGGGCGAAATCGCCCGGTTGAGGCCCCGAACGTGACATGAGGGTGGGCACTGCCCCCCTACAACGATGGGTTCCGGGGCCAGAGGAACAGGTAAACCCCGATGCCCAGCAGCAAGGCTGCCAGTCCCCAGCGCCAGCGATCCGGCAGGGGAATCCGGTAGCCCTCCCGGGGCCCCGCCTGCCATCCCCAGCGGATCGACAACCCCAGCACGACGGCCGAGAGCAGGAACAGGCCGTTGCAGAACTGATAGCCAAACGCGAACCGCCAGAGCAGCCACGTCGCCGCGCCGACCGTGTGGCCGAAGGTGACGACGATGCTCCCGATCAACGCCAGCGTATCCGGCACCAGCAGGAGGAAGCCGACGAACACCGCCATCCACACCGCGATTCCCGCCACGTAGGCCAGCGGATGGACCCGCAGCAAGTGGTGGAACGTCGGCGACGCTTCATTCACGGCCGAATAGTTCCCGCCCCAGTACGCGGCCGACTGGCCCCCGAGAGTCAACGTCGCGTCGAGCAGGCAGAACAGCACCGGCGCGAGGCAGAGGCCGATCAGGCGTCGGGTCATGCCGGAGGACATGGGTATTGAGCCCGCGGGGTTCGTTTCAGGACGCGCCGAAGATCGCATCGACGGCGATCCGCCAGCCTGGCGCGGCGGGCTCGGCCTCGGCGGTCTGGCCACGGCCGTAGGTGGTCGGGTGTCCGGGATCGGTGGAACGATAGACGTGAATCCGTTCGGCCTGTGGGTCCACGTCCCAGACGACCAGGGTGCCGGCCTCGAAGTAGTCGGCCCGCTTCGCGGCCATCGCGGCCTCGGCGGTGGGGCCGTAATTGTTCTCGCTACGGACCTCGACGGCGAATGTCGGCGGGCCTTCGATGAAACGCATCGTCGTTCTGCGGCAGGGGTCCGACGTAGTAGGCGGCGTCCGGGCAGAACGACTGTCGGCCCGAGGCGAGTTTCGGCACGGCGAAGCCCATGCTATCGGTCACGGCTACGCCCCGTCCGGTCGCCTCGGCGAAATCATCCAGGCTGCGGACGATTCGAAAGGCGATCCGGTTTGGTTTAAATCCGGTCGGCATGAAGCGAACGATCCTCCCGCCGATCAGCTCAGCCTTGCCGTCCACCCGGTAGAGATCCTCCAGGGTGGCCTGCTTGTGGGAACCGACGGCCATGGCGCGTCCTCCGAAATCGGGACCGGGGCGTGCTCCGCTCATGCCGTTGATTGTAACAGATCCTGAAGCGCGTACACGTCGAGGTCACTGCCACGGAGGCGCTCCAGGGCGGCGACGGCGGCGCGGGCGCCGTTGATCGTGGTGATGCAGGGGACGCCGTGGCTGACGGCCGCGGCGCGGATGCGGCCCTCGTCGGTGCGGGCCCCTTTGCCGCTCGGCGTGTTGACGATCAAGGCGATCGCGTCGTTGGCCAGGTGGTCGAGCAGGTTGGGCCGGCCTTCGTGGATCTTGCGGACGGTCTCGACGGCGATCCCCTGCTCGCCGAGGGCCTTGCCGGTGCCGCTGGTGCACATCAAGCGTGTAGCCCATCGCGGCGAGCTTCGCGGCCACCGGCACGACGGCGGCCCGGTCGCGCTCGGCGACGCTCACGAAGACCATGCCCGACTTCGGCAACCGGGTGCTCGCCGCGAGCTGGCTCTTGGCGAACGCGGAGGGGAAGTCGGTGTCGATCCCCATGACCTCGCCCGTCGAGCGCATCTCCGGCCCGAGCACGATATCGACGCCCGGGAACTTGGCGAACGGAAAGACGCTCTCCTTGACCGAGACGTAGCGCGGGTGGCGCTCGGAGGTGATCCCCTGCGCGTCCAGCGTCTGGCCGACCATCACCCGCGCGGCGGCCTGCGCGAGGTTCAACCCCGTCGCCTTCGAGACGAACGGCACGGTCCGCGAGGCGCGCGGGTTGACCTCCAGGACGTAGATCTCGCCCCCCTTGACGGCGAACTGGATGTTCATGAGTCCCCGGACGTTCAGCGCCTCGGCCAGGACGTACGTCTGCCGCTTCAGCTCGTCGATGACCGGCTCCGGCAGGCTGAACGGCGGGATCGCGCAGGCCGAGTCGCCCGAGTGGATGCCCGCTTCCTCGATGTGCTCCATCACGCCGCCGATGATCGTGCGCTGGCCGTCGCTGACGGCATCGACGTCGACCTCGGTGGCGTCTTCCAGGAACTTGTCGATCAGGACCGGGTGCTCGGGGCTGGCATCGACGGCCTCGGCCATGTAGCGCAGGAGGCTCGCGTCGTCGTAGACGATCTCCATCGCCCGTCCGCCCAGGACGAAGCTCGGCCGCACGACGACCGGGTAACCGATCCGCTCGGCGATCCGCCGGGCCTGGTCGTCGTCCGTGGCGCTGTCGCTGGGCGTCTGCCGCAGGCCCAGGCGTTCGATGATCTGGCGGAACCGCTCGCGGTCCTCGGCCAGGTCGATCGAGTCGGGGCTCGTGCCGACGATCGGCACGCCGGCCGCCTCCAGGGCCCTCGCCAGGTTCAGGGGGGTCTGGCCGCCGAACTGGACGATCACCCCTTTCGGCTGCACGCGCTCGCAGATGTTCAGGACATCCTCGACCGTCAGCGGCTCGAAGAAGAGGCTGTCGGAGGTGTCGTAGTCGGTGCTGACGGTCTCGGGGTTCGAGTTGACCATGACCACCTCGTAGCCGTCGGCCTTCAGGGCGAAGGCGGCCTGGCAGCAGCAGTAGTCGAACTCGATCCCCTGGCCGATGCGGTTCGGCCCGCCGCCGAGAATCACGATCCGCGGCTTGTCGCCGACCCGCGCCTCGTCCTCGTCCTCGTAGGTCGAATAGTAGTACGGCGTGACGGCCTCGAACTCCGCGGCGCACGTATCGACCAGCTTGTACACGGCGCGGACGCCCCGGCGCAGGCGCTCGCGGCGGACCTCCACCTCGCTGGCGTTCCAGAGGTGAGCCAGTTGCCGGTCGGAGTAGCCGTTGCGCTTCGCCTCGCGCAGCAAGGGGGTCTCGACCGCCTCCAGACTGCCGACGTCGCGCAGGCGGCCTTCCAGGGCGACCAGCTCCTGGATGTTGTGCAGGAACCACGGGTCGATGCCGGTCAGGCCGTGGATCTCGTCGATCGTCATGCCGGCCAGCAAGGCGTAGCGGATCGACCAGACGCGCTCGGAGTTCGGCGTGGCGAGCTTCGACGTGATCTCGTCGATCGTCGGCTGGTCGTCCGTGCCCCAGAGGTCCTTCTTGTCGCAGCCCAGGCCGAACCGGCCGACCTCCAGCCCTCGCAGGGCTTTTTGCAGGCTCTCCTTGAACGTGCGGCCGATGGCCATCACCTCGCCGACCGACTTCATCTGCGTGGTGAGAACCGGGTCGGCCTCGGGGAACTTCTCGAACGCCCAGCGCGGGACTTTCGTGACGACGTAATCAATCGTCGGCTCGAAGCAGGCGGGGGTCTCGCGGGTGATGTCGTTCTGGATCTCGTCGAGGCGATAGCCGACGGCCAGCTTGGCGGCGATCTTGGCGATCGGGAAGCCGGTGGCCTTGCTCGCCAGGGCGCTGCTGCGGCTGACGCGCGGGTTCATCTCGATGACGATCATGCGGCCGTTCTCGGGATGGATGGCGAACTGGACGTTCGACCCGCCGGTCTCGACGCCGATCTTGCGGAGGATCGCCAGCGAGGCGTCGCGCATCCGCTGGTATTCCTTGTCCGTGAGCGTCTGCGCGGGGGCGACCGTGATGCTGTCGCCGGTGTGGACGCCCATCGGGTCGAAGTTCTCGATCGAGCAGACGATCACGGCGTTGTCGGCGCCGTCGCGCATGACCTCCATCTCGTACTCCTTCCAGCCGAGGATGCTCTCCTCGATCAGGACGGAGTGCGAGGGGCTCAGCTCCAGCCCGTAGGCGACCATGCGGTCGAACTCGTCGCGGTTGTAGGCGATGCCGCCGCCGGAGCCGCCCAGGGTGAAGCTCGGGCGCAGGACGCACGGCAGGCCGATCTCGTCGCGGATCGCGCGGGCCTGGTCCAGGTTGTGCGCCATGGCGCTGCGGGCGCTCTCCAGGCCGATCTCGTCCATGCACTTCTTGAACAGCTCGCGGTCCTCGGCGCGGCGGATCGCCTCGGCGGTGGCGCCGATCAGCTCGCAGCCGAGGCGTCCCAGCGCCCCGATTCGGCCAGCGCCAGCCCGGTGTTCAGCCCGGTCTGCCCGCCGAGGGTCGGCAGGACGGCGTCGGGCCGCTCCTTGGCGATGATCCGCTCGACGAACTCGGGGGTGATCGGCTCGATGTACGTCCGGTCGGCCATGTCCGGGTCGGTCATGATGGTCGCCGGGTTGGAGTTGACCAGGACGACCTCGTACCCTTCCTCGCGCAGGGCCTTGCAGGCCTGGGTGCCGGAGTAGTCGAACTCGCACGCCTGGCCGATGACGATCGGGCCGGCGCCGATGATCAGGATCTTGTGGATGTCGGTGCGTTTGGGCACGTCGGAAGACTCTTACAAGAAGAAGGGGCGGGCGCGCTCTGCGGGCCGCGCTCACCGACGGACCGAGGGCGGCGCGGCCCGGAAAATTTCACGATTTTAGCAAGCCAAGCGACTTTCCAGCAAGACGAGCCGTTGCGCCTTCGATCTCAACAGCCGCAATAACTCGTCAGCCCAGGCGGCGTCAGGGACTTCCAGCGGCGGTTGCGGGGGCCTGGAGTAATCGACCGCGCCACGGCCATAGGGGCCGCCTTCGTAAGTGCGGTTGAACGAGAATTGCAGATCCAGGGGCACGTCCGGCTCCCCTTGCCGTAGCGGAACCCCCACGCAAGGGAGCCACTCCCGCAGGCCGAACGGGTACGCGATACAGCCCATCGTCTCCTCGCCGCGCTTCCAGGCCGGGCTGACGAGCACGAGATAAGGGGCCGGCGCGCGCCGGGTACTCCCGCGAGGCGAAGCGGGGAATCTCCGCCAGAACTCGGTTGCCCGAGCGGAGCAGGTCGATCTCGACGAGGCTGGCGTCACTGCGCAGGACGGTGTTCAGCTTGACCTGATACGCCTCACGGTCCGGCCCGCGACGCTTGTTCGACGGGCTGAGGATCTCGATGAGGGTGATGAGTTTGTGCCCGGCGCGGGCGTCACGGATCTCGACCGAGTAATGCGGTTCGCGATCGTCGGGGAAATCGAACTCGACGTTTGGGGAGACGTCCCGCCGCGGGCGTTCGAGGCACCGCCGCCCCGGTGGATGGGCGGGTTCCCGGATGAAGCGCGACCACGTCCGGGACAATCGTCTTTCGATACGTACCATCCTCTGATGAAAGTCCGACCAAAGCCCCGGATTTTCCAGATACGGGTCCATGCCGGGGAAGGGGGAAGGTATCACCGGAGGCCCCAGTAGGGCATCGGCCGTGCGTTCTTCTTGCCAGCAACATTCTACGAGAGCCGGAGCCATTGGCCAATCGGCTGCGCCGGGGAAGCGGTGCTGGATGAATCCTCGGAATCCGAGGGGATACCCTGCGGCTTCAGGTGGTTCACGAGCGCTCCCTCGGGGACGCTCCCCGGTTTGAGAATCCTCGTGATTCGATGAGATCGAAATTGACGACGATTCGAAATTCCCCTATCGTCCCCGACAACGACGAGTACGAACGCTGGATTTGCCCCCACGGAAAGCCGTCTGACCGGCAACGCAAGCCAGGGAAGGATTTCGCCATGATGGGTTCGAATACTCGAAGGCTGTGTCTGCCCGTGCTCCTTGTTTCCGCCCTGTGGGCCGCTGGCCGGGCCGAAGGTTCGGCCACCTACTCCGTGCGCGACCTTGGCGATATCCGTCCGACCGGCCTGAGCGCCACGGGTGCGATCGTCGGCAGGAAATTGTTCACCGAGGATGGTACTCGCGGGCCGATCGAGGTACTGCGTACCATTGTCCTGGATCCAGCGACCGGCGTAGCCATCCCGATCGCCGGGACGGATAGCCGGTACGCCAGGTATTGGGCGGCGATCAGTCCGAGTGGGACGATTGCCTACGAGCGGCCCGCCGAGGATTCCATTAATTTACATGCCCATTTGATGACAGATGGTTCTCCGACCGATCTGGGATCAATCGCGGATCATCACTATCATGAAAAGCAGTCTACTCATAGCACGCCTTATGGAGTCAATGACGACGGGACCGTCGTCGGTGTTTCGCTGGCAGAGTGGGACAACAGTCACGCCTTCGCCTCGGTCATCGGCCCGAGTTGGAGTCCCGGCCGCCACCTCGTCGATTTGGGTACTCTGGGCGGCAAGAATAGTGGGGCAACCGACGTCAACAGCCAAGGTCAGATCGTCGGCCAGGCCGACAATGGGGTCTTCGGCGCCCATGCCTTCGTGGGCGAAGTGAGCGACTACGGATTCGGCATGGGGCACGATGAATCCGCCGGTGGGATCGGCGACATCGGCACGCTCGGCGGCAAGAACAGCACCGCCCTGGCGATCAACGACAACGGCCAGGTCGTCGGCGCCTCGAATATTCATGACGAAACGTCAAAACTTAACAGCGATACGACGTTTAGCACGAGGGAAGCCGTTCACGCCTTCCTCTACGACGACGGAAAGATGGCGGATCTGGGGGTGGCCGATGGCTTTTCGGCCAGCGCGGCGAACGACATCAACAATGAAGCCCAGATCGTCGGCACCATGTTTTCGTATTCACCGGATCTCTATCATCAGTACGAGTATTTCGGCGGCGGCTCGGGCTCTCACGCCTTCCTCTACGACGACGGCACGATCAAGGACCTGAACAGTTTGCTCGAACCCGACGGCGGCTGGGAACTCCAGTCGGCGGTTTCCATCAACGATCTGGGGCAGATTCTCGGTAAAGGAACGTACCTGGGCCAGTCCCGGGCGTTCTTGCTGACGCCGGGGCCAATCACGCCGTCGCCGGTGCCCGAGCCGAGTACGCTGGCCGTTCTTGGCCTGGCGGTCGCCGCGTGGGGCATCTGGCGGTTGCGCCTCCGGGCTTGAAGCGGCGGAGGCGCGGGCCGAGCGTCACCCTCGCGTGATCGAACTCACGTCCGCCACGTACATCTGCCGCATCGTGCCCTGATGCGTCGAGTCGAAGCAGACCTGCGTGCCGTCGCGGTTCCAGCGGGGATGGAGATCGCAGCGGTAGGAGCCCTGGAATCGCGGTGGTTCGAGGAAGCGGCCGATGTTGATCCGACGGTTGCGCTCGGGGTCGTAGAGCATCAGGGTTTGCAGCCGATCAGCGTCGGGATACGTGTCGTTCAAGATCCAGCGGCGGTCGGGTGAATAGGAGCAATGGCCGTCGCGGGTGAGGATGTCCGGGCCGACGAGGGTGGCTTCGTTCGTCTCGATGTCGAGCCGGTAGAAGTGGTCGCCGCGGCCCTCGACGCGCGCCCAGGCGAGGATCGTGCGGTCGTCGCGCCAGTCGAAGTGGGAGGTCATGCCGTCGTCGAAGTGCAGGCGGACGTCCGAGCCGTCGGGCCGGGCGGTGTAGAGGCGGGTCCACCAGCTCGGCCGGTCGGGGGACTTCCAGCGGTGCAGGAAGATGAACCGCGAGGCCGACGGGTTGAACTGGAGGTGGTTGAACCAGTGGTGGGCGTTCGGGAACCGCTCGTCGGGCTGGTTGGCGGCGGCCCAGGCGATCGGGACGATCAGGCGGCTCTCGCCCGACGCGACATCCATGTGATAGATCCCCGCCTCCTCCGGCGCCGGCACGTCGTGGAAACGCTCGGGGATCGCCATGTAGCCGTAGCCGGGACGCAGGCGGTTCAGGCGGTCGAAGTCGAGCGTGACGGCCTGCCGGCCATCGGCGCTCAGAGCGTAGATCGGTCGCGGCAGGGTCCGCGTCTCGCCTGAATGAATGTCGCGGATCGTCGCGGTGTAGTGGTCGCGGTCGAGGCTGTTGTACACCATCAGGCGATCCGGGGCCGAGCCGAGCCACTGGAGCATCGTCCCCTGTTGCCACGACCAGGCTTTCGTCTCGTCCAGTGGCTGGAAGCGGTTTTCCCGCTCCGTGTCGATCAGGCCGACGGTGACGGCCTCGCCGGGCCGGGGATCGCGGTCGCAGAAGCCGATCTCATGGCCGAGCATGTAACGGCCGTCGGCGTTCCACGGGCACTTGTCGTAATAGCCGAAGAAGTGGGCCTTCGGCCCGCTCGTGACGGGAAGGGCGGGCAGGAGCCGGTCCACCTCCTCCGCGCAAGGACGTCGCCCGTCCGGCGGCGACCAGACCAGCCAGCGTGGCGGCCGAGGCTTTGAGGAAGGTCCGGCGGTCGATCGGCGGGACAGGCACGCGGAGGATCATGGTCGATTCTCTCCTGCGGGGTGATGGTGCGGGACGGTGTGCCGCGCGTTCGTATCCTTCGGGGCGATCCCGCCCCCCAGTGCGACGCCCAGGGCGACGGCGGCGAAGCCCGCCACGAGGCTGCCCCCCATGTACGCCAGCGCGTGGCCAACCAGCCCGCGCTGCCAGAGCGCCAGGGCCTCCAGGGAGAAGGTCGAGAAGGTGGTATAGCCGCCGAGGAACCCGACCAGCACCAGCAAACGCGCCGGCGATTGCGGCAAGAGCCGCGACATGAGCGGCCGTCAGCAGACCGATGGCCAGGGCGCCGGTGACGTTGATCGTGAAGGTGGACCAGGGGAAATGCGTCCCCGCCCAGCGGTTGATCGCCAACGACAGCCAGTAGCGGGCGTTCGCCCCGAGCGCCCCGCCGACAGCCAGGGCGGCCGATTTGATCCAAGGTTCCACGAGTCGCGTTCCCTCCCCTGCCCCCTTTTCGATCGAGCGGACTCGACCGACTCTATCACGAGCGTTCTCTTCGGGCCACCAGGAACCCCGGCGTCTGAACGTGCGTCCCCTGTTCTTGAAAAACGGGGGCCGATTTTCTATCATCACGGGTCGATCCTTGGTGTTGCGCTCTTTGTGCGCACACAAAGGGCCCCGGCCGGGCTTGGTGTCACGGCCGGCGGAGCCCCCCCCAACAGACGATTGACCGGAGGGTGACGGATATGTCCCTCCGTGTTGTTTTTTCTCCAATAGAGATGAGGGAGAGTCGCCCAATGTCCGTCGCCACCCGCCCACGCAACCTGAGTGCCACCGTCCTGCTGGGCAGGGGCCTCACCCCCGGTAAACTGCGTGGTTTGCAGCGGATCAGCAATCCGAACGGGACGCTGACCATGCTCGCCCTGGACCAGAACAGCTCGATGATCGACATGGCCCAGAAGGCCCTCAAGGCCAAAGGGGAGGATCGCGAGCCGACCTATGAGGAAGTCGTCGAGGCGAAGCTCGACATGATGCGGCAGATGGCCCCGGCGGCCTCGGGCGTGCTGATCGACGCCTACTATGGCGCCTGGTCGGCGATCGCCTCGGGTGCCCTGCCCCCGACCAAGGGGATGCTCGTCCGGGTCGAGAAGTCGGGCGCGCCGAAGAACAAGGTCGGCGGCCCGATGGCCGAGCTGGAAGCCGGTCTGTCGGTCGAGAAGATCAAGCTGATGGGGGCCGACGCCGTCAAGCTGCTCGCCCCGTTCGAGCCGGGCGAGCCGATCTCCGGCGAGCACCAGTTCGCCGTCGTGCAGAAGGTGTACGAGGAGTGCCGGAAGCACGACATCCTGATGCTTCTGGAGCCGGTCGCCTTCCCGTACGGCAACGAGAAGAAGACCGACAAGGCGTATCTCGACCGCAAGGCCGAGACGGTGATCGAGTCAGCCCGCGTCCTGAGCGCCTACTGCGACGTGTACAAGGCGGAGTTCCCCGGCACGCTCGGCCATGAGTCGGACGATCAGCTCAACGACAACCTGCACGCCCTGAGCGAGGCGAGCGAGAAGCCCTGGGTCTTGCTCTCGGCGGGGGTCGATTACCCGCAGTACTACAAGCAGGTGCAGATGGCGATGGAGTGTGGCTGCTCGGGCGTGCTCGGCGGCCGGGCCTTCTGGAAGGAATACTTCCAGCAGGAGGGCGAGGAGGCACGCACCCGATTCGCCGCGACCGAGGGCCGCAAACGCGTCGCCGACGTCGATGCCGTCGTCCAGCAGAACGCAACCCCCTGGTTCGCCAGGTATGGCCTGTCCGCCGACGACCTGACGAGCATCCGGGCAACCGAGGGCTGGCACTTCCGCTACGCCCCGCACGCCAAGGCTGAAGGGGGTGCCGGCGGCCACGTCGTCCGCGCGGGCGAGGTTTACTGAGCTTTTCGACCGACGCTGACCATCACCCATCACCAACGAAGTCCGCGCCGGAGCAATCCGGCGCGGACTTCGTTTTTTGCACCTCCGCGCCCGTTGTCGCACCGGGGAGTGGATGGACCCTTGCCGCGTTGCGACAATAAGAGGTGCGTCGTTACCGTCGAATCGACGAGATTAGATCTCTCTGATGTCGGAAGGAATGGGAGCACACAACCATGACTCAGAAGCTCGCGGAGGGCATCCAGCGGTTCCGCAAGGATGCGTTCAAGAACCTGCAAATGACGTTCGCCAGCCTCGCGAACGACCAGAAGCCGGAGGCCCTGTTCATCACGTGCTCGGATTCGCGGATCGACCCGAACCTGATCACCGACACGGACCCCGGCGAGATCTTCGTCCTGCGCAACGCCGGTAACATCGTGCCGCCGCACGGCGTCCCGAGCAGCGAGGAGGCCACGATCGAGTTCGCCGTGACCAAGCTCAAGGTCAAGGACATCATCATTTGCGGGCACTCGGATTGCGGCGCGATGAAGGGGGTGCTCCACCCCGAGGCCCTGGGGGCGTTGCCCGCCGTCGCCGCCTTCCTGACGCACGCCGAGGCGACGCGCCGGATCGTGCAGGACCAGTGCGGCAACCTGAACGACGCGCAGAAGCTGGACGCGGCCGTCCGTGCGAACGTCCTGGTTCAGTTGGAGAACCTGCGCACGCATCCGGCCGTCGCGTCGCGGTTGGCACGCGGCGACCTGAACCTGCACGGCTGGGTGTACTCGATCCAGAGCGGCGAGATTGCCGCGTACGATTCCGAGCAGGGTCAGTTCGTGCCGATCGCCGCGGACTACCAGCCGCACCCGCTCCCCGGCATGCGGATTGGCGACCCGCAGGCCCTCTGACCGGCCCGCCCCGAGGGGCCTGGTCCCGACCTCATTCCCCCCCAACCCGCTGCCTCGCCCGGCAGCACCGCTTGAGGACGTATTTATGCTAGAACACGCAAGAAATTTCTGGATCGAGGCTCGCGCGCTCCGGGGTTCGGCCACCCCGCGCGTCTTGCCCAACGTGCTGGTGTTTGGCCTGATTTCCCTGGTGATCTACTTCGTGGATCGATACGAGCACGTGAATATCCGGATTCCCGTCGGCCCGCATGAGGTGGCCGGCGTGCTCCTGGGGTTGCTCCTCGTCTTGCGGACGAACGCCGGCTACGATCGCTGGTGGGAGGCTCGCAAGGCGTGGGGCGGGATCGTCAACCAGTCGCGGAACCTGGCGTTGGATGGTCTCGCCTATGGCCCGAGCGACCCCGATTGGCGCGAGCGGTTTGTCCGCTGGACGGCCGCGTTCTGCCACGTCGCGCGGGCCAGCCTGCGCGGAGAACGCGACGTGCCCGAGCTGGTTCCGCTGCTCGGCCGCGAGGACGCGGAGCTCGTCATGGCGGCCCAGCACATGCCGAGCTTCGTCGTGCTGAACCTCTCCCGGCTCCTGGATCAGGCCTGCGGAACCCAGGGCATGGACCGCTTCGCGTTTCTCCAGGCCGACCGCGAGAAGGCGGCCCTGATCGACCATATCGGCGTCTGCGAGCGGATCAAGCGGACCCCCCTGGCCCGGGTCTTCTCGATCAAGATCCGCCGGTTCATCATGCTTTTCCTGCTGACGCTCCCCCTGGCGATGCTGCACAAGTTCGAGGCGGCCGAGCCGCTGCTCGTACCGCTCGTGACGATGTTCGTCGCGTACCCGATTCTCGGCCTCGATCAGATCGGGGTCGAGCTTCAGGACCCGTTCTCCAAGGAGCGTCTGAGCCACCTCCCCCTCGACGACATCTGCCAGACGATCCAGGGAAACCTCCTGGCGATGCTCGAATCGCAGGAGGCGTCGCGATCGTTCGCGGATCGGTCGTTGTGAGCAAGTGGACAGAGGAGACACCGGGACGGGCATCTTCGGCCCGTCCCGGTTCACGGTCGTGGTGGGCCTTATGTGCCCTTGAAGCCCTTGCGTTCCTTGTCGCTGCTGGGGGTACGACGCAGGGGGTTCCTCGGCTTCTTCTTCGCGGGCTGGTCGCTCGGCGGCGGCGGGGGCGAGGCCGGCGTGAACCGGTCGCCGCTCTTCGGGTCGATCAGCAGGAAGCCCTTCGGGTTGATGACGTTGATCACGCCCGTCTTGCGGTTGTACATCACGGCCTTGCCGTGCGATTCCGACGGCCGGTGCCCCTGCCGGTCCTGCTGCGCGATGTACACATCCTGGGTCGCGTCACCGTAGAAGTAGAATAGCTCCTTGACCGAGTCATACGTCATCCGCACGCACTGGATGTAACGGCCATCGACCCGGGCGATGGCATTGCCGTAGGCTTCCATCAGGAAGCGCTCGGACTCCGGCGCGCCTTCGGGCAATGGCTCGCGGAGCACCGCCAGCCGATCGGCCGAGAGGAACATCAGGTCGGGCGGGGGACGATCCGCGCTCAGGTCCGTGTTCTCGTCGGCGACCCTGGCGTGCAGGACCTGGACCCTGCCGAGGAACTCCGCGCTGAACGGGCCATTCTCGACCGGCCCTTGACCATTGCCGAACATGCCGGTCATCTGCTTGCCGAAGGCGATGCGGGTCAGCTCCAGGGGGGGCGGTTCCTGAACCTGCGCCGGTTCTTGCGGGCGAGCCGGGCGCGTGTCGGCGATCGGGCGGCGGCGGACCGTGCCGTTCGGGCCGCTGACGGCCGGCACGGTCGTCCGGCGTGGCGGCGTGGCGAGGTTCGCCGGGGGCTCGGCCTCCCGTTCGTTACCTGTCGGGGACGTTTTCTCCCCCTGCTTGCGGCCATACAACCGGACGATGCCCTCGCTGTTGACCCAGAACTTGCCCGTGGGCTGCTGGTACACGAAGTTCTTGCCCTGGATGTGCTTCTTCTGCTTCAGGATCTGGCTCGGCTCCTCGCGCTCGATCTGGAAGATGTGAACGTCGGCCGCCTCGCCGCCATTGGGGTCGCCGAATCCTTTGATCAGATCGATCTGCGGTTTGGGTTTTTCTTCCTTCGTTTTCTCGGTTCCCGGCTCCTCCGGGGGCGGCTGGAAGTCCACCGCGCGGTCGAAGTAGGTTTCGAGCTTGTCGCTGTACATCCAGACATTCTTGGATCGGGCGCGGGTCCGGCCAAGGAACAGGGCGCGGGCGTTATCGACACGTCCCTCGGCGTTCATCGGCATGCCGAAGAACTGCATCTCGCGCCCCCAGCGGATGTCCATCGGCCCCTTGTTGGAGAGCTTGAGCGTGCCGTCGGCCGCCTTCGCGTCGTTCCCCTTCGCGTCGGCCTGGTCCGGATTGCGGTCGGCGGTGCGGGTGGTGGTCGGGCGGGTTGTCTCGGCGGTTTCGGTATCCGGCTCGGTCTTCTTCGGATCGTCGGCCGGCGTGCCGTAGTGAACGAACTGGCCGCCACCTTTGACCCACGCGAAGTCTTCCTGCTGGTCGAGACCGAGCTTGGGACCGACGAGGGTGAAGGTGTCGTTGGCGATCCAGGCGGGCAGAACCCGCCCCGTCTCGTCCGTCTGGCCGTGCGCTTCGAGCCAGGCCTGGCCCTCGCCCCGGTTGACCATGTCGATGGCGCCGGCGGAGACGTCCATCCCGCGCTGCTGACCTTCCGAGGGGTCCTGGTGCATGGTCACGTTCTGCCGGATGCGGACTTCCTGCACGCCCCAGTTCTGCTCCCCCTTGAGCGGATAGACCATCGCCCAGATGTGGTCTCCTTCGACATGCTGCGCGGGTTCGGGTGGCGACTCGGCGGGCTGTTCGGGTTTCTTGGTCTCGGGGGCCGTGGCGGCGACTTCCGTTTCCGTGACGGGCGGGGCTGGCGCGGGGTCGCTTCCGGTTCGGGATCGGCCGGGGGATCGGTGAAATCGACGTCGAGCTGCTTCAGGGCGTGGATCGTCCGCTCCGGCGCGGGCTTCTGACCATCCTTCGCGGTTGGTTTCGAGACCAGCAGGACGTCGCCCTTGGCCTCGACCCAGTCGATCTGGCCGACGTCGCCGATGGGGGACGCGGCCGGCGCTTCGGGCGCGGCCGTCGCCTGGGCGGTCCTCGTGTTGTCGGTTTCGGCGTCGACTTCGACCTCGTCGGCTTCACCCGCGACCTCAGGTTTGCTGGGCATGAGGTAGGCGATGATCTTGTCGCCGTCGTTCCGCGCCACGAGCGTCGCTCCCTGGGTCGGGGCGTGAAGCTCGGGGCGGCCGATGAGGGTCACGCGGCGGCGGGTCTGGCCGGGCTCCTCGGCGGGAACCGTCTCCATGATGAGCTGGTCTTCCCACGACGCCGACCGTTCAACCGACTGGCCGCGATCGGGACGGCTCTCGATCAGCCCAGGCCCCCGGGCGATGACCGTGGCGTCGTCGCCCGGCTTCAACGGCTGATGGATGGTCACGTCGCGCGTGCGGATCGTCTCGAACGACTTGACCTTGCCGGCATCCGGCCCTTCGGTCACGTGCTCGGTCATCTCGATCATCGTCGTGGTGTCGCCCCGGAAGTAGATCTGGTCGGGGGCCGCCGGCGCGAACCGCTTGTAGATCAGCTCGTTCCCGTAGGCCTTGATGCCTTGCAGGTCGGACTGGAGCCAGACGGCATGCCCGGTGACCTCGGCCCGGCGGAGGACCAGATTCGAGAGCGGCCCGCTGGCGGCAGGTGCGGCGTCACCCGATTTCGGGTTCGACTCCGGTTCCGGCTTCCGGGGTGGCTCGGGCCTGGGGGGCTTGTTCTCTTCCGGGACCACGGGGACGAACGTCAGGTGAAGATGATCGCCGGTGCATTGCTCGGGATGTTCCGGGTCTCCCTGGCGGATCAGGACGTTCGTATCGAACTGGGCGATGGTCGGTCCACCGGAGCCGGCTGGGGCGTCTTTCGGCGAGGGCTCGGGGAAGTCGATCCGCATCGGACCATCGCAGCGGAGGTCTCCCGGGCGCGGGCTGTCCTCGGTCGATTGCGCGCCGCCGGGGACGACGCCGAGCTTGCCGACATTGAGCGTGGCCAGGTGGATGTTCTTGTGGAGCACCAGCGTCCTGGCGCCACTGAACCCGCTGGCACCAGGAAGCTGGCCCGGCTGGACCGGGTTCGGTCGCAGGTCGATCGTGAGCTGGTCCCCCTCGGCCGTCATGTCCCCCTGCTTGAGAAAGACGTGCGACTCGGTGCGGAGCTGGAGGGCCGCTTCCTCGTATTCGAGATAGGTCAAGGGGCCGATCCGCAAGTCGTCGGCGGGAAGGCGGGGGGTCCCCTTGTCGTCGTGCAGGACCACCTGATCCTCGATCCTCGCGTAGATGACGCGAGCCCCCTCGCCGCCGCCCCGGCCCATGTCGAACGGCTTGTCGAAGTCGAGGTAGCCGGAGTTCGCCTGGATCGTCTTGATCGCCTTGCCGTCCTTCGAGAGCCAGATCAATGCGAACGGGGAGAACCGGATCCGCTTGCCTTCGTTCTCGCGCTGATAGTCGATGAAGAACATGTAGTAGCCGCGGGAGACGTCGTAGTACGACTTGGCCCGCTGCATGTCGGCGGCCCAGTGGTTCGCCCCCAGGCCACGCACGGCCAGATCGTGGGTCTGCTGGCTGGTCAGCGACGGGGCCGCGCTGTACGGCACGATCGGCACGCTTTCCGGGCCGCCGACCAGCGACGCCAGCATCGCGAAACCCTGGCTATAGCCGAGATAGCCGGCTGTCAGGATGCCGAAGGTCGTCACGATCTGGAGGGCTTTTTTCAGCACGGCAGCGCCCTTTGATGAACCGGGGGGAGAGCGGCGTCCCGTGAAAACCGATCACGTAAGATCCCAAGTCGCCGGGGCGGCCTGTCGGTCATGTCCGGCGATTCGATCCAAAAACGCTCTAACGGATGATGGGAAGCTTTCCAACCGATGTGCCAGGATTCGGAACAATTTTTCCAGGGGGCATTTCTGTGTACGCCAATTGCAGGCCAAGGGAACGATGATGTCTCAGATAATGACGACAAGCAGGCGGAGCATCCGGCATCATTGGTTTGATCGAAAATCTCAAAGGCCCGTCCGACGGTACTGGTCCATGAGCGCGTCCCAGCGTCCCTGAGCCTTGAGGATCAACTCGACCACGTCGCGGACGGCGCCCCGGCCTCCGGGGGCCTGGGTGACGAACTGGCAGATTTCCCGGACCTCGGGCGCGGCGTCGGCCGGACAGGCGGACAGGCCAGCCGCCAGCAGCGGCGGCAGATCGGCCAGGTCGTCGCCGACGTAGGCCGCCTGCCGCGCGTCCAGGCCCAGCTCGCGCAGGAGCCGGGCGAACGGTTCCCCCTTGCTCGCCGCCCCCTGGATCACCGGCGCGATTCCCAGCTCGGCCGCGCGCCGATTGACCAGAGGAGCCCAGCGGCCCGAGAGGATCGCCGCGCGCTTGCCCGCCTTGCGCCAGAGGCTCAGGGCGCTGCCGTCGCGCACGTGGAAGTGCTTCGTCTCGACCCCCCGGTCGTCGATCGCGATGACGCCGTCGGTGAGGACGCCATCGACATCGACGACCAGAAGCTCGATCGGCCCGCAGCGCCTGGCCAGTTCGTCCGCGGACGACGGCATCAGGCCGCCTCCCCGAGGTCATCGGGGTCCATCCCGATCAGGTCCGTCACGTCGATCAGGCCCACGAGCCGCCCTCCCCGATCGATGACCGGCAGCTCGCTGAGCTTCCGCGATCGCAGGGCCTCGACCGCCTCGGCCACCGTCGCACCGACGGCCACCTTGACCGGGTTGCGGGTCATCACCTCGCCGATCGGCCGGTCGAGCATCGCCTCGCGGCGCAACTCGAACAGGCGGGCCAGGTCGCTGTCGGTGAAGATCCCCAGAAGCTGATCCTCGCCATCGACCACGAGGATCGCGCCGGAACGGCGGCGGGCACCGCCGAGGTTCACCAGGACATCGCGCACCGAGCTTTCCGGCCGGGCCTTGCGGATGTGCCGGTCGGTCCGCATCACGTCCTCGACCCTCGCCAGCTTCCGCCCGAGACTGCCCGCCGGGTGGTAGAGGGCGAATTCCTCCGGCTGGAAATTCCGCAAACGGCTGACCAGCAGCGCCAGCGCGTCGCCGACGGCCATCAAGGCGGTCGTGCTCGCCGAGGGGGCCAGACCCAGCGGGCATGCCTCCTCGATCGGCCCCAGCGCGATGCAAAGGTCGGCGGAACGCCCGAGGGTGCTATCGCCCCGCTCGGTCACGGCGATCAAATAGGCGTCGAGCCGCCGCAGAGCCGGGACCAGCCGCAAGACCTCCTCCGTCTCGCCGCTCTGCGAGAGCGCCAGCACCACGTCCCCCGCGCGGATCCGGCCCAGGTCGCCGTGGACGGCCTCGGCCGGATGCAAGGGAAAGGCCCGCGTGCCGGTCGAGGCCAGGGTCGCCGCCAGCTTCTGGCCGACCAGCCCCGCCTTGCCCATGCCGGTGACGATCACGCTGCCCCGGCAGCCGTGGATCAACCCGGCGGCCGTCGCAATCGCGCCATCGAGCCGGTCGCGGACCCGCTCCAGCGCGTGGGCTTCGATCCGCAAGACCTCGCGAGCAAACGCTACCCCCTCGGCCTCCGTTTCCGGGGCCAGGGGGCGCGTCGGTGATCATGGCCATCGTCTGCCTCCTTGCAGGACGGTGACGGGCGGCAGAGACGGCGGCCTCGCGGTCGTGGCCGTCCTCGATGCGCCACCGCTCCGTGGGATTTGCCCCCGCACCATAGCCCATCGCTCTACCCTCGTCAACGCAAGCTCAGCACTCAAAACCCCTCTCGACACGTTCACTCATCGTTAATAGAGATCGGCTCAGTGGAATAGAGAACTTGCGAAGATTAACTAGTAAAGCGAAGATTGTGCATCTGGGAAACTCAGGGGGTGGACGTAAGTTGTTCCGATCTCTCGCGCTGGATTCGAGTGGGATGCCCACGTCCTCAAAGGCCCTGCACGCCGAGATTTCGGGACGGCGCACAAAATCGATTCAGGTGGGCGGTCGTTGCGGCCGATACAAAGGGTGCCGGTTGGAGAACCGGACCGGTCAGGGAGGACCGGGCTGGGGCATTCCGCGACCGAGCGCGTCCAGGGACGGACAGCGCCGACGCGGGCCTGGCAGACACGGACGTCGCCTAGCGAATATCCCTATGGTGCCGGATCGCGAGCAGGGGACTCGCCGGCCGCTCGGGCCTTGGCTCGTGCAGGCGGTCCGTTTTACGGACCATCCGACACCGAAGGTCGGCCGTCCACCCGAAGTCCGCTCCTCGTTCGGCGAGGTCGCGTGGCTCCGGGAGGGCGGCCGATCCTTTTTTTAGAGACTCCTCGTGCCATAACTCTTGACAGAATCGCCTTTTCCACATTCCAACGCTCTGCGAACCCCCACAGTCTGGTGTCTGCCAAAACGGCAGGTGGGTTCGGTCGGCGCAGGAGTCTTGGCTTCGTTCGGCGCACCCGGTTTGGGTTCGTTCGGCGCAGGAGTCTTGGGTTCGTTCGGCGCAGGCAGTCTTGGGTTCGTTCGGCGCACCAGGTTTGGGTTCGTTCGGCGCATGGTCCTTGGGTTCGTTCGGCGCTGGTCCTTGGGTTCGTTCGGCGCACCAGGTTTGGGTTCGTTCGGCGCTGGTCCTTGGGTTCGTTCGGCGCAGGAGTCTTGGGTTCGTTCGGCACCCGGTTTGGGTTCGGTGGCGCGGGAATGTTCCCGTCGAGCGAGGATTTCTCACGATGGGGATTGTCAAAGAACCGTGGGCACAATGCGGCACTCTTGAGAAGGATCGTTGCGTTGCTTCGCGCCATTCACCGGCTCGTGGGAAAATAAATCCGGGATTCCTCGGCAATCTCCACCCAGAATCGCCAGGATTCTTGACGGAAGAAGCCCTTTCCTCGTTCCCACGCTCGAGGAGTCTCCTTTTTTCTTGGTCCGATCCAGCATCCGATCACGGTAGGAGTCACGCAGCTCGCCCCTTTCGGGGCGAATCGAGATGATCTCCCGCGTCGGGAATACGGAAGAACCATCAGTGATGGTCGGCCTGAGATACGAACGAGACGTGGGATCCCGATCAGACAGCCCACCGCCAGGCGCGATTCACCGAGGGCTGGAGGAAGCCGGTTCGGTTCAAAGGCAACGACTTCTCGGTCGAGACACGACGGGAAGTGACCTGGGAGAACCTCGGCTCTCGACCTTGGGATGTGGTTCGGTCTGACCGGCACAAAGGTCGTCGAGACATTGTACGAATGATGCGTGCATCAGCAGTCATCGCGGCCTGGGGCCCCTGATACCTCTCCTCGATCAGCGTGCCCCGACGCCGATCAGCAGTTGCCGGTTGTCCGGCAGCGTCTTTTCGCAGAAGAAGAGCTGGTTAGGAGGGGTGCGCACGATCGTGACGAACTCGGGCTGGCCGGCGACCGCGAGGACGAACTGGAAGCGGACCTTGCCGTTCGCGTCGTTCGGGTTGATCAGACGGGCCGTCGCGTGGGTCTGATCGTTCAATTCCAGGGTGATCGACTCGCCGGCGGCGAGCCGGTCGCTGGAGACACCGATGAGATGGAAGCCGTGGCCGGGCTTCAGCTTGCGGAGATGGGGCGCGATGTTCACCTTGTTGAGTTTCGGGTCGATCGATGTGTCGTCAGGGGTGGCGATGACACCGAAAAGCGTGGCCTGAAGGTAGCCGGCGGAGGGGGAGGCCGGTTTCGGCGCGGGGGGAAGGGGTTTGGGGGTCGGAGATGGGCTAGGTGCCGGCCAGGTCCAGAGGGCGACCACGCCGATGACGACGGCGAGGAAGGTCATGGAGACGGTCAGCGCGGCCCAGCCGAGCGAGCTTCGGCGGCGGGTGGCGGGAGCCGGAGGCGTCGCGGTCACTGGATCGACTCCATGCCGTTGAGCAGATCCACGCTCAGGGCCAGCATCTCCGGTTCGGGCGAGTCGAGGTCGAACGCCACCAGCTCGGCCGTGTTCACGAACCGGGGATGGCAGACGACCCGGTCGCCGCGCTCGTCGAGCTGGAGGAAGAGGGTCTGACCCTCATCCAGGTCAAACTCCACCTGGGCGACCTGCGGCTGTTGGACAGGCGCGGACGTCTCGGCCTGGCGGTCCTGGAGGAGGACCATCGCGGCGATCAGCACGGCGGCGGCCTGCGCCACGGCGGCGACGGCCAGCCAAGGGGCCCAGCGCGCGGGAGCGGCCGGGCGGAACGGGATCGTCGCGGGTTGGCGGGCGGCGTCGGCCGCCTCCTGCACGTCGGCCCAGATCTCATCGAAGGCGTCCGCCGACGGTGGCGACGGTTGGGTGGCCTCCCAGATCCGGTCGAAATGGTGGGCTTGCTCCGCATGACGGGCGCAGGACGCGCACGAAGCCAGGTGACGCGCCAGCCCGGCCGGGTCCACAGCCCCCGTCGGGGTGACCAGCTCTCGGGTGATCTCGGCGCAACGCATTGGGGGGAACTCCTCAAAAACCGAAGGATCGATGGCAGATCAAATTCAAACGCAAGCCAGGAAACAATTTACAAATCCACGCCTTCCAGGGACGACTGCAATTTTTGCCGGGCATAGTGCAGGCGACTCATGACGGTGCCGACCGGGACGCCCTGGGTTTCGGCGATCTCCTTGTAGCTCAGGCCGGCCTCGGCGAACAGGACAAACGTGGCGCGGGTGGCGGGGGTGAGCCGGTCGAGGGCCTCGTCCAGGAGCTTTCGCAGATCGGCCCGCCGCAGCCCGTGTGCCGGATCGTCGTTCACGGCACCGGCCGCCTCCAGGGGGCCGTCGTCCAGACGCAACGCCGGTCGTCGCTTTCGTTTGCGTCCGGCATCGAGCGCCGCGTTGGTGACGATCCGCAAGAGCCAGGTTCGGAAGCCGCTCCGGCCGTCGAAGTCGTCCAGGTGCAGGTACGCCTTCAGAAACCCGTCTTGCACGGCATCGCGAGCGTCCTGATCGTGACCGAGCAGGCGGCAGGCGACGCGGTGGGCGATGCCGAAGTGCCGGCGGAAGAGTTCTTCCGCCGCGAGCCGGTCGCCGTCGCGGGCCTGTTCGACCAGGATTTCGTCGGGCGTCTCCAAGCTGACGCCTTGGGTTGCGTGTGCCATGCGAGGTCCTGCGGCTTCCCACTTTAACAGACGCCGCGACCCTTCAGGTTATTCGATGGCGATCATTGAGGGGAGAGGTGACCGTCCGGAAACTTGGTCTTGACCCTTTGGCCGTCCTGTCGCACAATCCGCCCGCTGCCTTGAGGGTATTTTCCCGAACTCCTATCGAAACGCACCTCGACCGAGCTTAACTCCCTTTAGAACTGAATCATTGGCCTGAATCAGCACCCGCGAGGCTGGACCGGGACATGCGCGTCTTTTGGACGAGGCATCGAGGTTTCCCGATTCCGGCTGGTCGTGGGGCGAGGAGGGGCCTCCGCGATTCCCCTCGTATGGATATGAGGGACGAGCGGCAGGCCCCCGAACATGGAGGAGACTCGCCGTGATGCGTCGTCTGTCCGCCCCGCTGATCGCCCTGTTGGCCGCCGCGCTCCTGGCCCTGTTGCCCGCCAGCGCTTCGGCGGCCGGCGTGTCCTGGTACCGCCTGACCAACACCGACATGCCGGGGGCCGCGCCGGTGCAGGAGGTGCTCGCTCGGATCATTCCGCCGGGCTCGATCATACCGCCGGACCCCAAGACCAGCCCCTTGACGATCCTGCCCGATTCGACCGGGTATGTCTCCAGCGGCTTCGACTCGAAGGAGCTGGAGGTCCTGCTCGGTGACGGACAAACCCCTGAGGGCGACCCGTTCCAGGTGATGAAGCTGGACTTCGGCCCGAACGGCTTCCAGCCGGGAGGTCGGCTCTACTTCTCGCTGAACCGGAGCCCCGCCTTTGATGGCCTGACCCAGCTCGTGCTGCCCTCCTCGGTGCAAAACCTGGCGTTCGAGTCCCTGGCCGTGACCGACGTTCCCACGGATACCGGTGGCGGGTCGGGTAGTGGCGGCGGCGGGGGGAGCGTTCCCCCGGCGCAGGTGCCCGAGCCGATGTCGTTGGTGCTCTGGTCGGCCGTGCTCGCCCTGGGCCTTGTCCGTGCGCGAGCCTACCGGCGAACCCACCAGCCGGCCACCGTCTGAGCGGAGCCGTCGCCACAGAAACATCCAACGGAACGGATGCAGACCGTGCGCGAATGGGTTCACCTCCTTTCCGGCCGCGTCATCCGTTGCCAGTCACGTTGAGCAAAATCACCACCCGGGGAGGCGAACTCAAACGGTTCGCCTTCACGGGTGGCCTGTTTGGGGATCAGATGAGCCGACGGAGCAACATCGCAACGTGCGATCAGGTAGGCGTACCTGCAAATTTTGACCGGCCTCTCTTGACGAACGGCCCCCGGAATTCCTAAAGTTACCCGGTCAATTTCTGACAATCGTTAAGGTCTTGCGATGACGCCCTGATCACGAAAAGTCCATGCACCTCTCCAGACAGAGAATCGATCTTCTTTTATCGGAACCGCTTCGCCCCCTCTGAACCCTCACGGAAGCCACTCCCTTTACAGATCCCCCCGGAACCGCGTTCCAAACGACGGACTGACTGACGACGAACTTCCGTCCTGAATCTCCGAGCGAGAGGGTTCGTTCCTCGCGTTCTGGTGATTTCGGTACGGGTTGTTTCTTTTATGCACCCCGAGGAAAGGCAAAGACTCAATGCAGCGCCAACGCCGTGGATTCACCCTGATCGAACTGCTGGTGGTCATCGCGATCATCGGTGTCTTGATCGCCCTGTTGTTGCCGGCCGTGCAGGCCGCGCGTGAGGCGGCCCGCCGTGCGCAGTGCACCAACAATCTGAAGCAACTCGCCCTGGCCGTTCATAACTACGAGAGCGCCAACGGCGTTTTTCCCGCCCAGTGCGTTTATCCCGGCCCCTTGACCAACGGTTCGGGGACCGCGTCGATGACCGGCTGGAGCCATAGCTGGATCGTGCCGCTGTTGCTCTACACCGAGCAGCAGCCGATCTACAACGCCTACAACTTCAGCCTCGACCCGATGTGGGTCGCCGCTTCGCCGATCGGTTCGGCCAACACGACCGTCTCCTACTCGAAGCTCAGCCTCCTGAGCTGCCCGTCGGAGAGCGTCTCGCAGCCGCCCCGGCAATCCAGCGACGGCGTGAACTACTACGGCCCGACCAACTACGTCGGCAACTACGGTGGACCGGGCGTCATCTCACGGTTCTCCGGCACGGTCGTTCCCCTGCCGAGCGCCCTGACGAGTGGTTACAGCAACGGCCACACCGGCCCGGTCTCGATCGCCTCGATCACCGACGGAACCTCCAACACGGCGCTGATCAGCGAGCGACTGATCGGTCTGGTCGGCGGCACCGTCCTGCGCAACAACATTGACGCCAAGCGGGCGATCTTCAAGTCGCCGACGGGCATCCCCTTCAGCTCGTCCAATGGCTACCCGCAGGCCCAGCAGTTCGTCAACTACTGCAAGAGCATCCCGGGAACCACGTCGGCCTTCCGCGTCAGCAGCAGCGGCCAGATGTGGGCGGCGGGGTACCCGTTGCACGTGGCCAACAACAACTACAACCACTTCAGCCCGCCGAACCAGGTCGCCTGCCAGAACCCGTCGGACCCCAACGGCGGCTGGCTCTCCTACGGTGATCCCTCCGGCGCCGTGCCGCCGACGAGCAACCACTCCGGCGGCGTCGTCATGGCCTTCGGCGACGGCTCGGTCAAGTTCGTCAAGGACACCATCGACCTGCAAACCTGGTGGGCCATCGGTACCCGCGGCGGTGGCGAGGTTGTGGACGCCAGCGCCTCTTTGATGGATGATCGTGAGCCTCCGGCTCGATTGAGTTGCGATTCCGAGATCCGGCGCGTCGTAAGGACGGCGTGCCGGATCGTCCGCTTTACCCCTTTTGTCGATATCCACGAATTGGAGACTGAGAACCCATGCGACGCACCATTCTCCTCGCGCTGCCGGTCCTGTCGATGACGTTCGGCCTGATCGGCTGTGGCGGCACCTCGACGGCCACGCCCACGCCGGAAGTCCAGGCCGAAGTTCAGGCGGACGACGAGGCCATGCTCAAGGCCACCGAGGCCGCCGCCAAGGGGCAGGCCCTCGGCGACCGGAACGTCCGCTGAACCGATTTCCCGTCGTCGGGTGGAACGAGTGAGCCCCCCTTCTGTGGGCCAGTTTCACCCGACGAACGGCGCTTTCCACCTGGTCATCTCGGCTCGATCATTCCGCCCGATCCTTCTTCAGATGCCGCTGGAAGAACGTGAGCACCCGCTCGTTGATCTCCCTCGGCGACGGCTCGCTACCGGGGCGGAAGCCGTGACCGGCCTTGGCGACTCGCAGGAATGTCGCCTCGACACCGGCCTTCTTCAGGGCCTCATACAGCAATTCCGACTGCCCGATCGGCACGGTCTCATCGTCCTCGCCGTGGACGATCAGGAACGGGGGATCGTCCGGGCTGACGTAGGTGATCGGGTTGGCCCGGGCGGCCTTGTCCTTGTTTTCCTGGACGGGGCCGCCAAGCAGTTGCGCCTCGGGGGAGTCGGGGCGGGCGTGGAAGCCTCCCATGACGGTGAAGTCGGTCGGACCGAAGAAATCGCAGACCGCTTGCACGCGGCTGGACTGATCCGGTTGGGTCCCCTTGTCCCACTCCGTCACATCGCCCGCCGTGCCCAGCAGGGCGACCAGGTGCCCGCCCGCCGAGGAGCCCCAGGCCCCGACGTGGGCGCTGTCGAGTCCGTATTTCTCGGAGTTGGCCCGCAGCCAGCGGATCGCCGCCTTGCAATCCTCGATCTGCGCGGGGAAGGTTGCCTCCTGGGAGAGCCGGTAGCCGACGCTGGCCACGGCGAACCCCTGCCCCGCCAGGAACGCGGCGGGTGTCCGGTCCTTGCTCCCGGCCCGCCACGCGCCGCCGTGAATCCAGACGACCAGCGGCCAGGGGCCTTCTCCCGTCTCGGGGCGGTACAGGTCGAGTTTGAGAGAACGGTCGCCGACCTGAGCGTACTCCAGATCGCGCTCGACACGGACCTCTTGCAACCGCGGGCGATCCCCTTGCGCCTTCCGCGTGGCGGGTGGCTCCTGCGCGTGGGCAATGGCCGTCAGGGCGAGCGTCAAGCACAGAACAAGCGTTGTCTTCCCGGTCTGCCGTCTCATAATTGTGTCGTCTCCAGGGGACCATTCCAGCCGCGTCCGCGAACGGACCCATCGTCCCCCGCCCCCTGGGGTGGCGTCAACGGTCCACCGTCAGCCCCCTGGCGCGGGCCAGATCCTCGTAGAGCGTGGCGAACCGCTCGACCATCAGACGGGCGCTGAATTCGGCCTCGACCCGGGCGCGGCCCGCCTCGCCGAGGCGCCGGGCGAGGTCCGGGTCGGCGATGACGGTGCGGATGGCCTGGGCCAGGTCCTTCGGACTGCGCAAAGGGGTGAGCAGGCCGGTCCGGTCGTGCTCGACCAGTTCGGTCGTGCCGGGGGCCGTCGTGGCGACGACCGGCTTGCGAAACCGCATCGCCTCCAGCACGACGTTCGGCAGTCCTTCGTAGAGGCTCGGCAGGACCAGCACGTTGGCGGCGGCCAGCAGTCTCGGCACGTCCTCGCGATGCCCGGTGAACCGCACGAATTCGCCGAGCCGGTAGGCGCGGGCGATCCCTTCGAGCTTCGCGCAAGGGGCCATCACCGACGATCAGGGTCCGCAGGTCGGGGCGGACGTGCTGGAGCAGGTCGAGCGCGAACAGCAGGTCATCCACCCCTTTCTGCGACGCGAGCCGACCGACGAACAGGGCCAGCGGGGCCTCGGCCGGGAACCCGAACTCGGCTCGCACGGCCGCCGGATCGACCGCCGGAGGCTCCTCATCAGCGATCCCCGAATGGATCATCGCCAGTGTTTCTTCGGGGATGCCCGCCTTGCGGTAGAACGCGACGACGGCCCGCGAGTTCCCCACCACGCGGTCGGTCCAGCGGGCGAGCCACCGGTCGATCATCAACTGCGAGCGCCCTTTCCAGAGGTCGGCGGCCATCTCGGCGGTGATGATGACGGGGACCTTCGCCCGGTGCGCCGCGATTCGACCATAGACGTTCGCGGCGTAGATCCAGGTCTGTACCACGTCGAACCGCCGACGTTTGAGGAACCGTTCCAGCCGCGAGAGCGCCAGCGGGTCGGCCTTGAACCGCTTGCCGATGAGGGTGACGGGAATGCCCGCCGCGCGCAGGTCGGCCTCCAGCGGCCCGAGCCGCGTCAAGGCGGCGACCTCCACCCGGAACCGCTCGCGGGGCAGCCCCTTCGCCAGGAGGACCATCTGCTTCTCCGCACCCGAGCGGTCGAGCGTCGGGATCAGTTGCAGGACGTTCAGCACGGGGTTTACCTGAAGGGGAGGAGAGGACCGGCTCCCGACGCACACGTGGTTGGCCACGGTGAAGTCGCGGGATGTGGCGGGATCGATTCCTCCTGATCGCCGAGGAACGCGAGGTCCTCCAGGAGATGATCGCCCCCGCCAAGGCTGCCGCACGCATCAAAACGCGGCGCTCAACCAATCATCTCAGGAGTGGCCAACCACGATGGGGCCACCATGTTCATGAAAGGTTCAGTTGCCACGAAAGCCCGAACCGGTCCTGGACCCAGCCGAACTTGGTGCTGAACCCGTAGTTGCCGATCGGCATCAAGACGATTCCACCGACCGAAAGCTGGCGGAAGCCCTCTTCCAGTTCCGCCTCGCTCTCACATTCGACAAACAGAGAGATCGAGGGAGTAAAGGTGAATCCGTGCTTCACCGGGCTATCAATGCAGTGGAAGTCTTGCCCGGCCAGGGTGAAGGTCGCACGCTTGACGGTGCCCTCGGCCCCTTGCTCGCCAGGTCCATACGCGCTCGACCCGTTTGATCTCGGAATCACCAAAAAGCGACACGTAGAGGTTCATGGCCTCCTCGGCGGCTCCCTCAAACATGAGCTGCGTCGTCACGTTGCGTGCCATTGCTATTTCGCTCCTCTTCAATCAACGTTGGCTGCTCGTCGAGCCGCCGAAGGTCCGCCGAGCGTATCGCGGCATGCGAGTCCCCGCAAGGCCGACACCCTAGAACTTCGATTTCCGCAAGAGCCGCTCGAACAGATCCCGATGCGCCCGCGCGACGGCGGCGATGGAGTACCGTTGCGCGACCTTCTGCCTCGCGGCGCGGCCCATGTGGATCGCGCGGTCGAAGCTGCTCCACTGGTCGAGAATCACCCGGGCCAATCCTTGTGGGTCCTCCGGCGGGGCCAGGCGGCCGTGCTTGAAATCGGCGATGAGCTTGCGATTGCCAGGGATCGACGAGGCAACCAGCGGCACTCCCAGCGCCATCGCCTCCAGCAAGGCGATGCTCATCCCTTCCTCGCGCGAGGGCAAGACGAACAGGTCGGCCTGGCGGAGAGCGGCGGTGGCGTCGGTCGTGGCCCCTGGCAACTCGATCGCCTCCCGCAAGCCGAGCCGGTCGATCTGGGCCTGGAGCCTTGGACGTTCCGGCCCCTCGCCGATCAGGCTCAGCCGGGCCTGGGGATGCGTCCGCCGCACGATCGGCCAGGCGTCGATCAGCACGTCCAGCCCCTTCTCAGGCGCGAGCCGGCCGACGAACAGGGCATGAGGCGCGGCTCGCCAGTCGTCCCGACGCTGCCAGGGGGACTCGGGCACGGGAACGCCGTTGGGCAGCGCGACGATCTCCGGGCCGTCGTAGCCGGCGTGTCGCAATTCGGTTTCGATCGCCTTCGAGATGGCGACGATGGCATCGGCCTGCCGGCAGCGTCGGGCGATCCGTCGACCGAACCGGCCCCATGATTGCCAGGCGATGTCCCCCGTCGCGCCGGCCCCCTCGGGTCGGAGCACGACCGGGAACCCCTGGCGACGCCCCTCGCCGACGGCGATATAGGCGTCGTGCTTGAGCATCGAGACATACGCCACGTCGATCGGGTTGCGGCGGAGCCAGTTCCGCAGCGCTCGCATGTAGAGCCACGTGCCGACGAACCCGCAAGGGAGAAGTCGGCAGCCGCTCGACCCGCAGCGTTCCCCGGGCTGTCAGGATCGTCTCGCGCGCGGGCAGGCTCGGGTCGAGCCGCGACGTGAGCACGACCACGTCCGCCCCCTCGGCGGCCAGGGCCGGCGCGAGGTAGCTCAGGACCTTCTCAGCCCCCCCGATCAAGGGGGGATAGCGGCGGGTGATCAGGACGATGCGCAAGACAGGGGGCCGAGGTCAGGATGCGGGGAGTCCTCGTCGGGGGCGTTCACTCTTTGGGCGCCGTCGAGGCGTCGAGCACGCCCACGTAGGGCAGGTGCCGGTAATCGTCGTTGAAGTCGAGTCCGTAGCCGACGACGAAGGCGTTGGGGATGGTGAAGCCGCAGTAATCCGGCTCGATCTGGACCTCCTGACGGCCGAGCTTGCGGAGGAGGACGGCGGTGCGGACGCTCCGCGCCCGCGCTCCTTCATGTGCTCGACGAGGGTCGAGAGGGTGTGGCCGGTGTCGAGGATGTCGTCGAGCAGGAGCACGTCCCGGCCGGCGACGTCGGGGGAGAACGTCTCATTGATGAGCAAGGTGCTCCGGCTCGTGGTCGCCCCCTTGTAGCTGCTGGCCTGGAGCAAGGCCACGCGCAAGGGGAGGCCCACCTGGCGGATCAGGTCGGCCAGCAGGATCAGGCTGCCGGTCAAGACGGCGACGATCGTCAGGTTCTTCCCCTGGTAATCGGCCTCGATCTGCCGTCCCAGCGCGGCGACGCGCTCGTGGATCTGTTCCTCGGTGATCAGGACGTCCAACACTTCCCCCTCTTGCTTCGGGATTCGGCTCGCGGTGCTGTTTCATCTTGCCCGCCCGGCGGTCTGGTGCCAAGAGGTGTCGGGAGGACGTGAAGCCGATGAGACGCGAGGGCTCCCTTCGCTTCCGCTTTCCCTGCGGGAAGTTCTTGCCGTCGGTCAGGCTCCCTGGGGCATGAACCGTTCGAGGTCCTCCCCCTTGGCGACGACGGTGATGCCCTCATCGGTGACGGTCAGGCCGCGGGCGCGGTCCAGCTCGCGGTTCCAGCCGATCTCGAAGCCGGCGGGGACCTTCACCTCCTTGTCGACGATCGCCTTGCGAATTCGCGCGTGGCGGCCGACCTCCACGCCGTCGAAGAGGATGGAGTCCTCGACCAGGGCGAAGCTATTGATCCGCACGTTCGGCGAGAGGATGCTGCGGAAGACCTGGCCGCCGGAGACGATCGACCCCTGGCAGACGATCGAGTCATACGCCGCGCCCCGGCGGTCGGGATCGGCGTGGACGAACTTCGGCGGCGGGTACGGCGGCTGGAACGTGTGGATCGGCCACTGGCGGTCGTAGAGGTTCAGGACCGGGTCGATCGAGATCAGGTCCATGGTCGTCTGGAAGTAGGCGTCGATCGTCCCCACGTCGCGCCAGTAGGCGGCCTGCTTGCGGTTCTCGTCCCGGAACGGGTAGGCGAAGACGCGGCAGTCGGAGAGCATGCCGGGGATGATGTCCTTGCCGAAGTCGTGGTTGCTGCCGTCCTTCCGGGCGGCATCGCGGAAGAGCCGCTCGTACATCACGTCGGTCGAGAAGACGTAAATCCCCATCGAGCCGAGGGCCAGGTCCGGATGCCCCGGCATCGACGGCGGGTCGTGCGGCTTCTCCAGGAAGCTGACGACGCGCCCGGCGTCGTCCACGTGCATCACGCCGAAGTGCCGGGCGTCCAGCCGGGGCACCGGCAGGCAGGCGATCGTCAGGTCCGCCCGGCGCTCGCGGTGGAAGTCGAGCATGGACGCGTAGTTCATCTTGTAAATGTGATCCCCCGCCAGGATCAAGGTATCCCGAGGCTCCGCCTTCTCGATCGTGTACACGTTCTGGTAGATCGCGTCGGCGGTCCCCTGGTACCAGTGCTCGGCGATGCGCTGCTGCGGCGGGATCACCTCGATGTACTCGTCCAGCTCGCGGCTGAGGAACCGCCAGCCCTGGTCGATGTGCCGCGTCAGGCTGATCGCCTTGTACTGCGTCAGCACGAGGATCTTGCGCAGATCGCTATTGATGCAGTTGGAGAGGGTGAAATCCACGATCCGGTAGATCCCCCCGAACGGCACGGCCGGCTTGGCGCGATCGCGGGTCAGGGGGTCCAGCCGGGTTCCTCGCCCACCCGCCAGCACGATCGCCAGGACATCTCGCACCACCACGCACCCCCGAACTTCAACGCTGCCATTCTCTGTTCGCACACGACCCGCATTGGGGAATGTCCCTCCATTGTGCACCAGCGGACAGGGCAAACCAACCCTTTTGAATTGGTCGGGGGGCGAGCCTCGGCCTACTTAAAAGATTCGCGCGGGTTTCTTCGAAGCGGCGTCGAATCTTCACGGAACGGCTGCTAAGATGGGCGGTTCCAGCCTTGTTTTGGAGAAGTTCCTGCCCACCGGGAGGTCCCGCCGTGCTCGCTCGCCTTCGACCGCTTGTTGCTCTCGCCGCGATTGTCCCCACGCTGGCCGTCGCGGCTGATCCGATCAAGGAGATGCAGAACGCCTACGTGGCGAACAAGGACGAGAAGGCCGAGCGGGCCTATCACTTCGGCTCGCAAGGCCCCGGCGATGTCTTCTCGAACCACGCCAGCCACACCAACCGGCTGATCCCCGTGTACGTCTTCGGCCGCAAGGCCGACCTTTCGGCCGTCACCGGAAAGAACAGCCGGTACCGCGACCCGGCGCGGATCAAGCCGCTGTTCGGCGGCGAGCTGCCCGAGAACACGGTCAATCCCCAGGCGACCTACGCCGACCAGAGCGACCTCTACCGCGTGCAGAAGGCCGCCGTCGAGCGCGGGGCGAAGTACCTCTTCACCGTCTGGTTCGACGGCATCGACTGGGACAGCCACCCGCGCCGCGGCGATCGCCAAGACGGGCAAGGTCTATGACGAGGGGAAAGGCACGGGCCTGGTCTTCCAGGACTATGACGCGGACGGCTCGGCGCAGTTCGGCTACGTCGTGACCACCCCGACCCACGACAAGGCCACGACCGACGTGGACGCCCAGAGCGTGACGATCCCCAAGGGGAGCCTGCTCGGCGGCTACGACGCCCGCATCGCCGGGCCGAACCCGTGGACCCCCGGCCCGTTGACGGCCCCCGGCTATCTCAAGGGGCAGAGCGCCAACAAGACCGACAAGGCGGGCGTCGAGAAGGTCGGCCGGGTCTTGCACGCCTACACCGATAGCTCGCAGAGCGCCGGCGAGTTCGCCACCGGCGTGAAGTCGTACAATAACGGCGTCAACGTGACCGACGACGCCCGGTTCGTGCCGACCCTCTTCCACCAGCTCCAGAAAGACGGCTGGAAGGTCGGCACGGTGACGAGCGTGCCGTTCAACCACGTCTCTCCGGCGGCCATGTACGCCCATAACGTTCACCGCGACGACTACCAGGACCTCGCCCGCGAGATGCTCGGCCTGAAGTCGATCACCCAGACGACGGGCAAGGACCAGCCCCACCCCGGACTCGACGTGGTCATGGGGGCCGGCTACGGCCAGGTGTCCAAGGACAAGAGCCTCAAGGGGCAGGGCAAGAACGCCGCGAGCGGCGAGAACACCTACATCGCCGACGCCGACCTGAAGGCCATCGACGTGAACCACGGCGGCCGTTACGTCGTGACCCAGACAGCCGCGAACGTCAACGGGGCCGAATCTCTCCACAAGGCGGCTCAACAAGCGGCGCGGGACGGCCGGCGCCTCTTCGGCTTCTACGGCACGAACGTCGCCCACCTGCCCTACCGCACGGCCGACGGCAACCCCGACCCGGCCAAGGGGATCAAGGGGACGGCCGAGGTGTACTCCGAGGCCGACCTCCAGCAGAACCCCACTCTGGCCGACATGACCCGCGCGGCCCTGACCGTCCTGAGCGCCCGCCCCGAGCAGCCGTTCGCCCTGTTCGTCGAGGCCGGCGACGTGGACTGGGCCTTGCACGACAACAACCTGGATAACGCCATCGGCGCCGTCATCAGCGGCGAGGAGGCCGTGCAGGCCATCATCGACTGGGTCGAGTCGCACAGCAACTGGGACGAGTCCGTCCTGATCGTCTCGGCCGACCACGGCCACTATCTCGTGCTGGACGACCCCTCGGCCCTGGCCCGCGCCAAGCAACGCTGAGGCACAAATCCGCCGATGCGAATGGCTGGGTGGCTGGGGTCTCGTCTTTCGAGACCCCGGCACTCCGCCGAGTGACCGGCTCTCTACGACCGCGCCCGCGCCTCCCGGATCAGTTCATTGGCCCAGGCCTGGTCCTCGGGCGAGAGCGGCGGGAGGCAGGGTTTGCTGTAGTTCGATCCGGTTGCCATAATCGCCCGGCGTCATAGGTCTGGGACAGCACGGCCTGCAAGTCGAGCAGTACGTCGGGATCGTTATCGGCCAGCGGGATGCGGATGTGCGGCAGACGCTGACGGAGCCTTCGCGGATAGACTTCGTATTCATCGCGGAGGCTCCTTTGCCCGGTTCACGCAGATCAAGTAATCGTAGGCCACCTTTCCCCGCGCCGCCCACCCGGAAACCGCCAGGACGTGCGGCCCGGCGCGGAGCAGGTCGATCTCGACCAGATGCGTCTGGCTGTCACATACCTCTTCCTGTTTGTCCACGTACGACTCCGCGGCCCGGCCCGGCTGAACTTGTTCGTCGGGCTGACCAGCTCGATGACCGTCACGATCTGCTGTCCCGAACGCCGATCCAGGATCGTGACATACGATTCGTGGATTTCCAGCGGAGGGACCCGGACCACCAACGGTGCATTCGCTTCTTCGAGAACCGCGACCCCGGCGCCACCCCCGCCCGTTTTCTTTTGGCCGGCACGGTCCTTCCGGATCCAGACATCCGGGGAAACCTCCCGGATTCGGTCGGTGCCTTCGACGAACACACGCTCCTCGACTGCGGCGATGTAGTTCGGTCCCAGGAGGTTCTGTAGATGGTCTCGGAGGTAAACGACCATGGAGTTATGGACCCCCGGCCAGAGTTGCGGGTCTTCCAGGTACGGGTCCATCCCGGGAAAGATCGTGCTCATGATGGGGGCCTTTTCGGGGCTCGGCGCCATGGGATACGGATCACCTCATTATAGAGCACACCGCGCGGGAAAAGCCCGTTCACGATGGCCGGCTCAGCGACGCCGCCCGTAGGTCCGCCCCGGAGGCGGCCGGCGGGTCGATGTGGTGGCGGAACCAGAGTTCCAGCATCAGGAGGCCCCAGAGCCGATACGCATGATCGCGGCGGCCGTCGGCGTGCTCGTCGAGGAGGGTCTCCACCGCCTCGGGACGGAACAGGCCGCGCTGGAGGCTGACCGGGTCGAGCAGCACGGCCCGTAGCTCCTCCTTCAGCTCCCCCCGGAACCAGCGGTCGATCGGCACGCCGAAGCCCATCTTCGGGCGCGTGCGGATCGGCGGCGGCAGGAGGTCCGCGAACGCCTGCTTGAGCACGACCTTCGACCGCCCCGACCGCAGCCGCAGCTTCCGGGAGAGCGGCAATGCCAGGGCCAGCTCGACGACCCGGTGGTCGAGGAACGGCCCCCGGCATTCGAGCGAGTGGGCCATGCTCGCCATGTCCACCTTGCACAGCAGGTCGCCCGGCAGATACGTCAGCAGGTCGGCGATCATCGCCCGCGTGACCGGGTCCCGCTTCGGGGCGACCTCCGTCAAGGCCGCCTCCAGCACGCCCGCCGGGTCGGCCCCGTCGGGGTCGCGCGCGTCGGCGTCGGCCAGGTTGTCGAGGAACCCGTCGGCATAGAGCGCCGCGCGGCCCGGCTCGTCGAACATCGTCATCCAGCGCAGGTAGCGGGACTCCGGCCGGTCGTCCACCCCCTCCAGCAGCCGCCGGATCCGCCGCAGCCGCGTCTTCGCCCGCGACGACGCCGGCAGCGCCCTCGCCAGCGGCCCGCCCACGAACCGCCGCACGCCAGCCGGCAGGCGGTCGAGCATCCCCGTCATCGCCAGGGCCCGGTAGCGGTCGTATCCGCCGAACAGCTCGTCCCCCGCGTCGCCGGTCAGGGCGACCGTCACGTGCCGGCGGGTCTGCTCGGCGACGTACCACGTCGGCAAGGCCGAGCTATCGGCGAACGGCTCGTCGAACTGCCAGGCCAGGGCCGGCAAGGTCTCCCACGCGCGGGGCTGCGACGACGAACGCGTGATGCTCGGTCCCCAGGTGCCTCGCGGCCATCTCGGCGTAATGGCTCTCGTCGAAGGCCGGATCGTCGAAGCCGATCGAGAAGGTCTTCACCGGCCGATCCGCCGCCTGCTGCATCAGGCCGACGATGATCGTCGAGTCGATCCCGCCGGAGAGGAACGCCCCGAGCGGCACGTCGGCGACCATCTGCTCCCGCACGGCCTCGGCCAGAAGCGTGCGGAGCCGCTCGGCGTCCTCCTCGATCGGGCGGTCGTTCTCGGCCTCCCAGTCCGGCTCCCAGTACCGCCTCAGCTCCAGCCGCCCCTCGTGCCAGACGGCATAATGCGCGGGGGGAGCTTGTAAACCCCTTCCAGGATCGTCAACGGGTGCGGCACATATCCATATGTGAGATAGCGATCCAGGGCCCTCGGGTCGAGCCGACGGGGGACGACCTCCTCGGGCAGGGCCAGGAGTGCCTTCAGCTCGCTGGCGAAGACGATCCGCGTGCCGTCGTGGCGATACACGAGCGGCTTCTGCCCCAGCCGGTCGCGGCCCAGCACGAGGGTGCGCCGGGGGGCGTCCCAGATCGCCAGGGCGAACATCCCTCGCAGGAGGCGGAACATCCCCGGCCCCTCATCCTCGTAGAGATGGACCAGGACCTCCGTATCCCCCGACGACCGCAGGGTATGCCCGCGTGCCTCCAGCCGGTGCCTCAGGGCCGGGAAGTTGTAGATCTCGCCATTAAAGACCACCTGAACGGTGCCATCCTCGTTGCCGAGCGGCTGATGCCCTCCCGGCAGATCGACGATCGACAGCCGACGGAACCCCAGGGCGGCGTGGGGGGCTTGATAGACGCCGCGATCGTCCGGCCCCCGGTGGAGGAGCCGCTCGACCATCGCGTCGAGGCCCGCCTCGGGAATCGCCCGGCCGCCGTCGGTCCAGGCCGCGCCACAGATGCCGCACATGGCCGTCGTCTCCCCTCCCGCCGCTCGCCGAGGCTCTCCCCGACTCCTACTGTACCATCCCCCGGACCCCGTTTCATGGCCCCCGCCCCCCGCGACCCTCCGAGCACCACCCCCGCCCCCAGCACGACCACCGCCGCCACGCGAATCAAGGGCGCGAGTATTGGCCGCACAGGAACTTGCGTCGATTTTCTCTCGGCTTCGTTTGGCCATTTCGCCGCATCGATCGCGCCGGCTGTCCCCGTCTCCGTCCGTCCCTGGGTTCCGTTCCCGGGTACCTCGTGAGGCTGGCGATCCGTACGTTCTTCCGGGTCGGAGCACGCGAAACCGGCCACCCGAGGCCCCCGACCCGTCGCGGAATCCGGCGCGGCCCCGGAATCGCTCTCGCGGAGATTAACGGCTTTCTCGGAAACCGTTTGCGTCGATTTTCTCTTGGCTTCGATCTGTGATTTCGCTCGGTCTGCCCGCTCGTTCGACGGCTCGCCCGGACCCCCGTCTTCGAGTGTCCCGCGTGTCTGGCCACCCGTATCTTCACCCCGATCCGAGCCCAGTTGGCCTACCACCCGAGCCCCCCGATCCGTCGCCATTCGGGAATCGCCCTTGGTGGTCTCAACTTCTTTCTTAAGTGGTGCTTGCGGCGATATTCCAACGGCTTTGTTTTGCGATTTCGCCCGCATTTTCGCCTTCGCGATCCGCTCCAACCCCTGGATCGCCCGGTGCAGGCTCTTCGACCACCGCGGCAGGTAGCGGAGGACGAACTTCACCGCCTCGATCGGCAGATACACCCCCGGCGGCGCCTCGGCCCACATCCGCAGCTCGATCGTCCGAATCCGCTTCAAGACCACCATCGCCCGCACCGCCTGCTCGATCAGCGCAAGCTCCTCCTCCGTCGTCGGCCGTTGATCCCGATACCAGTCCTCCCGCAACCGCTTCTGAAACGCCTTCTCCTCCCGCGTCAGCACCACCACCCGCGCCGAGAGCCCATGCCGCACGCTATTGCGACTGGCCCGCGCCTTCCCCCTGGCCGTACGTGGCCCCGTACTCTTCCGCATTGCGTCGATTGGCGTCAATCTGTCTCTGGCTGAGCATGGGCGGGCGAAGCTCCCTTGTGTGCTGTCTCATCTCGAACCGATCCCCCAGGCGCACCCCGACCGCCCTGGAGAATCGCGTCCGTCTCGGGAGAATATCGCCACCGCCCCGACCTCGTATCACCCAATCGGAGCCCCTGGCCTGCGCACGTCCACCCGACCCCGGGATAGCCCCAGTAACGTAGGGTGGGCACCGCCAGCCCTCTAAACATGCACCACATGAATGTGTTAAACTGTCTTCCCGCAAGGAGTTACTGCCTTTGGAGGAAGAGAGTTCCCATGATCCACAGCGAAGCCTTCGAGCGATTTACCCAGGGCGATACCATCCCCGTCATGACCCAGGCCCTGATGGAGAACGCGCTCAACCCCCGAGTCCTCGATCAACTCTTCGAGGACCACGCCCAACGGCAGTATACGCGTGATCTGCTCTTCTCTTCGATCGTCGAACTGATGAGCGTGGTCGTCTGTGGCATCCGCCCCTCGATCCACGCCGCCTATGCCAAGAACGCGGTGCCCATCCACACCTCGCTCACGGCCCTCTACCGCAAGATCGAACGCCTCGAAACGCCGATCGGAGCGGCCATGGTCCGGATGTCGGCCGAGCGGCTCGGCGCGGTCACCACCGCCATGGGAGGTGCGCGGACGCCGTTTCTGCCGGGCGATCGCACCAAGATCCTCGATGGCAACCACCTGGCCAAGACCGAGCACCGGATTGCGGAACTGCGGACGATGCGTGCCGGCGCCTTGCCCGGTCAGGCCCTGGTGGTCTTCGATCCCGAACTGATGCTGGCCATCGATGTGGTGCTCTGCGAAGACGGCCATGCCCAGGAGCGATCGCTGCTGGATCAGATCGTGGAGACGGTCGCGGCGCGGGATCTCTGGATCGGGGACCGGAACTTTTGCACCACCGGCTTCCTCTTCGGGATCGCCCGACGCGGTGGATGTTTCGTGATCCGTCAGCATCGTTCAACCCTGCATTGCACGCCGGTGGGCCGGCGAAAGGCGCGGGGACGGACCGCCACCGGCGTGGTGTTCGAGCAGACGCTGCGGGCCACCAACGACGACGGGGACATCCTCGTCTTGCGTCGGGTCACGGTGGTCCTGGACCGGCCGACCCGGGAGGGGGACACCGAGATTCACCTGGTGACGAACCTGCCGGTGGAGGCCGCCGACGCCCGAACGGTCGCGGACATCTACCGCCGACGCTGGACCCTGGAGACCGCCTTCCAGGAGATGGAGAAGACGCTCCAGGGCGAGATCCAGGAGTTGGGTTATCCCAAGGCGGCGTTGTTCAGCTTCTGCGTGGCGTTGCTGTCCTACAACGTGATGAGCACCGTCAAAGCGGCGCTTCGTGCCGCGCATGGTGCGGAGCAGGCCGAGATGGTTTCGGGATATCACCTGGCGGATGAGGTGAAGATGAACCACCGGGGTATGGTCCGGGCGATCCCGAAGGACGAGTGGGTGGAATTCCAGGAGATGCCGGCGGCGGAGTTGGCCGTATTGCTGGTCGAATGGGCGCGGACGGTGCCCCTGTCGGAGTATCGAAAGAGTCCCCGTGGCCCGAAGAAGCCGAAGCCGAAGAAACAAAGTGGGGCGAAGATCAGTCATGTCGCCACAGCGAAGATATTGAAGGCTCGAAACCAGTGTACATAGTGCACGTTTAGAGGGTTGGGTGGGCACCGCCCACCACTATTAAAATTTGGATGGTGGGCGGTGCCCACCCTACGTTACTGGGCGAATTCTGGAGTCGCATCGACCGCAGTGGCTTCCCGGTGGCAGCGTGACGGTCGCAACGATTCTGCATGATTCACCGGCCGCACCCGGATTTCCAGAACATAAGCCGGGTCGTCCGCCGTGAGGATCGAGTCAGTCATGTAGGGTGGGCACCGCCCAACATCCAAAATTTAATATATTGCGTTATGTACACATACTACATTACTGTTCCGAGGGGCAACCCGCAACCTCCGCGATGAGCGCTGTGCCGCCCGACCGCTCATCGCCCCGTTAGGCGGCCTCGGCCATAAGCCACGCGGAAATATCAGGATTTCGCTTGTGCGAGAGCCGGCGGTCGTGCGATATTCGCGGACGCTTCTGATCGTGCCGCACGGCGCGGAGGCCGAAGGAATTGTGGGGAGCAAGCGGCGGGCCAACAACGGAGATCATCTCATGACGATCGCAACGAGAACGCTCAGGTTAACCGTGGTGGCGCTGGGCTTCATGGTTTCAGCGGGGCAGGTCGAGGCGGGGCTCATCCTCAGCCCGGTCGCCGTGCTCCAGAATACGGGTGGTATAAACAGTTCGCCTTACGACATCGGCAACACGATCAACCAATCCGGGCTATCCACCAACTTCGTCAGCGGCGTCACTGACTTCGACACCTACCTGGCCGGCAATCCGTTGCACAATTACCTTGCAGACAACAACGAATGGTTTACGCCCTTGAACGTTACCTCCTCGACCATCATCTACGACCTGGGCGCCGTCTACTCGATTGCGCGCCTGACCCTCTGGAATGAGGAATTCTCGGGCATCGCGAGCATGTCAGTCTCCACATCCGTCGACCCATCGTTCGCGACGTCAAGCTCCGTGGGAGTCTTCGCCCCGGCCAACAATCCCTTCGATCAGGACTATGCAGCCCAGGTCTTCGACCTGACGGATACGACAGCCCGTTACGTGCAACTCGTGGTTACAGGCCCCCAGGTGCCGAACCAAGGCAACTATGTGTCCATGGGCGAGATCGCCTTCGAGACACTCGCCCCAACCACCGCCGTGCCCGAACCCTCGACGCTGATCTCCGGCGGCCTGGCAGCCCTCGTCGGCCTGGCCTGGCGGCACCGCCAGCACAAGGCGGCCACGACGTTCGACAGCTAACGTCCACTCCCCGCGGCGGGTGGCACTGATAGGTAGCCGGGTCGGGTCCGCCGTGCGGACCGAGTCAGAGAAGGGTGGTCCGCACGGCGGACCCTACCCGGCTGGGTATCCGGGTCGTTCAGACACGCGACGCTCTGGAATTGGCCGAGATTCAGGCCGAGAATGGTGCTCATGGTCGTGTGGCGCCGCAAGGTGAGCGTTGTGGAGATGCCACCTCTCAAGGAGACCCGCTTTGGGGGACCACGCGGCGGACAGGGATTCTTTGGGCGGCGGGGTAACAATAACTGCGATCGGCTGGCGAACAATCTCGGGACCTCTTGAACGACGGCGACTCGCGGTCGGGTTGCCCAGGGGGCTTCGTTCACGTCCTGTGGGCTTCCCTATGACATCAGCCGAGATTGGATCACTCGCCGTCGCCTTCATCTCCTTGCTGGTCTCAGGTCTTGCGGCGTACTGGACCAATAAACTCAGTCAACGCCAGTTGCGATTGGGAAGCCGACACGAGTTTCAAAAATTACTTTTGGAGCTAAACAAGGAGTTGGTTCGCGATCCGGAATTGTGGGGTGTCTACGACTCCCACGCGATGGCCCAAGTGAATCGAGATGATCCATCGCACAGAGCCAAGCTTGAAGCTTTCGTCTATATGTTCTTGAACGTCTTTCAGATTGTCTTCGTCTTCGTGGCCGAGGGGTTGAGTACCGGCCGCCACCAAAGTGCGTTCTTCGATGCCTGGGATGGGACCTTGCGGGACTTCGTTTGCGACTCCTCGCTGGCGCGCGAGATCCTGTCGCGGAAGGACAGCGAGCTTGTCTACGAACCCGCCTTTCTCACTCACGCGAGGTCTCTCACCAAAGGCAGAAACAATGTTGCAGATCGAACCCGGCCGGCCGGATGATGCGGCGGTTGCCGCGAGGCTAATCGCGGACACGGATCGGGAACTCTTCACCTTCTGTGGGGGTGGCGACATCCGCGTCTGGATCGAGTTGTCGGAATGGGAGTGGCGAGACGAGCATGGCATTTACAGCCACCGCTTGAGCCACGTCGCTCGTCGAGATGGAGTTGTCGTGGGGATTTTGATATGTTATTCGCCCCGTCGACACGCGGAGATTGACTGGTCGTTCGGGGCTTCGCGCTCGCATCTGCCAGCGGAGCTCTGGGCGAAGGTAAACGCGTCGTATCGTCTAGCCACCTTCTTGTTTCCGGCGATCCCGGAGGATGCGTTCTACGTGCAGAATATCGTGACCGACTCCTCGGTTCGAGGAAGTGAGCTTCGGGTCGGCAGGAGGTTAATGGAACTGGCCTTCGAGCGAGGCCGAGCCGAGGGGTGCAGGAGTTGTCACCTGGACGTGGATGGCTCGACCTCGGCGGTCGGCTTCTATCAGCATCTGGGGTTCCGCGTGCTCGTCAAAACCCAGGTGTGTGGGATTCCGAGCGTATCGACCCACTACCGGATGGTCTGCGACTTGTAACATGGACGAGAAAACATGCGTGCTCGACGGCTGAGGAGCGATGCCGATGGGGTATCTTCGCATGGATGAGATCGGGAGCCGACTCGGCTACCCGGCTGGGTGATCCGCCGTCTCCACAACATGCCCCCTTGCCGTTCCTTCATGGCCTTGCCTGTGGGTGCCCTCCCGTCAGACGCGTCGGAGGAGCACTGGCAGTTATGTAGGGTGGGCACTGGCCACCATATATTAAAATTTGGATGATTGGCGGTGCCCACCCTACATGACGGGCATCTCCGCCGTTTGGTTCGCCTGTCTTCAAAATTTGTTTGTGAGATGAGAGAATTCGTAGGAGAATGTAATCAACGGGTGGGATGATTCGACGTTCCGTTGTATTTTCTCACGATGATTCGTTCGTTGAATCCTGGCCAGGTCGCGTCATGCAACGACTCTTCGACCTGCGCATGAGCGACGGCAGCCGGCACTTCGGTTCCCTGCCGTTCTCGCGCTCGTGGGAGAGCGTCCGAGACCACGCCGCTCGGTTGGACGGTGCCCGCCTCTCGGGGTTCGTCACCGACGGCGTGACCGAGGCTTGGATCGACTTTGAGCTAGCGGGCCAGCGCTTCACCGTCAACAATCAGTTCGGCGAGTTCTGGTTCTTCGTCGCCGACCCGTCGTGTCCCGATGCGTTGCTGGGGTCGGTTCTGGCCCACTTCTCGGCCCTGCTGGGCGATGTCTAACCTGCGGTTGTAGTCATGTAGGGTGGGCACCGCCCACCATATATTAAATTTTGGATGGTGGGCGGTGCCCACCCTACATGACTACATCAGGTATAGGCGACGGAGGCGCTGATGACCACCAATGAGCGTGCGGCCCAAATCTGGTCGGTCCTTGCATTGGCCGCGCATAATCGCCAGGTGCTCACCTACAACATGGTCGCTCGGCTCACCGGGCTCGCTCGCGTTGGCCTCGGCCAGTGCCTCGAACCCATCCAATCCTATTGTCTTGTGAAGGGGCTCAGCCCTCTGACCATCCTGGTCGTCAGCGAAAAGTCCGGTATGCCAGGCGTGGGGTTCATCGCCGCTCAGGACATACCTCGTGCCCAGCAAGAGGTTTTCAGTTACGATTGGCTTGCTCACGGAGGACCATCGCCCGAGAGTTTCGAGGCTGCGGTCAAGGAGCGACCGTCCAATGGTGTAATGCAGGTGCCGGCGGAATGATCGGCCTGATGAAACTCGTTTTGTCGGTTTCGAATGGGAGCACTGGCAAATACAATTTGGTCATGTCTTTGAATAGTATTGGATTTGCCAGTGCCGTCGTTCGCAGGGAGAAAGGCGATGGCGGAGTTGAAGAAACGTTTTAGCCTACCGGGGGCCGCGCTCGGGCTGGCCTTGGGGGTGGTGGCGGCCGCGCTCCTTCTGATGGGTCCGAGGCGTGCGCCGGAGACGCGTGCCGCGTCCGGGGGACCGTCCCCGGTGATCGGGTTGATGCCCCTCCAGTTGCCGAGCCCTCAGGCCCCAGCTTATACATCTGCGGTTTCGGCTCAGACCGCCGCGTCCTCTCCGGTTCCCACTCAAATCTGGCTCTCACCGGTTGCGGAGGGCCGCGATTTGGAAGCCGACCCGATGGACCTCGCACGCCTTTCGGGGCTGATCGGGTCCCTCCTGAGATGGGACCGGGTGGATGACGCGTTCCACCTGGCCAAACGCATCTCGAACAAGTGGGTTCGGGATGAGGCTCTCCTAGAGATCATTCGTGTCCTCGCTGGACAGAAGGAGCCGTCGGAGGTCGCGATCGGGACGGGGAATGCGGTGCAAAATTTATGTCGCACCAGCAAGTCCGGCCGCGCCGTTCAAAGCCGCGCCGCCGGTCCCGGCGGTGCAGAGCGCCGTGGGGCCTGCTCCCTCTGACTCGCAAATCTCGATGATCGGGAGCATTTTTCTTGTGCCTAGCATCGTGGAATCACGGAGGCAGCCAGCAGACCCGGATGTCTCGGCATTCGCGAGCGATGCACCTCGCCGGAGGACGATCGATGAGCTGACTCTTAAGAAGGCGATCGAGGTCGCCCAGTCCATCGAAGACCCTGAGCGGAAGGCCGAGGCCCTTGTGATTCTTGCCCGGGTGACCCCGCGCTCCCTGGCACAGGTAATCCTCGGATCAAAACTATACACCGATGCCTCCCGGACGATCGCGGAACGCCCGGCGACACCGCGTGCGGAGCGGCGGGCCTGGAAATACGCGATTCTGCCCGGCGCGGGAGTCAGGGAAGACTTGATCGACGAGCTAAAGGCGCAGAATACCAAGCTCCTGACTGACGAGAAAAGTCTGACCGAACGGCAGAACGCCTTGCGCGCGAGGCCAGCCGGCACTACCGGGAGCTAGTCGTGCACGGGATCTCAGACCAAACGGGCGGGGAGGTTTCACCGGCCAGTGAGGACCGGACCGTCCAGGTTCTGGTCGATGCGGCGATCGCCCAGGACCGGGCTGATCGGCTCCAGCGGGCCGAGGCCAAGTCAGCGGACCGCAAGCAGTTCCGCAACCGTGGGTTCGATTTCTTGCTCAGCCTGCTGGGTGGCTCGGTCACTGCCATCCTGACAGGATTCGTCACGCCTCTCCTCGGAGGGCTCGCAACCCGCCTTAACCGGCCCGCGAGTCTCCCGATCATCACCGAGACTTGACACGACCAGTCAGCGCCAGCCGGCCCACGCGGCTCAGCTCCGACTCACCCGGACCTCACGGCGCACGATGCGCGATGGCCCACTGAGCCGGGTCGGGTCCACCGTGCGGATTGAGTCATGTCGGGTGGGCGCCGCCCATCACATATTAAAATCTGGATGGTGGGCGGTGCCCACCCGACATGACTGATCAAGCGACCTGGACATGTCCGTCTTTCCCTGTCCGCAAGAATTCACAAACAACAGAAATTTCGTGTTGCAAAGTGCGACTGAGATCAGAATAATTGCGATATGTCCGCTGATTATACAGACGATTGGACATGTTACAACACGTCTGTTCAGTGGCTGAATACTTTTTTAGGCGGCGGGTGCCGGGGCGAACGTCTTCGGCCCAGTCCACGACGGCTTCCCGACCGGGGCACGAATGACGTCGTCTTGGACAACCACCCGCCGCATTGTCGGGAAGGAGATCGTCGATGACAGCGCTGATGAAGCAACTCCGGTACCTGCTGCTCTGCGTGGGCTTGACCTTGCTCGGATGGCCCTCCCTGGGGCACGCCGAATTCCTGCGCCGGGGGGTATGGTGGCGCTCAGCGGAGTTGCCGGCGGCCCGGGGGCCGGGTTGGTGATCGCCGACGAATCGATCCCTTTCGTGATCCGTGGGGTCACGGGCGCCCCGCTCTTCCAGGGGACACTCCAGGACCGGGTGGTGCGCCTCGACGCGACGGGGAAGCTGGCCTTCGTGCAGCAGATTACAGATACAGTAGCGGGCTTGAATGGGTTCGTCACGTCGGTCGGCCGTGACGATTTCACCGACTTCCTGACCGATGTGGACTTTTCCACCACGTCATCGGGCACCCGGGCGCCCGGCAGCACCAGCCGGAGCGTCGACGGCGCGCTGATCGACTTCGACTTCGCCACCGAACCGATCCTTTCGGGCCAGGAGTCGCGTAACTTCCACATCGTCACCGACGGGGTCGTGTTCGACCGCAACGGCAGCACGGAGATCCGTCTGAACAATGGTTCGTCGGTCCGGCTCTCGACCTTCGCCCCCGTGTCCGTGCCCGAGCCGACGAGCCTGACAATGCTCGCCTTGGGTGCCCTCGGCTTGTTCGGTTATGGCTGGCATAGGAAGGGGCAACGGGCGGGCGGCCGGGGCAACGTCGTCGTGCCCAGGTCTTCCGCCCGCCAGTGCGGCTGACGCCTAACCGCTCTCTCATGGCCTCTCCTGTCCCGAGCGCACCGTCGCCGGGCCGTGGCCGGGATGAGGGGTTCTGACGGGGTCTCGGGGATTGCTCGACGCGACGGATTGGCGCGGGACGCACGCGGCGCGGGAAGGGTCGGGTGGAGGAGTCGCGATGCGCGCGGGCATCGGCTCGCATACCGCTCTCGGGGGTCGGCACCCACGCGGCGATTGGCGTCGCCACCCGCCGTTTGGTTCGCCTGTCTTCAAAATTTGTTTGTGAGATGAGAGAATTCGTAGGAGAATGGAATCAACGGGCGGGATGATTCGACGTTCCGTTGTATTTTCTCACGATGATTCGTTCGTTGAATCCTGGCCAGGCCGCGTCATGCAACGACTCTTCGACCTGCGCATGAGCGACGGCAGCCGGCACTTCGGTTCCCTGCCGTTCTCGCGCTCGTGGGAGAGCGTCCGAGACCACGCCGCTCGGTTGGACGGTGCCCGTCTTTCGGGGTTCGTCACCGACGGCGTGACCGAGGCTTGGATCGACTTCGAGCTTGCGGGCCAGCGCTTCACCGTCAACAATCAGTTCGGCGAGTTCTGGTTCTTCGTCGCCGACCCGTCGTGTCCCGATGCGTTGCTGGGGTCGGTTCTGGCCCACTTCTCGGCCCTGCTGGGCGATTTCTAACCTGCGGTTGCAGTCATGTACGGTGGGCACTGGCAAAGCCAGTGGCACCTAGATATGAAGATTCACCAGTGCCACCCCGCCGCTGAATCGAGGTCAGGAACGGGCACGGAGGCGGCCTCACTCGACCCGGCAATGGAGCGGCCGGGCGTTGGAGACCTGGCGGTGCCTGTTCCGAGGGTCGACCCGCAACCTCCGCGATGAGCGCCGTGCCGCCCGACCGCTCATCGCCCCGTTAGGCGTGGAGGAAGACCGTGGACGAGAACCGCTTCTGGTCGATGATCGAGGCCGCGTGGGACTCAGTCAGCGGCAAGGCCGAGTCCCGACAGCGGCTGGCCGAGGGTAAGCTCTCCGAGGACGACGCGTACGCGCTCCAGGAGGCGCTTGCGGATGAGGTCGTTCCGGCCCTGCGAGAGCAACTCGACAGCCTGCCAGCCGACGAGTTGCTGGCCTTCGACCGCATCCTGGAGCGGAAGCTGTACGACATCGACCGGGCCGACATCCAGGAGCGGACGGACGGTTCGGACGACGGGTTCCTCTACTGTCGCGGATTCATCGTCGGAATGGGCCGAAGGTACTTCACGGCGGTCCTTGCGAACCCCGATGTCGCCGTGATGGACGCGGAGTGCGAGGAGATGTGCTACCTGCCCTGGCATCTGCATCGGGAGAAGTTCGGCGAGGTCCCCCCATCGGAGATCTCCCGAGAGACACAATCGAACTCGGCCGGTTGGCCGTCGGACGCCTCCCCATGAACCGTCGGAGGGATAGCACTGGTGGAAAAGTGATAATATCTGGGTTCCACCGGATCTGCCAGTGCTCCGGCCCGACACTGGAAAAACCAGTCATGTAGGGTGGGCACCGCCCATCACATATTAAATTTTGGATATTGGGCGGTGCCCACCCTACATGACTTTACATGGAGCGTGAATGCGAGGACGATGATTGGAAGAAGGGGCGGACGATTACCGGAAAGATCAGAGCATAGCCGATGGAATCGACTGGATGCTGGGGCCTTCAACCGATCGGCCAGACGCAAAGGAAGACGCCTAATCTCTGCTCAGAATATTTCGCCGTAAACCCTGGGGTGGCCGTTACGGACGACGAACGCGGGCGCGGGGATGCGGCCTCTTTTGGGGGCACGGCTGGCATTGGCGGGGGCCTCACGCCACGCGCTTCGAAGACTCAAAGCGTGCCCACCCTGGCCACCAAAAGGAGGGACAAGATGATGAGCGAGGGCATGGATCGACGCCGGTTCCTCGAAGTGACCGCGGCGGGCGGCCTGTCGGTTGCGCTGGTGGGACGGGCCGAGGGGCGGCAAGGGGGCGTGGCGGTCGGGGGGACGCGGCGGCCCCGGGGCCGGTGTGCCCGCTGTTGACGGAGGCGAACGACTTCGTCGATGTCAGCCGGGGAAATCCCAGGCCGTTCACGCTCGAAGGGGAGGCGCGGGTCAAGGCCCGGCTCACCCCGGAGACGTGGCGGCTGGAGATCGTGCCGGATGAGTCGGCGGGGGTCGAACGGCCGGCGCGGATCGAGGACGGCAAGGCGCTGGACCTCGACGCCCTCAGGGCGATCGGCCGGACGCACGGCGTCCAGTATCTCAAGGCGATGCAGTGCAACAACATCCCCTTCCCGCTCGGCCAGGGGCTCTGGGAGGGGGTGCCGCTCCGGGAGGTTCTCCGGCGCGTCGGCAGGCTCGACAACGTGCGGCGGGTCTATTACTGGGGCTTCCACAACGACGACCCGGCGCAGCTCTTCCAGTCGTCGCTGGCGCTGAACCAGGCGCTGGAGAGCCCGCCGGGGATGCCGCCGCCGATCGTCGCCTACCGGCTCAACGGGCGGGACATCCCGCTGAAGCGCGGCGGGCCGGTCCGGATGATCGTCCCCTGGGCGCACGGGTTCAAGTCGATCAAGTGGCTGCAACGGATCGTCCTGACCAATGACTACCAGGCCAACGACACCTACGCGCTGCAGAACAACGACCCCGAATCGTACCTCAAGACGGCCGCCTACCTCCCCCGGGAGGTGCTGAAGGTCGCCGCCGGCGATCCGGTGTGGATCGAGGGGACGGCGATGTCCGGCTGGTCGGGCCTGCGCCGGGTCGAGTTCTGGCTCCGGCCCGCGACCGGCGAACCGCTCGCCGCCGACGATCCGGCCGGGCAGGCCGCCGACTGGCGTCCCTGCACGCTGATGCCGCCCCCCGAGGACTGGCGCCCGATGCTCCCCGCCGGGACCAGGCCCGGGGAGATCTGGGGCTTCGACCCCGACACCGGCACCCCCCGGACCTGGCCCTTACCGTTCAGCACCGTCCCGTTCACCGCCCAGCTCGACGGCCTCCGCCCTGGCACCTACGAGTTCCGCGCCGGACCGTCGACCAGAACGGCTTCGCCCAGCCGGAGCCGCGGCCATACCTGAAGTCGGGGCGGAACGCCATCCCCGTGCAAACGATCCAGGTGACCGCCTGAATGTCTTCAGAAGCGAGACGTGGCCGACCGTCGTGGTCCTTGTCGGCGGATTCGCATGTGGATATATAGATCAAAATGGAGGTTCAGGGGGCCGCGGCGGGCTCGGGGATCACCACGCGGGGGCGGATCAGGACCAGACGTTCCGCGATCGACGAGGTCCCGTCGGCATCGACGGAACGCGCCAGGCCGAGGTTGAGCAGCACGTTGCCGCCAACGGAGGGGACGGTCACATCGCGGTCGAGATCCGTCCGGACGATCTCGGGAACCTCGATCCGGTCCCCATCGCGGCCGGGGATCTCCGAAGTGTGAATCTCGATAATGTGAATATTTTCGATCTGGATATCCAGGGAAATGTACTTCTTGTCGTCGCTGAGATGGCCCCGGATGTGCATTGTCGTGCCTTCCGCGTACTCCGCCTCATCGTGCGGCTGGCCGTCCGCGATTTCCTTCTGGCGATCGTCGGGGGCCGCGGGCGAGCGGACTTCGGTGAAGCGACGGTTGCCGGAATCGACGATGACCGCTTGCTTATCGGGAAAAGTCGAGACCTTCGGGGCCTTCGAAAGGGAAACGTCCGGCTGGTCCACGATGTGACGTAAGAGGAGGTTCACCTCCAGGTCGGAGAGGAACGCGAGGTCCGCGGGCGGGTCGAGGGGGAAGTCCGGATCAACACCGAGCGCGTGGAAGGAGAGGCCCGGGGTTTCGAGAAACGTCACGTCGTAATGCAGCCGCGGCTTCTCGTCCCGAGGAGGAGCCGCGACCTTGGGAGAATCGGTGGCCTCAGGGGTCGCGGTCGCGGCCGGCGACGGGACCGGGGGTGTCGCATCCGAGCCGGCCAGCATTCCGGCGACCGCGATGCCGGAACCGGCCAACATGAGGACCAGGGCCGCGGCCATCCCTTGCTTCAACATATTCCAACGCATCATCCACATGCGCTCCGGAAGCGAGCGAGAGAACGGAGGCCGGGACCGCCCCGGCCGCCGTGCGGCCCGCCGCGGCTCGCAGCGCGGCGGACGAGGTGACGTTGAACCATTCCGTCGGTGGGAGGACGGCGTTTTTCAACGCGATCGGCAACCCCGGCGTCCCGAGGGCCGGGGCGAGGCCGCGACGTTTCAGGCGGGCTCCGAGCCGTTCGCGTCCGCGTGCCAGGCGGCTCTTGACCGTCCCCACCGGACAGCCAAGATGCCGCGCGGCCTGCTCGTGCGTGAGCCCTTCCAGGTCGCAGAGCACGATCGGCGCGCGCTGGCGCTCCGGCAACCGCTCGATCTCCTCGTGCAATGCCGCGCTGAGGTCTTCATGGTCTGCCTCGATCACGACGTGCGTCGAGGCCCGCTCCGATGCGCGCCGCTCGTGACGTCGCCGCCGTTCCCGCGCTGATCGGGCACAAGAGGCGGCGCGGTAGGCGACCTGATGGAGCCAGGGGCCGAGCGAGTCGCGCACCCAGAGCGAGCGGGCCTTGCGCACCAGCACCAGAAAGGTGGCCTGGAAGGCGTCCCGCGCCTCATGCTCATCGCGGAGAACCGATTGGCAGACGCGCAGGACCAACGGCCCGTGTCGTTCGACCAGCACCTCGAACGCCATTTCGGCCGATTCACCGCAACCGGTCGCGAACCGTTCCACCAACTGGCCGTCCGTCAGCCCCTGCATCGTTCCGACATGGAAGAGGGTTCGGAACTGCCGCAAGACCGGGCCCTTCTGGCTCATCGACACGAATCAGATCCCCCTGCGGAACTTCGGGCGTGCTCGTCTTCACAAGCTAACGTCATGGGAAGGGCTTGCCGTTCCCGCTTTTTTGGAATTTTCGAGGCATTTAAAAAAAGGTGCCAGGAACCTTTCTGGCTAGAGAAGGTTCCGGGCACCTTTTTTAAATATCCAGAGTGGGTTAACCGTCCTTCGACTTGCGCTCGTGCGAGAGCAGCCACTCGTAGAATTCCGGGTTATCGTAGGTTTCGGTCCAGGAGTCGTGACCGGCCTCGGGGTACACGGTGAACTTGACGTCGTTGCCCTGGTCTTTCAGGGCGTCCACCATGCGCTGGGATGCTTCGAGCGGGACGACGGGGTCCTTGCCGCCGTGGAAGACCCAGATTGGCAGGTCCTTGAGCTTCGAGGCGTTGCGGGGGTCGCCGCCGCCGCAGATGGGGGCGATCGCGGCGAACCGATCGGGGTGGGCGGCCGCCAGGGACCACGTGCCGAAACCGCCCATGCTCAGGCCGGTCAGATAGACCCGGTCCTCGTCCACGCGGTAGTTGGCGATGATGTCGTCCAGAAGCGCGTTGAGCGTCTGCGGGTCCCAGCCCCGGCCGGGGCTCTGCGGCGAGACGATGATGAACGGGTAATCCTCACCGGCGGCGATCTTCTTCGGCGGGCCGTGCATCTTGACCTTCGACAGGTCGTTGCCCGACTCCCCCGCGCCGTGCAGGAACAGCATCAGCGGCCACTTCTTGTCCGACTCGTCGTAACCCTTCGGCAGGTAAAGCAGATAGTCCAGTTTCACCGTGACCTTGATCTCCTTCTCGAAGGACTTCTCCTGCTGCCGGTCGTCCGACCCTTCGTCGGCGAGGAGCGCGGAGCCGTTGAGAAGGCTGGCCAGCAAGGCGAATACCCAGATGCGGTGCATGGTCGTTCTCCGGGAGCCAGATGGGTGATCGGCCATCGCGCCGATCGTGTGGGTCTTTACGGTAATCGGCGTCAACGGGGGGCTCAATGGGCTGGCCCCTTTCTCTTTTCTCTAGAAAAGGGTTCCTGACACCTTTGGTGGGCCGCCTGCTTGCCAGGATCGTCTCTTTTCTCCAGATTCTCCTGAGCGGGACACCTGCCGGGCGGCAGAATGGTAAAATGGGGTGGTTGGGGGTGAATTTGGGGCTTGTGTTGGGTATGGGATTCGCTGACAAAGGATTGTGGAACAGATGGGGAAGATTTCTTTTTTGGGCTGAACAGAGGCCCGAGGTCCCACGTTTTGGAACATGGGAAGAGGTTTGACACCATGTCGCGTGACGACCGAGAGGCCCACGTTCAACGACCCGGTGCTCCGGGAGCAGATCCGGCGATTGCGGGAGGTGGATAATGTCACGAACCTTGGCTACCTGGCGCTGGAGTACGGTTGCCTCGTGGCGGTGATGGGCGCGGCGATCGCGTTCGCGGAGCATCGCGCGGGGTGGGGCCTGGCGTGGGGCTGGAACGTGCCGGTGTTTTTGCTGGCGATCGTGCTGCTCGGCGGCTTGCTGCATCGCCTGGCGGGTTTGGGGCATGAGTCGTCGCACTACACGCTTTTGCACAATAAATGGGCGAACGACCTGCTGGGGGACGTGCTCTGCATGTTCCCGATCCTGACGACGATCCACTTCTACCGCGTCTTCCACATGGCGCACCACCAGTACACGAACGACCCGGAGCGCGACCCCGACATCGTGAACCTGGGGCACAGCAAGAAGGTCGATGCGTTCCCGATGCCCCGGCTGCGGTTCATCCTGACGTACTACGTCCGCATGGTGCTGATGCCGGTCTTCCTGGCGCGGTACGCGTGGGATTACATCTACGTGAACGTGCTGGGCAAGGGCGGCAACATCTACATGAAGCGCGTGCCGGAGGGGGACGCCGATTATGGCGGCCTGCGCCTGGGGACGATCCTGGGGCTCCTGTACATCGTGGGCTTCATCGTCGTGCAGTGGGCGATCACGACGAAGGGAGATGCCCGCTGGCTGATCCCGGCGGGGCTGATCGGCACGGCCCTGGCGGGGTGGTCACGTATGCCCTGCCCTCCTGGGCGGTGTTTCAGTCGCCGTTCCGCCAGCCGTATTCGACGCGGTTCGCCGGGGTCTTGCGGCTGGGTTATTACACGGCCCTGCTGGTGGTCCTGGGCCTCTTGCGGGCGGAGACCGGCGGGCGTTCGACGACGTACTTCTTCCTGCTCTGGGTCGTGCCGCTGTCCACGACGTTCCCGTTCTTCATGCTCTTGCGCGACGTGTACCAGCACTCCAACGCCGACGATGGCCGCCTGACCAACACGCGGGTCTTCGTGAGCGACCCCCTGACGCGCTGGGCGGTGTTCGTGTACGGCCAGGGGATGCACGTCCCGCACCACCTCTTCCCGGCGATCCCGCATTACCGGCTCGGCGAGCTTCACGAACTGCTGAAGCAACACCATGCTGACTACGCCGTGCAGGTCGTGGAATGCCACGGCACCTTCGCCAACCGCAACGGCCAGCCGACGATCCTCGACACCCTGACCCTGCCCCGCACCACTCCGGAACCCGCGCTCCGGCACGCCCAGCCGGAAGCGGCGTTGCAGGATGGTTGACGTGGAAAGGTGTCAGGAACCGTTTTCTGCTCTCAGGATCAGTGGCTCGCGATGAGAAGCGCGGTTATGCTGTCAGGAGGCGATGAACGACTCTTTCACGGTCTGTTAGGACCTTGGCAGGTGACCCATGGATCGGAAAACCGTTGTAGCTGAGGTGGGTTCCTGGCCCATTGGAGATCGGCTCCGGCTCATGGAGGAGATCTGGGAGGGAATTCTCGATCAAGGCAGCGAGTCCGCCTTGACCGAGGCGCAAAAGGCGGAGTTAGCCCTGCGATTGGCCGAAGACGACGCGACACCGGATGATGTCGTCTCCTGGGAGGAGGTGAAAACGGCGGCTCTCAGACGTGCCGGGCGATGAGCTACCGTTTGGTCATCCGCCGGAAGGCTCGCGCGGATTTTGATGAGGCGTTCGACTGGTACGAGCAGCAGCGGACCGGTCTGGGTGTCGAGTTCGCGGAGCGCGTTCAGGTTGTGTTCGATCGAATCACGGCCACGCCGGAGATATACGCCCGCGTCTTCCAGGAAATTCGACAGGCTCGGGTCCGCCCCTTTCCCTACTCCGTATTCTATCGCATCCGAGATGATCGGATTGTTGTGCTCGCAGTGTTCCACAACAAGCGCGATCCGAAGATCTGGCAATCCAGAGCCTGAGCGGAAGGGCGCCGGGATCAGCGTCACCCCTCGGACGACCCCCCGCCCTGCCCTTCGTCCGGAACGACTGGCGGGACGGGGACGCGGCGGAGGTGTTCGGGGATGGATTCGGCTTTCTGATAGAGCCGGTGGGTGACGACCGGCTCGCGGGCGATGCGCCGGCGCTCGGCGAGCCAGCGGAGGAGTTCCTCGGCGGCCTGGGGTTCGGCGTGGCCGATGGGGGCCTCGGTGGCCGTCGCGTCGCGGAAGGTGTGGTGGGGAACGGGAAAGATCTGCGCGAGGCTTTCCCCCCTGGCGAACGTCACCGTGCCCGGCTCGACCAGCTTCCAGTTCAAGGTAAACGTGTAGTTGAGCCACCACGTTTCGATGATGCCTTCCAGCGGCGTGCAGTTCGGCTTCCAGCGGTTGCCCGGCCCCTTGACGTAGAGGTCCCACCCTGGGGGCGTGCGGAACAGCCAGGGGGGGAGAAGGTCACGATCCCCACGCCGAACTGGCTCTTGATCGCGGGGGCGAATTGCGGGTCCACCTCGACGAGCAGCCCGTACCGATCCGGCGAGCCGTCCCACGTCACGCGCACGTCGGTCGGGCAGAGGACCTGCCAGCCCCACCCGTTCGCCACGACCATCGGCAGGCACTGATACGCGTGCGGCTTGGCGTCCATCCAGGCCCGTCTCGGCGGCGACGGCCGCAAGGTCCAGCCTGCTCCCCAGCCGTGTTCGATGATCCGCAGCGCCTTCAGCGTGAAGGGTAGAGTTGGGGCGCCGGACGGCTCGCTCTCGGTGCGCTCGGCGAGCTGGCGTTCCAGCTCGGCGACGCGCTCCGCCAGCGCCTGGCAGTTCGGGCAAGAGTCGGGATGGTCCGGGTGATCGCTCATGGCGGTTCTAACGTATCACGGAGCCGCCCGGCTGATCCAGGAGAGGCGGGACCTGGCTTGGCGAACCGGTCCCAGATGGGTTAGCGTGTGGGGACGACGGATTGAGAGGAGATCCGGTCCCGACACGGAGGCCACGACCGACCCATGCCCGCCACCTCGACCGAACCCCGCGCACGGATCGACATTCCCTGGGGAGATCACCCCCCCCTGCCCCTGGAGCTTCCCCCAGGCTGGCCCCGGCCCGACGTGGTCTGGCCCGACCTGAGCGGGGCGCTGCCCGATTATCCCGAGGCGCTCCGGCGGGCGCCTGGAGGCTCCTGAAGGTTGCGAACGGATCGAGACGATGGTCGGACCCGGCAAGCGGGTGGCGATCGTCGTGGATGACCCCTCGCGCTGGACGCCGGTCCGCGAGGCGCTGCCGATCCTTCTGGAGCGGCTTCAAGGGGCGGGCGTGGCGGAAGAGGACGTGTCGGTCAGTGTCGGTGTCGGGCGGCATCATGCCGTGGACGACGAGGCGATGCGGAAGCGGGTGGGGGATGCGATCGTCGAGCGATTTCCTTGCCACAGCCCGCCGGTCGATGATCTCTCGCGGTACGAGCATCTCGGCGAGACGCCCGAGGGGGTCCCGGTGCGGGTGTTCCGGCCGGTGGCCGAGGCGGACGTGCGCATCCTGATCGGCTCGGTGCTGCCGCACCTTCAGGCGGGGTTTGGCGGCGGGTACAAGCTGATCTTTCCGGGGACGAGCCACCGGACGACCCTGGGGGCCTTGCACCGGCAGGGGCTGGGCGGGAATGCGGCCCGGTTGCTCGGCGGCGACCCCCGGCAGAACCCCATGCGCCGGGCGATCCGCGCGGCGGCGGGGCTGTTGAAGGGGCCTTGCTACTCGATCAGCCACCTGCTCGGCGAGCCGGGACAGGTCTTGCGGGTCGTCTCGGGGGAGCCGGACGCCGTGCAGGATCTCCTGTCCGACGAGGCGAGGCGGCGGCTCCAGGCCCCGCCGGCCGACGCGCCGGCCGATGTGGTCGTCGCGGGCAATGCCCCCTGGCCGGGCGACCCGATGCAGAGTTTCAAGGTCCTGCTGAACCACCGCTCCGCGGGACGGCCCGGCGGCGTGCTCGTCGGCTTCTTCTGGACCGACCCGGAGGAGATCGACCGCTCGTTCCCGATGCCCGCGATGCGTGCCATCGCCGCGACGGGGGCCGCGGGCGGCTGGGTGGCGCGTCGCGGCCTGAAGCTGGCCGATCGGATCGCCGCCGCGCGGGAGTGGTCCAGCTCGTTCATGATCCGCTGGGCGCGCGAGCTGGTCGTCGATCGTTCCGTGTTGATCTACGCCCCGGCCCTGCACGCCCGGATCGGCCCCCGCCTCGGCCCGATCCGGATCTTCGCCGAGCAAGCCCCCCTCTGGCAGGCCGCGCGCGAGGCCCTGAACGACGGAGACGCGCCGCGAGTCCGGGTTTTTCCGCAGGGTGGGTTAACGTATTGCCCGTGGGGTGGGTGATGGGTGGTGGGGCTGTGCCTATCGCCCGTTTGGGGGCGAGGAGAGGCGATGGTCCGCGTAGCCCTTACTTAGCCCGGATCAATCCCCATGCTTGCTCCGCAGCCGCGCGGAGAGGCGCAGGATGAGCTGGGCACGCTCGAACTGATCGAGCCAGTCCTGGGTGATGCTCTGGAGGGCGTCGTCCTCGGGGGCGACGTGGCCGGTCGGGCAGGATGGGCCGAGCTGGGCGGCGGCCATCCGGCGGTAGGTCGAGAGGGGGCGATCGCCGAACCGGGCGACCTCGTGGAAGTCCTCGCTGAGGAAGACCACCACCGGCACGCGCTGGCCGCCGTTGACCATCAAGGCGCTGCGGACCTCGGGCATGGCGTCGCGGTCGAGGAAGCGGACGTCGATCGCCGGAGACGCCTGGGCGAACCGGTCGAAGATCGGGCACTGGTTGATGCAATCGCCGCACCAGGCCCCGTTCAGCACGAGCACCGGCATGTGACGCTTGAAGCCCCCGAGCAGGTCGTGCTGCGCGTCGGTCAGCCGGAAGCGGTTGTGCATGGCGTCCCAGCGAGCACGCTGTTCGGGCGAAGCGTAACGGTCGAGAAACTCGGTGTAGGGCAAGGCATCGTTGAAGATCGCCGACCAGTCCATTCGGGGTCCTGTCCTCTCTGCGGGGGCGGTTCGTGTCGTGATGATTTCGAATACAGTGGCCGGAGCATTGAAATTCTACTCCGAAGATTGATTATTGATGCCCTGACGGATTTGGTCGAGGATATCTGGCTCCGGCTTTGAGGAATGATTGGAACGAACGGATGGCTGAATTCCCATCGCTGCCCAGTCCGGTTCGGGTTCGGGCTCGTATTGTTCGTAGTCCAGCGTGGACCGAGAGACTCGCCGGAATTCTATTTCACCCTCTGGCAAAAGAGCCTCCACGATAGCACCGCGCACGCCAAGCATCAACCCGGCCGAAACGGTAATCCGTGTGCGATCCCAGTGTTACCCGCTGTAGGACCACACCCTCCAATGGCTCTCGTCGTTTCTGGGTCGCTACCCAGTAACCCAAGCCACCACATAGAACACAATACACAAGTGCAATAAAGAATAGTGGCATGTTCTCTGCTTCGCTAGGGTCTTGCCCTTTTGGGCGAGCACGTTAATCTTTTTGTAATAGTTATTACTAGCACCTCATTGCGCTAGAATGTCTCACCAGAACCGCCAGTCGTGGGTGATCAGGACGTACACCCCGAGCCCCAGATTGGCGACCGCGTGGCTGATGACGCAGGCGGACAGGCTCCTGGTGTGATGGAGCAGCCAGGCCCAGGCCAGCCCCGTGAGCAGGGCCGGCAGCCATTCCGGGTGCTCCAGCGGCGAACAGGACCGACGTGACCCCCGCGGCCGTCCACGTTACCCGGCCGACCGGCACCCGCTCGAAGTCCGGGTCGATCAGCCAGCGCATCAGGAACGACCGCCAGAACAACTCCTCGATCAGCGGCACGAGGATCACCAGGCCATACAGGCGGACGGTCAGAAACGGGACCAGGCCGGCCATCGGCAAGACGTAAGGGTCGAACGCCTGACGCTCTCCCGTCACCGGCAGCTTCGGGTAGGCGAGGCCGAGCTCCATCCCGACCCATCCCACGGCGACCGCCGCGCCGATGCCGACCGCCAGCGCCAGCCCCCCGACACCCGGCCGGGGCCGCAGGTCACGCCAGGTGGAGCGGTACAGCCAGGCCAGCACGCTCACGATCGCGATCTTGATCGAGTATAGGATCGGATACCACGTCGGGTCCGGGCCGCTCTCCGTGTGCGGGACGAGCCCCTCGGCCGCCGTCAGCGCGAGGAACATGCCCAGGGGGGCGACGTAGCGCCACCACTGGCTTTCGGGAGAGTCGGCCTCGCGGGTCGGGGCCGCGGTGGAGGGGGCTTCGCTCATGGGTCGGCATTCCGAGAGGCTCGATCCGCCTGCCTGCGCTCGCTCAGGTCAGGCCCTCGCCTCTTCCTCCTCCTTCGGGATCGGGCCGCGGTACTCGATCGAGTACTGGTTCTCCTTGGCGAATTGCTCGATCTCGGCCCTGGTCTGCGGGATGGTGACGCCGGTGATTTCCCGGTAATGCCCGCTTCCCGACCGCTTCCAATCCACCTCCGAGCCAAACCATTGCCCTTCGGAGTGATAGACGATCAGAGACTTCATGACGCTTCGGCTCCAACGTCGTCAACGGCGCCAGGGAAAACGAATCACCAATCAGAAGCGGGACGTTCAGCGCGTCCGACCCTGGCGGAGGGGCTTTATCATACCCGTTCGGTTCCGCCTCCGCACCCTGTCTATTGCCGGAGGCGAATGGGTTTGGTCCGCATCCTCAAATCCAACCGAGAGAGGCCAGCGCGGCCAGGTGCTTGCAAGGGGGAGCGCCGGGGATCTCGGCCACCTGATAGGTCCACTCGGCGCAGTCGCACTGGGTCGAGCCATCACGCAGGCGGCAGACGTAATACGGGCCGTCCTCCAGCGGGGGAAGCCGGTTCAAGCGCCACTGGACCGGGGCGAGCGCGGTGCCCGCGATGCGGCTGCACGCTGTAGGTCTTGCCGCCGATCGGGATCAGAACCGCCGCCGGCATGTCGTCGCGTCCCAGGGTCAGCACGGTCTGCGGTGGTTCTCCGAGCGCGGCCTCCAGCGCGCGGCCCCCATACGAGGCGCGGAGACGGTCCCAGCTCCGTCGGGATTCTTCCAGCGCGGTGCGGAAATACCAGGTCGTCTCGTGGAACGGCCCGAGCCGAGCTTCCGAGACCTCCAGATCGGCCGCCGCCACGTCGAGAATCATCCGCCCGCGCTGGATCAGTTCGATCGATTTCCAGGATGCGTCGGTGGAGTCTCGGCGTCGGGCGGGGGAGGCCGGTCGCCTGGTGCGCAAGGGGGCATCCATCGCGGTCGCCCTGCGAAGGAGGAGTGGAAAGAGGCCGCTCTCCCGTCAGGGTCGGGGGTCGCGTCAACGTCGGTGCCGCGGTCCGCCGCGGGCCGCAGATGGATGTAGGCGTTACCGGCCTCAGCCTGTTGCGCGGCGATGCGGTAAGGACGCCCCTCCCACTCGACGTGCCGGCCCGAATCCCAAGACGGATCGACCCCTGGGCACGCCGATCAGACGGACCTCGCGCAAGGAAGGAGTCGCCGCTCGGGCGGCTTCGGCACGCCGCTTCGATCGTGGGCTGCTGACGAGGATCGACATTGCTTCACCCTCCGTTTGTCCACTCGGTAGGTTGCGTTCACGAGTGTACTGAACGTCAGAGGGCGTTGCAAGCGGCGCGGTTGGATTGTAAGGATTTTTCGGAGAGATTCCCTTGTGGTGCATCCGGTAAGTTTTGAGCGCGGGCCTCTCCCGCTATCCCGGATGCGGGCCAGAGGCCCGCCCTCCAAGGAAAGAGACTTGCCGGATGAACCACCTGGCGGGTGGGGGAAATCCATCGATCCCATCCGGGATTGCTCCTCGGTGGGATTCACCTACCGTCGGTGGTCTGTCAGTCGCCGGAGGCGTCGGGGTTCAGCTCGCGTTCGATGCGGAACCGCATCTGGCCGAGTTCGTCACCCATGTATTCGGCGTGGGGCCAGGGCCAGTCCACGGGGTCGTCGTGGTGGCGCGGGATGATGTGCCAGTGGACGTGGTCGATGGTCTGGCCGGCGACCTCGCCGTGATTGACGATGACGTTCAGCCCGTCGGCCCCGGTGGCCGCGCGCACGGCCCGGCAGAGCCGGGGCAAGAGGGAGGCGACGTGCGCGGAAAGCTCGTCGGGCAGGTCGGACAGGGTGGCATGATGGGGCTTCGGCACGACCAGCAGGTGCCCCTTGTTGACCGGGTTGATATCAAGGAAAGCCACCGCCCGATCCGTCTCCAGCACCTGTGAAGAGGGGATCGTCCCACCGGCGATCTTGCAGAAGATGCAGTTTGGATCGTGGCTCATGGAGGTCACTTTCCCAAAGGAAAAAGGCCACGGAGACTGGCGAGAGGACACCGAGACGAGTCGCGGGTCCGGGAATTCTCCCATTCCGCGCGGTCGTCCCGGTGGCTCCGCCTTCTCTGTGGCCTCTGGTCAAACCGGGTTGTTATTCCGCGGCCGGGACGACGGCGGGTCGGGTCGGGGTCTTGGTGACCACTTCCTCTTCGCCCAGCAGGGTCAGGACGGCCATCGGCGCGGCGTCTCCCTGGCGGACCTTCGCCAGCTTGAAGATCCGGGTGTAGCCGCCCGGACGATCCTTGTAGCGCGGGCCGATCTCGTTGAACAGCTTGAAGCAGACGTCCTTCTTGGTGATCACGGCCAGGCAGCGGCGGAAGTTGTTCAGGTTGAACCCGCCGCGGGCCAGGGTGATCAGCTTCTCGGTGTACGGCTGGACTTCCTTGGCCTTGGCCAGGGTCGTCTCGATCTTGCCGTGCTCCAGAAGGGCGGTGGCCAGGTTCCGCAGCATCATCCGCCGGTGCGACGGCGAGCGCTTGAACTTACGGCCGGATTTTTGGTGTCGCATGGTTCTTCAATGGGTCAAATGGTCCGTGGTCCGTGGTCCGTCCATGAAATCGTGACAATCACGAGCCACGGACGACGGGCCGAATGTTGAAGGTCAGACCCCCTGGCGCTGGGGGACGTTCATGCCGAGGTCGAGGTTGAAGTCGTGCAGCTTGGCCTTGACCTCCTTGAGGGTGGTCTCGCCGAAGTTGCGGACCGTCAGCAACTGGTCCTCGGAGCGGCTGACGAGGTCGCGGACGGTGGTGATGCCTTCGCTCTCCAGGCAGTTGGTCGCCCGGACGGAGAGTTCCAGTTCGGCCAGGCTCATGTTGAGCTTGCGCTCCAGCTCGGCATCGACGGGCATCTCGCGGAAGCCGTCGGCGGTCGCCCCTTCGGCGGGCAGGCCGGGGCCGGGCTCGTAGTACTGGACGAACGGGTTGAGGTGCTTGCGGAGGATCTTGGCCGCTTCGACCAGGGACATCTCCGGCCCGAGGACCCCGCTGGTCCAGATCTTCAGGGTGAGCTTGTCGTAGTTCGTTCGCTGGCCGACGCGGGTATTCTCGACGTGGTACTCGACCCGGCGGACCGGGCTGAAGATGGCGTCGATCGGGATGGCGCCGACTTCCAGGTCGTCGGTATGCCCTTCGGCGGCCGTGCGGTAGCCCCGGCCATTCTCGACGGTCATCTCGACGACGAACGGCACGTCATCGGTGAGCGTGCAGAGGATGTGGTCGGGGTTGATGACCTCGACCGACTCGTCGTGGAGGATGTCGGCCGCGGTGACGACGCCCCGCTTGTCGCGCTCGATCCGGATGGTGCGGGGCTGCTCGGAGTGGTTCTTGACGACCAGGCCCTTGAGGTTCAGGACCAGGTCGGTGATGTCCTCGACCATTCCGGGGATGGTGGAGAACTCATGCTGCACGCCCTGGATCTTGATCGTCGTGACGGCGCTGCCCTCCAGGCTGGACAGGAGGATGCGCCGGAGGCTGTTGCCGACAGTGTGCCCGAAACCTCGCTCAAATGGCTCGACTTGAAATTCACCGAAGGTGTCGGTCAGTTTCTCTCGAACACAGATGACCCGGCTGGGCAGTTCCAGGCCTCGCCAACGGATGCGCATTGCGCGGTGCTCCAAAAAGCGGTCAGCGATCCGCGAGCGCAGTTTCGCCAAAAAGGGGGGTGGCCGATCTCCCCGGATGCGACGGTCGCGGTGGGGAGATTGCCAAGGCGGCGGAACGCCGACCGCGGATCGCTCTGAAATTTAGCGGCTCAACAACTCGACGATCAATTGCGGGGTGACCGGCAGGGAGATGTCCTGCGGCGCGGGCAGGCGGGAGACGCGTCCCTCGGGCGGCTCGGTCCCGGTACGGTCGAGCCACTCGGGAACCGGCGGCATCCCTTCCATCTCCAGGCTCGCGGCGGCCATCTTGCGGGAGGCCTCGCGGTCCTTGACCTGGATGTGGTCGCCCGGCTTGACCAGATAGCTGGTGATATCGACCTTGCGGCCGTTGACCGTGATGTGGCCGTGGCCGATGATCTGCCGCGCCTGCGCCCGGCTGGTCGCGAAGCCCAGGCGGGTGATCACGTTGTCCAGGCGGCGCTCGAGGATCGTCATCAAGGCATCGCCGGTGTTGCCGTGGGTCCGGCTGGCCATGTCGAAATATTTGCGGAACTGCCGCTCGAAGATGCCGTAGTACCGCTTGACCTTCTGCTTCTCGCGCAGGCGGATCGAGTACTCACTCGGCTTGCCGCGGCGGAACTGGTGCATTCCCGGCACACCTTCGCGGCGCTCGACGGCGCACTTGGGCGTATCGCACCGGGTCCCCTTCAAGAACAACTTCAGGCCTTCCCGACGGCAGAGTCGGCAGACCGGTCCAGTATGGCGTCCCATGTCAGTGGCGTCTCAAAATGTTGGCGTCGAGCTGTCAGCGAGCAGCGATCAGCCGGGTGGTCGATTCGTTCGAGTCCTGTGGGGTCATCGCGTCCCGAGGCAGCCCGAACCGAAACGGGCTGTCGGGGCAAAGGTTTGGCTCAGACCCGCCGTTTCTTCGGCGGTCGGCAGCCGTTGTGCGGCAGGGGGGTCACGTCTTCGATCGCCTTGATCGACAGGCCGGAGGCCTGCAGGGCGGTGATGGCGCTTTCGCGGCCGGAGCCAGGCCCCTTGACCTTGACCTCCACCTCCTTGACGCCGAACTTCGTGGCCGCCGCCGCGGCGGTCTCGGCCGCGCGCTGGGCGGCGAAGGGCGTGCTTTTGCGGCTGCCCTTGAACCCAACGGTCCCGGACGAGGCCCAGCAGAGCGCATCGCCGTTCGGGTCGGTGATCGTGACGGTGGTGTTGTTGAACGTCGCCTTGATATGCACGACCGCCCGGCTGACATTGCGCCGAGTCTTCCGCTTTTTGGCCTTGGCCACGGTCGATTCTCTCCCTGGGTCGATCCGATGTAAGTCTGCGTCGGGTGGGGTTTATTTCGTGTCGCGGTCGCGTCCCCGAGGGACGACCGAGGCGACCGGGCCCACCGGGGCACGGTCGCCGGAGGTTGTCGGGTCGGAACAGAACCCCTGTTTGCCAGGGGCACGGTCGCACGCCGAAGAAATCAGGCCGACGGTTTGGCCGGCCCTTAGCGCATTTCCTTGACGCCCTTCTTGCCGGCGACCGTCTTGCGCGGACCTTTGCGGGTTCGCGCGTTGGTGCTGGTCCGCTGACCGCGGACCGGAAGTCCCTTGCGGTGCCGCAGGCCCCGGTAACATCCGATATCACGCAGACGCGCGATATTCTGCTGGATCTGGCGGCGCAACTGACCTTCGACGACGTATTCGTTGTCGAGCAGGTGCGCGAGCTTCGCCAGATCGTCTTCCGAGAGGTCCCGCGCCCGCGTGGCCGGGTCAATCGCGGACCGTTCGCAAAGCTGATGGGCCAGGAACGGCCCGATTCCATAGATGTAGCGCAGCGAAATATCGATTCGCTTGTCGTTGGGGATATCGACACCCAGAATACGAGGCATCCGTCCCATTCTCCGTGCAAAATGAAGGGCTGGAAGTTCAGAGGCCCGCCGGCTCACCCGGGGCGGTCCGGGCCGAGGCGGCGGAGAGGTCCAATCGGGATCAGCCCTGTCGTTGCTTGTGCTTGGGGTTCGCGGAGCAGATCACGAAGACCTTGCGGCGGCGGCGAACAATCTTGCAATGCTCGCAGATCCGTTTAACGCTGGCTCGAATCTTCATCGGACTGCACGACTCACTTTCCACTCAACGCCGCGGGGTCATCCATTGGATCGTGGCCCGGCCCGAGCGGCGCACGCGCGCTGGGGTGTGGTCCAGGGCCGAATTCGCCAATCTTACCGATCGAAGCGATCTCTGGCAAGGCCGTTCCGCCCAGCCTGCTGGAATTCCCGGTAATTCTCCTTTAACCCGAAGCGACGGCCTCTAGCAATCGCGGAGCCAGGAGGATTCGGAGGCGGGGCTCAGGATGCCGTAACGCGGAAAATAGTACGGCGTTATCCACCACAAGCCTTTTGCGGAAGGGTGGATAACGCTGTTCTCGATTGATCGGCTCGGGTCATCCGGGGCGAGGAGCATTTCCTCGTATTACTGGCCTGGCGGATGCGTCTTCATGTACTCTTCGGTCGCCTTCTGCTGAGCTTCCATTTCCGCCTTCAATTCCGCTGACGGTTCCGCTGAGGTCGTCCCGGTCGAGTTGCTGCCGCAGCCGCTCAGGCCGGTAAGACTCACGAGTAGAAGACCACCACCCAGGAAGATGCCGGCCAAGGTCGTGCGAGTCATCGGTGCTCAGGTCCTTCCTCATTCAACTCAAGAAGTAAAAACGGGGCGAATCTTCGTCACCCCCCATCATCTCATCACAGACGGGCGAAACCTTTCGGAACGTCGCCTTTTACCGAACTTTGACCCGCCTCACCACGGTTTACCCCGGGAGTCGGGAAAGCGATCGAAGCATTTCGTGGTGCATCCGGTCAGTTTTTGGACGCGGCCTCTGGCCCGCATCCGGGATAGCGGGCCAGAGGCCCGCGTCCAAGAAAAGAGACTTGGCGGACGCACCATTTAGAGACTCCTCGCCTCTTTTTCCAGGGCGTTGCATCCTGATGGAGCTGAGCGAGGAGTCTCGACATTTTTTTGATGCGTTAGTACGCGTCCGCGCTGATGACCTCTCCGTTGGACGCGGTGCCCAGGGACCACCAGACGTACTGGCTCACCGAGTTTTTGGTGAAATGGACGCTGCCGTCGCCCATCAGAACGTTCACCCCACCCGAGTGATTGCTGCTGGCGTTGATGTACTGCGATGAGTCGGGCGAGCAACCGGCGCAGCCGTTACGGCACGAACCCCACGGATACTGGGTCGAGTTCGGCGTCACGATCGTCGTGAACATCGTGTACACCTCCGACCCGACGATCCAGTACTGGCCCTCGTTCGTCTTGATGTTACTTCCCGACTTGAAGGCCGTGGTGCATTGCTGGAGGTCGGACAGGACGACTGCGGGGGATTGCTCGGCGTCGTAGGGACCCGTGACCGAGGTACCATTGACGCCGTTGCCCCGGTAGAGGGTCTTGTTCGGCACACCCACGAGCTTCTCGGAGTAGGCGATCGTGTTCATCGAGCCGTCGGTGATGGTGGCGAGGCTATAGGCCATCTTGCTGCTAAACATCCCGGTGGAGGCGGAGGGATTGCCTTGCGCGGTCGTCCCCTGGCTCGCCAGGTAGCTGTTGAAGTTGGTGGCAGGCGAGGCGAAACCGTCAGACGGGCACATGAACACGTTGATCACGCTGTTCCTGGCCGTCAGGTTCATGTTGTTGGGTTCGCCGATACTGGGGACGTTGAAGTTGATCGCATTGTAGATCGGCGTTGCTCCATGAAGGGAAGCATCAACGCCTGGGCACTCATACCGTTCCAGGCGACGCAGCCGTAACCGCCCGAGTTGCAGACCCCGCCGAGCGGAAAGGTATTGTGAGACGAGTGGTAGTTGTGCAGCCCCAGGCCAATTTGCTTGAGGTTGTTCGTGCACTGGGATCGACGTGCCGCCTCGCGCGCGGCCTGAACGGCCGGCAGGAGCAACGCGATCAACACACCGATAATTGCGATGACGACCAACAACTCGATCAGGGTGAACCCGCGCTTCGTCTTCGAGAACATCAAATACTCCGTCGGAAGAGGTGCCAGGGAATGATCACGATCGAATGCACGGGGATTCAGCCAAGACTCCACCGGAGCGTTCGGCCGCTGACCCTGAAAACGATCATAAAGGGAAAATAGCTCTTGTTTGAGTCGATTGGGGGAGGAGGAGGGGGGGAAGAGATGGAGATCCTCACCGCTTTCGACACGCCCACATGATGGTGGGCATGAGTTCATCATGCGTATTCAGCAATCATGCCATCCTGTAGATTTAACAGGCTGGGCGATGAAAAGTCAATGAATTTCCAATCGCAAAATTAAAAATCATTTGATTAAGGAGAGAAAGACATTATTGATGGAACTATTTGAGTAGTCGTTTTTCAGACACCGGATGGCGACAGAAATCCCTGACGCACCAGAGATTCTGTCGAGTCTCCGGTGGGCGGGATCGAGAAATCCGGGTTCTGGGCACGGCTTTCAGAGGGGCTTCTGCTTTTTCCGAAGCGACTTGTCCGAGAGCGGAGAGAGGAAGGACACTCTCGGGATCAATCCTCGGGAAGGGTCAGGATTCGGGGGCCATCGGGGGTCATGGCGACGGTGTGCTCGTAATGGGCGCTCGGGCGGCCGTCCTTGGTCTCGACGGTCCAGCCGTCGCTCAGGGTACGGACATCCTTCGTGCCGATGGCGACCATCGGCTCGATGGCCAGCACGATCCCCGGCTCCAGCCGGATGTCGTGTTTCTTCAAGGCTTTGCTGACAGAAGTTCGGCACCTGGGGTTCTTCGTGCATGTCCTGGCCGATGCCGTGACCGACGAACTTCTCGATGACGTACATCCCCTGGCTCTTGACGTACTGTTCCATCAAGCTCGCCACTTCCGACCAGTACCGGCAGCGTTCCATGGCCCGGATGGCCAGGTCAAGCGTTTCCTGGGTCACGGTCAGGAGTTTCTGGATCTCCGGCTTGACCTCGCCAATGGGCAGCGTCACGGCGGAGTCGCCGCACCAGCCGTTGAGCTTGCAGCCGGTGTCGATCGAGAGGATGTCCCCCTCGCGCAAGGGGCGGCGGTTGGGGATGCCGTGGACGATCTGCTCGTTGACGCTCGCGCAGATGACGGCCGGGAATGGGGGCTTGCCCTTCACCGTGCTCGGCACGCCGCGGAACAGGGGGATGGCCCCTACCTCGCGGAAGATCTCGGAGACGGCCTCGTCCAGTTCTGCGGTGGTAACGCCCGGCGCGGCCAGCTCGCGGACACGGTGCAAGGCCCGGGCCACGACTCGACCCGCCTCGCGCATCAGGCCGATCTCGCGGGGACTCTTCAGTTTGATCACGACCGTCTCGGAACTGAGGATGCGGAGGCGCGGGAGGCGGAATCGCATGGGTCTTGATCCGCGTGGACAACGCGCCTCGGGACGATTATTTCTTGCTCATCAAGCCGGAATAATTCCGCATGATCAGGTGGCTATCGATCTTCTGGACGAGGTCGAGGCAGACACTGACGACGATCAGCAAGCCGGTGCCGCCGAGGAAGCTGGCGACGGCGAAATCGACCTGGAACTGGCGCTGGACGAGGGTCGGGATGACCGCCACGAGGCTCAGGAAGGCCGCGCCGACGTAGGTGATGCGGAGCATGACCTTTTCGAGGTAGTCGGCCGTGCGGCGGCCGGGGCGGTAGCCGGGGATGAAGCTGCCGTAGTCCTTGAGGTTCTCGGACATGTCCTTCGGGTTGAAGGTGATGGCCGTCCAGAAGTAGCAGAAGAAGTAGATCAGGATGATGTAGAAGAGCGTGTAGACGTAACCGTGGTCCTGGAAGGCCGCGGGCCGATTCCTGGAAGAAGGTAGCCCAGAACCGGGCGAAGGCCGAGCCGTTCTGCCAGCTCGCGGTCGCCTGGTCGAGGTAGCCGAGCACGATCGACGGGAACATCAGGAGGCTGCTGGCGAAGATGATCGGCATGACGCCCGCCTGATTGACCTTCAGCGGGAGGTACTGCCGCGTACCGCCATAGACCCGGCGCCCGCGGACGTGCTTGGCCGACTGGGTCGGGATGCGCCTCTGGCTCTCGGTCATGGCGATCACGCCGACGACGACCGCGATGAACAGGAAGCCGAGCATCGCCAGGCTCACCAGCCCTTGCTCGCCGCCGGTGGAGGTCAGCTTGAGGGTCGAGTTCTGCAAGAGGCTGAAGAGCGCCTGCGGCATCCGGGCGAGGATGCCCGCCATGATGAGCAAGCTGATGCCGTTGCCGATCCCGAATTCGTCGATCTGCTCGCCGATCCACATCAGGAAGACTGTTCCAGCCGTCATGGTGAGCACGGCGACCAGGCCGTTACCGAAGGTCTGCTGCGAGACGGGGACGACATTCATGGTCGTCATCATGTACCGGACCCACATCGCGCTTTGCCCGGCGCAGAGGAGGACGGTCGCGTAACGGGTATACTCGTTGATCTTCTTGCGGCCGCTCTCCCCCTCTTTCATCAGCGCTTCCAGCGACGGCACGACGCTTGCCAGGAGCTGGAAGATGATCGAGGCCGAGATGTAGGGCATGATGCCGAGGCCGAAGATCGTGCTCATGCCGATCTGGGTGCCGCCGAACATCGCCACGGCGCCGAAGAGCCGGCCGCCGGGGGCGTTGGCCAGGCCGGCCTGCCATTCCGCCAGCTTCGACTGGTCCACAATCGGCAGCGGGATGTAAAAGCCGATCCGGTAGATGGCCAGGAAGAGGGCCGTCATCAGGATCTTCCGCTGCAGCTCGGGCACCTTGAACAGGATCGTATAGAGCTTCTGCACGGCGGTTCGGCTCCCTTGGGGGAGGGATGAGCTGAGCCGCGGTCGGTGATCCGCCGCGAGCGAAGAATCAAAAACGAGGCACACCACGAGCAACAATGGACGGCAAACACCGCGCAACTCGCCTCGAAAGGTCCGTCGCGATCCGCCGAGCTTACGGGAGACAGCCCAAAAGACGAGCGATCAGAGGACGACGACCGAGCCGCCGGCGTCGGCGATCTTCTTGGCGGCGCTCTCGGAGAACTTGTGAGCGTGGACGGTCAGGGCCTTCGTCAGGTTGCCGTCGCCGAGGATCTTGATGCCATCGTCGTGGCGCCCCTTGACCAGGCCCCTGGCCCGCATGGTCGCCTCGTCGACGACCGTGCCGGCGTCGAAGACCTCCAGACTCTCGATATTCAGGATGGCGTAGTCCTTGCGGAAGGCGCCGTTGTTGAACCCGCGCTTGGGCACGCGGCGAATCACGGGCATCTGGCCGCCTTCGCCCAGGGGGTGCTTCTTGAACCCCTGGCGGGAGCTATGCCCCTTGTGCCCCTTGGTCGAGGTCTTGCCGTGGCCCGAGCCGATACCGCGGCCCACGCGCTTGCGGCGCTTGTGCTTTTTAATGCCTTGATGGACGTCGTGCAATTGCATTAGATTTCCACTCCTCGCAGGCGGGCCACTTCGTCCTTGGTCCGCAACTGCTTCAGGCCGTCGATGGCGGCCTTGACGAGGTTCAGCTTGTTGGTCGAGCCGAAGCTCTTGGTCAGGATGTCGGTGATTCCGGCGGCCTGGACCACCGCGCGGACGGCACCGCCGGCGATCACGCCCGTACCGGGACTGCGCCGGCAGCATCACCACGCGGGCGGCACCGAAGCGGCCGATGACCTGATGGGGAATCGTGCCCCCCTTCAGGTTGATCCGGTTCATCTGCTTGTGGGCGTCCTTGACGGCCTTCTCGACCGACGGCGGCACTTCGTTCGCCTTACCGTAGCCCCAGGCCACCCGCCCCTTGCCGTCGCCGACGACGACCAGGGCATTGAAGCTGAAGCGGCGGCCACCCTTGACCACCGCGGCGCAGCGACGGATCGTCACCACGCTCTCGCTCCAGTCCCCACGGTCGCGATCTCGATTGTCGCTGGACACGATTGATCCTCAAATGGAGTCAAAAGACAGAGTAGTGAGAGCGGCCGTCAGAACTGCAGCCCCGCCTCCCGGGCGGCGGTGGCCAGGGCCTCGACCCGGCCGTGATACTTGTAGCTTCGGCGGTCGAAGCAAATCTTGTCAATACCCGCCTGCTTGGCCCGCTCGGCGACGATCCGGCCGACGAGCGCCGCGGCCGCCTTGTTGCCGCCGTACGCCTGCTGCTGGCGGATCTCGGGATCAAGCGTACTGGCCTGGGCCAGGGTCTTGGCCTCGGCGTCGTCGATCACCTGGGCGTAGATGTGCTTCGAACTGCGGAAAACCGCCAGGCGAGGCCGTTCGGACGTGCCGAAGAGCCGCTTGCGGACATGGCGCTGGCGTCGCAACCGGCGCGCCTGGATGAGCTTACGCTGCTTCACCGGACGATCCTTCCCCACCGTTTGGAGGGCTTGCGGGGCGACCGATGCCGACCGGCCGCCCAACCCCTACGAGAAACGAAACGTGTGTCAACTCTTTAGGCGTTCGGCTCCCGGACGAACCGGGAGCCCAACGAATGACTTCTGGATTACTTGGAGCCGAACGCCTTGCCGGCCTTGCGGCGGACGACCTCGCCCTCGTACCGGATGCCCTTGCCCTTGTAGGGCTCGGGGGGGCGGACCGTGCGGACCTCGGCGGCGAACTGGCCGACCTTCTGCTTGTCCGTGCCGCTGATGCGTGATGTGGGTCGGGTCCGTGACCGCGACCGTCACCCCCTCGGGGGCTTCCATCGTGATCTGGTTGGCGTAGCCGACCTGGAGCGTGACCGTGTTGGCCTTCTTCAACTGCGCCTGGTAGCCGACGCCGACGATCTCCAGCTTCTTGGTGTAGCCGTCGGTCACCCCTTTGACCATGTTGGCGATCAGGCTGCGGGTACAGGCCGTGCAGCGCCCGGTTCTGGCGCTCGTCGTTGCCGCGCTCGACGAGGATCTCGCGGGCCGCCTCATCGAAGCGGACCGTGATATCGCCCCGGTACGGGCAGGAGAGCTTTCCCTTCGGGCCTTCGACCTGGACCGTCGAATCGGCGACCGACACCTTCACGTTGGCCGGCACGGGAACCGGCTTGCGACCAATACGGGACATGGAACCCTCTTCCTCTCGATATCGGCGGGGACGCCGGGGGACGTTGCTTTGCGCTTTCTCGATCAGCAAGACCAATCGTTCAGTAGCCCGGCCGCCCGCTCCCGGCCCCTTTTGAATGTGTGTGCTCAGTAAACCAATGCCAGGACTTCGCCGCCGACCTTCTCGGCCCGGGCGCGGCGGTCGCTCATGACCCCCCTCGGGGTGCTCAGGATCTGGATTCCCATGCCGCTGAGGACCGGCTTCGAGGTCCTTGTAACCCCGGTAAATGCGGCGGCCGGGCTTGCTGATCCGGTCGATCTTGGTGATCAGCCGCTCGCCGTTGGGGCCGTACTTCAGCTGCAGCGCAGGGTGCGGGCCGGGACGGTGTCCACCTCGTCGAAGTCCCAGATGTACCCTTCGTCCTTGAGCACCTGGGCGATGCCCCGGCGGATGTTGGAGGTGGGCATCTCGACCAGGGGACTGCTCGATCCGCACGGCGTTGCGGATCCGGGTGAGCATGTCGGCGATCGGTATCGGTCATCATGGCGGGGGCGGTCCTGTCAACCGCCGCGGGTAACGCTCCGGGGCCGCCTGGAATGGGGACCTTGGGAAAACGTCGGCGCGATGGGGGGTATCGATCGATCGAACGGGTCGAGGGAATGGCTGGCCCGGCCAGCGCGGGCCGTTTACCAGCTCGCTTTCTTGACGCCCGGGATCAGGCCCTTGCAGGGACAGGGTCCGGAAGCAGATCCGGCAGATGCCGAACTTGCGATAAAAGGCGCGGGGACGCCCGCAGAGCGGCAGCGGTTCCGGTGCTGGACCGCGAACTTGCGGGGCGTCTGGGACTGATCATCTGGGCTTTCGTCGACATAGTGCGTGCGACGCCTCTGCGGGGTTCCCGATGGGTTCCAGAAAACCGGGTGGCCTATGGTTGCGGCCGCGGCCGGCTTCGTGATGTCTGGAGCTCGACGACGAAGATTCCGGCTCGTCCGGTCGGTCGATCAACCGTGCGCTTCTCCTGGGGACGGCGGAACGGCATGCCGAAGTGCCGAAGCAGCTCGCGGGCCTGGTCATCGCTGGCGGTCGTGGTGACGATCGTGATATCCATGCCCTGGGTGTGCTGCAGCCGGTCGGCGTCGATCTCGGGGAAGACGACCTGCTCGGCCAGGCCCAGGGTGTAGTTGCCGTGCCCGTCGAAGCTGTTCGGGTTGACGCCGCGGAAGTCGCGGATACGAGGCAGGGCGATCGAGATCAAGCGGTCGAGGAACTCGTACATCCGGCGTGCCGCGGAGCGTCACCTTGCAGCCGATCTCGTTCCCTTCGCGGAGACGGAAGCCGGCGACGGAGACCTTCGCCCTGGTGATCTGGCGGCTTCTGGCCGCTGATCTTGGCCAGGCTATCGACGGCCGCTTCCAGAAGCGTCTTGTCCTGGGTCGCGCGGCCGACGCCCATGTTGATGACGATCTTCTCCAGCTTGGGGATCGCCATCATGTTCTTGATCGTCGAACTTGGCCGCCAGGGCCGGGGCGATCGTCTGCGTTGTATTCGTCGAGCAAGCGGGCCATCGTGAGGTTTCCTTCGGCTCGGGCGGACCCGTGACAGCGGGTCCGCGACACCGAGACTGGGATGAGGTTCAGTGCGTCGCGTCAGACACGGGTCGATCGTTCGTCAACGGCTCAGCTCTTGGCCGCCGGGGCCTTGGCGTGGTTCGGCTTGGCCGGGCCGACGTCGCCGAGCGAGCTGTTGCAGCGTCTTGCAGTAGCGTTGCTTCTGGCCGCCGTCGGTGAAGCGGTGGCCGATGCGCACGCCCCGGTTGCAGGCCGGGCAGTACAGCAGGACGTTGGAGACGGCGATCGGCATCTCCTTGGAGAGCCGGCCGCCCTGGGGGTTCTTCTGGCTGGGCTTCAGGTGCTTGTAGACGCGGTTGACCCCCTCGACGACGATCTTGTTCTTCTCGGGCAGGACCCGCAGGACCTTGCGAGGCGCCCGATGCCTTTGTCGTCGCCGGTGATCACCACGACCTGGTCATCTTTACGAATCTTCATGGCTCGGCTCGGTCCGTTGCGTTGGGGCCTTGCTGCCAGGTGGTCCGCGGCCGGATCGGATCAGACGACCTCGGCGGCCAGGCTGATGATCTTCATGAACTGGCGATCCCGCAGCTCCCGGGCGATCGCCCCGAAGATGCGCGTGCCGCGGGGTTCTTCTCGTTGTCGATCAGGACGCACGGCGTTGCGGTCGAACTTGACGTAGGAGCCGTCCGGCCGCCGGGTCGAGTTGCGCATGCGGACGATCACGCAGCGGACGACGTCGCCCGCCTTGACGTCGCCGCCGGGGTTGGCCTTCTTGACGCTGGCGATGATGATGTCGCCCAGGCCCGGCCGTTCGCCGTTTGTAGCGCGAGGCGCTGCCGCCGAGGACCTTGAAGCACATGACTTCCTTGGCCCCGGAGTTATCGGCCACGTCGAGCCGCGTTTGCATCTGGATCATGAGAGGAACGCTTTCACAATATCCAATGTCGTCGTCAAGAGGACCGATCCGGCCGTGGGCAAGGCCCGTTCGCGGGCGGCGGCGGTTGGTCCGCTTGTTGGGGTCAGGGGGTTTCCGCGACTCGCATCCCACTCCGCCTCGGGCGCGGGCGAGCCCAATAGCATCACATACGAAACGCTTCGCGACAAGAGGTCTTGCGCGGATTTTGGCGATCGTGCCGGGGTCAGGTCGTGCCGCCGTCTCGGGCGGTTACTCCGATTCCGACTCGTTCGTCTCCCGTCCCTCGGCCTCGGCGCGGGCCTGCTCCCCTTCGCCGGCCAGGGCATGCTGGGCGCTCGGGCGGACGATCCGCATGATCCGCCACCGCTTCAGCTTGGACAGCGGGCGGGTCTCCATGATCTCGACGAGGTCGCCGACGTGCGTCTGGTTCTCCTCGTCGTGGGCATGGCAGACGGTGCGGCGGCGGAGGAACTTGCCGTACTTCGGGTGCGGCACGAGCCGCTGGATCTCGACCCGGCGGGTCTTGTTCATCTTGTCCGACGTGACGGTGCCGATCTCGGTCTTGCGGCTGGTTCGGGCGTCGGTTTCGGGGAAGAGGCTTGGCTCATGGCGTCGGTTCCAGGCTCGTCGCTCAGGACTGCGGTGGGACGAAGCGGCGGCCGACTTGCTGCCGTTCGAGCTCACGGAGCCGCAGGATCGTCTTGATCCGGGCGATCTCCCGCTTCGCCTTGATGATCTCGCTGGGGGCCTCCAGCCGCTCGGTCTCGTCTGGAGCCGGAGGCGGAACAGGTTCTGCTGCGTTTCCTGGAGCAGCAGCTCCAGTTGGTCGTCGCTCTGCTCACGAAGTTCGCGGGCTTGCTCATCGTCGTGATCCGTTTCAAAGCGAGCCACAGAGATCCGAGACGGAGAAGTAAGAATAAGAAAACCATAAGAGCATTGAATCATCACTCAGTCTTCTTTTCTAATCTCTCGCGGGTCCTCTCCGTGTTCTCTGGGTCCTCTGTGGCTTGAATTCTCTCGTGTTAGATCGTCGGCCGTCGGGTGACGAACCGGCAGGCAACAGGCAACTTGTGCGCGATGCGGGCGAAGGCGTCGCGGGCGAGGTCTTCGGGCACGCCGGCCAGCTCGTAGATGACGGTGCCGGGCTTGACGATCGCCGCCCAGTACTCGACCTCGCCCTTGCCCTTACCCATGCGGGTTTCGGCCGGGATCGAGGTGATGGACTTGTGCGGGAAGATCCGGATGTAGAGCTTGCCGCCGCCCCTGACCGGCGGCTGGCGACCAGACGCCCGGCTTCGATCGTCTCGGCGCTGATGCGTCCGCGGCTCCAGGGCCTGGAGGCCGAACTCGCCGAAGGCGACGTAATTGCCGCGCGTCGCATTACCTTTTACGCGGCCTTTTTGGCTTTTTCGGTACTTGACCCGCTTGGGCATCATGGCCATCGGTGCCGGCCTCCATCTTCAAGTAATCGCCTTGGTGAACCCATACTTTGATGCCGATATGTCCCTGGGCCGTCTTGGCCTCGGCGAAGCCGTAATCGACCTTGGCCCGCAGGGTGGACAGGGGGATCGAGCCGAGGTTGGCCGATTCGGTCCGCGACATTTCCGAGCCGCCGAGGCGGCCGGAGAGCTGGACCTTCACCCCCTTGGCACCGCCGTCCATCGTCTGTTCGAGGGCCCGCTTCATCGTGCGGCGGAAGCTCGATCGCTTCTTGAGCTGTTCGCCGATGTCCTCGGCGATCAGCTGCGCGTCGATCTCGGGACGGCTGATCTCCTCGATCTTGATCTCGATCCGCCGACCGGTGAGGGTCTGCAGTTCCTCGGTGATCCGCTCGACCTCGGCCCCTTTGCGGCCGATGATCACACCCGGCCGGGCCGTGTGCAGGATCACCTTGACGGCGTCGCGGGTCCGTTCGATCTCGATCTTCGGAATCCCGGCGTAGCTGTATTTCGCCTTGATGTGGCTGCGGATCTTGAAGTCTTCGACGAGCAGGTCGCTGAACTCTTGCTTGTTCGCGTACCAGCGGCTCCGCCACTCCTCGTAGACTCCGACCCGAAAGCCGGTCGGCCGTACTTTCTGGCCCATGACGTTGGCGTCCTCTGTCTAGCTCAGGAATGATTGCCAGGGGGTAAGGCAATGGTTTGATGGTCACTCTTGGTCCTGATCCGAGTGCGCCGCCGAGCACGGTCTCCAGGTCGGCCAGGCCGATGGTGATGTGGGCGCTGCGGCGGCGGATCATGTAGGCCATGCCCCGGGCGCGGGGCATGAGCCGCTTGAACATCGGGCCGCCGTCGCCGCGGGCGTCGGCGACGATCAGGTCGCCGACGTTGCGGACGCCGCGGTCCTCGGCGTTGGCCATGGCGCTCTTGAGCACCTGCTCGATCATCCGCGCCCGCGGTGCGGCAGGTACTTCAGGATGTCCAGGGCGTCGTCGGCGTACTTGCCCCGGATCAGGTCCAGGATCGGCCGCAGCTTCCGCACGGAGGTCCGGGCGAAGCGGTGCGAAGCCTTGTACGGGTAAGCGGATTGGGTCGTGGGCATGGGTCCGTGCGTGGTCTGGGGGCCGTGGTGCCGGGTTTACGGTGCGGGGGAGCCAGGGGTCGGTCGCTCAATCGATACAGGGCCCGGCACCTGGCACGTGCCGAGTGTCGTTGATTCTTATCGCCGCTTGCCGCCCTTGCCGCCGTGGCCGCGGAAGGTCCGGGTCGGGGCGAACTCACCAAACTTGTGGCCGACCATGTCCTCGGTCACGTAGAGCTTGATGAACGCCTTGCCGTTGTGGATGGAGAAATTCTTGCCGATGAATTCCGGCACGATCGTGCAGGCACGCGACCACGTCTTGATCGGCTCACGGCTGCCGGCGGATTCGGCCTTGTCCACCTTCTCCAGCAGCCGCTCGTCGACGTAGGGGCCTTTCTTGAGCGAACGTCCCATAATCTTGATTCCCCGTACCTCTCGGGGACTCCTTCGCCTGTTGGTCGGTCGGATAAGGCCCGGCGGCGCCGGCCCGTGGGGTGAATCTCGTGTCGTTTCGCTGGTGTTGCTTGGCTCGGCGTTGCTGTCGTTGTCAGACAGACGGGCCGACCGTCGCAAGGTCCCGGGTGCGGGGGCGACGACCGGCCTTGGTGGTCACGGTCCTTGGCGAGGGGCCGCCGGGTTCGCGTTCTCAGATCTTCAACTGGCCATAGCGGACACTCTTGCGGCGGCGGATGATCGCCGAGTTCGAGGCCTTCCGGCGCCGGCGGGTCTTGCCCCCCTTGGCCGGCTTGCCGGTCGGCGAGCACGGATGCCGGCCACCGGAGGTGCGGCCTTCACCGCCACCCATCGGGTGATCGACCGGGTTCATCGCCACGCCGCGGACGTGCGGCCGGCGGCCGAGCCAGCGGGACCGGCCGGCCTTGCCCAGCCGGATGTTCATGTGATCGGAATTACCGACCGCGCCGATCGTCGCCCGGCAGGCCGCCGGGATACGCCGGACCTCACCCGAGGGCAGGGTGATCTGCGCCCACGTCCCTTCGCGGGCCGTCAGCGTCGCGCTGACGCCCGCCGAGCGGCAGAGCTTCGCGCCGCCGCCGGGCTGCATCTCCAGGTTGTGGACCTGCATGCCGGTCGGGATTTTCGAGAGGGGCAGGCAGTTCCCCAGCCGGGGCTCGGCGTTCGGCCCGCTCATGACGGTCATGCCCGGCCTTCAGGCCGTCGGGGGCGATGATGTAGCGCTTCTGGCCGTTGGGGTACTCGATCAAGGCGATCCGCGCCGAGCGGTTCGGATCGTACTCGATGAACGTCACCTGGCCCGGCTCGCCATCATGGTCGTTGCGGCGGAAGTCGATCAGGCGGTACATCCGCTTGTGCCCGCCACCGCGGTGCCGGGCGGTGATGAACCCCTGGTTGTTCCGGCCGCCGGTCTTCTTCAGCGGGACGGTCAGGCTCTTCTCGGGCTTCTTATTCTTGTCGGTCAGCTCGGAAAAGTCGCTGACCGAGGCGTTACGGCGCCCGGGGCTGGTCGGTTTGTAGTAGCGGATTCCCATGTTTCCATCCACTCCCGTTCGCGTTTCCGGGAGAAAATAAGGAGCGGGAGGCTCAGCTCGGCCCCCCGGGCGAATCGTTCGATCCTAGCGTTTCAATTAATAGAAATCAATCCGATACTCTTCTTGAAGCTTGACGATGGCCTTCTTCCAGTTCCGCATGCGGCCAACCTGGAGGCGGTAGCGGCGGTTCTTCCCGCGGCGGTTCTGGGTCCGGACGTCGTCCACCTTGACATCGAAGAGTTGCTCGATGGCATTCTTGATCTCGGTCTTGGTGGCCATCGGATGCACTTCGAACGTGTAGGCGTTGTGCCGCTCCGACAGGTGGGTGGCCTTCTCGGTGATCATCGGGCGGAGGATCACCTGGTACGGCTCCAGCTTCGGGCCTTTGCGTTCGTACTGGGGAGGGCGGCGGAGCGTGACCATGGGGATCAGGCCTCGGGGATCATCTCATGTACGGTTCTGGGGAATAAAAATCCCGAGAGGGTTCGATGGTCCCCGCGGGATTATCCTTTTGGTTTCGCGCGTGAAGGTCAGGCGCTGGCCTCGGCCGGTTGCGGTTGCGGCCGGCGGGCCGGCTTCTCCTGGACCTTCTCTTTCAGGGCGGCGAGAGCCTCGGGCGTCAGCACCAGGTAGCGCTGCTTGAGCACGTCGAGGGCGTTGAACTCGGCGATCGGGGCGACCTTCACCCCCTCGATGTTGCGGGCGCTGCGGTAGAGGACCGGGTCGAGTTCCGGGGTCCCGATCAGGATCGTGCGGTGGTCGAGCGTCCGGCGCAAGGCGTCGCGCTTGGTCTCGTTCCCTTCGGCCGGGGTGTTTTCCTCGGACGAGAGATCGGGCCGGACAATCGCCCGCAGGGCCTGGGCGATCGGCCTGGTCTGGGGCTTGGCGTTCGGATCGGTCGAGCCGAGATCCTGGATGACCAGCGCCTGGCCGTCCTGGAACTTCGACAGGATGGCCATGCGGGTGGCCAGCCGGACCGCCTTCTTCGGCATCGAGTAACTGTAGTCGCGGTTGCGACGGGCGAAGGCCACGCCACCGCCGACTCGCTTGTTCGTCCGCTTCGCTCCGACGCGGGCGTTGCCCGTGCCCTTCTGGCGGAACATCTTCTTGGTCGAGCCGGCGACGTCCGAGCGGCCGCGGGTGTTGACCGTGCCGACGCGCTTGTTCGCCTGGTACATCACGACGACATCGTGCAGCAGTTGCTTGTTGACCTCGCCGCCGAAGTGGGCCGGGTCAACCTGCTCCTCGCCCACCTTCTCGCCGGCGCGGTTATAAATGGGTATGGTCAGCATGATTCAATCCACTCCCGCCTGGGGAATCCGGGAGAAAGGAGCCTTAGACCTTGTTCGTCTGGCGGATCGTGAGGAAGCCGCCATTGGGGCCGGGCACCGCGCCTCGGACCAGCAGGAGATTGTTCGTGGGATCGACGCGGACGACCTTCAGGTTCCGCACGGTGATCCGGGCGTTGCCGTACTGCCCTGGCTTGCGGATTCCTTTGCGGGTCCGCGACGGGTCGGCGCTGGGGCCGGAGGAGCCGGGGTGACGGTGCATCCGCTTGACGCCGTGCGTGGCCCGCAGCCCCTTGAAGCCGTGCCGCTTGACGACGCCGGTGAAGCCGCGCCCCTTGCTCGTGCCGATGACATCGACGCTGGGGATCTCGTTGAACAGCTCGACGGTGAGGATCTGCCCCTCGTCGATTCCCTCGGCGGGGCCGTCTTGCCGGATCTCGCGGATGTAGCGCTTCGGCTCGGCGTCCACCTTGCGGGCGTGGCCGCGTTCGGCCTGCGAGGCGCTCTTTCGCTTCTTGTCCACGAAGCCCAGTTGCACGGCGTCATAGCCGTCGCGTTCCTGGGTGCGAACCTGGAGGACCGTGCAGGGGCCGCACTCCACGACCGTCACGGGCACGGCCGTTCCGTCCTCTTGATAGATCTGGGTCATGCCGACTTTGCGGCCAAGCAATCCAGCGCGCATGTGTCCGTCCACTCCCGAGGGATCATCAGGTCGGGAGACGCCTGTGCCGGGCCGGGCCGCGAACCACCGCGGCCGGTCACCCGGCGCCGACGCGGATCAACCGGCACCGCGCCCGAGACGGGCGGGCGCCAGGCCCGGAGGTCGGCGAGAGAATTCCGGTCAAAGCGATTGGAGAAGGGCTCAGGCCCCGGAGGGACCCGCCTTGATCTTGATGTCCACGCCCGCCGGCAAGCTGAGCTTGTTCAGGGCGTCGATCGTCTTGTTCGTCGGCTGGACAATGTCGATCAACCGCTTGTGGGTGCGAATCTCGAACTGCTCCCGCGACTTCTTGTCGATGTGCGGACTCCGCAGCACTGTGTAGCGCTCAATGCGGGTCGGCAGCGGGATGGGTCCGTGAACGATCGCCTCGGTTCGCTTGGCGGTCTCAACAATATCCTTGGCCGACTGGTCCAGGATGGTATGGTCGTATGCTTCCATCCGGATGCGTATCCGCTCGTTGCTGAAGCCCGCCACGCGTTTACCCTTCCACAGTATCTCGGTCGTTTGGCTCATCATCCGCCGCGAGGGAATGTCCTGTCCCTCCCAACCGCGGGGAAAGTAAGAAGATACTCGACTCGTGCCGGCGGGTCAAGCCGGCTTGTGAGGATTTTGCGAGGGGCTGGCGGAGAAACCGCTCTTTTCGGCCCTTGCCTGGGGTGCCGGCCTCAGTCCACGCCGAGGACTTCCAGCATGCTCTCGGGGGCGGGGGCGTACTCCAGCGGTTCCATGGTGTAGCTGGCGCGTCCCTGGCTGAGGCTCCGCACGGCCGTCGAGTAGCCGAACATCTTTTCCAGGGGGGCGCGGGCATCGACGACCATGAGCTTGCCGCGGGTGTAGGTCTTGTCGATCAGGCGCGGCGGCCGGCGAGGTCGGCGGTGATGTTGCCCAGGTAGTCTTCGGGCGTGACGACCTCCAGCTTCATGATCGGTTCCAGGAGGACGGGGCCGGCCTCCCGGATCGCCTTGTCCAGGGCATCGGCGGCGGCGAAGCTGAAGGCCAGGTCGTTCGAGTCCACCTCGTGCGACTGGCCATCGACGAGCGTGACCTTGAGGTCCACCAGGGGGAAGCCGGTCCGGCCGCCCGACTTGGCCGATTCCCGGATGCTCTGTTCGATCGCCGGGACGTACTCCGAGGGGATCACGCCCCCTTTCATGGCATTGACGAACTTGACCGGGGCCTCCCCCTTGGGCTGGGTTTCGGGGGTCGAGGTCGATGGTGACCTTCGCGTAGAGTCCCGTGCCGCCGGTCTGGCGAATGCAGGTCCCCTGGACCTTCTTGACGGCCTTCTTGATCGTCTCGCGGTAGCTGACGCGGGGGCGGCCGACGTGGACCTTCAGGTTGAAGTCGCGGGTCATCCGCTTCTTGAGGATTTCGAGGTGCAATTCGCCCATGCCGGAGATGATCGTCTGGCCGGTTTCCTCGTTCACCTTGTAGGCGAACGTCGGGTCCTCGCGGGCGAGGGAGGCCAGGGTGTTGGCGAGTTTCCCCTTGTCGGCCGAGCTGACCGGCTCGATCGACATGCTGATGACCGTCTCGGGGAACTCGATCCGCTCCAGCAGGATCGGGTGGCTGGCGTCGCAGAGGGTATCCCCCGTGGCCGATTCCTTCAGGCCGACGATGCCGACGATATCCCCGGCATGGGCCTCTTCGAGCATCTCGCGGTTATCCGCGCGGATGTGGTAGAGCCGCGAGCAGTTTTCCTTCTTGTCTCGCCCGGCGTTATAGACTCGGGTGCCGGCCTTGAGTGTGCCGGAGTAGATCCGCACGAACGAGAGGTCACCGTGGGCATCGTTGGTGATCTTGAAGACCAGACCGCAGAACGGGCCGTTGGGCTCGGCCTTGCGCTCGATCTCGGTCCCTTTCTTGGGATGGTGGCCGACGATCGGCGGCTTGTCCAGCGGGCTGGGCAGGTAGGCGGCGACGGCGTCGAGCAGCCGCTGAACGCCGACGTATTTGAAGCTGGATCCGCAGAGGACCGGCTGCGCCCGGCCAGTGAGGGTCGCCCGGCGCAGGGCGTCGTGGATCTGCTCGGCGGTCAGTTCGGCCCCTTCGAGGTGGGCCATGTAGTCTTCGGCGAATTGTTCGTCGAACTCGCTGAGGGCGTCGAGCATCCGCTCGCGCCAGAGGTCCGCCACGGGGCGGATCTCCTCGGGGATCTCGGCCTCGGTGATGGTGGAGCCGAGGTCTTCGGTCTGGTAGTACAGGGCCTTCATCTCGATCAGGTCGATCAGCCCTTTGAACTCCCCCATCGTCCCTTCGGGGCCAGCGCCGATGGGGTACTGGACGGGAATCGGGTGGCTTTCGAGCCGGTCCTGGATCTCGTCATAGACGCGATCGAACTCGGCGCCGATGCGGTCCATCTTGTTGATGAAGCAGATGCGCGGGACGTGGTACTTGGTCGCCTGCCGCCAGACGGTTTCGCTCTGGGCCTCGACCCCTTCGACGGCCGAGAAGATGACGACGGTGCCATCGAGGACGCGGAGGGAGCGCTCGACCTCGGCCGTGAAATCGACGTGGCCGGGGGTGTCGATGATGTTGATCGTGATCGGGGTTCCCTGCCGGTCTTTCCAGTGGCAGGTGATTGCCGCCGCGAAGATGGTGATGCCCCGCTCGCGCTCCTCGGCGTCGTAGTCGGTGGTGGTGTTCCCCTTATCGACGTCCCCCATGCGGTGGATTTCGCCGGTGTAGTAGAGCACGCGCTCGGTGGTCGTGGTCTTGCCGGCGTCGATGTGCGCGACGATACCGATATTGCGAATCAGGGATAATGGGTCGCTGTCCATGGGTTCGATCCAGGTCGTTCGTTGGGGGCAAAGGCCAAAAGGGGGGCCATTCGTCGGCGGGATTTCGGCGTTCTTTTCCAGTGTATCGCCGCGCGAGCCATTGCACAGCGCGAGTCGCCGGGTTCCGTCCCGATCCGGGGCGGGGGCTTGCGGTTTCTCCCGCGACGACTAGAACATAAATACGACCGAAAGGCAGACCACGGAACGGGGGGCGACCGCGCCGCATTTCATGCAAACCGACCTTATTGATGAGATGAAACCGAGTGGCGACCTTGAGCCTCGCCACGACGCGATCCTGATCGTCGGCTTCGGCGGTCCGGAGTGTCGCGAGGATGTCCTGCCGTTCCTGGAAAACGTCACGAAGGGCCGCAACATCCCCCGCGAGCGTTTGCTGGAGGTGGCGGAACATTATGACCACTTCGGCGGCGTCAGCCCGATCAATGCCCAGGTCCGGGAGCTTATCGCCGCGCTTCGTCCCGAGCTGCAGCGGCATGGGATCGACCTGCCGATTTACTGGGGCAATCGCAACTGGCACCCCCTTCTCCCCGACACAATGCGGGAGATGGCCGCCGCGGGCGTCCGGCATGCGATCGGCCTCGTGCTGGCGGCCTACAGCTCCTATTCAAGCTGCCGGCAGTACCGAGAGAACATCGGTTATGCTCAGGAGGCTGTCGGCCCCGATGCCCCGAAAGTGGACAAGTTGCGGGTCTTTTACAATCACCCTGACTTCATCGCCGCCAATGCCGACCGCGTGCGCGAGGCCCTGGAATCGTTCCCCGAAGACCGGCGGCGATCGATTCATCTCGCCTTCACCGCGCACAGCATCCCGGAGTCGATGGCCCGCGCCTGCGACTACGAGCGGCAACTGACCGAGACGTGCCGGCTGGTCGCCGAAGCGCTGGGGGTCGGTTCCGAGCGCTGGCGGCTCGTCTATCAGAGCCGGAGCGGACGGCCCCAGGACCCCTGGCTGGAGCCGGATATCCTCGATCACCTCGACGCACTGAAGGCGCAGGGAGTTGGTGACGTGGTGATCCACCCCGTCGGCTTCCTGTCGGACCATCTGGAAGTACTCTACGACCTCGACGAGGAAGCCCGCCTCAAGGCCGAGGCGCTGGGGATGACGATGGTGCGTTCGGCCACCGTCGGGGTGCACCCGAAGTTCGTCGCGATGCTCCGCGAGCTGATCGAGGAGCGGCTGGGCCGGATCGACACGCGGCGGGCGATCGGCCAGTACGGCCCGAGCCACGACGTCTGCCCGGTCGATTGCTGCCCCGCGCCGGCCCGTCCGGGACGGCCTTGAGAGAGGAACGCAGGCAAAGCCGGGATCAAAAACGGAGACGGACGCCAATCGACATGGCGTCCGTCTCCGTTATTGATTCGGTCGATCTGCCGGAAGCGTCGTTGTTTCACTTATTACCAGGCGAAGTGGGCGAACGCCTTGTTGGCGTCGGCCATGCGGTGGACGTTCTCGCGCTTGGAGATCGACGCCCCTTCGCGGTTGTACGCGGCAATCAACTCGTCGGCCAGCTTGATGTGCATCGGGCGGCCCTTCTTTTCGCGGGCCGAACCGAGAATCCAGCGGATCGAGAGGGTCTGCTGCCGGTTCTTGCGCACCTGCATCGGCACCTGATATGTGGCACCGCCGACCCGCTTGGAGCGGACCTCGATCATCGGCATCACGTTCTCGACGGCGCGGGTGAAGACGTCGAGCGGGTTCTCGTTCGGCACCCTCTTCTCGATCAGCTCCATCGCATCGTAGAAGACGCGCTGGGCGACCGACTTCTTGCCGTCGTGCATCAGGCAGTTGATGAACTTGCTGACCAGCTTCGAGCCGAAGCGGGGATCGGGCTTGAGCTGAGATTTGCTGGCGGTGAACTTACGGGCCATGGTGGCGTCGGTCCTGAAGAGATCCCAGATGGCGAATCTCAAATGTGAGACTTCAGATCTGAAATCCGTTATTTGAAATATGGGGAAAAGAAATCCAGGATTACTTCTTGCGTGCGCCCTTGGCCAGCGGGGCACCCTTGGCCGAGGCACCGTACTTGGAGCGGGCCTGCTTGCGGTCGCCCACGCCGAGGCTATCGAGCACGCCGCGGACGATGTGATAGCGCACACCCGGCAGGTCGCGGACACGTCCGCCGCGCACCAGCACGATCGAGTGCTCCTGCAGGTTGTGCCCTTCGCCCGGGATGTAGGCGGTGATTTCCTTGCCGTTGGAGAGCCGCACACGCGCGACCTTGCGCAGCGCGGAGTTCGGCTTCTTCGGCGTCATTGTCTTGACTTGCAGGCACACCCCGCGCTTGAACGGGCAGGCTTCGAGCACCGGCGACTTGGTCTTGTAAATCTCTGGGCGTCGCGGCTTCCGGACCAGCTGATTAATCGTGGGCATGAGTCGTTCCGTGTAGGTCCCGTCCCGAGGCCGGGAGGGACTCCTGGCGTTCCTTGGCGCGTCGGGTTCGTTTGATCGATCCATCCCAATGAATGATCGAGGCGCGCGGCCGGATCACGGCGAGCGTGCCGAAGCATGTAGTGTACCGTGCCGATTTTCTCTGTCAAGCCGAGCATCGCGGAGTTTGACGGTTCGGGGGTCCGGTGGTTGACGGCCCGATCTCCCCTGCCCTACCCTTCTACTCTTACGAGCGCGACGCGGACGGATGGAGCAAGGGGCCTGAGGGACGGAACGGTGGAACACTTTGCCGACGACGACCTGGAGGATGCGGAGTACCCGGACTTCGACGAGATCGACGACGAGGAGACGATCCCCTGTCCGTACTGCCGGGAGCCGCTGTACGAGGACGCGGAGCGTTGCCCCTCGTGCGGTCAGTACATCTCGTCGGTGGACGCGCCTCGGCGGCAGCCCTGGTGGGTCGTACTCGGTGTGGTCCTCGGCCTGATCGTGGCGTTGTGGTGGATTATCGACTTCTTCTAGGCGAATCGATGCACGAGACGGTTTCCCCGAGGCAAGGTGCGGCGTCGCGGGAGATGCCCCTGCGGGTGGCCCTGGTCTATGACATGGATGCCTGTCGGGGACCGACGGGCGTGACCCGGCATGCCCTGGCGCAACTGGAGCGGCTGGCAAGGCGTCCCGAGGAGGTCCGGCTCTCGCTCGTCTCGGGGCGGATTCACGAACCGGATGGCCTGGCGTTCTGGGAATCGCTCGAAGACCTCCCGCGCCGGGAGTTGCCCCTGAGCACGAGGAACGCGCTGCGGTTCTGGCGGCTGGTCCCCTGGCCTCCTCTGGAACTCTGGACCGGTGCGATCGACTGGGCCTATTGCCCGGCGGAATACTTCGTGCCGACCCGTCGCGCCCGGCGGGCCGTGACCAGCCACGACATCCTTCAGGATCTCCGCTTCCACCCGCCGAGACGCCGCGAGCGGCTGAAGCTGGCGTTTGAGCGGGCCGACCTGATCCTCTCCGTCTCGCAGTTCAACACCGGGCAGCTTCTCGACGCCTTCCCCGAGTGCCGGGACCGCGTGGCCTACGTGCCCAACGGCGCGGAGGACCTGTTCTTTGAGCCGGCGGGCGACGCGGAGCGCCGGGCAATTCGCGACGATCTGGGCGTGCCGGCGGGCATGCCGTACCTGCTCTCGGTGGCGAACTTCCAGCCGAGGAAGAACCTCGTGCGCCTGGTCCGCGCCGTGGGGCGGCTGCCCGCGGTGGCCGGGGGGGAGCTGGCCCTGGTGTTGATGGGGGAAGGCTCCGACGAGGAGACCCGCCGCCTTCACGAGACGATCGTCGCGGCGGGGCCGAAGGCGCGGATCGTCTTGCCGGGGTATCGTCAGGGGAAGGTGCTGCGGGCTTCCTACGCCGAGGCGACGGCCCTGGTCTTCCCCTCCACCTGTGAGAGCTTCGGCATCCCGGCCGTCGAGGCGATGGCCCAGGATTGCCCGGTCGCCCTGGCGAATTCGACGGCCCTCCCCGAGGTCGGCGGCGAAGCGGGCTGGTATTTCGATCCCGAGGACGAGGAGGCCCTTGCGGCCACCCTGGCGGAACTGCTCGAATGTCAAGAGGAGCGGACCCGCCGGGTCGCGCTGGGACGCTCCCGGGCCGAGATGTTCCGCTGGGACCGCTCGAACGACCTGCTTCGGGAGGCGCTCCGCTCGCGATAAAATGTTCCGGTGGAGCGTTCGGAACTGGCAAGGGCATCGGAATTGCTTGAGAAACGGCCCGATCTATTCCGCCGTTCGATGCGCGAGCCGTAAAACAGGAGGCCGCAATGGCCAGCGCGACGGGTATCCAGACCTCCCGCCAGTTCGTGATCCTCAACCCCGTGGCCGGCAACTGCACGGCGGAGCAGGTGCACGAGGCTCTGGAGCGACATTTCAACTGCGCCGATGGGTCGTGTTCTGTTCATGTGACGACCGGGCATGACAACCTGGCCGAGCTGGCGCGGGAGGCCGTGCGGCAGGGCTGTGGGATGGTGGTCGCCGCCGGTGGGGACGGGACCGTCTCGGCCGTCGCCGACGGACTGGTCGGCTCCGACGTGCCGCTGGGGATCATCCCGCTGGGCACGGCCAACGTCCTGGCGCGCGAGGTGGGCATTCCGCTCGGACTGGAGGAGTCGTGTGCCTTGCTCTCCGGCCCGCACGCCATCCTGCGCATTGATGCGATGCGGGCGGCCGAACGGCACTTCTTCACCCAGATCGGGATCGGTATCGACGCCTTGATGATCCGCGACACCAAGCGCGAGGCGAAGCGGCGGTTTGGCCGGGTGGCGTATCTCTGGACGGGGTTCGTCCGGCTGATCGGGTTCCAGCCGCGGCTCTTTCGCCTGAAGGTCGATGGTCACAAGCATCGCCGGCGCCTCGGAGGTCCTGCTGGCCAACAGCGGCACCCTGGGTCAGCCGCCGTTCCGTTGGGGACCGAACATCAAGGTGAACGACGGCCGCGTCCAGGTCTGCATGATCCGCGCGCGAACCGCGCTCGATTATCTGAAATTGAGCTGGCATGTCGTCCGGGGCCAGCAGCGGCAGAGCCCCCACGTGCGTTATCTTATCGCCCAGCGGAGCGTGACCATTGAGGTGGATAAGCCGCTGCCGGTCCAGGCGGACGGTGAGATCATCGGCGAGACGCCGATTTCCGTGCGGATTGTTCCGGGTTCGTTGTGCGTCGCCGTGCCGGAGGCGAGCCAGAATGACGGGCCGACATCCTCCTGAGCCGGCATCCTCCTGAACGGGTCGATCAGCAGAAGGGCCGCAGCGCCTGACGCATGGCGGCGGCGGTGGGGAAACGGTCTTCGGGGTCGCGCGCCAGGCATTTCGAGAGCACGGCCTCCAGGCCAGGGGAAACCTCCGGGCGCCGTTCGCGGATCGGCACTGGGGCTTCTTCCAGTAACGTGCGGATCAGGTCCCCGCCTTCGGAGATCTCGTCGTAGAGGAAGTGGCCCGAGATCAGGTAGTAGAGCGTCGCCGCCGTCGCGTAGAGGTCGCCCGAGGGCTGGACCTTCTTGAAGTCGAGCATCTGTTCCGGAGGCATGAAGGGGATCGTTCCACGCATCTCGCCGGAGAAGGTCAGGCCCGACAGGCCGATCGCGCGGAAACTCTTGGCCAGGCCGAAGTCGGAAATCTTGGCGAGCAGGCCCTTGGGCCCCCGGCCGATCAGGATGTTCTCCGGCTTGATGTCGCGGTGGACGAACCCCTGAGCGTGGGCGTGCTCCAGCCCCTTGAGCACCTGGCACGCCATGCGGCAGGCCTGGTCCACCGGGTAATGGCCCCGCTGAGTGTTGGCCAGGACCTCCAGGTTCGTGCCGTACACGTACTCCATGGCGAACCAGAACCGCCCCCGCGAGGCCCCCTGCTCCAGCCATTCGACGATGTTCGGGTGCTTCAACTGGCTGATGACCGACATCTCGCGGAGGAAGCGATCGACAGCCGAACGGGCCGCGGCGCTCTCCGGCACGATCAGCTTCAGGGCCACCTTGCGCCCGGTCTGGTTGTGCTGGGCGAGATAGACGACCCCCATCGCCCCCCGGCCGATCTCGCGCAGGGTGGTGTAGTGGGGTACCGGCTGCGGCGTCATCGCGGCCTCGGCCCGGCAGTTGTCGCAGAGCCAGTGGATCGAGTCGCGGAGGATGTTCGTGTCGGGGTTCGTGCCGCTGGCGATGTCAATGCCCGGCGGCGCCGACTGACCGCAGCCCGAGCAGATGATCGACAGGCCGGAGGCCGCCGCGTTGTTGGGCGTTGGTATGAGCCCCAGGGTCGGGATCGGCTCGGAGTCCACGCCCGGCATCTCCCCTTCGACCCGCACCCGAAAGATGCTCTGCCCGGCGGCGATCTGGTCGCCCGACTGCAAGCGCGCCCGTTCGACCCGCGCTTCGTTGACGAACGTGCCGTTGGTGCTGCCCAGGTCGCGCACCTCGCAGCGCGGCGGCTTGATCTCGATCATGAAGTGGTCGCGCGACAGCGCCGAGTCTTCCGGCATGGGGCAGTGTACGAACCGCGAGCGCCCCACGATGAATGTATCGTGGTCGTCAAAGATGAACGAGCGGCCCTTTTTCGGCCCTTGAACCACATCCAAGATGACGCGCATGTTCCTCACGGAAAGGATTCGCCGGCAGGGACCTCTCACATTATAAGCGATTTGGCGCGGAAAATTGCTACTCTCTCCTTTCGTACCGAGAACGGAATCGGTTCGTGACGAATCTCCTTCGGCCGACGAAAATACCCGCGGTAGGCAAGGCAGGTTTTATGAAAATGGACCAGATTGTGTTCGGGCCGGACGTGGCCGCCGCGCTGTCGGAGGCTCGGCCGCTGGTGGCCCTGGAATCGACCCTGATTGCCCAGGGGCTGCCCTGGCCCGAGAACCGAGAGACGGCCCTCCAGGCCGAACGGGCCGTGCGAGACGCCGGGGCCGTGCCGGCGACGATCGCGGTCATGGACGGTCGCGTGCGTGTCGGTCTGACGGAGCGCGAGCTGGAGTGTGTGGCGTCCTCGGGCCGGTTCCTCAAGGCCAGCCGCCGCGATCTCGCGCGCGTGCTGGCGCTGGGGCAGGACGCCGCGACGACCGTCTCGGCAACCCTCTGGCTGGCCCGGAAGGCCGGGATCAACGTCCTGGCCACCGGCGGCCTCGGCGGAGTCCATCGCCGCGCCTCGGAGTCGTTCGATGTCTCGACCGACCTGGACGAACTGGCGAGGGCCGACGGCGCCCTGGTGGTCTGTTCGGGGGTCAAGTCGATCCTCGACGTGCCCGCCACGATGGAAGCGCTGGAGACGCGCGGCGTGGCGGTCGTCGGATACCGGACGGAGACCCTGCCGGCCTTCACGACGGTTTCCAGCGGATTATCCCTGGAAACACGGGTCGAATCGCCGGACCAGGCCGCGACGATCGTCCGGGCGCACCGGAACCTGGGCCTGCCCGGCGCGATTGTCCTGGCCCAGCCGGTGCCGTCGGACGTGGCGATCGGCCGCGAGGCGATGGAAAAAGCCCTGGCGACCGCCGAGGCCGAAGCCAAGTCCCGGGGCGTCACCGGCAAGGCGATCACCCCATTCCTGCTCGACGCGATCCGGCACGCCACCGGCGGCCAGAGCCTCCGGGCGAACCGTGCCCTGATCGTCGCCAATGCCGCGCTCGCCGGGTCCGTGGCCGCCTCGTTGGCCAATGGTTGATTAGGTGACGAAACGAGAGCATCATGCTCTTGGACAATCACCCATCAATCCTCAGCCATGACCCCTCACGAGCCTCTCGCGGGCTTGGTGGTGGCCCCGGGCACGTCGAACTGGAAGCTGCGGATCATCGCCTCGACCAGGTCCCGGAACGGGGCCGGTTCGTTCCGGTCGGTCATGGCGAGCACGTCAAGCCCCTCGGTTCGTCCCGTCAGCACGAGATAACAGTAAACGTACGTCCGATTCAGATTGAACTGCTTCGAGGGCTGGAGCACGGCCTCCAGCTTGTACACTTTTCGATCGCTGGGCCACTCGTTGGCCGGTTGCCAGCCCGACGTGCCGAACTGGGTCTGGCTCTGGATTTGCGCGGCCCGCGCCTCGACTTCCTTCTTCAGGGCGTCCGGGTCCAACGCCTCTTTCGGTTTGAATCGAAAGGCCGCGTATTCGATGCCATCATCTCGCGATTGTCCCAGGACGATCGAATCCTCGGTGGACGTGGACGCGAGCTGAAATTCTTGCGGATGCCGGAAGTGGAACTCCGCCTGGGGATCGACATAGGTGAGCCAGGAGTTCTCGGGTGTGGCCGCCGGCAGTTGATCGGGCACGCTCAAGGGCGCGCCGGCATTGTCCAGCCGGCGTTCCAGGATGAATTCTCGCTTCATGCTCGTCTTCAACCGTCCCTCGGCGGGCGCCTCGGCGTTGTGGACGCTGGACATCTGGGCCATGCTGAGCCGGACGATCGCCCCCGGGGCATCCACCGGCGTCCCTTCCACGGCCGGTTTCGCCCCCGCGGCCGGCTCCGCGACCTGGAAGTCAAACCGAAGTTCCGCGTGGATTCCCACCTCATCGAACGCGCCCTCCTCTCGCCCGGGCACCAGCACGCGGCCCGCCACGTCGATAACAGCCTGTCGGCCCTTGCCGTCAGGCTTGGCATCCACCCGGACCAGCTTGCCCTGGAGTGACCCTTGTCGGATCGGCCCGTTGACCACCGCCTGGGTTCCGGTCGGACCGAGATCCCAGGTATCACCGACGTGGACCGAGAGCTCCGGCAGGGCGTGACTCAGTTCGGGCACGAAGATCGTCTCGGCGATGAGCTGGAACTCGTTCTCCCACAACGGATGGTCCGGCGTGAGCACCAGGACCAGAGGACGCTGTTGCTGGCGCTGTTGATACCAGACCGTCAGGCCGTTCATCCGGCTCGGTTGAAACGGGTTCTTCTCGGGCTTCGGCGCGATGCGCATCGCCTCGTAGCGGCGGACCGTATCCAGCACGCGCCGAGGGTCCAGCGAGCTGACCTCCACCGGCCGCTCAACGTAAATCCCCTGGAGGACATGCTGGGTCGTCGTGGGGGCCCCCTGGGGGTTCTCCGCGCTGAGCGTCAGCGTCTCCCGGTAGGCGACCCGGTACTGGCCGATCGCCCCGGTTGGGTTCGTTTTGCTATTGGGGGTCATGTAACGTTCGGCGAAACGGTACCGCGTGACCAGATCCTGAGGCTCGTTGGCCCCTGCGGACGGCGTTTCGGGAGGCTGGGGGACCTGGGCCGGAATCTCCCGGTTCAGAAGCAGGAAGAGCACACCGGCCGCCAGCCAGGAGCGGCGGGAGAGGCTCCCGAACACGTCGTCTCGTGAGCGTTGCCACCTCATTCGCCACCCCCTAGGTTGAATAACATGAATGCGTTTCTTCGCTGAGACGATCTTTCCCGCGATGGACCGGCCCGGTCGCCGTGACGATCAGGGGGACGGGGCCGCCGCGGGCGCGTCGTCCCACTGGAGCGAGCCGATCAAGAGGGCATCCTGGTTGCCGAACCGCTGCGCCTGGGACGCCGCCATGGTGAAGGTCACGAGCAACTGGTGCCCTTCCGGGCTGGCCACAAGATAATAGTACCAGAGGATGTCGAGTTCCCCTTCCCGTCCCTGGACGGCCACCTTGTAACGATAGCCCCCTTCGGGCGTATCCACCTCGCCATCGTTCAGGAACTTGACGAATCGCTTGCCCAGAGCCCCGGACATCCTCGCGGAACTGCTCGGGGTCCTGATGCCGCCCCTTGCCCGCCTCGGGGCCGATCACCATGTTGCACTGGGCAACGACCTCGCCGTGGTCGAGCCACTTCAGGACGGCCAGACGGGTGCTGTCCCAGAAGAGGTGCCAGTCCCGGTCGTGCAGAAGGTGGAAGTTCCCTTCCGGCAGGGAGTAACGGAGCAAGTCCAGCCCCGGCTGAAGCTCCGTCGGCAGGGCCTTCAGGACCTCGTCGGAGAGTTCCGCCGGGATCTCGGCCGCCGTGCGGGTGACGGTCAGCGTGCTTTTCAGGTCCAACCCCGCCTCGACCGGCCCCGGCTGGCGCTGTTCGTTCCGGGTGAGGGTCAGGCGCTCGATCCGACCGGCCTCGCGGTCGAACCGGAGCGTGCCGTCGAGGGTCATCGTCCCCTCACCCCCCAGGACGGCCCCGCGAACGTCGCCGGCCAGGTGGATGGTCGCCGTTGTCTCGTCGAGCGATTCCAGCTTGGCCTTGAGGCTGTTGGTCGCCAGGGCATCGTAGGCGCTCAGGGCCTTGGCGGCCTCGGGGCCAATTGCCCACGTATCTCCCTCGGCCACGGGCTTTTCGGGCAAGAGTCCCGCCAGGTCGAGCGGGTCGCCCGGCCCCTGGACCAGCTCCAGCTCCGAGCGAGTCAGCGGCCCGCCGGGGCTGAAGGTGAAAACGCCGTCGTCCCGGCGCAAGGCCACCAGGATCGCCACCTCGGGACGGATCGACGAGGCAAAGGGACGGATCTGCCCATTGATGGCGGAGGCGGCCTGGTTCACCCGTCGCACGACGCGACGGGCCGGTCCGCCGTCAGGTTCCACCGCGACGGGCCGTTCGTGGAAGTCGAAGCGGGTCTCGACCTTCAGCTTGAGCGGGTCCGGCTCGGACGCCCCCGGCTCGGCGTTCGGCCGATAGAGCCCCTGGGCCGTCATCTCGATCACGACATGGGTCGCCGTGTCGGCCTGGGCCGTCTCGCGGAGTCGCACCGCCGCGGCGCCGTCGGCACGAACTGCCCAGGTCATCCCGATTACCAAGGCGCAAACTCTGAACCAAACCATCCTTAGGTCTCTCCACCCGAGGGGACGTCATGGTCCGCGATCGGCCCTCAACTCTAGTGGCCCGCGCGGGGGGCGTCAACCTCACAGGGAGTCGCGAACGAACGAGGTCATTGAGTGGGCGACTCGAAAGTGGGCGAGAAAATCGTAACACCAAGGACCTTGCGATGAATCGCTCCGCGACTCGTTGTCATTCGTTCAGAGAGATTCCCCATGTCCACCTCGCCCGAATACCTTTGGGAACTGCTGGCGAGACCCTTGCAATTGTCTCTTCTCACGTTACAATCGGTCCAAAAGGTGATGGAAACCCCGCACGCCTTGGAAACCGACTGCGACCCCGAACGCCGGCAGACCGACCTCGAAGCGATGCGTCACGCGCTGGCCCTGGCCCGCGAGGCGATGATCCTCGGTGAAGTTCCCGTCGGTGCCCTGGTGGTCAAAGACGGTCGCGTGATTGCCCAGGCGTACAACCTTCGGGAAACCCTGAACGACCCGACCGCCCACGCCGAGCGCGTGGCCTTGACCCTGGCGGGCCGGACCCTGGGGACCTGGAGGCTCGACGGCTGCACACTCTACGTGACACTCGAACCCTGTCCGATGTGTGCGGGTGCCATTATCCTGGGGCGCGTTGCCCGCGTGGTTTACGGAGCGTCCGACCCCAAGGCGGGTGCCTGCCGCACCCTCTACCGCCTTGCGGACGACCCCCGTTTCAACCACCGAGCCGAGATCCAGGGAGGCCTCCTCGCCGAGGACTGTGGCGCGATCCTCACCGAATTCTTCCGGGCCCGACGCCCCCGGCGTCCGCCCACCAATTCCGATTCCCCCCGGAGGGGTGCCTGAGTGGTTGAAAGGGCCGGTCTCGAAAACCGGTGTACCGCATCGCGGTACCGTGGGTTCGAATCCCACCTCCTCCGCTTATAAGTCAAGGAAATGATGCGACTTGGGCCGGATGCCGCGTCTCGGACGCGGTTTCCGGCGTTTGTGGTTCAGGCCCACAACCAGCCCGGATCGGCTCCGGGGCGACGCATTTTATCGCATCTGGAGGCATGTCGGATGCACGATAGGCGTATGGGAAGGCGCATGCGCCGCAGTCCCAGTCGGCGGTCATGGTAGGCGGGGGGAGCGGCCCCCCGGCCTCGGCTCGGTGGGGATACCATCAAGCTACCGTCGCCTTCGTCGCCGAGATGCGGGCTCCCCGGCCTCGGACCCTCTGGTGGCCTTGACGATGACCATCACCTTCATGACACGCTCCTCGTTGGTTGTTGTGCCTCGATCTTGAGTCGAGTCGTGCGGGGTCGCCGCGAACCGACTGCGGCGGCGCCCGCCGTGCCTCTTCAGTTCGCAGGTCCCGCGACCATCACCATCCAGCCGACGTTGAAGCGGTCGGTTACCATCCCGTAGCACGGCGACCAAAAGGTCTTTGTGAGCGGCATCTTGACGCTGCCCCCCTCGGCGAGCGCGTTGAACGCCTTGCGGGCATCCGCCTCGGTCGGCACGGTGAGGGCGAGCCGGAACCCGTCGAACTTTGACCTGGCGTCGCACCCGTCGGATGCCATGAGCGGGACCCCGCGCACGCGGAACGACGCGTGCATGATCTTGTCCTCAAAGCCCGCCTGGAGCATCCCGGGCGGGGACGGCTCGGGGCTCTCGCTGAAGCGCATGAGCATCTCGACCTCCGCGTCGAGCCTCGTGCGATAGAACTCCAGCGCCTCCTCGCAGCGGCCGGCGAAGAACAGATAGGGGGTGATGGTGGTGGCGGACATACGCTCTCCTTTGGTTGGGTAGTCGTCGGGGCGGGCGGGTTCCTCACTTCTGAAAGCCCCCGTCTCGCTCCTCATCTGGTCGACTGGCCCGCTCGCAAATCGACAGCGTCAGCGATTTTTCATTGGCTTTCTTTGAGCCTCGAGAGGAATGGAGCGGCGAGACATTCACGTAACATCTCGAGTCTCTGAACTCTCGGGCGATGGCCAGGGCCTCCGTCATGGCGTCCTTCAGGGCCTCGGGGGCCGCCGTTTGCCACGCTGCCTCGTCATCGTGGCAGAGGAGCATGTAGGGGGACTCGGAGCTGGCCCCGCCATCGGCCGGGAGGCGCCGCGGCGACCGCGATCGGCTCGTCGAGGTGCTCAAGGTTGAGGACGTATTGGCAAGGCCAACCTGTTCCTGGTCTTCAAGCCCCACGGGGCTGGCGGGCCGTGCAGGTGACGGAGCGACTCACCGAGACTCGCCTGCAAGGTTCTGGGGCTGCCCGAAGGCCCGGCCCCGCCTCGGCGGGGAGCCGCTCGAACTCCCACCTCGATCGCTTTCCTGCTACCATCGTGATCGCGACTTAAGAAATTCCGCTTTCGGCCGTTGATCCTCAGGCGGCTCTCCGCGCACTCTCCTGGAGGATCCCATGCACAGAATCGCGCCCGCCTTGCTCGTCGCCATCCTGGCGGCCATCGCCCCTCCGGAGGCATCCGCATTGATCACGGGAGGGGAAGGCAACAAGCCGATCCGCGATCCCGGCTGGCCCGCCGGGGCCGCCGAGATCTTCAACCACACCGGCCGGATCGCCTGGTGGGAAGGCCCACCGTTCGGCGGTGGCCAGTGGCACTCCGAATGCCGTGGCGACGTGAACGCTCTGAACGCCGTCCTGGCCGACTTCGCGAGGATGGATGTGAAAGTCAAGCGCATCGTCGTCCATGACGGCACAGGCCACAGCTTCTGGCTCGCCCCGAACCGCGAGCCGGGGAAGCTCGACAAGGCCCGGATCGACTGGGCGTTCATGGTCTGGCAGCCCGATCGCTGGGAGCAGCTTCGCAAGCTGCCGGCTGATCTGAACCCCACCGACCCCGACACGACCTCTCCGCCTTCGCGGATTGACGTCTACACCGCCGGTATCGACTGGGCCGGGGTGACCGTCCCGGAGGGGATCGAGATCGTCGACCAGCGGCTCGTGGCCCATGGCTTCACGCCGGAGGACGGTATCGTGCTGGAGGGTAAGGTCACTGCGCTCGCGACCGAACAGCCGGTTGCCGCCACGATCCGGTTGCAGCGGGTCGAACCGCAGGAGAAGGGCGGCTACCGCTATCCGGACGTCGCCGAGGCGATGGCCGACGCGCAGGGGCATTGGGTTCTGAAGCATGCGCCGGCTGGCTGGATCCGCGTGGTCGTCGAGGCGGAGGGCTTCGTGTCGAGGGTCGCCGGCTATGCCCAGTTCGACGACCAGCCCCGGTGGCATCCCTTCGACAGCAGCCTGGCCCGCCCCGCCGTCGTCTCCGGCCGGGTCACCGACGAGGCCGGCAAACCGCTGGCGGACGTCGAGTTGAGCCTCGGCAACGTCCGGCCGCAGTCCGGGGGCGCTACGAATCGCCGACCGAATATGCGTCCAAAACCGACGCCGTGGGGCGATTCCGGATCGACCAGGTGCCGGTGGGCAGGGCCTCGGTCTGGGCGCGCAAGCCCGGCTATGTCGGCCCCGGCCTGGGCCTGCCGGTCACGACGCCGAAGGAGGACGTCGAACTGCGGATGATCCGAGCGGCCAGCGTCCGCGTCGCGGTGGACTTCACCGGCAAGGAGCGGCCTGAGGGCTACATGGTGCATCTGGAGCCCGAGGGGGGCAACGTCGTCGGGTCGTATGGCGGCACGGGCGGCATCGACGCCCAGAATCAGCGGACGTTCGAGAACGTGCCGCCGGGTCGGTATGTTCTCTGGGGGCGGCCGAACCCCGGCTCGGACGATGAGCAGACGGAATCCGTCACGGTGGAACTCAAGGGTGGCCAGACGGCCGAGGTGACGTTGAAGGCAAAGTGAGGCCATGGCCGCCGGGCTCTCGGACGGTCCCTCCGCAGTTGCCCGGCGGCCACCAACAGGGAGGCGCCGACATGAGACACGCCCCGCACCCAATTTCTCGCTCTCGATGGCTGGCGATCCTCGGCCTGGCCGGCTGCCTTGTGGCGGCAGCCCGGTCAAGCGAGGCGCAGGAGGCCGCCCCGGCGGAGGCGCGGCCGGACAGGCCATGGCGTGCCTTCGGCCGGGTGACGGACCCGGATGGGAGGCCGCTCGCCGGTGTCGAAATCTGGGCCCACTGCGGGATGGGGACGCTCCGGCGCACCGGAATCGCCACCAGCGGCGAGGATGGGCGCTACGAGCTCGCATTCGGCCCCGGCATCCTCTTCCTTCGCGGTGCGGCCACGCCCCAGGCGGCGACGATCACGGCGCACAAGCCCGGGCTCTTCGAGGAGAACCTGAACCGGCAGGGCAACTGCCTCGCCGCCCCGGCCATGCCCGACGAGGAGGCGATCCGGGGCTGGGACGGCAGCAAGGACCGGCTGTTCCTGCCGGACAAGCCGCTCGAACTGAACTTCGTCATGCGACCTTCCGGCCGGGTCGCGGGGACGCTGGTGGACGAGCAGGGCCGGCCGCTGACCGGATACAGCGTGGCACTCGATGGGGCGAAACTGCCGCCCTCATCCAGCGTGGTCTGCTCGACTTACGCCGACGAGCAGGGGCGGTTCGAGCTGGAGGACATTCCGACGACCTACCGATATCAACTCGTCGTCCGAAAGGCCGATCCGAAGCCGCCCTGGGACGATTCCTGGGCCAGCGCGGCTCTGCGGTTCGAGCGGCCGGACGGAGGCGACCTTCACGCCTGGTTCGGGAAGCGGGAGATCCGCATCGACCAGTTCATCCTCCGCGTGGCGGGACCGGGGGTGCACGGGCGGACGGCGACGCCGGTCGCCGGGAATGCCGGCGTACTCGACCTGACCGCCTCCGACCCTCGGACGTGCTGGAGCGGAGCGACGAGCGGCTCGTCGCGAGGACGGCCGCGCTGACCTTGCGGAACGCGCCCCGCCCGGACGTCGGTCCGTCGCTGATCCCGGAGTCGGTGCCGGCGGAACTGGCCGTCGAGTCGAAGACCCGGCTGGCCCGCACGCGGCCGAACGAGGCGGGCGCGTTCACGATCTCCTTCGAGAACCCGCGCGGGATCGATCTCGAGCCGGAGAAGCACCAGGTGGTCTTCCAGGTCTTCGTCGGGGTATCGCAGAAGCCTCTTCGCGAGACGATCTTTCGTCAGCTTGAGATTCGCGACGGCCGCTACGAAGTGCCGGTGATCATCTCGCCTGAATGGATCGACGACAGCCGGGTTTCGATCACCTTCCTGACGATCCAGCCGGATCACGACGTCTGGGTGAAGTCGTTCTTCCACGAGGGGAAAGGCGGCGGCTACAAGGGTCTCTGGATGGGCGACGGGGGCCTCTTGCCGGCGATCCCCTTCGCGCCGCAGGGCGGCGAGTGATCCGGGGATGGCCATGAGGACGGCCTGGACCTCCGGGGCTTACGGCTCGGAGGCTCAGATGGCCGAGACGAGCATCTTGTGGGATAATAGCCCCTCTCCGCCCGCGACCGAGCGGGCGCAAGACCATGGGAGGTGGGGAGGGCCGTGATGACCCCCGGACGACGGGTGCTCCGCTACGAGAGCTTCGACGAGGTCATGCCCGATGTCGAGCGGCTCCTGGATGGCCACAGGACGGTCGGAAACTGGACGCTGGCCCAGATCTGCCAGCATCTTGCGGCCGTCCTGCGCCGGCACGTGGACCTGCCCGCCTCCACCACATTCGATCCGGCCGACCGAGTCCCTGAGGAGCAGAAGCGGCGGATGCTGGAATCGGGCGCACTGCCGGAAGGAATCGGCGCCCCGCCGGGTGTCCTGCCCGAGGCGCCGCTTGACGAGCGCGAAGAGGCGGAGGGCTTGCGTGAGGCCATCGCCTATTACCGGGCCTCGCCCGGCCCAGCCATTCCGCACCGGGTCCTCGGCCCGCTGACGAGGGAGGAATGGGACTGGTTCGAGCTCGCCCACCTCGCCCACCACCTGAGTTTCGCGGTGCCGACGACGGCCGACTAAAGGAGTCAATCATGGGCAGAGCCCTCCTTGTCATCGACGTGCAGAACGAGTATTTCACCGGCGCGCTGCCAATTACCCATCCGGTCGGGCACCTCGAGCAGATCCTCAAGGTCATGGACGCCTCGGCGGGCCGCATCCCGACGGTGGTCGTCCAGCACCATTCCGAAGATCTGCCAATCTTTCGCAGGGGAAGCAAGGAGTGGGAGCTGCACCCGGAGGTCGCGGCCCGGCCCCATGACCTGCTGGTTCAGAAGTCGCTGCCGGGTAGCTTCACCAACACGCCGCTGGAGGAGTGGCTCCGGGAGCGCGGGATCGACACGGTCACGATCGCCGGCTACATGACGCACATGTGCTGCGACACGACCGCTCGCCAGGCCGTTCATCGGGGCCTCAAGTCAGAGTTCCTGAGCGACGCCACCGGAACGCTGCCGCTGTCGAACGCCGGCGGCACGGTGACTGCCGAGGAGTTGCAGCGGTCGATCCTGACCGCGCAGGCGCAGTTGCTGAGCGAGGTACTGCCCTCGGACCAGTGGATCGAGCGGCTATGAGCCGTGCCCACACGGTGCCCGAGAGCGGTATTGCCATGCATGCCTATGTCGCCCTCCTGCGGGCCGTCAACGTCGGCGGTACCGGCAAGCTGCCGATGAGCGACCTCAAGGCGCTGTGCGAACGGGCCGGGTTCCTCAGGGTCCGGACCTACATCGCCAGCGGTAACGTCGTCTTCGCGAGCCGGGCGTCGGAGGCCCAGGTCAAGACCGCACTGGAGACGGCCCTGGAAGCCTACGCCGGTAAGCCCGTCGGGGTGCTGGTGCGCACCGCCGCCGAGATGGCGGAGGTCATTGCCAACAACCCGTTCCCGCACGCCTCGCCCAGCAAGACGGTGGTCATCTTCCTGGACGAACCGCCTCCCCGCGATGCCGCGGAGCGGGCGACCGGCCGGGCCGACGAGGAGATCCGCCTCGGGAAGCGGGATATTTACGTGCATTACGGCGACGGCATGGGCCGGTCCAGGCTGAAGATCCCCGCCGCCAAAGCCGGCACGGCGCGCAACATCAACACGGTCACCAGGCTCGCGGAGATGGCCGCCGAGCTGGGCTGATCGCCTGGGGCATGCATGGCTCCGACATGGAACAGGATCTGACAGTGTTCGATCGGCTCGACGGCATCCGCTCGACATACCCGATTCGACCGGGCGGAGGACGTTCCTCGGAAGACGTCAGGGGGGTATGATGCGGTTCGGCAAAACCTCCTTCCCCGGGCTCCGGAGCGAGGCATGGCAGCCCGCCAATCGCTCGATGACAAGCTGGCGGCCCTGCGGGCTCTCCGCGGCCAGACGCTCACCGACGAGCAGAAGGCCGAGCTGAGGAAGCGGATCGGCGACCGGTCGAACCTGGTCGTCGCCGCGGCGGCGGGGATCGCCGGGGAGAATTCGCTCGTCGAGCTGGGCGGGGATCTCGAGGCGGCCTTTGACCGCTTCCTGGTCAACCCGCTCAAGATCGACAAGCTCTGTCGGGCCAAAATCGCGATCGTCCAGGCCCTCGACCGGATGGAGCACCAGGATTCCGGCGTCTTCCTGAAGGCGGCGAGGCACGTGCAGCTTGAGCCGATCTGGGGCGGGACGGAGGACTCGGCCGCGCCCCTGCGCGGCGGCCCTCGTCGCCCTGGCACGGGTCGAAGGAACCGGCGCTCTGCCGATGCTGGTCGACGCGATGGCCGATCCCGAGAAGGACGTGCGGATCGCGGCCGCCGTTGCGCTCGGGGCCGTCGGGAGCGAGAGCGCGGGTCTGGTGCTGCGGCTGAAGGTTCGTCTCGGCGACAAAGACCCCGACGTCTTCTCCGAATGCCTCGGCGGCCTGCTGGCGGTTGATGCTGGTGAGAACCTGCCGCTTGTGGCCGAATACCTCGATCCGAGCAACGCCATCGCCTGCGAGGCGGCGGCCATGGCGCTGGGCAAGTCACGGCTGGCCGAGGCGCTCGATCCGCTCGCGGATTGCTGGCGGCGGTCTCATTCGTCCGAACTGAAGCGGCATCTCCTCCTGGCCGTCGCCATCCTCCGCCGCTCCGCCGCGGTCGACTTCCTGGCCGAACTCGTCGCGTCCGAGCCGGAGCCGGACGCAGCCGCCGCCCTGGCGGCCCTCGGGATCTACAAGGACGACCCGCGCCTGCGCGAGAGGATCGCGGGGCTGGTGCGGGAGAAGGGAAGCCCGAAGCTTCAATCCGCGTTCGATCGCGAGTTTGGATAGGGCATCCCATGAGCCACGAGCAAGGCGTCCTGGGCTGACCGTAGGGTCAACCGGAACGGCCGCAACGGTGCCCTCCCCATCGAGCCGTTTCCCTCACAGTGATCAGGAGCAGGCCATGCAGGTCGGCGGAATCCTTGAAACGGCCCTGTACGTGACCGACGTGAAGCGGACGGCGGAGTTCTACCGCCGCCTCTTCGGCTTCGGCATCCTCCTTGAGAGTGAGCGACTGATCGCTCTGGACGTCGCGGGCCGGAACGTCCTGCTCCTGTTCCCCGAGGGTGGCACGACCGAGCCCTTTGACGTGCCGGGCGGGGGCGGAGTGATCCCGCCGCACGGCGGCTCCTCCGGGGGTTACCATTTCGCCTTCTCGATCGCCGCCGAGGACGTCGAATCCTGGCAGCGTCACCTCGAATCCAAGGGCGTGGCCGTCGAGAGCGTGGTGAACTGGCCCGGAGGGGCGAAGAGCATCTACTTCCGTGACCCGGATGGGAACCTCGCCGAGCTGATCAGTCCTGGCTTCTGGACGATCTACTGATGAGCGTCAGGAATCGGAGCGGTGCGAGGCGAGGCGACGGGACCCGCGGAGAGTCCGGCCCAGGGGGAACGCCCGTCGCTGATTTCGATAGAATCGAGGACAATCCAGACGGCAGGAGGGGGTAGGCATGCGAGACCGGCGTTTTGTTGCCGTCCATCGCGGTGGACCGCTCGATTTTGCCTCGCACCGTCTTCTGGCGGGCTGGGCGCAGGATGACGAAGTGCGGTTCGTCGCGGCCTCCGCGCCGCTGACCGACGAGCAGTACCACGAGCGCACGCGCATCGAGCCAGGTGCGGGGGCGGTCACCGTCGACATGAGACGGCAGGATTGACCGGGCTGCTGCCCGCTCAGGCGTCGGGGTTCCGGAGCCGCTTCCGGAAATAGCCCTTCCAGCTCTCGGGAAGGGCCTCTGACTGGATCGCGCGGCGGAGCAGATCCTGGTTTTTCGCGTCCACAGTGTAGAGGTTGACGATATCCTTGACGGTCAGATCGTCCTCCGCTCGCGCGAGCGGCTCGATGGCGTCGCCCGCCCCGACCTCGCCCTCGATCGTCACGGCGAAGTAGAAGCCGGTCCGTCCGTTCTGGATCATCCTCTTGAGCATGTCCATCCGGCCGAAGCGGATGCCGAGCTTGTAGCAAGGAAGCCGCGGCTGGGTGACGACGAACTCCGCCGTCCCGATCCGGAAACGGTCGCCGATCCGTACGTCCTCGCGCAGCCCCTCGGTGGTCAGGTTCTCGCCGAAGGCCGCCCAGGAGAACTCGACCTCGGGCAGTTCGCGGCGCCATTCGTCATAGTGCTCTGAAGGGTAAACATAGACGGCCTTGTCGACGCCACCGTGCACCGTCAGGTCCGACTGCTCGTCCCCCTCGACGTTGAGCCTCGTCACCCGAAGGCGGCGGTCGACCGGCTGCTTGAAGATCGAGGTGAGTACGGTCTTGCCCTCCCACTCGACCTCCCGCGGGAGCCCGACGCTCAGCGACACGACTCTCATGCGAGCCTCCTGGTGCGGCATTCCGGGCGGCCGACCGACATCGTGACGTCTGTGGTCTTCCTCGCCTCCGACGACTCGGGGAGGGTCTCGAACTCGCCGCTTCCCGCTGGCGAGCGGCTGGCCCTCGTGGCGTGGGACGATTCCGCAATCTTCCCTGCATCCTGGGCCGCCCGTCAAGCCGGGTACCGAAGGCCAACCCTCCGCGGAGTGACACGACGTGCCGACCCCCTCCGTCACGCGATGCCGATTCGGTCGACCTCGTGGCGATCCAGGTGAAAATCGAAGACCTCAAGGTCGGCCCGCATGTGGCCGGGGTCGGACGTGCCGGTCAGGGGCACCATCCCGACCTCGAGTGCGAATCGGAACACGACCTGGGCGACCGTCCGGCCGTGGCGGGCGGCGATCCGTGCCACGTCGGGATGTGCCAGCACCTCGCGGTTCGCCGTGAGCAGCGAGAAGCCCTGGTAGACCAGCCCGTGCGAGGCGCAGTACGCGCGGACGTCGCGGTCCCAACCCTGGGCGGCATAGCACCGGTTCTGGACGAAGTGGGGCCGGACGCGCGCCTCCCGACACAGTTGATCGAGCTGCTCAACGTTGACGTTGCTGACGCCGAGCAGCCGGGCGCGGCCGCTGGCATGGATCGCCTCCATCGCCCTCCAGGCCTTCCAATCCTCCGGCCCCAGGCCCACCCGCCGGCTCGGGCCGTGGAGCACGTAGGAATCAATGGTCTCGACTCCCAGATGATCGAGCGAGCTGGCGAACGACTGCTCGACCTGGTCCGCGATCGGGGCTTCGGGGTCATACGGCAGGCGGTGGTCCTGCCCTGGCCGGAAGGTGAATTTCGTCTGCAGGAACAGGTCGTCGCGCGCCACCAGGCCACCCGCGATCGCGTCCGCGACAGCCTGCCCGACGGCCGCCTCGTCGTAGTGGCGGCGCTGGTTGGCGGTATCGATGCCCCGGAAGCCCAGGCGGAGGGCCGATTCGGTCAATCGCCGGGTCTCCTGCTCCTTCCAGGCCGTCCCGTACAGGAAGCGGGGCACCCGCACATCGCCGATGGTCATGGTACGGTCGGACATCAATTCCTCCTGCTCGTGATCCCCGGTGGCCGGTCCGGCACGCCGCCCCCGCGGCGAGATCCTCCTCGCCACCCTGACGGGTCCGGATTCCCCCGGGACTTCTCAAAGATCCTCCTCGCGTCAGGGAACTCCATTGCAACTGGCGAGCCGGAGTCGCGGGACAAAGCCTGGCGGGGCCTTCCGCAGCAGCCCGACGAAGAAGCGGGCCACCCGCTCGGCGCCCCGGATCGGGGCCAAGGCCGCCGTCGCCCGGCCGCCGCCGTCGGTGACCGAGACCGCGTCGGCGTCCAGCATTCCCACCAGCCCGTCCAGGTCGCCGGTCGAGCAGGCGAGCGGGAACTCCCCCGCGAGCCGCTCGACCTCCGCGGCGTCCGCCTCGAATCGCGGCCGTCACTCCAGCACGCGGGACTCGGCCCGGCTGACGAGTTGCAGAGTGGGAACCGGCGTGAGGGATCGGTCGTTCACCTTCGAGGCCCGGGCCGACCCGGTCCCCGGCTCAGTCCGACGACGCCTGTGGATCACCGGCTGCGCGGCGATCGCCCTCGATCTGGCACGACAGCCCCATGGCCCCATGGGCTTGACTGAAAAAGTTGGATCAGGATCCGCGCGGCGCCCATGATAGGGGTGAATGGGGTCGTGCGTGGGGCGGCTCCGAAACCGGGGAGGATGCGCCCATGACGACGGTTCGGGACGAGATTCGACGTCTGTTCGGCGAGGGGACCGTGGCGGGGCTCTCGGATGGTCAGCTCCTGGAACGGTTTGCCGTCCGGGGGGACGGCGATGCGTTCGCGGCGATTGTGGCACGTCATGGAACCATGGTCTTGTCGGTCTGCCGGTCGGTGCTCGGTCCGCGCGACGAGGCCGATGCCGAGGATGCGTTTCAGGCCACATTCCTCGTGCTGGTCCGCCGGGCGGGATCGTTCCCGCTGCACGGCTCGCTGGCGGGCTGGCTGTACCGGGTCGCGCGTTGGGTTGCGCGTCAGGCTCGGATCGAGGCGTCGCGGCGACGGGCGCGCGAGCGAATCGCGGCCGTTCGCGGCGAGGTGGAGCCCCCGCACGACCCCGCCCGCGACGAGTTCCGCCGTCTGGTCCATCAGGAACTGGCCCACCTGCCCGAGCGTTACCGGATGCCGATCCTGCTGTGCGACCTCCACGGCCTGACGCGCGACGAGGCGGCCGAGGCGATCGGCTGTCCGCCCGGCACGGTGGCGGGTCGGCTGGCTCGGGGCAGGGAGCAACTTCGCGGCCGGCTCGCCCGTCGCGGGGTGACCTCGGCGTCGGCATGGCCCTCGGCGCTGAGGCTGTCAATCGACGACCGGTTGCGGCTCTTTCCGCAAGCCTCCCACGAGGCACTCACCGCCGCCCGTGGCGAGGCGGTCACGACGGCCGCCGCGCACCTGGCGGCGCGAGCCTCGCGCGGACTCTTCGCGGCGCGAGTCCCGGCGATCCTGGCGCTCATGATCGCGCTGGCGGCGACTGGCACGGTAACGGCCGTGCTCGCCTTCCGGTCCGACCCCGATCCTCGCGTCGAACCCCCGCCGACCCCGACCCGCGCCAACGCACCGACGCCGAAGGTTCCGGCCGAGGCGCAAGGACCGATCGACCCGGACGATCCCGCCACCGCTGATCTTTTCGCCGGCAGGGTGGTTGATATCGAAGGCAAGCCGCTGGCGGGGGTGAAGATCTACCTCGTGCCCCAGAGCGCGTCTTCGAAGGACCCGGGCGAAGTCCGTGCGGTCACGGCGGACGACGGTCGATACCGGTTCTCGGCGAAGGACATGACGTTCAACGCGCTGGACGGCCTCCCCGCGTGCCGGCCAGGCCTCTTGATCGCCGACGCCGAGGGTTACGGGCCGGATTGGGTGCGGACCTGGGGGCAGACCGGCTCATCGTTCCGCTCGCACACGGACCCGGTGAAGGGGGCCGATTTGACCCTGACGCTCCCCCGCGACGACGTACCGATCCGGGGCCGGCTACTCGACCCCGAGGGTCGCCCGCTCACCGGCGCGACGGTCACGTTGGCGGGCCTCTTCGTGCCGTGGAAGAAGGACCTGGACGCACACCTGGAGAAGGCGAAGTCGCCTCAGGCGCTCTTCGCCATGACGGATTACGACCGGAGCCTCTCCACGCCCGAGGTGCTGCCCGGCGTGACGACCGAGGTTGTCACCGACGCAGACGGCCGATTCCGTCTCGACGGCCTGGGTCGCGAGCGGCTCGTCCGGCTGAGCGTCCGGGGGTCCGGGGTCGTCGAGACGTCGATCGAGGTGATGACCCGCGATGCCCCCGATATCCACGCCCGGCCCCTGGGGGCTTCGGAAGCTCTTGTCACCTACGGGGCCACCTTCACGCTCACGCTGAAACCGGGTCGCACCGTGACGGGCATGGTCCGCGACAAGGCGATGGGCACGCCGCTGGCGGACGTCTGGGTGGGGCCGGGACTGGAGGCGATCGCCGCGTTGAAGACGGGCCGCTATCCGCACGACACCGACGCGCGGGGCCGGTTCGCCCTGGAAGGGATCTCGCCCGATCGCATCGCGCCGGATGTTCTGGCCGTGCCGAAGCCGGGCCAGCCCTACTTCCTGGCCAGGGCCACCGTGAACGACGCGGGCGAGGCTGTCGTGGATTGTCGGCGGGGCATCCCGTTCCGCCTGATGCTCCGGGACGAGGCGGGCCGCCCGGTCGAGGCCGAGGTCACGTATTCGGCGGTCGCGCCAAACAATCATTTCTATCAATTATTAGATAAAATATCGGCGAACGCCGGATCGCCCCTGTCGCGGACCGCGCGGCAGGCCGACGGCTCCTATCTGGGCGTGGCGCTGCCGGGGCCGGGCGCCGTCCTGGCAAAGACGCCGTGGAAGGCCGGCAATCGTCCGGCCCACGTGGACCCCAAGGCGTTCTTCGCGCCGGGCAAGTCCGACTGGACGCCTCAGGAGTTGATCACGACCTACGGCAATCATGACACGCTTTCGGTCGCCACCTTCTACGGCGGTGCGTGGGTGAACCAGCACGACTACGCCGCGATCGTCCTCGTCAACCCGGCGGAGGACGCGGGGTCGCTGGAACTGTCGGCGACGGTCGTGCCCGACCGACCCCGACAGGTGACGCTGCTCGACCCCGAGGCCCGGCCCGTTGTCGGCGTGCAGACGATCGGGCTGACGTACCACCCGTGGGATCACGAGCCAACGCTCCGCGCGGCGACGATCCCGATCACCGGATTGCATCCCGACCGCGTCCGACGGATCATCTTCATCAAGGAGGACCGCGCGCTGATCGGCTTCCTGCTGGCGCGCGGCGACGGCATCGCCCCCTACACCGTTCGGATGCAGCCCTGGGGGGCCGTCAACGGTCGGATCGTGGACGAGCAGGGCAAACCACAGTCCCAGGCTACCCTCTCGGCGGGCACGATTCGGAAGTTCGCCGCTCACGACGACCCCGCGACCGGCATCTTCCCGGAGTCCCAAACGGACGAGCACGGCCGCTTCCACGTCGAGCGGCTCGTGCCCGGCCAGTCGTACAGCGCCAGCATCTTCCTGGGAATCGGCCGGCCCGGCGGGATTGCCTTCGAGGGCCTGAAGCTCGCCCCCGGCGAGGTCCGCGACCTGGGCGATCTCCGGGCCAGGCCAGCAAGCGACGTCAACGCACGGCCCCGAACGACCGTCGTGCCACCGAATCCTGGGTCTTGAGAGAGGGTGGCTTGTTCCTGACGCCGGGCCTGGTTCTCGCTCCATTGCATCGAGTCATGCCGCCCCTGCCTGATGTCGTCGAGTCGGTGAACCTCCCTTTCCGTAGCCAGAACGCCCACACCACGAGGAACCGCGATCCAGGCGGTCCGGGACCTTACGACGATCGGCGTTTCTTCGAAAACTGGAGCACAGGCGGCAGAGGCAACGGAGTCGGGTCGCCGCCGTAGAGGGTACCCTGGCCAAATTGCGTGATGGTGTTACCCTGCTGCGAACGGGCCAGGTAGAAGGTCGCCGTCGAGGGCTCGAACACCGCGGGATCGAAGATGTAGTCGCCGTCGTAATCGGCGGGAACGACGATGGGATGGCCGCCGTATCGGGTTCCCTGGCCGAACTGCCTGGCCACGTTGCCCATCTGCGAACGGGCCAGATAGAAGGTTGCGGTTGAGGGCTCGAACACCGCCGGGTCGGTCTGGCCGTCGCCGTCATAATCAAACGGCACGGCAACCGGACTGCCGCCGTATCGGGTTCCCTGGCCGAACTGGATCGGAAGATTGCCCTTCTGCGAGCGGGCCAGGTAGAAGGTCGCGGTGGAGGGCTCGAAGACCGCCGGGTCCGCCAGGCCGTCACCGTCATAGTCGGCGGGAACCGGAACCGGACTGCCGCCGTATCGGGTTCCCCGGCCGAACTGCCTGGTCACATTGCCCTGTTGCGAGCGGGCCAGGTAGAAGGTCGCGGTGGAGGATTCGAAGACGGCCGGGTCTGCCAGGCCGTCACCGTCGTAATCGGCGACGACCGGGGTTGGATCTCCGCCGTATCGGGTTCCCTGGCCGAACTGCCTGGCCACGTTGCCCAACTTCGAACGGGCCAGGTAGAAGGTCGCCGTGCTGGGTTCGAAGACCGCGGGATCGATCTGACCATCACCGTCGTAATCGGCCGGGATCGGGATCGGAGCACCACCGTATCGGGTTCCCCGGCCGAACTGGATCGGAAGATTGCCCCGTGTGGACATGGCCAGGAAGAAGGTTGCGGTGGAGGGCTCGAAGACGGCCGGGTCGGTCTTGCCGTCGCCGTCGTAATCGGCGGGAATCGGGACGGGATGGCCGCCGTAGAGGGTCCCGGGACCGAACTGGATCGCGATGTTGCCCTGAGAGGAACTGGCGATGTAGAAGGTGGACGTGCTCGGCTCGAAGACCGTCGGGTCCATCCGGCCATCACCGTCGAAGTCGTTCGGGCGGGAGACTGGTTGCGGGTTCGATATCGCGGTCGCCCGGCCGATTTCGAGGCTGTAGCCGATGGGCGACGCGCTGGCCGAGTGGAGCGCGACCCAGTACGGCGCACCCGAGCCGGAGGCATAGGTCAGGTCGATCGTATCGGTGCCGGTCACGGTCTGCATCGGGTGGCCAGCCATCGCGTCATCGAGCGACGCGAAGATCTCGACCGTCACCGCGCCGGAGGTCGGCAGAACCCGGAACTGCCGATCGGTCATCTCGGGAAGTCGCGGCGTGTTGAACTGGAACCAGTCGGTCTGGCTGGCGGGGACGGCCAGGCCCGCGAACACGGTGTCGCCGACGATCTCGCCGAGATCGTGTGCCTTGCCCGGCCGGTCGTTCCCCGCGGCCCAGTCGGTCCCGGTGAGCGAGCCGGGAGCATCGATCGACAGCCGGTAGCGCGGCGACATCTCGGACGACTGACCGCTCGGCGTGTCGATGACCGCGTAGTACTCACCGGCGGCGAGGCTGGTCAGGCTGATCGACTCCTGACCCGACCCCGAGTCCGACAGACCTCGCGGGACGAGCGAGCCGTCCGGTTCCCGACTGTAGAGACGCAGGCGCAGCCGGGCGATCGTGGAATCGTAGTGGATCGCCACCCGATCGCCGCTGGTTCCCGTGGCCTCGGTGGTGAATCGGAACCAGTCCTCTCCGGTCTGCGGGTCGGGGTTGCTCGCGCTTCGCGTCTCGGCCGGCGCGAGATTCAGGTTGTCGAAGCTGTAGCCACGGCCGGCCAGCAGTTGCAGGTTGAACGCCAGGGCCGCCGCCTGGTTGAATCCGGCCCAGTCGGGTGCGAACGGCGAGAGGTTATGGACCACGCTTGTGAACTGGTGAAGGAAATCCGCCCAGCCCGTGATGTCGGTAAACAGGGAATGCCCGGTCGCGTAATCATCAATCTGACTTGACGTCACGCTGCCCGGTTCCGGCAGGTAGATCGACAGGCCCGAGGAGTGACGGAAATCATTCGTACGCGCGACCACCGTGGAGTTCAACGCGGCGAGTGCGGCTTGCGCGGCCGCCTGGATGGCCTGGTTTGGAACCCGCGAGGCGACGCCGCGAAGGTAAGCCCCCAGGTCGCGGTACTCTGGAACCGCGTACTGAGGCACGCCGACGAGCGCCGAGCGCAGGGCGTTCCAGACGACGGTGTTGTTTTGCTGCGCCAGGCAGACGGAGGTGAACTGAGCGAGGGCCACCTCCAGCGCATCGATGCCGGAGGTCCGGATGGCCGAGTGGGTATCCTCGGTCCGCTGGACCCACCAGTTGACGTACTGGGCGCCGTAGCTGGAGACGATCCCCGAGGCCAGCGCCTCGGCGCCAACCCCCGCCGGATTGCGACCCAGGGAACCGAAGGCCGTGCGATAGTCGTATCCCTGGCCCCCTTCGGTTTCCTCGGAGGCCACCACGACGTTCGTGTAGGTCAGCAGCGCGTCGGCCTCCTCGGTCAGCGCCATGAGGCAGGCATCGAAGGCGATGGTGTCGAACGAGATCCCGGACTGCCGCAGGGCGCGAAGGGCATCGGTCAGTTCGGAGGTGGTGAGCAGTTCGTTACGCGAGGATTCCAGGTCCGCGTTCGTGCCATCGAGTCCGGCCCCGTGGTCCCAGAGGATCAAGGCGTAGTGATCGGCGGGGGCCACCTGCGCGGCCCACGTGGCGAAACTCACGAGGGTCGTGGTCTGGCCGGTATTCTTCTCGCCGATGAGGTCGAAGCGCGTCGAGATCTGGTTTGGGTTGCGGTCGGCGGTGATGATGCCGCGCCCGGTGCCTCCCCAGGCGGCCTGCGTGCCGCCTCCGGTTGCGAAGGTTTGCCCGGCGCGGAGGCGTCCGTGCGTGTCCTGGATCACGCCGCCGGTCTGGTCGAGAAGCACGACGATGTTCACCGACGACGGCAGCGTCTGGGCCGCCGACTCCATCTCGTTGATGTCCTCGAACGCGAAGTTTTCGAGATCGCTGGCCGTCATGTAGACCATCACCGTCCAGGCGTTCCGCGATGTCGTCTGGGACGTGGCGGATGGCAGGTCGAGGTGAAGCTCATAGGCCCCTGCCTGCGAGGCGGTGGCGCCAGCGACACGGAGGTAATAGGTGCCGGAGGTTCGCCCGTCGAGCGAGATGGCCTGGTGCGTCGAGTCCGCGGCCGAGGTCGGGAGCACCGGCTGTCCGGTGGAGTCCAGAAGTTGGAGCGTGAGTCGCGTCGCGTCTCCGGTGTCGATGCTCACGGTGTTCGCGGCGGTCCCCGTCGCACTGAGGTGGATCTTGAAGAGGTCCACATCCCCCGCATGGATCGTCAGGCCGGTCAGTCCGTGGATGGCCCCATTGGTGGTCAGGTCGGTGGCCGCGAGCCGCGTGTTGTTCGGTTCGAGAGCGTCGGGAGCGACCTGCGTGACCGGGGCATTCACCGTCAGCGCGTAGCTCGGATTCGTGATCTGTCGGTATCCATAGACCTTCACGTAGTAGTCGCCGGCTTGCAGGCCGTCGAGCGAGACTTCCTCGAAATCCTGCGTTCCATCGGAGCGGGCGACGAAGTGGTTCGTGGCGTCGTACAGCTCCAGGTCGAGGTCCCCCTGATCGTCACGGAAGTCGATCCGCACATGATCGGCCGCGGAGCCGATCGTAGCCATGTGGAACTGGAACCAGTCCACGTCCTGCGCCGAGTCGATCGAGAGCCCGGTCAACGAGCGCGACCCCTTGCACTTCGTGCAGGTCGTACGCGCTGGAGCGATCGTTGTTGGACTCGGCCCAGTCGGCGACCGCCGCCGCCTGAGGCGCGGTCGAGATCGTGAGCGTGTAATCGGGATTGGTCGCGTACTGGCCACCGGCGATGGCCCCGGTCACGCGGAGGTAATAGACGCCCGCCGGCAGACCGCCGAGACCGACCTCCCGGGTGCCGCCCATCCCCTCCGCGACGCGCAGCGGGCTTGCCCCCGACGGATCGGCCGGCGCGGCGAATAGCTCCAGTCGAAGCTCGCCCTGCGAGGCGTCGAAGTCGATCCGTGCCGACTCGCCGCTCTGACCGTCCTCGGTCAGTTCGAATCGGAACCAGTCCTGGTCCTCGGGCGTGTCGATCGAGAGGCCAGCGAGGGCCGTTGCCGGATCGAGCGCCGAGCCACCACGGCGGAAGTAGGGGGACGGATATCCGACCTGATACTGCGTCCAGGGGGCCTGGTAGGCCGGAGGCGCCGGGTAGCCGCCGAAGTAGTTCTGGGCCGGGGGGCGGTAGTTCGACGGATTGGAGCTGGAGATGGAATTGAACTGATTGAGCGTCAGTCCGCCGATCGGACTCGGAACCTGGGGGGGAATCGAGTACGGTGACGGGACCTGGATGGGGGACGGCTGATAGCCCGAGGACGGCTGATTCTGATACTGCTGGGGAATGAATGGGTTATAGGCGCCCGAGTTCTGCACGACATTGAAAATGTCGTTCGCGGCACCCAGGGCACCGTTCAGTTGATTCGAGCCATAGACATTTCCGCCCGAGAGGCCCTGGACCACGTCGTTGAATCCGCCGGCCAGGGTCTGAAAGAGATTGGTTCCGGGGCCGGTCCCCAGCCCCGCGAAGCTGGAATGGGGAAGGACCTGGTTCACCAGCATCTGTCCGAACGACGCGGTGCCGCCGGGGATGAGGTCATTCGAACTCGCGATCCCGCCCACGTCGAAGAAGCCGGGGATGTTAGTGTCAAAATCAATGTACTCATAAGTGTTGGCGTTCTGAGATCCGTAAACGTCCGATGAGAGATCGCCCGGCTGAAGAATCCCCTGGGCGAGGAGCGAGTTGATCGCGTTCGACACCTGGACGGGTAACGCGAGATCCGTCACCGGTCGGCCGGCTCGGGAGACGATCGAGCGGGCCGCGACGCTTCCTCCGGGGGTGCGCAGGTCGTAGGCCTGGTCGGGCGTGTCGTTGTCCTCAGCCCAGTCGGGGGCGAGCCGAGGCGCGGTGAGAATGGTCAGGGTATAGTGCGGATTCGATTGGTTGGACTGCGCCGCGAAGACCTTGAGCTCGTAGGTCGCCGCCGTGAGGCCCTCCAGGCTGATGACGGCGGCCGAGCCGTCCGTCGTCGAACTGCGGATCGATTGCGATTCCCCCGGTCGGTACAGCTCCAGCTTCAACGGAGCTCCGTCCTGCTGGTAATCGACCCGGATGACGTGATCGGCGCCCAGGGTGCTGGCTGTCTCGAAGCGGAACCAGTCCACATCCCCCACCGGGTGAATGGAGAGGTCTTTCAGGACGACGTAGTGATCCACCGTGCGAAGGTTGTAGGCGTGGCTGCGCGTGTCGTTGTCGGTCAATCCGGCGTGCTGTTCGGCCCAGTCCTTGTCGGCGGTCTGGGGCGTTTGTAGAACGAGCGCGTAATTCGGGTTCGTCGTGTTCGCCGAGGCGCCGACCACCCGAACATAATAGATCCCCGCCGGCTGACCCGTCAGCCGGATTTGCTCCTGGTATCCATCGGTTTCCGACGAATCGACCAGGTTGCCTTGCGCATCGTAAAGCCGGAGGGACAGGTCGTTCGCCCCTTCGGGTCCGCGGTTGAAGACGATCGAGACGGAGTCCCCTTCGCGTCCGGTGTCCGAGGTCTGGAACTGGAACCAGTCGGAGTCCCCGGGGGCGTTGATCGACAGTCCCGACCAGATGCGCGTGCCCTCGACGAGGTGAAGGTCTTCCGCCGTGGTCCGGGTGTCGTTCGGTTCGGCCCAGTCGGCGGGCGCATCGGGCTGCGGGCCGTTGAGCACCAGCACGTATCGAGGAATCACGACCCGGCTCGTATGCCCCACCACCTTGACCGTGTACGTCGAATCGGTGAGGCCCTCTAGCGAGACCCACTCGACGCTCTCGGCCGTGACCGAGCTTCGGACCTGTTGACCGTTCTGGTCATAAAGGTAGAGATCGAGGTCCCCCTGCGTCGGGTCGAACAGGACCCCGACACCACTGGTCGAGTCAGGCGTGCCGACAATCTGGAACGTGTAGGTGTCGATGTCGCCCGGATTGTTGAGCGAGAGCCCCGAGAAGACCTGGACACCGATGACCTGGCGGAGGTCGTACGCCGCGCTCAGCGTGTTGTTCGGCTCCGCCCAGTCACCGTTGGGGCCATCCGGCGTGCGGAACAGCAGCACGTAATTCGGGTTCGGCTCGCCCGAGACGTCCGCGTAGTACGTGCCGCCGGACAGGCCCGCGAGCGAGATCTGTTCGCTGTTGCCAGTTCCCGCCGAGGTGCGCACCAGCGTTCCGCGCGAGTCATACAGGCGCAGGTCCAGATCCCCCTGACCCTGCTGGAAGCCAATCGCCAGGTAATGCCCGTCGGTGCTGCCCGCATTGAGCACGAAGCGGAAATAGTCGTGATCGGTCGCCGAGTCGATCGAGAGGCCACTGCGCACCGCCAGACCGCTCGTCATGTGCAGATCGGTGGCCGTGGCGATCGAGTTATTCGGCTCGAACAGGTCCGGCTCCGGCAACTCGGGGGCCTGAATCGCCAGCGCGTAACGTGGGTTCGACCGCGCGGGGCGCCGGGACTTTCGCGGTAGCCGATCACGCGGAGATAATAGATTCCGGCCGGACGATCGGCCAGACTGATGCTCTGGAGGTCGCCGATCCCGCCGGAGGTGTCCAGCAGGTTGCCGTTCTCGTCGTACAACTCCAGGTCGAGGTCGCCGTCCACGTTGCGGAACGCAATCGTCGCGGCATCGCCCAGTTGACCCTTGGCGACCGTCTCGAACCGGAACCAGTCCTCGTCGTTGCCCGCGTGGATCGAGAGCGGGTGGTCGGGGTCGTTGCGGACCACGGAGCCGGAGACCGTGCCCAGGTCAAACGCGGCGGATCTCGTATCGTTCGGCTCGGCCGGGTCGTTGTCCTGCGCGAGTTCGGGCGTGTTGAGCGTCAAGCTGTAGCCGGGGTTCGTCGCGTGGTCGTATCCGAAGACGCGCAGGTAGTAGGTCCCGGGGGGCAGATTGGTCAGTGCGATCCGCTCGGTGTCATCGACGCCCCGCGAGAAGCGCAACGGCTGACTGCTGCCCGAGTCGTCGTACAGCTCCAGGTCGAGATCCCCCTGCGCGTGCGAGAACGCAATCGACACGAAGTTGGTGACGGTGGACATGGCGTGCGTCTCGAACCGGAACCAATCCTCGTCATCCTCCGGTGCGATCGAGAGGTCCGTCTCCTGATGCACGCCACCGTCGAACCGCAGGTCCGTGGCCTTGGCGCGGGTGTTGTTCGGCTCCAGCCGGTCGCCGCCCGGCGCACGGAAAGCCAGGAGGTAGAGAGGATTGACGACCTGGCTATTCGCTCCATGAACATCGATATAGTAGGCCCCTGGGCCGAGCCCATCGAGATTGAGCAGCTCCAGGTTCGAGGAACCGTGCGAGGACGCGATCCGCGTATCGTTGGCGTCATAGAGGTCGAGGTCCAGATCTCCCTTGGAGGAGTCGAAGACGAGGGCGACGAAGTGCCCCGAGGCCGCTTGCGTGCTCAGCTCGAAGCGGAACCAGTCATGATCGCCGGGCACGTTGATCGACAGCGGGTTGTCCGCGTCCGCCAGGAGCTTCACGCCGCGGATGGTCCCCAACTCGGTCGCGTCGCGGCGGCTGTTGTTCGGTTCGTTCCCGTCGCCCGAGGCGTCGGCGCCGGGGGCCTGGATGGTCATCTTGTATTTCGGATTGGTCGCGTCCCGATTCCCGAAGACAGCCAGGATGTACGAACCGGACGCGAGCCCGTCGAGTGAGATCTGTTCGCGCCCGGTGACGCCCAGCGACTGACCGACGACCTGCCCCGAGTCGTTGAACAGGACCATGTCGATATCGCCGAGGTTGGCGTCGAAGTCGAGGCGCACGAAGTGTTCCGAGCTGGCTCCCGCGGACAGGTCGAAGCGGTAGAAGTCGCGATCGCTGGCCGTAGCGACCGACAGGTTGTCCCACTGTTGCGTGCCGGTGAGCGTGCCCAGCGCCGTCGGATTGGCCGGGTCGTCGTTTGGCTCAAAGGCGTCGGGTACGAGCCCGGTGGGGGCATCGATCGTGAGCGTGTAGTCCGGATTGGTCTCGCCGAGGAACCCGTACACGCGAACGTAATAGACCCCTCCAGCAAGCCCGCCCAGCGAGATCTCCTCGTGGCTGTCCACGCCGGCCGAGTGGCCGACGCGCGTGCCATTGACGTCGTAAAGGGACAGGTCGAGATCGCCCAGGTCGTGGTTGAAGTCGATGCTCACAGAATGCCCTGTCCGGGCGCCGGAGGGGAGAATGATCTGGAACCAGTCCTCATCATTTGAGGAACCGATGTTGAGGTGCTCGTACCGGGACCGGCCGCTCAAGGTCCCGAGGTGGCTTGCCGTGCTCTGCGAGTTGTTTGGCTCGTAGCGGTCCGCGACGTCGTTGAGGAACCGCGCGACGACGATATCATCGTCGCTGAGGATTTTCGCGACGCCCCCCACGAGGATGTTGTTGTTCCGGTCCAGCCGGACGGTCGCGGCCTGATCGTCGCCGAAACCGAAGTCGAACACCTGGACTCCCGTGCCGTTGGTGCCGAAACGTGCGTCGAGGGCGCCGTTGACCTGGAGCCTTGCCACGATGAAGTCAAGATTCGTCCCGTTGGACCCCGTGGCCGCGACCAGGAGCTTACCGTCCGGCTGCACGGTGACCTCCTCCGCGGCGCCCGACATCGTTCCCAGCGCGACGGCGGCTTGCCCATTGAAGCCAAGCGTCGGATCGAAGCTGCCGTCGGGCATGAATCGGGCCAGCGCTAGCTGGAATCCCTGAGGAAACTGCGCTGTCCCCGCGATGACCACCCGGCCATCGGGCATGACCGCGACGTCCGTGGCCAGATCGATCCCCGGGCCGAAGTCGGTCACGAACTTGCCGCCGTGGAAACGGGTGTCAAGGGAGCCGTCGGGGAAGTAACGCGCGATGGCGAACGCTTGATCCGTGGGCGTGATTGAGCTCCACGCCGAGCCGGCCGTGATGATCGAGCCGTCAGACAGGATCTCCATGCCGTTGACCCGCGCGTTGTTGCGGCCGAGGCTGGAATAATCGGTGAGAACGACGCCACTGGTGCCGAAATCGGGGTCGAGCTGTCCGTCGGGTTGCAGGCCGAGAAGGATTGGATAGCTATTGCCCTGGATCTGGGAGAATCCCGCCGCGACGATGGAGCCGTCGGGTTCGAGGCCGACGTCCAGCAAGACATCCTTGTCTCGGGCAACGTCGAACGTGCCGATCCCGTTGTTTCCGAACGAGCTGTCGAGAGCGCCGTCAGGCAGGTAGCGCGCGAGGACGAAATTGGTGTTGCCGTTGACCGTGACGGACCCGGCCACGACGATTCGGTCGTCGGACTGCACCACCATGGACGTCGCCTCTCCGCCCGAACCGAGGACATCCGTCTGGACGATCCCGTTGTTCCCGAACGACGGATCGCGTGAGCCGTCGGCATTGATGCGGGTCAACAAGAGGCCCGTGGGGTTCGCGTTTCCCGGGTTGCGCGTCCAGCCCGCCAGCACGATCTTGCCGTCCGACTGAAAGGCCATCGCGGCGGCGGAGTCGTCGGTTCCACCCGCGTCGATGGCCCGAAATCCGGCGGTTCCGAAATGGCCATCAAGCGTACCGGCCGAGAGCAAGCAGCGGCCTTCCAGTTCCTCCAGGTTCAGCGGGGATGGCCCCCGCCGTATCCCCTTCCCGCGGGTATTCCTGCTCCAGCGCCGGCACCGCCTTCGAGAGAATCGATCCGGAGGATTTGCAACAAATCGTCGGTCGCTCTGAAATGGAAGATCGAATGCGGACATGCTTCGGCTCCCTCGCGGCTTCGCGATCAGATGGGACTGAACAATGCCTGACAGCCCGGCGAACCTTCCGGGCATGAGGCCGCGAGAAGGCTCGAACCGAGCCGGAATCATCCACCAGATTGTTCTGCTGACGTCACATACGGATCGGAGGATGGCGCTGGCCCGTCGCTCGCGAGATGACGGGCTCGACCCATGGTCGGCGGGAGAGACAAACGCTCGAAAGCCTTCGATTCCCGCCGTCCAGGTTTTTTCTGATCGGAACGATCAGTGTGAGGAGCATTCCCAGTGGAATGCGCTCCTGCGTGGTCAACTCGATTATTGGAAGCATCAGTATCCCTGATGTCCAGCGCAATTTTTATTAATTTTCTCTGGATTTCGGGTGTCTTTTCATATGAAGTCTCGGCGTGACACATATCGCCTTGCAGCGGCGAATCGAGTTCAGATCCCACGCGGAGCAACGAAAGGTTCTCTGTGGTAGGTTCGTTCGATTTTGGAAGTATCAACCGTGTCAATTTCGGCTATAAAAGGATGGTCCTGTCCTGATCGAAGCTGAGTTTGGCGGGACATACGGGAACCTCAGCAACCCTCGACGGTTGATCCCTCGCGTCCTTGCGTGATGCTGACAGTATTAAATTTGCTATTTAATGCGAATATTTTGAATATTCTGGCGCCACGAGTTGGAGGCGGGTGGCAAAAGGAGCTGGCTGAGCACCAGCGGGACGGCTTGCCGCCTCGGCGAAGGGAAGGCCCGATCAGGTTCGGGTCCACGTCCATGTGGCCTCGTCGGCGACCGTCGCGGGGGGACATGGTGGACCTCCGCGGCGAGGGGACCATCGGGCCGCGGAGGGCGCTCGCCTCTCGGTCTGGCTCCACGTCAGTGGGTGGATGGTGTGAGGGAGGAGGTGTCTTGACGGCGCCGCATTTCGGCATCCGCGTCAAAGATTCCCGCACCGAATCCGAACAAATTCAGAGAGGCGACGAAGAAGTTTTCGGGCGGAAATGACGATATGAGGAAGCTCGTCTTTCGCAGAATCGCTTTCTCATGATTTTTTCGAACCCGGGCATTTTGTTTGCGTAAAGAACGTGGCGAACATTGTCAAGCCAGGGAGCGTCTAAGAGGCTGGACAGATCGTCACGAGGCCTCGCACGTGTGATTGCTCGTGAGGAGGCTTGACAGTGAAAATGGGTAAATCCGGTACAACAAGTGTCACGGACGGCGGAATACGGGTTACTTTTTCGAAGAGCACAGTGAAAGGCCAAGAGAGTCGGCCGGCCGACCAGAGGGGGGTCCAGGATGGGAAGTGGTTATCACCATCCGGCGCTGAAGCAGCTCAAGGAGCAGCAGTCGCGGTACGCCCCCAAGGAGCGGCGTCTGGAACAAATCAACCGGGCCGAACACCTCGTCCGCGAGATCGAGCCCGAGAAACGGTACCCTTACGAATATATCTGCTTCCGGATCACCGGGTTCCGTCCCGAGCGGGCTCCTGACCTGATCCTGGAAGGGCGTGATGTCCGACACGACCTGCGGCTGTTCATCGAGGAGCTGTCGGCCACCATCGGGCAGCCGATCGAGCAGGCCCCTGAGCCGGTCCTGACCGTGGACGCGGTCAGCCGCCGCTACAAGGTTTCCACCCGGACGGTCACGCGCTGGCGGCAACAAGGATTGGTGGCGCGGCGGTTCATCATCGATGGCCGCGCCAAGGTCGGGTTTCTGGAGTCCAGCCTCACTCGGTTCGTGGATGAGCACCGGGCGCAAGTGGATCGGGGAACTCGGTTTCGACAACTGACGGACGAGGAGCGGGACGAGATTGTCCGGCGCGCCCGTCGCATGGCGTCGGTCGGTCACCAGGGTCGCCTGGCAGAGATCGCGCGGAGGATCGCACGCAAGATGGGACGTTCACCTGAGACCGTTCGCACGACTCTGAGAGATTACGACCGCGAGCACCCGGACCGCGCCGTCTTCCCCGGCTCGACCCCGCCGCTCGACGAACAGGCCAAGGCCCAGATCTACCGGCTCTACCGCCGGGGCGTCTCCGCCGATGTCCTGGTCACCCAGTTCCACCGCACGCGTTCGAGTATCTATCGGATCATCAACGAGATGCGCGCCAGCGCATCCTCGAAGTCAAGCTCGAGTACATGCCCCACGAGAGCTTCGACGACCCGGCCGCTCATGCCGAGATCCTCGGGCCGATGCCCGTGCCGGCTGATGGCAAGCCACCGCGCAAGAGCAAGCCGCCCAAGGGGTTACCGCCTTACCTGGCGAGTCTCTACGAAGTTCCGCTTCTGAGCCGCGAACAGGAGATGCACCTATTCCGCAAGATGAACTTCCTGAAGTCGCAGGCGGCCAAGCGGCGGGACGCGCTCGACCCGGCCAAGGCGAAGACCGCCGAACTGGACGAGATCGAACGGCTCCAGGAAGAGGCCCTGGCCGTCAAGAACCAGATCATCCGCGCCAATCTGCGGCTGGTCGTCTCGATCGCCAAGCGGCACGTCGGCCCCAGCAATAACTTCTTTGAGCTGGTCTCCGACGGCAACATGTCCCTGATCCGGGCCGTCGAGAAGTTCGACTTCTCCCGAGGCAACAAGTTCAGCACGTATGCCTCCTGGGCGATCATGAAGAACTTCGCCCGCACGATCCCCGAAGAAAACTACCGCCGTGACCGGTTCGTCACGGGCCATGAGGAGATGTTCGAGGCCGCCGCCGACAACCGCACCGACGAGCACGAGTACGAAAGCGCTCTGAAGCGGATGCAGGAAGTCATCAAGCGGATGCTCGACCGCCTCGACGAGCGCGAGCGGAAGATCCTCGTGAGCCGCTTCGGCCTCGGCGGCGCCAGCGAGCAGACCCTGGAACAACTCGGGCGCGAGCTGGGCATCACCAAGGAACGGGTTCGCCAGATCGAGTCGCGCACCCTCGATAAGGTCCGCAAGTACGCCGGTGAGGAAAAGCTCGACCTGCCGATGCTCTGAGCCGAGACGGGACGACGACACCGCAATAGGGAACGAGAAACCCCGTCCCGCCGCGAACCCGGAACCGACGGAATCGTGTCGGTTCTCCGTGGTAGGACGATTTTTCGGCGCGAGGGGGTTGCCGAAGCCCCCCGCGCGCGGGTAGGATACGGCTCGCACGATTCCCTTTTTGCGCAAGAGTGACGACCGCGTCCGCCCCGAGGGCCTGCCGGCCCCGGTAGCACGACGCGGTCGCGTTCGCTGGAGAACACACCGGCGGACCAGGTTTTTCAGGAAAAAACAGCCTGAATATCCCTTGCGTTGCGGGCGGACTGCGATATAGTAATTAGTTTCACGGCCTGCCTGTCGCTGGCGTAGCTCAATCGGCAGAGCTTCGGTTTTGTAAACCGAGGGTTGTGAGTTCGACTCTCACCGCCAGCTCTGCCGGATCGACCGGCGCTGATCGACGGAACCGGGCGTGACGGACCCGGGTGGATACCCAAGCGGCCAAAGGGGCCAGACTGTAAATCTGGTGGCACAGCCTTCGCAGGTTCGAATCCTGCTCCACCCACTCCGGAAGACTCCCGGAATCGCCACGAGGCACCACAACGACGGAAACAACGAACAAACGACGCGGTCACGACCCGAGCCAACCGACCGGGCGACACACCCAAACAATACCAGTGGCACAACAGCCAACACGCGGGTGTAACTCAATGGTAGAGTACCTGCCTTCCAAGCAGGCAACGTGGGTTCGATTCCCATCACCCGCTCTCGGATGTCGGACGCCAACGGTCGGGTGAACAGGACCGCGAGGATTCCCGAAAACGAGGCAACGAGAGACAACGCACCCAGGAGATCGCCGCAGGAGAGGGAGAGGAAAACGACCCTTCGTGGCACAAACACGCTGCCGTGGCTCAGTCGGTAGAGCGCGTCCTTGGTAAGGACGAGGTCCTGGGTTCAAGTCCCAGCGGCAGCTTTTGGGTCTGTTTCCTTCATGGGAGACGGGGGGGGAGCATTGGGAACGGAGCCAGCGGTTCGGCCCCAGGCCGCTGGGCTCGCCTCCCCGAGACGGACCATGTTGACGTGTGGGGCCAGATGAGGGCGGGTTCCCGCCAAGCAACTATTCCATATTTTGACCTACAGGGATGCCGTAAGGCGCTGAGCACATGGCAAAGGAAACCTTCACCCGGACGAAACCACACGTCAACGTGGGCACGATCGGCCACATCGACCACGGCAAGACGACCTTGACGGCCGCCTTGCTGGCGGTGCTGGCCGCCAAGGGCCAGGCCAAGGCGAAAGAGTACGCGGATATCGCCAAGGGTGGTACCGTCCGCGACGCCTCCAAGACGGTCACGATCGCCGTCTCGCACGTCGAGTACGAGAGCGAGACCCGGCACTACGCCCACATCGACTGCCCGGGCCACGCCGACTACATCAAGAACATGATCACCGGTGCCGCCCAGATGGATGGCGCGATCCTGGTGGTGTCGGCCGCCGACGGCCCGATGCCCCAGACCCGCGAGCACATCCTCCTGGCCCGCCAGGTCGGCGTGCCGGCCCTGGTCGTGTTCATGAACAAGGTGGACCTGGTTGACGACGAGGAGCTGCTGGAGCTGGTCGAGATCGAACTGCGCGACCTGCTCAAGCACTACGGCTTCCCCGGCGACGAGATCCCGATCATCCGCGGCTGCAGCCGGCCCGCCCTGGAGAACCCCACCGGACCGGAAGTCCAAGGCGATTCTCGACCTGGTCTCGGCCATGGACAGCTACATCCCCGAGCCGTCAGCGCGACGTCGACAAGCCGTTCCTGATGCCGATCGAGGACGTCTTCTCCATCAAGGGCCGTGGTACGGTGGGCACCGGCCGGATCGAGCGCGGCCGGATCAAGGTCGGTGAACCGGTCGAGATCGTCGGCTTCAACGCCAACAAGAACTCGGTCGTCACCGGCGTCGAGATGTTCCAGAAGACCCTCGACGAGGGGATCGCGGGCGACAACGTCGGCATCCTCCTGCGTGGCGTGGAAAAGAGCGAACTGGAGCGCGGACAGGTCGTCTGCAAGCCCGGCTCGATCACCCCCCACACCAAGTTCGAGGCCGAGGTGTACGTCCTGTCGAAGGATGAAGGAGGCCGGCACACGCCGTTCTTCAAGAACTATCGCCCGCAGTTCTACTTCCGCACGACCGACGTCACCGGCTCGATCGTCAACCTGCTCTCGGAAGACAACACCGAGGCCGAGATGTGCATGCCGGGCGACAACATCAAGATGACCGTCGAACTGCACACGCCGATCGCCATGGAGCAGAACCTCCGCTTCGCGATCCGCGAGGGTGGTAAGACCGTCGGCGCCGGCGTCGTGACCAAGATCATTCAGTAACGCAAGACCGTCCCGTTCAATACGAACAATAGGGACGGACGGACCCTGATCCCGATCCGAATGGCTCCGGCGGCCTTGGCTCCTGGGGGGAATTTCCCTCCTTGCGGTCCGTGGCCGCCGGATGCTCGGTCCGGGGAAGCTGGAGCAGTCGATGCGTGAGTATGTCTGGCTGGAATGCACCTCCTGCGGCGAGCGGAACTACCGGACCCAGAAGGAGACCCGGGGGGCCGAGCGGCTCGAGCTGAAAAAGTACTGCCCGCGCGAGCGGCAGCACCAGGTGCACAAGGAATCGCGGAAGAAATGACGGTCCACGGCCGGAACGCAAGCGATTCCGGGCCGAAAGACCGTCCCCTTTGGGAAAGAGAAACAAACCAAATCGAGGTGGGCCGGCACTCCAGTCGGCCTGGCCTCGGCCGTCGGGAGGACCGGCGGGAGTGCCGGAACGTCCGACCTACACGAGCGTAGCTCAATTGGTAGAGCACCGGTCTCCAAAACCGGCGGTTGGGGGTTCGATTCCCTCCGCTCGTGCTTCGTTGACGCCGGCCGCCATGACAGAAGACCTTGAAACGTCTCCACGCCTTGGCCTCTTGCGTTCACGTGCGACCCCTCAACGCTCTTGCTGTTTCCTGGGACGGGTGCCATGGGCAAAGTGAAAGATGAAGCGCCGGCAGCGAAATCGGCCAAGCAACCCGCGTCCAAGGGGAGCCCGTCGAAGGGAAGCCGGCGGAGAATCCCGGCGTTCCTGACCAACCTGTTCCGGGGGGACACGTACAAACCCTCGCAAGGCTGGAATGCCCGGCTCTGGACGGGGATCGGCCTCGGCCTGATCGTCGCGGCGGGTCTGTACCGGTTCTATCAGACCTTTCTGGTCGATCAGTACACGGTGACGGTCGCCTTCACGGTTCCGGTGGTGATCGGGGTGGTGCTGGCGTGGATCCTCTTCCGGATTCTCCATTACCCGCCGTTCGCCGAGTTCCTGATCGCGACCGAAGCGGAGATGAACAAGGTCTCCTGGACGAACTGGAACGAGCTGAAGCGGGCCACGGCCGTCGTCCTGGTGACGGTCCTGGTCATGTCGGTCTTCCTGTTCGGGGTCGATCTGGTCTGGTCCCGCCTCCTGCAGCTCATCGGCGTGCTGAGGTTCAGTGGTGGAGGGGGCTTCGGTTCGCAGGCAGGATGAGTTCCGCCGCCCCTTCTGGTCTGGACCTCCGGCCCCGGATGGTGGCCGATCGAGGTGCTCGTTGATCGCTCCATTCCAGCCGGGGAAGCGTGCCCCGGCTCCTGGTGTTCCTGGAATCCCTCCGGTTTTTTTTCTTTTCCGCGTGGCGCCGCATGAGTCCATCCCCCGACGAAACCCGCGACCCAGCCCGGAACGAGCAGACGGCCGAGACGGAAACCTCGGTCGGTGTCTCGAACGTGTTTGAGGTCGAGGAGCAGACTCCCGACGGAGGCACCCCGACGGTTCCCGGGGACGCGGCCTCGCCGCGCGACGAGGGAGGCAGTACCGGCGAGGCCACCCCGCCGCCCCCTCCCGAGCCGCCGGCCCCCCCGGAGGCGCCCGAACCTGAGGACGATGACGACGATGACGACGAGCCGCCGCCCGAACTCGTCTGGTACGTCCTGAAGGTTCAGAGCAGCCGGGAGGACACGATCCGCGACGCCCTGGAGCGCCGGGTCAAGATCCAGGGGCTGGAGCAATACTTCGGCCGGATCGTCGTGCCGACGGAAAAGATCACCGAGATCCGCAACAACAAGAAACGGATCGTCGAGCGCAAGAGCTATCCCGGCTACATCATGGTCGAGATGGAGCTGAACGAGAAGACCTGGTTCACCGTGCGCGAGACTCCCGGCGTCGGCGACTTCGTGGGGGCCCACGGCACGCCCACGAAGATGACCGAAGAGGAAGTCAACAAGATGCTTGGCCAGGAGACGGCCAAGGACGAGAAGCCGCCGCAAGTCAAGATCGATGTCGAGCGCGGCGACCGCGTCAAGATCAAGGACGGTCCGTTCGAGAACTTCGAGGGGACGGTCGAGGAGGTTACCGAGGCGCGCGGCCTGGTCAAGGTCATGCTGATCATCTTCAACCGGCCGACGCCCGTGGATCTCGAATACTGGCAAGTGGAACGCATCTGAAATCTCCAAGACAGGGACGCGCGGACCGGCGGCCCCCCGCCGAAACATTCGCGCCCCGCATCATCTCAGGACGCAAGCGAGGCGGACGATGGCCAAGGTGAAGGTGACGGAAGTCAAGCTCCAGTGCCCCGGCGGGCAGGCGACGCCGGCGCCTCCGGTCGGGCCGGCGCTGGGTCAGCACGGGGTCAATATCGGCCAGTTCGTGACCCAGTTCAACGACCGCACCAAGGAGATGAAGGGCACGATCATCCCGGTCGTGATCACGATCTACAACGACCGCTCCTTCGACTTCATCACCAAGAGCCCCCCGGCCTCGGTGCTGCTCAAGCAGACGGCCGGCATCGCCAGCGGCTCCCCCGAGCCGCACAAGAACAAGGTGGGCTCGGTCTCGATGGAACAGGTCCGCAAGATCGCCGAGACGAAGTTCAACGACCTCAACGCCCGCGATCTCGACCACGCCTGCCGGATCATCGCCGGCACGGCGCGGAGCATGGGCGTGGAGGTCAAGGGGTGAGCGAGAGGGATCGATGGCGGACCGCCATGATCCCCCTTCGAGCCTCTCGATAGTCCGTACACTCGCACCGGCGCGACCGCCCGCCGGAGACGGTTTTCTCTCGCGAGTTGTCCCGAAGGCGGCAGCCCCCGTATTCCTGGGAGCGAACGCATTGCCGAAGCACTCGAAGCGCTATCGCGCCTTACGCGATACCAACAAGAAGTCCACCGATCCGGTCCCCCTGGCCGAGGCGATCAAGCATCTGAAGACCTTTGGCACCACGAAATTCGTCCAGACGGTCGAGGTTTCGACCAACCTGGGCATCGACCCCCGGCAGAGCGATCAGAACGTTCGCGGATCGGTCGCCCTGCCGCACGGAATCGGCAAGAGCGTCCGGGTCGCGGTGTTCGCCCAGGGTGAGAACGCCGAGAAGGCCCGCGAAGCCGGCGCCGATATCGTCGGTGGCGATGACCTGGCCCAGCAAATCAAGAACGGTGAGATGAACTTCGACGTCGCCCTGGCCACCCCCGACATGATGGGCGTGGTCGGCCCCCTGGGCCGGATCCTCGGCCCACGAGGGTTGATGCCCTCACCCCGCTCAGGCACCGTCACGACCGACATCGCCAGCGCGGTGAAGGAGTTCAAGGCGGGCAAGATCGAGTTCCGCAACGACAAGGGAGGGAACGTCGCCGCGGCCGTCGGCAAGCTGAACTTCAGCGACGAACAACTGGCCGAGAACATCCAGACGTTCCTGAACCACCTGCGCACCCTCAAGCCGGCCGCCGCCAAGGGAGCCTACATCCGGTCGGTCACCATCTCGGCCACCATGAGCCCGGGCATCCGGGTTGTGGCTTGACGCGAGGAACCCACACGCCAAGACCCTAACCGAGAGGACCGCGATCTCCCGGTCCCACCAACGGGAGCGGATTGAAATATGAGTAAATACGTCAAAGAGTTGATGATGGATCAGCTCAAATCCGAGCTCAACGGCGATCGCTCGGTGCTGATCCTCGACTTCAAGAACCTCACGGCGCAGGCGGAGAACGAGTTGCGGCTGGACCTTCGCAAGAAGAACATCCAGATGCGGTCGTTGAAGAACACCCTGGCCCGGCGGGTCTTCGAATCCGAGGGCCTCGGCGGCTTGAAGCAGTTCCTGGAAGGCCCGAGTGTGGCCGTCTGGGGCGGCGACGGCGTGGCCGAGCTGGCCAAGGAAATCTCCGGTTGGGTCAAGAAGCTGGAGAAGCCGACGATCAAGGGAGGGGCCGTCGATGGGACGATCATCGGCCCGTCGCAGGTCGAGGACATCACCAAGCTGCCCAGCCGCGAGGAGCTGATCGCCCGCGTCGTCAACCTGGCCCTGTCGCCGGTGCGTCGCGTCGTCACCCTGGCCAACTCCCCGGCCGCGAACCTTGTCGGTCAGCTCAAGACCCTGGCCGAGGGTGCCCCCCAGCCGAGGAGGGCGAGGCCGCCCCGGCCGCCGAAGGGGCCTGAGCCGAGACCCGTTTGTTGCAACATCCCAGATTTGCGGCGGGCTTCCTTCGTCTTTTCGAGATCGCTCGACCGCCGGATCGCAAGGACTTCATTCGTCTTGATTTGTCGGGTGCGAACCACGCACCAGAGGAACTTCCCAGAACCGAACACGGCGCGATTGCAAACGCGCCTCTGCCCGCGAGAGCGAAAGGATCGTAGGACCGATGGCCACCGATGCTGCCCCGACCACTGAGTTTTCTGAGAACATCAAGACCCTTGGCGAGCAGATCGTCAAGCTGACCGTCCTGGAGGCCAAGGCCCTGGGCGACTACCTGGAGGAGGTCCACGGCATCAAGGCCGCCGCCGCCGCGGTCGCCGCCGGCCCGGCCGCCGCCGGTCCCGCCCCTGAGGCCGCCGTCGAGAAGACCGAGTTCGACGTCGTTCTGGAAGCCGCCGGCGGCCAGAAGATCAACGTCATCAAGATCGTCCGCGCCGCCACCGCCCTGGGCCTCAAGGAGGCCAAGGACCTGGTCGATGGCGCCCCGAAGCCGATCAAGACCGGCATCTCGAAGGAAGACGCCGACAAGCTGGCCAAGGAGCTGCAGGACGCCGGCGCCACGGTCAAGGTTGTCTGATCGTATTGCATTCGCCGAAAGCCGATGCTTCGGACTTTTGGGTATTTCGTGACGTACTGACAAACCGGGCGGTCCCCGTGTTGCCTTGCGGAAAAGGACGCGGGGGCCTGGCCCGTTCTGAAAATCCGACGTTCCGCCCCGGTCCACCTTCCGAAGGAAGAAGGCGCCGGGGTGGTTCGGCGCGCGGTCGAGGGGCTGCTCAAAGCCCCGCCGAGCCCCGTGGCCCGGCCCGAACGGACGACCGTTGCCCCGGCCGATTATCTCCCCTTGAGGAGCGCGACAGCATGCCGACCTCGAGCACCGTGCGGCGTATCACCCCTGAGAATTCCCGGAACTTCGGTAAGATCCACGACAATTACGAAGTCCCCGACCTCACCGAGATCCAGACCCGCAGCTACGAGCGGTTCCTCCAGGCCGACATCCCGGCCGAGGACCGCGCCGACTCCGGGCTGGAAGGTGTTTTCCGGGAAATCTTCCCGATTGAGAGCTATGACAAGTCGCTCAAGCTGGATTACATCAAGTTCGACCTCGGCAAGCCCCGCTACGAACCGGACGAATGCCGTCAGCTCCGGCTCTCCTACGGCCGCCCCCTGCACGTCTGGCTCCGCCTGAACAAGGGGGAGACGGCGATCGAGGAGTCGGTCTATCTGGGCGACATGCCCATCATGATCGGCGGCGGCGAGTTCATCATCAACGGCGCCGAGCGCGTCGTCGTGAGCCAGCTCCACCGTTCGCCGGGCGTCGATTTCGTCGTCGAGATCGAGGCTGGCGAGAAGCGGCTGCACGCCTGCCGGATCATCCCCGAGCGTGGGAGCTGGATCGAGCTGCAGGTCACCAAGCAGGACCGCCTGGGCGTCCGCATCGATCAGTCGGGCAAGTTCTCGTCCATGACCCTGCTGCGGGCCATGAGCCCCGAGTTCTCCTCCGACGACGCGATCCTCCGCGCCTTCTACGATACGGAGGTCATCGACACCGACAACGACAAGCAGGCCGCGCAGAAGCTCGAAGGCAAGGTCGCCTGCGGCGATGTCGTGGACCCGAACACCGGCGAGGTTGTCGTCGATAGCGGCGCCACGATCTCCAAGACCCTCGCGCAGGTCCTGGCCGACGCCCAGCTCGGCCCGATCGAGGTCCTCCAGGACGCCCGCGACCCCTTGATCCTCCAGTCGCTCCAGGAAGACCCGACGAGCGACCACGAGAGCGCCTTGCTGCGGATCTACCAGCGCCTCCGTCCCGGCAACCCGCCGCAACTGGAGAAGGCCCGCGAACTCTTCCACGAGAAGTTCTTCGACACCAACCGCTACCGCCTCGGCAAGGTCGGCCGGTTCCGGATCAACCGGAAGTTCAACCAGAACATCTCCGAAGAGCAGATGATTCTGGACCCCGAGGACTACGTCAACGCAATCCGCTACATCCTGAACCTCCGGCGCGGCAAGGGGCACGTCGATGATATCGACCACCTGGGCAACCGTCGCCTGCGGACGATTGACGAGCTGGCCGCCGACGAGCTGCGTAAAGGCTTCCTCAAGCTCCGCCGCACCGTTCAGGAGCGCATGAGCCTCAAGGATGCCGAGGACATGACCCCGCGCTCCTTGATCAACCCGAAGTCCATCAGCGCGGCGATCGAGTACTTCTTCGGCCGCGGCGAGCTCTCGCAGGTCGTCGACCAGACGAACCCGCTGGCTCAGTTGACCCACGAGCGGCGGCTCTCGGCGCTCGGCCCCGGTGGCTTGAACCGCAAGCGGGCGGGCTTCGAGGTCCGCGACGTGCACATCTCGCACTACGGCCGCATCTGCCCGATCGAGACCCCCGAAGGCACGAACATCGGCCTGATCAGCTCGCTGGGCATTTACGGCGGCGTCGATGAGTACGGCTTCCTCGTCACCCCGTACCGCAAGATCGCCGACGGCAAGCGGACCGATGATGTCGTCCTGATGCGGGCCGACGAGGAGAGCGAGGCCTACCTGGCCCCCGCCGACGCCGGCTTCGACGAGGGCGGCCGCCTCAAGGGCGGCGTGATCTCGCGCTACCGGACCGACTTCCACATCGTCCAGCCGGATACGGTCGAGTACATCGATATCTCGCCGAAACAGATGGTCGGCGTCTCCGCTGGCTTGATCCCGTTCCTGGAGCACGACGACGCCAACCGCGCCTTGATGGGCTCGAACATGCAGCGCCAGGCGGTGCCGCTGTTGATCTCCGAGCCGCCGATCGTCGCCACCGGCCTGGAGAAGGCCGTCGCGATGAACTCGGGCATGATCGTCAAGGCGCAGCAGAACGGCACGATCACCTACGTCGATTCGACCCGGGTGATCATCGACCACAACCACATCTACAAGCTGCGGAAGTACGTCGGCCTGAACGAGCGGACGTGCCTGAACCAGAAGCCGGTGGTTGATGTCGGCCAGAAGGTCAAGAAGGGAGACATCCTGGCCGACGGCGCCGCGACCTTCAAGGGAGAACTCGCCCTGGGCCGCAACGTCCTGGTCGGCTTCATGGCCTGGGACGGCTACAACTTCGAGGACGCCATCATCATCAGCGAGAAGCTGGTGAAGGAAGACGTCTATACCTCGATCCACATCGAGGAGTTCGAGATCGAGATCCGCGAGACGAAGCTCGGGCGCGAGGAGTTCACCCGCGACATCCCGAACGTCTCGGAGAAGGCCCTGCGCCACCTCGATGAGAACGGCATCGTCGCCATCGGCACGTACGTCAAGCCGGGCGACATCCTCGTGGGCAAGGTCGCGCCGAAGTCCAAGAGCGAGCTGACCCCCGAGGAGAAGCTGCTCCACGCGATCTTCGGCCGGGCCGGCGAGGACGTCAAGAACGACTCGCTGGAAGTCCCCTCCGGCGTCGAGGGGATCGTCATCAACACCCAGCGGTTCAGCCGCCGGATGAGCCTCAGCGAGGAGGAGCGCAAGGTCTTCCAGAAGGAGCTGGACGACACCGAGCACGTCGAGAGCATCAAGGTCGCTGACGAATACAAGCAGATGATCAAGGCGCTCGAGGACGTCCTCGACGGTCCCGTCACCAACCCGGAGACCGGCAAGCCCTTCGGCCGCGAGAAGGACCCGGTCAAGCTGACCGAGGAGAGCGAGCTGTTCCGCCTGGAGAAGCTCGACCTCCGCAGCCCCGAGATCCTGGAGGAGGCCCGCAAGATCACCCGGCAGTACCTGCCGAGGATCGAGGCCCTGCGCGACGAGCGCGACCGCAAGCTCAACAGCCTGAAGCGCGGCGATGAGCTGCCGTCGGGCGTCTTGCAGATGGTCAAGGTGTACATCGCCACCAAGCGGGTCATCTCCGTCGGCGACAAGATGGCCGGCCGCCACGGCAACAAGGGGGTCATCGCCAAGATCCTCCCCGAGGAGGACATGCCGTTCCTCGAAGACGGCACGGCCCTGGAGATCCTCCTGAACCCCCTGGGCGTGCCGAGCCGCATGAACGTCGGTCAGATCCTGGAGACCCACCTGGGCTGGGCCGCGGCCAAGCTCGGGTTCCAGGCTGTCTGCCCGGTCTTCGACGGCGCCGACGAACAGACGATCCGCCAGTGCCTGAAGGACGCCGGCCTGCCCGAGAACGGCAAGGCCCGGCTCTACGACGGCCGCACCGGCGAGCACGTTCGACCAGCGGGTGACGGTCGGCTACATCTACATGCTCAAGCTCCACCACCTCGTCGATGACAAGATCCACGCCCGAGCCACCGGGCCGTACTCCCTGATCACCCAGCAGCCGCTGGGCGGCAAGGCACGGTTCGGCGGGCAGCGGTTCGGCGAGATGGAAGTCTGGGCCCTGGAGGCCTACGGCGCCGCCTATATCCTTCAGGAGCTCTTGACCGTCAAGAGCGACGACGTGGAAGGCCGGACCAAGATCTACGAGTCGATGGTCAAGGGGGAGAACACGCTCGAAGCCGGCACGCCGGCCAGCTTCGACGTGCTCACCAACGAGATCCGCGGTCTCGGGCTGAACATGCAGCTGGAGAAGAAGCGGATCTGACCCCGCGTCGGAATCGTGACATGCGACGGAGGTTCGGCCCTCGCCACAAGCGGAGGCCGGACCGTCCGCCGTTGTCGTTACGAGCGATGTGCGAAGATGAGAAGAATATCGGGGCCTGGGTGTTCAGGAATACAGGGCGCCGATTTCTCCCAAGCAGCCGGTGACGGTCCTCGACCGTCAAGGGGGAGACCCTCGGCACGCTGGTCAGAACGAGTCTTCGGGAATGACGAATCGATCGAAAGCCAGGTACACCCCGGCCTTCTTGGGCCGGTCGCTGACCTCTTGGAGAGACATCAAGGCGAATGCGGACAGTCCCTCGTGAGGCTCGATCCAAAAATCCGCCCCTGTCAAGCAGAATTTTCTTGGAATCGGCATTGAAGTTTCGTATGATCGACAGGAACCGACTCCAACGGCTGAACAGCCCGGGGCCGCTTGTGTCTGAATTCCGCCAGAAACCCGAGGTCGATCGCCGATCTCGGCGCGTCCGAGAATGCTCCGGCCAGGAGGATGCCGGTGATTGACGCAAGGGTAAGGGAGGACCGTGGGGAACCGCGACGGCCTTCACGTCGAGGACGAGAGGCTGGCTCGCGGCTTTTTCATTAAGGTCCAGGCCCTCGATCAGAACCGAGCACCTGAACGACCACTTGATCCAAACGCTCAATTGAACTGTACCGACCGGATGGGAACCGAGACGGCGAGGCTGGCCGAGCCTCCGCCGATTTGCAGAAGCCACCCGCTTCGGCCCCTCAACTCGCTTGCAGAGGAGACAGACTCGTGAGCATGGGCGAAAGCGCTTACGATCGTATCAATGACTACGGCGCCGTCAAGATCGGACTCGCCTCCCCGTACGACATCCGTAGCTGGTCGTTCGGCGAGGTGAAGAAGCCCGAGACGATCAACTACCGGACCTACCGGCCTGAGAAGGACGGGCTGTTCTGCGAGCGGATCTTCGGTCCCGAGAAAGACTGGGAGTGCGCCTGCGGCAAGTACCGCGGGATGAAGTACAAGGGGATGATCTGCGACCGCTGCGGCGTCAAGGTCACCCACTCGCGCGTCCGCCGCAAGCGCATGGGCCATATTGAACTGGCCGCCCCGGTCGTCCACATCTGGTTCTTCAAGGCCATGCCCAGCCGCCTGGGCACCCTGCTGGACATGAAGACGACCAGCCTGGAGCGCGTCATCTACTTCCAGGACTACGTCGTCATCGACCCCGGCGACACCCCCTTGAAGGAGCGGCAACTCCTGACCGAGGAGGACTTCCGCAAGACCCGCGAGCAGTTCGGCGACAGCTTCCAGGCTGACATGGGGGCCGACGCCATCCGCAAGCTCCTGGCGAGGCTCGACCTGGTCAGCCTCTCCAAGCAGTTGCGGCAGGAACTGACCGAGACCTCCAGCAAGCAGAAGCTCAAGGACCTCACGAAGCGGCTGAAGGTGGTCGAGGCCCTGCGCGACAGCGACAACCGCCCCGAGTGGATGGTCCTGGAGTGCATCCCGGTCATCCCGCCGGACCTCCGCCCGTTGGTCCTGCTCGATAGCGGCAACTTCGCCACGAGCGACCTGAACGACCTCTACCGCCGGATCATCAACCGGAACAACCGGCTCAAGAAGCTGGTCGATCTGAACGCGCCGGAGGTCATCATCCGCAACGAGAAGCGGATGCTCCAGCAGGCCGTCGATGCGCTCTTCGACAACAACCGCTGCAAGCGTCCGGTGCTCGGCTCGTCCAACCGCCCGCTCAAGTCCTTGACCGACATGATCAAGGGCAAGCAGGGGCGGTTCCGCGAGAACCTGCTGGGCAAGCGCGTGGATTACTCCGCCCGGTCGGTGATCGTCGTCGGGCCGGACCTGAAGCTGCACCAGTGCGGCCTGCCGAAGAAGATCGCCCTGGAGCTGTTCCAGCCGTTCATCATCCGGCGGCTCAAGGAGTTGGGGCATGCCGACACGATCAAGTCGGCCAAGAAGATGCTGGAGCGGAAGGTCGAGGAGGTCTGGGACATTCTCGAAGAGGTGATCAAGAATCACCCGGTCCTGCTCAACCGTGCTCCGACCCTGCACCGCATGGGTATCCAGGCGTTCGAGCCGGTCCTGGTCGAAGGGAACGCGATCCGCATTCACCCCCTGGTCTGCAAGGGGTTCAACGCGGACTTCGACGGCGACCAGATGGCGGTGCACCTGCCCCTGTCGATCGAGGCGCAGGTCGAGGCCATGACGCTGATGATGTCCACCAACAACATCTTCAGCCCGGCCAACGGCAGCCCGATCATCAGCCCGACGCAGGACATCGTCATGGGCTCCTACTACCTGACCGTCCAGCGCCCCGGCGAGCCGGGCGAGGGCATGGTCTTCGCCGGCCCCGAGGAGGTCTTCCTGGCCTTCAGCCAGCGAAAGGTCGGCGTTCATGCGATGATCAAGATGCGCCTGCCGGCCCACAAGCGGCTGCGGGGCGAGGGGGAGAAGGAGTTCACCCCCGGCATGGTCATCAAGACCACGACCGGACGGGTCATCTTCAACGACATCCTTCACCCGAAGATGCCCTACTACAACATGGCCCTGGGCCAGAAGCAGCTTCAGGGCATCATCGCCGACTGCTACCAGCTCCTCGGTCGTCGCGAGACGATCAAGCTGCTCGACGACATGAAGGACAACGGCTTCCGCGAGTCCACCCGCTCGGGCCTGTCGTTCGCCACCGACGACCTCAAGACCCCGGCCTCCAAGGACGCGATCCTCGCCGAGGCCGAGAAGGAGGTCGTCAAGAACAACAAGCTCTACCAGCGCGGCATCATCACCGACATGGAGCGGTATAACAAGGTCCTCGACGCCTGGACCCACGCCCGTGAGCGGATCACCAACGAGATGATGGAGGAGCTGCGCAACGACCAGCGCAACGGTCAGGTGTACCTGAACCCGATCTTCCTGATGGCCGAGTCCGGTGCTCGCGGCGGTGTCGAGCAGATCCGCCAGCTCGCCGGGATGCGTGGTCTGATGGCCAAGCCCTCGGGCAAGATCATCGAGACGCCGATCAAGGCGAACTTCCGCGAAGGGCTCTCGGTGCTGGAGTATTTCTCCTCCACGCACGGTGCCCGGAAGGGGCTGGCCGACACTGCCCTGAAGACGGCCGACTCCGGCTACCTGACCCGAAAGCTGGCCGACGTGGCGCAGAACGTCGTCATCACGATGGAGAACTGCGGCACCAGCCAGGGGATCACCAAGGGCGTCATCTACAAGGGGGAGAAGGTCGAGGTCTCCCTCAGCCAGTCGATCCGCGGGCGCGTCAGCCGGGTCAACGTCGTCAACCCGATCACCGACGAGATCGTCGTGCGGGAAAACGAGATGATCACGGTGGCCGCCGCGAAGAAGCTGGAGGAGATGCAGATCGAGAAGATCCAGGTCCGCAGCCCGATGACCTGCGAGGCCTCCCTCGGCATCTGCCGGCGCTGCTACGGCATGGATCTCTCCTCGGGTCAGCTCGTCGAGCCGGGTATGGCCGTCGGCATCATCGCCGCGCAGTCGATCGGCGAGCCGGGCACCCAGCTCACCATGCGGACGTTCCACATCGGCGGCACCGCGACCCGCGGCGTCGAGGAGAAGGACGTCAAGGCCAAGCGCGAAGGTATCGCCAAGTACGTCGGCATCAATCTCGTGGTCAACGACGAGGGCAAGAAGATCGCCCTCTCGCGGAACGGCGAGATCCAGATTCTCGACGCCAAGGGGCGCGAGCTGGAGAAGTACGACGTGCCCGACGGCGGCGTGATGATGGTCGATGACGGCCAGCAGGTCACGCGCGGCACGGTGCTCTGCGAGTGGGACCCGCACAACATCCCGATCCTCACCGAGGTCGGCGGTAAGGTCCGCTACGAGGACATCGTCGAGGGCGAGACCATGCGGCTGGAGATCGACCCCTCCGGCCACACCCGCCGCACGATCATCGAGCACAAGGGAGACCTGCACCCGCAGATCATCATCGAGGACGCCGAAGGGAAGATCCTCGACTTCTACTACATCCCCGAGCGTGCGGGCATCGAGGTTCAGGAAGGGGCGACGGTCACCGCCGGCACCCTGCTGGCCAAGACCCCTCGCGAGGTCCGCGGCACGCAGGACATCACCGGCGGCTTGCCCCGCGTCACCGAGCTGTTCGAGGCCCGGCGACCGAAGGAGCCGGCGGTCATCGCCGAGATCGACGGCCGCGTCGATCTGCTCGAAGAGAAGCGCCGCGGCAAGCGGACGATCATCGTCAAGAACGAGAGCGGCATCGAACGCGAGCACCTCGTGCCGCACGGTAAGTACCTCCGCGTCCACGGCGGCGACCGCGTCCGCGCGGGGGACGCCCTGGTCGAGGGGCCGCTCGTGCCGCACGACATCCTGCGGATCTCCGGTGAGGAAGCCGTTCAGCGCTACCTGCTCCGCGAGATTCAGAACGTGTACCGCTCGCAGCGCGTCGAGATCGACGACAAGCACCTGGAGATCATCGTCGCCCAGATGCTCCGCAAGGTCCGCATCGATTCGGTCGGCGATACCGGCCTGCTGCCCGGCTCGATCATCGACAAGTTCGAGTTCCGCCGGGTCAACCAGGAACTCCTGCAGTGCGTCAAGATCAAGGACCCCGGCGACACCGACTTCCGCCAGGGGGACATCGTCCCGCGCGACCACTTCGAGCAGGAGAACAACCGGGTCGAGGAGGCCGGCTGCAAGAAGGCCGAGTGGACGCGACCGAAGCCGGCGTCGGCCAGCACGCAGCTCCTGGGCATCACCAAGGCGGCCGTGCAGTCCGACAGCTTCATCTCGGCCGCGAGCTTCCAGGAGACGACCAAGGTGCTGACCGAGGCCGCCCTGGCGGGCAAGGCGGATTACCTGGTCGGCCTGAAGGAGAACGTCATCCTGGGCCACCTGGTTCCCGCCGGCACCGGGTTCAAGCAGCACCAGGAGGCGGAGGTCCGCATCCGTCCCGAGGCCCTCGAAGCCCTCGCCGAGAAAGGCCCCGGCTACGGCCGCTATCCTCGTGAAGAGGCCACCGCCCCCGCGGGCGAGTGACAACACGTCAAAACTCAGAGAACGGCCCGCCATCTCCTCACCGAGTTGGCGGGCCGTTTCGCTGCGCGGAGGCGGAAGGGTTTCTCGCAAAGGCGCGAAGGTCGCGGAGCGATCGCAAAGCAATGAGACCACGTCTCTTCTTTGCGTTCTTCCCTGGCGTCTTCGCGCCTTTGCGAGAAACCCTTCCTCGCCTGGAATGGCCGTGGCGAACCGTGCTAAGATGACTTCCGAGAAGGCCCGTCGCCGTCGCGAGGATTCCCCATCATGGCCAGCATCGCCACCCGCCTCGGTCCGGCCGACCATGGCCGGAGGATGAGCCTGGAGGCATTTCAGGATGCCGATGTCGAGGATGGCTTCCGCTACGAGCTGGCGCGGGGAGTTCTCGAAGTGACCGAAGTCCCGAACGACCCGCACGGCGTGTTGATCTGCAACCTGTACGACGCCCTGGCGCTGTATCGACACGCTCATCCCGGCGTCATCCATCGCTACGGCGGCGGCGGCGAATTCCGACTCTGGCTCCCGGGGATGGCCTCCGGTCGTAACCCTGATATCGCCGTCGTCCTGCATGGCACGCCCCGGGACAGCCGGGGCCGCCGGCCCCCGTCGCTCGTCATGGAGGTCGTCTCCGAGGGGAGTGAGACGCGCGACTATGAGACCAAACGGAACGAATACCTGATTTACGGCCTCCGCGAATACTGGATCGTCGACCGCGACGCCCGGCGTATCCTGGTCCTGATCCGCGACGGCGACGTCTGGATCGAGCACGTCTTCCACGACGGCCAGACGGCCGAGGGCCTCGTCCTGCCTGGCTTCGCCGTGTCTGTGGCCGATCTCTGGCAAGGGACGGATGATTGATAGCCCCGCCGCGAGGATTCCCCATCATGGCCAGCATCGCCACCCGCCTCGGTCCGGCCGACCATGGCCGGAGGATGAGCCTGGAGGCATTTCAGGATGCCGATGTCGAGGATGGCTTCCGCTACGAGCTGCGCGGGGAGTTCTCGAAGTGACCGAAGTCCCGAACGACCCGCACGGCGAGCTTGTCTGGAAACTGCTTGGCGACCTCGCCCAGTATGATCGATCCCATCCCGACATCATTCAGCGCGCGGGCGGCGGCGGCGAATTTCGCCTCTGGCTCCCCGGCATGGCATCTGGCCGTAACCCTGATATCGCCGTCGTCCTCCGTGGCGCGTCGAAGGACCCCCGAGGCCGCCGCCGCCCCGCACTGGTCATGGAGGTCGTCTCCGAAGGGAGCGAGACGCGCGACTACGAGACCAAGCGTGAAGAATATCTGGCGTTCGGCCTCGACGAATACTGGATCGTCGACCGCTATACCCGGCGCATCACGGTCTTGGTCCGCGACGGCGACGTCTGGATCGAGCACGTCTTCCACGACGGCCAGACGGCCGAGGGCCTCGTGGCAGTGGTCAAGCAATCCGGGCCCACCTGAGGCCCCGATGGTCAAGTAATCTGGACCCACCGTAACCCCCTCCTCCGTAGGCTGGATTCCCTTCGGGATCTCCCGCCCTCACGGAGGTCAGGACATGCGTACGGTGGACGACTACGCCAAATATCGCACGGCGCACCGCGATGGCATGACCATCCGGCAGATCGCCCGCGCCTTCCACGTCTCGCGCCGCAAGGTCCGCGAGGCACTGGCCACCCCCGAGCCCACGCCCTATACCCGCACCAAGCCGCCCCCGGCCCCCGTGCTCGGACCCTTCACCGCGATCATCGACCAGATCCTCCGCGACGATCGCGACGCACCCCCCAAGCAGCGGCACACCGCCGCCCAGCTCTTCCGGCGGCTCCAGGACGAGCACGGCTATCCCGGCTCCTACCCCACGGTCCGTCGCTACGTCGCCGCCCACCGTCAAGCACTCACTACCCACGTTCATCCCGCTGGCCCACCCACCGGGCCATCGCCTCGAGGCCGACTTCGGACACATCCACGTCGACTTCCCCGACGGCCGACGCCTCGTCCCTTTCCTGGTGACCGTCTGGGCCTACTCCAACGCCCCCTTCGTCATCGCCCTGCCCACCGAGCGCACCGAGGCGATCCTCCACGGCATGGTCCATGCCCTGGAGTTCTTCGCCGCCGTGCCTCGAGAGGTCTGGTGGGACAATCCAAAAACTGTGGCTACGTTGATCCTCAGCGGCCGGCAACGGCACCTCCATCCGCGCTACGCCGCGCTGGCCAGCCACTACACCTTCGAGGCCAAGTTCTGCCTGCCGGCGCAGGCCCACGAGAAGCCCGACGTCGAGAGCGGCGTGCGGGCCGTGCAGCGCCGGTTCGCCACCCCCGTGCCCCGCGTCGCCGACCTCACCGAGTTGAACAAACACATGAGGACTCGATGCCTCGACGAGCGCCGCAGGACCGTCCGCTCGGCCTCCGGCGCGTTCCTCATCGGCGATCGCTTCGCCGAGGAGGTCGCCGCCGCAGCGCGGTTGCCCCAGCGCGCGTTCGACCCCTGCATCGAGCGGCAGGCCGTCGCCGACAAGTACCAGACGGTGGCGTTCGACACCAACCGTTACAGCGTGCCCCGGCCCTGGGCGTTCCGGTCCGTGACCATCAAAGGCTATGTCGATCGGGTCGTGGTGGTGGCTGGCGGCCAGGTCGTGGCCGAGCACCCGCGGTGCTACGGCCACTCCCAGCAAGTCCTCGATGCGGTGCATTTCCTGGCCACGCTGGAACGCTGCCCGGCGGCCCTGGACCACGCGCCGGTGTACCGCGACCCTGCCTGGCTTCGCCGTGTCTGTGGCCGATCTCTGGCAAGGGGTGGACGATTAATCGCCAGCTTCGGCCAGCAGGCCCTGGGCGTCGCGCAGGACGGTCTCGGGCTTGAGGAACTGGAGGTTATAGATCTCCCGACGATGACCGCGCGGGTCGAGCAGGAAGATCCGCGACGGGTGGTCGAGCACCCCCTCATCATTGCGCTTGGCCCACATGTCCCAGGAATCCAGCACCCGGTCGATCTCTTCCGTTGAGCCGGTGAGGAAGTGCCAGGCGTCGAGATCGGCGTCATAAATCTCGGCGTACCGTTTCAGGACGTCGGGCCGGTCGCGCTCGGGGTCGAGCGTGATCGCGACGAACTGTACCCGGTCCCCCCACAGACCGGCCTCCTTCAAACGTTCCTGCACGCGGTAAAGGTTGTGCGTCGTGGCCGGACAGACGCCGTTGCAGGTCGTGTAGATGAAGCTGACGACCACGACCTTCCCGCGCAGGTCGTCCAGGCGGAACGGCTGCTCCTCCTGATCGATCAGCGACACCTCGGGCGCCGGGCCGATATCAGCCAGGGGGCTGGAATCGGATTCGGCATCGGATTTCACCGCGAAGCACGCGAGGAACGCGAAGGAAATCAAAAAGAATGAGCGAATGAAGCGGACCATCGGAAATCACCCTTCTCTTTCTCGTCTTTTCTTCTCTTCTTCACTTCGTTTTCTTCGCGTACTTTGCGGTGAAACTCTTCTAATTAATCAGCATGTCATGCCCCCGAGCCGGCCCCGTCGGGAAGTTATTCAGATCAACCTCGAAGTCCTTGTCGATCGTCATGCCATCCGGGCCGATGCGGATCAGGCGGACCCAGAAGTGGTCGTCGCGGTCCATCGTGGAGAGCAGGCTGTTGGTGACGTACATCCGCTTGCCGTCGGTCGGCACGTGCATCATGTTCGGCTGAGTGCCGATCTTCGCCGTGCTGAAAAGCTTCGGGTGCTCGGGGTCGGAGACGTCCCACTGCTGGATGAAGTCGGCCCCGAAGCACGAGACGAACAGGTAGCGGTCGTCGGGGCTCTGACGCAGGTCGGCCGGCAAGGGGCCGGTCTTCGCGACGCGGCGGAACGTGTACGGGCCGTCGTTCTGCCCCTGGAACAGCCAGATCGAGTCGTCCAGGGCGCAGTTGGTGAACCCGTAATCCGCGTCCGGCTTGAGCGACCAGCGCACCTCCAGAGGAGCCAGGCCCGCCTCGCCGACCTGAAGCGGCTTGCGCTGTTTGAAATCCCAGACGACCATCTGGTTGCCGAAATCCTTCAGGTCCATCTCGGCCAGCGGCTTGCTGTAGTTTCGCTTCGGCGTGAAGCTGCTGGAGACCATGCGGTTGATCTCCGGCTTGATCGCCAGGTCGTAGCCGTAGGGGGCATCGTCCGGGGTGTCGATGCGGCGGATGAACGTGCCGTCATTCGTGAACTCGGCGAATCCCGACGGCAAGCCCCCGTCCTTCGAGCCGAGGAAGCTCAACAGCATCCGGCCCGGAAGCGCGTAGTACGTGTGCGGCCCGGAGAACCCGGTCAATTCCGGCACGTTGTCGAGCACTTTTTCAATGCGAGGCTTCGCCGGGTCGGTCGCCACGTCGATGATCCAGATCCGGCTGGAAAACAGCCCACCCGCCCAGATCCGCGAGCGGTCGTCGGTGTAGCCCCAGTGGTGCGTTTCGTTCCCCTTGGTGCCCAGGTCCAGCGTGTGGATGATCGACGAGTAGCGCGGACTGGTCGGGTCCACATCAATGACCGCCACGAAGTCGTTGTCCTTGGCGTCGGCATCAACGCAGAAGACATACAGATACTTCTCCTGCTGATCGAGCCGCCGGACGAATGGCGAGAGGCATGTCTCAGCCAGGGTCAGCGTCGGCAACGCCAGCAGAAACCAGGCCATGAGGCCCTTCGAAATGCAGCGACTCATCCCTCTCGTCCTCCTTCGGGGTCAAGCCGTCTCAAGTGTCCCGGTGTCGGGTCATTCCTCAGGATAATTCAGGTCCTTGGCGACGATTATTGAGCCACTTGCGAAGCTTCTCGGCGTCGGCGCCTCGCAGCGTGACCACGTCCTTGGGGCCGTAGAAGACCTCGATGTCCACGCCCGTATCGCGGATCTCCGTGGCCCGATCCAGGTTCAGATAGCTGGAGCCGATCTTGACGAAGTTCATGGCGATCACATGGAAATGAAAAAGGAGTCGTGGTGCCGGGCCTCGCCTCAAGGGCGAGCGTTCCCTTCCAGCACTTTACCAGACAGGCGACACGTTTCGCACCCTCGGAACACCACGAGGCGGTTTTCCATCAGAGGGCGTGCGCCGAAGCTCCCTCGGCGGCGCGGCAGATGTGGAGGATCGGCTCGGTCCCTTGCCGGCGAGCGTAGCCGTTCCGAACCGCCTCGGCGAAGGCGTCGGCCTGATCGGCGGCGACGAGGTTCACCGTGCAGCCGGCCCAGCCGGCGCCCGAGAGCTTGCCGCCGAGGAACCCCGGGGCCGTTGCCGCCGCGTCGATCAACGCATCCAGAGCCGGAGAGCTGTTCTCGAAGTCGTCGCGGCTGGAGGCGTGCGAGGCCGACATCAACCGGCCGAACGCGGCGACATCCCCCGCCTTCAAAACCTCGGCCCCTTGCCGCACCCGCTCGTTCTCCGTCAGGACGTGCCGCGCCCGCCGACGGCCGATCGGGTCGAGCGCGTCCCAGTGAGTTTGCAGCTCCTCAAGCCCAACGTCGCGGAGCTGCCGGACGGCCTCCGGCCCCTTGAGCCGCTGGAAATAGGTGACGACCCGCTCCCCTTCCTCGCGGCGGCGGTTGTACATGCCGTCGGCCAGGCGTCGGGAGGTCGTCGAGTCGCACACGACGATCGCCGGCGCGGGTTGACCCAGGGGTAGCCGCTCGTAATCCAGCGACCGGCAATCCAGGCCAAGAGCATGATCCGCCCGGCCGAACAGGACCGAGAACTGGTCGAGCAGTCCCGAGGCCACCCCCACGAACTCGTTCTCCGACTGCCGCAGCCGCTGCGCCAGGGCCATGCGGTCTGTGTCGTTGATGTCCCCCCCCTGCCCCGGTACCAGGCCCGCTCGACGGAGCCAGACCCCCAGGGCCGCCTGCAAGCTCGCCGAGCTGGACAGCCCCGCCCCCAGCGGCACGTCCCCGGCGATGGCGATCTCGAATCCCGAATTCAGAGGGCCGTCACCTTGCTGAAACGCCCAGACGACACCGCGAACGTAGTTGCCCCAGAATCCGGGCTCGCCACGTTCGAGGGAGTCGAGGGGAACGCGGTCGCTTTGGCGCATGTCGGCGGAATGGACGCGGGCTTCGCGCTCGGGGATAGGTCGGCCGACGATGATGGTGTGGCGGTCGATGGCCGCGGCCAGGACGAGGCCGCCGTGGTAATCCGTGTGGTTGCCGAGCAACTCGACCCGCGCCGGGGATCGGGCGAGGATCGTGGGGGCGGCATCGAAATGGGCGGCGAAGGCGTCAAGGGCGGCAGATTCCAGTGCTGTCATCAGTAGTGGCCACAGAGCATACCGGAGGTTTGGAGAAACCGCTGCATGATGCCCGATGGCTCCGGTGTTGTCATCCCCGTCGCGTCCTCAACCACCCTTCTCGGAGGTTGTCGCGGCGGGTTGGTCCTCAGGTTCGGGCGGGAGGCCGGCGGTCTGGGGGATCTCGCCGGGTTCGGGGGCGAACTTGGAGGGCCTGGCCTCGGTGTCTTTCTTCGGCTCCTCTTTCTTGGCGAAGGCGCTGAAGGGTTTGAGCTTCAGGGCGACGGAATTGATGCAGTAGCGCAGGCCGGTGGGGGGCGGGCCGTCGTTGAAGACGTGGCCGAGGTGGGCGCCGCAGGCGACGCACTCGACCTCCACGCGACGTTCGAGGCCGCTGTAATCCCATTGCTGCTCGACGGTCTCGGCGGTGAGGGGGCGCCAGAAGCTGGGCCAGCCGGTGCCGGACTGGAATTTATGCTTCGAGCTGAACAGCGGCTCGTCGCAGCAAACGCAGACGAAGACGCCCGAGAAATGTCCCTGAGCGTACCGCCCCGAGAACGCGGGCTCGGTCGCCTTGTGGCGGGTCACGAAGTACTGCGCCGGGGTCAACTGCCGCTGCCATTCGGCGTCGGTCTTCATCACCTTGCGCTGCGGGACGGCGGGCAATTGCGCGGGGGCCATCGCCGCCCAGGCCGCCGCCAGCGCGATCAGGGAAAGCAGGAGGAACCGAGGGCGCCACGTCTGTCGCACGAACATGAGTCAGGACTCCTCTCGTTTCGAAAAGGGGGGAAACGCGGGGGGCCGGACAGATCCGTCGTATCATTGCGTATTGTAAGCTATTCCGTCGTTTCGACAAGGTTCAAACCTCAGGCCGGGGGTGACCGACCGACCGGCTGATCCGAGGTTCCGCGCCCAAACGCAAAACGCCCGCGCCTGACGCGATCGGCGTCGGGCGCGGGCGTGTGGAGATTTTCACAACGAATCCGACCGGCTCAGGCGACGGTCACCGCGCCTCCGGCGGCCTGGCGCAGGGCCTCGGCCTTGTCGGTACGCTCCCAGGTGAACTCGGCCTCGTCCCGGCCGAAGTGGCCGCCGCTGGCGGTCTTGCGGAAGATCGGCCGGCGCAGGTCGAGGTGCTTGATGATGCCCGAGGGGGTCAGCGGGAAGAACTCGCGGACCAGCTCGGCGATCCGGCTCTCGGGGAGCTTGCCGGTCCCGTCGGTATCGACGTGGACGCTCACCGGCTCGCTCACGCCGATCGCGTAGGCGAGCTGGATCTCGCAGCGGTCGGCCAGGCCGGCGGCGACGATGTTCTTGGCGACGTAGCGGGCCATGTAGGCGGCCGAACGATCGACCTTCGTGGGGTCCTTGCCGCTGAAGGCGCCGCCGCCGTGGCGGCCCCAGCCGCCGTAGGTATCGACGATGATCTTGCGGCCGGTCAGACCGGCGTCGCCGTGCGGACCGCCGACGACGAACTGGCCCGTCGGGTTGATGTGGTACACGATCTGGTCATCGACCAGCTTCGGCGGCAGGACCGGCTTGATCACCTGGTCGATGATCGTCTTGCGGATCGTCTCCTGCGTGACGTCCGGGTCGTGCTGCGTCGAGACGACCACCGTATGCACCCGCAACGGCTTCGCCCCTTCGTACTCGATCGTGACCTGGCTCTTGCTGTCGGGCCGGAGCCACTTGATCGTGCCGTCCTGACGCAACTCCGTGATCCGGTTGATGATCCGGTGGGCCAGGGCGATCGGCAGCGGCATCAGCTCGGGGGTCTGGTTGCAGGCATAGCCGAACATCAACCCCTGGTCGCCGGCGCCGATGTCCTTGCCCTTGGTCGGGTCGTCGTCCACGCCCATCGCGATGTCGGGCGACTGCTTGCCCAGGGCCACCATGACCCCGCAGGTCGTGGCGTCGAAGCCCATGTCGCTGTGCGTGTAGCCGATCTCGCGGACCACTTGCCGCACCACGGTCGGGTAATCGACCGTCGCCTTGGTCGTGATCTCTCCGGCCAGGACCACCAGGCCGGTCGTCAACAGGGTTTCACAGGCGACGCGGGCGTTCGGGTCCTGCTCGAAGATCGCGTCGAGAATGCCGTCGGAAATCTGATCGGCCATCTTGTCCGGATGGCCCATCGAGACCGACTCGCTCGTGAACAGGTAGCGCTTATCTTGCGACACGGGTGGAGGTCTCCAGCGACCTTTTCAAGGGAAAGGACGGGCCATCGCCGGCACGAAGGGCCTCCGTTTTGACCCCCCGGCGCATCACTTTGGGATTCCGAGTGTAGAAGAAACCCTGAGAATTGTAAAGATTGACAGAATCCGCCATGTCGCTCCAACGCGACACCCTCTCCGAAACGTATAGGAGATAGAGCGTCATGCCCGAAAACAAGGGAGACTCCTCGGCGAGCTCCACCCAGAACCACCATCACTCTTGACGGAATCCGCCCTTTCCTTGTTCCCAGGCTCTGCATGGCAACGAGGAGGATTTCAAAGGGTGGAGATGGGCGAGGAGTCTCGAACCCCCCACAGTCTGATGCCTGCCAAAACGGCAGGTGGGTTCGTTCGGCGCAACAGTCTTAAGTTCCTTCGGCGCAACGGGTTTGAGTTCGTTCGGCGCGACGGTTTTTGGGTTCGGTCGGCGCAACAGGTTTGGGTTCGTTCGGCGCGGGAATGGTCCCGTCGAGCGAGGATGACTCACGATGGGGATTGTCAAAGAACCGTGGGCACAATGTGGCACTCTTGAAAAGGATCGTTGCGTTGCTTCGCGCGATTCACCGGCTCGTGGGAAAAAATCTGGGACTCCTCGGCAATCTTCACCCAGCAATCGCCAGGACTCTTGACGGAATCCGCCCTTTCCTTGTTTCCACGTTCTGCGGGGGGAACGGGGGTGGATTCCACGGGTGGACATGGGCGAGGAGTCTCGGAATAAGGTGCGTCTCATGAGCCGTTCCGCCACGGAGAACTCGCCCCGCTCACGTCGCTGGCGCTGGGCGATCGCGCTGGGGACGGTCGTCCTGCTGCTGTTCGCGCTGTTGACGGCGACGGGGTTCTGGTGGATTCGGCCCGACCCGTCGGTGATCGCGCCCCGAGGGACGCTGGCCGACGATCGCCATCCGCTTAACCTGACGTTCGCCCCCGACGGCCAGACGCTGGCCGTCGGCGCGACCGATGGGTCGGTCACGCTCTGGAACGTCGCTAAAATGTCGCGGCAGGCGACGTTCGGCTTCAGTGCCCCGGTCCAGACGATCACGCCGCTGGAGTTCTCGCCGGACGGCACCACCCTCTACGCCGGTGCGGTCCTCATCACCAACCTGGGACCGTTGCCGACGTTCGCCCCGAGCTGGAAGACCTGGGACGTGACGACCGGGGAGGAGCTTTCTCCGAAGGCCGTCTCCGCCGGCCCGGACTACGTGCGAGAGATGACCGTCTCGCCCGACGGCCAGACGGTGACACTGAGCCAGGTCCGGCCATCGGGCGAGCGGATCGTCGTGCGGGATGAGGAGACGTGGGCGGAGCGTTCCGTGTTCACGCTCCCGCCGCCGAACGGCGATCGATACTCCGCCTCGACGTTCTCGCCCGATGGCAAGACGCTGGCGATCGGGACCCTGGACCACGGCACGATCGCGCTCTGGGATGTGGTTGAGGAGCGCAAGGTGCGGACATTCCGGGGCGGTCGGCCCTGGTTGACCCATCTGGCCTTCAGCCCGGACGGGACAACTCTGGCCGCCGGGTTCGACGATGGTGAGGGAACCGTGCAACTCTGGGACGTCGCCTCGGGAACCCTTCGGACCACGGTTCACGGCCCGAGAACCCAGCGGACCTTCGCCCTGGCCTTCACTCCCGACGGCAAGGTACTCGCCACCACCTGGAGCCAGGGGCCGCGTCGAAATCCACGATCCCTTCCAAGGTCCGCCAGGCGATGGGCCTCAATCTCGTCAAGGCGGTCGGCGGCGTGTTACTCTGGGACGTTGCCAGCGGTCGCCGCCTCGCCAGGCTGGGAGGCGGTCCGGCTCTGCCCGTCACCCTGTCCTTCTCCCCCGACGGCAAGACCCTGGCCGTCGGCGATTCCGCCGGTGGCGTCTTTCTCTGGAACGTGCCCGACCCGTCCGCCGCACCCACGCCCTGAGCGCCGATTGCACGGTCGCCGGCATGCGGAAAATGCCGAGGATGATCGTTTTTTTACTGGACAGACAGGGAACGTGTGTTCATACTGCCCTCGCCAGGTTGACCTATCCACTCGTACACAAGGAGGCTGGTATGGCGAACGCGACGCGGACGCTGGGCGTGCTGCTGGTTCTGGCGGGGGTGATGAGACTCTCGGCGCGGGGGGACGACGAGCCGAAGCCGCCGGCTCCGGAGGAGGAGGCCTACATCGTCCGGCCGACGCCCGAGCACGAGGTGCTGAAGCGCGAGGAGGGGGTCTGGGACGCCACGGTCAAGAGCTTCATTCCCGGCGCGCCCGAGCCGCTGGTTTCCCAGGGAGTCGAGCGGAACACCTTGATGACCGGCGGCCTCTGGCTGGTGAGCCGGTTCGAAAGTGACCTCGGTGGCGGCGGACAGACATTCGAGGGGCATGGCGTGACCGGCTACGACCCGTCGAAGTCGAAGTACGTCGGAACGTGGGTCGATTCGATGAGCACGCACATGATGAATCTGGAAGGAACCTACGACCCGAAATCCAGGACCATGACCTACCATTCCGAGATGTACGCGCCGGGTACCAAAACTCTGGTCAAGACCCGGGGCGTGACCGAGTGGAAGGGGGACGACGCGCGGGTTTATACCCTGTTCGTGAAGGGTGCGGACAGCGGCGAGGAATTCAAGCTGGTCGAGATCACCTACAAGCGTCGCGCGAAGTGACGCGATGCCGGGACCGGGTGGGCCGCTCGCGTGAGAAGGCTCATCCGGCCGGTTTGGTTTCCGCGCCGGGCGCGTCAGAATTCGGTGCGACGCTCGGCATCGCGGTCGCGGCGATACCAGCTCCAGAGCAGGCGGTGGGTGGTGTAATCGAGCAGAGCCTGCGACGAGGGAAACGTGAACAGGTCGGCGTCGCCGTCCTCCAGCAGGGCCTCGGTGGAGGGGGTGACGTAGGCCTCCTCGGCGAGCAGGCGGAGGTCGGACAGGAACAGGGGGAAGTTCTCCGACGCGGTGGCGTGGAGCCGATCGCCGAGGTAGGCGTAGTTCATCTGCGTTTCGACGATGCGGAAGGCGATGCGAGGGTCCTGACGGACGACGATCACCTCGCCGACCGGATCGCGCGGGATGCGCATGGCGCGTCGGCGTCGGGCGACGGCTTGCGGGCGCTGGAGCAGCGCGTTCAGGCCGGTCGAGACGGCCTGGACCCAGTTCGGCGGTCGGAGCTCTCGGAATTCATCCTCGGCGGCGACGCGCCCCGCGGCGATCAACTCGATCTTCGGCCAGGGGACCCAGTGGGTCGGCTCGCCTCGCAGGCCGTGGACGCGGAACCCACCCGGCAGGCAGGCGGCCTCGTGGACGTTTCGCACGGGGCTGAGGTTTGGCAGGGTGTCCGCCCGCCAGGCCTCGGCCGGGATGCCCATCTCGTAGAGCGCGTCGAGCAGTTCGCGCACCTCCCCCTCGGCCAGCGGGTGCGGCCAGACGCCCGGCAACCGCGCCACCCACTGCATCGCGTCGGTCGGATGGGCGCCGGTCACGCGACTGAGCAGGTCGCGCACCGCCTGTGGGTCGTCGGGCGCATGGAAGACGACCAGGCGGTAGGTGTTGTCGGCGTGGGCCATCGCTCGCCTCGCGGCGCGTTGTCGGCGCGTTTTCACGACCTCGGCTCTCATCGTAGCAAGGGCGCCGGACACTCGCCAACCGGGTATCGCGGACCGCGCCCTTTCGGATCATGACCGCGCGAGGTTCACGACCGCGCCCAGAATCAAGGCAGCCAGCAAAACCCAGACCGCGATTTCTCCCAGAGTGACCCGCCCGCCGTGCCGGACCCGTCCGATCAGTGCCGCCTGAAACCAGGCCGATCGGCCCGCCGAGCGGGAGGACAAACATCCCCGGCGGGAAGACGACCCGGAACACCGGGAACAGGATCAGCAGGCTGAGCCCGATCAACACACCCCGCAGACAGCCTTCAGGACGGCTTCCGCCTTTCCCTGAAATTCGGCATTCCCCCAGCGAATTCCCAGGATCATCCCCACAATGGTCGCGCCGATCAGCACGCCGTCCGCGAGGATCGGCGGCCGCGATGGTGCCGCGCCCGCGCTGGGGATGACGAAGATGCTGGCGAAGAGAATGCCCAGGATCAAGCCCGTCACGCCACCAACGATGGCCCGTCCCGTCGCGTGGAGCACTCGCGGGAACCGATTTCGATTTGCCGGCATGGTTCCAGGGCCTCCTGATCGCGTCTCGAAATCCGGGTCGTTCAGGCGGTCGGCGCACCCTCCAGCGGGTCGGCGAACAGCTCCCTGAGCGGCAGCGTGAAGCCGGGCAGGACCGCGCCGCCGTCGAGCGTCTGGTTCTCGCGGAGCAGATGCGATTGTTCAACGCCCGTGTACACTCGAACCGTGCGCTTCTTCGGATCGACATACCAGACCAGCCGGACGCCGGCATTCCCGTACTCTTCGAGCTTGCGATCCATCTCCTTCTTCGTATTCCCTGGGCTGAGGACCTCGACGGCCAGATCGGGGACGAAGTTGCAGACGGCCACGTGTGGGAACGTCCGGCCGGGGAGGCGGTCCACCGACGCGAACGACACGTCGGGAATGCGGATCAAGCCCGGAGAGAGGCGGTACATGCCGTCGGCCCCGAGAACGAGGCCGAGCTTGCGAGGGAGAACGTGGTTGTTGAGAAAGGTGGCGATGACTGTCGCCAGGAACGAGGCATGGACGCTCGTCACCTTCTCCACCAGGACCCCATCGACCAGTTCGTATGGCCGCTTTTCCCGGTCGCGGATCGCGACAACATCCTCCTCGGTGGCCGTGCCGGGCGCGGGCTCGGATCGGATGCGACGGAAGGGAATGGGACCGAAGCGCCGCTCCAGGTCGGCAACGGTCCATTCCGTCCGCTCGGGGATGGTGGTGCGGGCCATGAGCCGTTCCTTTCGGGCGAGAGAGATAGTAGCATGGATAGGATACGGTGGGTTCGACCGTCGGACAATCGAGACCGAGCCGGCCCGCCGCGTCGGGGCAGGGAGCCCCGGATGCTTTTTTGAACGACGCCCACACCGTTCGACCCTCACCCTTCCGAGGCCGCCGCCATGTGGCGTAAATTCCTGCTGATCGGCTGGCTCGGCATGACGGGATCATGTCTGGCCGCCGATACCCCCACGCTTGACGACGCTCGCCAGCTCCGCCAGACCGGCAAGTATGCCGAGGCGCTGGAGGCGTATCAGAAAATCGCGGACGCCGCCCCCGAGGACGACGCCGCGACCCGCGCCGCGGCCGCCGTCGGCCGCGCCCGGACCTTGACGGCAACCGGCCAGTACGACGAGGCCATCGAGGCGCTCGCCAAGGCGGCCGAGGGGCCCAAGCCGAGCGCCGACGCCCTCGCGCTGCGGGCCGATATCGCATTCCGCCGGGGACGCTGGGAGCAGGCCGCGGCCGATGCCAAGGCGGCCCTCGATAGCGATGCCGACCACCTGCTCGCCCGCTGGGTGGCCGTCCGCCTGCTCGACGCTCGGGGCGAGCGCGAGAAGGCCGTCGAGGCCTGCAAGTGGTTCGTCGACTACCACAACGCCAACCAGCGCCGGCTGGTCGGAGGATGCCGACGCCCTGCTCCTGATCGGCCAGGCCGCCGAGCGCTACGCCTGGGCGACCTTCCGCGGCGAGGACCTGGCCGAGCAGCTCAACGACGTCATCAACGAGATCTACGAGGGGGCGCTCCAGGCCGACCCGCACTGCTGGCAGGCCGCCTGGCTCGAAGGCCGGCTGTTCCTCAACGGCTACCGCGAGGGGGACGCCAAGAAGGAGCTGAACCGCGCCCTGCTGATCAACCCGAGCGCCGTCGAGGTGATCGTGACGCTCGGCCGGGCCGACCTGCAGGGGTACAAGCTGGCCGACGGCCGCCAGAAGGCCGAGGACGCCCTGGCGGTCAACCCGCACTACGGCCCGGCCTACGTCCTGCTGGCCGACCTGAACATCTCCGACGAGCGGTTCGCCGACGCCCTCGACGCCGTCGAAGAAGGCCGTGGCCGAGAACCCCAAGGACGAGGACGCCCTGGCCCGGCTCGCCGCGTCGTACCGGCTTGCTGGTCGATCCGGTCGGCGCGGCGGCGGCCGAGGCGGTGGCCCTGAGCGATCAACCCGCAGCCGGCCGACCTTCTACGCCGGCGCTGGGCGAGCGGCTGGCCGACCGCCGCAAGTACCACTCGGCCGAGCGGGCCTTCCTGCTCGGCCGTCGCCGCCGACCCCGAGCGGGCCGACGCCCGGATCGGCCTGGGGATGCTCTACATGCAGATCGGCCGCGAGGCCGAGGCCCGCGACCTGTTCGACGCCGCCTTCGACGCCGACCCGTTCAACGTCCGCGCCGACAACATGATGAAGGTGCTCAAGCACATGGCGTCCTACGAGCCCATCGAGACCGACGCACTTCACCGTCCTGTGACCCGGGGCAGGACGCGCTGCTGGGCAAGTACATGTCGCGCTACCTCGAATCGGTCTATCGCCGAGCTGACCGAGCGGTTCGGCTTCGAGCCGCCGGGCCAGACCCAGATCGAGATCATGAAGGACCACCAGTGGTTCAGCGGCCGGACGATCGGCCTGCCGTTCATCCCGACCGTCGGCGCCTGCACCGGCAAGGTCGTCGCCCTGGCCAGCCCGAGGACGACCAACAAGCCGTTCAACTGGGCGCGGGTGCTCAAGCACGAGGTCGCCCACGTCATCACGCTCCAGCAGACCGAGCTTCAACATCCCCCACTGGTACACCGAGGCCCTGGCCGTCGAGAGCGAGGGGATCCCCCGGCCCGCAGGAGTGGAACAAGATGCTCCTGGAGCGCGTGCCGAGCGCGGAAGCTCCTGAACCTCGACACGATCAACCTCGGCTTCATCCGGCCCGACGAGCCCGAGGACCGCCAGATGGCCTACTGCCAGGCGCAGCTCTATGCCCAGTACATGCTCAAGCGGTTCGGCGACGACGCCCTGATCAAGATGCTCGACGCCTACCGCCGCGGCCTGACGACCGACCGCGCCGATCGCCGAGTGCTTCGGCGTCGAGAAGGCGGACTTCGAGAAGGGCTACCTCGACTACCTCGACGAGGTCGTCAAGACGATCCGCACCCGGGTCAGCGACGAGGAGCCGGTCAAGTTCTCGCAGCTCGAACGCCAGCTCAAGGCGAAGCCCGACGACCCCGAGCTGAACGCCAGGATGGCCTACGAGCACTTCGCCCGGCGCGACTATCCAAGGGGCCCGCCCCTTCGCCGACAAGGCGCTGGAGACTCCAGCCGCACCACCCGCTGGCCAGCTACGTCAAGGCCCGGCTGTTCCAGTCGATCGGCGACGACGACTCGGCCCTGAAGCTCCTGGAGCCGGCCCTCGACCCCGAGAAGCCCGAACGAGCGCGTCATCGACCTGCTGGCCGAGCTTCAGATGAAGGCGGGCGGCTCGACGAGGCCGAGAGGCTCTACGAGCTGGCCCGCAAGGACGACCCGTACCATACCAAGTGGATCGCCGGCCTGGCCCGCGTCCACCTGCGGCAGAAGGACAAGGAGAAGTTCCTGCACGACCTGGCCATGCTCGCCGCCAACGACGCCGACGACCTCGACGTCCGCAAGGCCCTGGCCGAGTACCACCTCGCCGCGAACCATCCCGAGCAGGCCGAGAAGTGGGCGATCGAGTGCCTGTATATCGACGTCTACGACCCGCAGCACCACGTCCTCCTGGCCGACGCCCTCGACGCGCAGAAGAAGTACGCGGACGCGATCGAGGAATACCAGGTCGCGCTGGAGCTTCAGCCGCGCAAGGCCAACGACATCCGGCTCAAGCTGGCGCAGGCTCAGCGCGACAACGGCCAGCGCGACGACGCCCGCGCCTCGCTCGACGCCATCCTCCGCGCCGACCCCGAGCACCCCGAGGCCAAGGCCCTGCGCGGAGATCGCGAAGGAAGAATGACGCTGACCGTCACGGATGATGGGGGGCACCCGGCAGGTGCGAGACCTGAAGGCTGATCCAGACAATTCGGCCTGGAGCGCGGGCGTCTCGCCCGCCTTGGAGAGCCGGATGCGGGCGAGACGCCCGCGCTCCATGGGGTGTGGAACCCACGCCCCCCAAAATCCGTGACGGTCAGGAATGACGTGGTCGTTTCCTCCGCATGTGGGTGGAGCGAAACCCATTGATTCAGGAATTCTCATAATTAGTTTTAAAGACGAGGTTGAATATTCGAAACATTCCCTGAAGGGTGAGCCCGTGGGTGTGAGCTAGGTTGCTTTCAGACGAGGAAGTCATTGGCCTCACCAGAAGGGGAACCCATGTCCGCGCCGGCTGATCCTCGGGAGGAATCGACGGATCACGAAGATCCTTCCGCCTTTGAACAGACCCAGGCCTACGAGCCCGCCGTTCAGGCATCGAGCGAGCCCGACCGGCGGCTGGGGACCTTCCTGGGGAACCACCGCATCACCGGCATCCTCGGCAAAGGGGGGATGGGGATCGTGTATGCGGCCGAGGACGACCTGCTTGGCCGTCCCGTGGCGATCAAGCTGCTGCCGGAGGGCCTGGCCGAGGACGAGGACGCCCTGAAGCGCTTCCTTCAGGAGGCGCGCTCCGCGGCCCGCCTGAGCCACCCGAACGTCGTCGGGATTCATGAGATCGGCCGCGACGGATCGACGTATTATCTCGTCCTGGAACGTTGCGGGCCGACCAGTGGGGCGGATCTGTTGAAGGATCGTGGCGCGATCGAGTGGCCCCTGGCGACGCGGCTGGTGGCCGAGGTCTGCCGAGGGTTGATCGCCGCGCACGACGCCGGCATGGTCCACCGCGACATCAAGCCCGCCAACATCCTGATGTCGGACCAGGGGGCGATCAAGCTGGCCGATTTCGGTCTGGCCAAGCTCACCGACCGGCTCGAACAGTCCCTCACCGCCACCGGCCAGATCTTCGGCACGCCGGCCTACATGAGCCCCGAGCAGTGCGAGGGGAAGCCGGTCGATGCCCGGAGCGACCTCTACTCCCTGGGGGCGACCTACTACGCCCTGCTGACTGGCCGAGGCCCCTACGCCGACTCCACCAGCACGCCCAAGATCCTCTTCGCGCACTGCTACCACGCGGTCCCCGACCCTCGGGAGATCGACCCGGCCATCCCCGAAGGCTGCGCGGCGATCATCCGGCGGGCCATGGCCAAGGACCCCGACAAGCGTTACGCCAGTGCCCGCGAGATGCTCGCCGACCTGGAGGCGACGCTCGCCGGCACGGCGGTCGCTCGCGAAACGGCCGAGGCGACGGGCGGTCCGTTGAGTTTGCCCCCCTCGGCGATGATGGCCGCGCTGCCGCAGCAAACGGCTTCCGGTCATTCCTCGCGGCCGATCCTGGCGGTCGCCCTGGCCGCCGTGGCCTGCCTGGTGGCGATTGCCGGGTTCGTCCTCGGCAACCGAGGCGGGCGCGACGAGGCCGGAGAGACGTCGAAGGCGGAGGTGCCCGCGACGCCCGCCGTCGCCGCGCCGACCGGCCCGCCGATCCGCGTCGGCGTGCTCCACTCCCTCTCCGGCACGATGGCCCAGAGCGAGACGCCGGTTGTCGATGGCATCCTGCTGGCGGTCGAGGAGATCAACAACAACGGCGGTCTGCTCGGCCGACCGATCGAGCCGGTCGTCGCCGACGGCATGTCCGATCCCGACGTCTTCGCCCGGGAAGCCCGCCGCCTGATCGTCGAGGAGAAGGTCTGCACCGTCTTCGGCTGCTGGACCTCCGTCGCCCGCACGCACCGTGCGGCCGATCTTCGAGGAATACGACCACCTGCTCGTCTATCCGCTCCAGCACGAGGGGCTGGAAATCTCCCCCAACATCATCTACACCGGCGCGACCCCCAACCAGCAGATCATCCCGGCCGTGAAGTGGAGCTTCACCGACCTCGGCCACCGCGTCTTCCTCGTCGGTTCCGACTACGTTTTCCCCAGGACCGCCAACGCCCTGATCCGCGACCAGATCGCCGCCCTGCGCGGGGAGGTCGTCGGCGAGGCGTACCTCCCCCTGGGCAGTACCGACATCACCGACATCATCGGGCAGATCCAGGAGAGCCGGCCCGAGGTGATCCTCAACACGATCAACGGCGACAGCAACATCGCCTTCTTCCGCGCCTTGCGGAAGGCGGGGTACACGTCGGAGTCCCTCCCGGTCGTCTCGTTCAGCATCGCCGAGCCGGAAGTGCGGTCCATTGGGCCGAAGCTCCTGGCGGGCCACTATGCCGCGTGGAACTACTTTCAAAGCATCGACAGCCCGGCCAATCAGGCGTTTCTGGAGCGATTTCACGCCAAGTACGGTCCCCAGCGGCTCACCAGCGACCCGATCGAGGCGGCGTATTTCGGGGTCCACCTCTGGGCCAGGGCCGTCGAGTCCGCCGGTAACACTGACGTCGCCGCGATTCGCCAGGCGTTGAAGGGGGAGTCGTTCGAGGCCCCCGAAGGCCCCGTCAAGATCGATGTGGAGAACCAGCACACGTGGAAGATCGCCCGCATCGGCAAGATCACCGACGACGGCCGCTTCGACATCTTCTGGAGTTCCAGCCAGCCGATCCGCCCGGAACCCTATCCGTCCTCAAGGACGAAGGAGCAATGGGAGGAATTCCTGAACGAGCTGTATCAGGGTTGGGGCGGCCACTGGGAAGGCCCCCGGGAATGAGGCGTGCCGCGATGGGCTGAGGAAAACGACAGCGGGGGCGTACCTCCGTGTCGGAAAGGTACGCCCCCGGCTGATCGCGTTCCGCGTCGAATGATGGAGGTGATACGGCGTCAGTCGTCCTCCTCGATATCGATCTTCCCGTTGCTCGTCCGGACGGTGAGTGTGGCTTCGGGATCATGGCCGAGGACGGCGAGGAGATGCTTGGAGTGGTTGCGGTTCTCGGCTCGGTCGAAGTCGAAGTCGCTGTCGATCTCGCCGTTGTGGGTACGAGCGTCGATGCGGACGTTCTGGTGTTCCGGAAGCGCCAGCCGGACCCGGCCGTTGCTGGTGTGGATGGTGCTCTGGCCGGGGGCGAGCGAGCCTCGGAAGCGGATCGACCCGTTGGAGGATTCGGCCGTGAGGATCGCCCGCGACGCCTCGACGTCGATCGGGCCGTTGGTCGTCGTCAGCGAGAGCGGGCCGACGGCCTCCTTGATCTCGATCCGGCCGTTGGTCGAGCGCGCCTGAACCGGGCCTTCAATCCCCTGGACGTGGATCGGTCCGTTGCTCGAATCCAGTTTCAAGGCTGATCCCCAGGGGGCCCGGACGTGGACCGACGCCCCGGAGTTCCACGAAATGCCACCCAGAGGTCGCCGGACCGCCACGAGGACCGTGTTCCCCTGGCGGTGCATCGTCACCTCGATCCGCTTCAGATCGGTGCGGGCGGACTCCTCGTTCTCGGCCGCGACATGACGGACGACCACGCATTCAACCTGCCCCGGTTCCCCCGGCACGATGTCGATCGGGCCGTTGTACGACTCGACGACCAATCGCGGCGTCTCGGCGACGGTGAACGATTGCGCGACTTCCTCCTCCAGATTCACCTGGTTCCGGTCCAGGACCCCGGTCCCCTTCAAGATCAGGCCGGTCCCCACGACGGCCAGGAAGGTCAGGAGCGTGATCGGCCATTCTCTGCGCCGGGGGGCCTGGGGCGGAGGTGGCGGGGTCGGACGCGGTGGCGCGGGGGGCTCATCGTCCAGGAAACGGATCGGTTCAGGCTCCGGCCGTCGGGGCGGCTCCGGTGGGCGGCGGGGTGGTCTGCGAAACATGGCGGCTCTCTCCCTCGTTCGACGCATGACTGGGGTGCGATGCGGCGGCACATCCGTGCCTCCCTTTTGGACCGGTCGCGTCCGGTCACCTGTGAGGGAATTCGTCGAGGGCGCGCGATTATTCAGATCGACCCGATCGGAACGCGCCACGGATTTTCCTCGGGTGGGTGAGCGGCGCGACGTTCGCCGCGGAATTCCCGCCGGGCCGGAGGTTTGCAATCGCGGGACGAACTATTTAAGATTTGACGACGATGAACGAACAACCGCCAGACGGCATGACCCTCGGCACACTCCAGCGCCGAATCCGGGAGATGTACGGCTCCAAGGATGCGGCGCGAGGGGATGCGGCCACATTCCTCTGGCTGACCGAGGAATTCGGCGAGCTGGCCAGTGCCTTGCGGTCAGGGACTCAGGAAGAACTGGCCCTGGAGATGGCCGACGTGCTGGCCTGGCTGGCCACCCTGGCCAATATCCGGGGCATCGACCTGGAGGCGGCGGTCTGGCGGAAGTATGGTGGAGGTTGTCCCGGCTGCGGCGCCTCCCCTTGCGTCTGCGATCCCGCCGAGAAACCCTGACAGGATGCAGCCGTTCCCGGGCATTCCCAAAGCGGCCGACAGGCGACCCCACCGGAGCGTCTCCAAAGGACTAGCGGCATGCGACCTCAACGGCGGGATGGATGGCGTGGGACGATCGCGGCGACGGCCTTCCTGGCGGTGGTCGCGCTGCTGGGCACGACCGGCACGGCCTGGGGGCAACGGGACGAGCCGCCGGTCACCGTCGAGAATATCCGGGTCGGGTTCCAGGACGTGTACAAGTTCGGCGCCTGGGCGCCGGTCTGGGTTGATCTGAAGGCCGGCCGGGCTCGGTTCTCCGGCTCGCTGGAGGTGGTCGTTCCCGACGATGACGGTACGCCGACCGTCATGCAACGGCCGGTCAGCCTGGAGGCCAACGGCTTCGCTACCTTCGTTACCTACGTCCGTAGCGGCTCGCGCTCGCCGGAAATGTCCCTGCGGGTCCGCGACGAGAACGGCCGGCCCGTGACCCGCGGCATCGACGTCTTGAATCGCAACCCGCGGCTGAACCAGCTCGATTCCGGGCAGATCCTGCTCGTCACCGTCGGCGACCCGCGCGGCGTCAGCGATATTCCCACCCTGTCGGGCTTTCAAGGAGGATCGAGCAGCACCGTCGGCACCGAGATGGTCATCGCCCGGATCGAGAAGCCCGAGCAGATCCCTGGACGCTGGTACGGCTTTGACGCGGTCGAGGCCCTCGTGCTGGACACCTCCGACCGCGACGTGATGGACGCGATCATCGCCGGTCGCGGTCAGGGGCTGCGCGAGTGGGTCCGCAACGGCGGCCACCTGGTTGTCGCCGTCGCCACGAACTGGCAGCAGGTGCGCGGGAGTATGCTCGGCGAGATGCTTCCGGCGATTCCTAACGGCACGACCCGGCTGAACGACCTGCGCATCCTGGAATCGTACGCCGGGGCGAGCAAGCCGTTCCCGGCCGACGCCACGAACGTGGCCGTGCTGGAGGGGGCCGACGAGCGCGGCGGGCAGGTGGTGGCCAGCAGCTCGGCCACGCCGCTGGTCGTCCGGGGGCCGTACGGGTTTGGCCGGGTGACGGTCGTCGGGCTGGATGTCGCGGGCAAACCGTTCGCGGACTGGGAGGACAAGCCTCTGTTCTGGGCCAAGGTGATCGACCTTCAGGCGCGGCCCGGCGGCGGTCCGCAGCAGAACATCCCGGGGGTCATCCGCCAGTCGAACGTCTCCGACCTGGCCAGCCTGCTGGGCCGTTCCCTGGAGCAGAATTTCGAGGGAGTGACGCTCGTGCCGTTCGGCTGGGTCGCCTTCTTCGTCTTCCTCTATATCCTGCTGATCGGCCCGGGGGATTACCTGTTCCTCAGGAAGGTCGTCAAGCGGATGGAGCTGACGTGGATCACCTTCCCGGCGATCGTCATTCTGGTCAGCGTGGTGGCCTACTTCGCCGCGTATGCCGTGAAGGGGACCGACCTGCGGATCAACAAGGTGGACGTGGTGGACGTGGACCCGGCCGCCGGCGTGGCGCGCGGGACGACCTGGGCCACGGTCTTCAGCCCGCAGAACCGCGATTACGGCATGTCGGTGTCGCCCCTGCCCCTGGATACGCCGCCGAAGGACGGAGCCGAGGTGACGGCGACCGACTTCTCGGCCCAGGCGCGAAGCTGCCGGCCGGGGTGCAGGCCCTGGTGAGCTGGTCCGGCACGCCCGATCCACGCTTCGGCGGCGGCAACCCGAACCGGTTCGGCCTTTCCGGCTCGGGCTATGCTTATCTCCCCCCGGGCGAGGCCGAGGCGATCGTCGGCGTCCGCATCCCGATCTGGAGCACCAAGAGCATCTCCGGGCGCTGGACGGCCCCTTACGCGAAACCGCTCGTCGCCTCGGACCTGGTCCCCATCGGCACCGACCGCCTGGACGGCTCGATCACGAACGTCACCGGCCGCCCCTTGAAGAACGCCGTGCTGCTCTCCGGCCGGCAAGTGTACGACCAGCTCGGCACGATCGCCCCAGGCGCGACCATTCGCATCAATGCCGCCACACGCGTCCGGCCGCTCACCGGTTACCTGGAGGAGCAGACCAACAGCTTCCGGGGCTCCAACCCCTACGGCAATTACTATTACTATGACGATGCCCAGGCGTCGAAGTTCTCCCGGCCCGACCTCGTGCGGACGATGATGTTCCGAGGCGGCATGGACGCGAAAACCAGCGCGGAGCCGAGCATCGCGAATCGCTATCTCGACCTGTCCGGTCAGCTCGAACTGGGCCGCCCGATGCTCGTGGCCGAACTCGACGGCCCGGCGACGACGCTCCTGCTCGACGGCGTCTCCACCTCCACGCCGCCGAAGATCAACCAGGCGACCGTGATCCGCGTCATCCTGCCGCTGGGCCAGGCGACCGGGGAGGAGTGAGCGTCTCCGCCATCAGCCATCAATCCTTCTTCCATCTCCATCTCTCCAGGGCTCTCCGCCATGATCGAGACCCACGACCTGACCAAGATGTACGGCGATCTGTACGCCCTGAACCGTCTGAACCTGACGCTCGATCAGGGGGACGTCTACGGATTCATCGGCCCCAACGGCGCGGGCAAGACGACGACGATGCGCATCCTCGCCACCCTGCTCAACCCGACCTGGGGCGAGGCGACCGTCTGCGGCTACTCGATCTACACCGGGGCCAAGGAGATCCGCCGCTCGATCGGCTACATGCCCGACTTCTTCGGCGTCTATGACGACATGAAGGTGATCGAGTACCTTGAATTCTTCGCCGCCGCGTACCGGATCAAGGGGCCGTCGCGGAAGAAGATCTGCGAGGAAGTGCTCGAACTGGTCGACCTGACCTACAAGCGCGACGCCCTGGTGACCAGCCTCTCGCGCGGCATGACCCAGCGGCTCGGCCTGGCCCGCGTGCTCCTGCACGACCCCCAGGTCCTCCTGCTCGACGAGCCGGCGTCGGGCCTCGACCCCCGCGCCCGCATCGAGATCCGCGCCCTGCTCAAGGAGCTGCGGACGATGGGCAAGACGATCCTCGTCTCCAGCCACATCCTGCCCGAGCTGGCCGACATCTGCAACAAGATCGGCATCATCGAGCAGGGGCAGCTTCTGGTCAACGGCGCGGTCGTCGACGTGATGAAGCAGGTTCGCACCGACATCGTCCTGAACATCGGCGTCGCCGATCGCCCGACCGACGCGGCCAACTTCCTCGAAGGCCAGCCCGAGGTCGAGAGCGTGCAGGACAAGAACGGCGTGCTCGTCGTCAAGCTGAACGAGGGCATCCTCCAGCTACGGCTTCCTCGCGCAGCCGGCTGATCGAGCAGGGCTACGAGCTGACGACCTTCAAGGAAGACGAGATCAACCTCGAAACCGCCTTCATGCACCTGACCAAGGGCATCACCAGTTGATCTCTGGCAAACACTCGAAAGGCATCCCGTCGCGATTTCCGGGAAGTCGTTTCGCGTCCTTCCGGACTGCCGCATAGCAAATGGCACATTTCCGATTCCAGAAGTTCCTTGCCTTGCCTCTTTGAGGCTCTGGAATCGGAAAATGTGCCTTTTGCTATGCGGATCGCGATATCCAAAAGGTCAGGGGACCGCGTCCCCGAGCACGAGCACGTTCCCCTCGCCGGCGCCGACGTGGAACTCCGACGAGTTGATCAGGTTCCCCCGGATCAGGAACGGTGAGGCCAGGGCCCGGGTAACCAGAATCTGACTGCCTCCGTCACCGATCACCACGCTCCCATCGACGGAGCCCCCCGCTCCGCCCGGCGATGAACCGGTCGCCCCCTGCGCGATCGCGCCCAGGTCGCGAGCGACGATGATCGACGAGCCGCCCGAGATCGCGATGCCGCCGCCGACGGTCAATAGGTTCAGGTCCTGACCGATGTTGATTCCTGACCCGCCACCCAGGTCAATGCGGTCGAAGATGTTCAGGGTTCCCAGGTCGCCGCCGGTCGTGATCGACGCGCCTGGCTTCAAGCTGGCCAGGGCAATGCGGTTGACGGGCGAGGTATCCAGAACCTCGATCGGGCCGGACAGGTCCGCCGTCCGATACCCGAGAATCTGACCGATCCGCCCGGTATCCACCTTGATCGAGTTGATGTGCAGCAGGCCGTCGTGCAGCGGCGAATGCTGCGGGAACGTGTGGGCCAGGCCCCGGATGTGGTACGGCGTGATCGGGTCAATGACCAGCTCGGTCGAAGGCGTCGAGCCGTACACGACCAGATCGACCTGCCCGTTCGGCGCGGGCGAGGCCCGCACGGTCGCCAGGTTGGACTCGATGCCCGGCGAGGAGACCGAGACCTTGTAACGCTCGCCGTCCGAGTCGTAGATCACCGCGCCCTGACCGCCGAAGGCCGTGAACGCGCGGATACTCCGGTGCAGGTTCAGGTTGGTCAGCGGGGACGTGTGCGAGTATCCGACCCTCTGCGCGCTCAGTCGCCCCCGCGCGGCGAGCATCGCGTAGGGCGAGAAGGACGCCGCGGACATCAAACTGCGCTCTTCCAGCGTGTCGTCGAGCTGAGGCCGGAACGCTCGATGTGGGGAGCGGCGGCCTGTCGTGCGATCTCTTGACATCGAAAACCTCCGTGCCTGATTCGGAGAGACTCCGAACGCCGTGTCATCCGTGGCGCGCCGGGGAACGGGCTTAGGACGGGTCCACGCGCCGACTCATCGGCTATAGATCGGCGCACGGCCTGCCGGAAAACCGTGTGATCCGGCCGGTCCGACCCCGCCCCGCGCCCGATCGGGGGGCTGGCGCGGATATCGAGATCGGGCCAGTCGTGCCGATCGTGGCGCGTTCGCGGCCTGGTGCGGAGGTCCGGCATTGCGTGGCCCCTTCCCTTTGGGAGAGAATGGCTGTCCGCCCGCTCTGCTCCGCTCACAACGAACGACCGCCCCAGGACGCGTTTCCAGAACGATGCAACACCCCCTGCTCTCCACCAAGGCGACCCGGTTCACCGAGAGCGTCATCCGCGGAATGTCGGTCGAGGCGCGCACGCATGGCGCGGTGAACCTGGCGCAAGGCATGCCGGACTTCCCGGCCCCTCAACCGATCAAGGACGCGGCCTGCCAGGCGATCCAGCGGGACATCAACCAGTACGCCATCACCTGGGGCGCCTCGAATCTTCGTCAGGCGATTGCCGAGCATGCCTCCTGGTACCTCGGCCTGGAGGTCGATCCCGAGACCGAGATCACCGTCACCTGCGGCAGCACCGAGGCCATGCTCGTCACCTTGCTCGCGCTGATGAACCCGGGGGACGAGGTGATCCTGACCGAGCCGTTCTACGAGAATTACTGGCCCGACTGCGTCCTGGCCGGCGCGACGCCTCGCTACCTGCCGATTCGCCCGCCGCACTGGACGTTCGACCCCGACGAGCTCGCCGCCTGCTTCAACGACCGGACCAAGGCAATCATTCTTTGTAACCCAAACAACCCGACCGGAACCGTCTTCTCCCGGGAGGAACTGGAGCAGGTCGCCGCGCTTTGCCGCAAGTGGGACGTGATCGCCATCACCGACGAGATCTACGAGCACATCATCTACGATGGCCGCCCGCACGTGTCGATGGCGACCCTCGACGGCATGCGCGACCGCTCGGTGACGGTCAGCGGCATGTCGAAGACGTATGCCGTGACCGGCTGGCGGGTCGGGACGATCCTCGCGCCGCCGAAATTGACGCATGCCTTCCGGCAGATTCACGACTACGTGTCGATCGGCGCCGCGGCCCCTTTGCAGGAGGCCGGGGCCGTCGCGTACCGGATGCCACGCGATTATTACGACCATCTCGCCGCCGACTACCAGGCCCGCCGCGACCGTCTCTGCAACGCACTCATCGAGATCGGCTTCGATCTGGAGCTTCCGCAAGGGGCCTACTACGTCATGGCCAACATCGAGGCCTTCGGCGCGACCAGTGACTTCGAGTTCGCCCGTTTCCTCGTGCAGTCGATCCGCGTCGCCACGGTCCCCGGCTCCAGCTTCTTCAATCAGAAAGAGCTGGGCCGCTCCTACGTCCGGTTCTGCTTCTGCAAGCGCGACGAGACGCTCGACGAGGCCATTCATCGCCTGCGAAAGCTCCGGGTGATTGTCTGACCCCAGATGAAACGACCCCGGCCGCGCCAACGGGCGCGGCCGGGGCCATCTTGGGGCCGAAAAGGCGGGAGGATGAGAAAACTCAGCTCCACCGCCTGTGCTGGCCGAACGAGAACCCGACCTCCTGCTTCGGTCGGGTCTGACCGATCAGGAGCGAGTCGAGCAGTTCCCGCGACCACGGGGTCACGACCTGATTCACGTGCCCTCGGACCGCCCCGGCGAGAGATCCGAACGGGGCCGTTGCTTTCGGGGTTTGGACCGGGATGCTGTTCAGCACGTCGTCCACGATCGCGCCGGCCAGAACCGGGAGCGTGGGCGCGTTTGTCGTCGGGGCGTCGGCGGACGCGGAGGCCAAGACGCCTCCGGACACGCGACTTCCGCTGACGGTCGCGGCCTTGGGAGTAAACCGGATGGCCTGACCGCTACGGACGTAGGGGGAGGCCGCGTTGTTGTACGAGACGAGCAGCCGTCGCGTGCCGTAGTAGGAGGAGCCGTCTTTCAGGCCCACCGTGGCGCTGCCGCCGTTGGATCGGTAGTCGCCGGAGTCGATGTCGGGATAGTTGAAGGTGATCTCACCCGGGGTCGAGCCGGTGTTGAGCTGGAGGATCGCCTGGAAGGTCACGGTCGAGGGGGAGGAGGCGTAGCCCTGGACCTTGTTCCACTCCAGGATCAGGCGATCGGCCGCGCCGTCGCCGTTGGTGTCGTCCACCTTCGCCAGGATCATCGCGTTGCCGTTCGTGCTGATCCAGTCATCCCAGAGCGGAGAGATGGTGCGGGCGGTCGGGTTCCAGCTCAGGTCGGTGTTCTGGGCGCTGCTGGTGTTGCCGCCGAAGGAGATCAGCCCGTTCGAACTGAGATAGAGAGTCGAGTAGCTGGAACCGTAGAAGTTGAACGTGAGACTGCCCATGTTCACGTAAACGACCGAGTCATCGCCGCCGTTCATCAGGGTGATGACTCCCGGAGCGCCCGGCACGAGGTCGATCGGCTGGTACGGGGCCACGCGGGCGTCATAGACGCCGTCGGAGGCGATGGAGGGGGACTGGATCGAGAAGGACGTGGTGAACTGGTCGGCCGGGGTGTCGCCGTTGCGGCCGTCGCGGTTCTGGTCCATCGGGTTCCCTGACGCGTCCCGGATGTCCGGGCCGACAACCGCCTGGTAACTTCCCGCGGTCGATTGCGAGGCGAAGGTCGCGTCGAACTGGGTGTTGTTCGAGCCGGCGACGACCGAGACGGACGAGACGGGGATCACGCCGCCGGGGCCGGTCAGGCGGATGTCATTGGCGAGGAAGGAGGATGGGTCGATCGGCTCACTGAAGGTCAACCGTACGTGATTCACCGGGCCACTGACGCTGCCCGCCAGGCTGCTGGAGAGAATCCGCGCCCCTTGCGAGTCCGTCGGCAAGGCCAGGGCGCGGCCGAGGTCCAGCCGGCCGCCCGTGATGGTCTTGCCCTGGAGCGAGGAAAGCGGGTCCGTCGTCGAGAGAAGCTGCTGGATGACCTGGGTGTACGACCAGTCGGGGTGCTGGTCGCGGATCAAGGCCACGGCCCCGGTGACATGCGGCGTGGCCATCGAGGTCCCGCTCATATAGGCGTAGCCACCCCCCTTGTACGTGCTGAGGATGTCCACGCCGGGCGCGGCCAGATCCACCGTCGACGCGCCGTAGTTGGAGAAGGAGGCGAGCTGGTCGTTGTGGTCGGTCGCGGCGACGGAAACCACGTTGTCGAAGTTGTAGTTCGACGGATAGCTCGGGGTCGTGTCGTTGTTCAGGCCGTCGTTGCCGGCCGCCGCCACGAGGATATGCCCGTTGCTCTGCGCGTTGTGGATCGCGTCGGCGAAGGCCGGATCGTATCCGCCACCGCCGTAGCTGTTGTTGGAGACCTGGGCGCCCATCATCACGGCGTAGTCCAGCGCACGGATGGCGTTGCTGATCAGCCCGGAGCCCGTGGCGTCGAGGAACTTCAGGGCCATCAGCTTGACGTTCCAGTCGATGCCCGCGACCCCGATGCCGTTGTTCCCCACCGCGCCGATGGTCCCGGCGACGTGGGTGCCGTGGCCGTTGTCGTCCATCGGATCGCCGTCGTTGTTGGCGAAATCGTAGCCGTGCACGTCATCGACGAAGCCGTTGCCATCGTCATCCTTGCCGTTGCCCTGGATTTCCGCCGTGTTGGTCCAGATATTGGCGGCCAGGTCCGGATGGGTGTAGTCGATGCCGGTGTCGATCACCGCGACGAGCGTGCGGCCGGTGCCGGTGGTGCTCCCCCAGGCCTCGGGGCGCTGATATCGGCGCCGGTGGTGCCGCCGTTCTGGCCGGTGTTGTTGAGGTCCCACTGGCTTCCGCTCGTGTAGGACGGGTCATTCGGCGTGACGACACCGGTCAGACCCACGCGATAATCCGGCTGGGCGTAAAGAACCAGCGGGTCGGACTGGAACGATTCGATCGCCTGCTCGACACTCGTTCCCGGCGCGAGCGAGACTTCCCGAAGACCGGGGACCAGATCCAGGGGCGTCCCTGGCTCGGACGCCATCGGGGCATCGGTACGGAAGCGGACGAGGATGTGGGAGGGATCGTACTGGCTGCTATTCAACTGGAGTGCGCTGAAAGGGGCCAGAGGCCCCGTCAGGTCCGCGTTGAGCAACTGCCGCGATTCGAGAACCTCAAGCTGAAATGAACGGTGAATCTGGGAGCGCCGTCGCTTCATGGTGCCTCATCGAGATTAGAGTAGAGAGCCTGGGCAAGATATGGGGGGAGGGGGGATAGCCTGAGCGGCCGTGACTCCGGCATACGACACAGTGACGAGTCGCGTGAATTGATGCGGAGTTGCAGAAGTTACGACGTGAGAAGCCGAAAGGTTCAGACTTTTTTCGGCGGGAACCCGAAATGGCGGAGGGGCCGCCTCTCGTGTGGGAGGCGACCCCTCGTGTGGTTGTCGCTGTTCAGTGGGTCTGGACGCTGGAGGCGGAAGGCCCGGGGTTACGGGGTGTCGGTGGCGTCCGTGGGCTTCTTGATGTCGTCGGCCGGCTCCGCGTCCCCGGGCAGCGGGTTGCCGTCGGGGTCGAGCACATTGATGACCTTGGCATAGGGCAAGGCCCGCAGGGACGGCTCGATCTGGGTGCGGTCGCCGACGATCAGGATGGTCATGTGATCCGGGTCGAGATACGTCCTGGCCACCCGGGCGACGTCGGACCTGGTTACCTTCTCGACGCGCTCCTGGTAGTGCGTGTAGTAGTCGTCGGGCAAGCTGTAGATGAACAGGGAACCCAGCGTGCCGGCGACCCCGGAGGTCGTCTCGAACTTCGAGGGGAAGCCCTTGACGATCCGGTCCTTGGCGAAGGCCAGCTCGGCGTCGGTCGCGGGACGCGGGCCGGTGATGTCCCGGATCTCCTTGATCAGCTCGACCAGCGCCTCCTTGGTCACGGCCGTCTGGACCGCGCCACCGGCCTCGAACGGGCCGGGTCCGAGCCGGAAGGCGAAGCTGGAACGGGCGCCGTAGGTGTAGCCCTTGTCCTCGCGGAGGTTCAGGTTGATCCGGCTGGAGAACTGGCCGCCGAGGATCGCGTTCATCACCGTCAACGGGAAGTAATCCGGCGTGCTCCGGGGCACCCCCACCTGGCCGACGGCCAGGACCGACTGCGCGGCCTGGGGCTTATCCACCAGATAGACCGTCACGGGCCTGTCCGAGGGCTTCGGCTTGGGGATCGCCAGCTCGGTTGCCTTGCCCGGCTTCCAGTCGTCCAGGGCCTCCTCAAGCTGGGCGACGATCTTGTCGGGCGTCGTGTCGCCGACGACGATCATCGCGGCGTTGTTCGGCAGGAAGAGCCGGTGATAGAACGCCTCGATGTCCTCGCGGGATAGGCCCTTGATCGACTCCGGCGTGCCGAGGTCCGGCCGGCCGTAGGGGTGTTCCAGCCCGTAGAGGAGCTTCGGGAAGACGATGCCCGCGATGGCCTGCGGGTAGTCCTTCAGGCGCAGCAAGAGGGCGATTCGCTCGCTCTGCAAGCGGCTCAGCTCGCGCTCGGGGAACGCCGGGTGCAGCAGCACGTCGGTGTAGATGTCGAGCGCCTCGTCGAGGTGGCGCGTCAGGGTCGTCAGCGACAGCCCGCTCGATTCCAGGCCGCCGTCGGCGTCGATCGAGGCCCCGAGCCGCGACAGGGCACCCGCCAGCTCCAGGGAATCTTTCGACTCGGTCCCTTCGGTCAGGAGGCTGGCCGTCAGCGAGGCCAGACCCTCCTTGCCGGGCGGCACCAGGGCCTCGCCCCCCTTGACGACCAGGTCCAGGGTCAGGATGGGCAGCTCATGCCGCTCGGCGATCAGGAGCTCCAGCCCGTTGGAGAGCTTCCGGCGCACGACCGGCGGCGGGCTGAAATCGGGGTTCGGCCCCGGCTCGGGCATGACGCTCCGGTCGAACGTCTCCTCGATCTTCGGCGACGGCGCGTTGACCTCCTTCTGCGCCTCGCGGTCCACCGCGACCTCCGGCGCCCGCTCGGTCGGCGGGCCGGGGACCACGTCGAGCCGGATGCGCTTGCCGATCAGGTACTTGTTCGCCACCCGCTTCACGTCGGCCGGCGTGACCTGAAACAGCTTCTTCATCTGGTCCTTGTACGCCAGGGGATCGCCGAAGATGACGTTATGCTGGTTGAGGAAGTCGGCCTTGCGCGTGGCGGACTGAAGGCCGATGATCAGGCTCGACTCGTCGCCGTTCTGCACCTTGATGACCTCGTCCTCGGTCGGCCCCTCCTCTTTCAGACGCTCGATCTCGGCGTCGGCGATCGCCACCATGTCGTCGAGCGTCTGGCCGGGCTGCGCGGTGATCTGCACCTCGAACGTTCCCGACAGGTCCTGGGTCGGGTGCGACGCCGAGACGCTCGCGGCCAGTTGCTTGTCGTACATCAAGGCGCGGTAGAGGCGGTTCTCCTTGTCGAGCTGGCCGAGCACGACGGCCAGGACGTCCAGCGCCTTCTCATCCGGGTGCCCGGCGGGCACGGTCGGCCAGACGAGCTGGACCCTCGGCAGGGCCACGCGGTCGGTCATCTCGATGTGCTTCGACTCGTCCAGAGTCGGCACCCACGGCTCGATCGGCTCGACCTCGGGGCCTTTCGGGATCGCGCCGAAATACTTGGCGATCAGCCGCCTGGCCTCCTCCGGCTGGAAGTCGCCGACGAGGCAGAGGCTGGCGTTGCTCGGGTTGTAATAGGTGCGGAAGAAGTCCGACACGTCCTCGCGGCTGGCGGCCGAGAGGTCGGCCATCGAGCCGATGACGCTGTGATGGTACGGGTGATCGGGCGGATAGAGGGCCTCCAGGAGCCTCTCCTCCGACTGGCCATAGGGCACGTTATCGACCCGCTGCCGGCGCTCGTTCTTGACCACGTCGCGCTGGTTGTCCAGCTTCTCCTGGGTCAGGGCCGGGAGCAGGAAGCCCATCCGGTCGGACTCCAGCCAGAGGGCCAGCTCCAGGGCGTTCGAGGGGAGGGTCTCGAAATAGTTGGTCCGGTCGGTGCTGGTGCTGCCGTTGATCTGGGCCCCCAGCTTCTCGATCGGGCCGAAGTATTCCTTGTCGTGGTGCTCCGACCCCTGGAACATCAGGTGCTCGAACAGGTGGGCAAAGCCGGTACGGCCGGACTTCTCGTTCTTCGAGCCGACCTTGTACCAGAGGTTGACCCCGACGACGGGCGTCGTGTGGTCTTCCAGGAGGATCACCTCCAGGCCATTCGGCAGGGTGTACGTCTCGACGTCCAGTTGCGGGACCTGCGGCTGACGATCCTCCGCCCGCGACGGGGCCAGCGGCGTGAGGATCGGAGCGGCCAGGACCGCGAGGACCAGGATGATGCGATGCATGGGGGTGAAGGCTCCTCGGTTCAAGTCCGCCCGAGCGTCGCGCTTCCTTTTACCGGCGACCAAAACAGCGCGGGCGATCCCCTGTTGTAACCGCCGCGCGGGGGAATCGTCCAGAACCCTGGGGGAGCGGCCGTTGTCGGAATGGCTGATGGCGGATGACGCGTCTTGCGCGGATCAGCCATCAACCATTTCTGGCCGATCACGGCGTCGCGTCGGGTTCGACGGGCGTCTCCTCGGCCGGCTTGTCCTGATCCTGGGTGGGCTTCTGAAAGATGATGATATGTTGCCAGGGGAGGAATTCGAGCGAATCCACGAACGTGTATCCTTGCGGCTCGATCTCCTTGCGGACCTGTTCGAGGGTCATCTTGTGCTCGGGCTTGATCGGGACGTCGGGGTCCTCGCCGCGGAACTCGACCAGGACGAGCCGGCCGCCGGGCTTGAGGGCCTTGAGGAGGCCTTGCAGGCTGGTCTCCGGCTGGGACATCTCATGATAGACGTCCACCATCAGGGCCAGGTCCACCTGGCCCTCGGGCAGCTTCGGGTCGTTCTGCGTGCAGAGGATCGGCTTGATGTTGGTGACGTCGCGGGCCTTGGCGTTGGCGGCCAGGAGGCGGAGCATCTGCGGCTGGACGTCGGTGGCCAGAACGGTCCCCTCCGGGCCGACGCGGCGGGCGAGCCGCAGGCTCATGTAGCCGGCCCCGGCGCCGATGTCGGCGACGGTGTCTCCCGGCTGGATCTTCAGGGCGTCGAGCATCCGCTCCGGCTGCTCCTCCTGCTCGCGCGTCGGCCGGAACAGCCAGTTCGCCCCGAGGTAGGACATCACGTCGGCGATCGGACGACCCTTGTAGATCTTCTCCTCTTGGCCCTGGCGCGCGTTCGCGGCTGCGTCCTCTTGCGCGGGGGCGGAGGAGGCCAGGATCAGCAGCACGGACAGGATGCACCACGGCCGGATCAATCGCGACATGACAGGCTCCTTGGGTCCAGGCAGGGACGGTCCCCGGCGGCGGCAGCCGGGGAGCCGTCGGGTCTGTTTTGTCGCCTCTCATCGTACGCGATCGATCGGCGGGTCGCCAGAAATCCGGCAAGATCCATGCGGAATGGCGGATGAGGCATGGACCGTGGTTGATGCGTCACGCATCATCCTTCGCCCATGCCGCGGGCCAATCTCTCGCTCAGTCGGCGAAGGCATAGCGGACGATGCAGTAGAGGGCCTGCACGCCGTCCTTCCAGCCGATCTTCTTGCCCTCGGCGTAGTCGCGGCCGTTGTAGCTGACGGGCATCTCGTAGATCCGGCAGCGCCGGGAGGGGCGGCCGTCGATCGGCGGGACCTGGAACCGGGCGATCTTGGCCGTGACCTCGGGCTCGAACCCGAACCGGTTGCTCTTGAGGGTGATCCCCTGGATCACCTCGCGGCGGAAGACCTTGTAGCAGACCTCCATGTCGGTCAGGTTCAGGTTGGTGAACATGTTCGACAGGAGGGTCAGGAACTGGTTGCCCATCGAGTGCCAGAAGTAGAGGACCCGGTGCGACTCGCCGATGAACCGCGAGCCGTAGACGACGTCGGCCTTGCCCTCGACGATCGGCTGGATCAGCTGCGGGTACTGCGAGGGGTCGTATTCGAGGTCGGCGTCCTGCACGATGACGATCTGCCCGGTCGCCTGGCGGAAGCCGGTCCGCAGGGCCGCCCCCTTGCCCTGGTTCACCTCGTGGAAGGCGATCTTGAGGTCCGGCTCGGTCTCCTGCATCCGGCGGAGCAAGTCCCGCGTGCCGTCCTTCGAGCAGTCGTCGACGAGGATGATCTCTTTCTGGATCGGCACCTCGCGGACCTGCCGGAGGATTTCTCCAGGGTGTTGATCTCGTTGTAAACGGGGATCACCACCGAGAGGACCAGGTCCTCGGGAAGGGGGTACACGCCGAGCGATCGACAGAGCGGCTCCCCCAGCAGGCGGATCAACCATGCGCGCCGCTCGTTTTCGTTGGTCGGCATGCTCTGCTCGTCGAATTCAAAAACCCCGACAGAGTGGGATTGGATCGAGTCGAAGGGTGAGTCCATCGTTCGAGCGTCCTCCATGATATCATCCATCAAACAAGGTGCGATGGCCGGCCTCCCGCCGTGCCGAGTTTCGGGATTCTCGGGATTATAAGCAGAAAAGGCTCAGGAGCGGAAGCCGAGCGTGGAGGGAAGTATTCCGCGCAAAAAGCGGCCCGCCGGAACCGGAAGGTTCCCGCGGGCCGCGATCGGGTGACGGGTTTCCGTCCCCCGTGTTCGAAAGTCGAGCCGACCTCAGGGGTTGACTGGCGCCGGCACGTCCTCGACCGGAGGCATGACCGGGGCTTCCGACGGCGGCGCGGGGACCGCGTCCGGCTGGGAAGGGGTCGCCGGGGCGGGCGGCGGCGGAGTGGTCTCGAACGGCTGGTCGCTCTCCATCTCGCCCGACTCGGTCTCGACCGGAGCCGTGTACGATCCGTCCGTGTACTGCGATGCCGGGTACGCCTGCGGCGACACGAAGCCCTGCGGGCTCACGATGGCCGGACCCGAGGAATAGACCGGCGTGTAGTCGCCATAGACCGGGATCGGCGGGGCCATCGCGTAGGCGGGAGCGCAGCAGGCCGCGCACGTGTTCCGCTTGCAGCCGAACAGCCCGTGACGGTGCTTGCCGCCGTGGTGTCCGCCGCCGTAGCAACCACTGTAGCAGGCCGCGCCGTAGCACCCGCCATAGCAGGCGCCGTAGCAGGAATCGTAGCAGGCGCCGTAGCCGCCAACGTACGAGCTGCCGTAGCAGGCGGGGACGTAGCCGCTGTAGCACGCCGAGTAGCAGGCCCCATAACCCCCGCCATAGCACCCGCCCATGTAGCTCGTCGACGTGTAGCACGCGGAGCTCAGGCCGTAACCCGCCGTAACCCCCGCCGTAGCAACCACCATAGCAACTGCTATAGCAGGAGTCGTAGCACGCCGAGTAACAGGCCGGAACGGCGACATCACAGGACTTGTGATGACAGCCCAGCCCGCTCAAGGCCATCAAGACGGCAATCGTTCCCTGCATGGTTTGCCTCCCAAAAGTTGCAAAATCGAAAGGTGTGCGGCAATGAGCCCAGTCCGACAACGCCCGATCGAGCCAACCGCGCGGAACCATCTTTTCTCCGGCTCACCGGGTGTGTGGTCTGCGCAATTGGTCAGGTTGCCTTTGATCGGTAGGCTCTTCTCAATCCACGCAAATTCTAATTGCGGTTCTGGCGTGACGCAATCACTTTTTGGGAAAAATGCGGGAATTCGGCTAAATGGGACAAATGTGATAAATTTGACGGGTGCAGGTGCGGGCAAAGGAGGTCGCGCATAGCCTTGCGAGGGCCTTGGCGGCTACGATGGGAGGTCAGGAGGCCGCGTGTTTTGGATCGCAACCGGATCGTGTCATGAGAGAGAAAAATAAGGGGACCGTGATGGGCAGAGCAGAGACGCGACGGCCCGACGCTGGAGCGGTCGAGGCGGCCGGGTGGCCCGGGTGGGTTCGGGGATTGATCTCGGCGGCGATTGTCTTTCACGCGACGGCCTTGCTGACCGCCGCGCTGGCGAACGCGCCGTCGTCTCCCCTGGAGCGGGCCCTGGCGGACCAGTTCCTGCCGTACCTTCAACTGACGAACCAGGGTTCGGGCTATCGGTTCTACACCAACGGCGCACCCGCCGACGCCGGTGGTCGAGGCCCGCCTGCGGTTCGACGACGGCCGGCCCGAGCAGATCGTTCGGTTGCCGGATCGCGCGACGCGCCCGAGGATGCTCTACCAGCGGCAGTTGCACCTGGCGAATCACCTGTTCGAGGATCACCTCGCCGCCCGCAATGCCCCCCCGGGCCACAACCACGGCCAGGGGGTCTGGGCGCGGTCGTATGCCCGGCACCTGTGCAAGACGACGGGTTGCGCGTCGGTGGCCTTGTACGTGAAGCTGCACCAGATTCCCGACCTGGAGCGCACGCTGCGCGGCCCTGGCGGTTCCCGGCGCGCCGCCGATCGACCTGGACGACGAGGTGTATTTCACGGTGCCCGAACGGATCGGAGAATTCTCGTGCGACGACTTCTGATCGGTCCCTGGGAGTACCTGACCGACCTCTCCCGCGCGGCGGTCCGGGGCTGGAACGCGTTCTTCTTCACGCCGGCCGATCCCACCCCGCTGGGGGTGGTCCGGCTGATCGTCGGCCTGCTCTTGTTCTGGGACCTGCTGGTCATCGGCCTGGACCTGCACGCGTTCCTCGGCACCTCGGGCTGGGCCGACCCGGAGGCCCTGCGGGCGCAACTGGACGGCCGGGGTTCCCTGGCGTGGTCGCTCTGGCTCTGGGTGCCCGATGGTCTGCTGCGAGTCGTCTGGGTGGCCTGCCTGGTGGTGCTCGGGCTGTTCACCGTGGGCCTGGGGAGCCGGATCACGGCCCCCCTGGCGTGGGCGATCGCCGTCTCGACAGCGCACCGCGCGCCGGTGATCCTCTACGGGTTCGACCAGGTGATTTCGACGTGGGCCTTTTACCTGGCCATCACGGGGGCGAGCGGTCAGGCGGTCTCGCTCGACCGCTTCCTCAGCCGCTGGCGGAAGGCCCGCCGGGACGTGTCGCACCGTCGCCGCGACGGGCGCTGGGTGGTCCCTTCGGGGGTGCCCGCGCCGACGACCTCGGCCAACCTGGCCCTGCGGTTGATCCAGCTTCACCTGTGCCTGATCTACGGCATGGCGGGCCTGAGCAAGCTGCAAGGCCCGGCCTGGTGGAACGGCTACGCGATGTGGAGCGTGATCTCGGTCGCCGAGTTCCGCCCGATCGACCTGACCTGGCTGGCCTCGTACCCGTACCTGCTGAACTTCCTCACGCATGCCGGCCTGGCGATCGAGATCGGCTACCCGATCCTGATCTGGAACCGCCGCCTGCGGCCGCTCCTGATCGCCCTGGCGCTGGCGATGCACCTGGGGATCGACCTGGCGCTGGGCCTGACGGAGTTCAGCCTGGTGATGATCGCCGGGAACGTCGCGTTTTTCTCCGGCCCCTGGCTGCGGAGCCTCGTGACGGGCCGCGCGGCGCAGCCGTTGGCGCGGGTCCTCTACGACGGCGCGTGCCCGCGTTGCCGGGCGTCGATGGCCCTGGTGGCGTCGGCCGATCCCGATCGCCTGGTCGAGCCGATCGACCTGACGGCGGTGGACGTGACGACGGTCCACCCGAGCTTGACGAAGGAGGCGTGCCTGCGGTCGATGCACGTCGTCAGCCCGAAGGGACGGGTCTGGGCCGGTTATGACGGGGTGCTCGCGCTGGCGCGACTCTTGCCTCTCTGGTGGCCGTTGGGGATGCTGGGCTCGCTTCCCGGCGTGGTTCCGCTTGGCCGTCGGGCGTACAATGCGCTGGCGGCCAGCCGGCCGCGAGACGTGCCCTGCACCGATGATGTTTGCGGCCTGCACGCGCCCAGGGAGTCCGCGAACCGCGGCGAGAGCGTGCCGGCCGAGGTCGAGTCCGGAAGGACGTCCCGATGACCACGATTCCGAATCACCCGCACGACGAGGGGGACGAGCTGCGTCTGCCCCGCATCTTCCTTCGCGAGCCAGGCTGGCAGGTCGGCATGAAGATCGGCAGCGACCGAGAGTTCTGCGCCACGATGTTCCCCGGTGAGGATTATTACCACCGTCTGTCCGACGGGGAACTCTTTATCCACCGGAGCGAGGAGCGGCTCTGCCTGCCTTGCGCCGAACGCCGGGGGTTACTGGCCCACGAACCCAAGTTGCTGCGCCAGCCGATCCGCCCGATCCCGATCGAGGAGACCGGTGAATCGGACGGCTACGAGCTGGGGCCACCCCCGGTCTGAGTGAGAGAATGTCACGGGCGCTTTCTTGAAAGATCGGCCTGGCCGGGGGGAGTGACGACGATGTCTCTCGATTCGCTCTGGAACGATCTCTTCCCGCTCTGGAACGATGAGTTCCTGCTGGACATGCTCCGGGTGACGGTCCCGCTGGCCGAGAAGGTCCTGCGGCCGATCATCGTCTATGTCTTCCTGGTCATCCTGCTGCGCATCTTCGGCAAGCGCGAGCTGGCCCAGCTCAACCCGTTCGACCTGGTCGTGCTCCTGTCGCTGTCCAACACGGTGCAGAACGCGATCATCGGCCCGGACAACTCGGTCACGGGCGGCCTGGTCGGGGCCTTCACGCTCTGTGCGTTCAATTACATGATCGTCCGTTACCTGTTCAAGCATCGTCGGCTCGACCAGTTTATCCAGGGTTCGCCGACGGTCCTGATGCGGCATGGCGTGATCCGTCGCAAGGGGCTCGCCCGCGAGCTGTTGACCGAGGCGGACCTGCTGACCATGGCGCACCGGCAGGGTTTCGCCACGCTCGACGAGATCGAGCTGTGCGTGCTGGAGACCGACGGCACCTTCTTCATGAAGGGGAAGCTGCCCCGCGTGCGGGAACGCCAGCAGGCCGAGCTTCTGGAGCGGCTGGACCGGCTCGATGCCCAGCTCGCCGAGATGCGGAGCCTGTTGACCGATCGCCCCGCCAAGGCCCCGCCTCAGCCCCCCGCGCCGGGGATGCCGTAGCGGTTGCGGAGGTCGATCAGGAGCGCCGAGAGGTCGGATGGGATCGGTGCCTCGACGCGCACCTCCTCGTCCGCCAACGGGTGGCGGAAACCCAGGGTCTGCGCGTGCAGGGCCTGGCGGCCGAATTTCGCCTTGCAGCGCGGTTGCGACCGTGGCCGGTACACCGGCTCTCCCAGGACCGGATGACCGATCTCGGCCATGTGGATGCGGATCTGATGCGTCCGGCCGGTCTCCAGCCAGCAGGCGACCAGGGTCGCCACGTCGCCGAATCGCTCGACGACGCGGTAATGGGTCACGGCGTGGCGGCCTTCGTCCGGCCGCCGGGCCACCCCGCGCCGGAGGTCGCCCCGGTCGTTGACGAGGGCCTTGTCGATCGTGCCGGACTCTCGGCTGAGGTTCCCCTCGACGACGGCCAGGTATTGCCGCTCGATGTCGTGGTCTCGGAACAACTGCTGGAACGTCCGCTGGGCGCCGGGCGACTTGGCCAGCGCCAGGGCGCCGGAGGTGTCCTTATCGAGCCGGTGAATGATTCCGACGTAGGGCCGTCCGCCGTGCCGGATCGACAGGTAGCGATGGACGCGTTGCTGGAGCGTGTCGCGCTCGTGGGACTGCGTCGGCAGGGTCAACAGGCCCGCCGGTTTATCGACGATGATGACGTGCCGGTCCTCGTACAGAACGCGGAGCTTCGTCTGGACCTTGCGGGTCTTCGGCCGGTTCGGAAAGAATTCGATCGGGGCGTCCGACTCGACCTCCCGCCCCGGCTCGTCGCAGCGCTGGCCGTCGAGATCGACGCGGCCGTTGCGGATCGCATCCTGCGCGGCGCGGCGTGAGAGGGAGAACCGTTCGGCAACGAGTTTGTCCAGTCGGATCGGCATGCGTATCGCAAGCCCGCGGGGGCTTTGCTCAGGTGGTGGTCGGTCGTTGACGATCGCCACCGGGATGGCGGGTCGATGGAGAGGAAATGGGCGGTCCTCCAGTCCTTGATAACCGCCCACCCCACGATCCGGAAGCTGGATGGCCGATGCGATCGGCCAAGATCGTGGTCAGTTTCCGCGAAGGTCTTCCCCTCTGTCCTCGCGGGCTCCTCCGTGATGTGCCGGCTCCCATTATACCCACAGCGACCGCCGATGCTAGACCCTCGGGCACGATCATCGGTTCGTCCCGTCTCGCTCGCAAAACTGCCGCAGGCCATTCCGCCGGATGTCCGCGCGCAATCGGAGCCCTCGCGCGGACCGTTCCCGACGCGATGTCTCTCGTGTGAATCCGCTCACGCGCGGGACGATCCCAGGTCGATCAAGGTCCACAAGGACACGGAAGGGCCGAGGGCGTGCGTTCGCGCGAAGAGTCAGAGGATCGCGGAGAGAGAGGGAGCCAGACGATGAGCAAGCGTTCTCGCCGGGCCTTGCGGCCGTTGGTGCTGGGGTTGGAGTCTCGGGAAATGCTCTCGGCGACCCCCTGGGCGTTCGGGAATCCGCAGCTTCGCCAACCGCGTGTTCTGTTGCGGTTGCACCCGATTCGGAACGATCTGGCGCAGTTGCCGGTCGCGGGGATTCCCGCGAACCCCACGCCGCACGAGCTGGCCCGCGAACGGTTCTTCGCCAAGTTCGCCGGCAACGTCCTGACCGGCCCCGGACGCTTCGCCAGCCAGGCGCGGCAGATGTACTTCATCGGCGAAGGAGACTCCAGCGCCTTCCTGCATGGCAACTATCAGATGGGCCTGTTCCTTCCCGTCGATCCGTCCGACCCGATCGAGGGGACGGCGACGATCTTCCCGCGCAACTCCCCCTCGACCGGCTCGCAGATCGCGCTGAACCTGGAAGGCCAGACCGCCGACGTCGATCGCTTCGGCCGCCCGACCCACCTGAGCTGGACGGTCAACGAGCGGCGGCGGTCTGTTCACCAACGCCAGGGGGACCGGGACGGTCGATATCCTCTATCGCGGCGGCAAGTCGATGTCGATCTTCCGCGGCCGGATCTATACCACCGGAGTGGACAACTCGCTGCTCTCGAACGACATCCGCTACAACATCTGACGTGCCTCAATCGGCCAGCCCCGCCATCTCGCGGACGACGTCCCAGGCGTATTGCGGGGTCCTGGTCGTGCCGTGCTCCATGCCGATGGCGCCGTCGTAGCCGAGGCGTCGCAGGACGCGGAAGATGTAGGGATAATCCATCTCGCCGGTGCCCGGCTCCTTGCGGCCGGGCACGTCGCCGACCTCGACGAAGCGGATGTAACCGGCCTTGAGGCCCTCTTCCAGCATCGGCGTGACGTTCCCCTCGCCAAGCTGACGGTGGTACATATCGTAATCGACCTTGATGCGCGGGTGCTCGGCCTCGGCGGCGTAGTCGAAGGCGTCGCGCGAGGTCACCATCGTCATCTGGGGCGACTCGACGCGGTTCAGCGCCGTCCGGCGGTTCCAGGAGAATCTCCGGCTGGGCCCTTGATCCATTCTTCAACCAGGCTCGCGGGCCTCTCGCGGTGTGGCCGCGCGGACGATGCATTCATCGTCCGCGCGGCAAGACGCTCTCGTCATTCGCGCAGCCGGGTGAGAAAGCTCAATGAGAATGCCACACCATGTCATCCGTTGACCACCTGGATGAAGCTGTAAGCTGACTTGACCTGGCCGCCGCTTGCGAAGAGCCCGGCTTCAACAACATAGGTAGCCTCGGCCCCATTACCACCTCCGATCAAGGGATCACTCGGCACGATGTTGAAGGTTGATTGCCAGGTCCCCGTCCCGTCCAACGGATCGGCCGGGGTGGTATTGTCGGCGAACTTCGATGTTGTGATGACACCGGATGCTCCTCCCGCGTGGAGGAACGTCGAGACCCAACCTGGTTGGGACTCATTGTTCATGGTCCAACTGTAGCCCCCGGCGCTCGCCAGTTGAGCATTGGCCGACCAGGTCGAGTCATTTGTCGGCGTGGAGATGGTGATCCCGTAGGCCAGCACCACATGGGGACTGGCGAAGACCAGCATCGACAGTAGAATCCTGAATCCAGCCCTTCGGATCGACTTCATCGCTGAGGCTCCTCAAAGCATGAACCGGGCAAAGGAATGCCCTCCACGGCCGGGGGCATCGTGCTCAATAATCGCTCGCGGAGACGACTTCCGACCCTGCACGAGAACCGAGGGCCCGCCAGATCGACCCGCCAAGCGAATTTTTCACGTACCGGACGTGTCCATCGGCGAAGAGGAGGTTCACGCCATCGGGGTGATTGCTGCCGGCGGTCCAGGCCCCCTGCTGATAGAAATCGCCGTTCGTGCATGTGTTGAGATTGGGAGTTAGTATGTGATTGAAGAGTGTAAACCCGTAATCGCCGAACATCCAATTCAACCCTTTGCCTGGCGGCGGGGTGAGCCGCGCACCGCGAGGATTCAGACCGCGGCAGGACTCGGCGAACAGATCGAGCTCGTCGGGCCCGAGGTGGCTCCTGGGGGTCTTGAAGACGAACTGCCTGGAATCTCCCTCGGGCACCGCGCCGGGGCCGGCGAAGCGTTCGGGCCCCCGCAACCACTCCGAGACGAGCGAGGTGGTGCTCAGGCCGTCCGTGAAAGCCTCCGCGCCATGGGGATTCCGCGCCGGCCCGGAGAAGGCACCGTTGTATCCGAACTTTTGCACCCCGGTGCCCCAGTTTCCGGCGTAATTGGTCTGTCCCGGCGCATCCCGCCCATCCGACGGGCAGAGGAACACGGCCACTCCGGTCCGCGACGCCGTGAAGTTCTCCCTTGCCGCGAATGCACCCAAGACTTCCATATTTACGGAATTAAATAAATCATTCTGTTCCAGATGCGGTAGGATCGCGCAGAGCATGGAAAGCCCATGGTAGCCATGACCTTGGGGGAACACCTTTGTCGTGGATTCGTACGAATGGAGGGCGAGGCCGAGTTGACGTAGGTTGTTCTGGCACCGGCCACGGCGGGCCGTCTCCCTCGCCATCTGGACCGCCGGGATTAGCAAGGCCACCAGGAGACCGATGATGCCGATGACGACGATGACCTCGATCAGCGTGTAGGCTCGTCCGGGCATCGTCCCGCGTCTCCGAAACGATTGGACTCGCATCACTCATCCTTGGTTATGATAAATCGCTCCGGTCGCGAACTGACCGGGATACTACGGAACTGATCGTCTTCCCCATCCTGAAAGACTCTCGTCAGGGTCGCGTCCACTTGGATGGTGTACGTCCCGGGAGTGGTCGGCAAATCGAGGGACTTCCCGAAGATCATTCGCCCAGGCTGTGCTTCTTTCAGGTCGGCGAATTCCGACAGGACGCCGGCTTGGTCACGCTTGATCAGCACCACCACGAACGTGGGGTTGTGAGTGCCCGGTGGAATGGCGATGGAGAATCGGCATTCCAGTTTCTCCCCCGGCCTGTACGCCGATTTGATAGGCTGGAGAAATTCAATGTCATAGGCCGGGGTTTCGGTCGCGTCCTTCGCGTCAGGACGGCCTTTGACCACCTCGGCCGTCAAACCTTGATCCTGAACTTGGCCACCACAGCCGATGGCTACTAAGGTGAATAGACCAATCGGTGCCAGGCGTGACATTGAGAGAGCCTCCAGCCCTTCGCTCAATCAGCTTGTTCATACAAGTCAAGCACTTTGAATTTAGGGGGGGGGGATCATCAATGTCAAGGAAATACTTTCAGCTTTGCAAAAGCTCCCTCGATCTCGATCGATCAATCGGCCAGCCCCGCCATCTCGCGGACGACGTCCCAGGCGTATTGCGGGGTCCTGGTCGTGCCGTGCTCCATGCCGATGGCGCCGTCGTAGCCGAGGCGTCGCAGGACGCGGAAGATGTAGGGATAATCCATCTCGCCGGTGCCCGGCTCCTTGCGGCCGGGGACGTCGCCGACCTCGACGAAGCGGATGTAACCGGCCTTGAGGCCCTCTTCCAGCATCGGCGTGACGTTCCCCTCGCCGAGCTGACGGTGGTACATATCGTAATCGACCTTGATGCGCGGGTGCTCGGCCTCGGCGGCGTAGTCGAAGGCGTCGCGCGAGGTCACCATCGTCATCTGGGGCGACTCGACGCGGTTCAGCGGCTCCAGCGTGAGGTACACGTCGTATTTCTCGGCGATCGGCCCGGCCTTTTTCAAGCCCGCGATGATCTGCGCCCGCTGGGTCTCCCAGGGGATGTCCTCTTGCTTGCGGCCGACGAACGTGATCAGGTTCCTGGCGCCGAACCGCCGGGCGACCTCGCACGCCGATTCGAAGTCGTCGAGGAACGCGGCCTCCTCGCCGGTCTTGGTCAGGCCGGTGCTCCAGCCGGTCTTGTTCGCGCCGGTGATGCTGACGCAGGTCATCCCGTACCGCTCCTGAACCTCTTGCAGGGCGTCGAGGTTCTTGTTGCCGAAGCTCCAGAAGCCGTAATGCTTCGCGCCGCAGCGGGCGGCCTCCTCCAGACGCTTCTCGTACGGCATGTCCCTGGGGAACATGATCTCCAGGTTCATGGCGAGCTGATACTTCGGCGGCGGCAGGTCGTCGCCGTCGGCCTCCTCGGCGCGTTGGGCGGCGCGGACCGTGGCCGGGAGGATCAAGGGGGCGGCTGCCCCCGCCTTGAGGAAGTGCCGTCGCGTGCCGTGCATTGGGGTCGTCTCCCGTTTGGGGTGGGCGAGGCCGGGCGATCTCGCCTTGCGAGCCGCCGGGGCCTCCGCATAAGCTTTGGGTCGCTCCCGAATGGAACATCCCCGACCGAACCCGCCGAACATTCGATACGGAAACGACCCCCATGGAGAGGTTCGCCGCCGAGCTGGAATTCGTCAAGTCCCTGGCCCTGGAGGTCTCCGAACTGGCTCGCAACCGCTCCACGCGGGTGACGCCGCAGGAGAAGGAGAACCTCAGCTACGTCACCGACCTGGACCACGACCTCGAACAGTTGATCCGCGAGCGCCTGGGCCAGCGCTTTCCCGACGACCAGTTGACCGGCGAGGAGTACGCCTCGTCGGGCGGCTCGGGACCTCGGCGCTGGTCGATCGACCCGATCGACGGCACGGGGAACCTCGTCCACAGCCTGCCGGTCTGGGCCGTCTCGATCGCCCTGCTCGACCAGGGGGAGCCGGTCCTCGGCGTCATCGCGATCCCCCCGATGCACGAGCTATTCTGGGCGACCAGGGGGGGCGGCGCCTGGAAGGACGGCGAGCGGCTCGATGCCCGCGATGCCGACGAGTTCCACCAGCAGGATAATGTCTGCGTCGGCACCAACGCCCTCCGCGTGGTCGATCCCCGCACCGTGCCCGGCCGCCTGCGCGACCTGGGCAGCGCCTGCGCGGAGCTGGCCTTCGTGGCGATGGGCCGCCTGGCCGCCTGCACGTTCCTGGGCGAGCAGACCCACGACGTCGCCGCCGGCGCGGTGATCGCCGCCGAGGCCGGCTGCCTCTTCGGCACGATCGACGGCCGCCAGTTAACCCCCACCGAGTTCGTCGCCGAGACCCCCGTGCAAGTCCCGACCTTCATCGCCCCACCCCAGCGCCTCGCCGCCTTGATGAGCAGCGTCAAGCGGCTCTGAGCCTGCTATCCGTAGCTCTTCTCAAGCCCCGGCGGGGCGGTTCTGAGTCCGCTGTCCGAGTCTTCTCAAGCCCCGGCGGGGCGGTTCTGAGTCCGCTATCCGTGTCTTCTCAAGCCCCGGCGGGGCGGTCGTGAATAGCCAGGGGCGTCAGCCCCTGGTAAGGTAAGTAACCCCCCATATAGTAAGCCCCGAAGGGGCGACAGTCCCTCCGATTGGTATCATCATCGGGACAACGATCGACCATGCCGCAATCGTTCGCGTGCTTGCACTATCACCTGATCTTCAGCACGAAGGACCGCGCGGCTTTGCTCACATCCGAATGTCTTCCGCGTCTTTTCGCTTACATCGGCGGCATCCTGCGGACAGCCGACGCCAGCCTCGTGGCGGCGGGGGGAATGCCGGATCACATCCACCTCCTCGTTTCCCTGGGCCGACAGGTTTCCATCGCGGAGGTCTTGCGTCTCCTCAAGACCAACTCATCGAGGTGGATTCACGAGACGTATCCCGACTGTCGCGGTTTTGCCTGGCAGTCGGGGTATGGTGCCTTTTCCGTCAGCTTCTCTCATCTCGACCGCGTGAGGGACTATCTGGCGAGGCAGGCTGAGCATCATCGGGTCGTCACGTTTCAGGAGGAATATCGGGCCTTTCTGGAACGGCATCACATCGCATTCGACGAGCGATATTTGTGGGAATGATGGCTCGGACTGTCGCCCTTTCAGGGCTCGGAAGGAAGCCATGGTGGAGCGTACACTCACGACCAGGGGCTGACGCCCTCTGGCTATGGACTCACCGCCCCTCCGGGGCGAAGGCAAAATGCCGGGCCGCACGTTCGAGAGACCAGGCGGTAACTCGCTCCGGCGACCGGACTCACCGCCCCTCCGGGGCAAAGCAAGCGGCGATGGCCCGTTCGACCGGGACACGGCGAAAATGCCCGCGGATTTGCGGGCCGGATCGGGTATCATCGACGTCATGAGACGCACCATCGCCACCTTGCCCGACGCGGTTACGGAACTCTGCCTGTTCCGCATGGGCTTGCGGATCAGACGGATCACCGCCCTGCCCTACGCCCGGCGGCTGGCGAAGGCCATCGACCGCGCGGCGGTCGCGGCGAAGGCCGACGATGTGGGGCTCTTGCGCTCGGAACGGTTCGCCCAGGGGTGGAATCACCTCGTCGTGCTGCAATACTGGCGGAGCTTCGAGGAGCTGGACGCCTGGTCGCACCGCGCGCCGCATGTGGACTGGTGGCGCGGCTTGCTCGATCGCGCCCGCTCCAGGGGGGATGTCGGGCTCTATCACGAGACGTTCCTCGTCCCTCGTGAAGGGGTCGAATCGCTCTACCTGAATTGCGATCCGGTCGGTCTGTCCGCCTTCGGCGCGTCGGGAGAACCCGTCGGGCCGATGACCACCAGCCGCGACCGCCTCGGGCGCCGGAAATCCACGACCAACGTAACCGCTTGTGAGTTCACCAAAACATGGGACACTGGGGCGTCAAGAGTTACGAGATCGACGAGGCGCACGACGCCCTCGACACCGGCTTCGATCGCGTGCACGGCGCGACGTATGATGACCTGATGGACGACCGCAACCGGCTCACCTTCGAGCAGGTCCAGCAGAAGCTCGCCAGCCCCGAAACCCTGGCCGAGGCCATCGGGGCCTTGCGGGAGGAGTTCGGCGACGACTTCGAAACCTGGGACGAGATCCCCCGCCTGGCCTTCGCCGGAGTGGTCGTCCGGCACGCCGAGCTGCGCGTGCCGATCCCCGACGACTGGCGACAGCGCGCCCTCGACTGGCTCGAAACCGAGCCGATCGAATGGCAGGAGGAGACCTTGCGCCGGCTGCGGCGGGAGAACGAGATCACGCTCTTGCGGAATGCCGCCACGGTGTGAAGGAGGCCGCGCGATGAGCAGCCGACCCCGTTTCTCGATCGCCGCCTTGATGGGCATCGTCGTCGTCTGCGCGGTCGGAATCGCCGCGTTGCGGTATGCGTCGGAATTGTGGGAGAACATCCTCTTCACGCTGACCCTCGGGTTGCTCGCCTTCGCCCTGCTGGGAGCGATCTACCGGCGCGGGCCACGCCGGGCGTTCTGGGTCGGCTTCGCCCTGATCGGCTGGGGCTATCTGTTGCTCGGCTTCGGCCCCTGGTGCGCGGAACAGGTCCGCCCGCACCTGATCACGACGTGGCTGGTCGATCGGTTGTATCCGTCGATCGCGCCGTCGGAGGTCATCGGGGTCGATTTCGATTTCAAGGTCGCGACGTCGTCCACGCCTTCCCAGAAGGGCCTCTCACCCCATGTGTATCTGTTGGCGACGAACAGCCGCGAACCGTTCCAGCGCATCGGGCAATGTCTCTGGGCCCTCCTGCTGGCCTTCGTCGGTGGCCGGATCGCCCGACGGCTGTTCCTCCAATCCCTCGACGAGGGGCTGGCCGGTTGACGCCTTAAATCCGTATCATCGTCGATTCGTATCCTTCGCGACAGGACAGCCAACGGAACGATTGGAGCGGACAGCGTGGCGGGACGACGCGACCTGAACTTCCCCACCCTCGACGCGGTGATGGCCGACGTGGACCGGCTGCTGGAGGGGCACTCCACGATCGGCAACTGGACGCTCGCCCAGATGTGCAACCATCTGGCGACCACGTTGCGGCTCGGGCTGGAGCCGAACGAGAAGGTGCGGAAGATGCCGTGGATCGTCCGCCGCACGGCCGGGCCGTTCATCCTCGGCCGCGTGCTCAAGAAGGGACGGATGCCCGACGGCATCAAGGCCCCCAAAGCGGTTGTGCCGAAACCGGGGCTGGACGCGAGGGCCGAGGCCGAGGCCCTGCGCGCCACGATCCGCATGTGCGCCGAGCTGGAACCGCACTTCGAACACCCGTTCTTCGGCCGCATCACGCGCGAGCAATTCCTCCGCCTGCAATGCATCCACTCCGCCCACCACCTCAGCTACGCCCTGCCCCACTCCGAGGCTTGACGGCGGCTCGACGCCGCTTCCACCTTCCGCTCGACGGCTTGTCGAACTAAAATTGAACAAATCAGGCCGTGGTCGTATCATGCGCGGTCCGATTCGGGCACGATCTCGAAAGAACAACGAGAGAGAGAGGGAGGCGCGATGAGACGCCGCACGTTCGCGGGGACCTTGACGTTGCTGGCAATGACTCTCATCGCGGCCGATGCGCCCCCGGCGGAGGTGCCGTCGTTCGTCAACGATGTGGTGCCGGTCCTGACGCGGCTGGGGTGCAACTCGGGGAACTGCCACGGCAAGCTCGCGGGGCAGAACGGGTTCAAGCTCAGCCTGCGGGGGTACGCGCCGGAGCAGGACCACATCGCCATCACGCGCGATGCGCGGGGCCGCCGGATCGCCAAGAGCCGCCCGGCCGCGAGCCTCCTGCTGGCGAAGCCGTTGATGAAGGTGCCGCACAAGGGGGGGAAGCGGCTGGCGGTCAACTCGCTGGAGTATCGCACGCTGCTCGCGTGGATCGCCGCCGGAGCCCCCGGGCCGACCGGCCAGGAGCCGGCCGTCACGAAGATCGTCGTCACGCCCGAGGCGAGGACGTACCGGCCCGAGGAGTCGCAGGCGCTCCGTGTCGAGGCCACCTACGACGACGGCAAGACCCGCGACGTCACCCGCCTGGCCCTGTTCAACTCGAATGAGGAAGGGCTGGCGCGGGTGGATGAACAGGGGAACGTGAAGGCCCTACGCCCCGGCGCGACCGCCGTCATGGCGAGCTTTCAAGGGGCCGTGGCCGTCCACGTCGTCACCACGCCCTACGATCAGCCGATCGACCCGGAGGTTTATGCCGCGCGGGTCAATGTGATTGATGAACACGTGATGGAACGTCTCCGCCAGATGCGGCTGGAGCCGTCGCCGCCTTGCGATGACGCCACGTTCTTGCGTCGCGTGTCGCTCGACCTGACCGGCGCGTTGCCGGAGCCCGACGAGGTCGCCGCCTTCCTGGCCGATCCCGCGCCGGACAAACGGGCGAAGCGTGTCGATCAGCTCCTGAACAGCCCGGCCTATGTCGATTACTGGTCGATGACCTGGGGAGAGCTGTTTCAGAACCGCGTCGAGCGCGACCACGACGAGCGCGGGACGAAGGGGGTACGCGGGTTCGCCCTCTGGATTCGCGAGCAGGTGCGGAACAACCGCCCCTGGGATGCGATGGTCCGCGACGTGCTCACCGCGACCGGCCCGGTGAACCGGGAGCCGGCCGGCGGCTATTTCCTCGTCAACCGCACGCCCGAGGACCTGGCCGAGGCGGCCTCGCACGCGTTTCTCGGCACGCGCATCCAGTGCGCGAAGTGCCACAATCACCCGCTGGAGCGGTTCACGCAGGATGACTATTACGGCATGGCCGCCTTCTTCACCCGAGTGAAGCTCGACGGCCCCTCCCCCGACGACGGTCAAGCGATCGAGAACGGCCTGCCCGGCCGCCGGGGCCGCGGCGCGAAGACGGACCGCGAGAAGGTCGGCATCGTCCAGCCGCGCACCGGCCAGTTCCTCGCCCCGACGACCCTCGACCGCAACCCGGCCAGAGCTCCACGAGGACGAGGACCCCCGCGCCGTGCTGGCCGAGTGGATGACCGCGAAGGACAACCCGCTCTTCGCCCGCGCGATCGTCAACCGGGTCTGGAAGAAATTCTTCTCCGTCGGCCTGATCGAGCCGGTGGACGACCTGCGGGCGACGAACCCCTCCACGAACGAGCCGCTCCTGTCGGCCCTCAGCGCGGACCTGGTCGCGCACGACTTCGACCTGAAGCACCTGATGCGGCTGATCGTGCTCGTCAAGGACCTACGCCCTGTCGTCCGACCCGCTGCCGACGAACGCGACGGACCGCCGGTTCTTCGCGCACTACTACCCGAGGCGTCTCCCGGCCGAGGTCCTGGCCGACGCCCTGACCGCCGCGACCGGCGTCGCCCCGCGCTACGAAGGCTACGCCGAGGGGCTGCGGGCCGTGCAACTGCCCGACCCGAAGGTTCAGAACACCTTCCTCGACACCTTCGGCCGGCCCGAGCGGATCACCCCCTGCGCCTGCGAGCGGACCTCCGAGGTGACGATGCCCCAGGTCCTCCACCTGATGAACGGCGAGGACCTGGAAAACCGCCTCCGCGACGCCCAGGGGCGGCTCGGCACCCTGTTGCGTTCCGGCGCGGACGACCGCGCGATCACCGACCGCCTCTTCCTCGCCACCCTCGGCCGCCACCCCACCGACGAGCAATGCGCGCGCCATCGAAAGCGCCCTGACCGGCGCCGGCCCCGACGCCCGCGAAGCCGTCCTCCGCGACGTACTCTGGGCCTTGATGAACTCCAAGGAGTTCCTGTTCGGGCATTGAGGCTCGTGGACCATGTGAGGGGCGGTGCCCGCACTGCTTCAAGGCGCCTCGCCAAAGGAGATTCTCCGATGTGGGACAGCCGGGGGCAGCTGTCCCACATCAGGAATACGGACAATTTCTTCTGGCGAGACTTCAAGAGCGAGGCGTCCGCTTTACTCCTTCGAGCTGACCTCTCTACCTCAGACGAACCACCACTTCGGAAGCGGAATGGGATGTCCGCCATAGAGGGTCCCCGTGCCGAACTGCTTCTTTATATTGCCCAGCTTCGATCGGGCGATATAGAAGGTCGAGGTCGACGGCTCGAAGACCGTCGGATCGGCCAGGCCGTCGCGGTCGTAGTCCCCGGGCAGGGGGGCCGGATGACCCCCGTAGAGGGTCCCCGTGCCGAATTGCTTGGGGATGTTGCCCAGCAGCGACCGGGCGATATAGAAGGTCGAGGTCGACGGCTCGAAGACCGTCGGATCGGCCAGACCATCGCCGTCGTAGTCGGCCGGGATCGGGACGGGATGTCCACCGTAGAGGGTCCCCGTGCCGAACTGCTTTGATGTGTTACCCAGCTTCGATCGGGCGAGGTAGAAGATCGCGGTCGAAGTTTCGAAGGTCGCCGGGTCGGTCAGGCCATCGCCATCGTAGTCGGCCGGGATCGGGACGGGATGTCCACCATAAAGGGTCCCCTGGCCGAATTGCTTGGGGATGTTGCCCAGCAGCGATCGGGCGAGGTAGAAGGTCGAGGTCGAGGGCTCGAAGACCGCCGGGTCCGCCTTGCCGTCGCCGTCGTAGTCACCGGGGATCGGGGTTGGGCTACCGCCGTAGAGGGTCCCCGTGCCGAACTGCTTCGACGTGTTGCCCAGCTTCGATTGGGCGATATAGAAGGTCGAGGTTGAGGGTTCGAAGACCGCCGGGTCGATCCGACCGTCGCCGTCATAGTCGGCCGGAATCGGGACCGGCTTGCCCCCGGAGTTCATGCCCAGGCCAATTTGAACGGTGAAATTCCCCTTGGAAGAGCCGGCGATGGAGAAGGTCGCGGTCAAGGGCTCAAAGACCGCCGGATCGACCAGGCCGTCGCCGTCGTAGTCACCCGGCACGGGGTTCGGCTTGCCGCCGGCGTTCGTGCCCGTGCCAATCTGCTTCAAGGTATTGCCGAGCTTCGATCGGGCGATGTAGAAGGTCGAGGTCGAGGGCTCGAAGACCGTCGGGTCGGTCAGGCCGTCGCCGTCGTAATCGCCGACCGCGAGGCTGCCTTTGATGAAACTGGCGACAAGCCAGTCGAAGTCCGTCCCGAGAGATGTCGATCCGGCGACGATCACACGTCCATTCGGCGCTACGGCGACGCCGCCGGCAAGGTCCGCCGGGCCGAGGCTCAGGCGGAAGGTCCCCGTCGAGCCGGCCGGGAGGAAGCTGTCGTCGAGGTTGCCGTCCACGGTCAGTCTCAACAGACCGATATCCGTGCCGAGGGTCTGGCCCACCGTGCTGGCCAGGAGGAGCTTGCCGTCGGGCTGGAGGGCCATTGCCTCGACGGTGTCGGTTCCACATCCCGTAGGACAAGGCGAAGATCCCGTCGCCGCTGAAGGTCGGGTCGAGATCCCCGGTGAAAATGTATCGGGTGACGGCGACCTCGTAGTTCCCCCCGATCACCGCCCCGCCGCCGACGATGATTCTGCCATCGGGCTGGAGGATGACGTCCTTGGCGCCGTTGTCGCCGCCGATGTTCGTGAAGACGTAACCTCTCCGGAAGGGGATCGCGATCGGTCCGAAGCCGGTGATGAGGTTGGTATCGAGGGAGCCGTTGGTCGTGTAGCGAGCGACCAGGAAATCCTCGTCCGTCGGCCCGATGCCGACGCCCGCCACGACGATCTTACCGTCCGCCTGGATCGCCACCCCGTTGGCCCGTTCGTTGCCCGAACCGAAGTTCGTGTGGACGATCCCACCCGCCCGAAGCTGCCGTCGAGACTGCCGTTGACGTTGTATCGCACGATGCCGAAGTCGAGTCCCGTCGCGAGGTCGCCACTGGTCTGCGTCTCGCCCACCACGACGATCTTGCCGTCCGCCTGGACCGCCACGCCGTTGGCCACGTCGTAGTTCGTGCTGATCGGGGTGATGACCACGGATCCGCCGTTGAAGGCCGGGTCGAGCGTGCCGTTCGGCAGGTACCCGCGCCACGGCGAAGTCCCTGTCCGAGCCGATCGGATTGATCTGGGTGTCGCCCGCCGCGACGATTCGGCCGTCGGACATCAGCTGCGATGGCGTGGATGGAGGCCTTGTTGCCGATCACCTTCGTCGTGACGATCCCATCGCCGTCGAGGCCGCCGACGCCGAAGGTCGGGTCGAACTGCCCATTGGGCAGAAAGCGAGCCAGGGCGAAGAAGATGTTCCCGCCGATGTTCGCCGAGCCCCCGACCACGATCTTGTTGTCGGGCTGGATGGCGACGGCCTCAGCGGTGTCGTTGCCGCCCAGGGTCCCGAAGTGGAACGTGATGGTACCGGGAGGCGTGCCTGCCGGGTTGAACGTCGGGTCCAGGTCCCCGGCCGACAGCAATTGCCGCTCCTCCAGGGCCATCAGCCGGGGCACGAAACCCCGGCGCTCTCGCGAACGAGCCCGCTGGGCGGGACCATGGGACTTGACGTGACGATCCATCCCGGGAGGCAACGCCCCGCGGCTCAAGCCGTATCGGTGCTGCATGATCCAAGGTTCCTCTTAATAACGGTGAATGCGAAGCCAACAGGCTCATGCCAGAGCCACGAGCGGCAACCATTACCGCGGAGGAGGAATCGTGCGGCAGCCATAACCGCAGACGATGAGTACCCAGGTGCGGACATCCCGTCACCGGAGGATAGGCCATTTCCCGGCCCATCGATCATCGAAGTTCGTTCTCCAAAGCTAATCCTAGCGAAACAAAAATCGGCCTTCAATAAATAATTTTAAAGAAATTCGAGACAAATTATCCGAGTTCTTAGACGGTCTGGCGCATTGGAGGCGGAGCGTCATGATCGATCGACGGGTGGCCGGGGCAAAGCGTAGCGTATCCCGGGACCAAGAGACCACCCACCATCGCTAGTAGGGACGTTCCGCTTCGACCTGGCTCCGGGCGTCCGTCGCACTCAAGCGATGTCTTCATCACACGCGGGGCACTTCACGGGCGACGACCGAAAACGCTGGGATCTCAGCCGTTCGATGGCGTCTTCAACGAAGCTCAGCCGGTCCGGTAGAGAGAAGTGGTGATGCTGCAAGTAATCGATCACGTCCTGATCCTCCCCGGACCACTCGCGGGAACGGTCGATCCGCGGCGCGGGGGCTGAGGGGAGTTCGATCTGGTCGAATGGGGTTCCGGCGAACATCGCGTCCCGAACCTCGGGGTCGTCCGATTCCAGAACGCTCAGGAAGTGCGGCTTGATCTCGCCTTCCAGGTCCGGATGACGCGCATAGAACGCCTCGACACGGCGAAGCCAGGGCAATTCGTCCTGGAAGGCTTCGAAATGATGGCGTGCTTCCAGGGATTGAATCTCATCGTCGGAGAAGTCTCCGGACGCGGGATTCGGTCTGGCATGACGGGCAGCGCACCGTCTCGGCGAAGAGTTCGCGTTCCATGACGTGGGTCGCGGCGGGGGAATAGTAGTTGCCGCAGACGGGACACGTCAACGGTGCGTCGGAATAGCTGCTCCCGCCAGCGTTCCACAGGCCCCTCGGCCTTGCAGCGCGGGCAGTGAACGAACGTCGTGACCCAGCCGAAATCCACGTGTCCCGGCGGTGCCAGCGCCACGTTGAGCGGTTCGCCTGTTTCGATGGCAACGGTCAGCGCCTGTGTGAAATCCCTGAGGGGCTCATCCAGGGGCGGGACCAGCGCGCCGCCTCGTGAAAGAGGTCTCGCAGCAGTGCGCACTGCGTGGCGGTCAGCGGGCTGTCGATCCAGAGACCATACCAGAGGGGGGTCGTGACCTGGAACGCGGCTCGCAATGATGGCTCGATGTTCCGCCGGCGGATCGATTCCCAGAGCACATCCTCGGGCGACTCACGCCCCCACGGCAGCCACAAATAGCCGCTACGATGCCTGTCGTCTCCGAGGGACCACCGAACCGTTCGCAGCGTGTCCGACATGGGAATTGGCCTGTGATCTCAGCGTTTCGCCAGAATACCCTAGGGGAATCGCCCAGGTCTGGGTGGCTGGGGTCTCGTCTGCGAGACCCCGGGATCGAGCCGTCTCACCGGGGTCTCGAGGACGAGACCCCAGCCACCCGAAGGAGAAAAATAGATCACAATGTGTCGTGCGGACCGTCTTCCTCCGGAATGGGAATGGTCCGCGGGGCGGACCCTACGGGGCTCGGATCGCTCACACCACGATATGCGTCACTCTCAAGAATATCCTCTTGCGGATTCGCCTCCGCGTCAAGGAAACGGCAGTGCCTCGGTTCCGAGGTACAGGATGGCCGGGACGTCGGGGGAGCCGTGGAGGTAGCCGTCGTCGAAGCCGCTGGGCCAGCGGCCGATCATGCCCGGGCGGGTGAAGTCGGAGGTCCGGTGCGGGGTCTTGCCCCGGGCGGTGGCCACCAGGTTCAACACCGATCGGGCCGGCATCGACGGGAACCGGAATCGGCCTTGCTCGTCCGTGGTGGTCACGAAGACCGCCTCCAGCGGCGTGCCCCGGATGACCGGCTCACGCACGAGCGTCACCATCAGGCCCGAGCCTTCGGGCAATGGACTCTTGATGCTCTGGACCCGCACCTCGGCGCCCGGGATCGGATGCTCGTCCTCGTCCTCGACGATCCCGACGAACGGCCGGGGCCGGGGAAGGATCAGCGACACGTCCGGCCGGGGCGTCTCGGAGAGCCGGATCTCCCGGGCCGCCGGTGCCAGCCCGTCCTTGTAGGCGATCAGAGAGGCGAGCGTCTCCGAGGTCTTCGCGCCGGCGAGGTCGAGCGTGAAACGTCCGTCCGTTCCCGTCGTGACGACCTGCCGGGCCGGCATCCGGTCGTCCTCGATCAGGGCCGCGATGACGGTGGCTCCCGCGATGGGCCGATCCTCGACGTCCCGCACGCTCCCGGTCAACGTCGTCTGCTCCCGGTCGGATTTCGTTGGCTCGGCCCGCGCGGCGGGCCTGGCGGCTTTTTTGGCGGTCGCCACCAGGGTGGGAACGGTGAAGGTCTTCGCGTCGTCCGGGATCTCGACCTTGTGAGACGGAAGCGGCCAGGGTGCTCCACCGGCGAGGTACACGTAGGTCTCGCCCGGTGGGAGGCGGAAGCGGTAGTGGCCCTGGGCGTCCGTGTGGGCCCCCAGAATCGCCGCGCCGCTGCCGGGGCGGGCGGGACCGTGCACGCCAACGAAGCCGGTCGTCATCGGCTTGCCATCGGCGAGAACAACATCCCCCTCGACCTGAACTCCCTCGATCAGCGCGATCGTGACCTCGGCCGTCTTGCCCGGATGGAGCGCGAGGTTGTCGATGGCGCGGTAGGTCCAGGGACCGTCGTTCGGGTGGTCGATCGGGAAGATGTTGGCCCCGCCCTCGGGCAGCCCTCGCATCGTGAACCGGCCGTCGGCGTCCGTCTCGACGGATCGCCAGAAGGCCGTCGAGTCGTTCGTGCTCTGAAGCCCGACCTTGATCCCGGCAACGCTCACCCCCGGAAGGTCGGTCACGATCCGCCCCTGGACGACGGCCTCCGGGTCCAGCGTCAAGCGGGCGGGGGCATCGGCCGTGCCGGTGATGTACCCGGCCTCGAAGTCGCCCGGCACCATCGTATCCCGATCGGCCTTGCCCGCGCTCGATATCAGCAGCTCCACCCGGTACGGCGGCGGCACGGCCGGGAAGCGGAAACGGCCCTGGGCATCGGTCGTTGCTCGGACCAGCGGTTCGAGCGGCGTGTCCCGGAGCACGTTCATGAGCACGGGGTTGAGGTCATACGGTCCCGCGTTGCCCTTCATGCTGCGGATCTGGACCTCCGCCCCGGCGATCGGCTGGCCGTCGCGGTCCTGAACGATCCCCACGAACGGCGCGGGGGTCTTGAGGGTCAACTCCACCTCGCCCGGTCCCTGCCGCAGTTTGCTGGCCGGAGCCAGGCCCTCCTTGTAGGCCAGGGCGTATTCGAGCTTGTTCTTCTCGTCCTCCGACGTGAAGGCGAACCGACCGTCCGGGCCGGTCCGGGCGATCTGGTGGTTGGACTGTTCGTTGAACGCGCCGGCGACGACGGTGGCCCCCTCCACGGGCTGGCCCTTGGCGTCCTTGACCACGCCGGCGATCGTGCTTCGCGCGTTCTTGTCGTCGGGATTCTTTGCGTCGGCCGCGCCGGCGTCCCGGAGAATCGGCGCGAGGGTCAACGGCAGCATCACGGCGCAGAGGCCGATGGTCAGGACAACGGCGGCGACGGTTCGGATCTTGGTCCACAACATGGCTCGGATGACCCCCTGGGTAAGTGCGGCGACCGACGCCGAGACCGCCCTGGCGTTGGCTGGGCCGTTGGTGAACGAGAGCAACGTCCGGGCAGTCGATTCCCTCAGCCCGGCCGGCAAGGTCGGGCGAGGGAGCGCCGGCAAGACGACCGACGGGGCCAGGCCGCGCCGGGCGAGCCGGTCGCGGAGCCGGTCCCGCCCCCGGGCCAGGCGGCTTCGCACCGTGCCGAGCGGCCAGTGCAGCCGGCTCGCCGCCTCCTCGTGGGTCAGCCCTTCGAGGTGGCACGCGACGAGCACCGAGCGGTACGACGCGGGGAGCCGTTCCAGCTCCTCGTGCAACGCCTCGCGCAGCTCGGCCCGCTCGACGGGCGCCCGGCATCAGCAACGGATTGCGGCTCGATCGCCTGCCGTTCGACCGCGCGCCGGCGGGTCGCGTCGGCCTTCGCCCGCAAGGCGACCCGCAGCGCGACGCGGTGCAGCCAGCCCCCCAGGGCGTCGCGGTCGCGGACCGATCCGGCCCGGCGCACCAGGATCAGGAAGGTGGCCTGGAAGGCGTCCTCCGCGTCGTTCGGGTTGCCCAGAACGCGCCGGCAAACATCCCAGACCATCGGCCCGTGCCGCGTCACCAGCTCGGCGAAGGCCATCTCGGCCTCCGCGCGCTGAATGGTGAACCACTCCAGCAACTGGCCGTCCGCCAGGTCGCCAACGCGACCGAGGCTGAGCAGCGTGTGGATCTGCCGGAGCGCGGAGGGTGTCCTTCCCGTCGCCATGAGTTGTGATCTCCCGACGCTGGAACGTGTCCTCTCTCTCTCATGATCCATGAGACATGACGCCGCTCCTGCAATCCCGCTTTTTCGGAATTTTCCCTCCGAGCGGTCTTCCTCTCCCGTCGATGATACGCCAACGGTTCCCGTGCCGCCCGGATCATGGTGTAAACTAACCCCCGGAGGGGTAGCCTTCTTAAGCTTCGCCGCAACGCGCAACGCACCTGGGACTCTCGCAAGCCAAACGGAGGACGGATCGTCCGTCCCCCGACCCCTCCGTCGGTCCCGGTTCCGCGGAGCGGTGTGCTCATGATTCGCCCCAGGTCTCATTCTCGTAAGCTGTTCCGTCCCCGAATCGAGCGGATGGAAGGGCGCGTGCTGCTGTCCTCGATCGCGTACGAGGTCACCAACACCAACGACAGCGGCGCGGGCTCGCTCCGTCAGGCGATCCTGAACGCCAACGCCCACCCCGGCGCGGACAATATCGTGTTCGCCATCCCCGCCTCCACCGCGGCCAACCTGGATGTTCCGGTCTCGGGGTTTGATCCGGTCACGCAAACCTGGCGGATCACGCTCGATAGCCCCCTGCCGACGATCACCGACCAGGTGAGCATCGACGGGTACACACAGGCTCATTTCCCGATTCCGTATCGCTATCCGAGCCAGGTCACGCAGACGAACAGCGTGCAATCGTTGAGCGTGATCGGCGGGCCGGCCGGGGGGACGTTCCGGCTCCAGGCCCCCGCGCCGTTGTCTCCCGGCGGAACGACCGTGGACATCCCGTTCGATGCGACGGCCGCGACCGTCCAGGCGCGGCTGGAGGCGGTTGTCGGGTCGGGCAACGTCACCGCCAGCGGCGGCCCGGCGTCGGTCAACCCGATCAGCATCACGTTCCAGGGAGATTATGCCGGGCAAGCGGTCCCGGCCCTGGTCCCCACCAACGTGAGCCTCGTCGGCGGGACGAACCCCGACGTATCGGTCAACAGCATCACACCCGGCGGCACGACCCTGGGCGATCCGAGTTTGATCACCTCGTCAGTGAACACCGTCACGGCCACGCAAGGGAACACCGCGCAGGTGCGGGTGATCGTGGACGGGCACCTGACGGGCGGGGCGACGGGGTTCATCATCGACGCCTCGCACAGCATCCTGCGAGGACTGGCCATCGACGGCTTCGGCGTCGGGGTCTCGATTCCCAGCCCCGACAACGTCGGCGACCTGATCCAGGGGAACTTCATCGGGCCTCACTTCCTGTTTCTGGTCGATCCCACGACAGGCCAGGCGCTCCCTGACGCGAGCCGGGTGGTGTTCAGCGGGTACGGGAACTCTCGGCAGGGGGTCCTGCTCGACTCGACCAACGCGACGGTCGGCGGGACCGCGCCGCAGGACAACAACGTCATCACGAACAACGGCCTGCAAGGTGTCTCGATCCTGCCGGGGGCCGAGGGGAACCAGGTTCTGGGGAACCAGATCGGCCTGGCCGGGCCGTCTCTCAACGGCCGCTTCGCCCGTGGGTCGAACGGGGCGGAAGGGGTGCTGGTCGCCGCATCCAGCAACACCATCGGCGGGGCCACGGCCGGCGCGGGGAACCTGATCTCGTGCAACCTCAGCCACGGGGTCCGCATCACAGGGCCAACAGCGACACGGAACAACGTCCTGGAGAACTTCATCGGCGTCGGCCCCGGCGGCGGGTACCTCTTCGGCTCGGGCGATCCGGGGAACCTCGGCGACGGCGTGCGGATTGACAACGCCCCCGAGAACCAGATCGGCACCAACGACCGGCTCGGCAACACCGACCTCGGTAACGTCATCTCGGCCAACGAAGGGGCCGGCGTGCGGATCATCGGCCGCCTGGCCACCGGGAACGTCGTCGCCCACAACACCATCGGACTGACCGTCGATGGCCTCTCGGCCCTGGGGAACTCGCAGGAGGGCGTCGCCGTCTTCTCGGCGAACAACCAGATCGGCCCTGACAACACGATCTCGGCGAACCTGCGGGGCGTCTTGCTCTCCGGCTCGGACGCGACCGGCAACCGCGTGCGGGACAACCGCATCGGCACCGATCCGGTCGGCACGGCCGATCTCGGCAATGCCCGGGAAGGGGTGCGGATCGACAACGCGCCGAGGAACACGGTCACCGGCGACTTTCAAGGCTCCCAGGTGATCTCCGGCAATAACATGGGGGTGGTTCTGATCGGTCCCGGCGCGACCGGCAACCTCATTCAGGGCAACCTGATCGGGTCCGATGTGACGGGCCTGCACGACCTGGGGAACTCCCAGGAAGGGGTACGGATCGAGAACGCGCCGGCGAACACCCTCGGCGGCACCACCGGGACCGCCCGCAACCTGATCTCGGCGAACCACTGGGGCGTCGTCATCAGCGGCGCGTCGGCGACCGGCAACATCCTCCAGGGGAACTTCATCGGGACGGACATCACCGGCCTGGCCCCGCTAGGCAACGAGCTGGAAGGCGTTCTGGTTCAGGCCGGCGCGTCGGTCAACCAGATCGGCGGCGCGTCCACGGCGGCGGGCAACACGATCGCCTTCAACATCCGCGACGGCGTCCGGGTCGAGGATAAGAACAGCATCCGCAACGCCATCCTGACCAACAGCATCCACTCGAATGGCGCGCTCGGGATCAACCTGGTCGCCGGGGGCGATCCGCTCAGCGGCGTGACCCTGAACGATCCGAACGACAACGACAGCGGGCCAAACAACCTTCAGAACTTCCCGACCCTGACCGCGATCGCCACGTCGGTCGCATTCACCAACATCCAGGGAACGCTCCAGAGCACGCCGAACACGGTCTTCACGATCCAGTTCTTCGCCAACATGACGCTCGACCCGTCGGGTTACGGTGAGGGAGAGCGCTACCTCGGCGGAACAACCGTGCGGACCGGGGCCAACGGCCTCGTGGCGTTCTCGGCGGACGTGCCGGCGACGGTCCCGGCCGGTCAGTACGTCACGGCGACTGCCACCGACCCCGCCGGCAACACGTCGGAGTTCTCCGCCGGGATCACCGAGCAGATCGGCACGACGCAGTTCTCCATGTCGGGCTACACCGTCGATGAAGCGGCCGGCATGGCCGTCATCACGGTCACGCGCCAGGGGGGCAGCGGCGGTCTGTTCACCGTTGATTACGCGACGGCCAACGGCACCGCGACCGAGGGGACCGACTACACGGCCACCAGCGGCACCTTGACGTTCAACATGGGGGAGAACTCGAAAACGTTCGCGGTGCCGATCCTCGATGACGGCGTGCCCGAGGCCAATGAGACGGTCTTGCTGACCCTGAGCGACCCGACCGGCGCCGCGACGCTGGGAACGCCCAGTTCGGCCGTGCTCGCGATCCGCGACAACGACCAGCCTGGGGCCTTGCGGTTCAGCATGGCGTCCTACGTGGTCAACGAGTCCGACGGCATGGCGACGATCACCGTCGTCCGCGATAGCGGCGGCGGCACGGTCTCGGTCCATTACGCGACGGCCGACGGCCTGGCGCAGAACGGGATGGATTACACCCCCACCTCTGGCGTCCTCACGTTCGCCCCCGGCCAGACCTCGCAGAGCTTCACCATCCCGATCAACGACGACTTCGCGGCCGAAGGGAACGAGACGGTCTTGCTGACCCTGAGCGACCCGACCGGCGGCGCGACGCTTGGCTCCCCCTCCTCGGCCGTCCTGACGATCCAGAACGACAACCGCGACCGCAACGGCCCGGTCATCACGAGGGTCGAAGCGGTCCCCGGCCGCCGAGGTCTGGGGGCGGTCGTCCTGACATTCAACGAGTTGCTCAACCCCACGACGGCCCAGAACCTGATCAACTACGGCTACAGCCTCCGAACGCCAGGCCGCGACCGCCTGATGAGGACCGCCGACGACCTGCTCGTCGGTCTCAGTTCGGCGGTGTACGATCCCGCCACCTTGACCGTGACGCTCACGCCGAATGGCATCATTCACCGCACGACGCCGGTCGAGGTCATCGTGAACCAGGCGACGGACATCCCCGGAGCGGGAACGGGGGTCGCGGACCTCGCGGGCAATCTGCTCGACGGCGACGGCAACGGCCAGCCCGGCGGTGTCTTCGCGGCGACCGTCTCGGTGCTCAACCTCCGTCGCGCGCCGATCGGGTCGGCCTTCGCGTCGTTGTGGCAACGCCCCACCGCGCGGCCCTGGGCGGCCCGGCCGTTCGGCGCGTTCCGCCAGGTCCAGGGTGTCTCGACCGCCGGCAGACCGACTCTCGCGGCCCGCGCCGCGCAGCTCCGGGTGCCGCCTCAGCGCGGGCTCTGGCTCGCCGCTCTCGCCGCGAGGCGCCGGCAGGGCTGACCCGGTCCGCTCACGGGTTCGGCGCGGACGGGATCAGCGAATAGACGTTGCCCAGGGGGACGACCACGCTCACGCCGATGGCCGTCCCGTACTCGATCCCCGCGCCGTAGCCGGCCGAGGCCGAGAAGGTCGTCACGCCGTTGGCGAGTTGCGAGGAACCCAGGTCGGCGGCGACCCCCGAGCCGATCGTCACCCCTTCCTCGACCGATGTCCCGGTCAGGGCCGCGATGCTCGGGGCGTTCGAGACGGTCACCCGCACGTCGCCAGCCGCCACGTCGGCGGAGCTCAGGCCGGCGTTCGTGTTGCTCAGGGGGCCTCGGAGCGAGAAGATAATCCCGTAGTTGCCCGCCTGGTCGAAGACATACCCGACATCCAGCCGGCCCGGCACGTTGCCGACCCCCGGAATCTGCAACCCGGAGAGCTGGGGCGCGACGGTCGTGAGCCGCCGGAGCACGCCCGTCGAGATTTCGAGGGTCCCCGCGAGCGGCCCGACAGGCAAGTTCGGCGCGTCGGGCGGAATAGCCGGCGTGAGTGAGCCGTTCGCGGCCATCGTGCTGACCTGCTGCGTGAACTCGTTCAGGGCGTTCGACACCTGAGTCGCCTGGGTTGTGTTCAAGGTGAAGAGATTTCGCTCGACCGCGAGGCGAAGCATGCGGAGGTACGACGTCCTTCCCAGCGGTGGGAACGGACGGTTGCGGTACAGCGCATTGACCAGCCGCAAGCCCGGCACGGTGTTCGGCGCATCGGTCGCGCTCCGAGTCGCGCCCGACTTGAGCATGTCCACCAGCAGCGGGGCCGTCGTCGCGTAGGCCGGGGAGAACGTGCCGATCGGCAGGAACGTCTGATCGGGCACGGGGTAGCCCGCCGGAATCTGGTCGCTCGGGATGAGCACCGTTCCCGTCAGCGGCGGCCCCGGGTCGATGATGCGGATATTGCTCGTGGGAACCTCGGCGAAGAACCCGGGCGCCCCGCCCGACGGGTTCACCTGCACGGTCGTCGTCAGGTCGCCGGGCGTCTGGATCACCGCCTGGTCCGGAATGGTGAACGCGATGAGCTGGACCGTCGCGGTGGCCGGAGTCGTGGGCACCGCCGTCGCGGTGACAGGGACGGCGGTGATCGTCGTCGGTGAAATCGCGCCCGGGACCGTTCCCGTCGTCGGAACGGTCGAGGCGGGGATCGTGTTGGTTGTCGAGGACAGACCGGGCACGGTCGAAACCGGAGGCGCGGTCAAGCCGGGGATCAAGACGTTGTTCGTGGCGGGTACGACGGTGGGCACGACCGTGGTGACGGCGGGGGTCGTGGGTGTCACGACGGTTGGCGTGACCGGGGTGACGGCGGTCTGCGTAATGAGCGAGGTTGGGCCGGAAATCTGCTGCGATCCGAGCAAGCCGCTGAGGGCCGGGGACGCGAAGATCTGGTATGTGTCCGGGTCGCCGAGAACCCGGTGCAGCAGCGGCTGGCTGAGGACGCGCTGAACCAGAGCGCCCCGCGATCGGCCGTTCTGAAGCTGCGAGAACGCCTGCACCTGGTCGATTCCGGAGCCCAGGGTGGTGGCGAGATACTGCGTGACCGCCGTGTGCGGGTCCACCAGGCCCGGAGGCCGGCTGATCCGTGGCCCCAGGGGAGAGGCCGTGAGATACGGCCCGATCGAGTGACGGAAGCCCCCGGCCGACAGCAGCTCCCGACGATCCAGGTTCTCCAAGACGGGGATCAGTCGACGTCGGGACCTCCCCACTCGGCTCGCATTCGTTCCCGACATGCCGATCCTCCTTGATCGCTGTGGTTTCTCGGCCATCTACACGCAACAGCGTCGCGACGCGTGACTCTGGCTCATCGACTGTATCGGAGTCTGACCCGTCCCGCCTGAAACCTGAGGGCCAGGATTCCTATCTCCTCGCTTTTGTTCATTTTCCGGTCGCGGGCCTGGCCCTCGTGGCAATCGTGCCGAGATCGACCAGCGCGGCCCGGTCGCCCGCGGCGCGCACGAGGTCGCAGATCAGGTCGATGGTCTGAAACCGCGGGTCCGCGACCACCAGGCACGACGGATGCGCCAGGAAATCGAAAACCGCCCGCCGCTCGATTGCCCAGGAGACGCCGCGCCGGATGGCCTCAAGAAAGGCATCACGGCTCCAGCGGGCGGAGCGGAAGGCGTTCACGTCGCTGATGGGGCTCATCGGCACCTCGACCAACCCCGACGGGTAGGTGAACGGCTGGGCCTGTGCCTGGGCGGCGACGATGCCGTCGAAAATCTCCTCTCCGGGAGGCGTGCCGGGCTCTCCCACCGGGTGGGACGGATAGCGGCTGCTGACCCATGGGTAACCCTGGTCGAGCAGCATCCGCTGCACGTCAGGCCGATCGGTCAGGCCGTTGTAAAATCCGCCCGGGGTGCGGAACCCGGCCGGGTCGATGCCGATCCGCGATTTCAAGGCGGCGGCGGCCAGCTGGATGTTCTCGGCGATGACGGCGGATGGTTCCTCGCCCGCGATCAACCAGGGACAGCGCTGAAAGCGGAACTGGATGTCCTCGGGCCGGGTCGCCAGGACATTGACGTGGTCATACGTGTGGTTGCCGATCGGGTGCCCGTCCTCGGCGATCGCGCGGAGCCAGCCGACGTCTTCCTGCTCCATCGTCCGTCCGAGAGCGAAGAAGTGGATGCGGCCCCCTTGCGCCTTCACCCGCCGCGCGGCCTCGACGGCGTAGCGCTTGGTGGCGTCGTCGAGGTTTCCTTTCTCGTAGTCCCAGTGGGTGTCATCCCACGTCGGGTAGTGGCGGCTCATCTCCAGGTCGAGCGTGATGGCGATCAAGGCGCGATCGCCCCCCTGCCCTTCGGCCGGTGAACGCCTGGGCGCGGCCAGGGCCGCTCCGGCGGCCGTGACCGAAGCGAGGAAGTCACGGCGGCTCGGTGCGTTGGGATCAGCGGTCATCGCGCGTCCTCCTCTGGCGGGATCGGCCGGACCCAGGAGGTCTGGGTGATGAACAGGTTCAGCGACGCGAACGTGACGGCGGCCGTCGTGGCGAATCGTGGCGATGGCTGGGCGGGGAACGTGGCGATCGTGGCATCACCGACGAGCAAGACGTCGAAATCCTCGCCCAGGTTCTTGTAGCCCGCCGTGGTCGAGCAGACACACATGTCGGTGTTGTAACCGGCCAGCAGGATATGGCGGATGCCCCGCGCCTTGAGGAAATCGCGCAAGGCCGGATACCCCTCGCCGTCGTAGATCACCAGGTCGTCGGGCGCGACGTCGATGGACCGCATGACGGGGATCGGCAATTCCCAGAATCCGTTCGGGTCGTACTTCGGGCCGGCGTCCAGACCGGGAAAGGCTCGGAAATAGTCGATCGTCGGCATCTCGGCCGCGACCGGGATGGTGGCCGGCAGGGGATCGCCCCGGTAGGCGAAGCCGTCGAGCTTGGCCTTCAGGGCCTCGCGTCCCGCCTTCCGCTCCGCGCCGCTCGGCGTGCCGCGATAGGAACGGTACATCAAACGGCGGATCGGGTCCTCCTTTCCCGGCAGGCTATAGGCCACCAGGGCGACCCGTTCGCGGAGCGTCTTGAGGAAGGGGTTGATGACCTTCGCTCCGTGATCGAGCACGATCGCGTTCTTGGCCGGGGTACACTGGAAGGCGACGCCCGCCGGTTCCGGCGTCCGCCACCCCTGGCCGTCGTCGATCCCCCACGGGTGGACCACGATGACGGCCGTCCGGTCGGCGCGGAGGCGGTTGGGGACCTCGATGATCCCGCGCGCGTTGTAGGAGAACCGCCAGGCCCGCACCTCCAGGTCGGCCTCCGGGTCGTCGATCAAGGGCGGCGCCTCGAACCGAGCGGTCTCGCGGATCGGCTCGACGAACTCCGGGTGATCGGCCAGGAGCGGCTTCGGATCAGCGATCGGCGTGAGCCGGTTCTCGTAGATCCGCGTCCCCTCGGCGTCCCGCTCACCGGCTTTTGCCAAAGGAGTGACCAGCGCAACGGTCAGCAGCGCGACGACCCACCGAGACAGATCTCGTCGTGACATCTCGGTCTCCACACAAAAGAGAGAAGAAGGTTACGGCGGACCCGCGTGGCCCTCTCAGGGCGCCGGGTCCGACTCCAGGTAGCGGAACAGGTCCCGAAGCGTTTCGGGATCGAGGCGGCGATAGAGATCCTCGGGCATGAGTGAGGCCGTCGCGTCGGCCATCTCCGCGATCTCGTCGCGGCCGATCGTCGTCCGCTCCTCGTCCGCCCCGAGCAAGGTAATCCGGCTCGGCGACTGCTCGGCGATCAGGCCGGTCAGGACGCGGCCGTCATGCGTCTGGATCAGCACGGATTGAAATTCCTTGCGGATCACGCCGCTCGGATCGACCAGGCTGACCAGCAGGAAATCGCGGTCGTGCCGGTTCGCGTGGGTCAGGTCTGGCCCGACCGCCTTCCCTTCGCCGAAGAGGCGATGGCACGACGCGCAATGCTCCCGGAAGAGAGCGCGGCCGCGCTCCCGGTCGCCGGTCCCGGCCCGGAGGTCGTTGTTCAGCCGGCGCACCTCGGCAAGCCGGACCTCGGGCGTCGCGCCGGTCAGCGTTCCCCAGTGCTTTTGCACGAGGGCATCCAGCTCCCGATCCCTCAGCGCGGCGATGCGGCGTACCTCGTCCAGTGGCACTTCCAACGCCGCGATCCGACCGCGCTCCACCTCCTCCAGAAAGGCCTTTGCCCAGCCGGCACGGCCGAACAGCAGGTCCCGGACCCGCCGCCGCCAGGTCGCGTCCTCCTCGGGATAGCGCGACAGCAACGCGGAGGGAATCGCTCCGTCCTCGAACCGACCCAGCGCGCGGATCGCCGCCGCTCGGATCGCGTCGTCCGCGCCGCGAGCGGCCAGATCGAGCAGCGGCGCGCGGTCCTCCTTCTCGGCCAGCTCACCGAGCAGGTCGATCATCGTCAGCCGATCCTCGGGCCGGGCCTGAGGATCGGTCGCCGTGGTCCGTGCCCGCTCGTGCGAGGCGCGGTCGCCGCAGCGCGCCGCCAGGCGGATCGTGGCCGGATCACTTGCCCCGGCGTCGAGCCGTCTTCGGATAGCCCGCGTCAACTCGGGACCGATCGTACCCGGTGGCCGCCCCCGCGTCGTCTCGTCGAGGGCCGCCAGGAGCCGCGCCCGGTCCTCCTCGGTGGGGGCCGAGGAGAGCAAAAGGGCACACGCCGCGTCCCCCTCGTCGGTTCGTTCCGACGCGAACCGGCGCATCAATCGTGGCTGGATCGTGTCGCGAGTCATGGCCGACTGCCAGGCGTCCGCCCTGGCGAACCGCTGGAGCACCGCGTCGGGGTCCGCCGTCGCGTGCCGCTCGACCGCCCACCAGAGCCGTTGCGGGATGTGGGGATCGTCCGCGTCCAGATCCCGGCGCAGCAGTCGCTCGGCGATCTCCAGGCCGGTCTCCGTCGGCAACCGAGCCGATGTGCCGGCAAGCTGCGCCCGCACGCGGTCGCTCGGGTCGAACGCGGCGCGGTCGATCAGGAGCGCGTCGAGTTCCGGCGAGCGCTCGGGCCGGTCTCCCAGCAGTCGCACGGTCCAGGCTCGGACTTCGGGATCGGGATGAATCAGGAGGTCCGTGGCGAGCCGGTCATCCAGCCCGCCGCAGCACGATACGGTCCAGAGGGCCTCCAGGCAAGGGATCGGCCCGCCGCAATTGAGCAACGACGCCCGCAGGCGGTCGATCGCTTCCGGGTCGCGCCGCTCGGCCAGCAGGCGGCGGGCGCGTCGCACTTGCCAGATGTTGGAGTCACCGAGCCGATCGACCAGAGCCTCGGTGGAGCGTTCCGCCAGGTCCGTCGTCTTTCCCGGCGTCACCCCGCTTGGGCCGATGGCGTAGATCCGGCCGTTGGTGCGGTCCCAGTCGGCATCCGGGTCGGGATGGGCCGTCCGGCGGTCGTGCCAGTCGGCGACGTAGAGGAACCCATCGGGGCCGAGGGTGATATCGCTCGGAGCGAACCACGTGTCATTCGCCCGGAGCATGTCCCCGCCCTGCCTGGCGCGATGGGTCGAGCCCAGGGGCGTGACCTCGTGCCAGTGGATCGAATGGTCGAGCAGGTCCGCGGCGATGTAACGGCCGCGCCACTCTTCGGGGAAAGCGTCGGCCTGGTAGAAGAGGCCGCCGACCGCGACGTGACCACCACGGACGCCGTCGTGCGCGACGTGATCGAAGTAGCCGAAGGTGTACGGGTTGTGCAACGGCCCGTGTTTGCCGAACGACTTCCAGTAGTACCCCCCTTGGACGGCGTGCAGCATAACGAAGCCGCCGACGTTCGTGCTGGCGAAGAGATCGCCTCGCGGGTCGAAGTCGAGGCCCCACATGTTGCCGCCCCCCTCGGCGAACAGCTCGAACCGGTCGGATTCGGGATGGTAACGCCAGACGCCTTGCTGGAAGGTGTTCCCGCGAATCCGAGCCGTGACGGTGCTTCCCTGCAGGCCGTAGAGCCAGCCGTCGGGTCCCCACGTCAAGGAGTTGGCGACCGAGTGGGCGTCCTCCATGCCGAAACCTTCCAGCAAGACCTCGGGGTCGCCGTCGGGGACGTCGTCGCGGTCGCGGTCGGGGTAGAACAGCAGGTATGGAGCCTGGAGCACGAACACCCCGCCCCGGCCGAACGCGAGACCGCTGGCGAGGTTCAGCCCTTGGACGAAATCCTGGGCGCGATCGGCCCGGCCGTCGCCGTCGGTGTCTTCCAGGATCGTGATCCGGTCCGCCCCCTTCGGCCCGCGCGGGGGCGGCTCGGGAATGCGGTCGTAGATCGTCCGCGAGTAGCGATCGACCTCGACGCGATGAAGTCCCTCGGGATTGGGGTACTGGAGATACTGGATGACCCAGAGCCGCCCCCGGTCGTCGAACTCGATGGCGACCGGCTGGCGGACCAGCGGTTCGGCGGCGACGAGCCGGACCTCCAGCCCCTCCGCGACGCTCATCCGTCCCGCCGCTTCCTCCGACGCGAACCCCTGAGCTGCGGCCATCCTGGGAAGGAACGTGAGGGCAAGAAAGAACGTGGCGGCGCGTCGAGGCATGGCGGCGTGTCCCTTTTCGCGGTGTCAACGGCGGGCACGGACAGGCCCATCGTAACGCGTCGAGGGAGGGCCGACCACGAGGAACCGGCCGGGGACGACGATCCGAGTCGAGCGGCTACGGGTGCTTTCTGGGTAACCGGATGCGAAAAAGGCTGCCCTGGCCGAGCGTGCTCTCGACGTCCAGAGTCCCGCCGTGGTCGCGGACGATCCCGTAGCTGACCGAGAGACCCAGCCCCGTCCCGCTGCCCACCGGCTTCGTCGTGAAGAACGGCTCGAAGATGTGCGGCCGGTGTTTGGGGCTGATCCCTTCGCCGTGGTCCTCGATCTCCACAAGGACAGCGCCCTCTTCGTCAGCGCGGGTACGCACCTCGATTCGCTCCTCGCGTTCGGACGCCTGGATGGCGTTGAGCAAGACGTTGAGGAAGACCTGGTTGATCTTGGCGGGGTAACAGGCGATCGGGGGAAGTTCCTGGAAGTCGTTCTCCACGCGAATCGCTTTCTGCGAAAGCTCGTGGTGGAGGGCCTCCAGGGTGGACCGGAGGGCCGCGTTCAGGTCCACCTCCTTGTATTCCGCCTCGTCCAGGCGGGCGAAATCACGGAGGTTGGCTACGATCGCGCGAATCCGCTTCAGGCCGTCCGACGTGCTGTGGAACATCCGATCGAGATTCTCCCGGAGGTAGGGCAGGTCCACCTCCTCCTCAAGTCGGGAGATCTCGGCGGCGAGTTCCGGTTCCAACCGCGACAGGGCGTTTTGCCCCTCACCGCACTTGTCCAGCACGCGCAAGGCCCCCTGAACGTCCCGTTGGAGCACGGCCAGGTTGTTCATGACGTAAGAGATCGGGTTGTTGATCTCGTGGGCGAGGCCCGCCGCCAGACGCCCCAGGCTCGCGAGCTGCTCCGTCTGGATCAGGGCCGTCTGGGTTTCGCGCAGACCGTGCTCCAGCCGGATGATCCGCTCCCCCGCGCGAGGCGGACCCGAAGCTCGTCCCGATCGAACGGCTTCGTGAGGAAATCGTCGGCGCCGGCGTCCATGCCCGCGACCAGGTCTTCCTTCTGGGATTTCGCGGTCACGAGAATCGCATAGACGTAGCCGGGACGACGGGACGAAGACGGATGCGCCGGAGCAGCCCCGGCCCGTCCAGCTCGGGCATCATCCAGTCGGTGATGACCATGGGGAAACAGTCCTCTTCGAAGAGGCGCCATGCCTCGGCCCCGTCCTGGGCCGCCGTCACCTCGTATCCCCACTTCTCGAGGTGGCTTTGCAGCAACCGCCTCGAGACGGAGTCGTCGTCCGCGATCAAGATGTTCATGGATCACTCCGTCCAGAGGAAACGGGGCCAGGACGAACGGGCGTCAACGTCGCTCTGACAACCCTTTCTCACCGAGTCCGGCGAGGGCTGGCTCAAGGCGGCCGATGGCCTCCTCCAGCGCGTTCCAGGCGTTCTCGGCATGGTCCCAGTTCTGCGCGCGTCCGTCCTGCTCCAGAAGCCGCGCCGCCTCGACGGCCTCCCGGGCGCCGAAGTTGGCCACGGACCCCTTGAGGGTGTGGGCCGCCTGCTGAAGCCCCGGGCATCTCGCGGTCGATCGCCTGCCGGATCTCGGCCATCCGTCCCGGGCAGTCGTCGAGGAAGAGCCCCGCCAGCTCCTTCAGCAGCTCCACGTCGCCGTCCATGCGGTCCAGGGCCGCGGCCAGGTCGAACGCGTCGTCCAGGGCTGTCGGCCTCGGGGGCGGCGTCGCCTCGGCCTCGTCGGTCGCGGGGGCCAGGCCCTCCAGCACCCGGAAGAGCTCCTGGGGCCGGAGCGGCTTGGTGACGTAGCCGTCCATGCCCGCTTCCAGGCAGCGCTCCCGGTCCCCCTTCAGCGCGTGGGCGGTCATGGCGATGATCGGGAGATGGGCGCCGGTCGCCTCCTCGCGGGCGCGGATGACGGCGGTCGCCTCGAACCCGTCCATCTCGGGCATCTGCACGTCCATCAGCACGGCGTCGAACGGCGTTCCGTCCAGGGCCGCGAGCGCCTCGCGGCCGTTGCCGGCGACCACGACCTGATGGCCCCGCTTCTCCAGCAGGCTGACCGCCAGCCGCTGATTGACCGCGTTGTCCTCGGCCAGCAGGAGCCGGAGGAACCGGCGACGGCCCTCCCGGCCCGCGCGGAGTGTCCGCCGGGGCCTCGTGGTCGTCGACACGCACGGTCGATCCGAGCGTGGTCATGATCGCGTCGAGCAGGGTCGATTGCTTGACCGGCTTCGTCAGGTAGGGGGCCACCCCCAGCTCGCGGCAGCGGGCGGCGTCCTCGCGACGGTTGGCCGACGAGAGCATCATCAGGGTGGACCCCAGCAGCTCCGTATCCTGCCGGATCCGCTCGGCGAGGGTGAAGCCGTCCATCTCCGGCATCATGGCGTCCAGCAGGACCAGGGCGAACGGCGACCCCGCGCGGCGGGCCTGATCCAGGGCGGCCAGCGCCTCGGGGCCGCTCGCGACGGCGGTCGGCCTCATGCCCCAGCTGGTGAGCATCTCCTGGAGGATGCGCCGGTTCGTGGCGTTGTCGTCCACGACCAGCACGGACAGGCCGTGCACCTGGGCGGGCTCGGCCGGCATCGGCCGCGCCGTCGGCCCGCTGGGCCAGGCCGAAGCGCACCGTGAAGTGGAACGTGCTCCCCCGGCCGACCTCGCTCTCCAGCCAGATTTCCCCGCCCATCATCTGGACCAGCCGGGCCGAGATCGCCAGGCCCAGGCCGGTGCCGCCGTACTTGCGGGTCGTGGAGGTGTCGGCCTGGGAGAAGGCCTTGAAGAGCCTCTGCTGCTGCTCGGGACGATCCCGATGCCCGTGTCGCGGACGGCGAAGTGCAGGCACGACCTCCCGCTCGGTCCGCGACTGCACCTCGACCCGGAGCACCACCTCCCCCCGTTCGGTGAACTTGATGGCGTTGCCGACCAGGTTGACGACGATCTGGCGCAGCCGGTGCGGGTCGCCCACCGAGGGCATCCGGCACGTCGGTCGCGATGTGGTCGGCCAGCTCCAGCCCCTTCTTGTGGGCGCGCAGGGCGAGCGTGGCCACGGTGTCGTCGAGGGTCTCGCGGAGGTCGAAGTCGACCGCTCCAGGTCGAGCTTGCCGGCCTCGATCTTGGAGAAGTCGAGGATGTCGTTGATCACCGTCAGCAGGTGATCGGCCGACAGCTTGACCATGCCGAGGTACTCGCGCTGCTCGGAGGTCAGCGTCGTGTCGAGGGCCAGCTCGGTCATGCCGATGATGCCGTTCATCGGCGTGCGGATCTCGTGGCTCATGTTGGCCAGGAACTCGCTCTTGGCCCGCGTGGCCGCCTCGGCGGCCTCCTTGGCCTCCCGCATGGCGGCCTCGGCCTGCTTCTGGGTCTCGATGTCGGTGTGGACCCCGACCCACTCGCGGATCCCGCCCTCCTTGGCCAGGATCGGGACGGCCCGGACGAGCATGTGCCGGTACTCGCCGTCGTGCCGCCGCAGCCGGTGCTCGACCTGGTAGAGCGAGCGGGAGGCGACGGCCGCCGACCACACCGCCGCGGTGTTTTCGGCCGGTCGTCGGGGTGGACGGCGTCGAGCCAGCCCCAGCCCTTGAGCTGGTCGAACGTCTGGCCGGTGTACGCGCTCCAGCCGGGCTGCTCGGATTCGAACTCGCCGGAGGCCGGCGTGTTCCAGACGATGGCCGCGGTCGCCTCGACCAGCGAACGGAACCGCTCCTCTCCCTGCCGCAGGGCCTCCTCGGCCTTCTTCGACTCGGTGATGTCGCGCGAGATGCCGAACGTGCCGATGATGCGCCCGTCCGAGTCCCGGAATGGCATCTTGGTCGTCGAGACCCATGCTTCGCCGTCGCCGCCTCGGGTCTCCTTCTCTTCCTTGCCGACAATCGGCCGCCCGGACCTGAGGATCGACCGTTCGTCGTCCCGCGCCCGGCGGGCATGTTCCTCGGTGAAGAAGTCGGAGTCCGTCTTCCCGATCGCATCGGCGGGGCTGGCCAGGCCGAACCGATCCGCCAGGGCCTTGTTGATGCGGAGGAAGCGGCTCTCGGCGTCCTTGAAGTAGATCGAGTCGGGGACGGTGTCCATGAGCGAGCCGAGCAGGTGCCGTTCCTGAAGGACATCCTCCTCCGCCTGCTTGCGCATCAGGAACTGGCCGATCTGGCTGCCGATGGACGCCAGCATCGGGAGCAGGTCCTTATCGGGCTGCTGAATCTCGCTGCTGAGGACTTCAATGACGCCCAGCACGTCAGGACCGACGACGATCGGGAAGGCAAATGCCCCATGCAGTCCCTCGCGGGCCGCGACCGTCGCCCGCGGGAAGTTGGCGTCCTGGACGATGTCCGGAATCCAGGTGGGCTGGCCGCTTTTCCAGACGCGCCCGGGCAGCCCGACACCGGGGGCGAACGTGGACTTCCGGCTCAGGGCGACGAACTCCTCCAGCGGGGTATCGGCGGCGTGCCAGACGTTGCGACAGCGCAGCACGTTCGCCTGCGGGTCCACCCACCAGAGGCCACTCTTCACCCATCCCAGGCTCTCGCAAATCGCCTCCAGGATCTCCGGCACGGCGTCTTCGAGCTGAGGGGATTCGGCCAGGATTCGCGTCACCGTGTACTGGACGCTCAGTCGCCGCACCGCCTGCCGGCGCTCGCGGTCCATGCGGTTCAACGACGCCGCGTTCCACCAGATCAACACCGTGAAAAGGACGATGTTCGCGAGCACGAATAGCGAGAGCCCCATCACCTGATCCAGTATCTCTTGCTCCTGAGCGAGCCAGCGCAGCCAGCCCAGTACCGCGGGAATGACGATCGCCGCGGGCAAGAGCCGACGCGCCATGAGACCGCCGGCACCGTCGCTGCGGACGATGGCCATCACGCCGCGTTCGGACCGCGCGAAGAGGATGCCGCCACTCATCAAGGCCAGCGCCACGGCGGTATTCATCGCCATCGGGATGAACTGTTGGACCCCGGTCAGGGACAACGCGCTGTAGGCGTAGCCGATGATCGCCAGCAGCGCGATCAGGGCGGTCGCCGAGGGCCAGGAACTGGGCGGCCAGCACGCCCAGCCGGGACCGCGACGTCCAGGAGCAGCAAGGCCAGGCCGACCAGCAGCAGGGCCGCCGCCGTGTTGGGCGCCATCCGGTTGGGATATTCGTTGCGCAGGACCTCCAGGTCCAGCTTCATCCGGAAGAGCATCTGGTCCGGGCCACCGTCCCAGTCGAACAGATAGCCCCCGATCCGGAGCACGGCCAGCAGGACGACCGCCGCCGGCGCAGACCTTGCCGAGTGCTGCGGAGACGACGGCTGGACGACTCGGAGGACTGGATCCAGAGCGACACCCCGGCCAGGAGGAAGGCCAGGGCCGTTCCCCCGGGGTTCATGGCGGTCATGCCGGGGATGACACTCTTCAAGGTCTCGCTGTCGACCTGCCCAGCCGACGAGCACCAGGGTCCCCGATCAGGATCACCGCGGCGCTGGCCGCGCGTGCCACAATCCGGGAGTCATCGCGTGTGTGCGGACAGACGTGCATGCTCATGGTCGAGCTCGGCAGAGGCACGGGCGATCAGCCCCTTTGGGACGACCTGGACACCTTTTGTGATTGCTCAGGATGGGACGTGGGTCGCCTCTTACATCCCCATCCTACGGAATCCCGCGCCGCAAGGGGAACATATTCGACTTCGGGTTCCCCGAGATCGCCAACGATCGGGAAATTCGCGGCCCGTCACGCCGATTCGCCAGCGAACCGGGCGCCGATCAGTTCCAGCACCTCGCGCGTGATCTCCGCTTGACGCTCTCGGCGTTCGAGATCGGCGAGCTTCTCCATCATGTGTTCGGTGTTTCGCATCGAGGAATCCATGGCCACCAGCCGGCTCGCCTGCTCGCTGGCGAACGACTCGGCGGCGAGGAGATAGAGGCTGATGAAGGCGTATTCATCCACGAGCCCCGCCAGGAGGTCCGTTGGCGGGAGGTAGTGGTGGAACCGCGTCGGCCTTGCCTCGCCGGCGGCGGACCGGATGCGGCTCAGATCCGGAGGCAGGATCTGCACCTCGGTGGGAACCTGCTCGCTGATCGACTGATAGCGGTTGTAGATGACGCGCAAGCCCTCCAGCTCGCCAGTCGCGTAGCGTGTTCCCAGCAGCTTCGCCAGGCGTTTGACCAGGTCGTGCAGCCCTTCGAGCGACGTGGCCGCGGTCTCGCCCCCTTCCAGCGTGATGTGGCGGGCCAGGAGTTGGCGAATTCCACGATGACCGACGACGAACAGGTGGACGTTCCCCTCCTGCCGTAGCTCGTTCCATCGCTGCTCGGCCAGGGCGAGCACGTTCGGATTGAACGACGCCGCAGAGCGGCTGCTCCGAGGTCATCACCAGCAAGGCGTTCGGACGGTGGTCGATGCCCGGGGCAAACGTCTCCGGTTCGGGAAGGAGCCACGCCAGGCCGCGGAGGACGATCTCGTGGTAACGCCGCGCGCTGTCCAGGGCGCGCTGGGCGCTCTGGATCCGTCCGGCGGCGATGGCGCGCATTGCGCTGACGACGTTGTGCACCGTCTCCACGGCATGGTGTCGCCGCTGGGTGGATTCCCGGGTCATGTCGCCTCCGTCTGCTCGGCGAACGTGCGTCGAACCGAGGCGATCACCTGCCGCAGCCGGTTCGCCGAGGCGTCGCTGATCTCATCCTCCCGTTCGATGGCATCGAGCAGGTCGGCTTCGCTCTGCTCGAGCCGCTGTCGCAGCGCGTCGAGGAAATCGGTGACCTGCTCGACCTCCACCGGATCGAGCGACCCCTCCCGGATGGCGAAGAGGATGGCGGCCTCCTGGCCCACGCGGAGCGGGTCGAGACGCGGCTGCTTGAGCGCCTCGCGCAGACGCTTGCCCCGTTCCAGCCGCTGGCGGGTCTCCGGTTCCAGCTCGGCGCCGAAGCGAGCGAAGGTTTCCAGCTCGTGCAACTGGGCATAGAGCAGTCGCAGGTCGCTGGCGAGGTGGCGGAGCACCTTCGGCTGGGCCTTGCCGCCGACCCGCGAGACGCTCAGGCCGACATCCACGGCCGGCCGCACCCCCTCGTTGAACAGGTGGGTGTCGAGGTAGAGCTGGCCGTCGGTGATCGAGATCAGGTTCGTCGGGATATAGGCGGAGATGTTCCCCGCCTGGGTCGTGGCGATCGGCAGGGCGGTCAGGCTGCCGCCGCCGAGACGGTCGTGCAGCCGGGTCGCCCGCTCCAGGAGCCTGGCGTGGAGATAGAAGACGTCGGGTGGATACGCCTCACGGCCCGGCGGCCGACCCAGCAGCAGGGCGATCCGCCGGTAGGCGTCGGCGTGGTTGGTCAGACTGTCGTAGATCACCAGGACGTGACGCCCCTGGCGCATGAACGACTCGCCGATCGTGCAGGCCGCGTAGGGGGCGAGGTACTGCTGCCCCGGCGGCGAATCGGCTTCGGCCGCGATGATCACCGTCTGCGCCAGGACGCCGCTCGTGCGCAAGGTCTCCACGACCTCGTTCACGTTCGTCTTCCGTAAGCCGATCGCGGCGTACACGCAGAGGACCTCCGTGCCGCGCTGGGCGAGGATCGCGTCGAGCGCCAGGGAGGTCTTGCCCGTCGAGCGGTCGCCGAGGATCAACTCGCGCTGACCGCGCCCCAGCGGCAGCAAGGCGTCGATCACCTTGATGCCGGTGTGCATCGGCTCGCGGACGGGCTGGCGGTCGATGACGCCGGGGGCCTCGCGCTCGACCGGCTGGTAGTCCCGCAGAGCGGATCGGCGGTCCGCCGTCCAGCGGGCGGCCCAGCGCATCGACCACGCGGCCCAGCAGCTCCTCGCCGACCGGCACGCTCGCCACGCGCCCGGTGGCGCGCAGCTCGTCGCCGGCCGAGACGTGATCCGACGGGTCGAGAAAGAGCACGCCGACGTCATGCGGGCGGATGTCGAAGGCCAGGCCGGTCAGCCCGTCGGCGCGCTCCAGCAGCTCGCCGTAGGGCACGGAGGGCGCGCCTCGGACCCGCCCCACGCCGTCGCCCGACGGAGACGATCCTGGCCGACCTCGTGATGCCGCACCTGCCAGTGAAGCGAGTTCAGGGTCGCGCGAACGTCCTTGCCGATTTGCTCGATCCGCTCGCTCATGGGGAAACGCTCCTCGCGGTCGTCGTCAGGGCAACCTCGTCCAGTCCGCCGGTCAGCGAGGCATCCCAGACATGCCCGCCGAATCGCAACCGCAGGCCGCCGAGCAGTTCGGGCCGCGTCTGCACGGACAGGTCCACCGCCCGGCCCGCCAGCGACGTCAACGCGCCGTCGAGGCTCTGGAGGATCGTGCCGTTGAGGTCGCTGGCCGTCTCGACGACGGCGTTATCCCCGGCGTCCAGCTCCCGTCGCAGACGCCCACGCTCGTCCTCCGGGATCTCTTGCAGCGTCTCGACGAGCCGCCCGGCCAGTTGCTCCTGGAGCGTCGCGGTGGACGCCTCCTGGAGAAAGCGCTCGGCGAGCGCCACGGCCGATTGCACGAGTTCGGTCCGGAGCGACTGGAGGGCCTCGGCCCGCTCCCGTTCGAGCTGTTGCGTCACGTCCTCGCGGCGCTTCCGCACGCTGCGCTCGGCCTCGGCGATCATTCGCTTTCCGTTCGGCCTCCGCCTGCTCGCGGGCCTTGCGGATCAACTCCTGGCGTTGCCCATCCAGGGCGGCCATCTGCTCATTCAGTTGCTGCTGGAGCGCGACGGCCTCCTGACGAGCCTGTTCCGCCTCCGCCTGGGCCTTCGCGTTCGCCGCCTTGCGCCGATCGATCGCCTCGTGGAGCGGGCGGTAGAGCAGCCGTCGCAGGACGTACACCAGGACCAGAAAGTTGAGCAGCTCGAACAGGAACGTCCAGACGTTGAAGCTCATGGCTCATTGCCCGCGGATCAGCGACAGGAACGGGTTGGCCAGCAGGATGATGAGCGAGATCACCAGGCAGTAGATCGCCAGGGATTCGATCATCGCCAGCCCGACGAATAGGGTGCGGCTGATCCGGTCGGAGGCGTCGGGCTGTCGCGCGATGGCGTCGAGCGCCGAGTCCACGGCCCTCCCCTGGCTGAGCGCCGGACCGATCGTGCCGATGGCCGTCGTCAGGCCCGCGACCACCATGCCGACGAGGGCGAAGATCAAGGGCGTGCTCATCAATCATGCTCCTCTCAACGTTGATGGACCTGCACGGCCGCGCTCAGGTACACGACCGTCAGGACCGCGAAAATGTAAGCCTGCACCACGCTCGTCAGCACGGCGAGCATCATGATCGGGACCGGCACCAGCAGGCCGGCGAGCGAGAGCAGGACGGCGATGACCAGTTCCTCGCTCATCACGTTGCCGAACAAACGGACGGCCAGCGCCAGGGTCCGGGAGAACTCGGTGATGATCTCGAACGGGAGCAGCAACGGCGACGGTTCGAGGTAATGCCCCAGATAGCCCCGGAGCCCTCGGGAACGGATGCCGAAAAACGGCACGGCGAAGAACACGATGATCGCCAGCGCGGCCGTCGTGGAGAAATCGGCCGTCGGCGAATGCAGCCCCGGCACCAGGCCGAGCAGGTTCGCCACGCCGATGAACAGCGCCAGGGTCACGATCAGGGGGGAGTACGGGCGGGGATCGCAGCCGAACATGTCGCGCATCAGGTCGTCGAAATGCTCGACCAGCAACTCCGCCGCCACCGGCCAGCCGGACGGACGCCGCCCGAGGCCCAGCCGCACGAGCAGGGCGATGACGATCAAGCACGCCCGAGGTGATGAGCGAATAGACGACGGTCGCCGTCACCTCGACCGGTCCGAGGTGGAACAGCGTCGCGGGAGAAACGCCACTACCCTCCATGCCCGATGCCTCCCAGCCGTTGCAAGAGATACCAGCGCGCCAGCCAGAGCCCGACCAGGGCCGCCAGGATGGTGCCGGGGCCTTGCCGGCTCAGGAACGCCAGGCCCAACCCCAGCAGGACGAGCCGGACCGCGCCGCTGACCGGAACCCACGAGGCCCGCGACGGCTGGCGCACCACGCCCACCACAGTCAACCAGAGCCCACCGAAATAGACCAGGCCCAGGCCGGCCCCCGCGCTCGACGGCCACGATCCACATCATGCGTCGAGTTCCTGGTGCACGTGCCGCCAGGCGCTGATGCAGCCGAGCGCCAACCCGATGAACAGCAGCGAAAGCGTCCAGAAGATGCCCGTCTCCCAGTGGCGATCGATCCGGCGTCCCACGTAGGCCCCCAGCAGCGCGGGCAGGACCACCATCCAGCCAACGGACCCGACCAGTCCCAACCCTTGCCAGAACGTCAAGCGCTGATTCACCTGGGCACGCTCCGCCTGGCGCCGGACCTCGCGCACGAACGGGTCCTCGTCGCGATCGCGGGGGTCGGTCATCACTGCTCCGCCTTGCGCAGTTCGCGCAACAGGGATGTCTCCAGCTCGGCGAAACCGGCGCGGGCCGCGTGTTCCTTGTCCTCACGGGCTTTGAGCATGGCGGCGGCCGCGTCGGCCACGTCCTCCAGCCGCCCGGACATCACGGCGTCGCGGGTGGCGACCGAGATCCGTCCATCTTCCAGCAGGAGCACCCCGCCATCGACCGCGGCGAACGATTCGCGGCCATCCTCCGCGCGGAAGCGGAGCACGCAAGGGACCAGGACCGTCAGAAAATTTTCGTGACCGGGCCGGATTCCGAACCGGCCGCTCGCGTCCGCCGCCTGGACGCGCGACGATCCGGCCGTGCGCGACGACCTGATGCGGGGCGATGATCTCCAGGTCCAGGGTCACGACTTCGCCTCCTCGATCGCGCCGATCATGTAGAGGGTGCCCTCGTCCCGATCGTCGAACTTCCCTTCCAGGATCGCCTCGCAGCCGGCCACCGTCTCCGGCAGCGAGACGCGCCGACCGGGATGCCCGGTGAACATCTCGGTCACGAAGAACGGCTGGGTGAGGAAGTGCTCCAGCCGCCGGGCGCGCCGCACGGTCAACTGATCGGCGGCCGAGAGTTCCTCCAGGCCGAGCATGGCGATGATGTCCTGAAGCTCGCGATACCGCTCGATCGTCTCTTTCACGCTCAGCGCGACCCGGTAATGCCGTTCCCCGAGCCGCACCGGATCGAGCAGCCGGGACGTCGAGGCGAGCGGGTCAATCGCCGGATAGAGCCCCCGGGCGGCGAGGTCGCGCGAGAGGACGATGCTGGCGTCCAGGTGCGTGAACGTCTGGGCCACCGCCGGATCGGTCATGTCGTCGGCCGGCACGTAAACTGCCTGAACCGAGGTGATGGCGGCGGCGGCCACCGAGGCGATCCGCTCCTCCAAGGTCCCCAGGTCGTCGGCCAGCGTCGGCTGGTAGCCCACCTCCGACGGCAGCCGTCCCAGCAACCCCGAGACCTCCGATCCCGCCTGGACATAGCGGAAGATGTTGTCCACGAGGAACATCACTTCGCTGCCGCGCACGTCGCGGAAATACTCGGCCATGGTCAGGGCCGACAGGGCCACCCGGAAGCGGCTTCCCGGCGGGTCGCTCATCTGGCCGAAGAGGAGGATGGCGTTCGCCAGGACCCCTGTCTCCTGCATCTCGTGCCAGAGGTCGTTTCCCTCTCGGGTGCGCTCGCCGACCCCGGCGAAGACGGAGATCCCTTCGTGATCGTGGTTGACGCTCCGGATGAACTCCTGGAGGAGCACCGTCTTGCCCACCCCTGCCCCGCCGATCAGCCCCGCCTTGCCCCCGCGCGGCAAAGGCGCCAGAAGGTCGATCACCTTGATCCCGGTTTCCAGAAACTCAACCCCGCGCCGCTGGGCGGCTAGCTCGGGGGCGGCCCTGTGAATCGGCCAGCGCTCGACGTCGGTCAGCGGCTCGCGACCGTCCAGCGACTCCCCGAGCACGTTGAAGAGCCGGCCGAGCGTGGCCGGCCCAACCGGCACCGTGATCGGCTGGCCCGTCCGCGCGACGTCCATGCCCCGCGCCAATCCTTCGGTGGGAGCCATCGCGATCGTCCGCACCGTGTGCGGATCGAGGTGATGAGCGACCTCCAGCGTGATCGTCCGGTCCCGCACCGAGAGCTGCAAGGCCTCGTAAATCGCGGGAAGTCCATCCGCGAACGCAACCTCGACGACCGAGCCGCGCACGGCCGTGACCTTTCCATGCTGTCTCTCGTGGTCTGAGCCCAACTACGGATGGCACCCGATGTTATATCATGCGGAGGTTGCAATCACGAGGCTTCGGCGTGATGAGGAGGGAGTAACCGGCGGGATTTCCGATGAGAGACAACGTGACGGGCAGGGTTTCCTGAACACGTCGGGACTCACATCCTCCGTCACGGAGGAAAATTCGAAATCCATGATTCGGTAAGAGTCCGGATCAGGAGACGTGGCGAGGTTCGAACCCGCGACATCCAGATCCACAATCTCTTTGATTCTCACGCCGGATCTGCCTGGAATTCACAACGGAACCACGAGATTACACCGGATCGGCCCATAATTCAAGTCTCATGAATCCCAGGCAGAAATCGGACAACGAAGCCGGGGAATCCCATCCTGGGAAGGGCGACTGATCAACCAGGCCAGGATCAAGGCTGATCCCAAAGTTTCGACCAGGGTCGCCCCGTCGCGGACAACAATTCCGCTTCCTTCATATTGTTTTCTAAAGATACATTAGAAATTCGAGGAGAGCATAAATAGATTTCATGACCCGGATGGCCGGTCACCTGAAGGCCACTCGACCGGAGCATCGCCTCCACGGCAGCGCGGTTCGGCGCCCACCAGTTTGTGGGGTCCCCCGCGAGCCGATGTTCGATGAATGCCATCTTCGGCCATCCCGGGGCATTCATCACCTCCCGGTCCTCGATTTTCATGTCCTGTGTTTCGTCGATCACGTCGTCACCCGGCAGGCTCAGCGTCTGAAAAACCAGCAACTTCCGAACCTTCTTCGCGACAAGATCCAGGCCGAGAAGCGGATAACGCAGATGGTAAAACACCCCCAGGAACAGGATGAGGTCGAACTGTTCGGGATCCCGCGCCAGGTCGTAAACCTGCATTCGGCGAAATGTCACACGATCGGTCAAACCGTACTGCGAGACCGCCCAGTGTGCCTGTTTGAGATAATGGGGGTCGAGGTCGATGCCGGTCACGATGGCTCCTCGGCGTGCCAGCTCGATACTGTAAAACCCCGCGTTGCAGCCGATATCCAGCGCTCTCCAGCCGGAAAGATCCTCGGGAAGATGCGAGGCGATCTGCTCCCACTTGAAGTGAGGAAAATCTCCGAGCGGGTGGTCGGGCGCCGTCTGAGTTCCATCGGGTAGATGCAAGTTGTGAAACCAGGGGGCGAGGGCCGCGATCTCTTGTTGCCTCGGGTTCGTCGGCGGTGGCCCCTGAGATTGCAAGGTACGGCTCATCAGTTAACTCGAAATAAAGGCCTGTCGGGCGCTGACCGCGCGATGTGCGGAAACGCTCGGCGATGTAGTCTTCCAGTTCCTTGGCGCGATGGGCCGCTGTGTGCGCATGGAGCACGCGGCGGCGAGCATTCTGCCCGATGGTTCGGCGGGACTCTTCCGGGATGTCGCGAAGGAACCTCAGCGTTTCTTCGGGGGATCGCGCGATGAGGATTTCCTCATCTGGCTGGAAGAACGCATCAAGCCCTTCCCACCAATCACTGAGGATTGGCGTGCCACACGCGGCCGCTTCGAAGAGTCGTACGCTGGGAGAATACCCCGCACGGACCATGTCCGCTCTCGTCAGGTTCAGCGTAAACCGCTGCTGGTTGTAAAAGCCGCGATGTTCGCGAGGGGGGAGATGCTCAATTCGCTCCACGTTCTCGGGCCAGACGCTCGGTTCCCTCGGGTACTGCGGCCCCGCGACCACAAACCGCCCCTCGGACCATCGTCTTGAAGGTTCGAGCAAGAGCCGGTCGAGAGCCGGCTGGCGATCTTCACTGTAAGTACCCAGATAGCCAAGATCCCATTGATATTCACAAGGATCTGGATAATACTGATCCGGGTCCACCGAGCAGTAGAGGGTCCTTGCCATGGGGGAGCCGAACTCCTGTTCGAGCCGTTCGAGCGTGGGACCTCCCGTGAAAGAAAGATACATCTGATATCGGGGAATCAAGTGCGGCGCGAGGTACTCCCGATCACCCCTCGCCAGCTTGCTGAGGGTCACCGGCGTATCGATGTCGTAGAACGCCGTCACGCCCCGCGCGAGCGAAAGAACCCATTCCCCCACGGCGACGCCATCGGGTACATACGATCCGACCATCACGAAGTCGGCGCGTTGAATTTCTTCCGCGAAGCAATCTCGCAATTCGTCCAGGCTCTCATAGAGCATCGTGCGGCCAAAGGGTGGCCGAGGGAGATCGCGATTCGCGGCATACCAGGAGACGTCGCGCTCCAGAAACAGGACCCGATGGCCTCGCTTCGTGAGTTCGCGCACCAGTCCCCTGTAGGTCGTCGCATGGCCGTTTCCCCATGAGGACGTGATGGAGAGGCCGAGGATGACCATGTCAAACGAACGCGAGCTCATACGAACAGACTCCGACGACTCATTGGCCGGGCGTCGAGCAAGGTCTCGACCTGCTCGGCGCGGTGGGAATAGGTGTGTTCGGCGAGGACACGCCTCAAGGCCCGGTTCCCAATCGCCTGGGCACGTTCATGGGAAAGCGACCGAAGATGTTCCAGCACCTCGTTACCGTCGTGCGCGACGAGAACTTCCTGATCCGGTTCGAGAAACTGATCGAGCCCATTCCAGGCGTCGGTGATGAGGCACGCCCCCGCGCCGGCCGCCTCAAAGACCCGTGTGGCCGGGGAATATCCGAAGCGTGCCATACTCTCACGGCTGATATTCAAAACGGCTTTTGGCGAAGCATTGAACGCATTGTGGTCTGAAGTGTACACGTGACCGAGATAGTGGACGTTCGAGGGCATCGGCTTGTCCTCCCAACCGCTTCCACCGAGCAGGAACCGACCTTCCGGCCACGAGGAAGCCGGTTGAAGGAAAAACTGATCCACACGTGCCTCACGGTCTGGCAGGCGATTTCCGAGGAAACCCAGATCCGCCTCAAACCGTGGGTCGGGAGCGACGGGATGATGTGTGGTCGGATCGAGCGCGTTATAGATAGGGACGCACTCGCGCGCGCCGAGAGCGTGATACGCCTGGATGACCGGATCACCCCCACCGTAGGTCAAGATGAGATCGTATCGAGGAATGAGTGGCCGGAATGGATCGGCGAGATTGCGCTGGACGCGTTCCAGGGTCGCGGGCGCATCGACATCCCAGAAGATCACGAGCGAGGCGGAAGATCGTTGGTCGAGGACAGCGGCTTCCAGGAACTCGTCAAACACGCCAACACCGCTTGCCTTGACGATCACATCGGCATTCTTTGCATCGGCTAGCGCCGACTCCACCCCCTGTGGTCCCTCCGCGCTATACACGACGACGTTCGCCCAAGGGGGATTGGGAAGGTCGCGGTGACGTTGCCGGTCGAAGGCATCTGGCTCGTAGAAGGTGACGTGATGACCGCGATCGTTCAGGGCGCGGACGATCCCTCGGTAATACGTCGCCGCGCCGTTCCAGTATGCGGAGACCAGGCTTGAGCCGAAGAACGCGATCCGCATTCCGGAGACCGTGCCCATCAATGAAACACTCCAAGGTCAAGAGGTGGAGGATAGGGCCTCGACGTCCTTCAACAGGTCATTTCGTTCGAGAGAGGCCTCTGGTGAAATCAAATGGGAATCGCGCGCCGATGGCGAACGCGCATCTGTTGGAATGCCCAGACGCCGGCAGACGGCAAGAAGTTCATCGACCCGATGGCGCAGGTGTGCCGCTTGAGGATCGTACGGCGACCATGATGCGTTAGCTCCCGCGCCTGGGACGCATCATGAAGCAAATCTCGCATATGTGTTTTCATCTCCTGAGCATCATGAGCCACGAGATAATCGAGACCCGGCTGGAAAAGCCCTTCCACATCATCCCAGGGGGCAGAGATGAGCGGAATTCCACACGCCATCGCTTCAAATGGCCGGATTGTCGGAATTCCCGGCAGCGCTGATGCGTAGGGTCGTCTCGGTACATGGACCGTGACCCGGAATCGCGCGAAGACGCTCGGCACCTCGTAATTCGGCAACCAGCCCGCGTAGTCAATCCCCGCATCAGCGAGCGCCTGACGTGCCTCCTTCGGGTAGCGGACCCCATGAACCCTCGCCCGCAATCTCAGGGCCCTGGCCGGCTTGAAGAGATACTCGTGTAATTCTGCGGTACGCTCATTATCTCCCCAGTTCCCGATCCATACCAGGTCCCCATCGAGTTTCGGCACGTCGAGGGGCTGAAAGACGCGGACATCGGCCGCTTCATGCCAGGTCCAGGCCTGGCGAGCCCAGCCTCGTTTAAGGTACAGGTCGCGGATGACGTCTCCGAAGGCCAGAACTCCGTCGTAATGGGCGAGGTCATACGCGGCCATGCCCGAAGGATCCGTGACGGTACGGTGGTGCGTGTCATGAAAGAGAAGCCGAAAAGTTCCGCCACGGGCACGCTGCTCGCCGACTCGTCGCACAAGTTCGTGATCGTTCCACTCGTGAACGATTACCAGATCCGCCCCATCCAACGCACGTTCGAGATCGATCGTGCTCGGGTCGTAGCACTGGCTCTTCAGGGGCGGATAAGCGGCCTGAAATGCCTCGATCGGCGTATCACCGTGCTCTGCTCGAAGGTTCGTCAAGCTCCAGCCGTTCCTGGGTTCGAAGACCGTCACGTCGTGTCCGCGATAAAGCAGTTCCGAAACCACGCCGCGCAGGAAGTGGGCGTTGCCGTGATTCCAGTCGGACAGGAGAGAGTGATAGAAGAGGATAATTCTCATCGCGCTGACTCTCTGGATCGATGAATCGTCATAGGTGATTTGTCCTGGCAAGATCCGGCAACGCGGACTCGTTGTGTTGCAGCGTAGAATCCATTATTTCTGCATAAGCGTGGAGATAGGCCTGAGCCATCCGGGGGGGCGAATATTTTCTCGCTTGCCTTTGTGCCCGCGCCGCGAGTTGTTGACGCCGCGTGGGGTCCGCAATCAGTGACTGGATTGCCGCTTTGAGCGAATCTTCATCTTCCGGCTGTACAAACACGGCGGCGTTCCCCCAGACTTCCCGCAGGCTCGGGATGTCGCCCAGGACCAGCGCACAGCCCGCCTGAGCCGCCTCAAGGACCGAGAGACCGAACGGTTCGTAACGCGCGGGCAAGGCATAGATTGCCGCGCTGGCGTAATAATCGGCGAGCGTGCGTGGTGAGAGGTGTCCCAGAAGGGTAATCGAATTCAGGCAAGCATCGCCCCCATCCGGATGCGCACTCTCTCCCGCGACCAGAACCGGCCATTCCAGGCTCGCCGCGATTCTCTCCAGAATGGAAATATTCTTTGCCTCGTCCCAGAGTCGCCCCGCCGAGAGAATAAAAGGTTCCTTTTCGAGAGGGACGGATGCCGGAATCGTCCGTCCATTCGGGATCACGCGTTCGGCAGCAAACGGACCGTAGAACCGGCGCAGTTCGGCGAGCATGGCCCTGGTCGGCGCGATCACCACGTCCGCGTTTCGAAGGCCCTTCGTAATCTCGCTGCGGTAGCGATTCCAGGATGCGGGCGCGGGTCTTCCCCGGACGGCCTGCCACCAGGACAGGACACAGGAATGGCCCACGATCAACGTCGGCCGATTCCAGGAGAGTGAACCATGAGCATAGCTATTCAGATGAACGACATCGGGTTGAACGTCGTCCGCGATCTGGAGCAGCCAGTCGCCCGCCTGCTGAACATCGTCCCACGGATCGTTCATCCACTCCAGCCGATAACAGCTTTCGATGACCTTTACATTTCGCAAGGCACGGATCGACTCACGCTGCGAAGTCGACATGCGCTTGCCCATCGACGCGATGATCACCTCGATCTGAAGTTGATCGAGAGCCTGGGCCAGTTCCAGAACGTACGTCCAGACCCCGCCGATCGTATCGGCCGTCATGAGGATGCGCTTGGGAGACGGTTGATGATCAACGCTCATGAGGCACGCTTAATTCAATTTGAGGGAGTGGGAGCGGACGCGAATCCTGAATATCACAGAACCGATCAAAAAGTTTCAGGTAATGATCGTGAGCACGCTCCCATGCTTGATCATCAGGAAATCCCCAAAGTTTCACATAATCCGGTGAACCCGGGTACGGGAAGAGTGGGACCGGTTCATTGGACCAGACGCCGAACTTTTGAAGGTGTGCGCCACTCCGCGATCGCTTGGGCATCGTCCACCTGCGCCTCGATGAGATTCGCTTGCACGAAGGGAATGCCGCGCTTCGCATGGATCAAACGTTCTGTAAACTCTTCCGTCGTGAGCTTACTGTTCTTGTCGAGCAGATTTCGGCCCTCAGGGCTGATGCTCTCCACGCCCGCCTCGATGGACACGCAACCCGCTTCACCGAGCAGGTCGAGCATCTCCGCATTCCAGAGGTCAATGCGCGTCTGCACGCCAAAGCGTATCGGTCGATCAACGAGGGCCTGGAGCAGTTCACGGTTTGGCAGGAAGATTTCATCAATAAAATAGATGTACTCCGCTCCCAGAGCCATCAGTCCATCGAGCTCCTCGAGAATCACGGCGAGGGGGCGCTTGCGGTAGCGGTTGCGGAAGTTCTCCTTCGCGCAGAAAGAGCAGTGGTATGGGCAACCTCGGGATGTCTCCATCTCCGCTCCAGGTCCCGTCGGCGAGGCATCGAAGCGGTGGTGATGATGATGGTGACGATGGATCACATCGGCGGGCCAGGACAAGGCAGGCAATGTGACCATATCCGTCGTATGTGGTCCTCCCTGAACGACTGGCATACCTTCATTCCAATAAGCGATGGAAGGAATTTCCGGCCAGTCCGTTCGTTCGCTCCCCACGATCTGAGGGAGGATGTCCTCGCACTCACCTTGAACAACCACATCCACGCCCAGTTTTTGGAGCGTTGTTCTTGGGGTGGTCGAGCCATGAGGGCCGACCGCGATCAGAATTCCGGCGAATTTCCGGATATCCGCCACGGTCTCCTGAGGCACCCGAAGTTCCGGCGGCGCGCAACGCCAGAAGAGGTAGCTGGGGGCCGTGGTCACGACGCTGAAATCGGGATGAAAGTCGGCGACTCTCTGCGCGATCTCCGCGCGAGGCAGATTCTCCATCTGTCCGTCCACGATCAGGACGTCATGCCCCTCCATCTCCAGCAAAGCTTTCGCGTAGCCATATTCCAGAGGCAAATGTGGCTCTCGACATCCGAAGTAGATGCTTCCTTCGAATGTCCAGCGAGGATTGACTAATACAACATTCATACGATTGCCTCCCCGACCCTGAGCGCTCTCTGCTTCGGAACGAGCTTTTCTATTAACCATTGGTAGTAGGCGCACATCCCCTCACGAATCCCGACCCGCGGCGTCCAGCCTGTTATCATCTGGAATCGTCGGATGTCCGAGACATAATAGCGTGGAGAATTGCCTTGCTCGCTCTCGAAGCGGATGGTGGGATGTTCTCCCTGCATTTCCGAGATGCATGCAATCTGTTCGAGAGTGCTTGCCGAGTTCGCTGGACCACCGCCTAGGTTAAAGGCTCTGCCCGACATCTGGCTATTGTGCTTCATCGCGAGGACCAGCGCTTCGACGAGATCGTCGATAAATAATAAATCGCGCACCTGCTTGCCGTTGCCAGGCACGATAAGAGGCTCCCCTTCCATGGCCTGCATGAACCATGAACCCACTTCTCCCCTGGTCCCTGTCCCGGATTTTTGATGGCCATGGATGCCACTCAGGCGGAGTACAACGGCCGGGAGTCCCCAGGTGCGGGCATAATCCAGCACGTACTGATCCGCTGCTCCGATCGAGCACCCGTCTGAACCGTGGAGGCTCAGCGTCTGGTCCTCGCAAATGCCGTATCTTTTTACCGATGGGTCAATGGGTTCGTAACGCAGGTTCTTCTCATGTAGCCCAATATTTTCCAACTTTCCATAGATCCGATTCGATGAGGTGAATATTAACGGAGGTGGATATTCGAGTAAACGTAGTTCTTCAAGCAAGTTCAACGTTCCTCGGGCATTCACCTCGAAGTCCTGAACTGGGTCGAGCCGTGCTCCCTGTTGAGCGACCTTTCCAACAAGGTGGAAGACCTGCTCCGAACCCCTCAAGGCACGCCGGATTGCATAACGATCGCGGATATCCGCAAGTTCGAGTGTTAGGCGATCGCCATGGGCCATGCGTAGCCAGAGGAGGTTGTTTTCCGCTCCGGCCTGCGAGAGGTCATCAAGGATCTGAACGTGCTTTCCTTCCTCCAGGAGACGATGGGATAGGTGGAGCCCCGATGAATCCCGCACCACCCGTGATCAGAACATGCCCTCGGCTCCGCGGAGAAGGAGCACTCCGGGTGATGATCTCGGCCGACTTGCGTATCCCCTTCAGTCCATTGTTCTCCCAGATCCGGGCGAGCAATTTCGGCGTTCCATCCGTCCGCTTCAAACCCATGTGGTAATGTCGTTCATCCGCATGAAATCCTTCCTGAGTGGGTAGGTCGGGGTTGAGATCGTAGGCACAGTACCAGTACATCCTTTCCACTGGTGCCTCGATCGCCCGCAAAAAGGCAAGCATTTGCCCTCGTTCGTCATGCTTCCACGTCGAGAAGCCCGCTTCCGTGATCCAAACCTCGGCTCTGGGTGCATAGGCTTTCAGAACATTTTTCACCTGGGCGATATTTTCAGACCAGTCTTCCCAGTCAAATTCCCAGGTTCCGGGAAAGCCATGCACGCCGACCGCATCGAACAGCGCGAGCAAACCTCGGTCCCCGATCAGACGGAGCCAGTTGGGGTCAGTCGGGCACATGCCAGCGAGAAGCGTCTTTTTCCCCCGCCTTTTCGCCCAGTAGGCGGCATTACCCATCATCTCGCAGAAGATGTTCCACTCCGGGTCGAGCCGCCAGTCCCAGTCGTTGAGGTTATTCGGCTCGTTCCATAACTCCACCCAATCGAAATGCCGCCCGTGCCTCGTGATGATCACGTCGAGGAAATCGGCATAGGCCTTCCGATCGCGCGGCGGGGAGGAGGTGGCCGGAATAATGCCCAGCGATGGGGGCGTGTAATGAAAGCAAGGAAGTAGACTCACCTCACTTGCCAGTCGAGGGATTAGCCAGTCATACCAGGCTTCTCCGTCGGGCGTATAGTAGTCCGCCCAGGAGAACCCGGTGCGCAGTTCCCTCACGCCCATCGCCTTCATGTCAGCGAGAACACGATCCACGCATTCGTATTCTCCCGGTCGAAACCACTCAATCAGACCAATCGTGGGATTGGTTAATTCGCGCAAATTATTTCTCATATTAATATAAAAATGTAATCTTTTTCGTGATTCTCTTTATTTTCGAGATCATGGTAATCAAACGGCAAGTCCACGTGCCATGAGTTCCGCGCCGGCTTCATCGGAGCGATCGATGGCGATTTGCCCTTCCAGCCAGTCTGCCAGTTGGATCATGCCTTCCCTGAGAGAAACACGGGGTTTATATCCGAGGATGCGCGACGCGAGTGTGATGTCGGCGAAACAATGCCGGATATCGCCGGTGCGGTATCTGCCGGTGATTTTGGGTTCAATGTCTTCTTTGTGGAGGGCTTCCGCCATCCGTTGCGCGATTTCTTGAATCGTAATGTCCCGTCCACTGCCCACATTGAACACGTGCCCCGCCGCTTCAGGCACTTCCATGGCCAGTCGAAGTGCTTGTGTGACGTCGTGAACACTGACAAAGTCCCGTCGCTGGAACCCGTCCTCGAAAATCAGGGGGGGATTGTTGTTCAGCAGTCGCGCCGCGAAGATTGCCAGCACGCCCGTGTACGGGTTGGACAGGGCCTGCCGTGTTCCATAGACATTGAAAAACCTCAATGCAACCGTCGAGATCTTGTACGCACGGCCGACCAGCAGACTCATTCTTTCCTGGTCATACTTGGATAATGCGTAGATTGATGACAGGCACGGTTGCTTCGTTTCCGGAGTTGGAATCGGCGTGAATAGATTACCTGCTGTGTCTTGAACTTCCCACTCGTGCGCTTCGAGTTGCGCGGGCGAGCGTTCCACATTCTGATGTTCTCGCCCTTCTCGATCGCGATAAAGGCCCTCTCCGTAGATGCTCATGCTCGAGGCCACGATCAGTCGCTCCACCGGTCGTTTGATCAAGGCCTCAAGCAGCACGGCCGTTCCCATGTTATTCTGGCTCGTGTAGGACGCGATCTCGTACATGCTCTGGCCGACACCGACCGCCGCGGCCAGATGATAGACCACGTCGATGTCCCGCAACGCACGTTGCACCGTGTCGGAATCTCGGACGTCTCCGACCACCAGTTCCACGTCTTTGTTCAGATATTCCGGACGAACACGACCAGGACCATGAACCTGGAATGACAGGTTATCCAGCGCACGCACCCGATGCCCGTGATCGAGCAACTCATCTGCAAGATGAGAGCCGATGAACCCCGCTCCGCCAATGACTAAAATTCGCATGCTCATCTGAAGTTCCCACTGCATGCAAAGACGCATTAAATACCGTATTTTGATATTTACGGTACGCGGCGCGCATGGTATGTGTCTCTGGAATGCCCACTTCGCCACGTGATACCGGCTCTTGCGCACCGAATGCGGAGTCCACGAAGTGCTTATAGATAAGCACCTTGCTGCATTCGAAGCTCAATAAGTCGATTCAGGACGCCTGTTTTCTCCGCTCTCTTAGAGAGATGGCTTCTGATCGTTCTGGCAGGCAAGAATCTTCCTGTTCCGTAAAGAATCTTCTCGACCGGCATTGCCTTCCGCAATCTCTGTGCCAGCAACCCGTCTCTCCCCCATGCTCATTGCGCACCTCGCCAGGAGGCGTCAAATCCGTTCGTCGATGAACACCGGCATCCGATCGCTCCGCGTCATCACCTGGTAGTAGTGGCTGGCCGGCTCGCAGATCATATACACCACCGCCATTCCCTTCTCGTCCGGCACGAGCAGCCCCCGCATGCCCTGACGGACTGAATACCACACGCCACGCTCATAGCCGAGCATCGCCGGAATATCGACCGGGATCGCTCCCAGATGAAGCCAGCCGCCGTGACGCACCGTCGCCAGCCAGGTCCAGCCGGTACGCGGCAGAAAGCGGCTCTGCCCCCGGCCGTTGCCCCAACGCACGATCTGAAGCCGGCCGTCTCGCCAGATCGGAAGCCGGGGCACGCGATCGCGGCAATGGAACTGGATCTCCCGCTCGCCGCCGCGTTCATGCACGCGGCGGTGAAGTCCATGCCGCCCGATCAACTCCGTGGGCAGACTGCTCCATGCCAGGGCGATCCCAACGCACATCGCTTAAAAGCAGATCTTCCCCCGCATGTCGCAAATGTCGAACTCGTTGGCCGTGTCGCGGTAGATGGGGCCCAGCGGGAGCGTGGCCCCGCTGCGAAGGGCGAAACGGCCGTACCGCTCATTGACCCTCCGCTTCAGTCAGGCCACCTGCGCGGAACGCTCCTCCGACGGATGGAACAGACCCAACTGCTCTGGTGATCGGGGCGTCAGTTGCTCGACGAACAGGTGCATCCGGCCCGCCGCCGCCCGGGGAATCCAGGCCCGCCGCAGGCAGGGACGCAGGGCCTCCAGGAGCACGTCGAAGCGGTCGCTGGGAACCTCCAGACGGGCCCGCCCCTCGCCCATGTCGTCCGTCGCGGTAGCCGACCCAGACGGCCACCCGGCCGGTGTGCAGTTCGTGATACTCCAGTTCCTCGACGAGCCGCTCCAGGTTCCGCACCAGCCAGGCCCAGATCACCGCCGGCGCGGCGGTCGCCACGCCGAAGCTGCCGCCACGCGAGAGCACCTTGTGGCGCGGCCGGTTCGGGTGCAGGGGCAGGACCGGCTCCCCGCGCAGCTCCCACCAGAGCGCCTCGCCGGTTGCCGTCAGCAGCGAACGCACCAGGCGGCGGTCGGCCCGGATGAAGTCGAGGCAGGTGCGGATTCCCCAGGGCAGAAGCCGCCGCTCCCGCCGTCCGGCTATGCCCGTCACTTCGGTGACGGCCAGGTCCTGCAAGAGGGCCTCTTCCGCAGTCCCGGTCGAGGATGGCGAGGGCGCCGAGGGTTTCCCGGTATCGCTGACCAGCTTGGCCAGCGTGCGGTCTCCGGGCGATGCCAACGGTCACGGGCACGCCCACCCGTTTCCAGATCGTGTCCCGGATCTTCACGGCCAACTGCTGATGATTCCAGCATCCGGGAGGTGTCGCATCAAAGAAGAATTCATCGATGCTGTAATATTCCACGCGCGGCGACAGCGTACGCATGCAGTCGAGCATCAGCCGGCTCAGGACATCGTACCAGCGGAAATCCCGTTTCACGTAGAGCCCGTCGGGACAGACCCGCATCGCCTCCCAGATCGGCATGCCGGTGGTCGACGCCTGCGCCTTTCATCTCATAGCTCTTGGCGATCACGCAGGCCCCCTGGTTGCCGAGCACGCTCACGGGTTTGGTGCGCAGGAATGCATTGCGGACGGCGCTCAGCCGAGACATAGAAGCAATCCGCGTCGATATGCCCGATCGCATGCCGTGGTCGCATGCGCCGCATCTGAACTGTGTTCGTTAGTATAGTGCAAGAGACTTAGTCGCTTTAACGGTCGGTCGGGTTCCGGCTCCGCCCGCTGATCGTTCCAGGTAGGCGTTCACGAACCGAGCGGGAGCAAGCTAGCCCCGACCGTACCGGCGCAACGTTTTCCATCGTCGATCGCGCCGGTAGTTTGTCGAGGTCGAGGGTTCGAACGCCGCCGCGTCCGTCTTGCCGTCATCGTCGTCGGCAATGAATCGGGAGCGGTGACGAATCGCTGGACGATGGCTCACCACAAGTGCGGCAGGCACGCCGACGAGCCTCGTGCGACAGCAGGCGGTTGACCGGGCGATCAGCCGAGTGATGCTTTCTTCCGTCGGCGAATCAGGGTGACCGACGACAGCAGCGCGACTGGTCCCCATAACGCGAGGCCGGTGGGTTCAGGGACTTGCCGAGTCTCGATCTGGAGCGTCGAGAAGATCAGGTGCGTCGTTGCCCGCACTCTCGTCGACCTGGTTTAAGAGCAGGTTATCCACCAGCCCGGGTCCCTGGAGGGCCAGCCGGACCACGAGGGAGCCGTCGAGCAGAGACGCCGCCGACACGCCATTGCCCAGCAGGTCGATCGTGTACACGTTGTACTCGGTCCCGACGTTGAAGATCTGCTCCCCCTGGCCGGGGACCTCCATCATCGCGTTCAGGACGGTGGTCAGGTCCGAGCCGTCGAGATCCAGGAGCGCGTAGCTGGCTTCCGCTGGCCGCCGAGTCGTGATCGGCGATTCCAATCGTGAGCGACGCCGACACGATGGTGTCGCTGATCGCGCCGTAGGAATGGGTCCAGGTTTCGTCGAAGGGATTACCGATCGGCGGGCCGAGGTCCGAGCCGTGGCCGGACTCGAAGGGGGCCGCCTGGCCGGACTCGCCGTGGCGAGCTGCAAGGTGGTCACTAGGTCGTTGTTGTTGAAGCCGGGCGTGGTGTTCCCCAACGGATTGAGGATGGTCGTCGCCTTCATGTTGCGCGACAGGCCGCTCGTCAGTATCAGCACCAGCACCGCGGCGAATGTTTGCGTTCCGGGCCGTTTCATCGTGGTCTGCTCCGTGTCTAGTTGCGTGAGGGAAAGACCCCGACCAGGGCGATCACGAAATTGACCGTGAGGAACGGTGACATATTGTCATGCGACTGGCTTCCGCCGATGGCGCCGATGGTGTTATTGTTCATGTTCGCGTTCGCCGCGCTGTGGTAGGTGGCCGAGGACACACCTAAATCCTTCGACCAGAAGCGTCCCTGGGGATCGTTCGAATCCCCCGGCCCCGACTGGCAGTTCGCCGCGTGCGAGTGGTTGGGGATCTGGGCGACCGATAACGTGACGCTCTCGGTCCCGCTTCTCTCCCCTATCGTACGGAGCGACAGGCCAGGCCCCTGACCCTGGTGCACGGCGGCGCGGCCTCGGAGGTCTGGCAGACCGAACGTCGTCCGTCCGTCGCCGCCGTAGGTCGTGCCGAGCAGCGAGAACAACGCGGTGTTCTGGGAGATGGGAAGGAGCTGTCCGTCGCAAAGAGCGTAACCTCGGGGCGCGAAGTTGAAGCCCACGATCTTGATCTCGCCGATAAAGGGTTCGGCCATGAATTTTCTCCTTGATCCAGTGTTGTGGCTGCGTTTGTGCGTTCAGATGGATTTCCCGAGGGCGGGTCCCGCGACTGCCTCGGCCGTCCAGCGTAAGACCTGATAGAATCCGTTCTCGCCAGTCTGGCGGAATCCCAGCCTCCGGTACCACATTATCGCCGGGTTATCCGGCTCCACGGAGATTCGCACCGAAAGGCGATGCGCCTCGGCCTCTCGCAGCAGATCCCGTAGGAGCGAACTGCCGATACCCCGACCGCGATGTTCCGGCAGCAGGGCGATGTCCAGGATGTGGATCTCCTCGTCCGTCCTGCGCACGTAGAGCCTCCCGATCGGCTCACCCCGCTCGACGATCAGGTCGAACGTGGCCTCGGGAAATTGCTGGTGATAGTAGCGATGCTGGGTCTGGAACTGCTGCGTGAGGAAGACCTCCTTCTGCTCGTTGCTCCAATCGACGGCTCGCAGGTCCCGGCGGGTCTCGCCGTAGATCCGGAGGAGCAGCGGGAGATCGGCCTCCTGGATCGGGCGAAGGGTCAGCTCGTTGTGCATCCGTCGGACCTCCTCCCGGTTCAGTTGAACACGGACTCCAGCAACATGCCTCGCGCATCGCCGCCCACGGGGACCAGGAACAGCTCGAAGCCGCCCAGCCGCCCATGCTCCAGACGCGCCAGGCCTTGACCTAGGCCGCGCAGCCCGGCTGGGTGCGAAACAGAAGCGAGAACGGCTCCTCGCGAGGCGCTCCCCGTTGCGACGGCAGCCGCCTGGCCTCGACGAGCGTCAACTCAACCTCTTGGCCCACGAGGAACGACTCGCCCACACAAGGCTCGAATCGCTCAAACGTGACCAGCGCCTCGCGGTGAGCATCAACCAAAAACCGCCTCCATGACGTTTACGCTCCCGTCGCGTCTGAGGGGCACCAGGAGCATCGGAGTCGAGCCGGACCACCACCCGGCCGAGGTGGAATACACGCCCTGCGACAACCCGCCGACCTCGGGCAGCGCGAAGAGGAGCGAGAACGGCCGACGAAATCCCGCCTTCGGCGCGTGAGCAAGCTCCACCGCCTGGACTAACCTCGCCGACACCACCCGGCCGGATTCCTCCCTCAAACGGAACGTCCGCCCTAGTAACGATGTGAAGTCCTCCAGGCGAAGCGGCGGCTCCCCCGCCCCCAGCGCCGGCGACGCTAGAACGCGACGCCAGCGGTCCCCACTCGCCTCATGAAGTCCCGTCGCTGATACCGAGGCTTGTCGTTCACGCCGCACCTCCCTCGTTCACGCAAAAATCGCAGAGGAATCCAGGCTTCTTCTCACCAGAAATTGGTATCGATAAAACAAAGGCATTTTGAGTACTTCCAAATGACTTACCAAAGCATATCCAGGCAATACCTGAACTTCTACAGAAAAAACTTTTTCGATTGGTAATCCGTTCTTGTCGATCCGAAGTAGCGTCCGCGAACTGTTCCGATTGTTCACCAAACCGAGGCGCCGACGAATTTGGGTTTCTAGATAGAGTTGCACGATTCTATAAAGATTTGAGACACGAGGAGTTCCGATTGCTTGCATCACATTCCGCTTCTCGAGTGACAGAGATTTCCGATGATGATTCGATCCCAGGTAGTGTACGCCTGGCAATAACTCTCCCCCGCCTCCGACAGATCATTCGCGACGAAGCGATCCGCCGCCTCCATGCCGGGGCACCGATCGGTCCCAGAATCGCATCGACACAATGTATGTGGACAGGCTGGACGGAAAGATCGACCGGGTTTCTCTGACCGTAAGGCCGTTGAGTGGCAGGTCGAGCAGGGTCGTATACTTCGGTTGGTCGAGGAGCACCAGGCCGCGAATCGGGCCTGCGCGGAGGAGGGCGTACGAACTCTTCCGCAAGCAGGAGCTGCGTTGGCTGCGGGATTGCGTACTTTCGAACTGCTCGTGGAACGACAGTCCGCTCACGGCGGTTTTCTGCCAACCTTTTGGACACTGTAGCAAGGAAATCGGGCCATCCTCTCACGCTGCCCGCTGCCTTGTGGAGGGTGTGGGTCGTCTCGGCTCGGCCGTCACCCTGACGCTCTCGCTGCAGGTCCAGAGCCAACCGCCCTTCGATCGCCCGCTGCGTCCGCACCCGATAGACCGTCTTCTGCATCTTCCGGTACCGTCGATTCCCGCGTTCCACCGCATTCGACGTCGCACCCAGCAGCCGCTCGTCCAGGAACACCAACGCTTTCTCCAGGCCCGGAGCCAGCAGCTTCTTCAACGCCACGCGGAGCCGGCCGAACCGCCGCAGCCGGGACCGCAGCTTCGCCAGCTTGGCCAGCGCCGTGTCCGTCCGGCATCGCCGGTCGAACAGCCGGTAGACCTCCTCCATCAGCTCACGCAGGACGCGCAGCTGAGGCAGGCCGCGCGTGATCCGCAGCAACGTCCGCCGCTCACCCGGGCTGAGCCGCCGCTGCACGAACAGGTATCGGTGCTCGAACAACGCACCGACTTTCTGCTCGATGCGTTTCTTCCGCCGGGCCAGGCGTCGGGTCGCTTTCGTGGGCCGGCCACGCGGAGCCTGGGCTTGCTGGCGGTCCGTTCCTTGCGGACCTTGGCCACGGCACCGAGGACCGCCCTGGTCAGCTCGCGCAGGACGTGGAATGTGCAGACCTGATGGGGGACGTCGCCGAAGACCGCGGCGATCGGCTCCGGGTACAAGGCCGAGCCGTCGGTCGTGATCCCCCGGACTCTCAGGCCCGCGTACCTCCAACGCCCGCTGGAAGCGGCGGAAGAACGCCTCGACGTCCTTGGCCGTCGGGGCGTGGCTCAGCACCTGGTAGGCGAGCCGCTTGAAGGTGCGGTTGTCGACGATCGAGAGGATGCAGAACGGGTCCGTCATACAGCTCGTCAGCGGCAAGGAAGCCCGAGAAATCCGCCAACGCCCAGTCGAGGTGCTCGGTCTCGGATTGTCGCGCCGCCTTTTTCCCCCCCGGCCTCGACCCAGTTCTGGATCGTGGCGTAGGGGACGAAGACGCGATGATCCCGCCAGAGGCTCCAGCTGGCGGCGCGGTACGGTAAGCCATCCTCGACGACCAGCCGGACGGCGGTGTCGATGACCCGGCGGGTGTAATGGCTACCGCGGTCGGCCAGGTCGGTCATGTCGACGTTGAAGTACTTGCGGCAGCGCGTGCAGTAGTGCCGGGAGTAGATCACGATGAGGTCTCGGGGCCGACCGGTGCGGGTGTCGCTGAGGTCGTGGAGGGTGCGGCGGCCCCGACTATCGCGGTAGGAGCTGTGGCCGCACCGCGGGCAAGGACGCCGGCGGTAGTTGCGGCTCCGGCCGGTGACGATGGGTTGGGGCAGGTCCTCGACGCGGGTGATGCCTTCGGTGGGGTCGGGTCGGTATTGTCCAGGTCCAGGCACGGCGATGCTCCTGAAGGAAGAGTCCTATCAAGAAATACGCCGGAAAGTGGCCAAACGTTCACGGATTCAGCCCGATTTCCTTGCTATAGACTCACCTTTTGACGTGATTACGGATACGGCAAGAATGGCAAAACGAGATGACGGCCGCCGGTGTCAACACCGGCGGCCGTCATTTCGTTATGGGTGGCTGACGGGATTCGAACCCGCGATATCCAGATCCACAATCTGTGCCTTAACCGCTAGGCCACAGCCACCATCGGAAATGACAGGATAAAGCGTCGGAATGTTCGCGTCAAGTCAAGGTGGGTCGAGTAAACGGAGAGCCGGAGAGCCGCCGAGCGGGAGGCTTCTTTTCTTATAGTGTGTGGCCGGCGTGGGGTGGGTTGCGGGTTGGGCTGGAAGAGGGCTTGACCAATCGGAATAATGTGCTTGACGCAAGCCGCGTCGCCTGATGGGATAGGGCCGCGCATCGCGTCGCTCACGGAAACAAGAAGACTCCAATCCACACCTTAACCGCTCCCGAATCCGGGGCGAGATGGGCCATGGGGACAACAGGGCTCCGCATCGGAATTGTCGGATGCGGCCACGCCGCGAGAATCCACATGGGCCGGCTCATGGCCGAGCCAGACGTGCGGATCGTCGGCTGCGCTGATCCGAACCCCGACGCCGCGAAAGAACTGGCCGCGCTGATCCCCGCCGACAAGGCCGAGGGAACGGCCCTGGCCCTGGACGACCACAAGGAATTGATTGCCCGGACCAGCCCCGACGCCTTGGCGATCTTCACGCCCCACCGGTCCCACTACCGCCCGGCCATGGACGCGCTTCAGGCGGGATGCCATCTGTTCATCGAGAAGCCGCTCTCGACGAACGTGCAGGAGGCGGCCGACATCGTGAACCTGGCCCGCAGTCGCGGGCGCAAGGTGGGGGTCGGACACCAGTACCGGCTCTGCCCGAGCCTGGTTGAGGTCCGCAAGCGGCTGGCCGAGGGGGCGATCGGCCCGCTTCGGCTCGTGACGGCCACGCTCACCCAGGCGTGGCTGGAAAGCCACTCCGGCCCTGAGGAGTCGTGGCGGCTCGACCCGAAGGTGGCGGGCGGGGGCATTTTGGCGGACGCCGGCGACCACCTGATCGACGCCCTGCTCTGGACGACCGGACGGACCGCGGTCGAAGCGGCGGCCTTCCAGGAGCGGCAAGGGCCGGGGCTCGACCTGGTCAACGCCGCGGCCGTTCGCCTGGCCGAGGGCTTGACCGCCACCCTGGCCATCTCCGGGGTCTCGAACGGATCGCTTTTCGAGCTCAACTTTTACGGCGAGCGTGGTCGGTTCCGCGCGACCGACTCGGTCTTGCGGGAACAGCGTGGCGATGCGGCGGAGAGCGACGTCGTGTTGACCGACTCGTGTGGGAACATTGACGCCGATTTCCTCGCTTCTTTACGAGACGGGACCCCCCTGTGCTGCCCGGCCGACCAGGCCATCGAGACGGTCCGCCTGCTCGAAGCGATCGCCCGCTCGGCGGCGACCGGACAGGTGATCCGGCTCTCCTGAGCCGCGTGTGGGAACCTTGATCAAGAGGCGACCGGGCAATCGCCGAAAAATCGTTTGGCGCCGAGACTTGACAACCGACAACGGCATGACTACCTGTATGGCTTTGCTCCGCGGCCGACCCGGGGAGCACGCCGGACGACCGAGAGATACCGAGTCGGAGGCTTTCGCGTCCGACTCCTTTTTGCCTTGAGGAACGACCTGATGTGGGATCGTATGGAGATGCTCGTAGTGGGGGAAGACGAACGCTCCGAGGCCACGGCCCTGGACGAGCGCCTGCGCCTCCTCCGCTGTTCGGCCGTCACCCCGACGATGAAGACGAAGCGTTCGAGGACGAGGATCTGGACGACGACGATGACGACGACCTCGACGATGATGAGGACGACGATCTCGACGATCTGGATGACGAGGAACTGGACGAAGAGGACTTCGACGACGACGATTTTGACGACGAGGAGATCGACGACATCGACATCGACGATGACGACGACCTCGATGACGATGACGACGACGACCTCGACGAGGATCTGGACGACGAGGACGAACTCGACGAGATCTGAGCGGAGCGGGGAGGCCCCTTTTCTTTGGGATTCGACAGGGACACCTCCCCTCCCCTCGTTTTGTCGCGAACGGTTCACCGCCAACGTCCCGAACGGAGACGGACCCGTCGGGACGCCACCCCAACCGGAGCGTTCGGGACGATTCCAGGACCGTCATCTGATGATTCCGGGGAACTTTTACTAGGCGGGGGACCGACTCCGGGTTATGCTATTGTGTTGAGTTTTCCTGGTCCCGTCCGGGTGCGTCTGGGGCGTGCCGGGCCGGGCCTCGGCCGGGAAGGGAGTGTCTCTGCCATGGCCGCTGCCGACGACCGCTCCGCCGATCTGCCTCACGAGAGTCCAGGCCCCGAGACATCCACCAGCGCCTGCGTGAGCAGTCCCAGCGCGACTTCGAGCTGGAGTTTTTCGGCCGTCTCCTGGAACGTGACCCGTTTTACGCCGATGCGCTGCGGGTCCACGCCAACAATCTGGCCGCCCGCGGTCACTACGCGCGGGCCTTGCAGTGCGATCGTCGGATCGTCCGCCTGCAACCGGAGCGGTCGATCCCCTGGTACAACCTGGCGTGCAGCTACGCCGTGCTGGGCATGGTCGATCCCGCCTTCGCCGCCCTGCAGCGCGCGCTGGAGCTGGGCTACCGCCTGCTGCACCACGTTCTGCGCGACCCGGACCTCAAATCGCTCCGTCATGACCCCCGCTTCGCCCGGCTCCTGCGCAAGGCGATGACCAGCGATTTCTGAGCCCGAGCCGGCCAGCCCAGGGTGGATGCCTCGCGCGACGTACGCGGCGGACCTCCACTCTCTCTTCACGCGATCCCCCATTCGCTCTCTCTCGGGACTCGTCTTTCTGCCATGCACGGACATCAATGGGACCACGTCGCGGAGGCCACCCGGGCCGTCCGCGCGCTGGGACGGCCATGCGCGGGTCGGCCTGATTCTCGGCACCGGCCTGGGCGCCCTGGCCGGCGAGATCGCCGCCGAGGCCACCTTACCTTACCCCGACATCCCCCACTTCCCCCGCTCCACGGTCGAGAGCCACACGGGGCAACTTGTCTGCGGCCGGCTCGCCGGCCAGACGGTCGTGGCGATGGAGGGCCGGTTCCACCTTTACGAAGGGTACACCGCCGCCCAGGTCACGTTCCCGATCCGCGTGCTGAAGGAGCTTGGCTGCGAGATTCTGATCGTCTCCAACGCGGCCGGCGGGATGAATCCCCTGCACCAGAAGGGGGACCTGATCGTCATCGACGACCACATCAACCTGATGGGGATCAACCCGCTGATCGGCCCGAACGACGACCGACTCGGTCCGCGGTTCCCCGACCTGATCGAGCCGTATGACCGGCCTTTGCAGGACCTGGCCCTGCGGGCGGCCCTGGAGGCGAACGTCGTCGCCCATCGGGGAGTCTATGTGGGCGTGACCGGCCCGAACCTGGAAACCCGTGCCGAGTACCGCTTCCTCCGGGCCATCGGCGCCGACGTGGTCGGCATGTCCACCGTCCCCGAGGTCCTCGTCGCCGTCCACGCCGGAATGCGCGTCCTGGGCTTCTCGATCGTCACCGACCGCTGCCTGCCCGACGCCCTGGAGCCGGTGAAGATCGAGGAAATCCTGGCCGTCGCCCGAGAAGCCGAGGGGAAGCTGCGGACGGTCGTCACGCGGGTGCTGGAGGGGCTGGACGGCTAGAATTTTAGCGAATTCGACTCACGATCCATGCTTCTGGTTGCCGCCCGCGATGAATCAAATGCCGACCTTCGATCAGTTGATGCAACCACTCTTCACGGCGATCAAGTTGCTGGGGGGATCTGGTTCCATCGACGAAATCGATGAGAAGACCGCGGAGTTGCTCAACTTACCCGATGAGGTCATTAACATCCCCCATAACCCAGGGAAAAGCAATACGACAGAGTTTCGGTATCGTCTGGCCTGGGCCCGTACCTATTTAAAGCAATACGGTCTGATCGAGAATTCGAGTCGCGGTGTTTGGACCATCTGCCCTAATCGACGCCAACACGATAAAATTGTTCCGCAGGAAATAGTCCGGGTGGTACGAGAGGCCCATCGGGCGCAACGCGCGGCACGATTGGCTGACGAATCTGAAATCTCGGAAGACGACGATGTTCCCGATGAAGTTCGATCGTGGAGAGAGAATCTTCATGATGTGCTCACAAAGATCGATCCAGCGGCATTTGAACGCCTTACACAACGTTTGCTACGCGAATCAGGGTTTATCCATGTTGAAGTGACTGGCAAATCTGGCGACGGTGGAATTGACGGGAAAGGAATTGCTCGCGTAAATGGAATGCTAAGTTTTCATGTTATTTTTCAGTGTAAACGATATCAAGGAACCGTATCTGCTTCACACGTGCGTGATTTTCGCGGCGGATGATCGGTCGCGCCGACAAGGGGCTCATGATTACAACCGGTACTTTTACTCGGGATGCGATTAGAGAAGCCACTCGGGACGGTGCACCTCCAATTGATCTGATGGACGGAGATCAACTGGCCGACAAGCTCAAGGAACTCGGTCTAGGAATAAAAACGGAAATCGTCGAAAAAATTAACGTTGATGAAAATTGGTTTTTATCATTGTGATTTCTCATTTGATAGAGGATGAAATCGCCTCGGCAATTGCCTTATGTGTGGGTGCGCCCTGATCCCGGCCAGGAGACAACCCCATGCTTTTCCCCCATTGGTAACGAACACCCCGGAATACCCCAAGCGCGATGTCCACCAACGCCAAGCCCTATAAAGACACGCTGAACTTGCCGGTCACCCGGTTTGCGATGAAGGCCAATCTCACCACGCGCGAGCCGGAGCGGCAAGAACGCTGGAAGGAGCAGAAGCTCTACCAGAAGATCCGCGAGGCCCGCGCGGGCACCCTCGGCGCATCCTGCACGACGGGCCGCCGTATGCCAATGGCGAGATCCACATGGGGCACCTGCTGAACAAGGTGCTCAAGGATATCGTCGTCCGCTACTTCACCATGCGCGGGTTCGATAGCCCGTATGTCCCCGGCTGGGACTGCCACGGCTTGCCCATCGAGCATAAGGTGGTCAAGGACCTCGGCGCGAAGGCCGCGCAGATGAACGCCGGGGAGATCCGCGCACGCTGCCACGACGAGGCAATGAAGTGGGTCGGCGTTCAGCGCGACCAGTTCCTCCGGCTGGGCGTCTCGGGTGACTGGGAGAACCCCTACCTGACGCTCGACCCGCGCTACGAGGCGGGCGTCATGGACGTGCTGGCGAACCTCGTCGAGGGCGGGTACGTCTTCCGTCAGCTCAAGCCGATCCACTGGTGCTTCAACGACCGCACCGCTCTAGCCGAGGCCGAGCTGGAGTACCAGGAGGAGACGACGCCGAGCATCTATGTCAACTTCCCGATGGAAAGCGGCGTCCCGGGGGCCTGGGGTGACGATGCCCCCTGGCACGCGATGATCTGGACGACGACCCCCTGGACCCTCCCGGCGAACGTCGCCATTGCCGCCCATCCCGATCTGGAGTACGTCGGCGTCCGCTACGACGACCCGAAGTCCGGCCAGACCGTCCAGACGATCCTCGCGGCGGAACTCGTCGACAAGGTGATGGGGCTGCGGAAGATCGAAACGTACACCGAGGTCGGCCGGGTCAAGGGACGCGACCTGGAGCACGCCCGTTACCGGCACCCGTTCATCGAGCGCACCGGGCCGATCGTCCTGGCCGGCTATGTCAGCGTCGAGGACGGCACGGGCCTGGTCCACACGGCGCCGGGGCACGGCACGGAGGACTACCAGACGGGTCAGACGTACGGCCTGCCCACCCTCAGCCCGGTCGATGCCAAGGGGCGCTACACCGACGAGGCCCCTCCGGAACTCGTCGGCCAGGGGGTCTTCCAGGCGAACCCGATGGTCGTGGACATGCTCAAGACCGAGGGGGTGCTGTTCCACGAGATGCCGCTGGCGCACAGCTACCCTCACTGCTGGCGCTGCAAGAAGCCGGTGATCTTCCGGGCGACCGACCAGTGGTTCGTCTCGGTCGATCACGAAGGGCTGCGCGAGCGGACGCTGGAAGCGATCGACCAGGTGCGCTGGCTGCCGTCGTGGGGCCGGGCGCGGATCGACGGCATGGTGCAGAACCGCCCCGACTGGTGCATCAGCCGCCAGCGTTCCTGGGGGGTGCCGATCCCGGCGTTCTCCTGCAACGGCTGCGGCCACATGCTCCTGACGGCCGCCTCCGTGCGGCATGTCCGCGACATCTTCCGCGCGGAGGGGGCCGGCGCCTGGTTCGAGAAGCCTGCCACCGAGTTGCTGCCGCCGGGCACGTCCTGCCCGAACTGCGGCAAAGGGGACTTCGAGAAGACCTACGACATCCTCGACGTCTGGTTCGAGTCTGGCTCCAGCCACCGGGCCGTCCTGCGCGAGCCGAGCTATGGGCTGGATTACCCGGCGTCGATGTACCTGGAAGGCTCCGACCAGCACCGCGGCTGGTTCCAGTCGTCGATCCTGACGGCCGTGGGCACCACCGGACGCGCGCCGTTCGAGACGGTGCTGACGCACGGCTTCATCGTCGATGAGCAGGGGAAGAAGATGGCCAAGTCGGGCGGCAACGCCGTCTCGGCCGTCAAATCGACCGAGCAGTACGGCGCGGATATCCTGAGGCTGTACGTCGCCAGCATGGACTACGCCGAGGACATCCGCATGTCCGAGCGCGGCATCAAGGAGATGTCCGAGGCGTACCGCAAGATCCGCAACACGTTCCGCTTCCTTCTGGGTAACCTCGAAGATTACGCGAAATTTGATGCGTCAGCCGTTGATCCGTCCACCCTGGACGAGATCGATCGCTGGGCCTTGCTCCGGCTCAACGCCGTGATCCGCGAGGTGACGGCCGCTTACGAGAAGTTCGAGTTCTACCGGGCCTATCAGCGGCTCTACCAGTTCTTCGCGGTCGAGCTGTCGAGCCTGAACCTCGATATCCTCAAGGACCGTCTCTACGCCGAACTTCCCGACGGCCCCGACCGTCGCGCCGCGCAGTTCGTGCTGGCGAAGCTGCACGACGTTCTGACCCGGCTGATCGCGCCGATCATGCCGCATACGGCTGACGAGATCTGGGACCTCCTCCCCGACGACCACCCGCACAAGACGGCGAGCGTCCACCTGGCCCACTGGCCCGAGCCCGACCCCGCCTGGGATAATCCCGAACTGAGCGCGAAATGGGAGCGCCTGCGGGAAATCCGCGGCCTCGTCCTCTTCGCCCTGGAGGAAATGCGGCGAGAGAAGGTCATCGGCAGCAGCCTGGAAGCCTCGGTCACGCTGAAGACGAGCCCGGAAGAAGCCGCACGCCTTCGCCGCCATCTCGACCTGCTGACGACCGTGTTCATCGTCTCGGAGGTCAAGGTCATGTCCGACTCGTCCGCGACCGAGTTGAGCGTTGAGGCCCGCAAATCGCCGCACCCGAAATGCGAGCGCTGCTGGAACCTCCGCCCGACCGTTGGCCAGGATCAGGAGCACCCGACCCTCTGCGCTCGCTGCGCGAACGTCGTCAAGCAGTTGAACGCGCGTTCCGTGAGCCCGAAATGAAGACAGGAAACGACGTCATGGCGACTGACATCCAAGCACCGGAGTCCGAGCTTGACCTGCTCCTCTCGCAGCGTCATCGGATCACCGTCGAGGAATATCATCGCATGGCCGAGGCGGGCGTCTTCGCTCCCGATGCGCGACTGGAGTTGCTTGAGGGGCTTCTGGTCGAAAAGATGACGAAAAACACGCCACATTCGCATTGCACAGACCTGATCCAGTACCTCATGGTTCGTCTGCTACCCGGTACGGCTACTTCATCTCGATGGGCAATCCCGTTGAGATCCGAGGAGCGGAACAGTGAACCCGAGCCTGATGCGATGGTGCTGCGAGGTCGGCTTCACGACTTCGCTGGCCGACGTCGAACCCAGCAAGACGCGGCCCTGGTCATCGAGGTTTCCGAGTCGAGCTATGCGCAAGATCGCAAGATCAAATGGAGGATCTACGCCGCCGCGGGCGTGCCGATCTACTGGATCGTCAACCTGAACCGGCGCGTTCTGGAAGTCTATCAGCGACCCGGCGCCGAACGGCGTCTATCAATCGTCGCGGACGTATGGTCCGGAGGACGAAGTCCCCCTGATGCTCGACAGCCGCGAGATCGCCCGGATCGCCGTGCGGGAACTCCTGCCTTGATCCTTGACGCGATGGAGACGGCTCCCATGTCCATCCACGTTGACGAACCCGTTCCGGCGGCGGCCGACGTGCCACGAGAACGATTTTATTGCTTGACGGTGGACCAGTATCACCAGATGGGTGAGACGGGCATTCTCGGCCCCGACGATCGGGTCGAGCTGCTGGAGGGTCTCATCTACCTCAAGCATCCCCCGGAGCCAACCCAGGCGGAGGCGATCTTTCGCCTGAACTTGGATCAATATCACCGCATGGAGCAGGACGGCATCCTCTCCGCGAATGACCGCGTGGAATTGCTGGGAGGATGGCTCCTTGCCAGACCGCCGATGAATCCACCGCATCGCCGAGCGACCCTCAAGGTCCGGGTTGCTCTGGAGCGGGTCTTGCCCGCCGGCTGGTACGTCGATCAGCAAGCCCCCGTCTCGCTGCCGAGGACCAATTCCGAGCCGGAGCCGGACGTCCAGGTGACGCGGGGCGAGACAGACGACTACCACGATCGGCATCCCGGCCCGAACGACGTGGCGATCCTGGTTGAAGTCGCTGACACGACCCTGGCCATCGACCGTGGCTTCCAGAAACAGCTCTATGCCACCGAGGGCATTGCCATTTACTGGATCGTCAACCTGCGCGATCGCAAGGTGGAAGTCTTTCAGGACCCGACCGGCCCCGCCGACGTTCCCGATTACGGTCGGTGTCAGGTATACGGCCCCGACGACGCCTTGCCCGTCGTGCTCGACGGCCGCGAGATCGCCCGGATCGCCGTGCGGGAACTCCTGCCTTGAGGACAGCCGAACCGATGCCCGATGCTCCCCGCACGCCGCCGATTTCCGACCCGCCGATTCGCCTGGCCGTCTGTGTCTCGGGAGGCGGAACGACCTTGCAGAACCTGATCGACCGCGATCGCCGACGGGCGACTCTCCGCGTCGATCGTGCAGGTCATTGCCAGCAAGCCGGGCATCCGGGCCATCCCGCGCGCGCAGGACGCGGGCATTCCGGCCGCCGTCGTCACGCGCCCGGGCAAGACGCTCGAACAGTTCAGCCGGGCGATTTTCGAACCGATCCGTGCGCAACGGGCCGACCTGGTCGTGCTCGGAGGGTTCCTCTCGCTGGTGACGATCCCGCCGGATTACGCCGGAAGGGTCATCAACATCCATCCGTCGCTGATCCCCGCCTTCTGCGGCAAGGGGTTTCACGGCGAGGCCGTCCACCGCGCGGCGATCGCGATGGGGGTGAAGGTCTCCGGCTGCACGGTCCACTTCGCCGATGACACCTACGACACCGGCCCGATCATCCTCCAGCGCCCGGTGCCGGTGCTCGACGACGATACGCCCGACACCCTCGCCGCCCGCGTCTTCCAGGCCGAATGCGACGCCCTGCCCTGACGCCATCACCCTCTACGCCGCCGGCCGCCTGGCGGTCGAGGGTCGGCACGTCCGCATCCTCCCCGAACCGCCCACCATTCGCCCGTGACCTGCCTCTTGACAAATGTCAGAGAGTCACCCAAAATGACACTTGTCAGAGGACTGGGCGTATGCGCGACGTGGGAAGGCGGAGATCACGATGCCGAGCCGGGTTCGCCGCACGCTGGGCTGGATTGGGATAACCTGCTGGTCGGGACGGCGAGCCTGGGGGCGTCGCGGTTCTGGGGCAATTCCGCGACGCTCCTGGAGACGTTGCCGACGGCCCGGGTCGAGCGGGCCGACCTGGAGGTGACGGTCCTGGTCGATGGCGAGATCGAGGGAGCAACCCGCACGACCATTGAATGTGAGCTGGAGGCCCTGGTGCTTCCCGGCTCGCCGGGGATGGGATTGCCGACGATTCTGGAACTGGTCACCGACGGGGCGATGGTCCGGAAGGGGGACGTGCTCGTCCGGTTCGACGCGTCGAGCTATGAGGAGATGGTCCGTCTGCAACAGATCGAGGTCGAGCGGGCGACGGCCGAGCGTCGCCAGGCCGAGATGGACCTGGAGGCGCAGCGCGTGGCTCTGCGCGGGTTCCGCGATGGCGAGGCCATTCAGCAGCGCCAGTCGTTCCAGGGGCAGATCGCCCTGGCCCGGGCGGACCTCCAGCAGGCGCGCGAGCGTCGGGAGTGGACCCGGATGATGCGGGAGAATGGCTACGTCTCGACCGATCAACTCGCCCGCGCCAGGCGGACGCCCAGCGTCTCACGCTGACCCTGGCCCAGAACGAGCGCGCGTTCCGCAACCACGTCCGGTTCACGGTGCCGAAGACCCTCCGCGATCTGGAGACGAAGGTCGAGAATGCCCAGGAACAGCTCAACTTCGCCACCTTGCAGCTTGAGAACCAGGAGGCGCGATTGAAGAAGCTCCGGTCACTCGTCGAGAAGTGCGTCGTCCGCGCTCCGCACGGCGGCCGGGCGATTCACTTCGACGTGTTCTGGGGTGAAGATTTCGCGATCCATGAAGGCTCTTCGGTCTATCAAGGGCAACCGTTGATCTACTTGCCCGACATGACGAAGCCGGTTGTCGAGATCTCCCTGCACGAAACGGTTGGGCCGAGGGTGCGCGTCGGGATGTCGGCGAAGGTGCGCGTCATGGCCCTGCCCGAACGGGAACTCCAGGGGAAGGTCAAGTCGATCGACCTCCTGCCGACGGAGAACTGGCGAGCCGGCCTGGATATCAAGCACTTTCCGGCCCGTATCACGCTGGAGACGGTGCCCCCGGGCCTCCTGCCGAACATGTCCGCCGAGGTGCGGATCATCACCGACACGAGGGACGATGTCCTGGTCGTGCCGAAAGAAGCCGTGACCGTCGAGGGAGGTCGGACCTTCTGCTACGTCGTGACCGGCGAGCATCTCGACCACCGTGCGGTCCGCGTGGGACGCGGCGACCGGACCCGGCTGGAGGTGCTCGGCGGGCTGGAGCAAGGGGAGCGGGTCGTCCTGAACCCGGCCGAGCATCTCAACCTGCCGCCGGAGCCGTATGCGTCGCCGGGGATGCTGTCAGAGTAGTAGGTGATCCAGGCTGGACAGACCGATCGGCTCCCGGCTGGCGAACGGTTCGGCGTGGAGAACACCGACAGTATGGCCCCAGAACCGCGTGCGATCGCATACCGAGTCGATCACGCCGGGGCGGCCTTCCGGCTGGTTGTCCACCAGTTGCGAGCGATAACAACGCAGGGCCGCGAGCTTTGCGTCGAGCTGGTCGGAAATATCAACGACGAAGCTCGGCCGCTCGACGATCCGCAGGTGGACGCTGAAGTAATACAGCACCCGGAGCGGGTGGAACGGCGTGCCCGGGATGTCCGACTTCGACAACTTGCTCCAGAACCGGGCATCCTCGACCAGCTTCGTCGCGGCGGCGTGGTCGGGGTGGGCGTCCTCCCAGTACGGCGCGAACAGCACGCGCGGGCGGACCTTGCGGAAGACGGCCGCGAGCGCCCGGCGATGGACCAGGGTCGGTTCGAGACTCCGGTTCGGCAGGCCGAGGTTCTTCCGCCAGGGGCAGCCCAGGGCCTCGCTGGCGGCGGCCGTCTCCGTCCGGCGGATCTCGGGAGACCCCAGCGGGGTCGGCTCGCCGCTGGTCAGGTCGAGAATCCCGACCGACCACCCCTGCCCCATCAAGCGCACGATCGTCCCGCCCATGCCCAGCTCGGCGTCATCGGGATGCGGTGCGACGACCAGTGCGTCGAGCATGTCAGTGGAACTCCGGGAGAAGAAGGTTTCATCGCCAAGACCGCCGAAAATCGCGAAGGTAAGACAAGAGAAGACGATAAGGTCAGGAGGGAGAAGAGGGAGAAAGACAAGGAGAGGGTTCCAGATCTCTGAATTTTCTTCGCGAGTTTCGCGGTGAAATCTTATCTGACTTCCTGGGCTTCTCTTTGCGTGGAAATCTTATCGCGCAATGGCTCCCAGGGGATACCCGTGATTCGCTCGACGACCCGGATGGCCGAGAGGATGACGGCCATCGTCCCCTGACCCGGGAAGACGGAATCACCGACGATCCAGAGGCCAGGGCCGAATATGTCCGGGCCGACGGCCAGGAGATTGCTATTGCGCCGGGAGACCGGCGCACCACCGACGGCGCCGTTCCGCCGTCGGGTGTAGCGCTCGAAACTTCGAGGCGAGGCGAACTCCGCATGAACCAGGGCGTCGGGGGCGTCCGGCAGCGCCCGTTTCAGCGCGGCGAGCATCCGGGCGCGATACTCGGCTTTCTTGCGGTCGTAGGCATTCCGGTCCAGACCATACCAGTCGGCCGGGCGTGTGTGGGTGGACATCGTGGCGACGCGGACATCCGGCGGGCCGTAGCCGTCGTCATCCTCGGGCGAGAGCGACACCAGGACGTTGTTGCCGTCGTGGATCGGCCGGTCGTAGTCCTGCAAGACCTGGTGGAACAGCGGCCCGCCGTCGGGAACGGCCGCGCGGCGGATCGCCAGATAGCCGGTGAAGGCGCTCCAGACGGCCCGCGACTGCCGCTCCCGACGGGCGAGGCGGCCCGTCAACTCGCGGCCCAGCAGCGCCGAGGCGCGGTCCAGCGGCAGATTGAAGACAACCTGCCGCGCCGGGAGCCGCTGCCGGCGACGGGTCCACACCACGAAGCCCCCCGCGCCGTCCGGTTCGACCCGATCGACCTTCGTCGCCGTGCGGAGGTCGCCGCCGAGCGCCGCGAACCGCCCGCCCAGCCCTTCGACCAGCGCCTTCATCCCGCCGACCGGGCGGCTCATGCCCCGCCGGTACGCCTGAAGGCACGCGGCGGCGTTGGCGAAGGGGACGGTGTCCGGCCCCGCCTGGGCCGTGTCTTGCAGCAGCATGGCGATCAATGACCGGAACGGCACGTCGCGGTCCAGCCCGAGCAGCCGGAGCACGTCGCGCACCGTGACGGCCCACGAGGCCGCCGCCAGCAGGCCCGGAATTCCCAGGATGCGGAGGTCGTGCGCCACGTCCCCCAGAGAACGCGCCGGGAGCCTCGGCACGCGGGCCGCAACGTCGAACAACCGCGTGCCGACCGCCTCCTGGAGCCGCCAGAAATGCCGCTGGGCATCGGGATGCTCGGCGAACGTGGCGACCGACGCGGCTTCCAGGGCGTGGGCGTCCGGCACGATGTCGAGCTGGCGGTCGGGCAGGTGGACCCGGTAGCTCGGCGTGCGGACGGCCTCGAACGCGACGCCGAGCCGGTCGAGCAGGTCCCCCACCGGCGCGCCGGGTTCCAGGCCCATCAGGGCCGTCGCGCCGGCGTCGAACGTGTACGGCCCGCGTCCGAAGTACCCGGCGCAGCCGCCGAGCGTGGTATGAGCCTCCAGCAAGGCCACGCGCAGTCCACTGGCCTGGGCCAGCCCGGCCGCCGCCAGTCCTCCCATGCCCGCCCCGATGACGATCAGGTCGAATGAATCCGCCACGTTCCGCATCCTCCGCAATCCTGGCGTGCTGGCCATAATGATTGTAAGCGGCCGTAACGGGGTGACGTCGGGATTGACCGGTGTGTTAAACTTCACAATAGTGGATTGCACGCTGAAGTGAGCCGGCACGACATCAATGGTTCTGCCCCGGTGAGCGAGAAGGAGATTCGGGAATGCCGGGATTCGTCAAGATGGCGACTCTGGACGAATTACCCGAGGGTTCGGCCCGGGAGGTCGAGCACGAGGGCCGGATCTACGCGCTGTTCAACATTGGCGGTGAGATCTCGGCCATTGACGGAATCTGCCCGCATCAGGGCGGGCCGCTGGCCGAGGGCATGATCCAGGACACGGTCGTCACCTGTCCCTGGCATGGCTGGCAATTCGACGTGAGGAACGGGCGCAGCACGGTGAGCAAGACGATCCAGCAGCCCGTCTATGAAGTGAAGGTCGAGGGCCGGGACGTGCTCGTGGCTGTCCCTTGAGTGGCTCTCGGCTCGGCCGAGGACCGCGTTGTCCAGTCAAAAAAGGGTTGAGATCCCCCCGTTGACCCGGTTTCGAGCCTTCCGCAACGGCGACCCGCCGGCACTGGCCGACTTGTGGAATCGGGGCCTCCCCGACGCCAACGTCGTGCGCCCGCTGAACGCCCACGAGTTCGACACCCTCGTCATGGGCAAGCTCCCGTTCGAGGCCGCCGGTCTGATCGTGGCGGAGCGCGATGATCGGGTCGTCGGCTACGTCGCATGCCGGGTTCGCCCCCGAGCAGCCTTGCGGCCCATCCCACCAGCTCGACCGCCAGATGGGCACCATCTCCATGCTCGTCATCGAGCCGGACGCGGACGACACGGAGGCGCTCGAGCGCGGCCTCGTTCTGCGGGCCGAGCGCTATCTGCGGCAGCGCGGGGCGACCGTCTTCTACGCCGGCGGCCAGGCGCCGATGAACCCGTTCTACTGGGGCATTTACGGCGGGAGCGAGTTCGCGGGCGTGCTCAGCCTGCACGACGCCTTCACGCAGGCCGTCACGCATGCGGGGTACGAGCCCGTCGCGACAACCGATCTGCTCGAATCCGACCTGAGCCAGCCGGAGGTCCGCGACCCCCGCATGGCCCTGGTGCGCCGGCAGGCACGGGTCGAGATCGTTGAGGATGCCCTGCCCGACGGCTGGTGGCAATCGCTGGCCATCGGCCTGTTCCGCCCGACGCAGTTCCGTCTGGTCCGCCGCGCGGATGACGTGGTCCTGGCCAGCGCGACAACGTGGGACATCGCCAGCGGTTTCGGTATTGGCGACGGCCGCCCCCGCACCGGTCTGATCGACGTGGAGGTGGCCCCAAACCAACGCCGCCAGGGGTTCGGCCGCACGCTCGTGACCGAGATCGCCCGACACGCCCGCGAGCAGCTCGCCGAGGTCCTCTGCGTGCAGACGTCCGCGACCAACACCCCGGCCCTGGCCTTCTACCAGTCGCTCGGCTTCGAGCAGGTCGAGACCGCCACGCTCTACCGCTTGCCCGGTGAACTTTGCGAGCGCTCGCTGCGGGAGCCGGAATGACTCTGGCTCGGCCATAAAAGGAGCATCAACGATGGCCGTTTTCGTGACGGACCCGAGCCTGGAAGAAACGCTCCTGGCGGCGCGCCGAGCCTCGGGCGGCGACCAGCACGATGAAGTCTGGGACGGAGTCTATATCATGTCGCCGCTGGCGAATAACGAGCATCAAGAGCTGGTGCAGGGATTTGCATCCGTTTTTCAGGTCGCCGTCGGCTGGCCGGGGCTGGGCATGGCGCTGCCTGGCGTGAACGTCAGCGACCGCGTCGAGAACTGGGAGGCCAATTATCGCATCCCGGACGTCGCCGTCTTCCTCAACGACACGACAGCTCGGAACTGCGACACGCACTGGTGCGGCGGGCCAGATTTCGTCGTGGAAATTCTCAGCGAGGGGGACCGCGCCCGCGAGAAGCTCGATTTCTACGCCCGGAACAACGTCCGCGAACTGCTGATCGTGGACCGTCACCCCTGGGCGTTGGAACTCTACCGCCTGCGTGACGGCCAGTTGATCCCGTACGGCGTCGCGCATCCGGAGTCCCCGACGACGCTCGCCAGCAGCCTCCTCCCGTTGAGCTTTCGCCTCGTCTCCGGCGTGAAACGGCCCCGGATCGAGGTCACGCACGCTGACGGCGTCCAGCGCTGGGAGATCTGACGGGCGGGGCCGCTTGATGGCTCGCGTCGCGCCGGTAAAATGCCAGTGTCCACCGAGAAGCCGGGGCTGATTTTGGAGATTCTGTCGGCAACCCGTGTTCCTCCAGGGTTTCGGCCGCACGCTCCTGGCGGAGATCGCTCGCCACGCCCGCGAGCAGCTCGCCGAGGTCCTCTGCGTGCAGACGTCCGCGACCAACACCCCGGCCCTGGCCTTCTACCAGTCGCTCGGCTTCGAGCAGGTCGAGACCGCCACGCTCTACCGCCTGCCCGGTGAACTTTGCGATCGCTCGCTGCGGGAGCCGGAATGAATCTGGCTCGGCCATACATAAAAGGAGCATCGACGATGGCCGTTCTTGTGACGGACCCGAGTCTGGAAGAAAACTCCTCGCGGCGCGCCGGGACTCGGGCGGCGACCAGCACGATGAAGTCTGGGACGGAATCTATATCATGTCGCCGCTGGCAAACGACGAGCATCAAGAGCTGGTGCAGGGATTTGCATTCGTCTTTCAGGTCGCTGTCGTCTGGCCTGGTCTGGGAATGGCCCGGCCCGGCGTGAACGTCAGCGATCGTGTCGAGGACTGGAAGTCCAATTATCGCATCCCGGACGTCGCCGTCTTCCTCAACGACACGACAGCCCGGAACTGCGACACGCACTGGTGCGGCGGGCCGGATTTCGTCGTGGAAATTCTCAGCGAGGGGGACCGCGCCCGCGAGAAGCTCGATTTCTACGCCCGGAACAACGTCCGCGAACTGCTGATCGTGGACCGCCACCCCTGGGCGTTGGAACTCTACCGCCTGCGTGACGGCCAGTTGATCCCGTTCGGCGTCGCGCATCCGGAGTCCCCGACGACGCTCGCCAGCGCCGTCCTTCCCCTGAGCTTCCGCCTCGTCCCCGGCGTGAAACGCCCCCGGATCGAGGTCACGCACGCCGACGGCGTCCAGCGCTGGGAGATCTGACGGGCGGTCTCGCTTGATGGTGCGCCTTGTGCCGGTAAAATGCCTCTGTCCACCGAGAGGGCCAGGGCATTTTGACTCGGGACGAGACCCGTTCCGGCCTGATCCCATACCGATTGACCTCCGCCAGAGAGACGCGAGAACGAGATATGGCACGCCGCACCCGAAGCCTGCGCGAGATGCGCGCCCAGGCCGAGGCCGCCGAGGCCCTCGGCCTGAACACGCCGCCCGAGCGCAAACCCCGCTCCGAACCGTCCGAACGCCGGCCGAAGCCCCAGCCGCACGTCCGCATGAAGGTCGTCTGGGCCGTCTGCGACCTGGGCGGCCGGACGGTCCGCACGTTCGACTACACCGACAAACCCCAGGCCGAAGCCTACGCCGACCAGCTCAAGGCCAAGGGCAAAGGCAAGCACTTCGTCCGTTCGATCAAGGAACCGATGTGATCGAGGAAGCGGAAAAGGTGTCCGGACCCCCTGTGTGGTCTGGCATCGTTCCGGACCCGGGCGCCGCGGCGTCGGATTTGCGGACGGAGGGGCGGCGGCTTTCGATACGAGAACCGGCGAATGGCCTCTGGCAAGGAGAACGCGGGAATGGAGGAGCAGGGTAAGAACGCCGTGACCGCGGACGACCCCTCGAGACAAGCCCACGGCTGTGTCGCGGACTCGGATCACGACCGGGAGGTGCCGGAGGTCGATCTGCTCAGCCCACTGACCATCCGGGGCGTGACGTTCCGGAACCGCATCGTCATGTCACCGATGTGTCAGTACTGCGCGGAGGAGGGATTCGCCAACGACTGGCACCTGGTCCACCTGGGTAGCCGGGCGGTCGGCGGCGTGGGCCTGATCCTGGTCGAGGCGACCGCCGTGGTCCGGGAAGGCCGGATCACGCCCCGCGACCTCGGCATCTGGGACGACCGGCACGTCGAGCCACTGCGACGCATCGTCCGCTTCGTTCAAAGCCAGGGCAAGGTGCCGGGAATCCAGCTCGCTCATGCCGGGCGCAAGGCCAGTTGCCGGATTCCCCAGGAAGGGGGCGCCTTCCTGAAGACCTCCGAGGAAGGTGGCTGGCCGGTCGTCGGTCCCAGCCCGATCCCGTTCGTCGAGGGGGACCCGGCCCCGATCCCGCTGGACGAGGCCGGGATCGCGGGTGTCGTTGATGCCTTCGCCGCCGCGTGCCGACGCGCCCTCGACGCCGGGTTCCAGGTGATCGAGATCCACTCGGCCCACGGCTACCTGCTGCACGAGTTCCTCTCTCCTCTGAGCAACCACCGGACCGACGAGTACGGCGGGAGCCTGGAGAACCGCATGCGGCTGGTCTTGCGGGTCGCCGAGCGGCTACGGGGGCTGATGCCGGACGAGCTTCCGCTTTTCGTGCGGATCTCGGCGACCGACTGGGTCGAGGGAGGCTGGGACATCACGCAGTCGGTCATCCTGGCTCGGCATCTCAAGGAGCGCGGCGTGGACCTCATCGACGTCTCATCCGGCGCCCTGGTGCCGAAGGCGACGATCCCGGTCGCCAAGGGTTATCAAGTCCCTCTGGCCCGGCAAATTCGTGACGAGGCGGGGATCAAGACCGGTGCGGTCGGCCTGATCACCGACGTGCCCTATGCGACCGAGATCATCACGGGTGGAGACGCCGACCTGGTCTTCCTCGGCCGCGAACTCTTGCGAGAGCCCTACTGGGCGCTGAAGGCCCAGCATGACCTCGACGGCGACCCCGACTGGCCGACCCAGTACGGCTACGCCGTCCGCCGCCGGGCACGATGACGAGCGCGGCGGACATGGAAGCAGTCAGGCGAGTGGCCGCGCCATGCGAAAATTATGGAATTCGACTCCGCGCGCGATTACGGTCTGAGGCGCGAGGACCGCGAACCCCTGACTCTCGAAGAAGGGCCGGGCCGTGATGCTCGCCTCAGTGAACAGCCGACCGACCCCGCGACGCCTCGCCTCCTCCACGATTGCGCCGAGCAGCGCCCGCCCGACCCCGAGCCTCTGATGATCCGCCGACACGAAGAACCGATCGATATGCCCGTCCGTCTCCAGTTCCGCGAACCCGACGACTCGCCCATTCGGTTCCGTTTCCGCGACCGCCACGAACCGACCGTCAAATCGGTCGGCCCATGACGCGGCGTCGATCTCATCCGAGGCCCACGCCCGAATCTGCTCGGGGGAATAATCCCGAGCGTTCACCCGGCGGATGGTCTCCCGAAACAGCGCCAGCAGCGCCTCGGCATCGTCCGGATGGAACGCCCTGATTCGCACCCTTGTTCCTCCAAGGAAAGGTGTCAGGAACCTTTCCGGTGAAATGGGAATGGGAGTCCCGACCGGCGGGCTGCCGGCCGGGGAGGTTGCCGTGAACTGGGTTCCGATCACATCGTTTCGGTAGGAACGGCGTAGCGGAACACGAGCAACGGGGCTTTTTTCCGGTTGATGGACATGGCGACCTCGCTCCGAAGCCAGCCGGAGGCGTGGTCCAGGCGCTCGATCACCTCGGCCGGGTCCAGCCCTTCCGAGGGAAGCGAGCCGACCGTGACGAGCAGCCGGCGGGTGTCGGGCGCGAGATCGACCGAGACGACGTGGAGGGCTTCCAGTACCTCGTCCGGACTCAGCCCCAGGGCGAAACTCAACGCCTCGCCGACCTGGCCGCAAAGCTGGTGTGCCTTGCGCTTCAACGTCTTACGGTTCGATCGCTTCGGTTGGTGACGAGGGTCCAGGCCATCGTCGGGGTGGACCTCGGCGCAAAGGGAACGCAACAGCTTCTGGGATGGCATCTTGCGTAACATGGCGATGCTCTCACGTGGGGGATCGGCGCATACGCAATGCGCCCATCGTCCGTTAGACCTGTGGAATCACGATTGGTCTGAGAGCCCGACCCGGTTGGGTCAGCGCGAGACGAAGAGAACCGAACGCGGATCGGGCGACAATGACGCAAGAGGGAATGGAATCGCGTACATCGTGGACCTCCTTCCGCCGTGGGAATCGAGGAGAGGATTGGACCGGTGCGACCTGATCCGATCGGATCGCACCGGTGATCGTATCCTAGCAGCGGAATTGCCGGGGAGCAAGATGGGGGGTCAGAATGCGCCGTCGATCGGGTCGGCGACGCTGGCCAGATTCTCGAACCGCGTGAAGTTCTTCAGGAACGTCAGTTTCACCGTGCCGGTCGCGCCGTTACGGTTCTTGGCGAGGATAAGTTCGGCGATGCCCGGCTGGTCGTTGGCGTCGTAGTATTCGGGGCGGTGCAGGAGGAGCACCAGGTCGGCGTCCTGTTCGATGGCTCCCGACTCGCGCAGGTCGGCCATGCGGGGTCGGCGGTCCTCGCGGTTCTCCACGGCGCGGTTGAGCTGGGAGAGGGCGATCACCGGGACGTGCAGCTCGCGGGCCAGCGTCTTGAGCCGCCGGCTGATCTTGGCGATCTGCTCCTGCCGGCTCTCGCGCCCTTCGGACGTCTCGCTATCCACAAGCTGGATGTAATCGACGACGATCAGGCCGATGTCGTGCCGCAGCTTCAGGCGTCGGGAGTTGGCCGTGATCTGAAGCATGTTCCGCGCGGGGGTATCGTCGATGAACAGCGGGGCGGCGCGGAGGTCGTCGTACCCCTTGCCCAGCAGGGCCATCTCGCGCGTTCCCAACCCCGTCCCTGTTTTGAGTTTGTGGCCGTCCACCTTGGCCCGCGCAGAGCAGTCGCTCGGCCAGTTCAAGCTGGCCCATTTCGAGGCTGACGAACAGGACCCCTTTTTTCAGCTCGACCGCGACGTGCTCGCAGATATTCAGTGCCAGCGCGGTCTTACCCATGCTCGGGCGGGCGGCGAGGATGACGAGCTGCTCGGGCTGGAACCCGCCGGTGATGTCGTCCAGGTCGAACAGGCCGGTGCCGACGCCGGTGATCGGGTGCCGCGACTCGCTCCGCAAGGCGATGCGGTCCATCGCCTTCGTGACGACGTCGCGCAGTTCGACCGTCTCCCCCTTGGTCTGGTCCTCGGCGATCTGGAAGACCCGGCGCTCGGCGATTTCGAGCAGCTCGTCGGCCGAATGCGTGTTGGCGTAGCCCTCGTGGATGATCTCGCTGGCGCTTCGGATCAGCTCGCGGACGATCGCCTTCTGGCGGACGATCTCGGCATAATAGCGGGCATTGGCCGCGTGTGGGACCGAGTTCGAGGATCTCGGCCAGGCCGTCGTTGCCGCCGATCCGGTCGTAAAGATCGCGACGGATCAGCTCCTCGGCGAGCGTGATCGAGTCCACCGCCTTGCCCAGGTCGTACAGCTCGCGGATCGTGCGGAAGACGATCTGGTGGCTGTCGCGGTAAAAGTCCTCGATCTGGAGGATCGGGACGACCTCGTGCAAGACGTCGTTATCGAGCAGGATACTGCCCAGAACGCCTTGCTCGGCCCCGAGGTTCTGCGGCGGGAGCTGGTCGGTCGGCACGTCGATCGCGTCATTCCGACCGTGCGGCCGGTGGTGACCGTGTCCATTGCCGTTGCTATGACCATTCGCGTAGGCGGGCATCGTCAGGTTGACTCCGTCCGGGCAGAGGGTGAGAGACCTTTGCCGGCGGGTCTCCCTACCCCCTTCTTTTGGTTCCGCATCATGCCGAAACCAGCCCGGCCGCCGCCGTCTTCCCGCGGAAGGTGCACATGCGAACCGTTAAGGCGATGTGCGACGAGGAAGCGTACCGGGCTGACCATACTGAACAATGGTATCGGCCAGCCCGGACCTCGTCCATCAGAAAAACCGGGTCGAGGCGCGGCGGTCAGCTTACTCGCCCGCCTCCTCGGTGTGGGTCGGGACGACCCAGAGCTTGACCTCGGAGTTGATGTCCTGGCCGAGGTGCAGGGCGATCGTGTAGAGGCCCAGCTCCTTGAGGGGGCCTTCGATCCGGACGTTCTCTTCCTCGATCGGCAGGCCGTCGGTCCGCAGGGCGGCGGCGATCTGGTCGGCGCTGACCGAGCCGTAGAGGTGCCCTTCGGCGTTGGCGTTGGCCTCGATGGTGATCGACCGCTGGGCGATCTGGGCGGCGAGGTTCAGCAGGTCGGCGCGACGGGCTTCCTCCAGCTGGCGGAGCCGCTCGCGGTGCTCCTCAACGATCCGCAGGTTATGCGGGGTGGCGAAGGTGGCCAGGCCCTGGGGCAGCAGGTAGTTGCGGGCGAAGCCGGGGCGGACCCGCACCAGGTCGCCGGGGCGTCCCAGGTGAGGCACGACCTGGGTCAGGAGCACGTGCATGTAGCCGTTCTTGGCGCGTTGCGGGTGATTCTTGCGCCGTTCGACCCCCGGCTTGCGGACGGTCGGGATGAGGCTGATGGTCGTCCTGGCCGGCGCCGCCCCCCTTCTTCGAAGGGCCGTGCGCCTTGGTCTTGGTCTTTGCCTTGGGCTTCGCGGATTTCTTCGTGGCCTGCTTCGCCATGGTGACTGCTCTCCTTCACCTAGACTGTCCGATCCACGGACAGTCGCTCGCATACGGATTAAAACGGAATATCGTCGTCCTCGGAGTCGGGGGGCTCGGCTGCGGAGACCGGGCGTCGACTGGATGCCGAGGGACTTCCAAACGAGCGGGGGCCGCCATTCGCGGCACCTCGCGGTTCGGCCGGGGCCGCGTGGCGCGGCTCGCGTGCCGGGGCGGAAAACTCATCGTCGTGCCGAGCTGCCGGAGTCATCCCCGCGGCGGCTGTCGAGGAACTGCACGCGTTCGGCCTCGACCTTGATCTTCGACCGCTTCTCGCCGGTCGTCTTGTCGTCCCAGGAGTCCATCTTGAGGTAACCCTCGACATGAATGGGACGGCCTTTCTTGAGGTACTGGCAGCAGTTCTCCGCCTGTCGGTTCCAGACGGTCACGTCGAGGAACAGGGTCTCTTCGCGGCGGTCGCCGTCCTTCGTCGTGTAGATCCGGTTGATCGCCAGGCCGAGATCGGTCACGGCCGCGCCGCTGGGCGTGTAGCGCAGTTCGGGGTCGCGCGTCAGATTGCCGATCAGAAAGACCTTGTTCACGTTGGCCATCGCCATGCACCTCCCCACAAACAAGGCGGCTCGTCGCCGGAGCGTGGCGCTCCCGGATTCCTTCAGTAAACGGGTGTTCCCTAACAGAGAACACTACCACACGGAGCAGCCGACACAAGTGTCTCAGCGAAACGAGCCTACGAGTCCGTATCGATAGGTATCGTATCGACCGGGGAGCGTCAGGGCGTTGAATCGGGCGCGATCCGGCCAAGAAGGCTCAGTCGTCGCGGCGGCGGCGGCGGGGGCGGTCGTCCTCGTCCTCGCTGGGGCCTCCCTCTTCCTCACCGGGGGTGGAGGTCATCGCCTGGTTGACCAGGTGGTCGGCCAGCTTCGGGTGGACCTTCAGGATCAGCTCCCGGAGGATCAGGTCACTGAGTTGGCAATCGGCGGTGATGTCCTTCAGGGCGTTCGGCGTCGGCGCTGAAGAAGGTCAGCAGGTACGTGCCCTTCTTGTGCCCCTCGACCGAGTAGGCCAGCCGGCGCTCGTCCCACTGGCGGCTGGCGACGATCTCGGCCTCGTGCTTCGTCAGGATGTCGTGGACCTGCTGCACCGCGTCGTCCCACGACACGGCGACCTTGGTGCTGTCCAGCAGGAACATTCCCTCATAGGTGTTGACGGACAAGAGCTTCACTCCTCAGAAGATACGGTGGATGTCAGATGGCGAAGGAAGATTGTTGATGACGGACGGCCCGGAGATTCCACTACTCGAAAAAAAGCCCGAATCAACCCGACCCGTTGAACCGATTCATGGCGGCGTCCAGCCCTTGGTGACCCAGACGGCGACGGCCTGCGTGGCGGCGATCAGGGCGTCGTCGATCAGCGGAGCGTTCGGCGGGCCGGAAGCGGCTGAGGACGAAGTCGGCCGCGTCGATCGGCCCGCGTTCGCCGATGCCCAGCCGCAAGCGGGGGTAGTCCTCCGTGCCGAGCTGAGCCGCGATGTCCCGAAGGCCCTTCTGTCCGCCGTCGGAGCCGCCCCCCCGGATGCGGAGCTTGCCCAGGGGCAGGGTCAGATCATCGCAGATCGACCAGCAGGTCCGCCAGGTCGAGCTTGTAGAACTGCACGGCCTGGCGGACCGACCGGCCGCTGAGGTTCATGAACGTCTGGGGTTTCAGGAGCAGGACCCGGTGGAAGTCGATCTCGGTCTCGGCCAGCAGGCCGTCGAACTTGCGGGTGAAACTGGCGCCGTTGCCTCCCTGGGCCAGCCGGTCGATGACCGTGAAGCCGATGTTGTGCCGGGTCCCCTCGTACTTGCTGCCCGGGTTGCCCAGGCCGACCACCAGTTTCCGCATGACGTCGATACGACCAACCGTTGCGGGCCGGCTTACTCCTTCTCTTCAGCGTTCTCGCTCGCCTCGGTCTCCCCTTCTTCGCCCTCGACCTTCACCTTCCTCCGGCGCCTCTTCTTCCTCGGCCGCGGGGGAGCACGACCTTCTCGACGACGTGGACCAGGAGCAGGTCGGGGTCGGCGTCGATGGTCACGCCCTCGGGCAGGGTCAGGTCGCGGACGTGGATCGCCCTGGTTCAGGTGCAGGCCGCCGACCTCGATCCGGATGGACTTCGGGATGTCCGTCGCCTCGCAGATGACGCTGATCGAGTGGATCGGCTGCTCGATGAGGCCCCCTTCGCCCAGGCCCGGCGGGGTGCCGTGCAGCTCGAGCGGGACCTCGGTCTCGACCTTCTCGTCGCTCGCTGACGCGGGCGAAGTCGAGGTGGATGATCTCCTTGCCCAGGTGGTCCCACTGGACGTCGCGCACCAGGACCATCTCGCTGCTGCCGCCGACCTGGAGCTTGGCCAGGTGGGTCGCCCGCTTGATCATCGTCCAGACGTCGTCGCGGGAGAGGGAGATCGGCTGCGGGGTCTGCTTGTGCCCGTAGATGATGGCCGGAACCCGCCCCTGGGCCCGGAGCCGACGCGCCACGCGGCGAGCCGGTCCCCTTGTTCTTCTGCGGGTCGCGTGCCTCGGCGACGATGGTGACCGCTTCTGCCATGACTTGCCTTCTTCACCAGCGGGGCCAAAAGGGCGGTCGTGCTACCTTCTCGCCTCTGACGGCGGCCCCACGCGGATCGTTTGTGGACGTCAGTTGGAATATCCCCATAACCAAACGGCGGTCCGTTGTTGAGACGGACCGCGCATCGCGTGATTATGTCGAGGGGCAGACCGCGACGCAACCCCAATGCATACAATTCGCTCAGGGCGAAGCCGCCCCTCATCCGTCGTGCTCGGCCCAGCGTCGCCAACCGTCAGCCGGGGCCAGATCGCCGCAGGCGGCCGGGTCGATCGCGGCGGCGGCGACCGCCAGGCTCTCGGCGAGCCGGGGACCGGGGCGGGAGAAGTAGGCCGAGCCGTCGGCCAGCACGACCCTGCCCGCGCGCACGGCGGGAAGGTCTCGCCAGGACGGGGCCCGGCTCCAGGCGGCCTGTTCGGTCGCGGAGCGTTCGAGCGTGAACCCGCAAGGGGCCAGCAGGACGACCTCGGGGGCGGCCTCGGCGATCTCCTCCCAGGAGGCCCGGCGCGAGGGTTCGCCCGAGCGGCCGAGCACCTCATCCCCCCCGGCCAGGGCGATCAGGTCGGGGTTCCAGTGCCCCGAGAGGAACGGCGGGTCGAACCATTCCAGGTGGAGCACGCGCGGGCGGGGCTTCCCCTGGCGACGGCGGGCGACCTCGGCGGCGATCCGGTCGAACCGGGCGATGAGGGCCTCGGCGGCGTCCCCGGCATCGAGCAAGGTCCCGACCCGACGGAACATGGCGAAGATCCCGGCCAGGTCGAGCGGGTTGACGCTCTCGACGTGGGGGTGCCGGGCAAGCGAGCGGCCACCTCGCGGACCCCTTGCTCGTTCACCGCGCAGACGTCGCACTGGGCCTGCGTCAGGATCAGGTCGGGCCGCAGCGCGGCGAGCCGGTCGGCGTCCAGTTCATACAGGCTCCCCCCTTGCTCGGACACCATCGCGTCAATCTCGGCGCTGGTGGCCGCCGACGGGAATGCGGCTCCGGGTCAGGTGCGGCCGGCGCTCGACCCCCGGCGGGAAGTCGCATTCGTGGGTCACGCCGACAAGGTCCGCCTCCCGTCCCAGGGCACAGACCAGCTCGGTGAGCGACGGCAGCAGGCTGACGATGCGGGTGGGGCGCATGGGTTCTCGGGATCACTCCTCGGAAAAGAGCCGCGAAACGGCCAGCGCGACGTCGGGGAAGGCCAGCGGCCGGGCTTCCTCGCCGGGGCGGAGCGTCTGGACGGTCCGGTAGGCGTCCCCTTGCGGGTCGCGGCGGATTTCGAGCTGACGCTTCGGGATGTTGACGATCCAGTAATCGGCGATCCCCGCCGAGGCGTAGATCTTCGCCTTCTTGCCCCGGTCGGTGGAGAGGGTGGTATCGGAAACCTCGATCACCAGCAGGACATCCTCGGCCAGCGGCCGCTCCTTTCGAGTAATCCCGCCGGCGCATCCAGGCGACATCGGGCAGGGTGAGGCTGTCCAGACCCGGGATGCCGAGGGTCTGCTGAACCCGGACGCGGGCGGCGTGCCGGGGCAGGCTCTCGAAGCTCCACTCGGTCAGTTCATCAACCGCATTTTCATGCGGCGGCTTGGGATGGGTCATGACGACGATCTCGCCGAGGAGCAGTTCATAGCGGTCATCCGTGTCCGGGAAGTCTCCTCGGCGGATCATCTCGTCGAACTGGTCGTAGGTGATCCGGGTGGTCGTGCTCATGGAAAGGGCCTCGTTGGGCGAAGGTGCCGAGAACGAGCGAATGCCGCCGAGATCGTTCATTCCGGCCGGTGCAGGTCGGTCGTCGGGCCGACGGAGACGATCGTCATCGGCCAGAGGGGCCAGCGGTCCAGGAGCCGCTTGAGGTCGTCGAGCGTGACCTTGTTATACGCCTCCAGCTCGCTCTCGACGGGCAGATATTCGTGCCGGTAGGTCCAGTGGAAGCCCAGGGGCATGAGGCGGCCCATCGGGCGCTCGCTGCGGAGGACGACGCGGGAGAGGACCTTGTTCTTGGCCTGGTTCAGCTCGTCGGCGGTCAAACCCTCGGCACGGGCCTCGCGGACGACGTCGGCCAGGCGTTCGAGATTCTCCTGGGCCTCGTCGGGATCGCAGCTCAGGAACGTGTAGAAGGCCCCGGCGCCGTTGAAGTCCTGGTACGCCAGATCGGCGGCGTCGGCGTGACCGGGGTCGATCAGCGCCCAGTAGAGCCGCGAGCCGGTGTGGTCGCCGAGGACCGTCGCCAGCAGGGCCGCGGCGTAGCGGTCGTCACTCTCCAAGCGGGGGGCGTCGGCAACGCCGATGATCGTCTGCTGCTGATCTTCCTCGCGGAGGATCGTCTGGAAGTGGTTCGAACCGCGCGGGGTGGTGACGGTCCGCGTGGCGTCGATCCCGTGCCAACCGCCGCAGTGGGTCCGCGCCAGGTCGAGGACGTGCTCCCAGTCGGTCTTGCCCGCGACGGCCAGGACGATATTCGAGGGGGAGTACCGCTGGGCGAAGTACCGCCGCATCTGATCGACGTCGAGCGCCTCGATCGACTCGACGGTTCCCAGGACGCTCTGCCCGAGCGGGTGGGGGGCGAAGTGGGCGGCCTTGGCGGCCTCGTAGGCGACCATCATCGGGTTGTCGAGATACATGCGGATCTCTTCGATGATGACTTTTTTCTCGGTCTCGAAATCCTCGTCGCGCAGGCTGGGGCGGAGGATGTCGGCGAGGACCTCGAAGGACTTCGGCAGGTATTCGGGCAGGCTGGTGACGTGGTAGATGGTGTCTTCCTCGGACGTCTGCGCGTTGTGCTTCGCGCCGACGCGGTCGAGGTCGCGGTTGACGGTCAGGGCGTCGCGGTGGGGCGTCCCCTTGAAGACCATGTGCTCCAGGAAGTGGGAGACCCCGGCCAGCTCGGCCGTCTCGTCGCGGCTGCCCGTCTTGACGAAGAACCCGGTGGCGACCGAATGGGCCTGGTCGTTCAGCTCGGCGATGACGTTCAGGCCGTTGTCGAGGGTCGTTTGGTGGAAGCGCACGAGGAGAGGCTCCGTTACGGGGAAGTCGCGATCCAATGTGATCTTTCGGCGTTGTGATGGTATCTTAACCGAAGGTCGGTCGATGGTACGAGCCGGGTTGGACGTGTCGATTTGCATGGTGGGGGATCGTGCCTTTGATGATGACCCGACGGCGCTGGATCTGGGTATCGCTTTGCCCGCTCGGCGTGCTCGGCATCCTGGGCTACGCGGGAAGCCTCTGGCTGAGCCTCTCCCGAAGGCCCGTCACGGGGGGCGTGGAACTCCAATCCGGGGTGGGCGTGCCGTTTTACGTCGGGGACCGGCGCGTGGGGACTGGCCGGGTCCTGCTGACCTGGTCTGAACTGCTCGGCCGGGACGGCCGTCCGCCGCTGGCGATCCTCCTGCCGCCGGACACGCCGTCGGTGGAGTCGCGGGCACGCGACTGGAAGTCCCTGCCGCCGGGAGCGATCGCGGAGTGGCTCTCCGGACCGGGGTCGATGATCGTCCGGTCCAGTCCGGCGAACCCGCCGTGGAATGGGTTCGGTCAGCGACACCAGTTCGCGGCGAAGGAACTGATCCTGCGACGGGCGGACGGCTCCAGGGATGGCGTCCTCTGCATCGACGGCGAGGTGACCAGCCGGTACACGGGCGAGCGGTGCGCGTTCCTGATCCCGGTCCGGTCGAGGCCGCCGCGAGGTCAGCCGACGCACACCTTCGCCATTAAGGATTTCATCGGGAGCTTCCGGGCGTGGCCGCGGGATCGCGTGGAGCTGGTGTACGTGCTCGATCGGGTGGACCTCCCGGCGGGGTCGAACGCGGCGGATTGAGGGAGGTTCCTGATGTCGGACCAGGCCGATTCGATTCCGTCTTCGGAGCCGCGGGCCGGGCGGACGCAATATGGCTTCGCCCGGACGAAATGCGGCTGCGCCTTCTGTAGCGCCTACTGCAAGCACGTCCCGGGGCGGCTCGACGTGGGGGATCTGGAACGCCTCTGCCCACCGGGTCGGGACGTCTTCGCCTGGGCCGAGGAGCACCTGCGGGCCGTCGCTGATTCCCCGTTTCCGAAGCTCGTGCCCGCCCGTCGCGAGCAAGGCCCTTGCCACTGGTTTCTCGACGGGAAATGCCTTGTCCACGAGAATGCCCCCTACGGCTGCGCCTTCTTTGACTCCCACATGGACCCGGCCGAGGTCGAGCGGCGCTCGAAGGCCGCGAACCGGGCGAGCCGGGAGGATGCGGCCCGCAACGGGCTGTTCACCCGGGTCTGGCGTCATCTGTGCGGTCGTGGATTGACCACTCCCTCCGGCAACCGCGGCCGGCTGGATGAGGAACTCCGCCACATCCGAGGGTGAGGCCGGGCGTTCTTCCTTGAGAGGGAACGAGATGCGCGAACAACATCATGCCGAGACACAAACCATGACAACCAAAAGACCTCGGGCATCCTGGTCCCCCGACCGATCCCGAGGGTTCAATCCGGCCACGCACGCATTGTTTCTCGTCGCGCTGGGAGTCTTCCTCCTCCTTTCCGGTTGCGGCCGTCCCGCGCAGATCGGCCCGGACCGGGAGGCGTTTCAGGCGGTGGATGCGCTCTATACGGCGGTCTCGCTCCGGGAGACCGAGCCGCTGGACCGCTGTGAACGGTCCCTGCACGACCTTCGCGAGCAGGGCAAGCTGCCGGAGGGGGCGGGGCGGACGCTCGATGCGATCATCGCGCAGGCCCGCGACGGGGAGTGGGAGACCGCGCAGAGCCGGCTCGGCGACTTCATGAGGGGCCAGAGGCGCTGAGCCGCCTCTCTGCGCGGCGGGGATACCCGATCCGGGCGTCACCGTGTATAACAAGGCTCAAGAGGCGCACGCGGAGCGATCGAGCAGACAGAAGAGCCTCGCGCAAAGCCGCCAAGACGCGAAGGTATGCCCAGGACGAGGAAGAGACGGAAATTGGCCGCTTCTCAGCGTCTTCGCGCCTTGGCGAGAGGCTCTTCCGTCCCGGTCTGGCTCCCTGCGCCGGCGACCGACGACAGGCGGAGAGACCACCCTTGGACCCGACGACAACAACGACAGACGAACTCGGCCAGTGGAGCCATCACCTGGCCGATGAGGTGGACGCGGCCTTTCTGTACCGCGCGCTGGCGCGGGTCGAGACGGACCCGAAGCGCCAGGATCTGTTCGAACGTCTGGCGGAGGTGGAAGCCCGGCACATCGAACTCTGGGAAGGGCTCTTCCGCGCGCACGGCCACGACGTTCCCAGTCCGCAGCCCTCGTGGCGCTCCCGCCTGCTGGCCTGGCTGGCCCAGCGGTTCGGGCCGGGGTCCGTGCTGCCGTACATCCTGGCGGAGGAGGGGCGGGAAGTCCTGTCCTATCTCCGCCTGGCCCGGCAGTCGGACGTGGCCGGGATGCGCGACGCCGCCTCGACGATCGCCACCGAGTCGGCCGAGCACGCTCAGGAACTGGCCGGCGTGCTCGGCCGGGCCAGCGAGCCCTGGCACTCGCACGGCGCGGGCGGATACATGCGGAGCATCGTGTACGGCTTCAACGACGGCCTGACCGCGAACTTCGGCCTGGTGGCCGGAGTCGTCGGCGCGAGCGTCGCCAGCCACATCGTCGTCATCACGGGGATCGCCGGGGCCGTCGCCGACGCCCTCTCGATGGGCTCCAGCGGCTACCTCGCGGCCAAGAGCGAGGCCGAGGTCCACGCCCACGAGATCGAGATGGAACGCCAGGAACTGCGGCTGATGCCGGAGGTCGAGCAGGAGGAACTGGCCTTGATCTACGAGGCCAAGGGGCTCAGCCGCGAGCAGGCCCAGAACACCGCCCGCGCCCTGATGGCCGACCCGTCGCAGGCGCTCGATGTCCAGGTCATCGAGGAGCTGGGGATCACCGCGGCCGACGTCACCCCCCTGCGCGACGGCCTGATCACCGGTACCGCGACCGCCATCGGCGCCTTCATCCCGATCGTCCCGTTCCTGATCCTGCCCCCCCGCCCGGCCATCTGGACCTCCTTGACGATCAGCATGCTCGCGCACTTCGGCGTCGGTGCCGCGCGGAGCCTGTTCACCGGCCGAGGGCTCTGGACGAGCGGACGCGACATGTTTTTCGTCGGCTTCGGGGTCGCCGCCGCCGGCTACGTCCTCGGCGAGCTGATCGCCCCCCTGTTCTGAGCCGCCCTCCCGCTCACGACGCCGGCCCGACGGCCTCGCCCGCCAGGGGATGCTCGACGGGTTCGCTCGGCGCACGTCGAACGACAGGTGGATTCAAGAAGTGAGCCTCCACCAGCGCGAAGAACCCCCAGCAGACAGCGACCGCCGCGGCCGAGGTCAACGGCACGATCACCCCGAGCCGCTGCCAGAAGCTCTGCAAGCCCAGCTCAACCAGCCACAGGTTCCCCACAACACAGACCGGCAGGTGGGTCAGATAGATGCTGTAGCTGCGCCGGCCGCACGCCCGCAGAGGGCCCAGCCACGCCGCCCGATCAGCCGGCTCGTCCAGGGGCCGGAGCGCGATCAACAGCAGACCGAACAGGGCGGAAACGGCTGTCGCGTCATAAATCGCCGCCGGCGGACCGATCGGCAACGACCGGAGCACGCCCCGGAAAACGCTCGACAGCGCCAGCACACCGAACAACAGCAGTTCCACCCCGCGCCTCGCCCCGCTGGAGCTGGCGACGTTCAGTCGCCAGTACACCGCCAGCCCGATGGCGAACTGGTGCCAGCGCACGAAAAACGTGCCGTCAAGCCGCCCCAGGCCGCCCGAATCCCAGACCATGAGCGTGTAGAGCGTCACCAGCACGGTCAGCGCCGTCAGGGCCTCGTAGAGCCGCCGGGAGAACAACAACAGCGTCGCGAAGCAGACGAAGTAGAATTGTTCCTCGTAGCAGAGCGACCACGCGATGCGGGTATAGACCATCTCGTAGCTGCCCCAGACATGAGGCCGCCAGGTCTCGGTCAGGGTGATGTTCCCGATCCACTGCGACCGATCGAGCGCCCGGGCGACTCCAGTTCCAGGGCATATTCCCCGCGATGCAGGCGCGACAATTCCGCCACGTCGAGCGCCGCGACGACCCCCACGAAGAATAGCAAGGCCGCCCAGTACGGCGGATAGATCCGCCAGATGCGCCGTTTCAGAAACGCCAGGGAGGACGACCCCCGCCTCCTCGTGGCATCGACGCTCGCCCCGATGCAGTACCCGCTGATGACGAAGAACAGCGGCACGCCCAGGTCCATCCGTCGCAGGAACGCGACGATCCCCCAGCGCAACCAGCCCTCGATCCCCTCGACGTCCGTATCAGTCCACGTCAGCGCGAACCCCGCGTGATGCAGCACGACCATCAAGCAGGCCACCCCCCGCCAGATGTCGAGCATGTGGTAGCGCGGGTTGCGTTGCAGGGGCGGGATCATGGGACTTCCTTCGGCAAAGTCACATCGTTCGAATCGCCTTCTCTCTCAGGGAGACTCCAGAGGGAAGACGTTCTCGCCGCGCTTCGGCGGGAGAAATGCAAGAATGCGGTCGCGATTCGCGACGTATCCTCCCGCCACGCGACGGAGCAAACCCATGGTTTCCAGGGCGTTCACATCCCGCGCGAGGGTCTTATCTCCCTTCCCCGCATATTCCGCCGCAACTCGGGGACTGACCAGCGGAATTCCGCTTTTTGCGACAACTCCTTCCGGCATGTCGAGTATGAGATGTTTTCTCCGGTTGTTTGACGCGGATTCTTTCCCGTGAAACTGGTCATGCACGTAGTTCTCCCAGGCGACTTGCAATTGCTGCTCGCGGATATAGTCAATCTGATCTCGTAATTCATCCACGAATCCCTGGACTGCATACTGAATGAACGCGAGAACTCCGCCTTCCTGTTTGCTGGAACGGTCGAGTTCCCGGTAATAGCGCGTTCGCGTCTTGTTGTAGTGGTTGCTCAAGACGTGCCCGGCGGGGAAAGGCACCAGCCCGGACTGGACGAGAAGTTGAAACTCCACCAGTCGAGCGGTCCGGCCGTTCCCATCACCGAATGGATGAATCCAGGCGATGTAGAGATGGGCCAGCACCGCCTTGAGAATGAGCAGGGCAAAACCCATTTCCGGATCGTCCGAGCGGAAGTCCGGTCCGTTCAACCAATCGCACAGTGTCTCCACCAGGAGAGGGCAATCTTCGGCAGGCGCTCCACGATACGGACCCACCCCGACAGAGTGGTGCCGATAGACTCCAGGCTCCGTATCCTCATCGAGGTCCAATCCATTGAGGACGAGGTGATTGAACTCCCGAATTCGCTCGGGCGTCAACGCGACATTCGGCTCGTTCAAGACCTCCTCGGCCACCAGGCGGCAAGCCGCCACGATATTGTCCACTTCGGTACCGAGGTAGGCTCTCGACTTGGAGAGTTTCAGGTCCTTCCGAATTCGTCGCTGTACCTCTTCCTCGGTCAGCGTGTTTCCCTCGATACTGGTCGTGGCATGAACCCCCTTCGAGAGATAGACCTCGTACAACCGTTGCGCGGTTTCGGGTCGGAGTGGCACGCCCGCGATATGCTCGCACTTCGACTTCGCCTCTCCCAGAAGCATCCAGAGCCAATGAGAGGCACGGCTCAAATCGAGACGGAAATTGATCCAGGAATGTGTCCGAAAACACGTCCGTTCGGATAGCACGCCCAAGTTTAGATTTTTACTCAAGTTAAGTCGATCCGAGTGGTAATTATCGGGGTATTTGTCCGGGCAAGTGACCTTCCATTCCATTGTTTTCCCGGATCAATCGTTGTCAAGCAACGAGGCCACGCAAACCAATCGACCCGGCGTTGACTTTGCGGATTGCGATTCCTTTACGGTATCGTGGTGCATCTCCAAAGGACGGACCCGCACCAAACCCGCGACGAGCCTCAACGCCGATGGACCTGCCGCCGATCGCCCGCGTCTGCCAGTCGTATCATCAACCGGAAGTCGCCGACGTCCCCGCCGCCGTGGCCGAGGCCATCCGAACCAGCCGGATCAAGGACCGCGTCCGGCCGGGCGGTTCCGTGGCCCTGACGGTCGGAAGCCGGGGGATCGCCGGGATCGACCGGATCGCCCGCGCGGCGGTCGAGACCTTGCGAGGGCTCGGCTTCCAGCCGTTCATCGTCGCCGCGATGGGGAGCCACGGCGGCGGCCATGCCGAGGGCCAACGTGCCTTGCTCGCCGAGTTCGGCGTGACGGAAGCCGCGATGGGCTGCCCTGTCCGGGCCGAGATGGAGACGATTACCCTCGGCACCAACAGCTTCGGCCTGCCGATCCACTTCGACGCCAACGCCTACCGGGCCGACGGCATCATCCTCCTGAACCGGATCAAGCCGCACACGTCGTTCACCGGGCGGTACGAGAGCGGCCTCCTGAAGATGCTCACGATCGGCCTGGGCAAGCGCGAGGGGGCCGCGCAGGTGCACAAGCTGGGCCTGCCGGGGCTTCGCGTGCTCTTGCCGGAGGTCGGGGCGTTCCTGCTGGAGAAGACCCCGGTGGCGCTCGGCGTCGCTCTGCTCGAAAACGCGAGGGAGCACACGGCGAGGGTCGTCGGCGTCGAGCCGGAAGACCTGCTGGCGGTCGAACCGGGGCTGCTGGACGAGGCCCGAGCGCTCATGGCCCGCTTGCCGTTCGACCAGATCGACGTGCTGATCGTCGGCGAACTGGGCAAGAACTACAGCGGAACGGGCCTCGACCCGAACGTCATCGGTCGCCAGCGGGTCGAGACGATGCCGGACCTGCCCCGGCCGGTCGTCACGAGGCTGGCCGTGCTGGACGTCTCGGCCGAGACGCGCGGCAACGCCCTGGGGGTCGGCCTGGCCGACCTGACGACCGAGCGGCTCGTCCGAGAGATCGACCCGAAACCGATGCGGGTGAACAGCATGACCAGCAACTTCCTGACGCGCGCCCGCGTTCCCCTGGCCTTGCCGACCGACCGCGACGTGATCGCCGCGTGTCTCGACACGTGCTGGCGGACCGAGTGGTCGCAGGCCCGCATGGTCATCATCCCGAACACGCTGGAGCTGACGACCCTCTGGGTCACGCCCCCCCTGGCCGGGGAGGTCGAGGCCCTTCCGTCGCTCGACTTCACGACGGACTTCCAGCCGATGCCGCTGAGCGAGGAGGGCACGCTCGACCAGGAATCGCTCTTTCCCGAGAGCGTGCGAGGGCGTCGCGCGGGGGTCTGCCCAGCATGAATGTTTCGGAACGACCGCGTATCCGAGCCGTCGCCTTCGACCTCGACGGCCTGATGTTCGACACCGAGGCCCTGTTCTTCCGCGTGGCGAGCGAGATGCTGGCCGACCGGGGGAAGGTCTTCACCCGCGAGATCATGGCCGCGATGATCGGCCGCCAGGCGCCGGTGGCGGGCCTGGCGTTCAAGACGATGGCGGGCCTGGACGAGCCGGTCGAGACCTTGATGGCGGAGGCCCGCGCCCGGTTCACCGACCTGATGGACACGGCCGTCCACCCGACCGCTGGCCTGTTCCACCTGCTGGATCACCTTCACCGTGGCCTTCGTCCGCTCGCCGTGACGACCTCCTCGCGCCGGGCGTATGCCGAGCGACTCCTGCGCGGACATGGCCTGTTCCCGCGGTTTTCGTTCCTGCTGACCGCCGAGGATGTCTCGCGGAGCAAGCCTGACCCGGAGATCTACCAGAAGGCCGCCGCGCGGTTCGGGATCGAACCGAAATCCCTCCTGGTCCTGGAGGACAGCCCGGCGGGCATCGCCGCCGCGAAGGCCGCCGGCGCGTTCGCCGTCGGCGTGCCGCACGAGCACAGCCCGGCCGAGACCCTCGCCGAGGCCGACCGGATCGTCCCCCGGCTCGATGCACCGGCCTTGCTGGCGTTGCTCGGCTGAATCGAGCGGCGACCCGCCCCTCTCATCTCCCACAACCGGCAACACCCGAGCCCCACACTCGTCCTTTCCCCTCGGACGGGCTGGAGATGCTTGCGGCGGTGGCGTGCTCGGGATAAGGTTGCGTCTGATCCCTTCGGCATCCCGATCCGATCATCCTCCACCCTGAAGCCCGCGACGGGCGAGGAGCCGCGATGGCCGCCCCCTGGGACATCCGGGCGCTCCGCAAGCGCTCGGGATTGTCGCTCACCGACGAGCAGATCAAGAAGATTCACGACAACTTCGCCCCGCTGCCCCCCACGGCCCTGCTGGCCGACGGCGTGTTCGAGGGGGGTGGCGTGCTCGGTCTGGCCTTCCTGGGCGCCTTGCGCTGCCTGCGCCGAGATCGGCATCGGTTGGAAGAAGCTGGCGGGGACCTCCGCCGGGGCGATCACCGCGTCGCTGGTTTCCGCGGGTCTGTCCATCGACGAGCTGGAACGGTTGATGGGCGACCTCGACTACATGCGGTTCATTGCGAAGAAGACGAGCTGGCGGATCGTCCGGACCGACCCGGAGAACGATATCGGCTCGGGGATCTTCACCACCTTGCTGAACCTCCGGGTGGCCGGGCAGCTTGGCCAGTATTCCGCCGAGCCGTTCAAGAACTGGATCGCGGAGGTTCTGGAAAAGCAAGGCATTCGAACCTTCAGCGACCTGGATCGGGAGGAGCGGGGCCTTCGCGTGGTGGTCTCGGACATCAGCCGGGGCCAGATGGTCGTCCTGCCCACCGATCTCGACGGAACGCAGGAGCCCCCCAGGCCGCATGGAAGCGCTGGAGGTCTCGGCCTCGAAGCAGTTCCCCGTGGCCGAAGCGGTCCGCCTGTCGATGAGTATCCCGTTCTTCTTCGAGCCGGGGCGATTGAACCAGTCCGTCATCGTGGATGGCGCGATCCTGAGCAATTTCCCCCTGTGGATCTTCGACCGCCGCGACGAGGTCCAGCCCCGCTGGCCGACGTTCGGGTTCCAGCTCACCGATCAGAACGTCGCGCCGGAGATCACCGGGCCGGTCGATATCCTCAAGGGGATGTTCCAGACGATGATGTATGCCAGCGACCGCCGCTACGTCCAGTTGAACAACTTCAACCGGATCATCGGGATCAACCTGACGGGCGTGGATGTCTCGGCGACAAAGTTTGGCCTGACGGACAGGGACAAGGACGAGCTGTACCGACGCGGTTATGAAAACACCCGCGACTTCTTCCTGAACACCTGGAACTGGAAAGAGCACCTCCGCCTGCGCGGGTTTTCCCAGGAATGAGGTCGATGAGCCGGGGCATCGGCTCCTTGCCCGGAGGGGTTCCGACCGGCTATGGTATCGGGACCCGAAAGTCCATGATCCGTCTCGCATCCCGCCGAGGTCCCGCCGATGCCCGACCGGCTCGACTCGCTCGACTACACGCTGGCACGTTACCGCGACGTAACACCCCGCCTGGCCTTCCCCGTGGACGGTGACGCCGGGGCCGTCGCCTCCTGGAAGAAAACCGCCCGCGACCGGCTGCTCGACCTGCTCGGGTCGTTCCCGGAGCAGACCGTCCCGCTGGCGGCGGAATTCGGCCCGACGGTCCAGCGCGAGGGCTACACCCGCCGTTCGTTGACGTTCGCCACCCGGCCCGACCTGTCGGCCTTCGGCTACGTCCTGGTCCCCGACGCGGCGAAGAAGGAGGCACGCCCCGCCGTGCTCTGCTTGCCGGGCCACGGCCGGGGGGCCGATGAACTGGTCGCCCTCGACGAGGAGGGGAACGACCGCGAGCCGTTCGACGGCTATCAGCACGATTTCGCCATCCAGTGCGTGCGGCATGGTTATGTCGCCCTGGCCCTGGAGATGCTCGGCTTCGGCCACCGGCGCGACCCGGCCGCGCGGGAGCGCGGGGCGTCGGCCAGCAGTTGCCAGCCCGCCGCCGGCGCGGCCTTGATGCTCGGCGAGACGATGGCCGGCTGGCGCGCCTGGGACGCCATGCGGGCGCTCGACCTCCTGTCCAATATGCCCGAGGTGGACCCGAAGCGGCTCGCCCTGATGGGCATCTCCGGCGGCGGGACCGTCGGCCTCTACACCGCCGCGCTCGACGACCGGGTGAAGGTCGCCGTGCTCTCCGGGTCGTTCTGCACGTTCAAGGACTCGATCTTCAGCGTCGCGCACTGCATCGACAACTACGTGCCGGGCATCCTGAACTGGTTCGAGGCGGCCGACCTCACCGGCCTGATCGCCCCCCGCTTCCTCTTCTGCGAGAGCGGCACCGAGGACGATATCTTCCCGAAGGAGGGCGTCATGATGGCCCTCCGCGATGCCGAACGAATCTATCAAGCTCAAGGCGCAGCCGACCATATCGACCACGCCTTCTTCCAGGGCGGCCACCAGTTCGACGGCGTACGAGCCTTCGAACGCCTGGCCGATTGGCTCTGACAGCGCGAGCCGTCAGGTTTCCCAGTGATCCCATTCAACAGAGGATCGAACGTCCATGATTCTCGTAGGAACGGACGACGGCATTTACCGCTGGTTCGAGGGAAGCCCCTGGCTGACGTTCCACAGCCTCCAGGGGCGGGCGATCGTGGACCTGGATTCCCCCGGACCGGGCGTGATCGTGGCCATCGATGGGGCGGGACGGATCTGGGAAACCACCAACAACGGCATCAACTGGCGCGAGATTCCCCGTCCCGAAGGGGCTGGCCGGACGACGGCTCTGGCGGTCTGGGGGGAATTGCCGGAGATCGTGCTGGCGACCCGGCCCCTGGGCCTCTACCTCCGGCCGGTCGGCGGCCCCTTGCCCCGCAAGGAGAATCCGCTGACGACCCTGCTGGGCCGGGCCCGTAGCCTGGCCGGAGGCTCCCCGAGCGGCGGAACCGCCACGGCCGTCGCCGACCGGCCGACCGAAAACTCGCCCGCCCACTGGGACATCCTGGGCACGCCCTCGGTGCAACCGCCTGCCGGCGTTGTCCCCGAGGTCCGCGACCTGGAGCGCGGAACGGGCGAGAATGCCCCCTGGTTCGCCGCCATCAGCGGCGGAGGGCTCTGGCGGAGCACCGACGCCGGCCAGACGTGGAACGACTGTCCGGGCCTGCCCGCCGAGGTGTACGCCCTTCGCGCCGTGCCTCGCCAGCCGGGGGCGATCGTCGCGGCCACGTCCGATGGCTGCTGGATGAGCAACGACAACGGCGACACCTGGACCGATCAGAGCGCCGGTCTGGAAGGGGCCAGGCACCTCCGCGCCATCGAGGTGCGGCCCGACGACCCGAAGCACCTGCTCGCCGGTGCCGCACCGACCGCGCCCGGCGAAGGGGCAGCCGCGCCGTGGAACGGACTGGGCTTCGCCCTGTACGAGTCGAAGGACGGCGGCAAGTCCTGGTCGCACGTCCAGCGCGGATTTCCCGCCCGGCTCGAATACGATACCATCGACGACATCCGCTGGGACCCCGCCGCCCCCGGCTACGCGATCATCGCCCTGGCCTCCGGCGAGTGCTGGCGCACCCGCAGCGAAGGGGCCTGGTGGGAGCCGATCGCCCGGCAAATCAGCGCGGCCCGGGCCATGTGCGCGGTGGGTTAATATGAGCCACAGAGGGCACAGAGAGAATAAGAGAAGAAAAAATGAATCTTATGTTTTCCTCTCCATGCCTTCTGTGATCTCTGTGCCAAATCTCTTCCGAATTATCATCTCATGGAATGGCCCACTCCGACCCTGGCCGACGTCCTCCGGCGCGGGCGACGATCGCGCCGTATCTGCGGCCGACGCCCGTGCTGGAGCCGGAGGCGTTGCGCTCGGCCCTGGGCTGCCGCGCGGTCTTGAAGTGTGAGAACCTGAACCCGACCGGCGCGTTCAAGGTGCGCGGGGGGATCAACCTGATCGCCTCGCTCGGCCCCGAGGATCGGGCGCGGGGCGTGATGGCGGCCTCGACGGGCAATCACGCGCAGTCGATCGCCTACGCCGCGCGGCTGTTCGGCGTGCGGGCGGTCGTCTTCATGCCCGAGGGGGCCAACCCGGTCAAGGTGGCCGCCGCGAAGGCCCTGGGGGCCGATGTCGTGCTGACGGGCCGGGACTTCGATGACGCCCGCAACGCCTGCGAGGAGCACGCCGAACACTCGGGGATGCGTTACATCCACTCGGCGAACGAACCGCTGCTGATCGCCGGGGTCGGGACGTATGCCCTGGAACTGCTGGAAGTGGTGCCCGACCTGGAGGTGATTTTCGTTCCCGTCGGGGCCGGCAGCGGCGTGCTGGGCACGGCGACCGTCGCCCGCGCGGTCAACCCGGCGATCCGCGTCATCGGCGTGCAGACCGAGGGGCGCTCGGCCGTGTACCGCTCGTGGAAGGAGGGGCGGCGGGTCACCGTCGAGACCGTGACGACCTTCGCCGAGGGCCTGGCCACGCGCGAGCCGTTCGACCTGCCCCTGGCCTTGTTGCCCCGGCTTGTCGATGAGATCATGCTCGTCAGTGACGACGAGCTGTTGGACGCGATTCTCTTGATCCTGGAGACGGCCCATCAACTCGCCGAAGGGGCCGGTGCCGCGGCCGTCGCCGCCGCCTTGAAGCGCCGCGATGAACTGGCCGGCCGGCGCGTCGGGCTGGTCCTCAGCGGCGGAAATCTGACGACCGAGCAGTTGCGGCACATTGTGAACCGTTCCCGCGTAATCCTAACGTATCCGAATCCCACTCCGAGTCATCCCGATGGCCGAACCCCCCGCGGTATCCCTGGACGAACTTCGCCCCCGCCTGGAACGGGCCTTTGACTGCGCCACCGAAAAGGTCCGCGCGACCGTCGAACGCTCGCCCGATTATTTCCCGATCTATACCGAAAACGGCCGCTGGAAGCATGCCGGCGAACTCTGGACCGACTGGTGCGCCGGGTTCCACGCCGGCATGATGTGGCTGATCGCCCGGCGCAACGGGGACCCCTGGTGGAGAGAAACGGCCGAGCATTATTCGCGACTGCTCGAACATAAGAAGTACGATCGGGATGTTCACGACCTGGGGTTCATCTTTCTGAATACTTATCTGCCCTGGTACGAACTGACCGGCGACGAGCACGCCCATGATGTTCTCATCACCGCCGGGCGGACGCTGGCCCTGCGGTTCAACCCGCGGGGGAAGTACCTGCGTTCGTTCGTCGCGCCGAAGAGCCTGTTCATCGACATCATGATGAACGTGCCGATCATCTTCTATGCCGCCCGCGAGACGAACGACCGCACTCTATACAACCTGGCCGTCGCCCACTGCCGCACCACCGAGCGAACGATCGTCCGTCCTGACGGCGGCACGGCGCACGAGGGGACCTTCGATCCCGAGACAGGCGAATTCCTTCACGAAAGCACCCATCAAGGGCTGAACGCGTCGTCCGACTGGAGCCGCGGCCTGGCCTGGTCGCTCTACGGATTCGGCACGGTCTTCACCTACACCAACGACCCGGCCGACCTCGCCGTGGCCGAGCGCAACGCCGACCACTTCCTCAACCGCCTGCCCGCGAGTTTCGTGCCCCCCTGGGATTTCGACGTTCCCGAAGGCCCGGACCGCATCGACGACAGCTCCGCCGGTGCCATCGCCGCCTCGGGCCTGTGGAACCTGGCCGGGCTGACCCGGGACGCGGCGAAGGCGAAGCGCTACAAAGACGCGGCGCTCGCCATGCTCGACGCCCTCTGTACCGACCGTTACGTCTCCTGGAACGACCCGGAGTGGGAAGGGGTGCTCAAGCATGGTGTCTATCACTTCCATAAGAACCTTGGCGTGGATGAGTCGGTCATGTGGGGCGAGTTTTTCTTTCTGGAGGCCGTCTGCAAGGCACTCGGCGAGGCGAATTGATGAGATCCAACCGAACTCGCCCTTTCACCTGGGTCGATGGCCTGATTCTCGGGGCGTTTGCCGCGCTCGGCGTGACGACGGCCGTCGCCGCGGATGAGATGTTCCTGAGTTCCATGGTTTTTATCGCCAGCCGATCGGGCCCCTGGGAGGCCCTACCCGAGTGGTTCGGTGCGTTGGAACTACCTGCCAAACGGGTCCAGGGCGGATTTCTCTCGTTTCTGATCGTGTTGAGTCCAGGAATCGCCCTGGTGACGTTCCGTCGCCGTGTCGGCCGCTATCGCCGAGAATTGATGAAGCCGGGACCGGCCGCGAGCGCGACCGCCGCGATGGTCGTCATGGCATATCTGGCGTACACGCTGGCGATCGTCGGTTATCGCGATCGTTGGGGAGACCTGAGCTATCGCTCATTCGTGCCCTGGGGAGGTTTGGGGGTACGGGAATACAAGACGAGCGTGATTGGCGCCCTGTTAGGCGTCTGGAGCTACCTTGTCCTGGCCCGTTCCTGGAAACCCCACGCGGACTGGCGCGACGCACTCGGACGCTGGCTGGGTTGGTGCTGGTTGAGCAACCTGGCATTCGACGTCCTCGTCCCGATTCTCTGGGGCTGATCTCGATCGTGAGAACTCGCATGACGTTACCTGACCCTGAGCCGATGGTCCCGACCGGCCCTCGACGGAGGTTCACGATTCTCGATGGCGTGGTCTTCATCGTGATCCTGGCTCTCGCCTTCGCGCTGACGCGCTCGTTCCTCAAGCAGTCGGCCTGGCAACTTCGCCCCAGCTTTATGCCCAATCTTTCTCAGCGGGTCGCGGCCTGGATCATCCACGTCTCGACACGGTTCATGAGCATGGCCATGCTCGGCTTGCTCATCATGCGGTTGCGGCGTCCCAGGCCGCCATTGAGACGGCTTTCCCGACAGCCGGGCGCGGTTGCCTGCACCGCGGCCGTGGTGGCGATGGCGGCAAGCGGATCGGTGATTCTCTCGCTATCTCTCTTCCGGACGGTCCACATCAGTTCCCTGGATCAGCACACCTGGCTGCTGTTCCTGGGGCCGATCAGTCCCGCCGTGACCTACGCGTGGATCTTGCTGTGGCTGTCCGGTCGCTGGCAATCCGAGCCAAGCTGGATCGACCGGCTGGGCCGTCTGTTCGGGGCATACTGGATCGCTCTGGGGCTGTATTTCTCAATGATCCCTCTGGGACTTCAATGGTTCCCACATATTCCATTTTAACAATCAATAATAATGAATCAAACTAACAGATTACCAAAAAAGCCGCACGGTCTGCTGCGTCCCCTGGCCCTAACAATGCTGATTCTCTCGGGTTTGACGCTTGGCCTGGCACGGTTCGACGAAAAGCTTGTGATCCGGATCACGAAACCGGTGACGACCGAGGATTTGGTAGCCGCCCCTGGTTCCACCATCGCCGTCGAAGGAATCGCGGACGACCAGGGGGCCGTTTATCAAAAGCTGGATGATCCCTTTGTATCATCTTGAACTTGTCCGGGAGGACCCACGATACGGACTGATCAACTGTGGGAGTTCGATCGCAAACTATAACAAGAACACGAAACAATTTTCCGGCACCGCGACCATCGGTACGACGTTGAAGCCTGGGCTGTATTACCTTCAGGCCGATGTCGTTGACAGAGCAGCCCGGCACCATCACAGCGAGCGAATTCGAGTCCAGGTTCAGTAACCGGCTTCTCGTGTCGAAGGACAGATTCATGGGTTCCGATTCCTATCCCGACGAGCCGGACGCTCCGTCTCAAGGGCGCCATGCCGATTTTCCCATTATCGATCCAACCGGCGAAATGTTCCCGGAGGAGCCCCGGACGGTCTTGATCACCGGGGCCTCGGGTAACATTGGTCGGAAGCTCCGCGCGGCGTGGGCCGAGAGTTACGAGCTGGTGCTGCTCGATCATGCGTTCGATTCGGGCGATCCCGACGTGATCCTCGCCGACCTCGCCGAGCCGCATGAGGAGTGGATGGACCTGTTTGACGAGGTGGACACCGTCGTCCATCTCGCGGCCAACCCGAACGAGTTCGCCACGTGGGAGGAACTCAGCCGGCCGAACATCGACGCGATGGCGAACGTTCTGAACGCCGCGATCCGGGCCGGGGTCGAGCGGGTTGTCTTCGCCAGTTCCAACCATGCGATGGGGGGGTATCGCGATTCGGGCGACGGGCCGATCACCGTGGACCTGCCCCCGAAACCGGGCAACGCCTATGGCGCGACCAAGCTGATGGGGGAGCGGCTGGGGCGCAGCCTCTCGCAGACGTTCGGCCTGACCTTCGTCGCCTTGCGGATCGGCTGGACGCAGCGGGGCGAGAATCGTCCCGAAACCCTGCCCGATGACTGGGCCAGGGCCCTCTGGCTCTCGAACGCCGATTGCGTGCGGCTTTTCACCCGCGCCGTCGAGGCCGAGCTGGAGGAAGGGGCGTTCGTCGTCGTCAACGGCCTGTCGAACAATCCCGGAACCCGCTGGAGCCTCCACGAGGCCGCCGAACAACTCGGGTTCGTGCCGGAAGACGGGAATTGACCGCTCACGCCGATCCCGCGACGACCGCCGACGGCTCCAGCATCCGCCCCGGTCCGATCTCGTCGAGCAGCGCTTGCATCCGGCGCTCCAGCTCGGCGGTCAGCCGGGGCGCGGCGACGCGGGGTTTGCCGGCCTCGGCCAGCAGGGCGCCGGCGTCGATCGGCTCGCCGATCCGCAGCGACCGCGCGCCGAGGTCCGAGCGGCGGGGCGGTCTCGACGCCCAGCAGGTCCTCGTTCAGCTTCATCAGGGTCTCGGCCACGCGGTCGAGGGTCGGATGCTCGGTCACGTAATCGCCGGGATAGCTGAACGCCTGGACGACGAGGAAGATGTCGTCCAGGTCGTGACGCAGCCGCAAGGCCTCCTCCGGGGTCGTTGTCGGCTCGGCCAGGGCACCCAGGCAGGCCCGACGCAATTCCTTCACCCGGACCGGCACCGGCTGGTCCTCGTGGCGTTTGCCCCGGCGCCGGTCCTCCATGTCGTTCAGGATGTGCGACCGTAGCCCGACGATCCGTTCCTTGAGTGTGCCGCACTGGCAAGCGTCGAGGTACTCCAGCTCCTTCAACGTGAGGAGGGCCTCGGCGAATCCGTAGATGCGCTCGACGATCGACCGGCCGACGCGGGGCCGCCAGGTCAAGCGGGATTCGAGGCTGCTCATCAGGCGATCGAAGGCGGGGCGGGGATCGTACCCCTCGGGAAAGCGATACTTCAGACCGATCGGAACGACGTGGACGGTCCGCCCCTGGTCGGCCAGGCGCTTCGCGGCCGTCAAGGCCAGCGACGCCGCCCCCTCGCGCAAGGGGGTCAGGCGGTCGGCCAGGTGATAAACTTCGCCCTCGGGGAAGAGGATCAAGGGGTTTTTAGCCTGAACCAGCACATCGACCCCGGCCTTGAACGCCGAGAGGTCCGAGCCCTCGCGGTCCACGGGAAAGATCCCCATCCTTGGGAAAATCCAGTGCCGCAGGCCCGCGCTGCCGTGGAAGATCTGGAAGGCCGCCATCACGCAGGCGGGATGCCCCGCGCGCTCGGCCAGGTCGATCATCACCAGACCGTCGGCGCGGCCGCAGTGGTTGGCGGTCAGGAGCACGCCATCTCCCCGGCCCAGCACGCCGGTCAAACGGTCGAACCCTTCGGTGTCGATCCCGATGATCTGGTGCTCGGCGCGGAGCATGTGACGGCGATACCCCCGCGACACCCGCACACAGAACCGACTGAGCCGCGGAGCGTGGAAGTGATACGGGAGCTGATCGGCCAGAGGAAGCCGGTGCATGGGGGAACTCCCTTCAGAACATGGTGGACCGTCCGCAAGGCGACGGTCAGAGGTCTCCCGGTCGCCCCGTCCCGGCGGTCATCATGCCGATGATCCACGCCATGAGGAAGCCGAAGATCCAGCTCACGAATAACTCGCTTCCGTTCGCTCTTCCGAGGAAGAACCGGACGAAAATCCCCTGGGCGAATCCCGACAGGATCGCCAGGACGAAGATCTGGAAGAGGCTCGACCGTCGCGAGACCTGCCGGGGCTCTATGTACCAGGGGACGCCGGGAGGCACGGTCGGCAGGTCGTCGGCCGTCGGCACCGACGGCGACGACTTCGGCTCCGTCGCCGTGGTCCAGGGTGGTCTTGCCGGCGCGATGTCCGGCTCCGGCAACGGTGGAGGCGGCGGGGGTGCCGGCTTCTTCTTGACCGGGTCACGGAACTGCACGGGGCGCCCGCAGCCCGGACAGCGCAGCCAGGTCCCGCTGGCGACTCCCTTGGCCACGAGCGTCGTCGTGCAATGCGGACACGTCAAGGTCGGTTCGACAGGCGTTTCGGTATTCACGTGAGGATCGACCGAGGGAGAAGGATTTCGCGGCGCGCCGCCACACCGCGCCTGCGTCACGGTTCGATCATACAACGGCGCGCGACCGGTCCCTAACGAATTCAATGGGAGTATCGTCGGCGTCGAGAATCCCTTTTCAACGCCTTGCGCCGGAATCGATCCTGGCGTACCATGGGACGTCCGCCACGCCAGGGCGGGAACCATTCTCATACGCATCCCCGTATTGCGGGAGGTCCGCACGGCGAGCCCGAAACAGGGAGGCGTATCCAGAAGGGGGAGGGATCACGCATGTCGAGTCAGGGGATCGTCCCGCTGGCGCTCACGCTGGCCGCGCTGCCGGCGACGGCGCTGGCGCGGAGACGGCCTTGCGGTTCGAGGTCGCGCCGGCGGCGGGCTTGCGGGCACAGCCAATGGACGGCCGCCTGTTCGTGATCCTGAGTCCCCGCAGACGTTCCGAGCCGTACCGGACGCTCGGCCGGACGGGGCGCGACATCCCCCCTGCCCTGGCTCGCGACGTGTCGGGGCTCGCGACGGACGCCCCCGGAGTGCTCGACGCGACCGCTTTGACCTTTCCGATCGAGAATCTGTCCCACCTGCCCGCCGGCACGTACCACCTTCAGGCCCTGTTCGACCGCGACCGAGACCACGGCTCGCCCGCCGCCCCCGGCAACCTCGTCAGCGACGTGCGGACCCTGCGGCTCGATCCGGCCGAAGGGGGCACGGTCCGTCTGACCCTGAATCGGGAGCTCCCTCCCGAGCCGCTTCCCGAGGGGACCGAACAGGTGCGTTTCGTCGAGGTGCCGTCGAAGCTCCTGAGCCGCTTCCACGGTCGGCCGATCGCGCTCCGCGCCGGGGTGATCCTGCCGCGCGGGTTCGACCGTGAGGCCTCTCGGCGCTATCCCTTGCGGGTCCACATCGGCGGTTATCGGAACGCGCTACACGGAGGTTCTCTCGATGATGGAGCCGGGGTCTCCGTTCCGCGAGGCGTGGAATGCCGACGACGCCCCGCGCATGATCCTCCTGCACCTCGACGGCGATGGCCCGCTCGGCGACCCGTACCAGGTGAACTCGGCCAACCACGGGCCGTATGGCGACGCCGTCCTGACCGAGCTGATCCCGCACGTCGAACGCACGTTCCGCGGGATCGGCCACGGCCGGAGCCGCGTCGTCGATGGGGGCTCGACGGGAGGATGGGTCGCCCTGGCACTCCAGATCTTTTACCCCGACCAGTTCCAGGGGGCCTGGGCCTTCTGCCCGGATAGCGTCGATTTTCGCTCCTTCCAGCTCGTGAACATCTACGAAGACGCGAACGCCTACATCAACGCGTATGGCTTCGAGCGCCCGTCCGCCCGCGACCTCAGCGGTGACGTCCGCTACACGATGCGGCACGAATGCCGCATGGAGAACCTGCTGGGCATCGGTGACAGCTACACGACCTCCGGCAAGCAGTGGGGCGCGTGGAACGCGACGTATGGCCCGCGCGGACCCGACGGCCACCCCGTGCCGCTCTGGGACCCGGCCACCGGCGCGATCAACCGGGCCGTTACCCATCACTGGCAGAAATATGATCTCCGGATGATCCTGGAGGCGAACTGGAAGACCCTCGGCCCGAAGCTGCGCGGAAAGCTGCACATCTGGGTCGGCGAGGCCGACGACTACTTCCTGAACAACGCCGTCCACCGGCTCGACACCTTCCTCCGCCAGGCCAACCCGCCGTTCGAGGGGACGATCACGTACGGCGTGGGACAGGGACATTGCTGGATGGGGATCTCCGAACGTGCGATGATGGAACAGATGGCGAGGGCCGTGGGTGTGGAACAATGAATTTGCGCCAGTGAATTTATTTTGCATAAGAGTTAGGTGGTTGGCACATATGTCCTCGGGTTGCCATGCTCTCCGTGCGGATCAGGAACGTCATGCCTTCGCCCCGAAGGGGCAGCATTCAATAGCCAGGGGCAACGCCCCTGGACCTGGAAAACGGCTCAAACGCTCTCGTTCTTCCTCGCCCTGAAGGGGCGGATTCCGTCCCGCGGAAGACGGCGAAATCCGCCCCTTCAGGGCGGGGTTATGGCTTGTGATTCGGGTTCCAGGGGCGTTGCCCCTGGCTCTCGAATGCTGCCCCTTTGGGGCGGAAGACAAGGGCATTGCCCCTGACTCTCGGATGCTCCCCCTGGGAACAATGCGTTCACAACCTGCACGAAACCAGGGGCTCCTGGTTCCCTCGAAATCCGGCAAGTCATTGATTCACCGTTCCGAGCGTGGGAACGAGGGAAGAACAAAAGCCGCTCATTGTTCCGGACGCAACTCGAGAACCAGACTTCTATTTCGATGACGAGCAGAGGGTTTACTTGAAATCCCTGATCGCTTACCCGATACTTCATTTTGGTAGTGACGAAAGTGTCGCGGCTCTCGTGATCGACACCAACGTCACGGACCAATTCAAAGAGGAGGACCGAGCGGCGCTGGAAATCTTCATGAAGGAGTTCGCGGCGCGATTGAACTTGGAAGCTTTCATCCTCGAAATCCTCCGCTAGGATTGAGCTCATGGCCGTGAAACCGTATCTCAGCGAAGAAGAACGCCAAAAAATCGACAAGGAGTTCGCGGAGCGCTATCAAGTCTATGTCCGCGAAGTCAGAAAGGCCGTCGATACGTTTCAGACGATGGTCAAGGAACGAGGCAAGCGTCGATCCGAGGCCCAACCCGGTGACACAAGTCGAAAGCTCCAAAGAAGCTAGCTCATCCCCCGTCCGCATCCGCATGGAGCACATCACCAAGCACTTCGGTGGGGTGCACGCGCTGGATGACGTGACGTTCGAGGCCCGCGCGGGGGAGGTGCATGCCGTCTGCGGCGAGAACGGCGCGGGCAAGAGCACCTTGATGAAGATCCTCGCCGGCGCGATCACCGACTTCGAGGGTCGCATCCTGCTCGAAGGGCGGCCGGTGGATTTCGGCGGGCCGCGCGATGCCGAGGATGCCGGCGTGCGGATCATCCACCAGGAACTGAACCTCGTGCCCGATCTGAGCGTCGCGGCCAACGTCTTCCTCGGGCGGGAGAAGCGCGGGTGGCTCGGGATGCTTGATAACCGCGCGATGGAGGCCCGCTGCGCGGAGCTATTCCAGAGGCTCGGCACGCCGATCTCGCCGAGAGCGCAGGTGGGGGACCTGCGGATCGGCGATCAGCAGATGGTCGAGATCGCCAAGGCCCTCGCCTTCGACGCCGAGATCCTCATCATGGACGAGCCGACCTCCGCGCTCTCGGATGCCGAGGTCGCCCGGTTGTTTCGCGTCATCGCCGACCTGCGAAAGGCGGGGAAGACCGTCCTGTACATCTCGCACAAGATGAACGAGGTCTTCACCCTGGCCGACTCCGTGACCGTGCTGCGCGACGGGCGGTTCGTGGCGAGTGCTTCCCGGAGCGAGACGGAGCCGTCGCAGGTCATCGCCTGGATGGTCGGCCGCGAGATCGCCACGCTGCACCTCGATCATGTTTCGCACGCCGGCAAGACCGTGCTGGAGGTCGAGAACCTCTCGCTGCCGAAGCCGCCGGGGATCGGCCGGCCGGCCCTGCACGGGATCAACTTCGCGTTGCACCGGGGCGAGGTGCTGGGGGTGGCCGGCCTGCTCGGGGCGGGGCGGACCGAGCTTCTGGAAGCCCTCTTCGGCGCCAGTCCGGTGGCCCCCTCCGGGACGATCCGGCTCGACGGCCATCCCGTCCGCTTCCGCCACCCGGCCGAGGCGATCGACGCGGGCGTGGCCCTGGTGACGGAGGACCGCAAGAACCTCGGCCTCTTCACCGAGATGACTGTCGCCGAGAACATCACCCTGGCCCACCTGGGTTCCCTCGCCCACGTCGGCTTCGTCTCGGCTTACGCCGAGCATCGGGCCGTCCTTCACGCGATCGAGCGGCACGGCATCAAGACCGCGAGCAGTGATGCGCCGATCACGAGCCTCTCGGGCGGGAATCAGCAGAAGTGCATCATCGCCCGCTGGCTTCTGAGCACGCCGCGGGTGCTCCTGCTGGACGAACCGACGCGCGGGATCGACGTGGGGGCGAAGGCCGAGATCTACGCCCTGATCCGCCAGCTCGCCGGGCACGAAGGGGTCAGCATCATCATGACCTCCAGCGAGCTGCCCGAGCTGCTGGCCGTCTGCGACCGCATTCTGGTGCTCTGCGAGGGACGCCTGACCGCCGTACTGCCCCGCGCCGAGGCGACCGAGGAAACCATCATGCACGCGGCGACGCGGTTCCTGGATCACCACGCGGCCGAGGCGTCCTGACGCGGAGAATCAAGGCTCTCGATTTATTCGTTCGACTTGTCGTCGTCGTCGCGAATCTCGACCGACTGGACCGTGAGTTTCATCTTGGCAATCTGCGTCGGCACGTCGGTGATGGCGATGGCGTGGTCAAGGTTGACCCACGTCCGCGTTGTCTCGATTTCCCGCGCGGCGGCCTCACGGAGCCTCTCCAGACGTTCCTTGCCGTCGGGAGTGGCTTCGAGTTCGTGAGCGGCTTCGCTCCCGAGGATCGCCATCGCCCGGCGCTTGCCGTTCCAGCGGGCGATCTCGTCCTTCTTCTCGGGATGCTCCAGCAAGGCCCAGGAGCCGCCCCCGAGGCGGACGACCCGGAAAAACTCCACCCGGAGCGTCATGCGCCAGGTCGCCGGCCTGCCCTTTTTGGTTTCTCCGTTCTCGGTCGTGTAGGTCGTCTCGCTGACGCCGCTCTTGGTCATGGTGAACAGGTCGATATCATTGCTGAAGCGGATCACATAATCCTTGCCGGTTTCCAGAAACCCCAGCTCGCTCGGCGCCGCCTGTCCGTCCTGCGCCGGGGGCTCGGCCTGGAGGTGAGCGACGCATAGCACGGCGACGACGACGGTCAGGGCGAAGGTTGGAAATCTCATGGATCATCTCCTCAGCGGGATTGGAACGCAAAGGTGAAGAAACCGGGCGCATCGTCGGGTTCTTCGACGAGTCCCCCGAAATCTCGGATGGGATGTGTTGAAAACTCCTCGTCGAAATCTATCAGGATTCGACGCAATCTATGGAATGGGAAGGAGTTATATTGAATATTGGGTGCCACGGGTTGTCGGCCATTGGGGTCCCCCGGCTCAACGAACCTGGGTTCGGAGGGTCGAACCTGGGGCCTCCGAACCCTGTTGAGGATCGGCGGTGGGCACGATTTCCCGGAATCATTGGGCTTGACCGCCCCGATCGGCCGATTCCTTTCCTGTGACGGAAACCTGGCAATCGGCCCGACCGTACTCCGCAATGCCGGCGTCTGGTAGGTGCGTGCGCCCGGGGCCGACCCTCAAGGCCGCTTGCGGCGGGGGTGGATGTTGGAACGGATGCCAACGCGGCGGCCAGGAGCGGCCGCCGCTCTGAACGACCAAGGAGGGAACGCGATGTCATCCCCCCGAGAGGGAACGCCGCGCGGCGTGAGGGGCCGCCGCCTGGCGCTTTGGATCGGCCTGGCCATCGGCTACATCTTGCCGTCGGTCGGCTGTCAGGTGGAATACGCCGGCATGACCTTGCCGTCGGGCAAGTACATGTACGATGACGTGCAGTACTTCCCGCCTGGTCCGTCGTTCCCGTGGGCCAACACCCACGCGGCGACGCAGCGGGCTCGCATGCAGGCCATGGGCATGGACCCCGGCCCGGCGGAACCCGCCGTCGGCCCGGTCGGCCCGCCGCCACCGGCTGCCGGTGCGCTGGAACCGACGCAGAATATCCCGAACCGGCCGACCAATGTTAACGTGCTGGAGCCCGAGGCTCCGCTTCCCGGCGAAGGCGTGATGCCCGCCGCTCCAGGCGCTGTCCCGCCCGGAGAGATGGTCCCGCCCCCGGGTGCCTTCCCCTGATCCCATCGCGTCGGTTCGACCGACGCCAACAGATCGTCCATTCGCACGACCCCGGCCCGTCGCCATGACGAGCCGGGGTCGTTGCGTTGATTTCCCGACTGGACTTCGCTCCCCATTTGCGATATATCTGGCCGCAGACGTACTGGTCATCTGTCCAAGAGGACAACCGCGATGAGTCGGCCCGACGTGTTGCCGGTTCGCGAAGGATATGCCGCCTGGGCTTCCTGTTACGATGACGACGGCAACCCCCTGATCCCGCTGGAGGAGCCGGAGGTCCAGCGCTGGTTCGGACCGTTGACGGGTCGCCGGGCGCTGGACCTGGGCTGCGGCACCGGACGACACACACGGGCCCTGGTCGAGGGGGCGCGCAGGTCGTGGCGATCGACGCCTGCCCGGAGATGATGGCCCAGGCCCGCCGCAAGCTCCGGGACCATCCCATTGTGTGGGTGCATCACGTCTTGCCAGCCCCTTTGCCGCTGCCGGATCGGACGTTTGACCTGGTGGTGCTGGGGCTGGTGGCCGAGCACCTGACCGATTTACGCGGAGCGCTCGGCGAGGTGGCCCGCGTGCTGGCGCCGGGGGGACGTTGCGTGCTCTCGGCGCTCCATCCCGAGCGCACCGGAGCGGGCGACACCGCGCGGTTCATCGACCCGGAGACCGGGCAGCGCCGGCCGATCTTCACCGAGCATCGCGCGATCACCGACTACCTGGCCGCCGCCGCTTCCGCGGGCCTGGACTTGCTCGGCGAGCGTGCTCTGCTCATGACGGCCGAGCTGGCCGCGCGTCTGCCCCGAGCCCGCCGTTACGAGGGATTACCCATGGCCTGGGTCGCCTGCTGGACCCGGCCCGGGCAAGCGCATTGATCCGGTTCTTCTTCCTGGATTGCGCGAATCGCGGCCGGTTCCGCGACGAGATTCCCATAATGGCATCGTGCGCCGTCGCGGTCGCCCGCGCTGAATCTGGCAATACGGATGCGGTCGTCAAGAACCGGCGAAGACGAGCGGAATATTGCGAAATTCACAAAACGAAGCCAGCAGGATTCTTGATGCAAGCGATCGTCAAGAACCGGCGAAGACGAGCGGGACATCGCGAAAATTACAAAACGAAGCCAGCGGGATTCGTGGTGCAAATTAGCAAGAGATCACGAGTTGCGTTGTTTTTCGACGTTGGGATTGGGTTCGGTCGTCGTGGGTTCGGGCTGAAGGGACGAGGTGATCTGGCCAAGGATGCAGGCCCCTCCACACGCCGCGCCGACCGAACCCAAGAACCCTCACGATGGACGATTCCGGGGGACGTTCGCCGCGACGGGTTGGCCCGCACGGGTCCGGGAGACCTGACCGAACCCGTGGCACCTTGAACCCAGGTGGAGATCGGCGGGGAGTCTCGATTTACAAATCGAAGCCAGGCCAGGAATGGTCGGAAGTTCATGCGAACCTGGTCTTTAGGTCGCGTCAGATACCCGATTTCAAGGCTGAGGATCTTCCTCGGGCGGCTTCTCCTTCGCGGCGGGCTGGACCGGAATCTGGACCTCCCAGAGTCGCTGGGCGGTCGGGGTCATCGGACCGTGGTAGCCGAGCCGTCGAGGCGGACCAGCGGGGATCCACTCCGCCTTCCGCTCGTCGAGCCATGGTGCAGTCGGTCCAGGGCCGCCCGCATCCGGGCGTCGTCCATCTCTCCCTGAACGCCCAGGCAGACATACTGCCCGGGGGGATGATCCACCACCTCGACCACCGCGTTGTCCCGACCGGCCTCGCCCTGCTTCAGTGTCCGATACACGAACTCCATCGAGACCTCGCCCCGGACCTTCGGGTCGGCGATCATGCCGGGTGTCCTGTAGGTGTTGATCACTGGCGCGGTCATCTCGACGTGGTTCTTCTGGATGTGGTTGAACAGGGAAAAGAAGAGGAAATCGCCCGAGTCGATCGTCATGTCCTTCCCCTGCGCCACCGCGCTGCGGTAGGCCGGGTAACGCTTCACCTCGATCTGCCCCGGCCGGGTCGCGTCGGGAAACCCTTCGGCCAGCGGCGCGTCGGCATCGGCGGCCTTTGGCTCCACGTCGGGATGGGCCGGTGGACGCGACGGCTCGGGCTCCTCGGCCCGGAGGTTCGCGCCGGAGAGGGCCACCAGCGCGGCGAGAGAGAACAGGGAAGCTCGCATGGGAATACACCTCGCGACGGGAGGAATCGATGCAACGGAAACAAGCACCACTTCTGGATTTGACATAGACAGCCGAGGGCCGATCGTCAATGCCCGGACTGGGACGTTGACGAGTGCCGCCTGTCCTTCTACAGTGGGAGTCGTCCCGAGGACCCTGGTTTCCGATTTCCCCGAAGAAGCTCTCTCGCCCCATGTTCCGCTGGCCTGATCGACCCCTCACGGTGCTCCTGGCGTATGGCATGGTCTTTGTCGGCCTGCCGCTCCTGTGCGTGCTCTCCTATCTCTGGGTCAAGGGCGCGTTCTGACCACGGCTTGACCGACACACGACCGAGATCTCGACCATGACCCCGACCGTCGGCTGGATCGTCCTGACCGTCTATGCTCTGCTCCTGGGGGGCGGCGGCGCGATGGGGTACGTCAAGGCGGGGAGCAAGCCGTCGCTGATCGCGGGCCTGGCCAGCGCGGCGGTGGCGCTGCTGGCGCTGTTCCTGAGTTTCCTGACCGTCTTCGGGTTTTATCTCGGGGCGTTGCTGGCGGTCGCCATGCTGGTGGTCTTCGCGATCCGGCTCTCGAAGACCCGCAAGTTCATGCCGTCGGGGCTTCTGCTCGGCGTGAGCCTGGTCGTGCTCATCCTGATGGTCCTGACCATCCAGTCCGTCCGGCCCGTCTGAGGCAACAACACAAATCTCGTGTCTTTCCGCGAAACTCTGGCCGAGATCCGGGGTTTACCTGGGAAGAGAGGCGTGGAGGTCCGACGATCCGCTGGACCCGCCCCATGGTGTTGTTGTGAAAGGACGGTATGGCGATGGTGGATCTCCACAAGCGCCGCGCGCGATGGGGCCTCCGTCTCGCGGCGGGTCTGGCACTCGGCTCGGGTGTTGTCCTGACGACGACGGCCGGAGCGGCCGGGCCGGAACCCGAGGCGCGGCAAGAGTCGTTCGACGCCCGCGCGGTCTTCCGGGCGTTCCAGGACCTGGCCGAGGCGGTCCAGAAGGAAGAAGCCGAGGCGATCCGCCAGAACGCCAAGGGCCTGGATGGCGTCTTGAAAACGCTGAACCGGCCCGAACGGTCGGTCACGGCTCCGGCCCTCACGGCGTCGCGGATCGACGCGATGCTCGACCGAGCGCTGGCCGAATCGAAGGCCATGCCCGCCCGCGTGACCTCCGACGAGGAGTTCCTCCGCCGCGTCTCGCTGGACGTCATCGGCAAGCCGCCGACCCCGGAGCAGGTCCGCGCGTTCGTCCAGAACACCGACAAGAACAAGCGGGCCAAGCTCATCGACCGCCTGCTCGATAGCCCCGACTACGGCGCCAACTGGGCGCGCTACTGGCGCGACGTCATCTCCTACCACGCCACGAACCAGGTTGTGCGGCTGATCGGCTACGACGACCTGGAAACCTGGCTCGCCGCGCAGTTCAACCAGAACCGCCCCTGGGACGCCATCGCCACCGACCTCATCACCGCCAACGGGACCAGCGAGGAGAACGGCGCGGTTGCCTTCCTGCTCTCGCACGCCGACCAGCAGCGCATTCCGGCGGTCGAGGTCGCCGGTGAGGTCTCGCGGATCTTCATGGGCGTGCAGATCCAGTGCGCCCAGTGCCACGACCACCCGAGCGACTCCTGGACCCGCGCGCAGTTCCACCAGTTCGCCGCCTTCTTCGACGGCCCCCGCGCCCGTCGCCGAGGGGTCATGGTGCCGCCCGAGGTCGTGACCCTGGGCCGCGCCGAGTTACCGGATGCCCGACCTGGAGGACCCGAGCCGCCAGATCCCGGTCGATCCCCAATTCTTCCTGGCCACCTCCGAGACCCCGGTGCCGAAGGTCCTCACGGCCCAGCAGCGCCGGGAGCTGGCGGCGTCGTTCGTCACCGGGCAGGACAACCCCTGGTTCGCCCGCGCGTTCGTCAACCGGGTCTGGACGGCCCTCCTGGGCGAAGGGTTCTACAACCCGGTCGATGACCTCGGCCCGACCCGCGAGGCCCAGAACGACGAGGTGCTGGACGCCCTGGCCTCGCAGTTCCAGCAAGGCGGCTACGACATCCAGTGGCTCTTTCGGACGATCCTCAACACAAACGCCTACCAGCGCGAGGCCCGCTCGACCGAATCCGAAGCGGGCCGGACGCCGTTCGCGGCCAACTGCCCGAGCCAGCTCCGCGCCGACCAGATCTTCGACGTTCTGGCGCCAGGCCATCGGCTTCAACCCGGGCGGTCCCGGCGGCCCGAGGGCGCCGAGGCCAGCAGGGACTTGCCGCGGCGGCTCGCGCGATCGCTCGGCAGAACCCGCGGTTCCTGTTCAACTTCCTCTTCGGCGTCGATCCCTCGACCCCCAGCTCCGACGTCATCAGCACGATCCCGCAGTCGCTCTTCCTGATGAACAGCCCGCAGCTTGAGCAGGCGATGAAGGCCCGGCCGGGATCGGTCCTCGGCGCGATCCTCGCCCAGAACACCGACGACCCCCAGGCGCTCGAGGCCCTCTACCTGCGGGTGCTCTCCCGGGCGCCGACCGATGAGGAACGGGCGATCTGCCGCCAGTACATCGCCGATCTCGGCGACCGCCGCGAGGCGTTCGAGGACATCCTCTGGAGCCTGATCAACTCGACCGAGTTCATCAGCCGCCGCTGATTCGATCAACGATCCAAAGACAGAAATACAGAAAAAGCGCGGATACCGCGACACCCAGCATACAGGACGACCGCAATGACCGAGACGACCATCGTGAAGGTGGCGATGGATGGCCGGGGGGTGCTCAGCCGCCGGGGGTTCCTCCGCGGCGTCGGCCTGGGAGCGGCGGGGCTCTCGGCCCTGAGCTTCACCGACCTGATGGCCCTCCAGGCCGAGGAACTGCGGAAGCGGCAGATGGCCTGCATCCTCCTCTGGATGGCCGGCGGCCCGAGCCAGTTCGAGACCTTCGACCCGAAGCCGGACCATCCCAACGGCGGCGAGACGAAGGTGATCGATACCGCCGTCCCGGGCATCCAGATCGCCGCCGGCTGGGAGAAGACCGCCGCGGCGATGGGCGACATCGCCCTGATCCGCTCGATGACCAACCGGGAGGGGAACCACCAGCGGGCGACCTACCAGCTCCACACCGGCTACGCCCCGACCGGCTCGGTCAAGCACCCGGGCTTCGGCTGCAACGTCGCCGCCGAGCTGGGCGACCCGAACTTCGACCTGCCGCATATCGTCAACATCGGCGGGCCGACCGTCGGCGCGGGGATGCTCGGCGTGGCCTACGAGCCGTTCCTGGTGCAGAACCCCAACGAGCCGCCGCGCAACGCCACCCCGACCGTCAGCAGCGACCGGTTCAACCGCCGCATGGGCCTGCTGGAGGGCCTGGAGCGGGCCGGCTTCGGCAGCCGAGGGGGGGCCGATCGCGTCCGCGATCACAAGGCCGTTTACCAGCAGACGGCCGGCATGGTCCTCTCGCCCCGGATGTCGGCGTTCGACCTGGAGGACGAGGATTCCGCCCTCCGCGACGCCTACGGCCGCAACCCGTTCGGCCAGGGATGCCTGCTCGCCCGCCGGCTGGTCGAGACCGGCGTCACGTTCGTCGAGGTCCGCTCCAACGGCTGGGACACCCACCAGCAGAACCACGAGCGCGTCGGCCAGCTGGCCTCGCAGGTCGATCCCGCCCTCGCCAGTCTCGTCACCGACCTCAAGCAGCGTGGGATGCTCGACCGGACGCTGGTCGTCTGGATGGGCGAGTTCGGCCGCACGCCGAGGATCAACCCGAACGCCGGCCGCGACCACTTCCCCCGGGTCTTCAACGTCGCGCTGGCCGGCGGCGGCATCCGGGGCGGCCAGGTCATCGGCAGCTCGTCCCCCGACGGCACCGAGGTCAAGGATCAGCCGGTCGCCGTCAACGACCTGCTGACGAGCTTCTGCCATGCCCTCAAGATCGACCCGAAGAAGGAAAACATGAGCCCGCAAGGCCGCCCGATCAAGATCGTCGATGGTGGCCAGACCATTCCGGGTCTATTTGCCTGAGACGCGAGGAGCCCCCCTCCTTCCCCTTTCCCCCCACGACATGGCCCGCCGACTCCGGAGATCGTGAGTCGGCGGGTCATCGTTGTTCCGGTCAAGTTGGGTGCGATCCGCAGCTCACTTACCGGGCACGTAGGGCATCCCCTGGGCCGCGGGATAGGACTGCGCCGCGGGATACGCCTGCATCGAGGGAACCGGAGCGTAGGACACCATCGGGGCCGCATAGCCGCAAGGGGCCGGGGCCGCGCAGACCGGTTCGGGGGCGTGGCAGCGATTCTTGTGGCCAAAGAGCTTGAAACGATGGCCGCAGCCTTGCTTCTTCGGGGCGGGCTCGCAGCATGCCACCGGGGCCGGCGGCGGGCAAGGAACCGGCTGGACGCAGGGCGTCGGCGGACACGCCGCCCGCTTCTTGTGGCAGCATGCCTCCGAGGCGCTGCTGAGGGACAGAACGCCGAACAGGCCCGCCAGGGACGCGATCAAGAGGTGACGTCGCATGGTGCAGACTCCAGGAACAGGGGTGCTCGTCGGTGCGTTTCGAAGGATCTCTTGCCAGCTCGGAAGATAGTCAAGATGCGCAAGATGCAATCTTCTTGGGGAACAGGATAAGGTTCTCGATCTAATTTGCACAACCATCTTTTTCGATTTTCAGTCCGAGCGCGAGACTCCACTCGGGCCTGTCGGCGTGAATAGTTCGCTCCGTTCCGTCGTCCTCAATGGCGTTGCGACGGCCTCGGGTTTCAGGATGACCGGAACGGTTCCACCCCCCTTCCTGTTGGAGACTGAACATGCACCTGCCAAGGCTCCTCGGCGTGGCCCTGGTCCTCGCGAGCCTTTTCGTCGCGGAGGACGCCTCGGGCAAGCCACCGGCCAAGGCCCCGCGCAAGGTGGCGCTCATCGAGTTGTTCGTCTCCCAGGGATGCAACATGTGCCCCGCGGCGGAGTCACTGCTGGGGGAATTGCCCGGCATGGGCTATGGTCCCGATCGGGCGATTCCGCTGGTCTTCCATGTCGATTACTTCAACGACCCGTGGAAGGACCCCTTCTCCGACCCGCTATTCAGCCGCCGTGAGTGGGAATACAGCCGGATTTATAATGAGAAGCACAAGCTCGGCAAGCCGGAATATCTCTATTTCACGCCGATGCTCATCGTCGATGGCACGTATCCCCAACTCGGTTCGACCAAGGACGCGGATCGGACCAAGGTCAAGGCGGCCCTCGACCGGGTGCTGCGCGAGTCGCCGGAGATCGACCTCGGTCTGAACCTCGACGGCACAACCAAGGACCCGCGCCGGAAAACCTTGACCGTGACCGTCGAGGCCCGGACGCCCCAGGCCTCTGGCCGTGAGGTCCTGATGGGCATCGCCACGTTCGAGGACGGTCTCCGGACGGAGGTGGCCGCGGGTGAGCTGGCCGGAAAGACGTACAACGGCCGCTACGTCGTCCGCCAACTCCAGGTGCAGGTCGCCCGTCCGACCACCGACAAGCCGGTGACGCTGGAGGTTCCGATCACTCTCCCCACGGACGCCGACCCCGCCCGTAGCGGCGTGGCCGTCTTCGCCCAGAACGAGACGAACGGGCAGATCGAGCAGGCCACTTCCGTCTCCTGGACGGCCCGCTCGGACGCCACGGCCCGCTGAACTTGGTCCCCGACACCCGCGCGGGTGTCGGGTGTGCGATCGATCAATATTCGCTGGCCGACAGCACCTCACCTCCCGCGCGGGTGGAAAGGGACCGCCAGGCCACCGCCGAGATCGAATCTTTCACGAACCCGACGTGACCGTCACAGAACAGCACGTTCACGCCGCCGCTATGGTGGCTGCGGGCGGCTTTCCATGCGGGGTTGTGGGGCACGGAGGGGCCGAGGCAGTCGTATTGCTTGGAGTTCGGCGTCAGGTAGTGATTGTAAAGTGTGTTGCGATAGTCGCCGTCCCACCACCCGTTTCCTTTGTCGAATCGCCAACCGCTTCCGGCGGCCATGCACGAGGCATCGGTCAAAGGCACGGAACTCGAGCGCGCGATCGCCCGGCGCACGTCCATCGGTAATGGGGTCGCCGACGACTGCGAGGACGGCCCTGCCTGACCGAGCAGTTGTTCGGAGGCTGCCACCGTGTTACTCGACCCGTCGGTGATCGAGGCGATGGACTGGGGATATTCCAGGATAAAGGTCCCCCGGGCGTTCGTGGCGTCGCCGCTGTTGACACCGTCACCCGTGCAGAAGACGTAGTTGCTCGGCCCGGAGTTCGGGTCGGGCCGCGAGCTGCCATCGCTCGGGCAGAGGAACAGGTTAACCACCGTCCCCCGGACCGTCTGATTTACCGGGAAGAACTGCCAGGCACCAATTCCGTAGGAGCCCCCCGGCCCGGCGAACAGCGGCCAGTTCATGTTCAACGCGTTATAGACGTTCGACTGCTCCAGATACGGCGTCAACTGTGCCAGGACCGACCAGCGATAGTGGAGCGCCGGGATGCCGGGCGCCGTCGTGCCGTTCTGGGGATAGAGAAAGCCGACGGGGAAAGAGGTCCACGTCGCATCGTAATTGTGCAGGGAGATGCCAAGCTGTTTCAGGTTGTTTGTGCACTGAGAGCGGCGTGCCGCCTCGCGTGCCGCCTGGACGGCCGGCAGAAGCAGGGCGATCAGGACGCCGATGATGGCGATGACAACCAGAAGCTCGATCAAGGTGAATCCGCGACGGCGCATGATGACTCCTCCACGTGAGCGATCGCCGGGGCCGTCGTCGAACGACGGACAGGCAGCGGTCGCATCCTTGTGCGATGATCTGACCGTGTCGAAACGATAGAACGTGAATGGCGTCGCGGCGAACCTCGATGACACGGCGCAGCGCGAGGGCCGGCCGGTCCGTCCGCGATCGGGCAAGACCCGAGAGGTCAGATTCGCACTTCAGGAGGGTCGATCAACGGCAGGGAATGGGATGCGATGGCTCGATCCGATCGGGGAGGCCCGAGCCACTCAACGGCGAGGGGAACGCGGCCGAACGTCAACGAGGACACGGAGAAGGCCGAGCGGGCGTCGTGAACGCTCGACAAGGACAACGGTGACTCCGGCAGGCCGCACGGCAGGACGGCCAGACAGGGGCCGGACGTTGCCGACTCCACCGGGTCCGGATCGGCCGAGGCCGGAGGCCGCGTCTTCGGGCCGCAGCAGCAGGCCGCCCCCCGGCAGGCCTCGGCGCAACGGCAATCCTTGGGGTGATCTCGGTGAGCGAGGCGCATGCTCGCGGCCGACGCGCAGTCCGTCACCACCACTCCGGCGAGCATCCATAATGCCACCGGAACGACACGCGAAAGCCATCGATGAGGCGGGGCAAGTCGCACGTGGGGTCGTCGTTTCTAAAGATTGAGTGCCGAGCCGGGTGCATATCGTGGCAGAGCGGGCGGTGCCCGTCAAGAACCGGCTCCGCGTTTTGATTCAGCCCGGCTGGCGTTCGAGCCGGGGTGGGGGGCTTGGCAGATCGGCGAGCGTGCGGATCAGGACCTCGGTCACCGACTCGGTCGCGCCGGTCGGGTCCGCCTGGTGGACGATCGCGGTGGTGGCCTGAGAGAGCATCAGGTTGATCGTCGCCAGGTGCTGGCCGGGCAAAGCATCGCCACCACCCCGGAAGTCGGTCCGTACGGCAACAATCGGGATGCCCAGCGCGTAGGCCACGCCACATTCGAAGCACGTGCCGCTGTCCGGGTCGGCGCCGTCGAGCACGGCGACGACGACCTCCGCCGCGCGGACACCATCGACATCGACGCGGAAAATGGCGTCAGCCTCCAGCGTCTCGATCGCCTGAACCTCCGTCTGCGGCAGGAAGACCGCGTGCCCGGCCTCGGCCAGAGCGTCGGCGATCTGGCGGTTCCAGGCGCGCTCGGCCTGAGTGAACAGCGGTCCCGCGAAGTAGATGCGCATTGGCTGGAAACCCGTCTCGATTCGTCGGTGGGTGAGCGCGGCGAAACCCACCAATTCCTCCTCGCTCGTCGGTGGGTTCCGCCGCGCCTACCCACCCTACGCTTCCCCAGTTTGCCGAGCGAGTGCGCAAGCCGCTACCTCAATCCGGTCGAGGTCGGGAAGGCCCGGAATTCTGGATTTTTTCTAGAGCGGAGCGCGTGCTCATACGGTATAGTGACATTATCGCCAGGCCGGAGCCCGTGTTGCCCGGCGTCGGTTGGCACCGCGTGATTTAGGACCTTGCCGCACAACAGCGGCTGCGACCCGACACCACTGCCCGTCACCCGGGGGTGGCCACCTTTTTTGACGGGCGCCAGTCCGGTTGTTACGCATCCGAGCCCGGCCCTCCCGCTCGTTCGGCGATCGGGAGGGACCGGGTTGGCTTTTCGGTTCGACGTGATCCGATCCGATCTACCCCACGGAGGGGACCGCCGGACATGCCATTCCGCAACGAGGCCGCGACGGACACGGACGTGCTCCGCGACCGGCGGCGTGGGCTTGTCGTCCTTCTGCTCGCTCTATTGCCCGCCTTGCTGGCCGTCTGGATTGTCCCCGGATTCGTCACGCAGGACGGCCCCGCCCATCTCTATAACGCCCACATCCTGGCCGAGTCGTTCCGGGCGGATTCCCCCTTCCGAGACGTGTTCCAGGTGCGCTGGGATCCCTTGCCAAACCTGGCGGGGCATCTGGTCTTGATGGGCTTGATCTCCGTCCTGACGCCGCGAGCCGCTGACGCGGTGATGCTCACGGGGACGCTCGCCGGGTTCGCCGCGGCGATGGTCTGGCTCCGGGGGAGGGTCGCAGGGCGGTCGGGGATGCCAACCATCGCGGTCCTGGCGGCGCTCCTGGCGTTGAACCTTCCCTGGCTGCTCGGCTTCACGAACTTCCTGCTCGGCGCGTGTCTGATCCCGGTCACGCTGGGGGTCTGGTGGGGTGGCCGCGACCGGCTCGGGATCGGTCGGGTGCTGGGGATGTCGTTGTTGCTGGTGCTCGGATACTTCTGCCACCTGGTGAGTCTCGGTCTGACCGTCGGCGCCCTCGGCGTGCTGGCCGTCCTGACCCCCGGAGCGGGCTGGGCACGCCGGCTCGCCGGGACGCTCGCCGCCGTGGTGCCGCTGGTTCCCCTGGCGATTGTCTATCGCCGCCTGATGCGGGGAGGCGGGGCGATTGAGCCGGAGTGGCTGATGCTGGACGACCCCTGGACGCTCCGCGCCTGGAAGGAACGGCTGGGCTGGGTCGATCCCTTGACGCTCGGCCGCAAGCTGGATTTCCCGTTCGTCGAGCATTCCTCCCCGGCCTTCGCCCTGCTGGCGCCAAGCGTCTGGTGTGCCGCCGGTCTGGGCGTGTTGTTGATTGTCACTCTCCGAAACGCGTGGAACGATCCCGAAGCTCGCGCGCGGCTCCGGGAACGCCGGGGGTGGGTCGTACTGGCGATTTTGCTGGTTTTTGGCGGGATTTTTGGACCGGACACGCTCGGCCCGAAGCACGGTCACTACCTGACCCAGCGTCTGCTCTTGATGGGCCTGGTGATGTTGACCCCCGCACTGAGCCTCTCACCGACGCGCCGGGCGACCCGGATCATCGCCACGGCCTTGCTCGGCGTGGCCCTGGCGGTGCAGTCGGCCGTCGTCTGGGATTATGCCTTGCGGGCCGACCGGCAGGTCCGGCCGTATCTCGCCGCGAAGCCATATGTCGGTCGAGGGCAACGGGTTGGATCGCTGGCGCTGGGGCTCTCGCGGCGCTACCGGGCCAACCCGTTGCTGCATCTCGATTGCCTGCTCGGGGTCGGCAATGGCAACGTCATCTGGGGGAACTATGAGGCGGCCTTCTATTACTTCCCCGTCCAGATCCGGCCCGAGGTCCCACACCCGCCGATCCTGACATTCGAGGCCATCTCCATCCGGGACGACCCCGCCGACGCCCCCCAACGCGCGGCCCGCTGGCGCCGGTTGCTCGACGCTCACCATGACCAGATCGACGTGCTGTTGATCCAGGGTTCCGACCCTCGTATTGATCGAATCAATGCGCGATGGTTTCATCCAGTTCCAGTCTTCCAGAACCGCGCGGTGCGGGTCCTGCGGCATCGTCGGCGGGACGAAGTTCCGTAAGGTGGTTGTCGCACGGGACGTTACGGACGACAATAAGGACATGACGCGCGGGGAACACGGCGTCCTCATCGGAAATGGGCGGAGACTCCCGCGTCCGCCGATCCCTCAGATGGATTTCCTGCAAACGGAGAATGACCCTTGCGATCGAGCAATCCAGCCTTTCGGGGCGATGTCTTTCAAGACTGGCGCTGGCCGACCGCCGCGCCACCGCGATGACCGTGCAGGGCACGGCGCTCAAGACAATGGTGCTGCTGGCGATTCTGATGCTGACCGCCGTCTGGTCGTGGGACCAGACCAGCAATGCCCAGATCAGCCCTTTGCTGTTGATCGGCTCGGGGATCGGCGGGTTCGTGGTCGCCATGATCACGATTTTCAAGAAGGCGTGGTCCCCCTTCACGGCCCCGCTCTACGCCGCGCTGGAGGGGGTACTCCTGGGGGCGATCTCCAGCGTCTTCGAGCAGCAGTACCAGGGCATCGTGACCCAGGCGGTCGGCCTGACGCTCGGCACCTTGTTCTGCATGCTGGTCCTCTACGCGACGCGCCTGATCCAGGTCACGGACAAGCTCCGCGCGGGGATCATCGCGGCGACCGGGGCGATCTTCCTGGTGTACCTCGTGACGTTCGTCCTGAGCCTCTTCCACGTTGACGTGCCGTTCATCCACAGTTCGGGCTGGTTCGGCATCGGCTTCAGCCTGTTCGTCGTCGGCCTGGCGGCGTTCAACCTGCTCCTGGACTTCGACTTCATCGAGCGCGGCGCCGCCGTCGGACGCCCCGAAGTGGATGGAGTGGTACGGCGCCTTCGGCCTGATGGTCACCTTGATCTGGCTCTACCTGGAAATCCTCCGCCTCCTGCGGAAGCTTCAGGATCGCCGCTGAGTGGCGTGCCCCGACGCCGGCCGCAAGATTTCCCGGCGAGCGACGAAGAACCCGGCGACGCGCGCGGCCCGGCAGGGGCCGTGCGCGTTGCCTCGAATGTTCCCCCGACGGACCTCCACGCTGCCCTTTGTCTGACCTATCGGAGCCCTCGACATGACGCCGCTGTTCGCCCTGTCCACCGCCGCCTGGATCGCCATTGGCGGCGGCGCGTTCCTCCTGCTGTTGCTGCTCTTTGGCGCGGGGATCTACAACAAGCTCGTCGCCTTGCGGAACCGCTACAAGAACGCCTTCAGTCAGATCGACGTGCAGTTGAAGCGGCGGCACGACCTGATCCCGAACCTCGTCGAGACGGCCAAGGGCTACATGAGCCACGAGCGCGAGACGCTCGAAGCGGTCATCAACGCCCGCAACCAGGCGGTCACGGCGCAGCAGAGGGCCTCGTCCAGCCCCGGCGACCCCTCCGCCATGCAGAGCCTCGGCGCGGCCGAGGGGCAGCTCACCGGCGCCCTGGGCCGCCTGTTCGCCCTGTCGGAAGCCTACCCCGACCTGAAGGCCAACCAGAACATGCTCGCCCTGCAGGAGGAGCTGACCTCCACCGAGAACAAGGTCGCCTTCTCCCGCCAGGCGTTCAACGACGCCGTGATGAACTACAACACCCAGCGCGAGGTCTTCCCCAACGTGATCTTCGCCGGCATGTTCGGCTTCGGCCCCGCCCAGCTCTTCGAGATCGAGTCGCCCAAGGAACGCGAGGCCCCCCGCGTCTCGTTCTGATTCCCGAACCCGCTGATGGGCTCCGTTCCATCGAAGCGTGTGGGTCGTCAGGCGGTGAGAGCAGGCCAGGGGCCGATCGTGGGAGGCATTTGCCATCTCTATAATGGTGCGAAAAGGGGTGGGAAACGGTGATTTGTGGGGAGGGCCGCCGTGAGTTCGCTCAAGGATTTTATCGCGGAGCAGGCCGAGAAGCTCCGAACGGAGGAGCCTCTGGCGGCCCAGAAGCGTGACGAGTGGATCGCCGCCGTGGATCGCCTCAATCAACAGATCGAGGAATGGCTCGCGCAGGCTGACCCGGACCATCACGTCCTTCAGGTGAGCGAGCGCCTCTACCCGCTTCGGGAGGAGGGGATCGGGAGTTACGAGGCTCGCGGTCTCTCAATCCGTCTCGGACCGAGAGAGGTCCGCGTCGAGCCGATCGCTCGCAATGTCGCAGGCCCCCTATCGGCGACCGGTGTCATCTCCGTGAATCGAGCGTACGGCCGCGTGGATCTGACGGACGGTTTGAGGAAATTCCTGATCTTCAGGGTGGAAAAAGACCCGGAAGATCGCTGGAACATTATCGAGCAGGACAGCTTTCGGATGCGGACCTTCGATCAGTCCGCCTTCGAGAACGCCTTCAAGAGCCTGCTGGAATGATGGATCTTGACGAGGCCTGGAACTGGTATGTCACGACCCGGAATCAGCTCCAATTGTTCGGCAGGCTCGGCCGAAGACACTGGAAGCATCTCAGCGGAAGCTCTTCGATCTTTCCAACAAATCGTTATAAAGCCCATCAAAAGTGATGCAATTGAATTTTTTGCTTGCTACTACGACTTGCTCAGTTCGCCAATCTAAGCGTTCTTTCAACCCATGCGGGGCAATATACTTATCTCTACCGATGACGAGAATCATATTATACTGAATGGATCGAGCGTTGAATCGATTTTGAAAAGCTGTGTTGCCTTTGTTGTTTTCCAGCCAGAGTATCCAGTCCACTAGCTGACTGAAGCCGTGCTCGAAGCGGGTTGACCATTCCGGCGTCCGCTTGGGCGACTTCTTGAAGATGCTCGTTTCAGTGGCATCTTCGAACTCGATAAAACAGTAAGCGTGGTTCGATGCGTCTCCGATCACCAAGTCCGCGACGTGGTCACCGAAAATATCAAACTCGCAGGCTAAGTTGATTTCCTTGTAGTTGATGATGTTCGGGTTGTACGTCCCCATGAAGGCGCAGAGGTGCGGGCGGGCCTTGAAGAAGGGCAGAATATCACGCCTTTCTTCGAGGTCCGGCTTGTTCGGGTCGTTCAGAAGCGCCTTGAACGCTCTGAGATCGTCTTTGACCTGCTTCGTCTTGAGCGAGAGCGGCGTAAGGACGGCCATTATTACTCGACAGGGAGAGTTTAGACCTTGTGGCTCTTGACCGCCTCGTCCCGCTTCACGGAAGTCTTACGATGCCCCTTCTTAACGGTTTGAGCCTTGCTGCCCCGCTTCGTCACAAAATGATCTATCGTCGCTTTCCGCATGATGTCTTGGACGACGATGTTCTCGTCCTGCTTGGTAAAGATGATCCTCATGCCGCCTCTGGCTCTCATCGAGTAAAGGGGCTTTGAGGCGGACAACTTCCTGGTCACCCCCGGACGCTTCGCGTAGGCGACAAAGACTTCCTTGTCTTGGAGCACTGACTCGACGGCAGCCTTTTGACTGGGAGAAAGGGCGTCCATCGCGATGCCGACGCGCCGATTAATCTGGAAGCCTTTCTTCGTAGACATGGTCAGCTCCCCCAGAGTTCCTTCGGAACACGCTTCCAGCATTCTACCGATTATATCGACACTCGACGAGACCGGCCTGTCCCGAAAATGGAATCATCATTGCGGGGATAGCCCAAACAACATCTGCGGATGACCGGGACAACGGTTGTTATCCTGGTCGCGAAGCGACAAGAGGTGTGCGATCGGTCCGACGAACAGGGCAGGCGATGTCAGCTCCGCAACCCTCATTGCGGCGACACCGCCTGGACCACAAGGAACGGTGAATCAATCACCCACACAAATCCGGGGCTTCTGGTCCCCTCGAAATCCGGCAGGTTATTGACTCGGCGTTTCGAGCGTGGGAACGTACCCGCGAACGCTCCACGTTCCCAAAGCCGACGGGCGCGGGAACGAGATCCAGGAACGCCGACACGCCCCCCTTCAGCAAGAAACCAATCCGCCCATGGATTTCTTCGAGCACCAAGAGGTCGCCCGGAAAAAGACGGCGCTGCTGGTCGTTTATTTCGTCCTGGCGGTGATCCTGATCGTCGCGGCCGTGTACCTGGTCGTCGCGACCGGGTTGACGTATTCCGGCTGGACCGGGGACCGGGCCGCCGATGAACTCGCGGCCGGGAACATTCCCGAGGCGCTCTGGGACTGGCAGCTTTTCGCCATGGTCTCGGTCGGCACGATCGCCCTGATCTCCGGCGGGAGCCTGTTCCGCATCGCCTCGCTGGCCGGGGGCGGGCACAAGGTCGCCGAGCTGCTGGGCGGCCGGCCGCTCAGCCCGAACACGTCCGACCCCGATGAGCGCAAGGTCCTGAACGTCGTCGAGGAGATGGCCCTGGCCTCCGGCACGCCGGTCCCGCCGGTGTACCTGCTCGAAGGGGAGGAGGGGATCAACGCCTTCGCCGCCGGCTTCAACCCCGGCGATGCCGTCATTGGCGTGACGCGCGGGGTGCATTCGGCACCTGTCTCGCGATGAGCTTCAGGGGGTGATCGCGCATGAGTTCAGCCATATTCTCAATGGCGACATGCGATTGAACATCCGCCTGATGGGAGTGCTGTACGGCATCCTGCTGATCAGCATCACCGGCTGGATCCTCTTCCGCAGCACGATGTACTCCGGGCGTCGTTACGGTGCGCGGAGCGACAGCAAGAAAGAAGGGGGGAACCCGCTCCCGTTGATCGGCCTGGCACTGTACGTCGTCGGGTACATCGGGGTCTTCTTCGGCAACCTGATCAAGAGCGCGGTGTCGAGGCAGCGGGAGTACCTCGCCGACGCCTCGGCCGTGCAGTTCACCCGCAACCCGGACGGCATCGCCGGGGCGCTCAAGAAGATCGGCGCGCTGTCCAAGGGGGCGAAGATCGACGACCCCGAGGCGGGCGAGGCCAACCACATGTTCTTCGGCGACGCGATGGGGCAGCACTTCCTCAGCCTGCTCGCCACCCATCCGCCGCTCGTCGATCGCATCCGGCGCATCGATCCGTCGTTCGACGGGGACTTCTCGCACGTCCGGCTCGAACCGCCGAAATCCGCGCAGGCCGCCCGGCTCGCCGAGCCGACCCCGCCCCGGAAGGCCCGGATGCGGTTCAACCCGGCGGAGGCCGTCGCGCGGATCGGCCAGATGGACGTGCAACAACTGGCGTATGCCCAGGGACTGCTCGCCTCCTTGCCCGATCCGCTCACCGCGCAGGCGCGCGACCCCTTCGGTGCCCGCGCGGTCGTCTTCGCCCTGCTGCTGGACGAGGACGAATCCATCCGCGACGCGCAGCTTGCCCGGCTGGCCGAACATGCCCATCCGTCGGTCCAGCAGTTGACGCGGACGCTCCTTCCCCGGGTGCGGGAACTCCCGCCCGCGCGCGGCTGCCACTGGTCGAACTGGCCGTGCCGGCGCTTCGGCAGATGTCCGACGCGCAGTTCCGCGACTTCGTGGACAACGTCCGGGCGCTCGTCCAGGCGGACCAGAAGACGAGCCTCTTCGAGTTCGCCCTGCAACGGCTCTTGCTGCGGCACCTGGCGACGCACTACGGCTTCGGCAAGCCGCCGGGGGTGAAGTACGACTCCCCCGCCGCCGTGGCCGAGCCCACGGCACGCTTGCTCTCGGCACTGGCGCGCGTCGGCCACGACGACGCCGCCAGTATCGGGCGGGCGTTCGCCCAGGGGGTCCAGACGTTGCGGTGGTCGGACGCCCGGATGAACCTGCAACCCGCCGACGCGGTGAAACTCAAGGCGCTCGACGAGTCATTGAACGTGCTGGCGGCGGCCTCCCCGGCCTTGAAGAAGCAGGTGATTCTGGCCTGCGCCTCGTGCATCGGCGCCGACGGCAAGATCACCGTCGAGGAGGCCGAACTCCTCCGCGCGATCGCCGACAGCCTCGACCTCCCCATGCCGCCGATCCTCAGCGGGGACGCGGGGGATTGAACGACTCGCGGAACCCCATCAACTCATCGAGTGTGTCACCTCGGCCGCAGTTGCGGCCAGTCGATCTCGACCCCCTGGGCCTTCAGCGACCCCTGGAATTCACGGAGGCGGGCCCTGGAGTTCCGCACGGCGCGGGGGACAGCCTCTTCTGCCGGGCGAAGGCGACCAGGGCGCCGGCGGCCTCGCCGATGGCCCACTCGACGGGGTGGAGGCGATAGCAGCCGTTGGTGATGTGGGTCGTGCCGAGGTTCTTGCAGGCGGGCAGGAGGTTCTCGACGCGCACGGGGATCAAGGCCCCCAGGGGGACCTGGAACGGCAAGGAGCTGACGTCGATGTAGTTGTCGCCGCCGGTGCTCGGATGGAGGTCGATCCGGTACGAGCCGACGCCCACGGCGTCGTCGAACGGCTCGGCCTGCACGTCCTCGCGGCCGAGGGCCTGGCGGCGGGCGTCGGTGCCGACGTGCTGCTCCAGGACGGTGAACTCGGCCTTGATCCGCCGCGATTCGCGGATATACGGGTACTTGGCCAGGCCGTCCGCCGTGCCGACGAGGTCCGGCCGCAGGCGCAGGCCGGGCCAGCCGGTCCCGCCGTCCGGGCGCGGGTACTCGGTCTGGAGCCAGTAGAGGAGCGACAGGCTCAGCTGCTTCGCGCGGGCGACGTGCTTCGCGGCCTCCTCGGGCGGGAGGCCGACGAGGTTGCCCAGCAGGTAGTCGTTCTGCGGCCAGTTGACCAGGGTGATCCCGCCGGGATACGTGCCGGGGGCGAAGTTGCGGGGGTCGGCGATCCGGCGATAGACCCAGAACCCCTGGCCGGGGCCGGTCGGATCGAACGACGATCGGCCGGGGTTCGGCCGGGTTGTGCGGGTAGGAATAGGGGCCGAGCAGCGGGCCGGGCCAAGGCGGGGGTGAGCTTCGGGCACGAAGTCGCGCCAGAAGGCGTATTCGGCCGGGCGGTCGATGGTGTGGTCCTCGCCGTCGAGGTAGTCCATCGCGAAGCAGCAGGTGAACGCCTGCTGGTTGTCGGGCTGCGCCTCGCGGGGGCGTGCGGCTCGCCGGTCTCGTCCCGCGACTCGAACCCGGTGACGAACTCGACGCCGGCCAGCGGGAGCAGGTCGCCCAGCTCGGTGGCGTCGAGGAAATAGGGGGCGACCAGCGTGCGCTCGTCACCGCTGCGGCGGTCGCGGACCGTGACCGCCCGGACGCGGTCCCCCTGGACGTCGGCGGCGGTCGGTTCGTGTTCGAGCAAGAGGGTGAGCCGGCCGCCGGAACGATACGGCGCGAGCATCGCGGTCAGCACGGCCAGGGCGACCCGAGGCTCGTGGCAGAGCCGGGAGACGCTGCCGTTGCCGGGGTTCAGGTTGCGCACGGCGCGGGCGGCGGCGGTCAGCGGGTAATGTTGGCGATAATAATCACGGATTCCCTGGCGGAGGTCGCGGTACGCCGCATTCGCGCCGAACTGCTCGATCCAGGGGTGCTCGTCGGGCGGGACCGCCTGCTGGGTCAACTGGCCGCCGATCCAGTCGGTCGGCTCGGTCATGACGACGGTCAGCCCGTTCCGCAAGGCCGCCAGCGCCGCGGCGCAGCCGCCCAGGCCGCCGCCGATGATCGCCACGTCCGCCGCCAGCTCGCGCCCCTTGACGGTCGATTCGGCCCCGCGTGCCGGGAGGGTTCCAGGGGTTGCCAGGAGGCCAGTTCCACATGCCTTGATGAAACTGCGACGCCGCATTTATGCAACTCCACTTGGCAATCCCGGACAATCGACTAGGATGGTCTCACGTACTTGGTCGAATCACGCGAGAGTGGCGGAACTGGCAGACGCGCAGGATTTAGGTTCCTGTGCCGCAAGGCGTGAGGGTTCGAGTCCCTCCTCTCGCATTCCCGATCCGATCCGACCCGAGGGATGACCGCAAGAGAGCCGTCGGCGCGTTCACGCCGATTCGGCCCCCTTGAGCATCTCCAGGGTCTGCCCGATCCGCTTCCGGCAGGTCTCGCGGCCGAGGATGAAGAGGCAATCGTAGAGGCCGGGGCCGACTCCCTGGCCGGTCGTCGCCACGCGCAAGGGGTTGACGACCTCCCCCATCTTGCGGCCTTTCGACTCGGCGTAGTCGTGGACGGCCTTTTCCAGGGTGGGCAGGTCGTACGGCTCGACCTCGCCGAGCAAGTGTGTCCAGCTCGGCGAGCATCTCCGGGACGTACTCCTTGCGGAGCCGCTTCTTCACGGCGTCGGGGTCGTGCGTGAGGGTGTCGGTGAAGAAGTAGCGGCCGAGCTTGAGGATGTCGGAGAAGAGCTTCAGGCGGTCCCCCAGGGCCGCGATGACCATCTCGATCCGCGTGCGGGTGGCGTCGTCGAGCGGTTCCGCGACGAGCCCTTCCCGCTTCAGGTACGGCAGGACCCCCGCGACCTTGCGGTCGATCGGCAGGGACTTCATCCATTCGCCTTCGATCCAGTAGAGCTTGTCCGGATCGTGGCTGGCCGGCGAGCTGTTGACGCGATCGAGCGTGAACTTCTCGATCAGCTCCTCCCGGTGGAAGATCTCCTGCGTGTCGTCGTAGCTCCAGCCGAGGCGGGACAGGTAGTTCATCATCGCCTCGGGCAGATAGCCCTGCTCGATGAAATGGTCCAGCCCGACGGCGCCGAAGCGCTTCGAGAGCTTCTTCTTCGATCCCGGCTCGGCCACATAAGGCACGTGGGCGAACGCGGGCAAGGGGTATCCCAGGGCCTCGAACAGCAAGAGCTGGGGGAAGGTGTTCGACAGGTGCTCCTCGGCCCGGACGACGTGCGTGATCTTCATGTCGGCGTCATCGACGACGCTGGCGAAGTTGTACAAGGGGGAGCCGTCCGGCCGGACGATCACGAAGTCGCCGATCTCGTCGGTGTTCTGCGTGACCTCCCCCTTGATCAGGTCGTTCAGGACCAGCGGGCGGCCCAGGGGGACCTGGAACCGCAGGGCGTAGGGACGCCCTTCGGCCTCGTACTGCCGGATCTGCTCGTCGGATAGAGGTTTGCGGCGGAAGCGGTAGGCGGTCTTGCTGGCCTCGGCGGCGGCCTTGTCGGCGGCGCGTTCCTGCTCGTTGCTGTAGTCGCGATAGACGTGCCCCGAGGCGACCAGGCGGTCGGCGGCCGCGCGGTAGCGGTCGGCGCGCTGGGACTGGAAGTAGGGGCCATGAGGCGCCGCCGACCTCCGGACCTTCGTCCCAGTCCATGCCCATCCAGCGGAAGCCGTCGAGGATCAGGCCGACGGCCTCCTCGACGTGCCTTTGCTGGTCGGTGTCGTCAATCCGCAGGATGAACTGGCCGCCGTGATGACGCGCCAGGAGCCAGTTGAATAACGCCGTCCGCACCCCGCCAATATGGAGGAAGCCGGTCGGGCTGGGAGCGAATCGCGTGCGCACGGTCATGGTGGATATCGAAAAGCGTCTGGCGGAGGAGGAGCGAGGAGGTGGGTTCGTACCGTCCGATCCCATTCGGTTGCGCACAACGATAGGCACTGGCGCGCGCCCTTTGTCAACCAGATGGAATCGGACGAACTCTCCTCACCGCACGCTCCCCTCGCCGAGGCGGCTCAGCAGGCGACCGAGCGGCTCGGGGCGGGCGGGACCGCGGACGGCTCGGCGGACTTTTCGTAACCGAGTTCCTTGAGTACCTCAAGAACCTCGCTCCAGGTGGGAAACATCCGTCCGCTGCGGGTTTTGTACGCTTGCATCGCCTGCATGAATTCCATCTCGGCCTCCGAGTATTCGCGCTCGCAGGTCGTCGGATCGACGAACCGACGGCGCCCGCTGGACTGCCGCGCCTGGGCAGCCCGGGAGGCCTGGGCGCTGGCCTTCGCATTAATCCAGTCCTGGGTCTCCTCCGTGGATGGCTGCGACAGCGTGGACGGGCTGAGACGATCGCACGAGGTTGTCAAACTCATCGGGGGCTTCTCCTCACTGAGGAACCGGGACCATCATGGGTCCAGGGAACGATCGGTGTTTCCCGTCCTGGGATCATCCTCCGCAAATCCGTTTGTGTGATCGAACGGCGTGAACCACGATCGCAAGGCACCGGGCGCCTCCGTTGACGTCACCGGTCTCACTGCCCACGTCGGATTCACGCCCGGTGGACCTCGACGTCCACCGACTTCCGGCGGGCCCTTGTCGGCATTTTCCGCGGCCCAACGTTAGGAAATTTATGTCACGGTTGTGACATCTGTATGGCCAAGGTATCGAGGTTGGCCGGTTTTTTTAACGGGATGATGCAAGAATGCAACACGGAAGGTACAGGAGAGAGCGGAAAAGCTAGGCGGGAAGATGGTTCGATCAGGCGGGAATATCGTGAAGACATGTTCAGAAGAGGACCGAGGATTCGGACCGGGTGATCTCGGTATGGAGGCCCCGGAGTGGTTCGGCGGGCAGGCCGCGACGGCTGAAGACGAGCCAGCGGGCCATTGAGAAGCTCAGGCCGGTCGCCAGCACGATCCCCACGACGGCCGCCCCCAGCTTGTGCTGGTCGAAGAACGGGACGTGTCGGGGAAGGCTCAGCCGGATGGCCAGGTTCACCGAGACGGCCAGGGCGTTGCTCAGGACGTAGGTCACGAACTGCCGCAGCAGCGATCCGTGTCGTGCGTAGCTGAAGGTGAATCGGCGATTCAGCGAGAAGTTCCAGCAGAGCGCCACCGCGATCGCCAGGGCGCCGGAGATCGCCAGGGCGAGCGATGCCGACGCCCGGAACGGTCTGCCCGGCCAGCCAGGTCCGGCCCAGGATGAGCTGGAAGACGGCATAGCATGTCAGGTCCACGACCATTCCCGACGCGCCGACGGCGCAGAACTGCATGAGCCGGGAGAAATTTCCGTAACGATGGTCGGCCAGACGCTTCAGGTGTCGCACCTCGGGCATCCAGGGGCGGCGGACCCGTGCTCGGAACGCCGGCTGGACCGGAACGTCCGTCCCGCTGGCCCTTGACCTTGACCAGCAGCTCCAGTGCGAATTGCGAGCCGACGGCCGTGAAGACTCCGGCGGCTTCGTCCCGCGCCTCGCGGGTCAGGCCGACCAGCCCCGAAACCGGGTCCGAACTCCCGGTCAGGGTGCGCAGCAAACCCCCGATCCCGGAGCGCAAACGACGGACCGGGCGTCCCTCGGGATCGGATATCCAGCGGCTGGCGACGACCAGCGACGCCTCGCGCGACTCCAGGGGCCGGATTACCCGGAGCAGGTCGTCCGGGCCGTAACCGGCTTCCGGGTCGAGCACCAGCAGGATCGTCCCTCGGGCGCATTCCAGGCCCGCCATCGCGGCGGCGGCGCGGCCCGGCGTGATCGAGTGGACCCGTCGCCAGGGCCAGGCGAACGAGGAAGGGATCTCCGGATTCGATTCCGAATCCGAGACGCCCGGCGCCAGGGCGACGACAACCTCGACCTCATGTCCGGCGACTTCCATCGCCTCGCAAAGCGGTGAGAGTGCGTTCGCCGTGGGTGAAACTCCTCTCTCCACGGGCAGGATCAAACTGACGCGAGCCATGTGCGACGCGACTCCGATCGTGGACGTGGATCGTCGAGAAGATCCGCGGATGTCGGCTCTCGGACACCAGAGGCTGGAGGGATATCGTCGAGGACGATGTTCGAAGGGGATTTCGCCCGGTTCGCATCCCTTGCGCTGGCGACAGCCCATCCTCGGGCCGCCCAGATACTCTAGAATCTTAGCGCTTCTTTTGCAACCGATATTCGGATGGCGCGAGCCGGATGCGCTGTTCTCAAGTCCTATGACTTCCGCGGTCTGCGGAGGGGACCGAAACGGGCTTACCCCAGTCCACCCCTTGTTTTCTTGGGGGCGGCCACTCGCGGTCCCCAGATTTTCACGATTTTTACCCCACAGCCCCGCTCGACGGGGTCGCCGTTGCGCCTGGATCTTCCCCCTTTCCTTCGCAACGGAGCCGCATCATGCGGATCCACGCCGCCGAACCCCGGGCCAGACGCGGCTGGGGCCTCAGGCAATGAGATTTCGGCGGAAAGCCCGTTCAAACGGCCGACGCCAAGGCTCACTCGCGGCCGGTCCGGAGCCGTTTGGATGCCTGGGGTAGATGGCCTTTGGCGGGCCTGTCGTTCCGGTCGAGTCCATGCCGGGCATGGCCCACGTGTTGCTACACCTTGATAAGCGGTCACAATGAACTGCCGTGTCGGTCGTCAACGACAGGCAAGCCGTCACGACGACACGGGGGCCGGAACCGGGAGAGGCTCATGCAGACCCGCGACAGCATTCAGGACATCTGGGGCCCTCGGACCCCATACCACGGCGAGAGGCAATGGCCGGAGCGGGTGGACGAGCAGACGAGCGAGGCTCCCGATCGCTGGGTCCAATCATGCTGTGTTCTCTGCTCCAACGGCTGCGGGATGGACATCGGCGTCAAGGACGGGCGGATTGTCGGGGTCCGGGGCCGGGGGGCCGATCGCGTCTCGCGGGGACGGCTCGGGCCGAAGGGGCTGCATGGCTGGGTCGCCAACCACAGTGACGACCGGCTCAAGCGCCCGCTCGTTCGCAAGGGTCGGCACGCTGGTCGAGACGAGCTGGGACGAGGCGATGGACCTCGTCGTGCGCACCTCGAAGGAGGTCCTGGATCGATTCACCGGCGGGGGGATCGGGATCTACAGCAGCGGCCAACTCATGCTGGAGGAGTATTATACGCTGGCCGTGATTGGCAAGGCGGGGTTGCGGACGCCGCACATGGACGGCAACACCCGGCTCTGCACGGCGACGGCGGCGCGGGCGCTGGTCGAGTCGTTCGGGACCGACGGCCAGCCCGGCTCCTACGACGACATCGACGCGGCTGACGCCCTGATGCTCGTCGGGCACAACATCGCCTCGCAGCAGACAGTCGCCTGGATGCGCATTCTCGACCGGCTGGAGGGGCCTAGTCCGCCGAAGCTCGTGGTGATCGACCCTCGGCGGACGGCCACCGCGGCGAAGGCCGATGTTCACCTCGCCCCCCGCGCCGGCACGAACGTCGCGATCCTGAACGGCCTGATGCATCTGATCATCGAAGCCGGGCAGATCGATCGGGAGTTCCTCTCGCGGCACACGACCGGCTTCGACGACCTGCGGCGGACGGTGGCGGAGTACCCGCCGGAGCGGGTCGAGCCGATCAGCCGCGTGCCGGCCGATCAGCTCCGCGCGGCGGCCCGAATTCTCGGCGAGGCGCCGAGGCTCGTCTCGACGGTCCTCCAGGGGGTCTATCAGTCGAACCAGGCGAGCGCCGCGGCCGTGCAGATCAACAACCTGCACCTGATCCGCGGCATGATCGGCAAGCCGGGGGCCACCGTCCTCCAGATGAACGGCCAGCCGACGGCCGAGAACACCCGCGAGTGCGGCGCCGACGGCGAGATGCCCGGCTTCCGCAACTGGGATAACCCCGAGCACATCGCCGAGCTGGCGAGGCTCTGGAACGTCGACCTCGACCGCATCCCCCACTGGGCGCCGCCGACGCACGCCTTGCAAATCTTCCGCTACGCCGAGGCCGGCTCGATCCGCTTCCTCTGGATCATCTGCACCAATCCCGCTGTCTCGATGCCCGACCTGCCGCGCATCCGGGACATCCTCCGCAAGGAGGGTCTCTTCGTCGTCGTGCAGGATGCCTTTCTCACCGAGACGACCGAACTGGCCGACGTCGTCCTCCCCGCGGCGATCTGGGGCGAGAAGACCGGCTGCGTCACCAACACCGACCGCACCGTCCACCTGACGCTCAAGGCGATCGAGCCGCCCGGCGAGGCCCGCCCCGACCTTGACATCTTCCTCGACTACGCCCGCCGGATGGACTTCCGCGACAAGGACGGCGCCCCTTTGATCAAGTGGAGCGATCCAGAGAGCGCCTTCAACGCCTGGCGCGGTGCTCGCAAGGGCGCCCTTGCGACTACAGCGGCCTGAGCTATGCCAGGCTCACCGGCAGCCCCGGCATCCAGTGGCCCTGTAACGAGACACATCCCGACGGTGCGCCTCGACTCTACACCGACGGCGTCTTCGGCACCGACGCTTCCTACTGCGGCTCGTACGGCCACGACCTGATCACCGGCGCCGCGAACGAACCGGAGTTCTACAAGGCCCACGACCCGAAGGGCAAGGCCGTCATCAAATCGGTCGATTACGTGCCGCCCACCGAGGAGCCCGACGATGATTATCCCTTCTGGCTGACCACCGGCCGCGTCGTGTACCACTTCCATACCCGCACCAAGACCGGACGCTCCCGCGCATCTGCACGAGGCCGCCCCGGATGCCTTCGTCGAGATGGCGGCCGAGGACGCCGAGCGGCTGGGGGTCGAGGAGGGCGAGATGGTCGAGGTCGCAGTCACGCCGAGGCCAGATTCGCGTGCCGGTCAAGGTGAGCGAGATCCTCTCCGGGCACCTGTTCATCCCGTTTCACTACGGCTCCTGGGACGAGCAGGACGACCGCCCCCGCGCCGCCAACGAATTGACGATCCCTCAGTGGGACCCGGCGAGCAAGCAGCCCCAGTTCAAGTACGGCGCGGCGCGGGTCCGCAAGCTCGGCCTCGCGACGGCCGCTGGCGATGCCGTCGAGTCGGTCGCCTCGGGCGTGGCTCAGGCCACCAAGGCGGTCAAGGGGGCCTTCTCGCTGGCCTCCTCGTCCGAGGCCAGGAACCACGTCGGCGATTATCTCGGCATGCTCCACCGCAGCGAGGAGGATCTGGCCGAGTCGCTGGACCGCGTCGCCGACCACCATGCGAAGGAGCCGGACGTTCCACCGACCTGCCGCTTGCTGGCCACCTGGTCGCGGCGGCATGTCGAGGAGATCCGGCCCCTGGCGGACCGCTACCCCGAAACGGAGAGCGACGACCCCGACCGGCTCCGCCAGGCGCTCTTCCACGGCCCACGCCACGGCGGGATCGGTCTGTTGCGCGACCTGCACGACCTCTGGCTCCTGGCCAACGAGGTCCACGTCTGCTGGGAGGTGCTCACCGTGGCCGCCAAGGCGCTCGATGACCGCGACCTGCTCGACGCCTGTAACCGGCTGAGCCACGAGACCGACCGCCAGGTCGCCTGGCTACGGACCCACATTGACCGCGTCGCGCCTCAGGCGCTGGTCGTTCCCTCGTGAGCCGCCCGTAGAGCGCGGAATGCTTTTCGATGAAAATTGGTGAGTACCGGACGTCGGACCGGGGACAGGAGTGAACAGGAGACGGCAGCCCTGAGCGGCATCCGTTTTGCGGTTTGGATGGGATCGCGAAACCGCGTGGAGCGCTGGCCTCTGGTTGAGGCCGGGGCATCGGAAATGGGCCAGGGCCGGATGACTGGTGCCGCAAGGTCCTCTGAGGCCGGAGAGACGATGAACCGAGGCAACGACGAGGCATCTTCTCAGGAGAGTCGCGTGGCCCTGAAGATCCCGGACCTGATCTGGGCACCGCTGGCGGTGGGCTCGCTTCTTCTGGCCGTCGGGTTGATCGGCTTGACGGCGGGCCAGCCTTGGCTCTTCCCCAGCCTCGGGCCGTCGGCTTTCCTGCAAGCCGAGAAGCCGGGGGAGAAATCGGCGCGGTTCTACAATACGGTCGTCGGGCACCTCATCGGCCTGGCGGGAGGCATGGCGGCCGTCCTGCTGCTCGGCGCCTCGGATGCTCCAGGGGTTCTGGCCACCAAGGAGATGGTCCCGGTGCGGGTCGGGGCCGCGGCACTCTCCGCCGTTCTGACGATGCTCGGCCTGTCACTTCTGAAGGCGTCGCACCCGCCCGCCGCGGCCACCATGCTGCTGGTCGCCCTCGGCGGCTTCCCGCCAACCTGGACGAGCGTCGGAACAATCATCGCCGGGGTCCTGATCCTCGCCATTCTCGGGGAAGCCGTCCGCTACCTCCGGCGCAACATCCTGCCGCCGCCCGGATGAAGGATGCCGTGCCCCTCTCGGCTGCCACCCGGGTGAACAAGAGCGATTGTGCCGATTTTTCCTGTACGCCTCTCCGTCATCTGACCGATGATCCTCCTGCCAATGGAACTCGGCATGACGAGGCTCAGGGGCAGTCTAACGCCGGGACGTTTCATGGAATGAATCAGGAAACGGGATCGTCGCATGCGGAAAACACAGCGATCGGCCCCCTGGATCGGCATTCTGGCCCTGGTCGTCTTGGCGGTCAGCATAACGGCTGCCCAGGCTCAGGATGCCGGAGGAGCGCCGGCAGGCGAGCCGCCCGCCGAGGCGAATCCGCAGGCATCGCTTCGGCTCGACGCGTCGGAGCCGGTTGACTTTGAGCATTACGCCCAGCCGACATTCGAGAATTCTCCCGCCTACGGCTTCGTGTCTCCCCGCGTGGTGATGGACCCTTGCGACGTGATTCATGAATCCATCTTCGGACCAGCCTCCAAGGAGAACTGGAAGCCATTGAGCCTGGGAACGTTTTTCAGCGAGGGGTGGGATCAGCCCTTCGCCAAGGCGCCCGAGGGAACCAACGGCGCCCCCAAGCAGAACTGGATCGGCACCCCCGCCGGCGTGTTCGGGCGGTTCCTCGACACGGGCTTCATCTACACGAACAACATGACGAACAATCATGGGCTGTTCTTGAATCCCAGTTATCCGTTCCTGCCGGTCAAGCCGTCAACCACCGACGGCAACCAGTACGCCGGATACTCGGTGATCCTGCTGCCGCTGAACGCGCGCATGGAGCTCTTGCTCGGGACGACGTTCATCAGCTCCAACAAGTCCGGCTCGAACGGCGGTTACGTCGGCAACTGGGGTGACACGGGCGTCGAGGCCCGGTTCCACCTGATCGAGCAGCGGAATTTCAGCCTGGTGACGTTCCTCGGTGAGCGCATCCCGACCGGCGACTCGGTGAACGGCAATGGCATCAATTACGTCACGCCGGGCGCCGAATTTTGGTGGAACTTCGCGCCGAAGTGGGTCCTGCGCGGGGGGTCCTCCATCAACGCCCTGACCGGCCGCAAGTCGGCGACGAGCGTTTACGTCAACCAGCTCTCGATCGGCCGCTATCTGACCGGCAAGGACGCCGCGCTGAAGAACCTGGTTGTCCACGTCACGGCCGACGTCCTCTCCGATATCGCCGGGGGCGCCAATTTCATTGACGACGTCTACATCAACCCGGGCTTCCGGTTCGCCCTGGGCGAAGAGGGGAATTGGGGCGTGCTGGGCGGGATTCTCATCCCGGTCGCCGGCCCCCAGCCCTACGACTATCAGATGCAATTCTCGCTGACCAGAAGCTTTTGAGGACACGCCTCTTTACGCGTCTGCAAGCGGTTTGGCCTTGAGATGTCGAGCGCCCCGTCCTTTTCCACGAACCCGCTCATTCGGGGGCGTTTCCCGCGCGAGCGATCGGGAACGCGCCGGTTCGATGCCGCCTCGCCTCCTCAACGTAATGCCGCCAGGCGTGGTCGATCCGCCCACGCATTGCCTCGTCCACCTGGCGAACGACTTTGCCAGGTATCCCCAGCACCAGCGAGCCGGGCGGAACTTCCGTCCCCTCGACCAGCACCGCGCCGGCCCCGACGACCGAACCGGACCCGACCCGCACGTTGTTGAGCAGGATCGCCCCCATGCCGATCAGGCAATCGTCCTCAACAGTGCAGCCGTGAAGGATGACCCGGTGGCCCACCGTGACCCGGCGGCCGACGACGCAAGGGACGCCCGGATCGGCGTGGACCATCGAGAGGTCCTGGATGTTGGCCTCCTCGCCGATGGTGATCCGCTCCGTGTCGCCCCGGAGGACGGCGTTGTACCAGACGCTCACATCCCTGCCGAGGTGGACGTCGCCGAGGACGACGGCCCCTTGCGCGATGAAGGCGGAGGAGTCGATCATGCGATGCCACCCGAGGGGGTCAAGTTCGGGGGAGCGAGGCGATTCAGAGCTCCCCGTCCAGGCCGAGCTGGTGGTAGTAATGCTCCACCTTGTCCTGGTTCTCCAGCAGCCAGTCGATCGACGGCTCGTGCCGCATGGCCTTGCGAATGACCTTGGCCGTCGCCTCCCGGTGAACCTCGAAGAGGGCCTTGTGATCGAGGTTCTCGACCTTCGTCACCGCCGGGTCCAGCCAGACCGAATAGATGATGCCCAGGTCGTTCGCCTTCTCCTTGGGAATATCGCCAGCCCGCACGGCGTCGAGCACGCCGTTGGCGATGGCGGCCTGGACGGTTCCCATGAGGATATTGGTGTATTTCGCGTCCTTGACCGTCACCTTGCTGACCATGACGGTCGCCGGTCGCACCTGCACGTCGCTGTTGAGGATGGCGAAGACCTTGCTGTGCCCCTTGACCTGATCGCCGATCAGGCCCGCCAGGGCCTGTCCGACCGGGCCGTCGAGTTCGCCGATGACGACCTCCGGCTCGGCGGCCAGATAGTCCTCGTCCCCCTCGACCAGGGCCTCGCCCGTCCGCAGGATGATCCGCTCGTTCATGTCGCAACCTCGGGCTCGATCGGGAAATCCAGGCATCCGCGATGCTCATCGTACAGGACGCCTGGGGCCCTGGGCCAGACGCGGCTGGGGCCGGTGGCTCAGGCGTTGCGTGAGCCACCGGCGGCCTGAGCCGGGGGAGCCAGCGCATCCGGCTCGGATGGCGCCGATTTTTCTCAATGGGTCGGCTTCGAGGGCCGTCCGATCTCCTCGGCGCTCGGGTAAATCGTGTGCCGGGGCGGGTTGCGCAAGACTTCCTCACGCCCCCAGGTCGTCACCTGGCGGAACAGGTCCGACCGGATGAAGTCGAGGAAGGCTTGCCGGTCGGTCCACTCGCTGATGATCGCGTAGGAATGCGGATCATCTACCCGCTGATAGAGATACGTCGTCTTGTGGCCGTCCACGTTACCGAGCGCGGCGATCACTTCGCGGAACTTGCCGGTGAACAGCTCGGCCTTTTCCGGGATCACGTCGTAATACATTCCCACAGTGACCACGAGACGCTCCTTGGTCTTCGGTTTGGACTGCGATTGGCTTCGGTCGGCGCCTTGCCGCCCGTCAGGAAAGAGCCCGTTCGATCCAGCCGCCCCCCAGCACGAGATCATCCTCCTGGTAGAGCGTCACGACCTGTCCCGGCGTGACGGCCATCTGCGGCTCGTCGAACCGGACGACGGCCCGACCGCCGGGTACGGGTTCGGCCGTCGCCGCCACCGGCCGATGCCGCGCCCGGATCTGCGCCCGGCAGCGGATCGGCCCCGCGGGCTCGGGACCTTGCCAGTTGAAACGCGAGGCTTCCAGCCCTTCCCGGTCCAGCGACGCCCGGGAGCCGACGGTCACGGTGCGATTCTTCGGCTCGATCTGCACGACGTACTGCGGGCGGCCCGTCGCGGCGATTCCCAGCCCACGCCTCTGGCCGATCGTGAAGGCTTCGATCCCGCCATGCTCCCCCAGGACGTGCCCCGCTTCATCGACGATCGACCCCGTGGTATCCAGGTCCGGGCGTCTCGCGCGGACGAAGTTCAGGTAATCGTCATCGGGCACGAAGCAGATTTCCTGGCTGTCCGGCTTGTCGTGTACGGGCAGGTCCAGTTCACGGGCGATGGCGCGGATCTCGGCCTTGCGGTGGGCACCGACGGGCAAGAGGACGTGGGGCAGCAGTTCCCGTCGCAGACCGAATAGAACGTACGACTGATCCTTCTCCGGATCGGCCCCCCGCGCCACGCGCGGGTGCCCCTCGTCATCCTTTTGAATCCGGGCGTAATGGCCCGTGGCGACGTAATCGGCACCGACCTGCTTGCCATAGGCCCAGAGCTTGCCGAACTTGAGCCAGATATTGCACATCACGCAGGGGTTCGGCGTCCGTCCGGCGGCGTATTCGTCGGCGAAGTTGTCCATGATCCGCCCGAAATCCAGCTCGAAGTCGAGCGCGTAGAACGGGATATCGAGCCGGTCGGCGACGTTGCGGGCGTCGATCGCGTCGGACACCGAGCAGCAGGTCTTGGTCCGCCGCTCGTGATCGGCCACGTGAGCCCCCGTGCGCATGAACAGGCCGATGACCTCGTGCCCTTGCTCCTTCAAGAGGTGCGCCGCCACGGAACTATCGACCCCACCGCTCATCGCCAGGACCACCCGACTGCCCATTGTACCTCGCTGGATTCGTACTCAAGATGTGGATCATCGTGCGGAACCGCGACCTGCGGCGATTCGCCCCCTGCCCTTCACATCGTAGTCGGCGCCCACGGAGAACGGCAAGGGCAGCCGGGATAGCACCAGGCTTGGCTTATGTTATGGTGGGTGTCTGATATCGTGTATCTGTCAACCATCCCCCTTGATCTCACTCCGAGGCGCGGACCTCGGGTGGAAGAGGCGGTGGACTTCCTTTAGCCGGCTGACCTCGACGCGGGTGTAGATCTGCGTGGTGGCGATCGAGGCGTGGCCGAGCATCTCCTGAACGACGCGCAGGTCGGCGCCGCCGGCGAGCATGTGGGTGGCGAAGCTGTGCCGCAAGGTGTGCGGGCTGACCGCTTCGGGCAAGCCGGTGATCCGGACGTACTTCTTGACGATCCGCCAGAGCTCGACCCGCGACATCGGCCGGCCGGAGCGGGTGACGAAGACGTTGGGGGAATCCGCCCGGCTTGCCACCAGGCGAGGGCGGTCCTCCCGCAGATAGAACACCAGGGCGGCAATCGCACGCTCGCCCAGGGGGACGATCCGCTGCTTGTCCCCCTTGCCGACGCAGCGGGCCGAGCCCCCTTTCAGGTCGAGGTCGCCGGGGCGCAGGTTGGCGACCTCCGAGGCGCGGCAGCCGGTCGCGTAGAGGGTCTCCAGGGCGGCCCGATCCCGGCGTCCCAGGCTCGTGTCGGTGCTGGGCGCGGAGAGCAGACGATCGACGGCGGAGGGGCTGAGGACCGTCGGCAGGCGTTCCCAGACCGTGGGGGCGTCGAGCAAGCGGGCGACGTTCTCGGTCAGCCGACCGTCGAAGATCAGGAATCGAAAGAAGCTGGAGAGGCTCGCCAGGTGCCGTCCGATGCTGCTGGGGGCCAGGCCGGAACGCCCGAGGTGATCGACGTAGCCGGTCAGCGTCGCGATCCCGATCGACGCCAGGGGGCCGGGCGCGTGCTCCTTCCGCCAGCGGATGAACCGGGCGATATCCGAGCGGTACGCCGCCAGCGTATGCGGCGAGACGCCGCACTCGGCCATCAAATAGTGCAGGAACGGCCCGAGCGGGTCGCGGTTCGGGTCCGGTCGCGCGGCGTGAGGTGGCATAAACTCCCGAAGCTCCCGAGGACGAGACGTTGTCTCCTCGGAACTTCATCGACGAGAGCCAGGCCGCGACTTTGATCGATCGGTGGGTGGTTGTTCCTCGCGATCGGTCGTGAGAAAAGGGAACGCCACGGCATCGGGGCGTTGCAAATCATCCTCGTTCCATCAACCATCCCACCATGCCTCCTCAAACCCTCACCAGCAAATCGCTCAGATCCTGCTCGGCGGCGACGGCCCGGAGCTTTTCCAGGGCGCGATCCTGAATCTGCCGGACGCGCTCCTTGGAGACTTCCAGAACCTTGCCAACCTGGCTGAGCGACAGGCGTTGCTGGCCGTTCAGACCGAATCGCAGGGCCAGGACCTCCTGCTCGCGGGGCCGCAGGGTCTGCATGAGCTTGCCGATGGTCTCGTCGGTGTCCACCGTATCGGTGCGGTCGCCGTCCGGGTCGCTCATCGTCTGAAGCAGGCTGAAGTGACTGCTGGTGTCGATCGTCGCGTCGAGGGAGACGGTCGGCCGGGTCGCGGTGTGGATGCGGCGGATCAGGTCCGAGGAGTTCTCCTGCGACGGTTCGGTCGTTCCGCGCGTCTCCAGCTCGTCCTGGTTCTGCGCGAGCTGCCGGAGGTGCCGGGGGCTGAGACGGACCGGGTACGCCCCCGAGGCCACCGCCCGCTGCATCGCCTGGCGAATCCACCAGGTCGCGTAGGTCGCCAGCTTCGTTCCATGCGAGAGGTCAAAGCGGTCGATCGCTTCCAGCAGGCCGCAGAACCCTTCCTGAAGCAGGTCGGAATAGGCCACTCCACGATCCCGGAACCGCTTGGCGACGTGGGCCACCAGTCGCATGTTCGCCAGGGCGAGCTTGCCCCGCACCTCGGCGTAACGATGGCAGACGGCCCCCAGCCGCGCTCCGGCCGGCCCGTCGCCGGCGCAGGTCATGGCGACGTACTGCGAGAGCGCGATCGGCTCGTCGGACCCCTCGGGCCAGTCGGCCACCGGGATCTGCTCCAGGGCCTCGGCCAGCTTGCGCTTGCACTCGTCCAGCTCGGTCAGCAGGCGGCGCTCCTCGGAACGTTCCAGGACGGCGGTCTGGTCGCTGTCGATGTTCGTCAGGTCATCCATGTCATCTCGGCGGTTCATGCGATGCATCGTCTATCCTCCAACGAAGTGGTTCAGAGATCCTCAACCGCGTCTTGAGAGCCAGGCCGGGGGGTCGTCTCGGGGCAGAGCCGCCGGGCGAACTCGGCCAGGTGGGACATCCGGTCGCCGAAACTGGCGGCGACGATCCGCGTTCGCAGGTCCGGGGTCAGCCCTTGGCCGCCGAGAATCACCGCGGTTCCGGTGGTGGCGGCCGTCTTGTAGAAATCCGTGTAGTCGTTGAGGAAGCGCCTCGGCTCCGCCACGTGGCTGACCGAAAGGCAAACCAGCTTCGGCCGCTGCGCCAGGACGGCGCGGGCGAGCGAGTACAGCGGCAGGTTCGCGCCGAGGTTCGTGACCTCCCAGCCCAGCTCGCGCAGGGCCAGCTCGCAGAGCAGGCCGGGAATCGTGTAGAGGTCGTCCTCCGGTCCGGCCACCAGGGCCAGGGGGAGGGAGTCGCCGCCGCCCCGGATCGATCGGCGGAGCAGCTCCATCAGGGCCGTCTCGACGATCCGCGACGCGCGGTGCTCCTGAAACACGTCCAGAGATTGCGATTCCCAGTCGTGGCCGATCCGCTCCAGGGCCGGGCGGATCAGACCGTCAGCCAGCCGCACGGCACCGTCCGAGGCGTGCCCGGCCAGGATCAAGGCGCGGGCCTCGCGTGCCCGTCCGCGCCGCAAGGCCAACGTCAGCTCGTCGAGCAACCGCTCGTCCAGCGGACGCGATTTCGGGCGTCCCGAAGCCGCCTGTTCCGGCCCCGTCACCTGCAGGTTGTTCTCCCGGGCGAACCGCAGAACCTCGGACAACGGGATCAAGCGGTGCTTGCCCACCGTGCGGGTCGCCTTCAAGGCCCCGGAGTCCACCCAGCGCTTGATCGTGCTGGCGCTCACCCCGAACGCCTTCGCGACCTGCCTGGTCTTGAGATAGGACTCCGAGGTCGTCATGGTCGTTTTTCCTCTCGATGAACGCTTTGAACGATTTCATACTAACCCCGAGGAAGGGCGTTGGGAAGAGGGTAACCGGTATTTTTCTAAAATTTATTCCTCGGAATATTAGACATTGCCGGACTCATGAAACGATTCGAGGTTCGGGTCGGGCTTGCAATACCTCTTGTTTTCTCCAGCAATGCACTTCAAAGCCAGGAATCGCCATCGACCTCGGGACTCATCGTGTCGGCATCGGAATAGGGTTGGCGAGAAAACGATCATCTGGACGTTTTGAACGATTTGTCACCTCGGATGCCCGGTCCGTGTCAACGATCATGTTCAGGGTCTCCAGAATCATTGTAACAGTCTGTTCAGAAATTTCAAACCTGTCTGAAATATCAAACCTGGTGGAATCGGCGTCGTACTGGCCGAGGTGTTCGGGATGACGTGGGGCGGGGGGTGCTGGAGATGGGAATCAGGGCGTGTTAAGCTGTGGCCTCCGTGATGGATGCGCGGCCGGAAGGCACGATCCGGACGTTAAACGGGGGCGAGACGAGACACCGGTGAAGGGCTCATGAGCAGCACATCAGAGGCTTCTCGGTATCGGCTGGATGACCTGCGGCGGTTTGCCTCGGCGCTGGGGGCGGCCGTCGGGCTGGCTCCGTCGCGGGCATCGGCCCTGGCGTCGCAGTTGCTCTGGTACGACGCGGCGGGTTGGCCCGCGTTCGGCCTGCGCACGTTGCCCTCCTGGCTGGAGCGGGTCGAGCGGGGGGAGATCGATCCGAAGGCTGAGGGGACAGTCGGCACGGAGCACGCGGGCACGGCGGTGCTCGACGGACAGAAGGGGATGCCCCCGTTGATCCTGACCCGCGCGGGGGAGATCGCGGCCGAGAAGGCGCGCGAGGTGGGCGTCGGTCTGGTCCGGTTGGTGAACCTGGGTCACGCCGGACCGGCGGCGGGCGTTGCGGCGGAGATGGCCGTCGGCCCGATGATCGCGGGGGTGCTCGGCCCATCGCCGTCGTGGAGTCTGGCCTTGCCGTCGGAGAACGGCCTGCCCGCCGTCTTCGACTCGGCCCTGGCGGAGCCTCGCGAGGGCAAGGCCGCGAAGCGTCCGGCGTGGGCGGACGTGATGGCCCCCTGGGCGTCGGCCCTGGTTTCGGGCGAGGAATGGCTCGTGCTGGCCGTGGCCGTCACGGCGTTGGAATCGCTCGCCGCGTTTCAGGAACGCGTCACCGCCGCGACCGCCGGCGCAGGTGAAGGCTCGGGACGGCTCTTGCCCGGCACCTGGGAAGCGACCCGCCGCGAGGCCCGCGCGCGGGGCGTGCGGATCGATCCCGACGCCTGGGCGGAACTGTCGCGTCGGGCCGAGAAACTCGGCATGAGCGCCCCGAGCCGGCGGGCACGTCTTGAGGGCGGAGTCCCCTGACACGATCGACGATCCCGATTTCCGGCCTTTGGCGGAACGCGAGAACGCTCCATGGTCCTTCCGCTCGGCGATTCGGAGAGAACCGGGATCTGGCCGGTGGTCACCTACGGGATCATCGCGCTGAACGTACTGATGTACGTGGTCCAGGTGATCCAGGGGCCGGAGTTCACCACGACGCTGGCGGCGACCCCCTGGGAGATCAGCCACGGTCAGGACATCCCCTGGCCCTTGGAGATCCGCCGCGCCGGCGGGGGACGGGCTGTTGATTCTGGCCGGGCCGCGGGAGCCGGGGCCTCAGGTGATCCCGCAAGGCCCCGTTCCGTTTCCGATCTGGCTGACCCTGCTCACGTCGCTGTTCCTGCACGAAGGCCCGCTCCACCTGGCGGGAAACATGCTGTTCCTCTGGATCTACGGCGACAATGTCGAGGAAGGTTTCGGGTCCCTCCGCTACCTGATCTTCTATCTCGGCTGCGGCCTGGCGGGGACCCTCGCGCAGGTGGCGACCAGTCCGGATTCGGTCATCCCGACCTTGGGCGCCTCGGGGGCGATCGCCGGGGTCATGGGGGCCTACATCGTCTGGTTCCCGTATCACCGGGTCCGTGTGCTGTTCATCCGTGTCGTGGTCGAGGTCCCGGCCGTGTGGGTCATCGGCCTCTGGATCCTGATCCAGGTCTGGCGAGGATTCGGCTCACTCGGTCAGCTCGGCGACGTCGGCGGCGTGGCTTACCTGGCGCATGTCACCGGGGCGGCGCTGGGGGTGGCGGTGGCGTTCCTCTACCGTTCCCGGCGGAGACGGCATTCGGCACAGAGGGAAGAGAGGAATGGCTGATGGCTGAATCACGGACGTCTCTTCCTCAGCGATCAGCCATCAGCCGGACGACCAAGGTTCCGGAGTGGCCGTTCAGCGCACCGCGACCGGCTCCGGCTCGGCGTCCGAGGTCGAGCGGGCGTCTTCCAGGCCCAGCACCTGTTTCCGCCGGCGTTCCAGGATCACGCCGATGACCTGGAGCACCGCCCACCACGAGACGCCATAAATCAGGAAGGCGTGGAACGGGTGGTTCACCATCAAGAGGCCAGTGAAGTACATCTGCACGGCCGGCAGGAAGAACCAGCCGCTGACCAGGTAGGCCATGACCATGAACCCGAAACTGCTCAGGGTCGCCAGGGCCGGCTTGAACCAGGCGAGCGTCTCGATCCCGGTAAAGTTGTTGAGCGAGATCAGGTTGAATGAGAGGATCAGGAACGTCCCCCAGACGCGCGCGATGGTCCCGGACAGGGGGGTCGAACGGTACCAGTCTCGCCCGGAAACCCAGCGCATGACCGCCAGGACCAGGAAGAACTCCACCCCCCAGGTCGCCACATACAACCCGTTGGGATAAACCAGGTAGTCCATTGCCTGGCACCACCCGAAGGCCGCCAGGTGTACCCAGCCGATCAGCATCAACGAACGCCCCCAGCGATTCCGGGCCGCTACCCGGTCCAGGTCGGCCACGAGGGCCGTCTTGTACTGCCGCAGGTCGAATTCGGGGGAAGGGCTCTCGTCCATCGGGCGTTGCGGTTTCACGTGGGAAATCTGGGAAGATCGGGCAAGATGATTTAATTTTAGCATGAACCGGTCCTCTGGCCAAATGGATGCGAAGGCGGGGGGTAATACCTGTTTATCGGTCCGGGGGCCGGGAAACTTCGAGAGGGAGGGCACGATGCAGCAGAGGCGTATGGGTCGGACGGGCTTGAAGGTATCGGAGATCTGTCTGGGGACGATGACGTTCGCCGGTCAGTGTGACGAGGCGACCTCGTTCGCCATTCTCGACCGCGCGACGGAGCGTGGCGTGACGTTCATCGACACGGCCGACATGTACCCGATCCCGCCCGACCTGAGCACCGCGGGACGGACCGAGGAGGTTGTCGGCAAGTGGCTGGAAGGGCGCCGGGATCAGTTTGTCCTGGGGACCAAGTGTCGGCTTGAGATGGGGCCGGGACCGAACGACGTGGGCCTGTCGCGCCGGCATATTCTCGCGGCATGCGAGGCGAGCCTGAAGCGGCTCAAGACTGACTACATCGACCTCTACCAGTCGCACTTTCCCGACCCCGAGACGCCGATCGACGAGACGTTGCGGGCGTTCGACGACCTGGTCCGCGCGGGGAAGGTCCGTTACGTCGGCTGCTCGAACTATCCGGCCTGGCAACTGGCCGTGGCTCTGGGGGTCAGCGAACGCGACCGACTGGCCCGTTATGATTGCGTTCAGCCGCGCTACAATCTACTGTACCGCGACATCGAGAGCGAATTGTTGCCCCTCTGCCGGGATCAAGGGGTCGGTGTGATCGCGTATAACCCCCTGGCCGGCGGGTTCCTCGCGGGCAAGTACGATGCGCAGGAGCCGCCCCAGCCCGGCACGCGGTTCACCCTGGGAGAGACGGGGAAGCTCTACCGCGAGCGCTACTGGCAAAGCGCGCAGTTCGAGGCGGTGCAGAGCCTGAAATCGTACTTCGACCCGCGCGGAATCCCTCTGGCAACGGCGAGCATCGCCTGGGTCCTGGCCCAGCCGGGCATCACCTCGGCGATCGTCGGCGCGAGCCGTCCCGAGCAGCTCGACGACACGCTGGACGCGGTCGAGCTTTCTCTCGACGACGAGGCGATGGACGCCTGCGATTCCGTCTGGTGGAGTTTGCCGAAGCGGAAATGAAAGCTGAAGAATTTCTCGCAAAGCCGCCAGGGAAGAACGCAAAGATGAGGAATAATATCCTCTTTTCTTCCTTGGCGACCCTTGGCGTCGCGCTTTGCGTGCAGGCTCTTTCTCCCATCAATAGATCCGGCCCGGTATCGAAGTCCTTTTGAGGATGGAGAATCCAGGAGGATGTACCGTTGATCGAGGCCCTGGTGACGTTTGGCCGGTTCGTGGACTTCGCGTTGCGGACGCTCGGGGCGATGCCCGGGGCCCTCTTGCGTCGGCCGGGGGAGGTCATGCGCCAGTTCGAGCGCGTGGCCTGGGGAAGCCTGCCGATCGTGGTTGTGGCCGGCTTGAGCGTCGGCCTGGTGACGTGGCTCCAGACCCGTCGGTTGCTCGTGCTCTACGGGATCGAGGCGGCCTTGCCGAGCATCCTGACCGTCGCGGTGGTGGTCGAGACCGGGCCGATGCTCGCCAGCCTGCTCGTGGCGGGCCGGATGGGGGCCGGGCTGGCCGCCGAGCTGGCGTCGAAAGGACTGACCGAGGAACTCGACGCCCGCGAGGTCCTCGGCGCGCCGACGATCGCCACTCTGGTCGCCCCGATGGCGATTGCCTGCGTCGTGGCCGTTCCGTTGCTAACGGTCCTGATGGATGCCTCGGCCGTGCTGGGGGGCCTGCTCGCCGAGCTGACAGCGGGCAGCCTGACGCCTCGGGTCTTCGGCGCACGGTCGCTCGATTACCTGCGGCTCTCGGACATGATCCCCGCCACGCTCAAGACCGGCGTCTTCGGCCTGCTCGTCGGCCTGATCGGCTGCTGGACCGGCCTCCGCGCCGATCGCTCGACCGAGGAGGTCGCTCACGCCGCCACGCGCGGGGTCGTCCGCGCGATGCTCGCCGTCTTCGCCGCGAACGTGCTGCTGGTCCCCTGGATTCAGGCGGCTGTTGAGGCGGCCGGCTGGCAGACTTGAAGACGCTCCGACTGGCGACAGCGAAGCCGAGGGACCTGGCCCCTTCTCCGCTACACTCGGAGCATTACCCCGCGCCATCGACAAAGGCATTGACGAATTCGGCCATCTCCTGGCCCAGCGGACTCTCTGGAAACAGGATGTCCTCGGTCGCGATCCGCCCGAACCCACCCTGGAGTTTCCGCCGCTCCTCCCGCGGATTCCTGGGATGGCTCGGCCCCTGCCGCAGGATCTCCTCGATCTCGTCGAGATACTCGATCAGCACGGGCAGATAGGGAGACGCGTCCGGCTCGTGCAAGACATGCCGCGCATGGTCCCGGACGGCAACCAGGCGATCCACGAGCTTCTCATCCCCAGGTGAGTCAATCATGGATCGTTTCCGGGGTCAGTGTCATGGTTCCGTAAGGAGACGAGCAATTCCAGGGCCTTCAGGCGTTGCTGGATCAAGCTCAGCGTGCCTCGGTACTCCTCCTGTTCCCGGCACCGAGCGGAGCCGGCGATCGGCGTTCTCGACGGCCTCGCGCTCATCGGTGAGCGTGACGGCCATGCGTGCGCGACGTTCCGCCTCATTCTTCCCATCCACTCCTCGCACGATCAAGCGCTGTTCGGCGTGCTCCAGTCGCAGACGCGAATCAGCCAGCGCGTTCTCGGCGTCCCACAGGCGGGCCAGATGATCCTGCAGGTCCTCTTCGAGGATGTCGATCGCATCCAGACAGGCTTCGATGCGATGCCGGACGTCCTCCCGCGAGCCCGGTTTGGCCTGGCGAACCGGCCGGGATTCGTCGCGGCTGGTGGCGGAGGCCTCTCGGCGGAGGATGGTCGTGGCAAGGTCGCGGTTGTAGGCGCGATCGTCGTTCGCCTGGACCTCGCGGATTCGTCCGACGGCGTCCGGAGTGAGCCGAAGGACCTCCAGCGCCTTCAGAGCGTATTGACGGACCTGCGGGCCGGGCTCATCCAGACAGGCGACCAGCGCCGGCACCGCCGCTTGACATTCCTCTCCCCGTTTCGTGGCGAGTTTCCGGATCGCCGAGGCCGCCAACCGCTTCTCGTTGATGCTTCCTTTCCAGAGATAATCGATCAAAGTCCGAACCGCATCTGGCGCAGGGGACGACCCCAGTTCATACGGGCTCGAAACACCGTCCGAAGCGTGCAACGACATGGAAGGAAATCCAGAGTCAGGAGTTGGTGGATGATCTCAACATAAGCAGTCCAACTCCCGAGATCAACGATCCGCTTCCCGACACCGTTGCTGCTTCGTTGAGTGTTGTCCTAATCCCACGACATGGCATCGAAGGCCGTCCGAAGCCATTCCCCCGTTGAGACATCCAGATTAAAATGAATGCGGCGTTTGGCGGATGACCGTGCCGTCGTTCCGATCCGCGGTCACGCGTGGCGGACTGGACCGCTGAGCCTGAGAACGAGCCGACGGAGCGATGAATGGCGAGCGCGAATGATGTCGTGGTCAAACCCAAATCTCGACTGATCGGCCTCGACCTGCTCCGTCTCCTGGCGATTCTCCTCGTACTGGGGCGGCACATGGAGGATCGTCCCGACACATTCTCATACGCCTCGAAAATGTTCTTTGAGACGTGGAAACGCGGCGGCTGGGTCGGGGTGGACCTCTTCTTCGTCCTCAGCGGGTTCCTCGTCTCGGGGCTTCTGTTTTCCGAGTACCAGGCCCGGGGGCGGCTCTCGCTCGCGCGATTCTACACACGCCGGGGATGGAAAATCTATCCGCCCTTTTACACGTTGATCGTATGTACGATTCTCGTGAATTACCTCTTCGACCTTCATCTGTACCGGCGCCAGGTGTTCTCCGAGCTGACGTTTCTTCAAAGCTATCTGCTGGGCATGTGGAACCACACCTGGTCACTTTCCGTGGAAGAGCATTTCTATATTTTATTGCCCTTGCTGTTGTTGTTGATGTTGAAGGCGGACCGGAACGCGCGTTTGCCCTTTCGGTCCGTTCTGGTCGTCATGGTCTGTCTCGCGCTGGGTTTGTTGGGGTTGCGAATCTGGAACTGGCAGCATGGAGTGCGATTCACCAAGAACCTGTTCTCCACGCATCTGCGGCTTGACTCGCTGTTTTTCGGGGTCACGATCTCTTATTTATTCCATTTTCACACAGATGAGTTTGTAACCTGGCTCCGCCCCTGGCGCCGGTACTTGATCGTCCTCGGCGTGCTCTTCCTCACGCCTGCCTTCGTGCTCGATCTGGAGACGACGCCGTTCATCTATACCGTCGGGCTGACCATTTTTTATCTCGGGAGCGGAATGCTTCTGGTGGGCATCTTGCTCAGCCGCGTTCCGGAAAGCCGCCTGATTCTTTGGCTGGCCGCGATCGGGGCCTTCTCCTACTCGATCTACCTCTGGCACATGCCCACCCGGGATTGGGTGATCCCGACGGTTGAGTATCTCCTGGGGCGTTCGCTGGGCTTCCGGGTTCGGGCCGGTTTTTTCCTGATCGGCTCGATCGTCCTGGGCATCGGGATGGCGAAACTGATCGAATTGCCGGCGTTGCGTCTGCGCGACCGCTGGTTCCCCTCCAACGTGAAGGCCGTGGGGAACCCCCCACCGGAGCCAGCGCCGCCGTGTTCCCGCCCGTCCGACACCGTCGCCGAGGACGCCCAGGTCACCCTCGGCAGATCAACCTGCTGAACCGGAGCATCGACCCGGCATGGACGGCGTTCATCGGGGCACCTCGAGCGGGCCTCTGTTCGCCTCCTGGAGGTTGCGATTGCGGAGGGCGAGGACGCAGCCGCTCTGGCCGATGACGTCGAAGCCGCTCTGGTCGAGGCGTGTGAGCATCGCGTCGTTCCGGGCGTCGCCGACCATCCGCTCGTGGGTCTCCATGATGATCGTGGAGACGCGATCGCGGAGAACGTCCGACTCGTGCTCGACGAGGAAGGTCTCGGCCCCTTCGATGTCCATGATGAGGTTGGTCACGTCGAACCCATGCTTCCGCATGAGCGCGTCCAGGGTGGTGGCGGGGACTCGGACGGTCTCCCCGGCGGTGCCGTGGAGGTGGCCGGTCACGAAGCTCGGGCCGAGCGAGAACGTCACGTGGTTGGCGCCATACGCCACCGCCGCTTCCTCGATGGTGAACCGGCAGCCGTTGAGGTCGCGGTTCTCGCGGAGTGTGGGAATCAATCGGGGATTGGCCTCGACCACGACGTGCCGGGCCGGATCGGCGAGCCGGCGGTTGCTCAGGCAGGCGATGACGCCGATCGAACCGCCAAGCTCGACCACTGGCTCATCGGCCGGAAGGAGGCGAAGGAGTTTCGCCTCATCGGTCTCGTAACGGCCGAAGAAGAGACCGCTCTTGTGGGGGGTCGGGATCGTGGGGTTGTCCAGCGTGATCGTCAAGCCGTGATAGGAGACCCGATTGTTCCGCAGCTCGACGATCCGGCCCGCCAGCCAGTTGCTGTACAGGAACCGATCGCGCCGCCCGGCCGCCCAGCTTGCCAGAACGGAGCCCAGCCCTTCCCGGCGAATCTTGGCGATCCACCGCTTGTGGCGGGGCATGGGGACAACCGGTCGGGTCGCGGTCGCCGTGCCGTCACCCGCTGCGTCGGTTTCTGGTGATTCCGCCATTCCGCGCCTCGACGTTTCCAATCCACTCGTGCCGCGATCCCTGGATGAACGGCGCAACGGCCAAACATCCCGGATCATCCCCCGGACAGGCCCACATTCCCATCATAGAACCGGTCGCGACAGAAAACCACCTCGGAAACGCCCCGCCGACTGTCGGGTGACTCAGCAGTCCCATGGGATGAGCACCGCCCAGCATCATTCGTATGCGATTGAATGCTGGGCGGTGTCCATCGTACAGGATATTTCTGTTGGTACGTCCCTCACGCTTCCTCTTTGACGTGCTCCTGGTAGTTCTTTTCGAATCGCTCGGCCAGTTCCTTGGCCTTGCGGTCGTAGGCGGCGGGGTCGGACCAGGTGGCGCGGGGCTGAAGGAGGTCGGTCGGCACGCCGGGGCAGGATTCGGGGATGCCGAGCTGGAAGATCGGGTCGGGGTGAGTCGGGATCTCCGCGAGGCGGCCGTCGAGAGCCGCGGCGACCAGGCCGCGCGTCACCGGCATCGCGACACGGTGGCCGACGCCATACGGACCGCCGGTCATCCCGGTGTTGACCAGCCAGCAGTTCACGCCGTGCTTGGCCATCTTCTCGACCAGAAGCTCGGCATACACCTTCGGGTGCAACGGCAAGAAGGGGGCACCGAAGCACGGGCTGAAGACGGCCTTCGGCTCGGTGACGCCCGCCTCGGTGCCGGCCACCTTCGACGTGTAGCCGGAGATGAAGTGATAGCGCGCCTGGTCGGGGGTCAGCCGGGAGATCGGCGGGAGCACGCCGAAGGCGTCATACGTCAGGAAGAAGATGTTCTTCGGGTGGCCGCCCACACTCTCGCGGTCGGCGTGGGGGATGTGGCTGATCGGGTAGGCCGCGCGGGTGTTCTCGGTCAGGCGGGCGTCGTCCAGGTCGAGCCGGCGGGTGTGCGGGTCGATCGTCACGTTCTCCAGGATCGTGCCGAACTTCCGAGTCGTCTCGTAGATCTCCGGCTCGGTCTCCTCGCGGATGCGGATCACCTTCGCGTAGCAACCCCCCTCGAAGTTGAACACGCCGTCATCGCTCCAGCCGTGCTCGTCGTCGCCGATCAGGGTACGGTCGGGCGAGGTCGAAAGGGTCGTCTTGCCCGTCCCCGAGAGGCCGAAGAACAGGGCGACGTCGTCCTTGCTCTTGCCGTAGTTCGCCGCGCAGTGCATCGACAGGACGTGCTGATGCGGCAACAGGTAGTGCATGATCGTGAAGACCGACTTCTTGATCTCCCCCGCGTAGCTCGTGCCGCCGATCAGGATCAGCTTGCGGCCGAAGTGGACGACGATGAAGGCGTCGGAGTTCGTGCCGTCCAGCTCCGGAACCGCGTGAAATCGCGGCGTCTGGATCACGGTGAACTCCGGCTTGTGCTGGCGGAGCTTGTCGGGGTCCAGTTCCCGAATGAACATGTTACGGGAGAACATACTATGCCACGCCGTTTCGGTGATGACCCGGATCGGCACCCGGTAGCGGGGGTCGGCGCCGGCGTAGCAGTCCTGGATGAACAGGTCCTTATCCTGAAGATACGCTAGCTGTCGGTGGTGCAGGTGGTTGAAGGCCGCCTCGGTGAATGGGTGGTTGATGCTTCCCCACCAGATCTCGTCGTGGCTGGACGGCTCGTCCACAATGAATTTGTCGTTCGGGGAGCGGCCCGTGTGGCTTCCCGTCCGCACGACGAGTGGCCCCAGGTGCGCCACCAACCCCTCGCGACGCTGGACCGCCTGCTCGTGCAGGGCCGGGGTCGTCAGGTTCCAGAAGGCGTTCGCCTCGTTCTCGATACCGTGCTTGTCCAGGCCCCAGGCGTGGGAGGCAATTCCGTCGTTCGCTGCCATGTGGATTCCTTTTTTTGAAGAAGCGTATGGGTTTCGAGTTATCGGGACTCTCAAACGGGGGCGAAGCGCCGCCAGAAGGAACGAACGCCCGCTTGCTCGGGGTCGAAGATGCGGTAGGCGCTGACCTTGAGGAAGTCGTTGATCAGGAACCACGCGAAGGCGTAGCCCCAGACACAGAGCGCCGGAATCCAGCCGATCGGCGTCATGAGGACGCCATAGACGGCGATCAGGGTTGCCACCGCTTGCGTGCCGAGGACCGCTCCCAGCAAGATCCGCGACGGGGCGATCGTCCAGAAATGACCGCGCGTACGGGTGACGAAGATCGTCATGTGTCCGGCCACCGAGAGCTTCAGATAGATCAGCGTCTGGATCATCCCCCGATCCATCGCGAAGACTCGTTCGGCCAGGTAGAACAGCCCGAAGGAGGCGATGACCCCGGCCACGCCCAGAAGCGACGAGACGCCCAGGACGCGAGTCATGTCCCACTTCTCCGGTTCGTTCGAATAGCGCACGCGGTCGTAGGCGATCGACAGGATCGCGCCGTCGTTCAGGAGCGCCAGCAGGACGATCATGACCGCCGTGACCGGATAGAAGTTGAAGACGAGGATCGAGAGGGTCATGAACAGCAGGACGCGAATCGTCTCGGCGATGCGGTAAATCGCGTAGCTGTTCATGCGCTGGAAGATTTTGCGGCTTTCCTTGATCGCGTCGATGATGACCGAAAGCCCCGGCGAGAGCAGCACGATATCGGCCGCGCCTCGGGCGGCATCGGTCGCACCGGAAACCGCGATGCCGACGTCGGCCTTTTTCAAGGCGGGGGCGTCGTTCACGCCGTCGCCGGTCATGCCGACGATGTGCCCTCGCGTCTGCAAGACATCGACGATGTGGTATTTGTGCTCAGGATAGACCTGAGCAAACCCTTCCGCTTTCTCGATGCGGTCGGCAAGCTGCCCGCCTTCGTGTGCCTTGGTCTCGGAGAACATGCGGGCGTCGGAGATGTCGGTCCCCAGGCCAAGCTGATGTGCGATATCGCGCACGATGGCAACCTGATCTCCCGTGACCATCTTCACGTCCACGCCCATGCGGCGGGCCGTGTCGATCGTCTCGCGGGAGTCCTCGCGGGGCGGATCGAACAGCGGCAGGACCCCCAGGAAATGCCAGTGATCGTCGGCGTCTGTCCGCGCCACGCCGAGCGCCCGGAACCCGCGTTTGGCGAAATCGTCCACCGCCCGCGTGACTTCCTCACCGATTTGGTCGCGATCCTCGGCCAGGTCGAGAATGACCTGAGGTGCCCCTTTCGAGACCCGGAATTTCTGACCATCCGGTCCTGTCACCGTGGCCTCGGTCCGCTTGTGAACCGGGTCGAACGGGACGAAATGCTCGACGTGATACGACTGCCAGCGGCTCCGGTCCTTCAGGCCGGCGAGCACGGCCTGGTCGATCGTGTCCTGATCCTCCTCGCGCGAGGCGAGGCTCGCCATCAGGATCATGTCGTCCACGTCCGTCCCCTCCGCGCAGAACGGGTCGCCCAGGGTCAGGCGGTTCTGGGTCAGGGTGCCGGTCTTGTCCGAGCAGAGCACGTCCATGCCGGCGAGTTCCTCGATGGCCGCCAGCCGACTGACGATCGCCTGCCCTTTCGCCAGGAGGCGGGCACCGACGGCCATCGTCACCGAGAGCACCGTCGGCATCGCCACCGGAATGGCCGCGACGGTCAAGACGAGCGCGAACTGCACGGTTTCCTTCCAGGGGTCGCCCCGAAACAGGGCCACCAGCAGGATGATGACCACCAGCACCACCGCCAGGGCGATCAGGAAGTCGCCGATCTTCAGGACGGCACGCTGGAAGTGGCTGACGTTGTTCGCCTCCTGCACGAGCTGCGCCGTCTTGCCGAAGTAGGTCTTCGTGCCGGTGGCGAAGACCAGGGCGTCAATCTCCCCTTGCTTGACGACCGAGCCGGAATAGACGACGTCGCCCGTCGCGTGCGACACCGGCAGGGATTCGCCGGTCAGGGCCGACTGATCGACCTCAACCGGGTCGCCGTCGAGTAGACGGACGTCGGCCGGTACGATGTCGCCGAGCCGCACGCGGATGCAGTCGCCGGGGACCAGTTCGCGGGCGGGGACGGTGGTCCATGCCCCGTCGCGCCGGACCTTCGCCCGCAGGGCCAGCCGCCCCTTGAGCGCCGCGATGGCGTTGCCGGCCTGATATTCCTCCCAGAACCCGACGACGGCGTTGACGACCAGCAGGACGGAGATGATCACCAGGTCGGCCCAGTGCTGGACCATCGCTGAGAGGAGGATCGCCGCCTCGATCATCCAGGGGATCGGCCCCCAGAAGTACGTCAGGAACTTCAGGAGCGGGTTGACCGCCTCTTCGTGCAGTTCATTGGGGCCATACTGATCCAGCCGGCGCCTGGCCTCGGCGGCGGAGAGGCCCTTGGGGCTAGTCTCCAGTTGCGATTCGAGCTGGTCCAGCGGCACATTCTGCAGCCGGGACGTCTTCGTGGGAATGTCGGGCCTCGATGGTCGCTGGATCGGGCATGGCTGCCTCCATTGACTCGGCCAGGGGAGGATCGCCGAAGGTCGTTCGATACAAACAAAAAGCCCCGCCCGTGCAGGATGATGCACGTCGGGGCCGTCGTAGCCTTGTCTCGTGTACTGCCCATCACGAGCAGCAAGATGATCGCATTATTGGCCGAAACCCTCGATCGCGTCAAGGTTTCGACAGTGGCGATGCCGGCCACGTCACTCCTTCAGTCGAGATGAGGCGGCCCGAGGCGTCACAAGGATACCTCAAGCCGGGGAATTCTCCGACCGAAGATGGACAGGATGGCCTCGCCCCCTGGCTGGTGACCGGGCCGCGAGTCTGTTCGAGGTTCTTTTCGTGAAGTGGGCATTCGGTCCCGACCAGGAGGGGGAGGACCATGACGCGCCCCGTCATTCTGGTCAGTCTCCTGACAGCGGGCTTCTCCGGCCCGTGGGGGTGTGCCGCCATTGCGCAGGCGATCTTGCCCCCGAGCGTGCTGGCCCCCTTTGTTCAGGCGGAGAAACCGACGCCCGCCGAGGAACCGGACATCACGCTTCCCAGCGCCTTGCCGGCCGCCGATTTTCCTCTGCGTCAAGGAGCCGTGCGGCTCCCCCCGTTGGAGAACCTCGGTCCCCCCGGCGGCCTGACTCTCGACCAGGCGATCGCCCGGCTGGTCCAGGTCAATCCCACCCTGCGCGCAGCGCTCAGGAGATCCCCAAGGCCCAGGCCGACATCCTCACGGCGGGCCTGCTCACCAACCCGCTGGTCTTCGCCATCGCCGAGGACATTCCGTATGGAAGCTACTCTCCCCAGAAGCCCGGAGATAACTCGTATGGTCTGACGATCATCCAGCCGATCGACCTGAACGGCAAACATCGGGTCCGCACCAGGGTCGCCCAGTGGGCGAAAAGTGCCGTGGAGGCGGAATATCAGGACGATGTCCGGCTGGAGATCGACAACCTGGGGACTGCCTTCGTCGATCTGCTGACCGCCCGCGCCTCGCTGGACGCGTCCCGGGCGGGCCTTGCCGACCTGGACGCCACGCTCCGCCAGATTCGGGAAGAGGCCCGGCCCGGAGCAATCTCGCCGCTGTCGGTCGATCGCGCCGAGATCTACCGCGACCGGACCGTGATCGAGCTGGAGCGCGCCGCCGACGACCTTCCGCCAGCGTCAGCAGACGCTCGCGGAGTTGCTGGCGATCCCCCCCGCGCAGGCCGGGCGGATCGAGGTCCGGGGGACGCTCCACGACCGCACCAGCCGCCGCTGTCCCTTGAGGAACTCATCACCATCGCCCTGACCTGCCGGCCCGACCTCGTCGCCTACCGCTTCGAGTGCCAGCAGGCCCGCTCCACGGTCGATCTGACCCGGGCCGAGCGCCTGCCGGACGCCTTCCTGTTCTATACCCCCTATGGCTTCAAGAACCACGCTTGGGAGAATAAGCCAAGCTCGACCTCCTGGGGCATCGGCGGTTTGTTCAGCGTCCCCTTGTTCGACCGCAACCAGGGCAACATCCGGCGCGCCCGCCACGACCTCCTCCGCACGCGGATCGAGCAAGAGGGGCTTCAGCGGCAGATCGTCTCCGAGGTCCATCGCGCCTACCTCGCCTACCAGAACACCCGCGCCGCCGTGCGGCGGATCGAGCAGAGTACCCTGCCCCGCGCGCAGCGCCTGCAACGTCACCTCCAGCAAGCCCGGGAAACCGACGCGCCGACTCTCTCCGAGATCATGGACACGCGGCGCGATGTCAGCGAGATCGTCCGCCTGTACATCGAAACCCTGGCCGATCACCGCCGGAACATGCTCCGGCTGAACACCGCGGTCGGCCGGCGGATCGTTCCTTGACGCGAACAACTTCTCGATCGCAATGCCGAGGCCCGGGGGGTAGAGTGAGTGGACGTGGCCATTGGTCAGACTGCTCTTCCCCCCGGAGATGTCCTTATGCGTTCCCTCACGGCCATTCTGGTCCTGCTGACGTGCGCGATGGCTCACGCCGAGCAACCCCAACGGAGTCGCGTCATGCCCGAGGTCGTCCAGGGAAACAACCGGTTCGCGCTCGACCTCTACGGCGCCTTGCGGAAACAGCCCGGCAACCTCTTCTATTCCCCCGGCAGCATCTCCACCGCTCTGGCCATGACCTACGCCGGCGCAAAGGGAGAAACCGCCGCGCAGATGGCCAGGGTGCTGCATTTCGACGTGCCCGCCGATGACCTGCACGCCTCGTTCGGCGCCATCCAGGAAACCTTGAACGCGAATGCGACCGATCGCGGGTATCGCCTGAGCATGGCCAACCGGCTCTGGGGCCAGCAGGGGTATCACTTCCTCCCCGATTTCCTCGCGATCACCCGCAACGCCTACGGTGCCGAGTTGGCCCAGGTCGATTTCGCCCGCCGGACCGAGCAGGCTCGCCAGACGATCAACGCGTGGGTCGAGCAGCAGACGCAGGCGAAGATCACGAACCTGATCCCGCCCGGAGCGCTCGCTCCCGACACCCGGCTCGTCCTGACGAACGCCATCTATTTCAAGGGGGACTGGTATGAACCGTTCTTCAAAGGCTCCACCCAGGACGCCCCGTTCCACGTCTCGGCACGTCAGGATGTCTCGGTTCCCTTGATGTTCAAGCAGGACGAGTTCCGCATCCGGGTCGGTGACGGGCTGAAGATGCTCGAACTGCCCTACGGCAAGGGGGACCTGTCGATGGTCCTCCTGCTGCCGGACAAGATCGACGGCCTGCCCAGGCTGGAACAGAAACTCTCCTGGGAGAACCTGTCGCGCTGGCAAGACGCGATGCGTGACCAGGAGGTGCGGGTCCACCTCCCCCGTTTCCGCATGACCTCGCAGTTCGAGCTATCGGACATCCTCCGATCGCTGGGCATGACGCTGCCGTTCGACCAGAATCGGGCCGATTTCTCCGGCATGACCAGTCAGGAGGAGGTCTTCCTCTCGGCCGTCATCCACAAAGCCTACGTGGACGTGAACGAGGAAGGCACCGAGGCCGCGGCCGCCACCGCCGTGAGCGTGGCCCCAGCGGCGGCCATTATCGAAGACAAACCCATCGAGTTCCGCGCCGATCATCCGTTCCTGTTCCTGATCCGCGATCGCCGTACCGGCAGCATCCTGTTCCTCGGACGGGTGACGAACCCGAAGGAGTAGGGAACGGAAGTCGTTCCGTCGAGTGGCACGCTCAGTATGGGCGTGGTCAGTCTTATCTGAAGCCTCACGCCACGCGCTTCGAAGGCTCAGGGCCGTGCCACCCGGGGGGATTTTCGGGTTTCTCCTCTCGTGTAGAGCACTACAATAGGCCCGAATGGAGCTGCCATGCATCCGAAAGAACGCACGGCGAAACCTATCTCGTAGCCACTTGGAGATGCTGATGCTGTCAGGTGATGCGCTGGATCTACTCCGCCACCTCATTGATGAGGATGTGGCGGTCACGCCGGACAATCTGGAAGCCCACCGCGAGCTGGTGCGTGCCGGAATCTTGATCCCCCTGTCCACCTTCACCAAGGGACCGGAATCGTCGTTCCGGTTCACCCAGGAGGGGTGGGATCGGAGGCACGAATGGCTCACTGCGAGCGTTCCGACGCGCTGATCTTCCTGAGAAGTTCCCGCGCTTCATGGCGGATTGGCAGTTCCGTATCCGCCGCTCGATCCACAGCACCTACATGCGAGCCGCTGGCGTGTTCCTCGTACTCATGGGCGATAATCGCGTCCAGCCGATCCCTGAGCCGTGCCTTCTCCCACGCCTCCGATGCGCCGGTGCCTTCCAGTAGTGCCGGGTTGAAGACGCCGCTCTCGATGACAATACGCCCGTCCGGGCTGACTCCGCCCGCGTTCAGATAATCCGGGTGGAATGCCGCGTGCGGAATGCCATGAGCCGGGTCGGGCGTGCCAATCCGTTCCGGCGATATGCCGAGGTCGATCATCCTCTGCGAAACGTGATAATCCATCTCCTGAGCGTATCGCTTTGCGAAATCGCGGGAGCGGTCGGCGGGGTCTTTGGGGGGATCGGTCATGCGATGAGTTTACGCGCATTTCCGGTGGAGAAAGCTCAAAATCGAAATATTCGCGGGAAATTAATCGGAAGTAGGAGCAAGACTGCGATCAATCATGATGCAATGAATGAGTCAACTCGCGATCCTCAGATGTGTAGAGTGGGCGATGAGGGACTCGAACCCCCGACATCCTGCGTGTAAAGCAGGCGCTCTACCAACTGAGCTAACCGCCCCTGGAATTTAACATTGTAGGAGTTGCGGGGTCGCCGGGCAACTCATTGGATGGCGGATTTGCGTTCTGCTCGGCGCGGTGGAGGGCCTCACGGTCGCGGTAGAGACGGCGGGTCCAGCGGGCGAGGCCCCAGTCCACGAAGCGCGGGAGGATGCGGTTCACGAGGAGAAGGAGTCGCCCCTCGGCGGAGAGGGTGATCTCGTGACGGCCGCGTCGCAGGGCACGCAGGGTGGCCCGCGCGACGCGATCGGGAGGCATCGTGCCGCTTGTGGGAGGTCTTGTAAATGGCGGTATCGACGACGAGGTTCCGGTCGAAATTCGTGGCCGTGAAGCCCGGATTGACCAGCAGCACGTCGATGCCGTCGATGGCCCACTCGGCGCGGATCGACTCGGTGAAGGCCGCGACGGCGAACTTGCTCGCGGCGTACTCCGAACGGCCCGGCAGGGCACGCCGCGCGACGATCGAACCGAGATTCACCACCGCCGGATGATCCCCCCGGCGCAGGAGCGGCAGCGCCTCGCGGCACATCTCGGCGAGAGCGAAGAGGTTGATCTCGACGATCTGCCGCAGGACCGACGGATCGTGGCTCTCGAACCGCCCATACGCGCCGATTCCGGCGGCGTTGACGAGCAGGTCCAGCCGGTCATCGAACCGTTCCGCGACCGTCTCCCAGAGCCGGCGACGGTCCTCGGGGCGGGTCAGGTCGGCGACAAACGGCATCACCGCGTCGTCGGGCACGGCGGCGGCGGACCTCAAGGCGCGGGCCGCCTCCTCCAGACGCTCGGCCGAACGGCCGACGATCACCACGCGCGCTCCCTGGACGGTCAACTCCGCGGCCAGGGCACGACCCAGGCCCGAGGAGCCTCCCGTCACCACGCAGCGCGCGTTAGAGAACGGACGGCGGGGCATAACTCACCGGGGAATGCGGATGGTCCGACGCGCTCGATCGCGTGGGTCCGGTCCGTCCAGTTTACTGGATGGTCGCGTCGTCTTCGAGTGCGCCGGCGACACGGGTGTTGAGGGGGCCTTCGGGGGCCGGACGTCGCCAGGCGAACCGGCCGCTGCCTTGCGGCTGGCTGACCAGCACGCGCGATCCGCGCGCGACCGGGTTGCTGATGACGGTCGTCTGACCGGGCGACTGGGCGACGACCGTACCGCCGTAAACCTGCGAGGGGACCTCGCAGACGTCACCATTATGGTAGGTGGACATGACGGCCGGCGGCGCACAGGGGGGGACCGCGGAGCCGTAGTAGTGGTTGTGGGTGCAGCCGGCCGAGCCAATCAGACCGGCCAGCACGGCCGAGGCGGCGAATCGCAGATCCTGGGCTCGTCGCATGGCAGAACTCCTTTGCCGCGATCCCGCCGCGCCATCGTCGCCTTCAGAATCAAGGCGAGCGGGGCGGGCCCGAGCGTTGTCACGGGAGGACGAACGGTTGAGGTGAGGTGTGCCGCGAGGTGCCGTCGCCGAGAGAACGGGACAACCGGGGCGGTCCTTGACCGCAGTCCGGAACGGGCGGACTCTACTCCAATCGCCCCCGTTCGCCAACCGCAATTTCCCCGCCCATTCCCCAGAATATCGGTGCGAGTCCGCGACGAGCTTGATCCAGAGTCCGCAAAGCAATGCTCGACAACGATCCTCGTTTCATCAGCCGTTCCCGGCGCTGTCTTCCACCGGATCGTCCGGTTCCCTGTGGCCGAGGTCCCCGGCCAGGCCGCGCAGGGCGATCCGCTGAGCGTCGAGGATGCGCTGGCGGATCAGGTCGGTGACGGCCTCGGACGTCTGCCCCGCGATGTCCTCGGGCCGGATCGGCTCGCCGAAGTGGATGCGGGTCGGGTGGGCGGCGGGCAGGCGGCGGCCTCGGGGCCAGGCTTCGAAGGTCCCGGCGACCGCGGTCGGGATCACCGGCACGCGCGCTTTCGAGGCCAGCGCGGCGATCCCCGGCTTCAGCTCGCCGAGGGTGCCGTCGCGGCTGCGCGTGCCCTCGGGAAAGAGCAGGATCAGGCTACCGCGCTTGAGACGCCGCAGGATTTCCTTCAGCCCTTGCGCCGACCCCCTCGCGCTGGATCGGGAAGCCGCCGACGGAGCGGATCAGCCAGCCGAGCGGCGGCACGAAGAGGGTCGAGCGCGCGACGTAGTTCAAGGGGCGGGGGCAGCCCAGGCCCAGCACGAAGACATCGAGGAAGCTGAGGTGGTTCGAAACGACCAGCGCGGCTCCCTGCTTCGGCAGGTGCTCGCGTCCCGTGACCCGGACCCCGCCCCGGATGGAGCAGTAGAGAAGGCTCATCATGCGGACGACGGTGTACCACGCCATCGCCAGCCGGGAACGGTCGCGGGCCGGCGGCGCGCTGGCGGCGGGTTCGGTCGTCATGAGGTCGCGCCCCCCATTGCCTCGCGGACCTCGGCCAGCACGCGCCCGGCGACCGCGTCCAGGCCCAGGCCGGTGGTGTCGATGGTGAGGGCGTCGTTCGCCGGGCGCAGCGGCGCGATGGCCCGGGCGGCGTCGCGGGCGTCGCGCTCGCGGATCTCGGTGAGGATGACCTCCAGCGGCACGTCTTGCCCGCGCGCGGCGTTCATCTCGGCCTGACGGCGACGGGCACGCTCCTCGATGGAGGCGGTGAGGAAGAACTTGCGAAAGGCCCCGGGAAAGACGATGGTCCCCTGGTCGCGGCCCTCAGTCACGGTGTCGTGATCTTCGGCGAAGAGGCGTTGCCAGCGGACCAGGCACTTGCGGACCCGGGGATGATCGGCGACCGGGCCCGTGGCGCGCGTCACGTCGGGATCGCGGATCGCGTGGGTCACGTCCTCGCCATCGAGCCGCACCGAGCCGGGCGGCAGGGTGATCGTCAGTTCCTCGGCCAGAGCGCCGATGGCCGGCTCGTCGTTCAGGTCGATCCGGCGACGGAGCGCGGCCAGGGCCACCGCCCGGTACATCGCGCCGGTGTCGAGGAACCGCCAACCCAGCCGATCCGCCACGATCCGCGACACGGTGCTCTTGCCCGCACCCGCGGGGCCGTCGATCGTCACGACCCGCATGATCCCCTGCCCTGTGCCCCGCACGTTCGCCTTGCCCTCAACCCGGACTCCATCCGCTCAGCGCGAGCGGTGACGGACCCCAGTTTAGCGTTTTTGGGGAGCGGTTTCACCGCAAAGCCCGCGAAGATCGCGTTTCGCCTCACTCAATACCGCAGAAGGGCCGCGACGTTCCCCAGTTTGGTGAGGCCGGGGATCGGGTCGGTGAACTCAACCCCCGCGCTGGTCAGCTCCAACTGGCGGACCAGCTCATCCACCAGGTCGATCTCGAAGACGGAATCGGAGCCGCAGGTCGGGCATCTGGCGGGCGTTCCGGCGGCGACATTCTCGCAGTCCCGGCAGCCGACCCCGGCGAGCTTGGCGTCGCGGGTCACGATCATCATCTCAACCCGGCCGACACGCGCTGCCTCCAGCACGTCGGCCGGCCCGGCGACGGCGAGGGAACCCGAGAAGTAGGCCGCCTTGATCCGGTCCCAGAGGCGGACCTCCGAGTCCCGTTCCTCCTCGACGTAGAGGGCGTAGGCCTCATCCACGAGGGTGTCGTCGCTGGCGTGCAGGTCCACGGGTTTGCTGCCGACGACCTTCGCGGCGATGGCTTGCGGAAGCTCCTCCTTGATCTCGTGGAGCGTCTCCTTGGAACCCAGGAGCACGATCCGGTCGAACGTCTGCTTGCGGCAAAGATCGTCGAGCACGTCGGCGACCTCCTTCGCGTAGTGTTGCAGTTGCTTGTCGCGCCGGCGGGCGTAACGCTGTTGCGACCAGCCCCCCTTCTTCACCGCGTTCTTGACATCGCCGCGGATCGTCTCGCCCGTTTTCGGCACGGCGGAGGTCACGTGGATGATCCGCGTGGACTTGTTGTCGGCCGCGACGATCAGGAAATTCTCGCGCTCGTCCTGCAACTCGGCCAGCGGGCGCAGATACGGAGCGGAACCGACGCGCAAGATGTTCGGCACGGCCACCGGCAGCGCATAGCGACGAACGACATCCAGGGCCCAGCAGACGAACAGGCAGAGGCCCTCCGACTCGATCGGCTTCTTTTCCAGCGACTCCCGCAGCAGGCGCATGTTCTGCTCGAAGTGCTCGGCCTCCTCCGGCGGGCTGTCCTCCAGCATCGCCCGGATGGCCTGCTCGCGGTGATTCAGGGCGGTCAGGCCCTCCGGCCCCGACGCGTACAGCGACACGAAGGCCTGCTCCGGACCGTGCAGGCCGGACAGCTCGCGTAGGTCGATCTTCTGGAACACGGCGCGTCCCTTTGAGATGAGGGAGATGAGTGAGTGTCAGGATGAGCACCCATTCCGGGCAATTGCCGTGCCAGGGTCAGAGTGGCGTGCCGCATCCATCATCGATTTCCGATCGAACTTCCTCACCCCAAAACGTCCGCCGGCCCGGCCTTTTCGCGAGGAAAAGACCGGGCCGTTGAGGATGAGTGCGATGATGACGATCGGGAGAAGGACAGAGGGGGGAGATCTGTCGATCAGATCGAACGCCTCAGGACCGTGGTTTCGGACGGGCGGTTGGCGTGGGTTTCAAGGGCTGCCGACCGGCGAATCCGGCGTCCAGCTCGTGCCAGTGCGACACTTCCGGCTCACCAAGCCGCCAGCAGAGATAGATCTCGCGGCCGTCGCGCAGGCTGTAGAAGTCGCAGAGACCGTCCGGTCCCTTCAGCTCGACGCCCAGCTTGGTCAACTCCTCGACGTATTCGGCCAGCTTCGCCTCGGCGCTTTCCATCTCGTTGCAGGTCTGGTCCACTTCCTCGGCGTAGGGATCGCTCGACTGGCGTTTCCGACCGAGGGAACGGACCGCGCTGAGCCGTTGCCGGAGCGTGTTAACGACCCGGAACTGCTCGACGATGTCACCCACGATGACCTTGACCAGAGGCAAGGTCCGGTTTGCTTCTTCGACTGTGAAATACTTTCGTTCAGCCTCGACAAAAGGGGGCGGGGCCATGATCGGTCTCCTCACCAGAAGGAAGGGACGGATGAGATCGCCCGAGGGAGATCGGGACGGTTGCCCGGATTGACCGCTCCCGTCACCCGAATCGAGAGGGCAAAGGCCGGGCCAAACGCGGACCGAATCCTTTTCCGCCCCACCCGAACGCCTGAATCATGCGGTACGATCATGCACACGTTCCTGGACCCAATTATAGACCCCCCCACGTCTCCAGCAAGGCGCGGCTCCTCAGAATGAATGCGGGAACGCTCAGGAGCCGGCCCGGCGCCGGGCTCGCAAGCGTGTTTCAATCTCCGCGCGCGGGAGCGTGTTCAGTACGTCCGGGGGCCGCAGGCCCGCCCGACGGGCCTGGCCGATGCCGAAATCCAGGTCGTTCAGGCCGCCCGTGGAGTGGGCATCGGGGTTGATGACGAGCATCACGCCCCGGTCCCGGGCGCGCCGGGCGTGCGTGGCGTCGAGGTCCAGGCGGTGCGGGTTCGCGTTGATTTCGATCATCGTGCCCGCCTCGGCCGCCGCGTCGATCACGGCGTCGAGGTCCACGGCGTAGCTGTCGCGGGTCAGCAGGAGCCGGCCCGACGGATGGCCGAGCATCGTCACCAGGGGGTGCGCGGCGGCCTTGCACATCCGCGCCGTCATCGCCTCGCGCGGCAGGCCGAAGCTCGAATGCACGCTGGCGACCACGTAATCGAACCCGGCCAGCAGGTCGTCGGGGAAGTCGAGCGAGCCGTCGGGCAGGATGTCGCACTCGGTCCCCTTGAACAGCCGGAAGGCGTTGCCGAACTTCTCGTTCAGCGCGGTCGATCTCCGCCCACTGCTCGCGGACGCGGTCGATCGACAGCCCCCCGGCATACCCGGCCGAGCGGGAGTGGTCGGCGATGCCCAGGTAGGTCGAGCCCGGCGTCGCGCGCGGCCTGGGCCATCTCCTCCAGAGTGTTGCCGCCGTCGCTCCAGTCGGTGTGGCAGTGGAACGTCCCGGTCAGGTCGCCGCGCGTCGACAAGCTCGGGCAGCGGCCCCTGCTCCGCCAGCTCGATCTCGCCCCAGTCCTCGCGCAGCTCCGGCGGGATGTACGCCAGGCCGAGCGCCTTGAAGAGGTCGGCCTCCGATCTTGCAGCGGATCGGCCCGTCGGGGCCTTCCAGGGCGTACTCGCTGAGCTTCCAGCCCCGCGCGATCGCCCGGCGCCGCATGGCGATGTTGTGCTCCTTCGACCCGGTGAAGTAATGCAGGGCGAACGGGAACTGCTCTCGGCTCGACCCCGCGCAGGTCGCACTGCACGCCCCCTTCGAGCCGCACGCTCGCCTTCGTCGGGCCGTGCGCCAGCACCTGCGCGACACCGGGCATCGCGACGAACCAGTCGAGCACGGCCTTCGGATCGTCGGCCGTGAACAGGATATCGAGGTCGCCGATCGTCTCCTTCCGGCGCCGGAGGCTGCCGCAGACCTCGGCCCGATCGGACCCCCGGCTGCTGCGCGGACCGCCGCGACGATCGGCTCGACCAGCCGCTGAGCGGTGCTCTGGAGGATGCGGTCGCCGACCGACTCGATGAAGGTGATCCCTTCGAGGATCTTCGCCTCGGTCTTCGCGCCGAAGCCCTTGATCGCGGCGATCTTGCCGGCCTCGCCCGCCTTGCGGAGGTCGGCCAGGCTCTCGATCTTCAGCTCGTCGTGCAGCGCCTTGATCTTCTTCGGCCCGAGACCCGGCACGCGCAAGAGGGCGACCAGGCCGGGCGGCGTCTCGCGTCGGAGCTTGCTCGTACTCGGGCAATTCGCCGGTCGTCGCCAGGCGGACGATCTTGGCGAACATCGTCTCGCCGATCCCCGGCACTTCGGCCAGGGTACCGTCGGCGATCATGCTCGGACAGGTCCTCGCGGCAATCCCTTGAGCGTCTGCGCGGCGTTGTGATAGGCCCGGCAGCGGAACGGGTTCTCGCCGCGGACCTCCAGCAGCGTGCCCATCTCGTCCAGCGTCCGCGCGATCCTCGCCGTGTCCATCGAGCCGCGAGCCTCCCTTTTTTTGAGATCGAAGAGTTTCTCGCGAAGGCGCGGAGGTCGCCCAGGAAGAACGCCAAGAAGAGAGAAGAAATCACCTCTTTATCTTCCAGGGAGTCGCACCGTTCGAGGAGAATCCCTCTTGATTCTTCCTTATGCGGCTTTGCGGGCGGCTCTTCCATGCTTCGTTGCGAGAAACTCATTCCCGAGCAAGTTCAGCGCCAGGATAGCCGAAGGGTCGTTCGGCGACGACGGAGAACTTGAGCGAATTCGGTGTTGACGCCTCGGGGGCCTTCGGATAAAAGTGCCGCCACTGCGGGTCCAGTACGTCATGGTGGACGGGCGGGCCCAAAGGCCGAGGTGATCTCGAAACGACGAGGACCTCGGAAAACCCCGACGAAAGGGAGTTCGTCTTGACCTCGGAATGGATTCCGGATGAGATCCTCGCCCGGTCCCGGGCACACTCCTCCGATCGACACCCCTGAGTTGACGACCGTTCCGCCGAGGATCGACGCCCCGAGTCGCCTCGTCGCGTCGTGTTCCCTCCCCGCCGGAGGGTTCCGAACCGATGTTTTGTCCCGAACTGAATGTTTCCAGCCGGACTTTGGCCTCGCCCGGATAGGTTGAACCACAGGGCGGTATCAGCCCGAGGTCAAGTCCCGCACGTGTCGTCAGGAGAAGTCGCCCCGCCGCGTTCGAGCGCACCTCAGAATGCCCTGGCAACGGAGCCAAAGGGCTTGGGGTTACCCCAGAGCATCGAACACGGCCGGCTTCAAGGAGTTCCCATGCACCGGATGCGTCGCTTCGCCGTCCTCGCCGGGTTGGCCCTGAGCGTCCTGCCGCTGGTCGGCCAGAGCGCCTCGGCTGCCTTGATCCGTCCGTCGGCCGGTCGGGCCTATCCCGACATCGCCGCGGACATCAACGGGGTCGTCAGTTATGCCTACAATGCTTCGACCCAGACCGGCAACTTCCACATGACCAACACGCCGTACCTGATCGCCGGCGGTTCGACCGCCGCGCAGGAGTACGCCATCACGCCAGACTCCGACGGCATCCGCCAGCAGATCATCAACGTCACGCTCGACAAGAACGGCAATCTGATGGCCGGCTCCAGCAACACCTACGCCCTCTACGGCACGGTCGTCGCCGACGGTCAGACCTACAGCGGCGAGCTGCTGACGGGCACGCCGACGAAGTTCGGCTCGCAGGACCTCGGCGCCGTCGGAATCGAAGGCTCCGACGCCTTCGACCTGGACATCAAGATCACCGGCGGTCTGCTCTCGCAGTTCTTCGGCGATGAGGCGTACATGCGGCTCACGCCGGAGCTTCAGAGCACGTTCGTCGGCAAGTTCGACCAGGACTTCTCGGCGGCGAAGGCCACCAGCAACACCCGCAGCTATAACTCGCCGCAGCCGTTCCCGGTCCCCGAGCCGACGACCCTGCTCGTCCTCCTGGCCGGTAGCGGCGTTGGCCTGATGCACCGCCGACGGATGCGGGCGGCCCGCTAACCAATGGTTTCGGATCCACACAACGGCCGGTCGTCCGGCGGTCCTCTCCCGCGCGGAAAGGCCCCGGACCGCCGGCCCTGTCTGTCCCCCATTCGCGACCAAGCACCCAGCCGGAACGACGATCACTCACCACCCGGTTCATCGTCCGCGTCCCGATTCGAGGCGCGAAAACGGGGGATCGACCCGGGTCATCGAACATGTGGATGGGCCCAAGGAGAACCCATGCGTCGGACAGTCCACTTTGCCCTCCTGGCCGGCCTGGCGCTGTTGACCGGACCTGTATTCCAGGCTCAGGCCTCCCTGATTCAAAATTCCCCCGCGCTGGTCTATCCCAACGTCGGAGCCGGCATGAGCGGGAAACTCAACTACACATACACGCCGCGGACGCAGACTGGAATCCTCTCGGTCACGAACACGCCGTACGCGCTCGCCATCGACCCCAATCAGCGGTTCGACGTCGAGGAATCGGCCGGCGGTGTCCGCGAGCAATTTCTCAGTATCGCCCTGGACCAGAACGGCCATCTGATCGCCGACGATCCGGGGAACAAGTACGAGCTGTACGGCTCCGTCTCCTTCGGCGGGAAGTCGTACAGCGGACTGCTCCTGGCGGCGACGCCCACGGCCTTCGGCTCGCAGGACCTCGACCCGGTTGGCATCAGTGGCACCGACCTGTTCGACCTGAACCTGGACATCACCGGAGGCGCCCTGGCCGACTTCTTCGGCTCGAAGGGGTACTTCCACTTCCGCCCGGAACTGGAAAGCACCTTCGACGGCCGGTTCAACCAGGACTTCACCGGAGCGCTGACGCACAGCTATCTCTATGCCGTGACGTCGGCCGTCCCGGTCCCCGAGCCGGCCCCGCTCCTGCTCCTGCTGGCCGGCAGCCTCGGACTCGTGCAGCGTCGGCGGCTCTCCCGGCTTCGCGCCGCGGCCAACGCCTGAGTTCCGGGAATCCGGATCGCGCGGAACCACCAAAACCCAACCGCCGACCGCTCCTCGATGAAGAGCGCGACCGGCGGTTGGGTTTTGATGGTGACGGGCCGCCATCGACCATCCCGGCTCAATCCGCCATGAACGTGGCCGAGAGCTTCCCGAGGGCCTCGTTCTCGATCTGGCGGACGCGCTCGCGGGTCAGGCCGAGCGACTCGCCGATCTCCTTCAGGGTCTTCGGCGGACTGTCGTTCAGGCCGAACCGCATCCGCAGGACCGTGGCCTCGCGCTTGTCCATCTCGTCGAGCCGGTGCATGACGAGCTTCAGGTTATCGGCCTCGACCATCTCGACGTCCGGCGCTCGCGTGCGCTCATCCATGAGCATCTCACCAAGGCTCCAGCCGTTCTCCGGCTGGTCGCTTTGCGGCACGAGGTTATAGACCTTGATCGCCTTCTTGACGATCGCGAGCTTCTTCTTCGGTAGGTCGAGCGATTTGGCGATCTCCTCGACCGTCGGCGGGCGCCCCAACGTGTCCTGCAGATCGGCGGCGGCGCGTCGCCATTTACAGAGCAATTCCATCATATACGCGGGAATGCGGATCGGCTTGGCCGTGTTGACCAGGGCCCGCTTGATCGATTGCTTGATCCAGTAACTGGCGTAGGTGCTGAAGCGCGTCCCGACCGTGGGGTCAAACCCCTCGACGGCGCGAAGCAGACCCAGATTCCCCTCCTCGATCAGGTCTTGCAGCGACAGCCCCTTGCCAACGTAGCCCCGCGCGATATTGACGACGAGCCGGAGGTTCGCCCGCACCATCCGGTCCCGCGCCGCGGCATCGCCCTGGGCGATGCGGTGCGCGAGCATCTTTTCATCGTCAGCCGTCAGCAGGGCCACCTCGTTGATCTCCCGGAGATAGGTCTCCAGGGGACTCTGGACCGTGTCTCGGCGGTGTCGTCGTATTCGAGCCATGCGGGTCCTCGTCGGGTCGGTCTCACGAGTGGGGGGTCATCCAAAGGGGCCTGACATCCCAGGCCACGCGAAGCGGTCCGCCCGGCAGGCGTCCCCGGCCCTCGCGTCGTGAACCGATTCCGGGCGGGGCCCCTCAACGGCCGCCGACCAAGCCCCGCGAGCCGCCACGACCGGGCAACCCGCAACGCCTTCGCCTGGAACGCTCGGAGCCGGACTCTCGCCAATCCTCCGGCCCTCGCGCCGGCGACCAGCCCCCGACCCGCCTTCACCCGGCGTCCCGGTTCACGATCCTCTCTGGTTATCGGTGGAGGCGCGGGTGGGAGTTTAGGTTGGCTTGAGAATTTGGAGAGTTTCGGGGATCTGGCAAATATGACGTTTTGATCGAATGCGCCAGGGGTGCCCAGAAAGCGGGATTGTGCAAAAAGTGGGAATAATCAGGCGAAGTGAGGAGGCAGGCGGGAATGATTGCGCCGAGCGAAGCCAAGGGCGGGGAGGCCGATCAGAGCAAGTCGCAGAGGACCGAGTCGGCGAGGAAGAGGCCTTCGCGGGTGAAGCGGAGGCGGTGGCCGTCGTCGTCGAGGAGGCCGGCGGCGCGGTGGCGTGCGAGGGCCGCGCCGAGCAGCGCGTCGAGGTCGAAGCCGGTGCGTCGGTGGAAGTCCGCGCGGTCGAGGCCCCGCACGGTGCGGCGGAGCATCAGGACGGCCGTTTCCCGGGCACGCGCTTCGGCGTCGAGGCGTCTCGGTCGGGCCGGTCGGGTCGTCCCCGGCTTCGATCCGCTTCAGGTAGGCGAGGAGGTCGCGGGTGTTGCTCGCGCGGGTGCCCTCGACGTAGCGGGCGGCCCCCAGGCCGACGCCAAAATACGCGTCGTTGGCCCAGTACACGAGGTTGTGCCGCGACTCGTGGCCGGGCCGGGCGAAGTTGGAGATCTCGTACATGGCCAGCCCGGCGTCGGCAAGGCGGTCGATCGTGTGGGCGTACATGGCCCGCTCGACCTCCTCGTCGAGCGATTGGACCTGCCCGGCGTTCCAGGCTTCCAGAGCGCCGTGCCCTTCTCGTAGACGAGACCGTAGCAGGAGAGGTGCGACGGGCCGAGCGCCAGGGCGGTTTCCAGGTCGGCCTGCCAGTCGGCCAGGGTCGAGCCGGGGACGCCGAAGATCAGGTCGAACGACCAGCGAGCGAACCTCGGGCGGATCAGGTCCAGGGCGCGGGGACGTCCTCGGGGTCGTGGTTGCGTTCGAGGACCGCCAGCGACGCCGGGCGGAACGACTGGCGCCGAGGCTCACGCGGTTGACGCCGCCGGAGGCCAGCACGTCGGCCTTCTCGGCGTCGAGCGTGCCGGGGTTCGCCTCGACGGTCCACTCGCCGCCCGGTTCCAGCGGGAACCAGCGGCGGACCTGGTCGAGCAGGCGTTCCAGTTGTGATGCGGTCAGGCGGGTGGGGGTCCCGCCGCCGATGAAGATCGTCTCGACGGGCTGCGGCGACCCGAGCCGCGCCATCTCGCGCTCCAGGGCGTCGAGGTAGCGGTCGGCCTGGTGGTCCGCGCCGGCCAGGGAGGCGAAATCGCAATAACCGCACTTGTGCGCGCAGAACGGAACGTGAACGTACGCCGCCCGGGGCCAGACCCAGGGCGGGGCTGCGGCGACAGTCATGGCGGGCATCGCGGGCCGAGGGGTCAGGGGACGGCTTCGAGGAAGCGGATCTCGGGGATGTGGGCCTTCACGACCGACTCGATCCCCATCGTCAGGGTGTAAAGCGAGGAAGCGCACCCCTGGCAGGCGCCGAGCAGGCGGACCTGCACGATCCGGTCCTCGTCGATACCGACGAGTTCGACCTGTCCGCCATCCTCGCAGAGAGTCGGGCGGACGTGTTCCTCGAGCACCGCCTCGATCCGTTCCAGGAACGCCTGGCGGGCCTCATCCGAGATCGCGGGTTCGGCCAAAGGGGCACCTCCTCGGGAGTCATCCGGTCGGGCTGATCCCGTTGCGTGACGTGGCGTGGGATGAGGCCCTGGGCTGGTGAGGTCCAGGGCCTCCCAACCGTTCTCCGTCGGAATTGTAGCGCGGAGGTCGGCGTTTGTCGCGGGGGGAGGCTCAATAATTCCCGCCGCCGTAGCCACCACCACCGCCATAATCGCCGCCGCCGCCGTAGCCGCCGCGACCGCCTCCACCACCGCCATAGCCGCCACCACCGCCGCCGTAGCCAGCCACCGCCGCCGCCCGGCGTGCGGGGACGGGCTTCGTTGACCGTCAAGCGGCGACCGTCGTGGTCGCGGCCGTCGAGATTTTCAATCGCCGCGTCGGCTTCCTCGTCGCGTTCCATTTCCACGAAGCCGAAGCCCCGGCTCCGGCCTGTCTCGCGGTCGTTCAAGACCTGGGCCGAACGGACCTCACCGAATTGTTCGAACAATTCCTGAAGATCGTCCGAAGTGACCGAATAGGACAGGTTCCCCACATACAACCGTTTCGCCATCGCTAATCCGCCTGAACAGGCTCTCCACCGCAGAGAAAGACCGAGGGGAACAGCCCAAGGTCAACCGAAGACCTCGAAAGAGACGGGGCCGTGAGCCGGCCGCTCCCGCAACGTGAAAGCCCGTTGTAAGCGGCCTTCGGAAAAATGTCAACGGGGGAGAATCGCGGAGCTGAGGCACGGCGGATCGCTTGACCGTGACAGCCGGGAAACCCTATGATCGAAAGCGATTACGGAGCGTGAATCCTTTCGCGTCCGGACGAGTTTTCCTGGCTCCGCTCTCGCTATTTTTCCAAATCATCACCGCATCCCCAACCCTGGAGTGAACTGATCATGATGCGCTGGCTCGTCCTGGCGGTGCTGGTCGTCGTGATATCGGGCGTGGCGACGTTCGTGGCCACCACCGTATCGTCGGAGGACCTCGGGCTGTCCGGCCCGTCCTATCCGACCGTGACCGAGGAGAGAACCGACCGGCCCGCCGCCGCTCGCCTTCGTCAAGGACGACCTGAACCACGAGTTCGGCCTGATGGCCCAGTGGACCAAGGGGGTCCGCGACTGGGAGATCATCAACAAGGGGGAAGGCGACCTGATCCTCACCGGCGCCGAGCCGAGCTGCTCGTGCACCGTGTTGAACCTGAAGCCGGGCACGTCCCACACCCTCAAGCCGGGCGAGACCTATCCGGTGAAGGTTGAGTGGGAAACGCGCGGCAACAAGGGGTCCTACGAGAAGTCGGCCAAGATCTACACCAACGACCCGGAGCACCCCGAACTGCTGTTCGTGGTCAAGGGGGAAGTCCAGCCGGCCGTCGTCATGGTGCCGGAGAACGGCGTGATCGACGCCATGGGCGTCTCCAACGACAAGTCGCACGAGTTCCACGTCGCGATCGGCTCGCCGGATCGTCCCGAGATGAAGCTGACCTCCTTGACGGTCTCCCGGCCCGACCTGCTGGATGTTTCCTCCCGACCCATGACCAAGGAGGAGATGGGCTCGGTGAACATGAACAACGGCCACCTCGTGACCGTCACGGTCAAGCCCTCGAAGCGGCTCGGCACGTTTCGTGAGGGGGTCGTCATCAAGACCGACCACCCCTTGAAGGAAGAGATCCAGCTCACGGTCAACGGCAAGATCATCGGGCCGGTGAGCGTGATCCCCGAGAAGATCCGCATGCTGGGCGTCCCCGGCGCGAAGGGGGCGAGCGAGACGGTGACGCTCTGGGTCCGCGGCCAGAACCAGACCGAGTTCACCGTGGCGGAAAAACCGGAGAATCTGAAGGTGGCGATTGCGCCGGCCGATGATTCTTCCGAGACGAGTGATGAGGTTAAGGGACGCGCCTACCACCTGACCGCGACGGTGGAACCCGGAACCGAGCCCGGCGTGCTGAGCAAGCCGATCGTCCTGAAGACCGATCACCCGTTCGCCGAGACGGTGGAGGTTCCGCTGTATATCCAGGTCCTGGGCGGGAATTGATGGAGTGAACGAGCGCGCGTGCGGCGGGAGGGTCGCCTGACTGACGGCCGCCGCCGCTCGTGCGTCAACTCCCGTACTTATTCCGTAAACGATCCGACGTGGCCCCGTTGCACCCGCACCCTTCGCACAAAGGCCAACGGAAACGCCGGTTGCGTTGCCGCCGCTTGCCTTGCTATCCTCCGGGCCAAGGGGCGAGCCGCGACCGCGGGCGAGGGCTGGATGCCCCGCCTCTCCGACGCGCCAGAGTTCCCATCGGGAAAGGATGACGATGACCCGGACCTTCCCCCTGTCGATCGCCGCCGTCGGTCTGGCCGCGGCCTTGCTCGTCGTTGTCGGCTGCTCGTCGAAGCGGTCGGACCCCTCCGGCGAGACCAGCGAGGTCATGCCGACCGCCGCGAAGGCCGAGTCCCCGAAGGACAAGCGCGAGCTGTTCCAGAACTGGCCCAATGACACCCTGCTCGGGGCCGTGATCCTTTCGGGAGAGCAGATCGGCTACCTCGAACCCTGCGGCTGCACGGCCGGTCAGAAAGGGGGCCTGGGCCGCCGGCTCGACCTGATCCACAAGCTGGAAAAGCAGGGCTGGAAGCTCGCCAAGCTCGACCTCGGCAGCCTGATCAACGACCCGAACACCAACGGCGGGCCGCAGGAGACCCGCATCCGGTACACCTATGGCCTGAAGGCCCTGCAGGCGATGGACTACGACGCCATCGCCCTGAGCGCCGACGGACCTGAAGCTGGGGGTCGGGGAGGTCGTCACGGCCTACATGAACCAGCTTGAGGACGACGGCCTGAAGATCGTCTGCGCGAACGTCCGCCCCGACGAGGGCCTCGGCCTGCAGGAGAAGGTCGTGCCGTCGTTGCGGACGGAGGCCGGCCCGGTGACGATCGGCGTGACCGCCGTGCTCGACCTCGACGCCCTCGAAAAGCTCAACGACCCCGACAAGGGGTTCATGCTCTCCAGCAAGGCCCCGAACGAGGTCCTGCCCGACGTGCTCAAGGACCTGGAATCCGACACCCAGGTTCAGATCCTGATGGTTCAGGGCTCTCCCGAGAGTGCCCGGCGGCTGGCGCAGGCGTATCCCGGCTTCGATGTCGTGGTGGCCACCTCGGAATTCGTCGATCCCCCCAAGGACGCCGAGACCCTCAACGACGGCAAGACGATGCTCATCACCGTCGGCAAGAAGGGGCAATACGCCGGCGTGCTCGGCCTGTTCAACGACCCCGACCCCCGCTTCCGCTATCACCGGATCGAGCTGAACCAGAACTTCAACAACAAGACCGAGCCGATCCGCACGATGATCGACACGGATTTTCAGGACGAGCTGCGCCGCGCGGCGTTCTGGAAAACTACGTCAAGCGGACGTACATCTTCAGCACCGGCCCGAGCGACGCCACCTACGTCGGCGCCCAGACGTGCCAGGTCTGCCACCCGAACACCTACGCCAAGTGGGCCAACACCAAGCACGCGAAGGCCTATGAGGCCCTGACCAGCGGCCCGCGCGGCAATCACGAGTTCGACGCCGACTGCGTCCGTTGCCACACGACCGGCTTCGAGTACCAGGGGGGGTTCGTCAACGCCGAGTTGACCCCCTACCTCAAGGGGAACCAGTGCGAGAACTGCCACGGCCCCGGCTCGAAGCACGCCGCCGAGCCGGACAATCAGGAGTTCATCGCCGCGATCACCCGGAGCGCCGAGGACTTCGACAAGAACCACCGCTGCATCCAGTGCCACTCCGAGGACGACTCGCCGCACTTCGACTTCGCGACCTATTACCCCAAGATCATGCACAAGGGGCTGGACTCCTACGAGGACCCGAAGGTCCACAAGGGCGTCACCCCCGAGCGCATCGCGAACAAGAACGCCGAGTAAGTGGTTCTTTCCTCTCTACGGAATGCGCCACAGGGCCAGGGTCACACCTGGCCCTTTGCGTTTGGGCAACAGCAGCCGCTCGGCCCCGGCGGCGCGGAGGGCGGCGGGTTCGGCCACGGCGGGAATGCCGATCTTCGATCGCACCCGCTCGCTGGGCGTCTCGATGCCCGGCAGGTCGGCCAGTTGCTCGGGTGGGAAAGCGACCAGCGGCACGTTCCGGTTCCGGGCAAAGGCGATCAGGCCCGGCTCGTCCGCTTTCAACGTCACGGTCGCCACGGTGCCGATGCTGCCCGACGCCAACCCGCGATCGGCCAGGGTTTGATCGACGAACGCGGCGATGGTCGCCTCGGGTGTCCCCCGCTTGCAGCCGATCCCGGCGACGAGAGTGCGCGGGCGATAGACGAGGGTCATGTCGTCGGGAAGCCACGTCGGCTCGATCCGGTCGCTGATGACGAGCAGGGCGTCGAAGCGATCGGCGCTCCAGTCGTCCCAGGAATCCAGCCGGACAAAGTGCGCGGGCCAGGGGCCGAACGGCTGCCACCAGTCGGGCGAGCCGGCGTCCTGATAGACGGCAACCGGCCTCCCGCGCACGACGGCGGCGGCGACCCTCGTGAGGTTCTCCCGCCGCTCGATCCGCCAGCCCCGGTCCTGGCCGATGCGATCGACGGCGGGCAACCCCTGGACGTCGCTGGCGGTGGTGATAACGGGTGTCGCTCCGAGGATTCCAGCGACCTGAACCGCCAGGTCGTTCGCCCCCGCGCCGTGGCCTCCGAGCACGCTGATGGCGAAGCGTCCGGCGTCGTCCACGACGACCAGGGCCGGATCGCGCCGTTTGTCGGTCGCCAGGGGGCCAGCCAGGCGGACGACGATCCCCAGAGCCATGACGGCGACGATCGCGTCATGGGCGTTCCAGACCTCGGGAAAGAACCGGCGGAGCGGGCCACTCCAGCCGAAAACGCCGGGATCGTCGGTGGGAAACGCGCCAATTTCCCCGAGTGCCGCCGCAACGACCGACGACGCACGACGGCCCGAAGATGACGGTTTCACCGGGCAAGGCGGCCCGCAGACGCCGGGCCATCGCCAGGCCACTTTCCGAGAGAACGAGAACTGCCGTCTTCATCCGTGACTCGATTTGGGACTACAGAGAAGAGTTTCTCGCAAAGACGCGAAGACGCAAAGGATCGCAAAGGAAGAGAAGAGGAAGAGCCTCACGCAAAGTCGCCAGGGCGCGAAGGAACGCAGAGAAGAAAAAGATGTCTTTTCTCTTTTGATTTTCCACCTCATTGGTGATCTTCGTGGTGAAATCGGCTTCGGCGCGAACCCTACCGTAAGCCCGCCCACCTTGTCGCCCGGTCTGCCGGTCGATTTAATGGATGGAGCGGACCCGCCAACGTGACCTGTTTGTCTCGCCAAGCGTCATCGTACCCAAGGACCTCGTCGGATGTCATTTCCTCCGATCGCCCGAGTTCGCCAGTCGATCCCGCAACCCCTGGTCGACGACGTGCCGGGAACCGTTCGTCGCCTGATCCAGGAGAGCCGGCTCCGCGAGCGCGTGCCGGCCGGGGGAACGATCGCCGTCGGGGTCGGGAGCCGGGGGATCAACGCGATCCAGCCGATCGCCAGGGCGACCGTCGAGACCCTCAAAGGCATGGGCTACCGGCCGTTCATCGTCGCGGCGATGGGCAGCCACGGCGGCGCGACGGCCGAGGGCCAGCGCGAGCTGCTCGCCGGCTACGGGATCACCCCGGAGGCGATGGGCGTCGAGGTCCGCACCGACATGGACACCGTCGTCCTCGGCACCAGCCCGATCGGCCTGCCGATCTACTTCGACAGGAACGCCTACGAGGCCGACGGCATCGTCCTCCTGAACCGGGTCAAGCCGCACACCGACTTCCGCGCGGCGCACGAGTCGGGCGTGCTCAAGATGCTGGTCATCGGCCTGGGCAAGCGCGAGGGGGCCGAGCAGATCCACCGGCTCGGCCTGCGAGGGATGAAGGAGGTCCTGCCGGCCGTCGGCAAGTTCCTCGTGGAGAACACGCCGTTCGCCCTCGGCCTGGCGATCCTCGAAAACGCCGACGACTTGCCCGCCGAGATCGTCGCGATCGAGCCGGAGACGATCTTCGAGGTCGAGCCGGGCCTGCTGGAGCGGGCCCGCGAGCCTCATGGGCCGCCTGCCGTTCGATCAGATCGACGTGCTGATCGTCGGCGAGCTGGGCAAGAACTACTCGCGGCGCGGGGATGGACCCGAACGTCATCGGCCGCCTGATGGTCGAGACGCAGCCCGACTTCGAGCGGCCGGTCGTCACGCGGCTGGCCGTGCTCGACGTCTCGGAGGAGAGCCACGGCAACATCGTCGGCGTCGGCTTCGCCGACCTGACGACCGAGCGGCTGGTCGGCGCAGCTCGACCCGGAGCCGTTCCGGATCAACGTCCTGACGTCCTGCTTCCTGGAGCGGGCCCGCATCCCGATCACCCTGCCGACCGACCGCGAGGTGTTCGAGGCGGCCCTGGATACCTGCTGGCGGGTCGACCCGTCGGAGGCCCGGCTGGTCATCATCCCCAACACGCTGGAGCTGAACACGCTGTGGGTCTCGCCCCGCGCTGGAGGACGAGGTCCGCATCCATCCCGCACCTGACCCTGGAGACGGACTTCCGGCCGATCCCGTTCTCGGCCGACGGCACGCTCGACCAGGAGAGCGCTGTTCCCCGAGAGCGTCCGGGGCCGGCGGCGCCACCGGGGCCTACGTCGGCCACTGATGCCGCACTTTCGATGACTGTCCTGGTTTTCGACGGGTGGGCGGTTCCCATCCGACGAGGCCCTGGGGGGCGGCCCGACACGCGGTTACTCTTCCCCCTTCGTTTGAGGCTCCCCCTTCGTCTGAGTCTCCTCGGTCGGGGAGGACCCCGCGTCCAGGTCGAGCGGACGGGCCATGGCTCTTCCGCGGGCCACATCGGCGGGGGATGTCGGCTTCTGGCGCGGGTGCCCGTGAGGACCCGGACGGTCCGGGGAATCTCGACGCGGGCGGGAATCTCCTTTCCCTGAGCGAGCGCCAGGACGGACGTGACCGCCCGGCGCGCGGCTTCGCCCAGATTCAGGTCCACCAGGCCGGCGGCCTCGCCGTAATCCACCTGGTCGAACGATCGCCGCTGGGCGGCGAAGCCTCCCAGAATGAACGGTACATTTCCCTCGCTGGTCAGATCTTCCCGGAGGGACGACGCGGCGAGCAGGCCATCATCCTCCTCGGTGAAGACCATGACGGGCTTCGGCTCGTCGCGATAGGCCGCCTTGAGCGCTTCGATCGCGGATTCCCAGTCACCGGAATAGGTCCGATCGGGAAGCACGGTCACGCCGGCCTCGGTGAGGGCCGCCCGGAGCGCCTCGTTCCGTTCGCTCCGGTCGGCGTCGGGGTTGGTCCTGCGGAGGATCAAGGCCGGTCCCTCGGCCGGGAAATCGGCCTTACGCGCGGCCTGAAGCATGACCTCCACGAGATTCCGCGCCGCCTCCGACGACGCGGTGAAGGTGACCAGCGGCAGCGGCTCTCCCCGGACCTCAACCTCCCGGTTCAGAAGCACGATCGACACGCCCTGATCGCGGACGTTCTCCAGCGCCTCGGCCAGGTTCTGGCTCTCCTCCCCCGGAATGACGATCAGGGCGTCGGCCCCGTTGTCCACCGCCTCGCGAACCAGTTCCGCCTGGCGGCCCAGGGGGGCATACGACTCGGGACGATGGACCTGCATCAGGGCCTTCTCATCTCCGGCGACCATCATCGCCATCTGCTCCCAGAGCCCGACCTGCGCCGACCGCCTCGCCGGCTCGATCAGCGCGATCACGCGCGGCCCGCTCGGCGACGCCTCATCCCTCTCCGACACGACCGGCGGCCCCGGCGGCGAAGAATCGCAACCCAGGACCAGCATTCCCAGAACAACCCCGACCCCGCCAGCCAACCGGCGCGCGCGTTCTCGACGCATCAGTGATTCCCTCAGCACATTCCGACGGCCAACCTCGTCGCCGACCGCCCTCCCGGCCCGTCACGCTCTTTATTGTAACGGGAAATCCGGGAACGACCAAAGGCGGAGGGCAGGAGTTCTCCAACTCTCCGAATGACTTCCGCTCTCCCCTTTGCTTCTCTCTCTGCCTTTGATGAGTTCTGTGAAAGTCCTCGTACCTCTGTAGTGATCTCCCCGTTGTTTCAGAAGGACGGTCAGGGGGCCAGTTGGCCGTGTGAGTCTGGCTCCGACAGGAGCGGCCTACGCTTGTTCCGCGGACGCGGGGGTGGGAGGCAATTCTCCCCCTTCACTCGGCGGTTGACCATCCCCGTCACCACCGACTGGGTCGGTCCGGGCCGGACGTTGGACCGACTGATGGGCCAGTTCCTCGAAAACCGACAGCAGGTCGAGTTCGTAGCCTCGCGCCGGGTAGCCCGCGACCTCCTCATAGCCCGACGACGCTTCCGCCCGCCACGCCGCTTCGTCATTCAGGATCGCGAGGATTTGCTGCGCGCTCTTCTCGGCGTCCTCGGGATCGATCCGGAGCCCGGACTTAAGGACTTCACAGACTCCGGCGGTCCTCGCAACCGCCACCGGGACCTCCTGCTGCATGGCCTCGAGAACGACCATGCCGAACGGCTCGAAGCGAGACGGGACGACTAGGACGGTCGCGTCAACGAGAGCCTCAGCCCGATGCTTCCATTCCTGGAAGTCCTGGAACTCGATGAATCGCTCCTCGGAGGTCTGAATTCGCTTCAATCCGTTCGCAACCACCAGGTAATCCCCATGGAAATCGCCTGAACGGTCCGTGACGGCGATCCGATGCGTATAGGGGCTTTGGAAGCGGACGGGGTACGCCGTGAACCCGCGCTCGGCGATCTGCCGGCCGACGAGCCGGGTCTTCCGCTTCGAGTACGCCTTCCCGAGCGTACTGATCGAGTCCGTTTCCTGATGATAAAGGACGGCTTGAATTTCCTCGAATTCGACGCGGGCCTGGATCGGGTGGTCCTTGTCGAAGGTCATCGCCGCAATCTTCTCCGGTGGCGGCATGTCGACCCGCTCGATGGTGGAGGTGCGCTCGACGGCACTCTTCATGTCGCCTTTGCCAATCATGACGCACTCGGTCCGGGGGCGCAGGTCGTGGAGCTTCCGCGCGATGGCCGCGAAGAGGTCGGGGCCCTTCTGCCAGGTCATGCGCCCCAGGAAGACGACCCGGCCCGTCCGGAACTCCCCCGCACGGGTCTCGGGGACACCCCGATCGGACAGGCAGTTCGGGACGACGACGACCCTGTCCGCGGGGGCCTGATACAGGTCTATTAGCCGTTGCTTCGACCAACCGCTCGGGACGACGATCCGGTCGGCCTTGCTACAGGCCATCCGTTCGATGCGCGTGATCGCCGTGTTCCGCCGGCCTCTCTGCCGATCAGCCGCGGTGGAATGGAAATGCGCCACCCACGGCTTCTGCCGGTCCCGGGCGATTCCCGCGGCGGCGGCGAAGCTCACCCAATCGTGCGCGTGAATCACGTCGAAGGAGAGATCGCGCTCGGCGATGACCTGCTGGGCCCGCCGCGTGAACTCCCGGATCATCTCAAGGAGCCCCGGTTGGCCGCTGATGCTCGCGTCATAGAGCGAGGCACTCGTGGGTTTCTGGAGCCACGAGTACGGCGAGTACGCTTCCTCACCCTTGCCCGGCGCGTTGATGTCCAGGGGGATCAACTCGATCTCGTTCCCGAAGATATCGGCCGACAACTCTTTGGACGGCCAGGGCACCATGACAGCGACATCCACCCCGATCTTCAGCCAGTTATTCAGGAGATGGTAGGCGGCCGTCCAGCTCCCCCCGGAGACGATCGGGAAGAATTCCCACATCATCATTAGGATCCGCGGCCCGGTCCGGGGTGGGCCGTACTTGGCGAGCAGCCGCTCCTGGATCACGGGGTCGAGGTCTGCGGTCCGCCAGTTCCTGGCCAACCGCCAGTCCATCATGAATTCCGAGAACCTAGTCTTCGTGAGCACGGCGCCCGCCAGATCGCAGTTTTGGATCTTGACGTGCCGCAGGTTGGCGTCGCTCAGATCGGCCCCCTTCAGGCTCGCGTCCGCAAGGTCGGCATACTCCAGGCACGCATCCATCAGTTTGGCGTTCTCGAATTTCGACGCGTTGAGGCGGGTGGCGTCGAAGCGCGCGGCCGTGAGCGTCGCCCCGCTGAAGTCGGCCTCCTCCAGCACGCTGTCTCGGAAATCGAAACCCGAGAGGTCGCGCCCGGCGAAGTTGATGCCCCGGAGTTTCAGGCCCTGCCACGACACGGCCTTCATGGCCTCGGGGATCTCCTTCATCGCACTCTCGATGACCGGTTTGAGCGTCTTCAGGACGACTTCGTCGTTATCCAGGCGACCCGCCAGCGCCAGCGCGGACGCGACGCGATCGTGGAACTCCGCCTTCTCGGGGGAGAGGAAATGCCGCAGGCCCGCGATACTCCCAGCCCGGACCCTGTTGTCGCTGCTGGTGATGCCCTCCCAGAGTTGATTCATCTCCTTCGCCGTCTGATCGACCTGCTCCTTGTGGCGAACGCCAACGTACTGCTGGAACCCAATCCAGGCGCAAGAAGTGCGATGATGACGCTAACGGCCGTACTGAAGTTGGCGATGAATGTCTGCAAGAAGATCGTTTTCTTCTCGTTCTCGATCCGGAGTGCGGCAATCTCCTGGCGCCCTTCTCCTCGGGGAACTGGGCAGCCTGCAAGCTATGAATCGTCTCCATCACCGCTTCCGATCGCCTCTTGATCTCCCACGACATCCAGACCTGCGCCCCCAGAAACGCTCCAACGAACAGAACGAACAGGACGATTGAAGTGCGATTTGACACCGGCATGGCTCTTCTCCGATACAGAACGCCCTGCTCCGCGACTCGTCGCGGAGCAGGGCCACCTTGACCGGCTCCCATCAGTCCGCTCATAAGCGTGACGGCTGAACCCACACATTGAAATTATTAATTCACTCAAATACAATCAAAATACCAAACTTTTCCCGCCCGGTTTTTGCCGAAGATCATTCCCTTTCCCTCGGCCTACCGCCCCGTTCACGAGTGCGTCATCCGCCCCAGATGACGCAGGCTGACGCCCTGGACGCAAAATAATATCTATATTCAGATTGATAAAGTGGCTGGGATCCGTCCTCGGACTCAAGTTCTGCTCTCCGGGCCGGGATGGCTAGGTTCCGAGGACGGATCCCAGCCACCCGTCGCCAATGCCATCCTGCCGCTGTTATTACCGACGCCGGTTGTCAGGGAACGTCAGGGAGCCATGCGAGGTGTAGGTGAAGGTGACATTGTAGGGCAGGGTCGGGTCCGTCACCGGCGTCACATAGACGATTGTGTCATCAGCACTGCCCGTCACCCCCGCCAGTCGGCCGGTCCCGTTCGTGAACTCGATATCAAGGAATAACAGGAATTCCGGGTCCAGCGTGAACCAGCCGGAATACTTGACGACGATGGTTGAGCCGTCCGGGGTCGTGAAGAGGCCTTTGCCCACGACGCTCCCGTCCGTGAAGTCCAGGATATGGTGCCCTTCGCCATGGAATCGACCGAAGTGGGTGCCATAACCTGTACCTTCGATAAACACGTCGACCAGCGGAAAGCCGCTCGGGTCCAATACGCCGATCCCCTCAACGGAATCCCGGTACGGCACGTTGTGGTCGGCCCGCACCGTGGCGGGCCAGCATGCGAGGGCGGCGGCTGTCAGGATGATGCTGAACTGATTGAAACGATACATGGGACTTCCTCCTTGCCCGTTGGGAGTGGGGGGCATCGCCCACGAGGTCTTCGGCGTCGGGGACCTCGACCCGTCGGCCAGACACGGCCGAATCCCGAGAAAGACGATGGCCCCGTCGAGGCGGGGGTTACCGCCCGGACGGGGCCACCTTGACCCGTCTCGGCACGCCCCTCTGGAGCGGGCCGAGAAACAAAAACCCCACACCGCGACGAGTCGCAGGGCGGGGCCACCTTGACCAGTTCCCGTCACGCCGCTCATGAGCGTGACGGTTCAACTCACGCAGTAGAACGATTGATGTCCTCAAAGGCAATCAAAATACCAAACTTTTCCCGCCCGGTTTTTGCCGAAGATCATTTCCTTTTTCTCAGCCTCCCGCCCCGTTCATGGGTGCGTCATCCGCTTGCAAAGCCGCAGCCGTCCCAACGGCGGCCGGCCTTCGAGCCGCCCAACCACTTTTCACGGTGAAATGAGCTTCTTCCGAGGGAACTCGATGCATCGGCATGTGCGAGAAGACGCAGAGGCTGCGTAATCCGTTCTCAATTACGCACGGTTCGCAGCCCCAGGAGCAGGAATTCCGTCCACTTATCGTCGTCGGGCTGAGACAGGCGCCAGCCCCTGATGGCGGCCCCCTGTTGGTCCGATCTCAGGGGCGCTCTCCCGAGGGCTTCCCCAATCTTCAGGATGATTTCCCCCTCTCCTTCTTTCTCTGTCTTCTTGCCGTTCTCTTCGCGGTGAAATCTTTTCTTTCCTGGAGTACGATGGGAGATCATTCGTCCCGCCCACGACTGCCGGAGGTGATTCGTTGTCGATCGGTTCCCATCCGCGCTATCGCATCCTCGCCCTGGACGTGGACGGCACCTTGCTGGACCGCGAGAGCGTGCTGCGGCCCTCGACGGCCGCCGCCATCGCCCGCGCGGCGAGAGCGGGGATTCGCCCGGTGTTGTGCACTGGTCGGCGTTACCGGCGCGCCCTGCCGATCGCCACGCAGCTCGGGCTGGATGCCCCGCTCGTGTGCAACTCCGGGGCGCTCGTCAAGGACCCCGCCGAACATCGCACCCTCTGGCGGGCGGATTTTGACGCGCCCCTGTTGCGGGAGGTGCTCGGACTGTTCCTCCGAGAAGACCAGCCGGTCGTCTCGTTCGGCGACCGCGACCCCCGCGAGTTCGACTTCCTCATCGCCGCGCACCCGACCGGCCGGGCGTTCTTCGATGAATACGTGGACCTGAACCGGCCGCACGCCGAGATCGACCCCGGCTGGATGGAGCGGATCGAGACGGTCCGACACTTCCACCTCTGCGCCGTCGGCGACCGCGAGGCGATGCTGGCGTTCGAGGCGATCCTTTTGGCCGCCCTTCCCGAGCGCATCCGGACCTTCGTGCAGAAAAGCCCGCGCTACCAGGGGACCATGTGCGAGGTGCTCCACCCGTCGGCCAGCAAGTGGGCCGCCGTGCTGCACCTGGCCGAGATGTGGGGCGTGCATCCCGCGGAAATCTGCGCCGTGGGGGATGATATGAATGACGTCCCGATGATCCAGGGGGCCGGTCTGGGCGTCGCGATGGGCCATGCCCCCGCGCCGGTTCTGGCCGTCGCCGATCACGTCACGGGCGACCACGATAATGATGGCGTCGCGCGGCTGGTGGATGAGATCCTGCTGGCCTGAGAGGGGATTGATGGGCGATTCCGCGATGGCACACCTCGACGCTCCGCGTGGCCCTTTCCTCGTTCTGACGCTCGGAACGATCGAGAAACAACTTCCACGACATCGGGTCGGCTTCCCCTCTTGCTCTCCCCCTTTAGAAGGGGGAGCCGGAGGGGGTCCCGGGACCGCGCACACGAGCACCGCCGCGTGCGCCAGGCGACCGGTGCGGGGTGCTTGAGGTGGTCGCCAGGGCGGTCCAGGAGGGAGGACCCCCTCAATCCCCCCTTTTGGCAAGGGGGGAAGGGAGGAAGTCATTTCTCGATCGTTCCCCGCGTCCGTCGTTTCGACGCGGAGCGTCGGGGATGAACGTTCCCACGCAGAGCGGAGCGTGGAAACGAGGGTTTTTCACAATAACAAGCATGAATAATGAATACACCATCCTGGGTTCCCGACGGGGAACCCGCCGAAACGCTGGAAGAGAACTGGCTGTTCCGCCTCCGTCGGGAGCGGTTCCGCTCGCGGGCGACGGGCAAGGCGCACGCGTACTACGTCATGCACCTGGCGGACGCGGTGAACGTCGTCGCCCTGACGCCCGACCGCAAGGTGATCCTGGTCGAGCAGTTCCGCGCGGGGTCCGGCCACGATAGCCTGGAGACGCCGGGCGGGCTGGTCGATGAGGGGGAGGACCCGCTGGAAGCCGGGGCGCGGGAGCTTCTGGAAGAGACTGGCTACGCCGGCGATCCGCCCCGCGTGCTCGGCACGGTCTGGTCGAACCCGTCGATCCTCTCGTCGCGGATCACCACCATTCTTATCACCAACGCGAAGCCCGTGGCCGAGCCGAAGTTCGACGCGGAGGAAGAACTCCGCATGGAACTGATCTCGGCCCGCCGCATCCCTCAGATGCTCGTCAACGGCCAGATCGGCCACGCCCTCGCCGCGCACGGGCTGATGCTCTGGCTGCTCTCGGAGATTCCCGAGACGCCGTTCGCGCTTCCCCCCCTGCCCTCACCGAATTCGAGGCGCGGGCAGTTCCCGATCGCGGCCATCATGGTCTCGATCGTGGTGTTCGCCTTGATCTTCGCCCTGCTGGCGAACCTGGGCACCTCGCCGGGCCTGATCGTGCTGTCGGCCTTCACGATTCCCGCCGTGATGATGCTCGTTTTGCGCACCCTGGACCCGCCCCCGAAGGCCGAGCTGCTCCGGTCTCTGGGATGGACCCCGCGCCGCGTCTTCTTTTCCATCATGGCCACGATCGGCATGTTCACCGTCAGTATCCTGATGGTCATCCTGCTGGCGTGGGGCGTCACCGCGTTGATTTGATTCGAAGAGCCTCACGCAAAGCCGCGAAGACGCAAAGGAACGCGAAGAGAAAGAAGGATCAGGAGATCATGACCTCAATTCTTCTTGGCGATCCTTGGCGCCTTCGCGGCTTTGCGTGAGGTCTTTTGAAGCGCATCCAGTGGCAACGTCGGTTCCGGCTCCATGTTGAAGAACGGGCCGAGCGTCCGGCGGATGACGGCCGGGTCGTTCTCGGTTCCTTCGCGGGGAAGGTCGAGCATCGGCACGGCGTCGTACGCGTCGGGGATCTCGGGGGCCTCGACCCGTCCGAACGTGCGGGAAATCGCTTCCCGGCCGATCCCCCGGCGACGGGCGACAACCTCGGCCTGGTCGAGCCGCAGGAGAAAACGCCGCTGCCAGGCGGCGATTTCCTCGGCGAGATAGCGGGCGCGGAGGTGCTGGAGATCGCGGGTCGGAAACGCCGCCTCCTCCTCGGCCGACATCGGCGTCACGCCGGCCATGAAGATGGACTCGGCCCTCGGCCGGTGCGCCATGAGCATGCCGATGAGAAAGAGCAAAACCCCCAACACCCCGGCGCGGGTGACGGGAGCCGCCCTCCGCCACGACAACGGCTCCGCCCTTCCTGCCCACCAGCCCGAGACGAACAGGACCGCCCCCAGGTGCGGCAAGGCGTGATACCAGGGAACCTCGTGCCGGAGGCTCGAAAATGGCAGCCAGCCCCGGAAACTCCATTCCACGACGTAGCAGATGACAACCAGGGTGATCCCCGCATATTCGAGCGGGTTCCCCCGTCCGCGCCTTCGCCGCGACCAGCCCCAGGCCGCCGCCAGCCCGAGCGTCAGCACCAGCCCTTGCCGGAAGGTGGTCTCGACGGCGAGGCCAAGGTTGCCGAACACCAACATCTCGGGGATCGACTGGATCGTGTGCTTCAGGCCCATCCATGGATGGATGGCCCCTTCGGTCGGGCGGTCGGGAACCTGGAACTGCTTCGAGGCGATCTGACCGGCTCCGAGAGCATATCCGCTGCCAACCGCCAGCGCGGTGGCGAGCAACGGCACGACCGCCGCCTTCCGGCAGCGCGGGCGGCCGTCGGTCCAGAGATAGACCGCGCCGACCGGCCCCGCCGCGTGGCCGAGGGTCCAGAACCCGCCCGCCAGCCACGCCGCGAATCCCGCCAGCACCAGCCGCCAGAGGCCCCCGGCGCGTCGCCAGCCTTGAAGGGCCAGGAGCATCCCCAGCAATCCCACCCCCGCCCAGAGCGGTTGGCCCGCCGAGTACCACGTCGCGGCGATCGTCAGGAGCGAGGTCGTCCCCATGCCGATCATCGCGGCCAGGCCGACGGCGCGGTGGCCTGTCTCTCGGGCGACAAGCCAGCCTGTGCCGAGCATCGCCAGCAGAAGAGCCGTATACGACAGAACCGCCAGCGCGGTTTGCAGGTTCGCCAGCCGTCCCGAGGCGCACACGACCGCCCACGTCAGCAGCCGCCAGGCCGGGACGATGTGCGTGTTGTGCGGCCGGTACAGGTTCTCGATCGCCCGGGAAAAGGTTCGCGACGCCCCCACGAAGGCGAAGTCGTCGCTGTGCAGCCGGTAGGTCGTGAGCCGCTCGGCGAACAGCCAGAGTGGCCCCGCCAGGATCACTAGAATGAGCAAAAACGTAATGATGCTGCCTATGGGTTTGGCGAGCCGTGGACCGCTCATGGTGCGGACTCCCGACCGGTCTCTTCCGGCGGCCACGGTTCCCCCGGAGCCAACCAGGGGGGGCGAGGCTCCGGCTCCGGGGTCAACAGCAGGCGGAGCCCCTGGCGAACGCGGGCGGGGTCGGTCCCTTGATCAGCGTCGGGCAGGTCGAGGAAGTCAACGGCATCGTGATGGCGAACCTGCTCCGGCCAGCCGGGCAGCACGATCCGGCCGAAGACGCGCCGGATGTCCCCCCGACCGAGGCCGAGTTCCTTCGCGATCGCTTCCGCTCGGTCCAGGCGGGCGAGGGCTTTCCGCTGGCGTTCGGCCTGTTCGGCGGCGAGGTAAATGGCCCGCGACCGCTGCAACGACAGTACGGGGAACTGTTGCCGTTCCGATGCCGTGAGCGGCGGAACGCTCGCCACGAACAGCCGCGTGGCTCTTGGCGTCTGGAGCGTGAGCGACGCGGCGACCAGCAGGATGAGGATCACCAACGCCCGGCGGCTCGGCGTGCGCTCGGGGGTCGCGGGAGCCTCGTGCAGGCCCGCCCACCATCCCGACGCGAACAGCACCGCGCCGACCTGCGGAACGGCGTGATACCAGCCGAGATCCCGGAGGCTATCGTAGCCGTAACCACTGCGGAAGGTGAACGTCAGCAGGAAGGCCGACGTCAACAGCATCAGCCCCGCCGCCTCCAGCGGGTTCGGCCGGAACCGATTCCCCCGTGACCACGCCCAGAGACAGGCCAGCCCCACGCAGAACGCCAATCCTTGCATGGGAGTCGTGGCACCGTCGAGCCCGAGGTTGTTCAGCACCAGGACTTCCCCCACAGCCTGCCCCGTATGCAGCAGGCCGACCAGCGGCGCGAGCCAGCCGCGCGGCGGCGGCCCGGCGTCGCGGCCGGAGGACAGCAGCGCCCGCCCCGCCACACCTAGCATGAGGGTCAACGACACCAGCGACAGCGCCAGGGGAACCACCGCCGCCTTTCGGCAGCGTGGGCGGTCGTCGGCCCAGAGATACGCCGCGCCGACCGGTCCCGCCACCAGGCCGCCTCCCCAGAACAACGGCGCCGCCAGCGCGGCCAGGGTCGCCAGCAAGAGCCGCCAAGATCCCCCGGCGCGTCGCCAGGATTGCAGAAACAGCAGCATCACCAGCACGGCGAGGGCGGCCCACAACGTCTGGCCGGCCGCGTACCACGTCGCCGACGGCCACATCACGGTGGTCACCCCGAGCCCGATCATCGCCGCCAGCCCGACTGAGCGGCGGCCGGTTTCCTCAGCGATGAGGTGTCCACCGGTCAACATCACCAGCACGAGGACGCCGATCGACGCGGCAGCCAAGAGGGTCGGGATGTGTTCCAAGTCCCCGGCCAGCCGGATCAGCCCGAACGTGAGCAGGCGGAACAGCGGCACGACGTGGGCATTGTGCGGCTCGAACAGGTGCGCCGCGAGCGATTCGGCATTGAGCGACTTCGCCAGGTAGGGGAAGTCGTCCCTCGTCAGGCGGTACGAGCGCAGGGGGTCGGCCATCAGCCAAGCCGCCGCGACGAGGATTCCGAGAGCCACGAGGAGCGTCGGTATCCATCCGGCGGGCCGTTCGAGCCAGGCCAACGCCCTTGCCCGCGCCTTCGGGGTCATTGAACGCCCTGGGCCTCGACCAGCATCGCCATCGCCTCCTGCCGGGTCGTCTCGGCGGCCGAGTCGCCCCGGAGCATCGCGGCCAGCTCCTCGACGCGGTCATTCTCGGCCAGCGGGGTGATCGTCGTCCGCGTGCGGCCCCGCTCCGTATGTTTGCGGATCACCCATTGATGCCGGGCGAAGCTCGCCATCTGCGGCAGGTGAGTGACGCAGAGAACCTGGTGATGCCGCGACAACTCGGACAGCGTCTTGCCCAGCGCCGAGCCGAGACGACCGCCGACGCCTGTATCAATCTCGTCGAAGACGAGGGTCGGCACGCGGTCCACCTCGGCCAGAACCGCCTTGACCGCCAGCATGATCCGCGACAGTTCGCCACCGGAGGCGATCTTCCGTAACGGCCGCGGAGCCTCACCGGGATTCGGCGCGAAGACAATCTCGACCCGGTCCGCACCATGCTCCGGCGGTGTCGTCGCGGTCGGATCGTCGCCGAGCGGATCGGCCGTCACCTCGACGGTCAACCGGGCCTCACCCAGCGAGAGAGACTTCAGCCGCTTCTGCACGTCCTTGGCGAACGCCTTGCACGTCTTCCGACGCGCGGCGGTGAGTTCCTCGGCGGCGGATTTCAAGCCGTTCCAGGCCTCGGCCAGGGGAGCGTCGAATCCCTCCAGGTCGGCATCATCGCGCTCGATGGCCGCAAGCTGCTCCTCGACGGCCTCGCGGCGAGCGGGTAGCTCGTCAGCCGGGCAGCGGAACCGGTTCGACAGCCGCCGGTAGAGAGCCAGGCGTGACTCGACCTCCTCCAGCCGCTCGGGATTGTCCGCCCAGTTCTGTCCGAGCTTGCGGAGCGCGCGAGCGATCTCTCGGGATTCGTCCGCCAGCCGCTCCAGGTCGCCCACGGCGTCGGCCAGTTCGGGCACCGAAGCGGCCAGCGGCTCCAGCAGCCGAGCGACACGGCCGAGCAGCTCCTGCGCGGAGTGATCCGCCTCGTAGAGCAGGTCATATCCTTCGGCCGAAGCCGCGCGGAGGCTCTCGGCGTTGGCGAGCTGATGGGCCTCGCGGCAAAGCTCGTCGTACTCCCCCGCCTGGGGATCGGCGGCGGCCAGCTCATCGCGCTCGAAGGCGAGCAAGGCCCGCTCCCGGGCGCGTTGCTCGACGGCTTCGAGCAGGGCCTTGCGGCGTCGGCGCAGGGTATCGTGAGCCTCGCGGGCCTCGCGGTACCGGGCCAGCGGCCGGTCGAGCCGTCCATAGGCGTCGAGCAAGGCGCGCTGGCGGTCGGGATCGAGCAAGGCGCGGCTCTCGTGCTGACCGTGAACGTCGATCAGCCGCTCGCCAAGCTGCTTCAGCGTGGCGACCGCCACCGGCAGGCCGTTCACGTGCGCGGCGCTGCGACCTTGAGCGGAGATCCGCCGGGTGACGATGAGTGGGTCCTCGTCGTCGAGCGTTCCGCCGAGGATTGTCTCGCAGTCGGGCGCAGGGCCGGGTCGGACAGGTCGAAGACGGCCGCGGCGCGGCGCCTCATCCTTGCCGGCGCGGACCAAGTCGGCGGCGGCCTTGCCCCCGAGCACCAGGCCGAGGGCCGTCAACAGGAGACTTTTGCCCGCGCCGGTCTCTCCCGTCCAGGCGCAATAGCCGTCCTGGAGTTCGACCCGGGCATCTTCGATCAAGGCGAGATTCTGGACGGATAGTTCGCGGAGCACGGAACGCGAGCCTCCGGTTCATCGCGTAGGGTGCGTCCTTCGCATCCTACTGTGGACCCTTGGACAATTTTAGATTCTTCGTGTGAAAGGCAATGGCCTGCTGGACGTGGGTGTCCCAGTAATCCCACGAGTGACCGCCAGGAAACTCCTCGTACTCGTGCGGGATCTGCCGTTCTTCCAGGTGCTTGTGGAATGCCCGGTTCTGGTCGAGCAGGAAGTCGTCGGTGCCGCAATCGAGCCGCAAGGCGGGCAGGCGGCCGTGGTCGATCTGATCGACGAGGGCGAAGGGGTCCTCGTCACTCCCCTTCGGATCGTCGCCGAAGATCCGGGTGAACTCGGGGCTGAGTTCCCGACCGCGCTGAGGATCGTGCAGGAAGCCGACGGCGCCGGAGTGCGAGTTGACGCTGGCGAACTCCTCATGATGCTTCAGGCCGATCTTGACCGCGCCGTAGCCGCCCATCGACAGCCCGCCAATGGCCCGGCCCTCGCGCTCAGGACGGACAGGGAAGGTGCGCTCGACCAGCCCCCGCACGTCGTTCAGGAGGTCGTCCTCATAGGCGTACCCTTCCTTCGCATTCGTGTACCAGCCCCGACCGCCGTCGGGCATGACAACGACCAGGGGCAGGCCCGCGACGTACCGCTCAATGCTCGTTCGCCGCATCCAGATCGAGTAGTCATCGGACAGGCCGTGGAGCAGGTAGAAGGTCGCCCAGGGGCGCGGCAGGTTCGCTTCCTCGGGGAAGACGACGTTGAACTCCGACGCCTTCCGCAAGGACTGGCTGAAGTAGTGGATTGTGGCGAAGGCCATCGCGTTGAGGCTCCTCTCTCTGGTGGTCGGTCAGCGCGAGGAATCGTCGGGACGGAATGCGTCGCGGATCGGCCCGGCGGCGCGGGGGACATCGCCAGAGTAATCCTCACCGAGCGCCGCCGCGACCGTTGCGGCGATCTGCGATTGCGTCACGGCGCCGGTATCCGATCGCACGCCGAGGGGGGGCGTATCGGGGCCGAGGATGCCGATCCAGATCTTCTCCGCGCCTGGCACGTTGGCCCCGTGGTGCTTCCAGCCGTCGGGCGCCGGGCCGCGGCCATGATCCGTCGAGACGATCAGAGTGGTTTGGTCCCGGTATTCGGGCAGGGATTGAAGCGTCTCCCAGAGTCTTTTGAGATCGGCATCCGCGCGGTGGGCGGCCATCAGGTAATGGTCATAGCGGCCTTCGTGGGCGAACTCGTCCGTCTCGCCCAGGGAGATGTAGAGCACGCGGGGTTTCGCGGCCCGCAGGTGCTCCATCGCGGCCTCGAAGGTGAATGCGTCATACCGCGACCCTTCCCAGACCTTGAAAATGTTGCGCTGGAGGCGGTTGAGCAGTGCCTGTTGCTCGTTGGGTTCCGTCCCGCCGATCGGCTGCCAGCCCCCATTGACCAGCAATCCACTACGCTCGCGGTTGATGATGAACGGGAAGACGTCCCAGGAGGTGAACGCGGCGACTTTGCCCCGGTATGCGGGCTTCCGGTTCAGCCATTCCAGAACCGTCACGTTCGGGTTCGGCCGCTTGGCGTTGCTGTCGATCCGGTCGTCGGGGAACCCGGCGAGCATCTCATTGTAGCCGGGATACGAGAAGTTCTTGCCGTTGGTGACAGTGGCCTGGCTCCCGTTCGCCGCATCGCCGTAGAGTTGCCCTTGCCGGGCGATGACCTCCCAGAGGAAGGGCAAGAGGGCGTGCCGTCGGTCCTCTGGGGTCGCGCGTCCGAACGCCGTGCGAAGGGCCTCCACGTCCGCGACGCCGCCATGCTCCTTGTTGAGCAATGCCTCGTCGGCCCCCTGGAAGACCTCCTCGGGACGCAGGCCATCGGTCGTCACCAGGACGACGTTGCGCGTTGCGCGGGGAGTCTCGCCCCAGCCGGGCGTGGCGAGGCCGATCAACAGGCAAGCGACCAGGGCCAGTGCGCGCAGCGGTTTCATCGGCGACATTCCAAGCGGGGCAAGTGGAGCGGGAGGGGTGGATCGACCTTACTTCACCTTCGCCCCGACAACGCACTCGGGGTCATCGGGCGCGAGCAGGACGACCTTCTCACCGGAGGAGGCGGCCAGGAGCATGCCGTTGGACGTCTCGCCCCGCAGCATCGCCGGCGCGAGGTTGTTCACCACGACGATCTTCCGCCCGACAAGCTGCTCGGGCGTGTAATGCTGGCGGATGCCGGCCACGATCTGCTTCTGCTCGTCGCCGAGATCCACCTGCAAGAGCATCAGCTTGTCAGCGTTCGGGTGCGGACGCGCCTCCAGCACCTTGGCAATCCGCAGTTCCAGCTTCGCGAAATCGTCGTACGTGATCGGGTCGGCCATCAGCGTCCCTCGGCAGGCAAGTCCTCGTCCTCTCAGGAGACAATCGATCGGCATCGTAGCCACGTCGCGCGGGACTTGTCAAGCGGTTCTCTGGACGCGCGTTCACCCGGCACCCCTCAACGTGCCGTGAGCCCGAGCAATTCCCCCGGGTGGACCTCCAGCCCCGGCAGGAGATGGGTCCGGTAGGTCTCCGACGTCTTCACCACGACCTCTTCCCAGACATCCCCAGCGCGTCGCAGGACCAGCAACCGCTTGCGCTTCGGGTCGAGAATCCAGTATTCCTTCACCCCGGCGCGGAGGTATTCCTCGCGCTTTTCAACGTAATCCCGATCTTCGCCTCCACGGCTGACGACCTCGATGACGATCTCGGGAATCCAGCGTGTCCAGGGTTTCTCGCCGGGAGGTGGTGGGGTCAGGTAAATTGCCTGATCCGGGTGCCGGTCCGAGGCCATCCCCGGCAATCGTAGTCGACACTCGCTCCCACCGGCCCGGTAATTGATGACGTCGGGCTGCTGGTCCTCGTAACGGACGAACATCCGCGTCACCCGTCCCACGATTCTCCCATGCGGAACACCTGGCACCTCGGTCACGACCACGACTCCCCGCGCCAGCTCGTAGAGCCAGCCGTCCTCGAAATCCGCCTGAATGAAGTCGTCGAACGGCAGAGCTTGGCCGTGGTCGGCCGGGCCGATGCGGCGATGGGTGATCGTGGCCATGTCGGAAGTCTCCACACGGGATTTCAAGAGGTCGCTCAACGTGCGGTGAGGCCGAGCAATTCCCCCGGGCGGACCTCCAGCCCCGGCAGGAGATGGGTCCGGTACGTCTCCGACGTCTTCACCACGACCTCTTCCCAGACATCCCCGGCGCGTCGCAGGACCAGCAACCGCTTGCGCTTCGGGTCGAGAATCCAGTATTCCTTCACCCCGGCGCGGAGGTATTCCTCGCGTTTTTCGACGTAATCCCGATCTTCGCCTCCACGGCTGACGACCTCGATGACGATCTCGGGAATCCAGCGCGTCCAGGGCTTCTCACCGGAAGGTGGCGGGGTCAGGTACACGGCGAAATCCGGGTGGCGGTCCGACTCCATCCCGGGAAGCCGGAGCCGGCAACTGGCCCCTCCCGCTCGGTACTGAATCGTTCCCGGGTGCTCCCGGTCGTGGAACGCGAAGAGGTCCGAAACGCGCTGAACCGTCAGCCCATGCGGAACGCCTGGCACCTCGGTCACGACCACGACTCCCCGCGCCAGCTCGTAGAGCCAGCCGTCCTCGAAATCCGCCTGAATGAAGTCGTCGAACGGCAGAGCTTGGCCGTGGTCGGCCGGGCCGATGCGGCGGTGGGTGATCGTGGCCATGTCGGAAGTCTCCACGCCGAGGACGAGGGGGATCGTCTCCCGATTTTATCGCGCGCGATCGAGACCCACCAGGCGCGCCAGGCCGCCGGTGAGGGTGCGGATCACGCTCCAGGCGATCACGAAGGGGGTGCTCGGGTGCTTGAGGATCGTCGGGATGTTCCGCTCGAAGACGAAGTGGCCGGTGAACATCAAGGCGTAGCCGCCGAGGAACAGGCCGAGCGACCAGAGCGGCCGGAAGGGCAGGAGCAAGAGCGACGCCCCCACCATCGGCCAGCCGACGAAGACGTGCAGGACGTGATTGACCGGGTGGGTGTGGTCGCGGCGGTACGTCGCCACGAGCCGTTCGAACTTCGAGGTCGAGGAGGCGGTCGCCATGATCTTGGGACTCCTTTCCAGACTTCCGGGCGCTTGGAGCGACGGTCCAGCAGGGCCATTGACCGTCGCCGAGAGCCTATCAGAAGCGGAGAGTAAGCCCAAGATCAGCCGGGAAGCTGGGAAGTCACCAGCCGTAAACGCCTCCCGGTCCATAGGCGGGAGCATACACGCCGAAGGGCGGAGGGGGCATGGTGGGGACGATCGGGAAGGTTCGATAGTAGGCTGAGCCGTAGGCGTAACCGGGAGAGACAAACCCAGGCCGCCACAGGTTCACGCCGAACCGTCCTGGCAGGAAGCTCGCCGGCGCGTAGCCGTAACCATAACCCGCGCCATAGGGGGAGGAAAACGCGGTGTAGGTGCGAGGGTAGCCGAAGCTCGTGTAACCGTACGCCGTACCGTAGTAACCGGGGGCGCCATAGGTCGAGCCGTAGCCGAAATAGGGACTCGACGCAACACCGCCCGCGAACCCCTGGGCCTTGGCCTCACCGGTCATCGCCAGGGCCGCCACGATCAAGATCACCCCGAGTTGCCGCCGCATGGGTTCTTCCCCTTCTTCTGGTTTTGACCAAAGGATCGCCTCGACATTCTCATCCCCATTCTACCCCACTTCGAAACAGATCTCCGAATACACCAGGTTTCTCACGCAAAAGGGGCAGCGGGAAAGAAATCTCCTTTCCTCGCTGCCCCATTGATCTTGCGCTCGGTCTTTACAGGATCGGTCTTACAGGCCGAATCGACGGAGAATCGTCGAAACCCGACCGCCCCCGTAGCCGTAACCACCATACGGATAGGCACCATAGGACGGATAGCCGTAGCCGTAGGAACTGGAATAACCCCCCACGCCGTACGGGCTGGCGTATCCGCGATAGCCGGACATGTATCCACCCGGCAAGGTCGTTCCGTAGCTCCGGTAGCCGGAATAGCCCGAGCTGTAGTAGCTCGTTCCGGGCGCCACGTAGGCCGAACTGTACGACGAGTAGGCCGGCGCGCCGTACCCATAACCCCCATAGGTGCCATAGGAACCGTAGCTCCCGTAGGGGGAATACCCGTAACCGGAACCGTAAGCGCCGTAACCCGTTCCGATGCTGACCACCGGCCCGTAGCCGTACGGGTTAATATTCAAAGAGAACTGTGCGTTGGCGTCGCCGGCCAGGCCGAGAATCAGGCCGCCCGCGACAATCAGGCCCAGGATGCGTTTCATCAATGGTGTCTCCTCATGGATCTGTGGGAATCGACGGTCGTTTCCGTCGTCATCTCTCTCTCTGATTTTGTGCCATCTCCAGTCGTAAACGGAGATCGCAACGCCGATCTGTTAGAAGTGCATTCCGCGTGCCATTTTTCTGAATTTTATTTTGGTCTACCAAAATAAATTTTTTTGTCATGGAAATAATGATCTTGCTTTTCCATCACCACTTTGTTAGGCTTCAACCGTTATTTGATTCGCACGGGGGATGGAGAGGTCGGCAATCATGGCGAAAACGGCCGAGGGAGAGGTGGGGGCGCGACGTTCACTGGACGAGGTTCACGGGACGGTGGCGGTCGGCCATGGTAACCCGTTGAAGCGGCTGTTCGCCTTCCTCGGGCCGGCGTATCTGGTCAGCGTCGGCTACATGGACCCGGGCAACTGGGCGACCGACCTGGAGGGAGGCGCCCGGTTCGGCTACGCCCTGATCTGGGTCCTCCTGATGTCGAACCTGATGGCCGTGCTCTTGCAGACGCTCTCGGCGCGGCTCGGGGTGGTCACCGGGCACGACCTGGCGCAGGCGTGCCGGGCCGAATATTCGCGACCGGTGAACTTCGTCCTCTGGCTCCTGGCCGAGGTCGCCATCGCGGCGACCGACCTGGCCGAGGTCCTCGGGACGATCATCGCCCTGAAGCTCCTGTTCGGCCTCCCCCTGCTCTGGGGATGCCTGATCACGGCCTTCGACACGTTCCTGCTCCTCTGGATCCAGAAACTCGGCATGCGGAAGATGGAGGCGGTGATCCTCGTGCTGGTCGCGACCATCGGCGCGTGCTTCCTGATCCAGATCTTCCTGGCCAGGCCCGACCCGGTGGCCCTGGCCGCGGGGTTCGTGCCGAGCCTGCCGCCGGGGGCCTTGTTCGTCGCCATCGGCATCCTGGGGGCGACGGTCATGCCGCACAACCTGTATCTGCACTCGGCCCTCGTGCAGTCGCGGCGGATCGGCGCGGACGAACGGAGCAAGGCGCAGGCGTGCCGGTACAACCTGATCGATTCGGCGATTGCCCTGAACGCGGCCTTCTTCGTCAACGCGGCGATCCTGGTCCTCAGCGCCGCGGTGTTCCACCGGCACGGGCAGGAGGTCGCCAGCATCGAGGAGGCCCACCGCCTCTTGCCGTCGTTCCTGAAGTTTGAGATCCCGGGCCTCGGTCCGGCGGCGCCGCTGCTGTTCGGCATCGCCCTGCTCTGCGCCGGGCAGAGCTCGACCCTGACGGGCACGCTGGCCGGTCAGATCGTGATGGAGGGCTATCTGCACCTGCGGATCGCCCCCTGGCTGCGGCGGCTGATCACGCGGCTGCTCGCCCTGGTGCCGGCCGTGCTGGTGATCTCCCTGGCCGGCGAGGGCTCGACGCAGTACCTGCTGGTCCTGAGCCAGGTGATCCTCAGCCTGCAACTGTCCTTCGCGGTGATCCCACTGATCCATTTCACGTCGAACCGGCGGAACATGGGGGCGTTCGCGACCCCGATCTGGGGGCAGGCGCTGGCGTGGCTGACCGCGGCGATCATCGTGGCCCTGAACGGCAAGCTGGTGATCGACCAGGCGGTGGAGTGGGTCGATCTGGCCCGGGAATCGGGTCGGATGCTCGGGCCGCTGCCCTTGACCTGGGTCGTGACTGTGTTGAGTTACGGGCTGATCGCGGCGGCGCTCGGCCTGGTCGTCTGGGTGACGATCAAGCCGTGGATACGTCCGGCGCCCCCCTGGCTCCCCGCGCCGAGCGTCGAACTGGACTGGGCCGATGCCCTGCGGCCGCGCCCGCTGGAGACGATCGGCGTGGCCCTGGAGCACACGCCGGCCGACGCCGAGATCCTCAACCGGGCGCTGAGTTTGGCCCATGCGGGGGAAACGCGGCTGGTGCTTCTGCACGTGGCCGACACACCGATGTCGGTCGTCTATGGCGACGAGGCGGGCGGCCGACACATCGACGCCGACCAGCGCTACCTGAACGAGGTCGTCCGCGTGCTGAACGAGAAGGGCTTCAAGGCCCGTTCCCTGCTGCTCTACGGCAACGACCGCGCGGGCCTGCTCGTCCACGAGCTGCGGCGCGATCCGGTCGATCTGCTCGTCGTCGGCTCCCACGGTCACGGCCTCCTGCGCGACCTGATGCTGGGGCAGACCGTGGACAAGGTCCGCCACGGCCTGGAGATCCCCATGCTGATCGCCCGGCCCGACATGAGCCGTCTCACCGGCGAGCCTGCCCCGATCACCAATACCACCCCCGAGGCCCCACCCACGGGACCAGAGCGGAAGTCCTCAAAGATTGGTGATCGAGGGCAAAGCTAGAATCGTGTTGGTGTAATTTGATAATTTAAATATCAAAACGCCTCACCATATGCCGCCTTGCGGAAAATCTCCGTCGCCTTTTCGACGGACACGCCCTTGATCTGGAGGCGTCCGGCTTCGCCCTCCTTGCCGCGCGCGGCGTAGGCGACGCCCAGGCCGAGCTGCTCGGCCTGGCGGAGATGCTGCACGCCCAGGGTCTCGAACCCGAGCAGGTAGGCCCCCACCGAATCGACTGACACGGCGTTGCGACCGGCCAGGACCAGGCCGGTATCGACCGCCTTGCCGCCGATCGGCCCCTTGCCGATCATCGCCGGCTGGCCGAGGACGATCGCCAGGTCGATCGGGAACCGCATGAGCATCCCCACGAGGAACGCCTGCTTGTCCTCCAGGATGTTGTGCGGGTGTCGCTTCTGGCTCACGCGCGGATGGCCGTAGAAATCGGCCGCCGGGAAACTCATGGCGATGTTCTTGATCGCCATCGTCACCGTGGCCGTCTGGTGGACCTTCAACTGCGCGAGGGAGACAATCTTCTCATACGTGAGCACCCGCTCGTTGACCATGAGCTTGCGCTGGGGGCCGAACGGCAGGTCCACCTCGACGAACGGGGCCTTGTTGTGATCGTGCCAGGTCACCCCTTCGGAGTCGATCACGTCCAGATAGCCCATGATCTTGAAGACCTCCTCGGTCTCCTTATCCCCCGAACCGCCCGTGATGATGATCTCCTTGGGATGCAGGTTCTTGAGGAACTGGATTGTCGCCCGCAGGCCCTCCGGCGGCGTGCAGGCGGTCTTGTCGCTCCGGGTCGCCGTCGTGTCGTTCGGGTGGATCGCCACAACCTTGTCGCGGAAGTCCTCCATCGGAATCTCATCCAGCGCCTTCTGGATCGCCTTGGTGATGTCGTCGGGCTGATGGGCGATGGCCACCGTCATATCGGTTTCGGGATTCATGGGGGCAGGCTCCTCGGTTCCGGGTGGAGTTGTCCTCAACGCATTGCCCACAGTTCTTGTGCATATCTTGCGCCGAGTGCGACCGCTGGATTATTCCCGAGGGGCCCCTTGCGTCGCCCTGCGCAGGTATTATCTTTCCGGCCATTCGTGTTACGCACCAGAGACACCGACATTTTTCCCTGAGGTTCCTCATGAGACGGCATGACCGGCGCGGCTTCACCTTGATCGAGCTGCTGGTGGTGATCGCGACCATCGGGGTTCTGGTGGCGCTGTTGCTTCCCGCGGTGCAAGGGGCGCGGGAGGCGGCGCGGCGGATGGACTGCCAGAGCCACTTGCACCAGATTGGCCTGGGGGTCCTGCCAGTATTTCGATGCCTGGAACGGGCAGTTCTTCCTGCACCACCCGTTCGACGCCGACGTGACCTCGCAATCCTCCTCCGCCGACTCGTTCGCCGAGATCTACTGGGAGGACAAGATCATGCCGTACATCAACCCGACGTTCGCGCGGGAGTCGATCGCCAAGGGGGGGACCCAGATCGCCGACGAGAAAATCTTCCGCTGCCTCTCGGACACCTCGCGGGTCCGGCCGTTCCTCGATCCGGCAACGGGCCAGGTCAACGGCATCGAGCACCGCACGAGCTACCTGATGAACTCCCTGCTGAGCCACCGGAGCCGCCGTTACGGCCAGTGGAGCTTTCCACGATTCCAGCACGAGATCGGCACGTCGAACTTCATCATGTTTAACGAGCGCGACGCGGAGGCGATCCTCGACGACCCGGACGGCGACCCCCGGCAGGACGATTACGACATCTGGGTCGGCACCGACATCCTCGACACCTGGATCGCCTGGAAGCGGCATGGGACCGCCAATTGCCTGTTCCTCGACGGCCACGCCCGGCCGGTGATGCAAGTCGAGTCCTACAAGGCGATGTTCCCCGGCGGACAGGTTCTGAAGGCCCCTCATTTTTATCCGTGAGGCCGGATCATTTTGATGATTTATGCCGAGTTGACCGCGAGCCGATTGTTGATTTAGGATAGTCGGGCCGGCCCTGGGAAAATACACGGAGAGGCAGCCGTTGCGGGACCGTACACGCGCGATGGCGATCACGTATTACAAGCGGTTCCGGATGGAGCTTGACCTTGATGGCCCGCTCCCGCCGGCGATCCTGCCGCCGCCGTTCCGGTGGGTGGCCTGGGATGAGTCGCTCATCGACCAGCACGCGGAGGTCAAGTACCTGAGCTTCCGCGACGAGATCGACGCCCACGTCTTCCCCTGCCTGGGCGACCGTCAGGGGTGCCAGCGCCTGATGCGCGAGATCCGCCGCAAGCCGGGCTTTCTCGGTGCGGCCACCTGGATGATCGCCAGCCCTGAAGGATACTGCGCCACGATCCAGGGGGTGATCGACCGCGGCCCGATCGGCGCGATCCAGAACGTTGGCGTCGCCCCGGCCTACCGGGGGCTCGGTCTGGGCAAGGCCCTGCTCCGCCGCGCCCTGGAAGGCTTCCAGCGTGCCGGCCTGAAGCGCGTCTATCTGGAAGTCACCGCCGAGAACTGCCGGCGCCGTCCTGCTCTACCGTCAGGCCGGCTTCCGCCGCTCGAAGACGCTGTACAAGGCGGTCGATGGGTGAAGCGGGCCTGGTTGGAATCGACGCCGGGCCTCCTTCACCGTTATCCTGAGACACGACACCGAATCCAAAAACGCCGTCTCGCCGGACACGCCAAGCGTGCCCCCGACCACGGACCATCATCCACTGACCACTGCCCACGAGGTTCCCCCGTGTCCGATCAGCGCGTCTCCCACCACGTTTACCCCAATGGTCTGGTCCTCGTGGCCGAGACGATGCCCGGGGTCCAGTCGGCCGCGTTCATCGTTCCTGCTGCCGTCGGGGGCCTTGTATGAGGCGGAGGACCGGGGGGGCTCGGCGGCGATGCTCGCCGAGTGGATCATGCGAGGCGCCGGCTCGCGCGACAGCCGCGACCTGCTCACCGCGCTGGATAACCTCGGCGTCTCGCACGGCGAGAGCGCCAGACGCTCCACACCAGCCTCTCGGCGGCGACGCTCGGCCGGAACCTGATCCCGGCCCTGGAGATCTTCGCCGACGTGATCCTCCGCCCCCACCTGGAGGACGACGAGGTCGAGCCGATCCGCGCCCTGGCCCTGCAGTCGCTGCAGAGCCTGGAGGACGACCCCGGCACGAAGGTCATCTACGAGCTGCGCCAGCGGCACTTCCCCGACCCCTGGGGCCGCCCCGCGCCGGGCACGCCCGAGGGGGTCGAGGCGGCCACGCCGGATGACCTGCGCCGGTTCTTCCTCCGCAACTACCGGCCCAACGGCGCGATCCTGGCCGTGGCCGGAGCGATCGACTTCGCCGGTCGTCCGCGACGCCGTCGGCCGCCTCTTCGGCGACTGGAAGCCGCAGGACCCGAACCGGCCCTGACCATGCACCCCGCCGGCCCGCGTACGCGACCATATCCTCAAGGACACGCAGCAGATCCAGATTGCCCTGGCCTATCCGACGGTGACGATCAGCGACCCGTCGTACTACCTCGCCCGCGCCGCGACGGCCATCCTCGGCGGCTACAGCTCCGCCCGTCTGTTCACGGAGGTCCGCGAGAAGCGCGGGCTGTGCTATTCGGTGTACGCCGGTTACGAGAGCTTCACGGAACCGCGCCGCGGTGCTCTGCTACGCCGGCACCTCCGCCGATCGCGCGCAGCAGACCCTCGACGTGACGCTCGAAGAGGTCCGCCGCCTGGCCGCGTCGGGCGTCGAGGCCGAGGAACTGGAGACGATGCGGGCGGGCCTGAAATCCGCGCTCATCATGCAGCAGGAATCGAGCATGAGCCGCTCCGGCTCGCTGGCCTCCGACTGGTACTTCCTCGGCCGCGTGCGCACCCTGGAGGAGATCTCCGCCGCGCTCGACGCCCTGACCCCCGAATCCGTCAGCCAGCTTCGCCGCCCGGCAGGAGGTGACCACCCGACCATCGTGACCCTCGGCCCGAACGCGCTGGTGATGCCCGAGTAAGGGCGATCCGCGAAGAGGGCTTTCGGTCCCGATCGCCGCGACTCAATAGTCCCCGCTGAGCACTTCCCCGCCGTTGCGGGTGGACAGCCCGACCCACGTCCACGGATAGATGCTCTCCTTGATGAATCGCACCGAGCCGTCCCCCATCAGCACGTTGCCGCCGCCGGGGTGGTTGGAATACATCTCGTCGGTGTGGCCGAACGGCCCGTTCGGCGCGTGGATGATCACCTGGGGATGGTCGTGGACGTCCGGCCCGCTGTGGGCGCCGACCAGGCAACCGCCCGAATTCGGGTCCGACCGCCAGGGGGCCTTCGGCGGCGTGCAGGCGAACGGGACGACCCCCACCCACGTCTTGTTGCTCAGCGAAGATGTGTGCTCGCCGAGGAACACCGTGTTCGACAGCCCGTCCGTCACGTCAGCCACCTTCGTCCGCGAGTTGCGGTAAAACGGCCCGTTGATGTCGACCGCCGGACGGCCCCCGGACAGGGGTTCGGCCACGTCGAAGTCATACGAATAGGCCGTGCTGCGCCCCCAGGGTTGGTTCACTCCGGCGTTGGTCACGTAATGCGCGTGGCTGAACTCGATCCTCGGCGCGAACGGAACCGGGTTCTTCGGGTCCTCCGCCGTGCCGGCCGTGTAACGCTCCAGCGCGAAGCCGTCGCTCCCGCCCGTCGCCGACGGGCAGAGGAACAGCGACAATGTCGTCCGCGCCGCGGTCGTGTTGTCGGGCGCCCAGCAGGGCAGGTTGACGTTGAAGCTCGCATAGACGTTCGACTGCTCGACATACGGCAGGATCAACGTCCCCCAGGCGAACCCCGGCAGGGTGTTGAGGTTCTCGTCCGGATAGCTGACGCCATAGGCCGTCCCCGACGCCTTCGGGTCTCCCACGTAAGCCGGCGGAAAAGACCCGATCGCCGACTCGTAATTCGCCAGGGCCAGCCCCAACTGCTTCAGGTTGTTGATGCACTGCGCCCGCCTCGCCGCCTCACGCGCCGCCTGCACCGCCGGCATCAAGCAGCCCGATCAAGACGCCGATGATCGCAATCACCACCAGCAGCTCGATCAGCGTGAATCCCCGCCCCCTTCGGTTTCTTCTGCCCATGGATGAATCCTTGGCCTTTCCTCTTAAAGGATTTTCTGGACGCCAATCCTCGGATCGAAAGGCATTCTACCCCATTATCGACAATGGTCAAAACAATTTTTTGGTTAACCAAAAAATATGATGGAGGACATGGAAATCCACGGCCAAAGGTCTGGGCACAGTATCGGTTCAGGAGTGCGGGTCGCGGGCCGGTTCCGACATGGTGGAATCGGCGGGCGTGCGCGGGGTGGGATCAACTTCCAGGGAGATGGGAGGAGCCCCGTCGGACGGGGCGACCACGATCAGGTCAGCGGCGCTCGGTGGTGATGTTGACGGTGGGGAGGGAGGCGTTGCGGGGTGGAGGTCGTCGGGCGGCAGGGGGACCTCGTCGGTGACGGGCACCGGCGGGCCGACCGGCAGACCGGCGCGCTGGCGGGCCTTGTAGTAGCGGTAGAGGAGCCAGCCGCCGATCGCCACGGCCACGATGACGAAGATGTACCGCTTGACCCCTTCGATGCCGCTCAGGATCCAGTCGGCGAAGAAGTAGCCGAGGCCGAACAGCAGGAAGGTGCTCAGGGACGCGGCGAACAGGTCCGCCAGGAACAGGTTCAACGGCGGCAGGCGGAGGATGCCGGCCGTGAGGTAGGCGGCCGTGCGGAACCCGACGGCGAACCGGCCGACGATCAGGATCTTGATCCCGTGGCGGTGGAAGTACCCTTTGATCTGCGCCTCGCGCGCCTTCGTCAGGAACTTGCGGGTCAGGCGGAAGCTGAGCACCTTCTCGCCGTAGAAAAACCCGAGGAAATAGACGACGAAATCCCCCACGAGTACGCCGACGAAGCACGACGCCAGGGCGACCGGCCAGAACATCTGCCCCTTGTGCGAGAGAATAGCCGCGAGAATCACCGGCGCCTCCTCGGGCACCGGCAGCCCCAGGCCGCCGAGCACCAGGACCAGGATGATCCCCACGTACCCAAGTTGTCCGATCAGGTCTTCGGTCATGGAGCCGGATGTCGGGGTCGGTTCACGGACAAAAAGGGCTGAGAAATGCGGCTGTCTCGGGAGCGTTCTCACGCAGGTTGGCAGCGAAATTATCGGTTCATCGTAGAGTGGACACCGCCCACCGCTCGCCGAATGACGATGGTGGGCGATGCCCACCCTACAAGGCTCTGGGCGGTCCTTTTGTGGGGGCCTCGTCCGTCGTGTCGGGGCGTTGCGTGGTCACGCGGCGGTCGGGGTTCAGGGCGAACCGGAGCAACTGCAAGAGGGCGAACGCCACCAGCGCCGGGGGGATCAGATACGCCAGGTAGATCGTCCAGCGGACGCCGAACGCCGGCCCGGCCAGGGCGACCGGCAGCAGAAAGAGCGAACCCAGCAGCAGACCGCAGCCGAGGCCCGTCATCACGCTCTTGAAGTTCCCCGCCTCGCTCATCTCCTCGTAGTCCAGCTCGACGGTCCGACCGCGACGGAGGCTCTTGGCCGCCGCTTCGGTCAACTCCATCGCGCGGGTGCCGTCGAGCAGGTCAGGGTGGACAATCTGGCCGTTCAAGGTCGCCGCGAGCGCATCGAGGATCTCCCGGCGGGGCGCGAACGGCGGGAGCGACAGCGGCGCCTCGGCGGGCTCCAGGGCCCCCGCCGGCTGGCGGATCAGCCGCGACGGCCCGATCCAATCGGGGTCGTGCTCCAGGGTCAGCGTTCCGTTCTCCCCCACCAGGGTCAGCCGTGCGGTTGCCGGACCGTTCACCGCCGCCAGACGGACCTCGGCGCGTCGGGCTTCCGGACCGCGCAACTGCACGACCAGCATCGCCGTCGGACGCGCTCCGGGCGGGTCGCCGGTGGCCGTCACCGCCTCGATCTCGCCGATCAACGACCGGACGACATCGACGACCCGGGGAAAGACCGCGCCGAGCAGATCGCCGCCGGCCGGGCCGACCGGCACCTCGTAGCGCAGCTCGCGATAGGGGCCGAGCGTCTCCTTGGCGATGGCCGCGCTCAGCTCCTGGACCCCGGGATGCCGACGGCCGGGCAGGTCGGGAACGACCCGCGCGCCGGTTTCCTCGCGGCTCAGGGCGATCTGGTAATACGGGTCGGCGTTCGGTCCGGGCGGGTGCAGCGCGACGATCGGCAAGCCCGCGCCGGCGGCCCGTCGCAGCCCCTCGGCGCGGAGTTCCGGCCCACCCCCGGCGATCACCGCCTCAACCCCAGCGACGGCCAGGGCCTCGTCCAGGTCGGGACCGCCCGGCAGGTCGGGGAACCGTTTCCAGCCCGGGCAGGCGGCCCAGAGCTGGTGGTCGGGATCATCGGCCAGGGCGTCCGCCCAGGCCTGCTCCTCGGGGCCGTCGCCCAGGATCAGAAAATTCATCGGTCCGGCTGCACGCGCCCTCGGTTTCCGTCTCGATCACGAGTCAGCGGATTGCCCCGCCGGGGCCTATCATAGCCTTTCCGCCTCTTGCCTGACAGACGGGAGACCTGGAGAAGAAGACGGAGAGGATTTCATGAGCCGCGAAGCACCCGCGGTGAAATCTTCCATCCCACAGGCTCCAAGGCGATAATGCCGACGAGTGGTGAAGATAGTCAGCAAGTTGAGATGAGTGGCTCAAATGGCGGGGGACCTGCGTCGGTGATCACGATTGAGAGTTTCGCGGAGGTCGCCGCGGCGGTCCGGGGGGCATTTCTGGCGGTCGGCAACTTCGACGGCGTGCACCGGGGCCATGCCCGCCTGATCGCCCGGCTCCGGCAAAAGGCCGAGGCTGCCGGTGCGCCCGCCGTGGTCCTGACGTTCGACCCCCCACCCGTCGCCGTGCTGCGTCCCGAGGCGGTCCCGCCCCCCTTGACCTGGATCGACCGCAAGGTGGAGTTATTGGGGCAGGCCGGGGCGAACGAGGTCGGTATCTTCCGCACCGGCCCCTGGCTGCTCGGCCTGACCGCCCGCGAGTTCTTCGAGCGGGTCGTCCTGGGCCAGTTCGGAGCGCGGGGGATGGTCGAGGGGCCGACCTTTGGCTTTGGCCGCGATCGCGGCGGCGACGCCCGTTTGCTGGCCTCGTGGTGCGCCGAGGCCGGCCTGGACTTCGAGATTGCCGAGCCGACCGAGGTGGATGGCCGGATCGTCTCCTCCAGCCGGATTCGTCAGGCCCTGGCCGAGGGCCGCGTCGATGAGGCCGCCACCCTGCTCGGCCGCCCGCACCGCCTCCGGGGCCGCGTCGTCCGAGGCGCCGGCCGAGGCGCCGGCCTGGGCTTCCCGACCGCCAATCTCGACCGCAGCGACACCCAGCTCCCCGCCGACGGTGTGTACGCCGCTCACGCCTGGATCGACCGAGAAGGCCCCCACCCCGCCGCCGTCCACATCGGACCGAACGCCACCTTCGGCGAGCAATCCCGCCAGGTCGAAACCCACCTCATCGGCCACCAGGGCGACCTCTACGGTGTGGCCCTGGAGATCGACCTCCTCCAGCATCTGCGCTCCTCACGCAAGTTCGACGGCATCGACGACCTCTTGAACCAGATCCGCGCCGATGTAGAGCACGCTCGGGCGATCGCGGAAAATGCGGGTCGGTAGGAGGAATGGGTGGCGTCTGGCCCGGTTTCCCACGCCGTGTTCGGTGGGGATCACTTCGCAGAGAATCCGGCCTAAGATAGCAGTCCACCCTGCTCTTGCCGTGGGATGAAACCGTCCAGCAGCGCGGCCAGTTCGGGCGCGTTGGGGATCTCCTTGAACCGGAGGACTGGCCCCGCAAGCTCCTGCAAGCTCTCCTCGTCCACTTTCAGCTTTTCGGAAATCGCCAGCACGTACCGCCTGGGACCATGCTTCGGCAGGAGTCGCAGAAGCCGCTCGACGCTCGACCGCTTCCAGAAGCCCAGCACTTCCACGAGAACATCGGTGCCTGTTTCCTTGTGGACGAACCGGTAATCAGGCACCCAGACCCCTTCGCGGCCCAGCTCGATAACCTCGGTCGCCTCGGACACGTCCCACGCCGGCGCGACCTGGCGGAACCGTTCGAGGAAGGCGTTCAACTCGGCCGGGACGTAGGTGCCGGTATCCTGATAATGCGAGACCAGCCCATCTCCGGCTTCGAGGTGGAACGCCCGCGGCTCCCGTTTCGGTCCCCAACGCAGTTCGGCATCGAGGCGGAAGTCCTCGCAGAGCAACAGGGCCGGCAGAAACATCGCCATCTGGAAGCCGTACTTGTTCGTCGCTGAGAAGAGGCTCAAAGGGCCGTCGATCTTGATGACGTAGCCCTCTCGCATCGACCCTTCAACACGGAACAGCAAGCGGTGGAACTTCAGGTGCCGGAACAGTTGACGGTAGCGCGCGGGGCGGGCGTTGCGGACCTCAGCCGTCACGAGCACCGAGCGGAGCAGGACCGCCTGTGCCAGGGCGACGTTGTAGCGATCGATCAGGGCCTGGGCGTCGAGGTCGCGGAACGAGAGCATCCGGTTCTCGTCCTTGAGGTCGGCGAACAGGTGCGCGGTGATCTGCGCCGGGTCAACCTTGAGGTCCTCGGCAACGCTCGCCAGCACGACATCGCGCTGGAACGTCTCCCGGTGGCCGGTCGCGCGGAGGGCCTGGCGATGCGCGGCGGCGGCCGTGAAGACCTTCTCGCGGAGCTTCTCCGGGGGCACGTCGGCAACGACTTCGAACTCCGCGCGGTCTTCGAGTACCTTGGCCAGTCCTCGGTGGGCGAGCGTCGCCATGCCCTCGCCCACCAGTTCCTCGACCTCGCTCTGGATCTCGCCCCGGGTCATGCCGACACCGTCTCGAAAAATCAACAGCAGGCTCTCGGCCACGTCGAGCCAGTACGGGTCGTCGCGCCTCAGGTAACGCGGCACCACCCGTGATTTGATGGTTTTGACAAGGACGAGGTTGCCGGTCAGCATGGGAAGCCCTCGGATTCTTCATTCAAAGCATTACGCTATCAATCTCTGATATCGTAGCGGCTGTTGTGAACGGCGGAGTGTGGCGATATTATGAGCAGCGGTTCTTTTCGATTCATCATGAGGGGCATCCGCCCATTCGATTGGGGCATCATCCACCGAATGAGATTCCTCCATGATCTCTAACGCAAGGAACGGAGCAAATCGGTTCATTCCAAAGATCAATCCCTGGCGTTCCATCCGGCTGACCCCTGTACGCGTGGCCGTGGCCTCGATCCTGCTCATGCTGGGGTTGCTGGGTTGCTATCGGGGCTGGCGTGCCAATCGCCTGGTCAAAGCGTCTTTTGCTCCGATCGCCGCCGCGGCAACAAGCGACGCCGACCTGGCCGAACGCCTGACGTGGGAGATCCACCAAAGGCATCGGGAGTACGTCGATCAGCTCAAGGTTCAGGGGCTGGACGATCCTGTCTCTTCACGCAATTACCGCTTTGTCGACTATATCTTAACGCATGGCGGGATTTGCGGGCATCGGTCTCTGCTGCTCATCACGGCGCTACGTACTTACGGCATCCCGGCTCGCAAGTTGCTGCTGGTCAGTGCCGATCACCAGTTCTGCACCCATGGTGTGGTCGAAGCGCATATCGATGGCAAATGGCGCGTGCTCGACCCTCTGTTCGGGTACGTGTTCCGTCGCGCTGACGGCGAACTGGCGACGGCCGAAGATCTGAAGAATGACGAACAAATCTTGATGCGCTGCCATCCAAAATGCGCCGGATCAGTTTCCTTTCGCCTATCTGGTCGATGCTTACAGTTATCGCGAGACGACGCGCTTTAACTGGTACAAGAACTCTCTGTCGCAATGGTTCGCCGACAGCTCCCCCCGGAGGCCAACGCCTGGGAGCCGCCATATTTGATTTACCGGCCGTACTGGCTGATGGGCTACACGTTCACGGGCCTTGGCGGGGTCTTGCTGGTCGTCGAGTTGACGCTGGCGCAGAGGCGCCGGAGGTCCCCCGGCGTGTCGCCAACGGCGGTTTCCGTTGAGCCAGCCGCCTGACGTCCACCGCCGTGCGTCAGTCTCCGCCGTAGGCACTGTGCTGTCGGCGGCGGTTGGAGGTGAACTCCTCGACCGTCCCGCGCGTGATGACCTCATAGAGCTGGGCTTCCTTGTCGCCCGACTTGCGGAGAATCCGCCCGAGGCGCTGGACGTGCTCCCGCACGCTGGCCGAGCCCGAGAGGATGACCGCGACGTTCGCCTCGGGCACGTTCACCCCTTCATTCAGGACGCGCGAGGTCGCCACGATCGGGTACGACCCTTCGTTGAACTTCAGGAGCACCTCGCGCCGCTCCTTCGTCTTGGTCTGATGCGTGATGACCGGCACGAGGAAGCGGCGGGCGATCTTGTACACGGTGGCGTTGTCATGCGTGAAAATAATCACGCGGTCGCCGTTGTGCCGATCGAGCAGGCGGGCGAGCAGGTTCAGTTTCGCGGGGGCGGCCAGGGCCAGGGCACGCTGCTCGCGGTAGGCGAGGTACGCCTGACGCCCTTCCGCCGAGCGGTGCGCGGCGAAGAGGAACTGTCCCCAGCCGTTCGGCCGTCGCATGTCGATGCCGTTGTCCCGGACGAAGTTCCGGTACGTCTCGCGGCAGGATTCGTAGCGGAACCGCTCCTCCTCGGAGAGGTTCACGTACAGCGTTTCGATCCGGTAATCGGCCAGAAACTCACCGCGGAGTTGGGTGATCTCGCGGCGATAGACGATCGGGCCGATCAGGTGGTCGAGCTGGACGTGGGCGTTATCCGCGCGTTCGGGGGTGGCCGTCAGCCCCAGGCGGAACGGGGCGATCGCGCAGGTGGCGGAGAGGCCGTAGGTCGGGCCGGGCAGGTGGTGGCACTCGTCGAAGACGATCAGGCCGAACCGGTTCCCCAGGCGATCGAGGTTCATGTACGCGGAGTCATACGTCGTGACCGTCAGCGGCTTGATATCGTAATAACCGCCGCCGAGCAGGCCAACCTCGACGCCGAAGCAGAGGGCCAGCTCGTCGTACCACTGGTTCAACAGGTCGATTGTCGGCGTGACGACCAGGGTCGGTCGCGCGGTCTTCTGGATGGCGAGGTTCGCCAGGTGGGTCTTGCCCGTGCCGGTCGGCAGCACGACCACCCCGCGACGCCCCGCCTTCCACCAGGCGTCCAGCGCCTCGGTCTGATGCGGAAAGGCCGGCTTGTCGATCTGGATCGTCCAGGGTGATTTGTCGTAGGCGCGGGCCTCATCGACGTAATCAATCTTGTGGTCGAGCAGGTGCTGGACGATCGTCCGGTACCAGATTCCCTCGGCCCGGTGGACCCCGCCGCGAGGGTCGAACCGGACGCCCGGAATCCCGCGTGGATTGTCCTCGCGCAGCCCTTCGACGAGGACCGTTCCCCCCTCGTAGGTCAGCCGCAAGGGACCACCATTGTTCCCGGCAACCTGGCTCATGCGGAGTTGGCCCCCGGTCGCAGTCGAGACTTGAGCCAGCCGAAAACCTCGCTCACCGGTATACGACCATCGATGTACTCCTGATACGGCGGCTCATCAATGCCGGGGGTGCGGAGGAATTCCTCCAGCGTCAGACCCTCCTGAAAGCGTGATCGGCTGGACATCGCCGTCTCCTCCCTTATGTCAACTTGAGCCAGCCGAAAACGGCACTGACCGGGAGGCGAAACCCCTCCAAGACCGGTTCCCCCTCCAGCACGTCGTCCTCGGAAAATCGTTCGGGAGCTTGCCCCGGCCGATATACCTCGATCCACCTTGCAGATGGGTGGATCAGCCAACCCAACGGGCAGCCGTGGGATGTCGAGTGAATCAGCTTCTCGCGCGATTTCTTCAGCTTCTTGTCGGGCGAGATGATTTCAACGTGGATGTCCGGCGGGATCAGCGTCTCGTCGATCGGCTCGCCCCGTTCGTCCAGCGGAATGTGTTCCATCAGCAGAAAGGTTACGTCAGGCAGAATCGACCGGCCCGCGAACGTGCAACGAAGCTCCGGGAACGCGCGACCGAGCTTCCTCGGCTTGGCGAACTGGTTGAAGTAGCCGCAAAGATCGACCTGGATGATGCCATGCTTCTTTTGTGGTGACACCTTCACCTCAACACGACCATCGATGTACTCCTGATACGGCGGCTCATCAATGCCGGGGGTGCGGAGGAACTCCTCCAGGGTCAGACCCTCCAATATGCGTGGCTGGCTGGACATCGCCGTCTCCTCCCGATCCGATCGTTGCTCGTCGGATGCCTGTACTCTAGTTTACGCTTTTGTCGGGCCGATCGCCAGCGTGGGGGCTGGGCCGCTCAACCGAACTGAAACGTCGGGTCGAGCTTCGTGGATCGCATGCCGATGCGGAAGACGGCGTAGGTCATATCGCGGAATGGATCATCGTAGCGGCCTGTCAGGAGGTCGAGATCGCCTGCCGAGGAGGGGACGAGCTTGCTGTATGTGGCGTTGTAGGTCGCGTCGGAATCGAGGATCGCCTGATAGTCGCGTCCGCGGGCCAGGATGCAGAAGCCGGGGTTCAGACAACCGACCCGCACCCGTCCCCCCGGACCGAAGTTGTCGCGTGCCCAGGTCGAGAGGGCCAGCCGCAACGGCATGCTCTGGAAGAGGATCTCAGGGCGAGCGTCCTGAAGGCGGTTCAGCAGCTCGTCCAGGAGCTGGATGGCCGGGTAGGTGATCGCCGGGAACCCCAGGGCCGAGACCAGCGCCTTGCCGGTCGCGCTTTCGGCGAACGAGAAGATGCGCTGCCACCAGCGCGGCTCACGGTGCTTGACCACCTCGAACGACAGCTTGCCCAGGCTGCCGGGGATCTCAATGGGTCGGCGACCGAAGGCCCGGCTGAAATCCCCCTTCAGGTCCTTCGGCATGGCGCGACCGCTCCGGGCCTGGTCGTAGAGTTGCAGGCCGGCGGCCACCGACCAGAAGACGGTGTCAAAGATCTTGTCGGTGGAGTTCTCGTCCTTGCCGAAGGTGATTCGCAAGGTCGCGCGGGTGTTCTTCTCGATGTCTTCGTTCTCCCCGACGTGGAACGAGAGCATCTCCATGCCGACCAGCATGTCCGGGTCATCCAGCGAGCCGCTGATCCTCGGCTCGACGGCCGACGGTTCCAGCACGGCCGGGCCGTCCGGTCGGTCGTTGAGCTGGAAGAGCACGAACTGATCCTTCAAGTCCTGGACCTCCGCCACGCCCGCCGCCTCGGTCAGGGTGGGAATGGCGGAAAATGGTCCGGAAGGGCCTCGGGGCGTCCCCTCCAGCGTCAGGCCGGAAACGACGCTCTGGCGGGTGGCGAGGGACAGGTTCGGCGCGTCGATGACGTGCTCTCGCGGAAACTGGAACAGCGGCATGGCGCGAGCCTCGGGACACGTCGGGAGGTTCTCTCGAAACAACAACACCTCTCAACCACAAGTGTACCCGCGCCCCGCGGATTTTCTCTATCGACGGGTCCTGGGTTCGGGAATGCCCAGCGAACGGCGCTCCTCGGCCGACAGGTCGCGCCACCTGCCCGGCTCCAGACCGTCGAGCGTCACCGCTCCGACAGCCACCCGCACGAGCCGCAAGGTCGGATGACCAACCGCCGCGGTCATCCGGCGCACCTGACGATTGCGTCCCTCACGCAGGACCAGCCGCACCCAGGCCGTCGGCACGTTCTTGCGGAACCGGATCGGCACCGGCCGCTCGGGCAGTGCGGGAGGCTCGTCGAGCAGATCCGCCTCCGCCGGCAAGGTCGGCCCGTCCTTGAGCAAAACTCCCCGCCGCAGGGCCTCCAGGGCGTCGGTGTCGGGGATGTGCTCAACCTGAGCCAGATAGGTTCGCGGATGCCCGAACCGTGGGTCAGTCAGCCGGTGGGCCAGCCGGCCGTCGTCGGTCAACAGCAGCAACCCCTCGCTATCGCGGTCGAGCCGCCCGACCGGATAGACGTCGGGGACCGGCACGAACTCCTTCAGGGTCGCCCGGCCTCCGGCGTCGGTGAATTGCGTCAAGACGTCGTACGGCTTGAACAGCTTGAGGTAACGGAATGGCCCCTGGCGAGGCGGTCGCGAGGGGCCGGAGCCGCGGGTTCGCCGTGCCATGCCATGTCCCGGCGTGAGGATTAGACGCTTTACGAAACCGTGGCGACTGGCCAGGAGACCGGCGACACCGGCGCGGGCCGGGCCGCCACGACCGGGCATGGAGCACTCCCCCTGGCTGTCGTTGATCCGCAGCGCGTCTCGACCAGACGGTGGAAGATCCAGGCCACACCCAGGCAGGCCGTCAGCGAGACGACGACCAGCAACGTATCGGTCGGGAGCCCCGGGTCCATCAGAACCCGGCGGATCATGGCCAGACCGTGGCCGAGAACCAGGTTGTGGGTCAGGTAAAGGCTGTATGAGATCGTCCCCAAACTGCCAGCGTATCGGTGTCCGAGCAGGCGGGACAGCCTTCCCCCGCGCGTCGCCGAGTGCAAAGCCGCGCCGACCAGGCAGGCATATCCGGCCGCGAAGAAAAAGTCCATCATGTATCCCTGACCACGAGCTCTCAAGCCCAGCGCGATGCCGAGCAAGATCAGTGTGCCGGCGCCGAGCCCCGCTCCCAATCGCCGGTTCGCGTGGACCGGATCAGGGCCATTGTGCCAGAAGGCCAGCGCCATTCCCAGGGCGAACTCCGACCAGCGGCCCCAGAGCACGCCATCGACCAGGTGGAAATTCTCCCACCCGTAGCACGTCACGATCAAGGCGCGCCAGGCCACGGAAATCGCAACCATCGCGGCGAGAACCAGTCGCCTGTCCCAGCGGTTCCACAGGCCAAATAACAAGGGGAAGGCCAGGTAGAACTGAAAGATGATCGACAGGGTCCAGAACGGGAAGTTGATCCCGGCGAACGTGTCGGCCCAGAATCCGTGCACGAACAGGAAATGCGTGACCACCTGACGGAGGTCCAACCATCCGATCGGGGAAGTCGAACCGCCGGCCGTCGCAACGCACACTGTCAGGGCCAGGTAGAGAAGCGCGGCGGCATAGTAGGGTAAGCCGATGCGCCGCCAACGCCCCGCCAGGTACGAGCCGAAGCTCGGTGACGGCCCCTTGCGAATCCGCGCATGGGTCAGAACGAACCCACTGAGCACCAGCATCAGCGGCACGCATTTCAGCCCGTGCCGGAATGGCGCCAGGGCCAGGTTGATCAGGGGATGAACGTTCTCGCCGAGGGAGATGTCGAGGTGGCAGAGAACGATATGAATCGCCGCAAAACCGCGCAGGCCATCCAGGCACGCGAGCCGGCCGCTGGAACGTGTTGCCATGGGCTTGCCGTCGCTGGGGTGTGGAAATCCATTCACGATCCTCACGGTCGGGCGGGTTTGTAATGGAAACCCCATGCGCGGTCAACCCGGATACCTGCTCTGCGATCGCGCGCCGACTCATCAGCCGCGCTCCATGCTCGGCGCATGCCACACCCCCGCACCGGGTTCGTGCGGGGGTGTGGGAAAGTCGGGGATCTGTTTTCGAGCCGTCGCGGGTCGATACGAACGGGAAAACGTCTCAACCGTGCCCGTAGCCGCGGTCGAAGGCTTCCAGGTCGCGGAGGTGGGCCGAGTAGGTCGTGCGGAACGTGTCGGGATCGACCGCCCAGCGCGGGTTGTCCTCGGTGTGACGCTGGCAGTGCTCCTGCAAGAGCCGGTGCAAGAATTTGAACAATTGCCGAGGTGTGCGCAAATTGCCCAGGGCGTCTTTCAGGGTATCGTCGGCGATCTGATCGTCAACGAACTCGCGCAGGCGAGGCCCCTTGCCGTCCATGGACGGTTCGACGGCACAGGCGCGGAGCCGGTCGGTCGCCAGGTCGTACAATGATGCGCCGGTCCAGCGCAAGGGTTTGATCATGTTCAGCTTGTCGGGCCGGGCGCGGTCGTAGAACTCCTTGTCTTCCTTCTCCAGGTAGTACGCCAGCTCGATCGGCAGCAGCAGCTTGACTCCGATCCCCGGGTGGCGCAGGAACTTGTGATCGAGCAACGGCCAGACCAGCGCGCGCATCTTGCGCGGGTCCCCCTCGATCAGTTGCGGCTCGTCCACGCGGTCGATCAGGACGACGATTCCCTTGTAGCCGAGCGTCCGCAGGACCCCCTGGAACTTGCGCAGGAGTTCGTAACGCTCCTCGCCGCCATTGGCCGACGTCGCCGTGGGCAAGGGTTGGCCCCCAAGCTCGCTTGGCTTGAACCAGAGAAGCTCCCAGCGCAAGGCGGACGGGTCGCGGCTCAGGACGCGCAGGCCCCGGCGGATGTCTCGGGCGAACCACTCGGCGCGGGCGAGCCGCCAGCCCCAGTAGAGCCAGCCGAGCAGGATCGGCAGGAGCAGCCAGGGGAGCACGCTGGCCTGCTGGAGCATCGGGATCGACAGGGTCAAGGCGATGACGAAGACGGTGATGCCGACGCCGATCTGGAGGTCGCGGCGGCTCCACAGCGGGCGGAAGCCGGAGCGCCGTCGCAGTCGGCTCCAGCGCCGTTCGATCGGCTCGCCGGTGGACTGGTCGTACAGGGCGGCCAGCAGGAGCAGGTCGCGCCTCTGGTCGAGCGACAGGGCGGAGAGGTCCGAGCGGTCGTGCGTCAACTGGTCGATCAACTGCGTGACGCCCAGCGCGAGGATGGCGTCCATGTGATCCTGAAGCCGCCAGCGCTTCAGGGCGTCGGCGGGGTCTCGCCGATTCACGGCGGCGCGGAAGTGGTCGAGGTACGGATTGAAGTCATCGTAGGAGATGACGAAGACGCGTTCCTCGGGGTTCTCCGTGTTGTAACGTTCCAGTTCCCGGAACGCCTGGAGCCGCAAGGCGGTCTTGCCGCTGCCCTTCTCACCGAAGACCAGGGCCGTCGAGGGGTCCGCTGGGCTGCCGAAGAACTTGTCCCACGCCGGGTGATGGATCGTCTCCAGACACCCGCGTTTGAACACGGTGTCGGTCTGGGCATCCTCCTCGCTGAATGGGTTCCCGGAGATTCCGTGGTGCCCCATGAACTGCTCGATCTTCATCCGTCTATTGCCTTTCCTTCGTGTAACGTCGCGTCGTTCCTCCCGTCTTACCCGATGGAGGCCCCACGACGCAATCCGGGCACCCGTGTTGGCGGGATCGCCGCGGCTCTGATAGGGTGGGGGACGCCGCCCGAATCGGCGGGACCGCCCTGAATCGCCACCGAACCCAGAAGAGAGATAGGGTACGGATGATCCGACGCACGCGCCAAGTACCCTTGTCGTCCCGCTGGATCGGGTTCACCATGACCCTGCTACTGGCCGGGTGTGGCGGCGCGTCGGAATCGACGACCGAATCCGCCGCGCAACCCCTGCGCGTGGCCGCCGCCAGCGACTTGCAGTCGGTCCTGCCGGTGATCGTCGAGGCGTTTCGCAAAGACCACGCCATCGACGTGGAATACACCTTCGGCGCATCGGGCAACTTCGCCCGGCAGATTCGTCAAGGAGCGCCATTCGACGTGTTCCTCTCGGCGAACCGCGATTTCGTGCAAGACCTGGCTGACACGGGGATCGTTCGGCCGGAATCGGTGCGGCCGTATGCCCAGGGGATCGCTCGCCCTGGCCGTGCATCGCGGCTCGGGAGTAGAGGTCGAGGGGCTGGACGACCTGACGAAGCCCGAGGTCAAGAAGGTGGCGATGGCCAATCCCGAATTCGCCCCCTACGGCCTCGCGGCGAAGCAAGCCCTGGAGCGCGCCGGGCTTTGGGAGCCGCTCCAGCCGAAGCTCGTGCGGGCCGAGTCGGTCCGCCAGGCCTTGCAGTTCGTCCAGACCGGCAACGCCGAGGCTGGTCTGGTCGGCCGGGCCATCGCCGACGTGCCCGAGGTCCGCGCCTTGACGGTCGATCCCGGGCTGTACGACCCGCTCATCCAGGCCGTCGGGATCGTCGCCGAGACGGACCAGCCGGAACAGGCCGAGCAGTTTATCCGCTTCCTCCTCGGCGACGACGGCCAGCGCATCCTCGCGCGCTACGGCTTCGGTCCGCCGGAGCCGGACGCTACTTCGACGGACGAGGGGGCCTTACCCGGTCAATCGGCTCAAGGCCGAACTGGAGATGTCCGAAGCGGGGGCGTTTGGGGGGCGGTCGCTGAACCGGGGGCCGTGAGGGGCGTACGCGTGACCCTTGCGGACGTGGCGGTGGGCCTCGCGAGGCCGATCCAGGCGAGGGCGGTGATCAGCAGGACCAGAGGAAGCAGGTTCAGTAACAGCCCGGCAACGGACCAGGCAAGGCCCCCCGCGCGGTTCGTCGTCCTCCAGCCGATCAACACAAAGATTGTCCCGATCAGCCAGGCAATCGACGCGAGCCCCAACAGGAGAACGCCGATCACGAAAACCACGAGTGCAGGCAGCAGTTGGGGCGGATCGCCGCCCCCGACGAACAAGAGGCCGATCCCATAGTAATCCACTCCCAACAAGCAGGGCAGCAGCAGACAGGTGGTCAATCCAAGAATGACCGCAGCCCTGGTGATGGGGGAAGGTCGGCGCTCTCCCGAAGTTGGGATTTCAGTACCCATGGCTAAAGGGAGCCCTCCCGCGATGGATGCCACTGAAGGGCCTACGAACCGGAGTCATCAACACCTTAACTGTAACCGGCCCCACACCACCGGGCCAGCGCGGAAACAGATTGCCGCAACGGGAGCGGTATCGGTCCGATTCCTACGGCGGAATATGTTCTGACCCGGTGAATCGAGACTTACCGGCATCCGCCAGGCAAAGCCGGTCAGGTGAACCAGAATAACAATCTCGCCCCTCATGTCCCGCTCCAAGCCCCCCACCTCTGAGTCCCGACCGTCGCTGACGCCCCGGATCAAGGTCTGGTTCGAGGCCCCGGATGGCCTCGGGTTCGGCTCCGGGTTCGTGCAGATTCTCCAGGCTGTCGAGCAGGCCGGATCGATCAAGCAGGCCGCCGCCGACCTCGGGCGGAGCTACCGGCATATCTGGGATCGCGTCAAGCAGGCGGAGCGTGCGCCTGGGCGTGCCGCTCGTCGAGACGAAGATTGGCGGGCAAGGTACGCACCGTAGCGAGTTGACGGATGCCGCCCGCCAGCTCATCGCCGACTTCCTCGCCGTCCGTCAGCGCATGATCGAGGTCATGGAACAGGAATTCGCCCGCCGGTTCGGAGGATAGTCAGGCGGACGCTATCCTCCCTCTTGCCGTCTGGTCTGGATCGTGTATTCTGAGGGGATAATCAGTTCTTGATTTCAGTCGCGACGGGGGCACGTTTGCGGATCGGACATTCCCGTACTACACTGCCCTCGATGGATTGCCGTGTGCCGGGAGAATGAACGCGATCTACACCGACGCGACGGTCTTCCTCAAACCTTCAGCAAGCATCCGCCCGCTCTTCGGAACCATGGAGATCCACCCTGTGACCGCGCCTCATCCCGGACGACCCGCGACATGGATGCGGGCGATGTTGCCTTCCGTGGTTCTCTCCAGCCTGTTGGTGATGGGTTGCTCGGAGTCGGACGACGCCCCCAGCGCTCGGCCCGCCCCGCTGGTCGTCGTCGCCGAGGCCCGTCAACAGACGATCCCGATGGTTGCCACCCCGACCGGGACCACCCGGGCGCTCAAGGAAGTGACCATCCGCGCGGGTCAAGGGGTTCCTCAAGGAGCAGCACTTCGAGGAAGGGGCCGACGTGAAGCAGGGCCAGCTCCTGCTGGTCATCGACGAGGAACCGTTCCAGGTCAAGCTCGACCAGGCCAAGGCGCAGCTCGCCGAGGCCGAGGCGGCGCTGGAGACGGCCGAGCATTCGAAGATCCGCGAGGTCGCCCAGGCGCAAGAGGCGTTCGACGAAGCGCTCTACCTGCTCTCGCGAATCGAGGAAGCCCGCACGAAAACCCTCCTGTCCCGCACCGCCGCATCGAAGGAAGACGTCGATCGGGCCGAGGCCAACCGCAAGAAGAACGAGGCGCAGGTGCAATCCGACCTCGCTAGCCTGGAGCAGGCGAAGGCCGATTACGAAACCAACATCCTCGCCGCCAAGGCCCAGGTCGCCACGGCCAAGACCCAGGTCCGCGACGCCGAGATCAACCTCGGCTACTGCCGCATGACCGCGCCGATCGATGGCCGGATTGGCGAGGCCCTGGTCAAGGTCGGCAACCTCGTCGGCGCGGGGGATGACACGGCCCTGGCGACCATCGAGCAGCTCGACCCGATCGGCGTGGACATCCGCCCAAGCTCCCGCTACCTCGCGAGGGCCACCGAACTGATCCAGAACGGTTTGACCGTCAACCTGATCCGCCCGAGCCTCCAGGGAGAGGAACAGCACAAGTATCCCGGCAAGGCGATCTTCATCGACAACACGATTGATCCGACCACCTCGACGTTCCTGGTCAAGGCGTCGGTGCCGAACCCCGAGAAGACGCTCCTGCCGGGCGAGTACGTGAAGGTCAACCTCAACATCGGCGAGTACCGCGACGCCGTGGTCGTGCCCGAGCAGTCGGTCATCGAGAGCCAGGTCGGACAGACCGTCTATGTCGTCAAGGACGACAGCACGGTCGAGGTCGCCCGGGTCGAGGCGGTCGATACGTACAACGGCCTGCGCGTGCTCCAGTCGGGCCTGAAGCCGGGCCAGAAGGTGATCGTCGAGGGGCTGCAACTGGTCCGCCCCGGCATGAAAGTCCAGGTGAAAGAGCTGGGCGTGGCCCGCGCGGCCAGACCTGCCAGGGGGGTGGCGTCCGCCGCCCGGACCGCGCGCTGAGCGCCCAACCACATCCCCATCCTCGACCACCCGCTACTCGCACTTCGAGACGAGCCTGAATCATGGTGAACTTCTTCATCCACCGGCCGATCTTCGCCACGGTCCTGGCCGTGCTGATGGTGCTGGTCGGCGGCATCTGCGTCCTGGTCCTGCCGATCTCGCTCTATCCCGACATCGTGCCGCCGCAGGTGCAGGTCCAGACGACCTACACCGGCGCCGATGCGCAGACAGTCGCCAACACGGTCACGACGCCGATCGAGCAGAAGCTCAACGGTGTCAAGGGGATGATCTACATGTCGTCGGACAGCACGTCCAACGGCCTGTCGAAGATCATCGCCACGTTCGACGTGGGCTACCCGCTCGACATCGCCGCGGTGGACGTGCAGAACAAGGTCGAGACGGCCAAGCCGGTCCTGCCCGAGGAGGTCAAGCAGTTCGGGGTCGAGATCAAGAAGGCCTCGACCAACATGGTCTGCGTGGTCAATCTGGTCTCCCCCAAAGGGACCTACGACGCGAACTTCCTCGACAATTACGCCGAGATCAACGCCGTGGACGTCCTGAAGCGCGTGCCGGGTGTCGGCGATGCGTACATCTTCGGGCGCAAGTACGCGATGCGGATCTGGCTCGACCCGGACCGCATGGCCAATCAGCAGATCTCCACCGATGAGGTCCTCCGGGCCATCGAGCAGGAGAACCGCCAGGCCGCCGCCGGCAAGATCGGCGCCTCTCCCGTGCCGAGCGGCCAGCGATTCGAGTACCCGATCACCGCCAAGGGGCGCCTGGAGAAGCCCAGCGAGTTCGAGGAGATCATCGTCCGCGCCCGGTCCGATGGCTCGATCGTCCGCATCCGGGACATCGCCCGCGTGGAACTCGGCGCGGAAAACTACGAGATGGCCGGTTTCCTCAGCGGTAAGCCCGCCGCGACGATCCCCATCTACCAGCTCTCCGACGCCAACGCCCTCCAGATCGTCGAACAGGTCGAGCGGGAAATGGAGCGCCTCTCGCAGAGCTTCCCCCCCGACCTGCAATACAAGATCGTGTACGACACGACCAAGTATGTCGAGGAAAACATCAATGAGGTCGAGCACACGCTGTTCGAGGCGTTCGTGCTGGTCCTGATCGTCGTCTTCGTGTTCCTCCAGGGGGTCCGCGCGACGATCATCCCGATGATCGCGATTCCGGTCTCGCTGGTCGCCACGTTCGGCCTGATGGCCGCCTTCGGGTTCTCGATCAACACGCTGACCCTTTGCGGCCTGGTGCTGGCGATCGGCCTGGTGGTCGATGACGCGATCATCGTCGTCGAGAACGTCGAGAGGCAGTTGGAGCACGGCCTGAGGCCCCTGGAGGCGACGAAGGTCGCGATGTCGCAGATCGCCGCGCCGATCGTCACGATCACGCTGGTCCTGGCCGCGGTGTTCGTCCCCGTGGCGTTCATCCCCGGCCTGACCGGGCGGCTCTACAACCAGTTCGCTCTGACGATCGTCTTCTCGTTCCTCTTCTCGGCCTTGAACTCCCTGACGTTCAGCCCGGCGATGGCCCGCCTTTTCCTCAAGGCGAAGGACCATCACGGCGAAGCGCGGTTCTTCCTGTTCCGCTGGTTCAACCGCGGCATGAGCTGGCTGGAGAACTCCTACGACGTCTTCCTCGACTTCACGGCGCACCACTGGTGGACGATCGTCATTCCGTCGATCGCGCTGCTGGCCCTGACCGGCGCGATGATCGTCGCGCGGCCCAAGGCATTCATCCCGCTGGAGGATCAGGGCTACTTCGTCGTCACCGTGCAGACGCCTGACGGCACGACGCTGGAGCCGACGAAGAAGGTGCTGGAGCAGGTCGATGTGATGGCCCGGAAGCTGCCGGGGGTCGTGGACGTGGTCCGCATGGACGGCTACAACCCGATCACCCAGGTCAACCAGTCGAACGCCGGGGCCTTGTTCGTGATCCTGGAACCCTGGGAGCACCGCTCCGCCCCCACGCTGCGAGCCTCGGCCCTGGGCGATCGTCTCCAGAAGCAGGTCGCGGGAGCAATCCAGTCGGCGTTCGTCCTGGTCTTCCAGCCGCCGCCGATCCAGGGGCTGGGCACGACCGGCGGGTTCGAGTTCCTGATCGAGGACCGGCAAGGCCGGGGGGTCGAGGCCCTGGCGCAGGTCACGGACCAGTTCCTCCAGGCGGCCCGCGAGCGTCCCGAGCTGACCGGCCTGTTCACGCCGTTCTCGGTCCAGGTGCCGCAGCTCCGTTTCGATCTGGACCGGGTCAAGGCCCGCACGCTGGAGGTCCCTGTCTCCGACGTCTTCGCCACGCTCCAGGCGAACCTCGGCGGGATCTACGTCAACGACTTCAACCTCTACGGCAAGGTCTGGAAGGTCCTGGTCCAGGCCCAAGGCCAGCGCCGGACGAAGCCCGACGACATCCTCACGCTCAAGGTCCTCAACCGCCAGGGAGAGACCGTCCCCCTGAGCGCGCTGGGGAATGTCTCGTACCGGGTTGGACCGATCGACGCTCCGCATTATAATATCTACAACAGTGCCAAGATCACCGGCCAGCCCGCCCCCGGGTACAGCTCCGGCCAGGCGGTCGCGGCCATGCAGGCGGTCGCCGACGAGGTCCTGCCCGAAGGGTTCGGCTCCGAGTGGACCGGCACGACCTACCAGGAACTGAAGACCGGCAACCAGTCCACCCTCATCTTCGGCCTGTCGGTCGTCTGCGTCTTCCTGTTCATGTGCGCCCTGTACGAGAGCTGGATTCGCCCGCTGGTCATCATCCTGACGGTTCCCCTGGCGATGTTCGGCGCGATCGTGGGCCTCTGGATGTTCGACATGCCGCTGGACGTCTTCGCCCAGATCGGCCTGGTCATGCTGATCGGCCTGGAAACGAAGAACGCGATCCTCATCATCGAGTTCGCCGCGCAGCTCCGCGACCGGGAAGGCAAGAGCATCATCGACGCCGCGAAGATCGCCTCGCGCCTGCGACTGCGGCCGATCCTGATGACCTCGTTCGCGTTCATCATGGGCGTCCTGCCGATGGCCCTGGCCACCGGCGCCGGGGCGGCCAGCCGGAACTCGCTGGGGGTCGTGATCGTCTTCGGCATCCTCATCAGCACCGTGCTCGGCCGGTTCGTCATTCCGATCTACTTCGTGCTCGGCGAGCGCCTCCGCGATGCCGTCTCCGGCCCGCCTGAACCCGCCCCCGCCGAGGCGTCGCCCTGCCCCCACCGGCAACGGCGATACCGCCGCCGACCACGAACCGCACGGCCTGTCCGCGCCCGCGTGAGCCAATCGCCGCCGCCTTTTTCGCTTGCCTCACCGGTTCCGACGCCGTACATTCAGCCGTCTAATGGCATGGCGTTGCAATTAGCCTGCGGGGCGGAGAGAGAGGGGCACGTGATGACGGCGCGACGGGACAGCGGAGCGTTCACCTTGATCGAACTCCTGGTGGTGATCGCGATCGTCGGGGTTCTGATCGCCTTGCTATTGCCGGCAGTGCAAGCGGCCCGCGAGGCGGCGCGGCGCTCGCAATGTGCAAACAACCTGAAGCAGATCGGCCTGGCCATGCACAATTATGCGTCGGCTCTGGGGGTTTTCCCGCCCGGACGGATTAACAGCCACACCGCCGGGATGGGCAACTGCTGGGGGGCCTATGCGCAGATGCTGCCTCAACTGGAGCAAACGGCGGTCTTCAACGCCTTCAACTTTAATCTCCCGCCCGACATCGCCCCGGCCAACTACACGGGTGCGGAGATGTTTATCAGCGCGTTCCTCTGCCCGACTGACGGTATGCCGACGGAGGCGCAGGCACATTACGCCATGCATAATTATTTGTTAAATGTCGGCTCGGGCTATTCGGTCGTACAGACCCCCGCCGCGCCTCTGGCGGGGCAGCCGAACGGAGTCTTCTATGAGAACTCCGATGTTTCTCCCGCATCGATCCCGGACGGACTGTCGATGACGATCGCCATCAGCGAGACGATCCGCTCCGATCCCGCCGTGGGCAAGACGAATCCGCTCAATGGCTTCGTCATCACCGGCGATAACAAGACGAACGGACCGCCGGTCACCAGCGACGCGAATTACCTCGCCCAGTGCGTGAACTCCCCGCCGCCAGGGTTTCAGGTGACGCGCGGGAGCAAGTGGCACTACGGTGCGCCGGGGCATAGCATGTACAATCACCGACGTCCCCCGAACGATCGTCGCCCCGACTGCCGCGGCGGCCTGCCGCACAGTAACCGTGCGGACCCGCTCTGGAACTGGCTCTCCCTGAACATCACCGCCCGGAGCCGGCACCCCGGCGGCGCCCATTCGCTATTCGCTGACGGCCACGTCCAGTTCATCAAGGAAACGATCACCCTGCCGGCCTGGCAGGCCCTCGGCAGTCGCAACGGGGGTGAGGTTGTCTCGAACAACGCGTTCTGAGCGAGAATGGTGTAGAATTGGAGCGTCCCGAGTGGAGAAAGTCACGTATCGGGTTATGCTGTCCGAAAGAATCCGCGAATGCCTGTACCAACCGATCAGCTCGCGGAACAATTGGCCGAGCTGAAGCGCGAGCTTGGCTCGTTTCGGAAGGATGCCCTTGACCAATTCCAGAAGATCAGCGATACGTTCGATTCCCACCTCTGGCGCATCGACGAAAAAGTGACCAGCGACCTGACCGACCTGCGGCGGGAGGTTGTTTCGGGGAAGGAGGCCCTCACAATGGAGTTGACGTCACTGCGTGAGGACCTTGCACGCTTCCAGACCCGGACGGATACGCTCATCGCCGTGACCAACCGCATCTTCGCGACGCTCCTCGCCGTCTTCCTCGCGCTGATCGGAACCGTCATCGCGACCTTCTGGGGGGCTTCCCGGGTTTACCACACCGTCGAATTCCACAACCAGCGCATCGAGAAGGTCGAGAAATCCTTGGATTACCTCCCGAAGCTCCAGCAGTCCATCGACCGGCTCCAGCAGACGATCGAGAGCCAGAAGAAAGCTCCAAGTTCTTGATCGACTCCAGACAGTTGCGCACCGAGAAGCGCCGATGACGACCGACCTCGCGCCCTTCTGGCTGTCGCTGCGGGTGGCCTCGCTGGCGACTCTGGCGACCGTCGCGCTCGGCACGCCCGTTGCGCTCTTGCTGGCGAGAGGGCGGTTTCCGGGGAAGGGGTTGCTCGCGGGTGTCCTGACCTTGCCGCTGGTCCTGCCGCCGACGGTCCTCGGGTACGTCTTGCTAGAGGTCCTGGGCCGGCGTTCGCTCGTGGGAAGCTGGCTGGAGGATCACCTGGGGATCACGATCGTGTTCCACTGGACGGGGGCGGTCGTGGCCTCGGCGGTTGCGGCGTTCCCGCTGTTCCTCCTGCCGGCGCGGGGGTCGTTCGAGGCAGTCGATCCCGCCCTGGAGGATGTCGCCCGGTTGCTCGGCCGCGGCGAGTGGTCGGTCTTCTGGGCGGTGACGATCCCGCTCTCGTGGCCGGGGCTGGCGGCCGGGGCGATCCTCGCCTTCGCCCGCGCGCTGGGAGACTTCGGCGCGACCTTGATGGTTGCCGGCGACATCCCCGGCCTGACCCAGACGGCCGCGCTGGCGATCTACGACGCCGTGCAGGCCAATGAAATCCCCCGGGCCTGGACCTTGACGCTCTTGATCTCCGGTGTGTCGATCCTGGCCCTGTGGGTCGTCCAGCGGGCCTTGCCCGCCCGGAGGACAGGGCCTTGAGCACGCCATTGCCGGAGCCGATCCTGCGTGCGCGGGTCGAGCGAGAAATTCATCCCGGCTTGCGCGTGGATGTCTCGCTGGATCTGGGCGCGGAGTGCGGCGTGGTCTTCGGCCCCTCCGGTTCGGGCAAGACGAGCCTCCTGCGACTGATCGCTGGACTCTCGCGGCCGGAGCGCGGACGGATCTCTCTTGCCGGCGCGACGCTTTTCGATGCGGAGCGTAAGATCGACGCCCCGTTGCGATCGCGACGGATCGGCATGATTTTTCAGGATGATTTGTTGTTCCCTCACCGGAACGTCGCGGGGAACATCCGGTTCGGCCTGAAGGGTTGGCCGCGCGTCGAGGCCGACGCCCGGCTGGCGGAGGTGGCCCGCCTGTGCGAGGTCGAGCACCTGCGGGATCGCCCGGCCGCGCTGCTCTCCGGCGGCGAGCGCCAGCGGGTCGGTCTGGCGAGGGCGCTGGCCCCTCGGCCCCGGCTCTTGATCTGTGACGAGCCGGTCTCGGCGCTCGATCTCGACGGGCGTTACGCCCTCCTGGAGCGGCTGAAAGTCGTGCAGAAGGCTGAGCAGATCCCGCTCCTGTACGTCACCCACTCTCCGGCCGAGGCGATCGCGCTGGGCTCCCGGCTGTTCCTGATCCGCGAGGGCCGGATCGTCGCCGAAGGCCTGCCGCTGGACGTGCTGGCGTCGGCCCGTCGCGGTTCGAATGCCCGCCTGGAAGATGTGCGGAATCTCTTCCCGGCGACGGTCGCCGCGCAGACAGACGACGGCGGGGCGACCGTCTTGCGGCTCGACGGCGGGCCGGAGCTGATCGTGCCGCGCCTGGACCGGCCTCCCGGCAGCTCGGAAACCGTGATGATCCGCGCGGACGACATCCTGCTGGCCCAGGGACCGGTCGAGGGCCTCAGTGCCCGCAACGTTCTGCCGGGCGTGGTCGATCGGATCGTGCCGCACGGGCGCGAGGCCGAGGTCGTGGTCCGTACCGGGTCGATCGCGTGGATCGTCAGCGTGGTGGCTCCGGCCGTCGCCGCCCTGGAATTGGTGCCGGGGACCGAGGTCCGCATGATCGTCAAGGCCAGGAGCTGCCACCTGCTGGGAAGCGGCCAACCGGATGCGGAAGAATGACCGAGACCACCGGAACGCGTTCCGGCGGTGATTTGCGGTCGCCCCCATTTTGAGCGAAAGAACGGACAGCCTCGGCGCGAGCGTGTATGATCGGGGTGTGGACTTTCGAGACCCGCGACCGAGTGCGACCCGATGAGCACCCCGACCGACGAGACATCCCAGGACGCTTACGCCGTAACGCTCGATCTCTCCGCGGTGGAGACGCCACCATCGCAGAGCGAGTCTTCCACGACACAGCAGATGCCCCGGCCGGCGTTCGTCGAGGGGAGCGGGCCGCACCTCTCGGATGAGACGCAAACCCTGCTGCGCCGGCGGCTCAGGGCGGCATCGCTGGTGCTGGTCATCGGGTTCGGGCTGTTCTTCGTGCGGGGGTTCTTCCTCCCGGACCGATCACCGTTCCTGCTGATCGTTCATCTCATCGTGCTTGGCGTGCTGGGGGGCGGGTTTGCCGTTCTCTCCAGCGGGTATCCGCTTTCGCTACGGGCATTGCGGGGCCTGGAACTGGCGATCTTCGGCGCGGCCGCGGTCTCCATCTCGGCAGTCCTGGATATCAAGCTGCTGGAATACACCCGGACGGACAACCGGCTCATGACCGTGGCCTCCGTCAAGAGCACGATCATACACACGCTGACGTTGATCGTGGTCTATGGCATGTTCATTCCGAACAACTGGCGACGTGCCACGTTGTACATCCTTCCGATGACGCTTATGCCGGTCCTGACGGCGACCGTCTTGCGGCTCTGGCATCCCGAGGTCGGAGCGTTCGCGCGACGGGTGGTGACGTTCGAGATCGCCAGCGACAACATCCTGATGTTGATCCTGGGGACCATCTCGACCATCTACGGCACGCACATCATCAACACGCTCCGCCGCGAGGCATTCGAGGCGCGGCAGCTCAACCAGTACCAGCTTCGCGAACGGCTCGGTAGTGGGGGGATGGGGGAGGTGTACCTGGCCGAGCATCAGTTGTTGAAGCGCCCGTGCGCCGTGAAGCTGATCCGGCCGGAGAAGGCCGGCGATGCCCTGGCCCTGCGCCGGTTCGAGCGCGAGGTCCGCGCGACGGCCCGGCTCTCACACCCGAACACGGTGGAGATCTACGACTACGGCCGCACCGACGACGGGACATTTTATTACGTGATGGAATATCTACCAGGTTTGAGCCTGGATGACCTGGTTTATCGTCATGGCCCGCTCCCCGCCGGTCGCGCGATTTACCTGCTCCGTCAGGCATGCGACGCCCTGGCCGAGGCGCACGCGGCGGGCCTGATCCACCGCGACCTGAAACCGGCGAACATCTTCGCATCCCAGCGCGGCGGGCATTACGACGTTGTCAAGCTGCTCGACTTTGGCCTGGTCAGGCCGATGACCGACGACAGCGACCTCGCGCTCAGCGGCGACGGCCGGATCAGCGGATCGCCGCAGTACATGGCTCCCGAGCAAGGTTCGGGCGGGCGCGATATCGACGCCCGCTGCGACCTGTACGCGATCGGCGGCGTGGCCTATTACCTGCTCACGGGCCAGCCTCCGTTCCTTCGGGATTCGTCCATCCAGCTCCTCGTCGCCCATGCCCGCGATCCGGTCTCGCCGCTCTCGGAGGTCCGGCCCGACGTGCCCGAGGACCTGGCGGGAATCGTCCATCGCCTGCTCGCCAAGACGCCCGGCGAGCGATTCGCCAGCGCGGAGGAGCTGCAACAGGCTCTGGCCGGGTGCCGCGATGCGGCCGGCTGGGACGCGCGCAAGGCCGCCGACTGGTGGCACGCGATCGAGCAGAAGACTCACGCGGTCCCCGCCGCCGGATGATCGCTCCGCCCGCCAGGGTTTCGGCCTGGTGAGAAACTCGTCAACTCGTTTTCGGGAGTCGCGGTCGTTTGTGGTAGGATGCGAGCGCACCCGCTCGGACCCCCACGCCACCCCAGCTTCGGAGTGACATGGAACCGCTCGACGCCACGATTCATCTGGCCTTCGCGTTCGACATCGGCTACGAGATTGACCTGGATCAGGCCCGCCCGCTCATTCCGGGGGACGCGGGACCGCTCGCCCGGCGTCGCCGCACGCCGGAATCGATCCGCTACCGCCCCGCCCCGCTACGGCTGGCGCTCGACGCCTCGGGCGTCGCGTTGCCGGGCGGCGCGAGCGTCTCGGGACCGGTTCGCGCCGATCTCTCCGTTTTCGACTTCGGCGCGATCAGTCTGTCGCTGGCCTTCCCGGTCCGGACGACCCGCGACGAGCTGCGGAGCCTGGCCGCCGAGCTGGCCGACATGACCCCCTTGACGGCCGCCGCCCGGCTCATCGTCGCTCCCTGGATCGAGCGACTCAAGCCGGCCGTCACCGGGTTCGAGGTCAGTGAGCTGAGCGAGGAATATGTCGTCTTCCAGCTCGGCGCGATCGAGGGGAACGACTGGCTTTCCTCCAACGCCGCGTGGGTCGCCGGGCTGGTGCGGCTGGAGTCTGACCCGCTGAGCCTCAACGAGGTTCACGAGGCGACCAGGCTGAACCTCTCGTACGCGCCGAATGACCTGGTCGTGCTCGACTGGGCCGCCGGGTTCATCGCCGACCGCGAGTGCGCCGACACGTTGCAGGTGATCGAGTTCGCCAACGTCCAGCTTCTGGAATTCCGCCATATCGACGACCGGCTGGACGACCGGCTCGAAGGGGCCTATCGGCTGATTCGCCCCAGGCGTCGGCGGCGCTTGCCATTGCTCGTGCGTTCCCACGAAGACGCGATCCGCAACGTCCGCGAGCTGGAGATCGAGGCGACGAGCCTGTTCGAGCGGACCGACAACAACCTGAAGCTCATCGGCGACCAGTACCTCTCGCGCATCTTCGACCTGGCCTCCGCGCGGTTTCACCTCGACGAGTGGCAGCAGTCGATCCGCCGCAAGCTGGAGACCGTCGGTGATGTGTACGACCTGCTCGTCCAGCAAGCCGGCGGGATGCGGCTGGAGGTCCTAGAAATCATCGTGATCGTGCTGATCGCTCTGGAAATCATCCTGGCGCTGGTGCGGCACTGAGCGGCGCGATTGTCGGCACGGTGGTTGCGGCGTTCGGGCTTTGCATTCCACGCCGAACGTCCCGGATGATCCCCGATCGAGAGTATCCACCATGCCCGACTGGCTCGAAACCCTGTCAATCGTCGCACTCGTCGCGTCGTTCATCTCGTCGCTGATCGTCCTGGCGGACATCCTTCTGGGCCGTCGTCAGAAGATGGCGATCATGAATGTGGTCTGGCCGTTAACCGGCCTGTACCTCGGGCCGGTCGGTCTGTGGGCCTACTGGGTCATGGGCCGCCCGATGGCGATGTCGCACGACAAAGAGCAAGGGGACCAGCACGAGCACGGTGGCGATGACCAGGGGGAAGGAGAAGAACACGAACACCAGCAAGGGGACGAGCACAAGCCGGAGAAACCGTTCTGGCAGACCGTCTTCGTCGGCACAACCCACTGCGGCGCGGGCTGCACGCTCGGCGACTTCATCGCCGAGTGGGGCGTCTTTTTGCTCGGTGTGACGTTATTCAGCTCGATCCTCGCGACGAACTTCCTCTTCGACTACCTCCTGGCCTTTCTCGCGGGCATCCTGTTCCAGTATTTCTCGATCGTGCCGATGCGGAACCTCTCGCCCGGCGAGGGAATCCTCGCGGCGGTCAAGGCCGACGCGCTCTCGCTGACGGCCTTCGAGGTCGGCATGTTCGGCTGGATGGCCCTGGCCCGTTTCGTCCTGTTCGCCCCGCGTCCGCCCGAGCCGAATACGGCCGTGTACTGGTTCTCGATGCAGATCGCCATGTTCGTCGGCTTCCTGACGAGCTATCCGGCCAACTGGTTCCTGATCCGGAAGGGAATCAAGGAAGCGATGTGAGGCAAGAGGCCCCCTCGGACGCGGTGGCGGCTTGCCGCGCGGGCGGTTCGGGGTTTACGTTGGAGCGTCTCCAGCCGAAGGAGCGTTCCCATGAGACAATTCCGGATTCGTTTCACCATACGCCGTTTGATGCTCGGCGTGGTACTCGTGGCTCTGCTTCTGGGATCGGGAAGAGTTCTTCAGATATATAAACGGCACCGATTATACGAGAAAGCATCCGCGCTGTACGCACGCGAGTCGCGCAATCATCGCGCGCGGCTCATCCTGGAAAACAAGATCGTCGAGGAGACGCGAGCCTACCTGGAACAGCATCCTGATGACGAATGGACGAGAGCCACCCTTGAGGAATTCCAGGCCCGTCGGGACTACGTTCGCCGCTGCATGGCATGGTCCACCAGGATGGAACGCCGGTATCACGATCTCGCGTATCATCCCTGGCAGCCCCAAACGATCGATCCGCCACGCCCGCGAGAACCCTGAGCACCGCGCGGAGGGACGGGACGGAAAATATCCCAGCCTCTCGGCATCAAATTCCGAGCTGAGGCGGCCGTGAGGCGCTCGCATGACCGGGTGATCGGATCGACATCTCTCGGCTGGTGACGACGGCACGTTGGTTGCTCTGATCGACGAACATGGCGGCCAGCCGATCGTTCGCGGCTGCCGTCGGCCTCGCCCCTTGCAATGCGCCGAGAGAACGATGTCCGAGACGGATACGCAGCCAACCACGTCGCCGTCCGCCTCGTCCCGCCCGGTCGAGCACGACGCGGCCCACCGGGCGGCACGACAGACGATCTCGGCCCGGCTCGTCGTCCTGCTCGGGGCACTGACGGCCTTCTCGCCGCTCGCGATCGACATGTACTTGCCGGCATTCCCGCGGATTCAGCGGGACCTGGCCGCGCCTCCGGGTAGCCTCCAGCTCACCCTCTCCCTCTTCCTCGCCGGGCTCGCGGTCGGGCAATTCGTCATCGGACCGATCAGCGACCGCATCGGCCGCAGGTTGCCGCTCCTCGCCGGATGCTCGGCGTTCGCCGTCGCCGCAATCCTCTGCACGCTCGCCCCGTCGGTCGAGTGGCTGATGGCCGCGCGCTTCTTGATGGGGTTCGCCGGGGCCGCCGGGCTGGTCGTCTCCCGGGCGGTGGTCCGCGACCTCTTCGACGAGACCCGCTCCGCCGGGGTTTACTCGTTCATGATGATGGTGACCGGGGTCGCCCCGGTCGTCGCCCCGCTCCTCGGCGGCCAGCTCCTGGCGTTCGGGACCTGGCACGCGGTGTTCTGGGTGCTGGCGGGCGTCGGCCTGGTGTGCGGGCTCGCGGTCGCGCTCACCCTGGCCGAGACGCTGCCGATCGACCGCCGGGCCAGGCACTCCGCCACCACGGTCCTCCGGCGGAGCGGGGGGATTCTCACCGACCGCCGGTTCCTCGGCTATGCGTCGGCGATCGGGTTCTCCTCGGGGGCCTTGTTCGCGTATATCTCCGGGTCGCCGACCGTGTTCATGGACCTGTATGGTGTCTCACCGCAGGCGTTCAGCGTCTTCTTCGCCGGCAACGCGATCGGGTTGTTCCTGGCCGCTCAGTGGAACCGCCGCCTGCTCCGCCGCTTCGGCCCGCACCAGATCCTCCGCGCCGCGTCCATCGTCGCGGCCGTCGCGGGCCTGCTTCTGTTGATCGCGGCCTGGACCGGCCTTGGCGGGTTCTCCCTCTTCTACGCGACGCTTTTCGTCTGCGTTGCCACGCTGGGCCTGATCTTCCCGAACGCCACGGCGGCGGCGATGGCCCCCTTCGGCCGGGAGGCCGGGGCCGCCTCCGCCGTCCTCGGCCTGCTCCAGTACGCCGTCGGGGCCGCCGCGGGTGCGGCGGTCGGCCTGCTGCACAATGGGACGGCCGTCCCGATGGCCGGGGCAGTCGCGGCGTGCGAAGCCTGCGTCTGGCTGGTTGTTCTGGGCAGCGAGCGGAGCCGAGGCTGATGAGGTCCGGAGGCAATCGTCACCGGTTGCGCCCGTCGCGAGAGAGGACCGGAATCCTCCTTTCCGGAGCCGCCCCAGGACTCGGGCTTTGACGTCTTCCCAGGGCACCCCAGAGGCCCGGTTGCTGTCCATCTCCGCGACGCGCCGATCAAGTTCCGCTTTCATCTCGTCGGTGAGTTCCGGCTTGTAACCCTGGTCCACGAGCCGATCCCAGACGTCTTGCACCAGCCGAATTCGTTCGTCGATGGGCCGGGACTCGACTTCGCTGAGGACGGCTTGATAGTCCATGTGTCACCTGCCAGGCATCGGGTGATTCGACGGCCCGTGATAGAAACGCGTCTCCACCCAGCATACCCGACCAGCCCGGCTAAGCCTCGATTGGGTGGGCGCTGGGGCGCCCGCGAATGACTCTGGCCGCCTCTCTGGATACCACTGTCGCGGTCAGGCATCTCTCGGTTCAGCTTCGGAGCCTTGAACCGAACGTGTTGCTTGTTCAGGGATACCCGGCTTCTCCGGCATCCGCGACCGAATGTCCTTCACCAATAATCTCAGTGAGCCGCTCGTCGTCCACCACCGAACCAATGAGATGAGTCCCTGGACCGAAAGGAGCCAGAAGGCGATCCAGTAGCCATAATAGATGCGGTTATCTTGAATCTCGACCGTTTGTAACGTGATGAAGACGGTCAAGGCAGCCGGCAGCAGTGCGAGCGCGAAGCTCAGGTGGACCTGCCCCGGCGGTCCATTTTCACGTTTCTCAAGTTCTGCCTCGGAGATCTCGTAAACCCTCAATTCTCCGAGAGGCGCGTACGCGCACGATCGGTGGGGCCGGACGATCTTCGCTCGCTTTTCGGGCGGCCACACTCACCTCGCGACATCAGCATCCTGCAACACGCGAACTCCGGCCCGGACTCTTCCGGCGAAGCCGCCGAGATCCACGACGACATGCCATCGTCCAGGATGGGGAGCGACAAGACGGACGGGCAATTCCTTTGCCAATCCCCCGTGATAGCGGAAGGATTCGCCTCTGCGATAGCGATCATAATTCGCGGAATCCAGAAGCATGACATTCGCCTGTCCATCGAGTGTGACCTCGACGACATCATCCGGGCTGATATCGAGTTCCTGGTGAAGGTAGTTCATCTGCCATGCCCCGCCAACGTCTCGCCGCCGGAAAGCCACTTCACGAATTATACCGGGTTGTCCCGGAAAACGACACACGAAGCACACGGCTTACGAGGGCTTTTGCGCCCCTACCGCGCCGCCTCCTCCGCGATCGCGCGGGCCTGCTCCACATCGGCGCGGATCTGGTTCAAGAGGTCGTCGATGCCGTCGAACTTGCGTGAGGAGCGCAGATGTTCGAGGAGGTCGATCTCCAGGGTCACACCGTAGAGGTCGCCCTGGTGACCAATGAGGTGGGTCTCGACCTGGCGGGATTGCTCGCCGAAGGTGGCGTTCGGGCCAATGGGGGCGGCGGCGGGATGGGGGACTTCTCGGCCGGTCGCTCGCCATGGCGGATGACCCGATGAGTCAGCTCAGCCCGAGGCAACGGCAAGTGCTCGATGAGTTGCTGGCCGGGGACGGAGATCTGACTCAGGTTCGCGGCCGGTTCTCGTAGTAGAGGCTCAAGGCCCAGATGCGCTTGACCTGATGGGCGACGACGAAGCCGGTGACGGCCAGGGCCGCGACGAAGATGTTCGGCCACTGGTCCATCGGGGTGACAGCTCCCCGCGCGGCGGCTTCCTGGTAGAGCAGCCAGTAGGCGAGCATCGCCAGAACGGTCGTGATCCAGACCAGCCGGACGCGGAACCACAGGCCCGACGCGGCGATCAACAGCGGATAGCCGACCACCAGGGCGCTGTGAATCGCGTCGAGGACGTTCAGGATGACCGTCAGCAGGACGATGTCCGTCGCCGCGCAGGCCATGCGGATCAGTTCCGGCCAGCGCGTGTATCGCAGGGCGAGCTGGAAGACCAGTGACGCGACCATCCAGACGCCCAGGGTCGTCATGACCTTCAGATGCACCGAGGGGTCCGGCGAGGGGCTGACGACGTGGTTGAACTGGGTCAGGGCCGCGATCACGCCCAGGCCGCCGAGCCGCGCGGCCAGTTCCGGCTCGCGCCGCGCCCAGCGCCGTAACCGAATGACCGGGCCGGTATGCCGGGCCTGCACCCCTTCGTGACGAACGAACCGCTCCAGGTCCTCGGCCAGGGCCTCGGCGGTCGGGTAGCGGGCCTCAGGGGATTTGTCCAGGCAGCGCAGGCAGATTTGCTCCAGGGGGCGGGGAACCCCTGACTGGATTTGCCGGGGAGGGACCGGCTCGCGCTCCAGGACCTGCATGACCGTCTCCATCGTGGTCCCGGCCTTGAACGGCGGGCGGCCCGTGAGGATCTCGTAGAGGATCGCGCCGAGGCTGTACACGTCGGCGGTCTCTTCCACGGCGCGGCCCTGGCCGGCGGCCTGTTCGGGGGCCATGTAGCTGGGCGTGCCGAGGATCGTCCCGGTCTGCGTCAGGTGGCTCTCGACCTCGACCCGCTTGGCCAGACCGAAGTCGGTGACGTAGGGCCGCCCCTCGGTGTCGATCAGGATGTTCGCCGGTTTCAGGTCGCGGTGCAGGAACCCGCACTGATGGGCGTAGTGAACCGCGCGGGCGACGGTCGCCAGCATCCGCGCCGCGGCGTGGGGGTCCTGGCGGTAAAACGTCATCCGACGGCTCAGGCTGCCCCCCTCGATCAGCTTCATGCAGAGATAATTCTGCCCGGCCAGTTCGCGGACGTCGTAAATCGGCACGATGTTCGGGTGGTCGAGCCTGGCCGCCGCTTCGGCCTCGATGCGGAACCGCGCCCGCTCGGCCTCCGAGGCGAACCGGCCGGACAGAACCACCTTCAAGGCGACCAGCCGGTTGAGTTTCACCTGCCGGGCCTTGTACACGGCCCCCATGCCGCCCCGAGCAATCTCCTCCAGCAGTTCGTAATCACCGAAGCGGAGGACATCTTCCAGGGAGGACCTGGAAGACCGGCTCGCGGACGCCGACGACTCCATTGCAATCGTGTCGTCGTAGGAACCGGTCGGCCCCGATCCCCCGGCCTCCCGCGTCCTCCGTTCCGATCCCGATGAGCCGAGCATCGCGTTGAGTGTCGCGGCGTGCGCGGGAAAGCGCAGCTCCAACTCCAGAGCGAGCAGCTCTCGGAGGAGGTCGGCGCGTTGCGGCTCGGGAACCTCCTCCAGGAATGACTCAACGCGAGGCGACTGCCCGGCGCGCCAGGCGGTTTCGAATCGCTCGCACGCATCGTTGACGCGGCGGGCCGCCTCCAGGTGCCGGTCCGTTTCCTCCGTGCGGGGGTCCTGGACATTCATCACGCTGCCTCCTCTACTTCGACGGACGAGGCGATATCGATCGGTCGCGGCTCACGACGGGTCGTCCAGCCAGATCTTACGGATCAGGTCGAGCCGCCGGGCGACCGTGCGACGGGCGCAGCCGAGTCGTTCGGCAATCTCGTCGTTGGTATAACCCTCCATCCGCCCGACGGCGACCTGACGCAGGGCGTCATCTTCCAGGGCGTCGAGCCGCCGGCGATATTCCTCGGCGACCATCGCGGCGAACTCGGGCGTCGGCTCGGTCCCGGCGATCCGCTCCAGGCCATCGGTCCCGGCGTCCGCGTCGTCGGACCGATGCGGGATGAGGTTCACCGCCCGCACGTCTCCGCCGCGCTTCTGTCGTCCCCGGCGCTCGGCCTGAGCCCAGGCCTTGCGCGCGGTGATGACGACCAGGATGCGCCAGAGGTCGTCGCGGTCGCTCAGACGGGGGAATCGTCCGTCGGCCACCCCCGCGCAGAAGCTATCGAAGGCGCTCAGGGCGGCGTCCTCCTCGTCCTCATCAGCCCCGGTGCGCCGCGTCGCCTGGAGCTTTTTCCGCGCCAGACCGACGAGCGTGCTGAAGTAGCGCTCCCACAACGGCTGCGCGGCCGCGTGATCCCCGGCCTTCAGCGCGTCGATCCAGCGCGAGACGGACCCCTCGGGCGCCTGCGGCATGGTGTACGATCCTCAGATGAGGGCTTGCAGCTCATCTCGAGAAATCGGGATTCCTCCGGTCCCTCCATCCTACTCCGCCAACCTGTGCTCCCCAAGTGCGCGGAAGCACGCGCGGACAAAAACCCGACGGCGGGCGGGCTCAAGGACGCGGCGTGCGTTGTTTAGAAATAGATCTGGCAGCGAATCCAGAACAGGTCGCTGGTCTTCTGGAACTTTCCGGGGGCGTAGAAGACCGGATTGCCGAAGACGGCGTGCTGCCAGTCCAGGTAGATTTTCGTGTATGGGTTCAAGTACCAGTTCAGGCCCATGTCGATGGCGTAGAGGTTACTGCTCCAGAGGTTCGGGTCGGCCAGGCCGCCGCGGAAGACCTCGTTGCCGAGGTTCAAGGCACTATAGCGGGCGTGGATTTCCCAGGCGCCCAGGCCGAATCGTTCGCGTCGCAGGTCGAACGGGTGGAGCGGAATGACCTGGGTGCGCCGGGAGACCGTCTCGCCGGTAAGGAAGTAAGCCGCCTGCACGAAGTAACCGTCGACGGGCACCTGCACCCGGTTCGGTTGGTTGATCTGCCGATAGCTTTCGATCCCGCTGTCCCACGCGGCCAGGAGCGAGAGCCCTTCGTAGAAGTACGCCAGGTGCAGGTTCCAGAGTTCCCGCGGGCCGTTCTCGATCACGTTGTTGTTGAAGATCAGGAAGGCGGGCGAGGCGGCGGCCGCCCCCGTGCTGTTCGAGGCGTTCAGCGATGTCCGCAGCGCCTGGGATTGCAGCGGATTATCCTGGTTTCCGGCCGAGACCGACCCGCCGATGTTGAAGTTGTGCAGGAATTCCAGGCCCTCCACTCCCTCGAACGGCCGACCGTTGAGGTAGGCGATCACGTCCTTCGCATCGTTGAGCTCCTCGAACGTGTTCCGCCCGCCGTTGAAGATCCCCACGGCGTAGTCGAGCCGCTTGTCAAACAGGCGGCCCCAGCCCATCAGGCCGTACTCGCGGTTGTTGCCGAAGTTCGCCGCGTACAGCGAACGTTCCGGCGCGATCAGATCCACGTTCGAGATGGCGTAAAATTCATACGTGTACGGTACCTTGTACCGCCCAAACTTCACCATGAAACGGTCGTCGTAGTGGAAGTTGACGAACGCATCCAGCAGGTTGACGCCGCCGAGGCCCTTATTGAAGGACGTGTAATACTCGATTGGCTTGGTCAGATGGCCCGTGAAGAACCAGCGTTGCCGGGGAATGTAAAACCCCGGATGAGCGAACGACTGGTTCTGCTGCTCGAAGATCCGGGCCTCGACCTGAGTCTCGTTGTGGAACTGAAGCTGAAACTCCTCGTCCTCGGTCTGCAACTCGAAACCAGGACCGAAGTTCAGATTAAGCGGGAGCTTTTTCCCCTTGCGCAGGATTTCGTAGGAATCTTCGGATGGATTATCGCGCGCGCCCGCCCCGCCCTCATCGGACGTGTCTCTCGACTCGGGGAGAGGTGCCGCCTCACCGGGCGCCTCCGTCGCCGCGCCGGCCGGGTTATCGCGTGCCCCGGCACCTCCCTCCGTCGTGGTGTCGGGCCGTTCGCGGGCCGCTTCGAGTCGCTCGTCGATGTCCCGGAACTGCGCGCGGAGCTGCTGGTTCTCCTCCATCAGTTGGCGGTTCATCTCTTCGAGCCGCTGAAGCCGCTCCTCGATACTCACCCCCACCGGCGCGGGGGGAGGCGTTTCGGGCGCGGGGACCGGCGGCTCTTGCGCGTGTCCAGGCGAACCCGCCAGGATCAACGCCAGGCCGAGAATGAGGCAAGTCGTTCGGTACGACCAGGTTCGAGTCACGGATCAGATTCCCGGCACGACGTCTTCAATGCATTTTGTTACGGCTGTAAGGATTATTCGGCGCGGAAGGCGGCTCAAGTTGAACCGCAGTCCCATTGCTTGACGCCCCTGGTCCCTTGCCGCTACAGTCCTTCTCAATCCAACCGGACTCGTCTTCCCCAGCTCCTCAACCAAACAAAAAGGACCATCAATGAGCCGTGAGGCGACCCTCAAACGCATTCTGGACGGTGGAATCGTGGCGGTCGTGCGGGGTGAGTCGCCCGAGCCGCTGGTCGGCGTCGTCGCGCGCCCTGGCCGAAGGGGGCGTCACGGCGGCCGAGATCACCTTCACCGTGCCCGATGCCGTTGAAGTGATCCGGCAAGTCCGCAAGGCCCTGGGGGATCAGGTCGTCCTCGGCGCCGGGACCGTGCTCGACCCCGAGACCGCCCGCGCGGCCCTCCTGGCCGGAGCCGAGTACCTCGTCGCCCCGACGGTCAATCCCGAGGTCATCCGCCTCTGTCGCCGCTACGATAAGGTCGTCATGCCCGGCGCGTTCACCCCGACCGAGGCCCTCACCGCCTGGGAAACCGGCGCGGATGTCGTCAAGATTTTCCCCGCCGACGTGGGTGGCCCGGCTTACCTGAAAGCCCTGCGCGGCCCATTGCCCCAGATTCGCCTGATGCCCACCGGCGGGGTCAACCTCGACACGGCCGAGGCGTTTCTCAAGGCGGGGGCCTGCTGCCTGGGGGTCGGCAGTCAGCTCGTCGATCCGAAGGCGGTGGCGCGGGGGGATTTCGACCGTATCCGGGAACTGGCCTCGCAGTACGCGGAGATCGTCCGACGGTTCCGGGGCGCAACCTCTTGATGCGACGGGCCGGAAATGCTCTCCTCCTGGCGCTGGCGTTCCTGACGATCCTGCCCGTCCGCTTCGGCAGTAAGACAACCGACGCCGACCTCGCCGCGTCACGTTTCTTCTATCCCTTCATCGGCGGCTTCCTTGGCCTGATGCTCGCCGGGACGAGCTGGGGGCTGTCGCAAGCCTCTCTGTCACCACAAGTTGCGGCGTTCGTGATCCTGGCGTTGTGGGTGATTCTGTCCGGGGGGCTGCACCTGGACGGCCTGGCCGACACGTTTGACGGGCTGTTTCTCTGGGGGGATGCCGGGCGCCGGCTGGAGGTCTTGCGCGATCCGCACGTCGGCAGCTACGGCGTGACGGCCCTCGTGCTCGTCCTGCTCGGCAAGCTCGCGGCCCTCGAAACCCTTGCGGAGACCGATCGGAGCCTGGCCTTGCTGGGGGCTTCCATCGTGGCGCGCTGCCTGGTCCTGACATCCGCCGGGGTCTCGACGTACGCGCGACCTTCGGGAACCGGCCGCATCCTGATCGACGCGACCCGCCCTATCGAGGCTGCCCTCGCGACGGGCCTGGCCCTGGCGGTCGGGGCCGCCCTGGCGGGATGGGTTGGGCTTCTGGCGAGTCTGGGCGCTCTGGGAGTCGCTGCCGGACTGACGATCGTGGCGCAGCGACGGCTCGGCGGGATCACGGGTGATATTCTCGGGGCCTTGGTGGAGCTGAGTGAACTGGCGTATCTGCTAGTTCTGTGCCCGACCTCGTCGGTGATCTGACCTGGCGGGCGTTCCGGTTCGGCGGCTCGATAGCGATCGCGACCCGCAAGTCCGCTAGAATCCGAACTCTCGGCAGTTTCGGTTCAAGCGATACTGCGCGAGGGGTCGATAACGGTTGCCATACGAACCGCTCTGCGCCCCGAGGCTGGGGCCTGTCGTGGGAGAGTCGGGACGATGGGTGAAACGATCCTGGTGATCGGTGGTGCCAGGTCGGGTAAGAGCCGGAAGGCGGAGGAACTGGCCGGGGAATGCGGCCCGGTCGTCTATCTGGCGACCGCGTGTCCCGACCCGGCCGACGCGGAGATGGCCGAGCGGATTGCTCGCCATCAGGGCCGACGCCCGGCGGACTGGACCACGAGGGAACACCCACGCGACCTGGATCAGGCTCTGGCCGCGCTGGTGGAACGGGAGGGATCGGTGCTGATCGACTGCGCGACGTTATGGATCACGAACCTGATGCTCGGCCTGGGGGGCGGTCCTCCTCAGGACGACGCGGCGGTTCTCGACGCCGTGGACCGGGCGTTGTCGGCGTCGCGGGGCCGGGCGCGGGTCGTCTGGGTCTCGAACGAGGTCGGCTCGGGGGTCGTGCCGGAGAATGCCCTGGCGCGGCGGTTCGCCGACCTGCAAGGGCTGGTCAACCAGCGTCTGGCCGCCGTGGCCGATGCGGTCCATCTCTGTGTCGCGGGTTTGTCGTTGCGGTTGAAGTAAACGGGTCGCCATCGAGGGCTCGGCCAGGGAAGGCCGGTCCGCGACGGAAATCGGACCACGACCGGCTCAAGGAGGAGACAAGGTCATGGCGTGGGGGTCTCGGGTCAAGATGGCGGTCGTCGGGCTAGGCTTGGTCCTGGCCTGGGGAACCGTCTTGCCCGAAGCCAGGCGCAAGGGGCCGCCCGGCTGATCTACAACAAGTACCGGATGTTCCGTATCCCGTTCAACATCCAGCCGGAAGACCGCCCGCGGATCCAGGAGGTCCAGCTCTGGGTCTCGACCGACCTGGGCCTGAGCTGGGCGCAAGGCGGGCGGGCCTCGGCCGACCAGCCCTCGTTCACCTTCCACGCCGACCACGACGGCGAGTACTGGTTCGCCGTCCGTACGCTCGACATCAAGGGAAAGCTTTACCCGACCGACGACGCCAAGGTTGAGCCGAGCATCAAGGTCGTGGTCGATACCGCCGCCCCCTCGCTGGTCCTCACGCCGATGGAGCGGCGCGGCAGCCTGGCCTCGCTCCAGTGGGAGATGCGCGACGAGTATCTCGACCCCGACTCGCTGGTGCTGGAGTATCAACTCGTCGGCGCACGGGACTGGCGGCAGGTCCAGATCCGCGATCGGGCCATCAACGGGGTCGAGCAGTGGGACGCCCACACCGCCGGACCGATCAAGGTTCGCGCCTGGGTCGATGACAAGGCGGGCAACCGGGCGACGGGCGAGGTGCTCCTGCCCGAGGGGATCGCCGCCAGGCCGGAGGTCTCCGCCATTGGAGCCGAGGAGTTCGAGCCGCCCCCCCCGATCGCCCCCCTGGCCGCGATGCCCAGCGGCGCGCGGAGTGGCTCGGCACCCGCCGAGCAGTTCAGCGCCGGACTCGAGCCGCGGGCGGAGCCTGGCTACGGAACGGCCGGGACCGGCCGCGCGCCGCAAGGGCGCTTTTCGGACGGATCGCCCCCCCAGACCCTGCTGGTCGGCAGCCCCCGCTTCGCCTTGAAGTACGATATCGAGGACGCCGGACCGAACGGCCCGGCCCTGGTCGAATTGTGGGTCACGCGCGACGGTGGCCGGACCTGGGCTCGCCAGCCCGAGGACGCCGACCGCGTCACTCCCTATCCGGTCGATCTTGGCGGCGACGGCACGTATGGCCTCTGGCTGGTCGTGCAGTCGGCCGCGCACCTGGGAGACCTCCCACCGCAGCCGGGAGATCGGCCGCGCATCTGGGTCGAGGTCGATTCCGCCGCGCCGGTCGTACGGCTGGAACCGCCGAGGGTCGGTATCGGCCGCTCCGTCGGCAAGGTGCTCATCACCTGGCACGCCACCGACGCCCACCTCGGCGACCGGCCGGTGACGCTCTCCTACCGCGCCGATCACTCCGATGCCCCCTGGCAGCCGATCGCCGAGCCTCAGCCGAACACCGGCCGGTTCATCTGGAACGTGCCGGCGAACGTCCCGCCGCGGTTCCACCTGCGGATCGAGGTCGTCGATGCGATGGGCAACCGCGGGTGGGCCGAGACGACCGACTCCGGCCGCCCGGTCATCGTCGATCGCTCGCAGCCCCGGGGCCGGATCACCGGCATCGACCTCGGCACCCCCGGCAGCGAACGCGCCCGGCAATAATCCAAAGCCGAGACGGATTCCCGCGCCGGCTCGGTGGGTGCGAGACGCCGACCAACCCATCGCGCCGGGTTTCCCGCGTTGAGCCCATTCGATTTCCGGCCCGTCCCGCCACGACTCGCCATCCGGCCATCACCCCAGCGGGTGGACGAATCGGCTCCTGCAAGGGTAGGTTTGACACCCCGTCTCCTACCTGTGGAGAACCAGGAAACAAGAATAAAAATTTTCGAATTTCAAAATAAATTATGGATGATTCGGCGATTTTTTGTTATCGTCCAGGTACAACACATCTCACTCCAGCCGCCTTTGACCGGCATCCCTCGCGATGCCAGAGAGCCTGGTCCTTCATGCAAAAGATCTGGGACAAGTGGGCCTTACCCGCCCTTGCCGTTGTCATCGTCGTCGTGATCGCCTGGTCGCTCTGGCCGAGATAGGCCGGTCGCGCGCCTTGTGCTGTCTCTGTGCCCTCTCCCGGACGTGACGTCGTTGACGGACGACACGGCGACGCGTTCTCCCGGTCGCTCGGGAAGGCTTTGACGGGTCGCCACGGTTGAGATTTGTCCGTCCCGGACGTTGTGTGTCGCGTGGCGACGGCGATCTCCGAGAATTTTCCATGACGGCCCGCCACGGCACGCCGAACGGGCCGGCTCGTGGAAGGACCGCGATTCCACGCGATTCCTTTGTCGGAACAAGATCCTTGACCCGACTGGAATTGACGGGTACTTCTACATGGAGATTGGTGGATTTCCCGCAGCGCACCTCACGTCAGGATTCCTGAAGGAGGGGCTTTCGTGGAGCATTTCGTCCCGCTCGACCGGATGCCGGCCGGCGTCGCATTTCCCCCCGACCTGGCCGAGAAATTTTGCTACGATGCCGACTCGCGGCGGCTGATCTTCCGCGGATTCATGAGCAAGGCCGAGTTCGATCGGCTCACCATGCTCAGTGAGGACTGGCCCTACCGCCGCGCCCTCGACGACCTTTTTCGAGCCTCCACCGAGGACGACTCCCCTCGTTCCCGCGGTCGGATCGGCTCTCTACTCAACAGCTTGCGACTCTTCTGATCCGCCTCGACCGGCGCGGTCCTCGCCGCGCCGGCTCCCGTTATGTTCCTAAGTGGTGCATCCGCCAGGTCTCTCTCCTTTGGAGCGCGGGCCTCTGGCCCGCATCCGGGATGCGGGCCAGAGGCCCGCGCTCCAAAAAACTTACCGGATGCACCACGAAAGCTCCCCGCCAGAATAAGCTATACAAATCGTGGTCGATTTCCTTCTTCGGGTGGCTGGGGTCTCGTCTGCGAGACCCCGGTGCGACGGCCTCATTCCCGGGGTCTCGCCGACGAGACCCCAGCCACCCAGACCAGGCAATTCGCATTAGTTTGTTCTGGTGAAGCTCCTATCTCCGAAAGAATTCGTTTCCAATATTTCGGAAAGCCGCGCGAACCCCCCTAAGAACAATGGGGACTTGGACGTTGACAGAACGAACGGTCAGATTCTGTGAGGGGGATAAGGAGGTGGGATGATGGATAAAACCGCAATCCATAGATGGTGCCATGTTGGCGTTGACGGTGCGAGCGCTTGCCCAGGACGTGCGGCGGATTGTGCAGGATGGCGAGGCGCATGGGCAGGAGATCGAGGCGCTCATCGAGCAGATTGACCACCTGCGCGATCAGCTCGAAGCGGTCCCCCAGGGGACACTTGCACGGCTGGCTCGACGCCCTGCGCCGCGAGGTTTTGCTGGTCGAGGAGCGGACGTCGTCGCTCCACGTCGAATACACCGTTTCCGGCGTCTGATCCGAGGGACGACGCGGTCTCACTTCCGCGGATGGATTTCCCCGGGTTTCCCCGTTCGGGCAGATTGCTGGCACGCGACGGAGCGGCGTGCCTTCCCCTTGCGTTCCGTCGTTGCCGGCTCGATACTCAAGGCTTTGCGGCCGGAGGGGTCTCGGTCGCAAGGCGTCCGGCAACGTTGCGAATCGAAACGGGGGAACATCAGGATGCAGAGGATGGTCGCGTTCACGAAACGGGCGCTGACGCTCGCCTGGGGGCTGATGCTCCTGGGCGTCGGCGGCATGGCGCTTGCCCAGCAGGAGGTCATCCCGCACGCCCAGGACAAGCCGCCCGGCCCGGCGCTCTCGCCGTCGGAGGCGATCGCCAAGATGGTCGTGCCGGAGGGCTTCACCGTCGAGCTGGTCGCCAGCGAGCCGGACATCGTCAACCCGGTGGCGATGACCTTCGACGAGAAAGGCCGCATCTGGATCACCGAGAGCCTCGAATACCCCCGGCGCGAGCCCGGCCCCGGACGCGACCGGGTCAAGGTTCTGGAGGATACCGACGGCGACGGCACGGCCGATTCATTCCACATCTTCACCGACGGCCTGAACATCCCCTCGGGCGATCGCCGTCGGCCACGGCGGCGTCTGGGTGGCGAATTCCCCCGACATCCTCTTCTATCCCGACGCCGACCGTGACGCCAAACCCGATGGCCCCCCTCAGGTCGTCGCCACCGGCTTCGGCCGGTTCGACACCCACGAGCTGCCGAATAGCCTCACGTGGGGCCCCGACGGCTGGCTCTACGGCTGGAACGGCGTCTTCAATCCGAGCAAGGTCACGAACCGCAAGGGGGAAACCTTCGAGTTCACCTGCGCGATCTGGCGCATCCACCCGAAGACCCGCGATTTCGAGCTGTTCTGCGAAGGGACCTCCAACCCCTGGGGCATCGCCTTCGACCCGAACGGCGAGGCCTTCGCCAGCGCCTGCGTGATCGACCACCTCTGGCACCTGTCCGAATCGGCCTATTATATCCGCCAAGGGGGGCCCTACCCCCCCTTCACCTGGCCGAAGGATTCGATCGTCGATCACAAGCACCAGAAGGCGGCGTATTGCGGCCTCCACTACTTCGATAGCGACGCCTATCCCGAGGCGTTCCGCGACCGCTTGTACATGGGCAACATCCACGGCAACGCCATCAACGTCGATGCCCTGGAGCGCGACGGCTCGACCTACAAGGCGGAGACCAAGCCCGACTTCCTCCGCGCGAACGACGCCTGGTTCATGCCGGTCGTCCAGAAGACCGCGCCCGACGGCTGCCTGTACATCCTCGACTGGTACGACCGCTACCATTGCTATCAGGACGCCAACCGCGACCCGCAGGGGATCGACCGTCTCAAGGGGCGCCTGTACCGCGTCCGCTACAAGGACGCCCCGCGCCGGGCGAAGTTCGACCTGGCGGCCTCCAGCGATCCGGAGTTGATCGCCCTGCTCGGCAGCGCGAACATCTACGACCGCGACATCGCCCAGCGGCTCCTGACCGAGCGCCTGATGTCCGGCGAGGCCGGCGACGGCGTGCGGCCGGAGCTCCAATCGCTGGTCCTGAACGAGCAGGCCCCGCGCAAGGGACGGATGCACGCCCTCTGGGTTCTCGTCGCCTCCGCGCCGCTTGACCCGGCGTTCCATCAAAAACTCCTGGCGCATGACGACGCGACCGTCCGCGCCTGGGGCGTCCGCGCGGCGGGGAACATGCACAGGGTCGCCCCCGAGGTGCGGGAACGGGTCGTCGCCCTGGTGGACGACGCCTCGCCCGACGTGCGGCTTCAGGTCGCCATCGCGGCGCGGAAGGTCGAGGGGATCGATGCGATGCCCCTGCTGCTGCGGGCGCTCTCCGCAAGGGAAGACGATCCGTTGATCCCGCACGTCGTCTGGCAGAACCTCCACCCCTTGCTCGACGGGCCGGAGCCGGTCCGCCGGCTGGCCGAGCACGTGAACCAGAAGAAGGAGCTGCGATCGGAACGGCTGGCCGAGTTGATGCCGAGGATTCTGGAACGGGTCGTCGCCGCCGACGAAGCGGATGCCGGGACGATCGCCCGCGTGGTGCATCTGGCCTTCCAGACCCTCGGCGATGAGCCGACGCGGCGGGCGTTCCTCGACATGCTGACCGGTCAGGTGCGGCAGGGGCAGATCAAGGGGAACCGGCTCGCCGGCCTGCGCGACCGGCTCACCCCGCTGGTGCGGAACGCGCTGAACGATCCGAAGCCGACCCGCTCCGGAACGATTACGCCGAGCTGGCCGCCACCTGGGGCGACGAGCAGGCGCTGAACCTGGTCCGCGACCAGTTCCGCAAAGGACGGTCGGACGGGGATCGGCTCCAGGCCCTCGAAATCCTGGTCGCCGTGCGCGACCCGATCGTGCTCGACGCCGTGGAGGGGGTCCTGGCCAACCGCGCCGGCTCGCCGGAGTTCCGGGGCCGGGCGGTCGCCGCGCTCGGGCCGCTCGATGACTTCCGCGTCGCGCGGGTCGTCCTGGCGAGTTACCCGAAGATGGAACCCGCCGTGAAGGCCCGCGCCGTCGAGTTGCTGACCGAGCGGCCGTCGTGGACCCGCCCCCTGCTCGACGCCATCGCCCAGGGGACGATCTCGAAGGACGTCGTGAACGTCAACCAGGTCCGCAAGCTCCTGGCGAGCCGGGATCGCGAGATCGTCGCGCAGGTCAAGGCGACGTGGGGCACCGTCCGCGAAGGGCGCAACCCTCAGCGAGAACTGGTGATCGGTCAGATGCGGAACTTCCTGCACAAGACCCCCGGCGACCCCTACGCCGGCCAGCAGGTCTTCAACAAGCTCTGCGCCCAGTGCCACAAGCTCTACGGCGAGGGGCAGGAGGTCGGCCCGGACATCACGGGGGTCGGCCGGAACGACTTCGAGCAGTTGCTCTCCAACGTCTTCGACCCGAGCCTCGTCATCGGCCCCGCCTATCAGGCCGTGACCGTCGCCACGAAGGACGGCCGCGTTCTGACCGGCCTGCTCGCCGAGGACAGCAAGGAACGGATCGTCCTGAAGGTCCAGGGGGGCAAGGAGGAGGTCATCCCTCGGAGCGAGGTCGAGGAGCGGAAAGTCTCCGAGGTCTCCCTCATGCCCGAGGATGTCGAGAAGCAGCTCCAGCCGCAGGAGATCGCCGACCTGTTCTCGTTCCTCTCCCTGGACAAGCCCCCGAGCGACCCCACCGCCCGTCTCCTGCCCGGTGCCCCATCGATCAAGACGCGGAAACCGGCGGAGGAACAATAGGGGAGATGAAGAATCTCTCGCAAAGGCACAAAATCGCCAAGGAAGGACGCAAAGGGAAGATAGTTGGACTGATCGATCAAGGGTAGATCTAGGTTTTGCGAAGAATGCGTAAGCTCTAGATAACTTGTTCAGCCTGGGTAGTCAGGGCAGCCTGAGCTTTCTTTGCGTCCTTCCTTGGCGGCTTCGCGACTTTGCGAGAAACCCCGGAATATCGTCGTAAAATCCTGGTTCGCTAGGGGTTAACCTCGCCGTTACCGAACGAACCCAACCGCCATATTGGCAGCCGGAAGGCGTTGGTACACGATCCGGTTCCCTTGCTTTCCACAAGGGACCGCCGCGCCGGTATGTCGCAGGCAGTAGGCGACACGCTGGGCATTGGCGATGGGGCGGTCGAGGCGGTTGGCCAGGTCGAGCGTCGTGAAGGGTGAGGGGAGGTCGTCCGGCAGGAGCCGCCAGAGGTCCTCCGCCTCCTGGAGCGGGACCACCTGGCGCACCTCCCGCAGCCGACGGTCGATCACCGCGAACCCCGGCCAGCGGCGACGGGGGACGCGGATCTCGTCGATGGCGACGGCCAGGACGTCGATCCGCAGGTTCGGGTGGGGGAAGAGGCGGGCCAGGCCGATCAGGTCCTCGAAGACGTCCGCCAGGTCCCCGCGCCGGGGGCTGAGCCGGCCGGAGCCATCCGGGCCGTCCCTCCGCGCCCGCTTGACGATCCGCCGCTCGACGACGACCGGCTTGACCACCAGCACCGGACGCCCGGGGAGCAACCGCCGGAGCTTCGGCCGCAGCGGCCCCAAGGCCCCTGACTGGATCTCGACCCAGCCGCCATCGGCCCCGACCGCATCGGCCCGGAACCCCTCGGCGACGACCTCCACGCTCCCCCCGCACCCGGGGCCGTACCGCTCCTTGAGCTGGCGATGCAGACTGGTCTCCACCGCGTCCGGGACTCCTTCAAACGTGAGGCGACCGAATCAAGGCCCCTGCAAGGGGGGCATCGGTTCGACGTCGGGGTGGACGACGTGGGGTAACGGCTCGACCCCCAGGTCGCGGATCGTCAGCAAGGGGACGTAGTCGAAGCCTCCCCTGGCGAAGGCCTCGGCCCCGCCTTCGAGTCGGTCGAGCACGGCGATCACGCAGGCGACGCGGCAGTCCATCGCCTCGACGGCCGTGATGGCCTGCAAGGCCGAGCCGCCACTGGTGATCACGTCATCGACGATGGCGACCATCGACCCGGGCTCCAGCGGCCCCTCGACCAGTTTGCCGGTGCCGTGCGTCTTGGCCTGCTTGCGGACGAGGAACCCGCGCAGCCCCGCGCGCCCCGTTCGGGGGCCAGGGCCAGGGTCGCGCCGACGATCGGATCGGCCCCCATCGTCAGGCCGCCGATGGCCGTGATTCCCGGACGTTGTTCGAGGATCTGAAGCACGCCCTCGGCGATCACCGCGGCCCCCTCGGCCGAGAGCGTGACCTTGCGGCCGTCGATGTAGTAATGCGACTGCCGCCCGCTGGCCAGGGTGAACTGGCCGGTTCGCAAGGCGTCCCGCTTGAGCAGCTCGATCAGCCGCTCCCGATCGTATCCAGAGCTCATCGCGCAGCATCCCCAGGAGGCGGGCCGTGTTGGATCGCCAAATGGCCCGCCACCCTAACAGAAAGCGCGGGGGGCTTCCAGAGGACGCCGCGTGTCCCGGCCGCTTCAATTCGTGATGAGCGGGAGGAACGGGCGGTCTCCGGAGTCGTTATCGGGACGTTCCCACTCGCGGCGGACCCGCGAGAGGCCGAAGGCACAGAGTTCGAACTCGTCGCTGAGCCGCCGCAGGACCGGGGCCTGATCCCCCTCGAACGTGCTGGCGAGGTAGTAGGACCGCTTCCCCTGGCGCTGGAAGTCGATCAGGTGGTCGGGCGAGCAAGCGGCCTGCAAGGCCGGCAGGGCTTCGGGATAGACGCCGGTCCAGAACAACGTGAAGTCGCCAACGTGGCGGTGGCATTCCCGGCGCCGGTCTTCGTCGCTGGTGGACTCGGCCTCGGCCAGCATCGCCGCGACCTCCACCAGACGCTGTCCCTGAGCGTCGCGGAGCCGCCAGACGCTCTCCGCCGGGACGAAGCGGGCCAGAAGCCCGGCGACGTAGCCGACGAGCTTCGGGTCGGCGATGCCCAGCTCGGACATGAAGGTGTGTTCGGTCAGACCACGGAAGAGACGGTGCAGCGGATGGGATTCGGGAATCTCTCGCGTCATAACGGGTGCTCCTCACCCAGTTTGGACACGTGGGAGACAGGGTGGTGGTCGCATCGCACGGATGCGACCGCCGGACCCCTTCTAGCAAATCCTACGCCAGGACCCTGAATCGATCAACCGGAATTCTCGGGACCCTCCGGCCTTGAACCGTTGCGCCGAAACTGGCACCATAGAGGTTGATTACTGAAGATTTTGTGTGCAACGATCCCATGGAGGGATTGGCCGCGCGGTGAGGCCCCTGACCGCCCGCAGTACCGCCGGTCGATGGCGTGGCGGAGGATCAGCCGTCGGCACGAGGCGAAAGGACGATCGGGTGCGTATCACGTTTCACGGGGCAACCCGCCAGGTGACAGGAAGTGCTCACCTGCTGGAGATCGGCTCTCGCCGTATCTTGTTAGATTGCGGGCTGTTCGATTCCGATCGGATGAGTCCCGACAGTCCGAACCGCCACTTCACGTTCGATCCGCGCGAACTGGACGCGGTGGTTGTTTCGCATGCCCATAACGACCATATCGGCCGGCTCCCCTGTCTGATGCGCGCCGGATATCGCGGGCCGATCTACACGACCCCGGCGACCGCCGACATTCTGAGCATCATGCTCCGTGACAGCGCACGGATTCAGCGTGAGGATGCGCGAAACTACGCTCTCCGCAAGACCAACGAAGACCTACGGACCAGTCCTTCCTCGTCGGCCGTGGCCCTGGACGGGCCGCACGAGCCGCTGTTTGAGCTGGCGGATGTCGAGTGGGTGGTCGAGAACCTGCGACGGCTCCCCTACGATGAGCCGACGGAGGTGGTCGAGGGAGTGACCCTGACCTACCGCGACGCCGGCCACATCCTCGGCTCGGCCATGGTCCAACTCGACTACCGCGAGGAAGGCCGCGACCGCCGGTTCGTCTTCACCGGCGACCTTGGCCGGCGCAACATGGGCCTCCTGCCCGACCCGACGATCGTCAAGGATATCGACATCCTCGTCTCGGAGAGCACCTACGGCGGCAAGGATCTCGAACCGTACGACACGCTCATCAAGCAGTTGCACGCCATCGTTGCCCGCGCCACGAGACTCCAGAGCAAGATCATCATCCCGGCCTTCAGCCTGGGTCGGACCCAGCGCATGGTGTACTGCTTCCTGGAGTTGTTCGCCCAGCACCGCGTCCGGCCGATTCCCGGTCTATGTCGATAGCCCGCTGGCTTCGCGTCTGACGGAAGTCCACCGCGACCACCCCGATGCCTACACGCCGTTCGCCCGTCGCCTGATGGACCGGGACCCGCGCTATTTCGGCTCAGAGCACGTCCACTATTGCGGCTCCTGGGATGAATCGCGGCGGCTCAATTACATGAACGGCCCCTTGATCATCGTCGCCTCCAGCGGGATGTGCGAGGCCGGCCGGATCAAGCACCACCTGCGCCACGCGATCGAGGACCCGGACAACGCGGTTGTGATCGTCAGTTACCAGGCTGAGGGAACCCTCGGCCGGAAGATCAGCGAGGGGGCCGAGCGGGTCCAGATCATGGACCAGTGGCTCGACCTGAACGCCGCCGTTTACGTCCTCGACGGCTTCTCCGGCCACGCCGATCACAGCGACCTGCTCTGGTGGTACGAGCAGACCGGCGGCGGCATCGAGAAGGCGTTTCTCGTCCACGGCGAGCCGGAGAGCATGGAGGCCCTCGCGCCGGCCTTGCAGCCGTACGTCCAGAGCGAGGTCGTCATTCCCGAACCGCTGGCCTCGTTCGAGGTCTGACACCGATCCCGAAACGAGGACGCTCCCCATGACCGACCCGGAGACGACGGTCGGGCAACTGAAGGAGTGGGTGCTCGCGTTCTCCCGGGAGCGGGACTGGGAGCAATTCCACCACCCGAAGGACCTCGGCGTGGCCCTGGCGTGCGAGGTCGGCGAGGTGCTGGAGCACTTCCGCTACCGCACCAACGACGAGATCCGCGCCGCCCTTCAGGACCCGGCCATCCACCGCGAACTCTCACACGAGCTGGCCGATTGCCTCTGGCTGGTCCTGCGGCTCGCGGATGTCTGCGGGATCGACCTGGCCAGCGCCCTGCGCGAGAAGCTCGACCTGGCCGCCGAGAAATACCCGGTCGAGAAAGCCCGAGGCCGCGCGGACAAGTACACGAAGTACCAGGAGTGAGCCGCGACCGGCTCACCCCTTCCCGTCTCGCTCATCCCTCGCGGGCCGCTCCCTCCAGGGCGTGGGACAGTTCGGCGACGGCCTGGCCGATCTCCTTGACGATCTCCGGCTTGGGCCGCTCGCCGATCTCGGCAAGCCGCCGGACCAGGGCGCTGCCGACGATCAGGCCGTCGGCCACCGGGGCGAGCTGGCGGACGTGCTCCGGGCGGCTGATGCCGAAGCCGATGCAGATCGGTAGGTCGGTCTGGGTGCGCAGCCACGCGACGTTCTCGGCCAGTTCCGGCGGCAGCTCCTTGCGCTCGCCGGTGATTCCCGCGACCGAGACATAGTAGAGGAACCCGGTCGTCGTCCGGGCGATCGTCACGGCGCGCTCGCGCGGGGTGGTCGGCGTGACGAGCTGGATCAGCTTCAGGCCGAACGTCCCGGCCTTGCGGCAGAGTTCCGCCGCTTCCTCGACCGGCAGGTCCGGCACGATCAGGCCGTCGATGCCCGCGTCGGCCGCTTCGCGGAGGTAGCGATCGACGCCGTGACGGTAGACGATCGCGTAGGAGACCATCGTCACCAGCGGGGCGGCCGACAGAGCGCCTTGGGTGGTCTCGACCCGGAGGGTCCGGAGCATCTGGAGGATCGAGGCGAGCTTGATCCCCTTGTCGAGGGCCCTCGTGTAGCTCGCGGCGATGACCGGGCCATCGGCGATCGGGTCGGAGTACGGGATGCCAACCTCGACCATGTGGGCGCCGCGGTCCACCAGCTCGTGGATCAAGGCGGCGGTGGTGGCCAGGTCGGGGTCGCCCGCGGTGATGAAGGGCATCAGGGCGCGGCGGCCTTCGCTCCGCAGCCGGTTGAACAGGGCATCGATGCGATTCATGGCAAGCGGTCTCGGGGCTCCGGCGGCCAGCGGCGCGGTGAGTGGGTGGTGGATTCGTGTCACTTGGGTGCCTCGGGCTTCAGGACCGTCACGGCCCGTTCATGATACCGTATCCGCGACTCCATGCCATTGTATCCCCCGTTGATCCGGCGGGTGATCTGCTTGAAGTCCCCCTCGTCCGCCAGCCGGTTCAGGTCGTGGGTCTTCCAGAACCAGCCGGCGACGCGAAACCCGACCTTCGGCTCGGCGGCCTGTGTCGGGTGGTTCTCCAGGTCCAGGCCGAGGGCCTTGCCGGCGCGTCGGTAGTTGGACCGGCCGGTGAGCTGGATCGGCCCGCGCCCTTTGAACCGCTTGCCGTCCCCCGGCTCGGTGTTGCCCAGGTCCTTGCGCCCTTCGTACGCCTCCCCCGAGGCGATCTCCTCCATGTACCGCAGCTCGCCGCTCTCGTGGGCCAGTTGCGCGAGGAACGCCGCGCGGCGGGCGGGGTTGTTGATCTCGAATTCCCGCATCGCGGCATTCAACGGAGGCAGGTAGTCCTTCGCCTTCGCCTCGGGCAGATGCGGCATGATCGCCCGCAACTGGGCCATCGTCAGGTCGTCCGTTGCCTGAGCCTCAGCGGTTCCGACACCGCACAACATCATCAGGAACAGGCACCAGCGGACCAGGGAAAAACGGCTTATCATGGATGTTGTCGCTCCGTGATTCCTCGCGAAATAGACGGTTCAGTCCAGCCGTCCGACCAGCGCGTCCAGGCTGTCGGCGATAAGGTCCGGCTCGATCTCCCAGGGGTCGAACACCTCCTGCGGATCGCGTTGAATCCAAGCGGCGTTCAGACCCGCGGACTTCGCCCCGATCACATCCCAGGGGTTGCTGGAGACGAGCCACGTCTCTCCAATCGGTCGGTCGAGCCGTCGGGCCAGGTGGTGATAGACCTCGGGATCGGGCTTGAACGACCGGACCTCATCGACGCTGACGATCCCGTCCAGATGCGGCAAGATCCCGGCCCGGTCCAGCAAGGGCGTCAGCGCGGCCTCGGGGCCGTTCGAGAACGCCCAGAGCCGGTGCCCCTTCCGCGCAAGCCCGTCCAGGCCCCCCACGACGTCCGGAAACGCCGGCATGTTCTGCTGTGTTTCGAGCAATCGCTGGCGGTCATCGGCCGACAGGTCGGCCCGAAAGACCCGGCTCGTGTAGTCGAGAGCCTGCCGGGCGCAGACGCTGAAATCCTCGTATCGCTTCATCGCGGCCCGGCGGATCGCGTATTCGATCTGCGTCCGCCGCCACTCCGCCGCAAACGCCTCGGCCCGCTCGCCCACGTAGGGCGTCAGGTGCTGGACGATCTGCTTGATGTTGATGAGGGTGCCGTAGACGTCGAAGGCAATGGGGGCCGTCATGGGATCGTTCTCACCTCCCTGAGCGAGCGGACGACTCACGACATCGGCTCGCCACGTAGGCGGGCGATTTCGTAGGCGTCCTTGTCGCCGCGGCCCGAGAGGCAGATGACCAGCACCTTGTCGCGGCCGAGCCGCGGCGCTTCCTTGATCGCCTGGGCGACGGCGTGGCTCGACTCCAGGGCAGGCAGGATGCCCTCCTGGCGGGCCAGCAGGTGGTAGGCGTCCAGGGCCTCGGCGTCGGTGATGCTCTCGTAGCGGACCCGCCCCGAGTCCTTCCAGAAGCTGTGCTCGGGACCGACCCCCGGGTAGTCCAGGCCGGCGGAGATCGAATGCACGAGTTCCGTCTGGCCGTCCTCGTCCTGAAGCACGTAGCTGAAGCTGCCGTGCAGGACCCCTGGCAGCCCCTTCGAAAGACTGGAGGCGTGGTCGCCGGAGTTCGGCCCTCGCCCGCCCGCCTCGGCGCCGATCATCTCGACCGACTCGTCGGGAACAAACGGGTAGAACATCCCGGCCGCGTTCGACCCGCCACCGACGCACGCGACGACGGCGTCCGGCAGGCGGCCGATCCGGTCGAGCGACTGCTGCCGCGTCTCCCGGCCGATGATCGCCTGGAAGTCGCGGACGATCATCGGGAACGGGTGCGGACCGACGACCGAGCCGATCGTGTAGTGCGTCTGCTCGGACGAGCCCATCCAGTCGCGCATCGCCTCGTTGGTGGCGTCCCGCAAGGTCCGCGAGCCGGTCGTCACCGGCACGACCGTCGCCCCCAGGGTGCGCATGTTGAAGACGTTGAGCTTCTGACGGCGGATGTCTTCCTCGCCCATGTACACCGTGCATTCCAGGCCGGTCAGGGCACACGCGGTGGCGGTGGCGACCCCGTGCTGTCCGGCGCCCGTCTCGGCGATGACTCGCGTCTTGCCCATCTTCTTTGCCAGCAGGACCTGGCCGATCGCGTTGTTGATCTTGTGCGCGCCGGTGTGGTTCAGGTCCTCGCGCTTCAGGTAGATCGCGGCCCCGCCGGCATGCTGGGTGAGCCGTTCGGCGAAGAACAAGGGAGAAGGGCGACCGACGTAGTTCGTCAGGTAATCGTTCAGCTTCGCCTGGAAGTCCGCGTCGTGCTTGACCTCCTCATACGCCTCGGCCAGCCGGTTCAGAGCGTCCATCAAGGTTTCGGGGACGAACCGGCCGCCGAACGCGCCGAAGCGGCCGAGGGCGTCGGGGAACGTGGTGGCGAGACCGGAATCGGATGCGGACATGACGGAACGACCCTCGCGTTGGCGTGCTTCGGCGGTGGACAATCTCGGGAAGGTGTCGGAGGAACGCTGACGAAAGAACCTTCCTCCAGATGTCACGGGCTTTATCCGCGTGGCACCCAGGCCTGGACACCCAGAAATCGGGAGGTGCTTTCGTCAGCGTTCCAATGACGCCATTGTCCCGCCCGGCGCGGGGGTCGGTCAAGGGCAGTGGCGGGGGCTTGGCACGCCAAGGGCCGGCTCACCCCTCGTCGCCAACCGCCACGGCGTTCTCGTCCGGCTCGCCCGCGTAGAACTCGAAGAAGCCTTGCCCGGCGAAGTAGTCGGCCATCGCGCGTCGCACGGAGCGGAGCTGCTCGACGAACCGCGCGTATTGCTGGATCAGGCGGCGTCGGCGCTCGGGGGAGAGTCGGGCGATGTCGTGGTAATAGCGCTCGCCGTCGTGGTCGCGAAAGCTCCAGAGCCGCTTGACCCGCAGCCCCGACTCCTCATCGTCGTACATGAGCTGCCGCGCGTACTGCCGGGCCTTCATCTTCTTGGCGAAGGCGATCAGCTCGGCGTCCGAGTCAAATCCGCCGTTCCGCTCGATCCACCGCACGATCCGGTCGGTGCCGATTCTCGGGCCTTCCTCTTCGCACAGTTCCTTCAGGCTCGCCACAATCTCGGCGGGTCCCATCGGCCTGTCTCCGTTGATCTTGCCCTGAACACCGGAAAGGACCGAATGCCGGTCCTCGCACAATCCGCCATTTTGCGAATCTTACAAGGATATCGGCTCCATGTCGATGGACTGGCGTACAACAGTCCAAATCTTCAGTCGGCGAAATCGTTATGGTCCGCAAAACCGAACAGGTCGTGCTGTGGGAAGCCGGATATGATTGCATCGAGAGGGATTGGATGGATCGGGAAAACCGGCGCGCCTCTTGTGCTCTGTCGAGCTTGGATTACACTGAGCGACTGACGTTTGTCCCTGGCCATCGTGGCGTTTCGTCGGAATCGCCGTATCACGATGGGTCAGCGGACCTGTTCCCACTTGTCGCGAGAAACCTTCGGAACGTTTGTCCGGAGGCACTCGCACCGTTTCAAAGAAAGACAAATCACAATGAGTACACGCGACATTCACCGTTGGCTGCTGGGGCTCGTGGTGGTTTCGGGGCTGTGCGCCGGCTGTGGCGGCGCAGGGGGCGGTGAGGCGGACGAGCCGCCGCCGGTGCCGGCCACCGTGGATGAAGGCCAGGCGGTCTCGGCCGACATCAACGCGGCGGGCAACGCGATGAGTTCTCCTGGCGTCAATCCCTGAGCGCGGCCCGACGCGCGGACGTGAAGCACGGTTTCCAATCGCAATGCAAAACGGCCCGGTTCCCAGTCTCTAATGACTGGGAACCGGGCCGTTGTCATGGTTCGCTGAGATCGACCTGGATCGGTCTTCTCGAACCGACGTTGCGTCTCAGTAGGCGTCCGCGGCGATCACCTCACTGCCGGAGCGGGTCCCCAGGGCGAGCCAGGTCAGCGGCGCGACCGAGTCCTTGAGGAAGTGGACGCTGCCGTCCGCGAACAGGGCGTTCACGCCGCCGGAGTGGTAGCTGCGCGGAGTGAAGAAGCCATAGCCGGTCGCCACGCCGCCCCAGGGGGAGCAGTCGAAATGCACGCTGTTGGGGGTCAGGTTGAAGTTGAAGACGGCCTGGTTGTAGTCGCCCGCCGCCCAGTGGAAGCCCGACCAGTTCCACTGAGATCCCGGATTGCTCTGGGCGAAGGAGTCGCATTGCTGGATCGCCTTGGGCAGGTTCGCGTAGTCGGCCGGGTTCTGCATGACGTAGGTCGGAAAATTGGATTGGATCCCGACCGGTTGATAGATGTCGCTCTTGGTCTTCTTGACGTTGTCGCCGTCACCGCGCATCCGCTCGGCGAAGGCGATCGTGTTCGACGTTCCGTCGGTAATCGCGGCGATGTTGCTGTTGGGCATGCCGGTGGTGCCAGGCCGCGACAGGGCCCCGGCGCCGAGGCGCGGCTGTGCCAGTCGAAGTTCGTGCCGTTGGACGCCATGTAGTTGTTTCGGCCCCGGCCCTGGTCGCTCGGGCAGAGGAACGAGCTGATCGTCGTGGTGACGGCCGTGAACTGGATCAGATCGGCTCCACCGGGGATGGCGGCGTAGGCGTTGAATCCCCAGTTGAAGTTGATCGCGTTGTAAACGGTGTTCTGTTCCATGTTCGGCAGCATCAGTGCCAGGGCGCTGAATGTCGCCCATTCGTCCGCGGCGGCGATGTTGTCGTAATGGTTCCCCCGCTCCCCCTGGGTCCAGGGGAAGCAGTCGTTGACCGAGTGGTAGTTGTGCATCGCCAGGCCGATTTGCTTCAGGTTGTTCGTGCACTGCGAGCGACGAGCGGCCTCACGAGCGGCCTGAACGGCCGGCAACAAGAGCGCGATGAGCACGCCGATGATGGCGATCACGACCAGAAGCTCGATGAGGGTAAAGCCCTCGCGTTCGGATGGGCTGCGACGAAACCGCATCAATTTTCTCCTTCGTTCATTTGGGGGAGGACAGATGACATGAGAGACGCTGTTCTATTGAAATGCGCCGTTTCCAGATTTATGCGACCAGAATTTCATCGGCAAGGCAAGCGAAAAAGCCCGCGATTTCCCTGTCAGGAGCGAAATGCGTCTCTCCGAAGGGTCTCACCCGCATGCGATTCTCGACCGCGGAAAGAGCCCGAGAATCTCCTCGGTCCTCATTGTCGGCAGACTCGTAGTGTTGTCCTTAAATGGACTTGCGGCCTGGGGCTGGCTTCTGCTTTCGTCTCGTCATGCCGGGAGAGTCGAATGGATTCTTCAAGAATCTCTCGCGATTTTTACCCCTTTGAAACGTTTACTCGTTAAGACAAATTTTTCGGATGAAGAGTTTCGACGACCTGGTTGACTCGGTCTCGCGGGCGGGTTAGCGTCACCGTTCCGGCTGGGGTCCGTTCGGCCTCCGCGTGTGGGTCTGGGACCGGCCGTCGAATCGTATTCAACCATGCTTCCATTCAGGATTCCTATCAATGCGACAATCCCGCGTAATTCTGGGTGGCCTGGCCGCCTTGACTCTGGCCGCCTTACTGGGGGCGGCTCCGGTGGAGGATTCCGAGGGGTTCCAGACCCTGTTTGACGGCGAGGATCTCTCGCACTGGAACATCCCCGAAGGGGACAACGGCCACTGGAAGATCGTCGAGCAGGACGGCGGGCGCGTCATCGACTACGACGCCCGCAGTGAGGCCCCCGGCAATAAGAACCTCATCACCAAGGAGGAATTCGGCGATTTCGTGCTCAAGTTTGAATGGCGGATCAAAGAAACGCCTTATGAGAACCCCAACATTCCCTACGTCCTCCCTGACGGCACGCATGCACGCGGGGTGGATGGCAAGGACCTGAAGTTCACCTTGCCCGATAGCGACTCGGGGGTCTATCTCCGCGACATGAACGGCAAGAGCCAGGTGAACATCTGGTGCTGGCCGATCGGCTCGGGCGAGGTGTACGGCTACCGTATGGACAAGTCGATGCCGCCGGAAGTCCGCGCCGGGGTGACGCCGAAGCACCAGGCGGACAAGCCGGTCGGGGAGTGGAACGAATTTGAGATCACGCTCAGGGGGGACCGCCTGACGGTCGTCCTGAACGGCGTGACGGTGATCGAGAATGCCCAGTTGCCGGGGATTCCGGAAAAGGGGCCGCTCGCCTTGCAGCATCACGGCGGTTTCAATGCGAAGACCGGCAAATATCTTGGCCCGCCCAGCCTGGTTCAGTTCCGCAATATCCGCGTCAAGCCGCTCTGAGGTTGCGGAGAATCGGCGCCCCCCGTTTCCGTTTCGCGTGCCATTGCCTATACAATAGTGAGCAGAATCCGCATTCACTCGCTGTTGCTGTTTGAGGATGGTGCGATGAGGTGGCGACTCGGGATCGGGGTGGCGCTGGGTCTGGCATTGTTCACGATCGATGGGATTTCTCCGGCCCTGGCCGGACCGCCCGAGGCGACGACGGCGGCCGAGCGGGGTCGGATCGCCCTGACGGGGAAGAGTCATCTCTCCCCCGGATGGAGCTGGGACGCTTACAAGAAGGCGGGCCAGCTCTGGAGCTTCCCGGCGCCGGACCCGGACGACGACCCGGAGGGGTACGCCGCCGCGTTCAACCGCCGCTATGGCCTGCACCCCGCGCCGTATCCCAACGACGGCCTGCCGATGGGCCTGCGCAAGGCGACGAGCCGGGACGGGTCGAAGACGGGCATTCAACTGGACTGCATGCTCTGTCACGGCGGCTCGATCGGCGGCAAGAGTTATGTCGGCCTGGGCAACTCGCAGCTCGACCTGCAATCGCTCCTGTCCGACCTGAACCGCGCCGATGGGCAGCCGGTGGGGCCGTCGCTGTTTACCTTGAACTCCTCCAGGGGCACGAACAACGCCGGTCAGGTGGCGGTTTTTCTCCTGAGTTTTCGTAATACGGACCTGTCGAGGCGGGTCATTCCGCTCCCCTTGAAGACGAGCATGCCCGAGTTGGACACGCCGGCCTGGTGGCTCTTGGGGCGGAAATCGACCAAGTATTACGACGGCCGCACCGATGCCCGCTCCGCGCGGAGTAACATGCAGTTCATGCTCGGTGAGCTATCGCTCGAACAGTTCCAGGAGCTGGAGCCGACGTTCCGGGACATCGACGCCTATCTCAAGAGCATCGAGGCCCCTTCGTATCCGTTCCCGATCGACCGCCCAAAGGCCGAACGAGGCCGCCTCGTCTTTAACAAGACGTGTGCCCGCTGCCACGGCACGTATGGACCGGACGGAAACTACCCGAACAAGATCGTCCCGCTGGAGATCATCGGCACCGACCCGGTCCGCTCCGAGCAGATGACCGACACGTTCGTCGCGCACTACAACTCGACGTGGTTCGCCGAGAACTACCCGACGGCCCCCGAGAATACTGGCTACCAGGCTCCGCCGCTGGACGGCGTCTGGGCCACCGCGCCGTACTTGCACAATGGCTCCGTGCCGACGGTGTACAACCTTCTGAAGTCCTCGACCCGCCCGGAGCGGTTCCGTCGTCCCCCTTCGACGGATTTCGAGCATTACGACCGCGAGCACCTCGGCTGGACGTTCGAGCCGGTCGTCGAGCCGCGTGACCCGCGCCTGCCCGTCTTCGAGTCGCGCTTCATCGTCGATACCGCCGACCGTGGCCTGGGCAACGAGGGGCACACGTTCGGCGATCGGCTCTCGGAAGAGGACCGGATGGCGGTGATCGAGTACCTGAAGACGCTGTAAGCGTCGCGATCGGGCATTTCTCCCTCATCCCTACGTTTGAGGAACCCCGATGCCCTCTGAAGAGGTTGAGACCGCCGAAACTCGTGGGGGGCGACCGCCTTCGATTCTGGCCGACCTGGCACTCTACGGGTATGGTTCGGCTCTCATTGGCGCGATCGCCTGGGTGCTCGTGATGTTGAGGGTCCGGCCCCGGCCGTTCGAGCCGGGCTGGGCGGCGGGCTTGCTCCTGCTTGGGCCCCTCACGATCGTCCCGCTTGGCCTGCGACTGGCCGCGCGTGCCGGGACGATGGGCGGCGCGGCCGGACTCTGGCGGGTTGCCGTCCGTTGTCAGCCGGTCGCGGCGTTGCTCCTGCTGGTGGCCTTCACCCGCCCCGTCGGGTGGACGGCCGCCGCGTTGGCGGTCCCCTGGCTGCTGGTGACGGGGCTCGTCGCCCTGGCGGGACTGATCCGTGTCCGCCAACGGGGCCTCACGTCGCCCGGCGCACTTTGCATCGACGCCGGATTGATCTATCTGGCCATCGGCGGCGGCTGGACACTCCTGGACCGGCTGGGGGTCCGCCCCCTGGGCTTCGAGCCGGTCATCGTTCTGCTGACGGCCGTCCACTTCCACTACGCGGGGTTCATCCTGCCGATCTTGACGGGACTGGCGGTCCTGGTCGTCGGCGGGCGCTTGCGCGGCTCGCGGCGTGGGGGGTGATCGCGTCGGTCCCGCTGGTGGCGACCGGGATCACGACGACGCAACTGAACTTCGACCCTCTGGTGGAAAGCCTGGCGGCCTGGCTGATGGCTGCCTCGGGAGGGATCGCGGCCGGGCTTCACCTCCGGCTGGCCGCACGCGGCGGTCGCCCGGTCCTGATCCGGGCGTTGTGGGGCGTCTGCGGTCTGTCGCTGATCTTCGGGATGATTCTGGCGGCCCTTTACGGCGCACGGCCGTTCGCGGTCCTGCCGATGCTGGACATCCCCCGGATGCGCGCCTGGCACGGTACGGCCGACGCCCTGGGGTTCGGCCTCATCGGCGCGCTCGCCTGGAACCTGTTGCCATTCACGACCGCGAGTAACGCCCCACCAGCCGGCCCTCGGCCTTGACGTGCCCCTTCATGGCTTCCAGGACGTGCTCCTTGGTGGCCTTCGGGGCGAGGTCCAGGGTCGTATCGAGACCGTACAAAGTGAAGATATAACGATGTGTCCCGCTCGGTGGGCAAGGGCCGCCGTAGCCGACTTTCTTGAAGCCGTTGGTCCCCTGGCGGGCGCCTCCGGCCACTTCGCCGTCTTTCGGCACGTTTTCCTCCAGGCTCGTCCGATCCGTCGGCAGGTTGAACAGGACCCAGTGGGTGAACGTCCCCTTGGGGGCGTCGGGGTCCTCGACGATCAGAGCGAGGGTCTCGACCCCTTCGGGCACGTCGTCCCAGCTCAGGGGCGGGGAGATGTCCTGACCGTCGCACGTGTACTTCGCGGGGATGTTCCCGCCGTCCTCGAATGCCAAGCTTCGCAGGTTCATGGTGGCCTCCACGTTTTCCGTGTCGAGAACTTCGGCCGATGTCTGGTCCGTCGTCTCCGTCGTCTCGGTTGTCGGCTGACCACAGCCGCCCGCGCACAGGAGAGCGGCGGCCAGCAGCGTCCAGGGTAGGCCGCGCGGCATGGTCCGGTCCTCCTCTCTCGGTTCGGGTTGTCGTGCTCCACCTCGAAAAACGCGGCAAACGCCGTTCCCGTTTTCGATCAGACGAGGCTCTTGTGGATTTCCACCGGGTCTTCCGAACCGAGCATCACGGCGATCCAGCGGGTCTCCTCCGAGCTTTCGAGCGCGATCTTGACGACCATCGTCAACGGCACCGACAGGAGCATTCCGGCCGGACCCAGAACCCAGCCCCAGAAGACCAGCGAGAGCAGGACGACGAGCGTCGAGAGCCCCAGGCCGCGGCCCATCCAGCGCGGTTCGATCAGGTAGCCGACCAGGCCGTTGATCGCCAGGTAGCCCAGGGTCATCCAGCCGGCCGTCGCCGCGTCGCGCTGGACCAGGGCCAGCATCACCGGCGGCACCGCGGCGATGATCGACCCGATGTTCGGGATGTAGTTCAAGAGGAACGCGAGCAGGCCCCACAAGAACGGGTAATTGACCCCCAGCGCCAGGACCAGGACACCCGCCATCAGCCCCGTCAACAGGCTGATCCAGGTCTTGATCGCCATGTAGTGCCGCACCTCGTCAATGATCCGCCGCAACCGGCCGATCGAGTGGTTCGCGTCGCCGGGCAACGCCTGGAGCTTCACCGGGAAGCCCGCTGCCTCCAGCAGCAAGAAGAGGGTCAGGACGAGGATCAAGACGCCATTGCTGATGGCGAACCCCAGGCCGTTGAGCAGGCCACGGATCAACACCATGGCCGAGCCGGTGTTGAGGAAGTTCGGCTCCGCCTGCTTCGGCAGGTCGATCCCCTGGTGTTCCAGCCACTCCAGGAACGCGAGCTTCTCGGTATCCAGCCGGCGCTGATACGCGGGCAGGTCATCCAGGAAGTTCGCCAGCGAACGGCCGACGAACGCGATCACGACCAGGCCCAGGACCGTGACCATCAGGATGACCAGAAAGAGGGCGATCGACGTCGGCACCCCCCGTCGCTGGAGCCAGTTCAAAGGGGGCGCCGTCAGAATCGCCAGGAAGAGCGAGAACAGAAACGGCACCAGGATCGGCGTGGCAGCACGCATCCCGGCGATCACGATCACGAACGCCGCCGAGCCGACCAGGAATCGTCAGCATGAGGCCTCATCTCGTCAGATCAATGAGAGGGTTCGGGCGGAGGTTGATCGACTTCCGGCGCGGTCGTCGCCTGAAGGCGCTTCGCGACCTTGCCGGCTTCGCGGAACGCCCGCAGGACGTTTCCGCCGAGGATCTTGTGCACGTCGGTCTCGCTGTAGCCGCGCCGCAGGAGTTCCTCGGTCAGCCGAGGGTAGCATGAGACATCCTCCAGGCCAACCGGCACGCTGGTCACGCCGTCGAAGTCGCCGCCGATCCCCACGTGGTCGATCCCCGCGACCTGGACGATGTGGTCGATGTGATCGGCGACGTCGCCAATCGTCCCTCGCGGGAATTTGTTTTCTTCGTACCAGCGTTCGAACGCCTCGTGGAACTCCTTCGGGTCAGCGTATTTCGCCCGCAATTCCCGGCGCGCCTCGGCCGACTTGCGGGCGTACTCCGGGACGATGAAGCCGGAGTAGAAGTTGACCATGACCACGCCGCCGTTCTTCGCGACGAGCTTGAGGATGTCGTCGGGGACGTTCCTCGGGTGCGGGGCCAGGGCGAACGCGCTGGAGTGGCTGGCGATGACCGGGGCCTGCGAGACGCGCAGGGCGTCGGCCATCGTGCTCGGCGCGACGTGCGAGATATCGACGAGCATCCCGAGCCGGTTCATCTCCTTGACCACGCGCTCGCCGAACGGCGTGAGGCCGTCGTGCTTCGGGTCGTCGGTCGCGGCGTCGGCCCAGTCGAGCGTGCTGTTGTGGGTCAGGGTCATGTAGCGCACCCCTTGCCGGGCGAACGCCCGCAGGAACGCCAGGTTGTTCTCGATGGCGACGCCCCCCTCGATCCCGATCAAGGCGGCGATCTTCCCCTCCCGGACGATCCGCTCCACGTCGTCGGCGTCTTGCGCGATGGCGAACGTCTCCGGGTAGCGCTCGACCATGCGGTGCACCAGGTCGATCTGCTCGGTGACGGTCTCGAACGGGTCGGGGTGCTCGCTGGGGATGTACACCGACCAGAACTGCGCCTTGACCCCCCCTTCGCGCAGGCGAGGGATGTCCGTCTGGCCGCTATCGAGCCGCTCGGCGATGTCGATCGTCGTGAACGTCACATCCCCCTCGGTGCGGAGCCGCCAGGGCAAGTCGTTGTGGCCGTCGAACAGCATCCCGGCGTTGTGAACGGTTCGGGCGTGCTCGGAAACCGGCGGCAGGTCGTCATCGGCCGCGCGGAGAGCGTCCGGCGGCGAGCAAGAACCAGGACAGACTCAGAAGGAAACGGCAGTCGCGCATGGGACTCCTCGGCGTTGTGGGCTCTGGCGGCGTCGTTCGGGCAAGGAACCATTGTGAGATCCCCCCTGCCCGACTGCAACGGTCCGTCGCGCGGCCTGGCGAGGGGGCCATCGGCGCCGTACACTGGGGCGCCCGCGTCGAGCGGTCGCGCCCGGCCCCTCGGCCCCGGATACAAAAAGGAGTGAACCGATCATGCGCGCGAAGCGATACCTCGCAGGATTTACCGGAGCGATCTTGGCCATGAGCTTGGGGAATGCGTCCGCCGCCGACAAGTCGAAGGGGTTCGACTATCCCGAGGCCCCGCGCAATGACACCGTGGACATCTACCACGGCACGAAGGTTCCCGACCCCTACCGGCCGCTCGAAGAACTCGACGCGACGCCGACCCGCAACTGGGTCGAGGCCGAGAACAAGATCACGAACGCCTACCTGGAGTCGATTCCCGAGCGCCCGGGGATCGAAAAGCGGCTGACGAAGCTCTGGGATTACGAGAAGTACGGCACCCCCTACAAGGAGGGCGGGCGGTACTTCTACACGTACAACACGGGCCTTCAGAATCAGAGCGTGCTCTACACCACGCCGTCGCTCGGCGACGAGGCGAAGGTCCTGCTCGACCCGAACAAACTCTCCGAGGACGGCACCGTCGCGCTCCAGGGCCTGGCGATCTCGGACGACGGCGAGAAAATGGCCTACGGCCTGGCCACCGCCGGGTCCGACTGGCAGGAGTGGAAGGTCCGTGATGTCCCGACGGGCGAGGACACCGACGACCACCTCCGCTGGATCAAGTTCTCGGGCGCCTCGTGGACGAAGGACGGCAAGGGGTTCTACTACGGCCGCTACCCCGAACCCAAGCCGGGAGAGAACCTCAAGGAGGCCAACTACTACCAGAAGCTCTATTATCACCGGGTCGGCACGCCCCAGGCCGAGGACCGCCTCGTCCACGAGCGGCCCGACCAGAAGGAGTGGCGGTTCGTTGGCGACGTCACCGACGACGGCCAGTACCTCATCATCACCGTCGAGAAGGGGACCGACCCCAGGTACCGCATCCTCTACAAGGACCTCTCGCAAGGGGACGACGCCGAGATCGTCACCTTGATCGACAACTTCGACCATGAGTATGAATTCATCGACAACGACGGCCCGGTCTTCTGGTTCAAGACCGACAACGACGCCCCGCGCCGTCGGGTGATCGCGATTGATACGCGAAAGCCCGCCGAGGAGAACTGGACCGAGGTCATCCCGCAGGCGGAGGAGACGCTGGAGGCCGTCAACCTCGTCGGAAATAAATTCTTCGCCATTTATCTGAAGGACGCTCACACGCAGGTCAAGGTCTTCGACATCGACGGCACGTTCGAGCGCGAGGTGGAGTTGCCCGGCATCGGCACGGCCGGCGGCTTTCGCGGCAAGCGCAAGGACATGGAGACGTTCTACTCGTACACGTCCTTCACCCAGCCGACGACGATCTACCGCTACGACATCGCCAGGGGGGAAAGCACCGTCTTCAAGAAGCCGGAGGTCGATTTCAACCCCGACGACTACACGACCGAGCAAGTCTTCTACAAGAGCAAGGACGGCACACGCATCCCGATGTTCATCTCCTACAAGAAGGGGATCGAACGCGACGGCAACAACCCGACCTTGCTCTACGGCTACGGCGGGTTCAACATCCCGCTGACGCCGGGATTCAGCCCGGTCAACCTCGTCTGGATGGAGATGGGGGGCGTGTACGCCGTGCCGAACCTGCGCGGCGGCGGCGAGTACGGCGAGGAGTGGCACCAGGGGGGGACCAAGCTCAACAAGCAGAACGTCTTCGACGACTTCATCGCGGCGGCCGAGTGGCTGATCGAGCACAAGTACACGAAGACGCCCCGGCTCGCCATCGAGGGGCGGTCCAACGGCGGCCTGCTCGTCGGCGCGTGCCTGACGCAGCGTCCCGACCTCTACGGCGCGACCTTGCCCGGGGTCGGCGTCATGGACATGCTCCGCTTCCACAAGTTCACGATCGGCTGGGCCTGGACCGACGACTACGGCTCGTCCGACGATCCCGAACAGTTCAAAGCTCTCCACGCCTATTCGCCGTTGCACAACATCAAAGGCGGGACGTGCTATCCGCCGACGCTCGTCACCACCGCCGACCACGACGACCGCGTCTTCCCGGCCCACAGCTTCAAGTTCGCCGCGACCCTGCAAGAGGCGCAGGCGTGCGACAACCCGGTCCTGATCCGCATCGAGACCAAGGCCGGCCACGGCGCGGGCAAGCCCACGGCCAAGATCATCGAGGAAGCCGCCGACAAGCTGGCATTCCTGGTCAAGGAGCTGGGGGTCGAGTTGAGCGACGATTCGCGCTGAGCCTCCGCCACGTCGCGAAAAAAGGAGGACGATCCATGCCGGTGACGACCGGTCCGGCAGCGAGCGGGACGGTGGCGCCCTTCGCAGACGCCCCCTACCGTCTGAACGCGGACGATTACTACCGGATGATCGATGAAGGGATCATTCCCGAGAACCGTCGGGTCTGGCTCTGGGAGGGGCAACTCTACGAGAAAATGGCCAAGACCTTGCCGCACGCGGTCGCCTTCAGCAAACTTGTCACGGCGCTGGCGAGGGTCCTTCCCCCGGCTGGAGCCTCTGGCCGGAGAACCCAATCACGGTGGCCGGAGACAAGGTGCCGCTGCCCGACCTGACCCTTGTCCGGGGCGCGGCGGATGACTACACGCGCCGAGGTCGCCGCCCCGAACCGGTGGACGTGGGACTGGTCGTCGAGGTGGCGGTCTCCAGCGTCCGCGAGGACACCGGACCCACCCTGGAGCAATACGCGCGGTCCTTGCTGCCGGTGTACTGGGTCCTCAACCTCATCGCCAGGCGTGTCGAAGTTTACAGCCGTCCGGTGGTGCGTGAGGGCCTGGGCCATTATGATGCCGCGAACACCTATGGCCCCGGCCAATCTGTCCCACTGGTTCTCGACGGTCAGGAGGTTGCCCAGATCCTGGTGGAGGACCTCCTGGACGCGGACACGGCGTAACCGATATTCGTGAAAAAAGACGATCGATTCGGAATCATCAAAGGTGAAACGTATGCGATATTTCTCGTTCATTCTCGTGGCGGCCGTCGTGAGCGCGCCGGTCCTCGCCGCCGACCTTCCCCCGGTCGATGAGGTGATGCCGATCGAGGTCGTGCGCACGGACGACTATTCGGAAGGGGTCGTCGTCGATCACGACGGCAACCTGTACTTCTCGCACGGCAAGATCGTCTCGAAGCTCACGCCCGAGGGGAAGCTCGACACCTGGGCGGAGACCGGAGCGCCGAACGGGCACAAGATCAAGGCCGACGGCACCCACCTGATCTGTGACGCGAACCGCCATGCGGTGCTCCACCTGGACGGCCTCGCGCGAACTGGCCCCGGCGTCGAAGGAGTCGGACGGTCAGCCGCTGCGAGGGCCGAACGACCTGACGCTCGATACCGACAACGGCGGCTTCTACTTCACCGACCCGGGCGGCTCCAGCCTGGAGAACCCGATCGGCACGGTGCATTACGTGGACAAGGACGAGATCACCCACACGGTCGCCACGGGGCTGGCGTTCCCCAACGGCGTTGTCCTGCGGCCCGGCGGCAAGGAGCTGCTCGTCGGCGAGAGTCAGAAGAACCGCATTCTCGCGTACCCCGTGCGGGAGCCGGGCAAACTCGGTGAGCCGAACGTACTCGTTGAGCTGCCCGCGAAGGGAGAAGGACAGATCGACAACCAGCCCGACGGCATGGCGCTCGACGCCGACGGCAATCTCTACGTCGCCCACTACGGCATGCGGCAGGTTCAGGTCGTCAGCCCGGAAGGGACGGTCATCCGCCGCTATCCCGGTGGCAACCTGACGACCTCCAACGTCGCCTTCGCCGGGCCGGACATGAGCCAGCTCTACGTCACTGGCGGCCAGCCCGGCGCCCTCTTCCGGCTCGATCTGAAGGGCGTCCGTGGTCTGACCATCCTGCCGCCCAAGGCTCCTTGAGCGTCGGTGGCGCGTGAGGTGGCCGCAGGGCGTGAATTCGAGTTCGCCGGGCGCGGTCAGCGGCTCAATCGATTCCGGTCGCTCTGGCGACTTGCGGAACCCCCGGATACAATGATCGGCCTGGCCTCCGGCACGGTTGCCGCGAGGGTCCAACCCCATAAAAGAGGCGGTTCCCATCCGATCCGCCACAAGAGAGAGATGAGGTGTCCCGTGGCGTACCGTCCCCGGAAGAAGAAAGCCCGCCAAGGAAAGTTCGGTATCTGCAAGCGTTGCGGCGGGCGTGTTCGCCGTCACATCGCCCGCTGCAAGAAGTGCAGCGAAGCACAGGGTTGATCGAGCGAGCCGGCATGGTTGATGGTTGAAACCGGGAATTCCCTGATTCAACCATCAACCTTCGGATCACGAACCCCAGGAAAAGCGGCCCCGATCAATCTTCGGGCCTGGGGCCGGGGGTCATGCCCCGCTCGGAGGCCCGCATCAAGGCACGGACCGTCAGGTCGCTCTCCACGTGAATCTGGCAAGACAGGCGGATATCCGGTCCGAGTTCGCCTTCGCGGGCCAGACGGTCGCGTTCCAGGTCATTCATCGGCGCGGGGTCGCCCTCGACGATCTGCACCCGGCAGGTGGTGCAACGGGCGTTGCCCCCACAACGATGCAGGATGTCGATTCCGGCGTCTTCAATCGCCAGGACGAGCTTCTTCCCCGGCTCGACCTCGAACGACTTCTCCCCTTCAACCGTCACGGTGGGCATGGCAGCAGGCTCCCGGACCATTTTCTGGCTAGCGAAATCCGCAAGGACGACCTCATCAGGGTAATGAGCCGACCCGGCCTCGGCAAGCGCGGGGAACGTTTCCCGCCCTCCGTTCCGATCAAACCTGGTCCACCTGGACGGCGGAACTCTCCCGCTCGATCCGCGCGTAGTGCCAGATGATATCCATGACAGCTTGTGGGTCGTCCACGCCCACGAGATATGAGGTGGGCATCTTCTGCTCGGACGACTCAACGACGACCGTGCCCACCGAGAACCAGCGGTGGAACAGCGACGCCTGCTTGACGTACACGTCCTCAACCTCCAGAAGCTCCACCTGGTCGGATCGCCGGGTCAGGATGCCCGTCTGGACGAACAACCGGCGGTTGGTCAATCGGTAGTAGTGGGAGAGCCGCGCCCGGATGATCTGGAAAACCAGATAGACCCAGAACGCGAGCACCAGGATTCCCGCGCCGATGGCCACGTACGTCATCGGGTCGTTGGCTGAGGATTCCCTCCACCCGCCCCACGTGTAAATGGCCAGGCCGATAAAGGCGACTGTGGCGACAAGCCGCAACAGGAAACGGCCAACAAAGTTGCGGAAGGAGTAACGCCCTTCCCAGACGTCGGTCTCTCCGTCGACGCCCGTCTGACCCCGGGGGACCTGATCGGCGGTCGGAGTCCCTTGACGTAGTTCCGGCGGCAGTTGTTCCTGTTTCTGCGCCGGGGGTTGGGCAGCGTTCGCATTCGCCGTTTCGCCCACGTTCTCCTCGACGACCGGCGGCTCGACGGCTTCAGCCAGGTCGGCGTCGTCGGTCGAGATCTGCATGTTCGGGTTGGTCTGGTTCGGATTCGTCATCGAAATTGCCCCTCGTCGGTATCAAAGAGGAGTCACCTGGGGCCGAACTCAAATGGAGCATCGCTTGTCCCCGATTCACTCGGAAGACCTTTCCCAGCAAATCACGGACCAGTGCGCATTCCGCCGAGGAGTCCGATTGGGGAACGGCTCACACGGTGTCGTCGGCCAGGCGTCCGACCAGTTCGTGGAACGCCGTGATCCGGGCCTCAGGCACCTTGGGGAAATCCTCCCAGAGAAACGTCTTGAAGGCGGCATCCCCGTGGCGGTCGAAAAACTGGAAGGAGTGGGTGACGAAATCGGTGTCGTGGCCGTGCTTCTGGACGGCATAGATCGCGGCCACCTCGTCCGGCAGGATGTGCATGTCGAGTGTCTCGGTCTGGACGTTGAAGAACGGGCCGGTTTCCGAGTAGCCGCCGAACTGGCCGACCGACTCGATCACGGCCCCCCGGCTCCGGACGAACACGCGCAAAGGGCCGAGCTTGGGCAGTCCCTCCATCAAATCGCGGAAAACGCCGTCGCGGAGCCGGTGGATGGGCCAGCCGTCACGGCGAAGGACCTCGACGACCGCCTGCTCGGGAACCCCGTGCGCGCGGGCTGTCATCATGGTCATGCGTGAGCGGTCGCGGGCATGGTCCTCGCGGATCGCCAGGGCAAGCTCCGGGCCTGGCGGTTCAAAAACTGGGGTCGTGGTCGTCATCGGATCGGCTCCTTCGATAGGGGCGAGAATCGGGAACATTGGCATTCGGCGGTGACCCCTGAAGACAGCCCCTGGATTCTATCCTAAGGTCTCTTCGTGACGAGGTCTGGCCGAATCGTTCCAAGGTGAATCCCTGTTCGGGCTTGGCGACACGGGACGAATTGGACATACTAGCCTCGCGATTCATCCGTTCGGCTCGTTCCGCGCGCCCGGTACGCGTCGAGCCTCAAGTTCATTCAACGCAGGGGGCGTCCATGGTTGGTCAGGCAAACATCATCGAGCGACTGCGCGAGCTGGCACGCAACCTCTGGTGGACTTGGCAACCGAACGTCATCAACCTGTTCCGGGATCTCGATCCGGTCCTCTGGCGGACCACCGATCACAATCCGGTCGAGTTCCTGAATCGCATTCCCACGGAGCAACTGGAGCGCCGGGCCGCCGAGATGGCCCTGCATTCGCGGATCGATTCCGCGTTCCGCCGCCTGCATGAATACATCAAGAACGAGGACTCCTGGGGAGCGATCCACGCCGGCACCTTGCGGTCGCGTCCGGTGGCGTACTTCTCGATGGAATTCGGTCTGCACGAGAGCCTGCCGATCTATTCCGGCGGCCTGGGCGTGCTGGCGGGCGACCACCTCAAGAGCGCCAGCGACCTGGGCATCCCGCTGATCGGTGTCGGCATCATGTACGACCAGGGATACTTTCGTCAGACCCTCGACGGCGATGGTTGGCAGCAGGAGCACTACCTCGAAGCCAACGAGGAATTGTTGCCGGTCGAGCTGGCTCTCGGCCCCGATGGCAAGCCGGTCCGCGTCTCAGTGGAGACCAAGAACGAGACACTCCAGGCGCAGGTCTGGCGGGTCGAGGTCGGCCGGACGACCTTGCTCCTGCTCGATTCCAATATCCCGGAGAACAGCGAATCGGACCGGGCCTTGACCGCGCGGCTGTATGGTGGCGATGCCCGGGTACGCATCCGCCAGGAGCTGCTCCTGGGCGTCGGCGGCGTCCGCGCCCTGCACGCGATGGGTATTCGGCCGTCGGTGCTGCACCTGAACGAGGGCCATAGCGCGTTCGCCGGCCTGGAGTTGATCCGCACGGCGATGAAGGAGGAGGAGATCCCCTTTGCCGAGGCCGTCCGCGATGTCGCGGAGATGACCGTCTTCACCACCCATACGCCGGTTGCCGCCGGACACGACCGCTTCGGCTCGGACCTGGTCGAGGAGCACCTGGTGAAGCTCCGCGAGGGTCTCGGCCTCCCCTACGATGACTTCATGGGGCTGGGCCGGGTCTATCCGACCGACCACAACGAGCCGTTCTGCATGACCGTGCTGGCCTTGAAGCTCTCGCGGCACGCCAACGGCGTCAGCGCGCTGCATGGCACGGTCTCGCGGCGGATGTGGCATCCGCTCTATCCGGGCCGATCCGAGCATGAGGTGCCGATCGGTCACATCACCAACGGCGTGCACGTCCTGACCTGGCTCGCCCCCCAGATGCGCGAGATCTACGACCGCCACCTCGGGCTCGACTGGCCGGCCAAGATGCGTTATCCGGAAACCTGGGAAGGGATCAACAACATCGACGACATCGAGCTCTGGGAGACCCAGCAGGTTCTCAAGGCTCGGCTGATCGACTTCGTGCGACGCCGCGTGGCGAATCAGCGCCGCCGTCGCGATGAAGGGGATGCGTCGATCCAGCAAGCCTTGCAGGTGCTCGACCCGAACGTCCTGACGATCGGCTTCGCCCGCCGCTTCGCCACCTACAAGCGGGCCAACCTGGTGCTCCGCGATGTCGAGGAGCTGACCGCGATCGTCAACAGCGCCAATAAGCCGGTGCAGATTGTCTTCGCGGGCAAGGCCCATCCCGAGGACCGCTTCGGCAAGGAGCTGATCCAGAACATCGTCCGCCTGTCCCGACAGGACACGTTCGCCAACCGCATCGTCTTCGTCGAAGACTATGATATGAACGTGGCCCGGCACCTGGTCCAGGGCGTGGACGTCTGGCTGAACAACCCGAGGCGCCCGCAGGAGGCCAGCGGAACCTCCGGTGAGAAGGTGCTTCTGAACGGCGGCCTGAACTTCTCGATCCTCGACGGCTGGTGGGCCGAAGCCTACGACGGCACGAACGGCTTCGCCATCGGCGTCGGCCGCAATCACTCCAATCCCTCGGTTCAGGATGACCGCGACCATAAAGCCTTGATCGAAACCCTGACCACGCAAGTTGTTCCGCTGTTCTACGACCGGGACAGTGAGGGGCTGCCCCGCAGGTGGATCGCTCGACAGAAGAGCGCCATCCGCTCGCTGGGTTGGCGGTTCAATGCGGATCGCATGGTCATGGACTACGTCGAGACCAGTTACCTGCCCGCCGCCAGCGGACTCTCGTGCGAGATGCGGCGCTGAGCCGGGACGCCACCGGGAAGGAAGAAAAGGAGGAGCGCAGTCGGGTTTCTCGGCACGCTCCTTCCTGGTTACAATAGGGATCATGCCGGCGGCGCTGCGCGATCCGTCAACCCTCGGCCTCCTCTCCATTGTGGTGCATCTCATGGTCGGCCAGAAACTTGGGTCATTTCGAATTGAGGGGAAGATCGGTTCCGGAGCAATGGGTGTGGTGTATCGCGCGGTCCATGAGAAGACCGGGCGACCCGCCGCATTGAAGCTCATCACGAACGAGCAGGCGGCCAAGTCCAGCGCCTCGGACCGTTTCGAACGCGAGTACGAGATCCTCCAGCAATTCCGCCACCCGAACATCGTCCGGTTCCTTGCATGGGGCCGTTCGCAGGGCGTTCGCTATCTGGCGATGGAGTTTGTTTCAGGGGGTACCCTGGAGGAATTGCTCCAGCAACGCGAATTTCTCCCGTGGCGCGAGGTGGTGGACCTGGGCGTCCAGATCTGCGAAGCCCTCCACTATGCGCATCAGCGTGGGGTGGTCCACCGCGACCTCAAGCCGTCGAACCTGATGCTGAACGAGGACGGCCAGATCAAGCTGACCGACTTCGGCATCGCCAAGGATCTCGACGCGACCTCACTGACCGGCACCGGGCGGACCCTGGGCACCGCCGCCTACATGGCTCCCGAACAGATTCGCGGCACGCCGGAGGTCAGCCACAAGACCGATCTCTACGCCCTGGGCTGCGTGCTCTACCAGATGCTCACCGGGCACCCGCCCTTTGAGGGCAAGTCGGCGATGGTGCTGATGCACAGCCATCTGACCGAGGTCCCGCCGCGGCCCAGCGCCCGGAACCCGGATATGCCGATGGCGCTGGATAACCTGGTCGTCGGCCTCATGTCCAAGGAGGTTTCCGAACGCCCCTGGGACGCCGCGGCCGCCGGGCTTGTGCTCACGGAACTGCGCGACAAGGCGGAGCGGGGGGACACGGTCCTGATGGTCTTTCCCGATGCCAACGCGCCGCCGCCCCGCCTCGGCGGCGTCACCGAAACGATGGCGCTTCCGGTCTCGGTCTCGTCCACGGTCGGTCGCAAGACCACCAAGTCCAAGAAAAAGAAGAAAAGCGAACCGGCCAGGAGTGGCTGGTTCTGGCCGAGTCGCTCGCAGGTCGAGGTGGGGCTCCTGAGCCTGGCCGCCATCGCCATCATCGCCTTCATCGTGTACGAGGTCATGCCCCCGAGCGCCGAGTACCTGTTCCACCAGGTCGAGACGCTGATGGCCTCCGATCGGCGCGTCGATCACCTCCGCGCCCGCGATGAATTCATCGATGAGCTGAACCGGCGGTTCCCTGACCACAAGTACAAGCCCCAGATCGACAAGTGGCTCGACGAGATTCGCCTGGAGGACGCCCGTCGGCGGTCGAAGTACCTCATTTCGGGTCTGAGCGAACCGAAAGGGGAGGCCGAGGCGACGTTCGTTCGCGTGTCCAAGGCGACCGAGGAAGACGTCAAGAACGGACGCGATGACCTGGCCGTCGACCGCTGGCTGACGATGGCCGAGGCGCTCAAGGGCACCCCGGACGATCGCAAGTGGCTCCTGCTGGCGCAGGCCCTGGCCGACGAGCGCCGAAAGGTCATGGCCGAGCGACGCGGGACCGTCCAGACGTTCCTCGACCAGGCCCATTCGGCCGAGCTAGCCGGTCAGTTTGACGAGGCGACCCGGATTCGTCTCGACGTGCTGGACCGTTATCGCAAGTATCCTTATCTCATGGACTTGCTTCAGAAAGCCTCGGCCAAACTGCCGGTGATCGAGTCGCCGGCTCCCGACGTTCCGCCGACTCCGGAACCCGCTCCGGCCCCGGACGCCGAATCTTGAGGATTCCGTGAATAATCCGACAAATGGCCAGGGCTTCGTCATCAAGTGATTGACGGGAGGCTTTCCGTCGGGTAGCCTATCGCTTGGCACATCGCATATCGAGGCGGTCCTGTCTGATCGCTTTGAATTTCCCGTTCCTTTCGAAATACACGGCCAAACCTGGCCCAGAGGATGGTCATGTCTCAGTCCCGCGTCCGCTTCATCGGCAGCCGCGAGCTTCATCGCGATCTTCCGAAGGTTCTGGACTCGCTGGAAAACCCCGACGCCCGTTACGTCCTGACGATTCACAGCAAGCCCAAGGCCGTGCTGATCGGAGCCGAGGCCTTCCTCAAGCTGCTGCGTGGGCATACCCCGTCCGATCGCCTGCTGGCCCTCCAGCTTGGCGCTCGTGCAGGGTCTGGAGGCCGCCGTCTCCGCCGACGTTGAGGAAGAGGAAGTCGTCGAGTCCGAGGAGTCGTCCCGTCGGGAACTCGTCGCCGTCGGTGCCTGATCGATCGATCGTCACGAGGGATCTCTCCCGTCCCTTCTCTCGCTTCTACGTCGCTCTCGTCCGCGCGGAACCTGTCGCCCGAGGCGTCCGACACGCCTTGCCGTGATCCCTCCGCGCGCGGACGCCTCGATCCGTAACAACCGGACCTCAGCCCGACTTTCCGCGGGAAAAGCCCTTTCCCCGCACCATCTCATGCCGATACCGTAATTCATATCGAGGCCCGGCCCACACGGCGATGGTCCGTCAGGCGCCGGTGCCCCCTGTCTCCGACGCGACCGTTCTGGTACACTGAGTGACTGTTCGGTCGTTCAGTATGTCCTGGTGATCGGCTCGCCCCGCGCCACACATTTTTGCTGGACCCACCGCGACCGAGGTGATTGATGAGCAGCCGGCCGTTCGTGCATCTGCACTGTCACAGTCACTACAGCCTGCTGGATGGAGCCAGCAAGGTTCCAGCGCTGGTCCGGCGAGCGAAGGGACTGGGGATGCCGGCCCTGGCCGTGACCGATCACGGCAACCTCTACGCGGCGGTGGAATTTCTCCGCGAGGCGAAGGCCAACGACCTGAAGCCGATCATCGGTCTGGAAGCCTACGTCGCGCCGCACAAGCGGACCGATCGCTTGCGTAATGGCGGCGCATCGGGCAAGGAATACGCCTTTCACCTGACCTTGCTCGCCCGGAACGGGGAAGGGGTGCGCAACCTGATGCGGCTCTCCTCCAAGTCGTTTCTGGAGGGCTACTACTACAAGCCCCGGATCGACAAGGAGATCCTCGAACGCCACGCCGAGGGGCTGATCTGCCTCTCGGGCTGCGTCTCGTCGGAATTCTCCAACCACCTTCTGTACGACAAGAAGGCCGACGCGGAACGAATCGCCGCGTGGTATCAGTCGATCTTCGGCGAAGAGAATTTTTACGTCGAGATCCAGAACAACGGCATCCAGATCCAGCACGATCACGCCGAGCGGGCCATCGATCTGGCCAACCGGATGGGCCTGCCGCTGGTCGGCACCAGCGACGCCCACTACCTGAACCAGGAAGACGCGCAGGCGCACGACATTCTGCTGTGCATCAACACGGGCAAGACCGTCGATGACCCGAACCGCGAGCTGAAGTTCGAGAACGACCAGTTCCACGTGCGCAGTCCCGAGGAGATGTACGCCGCGATGCCCGGGCAGGAGGAGGCCCTGGCGCGCTCGTCGCGGATTGCCGAGCTGGTCGAGGAGAACTACAAGAGCCTGAACCTCGGCAAGCGGCAGTTCCCCTCGTTCCAGCCCCCCGACCAGAAGACGCCCGAGGATTACCTCCGCGAACTCTGCGAGGAGGGCCTCCGCCAGCGCTACGGCGAGAATGCCCCCGACGCCGCGCGCGACCGGCTGGAGCATGAGCTGGGCATCATCAACCGGATGGGCTTCGCCTCCTACTTCCTGATCGTCTGGGATTTCGTCCGCTACGCCCGCGAGCAGAAGATCCCGAACTCCGCGCGCGGCTCGGCCTGCGGTGCCCTCGTCAGTTATCTGCTCTACCTCAGCCACGTCGATCCGTTGACGTATGATCTCCTGTTCGAGCGGTTCCTCGACCCGAACCGATCGGAGGCGCCCGATATCGACATCGACCTCTGCCAGGAGCGGCGGTACGAGGTCATCGAGTACGTCCGCCAGAAGTACGGCGCGGAGAACGTCGCGCAGATCGGCACGTTTGGCACGATGAAGGCCAAGGCCGCCCTGAAGGACGTCGGCCGCGCCCTGAATATCCCGCTGTCGAGGGTCGATCAGGTCACGAAGCTGATCCCGACGAAGCTCAACATCACGCTCGACGAGGCCCTGAAGGAGGAGCCGCAACTCCAGCGGATGGCCGACGAAGATCCCGAGATCGGCCGCCTGATCGACTACGCGAAGAAGCTCGAAGGGACCGTGCGGAACGTCAGCACGCACGCCGCCGGCGTGGTGATCGCCGACAAGCCGCTCGATGCGATGGTGCCGCTTCAGAAGATCCCCAACAAGGACAAGGACAAGGAGGTCGTCAGCACCCAGTGGTCGATGGGGGACGTCGAGAAGGCCGGCCTCCTGAAGATGGACTTCCTCGGCCTGCGCAACCTGACGAGCCTGGCGATGGCCGTGCGCCTGGTCGAGAAGAAGCTCGGCCACCCATTCGACCTGTTTGCCCTGCCCCTGGACGACGAGCCGACCTACAAGCTCCTCCAGCGCGGCGAGGCCCTGGGCGTCTTCCAGCTTGACGGCGCGGGCATCCGCGACCTGCTCGTGAAGATGAAGCCCGACCGCTTCGCCGACATCATCGCCATCCTCGCCCTTTACCGTCCCGGCCCCCTGAACGGCGGCATGGTGGACGCCTACGTCAACCGGAAGCACGGCCGCGAGCAGGCGACTTACGAACACGCGGTGATGAAGGAAGTCCTGGAAGAGACCTACGGCGTCATGGTCTACCAGGAACAGGTGATGCGCATCCTGAACCGCCTGGGGGGCATCGAGCTGTCCCAGGCGTACGCGACGATCAAGGCGATCTCGAAGAAGAAGTCGGAGATCATCGCGGCGGGCAAGAAACAGTTCGTCGAGGGGGCCGTCGAGCGCGGGCTGGAGAAGGAGCGGGCGACCAAGATCTTCGAGCTGATCGAGTTCTTCGGCGGCTACGGCTTCAACAAGTCGCACACGACGGCCTACGCCCTGGTGGCCTACCAGACGGCCTATCTCAAGACGCACTTCCCGACGGAGTTCATGGCCGCCCTGCTCTCCTCGGAGATGGATGGCGCGGAGCGGGAGAAGTACTTCGTCGAGCATATCAGCGACTGCCGGAGCATGGGCATCGACGTCGCGCCGCCGAACATCAATGAGGGTGAAGCCGAGTTCCGCGTCGCCGAGGAGGGAAAGATCCACTTCGGTCTGGCGGCGATCAAGGGGGTCGGGCAGAAGGCCGTCGAGGCGATCGTCAAGGCCCGCTCCGAGGCCGGGCCATTCACGAGTCTCGACGACTTCTTCGAGCGCGTCTCGACCCGCGACGTCGGTCAGGGGGCCGCCGAGACGCTCGTCAAGGCCGGCGCGTTCGACTGCCTGGGCGCGCGCCGGAGCCAGCTCCTGGCCGTCCTGCCCCGCGCGATCCAGGCCGGTCAGGCCAAGCAGGACGACCGCAAGCGCGGTCAGCGCGGGCTGTTCGACGACCTGGCGCCCGAGGACGACAACGCCGACGCCGCGCTCGAGCCTGCCCGACGTGCCCGAACTGCCCGACGCCGAACGCCTGGCCGAGGAGAAGAAGGCGCTCGGCTTCTACATGTCGAGCCACCCGCTGGCGCGCCACGAAGGGCTCTTGCAGGCGTTCCGCAGCCATGAGGTCGCCGACCTGGCCAACGTTCCCGAGAAGAGTGAGGTCTGCCTCGGCGGCATGATCACGGCCGTGCAACTCCGCAACGTGCAGAAAAGCCGCTCGGGCCTGACCCGGATGGCCAAGCTCTCCTTCGAAGACCTCTCCGGCTCCGTGCCGGCGATGCTCTGGCCCGAGGACTTCGCCAAGAACGAGGCCCTGGTCAAGGACGACCTGATCTGCTTCGTCCGCGGTTCGCTCGACCGTCGGCGCGATCCGGCCGAGCTGATCATCAACCGGATCATCCCCATCGAGCGAGCCGCCGCCGAGCTGTCGCGCGGCGTGGTCGTCACCCTGCGCAAAGGGCTTCACGATACCGAAGACCTTCAGCGACTCCACCGCCAGGTCCGCATCCGGCCCGGCAATCTCGACGTCTATCTGGAAATCGTCGGCCTATCCGGCATCCGTCGCGCGATCTTCAAGGCCGGCACCTCGCTGAAGATCCGCCACGACGACCGCCTCCTTGCCGATCTGGAAGCCGCCGTCGGCTCCGGCAACGTCCGCCTGCTCGGCCAGTCGGGCGCGACCCCCGTGCCGGCAATCTCCCGGAACGGACACGCCAACGGTAACGGCAACGGTCATACCCGGAGCAACGGCACCCTCTCCATGCCGGCTGATCTCCCGGACGACGAGGACGATTGAGCCTCCCCCTTCTCTCCCTCCGCCGGCTCGCCAAACTTAATTTCGTCCACTCGCTATCTTCACATAATCCACACAGCCTCCGTCCATAATACCTTCCATCGGGAAGTCGGTGATCCCCCTTCGCGCGAAGCAACCAAAGGGGGGTTCACCGAAAGTCCGTGAATGGCGAATATCATTAAAAATTAAATGTTCATATTCATAGGTTTCTAATTTGAATGTGGGGATTTCAGAACCTATACTCCGAGCATCACCTCGTCACTGAGGTGGTTTGAAAGCCGACCATTAACAGAATCCTGCCCACGATTTCCCTCATCGCGAGGATCGCCCACGACATCCAGGACACGGATCGTCGAGAAATGTCCGAGCCGGCTCGGAATCTGGCGCCCGCAATCTCCCACACGTATGGTCGAATTGATGATCTCGGGCGCAGGATTACCCGAACACGTTGCAGAGAGATCTTTTGAGATGAACACGCAGAAAAACGATTGTGCGGAGAGCTTCGGTCGTTCCTTGCTCGCCTCGGTGGCCGCGTCGCTCGTGCTGCTGGGGCTCTCCGGTTGTGGCAATTCGAATGCCGGTGAAGACGTGACGACCTTTGCTGTCAAGGGTAAGGTGCTCCTTCCCGACGGCAAGCCGCTGACCGAGGGAACCGTGACGTTCGTTCCCCAGGGTGAGCAAGGGCGACAGGCTGTCGGCACGATTCAGCCCGACGGCAGTTTCCAGATGACGACGATTGATCCCAATGACGGCGTGGCTGAGGGGACCTACAACGTTCGGATCGCCTCCACCCTGTCCATCCCCGGCGCCCGCTCGAACCAGTCGCGTCCGCTCGTCCCGACGCACTACCAGGATGAGACCAGTTCGGGGCTGACGGTCAACGTCACGCCGCAGAGCACCGATCTGGACCCGTTCAAACTTTCACTAAAGCCCCCAGTCCTGCAAACGGCTGACCGGGGCCGTGGTCGTTGATATTCCCTTGATTTCGCATATTCGCTTCCCATTCCACACGAGGAGCTTTTTCTGATGTCCGCGCTTCGCAACGAGGGTCGACCTCTGAGATCCGGTTTTACTCTGATCGAGCTGCTGGTCGTGATCGCCATCATCGGCGTGCTGATCGCCCTGCTCTTGCCCGCAGTCCAGGCGGCGCGCGAGGCGGCCCGCCGCGCCCAGTGCACCAACAACCTGAAGCAAATGGGCCTCGCGCTGCACAACTACGAGAGCACCAACAGCGTCTTCCCGCCCGCTGGCGAATCGACCAACTTCGCCACCAGCCCCCCCTCGACCCAGTTCGTCGATGGCGTGGCGGTCTTCCCCCGCCTCCTGCAGTACATCGAAGGCAACACCGTCTTCAACGCGATCAACTTCAGTCTGGAGTACAACAGCCGCTCCGGCGGCAACTACACGGCCTACTCCAGCGTGGTCAACGTCTTCCTCTGCCCGAGCGCCTCGCGTTCCCCCTCCGGCGGTCGGGACGCCAAGGGAGACCCCAACGGCACGGCGTTCGAGAACAACGGCCCCGGCTACGGCGTTCAGGACTACGGCCCGACCTGCTACACCGATATCGACGGCCTCGGCCGCACGGGGCAGACCGGCAGCAATAAGATCACCCCGTACCGCAACAAGTTCATGCGGGCCGATGGCCTGCTGCACGAAGGCTCGACCCGCATCGGCGACGCCATCGATGGCCTCTCCAACACGATCGCCATCGCCGAGGACGCCGGCCGCGATGCACGCTACGCCAGCCCGTATGTCGAAGCCTACTACAATGGCGTGATCTCTCCCCGCCCGACCAACGATCCCTTCGGCTACCCGACCGGTCAGCGGCGCTACTGGCGCTGGGGTGAGCCGGATAGCGCCTTCGGCGTCTCGGGCGTGATCAACAACAAGTTCCGTCCCGATCGCGAGGAAACCCCGTACCCGCAAAATGCGCCGACGGCCGGGAACAATGCCGGGGCCAACGACGAGATCTTCGCGTACCACTCCGGTGGCGCCAACGTCCTGATGGGTGACGGCAGCGTGCGGTTCCTCAAGGAATCCACCAACGTCGTCGTCCTCCGCAAGCTCGTCACCCTCAAGGGGGGTGAGGTCGTCTCGGCGGACGAATATTGATCCATCGCGATCCCGCGAACCCTGGTCGCGGAATCGTAACCATGAGAACGCCAGAAGGCCCGGTCTTAGCCGACTTGGGCCTTCTGGGCGTTTTTCTTGCGCTGGCACGGACCTTGCCCTTTTCATGCCGGCCCGCGCGTCGTCTGTGTGATTCTGGGTGGTTCTGGTTGGGCGAAGCGGCTCAGCAAGGGCGTGGGGCTGGAAAAAACCTGGGAAATTCGCGCGGTTCGCCGGTTCCGGCTGTGGGCGCGGAGGCGGTTCCGGCTATGATGCTTGTTCCGCTTGGCGATCGTCGCGGAAGGAGCGAGCCGGCGAGGCTCCGAGGAGCGCACCGAAGTCATGGCCGATATTGTCTTGATCAATCCCCGTTTCGAGGTCTCGTACTGGGGCATGGAACATTCCTTGCCCTTCATGGGTAAGCGGGCCAACCTGCCGGTGGCGTGTCTGCCGCTCCTGGCCGCGTTGACGCCAGAGGAGCATACCGTCACCTTGATGGACGAGAACGTCGAGGCGATCAACTACGAGCGCTGCGCCAGGCGGACATCGTGGGCGTGACCGGCATGAGCGTCCAGCGGTTCCGCATGAAGGAGATTCTCACGGAACTGAAGCGCCGGGGGTGCTTCACGGTGGTTGGCGGGCCGTGGGTCACGGTGCAGGAAGACTATTTTGGCGACCTGGCCGATGTGCTCTTCATCGGCGAGGCCGAGGAGACCTGGCCGCGGTTCCTCCAGGAATGGCCGCAAGGGCAGCACCAGGCTCGTTACGAACAGGCCGAAAAGTCTGACATGAGCACGCTGCCCGTGCCGCGGTTCGACCTGCTCAAGATGCGGCATTACGCCTTCGGCAGCCTCCAGTTCTCACGCGGGTGTCCGTTCCAGTGCGAGTTTTGCGACATCATCGTCACCTTCGGCCGGCGGCCCCGGCTGAAGACCGGCCCCCAGATTCTCGCCGAGCTGGAAGCCCTGCGCGCCAGAAGATGCGCATTGTCTTCATCGTCGATGACAACCTGATCGGCAACAAGAAGGCGATCAAGGCGGTTCTACGCGACGTGATCGCATGGCAGCGGAAGCACGCGTATCCGTTGACGTTCTTCACCGAGGCGTCGATCGACCTGGCGGACGACCCCGAGCTGATGGAGCTGATGGTCGAGGCCAACTTCCTCTCCGTCTTCATCGGGATCGAAAGCCCCCGCGAGGACTCGCTCCGCGAGACGAAGAAGTTCCAGAACGTTCGCACCGGCGGCACCCTGCTGGAGAAGGTCCACCGCATCCAGAAGGCGGGCATCGAGGTCTGGTGCGGCATGATCATGGGCTTCGATAGCGACGACCCGACCATCTTCGACGCCCAGCGCCAGTTCATCCAGGAGTCGCGGATTCCGTTCTCGATGATGGGCATGCTGCACGCGATCCCGAAGACCCCCCTGCACGCCCGCCTGGCCGCTGAGGGACGCCTCGACCACTCCGATGAGCCGGAATTCGGCACCAATATCATCCCGCTGCAGATCGGTCGTCAGGAACTGCGCGACGGCTATCTCAAGGTCGTCAACGACCTGTACGATCCCGAAACGTATTTCCAGCGCGTCGAGGATCTCTACCTCAAGGAGAAGATGGTGGTCGGCCAGGGCCGCGCCCGCTACTGGCGCCGGCACCCTCTGCAACGCATCAAGACCGAGACCATCTTTCTCGCTCAGGCAGTCGGCCTCTTCGTTCGGATGATGCGTGGTATCCCGGAAGCCCTACCTCCGTCGGGAGTACCGCAAACGGCTCTGGCGGTTGCTGAAGGTCCACCAGAACCCGGGCATGATCCTGATCTACATGATCAACTTCGCCATGCACTACCACGCTCACACGATGGCCCGGCAACAGGCCTCGGGCGAGCGGAAGCTCGTCAACTCGTTCTGAATCAAGAAAAGGTGCCGGGAGCCGTTTTCTATGCAAACGGCTCCCGGCACCTTTTCTGGCATCGCTCTTATCGGCCCGACCGCCGGTGCTCCGGCAGGTCTTCCTCGGCGAGATAAAGGATGCGTCCGCAGGTGTTGCAGAAGACCAGCGACTCGGCGTTGATCAGGTCGTTGAGCATCTGCGGGGTCACGGAGACGAAGCAACCGGTGCAGGCACCATTCTCGACAATGGCCAGAGCGTCGGCCCCGCGCTGCTTGACCGTGCGGCGGTAGCGGTCGCGCTGGTCGGCCGGGATGATCTGCTCGGCCTCGGTGATGGCCGTCTCCAGTTCTTCCAGTTGAACTTTCTGCTGGGCGGCCTTTGCCTGGATGTCGGCCTGGAGCGCCTGGACCTCCGCCTCCAGCGCCTTGACCTCCTTGTCCACTTCATCCACCGCGGCGCTCTGCTCGTCGATCCGCGTCATGGTTTCGAGGATCGCGTCCTCCAGTTTGCTGATCGACGCGTTCTCCAGGGCGATCTGGTTCCGGATGGCGTCGTACTCGGTCTGCTTCTTGATGCTGTTGAGTTTGACTCGCAGGTCGTCGGTCCGGGCCTGCTGGCTCTGCACCTGGCCCTCGCGGTTCTTGACCTGGGCCTTGGCGTCCTTGAGGGCCTTGCGATCGGCCTCCAGCGCCTCGCGGCGCGTGTTCAGGAACTTTTCGCGGGCAGCCAGGGTTTTCGGGGCCGAGGCCAGCCGGTCGCGCAGGGCCTTGGCCCGCTGATGCAGGCTATGAAGGTCGCGGAGGTTGTCGGCGGTCGCGGGCATCGAAATGAGTCCTCCCCGGTAACGGAATGCGGACGGGCGTTCCTGTGAGTGATGATATGTGGTGTGATAGTGGTCAATCGAGGGGTCGTCTCTGGTCAGCTTCCGCGAAGGGCCAACAAAAAACCGCCGGTCGCCTCGGGGCGACCGGCGGTCTCGGTCCGGTTGTCAGCCGGTACTCTCAAGGAACCCCTCAAGCTGCCGGCTTCGTACGGGATGCTGCAGTTTGCGGACGGCCTTCGCCTCGATCTGCCGGACACGTTCGCGTGTCACCTTGAAGATCCGGCCGACCTCTTCGAGCGTGTACGTGTAGCCGTCGCCCAGGCCGTAGCGGAGCTTGATGATCTCGCGTTCGCGGTAGGTCAGGGTCTTCAGGACGCTGTCGATCTTCTCCTTGAGCATCTCCTGCGTGGCGGCGTTGATCGGGCTCTCGGCCGCCTCGTCCTCGATGAAGTCGCCGAAGTAGCTGTCCTCGCTCTCGCCGACCGGGCGGTCGAGCGAGATCGGGTGCCGGCTGATCTTCATCACCCGGCGCGTCTCCTCGATGGAGATGTTGGCGGCCTTGGCCGTCTCCTCGATGGTCGGCTCGCGGCCCTTCTCCTGGAGGAGTTTCTTCGAGACGTTCCGCAGCTTCGACATCGTCTCGATCATGTGGACCGGGATGCGGATCGTCCGGGCCTGATCGGCGATGGCGCGGGTGATCGCCTGGCGAATCCACCACGTCGCGTAGGTGCTGAACTTGTAGCCGCGGCGATACTCGTACTTGTCCACGGCCCGCATCAGGCCGGTGTTCCCTTCCTGGATCAGGTCCAGGAACGAGAGGCCGCGGTTGCGGTACTTCTTGGCGATCGAGACGACCAGCCGGAGGTTGCCGCCGGAAAGTTCGCGCTTGGCCTGCTCGTACTCGCCGTATCGGCGGAACATATCCTCGACCCGGTTGTTCAGGCTGGAGGGGGTCTCCAGCGTCATGAGCATCAGGTCCTTGAGTTCCTTTTGCAGGTTGGCGCGATCTTCCTTGCCGCCTCGGCCGGCCTTGTGGTCTTCGAGCTGATCGATCAGCTCCTTCATCCGGCGGGCGACCTGCTCCAGCCGCTTCATCAAGGGCTGGACCTTCTGGGTCCGGATCGACAGTTCCTCGACCAGCGTGACCGCCTTGCGCCGGCGGACGGCGAGGTCGTGGCGGAGCTGGCGGCGGAGTGGGAGGTCCCCCTTGGCCCGGCAGTAGGCCCGGAAGTCGTTGTCGTTGCAGGTCATCAGGTGGTCGAGCGTCCGCAGGTTGTGATCCATGCGGCCGAGGATCTGGTCTTTTTCCAGGTTCTCGGTCACGGAGACCTTCACCGTGCGATCGAACGGCAGCTCACCCGAGTTGACCTTCTTCAGCACATCGACCACCAGGCGCAGGGCGTAGTCACATTCCAGTACGCGGCGGCGGAACCGCTTGCGGGTGATCTCGATCCGCTTGGCCAGGTCGATTTCCTGGTCGCGGGTCAACAGGGGGATCTCACCCATCTGCGTCAGATACATCCGGACCGGGTCGTCGATGCGGCGGGAGATCTCGTCGAGATCCTCGGGGGAGAGCTCACCGTCGTCTTCGTCGTCCTCCGGCTCGTCGAGCAGTTCGTCTTCGGGCTCGTCGTCCAGGTCGCCCGAGGCCAGCAGCCGTGACTCGGCCTCCTCCTCGTTGACCAGCTCAATTCCCATCTCGTCGAGAGCCTCCAGCAGCCCCTGAATCTTCTCCGGGGTGCTGGCCTCGTCGGGCAGATAGTCATTGACCTGGTCGAACGTCAGGAAGCCACGGCGCTTCCCCAGTTCGAGAAGCGTCTTGAGGCCCTCGTCCATCTTTTCCATCGACACACTCTCCCTCGGAACGAACAGACCGGCGACGGTTCACGACGCGGTTCTTTTTTTTGAGTCCGGATTGATGTTGAGGAGTCTTAAGTATTCCAGCGACAAGGCCCGGTGCTCGTCCGGGTTTGTGCTCTGGTCGGTTTCTTCGAGAGCGACTTTCAAATCGCGAAGGCGGTCCTGACGTTCCCGCTCCGCCAGGCGGGTTAGCACACCGGCGAGCCGGCGGTCCAGGGCGCGGGTTGCGCTCCGGGACGCTCAAGCTTCATACGGTCGTGCAGCGGTAATGGATCGAAGGGCAACAGCAGGCCCGCGGCCAGAGATCGCACCGCCGGGTCTTCCAGGCGAAGAGTCATGCGGTCGAACGTCGGAAGCTGCCCTTCGCCGTGCAGGTCGTAGCATGCTTGAAGGATGGCCCGCAATGGGGCATCCCGCAAGGAGTCGGCCGTCACGCGGGTGATCAACGTCCCGACCAGCTCGGGAGCATTCAGGACCAGTTCGACCAACTCGCGGTCGATCGGGTCCAGGTCGGACGTGCGGATCGGCGTCTGATTCTCGGACACCGCCGACGTACCCCCCGGTTCGCCCAGAACGGCCGGCGTCGGCGCCGGTCGTTGGGAACGTCGTCGCAGGCGGGATAGCTCCCGCCGCAGGCTCTCGACCGGCACGGCCAGTCGCCTGGCCAGGGTATCGAGCGCCTTGGCCACCTTCAGGTCGAGTCCGGTCCCCGCCTTCCGGGGGATCTCGGCCAGGATCGTCAGCACCCACTCGGCCGCCTGGCGTGCCCCTTCGGGCGACGCGAAATCAAACCGGGAGGCGGCCCGATCGATAGTGAACTCCAGCGGGTCGTCCGCCTGCTCCACCAACGTCCGGAACTCCTCGACGCCTCCAGGCTGGCCGAGGAAGTCCGCCGGATCCAGTCCGGCGGGCAGAGTCAGGACCCGCACATCGACCTCGTGACCGAGGAACAGCCGCAACGAACGATCCGCCGCCGATTGTCCGGCCTCATCACCGTCGAAGACCAGGACGACGCGATCGGCCAGCCGGCGCAGGGCCGTGACGTGATCGTCACCGAGGGCAGTCCCCAGGGTGCCGACGACGTTCGGGAGTCCGGCTTGGTGAGCGGCGATCACGTCGGTGTAACCCTCGACGACAGCAATCCATCCCGCGGTGCGGGCAGGGCCTCGGGCCAGGTCGGCGGCGTACAGGTTGCGGCGTTTCTGGAATAACGAGGTTTCAGGAGAGTTAATGTATTTTGCGATACCTTGCCCGAGTTCGGTCAGCCGTTTTTCCGCATCCGGCAAAATCCGTCCGCCGAAACCGATGGGACGCCCCCGGAGGTCGCGGATCGGGAAGATCAACCGGCCGCGGAATCGATCCCGCGTCAGCCCACTTTCCGGGTTCCGCACGATCAGCCCCGCCTGCTCCAGCGGTTCCGGTCCGATTCCCTCGCGGCGGGCCAGCCCTTGAAGCCAGCCACGCTGGTCGGGAGCCAGCCCCAGGCCGAACCGCGTGATACTCTCCGCCGTGATTCCGCGACGAGCCACATAGGCATTCGCCTCCGCGTCACGCGCCAGGGCCTCAACGAACATCCGGGCCGCCCAGTCCAGGACCTCCAGTAACTCCGACTTCGAGGAACCACCCGAGGCCGAGGCCGCCGTGCGGGAACTGGGTTCATCCAGAGCCACACCGGCCCGTTCGGCCAACATTCGCAGCGCCTCAGGGAAGTCCACCCGTTCATAGTTTTGCACAAAATCGAAGATGTCGCCGCCGGCCCCGCAGCTCCAGCATTTGTAAGACTGTCGCTCCGGGTTCAATTCTAGCGACGGGTTGTGGTCGTCGTGGAACGGGCAGAGGGCTTTAAACTTCGAGCCAGACCGATGCAAGGTGAGGTAGTCACCCACAAGGGCGACGATATCGACCGCCTGTTTAATGGCGGTGAGCGTTGATTCGGCGTGTCGGGGCACCGGGAGCTCCTGGAACAAGGTCTCAGGCCCGGGTCCATGGAGGGCAACCACCGGGGGCCGACTCCTCATCGAAACCCAGGGGCCGCACACCGTGCCCTTTGTCGGCGGTTCGTCGGAATTATACAGTGCCCCCGGAAACCGTCAAGTTTTTCTGAGGTCGATTTCGGTGCACCTGGATTGTCCTAAAACGGCATCGTTTTAGCTTTTACAACGCCGCTCCGTCGTTCCGTCCCCGTCACGCGGACTCGCGAGGCGGCAACCTCTTGACAAGAGGCAATTTGCCGTTCCTGCCTGTAATGCACGACTTTCGGGCTAGATCGCAAAAACCGGGATAGGGGGTTCCATGCGTCCCGGATACCAGGTGTCCAAGTCAAGTCCGTGGCCGTGGCGATTCCTCCTGATTTTTCGGAATTCTGCGAGCGGCCGGTTTCCGAAATGCGGTATCGTGCTCGGATTATTCCCCTCAAATACCCTATGTTGGCAAAATTGCCTTAATGCACACAGTTCGATGGAGGCGGCCTGCGCCGACCGAACCCAAGAATCCATCACGCTGGGGGACGGGGGCATGGTCCCATCAGTCTGCCGGCCCTGATTTCGGGCCGTCGATCGTGAGGGTCAGGGTGTGGTTGTCCGGCAGCTTGACTTGCACGGGAATGCCGGCGCGATGGTCGAGTTTCGCGGCGGCCTGGGCGGCCTCGCCGCGGTTGGATACGGGGGTCGATCCGATCGCGATGACGCGCATTCCGGGACGCAGGCCAGCCCGGTCGGCGGGGCTGCCGGGGGCGACCTGGAAGACGATCAGAGCCTGCGCGGGGAACCGGGCAGGCGCTGGGCCAGTTCCGGCGGCGCCTCGGTGAGCCGGAGCCCTTGCGCCAGCAGGACCGGCATCTCGCCGATCGTGGCCTGGATCGTTTTTGGCTCCTTATCGCGGACCACCTCGATCGGCACGCGGGTCCCCGCCGGCAGTTCGGCAATGCGGACGCGCAGTTCGGACGGATCGCTGACGGACTTCTGACCGATGCGGACAATGACATCCTGGGGCTTGAGGCCGGCCCGGTCAGCCGGGCTGGTCGGCTCGACGTCCTCGACGAGGGCTCCCACGGGCTTTTCCAGCCCGAGGTTCTCGGCAAGCTGAGCGTCGAGGTCGCGCATGGCGACCCCCAGGTAGCCGCGGAAAACGCGGCCGTGCTCGATTAAATCATCGACAACCCGCTTCGCCAGCTTCGCGGAGATGGCCAGGCCGAGCCCCTGGTCTCCCCCGGAATCCGAGACGATGGCCGTGTTAACACCAACAACTCGCCCGTGCAGGTCGATCAGGGGACCACCCGAGTTGCCGGGATTGAGCGCGGCGTCGGTCTGGATGAAGTCCTCGTAGCCTTCCTCGCCGAGGATCTGCCCGGCAAGGCTCCGGCCGGTGGCCGAGACGATGCCCGCGGTGACGGTCCGGTCCAGTTGCAAGGGGCTGCCGATGGCCAGAACCCAGTCGCCGATATCCAGCTTGTCGGAGTCACCCCACTGGGACTCGACCTCCAGGGGACCAGTGACCTTGAGCACCGCCAGATCGGTCTTGGGGTCAGTCCCCACGACCTGCGCCGTCAGCTCCATCCCTTTGCCGAAGCGGACAACCAGTTCCTCGGCGTTCTCGACCACATGGTTGTTCGTGACGACGTATCCCCGCTCCTTGTCGATGACGAAGCCCGAGCCGGATTGCACGGGGATCAGTCCTGGATGAGCCATCCGCTGGCGTCCCATGGGCAACTGAACCGTGCGGAGCGAGCGGATATTCACGACCGCCGGCGCGACCTTCGCGGTTGCCATGCGGAACAGGGCCGAGGACTTCTCGATGACGCCCGCCTCGTCGAGCCGCTCCAGGGCCTCCGCCGCCGCGCGTGAGCGCCCGGCTTCCCAGGCATAGCCGGTCCGCTCGGCGATGTGCGGGATGCCGTAAACCAGGATGGTCAGCAACAGCAGCACGGCGAGGACCATCAGGAATCCCCGACGCACGGGGGGCGTGGTCGGTCTCGGCGGCGGCTCACCAAACGGGTCATTCTGCGGCTCAAATGAGGCCATCGGCGACGGACTCCTCAATAATTCGCGGCAAATGGGAGGGGCGGGACGAGGGGAATGGACGATAGCACCTTCCAGACTAGGCATTCTCCATGCCGAAAGCAACGATGGCTCCGGCTCGCCTCCGACAGTCGGGTGGATCGGGTATCCTGAACTGCGGGTCAACCGATCACCAAAACAGTTCGGGAGAAACCCGAAGAAATATGAGCGCACACACACGGGCGGGCACTCGCGAGGACGTCGTCTATCCTGACAGCGACGGGCAGCCCTTGGCGGACGACACGCTGCAATTCGAGTGGATCACGACCATCAAAGGGGGTCTGGAGGCCATCTTTCGGGACGATCCGAACGTCTTCGTCGCCGGAGACCTCCTCTGGTATCCCGTCGAAGGAGATCCGACGATCCGCACGGCCCCCGACGCGATGGTCGTCTTCGGCCGGCCAAAGGGAAATCGGGGGTCGTACCAGCAATGGCGTGAGGAGGGAATCGCCCCCCAGGTCGTCTTCGAAGTCCTCTCGCCGGGTAATCGGTCCGGGGGGATGCTCTGAAAGTCACGGTTCTACGAGCAGCACGGGGTCGAGGAGTATTACCTCTACAATCCCCAGGATGGCGCGCTCACCGGCCTGCGACGCGAGGGGGACCGGCTGCAAGAGATTCCGCAGATGGACGGCTGGGTCAGTCCCCGCCTGGGCGTGCGGTTCGAACTGGTGGGGGGCGAGCTGCGGCTGTTTGGGCCGGATGGCGAGCCGTTCGCCACGTACCTGGAATTGATCCGGCAACGTGAGGATCTGGCTCGCCAGTGTGATGCCGAGCGGCAACGGGCCGAGCGACTCGCGGCGCAATTGCGTGTCCTGGGGGTGGAGCCGGAGCTATAATCGGACGGCTCCCTCAGGTAGGCTGATAAACTGTGCGGCCTCTGTGTAACCAGGCGGATTGCCCGTCGGAGTTAGCTCCCCCCTCATGTGCGGCATTGCCGGATTCATCAACCATAACGGCCAACCCGCCGATCGCGGTGTTCTGGAGCGGATGACGGCCACGGTCGCGCATCGCGGCCCGGACGGCGACGGCTTCTTTCTCGACGGTCCGGTGGCGCTCGGGCACCGGCGGCTCTCGATCATCGACGTGGAGGGGGGCGCCCAGCCGATGGCCAACGAGGATGGCTCGGTCTGGGTCACGTACAACGGCGAGCTGTACAACGAGATCGCCCTGCGCGAGCGGCTCCAGGCCCTCGGCCATGCGTACCGGACTTCCTGCGACACCGAGAGCCTGGTTCATCTCTACGAGGAGCACGGCGAGGATTTCGCTCGCCAGCTCAACGGTATGTTCGCCCTGGCATTCTGGGATCGCCGACGGTCCCGCCTGGTGCTGGCACGCGACCGCATGGGGCAGAAACCTCTCTTCTACGCCGACCTCCCCGGCGGCGGGCTGGCGTTTGGATCGGAGCCGAAGGCCATCCTCGCTCATCCCGAGGTCGGTCGCCAGCTCGACCCGGACAGCCTGGCCCGCTACCTGTTCTATGAATACATCCCCGCGCCGCATTCGATCTGGCAAGGGGTCCGCAAGCTGCCACCGGCCCACGTCCTGATCTGGGAAGGGGGCCGGAGGCAACTCGTCCGCTACTGGGAACCTCCCCTGCCCTCGCCTCCGGATCTCCCATTCGAGGAGACGGCCGAGCGATTCTGGAGCGACCTGCGGGAGTCCGTCGCGCGGCACCGGCGATCCGACGTGCCGCTGGGCGTGTTCCTCTCCGGCGGGGTCGATTCGTCGAGCATCGCGGCGGCCTTGACCGAGGTCGAGCCGGCGGGGGGGATTCACACCTTCTCGATCGGCTTCGACGATCCCAGCTTTGACGAGAGCGACCACTCCCGAGCCGTCGCGGCGCATCTGGGCACGGACCACCACGAGCGGATCTTCTCGGTCGGGACGGTCCTGGAGTTGCTCCCCGAGGTCGTCCGCTGGCTCGACGAGCCGTTCGGCGATGCGTCGGTCCTGCCGACGCACCTGCTGAGCCGGTTTGCCCGCGAGCAGGTGACGGTGGTCCTCGGTGGCGACGGGGCCGACGAACTCCTGGCCGGCTATCCGACATTCACCGCCGAGCGGGCCGCAGACCTGTTCCGCCGCCTGCCCCGACCGGCGCGGAGCCTGGCCGGCGCGGCGGCCGGACGATTGCCCGTCAATCACGGCAATTTCAGCTTTGATTTCAAGGTCAAGCAATTTCTCCGGGGGGCATCGGAGCCGACTCCGCTGGCCCATCAGCGCTGGCTCGGCTCGTTCTCCGGGCGGGAGATCGCCCGCCTGCTGGTCGAGCCGGGGGAGGTGGACGTGGAGGCTGAGCATCTCGGACGTGCCGAGGGACTGCCTTCGGGGATCGACTCCTTGACGCGCTCGCTCTTGATGTACCAGGAGACGTATCTCCCGGGCGACATCCTGACGAAGGTGGACCGGGCGAGCATGGCCTGCGGTCTGGAAGTACGGGCGCCGTTTCTTGATGCGGAACTTGTCGATACGATGGAGCGGATGCCGCCGGAGTTCAAGTACGGGCGAGGCCAGACCAAGCGGTTGCTCAAGCGCGCCGCGGCGGGTAGGCTGCCCGAGTCGATTCTGAAGCGACCCAAAAAGGGGTTTGGGATTCCGGTCGCCCGCTGGCTGCGAGGACCGCTCGCTGGCTTGCTCGACGACCTGCTCGGCCCCGATCGCCTCCGATCGCAAGGACTGTTCCGCCCCGAGGAGGTCGCCCGCCGCATCGACGAACACCGCGCCGGTGTCCGCGACCACCGCAAGCCGCTCTGGACACTCCTGATGTTTCAGCTCTGGTATGACCACTGGATGAAGTGACGATCACCGTGCGTATTCTCGTTCTCTCCGATATTCACGCCAACTGGCACGCTCTGGCGGCCATCCAGGAGCCGCATGACGTCTGCCTGATGCTGGGCGACCTGGTCGATTACGGGCCGGACCCCGCGCCTTGCGTGCGATGGTCGATGGAGCACGCCGATTACGCGGTGCGCGGCAATCACGATCATGGCGTGGCCCAGGGGGTGCCGGTCGCGGGCGGGAGCGGATACCGCTATCTGACCCAGGCCTCCCGGCCTTTTCAATGGGCGTCGCTGGGGCCGGACGAGCGCCGGTACTTGCTTCAACTGCCGCTGACGCAGCGGGTCACGCTGGGAGGCAAACGGTTCCTGCTCGTGCACGGGACGCCGCGCGACCCGCTGGACGAGTACCTGATGAAAGACCCGGAAACCTGGACCAAGCGGCTGAGGAAGTCCGACGCCGACATCGTCTGCGTGGGGCATTCCCACATGCAGTTCAACCTGGTGGCCGGGGAAACCATCGTGCTCAATCCGGGCAGTGTCGGCCAGCCGCGTGATAGTGATCCCCGCGCGGCGTACGCGATTATCGAGGACGGCCGCATCGAGCTGAAGCGGATCGAGTATCCGATCGAGGAGGCGGTCGCACGGGTCGAGTCGATGGACATGGACGATGAGGCCAAGCGGTTGATGATCCACTGCCTGCGCCACGGGAGGCTTCCCACGCCCCCGTCCGACGGGGGTGAGGCGTCATGAGCCAGACCCCGAGGCGGGTTCCAGCCTCCTATCTCACACTCTTCACGCTGCTCTACGCGATCCAGGGCGTGGTCTTCGCCTATTTCATCAACTTCAATCCGAAGTACATGATGGCGGCGGGCATCGGGGAGGAGACGGTCGGCGGCATCCAGTCTTTGGCCCTGATGCCGTTCGTCTTCAAGTTCCTGGCGGGGCCGTTCTCCGACCGGTTTAACCTGCTGGGGCTGGGGCATCGCAAGCCTTATATCGTGCTCGGTCTGATCTTGCAGGCGGTCGGCCTGATCGCCCTCTCCTGGATCGACCCGGGCAGGAATCTTCCGGCGTTCACGGCGTTGGCGATCCTGACGGTCACGGGCCTGGCGCTGTACGACACCTGCACGGACGGCATGATCGTCGATATCACGCCGGACGACGACCGCCCGAGGGTGCAGGGCCTCTTGATGTTCTCCCGGTTTTTCACGGCCACGATCTTCGCATTGGGGTTCGGCTACTGGCTGGACCGGACGGGGACCGGCCCCGGTCAGGGCTATCGGGTACTCTGGACCTGCGCGGGGCTGACGGGGGTGCCGCTGGTTCTGGCTCTGATCCTGCCCGAACCGTCGAAGGCCGGCGCCGAGGAGTTCGACTGGCGGGCCTTGAAGGTCCTGGTCCGGCCCCGAGCCCTGGCCCTGCTGGCTTTCGGAACGTTCTACGCGGTCATCGCTTACGGGGTGGAGATCAACCTGCCGGTCTATTTCGATCACCTGGGGTTCGGCCAGGGGCACGTCGGCCTCTTTGGCGCGAGCCGTAACCTGGGCCGAGCGGTCGGGGCCTTATTGATGCCTCTGGGGGCGTCGTGGCTGGGACGTCGCTGGATCCTCCGGATCGCCGTGCTGAGCCTGGTGCTCTCGGAAGCGGCGCAGGCGGCTGTTGGCGGGACGGTGACGGCCGGGATCTTCGGCTTTGCCTTCGGCGCGGCGAACGGCTGGACCGAGGCCCTCTTCTACGTGATGGCGATGGAGGCGTCCGACCCTCGGATGGCGGCCTCGACCTACGCGCTGTTCATGGCCGTGTCGAACCTGAGTGTTACCGGCGGCTTCTTCTTCTCGGTGGGCGTCTGGGTACTCGATGGCCGATTCCGGCCCGCGTTCGTGCTGGCGGCCCTGGTGACGCTCGGAGCCTTGCCGATGATCCGTCCCCTGTCCCGCCCTGCCCCGAAGCCGGAGTCCAGCGATGCGGTGGTTGCCTGATTGGGCCGCCTGGCTCCTCGGGATTGTGGCTGGCCTGGCGCTGTTCGACGCGATCTTGCCCTGGCTGGTCCGGCCGTTCTGGCGGCTGGTGCTCTGGCCGCGCTACCGGATCGTCCCGCTCGGGCGTGAGCACCTTCCGACGGTCGGTCCGGCCCTGCTGGCAGTCAACCACGTGACCTGGATCGACGGGTTCGTCGTGGTGGCGGCCTGCCCGAGACGGGTACGGTCGCTGGTCAACGCGGACTACGTCAACCTGCCAGTGATCCGCCATCTCGCCCGTCGCACGGGGCTGATCCCGGTGCCGGCGTCCGGGCCGAAGGCCCAGCGCGCGGCGATCTCCGAGGCTCGCGCGGCCCTGGATCGGGGTGAGGTCGTGATGATTTTCCCCGAGGCCCAGCTCTCGCGCAACGGTCTGACCGGTCCGTTCTACCGGGGCCTGGAAGCCATCTTGAACGGCCGCGAGTCGGTGCCGGTGATCCCGGTCTACCTCGGCAATCTCTGGGGCAGCCTGTTCAGCTTTTCCGGCGGACGCTTTCTCCGCAAGTGGCCGAAAGGCCTGAGACGCACCGCGATTGTGGCCTTTGGTCCACCGCTCCGGCCCCCGATCACGGCGTTTGCCGTGCGTCAGGCGGTGATCGCGGCGGGCGTCCGGGCGGCGGAGCGCGTGCCGATCCGCGACCATCAGCTCGAAACACTCGACCTGAGCCTGCCCCACCTGGATCATCCCAAACTCGGCCTGCTCGCGGCTTCGACCCCCGACTTTGACCGGGGCGGCATCCGGCAGACCGGCCAGAAGTCGGGAACCGTCGGCCAGGCCGTGCCGGGGGTCGCCCTGCGCGTCGTCGATGCCCAGGGTCAGCCTCTCCCCCCCGAGGCCGAGGGGCGGCTTCAGGCTCTCTTGCCGGGAAATCCCGACTGGATCGACACGGGACACACGGCCAGCCTCGACCGCGACGGCTTCGTCACGCTCGCCTGAGTGATGCTGGAGGGTCGCGGTATAATCTGTTTGGGATGCGCCCGACCTTCCTCCGCAAAGGAGTCTTTCGATGAGCACGACCGTCGAGACCCATCCGTTCACGCCGGAAGATCTGCTGACGATGCCGGACGGCCAGCGCTTTGAACTGGTCGATGGCCAGCTTGTGGAGCAAAACGTGAGTGGACTATCCAGTTGGGTTGGTGGGGAACTTCACGCCTTGCTCCGCAACTATTGCCGGGAACACAACCTGGGATGGGTCTGGCCGGCGGATAATCTCTACCGCTGCTTCCCCTGGAAACCGAACCTCGTCCGCAGGCCCGACGTCTCCTTCATCCAACGCGACCGACTCACCGCCGAGCAACTGTCCGAAGGATTCCTGACGATCCCGCCCGACCTGGCGATCGAGGTTGTCTCGCCGAACGATATCGTGTACGAACTGGACGAGAAGTTAAGCGAGTACCTCGACGCCGGTGTGCGGTTGATCTGGGTCGTGAACCCGAAGGCGCGCACCGTCATGAGCTTCCGCGCCGATGGATCGGTCTCCCGCCTGCGCGAACAGGATGAGTTGAGCGGCGAGGAGATCGTGCCTGGCTTCCACTGCCGGGTGGCCGAACTCTTTCCCACTTCCGAACCGGACGCGACCCGCGCTTGAGTAGGGATTGAGGTGGTCGTCTGGATTTTCTGGGATGGGTGCGGGGGATCGTCGATACAATCCGTATCTATTTAAAGTGTCGCCCGATCGCGGACAAGGACGTCGGAGGATCGGAATGGCGAACCGTCGGCCGGATCAATCGAAGGGGTTTCTTGCCCTGAAGCATCGGACAAGGACGACGGAAGGCGAAACGCCATCCTCCGCTCGCCAGACCCGTCACGATCTCACCCCTGTCCCGGGGGTATCGGGTGCGCCGGACGCTCGCATCCTTGAGCTGGATTCGCTCCGTGGCCTGGCCTGTCTGGTCATCCTGGTGTACCACCTCAAGCCCCACGGCCTGCCGGGCGGCTGGGCGGCGGTGGATGTCTTCTTCCTGCTGTCGGGCTACCTGATCACGACGATCATCCTCAAGCATCACAAGAACCAGCACTTCCTGCGGAATTTCTACGCCAGGCGCGGGTTGCGGATCTGGCCGATCTACTACCTGACACTGTTCGCCCTGATCGTCACATCGCCGATCATGCCCCGGGCGATCCAGTGGAGCGGCCTGCCGTACTACCTGACCTACACGCAGAACCTGCCTTTTGCCTGGGGAGGGACGCTGCCGGACTTCTCGCCGTACCTGGCCCACACGTGGTCCTTGGCGGTGGAGGAGCAGTTCTACCTGCTCTGGCCGGCCTTGATCTGCTTGACGGGGCGCCGGGGGGTCGTGCCGCTGGCCGCCGCGCTGGTGGCCGTGTCGGTCGCGATGCGCGCCCAGGGGTATCACTGGTGGCTGCTCGTCTCGCGGGGGGACGGCCTGGCGCTGGGGGCGGTGCTGGCGTCGGTCTTGCTCGACCGTGAGCCGCGTGGCGCGGTACCGGGAGACCTTCCGGCGGGCCTTTGTCGGTCTGGCCGTCGCGGCGATGGGCATCCTGATCGCCGAGACGATCGCCCGAGAGTATGGGATGGGAACCGACGCGCTGCGACTGGCGTTCAAGGTCCTGGCGGTCAACCTGCTCGGTTGTGGCGGGATCGGCCTGGTCCTCCTGTACGCCGGTCGGCCGGGCCTCTGGTGGCTGAGGCGGAAGCGGCTGGCGTATATCGGGTCGATCAGTTACGGCCTGTACATGGTCCACTTCATCGTGTACCTGCTCGGTGACGACATCGCCAAGAGCCTGGGCATGGGTGGTCGGCCGTTCTGGCGGGAGGCCCTGATGATGGTCGTCATCTTCGCCCTGGCGGCCCTCTCCTGGCGCTACATCGAGCGGCCGATCCTGGGGCTGAAGGATCGGTTCACCTATCAAGGAGATGGCCGAGCCACCGGCCGCGGCCTGCACCGCCGACCTGGCTCGGCGCGGGTTGAGGAGACCGCAACGGAGGTGACGGGATGAGCCACTCGGCGAAGGACGACACGGAGGCTGGGACCCGAGACGGACGCCGGTTCCGCCTGCGACGGCTGACCCCCTCGCCCCCGAGCACGGACGAGGCCACCCGCCGACGCACCCGACGCCGTCGCCGGGTCGCGCCGGCTGGTCACTCGGACTCGCCCTGGCTCGGTGGGCTCGCCGCCTGGTGGCAGCGCGACGCCTCAGCCCCCCGAGCCGGGGGCCTTGCGGCGCGTGGAGAGCCTGGACCTGGCCGATGCCGGGGGCCGCTCCCACGGTCTGGCCGACTGGCGGGGCAAGCGGGCCGTCGTCCTCTTCTTCGTGGGGACCCAGTGCCCGGTCTCCAACGGCTACGCCCCCGACATGCAGCGCGCTGGCCGACGACTACCGCGCCAAGGGGGTCGCCGTCTATGGCGTCCACTCCGACCCCGACGTGACCCCCGAGGCCGCCGCGGCCCACGCGGAGGAATATAGCCTGACGTTCCCGATGCTTCTGGACCCCTTCCAGGATCTCGCCGGGCAGGTCGGCGTGCAGGTTACGCCCGAGGCCGCCGTACTCGACGCCGATGGGCAGGTGCTCTACCGGGGCCGGATCGACGATCGTTATAACCCCGGTGACGGCAAGCGCCGGGCGACCGCCCAGACGCCCGAACTGCGTCATGCCCTGGACGCCGTGCTTGCGGGCCGGACCCCGGCCGTCACCGAAACCGAGGGGTACGGCTGCCCCCTGCCCGATCCCCGGATCGTGGCCGACGGCGGGGAGATCACCTTCACCGAGCATGTCGCCCCGATCCTCTGGAAACGCTGCGCGGGGTGCCACCGGCCGGGCGAGGTGGGGCCGTTCTCCCTTCTGACCTACAAGGATGCCTCCCGACGGGCGAGCTTCATCAAGGACATCACCGAGAGCCGCCGGATGCCGCCTTGGAAGCCCGTCCCCGGCTTCGGCACGTTCCGCAACGAGAACCGCCTGAGCCGCCGAGAGCTGGCGATCCTCGCCGCGTGGGCCGACACAGGCGCTCCCGAAGGGGCCCCGGACGCCCTGCCCGAGCCACCGACCTTCCCCGACGGCTGGCAGCTCGGCGAGCCGGACCTGGTCCTCTCACTGCCCGAGCCGTACCCGATCCCCGCCAGTGGCGACGACATCTACCGGGCCTTCGTCATTCCGATGGGGCTGACGAAGGACCAGCCGATCGCCGCCGTCGAGTTCCGCCCCGGCAACCGCAAGGTCGTGCACCATGCCCGGCTCTACATGGACCCCACCCCCGAGAGCCGCGAGCGCGACCAGGCTGACCCCGGCCCCGGATTCGTCACCGTCGGCGGCAACGATATCCCCAAACCGGGCCTCGGCGCGTGGATTCCCGGCGCCTTGACCCGCATGCCGCCGCCCGGCGTTGGCAGGATCATCCCGGCCGGTTCCGACCTCGTCATGCTGGTCCACTACCACGGCAGCGGTAAGCCCGAGACCGACCACTCCCGCGTCGGCATCTACTTCTCGAAGACGCCGATCGAGCGGACCATGACGAGCATCCCGATGAGCACCGCCAAGATCGACATCCCCCCCGGCGAGGCCCACTATCGCATCGACCTGCACGCCACCCTGCCGGCGAACGTCCACGCGTACAGCGTCCTGCCGCACGGCCACTACCTCCTGCGCGAGATCAAGGCCTGGGCCGTCCGCCCCGACGGCTCGACCGCCCGGTTGCTCTGGATCGACGACTGGGACTTCAACTGGCAAGGCCAGTACCACTTCGCCGAGCCGGTCCCCTTGCCCAAGGGGACCAAGCTCCACGTCGTCGCCGAGTACGACAACTCCGCCGCCAACCCCGCCAACCCGAACCGCCCTCCCAAGCGCGTCCGGTTCGGCCCCGCCAGTACCGACGAGATGCTCGGCTGCCACATCCAGATCCTCGCCGACGGCCCCGCCGACGAGGCCATCACCCGAGAGAAGTGGCCCTACGGTCTCTGAGGTCCCCCGTTGGCTTCGTTTGGTAATTGTGCCCCAACTTCCACGTTATCAGGCACTTAAAGCAACCACTCTCGCCCGTTTCGCGGGTAACGGCAAGGGGCGTCACGGTCCGGTCGTGTGGCTGCCACCGTGACGCCCCCTGCTCGTTCATTACGAGGGGTGGGTCGGATTGGAAAAGGTGGGCGAATAGGCCGATAATTTATAATAGATAATTTGGGGTGTCAAGGGGTTCTGGTGGTTGTGAGAAACTCCGGCGTCTGAGATCGACTCAGAGACCGCCGTCGAAGAGGTCCCGGATGGTCGGGAGGTATTTCTCGGGGGAGGCGGTGTTGACCAGGACGACACGGTCGCCGGGTTGGATCAGGCCCCGGTCGGCCAGTTCGGGAAGGGCGGCCAGGGTGGCGGCCCCTTCGGGAGACCAACCGAAGCGCCGGGCTTGCCACTCGTCGCGGATCGTGGCGCGGATTGTGTCATCGGTCACGGCCAGGGCACAGCCGCCGGTGTCGCGGATGATCCGCAAGACATTGATGTGGCCGATGTTGCGCGCGACGTTCAGGCCCGTGGCGACGGTCTGGCCGGGGGGATTCGGGGTGATGTCCTCGGCTCCGCTGTTGAAGGCGCGGACGATCGGATCGGTGGCGGCGGACTGGACGCAGACCATCCGGGGACGCTTCTCGCCGATCAGGCCGAGGGCCTCCAGCTCGTCGAAGGCCTTGGCCATGCCGACGACGCCGGTGCCGCCGCCGGTCGGATAGACGATCACGTCGGGAACCTGCCAGCGGCGGTCGGCCAGGCGGTCGCCCTGGGGTTCGGCCATCTCCAGGCCGAGCGTCTTCTTCCCCTCGGTTCGCCAGCCGGGCTCCTGAAACGTGGCGACGTTGAAGTAGCCCGCCGGGAGGTAATGGTCGCGGACCCGCTGGGCGCAATCGACGATCGTGCCGGGAACCAGCTCCAGGTGGACCCGCTCCGGGTAGAGCGCCGCCAGGGCGGCGACGTTGCCGAGAACCGGCCGGTCGGTGTCGGGTGACATGACGATGGCCGCCTCGATCTCTCCAGCCACCGCGTAACGCGCGAGGGCGTCGCCGGCATTGCCTTGCGTCGGCACGGCCAGCCGCGAGAGGCCGAGCGCCCGGGCCATCGAGACCGTCATGGCCATGCCCCGATCCTTGAACGAGAGCGTGGGATTGGCGCCGTAGCCGCCGCCGTGCGGCTTCCCCTCGTCCTTCACCTCCAACCGGCACCCAAGCTTGTCGGCCAGGGGATGTGGGTAAGGCAGGCAAGGAGTATGACCCTCGCCGAGCGTGACGATGTGGCGGCGGTCATCGGGATCGGCGATGTCCAGGGGGAGCAGGCCGCCGAACCGCCAGAGGTCGTGGCGCGCGGGGTTCCAGCCACCGTCGGCCCCGCGTTCCTGGCGAAGACGGTCGAGGTCCAGCACGACCTGGACGGGCCGTCCGTCCTGCTCGCAGAGGTTCATGACCCGGTCGGCCGGGTAGGTCGCGCCACAGGTCGGCGCAGGAGAGATGAGATACGTAACGCATGAGCGGAATCGGCCTCGCTAGGGGTTCGTGACCAAAATCATGGTGCCGAAATAGCTTGCGGCATATTCTCGTCGTGTGTGGCTGCGATGCCCGGCGTCGGGCCGTCGGTCCTTCAAAAAAATCGAGGGGCATCGAATAATCGGAGGCCCCGCGACGTTAAATTAACATCGAAGACACACCGTGGCGACCAGGGAACGCGGACCTTCCCACCCAAATTTTTGGGTCCACTCCCGGCGCGGTATGTTCGGTTGGTACGAATCGGGTCCCCCCAAAAGACTCACGGATCGTGGGCCAGCGACACCACCGATGTGGGTGGTTCGCGTCGTGCCGGCGACCGTTTCCACCACGCGGTTTCCTGTTCCCTGAAAGAGGTACCTCCCATGCGTCCGACCGTTCGAGGTCTGACCCGTGCCGTCCTGAGTGGCGGCTTGCTTCTCCTGTTGATGACCGGCGCGAGCGTCGCGGACGACTCGGCCAAGAGCAAAGACTCCAAGGATCAGCCGGAGGTCCCGGCCCTGGACCTGCTGGACGGCCTGCGTAACGGGCAACTCGCCGTCAATGCCGAGGGCACCGGGGACGGCCGCATGACCGTCTCGGTCAAGAACCTGACCAACCGGAAGCTCCGCGTCGTGCTGCCGTCGGGTCTCGTCGCCATGGGGGCCACCGGCCAGTTCGGCGGCGGCGGCTTCGGTGGCATGGGCGGTGGCGGCATGGGTGGTATGGGCGGTATGGGCGGCGGCATGGGCGGTATGGGCGGCGGTATGGGCGGTATGGGCGGTGGCATGGGTGGTATGGGCGGCGGCATGGGCGGTATGGGCGGCGGCATGATGGGCGGCAGGGGTGGCATGGGCGGCGGCATGGGCGGCATGGGTGGCGGCGTCATGCCGGCGTCCATGGGCATGATGATGCTCGGCAGCCTGATCATGCAGCTCGTCGGCGACCGCGATAGCTGGGATTACTCCTCGCTGATGATGGGCGGCATGGGCGGCATGGGTATGATGGGCGGCATGATGGGCGGTGGCATGGGCGGTATGGGTGGCGGCATGGGCGGTATGGGCGGCGGCATGATGGGTGGCGGCATGGGCGGCGGTATGGGCATGATGGGCGGTGGTTTCCGCTCGGTGCCGCCGACGGTCCAGGCCAATGCCGCGCTCGACCCGGGCCAGTCGCGAAGCTTGCCGACCCGCCTGGTCAGCCTCTCGCCCCCGACGGCTCAAGGCCGCCTGGCCATGCCCGCCAAGGGAGAGAACCTGGTTCTCGGCGACATCCGTCAGATGACCGACAATCCACGGATCCGGACGGCCGTCACCCGGCTGGCCGCCGAGAAGGCCCCCGAGACGGTCTCCCAGCTCGTGCTCTGGAACGTGGCGATCGGCCTGGACTGGAACACGATCGCCCGGCTCTCGCGCAAGTGGGCCAATGCGAGCGAGCTGGCCCTGGCCCGCGACTTCGTCGCCCGGCTCGACCGGGAGCAAGGCGAGTTGGCCCGCACCGACTCGGGCACGCTCTACCTCGACGTCACGACGAAGTCGGCCGATCACGAAGCCCTGGCCGCCGAGTTGCGGAAGGTCTTCGAGAAGGCGTCCGTGCTGGGTCTGACGGTCAAGCCGGGAGTTCCCGCCAGGCCGTCGGGTCCGTCGCTGGCCTGCCAGATTGCCCTGACCGACGCGGGCGAGGCGGTCGTGCAGGTTTCGACCACCTCCGGCCTGGGCCGCGACTGGGTCAGCTCGGGCAAGTTCAGCCTGCCGCTGGAGCGTGAGAAGGTCTCGGGCGACTTGAAGCCGGCCCTGCTGGCCGACGCGATGGCCGAGGGCGTGCTCGCCCGGCTCGTCCGCGCCCAGTTGACCAAGGGGCCGAAGGTCAAGGGCAAGGAGACCTTCAAGATCCGCATCGACAACGTCAGCCCGCTGGTGCTCAACGGTCTGGCCCTGGCCGGGACCACGCCGACGCCCGAGGCGCGGCCGTCGGCCGTGGCCGGGTTCAGCCTGCCGCCCCACAAGAGCCTGACCGTTCCGGCCACCGAGGAGATGGTCGAGCGGCTTGGCCTGAAGGACGGCGTGCGGGCCGTCGCCGCGGATCTCAGTGGCCTTTGATCGGATGATTCGAGACTGAAGACCGACCAGTTCCGGTCTTGCAGACCCCGCCCCGAACTTCCACCCGCAACGGTGGAAGTTCGGGGCGGTTCTGTTTTGGCCTACGGGACGTTGTTGAGCTGGCGGAGGGCCTCGGTAGAGGGCGACGGCCGCGGCGTTCGCCCGGGGTGTCGGCGACCTCTTCCAGGGCATCCACGGCGCTCCAGGCCAGGGTTCGTGACCAAAATCTCCGTGCCGGAACAGGTTGCGGCAAGGGTGCGTGACGCGGGGCGGCGAGACCCGGGTCGGGCCGTCGGTCCTTCAAAAAAATGAGAGAGCATCGAATAATCGGAGGCCCCGCGACGTTAAATTAACAGCGAAGACATACCGTGGCGACCAGGGAACGCGCAGGGAACGCGAACCTTCCCACCCAAATTTTCGGGTCCACTCCCGGCGCGGTATGCTCGGTTGGTACGAAACTGATCCCCAAAAGACTCACGGATCGTGGGTCAGCGACGCCACCGATGTGGGTGGTTCGTCCTCGTCCCGGCGACCGTTTCCACCACGCGGTTCCCTATTCCCTGAAAGAGGTGCCCCCCATGCGTCCGACCGTTCGAGGTCTGACCCGTGCCGTCCTGAGTGGCGGCTTGCTTCTCCTGTTGATGACCGGCGCGAGCGTCGCGGACGACTCGGCCAAGAGCAAAGATACCAAGGATCAGCCGGAGGTCCCGGCCCTGGACCTGCTGGACGGCCTGCGTAACGGGCAGCTCGCCGTCAATGCCGAGGGCACCGGGGACGGCCGCATGACCGTCTCGGTCAAGAACCTGACCAACCGGAAGCTCCGCGTCGTGCTGCCGTCGGGTCTCGTCGCCATGGGGGCCACCGGCCAGTTCGGCGGCGGCGGCTTCGGTGGCATGGGCGGTGGTGGCATGGGCGGTGGCATGGGCGGCATGGGCGGTATGGGTGGCATGGGCGGCGGTATGGGCGGTATGGGCGGCGGCATGGGCGGTATGGGCGGCGGCATGGGCGGTATGGGCGGCGGCATGGGCGGTATGGGCGGCGGTATGGGCGGTGGCATGGGCGGCATGGGTGGCGGCGTCATGCCGGCGTCCATGGGCATGATGATGCTCGGCAGCCTGATCATGCAGCTCGTCGGCGACCGCGATAGCTGGGATTACTCCTCGCTGATGATGGGCGGCATGGGCGGCATGGCATGATGGGCGGCGGCATGATGGGCGGTGGCATGGGCGGCATGGGTGGCGGCATGGGTGGTATGGGTGGCGGCATGGGGGTGGCATGGGCGGCGGTATGGGCATGATGGGCGGTGGTTTCCGCTCGGTGCCGCCGACGGTCCAGGCCAACGCCGCGCTCGACCCGGGCCAGTCGCGAAGCTTGCCGACCCGGTTGGTCAGCCTCTCGCCACCGACGGCTCAGGGCCGCTTGGCCATGCCCGCCAAGGGAGAGAACCTGGTTCTCGGCGACATCCGTCAGATGACCGACAATCCACGGATTCGGACGGCCGTCACCCGGCTGGCCGCCGAGAAGGCCCCCGAGACGGTTTCTCAGCTCGTGCTCTGGAACGTGGCGATCGGCCTGGACTGGAACACCATCGCCCGGCTCTCGCGCAAGTGGGCGAACTCGAGCGAGCTGGCCCTGGCCCGCGACTTCGTCGCCCGGCTCGAACCGGGAGCAGGGCGAGATGGCCCGCACCGACTCCGGCACGCTCTACCTCGACGTCACGACGAAGTCCGCCGATCACGAGGCCCTGGCCGCCGAGTTGCGGAAGGTCTTCGAGAAGGCGTCCGTGCTGGGTCTGACGGTCAAGCCGGGAGTTCCCGCCAAGCCGTCGGGTCCGTCGCTGGCCTGCCAGATTGCCCTGACCGACGCGGGCGAGGCGGTCGTGCAGGTTTCGACCACCTCCGGCCTGGGCCGCGATTGGGTCAGCTCGGGCAAGTTCAGCCTGCCGCTGGAGCGTGAGAAGGTCTCGGGTGACTTGAAGCCGGCCCTGCTGGCCGACGCGATGGCCGAGGGCGTGCTCGCCCGGCTCGTCCGCGCCCAGTTGACCAAGGGGCCGAAGGTCAAGGGCAAGGAGACCTTCAAGATCCGCATCGACAACGTCAGCCCGCTGGTCCTCAATGGTCTGGCCCTGGCCGGGACCACGCCGACGCCCGAGGCGCGGCCGTCGGCCGTGGCCGGGTTCAGCCTGCCGCCTCACAAGAGCCTGACCGTTCCGGCCACCGAGGAGATGGTTGAGCGGCTTGGCCTGAAGGACGGCGTGCGGGCCATCGCCGCGGATCTCAGCGGCCTTTGATCGGATGATTCGAGACTGAAGACCGACCAGCTCCGGTCTTGCAGACCCCGCCCCGAACTTCCACCCGCAACGGTGGAAGTTCGGGGCGGTTCTGTTTTGGCCTACGGGACGTTGTTGAGCTGGCGGAGGGCCTCGTAGAGGGCGACGGCCGCGGCGTTCGCCAGATTCAGGCTGCGGGCCTCGGGGCGGATCGGGATGCGCACGGCCTGCTCGGGGTGGGCCGCCAGCAGGCTGGCGGGCAGACCCCGGCTCTCGGGACCGAAGACCAGGGCGTCCCCCTCGCCATACGTGACGTCCGTGTAGAGCCGTCGGGCCTTGGTGCTGAAGTACCAGAGGCGCCGGACCTCCGGGACGTCGGCGACCTCTTCCAGGGCATCCACGGCGCTCCAGGTCAGGTGCGGCCAGTAGTCCAGCCCCGCGCGGCGGCGGTGGCGGTCGTCGAGGTGGAACCCCAACGGGCGCACCAGCCACAACCGCGCTCCGACCGCCACGCATGTGCGGCCGATCGCGCCCGTGTTGGCGGCGATCTCGGGCTGGTAGAGCACGACGTTCAGCCGCTCAACGCACATGCAAGGGGCGTCGGCCAGGGTCACGGACGCTGCCGTTGGTGGGCGTCTCGTTCAGGACTTGCAGGGCGCGCTTCGGGTTCGACGTGTGGAAGATCCCCAGCGAACGCCCCGGGGCCGAGGCGCCGGAGGCATAAGCGTACTCGATATTGATATGCTCGTCGGCCAGTCGTTCGAGGATCTTGGTCAAGGCCCCGGGGCGGTTCTCCATCTCCACGGCCAGAACGTCGGCCACCTCGTACTCGGTCCCCAGTGAGGTGAGCGCCCGGGTCGTGGGGTCGAGTTGATCGACCACCAGACGCAGGACGCTCCGCTCATCGGTGTCCATGACCGACAAGGCCCGGATGTTGATTTTCTCGCGTGCCAGGGCCTCGCAGATCTTCGCCAGACGGCCGGGCTTGTTCTCGAGGCGAGCCGTCACTTCGTGGACGAATTCCATCACAGCGCCTCCTCAAAACAAGGTTGAAGGCGGGGCCTCAACCACGGATGAATCGGGGACGGTCTCTCTGTCGATAGGATCTCCCGGGTGGGACCCTCCCCCCTCTACTTCTCTACCGCGACGATTTTCCGGGATGCCCGCGGCCGGTCATGGGAGCGGCGTCTCCCGGGAGGAAACAGCCCGCGTCGCCGCGGTTCCGGTCGATCGGGAGAGGAACGGCCGGAACCGCGGCGACGCGGGCGGGTTTAGCCGGGACCTGCCCCTTGCGCGGGGCGAAGGGTCTGCGCGGCGGTTTCCAGAACCTTCAGCGTTTGCGAATCCGGTCCGTCGCCACCCACGCCCGTGATGATCGCGATGGTCGAGTCAGAGAGGATCGCGTACGTCACGCCGTATTGCTGATTCTTCGAACGCTTGTCCACGCCGCTCCAGTGGAACCGCATGGCGGGCGTGCCGTTGACCGTGCCCATTTCATGCGGCGACTCGGTCCAGTTGTCCCGGGAAGTCTTCACGGCGTCGAGGAAGCTCGTCGTGACCTCGTCGAGGATTTGCTCGGGAGGCGTGGCCGCCTTGTCGGCCGGAATGGCCACGACCGAGGCGCTGAGCACGGTGGGAGAGCCCGCCCCTCCCGGTCCATCGGGGCCTTTCCAGGCCTTCGAATCGATCGTGAACCCTCCCGGCAGTGTCGAGGTGGGGGCCGCCGAGAGCGCGGTGAACCCCTGGGGGACACGAATGGCCAGACCGCGCGGGAGGTCGGACACCGGGGCGAGCTGGGCCATCAAGGCCGGATCGGGTTGCCAGCCCTGACCGAGATTCGCCGCGGCCCCGGGGACGTTGCCACCGGCCAGGCCCCCCTGGGCGGCGGCACGCTGGGCGGCATCCCGCGCCGCCTGGATCGCCGGCATCAGCAGAGCCGCGGCGATGCCACCTTGCGCCGAGATGATGTTGGGGAACGCCCCGCGCGAGGTGATGCGGATTCCTTGATCGTCCACCGCCACGGCGGTCGCGCTGGGGAAGAGGTACGGGCGGACCTCGGCGGCCGAGGGAATCTGGGACGGATCAATCTGGATCGAGAACTTGTCCTTCCCGGCCTGGCCGCCAGGACGGTTCCCCCCCGGGCCGGACATGCCCGGAGCACCGACCGGCGCCGGCGCGATGCCGGGAGGACCGCCCGACCCGGAGGTCATGCCAGGGTATCCACTCGACCCGGAGGTCATGCCGGGCACGCCAGTCCCACTCGAGGTCGAATCGTACCCGGAGCTGCCGCTCGTGCCAGGAGGCGCGACGCCCACCGGATTGCTTCGAGGATCACCTCCGCCTCCCGGTTGGCCGGGGCCGCCAGGGCCTGGGGCCTCGCTGTCACTGGCGATCTTGGCGGCCATCTGGTCGCCGAGGGTCTGCACGGCCGTCGGCAGGTTTGCCAGCGTCTCGGGCAGGGTATTTGTCGGGTCGTTGACCCGGAGGAACATCAGGTCGGTGGGGAACTGGCTGAAGGTCTCGGAGAGTTTGCCGGAGGGGCGCCATTGCCGCTCGGTTTCCCCTTCCAGGGCGAGGACGTCGCGGGCGACGTCCGCGCCGCTGGCGATGACCACGTAATTTTTGCCCAGGGCGACGGTCAGGTTCAGGTTCGTCAGCGCGGCGAGACCGGGGGGCAAGGTCAGGACGAACACCGGTGGCGAGGGGGAGGTCTTGCGGAAGCGGGGCGGCTGCGGCGGGCTGGCCTTCTTTTTCGCCTCGCCGGGGCGGCGGGTCTCCTCGGCCTCCGGTTCGGGGGCCGAGGCGGCGGTCTGCCGTTCAAGTTCGTCGTTGACGGCCAGGATCACCGCGTCGAGCGCCCTCTCGAATTCCTTGCGGTCCTTGACCTCGGCGACCAGAGCCATCTTGGGCACCTGTATCCCTTGCAGCACACCGCCGAGCGGGCTGGCGGCCATGCCCCGGGCCTGGGTCGGCAGGGTGAAGAGCGCCATCTTCGGCCCGAGCTGCGACAGGAAGTCATCCCGGAACTCGATGCCCCCTTTCTCTTTCAGGGCCGTCTGAAAGCCGCTCAAGGGGTTCGGTCCGCCGCCGAGGCGGAACCATGCCGGAAACCTGGTCGTAAACGGCGACCGGATCGAGCGAGAACGCGGAGAAGCTCTTGAGCGAGCTGGGCATCGGGGGCAACGCGCTGGCGCTGAAGGTCGGCTGATCGAACAGGGAGAGTAGACCATTGCGGGGCGCGGGGGCGTCCAGGCGGACGATGTTCTTGATCGCATCGCCGTCCAGGCCCCAGCGGAGATCCACCCGTTTGAGCCCCTGGAGGCCCGACTGCGAGACGAACTGGTTGGCCGCGCCAGCGTCGTTCGGAACCATCGTGAGATCGGCGAAGAGGATGCCGACCGGCTGGAAGGCCCCCTCAGCCTGGAATAGCTCGGTGCGGATCGGGTTGTCGATCGCGTTCGGCCGTTTGCCGTCGAGCAACTCGGCGACGATGTCGGCGTCCTTCATGTCGCCGGGGGTGATGATCAGGTTATCGCCGTCGGTCCAGAAGGCCCAGGTCGCGCCGGCGGCGGTCTTGATCGTGATGATCTTGCGACCGCCGGGACCGGTGACGGCCTGCGTCTTGTCGTCATCCTTCATCACGCTGCCCAGGAGCTTGCCGAAGAGCGGGCGAGACTCCTTGGCGGCGGCGCCTCGGAAGACGATCACGTCGTTGGTGGTCGGTCCGCCCGGCGTGGGGGACGACCGCACGCTGGAGGCGAACAGGATGCCGTGCTGCAGGGCGTGTTCGATGAGCTGGATCACATCGGTCCCGGCGAGCTTCCGCTCGGGCTGGGACTTCATTCCCTGTTCGAGCACCTGCGACGCGAGATCCTCCAGCATCGTGCCCGTCTTGGTCTGGTTGAGGATCTTCGAGGCGGCCGAGGCGTTCCAGGCGTTCGCGTGGTTCGCGACGCCGTCGAACTCCAGGTAGAACCAGAGCGATTCGCCGGGCGCGTAGCGGGCCAGCGGTTCCGCCGCCGGCTTGGCCGGGGTGTTCTCGGGCGGGGCGCTGGTCAATCCCGGCAGAGAAATCTGGGCCGATGCGGGACTCATCACCGAGAGGGCCAGCCCGACGCCGGCCGTCGCGACGAGCAGACACGCGGAGCGGGAGAAACGTCGCAACACGGCTCGATCCTTCCTAATCTCTATGAGGCAAAACGGGGCACGCCTGGCCCCGGCGAGATGTCCTTCGCGTCGAAAGGGACGGAGAACCGGCCGGCGAGACACCGGAGTCTCCATTGCGCATCGTAAGATCGCGCCGCGACGGGGGCAACCAGGTAATGCCGGTTTTCGTTTCCGGAACCGGTGTTCTTCTCCGAGCGGACCGAGAGTTTGGCGGAGCCTCCGCCGGAATGATTGACAGCCCGCGCGGCTCGCCCGTAGCCTTGAACGAGAAGAGGGGCGGGGCGGAGCGAGGTTCTTCGGGGGAACAGGGTTGTGTCCAAGAAGAAGAAAGTCCGGGTCGAGTTCAAGAAGAACCGGCAAAAACGCACGAGGGCCAACGACCTGACCCGGCGCTACGGGCCGGAGGGGCTCAGCGGCGCGGAATCGGCCGCCTCGGAGCGGGTCCGCGCGAAGGGGGACCTGTCGCGCCACCGGACGATCATCGCCGAGGAGTCGGCCGATCCGCAGGCGGCCGGTTCCGACGATCCGGCCGCGCACCTGGCCGTGGACCTCACCGAATGCCAGCCGGGGCGCGTCGTCCGGGTGCATGGCCTGGAGTCGGTTGTCGAGACGGACGACGGACGCCGGTATCGTTGCGGCGTGCGCCGGCTCTTGAAGACGCTGGCGATCGAGGGCCGCAACGTCGTGGCGGTTGGCGACCGCGTCTGGTTCCGTCCCCAGGGGACCGACCAGGGGATGATCGAGAAGGTCGAGGGCCGTCGCGGGATGATTACCCGGGGCTACCGCCGCCGCGAGCACATCCTCGCCGCGAACATCGACCAGGTGCTGATCGTCTCCTCCTTCGAGCAGCCGGGGTTGAAGCTGCCGTTGATCGACCGCTACCTGATCTCGGCCGAGAAAGGGGGCGTCCGGCCGGTGATCGTGCTGAACAAGGCCGACCTGGTGGACCTGGCCGACTACCAGTGGGTCATCGGCCTGTACACCCAGCTCGGCTACGAGACGCTCGCCACCTCCGCCGCCGACGGCCGGGGCATCGACCGCTTGCGGGAGATCCTCCGGCAAGGGGCGACCGCCTTCTCGGGCCAGAGCGGCGTGGGGAAAAGCTCGTTGCTGAACGTGGTCCAGCCCGGGTTGAACCTCCGCGTCGGCGAGGTCTCCGACTGGACGTACAAGGGGAAGCACACGACGACCAACGCCGAGCTGATCCGCCTGAACGCGGGAGGCTACGTCGTCGATACGCCCGGCCTGCGCCAGTTCGAGCTCTGGGGGGTCGAGCCGGCCGAGGTCGAGGGCTACTTCATCGAGTTCCGCCCGTACATCCCCCAGTGCCGCTTCCCGGACTGCTCGCACACCCACGAGGCCAACTGCGCCGTCAAGGAGGCCGTCTTCTGGGGCCAGATCCATGTCGGCCGGTACGAGAGCTACCTGAAGCTCTACGCCCAGCAGCCGATCGAGGGGGATTGAGCCAGCGCCACCACGCCCCGCCGGCCCATTGCCTCACGCCGCTTGGGCCGTTAGGTTAAGACGCCTCGCACCGGGTCCTTCCCCGAGGGTGACACGATGACGACCACGACCGTCGAAGCGATCTACGAGCAAGGCGTCCTGCGCCTGAAAGAGCCGATGCCGATCCCCGACGGAACGAACGTCCGGGTAGTGGTGACCCTCGCCGAACCCGCGAATGCTCCTGACCACGTGGACCGAGAGAAGACGCCCGCGGAGATCCTTGCCGAGATCGCGGCGATGCCCCTCGAAAAAGAGGAAGGGGTGACGGACGTTGCCCAGAACCACGACAAGTATCTCTACGGCTGGGATAAAAACACGCCATGATCTTCGTGGATACCGGAGCCTGGTTCGCCAGTATCGTTCCCACGGAGATCAAGCACGCCGAGGCCTCCCGCTGGTTGGCTCACAACCAAGAACCGCTCCTCACCACGGATTATGTCGTTGATGAAGTCCTGACCCTTTTGAGATCAAGGGGCGAGGCACCGCGAGCCCTTGTTCTCGGAGAGCGCTTACTCGATCAGAACCTGGCCCTGGTCCATTTTCTGTCCGAGACGGAGATCCGCGATGCCTGGAATGTCTTCCGCCGCTTCGCCGATAAGCAGTGGAGCTTTACCGACTGCACCAGCAAGGTCGTGATGGAACGGCTCGGCGTGACGACAGCCTTCGCTTTCGATCAGCACTTCCGCCAGTTCGGCACGGTCCAGGTTGTGCCTTGAGGTTTTCGGCGTGTCGCCATTATTAATTAGGAAACCACGTATGGATATGCGGATAACCACTCTGCTCTGCACCGTCCTGGCGATCGGCCTTCCCTCGTGGGCCGACTCCGGAACAAAGCCACGCAAGACCGAGGTCGCGATCCGGGGCGACATGTTCCTCATCAATGGCCGCCCGACGTATGAAGGGCGCACCTGGCGGGGGAACCGGATCGAGGGGTTGCTGCTGAACTCTCGGATGATTCAAGGGATCTTCGATGACTTGAACCCCGAAACCCGCGCGCGCTGGACGTACCCCGATACCGGCGAGTGGGACCCCGACCGCAACACGCGGGAGTTCGTCGCCGCGATGCCCTCGTGGCGGGCGCATGGGCTTCTCGCCTTCTCGATCAACCTGCAAGGGGGCAGCCCCGAGGGATACTCGAACCGGCAGCCGTGGCACAACTCGGCGATCAAGGAAGATGGTTCGCTGCGACCGGAGTACATGGCGCGTTTGGAGAAGATCCTCGACCGCGCCGACGAGTTGGGAATGGTCGTCATCCTCGGCGTCTTCTACTTCGGGCAGGATGAGCGTCTGAAGGATGAGCAGGCCGTCGTGCGGGCGCTGGACAACGCGATCGACTGGGTGTTCGACCACGGGTACACGAACATCCTGATCGAGGTGAACAACGAGTGCAACGTCCGTTACGATCATGCGATCCTGCGTCCCGACCGCGTGCATGAGCTGATCCGCCGGGTGAAGGGGCGGACGCGGGACGGGCGGCGGTTGCTGGTCGGCACGAGCTACGGCGGCGGCACGGTACCCCAAACGAACGTCGTGCGCAACTCCGACTTCCTGCTGATGCACGGTAACGGCGTGAGCGACCCGGACCGGATCACCGGCATGGTCGAGGAGGCGCGCCGGGTGCCGGGATACCGGCCGATGCCGATCCTGTTCAACGAGGACGACCATTTTGACTTCGACAAGGCGAAGAACAACATCACGGCCGCCATCAAGGCGTATGCCTCGTGGGGGTACTTCGACCCCGGCGAGCGGAACCATGATTATGTCCACGGATACCAGTCGCCGCCGGTGAACTGGGGGATCAACACCGACCGCAAGAAGGCGTTCTTCGCCAAGGTCGCGGAAATCACGGGAGCCGAGGAACGATGAGTGCCACGCGGGTTGCGCTGGTGACCGGTTCGGCGACGGGGATCGGCCGGGCGGTGGCCTGGCGGTTCGCCGATCGGGGGTTCGCCGTCACGGTCAACTACACGAAGTCGAAGACCGAGGCGGAGGAGACGGCCGACGGGGTGCGCTCCCGGGGCGGAAAGGTCCTGCTGGCGCGGGCGAACGTCGCCGACGACGCGGCGGTGCGCCAGATGGTCGAACAGACGGTCCGCGAGTTCGGCGGCCTGAACTGCCTGGTCAACAACGCGGCGACGACCCACTTCGTCCCCCATCAGGACCTGGAGGCGCTGACCGACGCGGTCTGGGATGACATCCTCAGCGTGAACCTCAAGGGGACCTTCTATGGCTGCCGCGCGGCGATGCCGCACCTGAAGGACCGCCTCGGCAACATCGTCAACATCGCCAGCGTGGCGGGCGTGGGCGGGTCGGGCAGCTCGATCCCTTACGCGGCGAGCAAGGGGGCCGTCATCACCCTGACCAAGAGCCTGGCGCGGGCGTTCGCCCCGGAGGTCCGCGTCAACGCCGTCGCGCCGGGGCCGGTGCAGACCCGCTGGCTGGCCGACCATCAGGACATGGTCGAGGCGGCCATGGCGATGACCCCCTTGAAGCGGCCCGCCACCCCCGAGGATATCGCCGGCGCGACCCTGTTCCTCGCCGACGAGACGAGCCTCATGACCGGCCAGGTGCTCGTCATCGACGGCGGCCGGACGATGTAGCCGTCCTCGCAGACTGACCTTGCCCGGAATGGGAAGGGGCGATACCCTTCCCCCTGCTCCGACGACGTGACGCCTTCGTGGATGGACTGTGAACATGTCTCCGCGGACCGGAAGGTGGTCGCCAGGGACGGCGCCCGGGCCTCGGTCCGTTCCCGAACCTCGTCCGTCCAGCGTCGTTCCCCGGCGTTGATTCGGGCGTCACCTCAAGCCAAAGGGAGTGAGAGCACGATGCGGAGCAGGTCATGGATGGCCGCGATCGGCACCCTCGTCGCCGTGATGATCGTCGTCCCGAGCACCCTCCGGGCGGCGGACGATCCCCCGGTCGAGAACCAGGTGAACCTCCAGCTTCGGATCGCCGGGCTTGAGTCCGACTCCTGTATCGTCGAGATCAAGCCGGCCCACCCCGGTTGCGAATTCCAGCCGATCGTCAAGAAGGTCGAGCGCGAGCGGTCGGGCATCATCAGCATCGACCGGATTCCGATCCTCGCCAGGAGCACCGGGGCCAACCGCGATTGCTCCTTCGCCATCACCATCAAGGAGCCGGGCCAGCCCGACAAGACCTTCCGTCGCGGCATGCGCCTGACCGCCCAGGACGCGGGGGAAGCCGTCCCGGTCAAATCCCTGCGGATCTACCTGAGCGCCCCCGAACTGGCCGAGCGCGAGGAAGAAACGCCGAAGCGCTGAGGAATCACCCGGGTCCACCGATCCCCGGATGGTGGATGGTGCCTACCCGACAAATTCTCGGGCGGATGGCCGAAATCGTCGGCCATCCGTGTTAAGTTGTCCGCGTTCCGACACGGTTTCTTGGTCGGTTAATGGCATGATGTCCGGCCCTATGACCGGCACGGGTGGAACAAAAGTGATTTACATAACATAGGCCCCACTATCGAACGGTGTGGCTCCGGCCGGCCAGCCCTGGACGCCACCCGGATCGAGCTATGGCGCCGAGCGGCCATCGGTCACTTCGTGCCGTCGCAATTGGCCACCACAAGGCGGATACGATCCGGACCCCCGGCGCCCGGCAGCGATCCCGGGCCATCACATCTCGCAGAGGAGCCCGCCCCGGATGAGACATGCTCGAACGCTTCAATCGAAGCCTCGCCTCGCCTCGACCCTCACCTTCATCCTCGTCCTGGCGTCGTTGACGACGGGGGTCGCCTCGGCCCGGCCGACGTTGGAGGCGGTTCCCCGCGACGGGGCTCAACCGACGCCCGCGGCCCGCGCATCCGAATTCCTGGACAGCATCGGGGTCGTCACCACCTTCCCCGATCGCGGACAACCGCTCCCGAAGACGATCGAGATGGTCCGGTACGCGGGGTTCCGCTGGGTGCGGGGCGGCATCGAGGGGCTCACCGCCGATGGTCCCACGACCCTGCAGACGTATCTCGACCTGCACGAGCGGACCGGGGTCCGGTTCAGTTGGGGGCTGGTCAGCGGCGGCACCGACCTGGAGCAGCTCATCGAGACCGCCAGGCCGCTCGCGGCGGCGGGTGCCCTGCTGGCGTTCGAGGGCAACAACGAGCCGAACAACTGGGGCGTCACCTACCAGGGCGAGCGGGGCGGCGGCGGGGCGCCCTCATGGATGGCGGTCGCGAAGCTGCAGCGGGACCTGTACCGGGCCGTCAAGGGCGACCCCGAGTTGAGGCGGTATCCCGTCTGGTCGATCAGCGAGAACGGAGCCGAGGTGGACAACGTCGGCTTGCAGTTCCTCGCCATCCCCGCCGACGCCGGCACGCTCATGCCCGAGGGGACGCGATACGCCGACTACGCCAACGTCCACAACTACATCTATCACCCCAACGCGCCGGGCCTCGCGGACAACAAGACCTGGAACGCCGCCGACCCGACCTCGGCCTGCAAGGTGGACGGGCTGTACGGCAACTACGGCGTCACCTGGGCGAAGCACTTCCGGGGCTACCCGGAGGCGGATCTCCCGACGCTGCCCCGGGTGACCACGGAGACCGGCTGCACCATCGGCGGCCCCGTCACCGAGGAGATCCACGCCCGGAACCTCCTGAGCATGTACCTGGACCAGTTCAAACGGGGCTGGTCGCACACCGCCGTGTACCTCCTGCGCGACCGGGAGGACGAGGGCGGCAATCAGGCGTTCGGGTTCTTCCGGCCCGACTACACCCCGCGCAAGGCCGCCGTCTACCTCCACAACCTGACGACGATCCTGGCCGACGCCGGCGCGATCGAAAAGCCGGGGACGCTCGCGTACTCGATTCCGGGAGCGCCCGTGACCGTGCATGACCTGCTCCTGCAGAAGAGCGACGGCACGTTCGAGCTGGTCGTGTGGGGCGAGCGGGTCGAGGGCTCGGACCGCGTCACGATCGACCTGGGTGGTGCCACGCGACGGTCAAGGTGTATGATCCGACGACCGGCACGACCGCGATCCAGGGGTTCACGGATGTGCGGTCGATCCCGTTATCCTTGAGCGACCATCCGTTCATCATCGAGCTGCCCGCGAAACCCTGACGACTCGGCGGGATACCAGATAGCTCGAACAAACCGCGCCAGAACGCGGACAACTGAACACATCCGCCATCGTCTTTCTCCGACTCACCTCCCTCCTCCCTGGTCCACCCTCGCGACGTCCCTCCGGTTCGGGTAAGTTGAAGGGTAGCAGGTCCATGCCCCTTCGAGTTCTCCCGGAGCGCCTCGACGATGTCTGCAACGCTATTGCTCGGAATGGTCGTCCTGCTCGGACAAGCCCCGACGATCACCACGGTGGCCGGGACCGGCCAGGCTGGATTCAACGGCGAGGGAGGCCCGGCATCGAAGGCGGAGCTGAATGGGCCGTTTGATGTCGCTTATGACATCGAGGGCAACCTCTTCTTCTCCGACACCGGCAACCACCGCATCCGGCGGATCGATGCCCGCACCGGGGTCATCACCACGATCGCGGGCAATGGCAAGAAAGGCTACTCCGGCGACGGCGGCCCCGCCATCGAGGCGAGCCTGAACGAGCCGTATGGCCTGGCGATCGACCGCCGGGGCAACATCTTCTTCGCCGACCGGCTCAATCGTCGCGTGCGCCGGATCGACGCCCAGACAGGCATCATCCTGAATATCGCCGGGAACGGGACGGCGATCAGCTCCGGCGACGGCGGCCCGTCGTTCGAGGCCGGGCTGGTCGAGCCGAACGACGTGGCGCTCGATGGCCGGGGACGGCTCTACATCGCCGACGTGGGCGGGAACCGGCTCCGCGAGGTCGAGCTACCCGCCGGGGTCATCGTCACCTACGCCGGGACCGGCCAGCCCCGGCACGATGGCGACGGCGGCTTGCACGATAACGCCTCCCTGTTCGGTCCCCGCGCCGTCGAGGTCGGGGTGGACGGCACGATCTATATTCTGGAGCGCCAGGGGAATCGCCTCCGCGCCGTCGATCCCGTCAATGGCGTCATCACCACAATCGCCGGCACCGGCGCGAAGGGCTACAGCGGCGACGGCGGCCCGGCCCTCAAGGCGACCTTCGACGGTCCCAAGGAACTGGACGTGGACCGCGATGGCAATATCCTCATCGTCGATACCGAAAACCACGCCATCCGGCGAATCGACGGCCACACGGGCAACATCACCACCGTTGCCGGCAACGGTGAGCGTGGAGGTCAGGGCGACGACGGCTCCCCCACCAAGGCCCAGCTCGACCGCCCGCACGGCGTCGCCATCGACCCCCGAGGTGGCTTCGTCATCGGCGATACCGGCAACAATCGCCTCCGTCGGGTTGGCCCCTGAGTGGGTGTCCGAGCCGGATCTCACGTCTCCATGTCGGGTGGGCATTGCCCACCCGACGACAGCAACGCAAGTATCGGGAATTCAGAGGCCAGAACCAAATTCCAGATAGGGATAGGAGTTACGCGGTTGGCGGATGCCCCCTTTTTTCCTACGCTCCGCGCTGGACGTGGCCCCATCTTCGCCCCTCCGGAGGGGCGAAGATGGGGACCATCCCGAGCGTGGGAACGAGAATCATCAACCGCGTAACTCTTAAGGAATTACGAAAACAATCGCCCCACGATCTTAGTTGTCACTGTACTACAATTGTCAAATGGCCCGCCTCGGACACCCTCTGAGTGACATGGTGCCTGGTGCTTGCACCCGCTCCTCTCGAATCGGAATTTCCCCGGTTCTGTCCCAATTCTCCAAGGATGACGTAGGGTTCTTACAGTGTGCATGATGAAATGTCATGGACTTGACACCGCATCCAAGATAGAATGCTTGGGTGCTTGATATGAATCCAGTGGGCAGGAACGCTCTGGCATGAGCCGAGAGGTGGAGGAAGTACCGCGATTTGAGCCGCATCCGTGGCTGCGGGGCGGGCATGTCCAGACGGTGGGCGGGCGGTATCTGCCGGGGCATCGCGTGCGCCTGACGGCGACGTATCATGAGGTTGCGCTGGGGGATGGGGATCGTCTGAGCGTGCTGGAATCGGTCCCGGAAACCTGGTGCGCGGGAGGGCCGTCGGCCTTGCTCGTGCATGGTCTGGCCGGTTGCGCACGGTCCCCTTACGTGGCGCGCGTGGCCGCGAGGCTGGTGGGAACTGGCGTTCGCGTGGTTCGCATGAACCTGCGAGGCGCGGGGTCCGGTTTCGGGATCTCAAGAGGAATCTACCACAGCGGCCGGACGGAGGACCTGCGTGCGGTGGCCGGCTGGATGGCGGACCGGATGCCGGAATCGCCGCTGGCTCTGGTCGGTTTCTCGCTCGGGGCGAACCTGGTCTTGAAGCTGGCGGCCGAGGCGGCGGACGACCCGTTGCCACCCCTGGATTGCGTGCTCGCGGCCAACCCGCCGCTGGATCTTCTGGCCTGTTCCCGGCACATCCAGCGCCCGGAAAACCGCGTGTACGACCGCAATTTCGTCCGGCTCCTGAAGGGGGAGGTTCGCCGGCTCCACAACGTCTTTCCCGAGCTGGGACCGGCCGATCTGCCGCACGTGAAAACCCTCTACGACTTCGACGAGCACTACACGGCGCCCCGGAACGGGTTCGCCGGCGCGGAGGACTATTACACCCGGTCGAGCGCAGGCCCCCTGTTGCCTCGGATCAGGGTTCCCGGACTGGTGATTCACGCCGAGGATGACCCGTTCATCCCGGTCGAGCCGTTTCACAAAATCGATTTTCCGACGGGATTGGCACTGGAATTGATCCCTTCAGGAGGTCATCTCGGCTACATCAGCCGGACGCGCTGGGGTGTCGATCGTCACTGGCTGGATGCCCGATTGACAGCCTGGCTGGCCTCGCGCTGGAGGGTCAATCACTGCGGGACCATCGCCAGTCCCAACCGAAAACACTCCCGCTGGAGGCAAGGAGGGCGGAATGCCTATGTTGAGCCCCAAGAACAATAAATTCCGCGCCGCGATTGAAGTTCTGCAGCAGAGTCGGGATCAACTCGTCGAGTCCATGGCCGACGAGATACTCGACCAGTCGGAGAACTTTCTCGAAGGCGGGTTTTTGTTTCACGAGTTTCTGGAAGGTCAGGGAACGCGGTTGCATTTTCTGAGCTTGCTGGTTTCTCAGCTAGAGCAGTCGGCCGAGGTGCTGGAGGAGCTGGAGTTGCCCCCCCCGCCCCCCGTGGCCAAGACACCGAGAAAGCGCAAGCCGCGCTCCAAGAAGCCCGAGGAAACGGGCGGTATCTCCCCTCCGTCCCGGGCGGAAACCCGACCGAGCGAAGGGAAGAAGTCGGAGCGCAAGCCGGACGACTCCTGACCGGAGGCCCGAGGCGGACCGATCTCACGATCGGTTCGTCGCGCCGGTCGGGTTGGAGACGCACGTCAGAGGCTCCCGCGTTGCCCCGGCCAGAGGTCCCGGGGCCGCGTCTCGATCCGTCGGGGCGTCCTGGGGATGGAACCGCGCGAGCACGACGGCGAGCAACACGACGTTGATCAGGCAAGGGACGAGAAACGTCTCCGCGCTGACGCCGCCGGTCCAGGACACCAGTTCCCCCGCCATCACGTTGCCGGTCAGCATGCCGAGTCCGGTGGTGATGACCGCGTGCAGGGCCTGGGCACTGGCGCGGCGGTCGCGGGGGGCCTGGCTATCCAGGAACATCTGCCCGGCGACCAGGAAACAGGCGATGGCCACCCCGTTCAGCGGAATGCCGAGCAGGGCGACGGCCAGGGGCGGCCTCGCGGCGAGGATCGCGTAGTAGGCGACCCATGCCCCGATGCCGATGGCCAGTGTGCCCCGCTGTCCAAACCGTCGCAGGAACCACGGCAAGGTCGCCAGGGCGACGATCTCCGGGAGTTGCCCCAGCGTCATCGCCGAGGCGATCCACGCGCGCGGCAGGCCGAGCGTCTGGAGATAGGCCGGAACCGTCTGGTACACGAACGGCATGGTCAGGCTCACACCGAAGGCCACGCCCAGGAAGACCGCCACGGACGGTCGGCGCACCAGTTCCAGCCCCGCCGCAGGTCGATGCCCGCCCGGTTCCCGGCCAGGGGCGGGGTGTGCGGCAAGCTCAGGCAATACACGGCGAAGACAAGCGATAGCGCCGAGGCGACCCAGAACGCCTCGTAGGCCCCCTGCCCGTCCCGGGTCGAGCCGTGCCAGGCCATGACCCCCGTCACCAGCCAGCCGACGGTCATCCAGCCGATCGTCCCCCAAAGCCGCACCCCGCCGAACTGCGCGGAGGGCCTCGGCAAGTTGCGGAACGCCAGCGAATTGGCCAGCCCATATGACGGCGCGGTGAGCATCCAGTATCCCAGAAAGAGCAAAAACAGCGCGACGGGCTGCTTGGTGGGGCCGATCGCCAGCAGGGCGAGCAATCCTGTTCCCAAAGCATAGATCAGGGCCATGAGGCGCTGGGTTGGCATGAGGCGGTCGGCCAGTTGTCCGGCCCCGAGCGGCGTGGCCAGGGCGGCCATCGCCATCGTGGCGAAGATCCAGCCGCGCCCCCGCCCGGAAACGCCCAGGTCCCGCAGGTGAACGGCCAGGAGCGGCCACCAGGACCCTTGCACCGCATAGATCAAGGCCATCATGCCCGACAACCGCCACCGCGCCCGAGTCTCCATGCCGCCCCCGCGTCTCATTTTTCTGAGAATGACGCTCTCCTGGTCGCGCACTATTGTAACGGTTGCTCGGAGGTTCCCGTAGATCAGCCGGACGTGCCCGCCCAGGAACGCCGCGTGGCTTCGCTCGTGTCGCCCGAACCCGTTTTCAGGACATCGCCGCCGTGTCATCCACCGAACTTCTGTTGCTCGTCTGTCTGGCCTCGACGTGGTTCATGACGGGGCTGATCTGGTTCGTCCAAATCGTGCATTACCCCCTGTTCGCACGTGTCGAGCCGCTCGCGTTCGCTCGCTATCATGCGGCGCACACGAGGCGGACCGGCCACGTGGTCCTGGTGCCGATGATTCTGGAGTTGGCGACGAGCGCCTTGCTGGTTGTCCATCGACCGGAGGGCGTGCGGATCGGACTGGTCTGGGCGGGCCTGGTGGCCGCGCTCCTGGTCTGGGCCTCGACGGCCTTCGTCCAGATCCCCTTGCACGGAAAACTGGCCTCGGGATTCGATCCGACGGCGCACCGGATGCTGGTCTGGACGAACGCCTTTCGCACGCTGATCTGGAGCCTGCACGCGCTGATCGTGCTAATTATGACAGCCCAGGCAATTCTCGATGGAAAAATTGGCTAATTTTTTCTATTTATAGATGTCCTTGATTCATCTCCTGCGTGTCAATGGGCTGTCACTTTTCCGTGGTGACGGTCATGCGGGTGTCAACGGGCTCCGGGTGTCTCGTGGGTCACGAGTTGCCAGACGACCATTCCGACGATCACAATGCCCCCCACGACCACGACGGTCACCAGGGCGTTGACCGTGGTACGGTCCGGGTCGAAGGTGCGCTCATCAATCTGTTGCCTCGTGCGGTGGTACAGCCAGCCCGACCAACCCGCCAGGAGTGTTCCGAGCACGAGCAGGACGATGCCGCCGATGAGAAACTCCCGCCCGGTGCCCGATTCCTGAGTCGAGACCGCCGTGCTGTCGAGGTGCAACTGCCGGAGGAACAGACCCATGCGGGCCATCACGAACCCCAACCCGAGCAACGACAGCGCGGTGCGGACCCACGCCAGGAACGTGCGGCTGATTGGCCAGGTGATCGCGTGCCCGATTCGGGTCGTCGGGCCGCATCGGCGAGGTCGGTTGATCCACGGTCCAGGCTCTCCTCGTGGTTGCGAAGGGGTGATCGTCACCCTGTTCCCTCAGAGACAGAATCGCTATCGATCGCGCTGAACGCCGCACCCGGCGCGCCCCACTCGAATTTTTTTCGGAGAATCGATTTTCCGTGACGCATGCCGATAGAAAATACGGTTACGTGCATGTGCCTGATGAGAGCCGGATGAGCCGAGGGGCCAATCGACACCGCAGTCTCGCCCGCCTACCCCCCCGGACATGACACGGCCTCCAGCCAGCGCCGCCCGAAATAAGCTAATCAGCACATACAAAATATACCATTCTCGGATGGATCGCCGCGCTCCCACCCTTCGGAGCTGCCGGTCCGCTGACATCGTTATACGAATAGATTGATTATAGGATGATAATATGATCATTCGTCGTTCAAGTCGCCGGTTCCGTCCCGTCCTGGACACGCTGGGGAGTCGCATCGCCCCGTCAACCTTCGTGGCGCCCATGGCGGACTCGTCGATGTCGTGCGACTACATCACGATCACGTCGGAGCAGATCCTCGGGTCGGAATCGACGACGACGAAGGACACGACGCTGGAGACGATCTACGCGCCACCGAGGATTGCGGGTTCGGATCCGTGCGTGACGTTTGATCCGTTAGCGGGGTCGACATCGTCCTCCAGCGCCAGCGATCCGAATCTTGGAGCGATGCCGGACCCCAGCATCCAGGATCCGATCGTCAGTTCTCCCGAGGCGATCTAATCCGCTGTGGCGTCGAGATGTTGGAGGCGTGCGACGGCGGCTGTTTTTTCCTCGCGCGGGGCGGGGCTTCGCTGGTTATCGCGACGGGAGTACGCGGCCGCAAGCTGTTTGTCCGCGTACTGGATCAGTTGGTCCGTCTCCTTCAGCCCGGCGACTCGCGAGGGATCGGACTCCGGCAATTGCCGCAGGCTCCGCTGCCGGGCAATCATCACCGTACGAGCAGTCTTCATGTCGGTGATGGCGTCGCGGATCTGGGACTCGAAGGACTGCGTTCGTCCCAGACAGGAATCAACGTCCGCCAGGCCCCGGCGGGCTCGCCCGGCCGTCATCGCTAATTGATACTGGATGATCGGCTCCAAGGTCTGCCAAACATCCAGGTCTTGCACGGATTGGAGATCGGCCAGCGTCTCCTGGTACTGTTGACCGGCTCTTTGATAATTCGCTCGCAGTTGGTCGAGGGTTATGCTCTTCTCAGCGTATTGCTGGCTGCGCCCTCGTCTGGATGTTCTCGCCGATCAGCAGGGTGGCGGCGGCTCGTTGCTGGATCAGGATCACAAGGACGTGCTTTTCACAATGAGAGTTCCTCGCGGCATCGATGGCTTTGCTCTGGAAGGCCTGGAACTGCTCGTAGCTGTTGTCGTGGTAGGCCACGTGTGCCAGGCCCTGCCAGGCTCGGTAGAGGCTGCCGTCCAGTTCCACGGCCTGTTGGAACAAGGACGCGGCTCTGCTCCACGTTTCGTCCTCGCCGTCCTTGGCTTGATGGAGCAGGACGAGTCCCTCGTCCAGAAACGCCTTCGCCTTGATTCGGGTGGACGTTGTGGGTGCTTCCACGACAATGGCGGGGGCCGGCGGCGGGGGCTGACCGGGGGAGAACGTCAGATACAACGCGGGAATGAGAACAAGGGACGCGGCGGCGGACGATCGTAAGAGGGTCCGGTTCCGCCAGCACCAGTTTCCGGCACGCTCGTGCCGCGAAGGGTTGACGGCGTGTCGGAGCGGTCGGCGCTCGAGGAAGCGATGAAGATCCTCGGCCAGGTCGCTGGCGTTCTGGTAGCGGTGGGCCTTGAGCGGGACCAGGCATTTCGCGGCGATCGCCTCCAGCGCGTGCGGCACGGCGGGGTTATCGGCGCGGGGGGATGGCTGGTGATTGATCCGCTGTTTCAGCAGGTTGCGGAGGATGTGGGGGGCCGTCTTGGTGTCGTCGGGCATCGAAGGGCGGCGGCCCGTCAATAACTCGCAGAGCACCAGACCGAGCGAATAAATGTCGGCGGTGTTGCCGACGTTCGCCCAGAGCGACGGCTCCAGAAACGCGCCGATTTGCTCCGGGGCCATGTAGGGCACCGTTCCGCCGCGTAGCGCCGCCTCGGCCTGATCGAGGGCGCTGGGGTCATGCGAGAGGTTGAAATCCAGGAGCAAGGGGCCGTTGCTCAAGGTCAAGAGCACGTTGGCCGGTTTGACGTCCCGATGCAGGACCTTCCGCGAGTGCGCATGCGCCAGCGCTTCGGCCAGCTTGGCGATGATCCAGGCGACTCCTTCGGCATAGGTGCCGCTGGCGGGGAACCCTGGCCAGCTCGGGGGAGGCGTCTTGTCGGAGACGTCCTCAAGGAGCACTTTCCAGAGCACGTCGGCGGATTGCGGGTGGGACTCCGGCTTGACCTTCTGGATTACTTGCTCCAGCGACGCGCCCGGCATGTAGCGCATCGCCATCCCGCGCAGGCCGGTCTTGTGATCCTTCACCACATTGAAAACCTGCACGATGTGCGGGTGGTCGAGCCGACCCTGGATCGATGGCTCATTGCCACTGGCGGGCGAGATTTTCAGGGCGACCGGGCGATTGCCCACTTTCCGTTCATGGGCCAGGTACACGCGGGCCGCGCCACCGCGCCCCAACTCCGAAATGAGCTGAAAGCCCACGAACCAGTCGCCCGGCTTCGGGAACCGAGGGGGGAACCCGACGGCGCCATCGAGAACTGACTGAACCGCTCGTGGTAGTTCAGTTGAGAATGGATCGAGTCGCGCCAGGGAGCATAGCGGTCGTAGAAGGAATCGAGATCGATCGGTGCGCCGCACTCTTCGCGCAGGCAATATTCCTCGTAAACGAGACTGACCATCCGGTCGTGTTCTTCGGACAGCTCGGGGAACCGCTCCAGATACTCGGCGATGGCGGGCTGTTCCCCTTCGGCGAAGCGGCGCTGGAGATCCGCTTTGACGAGCAAGGCGAGCCGATTCATCGCCTCGGGGCCATCCCCGCAGCGGGCTTGATACGATTCCAGTGAGGGGCCGTTCCCGTGCCTCCAGGCGTCGTGAAAGGATTGCAAGAGCGGATCGGAGAGACTCGCGCCACTGCGTCTCAAAACCGACGCTGAGACCGTCCTCATGTGTCCCCTCCGGCTTTTGACGTCGGATCAAACGCTTGCTTGACCTTCTGGAGCGCGCGTTGAACCTTGCGAATCGGCCAGCCCATCCGTTCGGAGACCTCCTGGTTGTCGCAATGCTGCTCCACCTTGAGCGCCAGGAGTTCCCGGATTTCCTCGGACTCGCCCATGGTCATCATGAGATCGCGGGTCTCTTTGGCCTGAGCGTATTTGCTGGCCGTCGGCTCGGAGCCGGGCACGTCCAGGTTCCTCTCGCCGTCCTCGCCGGCCGTCAGGCGACGGAGCCGGTTGAGATTTCGCTTGTCCGCGTGATGACGTCGTTGTTCATCAATGACCTTCTGCCGCGCCACCTTTTTCAGGTGATGCTCCAGAGCTTCCACGGTCGGAAATTCAAAGCGGTCTTGTTTCGCGATCAGGCTTTTAAAGACATCATTCGTGATGTCTGTCGAATCGTATATCGACCGCATGCGCGGGGCAAGACGGTGGCGGACGACCCGGCGAACTTTGTCGTAACAACGTTCGACAAGCTCTTCCCAGGCAGCCTCATCCCCCTCGCGGGCACGGGCGAACAGGTTGTATTCCGGCTGGGGCGTGGATTCCGATGCCTGGCCCATGGTGAAACCCTCCTCTGGAACTGGAGGGGTGAGAGCCATGGACGCCGTCCAACTTGGCGGCATCCACTCCGATGTGTACGGACTCTTCGGTTCCCACCTCAACGCGCTATTCTAGCGTAAGGATGGGACCAAAACACATGCCGTTCTTTCCAAACCCGATGATTTTTTTTAAAAGACGAAGGCCGACCGTGACGGTGGCAAAAATAGGGAGGATGGGAAGTCCCGTCAGAGATTCAACTTGGGTCGAAATCGAACTCAGTTCAGACTGAACTTGAGCTCACCTGAGACGGCGCGTCCCATCGGCTCGAATCCTGGCAGGAGTTCGAGCACCGGATAAGATCGGACGGGAATCAAGTCCAGGCAGGCCTGACGAAAGAGCGGGCACGAGCGGTGCTGTTGCTGGGCGTCCTCCCGGAACAACTCCGCCAGGTCAGCGCGTTCCGCGCGGAAGGCGACAATGAACCGGCCCAGGCCGGAAAGGCAACGGCGTCGAGACGAAAGAACCTGCTCCAGCGGTGTTCCGTCCTGGAGCTGTCGCTCGGCCCAGCGGACCTCGGCGTGCAGTTCCCGGCGCAACTGCCGGATGATCGTCATGATCCGACGGCGATATCGGCGCTTGGCGATGGGGCGGGTTAGCTCTTTCCAGGGATCGGGAGATTCCGGATCGATGGTTTGAGAGGCAACGAATAGCTCGGGATCGAGAGGTATGACCGGGTCGTGACGGTGCATCTCAGCCAGAATGGCCGCGGCCATGCCCCAGACCCCCGAATGGGGACAATCCCGAAACGAAGGAGGGCGGCGCCGGAGGTACGCTCGTTCGATCCGTTCCGCCATTTGATCGATCGCACGCGGGGGGAACACCACCATGAGAACGTCCCCAAACTAGATCGGCTGCGTTGCCGATTGCCGAGTTGCAGATTATTTGCGCTGCCTCTTTCTGGTCCCGAATCGTCGTTAACCGGATTCGGCGCGAGGACGCGACACGAAAAATCGAGGAAATCCGAAAATTATTTTCGGAGTCGTTGTCGGCGGGAAAAACGGGGCCGGCTCATGCTGGACCCGTTTTTTGGACTGGCGTATAATCGGCACGAACCACGGCACGGATCGAGCAAGCAAATCCGGTTCTGTTTCTATCGGGGAAACAGTCAGCCCCTTTTCCACCCTACCGGCGACTTCCTTCCCATGGAGAGAATGCCCCAGCCTTCAGACTGGCTGACGATTCGGCAGGAACTGTCCCAGAGAGTTCGTGAGATCCGGGAGGATCTCTTCGGCGAGCATGGCGGCCCTGTGCTGGCCAGGGAATTGCGGCTTCCGTTCCGTACCTGGCGGGCCTACGAGACCGGCACCACAATCCCGGCCGAGATCATCCTCCGGTTCATCGAGGAGACGGACGCCAACCCACACTGGCTGCTGACCGGTGAAGGCTCACGATTTTTGAGTCGCATGGACATCCTCTGATCATTGACTCCGCCCAGAGAGGGGCGTGGGGAACCGAAGCTCCGCGCGACGATCGGGAGGACGCGTGCCCGCACCGAAACGGATCCGGCCCGAACAGCTTGTTTCGACAGTCGTCCTGACAGTCCTCGTACTGCTGGCGATCTGGTTCTTCGACGCTCTGGAGTCGGTTCCGCCTGCCCCTCCTACCCCCCCGCGCCGGCGGAAGGCTACCTGTTCTGCCACTGGAACGTGGAGAACCTGTTCGACGATCAGGACGACCCGCGTGACCACGACGCGATGGAGGACTGGTTCGCGCACGATCCGCCGGCGCTGCGCGCGAAGCTCGGTCTGCTGGCCGATGCCCTGCTCCGTCAGAACGGGGGTCGAGGGCCGGACATCCTCGCCCTGGTGGAGGTTGAGAACGAACGCGCTGTCGAATTGCTCCGCCAGACGCTCAACGAGCGGCTATCGGCGGAATGGCAGTATCCCGCGAGGGGGCTGGTCCACCGCGACAACACGACCGGCCGTCGCATCGAGCCGGCGATCCTGACCCGCCTGCCGGTCCTCGATGACCGGACCCGGGGGCCGCACGATTTCCAGAACCGCCGCATTCTGGAGGCGCATCTCCAGGCCGACGGCGCTCCCCTGGTCGTCCTGGTCAGTCACTGGACGAGCCGCGTCCGCGAGGACACGGTGAGCAAGCGCGCCGCCTACGCCGATGTCCTTTACGGACTCTTCCTCGACCTCCGGCGCGAGGACCCGGAGGTCGATCTGCTGATGTCGGGCGACTTTAACGACGAGCCGAGCGATCCTTCGGTCCGCGATCACTTACATGCGGTGAGCGATCCGACACGGATTCGAGCCGCTGACGCGCGGCCACAGTTGCTCGATCTGGATGCCGACCGCGACCCGGCGCGGGGTGGCACGTATTTTTATCACGGCCGCTGGCAGATTCTCGACCACATCGTTCTCTCGCCCGGTCTGCTCGATCGGTCCGGTTGGCAGCTCGTCCCCGACTCCCTGCGGGTCGAGAACGATTTCCGCCTCCGGGCCACCACCGATCGCTCCCCTCATCGCTTCGGTAACGAGAAGAACCCCAATCCGCGCGGGCCGTCCGATCACTTCGCCGTGACGGTCCGGCTCCGGGTGAAGGACCAGACGCCCGCACTTCAATAGTTGTGTTCCAGGACGGTGAGGGAACGGAACACCCGGAACGCGGAACGCCCCGCGAGGCCGTCTCCCTCTGGGGGAGACTCTCGCGGGGCGTTCGAGTTTTGGGGATGTGATCCGGGAGGGCGGATCGTTAACGGCCGAAGATCCGGAATATCCCTCCTCGACGCGGAGAGCCCGCGCCTCCTGGCGGGGCACCGGTTCCGTAGTTGTCCCGGTCACGCCCCAGGGCGAACATTGGCGCGCGGCCAGCCTCGTAGTTGCCGACAGGCCGCCAGGTTGGCGGCGCGGTGGCGGCGAACCGGGTCGCGTTGCCGCCGTTGGCCATGTCCAGGGACCGCACGTTCGACTCGGTGATCATCGGGTTGTGACCTTGCCAGCGGCTCTCGGCCACCTCCATGACGTTGAGCGGGCAGAACATGGCTTCGCCGCCGACGGAGATCCAGTCGCAGAGGTTCGTGGCGGTCTCGTTCACCTCGCCGGTCGGCGTATAGACGAGGGTGTACTCATAGGTGTTGACTCGCGGCTTGGGATCACTCTCGTTGAGGTTCGCGCCGGAGTTCGCGTAAAGTTCCGTCTCGATGCGGACGTGCCGCGCCCCCTCACCCGGGATGGCGTGGAACTTGGAGACGTACTTTCCGACGCCGTGGTTCCAGACCTCGTTCGACTTTCCAGTGGGCGGGAAGGCCCTCAGGTTGGCCAGCAAGGCCTGCCGCCGGGCGCGAATGTGGTGCTCCAGCATCGCGTGGAACCGCGGGACGAACGCATCGCACTCATCGTATCCACGACGCGGCGGACCGGCGGGAATATTGTTGACGTTGTCGCCGATGCGGTGGTTGTAGTGGTTCTCCCCGAGTTCGGCCCACAGACCTTTCAACTCGTCCTGCGAGACCCCCGAACCGGGCGCGGGGGTTGGCTCGTTGAGCATGATCGAGGCGATCGCGCCGCCGAGACAGTGGCCGGGCCATCGGGAGATGTCCTGGTTCTGGCTGTTGGCGGCTTCCCAGCTTCGGGACGACGAGCTGAAGATCTGGTCGTACTTGAGCATGGGCGAGGGGGTGTTGTACCAGGTGCCGTCGGCGCCCCGCCAGGTCAGGTCGTCGAACAGGTTGGGGAACCAGGTCGAGGTATCGCCGGGGGCCGGTGGCGTTTCCAGCAGGCCGTTCGGGCCGGCCAGAACGATGTCCTGCCCGGGACTGACGGGGGAGCCGTAAGGGATGACCTGGATGTCATCACCATACGCTTGTGGGGTGTCCACGCGACCGTTCCAGCCGGACCAGGGCTCGTGTACGGCGTCGGCCTTGGTCGGCCAGTAATAGAAGTTCCAGGGCGGCCGGGCCGATTGCCCGATTTGCTCGAACGTCGTCGAGACGGTGTACGTTTTGTCGGCGCCGGCGACCTGAAAGGTGTACCAGCCCTGCGCGTTGTTGCCGACCTCATCGCCATTGCGTCGGGGTCGGCCGTCCGGCCCGGTAATCTCGCCGACGTTGCCGGCGGTTGTCTGGACGGTAAGGATGCCGCCGTAGCGCGTGGGGACATAAACGCCATAGTAGCGGTCACCGCTTTGACCCGGCAGAGAACCACCAATGGGGACCGGACGGACCCGCTCGGCCGTCGCTCCCCAGCTTGTGATCGTGGATGCTACGACGGCGATGGTCCAGACCACCGCGGCGCCGAGCGTGTTGCCGATACGCATGCTGCCTCCCAATGACCGAATGGATTCGCCCACCGCCTCCCCCCTCATCGCGAGAGGGCCGCGCCAAGGCCGGATCGAGGGGGGAATGGTTTCGCGTGGTTGCCCAACAAAGGTCGGCACGAAACCGACCCCGGATAGACCAAAAACGGCGCGAGTTCTTGTCCAGTCTTCTGGGGTTCGTCATATCTCCTATAAGGCCCCTTTTCGCCTTGATCTTGTCGAGGCCCCGAACCCCCTAGAGTTCGCCAAGACCTTATTTCCTCGATTTTGCCGGGACGACTGAATCTTGCCGGCTCAGGTGCCGAAAATAGTCGTGGCCACCCTCGGGGTGCGAAACAAAAACGTCGGCGCCTTGTGTGCGTCGGGGTCTCGGTTTCGGCGCCCGTCCTGAGGCCAGCGACAGACGAGGTCCCCTTACGCGGGTTTTGGGGACACTGTCGGCGGGTTCTGGGTCCAACCCGGTTCCAGCCTCGTCGGCACAAATGAGGACGGCAGCGTAGGCCATGGGACTCGAACAGGGGACCCTTGTGCCGAGCCTGTGAGGGGAAAGAAGTCTGCTTAACGATTCGATCGAGACGTCGACCGACCGATTGACCCACACACAACGTCTGAGGATATCGCGATGATCAGTTCGCTCGTGCTTTCCATGGCTTTGACGACCGTTGGCTTCGGGCATCATGATGGGACCGTGTACGCGGCTCCGCAGGGTGTCGTGGCCTCGGCTCAGGCCCCCGGCAAGTGTGCCCCGATCCCCGGCAAGTGCGCAGTCCGGTCCCGGGCAAGTGCGCTCCGGTTCCGGGCAAGTGCGCTCCAATCCCGACCAAGGCGTGCCCCCAGGCGTGCCCCCAGGCGCCCGCCAAGTGCGCTCCGGTTCCGGGCAAGTGCGCTCCGGTTCCGACCAAGGCGTGCCCGCAGGCCTGCCCCACCATTCCGACGAAGGCTTGCCCGCAAACGCCGTACAAGTCGGCTCCGTACGCGGCGCCTCAGGCCCCGATCAAGGGCACCCCGCAGTATTGATTCTGGTTCAGGGCTTTCCCTGACAAGGTTCCTGGTGAACCCGGCGGCACTCTCTGGATCTTCCAGAGGGTGCCGTTTGCCATTTCCATACCGTGGTTTTCAAGGTGGCTTGACCGTCACCGACTCACTCCGAGGCATGACGAGCCCGCCATTCTTCGAACTCCTTCTGAAGTAGATCGAGCGCCAACGGAGCCGGGCCGGGCACGGGGATCAGATTGTGCTGGCGCGCGAGCTTTTGATAGTTCAAGATGCTCCGGCCGCCGACGAAGACCGGCAGGTGGACGATTCTTGCCAGCTCCTGGAATCGCTTGTTGATGTTCCGGGAGAGCACGAAGGAGAGAGCCAGGGCATCGGGCCGCCACTGCTCGATCGCGTCAATGTATTGTTCGATCGAGAGATCGACGCCCACGCTCAGCGTGCGCCAACCGGCCTGTTCCAGCAAGAGGGTGAGAATCAGGACACCCCCTTCGTGGCGGTCTCCCTGAACGGTGCCGATCAGGATGGAGTGCCGGGGCTGGGTATTGGCGGTCCTCGCCTGGTCGATCAAGACCATGAGTTTGCGGCGGAAGAACTGGCTGGCAACGTGTTCCTGATACACCGTGCAGGTGCCGCGGAACCAGCGTTCCCCGATGTCGGTCAGACCCGGCTCGATGACCTGGAAGAGCAAGTCGGTCAGGGGAAGTTCCCGGGCCGTCGTCTCGTAATCGGTCTGGGCGGCGGCCTCGTCACCGCGAAGCAAGTGGTTCAGCAGGTTCGATGCACCATCGTTGAGGGCCGGGACCTTGGCGATTTCGGGTGTGTCGATCGTCAGGAGGCCGTTCTGCACGTCGGCCATGATCTCGCCAATGGACCGCCCTTTCCGAAGCTGTTGTGAGATCCGGCGAACCAGGTTCACCTGATCCGTTTCGTAACGGCGATGCCCGGAAACGGAACGGTTGGGACGTGGAAATCCATAGCGCCGCTCCCAGACCCGCAGAGCGTGACAGCTAATCCCGGTGAGCTTTGACACCGCGGCGATCGAATATCCCGATCGCCCCGAGGATTCCGACACAATGATCCTCCGGCAAGCACCGACCGCAACCGGGCCGCACGGTGGGCCAGACCATCGTTCTTTCTCATCTTGTGCGGAAGCGGAATTCGACTCGGGAACCGACCAGATCCCGCGCACGACCCGAAGCGGGATCGGTGGATGTCGGCTGAGTCTCTTCTCAATAATGCATCTCCTGTTCCGCCAGTTCACAATCTTTACAAAATCTTCACATCGTCTCCACAGAGTTCCCCCGCGATTTTCCAGATTTCCTTCCCTCCACGGAGGATGGCGAATCTCGCCCGCGTCCCTGGGGTTCGGTTATTCCAGATGGGCCTATTTGGACAATTTCTTGAGGGGCGATGCGACAGGTTCTCCAACGTGAACTAAGGTTCTGACGTGGAGAAAGAGAGCGCGATCCACGCCCGCGGTTCAACATCATGGGCGCGGATAGCAAGGAAGAACGGCCGGAAACCCGGCCTCGGGTTCTCCCTGCGCAGTGCTGTGCTGAGGGTGCAGGAATCCGCCATCAATGAGGAAACTCAAGGAGATCATCATGTGGAATAGTCAGGCCAGTCGGCGGCCTCGGCGAAGCTCGGCGGCTCATCTGAACCTGGAATCGCTCGAAGCCCGTCTCTTACTCTACTCCACGACGGGGGGACAGTGGACCTTCGGCAACCGCATCACGTACAGTTTCGCGCCCGATGGGACGAGTATCGGCGGTGTGCCTAGCGCGTGGTACCAGTCCATGTCGAACCGCGGGTTCTCGCCCCAGACCTGGAAGACCGAATTTCGCAAGGCAGCCGCTGTCTGGGAAGACGTGGCCAACATCAATCTCGTGGAGGTTCCGGACAACGGCGCGGCGTTTGGCGTGTCCGGCAACCAGCAAGGGGATTCTCGCTTCGGCGACATCCGGATCGGCGGCTCGCCGCAGAGCAGCAACGTGCTCGGTCTCAGCTTCCTCTCGCCCCCCTACAACGGCGGGACCCTGGCCGGCGATATCGTGATGAACACGAATCAGTTGTGGCAGATTAACTCCGCCTACGACATCGAGACCGTCGCCATCCACGAGATCGGCCATGCCCTCGGTCTTGACCATTCGGCGATCGCCAGCGCCGTCATGTACGCCAGCTATAACTACGACTCCAAGCAGACGCTTACCACCGACGACATCTCCGGCATCCAGGCGATCTACGGCCCTCGACAGCCGGACCGCTTCGATACCCGCACGGACAACGACTATTACTACCGGGCGACCAACCTCACCGGCTGGCTCGACGGCAAGAACCAGATCACCATGCCGGACCTGGACATCAGCGGCACGTACGACCAGGACTGGTTCCTCGTCACGGCTCCGTCCAACACGACCAGTACGGTGACGATCACGATGCAGAGCCAGTACCTCAGCTCGCTCAGCCCGCGATTCATGGTTTACACGACGTCGCTGTATCCCGTCTCCGATGCCTACGCGGTCAACAGCTATGGTGCGACGATCACGAAGACGATCGGCGGCGTGACTCCGAACCTGAGCTTCTACGTCCGGACGTTAGGCGCCTCAAACCCCTCGGGGAAGGGTTCCTATGCCCTGATGCTCAACTTCGGAACGTACACCCAACCTCTGGTCTCGCCGCCAAACACGGTCGTTCCGTCGCAACCCGACCAGGAAAGCGGTTCCTCCAATCTTCAGACCAGCGGCCCTCTCCCAGGTCTCGGCCTCGACCCGACCCGGGGGAACGGCAAGCAAAACTCCAACGGCAAGGGCCACGACAAGCATAACGACACGGAAGATCTACCCAGCCTCCTCAGCATCGGAACCCTGAGCGCGTGGGCGAACCAGGACTTGGTGAGCGATGTCCTACCGGTCAATCTTCCCGACCGTCCCCTGCGGGACCTGACCCAGTTCGGGAACTGGCAAACGGACCCGCTGCCCCCGGTTCCGCAACAGATGAGCACGTTCCTTGTGGGTCTCGGGAAGTCCCTGAGCCCGAACATCGACAACTTCAACGCATCCTACGACAACACCATGGAGACGGCGCTCGATGCCTTGCTGGCGTCCTGGCGCAAACCGGACACTCCGGGGCGCGGACGCTGGCTCGCGAGCCAGGGATGATTCATCCCGACCCGTCGGCTGGCCGGTGACGTGCGCTGTCCGGCAACTTCGCCGGCCTCCGACTTCTCCGTGAACGCAAAGTAGGTGTAGGACACCATGAACCGTTCTCAACGACTCCCCCACCTTCGCGAAGCCCGGCTGGGTCTCCGTTGTGAACTCCTGGAGCCGCGCATCGCGCTTTCGAACGACGCGTTCAACACGTTCGGATCGTCCCCACTTCCGTCCGAACTCGGGACTTCCGGCACGGTCGTCGGCTCCTTTTCAACGCTGTCAACTGTGGGCAGTTCCAGCGGACTCTTCCAGGCGATTCCCGCGGAGACATTTCCGACGGGGACGGATCAGTTTCCGCCAGAAACCTTTCCGCCGACCTCGGATCCTTCCGACCCGTTCCCTCCTGACCCATTCCCCTCCGACCCGTTCCCTCCCGACCCGTTTCCGCCGCCGGTCGATCCCGGGAATGGTTCGACGGACCCTTTGAAGGTCCTGGCGACCGAGCCGGCGGGGAACACGACCCTGGACCGGCCTCCGACAACATTGACGATTGTTTTCGACCGGCCCATTGTCGCCCTTCCCGTCATGAGCGGTGACATCCTGCTCGACCGGATCGGTGAGGACGGCAAGGCGAATGCGGTCGTCGACGTGTACTCCAATCTGACCGAATCGCTCGATACGACCCATACGCGTCTGACACTCACACTCAACCAGACGCTCAAGCCGGGACAATACCGGATCCTGCTCTCCCGATTCTCCATGCTGACCGGAGCCAATGGCGAGCGGCTCGCGAGCACCGAAGTCGATCAATCCCTGGCCGAATTCACGGTGCGCAAGCCCGGTGTGACGCTCGACGACGCGACCGACCTGGGCCAGGTCGGGCCGACCGAGATCCAGAAGGGGGACGTGCTGGATTTCACGGTCGATCCGCAAGCCGTCGCACTGTACAAGATCGTCTTGACGCCCGACCACACGCGATGGCGGCTCGGCCTGGAGGTCACCGCCCAGCGTGATGGCAGTCCCCTGAACGCCGCATTGACCCTCTTCGATGCCCAGGGGCATCCCCTGGCAACCGCCGAGAGCGGCCGCGCAACGGCGCCGCGCGATCCGTTCCTGTTCGCTGGTCTCGCCCCCGGAACCTACTACGTCGGGGTCTCCGGAAGGAATAATCTCCCGGACCTCCCCGGTGGCTACGATCTGGTCAACGGTGATCCGGGAGTCATCACGCAAACGCAGGCTGGCGGACCATTCACGCTGCACGTCGCGGCCGACCCTGCCGAGACCCCCCCTGCCCTGCTGAACTTCCACCTGATCCACGGAGACCCGCTTGACCCGAACCCGACGGGGTTCAGCCTTCAGTTCTCGGGGCCCCTGGCCCTCGGCGATGTTGATGGCGAGCTGACGCATGCCGCCAGCGCGAATGTCGAGGTGGTCGATCGTCACGGAGTCGTCTGGCCCCTGGCCGGGGTCCAGTATGACGAGACCGAAGCTCGGGTCTCGTATGTCTTCGCCAGGCCGCTGCCGCCCGGTGAATACATCATTCGCGTGCCCGGTCCGGGGGGCCTGAAAGATCTCTCGGGTCTCAATCTGGGTTCGATTGGAAAGACGGATGGCGTGCTGGCGAGTTTCCGCGTCCTGCCAGGCGAGGCCGCCGAGAAAGCCTCGAACGACCTGGGCGTCTTGCGGCCTGATCCTCAAACGCGCCTTGAGTGGGATGTTGACACCGCCCCCGACACGGCTTCCACGTACCGGTTTGTCGTCCTGTTCCCGGCCTACTATCGTCTCGACGCCCCGTCCGCCGGGAGAGGGCTGGGGTTGCGGCTGGACGGTCCCGATGGAAGAGTCCCGCTGAGCACTGAGGCCAGGGCAGACGCCGGTGCGTTGTGGTATTTGACTCCCGGCGTGTATTCGCTCCGCGTGAGTGGCCCCAGGGGCGTGCCCTTGAAAACGCAACTGACGTTGCGGGTCTCGACCTTCCGCTGGGAATCCCTGCTCCAGAACGGCGTCGGCCAGGGGCCGGCCCTGAACCTGCGGCTGATCGCGCCGGTGGCCTCGACGACAATCACTCCGTCCCCGGGCGCTCCCTCGGAGGGATCTTCGGGGTCTCCGACCGCGCCGTTGCCGTCATCGACCCCGCCCGTCCCGGCGCCGCCGAACACAACCCCGAACTCTCCCGGGACGACGCCCTCGTCTTCGGCAGGTTCCGACTCGACACGTTCACAACCCAGTGCGCCCACCGGCCAGGGCGGGTTGTTTCTCTCGCTGGGGGGTCAGCCGGTCGGCCAACCGAGTGGTCCGGCGGCCACCCTCACGGCCCTCGGTCCCCAGAGTGGGGCGATGCTGGCGGCACTGACACCGGTTGCGTCCGACATGCCGCCAAGCATTGGCTACGGTTCCAGCACGGCAACGCTCGCAAGGAACAACGCCGACCTCGATGGCGACGGTCTCGCCGCGCCGGTACCGGGGACCACCCCGGCGAACGCGGGAATGACAGCGCCGGAACTGACCGACACCGACGAGTCTCAGGAACAAGTTGCCTCGATGACGGGCGTCTTGAGGAAGATCCTCGCTCGGCTGGATGAACTGGCCCGCTCGATGATTCCCGTCGTCTCGGAGATGCCCACCGGCACGGTGGCCGCGCGAGCCGAAGCTGAAGCTGATGAGGTGAGGGCGTCGGTGGTCCCGGGCGTGGTACGCGAACTGGAGGAGACGGAAGGCCCTCGAATCCACCTCGTGCCGATGATCGCCGCCGGCGCGGCGGCCTTGATGGTCGTCCGTTACCGAGAAACGCTGTCCCGCTTGCTTCGAAGGAAGCGTCAAGTCACTCGCGGCAACGTGTATCCTCGGGGACCCAGGCCCCATCATTCGCGGCGACGGTCGCTCAGTCAAATGCGTGAACTGGTCTGAATCGATCACCCGGATCAAGGGGAATCGCGCACGAACTCGCAGACGACCATGCGATGATCCGAGCGGTCGGTCGGCCGCGCAACGACGTTCAAGGGCCGGAGTCCGTCGCTGATCCAGATCTGGTCGATTCGCTGGACCGGGTAGGTGTTGGTGATCGTGTTGCCCCAGCCCCGGCCTTCCTCGTGGAAGGCGTCTCGCAGAAAGGGCTGGAGCAGGCGGAAGACGGCATCCCCGGCCGGAGCATTGAAGTCGCCGCCGACGAGGATCGGAACCTCCTGGGGAACCTCCGCGACGCGTCGAGCGATGGTCCGCATTTCCTGCCGACGCGCCTGGCGATTGAGCTTCTGCGCTCGCCAGCACGACGGGGACCACAGGTCCAGCCGGAGCAACGCGGGACGGAGCCGCGTGCTGATGACCTCCAGCTCCTCGCCTGATGCCAGATGAACCCGCCCTTGCACGAAGAACGAGCGTTGAGCGTTCGTCAGGTCGGCGGGTGTGACCTGTCCGCGAACGATCAGCGAGGCATCCGGCCCATGGATCATGCTCGCCTCGTCGCCGAAGAGCCGCCGGGACAGATCCTCAAGCACCGACCGGCTGGGTGACTCCTGCAAGAGCACGATGTCGGGCCGGTAGGCGATCACCTCCCCGGCCGCCCCCTGGTCGCCCCCGCGCAGTTGAGCGTGACGATGCGCAGGACCTGCCTCCCTCGCGGCGGGTCCGAGGGCGGGTTCATGTGCCGGAGCAGGCTCCAGGGCTCCTCCGCGAAGCAGAGCAGGAAGACCAGCCACGCCGCCAGAACGGCCAGCACCTCACGACGGCCACCGGGTCGTACGCCCATCAGCGCCAACGCCACGCCCGGCACCAGCCATGTCCAGACCGGAACAATCGTCAATGCGGCGAGGGCGTCCGGTCTCACTCCATAACAGATCGTTAGACCGACACAAAGCAGCGCGGATAAAGTCAATCCTAAGATCCGTATCCCGCGCCGCCACGGAATCTTCCTCCTCAGGTTCTCGTTATTCATTCGCTAACCCTTCAATGGATAGTTCGTAGAGGGAACGAAATCAGATTCTCTGCCGAGGTGGTGAACGGAGGAACAATGGTAGCATCGTTTCGTCCACAACCGCATCAATTTGTTTAAAGACTCGTCCTGTTTTCCGACCGGAAAGCGCCGACCGAAGCCAAACTCCGCCTGGAGGTCTGGGAACTTGGGGGAAGCTCCTCCTGACCAAATTGGGAAGGATTTGGTAGGCTGGTCCGAATTGTGCGGGGCTCTCGCCTCATCTCCGAGCATTGACAAACTGTTTCGCACCCTTGTGGGAGATTCCATGTCCACGATCCGTACCGCCGTGGCTGGCCTGCTGGCCTTCGGCTGGACCGCGTTCTGTCCGGCCGCCGAGATTCCCCGGCCCGAGCATCCCCGGCCCGACGCCCAGCGGGCGCACTGGGCCAACCTCAACGGAACCTGGCAGTTTCGCTTCGACTCTGAGGATCAAGGCGTCAACCAGCGTTGGTTTGTGCCGGGCGCGGAGGGTTTCGACCGAACGATCGTCGTGCCCTTCCCCTGGGAGAGCGAGCTTTCCGGCATCGACATGCCCGAAAAGGCCCCGGACATCGGCTGGTACCGCCGGACGTTCACCGTCCCCGACGACTTCCCGAAGGACAGCCACGTCTGGCTCCACCTCGGCGCCGTCGATTACCGGGCCGACGTGTGGGTCAACGGCAAGAAGGTCGCCGAGCACGAAGGGGGCTACACGCCGATCGCGGCCGACATCAACGACGCGGTGAAGCGCGACGATGAGAACGTCCTCGTCGTGCGGGCGTTCGACCCGACCGACCCGAGCCTGCCGACCGGCAAGCAGGTCGGCTGGTACACGACGACCTCCGGCATCTGGCAGACCGTCTGGCTCGAAGCGCGGCCGGAGGCGTATATCCGGGATTTCACGATCCGCACGACCTCCCTTGAACCGGCGAAGGCTGATATCGAGGTTGAGCTGGAAGGGCTCGAAACGGATCGTCCGTACCAGTACGAGATCCGCTTCGCGGAAACGGACATCGAGGGGGCGGGAGCCTTGACGGTCAAGAATGCGAAGACCGTGACATCCCACCTGTTATTCCGAGAGCCGAAAGTCTGGTCTCCCGACTCGCCTCACCTCTACGACGTGACGCTGGAACTCAAGGACAACGACGGCAACGTCATCGACTCCGTGAAGACCTACTTCGGCCTGCGGACGATCGCCCGGGGGAAGCTCCCCGGCGAGGACTTTGAGCGTATCCTCTTCAACGGCGAGCCGATCTACCTGCGGGGTGCCCTCGATCAGTCGTTCAACCCCGAGGGAATCTACACGGCCCCGTCCGACGAGTTCCTCAAGCACGACATCGAGCTGGCGAAGCGGTTCGGCACGAACTTCCTGCGGATTCACATCAAGCCGGAGGAGCCCCGGCGGCTCTACTGGGCCGACAAGCTCGGCATGCTCATCATGCAGGACATGCCGAACACCTGGCAACAGAACGCGAAGGCCCGCGCCTCGTGGGAAGCGACGATGCGCGAGACGATCGACCGCGACAAGAACCACCCGAGCATCTTCGCCTGGGTCGATTTCAACGAGACGTGGGGCCTCGGCCGGCCTCCCGAATACAAGGCCGACAAGGACACGCAGGAATGGGTCCAGCGGATGGTCGCCCTGACCCGCCAGCTCGACCCGACCCGGCTGGTCGAGGACAACTCGCCGTGCAACTACGACCACGTCGAGGGGACCGACCTCAATAGCTGGCACTTCTATATTGATAACGCCCAGGCCGCCCGCGAGCACATCGCCAACGTCGTCCAGCAGACCGAGCCGGGGAGCGGGTTCAACTATTGCCCGAACATGTCGCAGAGCACGGCCCCCTTGATCAACTCCGAATACGGCGCCGTGTCGGCCGGCGGCGGCGACCGCGACGTCTCCTGGGGCTTCCGCGACCTGACGACGATCCTGCGCAAGTACGACAAGATCCAGGGATACATCTATACCGAGCTGACCGACATCGAGTGGGAGCACAACGGCTTCGCCAACTACGACCGCTCGCTCAAGGAGTTCGGTTACGATGCCTTCGTTCCCGACATGACCGTGGCCGACCTTCAGGGGGCGGACTTCATCGGCTACGACACTCCGCCGGTCGCTCGTCGCCCAGCCCGATCAAGCTGATCCGCGTGCCGCTGTTCGTCAGCCACTATTCCGACCGCAAGGAGCCCCCGACCCTGCGCTGGTGGATCACCGGACACGACGAGCATGGCGAGACTGTCGAGATCGAGCCGCGCGAGCGGGCCACCACGTGGGACGCCTACAGTGTCACGGAGCAGAAGCCGCTGGCCGTTCGGATCAAGAGTCCGTTCGTCGGCGCTCTGGCAATGACCCTGGAAGACCAGGACGGCAAGCGGATCGCCGCGAACTTCGTCAACCTGGTCGTCCGGCCGGAGGAGCCCCTGCCCCGAGCCGAGCGGCTCGACGAGAACCACGCCGCCTTGCGGTTCGAGCCGGAGGACTTCTCCCGGAGCCGCTGGACCGGCCCGACCGGCGCGCCGAACGCCGACAAGGTCCACGGCCAGGGGACCGGCTCGTTCACCTATACGCTGAAGCTGCCCGACGCCGTGGCGAAGGCCCGACCGGAGGAGGTTGAGCTGCTCGCTGGAAGTCTCGGCCAAGGCCGGGCGCGAGAAGGTCGATTGGCCCGAGCGGGTCAACGGTCAGGACTACCCCCAGACCGAGGCCGACACGCAATGGCCGACGACCCTGGAAGTCCGCATCAACGGCGAGCGTATCGCCCAGGCCGAGCTGCCGGACGACCCGGCCGACGCGCGCGGCGTGCTCTCCCACCTGGCGGCCGTCGAGCACGGCAGCTACGGCTACGTTGTTGACCTCGACCTGACCTTGCCCGACGCCGTGCGCAAGGATCTGGCCGACGGTAAGCCGCTCGTGCTGGAGCTGCGCGGTGCCCGAAAACGCCGAGCATAAAGGCGGTCTGGCCGTCTTCGGCGACCGCATGGGGGCGTATCCGATCGACCCGACGGTGATCGTTCACACCGAGGACGCCCTGCCCGAGACGCTGGGGACCGATCCCGGCGCCGCCGTGACGATCGACACGGCGGCCTCGCGGCGGTTCCCCGTCCTGGCGGCGGGAGACTCCCAGCGCGAGACGCCAGCCACCTGGTCGTACACGACCGACGAACCGGGTCAGGGCTGGGCGCAACCGAAGTTCTCAACCGACGGCTGGAAGCAAGGTCAGGCCGGGTTCGGCACGCCCGGCACGCCGGCCGTGGCGGTCCATACCCGCTGGGACACTCCTCGGATCTGGTTGCGGACCACCGTCGATCTCCCCGAGATCGGTCACGACGACGCCTTGACGCTTCACCTCTTCCACGATGAGGACGTCGAGGTCCGGGTCAATGGCAAGGTGCTCTACCGGACGCGCGGCTATCTGACGAGTTATCAGGACATCACCCTGAACGACGCGCAGAAGGAACTATTCCACCCCGGCGAGAACACCATCGCCGTCTCTTGCCGCCAGACCGGCGGCGGTCAAGGGGTGGACGTGGGCCTGTTGCTGCTCAAGGCTGAGTGACGGTCAGAAGGCATCCGGTCCTTCCCGAGGGATGGGTGAGCATGGCGAAACCCATCCCTCGGGACCGTCTCAAGATCGCCGAGGGACCAGATCGCGGAAGTCACCGAATGATCGGCACGGTCGTTCAAGTTTGCCGAGCTTCTGGACGATTCAATCTATAGGCGGGTTGTTCGTCCCGGTTCCGGGGTGGGCATGACCCGCGGCGCTCCCCCCTTTTGAACCGGAGCGTGCTTCTAGATTGGCTTCTCCGGTTGATCGTTCGGGACTCCAGCCATGAGACGAGGCATAACAACCCATCGAGGGCTGACGTCGGCCCGGAACGCGGCCCCGACCATCGCTCCGACTTTGATCCAGGTTCCCGCTGTTTCCGGATCACCGCATCACGTGTTTCGCACGCGGACGTCCCCACGCAAGCCATTGCGGCGGCGTCGGCGTTTGCGTCGCGAGGTTCGGATCGCCGGAGTGGCGTTATTGCTGGCGGGTCTTCCCGGGGCATGGATGGTTCTGACCCTCCTGGGAGGCCAGGCGTCGCCGGCCCTCTCGGCCTCGACAGTGCTCGTCGATCGCAAGGAGGCGGAATCGTCCGCGACCACGGGTTCCGTGGAACGGCCCCCCGTGGTGTCGCTGCTCTCGCTGGAGCCGGTCTTGCAGGACGACGCGCCGTTGGTTCAACCGGCGGGCTATATTTTGCCCATGATGCCCGACGAAGGAACGGAGGAGGCGTCTCATGCGGGAGGTTGACCAGGCCCTGGCCCGCGTTTACGGCGCGCGTGTTGGAAACCACAACGTCGGAACCGATGCCCCCAGCCGGACGCCCGGACCGCACTTTCCGGTCGAGGCCCTTCCTCAGCCGTCGGAGCCGAAATCGTCCGACGCGGCGACGGTCGCGCTGCAATGGCCGGAGATGGTCCGCACGCTCGAACGCGAGCACGGCGAACGATTCGCCGCTCTGGCCGATCTCCTGATCGAGACGCGCGACCAGCGGCACATGAAGGTGTTGCTGTTCACCAGTTGCCACCGCGCCGAGGGGCGCACGACGCTCGTCTTGACCCTGGCCCGCGCCCTGGCCCGCCGCCCGGGTCGGACCTTGATGATCGACGCCGACCTGACCGGTCCGATGCTCGCCCGGCAGCTTGGCCTGCGACCGAGAGTCGGGCTGGACGACGTGGTCGAGGAGGGCCTGGCCCTGGCCGACGCCCTGGTCGAAGCGCCCGACGACCACCTCAGCGTCCTCCCCTTGCGCGCCCCGATCGCCCGCCCTCGCGATTTCCTGGCCGGCGCGGGATGGTCGTGTCTGATGGCCCGCGTGCGACGGGAGTTCGACCTGGTCCTGATCGACGGTAGCCCCCTGTTCGCCGGCCTCAGCGCGGCGGTGCTGCACCGTTCGGTGGACGCGGCGATTCTGGTTCACAACCGGAGCCTGACCGGCGAGCGTGCCTTGCTCCGCGCCCGGGAGGTGATCGACGCCGGTGGCGTCCCGCTCCTGGGACTGGCGGAGACGTTCGTCTGAGAGTGAGAGAAACGCGGCGCTTTCCCCGTTCTCTCTCGCGTCTCACGGAGGAGGCTCATCGGTTGTACGAGTCCCATTACGGCCTGACGGCCCGGCCGTTCGGCGAGACGGTGGACCCCTCGGCGTTCGTCCCTTTGCCGAGCCGGGAGTCCGTTCTGCGACGCTTGCGCTACGGCCTGGACCACGGGGCGGGAGCCGTGCTGGTGTTTGGCCCGCCCGGTGCGGGCAAGACGCTGCTGGCGCAGGTGTTGACGCGGACGCTCGGGGGGCCGTCGGTCCATCTGGCCTTTCCCGCGATGCCGGCCGCCGAACTGCTCGCCTTCCTGGCCGATGAGCTGTCGGCCCCGCCGGCACCCGCCGGGGTGGGGATGGCCGGCTCGGTGCGACGGTTGCGCTCGGTCCTCTCCGACGCCTCGGCCCGGGGTGCCCGGCCGCTGTTGATCGTGGACGAGGCCCACCTGATCGACGATCCGGCGACGTTCGAAACGCTCCGGCTGCTCCTGAACTTCACGACCGCCGGCGCGGCGGACCTGTCCCTGTTGCTGGTGGGGGGTCCCGAGCTTCTGCTGCGACTCCCCCCTGCCCTGGCCGATCGCCTGACGGCCCGCTGTCTGCTCGGTCCGTTGACCGAGGAGGAATCCTCGGCCTACGTGCTGGGACGCCTCGCCGCCGTCGGGGCCGTCGAGCCGCTGTTCGAGCCGGCGACCCTCACCGCCCTGCACCGCGCCGCTGACGGCCTACCTCGGCGTCTGAACCGCCTGGCGGACCTGGCTCTCCTGATCGCCTACGCCCAGGACCAACCCCGCCCCGACGCCGAGACGGTCGCCGTCGCCGCCCGCGAGGCGCTGTTCGAGCCCCTGGCGGCATAAATGGTTTGATTCGCCGGATCGATGGGTGTAGAAAGTCGCTGTCGGTTCGTCCGAACGACAGCGAGTCGTTGGCTGCCCGAGTTCAACATCTTTGAGAAAGAAGAGACTCAATGATGGGTGACTTTGCAATCGCTCTGATGGCGACGAGCTTTTTCAAGATGGCGCTTATTTTGTCTGGCACCGCAAGTATCTACATGGGCTATCAATTGTTCTGTCGTGGCATTCTTGGCGGATCGAGTAACATTGAAGGGAAAGCGAGAACGTATTCCTTGGTGTTGAGCAGCCTGGCGCCGGGGACCTGCTTTGCCCTTTTCGGCACGATTCTCGTTGGGATCACGGCCTACGTGGGGATGGAAGTGAAACTTCCTGAAGGGACTGTCACATCCGTCGGCTATACGTCGTCCGCACCTCCGATTCCGAATGTGTCGTCAGTCGAAGATATGCGAAAAGGATCCGTATTCAGGACGTACGAGATCCCAAAAGGCCTCTATCCAGGCGCGGTGAAAGTTTTTGCTGACCGTCACGGATTTTGGGGGCGTGGGTTCCACACCCCATGGACGCGGGCGTCTCGCCCGCATCCGGCTCTCCAAGGCGGGCGAGACGCCCGTCCAGGCCGAATTGTCTGGATCAGCCTTCAGGTCTCGCACCTGCCGGGTGCCCCCCATAATCCGTGACGGTCAGGTTTTTGGTTGAGGTCACCTCCGTCATCCCAGCATCACCGCTCCGCCATCAACTTCTGGAACGCCGGTCGGTTGCGGAGTCGGGCAAAGTCGGGGTCCTGGGCGGCCTGGTCGCGGGGGAAGCCGGCGTCGAGAGCGCGACTGAGCAGGGTCAAGGCTCGGTCGGCGTGCCGGTCATCGCCGCTTGTCTGCGCGAGGATCGCCAGGCGCAAGCGGCGTTGTAGAGCCGATGTGGGAGCGGAATGCGCGCGAGTTGCTCGGCGTCGGACTCCGCCAATGGGTCCCCCTGGCGAGCGCGGAGCAGGGCGCGCAGTTGTCGTGCGTCCGCGAACTCGGGATCAGCGTGCAGAGCCTGATCGACGTGCTCCAGAGCCTCTCGCGGATCGTCCTGTCGCAGGGCGTGCGCAAGGCCCAGATGGGCGCGGGCATGGGAAGGATGCAGGGACAGGACCCGCCGAAAGCGCGACGCGGCGGCGACGCGGTCGTCTCCCAGGAGAAAGAAGCCCTCGGCGACGAGCAGCGCGGGGTCATCGGGATCGGCACGGAGCGCCTCGGCGAAGTCGCGGCGGGCTTCCTCGCGTTGTCCGAGCCGGGCCAGAGCCTCGGCCCGCGCGGCCAGGATGGACGGATCGCGCTGGCCCAGAGCCAGCACGCGGTCCAGATCGCGTACCGCCTGTTGCGGATGTCCCAGCTCCAGACTCACCAGCGCCCGGTTGACCCGGGCCTCGACGAAGTCCGGATTGGCCTGCAAGGCGCGGTCGTAACTGGCCAGAGCTTCGTGAAGGCGGTTGGCGGCGGCCAGGGCCAGACCACGGTTCACGTATGGCCAGGCGAAATCCGGCTCCAGAACGGTGCAGACGGCGAAGTTGGCGGCGGCCTCGGTGAAGCGGCCCTGTTCGTGCTGGCAGAGACCCAGGGCAAACCAGGCCCAGAATCGCCGGGGATCGAGCGTCACGGCACGGGAAAGCCTCCGCTCGGCGCCATCCAGGTCGTGACGCGCCAGCAGCGACGTGCCGAGGAGGTATTCATCGCGGGCACTCGTCGCCGGGAGCGTCGCGGCTCGATTCCGATCGCGCGTGGCTTGCTCGTGCCGTCCCAGCGCGTCGAGGTACTCCGCACGGTCGTCGTACAGGGCCGGGGAGGGTTTCGGGTCGAATCGCTCGGCCTCATTGAGCCAGGCCACCGCTCGCTGCAACGCTCTCTGCCGAGGCAGCGGGAAAGGGCCGCCTAACGCCGACTGGGCGACTTCTGCCCGGGCCCGAAGCTGGACCAGCTCGGATAGCTCTTCCAGCAAGGTTCGCTGATCGGGATCGGGAAGCCGACGGATGTCCGGCCTCTGGAGCCAGCCTTCCGCGATTCCCACCCCATAGGACGCCAGCGCCCGATCTGCCTCATGAATGCCGTAGCCCAGGTGCTCGGCGGGTCCGGAGGTTGTGTTGAGCAGGAGCTGGCAGCGGTTGAACGTGCGGGCGAAATCCTCCCGATGCAGCCGCGCCGAGGAGGCTTCGAGATGATCGCTGACGAACCAGAGGAAGCCGCCGAGCATCAAGAGCAGCGCGATGGATAACACGCCGATGCTCGTGGAGCTGCACGCTCTCGGATGGCGTCTCGCCCACTTGGTGGCCCGCTCTCGCAGACTGGGCTCGCGGACGTGCCGCAATGGGAGGTCGTCGAGCAACAGGCGGAGGTCCTCGGCCAGCTCCCCGGCGCGAGCGTACCGATGAGCCGGGTTGGCTTGCAGGCACTTGCGCAGAATGGCATCGAGCGACCAGGGCACCTGCGGGTTCATCTCTCGGGCTGACGGCGGGTCCCCGGTGCGTTCGGCGATCATCACGCGGAGTGACTCGGAGAGCGATACCCCCGCGGGAGGATCGTCGAACGGGTGCTGCCCCGTGACCATCTCGAACAGGATCAGTCCGAGGGCATACAGGTCGGATCGTTCATTGACAGCCTCCGGCGGGGTCGAGCCTTTCGGGTTGAAGGCGTCGAGATGTTCCGGGGCCATGTACGGCAAGGTGCCGCCGAGCATCGCCCGTGCCCCCGCCTCGGGGCCGCTCTCCAGCACGTCGGCCGAGAGGTTGAAGTCGAGGATCATCGGCGTGCCGTCGGAGGCGATCAGGATATTCGATGGCTTCAGATCGCGGTGCAGGATGCCGCGTTCGTGCGCGTGTTCCAGCGCCTCGGCCAGCCGGGCGGCGATCCAGACGGAAGCCTGAACGTAGGTGGCCGAGCGGAGATAGCGCCGGGCCGGCTCGTAGTCTTCCGGCAACAGGGTGGGCGTATTGTTCGGGGATGTCCAGAAGGAGATTCGGGAAAGGTAGCGGCCCCAGAATGAGTGGGCGAGCGAAGGAGAGCCGATGGCGCGCGAGACCACGTGCCAGCCCTCCAAACCCTCGCTGGATACGCCCGACTCCCGCTCGGAAGCGCTACGGCGATGACTCAGGCCCTCGTTCACGCCGGCCGCCTTCCCGCCGACCTCGTCGAGCGCGTCGATCAGACTGCGGCCGGTCGCCTTTGTCGGCAGCCGTGTCAACGCCGTGTCGAGCACCTCCGCCAGGTTCGCGCCCCCGACATACGGCATGCACATCAGCCGGAGCCCCGTGGCCGGGTCGTCGTGCACCGAGTGGATCGGCACGATATGGGCGTGCTGGAGTCTCGCCAGGGCCTGCGGTTCAGCTCCGATAGCGCGCGAGACCTTCAGCGCCACGGGCCGATCCGCGAGCTCGGCCTGTTCGGCCAGGTACACGCGGCCGAACGCCCCTCGGCCCAGTTCGGAAATGATCCGAAATCCCGCCAGCACTTCGCCCCGTCGGGGAAAACGAACCGGAGGGCGTGCCGTGGGAGGCACCGGCTCGGGACGTGTCGCGGGAGAGGCCCTCGCCTCGTTCACCTGGGATTCCGCGGTGAGATGCAGGGAGAACTCCAGAGGGTTGTCGTCCGGCGAATCGCTGAAGACCGGCGGGCGAGGGAGCGTCGAGATCAGCGCCGCGTCGATCACCCGCCTGGCCTCGTTTGAGGACAATGGCGGGGTGATACCCGTCAGTCCCGGCTCCGGCTCCCACTCCGGGAACGGTTCCCAGCCCTGGGCCAACTCTTCGGCCAGATCGTTTCGGGCGGGGGCGTCGTCGGCCATCGCTCCCTCTCATTTCGGTGGCATTGAGGACCGGATGGAGGGTCCGTCTCTCGAACCTCACCCATGAGTGGATATAGCCCCTCCATGATGTCATGTCCAACGATGTTGCCGCAACTCCCCAAGGAATGGATTGTCGCGGTTGGCGCGCTTCCGGTTGGACAGGTGGTTCGCGTGTTCTATGGTTGCAGGGACACTGTGCGCAACAGGGATTTGGGATCGCCGTTTTCACATCGGCCCGAAATGGAACAAAGGGGAGCGTCATGCGAACCCTGAGTACGACCCGTAGGGTCACGGAATTCCGTTCGTCTTCGGGGTCGCGCCTTTGATCCCTGGAGCCGTCTGGCCGACCGTTTGACTCGCGAGTTCAGCGCCCCGGTCGGTTTGCTCGATCCGGCCACGCCGTGCTGGCACGCCAGGGCGGGGGCGCCGTGCGAGGTGTTCCCCGAGGCCGAACTCTGTGCCCTCGCATCGGACGGATGGGACCATTCCGGTCGAATCTCCCTGTGGCGTCTCGATGACCGGGTGGGTCCACTCTGGATGATTTTGCCGATCCGCGTTCTGGCGGGGGTTGAGAGTCTGGCGATGGTCGGGTTCGCCCCGGTTCTCGGACCGTCGCGGCCGGACGTCACCTGGGGGCCTTCCTGCCCGGAGCCTGCTCTGCGCGCCTGGGGACAGGTCGTGGCCGACCAGCTCCGCGCCGAGATCACGGCCTCGGGCTCCACTCCCTCGGACCTGGCCACGCGGGGCGGTCCGCGGCTCTCCGACCGTTTGATCCGTCGTCTTCGCGTCTCGGACCCGCCGGAGCGATACCAGAACCTGGCCACTCAGGCCCTCCGGCAAGAACTGAAGGTTGAGGCCGTCGCCTGGATTCCCGGGTATCATCGCGAGCCGCTGATCGTCGCCGGGGCCGTCTCGGGAATGACGGACGAGGCGTATCGCTTGCTGGTCCCGTCGGCGCCCGAGGAGTCGATGCGGATCGTTAACGGCCCGGCGCATGCCTATCCCGAGGTGGTTCGGCGGTTCGCCATCGCCGCGGCCGACACCGATGGTCCCGCCGGATGGCTCGTCGCGATCAACTCGATCGACGGCCGCCCGTTCACCATGCGAGATGTCGAACTGATTCAGCCGGTGGCCTCGCTCCTGGCCACGCAGCGCAATAATGCTCGGCTTTACGGCGATCTGAAAGAGCTACTCTTCGGAGTCATCCGAGCCTTGACCTCGGCCATCGACGCCAAGGACCCCTACACGTCGGGGCACTCCGAACGCGTGGCACGAATTGCCGTGCGTTTGGGAGAGGCTCTGGGCATGTCCGCCAACCAGCGTGGCGATCTCTATCTGATGGGCCTGCTGCACGACGTCGGCAAGATCGGAATCCAGGACGATGTGCTGAAAAAGGCCGGTCGGCTGACGCCGGAAGAATTCCGGACGATCCAGTCGCATGTGCGGATCGGCTTGCATATTCTCTCGGACCTGAAGAAGTTGCACCACCTTCTGCCGGGCGTTGCGCATCATCATGAGTACATGGACGGCAGCGGCTATCCATCCGGCCTGATCGGTGAGACCATTCCTCTGCCGGCCCGCATCCTGGCCGTGGCTGATGCCTTTGACGCCATGTCCAGTAACCGTCCGTACCGTCGCCGAATGTCGCCGTCCCAGATCGACGACGTCTTCCGCAAGGGCACGGGCATCCAGTGGGACCCGAAGGTCGTGGATGCCCTGTTCGCCTGCCGTGCCGACGTGGAACGCATCCGTCAAAAGGGGCTGGGCGAGAGCCTTCACCAGGTTGTGAATGACACCCTGGGCCGGACGTGACTCCAGACGAGCGTCGAACACGTTCCATTCAAGGCCCGGCGGCGGGAGGTAGGCCGGGAAGCTTCAGTGTGAGACGCTCTCGTAGCACCTCAAGTGCATCATTGTAAAGCAACCGTTCCGCGGTTGGCTCGGGATGGGTCGCCGTGGCCAGGCGGCCCGCCTCAATGGCCGGAATGCCGCGCGGCGGAACGCGCGTGCGGCCAATGACCTGACCTTGCCAAAGAGTCTCACCGTGACGGGAAAGCGTCAGCGTCAGGGTGATGTCGCTCGAATGCAATGCCGAATGGCTGTAACGGCTCTCCTGGCTCTCGTTCACCACCACCGTCAGACGGTATGAAGACAGATTCTCCCAGGACGACGACCACAATGGCTCCTTGGGGCGGAGCAGGTAGCCGTGCTGCCGAAGCGCGTCTTCCAGCATCGGACTAATGTACTGGGCGTATTGTCTGGCGGAACCCAGGGTGAATCGTCCCTGGATCGGCTCGACAATCACCCCGTATCCCTCGGCCACCTGTTCGCCAAGAGTTCTCGACTCCTGACCGAGAGACTCGCGTGTATCCCGCGGCAACAAATCCAGCATTTTCAGCACGCGTGTCGTCAGGTCGAGCGCGACCTGGGCTTTTCCGTCGATCAACGCCTGATTTGCCTCGTCGAGCCAGCTCCGGGCCAGCCGTTGCCGTTGCCGGGGCAGTTGTTCGGCAATGCTCGGCATGAGCCGGGACAGCGCGGAGTCGATCTGGGCACGATCCTGGAGCGCCTGAGCATCGGCGACGGCGGCCGTCGGATCGAGCGAGTCCAGCGCGTCGAGGCGAACTTTGGCCGAGTGCCGGGAGAGTTCATCGCGTCGGCTGGGCAATTCCTTCGGTGAGTCGATTTTCGCACGCTTCGCCAGAGACAGAGCGGCCTCGGCATCGGCCAGGGCTTTCTCGAATCGGCCGGACTGTTCCGCGGATCGGGAGGAGTCCAGCAGCGTGGCGATGGCCTCGCGGGCACGAGAACGCGCGCGGTTCTGGAAGAATCGGCCCACACCCCAGAGCACCAGGAGGACCATCAACAAGACCACGCTTCCCCGCGCCAGGCGACGCAGCGGGCGCTGTTTCCGCCTCCGCCTCTTTGCCGCACGGGGCAGGAACGGGACCTCGACGAGGGTCTTGCAGCGGGCGCAGCGGATCTGCCTTCCGGGCGAGTGCCCCGATGGTGAAACCCTCGCGCCGCATTCTGGACAGGCGAATGCCTGGCTCATCAAGGCGCCCTCAACGGTCGATCTGACCTGAGGCGGCACGCACGGTGCGCACCGCTACCGTCGCCGATATCCGTTGACAACATAGACGACGCAAAGAGCCAGATCGTTCGATCCAAACGACACGAAACCGAATGCTCCGTGTCAGAGCAGACTTCCCGTGCACTGGTGGATCAGCCAGGTATCGACGTCGGAGAGCATCGGGGTCGTGAGCCGGTTGCCATACGGATAGGACTGGAACGCGACATTCAAGCCCGCCGTGCGAAGGAGGTTGACGTCACGCTGGGCGCGGGAGATCGGAGCCCGGTTGTTCCATTGACCGTGGACGACCAGCGACTTCAGATCCCGGCAGTCCTTGAGCCGTCCCAGCGGTCGGAACCCCTTGGGAATCCACCCGTTGAGCGCCACCACGCCCGCGAACCGCTCGGGAAAGGTCAGGCCGAGGCGGTAAGCGACCGCCGCGCCTTCTCCCACTCCGACCAGAAAAATCCGTTCAGAATGCACGTGGACCGACCGTCGAAGTTGACGGACTGCGGAGAAGACCCCCTCGACGATCGTGTCGAATGGGTCGGGTGGCCCCTCGCCACTCAGCACTCGCCGAAGAATTTCCGCGTCAGATGCAATCGGCCCCCGATTTGTCAGCAGCCGGTCGGGACGGGCGAAGGTCGAACCCCAGCCGTAGCCCGAAGGACGACCACGCCGCGTCACCGGTTCCGGTCCTCGCAGCCCAAGCCCCACGTAATTACGCCAACTCATGGCCGGCATCGACTGGATCAACTGATGCTCGTCGCCGCCCCTTCCGTGGAACAAGACCAGTAACGGATAAGGGTAATTGGGTTCATAACGCTGAGGTATGAACCGCGCTTCGGCGAGCACGGCTGTCGCGTCGGATACGTTATTCGGGCTGGCGATACGCCAGTCGCCAGACATAGGCACTGCTCCTCGACATCAAGGTGTCAGCTCTCTCGTCGCGGTCGTGAGGATCGCCACCGGGTCGATCAGGGATGTACTTCTAACTGCCTCGACCCAGCTCCTGCTGTGCAAAGCATAGCCATGAAATACCCGGTCTTCAATAAATTGCCCAGTTCATTCCTGGTTTTTCTCAAGTTTTTCAGGGGGTGGTCCGACAGTCAGGAAAAATGACCCTAAAGACTCTGGTTATTCGGTTTAAGACGATTGGTAAAATGGGGTCTATGGGTAAATATTCGGGGCTTTGGTCATGTGCGTCGGGACTCGATCACCTCGGATCTGGGTCCCGACGCAGCACTTGACCGTGACGATTCATGCCGGTTTCGGGTCCTGACCACCCAAAGATTTGAGAATCGCCGCACGGAGGATGAACGGCCGTGTCATTCCTGCGCTCCCCGATGCCTCCATTTCACGGAAAATGCGTAAAATAGGACGTTCCGGCAAGGTCCTTTGTTGAGGCGCCGGGCGCATTGGCAGGGTCGGTCGTGGGCGAGGTTGTCGCTGCGGGCGAGTTCGCGGGACAGTCGGCAGCACGCGGGGGCGCGGAAGGGGCCTGGGTGTGCGGACGGGGGGGGACGGAGGCGTCGGCGTCACGTTCCCCTGCGGAACGGGTGGCGCGGGGGGGGGTGGCGTCACCGGAGGTGTGGAAACCGGAGTCGTTTGACCGTTGCGGCCGATCAGGCGAAGCGACACGGGGGAGGAAGGCAAGGTGTTGTTCGTCTCGTTCGCCTCGTCCACCGTGTTCTCTGGATCCACGACGGCCACGATCCGGCCCGCGATGGCGGATGGGAGCACGCCGTCGGGCAGCTTACCGTGAGGGTCGATAGTTGCCTGATCGATCGTCTGGCGGAACCCCGCCTTCAGACCGGCGATCGTCACATCGCCCAGCGCCAGGGGAGAGGCGGACGGCCGGTTGTCATCGACCAGAAGGAACCGGACACGGAATGGCCCGGCGTCGGATGCGCCGGTGTTTTCAATTGTCGCGGAGACTGAAAACGGCTTGCTCCAAGTGATTGTCTGGGATGGGACTTGCACGCTGGAGACGGAGAGTTCGGGCCGCCCGGCGACGGGGGTTGGATCGGTGGCAGCGGACCCCTGAGTGATGGTCAGTGGCGCGGCATCGAGCCCAAGCCCCTGAGTGGTGCCTGCTGACAGCGGGGGCAGGGTCTGGAAGTCGGCATCCTGGATCATCGTCACCTGCAGACTGGTGGCTCCCGCGAAGCCCGCCGGAGGCTTCACTGGTAGGGCCAGCGTGGCGGATACCGGGACCGTCTGCCATGCGGGGATGGCGGGAACCGGGATGTCTCCCAGCGTGAGCCAGCCGCCCGCCTGGCCGTCATTACGTGTGAGGATGACCCGGGCGCGGGTTGCCGGAGCATCCCCCTGAGCATTGTTCATCACCCGGCCGCTGACCGTGATTGACTGGCCCCAGGCCACTGGAGTACTCGGGGTGACGGAGAATGACACTCCGGCCAGGACCGGCGGAACCTCGGGCGTGATCGTGACTAGCGATTGATCGAACCCCTGTCCCCGGTTCGCGTTGTTAATCTCGTTTGACTCAGCGATCGTGTTGTCGGAATCGACGAGCAGGTTGAGGTAGTACGAGGAGGAGCCATGAAGGCTCGGGATCGCCAGCGGAGGGGCGTCCATCGTCTCGTTAAACGGGACAGTGTCTCCCGGCTGGATCGTCGCCGCAATCGTCAAGGAGCCGACGTACACGGCATCGCGCCCGAGCGTCGGGCTGGGAGACGCATAGACATCGACCTTGAACTCGCCGGTCGTCGGAGCATTCCCCTGGTTCTTGATCGAACCGACCGCCTGAAATCGCTGGCCCCAGTCCATGTTGTGCAGCGTATCGAAGGCAACGGCCACCAGGTCAGGCCGGGCCGTCGCCGACAACGCGGCGTTGTTGACCGCGCTGGTTGCGCTGGCAGCGAAGCCGGACAGAACCTGCCGGTTCTCCAGCGGTTCAAACCGGAGGATGATGGGGCCGCGGCCCCAGGCCCGTCGGCGCGTTCGCTCCGCGGTGATTGGATGGCATGGGGTTCTTCTCCTCCTTGAGAAGGCGGCACGAGGTGCGAGAGGCCCACGACGAACGGGGCCGCCCCGCCTCAAGCACGACCATCCGGGTCGTCTCGGCCGGGCAAGTCGATCCATCGGCTCAATAGCGTGCGGAGAGTCGAACCCGATGGAGTACGACGCTGGCGCACACAAGCCCTTGTCATTCCGTAACCTCAACCTGGACGGTACTCGCAAGCCTCGCCTCAGTCAAGGTGGAACGTCAGTGATGATGACCAACGGGGTGGGCGTCACGAAAGTAGGTGGGAAATCGCGTACAACGGAGCCTCCTGATGCGTCCGCAGAGAATCCGTTGCATCCGTTCACGGAAGACCCCCATGTCCTGGTCCCATCTCAACCCCGAGCAAGCCGAACGCGCCGAGCAGATCTTCCAGAAATGGCTGTATCACTCGCGAACCTCTTCCTCTGCGATGGTTGAGGACGCGTTGAACTCTCGGTTTACTTCATGGGTTTGACGTATCGATCGTCTCCTCAAACCTCGGTCATGGAGCGCGGACTCACTCTACGCTGATCCGTCGGATGATGGACGCTTACAAAAAAGGTCCGTCCTAATAACCTGCACTTGCGTCACCCTCGCTCTCCGTCCGCCCTGGGCTTGCGGAACATTATTTAGGCGGGCCAGCCGATTGCCGGATAGAAGGTGCCGGTCGAGTCAATCGTCGGTGAGGGCGAAGAATATCTGAGGCGTCCGAATGGAACATGCGGATCATGGGCCGTCCCGACCCCAGGCCGGTCTGGGTCGTGATCTATGGATGTCTGCGATCAAATCCTTCCAGAGGGGTCGGCTTTCGGTCTCCCTCGCGGAGCCGATAGCCGGTGTCGGCGTCGAGATTCTCGTACCGATCGACTTGGCCCGAGGGCCAGGCGACCTTGATGGAAGCGACGCTCGCGGCGTCGGCCAGTCCGAAGTGGAGGCGGAGATCCCCCGATGACTGGTAACTGCCGCCGCCGAATCGGGACGCGACCTGCCGGCGTCCGCCCGCCTCGACCGTGACAACCGAGCCGATGCCGTCGCGGTTCGAGGACGTGCCCTCCAGCCGGATTGTGAGGAAGTGGCCGGGCGGCTCCGTGCGGTTGTGCCAGTAGAGCAAGGGGTCCTTCTGCGAGACGAACAGGAGGTCGAGACGACCGTCGTTGTCCAGGTCGCAAGGGGCCATGCCGCGTCCGAGCATGGGCCGCTGCAACGACGGATCGAGTCGCGAGGAGACCTCCTGAAGCCGTTGGCTGTCCCCTCCGAGAAACACCTGCGCCGGCATCGCGTAGGGGAAGACAGGCTCCAGGTCGTTGACGTGGCCGTTTGCCTGGACGAGGTCGAGTTGGCCGTCGTTGTTCAGGTCGCTCATGGCGATGCCGAAGCCGAGCCGGTAGCGGGTCGTCGCCGCCAGCCCGACCAGAGCCGAGCGGTCGCTGAACAGTCCCTCGCCGAGGTTGTGGTAGAAGGTCGTCCCTTCGCCGTAAAAATTCGTCACGGCCAGGTCGATCCGGCCGTCACCGTCGAGATCGCCGCAACCGATTCCCATACCCGCCTGATACCCCCCCTCGGCGCTGGCGGCCACGCCGCACTCGTGGGCTTCTTCCGAGAACCGCATTCCGCCGAGGTTGCGGAAGTAGAAGTTCGCCGTCATGTCGTTGGCGACATAGAGATCGGTCCGGCCATCCCGATCGAGGTCGGCCGCGAGGACGCCCAGGCCCCGGCCGTCCTCATCCACGATGCCCGCCTCGTCGGTTACATCGACGAAGTGGTCGCCGTCGTTGCGGAACAGGCGGTCCGGTTCACTCGGGAGCGTTCTCGGAGCGCAGTAGGTGTAGGCGTTCGTATCCTCGCGGCGGCAGAGGCGCGGGTTCTTCACGTCCCAGCGGAGATACTGGCAGACGTAGAGGTCCAGGTCACCGTCGTCGTCCAGGTCGGCGAAGGCGGCCGAGGTCGGCCAGCCCCGCGCCCCGTCGAGGCCCCAGGCCGCGGTCTCGTCCGTGAAGGTTCCATCTCCCCGGTTGCGGTAGAGGGCGTACGATCCCAGGCGGGTGACGAACAGGTCGGGATCGCCGTCGTTGTCCACATCGCCGACGGTCACCCCATGACTGTAACCCCGCGCGATTTCGGCGAGACCAGCGGTCTCGGTCGCGTCCTCGAAAGTGCCATCCCCCCGGTTGTGAAACAGGCGGTCGTCCGAGCCCTCGCCGTCAAGCCGGGGCGGGAACGGCCCTCCCTGAAGCACATAGACATCGAGCCAGCCGTCGCCGTCATAATCCAGCACGGCCAGGCCGCCACTCATCGTTTCGGGCAGTTGCCGCAGTGTGGAACGGCCGTTCTCGAAGGTGAAGTCCAGGCTGACGGCCTGAGCCTCCTCCTGGAACGTGGGGAGTTGCAGCGAGGAGGCGGACGCGGTTGATTTTGGCGAAGTTTGCGAAGGTGCGGGGATCAGGTCGGCCACGGTCTTGTTCGAGGACGAGTTTGGGCGGCTCCATCCCCCGTCGTCGAGCCAGAAGGGCTTGGGCTTCCTTGCTTTCGCGATCCTGACGGACCCAGAGTTTCGCCCAGGCCCTGGGCCTCGAATTCTCGGCCGAGTGTCTCGGACACCCGAGCCAATTCCGCCGCATGCGACTCCGGATTGAGGCCGAGAAGAATCTGACGGTAGCGCTCTCTCGCCTGGTCCATCTCGGACTTGCGCCGCCGTAACGCGGCCGCCTCCTCATCGTGACCTTGCTGCACGGCCAGATCGGCCAGCCGTTCGATCACCTGGGTATCCCCCGGGGCCAGCGCGAGCACCTCCCGCAACGCGTCGCGCTCGGCCTCGAGATCTCCGCGACGGGCGGCGAACCAAGCACGCAGACGGCCCACATCGACCGGCGCGAACTGATCCGCCGGCAGATGTTTGAGTGCCTGATAGACTCCGGGAACGTCATCGGCGGCACGCGAACAAGCCATCCGGGTTCGCCAGATGGCCAGGTCGTCCGGTCGCTTTCGTTGGCATCTCGTGAGCAGACGGTCCGCCTCCTCCTGGTTCCCTCGCCGGATCGCCAGGTTTGCCTGGCCCAGCCAGACCCGGTCGTCTTGCGGGGCCTGTCGCGCGGCCTTCTCCAGCACGTCGCTGACCCCCTCGATCGGGAATGGCTCGGTGTCAAGGAACCAGAGCGTGCGCAGGACATCGACCGGGTTGGAGGCCTCGTGAAGGGCTTCGCGCCACAATTGGCGCACCTCGTCGAGCCTCCCCTGGTAGCGAAGCACGTAGTCGAGTTCCTGGAGGGCCTGGTCCTGATGCCGGCCAGGCTCTTTCAGGGCCTCCCGAAAACCTTCCTCGGCAATGGCAAAGCGGCCAGTCTCGCGCGCGAGCATCCCCCGGCGAAACGACGCCCGCGCCGCCTCGGGTGTATTGGGAGGAACCCGGCCCCAGGCCGCCAGGGCCTCGTCAATATGCCCCAGGCTCCACTCGCAAAGTCCGAGGGCATACGCGACATCACTCCGGTTCGGCCGATCCTGGTTCAGCCGAACGAACAGTGGCCGGGCCTCGTCGAACCGCCCCTTCGCAATCGCCGCGTTCGCCTGCTGAAGCGCGGACCGAAATCGCCAGGCTTCGAAGGCCCACGAAGCCATCCATACAATCAAGATCAGGATCATAATCAGCGCGACGAGACGCCGACTCATACCGATCTCCGAAAGGCGAATGGGAGGAGAACTCCATCATGTCCAATACGTCTCGCGCTGTCGATAGAGCATCGATCGATGGAATGGGAAGCGGCGTGAACATGCCTCGTCACGGCCCAATAATGTCAACATAATGTTTGACGTTAAGGCCGGGTTGCCCATACAGTCGAAGAAAAGCCAATCCATGCGGTTGATGCGAGATCGTTTCTCATGCTGAACATCGAGCTGCACTCGGAACGGGAAAATCGACTCGTCTGGCCCCTCGTTCTCATTGGCCTGTTCCTGGCGTTGAGCCTGGCCGGTCCCGCCCGAGCGGACGAACCCGACGCGGCAACCGACCTCTTCCGCACGCAGGTCCGCCCCTTGCTGACCGGCAAGTGTCTGACCTGCCACGCGAGCGACACGAAAAAAGGGGGGCTGGACCTGACCCGTCGCGCGTCAGCCCTGGCCGGCGGAGAGAGCGGCATCGAGGCGATCATCCCGGGGAAGCCCGAGGAAAGCTTCCTGTTCGACAAGGTCTCCTACGGTGAGATGCCGCCGAAGCACCCGCTGGAGCCGGACCAGATCGCCGCCCTGAAGCGCTGGATCGAAGAGGGAGCCCCCTACGACGCCGAGCCGCTGGAGCCGCCGCGCCGGCCCCGGCTGGTGGTCCTTGCAGCCGATCCGCCGCCCGGATGTTCCGCGGTCGCTGAGCCGTCCCGAATGGGTCCGCCAGCCGATCGACGCCTTCATCCTGGCCAGGCTGGACAAAGAGGGCCTTTCACCGGCCCCCGAGGCCGACCGCGCGACCCTGATCCGCCGCGTCACGTTTGACCTGACGGGCCTGCCGCCGACCCCCGAGCAGATCGCCGCGTTCGTCGCGGACGACGCGCCCGACGCCTACGAGCGGCTGGTCGATCGCCTGCTGGCCTCGACGCATTACGGCGAGCGCTGGGCGCGGCACTGGCTCGACGTGGTCCGCTTCGCCGAGAGCCACGGGTACGAGACGAACCAGCTTCGGCCGAACGCCTGGCCGTACCGCGACTACGTGATCCGGGCCTTGAACAACGACACGCCGTTTGCCCGGTTCGTGCGGGAGCAACTGGCCGGCGACGCCCTCGGGGGGGACTGGCTGACGGAAGCCGCCACCGGCTTCCTCGTCGGCGGCACGCACGACGTCGTCGGCAACCAGACGGTCGAAGGGATGCTCCAGCAACGCGCCGACGATCTCGACGACATCATCACGGCGACCGCGACCACGTTCCTCGGCCTGACCGTCAACTGCGCCCGCTGCCACGACCACAAGTTCGACCCGATCTTGCAGAAGGATTATTACGGCCTGGCGGCGGTCTTCGCCGGCGTGAACCACGCCGAGCGCACCGTCCCCGCCCCCGACGCCGAGAGGCGCCGCCGCGAGGCGGCCGAGGCCCGCGCCGAGCTGGCCCTCGTCGAACGCACACTTGACGCCACCGAACCCTTGACCGGGCCGAACGTCAAGCGGACGAGCCGTCCCGCCGTGAACTCCCAGCGCAACGTCGAGCGGTTCCTTCCCGTCGAGGCCAAATCAGTCCGCTTCACCGTCAAGACCACGAGCAACGGCATCGAGCCTTGCATCGACGAGCTGGAAATCTTCACCAGCGAGGAACACCCGCAGAACGTCGCTCCGGACGCGACGGCCACCGCATCGTCGGAATATCCCAACGCCGCGATCCACAAGATCGTGCACATCAACGACGGCCTCTATGGCAACAGCCACAGCTGGATTTCCCAGGAACCGGGAGCGGGCTGGATTCAGCTCGACCTTCCCGAGCCGGCGGTCATCGATCGCATCGCCTGGGGTCGCGACCGGCTCGGAAAATTCCAGGACCGCCTGCCGGTCAATTATCGGATTGAGGTCGCCGTCGAACCGGGAGAATGGCGGACCGTCGCCTCGTCCGAGGATCGCGCGGCGCTCGGCACCAAGCCAGCCGACCTTCCGGCGGACGCCGAGCGGGCCGAGCTTCTTTCTCGCCGGGACCAGCTCCGCCAGCAGGTCGCGGACGACGCGGAGACCTTGATGATCTATGCCGGCACGTTCTCCCAGCCGGGGCCGACGCACCTGCTCCGACGAGGAGACCCGCAGCAAAAGGGGGAGGAGGTTCCCCCTTCGGGCGTCCGAGTCGGTGCGTCCCGCGCTGGAGATCTCGCCGAATGCCCCCGAGCAGGAACGACGGCTGGCCCTGGCCGCCTGGATCGCCGACCCCGAGAACCCGTTGCCCGCGCGGGTGATGGTCAACCGGGTCTGGCACTACCACTTCGGCCAGGGGATCGTCCGCACGCCGAGCGATTTCGGATTCAACGGCGACCGCCCGAGTCATCCCGAACTGCTGGACTGGCTGGCCGCTGAATTCCTTGCCAATGGCGGACGCCTGAAACCGCTGCACCGTCGGATCGTGCTCTCGTCCACCTACCGTCAGTCGAGCCGGGCCGACGAGCGGGCCTTGGCCGTGGACGGGCAGAACCGCCTGCTCTGGCGGTTCACGCCGCGGCGGCTGGAGGCGGAGGAGATCCGCGACGCCATGCTGGCCGTCTCCGGTCGGCTCAATCTCCGACAGGGTGGCCCCGGATATAACATCTGGGAGAAAAACACGAATTACGTCGTCGTGTTCCAGCCCAAGAGCGAACTCGGCGACGACGAATTCCGCCGGATGATCTACCAGTTCAAGCCTCGCAGCCAGCAGGATCCCACCTTCGGCGCCTTCGATTGCCCGGATGGGGCCCTGGTCGCCCCGCGCCGGAACGTCTCCACGACCGCCTTGCAGGCCCTGAACCTGCTCAACAGCCATTTCGTGCTCCGCCAGGCCACGTTCTTCGCCGAGCGTCTGCAACGCGAGGCCGGCGACGATCCCCAGGCCCAGACCCTGCCGAGGCTTCCGTCTGGCCTTCGGCCGGGAGCCCAACGACGCGGAACTGCGCCGCGGCCGTCCACCTCATTCGCAACCAGGGCACCCCGTCATTCTGCCGGGCCTTGTATAATGCGAATGAGTTCCTGTACGTGCCGTGAGCACCGAGAAATGGGAGGGCGTCGTGGAGGTTGATGACAACGGCCCCGTGTTGATCGGGCAGATCCCGCTGGAATTGCTCGATTTTGTCGTTGACCCTGTCGACCAACGATTGATCGGCAACCCGGAGAACGGCGGCGAGCAGATGATCGATAGATATTGACTGAAAAACGCATTATCCCGGAGCGCTGTTTCATGCCCAACTCACCCTTGACCCCTGCCGGCCATTGCCTTCTGGACCGCCGCCGGTTCCTCGCCCACCTGGCCGGCGGCATGGGGGGCGTGGCGCTCTGCGGACTGCTCGCGCAGGAGGGATTGCTCGCGGCGGAACCGGAAGCGGCGTCGAACCCGCTCGCGCCCCGCGCACCGCATTTCGCGCCGAAGGCCAAGCGGGTCGTGCACATTTTCTGCACGGGGGCCGTGAGCCACCTGGACACGTGGGACTACAAGCCGGAGCTGATCAAGCGGCACGGCCAGCCGATGCCGGGGGTGGAAAAGCTGGTCACGTTCCAGGGGGAGAACGGCAACCTCGCTCGGAGCCCCTGGGAATTCCGCCCGCGCGGCGAGTCGGGCAAGATGATCTCGGACCTGCTGCCGAACCTGGCCGCGCTGGCCGACGAGATGTGCTTCCTCCACTCGTTGACCTCGAAGACCAACACGCACGGCCCCGGCGAGATGTTCATGAGCACCGGCTTCACCGCCGAGGGCTTCCCCAGCATCGGCGCGTGGGTGGCCTACGCGCTCGGAACCGACAACCAGAACCTGCCCGCCTACGTGGCGATCCCCGACCCAAGGGGCGTCCCTCAGCAAGGGCCGGCCAACTGGACCAACGGCTTCCTGCCCGCCGTCTTCCAGGGGACCGCGTTCAATGCCGACAAGCCGATCCCCAACCTCGCTCGCCCCGAATCGATTTCCAGCCGCCAATGACGAAGCCACCCGCGACTTCCTCCGCTTGCTCAACGACCAGTACCTGGAACGCCACCCCGGCGACACCGAACTCTCGGCCCGGATCGCCTCCTATGAGCTGGCCGCCCGGATGCAGCTCAGCGCGCCGGAGGTCGGCGACCTCTCTCGGGAAAGCCCCGCGACCCGCGATCTCTACGGCCTGAACGACGCCAACGAAACGAAGGCCGCCTTCGGTCGCAACTGCCTGCTGGCCCGCCGCCTGCTGGAGCGCGGCGTGCGGTTCGTCACGCTGTTCAACGGCGCCTTCGCGATGGGCGAAGGCAACCTGAACTGGGACGGACACCGGCGGATCAAGTCGGACTACGACCGCCACGGCCCGATCCTCGATCAACCCGCCGCCGCGTTGCTCCACGACCTGAAACAGCGCGGGATGCTCGAGGATACCCTGGTCCTCTGGACGACCGAGTTCGGCCGGATGCCAACCTTCCAGAAAGGGGCCGAGGGCCGCGACCACAACCCGAAGGGGTTCACCGCCTGGATGGCCGGGGCCGGCGTCAAGCGGGGCTTCAGCTACGGCGCCACCGACGAATTCGGCCACCAGGCGGTCGAGAACGTCGCCGATGTCCACGATTTCCACGCCACCGTGCTGCACCTGCTCGGGCTCGATCACGAGAAACTGACCTTCTACCATAACGGCAACCAGCGACGGCTGACCGATGTCTCGGGTCGGGTCCTCGCGGATGTCCTCGCCTGACGGTGGAGCTACCTCGATCATGACGTTCGCCCACGCCACGTTGCTGGCCTTGACCCTGTCAGCGCTGTTCGCGACGGCCCAGGCCTCGGAATCGGACGAAACCGTCTTCCGCGAGAAGGTGGCCCCGATCCTTCAGTCCCGTTGCGTGCGCTGTCACGGCGGCGATTCGAAAAAGGGGGGCCTCTCTCTGGCAACGCTCGCCGAGGCCCGCGAAGGGGGCGATTCGCTCCCCGCGATCGAGCCGGGCAAGCCGGACGAGAGTTATCTCATCGACATGATCGCGGGCGATGACCCCTTGATGCCCAAGGGGGGCAAACCGCTCTCGCCCGAGGAGGTCTCCGTCCTCCGGCGCTGGATCGCGGAGGGAGCCCCCTGGCCGGAAGGGCTGACCCTGAAGGAACCGAAGGACGATCCCGCCTCCTGGTGGGCGTTCCAGCCGTTGACCTTGCCCGAGGTTCCTCCCGTCAAAGACGCAGGGCTGGGTCCGCACGCCGATCGACGCGTTCATCCTGTCGGCGCTGGAAGAAAAGGGGCTGGCACCCCGTCCCGAGGCGGACCGCCGCACCTTGATCCGCCGCCTCTCCTACGACCTGACGGGCTTGCCGCCGACGCCGGACGAGATCGACGCCTTCGTGAACGATCCCTCGGCGAACGCCTACGACCGACTCCTGGAACGGCTGCTCGCCTCCCCCCGCTACGGCGAGCGCTGGGGGCGGCACTGGCTCGACGTCGTGCATTACGCCGACACGCACGGCTACGACAAGGACAAACGCCGGCCCAACGCCTGGCCGTACCGCGATTACGTCATCGAGAGCCTGAACGCTGATAAGCCTTACGCACGGTTCATCCGCGAGCAGATCGCGGGCGACGTGCTCTTCCCGGACGACCCGCAGGGCGACCATCGCCACCGGCTTCGTCGCCGCTGGCCCCTGGGACTTTGTCGGTCACGTCGAGCTGCGCGAGGGGACCGTCGAGAAGCAGAAGACCCGACTGATCGACCGCGACGACATGCTGGCGAACACCATCTCCACCTTCAACAGCATGACGGTCCACTGCGCCCGCTGCCACGACCACAAGTTTGACCCGATCCCACAGAACGATTATTACCGCCTGCAAGCCGTCTTCGCGGGTGTCGATCGCGGCGATCGGCCGTATGCCGACCCCGACCACGCCGCGCATCTGGCGGACCTCAACGCCCAGCGCGAACGCCTGACGCGATCCCTCGACGATCTGCAACGCCGGATCGACGCCCTCGGCAGCCCGGAACTCGACCGGCTCGACGCGACCCTCCAGCGCTTGCGACAGGAATCGGGACGGGCTGCCCCGTCCTCTCGGCCACGCCCCCGAGCCCGACGAATGGCTACCACAGTGCCATCGCGCCCAATGCCGAGGTGACGAAGTGGGTCCAGATCGACCTCGGCCGCTCCTTGCCGATCGACGCGATCCGCCTGATCCCCGCCCGGCCGACCGACTTTCCCGACACCCCCGGGTTCGGCTTCCCCGCGCGTTTCCGTGTCGAGCTTTCCGACGATCCGGACTTCGCCTCGTCCGTCCTCGTCGAGGATCGCACGTCGTCCGACGTCCCCAACCCCGGCGACCACTGGTGGGTCATCCGTCCCGAAGGTCGCAACGGGCGCTACGTCCGCTTGACGGCGACGAAACTCTGGCCCAGGACGAACGATTACGTGCTCGCGCTGGGAGAAATGCAGGTTCTCTCCGGTGGCGAGAACGTGGCCGAAGGGGCGGCCGTCTCCGCGCTGGACTCGATCGAGGCCGGGCGCTGGAGCACGCGCCATCTCGTCGATGGATTCAACAGCCGGCAATCCTTGAACAATCCGGCCGAGGCCCCACTCGTCCGGAGCCGCGCGGAACTGTTCGTACCAGATCCGCCGCGTCCGAGGAACGTCGTGCGGTCCTGCGAGAGGCCCTGATCCCGTCGGCATTGCGGACGGAGCGCGAGCAACTCACGAACGACCTGACAACGGTGAACGCGGAGATCGACTCCCTGCCGCCGCAACCGCAGGTTTATGCCCTGGTCTCGCACGCACCGAGGCCGATTCATGTGCTCAACCGCGGCGATGTCGAGCAACCGGAAGAGGAGGTCGGCCCCGGCGAGCCTGTCCTGCGTTCCGGGTCTGGATGCCACGGTTTCCCCAGGGGAACGACGAGGGGGCACGCCGCGCGGCCCTGGCGGAATGGATCGCCGATCCGCACAACATGCTCACCTGGCGATCCGATCGTCAATCGCGTCTGGCATTACCATTTTGGCCGAGGGATCGTCGATACGCCCAACGACTTCGGCCGCAACGGCTCAAGGCCCACCCACCCCGCGTTGCTCGACTGGCTGGCCGTCACGTTCCGCGATGGCGGCGGATCGCTCAAGGACCTCCACCGCCTGATCTGCCGGAGCGCCGTCTATCGTCAAGCCTCGACGTTCGATCCCGAGGCCGCCGCGCTCGACGCCGAGAACCACCTGCTCTGGCGGCAGAACCGGCGACGGTTGGAGGCCGAGGAGATCCGCGACGCCACGCTGTTCGTCGCCGGACGGCTCCGGAACGAGATGGGCGGTCCCGGGTTCGCGCTCTTCCGCTTCAAGGACGATCACTCGCCCGTTTACGATCACGACGACCCCGCCTGGATCGACCCGCCCGAGGGACGACGGAGAACGGTCTATCGCTTCGTCGTCCGGAGCGTGCCGAACCCGTTTATCGAGTGCCTCGACGGCGCCGATCCGAACCAGAGCGTTCCGGTGCGCAACACGACGATCACCGCCTTGCAGGCCCTGGCCCTCCTGAACGACCCGTTCATGATCGCGCAGGCCGAAGCGTTCGCGAAGCGTCTAGAAGAACGTCAGCGCCGAACCGGATGCGCAGATTGACGACGCGTACGAAATGGCCCTCGGCCGCCCGCCCCGAGCCGACGAGCGGAAGGCGCTTGTGGCGTATTCGCGGCAACATGGGTTGATCAATACATGCCGGATGATCTTCAACCTGAATGAATTTGTGTTCGTTGATTAGAAAAGGGAACAGCGGCGGTCATGTTCGAGCATATTCGGCTTCTTGCCAGCGTCTTCTTCGGCATCCTTCTCGGCGGATTCGTGGGGGCCTTTACAGGCTTTATATTGTCGGCAATGGCGCTGCGGCATCGCGATTCGGAATTGCTGGTGATCCTGAGCGGATTCCTCTTCATGGGCTGCCTCTTTCTGGGAATGGTCGGCGGGGGAGTTCTGGCGTACCGGCAATCGCAAACAAGCCCAGAGTCGGAAGACCTGGAGGAAGAACGGTTCGACACCGATTCGGACGGGTACATTCTTTGAGGAATTCGAGATCCACCATGACCTCCCAAGACATCAACCGCCGTTCGTTCCTCTGGCGCACCGGGGGTGGTCTCGGCGGAATCGCCCTGGCGCACCTGCTGGGCGTTGAGGGATTGCTCGCGGCCGATGCGCAGGCGCCCCGTCCCTCGAGCGGACCTCAATGGCGGTCTGCACCATCCGGCGAAAGCCAAGCGCGTCGTCGAGCTGTTCATGTCGGGCGCGGCCAGCCAGTGCGACACGTTCGATTACAAGCCGCTGTTGATCCAGAAGCACGGCGAAGCCATTCGACCCAGGCGGCAAGATCGAGCTGTTTCAGAGCACGCCCGGGGCCGTGATGAAAAGCCCCTGGGGCTGGAAGCCGTACGGCGAATGCGGCAAGTGGATGAGCGACCTCGTGCCGCACCTGGCGGCTTGCGTCGATGACATGGCGTTCCTGCCCGCGATGGTCTCCAAGTCGAACGTGCACGGCCCGGCGACGTTCCTCCAGACGACCGGCTTCGTCCTGCCCGGCTTCCCGAGCTTCGGCGCCTGGATCTCGTACGGGCTGGGCATCGCTCAACGAGAACCTGCCGACGTTCGTCGTTCTGCCCGATTCCCGAGGGTTCGCCCCGAACGGACCGGCCAACTGGGGCTCCGGCTTCCTCCCCGCCGAGCACCAGGGGACGATGGTCCGCCCCGGCGCGAAGCGGCCGATCCGCGACCTGTTCCCGCCCGAAACCGACTTCCTCGACGAGCAGGCCGATGCCGAGGGGCTGGACCTGCTCAACCGGCTCAATCGTGAACATATCGCCGATCACCCCGGCGATTCGCGGCTGGAGGCCCGCATTGCCTCGTACGAGCTGGCCGCTCGGTTGCAGCTCAGCGCGCCGGAGGTCCTGGACCTTTCGGGCGAGTCGGACGCGACGCGCAGAGCTCTACGGGCTCGATGCACCCGCCACCGAGGACTTCGGCCGCAACTGCCTGATCGCCCGTCGGCTGCTGGAGCGCGGCGTGCGGTTCGTCCAGGTCTGGAGCGGCGCGGACAACGGTTTCCCGCGCCGGAACTGGGACTCGCACGAAGACATCGCCCGCGACCACGGCGAGATGGGCCGGAGCATGGACCGACCCGCCGCCGCGTTGCTGAAGGATCTCAAATCGCGTGGTCTGCTCGACGACACGATCGTCATCTGGACGACCGAGTTCGGCCGGATGCCCTGCAGCCAGGGGGGCAAGGGACGCGACCACAACCCCTCGACATTCACCTCCTGGCTGGCCGGTGGCGGGATCAAGGGAGGCGTGACGTATGGCGCCAGCGACGAATGGTCGTACCGAGCGGTCGAGAACGTCACCTACGGCTACGACCTTCACGCCACCGTCCTGCACCTGCTCGGCATCGACCACGAGCGTTTGACGTTCCGTCACAATGGGATCGATCGCCGCCTGACGGACGTGCATGGCCACGTCATCCAAGAGTTGATCCGCTGAGCCGCCATCGCCCTCGCGAATGGTCGAGAGCTGACCCCTTTCCGACCTGACGGGCACTCGATACCCTCGATGTACACGATGAGCGTGCCATTGCCCGACGGGAGAAAATCCAATGGCGGAGTATGCACCACCGCTGGATCAGTTCTTGACGCTCGGTCGGCCCAGCAATGACCGATCCTGGCGGGATTATCGCGCTCTGGGGATCGGGCCGGAGCACATCCCCGACCTGATCCGGATGGCGACGGACCGGGACTTGAACTCGGCGGATGCCGAAAACCTGGAGGTCTGGGCGCCGCTCCATGCCTGGCGAAGCCTCGGCGAACTGCACGCCGAACAGGCCATTGAACCGTTGCTGGAACTACTCGGGGACTCCCCCGAGGATGATTATCTGGCGATGGATCTCCCTGAGGTTTTTTCCCGGATTGGACCGGTGGCCATCCCGGCCGTGAAACGGCACATCGCCGATGAGTCACTCAACGAAGATGCGAGAATCCATGGCGCGGAGATCTTGAAAGAGATCGCCCGAACCCATCCGGAAACGCGGGAAGACTGTATCGGCTTCCTGACGAGCCAACTCGCTCGGAAAACGGATAATCCCGCCTCACTCAATGGATTTCTTGTTTCCGAATTGGTCGTGCTCAAGGCGGTGGAAGTCTGCTCCACTGATCGAGGATGCCTATGCCTCTGGCTGCGTGGACGAATCGGTTCAGGGCTCCTGGGAATGGGTTCGGTACGACCTCGGTCTCGGTGCGAAACCCGGCGATTCGAACCGTTATGGCATCCCCCAGCCCAACCTCTGGCCGGATCAGCCTCGCAAGCGTCCCGACATCAAGAAGCTCAAGAAGCAGAAACGGGCGCAAGCCAAGAAGTCGCGTCAAGCGAAACCGCAAACAACGTTGAACCGCGACCGGCGGAGGAAAGTCGATGCCGAGGTGGATATTTCACGTTCTGGTCTTGCTGGCGATGGGTGTCGGTTTTGCGCGGGCGAATCCACCGCGACAACCGAACATCGTCTGGATCTGGGCCGACAACCTCGCCTACCGGGACCTGAGCTGCTACGGCAGCGACCGCATCGAAACACCCAATATTGATCAACTCAGCCGCGAGGGTGTGCGGTTGACCCAATATTACGTCGCCCACGTCGTCTGCTCGCCGTCGCGCGCGGCCCTGCTGACGGGCCGGCAACCGTTCCGCGTCGGGATCGTGGACGTCCTGCGGCCGGATTCACCCTCGGGGTTGCCGGACGGAAGAGATCACGCTGGCCGAGGCCCTGCGCGAACGCGGATACGCGACGATGGCCATCGGCAAATGGCACCTTGGCGACCGTCCCGAATTCCTGCCCACGCGACACGGGTTCGATGGCTACCTCGGGCTGCCGTATTCGATGGACATGCTCCCGACGATCCTGATCCGTGACGATCGAATCGTCGAGGAACTGCCCGGCGAGGCCGTCGCCAACATCACCGAGCGATTCACGGAGGAGGCGATCCAATTCATTGACAATCACAAGGATCAGCCGTTTTTCCTCTATCTGTCGCACACGTTGCCCCACCCTCCGTTGCGAATTCCTGAGCGATTCCGCCGGGAGGGCCACTCGCTGTACGAAGATGCGATTGCCTATCTTGATGGTCAGGTGGGCGTCCTGCTCGATGTGCTCGACCATCTCGATCTGGCGGATAATACATTCGTGGTGTTCACTTCCGATAACGGCCCGATGGCCCAAGGGGGGGACGCGGGCGAGCTGCGAGGGAGGATTCGCGACTCGTTCGAGGGGGGCATCCGGGTCCCCTTCATCGCGCGCTGGCCGGGTCGTCTTCCCGCCGGGCGTGTTGTGAAGGCGCCGGTGATCGCGTACGACATGTTCCCGACGCTCCTCAAACTCGCCGGAGGAACCCTGCCCGAGGATCGCGTGTACGATGGGCGGGACATCTGGCCGATCCTGAGCGGCGAGGGACGTGTCGCACGTCGGAGGCCGTTTGTCTGGGTCTATGATGACAACATCACCGCCCTGCGGCAGGGGCGCTGGAAGCTCAACATCGGCAACCGCGACGAGACATTTCCGCTCCCGAAGCTCTATGATATCGAGGCCGACCCGGCGAGTCGCACGATCTGACCGCTCGCAGCCCGACGTGGTGCGGGACTTGGTCCGGTATGCCGAGGAGTTCGGAGCGCGACATCCCGATGGTCTGGACGCTCCGCTATCCGGTCCGCGACCCGCGGAAAGCCCACGGCGGCATCCGGAAAGAATAGTCGATCCCTTGCCGAAGTCCGCCCTTCGCCCTTGGAGAATCGCCCCGTGTCGCTCATGCAAGCTTTTCGGCTTTTCCTTTGCGTACTCCTCCTTGGAGTCATCGGGAATACCAGTCAGGCCGAGGAACCGACCACGCCCGAGGACACCCCCCTGCCCCGCCTGCCGTGCGCTGGAGCCGGACGATGCATTGAAGTCGTTTCATGTTCTCGACGGCTTTCGCATGGAGTTGCTGGCGGCCGAGCCGATGGTCTTCGATCCGGTCGCGGCGGCCTATGACGAGGACGGGCGGCTCTACGTGGTCGAGATGAGCGATTATCCGCACAAGGACCCGAAAAACGATCAACCATTCACCGAGAACACCGCCGACCCGCCCATCGGCCGCCTTCGCCTCCTGATTGACAACGACGGTGACGGACGATTCGACGAGGGGCACATCGTCGCCGAGAAGCTCTCCTGGCCAACGGGTGTGGCGGTCTGGAAAGGGGGCGTCTTCGTCGCCGCGACGCCGGACATCTGGTACCTCAAGGACACCGACGGCGACCACCGGGCCGATCTGCGTGAAAAGGTTTTCACCGGTTTCCGTAAATTCAACATTCAGGCCGTGATGAACAACCTGCAATGGGGCCTGGATCATCAGATCTACGGCGCGGCTCGGGGAACGGGGGCCAGATTCGCCCCGCGGGGCGAGCCCGAGAGTCCACCGATCGCCGTCCTGCGGAAGGACTTCCGCTTCGATCCCGAGACCCGACAATTCACGGTGATCTCGGGCGGCGCCGCGGTTTGGGAACACGTTCGATGACTGGGGCAACCGGTTCCTCTGCGACATCCGCAACCCGGCCGAGCACGTCGTCCTTCCCGCCCGATACCTCGAACGAAATCCCCACCTTCCCGCACCGCGAGCCCTGCACGACGCCGCCCCCAGCGGCGACACGATCCCCATTCACCGCATCAGCCCGCCGGAGCCCTGGCGCGTGCTGCGGGCCGAGCGCTGGGCGGCCATCGGCAAGGCGTATCCCCGGAGTGAACTGGTCGGCGCCGGTTATCTGACCTCCTCCAGCGGCGTGACCGTCTATCGCGGCGACGCCTATCCCGAGCCATACCGCGGCAATCTGTTCCTCGGCGAAGTGGCGAATAACGTGATCCTCCGCATGGTGCTCGAACCCGACGGTGTGACCTTCCGCGCCGACCGTCCGGACGGCGACTCCGAATTTCTCGCCTCGACTGACACCTGGTTCCGACCGGTGAATTTCGTGAATGCGCCCGATGGAACCCTGCACGTTCTCGACATGTACCGCGAGACGATCGAGCACCCCTGGTCGATTCCCGACGACATCAAGGCCCGGCTCGACCTGCGCAATGGTGAGGATCGCGGGCGCATCTACCGGCTCGCTCCACCCGATTTCCGCTTCGCGCCGCCGCCCCACCTGGGACGGCTCTCGACCGTCGAGCTGGTCGCTCTTCTGGAACATCCCAACGCCTGGCACCGCGACACCGCGCACCGATTGATCTTCGAGCGGCAAGACCCGTCCGCCATCGATCCGCTCCGGCACCTCTTGAACGAAAGCCCGTCCCCTCTGGGCCGCCTCCATGCGCTCTGGTCCCTGGAAGGACTTGATGCGCTTTCGGATGAGGATTTGAATCGTCGTCTCAGCGATGAATCGGCCGGCGTGCGGGAACATGCCGTCCGGCTGGCCGAGTCGCGGCTCGACCGTTCCGAGAGCCTGCGAACGTCCGTCCTCGGACTGGCCGACGACTCGTCCATCCGGGTCCGCTTCCAGGTAGCGTTCACGCTGGGAGAGATCCGCGACCCCCGAGCCATGGAGGCCCTCGCGACGATCGCCCGACGGGATGCCGGGGATGCGTGGGTCCGCACGGCCATCCTCAGTTCCGCGACCAACAAGGCAAGTGGAATCCTGACATCCTTGCTCAAAAATCAAATCTTCGCCGAGAGCGACGAGGCCGCTCCACTGCTTCACTCCCTGGCGACTCGTGGTCGGTGCGCGCAATCGGCCCGAGGATGTGGAGCGGAGCCTCGCCGCGCTCCACGATCAGGACACCGATACGGCCCTCAATGTTGTGCTCGGTCTGGCCGATGGCTTGGGCCGTGCGGGCCGAGGACTGGAGCAGGTGCGAGAGACGACCTCGCCGAAAACGGACGCACTCCTGCAAAAGCTCATGGAACACGCAAAGCAGGTGGCCCCCGAGGACGATGTCGCGCTGGACCGCCGCGAGCAAGCCATCATGTTGCTGGGGTTGGGGAAGGCCGAGGACGCGATGGCCATCCTGCCGCCGTTGCTCGAACCGCGAGAGCCTCAGCGCGTGCAAATGGCGGCCGTTCGTGCTCTCGGCCACGTGATCCAACCCGAGGTCGCGGGCCTGCTGCTGAAACCCTGGAAGAGCTATTCGCCCCCTCTGCGCAACGAGGTGATACCGCTCCTGCTCGGTCGGACAATCTGGATTCGACCGTTGCTCGACGCCGTGGAGGACGGCACGGTGGCCCTCGGACAGATCCCGCCGTCGCGCCGGTCGCTGTTGCTCAAGATCCGCGATCCCAAGATCCGGGCCCAGGCCGAACGTCTCTTCGCGAATGAGGTGCCCGGACCTCGGCAGGAGGTCATCGCAGCGTATCGAAGCGCCTTAAGCCGGGAATCCGACCCCGAACGCGGTCGAGTTGTCTTCGAACGCGAGTGCATGACCTGCCACCGTCTCGGAGAGAAAGGGCACGCGGTCGGCCCCAACCTCTCCTCCGTGCAGCGCCGGACGGCCGAGGAGATCCTCGTGCACATCCTCGACCCCAACCGTGAGGTTGCGCCTGACTTCGTCGAGTACAACGTCGCCCTGGAAGACGGCCGCGTGCTGTCCGGCCTGATCGACTCCGAGACCGCCACGAGCCTGACACTCAAGTGCGCCGAGGACGCCCAGGACGCGATTCTCCGCCGGAACATCGCCGAGATCACCAGCACGGGGAAGTCCCTCATGCCCGAGGGCCTGGAGTCGAAGATCAACCCGCAGGAAATGGCCGACCTGCTGGCCTTCCTGCTCGATTTACAGAAATAGAGAAATCCTCAACCGTTGTAACTTCTGGGGTTGCGTTTCCGGAGGTCATTCATCATGTCGAGCGCCGAGGTGGACCTGTCCACGTTCGTGGAGGATGGCGGCGGAATCAAGGTCATCCGCGCGAGCGAGAATTGCCGGGGCTGGAACGGCATCCATTACAAGGTGGGCATGTCGTCGAAGAACGTTGGATCGACGAAGCTCTCGATGAATGTGGCGACGATTCCGCCGGGCGGTGTCGCCGCGGCGCACATCCACGTCGGTTTCGAGTTGATGCTCTACATCCTCCAGGGGCGCGTGCGGCATGAGTATGGCAGGGGGCTCAAGCAGATCGTCGAGAACCAGGCCGGCGACTTCATCTATATCGAACCGGACGTGCCTCATGAAGTCTTCAACATGAGTGACACCGAATCGGTCGTCGCCGTCGTGGCGCGCTTCCGATGCCGATGAGTGGCAGAACATTGTTCCCTACGACCGCCATAGCGAGGAATGAGCGACGCATGAGGATCTGGGACCTGCACTGCCACCTCGGCGGCTTCGACGGCCGAACGCCCGAGGAGAAGATGGCCCGCCTGATCGACGTGGCCGACCGCATGGGGATCGATCGGGTCATCGTCTTCATGGGCTATCCTCACGACGCCGATCCCTCTCCCGAGGAACTGCGAAGACAAAACGATCAGGTACTCCAGGCGCTGGCACACTGGCATGACCGTGCATTCGGATTCGCCTACGTCAATCCGAAACATGTCGAGGCCAGTCTGGCCGAGATGGACCGTTGCATCAAGAATGGCCCGATGGTCGGCATCAAGCTGTGGGTCGCCCTGCGTTGCAGCGAGCCCGCGCTCGACCCGATCGTTGAGCACGCGGCGGCCTTGAAGGCCGCGATCTTCCAACATACGTGGATCAAGACCGAGGCGAACCTGCCTGGCGAATCCACGCCGATGGACCTGGCCACCCTCGCCGCGCGGCATCCGACGGTCCCCTTGATCTGCGGGCACTCCGGCGGCAACTGGGAACTGGGCATCCGCGCCGTGCGGGCCCACCCGAACGTCTCGATCGGCCTGGCGGGGTCTGACCCGACGGCCGGTTTCGTTGAGATGGGCGTGCGCGAGCTTGGCCCCCGCCGCCTCATCTACGGCAGTGATGTGGCGGGACGAAGCTTCGCGTCGCAGCTTGGCAAGGTGATGGGGGCCGAGATCAGCGACGCCGACCGCCGGCTGATCCTCAGCGAGAACCTCCAGCGCATGCTCGCGCCGATTCTACGCGAGAAAGGGGTGCGGCCTTGATCGACGTGAACGTGTTCCTCTCCCGGTGGCCGTTCCGCAGGCTGCCGCACGACGAACCCGAATCTCTGGCCCGTTCGCTCCGCGACAGTGGCGTGTCGCAAGCCTGGGCCGGCAGTTTCGATGCGCTGCTGCATCGCGACCTCGCCGCCGTGAACGCGCGTCTCGCGGAGGACTGTCAGCGGTACGGCTCGGGGCTCTTCGTCCCGTTTGGCACGGTCAATCCCCGCTTGCCCGACTGGCGCGAAGACCTTCGCCGTTGCCACGAGGTACACCGGATGCCGGGCCTGCGGCTCCATCCGAATTATCATGGCTACACGCTCGATGACCCCGCGTTCTCCGCGCTCCTGGCGGACGCCGAGGCTCGTCAACGCATCGTCCAGCTTGTCCTCACGATGGAGGACGAGCGCACGCAGCATCCGCTCTTGCGCGTGCCACAGGTGGACCCATCCCCCCTGACAGATTTGCTGTCGCGCTTCCCACGGTTGAAACTCGTTTTGCTGAACGCTCTGGGTCGTTTGCGAGGCGAAGCGCTCTCCCGGCTATTGCCCGCTGGTGATGTGTCGGTTGAGGTCGCCATGCTCGAAGGGGCCGCCGGCCTGAATCGATTGATTCCGGAGGTAGGAATCGAATCGATTCTGTTCGGCTCACTCAGTCCGCTTTTCACGTTCGCATCGGCGCGGCTGAAGCTTCAGGAGTCGTCTCTCTCGGACGAGCAAAGGATGGCAATCACCGAAGGGAACGCACGCCGTTTGTTGCCGAACCTCACCTGACCCACGATTCGCCAGAACTTCTTGCGAACCCGTCCTGCCCCGGAGTATGTATCCGGGGCAGGACGGGTTCAGCCAGATTCTCACTTCGATCCACCACCCTGAGGCGCGTTCACACCGACCTTGATCTGCTTGGGCTTGGCTTCCTCGGCCTTGGGCAACGCCAGGGTCAGAACACCGTGCTCGAACTGGGCACTGGCCTTGTCGGCACTGATCGGCGTGGCCAGGCTCACGCTGCGCTGAAAGGTGCCGAAACGACGCTCGCGGACATGCCAGGTCTCCCCCTTCTTCTCCTCCTCGGCCTTGGTCTCCGCACGGATGGTCAGCGTGTCGCCGTGTACGGTAATCTGCACGTCATCCGGCTTCACCCCGGGCAACGACGCCTTGACCACGAATTCGTTTTCTGTCTCGGAGATGTCCAGTGGCAGGCTCATCGCGCCGGTTCCAGCCGCCACCCCGGGCCTTACAAAACTTTCCTGCAAGAGACTATTCATGGCATCACGCAGACTAACTGCCTCACGGAACGGATCCCAACGTTCGATCGCCATCGTCTCTCTCCTTACTCATTACGCGGCCTCTGTTCCTGGATCACCAGATAACCGCCCCTCCCTGTGCGTCTTCCAGAAATCCTGCGAAATCTCCATGAGGCAATCGCTATGCCGCAGTTTTTTTTGAGACATAAGTCCTATATTTGTCAAATACTTATGACACCATTCTTCAGGCGGCCATATGCCGTGTTTCTGCCAAATCTGCGCCAGGCGTAATCTCTTTGATGCCAAATTGGCACCTCGAGAGGGGGTCGCCGCTGTATCTTCTGACCGCCAATATGGCATGACCACTGCCACCAGGTCACTTTCTCCGTGCTCCAGGGTGTCGCGGCTGCTCACTTTAGGGGCAAGTTGCCCCTCAGAATGCCACAAGTCCAGGCGTACTAAACGACGAAGGGGAATCGGCGGGTGAAAATAAATCATTGGAAATAAAGACTTTATAGCGAAAACGATGAGTCCTGGCATCGCGGTTGCTTCAACAAGATCAATCTCTGAGGCAGACAGATGATCTTCTTACTTTTCTAAAAACTATGTTCAGTGGCGAGGCGCGAGCGGACGCCTCCTCGGCGCGATGAGGCTGCGCTGATCCCGATGGTTGGGACATCATGCTGACAACACACCTGGATCCGGAACTCTTCGGTCACTACGATCTGGCCGGATTCGATGAGATGTTCTCCGCCGACTCGCACATACGCGAGCACTATGTCCCGCTATACGAGCGTCTGGTTGCTCTGGGGACGAACGAGTTGATTGCCCGCCACCGAGCGGCCGATCTGATCATGCGGCACCAAGGGATCACTTTCACCGTCTATGGTCGCGACCAAGGGGTCGAACGCATTATTCCCTTTGACCCCGTCCCCCGCCTGATTCCTCCCGTGGAATGGGCCCAGATCGAGCAGGGGTTGATCCAGCGCGTCCGGGCGTTGAATCTTTTCATACATGATGTCTATCACGAGCGGAAGATCCTCCGCGATCAGGTTGTCCCAACGGAATTGATCCTCGGAGCGTCAGGGTATCGCCGCGAATGCGTCGGCCTGCGCGTGCCGAAGAACATCTACATGCACATCTCAGGAATCGACCTGATCCGCGATGCGTCCGGCGCCTATCTCGTGCTGGAGGACAATGGCCGGACCCCCTCGGGTGTGAGCTACGTTCTGAAGAACCGACAGGTGATGAAGCAACTCTTCCCGCTGCTGTTCGCCGCGTACAATATCCGTCCCGTCGATGATTACGCGGCGAACCTACTGGCGGTCTTGCGGCATATTGCTCCTGAGGGATGCAATGAACCGACCGTGGCCGTCCTGACCCCGGGCGTGTACAACTCCGCCTATTATGAACATAGTTACCTGGCGCGACAGATGGGCGTGGAGCTGGTCGAAGGGCGTGACCTGTTCCTCGACGGCGGCCAGATCTTCATGCGAACGATCGGCGGGGCCAAGCAACTTGATGTCCTCTACCGGCGCGTGGATGACGACTTCCTCGACCCCTTGACGTTTCGCCGCGAAAGTCAACTCGGCGTTCCCGGACTGGTTGGTGCGTGCCGGGCGGGTCAACTCGGGCTGGCGAATGCCCTCGGCACCGGTGTTGCCGATGATAAAGGAATTTATCCTTTCATTCCGGAGATCATCCGTTACTATTTGAAGGAGGAGCCGATCCTGTCCAATGTCGAGACGTTCCGCCCGCTCGTCCTGTCACACCGGCAACACATCCTGGCGAATCTCGACAAACTGGTCGTCAAGGCGGTCGATGGGTCAGGAGGCTACGGCATGTTGATCGGTCCGGCTTCGACGGCCGCCCAGCGTGAGGAGTTTGCCCGCAAGATCGAGGCGAACCCGCGCGGGTACATCGCCCAGCCGACGATCCACCTCAGCCAGCATCCGACCCTCGTGGACGGTCATCTCGAGGGGCGGCACATCGACCTGAGGCCCTTCGTGCTCTACGGCGAGCAGATCCAGGTGCTCGCCGGAGGGCTGACCCGCGTCGCGCTACCGCAAGGGAGTCTCGTGGTCAACAGCTCGCAAGGAGGTGGGACCAAGGATACCTGGGTTTTGCGCGATGGCCCGCCGCAAAGGGTGGGGGCTGCCTGAAATGCTCAGCCGGGTCGCCGAGAACCTCTACTGGATCAGCCGTTATGTCGAGCGGGCGGAGAACGTTGCCCGGCTGCTCGATGTCGGCTTCCACCTGGAACTGGACGCCGCAGGGCTGGCCGGTGACGTGGACGACCCCGCCCCGATCGAGAGCGTTCTGTCGATTTTGGCCTGCCGCAAGGCGTTCGAGGCGTCACATTCGCCAGGGCCGCTCGACCGGGAGGCGGTGCTCCGCTTCCTCACGTTTGACTGCGAACACGGTCACTCGATCTTGTCGATGATAGGTCACGCCCGCGAGAGTGCCCGCGCCACGCAGGAGACGCTCAGCGCCGAGGCGTGGAGCCAGATCAATCGCGTCTATCTCGACCTGCGCAGCAAGAAGGCCCGGCGACGGTTTGCCGCCAGCCCGCCACGGTTTCTCGATGGCGTCAAACGGTCGTGCATTCTGTTCGAGGGGCTGGTCGATGGCACCTTGCCCCGCACCGAAATCTATCACTTTCTTCAACTGGGCCGATACCTGGAACGAGCCAACCAGGTGAGCCGCATCCTGAGCATCAAGATGCACGGCCTCCGCGAAGGTGGCCCTCTCGCCGAGCCGCCGCTGCGCATCGTGCACTGGTCCAGTCTGCTCTGGAGTTGCTCGGCCTTCGAGGCGTTTCAGCGCGTGCATCATGACCGCGTGGAACCGGAGGGCGTGATCCGCTACCTCGTGCTCGATGCCGACTTCCCGCGCTCGATCCGGTTCTGCATCGCTCGTTGTCTCGAATCGCTCCACGCCATCACCGAGAGTGGCGGCCACGGCTCCGATGCCGAGCGTCGGCTCGGTCGGCTCGAAAGCGAGCTGCGCTACATGGAGGTGGACGAGATCTTCGGCCAGGGCCTCGAACGCTTCCTTGCCGGCATCCAGGAATCCTGCAACCTGATCGGAGACGAAATCCATCAGGCCTACTTCTTTACATGATCCATTAAAAGTAAGTTCAGGAATTCAAATAGATAATCGCTGATCGATCGGAATTGCGAGTTTGAAGTCTGGGGACACGAACATGCTATTGCGTATCTTGCACACGACCAAGTTCACGTACTCGTCCCCCGTCACCGAGACGGTCTTCGAGGTCCGAATGGCGCCCCCATCGGACGAGGATCAGACGTCGCTCCGTTACCGCCTGCGGATCAATCCCTCGGCGCCGTTGACTTCCTATCGCGACGGGTTCGGCAACCGCGTGGATCTGTTCAATGTGGAGACCCCCTATCAGGAACTGAACGTCCAGGCCACGAGCTTTGTGCGGACCCATCGACGAACTCCCGCAAGTCGTCTCGACGGCGTGGAGCCGCCGAATGAGAGCGAGGCCATCGTCGAGGAACTGGAATTTCTCCGGCCAAGCCCGCTGGTGGATCGGTGTCCGGCGCTCGATGCGTTCGTGTCGAACCTGCACCGACCGTCCGGGGCCTTGATCCAGTGGCTTTTCCGAACCATGCAGGCCGTGCGGGGACGTCTGGTTTATGAAAAGAAAGTGACCACGTCGCGGACTCCCCTGAGCGAGTCGCTGGACCTCGGGCGGGGTGTCTGCCAGGACATCGCCCACCTGTTCCTTGGTGCGTGCCGAAGCCTGGGCCTGCCGGCCCGTTACGTGAGCGGGTACGTCAACCATCCCGGTGAGCTTGCCACTCACGCATGGTGCCAGGTCTGGGCGGGGGAGCGGGTCGGGTGGGTCGATCTCGATCCGACCAGCGGTGAGTTCGTCGGCGACGATCATGTCGTGATGGCCATCGGCCGCGACTATTCCGACGTTCCGCCTAATCGAGGCGTCTGGAAAGGGAACGCGGAAGAATCGATCGAAGTGTCCGTCACGGTCGAGCCGGTGGATCGGGTTCCACCGGAGTGGGATGAATGGGCTTTTCCCTCGCCCCGGCCCTCATCCCTCCAGTCTCAGTATCAGTCGCAACGTAATGGATTCCAGACCCAAAGGCAGGGCCGGCCCGCGTATCCGAACCAGCCCCGCCCCCGCGCTGGGCTTCATCAGCAGCAGGGGCAGCAGCAACAATGACCATGCGCGGGCCGATCGTGATCGGCTTCAGAGGGTCAAGGTCGCAAGCTTGGAAGGCTCATCGGCTCGGTCAGGGCTGTCTCGTCCACTTCATCCGTCCAGACGAGAAATGTTTCCAAAGTGGCAACCCCGAATGCGGTTGTCAGGGCCACGTCTACCGCGTCACGGCCGTGGGCCATCAGTACGCGACCGATACGAGGGGTATTGTGCCTCGCATCGAATGTGTGCCAGCGACCGCCGAGATAAACCTCAAACCAGCCGCTGAAGTCCATCGGATGCGGCTGGGGCGGAATGCCGATATCGCCCAGGTATCCTGTCGCATAGCGGGCGGGGATGTTCAGGCAACGGCAAAAGGTCAGGGCCAGATGGGTGAAATCGCGGCAGACGCCTGCCCGTTCCTCGTATACGTCGTAGGCGGTTTTGGTCGGTCGGGCATGCTCGTAGCCGAACTGGACGTTATCGTGAACCCAGTCACAGACCGCCTGCACCCGGCCCCAGCCCATTGGCGCGTCGCCAAAAAGGGCCCAGGCGACGTCCGAGAGCCGGTCCACCTCACAATACCGGCTCCCAAGCAGATAGACCAGCAAATCAGGCGGCAGTTCCTCGACCGGATGCTGGATCGCGTTGGGATCGATGGGATCGGGCTGCCCATCGTCCTCGACGATTGCATCATCCCAGATCCGCACCTTACCAGCCGGAGCCATGATCCGCGCGCAGTGGTTGCCGAACCCGTCGAAAAATCCCTCGACCGGCACCTCCGGCTCGATTCGGATGCGCCGGGACGCCGTATCGATGGCTCCCGCTCGGGCCGCACGGCCAGCATCAGCAACAACGGCACAGGGGCCGGAACATCGTACAGAAGCTCGTAACCGATCCGGATCAGCATGATACCTCACCTGACCTGCGACGGTCCCTGGCTAGAGGTCCGCATGCTTTATTTTAAGGTGAACATTTGAATTGTCAATGGTTATTCTTACCACTTGCGGCGGTTCCCCGGCGTGTGCTATCACGATGGGGACGCGTGGCGAGGAGCAACGGTGGGAGCGGGCCAGGGGAATGAAACGAACATGACGTACTGCCTGGGCATCAAGACCAAGGATGGCCTGGTGATGGCTTCGGACAGCCGGTCGAACGCCGGCTACGATCAGGTGAATGTTTGCCGCAAGATGCACACGTTCGTGGAACCGGGTGAGCGGATGTTTGTCTTGTTGACCAGCGGGAGCCTCTCTTGCTCGCAATCCGTCATCACACTTCTCGGGCGCGATTTTAACGAGGGGCGAGGGCTGGCCTCCGCGAAGACGTTCTACGATGCGGCGCGGGTCGTGGGGGAGCAGGTTCGCCGGGTCGCGGACCTCGACCGCCCTTCCCTGGAACGGGACGAATTCAAGTTCAACGTCCACATCCTCCTGGCCGGGCAGATCCGGGGCCAACCCCACGAGTTGTACCTGATCTATCCCCAGGGGAACCCCCTTCAGGCGACGGAGGATTCCCCTTTCCTTCAGATCGGTGAATGCAAGTATGGACGACCGATCCTCGATCGCGGGGTCCGCTTCGATCGCACAACGCTGGACGACGCCGCGCGCTACGCCTTGATCTCGCTGGATTCCACCATGCGATCCAACGTGACCGTCGGACCACCGATTGATCTGCTGGTGTACGGCGCGGACGACCTGCGGCTCGTCCGCTACCGGCGCTTTCCCGATAAAGACCCGGATCTGCGGGCGATCCAGGGTCAGTGGGAACAATCGCTCCGTAAAGCGGCCCAGGAACTTCCGGAGATCCGGTTCACGCCACCCTCACCAGGACCTTGATTGTCCGGTCAGGGGGATTCCCCGTGCGGACTTTGCCGCATGCACGGCAAAGTCCGTATAGTGGTCCATCCGGTCCTTCCCCGGCGTTGACGCCGCACGGTTCCGCACTCATGCCGATCGGTTCACCTTCTGAAAGGTGGACGAGACGCGAGGGAATCGCTTCGAGAGTCGTTGCAAACGTCTGGCAGCCTCGATCGAGCGCGGGCCGAGCCCTTCGTATTGCCGGAGCTGGGCCTGGAGTGCCGCGATTTCCGCCTGGGCCTGCGTCAACTCATTCTGGAGTTGCCAGTAACCCTTTGTTCCCGCAGGCGGTGCCACGTGCGTCATCTCGCCCGGTGAAACGTGGCCGATGACCGTCGTCATCGGGCAATCGCCACCGCCGGGACCGACGACTCGGTAATGCGATCGTGGCTCGGTCGATCCGAAACCCGCGTATACCAGCATGTCGCACAGCGCACGAGGGGTGAAGTACCAGTACATGCAGTGTCGGCCGGGAACATTCCCCTCGGCATCGAGACTGCCGAACTTCATGTAGGGCCGATCCGGGAAGGCGGCTTCGATAGGCTCGCCCACCGGGTCCAACCCGCAGCCCTCGGCAATGACCATCTCCCGCGTCACGGACCGGATGTTGATGAGCGCCTGCAACGGATTGAACAGATGGACGAGAAGCGACCCAAAGTACACCACGTCGAACGTGCCGAACGTCTCGGGGGACAGCTCGTAGATGCTTCCCGTGCGGTATTCGACCTGGCTGCCACGCATCGCATGCGCTGTCCAGAATCGCTCCGCGCAGTAGTTCTCCGATCGCGCCCAGTCGTCCGGCAACTGGGCCTTTCTCCGAGGCAGAACGTCGCTCTGTTCCATCACGGCAATGTCGAGGGCGACGACCCGCTTGGCCCCCCGGCGCTCCATCTCAAAGGCCCAGAATCCGTCCGCGGTGCCGACATCGAGCACCGTCTTGCCCTCCAGCGACGCTGGCAAGACGTGATCGACAATCGGCCGGTGATCGTACACCGCATCCGGGGTGACGATCCCGGGCGCCAGCTCAATCGTGTGATACCAGCCGCGTAAACGGGGATCATCCGCGCTCGTCGGCAAGGGATTCATGGGTCCGGCCATACGATCACCTCCGTGTCGAGGCTCCGCGTCCCCCTCGGGAACGGCGAGAGGCGAGTTATCGGAATCGTCCAGATTCCTCTCGGCAGGATGGGCGGCAGGGGAGGTGCTCGAACGGCAAGAGGAGGGCACACTATAGCAAGAATTGCCCGGGAATCAATCCGAGGTTGACCCACGGATCGAGCAGCCCGGACGATTCTTGTTCGGGTTCTATGATGGTGTTCGACCGGCGACGAAGACGCGCTCAGGCCCCTCGGACGCGCCCGAACGCAGCATGTTGAAGCGTATCCGCGGTTTCGTGGCCAACCTGCTCTCCCGAAACCGGGTGCGCGGAACGGGGCACGGGGTCCGTGGTCAGAGCGGCCGCGATCTCGAACAGACCAAGACCGATCAGCGCCTGCTTGACCTCAGGCTCCTCATCGGGAAAGACCAGCGGGGAGGCGGCCAGAGTGACCCCACTGAACGCATCGAGGGCCAGATGGGCACGCATCGGCAAGACCTTGACGGCACCGAACTCGTAGCGCGTCAGGAGACTGTAACCGATCGTGCCAACGGCCGCGCCGGTCAGGAACCGTGTGACGTTCTCGCTCCAGCCCATCGCCCGTGGCATTGCCATCAAGGTACCGGCTGTCAAGTAATCCAGAATGCCGTGTGTGCGAGTCGAAAGGAGTTTCATTGTGGTGTCTCTCCAAAGTTCCGCGACGGTTCATCCGTCGGACGAGCGAACCAGGGGGGAATCCTCATAGTGGGCTAGCAGGTCGGCCGGGTCCTGGTAAATGGCGATACAACCGGCCCCGCGAAGCTCCTTTTCGGGAAAGCCGCCGCAGAGGACACCGATCGTCCGCAGGCCAATCTTGCCCGCTGCGCGGGCGTCGTAAGGTGTGTCTCCTACGGCAATAGCCTTTGCGGGATCAAAATCCTTGCCCAGCTTGACGAGGGCAGCCTCGAAGATGTCCGGGTGCGGCTTCGACTCCTCGACGTCATCGGCCGACGTCGCGTTTTCGATCAGGTCGCCGATTCCGGTGATGTCCAGGTAGGCTTGCAGCTTGTCTTCCTTTGAAGAGGTCGCCAGAACAATCCGCTTGCCATCGGACTTGATCCGCTCGAACAAAGCGCGGATCTTGGGAAACGCCTGGACGTCCGGCAGGTACTTCCGCTTGTACAGGTCGCCGCGAAACTGCTCCAACTTTTCGCCGAACGCCTCAATCTCCTCCTCCTTGAGGAACTCGGGCATCAACTGATCTCCCCCTTTTCCGATCTGGTGACGGATGCGATCGAAGGGAAACGTTCGGCCGAAGTGAGCGAACGCCTCCTGCCAGGCTTTTGCATGGAAGTCCACGGAATCGACGAGCGTTCCGTCGATGTCGAAAATGACGCCGTCGATCATGGATGTTCACTCCTCGGCCTGCGGGTTTCGTGATCGACTGAAATTCCGCAACTGGTATGCCGGGAATGAACGAAGCGATTCCTGGACGGGAATGGAGATGCCTCACCTGGCGCAACGAAGAAAGGCCGAGGGGAAGACCCCCTCGGCCTTGTCCATTCGATCGTGAGTGTCGGATCTTAACCCCCGTTATGCTGCCGCTTCAGATACGGCCAGGGGAAGGGGCCCGGGCCGACGATCAGCGGGTCGAGGTCGTACACGGGAACATACGAGCCGCGATCGTAGTAGTAGCAGACCGGGCGGAAGGGATGCACGAAGTTACCGAAGGCGCGGCCGATGTAGGAATGATACGGCTGGCAACCGGGACCGATCGTGCTCAAGCCGGGGCTACCGCGGAAGTATGGGTAAAAGCTCGCCGTGCAATCCGCCGGCCAGCGCTTGCCATAGAGTCCGCCGTCACACATGCTGTTGGCGTACTTTGAGTAGGGATCGTCCGCGTAGCGCGTATCGTAGAAGCTATCGCGGTCCTCATCGGGCGGCAGGAACGGATGGAGCGGTGGCGAGTAGCGTGTGATCAGGCCGCTACGTTGATTCACATCGGGCACATAGGGCTTCGGGACCTGAGCATTCACCACCGCGGGTGAGATCAGGACAAGGGCCAGGAGCACGAACCCGATCCTCGGTCGTGCGGAGCGCGGGAGCATCATGCGTCGCTTCCTCCTTTATACGATCGGTTCCCGCTCGCTTTCCGACGTGTCGGTCGGGGGAACCGTGAGAGTCACCGCGATAAAGCGAGGCCCGGCCATCCGGGCCGGACCTCGCTCGGGAGACACGCCGACCGATTTTCAGCCGACATTCCTGACGATCCACCCATCGCGCCGCCGGTCGATCAATAGAGGACGTGATCGATGTACGGCGGGAAGGCGAAGAAGTCGCGCGGCGAGCGCACCGGGTTGACGTAGGGAACATAACCCGGCGTGATCGGCACCGGTCCACCCGGACCGACGAAGTACTTCACGTGTCCACCGTGCAGGAACCCTGGCAGCGGCAAGCCCAGATGCTTCCCCTTGAGCCAGTGCTTCTTGCAGGCGTCGCACCCTTCGCCGCCGCAATAGCCGCAGACTTCCTTGCCGTGGCCGAAAAGCCCCCGGCCACCGCAATGGCCACAGCCCTTGCCGCCGCAGTTGCCGCAGACGTCCTGGCCGTGCCCGAGGCCATCAAAGAGCCCCCGGCCGCCACAAGAGCCGCAACCCTTGCCGCCACAGGAACCACAGACGCTCTGGCCGTGCCCGAGGCCGCCGAGAATCCCCCGGCCACCGCAATGGCCGCAGCCCTTGCCGCCGCAGGATCCACAGAGCGTTCCCGCGATCCCCTGCCCCGAGGGTCGTGCCACCGCGGTTGTACCCTGGGGCGTTGCGCAGGACTGGCCTGGGCCGCAGAGTGGTTTCTCATGGTGCAAGAGGCTGCCACCAGTCTGATGGCCGGTTTCCACGACCGTCGCGCCATGCCCACCCGCGCCGTGGTGCAGCCCGGCCCGGTGGATCAGGCCCTGGCCCCCACCACACTGGGCGCAACCCGCGCCGCCGCACGCGCCGCAGACTTCCCGGCCATGCCCGATGGTGATTCCGTTTCCGTGTCCATGACCGAACCCGGAGTCACCGTCGCAATGGCCGCAACCATCACCGCCACACGATCCGCAGAGACCGCCGTTGTGGAGGCCGGAACCACCGCACGCGCCGCATCCGAGCTTTCCGCAGAGCATGCAGAACCGTCCGAGCAGTCCGTGGACCGGAGCAGTCAAGCAACCGAGATAATCCTTGGTGTATTCCCCGTAGGGGATGGGAGGCGCATAGGCCTGGCCACCCGTACGGTAGTCCATGGCCGGCACCTCGTGGGGGATCACGTGGCCGAAACCCGCGCCCCGGGCTGAGAAGCCTCCCAGCAGGGTCAGGGTCAGGGCAAGCATCACCCCTCGCCATTTACCAAAACACATGGTCAATCCCTTTGTCGTTTCTGAATCCCCTCCTGGAGTGTCCTGGATCAGATCCGGGCGAGCGGTGGTCGCGCCCACGCCCTCCTGGCGCGGGTCCGACTCGATCCTCAAATGTCGCGCACCCCGTACACGGAACGTCGCGCCGAGGGCGGTTCGATCCGGTCGAGGAGTTCGGCAATAGTCCCATCGGCCCGAACCGCCTCGGGGCTGGAGTCATTCCGTCTCGCCAGACAAAGGCAGGGCCGGCTCTCCGCATTATCCGCGGAGAGCCGGCCCCGTTTTGCGCGTCGGAGCGTGCCGACGCGGTCGTCTTTTCCGGCGCGGGTCGGTCGGACCGAACCGCACCACCGATTCCATTTACCGGCCGTACACCATCGACGCGGGAAGGTCGTTCAGGCGTCCGCCGGTCGGACCATAGGAAATCTTGGCGTGTTGCTCGCGGCGTTGAGCTTCACGGGCCCGGGCCATCCGTCCGAAGCGCGGGACGCCGAACACGTGGGACAGGATTCCTGGCCGCTGCGTCCGTGCCGTGGGCACCGGTCCGGCCGTCGGGGGCATCCCGGCCATCGGCGACGGTGCGCCGGGGGCCATGCTCGGGGCGAAGGATGTCGGCTCCTGGCTTGTGTTCTGGAAGCCGGCCCGGACGACGCCGATTGGCAACGGCTCGTTCGAGGCCATCGCCGGGTTGCCGACCGAGGCACGACCGGGCGCCGCCTCGCCGCCGACGGACGCGTAACCGGGCTCGTCGCCAGTCCCGACGACCATCACCGGCGCGCCGTTGGCCCCGGCCTCGCAGGCCGCGCAACGGGTGGTTTCACCCTGATGCACATGCGCGATCGGGAACGATGCTCCGTTGCCGACCGGCGGCTGGTCCGGTCCCGGCCCCTCGATCACGAGGGTCGCGCCGTCGCGCTCCGCCCTCGCCATGGCTCGGGAGAGCTGGCAATTCGGGCAACCGCACGAATCACCGTGCACGACGCCCGATGTCGCGGTGTACGCGGAGGTCGTTGGCTGCGAAGAGGTCGCCGTCGGGAAGGCCGAACCATGGAAGGACGGGGTCAGGGCGGGACCCGTCCCCTCGATGACGAGTGTCGCGCCGTCGCGCTCTGCCCTCGCCTGAGCGCGAGCAAGTTGGCAGTTCGGACAGCCGCACGAATCGCCGTGCTGGAAGCCGGATGTGTTCTGCTGGTGGACGTGCGATTTTTGCGGGAACAGCTTCCCGCCGCAAGTCTGACACGCGCCGGGCACTCCGGCTTGGGAGGCGGTCGGGACGGCCAGGACCAGGCCCGCCAGGGCAGCCAGGCCGATCGGGGCGAGTTGTCGCATGGGGGAAACTCCTTTTCCCAGAATCGACCCGCGGCACGCGACGGCAAATCTCCCGCCGGTAAGCCCTGGGTCGGGTCGGTCGTGTGCCCTCAACAAGAGCGAAGGGCAAAGGCGGGGATGGAGAGAACACCCCCAGATGGTATCCTCCCCACCCCGCATACCCATACCATCGGCCGGATCGTCGCGATTTCTTGGCGAAAATCACGACGATCGTCGCAACCCGAACAGAAGGCCTGTTCGCCTGACCGTTCTACGGTGCTTTCACCGGTACGACCAGCGTCACCGGCGCCGCAGCGACACCGAGCGGTTCCGGCTGACCGTCGAACCAGGCTCGGAGGGAGAGGGAAAGCTTTCGTGGTGCGGCGTCGGGCTTGGCTTTGAGGGTGATCGTGTGCTCGGCGGCATCGGCGGCGATCGTCTCCTCCCGGGGCAGTTCGAGACCGTCGAGGCTCCCTTCCACTGCGAGCAGGCGGACTTTCACGGGCTGTCTTCGCCTCATCGGTGCGGCGGTCGAGGTGGACCTTGATTTCAGCCTGGCCGCCGGGTGGGACCTGGATCTCGGCCGGCTCGATCGTCACGCTGAGCGGGGCCGGCTCGGCGATGGCGAGAGTCGCCGGGGTGGATACGTCTGAGGTCTGGACCTTGCCCTCGCGGTCCTTCCAGCTCTCACGGAAGGAAAGAACCGCCCCCTCGGGCAAGTCCAGCCGGAGCGGGAACGGGCCGAGCGGGGCGTCCTCGCCGGCCGACAAGACGAGGATGCCTCCCCTTGCACTCTCGGGCACGATCAGGGGCGCGGCGGTGACGCCCTCGGGAAGTCCGACCGCCTGGATCGTGAGGGGGCCTTCGACGCCGTGACGCTCGACGGTCAGCGGGATGGCCAGGCTCCCCTTGCGGGGGATGGTGCGTGCGCCGAGATCGGCCGAGATCCAGGGCTGGCCGCCGACCGGCTCGACCTCGATCCGATAGACGAACGCCTCGCCGCCGCGGTCGAAATAGTCGCGCAAGGCGATGACCAGGCCGTCCTCGCCGATCGTGCGCACCAGGCGGGCGTCGTGAACGAGGCGGTCGTCGTCCTCCACCTGTGCACCGCCCTTATCGTCGAGCACGCTCAGCACCGGGTCGGCGGGAGAGCCGAGCCGCGCGGCGAGAACCGTGATGACGTACTCCCCTGCCCCGCCCGGCGCGGGCTTCAGGCGGAAGAGGTCCACATCCCCCTCATCGAGTGCGATCAATCGGCCATTGATCGCCACCGGCACCGGGACGATCGGCGCTCGGACCGGATCGTTCGCCGGCTCGGGGAACGGTTCGATCCACTCAGGGGCGTCGCCGATGCGGACGGTCAACGGGTTGGTCGTCCCTTCGGGGAGCGTCACCGTCAGGCGATGATCCCCGATCGGCGCATTGTCGGGAATGTCCCAGAGGTAGTCGAGCGACTCGGGCACGATCGCCCCGTTCAGGTGCAACGGCGTGCGCGTGCCCCGACGGCCTCCGAGCGGGAAGACAGACGTGAGCAGCGGGACGCGTCCGACGACCAGGCGATACGGCCGCCACATCCGCGACTCGACGCCCCCGTCCCGGTTCCGACCATTGGCGTCGAGCACCTGCACGAGATACCGTCCCGATCGGGGCACGGTCGCGAACGTCGCGGCGTCCCGGCCGAACAGGTCATCCTCGGCGGCCAGCTCGCGGCCGTCGGGGTCGAGCACCGCGACCAGGGCGTCCAGGTCCGACCCCGCCCGATCGGCCACGACCTCGGCGACGAGCGTTTCGCCCGCCTGCATGTCGATGGCGTACACATCGACATCATTGCCATCACGGATCTCCCCCTCAACAGCGGCCGGACCGTCGATGTCTTGCGGCTTGTCGAAGGCGTTGTTCGGCTCGGTTTCCGCCACGGTCGGCAAGGGCCGGTCGACGAGGAACCGTCCGGGGTTCGAAAGCCCCTTCGGCGTGGCCACCCGGAAGAGAAGCGGACCGGCCGCGATTTCGGCGGGCAATGTGACCCTGGCCGTCAACACGTCTGACTTTTCCGCCTTCAGCTCCTCGACCCGAACCCGCTCATCGGCAAAGACCAGCGCCTGAACGCCCGCCAGATCGGCCCCCCGAACGTGAAGCGTCACTGTTTCCCCCGGGGCCGCGCCGATCGGCCGCGCTCCGTGAACCGTCGGCGGTGAGAGTTGAGCACGGAGCGGCCGCGTCGCGTCGAGAACGATGAGGAACGGCCCCAGGAACGCCAGAAGGAGCGTGCGTGTCTTTATGCTCATTTTACTGTCTGTGTATCTAGATCGAGCCTGCGGCGGATCTCCGCAGCGATGTCCTCGGGTGGTGGGGTGATGTCAATCCGGATGGCGTTCTCGGGTGGTTCCAGCGTCTCGAACTGACTGTGCAGCAGACCGCGGTTCATGAAATGGCCGGTGCGCTTCTGCAGCCGCTCGCGGATCAGGGCCTCCGAGCCGACCAGGTGGACGTAACGCACGCACTCCGGGGCCACCCGCAGATACTCCTGATACGCATGTTTCAGGGCCGAGCACGCCAGCACGATGCTGACCCCCTCCTGGCAAAGCTCATCGATCAACCTGGCGAGGGCCTCCAGCCAGGGGCGTCGGTCGGCATCGTTCAGGGGCTCACCCCGGCGCATCTTTTCGACGTTCGCCAGCGGGTGGTAATCGTCGGCATCGACGAACGGCCAGCCCAGGCTCTCGGCCAGAACCTTCCCGACCGTGGACTTACCCGATCCCGAGACGCCCATCAAGACGACGATCATGGCAATGTTGCTCACTCGGTCTGGGCGGGGACGTCCGCCGGTTCCTCACCGGGGATGAACAGGCGGAGCCGCATTCCGTCCTTGAGGTTCCAGATCGTGACGGCGCCGTCCCACCCTCCGGCGGCGACGGTCTGGCCATCGGGCGCGACGGCCACGGCATAGACCCAGTCCTTCGGCATCGTCTCACCTGGAATGTCCACGACGCGCTGGCCGTTCTCGCGTTTGTAGGAAAGGAACGAGGGTTGCCCCCCCGATCCGGCCCAGAGCGAGGAGCTGTCGGGCCGCCAGGCCAGGGCGTACACCGGCCCGGTGTGGCCGAACCCACGCTCGGGGTTGTTCGTGTTCTCCAGGTTCCAGAGCCGGATCTGATGGTCGGCCCCGGCCGTCGCCAGACGCTGACCGTCAGGACTGAAGGCGACCTGGAGCACCGCGCCGTTGTGCCCGTTGAGGCTCGCCTGTTGCAGGCCCGTCTCGGCATCGAAGACCTTCGCCGTCTTGTCCACCGAGCCCGAGGCCAGCGTCTTCCCATCGGGGCTGTAGGCGAGCGCATCGACAATATCGGCATGGCTCTTGATCTGGCGGACCTGCTTACCGGTTTCCGCATTCCAGATGAGGATGAGCTTGTCGAGGCTGGCCGTCGCGATCTGCTTCGACCCTGGCCTCCAGGCCATCGCCAGGACGGTGTCGGCGTGGCCTCGAAGTACACGGACCTCATTCCACGTCTCGGTCTTCCAGATCCGAACCTCCCCCTGCCGGCCCGGCAACCCGCTGGCGGCGGCCAGGAGTGTTCCGTCGGGATGGAAAGCCACGGCAGTCACCTGATCGGGCGGGCCGAGCAGCCGTCGCAAGGGTCGGCCCGAGCCGGGTTCGACCAGCACGACCTCGCGGTACCCGGCGACGGCCATCACCTTGCCATCGGGCGCGTAGGCCAGGCTGGTCACGGGCGGCGGCGCGTCGGTGGAGACGGCGGCCACCGCTTCGGCCGCGGCATATCGGGCCTCGGCCTGCTGGGCGAGTTCCTCGGGCGACGCATCGACCTTAGCCCCTTCGTCGATCCAGCGCCGGAGCATCGCCACCTGGTCCAGCGGAATCGATGTCTCAGGCGGCATCTGCGGTTGGCGTTCCCCCGTCAGATACTGGATCATCAGGCTCTCATCCGACTTCCCCGGCACGACCGCCGGCCCGCGACGCCCCCCTTTGATCATCGCCGGAACGTCTGCCAGCGAGAGTTCGGACGTCTCAAACCCGTCGTCGTGGCAGGCGAGACATTGCTCTTCCAGGAAGGGGAAGACGTCGCGTGCGTAGCTGACGGGGGATTCCTCGGCGGAAGATTTCACCACGAAGCACGCAAAAAACGCGAGGCAAGACAGGAAAAGTGGTGAACAGGTCCATCGTCTCATGTTGCGGGAAATCCTTCTTGTCGTCTTTGCTCTTTCACGTCTTCCTTGTCTTCTGTCGCATTTTTCGCGTGCTTCGCGGTGAATCCTCTTTCAGAACAACTCCGTGACCGGCGCCCCTTCATCGAGGATCTGCACCGGCCGGTTCTCCGGGGTGATCAAGTAGCCTTGGTAATCGACGCCGACAGCATTGTAGATCGTGGCGGCGACGTCGGCGGGGCGGACGGGCCGCTCGGTGACGTGCCCCCCCTGGTCGTCGCTGGAGCCGATCACGCGGCCAGGCTGCACGCCGCCGCCCGCCCAGACGAGACTGGCGACGTGGCCCCAGTGGTCGCGCCCGGCGTCCTTGTTGACCTTGGGTGAGCGGCCGAATTCGCCCATCGCCACGACCAGGGTCGAGTCGAGCAGCCCGCGCGTCGAGGTCGTTGATCAGCGCCGAGAGGGCCAGGTCCAGCTCGGGCAAGCGGCGATCGAGGCTCTCGAAGATCTTGGCGTGATGGTCCCAACCGCCGCTGTTGACCGTGACGAACCGCACGCCCGACTCGACCAGACGGCGGGCCAGCAGGCAGGACTGGCCGGTTGTGTTGCGGCCGTAGCGCTCGCGCAGGCGAGGGTCCTCGCGGTGGATGTCGAACGCGCGGCGGGCCTCGGTCGAGAGCACCAGGTCGATCGCCCGGCGCTGGAATTCGTCGAGCGTGCGGAGTTGATCGTCGCTCTCCACCTGCCGGGCCAGGCCGTCGATCGCCTGCCGCAACGATTGCCGGCGGTCGATCCGAGCGACCGTCAGACCGCCCGGGACGGTGATGTCCTGAACGCGGAAGTTGTCGTTGTTGGGGTCGCCTGTCTTGAACGATTCGTAACGACCGCCGAGGAAGGCACTCTTGCCCAGCTCCCAGGTGAACGACGGGTTGCGCGGGACGGCGAAGTACGGCGGCATCGGCCCCCGGTAGCCCAGCTCGTGCGAGACGACCGCGCCGATCGCCGGATAGTCGCCGAACGGCGAGCCGAACCGGCCGGAGAGAACCCAGTTGGTCGCCGTCTCGTGATGGTCGTTGCCGTGGGTGCCGGATCGCATTAATGCAAATTTATCATTGATTCCCGCGAGCAGCGGAAGCTTGTCACCGAACCGTACACCCGGCAGTTTCGTCGGTAATGTGCCATACTGGCCCCGCACCTCGTCGGGAGCATCCGGCTTGGGGTCGAAACTATCGTGGTGCGACAGACCGCCGCCGAGATAGACGAGGATGACCGACTGAGCCGAGGCCCCTTCCGCCGCACGTCCCTGCCCCTCCGCGCGGGCTTGCCTCGCACGCAATAACGCGGGCAGGCTCAAGGCACCCAGGCCGCCGATCTGGAGGAAATCGCGTCGGGTGACGCCATCGCAGCGCCGTCGCGTCGGTCCGAGAGGGACATGCAGCATGGCTGGGGCCTTTCCTGATGGGCAATGAGATACGGGGAGTCCGTCTCGACGGAGGGTTATGGTTGCTCATCCTGCTGGGTCGCGCCTCGAGAACCGGCATAGAACCCGTAGCGGTTCTGGATCAGCTCGTGGCCGGCTTTAGGGTTCGGGTAAACCCATGCGACATTCTGCACGGTCTGGCCGTCCGAGTCCACGTAATCGACCCAGTTGCAGGTCCCCTTGTAGGGGCAGGTGTAGGTGCGGTCGGTGATGCGCAGCAGATCGCGTTCCACGGTGGAGGGATCGAAATACCAGTGGCCCTCGAACTTGACGACCTCCGCGCCGACGTCGCCCCGCGCCAGGACGGAGCCGGACGCTTTCTCACGGATCGTCACGCTCATCGAGGAAACTCCTGCATCATATCACGGTCTCTCGTCGTTGGCGAAGGAGGGATCGGGGACATTCGGACGGTCGGCGGGGAGGCGAGGAGCCATGCGAGCCTCTGGCCCTTGCGGCGGGTTCTCGAAGTTGGAAACGGAGCCGTGAATCGGGTTCGCGAAGGTGTCTGGCCCGGACCTTCCCCGCCGACCGCGCCGGTCGGGTTCTCGAATGCCGAGTTCGTCTCGAACTGCTCCACCGGGTCGGCCGGGGATGGGCTGGCGGTCGCCTCAGGGGTTTCCGTGATGTACTCGATCTCCGGCTCCCGGGACGCGGGCACCGGACGGGTGGGAATGGTTACGGGCGCGGACTCGCGCGCAGCGGACGATCGGGAACCGGCTGCGGCTCCAATCGAATGATCTTCGGGGGCGGAGGTGAAACCATGACCGAGCGGTTCGCCAGATGAACGGCGTAACCGGCCAGCCCCACGCCGAGCCCCCCCAGGGCGAGCCAGAAGCCCAGCGTCTCGCGCGAACCGACTCGCTCGACCGTGGCCCGATGGCTTCCCAGACTCGTTTCCTCGGTCGCGATCCGCAACGGATTGTTCACCACGTCCGGAGGCACGGTGGCCTTCGCGCCACAACTCGGGCATTGCACGTGATGCCCGACCGCCTCGATGGGGGCGTGAAGGAGTGCGTTGCAACTGGGACAGACGATCTCGATCGTGTGCATGAGAGGCCGGCTCCCCGGTGCGACCGACCCTGCCGGACGCGGAATTCGGTTTTTCGGTCGTCTCCTCCTTCAGTATCCGCCTCATCCGAGGTCTTGACAAGCGATTCCCTCTGGTGAGCCCCGTACACTTTTTGTAACAGGCACAAGCGGCACGACAGTTGCGAAAGTTTCAGGCGACGCGGTTGTTTCACCAACAGCCGGGGACGCTCCCTGTCTCGACCGGGACCGCCAGGTCCCGTTGACCGTTCCGCCCCAGGGTTCGACAAGCCACCGATTGAAACGACGACAACCAGGAGGATGGCCGATGGTCACAGCCTACACGATTCGGAACTATGAAGAGGCGGCGCGGAAGTCCGGCCTGCAACAAGAGGAGAACGCGTCAGGCACGGTCAATGTCGGAGAGACCGAGCGGACGGTCTCGAAGCTCGGCGGTGGTGTGCTGATTGGTGCGGGGCTGCTCAAGGGCGGTTTCAAGGGGTTGCTCATGGCGGGCCTGGGCGGCGTTTTGCTCTACCGAGGCAAGACCGGCCATTGCAGCCTTTACGAGGCTCTGGGAGCCCATTCTCTCGAATCCTACGAACCCGGCCGTTTCGACAGCGTCTCCGCGCAACATGGTGTTCGTGTTGAGGAGGCGGTCACCATCAACCGTTCTCCCGAAGAGGTTTATAAATTCTGGCGCGATCATAAGAATTTACCCAGGTTCATGGGCATGATCGAGTCAGTAACCTCCACTGACGGCATTCATTCGCACTGGGTCGCGGCCGGGCCGATGGGCGTGACCCTGGAGTGGGACGCCGAGATCTACAACGAGACGCCGAATGAAATGATCGCCTGGCGGTCCCTGGACGGTTCCCAGATCGACACCGCTGGTTCCGTGCATTTCCGTCCCGCGCCCGGCGGACGCGGCACGGAAGTCCACGTTAATCAGAAGTTTGACCCGCCCGGTGGCCAGGCCGCGCTGCTTCTGGCCAAGCTCTTCCGGCAGGACCCGGAAACCCAGACGCGGGAGGACCTGCGACGGTTGAAGCAAATCCTCGAAGCCGGCGAGGTCGCCACCGTCAAAGGGCAGCCGGCCGGACGGGCCTGATCGAAACGGAGCGGAGTTGGGCTCGATCGTCACTCCATACATCAGGAATAGAGATTCATGCGCCGCTTTGCTGGTACGGCAAGAATGATGTCCGGGTCGAAACCGTGCCCGACCCAACGATCCTCAACCCGCGCGATGCGATCGTGCGGATCACGACGACGGCCATTTGCGGTTCCGACCTGCATCTGTTCGACGGGTTCATCCCGACGATGCAGCCGGGCGACATCCTCGGTCATGAGTTCATGGGGGAGGTCGTCGCCGTCGGCAAGGAGGTCAAGAACCTCAAGGTCGGCGACCGGGTGGTCGTGCCGTTCACCATCTGTTGTGGCTCGTGCTTCTTCTGCAAGAAGGATCTCTGGTCGCTGTGCGACAATTCAAACCCAAACGCCGCGATTGCCGAGATGGCGTATGGATACTCCGGCGCGGGGCTGTTCGGCTACTCGCACATGTACGGCGGCTATGCCGGCGGGCAGGCGGAATACGCCCGCGTGCCATTCGCCGATGTCGGCCCGATCAAGATCCCCGACAACGGCCTGACGGACGAACAGGTGCTGTTCCTCTCCGACATCTTTCCGACCGCCTACCAGGCGGCTGAGAACTGCGGGATCGAGCCGGGGGATACCGTCGCCGTCTGGGGCTGTGGGCCGGTCGGTCAGCTCACCATCAAGTCGGCGTACCTCCTGGGCGCGGGCCGGGTGATCGCCATCGACCGCATCCCCGAACGCCTGGCGATGGCCCGCGATCAGGGGAAGGCCGAGGTGCTCAACTACGAGGAGGTCGAGGTCTATGAGGCCCTGCGCGACATGACCGGCGGACTCGGGCCGGACGCCTGTATCGATGCCGTCGGCCTGGAGGCCCACGGTTCGGGAATCTCCGGCCTGTACGACCGCGCGAAGGCCAAGATGTACCTGGGCACCGACCGCCCCACCGCACTGCGCCAGGCGATCACGTCCTGCCGCAAGGGGGGCACCGTGTCGATCCCCGGCGTCTATGGCGGCCTGCTCGACAAGGTCCCCCTGGGCGCGGCGTTCGCCAAGGCCCTGACGTTCCGCATGGGCCAGACGCACATGCAGCGCTACCTGCGGCCACTCCTGGAGCGTATCCAGAAGAAGGAAATCGACCCCTCCTACATCATCACCCATCGCCTCAACCTGGATGATGCTCCTCGCGGCTACGAAACGTTCCGGAACAAGCAGAATGAGTGCATCAAGGTCGTCCTGAAACCCTGATTGTTCCGGACAGAGCCGTTGAGGGCACGCCGATTGCTCGGTAATCCTTTGCGATGAGGCGCTCGTCCCGTACATCTCGCATGGGACGATTCCGCAACTTCTGAGGAGGACATCATGGCTGACAAACAGCAACACGAATATACACCCGACGAGATCGCTCGCGCCAAGATGGGCGCCAAGCTCAGCGATGCCGTTCCAACGCCGGAGAACCCGACGGAAAAGCCGCTGGAGTCGGGGCATCCTCAGCCGACGCATGACGAGGTCGCCGAGCAGGCCCGCCGGGACGAGCAGGCTCGTGACGTGACCCGCGACCGCGATGATCGCATGATCAAGGCTGGTCGCGGCCAGCAGACGACCGGACGGCTCTGAGATGCCGGCAGAGATTGCACTCTGCTTTTGATCGTTGGCAGAACCAAAATTATTAACCGCCGGACGCTTTTTCTGGAGCGTCCGGCGGTTAATCGTTCCTTATCGAGGAGAATGCCCCATGACTCAGGTTAAGAAGGAACCCAAACCCCCGTTTCCGCCGCAGAACCAGGAAAAACCGGGCCTCGATTCGGCGATGGAACCGACCCCGCGCCATCTGGCCCCGAAGTACCGAGGATCGGATAAGCTCAAGGATAAAGTCGCCCTGATCACCGGCGGCGATTCCGGCATCGGCGCGTCGGTCGCCATCCTGTTCGCTCGTGAGGGGGCTGACGTGGCCCTTGTGTACACCCCCGCGGAGCAGGCTGACGCCGAGCACGTTCAGCGCCACGTTGAGAAGGAAGGACGAAAGGCCTTGCTCCTGCCGGGTGATGTCAAGGACTCAGCCTTCTGCAATCAGGCAGTCGAGCAGACCATCAAGCAGTTTGGCAAGCTTGATATCCTGGTCAACAACGCGGCGATCATGTCGCAACGGCAGTCGCTCGAGGAGATCAGCGACGACGAGTGGGACGCGACCTTCCGTACGAACATCTACGGCTACTTCTACATGGCCCGCGCGGCCTTGAAGCACATGAAGGAAGGAGCCGTCATCATCAATACGGGGTCCGTCGCGGGCATGGAAGGCCCCGGGAAGCTCCCGGATTACGCAGCGACCAAGGGGGCGATCCACGCTTTCACCAAGTCGCTCGCTCAAGGGCTCATCGACCGCAACATTCGGGTCAATTGCGTTGCCCCCGGTCCCATCTGGACCCCCTTGAACGCGTCCGAGCGTTCCGAGGAAAACATGGCGCAGTACGGTGGCAAGGTCCCGATGGGCCGACCCGGGCAGCCCGAGGAAATGGCCCCCGCCTACGTCTTCTTCGCGTCCGACGCGGACAGCAGTTACATTTCCGGCGAGGTTCTCTCCCTCTACGGCGGCACGACCCAGGCCGGTTGATCCTTGGCAGCGAAACCACACGCGGGGAACGGAGTCCCTGCGGTACGCAAACTGCTGACTCTCCTCCCTTCAGACCCCAATCTTTCGAGCATTCCGCCCCGCACACCGCCGGAACAACACCATCATGTCGGAATCCTTCCGAAAGGGCGACCGCGTCCAGTGGAACACTCCGCAAGGCAAGACCACGGGTAAGGTCGTCGAGCGGTTGACCTCTCCCACCGATATTCAGGATTTTCACGTCGAGGCATCCGAGGACGACCCGCGCTATCTCGTTGAGAGCGAGAAGTCGGGCAAGCAGGCCGCCCACAAGCCGGACGCCTTGAGCAAGGTCGGAGGGGAGTGAATCATGTCCAGCACCAGGACACGATCGGGCAACAAACAGCAACAGAAGCGCAAGGAGACGATCTCCGCGTTCCGGGAAGCCGTGAACATGACCCCCAAGCAGATCGAGACGTGGCTCAATACCGAAGAGTCTCAATCGGTCGGGTCGACGAAGGGAGGGAAACGCAAGGAATCCGTCGGACATGAGTCCGGTCGACGGATTATCGAGATCCTCCGCAAGAAGCAGGCTGACTACACCGACGAGGATCTGAAACACATGCGGAAAGTCACCGGCTACGTCCATCGCCACCTGGCCCAGGGACCGGAAGGAGATGTTGAGAAGACCCCTTGGCGTTATTCGTTGATGAACTGGGGACACGACCCATTGAAGTGATCGGATGCCCGCAGAGGCCTGTCCGAATGGTTGCGTTCGTCAGCGACGATGACGCCGCTCCGTGACTTGTTCGGTGAACTGATTCCATTGGAAGGAGACGTTGACGAAGTCTGCCTGAATTACCTGGTCCCATCGAGATTACAGGAAAGTGTGAGGTGGAGCGCGGCACGTTCTGGCGCAAGGGCAACTGGAAGCGGTTGTCCGTGCTTGACATCGGTCGGACCATCACCTAAAGTGACCCTTCCGATTTACAGAAGAATGGGCCCGTGCGCACCCGCGTGACAACCTTTTGCCAGGCCGGGCCTACCCCAGTCGTCGCCCCTCCTTCCGATGGATTCTCCCATGGAAACCCCGATTCAGGTTGACCTGGGCCGGATTGCGCAAGATTTGCAAATCCGCCGCGTTCAGGTCGAGAGCGTCGTCCAGTTGCTCGACGAGGGCAACACGGTGCCCTTCATCACCCGTTACCGCAAGGAGCGCACGGGAAACCTGAACGAGCTGACGATCCGGGAGATCCAGTCCCGCGTCGGACGGCTGCGCGAGCTGGCGGAACGCAAGGAAACGATCCTCAAGACGATCGAGGCCCAGGGTAAGCTCACCGAGGAGCTGGCTGAGGCCATCCGCGCGGCGGACAACCCCAAGCGGCTCGAGGACCTGTACCTGCCGTTCAAGCCGAAGAAGAAGACCAAGGCCAGCGAGGCACGCGAGAAGGGCCTCGAACCCCTGGCAATGCGGATCTGGAACAAGGACGAGACGCTCACCGACCTGAACGCCGCGGCGGCCGAGCTGGTCAATCCGGAGAAGGAGCTGGAGTCGCCCGAGAAGGTCCTCGAAGGCGTCGGCTACATCCTGGCCGAGATGATCAACGAACTGCCGGGCGTCCGCGACGTTGTCCGCCGCGCCGTCTGGAAGACAGGCAAGATCGTCACGAGCAAGGCCGATAACGTGCCCGAGAGCCAGGGGATCGATTTCCGCGACTACTTCCAGTACGAGGAACCGGTCAACCACATCCCGCCCCACCGCGTCCTGGCGATTAACCGGGGGGACAAGGAAGGGCCGCTGAAGGTCAAGCTGGACGTGCCCCGCGAGGAACTGGAACACGCCTTGTTCTCGCAGGTCGTGCTCGACGGCCACCCGCACGCCGAGTTCTTCACCAAGTCCGCGATCGATGCTCTGGACCGCCTGCTCCTGCCGAGCCTGGAACGCGAGGTGCGCCGGGACCTGACCGAGATGGCCGAGCGGCACGCGGTCGAGGTCTTCGCCCGCAACCTCCGCAGCCTGCTCTTGCAGCCGCCGATCTCCCAGCAGACCGTGCTGGCCATTGATCCCGGGTTCCGCACTGGCTGCAAGGTCGCCGTGCTCGACAGTTACGGTAACCTGCTAGAGCATGGGGTCATCCACCCGCACCAGCCCCAGAACCGCCGGCACGAAGCCAAGGTGTACCTGAAAGATCTCGTCGGCAAGCATCAGATCGGCGTCGTCGCCATCGGTAACGGCACCGCCTGCCGCGAGACAGAGGAACTTGTCGCCGAGTTGATTGCCGAGGGAACCTACTTCCACGAGCATCCCGGCGACACCACCATGCCCGGCCATGAGCCCCCGCTAACCGGCCCCAAACCGGCCGAAGGGGAAGCCAAACCCGAGGAGGCCGAAGCCAAGCCTCCCGAGGGGGAAGCTAAACCGGCCGAGGCCGAGGCTGAAGCCAAGCCCGCTGCTGAGGAATCGAAGCCGGCGGAGGCCGAGGTCAAGCCCCCCGAGGGGGAATCGAAGCCGACAGAGGCGGAGGCCAAGCCCCCCGAGGGGGAAGCCAACCCCGCCAACGGAGAATCGAAGTCGAACGAATCGAGCGAATCCATGCCGCCGATCGTTGGTGGTGCGCCGGATGAGGGGGAGGAGGCCGCCGACCCGCCCGGCAAGTCGCCGGACGAGGTGCAGCCCCCGCCGCCTCCGGCGTCCTCGACACCCGCGACGGAGTCGTCCGAGGCCGAGGCCCAGAAGGCCGATCAGCTCGAAAAGTCGGATCAGAGCCGCAACCCGGCGAACGAGGACCAGTCGCCACCGGTTTCCGGCGGCTCTCCTGACGGGGACCAGGAGCACCCCGAGCCGACGCCCAACCCGAGCGAGGCCGCACCCGCCGAGACGCCCATTGAAACCGTTCCGCCACCCGCGCCGGAATCTCCCGGCTCGGTCGAGGAGCAGCACAAACAGCAGGACGCCGCTAGCCCTGGCGAGCCGTCCTCCCAGAGCGAAGCCCCGGCCTCGACCGAGGAGGTTCGGCCGGACAATGTCGGCGCCGCCACGCCCGAGACCGTCACCCCCGCCAGTGGTGAGGCTCCTGCCGCCGGTGAGGCCGCGCAACCGACTTCGGCCGCTGAGTCCCCCGCGCCGGCTGCCCCCGCCGCCGAGGCCGCCGGCATCACGCCCGCCCCGGCGACCGCCGAGGCCCCCAAGCCGCCGTCGCAGAAACCGCCGAAGAAGCCCAAGGGGGAACGGCCACCCAAGGTCAAGCAACCCCCGCCCCCGCCCGCACCGCACTCGGCTGATGCTCAGATCGCCAAACTTGCCTATGTTGTGGTCAATGAGGCCGGCGCGAGCGTCTATTCCGCCAGTCCGGTTGGTCGGGAGGAGTTCCCAGACTACGATGCGACGACCCGGGGCACGATCTCCATCGGACGGCGTTTGCAGGACCCCCTGGCCGAACTGGTCAAGATCGAGCCGCAGAACATTGGCGTCGGGCTTTATCAGCACGACGTCAACCCGAAGCAGCTCAAGGAGTCGCTGGAGACGGTCATCGAGAGTTGCGTGAACTTCGTCGGCGTGGACCTGAACACGGCGAGCATCCCGCTCTTGCGGCATGTCTCGGGTCTCAACGCCCTGACCGCCCGCCGGCTCGTCGAGCGCCGGGCCGAGAAAGGGGCGTTCACCGACCGCGCCCAACTGCTGGAGGTCGAGGGGGTCGGCCCGGCCACCTACACGCAGGCGGCGGGCTTCCTGAAGATCCGCGACGGCGAGCATCCGCTCGACCGTACCTGGGTTCACCCCGAGAGTTACGAGGCGGCGACGAGGTTCCTCGAGACGCTCGGCTTCAGCCCCACCTCACTTCTGGACAAGGACCAGCTCGCCGCCTTGCGGACGAAGCTCGCCGAGGTCGATATCCCGGCCCTGGCCGGGGAGTTGAACGTCGGTGAGCCGACCTTGCGAGATATCGCCGAGGCCCTGGCCCGCCCGGACCGCGACCCCCGCGAGGACCTGCCCAAGCCGATCTTCAAGAAGGGCGTCCTCAAGCTGGAGGATCTCACGCCCGGCATGGAACTGAAGGGCACGGTCCTGAACGTCGTCGATTTCGGCGCCTTCGTCGATATCGGCCTGAAGGACTCGGGCCTCGTCCATATCAGCCAGCTCGCGAACCGTTACATCAAGAGTCCGCACGACGTGGTGAGTGTCGGTGATGTGGTGACGGTCTGGGTCATGGGGGTCGATCCCGAGCGGAAACGGGTTTCCCTGACGATGGTGGAGCCGGGGACGGAGCGTCCGCGAGGTCAGGCCGGCGGTGGTGGTGGAGGGCGTCGCGGCGGCGAACGTCGCCCGGGACGCGGCCCTCGTCCGCCAAAATCTGCCGGCGCGGGAGCGGCGGCACAGGGTGAAGCGGCTGGTGGTGGTCCGCAAGGGCAGGCGCCCGGCCGTCCCGGTGCCCGCGTTCCGGGTCCTCCGTCGCGGGGCGGACAGGGGCCAGGCCGGGGCGGTCCGCGACGACAAGGGGCCGGGGCCGGTGGTTCCGGCCGGTTCGAGCGAGCCCAGGCCCCGCGCACCTCGCGTCCTTCCAAGCCGGCTCCGCCTCCCCCACCACTTCCGGAGGAGGCGTTGTCGGGGAATGTCCCACTTCGGACCTTCGGTCAGCTCAAGCAGTTGTGGCAAGCCCGGACGGAAGACCCGAACCCAGGCGTGAAATCCGAGAAGACTCCATCCGGTCAGTCAGCGGGTGATGCGCCGAAATCGGAACCATCGCCGGCGTCTCAAGGGCCCGCCCAGCAGGAACCGAGTCCCGACCCGCAGAAGTCCACTCCGCAGGAACGGACCGAGACATCCGAACCGAAGCCGGAAACCCAGGGACCGGCCCAGCAGGAACCGAACCCGGACCCGCAGAACTCAACCCCACAGGGACGGACCGAGGAATCGGGCGAGTAGTAGCACGTCGGATGGGTTCCGCTCCGCGTCACCCATCCGACACCGATTCAAGGTTGTGGCCAGTGTTTGTTGGGGACCTTCGCCAGATAGGTGAAGGTCGGGTTGACGAACTGGGTGCAACGGGCCTCCAGAACCTGACCGAGCCAGAGGTAGGCTTCGCCCCGGTCCATGCCGTCGGCTTCGAGCCAGCCGATCATGTCCTGGAGGGCCTCGCGGAAGGCATCCTCGGCCGGGCGGGCCTGGGCGGCGATCATCCGGTGCGTGGCATCTTCAATCCTCGGCCAGTGGAAGTTTGGCGGTCGGGGCACGAGTTCACAACGGAGTTCGACTTCTCCCGATGCTTCGATTCCCCCGGCGCCACAGATCTCGCCGTCCCCCTGGCGGGCGTGCATGTCACCGACATGGAGCAACGCGCCCGGCACCTCGATCGGCAGCGTGACGCCTCGCCCCGGTCGTCACCTCCTGCACGTCGAGGTTCCCCCCGTAACGCCCGGCCCAGGTATTGCCCCAGGTTTCAAAGGCGGGGCTGGTCCCGACGAACCCAATCATCGGCGCGATGGGCAAACGGCGGCCGTTTCCCCAGTGAATCAGGCCGTCGCGGATTTCCACGATCCGGTGCTGTGGTCCGATGCCCGAACCGCCGAGCCAGGACGGCATCGCGCCGTTACCCCCTCGGAAGCGGGTGAAGCCGAGCGGGTCGAGCCGGATCGGCCCGATATGGACGACGAGCGCCATGCCTGGCTCGGCCCCTTCGACGTGGATGCAGCCGCTCGATGGATTCCCTCCCCGCAGCAGAGCCGTCAGTCGTGGACCGTCGGGGTGATCGTCGAGCCAGGGGCCGCGGTTGAGCTGGGTCTGGACCACGAACGTCTCGCCGGGCTTGACCCGCAGCGTCGGCGCAGTTTCCGGGTCCGGTCTCGAAGTAGAGTACGTCGGTCGTCGCGCACTGCATGGTGGTTGTGACTCTCCGGAGTGGACGGGTTTTTTCCCGAAGTCGCGTTGGGGTTAAGGTTCCCCTTGGCCCTTCGTTCGATTCGACTATAATCCTCTGAACGCTTTGTGTCGCCAACGAAGGTCGGGAGCCGACGGACGGAGCCATGTGGAAATTCGCCTGGAGGAACTTGCTGACCCGCCCCTTGCGGACGTGTCTCGCCCTGATCGGCCTGTCGATCCCGATCCTGGGTGTACTCGGCCTGGTCAGCCTCTCGGGAGGACTGCGGAACCTGGTGGGGGATACCCTGAGCCAGATCCAGGGGGTGATGGTCCTGCGCGAGAACGCGCCCAGCCCCGTCTTCAGCAGTCTGGAAGCCAGCGTTGCGGACAAGATCCGCACGATTCCCGGTGTGCGGGTCGTCGCGCCGGAGGTCTGGGGCATCGCTCCGCCGATCGAGGGGACCAGCTTCATCGCGAAGGCGATCGGTGGTGTCTTTCAGCCCCGAGAGCAGCAGATGCAAGGGATCTTCGACGCGATCGTGATCCAGGGGCAGGACATCCCCGAGCATCAGAAGCTCGATAGCGCGGTCTATCCCCGAAAGATGATCCCCGCCGACCAGGGGGGCGGGCGCTTCCTGAACGAGTCCGACCAAGGGAAAGCCGCACGTCGTCATCAGCAAGAAGATCGCCGACGACTACAACAAGAAAGTTGGCGATTCCCTGACGATCGGCGACCGCAGCGCGGCTGAGCCGTTCACGATTGTCGGCATTTATGACACCGGCTCGATGTTTCTTGATGTTGTTCTCGTCATGGATATCGACACGGCACGCCGGGTGCTCAAGGAGAGTGAGGACACCGTCTCCAGCATCTATGTCGAGGCGGACGATCCCGGCAAGATCGAGGAAGTCGCCACGAAAATCGAGGATGCGATCCCTGGAATCGATGCCCGGAGCATGGAGGAGTTCTCGGCCAATTTCGGCCGGTTGCTCGGCCAGCTGGACCTGTTCCTGATGTTGATCGTCAGCCTGGCCTTGCTGGTCGGCGTCGTCGGGATCATCAACACGATGCTGATGAGCACGACCGAGCGATTCTCCGAGTTCGGCATCCTGCGGACCAATGGCTGGTCGCAGCGCGACGTGCTGACCCTGGTGACGGTCGAGAGTGCCTATCTCGGCCTGCTGGCGGGGCTTCTCGGCTGCGCTCCTGGCCCTGCTCGGCACGGCGATCGCGAACCAGTTCATCACGGGCGGCCTGCGGCTGTCGATTACCCCGTCGCTGATCGCGTCTGGGATTGTGTCTTTCGGTCGTCATGGGAACCCTCGGCGGCCTCTATCCCGCGTGGCGAGCGGCGCGGCTCGTGCCGATGGAGGCGATCCGTCTCGGGGCGCATTGATTGATCATCTCTTGTCAGATGACGGATGACCGATGACAAAGGACGAGTGACGCATGATTGACGTGTCCGACGTGCGGAAGTCCTATCGTAGCGGCGAGCAGATCGTCGAGGCGCTGCGCGGGGTCAGCTTTCGAATCGAGCGGGGGCGTTGCGCGTTCATCGTCGGACCGTCCGGATCGGGCAAGAGCACGCTCCTGTACATGCTTGGGGCCCTGGACAAGCCGACGGCTGGCTCCATCCGGGTCGAGGGGCGTGACGTGACCACCATGTCCGAGGCGGAGCAAAACGCCTTCCGCCGGGACGATGTCGGCTTCATCTTTCAGTCGTTCAACCTGATCAGCAACCTGTCGGCGATCGACAACGTGCTCGTGCCGTTCCTCCCCCGCGGGGTAACGCCCGAGCAGCGGGCGCATGCGGCCGATCTGCTGAAAGAAGTCGGTCTGGGCAAACGGCTCGATCATCGCCCGTACCAGATGTCCGGTGGCGAGCAGCAGCGGGTGGCCATCGCACGGGCGCTGATCAAGGACCCGATGCTGTTGCTGGCCGATGAGCCAACCGGCGAGCTGGATTCGAAGACGGGCGACGAGATTTACCGCATCCTCCGCCGCCTCCAGCGCGATCGGCAAGCGACCCTGGTCGTCGTGACCCACGACCGCCGGTTCATCACACCGGACGACCTCGTGCTGGAGATCCAGGACGGGCACCTGCTCGGCGGTCCGGACGGAGACGCCCCCTCAGAGGCGAAGGATGATCTTGCCCAGTCCCGCGTTTGATTCGAGCCGCTCCTGCGCCTCGCGAACCTGCTCGAACGGGAAGACCTGATCGACGACCGGCCGCACGACCCCACGCGCCAGCCAGGGAACGACCCGCTTGGCGAATCGCTGGGTCACGGCGATTTTCTCCTCCAGCGGACGCGCCCGCAGGGTCGTGCCGACCACGGTGATCCTTTTGCGGAGCAAGACCCCGAGGTTGATCTCAGCCTTCGCGCCGCTCAGCAGACCGACCAGCACGAGCCGGCCCGTCGTGGCCAGGGCGGCGATGTTGCTGGACAGGGCCGCCGCGCCGATATGGTCGATGATCGCTTGCACACCCTCCCCGCCCGTTTCGCGGAGAACCACTTCGGCGAAGTCGTCCACTGAGGCATCGATGCCGACATCCAGCCCAAATTCCTCGATGCAACGGTGAAGTTTCCACGACGTGCGCGACGTGCCGAAGACCGTGCAGCCCATCGCCCTGGCCAGTTGGAGCGCGGCCGAGCCGACGCCCCCGCTGACGGCCTGGATCAAGACGCACTCCCCTGGCTCGACCTTCGCCTGCGTTTCCAAGGCATCGTGCGCCGTGAGGAAGACCTCGGGGACCGCCGCCGCCTCGATCCAATCGAGATTCTCGGGAATCCGCGCGAGCATTCGTTCGTGCGTCACGACGAATTCGGCCATCCCGCCGCCGCCGACGATCCCGAAGACGCGATCCCCGATCTGGAAAGGTTCCGTACACCCTGGGCCGAGGGATTCGACCTCGCCGGCGAACTCCAGGCCGAGTCGATCGGCCGGAACGCCGGGAGGGGCTGGGTACTGACCCCGGCTCTGCATCAGGTCCGCCCGATTGATTCCGCACGCCCTGACCCGTACGCGGACCTGATCCGCCCGCGGTTCCGGCGTGGCAACCTCGCGGATCTCCAGGGCCTCAGGCCCACCGGTTTTCGACACGACGACGGCGTTCATTCCGAATATCCTCTCCTCGACGGGCGAACACAGATCACCATTCGGTGCGCAAGGACAGACGCGCGACGGGAGGAAACCGCCGCGCGTCCGATGCGTCGCCTTCCGGCGACCGGATCATCTTCGATGCCCCGCGGATTCGATCATTTGATCATCCGGGTCGGTTCGGTTGAGATGGCCGGCTGGGTCAGGTAATCGCTGGTCAGCTCAACGCGAAGCTGCACGTCGCTGTCCTTCTGGGCCTCGGCTCGAAGCTTCCAGCTCACGCGGTCGCCCGGATCAAGCTGGTCGATCGCGCCGAACTGGATGTTCTGACCGTCCGCCTGGGCCTTCGTCGGGCCGTCAGCCTCCACGTATTCGAAGCCCTGCGGGAGCTTGGCAAGAACCTGCACGTTGGTGTCAGCGCCGGTACCCTGATTGACGACGGTGATCGTATAGGTCTCGTTCTCGCCGACCTTGACCGGGTCATGCTCATCGACGACGGCAATCAGCAGGGCGGGCAGGGTGAGAATCTCTGTCTGGGTGGTCGCGCGACCATTGGCCGCCGTGCGCAGCTCCTTGTTATCACTGGCGCGGGCACAGGCGGAGGTGGCGACAACGGTATGCTCCATCTTGCCCTTGGCCTTGCCAACAGCCGTGAACCGGACCTTCTGCGAGTCGCCCGGCTTGAGCGTGCCGAGGTTCCACGAGAGGTCGCCACCGCCCTGGCTCTCCTCGGAATTCTCCGACTGGACGAGCTTGGCATTATCGGCCAACTGGACCTCCAGCCGCGACTCTTCGGCGGGCGCGTCACCATCGTTCTTGACCGTGACGGTGTAGGTGATCGGCTGGTTGATATACTCGGCGTCCGGGCCGTCGATGGCCACATTCAGCTTCGCCTGGCGAATCTGCGTCGTCGGCTTCTTCGACTGAACCTTCAAGTCATCCCCGCCCGTGGCGGTCGCCCGGCTGGCGAACTTGCCGGTCTTCGACGCGACGAGTTTCACCTGGAAGTCCTGCGAATCGTCCTGGCTGAGTTCACCCACATCGAACGTGACCGTCCCCTTGCCGTCGTTCGTCTTCAGGCCCTCGGGCAGCTTGTCCGTGATCGTGAGCCCCTTGGCGACGGCGGTGCCGGTGTTCTTGATCGTGTACTTGTACGTCAATGGCTCGCAAATATCCGCCTGTTCGGCGCGGTCTTGGACAGGCTGAGCTGGGGCTTGATGAACTGGCTGACCACGCAGAGCGTCGGGTTGTACGAGACGCGGAAGCAACTGGCCGCTTCCCCTTCCGAGGCGGCCACGGCCTTGACCTGGATCGTCCGCGACTTGCCCGGCTCCAGGCGGTCGATCGCCCACCTCGTCGCGCCTCCCTCATAGGACTGCTGGCTGGGCTGGGAGCTTTCGATCTCCAGGTTCGATGGCACTTGCTGGAAGACCTCGACGTTCTCCAGGATCAGGTTCTCGGTGATATTCGTCACCTTGATCTCATAATTATATTCATGGCCGACCCGCACCTGCTCCGGACTCTTCGTCTCGATCAGGAGCACGCTCGTGGACCGCTCGCCCGTGGGATAGGCCAGCGAGGTGCTGGCCGACCCGCCCTGTCGCGAGTTGTTTTCCCCATTCTCTCCCTCCCGGCCCTTTGCGTTCGCGGCTTTTGTCTTCTGCTGCCCCTTCTTCTGCTGTCCCTGGGAATTCGAATCCTTCTTTCGGCTCCCCGGCTTCGACTGCGAAAGGGATGGCTTCTCGGGGTTGTCCGTCACTTTGACCTGGGCGCTTGCGCTGAAGCCTGCCAGGCCGATCATCGCGGCGCAAGCGAGACCGCAGGCCAGGGCTCTGAGTGAATGTTGATACATCTTCGATCCTCTTTACTTGGCAAAGGGTGCGGGAAGATGCCGCGACCATCCGAGATCGACCCGCGGAGGGCCGTACCCGGAGGCGGCATCAGTGTGAAATCATCCCTAAGGATTGCGACATTACCGTATATGCTCCCTAGGGAATTCCCGCATCCTCTATGCCGAGAGGCCGAAAATGGCGGTAATTCGAGCGAATTCACCAGATCATCCCACGCGATCTCACCTGGATCGGGGGGCGTTTTTCGACTCCTTGCCGCCGCGATTCCAGTAGATCTTGACGTTGTGCGTGGACCGGCCTCCAGCGATGATCTCCGGGCGGCCGTCGCCATCAAGGTCGGCCGCGACGAGATCCTCGGCCGCCATCCCGCCATCGTCGAGGATGTGCCGGGAGAATTCGACGGGAGCCGTGCCGGACTTCGGATCGAAGATCCAGACTCCAGGGCCTTTGGCGCCATCGTTGGGGCTCTTGTTCGCCTCGCGCTGGCCAATGATGAGCTCCTCGTCGGCGTCATCGTCGAGATTCGCCACCCAGACCGCGTGGCCCCCCTGCACCGGCTCGTCGATCACCCGGCGTTTCCAGAGGTCCCGGGCGTTCACCTGCGGCGTATAGACGACAACCTGGTACCCGTGCCACGGCTCGATCGTGGCGATGTAGGGTCGATCATCGGCGAGATTACCGAGCTTGATCTCGCTCGACCCTTTGGGCATCGTCTCCTGGTTCCCCTTGCCCAGGTGAGTTTTCGTCCAGTGGCCGTCCTCGTCACGATCGAGCAGGAAGACACCTTCCCACGCGGCGCAAAGGATCTCCTGTGTGTCGTCGCCATCAAAATTGACGGGCCAGATGTTGTGGACGGTGTGCATCGAGTCGTCGGCAACCTCCACCGGCCAGTCCGCCTTCGTGGGATCGTCCGGGATGCTGTACACGAGGATACGCACGCCGTTGCCTTCGCCCCAGTTCGGGGGATGGGTGCCGCGGCCTTGCAGGGGGGCGACGATGAGTTGCGGCTTGTCGGTTCCCTTCACATTCGCCCAGCGCATGCGGTGCAGGGTCGGCTCATTACCGATCGGGAACACGGACCACGACCCATCCTCGTTCTGCCGGACCCACTGGAGCGTGCCGCCTCCTTGCGTGTCGGTCGGCCGCCACGCGGCCCCCACGGCGAAGTCGATCCGGCCATCGCCGTTGATGTCCTGCGGCTGGAAACAGACGTTGTCCTTCTCGGTCTTCCCCTTCAATTCGACGTGCTTTTCCCAGCTTCGGGTTGGCGAACCAGACAAGCGCATCCTCGGTCAGGGCCGCGACATCGAGCTTGCCGTCGCCGTTGATATCGGCCGTCGTCACGGCGTAGCAGACGTTTCCGACATGCGGGTCGAGCTCCTGCGCCTCGAACGTCGGGAAATCGGCCGCCAGTGCGGGCAGGGTCAGCGAGAGGGCCAGCAGGGAGAGGAAAGTCGTTCGCATGATGGTTCCTGGAATCGTGCGGGGTGTGGACTGAATGTTTTCAAAATGGGAGGAGGTTCGGTCGTTTTATTGGCTCCGGACCTTGCGCACCAGGTCGGCGGCGGTGCCGGCGACGATCGACTCGATGTCCTCGGCCAGCGGGCCGGGGAAGGCGGAATAATAGTAGGCGTCTCCCCCCTCGTAACCTCCCTCATGCAGAACGCGGACCGAGGGAATGTAGCCGAAGACGTCGTTGGCGTACGCGGCGACCCAGAGGGCACGCCCTTCGCCGCCGAGTTCGTGCTGGAGCCGTTTCGCGTAATCGACGACCACCTCACCGGCCAGCGCCACCATGGTCAATCCATCCCCCAGCGCGAAGGCTTGAATGGGATACGGATGCTCCGTCTCGATCGGCTCGTTCGCGTCGAGCCGGGCGAGCATTCGGCGGGCGTGGGCCTGACGGCTGGAGTTCGGCTCGTCGAGGCGCTTCTCGTACGATGCCCGGTCCGTGGGGCCGGCAAAGTGGACCGCGGGCTCGGCCATCGCCGTGCGGATCGTGCCGCTGAGGTCTTGCATCGTTCCGTCCAGCACGGCCGACACGGCCGCGGCCAGGGAGCGGCCATGTTGTCGCGCCAGGTCGATCGTCCCGCGCGGCTGAGGGTTGGCGTCGCCAGCGCAGCCGGTCACGAACAGGGCGACCGCGCCGGGGTTGTCCGCCTCGATCTGTTCCTGGGCGAACCCGGCGTAGTCCCCCGAGAGGTCTAGGATCTCGCCGCCGAGGGTCGTGTTGTGACACGCATATCCGAAGACGATCGCCAGGGACTTTCCCTCCATGTTGGAGACACGGAGCACCGGAACGCTCCGATCGGTCGGCCCATCCGGGTTGACCCCCAGCTTGTAGCCGCTGTCGGTCTTCTCGCGGCGGTTCGTGGCGAAGCCCGCGTGGCCGACGCCAAAGGATGCCGTCACCGGCTGGAGCCGGTCGAGCGCCTGGCCGACCACGGCCACGACCTTCGTTTCCAGGGTCCGCACGTAGTCGGTATTGTTCCGGGAGGTCGGGGCGTCGGGATCAATCCCGTAGGCGTTGAGCCGGTCAATGCCCGGGTTCACCAGTGGCCCGGTGTGGGTGTGCGAGGCGAACAGAGCCACCTGCGATCGCTCCAGGCCATAATGCTCCTTGAGCTTCGCGGCGATGCGCTCCGACAGTTCGCGGCGGAAACCGATCAGGTCGGCGGTGATCCAGACGATCGTCCGTCCCTGTCCGTCATTCAATGCCAGGGCCTTGGCGTGGATCGGGAGGATGACCCCTTCCGAGGGGGCCTTCCGGGCCGCGTATCCGGCCATCCAGACGGGCTGGTCGGGGGTGATGTCCACCTGGGCCACCCCGGCCTTCCACCCTTCCGCCCGGATGGGGGAAACCATCACGGCGAGACCCACCAGGGCAGCGGCCCAGAGACCGAACCGACTCCACGTGCCGATCCTCGTCATCGTCGCGGCTCCTTTAGGATGAAGTGGCGAACGACTGCCCAGGATGGCCGAAGTCGGAGGCTCTTGCCAGTAAAAAAACCGCCCCGGCCGACGGTTCGGCGCGGGGCGGTTTTGAGTTGAGGTCGGAGTCGGCACTGGCAATCACGCTTCGTGATGGTGCTCGTGTCCCTTGGACATTGCTCGGCAAACCTTTTCGCACTCGCGGCAGGATTTCTCGCATGCCTTGACCTGTTCGGACTGATCCGAGGAGTTCGCGCAGGCCTCGGCGCATTTGGCACAGGCCTCGGCATTCGCGGCATGGGCGACGGCGGCCAGCTCGCTGCTGCGCGCCATCAAGGTCGCGCTGAGGTTGCAGAAGGCCTGGCAATCCATGGCGAAATCATGAACCTTGGCATGATCCGCGACGTTGCCTTCCTTCTGGCGGATCTTCTCCATGCAGTGATGCGCCGTCTCGTTGCAGGTCTTGGCGCATTGATTCATGATGCTGAGGTGGCCGTCGTGCTCGTGCTCGTGGTCCGCGCGGGCACTGGTTTCGGCAACGGTCAAGGCGGCCGCGCCAGTCCGAGGGCGCCGATCATTTCGCGGCGATTCATGGAAGCATCTCCCTGAGAGGAACAATCGTGGTGGTGTCCGTGAACCACGCCTCGGCTCGGTCGCGGGCCATCCGTGCGACCTTTGCAAGGGCTGTGGGGTACGACGTTCCAGTAAGCCGCAAGTCTCAGGCCGATTCCCGGAAGTGCCGCGCTCAAAGATCCCAGGCACGGGCGCCGTCGAGGAAGCAGGTGATGATGCCGTCCTCGCTGATCTTGAGCACCGGCCCGTAGCGGCTGGCGACCAGGGCGGCGGTGGTGCGGGCACCTTCGGCGATGGAGAGCGGCGGCACCTCGTCGTGTCGGAGGATCGCGCCGAAGGCGAGCACCCGGCCATTGCGGTCGGTGGCCAGCGCCCCATCGAGGCTGGCCAGAGCCTCCAGCACGGGCGGGTCCAGCTCGACCGCGTTCCGGCCGCGCGCCAGGTAGTGCAAGGCCCGCTTGGCCAGGGGATCGCGCGGGGTCAACTCCGGTGGCGGGCCACTGGGAACCTCCAGCGCCAGCAGGTCGTGCGGGGCGATCAACCGGCCAACGGCCTCGCGGGGGTCGCCCACGACGACGAACAAGCCCCCTTTGCGCTCCTCGGCCAGGTTCAAGGCCGCCTGGAAGAGGGACCGGGCCAGGTCCGGATTGTCCACGGCGGTTTCCCAGACGGCGAATTTCGTCGCCGGATCGAGGATGCGCCAGCGGCCATGCGCGAAGGCGAACGCCTGCATTCCTCCGGCGAACACCTTGATTTCCTGGTTCGGGCTGAGGACCAGGCAGACGTGCCCGCCGACGCTCGTGGCGCGGGCGTGGGCCTGGTACGCCCGGGCGCAGGGGACTTCCGGAGAGGTCGGCTCGGAGATCTCCTCGGCAAACCGGGCGACGTCGAGAATGCCTCCGAGCCGCCCGGCCCGATCGACCAGAAACAGCGTCCGCTTGCCGTCGCAAAGCCGGTGGATGCTCTTGAGCGAAGTCAGCTCGACGCCGTAGGGCAAGGCGTCCGGCGGGGTGGGCAAGGCGGGGTGGGCCGGGTCCGGCTGCGTGCCGAACAGGAGCGCGCCGGTCGAGACCCGGTGGTTCTCGTACGTGGAGAGCGCGGCGGTGCGCAACGTCTGGATCGTCGAGGCAATCCGGCTCGGCCGGTCGGTCGCGCCGGCGTATGCCGACGGCTCGACGAACGCGGCGACGTAGTGATCCTCCGAACCGCCGCGATAGAGTTCCAGCCGGGACGGGTTGGAGATCTGGAACAGGTGGTGGAACCGCAGGCAGTGGACCGCGCCGATGGCGCGGATCATCCGGCGGTCCTGGGAGCTGAACCGCGAGCCGTCGCGCGGGCCGCAACGGTAGCGACGGCCGAACAGCTCGATCTCGTCGGCCGCGCCGATCGGCCCTTCGATCAGCCGGATGTTCGGGTCGCCGATCCGGTACGGCGGGTCATCGTCCTCGTCGTCGGGCGTGGCCGGCTCGAAGTAGAGCGGCTGGGAGAAGAACCCCATCAGGTCGCGGCGGAAGACGCCGACGAACAACTCGGTCAGAGCCGAGGCGTCGCGGAGGCTTTCCGAGGATGAGACGCGCGGCAAATTTCTGGCCACGGACGCGGCCAACCCTTCGGGCCCATCAATTCTGGGTCGCATCGCGCCCTCCTCCCTGAAGGTACGACTCGCGGATCGTTGAGAGAGTCGGATCATACTCGACCGGCCCGGTCAGGGGAAGCGCGGCTTGGCCCGTTCCGCGGGCGTGCCGAGGTCGCGGTTGTCGCATCCGGGGCTTCCCGCTAAGCTCCACCAGCGCGCCGGGAGTGAGGCCGATCCCGGAGAGGGTTTCCCGGCGTCGGGTGGAGGAGATGGGCGATGGATCTCGACACGATCGATTCGCGGGAGGAGCTGCTGCGGCTCGTCCCGAACTACTCATGGGTTCACTCGATCGACCTGGGCGGGGGGGTCTGTACCCCCGGTCAGTGGGGGCCGCCGCCGGAGTTTCTCCGGAAGGCGATGGACGACATCGACTTCCAGGGCAAGACCGTGCTCGATATCGGCTGCTGGGACGGTCTCTGGTCGTTCGAGGCCGAGCGTCGGGGGGCGGCCGAGGTCCTCGCCACCGATTACGTCCGTCACCGCAACAACCGCGATCACCCCACTTTCCGGCTGGCCCACAAGATCCTCGGCTCTCGCGTCCGGTATTTTCCCGACCTCAACGTGTACGACGTCCCCCGGCTCGACCGGCGCGACATCGACGTGATCCTCTTCTGCGGGGTCTATTACCACCTGAAGCACCCGCTTCTGGCGCTCGCGCGGCTGCGCCAGGTCGCCCGCGAAGGGGCCTTGATCCTCGTCGAGGGGGAGACGCTCCCCTCGGCCGAGAATGGCGCTCAGTTCCACTACCACGAGGCGTACAAGAACGACGTCTCGAACTGGTGGATTCCCTCGATCCGCTGCCTCCGGGAGTGGGTGGAGTGCTCGTTCTTCCGCATCCGGCACGAATACACGCCAGGCCCCGGTCCGCAGACCCGGCACGCGATCTTGGCCGAGGCCGTCCGACGCAACGATCCGAATTACGCGTTCCCCGATGAGGAACTGAGCGACTTCGACCTCAATACCTATCCGTGACCGTCTCTCTGGGGCTTCTCGGTCAAGAACGGAGCACGCTGGCCCACTGGCCGATCGTCGGGTCGGCCAGGAGGCTGCTCAGCGAGTCGGCCGGCCGTTTCAGGTCCGCGAGGAACGTCTGGGCGATCCAGTACCGTCGCGCCTCGGTGGAAACGAGGATCTGGTTGATCATGTCGCTCCGGCGCATCCCGTTGCGGATCTGCCCGGTCCAGAAGTTCAGGGCGAAATTGTCGGCCGGGTGGCCGAGCAGATCGCTGTAAAGGCCGTCGATCAAGCCAGGGTCGTTCGCGCCATGGATCAGTGAGTATTCCATCGAGTTGATGATGGTCGCCCGCACCTGGTCCTCCGAGGCACGGCCGGCGACGATCAGATCGGCCCAGAGGCCGACGGTCGGGTTGGACTTGAGCTGCGCCAGCGTATCCGCCGGTCGCTTCAGGTCCGAAATAAACCACCGCGCGATCGTGGTGCGACGCGCTTCCGTCGAGTTCATGATCTGGCGGATCACGTCGCCTCGGCCGGCGCCGTCGCGGAACTGGCCGAGCCAGACATTCAGGCTGTAGTCGTCCGCCGGGTGGCCGAGCAGGTCGCGATAGAGACCGTCGATCAGGCCGGAGTCGGTGCCGCCATGCAGGTTGTAATATTCCCCGGAGGCGAACACAATTTGGCGGATATCGTTGGCGACGAGGCCCGTCCGCGCGGCCGAGACCGCTCCTCCGCTGATACTGGCATTCAGGGCGCGGGCGGCATCGACGATGCCTCCGCTGCGGACCTTGCCGGTCAGGCTGGGCAGCGGCTTGGCCGTGGCCAGCACGACCTGGACCAGTTGCGCGGCGGACCATTCCGGATGCAGCCCGGCCAGCAGGGCGACGGTCCCCACGACATGCGGCACGGCCATCGACGTGCCGGAGTAGGAAGCGTAACCGCTGCCTAACACCGTGCTGAAGATGCCAACGCCCGGCGCGGCGATGTCCACGCTCTTCGCGCCGTAGTTGGAGAAGCTGGCCAGATTGCCCGCCGAATCGATCGCGGCGACGCTGATCGTGTTCGAATACTTGGCGCTCGACGGGTAGGTGCCGTACGTGTCGTTGTTGTGCGACTGGTTCCCCGCGACGGTCACGAACACGACGTTGTGGGCACTGGCGTAGTTGATCGCGTCGCCCAGGGACCACGAGTTCTCGTCCCCTCCCCAGCTCGCGTTGATGACCCGGGCGCCGTGGTCCACCGCGTAGTAGATGGCCGAGACGGCGTTGTCGATCAGGCCGTTCCCCTGGGAATCGAGGAATTTCAAGGGCATGATCTGGGCACGCCAGTTGATGCCGGCGATGCCGATGTCGTTGTTGGCCCGCGCGGCGATCGTGCCGGAAATGTGCGTGCCGTGGCCGTCGTCGTCGTTGATGTTGCTGGTATTATTGATGAAGTTCCAGCCGTTGACGTCATCGACCTTGCCGTCGTGGTCGTCGTCGATGCCGTTGTTGGGGATCTCGCCCGGGTTGACCCAGACGCGTCCGGCGAGGTCCGGGTGGTTCAGGTTGATTCCCGTATCCACCACGGCGACGATCGTGGACGGGTTGCCGGTCGTGACCGTCCAGGCCTCCGGGGCGTCAATGTCCACGTCGTTCGTGTTGTTCAGGCCCCAGAGCTGACTGAAGTTTCTGTCGCTGACCGGACTGACCGCGCTCGCCTGAATCGGCGCGTTGCGTTCGGCATAGCGGATGCCCCGGCTGGTGCTCAGCCGCTCGATCGCGGTGTCCACGTCGGTGCTCGGGTCGAGGGCCACGAGGCTCGGCCCGTCCGGGCGATACGTCTCGACCTGCCCCTTGACCGCCCAGAGCGCCAGTTGCACGTCGCGGTTTGTGGGACTTCCCTCCAGGCCGACCAGCAAGGAATGAACCGGATCGGTCAGACTCAACAGGGTGCGGGCTTCGAGGCATTCCACGCGAGGACGTGTCGCACTGCTGGTGCGTCGGGCCTTTCGGATCATGGGGAGTCTCTTCGGAGCGGGAGGTCAGCGTTTCTCGCGAACTCGCTTTAATATAATACGCGCATCACACCCGCGCCATCCGAAATGATGACGCGACGCAACACCGCCCCCCGCTACGCTGGAACGCCCTTCATGGTTCAGTTATTGCCGAGGCTGACCGATCTCGCGGTCGAGTCGGTGGTGACGAGGCTGCCGCCCGAGTAGTAGCGGACCTCCCGCAAGGTCATCTTCGTGACCCGGTTCGACTGCCAGCCGACCCCCGAGTTCTTTACCGAGACGGCCGGATCGTACTGATCCAGCGAGACGATCGAGGACGCGACGCTCAGCCGGAGGTTGCCCCCCTGCCCGAACTTGTCCCAGGTCGTCGATTCGCTGGAGAGAATGTCGTAGGTCATGATGTTGCCGGAGAGCGAGAGACGCTGCGTCCAGGTGATCGTCTCGTCGGAGGTGCTGCAGCGCTGGGTGCGTTGTGAGTTGGATGAGACGACTTTCGTCGATCCCGCCCACCCCTGGACTTGCAGGCCGCCCGCCTGGAAGGGAGCGTCTCGGTAGTTGAGGTTGAAGGCGAAGAAGAGCCTGGAATTGTCGCCCACGGGGCTCATCGTCGTGGTCATCTGCGGACCGGCGGCGTCGAGGTCCGGAGTGCCGACGGTCAGCACCCAGTCCTCCTCGATACGGTCGATGTTGCTGTTGATGACCGTCTGGGCCGGACTGGTACCGCCCGCGGTGAGAATCAGCAAGAAGATCGGAGCGAAGGCAAGGCGGAATCGTGACATGATGATCTCCATCTGTTCTATGAGCTGGAACGAGTTCTGCGTCTGTCTATTGCGAGAGGTGCAGGCGGATGATTCCCCCTGCGGTCCACGGGATGGTCCGCGTCGTATCGGGGACGGCGGTTGGGGCCACGACCTTCGACGGCTGAACGATCACGAATTTGGGGCTCCCTCCGAAATCCACGTTGACGATCCGCACTCCGGCGAAGGCGATCACCCGGAACGTGGCATTGTTGCCGGAAGAGCCCAATCTGTCGTAGATCGGTAAATAGACGGGTTTGCCGATGATGCTGATCAGGTCGTCCTTGATCCCCGCGCTGATGCCCGTGTTGCCGGTGAACGTGTGGTAGGGCGTGGGCGGGCTGGTCGAGGTGTCGGACTGCTCCAGCCAGTTCTGGCTGTTGGAAAACTCGATTGTGGATCTCGTCCGGCGTGATGCCGTTGCGGATCTGACGGCTGATGTCGGGGGTGCTGTTGTTGCTGACAGCGACGTTGATCGTTCCCCAGTTGCCGGGCGTGCCATCCTTGACCGGGTAAAGCTTCGACTCCTTGAACCCGTCGGGGCCGACGCGGACACCATTGTCGATGGGCGGGTTGTAGAGACTGGGAAAGAACGAAAACTGGTCGGTTGTCGTTCCGGCGATCATCGCGTCGTAGGTCGGCTTGTCGAGCGCGATCGGCAGGATGCCGGTATTGATTCCCAGGTCGCTGCGGAAGCTAGTGACGGGGAAATTCTCGATCGTCGCCGTGCTGGTGGCGGACAGGCTGGTCGATTTCCTGCCGAATATTCGGCTGAAGTAGCTGGGGACGGCCACGCGTGAGCCCTTGACCTGCACGGAGTTGTACAGGTTATGAGCGACATCGGTCCGAAAGAACGACGCGCCGGGCTTGTTCAATTCGTGATACCCGATCGAGGCATCTTGCGGGCGGATCGTCGGCGCGATTCCGAGCACGGCGTTGGTCAAGCCCCGGCCGACGGCCCTGGTCTGGGCGTTGGTGATCTCGGTCGCCATGTCGGTTGTCCCTTTGAACCGAGCCTCCGATATCAGCTCCCGGGCCCCGGCCAGGGCCGCGGCGTCGGTGGCCGTCTTGAGCTGCGCATCGGCCGTTGCGATCACGCCCGTATCGACCGAGAGCGCCACGCCACCGACGAGCACGGGCATGAGCAAGCCGGCCAGGATCAGAATTTTTCCTCGACGCCGGAGAAACCGGCGAGAGGGATGGCGGACGCTTCGCATCGAAATGGGCTCCAGACGACTCATAACCAATTCATGAGCCGCGACGGGTCTCGCGATCAACGCGAGAGGTGCAGGTGGACGATCCCTCCCTCGGTCCACGGGATGGTCCGGGTCGTATCGGAAACGGCGGTCGGGTCCTCGACGCACGCCGGCTGAACGATCACGTATTTCGGGTTTCCCCCGAAATTGACATCCACGATCCGCACCCCGACATAGGCAATGACCCGATACCAGGCATTGTTGCCGTTGCCGCCCGATTGGTCGTAAATGGGCAAGACGACGGGCTTGCCGATGATGCTGGCCAGGTCGTCCTTGATCCCCGCGCTGATGCCGGGGTTGCCGCCGAAGTGGTGGTACGGCGTCGGCGGACTGGTCGAGGTGTCGGACTGCTCCAGCCAGTTCTGGCTGTTGGAAAACTCGTTGTAGATCTCGCCTGGAGTGACGCCGTAGCGGATCTGGTCCCCGAGCGTGGACGTGCTGTTGTTGCTGACGCCGACCTTGATCGTGCCCCAGTTGCCCGGCAGGCCGTCCCTGACCGGGTAGAGCTTCGATTCCTTGAACCCGTCGGCGCCGTCGCGGACACCATTGTCGTACGGCGGGTTGTAGAGACTGGGGTAGAACGAATACTGATCGGTCGTCGTTCCGGCGATCATCGCGTTGTAGGTTGACTTGTCGAGCACGATCGGCAGGATGTCGGCATTCATTCCCATGTCGCTACGGAAGCCCCGGACGGGGAAATTCTCGATCGTCGCCGTGCTGGAGATGGACAGGTTGGTCGTCTGGTTGCCGAAGATACGGCCGAAGTAGTTGGGGATGGACGTGCGTGCCGCCTTGACCTGGACGGAGTTGTACAGATTATGGGCGACATCGGTCCGGAAGAATGACGCGCCGGGGTTGTTCAGCTCGTGATAGCCCACCGAGACGTCTTCTGAGCGGATCGTCGGGGGCGTTCCGAGCACGGCGTTGGTCAAGCCCCGGCCGATGGCCCGGCTCCGGGCGCTGGTGATCTCGGCCGAGATGTCGGTCGTCCCCTTGAACCGAGACACCGAGGCCAGTTCCCGGGCCCCGGCCAGGGCCGCGGCGTCGGTGGCTGTCTTGAGCTGTGCATCGGCCGTTCCGATCACGCCCGTATCGACCGAGAGCGCCACGCCGCCGACGAGCACGGGCATGAGCAAGCCGGTCATGACCAGAATTTTTCCGCTACGCCGGGGAGACCGGCTTTGGAGATGTCGATTCGCTCGCATCGGGTGGACCTCCTGATGATTCAAACCCAATCCCGCTGCGGATGTTGTCTGGTTTGGGTGGCTGGGGTCGGGCATTGGACCCCGGCGCGGCAACGTGGGGGCCTGGGTCTCGCGGACGAGAGGCCGGGCACCTTGCGTTGCGTGGAATCGGACAGCATCAACGGGTTCATGTCTCAATAACGCTCTGCGCTGAAAACCGCACGGACAGTGATCATTGCGTTCTCGCCCACGAACTTCGGCGCCGGCAGCCAGGAAACGTCCTTGCAGCGGACGCGGAGGATGACGGTCACGGGCGTGCCGTAGGCCAGGTTCGGATCGTTCCAGTTCGCCGGTAAGATCCACGCGCCGGCCGTGCCCGGATCGGACCACTTGGCCGAGAGCGTGCCGACATTGATTTTCGTTCCCTGAAGCGTCTCGTTGATCCGGCTCTGCACGTCGTTCGTGGTGGTGTTCGGCACGACGGCCGTTCGGCAGCCGACGCGCGCGGCGGTCGAGAGCAGTTGTGAGACCATGCCGAACCGCGACGACTCGATCTGCCCCATGACCAGGGCGATGAAGATCGGCAAGATAACCGCCATCTCGACGATGGCCGCGCCCGAGCGCTTTCGCCCTCGCATTCTCTGGCGTACTTGCATGATTGCGCTCTCCTTTCCTTATCGACCCAATCGGTTCGAGCACGATCCTGATGAGGAACCACTCTCCGTCCACAAAAAACCCTAGGTCACGTTCCGGCTCCTGTCACATGCGATCTGGCGAAGACTCTCCCAACCGGTGTCCGCTTGAACCCGGGCGATCCAACCGACAAGATGAGGCATTCCCCCAGCACCCGTTTTGCCCGATCGTGAACCACGAGTCCCGGAGCGTCCTTGCCATGTTCACCCCCTTGCTCGCCCTGGCGATCCTCGTGCAGGCACCGGCCACCGAGGGGCCGATCCGCCTCCATCCCGACAACCCGCATTACCTCCAGTACGGGGGACGACCCACCGTGCTCATCACCTCGGGCGAGCATTATGGCGCGGTCCTGAACGCCGACTTCGACTTCGGCCCCTATCTCGATGCGCTGCGAGCCGACGGCTTGAACCTCACGCGGACCTTCTCCGGCACGTACCGCGAGGTCCCCGGCTCGTTCCGCATCCAGCACAACACCCTGGCCCCTCAGCCGGGCCGGTATGTCTCCCCCTGGGCTCAGGAGGGAGAGAAATACAACCTCGACCGCCCGAACGACGCCTACTACAAGCGGTTGAAATCCTTCCTCGGCGAGGCCGCCCGGCGCGGGATCGTCGTCGAGTTCGTCCTGTTCTGTCCGTTCTACGACCAGTCCCTCTGGGACGTGAACCCGATGAACGCCCGGAACAACGTCAACGGCGTCGGCAACGTCCCCCGCGAGGAGGTGTACACCCTGAAACACCCCGAACTACTGAAGCGCCAGTTGGCGTTCGTCGCGAAGGTCGTCGGCGAGCTGAACGAGTTTGATAACGTGTACTTTGAAATCTGCAACGAGCCGTATTTCGGCGGCGTCACGCGGGAGTGGCAGGACCGGATCGCCGCGGCCATCGTGGATGCGGAAAAAGATCGTCCGAAGAAACACCTGATTGCGCAAAACATCGCCAACGGCAAGGCGAAGATCGACAACCCGAACCCGGCCGTCTCGATCTTCAACTTCCACTATGCCCACCCCCCCGAGACGGTCGCCCTGAACTACGACCTGAACCGAGCCCATCGCCGACGATGAGACGGGCTTCCAGGGGACCGGCGACCGCCCGTACCGCACCGAGGGCTGGGACTTCCTCATGGCCGGAGGGGCCATCTACAGCAACCTCGACTACTCCTTCACGCCGGACCATGAGGACGGCTCGGCGAAGGTCGTCGATCCGACCCCCGGCGGAGGCGGCCCGTCGCTCCGCCGGAGCCTCGCGGCGCTCAGGACCTTCATCGAGCGATTCGACTTCCTCCGCATGAAGCCCGACAACCGCGTGATCGTCGGCGGCATCCCCCAGGGTGCGACGGCCCGCGCCCTGGTCGATCCGGGGTTGCAGTACGCGATCTACATCAACGGCGGGACCAAGGCCCGTCTGGAACTCGATTTGCCTCCGCGAGACTACGTCGGCGCGTGGGTCGATCCCCGCGACGGCAAGGAGGTGAAGCCGATCGAGACCTCCGGCGGTCGTGTCACCCTGGAATCTCCCGATTATCAGGAAGACATCGCCCTGCGGATCGTGGCGCGGTCGAAGTGAGATCAGAGGCCATCCCGGCGGGGTGGTGATCCGGGTTTTCGGTATCCCCTTGTGGCACCGGATCGGCCCTCGTACCATGCGAGCACTTGACGGACCCGCTGACACTTGGCTGTCAGACGGGCATGGGGAGTACGATCGACGCCAGAAGCAGCAAGGGGAAGACGCATGAGGAACTCTGTAAAAGCCACGGCCCTGGCCGTGTTGCTGAGCCTGTTCGCCGTTCGCACCGATGCGGCCGATTCGAAGAAGATCGACCTCCGCACGGCGGACGGGGTCAAGGCGGTCCAGGGGGAGTGGCGGTTCCAGAACGTCAAGATCGTCGAGGTTCCCGCCAAGACGACCGACGACAAGGACACCACGACCTACAGTATCGAACCCAAGGCCCAGGCCCCGAATTTCGACGACAGCGCGTGGGAGGTTGTTGATCCGACCACCCTGGGCCAGGCTCGCTCCACCGGCAAGGTCTGCTTCGCGTGGTACCGGATCAAGATCACGCTGCCGAAGGATGCCGACCTGGACGGCAAGACGGTTGCGTTCGTCACGACCGTGGACGACTACGGCGAGGTGTGGGTCGATGGCAACCTGCCGCGCAAGGTCGGGCAGAACGGCGGCGCGATCGTCGCCGGGTTCAATGCGCCGAACCGCGTCGAGCTGAGCGACCCGCAGCCGGGCAAGTCGTATCAGATTGCCATCTTCGGCATCAACGGGCCGATCTCGGCCGAGCCGGGAAACCGGATCTTCCTCCGCGATACGTTTCTGGAAATCGCGGACAGGTAAGGGGTCGCGTGATGGGAACGTGAGGCGTCGTCCGTGCGATTCCGACGAACGATCCGGGGCTTGATGCTGGCCGTGGCGGCCGTCGGGGTCGCGCTGGGGGCCTTACGCTCGGCGCTCGGGCCGGTCTTCGCGCTGGCGGCTGGCGGGGTGATCGGCTGCGGGCTGGCCCCCTGGCTTGCCTGCCGGGGGATGCGCACGCTCGACCGCGAGCTGATCGAGCGCGACGGCCCATTGCCCCGCAACGATCCCCGCCAGCGCGACCGGGCGACGTTACTGGCCGAGTCGTACGTCCTGATCTGGGCGGCGTGGTATCTGGCGGGGGTGGTCGTGGCGGCGATGGGCGTCGCGCTGGCCTACTGGCTCCGAACCCTTGCGCTGATCGATTGGATCATCCTCCCCGGATGAAGTTCCAGACGAGCACCAGGCCGAGCAACGTCGCGATGGAGAAGCCGATATAGGCCAGGGAGATCGGGCCGACCCCCTCGCGGAGGACCAGGGCGGAACCGACGAGCAGGCCGGCGATGATGATTCCGGCGGCCAGGGTGTTGGCGGCCCTCGTCAGTTGCTTGACCAGACGCTCGAAGTGATGGAGGTCGAACCGCACGGTCAGCTCGCCGCGCTTGATGGACTCCAGGGATTGCCCCAGCACGTCGGGCAGCAGGGTCGCCACGCGCTGCACGTCCTCGGCCGTCCGCGCGGCGTGCAGAAAGAGCCGCCGGGGATGATAGCGCCCGAGGCTCAGTTCCCGGATGAACGGCTCGATATGCGTGGCGATGTCGAAATGCGGATCAAGGGTCCGCCCGACGCTCTCGATCGTCACGAGCGAGCGGATCAAGAGCACCAGGTCCGGCGGAATCCGCAGGCGATGCGTGCGGATCAACGTGACCAGTTCGCGCAAGAGCAGCGCCAGGTCGATGTTGTCGAGGGAGAGGTCGGAGTAGGCGGAGACCAGCTCGCCGACATCGCGCCGCAAGGCCCGAGAGTCGATATGCTCGGCCCGGATATCCAGCGAATCGAGCGTGCGGACGACGCGGTCCGTATCCTGTGCCATCAAGCCCAGCAGGAGGTCCGCGATCCGCTCGCGGGTGCGGCGGTCGAGCTGGCCGAACATGCCGTAATCGAGCGGCGCGACCACTCCGCCGGGCAACACGCGGAGGTTGCCGGGATGCGGATCGGCGTGAAAGAAGCCGAAGCGGAAGATCTGCGTGAGCAGGATTCTCGCCCCGTTGACGGCCACGGTCGCCGGATCGTCGCCGTACCGGCGGATGCCCTCCAGGTCGTCCACGTCCACCCCGTTGATGAACTCCATGCAGAGTACGCGGGAGGTCGAGAACTCCGGGTAAACCTCGGGCACGTGCGCGGCCGGTTCGTCCGCGAGCTGGACCTGGCAGCGTTCCATCGTCCGACGCTCGATGCCGAGGTCCAGCTTGCGCCGGAGGCTCCGCTCGAACTCACGAGCCAGGAGCGTCGGTGAATACGGCGTGAGGAAGGGCAAGCGGCGTTCGGCCAGTTGCGAGAGGTTCTTGAGGATGTCCAGGTCGGCGTTGACGACCTTGACGATATCCGGTCGGCGGATCTTCAGGGCGACCCGGCTGCCATCGGGCAGAACCGCGCGATGCACCTGCGAGATCGAGGCGGAGGCGATCGGCACCGGGTCGATCGAGGCGAAGACCTCCGAGGGGGGCCGGCCGTACTCCTCCGTGAGGATCGCCTCGGCCTGCGCGTAGGGGAACGGGCGCACGTCGTCCCGGAGGCGGGCCAGCTCCGTCGTGTACGCCTCGGGCAGCAGGTCGGGCCGCGTGCTGAGCAACTGGCCGAGCTTCACGAACGTCGGGCCGAGATCCTCGCAGACCATGCGCAGCCGCCGGGGCCGATCCTGCGGCGGAACGTCTTCCCCCATCGCCACCTTCTCGAACGGCCGGACCAGCCCTTCCAGATGGAGCGCGGTGACGATATCCCGGTATCCATAGCGAATCAAGGTCGCCAGGATCTGACGGTATCGGGGCAAGTCGCGGAGATGACCGACGGTTTCGCGAAACAAAGAGAGGCCCTAGCTAGGGGCGAACGTCCCAGAGATCGGCCAGGAAACCCTTGCACGACGTCTTTCCGCCGTCTGCGGCAACGGTCGCGGATCGTGAGTTACGTATTGCGCTCGTTGCCTCGGTACCGTGACGATCGAGTCGGCGATGTCATTGATAAGCTACCGATGCTTCCCGAGGGGCGTCAAGCGTAAGTGCGGTGAGAGGATTTTGTCTGGATTAACCGGGGGAGACGGGATGGCGGTCCTGCGCCCGGCCCGAGGGGTACGGACGATCGAGATCCCTCGCCGATCGGGCCAGCCACGGCAACGCGTTCCCCCACCTCACCCGGGGGAGATCCCGGTCGGCGTCCGGAAAATGGACGAGGGCTCCCGATTCCGCACATGCTCTGACGACAGGACAGGGGACTCGTGTTCCGGCCCGGACACCCGTCGGCCATGGAGAATGGGCGCGTCAGCCGATGTCCATTCCGTTGATGCTCAGGACGTGACGTCGGCCGACGCATGGTCCCGTATTACTTGTCGTCGTCGTCCTCGTCGTCGTCTTCCTGCTCGATCTTGCCCTTGGGGGAGACTTCCAGCTCGATCGTCTTGCCATCGGCGGTCATGACAACGACCTCGAAGCTGACCTCCTCGCCCTCATCCTCGTCGTCGTCATCCTCGTCCTTATCATCGTCGTCGTCATCCGCGTCCTCGGACTCGATGACCTTCTCGGCCTTCTTGATCGACGACTTCGGGTACTTGTCCTCGATCGCCTTTCGGACGGCCCCCGGCAGGTCTCCCGCGGCGACCTCGGTCTCGATCTCGGTGATCTTGCCCCCGGCGGTCACGGAGACTTCGATCTTCTGGCCTTCGTGCGTCAGGGCGATCTCAAAGACCGTCTTGCCCTCTTCCGTCTCCTTCTCGGCTCCGGTCAACTCGGCGCGGGGGAACTTGCCCTGAACCGCGTCGAGGACGGCCTTGGGAACCTCCTTCAGCGGGATGTTCTCCTCGTCAGCACGGGTGGACGACACGAATCCGAGCCAACCCAGCGTCACGACGGCTCCGACGATCGCGAACTTCATCGGTGATTCCTCCTGTATTGGGAACTCGGCGCGGCGACCGCCCGAGTGTTCGGGCCTGGTCCCTCACCGCCGACAGGATACCAGAATCTGCATGAGGCCGGCATGAGGTGGGGATAAGAAGGGCCTTATCTCTCGGTTCCACGCCCGTCTCGACCCGTATCTTTTCGGAGAATTCCCGGCCCTGGAAGCCCTGGGATCAGAAAGGCATGTCCGGCTCGGGGAGTTCGTCTCCGAGCCGGTTGGACTGACGATTCGACCAGACGACGATCCTGCCGCCGTACATCCTTGAGCTTGCACGAACAGGCGGATTATCGTAGAGTTGGAACTGCTAAATCAAGGCGTGTCAAGAGTTAGGCGAAGAATTTCGGGTCCTTCTTTGGGATTTCCCTATGCTCATTAAGGATCAAACAGCATCGTTCCGCTCGATCGAGTCCTCCGAGGAAATGGCCGAGACCCGTCTCGAAGCAATCGGCTATGTCTTCCACGGAGTGATTCCCGAGGGGGATTCGAAGCGGGGGAGCAAGGCCAAGTCGAACCTTCTGCACTTCGCGCACTGCGCTAAGCTGGAAAAGGCGTCCGAGAACGAGGCCAAGCTCTGGTTCCGCACCATCCGCATCGCCAAGCAACACCTTGACGACAAGGTTGGCGCGGGGCAATGGAAGTGGTGCAAGATCTGCGAACGCGAGATCACGCAGAAGATTCTCAACGAGCAATAACCAGGAACGTCCTCAAGGGACGCGAACGGGATGATCTCAGACGATCGGACATCACGGGCGGACAAGTCCGCCCGTGACGCTCGATCCGAGACGATCAGCGTCTCGCTCGAAAGATGGGGAACAGCCAGCGGCCCGCCCTCGGCAGCCGTCGCCAGAGGGCCTGCCGGTTCGCCAGGAACGTTCCCGATAAGAGCGAGCTGCTCCAGGGTGCCCGGTAACCCGACTGGATCGTTCCCGAGGGAACGGGACTCCCCGGCGCCACCTTGATCCCGGGGTCGGCACTGCCACCTTTGACCCAGAATCCGGTGGTCGTGCCGTCGTTGAGCCTGAGCGAGACCCAGAACGGCCGACCGGTTTCCCGCTGATACGGTTGGATGTACAGGTCGGCGTTCGTGGCTCCGCTCGCCTTGAAGAGCGCGGCCTTCCAGGGGCCATAGGGTCCGTTGTAGAGCCACTGTCCCCCGCCAAGGGGCTCCACGCTGGCCGAGACGATCGCCTTGTTGGCCGGAAGTCCGCCGATCGCGATGTGGATGTCCTGAGATCCATCGGGCAACGAGGTCGGGCCCATGCCGACATAATCCGCGCCGTCTTGCCCCTTCCAGACGCCCGTCGGCACCGGCGGGACGTTCTGTACGACGAGGAAACTCGTCGAGCCGTGGTTGCCCGCGAGGTCAATGGCGCGAACTTCCACAAGGTTCGCACCGAACTCCAACCCTTGCGGCGTGAACGCCGTTGCACTGCCCAGAGATCGGAACGGGGTCGAACCGACCCGGTACTCGTACACATCCGTGGCCGATGTCGGCTGGAACGTCGCCTGACCGTTGCTCTGGAGCGTCAGGCCCCCGACGGGTGCTGGCGGGGTGGTATCGATCGTGACCGCCACATCCGGGCCGAGGCTGGAATTGCCCGCCGCGTCGGTGCGCTGAATTCGATAGCGGAAGACGCCATCGCTCGGCACGCCGGGGTCCATCAAGCTGCCGGAACCCATGCGCTGAGCGACCGGACGACCGTCTCGCAGGAGGACCAGCAGATCGCCGGTGTCCCCCTCGGCCTGGAATTCCGGCTGTCGCGTCGCGGTGATTCGATCGCTGGAGGAGGCCCCGGTATCGCTGGCGGGTTTCAGAGCCGTCGGCAGCGCGGGAGGCGGCACGTTGTCGAACACGAAGGTCATGGTCGCGGCCGGCCCACGTTGCCCCCAGGCATCGATGCTCCGCACGGAAACCGTGTTGCTTCCCTGCACGAGACCGACGGGCAGGAACGTCGTCTGAAGCCCGAGAGCCCTGTAGGCCCCCGTTGTGCCGACACGGTACTCGTATCCCGCGGCTCCCGACCATGCATGGAACTGGAGCCGTCCGTCACTGGTAATGGCATCGCTGGCGCTCCGCCCCGTGTCGTTGGCCAGCCCGAACCCCGCGAGAATCGGAGGGGGTTCCGCCGGTGGCAGCCCGAGCCGGGCATCGACATAGGACGTGCCATTGATCCGCCCGGCATTCACCCGAATCAGACGGTCGGTTGATGTCCCGAGCGGAACGTTCGCCAGGTTGTCGCGGAATGTCAGGGTCTGCTCGTCGGGGTCGAGCGACGCCAGATCTCCCACGGTCAGGACGACGGGGTCGGGCATCTGCGCGAGCACATCGGCACTGTACACGAACCTGTTGTCACTGAACGTCCCCGACAGATACACGCGGCCCTTGGAACTCTTGACCGTCGACCCGCGCTCGACGCTGATCGTCCCGCCGACCAGGGCATTCTCGAAGGTGTTGCCCGAGATCACCCCCCCCATGAACGGCGCGTGGGACCAGCCCCACATGATCGGGGATTCGGTCGGCGCGGCGGCGATCTTGAACGACTCACGCCCACCGATCAGGTGATTATCAATGACCTTCGTGCCAAAGTGGTTGCCGACCAGGATCAGGTTTCCGGCCGCGGTGCTGCCGCTCGAATCGATCGTGTTGCCCTGGAAGGTCGTATTGACGAACCCTTCCGCGATCGAAATCGTGTACCGACCCGCCGGCAAGGGGGACTCCAGCAGGTACGTCTGATCGTCGATCACCTGGGCGATCCTGCGCCACTGACCCGCGTCGGGGCCATCCAGGATCGCGACGGCATCCCCCGTCTGCGCGGCCCCTCCCTGGGGCCTGGGGATCTGCAAGATCCGGCCGTCGCTGGAGATGGCCAGCGGCGTTCCCTCGAAGTGGATACGGTAGCCTTCGGTGAGGATGATCTCGGCCGCGTTGGCGTCGGGGATGTTATCGCCTGGTTTTGAGCCGAGGCCGATAACCGTGTTGTTGCGGATCACGTCATTGTAGCCGGCGTTGGTCATGACCAGGAACCGCCAGGTCACGCCAGCGGAGCTTTGCGGCTCGACGTGGTTGTTCTCGATCCGCAGGTCATGGCTGTCATGGGCGGCGATGACCCCGCTCGAATACGTGTTCGGCACTGTGCCCCGCACGTTGTTCCCGGCGATCGTCCAGGGGCCGCCGATCACCTCGATCGGCCCGCCCTTGAGCACGTTGCCGACAATCGTGCCGCTCTGCGCGGTGACGAGCCGCATCAACCGGGGGGCCTCTTCCCAGCCACTCGGCACGGGCGGAGACTCGATATCAAGACGTGTCAGGGTAATGGCCGTCTTGATGGCGTTGGGGATGCCGTCGGTGTTGTCGGTCGTGCCGATCACGGCCGGGCCGTAATTCACCCCCTGGTTCCACCGAACGGGACCATCGAAGCGGACGGCGAATCCATTGAGCGTCGTATGTCCCGCCTGGATCTTGATCGCCGTCGCCCAGGGGGCACTCGTGGCGGGTTGCGAGAACAGCAGGACCGTGCCGGGGTCCGCCGTGATCGAGATGGGCCGGGGCAATACCAGAGGCTGGTCCAGCCGGTACGTACCGACCGTCAGATGCACGGAACCGAAGCGGCTGGCCAGATCATTGAGATCATCTCCGGGATGGGCCGTCACGCTCGTCGACGCGGTATTCGGCGACCTCAGCCCGAGATCGACCGTTCCTCCGGAAACCTGGGCCAGGGCCATCGTACCGTCATCGAAGACGAGTCGAACGGTCAGCACCGATCCACCCTCATCGCGAATCGGCGCGAAGGTGACATCCGCCCGCGTCGCGTCGGCCGTCGAGCGACGGAAGCCGAGGGCCGGGGCATACGGATCGGAGGCAATCGGCGGCGAGCCAGCCTTGCGATAAACCCACGACTGATCGGCCGCATCGTTCAGCATCGCCCCGACGACCGTTCGACCGGCGGGTAATCCGGTGAGAGTCAGATGAACGTCGCCCTTGGCCGTCAGATCCAGGCCGTCCTGCCCGAGCCACGTGGCCGAGAGACCGACGCGGAACGTCGGAATGGCCGGAGCGGGAGACACCGGGAGATCCGGCTGGGTGGGACCGGCGAGGACCGTGGCGTGATCGGACTTGCCGTTGGTGTAGGTCAGATCGACCGTGAGGAACTGGCTGTCGAGGTTGCGGTCGGGGGCGAGGTAGAGGTCGGCGACGGAAGGATCATTGGTTCGCCGGATCATCTCGGCGTTCGTGAGGGCCTCGCGGTTGGTCCCATAGCGCCAGGAAACCCCCGGTGGACCGCCGACGATGATCGACTCGACGCCGATCTCGGCCGAGAGGTTCGAGAGAATCAGATGCACATCTTGAAACCCGTCGGGCCCAACCGCCGGTCCGTGGCCGGCCTGGTCACTGCCATCCTGTCCGGCCCACGCCACCTGGAGCGCGGCATGGGGCATGCGGAGATTGGGATCGACCGGTCCGCCGCTCACCCAGAACGAATAGCTCGAACCATCGTCGTACCGGAGGAAAATCTCGTAGGGCAAACCGTTGTTGCTCTGATACGGCTCAAGATAGAGATCCGCCGAAGAGGAACCGGGCACACGTACCAGAGCCGCGGCCGCGGGGCCACCCGACGCTCCTTGGTATTGCCATTCACCACCGCCTAGCGGACGGATGGAGCCGAAGGTCACGATGCGATCGGTCGGCAAACCCGAGAGGGCGATATGGATATCCTGTACATCGCTCGGCGCGACAACCCAGGACGGTCCCACCAGATCATGCCCGTCCTGACCTTTCCAGACACCGGAAACGTTACCACTGAGTAATTGACGGCATTCCAGGGCTGATACCGAGAGCACGGTCGGTCGCTTCCGAGAGCGTTTCATGCGATCGATCCCTTGTTGTCCGCGCTCCTTCCCTGGGCGCCGATCCCTCTCCTCCGCTGGATTTGTTATAGAACACCACGAACCGATGTCCGTCTGAGGAATGATGGTTAACCGCTCAGCTCAGCGCGGCAAGATCCCACCGGTAGCAGGACGGCTAGCGGAGTTGATATTTCGAAACAAACCGGGGAAACGCTCGGCGTTCCGGGGAATCGTCCCCCACAGCTCCCCGATTCTGCCTGAGCGGTACGCAGACAACCCAGATCAGACAGAAGCCCGGCATCAGGATCAAACAAAGGGTTGAGGATGCCGGATGAAAGCCGAGCCGTAGGCATCAAGCTCGGTCCCATCGCGAGACCGGCTTGCAAGGACTCATGAACGCCTACGGAACTTTATCACAAGAAATGTGACCTGAAGGAAAATTGAGACGTCTCACCACGATGGTTTCACTTGAGATCAAGGAGTCACACGATTTCCGGTCACCTCCCACAGTCCCCTCCACCGCGAGACAGGAGCCACGTCCAACGTCCTCCGGCGACGATCAGCGCCACGGCGGGAACGATCGGCGCCCGCATCCGGAGGTCGGTCCAGTAGAAGGCATGGACAGCCGTCAGGGCAAACAGGCACGCAGGGGCCGCCAACCGCGGCCATCGCCAGAGGTCGCGGGAAACGAGCCCGAGCCCCAGCGTCAGCCAGAGGGGAATGGTCCAGAGCGCCGTCGCGGCGCGAACCGTTGTCGAATACAGGCCACGCGTGGGGGCAACGCCCCAGAACCGCCCCAGCCTCGCGAGCGAGGCCCGGGTGAAGTCTCGAGGGCGGCGAACCATCACGCGAATCGCTTCATCGCGGAGCACGCGGTCCCCCTCAGGTTCGGGCAGCCTCCGAATCCGTCGCGCAACCCAGGCGAACCAGGCATCCTGCCCCGGCCCTTGCCAGACGGCTCCCGGTGGACCATCGAGTACGTCGGCGTAGTAGGCTGGGTTGTTCGCCAGGGCGAGCGTGTAGCCGCCGTGAGTTGTCGTCCAGACCGGCTCGCCAAAGACCCGTGCGTTCCGCGCGGCCCAGGGTGCCAGCGTCGCCAGGGTCGCCAGCAACAAGAGCACGGCCCGCCCAGCGCGCTGCCGCGGGAGACCGGGCCCCAAGACCAGATCCCCCAGCGCCGAGAGTACGGCGGCCGGCAGCAGGCTGGGACGGCAGAGCGTCGCCATCCCGAACCCAAACCCGCCCAGAACCGAGGACCGTACTCGATGCGGACCCGCGAGCAGCCCGAGCGTTCCGGCGACCAGGAACGCGGCGAGCGTCTCGGTCATGACCGAGCGTGTTTGTACGAGCAAAACCGGGTCAAACGCCACGATCGCCGCCGCGACCAGGGCACGTCCCGGCGCGAGTTCCCAGCGGCGAGCGGCCCAGAATGTCAGCAGGACCGTCCCCGCCCCGAGGACGACATGCAGGGCGAAGATCGACCCCGACGGACGATCTCCGAACGCCGCGACCAGCGGGGCCAGCACCAGCGGATAGAGCGGCGGGCGGTAGGCCGTGAGCCGCCCCGCCAGGGCGAAACCGCGCCCATCGGCCAGCGCGGGCCAGAACCAGGTAGTTATCGGGATCGTCCGGGCCGGTATCGAGCCGTGTGGCGACGACCCCCAACCTCGCCAGGACCGCCAGGGTCACGATCGCGCCCAGGGCGATCCTTGGCGAGATCCGCATCGCGCACGCTCCACAAGTCAATCCGAATGGAACCCGCCGAAGAGGTGAGGCGCCACGCCGATCAGCACGCCGGAGATCAACCCGACGAGATGCGCTCCGTTGGCGATCCCCGAGATGCCGCCGGCCGAGGTGAACGCCAGATACAACAGCATGAAGATGACGGTGTTCCGGCTCAAACCCATGCCCTGTTCGGGGGCGTAGATCCCTTTCATCCAGACATACCCGAACAGCCCCAGGACCACGCCCGACATCCCCCCGAAGAACGGCAGATTCGTGGAGAGGTACTGCCCCACGTTCGAGGTGATCCCCGTCACCAGCACGAGCATCGCCAGCCACTTCGTTCCCCGTCGCAGCTCGATCATGCCGCCGAGGTCGTACAGCCAGAACATGTTGAACAGCAGGTGCAGCGGGTGGAAGTGCAGGAAGATCGGCGTGAGCAGGCGCCAGACCTCGCCATGTCGGAGGTCGGCCAGCAGGTCCGAGCGAACCCACGCGCCACCGACGACCGCCCCGCGTGCGGCCCCGACTCCCGTCGGCATCCCTTCGGCGGGCAGGATCTGGTACGAGGCAATGTACAACCAGTCCACGATCGACTGAGCCGAGCCGAACCAGGTCACGACCGCAACCGCCACGCTGATGCCGATCAGGCCCATCGTCAAGGGGCAACGTTCCGGCGAGCGGTAGCCGAGCCGACCACGCAGGTTGATCGTGTTCTTGAGGTGCTGCCGCTCGACCCGTTTCGCCTCCCGGCGCTTCTGGGCGGCGGTCTTCTCGACGCCCTGGAACCGCGGGGAGTCCGGCTCGAGGAGGAAATCCTCCATCTCCCGGCGCGCCGCTTCCACCTTCTCCTCACGATGGACCCAGATCACCCAGCCCTCGGGGGACGGATCAAGCCGGGTGGTGATGTCGTGCGTCAGCAGGTAATCCGCGAGCCGCCTGGCCTTCGCCTCGTCCGGTATGGTTCCGATCTGCCGCATCTCGGAGTAATCTCCGGTCTTCCTGGTCGTTTTCCCGCCTGCTCGATGGTACACGAACCTGGGCGAAGGTGGTATCCTGGTCTCTCACTTGAACGATCCAAACGAGTCTCCCCGGACCCCGCCGAGTTTTCCTGCCATGGCCGACCGCCCGATCATCCTGTCCCTGACGTCGATGCACGAGGCTGGCCTGAGCCGGCTCCGCGAGGCGGGCGAGCTGCGCATGGCCTCGTCCCTGGAACCGAAGGTCCTTCATCAAGAGATCGCCGATGCCGATGCCCTGGTCATCCGCACGGCGGGGGTCATCGACGCCGCCTTGATGGACGCCGCGCCCCGGTTGAAGGTCATCGGCCGGCATGGAGTCGGATACGATCACGTGGACGTCCTCGCCGCCACGGACCGAGGCATCCAGGTCGTGTACACGCCCGGGGCGAATGCCGAGAGCGTCTGCCAGCACACGATCGCGTTCATGATCGGCCTCTCAAAGCACTTCCCGCAGCACTCGCGGGCCTTGCTGGAAGGCCGCTTCAACGACCGCACGAAGCTCCAGGGCGCGACCTGACGGGCCGGACCCTGGGTATCATCGGGTTCGGGAGGATCGGCCGTCGCGTGGGAGAGGTTGCCCGCGTGGCCTTCGGCATGGAGGTCCTCTATAACGACATCGTCGCCGCCCCGCCGGAGATCGAAGCCCGCGCCGGGGCCAGACGGGTCGGGCTGGAGGAGTTGCTGGAACGTTCGGAGTACGTCACCCTGCACGTCCCGCTCGACGAGAGCACCCGTCACATGATCGGCCGGGACGAGCTGGCCCGGATGCGGCCCGATGCGATCCTGATCAATACCTGCCGGGGGCCGGTCGTCGTCGAGCAGGCGGTGGCCGAGGCGCTCGACGCCGGCCGGCTCTTCGGCTACGGGGCCGACGTCTACGAGGTCGAGCCGCCACCCGCCGATCATCCCTTGATCGGCCGCAAGGACAACGTGATGCTTACCCCCCACAGCGCGGCGCAGACGGTCGAGAGCCTGAAGAACATGGCCTCCTGGATGGCCGAGGACGTGATCCACGTCCTGCGCGGTGAGCCCCCCCGCTACCCGGTGAACGATCCGGCCGAGGTTGCCGCGAATCGTCGGAAGCTCGGCCGGGGTTGAGCATCGCGAAGCCGCTCCGGCCGGAACTCAGCGGCGGCCCTCGATGGTCACTTCAAAAGGCTGGCCGCCAAGCTGGCCTGTTAGATTTCCTCGAATATCCGCGAGATTGTACGGCCCGGGTTCCGAGGCGAACCGGGTCGATCCCGCCGGATCGCCGGTACCGGGTGACGGCTCCAGCGCGATCGTCCGCGTGAGCTGGCCCGCCTCCAGTTCGAGCTTCACGTCCGACGGCGAGGGAGACAAGGGCGTCTCCACGTCCGTCTGAAGGAAATAAGCGACGAGCGCCGTGGGGGTCTCCGACCGGAGATCGACCTCCGGTTCATTGATCAGCTCGACGTAGCCCGTTTCGTCCGGGAGGCGATACGCCGTCCCGCCGTGAGGCCCGATGCCGTGCGCGGGGTTTTCCGGCGTTTCCGGAACCGGGGACTCACCGCAACCGGACAGGAAACAGACTCCGCCCAGCAGCAGCGTTGAGAAGATAACGTGACGCATGATCTGGTTCATCGGCTCGTTCGTGAAGTGTCGCGACGGCAAGAGGAGCCGGGAGGGATGATCCCGGCTCCCTGTCCCTGGTGAATGATGTGGCTGACGGTCGTCGGACAACTCGAGGCATCTGGAGCCAGGCGATCAATACTGATCGGAGCTGACCACCTCGTTCCCCGCCCGGGTGGACAGGGCCTGATACACGCCGATTCGGGCGCCCGCGTTGATCGTGTAGATGAAGTTGCGGAAGCTGACGCCGACCGGGATGGGCGTCCCCGAGTAACCGCCCGCGGAACTCTGGTACGGCCAGGAGTCGATCGAGTTCTTGATGAACCGGACCGAACCATCGCAGAAGGCGAAGTTGGCCCCGCCGGGGTGCATGCTCGTCGCGGTCATCGGGTAATAGTAGCTGATGTTGCCCGGCAGGTTGCGGTTCTGCGTGCCGACGTTCGGCGGGTAATAGGTGACGAACTGCGTATCGTAGTGCTGGGGCGAATCCCAGGAGAAATCGGAGTTCTGATACTTCGGGTCGTAGTACTGCATCAAGGTATGGGCATGCTCGCCGAACAGGAACGTGTTGCTCGTGCCGTCTCGGATATCGCCCATGGTGACCGTGCTGTCCGCGTAGCTCACGCCGTTGAACTGCATCCACTCCGCCTGACCGTAGTACGCGCGGTAGCCGACGTCAAAGGTACCCTCGTTGACCGCGTAACTGGTGAACTGCTGATACCAGTTCCCACCCAGGGCCTTCACGGCACCCATGTTGATATTGAAACTGGCGTTGGGCGTGCTTGAACTGATGAGTTGCGGAGTCCAGCTATCGCTCGGGCAGTTCAGGGTGGAGATGGCGATGCCGTGCACGGTGATGTTCTGGATATCGTAGTCGGTCAGGTTGAAGTTGACCGCGTTGTACAGTGATTGCTGCTCGGTGAACGGCAGGAGCCGCACGAACGCACTGAAGTTCTGATAGCAGGAGCTGCAAGGGGCCTCGTACGAGTTTCCGGGGAAGCAGGTGTTGGCGGACTCGTAGTTGTTGGCGGCCAGAGCGAGCTGCTTGAGGTTATTCGTACACTGTGCACGGCGGGCGGCCTCACGCGCCGCCTGCACGGCCGGCAGAAGCAGGGCGATCAGCACGCCGATGATGGCAATCACGACCAGCAATTCGATCAGAGTAAAACCGCGAGGTTTCAGCTTTGAGCGGATCATGTTGACGGATTCTCCTGGTGCGAGCGGGGGGCTATGTTGAGGCGGACGGCCGTCCTACGACGGCACGATTCCGCGGAGAGGCAGGAAAGTGGCACGCTTCCGGAGAGGTCCGCGTGTACGGGAAGCGTCTAATGGCAATTCGCAGGGATTATATCCACTGATTGTGTGCATTCCATGAAGAAACCATAAAATCACTTTACAGATTCCCCTTTGCCTACAATGGCTCCGTGGGTTCCTTCGATGAGAGTTCTTCCACCCGTGGAGCAATGGAAGCGTGGCTCGTCTGCCGACCCTCTTGCAGCCTCACCCCCGGGTTCGCGTCCTCCGCGACGGCGAACCTGATCCCGACGGCCGCTGCGTTCTGTACTGGATGCAGCGGTCGCAGCGGGGAAGGGATAATGCCGCGTTGAACCTGGCCATCGCGCTGGGCAACGCGCTCGGGAAGCCGGTTCTGACGGTCTTCGGCCTCACGGCGGATTATCCCGACGCCGGACGGCGGCATTACCGCTTCCTGCTTGATGCTCTGCCTGAGATCCGCGACGACCTGGCCGGGCGCGGCGTGCCGCTGGTCGTGCGATTGGGTCGCCCCGATGAGGTCGTCGCGGCCGTCGCCGCCGAGGTCCGGCCGGCGATCGTCATCGGCGACGAGAACCCGGTCCACGTCGGCCAGCGCTGGCGGAACGCCCTGGCCGAGCGGCTGACGGTGCCGTTTCGGCTCGTCGATGCCGACGTGGTGGTGCCCACGTCCCTCTTTCCGAAGCAGGAATACGCCGCGAGGACCATCCGGCCCAAGATCCATCGCGTACTGCATGAGTACCTGAAACCGCTGCCGACCCCGAAGGCACGCATGGCCTGGTCGGATGACGCGGTGCCTCCCGGCGAGGTGATTGATCCTGACGACCTGCTCGCCCGGTTGAAGGTCGGCGGGGTGGCCGAGGTGCCGGATTATCGCGGGGGCACGTCCGAGGCCCTCCGCCGGCTCAAACGTTTTCTCAAGGAGCGTCTGCCCCGCTATGCCGAAGATCGCAACGAGCCGACACCCTATGCCACGAGCGAGCTATCGGCCCACCTGCACTTCGGCCACATCAATCCGTTGACGATCGCCCTGGCCGTGCGCGACAGCGGCGAGGCCCCCGAGGACATCGACGCCTACCTGGAGGAGTTGATCGTCCGCCGCGAGTTGTGCATCAACTACGTCGCCCGGAACCCGGACTACGACCGGCTCCAGGGCTGCCCCGAGTGGGCCTTGAAGACCCTGGCGAAGCACACAGACGACCCGCGGCCTGCCTTGTACGATGCCCGGCAGTTCGAGGCCGGCGAAACGCACGACCCGCTCTGGAACGCCGCGCAGAAGGAGATGGTGCTCACGGGTCGGATGCACAACTACCTGCGTATGTACTGGGCCAAGAAGATCCTCGAATGGACCTCCGACGCCGAGACGGCGTTCCGCATCGCCCTGGATTTGAACGACCGTTACGAGATGGATGGACGCAACCCGAACGGTTACGCCGGCGTGGCCTGGGCCATCGGCGGCCTGCACGATCGCCCCTGGCCCGAACGACCGGTTTTTGGCACCGTGCGGTTCATGAGCTACGAGAGCACGCGCCGGAAGTTCGATTCGGATGGCTATATCGCCCGCGTTCGCCACCTGGAAAACGGCCACGACCGATGACCGGACGGCTCAAGGACACCCGCCGATCGACTCCAGGCCGAAGAACATGGTGAAGGTCGGTTGCGGGCAGGTCCGCTCGTACATGAGGCCGAGGAAGAGGCCGGGGGCCACCTCCCGGATCTCATCTCGGTACTTCGCATAGACGTGCGAGGTCCGCTGGTAGTCGAGAATCAACGCGGGGCCGCCGTCGAGCCAGCTCGAACCGTAATAGAGCTCCCCCTCAATCACGCGCAAGCCGAAGAACTTGTTCTTGGCCTTGCCCTCGGCGCAATTGATCACCTTCCCTTGCCAGAGCACCCGCGCGACCTTCGACGCCGGGACCGCCATCCGCGACCCCGGATCGACGAACGGCCGTCCCTTGACCTTCCCGCAGGGCAAGGCCCGCACGCCCCCTTGCCGGTAGAGCGCCAGCAGTTCCGGCGGACTCATCCGCACGAGATCGTCCATCGCCCGAGGCGCACAAGGGCACTGACCGCGCAGCCGACACCGCGACGAGGGCAACCAGCCCGATCCACCCCAACCGCAACATCCGTCGCGTCATCGCGTCCCCTCTCCCGACCGAGTCAAGCGGCCATCGTTTGAAGCCCCCTGGGCGGGTTATCGACCCAGGACGCGCGGGCACTTGACCGCGGACCCGTCGGGAATGGCGGCGATCACGGCAAGGTCGAATAGATCACGATATTGGCCGCAATCCGCATGGCGCTCTCGTGATTATAACCCTTGCAGTCGGACGCCTGGTGCTTCTCCAGGGCGCAACCGATGTCGTATTTCGAGTAGATCACGGCCCAGTGACCGTTGAGCTTCACACCTTCGAGCTGCGGCAGCCCTTTGCCACCACCGGCGGCCTTGCTGTACTGGACGTCCGACAGGTCGAAGCCAACCTCCTTGGTATAGATCTCGTCGTCGGGCGGGATCGGCTCCAGGGGATGATCCGGCAAGAGCTCGGCGACGAACTTACGAAAGGCGGCATCGAAGGCCGCGCTGCCGCACGCGGCGTCGGCGAAGAGCACGCCGCCGCCCGGCTCCAGGTGCTTGCGCAGGGCGGCCAGTTCATCCGGGCTGAACGACATCGAGGCCCGGCCGTGAACGTACACCAGGGGGTAATAGACCAGGTTCGGGTCCACGGCGAAGATCTGCCGGTGATTGATGACGACGTCCACGTTCAGCTCGTCGCGGAGCATCGTCGTGAGGTTCGGGATGGCCAGCGGGGCGACGTTCCAGTCGCCGGCGTGCCGCAGCTTGGCGATATGCAAGGCCCCGCGCTTGGGCGTCTCCTTCTCGAACTTCGTCACCTCGCGGACGGCCAGCTTGTCGGCGGGCAGTTCGCGGCCGGTGGCGTATTCGACGACGTTCTGACCCACGCGCTGGGCCTTGATGACCGAGGGGTTGTCGGGCTGGCTCTCCATCTGGTTCCAGAAGCAGGAGAGGTCTTTCGGCGTGTACACGACGACGGTGCGGCAGCCGAACTCAACCCCCCAGAGCGGGTGGATGTCGGGCGTCAGGGGGTTCGGCGAGCGCCAGATGGCGTGGTCGGCCGAGAGGGGGTGCAGGTTGTACTCCGGCTCGGGAAAGATGTCTTTCATGAGTTGCCGGAAGCCGGCGTCGAACGCCTCGCGGTCGCAGCAGGCCTCGGCGAAGATGAACCCGCCTTGCTCGACGAAATCGCGGAGCTTTCTTCGTGCCGAGGCGCTGAACTCGGGCGACTTCGTGGCCGTTGAAGTAGAGGATCGGGGCCTGCATCAGGTCCTGAAGGTTCGCCGTGTCGGGATCGACGACCTGCCAGGTCAGCAGATGCTTCCATTCCTGCGAGATCAGGCCGACGAGGTTGCGGATGTCGTCGTGATCGTTGTTCCAGTCATTGCCCGGGCCATGCCGCAGCTTGTTGATGAGCACCGGCGACCGCCCCTTGGAGAGGAACAGGAGCACGAAGCTCGTCGTGACGTTCGGGTCGCGCTCGGTGTGCTGGCTGGTGGACCACTTGCCGATCAGCCGGTCGCGGTCGTTCGTGTTGATGATGTGCCAGGCCCCGAGACGGTACCAGTCGTTGTTGCCGAAGAACCGCGTCCCGGTCAGCCGCCCGGCCCGTTCCAGCCCATAGAGGTAGTAATATTTCCAGAGCTGCCCCTTGCCCACGTTCTCCTTGACCGAGAAGTTGGCGGCCAGCCAGTCGATCCCGCGCTGAAGGTCGGGATTGATCCCCCCTTCGCCACAGCGCCGCACCTGATCGCCGATCAGGACCTCCTGCCCCTGGTAGCGTCGCAGGCCGGTGATGACCAGGCTGGAGATCCCCGCGCAGGTCATGCTGGCGGTGGCGGGCTGGTGATCGTTGGGGAAGTAGCCCCAGCTCCCGTTGTCGAACCCGCCTTGCCGCTGGGCCATCTCCCAGTACTGGCGGGAGAGGACCCAGACCTCCGGCTTGACCGGGATGCCGACCTCGCTCGCCGCGTGCAGCCCCAGCAAGGCGTACTGCGTGTTCGAGTTGTCTCCCTGGGTGGTCTTCTGGGCGTCGTAGCTCCACGACCCGGGCCAGGGGTTGTGGTCGCCCGGCTTGTGCTGAGCCCCCTCCAGCCAGGCGACGTTCCCGGCGATCTTGACCTTGTACCGCTGCGGGTCGGCCGCGGCGAAGACCATCGTCTGCAAGCCGACCGAGTACGTCTTGCCCAGGTCGGTGGCCGAGAAGTCGTCGAGGTAGTCGAGCGCCCGGACCATCTTCGGGTCGTCGGGCGGGACACCGGCCGTCAAAAGAGCCAGGGCCACCAGGGCCGTCGTTCCCTCGTGCGCCCGGGCATCGGCATCCGGCCAGGACCCGTCCTGCCGCTGCGTGGACTTGAGGAACCGGATGCCGTCCTGGATCGCCTGCTCGACCTGCTCGCGCGTGACGTCCGTCGGCCCGTTCGGCTCATCCTGACCGAAGGCGCGGACCCCCCAGGTCGGTAACGGCCAGGACCGCCAGAATCAGCATCGCCAGTGACCGTCGCCACGTTCGGATCGCGGTCATGATGCACCACCTTCCCTGAGATCCGCCCGAAAACCATTTTACTCTTGTAATATAGCGGTCCGAGGGCGGATCGGCAAGGAAGCGCGGGGCGCTCAGAGCTTGCGGAGCTGATCGGCGCGGGCGGCCAGCTTGATCGCGGCGGCCTGGAAGAGGCCCCGCGCGTTGCCGCCGGCCGAGCGGTACGAGTCGGTGAACCCTTCGGCCTGCGTCCAGCCAACGACGTCCATGATCTGCCGGGTCATCATCTGGAGCATCTCGTCGATCGTCGGCGCGGAGGCGGCGGCGAGCGGTTCGGCGAGGGCCAGGTCGCGGGCTTCCCGGGGGTTCTCCTCCCAGGGAGGGGTCCCCCCTCGCGTCGGCGGCCCTTCGTTGACGACGGGCAACGGGTCGGTCGTGTCGTCCCAGGGGGCCGGATCAGCCTCGCGCCCGCCCCGGTCGCGCGGGTCGTCCTGCTGGCCGAGCGCCTTCCCCTTCGGCAGACGCTCGTTCGGGTCCTTGGGCAAGCCGGCGGCCGGATAGACCTTCCCGTCGGCCCCGACCCGCGTCTCCCCTTCCGGGATCTGCCCCGCCTCGACCAGTTGCCGGCGGACCTTGGCGATCAGCTCACGACTGACCGAAAGCTCCTCGGCCAGGCTGCGGTCGGAGCGGTCGGGATGCAGGCGCAGCTTCACCTCGATCGCCCGCCGGCGCTCCGCCCGGCTCAGGGGGAGCCCGTGGTGCAGGTTCGCCGAGGTGACGTAATCGAGCGCGTCCTCGAAGGTCCCCTCGCGCACCTCCGCCGGGATCGAGCGGCGGTTCAGGGTCACGGCGGCGGCGTGTCGGTGGACGCCATCGGCCAGCAGCCAGCGCCCGTCCACCTCGAAGACCGTCACCGGCGGCATCCGGTTCCAGGCCTCGACGTAACGCTCAACCGTCTCCTGATCGAGCCGGTCGCGCAGGTTCAGGTTCGGGTCGAGGACCAGCTCGTGCAGCGGTATGTTCTGGATTTCCATATCGGTCCCCTCCCGCGGAACCAGACTGCGTCTCCTTTTGTTTTCCCGAAGGATTCCCCATCTCCATCGGCACGAACGGCTTCCCTTGCGTGAGAGATTTCGGTGAACTGGGACGCGACCCCTTGGGGCTTTGCCAGGAGCGACGTTTATGCGGATTCTCTTGACCGGCGCGAGCGGGCAGCTCGGGGCCTACCTGATCGACACCTTGGTCCGCGCCGGGCACCGGCTCGTCGCCTGGAGCGGAACCGACGCCGGCCGTCGTGGTGACGTGCCCCTCATTCCGGTGGACCTCGCCGATCCCGACGCCACCACCCGCGCGCTCGACGAGGCCGCCCCCGAGGCGATCCTCCACGCCGCCGCCGTCAGCTCCGCCGAGGCCGTCCGCCGCGACCCCGCGCGGGCCTGGCGGATCAACGTCGAGGCGACCGGCCTTCTGGCCGACTGGGCCACCCGGCACGGCCGACGCCTGCTGTTCACCTCGACTGACCTCGTCTTCGATGGCTCCCGCCCCTGGAACCGTGAGGACGACCCGGCCGAGCCCTTGCTGGAGTACGGCCGGACGAAGCGCGCGGCCGAGCCGGCCGTCCTGGCCTGCCCTCGCGGCCTGGTCGCCCGCGTCAGCCTGCTCTACGGCCCGTCCCGTTGCGGCCGCGTCGCCTTCTTCGACCGCGTCCTGACGGCCCTACGGCACGGCCAGCCGCAGACCTTCTTCGAGGACGAGTACCGCACCCCGCTCGACCTCGCCACCGCCGCCCTCGCCTTGGCCCGCCTGCTCGCGTCGGACGCGACTGGCCTCGTCCACGTCGCCGGGGCCGAGCGGATCTCCCGCCACGATCTGATGCGACGTGCCGCCGTCGCCCTGGGCCTCGACCCCGCCCTCGTCCTCGCCAACCGCCAGGCCGACGCGAACCTCCCCGAGCCGCGTCCGGCCGACGTCTCCCTGAACACCGACCGGCTCATGACCCTCCTGCCCGACCTGCGCCGCCCGTCCGTCGAGAAGGCCCTGAATCCCACCGAAAACGGCGGCTGACACCGCGTTGGCTTCGTTTGGTATTTCTGACTGATTTTCAAACTGGGTAATGAGTTACGTCGTGTTATCTCCCCGTGCTTGACGTCCGCGCCCCGCGTGGACAATGGTATTTGAGAGTTCTCTGTTCCGCCAGAGACACACATTCATCCACACAATCAAGGAAACCAAAACCATGAGCGGTCCCATCGTCCGCAAGTACGGCTTCCCCAATTTCGAGAAGATTTTCGGCGAGCGCGAGGTTCCGCACGGCGAGGAGAAACCGTCGCCCGATAGCCCGAGCCTCCCGCCCGACCTGCCGCATCCCGGCGAGCCGACCGACGCGAACCAGAGCGAGTCCGCCGGCAAGATGGCCCCGCAGACCGAGTTCGGCAACGCCGTCGATTGAGAAAGGTAATGCCCGTTCAAAAGGGGGATGGGGTGGCTGGGATCTCGGTTCCGAGGTCTCGCGGACGAGATTCCAACGACCCGGCGTTGACGGGTCAGCCTTCGACCTCGGCTTTCGCACGACTCCCGTCCGTGCCCACCGCCTCGATGGCACGTTTGTTCAGGAAGAGGCGGCGAGGACATGTCGCGGCTGAGCCGTGGGCCGAGTTGCTCAAGTCGTTTCCCTCGAGCCGGTGGGTGGCTTGATCTGAAATTGCATGATTCGCTCTATTGACAAAGCTGCCCGGCGTTGTTCTCATTAATTTATCAGAATCGCATTCTCGCGTTGGGAATGCGGTTCCGGCTAAGACGGCCCCATTCCGCGACATTTCGCGGAATGGGGCTTTTTTTGTGATACCGGCTCGCATTACTCGATGGGTGTCGAACGGAGTCAGGATGATCTCTGCGATATCCTTCAAGGTCGCTGACGAAGTATCCCAATCGGCCACCTCTGCCTTAACGCATGGTATGGTTCAGGCACCTTCATTGATCCGGCGTGTTCTGTCACTCGTGGTGGGATCGGTATTCCTGATCCCCGCACCCATCCTGTCGCAAGGGTGCCGGGTGGTAGGGACTCCGGGGGAGAAAGCAGCATGAGCACTTTACAGATGGATGATCTCTCCAGCCGACTGAACGCCGTGATGGAGGAAGCCCAGGGGAAGGCCAGGACCTTCCAACGGGAGGCGGAGTCGAAGCGACAAGAGATCCAGGAGCGGTTCCAGACGTTCCTCCCGATCGCCGAACGGACCGTCGCGCTCACGCGCGAGAAGCTGGAGAAGCTGAGAGAGCGTCTGAAGTTCGACGTCATCCCGTCCCAGGTCCAGACCGAGCGGTTTTACTCCAGGTCGGTCACGCTCGACGTGAAGTCCGAGCTGGCGGGCGTGATCAAGCTCGGCTTCCGGCTGACCCACGACTCGGACGTGCGGCTCATCCTGCTCGACTACAACCTTGAGATCATCCCCATCTTCTTCCGGTTCAATCCTCATGCTCGGCTGGAGATGCCGATCGAGTCCTACGACGAAGCGGCTGTGGGAAAATGGATCGACGATCGCATCGTCGATTTCGCCAACGTGTTCCTGGAATTACACACGACGAAGCAGTACCAGGAACGGGTGATGGTCTCCGACACCGTGGCGGGCATCAGCTTTCCGAAGTACTTCGCCGCGGCCACGCTCGAACATGAAGGGAAGACGTACTACTTCATCAGCGAAGAGACGCGCCGCGAGTTCGCCAAGCGGCATGGCCTGACCCCTTGAGCGCGGAGGCGACCCGACGCACCGTCGCGGGTTCACGCAGGATGAACGGCCATAGATTGCCCTCAGCCGAGCGGCTTGGCGGGTCCCGCCGCGACGGCCAGGGCGATCCAGCCGATGATGAAGGCCGTGCCGCCGAGCGGGGTGATCGGGCCGAGGATCTTTGACGGGCCGATCGAGAGAGCGAGGCCGTACAGGCTGCCGGAGAACATCAGGCTGCCGAGCAGGAAGCCCCATCCGGCCACGCTCAGCGCGGTTCCGGTGCGCCCGTGCAGGGCCAGCAGGCCGACGGCCAGCAGCGCCAGGGCGTGGACCATCTGGTAGCGCACGCCAGTCTCAAAAATCTCCAACATGCGCGGGTCCAACATCTTTGAGGTGACTCGCGATCGCAAGGCGTGTGCACCGAAGGCACCCAGGCCGACGGCCAGGGCACCGGAAATTCCACCGATTCTTATCCAGACGTCACCGCTCATCATCGCCCCTACTCTTGATTGGACAGCAAGTTGCGTTCGCATCAGGGGCCATCACCCCGCGCGGGTTTTCCAAACTTTGGATCGGCTCAGACGCGACCATCGGCTCAATGCCTGAATGCGACGCGTCATCCAGACGAAGGCGAGCAGGTGCCCGAGAATCAAGCCGAGAAGGACCTCGGTGATCCGATCACCCCAGATCCGCACATCCAGCACCCGCGGCGCGATCCCTAGCACGGCGAGGAGCAGCAGGAAGTGTGCCAGCAGGATCAGGATGTAAAGCGAGAGCCGGGAGCGTCTCTGGTCCAGCGGCCCCCGGACGGGCCAGCTCATGCGGAAGTCCTCACCGGGCGCCAGGGGAGGCGGGTCGGCAATCGTCCGCAACGCGTGGTGGATGTCATCGGGGCGGAGCGTCCCATCGTACCGGTGCCCCCTGGGGGCATGTCCGGAAATCCGCGAGGGCTCCCCCGGCTGCGTCTCGACCCAGGCACGGAACGCCAACGCCTCGGCGCGGACGTCGGATGCCTCATCCGAGCGAGTCAAGGCGTCGAGCAAGGCCCGCGCGACTTTCTCGGGGCGCTGCCCGAACCGGGAGTTCTCGGGGCGATAGGTGGGCAACGTCAGGAGCGCTCCGGATCGGACCTTCCGGGAAAGCCACGTTTCCAGCCCCTCCTCGGGGAATGTCCGCACACGCGTCGTCATCGTCACCCCCCTTTCTCGCTCCTCTCCATCGTGGACGCTGAACGCCGCCGGGGCAAGAGAGATGGTTTCCTCGCGTTCTCGTTTTCTCCGGCTATCTCATTGCGATCTCCGCGTTCTTCGCGGTGAAATCTTCCTCGCTTGAGGGATGATCGCGCCTCGGGTACGGTAAAGTCTCAATACCCGCTGCCCTTCTCTCGATGGATCGCAATCATCCATGAGCGCCCGGCCCTCTCTGTACATCATCGACGCGTATTCTTTTATCTATCAGGTCTTCCACGCCATTCCCGCGATGACTGGGCCGGCGAGCCAGCCGACGAATGCCGTCTTCGGCATCTTCCGCGACGTGCTCAACCTGCTCAAGACCCGCAAGCCCGATTACCTCGCCGCCGCCTTCGACGGCGCGGGGCCGGTCTTCCGCAACGACTTGTACGAGCAATACAAGGCCCAGCGCAAGCCAATGCCCGAGGAGCTGCGTCCGCAGATCCCCGTCATCAAGGGCCTGTTCGAGTCGTTCGGCGTTCCCGTGCTGATGGAGCAAGGGTACGAGGCCGACGACGTCATCGCCAGCCTCGCCCGTCAGGGGGAACAGCGCGGGCTGGACGTCTTCATCTGCACGGCCGACAAGGACGCCCGCCAGCTCCTCGACGATCAGATCAAGATTTACAACATCCGCAAGGGGCAGGTTCTCGACGCCGAGACCCTGAAAACCGACTGGGGCGTGACCCCCTCGCAGGTCGTGGACCTGCTCGCTCTGACCGGCGACGCCGTGGATAACGTGCCGGGAGTCCCCGGCATCGGCCTCAAGACGGGCGCGAAGCTACTCGAAGAGTTCGGCGACCTCGAAACCCTGCTCCAGAACGTGGACAAGGTCAAGGGGGCCAAGAAGCAGGAGAACCTCCGCGAGCACGCCGAGCGCGTCCGGCTCGGCCGCCAGTTGATCGAGCTGAAGGACGACCTCCCCCTGTCGTTCGAGTGGAACGACCTGCATTACGACGGCTACGACGCCAGGGCCCTGAAGGCTCTGTGCATCGAGTGCGGCTTTCACCGCTTCCTCGATGAGATCGTCGATACCGAGAAGCCGCCCGAGACGGTCTGGGACACCGCCGCCTATCAGACGATCGACACGCCGGAGAAACTCGCGACGTTCCTCAAGGAGCTGGAGAAACAGAAGAAGTTCAGCGTCGATACCGAGACGACGGCCCTCGACCCCCTCCGCGCGGACCTGACCGGCCTGTCCTTCTGCTGGAAGGAGGGGGAGGCGTATTACCTGCCCGTCAAGGGGCCGGAGGGAAGCCGGGTGCTCGGGCTCGACGCGACGCTCGATGCGCTCTGGAAGGTCCTGACGAACCCGAAGACGGAGAAGGTCGGGCAGAACCTCAAGTACGACATGCTCGTCTTGAAGCGCGCGGGCCTGGAGCTGGCCGGGCCGGTCACGGATACGATGGTCCTGAGCTACCTGCTCGAAAGCGGCGAACGCAACCACAACCTCGACGAACTCTCGCGCCGGTTGCTCGATCACACGATGATCCCGATCACCAGCCTGATCGGCAAAGGGAAGTCGCAGACGACGATGGATCAGGTCGAGGTGGCCAAGGTCACGGCCTACGCGGGGGAGGACGCCGACGCCGCCTGGCGGATCGAGGCGATCCTCGCGCCGAGGGTCCGCGAGGAGGGGCTCTGGGGCCTCTACGCCGACCTGGAACGTCCCTTGATTGGCGTCCTCGCGGAGATGGAGCGCCTGGGGGTCAAGGTGGACGTGCCGAAGCTGCGGCAGCTCTCGGAGGAGTTCGCCGCGCGGCTTGACGCGATCAAGACGGAGATCTACAAGGAGGCCGGGCACGAATTCAACATCGGCTCTCCACAGCAGTTGCGGCAAGTGCTCTTTGACGAGCTGAAGCTGCCGGTGATCTCCAAGACCCCCGGCGGCGACCCGAGCACGGCCGTCGATGTGCTGGAGGAACTGGCCGGAAAGCACCCCTTGCCGAAGCTCATCATCGAGCACCGCCAGCTCGACAAGCTCAAGGGGACGTATCTCGACGCCTTGCCGCTGCTGGTCCACCCCGAGGACGGCCGCGTCCATGCATCGTTCAACCAGGTGGTCACGGCGACCGGCCGCTTGAGTTCCAGCGACCCGAACCTCCAGAACATTCCGGTCCGCACCGAGGACGGCCGCCAGATCCGCCAGGCGTTCGTGCCGGGCTTCGACGGCTGGGCCCTGCTCACGGCCGATTACTCGCAGATCGAGCTGCGCATCCTGGCGCACTACTCGAAGGACCCGACGCTCGTCCGGGCGTTCGCCGAGGACAAGGACATTCACGCGGTCGTCGCCTCGCGGATTTTCGGCGTGGCGGAGTCGGAGGTGAGCCGCGAACAGCGCCGGATGGCCAAGACGGTCAACTTCGGCGTGATCTACGGCCTGAGCGGCTACGGTCTGGCAACCCGCCTGGGGATCACGCCGCGGAGGCCGACGCCTTCATCGACGCCTATTTCGCCGAGTACGAAGGGGTCGGCCGGTTCATCACCGAGACGCTCCAGAAAGCCCAGGCCGCCGGGCGGGTTGAGACGATCCTCGGCCGCCGCCGGACCGTCACCGGGATCAAGAATACGGACCGGATGAAGACCCAGGCCGAGCGGATCGCCGTCAACGCCGTGATCCAGGGGTCCGCCGCCGACCTGATCAAGCGGGCCATGCTCGACGTCTCCCGGCGCATCCGGGATGAGAAGCTCCAGGCGCGCATGCTGCTCCAGATCCACGACGAGCTGGTCTTCGAAGCCCCGCGCGAGGAACTGTCCCGCCTGGCCCGCCTCGTCCGCGAGGCCATGACCGGCGCCCTGACCCTGGACGTGCCCTTGAAGGTGGACATCGGCGCCGGCCCGAACTGGCTCGACGTGGAACCGGTGGACTGAGCCGCGGCCCCTGTCGATTCCGCGAGCCGCGACGAAACCCCGGCGCGGGTTCGGGGTAGTATCTCTGGGGAGGATTCTCGAACTCGCACACGCCAACGACGAGGTGCCGCATGGTCCGCTTGCGATGGGTGATGGGTCTGATCCTGGCTGTCTTGCTGGAGGCTCAGGCCGCGCCGGGGGCGGAACCGTCGTATCACCGGGACGTCGTGCCGATCCTTCAGCGGCATTGCCAGGAATGCCACCGGCCAGGGCAGGTCGCGCCCTTCGCCTTGCTGTCCTTCGAGCAGGTCCGCAAGCGGGCGTCGGACATCGTGACGCTGACCGAGGACCGGCGCATGCCCCCCTGGCACGCCTCGACGACCGTGGGCGGCCCGTTCAAGGATGCTCGGGTGATGACCGAGGAGGAGATCGCCACCCTGACGGCGTGGGTCGCGGCCGGATGCCCCGAGGGGAACCCGACAGGAGGCCCCTGCCCCTCGGGAGTTCACCTCCGACTGGCCCCTGGGTGAGCCGGACCTGATCCTGACCGTGCCGGAACCCTACACCCTGGCCGCCGGTGGCGCGGACGAGTTCCGCGTGTTCGTCGTGCCGACGGGCCTGACCGAGGGGCGCTGGGTATCGGCCGTCGATTTCAAGCCGGGGAACCGGCAGATCGTGCACCACATCCTCTCGGCATTCGATACGAAGGGACAGGCCCGCCAGATGGACGAGGCCGACCCGTTATCCGGCTACAGTGTCTTTGGCGGGTTCGGCACGCAGCCGAACGGGTTGCCGTTCTTCCCGTCGGGAGGGCTGGGCGGCTGGGCCCCCGGCAAGGCGCCGAGGCCGTTGCCGGAGGGCGTGGGCCGGTTCTTGCCCGCCGGGTCCGACGTCCTGATCCAGGTCCACTATCACAAGAACGGCAAGGTCGAGACCGACGCGACCTCCATCGGCCTGTACTTCGCCGACACACCCATCGACAAGCAAGTCCGGGCGCGGCGGTCTTCCCGCCCCGTCCCCGCCTCTTCAGCCGTCCCGAACTGCGTATCCCCGCCGGCGAACCGAACTTCGAGGTGACTGGCTCCTTGACCCTGCCCTACGACGCCCATGTTGTCGCCGTGATTCCGCACATGCACTGGCTGGGCAAGGACTTCCGATTGACGGCCCGGACGCCCGACGGGGCGGAGGTCCCCTTGATCCAGGTCGATCGCTGGGACTTCAACTGGCAGGACACGTACGACTTCGCCACCCCCGTCGGCCTGCCCAAAGGAACGGTCCTCGCGATGGTCGCCCACTTCGACAACTCCGCCGAGAACCCGTACAACCCGAGCCAGCCGCCGATCGACGTGCGCTGGGGTGAGCAGACAACCGACGAGATGTGCATCGGCTTCCTGCAACTGACCCGCGATGACGAGCACCTGGACAACCAGGCGCCGGCGCGTCTCGCCGTCCCGGCGAACGCCGAGGGCCGTCCGGGAGGGGCGACCGGAGCGCGGCTCGGCCTCTTGATCGAGCAGCTTCGACGCCGCGCCGCGGCCCGTTCGCAAGACGAGGCGACCACGGAGACCGCTCCCTGAGCAAGGCGGTCCCCATCCTGTTCGCCGGAACGTTGGCGGATCACCGATGAGGCGAAGACCCCGATTCCACCTTCGACCTTCGTTCCAAACACCAGGATGAACTGAATCGCTGGTCCTCGCATGGCTTGGACATTTCCGACCTCGACGGTATCATGAGCGCACAATTCAGAACGATACCATCCATGAGGAAGGACTCCATGAGCGAGCCCACCGTGACCTCTCACGGCGGAACGCGTCCCAGACCGCTGCAAGAGTTACGAAGTCCGATCCTGCGCGAGCACGGCGCGGCCATCGCCAACGCCTGCCTCACACGGATTTACCAGACCTGGCCAGACCTGGTCGAGCGCTACGGCGAGCGAGGCCGACAGCTCACGGCCGAGGACAATCACTGGCACCTGAACTACCTCGACGCCACGGCCGTTCTGAACGACCCTTGCCACTTCGAACGTTACGCCGGCTGGCTCGTGAGTTTTCTCGGCCCGCGCGGGCTCGGCCGGGACCATATCGGCGGCGTCTTCGGTTTCCTGGCCGACGAACTGGAGCGGATCACCGTCCCCGCCGAGCAGGAGGCACACCGGCATTTTCTCATCGACGTTCTCCGGCGCACGAGCGAGCGCGTCCTCCACCCAACCAAGGACGATTGAGGCATTTCCGCAACACGACGGAGCGGAACCCGGCGAGATCATGACCCGGGGACGTAATGCCACCGGCTCCAATCAAGGGACGTCTTGCGTCCCCTGGGACTGGAGTGGATGATCTCACCTCTTGATGACGCGCCTTCACCTTACGGAACACGGGCTTGATCGAGTACCGTGCCAGTCGCTCTAATTTAATAGCCTCCTCGGCGGGACGGCCTTCGGTCAAGTCCTTGAGGTCGTCTCGAACATCGAACCCAAGAGAAATCAAAGCCGGAGCTGGCAAATCACTCGCCGCTTGCGTCGCGCGAGCTGTCGGTGGAAACTGGCATTCCCTTGCAAGACTCGCGGAGCGATCAATGGAGTCCTGGATAATCCCCATGGATCGTCGACACCCGGAGGTTGACAAGTCCTTCATGATCGCGCGAGGCCAGAAGCCACACCAGGTGGAACCTGATTCTGAATTATGACCACGAGTGAATGTCTACCAAGAAAAACATCAAATATTTATTTTATTGCGATTTGTCTAAAATATGATCGGATCGTCCGGAGACAGTTCGGTGACTCTATATCAAAATCTGCGCAGAACTCTGTCTCCATTAAAGCGGGTGTACGAGTTATATCCATATGTGAAGAATTATGTGGAAGTCGGAGCAGACATCCTGCGGGGTCAGCCGGTAACACGGCTTGCCGTTCGTGACGGGCCGGTGATCCATTCCCGACCGGAAGATCCCGCTCTGTTCGTCTTTCGTGAGATCTTTGTCTGTTCGATTTACGACAGTCCGGAGTTTTACCAACCGGCGAAGAACCACGTGGTCGTGGACCTGGGGGCGAACATCGGGATTTTCGCCCTGCGATGTCATCACCGCGCGCCGGGAATCCGGGTGTTCGCGGTCGAGCCGGACCATGGAACGTATGTCACGTTGCGGGACAATGTCGAGCGGAACAGCCTGGAATCGACGATCCACACGTACAATATCGCCGTCAGCGACAGCGACGAGCCCCTCTACCTCGATCGTCCCACGACGACAAGCGGCGAGCGCACGTTCGGCCACTCGAAGCGGGGCGAGCCCGTCCGGGCGATGACGCTGGACCAGTTCTTCAATGATGCCGGGATCGAGCACTGCGACCTGCTCAAGATCGATACCGAAGGGGCGGAAATCGCCATCGTCGAGGGGGCCTCGCGCGACGTTTGGCCCAAGGTGGATCGGCTGGCCATCGAATACCACAACGAGGATACGAAGCGCACATCGTTCCGGCTCGAATCCTACCTGAAAGACCTGAACTACGTCTGCCGGGTGAACCGCAATCCGGCCTACCCCCACGGTATGCTGTATGCCTGGCGTTCCTGAGCCCGCATTCCCTCGATCCGCGAGCGGAGGCGTTCAAGGTTCCTCCGCCACGCCGCGCCAGCCCCAGAACGAGGCGAGAATTGTCCCGGTGAGCATGCAGCCGAAGGTATAGATGGCGCCGGGGATCGCCGCGGCGGGTCGGTCGGGAAAGAGTGAGAGGGCCAGGGTCGTACCGAGACCCGCGTTCTGCATACCAATCTCCAGGGTCAGGGCGCGTCGCATCGGCCCGGGCAGGCGCAAGGCCTGTCCTCCGAGAAAGCCGGCGAGATAGCCGCACAGGTTCACGAGCAAGAGCGCGACGAGCAGCATGCCGTTCGGCTCCGCCAGCCGCTCGCGATTGGCGGCGACCACCACGGCGATCACCCAGAGAATCACCAGGTTCGCCACCCAGGAGCCGAACGCCTGCACACGGTCGCGCCAGGAGGCCAGCCGACGGCCGATCAGGTGCCCCGTGACGACCGGCACGACGACGTAGCCGGTCAGATCCAGGATCGTCCGCGCCACCGGAAATGGCACATCCACCTGCCCCAGCACGATCCGCAAGCGCCAGCGGCACGACCAGGGGAGAAACGAGCGTGGCCGTCGTCGTCAGGCTCACCGAATAGCCGACGTTTCCCTTCGCCAGCAAGGTCAGGACGTTCGACGCCATCGCCCCCGGCACGCACCCGACCAGCACCATACCGATCAGGGCGTCGCCGTCGAGGGCCAGCCCCCGCCCGAACCCGTACGCCAGAAGCGGCATCGCCGTGAACTGCAAGGCCGTCCCCCCCAGCACCGACGGCCAGCGCGAGGCCACCTGCCGCAGCTCGTCCGCCGGGAGCAGCCAGCCGATGACGAACATCACCAGCCCGATCAACGGCCAGAGCCACCCCTTGCTCGCCAGGAACGGGTCGAATCCGTCACCCACCAGCGCGGGCCACTCATAGGCGATCGCCGAGCCGGCCAGCAGGCCCAAGAGCGTCAGTCGAGGCGACATGCGGGCCGCTCCCGGTGAGTCCATCGGTCACGATAGGGGAGGGATCGCCTCATTACCTGGCGTCTTTCCACAACAGCCGCAGGGCCTCGGGAAGCTGGCGGCCGCAGGTCCAGTAGGCGTGGAAGCCGCGATCCTTGATGAACTGAACGTCGTATCCCTTTTCCTTCAGCGCGGCGTACATGGCTTCGTTGGCCTGCCACCAGTCGCCGAAGCGGTTGATGAGGTCGTTGGTGCCGTCGGTCATCACGACCTGGATCGGCTTTTTCTCTCCTTTGCGAACGATCTCGGGATAGGCGTTGCCGCCGCGGATGTCGGTGAAGCTGCCGATCTGCGAGAGCACCCGGCCGAACAGGTCGGGCCGCTCCCAGGCCACGGTGAAGGCGCAGATCCCGCCGGAGGACGCGCCACCGATCGCGTGGAGTCGGGGGTCGTCGGCGATCGTGTACTCCTTCTTGACCAGGGGGAGCACCTCCTTGTCGAGGAAGGTCGCGTAACGGTCGCTGAGCGTGTCGTACTCGACGCTCCGGTTGCGTGAGCCGTTGTCGTTGACGCCGGGATTCAGGAGCACGAGGATGGTCACGGGCATGGCGTCCTCGGCGATCAGGTTATCGACGACCGTGCCGACGTGCTCATTCTTGTAGGCGTCGCCATCCTGGAAAACCATGAGCGCGGCGGGTTTCTGACCGTCATACGCGGCGGGGACGTAGATCCAGCCGGTGCGGTCGTTGCCGAAGACATCGCTTCGGAACTCCAGCGGCTTGTAGGCCCCATACGTCCGGTCGGGCTGTTGCGAGGACGCGGGCGGATAGCTCCAGTCGGGCATCTCCACGACCGCGCCGCCAAGCTGCTTGCCGTTGACCTGGAAGTGATAGGCGAATTTGGTGTCGGTCGCGATGCGTTCGACCCGCGCCCAGATCCCCGTCTCGCCGATCGGGAGCATTTCCAACCCCTGACTATGATTGACCATCCCCTCAACACGCGGTCGATCCTTGCTATCGATCACGAAAGCAACCAGGTCTTGCTCGACCAGGTGCCCTCCTTTCTTGAGGTCCTTCTCCTCGGGAAACGCCGCGCGGACGCGCTCCGCGAGAGCCTTCGCCTGCGCACCTTGCGGCGGGGCCTGAAGGGATTCATCCAACTCCCGAGGGGTAATGGGATCGGCCAGGGTGAGGATTGCGAGCAGGGAGAGGAGTGGGGACATGCGCGTTGGCTCCTTGAGAAATGCGGGAAGATTTCAACGCCGCGGTTTTCGCGTGCTCCGCGGCGAAATCTTAATCAAGATCCGGGTGTTCCTGATGCCAGCCCGTCGCATCCTGATACGCCCGTGCCAGGGCGATCAGCCGGTTTTCGGAGAAGGCCCGGCCGTCGAGCTGGAGGGCGGTCGGCAGGCCGTCGTCGGTCTGGCCGGTGGGGAGGACCAGGGCCGGAGTGCCGCAGACGTTGCCGGCGCCTCCCATCGACTTCGAGCCGTATTTGCCGCCGAAGGGGCCATCGGCCGTCGGCGCGGCGGCGGGGGTCGGGACGGAGAGCACGGCGTCGAACGGGGCGAACCAGGTGTCGAGTGCCCGGCAGAGCTTCACGCGGATGCGCTGGGCGCGGAGATAGTCGGTGGCCAGGATCGCCTGATCGGCGAACCCGCCGATGCGGTCCTCAGGCGCGGTCAGGCCGAAGACCTCGAACGAGCCGACCATGTCCTCGAAGGCGCTGGCCCCCTCGGCGGCGATGATCGTGCTGGCGACGGGGCCAAACGGCAGGTCCGGCAGCTCGATTTCCTCGATCGAGCCGAGGTCGTTCCAGACCTCCAGCGCCCGTTCGAAATTCGCCCGCACCTCGGGCTGAGCGTCCGTCACGCCCTCCTTGAGCACGGCCAGGCGGAACGGGCGGCCGGGGTGGTCCTCGGGCGGATACTGGTACGGCCGCTCGGAGGCGGACGGGTCGTCCGGGTCGGGACCGGCGATGGCGTTCAGTACCAGGCCGCAGTCGTGGGCGTCGTGGCACATCGAACCGATCTTGTCGTGCGTCCAGGCCAGGGCCATCGCCCCCGCGCGGGAGACGCGCCCGTAGGTGGGCCGCAGGCCGGTCAGGCCGCAATAGCTGCAAGGCGTGGTGATGCTGCCCCAGGTTTCCGTGCCGATGGCGAACGGCACCAGGCCCGCGGCGACCGCCGAGCCGGAACCGGAAGAACTGCCGCCGCTCCACTGCGACGGCTTCCAGGGGTTGCGCCCGGGGCCGGTCAGGCTGGCGTTCGCCTGCCGGTAGCCCATCCCCCCCGCGCATTCGACCATCGCCAGCTTCGCCACCAGGACCGCCCCCGCCTCGCGCAAACGGGTGATGACGGCCGCATCATGGTCGATGATCCGATCCTGATACGGCCGACAGCCCCAGGTGGTCGGGATGCCCTTCGTGGCCAGCAGGTCCTTTGCCCCGTAGGGAATTCCGTGCAAGGGGCCGCGATCGTGCCCGGCGCTCAGCTCCGCGTCGGCCTTCCGGGCTTGCTCCAGGGCCAGCTCGCGGGTGAGGTTCACCACGCAATTGTAGCGCGGGCCGAACCGTTCCAGGCGATCAAGGAAGAACCGCGTCAGCTCGACCGCCGTGATCTCCCCCGCGCGGAGCCGGGCACCCAGCACGGTCAGCGGAGCGAAGGCGATCTCATCGTCCGGTTTCATCGTGTTGGCATTCCCCTCGGCACGGATCAGATCAACCCAGCGGTTCCCGATACGGCCGGAAGATCAGCGACGGTCCGTCGCCGTTCTCCAGCTCGAACTGGCGAAGTTGCTCGGCGCGTCGGACAATCCCCTCGACCTCGCCGCGAATCGCCTTGCGGTGCTCGTCGTCCAGGCCGTCGCCGTACCGGGCGAGGACGACCTCCATGCGGGCGTCGGCCTCCGACTTCGGCGGCTCGGCCGACGGCTCATCATCCGCGATCGGCCGGGGCCGAGCCGGGCAAGAGGCCAGCCGTCGCCCCGAGGGCCAGGGTGCGGACAAAATCGCGGCGATGGGACGGTTCGGGCATCGTATCATCCTCCACTCAGCGCGGACCCTGGAACGCATTCCGTCTCGTGAACATCCGATACGCCGGGACGCCCAGCGCGATCACCAGCAAGCCCGAGAGGGATTCGAGCGTCGTGTTCCACAACATGCTCGCCAGCAAGAGCCCGGCCCCGCCCAGGTACAGGAGCGGCGTGACCGGATAGCCCCACGTGCGGTACGGCCTCGGCAGGTCGGGCTCCCGCATGCGCAGGACGAACACGCTGGCGATGGTCAGGGTATAGATCAACGTCCCGCCGAAGATGACATAGGAGAACATGACGTCGTACAGCGGCGTCTCGTGCAGCTTCGTCCAGACGGCCTGTAACGGTCGAGGCAATCCCCCTCCCGACGGGGGCGGGGTCAGGATGACGGCGGTCCCGGCGAGGGTCAACGCGATCGACCAGCCGGCCTGAGCCAGAATCGCGTTCGCCGGGGTGCGGAAGGTCGGGTGAATCCGGCAAAGCCCGCGTGGGAACAAGCCATCGCGGGCCATCGCGAAGTACGCGCGGGGGCCAGACAGCGAATTGCCGTTGAGGGAGATCAAGGTTGAGCACATGACGACCAGGGAAATCGCCACCAGGCCCGGCCCGCCCAGGAGCTTCTGGAGGAAGACGGCGGCGACGACGCGCGGGGTTCCCTTCTCGGCGTTGGCGGTCTGGGCCATCTCACTCAAAGGGAGAACCATGTGATAAACCAGCGTCATCCCCAGATAGATGGCGATCAAGGCGAGCGTGCCCCAGACCAGGGCGCGGGGGATGTTCCGCTCCGGCTCGCGGATCTCCTCGGCCAGGGAGCTGGAATTGATCCAGCCGTCGTAGGTCCAGAGCACGCCGACCATCGCGAGCATGAACCCTTCGAAGAACCCGGTATTGACGGCCTCCGGCCAGACCGGGGTCAGGCGCGTCGTGCTCGCCTCACCGAGCAAGAACGGCAGAACCATCATCGTCGCCAGGGCGCCGATCTTCAGCCCGGTGCCAATGACCTGCACGCCCCCGCCGACTCTCGTGCCGAGGACGTTGACCACGGCCACCCCCGCCATCGCCGAGACGGCCACGATCATCTCCCAGACCTCCGCGCGCATCCCCTCGGGGGCCGGGGCCAGTTGCGAGAAATAGAGGGCGAAGGCCGCCGCCAGCGTGGCGATTGACCCGGCGCGGATGACCAGGAACTCCGTCCAGCCGAAGAGAAACGCGGGCAAGGGGCCATACGCCCGGCGGAGATAAACATACGGCCCGCCGGCATGAGGCAGCATCGCCCCCAGCTCGGCGACCGTCAATGCGCCGGCCAGGCTGAATAACCCGCCGATGACCCACGCCAGGGCGATCCCCGACATGGCGGGCACCGCGGCGGCGACCCGTCCCGGCACGATGAAGATGCCCGAGCCGATCACCGAGCCCACGATCGCGCAGAAGGCCACGCTCGGACCGAGGACCCGGGGAAGGATCGGGCGTTGCGGATCGATCGATTCGTCCCTGGACATGACGGACTGCGTCCTTGAGAGGCTGAGGTCGGGGAAAAACAATGCCTCCCCAGCTTACCGACCGCTCGCCCCGGTGGCGATGTCGGTCGCGGACTTCAACGCCTCGGCCGCCGCCTCGATCCGTTCGACGAGGATCGGCCACTGGGCGTCGAAGAGGGCCTGGTCCCCCTCCAGGATCGCCTGGTGGATGCCGGGCAACGGCCAGCTCGCGTAGCCGGTCGTCAAGCCGGGGGCATAGATCGAATGCTTGAACCAGGCTCGCTCCGGCAAGCCCTTCTCCAGAAGGAATGCCCGTTCGACCCGCGTCAGGGCGTCGTTGAGCCGGGCGAGGCGTTCGGGGGCCACGTCGTCCTGCTCGGCCAGGACCTCCAGGGCTCGGTCCAGGACCTCGGCCCGCGAATCGAACGTCTCGACGGCCCGGAGCAGGTCGGTCAGGCCGTGGAAGGTGATCGGCGGCTCCTTCTCGTCGGCCTCCGCCGCGCGTGTTTTGCGAGCCACGATTCTCCGCAGATCATCGACGTGTCCGCGGATCGCGTCGGCATACGGCACGAACCGCAAGGGGACCACCTCCGCGCCGGCGGCCCGCATGGCGATCAGGGTGTAGAGCTTCGCGGCGGTCGCGTGGGTGATGAACTCCGGGTCGCAGAAGTTCTCCATCCAGAAGAAGTTGTCGTAGATCGAGTGATAGACGCCATACGTTCCGGTGAAGTTGATGTCGGTGGCCGGGATGCCCAGGTGATCGACGAACGCCGTGTAGTCGGACCCCGAGCCGAGCGGGTTCATCTGCGGCGAGAACCGGTGCGGTGTCGTCGGCGGGGATTCCCCCGTCTCGTCCAGCACGATCGGCGCGTTCTTGGCCCAGGATGCCCGCTGGCTCTTGATCCACGACTCCCGCAAGGGCTTCCCGGTGCGCGGGTCGTTGATGTCCCCCGCGGCGTCGAGCACCAGCTCCCGCAGCGACGGCACCCCGTCCAGGTCGAGCGTCTTGCCGCTGACGGCCGAATCGACGTTGAGCATCAGGACGGCTTTCTCGTTCAGTTCGTCGGCGTGCTCCTCGGCCCATTCGGTCGAGCCGACGAGGCCGTATTCCTCGGCGTCCCAGCTTGCATAGACGATCGACCGGCGCGGTTTCCAGCCGTTCTTGACGGCCTCACCCAGAGCGCGACAGGCTTCCAGGGTCGCGGCGGTCCCGCTGCTCGGATCGACCGCGCCATGAACCCAGGCGTCGCGGTGGTTGCCGATCATGACCCAGCGATCCGGCTCCGCCTGCCCCTTCAGCGTGGCGATGACGTTCCAGATCGTGCGGATTTGATAATCCATGCCGACCGTGAAATGGACCTCGACCGGACCGGGGCCGACGTGGTACGTGAGCGGCAGGCCCCCTTGCCAGCCGTCCGGGACGCTCGGCCCGCCCAGGGCCTCCAGGATCGGCCGGGCGGCTTCGTAGCTGATCGGCAGGCTCGGAATCGTGGCGAAGTATTCATCGCGCTTCAGACCGGTCTGCTTCTCCCAGTCCTCGACATTCGTCGTGGGAAACCCGTTGGCCGGGTCGATCGGGAGCCGGTTGGCCCCCTTGACCGACGGCGTGCCGGGCGTGGAGGGGTCGCCGGGACCGAGCGAGAGGAATTGCACGCTCCCGCGCTGGATGGCCGACGGGGGGCGATACGGACCGTTCGGGATACGCGTCCCCCTTCATGTATCCATCCTCGGCCGGGTCGGAGTAGATCAAGACCCCCGCCGCCCCGCGCTTCTGGGCATTGAGCACCTTCAAGCCCCGGAACAACCCGCCGTAGTAGCGGACGAGTACGATCCGCCCCTTGACCTCGACACCCATCTTTTCCAAGGCCTCGAAGTCCTCCGGCGTGCCGTAGTTCGCATAGACAACCTGGCCGGTGACATCCCCCGTGACGCCGTAGCCGTGGAACGCGGGAAAGGCGTCGGGGTCGGCGGAGTCCTTGTCGCGGAGGTACGGGTCCTCCATGACCTTCAGTTTTTCCCGGGATGGCCGGGTGATCTCCAGCGAGATCAAGGGGGAGATCGGGTAGTTGAGCAGGACCTCATACTCGGCCAGATCGGCCGACCAGCCCCACGAGCGGAGCTTGTCGCGGACGAACAGCGCGGTCTGCCGGTCGGCCTCGGTGCCGGCGACGTGCGGGCGCTCGGTCAGCGTGCGGAGCCAGGATCGGGCGTTTCCGGGGGTCGGAACGGCCAGAGCGGCCTCTTCCGCCTTGAACTGATCGGCCCGCGAGCCGGGGGCGAAACCGATCGGTCCCTCGCTCCGCGCGGATCGCGTTCCACCCAGAACGAGTATCAGCAGAACACCGAGCACCGGAAATCGTCGCATCAAAGTCAGCCTCTTGTAAGTAGGCGCTTGACAGATCCACCACGCGGGGACAAACTCAAGGACGAGCGACGGAGAGAGTCGCGGCGGGCACTCGCAGGATACGACGCAATCGCGTAACGATCCAGCCCCCAGTCCCGCCGGTCCCGGGCTCAAGTCCTTCGTGGTTCTCCGAGGTCCGCAACGTGATCGCGCAACGATCTCCGGCTTTCCACCCATCGCCACGAATCACGGACGAATCGTGCTTCCGAGCAGAACAGACCGCGGCGTGGACCCAGATTCCACGCATGCACCTGGATGATACGCTCCGCCCTCTTCCGGCCCTGCCCGGCGCGTGCGTCCTCTCCGCACCACCGAGCGCCATCCCTCCCGCCATCGGAAGCGGAGCTTGAACCCGTGATGCTCAGGTATCGCCGCATCGAAAGGAGGCACCGATGAGTCTGACTTGCACGGTCGGCGGCGCTCGGGGAACCTTCGAGAAGGGCTTCGCCGACGAGGTGGCCGAGGCGCTCGACCAGGCCTTCGGCGCCGAGGGAGAATGGGAAGGTTCCATCCCCCGGCAATTCGGCGAGTTGACCGCGCGAGCGCTGGGCCGAACTTCAGGAACGGGCCAGAGGCGAATTAGGGGCCGACGCCCTGCCCAACCTGCTGGCCCTGGGCCCCGAGGGGCGTGGCGTCTATCTGCCCACGCACGTCCAGGCCATGAGCCTCCCCCTCTCCATTGGCGGCCCTTTGCGTTGCGCCAGCCTGCACGGTCTGCGTGGCGAGCTGGAGGAACTTGCCGCGCGCTGGGACCTCCCCCTGGACGACGAGGCCCTTCTGGACCTCCTGCGCGTCCACAACGACCCCGACGACGGCTTCGTCGCCGACGCCCCCGAGGTCGTCTCCTTCGCCCTCCTGGCTCTGGCCGCCAACGAGGCCGTCCGCCGCGATTGCCCGCTGTGGCTTGTGGGGTGAACTGGGTCGATCCCATCACGAAACCATCCCGCTTGCATTTCCAAAATGCAAGCGGGATGGTTTTCCTGGAAATGTCGGGTTCAGCAGATCGTCATGCCTGGTGTGCGTACCGATCCGCCGGCTCAGAGACGGGCTTTGGATCGTCCGTGGTCACCCGCGCGGGATGCTCGACGGAGAAGCGAATGCCCATGCGCCGGGTGAGGTTCACCCACATATCCAAGAGCGCGTAGAAGACCGGCGTGACGATCAGGGCCAGGACCAGGGAGAGCATCTGGCCGCCGATGATGACCTTCGCCATGCTCGCGCGGGCGCCGGAGCCTGGCCCTTGACCGAGCGCGATCGGGACCATCGCGGCGACGAGCATCAGGGTCGTCATCAGGATCGGCCGGAGCCGCGTGTGGTTGGCATCGATGATCGCCGAGCGGCGGTCCATCCCCCGGGCGCGGTTCTGGTTGGTCGCGTCCACCTGGAGGATGCCGTTCTTCTTCACGATGCCGACCAGCATGAACAGGCCGAACATCGCGTAGATGTCCATCGGCGTGCGGAACAGGACCAGCGACAGGAGGCCGAACGGGATCGTCACCGGCAGGGCCATCAGGATCGCCACCGGCTGCGTCCAGCTCTCGAACTGCGCGGCGAGGATCAGGTACATGAAGACGATCGACAGCACGAACGCCACCATGAAGTAATAGCCGGTCTCGGCCAGGGTCTTCGCCTGGCCACTGACGGCGAAGGAATACTGCGGCGGGAGGTTCATCTCCTCGACGATTCGGTTCGCCTCGGCGACGGTGTCACCCAGGGCGACGCCGTCCTTCGGGTTGCCCAGGACGGTGACGATTCGCTCGCGTCCCAGGCGCTCGATCTCGGTCGGCCCGCGCGATTCGGACAGATCCGCGACGCTGGAGAGCTTGACCAGACCGGCGCTGGACGAGGGGATCGTCAGGCTGTAGATGTCCTGCTCCGAGGCCCGGTCGGACGCCTCCGCGCGGAGCCAGACATCGTACTGTTCGCCCTGGTCCTTGAAGTTGGTGATCGGCAGGCCGCCGACCAGCACGCGCAGGGTGTCGGCGATCGTGCCGACAGGGACGCCCAGGTCGCTCGCGGCCTCTCGGTCGATCGCGACCTGAACCTCCGGCTTGCGCAGGGAGAGGGTCGTGTCGAGGTCGGTCAGCGTGCCCGAGTTTTTGAGGCCCGCTTTCAGGCTGTCAGAGAACCTGGCCAGCTCGTTCAGGTCGGGACCGGCGAGGTTGACCTGGAACGTCTGCGGGCGGCGGCCCCCCTGGAAGGCGGAGACGTCGTTGACGCTGACGCGCAGGTCGGGGTAATCGGTGAGCATCTCGCGGGCGAGCTGCTGCACGTCGAACTGCGTGTATTCCCGCTCCTCCAGATCTTTCATGCGGACATAGATCGTGGCATGGGTGACGTCCCCCTGCCCCTTGACCGACTGGCCGGTCGAGAGCGAGCCGATCGTCGTGAAGATGCGGACGGTGCCCGGTAGCTTGCGGACGCGGTTCTCCAGCTCTCGGGTCAACCGGGCGGTCCGTTCGAGCGAGTAGCCCTCGGGGGTGTTCAACGAGATTTCATATTCGCTCTGGTCGTCCCGCGGAATCAAGGAGACGCCCATCACCTTGGCGATCGGGACCGTGCTGAAGATGACCAGGCCGGTGAGGATCACCACCAGGAACTTGAACCGCAAGGCCCCTCGCAGGAGCACGCCGTAGCCGCCATCCATGACCCGATAGATCAGGCCCGACTTGCTCCTGGCGTGCCCGCCCTCGCCGGGTTCCAGCTTGAGGAACCGGCTGCAGAGCATCGGCGTCAGGGTGAACGAGACGAACAGGCTCATCGCCACGGCGAAGGCAACCGTCAGGCCGAAGCTGGAGAAGAACCGGCCGACCACGCCCCCCATGAACGCGATCGGCAGGAAGATGACGATCAGCGAGAGGCTCGTCGCCAGAACCGGAAGCGCGATCTCACGCGTGCCGATCCGCGAGGCGGTCATCGCGTCCAGACCGTCCTCTTCCATGTGCCGGAAGATATTTTCATGCACGACCACCGCGTCATCGATCACGATGCCGATGGCCAGGATCAGGCCGAGCATCGTGATGTTGTTCAGCGTGAATCCCATCATCGACATGAACAGGAAGGTCGGCACGATCGACGTCGGAATCGCCAGGGTGGCGATCAGGGTCGTCCGCCAGTCCCGGATAAAGAGCAGGATCGTCGCCGAGACCAAACCGGCGGCCAGCAAGAGGTGGAACTTCACCTCCTCGATCGAGTTGCGGATGAACCGCGACTGGTCCCGGATGATCTCAGTGGTGATGTCCGGCGGCAGGGTCGGGGCGATCTCGGCCAGACGGTTCGTGATCGCATCGACCACCTGCACCGTGTTCGTCCCCGACTGCTTCTGCACGACCAGGCTCACCGCGTTGTCGCCATCCAGGCGGGCGAGCGAGCGCGGCTCCTCGAAGGAATCCTCGGCGCGGCCGATGTCCTTGATCCGCACGGGGTAGCCGCTACGATTGGCGACGATGAGGTCGGCGAACTCCTCCGCCGAGTTCAGCCGTCCGAGGGTCCGCAGGACCAGTTCGCGCGGCCCCTGGTCGATCCGGCCCCCCGGCACTTCCAGGTTCTGCCGCAAGAGGGCGAATCGCACGTCGTCGATCGACAGGCCGAAGGCGGCGAGCTTGTCGGTATCGACGATGATGTTCATCGCGCGGGTCCGCCCGCCGACGAGGTTCACCGCGCCGACACCGCCGACGGTTTCCAGCCGCTCCTTGATCCGCTTGCGGGCCAGCTCCGTCACCTCTCGGAAATCGCGCCGGCCGCTGACGGCGATCGTCAGGATCGGCATCGCGTCGGTCTCGAACTTGTCGATGATCGGCGTCTCGGTCCCCTCGGGCAGGCTGGAGAGGATCGTGCTGATCTTGTCGCGGACTTCCTGCGTACCGACATCGCCGTTCTTGGAAAGCTGAAACTGCACGGTGACGACCGAGACCCCTTCCATGGTCGTCGATCGCAGCTCGTCGATCCCGCTGACCGTGTTGACGATGTCCTCGATCGGCTTCGTGACCGAGGACTCCATCTCCTCGACGCTCGCCCCGGGCAAAACCGTCGTGACCGTGCAGACGGGGAAATCGACGCTCGGGAACAGGTCCACCCCGAGGCTGCCGTAGGAGACAATGCCCATGACCACTGGGATCATCACCAGAACCCAGGTGAACACTGGCCGTTTGATACAGACTTCCGAAATGTTCATCGGTTTCCTTGGTTATGAACACGCCTAACGGGTCGTGGATGCGGCGTCGTGGATCAATTCGAGGTGGAAGCGGATGCAGTCCCCGTACGTTTCCACCGCGATCCGTTCGTCCACGCCATGAATGCGGGCCGTATCATCGGGGCCGAGAACATACGGGCGGAACCTGTAGATGGCGTCGCAGAGGTCCTGATAATGGTGCGAGTCGCTGGCCGAGACGGTCAGGCTGGGGGTGACAACCGTGCCGGGCCGCACGCGACGGATCGATTGTTCAATCAGGCGGAACCCGGCCGTGTCAACGCTCGACGGCCGGGGCGGGTCGTGGTGCTCCGACGAGCCGAGCAGGGCCACCTTCACGCCGGTTCCCGCCACGGTATCTTGCACGTGCCGGAGGACCGCATCGAGGTCATCCCCCGGCTTGATCCGAAAATTGACCACCGCGCGGGCCTCGGCCGGCAGGACGTTGTCCTTCACGCCGCCGTCGATCATCGTCGCCGCGGTGGTCGTGCGCAGGACGGCGTTCGAACTGGGTTTCGCCGCCATCTGCCGCTCGATCAAGGGGCCGAACAGCCAGCGATTGGCGAAGACGATCCTCGGATAGAACGGCATCTCCGGACCAATGTAGTCGAACATCAACCCGGCGGCGCCGTTCAAACGGGGAGGCATCGGGTGCTCCTCCAGCGCACGGACGGCCGCGGCCACCTTGCCGATGGCCGTGTGTTTTGGAGGCATCGACGAATGCCCACCCGTCGATCTCGCCATCAGGACGACGCTGGCGTAACCCTTCTCCGCGATTCCGATCAGGCCGACGGCCTGACCATCCATGCCGGGGACAATCCCCTCGGTGATGGCCCCGCCTTCGTCGAGCAGGAACAGGGGCTTGACATCGCGTTCGGCGAGCAAGGCCGCGATTCGCGCCGCGCCGTCCTTGCCGCCGACCTCCTCATCGTGACCGAACGCCAGTAAGACCGTCCGCGCCGGCTCGAACCCGACGGACAGCAGCGCCTCGACGGCTTCGAGCATCGCCAGCACGGCCGACTTGTCATCCAGCGTCCCACGACCCCAGACGTAGGTCGTCCCGTCCTCCTCGGCGATCTCTCCCGAAAACGGGGCATAGGTCCACTTTTGCAGGTCGGACGGGGAGATCGGCACGACGTCCAGGTGCGCCGAGAGCAAGATCGGCGCGGCGTCGGGGTCGGTCCCTCGCCACGTGTAGAGCAGCCCGCTCATCCCGACGACATCCCGCGTCAGGTGCTCATGCACCAGGGGAAAGGAGTTCGTCAGGTGGTCGCGCAGGCTGTGAAATGCCTCGGGGACGACCCGCCGGGGATCGTCATGCGAGATCGTCGGCATGGGAATCGCGCCGGCCAGCCGGTCAACGGCCGCGTCGAGATCGGTCTCCTCCCACGCGCACTGAACCATCGCCGGGACCGGTCCGGGGTCCACCTGGCGCGAGTTCCAGGTCAGGGCCCGCACCAGCAGGACGGCCGCCAGCAAGCTCAGGCCGATCGCCAGCGGAGTGAGCCAGCGCAACATTCCCTTAGGGAGTCGGACGCGACGCATCCCCCTCCTCCTGTTCCCCGGCCGCCGCCGGTCCCGCCTCCGGCTCCGCCGCCGCTGGTTCCGCCGCGGGGATCGCCTCCGGCTCCTCGTCGCGAACGATGACCCGTGTCCCCTCGGCAAGCTGGGTCTGGCCGGTCGTTACCACGAGGGCATTCTCGGAAACGGGCTCGGTCTTGCCGACGACCTCGATCCACGCCCCCTCGGGCCAGAGCCCCGAGGCATCCTGAAGGCCCGTCGAAACCTGGACCTCGTCGGCGCGATCTCCGTCGAGAACAAAGATCTTGGTGACACCGGCGTATTGCAGCACCGACTCGATCGGCACGACCTTCGCCGCGTCCACGCGCTCGGTCTGGACCCACGCTTTGGCGAACCCGCCGGGCAGGAGCAGGCCCGATGCGTTCGGAATCCGTGCCTCGACCTGGAACGTGCGGCTGACCGGATCGACCGTCGGGTTGATGCGCGTGACGGTCCCTTCGAATTCCTGATCCGGGCGCGACAACGCCTGGACCCGCACCGGCAGGCCCAGCTTGGCCTGGCTCCGGTACCGCTCGGGCACGTTCGCCCAGAGCCGCAAGGGGTCCTCGACCACCAGGCGATAGACCGCCTCCCCCTGGCCAAGCATCTGCCCTTCGGATACGCGACGCTCGGCAACCGCGTACTTTAACGCGCCATCAAACCCGTCGGGTAATTCGGAGGGGGTCGGGGCGTGAATGGTCAAATCCCGCAATCCCTCCTTGGCAACCTCCAGCGCGACCTGGGTGGCCTGGGCGCTGGCCAGGGTCGAGCGGGCCGTGACGCGCGCGGCGTCCAGCCCGGCCGCGGCGGCGGCCTCGTCCGTCTCGGCGTTCTGGAAATCCTGAAGCGTCCCCGCCCCGCGTTGGATCAGGGAGCGCTGCCGGGTCAATTCGCCGCTGAGCGCGGTCGTGCGTGATGCGGGCCTGGGCGACAGAGGGCACTTTCTCGATATCGAAAGTTTCGGGTTTCTTCGGCATCTCCGAGATGCCAAGCTTTGCCAGCTCGGCCTGGAGCCGACGGCGGGCGGCCTCGATTTCCAGTTCCGCGTCCACCGTCTCCAGCTCGACCAGGGGGGCGCCCGGCTCAACCCGGTCCCCCATGTCGTGCAGGACCCGGATGACCCGGCCGGACCGCTTCGAGCCGACCGTGACCTCCTCCCACCCCTTGAGCGTACCCACAACCCCCACGGTCCGCTCGACCGGCCGGGTGAGGACCTCGGTCACGGTCACGGGCACGGCCTCGGGGCCGGTGTCCGCCTTGGTCTCCTTGTCCACGGCCGAACCGCAACCGGCGGCGGCCCCCAGCACCAGGGCCATTCCCAGCGGGAACAACCGTCGGATCAACGCCTTGCGCTCGCTCATGGTCCGTGTCACTCTTTCTCCGTCTCGTGTTGGCCGAAACCCCGCAAGAGATCGTTCACCAGGCTTTGCGCCAGGTCCGGCCCCAGCTCTCCACCACGATAGAGGTAGTCCATGGTCTGGATAACGAGCAGCCCGCGCAGGGACGCCAGGAAGTCGCTCGATCGGGCCGGATCGATACATCCAGCCTCGGCCATCCGTACAACCCCCGCCCCCATGACCTCCGTCATACCCTCAGCCACGCCCGCAATCTCGGCCGAGAGCGACGAGCTGAGCGGTCCGAAGAACAGGGCATAGAGAAACCGCGAACGGTCGGGGTCCTCTCGACAGAATTGAAAATGCCGTTCCAGCATCGCCGCCATCATGGCGACCGGGTCCCTCCCATCCTCGACCAACACCCGTAAATCATCTAACAATAAGGACATGGGACGAGTTAATAACGCCTGCGCCAGCCCCTCTTTACTTCCGAAGTGGTAGTACAGCGTCGGCTTCGTCACCCCGGCCGCCGCGACAATCTCCCGCACGCTCGTCGCGTCGTACCCGCGCGTCGCGAACAAGCGCGCGGCCATCTGGGCGATATGCCGCGCCACTCCACTCGTTCCTCCAAATCCCGCGATGCCTCTATTCGCTCTTGTCTTCAAACCCAACTCCACAGCCCCATTTCCTCAACAGTGAACTTTCTATACCGAACGGTAGGTATTATGGGCAGGATTCGACTCTCATCAAGAGGGATTTTGTCGAATATTTCTTTTGTCTATCTCCAACAACTCAGGAACCTTGGGCCTGAGGCTCGGTACCGTCTTGGCCTGCGGCGGGGGTCTCGGGTAGCCTGGGTTGGGGGTGACAGCGCGGGGGGATTCTCCGGAGAGCATGACATCATGCAACTGAAACCGATCACCGAGACGATTGTTATCAGCGACCAGCCGAGCGCGGAGGATCTGGAGACGCTCCCGCGGGACGGGTATGCCGGCGTGGTGAATCTGCGCAACGACGGCGAACCGGAGCAACCTCTGGACACCGCGACCGAAGGTCAGCGCGTGCGGGCGCTGGGGATGGATTACCTCCATTACGGCGTCGGCGGCAAACCCCTGGAGCCCGACGGGGTGACGGGGGTGCTGGATTTCCTCAACCGCCATGCCGGCGAGAAGGTTCTGGTCCACTGCCGCAAAGGGAGCCGCGCGGCGGCCCTGGTCCTCCTGCACCAGGCCAGGGCCCAGGGTTGGTCCCCCGCCGAGGCGCTGACGCGTGGCGAGGCGATGGGTCTGAAGGTCGATGGCAAGCTGCGGGAGATGGTCGAGCAATACCTGGCGGATCATCCGACGACCGGCTGAAGTCGGTTTTCCCAGGTGGGTGAGCGGGGCGAAACCCACCCAAGAGCGACGATTTTGATTGGTGGGTTTCGCCCCGCTCACCCATCCTCATTGGTTATTCCGGCCGGGCGGCATTCGAGCCGTCGCAATTATCAAGGAACATCAAAACGCATGCTGGCGCACAATGTTTACTTCGCACTCAAGGACCAATCCGACGCGGCCAAGCAGAAGATGGTGGATGCCTGCAAGAAATACCTGGCGAGACATCCGGGGGTGGTCTTCTTCGCCTGCGGCTTGCTGGAGCCGGAATTGAGCCGGCCGGTCAACGTCCGCGACTTCGACGTGGCCCTGCACGTCGTCTTCGACAACCGCGCCTCGCACGACGCCTACCAGGAAGCGCCGACGCACCTCCAGTTCATCGAGGAGAACCGCGACAACTGGGCTCAGGTCCGCGTCTTCGACTCGCTCGTCGAGGGGGCATAAGCCGCCACTCATGGCACCAAGTCGCGCCGCCTTGCAATCGATCCTCGAAGATTGTGGAATCTCGCTCGGCCCTGATCAATATGACATGCTCTGGGCGTATCACCGGATGCTCCGCGCCGCGAACCCTGAGCTGAACCTCACGCGCATCCACAACTTCGAGAACATGGTGCTGAAGCACTATGTGGATAGTCTCCTCGTCCTGCGGTTCGAGGAGCTACCGACCCCCCTGGTGGACATGGGCTCGGGGCCGGGGCTGCCGGGCATCCCGTTGAAGATCGCCCGGCCCGGCGTTCGCATGATCCTGGCCGAGCCTCGCGGCGCGCGGGCGGAGTTCCTCCAGCGCGTCTGTGACGAACTCGGGCTGAGCAACATTGAAGTCCACGCCGGGAAGGTTAATGCGCGGTTCCCGCACAAGGCGCGGGGGGTCATCACCCGCGCCGTGGCGTCGATCCCCGAGACGCTCGACCGGGTGGCCGGCGTGATCGAGACGGGCGGTCGGATGCTCTTCATGAAGGGGCCGGAGTGCGACGACGAGATCGCCGAGGCGCGGCAGACCCATGAGGCGTCGTTCCGCCTGGTCGCCGATCATGCCTACACGATCCCCGGCACGACCCACCGCCGCCGCCTCGTCGTGTACGAGCGTCTGGAAGGCCCCGCGCGCGAGCGAGAGGAATCCCCCGCCGCGCAACATGCCGGTCCGATCCGCGAGGTCACCAGCGCAACGAACGCGACGTTCAAGCTCGGCCGCGACCTGCTCCACGGGCGGGGCATCCGCAAGCACGGCAAGGCCCTCCTGGCCGGTCCCCGGCCGATCGCGGAGGTTCTGGAGCGCTTCCCCGAGCACGTCGAGGCGTGGCTGACCGGCCCGGACGGTCCCCCACCGCCGCCCGAGGCCCCCTCCTTGACCTGGCTCCGGCTGGCCGAGCCGCTGTTTCAGGAACTCGATACCGCCGGCACGCACGCGCCCTTGTTGCTCGTGCGCGTGCCCGAGATGCCGGTCTGGACGGGGGACGAACCCTGGCCGGACGGCTGCACGCTGTTCGTGCCGTTTCAGGACCCGGAGAACGTCGGCGCGGTGATCCGCTCGGCGGCGGCCTTCGGCGCGTCGCGGATCGTCCTGCTCCGCGAAGCCGCCCACCCGTTCCACCCCAAGGCCGCCCGCGCGGGAGGTACCGCGCTGTTCCAGGTGCCGCTGTGGCAAGGCCCGTCACTCGCGGATCTCGACCCCTCCCGGCACCCCTTGATCGCCCTTTCGACCGACGGCGAGGACCTCGACGCCGCCCCCTGGCCCGAGCGCTTCGGCCTCGTCGCCGGTCTGGAGGGGCCGGGCCTGCCGGAACGGTTGCGCCAGGGGCCTTGCCGCCGCATTCCGATCGCCCCCGGCGTCGAATCCCTGAACGCCGCAACCGCAACCGCCGTCGCCCTCTACGCCTGGAGCCGCCAGCCGAGGAAGAACGGGTGACATCGCTCGCCGTGTCGTCCCATCCCGTCGCTTTTCGATGGCTCCTGAACGGCCTTCGATGATTTTCCAGAGGGAATCGGGAGAGATCGATGAACCGTCGAACATTTCTGAAATGGACCAGCCGGGGCGCGGCGGGATCGATCCTGGCTGGAGGGGTGTACCCGCTCCTGGAGGCGAAGTGGCTCCGCCTGGAGCGGGTGACGGTGGCGATCCCGAACCTTCCACGCCCGTTCGCCGGCAAGACGATTGCCTTTCTGGCCGACATCCATCACGGCCCCTATACCCCGCTGAGTTACGTGCGACACGCGGTCGCGATGGCGAACGCCCAGAAGCCGGACATCGTGGCGCTCGGGGGCGATTATCTGAGCGAACACCCCCGCTATATCGCTCCGGCGATTGCCGAGCTGGGTAAGCTGCGGGCTCGCCTGGGACGTGTCGCGGTCCGGGGCAATCACGATAACTGGGCCGACGGAGACGAAACCCGCCTCGCCCTGACCGACGCCGGCCTGTCGTTCGTGGACAACGCGGGCCTCTGGCTTGAGCATCGCGGCACCCGCCTGCGGATCGGTGGCGTGGGCGATCTCTGGACAGATCATACCGATCTCGCCGCCGCACTCGGCGACGCCACGGAACGGGACGCCGCGATCGTGCTTTCGCACAACCCGGACGTGACCGAGACGATCGACGACCGCCGCGTCGGCCTCGTACTGAGCGGCCACACCCACGGCGGCCAGGTGGCCCTGCCCGGCCACGAAGCCCGCTGGGCCCCCACGCGCTATGGCGCAAAATATCTGCGAGGACTGTGCCAGGGGCCGGTCAGCCCGGTGTACGTCACCCGAGGCGTTGGCTCGACCGGTCCTCCCGTGCGCCTGCGTTGCCGTCCCGAGGTCACCCTGCTGACCCTGGTTCCCGCAACGTCCTGATAGAATGATCAACCATGAAAACCGTTCGACTTGAGGAGCCAGGCCGCTTCGTCCTGACCGAGACACCCGAACCCGCGCGGCCCGGTCCCGGCGAGGCACGGGTCCGGGTGCGGCGGGTCGGCGTCTGCGGCACCGATCTGCACGCCTTTCGAGGGCGGCAACCGTTCTTTCAGTATCCCCGCATCCTGGGGCACGAGCTGGGCGTGATGGTCGAGGAGGTCGGGCCGGACGTCGTCGGCCTGGCGCCGGGGGATCGCTGCGCGGTCGAGCCGTACCTGAATTGCGGCCGCTGCGTCGCCTGCCGTCGCGGCAAGACGAACTGCTGCGCCGAACTGAAAGTTCTGGGGGTCCACATCGACGGCGGCCTGCGCGAGTGGCTCATTGTTCCGGCTAACAAATTGCACAAATCCTCCAAATTAACATTAGATCAACTGGCCCTGGCGGAGACGCTGGGCATCGGCGCGCATGCGGTCGATCGGGCGCGGCTGGCGCCGGGGGAGACGGCCCTGGTCGTGGGGGCGGGACCGATCGGCCTGTCGGTGATCCCGTTCGCCCAGGTTGCCGGTGCGCGGGTGATCGTGATGGACGTCAATGCCGACCGCCTCGACTTCTGCCGACGGCAAGCGGGCGTGTCGGAGGTCGTGGACGGCTCGACCGACCCGACCGCCGCCTTGCGCGAACTGACGTCGGGCGAGATGCCCACGACGGTCTTCGACGCGACGGGGAACCCGCAGTCGATGGCCCGGTCGTTCCATCTCGTCGCGCCCGGAGGCACGCTCGTTTATGTCGGCCTGTTCCAGGGGGACGTGACCTTTCCCGACCCGGATTTCCACCGCCGCGAGCTGAGCCTGCTGGCCACCCGCAACGCGACCGGGGCCGATTTCACCCGGATCATCCAACGGATCGAGAGCGGCCAGATCGACACGACCCCCTGGATCACCCACCGCGCAACGCTCGACGAGATGATCGAGCCGTTTCCCTCGTGGCTCCAGCCCGAGAACCGGGTGATCAAGGCGATGATTTCGGTGGGCGGCGAGTAGTGGTCCGTGGTCAGAAATCGAAAGCCCCACGCCCGCGACTTGGCGGGCGTGGGGCTGGATTGAACGAATCATGAGCCACCGAACACGGCCTCACTGTCCCGTGATCTGCCGGGCCTTCTGGATCAGCTCGACGAACTCCTTGCGGTAGCCGGTGGAGTCGGCGTTGAGGGTGGCGGCGGCCAGTTCCTCGGCGGCGGCGAGGGTGGCGTTGCCCCTGTGGGGAGAACTCCGCAGGACCATGCCGAACTCGGCGATGGCCGAGGCGAACTTGAAGTCGTTCGAGGCGTCGGCGTAGTCGAGCCCCTGGTCCACCACGCGATGCCGCAGGAGCTTGCTCTCGTCCTCGTCCGGCTCCTTGTACCGCAGCTTGACCATGAACGCGTCCTTGCTCAGTTCGTCATCCTTCGCCACCTCGGCGACCTTCGGAGCATACGCCGACTCCGGCGCGGCGGGGATGGTCTCGGCCTTGATCTGGCCGGGCGGGACCAGTTCATAAAGGGCCGTGACCGACAGGCCCGCGCCGATCTCTCCGGCATCCTTGGTGTCGTCGTCGAAGTCCTGCGCGGCGAGGATGCGGTTCTCATAGCCGATCAGCCGGTAGGCCCCGACCTGCTTCGGGTTGAAATCGACCTGGATCTTGACGTCCTTGGCGATCGTCACGAGCGTGCCGCCGATCTGCTCGACCAGGACCTTGCGGCCCTCGTCCAGCGAGTCGATGTAGGCGTAATTGCCGTTCCCCTTGTCGGCCAGGCTCTCCATCTTGGCGTCTTGCAGGTTCCCCTGGCCGAAGCCGAGGACGCTGAGGAAGACGCCCGACTTGCGCTTCTCCTCGATCAGACGGGTCAAGGCGCCGTCGTCCGTGACGCCGACGTTGAAATCGCCGTCGGTGCAGAGGATCACGCGATTCGTGCCCCCCTTGATGAAGTTCCGCACGGCGATCGTGTAGGCAAGCTGGATGCCCGCGCCGCCGTTGGTCGAGCCGCCCGACTGGAGGTTCTCCAGCGCGGAGAGGATCTCGGCCTTGCGGACACACGAGGTGGACGGCAGGGCCAGCCCCTCGGCGCTGGCATAGACGACGATCGCCACGCGGTCGTTCTCGTTCAGGTTGTTGACCAGCATCTGCATCGCCTTCTTCAAGAGCGGCAGCTTGTCGAGGCTGGACATCGACCCGGACACGTCGATCAGGAAGACCAGGTTGCTCGGCGGTCGCTTGTCCGTGTCGATCGGCTTGCCCTTCAGGCCGATCCGCGCGAGGCGGTGGTCGCCGTCCCAGGGGCATCGGGCCATCTCGACATTGACCGAGAACGGCACGTCGCCGTCGGGGGTCGGGTCGTCGTAGCGGAAGTAGTTGAGCAGTTCTTCAATCCGCACGGCATCCGGCGGCGGCAACTGGTTCTGGGTCAGAAACCGCCGGACGTTCGCATACGAGGCGGTGTCCACGTCGATCGAGAAGGTGGACAGAGGCGCATCGCGGACGAGCAGGAACGGGTTGTCGTTGATCCGGGCATACGCCTCGCGGTTGGGCTGAGCGGGCGGTGCCGGGCGCTGCTGCTCCAACTGCGGAAGCGAAGACCGGCGTTTCAGACTTTCCCGTTCGCGGAGCGCAGGCGCTTCGCCCGCCTCGGCGGGACCGGCCTGGGGCTGGCCTGGCTGGTTCCTGAACATTGCCACTGGCGGCATGGCTGGGGTTTGTCCAGCCTGGGGTTGGCCTTGCTGTTGGTCGCCAGACGGGACGAGTCCATCGAGGTCTTGGGCTATGCCTTGCTGGTTGTCAGGCTGAGCCTGCTTAAAAAACTCATTCTGTTTCTTATTTCGACCCGCAGCCATGCCGCCAGCGAAATTCGGGTTATTCGGCTGCGCGAAGACCGGCGTCTGGGCATGTTCGGTGAGGACCCTATCCGATTTTTCCTCCAGTCTCATCTGGCGGGGCTTGGCGACCGAGTCCTGAAGTTGTTCGCCTCGACTGCGACTCGGGGTGACGCTGAGCGCCACGTCTCCCGAGATCAGGCCGGGGCTTGTCACCTTGTCTCCCAAGCGAGAAGCGTCAGCGGAGGACTTGGCCAGCGGCGCGGCATGAAGGCTGGTAGACGGAGGCTGAAAACGTGGCACGGGGAGCGGTTGGGCCGCTTCGTATGTGGCGGGCGCGTCCGCCGGAGCGGGCGTAGTATTGGGCGCACCACCATATCCCATTTGCGATCTCGGCCCCATTAAAGCTGGTCGTGCGTTGTCGGCCATCGGGCGAGAAACTCAACGACCGGCCGAGATTGTCCCTGACCTGAGGTTCCGCGAGCTTCTCTCGCAGTTCCGGAGACGTTTCTCGCCCGACCCGGGCGACTGACGCCGCCTGCCCCGCGTTCCGGGGCGTATCCTTCCAGCCCTCCTTCGGCGCGGCATAGAGGCCCAGGGCCTCCTCTTGAGAGGGTGCGCTGACCTCGTCCGCGACCCCGGAATCCGAATCGGGTTCACTCGTCACCATCGCGATCGACATGGTGTCGGATTCGCGACCGCTGGTCGCCCAGACCGCCAGGGCCCCCATCATGGCCAGGAGGCTCGCGGCGATGCCCAGGCCGACGAACCGGAACCGGGAGAACCGGGGCTGACCGTCGAGGATCGCGTAACGCTGCTCGGGGTGGAGCGCGGGGGCTGGCTCGTGGTGCAGTTCCTCGGTCAGAAGCCGCGCGGTGGCGCGAACATCCTCGACAAACCGTTGCGCGTCGGAATTCTCGGCCAGGTCGGCCTCGACGGCAAGGCGTTCGGTATCTTCAAGCTCGCCCAGGGCATAAGCCGTCAGGCGAGGATCGTCAAGATTCAACGGCATGACGGTCTCCTTCAAGATTGGGCCTCGGCCGGGCGGCCGACGGCGAGCTGGTTGCGGATCGTCTTCAAGCCGGTGTGGATCAGGAACCCGACATTGCCGACGCTATGTCCGCTAATTCGGCTGATCTCCTTGTAGGAGAAGCCGTTCTGGAACTTCAGCCGGATCACCTCCCGCTGACTGGGGGGGAGATTCTCCAGGAGTTGGAGGACTCTCGTGGCCGACTCTCGGCGTTCGAGGACCTCGCAAGGCCCCGGCTCGTCGCTGGGGTGGACCTGCGCATGGTCGTCACTCAAACGGGTCATGCGACCCTCCTTCCTCAAGATGTCCAGCGTCCGGTTGCGGCAGACGGTGAACAACCATTCCGCGAGGTGGGGCTCGACCTTCGCCCGCTCCTGCTTGCAGAGGCGCAAGAACGTCTCCTGCACGACGTCACGAGCGCGGTCGGCGTCGCCAATCAGCCGCGCGGCGTAGCGCGTCAACGGCCCCTCGAACCGCACGACCGCGGCTCGAACCCACTCGTTGTCCCGGGATGCTCGGTTGCCGGCCATCGAACCTCCACAGGTTCCAACCTCTCGCCTTCCCCTACGACAACGCATGGGAAGCCCGATTCTTAGAGAGATTTTTTTCCGAATTCCGCCGTCACATTCTCCGGCCCCGAGCGTAGCCTCTCACGATCGCCCTCGGAATGCCCCGCGCGTCGAGGAGTGTTCGCTCCCTCATTCAACGGTTGCCATCCGGCAGCGTGCCGCCAGGGTACAACGCCCGGCCATCTCCTCTCGCCTACCCCGTCCCTCGGCGGGCCTGCCGCCCTTTCCTGGGCATCCCACACCAACCAACCCATCTTTTGTATTTTTACACGATTGTCCTGTTTTGATTGAGAATATGAACGAATTTATTAGGAATGCGCAGCCGCTCGCCGCGCCGCGGGCAGATACCTTCTCCCGCTGAAGGTCCGCAGGCCGCCCCGATCGTCGGAATCGCGCCGCGACACCGGCCAGCTTCTCTCATCTCTCCAGCTTGTCGTTAGCACGCCTTCAATCATTCATGGTTTTGCGCCGGGGAAACTCGATTTTTCTTAGACATTCTCAGTCTTGTTCATAATTTCTGTTATTGGCACGGCTGTTGCTAGAAAACGTCCGTCAACTTCGGAGCCACCATGTTCAGCAGGAGTGTGGCCGAGGTAACGACGGAACGGACGCACGGAACACGGAGGAGTCGTCGCAGCCACGCGACATCACCCAGATCCTTCAAAGGACGAGAGCATTCACCCAAGGGCCTCATGATAGGAAGCCTTCGTGGAGAATGCGCTCCCACCCACGCAACCAGGAGGAGACGCATCTCATGAGCCTGATCACTCGCCTGCAGATGGGCAGCCGCCGGCCCCGCACTCGCCATCCTCGCGCGTTGAAGCCGACCGTCGGCGTCAAGGTAGAGGCCCTGGAAAGCCGGACGGTGCTCTCGCACGCCTCGGCCGCGGCACACGTTGCCGCCCAGGTTGCGGACGCCGTGCAGACGCCCCAGGTCTCGATCAGTCAGATCCAGATTGATAATGTCTCGCTGGACCAGGCGGGCAATCTCGTCGCCAATGGTACCTTAACCGGGACCCTCAACGGCACGCAATTCACACAGGCGTTGGACCAGATCCCGCTGAGCCTGGGCACCTCCCCGAACCCGGATATAACGCGGATTGCCCGATTCTCAACCTGTCGGTCGGCCCGGTCCATCTGGATCTGCTCGGCCTGAACGTGAACCTCGACGACTGCAACGGCGGCCCCGTGGTTCTCAACATCACGGCCCAACCCGGCGATGGCAACCTCCTGGGCAACCTGCTCTGCGATGTTTCCAACCTGCTGAATGATGGCGGGATTCTGGGCCAGGGCGGCCTGACCGGCGACCTCCTGAATAACCTGACGGGCGCCCTGACGAACATCCTCAATGGTGCCCTCAACGGGACCGACACCTCCACGGGCATCCTCAGCTCTCTGACCGGCGGTTCGTCGGGCGGGACTGCCGTGGCCCAGCAGGCGATGGGTGGCAACAACGGCAATGGTCAGGGCGGATCGCACACCTGTGATATCCTCAACCTGGATGTCGGGCCGCTGAATCTCGATCTGCTCGGCCTTCAAGTGACAACCAGCGAAATCTGCCTCGATGTCTATGCCCAGCGGGGTAGCGGCCAGTTGCTCGGCAACCTGCTCTGCGGTGTCTCGCACCTGCTCGATAACCCCGGCAATCCCGTGGGCGGGATTCTCGCGAAGCTCAACAAGGTCGACCGGATTCTCTCCAACCTCGGCTGATCGGTCGATCCATAGCCATCCCGACTTTCGATGCGGAGGAGGGCCTGGAATCCAGGCCCTCCTCCCTTTTTTGGCGCGGCCGCAGTCCGGTTGACGTGGCTCGACCGGTGAGAGTAAGGTTATCGGTTCGGTTCGACGAATCCCAACTTTTCCGCCCCGCGCAGAATGGTGGAGATCAACAGCAGTGACGACGGCGGTCGATGAGGCCGGGACGGTCCCACACACCGATCCCCTGGGGGTCTATGGCCGCCGACGAGAGGAGCGCCAGGCGACCGCGACGCAACATCGGTCACGACTCGAAGGGCTGGCCAGCGGACGGCTCGCCGCGTTCGTGGCATTGGGCGTGGTCGCGTATTTCGCCCTCTATCGACGGGGAATCTCAGCCTGGTGGCTGGTGGTCCCGACCGCGTTGTTCGCCGTACTGGTCATCGCCTACGAGCGAGCCTCTCGACGTGCGCGGCGAGCCGCGCGAGCCGCCGAGTTCTACGAGCGCGGGCTGGCCCGGCTGGAAGATCGCTGGGCCGGTCAGGGGGTGCCAGGGACGCGCTATCAGGATCCGGAGCACCCCTACGCGGGGGACCTGGACCTGTTCGGCCCCGGCTCGCTGTTCGAGCGGCTCTGCACGGCGCGGACGCTCTCGGGCGAGCGGACGCTGGCCTCCTGGCTGCTCGCCCCGGCCGAGCCCGACGAGATCCGCGCCCGGCAAGAGGCTGTCGCCGAACTGACCCCCCGGCTCGACCTCCGCGAGGATCTCGCCCTGCTCGGCGACGACGTCCGTGCGGGGATCGACCCCGATGCCCTGGCCTCCTGGGGCGCGGAGCCGCCGGTCCTCGATTCCCGGCTCGCCCGCGTGATCGCCCCCTTGCTGGCGGCCCTGGGCGCGGTCACTCTGATCGGCTGGGGGTTCCTCAATATGGGACGGACCCCGTTCCTCGCCGTCGCCATGGTGGAGGTGATTTTCACCGTCTGGTACGGTCGGCGCGTCCGTCGGGTACTGGCGGCGGTCGATGAGAAAGCGGCCGAACTGTCGCTCCTCGGGGACCTCCTGGCGAGGCTGGAGCGTGAACCGTTCGACGCTCCCCGGGTGCCGAAGCTTGTCGAGATGTCCAATCGGGAAGAACGGCCACCATCGCGGCAAGTTGCCCGGCTGGCCCGACTGGTTGGCCGACTCGACGCGCAGCGCAACATTCTGTTTGCCCCAATCGCGTTCATCCTGCTCTGGGGACCGCAGATTGCCTTCGCCATTGAAGCCTGGCGGCGGCAATCAGGCGGTTCCATCGCCGGCTGGCTCGACGCCGTGGGAACGATCGAGGCTCTCGCCGCGCTGGCGTCTTACCGCTTCGAGAATCCCGACGACGCCTTCCCCGAGGTTCTCGATGATCCCGGCGACGCTCCGCAGTTCGAGGCCGAGGGGCTGGGCCATCCCTTGCTTCCGCGCGGCGTTTGCGTGACGAACAACGTGCGGCTGGGTGACGATGCCCCCTGGGTCCTGATCGTCAGCGGTTCGAACATGTCGGGCAAAAGCACGCTGATGCGATCGGTTGGCGTGGCGGCGGTGCTGGCGCAGGCCGGGGCACCGGTGCGGGCGTCTCGGCTGCGGCTCTCCCCCTTGGCGGTCGGGGCAACGCTCCGCATCCAGGACTCGCTCCAGGCGGGCCGCTCGCGATTCTACGCCGAGTTGGTCCGCGTCCGCCAGCTTGTCGATCTGGCGGGAGGCCCCCTGCCCTTGCTGTTCCTGCTCGATGAGATCTTTCACGGCACGAACTCACACGACCGCCGCCTCGGAGCCGAGGGAGTGGTGCGCGGATTGCTGGATCGAAACGCGATTGGTCTGGTCAGCACGCACGACCTGGCCCTGGCCGACATCGCCGAGAAACTGGCCCCCCGCGCCGCGAATATCCATTTCGAGGACCAGTTTCACGACGGCCGGATGACGTTCGACTACCGGATGCGACCGGGCATCGTGCGGCACAGCAATGCCCTGGCCTTGATGCGCGCTGTAGGACTGGATGTTTGAACGCGAGATGGTTCTGAGTCGGCTCGATCTGACAAAACATCGCCGACTTATTGAATCCTATCGGACCGTCCGGTCATCGGGTACACTTGCTTCGGTGGACATCCCTTGCGCCAGGAACGCGACGATGACCAACAACCATCCGATGAGTAACGAGGCGGATTCGACCGGGGAATATCTCATTCCCAATCCGAAGCCGAAGCGCGTGCGGGTGGAACTCGCCGCACGGACACACGCGGGCAAGGTCCGCGCGAACAACGAGGATCAGTTCCTCATCGCCCGACTCGCCAAGTCGATGCGGGTCTGCCAGACCAGCCTGCCGATGGAAGCGGACACGCTGTTCTCCGACGAGGAAGGCTACCTGCTGATCGTCGCCGATGGCATGGGAGGGGCCGCGGCCGGTGAAGAGGCCAGCGCCATGGCCGTCTCGACGATCGAGGACTTCGTGCTGAACACGATCAAGTGGTTTCTTCACTTCGGTCAACATGAAGAAAGCACGCTCATGGCCGAATTGCGCCAGGCGCTCGAGAACGCCGACCGCAACGTCATGGATCGCGCCGAGGCCGAACCGTCCCTGCGTGGCATGGGTACGACCCTGACGATGGGTTTCAGCATCGGAACCGACCTGTTCATCCTTCACGCGGGAGACTCGCGTGCCTATCTCTTTCAAGAGGGCGAGTTGAGCCGGTTGACCCTCGACCACACGCTCGTGCAGATGCTCATCGACGGCGGGATCATCACGCCCGAGGCGGCCCGGACGCACCATCGCCGCAACGTCGTCACGAACGTCGTCGGCGGTCCCAGTCCCGGCGTTCACGCCGAGATTCACAAGGTGCCCCTGACCGATGGCGATCTCCTCCTGCTCTGCACCGACGGTCTAACCGAGCCCGTGTCGGAGGACCGTATCAGGGAGATTCTGCGCGAGTCGCATGACCTCGAAGACCTCAGTCAGCGTCTGCTCGATGCCACGCTCGATGCTGGAGCGCCGGATAACATCACGCTGATCGTGGCGCGGTACCACGTGGATTGACGCGGATAAACCGTATCCTCCTGTTCACTCGCCGGAGCATCTTTCAGCCTGATGGCACGTCATTCGCGGAATGAGACATTGACACGGCGCCGGAAGAAGTCCGTAGAGCGCTGGCGAATTCGGTCGAGGTACGCGAACTGATGAAAGTCTCTTCAAAGCTCTGGCGATGGCTCGGTGTGGGTCTGTTGGTGTTGATCGTGGCCTTTGTGGTCGTGCGGACGTGGGTGGTTCCGGCCGTGATCGTCGGACAGATCCGCAACCAGTATGGTGGCCATGTCGCAATCCAGAGCTGGTGGCTGGGAGGCTCGTCGGCAGGTGTATCAGGCCTCGAACTGCATGAAGGCCCATCGGCCGACTCGCCCGTCTGGGCGCGTATCGGCAAGGTGGGGACCGACCTGAGCCTCGGCGACTTGCTCTCGGGTCGATTCGCCCCGAAAACCGTCACGATCCGCAAGCCGGAACTCTCGTTTCGCATCGCGGAGGACGGCCATCCCTTGACCCAGATCCCGCTCCAGTCCAGCGGAGAGAAGCAGCCTCTGCCGGATATCCGCGTGGAAGACGCCCGCCTGAGTATCGAGCAGGAGATGCCCGGAAAACCCCGGTCGATGGTCGTCAACGGTATCGACGCCCAGATCGATTCAGGACCGGATGCTCTGGCCCTCTCGGCGGAAACGGATGACCCGAACTGGGGCCCCTGGCGTGCCAGGGGCCGGTTTGATGCCGCTCTGGAAAAAGGCAATGTCGAGCTGACCGGCCAGAACATCCAGGCGACCACGGCAAAGGTCGAACAGATTCCGTTCATCCCGCCGGAAGTCTGGGACCACGTCCGGCCGGATGGGCCGGTCGATGTGCGTTTGGCGCTCGGGGTGGATACGAAGGCAACGACCCCGCTGCACGTCACGACCGACGTGACCTACGACGGCACGACCCTGGATCTGCCGACACTCGGCCTCTTGGCGAAGGACACGCAGGGGACGATGACGGTCATTGACGGCGTCGTGAAGCTCGACCATGTGCATGGCGAGGCGATTGACGGCAAGGTTGTCGCCGACGGCACGCTCAACTTCACCACGACCCCCGCTCGGATTGACCTGAACCTCGACCTGAACGGGGTGGACGTGGCCGACACGCCCGAGGCCTGGCAGCTTCAGGAACTGCAACTGACGGGCCGCCTGACCGGCACCGCCGCGCTTCGGGTCGTGCTCGAGCCCGACGGCGGCGCGGACCTCTCCGGCTCGTCGGGTGAGGCGACGATTGAGGGAGGCAGCCTCGGCGGCATTCCGGTCAAGTCCTTGAAGCTGACCATGAGCGCCGAGGGGACCGACCTCCGCTACGACACCGGCGCGAAGGCCGAAACCGCACGCCATCTCGGCCTGGCCGGGGCCTTGCTCGTCGCGCTTCAAGAGACGAAGGCCGCGAATTCCCAGGCGAAGACGGAGAACCCGCCTCCAGCCCCCGCCGAGACCGAACAGACACCGGCCGAGCCGAAGAAACCTGGTGGATTCCGTCTGCCCAAGTCGCTCTCGACGGAGATCGAACTGGAGGACGTGGACCTGCAACAGGTGCTCTCGAAGGTCGAGGCGATGGGCGTTCACCTGCCGGTGGCCGTCGCGGGCAAGCTGTCGCTCAAGGCGAAGGCCACGATTCCGCTCGGTCAGATCCGGGACATCAAGGCGTATATCTTCCACGGCGAGGCGACCCTGACCGGCGGCCATATCGCCGGCGTGGACCTCGGGCGGGTCGAGGCGAAGCTCGACCTCGAAAACGGCGTGCTGGCGTTGACCGACTTCCGCGGGCAGCTCGTGGACCGGCCGGCGGGTGACCTCATCGATCACGCCGCGCCGACCGATCCGGTGCCCGTCGAAGGTCCCTTGCCCGCGGGTGGGTTCCGGGGCGAATTGAAGGCCGCGCTCGACCCGCCCGGGCCGCTCACGGCCCATTTCGAGGGGAGCGCCCTGCCGCTCGGCGAGCTGGCTGCTCCCGCCCTGCCGAAACCGACGCCACTCTCGGGCCTCGTCACGGTCGATGCCCAGGCCGAAGCGGACGTTGCCCGGCTGGCCGAACCGGATGCCTGGAAGGCTTCGGCGACCTTGCAAAGCGAGAAAATCACGTATCGTCAGACGACCCTCGATGCCGTCTCCGCGAAGCTGGCGCTGGCGGAGGGGCGGCTCGACGTGTCGGACCTTGAGGCGACGCTCTCCGGCCAGCCCCTGAACGGCAATGTCGGGATTAACCTGGCCGCCCCGTATGACTTCAAGGGGCAAATCCTGGTCAATGGCTGGGATCTTTCCGATGCGCTGGCGTTCGTGCCGTCGGTCCCGCAGCCCTCACCGATCGACGGCAAGCTGACGGCCGATGCCCGCGCCGAGGGAACCCTCCAGCCAACGAAGATCGCGACCGGCGGCGAGGGGCGCATCGCCCAGTTTCAGGCCGGGCCGGTCGCCCTTGGCACCGTCCCTTTCCGCTGGACGACCGAGGGGGACACGATCCAGGTCAAGGGCGTTGAGGCCCAGCCGTTTGGCGGACGGATCACGGCCGAGGCCCAGATCCCGACGACCGGCGACCGGCCGATTCAGGGCACGGCCGAGTTCCTCGGGCTGGACACCTCGCAGATGACCGGCGCGTTGCCCGAAGGGGGCCTGACGATGACCGGCAAGGCCAACGGCCATCTGACCTTCCTGATCCGCACCGACGCCCCGTCCGACATGCCCCCGCTGGAGGCGAACCTTCAGCTCAAGGCGGACGAGCTGACCGTGCAAGGCATCGCCGCGCAAGGGCTCCAGGCCGTCCTGAGCCTTCACAAAGGAGTGCTCCGCTACGACCTCCTGGCCGAGAGCCTCGGTGGAAAGATCAAGCTCAAGGGGGACCTTCCCCTGGCAACTGACGACCCCCCCGAGAATGCCCAGCCGCCGCCCGAGGCAAACGCCCGGCTTCAGGCAATCGGCTTCACGCTTGGCTCGCTCTGGAACGCGCTGAATGCCGGTGAGCTTCTCCGCGAATTCGAAGGCCGAGGGGCAATCGACGCCAATCTGCGCACGACCGCCCAGGACCCCCTGGGCGCCTTGCGCGCACGGTATCGCCGAATTCCGCGACCTGAAGTGGGGACCGGACATCGACCTTGGCAACGTGAAAGGCATCGTCGCCCGCACGCCTGCCGGCTGGTGGATCGACCCCTTGACCGGTGAGTTGTTCGGCGGCACCCTGACCGGCACGGCCCGGGGCGAGACGCCAGCCGAGGGACCGGAGGCCATCCAGTTCACCATCGACGTCGATCGCGCCTTGATTTCGAGACTGCTGGCATTCGTCCCCGGCGTTTCCGAAGGGGCCGAAGGGGTCGGCACAATCCACGCCTCGGGACGACTGGGCGAGGTCGTGCGCCTGACGATCGATCTTCTGGTCGATCGGGCACGGGTGATGAACCTCCCGGTTAGCGAATTGCGAATCCCGGCAAACCTCACCTACACACCGTCGGGCGCGGTCGGCGTCTTGCAGGTCCGCAATTGGAGCATGCGGCTGGCCGGCGGACAGATGGAAGGGAACAGCCAGTTCCGTCTCGGACCGAACAGCTCGTATGAGGGGAACGTCCAGATCACCCAGCTCGACCTGGAAATTCTCACTCGGGTTGCCACCGATGCCCGACATCCCGCCTCGGGAAAGGTCTCCGGCCGGATCACGTATGCCGGGAACGATCCGACGGACCTCCAGCAACTGCGAGGCAATATCAATCTCGATCTCGATGATGCCTCACTGTTCCGCTTGCCGATCTTCAGCCAGCTTGAAAAGTTCCTGGGCTCCCAGCGCGGGGGGGTGTTCGAGGACGGTGACCTGATCGCCACGATCGCCAATCGCGAGATCCAGGTTGAGGCTCTCACGCTCGTCGGCCGCATCGCCCAGCTTCACGCCACGGGAACCGTTGGGTTTGATACCCGGCTCGACCTGGTGGTGCTGGTCAACACGAATCAGATCATCTCGCAAACCGGCCAGTCGCTCGTCCGTCTGATCCCCGGCCTGAGCGAAGTGCTTGGCCGCCGCGACGAGGCCGTACAGCGCGTGGGCAACTACCTCTCGAACCGCCTCTTGAAGTTCCACATCACCGGCACGCTAAGCAATCCTCAGGTGAATGTTGACCCAACCGCGATCGTCGGCAAGACGGCTGTTGGCTTCTTCGCGGGCGTGTTCGAGCTCCCGCTGGGCTTCTTGAGGTAAATCCCCTCACCCAACCACCGCCTCGGTTTGGTTCTCAACCACCCAGAATGACCAGGAGGCCCACGACGCAGAGTGCGCCGCGGGCCTCCAGATCAAGTCGCGGGAATGCGTTGCCGAGCCGTCGTCAGCGCCGCGTGGTCGCGGCATTCTCCGCCACCAGCGCGGGGCGTCCTCGATAGGCTCCGGGGCGTCGGGTCTCGGCGACCAGGTTCCGGAAGCCCTGCCGTGTCTCGGGGTGGAGGTTCTCCTGCCGAGCGGCGACTTCCATGGCCCAATCGGGATACATCTCGACCATCCGGGCCATCAACGAGACGAACAAGCCGGCCTCCTGCACCTGGTCTTCCAGCAGTTTTTCGATCAAGGGGCGAACCGTCGCGGCAACGGCCTTCCAGCCTCTCGAGTCGATCTTGACGTAAGCCTCGATTTCATGCTGAACCCAGGATTCGCCGTTGACCTCCTTGAAGAAGCCGGAGCGAACGATCAGGACGATCCGGCCATCCAGCTTGGCATTGCCGCGTGGGCTGACGTAGTTCAAGGTGCAGGACAGAACATGGAGCCTCGGCGAACGCAGGACGAATTCCCACGTCGCCGTCGTGCCGTTGCCGTCGGTCCCTTGAAAGACGCCTTGCGCCACCTGCCGCAGCCGCGCGGGGGTCGGGCTGAGATCCTGCCAGAGCGCCAGCGTCAACGCTGGCTCGTTCAGCAGGCTGAGATAGAGCTTGGGGTTGCAGGGAAATGTCTCGGGCTTGCCCTGCTGTCGAAAGCTATGCTCGCGGATCACCTCGGCCACGTTCTCACGGTGCTGCGGCGCGATCTGATCCATCGGCAGGATCTGGTTCGGGTCCGTCGTGCGCCGCAACCCGGCGTGGGCTGTCGGCGGATACGACAGCAAGGTGCTCACCATCCCCAGCCCAAGAGCCAGGGTCGTGAGCCATCGGCGTGCCGTGCGGTGGTCCATGAATTCTCCCTCGCCGAAGGTTGACGACGACACGAACCCCTCACCCCGGATCTCCGTACCGGGCGGCCTCGCGTCGCAACCTATTGATCGGCCAGGATCGGCCCGCTTCCTGACTCCCATCCGTCGATTGAGGTAATTTCCGAGGATAGTGCCAATCTGGGTAATTTGGAGAAAGACTCCCCTCCCGCAGAACTGGTCTTGCCGGAACAGTCGCTCGGACTATGATGGCGCGCCGGTTCGAATTTCCAATCCGGGGTCGAAGGGATTCGATCTCGACACCTTTGCTGGAGGGAGCCATGCCGCGACGACGACTGGGGGTCTGGGTCTTTGGGGCGTTGGGGGTCGGGTCCCTGGTGGTAGCCACCCTGGCCTGGACGATGATTCCGGGCGACGGCACGGCGGAGTCCACTTCGACCAAAGATAAGGCGGCTCACATTCAGCAGGCACCGGCCAAGCCCCCTATCGCGGAGCGGTCGGAACGATCGCTGCCAGATCTCGCCCAGGGAATCCGCCAGGGGGACGGCAAGGCCCTGGCCGCGCTGGTCCAGCGACTGACGCCGGCTCAAACGGAGAACGAACCGGCCCCGGCTCCTTCGCCCCTGACCGCCGCCGAGGCGGGCGAATGGTATGGCATGCTCGATGCGCTCGCGGCCGGCTACACGTCCTATTCGTCCCAGGGCAAGGCGTCGGCTCAGGACGCGACGTATCGGATCGCCACGAAATTCGCCGTCGAGCCGACCCCGCCCGGGTGGTGGATCAAGGCGCTCAAGCCGATCCATGACGTCCTGTCCGCCGGCCTGTCCGACCCGTCGGCCGAGGTCCGGGCAGTCGCCCTGGAGCGGGTTGGTTCGTTGTGGGTCTGGACCCCGGGATGCACGATGACTCCGGCCGAGGAGCAGACTCTCGGACTCTGGAAGCAAGCTTTCCATGAGCCGGTGGTGCAACGCCTGTCGGACACGGAATCTCTGCCCAGAGCGGCCGCGGTCGCCTGCCTGGCCGCCCTGCCGATTGACTCGGCCGCCGCGCCGGCGGTTGGGTTAATTGCCGACCCGGACCCGGGGGTCCGGCTCCAGGTACTTTCCGCTTTCTCCAACCGGGAGAACCTTCTGAGCCCCGACGACATTCTCCCGATGTTGCACGACCCGGTTCCCGACCTGGCCGGACTGGCCGAGCGGGTCCTGAAGGCTCGCGGGCTCTCACAGGAGCTTGTCGGCCTGGGACGGCTCATCACGCATCCCCAACCCGACCTCCGGGCCTCGGCCATCCCGCTGCTCCTGAAGCGAGACGACATCGACCCGGTCATCTGGCTCTTGCACCTCGCGGACGACGCGGATGAATCCGTGCGCCTGGCTGCCGTGCGGGCTTTCGCCGGCCGGATCACGCCGGAGGTCAAGCGTCGGCTTCAGCAGATGGCGACGAACGACGCCTCAAGCTCGGTGCGCGAAGCCGCCGGCAAGCTCGTTCCAGCCATCGCCGAACAGACGACCGTGGTTCTCCCCCCCTGCCCGGCACAAACCTGAACCCGAAGGCGAACTGACGACCGCGTTTGCCCTGGGATGTTCGATCCTCGACCGACCGCCCGGACGGCCCTCGTGGCTCGTCCGGGCGGTTTCTTCGTGCTTCGATGGGTCGGGAGGATCGCTCCGCTCACTCACCCAACGTACTCAACTCCTGCGCGGTCTTGATCGCGAGCCAGGTGCCAGGAGCCAAGCCAGAACAGTAAAACTCCGAGGAGTAGGACCGGAACAACCGAGAGCATGCCCACGGTGAGGTTCGTCGTGCCGTGGGGCGTCTCGACCGGCACGGCGCCGATCGCGGCCGCTGCCTTGCCGAGTACGGAACTGGCGACCGCCTCCCCGCCGAAGGTTTCCGAGAGCACGCCGATCAACAACGGCGAACTGATGTCGCCGAACAGGTGCACCAGGAAGATATGCAGCGCGAAGGCCGCGGCACGTCGGCCGGCGGGTACGACGTTGGCCGTCACCGTGTTGCAGGGACCGAGCACCGAGGCCATCAGCACCATCGCCACGAACAGCAAGGCCATCGACGACCGCCAGTCCGGGTCGAGCAAAGCGAACAGGCCGAACGGGATCGCCAGGGAGACGGCCACGGTCGCCAGGAGGAGATACGCCCGCCTCGTGCGCTGAAGGAGTCGATCGGCAAGCCAGCTTCCCATCGCGATTCCTAGCAAACCGGCGACCGCCGTCATCCCACCGATCGCTCCACCGGCCAGCGCGGGCGAGAGCCGATAGACACGCTGGTAAAATGTCGCTCCCCAGGCCGCGAAGGCCCCTGTGGCGAATGTCACGGCGGCCATACCGGCGGTGTTGTAAAGGAAGCTCGGCGTTCGCAACAAGGCTCGCGACTTGTTCCGAATCGGCTGTGAAGAGCGATCTTCCTGATGATCGCTGGCCCCTCGCCCAGGATCGCGCATCGCTAGACCCGCCAGCGCGGCGAGCAATCCCGGAAGCCCAACCACCCAGAACGCCGCCTGCCAGCCGTGCCACGAGCCGATCACACCTCCCAACCCGTAGCCGAGTGCTCCGCCGAGTGGCAACGCCAGGTAGTAGATCCCCATTGCCCGGCCCCGGAGCTTCGGCTCGAACAGATCGGCCAGCAAGGCGGGCGCGATGACACCGTAGCTGGCCTCACCGACGCCGAGCAAGGCCCGCCAGAAGAACATGCTCCGAAAGTCGTGCGCGAACGCCGTGCCGACCGTCGCCACGCTCCAGAGCCCCACCCCGAACGCCAGCAACCGCCTGCGGTGGAAACGGTCCCCCAGCCAGCCCATCGCGGGAGAGATGATCGTGTACACGACCATGAACGACACGCTGAGCACGCCAAACCCCCGGTCGCTGATCCGCAGGTCGCGCTGGATCAATGAGCCAACCGAGAAGAAGACGTAGCGGTCCATGTAGTTCAGCAAATTCATGCCGAACAGGACAGCCAGGGCAAAATAGGCGGCTCGGGGTGTCAGTGAGGGGGAGCGTTGCGAGGCCGATGAGCGATCGAGCGTTGCCGACCCCGGCCTGGTGCGGTCGTCCATGAGGCTGCGTGATCTCGCGGGTGGGAATGTGGCGGGATTTTGACCGGATCGGTTATACCCGATGGCCCTACCGCCTGGCGAGATCGACCGCAGATCCGACCCGTTATCCCTCGCTCCGGCGCCGGGCGGGTGCGGTGGTGCTGACGGTGTCCACGTCGAGGAAGACGAGCAGCTCCGTGTCGGTCGGCACGGTGCCGGGGATGCGGAGATTGAGGAACCCGGTCTTCTTCTGGAGGATGCCCGGCTGAATACCTGCGGAGATCAGGAGCGTCTGGCCAAGCTTCCACCCCTTGATCGACTCATAGGATGACCAGAGGTTCAGATGCGAGTAGGTCACTTCGGGCACGTCGATGGTCATGTCCACCGGGCCGATCTCGCGGGGGGCGAGGATCTTGGTCGCGTGCAGTTTTTTGACCGTTGTGGCTCGCAGGTCGATCGCGGCGTCCAGCTCGTCGCCCGCATAGGTCAACAGCGGACTGAACCGCAGGGAAACCCCTTCGGTCAGGCGGCCGGTGGTTGGCTGAAAGCCCAGGCCGGAGGCACTATCGCGCTGGGGACCGGAGACGTAATCGATCACTTCGGGCGTGACGACCGAGAGGGTCTGGCCGTTGGCGATCTTGACCGTCCGGTCCGCCAGGTATTTGAAGCTCTGGTACACCTGCATCTGTGCCAGAACCATCTCAGCATCAGCGACGCTGAGGCTCCACACCTGCTGCCCCTGGGGACCGCTGGCCAGAGGCTTGAGCCGGGTGTACACCAGGTAGCGCCAGCGGGGATCGGCCGCCGCGACGAACCGGGCGCGGACTTGCAGAATGTCAAACTCCGCGTCATTGAACCGCTCGACGATCCGGTGCGTCTGGTCGAGGATCTTCGGCGTGTTATACGCCCGCACCTGGGCCTTTCCCGCGCTCAGGGCGGCGATCCGATCGCCGTGCCAGACGGACGAGCCGGTACTGCGGAAGATCCATTCCAGGATCGCGTTCTGGGGGTTGCTGTCGCTGTGCGGGAGGCTCGTGTACTTGCTGATGTCCCACGTGCGCAGAACCGCCCCGGCCTCCTCGGGAAAATTCTGCGGCTGTCCGCCACCGGTCGGTGCCGCGTCTTCCTCGATGAGTGGCTCGGTTTCCGCCTGGGCCAATCGCTCCGGTCCGCGCGAGGACGGGCGACGGTACGGATCATCATCACGACGACGAGACAAAGCTCGGTCCTGGGCCAGCAGCCGGGAGGGCAGCAGACCGCCCGAGAGCAAAGTCAACATCAGAGCCATGCGCCGGTTCATGCCAGAGGCCTCCCTGCCGGGCTGGCGATGGAGCGAATGAGAATACAAATCGACGGGTGAATCGCTACGGGATACGAATGCGAATGTAGCGCGATTGGCCGGAACCTTAGCAGAGGCTCCCGAATGGCTCAACCCCAATCCAAACGCCGGTTTGGCCGTTATTGTGGCCGTGGTCTCGGGAGGATTCCACAGCCACTGGGAGAACTCAATCCTTGTACCGGCCGATGACCAGGCTGGCGTTGTGGCCGCCGAAACCAAAGCTGTTGGACATGACGTGATCGACCCGACTCTCTCGGGCCGAGTTCGGGATGTAGTCCAGGTCGCACCCCTCGCCGGGCTGGTCGAGGTTGATCGTCGGGGGCAGGACCGAATGGTGGATCGCCAGGGCGGAGGCGACCAGTTCCACGCCGCCGGAGGCCCCCAGCAAGTGGCCGAGCTGGCTCTTGGTGCTGGAAACCTGGAGCTTCGGCGCGTGGGAACCGAAGACGACCTTCATCGCCTTGGTTTCCGCCATGTCCCCCAGTTCCGTGCTCGTGCCGTGCGCATTGATGTAGCCGACGGCGTCGGGCGGGAGCTTGGCGTCCTCCAGGCACATGGTCATGGCACGGGCCGCGCCTCGGCCTTCCTCGTCCGGTGCGGTGATGTGCGTACCATCGGCGGAAAGCCCGTAGCCGAGCAGTTCGGCATAGATCCGAGCGCCTCGGGCACGGGCCGCTTGCTCCTCTTCGAGGATCAAGATGCCTGCCCCTTCGGCCAGGACGAAACCGTCGCGGTCGCGGTCGAACGGGCGGCTGGCCCGTTCGGGATCGTCGTTGCGAGTCGAGAGAGCTCGCAAGGCGGCGAACCCTCCCAGGCCCATGTGCGTGATGGCCGCCTCACTACCGCCGGTGATCATCACGTCGGCGTGGCCCGCCTGGATCATCTTGAACGCGTCGCCGATGGCGTTGGCCGCGCTGGCGCAGGCCGTCGCCACGGCGGAGGTCGGCCCTCGCAGACCGTAGCGGATCGAGACCTGGCCACTGGCGGCGTTGACCATCAGCTTGGGAATCGTGAACGGGCTGATCTTGTTCGGCCCCTTGTCTCGCATGATCGAGTGCTGGGTCTCGAACTCGTTCAAGCCGCCAATGCCTGAGCCAATGAACACGCCGCAACGGTAGGGCGCGATCCGCTCGAAGTCGATCGACGAATCCGCGACGGCCGCCTCGCTGGCGTGCATCGCGAATTGCGCGAACCGGTCGAGCCGGCGCGTCCTTGGCTCCGAAGAGGACTTCCGGGTTCCAGTCGCGGACCTGGCCGCCGAAGTGGACCTTGAAGTCGGTCGTGTCAAAGAGCGTGAGCGGACCAACGCCGCTCTTGCCCTCGATCAGGCCCGACCAGTATCGCTCCAGCGTGTTGCCCAGGGCGGTGACCACTCCCAGGCCGGTGATAACAACGCGGCGGGGCATTACTTCGTGTGTTCCTCGATATACTGGATCGCCTGTCCGACCGTCTGGATCTTCTCGGCCTCTTCGTCGGGAATCGTGATGTCGAATTCTTCCTCGAATTCCATCACGAGTTCCACGGTGTCGAGCGAGTCGGCCCCCAGGTCATTGACGAAGGACGTCTCCTTGGTGATCTGGTCCTTCGCCACGCCCATTTGCTCGCTGACGATCTCGATAACGCGTTCTTCCACAGACACGGGCAGTCCTCCCTACATATCCAACTCACGGCCGGCCCGCGTCCGACCGTGGGACCCGGCGGCGAATGACGTCGTCGGCGTGCTCTTTGTGATCCTGTTTCGGGACCGCCCATCCCGCTCCAACATCGGGATGGGACGCCTTGCCACGCGGCGGTGGGGTCCCCACTCGTATTGTCTCGGCCGCCAGGTACCCCACCCATTCCCCTCGTGTCACGGGCGGGGGCAGACCCGAGCGACCCAAATTATCACTCCCCGCGCGAATTGTCCACCGATTCTCGCCGCGGTTCGCGGGAACGGCCGGAGCTTCTCAGGCAGTCATGCCACCATCGACGGCAATGATCTGACCCGTCAGGTAGCTCGCCCCCGGGCCGGACAGGTAGCAGACGAGGTCCGCGATGTCCTCCGGTTTTCCGAGCCGCTTGACCGGAACACGCTCCTTGACTTCCGACTTGATCTTTTCCGGCAGAACGTCGGTCATGTCCGTCTCGATGAATCCCGGCGCGACGGCGTTGACGGTAATGTTCCGCGCGGCCAGCTCGCGGGCCGTGGTCCGGGTGAAGCCGATAACGCCCGCCTTGCTCGCCGAGTAGTTCGCCTGGCCAGGGTTGCCCATCAGGCCCGAGACGCTCGTGATGTTGACGATCCGTCCGTACCGCTGCCGCATCATCAGCATACCCACGGCGCGACAGAAGTAGAATGTGCCTGAAAGGTTCGTCTCGATGACCTCATTCCAGGCGTCATCCTCCATGCGGAGCATCAGGCCATCGCGGGTGATCCCGGCATTATTGACAAGGACATGAACCTTTTCGAATTTCGCCTCGACCTCCTCGACAATCCGCCTCACGTCATCGGCCTTGCCCACGCTGCCGGCAAAGCCTTCGGCCGTGCCGCCCGCCTCGCGAATGGCCTCCAGCGTGCCCTGCATCCCCTCGATCGTCCGGGCAACTCCAGCGACGGTCGCGCCACACTCGGCCAGACGCAACGCGATCGCCCGGCCAATGCCGCGCGAGGCACCCGTCACCAGGGCCACCTGGCCGCTCAGATCCACTTTACAACCGGAAATCGTCTTCTCATCCGCGGCCATGAATGCGGCATCCCTTGCGTTGGAATCAGATTCGCCGGAATTCCTACCGGCACGGAGAGTTTCGGCTCGTTATAATGCCCGTCGTCACCACCAATCAACCCCAAATCCGCCCGGCGCGTCCGTCGTCTCGATCAAGCGCGAGGCTGCTTCCACCGATCCGCCACGCTCAGAGAGCCGCGCCAGGGGCAGTTCGAACCCCGGCAAGATTGGCGTGCGGTACGTCCCCTTCTCATCGATAACCTGCTCCGCCGGTTCCGCCGGTGGTTGGCGGAACACCGTCATCGTGCGGCGGAAACGGTCGATCACCCAGTATTCCCGCACGCCCAGCGCAAGGTACTCCCCACGCTTCTCCTCGTAGTCGCGGATCCAGTCGCGCTTGCCCCTGGAGACGAACTCCACGACGATCGTCGGCAGATCGTGCTCGACATCCGGGACACCGTCCCAATCCCGCCCAGATAATCCGATCAGCTCGACGGCGGCTCGTGGCGGTGTAAACGTAGCGTTCAGGCAAGGTTGCATCAATAATGGTTCCCTGTGGATGAGAATCCCTGTATGTTCGAAGGAGGTATCCTAACTCCTCGTTCGGATCACCCTCGGCCACGGATGGCATGCGGCTCACGATCAAAACTCCATGAATCAGCTCATACCGGAACCGGGAGTCGGAGTGCCGGATCGCGTCGAACTCCTCCGGCGTCATCCGGATTCCAGCCGAACTCAGGCCGATCCAGGCTGTCATTTTGCTCTTGAGCGGTGCTCATTTCCTGTCCCCCTTTTTATGGGAGTTCGCCGCCATCGGTTCGATCACGCGCGAGGCTGCTTCCACCGATCCGCCACACTCAAGAGCCGCGCCAGGGGCAGTTCGAACCCCGGCAAGATTGGCGTGCGGTACGTCCCCTTCTCATCGATAACCTGCTCCGCCGGTTCCGCCGGTGGTTGGCGGAACACCGTCATCGTGCGGCGGAAACGGTCGATCACCCAGTATTCCCGCACGCCCAGCGCAAGGTACTCCCCACGCTTCTCCTCGTAGTCGCGGATCCAGTCGCGCTTGCCCCTGGAGACGAACTCCACGACGATCGTCGGCAGATCGTGCTCGATGTCCGGCATACGCTCTAGCCCGGCCCAGATGACCCGGTCGGCCCGACGGCGGCTCGTGGCGGTGTAAACGTAGCGTTCGGGAGCCGTTACGTCGAGAGCCGAGCCCTGGGGGTGCTCGTTCTTGTACTTGCGGAGCAGGTATTCGAGTTCACCGTTCGGATCCCCCTCCGCGATCGAAGGCAAGCGCGTCACGACCAGTACTCCCTGAATCAACTCATACCGGAATCGGGGGTCGGAGTGCCGGATCGTGTCGAACTCCTCCGGCGTCATCCGGATTCCAGCCGAACTCAGGCCGATCCAGGCTGTCGTCTTGCCTTGTGCGGTGCTCATCAGGTCCCCCAGCTCGGGATTCGACGCCAAAAGAGCCGCGCAGCGCGGGCCGCTCTCCCATTATCGGGACACAACGACCGAAAATCTTCCCCTGACTGGCCCGCGAATCTCAGCGGCCGGGACGTTCGTGCAGGGGGTCTTGCGGTCGATCCGCTTCAGGAGACCGGTCAAAACGCGACCGGGGCCGATCTCGTAGAAAGTATCGAAACCGTCGGCCAGCATCCGTCGCATGGAATCCTCCCAGCGCACGCCGCTGACGACCTGCTCGACGAGCTTCTTGCGGATCGCCTCCGGCTTGTCGTGCGGCTCGGCATCGACGTTGGAATAAACCGGGACGCGGGGGGGCTGAAATTCGACTTCGGCCAGGACTTCCGCCAGTTGCGTGTCGGCCGGCTGCATCAAGGGGGAATGGAACGCGCCGGCGACGGCCAGGGGGATCACGCGCGAGGCCCCCAGCTCGCTGGCGACGGCCTCGACGTGCTCCAGGGCCTTCGTATCACCCGAGACGACGATATTGCCGGGGCCGAGGAGGTTGGCCTTCCAGAGCCGCCCATGCTCCGCGACGCGTCGGCAAAGCTCGTCAACGGCCGCTTCATCCAGCCCGAGGACGCTGGTCATTCCGCTGGGCGAGGCCACGGCGGCAGCCTGCATCACCTCGCCGCGACGGCGAACAATCTTCAGCCCTTCCTCGAACCCGAGTGACCCGGCGAAGACCAGAGCGGTGTACTCGCCAAGGCTCAGGCCCGCCGCCCCTTCGCAATGGGCGACGACCTCCGGCTGCTCCTCTTTTAACGCCTCCAGCGCGGCGAGGCTGGCGACGTAGATCGCCGGCTGGCTGACGTCGGTGGCTTCCAGGGCGTCGGCGGGACCGTCGAAGCAGAGCCCTTTCAGGTCGAGGCCCAGGATCTCGTTGGCCCGGTCGAACAGCTCCCGCGCGGCGGGAAGCTCGTCGTAGAGTCCCCGGCCCATGCCGACGGCTTGCGCCCCTGACCGGGGAACAGGAAGGCGATCTTGGGCATCGGAATTCTCGTTTCGGTCGAATGGCTCAGGCGGACGGAGGTGCCGACGGCGCGGCGGCCAACTGCTTGGTGATGAGGTCGTTGATCCGGTCCTCGGCCATGATGCCGGCGACGCGCAGGGCATTCTTGATGGCCCGGGCATCCGACGAACCGTGGCAGATGATGCACGCACCCCGGATGCCGAGGAGCGGACCGCCGCCGAACTCGTGATACTCGTAGCGGGATTTCAAGGCCCGCAGGTTGCCAACGACCTTCAGACCGGCCTCGTGCGGAATCTCCTTCAGGAGGTGGCCCATCTCCTGCTTGAGTTCGGCGAAGAGGAATTCGACGGCCCCTTCACCGGCCTTCAGGAGAACATTGCCGGTGAACCCTTCGCAGACGACCACGCGGGCATTGCCGTCGTAGATGTCGCGCCCTTCGACGTTCCCGACAAACCGGTTGCTCATCGGCCCGGCCTTGAACAAGGCCCGCGCGGTGCGAACCAGCTCGTTCCCCTTGTCGTCCTCACTACCGACGTTCAGCAGGCCGATGGTCGGTTCGGCCACGCCGAGGACGTTCTCGGCATAGATCGCCCCCATGATGCCGTACTGGTAGAGGTCCTCAGGCTTGGCGTGCATGTTCGCACCAACATCGACAATGACGACCGGCCCCCTGTGCGAGGGGAAAATCGCGGCGATACCGGGGCGGCGAACGCCCGGCAAGAACATCTTGGCGTTGAACAGGCCCGAGGCGACCATGGCACCGGTGTTGCCGGCGGAAACGACCGCCCTGGCGTCGCCGCTGGCCATCAGGCCCCAACTCCGGGAGATCGAGTTGTCGCGCTTCTTGCGAAGCCCCTCGACCGGTTTTTCGTCCATGCCGACGACCTCACTCGCGTGGAGGATCGGCAAGCGGTCACGGGGCGCGTTCGGTGTGCGGACCAGTTCGGCCTCGATCTTCGCCTGATCTCCCACGAGAACCACGGTCAGTTCCGGCTGAGCCTGAACCGCCTGGACAGCCCCATCGACAATCGGGCCGGGGGCATGGTCGCCCCCCATGGCGTCCAGGGCAATCCGCATCGGAGCAGTCTCCGCTTTGAAAGGTCGGGAAAATGAAGAACTCGGCATGACGACGGGATGCCCGAGGACGAGACGCAACTCCGCCCCCTGCATCCCGCTTCGACCGTCGCTCAAGCGATCACGGTCAGGTTCCGGTCCAGCCGGTAAACAGGTGCGTATCCTAGGACACCACGCGCACGACTGTCAAGCATTCACCGTGCCTTTCCCTTGGCGACGGCGTACAATTTCTATTAATGGGCGAGTCCAAGAGAGAACGCCCATCGAAGAGGATGTCCATCCCTCCATGCTCACAGCTCGTCAACCCGTTTTTTAGTTCCGCTCTGGCAAATCAACGCGCGACCAAGACCCGGCTCTTTCCCACCCACATTGATCTGCCGGCCGAGGCTCGCGAGCCGCTCGTCGCGCTTCTGAATCAGAGCATGGCCGATACGTCCGACCTGCGCTCACAGACCAAGCAGCGCACTGGAACGTCAAGGGGAAGGACTTCTATCAGCTTCACCTGCTCTTTGACGAGATCGCCGAGGAATTGAACGACTTCGCCGACGATCTTGCCGAACGCGCCGTGAGCCTCGGCGGCTACGCCCGGTGACCATCCGCATGGCCGCCGAACACTCGACCCTGCCTGGGTTCCCGACCGATGCCGTGGAGAGCCTGGAACACGTTCATGCCCTGGTCGATCGCTTCGCCCAGTTCGCCGCGCATCTCCGCAAGTCGATCGATCAGGCTGATGAACTGGGAGACAAGTCCACTGCCGATCTTTACACCGAGATCTCCCGAGTCGTGGACAAGCGGCTCTGGTTCCTGGAAGCCCACATCCAGGACACGGAGTGAGCCGAACGGAAACTCCCGATCGGCCCACGGAGGATGGATGAGCGGTTCTTGGAACCCGCTATCGCGCTCACGGCAAGGGGCGTGCGCGCACGTTGCGGAAGGCGACCGGGCCATGGTCGGCCTGGAGGAGAATCGGGCCGGTCGGGATTTCCTTCTGAGTGTAGGCGTGGCCGGTCGGCGTCGGTACGGACAGGTTATCGTGCAGAACCTCGCCATTGAGCACGACCTTCTCGAATGTCGCGTTGGCGATCTTCTTGCCGTTCTCGTCGAACTTCGGGGCGCGGAAGATCACGTCGAGGGTTTGCCACTCGCCCGGGGGCTTGCAGGCGTTGGAGCGTGGGGGGTAGCCGTCGTCGATGTGATGATACCGTGGCAGAAGCTCGGCGCGGGGATAGATGCCTCCGCAGTCGCTGGCCGTCACTTTGTCCTTGCCGTAACTGTCATAGATTTGAACCTCATACAGCCCCTCGAACTTGATGCCCGAGTTTGACCCCTTCGGCACCATGAACTCCAGGTGAACCTCCACATCACCGAACGCCTTCTTGCTGACGAGGTTCGTCGTCCGGCCGGGCGGGTCGTTGATGATCGCGCCGGACCCTGCTTCCCCTTCCAGATGCTTCGGGTCATCGGGCTTGAGGTGGGCGTCACCGACGACCTTCCAGTCCCCTGTCGACCCCTTCCAGGCGTCCAGCCCCGAAGTCGTCAGGCCGATCCAACCCGAATCATCCTCCGCCGCGACCGGCGCGGCCAGAGCCGAAAGCAGGGTCAGGGTCCACAGAAATCGGACGTGAGTCGAAGGCACGCGCATGGAGGAGGCTCACTTCATGTTGACGCGGTTCTCGGAGAGTCTAAACCACGGACCGATCGTAAGCGAAACCCTGCGGAATGCAATGGCTCGCCGCATCCACAGGGGTGATATAATGCTTCGATGACGCACGCTCGAAAGGAGACTCCGGTGATGTCCCACGCCTCCACAACCACGCCCGAACTCGAACGGATGACGGCAACCCTCGACGATGACGTCCTGTTTGAGATCGTCGATGGAGAAATCCAGGAGAAACCGCGAATGGGAGCGGGTGAAGCCCTGATCGCCACAAAATTAACGGTTTGCCTGGGTAGCTCTCCCACGTCGCAAACCGTGGGGCGAGTGGCCGTGGAGACCCTGTTTCGCCTGTCTCCGGAAGGTCCTCAACGGCGGCCAGACGTCGCGTTCGTCTCCTTCGAACGCTGGCCGAAAGGGCAACCCGTCCTCTTCGAAAATGCCTGGGACGTCGTTCCCGACCTGGCCGTCGAGATCATCAGCCGGACGAACCTCGCCGACGAGATTCCGACCAGGGTGCGGGAGTATTTCGAGGCGGGCGTCCGACGTGTCTGGATCGCTTTCCCCCGCGAGCGGCTTGTCTATGAGTACGACGTGCCGACCAAGATTCACGTGCTGATGGCGACCGACGCACTCGACGGCGGTCCGGTCGTTCCCGGCTTCCGCCTTCCCCTGGCCGAGCTGTTCGGAGAGACGGGACCGACGCCGTGATCGAGCGGCCAGCCCTCTCGCGATCTTCTACCGTCGGATCGGCCCGTACTCCACGCGAACCATCGCCTCGGGGTGCAGGTGGCGGTGGGCGGCCTGGCGGACCTGATCGGGCGTGACTCGGGCGATCCGTTCGGGCCATCGTAGAGGTTCATCGAGCGGTAGGCCCCAGCGCTCCAGCTCCCAGAGCCGCTCGGCCCTCTGGCTGACGGTCTGGTAGTCGAAAACCCAGGACCCGGCCAGATAATGACGGGCGCGGTGAACTTCCTCGTCGGTGAAGTCGCCCCGGTGCATCGCGCGGACCTGCTCCATCGCGGCGGCCACGGCCCGGGCGGACTCCTCGGGACCAGTGCCGATGTAAATCCGGAGTAAACCCGCCACGACATCGGCCGAGTCGGTCATTCCGCCCCCAACCGAGTATGCCAGGCCCAGTTCATCGCGGAGGATCCGGCTCAGGCGATCGGTGAACCCCGGTCCGCTGCCCAGGATGTGGTCGAGCACCGCCAGGGCGTCGAAATCGGGATCGTCGCGCGCGACGCCCAGGTGTCCCAGGAGGATCTGGACCTGCTCACCCGGATGCGACACCCGGCGAACCCTCCGCCGAGGGTTGCGCTCGGGTCGCGGCCAGGGGGGCAACGTGTGACCGAGGGACTTCCAGCGTCCCAGGTGCCGATCGACGAGGGATCGCAAAGCTCGCGGCTCGAAATCGCCGACCACCACCAGGAACGCGTTATCCGGGCCGAAATACCGCTTGTGGTGGTCGTGCACATCGTCGAGGGTCAGCCGGGGAATCTGGCGAGCGTTCCCGCGAGGGTCGCGGCTCAACGGGTGGTCGCCATAGACGAGGCCCCGGAACAGCAGGTCCGCGCGGAAGGAGGGGTCGTCTCGATCCCCTTGCAGCTCGGCGGCAATCCGCCGCTTCATCCAGGGCAAGGCGTCGGCCGGAAATGCCGGACGGAGGATCAGGTCGGCCAGCAGGTCAAGGGCCAGTTCCAGGTCCTCCGCGCGAACGCGAAGCGAGACGCCCGAGGCGCCGACCTCCAGCGTCCCACCGACGTCTTCAATCGCCTCGGCCAGAGCCTCGGCCGAGCGCGTGGTCGTCCCTTCCTCACGAAGCCGCCCGACCAGGTTCGCCAGGCCCGGCTTTGCTTCGCGGAGCAAGCCGGCATCGACGTTCAACTCCAGCGCGACGGTGCCGGTGCCAGGGCGGCTCTCGGTCAGGAGGCGCAGACCGTTGCGCAGGACCGAGCGTTTCGGACGATAGACGGCCAGGGTCGAGGCCTCACCCGGAACGGGCAAGAGCACGGGCCGCTCCGGTGCGGGCGGTGAGGCCACCCGCGCCGGGACCGTCGGCAGTTCCGACAGCACGACCATCGCCGTCGCCGGACGAGGCAGCGACCAGCCAGCCGTCAATGACGACTCGACCAGGTAGGCCGACGCCACGCGACGAATATCGTCGGCCGTGACGGCCAGGGCCGCGCGGTGCTCGGCCTGCCAATCGCGCCAGTCTCCCCAGAGAGCCACGTTGCCCAACCCCGAGGCCAGGCCCGCCAGGTCCTCCTGCTCCCAGCGCCAGGCGGCTTCCAGGCGGTGTCGCGAGCGAGCCAGTTCCTCGGGCGTCGGCCCATGATCGGCCAGGTGGGCGATCACGTCGCGGACGTGCGCTTCCAGGACCTTCGGCTCAACCCCCGGCGCGGCCTCAAGCTGCACGAGAAACTGTCCGGCCAGCCGGGCACTCTCCTGCGCGGCATCGACCCACGTCGCCAGGCGCTCGGTCTCGACCAGGCGGTCCCAGAGCCGCGCGCGCCGGCCACAGGTCAGGAGGTCCGAGAGCACATCCAGGGCGGGGGCATCGGGATGGCCGTGCCGGACGCTGTGCCAGCCCAGCAGACCTCGCGGGAGCGACTCCGACTCTTCCAGCACGAAGTCGCGCCGGCCATTCTGCGGTGGCTCGACCGGCGGCGACTCGGACCGCGGATGCTCGCCGCGTTCCAGGCCACCGAAGTGGGACTCCACACGGTCGAGCACCCGCTCCGGCTCCAGGTCCCCGACGATCAACAGCACGGCGCCATCGGGGCGGTAGTGGGTGCCGTAGAAATGCGTCAGGTCCTCGACGGTCGTGCGCTGCAAGTCTTCCGGCCAGCCGAGGATGGGATTACGGTACGGGTGCCGGATATAGCTCTGGGCCAGATGCACCTCGTCGAGCCGGCCCAGGGGGGAGTCCATCTCCCTCGCCCGCTCCTCGGCGATGACGTGGCGTTCCGACTCGACCTCGCGCGGGTCGAACCGGGCACCTCGCATGCGGTCGGCCTCAACGGTCAAGGCCAGCTCCCAGCGGGCCTTGGGCAGGGCGAACCAGTAATGCGTCAGGTCTTCGCCGGTTTCGGCGTTCGTCTGCCCGGCCGCCTCGAACGCCAGGCGATCGATCTGCCCTTTGGGCAGCCGCTCGGTCCCCTTGAACAGCATGTGCTCGACAAAGTGCGCCAGGCCGGTCCGACCCGACGGCTCATCGACCGAGCCGGCCGGGTAATACAGATCGCAGACGACCACCGGGGCATGAGCGCGGGGCAAGACCAGCGCCTTGAAGCCATTGGACAGCGTCCGCTCGAAGACCGGCAGGTCTCCCACCCAGGACGGCAGGGGGCGGGCAATCAGTCGTCGGGCCATCAGGCTGCCCCCTTCCTTTCAGGACGTCGGGTGCGCCTCGTCCCACTCCTGAGCCGACCGGGACCGAGGCACGATCGGGAACGGCGGCGTCCCCTCTCCAGAGTTTACCACCGAAGCCAGATCCGTCGAGACACGCGGCGGATTCTTCATCCAATATCAACCATCGTCGCCAAGCCGGCCGCGCCATGCAAGGCCGACCGACAACCCGCGCGACCGCCCCGACCCGCATCTCGTTCCATCCCAATGCCTTCAGTTTGGACTTCCGGACCTCGACGGTCGTTTCTCAAACCGGCAAACGGACAATTCTTCCCTATTTTTCCCCGTCCTGTTCCGAACCGGAACGCGAGTGCCAGTCGAGCCGACATTGGAATCGTTGCGGATCTGTATCGAATCCCCCGGACAGGAAGGGTGGAGGTCATGTTTCTCGCGGCGAAGAAACCCGAAAGGAGGCGGCGACGTCCTGGTATCGCGCTCCTCAATATCCTGGAAAGCCGCTCCGCGATGAGAGCCGGGATGAGGACCATCGCCGGGCGTTCCCGGAGCGGAGATTTCGTCGGTCACGATCACTCCGGAATCTCGGATGCGCCATCGTTCACGCGCCGAATCGGGAAAACCATCGACCCTTCGCTCGGCTGAGGATTGCGTTCGGGAGAATCGGGATGGAGAACCACCGCGTGGCCCACGGAGTCCTAGCGACGTTCGGAATCATCGGTCTGTTCGTCGAGACCGCGAGGGGTTGGAAGGCCTGCGCCCGGATTGTACCCACGTTGTTGATTGCAGGGCTCACGATGGTCCGGGTGGAGAGGCCACGGATCGAGGCTGTCATGATCCTTCCGGACGTCGTCGCACCCAGGAGAGGCCCCAGGTGGGGATGAACGAGGTCGAAACGCATGGGGTTCAGGGCGCGGCGTGCGGCAAGGTTGAGGAAGAGCGGCCTCGAAGGCAAGATACCCGTTGTCGCGGCATTCAGGAGAGGGCCGAGTCGGGGATGATAGAAATCGAACCTCGTGGGGTTGAGTGCGCGTCGCGAGAAGAGGGCCTCAACGTACGGCGTGAAGGTCGGCGCGGGCACCGTCACCGGGGCGACGGTAATGGTCGCTGTCGCTGTTGATCCGGCACCGGCGGGATCGCTGACTCGATAGGTGAAGGTGTCCGTGCCGGTGAAGCCCGGATTGGGCGTGTAGGTGAACGAGCCGTCGGTGTTCAGCGCCAGCATCCCCCCCTTCGGGCCTGTGACCAGGGAGGCGGTCCGAACATCGCCATCGGGGTCCGTGTCGTTGGCCAGAACACCGGGGGCCGGCACCGTCAGCGGCACGCCTGAGGTTTCCATGAAGGTATCGGCGACGGCGACCGGCGCGTCGTTGACGGCGGTGATATTGAGCGTGACGGTCGCCGTGTTGCTGGTGGCCGAGCCGTCGGAGACCTGGTAGGTGAACGAGTCCGTGCCGTTGACGTTGGCGTTCGGCGTGTAGGTGAACGAGCCGTCGGCGTTCAGCGTCAGCATCCCCTTGCCTGGCCCGGCGACCACGGAGGCCGTCAGCGTCGTCGAGTCCACGTCCGTGTCGTTGACCAGAACCCCCGGGGCCGGGACCGTCAGTTTCGTGTCCTCGGCGGTGGTGTACGTGTCGTTGGCGGCCACCGGCGCATCGTTGACCGCGTTGACCGTGAGGGTCACGCTGGTCGGGTCGGACTGGAGGACGCCGTCGCTGGCGCGGTAGGTGAAGCTGTCGGTGCCGTTGAAGTTGGTGTTGGGGGTGTAGGTGAACGAGCCGTCGGTGTTCAGCGTGAGCGTGCCGTGCGAGGGGTTGCTGACCAGGACGGCCGTCAGCGTCGTCGAGTCCACGTCCGTGTCGTTGCCCAGGACGCCGGGGGCCGGGACCGTCAGCGGTGTGTCCTCGGCGGTGGTGTACGTGTCGGCAGCCGCGACCGGCGCGTCGTTCTGGGGAGTGATGGTGATGTTGACCGTCTCGGAATCGGACATCGCGCCACCGGAGCCGGTGTTGCCCTGGTCGTTGACGCTGATCGTCAGGCTCGCCGTGCCGTTGGCGTTCGAGGTCGGGACGTAGCTCAGGCCGTTCAGCGCCATGTTGACCGCGGCAAGCGTCCCGGTGAAGGTCATCGTCGCATCGGACGATCCGTCCCCCGCCGAGAACGTCAGGCCAGTGGTGGTGGGGAGGGTCAGGGTCCCCTTCGTTGCCGCGAGCGTGACCCGGACCGGGCCGGTGCCGGCGTCGGTGTCCGCGACGGAGATCGCGTTGCCGTTCGCGGTGGAGAACACGATCGGCGTGTCCTCAAGGGTGGTCCGGGCGGACGGCACCGAGATGACCGGCGCGTCGTTGACGGCGGTGATATTGAGCGTGACGGTCGCCGTGTTGCTGGTGGCCGAGCCGTCGGAGACCTGGTAGGTGAACGAGTCCGTGCCGTTGACGTTGGCGTTCGGCGTGTAGGTGAACGAGCCGTCGGGGTTCAGCGTCAGTGTCCCCTTGCCTGGCCCGGCGACCACGGAGGCCGTCAGCGTCGTCGAGTCCACGTCCGTGTCGTTGACCAGAACCCCCGGGGCCGGGACCGTCAGTTTCGTGTCCTCGGCGGTGGTGTACGTGTCGTTGGCGGCGACCGGCGCATCGTTGACCGCGTTGACCGTGAGGGTCACGCTGGTCGGGTCGGACTGGAGGACGCCGTCGCTGGCGCGGTAGGTGAAGCTGTCGGTGCCGTTGAAGTTGGTGTTGGGGGTGTAGGAGAACGAGCCGTCGGTGTTCAGCGTGAGCGTGCCGTGCGAGGGGTTGCTGACCAGGACGGCCGTGAGGGTGTCGCCCGGGTCGGTGTCGTTGACCAGGACGCCGGCGCGGCCGGCACGGTCAGCTTCGTATCCTCGTCGGTTGTGTACATGTCGGCCATCGCCACGGGCACCGCGTTGGCCTGGGTAAGCGTGAACGACTGGGTGGTCTCGGCGTTGAGGTTGCCGACCAGGTCCGCGACCTGGCCCGCCACCAGGGTCACGTTGACCGGCCCCGCGGCCAGCGCGTCGTTGTCCAGGCTGTAGCGATAGCGAACCCGACCGTTGCCGAGGTCATCAAACTGGTCCACATCCACGCCAGCAATCGTGATGTCATCCACGCCGTAAGTCGAGGGGTCGATTCCCGAGGCGCCGGGGTCCGTCCACTGGACCTCGACGTAGCCGAGATCCTGGTTCACCGTGGTCCCGTTCATCGGCAGTTCGAGGGAGCCGGTCGGCGACTGCGTATCGAGGGTGATGGTCCGCGTGGCCGTGGTGGTCCCCGCGTTGTTGGTGGCCTGCACGCGGACGTTGTTCGCCCCCTCGACCAGTGTCGCGCCGACGAAGGTGAACTGGCCGGTGGCATTGGCCGTGGTCATGCCGTCGTTGAAGCCGTCGCCGTCGAGGTCGAGTTCAACGACCTGGTCCGGATCGGTCGCCCCGACGAGCGTCACCGGGTTGAATCGCGTCAGGTCGTCGCCAACCATGCCGGAGTCGGAGGCCGAGTCGAGGTAGAAGGAGACCGGCGGTGGCGCCGGCCCCTGGAGGGCCTCCACGTCGTCGATCCGCACCGAACTGCTCGCCGGGGTGAACCCGATCAGGTCGAACGAGAGGACCGCCGACGTCCCGGCCGCCACGCCCGAGAGATCCACCGTGACCACCAGCGGATAGTTCGGCATCGCGACCTGCCCCGACGTCCCGGCGCCCGGAATCGTCACCTCGGGGGCGAAGAAGACCTCTCCCGACTGCTGGATATTCAGGAACGCGTCGGTGTTGCCCAGACCCGTCGGCGGCCCGACCAGCGGCGTCATGGTCGTCGCGTCCAGCAGCGCCACCTCGAAGGCATCCGGTGGGCTGCTCGCCCCGTTGTCCACCAGGTCCGACATGACGATCGTGAACCGCAGTTGCGTGGTATTCGGCGGGACCGTGAACGTCTGCGTGAACCCGGTCTGCACCACCGTCCCCTCGTTCAGCACCGCGACCCCGCCCACGACCGAGCCATTCCCCCGGATCGTGAACCCAAACCCCGGGTCGTTCGGGTCCGCGATCGAGAAGTCGCCATTGATGATCCCGGCCGGGGCGAGTCGATCCTCAAGTTGATCCAGGGTCGGCCGCAGCCGCGGTCGTCGCGGCCTCCCCGGAAATCGGCGAGATCGAGACACAACCGACCATCCCGGAACGTGAAAATGGCTCAGGCTCATCAGAGGTGCCCTCGCAAAGGAGCGACTATCAGAAGTTTGGGCAATATAGCAGGAATAAAACCTTTACACAATATATTAGGGTGATCTTGATCGGACGTGCCCGATGGGCGGTGCAACCTCGCGGAAGGCGATTGCGACCGAGATTCAGATTTCCTCGTCGATGCCCTGAACGTAGTGCGTAATCACGTGATCGCGGCGGGCCTGATAGGCTTCGTAAGCCTTCTCGTACATCGCGGCCCGCGCGTAGCAGGCCACGCTGAACCCCAAACCTGATAATGTAAACGCAATACCGATCAATGGCCACCATTCAAAACCGTCGCCGAACTTACCTTTCATGGAGAGGACCCCGGCCGTCCAGACCGTGCCCGCAACGGTCATCAGGATTCCCATGAACAGACTCGAACCCCTGGTCGGGAGAAAACGGGTCTGCTTGAACGGGATTTTGTACTGCTCGCGGTCGGACTCCCATTGACGGTCGAGCTGGTCCAGTTCCTCCTGGAGCAGGAGTTCCGCGACACGGTCCTCCAGGGGGTCGCCCGCCAGAATGGCTTCCTCGGATTGATCGAATTCCTCGTCCGAGATCGCGCCCGTCCAGCGCAATTGTTGAAGGTTTTGAATCTGGCGTTCGTGATCCATGAGAGACCTGGCTTTCCTTCACGTCGAGATTCGTTGCCTGCCGTGGGCGACAGACGGGCGGCCCCTCCCCTGCTCCGCGCGTGCCGGCCCGAGGCGCTCCTCCCCAAAGATTAGAATGCGGTTTCGATGTCGCTCTTGTGCATGTTCAGATAGGCGAGGACGGCGAAGAAGTCGCGCGACGGCGGCGGCGGTCCCATGGGGGCGGCATTGAGCCGGTCGGCGATTCCCTGAGCGAGCCGATAGTTCTGCTTGGTGATCGTGATGCTGGCGATGCTCAGATCGATACCGTACCCCGCTTCCAAACCATAGGTCTTGTTGTCGGGGCTGCGGAAGATGGAGAAGTTTGCCCCCACCAGGGCACCGTAGAAGTAGTTCGAGATGATGTAATCCCCCTCGTAATCACCCGGCTCGTGGATGTTGAACACGGAGCCGGCGGAGAGGGTCGTGCCCAGGCCGAAGGGGAAGAAGACCGGCAACGGGGTCAGGATCGAATAGCCGAGCGACAACCCCCAACCGAGGGACACGTAACCCGCCCAGGTTTGCTTCTCTTCGATGTACAGGCCCTCCAGAGAGGCCGCCGCGACGATGCTGCCGAAGCCGCCGAAACTGACCGAGACGTTCCGGGCGTAAACCGAGGCGTTGGGCGGGCCGCCGGCGGTGATCAGGTTGGTGCTCTGCGCGGTGTTGTCGATGGCCAACTTCGCCGCCGCGAGGCCAATCCCCAGGGTGATGGCATTGAACAGGAGCCCCAGCAAGGCCAGCAGGAATTCGCCGCTGGGATCGGCGAAGTCCACGGGACTGGCGCTGGCGTAGACGTACTTGTTCAGCGTCAACGGAGCGCTGTCCATCCCCGGATCGGGGTCGATCGAGGTGAACCGGCCGGTCACCGGGTCGTAGCGGCGGGCGCGGAGGTAGTAGAGATTCGGGCCGACGTCCAGTTGCTCGCCGGTGTAGAGATAGTGGTTCAGCGTCTGGCCGTCATGATGGATCAGGTTGCCGAAGGCGTCGTAGTCATAGCGGTCGGTGATCTCCTGGTTCGGGTTGGTCAGCATTCGGGTCGAAAGCTGGCCGTCGTACTGATAGTAGGCGGTCGCGCCGTCGCGGTGCTGGCTGATCAGGTCGAGGCCTTGCGTGTAGGCGACCACGAGCTGACCGGCCGCGTCGCGTTCTTCGAGAACCTGGGAGAAGGGGCCGCTCTTGTCCACGAGGTACGTCGTGACGACGCCGTTGGCCTTCTCGGAAACCCGGGCCCCGTCGGCGTCGTACGTGTAGGTCGTCGTTTCGGTCGAGGTCTGGACCGAGAGGAGATGGTTCTCGGTGTCGTACGTGTAAGTCGTGGTCGCGCCGGACTCGGTCTGGCCGGTCAGGTTGCCGTTGTCGTCGTAAGTATAGGTGGTGTTCCCGGCGGTCAGGAGGCGGTCGTTGGCGTCGTAGGTATAGGTCGTGGTGCCTTGCGAATCGGTCTTCGAGAGCCGGTTGCCCACCGCGTCGTAGGTGTAGGTGATCGTCTCATTGCCCGCGACGGGATCGGTAATCTCCTCCTGAATCAGGCGGTTGAGCGCATCATAGGTATAATCCACCGTCCGGCCCGAGAGCTCGACGACGCGGGACTTGAACCCCGCGGCCGTGTAGGTGTAGGCGTAGCTCGCGAGAACGGTCTGATCGGCTTTCACGCTCTCAACGAGGGTCAACTGACCGAGGTTGTTATAGGCATAGGAGGTCGTGATGCCGTTCGGGTAGGTGACCGCGGCGAGCCGGCCGGCATCGTCGTAGGTGTACGTCGTCTGGCCCCCATCGAGGTCCGTGACGGCGTCCACGCGATCGATCGCGTCGTAGTGGTAGGTTGTGGTGCCGGCGGCGGTCTCGATGCTGGTCCGGTTGCCGGCGTCGTCGTAGCCATAGGCGATGGTCGAGCCATCGGGATTGACGACGAGGGTGAGGTTCCCCTGCGCGTCGTACTCGTAGGAGGTCGTGCCGCGCGCGTCGGTGACTGTCTCACGACGGCTCTGGGCGTCGTAGGTGGTGACGATCCGGGAGCCGTCGGGGAGCGTCTCGCTTTCGAGCCGGCCGAGGGTGTCGTAGCTGTAGGTCGTCACCGCGCCGTTGAAGTCCTGATGCGTGGACAGGAAACCGCGGGCGTCGTAGGTGAAGGTCTCGGACATGCCGAGGGGCAGGGTCCGCTTCACGACGTCCCCCGCGTCGTTGTACTCCCATTGGGTGGTGTGGCCGTTGGCGTCCGTCTGAGAGAGCTTGTTGCCCAGCTCGTCATAGGTGAACGAGGTCACTCCGCCGAGTTCATCCGTCACCTGGATGAGCCGGCCCGCGGCGTCGTAAGCGAGCTGGCGCGAGGCGCCCGACGGGCTGACCTGCCGGGTCACGCGCCCGGCGGCATCGTATTCGACGCCCGCGGTGCTGCCATCGGCCTGGACCGACTGCGTGATCCGGTTCAGAGGATCGACCTCCGACATCGTCACCTTGCCGGACGGGTCCATGATGCCGATGATGTTGCCGTTATGGTCGTAGGCGAAGGCGGTCGTTCGCCCGCTCGCGTCGGTCACCGAGGAGGGGCGGCCCAGGACCGCGCCCGCGTTGCCGAGGTTGGCGATTGGCAGGAACGGGCGGAAATCGTCGTATCCGAACGTCGTGCGATGACCGCGCTCGTCGATCTCGGCCGTCACGCGACCGAGGGCATCGTATTCGGTCGCGGTGCTCGTCCCATCGGGGTTGATCGTGCGGATGGGCCGGTTGAGGCGGTCGTACTCGATCCGCGTGACCCCGCCCGCGCGGTCCACGAACCGGATCAGGTTGCCGTTCGCGTCATAGGTTGAGGAATCGGTCGAGCCGTCGGCGAAGACGTTACGGACGTTGTGCCCGAGCGCATCATATTCGTAGGTGACCGACCCGCCTCCCGGGAGGGTGCGACCGATGAGCAGACCGGCGGCGTCGTAGACGTTCCGCGTCATGTTGCCGCGAACGTCGTGGAGTTCGACGACGTGGTTCGAGGCGTCGTACACCGTCGAGGTCGTCACCTGGGACACGGAACCATCGGCGCTGGTCCGGCCGCCGGTGGTGAGCGGGTTGCCGTTCGCGTCGTAGGTGTAGCTCGTCACGCTCCCGAGGGGGTCGGTCTCCGTGGTCATGTGGCCGGCACGGTCGTAGGTGAACGTCGTGGTGTTGCCGAGGGGATCGGTCGTCGTGAGGAGGTTGCCGCGGGCGTCGTAGGTGTTGGTCGTCGTCTCGTCCAGGGCGTTGGTCGTCGTGAGGAGGTTCCCCCGGGTATCGTAGGCGAAGCTCGTCTCGTTGCCGTTCGGGTCGGTGAGGCTCGCGAGCCGGTTCTTCGCGTCATACGAGTACGTGGTGGTGTTCCCCTTCGGATCGGCCTTGGTCAGGAGGTTGTTGCTCGCGTCGTAGGTCATCCGCGTGGTGTTGCCGAGCGGGTCCGTCTCCGTCATCTTGTTGCCGGCCGCGTCGAAGGTCGCGGTCGTGGTGTGCCCCAGCGCGTCGGTCGTGCTGAGAATGTTCCCCATCTCGTCATAGACGTGGACCGTGGTGTTGCCGAGGCGGTCGCGCGAGACCTCCTGACGGCCCTCCAGGTCGTGCTCAAGCTCGATCCGGTTGCCGTCGGGGTCAACCACGCCGACGAGCCGGCCGCTGTCGTCGTACTCGTTCCGCGCACCGCGACGACCGAGCGGGTCGTGAATCTCCAGGAGCGTGTGGTTCTCGTCGTAGAAGTAACGGGTGACGTTGCCGAGCTGGTCGGTCTGACTGACCAGGTCGCCGTAGGCGTCGTATTCATACGTGATCTGGTGCCCCATCGGGTCGGTGATGGTCGTGATCCGCCCGAGGGCGTCGCGGGTGACGGTCATCGCCTCGCCGCTGTTGTGGATGATGCCGTCGGGCGTGATCGTGACCTCGTTCCCGTTCAGGTCGGTGATGCTCTCGACCCCGTGGTCCCGATCGATGATGAAGACCGTGCCGCCGGCCGTCGTCAGCTTCCAGCGCTGCGGGTCATAGACGCCCCCGGTCGTGCGGTCGAGCAGCCGCACGGCGCCGGTCTCCGCCGGGGAGATCGTCACGACGTTGTCGGTCAGCGCCTCCAGTTTCGAGGTCGTTCCGGGCCGGGCCTGATAGAAGAGGGTCGTCTCGGAGGCCGGGGGCATGTAGCTCGGGAACTGCTGCCGGACGTAGAACAGGTCGAACTTCTCGACCCGGCCGTCCGGCAGCGTCACGCTCACGGACTTGCTCTCGGCGGCCGAGAGCAGGTACTCGATCCCCTTCGACCCGAGCCGGTTCGCCGTCTGGAAGATCCGGTCGCCGAGCACGCTCGACGGGGTGACCTTGACGTTGCTCAGCGAGTACGTCCAGCCGAAGCCGAAATCCCCTTGCGTCTTGTTCCGGCTGTCGTACGTCCGGGTCGCCGTGATGGGGAAGCCGGGGGCCGGGATCGTCAGGTCGTCGAAGGAGACGGTGAAGTTGCCGATCTTCGCCTGGCCGTCGGCCTGGAAGACCTTGGTCGCCGTCGTGATGTTGCCGCTGGCGTCCTCGGCGGTCAGGCGGACGTCGTAGTAACCGTTCTCCAGGAGGGTCGGGTCGAACTGGCCGAGGGCCCCCGACTCGATCGAGGTGGCCCCGGAGGCGAACTCGACCCAGGTATCCGCCCCCTTGACGGAGTATTCCAGGGTGTAGCGGATCAGGTTCGCGTCGCTGGCCGTGCCGAGGATGTCCATCGGCATCATCGCGGTCGGCGAGGCAAACGGATTGACGAAGGCGGCGATGGGCGGCGTGCTATCGCCAGGCTCGAAGACCGAGAACGACACGCGGGCGAGCCCCTGGTTGCCGGCGGCGTCGAGGGCGGTGGCCTCCAGGTCGAAGACGCCGGGCATCGACGCGAGATAGGTGGTCCGGCCATCGGCGCCGAGGGTCAAGGTCTGGCCGTTGAGCCGGAGCTGGGTGCCGACCACGCCCACGTTGTCGTTGGCCATGACGGTGATGGCGACCGAGCCGCCGAGGTTGACCGTCGGCTCCGAGACGCTCACCTGCACGAACGGGCGGATCAGGTCCGTTTCCGCGAGGAAGGCCCGGGTGATCGTCCGGGTGAAGGTGGTTTCGTTGCCGGCCGCGTCGGTGGCCACGGCGTTGAAGACGTTCGCGCCGTCCTGGAGCGTGACCTGCGGGAAGGCGAAGGTCCCCGAGGCGTCGGCGACGGTGGACACGCCGAGCTCGACGAGGAGGACGCGGGCGTTCGGCTCGGTCTGGCCGATCAGGCGGACGACGCGCAGGTTCGTCTGGTCATCGCCGTAGGGCCGGGTGTCGGAGGAGGCGTCGAGCGCGAAGTCGGGAGCGGAGGGGGCCACCCGGTCGATCGTGACGCGGAGCGGCACCGAGAAGACGCTGAGGTTGCCGGCGTCGTCCTCGGCCGTCGCGGTGAACTCGACCAGGCCATCCGCCAGCGGCCCGACGGTGGCGAGGAACGCGCCGTCGGAGACGCCACTGGCCAGCTCAACCCCGCCCGCGTAGAGCCGGACCAGCGACCCGGCCTCGGCCGCGACGCGCACCTGGAGCGCAACGGCGCGGGTGATGTCGTCGAAGTCGCTCGCGCCCGAGTCGGAGGCGGCGAGGAGGTCCGGCATCGCCGGCGGAAGGGGCCGCGTCGCGTCGAGCGTGAAGCCGAGATCGAAGGGCGACGCGACGTGCCCGAGCGTGTCGGTCGCCACGAGGCGGAGCGTGTGCGGACCATCGGCGAGCGTGCCGCCGAAGATCGCCTCGAAGTCGGACGGGGTGAGCGTGATCGCGGCCCCCCGCAGGCGCGCCGTGATGTCGGCGGACGCCCCGCCGTCGAGCGACGCGGACAGCAACGCGACGCCGGTGGCGTCGTCGATCACGCCGACGACGGTCGGGTCGGAGGTGAGGCCGTCGGTCGCGTCGCGGCCGGTATCGCGGGCCAGCCGGGCCTGGATCGAGGGGGCGAGCGAATCGGCCGAGGTGCCGGTGATCGTCACATCGACGCGGCTGGAGTTGCCGGCCGGGTCGGTCGCGACGGCGCGGAGGAGGTTCGAGCCGGGGGCCAGGGGCACGTCGTCAAACTGGAAGTGGCCCTGGGCATCGGCCCGCGTGGATCGGATCGGCGTGTCGAGGTCCAGGCCGCGGCGGAGCGTGACCGTGATGAAGGGGTCGGCCTCGCCCGAGAGTACGACCTGCTCCAGGTCGGTCTGTCCGTCGCCGGCCGGCGCGGTGTCGCAGGCGGGGTCGAGCCCCAGCGTCGGGGGCGCCGGCGCGACGGTGTTGATCGTGATCGTCAGCGGCGACGAGGGCAGGCTCCGGTTGCCGGCGGCGTCCTCGGCCTGGGCCGTGATGACGTGGACGCCATCGGCGAGCGCGGCCAGCGTGAACTCGGCCGGGCCGTCGGCCGCGGCCACCGCGGCGAGCGTTCCATCGACGAGCAGCCGGACCCGATCCTGAGGACCGGCCGGGACGTGGAGGGTCGGAGTGGCGTCGTTCGTCACGTCGTCGCCGTCGCTCGCGCCTCCGTCGCTCGACGCGAGGAGGTCGGGCGTGCCCGGCGTCGCCGGGGCCGTCGTATCCAGCGTGAAGCGCAGGGTGAAGGCCGCCGAGCGGTTGCCGTGCTCGTCCTCGGCCTGGAGCCGGAGCGTATGGCTGCCGTTGGCCAGCGGGCCTCCCGCAATGGCCGTGAGCCGGGCCGGGTCGAGCGTGAACGCGCCCCCCTGGAGCGTGTCGAGGACGTCCGCGAACGCCGAGCCGTCGAGACCCGCGCGGAACACGGCGATCTGGCTGAAATCGGCGATCGTGCCGACGACGGTCGGGTCGGAGGTCAGGCGGTCGGTCGCGTCGCGGCCGGTGTCGTGCGACAGCCGCGCGGTGATCGTCGGGGCCTCGGTCTCGACCCCGGGGCCGCCGCGGACGATCGTGCGGCTTTCCTGGCTGGTGAGGCCAATCGCGTCCTCGGCCACGACTGTGAACATATTCTCGCCCATGGCGATCGGGACATCGAGGAAGGCGAACATACCGTTGCAGTCGGCAACCTGCGTCAGGCCGAGCTGGACGAGCCGGACGGTGGCCCCCGGGCTGGTGCGGCCGACGAGGATGACGCGATCCTGGGTGGTTCGGCCGTCGCCGAGGATCTCGGTATCGGACGCGGCTTCCAGGCCGAACGCCGGCCGGTCGGGCGGTCGCGTGATGATGGTGCGGCCGGGGGTCTCGAACCCGTAGTTGGCGACGAGGATGAGCCGGTCGGTCAGGTCGATGCGGCCGTCGCCGTCGAGGTCGGCGCGGGGGTCGTAGCGGTCGTCGCCTTCAAGCGAATCGATCGCGGCGTCGATCCGGGCGCTGTCGATGCCGTCGATCCGGGCGCTGCCGTCGATGTCGCCGGCGGCATCGACGCGGATCTCGTAGGCCCCCTGGGTCGTCGCGTCGGCTCCCGAAACCTCGACGAGATAGAGGCCCTCACGGTCGATCGAGAACAGGGCGACCGCGCGGCCGCCGACCGACTGGGTCGAGAGGGGCGTCAGGCCCGGGATGCGCGGCGCGTCGGGCTGGAACGAACCGTCGGTCGCGGCGACCTCGATCCGCAAGAGGAGCCGGCCGGTCGCGGTCGAAGCGATCTCCTCTTCCTGAAGCCGGAAGACGTACCGGGCCGTCCCGCCGGCGGCGAGGGTGTCGGCCCAGGGCTGACCGGCGAAGTCGTTGGCGCCCTGGAGATCGCCGTCGATCGGGTGCGTCGAGGGCGTGGTGCCGTGGTCGATCGCCAGGCTTGGCCCCTGGGTGCGGATCGCCAGGGAGAGGCGGTTCCCCTGGCTCTCATACGCGTAGCGGTCGATGGTGCCGGCCCCCACGTTGCGGGCGGCGACGAGGTTGCCGGCGGCGTCGTAGTCGTACTCGATCCGCTGGCCGTCGGACGTCTCGACGCAGATGAGCCGGCCCTCGGTGTCGTAGATCGTCCGCGCGGCGTCGCCGTTCGCGGCGACGAGGCCGCTATCACCCACGTGGAGGAGGCTTCCGTCGGCCGGGGACCGCACGCCGATGACGCCTCGGCGGGCGTCGATCAGGGTCTCGGTTCCGTCCGGCGCGGTGAGCGTGTAGTCCGCTCCGTCGAAGAACGGGCTGGCCGGGTTGTACGGCTGGCCGGTCGCCAGCTCGTAGAACTTGCTGCCGCCTCTGGTGAGCAGCGCGTCGATCGAGCGCAGCGTAACGTTCACGCCCGGATCCGCCTGCCAGGCGGGGCGGTAATAGACGAGGCCGGAGATCTCGAATCGTTGCGGCGCGAAGGTGAACCCCACGCGCCGGCCGTCGGGCAGCGTGAGGAAGACGCGCGTGCCCTCACGCAGGGGGCTATAGAGGCCGAGGGCCTCGCGCCCGGTCCCCGGCAGGTCGAGCTGGACGTCCACCTCCCGATGGACCAGCCGCCAGCCCGGCCCGAGCGGCCCGTCGGCGTCGGCCTGAAGCGAGTCGTAGGCGCGGGCGAGTTCGACGTTCACCCCGCCGAGCGTCAGCGACAGGTCGGTATCGCTCGTGCGATATGCGCCGGGCTTGGAGCCGGTGCGGATCTCGATCTCGGCCTCCGTCGTCGCCCGACGGCCGCCGATGTCCCGCGCCGTGAGCCGCAGCCGATAGGGGCCATCGGGGAGCGCGAACGGGTCGAGCGTCGCCAGGGTGCCCGAGATCGGCAGGTGACCGGAGGCGAGCGTCGAGAAGGTCTCGCTGCCCGAGGGGGCGATCGCCAGGGTCCACGATTCGAGATTGGCGTCCTCGACCGTCCCGACCAGGGGCGTGCTCGATTCCAGCAGGGCACGGATCAGCCGAGGGTCGAGCGAGACGGCGGGCGCGGCCGTGTCGTTCGGGTCGCGGACCAGGAGGACCGCCGAGGCGAGACCGGTCAGGCCGTCCAGGTCCGTCGCGGTCGCCTGGATCTCGACCCGGCCCGGCGACCCCGCGACGAGCGTCACGCGGCCGGAGGCGTCGGGGATGTACGGTTGCCCGCCGATCGTCAGGGTGATGTCCTCGGGCCGGATATCGGCCAGGCTGTCGGCGACGACGTGAACCGTCACCGAGGTGCCCGGCACGACGGGGAAGCTCGGCGTCAGTTCAATCGAAACCTTCGGCACCTCGGGCGACACCGACGCCCGGACCACGATCGTCTGGCGGGTCGTCGCGAGGCCGTCGGACACGTTGACCTCGACCGCGTACTCGCCCGCCTGGGCCGGGCCTGGGGTCCAGGAGAAGACGCCGGTCTGCGGGTTCACCGAGGCCCCCGCGGGCAGGTTCGACGCGCCGAAGGTCAAGGTCGTGCCGAGGTCGAGGTCGGTCGCGACGATCGGGAACGCGAACGGCACCCCGAGCGTGGCATTGCGGCTGGACGTGGCGACCACGGGCGGGCGGTTGACGTTGTCGATGACCAGGTCCACCGCGGTCGTGTCGGACGCGCCGGCGGGGTCCTGAAGGCCGAAGACGATCGTGTACGTGCCGGCCTGCTCGAAGCCGGGCCGCCACGAGAAGGCGCCGGTGTTCGGGTTGAAGGTGGCCCCCTGCGGCAGGCCCGAAACGACGCTCAGGGTCGTCGCGTCACCGTCGGGATCGCCGCCGACGATCGCGAACTGGAGCGTGGTGTTCTCGCGGCCGTACTGCGTGGAGAGCGGGACGAGCGTCGGCTCGCGGTTGACGTCCGCGACGACGACCGCCACGTTGCCGACGATCGAGCGGCTGCCGTCATCAACCCGAACGGGGATATCGTACGTCCCGGCCTGGCCGAACCGGGGCGACCAGGTCAGCAGACCACCGAGAGGATCAAGGACGGCTCCGTCGGGCAGGCCGTCGGAGGAGAAGCTGAGCGCGTCTCCCTCGGGATCGACGGCGGGGATGGCGAAGGACAGGACCTGTCCCTCGTCCACGAGTTGATCGGCGATCGGGGCGAGCACCGGCGCGGCGTCCGTCGCGCGGACGGTCAGCGCGATCGTTCGCGAGTCGGAGGCGATCAAGCCAGGCTGGCCGTTGCCGGCGTCCGTGACGTTGAAGGTGGCCTGGTGGGTGCCGATGTCGCCGGAACCGGGCGTCCAGGTGAGGGTGGCCGTTCCGTAGGTCGATCCCGGCGTGAGCACGGCCCCGGTGGGCAGACCGGCCAGGTCGAATGTCAGCGGCTCCTGGTCCTTGTCGCGGGCCACGAGGTTCAGGACGAACGGCTCCCCCACGACGGCGGCGCGATCGGTGATCGGGTCAAACGCCGGCGGCTCGTTTTCCGCCTGAACGGAGACGATGAACGTGAATGCCCCTTCCAGGACCGCCGCCGGGCCGCCGCCGTCGCCGTCGTCCCGGGCGCGGACGGTGATCGAATAGTCGCCACGGTCGCCCACGCCGGGAGCCAGGTGGAGCGTGCCGGTGCCGTCGCCGCGATCCTCGAACGTGGCGAACGGGGGCAGGCCGAAGCCGGGCAGGCCGCTGGAGGCGTCGAGCACGAGAGGGTCGCCGTCGGAGTCGATGGCGATGATGGCCAGGTCGACCGGCTGACCGCGCCGGGTCGTGACGTTGTCCACCGGCTCGATCCGGGGCCGGCGATTCAGGTTCAGGACCTGGATCGGCACGCTCACCTGGCTGGACAGCGGCGTGCCGTTGCCGTTGCCGTCGTCGGTGGCGGTGAACGTGACGACGTACGAACCGGCCGCGTCGAACCCGGGCACCCACCGGAAGCGGGCGGTCTCGGCGTCGAAGGTCGCGCCCGGAGGTAGATCGGTGACGGTGTACGTGACGCTCGCCGGCGGTCCCTGCGACGGGGCGAGACTGCCGTCGGGGAGGCGTGTCGGGAGGCTGAACAGCGGATTATCGGGGTCGAAGGCGAAGGCCTGGAAGGTGATCTCCTGCCCCTCGGCAACCCGCCAGCTTGTCAAGCTGGCGAACTCGGGCGCGGCGTTGGCGTTGAGGACATCGAAGGTGGTCGTCGCCTCGGTGGACCGGGAGCCGCTCGTGACGCGGAACGTGATCGTATGCGTTCCGGCCTGCGCGTAGCCGACCGGCCAGTCGAACAGGCCGGTGATCGGGTTGAGTGACGCGCCCGCCGGCAGGTTGTCCGCGGAATACGTGACCGGGTCGCCGTCGGGGTCGCCGCCGTCGAGGTAGAGGCGGAGCCGGTCCCCTTCGCGGAGGGCCCGGTCGGCGGGCGGGGTGAGTTCGGGGCCGCGATCCGTGGGGGCGACGAGAATCGTCAGGCTCGCGCGGGCCTCGGCGGTCCCGTCGCTGACGTGGATCACGATGTTCGCGTAGGTCCCGGCCTGATCGAAGCCGGGGGTCCAGAGCAGGAGGTGGCGGGAGGAGTCGTACGAGGCGCCCGCCGGCAGGCCGTCCATCCAGGAGACCAGCGGGTCGCCGTCGGCGTCCGACACCGGGACCGGCAACGCGAGCGCCTGGCCCTCGGAGCGGGTGATCTGACGGGGCAGGTTCCCGATGACGGGGGCGTGATTGCCCCCCTCGACGGTGATGGTAAACCGCTGAACGCCACGCCCGCCCCGGGTGTCGTAGGCGTACAGGACGACGCTCGCCTGTGGCCGGGCTCTCCGGGGTTGGCACCCAGGAGACGAGCCCGCTGGACGGGTCGACGGTCAGCCCCGCCGGCCCGCTGTAGAGCAGATAAACCAGGCCGATCGACCCATCCGGATCGTGGGCCTGGGCCTGGTAGCTGTAGGGTTGTCCGACCTGAGCCTGCGTGACCGGCGGTGGAGTCGAACACCGGCGCCGCGTTGACCGTCGCCAGGGCGGAGACGCCCGTGGTGAACTCGACCCGACGCAGGTCGGGCTGATAGACGGTGATGGTCCGGCCGGTCGTGCTCTGGCCGGGAGCGAGCTGAACGCCGTCGGGAAGATTGGCCGCCAGACTGATGTAGTAGCGCCCGTCCTGGTTATTCGACTCGGCACCGAGCGGAACGCCGTCGTAGCCCTGGGACGGGTCGAGGGCCAGGAGCAGCGGGAGCAGGAGGTTCACCTCGCCGGCGTTGGTGACCACGACCTCGTACGAGACCGTGCGGTCCACGCGGTTCATCCGCGAGCGGGCAATACGCGATGGCGACGTAAGGCGAGAAGTCGCTGATGGCGGTGAAGTGGGTGGTGAACTCCGAGGCCAGATCGAGACCGCCGGCGCTGCGGATCGTGTCGTGGACGACCAGCGTGTACGCGCCGATGGTCAACCCCTCGGGCGACGAGCAGGGCCGTGCGGGTCTCGGAATCGTAGATCACCTGAAGGATCGGCAAGGGGGTTCCGTCGGCCGCCGTGAGCGTGTAGTTGGCGGGGTTGAGGACCGAGTCCGCATCGCTCGCCTCGCCGACGTACATGTCCTGGTCGAACGTGACGCCCAGCAGCGAGAGCGGCAGCGCGACCAGGCCCCCCTCGGGGGGCGTGGTCGCCACGACCGAAGGAGCCACCAGCGGGTTGATCACGTCCACCTGGTTCGACTGGCTGAGCAGGATGCGGCCGTCCCGGGTGGTGATCAGCGAGTCGCCGCGCGTGCCGCCGTTGGCGATGTCCACGCGGCGGAGCGTGGCGAGGTCCACCATCGTCAGGACGCTGTTCGTCGGGTCTGGCGTGCCGGGGGAGGTGCCGGCGCCGCTGTTGTGGGAGACGAACAGGAGGTCGCGCAGCGGCGTGTTCGGCTGGCCGAAGGCGATCGAGTCCAGGTCGCTGTCGAACGTGAGCACCACCTCGGCGCGCGCCCGGTCGTTGAAGCGGACGACCTGGCGGCGGTCCGGCCAGGTGACGGCCCAGAGCGTGCCGCTGGAATCAAACGCGAGCGAACCGACGCGGAGGTTGCGGTCGCGGCTGTAGCGCGTGAACGTCTCATTGGTCGGGTCGAAGATCTCGATCCCGCCGCGTGACGAGACGAAGATCCGGTCGGTCCCCGGCTCGACGGCGAGGGCCATCGTCAGACCGTCGCCGTAGCGGGCGAGGATCGAGCCGGTCTCGGGATCGAGCTGGAGCAGCGGCCCGCCGCCGGTCGTCGCCCAGAGGCGGCCCTGGCTGTCGAAGGCCATGCCGTAGATCGGGTCGTCCAGGGTGACGAGTGGAACGTCGCTGACCCCGCCTTCCAGACCGAAGCGGTAGAGCTGGTTCCGCGCCACGCCGCCGCTGACGAGGATCGAGCCGTCGGGCGCCTGCGCCAGCGCCAGCGGGCCGATCCCGGCGCCGCTGGTCGGGATGCCGGTGGCGAAGGCGTGGGCCGTGAAGGGCCGGAGCACCGTCTCGAACTCGGAGGGGCGGACCTCCGGCGGGGCGGCGGGGATCTGACTCTCGGCCTCGATGAACAGCGGGTTGGTCGACGGGTCGGGGCTTGGCTCCGGCTCGATGCCGAAGTTCGGCGGCGTGGTCTCGGGCACGGTCGGCAGCTGGCCGAGGTTGACGCTCGACCCGTCGTCCTCGGCGTCGGCGCCGAACGGCGGCACCTCGCGATTGCCCGCGAGGTCGGTCGCCAGGGCGAGGAACTCGTAGGAATGTCCCGGCTCCCCTTCGAAGACCGCCTGACCCGAGGCGTCCTCGACCTGCCGTCGCCAGACCTGGAAGCCGCCGCCATCCACGGCGACGTAGAGCGTCACGTGCCGCACGCCCGAGCCGCCCGCGTCGTCAACCGCGTTCCATTGGACGCGGTAGCTATTCGACGAGGGCGTGAGCCGCTCGGATGTCAGGGTGGTCTGCGGGCGCGGCGGCGTCGAGCACCTGGCGCAGGAGCGTCGTGTCCTCGGGCGGGGCATTGTCGAACAGGACGCGCGGCGCTGGCCTCGATGACCGTCCCGGTCGGGGCGTCGTCGAGCGGCAGGATCGTGTAGGTGACGAACCCGGCGCCCGAGCCGGCCGCGTTGTTCGGCGGCAGCAGGCCGCGGGTCGGGTCCTGGAGCAGCTCGCCGGTCAGGGGGTCGATCGCCTGGAGGAGCCAGGTCGCCTCGTTGCGGACGAGGTCGACCCCCGCGCTGACGCGGAGGATGAATCCCTTGGTCGCGACAAAGTCGAAGTCCCCCTGGAAGAGGCCGCGGCCGGCGGGGATGTGGACGCTGATATCGCCGATCTTCAGGTCGCCCAGGCGGAACGAGCGCGGGTCGAGGTCGGCGTCGAGGGCCGTCACGACGCGGACCTCGTTGACGTGGGTGGACGAGGCCGGGTCGTTCTGGAAGTACACGGTGTAGGGCAGCGGCTCGCCTCGCGGGACGAAGCCGCCGGTCTCGGCGGTGAACGGGCCGACGAGCGAGGCGAGGCCGGTGTTGGGGGCCGTGCCGGTGAGGTACTTCGCCAGGTTGAGCGGATCGAACGGATCGCCGCCGGAGAACGGCGCGCCGGTGATCTGGAAGTCGGCCGGCAGGCGGCTCCGCTCCGCCCAGCCGATCCAGGGCACGAAGACGCGGAACGTCTGGAACGCCGTCGGGCTCGACAGACCGAGGTCGTACTGGTCGTACGTCGGCAGCAACGGCACGGGGTTGGCGATGTTGTCGATCAGCCGGATCGGCGGGTCGGAGTCGTACGGGGTCTCGGTGCCGGGACGGTCGCCGTACCAGGCCTTGACCTGGGCGAAGAAGTCGGCCAGGCTGCCGGAGGTCCGCTCGGTGGAGCCGGCCGGGCCGGCGAGGATGCCGGTGGCCAGGGTCGCGGCGAGGCTGACGATCAGGGGCTGCTCGCGGATCGGCGGGATGTCCCCGTCGGGCCGCAGCAGGCCGGTCTCTTCGAGGCTCGCCAGATACATCTGGCCCCAGACCGAGGAGTCGGCGGCGAGCACGGACAGGGCGGACGAGGCGGTGGGGTCGGCGAGCACGGACAGGCGGAGCGTCTCGGCGTCCGCGAGCGACCGCGCCACGAATTGCTCCCGGGTCAGGGCCGTCGCCGAGGCGACGACGTGGAACTGGAACGGGATGAACGGGATGGTGAAGATGTCCGGGATGTCGCCGAAGAGGGACCAGAGGGCATAGAGGCCGGGGAAGAAGAGGTCGAGCCCCTCGGGGCCGTCATCGAGGACGCCCTGATCGGCCAGGTCGGGCCGCATCGCGTAGAGCTTGGCGCGCAGCTCCTCGAAGTTCCGGTCGTGCAGCTCCTTCAGGCCGGGGTAGGTCGTGACGTTGAACGTGAAGCCGGTGAAGCCGTCGGCCGCCAGGTCGAAGACCGTGCCGCTGGCGGTGATCGTGCCGGTGGCGTTGATGGCCGAGTCGAGGCTCGACCACGGCACATCGTCCAGCCCGCCCTGCGGCGGTGCCCCCCGGAGATTCGAGAAGAACTGCACGTAGGGCAGGTTGTACACGAATTCGTTGATCCCCATCTCGGGGATGCCCACGTTGAAGACGATATAAGGCGCGTCGAGGTTGGCGAGGTTCTGGATCGCCACGCTGTAGGTGCCGGTATCGCCGGCCAGGATCACGCGGGGACCGCCGAGGCCGATCGTCGCCTCGGGCTCGATCGCCCGCTCGACCTGGAACCGGTAGGGCACGATGGCCCGCTCGCCGCCGGGGTTGATGACCGTGAGGTCGTACAGGCCGTGCGGGGCGTTCGTCAGGTCGAAGGTCGCGCGGATGCGCGTGCTGTCGAGCACCTCGTACGCGACCGGCTCGTACTCGGCGAACCCGGGGCGGATCAACTTGACGATGGCCGACTCGTGGAACCGCGCGCCCTCGATGGTGGTGGTCACGAACCGGCCGTCGCCGCCGAAGTCGGTGCGGACGTCGGTGATGGCCAGCGGCACCAGCTCGGCCAGGATCGTGATCGGCGTGTCCGAGGCCGGCTCGTTGAAGCCGCGGACGAGGATGTAATAGACGCCCGGCTCGGTCGAGGGGATGACGGCTGTCTGGGTCGCGGCCAGCGCCCCCTGGTAGGCGGCGTCGTACAGGGCGCTGGTGGGGGCCGCGCCGTGGCGGAGGAACAGCTCGTTGGACGCGCCGGCCGCGCTCGTGCTGAGCGTCACCTTCAGCGTCGCGCCGAGGGGGACCGTCACCTGGTAGAGCCGCGACTGGCCCGTGTTCAGCGTCGTGGCCCGGAGGACGCCCAGAACCAACTCGTCCACCGAGACGGCCAGCGCGTCGGGCGAGGCGGTCGTGTTGTTCGCGTCGGCCTCGTCCTCGAACACCTGGTTGAAGATGTCGGCCCGGACGATGATGCGGTACTGGCCCGGCGTGGCGGCGGGTAGGGTCGTGTCGAGAGACAGGGTGTAGGTGCCGTCGGGCTGGAGCGTCCCGGCGAAGGTCGCCCGGCCCATCGGGCGGTCGCCGATGTCCCACGTCGCGTCGGTGGAGAGGTACACCGCGTCGGACCAGCTCCCGCTGGCCGCCTGGCCGCTCTGGTTGTGAACCGTCCAGCTCACGTGGATCGGCTCGCCGGCGCGGGCCGTTGGCGGGATCGCGATGTCCGCGACCTCCAGGTCCGAGGCCGGCGGGTTCTCGATCACGACCGGGACGTCGCTCGGCCGGTCGTTGTTGATCTCGCGGAGGTCGTTCCCCTCGAACACGTTGCCGATGACCAGGTTCCGCGCCGGGTCGGTGACGACGAAGAGGTAATACGGGCCGATCAGGTCGTTCGGGACGATCACGCTCGTGTTGACCGTGTAGTTCTCCCCGGCGCCGAGGCCGGACGCGCGGCGTCCGGACGGCCAGATAGCGGTCGGCTTTCAGGTCGAGATTGCGGTCGCGCGAGAAGTAGATCAGGTCGTCCCACCGGGCCTGCGTCGAGGGCGTGGCGCCGCCGAGGTTGGTGACGGTGTAAGTGAGGTCGATCGACTGGCCGCGGGTCGCGCGCGGGGGCGACGATCGCGGTCACGCGGAGGTCGGGCGGGTCGGCCAGCGTGACGGGGAGGGCCGTGGCGACGATGTTGTTCCCCTCGTCCTGGTACTCACCCACCGCGCCCTGCGCGATGATCCGCTCGTTGACGGAGGCAAGGTCCCACGGAGCCAGGATGTTTCCGCTCTGGAACTTCACGCCGAGCAGGTTGAAGCCGATGGTGCTCTGGCCGAAGATGTCCAGCTCCGCGGCGGCGTCGGCGAAGGCGAGCAGGTAGAACGTCCCCTCGATCCCGTCCGGCAGGCGGGCATGGAACGTGCCGTCATACGATTCGCCGATCCCGACCGCGCCGGAGCGGGAGACGGTGTCGAGGTAGAGGTCGCCCGCGTCGAGCGAGGGGTCCAGGGAGAGGAACAGCCGATCGACCCAGGCCGATGTGCGCGTGGCGCGGGTGCCGGTGTTCGTCACCGTGAACGGCACCTCGATCGACTGCCCCGAGGTCGCCCCCGCCGGGACCTCCAGCCTCGTGAATTCCAGGTCGGGCTCGCGGTAGGTGACCTCCATCGGCGTGATCGACAGGTTGTTGGTCGGGTCCTCGAAGGCCCATCGCGAGAAGTGGTCGATCCAACTGGCGTTCGAGCCCGAGTCGGCCGGCCACCAGTCGGTCAGCAGGACGCGGGCGAGGTACGGGAAGAGGAACGGGTTGTAGTCGTTGTGGGCGTCGTGGTGGATATACAGGTAGTAGTCGCCCCGCGTCCCCCGAGGCAGCGTGGCCTCGAAGGTGACGTCGTAGCTCTCGCCCGGCTGGATGGGGTGGTCGGGCGCGTAGATCGTCTCGCCCAGGTACGAGGCCCGCGTCCGGATGAAGCTCGGGTCGGCCGAGATCCAGATGAAGTCCTTCCAGTACTGGGTCCCGGCCCAGACGGGATTCTGGCCGACGTTGGTGACGGTGTAGCGGATCGTCGTCTTCTCGCCCGAGTAGTTGACCGCCGGGATCACGACGTTGGTGACGACCAGATCGGCCGGGACGGGCGTCACCAACGAGGCCGAGGCGCGGAGGTTGTTCGCCTCGGTCACCTCGCGGACGACGTAGTCAGGGAAGGCCCCGGCCCCCTTGTCGTCGGTGACCACGACGACATACTGGCCGACGGCCGAGGGCGAAAGCGTGATGTCGATCGATGCCGTGTACCGCTGGCCGGGCGCGAGCGGGTCGGTGCGGCGGACCTCGGCCAGGATGAGGTCCTTGATCTCCTGCGGGCGGGGGTCGGGAACGGGTGAGAGGTAAACGCGGTCGATCCAGCCGCCCGGCCGGGCCTGGCCCGTGCCGGTGTTCTCGACGGTCCAGCTCACGTGGAACGCCGTGCCCCCCTTCGCCTGAGCCGGCGCGACGACGGAGGTCACCACCAGGTCGGGCAGGGCGCCGATGATGTCGATGGCGCGGGCCTTGTAGTTGTTGTTGTCGAACTCGTTGGGGTCGTCGGGGTTCGTGTTGACGGCCAGCGTGTCCTCGAGCACGACGTCGTAGGGGTCGCTCCAGGGGATGAGGTAGTAGGTGCCCGAGTCGAGGTTCGTCGGCAGCGTGACCTGCGCGACCTGGTCGTACCCGGCCCCCGGGGCCAGCGCCCCGGTGTGCGCCACGGTCGCCAGCAGAACGTCTCCCTGCGACGGATGCGGCCGGTTCTTGTCGCGGGCGAGCCAGATCGTATCGATCCAGTCGGCGACGTCGGTGGCCCCCTTGCCGAGGTTCGTGACGGTGTAGCGCACCTCGATCGTCGAACCGTCCACCGCCTGCAAAGGCGCGACCACCTCCCCCGTCACCAGGTCGGGCAAGGGGGCGGGGACCACGAAGAGGGGATGGTCGAACAGGTTGTTCTGGTCGTTCGGCCATTCCTCGACCTGGCCGCGCGCGTCGGCCACGACGAGGATGTGGACCTCGTTGCGGAACCGCTTCGGCACGACGATCGACCGGGTGACCGTCCGGTAACTTTCGCCCGGCGCGAGCGCCGACTGGTTCCGGACCTCCTCGATGAGGATGTCGTCCACGGTCACCTTGTCGTCGAGCGAGAGATAGACGCGGTCAAACCACTGGGGCGTGGAGGTCGCCACCGTTCCCTGGTTCCGGACGAGGAACTCGACGTTCAGGGTGCCTCCCGCGTCGATCTGAGCGGGGGCGACGACCTCCTCGATCTGAAGGTCGGGCCGGGGCTGCACGCCGACGGTGATCTCGGTGGTCGCCCCTCGCGTGTTGTTGGCGGTCGCGCCGTGCTCGTAGAGCGTGCCCTCGAAGTTCGCGGTGACGAAGACGCGGTAGAGATCGTTGATCTGCGACGGCAACCGCACGGCCTCGGAGCGGACGTACGAGATGCCGCTGGGGACCGGCTCGTCGTACGTGAAGCGGCCGAGTTCGACCTTGGGGGCCGCGGGGTTCCCGGCGCGCTGGAGGTAAACGACATCGGTCCACGTCCCTTCGGCGTCGCCCGTCCCTTGATTGACGACGGTCCACGAGACGTCGATGAGCGACCCCTCGACGGCCGACGGCGGCGCGACGACCTCGGTCACGGCGAGGTCCGGCGGCGGCGAGAGAACGATCGGGAACGCCGCCGAGACGCCGATGTTGTTGTCGTCGTGGACAAACTCGAACGGCCCGCCCGCGTTGGTATCGAACTTCCGCCCGGCCTTGACGACGACATAGAACGTCCCCGTCAGCCCGTCGGGCACCCGGACCTGGCCGGTCCGGTCGTAGCTCGTCCCCGCGGCGATCTGGCCGAAGTGCGAGAACGTACCGAAATCGACCACGCGATTCTGGCCCTGGGGGTCCGTCGCCAGCGCCACGGCATCGACCCACTCGCCGACGCTGGTCACGCCGATCCCCTGGTTCGCCACGGTCCAGGTGATATCGAGCGGCTGACCGCTGGAGGCTTGCGCCGGGACGACGACCGACGAGACGGCCAGGTCGGCATAGGGGATCGGCATCACGTCGAGGAGTTGCGGTGACTCCAGTGCGTTGTTGGCGTCGAGCCCGTTCTCGAAGACGGCCCCGTCCGCGTCGGTGACGACGAACAGGTGGAGCCGGCCGGTGTAGGCCGGGGGCAGGAGGAACGTCTCGGTTCGGGGATCGCTCTCGCCCGGGGCGAGGCCCCCGGAGTGCGTGAAGCGGGCGAGGACCCGGTCGTCGCCATCGCCGAGGACCCCGTTGGTCGAGGCGATGACGGCGTCGGTCCAGGTCGTCGTCAGCCCGGCGCCGGGGCCGATGTTGGCGACGGTCCACGAGACGGTCAGCGGGGCGGGATCGCCGATCAATTGCGCCGGGGCGTCAACGGACGTGACCGTCAGGTCGGCCCAGGGGGTCAGGTCCACGCGGATCGACTGGAAGGCGACGTTATTCGACTCGCCGCCCGGCTCGGTGATGGCGTTCGCCGCGTCGGTGACGACCAGGAGGAAGAGCGTGCCGGTGACGTCCGCCGGAAGGGTCAGGGTGCGCTGGGTGTTGATCCCCTGAGCCGTTCCGAGCGGGCCGCCCTGGGTGATCTCCGCGAGCAGGCGGTCGTTGCCGGAGACGACGTTGTCGGCCGAGAGATAGACGCGTTCGACCCAGCCCCCCGCGGTGGCGATGGTCCCGAGATTGGCGGTGTTCCAGGCCACGTCGATCGCCGCGCCGGAGAAGGCCGAGGCCGGGGCCGTGGTGATCGTGGGCTTGAGGTCCACGTGACCGACGACCACGTCAACGTCACTGGCGAGCGTGTTGTTCGCCTCGCCGGCCCCTTCGAGTACGGCGTTGCCGGCGTCCACGACGAGCAGCAGCCTGTACGAGCCGTCGGCGATTGTCGGCAGGTTCACCGTGAACTGCCTCGTGTAGCTCACTCCCGGAGCCAGCCCGGTACGAGGGGCCGAGACGAGGAGCGTCGCGCCGGCGACCTGACCGTTGGTTGAGAGATAGAGGCGATCGACCCAGGAGCCGGAGGCCACATCGCCGTCGTTGCGGACCGTCCACGAGACGGACACCGCATCTCCCGGTCGCGCGGTGGTCGGCCCGGTGACGGACACGGCGACCAGGTCGGCGACGCTGATGGAGAACGACCCGGTGAAGACGTCCTCGTCCGGCTCGCCCGGCTGGCCGTCGCCGTCCTGGTCGAGGAGGTTTCCGGCGAGGTCGGATACGTCCGGCAGAATGCTCAGGGAATAGAGGCCCGTCGTTGCCTGGACGGGCAGGCTGATCCGGACGGTCGAGGCGTTGACGATCTGGGCGCCCGTGATCGTGATCGGGCCGTTCGGCCCGGAGAGCAGCACGGTGGCCGCCGTGAAGCTGGCGGCGTCCATGCTCCCCGCGAAGGTGAGGTCGATCGCGCCGACGGCGGCCGTGACGAGGCCGCTCGGCACCATCGAGAGGACCCGCGGCGGGGTCGTGTCGATGGTGAAAGCTCAGCGTTTTCGTGACCTCGGCACCGACCGCCGGGATGAGGCGGGCCTGGATCGTGTACGTCCCGTCGGCGAGGGCCTCGGGCGCGGGGATCGTGTAGGTGCCGGCCGAGGCGAAGTGCGCCGAGGCGTCGATGATGCCGTCACCGTCCACATCCACCTCGACCCGGCCCGGCTTGTTGATCGTCAGGTCGAAGGTCGGGAGGGTTTCCCGGGTGACGTTGTCGGTGTTGGACCGGCCGGTGTCGCTGGCGTCTTGCAGATCGACGACGATCTGGGTCGGGGTCACGTCGAGCGTGAGGGACGCCTCGTGGTCCTGGCCGCCGTCGAGCGGGTGGCCGGCGAGGTCGGCGAGGCCGTCGGTCCCGTCGATCGTCAGTTGGTAGAGGTCGTCGCTCAGGCCGCCCGCGAACCGCAGGGTTGCCGTCTGGGTGACGGGGTCGAAGTCGATGGAGGTGATCGCGCCGGAGAGGTCGCGGTCCTCGCTGTCGCCGAAGGTCCCGTCGCCACCGCTGGCGATCAGGCGATAGAACGCCGCGTTCGCCACCCGCGCCGGGTCCATGCCTCCGGCCTCGGCGAAGCGGACGAGGACGCGGTCCGCCTGGATGGTCACCTGCGCGACCGCCGGATCGGTGTGGTCGATGATGAGGGACGCGGTGTAGTCGTCGCCGGAGACCCCGTTGGCGTCGCCGTCGAGCGGGCGCCCGGACAGGTCGCGGAGCCCCGGAGTGCCCGAGCGGACGGTGAGCTGATACCGCCCTTCGGCGAGAACCGACGACTGGGAGAGGCCGCTGTACCGCACGAACGACTGGCTGTGATTGAGGAACCCGACCTTGCCCGTGCCCAGCGGTGCGGGATCGGTGGCGGTGGTCTGCCAGAGGACCGCGCCGGTGTCGGTCCGCCGGATCGTCAAGGCGATCTGGCCGCCCGTCCGGTACTCGATGGAGAAGTCGTAGCTCGTGTTATCCGCCCAGCCGAGGTTCGACGCGGTGTTGCGGGCCAGAACCTGGATGTTCGCTCCGTTTTCGCCGTCCCAGAGCAGCGCATCCATCTGGTCCTGCGTCAGCCCGGCCGAGTTCGACACCCTCAGCAGCTTGAAGCCGGCCTCGCCGAGGTTGCCGCTCACGGTCTGGTTCGCCTGCTTCCAGCTCAGGTAGTAATAGGAGTCGGGCTTGCCCGTCGCGGCGTCGGTCTGGAAGCCGAAGACCAGGCCGATGAAGTCGTCGTCGCCGCCGTTCTCCTCGACGCGGATTCGACCGGTGAAGGTGCGGTCGATGAAGTCGAAGTCGCTGACGAAGAAGGTCGGGAAGCCGTTGTTGTACTGCTTGACACTGGTGCCGCCGTCCTCGATCCGCCAGTCGCCCGTCGAGAGGTTGCCGTAGTCTCGCTCGGTCCAGGCCGAGAGGCTGATCGGCTGGTTGGAGGTGACGCCCAGGCGGATCGTCGTGGAACCGTCCGCGTAGGAGGGCAGGAGAATCACCGGCAGCGTCGTCTCCCCCGCCCGGGAGGCCGTCGGCCCCCAGGTTCAGCAAGGTAAACGTGTCGGGCGAGCGGGCGTCGGCCCCGGCCACCGGGTCCGACAGCGTCAGGACGATCTCACTGACCTCGGCATCGACCGCGCCGGCGGGCGCCTGGCCGAGCACCTGGAGCGTGTCCACGTCGAAGAGCCGGAGCGTCAGGTCGGTCGGGTTCGTCAGCAGGGACAGCGACTCGTTCGCGCTGACATCCAGCCCGGTGACGGTCGCGAAGCGCCCGCTCGAACCGGCGAAGGTCATGATCCGGAACGACTGGCCGGCCGTGGGAAGGTAGTCATTGATCCGCGAGACCGCGAGCGTGCCGTCCAGGATGGCCTGGCCCGGCCACCGCGAGGACATCATGCTGGCTGCCCGGCGTCGTGCCGCCCAGGTCGATCTCCAGTCGCCCATCGGCCGTCTGCGTGTAGGAGCCGCCGATCGTCAGGATCGCGGTGGGGGCGGTCTCGCCCTTGGGAGCGACGAGTCCCCCGTTAGTGACGTTGCCTGTCACCGTCCCGAGCCCGTCGAGCCGTGCTCCGGCTCCAATCGCGAGCGACCCCCGGAGCGTCCCCAGCAGGCCCGCCGTCGCCTGGACCCCCTGGATCCCGGTCGCGGCGGAGTTCACCACCACCGTGCCGCCGTCACGGGCGACGAGCGTGGACCAGCGGCCATCGACATCGCCGGAGGCGGTGCCGTTGGCGTCGGTCATCGTGGTCAGGGCGTCGAGCTGGATCGTGCTGCCGGCGCCGTCCGCCAGGACATCCACCGACCGCCGCCTCGTGTCGCCGCTGCTCGGATCGATGATCGAGATCACGCCGCTCAGGTCGATCGTGCCGCCGTACAGGGCCTCAATGCTCAGACGGGTGGCGTAGTGGGTGCCGTTGGTGATGGCGGTAAGCTGGCTCAGGTCGAGCCGGCTGCCCACGTCCTCGACGTGCCAGGTGCGGACCTGGAAGCTGGCCGGTTGATTGATGGCTGTACGAGCTGGCCGACGGCAACGCCAACGTGACTCCGCCGCTGACGAAGAAGCTGGCGCCGTCGATGTCCGACACCAGCGGCAGGGCCACCGTCCCGCCGTTGGCGAGTGAGACGCTGCCGAATCGCAGGGTCGTCAGCATCGGGAACGCGGCGTGCGCGTGCGTCACCACAAGCTGCGTCCCCGTCGCGTCCTCCAGCGCGGCCAGGTTTGTTCCCTCCGCGTCAATCGTCAGGCGACCGCTGGTGAAGGACTGCCATTGCGCCGTATCGAGCGTGCCGGTGCCGTCGAGCAGGACATCGACCCCCTGCAAGCTCACCAGCAATGGCGCGGCGATCGTGCCGCCGTCGCGGGCGGTGAGCGTGGACCAGCGGCCGTCCACGTCCCCCGAGGCGGTGCCGTTGGCGTCGGTCATTGTGGTCAGGGCGTCGAGGCGGATCGTGCTGCCCGCCCCGTCCGCCAGGACATCCACCGACCGCCGCCTCGTGTCGCCGCTGCTCGGGTCGATGATCGAAATCACGCCGCTCAGGTCGATGGTCCCGCCGTACAGGGCCTCAACGCTCAAACGGGTGGCGTAGTGGGTGCCGTTGGTGATGGTGGTAAGCTGGCTCAGGTCGAGCCGGCTGCCCACGTCCTCGACACGCCACGTGCGGACCTGGAAGCTGCCCGTTGATTGATGGCTGTACGAGCTGACCGACGGCAACGCCAACGTGACTCCGCCGCTGACGAAGAAGCTGGCGCCGTCGATGTCCGAAACCAGCGGCAGGTCCACCGTGCCGCCGTTGGCGAGCGAGACGCTGCCGAACCGCAGGGTCGTCAGCATCGGGAACGCGGCGTGCGCGTGCGTCACCACAAGCTGCGTCCCCGTCGCGTCCTCCAGCGCGGCCAGGTTTGTTCCCTCCGCGTCAACCGTCAGGCGACCGCTGGTGAAGGACTGCCATTGCGCCGTATCGAGCGTGCCGGTGCCGTCGAGCAGGACATCGACCCCCTGCAAACTCACCAGCAACGGCGCGGCGATCGTGCCGCCGTCGCGGGCGGTGAGCGTGGACCAGCGGCCGTCCACGTCGCCGGAGGCGGTGCCGTTGGCGTCGGTCATCGCTGGTCAGGGCGTCGAGGCGGATCGTGCTGCCGGCGCCGTCGGCGTTGAGGTTGATGAAGCGTCGTCGGGTGTCGCCGCTGGCCGGGTCGGTGATCGCGGTGACGGAGCGCGAGGTCGATCGCGCCGCCGTCGCGGGCGTTGATGTCGAGGCCGGTGGCGTAGTGGGTGCCGTTGGTGATGGTGGCGAGCGCGGGCAGTTCGATGCGGCTGCCGGGGCCTTCGGCGAGCCAGGAGCGGACCTGGTAATTGTCCGTCGATCGATGGTTGTAGGCGACGACACCCGGCAGCGACAGGGTCACGCCGTCACGCACCGACAAACTCGCCCCGTCCAAGTCGCTGACCAGCGGCAGATCCACCGTGCCGCCGTTGGCGAGCGAGACGCTGCCGAACCGCAGGGTCGTCAGCATCGGGAACGCGGCGTGCGCGTGCGTCACGACAATCTGCGTCCCCGTCGCGTCCTCCAGCGCGGCCAGGTTTGTTCCCTCCGCGTCAACCGTCAGGCGACCGCTGGTGAAGGACTGCCATTGCGCCGTATCGAGCGTGCCGGTGCCGTCGAGCGTGACATCGACCCCCTGCAAACTCACCAGCAATGGCGCGGTGATCGTGCCGCCGTCGCGGGCGGTGAGCGTGGACCATCGGCCGTCCACATCGCCCGAGGCGGTGCCGTTGGCGTCGGTCAATCGTGGTCAGGGCGTCGAGGCGGATCGTGCTGCCGGCGCCGTCGGCGTTGAGGTTGATGAAGCGTCGTCGGGTGTCGCCGCTGGCCGGGTCGGTGATCGCGGTGACGGAGCGCGAGGTCGATCGTGCCGCCGTCGCGGGCGTTGATATCGAGGCCAGTGGCGTAGTGGGTGCCGTTGGTGATGGTGGCGAGCGCGGGCAGTTCGATGCGGCTGCCGGGGCCTTCGGCACGCCAGGTGCGGACCTGGAAGTTGTCCGTCGATCGATGGTTGTAGGCGACGACTCCCGGCAGCGAAAGGGTCACGCCATCGCTGACGAAGAAACTGGCGCCGTCAATGTCCACAAGGTTCGGCAGGGCGACGGTTCCGCCGCCGGTGAGCGTCACGCCGCCGAAGCGGAGCGAGGTCACACCGGGGAAATCGACGTGCGCCCCATCCATCGTAAGCTGCGTGCCGGTCGTCTCGGTCAGGGAGGGGAAGGCACGGTCGAGGTCGCTGACGGCGATCTGGCCGGAGGTAATGGACGTGATCTGGGCAAGCGGTAGCACCGCCAGGCCGGAGATGGACAGGGACACTCCGGTCAGAGTGTTGAGGTTCGGCGCCTCGATCGTCGCGTCGCGGACGGTGAGCGTGGACCAGCGCCCGTCCACGTCGCCGGCCCCGGTCGCCTGAGCATCGGTAATGCTCGTCAGGGCGTTGAGCCGGATCGTGCTGCCGGTTCCGTCCGCCGTGATGTCGATCGAACGCCGGCGCGTGTCGCCGCTGGTCGCGTCGTCGATCGTCGCGACCGAGTGAAGGTCGATCGTCCCGCCGCCGACGGCCTCGATGGTCAGGCGAGAGGCGTAGAAGGTGCCGTTGGTGAGGGCCGTCAGGCCGCCCAGGTCGAGGAGGCTGTCGATCCCCTCGGCCCGGAACGTCTGCGTCACGAAAGTCTGGGGAGCGGCCTGGCTGTACGATGTCGCCACCGGCAGCGTCAATGAGCCGCCGCCGGTGGCGAAGAAGCTCGACCCGTCGATGGCCGTCAGGCCGGAGAGGGTCACGCTGGCGCGGTTCGAGACGGTGAACCGCCCGCTGGTGAGGCTCGTCAGCGCATCCCAGCCGCCCCCGTCCGCCGCGTCGATCGTGACGTGGACGCCGCGGAGCGTCGCCAGCAACGGGGCGACGATCTCGGCGTCGTCGCGGGCGGTGAGCGTGGACCACTCGGCGTCGGAGCTACCGGCGTTCAGGCCGTAGGTGTCGGTGAAGCTGGTGAGGGCATCGAGCCGGACCGTGCTCCCGTATCCGCTCGCCGTGACGAAGACCGCGCGCTGGCGGGTGTCGCCGCCGGTCGGGTCCGCGATCGAGGCGACGGCGCGGAGGTCCACGGAGCCGCCGTCGAGCGCCTCGATCGCGAGCTGGGCATCGTAGTGCGTGCCGTTCGTGATCGTCGTCACACCCTGAAGCGAGAGAACGCTGCCGGCCCCCTGGGCGCGGAGGGTGCGGGTCTGGAAACTCGCCGAGGAAGCCTGATTGTAGCTGGTCGCCTGGTCGAGACGCAGCACGCCGCCGGACAGGGCGTAGAGGTTCGCCCCGTTGATCGTCGTCGGCCCCTCGGCCACGAACTCGGCGAGGCCCCCCTCGGCGGTGAGCGTCGTGCCCGCCGCCATGCGTGAACGCCCCCCGGATCACGGACGCGGCGGTGACGGTGAGCGAGCCGCCGCTGAGGACGAGCGCCTCCTCGGACACCAGGCTCCGCACCCGCTGGCTGCCCCCGGAGATCGTGACGGTCAGGTTCTGGCCCGCCACGTCGAGGATCACGTCGTCCTCGGGGCCGGGGACCCGGCCGGTGCTCCAGTTGCTCGCGTTGCTCCAGTCGCCGTTCCCCCCGATCCAGCGCGCTTCAAACGCCGCGACTCCGGTCAGAGCGGCGAGGCCCGAACCGGAGGCCGGGGCGGAGGCGCTTCCCAGCAGCGAGGCCCCGCCCTGGACGCTTCCGAGACCCCCCGTGGCGACGACGTTGACGCCTCGCGTGATGACGAGCCCCGGAGCGACGATCGTCCCGCCGTTGGCCTCCGTCAGGGTGGACCACCGACCATCCACGTCGCCGGCTGCGGTCCCGTTGGCATCCGTGAAGTTCGCCAGGGCATCGAGCCGGATCGTGCTCCCGGTCCCGTCGGCCCGGAGGTCGATGAACCGTCGGCGCGTGTCGCCCGTGGGCGTGTCCACGATCTGGGAGACGCCGCGGAGGTCGATGGTGCCGCCGCCGGTGGCGGTGATGGTCAGGCCGGTGGCGTAGTGGGTGCCGTTGGTGATGTTCGTCAGGTGGCTCAGGTCGAGCACGCTGCCCGCTCCCGAGGCGGTCCACGTCCGGACCTGGTAGTTGTCGGTGGAGGCGTGGCGGTAGGTCGTCACCGCCGGGCAGGGCCAGAGTGACGCCGCCGGCGACCGAGAGGCTCGCGCCGTCGATGTCGATCAGGTTCGCCACGTCGGCCGTCCCGCCGCCGGTCAACGAGAGCAGGCCCGACCGGAGGATGGCGAGGTGGCTCAGGTCGGCCGCCACGCCGTTGATGACGAGTTGCGTTCCGGTGGCGTCCCGAAGCGGCGGAGAAGTCGTATCCACCGGCGCTGATGGAAAGACGCCCGCTGAGCACCCGGCGCAGCGGCGCCGTCGCGAAGGAGCCCGAACCGTCGAGCGTCACGTCCACGCCCCGGAGCGTCGTCAGCGCCGGGGCGACGATCGCGCCGCCGTCGTGAGCCCAGATCGTGGACCAGCGCCCGTCCACGTCGCCGGACGCCGTGCCGTTGACGTCGGTGACGCGGGTCAAGGTATCGAGCCGGATCGTGCTGCCGGTCCCGTCGGCCCGGAGGTCGATGAACCGTCGGCGCGTGTCGCCGGTCTCCGGGATCGGTGATCGCGCGGACGCCCCGGAGGTCGATGGTGCCGCCGCCGGTGGCGGTGACGGTCAGGCCGGTGGCGTAGTGGGTGCCGTTGGTGATGTTCGTCAGGTGGCTCAGGTCGAGCACGCTGCCCGCTCCCGAGGCGGACCAGGACCGGATCTGGAAGTTGTCGGTGGAGGCGTGGCGGTAGGTCGTCACCGCCGGGCAAGGCCAGAGTGACGCCGCCGGCGACCGAGAGGCTCGTGCCGTCGATGTCGATGAGGTTCGCCACGTCGGCCGTCCCGCCGCCGGTCAACGAAAGCGAGACCGGATCGTAACGTGGTCAATCGGCTGAGGTCCGCGTGGACGCCCGAGACGATGATCTGCGTGCCGGTCAGGTCGCGGAGGCCGGACAGGTCGCGGTTGACGCCCGAGAGCGTGATCCGCCCGCTTCGTGAGGAGACGAGCTGCGCGGTGGGAAACGATCCGGTCTCGTCGAGCGTCAGGTCCACGCCCTGAAGGCTCGTCAGCAAGGGGGCGGCGATCGTCCCGCCGGCGCGGGCGAGCAGGGTGGACCAGCGGCCGTCCACGTCCCCGGAGGCGGTGCCGTTGGCGTCGGTCATCGTGGTCAGGGCGTCGAGGTGGATCGTGCTGCCGGTGCCGTCGGCGAGGAGGTTGATGAAGCGTCGGCGGGTATCGCCGCTGGTCGGGTCGGTGATCGTGGTGACGGACGCCGAGGTCGATCGTGCCGCCGTCGAGGGCGTTGATGTCGAGACCGGCCTGGTAGTACACCCCGTTGGTGATCCGGGTCAGGGCGCTGAGGTCGAGCACGCTGCCGGCCCCCTCGGCCTTCCAGGTCCGGGTCTGGAAGTTGGCGGTGGCCCCCTGGTCGTAGAAGCGGGCCGACGGCAGCGACAGCCCCCCGCCCCCCGAGACCAGGAAGCTCGCGCCGTCGATCCGGTCGAGTGCCGGCAGCGTGACCGGGATGCCCGAGACGACCAGTTGCGCCCGGCTCGCGTCGGTCAGGCCGCCGAAGTCGTGGCCGGGCTCGACGAAGGTGATGCGGCCGTCCCGGAACGAGGCGATCTGCGACGTGGGCAGGGTCGCCCCGCCGTCCACGGCGAGATCGACGCCGATCAGACGGGTCAGCAAGGGGGCCTGGATCGTCGCGCCGTCGTGCGCGGCCAGGGCCGAGAAGCGCCCGTCCGTCTCGCCGGCCGCCGTGCCGTTGATGTCGGTGAAGCTGGCGAGGGTGTCGAGCCGGATCGTGCTGCCGATCCCGTCGGCCGTGACCTCGATCGAGCGCCGGCGGGTATCGCCGTCGGTCGGGTCGGCGATGCCCGTCGCGCCGCGCAGATCGACCGTTCCCCCGGCCGCCGCCTGGATGAACAGGCGAGACTGGTAGAACGTCCCGTTGCGGACCGACTGGACGCCGCTCAGGTCGAGCACGCTTCCCGAGCCCTCGGCGCGGAGCGTCCGGGAGAGGAAGCTCTCGGTCGCGGCGTGGTCGTAGCTCGTCACGCCGGGCAGCGCGAGCCGGCCGCCGCCGGAGACGATCAGGGTCGAGCCGTCCACGTCCGTCAGGCCCGGCAAGGTCACCGACACGCCGATCGTCTGGATTCGCCCGCTGGTCAACGAGCGGATCGCGTCGAGCGGCAGCGTGCCGCCGCCGTCGAGGGTCAGGTCGATGCCCACCAGGGTCGCCAGCGCGGGGGCCTCGATCGCCCCGCCGCTCGCGACGGCGAGGCTGGACCAGCGCCCGTCCGTCTCGCCGGCCGCCGTCCCCTCGGCGTCGGTGAAGCGGGTCAGGGCGTCGAGCCGGACGACGCTCCCGGCGTCCTGGGCCAGCACGTCGATCGAGCCGCCGGCGCGTGTCGCCCGACGCCGGGTCCTCCAGCCGCGCCACGGAGCGGAGATCGACCGTGCCGCCGCCGGTCGCCTGGATCGCCAGCCGGCTCTGGTAGAGCGTCCCGTTGGCGATCGTCTTGACCCCGGACAGGTCGAGGACGCTGCCCGTTCCGGTGGCCTGGAGCGTCCGGGTCAGGAAGCTTTCGGTGGCGTCGTGGTCGTAGTGCTCCAGCCCCGGCAGGGCCAGCCGTCCCCCGGCCGAGACGATCAGGCTGGAGCCGTTGGCGTCGGCGATGTTGCCCAGGCTCACGTTGATCCCGACGACCGTCAGGCGGCTGCTCTGGAGCGTGCGAAGCGCGCTGACGGGGAGCGTCCCCGTACCGTCGAGGGTCAGATCGACCCCCTTCAGGGTGGTCAGCGCCGGGGCGAGGATCGTCCCGCCGTCCGTCGCCGTCAGGGTGGACCAGCGCCCATCGACGTTGCCCGAGGCCGTGCCGCTGGTGTCCGAGATAACATCCGTGAGCCCCAGGTCGATCACGCTCCCCACGCCATCGGCCAGCACATCGACGGAGCGGCGACGGGTGTCGCCCCCGGTGGGATCGACGATCCGCTTCAGGCTCGGGGCCAAGAACGAACCCCCTCCGACAGCCTGGACGAGCAGGTGGGCGTCGTAGTTCGTGCCGTTCTGGAGCAGGCTGAGCGCGGGGAGGTCGAGCACGCTGCCCGCCCCCTCGGCGCGGAGGGAGCGCGTCTGGAAGCTGTCGGTCGAGGCCTGGCTGTAGATCGTGACCGCCGGCAGCGCCAGCCGGCCGCCGTCGGTGACCAGCAGGCTCGTCCCATCGATTCCCGAGAGGCCGGCCAGGGTGAGATCGATCCCGGCGACCTGGATTCTCCCCGAGGAGAGGTTCCTCAAGGCATCGAGGCCGATCGCCCCGACCTGCTCGATGGACACGTCCACCCCCGTCGCCGAGGTCCAGGCCGGCGTGGCGATCGTGCCGCCGTCGCGCGCGGTCAGGGTGGACCACCGGCCGTCCACGTTCCCGGCGCCGCTCCCCTGGATGTCGGTGAAGCTTTCGAGGGCGTCGAGCTGGATGGTGCTCCCCGCCCCCTCGGCCAGCAGATCGATCGAGCGGCGCCGGGAGTCCCCGGTCTGCGGGTCCACGATCCGCGAGACGCCGCTCAGGTCGATCGCGCCGCCGGCCGCGGCCTGGATCGCCAGATGAGCGTCATAGGAGGTCCCCTGGGTGATCACCCGCAACCCGTCGAGGTTGATGCGGCTGCCCGTCCCCTCGGCCCGCCAGGTCCGGGTCTGGAAGCTGGCGGTGGCCCCCTGGTCGTAGGAGTCGGCCAGGGGCAGCTCGATCGCGCCGCCGTTGCGCGCGAAGAGGTTCGCCCCGTCGATGAGCGTCGTGCCGGTGGCCTGAATGACCGCCGAGGCGCCGTCGGCGACGAGCGTGGAGCCGGGGCCGACCGTCAACGCGCCCGCCACGAGCGAGGAGCCGCCGCCGACCGTCAACGTGGCGCTGTCGAGCGTGAGGTCCTCCTGCGATTGCAGGCTCCGCACCGAGACCGACGCCCCCGAGAGCGTGACCACGAGGCTCGCCGGAACGTCGATCACGACGTCGTCGGTCGGGCCGGGCAGCACGTCGCCGCTCCAGTTGAGCCGGTTCGTCCAGAGCCCGTCCCCTCCGCCGTCATCCCACTGGACGACCGAGAGCATGGTTCGCGGCTCAAGGGCTTCGATGGCCAGCGTCGTCAGACGTCGCCGGGCCCGACGGGCCGCGCTCACGCGGCGCCGTCCCGTGAGGGAGGATGCTTCGGGGGCCATCGGTGTCAAGCTCCAGGTGCGATAAATCGAGAGCTTTTGAAAAATCAGGATATCGATGAAATGCCGGTGCGGTCCGTCGAGCGCGACAGACGGTCTGTCCGGATCGACAACGTCCGAACCCGCGATCGTGCCCGGTCCATGCTCAGGAAGGAACGAGGTGCACCCCGATGGGCTTCGTCTCACCCCGGCCTCGTTTATCGTCAATCCGCGATTCCGACCCTGATCCTTCAATCCAAATCCGGTGATAGGCCGAACCCCGCCCACGCCTCATGTCAGGTCAGGTTGATGACCCGCGGACTTCGCTCCGATCACGACAAGCCGCGGGGCAGGACAAGAGTCGGCACCAGCGCCAATTGTCCTGGTGGCTCCGATTATGCAAGCGATGCCATGATGACGCAAGATATTTCATAGAAGTCAATGTTTTTGAAAATGATAATTATACTTAAGCCGCGTTTTGTAACGCGGGAACTCGCCTGCCCGTGCTCCAGGGGCCGCCAATATTGGCTTGCGCGAGGCCACGCGGGCGGTCCGTCCCACCCGGTTCTCACCCCGGGGGTTCTGTTGCGCGATCGTCGAGAGTGCAAGGGTTTCGTGTGCCGTTCGTCCGCACCAGGAACGGGACGGGCGCGGGTGCGGACCGACACGAGTTCCTCCTGTCCCTGGTGGTCGCGGGCGGATTTTTTGAACCGACTTCCTCGACCCGGGCTATCTTTCTTTAGCGTCTTTGCGCGCGGACACCGTGTTGCCTCCAGACCACCCGGCGGTTCCAAAGCGGGACCGTGAGGACCCGGATGGTGAGCGGTTGTCCGCGGCCCGAGCCTGGACACGCGCCCGGTCGAGCGGTATTCTCCGGGGTCCGCGAAGGATGGTGGGTGGGCCGTGCCTCCCGAGACGGAGCCCCCGATCGCATGGGAGGCCAGTCCAGAGGCCCGGACACCGTGTTCAACTCTCAGCTTTGGAACTAATGGATGGCCATTCATAAAATCGACCGTTCCCGGCGTTCGTTTCTCAAAACCTCGATCGCACTGGCGGGGACAACGCCGTTCCTCGCCCGTTCGCTCCCGGCGCGATCGGACGAAGCCCGGGGGCCGCTCATGGCGTATGTCGGCACCTTCAGCTCTCCGCTCCGCGATGTCTTGCCGACGCAGGTGGATCTCCCGCCCGGCAACGGTCGTGGCATCCACCTCTTCCGGGTGGATCGCGCCACCGGGGCGATGACGCCCGCCGGCATTTACGAGATGGGAACCAGCCCGAGCTGCCTGGTCCGGAATGCCGACGGAACCCGGCTCTATTCCGCCAATGAGACCGATCGGGTCGGCGACGACAAGCAAGGAACGGTCAGCGCCTTCGCCATCGATCCGGCCGACGGGCAGTTGACGTTGCTCAATACCGTTCGCTCCGGCGGCGCCGGTCCGACCTATGTGAGCATCCATCCGTCCGGACGGTTCGTGCTGGTGGCCAACTACTTCGGCGGCTCCGTGGCGGTGCTGCCGATCCAGCCCGACGGTCGCCTGGGCGACGCCACGGACATCCAGAAGGATGCCGGCGAGATCGGTCCCACCCGGGCGACCCATGCCCCGCCGGGCAGCTTCGCCATCAGCGGACACGATCAGGACCCACGCGCACATGATCCAGGCCGACCCCGCGGGGCGCTTCGTGCTGCATGCGGACCTGGGCCTGGATCGCATCTTCGTCTGGAAGTTCGACGAAAAGAAGGGCGTCCTGACTCCGAACGAACCGCACGCGGTCGCGTTGCCACCCGGAGACGGCCCCCGGCATTTCGATTTTCATCCCAATGGTCGTTGGTTCTATTCCATTCAGGAGGAAGGCTCGACCATCGTCCTGTTTGACTACGATGCCGAGACGGGGCGGCTGGCCCCCCGGCAGACGGTTTCCACCCTGCCGCCCGGGTTTGCCGGCAGTAATTTCTGCTCCGAGATCCTGGTCTCCGCCGATGGGCGATTCGTCTACGCGGGCAACCGACTGCACGACAGCATCGGCATCTTCTCCATCGGCCCGGACGGCGAGTTGACCTACGTCGGGGAGGAATGGACGCGAGGGAATTATCCCCGCAGCTTCAACTTCGACCCCACGGGCCACTTCCTCTATTGCTGCAATCAGCGTGACGACAACATCGCCGTCTTCCGGGTGAACCTTCAAACCGGCGGCCTCGCGTTCACCGGCCATTACGCCCCCGTCGGCAATCCGTCGAGCATCGTCTTCCTCGATCTCGCCAGGAGGAATTGACGTGCCGAGCGGAAACAGCCTGGTCCATTGTCGGTTCCCGGAGCATCGGCCATGCCCCAGGGCCTCGCGCCGAATCTTGCCGCGCATCTTCCGGTTCAATCTCCATATTTTCGAAAATAATCATTCGACCTACTTGAACGGGGCGCCGGGATCGCATATCAAGGAGTTACTGTTGTTGGGGAATTTGATCATCGAGGATCGGCGCGTCGGAACGAAGATGTTCCTCCATTTCCCAACGGTCGAGCCAAGGCGACGGCGGCATACGCTCCCCTGCTCGGGTCCATCCCACGAATTCAGGAAGTCACCATGACTCGATTGATCTCGGTGCGCACGGCCAGGCTCGCGGCGCTGGTGGCGGTCGCCGCGCTGATGGTTTCGGCTCGCTGGTCGGCACCAAATCTGGCCCGAGCTGACGAGGAGTCACCGAAGAAGCCCGGCGCGGCGGTTTCCTCCGCGCACGACGACGACCGCGCGGCGATCCGGTCGGCAATGCAGTCGTTCGCCAAGGCGTTCCAGTCGCGCGACGCGAAAGCCCTCGCCGCGCACTGGACGGCCGAGGGAGAGTACCGGAACCAGATGGGGGTGACGGTTCGAGGGCGAGAGGCCCTTGAGGAGGGCTTCTCGGAGTTCTTCGCGAAAACGCCCGAGGTGGAGGCCGAGGTCCACCCCGGATCGCTCCGATTCCTCGCCAGCGACCTGGCGATCGAGGAGGGGTCGGTGACCGTCCGACGCGGCCCGGTGGAGCCGGCAACCACCGCATCCTACAGCGCCCTCTTCGTGCGCGAGGACGGGAGCTGGCGCCTGGCCCAACTGGGGGAATCGCCCGAGGATGACGAGCCCTCGATCGCGGACCTGGCCTGGATCATCGGCGAGTGGAAATCGCTGAGCGGAGCCGGGGCCGAGATCCGGACCACCTACTCGTGGGCCCCGAACAAGCGGTTCATCATTGCTCAGTTCACCATCAAGGAGAAGGAACTGGCTCTGACCGGCTCTCAGGTCATCGGGGTCGATCCCGCGACCGGCGCGCTCCATACGTGGACGTTCGAGGCCGACGGCGGTGTCGGCGAGGCCGACTGGAGCCCCGACGGCGATCAGTGGGTCCTCGATGCGGTCGGCACCCTCGCCGACGGCAGCACCCTCGTCGAGACCAATATCCTCCGGCGGGTGGACGACGACACGTTCACATGGCAGTCCATTGACCGCACGTTCGATGACACCGAGCTCGCGGACCTGGCCCCCGTCAAGGTCACGCGGGTCAAGACCGAGAAGTGAGCCGACCGGACGGACGGTCCCTCGCACCTTCACCCCCTCGAATCACGAAGCCTGGAGTCATGCGACATGCGCCTCAAAGGGATCGCACTTCTGACAATTCTCCTCTCGTTCGTCCTCCCCGATCTTCAGGCCTCGGCCCAGCGCGGCGGCCGGGGCGGCGGCGGAAGCGCCGGTGGCAGCCGGGGCGGCGGCGGTCGTAGTGGCGGCGGGATGCAACGCGGTGGAAGCGCCGGTGGCGGGATGCAACGCGGCGGAAGCGCCGGTGGCGGGATGCAACGCGGTGGAAGCGCCGGCGGCGGGATGCAACGCGGTGGAAGCGCGGCGGCGGGATGCAACGTGGTGGCGGCGGCGGGATGCAACGTGGTGGAAGCGCCGGTGGCGGTTTCGGCGGCGGGCTTTCGACTCGAAGCCCTCAGGGCGGGATGCAGGGGGGTGGGCTTTCGTCGCGAAGCCCGCAGGGCGGAATGTCAACGCGGCAGCACCTCCATGGGGCCGTATGGACGTGGCGGCTCGGGTGGATCTGTCGCAAACGCCGGGGCCGGAGGCGCGGGCCGACCGGGAGTTGGCAACGGAGGCGCGGGCCGACCGGGAGTTGGCACGGGAAGCACGGGCCGACCAGGAGTGGGCGCGGGGGGAGCCGGGAGCGGTGTCGGCGCACTACCGGGCGCCGGTGCCGGCCGACCAGGAGTGGGCGCGGGGGGAGCCGGGAGCGGTGTCGGCGCAGCTACCGGGCGCCGGTGCCGGCCGACCAGGAGTGGGCGCGGGGGGAGCCGGGAGCGGTGTCGGCGCACTCCCGGGAGCGGGGGCGGGTCGACCCGGTCTCGGTGCGGGAGGAGTTGGCGGAGCCGATAGCGGCATCGGCGTTCTCCCCGGCGCGGGGGCGGGTCGACCCGGTCTCGGTGCGGGAGGAGTTGGCGGAGCCGATAGCGGCATCGGCGTTCTCCCCGGCGCGGGGGCGGGAGCCCCCGGGATTCCCGGAGGCTACGGGGCCTACGGGGCCGCGCGCCCCTATGGCTCGTACTACGCCGGGAATACCGCACTCGTGGCCCAGCGAAACACGGTCGTCGCCGGGGCGAACGCCTATCCCACGCTCAATCCGGCCATGTACGCGGGATATGCCAACGCCTGGCAGCCGACCAATCTGACCTCCCCCTCCCTCTACGCGAACCCGGGATATGGCGCGGTCGCGGCGGCGGTCGGGCTAGGCGCGCAGCCCGTTCCTTACGACTACGGCTCGAATGTCGTCAGTCAGACCAACGCCGTTTACGTCAATGGCGATCCGGCCGGATCTCCCCAGGATTACGCCGACCAGGCCAGCCAGATCGCCGCGGCCGGCAACGCCCCCCCCGAACCGAACGATCAGTGGTTGCCGCTCGGGGTCTTCGCCATGGTCCAGGGCGAGCAGGACAACCCCAACGATCTTTTCCAGCTCGCGGTCAACAAATCGGGCCAGATTCGCGGAAATTACCACAACCTCCAGTCGAACGAGACGACACCCCTCGCGGGCGCGGTCGATCCCAAGACCCAGCGAGCCGCGTGGACGATCGGAGGGGATCAATTGCCCACCTATGAAGCGGGCATCGCGAACCTCACCAAGGATCAGACCACGATGCTCGTGCATACCCCCGACGGCCAGCAGCGGCAGTTCACTCTGGTCCGCCTTCCCGAGCCCGATCAAGGCGGCGCCGGCAACGCTCCGGCCGCGGCGCAACCGTAAGAGTCCAATCGACTCGCCCCGTGATGCGGACCGGACGCCGGCCACCCGATGGCCGGCGTCCCTCAATGGCAATCTGGGCAACATCGCCGACCCCGACATCTCGGTCCGCGGGGAACCGCCTTGCTGCCGGCGGCACGGACGCGGGGGCTGCTGATCGATAAGATCGACAAGAGCGAGATCGAGGCCAGGCTCGACCTCGGCGCGGTGAACGTCGATCAGGTCAACAATCTGGTCAACGAGTTCGATCTCCGACGAAACGGCGATGAGCAAGAGCTCTCGACCGACCAGTCTCAGGCGACCCGAGGGGCTTGCGGTCGCGGAACCTGGCTGGCATAACGGGATGTTATTGCGAAGCTCAGCGAAACCATGAGTGAGGATGGGATTCCCTCTACTTTTCCGGAAGGATCGGGAACCATGACGCGAACCGTTCGGACATTGCTCGTCACGACGTTGACCTTGCTCGGGCTTCTGTCGACTCGCACGCCCGCGGCCGATCCGCCCGATGACGAGCCCTGGCTGCATCCCTATACGGGGCCGAGTCGCTCCGATGTGGACGCGACGACGCTGGATGGAAAGGTGCTCTGCGGTTATCAGGGGTGGTTCAACACATCCTGCGACGGCTCGAACTTTGGCTTCACGCACTGGGGGCAGGGATTGGAACGGCCGGACGGCGGTCGATTCACCATCGACATGTGGCCCGATGTTTCCGAGTACGCGCCGGAAGACCTTTGCCCGGTTCCGGGCCTGACGATGCCCGACGGTTCACCGGCGCGTCTGTACAGCGCCTTTCGCAAAGGTCCGGTCCTCCTGCACACACGTTGGATGCGACAGTACGGGATCGATGGCGTCTTCCTCAGCCGGTTTATCGGTGAGGCGAACAGTCCGGCGCGTTCCCGACACGTCAACCGGGTCCTGGCCAGTATCCGCGAAGGCTGCCACCGTGAAGGCCGGGTCTGGGCGATGATGCTCGACCTCTCGGTGGGCCGTCGCGCAACGACCAGGATGGTGATGGACGACTGGAAGTTCCTCTGCGATCAGGTCAAGGTGCGCGAGGATTCCCGCTACCTGCATCATCAGGGAAAGCCGGTCGTCCTGCTCTGGGGCCTCGGATTCAGGGACCGTCCCTGGACACCCGAGCAAGGCACGGAGCTTGTGGAGTTCTTCAAAAATGATCCGAAATACGGAGGCGTTTATCTGATCGGAGGCGTCGATCCGTACTGGCGAACCCTGCGCGGGGAGTCTCGCCCGGACGCCGATTGGTCGGAAGTTTACCGCTCATTTGACGCGATCAGCCCGTGGGACGCCGGGCGCTATCGAGACGATGCCTCGATGGATCGAATCCGCGAGCAAGTGTGGGAGGGCGACCTGGCCGCGTTGAAGGACTCGGGCAAGGGCTACATGCCGACGGCATTCCCCGGATTTTCGTGGGACAACCTGCGGCGGATGCCGCCGGGAAGTACGAAGATCCCGCGTCGTGGAGGAGAGTTCTACTGGCGTCAGTTCGTGATCTTCAAGGAGCTTGGCATCCGTACCGTCTTCGTCGGCATGTTCGACGAGGTTGACGAGGGGACGGCGATCTACAAGGTGGCCAACGAGACTCCGGTCGGAAAATACTTCCTGACGTACGAAGGTTTACCCAGCGACTGGTATCTGAAACTGACGGGGGCCGCGACCCGGATGATTCGAGGCGATGCGCCCCTCTCGCGGACGATCCCGGATGAGTTGCCCTTTCCCACAGACTTGAATGAGGATGCGAGTCGATGAATGACAACCTGATCCGTTTCGCGCGTCCGGGGTTCGTCGCGATCCTGGCGGTTGCCATCCTCGGCTGCGCCTGGAATACGAAAGCCGAAGAGTACACCCCCTTCGACGGTGCGAAGAGCACCTGGCGCGGCGGCTTCGATCGCTATGATTTCCTGATCGACGAGGAGACTCTGGCCATCGAGCCATTCCAGCGCGATGAGGACGAGGGCTTCGGGGCCAAGGCTCCACCCAAGGGGAAGCGGCGTTGTCTCGTGATCGTTCCCGAGACGGCGGCCCCAGGCAATCCCTGGACCTGGCGCGGGTGCTACTGGGACCACGAGCCTCAGACGGAAGTCGAGCTTCTGCGCAGAGGTTTTCACGTCGCGTTCATCACGACCGACCCGGATCGGACGTGGGATGCCTGGTACACCTACTTGACCGAGCAGCACGGCCTGTCCAGGAAACCCGCGTTCATCGGGATGAGCCGAGGGGGCATCAATGCGTATGACTGGGCGTCGGTCCATCCCGACAACGTTTCCTGTATCTACGCGGATAATCCCGCGATCCGGCCTGATGCGTTCCACAAGCTCGACGAACTGGCCCGGCGCGACATTCCTCTCCTGAATATCTGTGGAAGCCAGGACTTCTTGCTGGAAGGTCACACGCTGCCCATCGAGAACCGGTATCATCAACTGGGCGGTCGGATCACCGTGATGATCAAGGAGGGCAACGCGCATCATCCTCACAGCCTGCGCGATCCCGAGCGAATCGCCGACTGGATCGAGGGGAATACCCCGCCCGCCGACACCCGGCCGGCCTTCGCGGACGAGACGTTCATCAAGTCGTCCTACTACAGCTTCGCCGACTCGTTCACGAAGCTTGAGGAAGACAAGACGTACGCCGTCTGCCGCGGGCCAGGCTTCACGGAGTGTTACGATCGCTACGATGTCTCGACCGGAAGCCCCTGGGGGATCACCGGCATGGCGGTGATCGTGCCGAAGACCGTGGCGCCGGGAACGCCCTGGGTGTTCCGGGCGAACCGGATCGGTCGTGACGCCACGGCGGTCGATCTGGCTCTGCTCGCCAAAGGGTTTCACATTATCGCCGCCCCGGTCGTCGCGCAATCCGGTCCGGTCCGCGAGCAGTGGGACGCGGTTTACCAGCACCTGACCCACCACGGCTTCTCCAAAACGACCGTGATGGAAGGCGCCGGGGCCGCGGCCGGAGAAGCGTACGCCTGGGCCATCGCGAACCCGGACAAGGTCTCCTGCATCTATTGCGAGAACCCCTCGCTGCACAGCCTCATGTCCTCCTCGCCGCCGATCGATCACCTGGCCCCCCTGGCCGAGGCGGGCGTTTCCCTCATTCACGTTTGCGGTAGTCTCGACCCGTGGCTGGAGGACCAGACGCGTGTTGTGGAGCAGCGTTACAAGCAACTTGGTGGCCGGATCACGGTGATCGTCAAGGAGGGCGAGGGACATTTTCCGCTCGCGCCGAAGGACCCGAACGCGGTCGTGGACTTGATCGTCAAGTCGGTCGATGAGTCTCACAAGAATCCGGGGAAACGAGACTGAGCCGTGTCGATGCGCTCGCGCCGCCGTCGCCAGAATGCGCTCTCGGGCCAGCGTTGCTCCTGCTGGTAGTACTGACGGCGGACCTTCAGAAAGCTTTCGAACTCGTCGCGCACGAGACGACGATAACGATCCAGCCCCGACGCATCCCCCTTCACCAGCAGGTCGGTCATGGCATACGAGGCGAAGATCCCCGAACGGAGGGCCTTGGCGATCCCCTGAGACGAGAGCGGGTCGAAGACCGAGGCGGCATCGCCGACGGCGAGCCAGCCGTCGCCCACCGCGGGTTCCAGGTATCTCGACTCCGCCGGTCGGATCATGAGTGGTTCGGATAGGACGGCCTCCCGCGCCAGAGGGGCGAGGTGGGTGGTCTCTCCGAGCTGGCGCGACCAGGTAGCCGGGTCCGACAACCGAAGATGACGACCGATGTCATGATCGGTCAAGCAGGCGAACAGGCGCCGGCCGCCGGGGAGCCCCGAGGTGTACCACCAGCCCTCGGGGAGGGCTTCCACGAGCGTGCCGGGGTCGCTCCCCGATCGCTCCTGGAAGAAACCAGCGAACGCGACCAGGCGATCGATCGTCGCGATCGTCGAACCCTGTCGGCGTGCGAAGGCCGCGGACCGGCCCGTGGCGTCCACAACGAATCGGGCCGTGAGTGTGCCGCGACCGGCAAGCCGAAGGCGCCAGAGTGGACCGTCGCGGACAGCCTGCTCAAGCAGTTTCCCCCGGACCACGCGAACCCCCCTGCGCTCCGCCTCGGCAGCCAGCATGCCGTCGAAGCGAGCCCGGTCCAGGTGCCAGCCTGAGCCGTGATTCAGGAAAAGATACGAGTTTTCCTGCGCGATCGGCGAGCCCCAGGCCGCCGACGTGCCGAAGAACTCACGGTGGTTCTGATCGCGGAACGCGCTCCAGAGATCCAGATGTTCGAGCAAGGTCCGCGCGAGCGGCGGCAACGTCTCGCCGAGCCGTCGCTCGACGACGCGGGTCTTCTCGATCATCACGACCGAGAGGGACGGCGCGTGTTGTCGGAGCGACAGTGCCACCGCCGACCCGGCAGGCCCGCCGCCGAGAATGAGAACATCGCACGCCTCGGTCGTGATGGTGGGGCCGGGTGACACGTGCTAATCCTGGCGAACCGCATACCACGACGCGACGACCCCCGCCGGGCTGACACCGCCTCCCCCGCTCGGGTGGGGGATCACGCGGACGATCGAACCGACCATCGCGGCGCACTGCTGGACCCCCTCCGGCCAGTGCGGCACCAGGTAGCCGATATAGGCGTAGATCCACTCCGAGCCCCCGATGACCCCCTTGCCCTGGAAACGGACCTCCATCGGATTGCCGTAGCTGCGTGAACCGGTCAGCTCCAGCGACCAGCCCGAGCCGCCGATGGTCCCTTTCAGGATGCTCGTCGGCGCCTCGACGATCGTGATCGTGCCGTAGCCGAAGATCAGGCCGAAGAGTTTCTGCAAGTGCTCGACGCATTGCTTCGGATGCGTTTCGAGCTGGTCGGGATTGGCCAGCGCCGCTTCGATCGGATCGAAGAACTGCTTCGGTTCGTTCAAGAAGCTGCGGTACGTCCAGCTCCCCACGAAGGGATTCTCACCACTCATCGGCTCGGCTCCTGGTTGCGTTCGACGGAGATGTAACGGAAATTCGGGGGAGATGTCGTCGGCTGATGCTCCTTCGGGTCGGGGTTCAGCACGACGAAGCCGAGCTGGGTCCAGGCGACCACCATCTTGAGGTCGCCGGCGCTGGTCTGTGGGATGCCCCGCGACCAGTCGAGCATCACGTAGCTGGGGTCCTGGCGCGGCGGGCTGAGGTTCTCGAAGACCTGGAGCGGGCGGTGCGCGGGCCACCACATCGTCTCCCAGACCCGTTGCGACCGCTTGAGTTTCGAATCCCCTTCGCTGTCGGGGTAGAGCTCCACCCAGCCGGCGTACGTCACATCAACGTCCTGTGTCGTGCATTCATTGAAATCTGACTGCCAGGGGACCGCCATCGTCTTCGTCAGGTCGCCGGGCTGAAGACCGACGTCGAAATTGTTCGACTGGCTCAAGGGGGTGCCCTCGTAGGAGGAATAATCCTCGTCGGGGACCTGGCCCTTGAGATTGTTGGCCTGGGCGGCGGTCTCGCGGAAGGCATAGAACATGGGGTCGGCCTTGAGGCGGTACGGCTCTCGGTAGATCGATGGGTTGCGGATGATCCACGTCACCTCTCCGCCGGGGCAGAAGGAGCCGCCCAGCATGTTCGACAGGACGCCCCGGTCCAGGTCGCGCCCGGTCCGGTTCACCCAGCCCTCGTAGGGGTCGAGGGGGTTCGGCGTGGACCAACCTTCGTCGATCTCGTTGAAGAACAGGCCGTTGGCCCACTGTCGAAGCACGAAGAGTTGATAATCCGTCAGGCGCAAGAACTTCGACGGCAGCGTGTTACTGAGGGGGTTGTCGCCATTGAGCAGCGGCATCATCGGCAGGCCATACGTGCGATTGTTCGGCTTGCCGCGGAGGTTGAACTGATTCTCCTCACCGGGGCGTCGCAGCATCGCGAGGAGGTACTGACGCTCGCCGTAATGGGGGTCGAGCGTCGCGCGCCGCAGGCAGCGTTGCTTGCAGTCCCGGAGGAGCTTGCCCGCGCGATACTCGCGCAATGCCTCGTGGGCCGCCTTCCGGAGCGGCTCGATGAGGTCCGCGGATAGCAGGGCGTCGAGAAAGCGGCTCAACTCGTCCCGGTAGCTCGGCGCGGCCGCGCTCCAGCGTTCCAGCGCCTTGCGGGGGAGGTCATCGATGATCGCATCGACGGTCTCTTCAAGTGAAACCGTGGCGTTGCGATAGTTCGGCGACTCCTCGTCCGGCACGGCCTGTGTTGTGCTCGCCTCAGGCGAGTCCTGCACGACATTCTGCGCCGGTCGGACCGCGTCGTGGAAGGCCCCCACGGCGTGGGTCACGGCGTCCGCGAAGTCATCGAAGCGCTGGCTGGCGATCGTTTTGGAGCTCACCTCCAGCAAGCCGGTCAGCCGCTCCGTGTCGTCGGCCTGCCGCACCGTGGCGGTTTTCTCGTCCGCCGTGCGCAGGTGGGTCAGATACCGGCTCAACTCCCGGTCGAGCGTGCTCTCGATCTGCAAGTAGATCGGCTGGAGCCGGTCGCTGACGAGCTCGCCCGACTGGCTTTTCGCGAGGCATTGCCGCTCGCAGTGTTCGAGTATCTTTGGATCGACCATCGGGGGGACCGACAGCACCTTGACGTTGAATTTTCCCCGCGTCGATTGGTTGTGGGGGAAGTTGGATTGGCCCAGGATGTTCGACAGGTAGGAGAACTGGTCCGGCCGGAACAGGATGGGCCAGATGTCGCGATAGAACCAGGGCCGATACGCCGGGTTCCAGTCAAGGACCTCGTTCTTCCACGCGAGCAGGGCCTCGGCGCTGCGCGGGTCGATGTGCTGGGGGTCGGCGAAGGTTCCCACCTTGCCGTAAAGGTCGGTGCGGTCGGCGAACTCCCGGATCGCCAGGTCTTCGACAACGTCGTCCAGCGTCACCATGTCGAGGATCTGCGGGGCGTAGCGCGGATAGCCGACGATGACCCACGAAGGGGCCTCAACGTCGATGAAGCGGGTCGCCTGGACCAGTTCCGAGAACATGACCAGCCGCGCCATGACGGGGCCGTCGGACGTGTCGTCGAACCAGCCGTCATTGTTCGCGTACGTCTCGATGCGAGGCTGGCCGAACTCGTCGACCTGGAACGACCCGGAATTCCCGTACCCGCCCAGCACGAGCAGCCGGCCCGTGTTATCGGTCAGCAGCTCGCCGAGGGTGTCGATGGAGTGGGGCGACAACTTCGGCGGGAAGGTCGGGGCGTAGGTGTTCTGGCCGTCGCGGTTGAAGTGGGCGCGACGCCGCGTCCGGAGATCGACGGAACGGGGGCCTGGGTCGATGATGAGCCGCTGGCGGGCCTCGGGGTCTGTGATGTTCTTGTTGCGCCGGGGATGGTCGGGAGCGTAGCCGTGCTCCCCTTCGAGTTGCTGGAACTCGTACCACGATGCCTTCTTGTTGGCCAGGTACACCCGCCACTGGATATCGATGAGGGTCCCGGCGTTTCCTCCCCCCTCCACCTTGTCGCCCAGCTTCAGCGGCCGACCCTCGGGGCTGGTGTCGTCGTACACATAGACCTGGAACCGCGCGGCCTGGCGCTTGATGCGGCCCTGGCCATCCTTGAATTTGTCGATCCGCACGACCGTCTTGCCGTCGGCCGACAGATGCGGGTTGCCCTGCGCATCGCACGCGATCGGCAGGGCGCCGGGCGCCTCCGGACCGATGTAGAAGTCGTCGGGGCTGTCGCCCAGGCGGGCGATCCCGATCCCGGGGTGAATCTTGTAGGTCGGTGGCATCGCGCCCTCTCGTCGTCTGGGGAAGCGGGACCTCGGGAAACCGGGGGGTCAGTCGAGGAAGTTCAGGGACACCCCATCGAGTCGGAGCAACTCGCTGTCTTCCTGATAGTCCGCCCCGATCACCACCAGCGTGATCTGCAGGCGACGCGCGCCGTTCTCCAGCAGCCGCTTCGCGCACTTCGTCACATTGATCCGATGGTTTCTCGGCGCGTTATGACTCCGGCCGCGCAGGTCGTATTTCCTGGGCCGGTCGGGCGGCAAGTCGCAATGCCCAGGGCCGCCATAACAGGGACCGTGGCCGAAGACGGCCAGGTAGCCCGCGTAGTTCTCGTGATCGATGGGCGTGTCGGCATTGGCGTCGGGCAGGTTCAGGAAGACGCGGATGAAGCACGAGCGCGGCAGTTGTGGGACGCGGTGCAGCCGGACCTCCGCCTGCCGGAACGACCGTCGCACGGCCTCGGCGATCTCCAGAGGGCGCGAGACGAAGCGGCCGACCGGGGTCTCGTGCCCGACGGGAACGATCTGCGTGGATTTCACGTACTCGTAGCCGAATCGGGCGATGTCCAGGGTATCGTGGATCGTGTAGTTCCACGGAGTTAGCACGGCGTCGAGATCGGCGGGCACCGCCTGGGGGTGCGCCTGCTGCCACTCCGACCAGAGCCGATCGACATTGGCATGGATCGGCCAGAAGATCGGGTCGTACGACGCCGTGAGGTTGCTGAACATGTCGCCGAACTGCGGCTGCTGGTAGAAGTCCTGCCGCGTGTGGAATTGCCGTCCCGTGACCTGCACGCCCCGGCTGCGGTTGACGCCGATGTCCCTCGCTGAGTCCCCGATGACCGCCTCCAGGGGGTTCGGGACGCCGTCCCCAAAGTCCGGGTTCATCCCGCCTGTCCAGATGTGCATGGTGTTGTGCGGGTTCTGGTCGAGGAACCCGAAGGAGTCATCGTAGAGGCTGCCGCCGCCGAAGTCGCGGAAGGTCTGGAGGCTCAAAATCTGGGCGATGTCGTCGGCCGTGGGGTAGTGGTAGTGGATCGTCTTGGTGATCGTCGATGGCTTGCCGTTGGCCGTGTACTCCGCCGGATAGCGAAGCGGATACCACAACGCGTTCGTGGCGAGCAGCACGTCGATGAACCGTTTCCGGTAGTTGCCGACCGTGTACTTCGGGTCGATCAGGCCCTTCACGGCGTCGAAGAACCGCCGAGGCGAGGCGAATCGCTTGCCGACGAGCTCCTTTTTCAACGTATCGGCCGCCTCGGATGGCAACGGCGGCTTGGCCGTCATCAACGCCTCGATCGACTCGGCGGTGAGGAAGCATTTCAGGGCTTCCGGAATGATCACGCCGGTCTCCGGGTGCTCCGGGCAATACTGGGGCATCGTCCAGTCCCAGTAGGGGAGCGTCAGGCCGGGGCAGTGGTCTTGAAGAACCTGTTCGAACTCGTAGAGGTAAATCCGGTGCCAGGGGAGGAACCGCTCCCAGCCGTGCTGGCAGTGGTTCTGGTGGATCAGGGCCTGATTGTTGTAATTGCGCCGGTCGTTGGGCCACTTATTGAGATTGTAGAGCTCTCGGAAGGCGTGGCGGTACTCCTCGATCTGTGCCTCCGGCATGCAATCGATGTTCATGCGCTGTTTGACTTCGCCCCGCCGATGACGGTACTCGTTGGTCGAGCCGCCATACGCCTCGAAGGTGCCACGGGCTGCGTTCTCGATGTTGCTCACCTGGATCACTTCGAGCGACACCTTCGCTGACTGAAGGGAGACGGGGAGTGCCTCAAGCTCGTGGTCCTGGGCGGGGCAGCCGTCGTCGATCCAGTCGGAGATGAACTGGATGTCGGCCTCGGCGACAGGAGTTCCACCCCAGGGCAAGGGCGGGAACTGCGAACGATCGAAGGGAGGGAGGCCCCGAAGCCCCCGGATTAACCCCGAGGCGGCTCCTCGGCCGATCGAGGTCGGCGGCGACCCGTCGGCCGATTGCTCCGCGCGACTTGGCTCCTCGTGGGCGCAGCAGCTCAACTTCAACGCGCTGGCGGCGGGCGCGATCATGCGGATCCCGTATACCTGGGCTTCCAGGAATTGCTCCAGGGGCAGGTCCCAGAACGGCACCTTGCCCCCGTAGGTCGCGGGGTTCTCCCCCGCGGCCGTGTCCAGGATGGCCTTCACGCGCTCATAGCGGGTCGAATTCGTCGCGTTGCTCATCTCGGGACCTCGACTCATCAGTGGTTGAAAATTCTCTGTTGGACGGGCCACCGGGCGCGACCGGCCAGCGGTCCCACAGCAAGGCGGCGGCCAGCACGACGAGTCCGAGAAGAACGAGCGGGGGATCGTTCAGAACGAACTTGCCGACGACGATGGTGGTGGTCGCGACCAGGCCGACCAGCCAGGGGCCATGACCGTGCCGCCGGCCCGACCGGAGCCCGATCGACGCCACCCCGGCCATCAGGACCACGCTCAGGGCCGGGCCGACCCAGCGCGCGCCTTGGGTCGCACTCAGCCCCACGGAACCGAAGAACCACAGGTACGCTGCCAGACACATCGGACATTTCGGCAGGAGCGCGACGCCGCACGCCGCGCCGAGCATCCCGATCCTCCGCCCCCTCGCGAACCGCCGGGGCTTGTCTCGACGTGGCGGTCCCGGCGGGAGCAGGGGCACGCCGCGTGAGCAGTCGCAAGGCTCGGGTCTGGACATGTCCGATGACAACCTTGTTGGGCGACTCAAAGGAAATACCGACCTTCGGCCCACGACCATTTCCGGGCCGGGCGCAACCGTCGTGAAAAGAGGTCAAGCGTCAGTGATGAGCCGAGCCGGGTGGAACGATCTCGACGTCCTGCATCATGCCTTGATCTTCATGGTCGAGAATGTGGCAATGGAGGACGAAGCGACCTATGTAGCGTTCGTTACGCGAACGGGCCCGAATCTTCTTCGGCTCGGAATCGTCCTTGTTCTCCATCACAAGAATCGTGTCTTTCCAGATCGTCCTCCGCTCTCCGTCGATGACCGGAAGACGGGAGTTGCCCTTCGCGTCGTTCCACTGAACAATCTCGAACGGGTTCACGTGGATATGGAACGGATGGTTTGCCAGCCGCGAAGTCAGTATCCACTCCTGCGCGGTGCCGAGTTCCATGGTTCGCGGAGGGGCCTTCGGGTCATAAGTCTGGGAATTGATCTGGAAGAGAACGGGATTAAAGTCGAGATCAATATTGAATTCGACTTTCTGCAAACGCTTCTTTGTCATCATCTGACCGGAAGGGGCGACGGTGTGCTCGACGATTTCCTCATCCTTGATCGATTCATATGGCCGATAACGGGCTAACTCGGCGTTGGTCGGAAGTGCCATCGGCTTCGCTGGCCCACCCACGCGGACAAACCCGAGCACCTTCGGGCTCTCGTAACTTCGCCACAAAGCCGCCTCTTCGGCCACCTCGTTGTCCATCAGGACGTACAGGCCCGGCTCGTCGATCTTGACGAGGACGTCGCTGCGGTATCCCGGTTGCAGATCGACCGAATCCCTGGGCCAAAGGAACCCGTAGGCGAGTCCGTCGGCAGCAATCTCGTTCAGCGGTACGGCTTTCCGTAATACCGTTTCTCTGCGTTCCTCGACCGCGGCGAGACGCGTTTCTTGCAGGAGTTCGGCCTCGGGGGCCTTGTCCGCTTGCTCCAGCCGGGAGGCATACTGCTCCATCATTTCGAGTGCCTGGTCATAGGGCACGATGCTGACATCGATCGTTTCGCGGAGGCTGGCATGGATCAAACGCCAGCGCTGGACTTCTTGCGGCTGGATGTCGATGATCGGCTGCGTCTGTCCATTGATCGTCGTCCGCCAACCCTTCTGATTCACCCCCTGATTCCAATCCCCAAGGTCATCATAACTCTCGATTTCATACACGTCCGCAGTTTGTTTGGATTCCACGTAGGGCATCTGCTGGAAGATCATGATCCGGTCGAGGGCGTCCTTCACGCCTGGAGCGTTATCCAGGCCACCTTCGATCAGGATCGCCCCCGCCATGCCGCTCGTCGTCTGGATCGCGGTTGAACCATGCACGTGCGCGTGATACCAGAACGTCCCTCCGGTGTGGTCCGCTGGAATGTAAATCTCGTTCTGGAAGGTTTTTTTCGGTGGAATTGCGAGCAACACATTGTCACTATTGCCCGCTGGGGATACGTGAAGTCCGTGCGTGTGCAGGTTGGTCGTATTAAACCGATGAGGGATGTTGATGTCGCCATTGTACGGCTTGTCCGGTGGCAACTGGTTGTCCACGAGCACCTTGAGCAACTCGCCGGGCTTGATCCGCAACGTCTTGCCAAACAAGCGTCCGTTGTAGGACCGGAGGTGAACCTTGACGTTCTTGCCTTGCTTCACGTTGTAGATCAGGTTGTCGCCATATTCGATGGTCAGGTTATGCTGAAGTATCCCATCGGTAGCGCGGATTTCCTCAGGATTTTTCAGCGGTTGATGGATGCCGCCTTCGGCCTCCGCGACTTCCAGATTACCGGGCTGGCGTGGTCGACGGTCGAGTCGCTCCACATCCGTCACGAACGACTGATACCCGCGCTGCTGCTCCGCCGAGGTCACCTCCAGTTGCTGGAGATAAGATTTCGGCGATGGCTTTTCTTGAGCCAGGAGCGGATGACTCGTCAGCGTCGTTAGGCTCAACACGACAAACACCCGCAACGCGCCGGGCAAGACGTTGGTAATAACATCGTCGCGTTTTCCCATGGTCCGGGGTTCAAGGTCAATCAAGGAATTGATGCCACGCGGATCAATTCCCAAAACGTCAGCAAACCGCATGAAGACCGTCTGGCCCGAATGACGTCGGAAGCTGCTCTTTCAAAAAGGAGCCGATTGCTCCGGTTCGCATCTGGCCGACCCAAGATCTGTCGAGACCACCCGTGAACGGTTCGTTGTTTACTTTTAAGGACTGACCATGGGATTCAGGTTTATCATGGATAGCGGCATCTTCTGGCCAAGTATTACCGAATAGCAAACAAATTCTTTAAATTTTTGTAATCCAAGCAATCACCATCGTGGTTAAGTTTAGGGCATCTCGATAGTTATATTTATTATTAGATATGATAAATTGATTATTGAAGCCCGCATGACAAAGAACAGATTCCCGATTCCAGAAAGAGATTGCCTCCTTGACGATCTGGAATCGGGGATGTCCCATCGGCAATGCGAAACTCAAAAAGTGACGGTGAACGCCCCGGACAGGTTCTGATCGTTGGCGCGGAGTTGGCTGCGTCCTCCTCGCGGGAGAAACCGCCGTGGTTCCGGGTGGTTTTCGCGTTCGTTCTCGAGGTCCGGCGACGTGGCAAAGCCCTGCTCGGATCGCGGATCGAACTCCCTCCTGTTCAAGTCAGCCCCCAAAACGCGCGTTGAGCCACGCGGGATGCTCCGGGCGGAGCGACTTGACGGTCGCGCGGCGCGGCGACTAGCATGGTTGCCTGAGCTTGAAGCAATCCCCTCTCGCCGACCAATCGATTCTCTGATGAACCGACGTCTGTCGGAAACGCTGTTGCGGTGGTTCCTGGCGGCCATGATCCTGGTCGCTGGATTTGGCTCGCCCGTGCGCTTCGGACACACCCACCCGCACCACGGAGAGCACGACCATTCGCCCGTGATGGAGGGTCCCGTTCACGCCCCCGAAGGTCCTGCCCTGGAAAGCGGGTCGTTCCACTGGCATGACACGTTCTTCCCACCCTACGGGTTGCCGGACTCGAATTCCGACGAGACGTCCGTCCCGTTGGTCGGTGTAACTTCGTGGGCGTCGGGGAACTTGTGGTTTGGACCGTCGATCCCGCAAGGGATGGATCTCCTGTCCTGGTCGGCCATGGTTCGATCGTTCGACAGGTTGCCGCTTCTCACACTCCGCATCGATCTCCGAATTCCTTCGGATTGTGTCCCCCTCGCCACACCTCACCTCCTTCTCGGATCGGTCCTGATCCGCTGCTGAGTCGCCCGGATCGCGCCCGCGATGCCGACGGCGAGTTCCTGGACTCGTCCGGTCATGCCGCGCCTCGCCTGATGTGTCGAAATTTTCGGCCTGTCGCCGGAGGCTTCGGGCGGATACCCCTCGACGTATGGACGACTTCCTATCTCTCTTGCAGCGAGACTCACCCATGCAACGGCTCGGTCTCCCCGCGTTCTGTTGGTTCGCTCTCCTTCTCCCGATAAGTTTCGCCTTGCCCGGCTGCGGGCCTCTGTCGGCGATCGAACACGCCAAGGCCCCGAAGGAGGAAGAGGAGCTGCCGACCGCCTCCGTCACGCACTTCGGCAAGACGCTGGAATTGTTCCTCGAACACCCTTACGCGGTGGCGGGTGAGGGAACGAAGCTCAACGCCCACCTGACCGTTCTGGCCAATGGCGCACCGATCCGCTCGGGAACGCTCAAGGCCGTCGCCACGGGGCCGTCGGGCCGGTCGAACGCTGACGAGCAGGCCGCGCCCCGGAGCCCCGGCATCTACGGACCGACGGTCGTTTTCCCCGAGCCGGGAAAGAACGAGCTGGCCCTCATCGTGCGGAGCGATCAGGCCGAGGAGACGCTTCGCATCCCCGTGGAGGTGTATGCCGACGAAGCCGCCGCTCTCCGCGCCGCCGAGGCCGTCAAGGACGAGGAGCCGACGGGGGCCGTACCGTTCCTCAAAGAGCAACAGTGGAAGGTCGGGCTGATCACGGAGCCGGTCCGGCGGCACGACCTGATGGAGCGGCTGATCGTCCCCGGCGCGATCCATCCGGCGGCGGGGGCGAAGGCCGTGGTCACGCCCCCCGTCGCCGGGCGCTTGCTCCCCCCGCCGGGCGGCCGATTTCCCCGAGTGGGGGAAGCGGTCCAGGCGGGCCAGGTCGTCGCCGTCGTCGAGCCCCCCTTGAGCGGCCCGCAAGGGGTCCAGTTCCTCGCCAACCAGGCCCAGATTCGTTCCCTCCAGACCGAAATCCAGACCCGCTTGATGGACATCGAGACCGAGATCCGCAAGGCCGAGATCGACCTCGAACACGCCCGCAAGGTGTACGAGCGGTCCAAGACGCTCGACGCCAGGGATGCGATCGCCCGCCGGGAACTCGATCAGGCCGAGCACAACTTCCGGGTCGCCGAGGCGGCCTATCAGGGCAAGTCGCGTCTGAAGGAGCCTTACGAGAAGACCCTCGCGACGGTGGCGGCCATGCTGGACGGCACCGACGCGACCGAGACGACCGACGGCGCCTCGGAGGTGCCCGATTCCTCCTCCCGCTGCGCGCGGTCCAGATTCCGCTGAAGGCGCCGCACAGCGGGACCGTCACCGACGCGCAGGCCGTCGAGGGGGAGTACGTCGAGGTGAGCCGGCCGCTGTTCACGGTCATCAACCTCGACCGGCTCTGGGTCGAGGCGCAGGTTTCCGAGTTCGACCTCGAGCGGGTGGTGGAGGCCCCGGCCGCCGAGTTCACCCTGGCGGCCCATCCCGACCGCCGATTCACGATCCTCGGCGACCACGGAGGACGACTCATCGACGTGGGCTCGGTCGTGGACCCGGGCTCCCGCACGGTCCCCGTCCGTTACGAGGTCCCCAACCCAGGACATCGGCTGCGGGTCGGCCTGCTCGCCGAGGTGGCCATCGAGACGGCCCGGGTCGCGTACGCCGTGGCGGTCCCCGAGTCGGCGATCGTGGAGGAAGCGGGGCGGCCCATCGCCTACGTTCTGCTCGACGGCGAGACGTTCCAGAAGCGTGACCTGGAGTTGGGGATCAAGGACCGCGGGCTGGTCGAGATCAAGAAAGGGTTGGAACCGGGCGAGCGGGTCGTCGTGCGGGGGGCGTACGCGATCCGGCTTTCGGAAGTCTCCGGCGTCATCCCGGCCCACGGACATACCCACTGAGCGAGGAGGAGATCGCCATGCTCAACACCGTCATCCGCCTCTCGCTCACGTACCGGGCGGTCGTCATCGCCCTGGCCCTGGTACTGCTGGCCGTCGGCGGCTATGTCGCCACGACGATGCCGGTGGACGTGTTCCCCGACCTGACCGCCCCGACCGTCACGGTCATCACCGAGGCGCACGGCATGGTGCCCGGCGAGGTCGAGACGCTCGTCACCTTCCCGATCGAGTCGGCGGTCAACGGGGCCGCGAACGTGCGCCGGGTGCGGTCCTCGACCGCCGTCGGCATCTCGGTCGTCTGGGTCGAGTTCGACTGGGGGACCGATATCTACAAGGCCCGCCAGGTCGTCACCGAGAAGCTCAACCTGATCGCCGGCACCCTGCCGCCGGAGGTGGAGCGGCCGATCCTGGCCCCGATCTCCTCGATCATGGGGGAGATCCTGTTCCTGTCCCTGACCTCCGACCGGCATTCGGGGATCGAGCTGCGCACCGCCGCCGACACGATGATCCGCCGCCGCCTGCTCTCGGTGCCGGGCGTGGCGCAGGTCATCCCCATTGGCGGCGGAGTGAAGCAGTATCAGGTGGTGCTGTCACCGGCGAGACTGCGTGCCTACGGTCTGTCCCTCTCGGACGTGGCCGAGCGGCTGCGACGCACGAACCGGAACGTCTCGGCGGGACTGCTGGTCGAGGGAGGGCAGGAGCGTTTGATCCACGGTGTCGGGCGGGTTCGCACGCTGGCCGACATCGCCGAGACGGTGGTTGCGGTGCGGGACGGCGTGCCGGTGCGGGTCGGGCAACTGGGCGTGGTTCAGATCGGCGCGGCGATCAAGCGGGGCGAAGGCTCCTACCGGGGCCGTCCGGCGGTGATCCTGGGCGTCCAGAAGCAGCCGCAGGTCAACACGCTGGCGCTGACCCGGACGCTCGACGCCACGCTCGACGAGATCCAGGCCACGCTGCCGGAGGGCATGACGATTGACCGGCACGTCTTCCGCCAGGCCGACTTCATCGCCCGGGCGGTCCACAACGTCGAGGTCGCGCTTCGGGACGGCGGCATCCTGGTCGTCGTGGTGGTGTTGATCTTCCTGACCAATGCGCGGGCGAGCTTGATCACCCTCCTGGCCATTCCGCTGTCGCTGGTGACGGCGGTTCTGGTGCTGGACAGCCTGGGGGCGACGATCAACACGATGACCCTCGGCGGCATGGCGATCGCCATCGGCGAGCTGGTGGACGACGCGATCATCGACGTGGAGAACGTCTTCCGCCGATTGCGGGAGAACCACCACCTCCCGCCCGAGGACCGCCAGCCGCCGCTCCGGGTCGTGTACGAGGCCAGCGTGGAGGTGCGCTCGTCGGTCGTCTTCGCCACGCTGATCGTTCTGCTCGTGTTCCTGCCCTTGTTCGCCCTCTCGGGGGTCGAGGGTCGCCTGCTGCGGCCCCTGGGGGTGGCCTACATCGTCTCGCTGCTGGCCTCCCTGGCGGTGGCGTTGACCCTGACCCCGGCCCTCTGCTCGCTGCTCTTGCCGGGGAGCCGCGCCGTGGTCCACGAGCGCGAGCCCCTGGTCGTGCGGGGTCTGAAGCGGTTGTACCGCCCGGTCCTCGGCTGGACCCTGCGCTATCCTTGGATGATCGGCGCGGCCTGCCTGCTCCTGTTGATCGGCACGGCGGCGACGGTCCCTGGACTGGGCCGGGCGTTCCTGCCGGAGTTCAACGAGGGGGCCTTGACGATCTCGGCGGTGACGCTGCCCGGCACGTCGCTGGCCGAATCCGACGCGCTGGGGCGGGCCGTGGAACGGGCGATCCTGACCCATCCGGAGGTCAAGGCATCGCCCGACGCACCGGCCGGGCCGAGCTGGACGAGCACGCCCAGGGGGTCGAGGCCGCCGAGATCGACGTGTCGTACCGTCTGCCGCCGGACCGTTCCAAGGCCGACTTCCTCGCCGATCTCCGGCGCGATCTCTCGACCGTGCCGGGGATGAACATCACCATCGGCCAGCCGATCGCCCACCGGATCGACCACATGCTCTCGGGCAGCCGGTCGAACGTCGCCGTGAAGGTCTTCGGCGATGATCTGTACAAACTCCGTAGCCTGGGGGAGCAGATCCGCCGGGTGATGGCCGAGGTGCCGGGCGTGGTGGACCTGGCGACCGAGCCGCAGGTGGACATCCCCACCGTCGAGATCCAGTTCGACCGGCCCGCCATCGCCCGGCACGGCCTGACCGTCGAGGCGGTGGCCGAGACGGTCGAGGCGGCGTTCCGGGGCCGGGCCGTCTCCAAGGTGCTGGAGGGCCGCTATGCCTTCGACCTCGTGCTCCGGCTGGGCGACCCGGCGACGACCGACTGGGAAGCGATCCGCAACCTGCCGGTCGATACCCCCGGCGGGGCCAAACTGCCGTTGCGCGCCCTGGCCCGGATCAAGCCAGGCACCGGGCCGAACAAGATCAGCCGGGAGAACGTCCAGCGCAAGTTCGTCGTGACCTGCAACGTGGCGGGCCGGGACCTGCACGGGGTCGTCGCGGATATCCGCCAGCGGGTCGCCGAGCGCGTGCCGATCGGCGAAGGGCCCTACCGGGGCTACTCCGTCGTTTACGGCGGCCAGTTCGAGAGCGCCGAGGAGACAACCCGGCTCCTGACGCTCCTGGGCGTGGCCGCGGTGCTGGGAATCGGGCTGCTCTTGCAGGTGGCTTTCGGGTCGATCCGGGATGCCCTGCTGGTGATGGTCAACCTGCCGCTGGCCCTGGTCGGCGGCGTGCTGGGCGTTCACCTGACGGGCGGGGTCGTGACGGTCGGGTCGCTGATCGGGTTCATCACGGTGCTGGGGATCGCCACCCGCAACGGCATCATGCTCGTCGCTCACGTCCGGCATTTGCGGGAGCGGGAAGGCGTCACGGACCTGCGTTCGGCGGTCGAGCGAGGGCGCCCTGGAGCGGCTGGCGCCGATCCTGATGACGGCGCTGACGACCGGCCTGGCCCTGGTGCCGCTGGCCCTCGGCGGCGGCAAGCCCGGCAACGAGATCCAGGCCCCCCTGGCGATCGTCGTCCTCTGCGGCCTGTTCTCCTCGTCGGCCTTGAACATGCTCGTCTTGCCGACGCTCTACCTGCGATTCGGCCGCGCCGTCCGATCGCCCGCGCCGGAGCCGTTCGAAACGAGCCCGCTAGACGAATTCCCGCGGCCTCCCGGAATCAATCGTTCGCGGAATCCAATGCCAGCCCCTAATGGAATTTAAACATTAATAAGTTTAACTGATTGCATAGGTCGGCATAGCGATTCGCCAGGCAACGAGAGACGTCAATGGACGCCATGCCCCCTCGATTGTTCCTGAATTACGGCCCCTTGGGCAATCAGCGGGAGACCTGGTCGGCCGAGCCTCGGGAACTCCAGACGACCTGGCCGTAACGCTTCAGCGACCATTGTTGCGTCTTGGATTCGTGAGTGAGGTCCCAGCCACTCCACAGGAACGGGCTGGTGGCGAGCATGAACAAGGCCAGCATGCCGCCGAGCGCCGCCAGACCGTAGCCGCCCGGATAATAAGGTCGCAGATCACCACCGGGGCATGACTGCGGGGCAACACCAGCGCCTTGAAGCCGTTGGAGAGCGTCCGCTCGAAGACCGGCGGGTCTCCCACCCAGGACGGCAGGGGGCGGGCAATCATTCGTCGGGCCATCGGTCTGCCCCCACTTCTCTCGCAAGCACGTCCACCTGGGATGCGTCGATGCCCCCGACCTCGGGTCGAGTCGAGATCACGTCGACCGGGGACCGCGTCCTCCCGTCCGAGAAGTTTACCACGGAAGCCGGTCCCGTCGAGTCAATCGACCCTTCCCACCGGCCCCTCTCATCGTCACCAAGACCGCCCCGAGCCGCAAGCCCGACTCCCCTGACCTCGATGAGCGCCTGGAAATCCACCGATGCGCAACGAGCGAATTCTTTCAAAACGGCCCTTGCAAATCCGTTTCCATCCGGTTATGTTCCCCCCTCAACGGTTCATCTCAAGAGAAGTCTCCTCCGACTCTGAAGCCTGAGTGACCGTCGAAGTGGCATCAACGGTCCGTCGCGGGGCCCTTTGCGCGGAGAGGCCGGCGTCGCCCCCCCCCATCATCTCGCCACAGGCCGGCGGTGACCCCCTTTCTCGGTCATCCGCCTGAAGGGTTCGGCGCACGATCGGGTTGCCCACGTCCCACGCGGACGCGGGTTGTTCTGACCAACAACCAGGAGCACGCATCAATGGATTTAGCCCCCCTACCGTGCCTGAGGTCCCGGCCGGATCGTCGATCTCGCAATCGTGAGGCGCGACGCCGGCCACTCCACGTCGAGGCCCTGGAACAACGCCTGATGCTGGACGGCTCGTCCACTCCGGACCCGACCAGCACGCTGACGGCCTATGATGTTTACATGAGCAGCGTGGAACAGGCCGGCACGACCCTGGGAAACCTGATCGACTCCGCCGACGCGGCCTATGCTTCGGCCGTGGCCGGCTGGAACGCGATCTGGCGGGCCGGTGTCGACAGCGACCTGGCGAACTATGGCACAGCGATGGACGCCGCCGCCGCCGCGCTTCGGCGCTCTTCGACGGCGAACTGGCGGCCTATGGCATGGCGATGGACGCCGCCGACGCCACCTTGCAGGCCGCCGAGACCACCGCGCAGACCGTCTACGACACGGCCGAGCAACAGGCGCGAGATGCCTTTGACACGAGCTTCGACGCCGCTCAGCACGCCTACGGCGCGGCGGCCGACGGGGCCGTCGCCGGATGGTTCGCGTGGGTCGATGCGGCGCAGGGATCCTACGACGACGCGGTCCAGCAGGCGGACGGCGCGTTCGACGCGGTCGCTGGACCGGCGTTCGACGGTTACGAGGCGACCGTGTCGGCCGCGACGACGGTGTACCTCGCCGCCATGAGTCAGGCCGAATGCGCGGTTGCAATCGGCCTGGTTCACGTACATGGCGGCGATGCAGGATCTGGACCAGCAGGAATCCGGGGCCGGTTCCGGGACCGGGCCGGGCTCCGGCGGCGTGCCCGACCCCAACGCCATCGCGGCCGCCCGCGCCGCAGCCGCAGCGGCGCTGTCGCAGGCCGAGGCCGCCTACGCCCCAGCCGTATCGGCCGCCGAGACGGCCTGGACCGCCGCCGAGGACGCGGCCTGGACGAACTTCATGGCGATCGTCGACGCCGCGGCGACCACCTGGGACACCGCCGAGGCCGCCGCCTGGGCGACTCTGCAAGCCGACGTCGCGGCCGCCGACGCCGCCTACGACGTCACCGAATCCGCCGCCTGGACCGCCTTCCAGACCGCGATCAACGCCGCCCAGGCCCAGTACACCGCCGCTGAATCCGCCGCCTGGACAACCCTCGGCGCGGCCATCGACACCGCCCAGACCGCGTGGGACACCGCCTCGGCGGCCGCCTGGACCGCCCTCGGCGTCGCGGTCGATGGCGACCAGGCCCAGTACACCGCCGCCGAATCCGCCGCCTGGACCATCTTGCAAACCGACGTCGCGGCCGCCGACGCCGCCTGGATCGCCGCTGAAGCGGCGGACGCCACCACGCTCCAGAACGCCATCGACGCGGCCATGAACATTCACCGCGTTCGAGGCCGTCGCCTGGACCGCCCTTCAGACCGCCGGCGGCTACAATCCCTTCGATCCAGGGAGCACCGCAGAACCCGCCGACGAACTGAACGCGAGCGTCGGGGTCATGTTCGAGCGAGGCCCGGACGGCCGGTTCCACTTCGCCCTCGGCTGGTTCACCCTCGCCAGGGGACGCGAAGCCCAGCCCACGGAGGAGGAGATGGATTCGATGCGCGAGCAGAAACTCTCCTTCGCGGAGTCCTGCCGGCGCCAGATTGCCATGCAACGATTCGCTCCATTTTCGTGGGAACGGCAACGGATTCTGGAAGGGCAGACCTTATGGCAAATTGAACAAAGGCGGTGGCGGGAGGGAAACACCCTCCTACAAAGAGGGTTCCGAGCGATTGGCGGATTCATCCGTGGTACTCGCTAGAGAACCCATTCATGAAATAGAGTAAAATTGGTAAGCGGCGATCAGGCATCCAAATGTTGATGCCTCACGAGGAGCAAGCGACGAGTCGGTAAGTCGGTTGAAATCCTGATGGGGACGAGGCCAGAGCGCGTGAACCTGTCGTCGTCTGTCACGCTGGCTCGTCCATCTCCCGGACTCGAAAGTTTCGCCACCGGGGCTCACGGCTCATCCGAAGCCTGAGAAATGACCCGAGCTCAGGCTATAACACCACGCCAGGATACAACACACGGAGGACGTTGCAATGAATAAAACGTTACTGGATCAGCCGAGCGGCCAGGGGCCGGACGTCCTGGAACGATCACCGGAGTACCGGCGACTGGCAAAGGAATTACGCCGACAGAAGCGTTTGGGCGCGGTCGGCGCGCTGGGGTTCCTCGCCCTGCTGGTGAGCGGGTGGAACGCCACCGAAGATTCCACCACCGTGAAGGCCCAGCGGTTCGTCCTTCAGGGAGCCGACAGCAAGGAACTGGCCGTTCTGAACAGCACGGCCGGCCGGCCGGCGTTGTCTCTCTTCGACGAGAACGGGCAGGCCCGAATCGTCGTGGAAGTGAAGGAGGGTGGAGCAGCCGTTACGATTCGTGATGCTCAAGGGATGAATCGACTCTTCGGTTCCGTGGGGGACGACGGCGCGGGCAAGCTCGTCCTGGGGGACATCGACAAGAATACCTATCTCGGCTTGCTCCACCAGCCGGATGGACTGGCGGGTCTGGTCCTCCAGGGCGGCGAGTCGGAAGATCCCACGATCGGACTGATGCACACCCCGGCGGAGGGAACGGGCTTGATCCTCGGCCAATCGGGCTGGGGGCAGGTCAGGTTGCCTGCCGTGCCGGAGGCGCGGACGCCTTGTTCAGACCGGGACGGTAAGGGTCGAGCCTCGCTTGGTGCCTCTGACGAGATGGTGGGGTTGACGATCAACGACCACGATGAGAAGGGGCGGGTGGCCTTGGCCGTCGGCGAGGATGGCGATGCCATGTTGTCGATCAACGACCGCGACCAGAAGGGGCGGGTGGCCCTGAGCGTCGATTCGGACGGCTCACCCGGCCTGGAACTCGCCGCCAGGGGCACCAAGGGCGGGGTCAACCTGGAGGTTCGTCCGGACGATTCCCCGATCCTGTCCCTGATGGGCGTCGATGGACTCGCTCAAGTCCAGATGGAACTCAAACCCGACGGCGAGGCGGTCGCCCTCGTCGCCGGCCGGGGCAAGGCGAACCAGGGACGGGCCATGATCTCCGTGACGCCGGAAGGCGTTCCCGCAATCCTCGTCAACAACAAGGACCAGAACGGCTCGCTGATGCTCGGTCCGATCCCCGACGGCTCGATCGGCCTGGGGATCTTCGATAAGAACGGCTCCGTCCGCGCGGCCCTGAGCGTCGAGAAGGTCGGCGGCACGCCGAGCCTGCACTTCCTGGACGCCGCCGGCAAGGCGATCTACATGGCCCCGCCCAAGCCACCCAGAAGGCCGGACGTGGGCCGGCTCGACGAGCGTAGTGAGCCCGGCCGCGTGGGAGAATAACGGCGAACCCGGTCCGGTCGTCGATGGACGACCGGACCGGGTTCGCCTCGTAATGCCTGGCGGATCAATCGGCGGCCCTCACGGGTTCGGACTTCAGCGATCGCATCACCGGGTAGGTAGCACTTCTGTGGGTGTACCGTCTGTTCAGTTTCGGCTGGGATGCCAGTAGGCGTCCCACTGATCTTCTCCGCTGGCGAACAGGCGCGAAGGTGGCACATGCCGTCGGCTCCGTCTTCGCCCCACGATGCCCCCGTTCTTCATCCGCTTGCCGATGACCGTCTTGCACGCCGACTCGATCGGGCCGGAGCCGATCACCAGCCCTTGGCCCGATACGCCGGATAGTCCATCCGACGCACATGATTCTCGAAGTAACCCACCACCTCGCCGTGGACCCTCCGCCCGCTCGCGGCCGTCCGGGGGAAGCGCCCGCAGGTCGTTAGCACCGCCTCACCGCCGTCTGCTTCAGCCGATGACGCCACCGCCCCCACCACTCCTCCCGGGCCGATTCGTCGGCCGGGTAGAGCGCCCGGCCCAGGTCGCCGAGATGCTCCGCGACGTGGTAGAAGTCGAGGATCACCGCCTCGACGCGGCCGAAGTTCACCCGCAGCAGGTCCTCCACCCCGGCCCCGGCGTCCGACAACGCGATCCAGCGCTCGGCCTGGTCCATGCCCACCTGGGCCGCTTGCCGCCGCATCGGCTCGGCCAGCGACGCCTGGCCCTCCAGTCCGGCCACGTAACGCGCCTGGAACTGCGGCGTGCGGCCGTGCGACCGGGCCCACCGGGCCGGGTCCTCCGGCACCGGGTTGTAGATCATCCCGACCGCCGCCATGCGGCCGTCCGCCGCGGCGCCCTCGGGGCCCTGCATCCCCAACCCGGTCAGGTCGAGCGAGACGTAGGCACAGGTCACCCCCTCGGCGTCCTTGTGCCAGGCCCACGGGCCGGCCGCCCCGAAGGTCTCGCCGGCGGCCTGTCGCCGGCCGATGTCGTCGCCGACCGCCTCGCTGGTCCGCTCCACCGTCGATTCCGAGGCACGCAACCCGGCGAGCTTCCTGAGCACCACGTCGGCGGCCTCGGCGAAGCTGTCGACCGCGCCGGCGATGCAGACCAGTTCGCGGGCCCCGCGGTCGGCGCCGGGGCGACAGCCCGAGGGCCTCATCCCAGGGGACCGTCCCCTTGCCGCAGGATCGGCAGTGGTAGTAGCCCCGCTCCAGGGAGAAGGTCCCCACCAGGCTCTGGACCGTCTTGGGCCGATACTCGACGAAGCGGGCCGACTCGTGGCAATGCGGGCAGGTCATGCTGGACCCCTGGTACCCCCCTTTTTCCGCTCGTCCAGAGCGGTCTCGAGGGCCTTGGCACCGATGCGATGGACGAGGTCGCGGACCTCGAATTCGGTCTTCCCCAGGAGTTGGCGATCCTCCTTGGAGGCGAGCAGGTGGGCGAGGGACCGAAGGTCGGCCTCGGCGGCCTGGCGAAGGGTCTGGAAGATGCGGTCGGAGAGTTCAGCCTGCTGCGGGGACAACGGGAGTCGAGACATGGCAGCCCTCCGTGAACGGATGGCAACGAAATCCGAGCGGACGCATCGGAGACCACTGTTGTACGAAATTTCCCACCCACAATCGAGACGCCTACCCCGCATCACCTCCCGGCGCGATTTGACCTTGCCCCAGGGAACTCCAGCGGCGATAATCGAGCCTCTGACCGGGCCGGACGTACAGTGAGTGTCGTCCCGAGATCCGTGACAAGGCGGGGGTCTGGGTGAGCCGGGGGGGACCCGGGCAATGGTGGCTTGCGAACCTGGTCAGGGCGGGAACGCAGCAGCCATAAGCATCGCCATCATGTGCTCGGGAGCGCCTCCCCGGCTCTCCCAGGCTCCTTCCCCCAACCAACCGCCGCGAGCGGCCGACGTTGAGGACGAGCCGGACGCGGTGTCCTCTGTCCTCTCCCCCACGAACCGACGGAGCGAGACGTGGCCCGGACCAAGCCAACTGGGGCCGACGCGCGACGGAGCGACCCGACGACGGCCTGCCGCCGATGAGCCGAGCGGCTACACCGTCGTCGCTCGGCGCTACCGGCCCCAACGATTCGAGGACGTGGTCGGTCAGGATCACGTCGTTCAGGCCCTGCGCAACGCGATCCGCCTGAACCGCGTGACCCACGCCTACCTGTTCAGCGGCACCCGGGGCGTCGGCAAGACGTCGATCGCCCGGATCTTCGCCAAGTGCCTGAACTGCGTGCACGGGCCGACCGACCGAACCCTGCAACGAGTGCGACATCTGCCGGGCGATCAGCACCGGGCAGGACGTCGATGTCATCGAGATCGACGGGGCCAGCAACAACGGCGTCGAGGCCGTCCGCGAGCTTCGGCAGAACGCCGGCCTGCGGCCCAGCCGCGCCCGGTTCAAGATCTACTACATCGACGAGGTCCACATGCTCTCGACCGGGGCCTTCAACGCCTTGTTGAAGACGCTGGAGGAGCCGCCCGAGCACGTCAAGTTCTTCTTCGCCACGACCGAGCCGAACAAGATCCCGATCACCGTCCTGTCGCGTTGCCAGCGGTTCGACTTCGCCGGGATCGCCCCCGACCAGATCGTCGCCACGCTGGCCGACATCTGCGAGCGGGAGGGGATCGCGGTCGAGTCCGACGCCCTGCGTGCCGTCGCGCGGCGGGCTTCCGGTTCGATGCGCGATGCGCAGTCCCTGCTGGAGCAACTGCTTTCCTTTGGCGGCAAGACGCTCACGACCGAGATGGTCCACCAGGCCCTGGGAATCGCCCCCGACGACCGCGTGTTCGACCTGATCGAGGCCCTGGCCGACCACGACGCGGCCCGCGCCTTGCAGTTGCTCAACGACGCGGCCGGATCGGGCGTGCAGCCGGTCGAACTGCTGAACGGGGTCCTGGAGTTCCTCCGCGACGTGATGATCGAATCGGCCGGCGCGACGGTCGAGCACCTGGCGGTCGCTCCCGGTGAGCGTGACCGGCTGAAGGCGATCGCCGGGCGCTGGCCGCTCGACTCGGTGATGGCGGCCATGCAGATCCTGGCCGAGACCCGCGCCCGGCTCCGGGGCAGTCCGCACGGACGGCTCCTGGTCGAGCTAGCCTTCTGCCGCGTCGCCCGTCTGGAGGACCTGACCGAACTGGGCGAGCTGGTCGGCCGGCTCTCGGCCCTGGAATCGGGCGAGGCTCCGCCCACCCCAAAAAAAAAAGTAACCCCCGCTGAGGCGTCGGCCCCCGCCCCGGCGACGAACGGCCCGCCGGTTTCCCAGGCTCCACGCTCCCAGCCCTCGACGAACGGCCCGAGTCCGACCCCGGCGCCGGAGTCCCCCCCTGCCCTGGCTCTGGAAACCGTGCTCTCCGTCTGGGATGACCTGCCGGCGAAGCTCGGGCCGCGGCTGGGGGTCCACCTGAGCCGGGTCCGGCCGTCCGCCTTGCAGCCGCCGAACCTGCTGGTCATCGCGCTGCCGGCGGGATACAATTGGGTTGCTGATCAGTGCGATACGCCGGAGGCCCGCGCGACGGTCGAGGCGGGGCTGATGGCCCTGCTCGGGAAAGCCGTGCGGGTCCGGTTCGAGCGGAACACGACGGACGAAGCCCCCCCCGCCGAGCCCGTCCCGTCCCCTTCGGCACGCGCGGCCGACGAGCTGACGGCCGACCCCTGGGTTCAGCAGATCACCGAACTGTTCGAGGCCCGCCGCCTCCGCATCGACGTCGAGGAAGGCGGGCCCGATTCCTGAGAGGGTGGACGAGACGGCCCTTTGTGACAGTTGTTGGGTGGGTCATCGCCCACCTCTCTGGCCAAGTTTCCTCGGGATCAGGTGGGCGATGCCCACCTCGACAAAGAAACAAAAGAACCGTCTCATATAGCCTCGGAGAGCCGGGTCGTTGGAGCCTCCCGCGCGACATCCGCTTTGTCCAGATCCTCGCCGGACCATCGAGAAGGGATTGACTTACCGTGTTCAATAACCTGGGAAATCTGTCTGACCTGATGCGCAACGCGGGGAAAATCCGCGAACAGGTCGAGAAAGCCACCGAGAGCCTGGGACAGGTGCAGGTCGAGGGCAGCTCCGGCGGCGGGGTGGTCACGGCCAAGGTCAACGGAAGGCTGGAGTTGCTGTCCGTGCGGATCGACCCGAAGCTCCTGGCCGACGGCGACGCCGAACTGCTCGAAGACCTGGTCACGGCTGCCGTGAATCAAGGCATGACGCAAGGCCCGCGAGGCCGCCGCCCAGTCGCTTCAGTCGATGGCCGGTGGGCTGCCGCTGGGAGGGCTGACCGGGCTGCTCGGGCAAGGTCAATGAGCGTGAGTACTGGCCCTCGAAGGACCGATGAATCCAAATAAAGCTCCGATGTCCAACCCACTGGATCGGCTGGTCGAGGCGTTTGGCAGGCTACCGGGGATCGGGGCCAAGAGCGCCGAACGCCTGGCCCACCACATCCTGAAGTGCCCGCCCGAGGAGGCCCTGGCCCTGGCCGAGGCCATCCAGGTAGCCAAGGACCGCATTCGACACTGCCGGACGTGCTTCCATCTGACCGAGGCGGAGGAGCCGCTCTGCGCCGTCTGCCGCGATCCGAAGCGCGATCCGGGGCTGGTCTGCGTCGTCGAGCAACCGCGCGACCTGCTGGCGCTGGAGCGGGCCGGAACGTACCATGGGGTCTATCACGTGCTGCTCGGCCGGCTCGCCCCGCTTCAAGGGGTCGGCCCCGATCAGTTGACCCTCGATGCGCTCCTGGCGCGTGCCCAGTCCGGCGACGTGCGCGAGATCATCCTGGCCACGAACCCGACGCTCGAAGGGGATGGCACCGCCCTGCTCGTCGCCAACCGCCTGGCCGAGACGGGCGTGCCGATCACCCGGCTTGCCCGTGGCCTGGCCTCCGGCGGCGCCCTGGAATTCGCCAACAAAGAGATGCTCGCCGATGCCTTTCAAGGGCGACACGCCTTCTGACCGATATTTTCTGTTTTAGGGGGCTTCACACGGTACCAATTTTGCTACAATGGGCAGCGGCCTGACCTCGAGGTGTTCGGAACGCACCTCGGGTCCCCGGACCCGATCCGGGATCGGTACCAAAAACCCGCAAACAATCGCTCCTCCCGCGACGGAACAACGGACCATGCGTCTCGACACCTCGCAGCAAATGCGGACCGATATGCGGCTCCGTATGGCCCCCCGCATGATCCAGTCGATGGAGATCCTGCAACTGCCCCTGATGGCGCTTCAGGAGCGGATCGATCAGGAATTGATCGAGAATCCGGTCCTGGTCGATTTGCGCGAATCTACCGCGCCAGAGTCGGAGAACGAGGAAACTCCCGCTCCGAGCGACGATGGGCAGGATTCGGACTCGGAATCGACCGAATCGGAGTTCGATCTGACAGGCCTGGAAGGTCTCGATGGCTGGGCGGACAATTACGCCGAGAGCCATCGCCCCAGCCGCGCGGCCCTGAGCGAAGAGGCCGACCGCAAACATGACGCCATGCAGAACATGGCATCGCGGCCCCGCTCGCTGCATGACGACCTGACCGAGCAGCTCAGTTTTCTCGACTGCGATCCGACCGTTCGCGCTCTGGCCGAGTACATCATCCACAACCTCGACGACCACGGCTTCCTGAACATGGACCTGTCCGAGGTCATGCGCGACTTCGGTGGTGATGCCCTGATGGATCAGGCCGAGAAGGCGCTGAGTCTGGTCCAGAAACTCGACCCGCCGGGTATCGGCGCGCGAGACCTCCGCGAGTGCTTGCTCTTGCAACTGACGCCGGAAACCCCTTGCCGCGACGTGCTGCACGTCCTGATCTCGAACCACCTGGACGACCTCCAGCAGAACCGCCTGCCCGCCATCGAGAAGAAGACGGGCATCTCCATCGACACGATCAAGGAGGCGATGGAACACCTGCGGCGGCTCGACCCCCGCCCCGCCTCCCGGTACACCCCGGACAATGCACAATACGTGCTGCCCGACCTCCTGGTCGAGCCAGACGAGCATGGCGAGTACCAGGTCCGCCTGCTGGACGAACACACGCCGCAACTGGCGATCTCGCGTCTCTATCAGAAACTCCTGAAGAACAAGCAGGCGGACCCCGCCGCTCGCGAGTTCATTCAGAAAAAGATCCAGTCGGCCCGCTGGTTGATCGAGTCGATCGAACAACGGCGTAATACCTTATTGAAGGTCGCCCGCGCGATTATCGAGCACCAGAAGAGCTTTCTGGACAAAGGCCCCGAGGCGATCGAGCCGCTCAAAATGCAGCAGATCGCCGATCGGGTCGGCGTCCACGTCACCACGGTCAGCCGGGCCGTCGATGACAAGTGGGTGCAGACCCCACGCGGCATCTATTCCCTGAAGCGGTTCTTCGGCGGCGGCACCACCACGGCCGACGGCGAGGAGGTCGCCTGGGACACGATCAAGCAGAAACTCCTGGAGATCATCGCCAAGGAGGACAAGCAGAACCCCCTTTCCGACGAGGAGATCGTCGAGGAGCTGAACAAGCACGGCTTCCCAGTGGCCCGCCGTACTGTTACCAAGTACCGTAAGGCGCTGCTGATCCCCTCCAGCCGCCAACGCAAGCAGTTCTGAGCGAAACCGACGACCCCCTCGTGATGCCGTCACGTTCTTCGTCGAGGCCATCACGCCCTCATGTTGCGACGACCGTTTCTCCGACCCTTCCCCCCCAAAAAACCACAGGTGCAACAGGTCCTGCCGTTCCAGCAACGGATGGAGCGGCGGGATCGCATGTTCCGACGCGGAATCGTCGTCACGACGTCGTTCCTCGTCCTGGTTCTGCTCGGCGGCACACGCTCGGGACGATTTTTCTCCCGGAGCGCCGTGAGGCAGGTCTCACCGGGGGATCGAGTGGAGCATCGGCGTCCCTCCCACCCGGCCCGAAATCGAGGCCGAGCATCGCCTCCTGAGACGCCGGGGAGAGCAACTGACCCGCCATTACCTGGCCGAGGCCGCGACGAACGGCGGGCCGGAGCTGCGGCGCTTGCTGAAGGTCGCCCGCATGGACCCGGAATCGGCCGTGATCCGCTGCGGCAACTTCGACTGGACGCTCGCGCTCTCCTCGGCGGTCTTCGAGCGGGATGATCACGGCCGGTCGTACCGGCTCTTGCCGGATACACGGTCGGTCTGGCTGGTCGGTCTGAGCCTGTACAACGCGCCGACCATGTTCGAGATTCCCGACACGGCCGAAGCCCGCGCGGCGGGCATCGCCGCCGGGGGAACCGTCGTGCCACGGTCGGTGCAGCACACGAACTCCTGGGGCTGCCGGGGACCGGAACCCGACCGGAACGCGCCGTTGCGCGGTCTGGTTCTCGGGGATTCCTTGATGCAGGGGCTCCTTGTCGGTGACGATCAGACGCCGCCGATGTGCCTCCAGCGCGCGCTGCAAGAGTCCATGGGCGTGCCGGTGTCGATTCTCAATACCGGCCATCTCGGCTACTCACCCGAGCAATACTTCTACACGCTCCAGGAGTATTTCGAGCGGTTCGAGCCTCACTTCGTCGTGATCAGCATTTGTGGCAATGATTTCGGCGACATGAGCAAGCCGGCGAACTGGGCCGAGACGAAATACTGGCTGGACCGGATCAGCCAGTTCTGCCGGGCGCATGAGGCCCTTTACCTGCTCGTGCCGATGCCCGGAAACGACATGCTGCTGGGGCATCGCAACCTGTCGGTCTTCCCCGGCCAGGTTTCCCGGATTTATCAAAGTGGTGGAATGCGTTACTTCGATCCACTCGAAGGGTTCACGAACGAGGACCTCCGCCTGATCAACAAGTCTCTCCGCGAGGGCCGGCCCACCAATCACGCGCCGCTGTACAACCTGGAATTCAACGACCACCACCTCTCCCCAGAAGGCTGTGCCCTGTGGGGACGGCTCGTCGGTGAGCGTCTGACCCTGATCCTGAAAGAAGAGCGCCTGCTCGACCAGTTGTACGCGGACTCGACCCACGACTCAGGCTGAGTTGGCCCGCGGTTTCGGGTTGGACGAGTGGTTCGACGCGGGAGTCGCGTGCGGGTTATCGCCAACCTCGATCACCGGCCGCTCGGCGTTCAGGAGCCGCCGCATCGCCACGTCGAACCCCAGAAGCCGGGCCGCCATCAGCAATTGCGCCGCCTCGCGATGCCCGATCTCATCGGCCAGTTCCAGCACCTCCGCCTCTCTGGAAGACGTCTCCCGTTGTCGCAACGGGTCGGTCCGCAGAGAGTCGTCGGCCAGGTAGTCGAGCGAACTGTCCACGGCCCTGGCCAGTTTCAGAGCGTTATCCAGACCCGGCAAGGATTTGCCGCTCAAAATCCGCGAGATTTCCGAGTCACTCACCCCGGACGCACGCGCGAGCTTCTGCTGGTTGAAGCCCTTGAGCAGCATTTCCTTGCGAAGCTTTTCTTCGTATCTCATGGCCGAACTATACGTCATGGCGTGAAAGTGAGAAACCCAAAAGATCCCGAAATCGCAAATTTTTTCCCGGCGACGTCTCCGACTCTGGAAACGGTCACAGCAGGCCCCCGAGCCAACATTAGTAACCGATATATCAGGTGTTATAACGTGTTCGTCCCTCGGGTTCCTTCCGACGGGGCACCTCCCGCGAATCGGGGAAACGGGAGCGGACATCGCTGCGGGAACCTCCCGAATGTGAGATCTCGGGCGGAACGCAGTGAGGCACGCTTGTAATTTCGCAATCTCTTCGAAGGGTACGCCATCTTTACCCATCTGGGACAGGGGCCGCACCAATTTTTCAAAAGAATCGCGAGCGATCCGAGTCCCTCTGGCTCGGGGTGGGTCGGTTTCGCTCCGGCTCGACGGACGAGGCCCGCGTCGTGATCTCCTCGGCGAACGGGGGTACCGGATGGATGCGAACCGGACTTGACCGAATTTCGGCGAGACCGTAAAGTCCCGCCGTCGCAGGCTCCTCGCACGTCGACCGAGAGGGGTTATCGCGACACTCCGTTCCCACAAGGAGGTGGGTCGGACCGATCGTGACGGGATGAATGCCCCATACCGGTTCTCGGAATGGGCGCGGGGATGTCCTGCACGTCTTCCCCGCGTGCGGCTAGGAGGCCCTCGTAATGCGCCGTATCGACCCGAGGCACGTCCGCGCCCTGGGAATCGGGATCACGGTCCTGAGTCTGCTCGGGGCCGGACCGTTCGAGAAGAAGCGGGACCCGTTCAAGAAGCCCGACATCCCGTTGAAGGCCGATGAGACGATCGCCGAGCTGGCGTACGTCCGAGTCGAGGATAATATCCGGGTCGAGGGGGTCGGCCTGGTCGTCGGCCTGAACGGCACGGGGTCCGACCCGGAGCCCTCGGTGTACCGGGCCAAGCTGCTCGACGAGATGCGCAAGGCGAGCGTCGAGAACCCGAACGCCATGCTGGCCGACCCGTCCACGTCGCTGGTGATCGTCCGGGGGACCATCCCGGTCGGGGTCTCGACCTCGGATCGCTGGGACGTGACCCTGGAGCAAACGCCCAATAGCACGACGCAGAGCCTCGAAGGAGGCTGGCTGATGATGTGCGAGCTATCGGTCGTCGGCTTCGTCAACGGGCAGCCCCTGGAAGGCCAGGTCCTCGCCGAGGTCGGCGGGCCGGTCATGACCGGCACGGCCGAGAAGCCCGACGACCTGACCGTCGGCCGCGTCCTGGGGGGTGCCCACGCCCGCAAGGACATGCCCTACACGCTGGTCATCAAGGACCGCCGCCGCAGCGCCTTCACGTCGGCCCTGCTCCAGAAGGTCATCAACCAGCGTTTCCACATGCGCAAGGGGGTCAACCAGGAGGGAATGGCCGAGGCCAAGACGGACGAGTACCTCGTCCTGAACGTCCCGTCGATCTACCACCAGAACCAGGCCCGCTACTTCCAGGTGATCCAGCACCTGCCGATCGTCAGCAACGTGCCGGAGCTGACCAGCCGCCGCATGGAGACCTGGAGCAAGGAGCTGCTCGACCCGAAGACCGCCGGGGTCGCGGCCCTGAAGCTCGAAGGCGTCGGCCGCAACGCGATCGAAACCCTCAAGGCGGGCCTGGCCAGCCCGAACGCCCAGGTCCGGTTCTTCGCGGCGGAGGCTCTGGCCTATCTGAACGACGCCTCGGGCGTGGACGTTCTGGTCGAGTCCGCCATCCAGACGCCGGAGTTCCGCGCCCATGCCTTCGCCGCCCTGGCGGCGATGGACCAGTCGGCGTCGATCCTGCGGCTCCAGGAGATGATGGCCCAGGCCGACCCCGAGGTCCGCTACGGCGCGTTCAACGCCCTGCGTACGCTCGACCCGTTCCACCCGGCCCTCGGTCGCGTGCCGGTGCTCGACGCCCCCGAACCCCCGCCGTCGTCGGACGACGGCATGGCCCTGCGGTTCGGCTCGACCCGACGCCGGGCACGCCCCAGGCCCGATGATCCGTTCGAGCTGTACATCGTCGATTGCGACGGCCCTCCCATGGTCCACGTCTCGCGGAACCGCCGGGCGGAGATCGTCGTCTTCGGGCGCGATCAGAAGCTGCTCACGCCCGCCGTGCTCGGCGGGGCGGGGCCGATCCTCCTGAACGCCGCCCTGAACGACGAGACGATCGAGATCCAGCGGATCGGCGCGAGCCGATCCGGGATGGCCGACGTCCGGGTGAATAGCCCCCTGGCCCTCGGCGAGGTGATCCGCCAGGCGGCGAACCTCGGTGCCCAGTACCCGCAGATCCTCACCGTCCTGGAGGCCGCCGAGCGCCAGAAGAACCTCCCCGGTCCGCTCGTTCAGGACGCCATGCCCAGCCCGGATCGTACCTACGACCAGGCCCAGATTGCCGGCGTGGACGCCACCAAGACCGACGCGGAGGTCCAGCAGACCCGGGCCGAGGTGCCGGAGAAGCCCCGGCGCGTTCCCCTCATGAACCGCCTTTTCCGAAATATCGGCGAGGGCCAGACGGCCAAACCCGACCCCCTGCCCGCGACGCCGGCCCCCTCCGCGACCGGGAACCCGGCCCCGAAAACCGACGAGTCCGTCGAGCGGACAGGGCTCGATCCCGAGCCACCGGCGAAGCGCGAGAGCTTGCTACGTAAGATGTTCCGTCGCGGCGACCAGTGAGCCACCGCCCTCGATCGGGGGGACGGCCATCCGGCCTGTCCCCCGGTCCGACCCGCCCACAAGGCCCCTCCCCTACTCCCTCTCCAACCGGTTTGACCGCCCCGAGCGTCGGAGCTTGTCTCCGTCCGTCTTAAAGTCCTACCCCGCTTTGATCGAAAATTAGTCTTGACGGTTAGGTCCGCTACGGCAAGGAGGCGAGTGATTGACTCCTCCCTTGGACTGAGCGGCCCCTTGGCGTCGAGCCGGGGGTGCCCTCGGTGGGGTCGGCGGTAGCGTTCCGATTCCATCGCGGGAGCGGTCTCCCGTGGCAGCCTTCGAGAGAAACCGGCACCGGGGCGGTGTCGCGGTGGACGGTCTCCGTCCGCGCCGCGCGGTCGCTCCAGGACGGCTCGGGATGACCGCCGCGCCGACGTAAGTCTATTAACCGGAGGGGGCAGGACACCTCCGAGGTCTCGCGCCAACTCATTCGCGAGTGGAGTCCTCGATAATGAAAAAGGTTTTTACGACCGGTCAGGTGGCGAAAATTTGCAAGGTTGCGCCCCGGACCGTGAGCAAGTGGTTCGACTCGGGCCGCTTGCGAGGATATCGCATCCCCGGCTCGCAGGATCGTCGCATTCCCCGTGAGCACCTGCTGCGCTTCCTCAAGGAGCACGGCATGCCGCTGGGTGACCTCGAAGCCGAGGTTTACCATAAGGTTCTGGTCGTCGGTGCCGACGCTCCGCTCCTGGGCACCCTCAAGGAGCACCTGCGCGAAGTGGACGATTTCCGCATCGAAACCGCCGCCAGCGGGTTCGAGGCGGGCATCCGCGCCGAGAGCTTCCACCCCGACTGCATCATCATCGATATGGCCGTCGGACGGATCGAGGCCGGCCAGATCGCCCAGAACCTTCGCCGCAGCCAGGACCACATCTCCACGATCCTCCTCGCCCTGACCAGCGACGAGCCCGGCGAGGAGATCTACAACCTCGGCTTCAACGACGCCTTCAAGAAGCCGTTCGACGGCGCCCTGCTGGCCGAGCGGGTCAAGCGTCTGATCTCGCAGAAAAAAGCCGACGAGCCTTGATCGTTGAGCCCCCTCCGGTACCAGCGAAGAGGACACACACGGGCCTGAGGCACGCCCCCGGCAACGGGGATGGGCCTCAGGTCCGTGAACCTTTCCCCCCTGTTCGCCCGTCATCGACTGCCAGAACGGCAGTTGGCTTCGTTTGGTAATTCCGTTACTAATTTCTATGACCTCTCGACTTAGGACGATTTCCCCCCCTCCGGAACTATTCTCGTTGTGATCGCCGCGCGAATTCTCCGAATTCATTAGGACTAAATCCGGCTCGCGTCCCCCGGCGGGTGGGACCATAATGAGTCTCCGGAACCTCTCGCAGAGCCGCGAAGATGCCAGGTCCCGCCAGGGAAGAGAAGCAAAGACTTCCCCTGTCTTCGGACCGAGCCGAACCCCCCTCAATCCCCCCTTGAAGAAGATGAAGTCCTCCAGGAAGGGGAGGAGCGTTCCCCTCTTTCTCTCCCCTTACCAAGGGGAGTTGGAGGGGTCCGGAATCAAAATGACCGATCACGACCACTTTGCGTCCTCCGACTCGAGAAGCCTCCAGCCCGACATCCTCCCTATCCAGCGAACTCGGCATGACCACCGACCATCCCCGGCCTTTCGGAATCGCCTTGGGGGTTTCGGCGGTGGCGGCTCTGGCGGTCCTGTTCACGCTGGGCGACCCCGGCATCACCAGTGACGAACCGATCGACGTGCGGGTCGGGCGGAATTATCTCGAACTCGGCGGGCAGATCCTCGACAAGGCACAAAGGCGCGGGTGGAACCGGCTCGGGCGGGCGGAGGTGGAGGCCCTGTTCCTCGACAACAAGCAGCACCCGCCCCTGGGACGCCTGCTCGTCGGGGTGGCGTCGGTCGTGGGGGAGCCGTTCGAGGGCCTTCTTGGCGGGTCCGATCCCTTCTCGGTCCACGCGGCGCGGCTCGCGCCGATGCTGGCCTTCGCGGGGCTGGTCGGGCTGGTCTCCTGGACGGCCGCCCGGCGGTACGGAAGGGCGGCGGGACTGGTCGCGGGGGGCTCGCTCCTGGTCATGCCGCGGGTCTTCGCCCACGGGCACTTCGCCACGCTCGACACGATCCTCTGCCTCTTCTGGACCCTCGCCCTGTTCCGCGCATCGAGTGCTCTGGAGGGACCGCGGCCGGTCCGGGGGATGACCTTCGCGGGGCTGGCGTGGGGGCTGGCCCTCCTGACCAAGATCCACGCCTGGCTCTTGCCGCCGGTCGTGCTGGTCGCCGCGCTCGCCTACCGGCGCATCCTGGCGGACGCTCGGAGCGGTCGCCGTCTGGGCAGCGGTCGGCCTCGTCGTGTTTTTCGTCGGCTGGCCCTGGCTCTGGTACGACACGCTCGACCACCTTGCCGGATTTCTGGGCACGAGCGTCCACCGCTTGCCGCTCAAGGTGGAATATTTTGGCCGGGTGTTTCCCGATCACGACGTCCCCTGGCATTACCCGTGGGTTTATTTCGGCGTGACGGTCCCGCTCGGGCTGCACCTGCTGGGGGTCATCGGCGTGGTCTCGGGCTGGCGGGACCGCAAGACGGACCCCTTCCCGCTCGTCCTGGCCGGGACGATCCTGCTCTGGCTGGTCGTGTTCAGCACGAAGGCGCCGGTGTACGACGGCGAGCGGCTCTTTCTGGTCGTCTTCCCGCTCTGGGCGGTGCTGATCGGCCTGGGATTCGCAAGGCTCTGGTCATCCATCCGGCGGAAATGGGCGCGCGGGCGTGCTGGTCGCCCTGCTGCTGATGCAAGGGTACGGGGTTCTGGCTTTCCATCCGTTCGGCCTGAGTTATTACAACCTCCTGGTCGGGGGCCTGGCGGGAGCCGATCGGCTGGGCCTGGAACGGACGTACTGGGGCGACGCGGTCGATCCCGTCCTGCTCGACGAGCTGGCCCGTCGCGTCGAACCGGGGCAAACCGCCGCCCTCGCGCCGACGCTCCACGCCATGCAGCCGACCGCCGCCACCACCCCGGCCCTCGTCGAGAAGGGGATCATCCTGACCCCCGAGCAACAGATCGGCCAGGCCGACTGGATCGTCATCTATCGCCGCAAAGCCTACTGGAACCGAGAGATCCGTCGAAATCGCCCGCCGCCCGCCCGTCGCCGTCCGTACCCGCCAGGGGGTCTGGCTCTCCGGCCTCTGGAAACGGCCGAAGGCCCCTCCTCGGAATTTTCCCAGACTCGAATTGAAATCGTTCGTCGATTCCATACAATACGTTCAGAACAAATTGAACGGAGTGGGTGACGGCGATGGGCGACCTGACGCATTTCGACGAGCAAGGGGCGAGCCGGATGGTGGATGTGTCCGGCAAGCCCGAGACCCTGCGCCAGGCGAAGGCGAGCGGTCTTGTGCGGATGGCCCCGGCCACGTTGACGCGCGATCAAGGACCGTTCCCTGTCCAAGGGGGACGTGCTGGAGGTGGCCCGGCTGGCCGGGATCATGGCGGCGAAGCGGACGGGCGACCTGATCCCGCTGTGCCACCCGCTGGGGATCGACGCCGTGGAGGTCGGCTTCGCGTTTCTCGACGCGGAGACGCTGGAGATCGAGGCCACCGTGCGGGTCTTCGGCCGCACGGGGGTCGAGATGGAAGCGCTGACGGCCGTGAGCGTCGCGGCCCTGACGGTGTATGACATGTGCAAGGCGGTCGATCGCGGGATGACGATCGACCAGGTTCGGCTGGACGAGAAATCCGGCGGTCGGAGCGGGACCTACCGCCGGGCCGACGGCGACCCTCTTCGGGAGCAGATGGATGAGCGCGCCCTCCTTGACCAAGAGTGACGACACCCGGCGCCGGCTCTCGGAGGTCTACACCCTGATCGCGCCGGAGCTGGCCGAGGCCGAGCGGGTCTTCGCCGCCGAGCTGGGCAGCCGGTTCCCGTTCGTCCAGCACCTGGTCGACCACGGGGCCGACTTCCGCGGCAAACGGCTCCGGCCGGCCCTCGTCCTCCTGACCGCCCGGCCTGCGGCGGGCTGAACCCGTCCCACCCGGTTCTGGCCGCCGTCGTCGAGATGATCCACACGGCGACCCTCGTTCACGACGACATCCTTGACGAGTCGATGGTGCGCCGGCACGCCGCGACGATCAACGCCGAGTGGGGCAACGAGGCGGCCGTCCTGCTGGGCGACTACCTGTTCACCCACGCGTTCCACCTGGCCGCCTCGCTGGAAACCACCCTGGCCTGCCGCTGGATCGGCCGGGCGACGAACCTCGTCTGCGAGGGGGAAATGCAGCAGGTCCACAACCGGGGCAACCTCGACCTCGACGAATCCGCCTATTTCGACATCATCCGGGGCAAGACCGCCGAGCTGACCGCCGTGTGCTGCCGCCTGGGCGCCCACTACGCCGGCGCGGACGCCACGGTCGTCGAGGCCATGGAAGACTACGGCCGCGACCTGGGCGTCGCCTTCCAGATCGCCGACGACGTGCTCGACCTCTGGGGCGAGGAGCGCACCACCGGCAAGACCCTCGGCACCGACCTGGAGAAGCAGAAGCTCACCCTGCCGATCATCCGGCTCCTGAACACCGCCCCCCCCGAGGTCGCCTCGGAGGTCCGCACCCTCCTCACCGAGACCACCCCCGAGAGCCGCCGCCGACTCTGCCCCTACCTCGAATCCTCCGGCGCCCTCGACTACGCCTGGGAGCGCGCCCAGGACCACGCCGACGCCGCCGAGTCCGCCCTGGACCACCTCCCCGACACCCCCGCCAAGGACCACCTCCGCCGCCTCACCCGCTACGTCGTCCGCCGGTCGTATTGATTGGCGGGAGCGGTGGGGAAAAACCAGTTCGGAAACTATCAATGATCATAAATATATCAAAATAATAAACGTATATTGATTCTCATAAATTTCAAATCTAAAAATTGATTTCGGTAAATTGGCGCAGTCTTTCCCAGCCATAAAACCGGCAGGTGTGCTACAGAAGATAAGAATGGGGTTCAAAGTAGCCGTCTCGTTCCACCCAGACGGCTTGTTGCTGATCTAGAATCGTTGTAGCATTCGAGCTGCATTCCTAGGAGGGGCGAACGGTAAGCCTTTGGTCTTCGTAGAATCGGATAGGGTTGACCCTGGGGGGGGGAGAGTGCTCAATTTCAGAATAATCCAGGCTCAAGCCGTCCTATTCACGTCGGCGGTGAATTATCGGGGCAGCCGGTTCCTTAGCCACTTCATGTCGAAGTGGGATGAGTTGTTTAATGGGGAGCCGACGTCTCTCGAACCGCCTGTGGATTTGCCGCCATCGCTAGCGGCAACATTCCCCCGTGCGATCTTGAAAAGCGAGGACTCCCTGCTCCGTTTGCAGGTCTCTACCCAACGACTCGACTTCTTCTGCGACGTGCCCGACGAATCTTTGGTCGATCTTCAAGAGCACTTCCTGCGAGCGACGGATCTATTCACTGACTACATGGAGTATATGCCCGCCGAGGTAAACCGTCTTGCAAGCCTCGTAACGAGGGCGGCGCCGGACGAGGACGCAGCCCGAACCATTTCCCATCATTTTTGTCGAGATGAATGGTTGGCAGGACCGATCAACCGACCTGAGCAATTTGAGGTCCACACGCTGAAGAAATACCGTCTAGAAGATACGTTTGAACTAAACAGCTGGTTTCGGTGTAAGAGTGGCACGATCATCAGGAGGCAGCCGGAGAAGGCCGAACGGAAGGCTATCCTTGTGGAGCAGGACATTAATACGCAAGAAGGCGAGCGACTAATTTCAAAAGACGAGGTTCGTCAATATTTTTCGTTGGCACAAGAAGAGCTGGACGGTATCTTCCGACTCTATTTTGTCTCGAATACAGCTTGAGGACTTGGACGATGTTGGACGCCGCCGCCCGGTTGGACAATCATCAAACCCCTGCCCTCCACGCACGTTATGACGACAGCAGGCATGCTTTTACCTTTCCGCCCTTGGCCCTAAAGGGAAGCATGGAATCGCTCATGGCCGTCATGAATTTTTCGGGCGCACCAGTGGCGTCGAACGTGGGACGGGTACTTGATGAAAGTTCCGAACCAGTGACTTCTGCGTCTTGCAGCACCTCCACCGAGTGTGAAACCGGCATCGGGGTCTCTCACACGGACATCTTCGGAATTCTCCTTCGAGAGCACCGCAACTACCTCCACGGACTCGTCAAGCAAGGGCTCATCAGTCCGGCTTTAGAGGACAACGCCATGACGAGTTGGTGGCGGCTAAGTAATGCTGTAGAAGGTAACCTCGCTGTCCCGGACGCTGCCCCTGGGTCTGATGGTGAACTGCTCTTCATCTGGAAGCGAGGAAACCACTACTTGTCGCTGGAGATGTCCAAGGAGGGTGCGGACTTCTTCTACCGGGATCGTAGTACCGGCGTCATCTGGGGCACAGATTACGACCTGAAGGCAGAGAGTGTGCCCGATGAGATCGTTGCCAAGCTGAGGCTCTTCCCCGGAGACCGGTAATCAAGAATCGTGTAGGGATTATTCTCGCCTCACGATGCGGACTCGATCCGCATCGTGAGGTTGCTCTTTTTTCCTCCTGTCCTACCAATGAGCGAACTGCAACCCGGGGCAGACGGTGAACCGCTCCCAAGCGGAGAATGGGTCTCCCGTGTATGCAAAAAAAAGAATGCATCGAAGAGTGGAGACATAATCCATGAGGGTCAATTTGGTCCTACGGATAAAGAGAAAAAAGAAGATCCCAAACACCGGATATCTGTCTGGGCAGAAAAGTTGACGACGGAAGAGCAGGCATTCGGTTTTACAGGGACGGATTCTGAAAACGCTGTGCTGGCCCGGCTCAACGTAGATGACGTCAGAAATCTCCGACCCGAACCCGACTCAGAAGATATCCCTCACCTTCAAGTAGAGTGGCATTATAGAATTGTAACCGACGAGGCCGGATCTCGAATTCAAGATCCCTCTCCAGGTGCTAAAGGCCATGCAGGAATCAGAGACTTGACCAGAGGAAACAAGATCCAGAGAAGGAGCTTGCGAGTGCAATTAGCGGAACTGGCCCAGAAGGAGTATGAGGTGCGGAACTCTGGCGGGTGAGGGATGACCTACCACGGATGGGGCACAGCGGAAAGGCCAAGGCGAGCGGGTGGCCTGGACAATGGTCACGTTGTCCAGGCGGCGCAACCGCAAGAGGCGGTTGTGAGAGGGTGGCTCATCGGCACGGGCGACCGTCGTCCTGACCCCTTTTGTCGCTGCGCAACCGGGACAAATGGTCCCGGACACCCGCCGCTCAGTGGTCCGCCTGATGCTTCTTCAACGCCCGACGGGCCTTGGAGTGCATCAGATCGAGCAGGAAACTGACGCGGCGGTAGTTCTCCAGCTCCGTCTGCTCGGCAGCGGAGAGCGGAGCCTCCTGATTCCGCGTCACCAGATCGTGCATGCGGTCCAGGTCCCGTTGCTCAAACCGGATACGCAACAGCGACTCGGCTGCATCGACCGACAAGGTATCCTCTTCCGGCCGGATCAGGCGTGCGAGGATGGCCGTATCGCTCAACGGTGTCGCATCGGTTTCCGTCGCCATAATTCATTCCTGGCGAAATACTTGTCCCATCGATCCCATCCTAGCGGTGTCGTCCGCCACCGGCAACTCGACTCTCAACGTACCGCAGGGTGGCTGAGGTCCGGCCGCGGAACACGGGCCCCAGGGCTGGAAGACAGCCGGGGTCCGCAGACGGACCCCAGCCACGCCCCCAGAAGGTGTTTTACAGAGCACTCCTGACACCTTTTCCGTTGCGTTTCGTCGAATTTCGGGGACGGGTTTGTTAGAATAATTCCAATGTCTGGAAGAATGACTTTGTGGGGAATTCGTCCACTCAAGCGCTCTCGCGAGGGAAGGCGACCGGCTTGAAAACGGGGCTAAAGGGTTGGGTATGAATCGCGAAATTGGGCGGCTCAGGGCCCTGGCGAATGCGCTGTTCGTGCTGGCGGTGCTGGGCCTGGCGGCGTTTGGGGTGGTGCAGGTCTCCGGCCGGAACTGGCAATGGCAGGAAACGTTCCACGCGCGGGCCGATTTTCCGACGATTGCCGGTGTCGAACCGGGTGGCCGGGTGCGCGTGCAGGGGATCGACGCGGGGGTGATCGAGACGATCGTGCCGCCGGCGGCGCCGGGGGCTCCCGTGTCGCTCATCCTGCGGATCGATGCCCGGCTGCACCCCCTGGTGCGTTCGGATGCCGTCGCGCGGATCGACCAGCAGGGGGTCGTCGGGGCGAAGGTCGTGGAGATCGTACCCGGTTCGCCCGACGCCCCGCCCCTGGCCGACGGCGGCGCGCTCCGCACCGAGGCGCCGATGGAGGTTGCCGAACTGCTCAAGGACGCCTCCGTATCGCTCGCGAAGCTCGATGCCGTCGCCTCCTCCGCGCAGGAGGGCCTGACCGAGATCAACGCCATCGCCGCGACGATCCGCGAGGGGGAGGGCACGCTCGGCCGGCTCGTGAAGGATGACGAGGCTTACGAGCGGCTCGTCTCGATGTCGAAGCGCGGCGAGTCGGCCCTGACCAATCTGGAGGACAATCTCGACGCGATCAAGGGGACATGGCCCCTCTCGCGCTACTTTGACCGCCGGGGCTTCAGCGACCGCGACCGCGTGCTCTACCAGCCCGGGGCCGAGCGCGAGAGCCAGATCCTCGCACACGAACGACCTGTTCGAGCCCGGCCGCGCGGTGCTGACCGCCGGTGGCCGCAAAAAACTCGATGAGGTCGCCGCCTGGTTCCAGCGGCTCAAGCGACCGAGCACGACCGAGATCGTCATCGCCGCCTTCACCGACGAGGCCCGCGACGAGGACCTCGCCCAGATCCTCACGCAGGAGCAGGCCGAGGCCGTGCGCGACTACCTGACGACGAAGCACAAGATCCAGTCCAACGGCTGGTTCCGCCAGAGCGCAAGATCGCCGCCGTCGGCTTCGGCACCCAGACCCCCCTGATCCCCGAGGGCCAGCAGGTCCCCGGCCCGGCCCGACGGGTCGAGATCATCCTGTTCACGCCGCAGACGTGAAGGGGGGCACGAGCCGAGCAAGCTTCCAAGCTTGAGGTCGCTCTGACGAGAGATTTGGTATGGGGTTTGCCGTCAAGACGTGAAGGGAAGTGAATCACGGCAACTCCAATCCAACCTTTCGTGAGGAGTGAACGGATGAACTGGGATCAAGTCAAAGGCAACTGGAAACAGTTCAAGGGGAACGTGCGGCAGGCCTGGGGCGACCTGACCGATGACGACCTCGACAAGATCGAGGGCAAGCGCGAGGAGCTGGTGGGCAAGATCCAGGAGCGCTACGGTATCGCTCGCGAGGAAGCGGAGAAGCAGGTCTCGGAGTTCGAAAACAAGCATTGATCCCGTTGTCGAGGTCTAACCGAGGAACCCCCGTCCGACGATCCGCCCCCGGATCGCCCGCGGACGGGGTTTCTCTTCATCCAAGAGGAATGCGGAGTGTCAAACCATGACCCGGACAACCTCAATGCGAGTCGGAATGCTCCTGTCGGTCCTGGTCCTGGCGGCCGGATGTGGTGACGACGCCAGCGACGCGGTCGGCAACGGAATGGGGACGAACGGATCGACCGTCGTCGGTACCGAGGACGTGGAGGGAACCGGCGGCTCGGTCACGAGTGGCGTGGCGGATGAGTCGGACGTGACCATCGGCGAAGGCTCGGACGTGACGCAAGGGGTGGAGGAGCCCTGAGGAGACGCCCCCGTCGCCCTACCCTCCCCTCGTCACCGGATCTTCCACCCGGGCGCACGACGTGGTTTGAAGTAACGAATGTTCAGGCGGCGTGCCGGTAAGAGCGATGGCCGCTGGCTTGGGCCTCGCGCCCGAGCCAGAATCGGCTCATGGTCTCGGTCTCGCCCAGCGAGTCCGCCCGCAACTGGAGGATCGCCTCTGCGCCGGGCTCCGACCAGAACTTCTCACTCCCCTTGACCCGTTTGTTCATCATCTTGATCACCGACTCCACGGCGCTGGTCATGATCGGCAGACCTTGGCGGCGGTAGGCGTCATAACGCATGCGGTCGGCGTTGTTCTTCAGGTAACGCAACGACTCGAAGACCAGCTTCCGAGGGTCGCTGTCGGCGCACCCCTGGGGCGGCGGCCCCAATTCCGCGGAACGCGTCTCCAACTGGCTCAAGATCGTCGTCACCTGCCCCGACCAGACGGCCTGGATCCAACGCGTGTAGAACGCCTCCCCCTCGTCCTGCGGACGCCCCGCGAACGCCGCCGCGAACACGTAGCTCAGGGCATGCACGAAGTCGAGGATCGGCGTGAAGGACGCGAAATGCCGCCGCTGGATCGTCCAGTTCACCGCCAGACCGTCGCCCAGGAATGCCTTGCGAGTGGCCCCGAAGAAGTTCCGCTCCCAGGCCGCCTGATGCATCATCGGGCCGAATTCGTCGCTGCTCTTTCGGCTCGCCAGGACGCTACGGACCAGTCGCTTGGGACGGCCCGGACGAGGCGGGCGATCCCGCCCCTGCGGGGATACCTCGTCCCGTTCTTGGCCCGTGGCTTTGGCCCCGAACTCCAGCCCGACCGGCAGGTCGTGGCCCAGGCCACGCACCATCTCCTTGGTCCGCTTCAGGTCGAGGAAACACCGCGGCACGTCGGGGTCGGGATCGGCGGGATGGACCACGCTCTGGTAGGTCTCCAGGACCGCGACTTTCGACTCCCGCCAGTGGCTTTCCTGATGCGGCCCCGACGGGTCCGTGCGGATCTGCATCCGGCCGCCGTCGACCGAGGCCATCGCCACCTGCGGAGAGGGCCGCTTCGGGTCGGCAACGACGTCCTTGGCCATGAGGGGAAGCCGCTGGTGTGCCGCGACGGCGGCGTCACGTTGGTCGATCCGCTCCCGGCCGATCTTCCTGACGAGCCGCTCAACCGGCTTGGGCTTGATGTCCAGGTCCGAGAGTTCGGCGAGATCGCGGGACGCCTGCGAATAGGAAAGGCTGTTGACGCCGGCATGGACGACCTTCTGCTGGACGCGTGGGCTGAACCCGGAATGGTCAAGGCCCAACGCCTGATTTTGAGGGGGAAAAAGCCCGCCGGCAGCGGGGGCAGTTGGCGACGCGTTCCTTCCAGGCGACCTCGCCCCGCGTGGTGGTGAGCACGCGGGGCTCGTCGGGTGCCTTTCGGGCCGCCCCGCCGCAGACGGGACATTCGCCCAGTTGCTCCTCGGGCCAGTCGTCCGCCTGCTCCTGGACATTGACCTCGATGAGTTGCCTGGCCATCTCGTCGCCCAGCGCCGCGGCGACGGCTTCCAGTTCCGAGAACTTGGTGCCCCGCGGCAGGCCGTCGGGGTAAAGTTCTCTGGCCAGTTCTCGGGCGACCTGGCTCAAGCGTGGGTGAAATTCCTTCCGAATCTCGGCAACGTCCTTACCCATTCTCGCCGCCCTCTCCAAAGTAGCGCAGGAACTGACCGAAAGCCCCGAACTCCGATCGGCAAGATAGCATGGGTCCGCTTGGTGCTGCAAACCATGTCGTGCGCCCTTCCACCCGAATCATCGGAGATGCGGTTGTTTTGCCGGGGGGACGTTGCATAAAATGGACGGTTGCGGCTGACGCAATCGCAGCCGGACTCCGTATCCGTTCCGTGGGCTTGTGTAGCTCCAAGAGGGAGACCCGAAGTGGCCACCATCGACGACCGCCGTACCGAAACGACCGTTCAGCGCAAACCCCAGACCGCCGCCGATGTGCTGGTCGAATCGCTGGTACGGCACGGGGTCGAGGTCATCTTCGCCTACCCGGGCGGAGCGAGCATGCCGATGCACCAGGCGCTCACCCGGTTCCGCGACCAGGTCCGCACGATCCTCCCCCGGCACGAGCAGGGCGGCATCTTCGCGGCCGAAGGGTACGCCCGCGCCACGGGCAAGCCGGGCGTGGTGATGGCCACCTCCGGCCCGGGGGCCTTGAACCTCGTCACCGGCCTGGCCGACGCCAAGACTCGATAGCCTGCCGATCGTCGCCATCACCGGGCAGGTCCCGACGAAGGTCATCGGCACCGACGCCTTCCAGGAAACGCCGATGGTCGAGGTCTGCCGGGCGATCACCAAGCACCACTACCTGGTGCAGAGCGCCCGCGACATGGCCCGCGTCGTCAAGGAGGCGTTCCACATCGCCAGCACCGGCCGGCCCGGGCCGGTCCTGATCGACGTGCCCAAGGACATCCAGAACACGCTCGTGCCCGACCCGGACTACGACGTGCCGATGGACCTGCCCGGCTACCGGCTGCCCGCCGGCCCCACCCCCGAGCAGATCGAGCAGGTCGTCGCCGCCATCAAGGCGAGCAAGAAGCCGATCATCTACTGCGGCGGCGGCGTCGTCGCCAGCGGCGCGGCGGAATCGCTGCGGACGTTCGCCGAGAAGACCAAGATCCCCGTCGCCATGACCCTGCAAGGGCTCGGCTCGATGCCCAGCGAGCATTACCTGTCGCTCGGGATGCTCGGCATGCACGGCACGGTCTATTCCAACTACGCGATCAACGACGCCGACCTCCTGCTGGCCCTCGGCGTGCGGTTCGACGACCGCGTGACGGGCAAGCTCAGCGAGTTCGCCAAGCACGGCCGGATCGTCCACGTCGATATCGACGCCTCGGAGATCAACAAGAACAAGGCCGCGCACATCGCCATCCACAGCGACGTGAAGACCTTCCTCGACGCCATCAACCCGCGCGTCGAGCCGGGGGATTACCGCGAGTGGCACCAGCAGATCGACGCCTGGCGCGAAGCCGACCCGATGACCTACGACCAGCGCGACGACGCGATCATGCCGCAGTACGTCATCGACAAGTTCTCCGAGCTGACCAAGGGCGAGTTCGTCATGACGACCGGCGTCGGCCAGCACCAGATGTGGGCCGCGCAGTGGACCCGGTTCAAGAACCCCCGCACGTGGATCACCTCCGGCGGCCTCGGCTCGATGGGCTTCGGCCTCCCCGCCGCGATGGGGGCGCAGGCCGGTTGCCCCGGCAAGCTGGTCGTCGATATCGACGGCGACGGCAGCTTCCTGATGAACATCCAGGAACTCGGCACCGTCTTCTGCGAGAACCTGCCGGTCAAGGTGATCGTGCTGAACAACCAGCACCTCGGCATGGTCGTGCAGTGGGAGGACCGGTTCCACGCCGGCAACCGCGCCCACACGTACCTCGGCCCGGTCGACCACCCCGAGGCCACCGGCCAGGGGACCGGCGCCTTGCCCGAGGTCACCTATCCCGACTTCGTGACCATCGCCAAGGGGCTTCGGCGTCAAGGCCCGGCAGGTCCGCAACAAGGCGGAGGTCGAGGACGCCCTCAAGGAAATGATCGCGCACGATGGCCCGTACGTGCTCGACGTCCTCGTCCCGTACCAGGAGCACGTCCTGCCGATGATCCCCGCCGGAGCGACCGTTCGCGACATCATCAAGAGCTGACCGCGCCGGTTCCGAGAGAGAGGCGGAAGAGAGTCGCCATTTGGACGCCTGGATCGCCGAACTTCGAGAGGCCCTCGACCGTGAGTTCGGCCCCAGGCCCCCCATCGCCGCGCTGGCGACCGCCGACGCCGAGGGGAGGCCGTGGGTCCGGCACGTCGTCTGCCGCCGCATCGAGCCGGACGGCTCGCTCTGGGTCGCCAGCGACGCGCGCAGCGCGAAGAACCAGCAACTCCGCGAGAACCCCGCCGCCGAGGTCGCCTTCTGGCTCCCCTCCCTCCGCGTGCAGTTCCGCATTGCGGGGATGATCGAGATCCTCGCCCCAGGCGACGACCGCCGGGCCGCCCTCTGGCGCGAGGTTTCCAGCGCCTCGCGTGCCCTGTTCGCCTGGCCGTTCCCGAACCATCCCCGCACGCCAGATGAGGACGCCTTTCCCGCGACGATCCCCGCCGAGGCCGCCGTCCCGGATTCGTTCGACGTGCTGGTGCTCCGGCCGAGCCGGGTCGAGCATCTGGACCTGAACCCCCACCCGCACCGCCGTCGGCAATGGAGCGCGGAGGGAGGCTGGCAGGTCGAGGAACGGAACCCCTGAACCATCCCTGGAAACGTTCGCGGCCCACCGGAACCACGCATGACCGTGGTTCCGGTGGGCCGCGTTCCGGAGAGAAGGTCTGGGCCAACGAACGCTCAAGGGGGATGATTCAGTTGGCCCAGACCGGCTCGTCGTATAACAGGTCGTACTTCTTCATCTTCTTGTAGAGCGTCGTCCGGTTGATATCGAGAACGCGGGCGGTCTCCTGACGGTTCCAGTTCAGGGCCTCCAGGGCCTGGAGGATGATCTGCTTCTCCGGGGCTTCCAGCGCTTCCTTCAAGGGAACGATGTCGTGGGACGGAGCGGATCGCCTCGGTCCCGGCGCGGCGGCTGGCGCGGGGGCCGGATTAAGTTTCGGCAATCGCATCGTCGGCGCGTCCAGAACCAGGTGCTCCGGCTCGATCATGCGGCCCCGGCAGAGCACCACGGCATGTTCGACGACGTGCTCCAGCTCCCGGATGTTGCCCGGCCAGCTATGCTGCCGCAGTTTCTCCCGAGCCTCGGGTGAGAAGGCGATCACGTCCTTATGAAGCTCGCGGGCATACCTGGCGCGGAAGTGTTCCGCCAGCCGTTCGATCACCGTCGCGTGTTGGCGAAGCTCCGGCAGCTTGAGCGTGACGGTGCCCAGGCGCTGAGCCAGCTCGCGGCAGAACCGCCCCTGATCGGCCAGTTGAAAGAGATCCGCTTTCGTCGCCACGACCAGGCGCACATCGGCGCGGAGCGAGTTCCGGGCGCCGATCGGTTCGTACTCGCCCACCTGGAGGAGCCGCAGGAGCCGGAGTTGAAGTTCCGGGGAGAGAGCGTCGATCGCGTCGAGCAGGAGCGTGCCCCCGGACGCCTTGGCGATGTTTCCCGGCCGCTCGCGGCCCCTCTCGTCCATCCGGCCAAACAGCTCGACATCCAGGACGTCTTCCGACATCGAAGCGCAGTTCAGCTCGACGAACGGCCGGGGGGCGCGGGGACCTCGCTCGTGCAAGGTCCGGGCAATCAACGATTTTCCCGTTCCCGGCTCGGCCTCGATGAGGACCGGAAGCGAGGTCGGAGCCAGCGACTCGGCCAGGTCCAGCGCCTGCCGCAATTCCGCGAAACCCTCGCCGAGCCATTGGGCGGACTCGACCCCGCGGGAGGCCGTCGTTTTCGTGGGAACGCCGTTGCTCGGAAGGTGGGCGAAGCCGTCATGGTGCCGTGAGACGTTCGCCGACGTGGGGAAAGTGCCGTTGTCGGTCCGAACCGTCGTTGTGGACCGTTGTGGCGGGGCGGCCGCCTGCGACTTCTCCGGCCCCAGGGCCTGGGCGACGGCCGCTCGCAATTGCGTGGCTGGCATGGGGAACCGCAAGGCGGAGTCCACGCCCCACTGGGTCGCCTCGCGCAGACGCTCGCAGTGATCGCCCGAGTAGAGGAGGATCAGCGGCGTCTCCGGATGCTTGCGACGTTGGTACGCCAGGAACTCCATGGCGTCGGGATCGTCCAGGTCGGAGTAGGTGAGCACCAGATCCGCCGCGGTTTGCTCCAGCATGCGCACCGCGATCCGGTCACTCTCCGCCTGGTCGATGTGGAAGCCCATCGTCTGGAGCATGGAGGTCATCAGCGCACGTGCCGGCGCCTCGGGATGAACGATCAAGACACGGGTGTGGGTCATGGGAGTCATCACTTCTGTGTCGAGGCACCCGCCTGGGCCAGGTCGGGGGCCAAACCGTCATCCCTGAAAGTGGGTAGAGACGATTGGAGGTATGCACCCAGGCATCGATCTCGTGTCGCGGTGGTCACGCAGGAATTCATCCTCGATCGCCTGCGATCGGCAGCCGCTTGACGGTTTGCAGTGGACCTGCAGCAGACCAAGAGGGATATACATCATGCATGGATCCACGTCAAAATTGCGACGTAACCGCGGTTTTTGTTCTGGAGGTGTCAGGGCCAATCGGGATTTTGGTTTTACTGGCGTGCCCGCGGGTGAGCCGACTGATAGACATCGAGCAAACGCTCCTGGGTAACATGGGTGTAAATCTGGGTGGTGGTCAGGCGACGGTGTCCGAGGAGTTCCTGCACGCTCCGCAGGTCGGCCCCCCGATCGAGCAGATGGGTGGCGAAGCTATGCCGGAGCGAGTGGGGGCTGGAGGCTGGGTCGAGGTCCAGACCGACCAGGCGTTCATGGAAGATGCGTCCGACGCTCCGGGCGGTCAGGCGGTTGCCGTAGCGATTGAGGAAAACGGCCTTCTGGTCGGGGCTGGAGGGTTCGCGTCGGGGGAGCCAGCGGCCGAGCCAGCTCATGGCCTCGGCCCCCAGCGGGCAGAGCCGCTCGCGCCGGCCCTTGCCCCGCACGCGGACGAGTTCCTGGTCGAAGTCGATATCCGGCACGTCCAGCCCGACCAGTTCCCCGACCCGCAGGCCGCCGCCGTAGAGGGTCTCGAACATCGTCCGATCGCGCAGGCCGGCGGCGTCGGCCGTCGGGATCGCCTCCAGGAACCGGATGACCTCCTCGACCCGGAGCGGGTGAGGCAAGCGCTTCGGCTGCTTCGGATTCCGCAGGCCGCCGGCGGGGTCCGTGGTCACCGACCCCTGGCGCCGATGATAGCGGTAGAACGACCGCAGACTGGCCAGGCGGCGAGCGATCGTGCTCGGGGCGTAGCCCCGGCTGCTCAACCAGGCCGAATATGCTCGCAAACGCCGGGCGTCGGCGTCCGCCGGGTCGGCTTCCGGCCCCAGGGTCTCTTCGAGATACTGCGCGAACAGGGAGAGGTCGTCGCCATAGGAGCGTAACGTGTGCGGCGACGCCTTTCGTTCGTTGCGCAGATAGTCCAGAAACGCAGCGATAGCCGAATGCATGGGCGATTTTCTCAACGACGAGCGTGACAGGCCGAGATCAACATCAATAACGGCCCGCGTTCATCATTCCGATCGGAATCCACGAACAATTCCGCCACTCGTACTCCAAATTCGCCCGGCCATTCCGCTCCCTCCGTCCGCGTTCCGTTCCGCTCGCCGCATCGACGTTAGCAAAACGGATGCCATCCGTGGACTTTGTCTCTCCGCGTTCCTGAAACCCTACCGCCGGATCTGTGCCAGGAAGGGAGGGAACGGCACGGCAGAAGTCTCTAAAAATAACGCTCGCAACAGTCTGCAACCGCTAAAAAACGAAGCTATAGTGAGAGAAAGCCAGGCGTTCTCTCCCGCTTCCTGCCCCGTCAACCGCTCAGGGTTCGATCCCGAACCTGATTCGCACGGCGAAGCTTTAAAAAGCGCAATCATCCACGCAACCATCCCAAATACCATGATCGGGCGATTGCTGTTGCATTAGTGTTACGTTCTCGTGTTGCATTTGTGACACGAGGATTCAAAATACAGCATGAGCCAGCGGATTACACACACAAAACGCGAATTTTTTAGTGATCTGTGAATACTGATCCGAGCGAGGGGACATTCAGGGCGGGAGACGGTTCCGCGCGTCTCGCTCACGATTCCGAGCGAAACGACGTTACCGTGGTATGGCGAGATGCCATCGAACGAATCCGTTTAACTATTGGAAGAGGGCCTGAATCGGCGTGCCCCGGCTGATCGGCAGGGGGCGGTTCAGGAGGTCGTGCATCTCGGTGGATGGGTCGAGCCCCAGCGCTCCGTAGATCGTGGCATTGAGATCGTCGGGGGTTTGGGGGTCGAGGGCCGGATAGGCGGTATAGCGATCGCCTTTCCCCACGATGGTGCCGCCGCGCACGCCGCCACCGGCCAGGACGATCGAGTAGCAGAAGGGCCAGTGGTCGCGTCCCTGGGCATCGGTGCCGGCGTTGGCCGTGACCTGACCGATCTTCGGCGTCCGGCCGAACTCTCCCATGACGACCACGAGGGTCGTGTCGAGCAAACCCCGCTCGTCCAGGTCATCGAGGAAGGCCGACAGGCACTGGTCGAACTCGGGCAGCAAGGTCCGTTTCTGCTTGGTGAAGCCCCTCTTGTGGGTATCCCAGTAGTCGTCGGGATTGTTCAGCAGTCCTCCCCAGTACACCGAGACGAACCGCACGCCGGCCTCGACCAGCCGACGGGCCAGCAGCAGCCGCTGGCCGTGCGTCGTACGGCCGTAACGGTCGCGCAGGGCGTCGGGTTCTTGCTGGAGCGCGAAGGCGTTGCGGGCGAGGCTGGAGGTCACCAGGCCGTACGCGCGGCGGCGGAAGATATCGAGACGGTCCACGGCGGAGGAGTCGCCAAGCATGGCGAGCTGCCGATCGACCGTGTCGAGCAGGTCGCGCCGGCGCGACAGGCGGGCGCCGGTGACGTCCTCCGGCAGCGTCAGCTCGCTCAGGGAGAAGTCTTCCCGGCTCGGGTCCCCCGTCACGATGAACGGCGCGTGGCTCGGGCCGAGGAACCCCGCCCCGGTGCCCGGCATGTGGCCGTTGTTGTCGCCGACGACCCGCTCCGAGAGCTGGATGAACGGCGGGATCGGCAGGTCGTGCGGCAAGAAGGTCGAGGCCACGGCGCCGGGGTTGGGGTAGTCCGCCGGCGCGGCGAACAGGCCGCCGGCGTCCTTGCGGGGCTTCTGGGCGGTCAACGCGTGATAGGCGCCGGGGTTATGGTTCGTCGAGGTATGGTGCATCGACCGGATGATGGCATAGCGATCGGCGCGGCGGGCCAGGCGCGGCAGGTGCTCGCAGATGTGCGTGCCGGGAACGCTCGTGGCGATCGGGCGGAACTCGCCCCGGATGCCCTCGGGGGCGTCGGGCCGCATGTCCCACGTATCGAGCTGCCCTTGCCCTCCCATGAGGTAGAACAGGACGACCGAGCGTGCCGGAGCATCCGGGCGCGGGCGAATGGTCTCGGCCTGAAGAAGCCGGGGGAGGCTCAGACCCAGGGCGCTGATGCCGCCGACCTGGAGCAGCGTGCGGCGGGTCAGGTGGTCGCCGGGCCAGGCATGGTGGCCGCCGAATCGGATCATCGCGGAAGGCTCCTGCGAGGATGGACTTCGGACGGAGAGGCTGCCGAAGCAGCGGTGGGACTCCTCTGGCGCTATTCTACCCCCAATGCACGAACGCTACCAGGGACCTCGACCGCTCGCGGCCGGGACCCAGACAATTGCAGTGGGGGCCATACGGTGTTAAATTGGGCGAACTTCGTGCACGCCCGGAAGCCCTGGAACGATCCGAAGGCATTCCGAGGCCGGACCGTCGCGGACGATACTGCCGATGTCCGAAGAGACCCTGACGCATCGCCTGGTTCTTCCCCGAGACGCCAACCATCATGGTACGCTCTACGCGGGGGTTCTGATGTCCCTGGCCCTGGAGGCCGGCTACGCGACCGCCTACCGAGCGGCCGGAGCGTCGGCGAACCTCGTCCTGAAGCGCGTGCTCGACCTGCGCTGTTACATGCCGGTGCCGATCGGACGGGTGGTCGAGATCCGGGGTCTGGAGGTGCATCGCGCCCGGGCGCAGGTGGTCGTCGCGCTGCACGGCACCCCCTTGCCGGGCCGATCCGGCCCCTGGGTGGACGGCCTCATGCAGTTCGTCCAGATCGACGATAGGGGGCGTCCCGCACCCCTGGAGGGGGAGCCCCAGGACGCCCCGCCCCCACTCTCCGCCCCCTGGAACGGCCTGCGCGAGCGGGCCTCGCGGTTGCTTGCCGTGCGATAGTGACGGTCGCATGCGGAACCCAATCGGTGCCGGCCTGGCTCCGGAGCCCCCTTTTCCCGGCCGTTGCGAGCTTCGGGACGATTCGGGATACTACTCTTTTCCTCTGAGGGTATACGACAGGGCGTTTTCGGCTTCATGCAGGTGGGCATCGCCCACCTGATCTCCTGGCCAGAGTGGTGGGCCGTGCCCACCCTCCCTTCGTGAAATGGCCCGTCACGTAGACCCGCTCGGAGTTGATGGACCCAACACGCTCCTCGGCGTTCCAACGTCCCGATGCTGAGGGTGTCTCTGCCGGAGAGTGATTTTATGCGACGTGTCATCCGCGCCGTCTCGAACCTGATGGACGAAATGCGGCGCGCGCGGTCGCGTTGCGCGGATGGGGCATCGTTCCGGCGTCTCTGCCTGGACCTGATGATCTACCGCCTCTTCCTCCGGCAGGGTCGCCGGTTCGACAACAGAGAGCGGACCATCCGGTTTCAAGGGGGTATCCGGCTGACGTATCGCTGCAATCCCGGCGACATCTGGTCGGTCCGCGAGGTCTGGCTCTACGACTGCTACAGGTTGCCGTTCGAGATCCCGATCCGCTGCATCGTGGACCTGGGGGCGAACATCGGCTCGACGAGCGTTTGGCTGGGCAAGCGCTACCAGGCCGAGCGCCTGCTGGCCGTGGAGCCGCACCCGGCGAATGTCGACCTGGCACGACGGAACCTGGAGCAGAACCACGTACCCGCCGAACTGGTCGAGGCGGCCGTCGGCCCGCGCGACGGCACCGTCCGGTTCGAGGAGAACGACGCATCGAACCAGGGGCACGTCGGTCAGGGAGAGCTGGAGGTGTCTCTCGTCAGCATGGAGACCCTCCTGAAACGCCTGCCGGACGACATGATGGTGGACGTGCTGAAACTCGACATCGAGGGGGGAGAACAGGACCTGCTGACGGAGAACCTCGGTTGGCTCGGGCGGGTCCGCTCCCTGATCGTGGAGTTCCACCCGGACCGGGTGGACTATCCGGGCCTGATCGCCCAGGTCGAGCGGGCCGGGTTCCGGTATATTCCAAAGGAGTCGGTCTTCCCCGACAACATGGACGCCTTCCTCCGCGACGACGAGGCCGGCGTCCCCGCGGCCGCGGCGGAGACCCAGCCGGACGCGATCAGCCGGTGAAGGCCACCTCCGACATCGTCCCCTTGCCGTCGCAGCGCCGCATGGGAAGCTCGATGGTGAAGGTCGTTCCCTTGCCGACTTCCGACGTGATCTGAATTTGGCCGCCGTGTTCGCGGACGATCTTCTGCGAGACCGGCAGGCCGAGGCCCGTCCCGCGCGTCCCCTTGGTCGAGGCGAAGATCTGGAAGATCGTCTCCAGGTCCTCCGGCGGGATGCCGACGCCGTTGTCGGCGACGATCGACCCGGGCCGTGCTCGTCTCGGCGTCCCAGGCGGTCGAGACGCCGCACGCGTGGCCTCGTTCGCCTCCTCGGCGGCGTCGATGGCGTTGGTCACGATGTTCAGCACCGCGCGATGGATGCCGTCCGGGTCGATCGAGACCTCGGGCAGGTCGGCTCGACGGCTCCCAGACGAGCGCGACGCCCAGCTCCTCGGCCCGCGACTGCATCAGCTCGACCACGTCGGCGACCGTCTCGTTCAGGTCGGCCGGCTCCAGCGCGGGCTCGCGGTCCTTGGAGAACGATGAGCATGTCCATGACGAGGTTGTAGATCTTCCCCTGGTTCTTCTCGACGATCGTCCAGCCGCGGCGGACGATCGCCTCGTCCTGGTCGTTCAGGCCCATGTCGATCAGGTAGCTGCCGCCCCGGATGCCTTGCAGGATGTTCTTGATGTGGTGCGAGAGCGTGGCGATCGTCTGGCCGACGGCCGCCAGGCGCTCGGCCTGGAGCTTGGCCTCGTAGAACTGGGTGTTCTCGATCGCCAGGCCCGCCTGGTGGCCGATGGCCACCATCAAGGTCAGGTGCTCGTTGGTGAACGACCCCTTCGGCCGTCCCCGCTCGGGCCCCTCGATGACGAACTCGTTGCAGGCGCGGAGGTCGGCGTAGAGCACCCCCAGGGTCGTGTGCCGCCCCTGGATCGGCACGCAGATGGCCTCGCGGATGCCGTAATCGACGATCGACTGCGCCGGGCCGAACCGCTCGTCGGCCGGGGCGTCGGAGGTGATGACCCCCTGCCCTTGCTCGCGGACGAAATCGACGATCGTCTGCGAGATCGTCATCCGCTCGTCGGGGTCGGCCTCGCCCCGCCAGCGGACGACCTTCGGCACCAGCTCGCCGGTCGTCTCGTCGGTCAGGAAGATCGCCCCTCGATCGGCGCCGATCGAGTCGAAGACAAGCTGGAGGATCTGCGGCAGGAGTTCCTCGGTGTCGAGGATGTGGCTGATGGCCTGGGTGGCCTGGTACATGACGGCCAGGTTCGCCAGGCGGACCTTGAGCCACTCGCCGGCCGAGCCCCGGGCGCTTCCAGCATGCGCGAGCCCTCGCCGACGGGGATGCTCCGGATGATCGCCGAGCGGTCCTCCGGGCTGGCCTTGCTCAGCAGGTCGACCCGTTCGGTCAGGTCGCGCGAGGCGGTGGCCGGCCCCTCGCTGAAGAGCATGACCGTCTGGCCGAGCCGGAGCTGGTCGCCCGAGCGCAAGGGGGCCTGGTCGATCGGGCGGCCGTTGACGAACGTGCCGTTGGCCGAGCCGAGGTCGACGACCCGGAACGAGTTCTCGTCGACCGGCCGCAACTCGGCGTGCCGGCGGGAGACCTCGTTGTCGTGCAGCCGGATCGGGTTCGAGCCGTCGCGACCCAGAGCCATCGGCCGGCCCTGAAGCTCGAACCGCTTGCCCTGATCGGCCCCTTGGATGACGAACAGCGAGGCCACGGAAACGCCCTTTCCCAGTCCCTTTCGGAGCGGATGCCACATCGCGTCGGTTGCGGGCTCAACGCCTACCGACAAGGCTAAACCACCAGGGCCGCGCCCGTCAATCCGCCGCCGCGCCAACCGCGACCACTCCGGGAACACCGGCTCTCTCAAAATTCGCCCGGATCGCGGAGCGCCCGCCCGGCCGAGGGTCTTCCCCGCTTCCCTGGCCTGGCGACCTTACCCCAAATCATCCACTCCTCACGAAATGCAAATCCTTTCTTCGTAGAGGCTTTCACCAACTTCGTCCCGAGCTTCGTATCGTTATGCGGGACGGTTTGATAATCTCATACCGAATCGCCTGGATCGCTGGGTTTCGGATGCCACGGATTCAAGACCGAACCTGTGGGACTCGCAAGGCCCACAATGGGGGGAAACTCATCCAGGCGATTCGATACCCAGCGATCCCGAGAACGCATCATTCCGCGTCGCTCGCGCCGAAGGAAAGGAGTCTCTGCCCATGCTCCGCAATGCCCTCGTGACGGGCGCGTCCGCCGGTCTCGGGCGGGAGCTGGTCCGCCAGCTCGTCCGCGACCGCGGCATGACCGTGCTGGCGACCGGCCGCCGCCGCGATCGCCTCGACGCCCTGGCCGCCGAGCTGCCCGAGGGCAAGGTCCTTGTCGAGCCGGGCGACCTGACCGACCCCGACTTCCGCGCCCGCCTCTGGGCTCGCGCCGAGGAGCTGCCGGGCGGCTGCGACCTCCTCGTCAACAATGCCGGCGTCGGCCACTACGACGAGTTCGTGCACCAGGACTTCGACCAGATTCGCCAGATCGTCGAGGTCAACCTGATCGCCCTGTGCGACCTCACCCAGCGCGCCGCGCGGTCGATGATCGCCCGCAAGTCCGGCCAGATCCTCCAGATCTCCTCGGTTCTCGGCTTCGTGGAAATGCCGTATTCCGCGGTTTACGTGGCGTCGAAGCATGCGGTCAACGGCCTGGTCAAGAGTCTCCAGCACGAGCTGCGGGGCACCGGCGTGCGCGTCTGGGCGGCCTGTCCGGGCCGGACGGCCAGCGAGTTTCACACCGTCGCCCTGGGCCACACCCCGACCGAGACCTCCCCGCATCCCCCCTACACCGAGCCAACCGACCGGGTCGTCCGGTCGATCGTGCGCGGTCTGGACCGCCGCCGCCTCTTCCTCTTCCCCAGCCCCTCCGCCTGGGGCGTCGTGAAAGCCGCCAACTGGCTCCCCGCCCCCTTTTCCTGGGTCATGCGCCTCTGGGCCACCCCCCACTTCCGCCGGGAGATTGAGGAGGGACGAAGCGGGAGTTGAGCCGATCCCGCCGGGAGATCGAGGAGGGGCGGAGCGGGAGTTGAGCCGATGAGCGGAAGGACTCAAGTTGTCTTTTCCGCGAGACAAGCCAAGGAAAGAGTGACTGGGGCCGGGGAGCCCGGCCGGTGGACGAATGACGCCGGGCCACTCCTTCGACCTTGCCTCACCCATCCGACCGCGTCAAGTAACGATTACATCGGAGAAATTGAGCCGGTTTCTTGGGTCCAGCCCCTAGCAAACTGACGGACGGATGGCCATGATGGGGAGAACCACCGGCCACTGAAGGCAGTAGAGTAAGACATTCGCAATCGACAGAACCTGCCTGACCGGCAGGGGCTTTTCGCCGATCTTCGCCATCAAGGTCGTGATCATGGCTGACGAAATGGAATACAAGGTCAAGGTTTTTTTGTCCTATGCCCACGAGGACGAGGAGCTGCGCGACGAACTCGAAGAACATCTGGGTTCGCTAAAATATTCTGGTCTCATCGAATCGTGGTACGACCGAGAAATCGCCGCAGGTACGGACTGGGAGCAAGAGATCGACCGTCACCTGGGAGATGCCGATATCATCTTGTTGCTTGTCAGTCCTCACTTTTTGAATTCAAGATATTGTTATCAAAATGAGATGAAAACTGCCATTAAACGCCATATTAAAAGTGAGGCACGCGTGATTCCCATCGCACTTCGACCCTGTCACTGGAAGCCCGCGCCATTTGCCAAACTACAGGGGTTGCCGAAGGACATGAAACCGATCACGAGGTGGGAAGATCGTGACGAGGCCTTCGCCCTGGTCGCGGAAGGCATTCATAGAGCCATTGAGGACCTGATCGAGCACCGAAAGGAGCAATCTCCTTTAACGGATGAAGCGAGCCAGCCGGTTCGAGAAAAGGAGAACCCTGCTATAACTGAAGCGAGTCAGCCGGTTCGAGAAGAGGAGGAACCCGCTACAAAACCCCCGCCTGATACCCAAACGACACCGACCGCTGTCGATTCCGAGGACGAGCGGCGTGTGGACAAACTTCTGGAGGCCATACGTCCATTCCAGGCCAAAGTGAACCAGATATATATTCTTCCTGACATACCATCACAAAAATTAAAAAATGCCGTTGACAATTATGAAATTCCACCCGATGAACGGATTGTTGCATTGGCAGATGACACTATTTTTGGGTCAGCAAAAAACGGATTCGCGTTTGGCTTAAGAGGTCTTTATTACCATAACAGTTGGACTAGCGCAAAACCCGGAAAAGGCAACCTAAGCTACAGAGATTTTTCTAATTTAGATGTAAATAAGATGGACTCAAATAATTTAAAATTAAATGAAGATCATATATTACATTTTGTATCCGGGTTTGGATATACAATTGATAGTATAAAAGAATTGTTGGAAAGTATTCGATCGGTAGTGATCCCATTCTTCTAACAGCAGGGTGGCCGGAGGCCCCGGCCGACGGACGATAATGCTGGGACACGCCTACTTGGCTCCAGCCACCCCGCCGGGAAGAAAAAGGTGCCAGGTTCCTATTAATGGATAATTAAACATTAATGTTCCAGACACCTTTCTTCAAGCCCTCGTAACCCCATGCGCATTCTTGGCGATGGCCTTCTCCGCGGCGGCGTGAATCTGGCCGCGCAGTTCGGCATCCTCGATCCCGTTGGCCAGCTCGTGGATCGTGAGGCCGATCAGGAGTTGATTGACGGGCATCCGGCCCCAACCCGGATCTTCCCAGTGACCGTGGAAGTAATTCGTGATGTGAAGGATAAAGTCTCTCGCCGATTTCGATAACATCGCGTCCCCCCTTTGAAGAGTGTCCCGGGAAGACCACCCGCGGCGCGATCCGTCCCCAGGGAGGCCCCCCGAGCCGCCTACTACCCCGATCATGTTATTCACCACGATTGATCTTATCCGTGCCCGATCGGGATGCAACGGGGAAAGTAAAAGATTTTTCCGAAAAGAGTTATCAGACTATTTTGAAACTCCTCCGACCGGCTTTCGGTGCCCGCATCCTCAGTTCGGGAGCCGCCAGCAGGCCACGTCCAGGTCGGTCTCTCCGCGGGTGGCCAGGTCGGCCAGGATGCGGCCGATCAGGCAGGAGAACTTGAATCCGTGGCCGCTGCAAGGGCTGGCGACGATCACATCGGACCGTTCGGGGAGCGGTCCCACAAGGAAGTTCTCGTCGGGGGCTTCCGTATAAAGGCAGACCTCCTCCCGAGCGATCGGCGCATCCGCCAGGCCGGGCAAGAGGCCGCGGAGGATGTCGCGGACCTGCGATCGGTACGCGGGATCGATCGTGCGTGAGACGGAGTCCGGGTCCACGTCGGGACCGCCGTGGCGGGCGACCTTCACCAGCGACCCGACCGGGTCGGGCATCCCGTAAAACTCCTGCCCCTCCCCGGCCCCCATGAGAATGAAGACCGGCAAACGCCCGACGGCGAACTCGGGCGCGTCCGTCGGGCCGAGGTAGAGCACCTGCTGACGCGTCGGCCGGAGCGGGACGCCCAGGTCGGGCAGGAGCCGCCCCGTCCAGGCCCCGGCGGTCACGATCAGACGCTCGGCGACGATCCGCGACTCCCCCGAGATCAGCGTCGGCCGGTCCGCGTCGAGGTCGATCCGCTCAATCTTCGTCTGCTCGATCACCCTCGTGCGCGAGCCGCCGAGTTCCCGCGCCAGCTCGACCTGCACCGCCACGGCCCTCGCGGCGGAGAGCATCCCGGCGTCCGGCTCGAAAACCACGTCGGTGTCGTCCGGAACGTCAAACGCCGGAATCCGCCGGCGCAGTTCCAGACCGGTCATGCGACGGTGCGGCACCCCAACCGCCGCCAGGCACTTCGTCACACGGGCCACGTAATCCACCCCCGGCGGACAGAGGCTCACGCCTCCCGTGCGCACGTGCAGCGGCATTCCCGCCTCCGCCTCCAGCTCTCGCCAGACCTGATACGCCTGAGGCATCCGACTCGCGTAACGAAGATCGGCATACGAGTGCCGGATGATCCGCGCCGCGCCATGCGAGCTACCCCGGTCGTGCCCCAGCGCGAACTGCTCGACGAGCAAGACCGGCTCCCCCCGGCGTGCCAGGTGGTACGCGGTGGCCGCCCCCATCGCCCCGGCCCCGAGAATCGCATACGGCACGTGGATCGTTTCCGGCATGGCGTCCATCCTTATCTCTCAAAGGACGTGAGGTAAGTTCCCCGAGTTTCCACCATCAATACATGCAAAACGCCGTTGTTCCGTTCGCAAGGACGTCCCGGCCGCAATTTTCCGGAAGGATACGTTTAGATCCGTCAGAGACGCTTTTCCGTGGAGAACGGCATCAGGATTGCTGCAAAGTATGCCATGGAATGAGATTGCCTGTCGAGAGGTTGCCTTGCGCTGTGTGGGCACGACGTCCGGAATGGAAGGCGCCTCTCGTTTTCTCCTGAGGAGACACCATACCCATGATTAAGCTACAGAAAACCGGGCGCGGGTTGATCCCCCTGGGGACCAGTCTGGCGCTATTGTTTCTTCTGGGGCCAGCCCCGGCTTCGGCTCAGACGAAACCTGCCGTTGAGCCCCCGGTGACGGCCCCAGAGACCAATGAACTCAAACCGGGATCGGATGTCGAGGCACCCCCGATCGCACCGAGGTCCGACGAGGTGCTTCCCCCTGTTCCGGAAACGGCCCGAGACCCCGCGCCGATCGGGACGCGTGGCGTGCGGGTTGATGGCGATGTCGGCCCCGTTGCCGGGTGAGCGGGCCGCGGAGGCTCGGGCTCGGGGTCTGCAAGGTCGTCGGCCCACGCTCCGACCTCGACAGACCATGCGAGGCGTTCGAATCGCCGAGGGCATGGTGACGGAAGTTCGCGTCGCCGGCAAGGACAACCCGAATGTCCGCCTGATGATTACCGTGGATACGTCGCAAGAGTGGTCGGACTTCGCCAACCCGGAGATCGCCCCGGTGAGTCCGGGCGACGTGCAGCCGGTTCCGGCCGTCGAGCCGGGAACCAGCCCCGGCCAGGCGCTGCCGCAAGAGGATGAGAAGACGGTGGAAGGGAAGGCGCGGAAGGCGGTTCAGGAAGCCCAGCAGGCGGCTGAACGAGCCCAGCAGGCGGCCCGAAAGGCCGAGAAGCAGCAGGCCGCCGAGCAAGCCGCACAGGCGGCTCAGAAGGCCGAGCAGGCTGCCAAGAGCGCGATCGCCTCGGACAATCCCGAACAAGCCGCCGAGGCCGCTCGACAGGCCCAGCAGGCCGCGCAGAGGGCTCAGAAGACGCTCAACGACGCACAGAGCGGCGAGGTTCAGCAGGGTGGTGAACTGCAACTGGCCGTTACAAAGCGAACGCATGTGTACGTCTTCGCCCGCAGCCCCGAGGGGGTGAACCTCTACGGCGCGCGGACGTTTGACTCCCCCGAGCCGGTTAATCCCCTGTCCCCGCGCGGGGATCTTGTGCGGACGGATCGGGACGCCGTGGCCCGAGGGCCGCAGACGACCAACTGGACGAACATCCGGGAAGGGGCCTTTGTCGAGGTCCGTTACAAACCGGGCAAGGATGGAATGAACGAGGCGCTGAACGTCAGCCTGGTCGAGCTGCCGCTGATCTCGCCCGAGACGCCGGAAACCCCGATCGTGCCTGGCTCGAACGTCGATCGGACCCCGCCGCGTTCGATTCCGGCCCGAGCGCCGGGCGTCGTGGTCCCCGGTCCGGCCCTGCCGAACGCGCCCGAGGCCGTCACGCCGGATGCTGTCCCGGTGCGCGAGCCCCGCGTTTCCGATCAGCCCGTGGCCCCTCGGGCGAACATTCCCTGATCGCCAAAGGGATCGTTAACGTCATGAATCGAACGGCCGGCGTCCTCTTCAGGACGTCGGCCGTTTTCGTTGCGCCTCCGCGAGGTGGTCGCGGAGCTGGTCGAACGTCGAGTGACCGTCGCGATTGAAGAGGAACCGGGCGGGCAGGCCGACGATCCGCCGGGCGCCGAGGTCGAACAGGTGGCGCTGGCAGGCCGCCAGGCGCTTCGCGGCGATCAGGGCCGTGACCCGCCAGCCGGGCTGGCCGCGATCGTCCCAGACCTCCCCGCGCGAGAGTGCTGCCCCCCCTGCTCTTTCAGGTACGCCGCGACCGCCGCCGCGTGTGGGCCCCCTTCGGGACCGCCGACCACCTCCAGGTGCAGCCAGCCCTCGGATGCCCGCACGCCGTCGATCGCGTCGAGCAAAACGGCCAGCGGGCCGCCGACCCCCTCGGCGACCAGCGACTGGAGCGTGGGGGTGTGGCCGATCAGGCAGGAGGCCGACTCCTGCACGGTCCCTTCCTGGATCTCCCGCAGGCGGTTGTCCTTCAGGGTCGCGCCGGAGCTGGTCAGATCGACGATGATGTCGGCGATGCCCAGGCTCGGGTGCAGCTCCAAGGCCCCTTCCGAGGGGATGATCTGATAGAAGTAGATGCCCCACTTGCGAAAATACGCCTGGGTGAGGGTCGGATACTTCGTCGAGACGCGGAACGTCTTGCCGGCGGCCTTGAACTCGCTGGTCAGGTCCACCAGGTCGATGATGTGGGTCACGTCGATCCAGCTCTCGGGCACGGCGACGACCAGGCGGCAGCCGCCGTAGCCGAGGTCGGGGATCACGACGCTCGTGTTCTCGGCCTCGGGCGCGTGCTCGGCATAGACATCCATGCCGGTGACACCCAGATGGCACCGGCCTTCCTGAACCTGCGTCGACGATGTCCGTCGGCCGCATGAAGACGACGTGGAACCGCGGGTGCCCGGCGATCGTCGCCTCATATTGCCGGTCGCTCGCGCGCCGGACCTTGTAACCGGCCGTCTTGAGAATCTCGACGATCCCCTCGTACAGGTGGCCCTTCGACGGCAGGGCCAGGCGGATCGGGTCGATGGCGGAACTGCTGCTCATGGTCTCTCTCGTGACCTCGGCCCGAGGAATGGTCCCTGACAGGGATTGAAATGCTTAATAATTAAGATCCGTTCACACAGACGATAACGACATAGGGCGAGGATGGGGCCGCCTCTTGTTCCCGGCGGGGCGGAACGGCCCTGACCAAGTGGGGATTGAGGGCCAATGGCCGCAGTTCGTCACAGCGTACGCGATCAACTCTCATCCCTTCCCCCCTTTTCCAAGGAGGGATTGAGGGGGGTTCCCTGGTCTGAGAATCGGTGGTCGAGATTGGTCATTTTTGAACTTCCCGGAACCCCCTCCAGCTCCCCCTTATCAAGGGGGAGAGCAAGCGGGCACGCTCCTCCCCTTCCTGGCGGCCTTCCTATCTTCCCCCCTTACCAAGGGGAGAGGGAGAGGGGCACGCTCTACCCCTTCCTGGCGGCCTTCCTATCTTCCCCTTACCAAGGGGAGAGGGAGAGGGGCACGCTCTACCCCTTCCTGGCGGCCTTCCTATCTTCCCCCCTTGCAACTGATCATTACCCACAACTATTCCCGTAGGCGTTTCGCGGCTCGGAAGCCGGCTGTGAGTAAGGACAGGTCATGAAGCCCACGCCACAAGGTCCGAACACCCGGCATCCCGTCTCCCGTCCGATTGAGGTGGCCACCGAGCCGACCGATCCACAAGACCGCCTGGCCAATCGTCAGCGCCGACGATGCCATCCCGCCGCCGAAGTGACAGGCCAACGCCTCGGCCTCCTCCTCATCCAACAACTCCAAGGCCGGGGCCTCGGGGGCCTGCCGCGCCCGGTCACGCAAGGCCACGATCCGGGCCGCCACCGCGCTCTGTAGGGTCACAGCTTTCTCCAAACGGTCCCACGTCTCCAATCGCAACGCCTCGGCCTGGCAGCCGCTCTTGAGCACCAGGTGCATCTCCTCGATCGGCCACCGGCAGGTGTACTTCCGCACGACCTCCAGCACCTCGGCCGCCGTGGCCGCCGGCTCCGCGTCCAGAGATACCAATGCACCGGTTCGGCCCCCGGCGGGGGATCGGGCTCGACGAGCTCCACCAGGTTCCAACGCATCGGCCAGGCGTGGGGATATTTCTCCCAGTCCGGCACCAGGTCGACGGCCATCGACCGCAGGGCGACGGTGGCCAGGCGGGCGGGGGCCCCGCCGCCGAGCGTCCCACTGGCACCGTGGTGCAACCCAACACCGGCTGGCGACGCACCGCCTGATGAGCCGTGCCCAGCGGGTCGTCGATGCGGCGGTTCTGGGCACAGCGGATGACCGCGCTGTCGCCGGCATCGACCACCGCCATCATCACCTCGTAGGCATCGGCCTCCCGATCCATCACATGGATCAGGCGGGGGACCGGCCGCGGGCCGGCCGTCTCGTGCAGCGCGGCGCGGGCCGCGTCGAGGCCGTGGAGCCACTTGGCACTCTCTTTCTCCTCGGGCCCCGGTTGGCCGGGCTGGGGCCGCGTCCAGCATTGCTGATCCAGGATCCCGAGGACCTGCCCCGTGCCCGTCACCGCCATCGCCGTGTGCGGGAAGAGCCCTCGGCCCAGCGGCCGGAGTCGATCGGGCCGAGTTCGGTGACGGAGCGTAAGCCGGTGAGATTGAGCGAGGTGGTATCTTGCACCACCAGCACGACGTCCAGATCGAGGCCGCGTCGCGCCGTGTCGCGTGCGACCCCCTGGTGCAAGGCGGTGGTGGTGACGCGGTCGTTGGCATAGAAGCGATAGGCGGCCTTGGCTTGACTGGCCTGGCCGGTGGCCTGGGGGATCGACGCCGCGGGATGTTCGGCCGTCGTCTGAAGGATCGCCGCGAGCCGCCCCGTCAGTCGTGCATCGGGCAAGTCCGTCGCCGTGGCCAGCTGAGCGGCCCAGAGGGCATGCGATTCCATGAGAAGAGCCGTTGGGGTGTGCGTTGGAAGGAATATCCCGAAGAGCCGATCTTGCTCAAGATAACGACTGGCGGAGTGATGGGAAAGTTGTGGGTAATACTCAGCCTTACCAAGGGGGGATTGAGGGGGGTTCTGGCTCGGTTCTCGTGCGAGGTTCGGTGGTTATTCCCGAAACCCCCTCCGGCTCCCTTTTACCAGAGGAGAGAGAAAGAGGGGATGGCCGAGACGTCGCCTAAATCGCGACTCAATTTCATTTCGCACCGAAACTTATCAACCTTACACAGTATCACATCATAATGATTCATCAACTCGATGTTCTTCAAACGATTCGGGATGCTCCAATTCATGATTAACCATCAATACCTTCGCCAGTCGCATTTCCCTCGCATACGCCTTCGCCCGCGCAAGCGAGGTCTCCAAAAGCAGCAGGGTTCGCCAGCCGTTCTCTCGACGCGATTGGACCAGGGCGATGGCGGACGAGGTCAACCCTGGCGCGGTCACGACCACCACGGCACCCTCCGGGTGAACCTCCTCCGGCGCTGGTTCCGAACCCCGGGCGTCGAGCACCGCGAGCAGCCGCTCCAGGCCGAAGGCGAAGCCGACGCCGCGGTCGTCGCGGTCGCTCCCGAGAACGCGGGCCAGGCCGTCGTAACGCCCGCCGCCGCAGACCTCGACCGGGCCGTCCGGCGTGCGCACGACCAGCTCGAAAATCATCTGCGAATAGAACCCGATCCCCCGGCCGAACCCCAGGTCGATCTCGATGCGATCGGCCGGGATGCCGTAATGCCCGAGCATCGTGACCAGGTCCCGAAGCTCGGCGACCGATTCGGGGGCGAGCGTCTCGAAGTCGCGGGCGAGGCGGTCAAGCACCTCGGCCGCCGATCCGCTGCAGGTCGGCCAGCTCGTGAACGCGCTCACGGACGCGGTCGAGAACACCTTGCAGCGAGTGGCTCAGGTCCCACTTCCGGCGGAGACGGCCGATGATCTCGTGGCCGGAACGGCGACCGGTGACGTCTGGAACGAGGTGACGGAACAGGCGATCGACGCCCGAGTCGTCCGCCTGACCGACGGCCGGCAGGACGTCCTCGGCCTCGTCTCCGGTGTGGAGCCAGCCGTCGAGTTGCACCAGGGCCTGTTCGAGCGCCCGGACGTTCCGCCCCTCGGCGGCGGCCTCGCTGAGCATCTCGACCAGGGCCGCGGCGGGGCGGGCGGCAGGCCCGAACGATCGAGCATTTCGAGGATCAGGCCGACGTGGCCGACCCGCACGGTGGCATCGGCGATCCCCGTATCCCGCAAGGCGGCATCGGCCAGGGCGATGACCTCGGAATCGGCCAGCGGCCCCCCCGCGCCGAGCAGTTCCACGCCGACCTGCTGGAACTCGCGCAGGTGATGATCGCGCGGGTTCGGCTCATGTCGAAAAACGGTTCCCGACATGCTCACGCGCCAGGGCAAGGGCGGAGGCTCGTCGGCGGCGGTATAGGCCCGCACGATGCTGGCGGTCAGCTCCGGGCGCAGGCAGAGCGGGTTCGCCGGCCCCCCCTCGATCCCGTACAGCTTCGCCACGATCCCCGCGCCGCTCTTGCGCTCGTGCAGCTCGGTCAGTTCGAGGATCGGCGTGCGGACCGGATCGTACCCCGCGCGGCGGAACCGCGCCGAGCAAAACGTCTTCCAGACGCCGGAGCCGGTCAAAATCCCCCGGCAGCCAGTCGCGCGTCCCCCGCACCTGAGAAATCGGCCGCTCCGTCGTCTGGGAATCGGATGTAGTGGAATTCATGGAATGATTCTTGGAATAGACCTCTCACCGCGACCGACACCACCAGCGACTCTCACTGAATTTCCTTCGCGACCTTCCGCGCCTTCGCGAGAGGCTCTTCGATTCGATTCAAGATCCCGGTTTCTCCAAGGTCCGCCGGACCGTCGATTCCAGCTCACTCCAGGGGATCGCCTTCTCTTCCTTCCGGGTGGCGAGGTCGCGGAGGTTGAAAACCTGCTTGCCGAGTTCATCCGGCCCGACGATCACGGCGAGCTTGTGCCCGCGCGACGACCCATAGCCCAGTTGCTTGCCGACCTGGATCGCGTCCGGGTACACCTCCGCGCCGATGCCGGCCTGTCGGAGCCGGGTCGCCAGGCGGACGAACGTGGGCGGATCGCCGCCGGGGAAATTGGCGACGAGCACGGGAACGGTCGTCGAGGCGGCATTGAGCCACCCCGCCTCGTCCATCAGGGCGAGCAGCCGGTCCAGCCCGATCGACGCGCCGACGCCGGGCAGACGGCGGCTGGTGAAGAGGCTCGCCAGGTTGTCGTAACGTCCCCCCGAGGCGATGCTGCCGAACCGCTCCCAGCCCTTGACGGTCGTCTCGAAGACCGCGCCGGTGTAGTAATCCAGCCCGCGCGCCAGCCCCAGGTCGATCGTCAGGCGGTCCCGGGGAACCCCCGCGGCGTCGAGCAGGTCGAGGACCGCGCGGAGGTTGGCGATCCCCTCCGCGGCGGCGGGGTGCCCTTCCAGCTCCTTCGAGGCGAAGGCCAGGGTCTCGTTCCCCCCCTTGCCCTGGGCGACGAAATCGAGCAGCCGGCGCCCCTGGTCGTCGGTCAAGGTCGGCTCGCCGTCGTCGGGAGTGGAGGTCAATTCCTTGAGCACCCCCTCGCGGCCGATCTTCGCCAGCTTGTCGAGCGAGCGGAGCACGGCGCCGGTCTTCTCGGCGACGCCGAAGGTCTCCAGCAACCCGTCCAGTACCTTGCGGTTATTCAGCGCGATCGTGAAATCGGGCACGCCGGCGGCGGAGAGCGCCTCGTGGATGACCTGGGCCGTCTCGGCGTCGGCGATCGGGCTTTCGGTGCCGACGGTGTCGAAGTCGCACTGGGTGAACTCGCGGAACCGCCCCTTGGCGGGTCGCTCGCCGCGGAAGACGGAGCCGATCGCGTAGCGCTTGAACGGCACCCCCAGCTCATCGACGTGCCTCGCCACGAACCGCGCCAGGGGGACCGTCAGGTCGAACCGCAGGGCCAGCTCGCCGGGCGTCCCCCCCTTGTTCGTCACCTCGAAGATCTGCCGCAAGACCTCGTCGGACCCGGCCCCCTTGCCCGTGAGGACCTCCATGCGCTCGATGTGCGGCGTCTCGATCGGCGCGAAGCCGAACGAGGCGAACGTCTCGCGGAATTTCCGGAGCATCCGCTCGCGAGGAATCGTCACCGAGGGGGGCAAGTCCCGCAGCCCACTGGCCACGCGGGGGTCGATCATCGCTGTCTCTTCCTTCCACTGAACTTCGGTCGGTCAATTATCTCAAAACGGGCAAAAGAATGCGCGGGGGCCTGATCAAGAGCCGTCAACGTCAAGGAAAGAGCCGAAAACCCATCCCGACTTTCAGAAAATGGGCATCGCCGGTGAAGACGTCGTTGATGCCCCTATCCCGCATGACGGCCATCGAGGTCAGGTCCACGAAGGAGATGCGCGGTTTATCGGAATATTTTTGCCGAAGTTCCCACGCCTTGAAAAATTGTTCGGGGCTCACGAAGACGAGGGTATAGATGCCTTGCTCAAACGCTTGAAAAAGCCCATCCACGAACCGTTTCGCCTCGTCGTAAAAAAGCACGCCGAATAACGCGCTCAGGGTTTCCGCGAGCACATGATCGGTCGTCACATAATGTCGTCTTTGTCTCGCGAAGTGGTCATGCTGACGCACGGCGATCTCGTGAAATGGGTCCTTTTTATAGGCAAGAGCCAGCCAGGCCCAGGTGTCCACGAAAATCATGACGCATCGGGCTCGTCCGGCCGCAAATTGTAAAGGATCTCATCATGCCGCGCGGCGAGACTGATCTCCGGCCCGCTCTTGCAAATCCCGATCAACCCCGCCAGCGGATCGACGAACGGCTCGTCCCCGTCCGGTTCCGCCGGCGCCGGCGCAACCGGCACGATTTCGAGACGGACCTCGGCCCCTTCGCTCAGGTTCGGCGGACGTTTCGGCTTGAATACGCCCCCCTCGTACGTCGCCTCCACGATGATGCTCATCTCTCGGACCTCCCACCCAACCTTGCCAAGAACCGCCAGTATAGCACGACCGCCCCCCACTCGACACGGGCAGATTGACGCCGGGAACCCCACGGAACAACCAAACACGCATCCTTGCGATAAATCGCCCAATCGTCACTTTTTTTCTGGAAGACCTGGCATCATCACGCCACAATATCGCTTGTGTCTGGCCGCGCGCCTCGACAGGCAAGACGTACCCCCTCCGGCATCCTTCAGGAATCCTGAGGAGGCCCCGCATGAGCGATTCGCCCGATTCCGGCTTCACGCTGCACGACCCCGAGCGGTCGGCTCAACTCCTGAACGCGAAGGTCCGATTCGAACGGGCGTGGGATGACGCCGATCGTGGCGGGCCGATTCCCGATCTCGACGCCTTCCTGAACGAGCTGCCCGAGGAGTTCCGGGACGAGCTGCGGCCGTGGCTCGTCCAGGTGGACCGCCAGCGACGCGCGCACGTTTCCGGCCCGGCCGCCGAGGAAACGCTCTGTCAGACGCTCGACGACGATTCCGTCAACCCCGGCGCGACGCTCGACGCCACGCAAGTCGACGCATCGGAGCCGGCCCGCGCCGCCCCCAGTGGGCTGGAAATCCCCCCGCCGATCGAGCCCGCCCCGCTGGAACCGACCCTCGACGCCTCGATTCCCGACACTCCGCAGGAGCCGACCCGCGCGGGGAGCCTCGACGCCTCGGTTCCCGACGGCCGCGGCGGGGTGCTCGACCCGACCCAGCAAGGAACGATCGACCTCTCCTCGCCCGACGCCGCCGGTCCCTACGACGCGACCCAGCAGGCAACCGTGGACCTCGGCGACTCCCACGCGGGCGGCAGAGCGGCAGTTACGATGAGACGCTCGACCCGACCCAGGCCGCCACCGGCGTCTTCGAGCCGGCCGCCGAGGACCGCGAGCCCCCGAAGGGACGGAGCCGCTCCCGACGGAAGGGGGAGATGCCCCGGGTCCCCGGATACGAGCTTTTGAGCGAGCTGGGGCGCGGCGGCATGGGGGTCGTGTACAAGGCCCGCCAGACCGGCCTCGATCGCCTCGTCGCGCTGAAGATGGTCCTGTCCGGCGCCCACGCCGGGGCCGAGCAACTCGCGCGGTTCCACACCGAGGCCCAGGCGGTCGCCCACCTGAAGCACCCGAACATCGTCCAGATTTACGACGTCGGCGAGTGCGACGGCCTGCCGTTCTTCTCGCTCGAATTCCTCGACGGCGGCAACCTGTCCGACCGCATTGACAGCCGCCCGCAGACGCCGCGCTTCGCCGCCGAGACCGTCGCCAAACTCGCCAGCGCGATGTTCGAGGCCCACAAGCGGAACATCATCCACCGCGACCTCAAGCCGGCCAACGTCCTGCTGGCCGACGACGGCGAGCCGAAGATCACCGACTTCGGCCTGGCCAAGCGCCTGGAAGGGGACTCCAAGCAGACCCGCTCCGGCGCGATCATGGGCACCCCCAGCTACATGAGCCCCGAGCAGGCCCTCGGCCAGACCCGGGAGATCGGCCCGTCGTCCGACCAGTACGCCCTCGGCGCGATCCTCTACGAGCTGCTCACCGGCCGCCCGCCGTTCCAGGGGGCCACCCCGATCGAAACCCTGGAACTGGTCCGCAGGCAGGAACCCGTCCCGCCGACCCGGCTCCAGCCGCGCATTCCCCGCGACCTGGAAACGATCTGCCTGAAGGCCCTGGCGAAGGAGCCGCGCAAGCGCTACGAGGACGTCGGCGCGCTGGCCGCCGATCTCCACCGCTTCCTCGACGGCGAGCCGATCCAGGCCCGCCCGGTCGGCCTGCCCGAGCGCTCCTGGCGATGGTGCCGCCGCCATCCGAAGGAAGCCGCCCTGATCGCCGCCGTCGTCACGCTCCTGATGACCGTCACGGGCGTCTCGATCGGCGCGGCGGTCCAGTTCAATTCGATGAACAAGGAGTTGCGCATCTCTCAGAATGCGGCGTTGACCGCTCGGAAGATCGCCGAGCGGAAGCGCGGGGAGGCCGAGGCCGCCTCGGAACTCGCCCGGAAAAACAAGATCGCCGCCGAATCCGCCCGCGACCTGGCGAAGGAGCAGAAGGAGAAGGCCGAGGCGGTCGCCCGGTCGGCTTTCGATCAGAATAAGTTCACGCTTCAATCCCTGCGCTACCTCAGCGTGCTGGCGATCCAGCGCCTGAAAGGGGTCCCCGGCACCCAGGAGATTCAGGCGGAGCTGCTCAAGACCTCGCTCCGCGACCTGAAGGACGGCACCGAGAAGATGGCCGCCATCGCCCGACAGGCGAGGGGGCTGGAGGTCTTCGACGCCGCGCTGGCCGAGCGGACGATGGCCGGCATTCATCAGCAGACCGGGCGCGTCTTCGAGGAGATCGGTCAGCCCGACCTCGCCGGCGAGCAGTACCGCATGATGGACGAGCGCGCCCGGCGCTTCGGGCCGCCAATCCCGACGATCTCGAACCGCTCAAGGTCGTCGCGTCGAGCTGCTGCACCCTGGGGGACTACTACAACCGCACCGTCGGCGATGCCGAGAAGGCCCTTGCCTATTATCAGGAAGCCTATGACCTGCGCCGCCGCTGGATCGAGCGCGAGCCGCGCAACGATGACCCGAAAATCGCCACGGCCAACGCCGTCGGGCAGATTGCCCGGGTCTGGCTCGACCTGGGCCAGCCGAGGAAGGCCCGCGACTTCTACGAGATCGAGATCGGCCTGCGCGAGCAGCTCTCCAACGAGGCGAAGCAGGTGCTGGAGCTGCGCCGGCAGCAGTGCGGCCTGTACGACAAGCTGGGGGACCTCAGCCTCGCCCTGAACGACCTGGACGCGGCCGAGACCCATTACAGCCACGCGCTGGAACTCCGCGAGGAGTTCCGCACGCCGAACGAGCGCGCCACCGAGCACGACATCGCGCTGTCGATGAACCGGCTCGGCCTTCTCCAGATGATCCATCGCCAGAACCCGGCCTCCGCGCGGGTGTACTTCGAGAAGGCCCTGTCGATCATCGAGGACCTGGCCCGGGCCGACCCGGATTACGTCCGGTTCCAGTGGGACATGGCCCAGTCGCATTACTTCCTCGGCACCGCGCAGGAACGGCTGGGGGAAACCGAGCTGGCCGACCGGCACTTCCGCCAGTGTCTCGACCTGCGGCGCCCGCTGGCCGAGCGGGCGGAGTCGAAGGACGACCCCTTGAAGATCCCGCAGATCAACCTGATGGTCGCCCTGGCCCGCTGCGGCGAGCACGAGCCGGCCGCCGCGATCGCCGACGACCTGGTGAAGGTCCCCCCGCAGGACGCCCGCATCTACTTCCAGGCCGCGTGCGGCTACGCCCTCTGCGCGGGGGCGGTCGCCCGGGGGATCGCCACCGACGGTTGCTCGTCCGCGGATTCGTCCTTGCGGAAATCGTACACGACGCGCGCCTTCCAGGCCCTGCGGGACGCCCTCGCGCACGGCTGGAAGAGCGTCGTGGACGTGCAGACCGACCCCGACCTCGACCCGATCCGTGACGACCCCGGCTTCCCCCCCATCCTCGATGAGTTCCGCCGCGCCGCCGAGGATGAGGAGAAGCAGAAGGCGGCGGAGACGGTGGCTCGGCGTTGAGGGATGAAGATTGTCGGCGTGACGCCGTTTGCACCGAGAGACGTTCGATGCTCCTTGAAGGATCTGATCTGGATTTCTTCCAACGGGGCGAAAGGCAGAACCCCGAGATCCCAGATTCCAGAGGCCAGATTCCAGAGATCAGATTCCAGAGACATGATCCCGGAGCCGAGTGACGAGATTTCAGCGTCATGATCCCGGAGCCATGAGGAACGCCTCGCTCAAAACCACCGGATTCCCCCCGGACCCACTCCAACGATGCGACTGCTCGTGACCGTGGCCCACTACCTCGACCGGACCGACCGCGAGGCGGCGCGGACGGAACGGTACGGCTCGGCGCGGCGGATCTCGCGGAGCGGGCCGAGGGGCTCTCGGCGGGCATCGCCGCCCTGCACCAGCTCTTTGGCGACGCGCAATTCCTGATCGAGCCGCGGAACCACTCCTTCGGCCCGGCCAACACCCAGACCGCCGGACGGGTGGATGTGGTCGTCTGCACGACCGGCGATCAGCACGCGCTGGAGCACCTCTCGGTCGATCCCGTGACATTCACGCATTATCCGACCGACGCCGAACCCTCCTTGCTCGGCTTCGAATGTCAGGCGGTGCTCGGCGCAAGGCGGGGCCATTATGACTACTATGGCTATCTCGAAGACGACCTGATCGTCCGCGACCCCTGGTTCTTCCTCAAGCTCGCGTGGTTCAGCCGCAAGCTGGGGGATGCGTTTCTCCTCCAGCCGAACCGTTACGAGGTGGCCCGCCGGGGCCTGGCGCAAGGCGTATCTCGACGGGCCGATCGACGCGTCGGTGATCCGCCCGTTTCAGGAACCGGCGCGGTCCTCACCCTGCACAGCACGATCCTCGACGCGGCGGTCCGCTTCGAGCGGGCCGCGAACCCGCACTCCGGCTGCTTCTTCCTGAACGCCCGGCAGATGGACGCCTGGGCCGATCGGCCCGACTTTCTCGACCGCGACACCGGCTTCATCGGGCCGCTCGAAAGCGCCGCGACTCTCGGCATCCTCCGCGCCTTTCAGATCTACAAGCCCGCGCCGGAGAACGCCGCGTTCCTGGAGATCGAGCACCACGGCACCCGCTTCATCCGCCAGCTTCGCTGGTCCGGCCCATCACCGGCCGAGGCCCCGGAACCTCTTGAATAAAAAGTAATCAGACCAGATTACGCCATTTTAAAGATTAATAATTCGTAATCATGGAATTGTCAGAATTTGGGAAATTTTCTTGCCCGTTCCGTAGGGACATGCTTATGCTGAACGTCCCGTACGTCAAGAACGGGTGTTTGTGACTCAGGGGTATCATCCCAATCTTTCGAATCGCCGCCGAGTCAAACTCTTGGCAGGCACCGCGCGTTACCGTTTCGTTAAAACGATCGTGGGGTGGTGCCCAACCTTTATCGAAACCGGGAAGGCCGGGGATCGCCGGTCATCCAGGGGCTGTGACGTCGCACGGACCGCGCTCTCTTGGAGGGAACGCCCGTCCGCAGGACACGCCGATGCTGGCGTGCCGCAATGACAAGAAAAGGTGAGTGTCTCTTCACTCACGAGCCACCTCATGACGCGGTTGGCTACCCATCCATCGGTCGAAGTCGAGAGAACACGGCTTTCGATTCCTGGAGTCCCTGACAATGTCCTGGTATCCGCGCTTTCGCTCGGGCGGTTTCCCTCTCTCCTCGATGCGCCAAACGCTCCAGGCAAAGCTATCCCAGCGACGATCGGGCCTCTGGAAGCGGATCGAGATTCTGGAACAACGACTGCTCTTATCCACCTATTTTGTCAACAACGTCGATGACAGCGGAGCGGGCTCGCTCCGTCAGGCGATCATCGACGCCAATCTGAATGCGGGGTCTGATAGTATTGTGTTCCTCGGTGCCTCCGGCACGATCACGCTGACGAGCGGCCCGCTCCAGATCACCGATCCCGTCTCGATCCTCGGCCCCGGCGCCACGACCTGACGATCAGCGGCAATCACGCCAGCCGGATCTTCGAGATCAACGACCCGAACGCCACCGGCACCACCGTCATCAACGGCCTGCGGCTCGCCGACGGCAGCGACACCTCCAGCAACGGCGGCGGCGCCGTGTTTATTGATGGTGAGAACAACGACGTTCAGTTTATCCGATTGCGTCTTCGAGAATAACACGGCCACCAGTGGCGGCGGCGCCATCAGTGCCATCGGGACGACGAATCAGCGCGGCACGATCGAGGTCTTCATAGCTCGTTCCGCGACAACCAAGCCGCGGGCAACGGCGGCGCGATCGATACGCCGGGGGCGAACCTCAATATCGATATTTCGACATTCGCCCGAAACGATGCTCACCACGGCCGGCGGCGCCTCTCGATCGGCACGGGGAAGCCTGTCCCTTTCCGACAGCACCATTAGCGACCAACAAGAGCCAGGCCGGCGGCGGTGGGATCGAATTCCAGTACCTCGGCCAGCGTCTCGATCGAGCGTTCCACGATTGCGTCTAACGCCACGCTCGGCCCCGGCGGCGGCATCCGGACCGCCAGCGGGGCCACGCTCTCCCTGCGCAATACGATCGTCGCGCGGAACTCCCGACGTTCTGTCCCCGGAGTCGACATTGACGGCGACGTCACCTCGCTCGGCCATAACCTGATCCGGCAGCGCGAGCGGGGCTCAACGGCCTGATCGCCAGCGACCTGACGAACGTCGATCCCCTGCTCGGCCCGCTCCAGGACAACGGCTTCTGGGTCGAGACCCACGCCCTGTTGCCCGGCAGCCCGGCCATCGACGCGGGGGACAATGCCGCCGCGCCGCGCTTACGACCAGCGCGGCGGCCTGCGCATCGTGGACGGCGACGACGATGGCACCGCCACCGCCGACATCGGCGCGTTCGAGTTCGGCATCACCGTCAATACGATCTACGACACGGTGGACTCCTCCCCGAACCTCACCTCCCTGCGCGAGGCGATCCTCCAGGCCAACAGCCAGGCGGGCCTCGACGTGATCGTCTTCGATATCGCGGGCCTCGGCCTTCATCAGATCGTCCCCACCTCGGCGCTGCCGACCATCACCGACGCGGTCGTGATCGACGGCACCACCCAGACCGGTTCGCAGGTGAACACGTCAACGACGGTTAGCAACGCGCGTCATCGAGATCGAGCTGGACGGCAAGAACCAGCTCTTCCACGGCCTGACCCTCCAGGGCGTGACCGGGGGCGTGATGCGCGGCCTGGCGATCGGCGGGTTCGGCAACACGTTCGCGGCCGACTACGCGGGGATCATGATCGACGGGTCCTCGGGCGTCCGGATCGAGGGGAATTCGCTCGGCCTCCGCGCCCGACGGATCGACGGCCAACCCGAACACCGACGGCGTGTACATCAACGGCTCGTCGAACATCACGATCGGCGGGACGACGGCCGCCGCGCGCAACGTCATCTCGGGCAACAAGAGCTGGGGCTTCAACATCCAGGGCGGCGGCGGCAACGTCATCGCGGGGAACCTGATCGGCCTGGACGCGAGCGGCCTGACCCCCCTCGCCAAGGGCGACGGCGTGCGCTGGCCAACGGCACGACGAACAACACGGTCGGCGGCTCCACGGCGGCCGCGCGCAACATCCTCAGCGGCAACTCGTCTCGCGGCCTCCGGATTTTCAACGCGGGCACGTCGGGCAATCTCGTCGCGGGGAACTGGATCGGCCCGGATGCCGCCGGGGGGCTGCTGAACGGCTTGCAGGCGATCGCCGGCGTCCAGATCTCCGACGGCGCGACGGGCAACACGATCGGCGGGCCGGGGGGCCTCGGCAACGTCATCTCGGGCAACGCCATCACGGGCATCCTCCTCGACGCCGCGTCCAACACGGTCCAGGGCAACACGATCGGCCTGGCGCCGGACGGGACCGTCCTGGCCAACTCCAACGGGATCTACGTCAACGCCGCCTCGAACCAGATCGGCGGATCGGCCGCCGGCGCGGGGAACACGATCTCGGGCAACACGAACCTCGGCGTCTTCCTCCCCACCACCGCGACGGGCACCCGCGTCCAGGGGAACCTCATCGGCCTGGCCCCCGACGGCAGCACGGTCCGGGGCAACGGCTGGGGCGTCGTCGTCACCAACTCCAGCCGCAACTGGATCGGCACCGACGGCGACGGCCTGGGGGACGCCACCGAGGGGAACGTCATCTCCGGCAACAACGGCGGCGGCATCAAGATCGAAGGGGCCTCGACCTGGAACGTCGTCGCGGGGAACCTGATCGGCACCGACGCCGCCGGCACCGCCGCGCGGGGCAACCTGGCGATGGGCATCTGGCTCGTCTCCGGCGCGAGCTACAACCGCATCGGCACCGACGGCGACGGGGTCTCCGACAGCCTCGAACGGAACGTCATCGCCGGCAGCACAACCTACGGCATCGAGATCGGCGACACGACCACCATCGGCAACGTCGTCGCGGGCAACTACATCGGCACCGACAAAGACGGCCTGAACGCCCTGCCCAACGGCAACCACGGCGTCCTCGTGCGCCGGGGGTCCAGCGGCAACCGGATCGGCACCGACGGCAACAACGTCTCCGACGACCTGGAGCGCAACCTGATCTCGGGCAACACCGGCTGGGGCGTGGTGATCGCCGACGCGAACAGCAACCGCAACGTCGTCGCGGGGAACGACGTCGGCACGAAGGCCAACGGCCTCTCGGCCCTGCCCAACGCGGGCGGCGGCGTCTATGTCGGCGGCACCGTCACGGGGAACCGCGTCGGCGCGGACATCGAGACGGGCATCGCCTCCAGCGCCCTGAGCTACACCGCCGGGGCCACCGGCCAGGCCGTCCAGTTCGGGACGGGCGGGTTCATCGACATCCCCGCCGCCCCCAGCCTGGACCTCCAGCGGTTCACCCTCTCGGCGAAGGTCCTCGCCAGCGGGCCGGGGCCGAACAACGACGCCTACGGCAGCGTGATCCTCGGCAAGAACCTGCCCCAGCCGGCCGGAAACTCAAGCGTCTCGCTCCAGCTCTCCTGGCGGGCGACCGATAACCGGTTCCTCTTCATCTTCGGCAATGTCAGTACCGAGTCGATCGCCTCGACCAGCACGTTCGCCCCCGGCACGCTCCACAGCGTCGCCGCGACCTACGACGGCGCGACCTTCAAGCTCTACGTGGACGGCACGCTCGAAGGGCAGCGGGCCCTGACCAAGACGATCACCTACAACCCGACGATCCCCTGGACGATCGGCTCGACCTCGGACGTGTACCGCGCGTCCGGTTTTGCCCGGACCTGGAACGGCGCGATCGACGACGTGCGAATCCACAACAGGGCGCTGAACCCGTCCGAGATTGCCGCCCTCGCCGGCCCGGGGGACGGGGTCCTGGCCGGGCAGATCCGCCACTACGGGATGGAAGGCGAGGTCGCCAACGACATGCTCAGCGGCCTGCCGGCCCAGCGCAACGTCGTCTCGGGCAACACGCTCGACGGCATCAAGCTCGAAGGGGGGGTGACGCAATCCCTGGTCGCGGGGAACCTGATCGGCCTGGGTGCCGACGGCTCCACCGTGGTGGGGAATGCGGGGCATGGCATCGTGAGCCTCAACTCCAGCAACAACACGATCGGCGGCGCGTCGGTCCTGGCGCAGCAACATCGTCTCGGGCAACCAGCAGCACGGCATCGATCTCTCCACCGGCTCCACGTCGAACCTCGTCCAGAACAATTACGTGGGGACGGACGAGACCGGCACGCTCGATAAAGGCAACACCCTGACCGGCATTGTGGCCGAGAATTCCACGAACAACACGATCGTCGGCAACCTCGTCTCCGGCAACGACAACTGGGGCGTCGTGCTCTGGCTGACCGGCACGACCGGCAACGTCGTCCGGGGGAACACGATCGGCCTGAACGCCTCGGGCGACACCGCGCTGCCGAACAGTTATGAAGGCCTCTCGATCCACGCCGGCGCGTCGAACAACACCATCGGCGGCACGAACCCGGGCGACGGGAACGTGATCTCGGGGAACCTCGGGCGCGGGATCCAGATCGTGGACACGACGACCTCCGGGAACGTCGTGCAGGGCAATACGATCGGCCTGGGCCTCGACGGCGCGACGCCCCTGGGCAACGGCAGCGACGGCATCGCCATCGTCCATTCGCCGGGGAACACAATCGGCGGTTCCCTCGCCGGCGCGGGGAACATCATCGCGGGGAACACGCGGGTCGGCCTCTGGATCGCCTACGTCGAATCCACCGGCAATCTCGTGCAGGGCAATGACATCGGCACGAACCCCGCCGGCGATGCCGGGCTGGGCAACGGCGTGACGACGAGCCTGGCCGGGATCAACCTTTATGACGCGCCCGGCAACACGATCGGCGGTTCCGTCGCCGAGGCCCGCAATGTCCTCTCAGGCAATTCCTTCGGCATCCAGATCTCCCTCTCGAACTCCCACGGCAACGTCGTGCAGGGCAATGACATCGGCACGACCCCCACCGGCGACGCGGCCCTGCAAAACACGCAGCAGGGCCTGCGGATCGACAGCGGGGCCCACGACAACATCATCGGCACCGACGGCGACGGTAAGAACGACGCGAGCGAGGGAAACCTGATCTCCGGCAATAATTTCGTCGGCGTGCTCATCACGGGCGCGGGGACCGACCGCAACGTCGTCGCCGGCAACCGGATCGGTACCGACAGGGACGGCCTGGCCGCCATCCCCAGCGGCGGCGGCGTGCGGATCACCGCCGGGGCGCAGTCGAACCGCATCGGCACCGACGGCGACGGCCTCTCCGACGACCTGGAGCGCAACCTGGTCTCCGGCAACAGGAATTCCGGCATCCGGCTCGATGCCGCGGGGACCTCGTACAACCACGTGGCCGGCAACTGGATCGGCGTGGACATCACCGGCAATGCCGCCCTGCCGAACGCGATCAACGGCGTTTACCTCTACAACGGGGCCACGAACAACTGGATCGGCACCGACAGCAACGGCAACGCCGACGCCGCCGAACGGAACCTGATCTCCGGCAACGTCTCGGATGGCGTGATCATTCAGGACGCGGCGACCGTCGACAACATCGTCGCCGGCAACTTTGTCGGCACGAACGCGGACGGGACCGCCCCGGTGCCCAACGCGGCGGATGGCATCTACCTCTCCGGCAACGGCAACACGATCGGCGGCACGGCCGCCTCGGCTCGTAACGTGATCTCGGGCAACACCGGCTTCGGCATCCGGCTCGACACCGGCACGGGCAACCTCATCGCGGGGAACACGATCGGCCTGAACGACGACGGCGACGCCCCGCTCTCCAACGGTCGCGACGGCATCGTCCTCTACGTCGGGGCCCACCAGAACACGATCGGTGGCACGACGGCCAGCGCCGGCAACGTCCTTTCCGGCAACAACGGGGCGGGAATCTGGCTGCTCGGCGGCGACGTCTGGGGGAACCCGATCCAGGGGAACGCCATCGGCACCGACGCGAACGGCACCACCGGCCTGGGCAACGGCAACGACGGCGTGGCGATCGAGGGGGCCTACGGCAACATTATCGGCGGCGTCGTCAGCGGCGCGGGGAATCTCATCTCCGGCAATAACCGCAACGGCGTCTTCATCCAGCGAATCGACCGCCGTCGGCAACATCGTCCAGGGGAACACGATCGGCACGACTCCCGACGGCAACGCCGATCTCGGCAACACGGGCGACGGCGTGCGGATCGATCTCGGCGCGAGCGGCAATCTGATTGGCGGCACAGCCAGCGGCGAGGGGAACCGGATCGCGGGCAACGATGCGAACGGCATCCAGATCACCGGCGCCGCGACGGCCAACTTCGTCCAGGGAAACGCGATCGGCGTCGCCGCCAGCGGCCTGCCCCTGCCCAATAGCGGCCGGGGCGTGCGGATCTTCGAAGGGTCGAGCAACTCGATCGGCGGCACAACGTCCGGCGCGGGGAACGTGATCTCCGGCAACGCCGGGCCGGGCGTCGAGATCGTCGGCGCGGCGGCCGTCGCCTGGCCGACGACCGCCGGCGGCAACGGCCATTATTATCTGCCCATCCCGTCGCAGTCGTGGGACAGCGCCGAGGCCCTGGCCGTCTCCCTGGGCGGCCACCTCGTCAGCGTCAACAGCCAGGCCGAGCAGAACTTCCTGACCGCCACCTTCCTCCCCAGCCTGACCGCCAATCCCGACGAGATCTTCTGGATCGGCGCGAACGACACCGCCGTCGAGGGAACGTTTGTCTGGTCCAGCGGCGAGCCGTTCACCTATTCCAACTGGCACCCGGGCGAGCCGAACAATAACGGCGGCAATGAGAACTACGCGGTCATGAACGTCCACTTCGGCGCGTTTGGCTCGTCGGTCAAGGGGACCTGGAACGACACGAATCCCAATACCACGTATCGGGGCCTCGTCGAGCTGACCACCGCGCCACCCGCCGATCTGAACTTCGCCAAGGGGAACGTCGTCCAGGGGAACATGATCGGCGTGGACGCCGACGGCACCGCCCCTCTGTCCAACGGCGACGCGGGGGTGCGGATCGAGAACGCCCAGAGCAACACCATCGGCGGCAGCACCTTGGCGGTCCACGGCAACCCGGCCGCCAACACGATCGCCGGCAACCAGGGGCCGGGTGTGGTCCTCGACGGCCCCGCCGCCCGGTCCAACGTCGTTCAGAGCAACCGGATCGGCACCGACAAGGACGGCAACGCCGCGATCCCCAACGCGGGGGATGGGGTCCAGATCGACGGCGCGTCGGGGAACACGATCGGCGGCACGAACTCAAGCGTCGGCAACCTGATCTCGGGCAACCAGGGGGCCGGCATCGCCCTCGGCGGCCTGGGAGGGACCGGCAACCTCGTGCAGGGGAACGCCATCGGCACGACGGCCGCGGGGAACGACCGCCTGGCCAACAGCGGGCCCGGCATTCTGATCACCAGCGCGGGAAACACCGTCGGCGGCACGGCCACCAGCGTCGGCAACCTGATCTCGGGCAACCAGGGGGCGGGCATCGCCCTCGACGGCCCCTTCGCGACGGCCAACCTGGTCCAGGGGAACACGATCGGCCTGGGCCTCGACGGCGCGACGCCGCTCGGCAACGACGCTCAGGGAATCGTCGTCAACAACGCCTCGAACAACACGATCGGCGGCACGGCCCCGGGCGCGGGCAACCTCGTCGTCGAGAGCGGCTCCGACGGCATCGCCCTGCTCGCCCCGCCGGAACTCTACGGCAGCGGCCTGCCGATCGACTTCACCAACCCGAGCAACCCCGGCCGGCTCCTCCTCGGCTCCGTCTCCAGCGCGAGCGACCTCAGCGCGACCATGTTCACCGCGTATTCGGATGATAGCCTGTTCATTGCATTCCGCGTCTTCGACGACTTCATCGACGCCAACCCGGCCGACCCCGGGCGCCCGGTTCGCAACGACAGCATCGAGCTGTACATCGACGGCGACCGCACAGCCAACGACTTCACCCCGGCCAGCCGGGCCGGAAACGCCGAGGGGTTCCAGCTTGCCTCCGACGTGCTGGGGAACCAGTCCACCCTGGGCGTCGGCCTGTCGAACAGCGACTGGTCGGTCGCCACGAGCCGCTTCACCGGCGGCTATGTCGTGGAGTTCCGCCTGCCTCTGAGCATGATCGACACGATCGACGGCTCGGCCGCCTCGCAGGCCGCCGGGGCCGGCTCGCTCCTGCGGTTCAACGCCGTCATCACCGACAACGATCGCGATGTGAGCAATCAGGACACGTACAGCATCCTCTGGCGCAACGGATCGACCGCCCCCTTCGGCGATGGCGAGGTGGCCTGGGTGGTGGACCTGTATCTCGACGACGGCAAGTCGCCCGGCTCGACGGCCCCGCTCCTGCTCAAGGCCCCGTACCGCGCGACGGGCCTCACGGCCGACGGGCAGATTGGCCTCGGCGCGACCGGCAACGTCGTCCAGGGGAACACCGTCGGCACGAACGCCGCCGCGACGCTCAGCCTGGGGAACCACGGCGACGGCATCCACGTCACGGCCTCGAACAGCACGATCGGCGGCACGGCCAGCGGCGCGGCGAACGTGGTCACCCAGAACGACGGCGCGGGGATCGCCGTCGTCAGCGGCACGGGCAACGCCCTCCGAACCAACCGGGTCAGTGACAATACCGGCATGGAGATCAAGCTGGGCACGTCCCCTCTCCCGACGGTCAACGACCTGAACGACCCCGACACCGGCGCGAACAACCTCCAGAATACGCCGGTGCTGACAACCGCCACCGTCGGCGGCACGAAAACGACCATCGGCGGAATCCTCAACAGCACGCCGTTCACGACGTTCCAGCTCGACATCTTCGCCAGCCCGTACCCCGAGGCCTCCGGCCAGGGCCAGGCGGCGCAGTACCTCGGCTCGACCACCCTGACCACCTCCGTCAGCGGCAGCGCCTCGTGGTCGTTCACGTACAATGGCCTCTTGCCCGCGCACCAGGTCCTCACGGCCACCGCCACCGATCCGGCGGGCAATACCTCCGAGCTGGCCTTCGGCTTCGCCCAGAACAACAGCCCCCACGCCGATGCCGGGCCGGACCTCAACGGCACCGAGGGCACGCCGATCCTCTTCAACGGCACGGCCTCGGCCGACGACGACGGCGACAGCCTGACGTATTTCTGGGACTTCGGCGACGGCAAGACCGGCAACGGGGCGACCCCCTCGCACTCGTATGACGACAATGGCACGTACAACGTCTCGCTGACCGTGACCGACCCCTTCGGCGGCTCGTCGGGCGCGACCCTGACCGTCCTCGTCGCCAACGCCGCGCCGACGTTCGCGCCGGGGGCCTTGACGCTCAATCAGCCGACCTACCAGGAAAACGGCCTGGTCAAGCTCAGTGCCACGATCACCGATCCGGGCACGAACGACAACGAGACCGCGATCATCGACTGGGGCGACGGCTCACCGACGACGACGGTCGTGATGGCGCCCGGCGTCCGCACGTTCAGCGACATTCCGCACCAATATCTCGACGATGCCCCGGGGCTGGCGGACCAGTACACGATCACCGTGAAGGCCACGGACAACGACGGCGGCACGGGGACCGGCACCCGTTCCGTGACCGTCATGAACGTCGCGCCGGCGACCTCCAGCCTGATCTTCAGCCAGACGACGCTCAACGAGAACGACTCGACCACCCTCGGCGGCATGATCCTGGACCCCGGCACGCTCGACAGCCACACCCTGACGATCGACTGGGGGGACGGCTCGGACGCGACGGTCGTGGACATGCCGGCGGGCCGGCTCACCTTCAGCGAGCCGCACCGCTATCTGAACAACCCGGCCGACGCACGCAGCGGCCCGTACACCGTGACGGTCCGCGTCACCGACAAGGACCTCGACCTGTCCGGCACGATCCCCACCTCGACGCTCGTCGACGCCATCACGGTCATGAACGTGCGGCCGACGCTCGCGATCCACACGGCGGCCAGCAGCAGCGACTCGGTGGTCGCGTTGAACGCCGTGATTACCGACCCGGGCACGCTCGACCCGCACACGTTCACCTGGTCGGTCACGAAGGACGGCCTGCCCTACGCCAGCGGCACCGGTTCGACGTTCAGCTTCACCCGACAGGAAAACAGCACGTTCGTGGTGACCGCCACGGTCCTCGACGACTTCGACACCGCGACCAGCACCGTGCTGTACTTCGGCGGCACGGCGGGCGACGACACGATCCACGTCGATCCGGCCGGGGCCGATCAGGTCACCATCTCGAACAACACCCAGATGATCGGCACCTTCCCGGCGGGTGACTCGGTGCTGGTCTTCGGCGGCTCCGGCGGCGACACGATCGAGGCCAGCGCGGCCCTGATGACCCCCGTCGAGCTGAACGGCGGTGGGGGCAACGACTCGATCACCGGCGGCGGCGCGGACGACATGCTCATCGGCGGCCCAGGGGCCAATACCCTCTCCGGCGGCCAGGGGGACGACATGCTCGTGAGCGACACCGCCGAGCTGGACAGCCTCTCCGGCGGCACGGGCAACGATACGTATCTGATCATTCCCGGCGGCGACCCCATCGTGGACGAGACGGGGGACACGACCGGAATCGACACGCTGGATTTCTCGCAGGCGGTGATGGGGGTCACGGTCGACCTGACGAAAACCTCCGGCGAGTTGCAGACGGTTGATGATCGAGGTGACGAGCTTGCCTTGCAAGGCAGCTTCGAGAACGTGACCGGCACGACCTACAACGATACCATCACCGGCAGCGACACCGGCGGCGTCATCAAGAGCGGCGGCGGCAGCGACTACCTGATCGGCGGTTCCGGTACCGATACGATCGTCGGCGGGTCGGGCAACTCGGGAATCCCCGACGGCGAGACCACCATCTACGGCGGCGGCGGCAACGACATCATCTTCGGCGGATACGGCAACGACTCGATCGTCGGCGGCGCGGGCAACGACTCGACGACCGGTGGCTCCGGCGACGCCACGATCTACGGCGGTGGCGGCAACGACATCATCTACGGCGGATACGGCAACGACTCGATCTCCGGCGGCTCCGGCAACAGCACGCCGACCTCCGGCGACGCCACCATCTACGGCGGCGGCGGCAACGATATCATTTTCGGCGGCACCGGCAACGACTCGATCCTCGGCGGCTCCGGCAATGTGGGCGATGATGGTAGCGCCACGATCTACGGCGGCGGTGGCAACGACATCATCTTCGGCGGTTACGGCAACGACTCGATCTCCGGCGGGTCGAGCGAGAACTCCGTCGTGGACGGCCAGGCCACGATTTACGGCGGTGGCGGCAACGATATCATCTACGGCGGTTATGGCAACGATTCGATCTCCGGCGGTTCCGGCAACGGCACGCCGACCTCCGGCGACGCCACGATCTACGGTGGCGGTGGCAACGATATCATCTTCGGCGGATACGGTAACGATTCCCTTTCCGGCGGCTCCGGCAACAGCACGCCAACCTCCGGCAATGCCACCATCTACGGTGGCGGTGGCAACGACATCATCTATGGCGGATATGGCAACGACTCGATCGTCGGCGGCGCGGGCAACGACTCGATGACCTCCGGCAACGCCACGATCTACGGCGGCGGCGGCAACGACATCATCTATGGCGGCTACGGCAACGACTCGATCCTCGGCGGCTCTGGCAACGCGGGCGATGATGGCAGCGCCACGATCTATGGCGGTGGTGGCAACGACATCATCTTCGGCGGCTACGGCAACGATTCGATCGTCGGCGGCTCCGGCAACGTGGGGGATGACTGGCAGCGCCACGATCTACGGCGGTGGTGGCAACGACATCATCTTCGGCGGATACGGTAACGATTCGCTCTCCGGCGGCTCCGGCAACGGCACGCCCACCTCCGGCGACGCCACGATCTATGGCGGTGGCGGCAACGACATCATCTACGGCGGGTACGGCAACGACTCGCTCTCCGGTGGCTCCGGCAACGGCACGCCCACCTCCGGCAACGCCACGATCTACGGCGGTGGCGGCAACGATATCATCTATGGCGGTTACGGCAATGATTCACTCTCCGGCGGTTCCGGCAACAGCACGCCGACCTCCGGCAACGCCACCATCTACGGCGGTGGCGGCAACGATATCATCTATGGTGGTTACGGCAACGATTCGATCGTCGGCGGGGCGGGCAACGACTCGATGACCTCCGGCAACGCCACGATCTACGGCGGTGGCGGCAACGATATCATCTTTGGCGGTTACGGCAACGACTCGATCCTCGGCGGCACCGGCAACGCGGGGGATGATGGCGACGTGACCGTTTACGGCGGTGGCGGCAACGACATCATCTATGGCGGTTACGGCAACGATTCGCTCTCCGGCGGCTCCGGCAATGGCACGCCGACCTCCGGCAATGCCACCATCTACGGCGGTGGCGGCAACGACATCATCTATGGCGGATACGGCAACGATTCGCTCACCGGCGGCTCCGGCAACGGCACCCCGACCTCCGGCAACGCCACCATCTACGGCGGCGGTGGCAACGACATCATCTTCGGCGGATACGGCAACGACTCGATCCTCGGCGGCTCCGGCAACGCGGGCGATGATGGCGACGTGACCGTTTACGGTGGCGGCGGCAACGACGTCATCTATGGCGGTTACGGCAACGATTCGATTTCGAGCGGCTCCAGCGACGGCTCGCCGACCTCCGGCAGCCCGACGATTTCCGGCGGCGGTGGCAACGACATCATCTTCGGCGGCGGCAACGGCTGGCTGGTCGAGTCCGGTGACGGAGACTTCACGCTCTCGGACAGCACGCTGTCCAAGCCGGGTAACACGACCGACACGCTCGACGGCATCACGCACGCCGTTCTCAACGGCGGTCAGGGGCCCAACCGGATCGATGCCTCGGCCTTCCAGGGGCCGGTGGCCCTGACCGGCGGCGGTGGCAACGATACCCTGATCGGCGGTTCCTCCAGCGACACCTTGACCGGAGGCGCGGGGGATGACTCGCTCGTCGGCGGCGGCGGCAACGACACGTATCTCTTCCCCAGCGCGAACGAAGGCAGCGATATCGTCGTCGAGAAACCCAACATCGACAACGACGAGCTGAACTTCGCCGACTTCCCCGACACGATCAACCTCGACCTGAGCCTGACCACGACGCAGGTGGTCCATCCCGGCAAGCTCTCGTTGACCCTCTCCGACGCGGCCGGCTTCGAGCGGGTCATCGGCAGCGCCTTCCCCGACACGATCCTGGGCAACAGCCGCGACAACCAGATCTACGGCGCCGGCGGAGTCGATCACATCGAAGGTCGAGAGGGAAACAACCTCCTCCAGGGGGGCCTCTTCCAGACCGTCTATCTCGATTTCGTCACCAACGTCGGTCGTAGCTCACATGTCTATACAGCCGAGGAGCGAGACGCGATCCAGGCGCGGCTTTCGGCCAATTACGGGGCGTTCCACTACGAATTCACCCAGACCGAGCCATCGGCCGGCCCGTTCGTCACCCTCTACTTCAACGTGGTGGCCGGCGAATACCTCGGCGGCGAGGCCACCGAGCTGGACTGGCGCGACCTGCATCGCGGCGGCTCGTCGGCGGTGGACGTGAGCCAGTTCCTCGGCGGCAAGAACCAGCCCGAAGCCACCACGACGAACTTCATCAATCTGTCCGCGACGATCGCCGCCCACGAGCTGGGCCACCTGGCCGGGCTGCGGCACGGCGATTCGCTCGGCCCGATCGGCTCCGGCATCTACAGTTCGCTCAACCCGGACAAGTTCACCCCGTCCTACCCCGGAAACACCAGCGCCAGCGAGACCCCGCTGCACATCCTCGCCTCGCCGCGATCGGTCGGGATCACGCTGTTCGACTCGGCGAGCCAGACCTTCTTCGGCGAGCGCGAGGACGTCAAGCTCGCCTTCGCCGACACCGGCCAGACGGTCCTCGAACAGGCCGCGAGCCACGACACGATCGCCACGGCGCAGATGCTCGATCTCGCTCCCCTGGCCGTCCCCAGCACGCTGATCAAGGGCCAGCACCAGGACGAGGACTTCGCGGTCAAGGCCGTCGATGTCGTCGGCTCCATCCAGCTTGGGAGCAAGGGGCACAGCGAGAACGACCTGTACGCCTTCTCGGCGAGGGCCGGTGAGGTGTTCAACATCGAGGTCATGTCCCAGTCGCTGACCCGCATCCTGAACAAGATCGACTCGATCGTCTCCGTCCGCGACGCCCAGGACAACCTGATCCCCTACGGCAACGGTGGTACGGCGATCAACGACGACTCCTTCGAGAGCCTCGACGCGATCCTGATCGACCTGCTCATTCCCGCCGACGGCACCTATTACATCACGGTCGATACCTACGCGGGGATCGCCGATGCCGACACGGGCAACTACGAGTTGTTCCTCTACAGCTTCCAGTACGTGCCGAAGGGGACCGCCCCCGCCGCTCCCGGCGATACCCTGGTCGGCTCCAGCGCGGGGGATACGCTGGTCGGCAGCTCGGGCAACGACCTCTTCCAGGCCCCCCCCGGCGCGGAGATCCGCATCGGCTCGGGCCAGCCGACGATCAACACGCCGCCGCAGAACGTCTCCGCGGGCGGCCCCTTCGTGGTGAACGAGGGGACGACCATGACCCTCGACGGCCAGTTCAATGACCCCGACCCGGATCAGACGCACGCCTATTCGTGGCGCATCCTCGACAGCCAGGGGCAGCTCGTCAGCGGCGGGACCTCCGCCTCGATCGACTTCACCCCGCAGGACAACGACACCTTCACCGTCCTCCTGACCGTCACCGACAGCCTGGGCGGCATCGGCCGGTTCAGCACGACGATCACCGCCGAGAACGTCGCACCCGCGGGGACCCTGGACGTGCCGGCAAGCGTCGGCGAGGGCACGCCGTTGACCCTCGCGCTGAGCGGCGTGACCGATCCCGGCACCCTGGACACGGAAGCCGGATTCACATACGCCTTCGACCTCGGCGACGGCAACGGCTATGGGGCCTTCGGCGACAAGAACAGCATCACCATCATCCCCGCCGACAACACCCCTCCCGGCGCGGGTCTGGCTGTGGGAATCAAGGTCCGCGACAAGGACGGCGGCATCCGCGAATACACGACGACGGTCAACATCACCAACACCGCGCCCTCGGGCACCTTCAACGCCCCGGCATCGGTGGCCGAGGGGGGATCGTTCACCCTGTCCCTCACCGGCGTCAACGATCCCGGCCTCCTCGATCGGGACGCTGGATTCACGTACGCCTTCGACCTCGGCGACGGCAACGGCTACGGTGGATTCAGCAACACCAACAGCATCGCCGCCGTGGCCCTCCAGGATGGTCCACGCATCGTGGGGGTCATGGTCCGCGACAAGGACGGCGGCACCCGGGAATACACCCGCACGGTCAACGTCATCAGCACGCCACCGACATTACGCATCAGCGGCGCCGGTTCGGTCACCGCCGGGGAGGATTACACCCTGACCCTCTCGGCCCAGATCGCCGGCAACGATCCGATCACGCAATGGACGATTGACTGGGGAGACGGCGAGACCCCAGACCGTCGATGGCGCGAGCACGTCGGTCACCCACCAGTACACGACCGCGTCGCAACCAACCATCTCCGCCTCCGCAACCGACAAGGACGGCACGTATGACGCGGAAAACACGCTCACGATTTCCGTGTCCGCTGGCCAGACGCCTCTCCTGATCCAGGGGGCCGGCCCGATCGCCGAAGGAACAGACTTCGTCCTCACCCCCATCTTATCGAGTCTGATCGACACGACAAACGCCACCCTGGAATGGAGGATCGACTGGGGCGACGGCACGAGCGAAACAACAACAACCGTCCCAGGCCCGGCCTCGCACCTGTACCAGCAGAGCGCCGGACGACCCCGTACGAGATCGTCGCGACCTTCTCGGTGACTCCAAATGGCAGCACTGACTCCGCCGACTACACATCCAACACGCTGTTCCTGACCGTGGCGAACGTCGCGCCGACGGCCGACTTCCCGGCCGAGTTGACCGTGGGTGAAGGCGGAGAGGTGCCGATCGGCTTCACGAACCCCGTCGATCCCAGCCCCGAGGACAAGGCCACGCTTCGATACAGCCTCGCGCTCACCCCCGACGGGCTGGCCGATTCCTATGCCGGGGCTTCCGAGGTGAGTTCCCAGACCTTCTCCTTCCCCGAAGGGGGCACCGATCAGACGGTCTATGGCCGCATCTTTGATCAGGATAATGGTTTCACGACCTACAGCGCGGTCGTGCACATCAACAACATCAACCCGACGGCGACCTTTGCCACGGAGCAAGCGTCGTATCCTGAGAATAGCCCGGCGGTCGTCCAGTTCATTAACCCCGACGACCCCAGCCGCCAGGACACTGCGGCCGGCTTCCACTACAGCATCGCGCTGAACTCCTCGGACCTGGCGGACACCTACGAGGGTGCGCTCGATGGCCCGTCAAAGAGCTTTGTCTTCCCCGATCACGGGCAATACATCGTTTATGGACGCATCTTCGACAGGAAGGACGGCTTCTCGGAGTACTCGTACGAGGTGCAGGTGGACGATGTCGCCCCGACAGCGACGATCAGCGGCATCTCGGGCCCCTACAACGAAGGCTCGCCAATCTCCCTGACTGGCTCGGCCACCGATCCCAGTCCGCTGGACATGGCCAATGGCTTCACTTTCACCTGGAGCGTGACCAGGAACAATGCTCTGTACGTGACCGGCACCGGTTCCGAAATCCACTTCACGCCCGACGATGACGGTCAGTACATCATCGACTTCAAGGCCAGCGAAGCGAATGGCATGTATGCCACAACATACGCGACCATCGATGTCCACAACGTCGCCCCGACGAGCACGATCAGCGGTGGGCCGTCGGACGACCGGGCCGCGGAGGGCGCCCTGATCCACCTGACCGGCACGGCCACCGACCCAGGCTCGATTGACGCGGAGAGCCTCACCTTCACCTGGAGCGTGACCAAGAACAACGATCCCTACCAGAGCGGTAGTGGTTCCGACATCCAGTTCACGCCGGACGACAACGGCCTGTTCGTCGTCACCTTGCAGGCCACCGACAAGGACGGCGAGATCGGTACCGTCTCGCGGACGATCACCATCCTCGACGTCGCCCCCATCGCCTCGATTCTCGGCACCCCGGCGGGCAACGTAACCTCGGAGGGTTCGACCATCCAGCTATCCTCCTCCGTGACCGACGTGAGTGGCCCCGACGAGGATCACGGCTTCCTCTACTCCTGGCTCGTGACCAAGAACAACCAGTTCTACGCGACGGGGACCAACGCCACGTTCGACCTCATACCCAACGACGACGGCACATACGAGGTCACGCTCCAGGCCATCGACAAGGATGGTGGCATTAGTCTCCCGGCCTCGCAGATAATCACCGTCAAGAACGTGAATCCCACGCCAACGATCGTCAGAGATCCCGAAGGGACCTCGGCCGTCGAGGGTCAGACGATCGCTCTGTCCGCCTCGGTGTCCGATCCCGGCCTGATCGACCAGGCCGCCGGTTTCCTTTACGAGTGGGTCGTCATCAAGGATAACGTGACCTACGGCTCCTCCACGAAAGGCGGCATCGACCTTATCCCCAGCGACAACGGCACGTATGTCGTCCAGTTGACCACGACGGACGCCAACGGCGGAAAGGGGTCCACCTCCCGCACCTTCACCGTCGACAACGTCGCGCCGACGCTCACGGCACCTTCAGATCAGAACGCCGAGGAGGGCACGCTGACCGCCTTCCAACTCGGCTCCTTCTCCGACCCGGGCTCCTTCGATAACCCATGGACCGTCGAGGTGGACTGGGGCGATGGGACCCCGCACACCATGTTGACCACCAACGCCCAGGGAAGCCTGGGAACCCGGAGCCACTCCTACGATGACAACGGGTCCTATTCGGTAACGGTCCGGGTTTCGGACAAGGATCGCCTGGCAAGTCAGTTGAACTTCACCGTCGTCGTTGCGAACGTCAATCCGAAGGCCACGATTCTCGACTCGTCCACGACCGGGCCCGAGGGCACACCGATTCTCCTCGGCAGCAGTTTCTTTGACCCGAGCAACGCCGACTCGGTCGCTCTTATCGAACACAACTGGACCGTCACGAAGAACGGTCGGTTCTATGGTTCCGGCCAGGCAGCCGACTTCACGTTCACGCCGGACGACAACGGCACGTATGTCGTTCAGCTCTTCGTCAAGGACAAGGACGAGGGGACCAGCGACGTGGTCGAACGGACCATCACGATCGACAACGTCGCGCCGACGGCGAACCTTGACCCGGTCGGCCCCGTCTCCGTGGGGATTCCCGTGACGCTCAATCTCTCCGGAGCGACGGATGTCTCGGTCGCCGATCGCGACGCGGGCCTACGGTACAGCTTCGCCCTGAATGCGGCCGACCTCGCCGATTATGCGCACGCCCGTTCGGACCCCTCCGCCACGTTCTCCTTCGACGCCAGCGGCACATATACGGTTTACGGCCGGGTGATCGACAAGGACGGCGGACGGACCGACTATACGACCACCGTCACGGTTCAGGACGCCATCAGCGCGGTGCTGCGAGACGATCCGCTCAACCCGGGCAAGACGGCTCTGTTTGTCAGCGGATCGTCGAGCAAGAACTCGATTGTCGTCACCGAGGGAGGTGGGGATTCGTACTCCGTCATCATCGACGGCACGAATTTCAACGTCGGGATCCCGGAGAGCCGGATCGTCGTCCTGGGCCAGGAAGGGGACGATGACATCACCATCTCCGGCTCGATCAACGTTCCGGTCTGGGCCTATGGCGGCCCCGGCGATGACCGGATCTCGGGCGGAGCCAGCAATGACGTGATTCTCGGCGGCGACGGTGACGACCTGCTCATCGGTGATCAGGGGCGCGACCTGCTCATCGGCGGTAATGGGGCCGACCGGATCATCGGCAATGCCGACGACGACATCCTGATTGCCGGCACCACCTCGTATGATGCCACGGATGTCGCGCTCGAGGCGATCACGAGCGAATGGGGGTCCACTCGCTCCTACGCCGAGAGGATCGCCAACCTCCGGGGGCCGAACACGTCTCCGAGAAACAACGGGGCGTACTTCTTGATCGTCGATGGCACGAATCGCACCGTCTTCGACGACGGAACCGCTGATAAGCTCACCGGGAGCGCCGGGGACGATTGGTTCCTGTTCAACGATGACGGGGATGGCGATTCCAGGACGCGCGATCGCGCGGTGGACATGCACTCCTGGGAGTATGAAGACGATCTGGACTTCATCAACAAGACCATCTGACCCCCCGAACCAGAGACCGTGGTCGCGTGCTTCGCGAATGACGGACTCCGCGTCGCATCCCGAGGCTGTTACAATCGCTTGGAACACCTTGCCCGCGTTCTGACCCATGTTGATCCGGTTGGGGATGCTTCTGCGTTGAACCCAATCGCCTTGCTCTACGACGATGACGCCTACGTGGAGATGCGCCAGCGGGTCCATCCCTCGAAAACCGCCCGACCTCTCGGCTTGATGGGCCGGCAGGTGGCGGGCCGAGGTTTTCTCGATGCCTACCTCGCGCACGGTGCCTGGGAAGAACTGGTGGCCTTGGTCCGCGATTGCGCCGCGGCCGATTCGCTCCTGGGGTTCTGCCAGGCTCACCCGTCGAGCCGCGCGCGGCCACGACGACTGCGGATGGTTGAGGAGTCGCGGTTTTACCAGAGCTTTTTCCCGGACCCGCCAGCCCGATTACTGCACATTCCCTGCCCGCCCTCCTCGCGGTATGCCTGGGCCCGGCAGCGGGGAGGCCCCGGTAACTTCGCCTTGTGCGGAGTCACGCACACGCTCTGCTCGGCGTCGGTGGTCGCTCAGATCGCGGAGATGGTCACCGCGCCATTCGAGCCGTTTGACGCTCTGATCTGTACCTCAAGCGCCGTGGTGGCGATGGTCCGCGCGGTGGCCGAGAATTATGCGGCCTATCTTCAGGAACGGCATGGGGGAGAGCCTCGATTGCGTCCTCGTCTGGAATTGATCCCCCTGGGCGTGGATACGCAGCGGTTTCATCCGCCGACGGCCGAGGAGCGAGCGTCGCAACGGCAGGCGCTGGGTATCGGCCCGGACGAAGTGACCGTGCTGTTCGTCGGTCGGCTGTCCCACCATGCCAAGGCCCACCCGTTCCCGATGTTTCGGGGGCTGGGTGAGGCCGCGCATCGGAGCGGACGTTCGGTGCGCCTGCTGCTCTCCGGCTGGGCCGCGAACCAGGCGGTTCACGACTCATTTCTCGAAGGCGCACGGAGCTTCGCGCCCGACGTGCGGGTCACGGTTGTCGACGGTATGGACCCGACCATGCGGTTCCGTGTCTGGCAAGCGGCCGATATCTTTACGACGCTCGTGGATAACATCCAGGAGACCTTCGGCCTGGTGGTCATCGAGGCGATGGCTTCCGGCCTGCCCGTGGTCGTCTCGGACTGGGACGGCTACCGTGACCTGGTGATCGACGGCGAGACCGGCCTGCTCGTTCCCACGTCCATGGTCACCGACGCGCAGGCGGAGCTCACGACGCGGCTGCTTCTCGGAGAGCTGAACTACGACCACTTCCTGGCCGAGAGCAGCCAGACTGTCAGCGTCGATGTGGACGCCGCATCGCGGGCACTTGGGCGGCTGATCGACGACGCGCCCCTGCGACAACGCCTGGGGGATGCCGGGCGGCGTCGGGCGGTCGAGCATTTCGCCTGGCCCACGATCATCCAGCGCTACGAGGATCTCTGGAAACAACAGGAAGCCGAGCGTCTCCGGTTTGTCACACGTCGAGACACGCGACCGATGCGCTTCGTCACGCCAGCGATTTACCCAGAGCTGGACCACACGTTCGCCGGCTACCCTTCCCGAACGCTCCAGGGCGGTGATAACCTCGTCGCGTCGCCCGACGCCGATGCGTGGCTCGACCGGTTCCTGACGATGCCGCTGACGAACCATGGTGGGAGCCGGCGTTCGAACGATGCGGCACTGCTCCGCGTGTTGCTGGCCGAGGCCTCGGTCCCCTGTCCGATCACGCGGCTCGACGCTCTGCTCTCGAAGGCTGGCACCTCGTTCCGCGACGGCCGCGCCACACTGGCCTGGATGCTCAAGTATGGGCTTTTGCGCGTCGCCGCCGATCAGGACTTTCCACCGGATGAGCCATAAGCTTCCTCCGCCGTCAGGATGATCTGGGCGATCTCGATCAGTTTGCGGTTCTTCTCGCTCGCCAGCTTCTGGAGTCGGCGGAAGGCTTCGGCCTCGTCGAGGTTCGCCTTCTTCATCATGATGCCCTTGGCCTTCTCGATCACCTTGCGATCCTCCAGCGCCTGTCGCAGGTCGGAGGATTCCTTGTGGAGGGTCTGGAACTGTTCGAAGCGGCGCATGGCGATGGCGATCGCCGGCTCCAGGTCGGTCTGCTTGATCGGCTTGACCAGGTAGGCCATGACATGGTCCTCCTCGGCCCGCTTCACGAACTCCGCGTCGTGAAACGCCGAGACAAGGATGACCGGCACCGGATGCTGACGGTAAATCTGGCTGGCGGCATCGATGCCGTCCATGTCGGGCATCTTGATATCGGTGATGATGAGATCGGGAGGCGAATTCTTGCAATTCTCGACCAGTTCCTGACCCGTTCGAGCGACGGAGATGACCGCGTGGCCCAGGCGGGGCAGGAACGTGCGGAAGTAGTCCTGCATGTCCCGTTCGTCATCGGCGACGGCAATACGTAAGCTGCGGCTCATGGTTGTTCTCGAGGGAGGATGATGATCATTTCCGCGCCAGGTCGAGTTCCCTGTCCCAGACTGATCCGGCCCCCATGCGCCTCGACGATCCGTCGGGTGATGGCGAGGCCGAGACCGGTTCCCTTCGTCTTGGTCGTGAAAAACGGTTCGAACACATTACGGCGCTGTTCGGGGGTAAAGCCTGGCCCATTGTCGCACAGCGAGAGTCGGATCGCATCCTTTCCCTCAAATTGCGCGGGCGTGGCTTTGATCTCGATCTGCGTCGGGTCTGGGCAGGCCGATAAGGCATTTTCCAGGATGTTACGAAAGACCTGCTCCAGGCGGAAGGGATCGGCCTCGCAATGGAGGTCCCGAACCTCGACCTGTTCATGGAGCGTGACATCTCGCCCTTTGCGCTGAGGTTCCAGGTGAATCCAGGCCTCCCTCAAGACGTTTCCCAGGTCAACCCGCTGGCGGTCGAGTCGAATCGGCGCCGCGTAGCTCCGAACGTCCTCGTAGAGATGGTGCAGGTGGTCTTGAGCGTTCTGAAGCCGCGCGATCAGGTCGAGAGCCTCGGGGCGATCCTGGACGTGCAGGGCGAGCATTTCCAGACAGGCCTGGCTGCGCTGGAGGGCGTTGCGACTCTCGTGGGCCAGCCCTGCGACCATCTGACCGATGGCCGCCAGTCGCTCGGACTGGAGCGCCCGTTCCTGGGTTTGCTTGAGGATCGTGATGTCCTGTCCAACAGCCAGAATCGCCGGTCCGCCGCCATGATCGGGCAGGAGACGGGAGTTCCAGACTATCCAGCGAGGTGTCCCATCCCGGCAGACGATTCGGTTTGGATATCCCGGTGTCGGATGGCCGTCGAGTACTCGCTGGAACTCCTCGAAAACGCTCGGACGTTCTTGATCGATTAAAAAGAGCGAGAAGAAATCCTTCCCGAGAACTTCGTTGGACTGGTAGCCCGTCAGACGTTCGGCGTAGGGGCTGAAGTAGGCGATCGTCCGGTCGGGGCGGAGGATGAGGATCATCACCTCGGCGGCATCGACCAGATTACGGAAGGCGGACTCGCTACGCTCCTTGGCCAGGGCCAGCCGCCGACGTTCGGCGACTCGTCCCAGGCTCGCCCGGAGCGCGTCGGGGTTGAGCGGCTTGAGGATATAATCCGCCGCGCCCAGGCGTAATGCCGCGATGGCCCCTTGCAGGTCGGCATAGCCGGTCACGATGACGATTGACGCTTCCGGCGCCCGCTCCTTGAGCATCGGCAGGAGTTCGATGGCGGTGCCGTCGGGAAGTTTCCGGTCGAGGATGATCGCGGCGTAGTCGCTCCAGTTGTCACGATTCGTCGCCTCGGCGGCCGTCGCCGCCAGATCGACCGAGTGATCGTCCAGCTCGAGGATATCGCGCAGATTGATCCGTGTATCCTCGTCATCCTCGATTACCAGGATCCGGATCGACGACATGGCGGAGTCCGTCGGCATGACTCACTCCGCCCGCTCACGCTTGTGCGAGAGGGCCAGCCGCTTGAGGGAGTCGAGCAACGTCGGCACGTCGAACGGTTTGTAGCAGACGTCGTCCGCCCCTTCGTTCAGAATCTGCCCGACGAGCTGGTCCATCTCCTGCCGGTAGCCGGTGATCAGCACGGTCCGTGCCTGGGGGTTGGCCTTACGCACGAGCCGGAAGATCGACTGGCCATCACCACCGGGAACCTTCATGTCGATCAAAACGATCTTGTGGGACGCGTTGTGGAGCTGACGTTCCGCATCCTCCCGGTCGTGAGCCAGCGACACCCGGAAACCTCGCTCCCGCAGAAGGTCCCAGAGGTTCTGGCAAAGGTCGCGGTCGTCATCCACGATCATGACCAGCGGTTGCTCCAGCGCTTGATCGACCAGGCTCATCAGCTTCGGAAAATTGACCGGCTTGGAGAGAACCTGCCAGGCACCCGCCGTCAGAGCCTCCTCCGCCGTGTCGCTGCTGGCATAGGCCGTCACGAGCATGGCGACGGTTCCCGCGCAGGCTCTTGATCCTGCGATACAAGGTCAGCCCGTCCATGCCGGGCATCTTCAGGTCAAGCAAGGCGACGTCGTAGGGCTTCTCCCGAACCAGATTCAGGGCCGTTTCCCCATCGTTGGCGACATCGGCCTGGTAGCCCATATCGGTGAGAATGTCCGACAGGTTGCTGGTGATATCGACATCGTCGTCCACGATCAGGATGAGCGGTTCGTCCTTGCTCATGCGGATTTCGCTCCATTGCCAGCGGTGGGGGCGGTCACCAGGCGAACGGTGAAGGTACTTCCCTCACCGAGCTGACTCTGCACACTTAAAGTCGCCTGATTCTTTTCCAGAATCGAACGCACGATCGCCAGCCCCAGGCCAAGACCCCGGGCCTTCGTCGAGTAGAGCGGCTCCATGATCCTCACCAGATCCTCCCGCGCGATGCCGACGCCGGTATCGGTGATGTCCACATCGACATGGTCGTCGTCATACCGGCAGCCGACCTTGATCGTTCCCCCTTCGGGCATCGCATCGCGTGCGTTGCGCAGAAGGTTTGATAAGGCGATCATCAACTGGTCCGGGTCAGCCAGAACCGGCGGTAGCCCCTCCGGACATTCGAGCACGACTGGGACATGATCGCCGAGAGGATTTGACTCCAGTGCTTGTTCCACGCACTGGGGGATCTGGACGGGCCGAAGGCTGGGAACCGGCATCCTGGCGAAGCTGGAAAGAGCCGTAATCACGCCGTCAGCCAGCTCGACGTTCCGTTCGATCCGCTGGAGATGCTCGGCCTGCTTCTCGGGAGATGCTTTCCGAGCATTTAACAGATAGTACACCGAGGTCCTGACCACGTTCAAGGGATTGCGTAGCTCGTGCGCGACGCCCCCGGCCACCTGGCCGAGCGTCGCCAGCCGCTCGATGCGCTGGTTCCGCGCCATGTGCTCGGCCTGGTACGCATCCTCGATGATCGCGAGATCCAGGTCGAGCAGCCGGTTCAGTGAGCGGACCGCGACCCATCGCTCGGCGTCGTCTCCCTGCCAGTTCTCCTGCAAGGCCCGAACCAGCCCGGTTCGCAAGCGGGAGATCGCGACGTTGGTGTAAACCTGGTTCAGCCCGATCTCCACGTGCCGCCACCCGACCCGCCAGCGACGGGCCACGTACGCCGAGTCATACTGGCCGGAGAGCAGTTCGTTGACCCACTGTCGCAGGCTCTCCTTGAGCCGCTCGATCTGCGCCTGTCCCCCGGTGATGACCTTCATCGCCCCTTGATGTCGCTTGATCTCCTCGTAGAAATCGTCGATCAGGCCTGGGAGAGACGGCGTCAGAAGCGGTGCCAGAGCGACGATCCGCCGGGCATCGTCATCCGTCCAGCCGACATAGTCCTGAAGCTCGCGGTATCGTTGCTCGTGTAACTCGTCCATAATACTTCGAGTCTCCTTGGCATGATTCCCGCCACGCCCCAATAAAATAAGCCCACGGTTCGCTCTGGATGGCGAACACGTGGGCTCACATGACCCTTAACCGGATGGCCCACAGCAGGAGCCGTCCGATTCGATGCATTCAATATTAGCAAAGAGAGTGGATACAGGGAAGTGGACCGGCGCGGAAAAAGCGGAGGATTCCGCTTGACGAGATCAAAAGGTCAGGTTAATATCTATTTCGTTGACGCTCATGATGGGCGGAAACAAATGGCTAAGGTGGCCCCGCTATGCGAAATTCACGCAGAGTTGGGGTCTTTTTTTGCGCTTGCCTCTGTCCGATGATCGGACTCACCGGGACCTTCCCACCTAACTCCCGGACATCGCGGTAACGGTTGCCGCTGATCCTGGGTTATTCGCGTGCTGGCCATTCCAGGCGTGAATTCATCCAGGACGGAGACGGCCCGATGATCGCGACGATTCCCGGCAGCTCTACCGAGACGTACCTACCCCAGCCTCCTCTCGTAAAGGAGCCGTGGGCGAGGACTCTTGGTGTCACCCTGGCGTGAATCGTCCGTAACGGGACCGCACCAAGCGATTTCCCCCCTTGACCGTCCGTAACCGTGAATCAACTTGATGCATCGCGTTGAAAGGAGTCTGCCATGCTGGTTCTGAGCCGCAAGGTCAATGAGTCAATCATCCTGAACGACAACATCCGCATCACCCTGCTGGGCATCCGCGGCAACCAGATTCGCCTGGGAATCGAGGCCCCGGCGAACGTCACGGTCCTTCGCGAGGAGTTGGCCCGCAGGAATCGCTCGGAGTCAGAGACGTTACCCGAAGCGAGCGCGAACAGCCGTCCTGCCGTGAATCGCATGGAGATTGAAGTTCCGCTGTCCGCGGTCAAGTGCTGAGATGAGTCCCCGCGATGTTGCCTCCTCTCCAGACATCGCGGTGACTCTTCAAACCAGGCGGGGTGGGACGGCCGGATTTCTCCTCGCCGCGTCACACGGAAATGCCCGAGAAAGGAGCACTCCGATGACCACCGACCTGAGCCGTGTGATCCTGACCGAAGGTCCTTGTGATTGTCACACGTTGCACAACAAGACCCTGCACCATAGCGCCTTCCCCGAAGTCCAGGCGTGTGGCTGCGATGCTCATGAAGCCGCCGCACACCTGGCCGAACTGTTGACGCGAACCCTCGAACACGCTCCCAGCCAGTGGCGACGCGAGGCAATCGAACAGGCGGTCGAGGACGTGCGGGAGTACCTGCACGATCTCGACGCCCACTGATCAAGCCTCGTGCGATCAGACAGAACAAGGAGTCATTGCCATGGCACTCTGCCACGCGCAACCTGGAGAAGTTATCGATGCGAGACCGCTGGGGGCCTCCCTCGCCGGTTCGCGCACGATCGCTCTGCTTCGTACGGAGGACCTGGAACTGATCCGCCTGGTCGTCCCCCGGGGAAAGGAAATCCCGACCCACAAGTCGCATGGTTCGGCCACGATCCAATGTCTGGAGGGCCGCGTCTCGCTCTCGACGAACGAGATCACCCAGGTCCTCGATCCGGGCCGGCTGGTCTATCTGCCGGCCGGCGAACCGCATTCGCTCGTCGGGCTGGACGACGCCTCGCTGCTCGTGACAATCCTTCGACGTTAGTAGATCGTTGTGATACATTCGTGATGGGAGCCAGAACTTCGCGGAGAGGTTCCGGTCTCCCTTTTTTTGCGATGTTTCTGGACTGTGCGCGGCCGAATTGGGAATAGCCGATGTCGAACCTCCTTGCCGCCCGGCTCCAGATGGCGATCTCGCTGGGCTTTCACATCATCTTCGCGGTGATCGGCATTGGCCTGCCCTTGATGATGGTCATCGCCGAGGCCCTCTGGCTGCGGACCCGCGAGCCCGTATATCGCATTTTGGCCGAGCGCTGGGCGCGGGCGCGGCCATCCTGTTCGCCGTGGGAGCGGTTTCCGGCACCGTGCTCTCGTTCGAGCTGGGATTGCTCTGGCCGCGGTTCATGGAGATCACCGGGCCGGTCGTCGGCCTCGGGTTCGGCCTGGAGGGGTTCGCCTTCTTCACCGAGGCGATCTTTCTCGGCATCTACATCTATGGCTGGGAGCGCGTGCCCGCGCGGCGCACTGGCTGGCCGGTGTGATGGTCGCGGCCAGCGGGGCCCTCTCGGGCGTGCTGGTCGTCGCGGTCAACGCCTGGATGAATACGCCACAAGGGTTCGCGATGGCCGATGGCCGCCCAATCGACATCGATCCCTTCACCGCGCTCTGGAACCCGGCGACGATTTCCGAAGGATTGCACATGACCCTGGCCGCCTATGCGGCGACCGGTTTCCTGGTGGCCGGTGTTCACGCGGTCCTGTTACGACGCGACCGGCAGAACCCGTTCCATCGGCGTGCCCTGGGAATCGCTCTGGCGGTCGGTGGCGTGGGGGCGATCCTGCAACCCTTCAGCGGTGATTATGCCGCGCGGGTCGTCGCCGAGACCCAGCCCGCGAAGCTCGCCGCGATGGAGGGCCAGTTCCACACCGAGACGTACGCCCCCTTGCGGTTCGGCGGTCTTCCCGACCCGGAGGCCGAGGAAACCCCCTACGCCCTCGAACTGCCCGGCGGCCTGAGCTTCCTGGCGTATGGCCGGTTCGATGCCGAGGTGTCGGGTCTGGATTCCTTTCCGAAGGAGGACCGTCCACCGGTTCGGGTTGTGCACATCGCATTTCAAGTCATGGTCGCGTGCGGCATCGCGATGATGGCCGTGGCAATCTGGGCGGCCTTCTCGACGTGGTGGAACAAGCGCATGCCCGACGGCCCCTGGTTCCTTCGCGCCGTGGTGTTGGTCTGTCCGCTGGGGATGCTCGCGATCGAGGCCGGCTGGACCGTCACGGAGGTCGGCCGACAGCCCTGGATCATCTCGGGGGTGCTCCGCACGTCGCAGGCGGTCACTCCCGTGCAGGGACTCTGGATCTCGGTCCTGGGATATTCGCTTCTCTATTTGATTCTGGGCGTTGTCGTCGTGATCCTGCTGCGGCTCCAGTTTCGTTCCAGCCCGGCCATCGCGGAGTTGACCACCTCCAGCGAGGAGGGGAAGTCCCCATGATGTCGATCGCTCCGCACGAGGCCGTCGCCGCGGTCATGTTGTTCTCGTTGACCCTCTATGCCCTCTTCGGCGGGGCCGACTATGGCGCGGGGTTCTGGGACTTCATCGCGCAAGGGCGTCGCGGGCGTGCCCAGCGCGATCTGATCGCGCACGCGATCGGGCCGGTCTGGGAAGCGAATCACGTCTGGCTGATCATCGTGGTCGTGCTCATGTTCACCGGGTTTCCGGTGGCCTTCGCCGCGGTGATGACCGCGCTGCACATCCCGGTATCGTTGATGCTCGTCGGGATCGTCCTCCGTGGCTCGGCCTTCACGTTCCGCAGCTACGACAACACCGCCCTGGGGAAGAGCGCTGGAACCGGGTCTTCTCGATCCCGAGCATCCTGACGCCGACCCTGCTCGGGACGATCGTCGGCGCGATCGCCACGGGAAACCTCGGCGTGGGCGTCGGCGAGACGCCCCGGTTGTTCTCCTCATGGATCGCGCCATTCCCGCTAACGGTCGGGGTGTTCACGCTGGCGATCTTCGCGTATCTCGCGGCGGTGTATCTGACGCTGGAAACGGACGACCGGGACCTCCGCGAGGACTTCCGCCTGCGAGCCTTGTGCGCGGCGGTGGCGGTGGGTGTCCTGGCCTACGCCGTGTACGGCCTGGCGAGGGTGTATGCCCCGCTGGTCTTCCAGGGGCTCGATTCCTCACCCTGGGGATTCCCGGTGCGGATCGCCACGGGGGTCTTCGCCGTGACGGCCCTGGTCAGCCTCTGGCGACGCTGGTATCACCTGGCCCGAGCCTCCGCGATGGTCCAGGTGGCCCTGATCCTCTGGGGCTGCGGCCTGGCCCAGCATCCGTACCTGGTGCCCCCCGACCTGACCATCCATAACACCGCCGCGCCGCCGATCATCCACAAGCTGCTGCTCGGGGCGCTGGGCTTCGGCTCCTTGATCCTGATCCCGTCGATCCTGTACCTGTTCCGGATCTTCAAGGGACACACCCTCGCCCCCTGGCCGACCGGCAGCGTGACGGACCCCCATTCCTGAACACTCCCGGCCGTCCCTGGGTTCGGTCGGCGCGGGCGGTTGACGGTCGAGATCGCGGCGTTGGGTTCGTTTGGTATTTTGAACGCAACTTCCTATGCATCAAGAAGTTGCGTTGCGCGCTCGTCGCCCTCGGCGGGGCAAGACAGCCCCGCCGAGGGAAGAACCGTCACCTCAGACCGCCGGACCAAGCAGGTCCTTGACCGCGTCGCGCTCGTTCTCCAGCTCCTTGGCGGAGGCGTCGAGCCGGGCGCGGGCATCGGCGTCGATATCGAGATCCTGAACAATTGACCAGGTGCGGCCGTCGGTCGTCTGGAGCGGGAAGCTGTAGATCAGCCCCTTGGGGATGCCGTAGCTGCCGTCGGAGCAGACCCCGGCGCTGAACCAGTCGCTCTCCTTCGGGAAGCAGGCCGAGCGGACGCTGTCGAGCGCGGCGTTGGCGGCCGACGCGGCGGAGGAGGCGCCTCGGGCCTTGATCACCGCCGAGCCGCGCTTGGCGACCGTCGGCATGAACGTCTCGGTGAACCAGGAGGCATCGTTGATGACCTCGGTGGCCGGCTTGCCGGCGATCTTCGCGTGCTTGTAATCCGGGTACTGGGTGTCGCTGTGATTGCCCCAGATGGCCATGTGGGAGACGTCGCGGACCGGCACGCCCGCCTTCAGGGCCAGTTGCGCGGTGGCGCGGTTCTGGTCGAGCCGGGTCATGGCGAACCAGTGCTCGGCCGGGACGTTCGGGGCGTGCGACCTGGCGATCAGGCAGTTGGTGTTGCAGGGGTTGGCGACGGTCAGGACGCGGACGCCGGGGCCGGCGGCCTCGCTGATCGCCTTGCCCTGCTCCGTGAAGATCGGGCCATTGGCGCGGATCAGATCGGCCCGGCTCATCCCTTCCTTGCGCGGCATGCCGCCGACAAGGATGACCCAGTCGGCATCCTTGAACGCCTCGTGAGGTTTGTCGGTGGCCAGGACCTCGACGAGGTTCGGGAACGCGCAGTCCTCCAGCTCCATCATGACGCCCTTCAGGGACGGCAGGGCCTGGGGGATCTCCAGCAGGCTGAGCGAGACGAGATGATCGGGACCGAACAGGCCGCCGGAGGCGATCCGGAAGCTCAAGGCGTAGCCGATCTGGCCCCCCGCGCCGGTGATGGCAATGCGTGTGGGCTGGTTCATGAGAGAGTATCCTTTCCAGTCGTCGTCATTTTCGAGGAATCGGTTGGACTCTGGGGGGATCGAGGCGCGGCCTTGAGCTTGGCGAGCATCAGGGCCATCTCGCGGGGGAGGTGCCGCGCTCCGGCCAGCAGGACGATCGCCCGAGATGGCCAGCGCCGGCACGACGACCAGCATGCCGGCCAGGAGGTTCTGGGGCAGCTTCGACTCGTCGGTGGCCGTCGGCACCGCGCCGAGCCGGGAGAAGAACTGGCCGAAGGCCGTCTGCATCGTGTCGGGCTTGCCGAAGAGATCGGCCACCCAGCCCATCAAGGGAGGGGACCAGATATCGCCCAGGAAGTGAAGGGCGAAGATGGCGATGGCGTAGGCCGCGGCGCGAAGGTTGGGCGTGACCACGTTGGCGATCACCGCGTTGCAAGGCCCGGTGTTGATGAACATCAGGGCCTCGGCCAGGAAGATCCCGCCGAAGATGTAGGCCGGGGTTTCCGAGAGCAGGCCGACCAGGACGAACGGGATCGCGCCGAGCATCGCCACGCCCGGCACGAGGAACAAGGCCCGGGGGTTCGACCTGGACAGGCGGTCGGCCAGCCAGCCGCCGAGGCTCATGCCGGTGATCGACGCCAGGACGGTGACGAGGCCGAGGATCGAGGTGGCCCGCACGCGCTCGATGCCTCGGGTGAAGGTCAGGAACTTGGGGAGCCAGAAGGCCAGGCCGCCGATGGCGAACGTGTAGGCGGCCATGCCGAAGACGGCATACGTGTACGAGGAATTGACCATCAGGTCGAGATAGTCCTCGCGGGTCGCGCCGGCCGTCTCGTGCGCCTGAGCCGCTCCGGGTCCACGCCTTCGCTCGTGCCCCGGACCGGCTCGGGCATCAGGAACGCGGCGATCGAGGCGAGCACTCCGGGGCCGCCGACGACGAAGAACGCCATCCGCCAGCCGTAATGCTTGGCGATCAGCGAGCCCAGGCTCATGCCCAGGGCACCACCGATCGGCATGGCCAGGTAGAAGGCGGACATCACCCGGGCGCGGCTATCGCGCGAGAACAGGTCCATCAGGATCGTCGGCGCGATGACGCCGTAGGTCGCCTCGCCGATGCCCAGCAGGCTCCGGGCCAGGACGATCTCGTTGTAGCTCTGGGCCAGGCCGGTGCCGACGGTCGCCAGGCTCCAGACGCCGACCCCCAGGCCCAGCAAGTGGGTCCGCCGGAAGCGGTCGCCCGCCCAGCCCATGAACGGGCTGAAGATCGAGTAGCTGATGAGGAAGTAGGTGTTGAAGAGACCGGAATGGGTGTTGTCGATCTGGAACTCGCCCTGCACGTCCTGGATGACCGCCGCCAGAATCCAGCGGTCCATGTAGTCGAGCAGGTTCATCAGGAACAGGGCGAAGAAGGTCGCCAGGGCCCATCGGCCGACCGTCGCCGGCACGCTCTTGATCGGGCCGACCTCGTCGTCGTGCATCGGAAGCATGGAGGATATCCTGCGGGTCAAGGGAGTTCCGGCACGAGGTCCGTTCCCGTCTCCAGCCGGTCGATGCTACGACAACGCGGCGGGATCGTCCAGGGACCTTCCGGCCGTCTCGAAGGCCAATTCCCTCTTCATCTCCATGCGGATCGCGCCTCGCGACGTGCCAGGACGCGAGGCGTGGCGTTGGGATTTTCACTCCGTTGCGAACCCGACGGCGAATGGCTCAGCGCGTGCGGACGACGGGCGGCGGGGTCGCCGGGTCGCGATCGGCCTGAGCCACGGCCGGGGGAACCTTGGTGTTGGCCCGGGCCATCTGGCGGACCATCTGATCGACCGACGGTCCCATCCAGCTCAGGATCGACTGCGGGAAAACCCCCAGAATGATCGTCAGGACGACCAGGGGGACGGCGATGACGATCTCGCGCAGGTTCATGTCGGGCAGGCCGAGGTACCGTTCGCTCCGGCCGAGGAAGACGCGCTGAAGGGTCCAGAGGATGTAACCGGCCGTCAAGACGACGGCCGCCGCCGCCAGCACGGCCAGGAAACGGTTCGCGTTGAAGGCCGCGAGCACGACGAAGACCTCGGCGATGAATCCGCAAAGCCCCGGCAGGCCCATCGAGCCAAAGAAGATCAGGAACGACACCGCGCCATAGACCGGCATGACGTTGAACAGGCCACCCAGCTTGTTGAGGTCGCGGGTGTGTGCCCGCTCGTAGATCACACCGACGAGGAAGAACATGCCGGTCGAGGTGATCCCATGCGCGATCATCATGAACATCGCGCCGTTGACCCCGTAGGCGTAGTAGCGTGGGTCATCCACCAGGTTGCTCATGACGGCCATGCCCAGGGTGACGTAACCCATATGGCTGACGGAGCTGTAGGCGACCAGCTTCTTGAAGTCGGTCTGCGCCATGGCCGCCAGGGCGCCATAGATGATGCTGAAGACGCCCAGGGCCGCGACGTAAAGGGACCAGTATTCCGCCCCGAGAGGCGCCAGGGGCCAGGCCAGACGGATCAGCCCGTAGCCGCCGATCTTCAGAAGGATTCCCGCCAGGATCATGCTGATCGGCGTCGGTGCCTGCACGTGGGCATCGGGCAACCACGTATGGAACGGGAAGGAGGGCAGCTTGACCAGGAAGCCGATCAGGAACAGGGCGAAGACCCACTGCTGGACGTAAGCTGAGTAGAAGCCGCTCGTGGCGGCCTGGGCTACCAGCACGGCGTCGAAGGAGTGGGCGTTGAACGCCAGGCCCTCGCCCAACGTCTCGGCGCCGGGGGCGAAGTACAGGAGCAGGATCGCCACGAGGATGAAGACGGAGCCGAAGAGCGTGTAGAGCAGGAACTTGATCGCCGCGTATTCCCGGTTCTCGCCCCCCCAGACGCCGATCAGGAAGTACATCGGCAGGAGCATCACCTCGAAGAAGACGTAGAAGAGGAACATGTCGAGCGCCAGGAAGACGCCCATCATGCTCGCCGTGAGCACCAGGAACAGCGAGAAGTATCCTTTGATTTGTTTCTCGATGCTCCAGGACGCCAGGCAGGCCAGCACGGCGACCAGGCCGGTCAGGAGGATCAGGCTCAGGCTGATGCCGTCCACGCCGAGGTAATACTGGATGTGGAAGTAGGGAACCCAGGCGTTGCGGACGATCAGGTCGCCCGGCACATCCATGCTCTGCGTGATCTCCCCCGTCTGGGCGCTCAGAACCAGGGTGTTCGCCGCGGCGCGTTGTGTCAGGGGTATCGCCGAGGGGGCCTTGCCCGATGCGTTTGGCGTCGTGTAGAGCCAGAACGCCCAGATCGTCAGGGCGAACGTCGCCAGGGTGACGAGCAGCGACGTCACCTTGATCGCCAGCTCGGCCCGTCGAGGGATCAAAAGGACCAGGAGAGCCCCGACCAGGGGGACCGACCAGAGGAGGCTCAGCAGCAGGTTGTCGCTCATGATCTCGCTCTCGCTGTGACGCGCGCCATTTTAGAGGAAGAGGCGTCGTGGCTCTTTCCGACCGGAACGGCCCCGCTGGACCGGGAATCTCAGCCGCGAATCCAGAGGAACACCCCGACGAACAGGCCGACGACCGCGACGGCCAGGACCATCAAGTAATTGCGTAACCGCCCTGTTTGGATCAGCCGGCCCCAGTCGCCGATCCCGTACACGATCCCGGCCACCAGGCCAACCAGCCCATCGATGACCACCCGGTCGAACAGCCCCTCCAGGCGGCTCAGGCCCTCGGTGATCGAGGCCGCGCCGTTGACGACGCCGTCGATCAGATAACGATCGAACTCACTGACCGCGCGGGCCAGGGCCAGGGTCGGCCGGACGAGCATGGCCTGATACAACTCGTCGAAGTACCACTTGTGGACCAGCAAGGCATACACGCCGCCGAACCGGTCGGCCATGGTCCTGGCATTGAGGAACCGTCGGGGGGCGTAGTACGCGGCCGCCCCGGCGATGCCCGCCGCGGCGATCAGCACGGAGGCCCCCATCGCCCAGTATTTGATTGATCCTAGCTCGAAGACCCGGCCCGCCGGGGCGCTGTAGGCCAGCATGTGCTCCAGCACCGGCTCATAGCCGAAGAACGGCAAGAGGGTGATCGGCCAGCCGATGAGAAACGCGGGCACGGCCAGCACGATCAGGGGCCAGCTCATGATCGGCTCGCTCTCGTGCGCGTGCGAGACCGGGTTCGCCTCGTGCGGCTCATCCTCCTCGTGGCCGTGCCCGTGACCGGGGACCACGTCCACCCGGTAGCCCAGGGTCGCCGCGCCGCTGACCCCGCGAGGCTCGCCGGTGAAGACCAGGAACCACATGCGGAACATGTAGAAGGCGGTCATCAAGGCGCCGACCGCCGGCAGGACGAACAGAAGGACGTGCTCGGGGTGCGCCGGGATCTCCCCCGCGCCGGCGACGAACGCCAGGGCCGAGCCCATGATCGCGTCCTTGGAATAGAACCCGCTGAACAGCGGCACGCCCGAGATCGCCAGGGTGGCGACCAGCATCGTGTAGGCCGTGATCGGCATCTTCTTCCGCAGGCCGCCCAGCACGGGCATCTCGTACGTATGGACGCTGTGGTAGATGCTCCCCGCGCCGAGGAACAGCAGGGCCTTGAAGAAGGCGTGCGTCAGAAGGTGGAACAGCCCGGCCGCCCAGCCGCCGACGCCCAGGGCCAGCATCATGAACCCGAGCTGGCTGACGGTCGAATAGGCCAGCACCTTCTTGTAGTCGGTCTGCACGATGGCGATCGACGCGGCGATGAACAGCGTGATCCCCCCGGTATAGGCGATGTAGAGCAGGATCTCGTCGGTGAAGAGCGGGAAGAACCGCCCGACCAGGTACACGCCGGCGGCGACCATCGTCGCCGCGTGGATCAGGGCCGAGACGGGGGTTGGGCCGGCCATCGCGTCGGGAAGCCAGACGTGCAGCGGGAACTGGCGCTCTTGCCGACGCAACCGGCGAAGATCCCCAGCCCCGCGATCCCCAGCAACCAGAACGGGATCTGCCGAGGGTTGCCCGTCGCGGCGTCGATGACGGCGTTGCCCGTCTCCCGGTCGCGCAGCTCGGCCACGGCGGTGCCGTCTTCGGCGGTCGTCCGGTACAGATTCCCTTGCGTGTCGCGCAGCTCGCGGTTGATCTCGTGGATGTTGAACGTGCCGAGGCTCGACCAGAGCAGCCCCAGCCCGACCAGCATGCCGATATCGCCGACCCGGTTCGTGATGAACGCCTTGTTGGCCGCGTCGGAGTTCTTCTTCTCCTCGTACCAGAACCCGATCAGCAGATAGGAGCAGACGCCCACCAGTTCCCAGAAGACGAAGACCATGAAGACGTTGGCCGACGCCACCAGGCCGAGCATCGAGAAGCAGAACAGCGACAGATACGTGAAGAACCGCGGAAAACGCGGATCGTCGTGCATGTAGCCGATCGAATACAGGTGGATCAAGGTGGCGATGAACGTGACCATCACGAACATCAGGGCGGCGAGGCTATCAATATAGATGCCGATCGGGATGGTCAGCGCGGGGGTGGTGACATCCTCGCCGCCGAGATCCCCACCAAGGGCCACCCAGGTGAAGCTGCCGTACCAGTTCTTCGGGCCGTGCGCTCCGGTAAGCTCGGCCGGTGGATGCCCCTCGGGGCCTTCGACGATCTCGGCCTCCGTCTCGTGCTCGGCGAAGATGTTGGGGTTGGCCGCCAGATAGTAGCCGAACCCGATCGCGCTGAGCACGAACGCGGTGGCGATGGCGGCGGTGGCGATATAGGCGTTGAGCCGTCCCAGCCAGCGCCCTCCCAGCAATTCCAACACGAACGCTGCCAGAGGAATCAGGACGGCGGCCACGTACAGCCAACCTTGCCAATCGCTCATCCCGTCGATCCTTTCGGGTGTCTCGTCGAGGATGTCAGCCGATCCCGGGCCTCAGTCCGGGTCGCGTCGGTCCCCGGTTTGCAGGATGGTGCAGCCGGGAACGGTCCGGGGAACTCGGAATATGGCACAGGGCCTGGGGCATTGCAAGACCCTGGCGTCGAGTTTGGTATGAATTGATCGAAGGACAGATGAGATCAGGTTGATGACGGAAGCGGAGAAACCGTGGATCTCATGGGTCGCGTACGCACCGCGAGACGAGTCCGGGACGGCCCTCGGCCTTGCCGAGAGCCCTCCCCCTGGTTGACAATGGTGGTGTTGCGAGGATTCTGGCTTCGTGAATCGAGTGAGGAAGGTCGGATGCGTCGATTGATCGTGATGGGAGTGATGGCGGGGCTCGCGCTGATCTCCGCGATTCCGGCGAGAGGTGAGACGCCGGAGGTCCCCGCTTCCCTGATCTTCCGTCTGGTGCGGCCCGACCTGCAACTTCAGCAAATTCTGTCGCTGTTCGACGGTGCCCGCTTCTCGAACCCGGCCGCGGCGCTGGCGGCCTGGAGGCGAGCCGAACCCGCGCGGAACAGGCTGGGCAAGGGGCCGGAGGCCCTGATCGCGGCGATGAACCCGGCGATGGTCCCCGAGTTGCGACTCCTCGATGGTGCCGAGGTGAGCCTCGGATTTCCGCCGGATCGTGATGAGGTGACCTGGTCGGCGATCGTTCCCGAGGATGACGGCACATTTGCCGCGATGGCGATCGCGCTGGCGCTGACGGACGGTGAGCACCTGCCGGCGATCGGTTCGGCCTCGGTCGATCGGATCGGCCCTCCCGGATCGCCGTTGATGGCCAGCGCGGAGGGAGGGGTGGCCCTGGCCGGCGACCGCGAGCGTCTGCGGCTGGCCCTGAAACATCTGGAGGAAAACGGTCATGGCCCCCCGAAATCGATCGAGAGCGGGGTTCAGGTCCGGCTCGAACCGGAGACGCTCGACGACAGCGGACCGATCCTCCTGCGGCGTCTGGCGGCGGCCCTGAATGCCGCCGATTGCCAGGGGCTGGATGGGCTGGCCAGGCTCGACGGCGAGACGTTCGTGCTCGACGTGACCGGCCGTTACGCGACGCCCCTCCCGAGCGGTGGCGCGGTCAACCCGCGCTGGCTCGACGTCTTCCCGACCCAGAAAACCCTGGGGGCCGTCGCCCTGACGATCAATCCAGGGGACGAGGCCTGGGATCTGGCGTTCAGCATCGCCGATCGCATCGTGAAGGCCGATCCCGCGCAGGCCGGTTCGGCGCCGGTGCGGGTGCGGTTGAATTTGCTGGCCCGCGCCGTGGGCGTTCACCCTGAGGCCGACCTCTGGCCGCACCTGCGAGGGCTTTCGGCGGGGATCACCGTCGATGACTCGGGCGAGCTGGATGGCGCGATCCTGGCCCTGCATACGGCGGATGCCGCCGCGGCCTCCCGGATGGCTCGCGAGTTGATCCCCCGCCTGATCGCCGCGTTCGGTCCCGCCAACGCTCCTCCCGGGCCCGTTGCGGCGGAGGGAGTCCTGAGTTTCGGCGCGGTCGCCGGCCGTTCGCTGAACCTGGCCACGCGCGAGGCGACCGTGCTCGTCACGTGGGGCGACGGGTTGCTCGCCGCCTGTCAGAAGGCGCAGGACCATCCCGAAACCCATTCGGCGGGTGCGGCGATCCGGCAGGCCCTGGCCCCGCCTCTTTCCCAGCGCGTCGGGGCCTTCTGGCCGGGACGCCTCGGCCAGTCTATCCCCGAAGATGTCCCGCTGACTGAGGCTCTCAACAATTCGGCCCCGGTCCTCTGGCAAGGAACAACCGAGGGGGCCACGACCCACGACACGATCCGCTGGGGCGAACTCCGTGGCGTCGTCTCACGGTTCCTGGATCACTTGCCGGCGGAGGAGCCGGCCGTTTCCTTGAAAGATTCGTGATCTCTCCCGCCCACCTTGTGCCCTTCAACCACAACCATCCGCCAACGTCCCATGCCCATCCCCCGACTGATCGACCTGCATTGCGACTGGCTCTTGCAGTATGCCCAGGAGACCACGCTGTACGACCCGGCTCACTATCCCTGGGTTCCGGGACGGATCGCGCAGACGGAGGGATATCTCGGCACGACGCGAGCGGCCATTCTCTCCTGCTATCGCGCCGCCGATGACTGGGCCGCTCAGGCCGATCCCTGGCGGGCGCTCGCCGAGCTGATCACCCGGATCGAGGCGGAGTTCTCTGGCCGCTTGCTGATCGATCGGGACGACTGGCGACGCTGGCAAGACGACGAGCCGGACGGCCTGACCTGGGGACTGATCGGGATCGAGGGTTTTGATTGCTTGATCCGCGAAGTCGGTGACCTCGACCGCTTGTCGGGCCTCTTTGAGCGGGGTGTGCGGCTATTCCAGCCCGTTTATGGCGCATCGAGCCGGCTGGGAGGCTCGGCGGAACCGGGGGACGATCGGGGGTTGACGGACCTCGGCCGGGCGTTTCTCCAGGTGTTGTTCGACCTGGTTCCCTCGGAGAGGGGTGGCCCCTCGGCCGCTGGTGGACGTGGCCCACATGAACCCTCGCGGGATGGCCGACGTGCTCGACTGGTTCGAGGCCGACCCGGTCCGAGTGGACCGCCTGGTGCCGTTGTATAGCCATGGTGCGCTGGAGCACGAGGGCTGCTCGGCTCCTCGAGCGATCACGAGGGACAACCTGCGGCGGTTGCGCGGTCTCGGCGGGACGATCGGCCTGGGAATCGGTCCCCCGTTCTATCCAGGGATCGAGTCGCTCCGGGAAGGCGTCGAGACGATCGCGGCCTTGCCGTTCCGGGGACGGCCGGGGTTTGAAGGCATCGCGCTCGGGACCGATCTCCTCGGTGTGGACGAGACCGCCCCCGGCCTGGGCAATGCTCCGGAGATCGTCGAGACAATCACCCGAAGCTTCGATCCGGGGATCGCCTCGGCGTTGCTCCGGGAGAACGCGGAGGCGTTGCTGGGCCGGGCGGTCGGGCTCTGAGCGATGGAAAAACGCCCCGGTGCCGAACAAGTCGGCGCCGGGGCGTCTGGGGATGTTGCCGATCGCTCGGTCGTCGGTCAGCGGATGCGGGGACCGCGATACCAGTTGGAGAGGTAGCGGTTGTAGCGATTCGTGACGAACGTCTGCGCGGGGGGCGTGGAGCCCTGCGGGAAGGCCACCTGGCCGGCGTTGCCTTGCCCCGCGGTCGCGGGCGTTGGCTGGCCGATGGCCGACGTGAAGTCGAGGTAGCCGCGGTCGGAGTTGATCCCGTTGCCCGCCGCGTCCTGGATCGCGCCGGTGTTGACCCGAAGGACGACCGTGCCATTGCGGACGGTACTGGTATTAAACCCGACGATCACCGTATTCGGGCTGGTCGGATCGAGTGTCAGGCTGGTCGGGTTGAGCGTCTGAGTTCCCCGGCGAGCGGCCGGGACGGTCAGCGTGTAGGCGGCCGGGTTCAGCAGGGCCGGAGTGTACAGGCCCGAGAAACTGTCGCTGAAGGTGACGCGATATTGTCCGTTCGCGGCATTGAACGACGTGGACTGGATGGTCGGCGCCGTCGTGTCGATGAAGATCGCGTTGCGCGGGGCGATGGATGTGAGTTCCGTCCAGGGGCTGCTCGGGCGCCCGTCGGAGCCGAGGGCCTGGCCGGCGATGAAGTACGCGCCATCGGCCAGCGGGTTGAGCGTGATTCGCCAGAGGCCATCGGTGTTGACGGCCCCGCTGCCGACCTCCACGAGTCGGGAGTTGTTCGGCTGGGCCGCGTAGAGGTGGACCGTCGAGCCCGGCGCGGCGTATCCCTGGAAGATCGGCTGATTGGTGTTGGTAACCCAGTCGCCAACGACCGGCCCCAGGTCACTTTGGGGGATCAGGCCGCCCACCAGCGGCTTGATCTGGTCCTTGACCTGGATCGCGCCCCCGGCCAGGACCTTGCTGCCGTCCTTGCTGACCGCCTTGAACCCGACCGAGTAGGTGCCCTGCTGGTCATACGTGTGGCTTCCGAGGACGTCGTATCCGCCCTTGGGGTTGACCCGGATGATTCCCGGCTCCAGCGTGCCGTCGCCCCAGTTGATCGTGGTGGTGAACTCGCCGATCTTGCCGTTCGGGTTGGCATCGAAGAACGTGCCGAGTTTGAGCTGACCGCTGGCGACCTTCTCGGTGAGCGTCAGGAGGGTACCGAAGCCAGTCAAGGGGGCGTCGTTCACCGTGGACTTCGAGGAAACCTGCAATTGCTGGCCCGCGTTGTCCTGGATCAGGACGCTGATGCCATAATCGCCGGCTTTCGCATAGGCGTGCGTTCCCATCACCTCGAACCCGCCGCCGGCCCGCGAGGCGATCGTGCCGTCGGTGGTGGTGCCGTCACCCCACTTGATCTTGGCCGTGTAGTCGCCGGTCCGGCCCTGCGGGTTGTTGTCGTTGAAGAGGGCAACCATGCTCGGCTTGGACTGGCCCTCCGTCTGCGTGATCAGGATCGGCTGGCCGGTCAGCGGGGCGTTCCGGACCGAGGCCATCTGATTCAACTGCATCGGCGTACCGATGGCCAGCTCGGTCAGCGCGATCTTGATCGGGTGACTGCCGACCTGGAAGGAGTGCTGCCCCTTGATCGAGTACTCACCGTCGCCATCGGGAACGACCAGTCCGGTCGAGTTCGTGCCGTCACCCCAGTCGATCGACGCGGAGAAGTCCGAGGCCTTGGACCCGGTGTTGGTGTCCTTGAACCGGGCGATGACTCCGTCGTAGGTCTTCCCCTCGATCGTGTCGATCGGGTAGTTGATCGACAGAATCGGCGCATTGGCGACTTCGGTCTGATTGGTGATGAACAGCTTGCTGATGTCGCCGTCGTTGATCGTCACGGTGATGGTGTGCGGGCCGACCTTGAAGACGTGATCGCCACGCACCTCGAACCCGCCGGCGCCGGCCACGACGGTGCCGTCGGAGACCGTGTTATCCCCCCAGTTGATCTTGGCCGTGTAGTAGGTCGCCGTCAGGGGGCGGGGGTCGGGGTCGAAGAAGAGGGCGACCTTGTCCGAGAACTTCTGCCCCTCGGTCGCCTGGATGTTGACCAGTTGACCCGAGAGCTGGTTGTCTTCCACCGGGACCGATCCGGAAACGATTATGGTCGAGCCGCCAGGGCCCTTCACCGTCACCGTGATGAGCTGAGAACCGCCGCCGTAGGTGTGGGTGCCGCGCACCTGGAACGTGTTCTGCTGCCCCGCCACGGCGACGATCTGACCCGGGTCGGTCGTGCCGTCGCCCCAGTCGATCGACGCGTTGTACTTGCTGAAGTCGAGCGTGTCCGGGTCACTATCGACGAACGTGGTGACGAACTTGGTGAACTCGACCCCTTCCTTCAGGTTCCAGGTGGACGAGTCGGGGGCGAAGGTCGCGGAGATCGGCAGGTCCTTGATGTCGATCGGCGCGGCGTTGGTCGTGCTCGTCCCGCCGGGCTTGTTCAGCGTGACCTTCAGGACATACCGTCCGCCTTCCTGATAGGTCGTCGAGCCCAGAATAGCGTACGAGTTGCCGCCGACGTTCACCACGGTACCGAGGCTCTGCTGGCCGTCGCCCCAGTCGATCTGGGCCTGATAGGAGGACCCCGGGAGCGGGTTCTGCGGGTCGGTGAACGTCGCCACCGTGACGTCGTTGATCGACTGGTTTTCGGTCAAGCCGACCGGCGGCGCGATCTTCAAGTTCAGGAAGACCGGCATGTCCTTGGCTTCATTGACCACGGCCGAACTTGAGCCACCGTCGGTCGCGCTGAGGCCGAACCCGCGCCGGGCGAACGCCGTCCAGATTTCGAGCTGGTTGGCTCCGCCGGTCAGCGCCTTGTCGGCCTGGAGGATCGCGTCGCGGGCTTGCAGGAACGACGGATTGACCGGCTGGAGCTTCATCCCGTCGAGCACCAGTTGCATCGCGAGCTGGTTGCCCGACGCGAGGTTCCCGGCGAACAGGTCGGGATCGTAGCCGTACTTGTTGATGAGCTGCCAGGTCATGTCCCAGAGGACCGTCGCCCAGATCTCACCGGCGTTGTGGACCTCGTTGTTGGGGAACCCGCCGTTGAAGCTGTTGAGCGTCAGCGGATCGACCGTCATGTCGTAGCTATACGGATAGCGTCGGACGCCGGGGCCGGTCACGGTCTGACCCAGCACGTAGGTCCCCTGCGGCCGGGGATCGTTCTGCTGCCAGGTGTCGAGCTGGGTGAACATCAGGGCGAAGAAGTCGCTCCAGCCTTCGCCCATGCCACCGCTTTGCAGGGCCTGCAAGGCGCCGGCGTTGGCCGGACCGCCGGTCAGTCGGTTGGAGACACCGTGCCCGTACTCGTGGGTCATGATCTCGGTGTCGAGATCGCCGTCCCGGTTCGGGTTCGTGAGGTTGAAGACGTACATCTGCATGCGGCCGGGCTGACCGTCGGGCGGGGTGGCGAAGTTGGCGTTGTTGTTGCCCGAACCGTCCTGCGCATCGGCCTGCACGGCGTCGTTGCCGAGGCCCCCCTTGCCGTAGTTGTTCTGCTGGAAATTGCCCGCGTTCTCGTCAAACCCGTAGTGGTACAACACGTCGTGAACGATGTTGTTCCAGTAGAACAGGTTCGTGATCACGGCGTCCTGATACTGGCTCGGCGCCTGGGTCAGATCCAGCGGGAAGTTGAAATCCAGCGTGGCGCCACCGTCGGGGCGGTTGCCGCCGGTGTTGTTGGCGTCGGTGTCTTCCTGGGCCGAGACGTTGTTGCCGCGCGTGTCGGTGAAATCGGCCCCGGCGATGCCGTCGGTGTCGTGCCAGCCGTAGGGGGAGGCCGTCTTGTCGTTCGGGTCGGTGACGACCGTCCGGGGCCCGTGGTCGGGGCTGATCGTCGGCAGGGCGAAGACGTTGTAGCTGGCGTAGGCGACCCAGTCGTCATACTGAAGGATCGTGCCGGTGGTGGCATCGACGGTCGCGTCGTACCAGTGATCCCCCCCCGGGGGCCGGATGACCAGGTTCCAGCTCAGGGCGGCGGAGCCGTCGGGACGGGGCATGTAGTTCAGGTGGGCCGGCACGTCGTCCACCGAGACGCCGGGGGCCTTCAGGGTCGTCTTCCGGGTGATGTCGCTCTGAACGTCGGTGACGAGCACCGGGCCGGTCGGCGTCAGGTGGAGCTGGTTCGATGCGGCCGTCAGGGCCTGCGACGCCGTCAGCGCCGGGGCCGGCACCTGGTTATTGGACTTCGCCCCCAGGCCCGCGGTGAACGAGCCGCCGACGTTGATGATCTCACCCTGGGGGGTGATGTTGACGCTGATGTCCGACCCCTTGACGGCCAGGCCGTTGAAGGTCTGGCGGAAATACAGGTGCGTCGTGTGCGCGCCGGCGCTATCGGTGTACTGGTCGGTGACGATCATGCTGTTGACGTCATTGCCCGACAGCCCGTAGTCGGTCGCGTGCTGGGCCAGGTAATCCCTGGCGATCTGCAAGGGCGAGCCCGCGGTGGGACCGGTCAAAAAGGCGGAGCCAGGCGGGACCGCGCTTAAAAGCTCACGCGGCTCCAGGGCTTCCAGCGCGACGTGCCGCCGCGCCGCCTGCCGAGCCGTACCCCGTCCGTCGCGCCGTCGCGCCGGATTCCCTTGCCGCCAGTAGTGTCGAAAGCGGTCGATCATCGCGGAACCCCCGGATGAGATCGGTCTGATTCACCAATAAAAGAGAATAACGTTCAACGAGGAACGACGCCGCCCTGATTCATCAAGTGGGTGATCCGGGCGCGGGTGCCGTACGTCGCTGAGGTGATCCGTCGTGTGCGCACTGGGTCCGCCCGTCGTGGCGAAACCGAAAAATGCCGTTTCTCGGTCGCCGTCGCGGGCGATCGTCCCGCGCGGCGCATCGTCCTGCCTGTTTCCTCTCCTCCTTGAGAACCAGCCGGGTCGGGACCTCATCATCCCGACCATTTTCGTCGGCGCGTCCGAGATCTCGGAACTCTGGCGGCCGTCATGACCGCGTTGCGTCTGACCAATGCACGTACCTATCGTTCAGCCCGCCCCGCGGCGGTCTGCCGTCTGGCATCGATGGCCCCCGTGGCCGGGGACGTAGGAACGTGCATTGTTGTGCTGATATCGCATTCCAATTTACCCGCATCTTTCCCCCTGTCAACCAAACAGATCGCAAATTCCCAAAAAAAATCACAGACAGATTGATCTTTGCAATCCGTTATCAAAATCCATGAAATCTTGCATGCAATGATGCATTCTATGGGTGGATCTGTAACGTCTTTGCGGGACTGACGTTCGGGCGTGGGGTGTGGGCGAGTTCCGATGAGGTGAGGCAGAGGTGTTTTGCCCGGCGACCGCGCATCGAATTGGAGTCCGACAAGTCGCCCGAACTCTCAAACATAACACGTGAACGAGTCAGAGACGCGTCGCGGAACGGGTTCGCCCCAGGAATCCGCCGACGGTGCCCGAGGGATGCTCCGGCGGAGCGAGCCACGGCCGCCCCCTTTGCTCGATCCGGGTGCCCCTCGTCGGAACTGCCGAAATGGCAGTCAGTCTCCGCGTCCGATGCCGGGAACGGCAGGCCGGGGTCCGCGGCGTTCTCGGCATGGGATGTGGCAACTGTTTTGGTCACAATGAGTTGCATCGAAATTTATTCGCGAGGCATGGACCTTGCATATCGCTGAGGCCGAACCCTTGATTGGGAGCGCGCAGAGACCCGCGCTGATGAGGTCCGGCGCGGCGACCACGCGAAACGGGGGCCTTGGGGGAGCGAACCCGGCCTCCGAATGCGGGAGAGTCCGACTGTTCAGGAGATCGCGACGATGAAATTGACGCCGTTGGGGGATCGTGTGGTGGTGGAGCGGGAGGAGGCCAAGGCGACGACCGCGGGCGGGATCGTGCTGCCGGACACGGCCAAGGACCGGCCCCAGAAGGGGAAGGTGATCGCCGTCGGTGATGGGCGTCTGACCAAGGACGGCAAGCGCCGGCCGCTGCAGGTCAAGGTGGGGGACAACGTCATCTTCACCTCGTACGCCCCCGAGGAGATCAAGGTCCCCGACAGCGACCAGAAGGTCCTGCTGATGCGCGAGGACGACATCCTGGCCGTCGTCGAGGGCTGAGCCCTCGCACTGGCTCGGCTCGCACGTTTACCGTTGATCCGTCCATGCGGGATCTGTGTCCCAGCCGGAATCACTCGCCGAACAACGCTCACACACGACGTAGGGAGATCTGACTGAATATGGCTGCCAAGATGATTGCCTTCGATCAGGAGGCGCGCCAGGCGATGCAGCGCGGGGTGTCGAAGCTGGCCCGCGCCGTCAAGGTGACGCTCGGTCCCAAGGGCCGCAACGTCATCATCCAGAAGTCGTTCGGTTCCCCCACGGTCACCAAGGACGGCGTCACCGTCGCCAAGGAGATCGAGCTGGAGGACAAGTACGAGGACATGGGGGCCAAGATGGTCAAGGAGGTCGCCTCGAAGACCTCCGACGTCGCCGGTGACGGCACGACCACCGCGACCGTCATGGCCGAGGCGATCTACAACGAGGGCCTCCGCGCCGTCGTCGCCGGTGTCAACCCGATGCTCATGAAGCGCGGGATGGACAAGGCCGTGGTCGACATCGTCGAGGTGCTCAAGCAGATGAGCACCAAGGTCACGAACAAGAAGGAGACCGAGCAGGTCGCCACCGTGGCCAGCAATTTCGACGAAGAGGTCGGCACGATGATCGCCGAGGCGACCGAGAAGGTCGGCAAGGACGGCGTCATCACGGTCGAGGAGGGCAAGGCCCTGAAGACCGAGGTCGAGTGGGTCGAGGGGATGCAGTTCGACCGCGGCTACCTCTCCCCCTACTTCGTCACCAACCCGCAGACGATGGAGGCCGTCCTGGAGGACGCCTACATCCTGATCCACGAGAAGAAGATCTCGTCGGTCAAGGACCTCGTCCCGGTGCTGGAGAAGGTCGCCCAGACGGGCAAGCCGCTGTTGATCATCGCCGAGGACATCGAGGGTGAGGCCCTGGCCACCCTGGTCATCAACAAGCTGCGCGGCACCTTCCGCTGCGCCGCGGTGAAGGCCCCCGGCTACGGCGACCGCCGCAAGGCCATGCTTGAGGACATCGCCATCCTGACCGGCGGCAAGCCGATCTTCGAGGCGCTGGGCATCGAGCTGGAGAACGTCGGCCTGGCCGACCTGGGCCAGGCGAAGAAGGTGATCATCGACAAGGACAACACGACGGTCATCGAAGGCTCGGGCAAGACCGACGCGATCAAGGGCCGGATCGAGGCGATCCGTCGCGAGATCGGCGATACGAAGTCCGACTACGACCGCGAGAAGCTGGAAGAGCGTCTGGCGAAGCTCGCCGGCGGCGTCGCCAAGATCAACGTCGGCGCGGCGACCGAGAGCGAGATGAAGGAGAAGAAGGCCCGCGTCGAGGACGCCCTGCACGCCACCCGCGCGGCCCTGGAAGAAGGCATCCTGCCCGGTGGTGGCGTCGCCCTGCTGCGATCCGCCAACCAGGTCAAGGACAACGCCAAGAGCCTCTCGCACGACGAGCAGACCGGCTACGCCATCATCGTCCGTGCCTGTGCCGCGCCGATCCACCAGATCGCCGACAACGCCGGCCAGGACGGCGGCGTGGTCGTCTCCCGGGTCTCCGAGCAGAAGGGCAACTACGGCTACGACGCCCTGCGGGACGAGTACACCGACCTGGTCAAGGCCGGCATCATCGACCCGACCAAGGTGACCCGCTCCGCGCTCCAGAACGCCGCGAGCGTCGCCACCCTGCTGTTGACCTCCGACGCCCTGATCGCCGACATGCCCGAGAAGGACAAGGGCGGTGCCGGTGGCGGCGGTTACGACGACATGTATTGATCGTCAACGGTTCGATCCGTTGTCCGTCCATACGAAATGAAACGGGAGGCCGGATCGCTCCGGCCTCCCGTTTTTTGTTGCCGCACCACCCGCGATTGACAGAACCGGGGGTTTCCGTATAGTCGCGCCCATCGTCTCGGCACGGTGAATCCTCCTTTCCCCGTCAACGAACGCGAGCGCAACCTCATGGATGCGAAGACCCTCTGGCGATGGTTCTGGGTGGCGAACCTGGTCGCGTTCTTCGCCCTGGCGTGCTGGTTCCGGGTTACCAGCCTGAAGACCGCGCCCGAGCCCCAGGCGGACGAGGACATTTACGGCGCCCTGGCCAGCCAGTGGGTCGCGGGGGAGCGGATCTCGATGGTGACGCCGTCGGGACGGTATTACAACCCGATCTACCTCGCGGCGACCATCCTGCTGCGGAAGGTTTGCACGCCGTCGTACACGATGCTCCGGGCGCCGGCGGCCTTCTTCGGGATCCTGACCTTGCTGTTGACCTACCGGCTCGGCCGTCGCGTGCTGGATCGGCCCACCGCCCTGATCGCCTCGGGCGTCCTGGCCGCCCTGCCGATCGCCATCATCTATTCGCGGATCGGCTGGGAATCGAGCCTGACGCCGTTAATCGGCCTCCTGGCGATCGTCTGCGCCTACCAGGGGCGCGTCGTGGGCCTTTCCCTGGCCATCCTCTATGGGTACTTCACGCAGCCGACGACGATCCTGATCGCGCCGATCGTCCTGCCGCTGCTGGCCCGCCACGCGCTACGGCCGGACGCCGAGGGAAAACGAGCCTGGCGGTGGGGTGTCGTGAAGGTCGGAGCGGTCCTGTCGTTGTTCCTGGGCCTGGCCCTGGAAGGACGCCGCAACGCCGACCACCCGGCGATCGTCCATCTCCGCGAACACCTCGAACTCGGCCACCGCGACTGGCCGCGCTTTCTGACCGGCTTGAAGGAACTGCTTCTGGGCATGTTTTATTATCATGATATGCCGGACTGGCTGTTCTACGGTCCGCTCGCGGTCCTCGTCGTTGTGGGAGGGGTGCGGCTCTGGCGGCTCCGGCAATGGGATCGCCTGATCCTTGTCGGGGGGATGCTGGTGAGCCTGTTCGCCTTTGGCTGGGCCGCGGGCGTGGGGGGCGTCCATCAAGGGCTGGCGCGCTGACGCGCTGTTCCTGGTCATGCCGCTGGCCCTGGCGGTGGGCTGCCTGGTCCAGACGTTATTGATCTCTCCGGCAACGGGCTGGGGTCGGGCGGCGCGGCGGGTTCAGGTGATGACGCTCCTGACGCTCGGGTATGCCCTGCTCTTTGGAATGAATTCGTATTTTTTCGGGATCTTCGTCCAGCAGAGTGGCGGGCGGGAATCGTTCTGGACGTTGCGTACCGAGGCCACGAACCCTTATACGGGGATCGCGACGATCATCCGTCGGGATGCCCGGACGCAATTCCCGGCCTCGGCCGATCGGACGGAGGCGCCGGTGGTCGTCGCCGAGAACTGGTGGCTCAGCAAGCCGCTTCAGTTCTTCCTGTCCCGGAACCCGCGGACCCGCGTCGGCCAGCTCGATCAGGTGCCGGACCCCGAGGCGCAGCGGCAGATCCTGATTGCCCGGCTGCACGATGGGGCCTATGCCGTTGGCCCCGAGGGGGGCACGGTGGACAACGTCGTGAAGGCGGTCTTCCCCCCAGAGCAGTTGCGGCAATGGAACGTGAAGGAAGGGGCGCATCCGCCGCAGGTGATCTACCGGCTGAAGCCCGCGGCCTCGGTTCTCGCCGAGCGTCCCGAGGCAACCCGCCGCCGCTGAGCCGGGCCGAGGCTCTCGCGGCCGTTCAGTCCTGCCGGCGCAGGGTGAGGCCCTTGAGCTGCGAGGCCTCCGCGCCGAGTTCCCGCGCGATGGGGTCGAGCGCCTGCTGGATGTCGAACATGCTCTCCGGCCGCTTCGCCGGGTTGCTTTGCAGGCAGGTGATGACCAGCGCGTTGAGCGACGAGGGGATCGACGGGTTGAGCGTCTCGGGCGTCGGGATCTTCTCAACCTCCCCCTTCGCCCGTTTCCCGACGTTCGCCCGGCGGCCCGTCAGCGCGTGGTACATCGTCGCCCCCAGGGTGTAGATGTCGGTCCTGTCGTCGATCGTGAAGGACTTGACCTGCTCGGGCGCGGCGTTCGTCCACGTGCCGTTGAGGCGGCTCTTGTCCTCGATGGCGGAGCGGCCGTAGCCGAGGACCTTCACCTCGCCGGACTTCGCGAGCATCACGTTCGAGGGCTTCAGGTCGCCGTGCCGCACCCCCCGGCGGTGCATGTGGGCCATCGCGGTGGCCACCTCGCGGAAGATCAGGACGAGCGCCCCCACCTCCAGCCCCTCCATCTTGTCGAGCGACTTTCCATCGACGTACTCCATCAGCAGATCCGCACGCGCGATGCGGAACCACGAGCGCTTGGTCTGGAAGTCGTGATACGCCAGGATCGCCGGATGGCTCAGCTTCGCCGACGATTCGTAGCAGGCGCGGGCCAGATCAATGTAAATCTGGTCCTCGGGCTCCTCGCGCTTGACGACCTTCATGGCGTACGTCTTGCCCAGCGACTTCTCCGCGCCGATCCGCATGACGCTGGCGTGGTCGTCGGTGTTCAGGACCGACTCGACCAGGTAATTCAAGCCCGAGATCCGGGGATGGTCCTTCTCCTGAACGATCGACATGGATGCGACTCACTCTCTGGGATCGATGAAATTATGAGACAAGCAATTTAAAGAGACATTGTAGCCTATCTACCAGAACGGCAAGCCCTTCGCCACCTGCCGGCTTGTCCGGAATCGCGAAAAAAGTTGTATTGGAATGATCCCGTCGAGGCATGGAAGGGTGTCGAGCGGGTGGTATCACGTCGAAGGGGGCTTCCGCCATGAGCGACAGGTCCGAAGGCGCGGTCGTGCGGCACGTCCACACGCTGTTCCGCGCGGGGAGCGTCTCGGGGTTGAGCGACGGACAGCTCCTGGAGCGGTTCTCGACGCGCCGGGACGAGTCCGCCGAGGCGGCCTTCGCCGTCCTGGTGGCGCGGCACGGGCCGATGGTGCTGGGGGTCTGCCGGCATTTGCTGGGAGATCCTCACGCCGCCGAGGATGCCTTCCAGGCGACGTTCCTGGTGCTCGTGCGGAAGGCCGGGTCGATCCGGGTGGAGGACTCGCTGGGGCGCTGGCTCTACGGCGTCTCGCAACGGGTCGCCGCCCGGGCGCGGGTCGAGGCCGCGCGCCGGCGCCGCAAGGAGGCGAGCGTCGCGGTCTCGGAACCGACGACCGACGCGGACGACCCTGCCCGACTCGACCTCCGCCCGCTCTTGCATGAGGAGTTGAACCGCCTGCCGGAGAAGTACCGCGCCCCGGTGGTGCTCTGCCACCTGGAGGGCCTGACGCACGAGCAGGCCGCGCGGCAGCTTCACTGGCCGGTCGGCACGGTGCGCGGCCGGCTCTCCCGGGCGCGGGACCTCCTGCGCGAACGGCTAGGGCGCCGGGGCGTGACCGTGCCGGCCGTCGCCCTGTCGGCCGTCCTCACCCGAGCGGCGACGGCCGAGGCGGTCCCCCCGGCCCTGGCCGATCGCACGGCGCGGGCGGCGATTGGCTACGCAACCAGGGGAGCCGCCGCCGGGTTGGTCTCGGCCTCGGCCCTTTCCCTCACGACGGGAGTGCTTCAGACCATGTTCACGACCAAATTGACGACGATCGCCGCCGGGGTGCTGGCCCTGGGACTCCTCGGCGGCGGAACCGCCGGAGTGGTGGCACTTGGGCAATCGGACGAGGAGGGACAGGCATTCCGGGGCGCGGGGCAGGAATTCCGCGTGGAGTCCCAGCCGAAGGGCGAGACGGCCCCGGCGCCGTTGGACCCGCTCGACATCCCCGTGACGGTTGATGTCGAACAGAAACCGTTGAGAAGTATCCTCGACATTCTGGCCAAACAGACGGACAGCGTATTCGTGGCCGCTCCTCATCCCCAAGTCTTCGACGAAGTGAACCGGGCCATGAACGAACTCGCCGATTTGCACGTCAAGGACCTCTCGCTTCGCAAGGCGCTCGACGTCCTGCTGAAACCGCATGGCATGGGGGTCATGGACGCGATACGGGAGCCGAGCGGACTGACCAGAATCATCATCACCACTGCGGACTTCCAACCGCAGAATCCCGACACGTTGCGAACGGAGGACGTGCCGGGGCGTTCGTCCGGTCTCATCGCGGGTTCTCTGCCATCGAACCCACTCCAGCGAGCGACCGACGTGACTCCCGATGATCCCGAGCGGTTACGCCGCAATCTCGAAAGACTCCAGACCGAAGTCAACGCCTTGAAGGCCGAGCGGAAGCGGCTGGAGGAGCGGCTCGCTCGACTGGAGAAGACGACCGAACCCGCGGCCGTCACCGAGTCCGCGCCGGCGAAACCTCAGCCCGCCAAGGCGGCGAACAAACCTGTTGGCGAGGGTGTGGTGTTCCCTGCGCCCCAGCCGACCGGAGAAAACAAGCCACCGAGCCTCCTGGGCCGGGATGTGGATCGGGCCTTGGAGAAGACGCGGGAGGAGTTGGAATCGCGGATCATCGCGCTGATGACCGGCCCGCTCTCCGCCGACTCGCCCCGGACCCGGCTGTTGCAGGAGAATTTGCGACTGGAGGCCATCCGTCAACGTATGGAACTGGCGATCGAGAATATCACGCGGCCTGGACTCGGCGAAGCGGTTTCCCCCGAACCGCTCCCGGAGGAACTTCAGAAGGATTTAAAGACGGCACGCAAGGAAATCGAAGATCGGCTCAAGGTTGTGCGGCAGAAGCTGGAAATGCTTCCAGAGACGGATGTTCAGGCGATGGTCAACGCCAAGCGTTTGATCGAACTGCACGATGCAATAACGCTCCCGAGCGACAATCCGCAGTACCGATCCAGGATGCGTTTGATGGTCGGTTACTTAAAAGCCGTACTTGATGATCCGGCTTCATCGACCTTGGCAGAAAAGGATGCCGCCCGGAACGAGTTCCTGCGAATCTTGACCGAGATCACGAGTTCGCAGCCTCAAATGGAACCATCCCGATAAAGAGCCACGTCTCCGCCCGGAAGGATCAGGGTTCTCCCGCGTCCCTTCCGGGCGGAGGTGTGTTCAGTTTCAAAGGCGATCCGAGAAGCCCCGGAGGGGCGGCGGTGAATAGCCAGGGGGCGTGAGCCCCTGGAACCCGGACCCGGATTTCTCGAACAAGCCCCGGAGGGGCGACAGAACCTCGGACGCGAGGGAGATTGCTGTCGCCCCTCCGGGGCTGGAAGAGGGTGTGGTGATCGCCCGACGGTTCCCAGGGGCTCACGCCCCCTGGCTACTCACGGCCGCCCCTCCGGGGCTGAAAAATCGACTTCCTGGATCGCCTCTCACACGCCCGTCGTCTCGAACACCTCCAGCGACTCGTGCGTGCCGGTCGGTTCGAGCAGGGAGCGGGCCTTGGCGATCTGTTCGACATCGCCGCGGGCGGCGACGAGGAACTTGCCGGCCTTGACGTGAGACTCGAACTTCATGGCCTGCTCCTTCGGCACGCCCCAGCCGATCAGGGCACCGGCCAGGCCCCCCAGAGCCGCGCCGGCGAGGGCCCCTTCCAGGCCCCCCAGGAGCGCGGCGGAGAGCGGACCGGCCACCACGACCGCGCCGACGCCCGGCAGGATCACGAACGCCGCGCCGATCAGCAGGCCGAACAGCCCGCCGACCCACGCGCCGGTGCCCGCCCCGGTGGCGGCGTAATCCCCCGCGTTGACGAAGCCGATCGGTTCCTCGGTCATCTGAAAGTCGCGGCCGACGATCGAGAGGTCGCGCATCTCGAAGCCGTTCTCGTGCAGGAGCCGCACGGCCGCCTCGGCCGAGGCGTGATCCGGGTACACGGCGACGATCCGGGCGCCAACGGGGGTCTCGGCGGTGCTCATGAAGGGGCCTCCTCGGGATGTTCAAAAAGCGTATCATCGGTGTTGTTTTCGAATCCTCTTGCGCTCAGCGCCGCAGCTCTTCCTCGGCCGGGACCTCTTCGGGTTTGAGTTCCTCGAACTTGGGCGTTTCCAGCGCCGTCTGCGTCTTGCCGGTCTTGCGGCCCAGGGGCGAGGCGTCCTCGATCACCTTGTTCAACTGCCCGGCCGAGAGCACGATCAGGCTCACGATCCAGAACCAGAACAGGAGGACCATCACCCCGGCCAGCGAGCCATACGTCTCGTTGTAATTGCCGAAGTTGCGGACGTAGATGCCGAATAAATAGCTCACGATCAGGAAGATCGGCGTGCCGAGCAGGCTGCCGGGGGTGATCCACTCCCAGCGCTGGTCGGCATCGGGGGCGACGTAGAACGTCAGGGCGAAGCTCGCCATGACCATGATGAGGACCACGAGCCACTTGATGACCGTGGCAAATCCGGCCGCCACGTCGCTCAGACCCAGCCAGTTCAGCACGATCGGCCACGCGGCGATGACCACGAGCGAGCCCACCAGGATCACCGCCTGGATGATCGTCATGACGATGGCCGTGAGACGCATTTTCCAGAAGGGCCGGGTTTCCTCCACCCCATAAACGGCGTTCATCGCGTCAATGACCGCCGTGAACAGCGTCGAGGCCAGCCAGAGCGAGATGATCACGCCGAACGAGAGCAGGCCGGTCGGCGGGTTCTGCTGGATGTGCTTGATCTGCTTCAGAATTAGCCCCGACGCTTCCTTGGGCAAGGATTCTTGCAGCGTCGCTTTCAGTTCCCGGACCGTCTGGTTGTCCACCTCGCGGCCCTGCTGGCCGGTGACGTCGGGCAAGGCGTACACGGCCAGCGTCAGGATCAACGCCAGGAAGGGAACGAGGGCCAGCATCGCATAAAACGCGACGCCCGCCGCCCGGGTCATCAACTCATGCTCCTGGATCTTTTTCCAGGTACGTAAGGCGGCTTCCCTGGGAGACATTCCGCCCAGTTTCAACGCTTGTTTCAAATGCAAGGGGGCAATCAGATCCACGGCGATTCAGTCCCTTCCGTAAATGTGACCCGGTGTGGACGGCTGGGACGTGGGCCGTACCGGGTCGGGGTCGTTGAGTGGGTTCTGCTTCGTTGCGCGAGATTCAACGCATTCGGCGTGCCATCGGCACGGCGTTCGCGGTAAAGTTGGCAACGAGTGATGGTGAAACGCCATCGCTCGGGCCGACCATCCGGGTCGTCCCGGGAGCGTTGACGTTGACGACCCCTTCCGACGGAGTGACTCCATGAAGACGATGACTGTCCCCGCGACCCTCGCCGCCTTGCTGACCCTGGGCCTGGCTGCCGGATGCGGGGAAACCCCTCCCGGCGCCGGCCTGACCAACGGTCCGGCTCCGGACATGGTCGATGAGAAACCCGCCGTGCGCAGCGACCTTCCCGTCGCCGACGCGCCCGACGAGGGGGAAATCCTTGGTGAGGTGGGCGATTACACGAATGACGCCGGCTCGGCCGCTCGGGGCGGCGGGGCCGAAGGGGCACCGAACCCCGATACCGGCAGCACCGACCCCGTCCGGGCCACGCCGACAGCCATCGAGGCGGGAGGTCCGGCGCCGCCGGAAGAGGCGACACCGTGATTCATCCTCCGGGACAAACCAAGCTCGTCCCGGAACGGCTTCTGATCGAGGGAGAAGGACCGAGCAATGCAACCGATGCACGACGTTCTGCACAAGAGCCGCGAGGCGCTGGGACATAGTCCGCATCCGGCCGTGGTCTTGTTACCCGCGGGGGCCTTCGTGGCAAGCAACCTTTGCGACGCGATGGGCCTGCTGACCGGCAACCGGGCGTATGATGACGCGGCCCGCGTGAGCATTGGCATCGGTCTGACCGGCGCGGTCGCCGCGGCCGTGACCGGCGTCCACGACTACAGCCACATTCCCGACGACGCCGAGAGCCATGGCGTCGCCACGACGCACGCTCTGGGCAACTCAGTGGTCGGCTCCCTGTTCACCGCCAGCTATCTCCTGCGCGACCGGGCGCGGCAGTCGGGCCGCCGGCCCAGTCTCGCCGCGCGCATGCTCTCGCTGGCCGGCGGCGGCCTGGCGCTTTACACCGCCTGGCTCGGGGGCGTTCTGGTCGAGAACTACGGCGAAGGGGTTGAACCCGTCATGGCCCGGCGACGGCGAGGGCATCCCCTGGAGGCTCGCTGGCCGGAACACGAGCACGATCACGGCTACGGCCGCGAGCGGCTCTCCCCCGACGCGCCGCTGGGCAAGCATGAATGATTTCGTAGGGGAGCCGAATGGATTACGCCTCTTCCTCTACATAATCCTTCTGGAGCGCCTCCTGTAACGTAAACGGGCATACTTGCGGAAAAGTGCTCTCACTGAGACCTGTCTCGATCGCAGCCAATTTGACGGCTCGCTCATAAGCCTTGGCCAGGACTTCCTCGCCATAATTCCGCAAGGTCCCGCTCTCGAACAGGTCTTGAAGCTCCAGCCGCTGTTCTTCGATCGTTCTCCGCCAGCTACTCGACTGGTGATCGGGTTGGTGCTTCCACTTCAGCAGATGCATGAGGAGAGTTGCAAGGCGGCTGAGGACCTCGCGCCGATCGCGTCTTGCCATATCCGAGAGGAACTCACTCAGATTGTCGTAATCGATCTGGTCAAAACGACGCTCCGAGGCGAGGCTCGCCATTCGTTCCATCCAGGCGGTTTCATCAGTATAATATAGATTTGATAGATCTTCTTTTGGAGAATGGGATTCATCAGGCGTCTGAAATTTCGAGTCGTTTCCGATTCGTGAGCCCCTCGACTTATCCTGTTGGACTCCTGTATGTCCCGTAGCGCGCGCGATCCAGCTCCCAGCCGACTTATTGACTATTTTGTTTCCTAGCTCTTCGCTCAACTCCAGGTATCTCTGGCGCCAATTCGGGTTGCTCTCAATTTTAGTGAAAACTTCATTGATGAGATCCTCCGAATATGGGGGACTCATTGTGCGCAGGACGTCCTCAACGAGGTCCTTAACACCCTGGGTTCGTAGCACGGAGGCCATGTGTTTAAGGGGGAGAATGGGGAATTAATGGTCGGTCTTACGGACGGCCGCATGACAAATGGCACATTTCCGATTCCGAAGGTTCCTTGTCCTTTTGAAGATCTGGAATCGGAAATGTGCCATTTGTTCTGCTGATCACGCGATCCTCCCCTTCGGGATCAACGTCCACCAGGCGGACCGGCGATCCACGGGCTTTGCGGGTACTGCTCTTTCAGACGCTGCATGGTCTCGGCGGAGCGGTCGTCGCGGCGGAGGGCTTGCCAGAGTTGCGAGATCTCGTAGAGGGCGCGGGGGTGCTGCTCCTTGTCGCCGTCATAGAGGACGTCGGTCTGGAGGTAGGCGAACAGGGCGTCCTTGGGACGTCCGGCAGCGCGGTAGCAATCGCCGAGGGTGTTATGGGCGAGCGCTTGCACCGCAACGTCCTCGGGCGGCGCGGCGTCGATGACGGTCTGCACGGTGGAGAGGGCCTCGTCGTACTTCTTGAGGGCGACCAGGGTTTCGGCCTTCGCCAGGGTGGCCTCGAAGAACTTCGCGGAGCCTTTCTGAGCGGAGCCGAGGATGCTGTTGAGACTGGTCAGGGCCTCCTGAGCTTGACCCTGCTTGACCTGCACGCGGGTCTTCATCACCGCGGCGCGGTCGGCCGCCCAGGGGATCGCGGAGAGGTCGCTCAGGGCCTTGTCCGCCTTGGCGAAGTCCCCGCGCTGAAGGTTCAGGCGGGCGAGGGTCTCCAGCGCCGGGCCGAGCTGGCGGCTCTTGGGGTGGGCCTGGATGAAGCGGTCGAGCAGGCCGATCGCCTCGTCGGCCTTGCTCGGGTCGGCCAGGGCCAGTTGCGCGAGGGAACGCGCCCGGCCGAACTCGGCGGCGGTGGCGATCAAGGGCTTGCCGGCGGCCTCGGTGGCCGACTTCTGGTACAGCTCGGCCGCCTCGGCCATCGCGCCGGCGGACTCGCGGGTCTGGGCCAGGGGGAGGCTCGCCGGCTGACCGTCGTAGTTGATCTGTTCGATCTGATCGACCGGGATCTCCTGCGCGCCTCCGACGGTCGCCTGAATCTGGACGCTCGTTGGCGTCTCGCCCTGAATCTGCCCGCGGACCCGCCCGCCGGGGGCGTTGTAGGTCGTGTTCGAAATCAGGACCACCTCATCGGCTCCGGCCGTCGCGGCCAGGGCGAGGGTCAGAGCCACGGCCAGCGGGCCGGTCGAGCACAATCGACGCGTTCTCATCGCGATCTGTTCCTCCGGTGCGGGAGAGGGTGGTGAGCTTGCCTGCGTATTAGCGGTTCAGTTCCTGGAGCAGGGTCTCGTACTTGGCCTTCATCTCGGGGCTGCCGACGTCGGGGGTGAGCGTCATGATGCTCTTGAGCGTCTGCGAGGCGCTCCGGGGCTGCTTCATCCCCTGGAGGGCCAGGGCGACGTGGTAGAGGGCGTCGTAATACTGGACGGGCCGGGGGCGGCTCCGCGAGAGCTGGCCGGAGAGCCATTTCCAGTGATCGTACGCCTTCTTCCAGTGTGACGGGTCGGTCTTCGCCCAGTCCTCCTGAAGATAGCCCTGCTCCAGGATCGGTTCGAGCATCCGGGGGTTCTCCTCGCGGATCTTTGTCAGCAGGGTCTCGGCCTCGGGGAATTTGCCCAGCTTGCGGAGGGCCTCAGCCTTGCGCAGCTCGGCGCGGAGGAGGCGGTCGGTGGCCCCTTCGGCTTTCAGGAAGTTCTGATCCTTGGAGTAGGTTTGCAGCACGCGGTCAAAGATTGGCAGGGCCTCGGCGGGTTTTCCGATCGACAGGAGGGACTCGCCGGCGAACATCAACGAGTCGTACGTCTGGCCCGACTTGCTGTTGGCCAGGGCCTGAAGGAACTCGCCGTAGGCCTTGCGGGTGGCGTTGAGCTGAGTCGTGTATGCCTTGCCCTCCTCGGCCTCGACCTCCGACTTGAGGGTCCGGCCCAGCTCGTAGTAAAGCTGGGTGAGCATGTCACCGGCCCCGCCGACGGCTTCCAGGGCCTTCATGTCGGCGATCGCCTTTTCGGACTGGCCCGCGGCGATATGGGACCGCAACTGCGTGGTCAGGAGCGAGATCTGCAAGGGGGCCAGGTCGCTCGACGCCTGCGCGGCGGCCAGGGCCTTGGTGATGGGCTCGATCAGGGCCAGGGCCTCGGTCGGTCGGCCGCTGGCCCGATGGACCTCGGCCAGGGCGTTGGCGTTGGTGATGTAGCTCGGGTTGGTGATCGGCACGTTCGCATCCTGCCGGGCCTTCAGCGCCGTTTCCAGCAGGTCGAGCGCCTTCTGAACCTCGGCGTCGGCATCGACCGTCTTGTTCTCGTCTCGCAGCTCGCCGGCATGGCGCCAGCGGGCGTCGCCGGCCTTGACCTGAGCATCGAGCCGACGCGACGACGTGGCGCGAACGCCCTCGAAGTACTCCGCCGCCTTGGCATAATCGCCGCGCCCCAGGTTGATCTCGCCGAGGGTCACCCGCGCGGCGTCTCCCTGGTCGCTATCGGGCCAGGTCTTGGCCGTGTACTCGGCCAGAGCGATGAGCCGATCCAGGTCGGCCGCCCGGTCGATGTCGCTGAAGGTGTTGTAGGCGAAGGTCAGCGCGGCCATGCCGATCTCGGTCGCCTTGGGAGCCAGCTCGTCCTTCGGATAATGCCGAGCGATGTGCTCGGCCAGGACGTCGGCCGTGTAATATTTCTCGGCCTCGTAGTAGCAGTAGGACATCAGGTAGCGGGCGCGGTTGGCCTTCTCGGTGTCCTTGCGAGGATCGGCCCGGCGCACCGCCTGCTGGAGCAAGAGAACCGCCCGTTCCCATTCGTGGGTCGAGATGGCGCTCTCGGCCTGCGCGTAGGCGTCTTCATAGCTCAGGCTGGCGATCCGGTTGAGATTCGCCGCCCCTTCGGGCCGGTACTTCTGCAGGAGGGCGACCGCTTCTTCCTTGAACGGCGAGTAATACCGGACGACGTCCTCCAGCAGGTCGGTCGAGCGCCGGATGGCGACCGGCCGATTCGTCTCGTTCATCGTGTCGAGCTGCGCCAGGATGTTCTTGGCGAGCTGGAACCGCACGCCGACCCCTTCCGGCGTGTTGTGAGCGTTCGGGAACATCTGGAGCCAGGCGCTGGCGCGATCGACCGCCAGGGCATGCTCCCCCCGCTTCCCGTCGACGATGATCTGGAAGTACTGCACCTGCCGCTGCAACGGCCGCAGGGCCGGGTCGGGGTGATCCATCAACTCCTTGTAGATGCCCATCGCCTCGCCGAGCTGCCCTTTTTCCTCGTAGCATTTGGCCTGCCACATGCGGGCGAAGAAACCGGCGAGCTGGGTGCGGTATCGCTTGTAAACTTCCTCGAAGTCCACGCGGGCCTTCTCCAGCAGTTCGCTCCGCTTGGGGGCGTCGGCCGGGTAGGTCTGGGCCTCCTCGTAATCGACGAGCGTGCGTTGCAGCTCGGCGTTCATCAAGGCGTCGTGGAAGCGGTCTCGCTCCTCCTTGCGGGGGTCGTCGTCGGGGATAAATTTTGGATAGGACTCGAACGCCGTCTTCAAGGGCTTCATGGCGCGGTCGTAGGCGTCGCGGGCCGCGGCGAACGAGGCGCGGGCCTCGGTCAGCCGGACCTCCTTCTCAGCGGGTGTCTCGGCGTCGGTCGCCTGCTGCACGGCCGCCTGGGCCCGCTCGAAGTACAGCCGGGCGAGCTGCACGAGGGCCTCGGGCACGAGCTTGTGAGTCGAATGGTTCTTGGCGAAGTCCTCGATCTTCGTGCGGGCCTTCTCCAGCAACTCCCGCTTCTGGATCGGCAAGGCCGCCTGCGATGCCTCCTCCACCAGGCAGCGTCCCTCCTCGTAATCGAGCAGGATCTTCAGGTCCGCCGGAGTGTCCGGCTGCTGGCGAAGCTTGTCGATGTACTCCAGAATCAGGTCGTTGTAACCGCGTTCGCGCAGCCCCTGGAGGAACCGCATTTCGGTCTGGGTCTTCGTCGTTGGTGCGCTTTGAGCCCAGGTAGTGTCGGTCACCGCCAGAACGGCCAGGACGGTCAAGGCCCAGACCCACGACCCGTTGCGACGAGGCATCATGCGGGGCGTCTCCGAATCATTTAAGCGTCGATGGTGACAGCCCCGGAACGAGGCCGCGCCGTCGAAACGAGAGGATGGATGCGTTATATTTCACTCTACGGCGCAAACCGCGGCCCCGTCAACCAGTCGTCTCCGGTGGGCGGAGCCACTTTTGAAATGAGGACAACGCCTTGGCCCGCTACTTCAAATACAAGATGCCCGCCGATCTCTCCCGGGACGCCGAGGCTCGCGGTCTGGACATCCGCCTGACCGATGACCTGGCCCCCTTGCTCGAACCGGCGAATGTCGCGGACCGGACCGTCGGCAACCGCATGGCGATCCAGCCGATGGAAGGCTGCGACGGCACCCTCGACGGCGCTCCGGGCGACCTGACCTTCCGCCGCTACCGGCGCTTCGGCGAGGGCGGGGCCAAGCTGATCTGGGGCGAGGCCGCCGCCGTCGTCCCCGAAGGGCGCGCCAACACCCGTCAGCTCGTCATCGACGAGGCCCACGCCGCGGGTCTGGCGAAGATGGTGGACCTTTGCCGGCAGTCGCACGCCGAGCGCTGGGGACAGACCGGCGACCTGCTGATCGGGCTTCAGTTGACCCACTCCGGCCGTTACAGCGTCCGCCGGCCGATCCTCGCGCAGCATGACCCGCTGCTCGACCCCCGCACGGTCATGGACAAGACCACCGGCGCGACCGCCGGGCCGGATACGCCGCTTGATCACCGACGACGAGCTGGATCGGCTCCAGGACCGTTACGCCGAGGCCGCGTCGATCGCCTTCCGCATCGGGTACGACTTCGTGGACCTGAAGCAGTGCCACCGCTACTTGCTCTGCGAGCTGCTCTCGGCGAAGACCCGGCCCGGCAAGTACGGCGGCTCGTTCGAGAACCGCACGCGGTTCATCCGCGAGGTCGTCGGCCGCATCAAGGACGCGCAACCCCGACGGAATCGTCGCCACCCGGATGAACGTCTTCGACGGCATTCCCTATCAGACGGGACCGGACGGAACCGGGGTCCCCTGCCCGTTACGAGCTACCCGTCCGCTCGGCCTGGGGCACGCGCGAGGATGACCCGTTCACGCCCGACCTGACCGAACCGCTGGCCCTGATCGGCCAGTTGCGGGACCTGGGCGTGGCCCTGGTCAATGTCTCGATGGGCAATCCCTACGCCAGCCCGCACATCATCCGGCCGTTCGAGTACGCCCCTCCCGACGGCTACGAGACGCCCGAGCACCCGCTGATCGGCGTCGATCGCCACTTCCGCCTGACGGCCGAGATCCAGCGGGCGTATCCCGATCTGGCGGTGGTCGGCTCGGGCTATAGCTGGCTCCAGGCCCGGATGTTCGAGGCGGGCGCGGCGAACGTCCGCGATGGGCGCGTGACCTTCGTCGGCGTCGGCCGCGGCGTCGCTGTCGCACCCCGACTTCGCCGGATATGTCCAGGACGGTCGCCCGCTCGACCCCAAGCGCACGTGCCGCACCTTCAGCTACTGCACCGCCCTGATGCGCTCCAAGCACAACGAGCAAGGGCAGTACGCCACCGGCTGCCCCCCGTTCGACAAGGAGGTGTACGGGCCGATCTGGAAAGACGCGCAGGAGACCGGACCCGAAGGCGGCGAAGTAGCGGCGTCAAAGCCCCGGTGGCGGCACGGGCATCTCGTCGCGCGGGGATCGGCTCCGACGGCTCCCCTTTCTCGTAGCGGAGCCGGTCCTTCAGCGACAGGATCGGCCGCTCGATCAGCGTCCACGACAGCACCGCCACGACGACGCTCACCGCCAGCTTCAGCACGGAGACGCGCAAGGGCTGATCGTAGCGGAACCGGAAGCCGTCGATGACCCAGTATACGATGTAGTGGTACAGGTAGAGCCCGTAACTGATCTGTCCGAGATAGACCAGCGGACGCCAGGCGCAAGGGGGCCAGCCAGGGGTGTCCGGCCGTGCTGGCGATCAGGCCGATCACGCCGAAGAACAGCACGCCGAACGCCAGGACCGTCAGCCCCGGCCAGGCCGGGGTCGGCAGACCGAGCCAGCCCCGGCCGTACCAGCACGTCCCGCCGACGAGGTAAGCCAGGCCGCCGACCGCCGCCAGGGTGAACCCCCAGCGCAGCCACCGCTCTTGCCAGAGGGGGCGGTGCGTCTCGGCCATCAGGGCCGCCATCAACCCGCCGAGCGCGAAGCCATCGCAACGGGCGAGCAAAAGGCGCTCGTTGAGCCGGCCGAAGAAGGGCAGATATCCGGCCCTCGCCGCGTAGGAAATCCCGATGGTGCCCAGACACAACCGGACCACCCGCCCGCGTCCCGCCCAGAGCACCAGCGCCGGCCAGATCAGGTAGAATTGCTCCTCCAGGGCGAGGGTCCACGTGTGGTTGAACGCCTCGTGAAACGGCGGAGTCGAATTGCGCCAGTAAAGCCGGATGTTCTGCGTGTAGGTCGCATAGTACGGCAGGGCGTCCAGCGGTTCCGGTTCGGGCAGATAGGGGTTGGTCAGGACGAGGCCAATCAGGGCGATGTAGTAAATCGGCCAGATTCGCAGGGAGCGCCGGCCGTAAAAGCGCGGAAGGAACCCGCCGGCCTGGCCGTGCCGGAGAATAATCGCGGTAATCAAGTACCCGGAGAGGACGAAGAACAGGTCGACCCCCGCCCAGCCGTAGAAGAACGTCGGCGGGTGAATGTGGAAGAGCAGGACGATCGCCGCGGCGAAGGCCCGCAGGGAGTCCAGTTCCGGCACTCGTCGCATGCGAGGCCCCCTTTTGCGGCCCGGATGTCCTGTTACGATGATTCGGAAGACCTGCAAAGAGGTGCCGAGGTCAGCCAGAGGACCATCATAGCAGACGGTGAACTTCCTCATCGGCCCTCTTGTCAAAAGGAGCCACGTCCTCCCATGCCCGACACCCGCGCCGCCTCGGAAGTCCGCCTGGTCAATGGCTCGACTGGCGACCCGGCCCTCTATATCGACTATCCCGGCAAGGACAACGCCCTCCTGTTCGACGCCGGGGAGATCGCCTCGCTCGACAACGGGCGGCTCGGCGATCTCGAAGCCCTTTTCATCACGCACCATCACGTCGATCATGCGATGGGCATCGACCGGATCGTCCGCGCGAACCTCGACCGCGACAAGACGCTGCACGTCTTCGGTCCCGCCGGCACGATCCGCAAGCTCTACGACCGGATCAAGAGTTACGAGTATCAATATTTCCCCTTCCAGAAGATCGTTCTGGACGTTCACGAGGTGCTCGACGGTCGCATCCGCGAGGCGCGTCTGGAGTGCTCGCGGCGTTTCCCCGAGCCGGAAATCACCGAATCGGCCTGGACCGGGCCTTTGCTCTACGAGAATGCCGACCTGGCCATCGAGGCGGCGCACGCCGATCACACCGTCCCTTGCCTCTCCTTCGCCCTGGTGGAACGCCCGGGCGTCCATCCCGACGCCGCCCGGCTGGCCGGCTCGTCGCTGCGTCCCGGCCCCTGGGTGGGCCATGTCCTGACCTTGCTGCGCCAGGGGGCCGCGCCCGAGACGACCGTCGAGATCGACGGCGGGCGGTTCCGGCTTGAGGATCTGGAAGCGCGCTACTTCAAGAGGTCGCGCGGCGCACGGATCGCCTACGTCACCGACACCGCCTGGAGCGAGGCCGCGCGGCCCGCCTTGCTGAAGCTCGCCCACCGCGCCCGGCGGCTGTATTGCGACTCGTATTACGCCGATGCTCAGTCCCGCCAGGCCCAGACCCACCGGCACATGACCGCGACGCAGGCCGCCGAGTTCGCCACGCTGGCCCGTGTCGAGGAGCTGATCTTGATCCATTTCGCCCCGCGCTATGCCGGACGTTACGAAAGCCTCATCGAGGAAGCGCACCAGATCTTCCCCAGGACCTCGGCCGAGCTGAGATGACGCATGACCGCGAATCTCGAACTCGTGATCCTGATCGGTCTGCAAGGCTCGGGCAAGAGCCGGTTCTTCGCACGACGTTTCTCATGGACCCATCAGCTTGTGAGCAAGGACCTGATGCGCAACCGCAAGAACCGCGAGGAACGCCAGCGTCGGCAGATTGCCGAGGCGCTCGGGGCGGGGCGCTCGGTCGTGGTGGATAACACGAACCCTCGGCGGGCCGACCGTGAGCCGCTCATCGCGCTGGGGCACTCCCTCGGCGCGGGCAATCGGCTACCTGTTCGTGCCCGACATCCCGGCGAGCCTCGCGCGGAACCGTCAGCGGGCAGGTCGCGAGCGGGTCCCGGACGTGGCCATCTTTTCCCGCGCGAAGCTGTACGAACCCCCGACGCGTGCCGAAGGATTCGCCATGCTGTTCCGGGTCACGCTGGCCGGAAACGACGTCTTCGGCGTGCATCCGCTCGACTAACGAGGACACGCCGGAAAATGATTTGTGACGGCTGGATTGCCCGGCCATAATGTCGATCCACAGGACGACTCACTTCAAGAGATGGGAGAACCTCGCATGAAAAACCCTCCAGGGAAAATCGCCGTGCTGGCGCTGGCCGCGTTATCTGTCTTCGCATCCGCTGGAATGAGCGCCGAGGAAGGGGAAAACAGCCTGCGCGAGGAGGCCGCGGCGGCCCTGCGCAAGGCCGCCACGTACTACCGGACGAAGGTCGCGACGCACGGTGGATATGTGTATTTTTATACGACGGACCTCCAGACGCGCTGGGGGGAGGGAAAAGCCGGACCCGAGGAAATCTGGGTCCAGCCGCCGGGCACTCCGACGGTGGGCCTGGCCTTCGTGAGGGCCTACGAGGCAACGGGCAACCGCGAGTATCTCGACGCCGCCCGGGACGCGGCGAATGCTCTGATTTACGGCCAGCTTGCCTCCGGCGGCTGGACGAACAGCGTGGATTTCGACCCCAGGGGGCCTCGGGTCGCGCAGTACCGCAACGGCCGAGGACGCGGCAAGAATAACTCCACGCTCGACGATGGCATTTCTCAAGGGGCCATCCGGCTTCTGATGCACCTCGATCGAGCGCTCGAATTCAAAGATGAAAAAGTTCACGAAGCCGCGATGTTCGCACTGGATGCGCTGCTGAAAGCCCAGTTTCCCAACGGTGGGTTCCCCCAGATCTGGACCGGGCCGGTGAAGCCGCAACCCGTGACCCAGGCGAACTACCCTGACTACGACTGGCGCACCGAAGGAAAGATCAAGAACTACTGGGATATGTACACGCTCAACGACGGGCTGGCCGGAACGGTCTCGGCGACGCTTCAGGATGCGTATGAAATCTACAAGGATGAGAAGTACAAGGAGGCCCTGACCCGGCTCGGTGATTTCCTCATCCTCGCGCAGATGCCCGACCCGCAGCCCGCGTGGGCGCAGCAATATAACTATGACATGCAGCCCATCTGGGCCCGGAGGTTTGAGCCGGCGGCCATCACGGGGAGCGAATCGCAGGACGCGCTCGAAACCCTGATGCGGATCTACCGGGTGACGGGTGACGCCAAGTATCTCGAACCGATCCCCCGGCGCTTGCCTATCTCAAGAGTTCGCTCCTGCCTGACGGACAGCTCGCCCGCTACTACGAGCTGAAGACCAACCGGCCGCTCTACATGACGCGCAATGGAGACGTATATTCACTCACCTATGATGATTCCGATCTGCCGTCCCACTACGGCTGGAAGGTCAGTTCCCACCTGGACCGCATCGAGGCGGAGTACAACAGGCTGAAGGAGAATGGCCCGCAACCGCCAAAGGGACCGAGCGAGCGCGCGCTGGAATCGCGGGTCCGTTCGATTCTGGCCGACCTCGACGATCAAGGACGTTGGCTCCGCGAGAACGACGGCTCGCGGCTCATCGGCCAGGCGAAATTCCCACCGAACACCCCCTTCCTTTCCAGCGAGCTATTCAGCCGGAACGTCGAGACGCTGAGCCAGTATCTGAAAGCCACCAGGCCACGCTGAACCGATCCGCGCTTTTGGTGTCAATAGTTCGACGGCGGAGACGAATTGCCGATGATTATTAAAGGAATCGTCGTCGAGAGGTGCGGACATGGACATGAGCGATGAGGAACGGGTCGAGGCTCTGGAACCGGACGATGCGCTGACCACCGCGACCGAAGTCGGGGTGAACGATCCACCTGTCGTGAACGGTCAGGCGCGGATGTCGCCCGGTGAGGCCCTGGAACGTCTGCGGCGGGGCGAGACAATCCGGAACGTGCGGATCGAGCGGATGGTCTTCGCCGAAGAGTTTCCGCTGCCGGTCCGCATGAAGCGGGTCACGCTGGTCCAGCCGTGCTTCCATCGTGCCACGTTTCAGGATGAGGTCGAGCTGGGGGCGTGCACGCTCGACCGTCCGCGCTTTCAGGGGCGGAACACCTTCGCCAGGGGGCTCGATCTGCGCGGCTCGACCCTCATCAAGCTCACGATGCGCAAGGTCTGCATCGCCGGGACTCTGCGGTGTGATAATCTTCGCACGCAAGGGCGCTTCATCGTCGTCGGTTCTCGCTTTGATGGGCCGGTGCGGTTCTGGGAAGCCAAATTCGGCGGCTGGGTGGAGTTCAAGGGGGTCTCCTTCGCCGAGGGGGCCGACTTCCGGAGCGTGACCGCCGACGAGGGCTTCGTACTCTTCTCCTGCCAGTTCCAAGGGGACGTTCTGTGCCGAGGCGCGTCCGTCTGCAAGAAGTGGGAGGCGGATCGCTCACGGTTCGAGGGGCTGCTCGACCTGTCGAAGGCCAAGCTGCACGACTTCGTCTATCTGGAGCGGATCGAGCAAGGGCCGGCCCAGCGGTTCGCGTTCCACAACGCGCTAGCCGACCGCATCCTCGTGCGCCCGGACCAGATCGAGGGGCACCTGGCCAGCGAAAAGAACGGCGACCACGCGACGGCCATGCAGGAATACGGCCTCCTGAAGCGTTGCTTCGAGGGGCTGCACCTGTACGACCAGGAGGACTGGGCTTTCTATCGCTTCAAGGTCAACCAGCGGCGCTGTCGGCCGCACTCGTGGCGGCGTCCCTGGTCGGAGCTGGCCCGATTCTTCGACTGGCTCTTCCTGGATCGCGGCTGCGGCTACGGCACCAATCCGCTCCGCGCGGTGCTGGCGGCGGTGATCCTCATGCTCGCGTTCGCCCTGGTGTACATGGTTGGGATCGAGTCCCTGCACGTCGATCGCACGCCGTTCGACGGCGATGCGACGACCCTGGCGAACCGGGTGCTGATCGGGTTCACGACGAGCGTCGCCGCGTTCACCTCCGGTTTCGGCGATCTCCGCGATGTCGCCCGGGGCTGGATGAACATCCCCTTGATTGCCGAATCATTACTCGGCACGCTCCTCTGGGGCCTGTTCATCGTCGCCTTCGGGCGGAAGGTGATCCGGTAAGCGGTGGTCCCACTCGGCGGACACGACATCAGCCGGCGTGTCCGCCTCTCGTTATCGCTTCATGTTGATCTTCTGAAAATTCTGCTGCCATTGCAGTCGATCCAGCTCTTGCTCAAGCTGGAGGACGCGATATTCCAGAGACAGGGGACCGCTGAGCGACCCCGAAGGGAGTTCGGGGTTCTTCAGACGCCGCTGCGCTTGCGCGATCCGCACGTTAAATTCCTTCAGCGTGGCGTTCCGCCGGGCAAGGCAGGTTTCCGCCTCGCGGAGCGTGTAGGTCGCGGCCGCGAGATACGTCGGACCGGAATAGCCACGATCCGACATCGTCTTGGCCGTCTGCTGGACGATTTTCGTCTCCTCGATATAGGCCTCGGCCGAGCGTACCTCCGCCTGGATGGAGTCTCGATACGCTTCCAGGACCTCCAGTTCTTCACGCAGTCGGCGGAAGAACTCCTCATTCTCGGGTGTCTGCGAAGGCTTCTCCGATCCTTGCTGTGCTCTGGCTGGCAAGAGCGTGGGTAAGTTTCCGGCCAATGCTCCCAGGGAAAAGAGCAATGCGCCCGCGGACCATCGAGTGAATTGTGTACGTGTCATCACACGAATCCTTCAAGAAATTGAGCAGTTAATATGAGACTCCTCGCCCATGTCCATCCGTGGAACCCACCCCCGTTCCCCCCGCAGAACGTGGAAACAAGGAAAGGGCGGATTCCGTCAAGAGTCCTGGCGATTCTGGGTGAAGATTGCCGAGGAAGTCCCGGATTTTTTCCCACGAGCCGGTGAATCGCGCGAAGCAACGCAACGATCCTTTTCAAGAGTGCCACATTGCGCCCACGGTTCTTTGACAATCCCCATCGTGAGTCATCCTCGCTCGACGGGACCATTCCCGCGCCGAACGAACCCAAACCTGTTGCGCCGAACGAACCCAAGAACCGTCGCGCCGAACGAACCTAAACCTGTTGCGCCGAAAGAACTTAAGACTGTTGCGCCGAACGAACCCACCTGCCGTTTTGGCAGTCATCAGAGCGCCGAGGAGTCTCGTTAATATAGTTTGCTTCACTTAGAATATTCTCATGCCATCGCCGATGCGACAATATTCGAGATGCGGGTCAGGATGTGGCCGCCCTCCTCGTGCGGGCGGGTGGTGAACAGCAGACAGAAGGCGTTGGCATCGGGGTCGATCCAGCAGAGGGTGCCGGTCGCGCCCCAGTGGCCATACGTGGCGGGGCCGAGCAGGTCGCCGAAGCTCGACGGGCTGCCGGGCCAGTTCAACCGCCAGCCGAGGCCCCACGGCCGGCAGCGGCGGTCCGGCTCGGGGAGGTCGGGGAAGACGTTCAACTGGTTCGAGGTCATCGCCCGGACGGTCGCCGGGCTGAGCACGCGCGTCCGGCCGAATGTTCCCTCGTCGAGCATCATCCGGCAGTAGCGCGCGAAGTCGCTCGGCGAGGTGATGAGGCCCCCCCAGGGGGCACCCAGGGATCGCCAGTAGGGAGAGTTCCAGTTCCAGTCGAGCCCGGCCTTTTCGGGCGGAAGCGGGATGGGCGCGATCCGCTGGGCGGCCTCACCCGTGACGCCGAGCGCCGTGTCGGTCATCTCCAGGGGCTCGAAGAACTCGCGGCGGAGGAATTCGGCGAACGGCGTTTCCGAGACGCGCTGAACGATCTCGGCGAGCACGGCATAGCCGGTGCTCTGGTAGCGAACACCCGTCCCGGGCGCGAAGGCCAGCGGTTGCCGGCACGCTCCTTCGACGAAGGCGGAGAGCGGGGAATGGGCCGCGCGGAGCTGCTCGTTCTCGGGCAGCATGTCGGGCAGGCCGGACGTGTGCGTCAGGAGGTGCCGGATGCGCACGTCCGCCTTGCCCTCCTGGGCGAACTCGGGCAGGACGTCGGCGACCCGATCCTCCAGCGTGAGCCGTCCGCGCTCGGCCAGAAGCAGGACCGCGGCGGCCGTCACCGGCTTGGTGATCGAGGCGACGAGGAACGTGGCGTTGGCCGGCACGCCGAACAGCCGAGGCTCAACCATGCCTCCCCGGCGGCCGACGCAGAGGGCCGAGCTGGAAACCTCACCCGATTCCTGCCAGCGCTGCAGGAGATTGAACGCGGCCTCCAGGCGCTCCGGCACGAACCCGACCCGGCGCGGATTGACGGTTGGCAAGATCGTCATACAACAACCTCTGGACATTTCCTTTGGAGACTGTCTTCCCGACCCCGAGACCTCGACGTGCTGCGACACCTTGGCTACGTGGCGATGGCCCTCTCGATCGACGCGGCGACGAACCGGACGTGCCGCCTGCGCAACGCCACGCCGGAGCGGCTCCGCGAGCTGATCGACGCGAACCTGGCGGAACTGGAGCGGGTCCTCCGTTTCAACATCGAGCGCGGGGTCTCCCTGTACCGCATCAGCAGCAACCTGATCCCGTTCGCCTCGCACGAGGTCAACGACATCCCCTGGTGGGAGGAGCACGCCGAGCGCTTCGCGCGGCTGGCCGCCTTGATCCGCGAAGCGGGGCTGCGCGTCACGATGCACCCCGGGCAGTTCACGGTGTTGAACTCGCCGAGGGCCGACGTGGTCAAGGCCGCCATCGCGGAGGTCGGCTGGCACGTCCGTCTATTGGACACGCTTCGCACGGATGATGCCAGCAAGATCGTCATTCACGTCGGCGGCGCGACCGGAGGCAAGGCCGAGGCAACGGCCCGGTTCGCCCGGGTCGTCGCCGATCTGCCCGCGTCGTGGCGAAAGCGGCTGGTGATCGAGAACGACGAGCGCGTCTTTTCCACCGAGGACGTGCTCGACCTCTCGTCCCGGACCGGCCTGCCGATGATCTTCGACAACCTGCACGACCAGGTTCATGCGCAACGCGACGATGGCCCCTCACGGTTTCTGGCCGACGTCTTCGCCACCTGGAAGCCGAGCGACGGCGTGCCCAAGATCCATTTCAGCACTCAGGCCGAAGGGGGCCGACCCGGCCATCACGCGGACTGGATCGACCCGGATGCGTTCGCCGCGCTCGTCCGAGAGGCCCCCGCCCAGCCGTTCGACTCTATGCTGGAGTGCAAGCAGAAGGACCGCGCCCTGTTCCGGCTCCGTGAGGAACTCCGGGCGCGGGGAATTCAAGAAACCGGGCTCCTCGGCGCTCGTGCATAAGGCCACTCAGCGTTTCGGCGGAATCGCGGCCCCTTTCTCGGTGATCTGAAGCGGCTTCCGGCAGTTCGGGCAGGGCAAGAGGAACGGCAAGGGCTGGCGGGGGATTACCTGGTCACGACGGCAGTACGGGCAGCGGATCTTGCGTTGACTGCCGCCAAAGATTCCGGCGATGAAACCCGACATGGCGATTCTCCTCGAATCAGAGCGAAAGCCGGGTGGCGAGGTTGAAGTCAACCAAGTAGAGCGTGAGCGGAACGGCCAGCACCAGAGGGCGATCGGTCCGGCGATGATCTCCCAAGGCTCAACTGCTCGCGCTGCGGTAGGACCGCAAGGCGCGGCGGAAGAAGCGCCGGCTGACCCAGACCGAGGCGACCGTCGCGGCGAGGGTGAAGCCGACCATCGCCGGCTCCAGCACCTTGACCATCGCGCGGGCCGGGACGTTCACGACCAGGAGGATCGGCAGGACGTAGGTGAAGAACCGCCCGATCGGCTCGGCCCAGGTCTTGCCCAGGAAGATCTCCTTCGGATACCGCGCCAGGCTGGAGAACAGCCACCACATCTCCATCAGGCTCTGGTTCCGCACCAGCCAGACCGAGAACGAGGTCAGGATCAGCATGAAGCTGTAAGCGATCAAGACCCCGCAGAGGAACAGCGCGACGAAGGAAACGATGCGTACCGGATCGAACGGCCAGTTCATGTTCCAGAGGGACAGCAGCATGACCCCGGCCCCCATCAACACGTTCGGCGCGGTGCCCCAGTCCACCCGCCGGCAGGTGATGAGGAACTGCTCGTCGATCGGCTTGACCAGGAGGAAATCGAGGTCGCCCGTGCGGACGAGTTCGGCGAACTCGTTGCAGTTTTCGAGGAACAGGGTCTCGATCACCCCGTTCATGGCGAAGTAGCACCCGACGAAGAACAGGTACTGCGCCTCGGGCCAGTTGGCGATCGTCGAGGTCTTGGCGAAGACCGTCTCGTAAAACGCCAGCAGGACCCCGAGCCAGATCACCTCGACGATGACCTTCACCAGAAAGTTCGTCTGGAACGCCAGCTCTCTCGCCAGCGTGTAGCGGGCGAGCGAGCCGAGCAACCGGGCGTAGCGCCATGCGACGGACATGCGTTTACGTTTCCAGAATGGTTGATGAGAGACAGTTGATGGTGGATGCGAGAGGCCCCGTTCGCCTCAACCGCCGTACGCGCTGTATCTCCGCAAGCCCCGGCGGAACAGCCAGCGGGCCAGGAAAATGAAGAACGCGGCCCAGAGCAACTCGCCGAGCAATCCATACACGAGCGCTTCCCCCTTGACCTTGCCGAGGAAGACGACGGCCGGGAAATAGGCCATGTACTGGAACGGCAGCGCCTTCAGCACGCCCGCCCAGAACGGCGGCAGGAGGTCCAGCGGCAGCATGTGGCCGGAGATGAAGAAGTTGAGCGTCATGACGATATAAAGCAGCGACGTCACCTCCAGGAACCAGAACCCCACCATGCCCACGCTCGCCTCGAAGAAGAAGCCGACGAGGAACGCCATCACGAGCGACGCGGCATAGGCGAGCCACGTCCAGGGGTCGGTCGGGATCAGGCCGACGAAGAAGCTCCGGCAGAGGAAGAACAGCAGCGCGTAAGGCAAGAACGACGCGATGATGTACGTGATCTTGTGCGCGATCCGGTACGACACCAGGTAGCCGACCATGTCGATCGGCTGGAGCAGGTACTTCTTGAGCGTCCCCTCGCGGATGTCGCGCGCGATCCCCCCGGCCAGGCCCGGCATGCTGGAGAACATCCGGCTGATGTTCACCATGAGCAAATAGGCGATCATCTCCTGATACCGAAATCCGTTGAGCGACGTCTTTCCCGACCCCGCGTAGATGGCGTTCCAGAGGAGGATCGTCGTCATCATCGGCAGGAACCGCAGGATCGTGCCGAGCAGGAAATCGCCGCGATAGGTCATCCGCTCGACGAGCGAGGCGCGGAGGATCTTCACGTACTTGCGCACGGTCGGGACCAGGCCCCGGGGCCTCAGCGGCACGGTGGGCGTTCCGGTCGGCATCGGTCGCGCGTTGCGGGGCGCGGCCTCGGCGGTCGCGTCAGGCGGCGTCATGATCGGCGTGCGCCTCCTCGTACTCGGCGGGCTTCCTCGAAGACCCGGGCGATCGTCTGCTCCAGCGGCGGGTCCTGCACGCTGACGTCGACGACGCGGTGGACGTCGAGGATCGCCCCCAGGACCTCGGCGACCTTGCTCCGGTCCACCTTCAGGTCGGCCGACGGCCCCTCGATCCGGACGACTTCGCCGAAACGTTCGAGATCCGCGGGCACCTCGCCTTCGGCGAACTCCAGCCGCACGAGCTTCGCGCGGCCGAACCGCTCGGCGATGCCCGACAGCTCGCCGTCATAGACGAGCTTGCCGTGCGTGATCACGAGCACGCGGTCGCACAGGGCCTCGATGTCCCGCATGTAGTGGCTGGTCAGCAGCATCGTCACGCCGCGTCGGGCATGGTACTCCCGCAGGCACTTCTGGATCGCCACCTGCGCGACGACGTCGAGGCCGATCGTCGGCTCGTCGAGCAGCAGCAGGCTCGGGCTGTGCAGCAGGGCGGCGATCAGCTCCATCTTCATCCGTTCCCCCAGGGACAGCTCGCGCACGGCCTGCCGGGTCAGCTTGCCGACGCCGAGCAGTTCGGTCAGCTCGCCCAGGGTCTCGTCGAACTGGTCGCGGGGGATCGAGTAGATCTCCCGGTGGAGCTGGAAGCTGTCGGCGGCGGGGAGGTCCCACCAGAGCTGGTTCTTCTGCCCCATCACCAGGGCGAATTGCCGGCGGAAGGCGTCCTCGCGGTTCCAGGGGGTGAAGCCGAGCACCTGGGCGCGGCCCCTGGTGGGATAGATCAGGCCGGAGAGCATCTTCAGCGTCGTCGTCTTCCCGGCGCCGTTGGGGCCGAGAAAGGCGACCATCTCCCCCGGCTCGATCGAGAAGGAGACGTCGTCCACCGCGCGCACTTCGCGGTACTCGCGATGGTAGAGACCGCGCAGGGCGGCCAGCACGCCCTCCTTTTTCTGGGAGACGCGATACGTCTTGGTCAGTCCGTCGGCCTCGATAATGGGCATTGTCGTGTCCGATTCCTCCGATGGTAGGCAACAGGCCCATTGTACCGACCGATCAAGTTCCCGGCACCGTCATCCGCCCCCTTCCGGCGCGGATCGCTCGGACCCGAGCGGCTTGACGATCCCTTGCGACTGGCCCGCGCCCCCCTTTCCATGCGACGCCGGCAGGAAGAAGAACGCGCCGCCGAGGATCACGTACATCATCAGGAGCATCGTCCCCTCCAGCCAGTTCGACTCGCCGTCCTCGGCCACCATCCGCGCGATCAGGACCGCCAGGATCACCGCGACGACCTCCAGCGTCGAGAACAGCAGGTCCATCGGGTGCGACCGCAAATAGCTGGTGAAGACCAGTACCGGGGCGACGAACAGCGCGATCTGAAGGGCCGAGCCCATCGCGATCCCGACCGCCAGGTCCATCTTGTTCTTCAGGGCCATCAGCACGGCCGTCGAGTGCTCGGCCGCGTTGCCGATGATCGCGACGACGATCACGCCGACGAAAATCTCCGTCATCCCCAGTTGCTTGCTCGTTTCCTCCACGGCGCCAACGAGGATCTCGCTCATCCAGGCCACGGCGGCCGTCGCCGCCAGCAAGACCAGTGCGGCTTTTTTCGTCGTCCAGGTTTCTCCGTCGCCGTGCCCCGACTCGTCCTCGGGGTTGAACTGGTCCTTGTGCGTGATCAGACTGAAGACCAGGTGGAGCAGGTACGTCGCCATCAGCACGATGCAGACGGCGACGCTCAGTTCGTGTTCCAGCTCCAGGCTCTGGCTCTGGGCGACCAGGTCGTGAAAGATCGCCGGCACGAGCATTCCCATCGCGGCCAGCACCATCATCGTCGCGCCGACACCCGCGGCCGTGCGATTGAATTTCTGCGTCTTGTGCTTCAGACCTCCCGCCAGCAGGCTCGCCCCCAGAACGAGCAACAGGTTGCCGATGATACTGCCCGTCAAGGAAGCCTTGACCACCTGGTCCAGCCCCTTGAACAGGGCGAACATCGCGATGATCAGCTCGGCCGCGTTGCCGAACGTCGCGTTCAGCAGTCCACCGATGCCCGGTCCCAGTCGGCGGCCGAGGTGGTCCGTCGATTCCCCCATCAACCCGGCCAGGGGTATGATCGCCAGGCCGGCCGCGAGGAACTGCCAGATCGGGCCGGCGCTCACCAGGCGTAGCACGATCGCCACCGGGACGAAGACCAGTAACGTCTTGAGCCAACCGATCTTGCGCGGATCAACCCAGTCGAGCCAGGAGGTCGCGTGATTCTCTTCAGGATCGGTGGCCGGCTTGGCGTGTTGGTTGACTCGGTTTTGCGTCACTTTATAATGTCTCCGAAACAGGCTGGGTTGAGGCCGTCCGGGGATTTCTCGTAAATCCGGAATCCCCTTGAACTTCCATGCGAATCCCAATGCGAGGCATGAGCCATGGCCGGAAATGTGCAAGAGTTTACCGACGCGAACTGGAAGTCGGAAGTCCTGGAGTCGGATGTCCCCGTGATCGTGGACTTCTGGGCCCCCTGGTGCGGCCCCTGCCGGATGCTCGCGCCGACGATTGAAAAGCTGGCCGGTGAGTACCAGGGCAAGGTCAAGATCGGCAAAATGGATACCGACCAGAACGTGGACACTCCGGGAAGTCTGCGGATCTCCTCGATCCCGACGGTCATCTTCTTCCAGAACGGCTCGGAAGTCGGCCGCCTGGTCGGGGTGAACCCCGAAGCGAAGTTCAAGGACGCGATTTCGAAGATGGGTGTCGCTTGAGGCATGCCCAGTCGCTCCGGTTGTTGGGGATCTCGTGATCGTATGCCCTCATCTTCCCCGACACTGACGGCGGTGAAGGTCAAAATCTGCGGGCTGACCACGCCGGCCGAGGCCTCCGCAACGGCGGTGGCCGGCGCGGACTGGATCGGCCTGAATTTCCACCCCCCGTCGCCCCGTTTCGTCGAACCGGAACGGGCGGCGGCCATCATCGCCGCGCTGCCCCCGTCGGCCGAGGCGGTCGGCCTGTTCGTGAACCGCCCCGCCGGCGAGGTCGCCGCGACCGCCTCGCGGCTCGGCCTGCGATTCGTGCAACTTCACGGCAAAGAACCGGTCGAGGACGTGCGGGCGCTCCGGCGGGAGGGGCTGACGGTCATCCGGGCCTTTCGCCTCGGGGATGCCGAGGCCGTCGCCACGATGACCGACTGGCTCGCCAGAGCCAAGGAATCGGATGCCTTGCCCGACGCGGTCCTGGTCGATGCCCACGTCCCCGGCCAGTTCGGCGGCACCGGCCAGACGATCGGCGAGGCAGTTCTGGACCTCTTGACGACGTTTTGTGAACCTCCGGGCAGGCAGCCGTTGCGACTGATCCTGGCCGGGGGCCTGACACCGGAGAACGTCGCCGAGCGGGTGGCCCGCGTTCGCCCCTGGATGGTCGATGTGGCTGGCGGCGTCGAGGTGTCCCCCGGCCGCAAGGACCCCGCCCGCGTTGCCGCGTTCATCCGGGCGGCGCGGGTGAGCCGCGCTAATCTCCGACATCAAAAGGCCGGCGTCCTGCCGGGATTTCATGGGTCAAACCGATCGCGACGCGACGATCCGCTCGCGCTTCTTCTGGATCACCTCGCGGATCGCGCTGGGACCGTTCGCATCGGAGGAGCGCGGCCGGGCGCTCCTGGCCGGGGGCATCACGCACATCCTCAACGTCAGCGATTCTCCGAACGTTCTGCATGCCAGTTCGGCGGGATTGCGCGAGGTGGTGTGGTGCCCCGTTCACGACCTCAGCCGCATCCCCGACGAGGTCGCGCTGGCCGGGGTCGAAGCGCTCCACCGCATGCTGAGCGAGCCGGAGAGCAAGGTCTATATCCATTGCGCGGCCGGGCAGTATCGCGGCCCGACGATGCTCTGGCTCTACCTGGTGGCCTTCGGATTCGAACCCGAGCCGGCTCGGCGAATGATCCGAAGCCCGGCGCCCGGGACCGCCCCCGGCAATCACGACCTGGTCGATGCGGCCTTGATCGAACGGGTTCGCGGGCTCGGCGCGACCTGGACCATCCGGGGTCGCGCTCGGGGACAACCCCGATTGATGGAATTGCGAAACGCGGTTGACACACGCGTACGTGTGTCTTATTCTACGTCCCATTCCGGTGCGGGAGACATCCAGGGGTGCGCGGATCAAGGTAAAGAACATCATGGATCGAGACCGTCGCGGCCGTCGCCGCCAGCCCGACCAGGAACGTGGGCTTCGCCCGCTGCACCCGCTCTTGCCGGAGCAATGGACGAGCAAGGCGCTTCGGGTCGCAATGTCGGAGGAGGACTGGGGGCGGCTGGAGGCCCTGGTACGCCATTACGGCCAGGGGGCTCCGACGCAGGCGCGTGCCTATGGCATGGCCCTGGCCCAGTTGATTCACTCCGTCCCTGCCCCGCCCGTGGACCCCGGTCCACTCGACTGGATGGACTGGGAGCGTCGAAAAACGATCCGGCTGCTCATGGCTGGCCGTTAAGAGAGAGGCCGAGACAGGCGGCCCTTCCTGGCATTGTGACCTATTCGTTCTCTGAACGAAACCGGCGACACGTGGTGCCGGCCGACCTTTCCCCATTTTTTCAGGAGTTTCTGCCTTGGCTACCGTGGCATCCCGAGGCGACGTGAAGGATCTGAATCTGGCCAAAGTCGGCCATCAGCGCATTCTCTGGGCCGAGCGCGACATGCCGGTCCTGCGGGCCATCCGCGAGCGGTTCGAGGCCGAGAAGCCATTGAAGGGCCTGCGGATGTCGGCCTGCTTGCACGTGACGGCCGAGACGGCCAACCTGGCCCGGACCCTGGTGGCCGGCGGCGCCGACCTGGTGCTCGTCGCGTCCAACCCGCTCTCGACTCAGGACGATGTCGCGGCCAGCCTCTTGCAGGATTTCAACATCGCCGTTCACGCCATCAAGGGCGAGGACGAGACGAGCTATTACAAGCACATCTCGGCCGCCTTGCAGCACAAGCCGAACGTGACGATGGACGACGGCGCGGACCTTGTCAGCGCCATGATCTTCATCGCCCTGGACCGTCTGGACGACGTGCATCCGGAGGTCCGCAAGTGGGCCTCGACCCTCAGCGCCGACGATCGCAAGACGCTGGTCGGCGACGTCGTCGCGAGCATGGAGGAGACGACCACCGGCGTCATCCGCCTGCGGGCGATGGAGAAGGACGGCGTCCTGAAGCTGCCGGTCATCGCCGTCAACGACGCGCAGACGAAGCACTTCTTCGACAACCGCTACGGCACCGGCCAGAGCACGATCGACGGCGTGATCCGCGCCACGGACATGCTGATCGCCGGCAAGAAGATCGTCGTCTGCGGCTACGGCTGGTGCGGTAAGGGGGTTGCGCTGCGTTCGCGCGGCATGGGTGGCCACGTGATCGTCACTGAGATCGATCCGATTCGCGCCCTGGAAGCCGCGATGGACGGCTTCGAGGTCATGCCGATCGCCAAGGCCGCGAAGGTCGGCGACCTGTTCATCACCGTCACCGGCGACATCCACGTCATCCGCGGCGAGCACTTCGAGTGCATGAAGGATGGCGCGATGATCTGCAACTCGGGCCACTTCAACGTCGAGCTGGCTCTGGACGAGCTGGGCAAGCGGGCCACCAAGATCAACAAGGGGGTCCGCGAGTTCGTCGATGAATACGTCATGAAGGACGGCAACCGCCTGTACGTTCTGGGCGAGGGCCGCCTGATCAACCTGGCCGCCGCGCACGGCCACCCGGCCAGCGTCATGGACATGAGCTTCGCCGCCCAGGCCCTGGCGACCGAGTGGTCGCTCAAGCAGAAGGGCAACCTGGAGCACAAGGTCTATAACGTGCCCAAGGCCGTCGATGAGTGGGTCGCCACGCTGAAGCTTCAGACGATGGGCATCACCATCGACACGCTCACCGACGAGCAGCGCAAGTATCTGGATAGCTGGGAAATGGGCACGTGATCCCACTTGCGGATGCCGTCATGATTTGAGACGGCTTCGCCATTTCCCGATCTGTTCCGGCGAGGCTGTCGCCCGATCCAAGGCGGCGGCCTCGCCCCATGCGCGCGGCGGTCGGCATTGCCGGCGCGCCGCCGGTTGTTCTACGATGCTGCCGAGAGTTCCCGCGTCCCTTACCGGATGGACCTTTCCGACATGCCCGAGATTCGCTCCTTCCGCGGTATCCGCTACGACATGGCCAAGGTCGGCAACCAGTCCGACGTGGTGGCGCCGCCCTACGACGTCATCGGCCCCGAGCTGCAAGATCGGCTCTATAATGCTAGCCCTTATAATGCCATCCGTCTGGAGCTGAACCGGGTCGAGCCCAATGATGAGCCCGGCCGCGACCGTTACAGCCGCGCCGCGAAGTTCCTCAAGGACTGGCGACGCGAGGGCGTGCTCCAGGAGGAGCCGCACCCGGCCCTGTACGTCTATCATCAGTCGTACGAGGTCGAGGGACAGACCCACACCCGCAAGGGGTTCTTCGCTCGCGTCCGCCTGGAGCCGTTCGGCGAGGGGAAGATCTTCCCACACGAGCAGACTCTCTCCGGCCCGAAGGCCGACCGCCTGGCGCTCTACCACGCCACCGGGTTCAATCTCAGCCCGATCTTCGGCCTGTACCCCGACACCGAAAATGCCGTGCTCCAGGCTATCGAGGCTGGTATCAAGGACCGCACTCCGCTGGAGGCGATCGACCACCTCGGCGTCGTCAACCGGATCTGGCCGGTCTATGACCAGGAAGCGCACACCGCCGCGCAGGGGTTGATCGCCGCGAAGCCGGTCTTCATCGCCGACGGCCACCACCGTTATGAGACGGCCCTGAAATACCGCGACGAACGGGCCGCGGCGGGCGAATTGACCGGGCCGGACGATCCGGCCAACTTCTGTCTGATGATGCTCGTCAGCATGAGCGACCCCGGCCTCTTGATCCTGCCGACGCACCGGCTCGTCTCGGGGTTCCCGGGCTTGACCTCCGAGACGCTGGCCGAGCGGCTCGCCACCGAGTTCGACGTGCGCATCATCGGCGAGGGAGATGCCGGTTGCCGCGCGGCCTGGGAGGAGATCGAGACTTCGGGCGAGCAGGAGATGCTCGGCTTTGGAACGGTGGCCGACGGCCGCTGGCTGGTCGCCCGGCTCCGCTCGGATGCTACGATGGACAACATCGTCCCCGAGCACAGCGCCGACTGGCGAGCCCTCGGCGTGAGCATCCTGCACGAGCTGGTTCTGAAGTCGCTGCTCGGCGACCTGGGCACGGCGAGTTGCCGCTACGTTCACCTGCTCGACGAGGTCTTGCAGAGCGTTCACGCCCGCGACTCCGACCTGGCCTGCCTGGTCCCTCCGGCCGGCATGGACCACGTCGAGGCCATCGCGTCGAACCGCGAGACGATGCCGCCCAAGAGCACGTACTTCTATCCGAAGCTGCTCACCGGACTCGTCTTCAACCCGATCCGCTGATCGGTTCCGGCGGCACCTGCTCTACCAACGCGAACCACCCGGCGGGAACACTGTTCCCGCCGGGTGGTTCGCGTTGGTTCCTCAGCGAGTGAACGAGACGGATCATTCGTCGTGGGCGGTTCTGTGATGTTGCCGGAACCCCCTCCCGCTCCCCCTTGGTAAGCATAGGTATGGACACAACTCTCCGAATAGGTCAACCGGAGCGGTCGGGGAAGAGGCGGGGGAGGTGGCGCCTCGCAAGGTCGAGGACCTCCTCCAGGTCCTCGACCTGCATCAGGTCATCGATCGCCAGCAGCCGCTCCAGACCGGCCAGCAGCGCCGGCGCCGTCGACTCCACCCGATGCTTCATCTGCCGACCCGACAGCCGCACCAGGACCCGGCGCAAGGTTGCGGCGGCCTCCGACTCGTCTCGTTGCAGGTGCCAGACCGTCAGACAGGCCATGCTCGCCACGCACAGCCGCCGCAGGAACGCCGCGCCGCTCTCCTGCTGCCACGACTCCGCATTCATCCCGGCCGATTTGAGCAACTTATGATACGATTCGATCCCCCACCGCCACGCGTACCACCGGCCGATCGTCGCCGCGGCGGCATCCTCGACGGCCACGTTCGTCAGCAGGAGCCACTCGGCCAGCACCGTCCCCGCCGCGTCGACCACCTGCGTCACCACCAGCCGCAGCGGCACGGGCGGGCCCGGGACGTCGACCTGCTTCTTATGGCCGCTGGCGGTCTTCTCGCCGGTATAGCGTCGCGCCGGCCGGTGCAGGACCACGGTCGCCTCGGCGACGCGAATCGTCCCGGTGCCGGCCCGGATCGTGACCGTCTCGGGCCGGCCCGCCGTGTCGCGCACGTCGGTGAACGAGCCGGTCAGGGCGGCGGCCACCACGCCCAGCTTGCACGCGTGTCCTTCGTGCAGGACGACGCGGTCGCGGTTGGCGCGGACGACGAACGCGTGGCCGGCGGCCTGCCAGCGGCGGTAATGGCCGACCGAATCGGCCTCACGGTCGATGACATGGATCGGCGTGCGGCCCAGGCCCCAGCGTCGCGACGCGGCCATCACGTCGTCGAGTTCATCGACGTGCCCCGGCGGCACGGCGGCGCCGCCGTGCCGCGTCGAGAGCATGCCGTCGGCGGTGCGGAGGCGGAATTCCATCGGCCCCAGCGGGCGGCCATCCGCGGCGTCGACGACCAGGGCGGTCCCCAGCTCGTAGCCCCGATCGGTGTCGTGGGAACGGACATAGCGATCGTGCTTCGACGTGTGCGTGTTGAAGTTGAACATGCACCAGTCGTGGACAACCAGCGTGAACCGCCCCGGAGACGCGGATAAAGCGGAGCGAACGGCGTCCTGAGCGGGCTCGATGAGGGCGTGGAAGGGGATGTCGTCGTGGTTGAGGAAGCGGGTCATGGCCCGGGCCGCGGCGAAGGGCTGGGCCGTCCCCGGCAGGGCGGACAGCCCAGTCACGACCGCGTTGACCGCGTGCGCATGCTCGCTCACGAGTTTCCAGTACCGATCCTGGTGTCGTTTGTCCAGATGTCCAAAGTAATAGCCATGCCGATCGAAGTTACCCAGGTCGAAAAGTTGTGTCCATACCTATGCTTGGTAAGGGGGAGAGTCCGCGGAGCCGGCGTCCCCTTCGCACGGGCGTTTCCTGGCTTCCCCCCTTTCCAAGGGGGGATTGAGGGGGGTCCTCCAGGGCCGTTGGCTTTATCGGAACCCCCTCCCGCTCCCTCTTCTCTGTGGAGGTGGGCAATGTCCCTACAATTGGCAAACAGCCCGTCTCGTACGCCCCTCTCAGTCCTCCGTGCCGATCAGAAGCCCGGCTCACCGATCGCGTGCAGAAGCCCCTCGAAGGTCCCGTTGCGGAACATCTCGATTTGCTGGGGGGTGAACACAGACGGGTTGTTGTACCGGTAGGGATCGGCCGCGAGGATGCCCCCGAGTCCCTTATCGAACACGTCAGCGCCGACCCGTCCGAGATGTCCGAGCGGGGCCGCTTCGTGCAGGATGTACACGAACAGGTCGGTGTTGCCGTCCTTCGCCGGGTCATACGGCCGGCCGTCCAGCATGGCGAGGTATTCCTCACCGGACGGCAGCTTCAACTCCCGACCCCGCATGATGTTTGTCTCGACCAGGTCGAGGTGCATCACGCCGTTGATGACCTCGCCGGGGCCGATGTTCGGCGAGTCGCCACCGATCAGGTCCCCCTGGGAGGGATCGGTCGGAGAGAACGGGATCAGCAGGACGCGCATGACGTCGGCGATCTTGTCGTCAAACTTCGCCGCGTGCTGGGCATTGGGGCCAAACAGGAGGTCGAAGGGAATGCCGCCGTTGGGGCCTCGGAGCGACGGATCGACCGGGCTCTTGGTGTTCCCCTGGTGATCGACGACGACCGTGTTTGGTACGAGCGAGTGCCCCAAACGGTATACGGCGGACGAAAACTCGATGGGCAAGGAACCGTTCGGTGCCACGTTCTCCGGCAACGCATGGCCCGACAAGGCCGGGGCGAGTTCGTTGGCGACGATGCCTTGATAGACGGCGACGACCTGACGATGCACACGGTCGAAGAGCATGTCCTTGCGCCTCTGGCCGAGGCGGTTCGGGTCCACGCCGTCCAGCGCCTCGGTCATCAGCTTGTTATGGTAGCGCTGGAAGGCCACCTGGATCATGGCCAGCATGCCGTTATCGTCGTTTCGCTCATCGCCGATGATCGCCTTGCCGTTGGCGTCGCGCAGGAGGTCACGGCCGTTGGCCCCGAGCTGGAAGAACAGGCCGTCCGGCGTGTAGAACTCCGGCTGGTCGTGCGGCCCCTTGCCGTAAACGGAATCGAGGTCCAGCGCCGGGTTGCGCATGTCGAGCGGAAGAGAGGGGTCCGGGACCGGCCCCTGCCCCGTCACGTTCATCAGGGTGATGTCGTGATCGACGAACTGGCCAAGGAAGACCAGGCCCAGTACGATGTCCGGCGAGTAGGCCTGATCGGCCGGGCTCTCGGCCATGTCCTTCGACAGCGAATTGGGAGTGGGTCGTGTTGCGGCACTGGCTGAGTAGGCCTGGGAGTCCGCAATGATCCGGCGGAACGGTTGCCCACTGGGGGTCGGGCTTCCGTCGAAGGGGCGAGCCGGGCCTCGGGACGAGACGATCAGTTGATCCGGAACCGAGCCCGGGCTCGTGTCGCTGTTGTGGCTGGTTTGCCACCAGGTTTCGTCGTGGAGGCCGAATATTCCGGAGACGCCCAGCACGATGGGGCCACCCATCTTCATCCGGAGCGGTTCGATGCCACGTGATGCCCCTCCTTCCGCGAGCGACCGCGAGCTCCCGCATCATCGGCATCCAGGACCAGCCGGGCATCTCGTTCCCGGCCGAACCCTGGGTCTGACTCGCTCGTTCGCTGTTCCGGAATTCCGCGACGGCACGAGGCAAGGTTCCGAGCGCGGCGGTTCGGGACATCATCGATTGAGGGAGACGGGCGATCGCGTCGAAGGGTCGCATGCCCGCGGAGAGAAGGTTTCGGACTTCGAGGTGCTCAAGACTGGGTCGAAGCGGCCGTCGCTTCGCTGGGGGACGCCATCCGGGATGCGAACTCACGAATGAGACTCCTCGCACGGGTGGACACTCGCATCGTGTTCACCAGAGTGTGTGCCGTTGGTGGAACCTGCTCCAGGCAAGAGTCGTCCGGATCTGAGCCGCTCCGGTCGATCAGGAAAAGTGTACAACATGCTTGAATACTCGATCAGAAATGCGGACCAATTTCAAGGCCATAGGACACTCCACCTTGAAGTCAAGTAGCAAACTGTTGATTTTATTCAACCGGAGCGGCCGACATTCCGTTGAGCGAGCGTATGTGCATCCGGAAAGTAATGTATCGAGTCGGGCGCGGTGATCCCGCCGGAGACAATGGCCTGGAGGGTCTGGTTGACTGTCCACTCGATGTCGGTGACGGATTCCTCGGGGACGAACAGGGTGAAGCCGGTCGGAGGCATCACGCCGGTCAGGACGCAGACCGAGAGGATCGTTTTCTGCGTCGTGGCGTCCCGCAACGAGTTGGTCACGAGGCCAAGTGAACGCATCCCAGGCTGAGGGAATTCCACCAGCACCACCCGCTTGAACTGATTCCCGCGCTGCTGGGGAGCCATCGTCGTGAAGACCTGGTTGACGGTCTTGTAGATCGTCGTGACGACCGGCACGCGCAGCATGATCCAGGAAATCGCCAGCGAGACGCGGGAGTGGACGAACAGCCCCAGGACGTAGAGCACGCAAAGCACCACGATGATCCCGATCGCCGGCGCGACGAGCGAATCCCACCACCAAGGGGGGGCCGCCGCGACCTGGGAGCCGAGCAGGTACGTGACCGCCGCGGCGATCGGCTTCAGCACGAGGCTCTGGAGCGTCGTGTAGAGCCAGTAAATGATCCAGAACGTGATGACGATGGGCAGGGCCAGGATCAGCCCGCCGATGATCCGCCTCTGGACCTCGCCGAGGAGCGTGCGCTCGGCTTCGGGAGCGGTCGGAAGGGGAGCCGGGTCGGGTGTCGGGCTGGAAGTGGCCATGCCAGAACAAGCTCCGTGGCTTCGCGGAGTCGGATCTGTCCAGAACGGACAGTCGGCGTCTCAGGGTAACGGCTCCGACTCCGCGGGGCAATGAATCGGCAGGCGCGGGTGCTCGCTCTGTGAGGCACGACCCGATAAACTGGAACCTGATTGATGGTCCGGTCTCTGGAAAGCCGGGCATGCTCGCCGCACGGAGTTCTCATGACAAGCGCGACGCAGACCGCTCAGATCGGCGGAATCACGCTTCACCTCTCAGCCCCCGACACGACGGGTCAGGACTGGATCGGGCAGAACGCGATCCTCAGGCAACTGCTCGCCTGCTGGCTGGTGGTCGATCCGAGCGACCGGCCGCTCTCACCCCGCCTGACGGGACCTCCAGGCATCGGCAAGACGACCCTGGCGATGGCGGCCGCGCGGCTTCGCCGGCAGCCTTTGTACATCAACCAGTGCACGGCTGATACCCGTCCCGAGGACCTGCTGGTCACGCCAGTCCTGGCCGAGTCGGGCCGGATCGCCTACCACGCCTCCCCCCTGGTCTCGGCCATGATCACCGGCGGGGTCTGCGTGCTGGACGAAGGCAACCGGATGAACGAGAAGTCCTGGGCGAGCCTCGCGCCTTTGCTCGATCACCGGCGCTACGTCGAGAGCGTCGTGGCCGGCATCACGATCCCCGCGCACCCGGATTTCCGTTGTTCCGTGACGATGAACGAGGACGAATCGACCTACGAGGTCCCCGACTATATCCTCTCCCGGCTCCAGCCGACGCTCGCCCTGAGCTTCCCCGAGAGGGGTGACGAGATGGCGATCCTCCGCTATCACCTGCCGTTCGCCGAGGAGGCCCTGCTGGCCCTGACCGTCGAGTTCCTCCAGCAGGCCCATGCCTTGAAGCTCGACTTCTCTCCCCGGGACGGCATCAACCTCTTGCGTTACGCGATCAAGCGCATGGCGCAGGACCCGGAACACCCGCTCAGCCGGGACGACGCGTGGCGGGAGTCGCTCCTTTGCGTTCTGGGCGAGGAGGCCGCCGACCTGGAAGATCTCGCCCGCCGCAAGCGCCGGGCCCTGGGCGGGCAGCATCCGCCGATGGGGCTGGGCGACCTGTTCTTCGGCGCGGATGATCCGCTGCACCCGGATCTGGACGAGGATGACGACGAGGACGAGGACCTGTAGGGAGTGCCCCCAATGTCCGTGAGCCACCAGCCGCCCGCCACCCGGCCCAAGCCGTCGGCCGAGCCGGGCGACCGCCTCTACCGGCTGAGCATCACCCAGTATCACGAGATGGCCCGCGCCGGGATCTTGAAGGAGGACGCGCCGATCGAGCTGCTCGACGGCTTGCTCGTGACCAAGATGACCAGAAGTGACCTGCACATTGCCACGGTTCGGAAAGGATTTCGACTTCTGGACCGCGCCCTGCCCCCCGGCTGGTTCGTCGTCAAGGAGGACCCGATCGTAGTCCCTCGTTTGAGCGAGCCGGAACCCGATCTCGCGGTCATACGGGGGGAGATCGACGATTACCTCGACCACAAGCCTGGTCCGAAGGACGTGGCGCTGGTCGTGGAGGTTTCCGTCTCGAGCTACCTGGAGGACCGCGGCCGGAAGTGGACGATCTACGCCCGCGCGGCCATCCCGTACTACTGGATCGTCAACCTGAACGAGAACCGGGTGGAGGTGTACAGCGAGCCGGCCGGCAAGGGGCAGCGTGCTTCTTACCGCACGGTCCAGCATTTCGGGCGGGATGACATGATCCCCCTGGTGATCGAAGGAAGCGACGTTGCCCGGATCGCGGTCCGTGAGCTGATACCGTCGGATAAAGCTTGAGGGGCATGCTGGATTGAGAGGAGCAAGACGTCGCATGAGCGCACACCGCCTTATTCGCTGGATCTTGATTCTGGGGTTATCCCACGTCTTGACGTTGGGATCGGCCGTCGCCGGACCGTTTCCGGAGAACGATCGGGTGAGCGTCTCGGGCGAGGACGACCCGAATTTGCGTCCCTTCGATGACCTGATGACGGACTTCGTGCGCCGGAACAAGATCCCCGGAGCCGCCCTGGCCGTGACGAAGAACGGTCGGCTGGTGTATGCCCGAGGGTTCGGTTACGCCGATCTGTCCACGCGCGAGCCGGTGCGGCCGGAGTCTCTGTTTCGCATCGCTAGCGTGTCGAAGCCGATCACGGCCGTCGCCGTGCTCCAGCTCGTCGAGCAGAAGCGATTGACGTTGTCCGACAGGGTCGTGGATGTCCTGAAGCTGGAAGAGAAGGCGCCCGAACCGAGCCGCATCGATCCCCGATGGCGGAAGGTGACGATCCACGACCTGCTGCGGCACACCGGCGGCTGGGATCGCGACCAGGCGTTCGACCCGATGTTCCGTTCGGTCCCGTTCGCCCGCGCCGCCGGGGCCGAGCCGCCGGCCGATCAAAACCAGGTCATCCGGGCGATGCTCGGCAAGCCGCTCCAGTTCGATCCGGGCGAGCGGTTCGCCTACTCGAACTTCGGCTACTGCCTGCTCGGTCGCGTGGTCGAGACCGTCTCGGGCGAATCCTACGAGGATTACGTCCAGGCCCACGTCTTGAACCCTTTGGGCATCCAAGACATGCGAATCGGCCGGACGCTTCGGGAGGGCCGACTGCCGGGAGAGGTTGCCTACTACGTGAAAGAGGATCAGACGGCCCCCAGCGTCTTCGGCGCGGATGTCGGCAAGCCGGTTCCTCCGCCGTATGGGGCCTGGTACCTGGAGGCGATGGACTGCGCACGGCGGCTGGATCGCCTCGGCGGTGGATCTCGTTCGCTTCGCCTCGGCGTTCGACGAGGAGGCACCGGCGCCGACAATCCTGAGCCGCGAGTCGATCCGGGAGATGTTCGCCCGCCCGCCAGGCCTGCGCGGGGTTCGAGCCGGACGACCAGCCCAAGGCCGCCTATTACGCGGACGGCTGGAATGTCCGCCCTCAAGGCAAGGATGGCCGGGCGAATACCTGGCACACCGGGTCATTACCGGGGACCTCGACCCTGCTGGTCCGCCGGTTCGATGGTCTGGACTGGGCCGTCCTGTTCAATACGAGGGAGTCAACCACCAACGGTAACGCCCCGGCCGCCGCCATCGACCCGCTGGTACACCGCGCCGCCGACCAGGTGAAGCAATGGCCCGAGAAGGACCTGTTTCCCCGGTTTCTTTCGCCATGAAGGCAGACAAGGAGCACGCGGCCATGCCGGACAAGACGACGAATGATCCCGAGACGCGCGCGATGATGAACTCAGCGATCTTCGGGAGCGTGCTCTGTGGGTTCTTTCTCACGCTCTTTCTGGAGTTCACGGTCCTGGGCTTTCGGGGCCTGAAGGACGTCTCCCTGGAATTCCTCCTGGGCTTGCCCGTCATCGTCGCGGTCGGGGCCTGGGTGGCCGTCCTGGTCCTTCAGTGGTTCGGCGGTGATCGCGCTCTGGCGGTCGTCGGCTGGACGCTCTCCTATGCCATGGGCGGGTTGATCGTGTCGCTCGGGCTGGGGAACATGCTCCAGTTCTGGGACCTGCCCTGGGTTGTGTTCCTCGGGGTGATGGTGGTGGCCGGTCACGTCGGGTTTGTTCTGGGCATGATCTCCACCCGGCCGGGCAAGCGCGACCTGCCCGAGTTGTGAGGTAACGACCTGTTCTCGCGGAGCCAAGACGCCAACGATGAGCCGTTCCACTGCCGACGACTTCCTGACGATCGGACCCCGCATCCGGGTCTTGCCGATCATCCACGGCTCGGGCGATTTCGCGTGGCAGGTCCGCGAGGAACTGCTGGCGAGGCCCTACGACTGCGTTGCCCTGCCCCTGCCACCGTCGTTCCAGGAGGACGTGGAGGCGGCCGTCGAAGGACTTCCCGCCATCTCGGCCGTCCTTCAGCGCGACGCCGACGGCGATGGCGGGTTCAGCTACGTGCCGATCGACCCGTGCCAGGGGGTGATCGCGGCGATTCGCACGGCCCTGAGGGAGCGGATCGCTCGGGAGTTCATCGACCTGGAAACGCCCCGGTTCGAGGCCCAGCACAGCCATTTCCCCGACCCCTATGCCCTGAAGCGCGTCCGTCCCGAGGCGTTCGCGGCGGCCGTTCTGCCGGCGATCCCGCCCCCCGCGCCCGGCCAGCACGCCGATCGCATCGCCTGGATGGCCGATCGGCTGCATGCCCTGGAGCGGGAGTATCGCTCGATCCTGCTCGTCTGCTCGCTGCTGGATTGGCCCTGGATCAGGGACGCGTACCGGCGGCGATTGGCCGCAACGGAGCCGGAGCCGTTCTTCGCGCCGATCGCCACGTATGGCGTCGATCCGAAGACGCTGATCTTCCTGCTGGGGGAGCTTCCGTTCGTGACTGGTCTCTACGAGCGGGGGCGCCGCGAGCTGACGCCCGACGACAACCTCTCGGTCGATGGCGTCAAGGAACTGCTCATCGAGGCCCGCGACCGCTTGCGACGGACGTTGCCCCGCGTCGCGCAGCGGATCACGCCGCAACTGCTCTCGATCTATTTCCGTTATGTCCGCAACCTCTCCCTGATCGAGCGGCGGTTGACGCCGGACCTGTACTCGCTGGTGGTCGCCGCGCAGCAGACGGTCGGTGATGACCTCGCCCTGACGGTGGCGGAGGTGGCCCGCGACTATCCCTACGCCGACGAGACAAACGGATCTACTCCGCATGGGGATCGACCAGGCGGACGTGCCAGGGCATGGCGTCTCACCGATGGTCAGCCGTTTGCCGGGGCAGGCGCTGTCGTGGCGATCGTGCCAGTTGCGTCCCCGGCCCGCCGAGCCGGAGCGCAAGCGTTGGCGGCAGCGCTGGAACCCGTTCGGCATGTGTTCGTGGCCGCCGGAGGACGACCGGATCGAGAGCTTCCAGCAGCACGTCCGCGACCAGGCCAAGGCGGTGCTGGGGGCGGACCTGGCCCGCTCGGAGAAGTTCACGACGAGCGTCATGGACGGCCTGGACATGCGCGAGACCTTGCGGCACTGGCACACGGGGGACCTTTACGTGAAGGTCATCCCGCCGGACCGCGGCTCGATCGAGGTCGTCATCTTCCTGTTCGATTCGCCGGCCGATCCGAGGATTTACACCAACCGGGCGACCTGGTACGCCGAGCACTCCGAGGAATCGACCCTGGCCTTCTTCGCCACCGATCCGTTGAAGAATCTGATCGGCCCCGGCATCGCGCAGGCGGAGTACGGCGGCGCGATGTTCCTGTATCCGCCCCGGTTGATCCCGGACATCTGGACCGACCCTCGGCTCAACATGACCGACACGCTGGAGGACCGCCTGCTGGCCGCCGGCTTGCTGCACAGTCGGGAGCGGCATGTCGCCCTGGTCAGCAACCGCCCCCCGTCGGCCTCCTGGCGGCGCCTGGCCCGGCGGTTCGGCCGCAAGCTCGTCCACCTGCCATTGAAGCGATTCAGCGGCTCGCTCGTCGAACGCCTGCGGCGGTTCCACGTCCTCAACGGCAAGCCCGTCCGCTCGTACGCGGCGGATTATATCCGGGATTACTGAAATCAACTCACCGCCGAGAACGCGGAGTTCGCAGAGAGGAACACCGACATGATCCACGTCAGGACGCTGCTGGGCTTGTTGATCCTTGGCCTCGGAGGGTTCTCCACGATCGCGGAGGTGAGCGCGGAATCCTTCGAGGCGCCGAAGTTCGGCGTGAAGACGGAGATCCCCGACGCCTGGACGATCGCCCTGCGCGAGCGGGACGACCGGGTCTTCGTCGCCCTGATTCCCCAGGCCGATCCCGACCGCCCCGGGGTCGTCGCCTGCGAGCTGGCCCTGGCCCCCGAGAACCTCGACGAGTACCGCACCCGCATCGACGCCAACGACCAGCGCGGGGGGAGGCCCGGCACGCTCGTTCGCAACGAGGTCGTCAAGACGCCTCAGGGGGAGCGGCTCGAAACCGCCCGGCAGTTCCGCCCCGCCCCCGGGGTGCTCTGGCACGAGCTGAGCGTCCGCATCATCGCGAACCGGCAGATGTACACGTTCCTCCTGAACGTCGATGACGAGACTCTCAAGACCGCCCGGCCCCAGTTCGACAAGCTGGTTGCCGCGACGGAATTCAGCCCGCCGAACACCGGAGCCGACCTGCTCGACAAGGACAAGAACCGCTGGGTTCAGCGCGAGTTCCGCTTCGCCCTCGACCTGCCCGAAGGCTGGAAACCGGCCCTGGCGCCCGCCGAGATCGCCCTCTTCTACGCCAACGGCCAGGCGCACGGCATCTGGGCCGACAACGTCCTCGTCATCGGCCTGCCGCCCGAGCCGCTCGACCTGGAAGACCTCGCCCGCACCCTGCCCGACGAGCTGCGCGGTCGAGCCGGGGTGTGAGGTCCTCTCCTGCAAGGTCGTCCAGCAAGCGGGAAAACCCGCGCTGGAGACCGTCGTCCGCACCCAGCGCGGGCCGTTCTCGATGACCGTTCTGGAGCGGCGGTTCCAGGGAGAGCGGTTCAACTACGAGACGAAGTTCACCCTGGAATCGAAGCGGTTCGAGGACTTGGCCCCCGCCATGCGGAAATGCCTCGACAGCTTTCAGGAGGTTCCTGGCGAGATCCGCGCCCCGGGTGTCGGGAAGCCGGCGTGAGGCGTGCTCGACGCCGGGAGTGAACGTGCGGTAACATACCTTCTCTTTCCGCCGCCCGGTTGGAACCGGGTTTACTGGAGGTTCGAGGAGGGACAGGGCAACTCTTGCCGAATACCGCAAGGTTGCCCGGCCGCAACGGCATGGCAAGGGACACGGAGGGGGCGTCGGAAGGGATTTCGGGAGCGGTGCGCGACTGGTTCGCGCGGACCTTTCCCGACGGGCCGACCCCCGCGCAGAGGGGGGCCTGGCCCAGCATCGCGCGGGGGGAGAACCTCCTGCTGGTCTCGCCGACCGGCACCGGCAAGACGCTCGCGGCGTTCCTGGCGATCCTCGACCGGCTCCACCGCGAGCACGACGACGGCACGCTGTCCCCCGGCCTGCGCTGCGTGTACGTCTCGCCGCTGCGGAGCCTCGGCTACGACATCGAACGTAACCTGTCGGTCCCGCTGGAGGCGATCCGCCGCGAGTTGGAGTTGGAGGAAAGCCCGGTGCGGGTTGCCGTCCGCACGGGGGATACGTCGGCCTACCAGCGCCGCAAGCAGCGCGACCAGCCGCCCCACCTGCTCATCACCACGCCCGAGAGCCTGTCGCTCCTGCTCAGCCAGCCGTCGTGGAGCGAGCGCTGGCGGACGGTCGAGCACCTGATCGTCGATGAGGTCCATTCGCTCGTACCGACCAAGCGCGGGGCCGACCTGACGATTTCGCTGGAACGGCTCGCGGCACAGGCGGAGCGGGACCCGTCGCGGGTCGGGCTCTCGGCCACCTGCCGCCCCGCCGAGCCGGTCGCGCGGTTCCTGGTCGGCCCGTCGCGGTCATGCCGGGTGGTCGAGGCGGAGCCTCCGCAGGGGCACCGCCCGCCGCTGCTGGAAGTCGAATCGCTCCTGGCGAGCGACGAGGCCCCGCATCGCGGCCTGACCTACCGGCGCCTGCTCCGGCGCTTATCCGGGGCGGTCGAGGCGAACCGGACGACAGTCGTCTTCGCCAACACGAGGGCCTTCACCGAGAAGATCACACACGACCTGCGGCGGACGCTGGACGGTGGCCCCGAGGCGGTCGCCGCGCATCACTCGGCGCTCGATGCCGTCCGCCGCCGCGAGGTCGAGGCGGCCTTGAAGGCCGGCGCCTTGCGGGCGGTCGTCACGAGCACGAGCCTGGAGCTGGGCGTGGACATCGGCACGGCCGACCTGACCGTGCTGGTCGGCCTGCCTGGAAGTGCGTCGCGTTGCCTCCAGCGGGTTGGCCGCGCGGGGCACCGGCCCGGCGAGCGGGCGCGGGGCCTCTTGCTCGCCGCCACCCCCGCCGAACTGGCCGGCGCGGTGGTCACGGCCAGGGCCGCACGCGAAGGGCGGATCGAGCCGCTGAGGGCGGTCGCCGCGCCGCTCGACGTGCTCTGCCAGCAGCTCGTCGGCATGGCCTGCGCGGGGGAGTGGTCCACCGATGAGGCGTTCGACCTGATCCGCCGCGCGGGGCCGATGGAGGGCCTCACGCGACCGGACTTCGACGCCTGCCTGGCCTACCTCGCGGGGGACCTTGCCGCGCCGGCCGGAGCGTATGAGCCGGAGCCGGGGGCGACGCCCCGCTGGACGTCGCCGAGGCTCTGGCGGCATCGCGGCCGGTTCGGGATCCGGAACGGGCGGGTGATCCGCTGGTTTCGCCAGAACGTCGGCACGATCACCTCCGAGGAATCGGTCCGCGTGCTGGCCGACGGGGTTGAGGTCGGGACGCTGGAGGGGGCCTATGCCGAGCGGCTCCAGCCGGGGGATCGGTTCGTGCTCGACGGCCGGGCCCTGGCGTTTCGCCGGCTGGAAGGGTTGATCGTGCATGCGACGGCCGCCGGGGGGGAGCCGGACCTGCCGCGCTGGTCGAGCGACCGGCAATCCCTCTCGGCCATGCTGGCGCTTGACCTGGCCCACTTCCGCGACGCCGCCGCGCGGATCGCCGCCGACGGCCCCTCCGCCCTGCGGGCCTGGCTCTGCGAGACGCACGAACTCGAACCGGACGCCGCCGCCCTGCTGGACGACCTCTTCCAGGCCCAGGAGCAGCAGAGCGAGATTCCCCGGCCGGGGACGTTGCTGGTCGAGGAGTCGCCGCATCCGGAAGGCTGGTCGTATGCCTTCCACGCCCCGTTGAGCCGCGCCGCCTGCGAGGCCGCCGGGCGGGCGGTCGCCGCGCGGCTGGGACGCCGGTTCGGCCGCGATCTGGCGCTGTCCGTCGCCGATCTCGGCTGGGCGATCCGTCTGGCCGAAGGCGCGCGGCTGGAGGCGGCGGATCTGGCCCCCCTGCTCTCCCCGGACGGATTCGATGACGACGTGCTGGAGGGCCTGGATCGCGGCGACCTGCCCGCGCGGCGGTTCCGGCACGTCGCGGCGACGGGCTTGATGGTCCTTCGCAACCCGGAAGGGGGCCGGACGCGGGTGGGCGGGCTCCTGTGGGTGAGCAACCGGCTCTTCCCGCTGGTCAAGGCGTCGTGCCCGGACCACCCCTTGCTCCGCGAGACGCGCCGGGAGGTGCTTCACGACCTGCTCGATGCACCGACCGCCCTGGCCTGGCTGGCGTGTCGGCCCGAGGTCCGGTTCCGCCGCCTGGAGGCCCCCTCGCCGTTCACGGCGGCCTGGATCGACGCGGGAGGACAGGAACCGTTGCGTTACGAGTCTCCCGCCGACGCCCTCCGTCGGCTGCATGCCCGGCTCGCGGCGGGGGCCTGAGATGAACGGATTGGTCCGTGGCCCCGATGGCTGGCGACTCGCTCCCGAAGGGGCGGCGGTGCGCCTCGATGAGCGACTGGCGATCATCGCCGACGTGCATCTGGGGTACGAATGGCGGCGGGCGTCGCGGGGGGATGTGGTTCCGCCGCACTCGCTGGCCGAGACCCTGGCGAAGCTGGCGGCCCTGATCGGCCGCGCCCGGATCGAGCGGTTGATCGTGGCGGGGGACCTGGTGGAATCGCCTAATCCCTGCCTTCGCACGAGCCGCGACGTGCGCCGGCTGGTCGCCTGGCTGGAGGCGAAGGGAATCGCGCTGGTGCCCTTGCGGGGGAACCACGACCCGCCGCGCCGGCCCCCTTTGCCGGAGACGATGGAGGTCGGCGGCTGGACGATCGCGCATGGCGACCGGCCGCTGGCGGCGGACAGGGCGATCATCGGACACCATCACCCGGTCCTGCGGGCCGGGGGGATCACGGCCCCTTGCTTCCTGGTCAGTCCCGGGCAGATCGCCCTGCCGGCTTTCTCGACCAACGCGGCGGGGCTGAATGTCGTGGGAACCCTCCCTTCGCCGTTGCGAGAGACGCCGTTCCGTTGCATTGCGGGGGCCGGGGGGGAGCTACTGGACTTCGGGCCTCTCGACGTGCTGGCCGCGCGGCTCGGCGCCTCATAGGTTGGGCCGAAGGGCTCCACGTCCTTCAGCCACGACCCGTCCTCCGGGTGGCGAGACGAGCCACCATTGGCCTTGGCTTCGATCGACGAACGAACCCATGCGAAGGATGGACGCAAGTCCTTTGGAATTCATCAGTTTCCGCGAAAAACGATGGGTTCGTTTTGTGATTTCGCGCTGTCTCACGCTGTCTCATCCGGATTGTTGAAGGTCCGATTCCGGTTGAACCTTCGGCGCCGACATTCGGTATCGAAACGACGTAACTCCTTACTTTGCAAGGAGGTGACAGCGCCGAAAATTTCGGCGCCGAGCGCCGAAAGACCCTCCGGATGTGTCGATTTTCGGGAGTCTCGACGTGGCGACGTTCTTGGCTCGCCGCCGTGCATGTTGACCATCTCTCGGGTTCTCAAAGAGCCCTGGGTCCGCGCGCACGCGAACCATCCGGGCGCGAGGCCCGCACTCGAAACGATCGTGGTCGGGGTGAGGGAGATTCACAAAATCATCGGCGAATCAGGTCCGCACGGTCTCGCCCGGCTCGGTCTCGGGGACTTCGTCGGAGGCGGTCCGACGCGCGCCCAGATACCGCCCCCAGCGGCCGAGATCGGCGCTGTTGACCCAGATCAGGTAGGCCGGGACGAGGATCGGCCGGACGATGAAGGTATCGAGCAGGACGCCGAAGGCCAGGGCGAAGCCGAGCTGGTACATGCGGGAGAGCGTCCCGCCGATGGCCAGCGAAGCGAACGTGCCCGCCATGATCAGGCCGCACGCGGAGATGATCCCGCCGGTCCGCTTCAGTGCATGGGTCACGCCGTCGATCGGTCCGAGCCGGTCCTGCTCCTCCTCGATCCGGGTGATGAGGAAGATGTTGTAATCCTCGCCGACGGCGATCAGGAGCGTGAACAGGAACGTCGGCACGGTCCAGTGCAGGCCGGGGAAGTCCGGCCCGGCCCAGACCCGGAAGACCAGGAACGCCACCCCCAGGGTCACGAGATAGCTGAACAGCACGGTCAGAACCAGGTAGAGCGGGATGGCGACCGCCCGGAGCAAGAGCATCAGGATCACCAGGACGGCGACCGTCACCAGGCTCTGAATCCGCACGCGGTCACGATCGGCCACGCCGCGGAGGTCGCGGAGGCTCGACGTCGCGCCGGTGAAGTAGATCCGCGTGCCCGCTTCGAGCGTCTCGGGCAAGGCCGACGCGACGGCCTCGCGGAGCGAGTCCATCCGGTTGATCGCCTCCAGGGAGAACGGGTCCTGGTTCTGCAACATCTCGAGTCGGGTGACGTGATGGTCGAGGTCCTCGGCGTCGCTGACATAATGCGCGACGGCCCGCTGACGCACGATCTTCTGGATGTTGAACAGTGCGCCGAAGCCGCTGGATTTGGGGATGGCCTGCTTCGCGACCTCGGACATGCCGAGCGGATCGGCGACGCTGCGAATGTCGGCGATCGGGAGATTCTTCCGCGCTTTGAGCCGCTCGGCCAGGGTCTTGACGGCGTCCACTCCGTCATCGCTGGAGAAATCCACCTGGTCGTTTCGCAGGATCAAGGTGAGCTGTCCGGCGGCACCGGCCGGGAAATGCTTCATGAGGACGTCGGTTCCCTCGACGCTGGGGGCATGGCTGGGCAGATCACTCACCAGGCCGAAGCTCAGGCGGTTGTACTGCACGAGCCCGACCACGGCCAGGGGGGCCATGATCGCGACGGCCGCCAGCGCATGGAAGCATGGTCGGTCCCTCAGCGCCAGGCCGATCCGTTCCCAGATCCCTTCCGAAAGGTGGGCCTCCAGCCGATGGCCGAGCCGGCGCACGGGGCCGGCACCGGGCGGAAGCGGCGTGCTGGGGTCTTCCGGTCGCTGCGGCCAGAAGGCCCAGCGTCCCGCCAGCCGGAGCAACGGGGTCAGCAGGGTCAGGGCGGCCAGAAGCATGAACATCAGGCTGAACGGAACCGTGATGCCCGCGAGCTGAAACTTGCCGAACTCGGCGAAGTAGAGCATCCCGATCCCGAAGATCACCGTCCCGGCGCTGGCGGCCACCGCCGCGCCGACCTTGCCGATCGAGCCGGCGGTGGCCTCGCGGGCACTCTCTCCGGCGTCCATCTCCTCACGGAAGCGGGCGATGAGAAACAGGCTGTAATCGACCCCCGCGCCATAGACGAGAACGGTCGTGTACACTTCCAGGCCGCGGAAAATATCGAGGTAACCGGCCTGGCCGAGCATCGCCAGCAACTTCAGCGAGAGATGCAGGGCGCAGACGACCGTCACCAGCGGCAGGAACGCCACCAGAGGGGCCCGGTAGATCAGCAAGAGCAGGATGATGATGACCCAGACGGTCCACGACTGGATATCGTGGGCGCTGTTAGCCTCGGCCTGCATCGTGTCTCGGCCGACCGCCGCGCTGCCGGTGACGGAGAGTTCCAGCCCCTTGGGCACCTGGTTCTCACGTTGCAAGCGTTCGAGGAACGCGTCGATCGTCTCGATCGTCGGCAGGATCTCGCGGTTCTGCCACTCCTTGGTCAGATCGACGAGCACGAGCGTCGCCTTGCCGTCGGAGCTGAGCAGGAGCGGCCCGGCTTCCCTGTCCTGAAACGTGCGAATGCGGACGATGATGGAGGGCTCGCCCTCGCTTTCGCTTTCGCCCTCGCCCTCGATTTCCGTCTCGGCGATCTGCTTCAGGCCGGGTTCGAGCGTCTCGGCGACGAACTGCTTGTCCGCGTCGCGCAGGCCCCCCGCGTCCTCGCGGTGAAGGACGATGACGAGGCTGCTCTCGGTCCGTTCGTCAGGGAAAGCCTGCTTCAGCAGGCGCTCGCCCTGTCGGCTGGGAGAGTCCTCGGGCAAGTAGGAGAACTCGCCACTATGGGCCACGTCGCGCCAGCGAGGGGCGATGAGCGTGATCCCAACCAGCGTGACGACCCAGACGCCCAGCAGAACCAGCCCGAATCGTGAGACGAATTTCCCGAGAATCGAAAACATAGACAGTGAATGCTCGCTTCGTGCTCGCTCAATTCAAAGAAGAGACACGACGATCACGACGTTGTGATCCCGGGCGTTTCCTCCCGCAAGAGCCAGGCCATGCCTGCCGCCGGGGGTGCGCCGGGGCCGTCGTTGCCCCCACAAGGTTTCCCAGGGTATCCCACAACGCGCAGAAAGAAAAGCGACGTCCCACCGAGGGACGCCGCTTTGTGGTGTTGCATGGTGAGATTTTCGCGCCCGAGGATCACGGGCAGGTCATGCAGGTGGGAACAGCCACCGGAACCATCGTGCACGTCTGAACCGGTACCTGCTCGGCCACCGTGCGGGCGACGCAGCGTGTCACGGTCACGGGAACCTGCTCGGGAACCATCACCGGCACCTGGCGCTCGGCCGTCTCGGCAACCATGCGGCACGTCCGCACGGGGACCATCTGGACCTGTTCCTCGGCGACCATTTTGCAGGTGGTGACGGGGATGTTCTCCACCCGCTGCTCGGAGACGTAGGAGCAGGTGCGGACCTGGTACGGCTGGACCCGCTCCTCGGCGACCATTTTGCAGGTGGTGACGGGGATGTTCTCCACCCGCTGCTCGGAGACGTAGGAGCAGGTGCGGACCTGGTACGGCTGGACCCGCTCCTCGGCGACCATCTTGCAGGTGGTGACGGGGATGTTCTCCACCCGCTGCTCGGGGACGTAGGAGCAGGTACGGACCTGGTACGGCTGGACCCGTTCCTCGGCGACCATGCGGCAGGTGGTGACGGGGATGTTCTCGACCCGCTCCTCGGCAACCATGCGGCAGGTCCGCACGGGGACCTGACGGACCGCCGTCTCGGCGACGTAGCGCGTCTCGCTCACGTTCTGGACGACCTGACGCGGGACGTACACGGTGCGGCAGACGGTCCGGGGCGGACACTGGACGGCGACCGTCGCGCAGCGTGTAGGCCGGATGGCCGCAAGGACCGCCGCAGGGGTCCGGCACGCGCACCTGACGCTCGACCACCGGGCCGGGAATGACCTCGGCCTGCGTCGTGTAGTAACCGCATTCCCGCACCACCTGACGGGTCGTCGTCACCGGCCGCATGACGCTGTACCGCTGCTCGATCATCGACGTCTCGTACACCGGCTTCATGACGGTGTAGGTGCGTTGGGTGTTGTGGGTTTCATAGACCGGCTTCATCACCGTGTAGCGACGCTCGCGCGTCTCGGTGTTGACGACCGGCTTCATGACGGTGTAGGTGCGTTGGGTGTTGTGGGTTTCATAGACCGGCTTCATCACCGTGTAGCGACGCTCGCGCGTCTCGGTGTTGACGACCGGCTTCATGACGGTGTAGGTGCGTTGGGTGTTGTGGGTTTCATAGACCGGCTTCATCACCGTGTAGCGACGCTCGCGCGTCTCGGTGTTGACGACCGGCTTCATGACGGTGTAGGTGCGTTGGGTGTTGTGGGTTTCATAGACCGGCTTCATCACCGTGTAGCGACGCTCGACCTGGCTGGTCTCGACCACCGGCCGCATCACCTGGTACTGCTCGGTGCGATACGCGGTGCGATAGCGGGTCTGCATCACCGTGTACGGCTGGTTTTCATAGACCGTGCGATAGCGGGTCTGCATCACGGTCTGATACTGCGGAACCAACTGGACGGTCTGGCAGGCCGTCTGCACGACCGGCGCCGGGGCACAGCGATGACAGGCCCCTCCACCATACGTGGCCCACGCGGGAGTTGCCGCGCCCAGGGTCGCCATGACCAGGGCCGCGGCCGTCGTTCTCAAAGATCTCAACATCGATGTCTCCTCTTCTGGCGAAACGAGCGTCCCTGGTGCGTTTGCCGACGTTGCATGATTCCCAGTGGAGGAACGTCTTAGCTCATCCTTGAGAATTCCCCCCTCTTGCCTAGATTGCTGGAACTCTCCTGCTCCGGTCGTAAGATCCGGATCGCTGCTCCGATCACTCCATCTCCTACACACTATAACATGGGTAAACTGCAAAGTTGGACGAATTTCGAGAGTTTTCTCACGCGGTTCTCCGCGTCCGCCGATATTTAGCTAATTCGCCCATTTGTGTAGGATCACCAGAGCAACAATGCAAAAGGTATTCCAGGGATGGTCTCGGAGCGAGACCAAACCACGGCCTTTGCACGTAACCTGTTCGGAATGGACGGATAGTGGCGATTGGAAGGGCGAGGAGCCGGATGGGACCGTCGAGAGCCGATCAGGAGGAGCCTGGTAAAGTTTTCAAAAGGGCCTGGGCCTCGATCGAGACGCTACCGATGCCGGACTTCGCGAGATCGGTCAGGGCGGGGCGGAATTCCCGCGTCAGGTCGGGCTTGCCGCGCTCACCGGCGGTTTGAAGGGCATGGATCGCCTCGATCTGGATCTCGGCGACGCGGCGGCGGGTTTCCTCGGGGGTCTGGCCCTGGAGGGCTTCGGTCAGATCGGACGTGGAGAGGATTTCCCGGAGCACGGGACGAGCGGCCGGATCGCCGCGGCGGGCCAGCGCCAGCGCGGCGTTGTAACGGACAAAGCGGTCCTCGTCCTCCGCGACACGCTCTCGGAGGATCTCGGACGATCGATCCCCATCGATGAAGCCCAGGGCGAACACGGCGCGTTGTCGAAGCTCGGGATCACCTTCCGCGGCGGCACGGGCCAGCGCCGCGATCACCTCGGGATGGTCCAGCACCCCGCCGCTCCGATCCGCCTGACGGGCCAAACTCTCGGCGGCCGCGATCCGAACCGGAAGCGGCTGGGCCGGTCCCAGGGCCTTGGCGAGGGAGGCCAGCGGGTCCACGGGTCGGCCCGAAACCGGGCGTGCCTGGAGCGTGTGGAAGAGGCCGAGCGTCGCCGAGAGGTACTGGGCCACCTCGGTGGAAGCCTGCGCGGGGGGCTTCGCCAGCTCCTGGTCGAGCAGGACCGTCAGCTCGCCGAGCAACTGGGGGTCCTCGGCCAGCTCGGGCTCGTTATGGATCAGGCTGGCCAGGTCGTAGGCCGCCCGCCATCGCACGTTGTCGTTTCCGGAGCGGATCGCGCGGACGTAATCCATCGCGTCCTGCCGCCCCTCCGCCAGCTTGCCGAACAGGGCGACCACGACGATCAAAACCGCGACGATGACCGCCGGGATCACGAATAATTGCAGGATGAACCCCGCCGAAGGGGGTTCGACCGGGGGCAACTCGTTCGGCAGCGCGCCTGCGGCGGCGTCGTGTGAGGGCGGTTCCTTGGATGACTGGCTCATGCGGCCAGTGTATTGATTTTCAGCGATACGTCAAGCATTCCGAAGAAGCGCGCCCGCGGCCAGGGCGTCTCGCGAAGACGTGAAGCTGCGACCGTCACGTCTTCGCGAGCGGTATGTCCGTTCAGGGCTGGTTCACGAAGTCGGGCAAGGGGTCCGACGTGGAGGCTCGGTAGGCGTCGCCATCGCGCGGGGCCGGAGCCTGATTCGCCGTCGCGGTCGGGGCCGGATACGACTCGCGGGGCAGGCGCGCGTAGGAGCGGCTGGCGACCTCGCGGACCTCCTCCCTCTTGTCGAAGAGCGCGGCCTTCTGCAAGGACGCCCCGGCGCGTGGGTCGCCAATCTCGGCCAGGGCCCAGGCGGCGGCCATCCGAACTTCCTTCTCGTCGTCGTTCTCCAGCCGGTCCATCAAGGCGGGCACGGCGCGCGGATCACCGAGGCGGCCGAGCGTGATCGCACCGTCGCGGCGGCTGTTATCGTGATGGCTCTGCAATCGCTCGGCCGCCGAGGCCACCGGGTCCACCACCACCGTCTGCTGTGGCGGGGCCGGCACGTAGCGCTGGGGCGGTTGATAGACCACCACCGGCGGCGGCGCCGGCTCGACATAAACCGGCTCGGGCACGACCACCACCGGAGGCGGCGGAGGTGGGGGCGAGCCGAACATGAAGCTGAAAATCGGCGCGATGCCCAGGGCCGGCCCCCGCCCGACATAGACATTCCGCTCGACCACCACGGGCGGACGGCGGACGTAAAAATCCCGTTCGATGACCCGTGGCGACGCATGGTGCCGCGGGGCAAATCCCCCCATGCTCCGGAGGTGCACGTCCCGCTCGATGGTCCCGCCCGGTCGCTGCACGCGGACCTCGCGGTCAATCGCGCCGGGCCGCCGCGCGGCCTGGACGTGCCTCTCGATGGACCGGCCGCGCGGGCCAGTCACCTTGATATCCCGCTCGACCACCTGGGCCGAGGCCAGGCTCCCGGCCAGGCTCATGCCCACGGCCAGGGTCCATCCCATTCTCATCCAGCCTCGCATGGGCGTGATCCCTCGCGTTCCATCGCCTTTTGAGATCGACCCGGCCCAACTGGCCACCGGGTCCTCGTCCTGGAATTGTCCCGATTCGTCGATTATTGGGAAGTCCAGTTCGAGTACGTGGGGCCATCTCTGCATCACCTCACGGATTTTTTCCATTTTGTGTGTCACAATCGGGGATGATGCCGTTATTCTTGCTTTAGTAACGCGAGTTCCCCTCGCGTTATCTTTGTCGGTTCTCCCGCCAATTTCGAATACGCTGACGAACCCGTTGCAGAGTTCCCGACCGAGGCCAGATCGGCCGGGGTGAGGTGGAAAGGTGCCTCCATGGCGCGAACAACAATCGTGATTCCGGTCACCGCGATCCGTCTTCCCGCATCGACGGAGGGGGCCGATCCGACCCCCTGTCCCCGATGTCAAATCCCGCTGGAATTTCATCAACCGGACGAAAATACTCCCGATCGCTTACTCGCGACATGTGAGCATTGCGACGCCTGGTTCTACGTGGCGAGCGGGGTGAAGGAAGGCGAGGCTGTCCTGGTCCACCTGCCGACCCCCGAACGCATCCTCGCCGAGGTCTCGGCACTCGCCCCGGATCGAGACCCCTGACTGAGCCGACCCAAAGGAGTGGCTCAAATCAAGAAAAGATAGGAATCGGAGAGACGCGGATTGACAAGGGTTATTGCTTTGCTAAACTCATGATACCAGTCTGCAGGGCACTCACGATGGCGTGAGACGGACAAGCTCCAACGGGGCTGGAAGACTCCTCAACGCAGAGGATGATCCCTTGATGGTGAGCCTGGAAACCGAGGCGCGAACTTTCCATGCACTGGACGTGGTCATTCTGACCCATAGCCCGGTGGAACCGCCGTCGTTTGATTGCCCGTTCTGTCGTTCGGAACTGGATCTCTATCAGCCGCAGATCCACGTGCCGGAGCGGATGCTGGGAGTTTGTTCGAGCTGCGGTTCCTGGCAGCTCGTCTCGTTGCCGGAGACGGGAGAAACCGAGGCCCTGCTGGTCGATTTGCCCCTGGACCAGATTCTCTCGGAAACTCTGAACGCCGTTTCTTGAGCAGACTCGACTCAGGATCCTGTCGGGGCCGGGTAATCTAGCCGTCGCCGTTCCCATCTTCGGGGGCGTCGTGCGAGACCTCCGACTTCGCTTGTTCCTTCCCACCGATCCGATGTCTGCCGGCGCGTCCCTTGCCGGATCGCTTTTTCCGAGAGGACGATCGACCTCCCCCCCGGCGTCCTCCTCCGCGTTGTCCCCGATGGTTCCGCTCGGACTCCGATTCTCCGCGACGTTCCGAGGCCCGCTGTTTGTCCTCCTCCTGGCTGTCACGGGCATGACCGTTGCGGAGTCCGTCGGGGACGTCCGTCAGGAGCACGCGTTCGCGTGGCAGGGAACGGCCCTCGTCGAGGTCGCGGAGGAAGCTCAGGAGCGACTCGCGGACGTCACAATGGAGGTTCCAGGCGGTCGAGGGGTCCCTGGCGCTGCACAGGCGCGGATCTCGACGGTGTCCTCGGTGCAGGACGTAACCTGGAGGATGGGTGGGACGGTCTCGTCGTAGTCGGGATGGTTCTTCAGGACCTTTTCCAGCTCCTTGCGGACGGCCGGAACGTCCACGCGGTAATCGGCGTAGAGGTACACCGGCTTCATCATGTTCTCGCCCCCCTTGGTCCAGTTCTGGACGGGGCGTTCCATGAAATAGGTTGTCGGAACGACCAGCCGGCGCAGGTCCCACGTGCGGATGATCAGGTACGTGACCGCGACCTCCTCGATCCAGCCGAACTCGCCCTCGAAGATCACCGCGTCACCGACACGTACCGGCTGAGTGGCGGCCAGGTGGATTCCGGCGAACAGGTTCGCCAGCGGGCGCTGGGCGGCGACGCCGAGCACGACGCCAGCCACCCCGGCGGAGGCCAGGAGCGAATAGCCGAGCGTCGCGGCCCATTCGAACTGGCTCAAGGCCCAGCCCGCGCCGATGAGCACGACCAGCACCGAGAGGACGTGCTTGGCCACCTTGACCCGCGTCAAGATCGCATGGGCCTCGCCCCCTTCCATGCCCTCGTAGCGCTGCGTGATCCGCCGAGAGGCGAAGTCGATCGTCCGCTGCGCGAACCAGGCGATGCCCATGATGATCAGCACGATCACCAGTGGTTCAAAGGCCAGCATGATCGGCCCGGCCAGTTGCAGGAGGTTGCTCGCCAGGCCGTAGAAGAGGATCAGGCCGAGCGTCACCGCCACCGGCCCTCGGATCGACTGGGCGAAGGTCAGCGCCCAGTGGCTCGGCGCGTCGCGGAGCATCCGCTCGGCCAGCTTCTGAACCCCCCAGCCAATCGCGATGCCGACCAGAAGGCACAGGACGAGGCCGATCCACTGCCAGGGGGCGAGCTTCAAGACGCGGTGCTCCTTCAGCCAGTCCGGCAGCCGGCTCTCCAGCGGGCTCGGGCCGAACTCCTTGTAGAGCAGCGGGATATTCTCGACCGACTGTCGGGAGAACACCCAGACCGGCGCGGCGTCGCCCGGCTTGACCCGCAGCAAGAGCAGGGCGAGATCCCGCCCTTCCACCTGCACCGATCCCACCTCGATCCCTCGACGGGGCGGGCCGACCTTGGGCCCGCCGGACTTCGTGGCGCTCACCTCGGTCTTGGGGGCCTTGCCGTCCGGCCTGTCGGGGATCTCCTCCCACTGGAACCAGACCTTGCGGTCCATCACGAACTTGAGCTTGCGGGCGAGGTCCGCCCCGACGGCCGCCTGCCGCTCCGTCGGGATGCCGTTGAGGTTCAGCGACCGCGCGGCTCGTTCGTAGTTTCCGTCCCGGCAGGAGTGGAGAAAATTCTCCAGCGACGACTGCGGGGTCTGCAAGTCGGGTGTGTCGGTGTTGCTGGTCCTCGGCAAGCCCTCGTTGAGCCGGTCGATGACGACATACGCCTTGTCGTACATCGACGCGTCGGAACCGGATTTCCCACCCTCCGCGCCTTCGGCTGTCGTTGAAAGCAAGGCGGAGACGGCGACCATGAGGGTCAAGGCCCGAAATGAGCAACTGGAGTGAACAATCATGATGAAATTCGATCTGTTGGGGTCTGCGCGTGCGGCTCCCTTGGCGGCTTCCAGTGATAAGACCTGATAGCGCCGCAACGGTCATGCCAATCCCCCCGGCGTGGCCATCGGGACGAAACCGTCCCGTCCGGGGAGGTCCCCAACAGGTCGTCAGGATTTGCGACGCCGGGATGATTTCGACTTGGACTTCGGTTTCGCCTTGGGTTTGCGACCCTTACGAACCGGCGTTTCCTCTCGCGACGATGGGGACGCGTCGCGCTTCCGTCCGGTGCTCCTGGGGGCCGACTTCCGCGACGGTTCGGGCGGGGTCGGCGGGGCGTCGCTGGCGAGGACCAGGTCCAGTTCGCGGCGGTCGATATCGATCCGGGCGATGCGGACCTCGATCCGGTCCCCCAGGCGGTAGCGGTGCCCCGAGCGCCGGCCGATCAGCGTGTGCGTCTCCGACTCCAGGTAATAGTAGTCGTCCCCCAGGCTGGTGACGTGAATCAGGCCGTCGATCGGTAGCTCGACGAGCTGGCAGAACAGGCCGAAGTCCTCGGCGGCGGTGATGATGGCGTGGAACGACTCGCCGATGCGGGATTCCAGGTAGGTCAGCAGCTTGACCTTGATGATCTCGCGCTCGGCGGCCTCGGCCCGGCGCTCGGTGCGGCTGCAGTTCTCGCCCAGCATGACGAGTTCGTCGGGGTCGCTCCTGGGTTTGCGCCCCGCGAGGATCGCCGTGAGCTGCCGGTGGACCTGAAGGTCCGGGTAGCGGCGGATCGGCGAGGTGAAGTGGCAGTAGTCGTCGCTCGCCAGGGCGTAATGGCCCTCGTGCTCGGGAGTGTAAATGGCCTGCTTGAAGCTCCGCAAAAGCCCGTAGTGGACGGCGTGACGCTCGGGCTGGCCGTCCGACTCGGCCAGCACGCGCTGAAGCTCGAAGCGGCTTTGCGGGTCGTCGAGCGTGAACCCGAGGCTCCGCACGAACTCGGCGAACTGGCGGAGCTTGGTCGGTTCCGGATCGGCGTGGACCCGCCGCAGGAACCCGGCGCCTCTTGAGGTGAGAAACGCGGCGACGGCCTCGTTGGCCGCGAGCATGAACTCCTCAATGACCTGGTGGCTCTCGTCATTGGAGGCCAGGTGCGCGCCGACGACCTCCCCCTGGTCTCCCAGTTCGACCTCGACCTCGGGCATGACCAGCTCCAGCGACCCGCGCCGGAACCGCCGATTGCGGAGGATCATCGCCAGTTCCAGCATCCGGCCGAGCTGGGCGTGGATCTCGGGCGAGACGTCCTCGATCGTCTCGTCGGGATGGGTCATCGCGTAATACGCCTGCTCGTAGGTGAAGCGGCGATCGACGCGGATCACCGACCGGGCGAACCGCATGTCGGTGCGGACCCCTTCGGCGTTGAATTCGAGCAGGGCGCTGACGGTGAAGCGCTCCTGGCCTTGCTGGAGGCTTGCCAGACTGTTGGAGAGGACTTCCGGCAGCATCGGGATAACGCGATCGGGCAGATAGACGCTATTGCCTCGCTTGCGGGCGGTGCGGTCCAGGGCCGAGCCCACGCGGACGAAGTGGCTGACGTCGGCGATATGGACGCCGAGGCTCCAGAAGCCGCGGTCGTCGCGGGTCAGGGTGATCGCGTCGTCGAAGTCGCGGGCGTCTTTCGGGTCGATCGTGACGGTCAGGGCGTCGCGCAGGTCGAGCCGGTCCTCGATCCGGTCGGCCATCTCGGCGAAGAGTTTCGCCTGGCGACGGGCTTCTTCCAGGGTCTCCTCATCGAATTCGTCGGGGATGCCGAACGCGCGGATGACCGACAGGGTATCGACCCCCGGCTGGCCGCGCGGGCCGATCAGCTCGGAGATGACGCCTTCGCCCTCGCGCATGGGGGACGGATAGCGGACGATCTCCACCGCGACCTTGTCGCCGGACTTCGCCCCCTTGGCCCCGGGGTCGCCGACATAAAGTGGGTCGTGGAAGGTCGTTCCGTCGATCTTGACGTACCCGGCCCCTCCCAGCTCGAAATACGTCCCGACGAACAGCCCCGAGGCCCGCGACAGCACGCGGATGATGCGCCCCTGGATGTTGAAGCCGGGCTTGTGCGGCCGCTTGGTGATCTTGACGGCCACCTCGTCCCCGGAGGAGGCATCCAGCCCCTCGTCGATCGGGATGAAGATGTCGCCGGCGCGGCCTTCGAACTTCGGATCTTGCGGCCGGACGAACCCGAAGCCCTTCGACGTGCGGCGATACGTGCCGACGATCGCCCCTTTCTGGTCGCTGGCCTTGGTCAGCGTCTTGTCCTTGGCGAGGTCGAGCTTGCCGTCGCGGACGAGCTTCTTGACCGTCTTGCGGAACTCGGCATAGTCCTCGGGCGCGATTTCGAACCGCCGGGACATGGCCTTCAGGGTGATCGGCTGGTAGTCGGGCCGGGAGACGAGGCCCATCACCTTGTCCGCGTACTGGTCGTTCATGTGGGACACCTTTTGTTGCAGACGCCGTGCCGCTCGATTCAGGGCAACCCCAGGGCGGCCTTCAGGCAGTCGTCGATCCGGGTCATCGTCGCCGGGGGGAGGTGGCCGATGGTTCGAAGGATGAGCTGTTGATGGATGGAGAAGAGACTTTCACAAGCCACAATCGAAACCATCCGAAGCCCCGAGCCGGCCCCTTCCGGCTTGGATGGATCGATTTCTGAGCCGTGTCGGTCCAGATCGCTGACGTTTGCTCGTGATCAAGGCGATGATCGTGTTGACCGACGGAACCCGGTCATCCTGAACGACCAGCGCGGGGCGGATCTTGGAGCCGCCGGCATCAGTGAATGGAAAATCCACCAGGACGACATCGCCTCGGCTCATCCTTCGTTCCGGGGATCGAGGTCGTTGTAAACATCCATCTCCGGATCATCCCAACCGATGCTCCGACCCATTCTACCCAGCAAGGCCCGCTGTTCATCGAGTGTGGGTTCACCGTCGAGGACGAGCGGCACGATCGCCTCGTACTGCTCCATTGGGATCAGGACATACGTCGTCTTCGTCTCGGGATCTTCGAGCCGTACCGGCGCGCCTCCCGCCTGGGCGATCGCCTGCCGAAGCTCGGGGGTGATGGGGATCATGGTCCCTCCTTTCGCTTGCGTACGATTATACCGCGCCCGGTTCCTCCCTCGCGCGGGCCTGCCGATCGCTTCGCGCGGCGAGGACGCGGGCCGTCACGCCGCCGAGCAGAGCGAAGCCCAGGATCAGGAGGTGACATCCGATCGACGTGAAATATTCGATCAGAAGGTTATGACGTTGAGATTCATAATCATATTGCTGGGCGTTCGATATTGCGGCCTGGGAGGCCCGGAAAGGATGGGTAAGGTTGGCGAGGTCTTGCACGACGGTCGTCAAAATGATCCCGGTGGAGGTGTCGAGCCTCTCCCAGTAGGGATGAAAGGCCAGAGCCCAGCCAAGGACGGCAGCGCCGATCCAGAAATGGCGTGACGGTCCCCGCGTGACGAGCACGCCCACGATTGTCCCGAGCAGCACCGCGAAGGTGAGATACGAGATCAAGACCGCCCACCACAGCGACGGGTTCGCCAGCGCGGCCATTCCCAAAGCGGCGATTGCGATCAGAACGAGCAATCCGACGATCGGAAACCGGCGCGGCAACATGGCGATCTCCCCCCTGCCCCGCCGAGTCCTCGTTCCCAGGCTAGACGTCCTCCCCCTCGGCGGAGACGTCGTTGGCGTCGGGGTTGCCCTTGAAGAGTCGGCGGTTGAGGTTCGGGTGGAATGGAGTCCAGCTTGACTCCCGGCTGGGGTCGTCGCGGATTTCCCGGGTGAAGAGATGGATCTTGGCGTCGAGGTTGTCGAGATAGTGCAGCGCGATGGCTTCGGGAGTCATCGGCACCTTCGGGCTGCCGAACTCCCCCGTGCCGTGGTGGCTGACGATCATGTGCTTGAGCCGCAGGTGCAGTTCGTGCGGGAACGGCTCGCCGGTCAGGGCGCGGGTTTGCTCGACCTTGTCGCGGAGGATCTCCACTCCCATGACCAGGTGGCCGACAAGTTGCCCCTCGTCGGTGTAGCTGAACGTGCGTTCGTAGCTCAACTCGTCGATCTTGCCGATGTCGTGCAGGAAGATGCCCATCAGGAGCACGTCCCGGTCCACCTCGGGATAAAGGTCGGCGATCCGGTCGGCCGCCGTGAGCATCGTGACGACGTGCTCCACCAGCCCCGCGCGGTAGGCGTGGTGGTTCTTGATCCCGGCCGGGGCGATGGTGAACTTCTGGAGAAACGCGTCGTCGATCAGGAAGCACTCGGCCAGGGCGCGCAGGTAGGGGTTCGTCAGGCCCATGAGCAACTCGCGCAGGCGGGCCGTCAGTTTGGCGATGTCGCGCGTGCTCTGGGGGAGAAATTCCTCCGGCTCGATCCGCGACGAATCGACCGGCTCCAGGTGCGAGAGGATCAGTTGCAAGGCCCCCTGAAAGACCTGCACCTTCCCCTTGATGCCGAGGTAGTCCCCCGGTTCGAACCGTCGGGCGAGTTCCTCGCTGGCGTTCCAGAACCGCGCGCCGAGAGCGCCGGTGCGGTCCCGAAGCTCCAGGTGGAGGTAAAGGTTCCCCTGGCGATTGGCCCGGAGTTGCTTGTCGGAGACGAGGAAGACCTCGTCCACCGAATCTCCATTGGCAAGCTGGTTGACGAAGCGTCGCGTCATGTTGGCAGCATCACGTCGGCTCGGACGATCCGTGTTGGGGTTCTTGGGCGGAACGGACCGCCAGCCACACGACCCCGTAAAGGGGCCGATTGTAGGGACGACGCGCCGGCGCGGTCAAGTCGCCGGCGCGTCGGATGTCCCGATCCGTCAACCCCTGAGGAACGCGCGGAGCGCGAGGAAACGGTCGAACGGAGCCTGGTTGGCCCTCTGCCCGCCACGCCGTGTCGGCTGGTCGGTGACCGCGTTGAAGATCTCCCCGTTCTTGAGCGCGTCGAGGTACTCCATGCTGTTGGTCGGCGTGCCGGCGGCGGAAACCGTCGTGGTTCCGGTCGTGCCCGTGGTCGTCGAGTCCGTTGGAACGAACGTCGGGTACGGGAAGACCGGGAACGGCGTTGTCGGGGGCTGGAGCACGCCGGCCGGCGGCAGGCCGTTGATCGGCGGCCCGACCTGGACGACCGGGCTGAGCATCGGATCTTGCGTGTCGCCGTCCAGCTCGCTGATTTCCTGAATCGCGTTGTCGGGATCGACGATCACGCCGATGTAGTACACTGTCGGGGTCACGTTCTCGCTGTCCGTGGGCGGGTCCGTGGACGAGCTGTCGGGCAGTTGCACGATCGGGCCGGTGAGCGTGACGACGTTGGCCGGGTCGTTGACCGTCACGTCGCCGAGCACCGTGTTGGTCGAGGGGACCTGCGCAAGCGGTGGCAGGTTGGAGATGGTCCAGCTTGCCAGGAGCTTATCGCCGGGCCCGAAATTCTGGTCGGTCGAGGCGACCAGATCGACCAGGAACGGTCCCTGATCGGCGGTGTTCACGGTGCCGAAGTTGGCGATCTTGACATCCGGCTGGATGAAATCCCCCGGCTGCATCACCGGCGGAACCGCCAGGGCCGTGGCGAACACGTCGGGCAAGGCGGGGGCAATCTGTAACGGTTGCCCCGTGCGGGTGAAGTTGTTCGCCCGGTTGATGTCCAGGCCCGACGGGTTGATGCGGAAGAAGACATAGGCCGTGCCGCCCACGTCGGGCAAGACCGGGTAATTCACCGGCATGGTCAAGGTCTGCGTGACCTGGAGCAGGCTGTTCTGAGGCACCGCCGGGATGTCGATCGTGCCGATCGGCACGATCCCGGCCCGGAAGTTCGGCCGCGAACCGAGATAGACGGTCACGGTCGAGGCGGGGGCATCGGCATGGCTGGGGGAGCCGAACGGCAGCGCGTTCGGTTCCAGGATCGAGCTGGCGCCCAGGTTGCTGACGTTGACCGTCACCGTCAGCGGCCCCTCGTAGGCGGCCACCGGCGCGGCGATCCCCGACACCGTCAGATCGGGCAGCGAATAGCCCAGCGGGCTGTACGCCATCAGCGTACGCTCCTCCAGCCGCTCCAGGGAGTTGACTTCAGGCCGCTTCCGGGGCCGGGCACGCCGGCGCGTCCGCAAGGCTTCAAATGGAAACACGTCTCACCTCCGTGCGGCCGGGATCTCCGACCCTCGATTCAATGCGGGGTATAACGACCGGCGATGGGCTCTCGGAAACCTCTCACGCTTACTCTATGATGTCGTCGTTTGGCGTCCCGGAATTCGGCCCTTTTCCCCTCGAGGGATTGATTTTGCTCCTTCCGTAGCAACACGTTACGAACGATCCGCGTGTCCGGTCCTTGGGGGTTTTTCCGGTTCTCTCGGATCGTTCGATGGGATCGGTCGCAAATCGTCTCTCGGCCCCCGCGACGGGGCGTCGTATAATCGTGGGGCCTGTCAGGCGAGCCCTGGCCGGTCTGGACCTTTTTCCCTGATTCGTTTTCGTTCCGTTCAGGAGTCTCCCGTGCGCTGGTCGCAAGCCTTGATCCCGACCCAGAAGGAAACCCCGGCCGATGCCGTGGCTCCGAGTCACATTTTCTTGCTCCGCGCGGGGATGATCCGGCCACTGGGTTCGGGGGCCTATTCCTATCTCCCCCTGGGGCTCCGCGTGCTCCACAAGGCGGCGCGGATCGTCCGCGAGGAGATGGACGCCACCGGGGCCCTGGAACTCCTGATGCCCGCCCTGCAGCCGATCGAGCTCTGGCAGGAATCTGGCCGCTACGGCAACATGGGCGGCATCCTGATGGAGTTCGCCGTCCACGGCGACCGCCAGGTCACGCTCGGGCCGACGCACGAGGAGGTCGTCACCGACATCGCCCGCGACCTCCTGAAGTCGTACCGGCAACTGCCGGTGACGCTCTACCAGATCCAGACCAAGTTCCGCGACGAGCCGCGCCGCGCTTCGGCATCCTCCGCACCCGCGAATTCCTCATGAAGGATGCGTACAGCTTCAGCGCGAACCTGGAGCAACTGAACGAGATCTACGACCGGATGTACGAGGCCTATTGCCGCGTCTTCGACCGCTGCGGCCTGCCCTACGTCGCGGTCGAGGCCGAGAGCGGACCGATCGGCGGCGACGTCTCGCACGAGTTCATGACCCCCTGCGAACGGGGCGAGGACACGGTCATCCGTTGCACGAACCCGAAGTGCGACTACGCCGCCAACCGCGAGCGGGCGGAGATCGGCGGCGGCAACGAGGCCCCCGCACACGACACCAGCGCCCCGGCCCATGAGGCGGTCCCCACGCCCGGCCGTCGCACGATTCAGGAGGTCGCCGACTTTCTCAAGGTCCACGAGTCGCAGACGGCCAAGCTCCTGGTCTATCTGGCCGACGACAAGCCCGTCGGCATCTTGATCCGCGGCGACCACGAAGCCAACGAGGCGAAGGTGCGCCGGGCCGTCGGCGCGGCGACGCTCACCCCGGCCGAGCCGGAGCAGATCGAGCAGGCCACCGGCGCGCCGATGGGCTACATCGGGCCGGTCGGGGCGAAGATCCCCGTGATCGTCGATCGGGCGGTCGCGGCGATGGAATCGGTCGTCGTCGGCGGCAACGCCCAGGACATGCACCTGAAGGGGGTCGTTCCCGGACGTGACTTCCCGCTCGACCGCATCCACGACCTGCGCAACGCCGCGCCGGGCGACCCCTGCCCGCGCTGCGGGTCGAAGCTGGACGTGACCCAGGGAATCGAGATCGGCCACGTCTTCAAGCTCGGCACGAAGTATTCGAACGCGATGGGGGCGACGTTCCTCGACGAGAAGGGGCAGGAGCAGCCGCTCATCATGGGCTGCTACGGCATCGGCGTGAACCGCATCCTCGCGGCGGCCGTCGAGGCGTTCCACGACAACGACGGCATCGTCTGGCCGTTGCCGCTGGCCCCCTACGAGGTGATCGTCATTCCCTTGCAGGCCCAGAACGAGGCCGTGATGGAAGTGACCGAGTCGCTCGTCAAGCACCTGGAGGAAAATGGCGTCGAGGTCCTGGTGGACGACCGCGAAGGCCGCCCCGGCGTGAAGTTCAAGGACGCCGACCTGATCGGCATCCCCCTGCGCGTGGTCGTCGGCGAGCGGGGCCTGAAGGAAGGGACGATCGAGGTGAAGTGGCGGACGGACGAATCGGCGCACCACGTCTCGGCGGCCACCGCGGGCGAGGCCGTGCTGGCCGAGCTGGAGACGACCCGCAAGACCTTCGAGGCCCGTTGCACCGAGCGCCGGGTCGCCCGGGCCGTCGAGAAAGGCCACGACGCATGACCCGGATGCGTCCCCCCCTGCCCCGCCTGCCCTACGTGATTCTCGTCTTGATGACCGTGGCGACCTTCGGCGGTCCGGTCGTCATCGGCGCGTTCTTGCGAGGGGGGCCAGCCCGGACTGGCCCCCCGACCGCACCGTCGAGTGGGTCGCGCTGGCGGGCGTCGTGGGGGTCGTGCTCGCCTTGATGGGCATCAGCCTCGCGCTCGGCCTGGCCAATATCCGCGAAGGGCATCGGATCAAGGAGGAACAGGCACGCCGGGCCGAGGTGAGCGAGTGATCGGGCCGAATGTCTCATCAATGGCGGGAACGCCGCATAGTCCGGGAGTTCGCCCGTGAATCTGGGAATAATCGGTGCCGGCCTGGTCGTCACGTCCTTCGTCCTGAGCGTCGCCCTGTGCGGCCTGACGCGACGGATCGCGCCGAAGGTCGGATTGGTGGATCGGCCGGGCGGGCACAAGGCGCACAAGGCGCCGACGCCGCTGGGCGGGGGCGTGGCGATCTGGCTGACGACCGCGCTCGTGCTCGGTGCGGGTGCCCTGGCCGTGACAGTTCGGTGAGTTCTGGATGCCCGGCAATCTCGCCATCTACACCGATGGCCTCCGCGCACGAGGCGGGGAACTGCTCGGGATCATGGGGCTGGCCACGTGCATCATGGTCATGGGGGTGATGGACGACCGCTTCACGCTGGAATGGAAGCCGCGACTGCTCGTGCAGATTGCCCTGGCGACGGTCTTCGTCGTCGGTTGGGGGCGGGTGACGCTCTTTCCGCCGTTCACGAACCGGTACTTCACCGGGTTCGTGACGGTGCTCTGGATCGTCGGGCTGACGAACTCGTTCAACATGCTCGACAACATGGACGGACTGTCGGCGTCGGTCGGTTTGATCGCGGCGGCGCTCTTCGCCGCGGCGCAGGTGGCGGTCGGGAGCCTGTTCGTGCCGGCTGTCCTGTTGATTCTGGTGGGGGCCTTGGCGGGGTTTCTCGTACACAACCACAACCCCGCGCGGCTGTTCATGGGGGACGCCGGGAGCAACTTCCTCGGATTCATGCTCGGAACGTTGACCGTCGCCGGCACGTTCACCCGACCTTACGACGAGGGCTACTCTCCGTTCGCCGTGCTCTCGCCGTTGCTGGTAATGGCCGTGCCGCTGTACGACACGACGTCGGTCATCCTGATCCGCTTGAGGGAAGGGCGCAGTCCGTTCCGGGCGGACCGTCGGCATTTTTCGCACCGGCTGGTCGATCGGGGTTTGACGCCGAAGCGCGCCGTGTGGACGATTGACCTGGTGACGCTGGCGAGCGGGCTGGGGGCACTCCTGCTGCACCGGCTGGGGGCGTTCGGGGCGGGCGTGGTCGTCGCGCAGACGGCCTGCCTGCTGGGGATCGTGGCCGTGCTCGAAGCATCGACGAAACGGCCGGAGAGACGTGATGGCGAGGCGACAACCGAGGCCGACGGCCACCGAGACGACATCCCGGCCAGGCCGGCCCGAACCCGGCGCCGGGGCTCTTTGACGAGGACGAGGAGACGGCCGCCTGGCTCGGCGAGCGGCTCCGGCGGCTGGCGCTCGGCCTGACCGCCGCGCTCGTTGACCGCGCGGTTCTACTGGCCGGGCGAGGACGCCGACGCCGGCACCGGCCTGAGCTGGGTCCTCTGCGTGCTGTTGACCGCCGCCCTGGCCGTCGCCGCGACCTGGATCTGCGGCGCGACCCGCGTGCGGTGGTCGTGGACCGACGCCGCGTTTCTCGTGCTCGTCGCGCTGGTGGGCCTGAGCACCGAGGCCGCCGCCGATCGTCGCCCCGCCCTGAACCTCGCCTGGGAATGGGGAGGGCTGGCCATCCTGTACCTCCTCCTGCGGAACCTGCCGAGGACCCGCGCCGAGACGAATGCCCTGACCGGCGCCTTGCTGGCGACGGCCGTGGCCGTGTCGGCGTATGGCATCTATCAGGTTGCCGTTGAGTATCCCGCCCTGCGCGCCTATTACCTGGCGCACCCGCGCGAGGTCCTGATCGGACAGGGGATCGACCCGGATTCCCCGAGCCGGACGATGTTCGAGAACCGCCTGCTCGGCTCCAGCGAGCCGATGGCGACGTTCGCCCTGGCGAATTCGCTGGCCGGGTTCCTGGTCGGGCCGACCGTCCTGGCGCTGGCGATTTTTCTGTCGAACGCCCTCCGCCGCGAGCGGCCCGGCTCCCGGCTGGTCCCCCTGGTCCTGGCCGTCCCGCCGTTGTTGATGTTGCTGGCTTGCCTGGTGCTGACCAAGAGCCGGAGCGCCTACCTGGGGTTGCTCGTCGCCCTGGCCGTGATGGCCTGGCGCGAGCGCGGAGGGTCCCCGCGCGGACGATCGCGCTGGCGGTTGGGTGCCGTTGTTGGCTTGATGGCGCTGGTCGTCGGCATCGCCCTGGCCGCCGGGCAGCTCGATCGCGAGGTCGTCACCGAATCGACCAAGTCCCTCCGTTATCGCTGGGAGTACTGGGAAGGGACCTGGAAGCTCCTGACCGGGTCGTCGCGGACGTTCTGGTCGGGGGTCGGCCCCGGCAACTTCGCCGGGCCTTACCTGCGTTACAAGCTGCCGCAGTCGAGCGAGGAGATCCGCGACCCGCACAACATGGTGCTCGACGTCTGGGCGACGGCTGGCGTCTTTGCCGCGTTGATGTTGCTCGTGGCGCTTGGCCTGGCGTTGCGGGACCTGCTCGGGCGGGCCCGGCCGTTGTCGTTGACCGACCGGGTCGAGGTCGAGCCGCCGGACCGCGCCGTTGCCCCGTCGAGCCGCCCCCCGGATGCGCCCCCGACCGGCTCTCGATGGCTCTGGATGTGGGCGGCCGGGGGCTGGGTCGTGGTCGTCGCGCTGGGACACTTGAACCCGTTCGCCGAGGGGTTGCTCGCGCGCTGGCTGATCCTGGGGGCGGCCTGGGTCTGGGGGGCCGTGATGTTGTTGCCCCTCTGGCGGCGGTTGCCGATCGCGGGCTCGGCGCTGGGTTTGGGGGCTCTGGCGATGATGGTCAACCTGCTCGCGGCCGGGGGGATCGGGATTCCGCCGGTGGCCCTCGGGCTGTGGGGCTTCATCGCCCTGGGGCAGGACCTCCGCGACGATCGCCCTTGCGGCGCTTGCGGCGGATCGGCGGGCGTTGGTGGGCGTTCGGCCTGGCGGCGATCTTCGCGGCGGTGATCGGTTCGTTTGTCGGCTCGGTGCTGCCGTTCTGGCGTTCGCAAGCGGCGATCAGCGAGGCGCGAGACCGGCTGGCCGATCCCCGGCCCGACTTCGACGCCGCCCGTGAGGACTTCCTTCGCGCCGCGAGTGCCGACCCGCTCTCCCCCGAGCCGTGGCTTGGCCTGGCCGACCTGGAATATCGGCTGTGGGTGTCGCGGGGGGCCCGGCCCGGCGAGCGCGTCTGGCCACGGATCAAGCGGGCCTTGACGGAGGCGGTCCAGCCGCCGCGCAACCCGGAATCGATGCCGATCGAGCGGTACCGCATCGCCATCCTGCATCAGTTGCTCGCCCGGGGCGTGACCGGCGAAGGGGCGGAGGACCCCGCAGATCGCCCTGGTGAACGCGCTGGGACGGGCCGCGAGGCTCTACCCGAACAACGCCCCGCTCCGCGGCGATCTGGCCGACGCCTGCGCCGCGACCGGCCGCTTCGACGCCGCCGCGCGGCAAGCACGACAGGCGCTCTGGCTCGATGCCCACACCCCACACGAGGACAAGAAGCTGACCGTCGCGGCGCGTCAGCATCTCCGCGAGGCCCTGCCCCGCTGGGAAAAGGTCCCGCCCGGAGCCGACGACGAGCGACGCGAGACGGTCACACCTTCGCGGCGTTGACGAGCTTCCGCCGCAGGTGCCGACGCGCCGCCAGGCCGATCATCCCCGTGACCAGCAGCATCACCGAGGCCGGTTCGGGGACGTGGAGATAACCCGTTGCCGCGCTGGCGGGATGCGACGGCGCGGCCGCGATCGGCTCGCCCATCATCGGAAACATGGCAGCGGGTCGGGATATCGAGGGATACGTCACGCTGGACAGCGTTTCGTGCAGCCGGGTGTCCCGGAGCGGAGCGATCCCCAACAAGGCGTCCGGCGCGGCGGGCACGGCCAGTGGGAGTAGGTCGGACGCCGGCTCCGCGACCAGCCGCTCCGTCTTCAGATGGATGGTTCCACCGTCGGCGCCGGAGCCACCGAAGACGTGCGATTGAGGATCGAGGATGCCTGTGCCGGGTTCCCAGGACAACCAGGACTGCCAGCGATAGTATCGACAGTCTCAATAGCTTGGATTTGAGCATGCGACCTCCGCGCCGTCCGTAGCTGAGCTAATACGCGACGTGGCGTCGGGTGTCTCCCTACTCTCCCTGCGTTGACGGGCCATGTGCCCGCCGTTGCATAGCTCCCTGTTCCAGCACTATTGTCCACGCTGGGAACCCAGCAGCAAGAACAATATATTCTTCTACAATCCGATCGGGGGTTTTTCGCAACATGATACGACGCGATGCGGTATCCTCTCCCTAATCGCGCCGAGGAGCGGGTCTGGTACGTCTGGAGGTAGCGCCGGTAGGCCGGGTCGATCGGCCGCTCCCCTTCGGGGCCGAACGGATAAGCCCCCATCCCCTTCCAGGGCAACGGGCCGATCCGGTCGCTGGAGGCGGTGAAGGGGTCGGCGTCCTTGCAATATCCCAAGGCGCGAAGGACGTAGGAGCGGGTCCAGCCGTCCGGCAAGGGGGGGAGGCTCCGGGCGTCGAACTCCAGGCGCACCTCGTCGCCGGGGCCGACGAGGCAGAGGTGGTCGTCGTCGTCGCGTAACAGAGGTGCCACGTCGCCGAGCCGGGTCAACCGGCCCGACATCCGCGCCAGGGGGGCGGGGTCGATGTAGTCGTAATCGTAAATCAAGGGGAGGCGGCCATCGGGGGAAATCTCCCTCGTGTAGCCGCGCTCTCCCAGGACGGCGCGGGCGACGGGGAGGGTCGCCACGCGGAGGCCGGCGTCGGGCTCGGCGACGGCGAGGAACGCCTGATCCCAGTAAATCTCCATGTTCGTCCGCAGGCGGAGCACGCAGCGGGGGCCGGTCAGCTTGGCCGGTCAGGTCGAGCAGGGTCAGGCGCGGCAGACCGGCCGGATAGCCGGGGTCGGCTTCGATCACCTCCCAGGAGCCGTCGTCGCGCTGGCGCTCCAGGACCGGCGGCCTCAAGGGCACCCCGGCGGTCGCCGCCGCGTAGTTGGTTTGCGAGTAGGGATACTCCGTCCAGCCGGCCAGGCCGAGCACGAGCCGGTCGTCGGGGCCGAACGTCGCGAGGCGGTCGCCGAAGTCGAGCACGATGCCGTGCTCCTCGGCGTAGCCGATCCAGCGCGAACGGCGCGCGAAGCCGTCGGCGGTCCGGCGATCCCAGGCGTGCAGGGTGTCGCCCAGGTCCCGGCCCTTCAGGTCGGTGGCGCGCGACCGGCTCGATCTCCCGCTTCCAGGCGATCAAGGCCCCGCTCGGCCGGTTGCCGCCCGGCGCGAAGCGCTCCTCGGGCGCGGCGGTGATGCCGGGGGGCCGATCGACGACCTCCAGGGTGAGCCGGTCGAGGTAGGCCACCTCATCCATCGGCTCGGTGATCGCCATGCGGAAGGTGCCGTTGACGTCCTGGAGCTGGTCGGGGGCGATGGCGACGGCCTCGTCGCGGTCGGGCTGACCGTACACACCGGGGGCGACGAGATAGCCCAAGCCCGCCGCCGCCGAGGAAATCGCCGAGGCAGACGAACCGCTGACCGTTCCACGTGAAAAGTACCGGGCAACTGCCGGTCTTGCGGTTGAACTCGACCAGCTCGGCGACGCGGTCGGCCTGCTGGTTCATCTCGCACTGGATCACGCCGTCGGGCCAGACCAGGCGGACGAGGTGCGCGGAGGCGTGCGGACCGAGGCCGAGCACGACCGGCCCGACCGACTGCGACGGCCCGGCCTCGGTGGTCGTGTGATGGTACGGCACGTCCAGGCCGACGCTCTGGAGCGTGACCTGCGTGCCCAGCCCTTGCGGGTTGGTGCGCATCGAGCTGCCGTCGGCCCCCTTGCCGAACTTCCAGCGCCCCTGGAAGTCGAGCGCCAGCCAGTGATGGCCGTTCCCCAGGTTGCGGGCGATCCGGGGCGGCTCGCCGTCGCGGACGAGGATCAGGTCCGGCAGGGGGTCGCCGACGAGGTTCGCCAGGCCAAGCCCCTGGAGCCTGGCCGTCCCGCCCGGCCCGAGCGCCAGGGGGTGCGACTGGAGATGGCTCCCCTCGTTCCGCGCCCAGAAGGGCGGGTCCCCTTCCGCCAGGGGGAGGCCGAGCAGGTCGAGCTTGCCGTCGAGGTCGAGGTCCGCGACGAGCGCCTGCCGCCAGTCGTGGGCGTTCGTCGGCCAGAATTCGAGGACGGCCCCCTCGGGCGCGGTCCCCTTCGGCGAACGGTTCCGCCAGAGCGCGAGCTTGCCGCGCGTGTGGACCGTCGCCAGATCGGCGCGGCCGTCGCGGTCCAGGTCCGCCACGAGCAGGCCGTTGATCGGCTCGCGCCAGGCCGTGTCGTTCCAATCGACGGCATGGAACCGACCGAGCCGGTCGTTCAGCGCGATGGTCGGCGGCTGGTCGTCGGCGGTGAGGACGAGGTCCAGGTCGCGGTCATCGTCGAGGTCGAGCGCGGCGACCCCCGTGTGCAATCCGTCCCCTGCCTGAAGCGCCTCGGCCTGATCCTCGGGCCAGGGGGAGAAGGCGATCGACAGCCCCTCGTCGGTTTCCAGGCTTCCCGCCTTCACGGCCACGGGCGCCCACTGGTTTTGCGGCTTCCCCTCCACCTTCGGGGGCGTGCCGTCGTTGCGATACGCCGCGTTCGCCAGGCCGGGCGGGGGCTGGTCGGTGAAGGCGTTTTCCGCGTTCTCGCTCGCGGTGTAGTTGACGACGTAGAGGTCCAGGTCGCCATCCAGGTCGAGGTCGAGAAAGCGGGCGGTCGGGCTGATGGCCGGCGGGGCATTGTCGCCGAGCGACTTCGTCACGTCCTCGAACCCCTCCGCCCCACGATTGCGCAGGAGGCGGTTGTCCCCCACGCCGGTCAGGAACAGGTCGATGCGGCCATCGGCGTCGAAGTCTCCGGCCGCGACACCCAGGCTGGCCCGGTCGTCGGGAAGGTGGAGCGAGGCGGTCGCGTCCTCGAACTGGCCGTCCCCCCGATTGCGCAGGAGGATGTCGCGCAGGTGGCCCTCGGGGTCGATCACCGCGGCCGCCAGGTAGAGGTCGAGCTTGCCGTCACCGTCGGCGTCGAGGTGGGCGACGGCCATGCCGAACCGCTCGCGGAACCGACCGAAGAGGGCGAGCGGGCCGGTCAAATCGGACGCCTTCGCCCAGCGCTGGCCGTCGGGAAGACGGACCGGGATGGGCGTCGGTGGTTCGAACCGGGGCGGGCTGACCGGCTCCTCCGACGTGACGCGGTTCGGGTCGAGGTCGATGACCATCGCGTAACGCCCCTGTTCGCTGTACGGCTTGCCGACCGTCTCGCCGTTGGCGACGCCGGTGGTGGTCAGGTCGGGGTTGAGCGTTCGCCAGAGGGCAATCAACTCGCGCTGACGGTCGCGGTTGCCGGTCCACCCGGAAACCTGCTGGAGCTTGTACATCGCCGAGACGAGATACGGGTTGCACTCCAGGGCCTTCGTGTAAATCTTGACGAGTTCCTCCGCCTCGGCGGGACCGGCCGTCTTGTCCGGTTCGGCCGTGCTGGGCAGGGTGCTGCCGAACCGATACCAGGCGTGGCCGTCGGTCGGGTCGTGCTCGACGACATACGCGTAATCCTCGTGCGCCTTCGGAATCTGTCCCAGGTCCTCGTAGATCAGGCCTCGGCAGTAGTGCGCATGGAGGGCGGCGGGACCGTCCGGCTCCCGTTCGAGCACGTCATCGAGCAGAGCGATGGCCTCGTCAAAATTCCCCCGCGGGGCCGATTCGCCGCCTGTCCCCCGATTCTCCTTCGCGGCCTCGGCCTTCGAGCCGGAGTCGTTGAGCAGGGCAATCGCCAGGTTGATCGAGCCGGGAATCCAGCCGGGGGCGAGTTCGTGGACCTTGCGGAACGCCTCGACGGCCTGGGGATACTCGGTGAAGCGCTCCATGTGCCCGACCCCCTCCTGGTGGGCCTTGAGCACCTCGGCGAGCCGATCGGCGGGGATCTCGTTCTTGAGCGGCGTCTTTTGATCTGTCGAGGATCGCGTCGGTCCGGGGCCGGTCTCGGTCCCTTTGCCGCAGCCCGCCAGCGCAAGGCAAGCGGCGACGGCGAGGGCCGTTCGCCAGTGGATTCGAAGGCGCATCGTCGAAGGCTCCTGGCGTTTTTTATGGATGATGACGGATGAATGCGAGTTCATCCCGAAGGGGCGGGTGACGAAGGATGTCGCTGCCGTTCGCTACGCATGACCAATGTGCTGCCGAGCCCTGGCTTTGGTCAACCGCATCAAATGTTCGAGTTCCAGATAGTGGCCCAGTTCCGCCGTTTCACCCGGAGAGAGTCCTAGGGTTTTCTCTCGATGGATCAGCTCCGCGACGCGAGCGCGGGAGGTTTCGGACGGATGGAAGGCCGCAATCGCGTCGGGCGTGGTGCCCGCGGCGATGAAATCAATGATCTCTTTGTAAGCCTTAAGTGTTGTCATCGCCTCTCGATCCGAATAGGCTCCTGGAGGGGTGTGACCTCCGAATGATGTTGCGGTCTGCCGGCGATAGGGGAGGACCTGTCCAGAGAATGTAAAGGAACACTCGGGACAGTCCGGCGTTGGGCTATTCCCACCGCACGTCCAACTCCGACGCAATCGCATCCAATTCCGCTTCGCTGTTGGCTCCTGCGTAGATACGGCTGTCCTCCTCTTCCAGGATGCAGACAACCCGACCAGGCTTGTGGAATGCCTTCATGCCAACCACTTCACCAACGAATGACCAGTTGAGTTCCAGCCTTCCAACCAAGTCCGCTTCAACCTTCGTCGTATTGGCGTAAGGCATCGCAGCACCGTATGCCGCCTCCCAGTGCGTCATGACGAGCAGAAACACCGAGCAACGATCATTGACCTGCTCCCATTCCAACGGTTCCTCGTTCGTGGCCTGGAATGCGGGAGGATCGTCGATAGAACTTGCTCCCGCCTCAGTGCCCCAAAGGACGACGGCCTGGTTCTCTTCCATGAACATCAACTTGCCAGCCTCGATAGCCCATTCGTCAGGCGGGAGCATCCGATTGAAGACACAGGTGAAGTCGTCGGCTCGTCCGGCGACCCGATAAAAGTCGGCGAGGGCCTTCGGGACTCGAATCCCGAGACGATGCTCCGCAGCGATGATTGTCTTGTTGGGGAAACCGTCCTTGCGTCTCAGGGGCCTCCCCAGAATCTCGAATGCTCGGCGGTATTGTGCTTGAAAGTCATCCATGTCGGCCCGACCGTAAACGGAATGTCATGAGATTCTTGGGCGACACTGCCTCTTCCGCAAAATTCAGAGGTTACATCCTCCGGAAGTCATCCCCGACGATCCGGCCGGTAGATGGGCTGGGCGTAGAGTTCAGTATAGGCTTCCGTGCGGAGGTGGGAAAGCATCGCATGGCCCTGGCGGCGCTGGCGTTCGGCGCGCTGGGCGGGCAGGTCGATCGGGGCGACGACGATCTTCGCGCCGGGGCCGGGATCGGCCTGGGCGAGGATGCGGCCGTCGTAATCGACGATCATGCTCCCGCCCGGCCAGGAGAACGGCGGATAGTTCGCCAGGCTGGCCCCCTGGTTCGCGGCGACGACATGGGCCATGTTCTCGACTGCCCGAGCACGATTGAACAGGGTCCACCAGTCCATCGGCGGGGTCGCCCCCCAGGGGTCCATGTAGGCGGAAACGCGGATCAGGACCTCCGCCCCGCCGAGGGCCAGGGCGCGGATCGCCTCGGGGAACAGCCAGTCGTAGCAGATCGCCGCGCCGAGGCGGCCGATCTCCGTCTCGACGACCGGGAACAGCGGCTCGTCGTAGCCCGGCAGGTCGTGCGGGCTGGCGTGCCGCTCCCAGGGGAGCCACGGGTTGACCTTGCGATACCGGCTCAACAGCCCGTCGGGACCGATCAGGCAGGTCGTGTTGAAGACGGTCCCCGGCCACTTCGGGTCAAGCTCCAGGAACGTCCCCGTCTGGATGAAGACGTTCCGCTCGCGCGCTTTGCGGATGTAGCGGTCGGTCTGCTCGTTGGGGATCGGCACGGCCAGGCGGTCGTGAAGTTCCTCGACCGTCTCGTAGATCGGGGCGGCGTGGGCGAACTCGGGGAAGACGACCAGCCGGACGTCGAAGAATGGACCGTAGCCGACGACCGCCTGGTCGATCATCGTGAGCAGGTGGTCCACCCGGGCGGGTAGCTCCTTGCGGTCCTTCGGGCACGGCAGGTCGGTCTGGCACGCGGCGGCATAGTAGCGCGGAGTCATGGGGCCGGGGGTGGTCCGTCGGGTTGGGGGGAGGACGCATCCAGAAACGCGGCTAGTGTGGCGTCGGGCTTCCGGTCGGTCAGGCGGAGGAAAATATCGGCGGCCTTGCGCGGGTGTCCGGCGAGATACCACTGAGCGCCGAGCACCAGCCAGGCATCGCGGTCGTCAGGATGGGCCTGAAGGTGGCTCTCCAGCCGGGCGAGGTGGTCGGCGAATTCACGAGGCTCGGGATACAGGCCCTGAAGGCTGTCCGCCGTGGCGAGCCAGTCGGGATCGGCGGTGAGCGCTTCGCGGAGCCGGTTCGCGGCTTCCCGGTAATTCCCCCGCGCGATCGCCACCTGGGCCAGTCGCGCGGGGCGCGGCGGCGTCGGGGTCGGCGGCGACGACCTGCTCGTAACGCTCCTCGGCGTGCGGCATGTCCCCCGCGCGGAAGTCGCGGTCGCCGTAGGTCATCCAGGTCTGGACCCGCTCCGGGTCCACCCGGCGTCGTCGCGTCGGGATCACCCGAGGTCGCGCCGCGGGGGTCGGGGGCAGGATCGGCGGCGGAGCCGGCGCCATCGCTCCGAGACCGGGGTCGGGAAGAACCGGCGGCACAGGTGGCGGCAAGGGAGTGATCGGGAACCCACCGCCCGGCCCGACCACGACCAGAGGGGGTGCGTACGGCACCCAGCCATTCGGTCCCCAGACCCACTCGACCCGGGGCCGGTAGAGGATCGAAGGGACCGGGCCGACGGCCCCCAGCTCCATCTCCCGGGTGACGATTCCCCCTGCTCCGCCTCTCGCGATCGAGTGCGCGTGGTCCGGCGTGTGGAACGGCGCGGAGAGGCCGGGTGAACCGCCGTGGGCATCGCCGGCACGAACCGTTCCCGCGACGGCCAGGATCGTGGCGGTCAGAAGGACGCGGACGGTCAAGGGAGGTCGCATCATGCGGGCGGTCTCCTTGGGGCAACGTCAAACGCTCCGCCGGGCACCCCGTCCGGCGTCAGAATGGGATGCTCGGGACCTCCGAGGGCGCGGAGCGCGGCGGCGGCGCGGTCGGCACGTACCGGGGCGCGGGGGCCGCCGGTCCCGGAGCCGTCTCGAACCATTCGGGGGCCATGCCGTTCTCTTCCTCCGTCGCGGCTTGTGACGTGGTGGGTGTCGGCTCGGCCGGAGAGGTCTGCCAGAGGACCAGTTGATAGAGGCCGAACCCGACCAGAACGATCGCCACGCCGACCATCAGGCCCAGCATGATCGAGTCGCGCAGGCTCATGTCGGCCGAGGAGTGCCGGGTGATCACCGCGGCGGGACGTGCCCCCTTGAGGTCGTACACCTCCTCCTCGGACATGCGCGCGATCGGAGCCGGCGCGGCGGCGGGAGCCACCGGAGCCGTGGACGGAGGCTTCCGGCGCTGTCGGCGGGGCGATGGCGCGGCGTCCTCGTCCAGGGCGGCCAGTTCGGCCATGTTCACGTCGGTCAGCAAGGGGGCGTCGCGCCCGCCGGGGCCCTTCCCGCCGCGCGGGGCATCGTCGGAGACGAGCGCGATCTCGTCATCCTCCTCCTCCTCGTCGTCGATCAGGGCGAACAGCCCGCTCTCCTCGTCCGGCTCGTCATCCACGATCAGAGCGTCGAGAACCTCCGACTTCGGCTCCAGGTCCGCCGCGGAAATGGCGTTCAGGGCGGCGAGCAGCTCGTCGTAGTCCTTGTAGCGTTTCGCGGGCTTCTTGGCCATCATCTTCTTGATGATGTTGCTCAAGGACCTGGGAATCGCCGGCCGGAGCGCGCGGACATCCGGCGGCGCCTCGAAGGCGTGGCGGCGGAGCTTGTCCGGCACGTCCCCTCCGGGGAACGGCGCGGAGCCGATCAGAAGGTAATAGAAGGTGCAGCCGAGCGAATAGATGTCGCTGCGGATGCTCGTCGCCCGGCTATCGCGGGCCTGCTCCGGGGCCATGTAATCGACCGTTCCGACGGTCGTGCCGTCGCGGGTGACGCGCTCGTCCTCGTCGGCAATCTGGAGCGCCAGGCCGAGGTCGGTGATCTTGACGTCCCCTTCAGGGGTCATCAGCAGGTTGGCCGGCTTGATGTCGCGGTGGATCAACCCCTGCTCGGCCGCGTGCTTCAGGCCGGTGGCGACCGCCCGGATGACCCCGACCGCATCGACGACGCTCAGGGGGCCCTTGTTCCGGACGCGGTCGTGCAGGTCTCCGCCGGAGACGTATTCGAGCACGAGGTAATAGCGGCCGTCCTCGCTGCCCCGATCGTAGATCGCCACGATGTTCGGGTGCTGGAGCGATTCGGCGCTCTTGGCCTCGCGGAGGAACCGCTGGAGCAGGGTTCCGTTCTTGGCCAGGGAGCGCGGCAGGACCTTCAACGCGACTTCCAGGCCCGAGGCCACGTGGATCGCGCGGAAGACAGAGCTCATCCCCCCGGACCCCAGCGATTCGACCAGCCGATAGCTGCCGATCTGGGGAACGGACGAGACAGCGGTTTCGCGAGTGAACTCGGCCATGAATCAGCGTTTCCGGCGCATCCTGATTTCGAATATCCAAGCCGCCTCCTGGCGCGCTCTGGCTCTATTCTACGTCGCTGGCCAAGCGGAGGATCGGATAACGCGAGAAGTTGATGGGTTTCAGAGCCTTCGGAGGTGCATTCCCCCGTCGACGTAGAGGACTTCCCCGGTCGAGAACGACAAGGCCCCGGCGGCGAGCGCCGCGACGGCCCGACCGACGTCGGCCGGGGTTCCCCAGCGGCGGATGGGGCTCAGTCCCTCATCGATCCGGCGGTCGTAACCCTCCTTGACCGGGGCGGTCATGTCGGTGGCGATCAGGCCGGGACGGATTTCGAAGACATGGATGCCGAACTCGGCGAGTCGCACGGCGAAGAGCTGGGCGACCATGCTCAGACCGGCTTTCGCCACACAGTATTCTCCACGGTTGATGCTGGCCGCGACGCTGGAGATCGAGGTGATGAAGTGAATCTGTGGGTCCGCGACCGCGCCGGATTCCACTAACTTAATCATGGCGCGGGCGACGGCCTGGGTCAAGAAAAATGGCCCGCGAAGATTCGTCTCCAGGACGTGCTCCCAGCTCTCGGGGGTGGACTCCAGCAGATCGGCACGGAGCCTGGGGGCAACCCCCGCGTTGTTGACCCAGAGGTCGACCCGGCCGAACTCGTCGAGAACGCGGCCCAGCAGATCCTGGCCCTGGGCCAGGTCGGTGATGTCCGCCCGCACGCACAGGGCGCGGGCGCGCCGCGCTGCTCGGCCGCCCGCCGCGCGTCCTCCGCGCTCGGGCCGTCGCCGCGGTAGTTGATCACCACGGACATCCCCTGCTCCGCCAAGGCCTCGACAATCCCTCGACCGATCCCACGGCCGCCCCCGGTCACGACCGCCACACGCTCACTCACCATTCCGTTCGTCCCTTCCCGCAACCGCCGCCGCGAACCCGCCCCGACGCGCCTGGCTCTACTCTGTTTAGCTGATCGTAATCCAAAGGCCCCTCCCGACGGAACGGAAATGTGGTCTCAGGGTTCCGGTTCTGTTGACAAGGGGACGCCTCTGCCCCAGAATCAGAACACGATCACGCGCCCGTAGCTCAGGTGGATAGAGCGGCGGTTTCCTAAACCGCAGGCCGCAGGTTCGAATCCTGCCGGGCGCAGATTCTCCCATCCATCACCGAACGAACCACCACAACACGGCGCCCGTAGCTCAGTGGATAGAGCAACGGTTTTCTAAACCGTCGGTCGCAGGTTCGAATCCTGCCGGGCGTGCTGTTTTCCTGGAATGAGCCGGACCAGGCGCGTCGGCCTGTTCGGTCGGTGCTTGACAAAGGCCGATGGTTGCGATTTCGTGGAGATATTCGTTTCACCCGGTTCTCCGGCCGGTTTCACGTGAAACCTCTCGACGGTTCTGATCGCCGCCGCCGATTCTCCCCCGGATGGAATCCCATCGTCCCGCGCGATCAAGGTCCGCCAGCCCCATGACCACGTCCGGCGATCCCGAAACCCCGACCCCGCAGGAGCCTGAGACCCCGGCCGCGTCCGACTCCCTGTCCGATCTGCCGACCGAGTGGACCACCCTGCGAACGGCGCACATGCCCGGCCCGGCGGGCCAGGCCGCCATGCGCGACCTGATCTCCCGCTATCACGACGCCGTCGAACGCTACCTGCGCCTGAAACTCCGCGACCGCAACCTCGCCGATGAGGTCTTCCAGGAATTCTGGACGAAGCTGCTCGACCACAAACTCGCCGGCGCGGACAACACCAAGGGCCGGTTCCGCGACTATCTCCGCACCGTGCTCCACCGCCTCATCATCGACCACTTCCGGGGCCGGAAGCTCCAGTCCCTGCCACCGAACGATCTGCTCGACCCGTCCATTCCGGATGACGAGTACGACCGCGCGTGGCGCTCGGCGATTCTCGACCGCGTCTTCCACCGGCTGGACACCTACGAGACCAGCACCCCGCGCAACCGGTATGCCAGTATCCTCCGGCTCCGGCACGACAACCCGGACGCCTCGATCGAGGAGCTGGCCGAGCGGCTCTCCACGATGACCGGCACGCCGATCCGGGCCGACGCCTTCCGCAAGACCCTCCAGCGCGCCCGGATCAAGTTCTTCGACCTCCTCAAGCAAGAACTTCGCGAGACGATCCACCCGGCCACCGCCGAGGACATCGAGGAGGAAATCAACGATCTGGGTCTCGGCTATCTCTACCGCCGGTACGGCTCCGACGCCGACTGAACCGCCACCGTCGTTCCGACTCGTCGCCGAAGTTCTTCCCCCTGTTTGCCCAGGTTGTCAGGCCATACCCATCCCGTCCGGGGGTGGGAAGTTTGCGAAAAAGCCCCCAAGCGCTTGACCCCGCGCAGAAGCTCTACATTTAACTTGGAGCCTCAACGTTGACTGCGGCATCCTGACGCTTGTGTGCCTGTACGCTAGGACACGTCAGGCAAGCGTCTCCCGGTGATCCCGGATTGATCCCCCCCGCGCGCGTTCTGGCTCAGAGGGGAACGGCAATGCTGGTTCTCTCGAGGAAGAAGAACGAGAGCATTATCATCAACGATCACATCACGGTGACCGTGGTGGAGATTCGTGGTGACAAGGTGCGACTGGGTATTGATGCCCCCAAAGATGTGTCGGTGCACCGCCGGGAAGTGTACGAGGCAATCCAGAACCAGGAGATGGCGGCGCGGCAAAGCAGCAGCGCTCCGCCTTCCACGTTCTCACCGGATTCGGGTCGCTCCTGATCGGTTGGACGCCTCTCTGCCGAGGCGTCTCGTTGTGTTCCCGTTCCACGTCTTGGGGTTCCGTCCCCCGTGCGCGCTGCGGGAGGGTTGTTCGCCGGAGGCGGAGTTCAGCCCGTGGCGGACCCCCTGAGCATGCGCACGAACTCCCGCATCCAGGGGCCATTATCCGGCCAGCCTCGCACGCTGACGAGGTTGCCATCCACGACGACCTCGCGATTGACGAATTCCGCGCCGGCGGCCCGCATGTCGGGCTCAAGGTCGGGGAAGCAGGTCAAGGTTTTCCCCTTGGCTCCCCCGGCGGCCACGACCAGCAACGGGCCGTGGCAGTTCGCGGCGATCGGCTTGCCTGCCTCGACGAAGTGGCGGACGATGGCGACGGCCTTGGGTTTGTTTCGGAGATACTCCGGAGCGCGGCCACCGGGCAAGACCAACCCCTGATACTGCGACGGTTCCACGTCGTCGAGCCCCAGGTCGGCCTGAACCAGGTAGCCGGATTTCTCGGTGTAGGTGTCGAAGCCCGGCTCGAAGTCGTGCACGACCGAGAGGAACGTCCGCTTCTGGGGGGCCGCGATATCGACGGTCCACCCCTCCTCTTCCAGGCGATACTTCGCGTAGTAAATCTCTTGCGACTCGCCGGCGTCGCCCGTCAGCAGCAGGATGCGGGTCATCGGGGTGTTCCTCGGGACATGGAGCCGGGTGGCCTCATCTTGGCTCAGGCTAACAACCGCGCTCCGAGGATTCAAGAACCCATCGCCTTCGAAGAGGATTCCCGACCGACCTTGACCCGGACGGGTGCCAGAGCGTACATTAGGCTCGTCCTGAGCGGACACGGCCCCGTCGTCTAGCCAGGTCTAGGACACATGCCTTTCACGCATGCAACACGGGTTCGAATCCCGTCGGGGTCACTTCAGCACGGGCGGACGACCGGAAACGGTCGTCCGCCCGTTTGCGTTGGGGGTGAGGTTGCCTCGACCCGCTCCCTCAATTCAGCCCGAGCAGACCGGCGAGGAACAGCACCAAGCCGCCGAGGAGCAAGGGGGGCGTGACCCGCCGGAGCAGGCTCACGGCGTCGGCCTGCGAGAGCGTGGCGCTCATCATCACGACGGCGGCGGCCGGGCTCATCGTCCGGCCGTAGTGAGCGGCCATGGACGTCATCGCGCCGAGGCGGATCGGGTCGATCCGGACCGAGGCCGCCTCCGGCACGATCGCTTTCATTACGGCCACGGCCGGGGCGATCCCCGAGCCGGTCAGCCAGGCGAGCGACCACGGCAAGGCCATCCCCAGGAGCATCGCCAGGGCTGGTAGCCGGGCGAGCCGGGCCGTCATCCGGTCGATCAGGCCGGTGGCCTTGATTCCCTCGGCGAACAGAGTCGCCGTGACGATCAGGGAGATGACCCGCGTGTAGGCGAAGCCGGCTCCCTCGAAGAAGGCCGTCGAGAGCTTCCCCGCCTGGTGAGGCGAGGTCGCGCCGGCGGCCGCCACGCCGATCAACATGGCCGTCAGGATTGTCGCCGGCCCCTCGAACTCCGCGAAGGCGTCCGGCAGCGTCAGGAAGTCGGGCGCGGCGAACAGCAAGGCCAGAGGCACCAGGGGGACGGCCGCCTTGATCAGGTTGACCCGGAACGGCTCGGCATCGGTCGGTTCGTCGGCGGCCGGTTCCGTCGCGGTTTGCCCCTCCCGGCGTTCCCGGCGCACCGCCAGGGCCCAGAAGGCGACGAGCGCGACGGAGCAGCCGATCAGGTTCGACCGGGCCATCTGCGGGACGAGTTCGGTCGGGGCCTTGTCCGTCAGGTCGGCCAGCGTGACCAGCTCGACGGCCCCCGGGTTGAACAGCTCACCCCCCATCGAGCAGCCGAGCAGGAGGATCGCCCCGGCCGTTCCCGGCGACATCCCCCCTGCCCTCAGGAGCGGGATCAGGACCGGACCGAGCACCGACGCCGCCCCGGTCTGGCTGACGACCGCCGTGTTGACCAGGTATCCCGGCCGCGACGCCTCCGGGGATAATCAAGACCCGGACGTGCCGCAGGGGTTTGAGCAGGAGCTGGACCAGGTGAGCGTCGCAGCCGGTCAGCCGCAGGACGTAGGCGAACCCCAGAGCCGAGCAGATCGGCACGATCGTCTTCGGGTTGCCCATCTCGCGGGCCATCACGCCGAACATCTCCGGCAGGCGTCCCGTCATGGCGAACAGCGGCAAGGCCCCCAGGGCGAGCACCAGGCGGACGTCGATCCGGCGGACGATCAGGACCGCCGCGCCCAGCAGGATGACCACCACCGCGACGTTCTGCCACACAAGCAACTCCTCTCGAACGGGTATGATCCCGATAGGATTTTCCGACGCTCACTCAACCCGGTCCGAAGGCCGGATGGACTCCCAGGGCCTCCAGGTGAGCCGCGACGCAACCGGCGAGGATCGACACGTTGTAGCCCCCTTCGAGCACGCTCACAATCCGCCCGGCGGCGTGTACCTGGGCCACATCAACGATCGCGCGGGTCAGCTCGACGAAGTCCTCGACCTCCAGGTTCAGGCCGCCGATCGGGTCCTCGGCGTGGGCGTCGAACCCCGCGCTGATGAGCACCAGCTCGGGGCGGCAGCGGTCGGCCATCTCCTCGAGGTTCGCCCGGAAGGCCGCGCGGTATTCGCTCGGCCGCGTGTGCTCGGGCAGGGGGACGTTTCGCGTGAAACCGAGGCCCGGCCCGCTCCCTGTTTCGTCAGCCGCGCCGGTGCCGGGATAGAAGGGCCAGCGGTGCAGCGAGAGGAATCCGACGCGAGGGTCCTCGTAGAACATCTCCTGTGTCCCGTTGCCGTGGTGGACGTCGAAATCGACGATCAGGACCCGGTTCAGCTCCAGGCGTTCGATCGCGTCGGCCGCGGCGGCGGCGACGTTGCCGAACAGGCAGAAGCCCATCGGACCGAACGGCCGGGCGTGGTGCCCCGGGGGCCTCACGGCGCAGAATGCGAGCGGGTCGTTTCCCTCGATCACGGACGCGACCGCCTCGATCGACGCGCCGGCGGCCAGTCGGGCAGCCTCCTCCGAGCGGGGGGACATCCAGGTGTCCATCTCGATCGCCCCGCCCCCTTGCGCCGTGAATGAGACGATCTCAGCGAGATGCTCGGGCCGGTGGACCCGCAACAGTTCGTCGTCGGTCGCGGGGCGGACGTTGCCGACGTTGCACGCCTGGGCCAAGCCGGTGCGGTGCAGGTGCCGGCGGATCGCCTGGAGCCGCTCCGGGCGCTCGGGATGCCGGGGCGGCGTGACGTGCTCCAGCATTCGCTCATCGGTGAACAGGCGGGCCATCCGCACTCCTTGGAGAAACCGGAATTCGTCGTGGGAATCGTGATGTCTCTTGGGAAGCTCTCTCAAAAAGGCTACGGCGGGCCGCTCGGCTCGTCAACGGGACGGGCAGGGTGGGTTCCGCGGGATTGTTTCCGACGACCCGCAATGTTTCACGTGGAACGACCGCGTGAGTTTGCCCGACGGTTGCGATAGAATCAGCCCCCATGAGCCTCCCGACGACCAGCCCGCGCCGCCTGCTGATCCTGATCGCGACCCTGACCCTGATCGGCGTCCTGCCGCGATTCTGGGGGGTGGACCGGATCGGCTTGACGCACTTCGACGAGGGGATCTACGCGCTGACGGGCCTCTGGATCAGCCAGCCGAACGGCCTGGCGGGGATCGACCCGGACATCAGCACGTACGCTCCGCCGGCCCTGCCGACGATGATCGGGCTGTCGTACCTGACCTTTGGCATCTCCGACCTCGGGGCGGTCCTGCCGGTCCTGGTGCTCGGCGTCCTGACGGTCCCTGTCGTGGCGTGGGTCGCGCATCGGACCTTCGGCCCGGGTGCGGGTGTGTCGGCCGCGGCCCTGGCGGCGGTCTCGGGACCGCATGTCGCCTTCTCCCGGATGACCCTGACCGACGTGCCGTTCCTGTTCTGCTGGCTCCTGACCCTGGGGCTGGGGGCGCGGTTCCTGGAGCGTCCCCGGTTCGGCCGCGCCCTGGCGATGGGGGCGGCGGTCGGCCTGGCGCAGCTCGTGAAGTACAACGGCTGGATGACCGGGGTCGTGATCGCCCTGGCGGCGGGAATCGGCATCGTGACCCGTCGGGGACCGGACGGGCGGCAGCCCTGGCGGACGCTCGGCCTCGGCCTGCTCGGGGCCTTGCTGGCGGCGATCCTCTATGCCCCCTGGTACGGCTTCGTCGAGGAGCACGGCGGCTACGCCCGCTTGCTGGCTCATCACCGTGGCTACGTCGGCGGGCCGTCGCACTGGTTCGAGTACGCGACGATCCAGCTCGGCGAGGTCGTCGCCCTCTCCGGTGGACCGCTCTGGGGCGCCCTGGCGGGGGGACTGTCGTTGATCTCGGGAATGATCGCGCTCCGGTTTTTCCCGAGGAATGTGAGGGTCTGGGGTCTGATTCTGTCGTTGACCTTGGCCCTGGCGTGGTTGCCGACGCTCCCCTGGTGGCTCGGCCTGATCCTCTTACCCTGGCTTTTCCGCGAGGAACGCCCGGCATTTCGCGTGCTGGGGGTCTGGTGGCTGCTCCTTTCGATCATGACCCCGATGTACCATCCGTATGCCCGGCTCTGGCTTCCTCTGCATGGCGCGGGGTGGGTCTTGCTCGGCGGGATCGTGCCGCGCTTGCTGGCGTTTGGAAGCCAGAATGAGCGGGAATTCGCCGGTTGGCCGCGATCCGTGGTGCAGGGGGGACTCGCCGCGTGTGCCCTGTCGCTGATCTGGCAGGTGATGTTGACCTCCCCGCGGCCGGAGCCGATTCCCGGCTTGCTCGGTCCCACCGACGCCTTCCGGCGCAACATCGATCGGGTCTTCCCCGAGCGTCGCCCGTACCCGTTCGGCCTCCTGCGGGTGGTGGCTCGGCCGCTCGCCACGTACTATCTTGGCGTCCAGGGGCACGTCTCGTTCACCCGGCCCGAGGGGCTGGATCAGCTCCTTCAGGAAGCTCCGCCCGGCGACTGGCTCCTGATCGACGAGACACAGCTCCGCCAGGAAGGGGACCTCGATGCGTCCCTCCGCCGGCTGTTCGCGGACTGGGAGCCGGTCCCCGGTGGCGGCTGGGTCGAGATCCTGAGCCCGCCGACCCTGCTGGATGTCGATCCTGGCGCGGCCTTCGGCGACCTCCGGGCGCGGCGGTCCCACGTCTGGCTCTTGCGCCACAAGCCCTCGGGAGACTGACGATGCCCCCCCTGCCCCCGGTCTCACTCTGGCCCGACCCGGACGCGCTTGGCCCGGTCACGGACCTCTACCAGCTCACGATGATGGCTGGCTATGCCGCCGCCGGGCTGGACCAGGAGCCCGCCACGTTCGAATTGTTCGTCCGCAAGTTGCCGCCCGACCGCGCCTACCTCGTCTTCGCGGGGCTGGAACAGGCGGTCGGAGACCTCCTGCGGCTGGCGTTCTCTCCCGAGCAGGTCGAGGCGATCCGTGCCCTGCCCGCCTTCGCGCACGTCGATCCGTCGTGGTTCGACACCTTGCGGTCGATCCGCTTTCAGGGGGATCTCTGGGCCGTCCCCGAGGGAACGGTCGTCTTCCCCAACGAGCCGATCGCGCGGGTCGAGGCCCCCCTGGCGCAGGCGCAGTGGGTCGAGACCTTCCTGCTCGCCTCCCTGGCGTACCCGACGCTCGTCGCCTCCAAGGCCGCCCGGATCGTCGAGGCCGCGCGGGGCCGCGCGGTGGTCGATTTCGGCGCGCGGCGGGGCCACGGGCCGCACGCGGGGTTTCTGAATGCGCGAGCCTCCTACATTGCGGGGTTCGACGGCACGAGCCACGTTGACGCCGCCTTGCGGCTCGGGATTCCGGCGTCCGGGACGATGGCTCACTCGTGGGTCCAGACGTTTCATTCCGAGCGCGAGGCGTTCGCCACGTTCGCCCGGGTTTTCCCCGGAGCGACAACCTTGCTCGTGGACACCTACGACACGCTTGAAGGAGTCCGCCAGGCCGCCGCGATCGAGCCGCCCGTCCAGGCCGTGCGACTCGATAGCGGCGACCTCGATGCGCTCTCGCGGGGGTCGCGGACGATCCTCGATGCCCACGACCGCCGATCCGTGCGGATCTTCGCCAGCGGCGACCTGGACGAACGGAAGATCGCCGCGCTGGTCGAGGCCGGAGCGCCGATCGACGCCTTCGGGGTCGGAACCGAGTTAATCACCAGCCGCGATGCGCCCGCGCTGGCGATGGTTTACAAGCAGGTCGCTCTGAACGGCGAGGGGCGGATCAAGCTCAGCCCCGGCAAGAAGACCTATCCGCTCGGCAAGCAGACCCACCGGTTCCGGGACGCGAACGGCCGATTCCACCACGATCACGTCACCCAGGCCGAGGAACCGGCCGAGGGAGAACCGCTGCTGGAACGGGTGATCGAGCGGGGGCGGCTGGCGAAGGCGTTGCCGACGCTGGAGCAGATCCGCGCACGCCCGATCGCAGCTCGCCGCCCTGCCCGACGCCCTGCGCGGGCTGGATGCTCGACCGGGTTACTCGATTACGTACAGCGATCTTCTGGAGGCCGAGGCGGTGAGGTTGAAGGTGAAGACGTAGAAGACCTCACGCAAAGACGCGAAGGCGCAAAGGAACGCCAAGGAAGCGGGAAATCATCCGGAGCTTCTTTACGTTCTTCCTTCGTGCCCTGGCGGCTTCGCGTGAGGCTCTTCCCCTTCGGATGGTCCGCGCCCGATCTTGAGCTTTACAGTATTTTGTCTCTGGATTACGATCCCGCCGCCAACTGGGGACTGGCGACCCGAGGGATTCGATGGCGGGCAAGGACGCCCTGGCCGCGCGACTTCCACGCGTTTCCCTGGAATCGCGGACGGTCCGTAAGCCTCCCGCCGTGCGCGTCCCGCGCCGAACGGTATGACGGGAGGGCTGCCGAACCGTGGCCAAGATCATCAGCATGGCCAATCAGAAAGGCGGCGTGGGAAAGACCACGACCGCCATCAACATCGCCGCCGGCCTGGCCAAGGCGGGCAAGTCGGCGCTCGTAATTGATGTCGATCCGCAGTGCAACGCCACCAGCGGTCTCGGGGTTCAACCCGCGACCCGGCACCCGCTCCTGGCGGGAAAGCCGCTCGTGGAGTCGATCGCCGAGACCTCGCAGGAGCGGCTGTTCGTCCTGCCGGGGTCGCAGAGCCTGGCCGACGCGGACGCCCTGTCCGCGTCGAACCGCCAGCGCGCCGCGGCGCTCCGGCAGCAGCTCAATGGTGAGCTGGCTCATTTTGATTTCGTCCTGATCGACTGCCCGCCATCGCTCGGCCAGTTGACCCGCGCCTCGCTCGGGGCGTCGGCCGAGGTGTACATCCCGATCCAGTGCGAGTACTTCGCCATGGAAGGGCTGTCGCAGATCATCGAGCTGGCGAGGCACACCAAGGCCCGCGACAACAACCGGCTCGAAATCGGCGGGATCGTCATGACGATGTACGACCCCGCGCTGGAACTGGCGCGCGAGGTCGCCGAGGAAGTGCGCGGGTACTTCGACGAAACCGTCTTCAACACCATGATTCCGCGCGACGTGCATGTCAGCGAGGCGCCCAGCCACGGGCTGAGCGTGCTCGATTATGCCCCCCGGGCTCGTGGGGCCCGGGCCTATACGGAACTTGTTCTGGAGGTGATCGACCGTGAATAAGCGACGACTCGGACGTGGCCTGACCGCATTGCTCGGCGCCGAGGAAGGGGGGTTCGAGCCCGGCTCGCTGGAGATGGCCGAGCTGCTCCATATCCCGGTCGATCAGATTGACGCCAACCCGTTCCAGCCGCGCCGGGAGTTCGACCCGGCCGAGATCGCCGCCCTGGCCGACTCGCTCCGCCAGCACGGTATGCTCCAGCCGATCATCGTCCGGCCGGTCGAGGACCGCTTCCAGCTCATCGCCGGCGAGCGCCGGCTGCGGGCGGCCATCGAGGCCCAGCTCCACGAGATCCCCGCCCGGATCATGGAGCTGGACGACCAGCGCGTGAGCGAGCTGGCGATGGTCGAGAACCTCCAGCGCGAAGACCTCAACGCGATGGAGAAGGCGACGGCCTTCCGCCAGTACCTCGATAGCTACGGCGGCACCCAGGAGGAGCTGGCCGGTCGGCTCGGCCTGGACCGCTCGACCGTCTCGAACCTGCTCCGGCTGCTCGACCTGCCCGAGGAGGTCCGGGAAGGGGTCCGCAACAAGAAGATCACCCAGGGGCACGCCCGCGCCTTGCTCGGCATCAGCGACCCGGACCACCTGATCGGGGCCTATCAGCGGGTGCTCGCCGAGAGCCTCTCGGTGCGGCAGACCGAGGCCCTGGTCGCCACCGGCGAGCCGACCCCGTCGAAGACCCGCGTCCGCAAGGACCCGGCCCACGGCGAGAACAACGGCGCGAGCAACAAGGCCCCGCACGTCCTGGAGCTGGAGGAGCACCTCAAGCACCGCTTCGGCGCTCCGGTCCTGATCCGGGTCAAGGCCCGCGACCGCGGCCAGATCGTGATCGACTTCAACAACCAGGAAGAGTTCGAGCGGATCACCGGGATGATCCGCGGCTGAGATGCCCCGCGACACCCCCTCCGAGACACCGGCGAGGCCCGGTGTCTCGGCTTCCCGCCTCGCCATCCAACCCCGAAACGGCCCGCCATCACACTTCCCATTTTTTCGCCGACGTCTGTCAAAGGGAGAACCGAGGTTCCCGCTTTCGGGGCTCCCGAGCACCGGGACGAAATTGGTCCATGACGCAACTGACGACGGCGGTTCGGTCTGCCGCATTCCGGCGCACATCCCGGTTCGTGGCACTGGCTTTGCCCTTGGCGAAGGACAACGGAACGGAGCCGTCCCCCCCCGGCACCACCCATCCGCTCGACCAGGTCGGTCGGGCAAGACTGACTCATTGAAGAGGCCTTCGATGGTTGATGTTGATGTCATGGACGGGTTGTCGCGCGCGCTCCTCTCGGTTGCCTCGGAACCGTTACGGACGGACGCGCTCTACAAGGTGCTCGGCGAATTCTGCCACGCCGTCCGGAATCGGCTGAGCTGCCTGAAAATCAGCATGCACATCGCCCGGCTCGACGCCCCGGAAGCGGACCGTGCTTCCTGGGAAGAACTGGAGCGGATGTATGGCGCGATCGAGCGGTTCATGGAACAACTCCACACGATCTGCCGGCCGGTGAACCTCGACCCGGTGCCGATCGAGCTGGGCCTGGTCATGGAAGACCGCCGGGTGGCGTGGACGTACTGGCTGGCCAGGCGGCGGATTCACCTGAGCTGGAACCCGCCCCCGAAGGAGCCGACCGGCCTCCTCGACCCGATCAAACTGGCCGACGCCCTGAACGCGTTCATCTGCTGGCGGGCCGAGACGATCGAGCCGGATAGCGAGGTGCATCTGACCTGGGAACCCGAGGACGAGGATCAGCAGCACTGCCTGACGTGGATCGAGACCACCCCTGAGCCGGTTCGCGACACGCGCCGGTCCGGCTCCGGACCCGCGGCACTGGCCCTGGCGATGCTCGCCCGGGTCATCTCGGCGCACCAGGGGACCATCGAGGTGGACGCCGCCGCCGGCCTGCGCGTGCGGCTCCGCTGGCCGGTCCACGCCGGGCAGGGCATGGAGAAGGCGATCGCCTGAACCGCGCGGAGGGCGTCAACACGGTGGGCGGGCGCCATTGTTCGGCAGCCTCCCTTGACCACGGACCCGCCCGCGAATTACGATGCTCAAGGCCGAGTCGGTCGCGGGGCGTAGCGCAGCCTGGTTAGCGCGCCTGCCTTGGGAGCAGGAGGTCACCAGTTCGAATCTGGTCGCCCCGATTTCTCGTGCCTTCCCGCCGGTCGTCTCCGAGCCGAGCGATCCGGTTTCCAGCCATTGCGGTATTCCTGAATCATGACCGATAGCGAGCCGGCGAAACGCGCGGCGGCCCGGGCCGCGGCGGACCTGGTCGAGTCCGGAATGATCCTCGGCCTCGGGTCCGGGACGACCGCCAGCCTGGTCGTCGAGCGACTGGGGGAGCGCGTCCGCGAGGAGGGCCTGCGCGTCTCCGGCGTGGCGACCAGCCTGGCCACCGCCGAGCTGGCCCGGCGCTGCGGGGTGCCGATGGTGGACCTCGACGACGTCCCCGCGCTGGACCTCGACATCGACGGGGCTGACGAGGTTGACCCCCGGTTCCGCATGATCAAAGGGCGGGGCGGGGCGTTGCTCCGGGAGAAGATCGTCGCCACCGCCTCCCGCCGCCGCGTGATCGTCATCACCCCCGAGAAGCGGGTCGATCCACTCGGCCAGCGCGTCCCGGTGCCGGTCGAGGTCTCCGCCTTCGGCTGGACGCACACCGAGCGTTCCCTGCGTGACCTCGGCGCGACGACCATGCTCCGACGGCAGCCCGACGGCACCCCCATGACCACCGACGAGGGGCACCGGATCATTGACTGCCGCTTCGGTCCGATCGACGATCCCGAGGCCCTCAATCACCGGCTCCGCCGCGTGCCGGGTGTCTTCGAAACGGGCCTTTTCCTCAACCTTTGCGACCTGCTGGTGATCGGCCATGCCGATGGCGTGGACCATGTCGAGAACCCCGACAGTTCCACGTGAAACGGCGGCGCTCTTGATGCGTTGATGGGAAGACGGAAGAGCCTCACGCAAAGCCGCCAGGACGCGAAGGTCCGCCAAGGAAGGGGAGAATAATCTTCCGATCTTCTTGGCGTTCTATTCTTTGCGACTTCGCGACTTTGCGTGAGGCTCTTCTGTCTGCGTGTCGGGAAATGTTATCCCAGCCGGGCCTTCAGCGCGTCGAGGATCTCGGCCGTCTTGCTCGCGCCGATGCGGTCGCAGCCCAGTTCGGCGACCTCGATGGCCTGATCGAGCGTGCGGACGCCGCCGGCGGCCTTGAGCTTGACGTGGGGCGGGGCGGCCTTGCGCATCAGGATCAGGTCGTCGTGGGTCGCGCCGCCGGTGCCGTAGCCGGTGGACGTTTTCACGTAGTCGGCGTTCACCTCGCCGCAGAGATGGCAGAGCTTATCGATCTGCGCGGGGCTGAGGTAGCAGTTCTCGAAGATGACCTTCACGATCGCCTTGCGTTTGTGGGCCGCCTCGACGACGGCGGCGATGTCGTCCCGGACGGCTTGCCAGTCGCCGCCGATGGCCTGGCCGATGTTGATGACCATGTCCAGCTCGGTCGCGCCGTCGTCCATCGCGCGCTCGGCCTCGAACACCTTCACATCGGTCCGGTGTCCGCCGTGGGGGAAACCGATTGTCGTGCCGACCTCCACGCCGGTCCCTTTGAGAATCTCGGCCGCGAGCGAGACGGCGTATGGCTTGATGCAGACGCTCGCCACGTGATATTCCGCCGCCAGGCGGCAACCGTCCCGCAGGTCCTTCTCGGTCAAGGTCGGCCCCAGCAGAGAGTGGTCGATCCGCTTCGCGATCGCGTCGTAAGTCAGCTCCATGGACGGAGGCTCCAGTCTTCGGGAGAGAGCAGCGGTAAGGGGCCATTCCGGCGGTTGATTGTGCCCGCGCCCGGCGGTCCGGGGCAAGGGGGATTCGCGGCGAAGCGCGGCTCAGGAAACCGCCGCCGTCGCGCCGCGGTCCACTCTCGGCCGGAGCGCGGGACGCTTCGAGTGTCAGGTTCGGGCGGAACATCATCAGAAGGACCAGCGGAAGGTAGAGCAGGATCATCGTTCCGCCCTCGTCGAGATACCAGAACTGGCTGGCGACCAGCAGGGCCGCCGAGAGCGCGATCAACTCGCCGAGGTTCTTTTCCCGGGGCAGGAACGTCACGGTGATGACCAGCGCGAGGTACGCGATCAGGACCGGCAGGCGGTACGCCGGGTCGATCCGCGACCAGAAGCTGCCGGTGTGCGGGCCTTCCACACCGGGCCATAACCCCGCCTGTGTCAGATTCCGTGCGCCCAGGTCGTTCGCCAGATCGGCCAGGCCGGGGACGAACCAGCCCATCACGCCGCACGCCACGACGACCACCAGAGCGGACAGGGCGAAGCGTCCCGCGCCGCGGTTCCAGTAGAAGCCGGTCCAGAGCGGGATCAAGCCCAGACAGGCCGGCATCCAGCCCGCCGCCAGACCCACCAGGGCCCCGGCCATCCCCGGCCGCAGGTACGCCAGCACCGCGCCGACGATCAAGGCGGCGGGGATCAACTGCCCGCTATCCACCAGGGCGATCCGGGTATAGGGAGCGAGCAGGTACGCGGTGGCGACGGTCAGGCCGATGATCGCGCCGCTCGAAGTGGCGCGAGCCGATCAGGATCAGGCAGACGACCAGGCCGAGGTGGGCGAGGCTGGCGAGCACGCGGGAGAGGATCGCGCGGGGCGGCTTGCGCTGGAGCGACGAGGGCAGGGGGGCGTGACTGAGAACCTCGCGCACCGGCTCGTCGATCTTGGTCGGCTTGGAGGGCCGGGGGTCGAGTCGCTGGCCGGCGTTCTGGCTCGGGTCGGCCGGGTTCCGCGCGGCCCCCTCATCCACGGGCAGGCTGATCGTCTCGGCGACGAGCAGGCCAAGGACGCCGATCGCCACGCAGGTCAGGCCCGGCGCGTTGAGGTTCGGCTCCAGCAAGGGGCGGCGGCTCAGGCCCAGATCGGCCAGGCAGCGCACGAGCCAGACGAACGCCCCGAGGAACAGCCAGACGAACGCCGCCCAGGGCGGGGCATCTCCCCGGCCCACCAGACGCATCAAGCCCGGCGCCGGCGCGAAGACCAGAAGCAGGTCCAGGTTGCGGACGCTCCAGAACCTCGTGAACTTGAAGAAGAAGGTCAGAAACACCAGCAAGGTCAGCATCAGCCAGGTCTCGGGACCCAGGCCCAGGTCCGCGACCAGCGAACCGCTCATGGCGCGCTTCCTCTCGGGGCGTTGTTCCGGCGGCGAAGGGTGGCGACGTAGTTCAGGCGATCGAGGCAATTCCGCCCTGCCCGAATCTTACGATCGGTCCGGGGGGTGATGCAAGGGTGGGGACGCCGGCATTCCCGGTCCGCCCGTCAATCGGCCGGGTAGGGGATGGAGGAGCCGGCGAGGTCGCTGAGGGCGTTCATCGCGGCCCGTTGCTCGGCGTCCTTCTTGTTCGGTCCCCAGGCGGGCGGGAAGTGCCGCTCGCCGATCCGCGCGGCGATCTTGAAGCACTTCGAGTGGTCGGGGCCTTTCTCGTCCAGGAGGATGTAGGTCGGCGTCGCGCCGAACTGCCGCTGGGCCATCTGCTGAAGGTTGCTCTTGTGGTTCGACCCGCCATGTCCCTGAACGGCCTCGTCGATTTCCGGCTGAATGTGCCGGGTGATGAACGTGCGCGCGGCCTCCATCCCACCGTCGAGGTAGATCGCCCCGACGATGCTCTCGAAGACGTCGGAGAGGACCGAGGGGGGCGTCTGCGCCTGCGTGCCCATCCCTTTGCCGAGGACCATGAACTCGTCGATCCCCATCGTCCGGGAGATCTTGGCGCAGGTCCGCCGCGAGACGACGTGCGACTTGATCCGCGTCAGGTCCCCTTCGAGGTATTCGGGAAACTCCCGGTAGAGCTGCTCGCAAACCACCGCGCCGAGGATCGCGTCGCCGAGAAACTCCAGACGCTCGTTCGAGGCGAGCCGGTGGTTGGCGCCCGAGGCGTGGGTCAAGGCGGCCCGGAGATAGCTGGGATCGCGGAAGGTGTAGTCGAGCACGCGCTGGAAGTGATCCAGTAGAGGTTCGTCGTCGTTGGGCTTGATCTCGGGCATGATTGCGCCAGGGCAGGGCCGCGGAGAATGGGGGCGAGTTGAGGCTATCGCTGGTTTCGGGCCTTGTCAACGGTCGGTCGAGTCGGCTTTGACCCTGGTGGGCGGACGACGGTAGGATGGAGGACCGATTTCCCGCCCGATGACGAACTGCCGCATGGCAAAAGCCATATTTCCGATTCGAGAAGGTCCCATTCCCGTTGAGAATCGGAAATCGGGAATGAGCCATGGACGAACTGCCGCATGGCAAGTGGCGTATTCTCGATTCCAGAAGATCGTCTCCCCGTTGAGAAACGGAAATCGGAAATCGGGAATTCGCCACTTGCTCTACCGAACCCAATAGCCCAAACCCCGGCTCGACGACGGGCCGGAGAGGATCAAGCCGCCGTGGTCCCCGCCAAAGACTTCAAGCGCCGGATGGTCGTCGAGATCGACGGTGCGCCGCACATGATCGAGCAGATCCAGGTCCAGACCCCCTCGGCCCGGGGCGCGGCGACCTTGTACAAGATCAAGGCCCGGAACCTCAAGACCCGGCAACGGGTCGAGAAGACGTACAAGGGGACGGAGAGCCTGGCCGAGTCGAGCTTCGAGCGCCGGCCGATCCAGTTCCTCTACCGCGACCCCGACGGATTCCACTTCATGGACTCCGTCAGCTTCGACCAGTTCTCGATCTCGGCCGAGGACCTGGAGGATCAGGCGCTCTACATGACCGAGAACATGGAAGGGGTCGAGGCCCTGATGGTCAATGACGAGCCGATCGCGATCGAGATTCCCGACACCGTGGAGCTGCCGATCGTCGAGACGGCCCCCGGCGTCCGGGGCAACTCGGCGACCGGCCGGACCAAGCCCGCCACGCTCTCGACCGGCGCGGTGATCCAGGTCCCCGAACACCTGGAGCCCGGCACGATCGCTCGCGTCGATACCCGCACCGGGGAGTATCTCGGTCGCGGCGGTTGATCCGGAATCATGATTGGATCGTTTCACGTGGAACGGATCGGTCCCGCGAGCGTTCCCGATCGAGCAGGGCACGCTTGCGGTCCAGCCCCCAGCGGAACCCGGCGAGGCTCCCATCGGCCCGACCGACGCGGTGGCAAGGGACCAGAACCGCGACGCGATTCGCGCCGCACGCCGCGCCGACGGCCCGCGCACTGCCCGGCGGCAACCCCAGCCGTCGGGCAAGATCGCCGTAGGATCTCGTCGAGCCGGAGGGAATCTCCCGGAGCGCGTTCCAGACCCGCAACTGGAACGCCGTCCCTCGCAGGTCGAGCGGAAGCCCGTCATCCAGGCCGCCGTCGATCGCCTCCCGCGCCCGACGGAGCAGGGGGGCCAGGCTCGGGTCGTCGGGAACCGCGTGGGAATCCGCCGTCTCGTCAATCCATTCCAGCCGGCGGATTCCCCGCTCGGACGCCTCCAGGATCATCGGGCCGAGCATGGTGACGACCACCCCTCGACGGACAGTTGGCGCGGCAAACGCCGGTTCCGCGATCGGGGATGGCATGAGAGAATCAGGGCGCGGCATGATCTCGGCTCCGGGCACGGATGAGACGTTGCGGAAGGGCCTCACAGGTCAGGATACCATGAAGCGCCGAGGGGCCTTGAATGAAAACCATCGCCATCGTGATCGGCACCCGGCCCGAGGCCGTGAAGCTGGCGCCGGTGGTCCTCCGGCTCGGCGCGACGCCCGGGGTCCGCACGCACATCTGCGTGACCGGGCAGCACCGCGAGATGCTCGATGGCGTGCTCGATGTCTTCGGCATCCGGCCCGACGCCGACCTGAACCTCATGCGGCCCGGGCAGACGCTCGGTGCGTTGACGGCCCGGGCGATCGAACATCTCGACGCCCATTTCGCCACGATCCGGCCCGACCTGGTGCTCGTGCAGGGGGACACCACGACCTCGTTTTGCGCGGCCCTGGCGGCCTTCTATCAGCGCATCCCGGTCGGCCACGTCGAGGCCGGACTCCGCACCGGAGACCTCTCCGCCCCCTGGCCGGAGGAGGCGAACCGCTCCTTGACGGCGCGGCTGGCCGCCTTGCACTTCGCTCCGACCGAGCGCGCGCGAACAAACCTGATCCGCGAAGGAGTGCGGCCCGGGTCGATCGTCGTGACCGGAAACACGGGGATCGACGCCCTGTTCCTGACCCTCCAGCGGATCGGGGAACTCCCGCGAGACGACCTCTGGCAGGCGCCGGGCACGCGGTTCGTGTTGATCACAGCGCATCGGCGGGAGAATTTCGGCGACCGGTTCGTCGAGCTTTGCGAGGCCATCGCCGACCTGGCCGGGCGGTTCCCGGACGTCCATTTCGTCTATCCGGTCCACCCGAACCCCAACGTGCGGGACCCGGTTCATCGGATTCTGGGCGCGGAGGACGACCCGCGTCTGGCCGGGAGAAACGTCCACCGGATCGCGCCGCTGCCGTATCCGCGATTTGTCGGCTTGATGGCGGCTTGCACCATGATCCTGACCGACTCGGGAGGCGTGCAGGAGGAAGCCCCCAGCCTGGGCAAGCCGGTGCTGGTGCTCCGTGACACGACCGAACGTCCCGAGGCCGTCGAGGCCGGGACGGTCCGGCTCGTCGGCACCGACCGGGCGCGGATTGTCGCGGAGACGACCGCCTTGCTGACTGACCCGGATGCCTACAATCGCATGACCCGCCGCCACAATCCCTACGGCGACGGGAAGGCGGCCGAGCGAATTGTCGCACGCTGTCTGGAGTATCTCGGGATGATCGATGGCTGAGTCTCTCGCTCAACCATGAACCATTCTGGACGTGTCCCCCCAACGACGAAGGAGAATCGGATGGTAATGGAACGCGCCGCGGATAAGGTCGGACTGGTTGGAACCGGGATGGTCGGCTCGTCGTTCGCCTACGCCCTGATGCAGACCCGGCTGGCGAGCGAGCTGGTGATGTACGACGCCGACATGGCCCGCGCCGAGGGGGAGGCGATGGACCTCAACCATGGCCTGCCGTTCGTCCGGCCGATGCGGATTCGCACGGGGGGCTATGACCAGATGGCCGGCTGCGCGGTGGTGGTGATCACGGCCGGGTCGAACCAGAAGCCGGGGGAGACGCGGCTGGACCTGCTCCAGAAGAACGCGGAGGTGTTTCGCGATATCGTGCCGCAGGTTACCGCCGCGAACCCGGACGGGGTCATCCTGATCGCCACGAACCCGGTGGATATCCTCACGCACATCTCGGCCGAGCTGGCGGGCCTGCCTCCGGGGCGGGTGATCGGCTCGGGGACGATCCTCGACACCTCGCGGTTCCGCTTCCTGCTGGGAGAGCACTACGGCGTTGATTCCCGGAGCGTCCACGCCCACATCGTTGGCGAGCACGGCGACAGCGAGCTGGCCGTCTGGAGCCTGGCCAACATCGCCGGTGTGCGGCTGAAGGACTTCGTCGGGGTCAACGGCCGCGGTTACGACAAAGCCGCACTCGACGCGATCCTGGAAAAGACCCGCCACGCCGCCTACGAGATCATCCAGCGCAAGCGGGCGACCTATTACGCGATCGGCCTCGGCCTGCGTGCGATCGTCGAGGCGATCCTCCGCGACCAGCGCAGCGTGATGACCGTCAGCACCCCCTTGCAGGGCCAGCACGGCGTCGAGGGCATCTCGATCAGCCTCCCCACCGTCGTCGGTCGCCGAGGGGCCGAGGAGGTCCTGAGCCTGCCGATGAACGAGGAGGAAGTCACCGCGTTTCGCCAGTCGGCCGCCACACTGAAGGAGCGGCTGGCACAGCTCGGGTGAGGGGGGGAGGCAGGCAAGGAGTTCGGACAGACCCTTGGGATCGTCTGTCCGAACCACAATCTGGAACGTCAGGCCTTGCGACGGCGACGCCACATCATCAAGCCACCGGAGACACCGATCGCGCTCAGACCACCCAGCAGGGTGGACGGCTCGGGGATCGGCGTGACCTTGATGGACGTTTCGCCGAGTGCGATCGAATGAGTGCCCGCTGGCTTCCAGACCCGAAGCGCGATTCCATAGGGGCCTGGACCGTTCGGGTCAAAAGGATTGAACCCCATCGCCGGCAACGTGATGTAGCTATTCCCCGTGGAGAATTCGCTGAACAGGAGGTTTTTTGAATCCTGGATGGTTTTCGCCGAAGAATTCGTCACCGAGGTCTCGGCTGTGAGATTGTAGACGATCGGGTTAGGCATGGAATCGTCTGTATTCAGGTAGATGAGCAGACCGACCTGGTAGTCGGTGATCTTGCCTGATCCATTCACATTGACGTAGTAATTGAAATTCCAGGTTGCTCCCTGATATGCGGATGGACCGGGGCCTCCCGGGTTGTTCGGATCACCGTAGTTCGCGCCGGGAGCACCGAAAAGGTCCCGGCGCCGTCGTTCTTGATCGCGGGGTTGTAATAGCGCGGCGTGGCGGTCAGACCCAGAGTGATGGTGTTCGACCCATCGACAATGGTCGTGATGGCGGACGGATCGTTCGGGATTCCGGTTCCACCGTACGTTGCGGCGGGAAGCGGCCCAAACGAGTCGAACTTGGGTGTGAAGCCGGCCCATGCAGGATTCCCAATCAGTCCAACAACCACGGCGGTGAGAAAAAGTGTAAGCCTCTGTTTCATCATGTCCCTCCTTCTGATTTACCTGATGGCGGGATCAAAATGGACAATTGATCCCCCTCCGACTCGCGGGAGATTTCGCCTGTAACATGAAGCGCACCTGCGAGTAGATTAATCCATGCGAACATCGAACTAGACAAAATGCATGATCGCAGTATTCCAGGAATTTGCAAGCACTTTGCCGAGTTTTTGTTTAATTAATTTCGTTGTTGATTAAAATCATCTCGAACGCCTTGAACGTTTCCCAGTAAATACACGCGGAGCGCGGAGGGAGCGGTGGATTTCGCTCCGCGCATCACATCATCATGATCAATCCGCGGCCATGCTCGGAGCACGGACACGCGGACAGACCTCAATCTCGCACGCCGCTCAGCTCGCGCATCGGCAGGGGTTTCAGGGCGATCCGTTCGTGCTTGCGGACGCGGCGGTTGTTCAGGAGCCAGTGGCCGCAGGGGACCAGGACCGGGCGGACGAGCACGGCGTCGATCGTGATGCCCACGACCAGCGCCAGGCCGAGCTGCCGCAGGGACGCGAGCGGGCTGAACAGGAACGCGGCGAAGCTGCACGCGGTGATCGCCGCGGCCGAGGAGATCAGCCCGCCGGTCTGCGCGATCGAGCGGGTGATGCCCGCCTTCAGGCCGAGGGCCTTCGTCTCCTCCTGCACGCGGGCCATCAGGAAGACGTTGTAATCGACGCCGACGGCCACCAGGAGCACGAACAGGAAGTAGGGCACCTTCCAGTCGAGCCCCTCGGCCCCCAGACCCCAGACGAAGATGAGGTGGGTGATTCCCAGGGCGAAGGCGTACGTCAGGATCATCGTCGCGACGAGGTTCACGCAGGCGAGCGGGTCGCGCAGGGCCATCAGGAGGATCAGGAAGACGCCCAGGGGGACGATGATCCACGTCTGAAGCTGATCGATCTCGGTCAGGTCGCGGATATCGGCCGCTCCGGCGTTCGCGCCGGTGATCGCCGCCCCGACTTGCAGGTTCCGCTCCTCGATCAGATAGTCGCGGATCAAACGGCGGAGCGTGCCGACCTGATCGAGCGCCTCGGCGGAGAAGAGGCGGTCCACCTGGGTCAGGTCGATCCGCGCGAGGCGGCCGTCGTCCGAGAGATACGCGGCGAAGCTCTGGAGCAGTTCCGGGTTCTCGCGGACCGTCTCGGGGGTGATGAGCAAGCGGTCCAGCGCGTGTCGGCCGACCGGATCGGCGAGAATCGCCGAGATTTCGTGCCGAGCCCGCTGGGCCCCCTGGGCGATCTGACCGGCCCCCTCGGCGGCCTGACCCAGTTCGCGGAGCATCTGCTCACGAGGCCCGGTCGGCCCGGCGCTGGGGTTCGGCGTCTCGCTCGTGGCGGTCGTCTCGGAACTGGAAGTGGATGGCCGGCTGAACCCGCCGAAGAGGGCCGAGGTCGCCTCGCTCAGGCCGGAATTCAGGGCCTCGCGCGTGGTCTTCGCCCCCGGCGTGGGGGGGGTGCCGGTCAGGGGGATGCCGGTCATCTCTTCCAGGAGGATCGCCGTCCGCAGCTTGGCCGCCCCCTGGTTCAGGCCGTTTTGAAGCTGCTGGGCCCCCTCGATCATGCGCGAGAACCCCGCGTTCACCGCGGCCAGCCGCGCGGCGAGCCGCGCCGGTTCCAGGGGCTCGGAACTTCCGAGGGGTTGCGTCGCCGAGCGGACCTCAACCAGCCGGCGGCGGTGCGAGAGCATCCGGCTCACGTCGTCGATCAGGGCCAGGCCCTCGGAGCTTCGCAGGTTGCTGTCGGATCGGAGTACGACGGTCAGCGGCGCGACCGTCCCGGCGCCGAACTTCTCGGTGACGAGTTGGAAGACCCGCACCGATTCGGTCTCGCCGGGCAATTCGCTGAACAGGTCCTGGAGGAAGTGCGTCTGCACGCCGACGACGGCGGCCGGGAGCATCAGGGCGAGCGTCAGGAACCAGATCAGGGCAGGGCGGGCCAGGACGCGGTGGCCGACCTCGTCCCAGAACCCCGACGACGGGGCGGTCAGGCCGGCGAACGCCTTCGGCCGGTATTTCGCCAGGAGGACCAGCAGCGAGGGGGTCAGGGTCAGGACGGCCAGCAGGGTCAGGGCCAGGCCCAGTGCGACGCTCGGCCCGGTGCTCGAAAAGAGCTTGAACCGGGTCGTGCCCATCAGGGCCAGCCCACCAATGACCGTCCCGGCGCTGGTGAGCAGGGCAGGCAGGCCGAGCCGAAGGGTCTTGCGCATCGCGCCGAGGGGGTTCGCCGCGTTCCAGTGCTCGCCGAATCGCCACGAGACGAACAGGCAGAGATCCGTACCGCAGCCGAACAGAACGACCACGAGGAACAACTCGACCAGCGGTGAGATCGGCCAGCCGGCGACCGTCATCCAGGCGAGCATGCTCCGCGAGAGGACCAGGCCGACGCCGATGGTGATCAGCGGAACCACCGCCAGCCAGAACGACCGATAGACCGCCAGAAGCACCCCCAGGAGCAGGAACACCGTGGCGATCGCCGCGCGGTCGAGCGACGTCTTCACCCCCTGCATGTAATCGCGTCCGATCACCGCGTCGCCCGACCAGAGCAGGTCCAGCCCCTCGGGCGGGTCGAGCGCCCGGGCATGTTCCTGGAGCCAGGCGACCGTCCGGTGGGTCGTCGGGGCGACGAACGAGGTGGACAGGGGCACGACGACCAGCTCCATCGTGCGATCGGCGCTGATGAGCCGCTCGGCAATCTCCTTCTGCGACCTGGCCCGAGCACGCGGAGGATGTCGTCCGGGCGCTCTTTCCCCAAAACGGGCTTCGAGCTGCCGGGCGAATTCGTGGTCGGCCGGGATCAGGCCCCCTTTGCGATACAAGGCGGCGACCACCAGCGACTCACTCCACTGGTCGGGCCAGGCCCGGCGGACCATCTGGTCGGCCACGGCGCTCTCGGCCTGTTCGGGGGTCAGGTTCGCCTGCCCCTCGGCCGCCAGCTCGGTCAGGTTCGGGGAGAGCGCGAAGGCCGCGACGGTCAGGATCAGCCAGAAGGCGACGATCCGTTCGGGGTGGCGATGGACCAGCAGGCGTACCATGTCTCTCGGCATCGTCGTCGGATCCTCGTCACCCGGCCGTCGTCTCGCGGCACGTGACGGCGCAGCTCAGTCGTCAGGTCGTGCAGGCTTATTTTGCAAACTTCGGCCCACTCGACCAGAGGGGACCGCCGCCGGACCATCCCGGAACAGGGCGCCGTAGTGCAGCGGCTGGCCGTCTGCCCAGGGCCGATAGGCGTTGCAAAAATCGATCCGCTCCCCCAGAGTCGGGTGAGTTCCCCTCCACGTTTTATAGAACCAGCCCGGCCGCGGATTCGAGAGATTCTCGCGCTGAAGCTTGACGAACGCCAGGGCTCCCGCCCGGTTGTCCCGGGTGATCTCCAGGGCGAAGCGGTCGGCCTCGTGCTCCTGGCTCCGGCTGTACAGGTTGATTACGGGGGCCGCGAGCAGCACGAACACCTGGCCGAGCAGCAAGAGCAACGGCAAGGACGCCACGTCCCCCAGCCGGTCGAACCCGAGCCGCGCGCCATGCCGCCGCACGATCGCCGACGCCGCGCGATGGACGACGTACAGGCCGATCAGGGTCAAGAGCGAGGACAGGAGCAGGCTCCGCGTCACGTGGCCGAGCACGTAATGGCCCATCTCGTGCCCCATGACGACGAGCACCTCGCGGTCGTCCAGCTTCTCCAGGAGGGTATCCCAGAGCACGATCCGCTTCGAGCCGAGGAACCCCTTGACGTAGGCGTTCACCCGGTTCGTCTTGCGGCTCATGTCCACCTCGAAGATCCGGCTATCCTCGATCCCCGCCCGCTCGGCCAGGGCGAGAATCCGGCGTTCGAGCGCCTTGTCGTGCATCGGGCCGTAGTCGTTGAACAGCGGGTCCACGACGATCGGCGCGAGCATCATGAAGAAGAACGAGAAGGGGACCGTCAGCAGCCCGACCCAGAGCCACCAGAGCTTCGGGCTGCGATTGACGATCCAGTAGAACCCCGGCACGAGCAGCGAAGGCCAGCGCCATGCTGACCGCCAGCCCCTTCAGGGCGTCGGCCAGCCATTTCACGGTGTCATACGACGCGGGCGAGAGGTCATACGCATGCGGCCGAAGGAACCCAACGTAGTAATGCAGGGGGAGGTCGAGCAGGAAGTCGAGCGTCAGGTACAGGAGGACGAACACCCCGGCCACGAGCCACTGTCTTCGCGCGATCCGCCGGGCGAGGTTGCGCAGGCGGCCCGACAGACCGGTGGCCAGGACCAGCAAGGGGATCGCCAGGGCTTGCGTCTGCCCGGCGAGCCACAGCCAGTTCCCCGTGCGGTAATAGCGCAGGGCCTTCGCGCTGGGGGTGGGGACCTCGACGGGCCGTTCGGCAGGTTTCACGTGAAAACGTGCCGGTGAATCCATCCCGGATGGTGGCGCGTCCCCCTTCGCCTCGGGGACGAACGCCAGAATGGCCAGCACCGACAGGACGATTCCCAGCAGAGTCCGGCAAGGGCCGGGCCGATGTCCCGCGATTCGCAACGACGTCCGCTCCTCTCCTCAGGAAATCTGATGCGGCGGGTTTTCCGGCGGACGGGGCGACTCGCGGATCGGCGGCGGCGGCTCCTCCTCCTCGGGCAGTGTGCGAGCGAGGGCCACGACCAGGCCCAGGCCCAGCAGGACGCTCACCGCGATACCGCCGGCCGCCACGTACCAGGCGGTGCGGTATTTCCGGCTGAGCGTGCCCGCTTCCGTCTCGGCCATGAGATCCTCCTGCGCCGCAAGCGCCGCACGGAGTTTTTCGATCCGCGCCTCGGAGGTCTCGCTCTCTTTCTCGGCGGTTTCCTCCACCTCCTCCAGCTTGGCGAGGGCGTCTTTCAGGTCGGCGAGGTAGACCTTGTTGTCCGCCCGGAGCTTCCGGGTCATCTCGTTCAGGGCGTCCTTGTCGGTGGCGATCTTGTCGAGTTTGCGGATCGCCTCGTCGCGTTCCTGGAGCAACTTCGTGTACTGCGCGAGGAACGATTCCGTGCCGGCCCCGATGCGGACATCCCCCAGGATGGCGTTCAGGGCCTCCTCCTTGGCGGAGACGCGCTCCTCGTCGATATCGCGGGACTGCTCGGCGACGGTCTTTTTCAGGGCCTCGATGGTGTCGGTGTGGTTCTGGATGGTCCGGGTCAGGCCGTTGATCCAGAAGACGGCGGCCAGGGCGCAGGCTCCCGGCGCAATGCCCAGCATGGTGAACACCGCGGCGGTCTGGGAGCGATCGACCACCACGGATTGCTGCGGTCGGGTGAGCATGGCGATCAGTTCCGCCTCCAGGCGAGGGGACAGGCCCCCGAGGCTCGCCCCGTCGGCGGCCGTCGGGAGATTTTCGAGGTCGTTGACGAACCGCGCCAGCAGCGGGCCGCTCTTCGCGGGGTGCCGACAGGAAGAACCCGGCGAGTTCCTCCACCTGGCCATCCCGCCACTGAAAGAACCCGCGCTGCTGGCGGATCGGGTCCACCACGTAGGCCACCTGGAGCGGCTGGGCGAAGAAGTGGTGGTGGATGAACAGGTCGTGACCGGAGAGGAAGATCCCGAAATTCGGGTGCGTGTGGTACCAGCCGACGATGTCCAGGTCGGGGAACAGCTTGTCGCGCTCGCGGGTGATCTCCTCCCACGAGTTGTGCGTGTAGGTGAAGCTGGCCTGGGTGTTCTCGTAGTGCTTGGCTTCGAGGGCCTCGGTGATCCAGACGAACCGCTCGTCGGTCTCGTCGTCGATGCACTCGTGGCCGAGCAGAATGCCCCCCAGCTCGACGGACGTATCGCACAGGGCGTGCCGTTCGATGGCGTCGGCCGGTTTCTTGTCGAGGAAGATCGGCAATTCGCCGGGGCGGGGCAGTTCATAGGCGATGCACGCGAAGCGGCGGTCGCGGTCGGGCCGCCGCATGCGCCGGGGTTCGCGGTAGGCGATCTCGTCGAAAACGATGTCGTCGGTGCTCAAGTCCGGTCGTCCCGTGGTCGTTCCGCCGTTTGCTGTTGGGGGCCTTCCGGCCCGGCCGCCGCCCGCCGCAAACCATCGACGAAGGCGGCATGTTCGGGGGCGGCGATTCCCTGCTGGGCGACCTGAAGGACCGTCGCCATGTCGCCTCGCACCAGCGCCGCCGGGTCGAGCCAGAGCCCGGGGAAGACCTCGCTATGGTACTGCCCCTCGGCCGTGGAGGGGAGGGGGTCGTACCGCCCTTCGCGGAGCACGAACCAATCGACCGCCTCGTCCAGCACCCGCCAGACGACGTATTCCCGGACGTTGTTCCGCCGGTAGGCGTTGAGTTTGTCGTGCAGGTCGTAGCTGACGCTACTGTAGGCGACCTCGGCGACCAACTCCGGAGCGCCTTCAACATAATCGTCCTCACCGATGCGGGCCTGCCCGCCGTGCTCGGGTCGGATGATGAGGAAGACGTCCGGCTGGGGCATGTTGTCGATGTCGAGCCGGATCGAGCCGTTGTCGCCACCGGCCACGCCGGGTGTCATCGCTCCATAAAGGCCGAGCCAGGTGATCAGGTTGAAGTGCGGGTTCGCGTGCCGACCGAACGAGACGGGGGAGGTCATGGCGGGATCGACCCCTTCGGGCGGATAGAAGTCGGGCGAGGGGATGTAAACGACCCCTTCAATCAGCTCGGCCTTCTTCAAATTCGGCATGGCGTTGTAACGCCGCTCGAACTCAGGAGCAGTGAGCCGGTCGCCGTTATGGAGGATCGGCACGGTCGGCTTCGACGGCCGCTCGGTGGACGGCGTCCGGCGGGCCGGCTCCCTTGGTTCCGAGCGTGTGCGAGACCCTGTGCTCATCGCGATCGCTCCAGCACCCGGGCACGGTCACCGGCCAGGAGGAAGAAGGCGGAGGTGTCGTGACCATCAATCCGCACGATATCGTACGGTGGCACGCCGGCCTGGGCCAGCGTCAGGGTGCCGGCCAGGGGGGAATCCTCGGGGATCTCGCTGACGATCTCCGGCCGGGCCGGCTCCTGGCACTCGGGACAGGTCGCCTCGACCTGCCGCACCTTGGTCCTCGGGCGGAAGACCTCGGTTTCCCAGTCGCAGCGCGGGCAGTGCAGCACGGCGACCAGGTCGCGGTCCAGCGGCAGGACGAGCGGCCCGTCGAGCCGCTTGCGGGCCTCGGCGAACAGGGCCGTCAACGGCGCATCGTGGCCGATGTGGGGCAGGGGGGTCGGCTCGGGATACGTCTCGTGGCTCAGGCATTCCTCGCGGAAGGGGAGTTGCGTCGTGTAGAACTGGTTCGTGATCCCGTTGAAGACCATCGCGCAACCGGCCTGAACCGGCATGTCGTGGATCAGCTTCAGGGCCTCCTGAACCTCCAGGGCGGCCATCATCGAGGCGATCGTGGGGGCGGTCGGCACCTTGCCCGCCAGGATGTCCTCGCGGCGGAGCAGGGGGCAGCTATACCGCAGGTTCAGGAGCTGGTAATCCCGGCTGGTCATGCCGCACTCGTAGCAGGCGGAGTCCGGCGGGACGAACACCTTGACGACCCCCTGGATCTCCTGGATGCCGGCATCGACCCAGGGGGTGCCGACCTTCCAGCACTGGCGGTTGACCCACAAGCGGGCCTCGCGGTTGTCGAGGCAGCCGATCACGACATCGACCGACGCGAACAGGCCGAGCCCGAGGTCGGTGATGACGTCGCCGTGGATCGGGTGGATCGCCACCTCGGGGTTGATCTCCCGGGCGCGTCGGGCGGCGACCTCCGCCTTCGGCTGGCCGCCGTCCTCGGCCCGGAACAGCACGGAGCGCGAGAGGTTCGACGGCTCGACCTCGTCCAGGTCGATGACGTAGGTGGTGCCGACCCCGAGCAGGGCGAGGTTCTTGAGCACCTCGTTCCCCAAGGCCCCCGCGCCGACGACCAGGACCTTCGCGGCCCGCAGCTTGTCCTGCCGCCACCAGGGGATCAGCCGCAGGCGGCCGTAGCGGTCCTCGTCGTCGATGACCAGGTGCTCCTCCGCCGCGCCGGTGGCCTGGGAATCATCGTCGGAGGGGTCCAGAAACGTGACGGGGGGATCGGGCATCATTTCCTCAACGTAGCGAGCTGGCTCGGTGCCCGCTGGACTTTACGGGGAGAGTCGCTCAGTCGAGAAAGATCACCTCTTCCTGCGGCGGACGGGGTTCCGGCCGCGGTGGGTTGATGGGGCGCGTGAGATCGACTTCCATGTCCAGGATGCAGATGGAATCCGGCTCCCCGGACCGGTTGGCCGCGTCCCGCTTCGGTCTTCGGCGCGGCATCGACACGTCCCAGGGCGGCGCGGCGGTCGCGCAGGGGGCGTTGGTCCAGCGGGAAGGCGAAGGTGGTCTGGTTGGCGGCCCAGAGCGCGGCATCGCGATTGTACGGGCTGCGGATATCGTAGTTGTGAAAGCGGGCCATGTCCCAGAGCATCCCGCACAGCTCGTCCAGCTTCAGGCTGGGGACCCAGTGCGTGCCGTAGCCGCCGAGGCAGACCAGGCCGATCTCCGAGATGTTCGGGTGGTAGATCGGGCTGATCCAGCGCAGCTCGGGCATCGTCCGGGGATAGGACGAGCCGAGCTTGATCTCGACCTCGTGGTGGTCCCGGATGACGACCTTGCCCCGGTCGCGGGACAGGCTCTTGCCGTGGAACTCGATCAGGTAGCGCTGAACGGGATTGCCCCCGGTGCGGAACCGGATCACCGAGCTTTCCTCGGCCAGGCGTTCCATGGCGGCCAGATCGGATCGCAAGCGGCGAATCTGAGGTGATTCATACATGAGAAGCGGTCCCGAGCGGTTCGTCTCTCTCCCGGATGGTCCGTCCCGATGGGCCAATCCGCCCTTTTGCCGACGCGATGGTCCGGTCCCGCGTTGCCGCCAGACCGGACCATTGCGGCCAGGTCAGAGCGGACCGCCCGCGACGACCTCCGGATAGACGATCAGGTGATCGCCGTTGCGCACGCCCGCTTCGGTCAGGGTTTGGCTCTCGGCCAGGCGACGTCCCCCCTCCTTGTGGTCGAGCGAATAGCTCATCGGTTGGCCGTCGGGGCTCGTCGTCGGCAAGTTCATCTTGGTGATGATGTTCGGTAAGATCCGGCTGACCGGCACAGTAAAGGCGATGACGGCTTTGACCGACTTCGCCCCGGTCTGGTCCAAGAACGTGACCTGGATCCCCGTGGCATCCGCAGTTCCGCCGTAAGACATGGTCAGGATACCTCCTCAGAACAGACTTCGTCGGCCGCCCGGCAATATTGGCCCGACTTCACGAAGAAATTCGAGGGAAAGGGGGTCCGGGGCTCTCTTTTCCAGCATAACGTCCAGGCCCCAATTCCGAAATGGGCAAACGTGCATTATCCGGCCGCGCCGACCGGAACGCATTGCTTGCAGGGACAGCCATACGTCGAGCATCCGCCGACGAACGTCCAGCAGTCGCGGTGGCAAGGGGTCCGGCACCCGGCGCAGACGACGTGAAGGCCGGTGATCGGATCGCCACAAACTTCACAGACCGGCGGCCCGGTGTCCTCGGCCTCCGCCGCCCCCACGGCCACGATATCGACCCCTTCGCCCACCACCGTCGCCACGCTTTCCAGCAGGTGATCGTGCAGGATCAGCGCGTTGCGCACGGCCAGGTCGAGCCAGGCGGCCTGCTGCCCGAGGTTGCGGTCCACCTGGACGAGTAACCTCTCGGGGTTGATCGAGACGAGCATCCCGCTCGGCGGCGCGAGACGCCGCAGGCTATCGATGGCCGAACGGATCGAGTCCGGGTGGAGGAACTCCCGCGCGATGTCGCCGTCGTTGGCCTGGACGATGTAGCCGCGGTCGAAATCGGCGTGCCCGCTCCGGACCAGCCGGGTTCCCTTCGGCGGCTGCGCCGGGGAAGGGCGACCGACCGGCATCAGCTCGAACCGCAAGGGCAACCCCTTGCCGAACCGGGTGACGACACGCGTCCGGGGGATCGACGGTTGCCCGGCGACGACCGGCGCGAGGCCGACCCGCACGTTCGAGCTGTTGTGACTGAAACTGACCGTCGGCGGATCGACCAGGCCGCGGTTCTCGTAGCGCCCTCGATACCGCGCGGCCAGTTGCCGGTACGCCTTGAATCGGGCGCCCGCCAGGCGGGCAATCGCCGCCGAAGCCAGGCGCACCATCAGGTAGAGCACCAGCACGAACAGTGCCAGGAGGATGAGCTGCTTCACGATCGGGCTTCCGCGTCGAGGCCGTCCGCCTACGTTCCTGACGGTCCGGGTTCGGAGTCTATTCCTCAGTTTACGGGAACCGACCCCTCCGAGGCAACGCGCCGATGGCTCTTACACCCGGTCGCCCGCCCCTTTGCGGAGAACTCCGAAGGGGTTAGGATGATTGCCCGCGTGGCGATGGGGAAACATACGCGGGAGTACGGACCTCGATGGCGACGAGACCGGGGGAAGGATTCACGTCCGGTTCCGGGGCGATGGGCCGTCGCTGCGTCCTGGGGGCGGCCGTGCTCTGGAGCCTCAGTGGGGTCATCACCAAGGGATTACCGCTGGCGGCGCTATCGATCGCGTTTTATCGGAGCCTCTTCGCCGGGCTGTTTCTGCTTCCGCTGGTGCGGCCGTCGCGCTGGCGGTTCCGGTTGGTGATGGTGCCGATCGCGATGGTCTTCGGCGGGATGATCGGCCTGTTCATCGCGGCGATCCAGTTGACGACGGCGGCCAACGCGATCTTCCTCCAGTTCTCGGCGGTCTTCTGGCTGGTCCCCTTGAGTGCCCTGGTGCTGGGGGAGTGGCCCGCGCCCGCGAGCGGCTGGGGATCGGCCTCGCGACCCTCGGCATCGTGGTGATCGCCGTCTGGGGCTACGCACCCGGGGAAGGACTGGGAGTGGTGCTCGCCCTGATCAGCGGGTTCTGCTACGCCCTGATCGTGCTGGGGATGCGTGGCCTGCGCAATCTCGACCCGATCTGGCTGAGCGCCGTGAACAACCTCGGCGGGGCGCTGACCCTGGGGCTCTGGATGCTCCTGTCGAGCACGTCGCTACCACGGCCGACGCCCGTCCAGTATGGCATTCTCGCCACGTTCGGCATCGTCCAGATGGCGATTCCGTATGCCCTGTTCGCCCGGGGCCTGCGCGAGATCAGTGCCCCGGAGGCGGGCTTGATCGGCCTGCTGGAGCCGATCCTGAATCCGATGTGGGTCCTGCTCGTCCACGGGGAGCGACCCGCCCCGGCGACGCTCGTCGGAGGGCTGTTCCTGCTGGCGGGGGTCACCCTGCGGTATCTGCCCACGCATCGCGACGGCTGACGCGAGAGAAAGTCGCTTGCAGGAAATCCGCCCTTTGGTTTACCCTCTCCAGGCCAGTCCGATTCCGAAACGGTCGGATGGAATCACCCATGGGAAGGAGCCCCTCGGCGATGGCAAGGACAGCGCCCGACGACCGCCTCGGCACGGAGATTCACGACCCCTCGGCCCGCGCCATCGCCCTGGCGCTCTTGATCTCGCTGGTGGCCGTGGCCCTGACTCGCTTGCCCCTGGCGCGGCCCTCGGCCTTCGAGTTCGATGAGGTCGGCTACCTGGAGATGATCCGGGAAACCCATTTCCCGATGTACCACACGCTGTTCCTGGCCGCGTCGCGGGTTCTCGGCGGCTGGATTGGCGATGCGTATCGCGGCTTTGTCGTGCTCGATACGTTCGTCAGCGCCCTGGCCCTGGTGGCGGTCTGGTGGTGGCTGCGGGCCCTGGTCGGACCAAAAACGGCGGCGGCCGGCGCGGTGGCCCTGGGGGCGGCGCCGGTCTTCTGGGCGTATGGCGCGATGGCGGGCAATTACACGGCCATCCCCCTCGTTGGCTCGATCCTCCTGGGCGTTGCCTACCGGGGCCGGCGCGAATTGCGCCCTGGCAGCCGTACCTCGCGGCCGTGGCGCTGGCGATCGGAGCCGGTTACCGGCAGGACATCGGCACGTTCTGGATGCCGGTCTTCCTGGTGATTCTCTGGCAGCATCGCTGGCTGGCGTCGCTCCAGGCGGGAATGCTGTTCGTGGCGCTGAACCTCCTGTGGTTCGTGCCGATGCTCCGCGACAATGGCGGCTGGTTCCTCTACCGGCAGGCGAGCGCGGAGTTCGCTTACAAGGCGGGTTATCTCAACTCCTACTGGCACCTCGGTTTCATCGACGCTCCGGTTCGTTACATGGTCAAGGGGGGGATGGCCCTCGTCTGGACCCTCGGCCCCGGCTTGCTTTTCGTGCCAAGGGGCCTCTGGCGCTTGCGGCGGACCGGCTCGGGTGGGTTCCTGGCGATGCTCCTGGTCATCAGCGTCCTGCCCGCTCTGGGATCGCACCTGCTGGTCCATTTCGGCGTGCCCGGATACGCGTTCCATTACGTTCCGGCGATCGATCGCGCTGGTGGCGCTGGGGATCGGCAAGATTGCCGAGCCGTCGGCCGTGCCCGCGGACCGCTCGGGAGCGTATCGCCTGGCGGCCCTGGCGACGGTCCTGGCGCTGGTCTTCCTCTTCTACCCGACCGACTACACGCCCGGGCCTGCGCGGTGATTTTGATCTGGCGTTCGCCCGGCATACCCGGCTCGGCCTGGTGACGCCGACCCCTCTGCGCGACCCGGCCGCCTGGCGGACGGTGAACTCACAGGAACTGCCCGGCGGCCCGAAGCGCGCGACCGCCCGGCGGGAGTCCCTGACCGAGATCCTGTCGCAATAGAGAAAGAGCCTCTCGAAGGCGCGGAGGATTCGCCAAGGACGATGAGAATCCTCTCTGGCCTTCCTGGCGTTCTTCCTTTGCGACTTCGCGTCTTGGCGTGAGGCTCTTCAATTCCATTCCCGGTCGTTGCTCTCCTCGGGGGGATCGTGCGACAATCTCCCGACGACCCCGGAATCTACCCACGACGAACACAGCCGTGCCGTCAGCCGAGCCGAACCCTCACATTGCCGTGGCGATCCCTTGCTTCAATGAGGCGGCGGCGATCGTTTCCGTGATCGACGAGTGGTGCGCCGGCGCTGCCGGAGGCGGAGATCATCGTCTTCGACAACAACTCGACGGACGGCACGGGCGACCTGGCGCGACAGCATGGGGTGCGGGTCGTGCCGGTTCCGCGACAAGGGAAGGGGTTCGCCGTGCGGGCGGCCTTCGACCTGCTGGTGAACCGGGTCGCGGTGGTCCTGGTCGATGGTGATGGCACCTATCCGGCCCATGCGGTCAGCCCCTTGCTGGCGGCGGTGCTCGACGGCCGGGCCGACATGGCGGTCGGTGCCCGACGCCCGGTGGCCGAGGCCGGCGCGATGACGCCGGTGCGGGGCCTCGGCAACCTCCTGATCCGAGGCGCGTTCCGGGTGCTGATCGGCCGGGGGGCGGGGGATTTGCTCTCGGGCTACCGGGTCTTCTCGCGGAGCTTCCTCCGCGCCGTGACCCTGCGGTCGGAGGGGTTCGAGATCGAGACGGAACTGAACAGCGAGGCGGTCGCCCGGCACCTTCGGGTGTTCGAGTCTCCGGTCCCGTACCGCCCCCGGATCGCCGGTACGACGAGCAAGCTGCGGGCGGTGCGCGACGGCCTGCGCATCCTGCGGACGATCCTCCGACAAAGCGTGCGCCTGCGTCCCTGGCGACTTGCTTCGTTGGTGTTGCTCGTCCTCGTGGCGCTGGGGTTTGGGATCTGGATGATGATTTGAAGCGTCTCACGCCAGGCCGCGAAGGTGCGCCAAGAAAAGAAGGAAGAGCCTCACGCCAAGACGCGAAGTCGCAAAGGAAGAACGCCAGGAAGACCGGAAGATTTTGTTCTCCGCTTTCTTGGCGAACCTTTGCGTCTTCGCGTCTTGGCGTGAGGCTCTTCGGCCGAGTTATCCCGCGCGTCCCGGCAGGGTCGTCAGGAGCGCGGCGGAGGGCTTCGGGGGTGACGGGTTTTTCCAGGAAGCCATCGACGCCCGCGTCGCCGATGCGCTGCCGGTTGACGATCGTGACGTCGCCGGTCAGGGCGAAGATGGGCAGGTCGCGGGTGGCCGGGTCGGCGCGGAGGGCGCGGGTCGTCTCGATGCCGTCCATGACGGGCATGTTCACGTCCATCAGGATCGCGACCGGACGTTCCTCGCGGGCCAGGGCCAGGGCGTCGCGGCCGTTGCTGGCTTCGAGCACGCCGTAACCCAGGCGGCGCAGGACCCGGCAGAGGACCTGCCGGCTGGCGACGTGGTCCTCGGCGACGAGGATCGTGCCCGAGGGGGCGGCGGACCTCTCGTTCGTCGAGGAGGCGACGGCGATGTCGTCGGCCGATCCCTGGGTCAAGACCGAGCTGGGCAGGACCAGCGAGAACGTGCTGCCGCGGCCCGGCTCGCTCCGCAGGGTGATCTCGCCCCTTGAGCAGGTTGGCCAGGCGCCGGCAGATGGCCAGGCCCAGGCCGGTCCCCTCGCCGGCGGGCCGATGCGGGTGGTCCAGCCGGGCGAACTCGTCGAAGACCCGGGCCTGATCGGCCAGGTCGATGCCCAGGCCGGTATCCTCGACGTGGATGCGGAGCTGGTCCTCGTCGCATTCGGCGGCGACGCGGATGTGACCCGCGGTCGGTGAAGCGGACGGCGTTCGACAGCAGGTTGCTGAGAATCTGCTTGAACTTGGCGCGGTCGGTCATCAGCACGGCGCCGGTCAGGGAATCGAGGTCGAGCCGGCATTCCAGGCCCTTCTGTCGCGCCTGACGCCCTCGACGCTCGCCAGGCATTCGGCCAGCGTCGATCCCAGGCCGAAGTGGGAAACCTCGACGGGGATGACCCCGGCGTCGATCCGGCTGAGGTCGAGCAGGTCGCCCAGCAGGTCGAGCACGTTGCCGATCGAGTGGCGGATCGTCCGCAGGCACTCCTGGATCTCGGGGTCCTGGCTCGTCCTGGTGGTGCATCTCCAGGAGCTGGGCGGAGAGGGAGACGGCGTTCAGCGGGGTGCGGGCGTCGTGCGAGAGGGCCGACATCAGGCGGCTCTTGTGCCTTGAGGATTCCTCGGCCAGCTCGCGCTGTTGCTGGAGGATCGTCTCGAACTCGACGCGGTCGGTGATGTCCAGGCACGAGCCGAGATAGCCGAGGACCTGGCCGCGGTGGTCGTGGTAGGGGACGCCGCGCTCGAAGATCCAGCGGTACTGGCCGTCGCGCCGCTGAAGGCGGTACTCGATCTCGAACGGCTCCTCGCGCCGGATCGCCTCATGGCGGCGGGCCAGGGTCGTTGACGCGGTCCTCGGGGTGCAGGCCCTCGGTCCAGCCATCGCCGGTTTCCTGCTCCAGGGGGCGGCCGCGGAAGTCGAGCCAGGACGGGTTGACGTAGTCGCACTGGCCGTCGGCGTCGGCCCGCCAGATCAGGACGGGGGATTGCTCGGCGATCGAGCGGAAGCGGGCCTCGGATTCGGCCAGGTCGGCCTCCAGCCGCTTGCGCTCGGTGATGTCGTTGAAGGTCATCACGCTGCCGGAGAACTCGCCGTCGAGCAGGATCGGCGCCATGGTGAAGGCGACGGGGAAGAGTTCGCCGTCCCTGCGGACGAAGCACTCATCCCCCTGGACCCGCTGCCGGGACTCGAAGGCCTGCCAGAGCGGACATTCCGCGAGCGGGTAGGGGGAGCCGTCGGGGCTTCTTGTGATGGATCGCCTCGTGCATGTCCCGGCCGATCAGCTCGTCGGCCGTCCAGCCGAGCATCCGTTCGGCGGCGGGGTTCATGAAGGTCAAGCGGCCCTCGCGTGTCGATCGCGTAGAGGCCCTCGCCCATGCTGTTGGTGACCGCGCCGGTGAAGCCGGACTGCTGCCGGAGGCGGTTCTCGACCCGCTTGCGCTCGGAGATGTCCTGCGCGACCGCCACGGCGCCGACGATCGTGCCGTCCTGACCGGCCAGGGGGGCGGCGTTGACTGAGAGTTCGCGATGCTGGCCGCTTTGCCGCAGGACGATCTCTTCCTGCCGGACGATCTCCCCCTTCAAGGCGCGGGCCAGGGGGGTCTGGCCGGCGGTCGTACCGCGTGCCGTCGGGACGAAAGACCTGGATCTCGGCACCGAGGACGAAGACATTGAGCCGGCCCACCGTCTCGCTCGACGCGACGCCTTGAAGCCGGTCGGCCTCATGGTTCGTGGCGAGGATCATGCCGTCGGCGCCGGCCACCCAGACCCCCACCGGCAGGTTGCCCAGGAGGGTCGCCAGCTTCAGCCGCTCCGACTCGCACCGCGCGGCGCTGGTCGCTCAGCGCGTGCTGGCGGGTCTCGAACTCGGTCTGCATCTGGCGCTGGAACTGTTCGACCGATTCGGTCGTGACCTCGTTGAGCACGTCGTTGATGGCCCGCCAGATCGGCTCCAGCTCGGCGACATCGAGCCCTTCCTGCTGGGCATAGCCGAAGGTCGCGCGGATCAGGGCGGTGCGCAGGTGCCCCAGCTCACTGACCACCGCCCCGACATCGTAGCCGTTGAGCCAGCGGTTCCGGGCGTGCTGCTTCCCCGTCCGCTCGATGTTCGTCGGCTTACCGCGCAGGCGGTCCGCCACCTGATCGAGCAGCTCGGGGATGTGATCGATGAATTCCTGGAGCGAGAGTCGCTCCGATTCGGGAACATCTCCCTCGCGCTGGACGGTCGCTTGCCAGAGGGCGAGGATATCATCCAACCGTGCATTGAGATGATCCGCCAGCAAGGCGGGACCATTCATGTCACCCTCCCTCGGGGATGTGGGGAGAACCTCTTCGTTCCGTCTGTGCGAGTGAAAGATACCTGGCAGCAACGGGCATGTTCCGATGGCCGTGGCTTGCTCGTGGATTGTTCCTTTTCAAAATCCGCAAGCGGAGCGGATCAGGGCATAGCGAGCAAGTCAAGGCTATCCGGGGGGAGAGATCCATGTCAAGCAATTATGACGTCAGGAAATTCGCGGCCGGGGGAATGTGGGCAAGGTCCGGCCGCTCGCGCGTTGAAAGTCGATGCGGCACGGCATTACAATCGGAACGGCCCGGACCGTCCCGCGTGACTCACGACCAGGGAACGATCCGGCCTCCGCCCCTCCTTTTGGGGACGATCCCACCCTACTCGCTCGCCCCGCGACCGGCTCAGAACCTGACGATCGATCCCGATGCCCTGAACAGGAATCTCGCCCATGCCCTCTGTTCCTCTCCGGCGGGCCTTGCCCGTGATCCTGCCGCTGTTGCTCTGGACCGCGAGAACCGCGCTCGGCGACCTGCCCAAGGTGCCCGAGGGGTTCGAGGTCCGCCTCGTCGCCGCCGTGCCGGCGGTGGAGTATCCCAGCCAGGTGGCCACCGCGCCCGACGGCTCGCTGTTCGTCGCCGAGGACCCGATGGACCAGGTCGGCCCCTACGAGGCGTTCGACGGCCGCATCCTCCGATTCCGTGACGGACAGGAGCCGATCGTCTTCGCCGAGGGGTTCCGCGCCGATCTCAGGGCATGGCCTGGCACGACGACGCCCTCTACGTCTGCCACATGCCCTTCCTGACGATCGTTCGCGACACCGACGGCGACGGCAAGGCCGACCAGAAGGACGACCTGTTCAAGGACCTCGGCCCGACCGACAACCACGGCCTGAACGACCACATCGTCTCGGGCATCCAGTTCGGCATGGACGGCTGGCTCTACATCGCCGTCGGCGACAAGGGGGTCCCCGGCGCGACCCGGCCCGAGGACGGCGTGGTCGTCCAGCTCAAGGGGGGCGGCACCCTCCGCTGCCGGCCCGACGGCACCGAGCTGGAGGTCTATCTCCTCCGGCACCCGGAACCACCTGGAGCCGAACCTCGACGCCCGCGACAACCTGTTCACCTACGACAACACCGACGACGGCGACGGCTGGTGGACCCGCGTCACGCACCACGTCGACGGCGGCTATTACGGCTATCCGTACGACTACCACGACCGCCCCGACCGCTTCCTCCCCCGCATGGCCGAGTACGGCGGCGGCTCCCCCTGCGGCGCGGTCGCTCTACAAGGAAGACGCCTGGCCCGAGAAATATCGCGGCGTCGGCTTCTGGGCCGAGTGGGGCAAGGGAAAGGTCCACGCCTTCCGGTTCAAGCCCGATGGTTCGACCTTCCAGATCGATGAGGCGATCGACTTCGCCGTCCCCAACGGCGTCGAACGACTTCCGACCGATCGACCTGGCCCTCTCTCACGACGGCCGGACCATGTACGTCGCCGACTGGAACATGGGCGGCTGGGGCAAGCCGGAGAAAGTCGGTCGCGTCTGGGCGATCACCTACGCGGGGGAAGTCGCGACCGTCGCCCCCGCGCGGCAAGGACAGCGACCCGATCGACGCGCAGATCCGGCAGCTCGATCACCCGGCCTTTCAGGAACGGATGCGGGCGCAGAACGCGCTCATCAAGCAAGGGCAGGCGGCCCTCATCGCGGTGACGACCGCGCTGGCCGACGCGAAGGACACGCCGCCCCTGGCCCGCCGGCATCTCGTCTGGACCCTCGACGGCATCGCCGGCGGCACGCCCGAGGCGACCATGCCGATCCTCAACGCCCTGAAGGACCCCGAGGCGGACGTCCGGGCGCAGGCCGCCCGGGCGCTGGGTCAACGGCAGGTGCCGATTGCCGTCGAACCGCTGGCCGAGTTGCTGGAGGACGACGATCCGACCGTCCGCCTGCAAGCGATCATCGCCCTGGGGAGGATCGCCGACGAGCAGGCGGTCCCCGCCCTCCTGCCGCACCTGGCGGAGGAGGATTTCTTCATCGCCTTCTCGACCCGCCAGGCCCTGCGGCGGATCAACAACTGGCCGATCGTGGCGAAGGGACTGAACAGCGACAACGCCAAGGTCCGTCAGGGCATCCTCGCCGCGATGGAGCAGGTCTATGAGCCGGGGGCCGTCGCCGCGCTGATCGAATACGCGTTGAACCCCGAGCATCCCGAGACCGAGCGGGCCCGGGCGGTCGAGTACCTGGCGGTCGTCCACCGCAAGGCCCGTCCGTGGGACGGCAAGTGGTGGGGTACCCGCCCGACCCACGGCAGCCCCCCCGCCAAGGTGATCGAGTGGGAGGGGACGCCGCTCGTGCTCGAAACGATCCGCCGCGAGCTGGGGGATGACACCGTGGCCGTCCGCCTGGCCGCGATCGACGCGGTCGAGCAGATCGGCGACCGCGAGGCCCTGCCGGCCCTTCGGGCGCGATTCGCCGCCGAGAGCGACGAGACGGTGCGCCGGGAGATTGCCCTGGCCCTCGGCGCGTTGAAGGACAAGGAGGCTCTCCCGGCCCTGACCGCCACCCTCCGCGACGCGAAGGCCGCCGAGGGAATCCGCGAGGCCGCGCTCTCGGCGGTCGAGCAGATCGGCACGGAGGTCGCCGCGCAGGCCCTGACGGAACTCCTGAAGCAGCAGGACCTGCCGGTCGATCGGCAGCCGCGCGTGCTTGCCGCGCTCGGCAAACTGAACGCCGACGAGGCGGTCCCGGTGATACTGGACAGGCTCTCTAGCCCCGCCGCCCCGGTCCGCGCGGCCTCAGCCGAGGCCCTCGGGCAGATCGGCCGCACCGAGGACGTCGCCCCGAAGATCCGTCCCTTGCTGGAGGACCCGGAGGTCAGCGTCCGCAAGTCGGCCATCACGGCGCTGGTGAACCTGAAGGACCGCGAGTCGTTGCCCGAGTTGTTGAAGGCGGCCGACCAGGTGGAGACCGCGCTTCGAGGCGATGACCGCGCTGGCCGCCATGCCGGATGTCTCCGCCGTGCAGGTGTACCTCCGCGGCCTGACCGACAAGAACCAGGATCTCCGCAGGGCGTCCGCCACGGCGATCGCGGCCATCCACGACGAGGCCGCGCCGTTGCTCGATCGTCTCGCCGGCCGCAACGAGCTCTCCCCCGCCACCCTGCCCGAGCTGCGGAGGATCTACACCGGCCTGGTTCCATTGACCCAGTGGCGCATCCTCGGCCCGTTCCCCCGCAAGGCGGAGCCGCCGTTCGACCCCACCGGCTCGATCGACCTGTCGGCGACCGTTCCCGCGATTGGCGACAAGCCGGTGACGTGGGCCCTGGTGCAGCCGGTCGATGACAGGGGGCAGATCAACCTCGGCCAGCACTTCCACACGGGGGACAACCGCCTGGCGTTCGGCTATGCCGAGTTCCAGAGCCCGAGCGCCCGCAAGGCGCAGATGGCGGTCGGCTCCGACGACACCCTGACGGTCTGGGTCAACGGCAAACAGGTGTACGACCATCAGGATCGACGCGGCTTCGCCCACGAGCAGGATCGGTTCGACGTCGATCTGGTCGAGGGGGCGAACCGGGTCGTGATCGCCTGCGGCAACGATGGCGGCGGCTGGCAGTTCGCCGTGCAGGTCGCCTCTCCGGCCGAGTACGCGTTCCTCAAGGGACCGGCCCCCGGCGGGTTCAACCCCGACGCGTTCCGGGCCTTCGCCATGAAGACGACGGGCGACGCCGAGCACGGCCGCGCCCTGTTCAGCGACGTGCAAGGGCTGGCCTGCATCAAGTGCCACACCGTGAAAGGGCAGGGGGGGACCGTCGGCCCCGACCTCTCGGGCGTCGGCGCGCAGTATCCCCGCGAGGAATTGATCCATTCCGTGCTCTACCCGTCGGCCAAGATCTTCTCGGGATATGAGCCGGTCGTCGTCGCCACGGCCGACGGCCAGATCCTGACCGGGATCATCAAGAGCGACACGCCCGAGGGCCTGGTCATCGAGGACGCCGAGGCGAAGCGGATCACCATTCCCGCGGACGACATCGACGAGCGCAAGACGAGCGACGTCTCCCTGATGCCCAGCGGCCTGGCCGAAGGGCTCAGCCAGCAGGACTTCGCCGACGTGATCGCCTTCCTGGAGTCCCTGAAGGACACGTCCAACGTCAAGCCGGCGGCCGGAGCCGCTGGCGGCAAGTGATGTCGCGAGACGCTCCCGGATCGAAGCGGGAACGGAGCGTCCGCTACCCGGGGGTCTCTCTGGCCGAGGCCGTCGCCTTCTGCCGCTCCATCGACGAGAAAGGGCTGGAGCGGCTCTCGACGGCGGCCCTGGCCGAGGCCCTCGGGTACAAGAACCTGCGGACGAACAGCTTCTCCGCCCCCCTCAGCGCGTCGAAGCAGTTCGGTCTGCTGGAGTCGGAAGGGGACGGCCTCGTCCTGACGGACCTGGCCCGCCGGATCCTCCATCCGGCCCGCCCGGAGGAGATCCCCTCGCTGTTGCGGAAGGCCCTGCGAGAGCCCCCCCTGTACGCCAGCCTCGCCGTGCGGTTCGGTGATCGACGGTTGCCGGACGCGGCGGTCCTGGCGAACGTGCTCTATCACGACGAGCAGATCACCGCCTCGGCCAAGCTTCCGGCCGCCGAGGCGTTTCTTGAATCGGCCCGGTTCGCCCGGGCGCTCGGTGAGGACGGAATCTTTCGACCGATCGCGACGGACGCCCCGGCGCCTACGGAAGAAGACGCGCCGGACGTGCCCCGGCAACGGGCCTCGCACAGGCCGCGCCGCTCGTCGGCGGTGCGGATTGACCTGCGGCTCTGGGGAGCGGACGAGGGGAAAGTGATCCGGGTCCGCGCCCCGGCGTCGATCACGCCCGAGAGCTTCGAACGCCTGCTGGCGGCCTTCCGGCTCCACGTGCGGATCGAGGATCGCCCGCCCCCGGCGCCCCGGGTCGGGGAGGAATCTCCTTGATCGCCCCGCCGCATGGGCTTGCGGCAGACGCCCTCTCCTGCGATGGTAATGTCCAGCCGCGAGAACGGGCCTTTTTTAGTGCAAATCATCATTGATGGGATGTTTGTTGGCGGATGGTTGAATCGCGGAACCCTCTTCCTCAATCATTCCCCATCACCCATCAACGGTGTGGAACGCACGAGATCCCCGGAGTGGACCTTCGCCGATGCGCATTGGGCTCGACCATTACACGATCAGCCATCGCGGCCTGACTGCCGAGCAAACGCTTCAATTCGCCCGAGAACGGAATCTCGACGGCGTGCAGTTTCTCGACCCATCGACCATCGACCGTTCGCTGAACCCGGCGAACCTGTCGGGCTTCCGCCGGCTCGCCGACGGGATGGGGCTGTATCTGGAGGTGGGCCTGCCCTGCCCGAACCCCGTGCGCAAGGCGCCAGGAGGGCCGCCCGGTCACACCCGAGGAGCACGCGCGCGACCTGACCCGGCACGTGGAGGCCGTCGACGCCCTGGGTTGCCGCCACGCCCGCGCCTACTTCGGCGATCGCCACGACCGCTTCCGCCGCGATGTGCCCTGGAATGAGCAGGTCGTCGCGACCTTGCAGGTGCTGAAACACCTGTCGCCGGTCCTCCGCGAGCGGAACGTGCGGGTCGCCATCGAGACGCACGCGGACCTGACCAGCGACGAGATCCTGCGGATCACCGACGAGCTCGGGCCGGAGGTCTCCGGCGTGACGCTCGACACGGGCAACCTCGTCATGCGGCTCGACGACCCGGTGCGCGCGGCCGAGCGGCTTGCCCCTCGCGTCCTCTGCACGCACGTCAAGGACGCCGTTCTGGCCTTCACCTCGCGGGGCCTGGTCTGGCAGGCCCGCCCCGTCGGCGCGGGGATCATGCCGATCCCGGAGTTGCTTGCTCCCTTACGCCGGGCCAACGCCGGCTTGAACCTCTCGATCGAGCTGCACCCGAGGACGTACGACCTGCCGATCTTCGACCCGACCTGGCTGGCGTTCTTCCCGGAGCTGAAACCCGAGTCCCTCGCGGCCGTCGTCCGCCTGGCCGCCCTCTGCGAGCGCCGGTACGCCCAGGGTTCGCTCCCGACCCCCGAACAGATCGAGGCGACCCCCTGGGAAGAGCGCGACCTGGACTGGCTGGCCCGCTCCGTCGGCTACCTCCGCCCGGTCGCCGACCTGCTTGGAACAATCTGAGACGCGACCGTAAATCGTTTCCGTAGGTCCGATCGGGCTGAACGGAAATCAAGGTCCTTCGGGCTCCGCCGAATCCTTGAACACATCCTCGGGAAGCGTCTTCGGCGCGGGGGGCGTTGGCGCCAGCGGCGGCGGTACGTCGGGAGGAATCAGCCGCTTCGCCGTCTCGGGTGGCGCGGGTACCATCTGAATCGTTGGCGGCGGGCCGGGCGCCTGGGAGACGCGTACCGTTGTGTAAGCCGCGAGCGCTATCAGCACGACGGCAATCGCGCACAGCAGCAGGTTGATATAGCCGAGGGCCAGGCCAATTTTCGCCATCGCGTCCCCGCCGATGCGGCCATTCTCCCGCCGGATCTCCCCGAGCGCCATGTGTCCAGTCACGATGGCGACCAGGGCGGCAATCCCAGGCACGCAAATATACGAGACGATGCCGGAGATCAGGCTCGTGATCGCCAGCCCACTCGCCGGGGGTGACACGTCGGGGCCGGGGCCGGATTTCGGCGACGGTCCTTGGAAATCGGGATCATACGTCATGAGAATTGTCCTGCAACGAGAGATCGGCCTTGGTTGAGAGTCGGCCTTTGTCACGCTATTCGCTCCATCCCGGCCAATCTTGACGCATACCCTCTGGAACCGGCAATCCCCTCTCGTCCGGCGGCGACCCTTCCGCCGCCGAGGGCCTCGGGTGACGATGCGCTCGCTCCGACAATCATTTCGTGGAAATCCGTAACCGCACGGATGTCGGCACGCTCTATCTCAACGGTCGGACGATGTGGGGGCCTGATGGGGAGGCGGATCGTGACACCTGGCGGAGACACCGGCGCGGTTGTGCGGCAGGTTCACCGGCTGTACGGCGAGGGGACCGTTTCCGGACTGACTGAGGGTCAGCTCCTGGAGCGGTTCGTCCGCCGTCGCGACGCGGTCGCGTTCGAGGCACTGGTCCGGCAACACGGGCCGATGGTCCTGAGCGTCTGCCGCCGCGTCCTGCGCCGACCCGCACGACGCCGAGGATGCGTTCCAGGCGACATTCCTGGTCCTGGTGCGCCGGGCCGGAACGATCCGCGATGGTCGTCGGCTCGGTCCCTGGATGCACCGAGTGGCGTGCCGCGTGGCGCTGCGATCGAGGCAAGACGCGGCGCGTCGGGATGCGAAGGAACGGCCGTCCCTCGAACTCATCGCCGAGGCCCCCGCCCCCGACGGCCCCGATCGCGACCTGCGGGCGGCGATCGTCGAGGAGGTGGACCGGCTCCCGGCGAATTACCGGGCGGTGGTCGTGCTCTGCGACCTCGAAGGCTATTCGCACGAGGAGGCGGCGATGCGCCCTTCGCTGGCCGATCGGCTCGGTCAAGGGCCGCCTCTCCCGCGCCCGCGACTTGCTCCGGGGCCGCCTGGCGCGTCGGGGTCTCGCCCCAACGGCAGCCGTGCTGGCCTCAACCCTGGACGACGGGGCGAGGGCAGCCGTATCCCCCGCTCTCATCGAGACCACGACCCGCGCCGCGACCGCGTTCGCGTCCCGCACGGCCGCCGCCGGGGCGTCCTCGGCGGCAATTCTGCTAGCGGAAGGAGTGATTCACGCGATGATCGGAAACCAGATCAAGATGATTGCGGCGGGCATCGTGGCCGCCGGGTTGCTGGTCTTCGGCCTCGGGGCCGTCGCCCAGGGGCGCGGCGAGGGGGGAGAGCCGAAGGAGGATTCCTCGCCGCATTCGCCGGCAGGGGATCGCGCGGAGGATGTCCGCCGGCCTGGAGGCATCCAGGGAACCTGGAGGATGAGCCACTTCACCCGCGGCATCCGAAGCGAGGAACTGCGGGACGGCGTGCGGGTCGTCATCTCCGATCGCGCGTTAGCCACCCCCGCCGCGTCCGTCGGATACTCCGTGGACCCGGACCCCGATCCCATGCACATTGACCTGAAGCCCGATGTGTCGGATTCGGACCAGGACTTGTTGGGGATCTACCGGGTGGAGGACGATCGCCTGACCATCTGCTTCGCCAAGGAGCGGTTCGGTCGGCGGCCCGTGGATTTCGAACCCAGGCCGGGTAATCAGGTCTGGGAGCTTCGCCGGATATCCACGCCTGCGCCGACCGACCAACGAGGCCGAGGAATCGCGCGAGCCGCCAATCACACTTCGCGGTCGGATCGAGGCCCTTGAGAAGGTTCACGAATCGGCCAGGGACGCCCTGCGGGCTGCGGTCGAGCAGGAGAAACTGGCGCAGCTCGACATCACTCCGGCGGGAGACGAGCGTCGTGAAGCCGCGAAACAGCAGGTCCTGGAGGCGGAGAAACGCTTCCTGAACACCAGACGCTGGCGCGACGATCTTCGCCGGCAACTGGAGAGGGTCGCCGTGCCCCACGATCGCCTGTACGTCGCGATGTATGAAGTTCCGGGACGGCCGATTCAGCGCAAGCTCGAACGCCCGTTTCGTGGCGAGCGAACCGTGCGGCATGATGGCACGCTCGACCTTGGAGTTCATGGAGATATCGACGTCGCCGGGCTGACCACCGAACAGATCAAGGTCAAGGTCGTCGAGCAACTGCGTGAGACGCTCCCGGATGAGGCACTCGGCTTGACGGACGGCGTCGGCCCCGCCGACACCGACATCGTTGCCGTCGATTTCGCCGATCACGGGCCGATCGAACGGCTGGAAGGGCGGATCGACGAGTTGGAGCGGGGGCTCGATCCGGGCTCTTGAGGAACTGAGGCAGTTGCGGCACCAGAACGACGCGCGGGGGCAATGACTTCCACGGGCAATCCGCCGTCCACCACCTCAGCGGCCGGGCGATCGGGATGCCTCGGCGTCCCCCGGCGGCGTCGCACCCTCATCGCCCGATGGGGCCTCGGGCACGGGGCGGGGCGTGAGGGCTTCGTTGCCCGGTGTCAGGTCCTCGCCAGGCAGTTCCGTGATGGTGCCGCCCCCTTCACTCGTGCTGACCGGGCCGTCGTCGGGATTGATTCCATCGACATCGGTTCCGATTCCGGTGCCCGGCTTGTCCTCCGCCTCGTTCATGCCGCAGCCGGCAACCAGGGGCAGACCGAGCGCCATCCCCAACGCCACGCCACGGAACCAGGGCTTGATCGACATCGCGCGTTTCCTCCAGAGAGTCATCGGATCGCTACCGGACCAGGAATCCGGCTGTTGACGCGCAAAACCTTGCAACTCGCGAGCCGAGAACGAGCCTCACGCCAGGCCCGCAAAGCCGCGCCGAGGAAGACAAGAATCCCTCCCATCTTCTTTGCGTTCTTCCTTCGCGCCTTCGCGGCTTTGCGAGAAACTCTTTGAATCAATCCTTCGCCCGCGACCGAGAACGCGGCCGGGCGAGCCGGAAAAGCAGCTCGGACGCCCCGCGCACGGCGGATCGGCGGAGCATGTCGCGGCCGAAATCCCGCATGGCCGTGCGGAATGCCTCGCGGTCGATCTTCGGGTCCTTGAGGGTCCCGGCGATCGGGACATGAATCCGCGCCCGTCGGCGATCCGGCCGAGAACCTCGCGCTGGCCGAACATCTCAGCCGTCAAGGGCAGGCTGGCCGTCAGGTCCAGGTCCCCCCCGAAGGAAACGGTCCCCTCCATCTCGAACTGCGTGACCCCCGCGATCGGGATCGCCAGGCCGTTCTGGTGGACCTTGCCGTCGAAGACCGACAGCACGACCGGCTCGTCCAGCCGCACGGGTGGAGCGTCGGGGCGGCCGATCATCGTGAGGAGGTTGTCGGCCAGGGGGCCGGGAGCGAACTCCACCTCCCGGAAAACAACGTTCCCCTCGACCACCGCGCCCCGCTCGGCCTGGGAGTCGAGCGGGATCTCCGCGTGCGCGACATCCACCGAAACCTTCCCGTGGGCGCGGGTTGCGCGCTCCATGATCGGCACCACGAAGGCCAGCACCCGCCGCGAGACCTCGTCGTTGATCTCGGCCCCCTCGATCACCGAGCCAGGCGTGATTCGGAGCATGAGCCGCCCGTCCGCGTCGGGAACGATCTCGGGGGCCACCGACAGCCGCCCGCCGTTGAGGGTCGTCTCGATCGGCTCAATGGTGATCTCTCCCCCCGCCGTCCGCGCGACGAGCGGCGTCGGGCCGACCCGCAGGCCGTACACGTCGAGCAGCGTCAAGGGAATGCGCACCTCGGCGTCCAGCCCTTGCCAGAGGTCGTCGTCCGTCGCGTTCCGGGCGAGCGGTCCGGCCAGGCGGAAGTCGATCGGATCGGCCTCCAGGCGGGCCTCCGGCTCGGTCAGATCCGTCAGAACGTCACCGACACGCGACCAGTCCGGGGTGATCGTCCCGCGCAGGTCGGCCAACCGGCGACCTACCAGGTCGTCGAGCGTCCCCGACGCCTCGATGTTGCCGTATGGCCCCTCCAGACGAAAGGACGCCAGGTTCAGCCGTCCGTCCGTCTCGCGGTATCCGGCCTTCAGGTCGATCGTCGCCGGAACGTCAAGCGATTCCCCCTGTTCGGTCCAGGTCAGGCCGGGCAGATCGGCGCGGAGGTTCAGGTTCCAGGGAGTATCGGCGGCGGGTTCGTCGATCTGGGCGGTGACGACCGAAGCGCCGTCCAGCGAGAGTCCGATCTCGCCCATCCAGGCAGCCAGGTTCGCCAGGTCCGCCCGCACGTCCCATGATCCCGGTTCGGCGACGACCCGCACCTGGGTCCGGCCGCCGCGCAGTTCCAATCCTTCGGGAAGCCGGATCGTGTGCGGAAAGGCCGCGACGATGGCCGGGAGATCGAGGTTCCCCTGAATCGTCGTCGAGCGCCCGGGGGTCCCCTGGGCCGAGAGCGTTGCGATCGGGCAGTCCACGTCGAACCGGGCAATGTCCCAGCCGCCGGTCGTCTGGGAGACGTCCCACGAGGCGCTGAGCCGGTCGAACGCCACGCGGTCACCGGCCAGGGGAGGGGCCGTGGCGTCGAGGTCGAGCAAACGGGTGTCCCCTTGCAGCGACCAGAGGCCGAGATGCCGATGGGCGTCGATCGCCCCGTCGTAACGGGTCCGCACCCGCCCGCCGCCAGACTCGGCGACCAGCGGCCAGCCGTCCCCCCGAATCCTGGCGCGGAGGTCGTGCGAACCGTCCGATTCGGGCGACCAGCGGTTGTAACGCCCGCTGAGCTGGAGCGCTGCGTCGTTCGCGTCCGGACTCTCGGCCAGGTCAAGTTGCCAGGTGAGTGGCCCAGGGGAGGGCTGGATCTTCAGTTCCGCGACGACCCGTTCCGCCGCCACCGGCTCGGCCAGTTCGGGGCTGCGGAACCGGAGCGTGCCTGAAGGCACCTCGACCGTCAACGCCGTCCGGGGGTTCTTGCCGAGGATGGGCCGAATGGCCTCGTAGAGATCGACCGAGCCGTCCTCCGCCCGATCGACATCCAGCGCGGCATCTTTCAGAACGAGCCGCCCGAAGCGCGGGCGATCGGTCAGGATGTGCCAGAGGTCGCGGTCCCAGGTCGCCACGGGGGCGTGCAGGGCCGGTTCTCCCTGGGCGTCGCGGATCGTGAAGCCGGTCATCCTCGTGGGGCCGAACCAGGAGAAGCGGAAGGAGTTGACCTCCAGCTTCGCGGGGGCCAGGACCCCGTCGGCCCGGCTGAGGAGCCAGCCATGCGCCCGCTCGGTGCTGAGGGCCCAGGGCAGGGCGGTCAGCGCCGCGACGATCAGGGCCGCCACGCTGCCCAGCACGAGCCAGCGGCGACGCCAGCGCCGCTTCCGTCTGGCCGGGTCGATGTTCGTCATGATGGATGCCAATCTTTTTGAAAAGTTTCGACGGTCGTGCGCCGGTCTCGACCCTCTCTCAGCGCGGAGTCAACGGAACTGCTGGACGATGTTCGATTCCGCGCTTCGCGGCGAGACGTCGGTCCTTCGAGCACCCGACGCCAGCCTATCCGCATCTTACGGGCGGGTGCAACCGCCGGTTCGGTCCGGGCCACGTTGCATTCGCGTTCTAGACTTCTGCCGAAGACTTGAGAATGCCCGGAACCTGAGTAAGTCGGAGGATACAGTCATGTCGAATCAAATTGCGGAACTCTGGCAAGAGCTGTGCAACGCGGGAATGCCGGAGGTGATGTTGTTCCTGCACGATGGCTCGGCGAGCCGCTGTCACTGGGACGATACCGCGACGCTCGGCGGCACGCGCGTGGCCCTGGTGGCCGACCAGGATCGGAAAATCGTGCGGATCGTTCCGCTGGAGACCTGCACGGGAATCGGGATCGCCAGTCCCAAGGGGACCGACCCCGCCGGATTCCGCGCGATCGTGCGGGAGTCGCTGCTCCAGTCCGCGTTGGAGAACTCACCATCCGGGGATTGATCCGGGGAAACCGGAATTTGAATTCCTTCGTTTTGAAAAACCCCGCGCCGCGCGTAAGCTTGTACCGTGAAACGACCCCCGATGACCGGGAGCGGTCGGGGGCCGGAAGTCGCCGGATTATTCCAATAATTGCGACTTGGAGGGCATTGACGCGCGGGGGCTGGTTCACTATCTTGGCGTCCGTCAGCGAGACACACGCAGACGCGACATGACAACCTGATTCTGTTTCTCACCCACCACGAATCGCTCTCAAGAGACCCCAGTCTGTCCTTCGGCCCTTCCGCCGATCCGGGGTGCTTGTTCCTTAGAAAAAAAGATGGTTTGATCCTCGGACGCCAAGGATGCGCGCTCCGGGGTTCGACCTTCGCCGCGCGGCAGAGGCCGGTCGGTTCGCCGTCCGGACTCGTACCGCCCGTCGGATGGATGCTCGGTCCGTAAGTGCCTCTTGGCAAGGATGCCGAGACCTTACGGATCGTGCCCGTCCACCTTTCAAAGCCGTTTAATTAAAAATTCCGATCCCGTGGCCGTCAGCCTGGCCGTAGGGATCGGATTACCATATTGGTTGATAAGCGTAAGATCGCCGCAAAGCGGTGCCGCTCAGGGGACGGGCGTGTCGCGATAGCCGGCGTTGATCTCGTTGCGGAGCATGACCTCGTCGGGCACGGCGTCGCTGGAGAAGTACCGGCCCAGGAGCGACGGGCCGGTCGGCGGCTCCTCGGGGATGGGCTGGGCGGGGAGGGTGCCCAGGCGGATGCCCACCCGTTCCAGCAGGGCGAGGCTGAGGGCTTCGTCGCCGAAGCGGCCGATCCGGGTGGCGACGACCGACGCGCCGGGTTGCGTTGCCGGGCGGATCGTCACGCGGCAGTGGCGGCCGTCGTGGGTGGTGGCGTCGAGGATCAGCGCCAGCTCGTGGCCTGGCCGGCTCTGGTGGATCGTGTGCATCTGGAGGTCGGCCATGCCGTCGAGCGCGGCCTGCTGGACGTCCGCCTCGGGGAACGGGAACCGCTCGGCGCTCCACGCCCCTTCCGTGGTGACGCCCGTGGTCGGCAGGGCCGTGCTGATCGGGCCGAGCGTCATGCAACCGGTCGAGAGACCGGAGGCGATCACCAGCGCGCTGCCCAGGACGATCCGTCGTCGCATGGCCCCTCTCCCTGTTCTCGCCGGTCCCCGGCGCGTCCGGTGTGCCGTTCGCGAATCGCGCGGGACGCACCGTTCGCGGAGGCTAACCCGACCTGCCGAGTCGGTCAAGACGGACCCATCCGGGGCGGAAACGGGAAAGTCGGCCGGAGGGGTGTGAACTGACCTGTTGCCGGGGTTGATCGGCGCGTTATAGTCGTTACCTTGCGTCAGTGCCCTCCCCGGCGCGGGGGAGGGTATTCATCCGGGTATCCAGTACCCTCAAACGCCAGCAGGGATCTCCGGCTCGCCTCCACCGCGCCGCGAGCCGTGGGAATGCCCGCACCGGGTGGAATCGGCCCTTCCTTATGGTAGATCGTAACCTCATTCGTGAATTTGAGATCAGCGACGATGAACTCATGGAAAGTGTCGCCGGCGACGGCGACATGGACCGGTTTCTCGGCGCGAGCCAGCCGTTCGACCTCGGCACGATCGTCGCCGGCAAGGTCATCGAGATCGTTGGCGATCAGGTCGTTGTCGATATCGGATACAAGTCCGAGGGCCTCGTCCCGCTGAACGAGTGGGACGAAGGCGAGGAGCCTCCCCAGACCGGCGACCCGGTCGAGGTCCTGCTGGAAGGCATGGACGACGACACCGGCGAGATCGTCCTCTCCCGCAAGAAGGCCCACCGCATGCGGGCCTGGGAGATGGTCATCTCCAAGTATCACGAAGGCGACGTCGTCACCGGCACCGTCACCCGGAAGATCAAGGGCGGCTTGCTGGTCGATATCGGCGTGAACGTCTTCCTGCCGGCCAGCCAGGTGGACATCCGCCGCCCGTCCGACATCGGCGACTACATCGGCCAGGAAATCCAGTGCATGATCCTCAAGATCGACGAGGGCCGGCGCAACATCGTCGTCTCGCCGCCGCAAGCTCATCGAGGAGCACTCGCGGGCCAAGCAGAAGGAGCAGCTGCTGGCCGAGATCGAGGTCGGCCAGCTCCGCAACGGCACGGTCAAGAACATCGCCGACTTCGGCGCGTTCGTCGACCTCGGCGGCATCGACGGCCTGCTGCACATCACCGACATGAGCTGGGGCCGGATCAACCACCCCAGCGACATGGTCCGATCGACGACCAGATCGAGGTGATGGTCCTGCACGTCGACAAGGAGCGCGAGAAGATCGCCCTGGGCCTCAAGCAGAAGACCCCCAGCCCGTGGGAGAACGTCGCCGACAAGTACCCGGTCGGCACCCGCGTCAGGGGCGAGGTCGTCAACGTCATGAGCTACGGCGCCTTCGTCAAGCTCGAGGAGGGCATCGAGGGCCTGGTCCACATCTCCGAGATGTCCTGGACCAAGCGGATCAACCACCCCAGCGAGCTGGTCAACATCGGCGACAAGATCGAGGTCGTCGTCCTGGGCATCAACAAGGAGAAGCAGGAAATCTCCCTGGGCATGAAGCAGACCCAGGCGAACCCGTGGGACCAGGTCGCGCAGCAAGTACCCGCCCGGCACGATGATCGAGGGCACCGTCCGCAACCTGACCAACTACGGGGCCTTCATCGAGATCGAGGAAGGCATCGACGGCCTCCTGCACATCTCCGACATGAGCTGGACCCGCAAGATCGGCCACCCGAACGAGGTGCTCGAAAAGGGCCAGCGGGTCTCCTGCCAGGTGCTCAACGTCGATCAGGACCGCAAGCGGATCGCCCTGGGCCTGAAGCAGCTCAAGCGAGGACCCGTGGGAGACCGACATCCCCGAGCCGCTACGAGCCGGGCGACATCGTAACGGGCAAGGTCACCAAGCTCACCAACTTCGGCGTCTTCGTCGAGCTGGAGCCGGGCCTGGAAGGCCTGCTGCACATCTCCGAGCTGGCCGACCACAAGGTCGATAGCCCCGAGGAGGTCGTCAAGGTCGGCGACGAGATCGAGGTGAAGATCCTTCGCGTCGATCGCGCCGAGCGGAAGATCGGCCTGTCGCGCAAGAAGGCGTCGTGGAGCAAGGAAGACGTCGCCGAGGAGGCCGAAGCCGCTGCCACCGGCGGCGGTGGTGGTGCCGGTGCTGCTGCCACCGCGGGCGGCGAGGCGGCCCGCGCCGGCGACAAGGAGCTCAAGGGCGGACTGGGCGGCGGCGGCCCCCTGTTCAGCCTCGGCGGCAACGAAGTCGGCGCCGCCAACGACGGCGGCCAGCCCGACGACCAGGCCGAGCAGATGACCGAGGTCCAGAACGAAACCCCCGCCGAGGAGACCGAGGAAAAGCACCCGGCCGACGAGACCGAGGTGACGAAACCGGCCGACGAGACCGAGGTGACGAAACCGGTCGACGAGACGGACGCGCAGTCCTGATTCTCTCCTTGATGTGGGCGATCGCTTCAATCCGCCGCCGGCGCCGGGACATCCCCGGCGCCGGCGGCGTTTTTTATCTGGAGCAAGCTCCCGGTCCACCCTCTGCCTCGATCGCGGGTGGAGCGGATTTCTTCAACGAACGGAAGTCACCAGTACTACCCGCCGCGCCGAGGATCGAAGGTGAGACGCTCCGGCCCCGCATCGACGCAACCCTCTGCCGTCTTGCCCCTTTCGGATCGCCTCGTTTCGCTCGGCGTTGACGGTTTGGGTTCGGTCGGCGCCGGTGGAGGGCGAGGCGTTGTTGGGTTCGTTCGGTAATCGGACCCTATCTCCTGGCATGACAAGAAGTTGAGTTTCGCGCGTTCGCCCGTCGCGGAGGGGGGCGCGAGCGGTTTTCCCTGGAAAAACCGGCCTTCACGAGGTCTGCCAGAATGGCAGATGGGTTCGTTCGGCGCGGGCGTTCCGCTCGACCCGAGATGGGTTCACGCGCGTCAGGATGACCGACCGCAAGGCCCCGGAGCACACAAGTTGCCAAAGATCCGCGCAGGGTGAAGCCCCGATCGTCTCTCGATGAGGATAATCTCGTTGCGGAGGCGGTCGGATTTCAGGAGATCTTGTCGGATGGGGCGGAGCCTACCCGGTAGTGGCATCCAGAAGCGGCTATCAGTGTCAACAGTCGTGTAGGGTGGGCACCGCCCACCATCCAAATTGTAATATGAGGTGGGCGGTGCCCACCCTACGTTACTTTGATGTGGGGCGATCGCTTCAATCCGCCGCCGGTGCCGGGACATCCCCGGCGCCGGCGGCGTTTTTCATTGGGGGCAGCCACAATTCCACCCTCTGCTTCGATCACTTCGTAGGGTGGGCACCGCCCACCTTCTGTCTGACGAATACATGGATGGTGGATGGTGCCCACTCAACGATAACTAATCCACCAAGATAGATTTGTGTCGCAAAATGCCAAGTTTGTACACCATGCTGCTTCGAACACTATTTGAGGTAACCTTAAATCTGAAATACGCTGTATATAAGTTGCGAGAGATTCATTTCTTGAAATTATCCGAACATTCTGAGCATATTGCTTGCGTCATCCGTTGTGCTTGTGCACAATCGCGTGTCCCGGACCAGACAACGCGGTGTCTCTTGTCGCCCGGCGTCGGGCGAGGCAGCGCGGCGGCACGGTCCGGCAGGAGCTTTCCCCATGACGATTGTAAGGAGAGGACTGGGCCTGGCGACCGCTGTGGCGCTGCTGCTCGCCGGGGTGTCGGCGACGGCGAATGCCGGCATCATCATCGACGGGACCGACGCGAACGACCACGGTTCCGTATCGGGCGGGTCAAATGTCAACGGCTGGTTCTACATGCAGAGCGCGTTGACCGCCCTCGCCGGCTCGAACAACGCGGGGACCGCCAAGGTCCTGGTGGACCTGGGTACGTCCAGCGGCCAGGCCCGTTCGGCGATCGACTCCGCCTTCGACCTGAGCGGGTTGGGGGCTTCCGGGTGGACGATTCAGCACGTGGACGGCGCGGCCAACATCAGCACATACCTGTCGTCCCTGAGCACCTCTAACACGGGGATTCTCTATCTTCCGACCTACAACAACGCGAGTGGAGACCTGGATCTCAGCGAGATGTCAGCCATCAACGCCGACGCAGCTAAACTCGACGCCTTCACGCTGGCCGGGGGCTCGCTCTTCGCCATGGGCGAATCGAACAGCGGGTCGAACACGGGTGCCTATGGCTGGCTTAACACCCTGATCCCGGGTCTCGTTGCCATCAATGTCGGCACTGGCGGGATCTCCTCCAACATCACGCTGACGGCGGACGGGATGAGCGCCTTCCCCGGCCTGACTAACACCGATCTCGCCGGTGCTGATCCCTGGCACGTCTACTTCACCGGCAGCCTCGGTGGCCTGCAGGTCCTGGGGACCGCACCGAACGGGGCTTTCACCCGGAACTTGATCCTCGGAAATGTGGGGGGCTCGATCACCACCTCCCCCGTTCCCGAGCCGTCGACGCTCATCTCTGCCGGCATCGCCGGCCTGGTAGGCCTCGGCGTTAGCTTGCGACGTCGCCAGGCGAAGTCCGCCGCCTGATCCCGCGACAAGACCATCACCACGCCCCGCGTCCCGTCCCACCCGACGGCCCGCGGGGCTGCTTGCGGCAGGTGCCACTCTACGCCGTTAATCTTCGATTCGAGCAATGAGATAAGTCATGTAGGGTCGAATTCTGGTTTGCAGCTTCACCAGAATAAACTATGCGAATTGCACGGTCTGGGTGGCTGGGGTCACGTCTTCGAGACCCCAGCCACCCAGACCGTGCTCCGGCTCAGCTCGAAGCCACTGTCGGACAAGCCGCCAGTGGCATCCAGAAGCGGCCATCAGTGCCAACCGCGACGAGGTCAGCCGTGGTGGTGCGACCCGTTTCCGTGGTCGTGCTCGTGGGAATGGCCGTGACCGTGGCCGTCGGCGATGGGGTTGGCGGCGGCGAGGACGAGGCGGCCGGTTTCGACGCCCTTGGTGCCGATCAGACCGTCGGCGAGATCGCGGATCGTGCGGGCGTCTCCGCGCAGGAGGATCACCTCCAGACAGCGGCGGGGGTCGAGGTGGACGTGCGTGGTCGTGACCACGCGCTCCAGGTGCAGGTGTTGCAGCTCGGTCAGACGCTCGGCGACCTTGCCGACGTGGTGGTCGTAGATCAGGGTCAGGACGCCCATGGCCTCGTGATCGTCGTGCGTGATCGCGTCCTCGATCAACGCCGCGCGCATCAGGCCGCGCACCGCTTCGCTCCGGTTCGGATAGCGGTGCTCCTCGCGGTAACGGTCGAACCGCTCCAACAACTCGCCGCCGATGGCGACGCTGAATCGGACGAGAGGATCTTTCATGGAGTGGTCCGTGGCCGGTGGTCCGTGGTTGAGGGCCGGGTGAGCGACCGTCCACGGATCATCGTACACGGACCGCTCACCAGGGACCACCGATCCCTCGTTACAGCGACACCCACGCGCCGTCTTCGTTCGAGCTCTTGACGGCGGCCTCGATGAAGGCCATGCCGGCGATGCCGTCGCCGATGCCGGGGTGGGGGAACGGCTTCGGGCAGGTCTCGCCTCGGCCCGAGCGGATCGTCCATTCGAGCGTTCGGTGCAGGTTGGCCAGGGCCTCGTGGAAGCCTTCGGGGTGGCCGGAGGGGAGCCGCAGGTAGGGCTTGATGGAGTCGGGGAAGTAGCTGTAATCGGCCCCCTGACGGTAGAGGTTCAGCGGCTGACCCCCCTGGTAGTGCTTCAGGACCGTGTGGTCGGTGATCGACCACTCCAGGGTCCCCTTCGTGCCGATGACGCGGAAGCCGTTGTCGTTCTGGGCGCCGATGGTGATCTGGCTGGCGGCGATCGTGGCGACCCCGCCGTTGTCCAGGTCGGCCAGGACGGTGAAGTCGTCATCGAGCGCCCGGCCGGGCACGAACGTCTTCAAGCGGGCCTGGAGCCTCTTGGCGCTCAGGCCGGTGACGAAGCGGACGAACTCGTAGGCGTGCGTGCCGATGTCGCCACCGCAGCCGGAGGCCCCCGACTTCTTCGGATCGACCCGCCAGCTTGCCTGCTTCTGGCCCTCGTCCTCCAGCTTGGAGGCCAGCCAGCCTTGCGGATACCACGCCTCGACCTTGCGGATCTCGCCGAGCTTGCCGTCGCGGACCATCTGCCTGGCCAGCATGACCATCGGGAAGCCGGTGTACGTGTACGCGACGAGGAACGCGACCTTCGGATGCGCCTGGAGGGCCTGGCCGAGTTTCCGGGCCTCGTCGAGGGTCGTCGTCAGCGGCTTCTCGCAGAGCACGCTGATCCCGGCCTGGATCGCCGCCTCGGCCGGGCCGTAGTGGGCATCGTTGGGCGTGACGATCGTGATGTAGTCGATCCGCTCGGACTCCGGCCTGGCCGCCTCCTGCTGGATCATCGTCTGCCAGTCGGGATACCCGCGCGGGAAGAACAGCTCCTTGGCCGAGGCCAGCGAGTCCTCCGGCTTGCTCCGCAAGGCGCCGGCGGTCAACTCGGCCGAGTTGTCCAGCAGGATCGCCCGACGATGCGGCCCCCCGAAGAAGTTCGCCGGTCCGCCCCCGCCGACCATGCCGACCCGCAGCTTGCGCTCACTCATCTCGCGTCTCCCCCTCGTCTCTCAACGGCCTCATCAATCGCACTTCCCAGGGACGCTGCCACTATAGCCCAGCCCCCGCCGATCGCAAGGCCCGAGCGGACGACGACAGCTCAATCTTCGCTTTGTTGCCGAACATACTGAAGATAACTGACGCTTGATTGCCCGGATTTCGATCTGTATGGTGTTGGGATTCGCGAGCGGAGCGGTCGCGACGGTTGTACTGTCGTGGGGACCTCTCTTCCGCTGGATCTTGTACGTTACGGAAAGGCCACCATGACGCGGCTCCTGCGTGTCCTTGCCTTGCTCGGGATGGTCCTGTCGTTCGGCCCGGTCGGGGGGGCGTTCGGCGCGGAATCGAAGCCGAACATCGTTCTGATTTTCGCCGACGACCTGGGCTGGGGCGACGTCTCGTTCAACGGTCGCAAGGAGTGGGAGACGCCTCACCTGGACCGCCTGGCGTCGCAGGGGATGATCCTCAAGCGGTTCTACACGTCCGCCGTCGTCTGCGCTCCGAGCCGCGGTGCGCTCCTGACGGGCAAGTACACGATCCACAGCGGCGTCAGCCGGAACAACGACGACCTGCCCAGCGCGCAGGTGACGATTGCCGAGGCGCTCAAGTCTCAGGGCTACGCCACCGCCCTGTTTGGCAAGTGGCACCACGGCAAGCCGCCGGAGGGACAGAAGACCTACACGCACCCGATGGACCAGGGGTTCGACGAGTTCTTCGGCTTCACCGACGCCGTTCACGCGTGGGAGAAGTTCCCCAAGACCCTCTGGCAAGGCCGCGAGCGCATTCCGGTGGAAGGCTACGCCGACGACCTGTTCACCGAGCACGCCATCGACTTCCTCCAGCGTCGGAAGGACGGGCCGTTCTTCCTGTACGTGCCGTTCACCACGTCACACTTCCACATCGAGGCCCCCGAGGAGGAGATCGCGAAGCACAAGGGGAAGTTCCCGGAGGACGACCCCGACGCCCCCCTCAATGCCACGTACGCGGCGATGGTCACGCGGCTCGATACGAACGTCGGCCGGATCATGAAAACGCTCGACGATCAGGGGCTGGCGAAGAATACCCTGGTCGTCTTCACCAGCGACCACGGCGCGACGTTCGAGGCGGGCAACCGGGGCACCAGCGCCTCGCTCGACAGCAACGCGCCGTTCCGCGGTCAAAAGCGAACGCTCTGGGAAGGGGGCATCCGGGTCCCTTCCCTGTGCGCTGGCCCGGGCACATTCCGGCCGGGTCGGATTCCAGCGAGGTCATGCTGACCATCGACCTCCTGCCGACCTTTCTGGCCGCGGCGGGGACCGAGCCGGACCCCTCGTGGCATGTCGATGGCGTGAACCTGCTGCCGGTCTGGACGCATGACTCCGCCGCCCGCCCGACGCTCGATCGCACGGTCTTCTGGGAGTGGCGTAGCGAAGGCACGAACCAGCTCGCCGCGATGAACGGCCCGTTCAAGCTGGTCGTCACCAACGACGGCAAGCCCGAGCTGTTCGATGTTCTGGCGGATCCCGCCGAGCGGCGGAACGTCTCCGCGCAGCACCCCGAGATTTCCAAGCAACTGCACGACCAGCTCAACGCCTGGATCGCGACGGAGAATCCGTGATCGGTGGTGAGTGGTCCCTGTTTCTCCCCCCCTCTGGACGGTTCGTTCCTGTTCTCGGTTCTCGAAGGATTTCCCACTTCCCCGCAAGGAGGGAGCTCACCATGACGACGTTGTCGATGCTGCTGGCGGCGACTCTGGCACTGGGTACGGGGTCGGCCAACGAGTCCGAGACCGTTTCCGGCGATCTCGCGCAGATTCAAGGGGCCTGGAAGACGCTCGCCGGTCCCGATCACAATGTTCCCGTCGCCCTGGAGATCCAGGGGCGGCAGGTCACGGTCCACGTGTCGATGCCCAAGGGGTTGAAGATTCAGGCGAAGGGCGAGGTGATTCTCGACGAGACCGCCGAGCCGAAGGCGCTGGACTGGGTCAACTTTGTCGCCCTGGACGATCAGGATCTCCCCGAGATCCAGGCCATCTACCAGATCGATGGGGACACCCTGCGCATCTGCAACGGTGGCCCGAACAACAGCCGTCCGAGCGAGTTCAAGGCGGGCGACGGTAGCCTGGCCGATGACCTGATCTTCACCCGAAGTCCGTCCCAGGAGTGACCTGGAGGTCCGTACGCCATTTTTCATTTCGGCTCGGCCGTTGATGGTGGCGTCCGCGCGGGCGGATCGCTAGGATAGTTGGGAATTCGGCCCGGCCCACCTTGGGCCGGCCATCACTCCTCACCCGGAAATACGGATTCCCCACGATGAAGATGCATCTCGCCACCTTGCTCGTTCTGGCGACCACCGTCAGCCCCGCCTTCGCACAGGACAAGGCCCCCGAAGGGGATCTGGCCAAACTCCAGGGAGACTGGCGGGCCATGGTCGGTCCGAACAAGGACCTCCCCTTGATGCTGACGATCAAGAACGACGACCTGTCGCTCCATGTCACGACGCCCCAGGGCGAGGACGTGACGCTCAAGGGCAAGATCTCGGTCAACGAAAAGACCGACCCCAAGCAGATGGACTGGACCGAAATGACCGCGGGCGACCGCGAGGTCCCCGACAACAAGGCGATCTACAAGCTGGACGGCAACACGCTCAGCATTCGTGGCGGACGAGACCAGAACCGACCGGAGAACTTCGATGATGCGGAGCGCGTCCTGGAGTTCCAGAAGGTCAACCCGGAAGAGAAGGATAAGCCCGAAGAGCCCAAGAAGGACGACACCTCGAAGAACTGACAAAAGGCCAGGATCGCTGGCTGAGGGCCGAGGATTCCACGGGTCCGTTCTCAGAGTGCAGGGTGGGCCGTGCCCACCCTGCGCGGACGGATGGCCGAGGATTCCATCGTTCAGCGATCAGCCAGCCTTTTACGATGCGATTGTGAATCCGAGATCGGCGTGCGCGCCACGCCCTCCTTTTGCTGACCCTCAGGAATGCCCCATGCCTCTGCTCGTTGTCGGTTCGATCGCGCTGGACTCGGTGGAGACGCCGCACGGCGTCGTTCATGACGCTCTCGGCGGGTCCGCGACGTACTTCTCGTATGCCGCCAGCTACTTCACGCCGGTCCGGCTGGTCGGCGTCGTCGGCGAGGACTTCCCTCCGGCCCACCGCGAGATGCTCCAGAAGCGCGGGATCGACACCGAGGGGCTCATTGTCGAGAAGGGGGGCAGACCTTCCGCTGGCGAGGGAAGTACGAGGGGGACATGAACATGGCCGAGACGCTGGAGGTCCACCTCAACGTCCTCGGCACGTTCGACCCCGACCTGCCCCCGGCGTACACCGAGGCCCCGTTCATCTTTCTCGCCAACGGCAGCCCGTCGATGCAGCGCAAGGTGCTGCGGCAGGCCAAGAAACGGCAACTGGCCGTCGCCGACACGATGAACTTCTGGATCGAGACCCAGCGCGATGAACTGCTCGATCTGCTCAAGGAGGTCGATGGTCTCGTCCTGAACGACGGCGAGGCCCGACTCCTGACCGACGAGGTCAACCTCGTCCGGGCGGGCTGGAAGGTGCTCGACATGGGGCCGAAGTTCGTCATCATCAAGAAGGGGGAGCACGGCGCGATGTTCCTCAGCGCGGCCGAGTCGTTCGTCATGCCGGCCTACCCTCTGGCCGATGTCGTCGATCCGACCGGCGCGGGCGATAGCTTCGCGGGCGGCTTCATGGGCTACCTGGCCTCCGTCGGCAAGAGCGACCCGGCCAGCCTCAAGCGGGGGATGGCCTACGGCACCGTCGTCGCCAGCCTGAACGTCGAGGACTTCAGCCTCCGGCGCTTCCAGCGCACCGAGCGCGAGGAGATCGACCGCCGCCTGGACAGCTACCGCGCGATGATGAGCTTCTGACCAGCCAAGAACGCCCGTCGTGGTTCCTCCCGATGCCGGTCTATCTGCTCGACGAGCGTCCGATCTTCCCTCCCGCGTCGCACGCCGACGCGGAGGGATTACTTGCCGTGGGTGGCGATCTGTCGGTCACGAGGCTTCTGGCGGCGTACCGCGGCGGCATCTTCCCCTGGTACGATGAGCCGCCGATCCTCTGGTGGAGCCCCGACCCCCGCCTGATCCTCGAACCGGAGGGCCTGCGGGTCTCGAAAAGCCTCCGCAAGACTCTCCGGCAAGGGCGGTTCGAGATCCGCGCCGACACCGCCTTCGCCGCGGTCGTCCAGGCGTGCGCCGAAACCCCGAGGCCCGGCGAGGACGGCACCTGGATCACCCCGGACATGCAGCGCGCGTATCTCCGCTTGCACGAGCAAGGATACGCTCATTGCTTGGAAACCTGGCGCGACGGCCGGCTCGTCGGGGGGATCTATGGGGTCGGCCTGGGTCGCGTTTTCTTTGGCGAATCCATGTTCCACCGCGAGACCAATGCGTCGAAGGTCGCGCTGGTCGCGCTGGTCGATTGGCTTCGGGCCGAGGGGGTTGACCTGATCGACTGCCAGGTGACGTCGGAACATCTTCTGAGCCTCGGCGCGAAGGAGATTCCTCGGGCGTTGTTCCTGGAACGTTTACGCGAGGCCACGCGATTTCCGACCCGCCGTCAGCCCTGGACCTGGCCGCCGTCGACGACCCCGGAAGGACGCTCCGAGGGCTTTCTGAGGGGTGATGGATGAGGAGGAGTCTTCTGCTAGCTTGCCATATCAGGCTTGACGATGAGTCGTTTGCTCATTTTGAGCACAACCTGCCGACACGCCTAGCCAGGCTGTCGTAGACTCCGATATAGTAACGCGGTCATGAGATTCGTTCCGCATCCCCATCCAATGGCCCCCCATGCCGCCACCTTCCCCCATTTGACCGGTCGATCCACTCACTCCAACCGATCATCCAACAGCGAGACGTTCCCCAGGACGCTCGAATGCCGCCCTCCCGGGGCGTGAAGTGTAACTCCCACGATGTCGGAACACCGCAGCAAGTTCGCGATCTGGAACTTCATCTCAGGCCTGACGTTCTTCCTCGTGACGCTCGGGACCGCGCTGTGCACCTCGCCGTTCATCGTGCGCTTCATTGGTGACGAGCGGTTCGGGGCCTTTCGCACGATCGCGGAATGTTTCGGCTATCTGACGCTGCTGGAGCTTGGGCTGAACGGGGCGATGGGGCCTCTGCTGGCCCGGGCGCTGGGCCAGAATGACCGCAAGGCGATCGCCGCGACGCTCAGCGTGGGGATTCGCGCGTATGCGATGGCCAGTCTGGTGGCGATCGCGGTCGGGTTTGGCCTCGCGGTGGCGATCCCCTGGCTGGTCCCCGTCTCCCCCCCGCTCCGGCTGGATCTTCGCCTCGCGAGCCTGGTCATGCTGCTGGGTTTTCTGACGATGGGGCTCCTCCCCTTGCGTTCGCTGACGGACGCCGCGCAGAGAGGCTACCGCGTCAACCTGCTGCTGGCGACTCAGGCCGCGATGATCGGCGGGTTGTCCCTCCTCCTGTCCTGGGGATTTCCCTCGTGGGGCATCACGGCTCTGTGCGTTGCCAACATCAGCGTCATCACCGTTATCATCCTTATCATTAGCTGGGATGGTCTCCGGCAGTATCCCGGCCTGTTCCGGGAGATCCTGACGACCCGGCCTCAGCAGGCGGTCTGGCGAAGTGTCTGGGGATTGAGCCTGCCCGCGCTGCTGATCAGTCTCTGTAGCCGCATCAGCCTCTACAGCGACAACATCGTCATGAGCAAGGTGCTCGGCACGGCGCTGGTGACGACTCTTTTTATCACACGACGCCTGCCGCAAGTGGCCGAGGGGCTCCTGAGCTCGGTCAGCAGCGCGACGTGGGCGGGATTGATGGACCTGTACAACAAGGGGGAACTGGTCTTCTTCCGTGCCCGCCTGGTGGAACTGGTCCGGCTGGTGACGATCCTCGCTGTGGTGGGCCTGGGGCCGATCTTCGCCTACACGCGGCACTTCGTCACGCTCTGGATGGGAGCGGAGTATTACGGTGGCGACTTGCTGGTCCTCGCCGCGGCGGCCAACTCCTTGCTCCTGAGTCTGCTGGCGATCGCCAATTGGTGCATCATGGGCTCGGGCCGGATTCGTCGCGTCCTGGTTCCTTCGATCCTGTCGGCCATCATCAACCTTGGCTCCAGCGTCTTCTTCACGCTGAAGTTGGGCGTGGCCGGTCCCGTGCTGGGGACGACCTTCACCATCTCGTGCTGGATGATCTGGTGGTACGTCTATCTGCTGCACTCGGAGTTCGGCATCAGTCCCTGGAAACTGGTCCGGGCGGTGCTCGTCCCACTGGCCCACGGCGTGCCGTTCGTTCTGGTGCTCTGGTGGCTGGCGAGAGTTCACTCACCGGTGGGATGGCTCGGCCTTCTCCTCGAAATGGGGACGGCCTCGCTGCTGTTCCTCGGCTGGAGCGTCCGGTTCCTGCTCAGTGTCGAGGAACGCACCGTCTGGCGCGACCGGATTCTCAAGCTGCGACGCCCCGCCGTCTCGGAAACCCCGACCGGAGTCTGATCCGGCTGGAAACACCGCGGCGATTCGCAGACAATCCGATGGGTGATGGTTGTCAAGTCCGGGCCGGAAATGGTGTCCCTGGCGTCCCCCCGACAACCACCAGAGCCATTCGAACCGCCGAGCCGAGGCCCCGTCATGTCCACAACCACCCGCAGTTTCGTCGCCGTGCCCTTGCCCGAGGACATCGAGGAAACACTCGGCGCGGTTGTCGGCGACGCTCTCAACGGAGGTTCCCGGCGCGCGCTGGGTGGACCGCGCCAACTGGCATATCACCCTGGCGTTTCTCGGTGAGGTGGAAGACAGCATCCTGGAGACGCTCGGCCCCGCCCTGGAGCGAACGGCCGCGGAGTTCGAGCCGTTCCCCCTGCGGCTGGAAGGCCTGGGGGCCTTTCCCAACCCGGGCCGCCCTCGCGTGCTCTGGGTGGGAGCAACCGGTCCCGGTGTGGAGACGTTGAAGGCCCTGCACGGGGCAGTCGCCCGCGCGGCGAAGGAGTGTGGCTGCCCTCCCGAGGATGACCGATTCTCCCCCCACGTCACGCTCGCTCGCTTCAAGCCGGGACGCGGCCCCAGCCCCGACCTCCGCCCGCTGGTCGCGCGGCACAAGGAGTGGTCCGCCGGCTCGTTAGAGGTCGCGCGGATCGTCCTGTTCGCCTCCCGGCTCGGCCCCCAGGGACCCAGCTATTCCCCCCTGGCCGTTGCCCCGCTGGGAAGGGGGAAAACCAGTGTCTCCGCCTTGACTTAGATGACCCTGACGTGCTAATATAGTGTCCGTGCGTTCAGAGACCCGAGCGATCCTTTGGAGGGGATGACCGTGGCGAGGAAACAGGGTGGCGGCGAGGCGAAGGCAGCCCCGGTGTCGGCCGAGGCTCGGGCGCTCCAGAACACGATCGGCCAGATTGAGAAGGCTTTCGGAGCTGGTGCGATCATGAAGCTGGGAGAAGGCCACCACCTGGAGGTGGAGGGCATTCCCACGGGGGCGATCTCACTCGACCTGGCTCTGGGTGGCAAGGGGCTGCCCCGGGGCCGGATCATCGAGCTGTTCGGGCCGGAGTCCAGCGGCAAGACGACGATCGCGCTGCATGCCGTGGCCAATGCCAGAAGATGGGGGGCGTCGCCGCGTTCATCGACGCGGAGCACGCGCTCGACCCGGCCTGGTGCAAGAAGCTGGGGGTCGATATCGAATCGCTCCTGGTCAGTCAGCCCAGTAGCGCGGAGGAGGCGTTGCAGATTGCCGAGATGCTCGTCATGTCCAACGCCGTGGACATCATCGTGATCGACTCGGTAGCCGCGCTGGTGCCCAGGGCGGAGATCGAGGGGGAGATCGGCGACAGCCACGTCGGCCTTCAGGCCCGCCTGATGAGCCAGGCCCTGCGCAAGTTGACTGGCGGCGTGTCCCGTTCCAAGAGCGTCCTGATCTTCATCAACCAGATCCGCGAAAAGATCGGCGTGATGTTCGGCAGTCCGGAGACGACCCCCGGCGGCCGGGCCTTGAAGTTCTACAGCTCGTGCCGTATCGACGTCCGGCGCATCGGTTCGGTCAAGGAGGGGGAGGAGACGACCGGCTCTCGCGTGAAGGTCAAGATCGTCAAGAACAAGGTCGCGCCGCCGTTCCGCGTCTGCGAGTTCGACATGATGTATTCCGGGGGCATCTCCCGCGAAGGGGACCTGATGGACCTGGCCCTCTCGGACAAGATCGTCGAGAAATCCGGCTCGTGGTTCAACTACGGCGACCTGCGGCTGGGCCAGGGACGCGAGAACGCCAAGCAGTACTTCCGCGACAATCCCGAGGTCGCCGAGGAGATCACCCAGAAGGTCCTGGCGAACCGGGGAGCGAGCGAATACCTCGCGCCGATCGAGGCCAACGGCAGCGTCGAGAGCAACGGCGAGCAGGAGGAGTGAGCCAGGCCAGCGGAATCCCAACGATCCGCACTGGAACAACACCGACACGAGACGCCCCGGACTGGCCAACCCGCCCCTTGCCAGTCTGGGGCGTCGGCGTTCACGGGAGCGTCTGGGCAGTGTACGGCCCGTTTCGCTACAATGAGCCGGTCGGACGAATCATGACTCGAGATGCGCCGGACGGACGGCCCGGAGGGCTTTTGCTGATGTCCCAGCTTGCTTTGCACCTGACCCTGGCCATCGTGGCGCCGGGCGACCCCGCACCGGCGACGGCGGCAGGATTCCCCTCTGAATCGGTGACGGCCCTGGAAACGGCCATGACGGACGCGATCGCCCGGGCGGAACCCTCCGTCGTCGCGATCGTGCGAGGCCGCGTCGGCGACGGCTCGGTCACGTATGCCGTGCGAGGCAACACCGCGATCCTCCCTCGCGATGCCCGGACCGCCATGATCGACCTCTCCGAGATCAGCGACCCGGACTATCTCCCCATGCCGGGCGACTTCGGCTCGGGCGTCGTCATCGGCGAGAAGGGGGAGATCCTCACCGCCTTCCACGTGGTCAAAGGGGCCGGCCGCATCTACGTCCGCGCCTCCGGGCGGCATCGGGTTCGACGCCGAGGTGATCGCCTCCGACCCCCGCAGCGACCTGGCCGTGCTCGCTCCACGAAATGGACCAGGCGAGCCGACCCCGGAACTCAAGCCCCTTGACCTGGGCAACGCCGATTCGCTCCGCAAAGGGTCGTTCCTGATCGCGCTGGGCAACCCGTACAATACCGCCAGCGACGGCACGGCCTCGGCGAGCTGGGGCATCCTCTCGAACACGACCCGGCGGCTCACCATGCCGCCGGAACCCGGCGCCGAGACGATCCAGATGCTCCTCTACCAGCCGACCTTGCTCCAGCTCGACGCCAAGCTGAACATGGGCATGAGCGGCGGCGCGGTGATCAACCTCAAGGGGGAGCTGGTCGGCCTGACGACCACCGGCGGCAGCGCCGAGGGCTACGACGCGCAGGCCGGCTACGCCATCCCGATGGACGACCTGGGCCGGCGGATCGTGGAGACGCTCCGGCAGGGCAAGGAGGTCGAGTACGGCTTCCTCGGCATCCGGCTCCTGCGAGGAGCGGCCAACCGCGTCGGCGGCGTCGAGCCGGGCACCCCGGCCGCCGAGGGGGGCCTCATCTTCAACGACGAGATCATCGAGGTCAACGGAATGCCGGCCAACGCCCACGACGGCCTCTCGCTCCCCTTGAGCAAGGTGCCGGTCGGTGAGCCGGTCAAGCTGACGATCCGCCGCGACGGCCGCGAGATCCAGACCAGCGTCTTCCTCTCGAAATACCCCGTCGCCGGCGAGGTCATCGCCACGAACCGGCCCGACCCCTGGCGGGGCATCCGGGTCGATTACACGAGCGTCCTGGCCGGGACGATCCAGAGCGACGCGATCCTCTCGGCGATGTCCAAAGGGTGCGTCAGCATCACCGAGATCCAGCCGGGCAGCCCGGCCGATGACGCCGGGCTCCGCAAAGGGCAGGTCATTACCGAGGTCGCCGGCCAGCCAATCCGCACGCCCGAGCAGTTCAACGAGGCCGTCGAGGACGAGCAAGGCCCCGTCAAGCTGACGACCGAACTCGGGCCGGTGACGATTCCGCCGAGGTAATGGTCACTGGCCCGGTTCATGTCGCGGTCCGGCGAAAGAGCGGCTCGACCGGCAGGCGGAACCCGGGCAGCAAGTCGCCGCCCTCGAGTTCAACGTCCCGGCCGAAGATCGTCACGTCGGTCAAGGACCGATAGACGGTGATGTTCGCGGAGTCGGGGCGGACGTGCCAGACCTGCCGCACGCCGGCCTCGAAATACTCCCGAAGCTTGCGCTGCACGTCCCGATCCATGTCGTTCGGGCTGATGACCTCGATGGCCAGATCGGGGACGACATCCCAATCCCCTTCCTCGGGCCATTCGCGGTTCTCCGGCCAGCGTTCTCGGGAGACAAAGGCCACATTCGGACGCCGCTTGAGGAGCCGTTCCGCATCGAGGATGAACAGCGCCTGGCTGACCACGAAGCCGAGTTGATTTCCGATGGCGAAATTCGCGAGCGTGAACAAGAGACGCGAGGCGATTCCGGCCGAATAGATCCCCTTCGACGGCAACTCCACGATCTTTCCATCGACGACCTCGTAGAGGACATCGGGATCGGTCGGGGCGACCGGCTCGGTCCTTGTGTCGGCGGCGTTGGCCATGAGTCGTGCTCCCGAAGGGTTCGACCAGAAACGACGGCTTAACCCATTGTATCGACCGCCCCTCGGGCCGAAAACCGAACGGCGTGCGGGTCTGTGATGATCGCTTGCTTTTCGGTATCCTGGTAGCTCTCCGCGCCCCTTGCGCCGGAACGCCCAATGGCCCGTTTGAACCAGATGGTTTTCCCATGACCACCGACGAACTCCGCGAAGCGTATCTCGACTTCTTTGCTTCCAAGGGCTGCCAGCGGCGGTCCAGCGACGTGCTGGTGCCGCAAGGCGATCCGACCGTGCTGTTCACGCCGGCCGGGATGAACCAGTTCAAGCGCGAATTCATGGGCCAGGGCGACCCGAGCTTCAAGCGGGCGACCACCTGCCAGAAGTGCATCCGCACCGGCGATATCGAGAACGTCGGCAAGACCGCCTTCCACGAGACGTTCTTCGAGATGCTCGGCAACTTCAGCTTCGGCGACTACTTCAAGCGCGAGGCGATCCACTGGGCCTGGGAGTTCCTCACCGACGTCCTCAAGATCGACCCCGCACGCCTCACCATCACCGTCTATCTCGACGACGACGAGGCGTACAGCATCTGGCACGACGAGGTCAAGGTCCCCGCCGACCGCATCACCCGCATGGGCGAGGACGACAACTTCTGGCCCGCCAGCGCACCGTCGCACGGCCCGAACGGCGTCTGCGGCCCCTGTTCGGAGATCTTCTACCACGGCAACGGACCGAAGGAAGTCGAGATCTGGAACCTCGTCTTCACCCAGTTCAACCGCGTCGGCCCCGGCCAGCTCGAACCCCTGCCGCACAAGAACATCGACACGGGCATGGGCCTCGAACGGGCCGCGGCGTGCCTCCAGGGGGTGCCGACGGTCTTCGAGACGGACATCTTCCGGCCGATCGTCGCCGCCACGTCCGAGATCCTCGGCGTGAATTACGCGAAGATCAAGGACGAGCATGACGGCATCCGCGTGCGCCGGATGTCGGATCACGCCCGCGCTCTGACCTTCTGCATCCACGAGAACGTCCGCCCGAGCGCCGAGAAGCAGGGATCGGTGCTCCGCCGCTTGCTCCGGCGCGCGGTGCTCGACGCCTACCAGATGGGCCGTCGCGAGCCGTTCCTGTTCGAACTGGTGCCGACGGTCGCCCAGGTCATGGCGACCCCGTATCCCGAGCTGGCCGACAGCGTCCCCCGCATTCAGAACGTCGTCCGCGAGGAGGAGGAGCGGTTCCTCCGCAACCTGGAGAACGGCCTGAAGCTGCTCGACGACACGTTCCGCAAGACCAAGCGCGGCGGGTCCGACACGATCGACGGCCACGCGGCGTTCGAGCTGCACTCGACCTACGGCATCCCGGTCGAGATCACCGAGAGCCTCGCCGCCGACCAGAACCTCCGCGTGGACATGCCCGGCTTCAAAAAGGCCCAGCAAGCGCACGAAGAGACCTCGCGAGGCCAGACCGAGGCGTTCGACGTCTTCGCCACCGGCCCGCTCGACACGCTCAAGGAGGCGTACCACCACGGCAGCGAGTTTCTCGGCTACCAGACGTGCGGCTCGGAAGCGAAGATCATCGGCATCCTGGAACAGGGGCAGCTCGCCGAGTCCGCCAGCACCTCCGAGCCCAACGGTCCCCCCGTGGCGCTGCGTGCTCGACCGCACTCCTTTCTACGGTGAGTCCGGCGGCCAGATCGGCGATACCGGGACGATCCAGGGGAAGGGCTTCACCTTCCGCGTCGAGGACACCCAGCGCGAGAACGATTTCACGCTGCACATCGGCCGCGTCACCGAGGGGACCGTCACCCTCGACGCCGACGCCCGCGCCGAGGTCGATCTCGACCGCCGCCAGGCGATCCGCCGCGCCCACTCGGCGACCCACGTCCTGCACCACGCCCTGCACCTGCACCTGGGCAAGCACGCGCAGCAGGCCGGCAGCAAGGTCGAGCCGGACCGCCTGCGGTTCGACTTCGCCAACCCCGAGGCCGTCGGCAAGGAACGCCTCCGCCTGGTCGAGGAAACCGTCAACGACCGCATTCTTGAAGGGGACCCCGTCTCCTGGACCACCATGCCGATCGCCGAGGCCAGGAAGCTGGGGGCGATGGCCCTCTTCGGCGAGAAGTACCCGGAGATCGTCCGAGTCGTGGCGATGGGGGCCTTCTCGCGGGAACTCTGCGGCGGCACGCACCTCGATAACGTCAGCCAGGTCGGCCTGTTCAAGATCATCAGCGAGGAATCGGTCTCGGCGGGCACCCGGCGCATCACCGCCCTGACCGGCAAGGCCGCGATCGACTACGTCCGCCAGGAGGAGCATGAACTGACCGAGGCCGCCGCCGCCCTGCGCGTCGCGCCGGGCCTGGTCTCCGAGCGGGTCACGGCCCTTCTGGACGAGGTCAAGACCCTGAAGAAGGAGGCCAGCCGCCGCAAGACCGAGAGCACGCCGCAGGTCTCGCCCGAGGAGCTACTCCAGGGGGGCGTGACCGTCCTGGGCGTGACGATCGTCGTCCAGCACCTGGAGAACTCCACGATGGACGACCTGCGGCAGCGGATCGACGTCGTGCGCCGCAAGCACCCGACGAGCCTGGCCGTCATGCTCATCACGTCCGCCGACGGCAAGGTGCAGCTCGCCGCCGGGCTGACCCCCGACCTGGTCGAGCGGGGGCTTCCACGCCGGCAACTGGCTGAAGGAAGTCGCCCCGATCGTCGGCGGCGGGGGCGGCGGCCGGCCCGACATGGCCCAGGCCGGCGGAAAAGATCCCTCGAAGATCAGCGAGGCCCTGGAAAAGGCCGTCAACGTGATGCGGCAAAGCGTGGGCGGCTGACCGGATCGGCTCCGACTCAAACCCCGGAGGGTCTGTCATGGCGACCATCAACAAGCCGGACTCCCCGACCTCAACCCACGGCGACCTCTTCGACGAGGAGGGGTTCCCGTGGCTGGAAAACGGCGAGCGGATGGACCAGAAGACGTTCCACGAGCGGTACAAGAAGCTACCGCCGGACATCAAGGCCGAGTTGATCGGAGGGACCGTTTACCTCATGGCGTCTCCGCTGAAGTTCCGGCACGCGCGCGGGGATTTCTCTCTGATCGGCTGGCTGTACGTGTACAGCGCCGCCACGCCCGGAACGGTCGGGCAGAGCAACGCGACGACCATTCTGGGCGACCGGAGCGAACCCCAGCCCGATTCGGCCCTGCTGATCCTCCCGGAATACGGGGGCCAGACTCGGGACGGCGCCGACGAGTACACCCACGGCGCTCCGGAACTGGTCGTCGAGGTCGCCTGGAGCAGCCGTTCCATCGACCTGTCCGCCAAGCTCCGGGATTATGAGCAAGCGGGCGTGCGGGAATACCTCGTCCGCGACCTGCGGAGCAAGACCCTCCACTGGTTCGAGCGGCGGGACGGGCGGCTCGTCCCCCTCGCACCCGATTCCGACGGCATCTACCGCTCCCGGATCTTCCCGGGCCTCTGGCTGGATCAAGCCGCCCTCCTTTCCGGTAACGACGCCGCCGTCGTCGCCACCCTCCAGCGCGGCCTGGCCAGCCCCGAGCACGCCGCCTTCAGCGCCGAACTTCAGCGCCGACGCGAGGCGGGGGGCGGGGCGGCCGCTCAAACCTGAACCGTCGGAGCGAAGGGACCTCAGTGACATTTCTCAGTCGTCGCCACCGGCCTCCCATGTGTCGCAGACACCAAATGCGCAGTCTTTTCCGTTTTTCGTACCGCCTCGGATTTCCGTAACTGTTTTCCTGTTCAGAAGAAACGTCCATTTTTCGGCCCCGATTCCCGCTGTTCGAGGGTGCTGCTGACCTCGCAGGCCCTTTTCGGGGGACGGCCGGAAGGGGATCTTTCGTCGGAAGCCCATTCCATTCAATAAGATCAGTCAACCATGATTTCCTCTGGGGGCCATTCCGCCAACCGCCAGGAGGCTCAAAACGACGCTCAGAAAGTGTCGCTGACCTTGCGCGGCAATGCGCACGACGGAGGGGCCGGAGTGACATTCCGTGGGCACGATCCCGGAGGGTGAGCACGTCCCCAGTTCCCCCTCCGCTCCATCAACGGGTGGGGCGGATTTCTCGCTCGATCCCATCGGCGGCTTGTCCCTCCGATGACCAGCCGGGAGGAGACCGGGATGGTTCCGACCGACAGCGAACCCGTCCGGCGGGAATACGACCGGCTGGCCCCGGAGTACGACCGGCGCTGGGGCCGCTACGTCGAGGCCACGTTGCGGACCGTGCTCGACGCCCTCGACTTCGAGGGGCACGAGCGGGCCCTCGACCTGGCCTGCGGCACCGGGGAGTTGGAGCGCCGGCTCTTGACCCGGTGGCCCGGCCTGCGGGTTCTCGGGGCCGACCTGAGCCGGGGCATGCTCCGGGAGGCGGCGGCCAAGGGAACGCCGGGCGCATCGGCTGGGTCCAGGCCGAGGCCCGCCGGCTGCCGTTCGCCGACGCCCGCTTCGACGCCGTGCTCTGCGCCAACAGCTTCCACTACTTCCGCTCGCCCGACGGCTCTCTGGGGGAAGTCCGGCGCGTCCTTCGGCCCGGCGGCAGGCTCGTGCTGGTGGACTGGTGCGACGATTACCTCAGTTGCAAGCTGTGCGGCCTATGGCTGCGAGTCACCGACCCCGCCTTCCACCGGACCTACTCCCTGGGCGAGTGCCGATCGCTGCTGGAAAGGGCGGGTTTCGAGGTGGCCGAGGCCCGGCGATTCAAGATCGACTGGCTCTGGGGCCTGATGCGGCTGGTGGGCAGAAGCCCGCGATCGTCGCCGCGCTAGGGTTCCTCGGGCGGGTTTCGGGCCTCGCCGGTCAAGGGGACGAAGATCACCGGGGCCACGGTCTGCCGGGTGAACGAACCGTCCGGGCGCTTCTCGATCACGATGAGGTCCTGCGTCGCGTCGCCGACCGGCAGGACGAGGCGACCGCCGACGGCGAGTTGCTCCAGGAGGGCCGGCGGAATCCGGGAGGCCGCCGCCGCGACGATGATCGCGTCGAAGGGGGCGTGCTCCGGCCAGCCCCGGTAGCCGTCGCCGTGGCGGACGGTCACGTTCTCGTAGCCGAGTTCCTTCAGACGCGCTCGGGCCGCGTCCGCCAGCGCGCGGTGGATCTCGATGCTGTGGACCGACTGGACCAGCTCGGCCAGGACCGCCGCCTGGTAGCCGGAGCCGGTGCCGATGTCCAGGGCCCGGTCGGTCGGGCCCGGCCGGGCGAGCTGGGTCATCAGGGCGACGATGTACGGCTGCGAGATCGTCTGCCCCTCGGCGATCGGCAGGGCGTTGTCGGCGTAGGCCAGCTCCCGCAAGTCCTCGGGCACGAAGCGGTGCCGAGGGACGCGCCCCATCACCTCCAGCACGCGAGGGTCCGTGATCGCGCGAGCCTTCAATTGCTCGTCCACCATCCGGCGACGACGTTCCTCGTGGCGTGACTCCGCGGACAACGTGGTTTCCTCCGTGGCGGAGCACGCCAGCGCGACGACTCCGATGATGACGAACAGGGTGGACCGGACGAGGTTGTTCCAGTTCATGATCCACCTCCGACGCTCGTGTTGGAAAACGAGGAATCCTCCAGCATCTCATCGTGAACATTCCACGGATGGGATGCCAGAGGATTTGTTGCGCGGCGGGGCCGGCCTCAAAGGTTCCTCACCTCGACTCTCCGGGGGCGGGATAGTTCCTGGCCGCGTCATCGAGCACGAGGACCCAGTCGGGGCCGTCCCGCGGCGGCGTGAAGGCGTGGTGGCCCTTGCTGGCGCGGGTCTCGGCCCGGGATGCCTTGCCGTTGCGAGGGTCGAACCACCAGGCGACGATCTCCCGCCCGCTCAGCCTGTCCAGGTCGATCGTCACCGGCTTGCCGCTGGGGATGTAGATGAAGGCATAGCTTCCATCCGACCCCCGCGAGGCCTGCACGTGGTCGCCTCCTCCGCCGGGATCGCCGACGATCAGGGACTGGTCGGGAATGCGCTGGAGGTACGGGCGCGACTCGATCAGGTGGCGGGCGTGCCGCATCTGGAACGTGGCGGGCAGGTCGAGGGCCTCTTTCCAAGGGGTGCGCGCGGAACTGATCGGCGCCCGGCCCGGCTGCCAGAATTGCCAGATATCGTGACAGCCGTAGGTGTGGCCGCACGCGCCGGCGAGGAGGGCCCAGTAGGCGGCCTTGCGCACGTCGAAGGCGTCGAACCAGCCGTTCTCGGGCTTCCAGTTGATCGGGTGATCCTCGTAGCGCGGCTCACCGTCGAGGCAGGGCTTGACCGGCTTGCGGTGATAGTCGCGGGCGATCATCTCGTAGTTGGGAATATCCCGCGCCCCGTGGCCGGACTGGAGCATGTTGAAATCGAGCCAGTCGGCGTCGTGGAACCACGTCGCGGACGTGTTGCCACCCATCGGGTGATACGTCAACAGGTGTCGGCCACCGTCCCCCGCCTTCAGTCCTTCGGCCATCGCGTTCCAGATCGCGCGATGGCGGTCGTTCTCAACGGGGCGGTCGCCCCCCAGAATCCAGATGATGGGCCGGTCGCGATACCGTTTGCCGAGGAACTCGCCGTAGGCGCGGGCATTCTCGGGCGTGAAAACCTCCGGCCCGACGCCCCACTTCTTGTTGACCTTGTCCCCCCACGTCGGCAACATCCCGATGAACAGGCCGAGCGATTCGGCCTTCTCGACGATGAAATCGACGTGCCGGAAATAATCCTCGTTCGGCCGGGCCGGGTCGTTGTCGATCAACGGGCGATGGCCATACGGGTTCGGCGAGTTCAGGCCGTCCAGCTCGGCGAGAACGACGCCCTGGATCACCGTGAACCCCTTCTCCGCGCGATTCTTGAGGTAGCGTTCCGCCTCCTCACGGTTCAGTCGGTGGAAGAGTTCCCAGGCGGTATCCCCCAGGTAGAAGAACGGCGAGCCGTCCTCGTGGACAAGGTACCGCCCGTTGTCGCTCACCTTCAAACGCGGCGCCGCGGCGTTGGCGACGGTGGCGAACAACGAGGCCGCGAGGAGGATTCCCACGTATTTCAACGGATGCTTCATCTCGGATGTCCCTCTGCTTCTCGTTTCCATGCTCGAAACGTTGACGAAAGAACCGCCCTCCGGGTTTGCCCTGAGGCTGGAGAACCGTGGAAAACGCGGGCGGCGGTTTCGCCAGGATCAAGTCGCAATCGCCTCACCGGGGCCGCGCCGACGTTCAGCGAGCGGCGGTTGCTCGCGGCTCGGGCGGCGAGGGCAGGGCGGGGGCCGTCGTGTCGGCGGTGTGGGTCAGCAGGTCGGAGAACCGGAAGGCGTGGTACGGCTGGGTGACCGCCGGCTCACCGTCGTCCGAGGCGTTGGCGACCCAGAGTTTCGTGGTCTTCGGCTCGAACAGGACGCTGTGCAGGTTCGACTTCATGGCGACCGGCCGGTCCATCAGGGCGCGGGCGGATTCGGCGTCGAACTGGCCGTGGTTGTCCTGAACGCGGCGGACGAGTTCCTCGTAGCGGTCGCCGGCCGAGAGCAAAACGGCGTCGTTGACGGCGTGCGGCAGCTTCGGGTGGGCCTGGCCCATCTCGACCGTGCTGAAGACGTCCCACGACGCCTCCATACCGACCCCCTTGCCGGTCTTGCCGTCGGCGATCACGTAGTAATATTCGCACGTGCGGGGATGGTCGCGGAAGATGGCGACGGCCTCGTCCAGCGTGTTCGCCTCCTCCAGCGCCATGCGGACGAGGAACGACATCGGCACCCCTTTCCAGTGCCCCATGCCACCGCCGCCCATCTCACCGATCGAGACATGCCGGGCGTTCATGCCGGTGACGCTGCCGATGAACCCGGCGTAGGTGACGTTGACGAACGGGATTCGACCCTCCGGCTCGGCGACGGTCAAAACGGCGTGTTCCTGGAGCCGCCAGTCGCAGCCGTAGTCGAGAATCCGCCCGTGGTAGAGCGTGCCGTCCTTCGTGGCCGAACCGCTCAGGGCGAAGCCGGAGCAGTGGAACATCTCGGGAATGAAGTTGGCGACGACGATCTCCTCGTAGCTCACGCCCGAGCCGTCGGCCACCCCGCGCAGCTCGTCGAAGAAGCGCGGCGGGACGTACTGCTTCTGGCTCGCCGCGATCACGGCGATGAGCGCCTTGGCGTCGGGTTTCACACCGAGTCCGCCCACGTTGAACTTCAACTCCTCGCTGAACTCCCTGGCCTTCACATCGAACAGGAACCGGACGAGGGCGTGGATGTGGTCCTTGAGCAAGGCCCCCTGCTGGTAGCCCATCTCGTAAGGCGTTCCCTTGACGTGCAGCACCCGGTAGCCGTCCACCTCTTCGAGAAAGCCCTTGCCGCAGCGGGCCAGGGTTTTCGACTCCGCGTGGACGGACAGCCCCGCCCAGAGCAGGAGGGTCAGCGTCAAGCCGAGGATGCGCAACGTGCTTCGCCGCATGGTATGGGTTCCTGGAGGAATTGAGAGGAGCGGGCGCTGGACGTGAGCCCGGATTAGGGACGGCCGCATGGTCAATGGCACATTTCAGATTCCGGATGCCAGATATCAGATTCCAGATGCCAGATCTCAGATTCCAGATGCCAGATCTCAGATTCCGGATGCCAGATCTCCGAAGAAGCAAGGAACTTCTGGAATCTCGAATCTGCCATCGGCCATGCTCGGCTCGATAAGATAAGCCTACACGACAATCGGGCTTCAATCGAGGACTACCTGGCTCCCGGGGAGTGGGTTTCGGTCAAGTGCTCGCGCCGCCCCCTTTCTTCCGTTCGGGGATCTTCAGGCCCATCGCGTTCATGAGCATTTGCAGGTCGGCCCAGGCGTCCTTCTTCCAGCCGGCGTTGCGGAGCAGGGCGGCGGGGTGGTAGGTGACGATCGTGGGAATCCCTTTGTAACGGTGCCACTTGCCCCGGAGCCGGCCCATCGGCAGGGCGGTCTTGAGGATGTTCTGTCCGGCGACCCGGCCGAGCAGGCAGAGGAACTCGGGCCGGATGATCTCGATCTGCCGCTCCAGGTAGGGCAGGCAGTGGGCGACCTCGTCGGGTTGCGGGTCGCGGTTGCCGGGCGGGCGGGATTTGAGGATGTTGGCGATATAAACATCCTCCCGACGGAGGCCCATCCCCTTGGTAATCATGTCGTTGAGGAGCTGACCGGCCTTGCCGACGAACGGGAGGCCGAGGCGGTCCTCGTCCGCGCCGGGGGCCTCGCCGATGAACATCAGGCGGGCATTCGGATTTCCGTCGCCGAAGACGGTCTGCGTGCGGCTCGCGGCCAGTTGCGGGCATTTTTCGCACGTCGCGACCTCGGCCGCGAGCACGTCGAGGGCCCCTTGCCGCTGCTCGGGAGGCAGAGTCGGGGCGTCGAGCGATTCCTCACCGAACAGCGAGGCGGGCAACGAGACCGGCGGTGTCGCGGTCGGTTCCGGTCGCGCGGGTTTTGATGGTGCCGGGGTTGGCGCGGGCGGGCGTTCGGTGACCGGAGTCGCTGCCGGCGTCGGTTCCGGGCGAGCCGTTTCGCGTCGAGGCATCGGCGCGGGCCGGTCCGGCAGCGTCGGGGCGGGGATGCGGTCCAGCCCCGCGCGTCCGAGCGCTTCGAGCTGCTGCCGCAGGGAACGGATCAGAATCAATCGCTCGTCCGGCACGTTTCGCCTCCCGCGTAGTTCCTGTCGCTCGTCCCGGTCAAGGCGTCCCTGGTCGTCCGCTCGACCCGTCCGGTGATGAGCCGGGCGCCGCGGTCGTAGGTCAGATACGACCAGGCCCACTGGATCATCACCAGCAGGCGGTTGCGGAACCCGACGAGGAAGAAGATATGGACGAACAGCCAGAGCAGCCAGGCGATCACCCCGGAGAACTTCCAGCGCCCGCCGAGGTCGGCGACCGCCGCCCCCCGGCCGATCGTGGCGAGCAGCCCCTTGTTCCGGTAGTGGAATGGCGTACGCTTCTGGCCCTGGAGGGTACGACGGATGCACTCGGCGGCATGCTGGCCGCTCTGGAGGGCCGTCGGGGCAACGCCCGGCACCAGCTCGCCGTCCTGCTCGATGTGGGCCAGGTCGCCGATCACGAAGACCTCACCGTGGCCGGGGATCGACAGGTCCGGCTCGACCATCACCCGCCCGGCCTTGTCCAGCGGGACATCGAGACTCGCCCCCAGCGGGGACGCCTTCACGCCGGCCGCCCAGAGGACCGTCTTCGCCTCGATCCGCTCGTCGCCGATCGTCACCCCGTCGGCGTCGATCGTCGAGACGCGCTCGCCGGTTCGGACCTCGACGCCGAGCGCCCGCAGTTGCTCCCGGGCGCTCTCGGACAGCGGCTCGACGAACGTCGGCAGCACGCGAGGGAGGCCCTCGATCAGGAGGACGCGGGCGGTTGTCGGGTCGATATGGTGGAAGTCGCGGGCCAGGGTGTACCGGGCGACGTTCGACATCGTGCCGGCCAGTTCCACGCCGGTCGGCCCGCCGCCGACGATCACGAACGTCATCCAGGCCCGACGCCTGGCCTCCTCCGTCTCGCGCTCGGCGAACTCGAACGCCGCGAGGAACCGGCGGCGGATCTCCAGCGCATCGGGGATCGACTTCAACCCCGGCGCGAACGCCGCCCATTCGTCATGCCCGAAGTAGTGATCGACCGCCCCGACCGCCACGATCAGGAAGTCGTACTCCAGCTCACCGTCGGCCAGGATCACCCGGCGGTTCTCCGTGTCGATCCGCGTGACCTCGGCCAGCAAGGACCTCGACGTTTTTCTGGCCTCGCAGCACGCGGCGGATCGGCGTGGCGATGTCCGCGGGATTCAGCGCCGCCGTGGCGACCTGGTAGAGCAACGGCTGGAACAGGTGGTGGTTCGACCGATCGACGACCGTCACCCGCACCGGTGCCCGCTTCAGGGCCCTCGTCGCCGCCAGCCCGCCAAAGCCGCAGCCGAGGATCAACACGCGCGGACGGGAGTCGGCCTGGTCGGTTGAGGTACTCATGGCGGTATTGTACCCGGCTCGTGCATCTCGACCAGGCAGGATGGGATCTCTGAGGATCACAGACGAAGGACCAGACGCAGCCGAGTCTCGACCGCCCTCATGGTGGTTGGCGAGAGGGAACCGACGCGGCGTCCGAGTCGATCCTTGGAAATCGCCCGGATTTGCTCAGTCAGGATGACGCTCGACCGGGATAATCCCCCCTCCGGTGGAACGACCTGGACGTGGGTGGGAATGCGCCGATTCGTCGTCGTCAAGGGAATCACGATGACGAGGTCGGCCTGGCTCCGGTTGAGCGGATCATCCGAGATAATCAACGCTGGCCGACTTCCCGCCTGCTCGTGGCCGCGGACCGGGTCCAGGTTGACCATCCAGATCTCACCGCGGCTCGGAGGCGTCCCCTGGCTCATCGGCCCGGTCCTCCATGCCATCCGCAAGCGTGGTGTTCCACGACTCGCGTTCCTGTTGATAATCGGCCCATGCCTCGGGATCTCCCTTGAGAGCGGCGAAGGAGGATTGGACGTCGGTCCAGAACCGTTTGTCGCGGTAATCCTCAATCGCTCGCTGGACGATCTCGGCCACGGTCAAATCCGATTGTTCCGCCAATTCGCGGACGATTTCGTGGGTGGACTGGCTGATCTGGATCGTCAGGCTCTCATCCATCCGACACTCTCCGGGATTCTCCGAACGTTCCAGGGACGTTGGGGCGGATCAGGGTGCGCCGAATCCACCCGTATAATATACGAGGTTCCGGGCGAGCAGCGAACGCGAATCTCGTTCGCCTCGCGCGATCAAGATTCCGCCGACGCCACCCAGCAACGCAGGACCTCGGCGATGCTCCAGGCCTGGGCGATGCAGCCACGCGGGGTGAATGGCTCGGTGGCGTCGCAGATCTCGCTGATCGTCCCCATGCCGGCCTCGCCCAGGTGCGGGAGGAAGCCGTCGAGGTAGGCGCGGGCGGCGGCGGGGTCGTCGGGGTGGAGCTTGCGCCAGGCATCGACGAACCCGCCGATCAGCCAGGGCCAGACCGTCCCCTGGTGGTACGCGGCGTCCCGGGTGCGGAGGTCGCCGTGATACGTCGGCTTGAAGTCGGGATGATCCGGCGCGAGGGACCGCAGGCCCACCGGGGTCAGGAGCTTCTCGCGGACGACGTTCAGGACCGGCTCCCAGCGCGAACGGTCCAGAACCGGGTTCGGCAGGCTGATGGCGAAGACCTGGTTCGGGCGGCAGGCCGGGTCGTCGCCGTTTTCTCCGTCCACGACATCGTAAAGGTGCCCCCCTGGCTCGTACCAGAAGCGCCGGTTGAAGGAGTCGCGCGCCTGGTCGGCGTGCTCGGCGAACGGTCGGGCCTCGGCCTCGCCGCGTTCCTGGCGGACCCAGCCTTCGAGCAGTCGCAGGGCGTTGTACCAGAGGGCGTTGATCTCGACGGCCTTGCCCCGTCGCGGGGTGACGACCCAGCCGTCGACCTTGGCGTCCATCCAGGTGAGCTGATAACCGGCCTCCCCTTGTCGGAGCAGGCCGTCGGCCGGATCGACGCCGATGCCGAAGCGGGTCCCCTTGAGGTGATGCGCGGCGATGTCGAGCAGCGTGGGCAGCAGGGCGCGGAGCGTCTCGCGGTCGCCGGTCACGTCGAGGTAGCGCCCGACGGCATGGACGAACCAGAGGGTGGCGTCGGCCGTGTGGTAAAGGCCCTCGCTCTGCCCTTCGGGGAAGAGGTTCGGGATCAGGCCGTCGCGGACGTACTGGGCGAACGTGCGGAGGATGTCCCTGGCCTCGTAGTGGCGGCCGGTCGTGAGGGTCAGCCCTTCGAGGCTGATCATCGTGTCGCGGCCCCAGTCGGTGAACCAGTGATAGCCGGCGATCACGGTGCGCGGCTCATCCCCCGTGGCGTGGGCGCGCGCGGCATCTTTCGTGCGGCCGATCGGGAGGATCAGGAACTGGTCGGCCGCCAGCACCAGCTCGGCCGGGGGGCCGTTCGTGGGCATGCGGGTCGGCGGCCTGAATGAGCCGCCGTCGGCGCTCGTGCTCGGCCTGGAGGGCATCCGCGGGGGGCAGCGCCTCGATCGTCTCCCAGGGCTCGACCGAGGCGGTCAAGGTCGCGGGCCGGTCGCGGTTGAGCGCGACGCGGAACCGCCCGGGGCTCCAGAGGTCCCCCACGTCGGGGTATCCGCGCGCGGCCTCGATCCGGTAGAAGAGGTTCTTGATCCGTGCCCCGGCCAGAACCAGCTCGGGATGCTCCCCCTGGAGCTTGATTCGCAGCGGCGGCAGGTTGGGCGAGGCCGAGAATTCATAGCGGTCGTCGATCACGGTGACGGCATAGGGGTTCTCCAGGGGGGCGTTCACCGAGGCGTCGTGCGGGCGGACGTTCAAGGAGGGCCGCAGGCTCAGCCGGACCGGGCCATCCCCCTCGATCAGCGTGTAGAACAGGTGCGAGGTGTTCTGCCGGTGCGGCATGACGAGCCGCTTCTCCAGCACGAACCCGCTGATTTCGAACCGCCAGACGGGCAGGCCGTCTTCCAGGCGGAACTCGGTCAAGGCGCCGGCGTGCTCCAGGTCGAGGCGGTCGGCGTGTTCGTGGCCGCCGAGCAGGACGGTCGTTCCATCCGGCAGGCGGAGCTGTTCCCGCAGGTGGTTGAACATCATCATGCGGCCTGAGGGCGTTTCCAGGGCCGCGATCAAAAGACCGTGATAACGCCTCGTGGCGACCCCCGCGACCGTTCCCGAGGCGTACCCTCCCAGGCCGTTCGTCACGATCCACTCGCGGGTCAGCAGCGGTTCCACTCCCGAGATGTCGGTTTCCTTCCAGGGCATCCTCAGGACCAATGGCGTCTCACTCATCGGAAGTCTCCTCCTGCTCGGGTACCTGGAACAAGGCGACGGTGGCCTGACCTGGAATGCGCCAGCCCTCCGGCCGCTCCAGCGGGGGCGTTCCGCCGCCCCCGTAGCGCGGATCCTCGCTCGACCAGAGCGTCTCCCAGCGCATGCCGGGCAGCGGGGCCAGCAAGGGTTCCGAGGCGGGATGGAGGTGCAGCTCGAAACCCAGGTTCACGACCAGCAATCGGTCGTCGTCGTCTTTGGTTCCGAAATAGCGGAGCACGAAGCAGGCCAAATCCAGCACCGCCCCATCAACCCGACCGCGTCGAGGATTGCGGAAGGCCGGGTCTTTCCGCCGGAGCGTCAACAGGTCGCGGTGCAGGGCGATCGCCTCGGGATGCCGCTCGCGCTCGCCGTGGTCGAGCTTGCAGCGTTCGAAGGTCGCGGGGTCGTCCGGTCGGGCCAGGATCGCTTGCGTCTCGGGAAGGTCGAGGCTGGGGAACTGCTCCAGGAATTTCGCCCGGCTGCGCCGCATCTTCTCGGCGAGCTTGAGGTCTTGATCGCCGAAGTAGAGGAACGGGCTGGAGGCGGCAAACTCCTGCCCCTGAAAGAACATGGGCGTGCCCGGCATCAGCAGCCAGAGCGCGGTCATCGCCCGGTGCAGACCCGCGGCGGCCAGGGTATGAAATCGCTCGCCACGGAGCGAGTTGGCGAGCTGGTCGTGGTTCTGGAGGTAGTTGACGAACACCTCGGGCGCGAGCCCCGAAGCCGTTGTGCCGCGTCGGTGGCCCTGGCGAGGGTTGTGTTGCCCCTGGAACAGGAAGCCCCGCTTGGCCATCGAGACGAACTCCTGCGGGTGTCCCGTGTAATCGTTGTAATAGGCCTCCGTCCGCCCGGTCAGGGCCACCATGGCGCTATGATGAAAGTCATCGTTCCAGAGGGCGTCAAGCCCGCGCCCGCCGTCGTCCGGGGCACGGGCCAACTCGGCGTGCTGAGGCTCGTTCTCGCCGATGACCAGGACCGACCGCTTCCCGGCCGCCGCTCGGACCTGCCGGGCGATGGCGGTCAGGATGTGCTCAGGAGAGGTATCGTGGAATTCCTGCGTCGCGTCGATCCGCAGGCCGTCCAGGTGGAACTCCTCGATCCAGTACGCGGCGTTGGCCAGAAAATAGGCCCGAACGTGCTCGGCGTTCTTGCCGTCGAAGTTGATCGCATCGCCCCACTCGGTCTTCTTGGTGGTGCTCACGTAATCGTCCGAGAATTGATCCAGATAATTCCCCGCGGGGCCGAAGTGGTTGTAAACCACGTCGAGCAGTACGCCGAGCCCCTGCACATGCGCCTTGTCCACGAACCGGCGGAAGTCGTCGGGACGGCCGTAGTGGCGATTGGGCGCGAACAGGTTCACTCCGTCATAGCCCCAGCCGAACCGGCCCGGGGCGTCGGCCACCGGCATCAACTCGATCAGGGTGATTCCCAGATCGGCCAGTTCCGCCAGGTGGCGAGCGGCGGCCTCCCAGGTTCCCTCGCGGGTGAAGGTTCCGACATGCATCTCGTAGATCACCTGCCCTTTGAGGCGGATGCCCCGCCAGTCCCGGTCGCTCCACGAGAAGCGCGTCGCGTCAATGACCTCGGATGGGCCGTCCGGCCCCTCAGGCTGATACCGGGAGACCGGGTCGGGATATAAGGCGTCTCGACTCCCGCCAAGCCGGTAACGGTAGCGCGTGCCCGGTCCCGCCTCGGAACTCTCGCCGGAGAAGTAGCCGTCCGCCTCGGCCTTCAGCGCGATGGGCCGGGGCCTCTCGTTCGCTGGCGAATCCGGGCCGCCTTCCAGAACGACCTCGACCTTTCTGCGCTTCGGCGCCCAGACCCGGAACCGGACGCCACCGCCTGGCAAGACCTCCGCGCCGAGCGGACGCCCGCCATCCCGTTTCTTCGTCGCCATGGTTGTTTCGATCGCCTCGACCTCGGAGAGGATCTGTTCCGTGGCGATCGAGAAAGCGAATGCCGTGCCGTCGTTCAGGGTTGTGGCACGCGACGGACGGGGGCGTTGCGGACGCGGAAGCCGCGGGCCACCCAGCGCTGCCATGAGGCGATGTCGTAGCCGAAGTTCTGCCCGGTGAGCGCCTCCAGGGCGGCCAGGACCTCGGGGTTCTCGTGCGGGATGGTGATGATCCGTCGCGTCGGCGGTGCCGGGGCGGAACTGCTGTAGCCCAGTGAGACCCCCGAATAGAGCGGAACCGACGTCGCGCCGAAGGCGACCACGCCCGGCCCGACCACCGGCCCCGTCAGGACGGGGACCGATTGTTGCGTGGCGAACGTCGCGGACGGTCCGGACGCGGCGACCGTGCCGGAGGATGGGACGAGCACGACACGCTGCTCGATCTGCACGAGGGCCGGGATCAGCTTCGGCACGGCGGCCACCACCCGCAAGCCGGCCAGGGCCCAGGCCGCGCGGCCGATCACGTCCGGGTCCGCGTCGCCGAGCCGGGCAACGAGCTTCCGCACGGTGTCGTCCTCCCGACGCCCGGCGAGGTCATCGAGCAGTGCCTGGCGGACGATCAGGTTCCGCTCGGACAGGATGGCCTCGATCAGGGCCTTCTGCGCTTCGCTCCCCGGAATCGCCCCGAGAATATGGGACACCCGCACCCGCAACGGCTCCTCCTCGTTGCCAAAGAGCCACACCAGGGGGCGGATGGCCGCCGGATCGCGGATCGCGTCGAACTGCTCCTCGGCCTGCTGGCGCTGCTCGTTCGTCCCTTGCTGAAGGTGCCGCTTGAGGATCGTCAGCCGGCGATACCAGGACTCCTGCGAGGCGGACATCTCCGCCTTCTCGGCAATCCGCTCCCGCTCCTCCCGCGAGATCCACTTCCCCTTGTACTTGACCAACCCTTGAGCCTCACGCATCTCGTCGTAGGTCATCCAGATCCCCTGGAACTCGACGTGCCCGAGCTTCTTCTGGGCCGGGGCGAAGGTCTTGTCCTGCGCGACCGCCCGCTCATAATGGTTCTCGGCCAGCCCCATCATGTGGTTCTGCTCGCACCAGAGGCCCAGCTCGTACTCGGCCTCGGCCGAAGGCGGGATCTTGTCGAGCCGGCGGTAATATTCGTCGAGCGGATCGTCCTCCTCGATCACCGAGGCGATCTGCTTCCGCGTGAACGGGATCGGTTTGGAACCCGTCTCCGTCTGCACGAGGACCGTATCCGGCTTCTCCGGATCGGCCGGGAGCACGACACCGTGGATCACCCCCCCACCGCTCAGGCGAATCCGGTCGGCCCGGCTCTCGGACACGGAGAGGAACACCAGGGCCCCGACGAGCCAGACACCGGCCGGAATACTCCTGGCAGCGAGCGTCATCCTCATGGCGTGGCTCCTTGGGTAGTAGCAGGATCGACACGGTGGGAGGACTGACGGTCGTTCCCCCGTCCTTTACTCGATTGTAGGAGCCAGGAACACCCCCACGCAACGAGAACGTCACGGCTTCGACTCATTTGGTTGTATGCGTAACCTGGGCTATTGGATTGTCTTGGGGAAAGGAGCAGAGATGTCGCGGAGCGTCGCGGAGCATCGCGCGGAGGCCCCTCAGGCCCTGAACCTGGCGGTTCTGACCGTCTCGGACACCCGGACCGAGGCGAACGACACGTCGGGTGCCCTGATCGTCGAACTGGCCGAGGGGGCGGGCCATCGGATCGTCGAACGCGCCATCGTGCCGGATGAGCCGGACCGGATGCGACCGATTCTGGAGTCCTACCGGGACCGGGGCGACCTCCACGCGGCGCTGGTCACGGGGGGGACCGGCATCAGCCCGCGCGACCAGACCTACGAGACCGTCTCGGCCCTCTTGAGCAAACCGATACCCGGCTACGGCGAGCTGTTCCGTATGCTCAGCTACGACGAGATCGGCCCCGCCACCATCCTGAGCCGGGCGGTTGGCGGCTTGATGGACCGGCTGGTTGTTCTGGTCATGCCCGGATCACGCGCCGCCGTTCAGCTCGCCATGAACAGGATTATCCTGCCCGAACTCCCCCACCTCGTCCGCGAGGCGCACAAGCGCTGAGCGGGCGAATCGGCCCGAACCGAGAATCTCTCGAGAGGCGAACGAGATCACTGATTGACCGTCGTGAGCTGCGTCAGGGCGTCCTGAACGTCCTTCATCTTGATCGGCTTGGTGAGGACGACGATGCGGTCATCCGTGGGGAGTTTGCTGGAGAGTTCCCCCTGGCGCGGGCCGAGCAGGACGAGGGCGGCCAGTTCATGGCCGTCGTCGTGGGCTTTCTCGTGCATGTCGAGGAAGGCGTCTAGCCCCTCGGGACCAAGCCCGTCGGCGTCGAAGACGACGAGATCGGGCGGGTCCTCGCGGTAACGTTCGGCCGCGCGTTCGGCATCGCCGACCAGGATCGCCCGGAAGCCCATGCTGTTGAGGACTTTACGGAAAACCTGCCGGATCTGTTCCTGGACCTCGACACAGAGCACGTGCTTCGGCTCGCTCTCGTCCTCCTGGTCGTTGCCGAAAATCTCGGTGAGAAAGGAGTCGGAGCCGCTGCGCTCCTTCTTGCGTTTCTTGAGGCGTGGGGGCTCGGGAGGCAGCGCGGCGGTCTTCTCCGATTCTTCCTTGTAGGCTTTGAGGTCGTCGAGGACCTCCTGCATCGTCTGGTAGCGCTTTTCGAGTTTGACCTGCATCATCTTCTCGATGATCTCGGTCAGGCGTTCGGGGGGGGCGTGCCGGTGCTCGGACAGTGGCCTGATGGCGCCGAAGCTCCGCTTGAGCATCTTGGCGAGCGGATCGCTACTCTCGACCTCCGGCAGCGGCAGGACGCCCGTGAGCATCTGGTAAAAGACGCAACCGAGGAAATAAATATCGGAGCGCGGGTCCCCCTTGGGGCTGCCGCAGGTCCGTTCCAGGGCCGAGTAATCGACGGTGCGCTGGCCGTGGGCGGTCTCCATGGACCGTTCGTCGCCGATCGTGGCGAGGCCGAAGTCCACGAGCTTCGCCTCGCCCCGGGTGGAGATCAGGATGTTCGTTCCCTTGATGTCGCGGTGCGTGACCCCCTTGCTCAGCGAGTAGTTCAGCCCCTCGGCCAGGCCCAACATCAAGGGGAGGGCCTTCTCGTGCTCGACTCGGTGACGGATCTTGAGGAAGTCGCGGAGGTTGGAGCCTTCCACGTATTCCATGATCATGTAGTGACTATCGACCTCGGACCCGAAATCGAGGATGCGGACGATATTGTTATGGACGAGCTTCAGGCCCGCCTCGGCCTCCTGATTGAACCGGCTGACGGCGGCTTGATCGGTGGAGAAACGCCGGCGGAGGACCTTGATGGCCACGGACTCCTTGCCCGGCATCCGTTGCCCTCGGTACACGCGGGCGAAGGTTCCCTCGGCGATGTGGAAGAGGACCTTGCAGCCGCCGTACACGTAGCCGCCCGGGTCCCCCTTCAAGAGCTTGTTGAGCTGCCAGTTCGTGAGCAGGCCCTTGCGGAGCAAGGTTTTCGACAGGGCCTCGATCGAACCGTTCTCGGCCTCGAACTTGGCCTCGGCGATCTGCTCGCGAGACAACAAACCGATCAGGACGACCTGTTCGGCCAGGGTTTCGGCGTCGAATTCGGCCATCGTCGCGATCCTGCCGGGAGAGAGTTCTTCGGAGGGGAAATGCGCCTTTGGGGACGGAGGCGACGACCGCGAGTGAATACCCGGCAAGCCTCAACGTCCGTCCGCTTCACGGCGATTGCCGTGGCGTCGATTCAGGATATTTTAGCATACAACCCATCCCTCGCAACCGGATGACACGTGTCTCGTGCGGGGAGAGTCGCCGCTCAAGTCTGTTACGCGGGATCTCTGGGTTGTGTGACCTTGCTCTGTCCGTCCCGGCGCGTTGCGAAACGCGGACGAAAACACCCCGAGGGGACCGAGAATGGTCCCCTCGGGGTGCGAGAATATCTCAAAGGATTCCCAGGAGAGCACCGGGCGTGAGCGGGTGCGTGGGGGTCGTGGCTCAATAGCGGCCACCGCCGTAACCACCACCGCCGCCGCCACCGTAGCCGCCACGGCCACCGCCGCCGCCACCGTAGCCGCCACGGCCACCGCCGCCGCCGCCACCGTAGCCACCGCCGCCGCCACTTCGGCCGCGACCGCCGCCACCGCCACCACCACCGCCAGGACCGCGGTTCTCACGCGGGCGGGCCTCATTCACCGTCAGGTTACGACCCTTGTAGTCTTGGCCGTTGAGCGCGTTCGCGGCGTCCTCGGCTCCACTGTCCATCTCGACGAACCCGAAACCCTTCGAACGGTTCGTGTCGCGGTCGATGATGATTTGCGCCGAAAGGACTTCGCCGTACTCGCTGAACAATTCCACCAAGTTGTCTTCCGTGGTGTCGTAGGTCAGGTTACCGACATAAAGCTTCTTGGACACGGAAATGGACCTCTGCAATGCGAAGGCTTGCGTTCTGGCGAGACTAGCGTCCTAACGGCTAATGGAATCCCCGCCGAGAGCGGCTATGGATTAGACTAACGTAAACGCCGGATTTGAACAGGCGGAATTCCGAAAAAAATTTTGATTTTTGGCTCTGGCGGTGTATCGCCCTGGGTTGATTGGGCATCCCGATCAGGAGAATCCCCAGACTCAAGACAGGCCAAGGACCCCGGCCAGGGATCGGGGTCGAGGGGAAGCGGGCCGAGGGCCGTCGAGGACGGCGGCCGGGTCTCCGGATCGAGGAGGCAGCCGGGGGCGTTAGGGGGCCTCCCCCGCTGGCTCTAGCAGGCGGCCGACCTCGGCCCAGAGGGCCTGCCACTCGGCGCGTTCCTCCTCCGGCAATGCGGCCAGGGCCGCCTCGTCGCGGACGCCGGCCAGGTCGGCGTCCTGCTGCCAGTGGCGGAGGGTCGGGGCGACGGCGGCCCCGGTCCGCGGGTCGCCGGATTCCCTGACCCGCGACCAGGCGGCCAGCTCGGCCTTGAGCCAGTCGAGGGCCTGGCGGCGCAGGTCGGACCGGGCCGCGTCGTCGGGCTTCGGGTCGTCCTCGCCCTTCCCGGCGGCGGCCAGGGCGGCGCAGCAGGCGGCGTTGTAGGGGTGCTGGGTCCGGCGGTCGGCGGCGAGCTTGGGATCGTCCTCCAGCGCCTCGGCGAAGAGCCGGGCGGCGGCGGCGTACCGCGTCGTGTCGTAGGCCATCTGGGCGAACGCCAGGCGCTCGGCGTCGTCGGCCGGCTCGTCCGTGCCCTTCAGGACCGCCGGGAGCCGGTCGGCCAGGGCGGCGAGCCGCTCGGCCTCGGCGACCCACGCGGCGGACGGGTAGGACCAACCGGCCCGCTTCGACCCGAGCTCGTGCCCGGTGCGGTACTCGGCCAGCGCCTCGGCGTATTGCCCCTGCAGCTGCAGGGCGACGCCGAGGTTGCAGTGGGCTTCGGCGTAGGCAGGCTTCAGCCGGATGGCCTCGCGATACGCCGCGATCGTACCGGGCCGGTCGCCCGAGGCGTACAGGGCGATGCCGAGGCTGTAGTGGGCTTCGGCATAATCGGGCCGCAGCCGGATCGCCTCGCGGTACGCCGCGACCGCCTCGTCGAGCTTCCCCTGGGCCCGCAGGGCGTTGCCGAGGTTGAAGTGGGCCCGCGTGGTCGGGCTTCAGGCGGATCGCCTCGCGGAAGGCGGCCTCGGCGGCGGGGTAATCGCGTAATTCATCGCACAGGGCGGCGCCGAGGTTGGAGTGGGCCTCGGCGTCGTCGGGCCGCAGCTGGATCGCCTCGCGGAACGCCGCGATCGCCCCGGGCAGGTCACCCGAGGCGAGCAGGACGCCGCCGAGGTTGCCGTGGGCCTCGGCGAGGTCGGGCTTCAGCCGGATCGCCTCGCGGCACGCCGCGATCGCCCCGGCAGGTCGCCCGATTCCCGCAGGGCGACGCCGAGGTTGGAGTGGGCTTCGGCGATAATCGGGCTCGCAGCTGGATCGCCTCGCGGTACGCCGCGATCGCCCCGGGCAGGTCGCCCGAGCCAGCCAGGGCGACGCCGAGGTTGGAGTGGGCCTCGGCGTCGTCGGGCCGCAGCCGGATCGCCTCGCGGCACGCCGCGATCGCCCCGGGCAGGTCGCCCGAGGCGCGCCAGGGCGGCGCCGAGGCTGGAGTGGGCCTCGGCGAGGTCGGGCTCGCAGCTGGATCACCTCGCGGCACGCCGCGATCGCCCCGGGCAGGTCGCCCGATTCCCGCAGGGCGACGCCGAGGCTGGCGTGGGCCAGGGCGTCGTCGGGCTTCAGCCGGATCGCCTCGCGGCACGCCGCGATCGCCCCGGGCAGGTCGCCCGAGTCCCGCAGGGCGGCGCCGAGGTTGGCGTGGGCCAGGGCGTCGTCGGGCTTCAGCCGGATCGCCTCGCGGAACGCCGCGATCGCCCGGTGGAGCACCGGGCCGGCCTCCGCGGCGCGGCCCCGCTCCTTCAGGTGGCGGCCATAGCAGGCCAGGTGGCGGCCGTCGCCGGGCCGGCGGCCGACCAGGTCGCGCCAGACCCCCTCGGCCTCCGCGCCGCGGCCGCGACGCTCCAGGGCATGGGCCAGGTCGTGCCCGGCCAGCTCCGGCTGCAGGCCCCGGGCGAGCGAGAGGCGCGGATCGCCTCCTCCGGCTGCGGCGGCCGCGCCCGGCCGCAGCAACCCGCCGAGCCGCGAAGTGGACCCGGGCATCGCTCGGGGTGCGGCCAGCAGGCCCGCCGCAGCACCGCCACGCCCGCGTCCGGGTCGCCCGCGTCGGCCAGGGCCCCGCCCAGCAGCGACCAGGCTCGCCGGGGCCCGACTCCCGGCGTCGGCCCGGTCGGCCAGCGGCCGCAGCCGTCCGAGCCGCTCGGCTCCGTGTCCTCGATGAGCAGGGCCTCGCGGACGGCGTCGCGGTCCGGGTCGGGGTCGGCGGCGCGGGCGACGGCCAGCAACCGTCGCCAGCCCTGCCCCTTCGGCGTCCCGCTCGCGGCGGACGGCCGCCCAGTGGTCCAGCCCTGCCGCCAGGGCCGCGGCCACCGGCCTCGGGGCGGCGGGCGATCCGGCCGCCGGCCTCGGCCGGGCGCCAGTGCGTCGGGGTCGATCCCGGCCGTCGCGCGAAGGCGTCGGCGTAGGCCGCGTCGGTGGCCGAGCCGTCCGGGTCGTCGGCCACGGCGCTGCGGATGTCGACCAGTCGCGCCAGCAGCTCGCGGTCGGCCACGGCGGCCTCCAGGCCGGCCGCGACTGTCCGGCGCAGCGACTCGACCGGGGCCGCGGCGGCAGGGCCGAGCTCGTCGGCGATCCGGCCGACGGCCTCGCGGGCGCGCTCCCAGTGAGCGACGACCTCGGGCTGGGCGCGGGCCTGGTCGCGCAGCAGCGTGGCCTCGGCCAGCAGCCGATCGACCCGCGCGGCCCGGGCCTGCCGCTGGTGCATCACGTAGGTGAACGCCAGGCCGCCGATGGTCGTCAGGGCCAGCAGCGACGCGGCCAGGCCGACCTGGAGCCGGCGGCGGCGACGCTCCTCGACGGCGCGGGCCTCGGCCACGGCCCGCGTCGAGCTCGGCGGCGCGCAGCCGCTCCTGCACGCCGGCCAGGTACGCCGTCGACCCGGTCGGCGACGGCGCGGGCGTCCCGCGGCCGGTCCACCGGCTCGGCGGCCAGGCAGTCGCGGGCCAGGCGCGACCAGCTCGGCCTCGGCGCCGCAGCCCTCCAGCCGGGCCAGGGCGTCGGCCGTCTCGCCCCGCGCCGCCTTCCGCTGGATCTCGGCCGAGGTCCGGCCGACGAACGCGGGCGTGCCGGTGAGGACCTCGCAGAGGATCGAGCCGAGCGCGAAGACGTCGGCCCGCTCGTCGATGGCCTCGACCTCGCCGCGGGCCTGCTCGGGGGCCATGTAGGCGGGCGTGCCCATGACCGAGCCGGCGCGACAGACCCGCGTCGGATTCGCCGCCGGAGCGGGCGGTGGCGATGACCGTCTCCGCCTCGGGGAGCTTACCGGCCTCGGCGTCGTCGACCACGCCGCCGCGCGGCAGGACCTTGGCCAGACCCCAGTCCATGACCTGGACCTCGCCGAAGCCGCCGACCATCACGTTGGAGGGCTTCAGGTCGCGGTGGATCACCCCCCGGGCGTGGGCGTAGGCGACGGTCTGGCAGACCTGCTCGAAGATGCCCAGGACGCGGGGCAGGGTGTCCTCCGGCGACGAACGGGCGGCGAGCACCTCGGCGAGGGTCTGGCCCTTGACCAGCTTCATGGCGAAGTAGGGGCGACGGTCGGCGAAGGCGCCCAGCTCGTAGATCGGGACGATGCCGGGGTGCTGGAGCTGGCCGCCGATCTGCGCCTCCTCGACGAAGCGGCGGACGAGGGCGGGGTCGTCCCGGTGCTTCTCCAGGAGGACCTTGACGGCGAGGTCGCGTCCGAGGTCCTCGTCTCGGCCCTTGAGCACGGCGCCCATGCCGCCGCGGGCGATCTCGCCGAGCAGCCGGAGCCGGGCGTGGCGTTGCTCGGCCGGCGGCATCTCGGGGGAGGCGGGCTGGTGGACGGGCGGCTCGGAGGCGGGGTCGGTGTCGCGGAGCAGGACGCGGGGCACCGGCCCGACGGTGGCGGCGAGCGTCTCCAGGACGCCCGGCGGCCCGGCGAGGTCGATGGTGGCGCCGACCTCGCCGGCGTGGGAGAGGCTCAGGGCGTCGGAGTCGAGGCCGGCCCGGAGCAGGCAGCCGGGGCAGAGGCCCTCGGGGGCGCGGGACGGCAGCTCGGAGCCGCAGCTTGGGCAGGTGCGGGGGTCGGGCATCGACGAGACTCCTGGTCGGGGGTGGGAGGCAGCGGCCGATACCCCCTTTTACCGGCTCCGCGGCCGGACCATACAGACGCCGGCCGGATTTGAGTTGATCCGATCCCTCGGGTCACGGCCCCAGCGCGGCGAAGAGGGCCCGCAACTCGTCGTCGACCTCGGCCTCGTCGGCCACCGTGGCGGCGATCGCGACCCGGAGGGCCTCGCGATAACGGCGGCGGAGCCGGTGGGCGGCCACCTGCACGGCGGCCTCGGTGGTGCCGAGCCGTCGGGCCAGCTCGGCCTGGGACGCCGTCAGCCGGCCGTCGGTCAGCACGCCCTTGAGCGCCTCGAAGGTGGCCCCCCGTCCAGAGCCCTCGTACTCGCGGCGGAGCCCGGCCAGGACGCCCTCCAGGAGGGCCAGGGCCCAGGCGTGGTCGAAGAGCCGCTCGGGCGTCCGGCCGTGCGCCGGCTCCCGGAGGTAGCGGCCCTCGGCGTCGCGGGCGTCGATCGACAGCGGGGTCCTGCCCCCACCGCGGCGGAGGGCACCGTCGCGCTCGCGGCGGTGGGCGAGGAAGTGGGTGCAGTCGGCCCGCAGGAACGCGCGGAAGCGGCCCCGCGCCGGGTCGGCCGACACGAAGGGCCGGCGCTCGACCAGGCGGGTGAAGTAGTCCTGTGTCAGGTCGAGGGCCGCCTCGGGATCGGACCCCTTGCTGCGGATGAAGGCGTAGATCGGATACCAGTAGGCGGCGCAGAGCTCGGCCAGGGCCGGCGCCGCGTCGGGCCCGTCGGCGTCGCCGGCGGCGACCACCCGGCTCCAGCGGGTCGTGGGGAACGGGGCCCTCGGGGGGGCCTCGGCCTCGGGGTCGGACATGGCGGCCTCTCCGGTGTCGCCGGGCCGGGTGGGCCCGCTTCGTCCTCCCGCCCGGCACTTCAACCCACTCTACGGCAACTCGGCCCGGATTCCCATACTCCCGATGCCGCCGGGAGGCTGAGCCGCACCTGCCGCGGCGAGGTGCAGGTGGATGACCGGCGAAGGAATGTCATGTCGGCAGGGCGTTTCGGAGCGTGGTGCTCAGGAGCATGGCCATTTCGAGCCGCTGGAGCTTCCGGGCGAGACGCTCCTCGGCGGCCTTGTGCCGGGCCGCGCCGCAGAACGCGATGAAGGCGGAGGGGTCCCAGGTTCCCCCGCGCACCAGGCGATCGGCGGAGGCCAAGCCGCCTTGCTCCGCGATCAGTTCGGAGGCCGCCCCGCCCAGGGGACCGAGCAGCGGATGGCGTCCCACGCGGCGGAACCAGTACGAGGCGTTGCCGGGGTCCGGCTCGCGGCGGTGGGCGATCCCGTGCCAGTAGGCCGACACATCCTGTTCGCCCAGGTCGTCCGCCTCCTGCGCGGCCTGATGGCTGGCCTCCCAGAAGTCGTGAATCTGCAAGAGCCCTGCGGCCAGGGCCAGCCGCGCGGGCCGCGCCGCCTCGGGCAGAAGTTTCGCCAGCGACGGCTCGGAGAGCGCCTTGCCCAGCGACGGAAGGCGCGGTCGGTCCTGGACCAGCGGCGGCCCCAGGTCATCGAGGCCCAGCGCGGCCAGGCCCGCGATGAGGTCGGCCGGATCGAGTGCCAGTTCCTTTCCGACCTGTTCGAGCGCGTCCCCCGCCTCGATCCGCCGGACGATCTCCGCCACCGCCACGCCCCCTTTGCGCACGACCGGCCCGTCGGCGGTCGCCTCGACCCGTTCCAGCATGTCGTTCATCATCGCTCCTCAAGAACAGAGAATCGCGGCGCGGCCACCTCGGGCCGCGCCGCGTTCTTGATGGGAACGATTCGTATTCTGCCACGAATCCGCCGGCTGTCACTCCTCATTTTCCGCCCGCGCCAGGACGGGCGGGGCATCGAAGGGGGTGCCCTGGATATCGGGCAGGGTGTTGTCGTGGACCAGAACCCCTTGGGGATCCGACCAGGAAGGAGGCGTCGCTCCGCCACGTCAAGGTTGAAGACCGGCTGCTTGATGTCGGCCTGCTCCGTGATCTCGGCGGTCCGGCCCGCCCGTCGAGTACGCGAACCTCTCTGGCCGGCCTTCAGGTCGCGGGCCAGGACCCAGCCGATGCCCGGCGCCAGAAGCGGTGCAAGGGGGTGGATTCGATCGTCTCGCCGCCCTGGAACGTGATGCGTAGCGTCGCCGTCGGGGGTTCCGGTGCATGACGAGGATCGGCTGATAACCGAGGCCGCCGGTCTCCGGTGTCGAGCGTCAGCACGCGGTCTCCGACTTCAAGCTCTTCGATCGGCCTCGGTCCCGTGAACGTGTGGACGAGCGTCCCGGCGACGAAGCATTCCTTGACGGTGTGAGGCCCTTGGCTTCCATCCGGTCGACGAAATGAGGTAATTGGAGCGGACGCCCGAGACGCGCATGACGGACGACTGGCTGAGACAGGCCCGTCGGTGGTATAGACAGGGCGACGGGACATAGGCCAGGGGTACCGTCTCTGGGAGACGACGGGTTTGGGTCGGCGGACAGGCGGGGTGTAGATGTAACCGAGTTGATCATACCACCATTCCATCCAGCGTTCCCGGTCGTCGTCGATGTCCGCGCCGGTCGCGGCCTTCAGGACCTGAACGATCCTGTCATTGGTCGCGCGGACGATGTTATTCGTCGTTCCAGGAGCTGCCGACATCGCCCACTTGCTGCCGCATGCCGCGACCGCCGATTTCTGGTATTCGAGCCATCATCTGGCCGATCGGAATGTAGGCTTCGCGCAACCTAGTTCGTCACCGCGTGCGGTCGACGAGGACATGATATCCGAGGTGCACCGGCTACTCCTGCCACTACTGACTTCCCGACGCCCGATCGGCGTCCGGCGTATGACGGGCCTGCTGGACGAGCTGCCTCGCTCTCGGGGGTCGGGGAACACCCGTCGTTCCTCTCCCTTTCAGAACCCCCCGCCGTTTCGCGTGAGTTCGCCGAACCCGAAGTCCGCTCGATGACGGGTAGGCCATAGTCGTCGGTGCCGACCCACTCGCCGGGCGTCCCGGGGGCCGCGGCGGGGAATAAAAGCGTCTCATGATGAATGCTGGCCTTCGACCAGCACCCCCGGCGTCCCGGCCCGTTCACCGGCCGGACCTCATACTCGATCGGTCGCGGAGCAGGCCTATCAGAGGTGATTCGCGCGGGTCACGGCGAGCGTCTCGGTGGCGGCCCGGCGGACTTCGGCCGACGGGCTGAAGACGGCCATCAACGCCAGGCCCCGTGAGGATGCGATGCTGTCGATCTGCCCCAGGATCTGGACCGCCTTCGCTGGTCGGCCGGTCGCCGGGTGGCGAAGACGAGGACCGCGGGCACCGCCCGGGGGTCGTCCACACTGGCCAGGCCGTCTCGGCCGCCGCCCGCTGTCGGGGTCGTCGAGCGCGGCGGGCCTTCACGAGCAAGCTCCAACGGCGTTCGCCGCATCTGGCCTCGCGCTCGCCTCCTCGGCGGCGATCTGCGCCTCGTCATCCAGCGGCCGTCGTGCTTCCTGCAGCCGAGCCGCTTCCAGGCGAGTCCGCGACGGGTCGAGCCGCACGACGGTCGCCAGGTGGCCTTCGCCTCAGGCTCCAGGCCGTGCTCCTCGCACCAGAGGCCATTTGCCAGTGATCGTCCGCCGTGTTGAGCGTGCGCGGCGGTCGTTGTACTCCGCCAGCGCGCAGAGGCCTCGTCGATCGACCCGCGCGGCGACCTCCTCGGCTTGCGCCAGTGTCCCTGGTCGTGGACCAGGCCCATCAGGCCCCGCGCCGTGCGTTCGGGGATCGGTCAGCACGGCGATCGCCAGGTGCTTGAGCCGTTCGCGGAGAGGCCATTCCGCTCACACCAGAGGCCAGGCACTGCGCCTCGGATCGCGGCCGACCTCCTGCGGCCGCTTCATAGGCTTTCCGTTCCGCTACCACTTTGGCTCGCCCGCGCAAAGCTCAACAATCCAGCAAAGCACACACGTGAACATTCCGCTCCTCCTAAAATAGATGATCTGCGCATAGAAACAGAGAAGATCCCCCACAAAAAAACTCGAAAATACTCCAGCGTGGCCTGTGCTTGCATTCATGATACCATAAGGCTTGCGAAGCAACTCCCTTTCTTCCACGTGCTTCGCCGCTCACTCCTCATTTTCCGCCCGCGCCAGGACGGGCGGGGCATCGAAGGGGGTGCCCTGGATATCGGGCAGGGTGTTGTCGTGGACCAGAACCCCTTGCGCTCCGACCAGGAAGGAGGCGTCCTCCGCCACGTTGAGGTTGAAGACCGGTTGCTTCATGTCGTCCGCCACGGAAACGACGCGCCCCCGACCGCGGAGCGTGCGGACCGTGTCGCCGGGCTTCAGGTCGCGGGCCATGACCCATCCCTCCGCGACGCGCCAGAAGCGGTGCAGGGGACTGGTCACGATGGCCTCGTCCTCCAGGACCAGCCGGAGCGTTTCCGAGGGCGGGTAATGGTACACGGTCAGGATCGGCTGGTAGTTCAATGCGCCGGTTTTCTCGTCGCGGGCCAGGACCCGGTCGCCGACCCGCAGGTCCTCGATCGGTTTCAGGCCGGTCAGGGTCTGCACGGGGGTCCCCGCGCCGAAGCAGCAACGGTAGATCCCCATCGCGGCGAACCGATCGATTCCGGACTGGGTCAACTGGGCGTGGGCCGCGTAGGTCGTCTTGGACGAGGCCACCGGGCCGAGCTGCTCGGTCACGCCGACCGGGCGCGGGACATAGGCCGGCGGGACCATCTCCACGAAGGTCGGCCGGGGATAGGGACGCGGCGGGACGTAACTGTAGCCGAGCTGGTCGCTCCACCACGACTTCCAGGCGTCGCGGTCGGGGCCGAGGTTCTGGCCGCTGACGTTATTCAGGACGGAGACGATCCGCGTATTGTCTTCCGAGACGGCCTTGTTGTAGTACTCGATCTGCCGGACGTCGTTCTTCAGTTGTTCCTGCATGACCATCGCCGACATCCGGGCCTCGGCGATCATCTGGCCGATCGGGATATAGGCTTCGGTCACGCGGGTTTCGTTGATGGTGCGCTGAATGTCCACGTTGAAATCCGACGGCTGCATCGGATACGCCTGGGGCACGTGACCGACTTTCCAGAGGCTGCCCATCACGGCGCTCGGGTCGTAGTGATGGTCCTGCCGGACGATCGAAATGGCCTGTCCCTCGGGGGTCGGTTGACCGGCCCCGTCGAGATATTGCTTGCCGGTGACATGAACCGCGCCGCCGTTGCGCGTGAAGTTCGCCAGGCCCGTGGTTCGCTCGACCACCGGTAGGCCGAAGGCGTCGTAATAGATCGGCTCACCGGGAAAGAGGCGGAAATCGGGCAGCGGCGGCGGGGCGTAGATCCGTCCCCGGTTGAACCGTTCCCCCTGGACGAGCAAGGCCCCGGGTTGTCCCGGCCCGTTGACGGGACGGACCTGGTAGGCGATCGTGTCGCGGATCAGGCCGATCAGGTCGCCGGCATACGCGCGGACGTCGCGTGCGCGGAGGGTTTCGGTGGCCGCGCGGCGGATGTCGTCGGTCGCGCCGAAGACGGACAGCAGCGCCAGGGCGCGGGAAGCCGGCACGGCGTCGATCTGTCCGAGAAGCTGGACGGCCAGCCTCTGATCGTCCGGCGACGGGGTGCCGAAGGCCCGGAGGACGGCCGGCACGGCGCGGGGATCGTCCACACCGGCCAGGAGCCGCTCGGCCTCGGCGCGGTGCTCGGCCTCCCGAAGCGCGGACCTCCAGGACTTGAGACGGGGCCACCAGTGGGCGTTCGCGTCGCGCTGGGCTTTTCGTTCCGCCGCGTCGGCCTCGATCTGTGCGGGGGTCATCCAGCGGCCGTTGTGCTTCACGCACCCCAGGCGCTTCCAGGCGGAGTCCCGCTTGGGATCGAGCCGCACGACGGTCGCCAGGTGGGCCATCGCCTCGGCCTTCAGGCCGTGCTCCTCGCACCAGAGAGCCAGCCGCCATTGCGAATCGGCGTCGCGCTCGTTGAGCTTCGCCCGGCGCTCGTTGTACTCGGCCAGCGCGGCGGATAGCTCGGCGTCGGCCTCGACCCGCGCGGCGACCTCCTCGGGCTTGCGCCACTGTCCCTGGTCCCGCACGAGCCCCATCAGGCCGCGGGCCGAGGCGTTGGCCGGATCGATCAGCACGGCGATCGCCAGGTGCTTGAGCCGTTCGGCGGTGAGGCCGTGTTCTTCACACCAGAGAGCCAGGCGGACGTGCGCCTCGGGATCGCGGCCAACCTCCGCGCGGGCCGCTTCATAGGTTTTGATCTCGGCGACCGACGGTTTGGGCGCCTCATTCGCGGGCAAAGCACTCAGTAATCCGGAGCAAAGCACGACGACGTGAAACATCCGCCGCCCTCCAAAAAAGAAGCGATGGCCCCAATGGTCGTTGTGGATTATGAGACGATCGTCACGTGCTGAATCTTCAATTGCTATTCGGACTCGCAATTTCGATACCGCCGGTTGCCGGGGCGTCCGTCACCGGCACTTTCCGCGCACCGGGCGCGATGGAGCGGGTGAGGTTCCTCACGCGGGAAACCAGAAATCTGGTCCGGAAGCCAATGGTTATCCATTCTGTGAGTTCAGCATAACAAAATGGCGGATTCCCGGTTCCAGAACTTCAAACGAAGAAAGGAGTCTCGCCAGAAGAAATGGTCCGTTTTCCTGATGTGGGACAGCCGGGGGTGGCTGTCCCACATCGGACAACCTCAATTGGGCGAGTCGCCGAAGGAACTTCTGGAATCGGGAATCTGCCTTTTGCCATGCGACGGTCCGTGAACGTTGCGAAGGACACGGGGCAGGGGCTGGCCGGGGTCGCCGCCCGGCTGGCACAATGGAACGGCCGGGACACGAACGCGAATCAAAGGGAGAGGATGACAATGGGAGAGACCGGCGGCGGATCGGAGCGGACGCTTCTGGAGCGTCGGGAGATCGAGGCGGGGATCGCCGGGCCGTTGATCCGGGCATTCCAGAAGGAGCTGGGGACCGAACGCACGCTGGAGATCGTTCGGGGCGTGATCGCCGACCTCGCCCGCGAAGGCGGGGCGGACCTGGCCCGTCGGGTCGGCGAGGCGAGCCTTTCGGCGTTTGCCTCATGCCTGGACCTCTGGCGCGCGGGGGGTGCCCTGGAGTTGGACATCCTCGAACAGTCCCCCGAACGGCTGGAGTTCAACGTCACCCGCTGCCGCTATGCCGAGATGTACCGGGCGCTCGGGCTGGCCGATCTGGGGTCGAGCCTCTCCTGTCAGCGCGACTTCGCGCTGGTCGAGGGGTTCAACCCCGAGATCGCGCTGACCCGGACGCAGACCTTGATGGAAGGGGCTCCGTTCTGCGACTTCCGCTTCCGCGCCGGGTCAAGTCGATCCGCCGAACCTGCCGATGGTGATGATCGAGAGGCGATCCGGGAAGCGGATTTTTCGCCCCGGAGGGGCGGCAGTCAATAGCCAGGGGCGTCAGCCCCTGGAACGAGACCAGGAGCCGATTCTCTCCACACAAGCCCCGGAGGGGCGACAGAAGTCGATTCCCCATAAGGGGTTCTGTCGCCCCTCCGGGGCTCGATGGACATGATGGTGCCTGTCTCCCCTCCAGGGGCTGACGCCCCTGGCTAGGAACGGCCGCCCCTCCGGGGCTTCTCGGATAGCGACTGAGAGGGTGTACGAAAAGGGTCCTTGGAGAATTGTAGGGTGGGCACTGCCCACCTGTTTGAAAGAGGTGGGCAGTGCCCACCCTACATGGAGACGAACGAGCCTTTTCATTCACCCTCTGCGAGAGAGACCGAGGAGCGGTTTCATACGGCCTCGTGCCGGATCGAGAGTGCCGTTGCGCGAGAGCTCAGCCACCCGGAATGAGATTGTGCGCGACGGGTTGAAGGAACCGGCACGAGCCCAAAGGAAGGGGCGATCCGCATGGCGGGACACGGCGGCAAGAAGACGGCCTATCTGGTCACCCTGGCGATGCTGGGACTGGCGCTGGCCTTCCCGATCGCCTTGATGGTGCTGAACCCCACGCTCATGTTCGAGCGCGGCTGGGAGCAATATGTCGGCACCGCCATCTATATCTGGGCGGTCCTGACCCTGTCACGAGAACTCTTGCGGCTCTGGAAGGACGAGCGGGCCTTCGCCGAGGCGGAGACCCTGCGGGCGCATCCCGAAACGATCGCCGAGGACGACCCCCGGCTCCTGCCGGGCCGCATCCGGGGCCTGGCCGGGCATGCCGAGGGGGCCTCGGCGGCCGCCCTGATGGAGCTGAACCGCGAGGCGTCCGGCCTGGATCAGGAGCACACCGCCGGGCGGTTCACCCTGACGCGCTACATCCTCTACCTGCTGCCGGTCATCGGCTTCATCGGCACGGTCGAGGGGATCAGCAAGGCGCTCATGAACATCAGCAAGGTCCTGCCGATGGTCAAGGACCTGGACGGGTTCATGAACAACCTGACGGGCGTGACCTCGGCCTTGCAGATCGCCTTCGATAGCACGTTGCTCGCCCTCTTCCTGAGCGCCGCCTTGATGCTGGCGCAGACGCTCGTCCACCGACGCGCCGAGGACCTGCTCGCCCGGCTCGATCGCTGGGTGGTCGATCACCTCTTGCCGAAGGGCGGGGCGGCCGCGTCGGGGGATATCGCCGCGCTCGGGCCGCAACTGGAGCGGATCGAGGGGCTGCTCTCCACCCTGGCCGACCGGATCACGCCGCCGGTGAACCGCTTCGCCGAGGCGATCGACCGCCTGCCGCCGGCCCTCTCCGGCCTGGAGCGCGGGGCGGAGGCGATCGGCCGGCTCGGCGCGGACCTGTCGGACCTCGGCCAGACCGGCGAGAGCGTGCGGAAAGGGGTTCTGTCGCTCGCCCGGATCGAGACGGCGCTGGTCGAGGGGGCTGGCCCCGACGAGCAGTTGGAACAGATTCGCCGCGGGGTTGAGCGCTCGTGCGCCGCGACCGAAGGGCTGGCCGGTCAGTTCTCCAACGCCTTCGAGCGCAACAGCCGCGCCACGCAGGAGCAACTGGCCCGCACCCTGAACAGCCTCAAGGACGCCATCGACCTGCTCCAGGTGAGCATGGAGCAGGGGAACGCCCTGTATCGAAACATCGTCAAGAAGATGTTCGACGATCGCCTCGGTGGGGATTCGTCCCGCGCGGCGTGAGGCGTTCCATGATGATTCGGGACGGGATAGGTTGAATGATAGGATGGTAAATCGTAGATGGTTCGATGGAGTACGCATAACGCCCCGAAGGGGCAGCATTCAATAGCCAGAAATCCGCCCCTTCAGGGCGGGGTTGGTTTGGTGGGGCGTCTTCCAGGGGCGTTGCCCCTGGCTATCGGATGCTGCCCCTTTCGGGGCGAATTGCGTCACTCCGAGGGCATGGCTGATGGGCTCTGGCTGATGCAGGGAATTCCGAAGTTGGAGTAGGCTGGGTCAAGACCCAGCCCACAGGCTGGCTGACGCAGTTGGAGTAGGCTGGGTCAAGACCCAGCCCACAAGCTGGCTGATGCAGGGAATTCCGAAGGATCAGCCATTCTGCCATCAGCCATCATGATACGCTGAGGAGACGGCCGAGATGCGACGGACGCGCCGGGGCGGACAGGGCGGGATGGAGTTCGGCGGGTCGGGCGAGGATTCCTTCGTCGCCGTCGTGGTCACGAAGCTGACCGGGGCCTTGCTGTTCATCCTGCTATTGACGATGGTGATCATGGCCCTTCTGCCGAAGGCGGTGGACCTGCCGGGGGCGGGGGAATCGGCCTCGGTGGTGGAGCACGCACCGCTGGAGATCGCCACGCCGGGGGCCTTGCCCGAGGCGATCGCGGGCCGACCGTACCGCGTCGCGCTGGCCGCCTCGGGAGGGAACGGGCCACTGCGCTGGGCCGTCGATGGCGAGCTTCCCGAAGGGCTCCGGTTCGATCCCGAGACAGGACTGCTGAGCGGCACACCGAAACGGGGGACGCCGAAGCCGGTCGAGCTGGTCCTGCGGGTCAGTGACGGGCAGGACCGCGTGGCGCGGGCGGCCCGGCTGGTGGTGTACCGGCCGAACGGGCCGCTGAGCTTGCCGTCGGCGTGGGCGCCGGGGTTGCCGCCGATCCCCTGGCACGCCTGGCTGGAGCAGGGGTTCGGGTTCCTCGTGCTCTTGCTGGTTCACCTCGTCGGCATGAACGCGCTGGGGGGCGTCGAACGCTGGTCGTCGCGCCGGCAACGCGATCCGTCCGAGCCGGAACTCCGGTCCGCGCGGAGGCGTTTCGCGCTCTATCGGGCGACCGTTCGCCTGGCCACGCTGCTCGCGACGGCGGGCCTGGCGCTCTGGCTCTGGCGGCAGCATGCCGCCTGAATCGACCGGAGGAGATCCCGCTCCGGACCGGGGCCACGGAAAAACATCCGAGATTCTTGTCCACATGAGGCCCAACTGTCGCTAGTATTCAACATGTCGAGAGCCTGAATATGGACCGATGCCCTTCGCCTTTTTCGGTTCATGGCCCCACCCACCCATCAATGTATCGTCCGTTGAGGAGATCATCATGGTGATGTCGCGACGAATGCGGCTTGCGTTAGGCATGACCGCCGCACTGGCGTTGGGGACCTCGGCGGAGGCCCAGGCTCCTCGGGGCGGCCCCCAGGACACCGGCCGACCCCAGCGCGGCGGCCCCCAGGACACCGGCCGACCCCAGCGCGGCGGAGATCAAGCGAACCAGGGACCCGGCGGAGACCAGGCGGACCAGCGGCAGTCTCCGTTCAACGATCCCGCCATGCAGATGCGCATGTTGCGGGGCATGGTGTCCGATCAGGGCGGCGGTGGCGGCGGCCGGGGTGGTCGCGGCGGGTTCGGCGGTGGTGGCGGCGGAATCACCCAGCTTCTGCTCCGCTCGCCGGCGCTTCAGGAGGAACTCCAGATCACCGACGCCCAGCTCGAACAGCTTGAAAAGGTCTCGGACCAGGCGGACGAGCAACGCCGGACGTTCTTCGAGCAGATGCGCCAGAACGGTGGCTTCGGCGGCGGTCGCGGTGGCCAGGGCGGGCGCGGTGGTCCGGGCGGTGGTGCCCCCGGTGGTGGTGGTCCGGGTGGTGGTGGTCCGGGTGGTGGACAGGCGAACTTCGACGCCATGCGTCAGGCCATGACGGCCATGGGTGAGAAGGCGGAAGCCGCGATCCTGTCGGTCTTGACCGCGGGGCAGAAGCGCCGTCTCGGTGAGATCGAGCTGCGGATCAAAGGCCCGACCGCCATTGCCGAATCGCCGATCGCCAAGCGGCTCAACCTCAGCCCGACCCAGTACCAGAAAGTTCAGTACATCGTCAAGCAGATGGATACGGTTCAGGACCAGATGCAACAGCAGCAGCGCGAGCAGATGATGGCGGCGTTCCGCCAGCGTCGCGAAGCGCAGCAGGCGGCCCGGAACACTCCGGCCCCGCCCCCCGCTCCCTATACGGGCGCGGTTCGCGGCGGTGTCCCCGTGGCTCCTCCGCCGGTGGCCGAGGATAACGGCCAGGGCAACGACCGCAACGCCGGTCGCGAGCAGATCTTCGCTCAGATGCAGACCATGGCCGAGAAGCAAGACGAGCTGCGCGCGAAGGCCGAGAAGGAGATCGGCGGCGTTCTCACCACCAAGCAGAAGAAGGCGTTCAACACCCTCCTCGGCGAGGATTTCGACGTCCTCACCCTGCTCGAAGGCATGCAGCGCGGTGGACCGGGCGGACGCGGCGGTCCGGGCGGTGGCGCTCCGGGTGGACGCGGCGGTCCGGGCGGTGGCGGTCCGGGTGGTGGCGCTCCGGGTGGACGCGGCGGTCCGGGCGGTGGCGCTCCGGCCGGACGTGGTGGGAACTGACCGATCGGGCGTCTTCCCTCCCCATTCCGCTTGCCGATTCTCGCTGTGAGTCTTTTTGCTCACCCATGATCCCAAAGGACCCGGCTGGTCGTTCTCACGACCGGCCGGGCTTTGGGGTTCGCGCATGGAGGGGACTGACGTATAAACGCGGTGCCATCGACCGTGCCCGTGCCTTTTGTGTCCTGTCCCGCCTTCCGCTTGCTGGAGGGAACCGCCCATGCGTCACGGAATGACGCCTGTCTTGATTCGCGTCCTGGCCTTGCTGCTGGCGAGTCTGGCCGTCTTTCCCGCCGTTTCGACGGCCGGTCCTCCTCCCTTGCCGGATAGCCGCCTCGGGGTGCGCACCGCCCCCTTGCTGCTCCTGAGCCGCCCCGATGTCCGCGAGGACCTGCGTCTGACCGAGGCACAGGCCGCGTCGGCCGAGCAGGCGATCACCGATCTGTACCTGCGTGCTGCCGAACTCAAGGGAAAGCCCGATGCCGAGGTGATCGCCGCGCGTCGCGCGATCGATGAGGCGCAGCAGACGTGGATCGACACGAACCTGTCGGTCAATCAGCGTGCGCGGCTCGTCCAGATCGACCTCCAGTGGGAAGGCCCCACGGCCTTGCTCTCGCGGCCGATCGTGGCCGAGTCGATCGCCCTGACCCCCGACCAGCGGCACACCCTGGCCCAGGCCATCGCCGAGCGCAACGCCCAGCGCGCCCAGGGCAAGACCCGCCCCGAGGACGAGCGCGCCCTCGCCGCGACGGCCCTGTCGATCCTTAACGACGAGCAGAAGATCCGCTGGAAGGCCATGCTCGGCCACCCGTTCCAGGTGCAAACCCTCGCGTCGCAACCGGCGTCCAACCCGAGACGCTGACGGACACCGACGGATACCGTGGAGATACAGTCCCGTAGAATGGGCGGTGCCCACCCTACGGTTCCGAGATCGTGTCCACGGAGTGTCACTCCGGCCCCACCTGCGCGCACGATGCCGCGCAAGGTCAGCGACACTTCCTGGAGCCGTTTTGGGCCTCCCAGCGGTCGGCGGGATGTCCCCAGAGTGGATCGTCGTTGACGGATCTTTTTGAATGGAAGAGACTTCCGACGAAAACTCCCCATTCCGGCCGTCGCCCGAAAATGACCTGTGAGGTCAGCGACACTCGCGAGACGCTCGGATTAGGGTCGGGAAATGGGCGTTTCTGCTGGAAGGATCAGGACTTACGGCGATTCAAGGCAGCCCGACACAATGAGAAAATTCGCGTCCGCTATCAACGACACGCGGGGAGCCGCCGGCGCCTCGGAGAATGTCACTCCCTTTTGCCCGGAAGGGTGGGGGTGGATGCGGGAGGACCGGGGTTCCACCCGCCATCCATCCTGCTGAGGCCAGCCGGTCAGAAGGTCGAGGCCCCCTGATCGGAGATCAGCCGATCGAACGCGGGATGACCGCGCAAGGGCTCGAAATCGGCCTCGTCGGCGAGCTTGGAGTGCAGGTCGGGCTCACGCTCCAGGGCGGCGATGAGGGCCTCCAACGCCCGTTTCGGGTTGTTGGCCAGGCTCCAGTAGCAGGCGAGATTGTAATGCAGGAGCGGCTCCTCCGGGTCGAGCCGGAGGGCTTGCTCCAGGGCGTCGATCGCCTGGGCGAGCCGGTGGGTGCGCTTGTAGCACCAGCCGAGGGCGATGGCGACCCCCAGGTGGCCGGGCTTGAGCCGCGAGGCGCGTTCCAGGTGGGGCAGGGCCTCGCGGACATCCCCGAGTTGTCGCTGGGCCTCGCCGGTCAGGAAGCTGGCCTCGAACTGCATCGTCGCCCAGTTCGGCCGCGACTGCAGGATTTCCAGTGCGCGAAGCGGCATTTCCAGCATCAGGAAACCTTCGGCCTCGTCGAGCCGCCGGATGATCTGATCGCGGGCCGCCTGGGTGATCATCGCCACGCCTCTACCTCCCGAACGCCCGACCGGCGGGAACGGACCAGACACCCAACCATGGCGTTGAGTGAGGTCCGTCCCTGAGTCCTGAACCCGTCGAAACTATTGTAACCGATGGCGGGTTGGGGGTCGCAAGTCCTCGGGCGTCGGGTGTGTCGATTTTTCAAAAAGGTCTCGGGGCGCGTGGGGGATCAGAGTCGGCGGTTGGCCCCGAGGTCTCCGCCGACTTGCCGCTGGGTCATCATGCCTTCTCGCCAGATGGCCTCAAGGTCGGAAAGCTGGCGCTCGGTCTCGATGAGGTCGGGAATGTCCAGGCCATCGGCCGAACGGACAGCCAGGGCCTCGCCCCGGCGGGCAATCCCCTCGCGGTTCTGGAGCCGGTCGAGCCAGCGGAAGGGGATCGCCGAGAGGCCGTAGTGGGCACCGGCCATCGCGCCGAGGATCGCGCCGGTGGTGTCGGCGTCTCCCCCGAGGTTGATCACCTCCGTCAGCGCCTCTTCGAACGACTCGGTCGTCAGCAGCAGGTAGAGGCACGTGGGGATGCAGGCGGGGGGGAACCCCATCGTGGGCCGCCGGCAGGCAGGGCTCGGCACCGTGGCGGTTGGCCTCCTCCACCAGGTTGGCCAGGGCGCGGTCGCGGGGGATGTCCAGTTGCGGCTCGACGCGGGCGATGGCCCGGGCCAGGCCGCCACTGTGCGATTCCAGCCCCGTCACCTCGTCGGCCCGCTCGTCGGCGATCCGCCGCTCGTCACGGGCGACGTCACCGGCCAGGCGGAACAGGAAACTCGGCTCGCGCGGCTCGCCGCACGCCAGGCGGCGGACGGCGTGCGCGACGGCCAGCGCACCGGCCAGGCTGCGGCAATCGCGGTGAGTCATCAGGCTCGCATCGAGCACCGCTTCGAAAAGCCCGTCCGGGTCATCGCTGAAATAGAGGGCCAGGGCGCGATCCGCATCGCCGCGCCGATCCCGGCCGAATGCTGGCCGGTACAGCGGGGAGAGACGCCGCGCTTCAGGTCCTCGAGAACCTGGCGAAAGCTTCGGCCCACACCCCGGTGCGCGCCCAGGAACGTGCCTTCGGGGGTGGCGAGTTCCAGGTAAAGCCCGGCCAGATGATCGGGATCGATCCGTCCGCGGGCGAGCACGACGTCGGCCAGTGCCAGCGCCTGCTGTGTGTCGTCGGAGTACAGGCCCGGAAGCCGCCACCGGTACGGCTTCTTCTTCCAGGCTCGGGCTCCATCGACGAATTCGACCACTTGGCCGTAGTGGGCTCGGATCTGCTGGGCGCTAAGCCCTTCCAGTGGAGCCCCCAGAGCGTCTCCAACGGCCAAACCGAGCAGCGAGGCTCGGGCACGGTCGATACAGGTCGATCGCGGCATGGTGGCAAGGCTCCTTCGGGTCCAGGGCCGGGGCTGTCCCCGGGTCCGCATGATCCAGACGAACTTAACGAGGCCACAAGACCACGCCAACGGTATTTTCTCAGTTCCCACACAATCGGCCGGTTTGCGACGTCCCCGTGGCAACACCGGCGCGTGACTCCGATTCCACTTACGACGCGTGAGACGGTTTCTGGATTAGATGCGATTTTTTCCAGCGGGAGTGCCTCGCAAAACACCTCGAACGGATGGCGCTGCGCGTGGCCTGATCTCTTTGCGTGTACAGAAGATCAGAATTTTATCGGGGAACGGGATCTCGACGTGCAGGGTTCGGGAGGTGACGAGACTATATATCGGCCGGGCGCCCCGTCTCTCGGTGATGGCAAACGGGGTGATTCTCGACCGCGAGGATGTTCGACCGTCGCAATCGCGAGGGAAGGCGCGTCGTGCGCCTCAGGCCGATTCGGATCGGGACAGGGTTGATTCTCGGCAGAAACCGGGCGACCATGAGAGGCCGTCGTGCGAGGCTCAATCCACGTGTCACGGAGTTCAAGACGATGCGGCGTGTGTCCTGGTACAGTGCGTTTGGTCTGATGGTCCTGGCGATGTGCGCGGGGCGGGTTCAGGCCCAGTACGGTGACATCAGCGACCTGAAGGTCGCCCGGCCCGAGGACAAGCAGGACGTCAAGCCGGTGCCGCCTCCCGAGGGAGCCATCGTCCTGTTCGACGGCGAGAACCTGAACAGGTGGGTCGCGCTGGATGGCCAGTCGCCCGCGCCCTGGAAGCTCGTTGAGGGGAAGGCCGCCCAGGTGCAAGGGGGCGGGATCAAGACGAAGCAGACGTTCGACAGGCCGCTGAAGCTCCATGTCGAGTTCCGCACGCCGTACGAGCCGAACGATCAGGGGCAAGCTCGCGGCAACAGCGGCGTGTATCTCCAGGGGCGGTACGAGGTCCAGGTCCTCGATAGTTACGGGCTGGAGTCGAAGGACAACGATTGCGGCGGGATCTACGAGGTCGCCGCGCCGAAGGTCAACGCCTGCAAGGCGCCGACGGTCTGGCAGAGCTACGATATCCTGTTCTGGCCGCCGGTCTGCCAGGAGGGCAAGAAGGCCGAGCCCGCGCGGATCACCGTCCGTCAGAACGGCGTCCTGATCCATGAGAACCAGGAGATCCCGGTGGACAACACGCGCGCGGGGCTGGGCGGCGACCCCTGCACGCCGGGACCGATCCACCTTCAAGACCATGGCGACCCGGTTCAGTACCGCAATATCTGGCTGCTGCCGCTCGACGGCGGGAAGGAATGAGTGACACCATGACAAGCGAGAACCGCTCCATTCACCGTCGCGGCTTCCTCAAAGGGGTCGGCGGCGCGGCCCTCGTGGCGGGCTTCCCGACAATCATCCCCGCCTCGGCCTTCGGCGCGAACGAGGCGATCCGGGTCGGGCATATCGGCGTGCGCAACCAGGGGACGAACAACCTCAAGGCCCTGATGAAGCACACCGTCGCCGTCTGCGACGTGGACAAGGACGTGCTCGCCAAGGCGAAAGAGCTGGCCGAGAAGGGAACCGGGCACTCCATCGCCGCGTATGACGATTACCGCAAGCTGCTCGACAGCAAGGACGTGGATGCCGTCGTCGTCACCACGCCCGACCACTGGCACGCTCTGGCGACGGTCGATGCGTGCAAGGCGGGCAAGGACGTTTACTGCGAGAAACCTCTGAGCCTGACCATCGCCGAGGGCAAGACGATGGTCGAGGCCGCGCGGCGGCACAAGCGGATCGTTCAGACCGGCAGCCAGCAGCGATCCGACGACAAGTTCCGCAAGGCGTGCGAACTCGTTCGCAGCGGCAAGCTCGGCAAGATCAGGGCCGTGCGCGTGGGCCTGCCCGGTGTCAACTTCGACGGCCCCGCCGTGCCCGACACCACACCGCCGCCCGAGCTGGATTACAACTTCTGGCTCGGCCCCGCGCCGAAGGTGCCGTACAACCCGAAGCACGTCCACTACCTCTTCCGGTTCTTCTGGGACTACTCCGGCGGTCAGATGACGAACTTCGGCGCGCACCATCTGGACATCGCCCAGTGGGGCCTCGGTCGCGACGATTCCGGCCCGGTCGCCATCGAGGCCACCGCCACGTTCCACCCGAAGGGCTGGTATGAAGTTCCGATGACCAGCCGCGTCGTCTATACCTATGACGATGGCGTGACCGTCCTCTGCGAGCAGGGTACCGGTGCGCCGGGTGGCGTGACGTTCGAGGGAGAGAAGGGCACGCTGCACGTCGATCGCGGCAAGCTCTCCTCCGATCCCGAGGAGATCGTCCAGGAGACGATTGGCCCCGATGACGTGCATCTGTACGTCAGCAAGAACCACCACCAGAACTGGCTCGACTGCATCAAGAGCCGCGAGTTGCCAATCTGCGATGTGGCCATCGGCCATCGTTCGGCGACGGTTTGCCACCTCGGTAACATTGCCGTGCGGACGGGCCACAAACTGACCTGGGACCCGGTCAAGCAGGAGATTATCGGCGACCCAGAGGCCGCCGCGATGCTCCAGCGTCCGTACCGTTCCCCCTGGTCGCTCGACGTTGGCTGAGAGAATGATTGAGGAAGGTTGAGGAGACGATGGCTGATGGCTGAACCGAAGGATTCCCTTCTTCAGCCATCAGCCATCTCGTCGCTCGATCACCATTGAACCCCGCCGAGCACCGTGTCGTTGACAAGAATCATCCCCGCCGGGATGGTCGTGCCGGGGGCGACGGTCGAGTTGGCGATGTACGACCGGGGGCCGATCGTCACATTGCTGCCGAGGGTCGAGGACATGACCACGGCCCCCGCGCCGAGGCGGACGTTGTCGCCGAGGCCGGTCGGCGTACCGAGGCCGCCGTAAACGACGGCGCCGCTGTCGGCAAGGAAGTTCTCACCGATGGCGACGGCCCCCTTCTCGGCGGCGTGGATCGTCACGTTGCGGCCGGTCCCGGCGATGGAACCGACGGCGATGTTCTGACCGAGGTCCGCGCGGATCGAGTTACGCAAGCCGAGACGATGGCCAACCTGACCGGCACGGAATCCGAACACCGCTCCGCCGGCAATCCGCGCCGGGAACGACGGCAGGATCGCCTGTACGGGAAAACCGCGAGGCCCGATGAACGCCGGCGCGACCTTGTCCGTCTCGAACTTCGAAATCGGTTCCAGGTTCGCCCCGGTCACGGCGGCGAGGTTGCCCTGGTAGAACGTCTCGGGACGGGGTTCGAGAGTCGGGAAGATCCGGTCCTCGACAGCCGGGGAGATGCCCGTCGCCGGGTTCTCCTCGTAGAGCTCCGTGTATCCCGTGGCCAGCGCGGCGCTCTCGGCAAGCGTGTTCTGGACGAATTCGATGTCCGTCGCCGTGACCGGGACGACCTTCCCGAGTGCTGGGTTGGAGGCTTCGGCGTCGCTGGTCACGTTGGCGCCCGGCAGCACACGGATGCCGGACGGCACGGTCACGCCGGGGCCGACCCGCGCCAGGGCCGAGACGAACGCGCCGGGCTGGATCGTCGCCCCCTCGATCAAGGCATTCGGGCCGACATACGTCGGTGCCGCGGCCGCGCCGTAACCGCCGACGGTGGCCGGACCGAGTACGTTGGCGCCGAAGCCGATCACGGTCGCGTCGCCGATCTGCACGCCGGGCGATCCGAACTGGTGCTGTGGATTGCCAAGAATCTGGGCACTATCCTGGATCGCCGAGCCCTGGCCGATCTTGATGAACCCCCGCGCGGCATTCATCGCGACGTATGGGGCGACGAAGGTCTTCGTGCTGAGCGCGATCCGGTTCCCCTCGAAGATCCCCGCCGTGGGATCAATGTAGGTGGCGACATCGGCCGCCGAACCAAAGGGTAGCACTGGAGTATTCGGCCGAACCGGGTGGTAGTATCCCACTTCGAAAAGCGGACCGCGTGCCCGCGGAAAATGACCGAAGAGCGGGGCGGCGCTGAGCAATTGCCGATTCTCGCACGCCTCGGCCAGAGGCTGGAACGCTCGGGTTCGACGTCGATCGGATCGGTTCATGGTGGACTCACCGGGTTGGCGCCGGGGGCGTCAAAGGGAACGTAAGGCCCCATCCCCCGCGTCGCGCGGGCGACAGCGCGTTGACGGGTTTCAAAAGGAAATCCGGCGGGGGGAGGACCGGCTTGTATTCCTTGTTGGACATCGGCCCGGCCCGCGCGCGACTTGGGTCATTCCGGGGCGAACCCGGCCCCAAACCGCGGCGCATGCCGGACCTGCCGATTCCAACGGTTCACGTCGTCAGCCCGTGAGCACCACGATCTCGCTGGTCCGCCCGCACTAGCGTATCGGGCGGCTGCCAACCCAGACGACACTGTTGTTATAGAAGCCGACCTCGTGAAGGTTATTCGGGTCGCTGCGCCAGTCCTCGCCGTTGATGACGAACTTGTACTCGTAGGTGCCCGGGGGCAGTTCGAGCGTGGCCGTGAACCGTCCTTGAGCGTCGGGCCCGTCCATCTTCCGGGCGTCGGGCTTCCAGTCGTTGAAGGTCCCGGCCAGATAAACAGCCTGGGCATCGGGCGCCCGGAACTGGAACGTCACGGCGAAACGACCGTCCTCGGCTGGCTCGACCTTGGGGCCGGTCAGGTTGGCGAACGCCTCGGCGGGGGCCTCGATCTCCACCTCGCGGTCGCCACGCAGGACGGTGAGGCGCAGACCGTTCTCGAATCGGAGTTGCGAGAAGACGTTCAGGGCGTCCTCGACGCGCGCGAAGCTCGCGCCGTTGAAGGCTTTGATCCGGTCGCCGGACCTCAGACCGCTCCGTGCGGCGAGGCTGCCCGGCAGGACCGCCAGAATCTGCGGGTAACGCCCTTCCTGCGCCGCCACGTTCGGGATCACGCCGAGATGCCTCGCGAGTTTCAGGGCATGATCGACGTCGTAAACCGGATCGAGCTTCTGGTAAGGCAACGGGCCGGAGTACTCCATAACGCGGCGGAGCATCGCGTATCCGAACCGGGAAATCCGCGCCCGCCGTCGTGGTCCACGGTCTCGACCTCGTCGGTCACGTGGTGGTACTCGGGGTGAATCCCGGTGTTGAAATGGATGCCGGGGATGCCTTCTTCGAGGAAGGGGGCCTGATCGCTCCGATTCACACCGCCGAACCGGTCCTCGATCGCCAGCCCGAAACGAGGCGCCAGCTCCCCCAGCCATTCCGGGAAGAGCGGGCTCGTGGGGGCGTCTCCCGCGTACAGCTTGCCTCCCCGGAGCCGTCCCACCATGTCGAAGTTCAGGACGGTGGAGGTCGCCGCGAGCGGGATCGGCGGGTCCTCCGTATAGTGGCGAGCGCCGAGCAAGCCCGCTTCCTCGGCATCGAACGCCGCGAAAACGACCGTCCGGTGCGAGGGGGGCAGGGCCTCGCGGTCGCGGATCAGGGCCTCGGCGATCAGGAGCATGGCGGAGATGCCTGACGCGTTATCGTCCGCCCCGTTGAAGATGACATCCTCCGCCTGATCGTCCGAGACGACGCCGAGATGGTCGTAATGGGCCGAGACGATCACGCAATGAGAGGCCAGATCTCCACGACCGGGAACCTTGCCCAGGACGTTCCGCGCGGGCAGGCGGTCGTCCACCCGGAATGACTGGATGAACGTCCCGTCGTCGCCCAGGGGGACGAGCTGGAGCGCGGCGAACTGATCGGCGATGTACGCGGCGGCTTGTTCGGCCCCTTCCGAGCCCAGGGCGCGGCCGTTCAGGTCATCCGACGCCAGCGCGGCGACGTGCGTGCGGAAGTTCGGGGCGAGAAAGGGAGCGGCGTGGTCGAGGGAGCCGTCGTCGGCCAGGCAAGGCGCGAACAGTCCCAGGCTGAGAGCCAGGACCAGGGAGATCGGACGCATGGTGAGTGAATCCCAGGTGTTCAATGAAAGGCAGCGTAGCCCAGTGAGCGGCGTCGATCGGTGAGGAATGGGCGGAGTAACCTCGCGACCTGAATGTCACGTCCCGGAGAGGTAGACGAGACGAAGCGAGATACAGACTTCAATATGACCGACGCCACACCGTTGTCAAGTCAGCGGGGCAGGGCGGGACGTACCTCGAACAGGGATTGGGTCCGCACGATCGCCCGTTCGTCGGGGAACGTGTGGAAGCATTGCACCGAAAGCCCGGCGGACCGGACATCAACGTAGATCCGGCTCAGAGGCGCGGAGACCATCCGGTTCGTGGGCCGGAAGCGGTGGAAGAGGCCCTCTCGGGAGGCGTCGAGCAACAGCTCGTCGCTCAGGTGGGCGAAGATCTGGGCGTCGATCCGCTCGACCGCGAAGCAGGTCTGGTACTCCGTCTGTTCCCCGGGGCGTAGTGCGGTCGATTGCTCGTGCCGGAGCGTCGCGTGGTAGAGCAAACCCGGTTCGGGGAGGCGAGTTTCCGGCCCCGCCAGCACCTCGCTCAACCGGACGCCCCCGGCGTTCCAGATGATGGCGTGCCCCCCCTCAATGATCCGCACATCGGCCTCCCAGGCCGCTTGCGAATAGCGGCGATGCCGACGCACCGCGAACCAGTCCGGGTGCAGGACGCGCCCGAAGATCTGGTAAGACAGGTCGGCAACCCGTGACCGTCCCGAACTAACACCCATGCCGAGGGACCTCCGCCTTCGGACAAAATGCAATGATGACGCGAAAACGGCTGCATCATACATCCATTATAATCCGCGTTGAGAAGGCTCGCAAATCGACCTCGCGGGTTCTGTTCCGCGCGGGCATCCTCGGGGGATGTCTCGGCTTGACCGAATCCCGCCCGACCCGTAAACTCCCGCCGCGCAACCACCGATGACCTGACACCTCGCGTCGATCGATCGTCGGCACGACGTACTCCCGATCTATCTACTGGTCGAATCTCACCGTGGGCCTGCGACAGACACGCGAACAGGCCCGGAGGCCCCCCGCGTGTTGGACCCGACACTCGCCCCGACCCAGACCGCCGTGTTGCCCGTCCGGGCCTGGTCCGCCTGGCGATCCCGGGGCACCCGCTACACGCTGCACAAGGCGTTTCGCCGCACGCTCGGCCGCTGGCCCGGCCTGAAGCGGCGGCTCCTCTATGCCGACCCACGCGAATACTGGACCCTCCGCGGCGGAGAGGACTACTTCCGCGAGCAGGAGGACCAGCCGGCCCGCGACGGCGCGTTCGCAGTGGATGGCCGCGCGGATCGCGTCGTACCGCCCGACGTCGATCCTGGAGATCGGCTGCGGCTACGGCAAACAATTACGGTCGTTGCGGGAATGTCTCGACGTGCCGATGACGGGGGTCGATTTCAGCCCGTCGCAGCTCGAACGGGGCCGGGCGTATCTCGGCGGGCTCGACCGGATCGACCTCGTTCTGGCCTCGGGGGCGGCCTTGCCGTTCCCGGATGGCGCGTTCGACCTCGTGCTGACCTCGGCGGTCATCCTGCACAATCCGCCCGCGGTTGCCGAGCAGATGCGCCGCGAGGTGCTCCGCGTCGCCCGGCGCTGGGCGGCGCACAATGAGGACACCGATCTCTCTTACAACCGCTACGGTTACGACACGGCCGCCTGGTATCGCCAGCAGGGCATCCCGCTGGCCGAGGCCGGGCCGATCCCGATCGGCGACGACCCCCTGGCGTCGGCGTCGCAGTTCTGCGTGGCTGAGCGATGGCGAGCCTGACCCGACCGACGGTCGCCGCGCCCCGCGCCGAGGGCCGCCGCGCCGTCCGTGACAGCCTGATCGTGACGCTCGGCGGTCAGCTCGAACGGGTGCTCGGCACCCTGACGGCTCTCGCCCTGCGCTGGGGGCTCGACCCGGCCCGGCTGGGGGTCTATACCGGCTTGCGGATCTATCTCGACCAGACGAACCGCTCCAGCCTGGGTGTCGGTCTGGGGGCCGTGCAGGAGATCCCGATCCTCCGCGCCGCCGGTCGCGAGGCCGACGCCCGCCGCCTGGCGGATGTCGCCTACACGGCCAACACGTTGACCTGCCTGGTGTACGCCCTGGGCCTGTTGGGCTGGGCCTGGTGGCGCGCGCCGCTGGTGGCGGGGGACCCGCTCGCCGCCGAGTGGACATGGGGCCTGGTGGCCATCGCGGGGCTGACCCTCCTCCAGCGCCGGATGAGCTTCCACGTCGCGGTGCTGCGGGCGTATCAGGAATTCGCCCTGACGACCGAGCTGGACGTGCTCGAATCGCTCGCGTCGGCCGCTCTGGTGATCCTCGGCCTCTGGCTGGCGGGGTTCTGGGGCTTGCTGGCGGCGGTCGGGGTGTTGATGGGGTTGAAGATCGCCTATCTCCAGGTCCGGCACCCGCTCCGGTTCGGCTGGGCGTGGGATGGCCCGACCGTCGGCACGCTTGATGCGGATCGGCCTGCCGATCTTCGCGAACACGGCGGCCTTCGCGGCCTTGCTGAGCCTCGACCGCGTGGTGATCCTCTGGCGATTGCCCGACGGCGCCCGGGCCGCGGGGTTGTACTCGATCGCCATCATGGGAACAAGCTGGAGCCTCGACCTGGCCGGGCGGATCGTGACGGTGCTCTACACCTACTTCCAGACGACCCTGGGCCGCACGAAGGACCCGGTCGAGGTCGCCCGCCAGGCTGCCCGAGCGACCGAGGCGCAGGCGCCGATCCTCGCGGCGGGTAGCGCGGTGGCGTACCTGGTCGGTCCGGCGTTTCTCGGCACGTTGCTCCCCCGCTACGCCGAGGGGCTTCCGGCGTTGCGCCCGCTCCTGCCGGGGATGGTTCTGCTGGGCCTGGCCTGGCCGTCTCGGCAGATGCTCATCACGATCGGCCGCCCGTACCGGCTCTGCCTGGCGACGCTGCCTGGGCCTGGGTGTGGCGGTTGTCGCCGGAGTGATCGGTGCCGATCGGGCGGGGATCGTCGGCGTCGCGTGGGGAATGTCTCTCGGTTACGCCGCTGTCGCCCTGCTGACCAGTGGTGTGGCCCTGGCGGGGCTGCTCGGGATGCGGGCGTGGTTGCTCCATCTGGCCCGCGTGCGGTTGTCGTGTGATCGGGGTTGGCCTCGGCGCGGTGGGGATCGCGCATTTTCCGCTGGGGTTTGCCGCGGTGGCTCGACCTGCCGACCCGAATTTTGATGTTGACCTGCTGGCTGGCCCCGGTCCTCTGGGCGTGGGGACGCCGGTACGAGTGGGGCGGATTGCGGCGTCGGTAACGGAAAACGTCGGGGAAAATCGCGGTTTGCGGGAGTGGCATGGATGCTCGACCTGGGATTCCTCGGACTCTTGACCTGCTGGGCCTCGGCCGTCGGCCTGCGGCTCCTGCGCGGCTTCGGACCCCCGCCCGAGCATCCCAACGACGCGCTCGCTTTCGCCGTGCCGCTCGGCCTGGGAAGCCTCGCGCTGGCGGTTCTGGGGCTCGGCGAATTCGGCCTTCTGACCCGTGCGGGATTGGGCGCGGTGCTCATTCTCGGGGCCTTCGTGGGGGACTGGCGGGCGCTCGGAAAACGGATCGCCGATCGAGGGGCGTGGCGCACTGGCCGACGCCGGTTGGGCGGGTCGATTGTTCGACTGTACACTGTCGCTGACCTTGCTCGGCACGCTCCTGACGGCCCTCGCGCCCGTCACCGACGGCGATGCGCTTTGCTACCATCTGCAGGTGCCGAAGATCTTTCTGGAGCACCACGCGATGCGGTTCGAGCCGGACCTGCACGAGACGGTCTATCCGCTGGTCACGGAGATGCTCTACGCCGTGGCCCTGGCGGTCCGGGGGCCGGTGGCGTGCCGGCTGGTACAGTGGCTTTTCGGTCTCTGTTTCGCCGCGAGCGTGACGGCCCTGGCGCGGCCGTCGCTCGGCGATCGGGCGCGCTGGGCGGGGACGATCGCCTTGCTGGTCCCGGCGATTTCCAACGGCATGGGCGCTCCGCTGAACGACGTGGCCCTCGCCGCGTTCGGCAACGCGACGCTCCTCGCCTGGATGCGCTGGCGGGACCGCCCCACCCCTGGGCTCGCGGCCCTGGCCGGAACGCTCGCCGGGCTGGCCCTCGGCGTGAAATACCCGGCGCTGGTGCTGACCGGAATGCTGACCCTGCTCATGCTCGGGATTCCCCGACAACGCGGGCGGTCCTCCCTCGCCTCGGCCGCGATCTTCGGCACGACGGCTCTTTTGATCGGCGGTTGCTGGTACCTCCGCGCCTTCGTGCATACCGGAAACCCCGTCTATCCCTTCTTCCGTCACACGTTCGGCGGCGCGGGGATCGACGACGTGCTCGACCCGATCAAGCGGCCGATGGCCGTCACGCCGCTCAACCTGCTCACTTCCCTGGGCTGGATGACCCTCCAGCCCGATCGTTTCGACAGCTTTTCCCACCAGTTCGGCCCGATCTTCCTGCTATTCCTGCCCGGCCTGTTCCTGCTCCGTCCGCCAAGGCGCGTGGTGGGGATCGTCGCCCTGGGGTTCGCCTTCCTGTTGATCTGTTTAACGCAGCGTCAGAGCATGCGTTTCGTCCTGATCGCCGTCGGCCCCTGGGCGGTCGGCGCGGCGTGGGTGGCGTCGGCCTTGTGGGATGCGCAAGACCCTTCCCGCGCGGCTGATCGTGACGGCCCTGGCTCTGCTGTTGACCTTCGAGGCAACGCTCGCCGTCGCGCGCGTCCGGCACGGCATCGGCGTGGTGCTCGGTCGGGAGTCGGCCGCCTCCTATCTCGATCGCCACGAGCCAACCCACCGCGTCGGCCGCTGGATCGACGCCCATTTGCCCGAGTCCGCCCGCTTGATCGGCCAGGACCATCGCGGGTACTACCTCCCCCGTGCCTACACGATGGAGCTGGCCCACCGCCGCCGGACGGGATTGGGAAGTCACGGCGAATCGGCCGAACGGATCGTGGCCTGTTTGCGACGGCGAGGGTTCACCCATTTGTTGATGTGTCCCCCCGTCCCCGAGACGGCGGTCGAGTTCGATCCGACCCTCTCGCGGCGGCTGGCGCGCTGGCTGGAGGCTCGCCGCCCGCTCTACCGGCGGGAGATCACCGACGGCGACGGCGTGGTGCGGCGTTATGCGATTTACGACCTGTGGGATGGGGTGAAGATGCCCGGAGGCCGAACGACTCGGCGGATGGCTGGAGTCTCGTCCGCGAGACCTGGGCGCACCAGAACCGAGGTTTCGCGGACGAGACCCCCGCACAGCAGAACCGAGGTCTCGCGGACGAGACCCCAGCCACCCCAACCTGCACAGCCCCGTAGGGTCCGCCGTGCGGACCGTCTTCCTGCGCAATGGGAATGGTCCGCACGGCCGACCCTACCCGGCTGCGGGCCGTCCGCGCGTGGATCATCACCCGGCTTCCCTTCCCCTCTTACCAAGGGGGGATCGAGGGGGGTTCCCCTGATCTCCTCCCCCCTTACCAAGGGGGGATCGAGGGGGGTTCCCCTGGTCTCCGGACGGGTGGCCGAGGTCTCGTCCACGAGACCCCGGCGCACCAGAACCGGAGTCTCACGTACGAGACCCCCGCACAGCAGAACCGGGTCTCGCGGACGAGACCCCAGCCACCCCAACCTGCACAGCCCCGTAGGGTCCGCCGTGCGGACCGTCTTCCTGCGCAATGGGAATGGTCCGCGCGGCGGACCCTACCCGGCTTCTCTTCGGGATCTGGTGGGCGATGCCCACCCGACACGGAGACGAACGATCCTTCTCATATCCCCTCTCAGAGGCGATCCGGGAAACGGTTAATTTGCCCCGGAGGGGCGACGGTGAATAGCCAGGGGCGTCAGCCCCTGGAACGAGACCAGGAGCCTGTTCGCTCCACACAAGCCCCGGAGGGGCGACAGAAGTCGATTCTCCGTGGGGGATTCTGTCGCCCCTTCGGGGCTCAATGGACATGTCAATGGTGTCTGTCTCCCCTCCAGGGGCTGACGCCCCTGGCTATTGACGGCCGCCCCTCCGGGGCTTCTCGGATCGCCTCTCAGCCCCGTAGGGTCCGCCGTGCGGACCGTCTTCCTCGGCAATGGGAATGGTCCGCGCGGCGGACCCTACCTGGCTGCGGGCCGTCCGCGCGTGGATCATCACCCGGCTTTCCTTCCCCCCTTACCAAGGGGGGATCGAGGGGGGTTCCCCTGATCTCCTCCCCCCTTACCAACATAGGTATGGACACAACTCTCCGAATAGGTCAACCGGAGCGGTCGGGGAAGAGGCGGGGGAGGTGGCGCCTCGCAAGGTCGAGGACCTCCTCCAGGTCCTCGACCTGCATCAGGTCATCGATCGCCAGCAGCCGCTCCAGACCGGCCAGCAGCGCCGGCGCCGTCGACTCCACCCGATGCTTCATCTGCCGACCCGACAGCCGCACCAGGACCCGGCGCAAGGTTGCGGCGGCCTCCGACTCGTCTCGTTGCAGGTGCCAGACCGTCAGACAGGCCATGCTCGCCACGCACAGCCGCCGCAGGAACGCCGCGCCGCTCTCCTGCTGCCACGACTCCGCATTCATCCCGGCCGATTTGAGCAACTTATGATACGATTCGATCCCCCACCGCCACGCGTACCACCGGCCGATCGTCGCCGCGGCGGCATCCTCGACGGCCACGTTCGTCAGCAGGAGCCACTCGGCCAGCACCGTCCCCGCCGCGTCGACCACCTGCGTCACCACCAGCCGCAGCGGCACGGGCGGGCCCGGGACGTCGACCTGCTTCTTGTGGCCGCTGGCGGTCTTCTCGCCGGTATAGCGTCGCGCCGGCCGGTGCAGGACCACGGTCGCCTCGGCGACGCGAATCGTCCCGGTGCCGGCCCGGATCGTGACCGTCTCGGGCCGGCCCGCCGTGTCGCGCACGTCGGTGAACGAGCCGGTCAGGGCGGCGGCCACCACGCCCAGCTTGCACGCGTGTCCTTCGTGCAGGACGACGCGGTCGCGGTTGGCGCGGACGACGAACGCGTGGCCGGCGGCCTGCCAGCGGCGGTAATGGCCGACCGAATCGGCCTCACGGTCGATGACATGGATCGGCGTGCGGCCCAGGCCCCAGCGTCGCGACGCGGCCATCACATCGTCGAGTTCATCGACGTGCCCCGGCGGCACGGCGGCGCCGCCGTGCCGCGTCGAGAGCATGCCGTCGGCGGTGCGCAGGCGGAATTCCATCGGCCCCAGCGGGCGGCCATCTGCGGCGTCGACGACCAGGGCGGTCCCCAGCTCGTAACCCAGGTCGGTGTCGTGGGAACGGACATAGCGATCGTGCTTCGACGTGTGCGTGTTGAAGTTGAACATGCACCAGTCGTGGACAACCAGCGTGAACCGCCCCGGAGACGCGGATAAAGCGGAGCGAACGGCGTCCTGAGCGGGCTCGATGAGGGCGTGGAAGGGGATGTCGTCGTGGTTGAGGAAGCGGGTCATGGCCCGAGCCGCGGCGAAGGGCTGGGCCGTCCCCGGCAGGGCGGACAGCCCAGTCACGACCGCGTTGACCGCGTGCGCATGCTCGCTCACGAGTTTCCAGTACCGATCCTGGTGTCGTTTGTCCAGATGTCCAAAGTAATAGCCATGCCGATCGAAGTTACCCAGGTCGAAAAGTTGTGTCCATACCTATGCCTTACCAAGGGGGGATCGAGGGGGGTTCCCCTGATCCTCCTCCCCCCTTACCAAGGGGGGATCGAGGGGGGTTCCCCTGGTCTCCGGACGGGTGGCCGTGGTCTCGTCCACGAGACCCCGGCGCACCAGAACCGAGGTCTCGCAGACGAGACCCCAGCCAACCCAACCCGCACTTTCCGTCGCCTCTCAGATCGTCAGAGGACCCAAATTCCCCATCGGGGAGGCCCGCCGATGACGGCACGGCCCTCGCTGGCGGAACTGCGCGGACGGGTCTTCAAGCACTCGGCGAGCGGTGCCCCGGAGATCGGCAACTGGCTCGCCCGGCGATGGGGACGCCCCTCCGCGCTCTACGGCACGTGGCTGGCGGTTCGGCTGGGGGTCTCGGCGCATCAGGTCACGCTGGCGGCGCTGTTCCTCTCCACGGCGGCGGCGTTGGCGATCGGTTCGGGCACGCGCTCCGGGTTCGTCGCGGGCGTGGTGCTCGTCCACCTGGCGTACTGGCTCGACCACGTGGACGGCCAGGTCGCGCGCTGGAACGGGACGGCCAGCCTGGGCGGGGTCTATTTCGATTACCTCTACCACCACGCCCAGGGTCTGACGCTCGGCTTCGCCCTCGGGTTCGGCCTGGCCGAGCGTTCGGGCGACCTCCGCTGGACGCTCGCCGGGTTTGCCGTCGCGCTCGGCTGGGCGTTTCTGAGCCTCCAGAACGATTGCCGCTACAAGACCTTCTTTCAGCGCTTGAAGCGTGAAAGCCGATCCTTCCGCGTCGATGGCGGCTCAGGAGGCCGCCCCGTGCCCCCGCCCCCCTGGCCGCGTCGCGGCCGGGCCGCCGTCACCTGGCCCGCGTACAAATCGTGCGAGCCGCACGTCATCCTGCTCGGCCTGACCCTCCTGGGCATGCTGGCGGTCGTGGTCCCGCCTTGCTGGGACGTCGCCTGGCGGGGCAGCGTCCGCCTGATGAGCGTGCTCGCCCCGGTCCTGGCCGTGGCCCGCGCCGCGAGAGCGATTACCCGCGACGCCCCCAGCTGCCGAGTTCGACCGCTGGTTCCGCCCCTGGAACGGGCCGGAGGCTTGACGGCCCGGCATTCGCGTTGTGAGATAATCGCAAGTGAATCCGCACCTTCCCGGGAGAACGAACACCATGAAGACGCTCGCACTGACCTCCGCGTTGCTGTCCCTGCTGCTCGCCACGACGGCCCAGGCTGACGATGCGAAGTCCGAAGCCAAAAGCGACGGCTGGCGACGCTGTTCGACGGCAAGAACCTGGACGGCTGGGAGCACATCGGCCCCGGCAAGATGGTTCTCGAAGAGGGATCCTGCGTTCCGAAGGGGGCATGGGGTTGCTCTGGTACACGAAGGAAAAGTTCGGCAACTGTCAGCTCCGGGTCGTGTACAAGACCGCGAGCAAGGGGTCGAACTCCGGCGTCTTCGTCCGGATCGCCGACAAGCCGAAGGATGAGTGGTACGCCGTCCATCACGGGTATGAAGTGCAGATCTGCGACGGCGCCGACCCGTTCCACCGCACCGGGGCCGTCTATTCGTTCGTCAAGACCCAGGCCGACCCGCCCGAAGCCGGCCAGTGGAACACGATGGTCATCACCCTCGATGGCGACAAAATTCACGTGACCGTCAATGGTAAATCCGTCAGCGACTTCGACCCGAGCCAGCCCGCCCCCGAACGGACCAAGCCCTACGAACCGGAGCGCGGGCCTCGCCCCGAATCCGGCTACATTGGCCTCCAGAACCACGACGACTACAACCGCAACAGCGACCACGTCCTCTTCAAGGAAGTCAGCGTCCGCCCCCTCGATCGTTGAGCCGTCGATCGACCGTCCCGGGAACGGAGTCTCGACGAATTTTTTCGTGGTCATCGCGGCCATCTCCGAATAGGATCGGAGATGGCGGTGTGGACGATGCGGGGTGGCCGGGTTTGACAAACGGGGAGGGGTCGCGATGTCCCGAGTGGTGGTCAGCAATCTCCTTGGCCTGATCGGGGCGGCGGTCGGCGGGGTCGTGGGATATGTGGGGTTCCTCTGGCTGCTCGGGAGTGGGTTCTACGCGATGATCCTTCCCGGCGGCCTGGTCGGGCTGGGTTGCAACCTGCTGGCGCGGCACCACTCGACGCCGCGCGGGGTCGTCTGCGCGGTCGCCGGAGCCGCCCTGGGCTTGTTTGCCGAGTGGCGGGGGCGGCCCTTCGCGAAGGACGACAGCCTCGGGTATTTCCTGGCCCACCTGACCGAGTTGTCGTCGATCACCTGGCTGATGATCGCGGCCGGGGCCTTCCTGGCGTTCTGGTTCGGCCGCGATCACTACTGGGAGGAGTTTGTTCGCCAGCCCGATGCGCGGCCTGAGCCGTGATATCGGGTGCTGGACAGGGCCGCGCCCGTGCGTAGGATGGAATGATCCCGAGCGGATCTCGTGTGCGCGTCGCTGCATTTCACGGCCTGCCGGTCCGGAGCCGTCTCTGGCGGACAGCCCGCCATGGGCAACCGATTCAAGCACACGTAAACGATTCTAAGGGATACGAGAATCGGAGGGGAACGAGCCATGGCCACCGATCGAGCCAACGACCTTAGAGCCTTTAAAGGTTTTATCGACGAAAGGCTTGCTAACGGCGGAGCCGAAATGACCCTTGAGGAAGCCCTCGTGCAGTGGGACATCGAGAACCAGACCGACCAGGAGCGGGAGGAGACCCTCGAAGCGATTCGGCGCGGATTCGCGGACATCGAGGCCGGGCGGATGCGGCCCGCTCGTGAAGCGTTACGGGAGATTCGCCGCAAGCACAATCTCCCTCCGCTTCCATGAACTTTGACGTTCAGTTAACCGAGGGGGCCTATGCCGACCTCGACCGCCTCAGTGCGGCCCTCGCTGAGCGATGGCCCGAGGGGGCCGACCGTCTTACCGCTCGTTTTTATGAATCCCTTGCTCGACTCGAATCCTTTCCGCTCGCCTGTGGTCTCGCCTACGAGAGCCGCTTCTTTCCGCAGGAAGTGAGGCACCTCCTCTTCGAGGTTCGCAAAGGACGCACCTACCGGGCCTTGTTCACCGTGCAGGGAAATTTTGTGCGGGTGCTTGCCATACGGGCTCCTGGCGAGAGACCTGTCGAGCCCGGTGACGTTTTTCCCGAGGGGTAGCCGGAATCCTCAGAGGAATCGCGTAATGTATAAAAATGCACCTTCGTTTTCATGGAGAACGAGAGAATGAGGAGAAAAAGTATCATTCATCGATCTCTGGAAGAACCCCTCGTTCACAGGCAGATTGATACTCATGTCCACCAACGTCGATCTTAACCACCTGCCCGCGATGCCCGAGCGCCGGGACCTGGGCATCGGCGTCGTCGGGGCGGGGTTCATCGTCCGCGATTGCCACCTCGTCGCCTACGCGCAGGCGGGGTTCCCGGTCGTCGGGATCACCTCACGGACGAAGGAACGGGCCGAGGAGGTCGCCCACCTGCGGAACGTGCCGCGGGTGTTTGACTCGCTGGAGGCAATGCTCGACGATCCCGAGGTCGCCGTTGTCGATATCGCCGTGCCCCCCGCCGCGCAGAAAGGGATCGTCCGGCGCATCCTGGAGCACCCCCGCAAGGTCCGGGGCATCCTCGCCCAGAAGCCGCTCGCCACGTCGCTCGAGGACGCCCGCGCGCTCGTGACCGATTGTCGGAAGGCGGAGATCCCGCTCCAGGTCAATCAGAACATGCGTTACGACCACTCGGTCCGTGCTCTGAAGACCTTGCTCGATCGCGGCGTGATGGGCGATCCCGTGCTCGCGACGATCGAGATGCGGGCGATCCCGCACTGGATGCCCTGGGCCGAGGGGGGGCGGTCGCTCTCGACGTTCATCATGAGCATCCATCACCTCGATACGTTCCGCTACTGGCTGGGGGACCCGGCCCGCGTGCTGGCGAGCACCCGGCCCGATCCTCGCACCAGATTTCATCATAAAGATGGGATCAACCTGTATATTCTCGAATACGACAACGGCGCCCGAGCGTCCGGCTGGGACGACGTCTGGGCCGGTCCGGCGCGTGAGGGGGCCGCGGCCGAGATCGGCATTCGCTGGCGGTTCGAGGGGACCGAGGGGCTGGCCCTTGGCACGATCGGCTGGCCTGGCTGGCCCGAGCGCGTGCCCAGCACGATCGACTGGACGACGGTCCGCGATGGCGGGTCGTGGCATCGCCCGCGCTGGCCCGAAGCCTGGTTCCCCGACGCCTTCGCCGGCCCGATGGCCGGTTTGCTCCGGTCGATCGAGACCGGCGACGAGCCGGACATCAACGGCCGCGACAACCTGAAAACCATCGCCCTCTGCGAGGCCGTCCTCCGCAGCGCTCAGGAGCACCGGATGACGATCCCCCGCGTAGGCTCAGTGACGGATGAAACGGGCCCTCATGCCGAGCGATCTTGATGTCGATACGTGTGGCAATGTGATGGCTTGTTTCTGGTTCCCGCACTCCGCGTCGGCCGGAGGGACGCGGAGCGTCCGAAGAGAGCGTTCCACGCAGGAAAGCGTGGGAACGAGGAGATCGGGGGTGGCGAATGCTGAACTCGATCCTCATTCCAAATTCCAGAAGGGCATGAGCGTGTTGTTGTCAAAATCTCTCGTTCGGATGGCCGGGCTCGCGCTCCTGTTGGTCTCGCCGGTGCTCGGCGGCGAGCCGAAGCCGGCGGATGTGACCGAGCCGCCGCCGCGAGCGGAATTCCTGATCGTCCCGCTACGCGTGCGGCTCTTGCAGTCGGAGGAGATCCCGGAAATCGACTGCGCCCTGACCGATGAGGACATCGCCCGCATTCTCGGCAAGGTCAACGGCATCTGGCATGTCGCGGGCATCCACTTCGGTCTGGAGTCGCTCGAACGTCCGGCGGCCGAGAACGAGGGGCGGTTCCAGGCGGTGCGCGGGCTCCAGGGCGTTCCGCCGCTGGGGGTCTTCCGCGTGCTCTTGCCCGAGGCGGACAGGGATTTTTCCGGCTTGAAGGTCTATTATATTCACGAGTTCTCAGTCAATGGCGTGTTTCTGGGAGATCGGGTGTCGATCGTGCAGGAGACGTCACGCTTGCGGCCCGTGGAGGGGGGCATCGACGAGCCCTTACCCCGCGTCACGGCGCACGAGCTGGGCCACGCGCTCAGCCTGCCGCACCGGCAGGACCGCACGAACCTGCTCGCCTCCGGCACGACCGGCACCCTCCTCAACACCGACGAGGTCGAGCGGGCACGCAACGGAGCGCGCAAGATTTCGGGGGTTCTGACCCTGGACGAACTGCAAGCCGCCGCCGAGGAGGCGACTCAGAATGGCGATGCCGCGCGTGCACGCCGACTCTGGACCTGGCTTTCCGAGATCCCCGGCGCGGAGGCCGAACAGGCCCGGAAACGGCTGGAATCGCTCGATGTGTCCGCGTCCCCGTAGGCTGGGCAGGCGGATCGAGATCCGATCACCCACCCCGCGGAGCGGATCAAAACCTCACGATCCGTCGCAAGGCCCAGGTGGCGGCCAGTCCGGCGAGGCCGAACAGGCCGACGAGGACCAGGCCGACGCCGGCCAGGTGGCTCTCGACGCCGGTGTGCAGCAGGCTCCAGACGAGGAAGGAGATGGTCGTCAGGCCGGGGGGCAGGAGCCGATCGGTCGCGGGAAGCTCGCCGAGCGCCAGCACGAACGCGATGAACCACGCGGCGACGATCGCGCCGAGCGAAAGCGGCAAGGCCACGCGGCGGACCTGTCCCCAGCGGCCCAGGCCATCGACGGCCGCCGCGTCGAGGAACTCCGGCGGGATCGTCCGCAAGACGGGCCAGAGCACGAGCAGGGCATAGGGCAACGTCCGGGCGATGTAGCCGAGGACGAGGATTGCCGGAGTGTCGTAAATGAGCCGGACGTCCCGATACGCCAGGACGAAGGCCATGCCGACGATCGGCCCCGGCGCGGCCAGGGGCAAGGCGACGCACGCGGCGGCCACCGGACGCCAGGGACCGGCGTTCCGGCTCTTCCATGCCAGGAGCCACGCCAGGACGATCGTCGCCAGCGCGGCCACCGACGACCAGAGCAGGCTCGTGACCAGTGGGCTGGGCATCAGGGCGGTCGATTCGACGATGACTTCCCAGGCCCGTCGCAACGTGCCCAGCAAGCCAGCGAACGACCAGTGCGGCGGGATGCCGGGACCGGCGGAGCCCGCGACACGTCCGGCACGCCAGAACAGGCCGTAGAGCGGCACGGCCAGGGCGTTGCCGATCAGCACGATCATCAAGACGCCAAGCGGAACCCGCCAGCGTCCCAGCCGCCAGATCCGGGGATGAACGGTCGCCGTGGCGATGCGCGCGGGTCGGCGCGGAGCAGGGCACGGGTCGCCAGAAAGAGCAGGGGGCCGAGCACGACCAGCGGAGGCAACGCCACCAGGGCCGCGCCGGGACCGGCGCCGAGTTGCGATTGCAGGTACACCTCCTCGGCGTACGTGCGGACCTGGAGCAGATCGGTGACGGTCATGTCGCCCGCCGTGAGCACCGCCACGGCCAGCGCGGCCCCGGCGACCGCGCCGACGGCGCGGCGGAGGGTCACGCGCCGAGAACACGCCAGACGGACATATCCAGAAGCGCGGATTCCTCCAGCTCCGGCTCGACCGCCCGCAGGCCGACGCCCGCCAGGAGCACGACCCAGGGGATCGCCGCCATCGCATGCACGAACGCCGCGCCCGTCCAGCCCAGCAGCAGGGGAGAAACGCCGAGCACCTGCGAGCGGCCGACGTTGCCGATCGCCCCGAGCCAGGCCGTCGCGTGCAGGGGCATCGGCACGAACATCGAGAGCATCGCCAGCCCGACCAGCACGCGGCGCCCCCAGAGGTCCGTGCGAAACAACAGAATCGCGATCCCAACCCCCAGCGGCAGGGCCAGCGCCTCGGTCGCCAGAACGAGCCGGATCGTCTCGAACGCCAGGCCCAGCGGGCGCGCCGGCCCTCCGGGGGTTTGGAAAGGATCGTAGCCGCCGCCGGTTTGCGATTCCGGCACGCCCCGCACGACCTCGCGCAACGTCGCCGCGAGCGGCCAGCCGAGCACGATCACGAGGGCCACCGCGAGCAGCGCCCCCGAGAGGATCGAGCCGACCGCGCCCTCCCGTCGCATCCAGTGCATGCCCCGGATCAAGCCTCTCAGACCCGCCTCGCGCATCAGGCGCGACGTGGATTCATACGCCTCGCGCACCCAATCGACGATCTTGTCCGGCTCGGGCGCATACTCCAGTTCGATCGACATCGTGACGTCTTCCAGATTCAGGTTCTTGATGGCCTTCAGGTAGTCCGGGAACTCGACCACGCCGCGGCCGGGGGGAAGGTCGCCGTGGACCTGACCGTCGCAATCGGAAATATGGATATGGGCAATGCGGCCTCGCAGTTTCTCCAGCGCCGAGGGTTGCTGCTCGGCCAGGACCATGTGCGAGATATCCACGTTCGCCTTGACGGACGGGTGGTCCACCTCGTCGAGGAACCGGCTCATGCTCACGACGTCGTTGAGCAGCGACTCATGAAACGGCTCCATCTCCAGGGCGATTTCCAGACCGAGATCGAACGCATAACGACCCAGTTCATGAACGTGATCGACCGCCCAGGACCATTGCTCGGCGGGCGGGATCACCTCGCGCTGCCAGATGTATTCTCCGAGCACGAGCAGGAGGTTGCGGCCCTCGAACTCATAGACCATGTCGAGATATTTCTTGGCCCGATCGAGATGGAACCGCCGGACGCTGGGGTTCAGGTCGATCAGGCCGACGGCGACACAGCAGACGCTGATGATCGGCAGGCCCATCCGGTCGCTCGCGTCCTTGATGAGCTTGCGCTCCTTGATGTCGATGTCGAGCGGATCGGCGAAGATGTCGATCGTGTCGAACCCGATCTCCTTGGTCTTCTGGATGCCGAAGGAGGTCTCCCGGCCGGACTGCGCCCAGGCGGAGTTGATCAGTCCCAGATTCATGGTTCCACCTACACGATCATCGGTGTTTCTGACTACCGCAGGGCGATCGGCCCATTCCGGATTTCTGATTTCAGGTTCCAGACGTTCCCTGTCACTTTTGAAGATCTGGAATCGGAAATGGGGCCTTTGTCAATGCGGTATTCAATAAGGCTTGGACGCGACCCTCCGTCATCGTATCGAGCGCCCGGGGGGTCCGCAAGCGGCCAGAAAATGGGGGCGTCACGCTCCGGCCACGGGCTGCAATTCCGGTTCGGCAATCGTCTTCTGGCGTTCCGCCTCGGCTTGCCGCTCCTCTGGCGAGGGGCCTTTGCCGAACAGGAGGTACAGGATGGGCAGGGCGAGCATCGTCAGGAAGGTATCGCAGGCCATCCCGAAGACGACGACGGTGGCTAACGGGCGCTGAACCTCCGCGCCGATGCCGGTGGAGAGCATCATCGGCACGAACCCGAGCGCGGCCACGGTGCCGGTCATCAGCACGGGACGCAGGCGGGCCAGCCGCGCGTCCTCGATCGCCTCGCGCTTGGGCATTCCCTGGGCCATGCGGTCGCGGATGTAGCTGACGAGCACCAGCCCTTCGAGCATCGACGCACCCGCCAGAGCCACGAAGCCGACCCCCGCCGAGATCGTGAACGGCAGGCCCATCACCCAGAGGCCCAGCACGCCGCCGACCCTCGCGAACAGGACGCCGCTGAAGATCATCAAGGCGTCGCGCAGCGAGTGGAACGACAGGTAGAGCAGGCTCAGGATCAGGATCAGGGCCACCGGCACGACGATCATCAGGCGGTTCTCGGCGCGGATCATGTGCTCGAACTGGCCGCCCCAGGTGATCATGTAACCGGTTGGCAACGTCACCTCATCCTCGATGCGCCGCTGGGCCTCCTCGACGAACGAGCCGATGTCGCGCCCTCGGACGTTCGTCTGCACGATGATCCGCCGCTCGCTCCACTCGCGCTGGATGGTGGACGGGCCGGAGATCGTCTCCAGCTTCGCCAGCCGGGTCAGGGGGAGCCGCTGACCGCTGGCGGTGGGGATCAAAATGCGGGAGAGGGAATCGGGATCGTCTCGGTAGTCCATCGGCAGGCGGATCGCCATGGGGAAGCGGCGGTCCGGTTCGAGCACCTCGCCGACCTTCAGGCCACCGGCGGCCGTCACGGCGTCGAGCACCTGCCGCGCGGAGACGCCGTGACGCGAGAGGGCCTGGCGGTCCACCACGACTCGCAGGACCGGCAAGCCGGTGATCTGCTCGGTGCTGACGTCCGCCGCGCCCGGGATCGTCTCGACGACCGCCTCGATCTCCGCCGCCTTTTCCTTGAGCACCTCCAGGTCCGGCCCGAACAGCTTGATGCCCAGGTCGGCGCGGATGCCGGCGACCATCTCGTTGATCCGCATCTCGATCGGCTGGCTATAGATCGCCCGCATTCCCGGCAGCGTGCGAGTCACGTTGGACATCGCCTCGACCAGCTCCTCCTGCGTTTCGGCCTTCGTCCATTCGTCGCGCGGACGGAGCGTGATGAAAACATCCGTGACCTCGAACCCCATCGGGTCGGTTGCCACCTCGGCCGTGCCGGTGCGGCTCCAGATGGCGTCGATCTCGTGCGGGAATTCTTCCTTGAGGATGCGTTCGATGTGGGTGCCGTAATGGAGCGATTCCTCCAGACTGACGCTCGCCAGTCGCACCGTGTTGATCGTGATCGCCCCTTCGTTGAGCCTCGGGACGAATTCCGAGCCGAGGCTCAGGCCGAGGATCGTCGTGGCGATGGTGATCGCGCCGACGACGATCAAGGTCGGCACGGGGAAGTGTAAACCCAACCGCAGCAATGGCTGGAACAGAAAGTGTGCCACGCGATCGACGATCGTTTCCTTTTCCCGGATCTTCCGGGACAAGCCCAGCGACGCAAGCACCGGCATCAGGGTCAGCGAGAGCACCAGCGAGCCGAGCAAGGCGAAGATCACCGTCAGGGCCATCGGCCGGAACAGCTTCCCCTCGACGCCTTGAAGCGTGAGCACGGGGAGATAGACGATCATGATGATGAGTTCGCCGAACATCGTCGGCTTGCGGACCTCGATCGCGGCGTCGCGGATGATCTCCATTTTGCTTCGCTTCGAACGGTCGTGGGCGATGCGGCGGACGCAGTTCTCGATCATGACGACCGAGCTATCGACGACCAGGCCGAAGTCGATCGCGCCGAGGCTCATCAGGCTGCCGGCGATGCCGACCTTCTGCATCATCGTCACCGCGAAGAGCATCGACAGCGGAATCGCACTGGCGACGATCAAGCCGGCGCGGAGGTTGCCCAGGAACGCGAACAGGACGGCGATGACGAGAATCGCCCCTTCAAAGAGGTTCTTTTCCACCGTCTTGAGCACATGATTGACCAGGTCGGTCCGGCGATAGACGACGTCGATATTCACCCCTTCGGGCAGGGCCTTCTTGACGTCTTCCATCGCGCGGTCGAGGGCCATCGTGACCTCGCGCGAGTTCTCTCCCATGCGCATGAAGGCCAGGCCCAGGACAGCCTCGCCGCGCCCGTTGGCGGTGACACCGCCGCGGCGGATCACGTGCCCCTCGACCACCTCGGCGACGTCCTTCACATGGATCGGCACGCCGTCGCGCGACGCCAGGACGACCTCGGCGATCTCCTCGACGGTGGTCGTGCGGCCGACTCCTTGAACCAGGTTCGACTCGCCCGCGCGCAGGACGTACCCGCCGCCGGTGTTCTGGTTGTTCTCACGCAAGGCGCGGATCATGTCGTCGAGCGTCAATCCGTGCTTCGCCAGGCGGTTCGGGTCGGTGCGGACCTGGAATTCCTTGGCCAGACCGCCCCACGAGTTCACCTCGGCCACGCCTGGCACGCGGCGGAGCCGGGGACGGATCACCCAGTCCTGCAAGGTCCGCAACTCGGTGAGGTCGTACACGTCGCTGGTGATGAGATAATGATAAATCTCACCCAGGCCGGTGGCGACCGGCCCCATCGTCGGCTGCTCGATGCCTTCAGGCAGGTTCGCCTCGCTCAGCCGCTCGTTGATTTGCTGGCGGGCGAAGTAGATGTCGGTCTCGTCGGTGAAGATCAGGACGACCTGCGACAGCCCGAATTTGGAGACGGAGCGGATCTCCTGCAACCCCTTCAGGCCCCCCATCGCGTATTCGATCGGGAACGTGATGAGCCGCTCGACCTCCGAGGGGGACAGCTCGGGCGCGGTCGTGTTGACCTGAACCTGCACCGGCGTCGTGTCGGGGAAGGCATCCAGCGGCAGCTCCAGCGCCGACCGTATGCCGAGGAAGATCAGCACCAGAGTCGCCAGCAGGATAATGAAGCGATTCTTCAGGCTGAATTCGATGATTTGATTGAGCATAACATTCTTGGAATTTTATGGTGTCCGTACCAGACGATCCTTGCGAGGCCGACCCGATGGGCGACCGTCACAACAGCCCGCGGCTTGGTGGCACTCCATGGGCCTTGCCAGTGCAATCAAGCCGAATTCCCGGTGCATCAGAAGCCGGGGCTCGCGGAGGAGCCCCCTTGCCACCCCTGACCCGATCCGATGACGACGTGAATGACGGTGATCCGAGAGGCGTCACTCGCAACAGCCCGCGCCGATGGACCCTTTCATGATCTCGGTCTTGAGCAGGAAGGCCCCCTGGGTGACCACCTTCTGGCCGGGTTTCAGGCCCCAGGTGACCTCGACAACGTCGCGGCGGTCGGACGGGCGCGTGAGGACCCGTTGCGGGCGGTACGTGCCGGCCTTGTCGGGAAGGAACACCAGCATGGTGTCGTCCTTGTGCTGCACGGCTTCCCTGGGGACGACGACCGTCTTGTGCTCCTTGCCGATCTGGATCTCGGCCTGGCCAAACAGGTTGGCGCGGAGCTTGCCATTGGGGTTCGCCAGCTCGGCCCGGACGCGGGTTGTTCGCGTGGTGGGGTTCACCTCGACGCCAATCCAGGTGATCGTGCCGGGGAAGTCGGGGCCGTCGGTGCCGGAGATGCGGAACATCAGCGATTCGCCGAGTTTGACCTTGTCGATGTCTCCCTCGTACACGTCGATCCAGAGCCACATTGAGCTGGTGTCGGCCACCGAGAACAGTTGCGTCGTCGGCTGCACGGCCTCCCCTTGCACGGCGTGCCGCGTCACGACCGTTCCGTCGATCGGGGCGATGATTTCCAGAAGGCTGGAGGTGTCGTGCGTCTGAGCGGTGCGCTCCAGTTCGTAGTCGCCGAAACCGAGGTTGCGGAGCTTCTGCTCGGCGTCCATCAGGCTGGCGCGGGCCTGGTTCAGCGCGGTCAGGGTTTCGAGCGTGTCCTTGGCCGCCACCGATCCGGTCTTGGCGAGCCGTGCGGTGCGGTCGTGGGTAACCTCGGCCAGTTCGGCGGCGGCCTTCGCGGCGTTGAACCGCGACTTCGCCGCGCTGACTTCGGACGAATCGACGACGGCCAGAATCTCCCCTTGCCGGACACTCTGGCCCAGGTCGGCGCGGATATCGCGGAGATAGCCGTGGACGCGAGGGCTGATTTCGGCGAGCCGGTTGGCGTCGAAGGAGGTCTCGGCGTTGGCGATCAGGTGGTGGGCGTGCGTCTCTTCGACGGCGGGCGCGGTCTTCAGGCCGATGCGGTCGGCCAGTCGCGTCGAGGCGAGCCGGACGGTCGGCAGGGGTTCCTTGCATCCCGGCAGCGTCGGCGTCTCACCGTTGGCCGTGGCGGCGGCCCGCTCCCACCGGCATTCCTCGCAGAGTTCCTCCGGTCGGTTGTGCGCCGCGCACCAGCCGTCATCCGGCAGGTTGGCCGCCGCGGAAGGGCCATGACCGCACTCGACGCAGAACGCCTCGGGTAGGCCATGCTCTTCGCACATCTGGATGTTGTACTTTTTCTCCACCTCGGGATGACAGAGCGTGCAGATGTCTTCGGGAATGTTCCCGTGTTCCGGGCAGAGCAGGAGTTTGTCGTTCAATTCCGGGTGGCAAATCGTGCAGAATTTTTCGGGAACGCCATGTTCCTTGCAGTAAAGCCCCGCATCGGCGGTCGCGGCCCCGGCGCCGGCGATCGGCCCCACGCGTGCCCAGGCGGGCAACCACGACGGCTTCGACCAGGCCACGCTCAGGCCGATCAGGGCCGTCCCCGCCAGGACGGCCAGTCCCAGGAGAATCGTCCGTTTCATGGCTCACTTCCTGATCTCTATGTGTGATCACGCTCACGCGCCTGCCGCGAAGAAGAAAAAAGGGCGCGGGTCGAGCGATGGTTAGGAAAGGGTGACGTTTCGATCGGGGCCAGGAGCCGGCCGGAAGCGCAGCGCGCAACGACGACCTTTCCGGCCCGTTCGGTCGGAACCTTGAGGCGCGATCAGCAGCGGAAGTTTTGCAGGAAGGATCGGACCGAGTTGGAATCGCCCCAGCCGGTCAGGCCGACCGTCGCGCGGTTCCAGGTCAGTGAGAGAGGGGGATGCGACGCGGATACGTCGCTGAGATTCACGGGCAAGAACAGCCCGATGGAGTCCATGTCCGGCAGGCGGACGTCCGCCGTCTGGATCGCGCCGTTGCAGATGCAACCGTCGCCATCCTCGGGGCAGTGGACTGGAGTGGCGGGCGAATCGCCCGACTGTTGCTGATGCGGATGCGTAACATGGTCCGCCTCGTCCGTCCCGCAGAATGCCGGGCAGAACGAGAGAGCGTGAATCAGGCACAGGACCAGAACAGTTCGCACGCAATCCGCCTCAATTGTCGTTTAACGGACCAACGGGAATCATAGAGCAGTTCCCTTCACCGTCAACTCATTCTACCACATTCCGCGCTCCGCGGACAGGGATTCGTTATTGTAGTCTTCGGGTCGATCCAGGCGAATCTGAAGCTGTTCTACGGGGCGGTTGCATCATCACAAGTGGCGTGCGAGAATGTAATTCGTCGTCGGGTGGATTTAGCTCCGTCCACCGATGCCCACTCGACGAACCGCCTCGTCCACCCTCTCAGAGGTGCATTTCGCCGTGGTCCCCGTCCCAGCCGTGCGGCTCAACCTGCACGGTGACGTGGCGGATCGCGAAATCGGCGGTCGTCTTGTGGTGAATCTCCGACAGGGTCGCGCCGTGCTCCGCCCCTTCGGCCAGCACGACATGAACGCTGAGGGCGTTGACGCCGGAGGTGAGCGACCAGACGTGCAGGTCGTGGACGTCCGCCACGCCTTCGACGTTACCGATCGCCGCGCGCACGGCTTCCAGGTTGACGTCGGAGGGGGTCCCCTCCAGCAGCACGTTCATGGCGTCGCTCAGCAACGACCAGGTCCTCGGCAGGATGAACAGGCCGATGCCCGCCGAGATGAGCGGGTCCGCGTAATACCAGCCGGTTGTCGCCATGATGATGGCCGCGACGATCACGCCGATCGAGCCGAGGGCGTCGGAAAGCACCTCGAAGTAGGCCCCTTTCAGGTTCAGGCTCTCCTTGGAGCCCGTGAACAGGAGGTAGATCCCGGCGAGATTCACCACCAGGCCGATCACCGCGACGATCAGCATCGGCACGCTCGCCACCTCGGGAGGGTCGAGAAACCGCTCGTACGCTTCATACAGGATGAACAGCGAGATGCCGATCAGCACGACCGCATTCGTCAGCGCGGCGAGGATCTCGACCCGGTAATAGCCGTAGGTACGCTCGGGACTGGCGGGCCGCTCGGCGAACCACACGGCCAGCAGCGCCAGGGCCAGCCCGGCCACGTCAGTCAGCATGTGTCCGGCATCCGCCAGCAGCGCCAGGCTATCCGTGAGCAGGCCCCCGATGACCTCCGCGACGAGGTAAATCGTCGTTAAAATCAGCACGATCGTCAGGCGGCCCTTGTTTTGCCCCGCGGCTGTGCGATCATGATGTGCATGAGCGTGACCCATCGTGACGATCGGATCTCCGGGTTCAGGATGACGGGTGGATGACGTTGGGAATCCCTATTTTCAGCAAATTCAGGGCCAGCCTCGTCCCGGGCGGAGATAACGATCCGACGGTCTGGACCGCCCTTCCGGCCGGCTGGCGGGGGGAACCGCTCAAGCACGTCGTTCCGGCGTGCCGACGATGGGAAGTGCCTCACAAGCGTCAGTCTGTTTCGCGGGCCATTGCATGTCGCGGGGGAATCGCCCGCTGTTCGCCAGGATTCCGAAATCCCTTGATTCGACCTTGCGGTCACCCCCGCCAACCTGGAGAGACCGCATGGACATCTTCGATCTTCGAGAGCCGGCCAGCGCCTTGAGTCATGGCGCCTGGCTTCTGGTCGTGACGCCCGGCGTGGCCCTTTTGTGGAAGCGCGGGCAGGGGGACCGGTCGCGGCAACTCAGCCTTCTGGTCTATGGCCTGAGCCTCATCGCCTGTTTCGCGGCCAGTTCGGCCTATCACGGTTTGCACGGGCCACCCGAGTATGTAACCTGGCTCGGCCGTCTCGATCACGTTGGCATTTATACATTAATTGCCGGCACATATACCCCGATCGCCTGGAACCTCCTGCGCGACCCCTGGCGGCAGCGCACCCTCACCGTCGTCTGGCTGGCCGTCGTCCTCGGCGCGACCATGCAAGCGACGATCGGGGCCTTGCCGACGGCCGTCTCGACGTGTCTTTACCTGGGCCTCGGCTGGGGCGCGGTCCTGTTCTACTCGGAGATCGCCTTGGCCGTCCCGGCGGGTCAGGCGCGGCCGATCCTGATCGGTGGCGTGATCTACAGCGTCGGCGCGGCGTTGAACCTGCTCCACTGGCCGGTTCTCTGGCCGGGGGTCTTCGAGTCCCACGACCTCTTCCATCTGATCGTGATGGCCGCCAGCCTGGTCCACTTTTCCTTCATCTTCGACGTGGTCGCGACCCGGAGCGCGACCGAATACTCCCCCACCGACTCGGAGGTTCCTCAACCGTTATTCCGCCCTCACCGCCGGCCCTCCGCCGCGTCACGTCTGCCCGTCCGCCGCTGACCGATCCCAACGGCTCCCCCCGAGAAGCTCACCTTGCCGCTGCCTCGCGCTCTGAGCTATACTGACCGAGACGCCCCGGCGTTCGAGAGAATTCCGTTTCGCACCCGTAGCTCAATTGGATAGAGCATCAGTCTTCGGAACTGAGGGTTACAGGTTCGAGTCCTGTCGGGTGTACTGAGGCCCGCGCCCCTTGGGAAACAAGGGCGCGGGCTTTTTGCTGCGCGGTCGGTAACGAAGAAGTTCGGAGGGCTCGTACACGCAAAACCGACTCGCTGGACGCGGTTTTCACCGGTTGCGACGTCCGATCAGTCAGGGGCGGCATCGGCCGACCCGCGATCGCTTTCGCCGCGACGTCCAACCCAGGGTCGGTAGTGCGATCAGACCCGAATGGGCTTGAAAGAGCCGAGAGTTTTAACAATAATTCAACCAGTTGCCTCGGCTCCGGCCGACGCGGGATGCGAGCGGGCCGGGAAGGGACAGGCCGGCGACCGCGGGGCGAGACTCCGGGAGACCGCCATGATCGTGCTCCGACTATCCGTGGTGGTCGCCATCTGTTCCGGCCTCGTCGGCCGAGCCTGGGCCGACGAGAGTCCGACGTTCGAGCGGGATGTCCGCCCGATCTTCAAGACGTACTGCCTCGGCTGCCACGGGGCGGGAGAGAAGCTTGAGGGGGACCTCGACCTTCGCCTGAAGCGCTTCGCCGCGCGGGGCGGGATCAGCGGGCCGGCGATCGAGCCGGGCGAACCCGATGCCAGCTATCTGCTCATGCGAATCCAGGACGGCGAGATGCCGCCCGGGGAGAAGAAGGTCCCCCCGGAGCAGGTCGCCGTGATCGAGCGCTGGATCGCCGGAGGGGCGGTGACGCTCCGCGAGGAGCCCGACTCCCTCCCGCCCGGCATCGACATCACGCCCGAGGAGCGGGCCTTCTGGGCGTTCCAGCCGATTCGACGCACCGGAGCCGCCATCCTTCAGGCCCGAGGATCGCGTCCGGACGCCGATCGACGCCTTCATCGCGGCGAAGCTCCGCGAGCGTGGGCTCTCGTTCGCCCCGGAGGCCGACCGCCTCACCCTCATCCGCCGCGCCAGCGCCGACCTGACGGGACTGCCGCCCACCCGAGAGGAGATCGACGCCTTCCTCGCCGACCCGGCGCCCGACGCCTACGAGCGGATGATCGACCGCCTGCTCGCCTCGCCGCGTTACGGCGAGCGCTGGGCGCGGCACTGGCTCGACGTCGCCGGCTATGCCGACTCCGACGGCAACGGCAGCGAGGACACGCCGAGGCCCTACGCGTACAAGTATCGCGATTACGTCATCCGGGCCTTCAACGCGCGACCTGCCGCTCGATCGGTTCCTCGTCGAGCAACTGGCCGGCGACGAGCTGGTCCCGCGTCCCTGGAAGGACCTGACGCCCGAGCAGGTCGAGACGCTGGCCGCCACCGGCTTCCTCCGGACGGCGGCCGACGGCACCTCGACCGGCGCCGAGGACGAGCCCCTGGCCGCCAACCAGGTCGTCGCCGACACGCTCCAGATCGTCGGCTCGACCTTCCTGGGCCTGACCGTCGGCTGTGCCCGGTGCCACGACCACAAGTATGACCCGATCCCGCAGTCCGATTACTTCCGGCTCCGGGCGATCTTCGAGCCGGCCCTCGACCCGCAGCACTGGCGACGCCCCTCGCAGCGGCTGGTCTCGCTGGCCACCGACGCGGATCGGGCAGAGGTCGGCGGCGATCGAGGCCGAGGTGCGGCAGCTCCAGGAGGCGCTCGACGAGAAGACGAAGCGGTTCGTGGCGGCGGCCCTGGAGAAGGAGCTGGAGAAGTTCCCGGAGGACCAGCGCGGCCCGCTCCGCACGGCGGCCGAGACGCCCGGCGATCGACCGCACCGACGAGCAGAAGGCCCTGCTCGCCGCGAACCCCAGCGTCGAACCTCAGCGCCGGGGTCCTCTACCAGTACGACCAGGCCGCGGCCGACGAGCTGAAGAAGGACCGCGGAACGGATCGCCGCCAGGCGCGGCCGAGAAGCCCGTCGAGGACTTCGTGAGCGTGCTCGACGAGATCCCCGGCGTGGTGCCCGAGACGCACGTCTTCCACCGCGGCGACCACCGCCAGCCGACGAAGGCGGTCGGCCCCGGCGACCTGACCATCGCGGCGCCCGAGGGGGAGCGGTTCGAGGTCCCGGCCGACGACCCGAGCCTGCCGACCTCGGGCCGTCGGCTCGCCTTCGCCCGCCACCTGACGAGCGGCCGGCATCCGCTCGTCGGCCGCGTGCTCGCCAATCGGATCTGGCTCCACCACTTCGGCCGGGGCCTGGTCGAGACCCCGGGCGACTTCGGCGTCCTGGGCCAGCCGCCCACGCATCCCGAGCTGCTCGACTGGCTCGCCGACGAGCTGGTCCGTCAGGGCTGGAGCCTCAAGCAGATGCACCGGCTCATCATGACGTCCACCGTCTATCGCCAGTCCTCCCGACGCGACCCGGCGCACGACGCGATCGACTCCGAGAACGCCCTCTACGCCCGCTATCCGGTCCGCCGGCTCGATGCCGAGTCCCTGCGAGACCGCATCCTCGCCGTCAGCGGCCGGCTCGACCCGACGCCTGTACGGCCCGCCGGTGCCGGTGGCCGAGGACACCGTCGGCCAGGTGCTCCCGGCGGACGATTCGGCCCGCACGGAGCCTCTACCTGCAGGTCCGCCGGTCGAAGCCCGTCTCGTTCCTCGACGCGTTCGACGCCCCGGTGATGGCCGTCAACTGCGAGCGGCGCACGCCAGCACGTCGGCCCCGCAGTCGCTCATGCTCATGAACAGCGACTTCGTCCTGAACCAGGCGCGGGCGATGGCCGGTCGGGTGATCGCCGAGGCCGCGACCGACGCACCGCCGCCGGAGTCCGGCCCCGCCGCCGATTCCGGCGACGGCGACGGCGCGAGCGATGGCCCTGCTGGATCGCCCACGCCTGGGACCTGGCCTACCAGCGCCCGATCACCCCCGAGGAGATGGACCTCGCCCGGTCGCTTCGTCTCGGAGCAACGCGTCGAGCCTCGGCCAGCAGGGCGAGGCCGCCGACCGCGAACGGGCGGTGCTCGACGAACCTCTGCCAGCAACTCCTCAGCTCCAACGAGTTCCTCTATGTGGACTGATCCCTCGCATCCCACGAGCCGGCGGACCTTCCTGACGAACTCCGCCTTCGGCGTCGGGGCGTTCGCCCTGGCCCACCTGCTCCGTCAGGATGGGCTGCTCGCCGAGGAGCCCAAGAAGCCCGGCGAGAACCTGCCGCTCGACCTGAAGCCACGCCCGCCGCCTGTTCGCCCCGAAGGCGACGGCGATGATCTCGCTGTTCATGCACGGCGGGCCGTCGCACGTCGACCTGCTCGACCCCAAGCCCGAGCTCTCGAAGCACCACGGCACCGAGTACGGCGGCGACGTCGTCTTCAGCTTCGTCAACCGCGCCAGCAAGAAGCTCCTGGGCAGCCCCTGGAAGTTCGCCAAGCACGGCGAGTGCGGCACGGAGGTCTCCGAGCTGCTGCCCGAGACCGCGGGGATCGTGGACGACCTCTGCGTCATCCGCTCGATGCACACCGGCCACAACGGCCACGAGGTGTCGATCCGCTACTTCCACGGCGGGATCGCCGGCATCACCGGCCGGCCGACGCTCGGGAGCTGGATCGTCTACGCGCCTGGGGAGCGAGTCGCGGGAGCTGCCCGCCTACATGGTCCTCTCCGACCCCGGCGGGCACCCGGTCGACGGCGCGAACAACTGGTCGAGCGGGTTCATGCCCCCGCTGTACCAGGGCACGGTCCTCCGTCCCAAGGAGCCGCGGATCCTCAACCTCGACCCGCCGCCCCAGCTTCGCGGCGAGCGTGCAGGCGCAGAACCTGGCGTTCCTCGACCGGCTCAATCGCCGCCATCTCGACCGGCACCCGGGCGAGGCCGACCTGGAGGCCCGCATCCAGAGCTACGAGCTGGCCGCGGCCATGCAGACCGCCGCCAAGGAGGCGCTCGACATCTCCGGCGAGCCCGACTACATCCGGCGAATGTACGGCCTCGACGAGGACGCACACCCGCGAGTACGGCACCCGTTGCCTGATCGCCCGGCGGCTGGTCGAGCGCGGCGTGCGGTTCGTCCAGCTCTTCCTCGGCGGCCAGCCGTGGGACAACCACAACTCCATCAAGACGACCTTGCCCGAGATCTGCCGGCGGACCGACCGGCCGGCCGCCGCGCTGGTCAAGGACCTCAAGCAGCGCGGGCTGCTGGAGACGACCCTGGTCCACTGGGGCGGCGAGATCGGCCGGCTCCCGGTCAGCGAGGGGGACCTCGACGACAAGGCCGGCCGCGACCACAACGGCCAGGGCTTCTCGATCTGGATGGCCGGCGGCGGGATCAAGGGGGGCATGACCTTCGGCGCCACCGACGAGGTCGGCCACCGGGCGGTCGAGGACGTCGTCACCCCCAACGACTTCCAGGCCACCGTCCTGCACCTGCTCGGCCTCGACCACGAGCGGCTGGTCTACCACGCCAACGGCCGCGAGCAGCGCCTCACCGACGGCCGCCCGGCCCGCGTCGTCGGCGAGATCCTCGAATCGCCCCCGACGGGATGAGTCCACGACTTTGCCTGTTGCGTCGTGATCGTGGTGATCCTCATCCGTCGTGTCTTTGAGAGCGTTCAGGCCAGAACCTCACCGATCACGTTGCCCTCGACGTTCGTCAGTCGGCGGCGGATGCCGTTGTGTTCGAAGGTCAGCGTCCTCGTGATCCAGGCCGAGCAGGTGGAGGATCGTGGCGTTGAAGTCGTAGAGGGTGAGCACGTCCTCCACCGCCTTCCGGCCGAGTTCGTCGGTGACGCCGTGGCTGACGCCTGGCTTGACGCCGGCGCCGGTCAACCAGCAGGTGAAGCCGTCGGGGTTGTGGTCGCGGCCCTTCGCCCCCTTCTGGAACATGGGCATGCGGCCGAACTCGGTGCACCAGACGACGAGCGTCTCGTCGAGCAGGCCGCGCTGCTTCAGGTCGCGGATCAGGGCGGCGGCGGGCTGGTCGAGGATGGCCGCGTGCCGGTCGTACTGCTCCTTGAGCTTGCTGTGGCCGTCCCAGTTCAGCTCGCCGGCGCTGGCGTAGGCGCCGTTGAAGAGCTGAACGAACCGCACGCCGCGCTCGATCAGCCGCCGGGCGAGGATGCAGTTCCGCGCGAAGGCGGCCTTGGTGGGGTTGGACGCGTCGTCGGCCCCGTAGAGCTTCAGGATATGCGCGGGCTCGCCGGAAAGGTCGGTGGCCTCCGGCACGCTGAGCTGCATCCGGGCGGCCAGTTCGTAGCTGGCGATCCGGGCCGCGAGCGTCTCGTCGCCCGGGTTTTGTTCGAGGTGACGGCGCGTTCATCCGCTTCAGGAGCGACCGGGCGGCGCGGTCGTCCTCGGGCCGGATGCCGGCGGGTGGTGAGAGGTGGCGTACCGGTTCCCTGGAGCTGAGGGGCGTCGCCTGGAACTGGGCCGGGAGGAACCCCGGACCCCAGTTGTTCGAGCCCGCCTGAGGCACGCCGCGGGGGTCGGGGATGGCGACGAAGGCGGGCAGGTCCTGGTTCTCGCTGCCCAGCGCGTAGGAGACCCACGCGCCGAGGCTCGGGAAACCGTCGAGCACGGAGCCCGTCGAGAGGAAGTTCTCGGCCGGGCCGTGGGTATTGCTCTTGCTGGTCAGCGAGTGCAGGAACGCGATCTCGTCGGTCAGCTCGGCGAGGTGCGGGATCAGGTCGGAGACCATCTTGCCGGTCTCACCGCGAGGTCGGAAACTCATATTGCGGACGGGCCAGATCGCCCGGCGGGCCCCTGGAAGGTCACCGCCGGACCGCCTTCCAGCGGCTTGCCGTCGTGTCGAATCAGCTCCGGCTTGTAGTCCCAGGTCTCCAGTTGGCTGACCGCGCCGGCGCAGAAGATGACGACGACGTTTTTGGCCTTCGCCGGAAAGTGCGGCGGCCGCGGCGCGAACGGCCGCGACGGGTCGATGACGGGGCCCTCGGCGGCGAGCAGCCCGTCGCGGCCGAGCAGGCTCGCCAGCGCGATCGAGCCCAGCGCGGTGGCGGAGTGGCCGAGGAAGCCCCGGCGGTCGAGCAGGTGTCGCCCCGCGGGCGAGAGGCGTTCGGGGTCGTTCGTCATGGCAGTGACAGGAACTCATTGCTGTTGAAGAGGGCCCGGCAGAGTACGGATAGCCCGTGCTCTCGCACGACGGTGACGACCTCGTCCAGCTCGTCCCCCTCGGGGTCGCGGCCGAGGGCGAGCCGGTAGGCGCGACGGACCTGGGCCGCCGGGTCGGTGCCGGCCTCGGCCTCGACCCGCGCGGCGAACGCGGCCGATTCGTCCAGGGTGAAGCGGCTGTTGAACAGGTTCAGGGACTGGATCGGAGTGGTGGACTCGCGTCGGCGGGCCGTGCTCTGGCCGCCGTCGGGGCAGTCGAAGGCGCCGAAGACCGCGTCGCGTTCGCGGCGCACCTTGTGGGCGTAGATCATGCGGCGGAGCCCGTCTCCGGTGAACGACTCGATCGGCGTGAAGCCGCTCAGCCCGCCGCGTTGCTGGAACAGGTTGAAACCCGGACCGCCCATCTTGAGGTCCAGTCGGCCGCTCACGGCGAGCATCGCGTCTCGGATCGCCTCGGCCTCCAGCCGCCGCGACGGGAACCGCCAGAGCAGCCGGGCGTCGGCGTCCTTCGCCCGTGCGGCCGGGTCGATCCGGCCCGACTGGCGATAGGTCGCCGACAGGACGATCAGCCGGTGCATGTGCTTCAACGACCAGCCGGAGCGGATGAGTTCCGACGCGAGCCAGTCGAGCAGATCGGGGTGGGACGGCTGCGCGCCGTTGCGGCCGAAATCGTTCGGTGTCTCGACCAGCCCCACGCCGAAATGCCCCTGCCAGAGGCGGTTGACCACCACCCGGGCCGTGAGGGGATTGCTCGGGCTGGCGATCCAGTCCGCCAGCGCCCGCCGTCGCTCGCCTTCGGGGGCGTCCTTCGGGAGTTCGAGCGTCCCCAGGACGCTCGGGACCGAAGGGGCGACCTCCTCCTTCGGTTGCTCCGGGTCGCCGCGTAGCAGGCGGTGGATCACGTCGGGCGTCCGGAACGTGCCAGCGAAGGCGAGTTGCTCCACGTCCGCGGCGCTCAGTTTCGCGGTCAGCGACTCCCTCTGGGCCATCAGCCGCTCGGCCTCGCGGGCCTCGTCCGGGTCGAGCCCTCGGGTGCTGGAGGCAGGGGATGGATTCTCGCCGGGTTGGGTCTTGCGGCGGTCCGTCGAATCGGCGACGGTCTGCCAGTCGCCCGAGCCCGTGGCGACTTCGATCCGGTACTCAACGGCCAGCCGGTCGTCATACGTCCCCTCGCGATCCCGCCCCCACACCACCAGCTCGATTGTGTGCTCGCGGGGGAAGGCCAGCTCGACCCAGCCGCGGCCCATCTCGCTCGACATCCAGCTCCGCGAGTTGCCGTACTGGCCATCGTTGATAAACCGAAGCTCGTGGCGGTCAGCCGCCACGGTATCGCCCGACGACGAGACCCGCGTCCCTTCGGCAGCGAGTGCGACATCGACCCGAAACCCTCCAGATGCACGATCGTCCCAACGGGGGCGATCGCGACGTCGGCGACGGGCCGGTATCCCTGACGGTTCCGGCGGGCCTCGTCCTAGAGCGTGGCCGGGTCGGGCTCCAGCCGATGGAGCAGCCGTGTGAAGGCGTCGTGAGCCGGAGTATCGGGCGTCTCGGGTTGCACAGCGGCGGCCTCGGTGCAGCAGAACGCCTTGGGAGAGGCGATGAGGAAATCGATGGAGTCGGTATCGACACACTTGGACTTTGGGGCGTACATGCGACCAATCATGGACAACCGAACGGATCGACGCAATATGGACGTCCGATCACTGCTGCGTAACTCCTATGAGATTTGGCAAAGGGAATTTTGTGAGTACGGTAAAATATTTTGCTCATTCGGCAGTTCAGGGTAATATCGTCGGTGCAGCGATTTCACCTACCAGTTTCCAGTTGAAGGAGGTTGGACATGCGTTTTTGGAAAACGGTCTCAGTGGTTCTCGTGTTCGCGGGATTGGCCTTTTGCTCCAGCAGGCTTGTGGTGGAATACGTTTCCGCTCAAAATGCCCCAGACCACGTTCCCCTGCCGATCCTTTCCCAGTACACAGTGGAAGTCCCCAAGAAGTTGGAGACTTTTCATGGCCGCGTGCATGTTCACGCAAAGGCAAACCTGCGGAATGGGGTGGCTCCCATGCAACTGCTGTGGTTTTGCCAAGTTTCACAGCAGTTTCGACAGAAGGACGGGTCTTACTCTTACGAGGTCATTTGGGAGGACGATTACGACCACCAAAAGTTTACGAGTCACAAGGGTGAAACGATTCATCCGACTTTTGACGAGATGATCACGCTTCCACCTGGAGAGTACTTGGTCACGGTGGGAGTCAAGAAGGTTTCCACCCCTAACAAGGATGGTAAGTCGGAGTTGAAGGTGATTGCCAGCACCTACTTCCGTGCCATTGTTAAGGAATAACAAGTGTCGGGAACAAGTCGCTTTCAAGTTTCCATTACAGAGAAATGACGTGCGAACACTATTGATTGCATTCGTTTCGATTCTCGTCGGAGTTGGACTGGCTCAGGGCCAGTACGGCAGCCTCTTCATGTGCGATCCTGATATCGCACTCTCGGGCAACTTCGATTCCTGGTATAGTGCCGGAAACGGGCTTTTCACCACCGAATCTCAACTGGTTTGGTGCAACGATACTGGTGGTGATCCGTGTGTTTTTGGGCACAAGGCTCGGATTGATCGAGTGACAATGGTGGGACCTGGTGAGCCGCAACCAGAACCTATCTCGATTGATCTGGACTGCCAGAATTATACTGTGGATTGCGGTCAGGAAATGACATTGGTGCGCGGCCCTGGCGTGTCTTGGGGTACCCTTCCTGATGGCCAGTATATGTACACGAGTTACTGGCAGTTTGGCGGATGTGATCCCAATGCTCCTGTGGTATCGACATCTTCTTGGAGCTTCTCGATTCCTTGATCCGCCCTCGTCGATCCAGCGGGTGAGCGTCTGGACCTCGACCGCCGACAGCCGCTCGCCCTTCGGCGGCATCGTCAGGTCCTCGTCCTCGCCCGAGACAAGCTGGATGAGCGGGCTATCGGCCGCGTTCCCCGGCACGATCGCGGGGCCGAAGACGTCGCCTCCTTCCAGGGCGCTTGCCTTGACGTCGAGGCGAAGGCCCGACCTTTGCCTCGACGGGCCGTGGCACCGGAGGCAATGCGTCTCGAAGATGGGCCGCACGTCGCGGTCGAAATCGACGGAGGTCGGGTGCTCGGCGTCGGCCGCAAGTCGATCGGGGAGGGTGAGCAGGAGGATCGACAGGGTCAGGAGGATCGATCTCACGTTCATCAGCCCTCATTTCCTGGCGAATCGAGGCCATCTCCCGCCCGCTCAGACTCCTCGGTCCGCCTCTCGGAATCTCTCGTAGCCTACCACAAAACCGGGCGAACTGGCAGGAGAGGCTGGGGGCGAGCCGGAGCTGGTCCATATCGAAGAGGGTGTGCGCGATCGTAGCATGGAGTCGCATCTCCTCAACCATCGGGGCACTTGTTGAGGTCGGCGTGCATGTCCTAGCCCGCCCGCCCTCCAAAGCTGACGATACGCCCGGTCGCGGAGTCGGTCAATGCCCTCGGCGCCTGCGCGGCTTCAAGGCGTCGCCCGGTTTACCAGGGCAAGGGCTCGCCGAGATGGAAGAAGCCGCCGGTCGGGCCGTCGTCGGGCAAGGTCGCCAGTTGCACGCTCGTCTTTCCACCCTCGGAGAGTTCCATCGGGGCCGAGGGGCCGCCCATGTCCGTCTTCACCCAGCCGGGATGGGCGGAGTTCACCTTGATCGGTGTCCCCTTCAGCTCGTGTGCCAGGTGAACGGTGAAGGCGTTGAGCGCCGTCTTCGAGGCGTCGTAGGCGAACGCTTTCATGGAGTAAATGGGGGACGTCGGGTCGGAGTGGAGCGTCAGAGAACCGAGGATGCTCGAAAGGTTGACGATCCGACCGGCCGGGGACCTGCGGATCAGGGGCAGGAGCGCCTGCGTCAGCGCGATGACGGCGAAGAAGTTTGTCTCGAACGTCTGATGGAGGATCTCCTGCGTCACCGTCGAGGTGGTATTCACGCCCCCGGGGGCGCCAAAGTCGGCCTTGTCGAGCGACACCCCCGCGTTGTTTACCAGGATGTCGAGCTTGCCGTAGCGGTCTTCCAGGTGACGGGCGACCGCCTGGTGATCCTCGGGATGAGTGACGTCGAACCGGACGGACTCGACATCCCGGATTCCCTCCTGACGAAGCCCCTCGGCGGCGGCGCGTCCCTTCGCCTCGTCGCGGCTGCCGATGACGACGGCAATCCCCATCCCGCCGAGTCCGCGGGCCGTCTCCAGGCCGAGCCCCTTGTTCGCCCCGGTGATGAACGCGACCCTGTCCTGAGTTGCCATGATCTCGCTCCCTTTTGGTGACACGATCCCGAGTCGGCGTCGATCGCCCTGACCGACCGCCGTTGTCCGCACATGCGTTGTCCGCACATGCAAAGGAATAGGGGGAACGTCAAGCGAACGCCCGTTTACGGATCGCCGACCGGCGTCACAACGACCGTGCGGCGATCAGTCGAGGGCCGCTTCGAGAATCCCGCGCAGTTCCTCGTCCGACAGCGTCACGGGGTTGCCCTTCATGCTGCTCGCACGCCGGGCGAGCGGGACGAGCCGGCCGCAATCGGCGATCGAGAGGCCCGCCTCCCGCAGCGGCGGGATCTTCATCTCGTGACACAGCCCACGCACCCAGGAAACACCGTCTTGAGCGTCCGCCCCGGGGTCGCCGGTCAAGATCCGCGCGATCTCCGTGTATCGCTGGAGGATGGCCGGCGTCGTTCCGATCGTCGGCCGCGCGAAGGTTGGCTTCCATGACGTCAGGGAGCAGCCGGCGCAGAGGCGCCGTGAGCCTGGCCGGTGGCTCCGCCGAGGACGCCGGCGAACCCGTGCACCGCGCCGAGCTTCGCATTGGCCAGGGCGATCCCGCCGCAGAGCGCGGCGAGCGCCATGTCCTCGCGTGCCGCGATGTCGGCCCCATCGCGATAGGCCGCCGCCAGTGATCGGGCCGCCCGCGCGAGCCCTTCGCGGCAGACGCCGTCGGTGAGGGGGTTGGCGGTGTGGCTGACGAACGGCTCGATCAGTTGCGTCAGCGCGTCCATGCCGGTGTAGGCCGTGACATCGGGAGGGAGAGTCAGGGTCAGCTCGGGATCGACGACGGCCAGGCGGGGCAGCAGGTGATGGCCGCGCAGGCTCGCCTTGGTCCGGTGCTCGGGGACGTCCAGCACGGCGTTGCGGGTCACCTCGGCGCCCGTGCCCGCCGTGGTGGGGACGGCAACGAACGGCACGCCAGGATTGAGCAGGGGCTTGCCCCCGCCCACCAGCTCCAGGTAATCCAGGGCCTTTCCCGGATTGCCGAGCAGGCCCGCCACGGCCTTGCCGGCGTCGATCACGCTGCCCCCGCCCTGGGCGATCACCAGATCGCAGCCCTCGGCGCGGGCGATCCGGGTCGCCTCGTCCACGAGGTGCGTGGTGGGTTCGCCGCCCACGTTGAAGCCCACCGGTCGGATGCCGACCTCGCCCAGAGCCTGCGTCAGCGCCTCGCGTCCGCGGTCGGAGGCCCCCAGGACCACGAGCGCCCGGCGCCCAAGGTCCCGGGCCAGGGCGGGGACCTCGCGCGACGTGCCGCGCCCGAAGAGGATGCGACCCGCGGTGGCGAACTCGAACGTCATGGGAGTTCCGCCTCGGGATAGATCCTGTCGAACTTCACGCTCGAACGCGGCTCCGCCATCATGCCGGCCACGGCCTCGGCCCAACGCTTGTAGTGCGCCGTCTGCTTGTGGGCCGCCGGGGCGTCGGCGGTGCGGTAGATCTCGACCAGCAGGAACCGCGTGGGATCGTCCTGCTGCTGGAGCACGTCGAACCGCGCGATGCCCGGCTCTTGCAGGCTGTTCCGCGAGTTGTCGATGCTGGCGGTCTTGAAGTCCTCGACCCGGTCGGGCTTCACCTGGATGTGGACGTGGACGATCAACATGGTGGCTTCCGGAAAAGGCTGGGTGGCGACCGCGTCTATTCTACAACGCCGGTGGGATCGGGAGTATCGTGGACCGAAGAAGGCGGGGGTTGACGGTGGACTTTCCGGACTCCGGAGCGTTCAATCGATGGTCCGTGCCCGAGACGTTCCGGCCCCGGACAGGCGGAAGCGCGGACACGAGGGAGAGCCAGACGGATGCGATACAAGCGTTTCTTGCGGCCCTGGTGCCTCGTCGCATTGCTCCTGCTGCCGGTCCCGGTCTCGGGGGATGAGGAGAGACCGCTCAGGGTCCTCCTCCTCGGCGACAGCACCACCATCGGCAGCGTCTGCCGGCAGGTCGAGCCCGACGGCCCCCACCTTGAGGACGTGATCCGGCTGCTGCTCGCGGCGGAGCCGGACCTGCCCCCGGTCGAGGTCATCAACCAGGGCCGCGACGGCGAGTTCCTCCGCGGCCTGCTCTCCTCCGGCCGGTACGACGAGGACATCGCCCCCCTCGGCGATCTCGATTACGTCCTCATCCGCTACGGCCTGAACGACATCGCCAAGCGGGAGGAGTTCGAGGCCAACTTCCCCAGGGACTATTCGGAGCTGATCGGCCGGCTGCGCCGGGACTTCCCGCGGGCGACCGATCGTCCCGATGACGATCATCCCCTACATGACCCCCGAGCGCGACGAGGCGGTCAACGCCCTCATCCGCAAGGTGGCCGAGTCGGAACACCTGCCGCTGTTCGACGTGTATTCGCGGTATGCGGCGGAGCTGGAGCACGGGCCGGACATGCTCAACTACCGCCGCTACCCGCTGGAGAAGATCCCGGAGCGGCACCGCGGCTGGGTCCGGCCGTTCGTCCGGGGCGGTCAGGTCGTCGTGATGGACAACCGGCTCGACGCCCACTTCCGGGACCTGCCCGGTTGGACTCGGCGACCGCCACCCCAACCTCGCCGGCTACCACGTCATCGGCGACGAGACGGCGAAGTTCCTCGCGACGCTGATCCGGGGGAAGAAGGCCGCCGGGGCCGAGGCCGCACCCGACGAGCCGGCGAGGCCCCCGGAGACCGGGCTCGATTACATCGACACGGGCTTCGAGAACGCCTCGCCGCTCTGGTACGAGGCCGCGCCCGACGGCGCGATCCTCGTGCACCTCCTCTACGACCACGAGCGGTCCTCGCCGAACCGCGCGGCGGGCCACTTCCACTTCCGGCTCCACGCGAGGCCGGGTACCGCGCTCACCCTGGAGTTCCGGAACCTGGACAACGTCTGGAACGGCCGCAAGGCGTCGGTCGCGGACGAGTTGAAGGTCGCGGTCGTCTCAACGGACGGGAAGGCGTGGAAGCCGGTCCCGCTGGAGCGGCTCCCCGGCGACCGCGTGCGGCTGGCCGTCACGATGCCCGGCCCCGAGCTGTACGTGGCCCGCGTCGAGCCGTATCGCCTCTCCGACCTGGATCGTTGGCTGGAGTCGATCGCGAAAAGCCCGCTCGTGGAGATCACGCCGATCGGCGAGACGGCCGAGGGACGCGGGCTGGAGATCGTCCGGGTCGGCCGTCCCGAGGCGCCGTACCGGGTCTTCCTCCGGGCGCGGGCGCACCCCTGGGAGCCGGGCGGCAACTGGGTCGTGCAGGGCCTGGTCGACCGGCTGCTCCGGGGGGACGACGAGGCGGAGCGAAGTACCTGGAGCGGTACTGCGTTTACGTGCTGCCGATGGCCAACAAGGACGGCGTCGCGCATGGCCGGACGCGCTTCAACCTGCGCGGCAAGGACCTGAACCGGGACTGGGACCAGCCCGCCGACCCGGAACTCTCGCCGGAGAACCACGCGCTGGAGGTCTGGCTGGAGGACATGATCCGGCAGGGGCGTCGGCCGCACCTGGCGCTGGAACTCCACAACGACGGGAGCGGCCGGCTCCACGTCAGCCGGCCGCCGGTCGCGGGGCTGGAACGCCACCTGGAGCGCATGAAGACGCTGGAGTCGCTGCTCCGCGAGCACACCTGGTTCACCGAGGGGAGCACGTCCGGAGAGTTCCGCAACGCCGGGACGCTCGGCGAGGGCTGGCTGCAGCGCTACGGCATCGACGCCGCCGTCCACGAGCTGAACGTCAACTGGATCGCCGGACTGGAGGACTACCCCTCGGCCGCGCACTGGGAGCGCTACGGCGGGCAGCTGGCGCGCGTCTTCTCCGAGTACTTCGATGCCGTCAAGCCGTGAACCGGGCTCCCTGAGCCGGGCCTCGGGCCGGGTGCTCGATTGCCCCGCCCGTTCCGGTTAACCTATCCAGGGCGCGGGAAGGAAATCGGGCTGCCCCGGATCGATGCCGGATGGGAGGTCAACGATGGTGCGTCTCTCGGGTCCCGTATCGGGTCTCGGTTGTTTGCTCATAACTGTAACTCTCGGGGTGATCGGCTGGGGGCCTGTCGCGTCGGCCGATGATCCCGGAGCGCGGGTCATCCGCGTGGTGGCGTTCGGCGATTCGATCACGAAGGGGGTGCGCCCCGGCGTCCGCCCCGAGGAGACGTTCGCCGCCCTGGCCGAGCGTGACCTGAAGGCCGACGGCATCGACGCCGAGGTCGTCAACCTCGGCGTGGGCGGCGAGCGGACCGACCAGGCCCTGAAGCGGCTCGATGCCGTGGGCGAACTCCGGCCGAGGGTCGTCACCGTGATGTATGGCACGAATGACAGCTACGTCGATCGGGGGTCGTCCGCGAGCCGGATCTCGCGGGAAGACTACAAGGCGAACCTCCGGGCGATCGTCGCCGGCCTGCGCCTCCGCGGCATCGAGCCGATCTTGATGACCGAGCCGCGCTGGGCCGACGACGCCCCCGTCAACGGCCTCGGCGAGAACCCCAACGTCCGGCTCGCCCCGTACATGGACGCGTGCCGCGAGGTCGCGGCCGAGTGCCGCGTCCCGCTGGTGGACCACTTCGCCCGCTGGACGGAGGCACGTTCCGACGGTCAGGACCTGGCCGACTGGACGACCGACGGCTGCCATCCCAACCCTCGCGGCCACCGCGCGCTGGCCGAGGCCCTGCGCCCGGCGCTCCGCGACGCCCTCGTCCCCGAACGCGGCGCCGAGCTTTCGCCATCACCAGGAATCGAACCGAAAGGAAACCCGCCATGCCGTCAGTAAGACCCATGAGGCCGTCGCGGACGTTCTGGATCATCACCGCCCTTTCGACGTTCCTCGCGGTCGCCGAAAGCCCGGCCGCCGAGCTGCACGTCGGCGGGGCCACCGTCAGCATCACCCCTGACCGGCCCATCGCGCTCGCGGGTCAGATGCACACCCGGATCTCCCAGGGTGTCGAGAGCCCGGTGACGGCCACGGCCCTCGCGCTGGAATCACGGGAGGGGGACCAGGTCGTCGATCAGGCGATCCTGGTCTCCTGCGACCTCGTCGCGATCGAGGCCCCGGTCCTCGAACGGGTCCGGCAACTCGTCGGCGACCGCCTCCCCGGCGTCGATCGCCGCAAGGTGATCCTCAACGCCACCCACACCCACACGGCGCCCGTCATGGCGGAGGGGGATTACGAGATCCCGAAGGACGGCGTCATGCAGCCGTCCGAGTACGCGGAGTTCCTCGCGACGCGCGTCGCCGAGGCGGCCGTCCGGGCCTGGGAATCCCGCAAGCCCGGTCGGGTCGGCTGGGGGCTCGGGCACGCCGTTCTGGCCCAGAATCGCCGCTCGGTGTACGCCGACGGGCATGCCCAGATGTACGGCCCCACGGACCGGCCCGACTTCCGCGGCATCGAAGGCCCGGAAGATCACGGGGTCGAGGTCCTCTTCTTCTGGAACGGCGAAGGGGAGCTGATCGCCACGGCGATCAACGTCGCGTGCCCCTCCCAGGAGGTCGAAGGGGGCTCGTCCATCAACGCCGACTTCTGGCACGACGTCCGCGAGACGCTCCGGTCGCGACTCGGACCGGACCTGCTCGTGCTCGCCTGGACCGGCACGGCCGGCGACCAGTCGCCCCACCTCATGTACCGCAAACGCGCCGAGGAACGCATGCGGGAACTCCGCGGGCTGACCCGGCTGCAAGAACTCGTCGCGGCGGGTCGTCGCGGCGTGGGACGAAGCCTACGAGGGCGCCGACAAGGAACAACACGCCGACGTGATCCTCGCCCACAAGGTCGAGACGATCGAGCTGCCGGTCCGCGAGGTCACCGAGGCCGAGGCCTCCGAGGCCAGGGCGAAGGTCGAGGCGCTCTCGAAGGACCCGGCCAACCGCCGGCTGGTGCTCTGGCACGGGGACGTCGTGAAGCGGTTCGAGCGGCAGCAATCCGGCGATGTCGAGCCGTATTCGATGGAACTCCACGCGATCCGGCTGGGCGACGTCGCGATCGCCACCAATGACTTCGAACTGTTCACCGAGTTCGGCATCCAGATCAAGGCCCGGAGCCGGGCCATCCAGACGTTCCTCATCCAGCTCGCCGGCCCGGGATCGTACGTGCCGACCGGAATCGCCGCCCGGGGCGGGGGCTACAGCGCGATCGTGGAGAGCAACCTCGTCGGCCCGGAAGGGGGCCAGGTGCTCGTCGAACGGACCGTGGGACTCATCAACTCCCTCTGGCCGGAGCCGTGATCCGCGGTCGGAAGGCAATGGGTCGGACGCGCTTCCGCCGTTTGCGCAACGCGCGGAGGGGAGAACCCTCGCGATGGCTTTTGACGGCTGCTCCGTTATGATGCCCTCCCAGGTGGAACATCGTATCGGGGCATGGGGGTCGAGGGGCGGGCCGCATGGTCGGGGGCATCGATATCGGGGGGATCACCTGGCTGAGTGTGCGGGTGTCGGCGACGGCGGTTCTCGTCGCTTCGCTTGTCGGCATCCCGTTCGGGGCCTGGGTCGGGATGGGAAACCGTCGGGGCAGGGCGGTGGTTTCCGTGCTGGCCCGGACGGGGATGGCGCTCCCGCCGGTCGTTGTCGGGCTGCTGCTTTACCTGCTCTTTTCCCGGAGCGGTCCGCTGGGCTCGCTGGGCTGGCTGTTCACCCCGCAGGCCATGGCCTGCGCCCAGACGATTCTGGCGCTTCCGTTCGTCGTCGGGATCACGATGGCGGCCGTGGAAGCCGTTCCGGCCGAGTTGATCCTCCAGGTTCGCAGCCTGGGGGCGAGCCCTCGGCAGGCTCGCCTGACCGTCCTGCGCGAGGCTCGCAACGGCATCGTGCTGGCCATCGCCTCCGCTCTCGGGAGGAGCCTCTCGGAGGTCGGGGCGGTCCTGATCGTCGGCGGCAACATCGAGGACCATACCAGGGTGCTCACCACGGCCATCGTGCTCGAAACGGGTCGGGGGCATTTCGCGCTCGCCCTGGCCCTCGGCGGCGTGCTGCTGTCCCTGGCCCTGGCGGTCAACGTCCTGATCCTGCTCGTCGGCGGCAGGCCATCGCCATGACCGGACCGCTCTACCGACTCCGGTCGTTGAGCAAGGACTACGGCGGTCCCTTTCGCCTCGACATCGACGCGCTGGAGATTCACCCTGGCCAGGTCGTCAGCCTGCTCGGTCCGACGGGGTCCGGGAAGAGCACCCTGCTGCGTCTTCTGGCGGGTCTGGAGCCGCCGGGCGGCGGCCGTTCGTGGTTCGAGGGGAGGCCCTTCGACGGGCGGGGGTTGGCCCCTCGGGACCTGCGACGGATCACGATGGTCTTCCAGACCCCACGGCTGCTGACCGGGACGGTCCGTGCCAACGTGGAGTACGGCCTCCGGCTCCGAGGGTTGCGGGGGCGGTCGGCCGAGGTGGACGGATGGCTTCATCGGCTTGGCCTGGGGAAACTGGCCTCGCAATCGGCCCGGACCCTCTCCGGGGGGCAGAGCCAACTGGTCGCCCTGGCCCGGGCCCTGGCCATCAGGCCCGACGTGCTGATCCTGGACGAGCCGACCGCCCACCTCGACCCCGCCCATGTCGCGCTGGTCGAGGAGGTGATCGGCGAGGACCATCGGGACCGGAACACGACGGTGATCTGGGCGACCCACAACCTGTTCCAGGCCCGCCGGGTCGCCGACCGGGTCGGCCTGCTCCTGGATGGGGAGCTGGTCGAGACGGCGAGGACCCCGGTCTTTTTCGAGACCCCCGCCGACCCCCGCGCCGCCGCCTTCGTGCGGGGTGAGTTCATCTACTGAGGACACGCCCATGCCGGAATGCGAACCTCACTCATCGCGGTGTCGTTATCGCTGGCCCTCCTGACGTCCGGTTGCGGGCGACGCCCCCGGCGACCGCGGGACGCTCACCCTGGCGACCACGACCAGCACGCGGGATAGCGGCTTGCTCGACGTGCTGATCCCGCTGTTCCGCCGGCAAACCGGCATCGCGGTCAGGGTCGTCGCGGTGGGCAGCGGTCAGGCCCTCCAGCTCGGGCGTCGGGGAGACGCCGACGTGATCCTCGCCCACGCGCCCGAGGCCGAGGAGACGTTCATGGCCGAGGGGCACGGCGAGAGCCGCCGGGCCGTCATGCACAACACGTTCGTTCTGGTCGGCCCCCCCTCCGATCCGGCGGACATCGGCGGCTCGACCTCCATCGTCGAGGCGTTCACGGCCATCGCCCGGAGCCAGTCCCCGTTCGTCTCCCGGGGGGACGACTCGGGCACGCACCGGAAGGAGTTACAGATCTGGAAGGGGGCGGGGGTCGAGCCTGAAGGGGACTGGTACATCCGGGCCGGGGCGGGGATGGGCCAGGTGCTCCGCATGGCCGACCAGACGCGGGCCTACACCCTCAGCGACCGGGCCACGTTTCTCGCCCAGGGGGGGACGCTGGATCTGGCGGTCGCCGTCGAGGGGGACCCGCTGCTCAGGAACCACTACCACGTGATCGTCGTCAGCCCCGAGACGCACCCTGGCATTCACGCCCGGGAGGCACGGGCCTTCGCCGATTTCCTCCGTGGCGATGAGGTCCGCAAGGTGATCTCCTCCTTCGGGGTCGATCGTTTTGGCGAGAGCCTGTTCGTCCCCGACGAGCCGGAGGCCGACCCCCGAGATCCCGGCAAATCGGCCGCGCCCGTCCCGACCGGGACGTGATATTATTTCCTGATCTAGTGAAAAAATGTTCAATTTATGGGAATGGGTCTCGCGCGTTGACGTGGTTCCGTCCCCGCTCGCTCCCTGGTAGGATGTCGGCCAGGACCTGCCCCCTGAAGCGTTCCTTTCCGGAGACATCTCATGATCCCCAACCGGGCGACAGCGGCCCTCCGATCGATCTCGCTTCTGGCCCTTCTCGTCGTCTCGGGCCGGCTCGCCACCGCCGAGGAGGCGGGCCGGGGTGGCGTCCACTCGGTCGTGGAGCTCACCTTTCAAGGCCCCGAGCAAGGCCCCGCCGATACGCCGGCCAGGGACATCGACTTCTGGGTACGGTTCCGGCACGAGGACGGTCAGGGGGAGCACAAGGTCCACGGCTTCTGGGACGGCGACGGTCGGGGCGGCACGTCGGGGGATGTCTTCCGGGTCCGCTTCTGTCCGACAAGGCCCGGACGCTGGGACCTGGCCGAGGTCCACGCCGACGCCAGGGAACTCGACGGCCAGCGCCAGGGGGATTACGTCACCGCGATGCCCTCGGACCACCACGGCTTCTGGGTGATCGACCCCGACAGCCCCGGCCACCGCTGGTACATGAGGTCCGATGGCACGCACCAGTACATCATCGGCAACACCCACTACAGCTTCCTTTCGGGCTACCGGGACGGCGGCCGTCCCAGCGGCAACGACATTGCGCGGGATGTGGCCCGCAACGCCGAGTACTTCAAGAAGCTGCGATTCGGCCTCCTGGCCGACCGCTACCCGCACCCGACGGCGAAACCCTTTCTCGACGACGAGGGCCGCCCGACCGACGACGGCGACTTCTCCCATCGCCCGAACCCGGCCTGGTTCCACGACCGGGCCGACGTGGCGGTGAGGACGGCGTTCGCGCACGACCTGATCGCCGATCTGATTCTCTGCGGCCCCGACACGGAGGCGTCCCGCTCGACGCTCCGGGCGGGACGCAACGGCGGCGACCCGACGCCGTATCTGAAGTACATCGCCGCCCGATACGGTGGCTATCCGAACGTCTGGCTCTGCCTGGGCAATGAATTCAACATCAAGGAACCCCACTACTCCGAGGCCCAGATTGCCCGCTTCGGACAGGTCATTCGGGGCGTTCTGCCCTACCCGACGCCCCTGAGCGTCCATCCGGCCCCCGCGCTTGGTCGGCCCGGTTCGACGAGCTCCCCCCTGGAACGACCACCAGATCATTCAGGACAAGCTCCGCCGGCTCGCCCCGGCCGCCGACGCGATTCAGGAGACCTGGAGCGGCGAGGGGAGCGGCCGGTCCCGGGAGAAGCCAACGATCAACGACGAGTTGAGCTACCAGGGGGAGGGAGACGGACACACCGAGGCCGATACGATCGAGGCCATGCTCGGGGCCTTTCTCGGGGGCGGCTACGGCACGACCGGATTCAAGCCCGGGAACAAGACGGGCCACTACTTCTGGGGCAAGTTCGACCCTCGGGAACACACGGCGGCCGATCACCTGAAGTGGCTGCGGGAGGCGATCGACGCCCACATCACCTTCTGGAAAATGGCCCCGGATCGAGGCCCGTTCGAGAACCTGGACCCCGCCTTCCGGGGAATGATCTGGCCGGGCCACGAATACGTGCTGGGGACGGACCAGGCCCGCGCGGGGATCGTCGCCAGCCTGCCCCCCGGCCGGTGGACGGTGCGGCGGTTCGACGTGATCGCTCGTAAAGCAACGACGCTGAGCGAGAAGGCAGAGGGCCGCTTCTCGTTCGACGCCCCGGACAGCCGGGCCGTGCTTTTCCACTTCAAGAGGAACGACGACGACCGAAAATGACCCCCGGACGCGATCCGTGGCGATCCGTGATCGTGGCCCTGTCCGAAGAGTTTGCCAGCCCCGATTCAGACCGGTGTGGCCCGATGCCCGCGTCCCCGGAAGGGGTCGAACTGGCCCCGTTGCTGTTTCAGGGCCTCGAAGGCTTCGAGCCTCGGTCGCAACTGCTCCAGGATTTCCTCCAGCGACCACACCTGATAGTCGTGGCCGTCGAAGCCCACATCGAGCGCCGGCCAGGCGGCGGCGTCCTTCAGCGGCATGGCCTCGGGCTGCTTTTGATACAGGGCGTGGACATGGCCGTAAAGGTGAATGTTGGGCTCGGCGACGGAGGCGTGATGCTGGCCGTTCCAGGTCAACATCGGGTAGTGGTTCAGCGTGATCCGCGTGCCCCGGTCCTTGATCTCGGCCTGGTGGTGGGTCGAGGCGAAGAGGTCCCGGATCTTCTTATCGTCGTGGTTGCCCCAGATCAGGTGGACGGTCCGGCAATGGATCTGATCCCGGAACCATCGGGCGTTCCGGAGATAGTCGGCCCCACGACCGAAGGCCCAGTCGCCCAGGCACCAGAGGGTGTCGTCGGGACCGACCCGGGCGTTGATGTTCGCCACGAGCGATCGGTTCATCCGGTCCACCGACTCCTCGCTCATGCGCAGTGATGACAGATTGCCGCCCGAGGCCTCCAGGGCCAGCAGGGCCTCCCGGTCCGCCTCCGTCATGAAGGCGAGGCGGCGGCAGTACTTCAGGATGTTGCCGTGGAAGGCGTGCGGGTCGGAGCAGTAGTAGGTCGTCATTTTCGGCTTTCTCCCGGCCCGATTGCCGGGTGTGGGTGTTCCCTTCATTCATTCTCCCGGACATCCTACCAGGGCGGCGGGTTCTCCCACCACACCGAACGACCGGGAGCGACTCCGTAGCCGAACCGGAGCAAGGGCGTATCCCAGGGGCATGGCCCTTGGCTCGTGAATGCGGCCCCGTCGGGACGAATCGAGCGACGTCGGCACGTTCGCGACCCAACCGCCGGGTGACGTTGCGTTCTTCGGCGCGAGGAATGAAACGGGTTCGCGACCGAGCCGAGGTCACGACGCAGGAGACGCAGCCTCGTCGGGTGGGCACCGTCCACCGATCTTTGGAGGGTGGGCGGTGCCCACCCTACGGATTCACTGATTCGAATCCGTGAAATTGACCAGGCGGTCTCCCTTTGGCGCAAGGATCGCTGTGCCAACGGCGACCTGATCTCTATCCGCGATAGAGGCCGGCGATGGGCTCGCCGAGGGTGATCGGGAAGGGCCGGTCCAGCGAGTCCGTATAAAGGGCCCCTGGTTCGATCCCCAGCGCGGACATGACCGTCGCCGCGACGTCCCAGGGGCCGACGCGGTCGGTCCGCGGATAGGCGGCGTTCCGGTCCGATGACCCGAGGACCGCCCCGCGAGTGACTCCCGCCCCGGCCATGACGATGGAATAGACATTGGCCCAGTGCTTTCGCCCCGGCGCGGCTCCGGCGAACTTGCCCTCCAGCGCGACCCGAGGCGCCCGGCCGAACTCGCCCATGCAGACGACCAGCGTCTGGTCCAGCAGGCCCCGCGCGTCCAGGTCCTCCAGCAGTGCCGAGAAGCTCTGGTCGAAGCGCGGCAGGAGCCGTTCGCGCAGGACGGCGAAGATGTCGTTGTGGGTGTCCCAGCCGTAAGCGTCCGCGTCGTCCGGGTGGGTGTCCTGCCCGCGTCCCGAGTGATTCCAGATGACGTTGATCAGCGGGACTTCCGCCTCGACCAGGCGGCGGGCCAGCAGGCACGCCTGGCCCGAGCGGTGCAGGCCGTAGCGCTCGCGCAACGCGGCGGGCTCGGCCGACAGGTCGAACGCCGCCCGGCAGCGGGGCGAGTCGAGCAGGTCGTACGCCTGGCGGTACAGTTCGTCCATCTCCTGGAGCGGCACGTTCCGCGGCAATTCGCGCCGGTACGAGTCGATGGTCTGGAGCAGGGAGCGCCTGGCCTCGATCCGCACCGGGGGCAGCTCCGGTGGCGGCGAGAGGTCGGGCAGGCCCGACGCCTCGCGGGTCACGTCGCCGACGAGTAGCGGCTCATACTCGCGGCCCAGAAAGCCGCCGTCCTGCCCCGGCGCCGGTAGTTCGGGCACCAGCGCGGGGCCGTTGACGTGGACCGCCGTGTACGGCGAGCCGGCGGCTGGCCGGACCCTCGACAGCACGGCCCCCAGCGTCGGGAAGTCGGTCGGGCGCGGTGGCGGGTTGGCCGACTTCTGGGGATGGTAGCGGCCGGTCAGGGTCAGGTACGTGGCCGATCCGTGGTCGAGGTCGTCGTGCGACATGCTACGGACGATCGTGTAGCGATCCGCCAGCCGGGCCAAGCGGGGGAGGTGTTCGGTCAGGAATGTGCCGGGGACGGCGGTGGGAATGGCGCCGAATTCTCCCCGGATTCCGGAAGGGGCGTCCGGTTTCGGGTCCCAGGTCTCAAGCTGACTCTGCCCGCCGTTCGCGTAAACCAGGATCACCGACCTGGCCCGCCCGAACCCCGGGGGCCGGCCTCGCTCCGCCCCCCACGAACGGGACGGTGTGGCGAAGCCGCCGAGCGCCGCCAGGCCGCCGATGCGGAGCCATTCACGTCGCGAGATCGCGGGCTGGATGTCGTTCGACCGGTGACGAAGCGGATCACGAGCGCATCCTCCCGTTGTCGAAGCGATGAGGCGTTTCCGGGAAACCTCGATTGTAACATGGGCGGGTCGCGTCACGGTACCCTGCACGGTCCCGGCCAGACAATTGGAGATAACGTCGTCAGGTCGGCCCGTGAGGATGGTTGGGCTCACTGAGGGCGGGTCGTAATCCCTGTCGTATGAGGAATTCAACCACAGCCAGCAACTCCTCCACGGCAATGAAGGCTCAACGGTCGGCGAGAGCCACATCGGCTTGTGATGCCCTCCGGGACAGCGACGTACGCGGCCGCTGATCACGAATGCCGACCGACAACAGCCGCTCTGTCGTTGGCGGATGGTTGTCGCGCGTCGTACAGGGTGATGGCCTTGCGGGCCAAACTGAGGATGATCCCGCCGAGGACCGTGGCGATCGAGCCGAGGACCACGTAGATCAGCCAAGGCCAGCGCTCGGTCCACGGGCGAGGCTCGGGGCGAAAGACCGGGTTCGGACGGCCCGGACCGAGGGTCAAACGCGTCGGGGGCGGATCGAGCCGGGCGGGCAGGTTGCGCGCGAAGTCGTACTCCGGTGGCGCCGCCTTGGGATTGCCGACGTAGAGCCGCAGCGGCCCCGTCCGGCCCGCCTGGCTCGCGAAGACGACCTGCCGCGCCGGGGCCGCCAATGTCGCCGACCGCACGTCGAGCGGCGGGTTGTTGTGGTCGATCACCACCAGGCGGAGCCGGCTCGCCGTGACCTCGGGGAACTCCGCCACCAGAGGGGCCTTCGCCTCGCCGGCGCGGCGTCGCCAGAGGCCCGCGCCGACCTGACGGAACGGCTCATCCGAACCCTCCGGCCCGCCGGCCTCGATCCGGTAGTTGCGCGAACTCCGCGTCGGTGACCTCAACCTCGACCCGCTCGCAAGGCACGTGGTCTCCCCCGAGGCCGAGTATCCAGGCCGAGCCTGGTCCCTCGTTCGTCCGCACCGGTTCGCGAGGCCCCAGCTTGGCCGCCCAGGAGAACGTCTCGCCGGGCGACTCGACCCGTCGCCGCACCGAGACGGCACCGATCGTCACCGGCGCCTTGTCCACTTCCGGATCTCGGGCCACGCGGAGCCGCAGGTAGCGGAACCGCCCGGGGGGATACGAGAGGCGATCGTCCTCCAACTCCCGGCCCTTGGCCTGGAAGTGGAACAAGTCCTTCTCGACCAGCACGCGCCAGTCCTGGCCGTCGTTGCTGCCTTCGAGCCGCCCCCGACGACGGACGTTCATGCCCGGCAATTCGACCACGACCTCGTTATGCTCGACCTCGTCCGTGCCCAGGTCAAGCGACAGCTCGGCCGTGCCCGACGGTCCGGCCGCCCGGTTGAACTCCCTCGCCGCGATCGGCTCGCTACGCGACTCCGACCGCCGGACGCGCAGGGCATAAGGCACCTCGCGCCCCCTCGCGTCGATCAGCCTCAGGTCCCCCAGATCGAGCCTTGCCGTGGTGAAGACCGACGGACGCAGTACCACGTCTTTCCAGGGGGACGTCCCGTCGCGGGACGCCGGGAGATCGTAGACCCTGCGCCAGCCACTCAACGACTCCTGGTCGGCCGCCCGGATGGGAGCCCAGCCGCCAAGCCCCAGCAGAGCGATGCCAAACGTGATCGCCCACACGACCCGGCCCGTCTTCGTCTGGTTGCCCATCATGACCGTCTCCCTCCCACGAAGCCCGTTCTCCGCGACGGCCGGAGGCCGTGGTAGGCCCGCGCCGCGAGTCCCAGAGCGATTGCCAGAACCAGGAACGCCAGGATGCGGTACAGCTCGTCCAGACCGGCCAGATCGACGAGGAAGACCTTGCCCAGAGTCAACCCGTACCACCCCAGGGCCGTCCAGCGCAGCCAGGGTCGATCCCGCACGAATCCGACCGCCAGCACCGCGGTCGCGTAGAACGCCCACAGGACCGAGAGCGTCGTCTCCCCGATCCGCTCCCAGAGGATTCTTTCCGTCCCACCAACCGCCGCGCGGGCGTCGCAGTAGCCGTAGAGGTCCACCGAGAGCACGTACCCGAGCAGCAGGATGCCCCCGATCTCCGCGGCGATCAGCAGCTTCCGCTCCACGTTCGCCAGCCCGACCTGCCAGCGCCGCGTCGTGGCCAGGGCTCCGAGCAGGCAGGCGCAGACCCCCAGCGCGGGCAGCGCGTAGCGGTTGATGATCGGCAGGAACGGCGGGCGCGTTTCGGACGGTGTATCAATGAAGACCAGCCGCGTGACGGCCATGACGGCGAGCACCGTGGCGAACACCTTCAGGGTCGGCGACTGCACCCTCAGGCCGAGCCACCACAGGGCGGCCGCCTCAACCGCCCAGCTCAAGGCGATCCAGGGGGCGTCGGCCTGGATCGGGAAGGCCAGGGCCACGAAGCCCACCGCCATCGCCAGGGTTGCCAGGAACAGGCGGTCGTCTTGCGGCCTCGTCGCGAGCATCAGCCGGGCCAGCGCCGCGTAGAGCGCCGCCGTCGCCAAGGCGAGTGTCCCCATCCAGGCGTCGTAATCCGGCCGCAGCAGGACATAGACGGCGAGGAACGCGAGGAAGCCATTGGCGAGCCACCGCCCCAGGTCCTCCCAGCCGGCCGGGCGTCGCCGCGCGACCTGCCCGATCAGTCCGTGCCCGAGGAACAACAGGAAGACCGCAATGAGCAGCACCAGCGCCGCCGGCCGTTTCTCCGGGTGATAGTTCTCGGCGTACCACGACCAGAACAGCAGGTGTGTCCCGAGCAGACCCGTGGTGGCGATCGCCGGCCACTCGCGCCAGAGAGCCAGCAGGACGACGCCGACATCCAGAACGACCAGATAAGTGAACAGCGCCTGATACGGGTCGTGCTCCGTGTGCAACAAGACCGGCGTGAGCAGCCCGCCCAAGACCGCCACCAGCCCGAGCGCCATCCGATCGTAGAGAACGGCCAGGACCATCGACTCGACGACGATGACCAGCAGGAACACCGCGGCCGCCTGGCGGGGTAGCAGGTGGTAGAACCCGAACGCGGCGAACGTGGCGAGGTAGAACACGACGAGGCCCCCACCGGTCAGCATCGGGGCGAAGACGCGCCAGCCACGTTGGTGATAATGCTGACCACCCAGAACCAGCGCCATGCCCGCCACCGCCGCCAGCGCCACCCGCCCGAGCGGACCGATCCAGCGGTTCTCGATGGCATATCGCAGGAAGAAGGCGGCGGCGAAGACCAGGACCACGACAGCCACCCACCCCAGCGCCCGCTGACCGATCAGCCCTTCCCAGTCGATCGGTTCCCGATCGACGGACCACTTCCGGAGCCGGCCCGCGACGGGTCGATTCCGGGTCGGCTCTGGTTCCAGGATCGCAGCGGAAGGCTCGCTCGTTGCCGGCTCCGGACCGGCCACGCCTCCGGGAGCATGAACCGCGAGCTGACGCACGAGGGCGTTTAACTGTTCGATTCGCCGCTCCAGGGCGCCAATCCGCCGCGTGCGGATCAGGGCAATGATGGAAAGGATCAGCGGCCCCAGCAGCAACACCGCCACGATCGAGAGGAACGCCAGCATCGCGAGGACCTCAGCCACGATCGCCTCCTCCCCATTCAGGGCCTCTCCCGCCACGGCGTCTCAAAAAAAGAAACCCCGCGCGTGCGATCGGTCGCACGGCGGGGCCGCCATAGCCAGTCGGCATGTTGCCCGTCGCGAGCAACATGGAATGATCGTTAACTTTAACCGATCTCAATGGGCTGCGGAAGGCTCCTTGCCCCAGGATCAGGAGGATTGGAGATAACGTCGTCAGGTCGGCCCGTGAGGACGGTTGGGCTCACTGAGGGCGGGTCGTAATCCCTGTTATATGAGGAATTCAACCCCAGCCAGCAACTCCTCCACGGCCACGACCCGTAGCACTCGTCCATGAGGATCACCACCGGGACACGGCCCAGCTCGGGCTTGCGTCTGATCCCGGGCCTGCCGGAGGACCTCCCGATCCGCGCGGGCCGACCACCTCGGCCGAAAGCCACTGAGCTTCATGCGGTTCTCCGCCGTGGCGGGGATGGTGGTTCCTTGCGGCGTTCAACACTTGCTGGATAAACTGCACCCTGCGGCCGACCACTCCGAATGGAATCACCGGACTCACCCCTTCAGACGCGAGGCAACGACATGCGCCACTTCGTCCGATCGCACCGAATGCGCCTCGGGATGCTCCTCGTCGCGTGGCTGCTCGGCCTGAGCCCCTTGCTGGGAGGGCTCGTCCGGGGGGCGTCGCCAACACCCGAGGCCGCGACGCCCGCCTTGATCCGGTCGGCAGGGGATGGACCGTGGTCCGCGCCGGCAACCTGGGAAGGGGGAGCAATTCCGGCGGACGGGGCAAGGGTCCAGATCCGGGCGGGGCACACCGTCCGTTACGACATCGCCTCCGACGCGGTCATCCGCTCGATCCATGTTGCCGGGACGCTCACCTTCGCGGTCGATCGCGATACCCGCCTCGCCGTGGGTCTGATCAAGATCCAGGCGGGGGACGACGCGAGCGAGAATGGCTTCGATTGCGACGCTCATCCGGCACATCACGACGCGGGAACGCCCCGGCCGGCGCTGGAGGTCGGCACGGTCGATCGTCCGGTCGAGCCCGAGCACACCGCGTTGATCCGGCTGACGTACATCGAGGGGATGGACCGTGAGACCTGCCCGTCGATCGTCTGTTGCGGGGGCCGGATGGACTTCCACGGCGCACCGATGAACCGCACGTGGGTCAAGCTCGGTGCGACGGCCCCGGAGGGTGCCCGCCGGGTCACCCTCGCCGAGACGGTCACGGGCTGGCGGGTCGGGAACCGTGTGATCGTCACGGCGACCCGAGGCGACAACGGCACCGGGGGCACCCGGCGACGGAAGGCGGGCGATCCGTCCGCAACGGCCGCGACCTCGAAGGACGCGGCGGGATACCGGACCGACGCCAGGCCCGGCGTTCCGGTCTATACCGAGGAACGCACCGTGCGGGGCATCAGCGACAACCGCCTGACGCTCGACCGTCCCCTGGAATTCGAGCACCGGGGCGAGGGCGCCTATCGCGGCGAGGTGGCGAATTTGAGCCGCAACGTCGTCGTCGAGTCGGCCGACCCGGACGGCGTCCGCGGCCACACCATGTATCACCGCGGCTCGGCCGGTTCGATCTCCTACGCGGAGTTTCGCCACCTGGGCAAGGAAGGGGTTCTCGGTAAGTACAGCCTGCACTTCCACCGCGTCGGCGACACGATGCGCGGCAGTTCGGTCGTGGGCGCCGCGATCTGGGACAGCGACAATCGCTGGATCACCATCCACGGCACCAACTACATGGTGGTGCGCGACTGCGTCGGATATCAGAGCGTCGGCCACGGGTTCTTCCTGGAGGACGGCACCGAGGTCAACAACATCCTCGACCGCAACCTCGCCGTGCAAGCCTACATGGCGAAGAAGCTGCCGGACCAGGTCCTGCCGTTCGACCAGAACGATGGCGCGGGCTTCTGGTGGGCCAATAGCCGGAACAGCTTCACCCGCAACGTCACCTGCGAGAACGACCGTTACGGCTACCGCTTCGAGGCCAAGCCCAATCGCAACCCTGGCCTGACCTTCCCCATCCTCCAGCCCGACGGCTCGCGCCAGAATGTGGACATCCGCACGTTGCCGTTCGTCCGGTTCGAGGGGAACGAAGCCCATTGCGACGGCAAATATGGGCTGAACCTGGGAGAGGGGGTGGATCGTGTCGGCCCCGATCACCGACATCCCTTCGTGATCGAGGACATGAAGATCTGGCAGGTCCACTACGCCTTCCGGCCCGAGTCGCCGAGCGTTCTGGTGGATGGGATGACCATCTACCGCGCTGACTACGGCGTGTACCACCCGAACTACGACCATCACGTTTACCGAGGGCTCTCGATCGTCGAGACGAACACCGAGCCGTTCAATCGGGGTCTGGATGATGAGAGCGTGCAGTATGGCCCCTTGAGTGTGGACGGCCTGATCTTCGAGGGCATCTCGGGCTATGCCAACAGCGTCCCGATGATTCAGATCAGCGACAACAACCCGACCGGCTCGGCCGTCTCCTACTTCCGCAACGTCCGCGTGGTCAACCGCAAGGACAAGGGGCGTCGGCCGCTCGCGAACGTGGGAGGCGGGACGAGGACCCCGCCGAGCACCCCGCGCGGCGTGCCGATCTATCTCCTGGACCAGTTCGGCCCCGGGCGGCATGCCAAGGTCGTCAGCACCCGCGCCCGTGACTTGCTGGGTGACGGGAGCGACTATCACGACGATCCGCCGCTGACCGGCGACCTCTCGCGCGTGGCCGAGGTCCGCGACGTGGAGTTCCCCACCTTGCTGGAGCCGTTGAGCGACCTGCCCCCCTCGACCGTCGTTACCCGCGTCCGCCGAACCGCCGAAGGTTCGCTCCTCGTGCGCGGAACGACGTGTGGCAATGGCGTCATCAAGGCCGTCCGGGTCAACGGCCACCCGGCCCAGCCCGTCGGCTCGGACCTGTCCGAGTGGGAGGTCGTCCTCACGGAGGACATTCCCGGTGGGAAACTCGTGGCCTTGGCCGAGAGTGAGGCGGGCCTGACCGAAGCCACGCCGCACGAGCTGTCGATTCCGGACGATCTCGCGTCCGGCGAACACGTTACAGGAGACTGACCCACCCACCCGCGACGAGGGAGGTTGACCGCGATGAAGCCGCTTCTGATGGTGCTGTCCGCGCTGGGAATGCTCACTCTGGCCGTCGGGCCCGCGTCCGCGGCGGAGCCGGAAGGTCGCGCCCGAGGGCCGCTGAAGGTCCATCCGAAGAACTCCCGGTACTTCACCGACGGCAGCGGGCGGGCGATCTATCTGACCGGCTCCCATACCTGGTCGAACCTCCAGGACCAGGGCCCCAAGGACCCTCCCTCGCCGTTCGACTTCGGCCGCTACCTCGACTTCCTGACCGAGCGCAACCACAACGTCATCCGTCTGTGGGCCTGGGAACAGGCGCGCTGGGCCCCCTGGTCCGATGGCAAGGGGTCGAACCCCGACGACTGGTTCATCACGCCCAACCCGTATGCCCGCACCGGCCCGGGGAAGGCGCTGGACGGTAAGCCGAAGTTCGATCTATCCCAGTTTGACGAGTCCTATTTCAAGCGGCTCCGTTCGCGGGTCCGCCAAGCGGGCGAGCGGGGGATCTACGTCTCGGTGATGCTCTTCCAGGGCTGGAGCTCGGTCAAGAGCTGGCTGGGGGGCGACCCCTGGCGCGGCCACCCGTATCACCCCGAGAACAACATCCAGGGGTTCAACGGCAACACGAAAAGCAACGTCGGGCCTGACCTGAACGACCCTCGCGTCCGCGAGCGGCAGGCGGCCTACATCCGTAAGGTGGTCGATACGCTCAACGACCTGGACAACGTGCTCTACGAGGTGACCAACGAGGGCGGGAACAAGGACTGGGACCGGTTCGTCGTTGATACGGTGCACGCCTATGAGAAGTCCAAGCCCAAGCAGCACCCGGTCGGGCTCACCGGCCACGGCTCGGAGAACAACGACGAGATGCTGGCGAGCCCGGCGGACTGGTTCTCACCGGGTTCTCAACAGTGGCCTGACCTGAGGACCGACCCGCGCGCCGTGGACGGCAAGAAGGTCAGCCTGCTGGACACGGACCACGTCTTCGGCGTCGGTGGCGATCAGAAGTGGGTCTGGAAGGCATTCCTGCGGGGTCACAACGTGCTCCTGATGGACCCTTACGATGACCCCGCATGGGCGCCGATCCTGGCGGCCCAGGGGGTGGGGATGCGCGATGCCGAGGCGGCCCGACGGGCGATGGGGCATACCCGCGCCTGCGCCTCGCGCATGGATCTGGCGGCCAGCCGCCCGGCCAACGCGCGGGCCTCCACCGGCTATTGCCTGGAAGTCCCCGGCCGGGAGTACCTCGTTTACCTGCCCGACGGAGGCGCCGCGACGGTGGACCTGACCGCCGCGAAGGGAACGCTCTCCGTCGAGTGGATTCACCCAATCACCGGCGCGATCCAGTCCGGCGAGGCGGTGGAAGGCGGGGACCGGCGCACCTTGACGTCTCCTCTCGACGGTGACGCCGTCCTCTATGTGCGGCGGAAGCCCTGACCACCCCGGACTCTTCCGGAAGGCGGAGTCATCGGGGCGGGGTCCCGGCCACTTCCCGCGCGTGCTCCAGCACGCTTTGCAAGGTCACCGGCTGACCGCCGCGCCGCTTGCTCTCGTCGGCCGCTTCCATGAAGGTGAAGATCTCCAGCGTCTCCTTCGCGGAGACCGGCGGTTTGCGCGTCCGGAAGAACGTGCAAACTTCCACCAGCAGCGGCTCGTACCCGCCGGAACCTTCGCCGAGGGCAATCCCCGCCGTGCCGAACACCAGCGCGCCGTAGCCGGATTTGCCCCGCCGGATGCCGCGGAACGTTCCGATGCGATCCCCCTCCCACGTTCCGGTCACCAGGTCCGCTCCGTCCGTCCGGGTCCGCGTCACCGAGACGCAGCCGGTGCCCATGATGGTATAGAGAGTTTCCACTCCGTGGACCCCGTACCAGAAGAGGTCGGGGTGGTGTTCCTCCACCGGGCACGGGCCAAACGCGTCGCAGCCGACGATCTCGCCCACCTTTGGGTCCTCCTTCAACTTCCGGATCGCTGGGCTGTAGCGGAGCGACGAGCTGGAGAAGCAAGGGGTTCCGTATTGCTCGGCAAGCTGATAGATCCGCACGGCGTCGGCCAGCGAGCCGGCGACCGGCTTGTCGATGAACACCGGCTTGTGGGCCTTCAAGACCGGCTCGGCCTGCTCCAGGTGCTTGCGGCCGTCAACGCTCTCCAGGAGAACGACATCCACCTTGTCGAGCAGGGCGTCGATCGAATCGACGATCTCGACCTGGAACTCGTCGCGTAGTTGTCGCGTGAAGCCCTCGATCCGGTCGCGGCTAGCCGCCACGTCGGGGCTGCCTCCCGGATAGGCCGCCACCACCCGGAAGCCCGCGAGGTCCCCCTTGGCGTTCGGGTCGTTGAGCACCCTGGTGAAGGCCACCACGTGCGAGGTATCCAGGCCGATGATTCCGACCCGCATGGTGTCCGATGGGGCATCGTCCCGCGCGGCGGCCGGACGCGCAAGGGTCGCCGAGAGCCCGACGAGCAGGGGCCAGAGAAGGAGCGATCGGAACATGACGGGACCTTTCCTTTTATGCAGGGACGCGGATCAGTTCGTTTCCCACTCGACGATCACATGCCGCCGCGCGATCGCCGATCGTCTCACGTCTCTGGTCGGGACGCAACCAATTGTTTAACATCGAGGGTTCACGACGACGACGCAAGGACCCGTCGATTGGGGCCCGCCGCGCGTCGAGAGAAGGTGGAGTGATCCCATGCGACGCCGCGACTTCCTGCGGGCTGGCCTGGCCAGCCTCTCCCTGGCGGACGTGCTCGCACTGAGGGCGCGGGCGGGATTGTCCCCGTCCGATGAGCGGACCGCCCTGCTCGTGGTCTGGCTCCAGGGCGGGGCGAGCCACCTGGAAACCTACGATCCCAAGCCCGACGCGCCGGCCGAGATTCGTGGCCCTTTCGGCTCGATCCCAACCCGGGTCGAAGGGGTCCGCATCAGCGAACTCCTGCCGGGGCATGCCCGGGTCGCCGACAAGTTCTCGATCCTGCGCTCGCTCGCGCACTCGGGGTTCTGCCACCAGCAGGGCAATCAGCAGATGTTCACGGGGCATCCCGTGCAGGTGCTCAAGCTCAAGCCCGACCACCCGGATTTGATGTGCATCGCGCACCAGGAGCGGGCTGACCCCGACCGCCGGGTTCCGGTTTATGTCGGCGTCAACCCGATCCCCTACCTCGGCTCCGCCTATCTCGGCCCGGCCTTCGAGCCGTTCGGCGTCCTCGGCGACCCCAACGCGCCGGGCTTCACGGTACCCGGGATCGGCCTCGACGACCCGGCACGGATCGCCCGGCTGGAAGGCCGGAATCAACTCGCCGCGTGCCTCGACGGCCACCACCCCGCGACGACGACACAATGTCGAGGGACGCCTTCGACGCTTCGATGCTTTCCAGCGCCAGGCGTTCGCGCTGCTGACCGGCTCCGAGGCTCGGCGGGCCTTCGACCTAGACCGGGAGGACCCCCGCCTCCGGGATCGCTACGGCCGCAACACCTGGGGCCAGCGCTGCTTGCTGGCGCGCCGGCTGGTCGAGGCGGGCGTTGATCTCGTCACGACGAGCCTCGATGGGCCCCTTTGCGGCCGGGTGGGCAACTGGGACGACCACGCCGTCAACCACCACGTCTTCGACGCAATGAAGGCGCGCTGCCGCTACTTCGACCAGGCGGTGAGTACCCTGATCGAGGACATCCACGCCCGGGGCCTCGACCGCCGCGTGCTGGTCGTCGTCACCGGGGAGTTCGGCCGGACGCCGAGGATCAGCTACGCGAAGGACTCCGCCTCTGGCGTGATGCAGCCAGGCCGCGACCACTGGCCCCGCGCCGTCTCGTTGCTGATAAGCGGTGGGGGAATCCCCGGCGGCCAGGTCGTTGGCGCGACCGACCAGCACGGAGCCGAAGTGACGAGCCGTCGCGTGGGGGTCCGCGACTTCCTCGCGACGATCTACCGGCACCTGGGCATCGACGCCGAACGCCTCGTGCTCCGGGACCGGACCGGCCGGCCGGTCCCCGTGCTGCCCGAAGGGCGCCCGATCCCCGAGCTGACCCGGGGCGGTGGGATGGTGAAATTGTCCCATCGGCCTGGGCATGGACTTGACACGCGGTACGGCACGGAAGAAATTTGACAAGAGTTGAACGGCGGGCGGGTCGGATGGAGACTGCGATGCTCAAGATCTTCGGTGGGGCCGCTCGGGATTGCGATGGATTGACGAGGCGGAGCTTTCTTCAGGTGGGGGCGCTGGGGATTGGCGGCCTGGCGCTGCCGGATCTCTGGCGACTTCAGGCCGTGGGCTCGACGGCAGGGGCCGGCGCGGGGCGGTCGGTCATCCTCTTCTGGCTCAGCGGCGGCCCGGGCCACATGGAGACCTGGGACCCGAAGCCCGACGCTCCCGACGCGTTCCGTGGCCCGTTCGGCGCCATCAAGACGGCCGTGCCCGGGGTCCACTTCGGTGAACTTCTGCCCGAACAGGCGAAGCGGATGGACCGCCTGGCGATCCTCCGCACGGTCAACCACGGCACGGGCGACCACACCAAGGGCAACCACTGGATGCTCACCGGCTACGAAGGTCCCGCCTTCAACGCGCCGGATAATACCGTTCAGCGCCGTCCGGCGATGGGCTCGGCGGTGGCCCGGCTCAAGTCCGCGAGCCGCCCGGGGTTGCCGCCGTATGTCGCCGTGCCCCACCTGCGGGGCGGCACGGACAACCTGTTCCACTACGCGGCCTATCTCGGTGGCGGCTCCAACCCGTTCGTCGTCGAGTCCGACCCCAACGACCCGAAATATCGGGTGAAGAACCTGACGCTGCCCGGCGGCGTGACGCTCGACCGGCTGGAGGATCGCCGCCGCATGCTGGCGGCCCTGGATCAGGTTCGCCGCGATGCCGACCCGAAGCTCCGCGATCACGACGCGTATCACCAGCGAGCCTTCGCCATGCTCACCGGCCGGAGCGTGGCCTCCGCCTTCGATATCCATGCCGAAGACCCGAGGCTCCGCGACAAGTATGGCCGTCACACGTTCGGCCAGAGCGCCTTGCTGGCCCGCCGTCTGGTCGAGGCGGGCACGCCGTTCGTGACGGTCAACTGCGTCCCCTGGGACCACCACGGCACCGCCCCGCAACTCAAGACGGAGGAGGGGGCTCGGAAGCTTATCCCGCCCCTGGACCGCGCGATCGGCGCGTTGATCGACGACCTGGTGGAGCGCGGTCTGTACGACTCGACCCTCGTCGTGGCGATGGGCGAGTTTGGCCGGACCCCCCGGATGAACAAGGACGCCGGGCGCGACCACTGGGGAAACACCTTCAGCGTGCTGATGGGCTGCGGCTCGATGCGGATGGGCCAGGTCGTCGGCCGCAGTAGCGAGCGCGGCGAGCACGTCGCCGACCGCGCCCTCAGCCCGCAAGACATCGCCGCGACGGTCTATCATCACCTGGGCATCGATGCGCGTTCCGTCACCTTCGAGGACCGCACCGGGCGGCCGACGTACCTGATCGACAAGGGGGAGCCGATCCGGGAACTCATCGGCTAGGCTCCGCCAGAGGATGCGCCGCTCCACAACGATTCGAACGTGACCGCTCGCGACACGTTTCGACTGTCCGAGGTTGTCTCTCAGACGTCCGGGGTGGCCGATCCCGGATAGGCGGTGATCAGATTCCCTTGATAGTCCACGAACATCCGCAAGCGGGTCTGCTGCGCGTTCTCGCCGATGGATTCGCCAAACTGGCGGACGATTTCGATCGCGGGTTTCCCGAAGTGATCGCCGTGGATTCTCAACTTGGTCAGGCGGACCTCGCTCGGCCCGGATGCGGCTCGGTAGAGCAACCGCCTCAGGGCCTCCTTGTCGCGATACTTCTTGTGAAAGAGAACGTGCGAAGGCTTTTCCGGGATGGGTTGGAAGTGGTCGGAGATGTGTTCAAACGCTTTGTCCCAATCATCTCCCTGCCGCACGAGTAAACCACAGACACGGGAGCACGCGCTGGATTTCAGGCCGGTGGCGCGGCGCTCTCCAAGCTCGGCAATGATCTCCCGCTCGATCTGGGCCTGTGTTTTCGCCATGACATCGCTCCTACGTTGAGGGTCGCGCGATACCATCGAAACGTCGCGGTCATTCGCTCCGATTGCCAGGCCAGCAACCGGCACACGAATTTCTCGATCATCACTCGCTCAACTGTTCGAAGAGTTCCTCAAGGTGCGCTGAGACGCTGTCCCAGGGGTTCGTGGCCTGGGGATCGCCAGGCTTGAACCGATCTTCGGTCACATACACCCACCGGACGTATTTGCGTACCATTCGAAGCGAGGCTCGATCGAATTCGGGCCGCGAATGGAGGAGCACGCCCCGGGTGAACGGCGGGTAGTCCGCGTACCCTCCAAAATAATCTCCTTTCAACTGGGCTTCCGTCGGCCAGTCATCCCCCTCGTGAACGATGAAGACGTCGGCCGCGTTGGCGGCGAAGTAGCGGCCGGGCGTGTCGGTGCCGGGGTTGGCAACGATCGGCCAGCAGCCGGCCTCGTGCGCGGATCGGGTGAGGGCGGCCTGGTGCGCCGCCGCCTCCTCGGTATCTTCATTTCGCATCTCATCAAAGAAGATGCCCTGAGTGCGCGGGTAGAGCGTCAGCCACTGGTCGATCTCCTTCCGAACCTGCATCTCTGTACGTTTGCCGTAGCTTGTCGTGACATAACCAAGTACGACACATCCCGATCCGCGAAGCCGATCGATGGCCTTCGTGTAATTCGGATCGACGTGTTTTCCGGGGCCTGAGGCCGGATTCACAATGACCCACACGGGCACCGTTTCGTACCGGCGCTTCAAATCCATGAGGCGGTTGTATGCCGGGTTTTCATGGATATTCGCGGGGTAAAGATACAGAGGCACGAGAATTCCGGTTCGTTCCTGGGCACGTAGGTGGAACTCTCGTGCGTGCTCTCTGCGTTTGGCGGCCGGGGAATCCTCGGCGGACGTCTGAATGTTCACGGCAACCAGGAGAGACAGGACCAATAGCGGGAACCAGCGCGACATTTCTGGTACTCCGACGTGAACCTCTGCATGAGACGTGCCCCGAACCGTACCAAGCGTACCGTGGCGCCAATCTCCACGCCAGAACGAGGGACAACCTCTTCCACGGAGTCGGGATAAGCTCCGGAGCGGAGGAGTTCGCGCACCTCCTCCGCCCGATTCCCGGTGATTGCCGCTCCGGGACGCTCCGTCAGATCGTCCGCTGGAGCCCTCACCTCCGGGACACCAGAAACCGACGGCGACTCCACCTCTGACGGGTCATTTGACTCACTTCATGCGAAGGGATGCCCGAGTCTATTTTCCGTCCGCCGATCGCTTGCGCTGGACATAGTCCGAGAGCCACTCCTGCGCACGGGGCAGATCCTCGGGCCGGATTCGGACCTTGGGGCCGTAGCCCCACATGCGCGGCTGGAATCCACCCAGTAACAGGTTGATGTCCTGGCAGTCAGCCAGCGCGGGGATGCCCTCCTCGGCCAGTCGGTCGGCGACAAACTTCGCCTCGACCGTGTTGGCCGCCATGTAGCACTCGACCAGATCGGGCAGGGGGGTCCCGGCAAATTCGTCGGAGCCTTCCTCCTCGATCGGGTCGAGGTCAGGGATCGAGTCGTCGATCGGTTCCGCCTCGTCGGCGGTTACGAAGTCCGGGTCTTCGACCCCATCGAAGCTTGTCCCGCACGACCAGCAGACCTCAAACGAGTCATCGATCTTGCTCTGGCATTTCGGGCATTTCCACATCGATTGGGTCTCCTCGCCATATCATCAATCCGGCACATTCGCTCAAACGCTCAAAAGTTTAGCGTCGATTCCACGCGGCGGCCAGTCGGGAGTCATGAGCCGTGGTCGATCGGATGGGCAGAGGTGCCCCGATCACCGCAGGGTGGCTCCCTCCCCAGCCGCCAGCTTCGTTGGGTCCTTGGAAGCCCGCTCCTTCGGGAGTGGCATCGGGACAGAGGGTGACGAGGGCTTCTGGCCTCGTCGAGACGATCGCGCTTCCCGTCGGCACCGCTCGGGAACGGTTTTCGTATCAGCCCTTATGGATGAGACGCCCCTGCACAAGGCCATGACCCCCGAGGAGGTTGAGCGGCTCCTCAACACCAGCTGGACTGTGGATGTCCCTGGCTGGATGGAGACGACCCCATTGCACCAGGCGGCCCAGCGGGGCCTGCCCGAAGTCGCCCGATCCTTGATTCTCCGAGGGGCGAATGTCAACGCCCGGCGCCCCGACCGTCGGGACACGTCGCTCCATTTCGCCTTCAGCCCCGACGGTGGATCGCTGGTCCTGTTCGAGACCTCGGCGAATGACCACGATGCCCGGCCGAAGGGTTGGCGGGGCGATGTGGTGTTCTAACCGTCACGGATTTTGGGGGAGTGGACGTCGGTATCCGCCCAGAGACGCAGACACCAACAGGTTTTGTAGCCAGCTTTCGGGGTAGCGGTGTCGGTTGAGTCGCTCAGCCGGGCAACGCCAGCCCTGGTTCTCACGCGTCGTCGCGGGATGCCACGGCGCGAAGTTCGACAACAGCGCTCACGCACGGCAATGGAGTCGACAGGCGGGGAGCGAGCCATGCAGGTGTTGACCGCGGTCGAAGTGCCGGTTCATCCCGCGCATCTGGCGGTCGAGCATGGCGCTCGTGCGGTGACCGCCGGGATGGATGACGGTACGCCACCGCGAACCGATGGCCCTTGCGACACAGGTCCAGGACGGTCTCAAGCACGACCCCGGTGAGATGCGCACCGGCCCACTCCCGGAGCCGACGCAACCGTTGCCCAAAGCCCCGCCGGTCCCGCTCATCATGAGATGCGGGGGGACATCGGCGACCCGGACGACGAGCTCTACGCTATTCCTGACGTTGAATTCCAGGCAATTTGGCGTGCTCTGTTGGCGTGCTCTGATGGTCCGGCTGTTATCCATACGGTGTTACCGACGTCTCTTTGCCGCCGCCTATTCGGGCGTCGGGCTCGAATCCCTCGGCTTCCAGGGCGCCGCCAACGCCATCGCCGCCTTCGAGGCCACCGCCTTCACCTTTCTCGACCGCCCCTTCGACCGCTACCTCGCTGGCGACAATCGCGCCTTGGGTGTCCCTGCCAGGAGGGGTGCGGCCCTGTTCTTTGGCGAGGACGGCTGTGCTGAATGCCACAATGACCCGTTGTTGACCGATCAGCAATTCTATAATCTTGCCATTCCTCAACTCGGCCCCGGCAAGCTCCCCGAGACCCCGCTCGACTTTGGCCGCGCTCGGGTCACCGGCGATCGTCGCGACCTGTTCGCCTTTCGAACGCCCCCGCTCCGCAACGTTACCGTCACGGGGCCCTGGATGCACAGCGACTGTTACACGACTCTGGAGTCTGCCGTCCGGCACCACCTCTGGCCCATCCCGTTGCTGTTGACCTACAATACGTCGCAACTCCCCGAAGATCTCCGATCCAGCGTCCAAGTCGATCACGCCACGCTCCGGGCGATTGTTGCGAGCGTCGATTCGCAGGCCCGTCGTCGTCGGCCCCTGTCTCCCAGGGAGATCCACGCACTTCTCACCTTCCTCAATTCCTTGACCAGCCCCTCGCTCGACTCCCTCGGCGACACCGTCCCTATTGCGGCTCCGAGCGGCCTGCCGGTGGATCGAATCCCGGATGGGTAGGGAGGGGGCTCGGGCCTGAACGCAAGGTCTGGGCGATGGCGGATTTCAGAGGGAATTATTCTGACTTGGGGAGGTTTCACGTTGAGAGAGTGCCGCGGAGCGACGGGCCTGGAGAAATGATAGCCAACGCTCCAGGCCCTCGCCGGATTTCGCCGAGACCTCGAAAATCTCCATCCCGGGACGAACGGATTGAATATTGCAATGCGCGGTGGCGGCGTCGAAATCGACAGCGCTGGCCAGGTCCATCTTGGTGATTAGCGCTACGTCCGCCGTGTGGAAGATCGTCGGATATTTCAAAGGCTTGTCCTCCCCTTCGGTCACGGAGAAAAGGACCAACCGAAGGTCTTCGCCGAGGTCGAAGGTCGAGGGGCAGACCAGATTGCCGACGTTCTCGATAAAGAGAATGTCGAGATTCGCAAGATCCCAGCCCTCAAGGGCCGTGGCGATCATGTCGGCTTCGAGGTGGCAGACCGTCCCGGTGGTGATCTGCTGGACCGGTGCGCCGCTGCGGGCCAACCGACGGGCGTCGTTATCGGTTGCGAGATCCCCAACAAGAGCGGCGACGCGGTGTAGGCCGTTGAGCCGTCCGAGCATCTCCTCCAGAAAGGCCGTTTTGCCCGACCCCGGACTGGAGACCAGACTGACGACGAACGTGCCGGTCTCGTGGAATCTCGACCGCAGAGCGCGGGCGGACGTGTCGTTGTGCTTCAGGACGCGTTGGCGGACCTGGACCAGGCGCGGGGGCTCGCTCATGATGCGATCTCCAGGGCCACGACCTCCAGCTCACGGCCTTGGATGACCTCGGGTGTCAACGTACCGCAGGCGGGGCAGCGGAGTTCTTGAATCGACGGAGGAGTCACCTCAACGGTGCAGACCGGGCAGTATAGCACGATCGGGACCACCTCGACGACCAGCTCGGCTTCCGCGAAGGGGGTCCCCTCGCGGGCCAGGTCGTAGGCCGAGACGAGGGCCTCGCGCACCACTCCGGAGAGGGGACCGAGCCGGAGGTGGACGGCCGCCACGCGACCATCAAGACGCTCGGCCTCCTCAGCGACGAGATCCAAAATGCTCAGAGCAATAGAAAGCTCGTGCATATTTCAATTCATAATGGATACGATTTGTCCCGATCCTCACATGCTACTGATCTTAAGATACCGTTTCAGGTCCGGGCCGAGGTACGTCCAGGCCAGGACTCCCAAACCGACAACGACGACGCCCGCGACCAGCCAGCTCACGGGCGGTCCCTCGTCGCGCTCCCGCTCGGCGAGTGGGGCACGCCGACCCCAGCCGTCGCCCATCAGGCGGGACAGCTCATTCCGCCGCTCGGATGTCAGTCGCAACATGGCTCAGTCTCCTTCCCGAAGTTGGTGCCGTCTCCGCCCGCCTCGATCTCCTCACCCCGGAGGAGACGTCCGACGAGCGACACGATGAGGGAAACCGCCTCGTCAACGGCCGCGAGGGCCACCGCGCTCAACTCCGCTCCAAAGCCTTCCGACTCGTCGATGGGCGTCGGTTCGCAGCCGACCAGGATCAGACGATCGACGCGCGCCGCCCATGCTCGCGGCCAGACGTAGCACCTTGGCCGGGTCGAGATCGTGCGTCTCGACGAGGACGCCGTCGCCTTCGGCGGCATCACCCAGGGGCACTTCCAAGACGTAGAGCGTGCCAGGCCGCCCGCCGCGAGGGGCTGCATCGACCAGAATGACCATCTCGTAACCGTCGAGCAGGGCGTAAGCCAGGTCGAGCCCCCGGATACCGAAATCCACGACACGAACGTCTTCCGGGAGCGCGCAACCGGCGAGGCGCTGGGCGACCTCGACTCCGAACGCATCGTCGCCCAGGAAGATGTTGCCGATCCCGGCGATGAGGATGCGCGGCTGCATCAGGATGCCTCCGGGAGGGCGACGAGGTCGAAGAATACCTTCAATTCATCCTTCAACTTGATCGCGCCGCCGAGGGCAGTCACCGGCCTGATCTGGTAGAGAGACATGAGCAGCGTGCCCCCTCCGCGAAGCCGAAGGCCGTCGGCAAAGATCAGAAGTTCCGCATCGGTCCCCTGGGGGTTGGTCACGCCGTGGAGCGACAACGGGCCACCGAGAAAGAGCCGGTAGCGGCCCTGGGCAATCGGTTCGGCCTCGATCTCCACGGTCCGAAAAATGATCTCGGGGAACGTGGCCGTCTCCAGCACCTCCCGTTGCATCCGCTCCATGATCTCCGCCCGGTCGGCCGGCTTGACGCGGTCGAGCAGATCGAGCGAGTCGGCGCGGACGGTCAATTCCAGGCTCATGTTCCGGATCTCGGCCCTTTCGAGCCGCACGATGCCCTCGAAATCGCGGACCGCGAATGTCGGGTTATGGCCGAGCATGGAGAGCATCCCGGTCGCGAAGGCCTGAACCGTGAAGCGACCCTGGCCGGGATCGAATCGGTAGCGATCCGTCATGGGGCGCCTCTCACAAAAGGGGTTCCACGTCCTCCGGACGGAAGAAAAAGCGGTGTCCGGGCTGGCGGAGCAGGCCGAGATCTTTACCGGGATCGTCGTCCACGATGACCGCCAGGTACACCCGGCCCTCGAAGTCCTGCTCGATCGCCTCGATGGTCGCGGTCCGTCCCCTCAACGCGATGTCCAGGATGTCGGCGCGGCCGCTGGGACAGAGCCGGACCCGGTCGCCCGCTCGCAGTTCCGCCGGTCCAAGATGAATGCACTCGACGCGCCGCCGGTCGGCTTCGGGGTCCCAGTCAGTCATGGGGACACTCCTCTGGTGCCGGCCGGAGGCCGCGGAGCGTGCCGTGGAGTCCGAGCATCTGATCGCGGTGCGGTCGCCTCGGTCCGCGCCAGCAGGGCGTGCGCACGTCGATCGACCGCGGCCATCTCCCCCTTCTCCTCGTCGGTCAACGTCATGGATCCGGAGCGTCAGCATCTCGTCGATCTCGGTGCCGTCGAAGAAATCGCCGGGGCTTTCAGGAGCCACCTGCGGATAGTCGTAGAGGATGATCGGCGCCGAGAGCATCATCTCCGCCTGCCCCTCCGCACCGACCAAGACCGGCCAGGTGCCGACGTTGCGGCACGCGGCGGCGGCCGCGCGATCGCGCTCGGGCGGGTCGACGAGCGAGACGAATGCCCCCTGCCGGACACTCAGAATCGCGTGGGTTGAGGCCAGAGAGCGGAGCATCGCGGCGTCGCGGTCTCCGCGCTCGACCCCCTCCAAGGCGTGCGGTTATCGACGCGGAGCGTCACGCGGAACAACCCCTCCGCGAGCTCGAGCGCTGCGGCCTCAACGATACCCGCGACGGTCTGTTGCTCGCGGACCAGGACCCCGACGACGGCTCCGGCCTCATCGCGCAACGGCTCCAGCTCCGCCGGCCCGGGAACGAGAAAGTTCGGCGATGCGGACCGGCCGTCAGCGTCGTCGAGCGACACGTCGCCGAGCGAGACCTCGCGTTCCTCCGCCTCCTGCCAAGCGTGATAGGACCTGGTCGCTCGACCCGCAAGATCGGCACGGGGTGGAACGGCGGTTCCGGGTTGACGGGCCACTCCGCGAGCGGGGGGACGAATTCCCCGACCCGGCGGTCCGTCAGGTGCAGGAACCGGACGCGGGCCTCGAAGGTCGTCGCCGAAGTTCCCCGGACCAGGCATTCCGTCTGGTTGCTGTGGTCGAGCCATCGCCGCGCTCTGCGACAGTAGTCCTCAGGGTAAAGCCCGCCGAACGTCCAGCGCTGGTGGTTCTTGACCGACGGCCGGTAAGGATAGAGGATGTAGCCCTCGTACAGCACGGCGTCGGCGATGCGGTCCACATCGGTACGGTTCATGGCGTCACCGGCTCCTCGGCTGAGGCGAGCAGCCGCTCCAGCGCCTGCTCCCAGGTCGGATGGCCGCCGCGGCTCCGGTAGCGGTCGAGTCGGTCGAAGACATCCTTGCGCAAACAGAGCCAGGCGGTGTTGGGATAGTACTGGTCCATCAGTCCACGCCAGATGTCCACGGGCAGGCGGAACGTCGCCTCCTTCTCCCAGGAGATCTGGGCCACCTGCAACGCCCCCCCCTCCGCCTCGTAGAAGATCGTGCCGCTGAAGAGGAAGCAGAGCGGGAGGTCTCGCCGCCCTCAGGGCGGCGAAGTACTTCGTGGCCGCCAGGTTGAAATCGAAGCTGCAAGGCACCGGCAGGTCCACGATCGCCGGTACCGCAAACGGCGGGTACGACGGTACTGACGTGCGTCCAGAGCATCGGCCGCAAGCGTCTGGCCCCAGCGCTCGGGCGTGCCGAACAGGTCGAGCAGCCGCTGCTGCTCCGTCGGCGTCGTAGCGACGGCGGGCGGGTTCGATGCGGACCTGGCAGCGAGAGCGACGGAATGGATCGGCGTCGGCTCGGCGCCGGCGGCCATCGGCTCGGCGACGCGGAGCTTGAACAACAACATCGGCGCGGCCGCGAACCGCTGCGGCTCGGCTCCTACCACCTGGAAGTTCAGGTCAGGCATGAGTGGACCGCTCCTTCAGATCCGTCGAAGAAGCGGCCGATCTCATCCCAGACCGTCGCCCCGCCCGACAAGCCCGCCAGTGGATGCGGATCAGGCCGACCAGCTTGTAACATTCGTCGATGCCGACGCGATAGTACTCGCGGGCCCCGCCGACCCGGTTGACCAGCAGCCCCTCGACGTCCGGCTCGAAATCGCGGAGGATCGGATTCTCCGCCGCCAGGTCCTCCCACGCCTCCGCCGCGACCGACGACTCCGTGGCCCCGCCGGGCTCGGGTAGAGAGCGACGACGCCGCCGGCCGGCGTGCTTTGCAGGAAGAAGGCCAGGTTGATCGGCAGATTGGAGCTCGTCCCAGACGCCAGTCCGTCAGGCGGAAATCGGGCAGGAGCTCGACGCGCCGGGGCACGCGGCGGTATTCGGTCTCTCTGCCGCTGAACAGGATCGCGCAGGCGCTCGCACGCGCAGACGAGCCGGCTGGCCGGTGCTCGACCAGGTGCAGTGTGGTCCGCCGACAGCTTCGCGTCGCATAGCTCGCACCGCTCGCGTAGCGGTGCCGCGGCCGCACGAACCGTCGGAGCGAGGCCAGGGCGGTCAGCCAGCGTCTGCCGACGTGCGTCCGGATTCATGGCGTCGTTCGCTCCTGAACGGGTCGCCGCTCAGGCCGGCGGCAGGTCGGGCATCCGCGGGTCGATCGGGTCGCGGGCCTCGGGGTTGATGCTCGTGGAGTCCCGCGCGGTGCGGCCGCAGGTTCTCGTTCTCGCGGCCCGGCTCGCGGCCGACTTCCGGATCAGCTCCTCGCCCCGCGGCGTGCCGGGCGTATGTGCGGGCAGTTTGGATCTCGAGTCATACTTGGCCATGTTCCACTCTCCCTTTTGGTCTCATCTGCCAAAAATCAAGGGGCGGAGAGGACGACCAGCGGCCGACCGTCGGGCGTCGAATGACGGACTTTCGGTCGCCCCCTCGACTTCCAACCCGGTCGCGTCGGGGGCCTTGGCCGAGGATCGCCTCCTCGATCGTCTGCCGCATCGTCGCGGCCGAGGAGGGGCAACCGTGGCAGCTGCCCATCAGCCGCAGCCGAACGACGCCATCCTCGACGCCGAGCAGCTCGACGTCGCCGCCGTGCGAGCGGAGATGCGGGCCGCACCTGGTCCAGCGCCTGGAGCACGCGCGTCTCCAGGTCCAGGGGGTGCAGGCCGTGGAGCAGGAGCAGGCCGCCGACCACCTCGTCGCGGGCGCAGGCGTCGAGGATCGCGGCGCCGGCCTCGCCCGCGGCGGTCGACGTGGCCGAGGATGCGCTCCAGCCCCGCGCCGTGCAGGTCGAGGACGGCCTGCACGATCTCCCGTATCGTGGGCCTGCACCGCGGGGTCGGCGCAGGCGCTCGACCTCGCTGGAGAGGGTGTCGAGCCGCTGGAGCCGCTCCTGGAACTCGCGGGCGTCGAGGGTCGTCATCACCGCCTCCCTTGCGACCGCCGAGGGAACGGCGGCGAGTGCTATTGCTGCACGCCGAACATCGGGACGTGCCGCACGTCGAGCAGTCTTGCCGTTGCCCAGGTACATGTGGACGCCGCAGGGCAGGCACGGGTCGAAGCTGCGCACCGCGCGCATGATGTCGATGCCCTTGAACTTGTCGGGCCCGTTCTCCTCGAAGATCGGGCGTGTTCTGCACCGCGTCCTCGTAGGGGCCGGGGGTGCCGTAGATGTCGCGCGGGCTGGCGTTCCAGGGGGTCGGCGGATAGGGATGATAGTTGGCGATCTTGCCGTCGCGGATGACGACGTGGTGCGACAGCACGCCGCGCACCGCCTCGTGGAAGCCGCAGCCGATCGCCTCGTCGGGCACCTTGAAGTCGGTCCAGGTCCGGGTCCGGCCGGCGTGCAGCTCCGCCATCGCCTGCTCGGCGAAGTACAGGGCCGCACGCCGCGGCGTACGCCTGGAAGTAGGTGCGGGCCCGGTCGCGCTCGATGGCGTTGCTCCACTTCGGGATCTTCCACTCGAACTCGACCTCGGGCATCGATCGCGGTCTTGGGCAGGTAGATCTTGACGCTCTGGCCGGTCGCCTTGATGTAGCCGATGTCGACCAGGCCCGCCAGCGCCGTCGACCAGAGCCGGGCGATCGGGCCGCCGCCGGTGTCGAGGGCCAGGTGCTCGCCGGTCTGCGGGTGCAGCCAGCGCGGCGACATGACCCAGGTGTACTTGCCGTTGAAGTCGCGCTTCTGCGGCCGGGGCGTGGTCGTCTGGTTCCACGGATGCCGCCGGTCGACCGGGTTGCCCGAGCGGGTCGTTCGTGACGAACATCTCGCTCGTCGTCCCAGTCGTCGTAGTAGGAGCGGCCGAGCAGGATGCGGATGCCGAGGTTGATGTCGACCAGGTCGTGCGTCACCAGCTTGCCGTCGACGATGACGCCGGGGGTGACGTACATCGCCCTGCCCCACTCGTCCATGTGGCGGTAGTTGTAGTCGCAGACCGCTCGGGGTCGTTGAACGAGCCCCAGCAGCCGAGCAGGACGCGCCGCCGGCCGACCTCCTCGTAGCCGGGCAGGGCCTCGTAGAAGAAGTCGAACAGGTCGTCGTGCAGCGGCACGACCTTCTTCATGAACTCGACGTACTTCATCAGCCGGACGAGGTAGTCGGTGAAGAGCTGCTGCGTGGGCACGGTGCCGACGCCGCCGGGGTAGAGGGTCGAGGGGTGGACGTGCCGCCCTTCCATCAGGCAGAACATCTCGCGGGTCAGCCGGCTCATCTGGAGGGCTTCGCGGTAGAACTCGCCGGTGAACGGGTTCAGCGCCGTCATGATGTCGGCGATCGTGCGGTAGCCGTGGACGTCGGCGTTCGGGGCGCGGCGTGCTCTGGGCCTTGTCCCAGACGCCGGGGTTGGTCTCCTTGACCATCTGCTCGCAGAAGTCGACGCCGACCAGGTTGTCCTGGAAGATGTTGTGGTCGAACATGTACTCGGCCGCCTCGCCGAGGTTGACGATCCACTCGCCCATGGCCGGCGGGCGGATGCCGAAGGCCATGTTCTGGGCGTAGCAGGCGCAGGTGGCGTGGTTGTCGCCGCAGATGCCGCAGATCCGGCTGGTGATGAAGTGGGCGTCGCGCGGGTCCTTGCCCTTCATGAAGATGCTGTAGCCGCGGAAGATCGACGAGGTGCTGTAGCACTCGGCGACCTGCCGGTTGGCGAAGTCGATCTTGGTGTAGATGCCCAGGCTGCCGACGATCCGGGTGATCGGGTCCCAGGACATCTCGACCAGCTTGCGCGGCTTCGCCCGGGGCCTCGTGCTCGGGCTTGGTCACGGTTGCCATTGGGTCGCTCCTTCCCGCTAGCGGGGACCGTAGGTCGTGGGGTGATAGCCGGTGGTCAGCTCGTGGCCGCGGTGCCGCCACTTCGGCTCCTTGTTGACCGTGGTGTTGGTGAAGCGACCGCAGGTTGCGGATCATCGCGGCCGTACACCTAGACCAGGCCGGAGGACAGGACGCCGCCGGGGGGCTCGTCCATGAACGGCATGAACTTGTCGGGGAAGCCCGGCATGGTGCAGCCGATGCAGATGCCGCCGACGTTCGGGCAGCCGCCGATGCCCGCCATCCAGCCGCGCTTGGTGACGTTGCAGTTGACCACCGGACCCCAGCAGCCGATCTTCACCAGGCACTTGGGCGAGCCGTACTCGTGGGCGAAGTCGCCCTGCTCGTAGTAGCCGCCGCGGTCGCACCCTTCGTGGACGGTCTTGCCGAACAGCCAGGTCGGCCGCAGTTGCTCGTCGAGCGGGATCATCGGCGCCAGGCCCGCCGCCTGGTAGAGCAGGTAGAGCAGCGTCTCGGTCATGTTGTCCGGCTGCACCGGGCAGCCCGGCACGTTGACGATCGGCAGGCCGGCCTTCGACCGCCAGTCCCAGCCGAGGTAGTCGGCCAGGCCCATGCGCGCCGGTCGGGTTGCCGGCCATGGCGTGGATGCCGCCGTAGGTCGCGCAGGTGCCGGCCGCGACGACGGCCAGCGCCTTGGGCGCCAGGCGGTCGATCCACTCGCAGGTCGTGATCGGCTGGCCGGTGCTGCTTGTCGGTGCCCAGGGCGGCCCAGTACCCCTCGCCCTTGATCTTCTCGTTGGGGATCGAGCCCTCGACCACCAGGACGAACGGGCGCCGAGCCGGTCCTCGTCGGCCAGGTGCCAGTACTTCATGAACTCGTCGCCGACCTCGTAGGCGAGCACCGGGTTGTGCAGGTGGACCTTGGGCAGCCCGGGGATGGCCCCGAGCACGATGTCCTCGATGCTCGGCTGACTGGCGGCGGTGACGGAGACCGAGTCGCCGTCGCAGCTCAGCCCGGCGGTGATCCAGAGGACGTGGACCTCCTTGACGGCGGGCTCCCGTTGTGTCTTCCGCCCGTAAGGGGCGGCTCCCTCGGCTGATTGAACCATCGTCGCTCCTCCTCTCAGGCCCCGCGTCGGGACGCGGCGCGGGCTGGCCTTCAGCAGATCCTCGGAAGTTGCTCCCCAGCCAGCAGCGTCACGACCCGCTCGCCGCCGACCCGCGACCGCAGGACCACCATCCCGGGATGGTCGGCCACGACCGTCCCGATCATGGCGGCGTCCCGCCCCAGGGGGTGGGCCCGCATCGCCTCCAGCGCCCGTTGCGGCGTCCTCCGGCGGCACGACGGCGATCAGCTTCCCCTCGTTGGCGACGTACAGCGGGTCGAGCCCCAGCATCTCGCAGGCGCCCCGGACCTCCGGCCGGAGCGGGATCGCCGCCTCGTCCAGTTTCACGCCCACACCCGAAGCGGTGGCCAGCTCGTTCAGCGGCGCTCGGACAGGCCGCCGCGGGTCGGGTCGCGCATGCAGCGGGTCGCGCGGGCAGGCGTCCAGGATCGCCTCGGTCAGGCCGTTCAGGGGGGCGGTGTCGCTCTCCAGGACGGTCTCGAACTCGATCCCCTCGCGCACCGACATGATGGCGATGCCGTGGTCGCCGATCGTGCCCGAGACGAGGATCCGGTCGCCGGGCCGGGCGGAGCGGATCGAGAGCGAACGCCCTTCGGGCACCAGGCCGACGCCGGTGGTGGTGATGAAGACCTGATCCCCCTTGCCTCGATCGACGACCTTGGTATCGCCGGTGACCAGCGCCACCCCCGCCTCGTCGCACGCCTGCCGCATCGAGGCGACGATCCGTCTGCAGGTCGTCCAGCGGCGAGTCCCTCCTCGAGGATGAACGCCGCCGCCAGGAACAGCGGCCGGGCGCCGCCGACCGCCAGGTCGTTGACCGTGCCGTGGACCGCCAGCCGGCCGATGTCGCCCCCCGGGAAGAAGAGGCGGGCGGACGACGAAGGAATCGGTGGTGATCGCGATCCGAGGCGCCGCAGGCTCCGTCGCGACCCGGCAGACCGACGGTCGCCTGGTCCTCCAGCGCGGCGAGCACGTCGTTGCCGAACGCCGGCAGGAACAGCCGCCCGAATCAGCTCGGCGGTGAGCAGCCCGCCGCTGCCGTGACCGAGCAAGATACGGTCGGAGGATGTGCGAGGCAACGGGCAGGAGCCGAACGGCCCGGTGGTGGTCATCGCGTGGGTTCCAGATCGCCCCGGTGTCTTCCGCGACCCGCGTTGCTTAGGCCGCGTATCTGGTAAATATTTGCTCCTCGGTGCCACATTCGCAAGAATTGCGACGACCTGAGTCACATGCGCACCGGAGCCGATCACCTCGATGCGGTGGACCTCAACGAACATCTCCAATCTGGACCAGCGGAACCTCGGTGGACCCGTCCGTCCGGCTCATTTCCCGATGCCGCCCATACGCGTAGTAGGCCGCGCACGCCCCTTCCGACGAGACCATCGTGGCGCCCAGCGGGGTCTGCGGCGTGCAGGCCTGGCCGAACGCCGGGCAGTCGTGCGGCTTCTTCTGCCCCTTGAGGATCTGGCCGCTGATGCAGACCGACGATTCCTGCGTCTCGATGTCGTCCACCTCGAACCGCCGCTCGGCATCGTGCATCGCGATATTCGTACCGCAAGCTGATATCCGCTCCGCGGAATCAGGCCGACCCCCCGCCACTTGCGGTCGCAGACCTCGAAGACCTCCTCGATCAGCCGCCGCGACGCCGGGTTCCCCTCGGGCCGGACGGCGCGGGCGTAGGCGTTCTCGACCTCCGCGCGCCCCGCTTCGAGCTGCTGGAGCGTCCGCAGGATGCCTTCGAGCAGGTCGAGCGGCTCGAAGCCGGTGATCACGATCGGCACGCGTACTGCCGGGCGATCGGCTCGTACTCGCTCGCATCCCATCACCGTGCAGACGTGCCCCGGCCCCAGGAACCCCTGCACGCGGTTGTCCGGCGCCTGGAGGAGCGCCGTCATCATCGGCGGCACCAGGACGTGCGAGACCAGCACGCTGAAATTCTCAAGCCGGCGCCGGCGCGCCATCCAGACGGCCATCGCGTTGGGCGGCGCGGTGGTCTCGAAGCCGATCGCGAAGAAGACGACCTGGCGGTCGGGATGCGCCGCCGCGAGGTTCACGGCGTCGAGCGGCGAATAGACGACCCGGACGTCGCTGCCCTGCGACTTCAGCTCAGCAAGTCCCCCCGCGAGCCGGGAACGCGGAGCATGTCGCCGAACGAGCAGAAGATCACGTCCGGCCGCGAGGCGATCGCGTGCGCCCGGTCGATCATCTCCAGCGAGGTCACGCAGACCGGGCAGCCCGGCCCGTGCACCAGCTCGACGCCCGGCGGCAGGATCGTGTCGATCCCGTACTTGACGATCGTGTGCGTCTGGCCGCCGCAGACCTCCATGATCGTCCACGGCCGCGTCACGGTGCGCGCGATCGCCGCGGCCAGCCGCTCGGCCGCCGCCGCCGTCGCGGTATTCGTCGAGGTATTTCATGGTTCGATTCCGAATGGTCGGCGGAGGGATCGCGGATCGCCGCAGCTCAGATCTGGGCACTCCGCTGCGATCCCGGCTCCTCCACGTCGTCTGGCGTCAACTCATCGAGCTGATTCATCGACTCCAGGAACTCGAATACCTGCCGCGCCTCCTCCTCGTCGATCCGCGAGAGGGCGAAGCCGACGTGGACCAGCACATAATCATCAACGCGTACCTCGGGAACGTGCTCCAGGCAGACGCGCTTGGAGACCCCGCCGAACTCGACCTTGCCCATCAGCACGTCGTGCTCGCGGTAGGTCTCCACCACCTTGCCGGGGATTCCGAGGCACATCGTGATCTTTCCTCACGTTCAAGTCGTCGAGACAGTCGGGTCCGGTTCCCGGCGATCGACGCCCTCCGCGTCGCACGCCGCCGCGATGGCAAGCTGACCCAGGCTCAATCCGCCGTCGCTCGGCGGCACCCGCCGATGCCGGTAAACGCGGAAACCGTCGCGCTCCAGACGCTCGATGGTCTCACGACCGAGCAGGGCGTTCAGGAAAACACCGCCGCTCAGGACCACAACGTTCCAGCCCTGTCCGCGATCGGAGCCGCGCACAGACCGCGGCCACGATCTCCACCAGGGTCGAATGGAACCGTCGGGCAATGATCCCCGCGATCTCGACCTCGCCGCACCTCCCTGGCCACCTCGGCAATCAACGGCCGGGTGATCGACGAGAAGCGGCTGGTCCGGACCCGCCTCCACGATCTCGAAGGGATACTGACCGTCGGCGAGGACCGCCGAGGCGAGCCATTCCAGTTCCATGGCCGCCTGGCCCTCATAGCTCACCCGATCGCGGACGCCGGCCAGGGCCGCGACGCCGTCGAACAGCCGGCCCACGCTAGAGGTGAAGGGGGCGTTGAATTGCCGCTCGATCATGCGGCGGGCAATGGCCAGCGTCGCGAGGGCACGCGGTCCCGCAACGGCGCATCATCCTGCCCCGCGTCGTCCAGGTAGGCCAACGCCATGCGCCAGGGCTCGCGGATGGCCTGTTCGCCACCGGGCATGGCGACGTAGCGCAGGTGAGCCGCGCGTTGGAATCCGCGATAATCGCCCGTCAGGAACTCGCCTCCCCAGATCGCGCCATCGGTCCCGAGGCCGGAGCCGTCGAAGGTCACGCCGATCACCGGCTCGTCCAGGCCATTTTCGGCCATGCAACTGGCCACGTGCGCGTGGTGGTGCTGGACGGCGAGGCGCGGGAGCGAATCGCCACGTTGCGCGGCATATCGCGTGGAGGCGTAGTCCGGATGCAGGTCGTGGACGATCCGCTCCGGCCGGATCGCGAACAGCCGCTCGTAATGCGCGATGGCCTCGACGTAGGCACGATACGCCTCGTAATGATCGAGGTCGCCGAGGTGATGGCTGAGGAAGGCGTGGCGACCCCAGCCGAGGGCGAACGTCACCTTCAACTGGCCCCCGAGCGCCAGCGTCGGCCGGCGACAGGGAACGGACAGATCGAGGGGCTGCGGGGCCTCGCCTCGCGAGCGTCGGAGCGGCAGCTCCACGCCGGCAACCACCCGCGTCACCGAGTCGTCGCACCGGAGCTGAATGGGCCGGTCGTTCGTCAGGAACAGGTCGGCGATCCCCGCCAGCCGCACCCGCGCATCCGCGTCCTCGTAAGCAATCGGCTCGTCCGACTGGTTCCCGCTGGTCATCACCAGCGGCATCCCGTCCAGCTCATCCATGAGCAGATGATGCAAGGGCGTATAGGGCAACATCACGCCGAGAGAGGGATTGCGAGGCGCCACGTCGTCGGCGATCCGGGCCTCCGGCCGTCGGCGGAGCAGGACGATCGGCCGACGACGCGACATGAGCAGCGCCTGCTCGGCCGCGTTTGTCTCGCAGAGTTCGAGCGCCGCCGAGAGGTCGCGCACCATGACGGCCAGCGGCTTCTCATCGCGGTGCTTGCGACGCCGTAATTCCGACACCGCACGACCGTCAACGGCGTCGCAGGCGAGATGATATCCTCCCAGGCTCTTGAGGGCGACGATCTCCCCCCGCCTCAGGGCCGTGACCGCGGAGGACAGGGGACGATCGGCCTCGATCACTCGGCCGTCGGCCATCAAGCGCCTGCAAACGCGGGCCGCACGACGGGCACGCGATCGGTTGGGCGTGATATCGACGGTCAACCGGGTCCTCGTACTCCGCGCGGCACGCGGGACACATGGCGAAGGCCGCCATGGTCGTGCGTTCGCGGTCGTACGGAACTCCCTTGATGATCGTGAGTCGGGGACCGCAGTTCGTGCAGTTGAGGAACGGATAGCGATACCGGCGATCCCCAGGATCGAACAGCTCCCGCAAACAGTCGTCACAGGTGGCGATGTCGGGTGCGATGAAGATCAGGCCCGTCCGATCCACCGCACTCGGCTCGATCCGGAAATTCGGATCACCGCGAGGCAAGCCGGGCACCCACGTCACTTCGTCGATCCGGGCCAGGGGCGGCGGCCGAGTCATCAGCTCGGCGAGGAACCGATCGAGGGAACCGGACTCCCCCTCCAGTTCGATCAGAACATCTCCCGTTCGGTTCCTCACGAAGCCGTGAAGCCCAAGTCGGGTTGCAAGATCATAAATGAAGGGACGGAATCCGACACCCTGGACGATTCCGCTCACCGCGATCGATCGGCGGTCCATCGGTGCGTCTCCTCGCAAAGAGCACGGAACAGCGACTCGCCTATGATGTGGATGTTCAGATGTATTGTTTTGTTTGCGCTGAATGGGAAATCAGAACCATCAGCACTCTTGCATAATAGTGACAGAGGTGGTTGAAGTCAACGATGGCCTCTCAAGAATCAGGAGGGTAGGGATCGGAAAACCGGGCAATCCTCCTGCGAACGCAGGCTGCGGAGTTGACTTTGGACGGCATCGCGGAGAGTCTGGGGCATGGGCGGACCCTTGGGGCTGAGCGCGGCGGGTAGGTTCTGGCAGATGCCTCCCGGAACGTCCGAGTTCCCGAAGGCCGTCGTTGTCGATATCCCTTCTGGGAGAAAGTGTTACGCCTTCTTTTCCTGTCATTCGTTCCTGACACTGTTTCTCTGACACTTCTTGCCATTTCTCTCAAGGGAGATACATCATGGATTCATTCCGCAGAGGCTCGGGGCATTCGAGTGGCGAGGAGTCGTTCGAACGACTCCTGCCGTTCGTGCCCTGGATGATCGGGGCACTGCTGGTTCTCGTATCTGCTGCTGGGCGCTTTCTATACGGTCGAGCCGAACGAGCAGGCGGTCCTGTTCCGCTTCGGCAAATACCAGCAGACGACCCTTCCCGGACTGCACTTCAAGGTGCCCCTGGTCGACGAGGTGATCAAGGTCAATGTCGCCGAGCACAGCATGAGGCTCCCGTATGGGGCTGGCGAGGAACAGGCGGATACGGGCATCAGCCGCGATGTTCAGCGCGTCTCGGGTACGGGGGAGGAAACCACCCTCATGCTGACGGGCGACCTGAACACCGCGTCGGTTGAGTGGACCATGCAGTGGCGCGTCACCACACCGAGGGACTACGCCATCCGGTTCCCCCAATCGGAGAACGACAATTTCGCCGAGCTCTTGATCGCGGACATCGCTCGCACGGTGATGAATCGCCTGGTGGGGGACTATTCCTTCGATGAGGTCATCGGGGCCCAACGGAGCGACATCGCCGCCGCGGCCAAGCTCGACGTGCAGAACATTCTCGATGGTTACGAGGGAGGGATCACCGTCACCGCCCTTCAAATGCAGCGCAGTGATTCCCCCGTCGAGGGTGCGGCCGTCGTTCGAGCAGGTCAATAGCTCGATCCAGGAAAAGCAGAAACTGGAGAACGAGGGGGAAGCCGCACGGAACAAGCTGCTGCCCGAGGCCCGCGCCGAGAAGGACAAGCTGATCCGCGAGGCCGAAGGTTATGCTGATCGCCGCCGCGCCGAGGCCAACGGCGAGATCCAGGCCCTTCGCGTGCAGGCGACCGCGTTCAAGAAAGCCCCGGAAGTCACGCGCCGGCGCCTCTATCTGGAAGCCATGGAGGAGGTCCTTCAAGGGGCTGGTACGAAGACCATTCTCGATCAAGACCTGCGGCAGATCCTGCCCCTGCTGCCTCTGGACGCGGGCGATACGGGAACCCCGAAGACCGCCAGCACGGGAGGAGCCGGACGATGAGCACCACACGCCGAAATCTCTATATCATCATCAGCCTCTTGCTCTTGTTCTGCATTCCGCTGGGACGCTCGATACTCTACATCATCAACGAGCGCGAACTGGCCGTTGTCCTCCAGTTCGGACAGCCTGTGGCCGAACGGACCGAGCCGGGCCTGTACGTCAAACTGCCGCTGATTCAGGAGGTCCGCCGCCTGCCCAAGACGTATCAGTTCTGGGAGGGCAACGGTCCGGATGAAAAGCTCGTGGACGTGACCACGCGCGACAGCAAGAAGATCGAGGCCACGATGTGGGCCCTCTGGCGGATCACCGATCCTGTTTCCTTCGTCCGCACCCTGCGCACCGTGGACAACGCCGAGACCCGCGTCAAGGAATTCGTGCGCAGTAACGCCCGCGACGTTCTGGCGCGGAATGACCTGGCCGAGATCGTTCGCAGCACGAACCGCCGCATGAGTCTGACGCTCGGCCTGCCGGAATCGGCCCTGACGGGCGAGGACCAGGCCACCATCGAGCAGACGATCGAACAGGCGATGGCCCCCGAGGCACGACAGAGTATCGAGGAGGGCCGTGAGAAACTCATGGTGGAGATCCGCAAGGATTCCCAGGCCGCGCTCCGACAGACACGCACCGGAGGCGAAACGAGTCCCTCGGCACAACCGAAAACTGAAGGCGGCGGGCGCGGAATCGTTCTGGTGGATGTCGGCCTCTCCCGCATCGACTTTGTTCCCGAGGTGCGCAACGCCGCCTTTGAACGACTCATCGCGTTGATGGAAGCGATCGCCACCAAGAACCGCTCCGAAGGGGAACAGCGTAAGCAGGAGATCATCAACCAGGCTGAGGCCGAAGCCGAGGCGATTCGCGGCGAGGGGTCCGAGCAGTCGAACATCCTCCGCGGCGAGGTTGAGGCCGAGATCATCGAGAAGTTCGCGCAGGCGATCGAAGACTCGGGCGGCTTCTACGATTTCAACCGCACGCTTGAACTCTACAAAGAATCGCTCAACGGTCAGGACACGCGCCTGATCCTCGGTACCGGCAACCCGCTGTTGCGTCTGCTAACCGATTTCGACGCCATGAACAAGCCGGTTCCCGCCGCCATGCCCGAAACATCCGCGGAAATGACCGAGGCCACGACGAGCGAGCGTGACACGGCCCCCTGATCGAGAGAGAACACGGTGCCGGGAATCGATGAGGAATCGATTCCCGGCACCGTGATTATCCCGGCTCAGCGACGCTCGCGGTGTCCGCGGCGGACCTTCCGGTCGCGGGAGGCGTGGTCGCGGTGGCGATCGTGATGCCGATCCCCCTTGTTGGAATGGCGATTGGCATGGCCATCATGATGATGTCCTGCCTTATGACGATCACCATGAGACGTGCTGTGGTGCTTGTGATGACGCTCCTTAGCGTCATTGTCGCGGCCCCGACCATGTTTCCGTCGCACGAGCTATCGTGAACATCGTGCCGACCCTTGCCATGCTCGTCGTGGCACCCGTCGTCCTTCGCATGGCCGATCTCGTGATCGCCTTTCTTCGCGTGTCTCCGGTCATTGTCGTGACCTCGGTCCTTCTCGCATGGCCGTCGCGGTCGTCATGGCGTCGGTTCTTTGGCCGTCGCGATGATGTTCGCCGCGATCGGAATTCTTCGCCTGGCCGTGGTGGTCTGCATGTTCGCCTTCACGATGTCGCGAATGGTCACGGTTCGCGTGCGCCTTGATGCGATCGGTCGTGGTGATCGCGGTGGTGATCCCCGTCGTCGGCGAGGGCCATCGTGGCGCCGGCCGAGAAACTCAGCCCGACAAACAACAGTCCCGCCAGAAGTCCTCTCTGGCAGATTCCGCGCATCATTCGCCCTCCTTTCGAAATGGGAAGGGGGACAGCCTCGCTCGCGGTCAACGGTTCCACCCCGTCCGCGTCGTCCCCTATTTTTCTAGGCGTCATCGTCAGCGTCCCGGCGTCCGGGTTGTGGGAAAACCGTTGCGCGGAGGGTTTGCTATTCTCGCTAACCAGAATGATCACGGAGGGATGAGAACGAATACGGATTGGCTGATGAGAGGCAGAGAAGGCCATTTATTTTTTCAGAACCGAGTTCTTGGATCTGGATCGCCGGTTCCGCTACACTGGCGCGAACCTCCGGGGCGTGCCTATTTCTCCACCAATTTACCACTTGAGGAACAACGCTGTGAACGACAACGCATTGCGGACGCGGATGGCCCGACTTGGGTTGATTCCGGGTCTTCTGGTTCTGGCCGGTCTTGCCCTGCCCGCGGGGTGACGTGACGCTACCGTCGATCTTCGGCAGCCACATGGTGCTCCAGCGAGATCAGAAGGACAAGGTCTGGGGCTGGGCCGATCCGGGTGAGGAGATCACCGTCACAATCGGCGATCAGACCAAGACGACCAAGGCCGGCGATGACGGGTCGTGGAGCGTCATGCTCGACCCGATGAAGGTCGGCAAGCCGCTGACCATGACGGTCAAGGGGAAGAACACGGTCACGTACGAGGATGTGCTCGTCGGCGAGGTCTGGATCTGCTCGGGCCAGTCGAACATGCAGTGGCAGGTCAGCAACGCCAACGACGCCGACCTGGAAATGCTGCACGGCGAAGTTCCCGAGATCCGCCTGATCTCGGTGCCGCAGGTCGGCACGCAGGAGCCGCAGAAGGACTTTCAAGGGCAGTGGGAGCGCTGCACGCCCGAGAACGTCGGGCAGTTCTCCGCCGTCGGCTACTTCTTCGGCCGACAGCTTTACCAGACGCTCGACGTGCCGATCGGCCTGATCGACGACTCCTGGGGCGGCTCGGCGGCCGAGGCGTGGGTGCGCCGTGACTTGCTGGAAAAGGACGACCGATACGATCCCTTGATCGACCGCTGGGAAAAGATGGAGGCCCGCTACGAGGAGATCAAGGACGAGGATACGCAGGAGAGCAAGAACCTGGCCAACCAGATGCGCGGCAACCATCGGCCCGGCGAACATTTATAACGGCGTGCTCAAGCCGACGATCGGCTATGGCATCCGGGGCGTGATCTGGTATCAGGGGAATCGAACGCCGGCCGCGCCTACCAGTATCGCGACCTCTTCCCCTTGATGATCCAGAGCTGGCGCGACGAGTGGGGCCAGGGCGACTTCCCGTTCTACTGGGTCCAGCTCGCCGACTTCATGCAGGAGAAGCCCGAGCCGTCCGGGAGTGCCTGGGCCGAACTGCGCGAGGCACAGACGATGACTCTCGACAAGCTGCCCAACACTGGCCAGGCCGTCATCATTGACCTGGGCGAGGCGCAGGACATCCACCCGAGGAACAAGCAGATTGTCGGCAAGCGGCTCGCCCGCCTGGCCCTGGCCGACGTGTACGGGATCGACGTCGCGCACGAAAGCCCGCGCTACGAGTCGATGGAGAAGAGGGGAACAAGATCGTCGTCACCTTCGACCATGTGGACGGCGGTCTGAAGGCGTTCGACGTGCCCGAGGTCCGCGGCTTTTCCATCGCGGGGAGCGACCAGAAGTTCGTCAACGCGAACGCGAAGATCGTTGGCCAGAACAAGGTCGAGGTCTCGGCGGAGGGAGTCTCCGATCCGGTCGCCGTCCGCTATGGATGGGCGGACAATCCGGTCGCTAACCTCTACGACCGCGCGGGGCTGCCCGTCACCCCCTTCCGCACCGACGACTGGCCCGGCGTGACCGCCGACGCGAAGTGAGCGAACGGGTGTCCGGGGCCCGAGCGCTCGAGGGTCCCGGATACGACGGTCCAGGCACGCGGAGACAGTCAGCTATGGGTGGTTGGGGTCTCGAATTCGAGATTCCCGCCACCCGTCGCGAGAATCCGGTTTTGGTGCGGTCCGGTGGTTTTGCCAGAACCAGTGACATCCAAGGATTGGTCCATTAGTTTTGTGCCACTGGCCTTGCCTGAGCCCCCCGTCGAGACGACTGCCCGATGGCCATCCTCATTCCAGATACCTGCCCGTCCAAGGCGACCGCTGGAGAGCGTCGCGTTTACGACTTCTTGCGAGAGGCTCTGCCGAGCCGCTACATGGCATGGTACGAGCCGGTCGTCGCCGGCCGTTATCCCGATTTTACGCTGCTGGGCGAGGATTTCGGCCTGCTCATGCTGGAGGTCAAAGGGTGGTACGCTGGCCAGATCACGCGGGCTGATGATCACGAGATCGAGCTGCGCCGGGAGTACGGGGGTGAGGTTCGGGTCGAGACGCACAAGCATCCGATCCGGCAGGTCCGCGACTATCTCTTCGCCCTGAACGACGAGATCGGCCGGCCGGAGTACGCCATCCTGCGACATGATGCCGGGGAGTACCGGGGGAAGCCCCGATTTCCAGGCGGATTCGGTGTGATTTTCACGAACATCACCCGACCCCAACTCGACGCGGCGGGCCTTACGCCGGTGTTTCCGGCGGATCGTGTGATCTGCCGCGACGAGCTTTCGGCGCTGGAGACCGCGGGAACCAAGGCGGTCCTGCAGCGGCTCCGGGGCCTCTTTGCCGTGCGGTTTCCGTTCGAGCCGCTGACGAAGGATCAGATCAAGACCCTCAAGGGGGTGCTCCATCGCGAAGTCATCGTCCGGAAACGGCCCGCGACGAAGGCCTCGGTCGCCGAGGATCAACCGCTCCTGCCAGGTGCCGTGGCTTTGGACGTGCTCGATATCGAGCAGGAGCAGGTGGCGCGGTCACTCGGCGACGGGCATCACGTCCTGTTCGGCATCGCGGGATCGGGCAAGACTGTTCTGCTGCTGGCCCGCGCCCGGATGCTCGCCGAGCGCGACGCGGCGGCGAAGATCCTGATCCTCTGCTACAACAAGGCACTGGCCGGTGCGCTGGCTGCGCCGTTCGCCGAGGAGCCGGAGCTGCGGAACGTCGAGGTCCGCCACTTCCACTCCTGGGCCGCCCGCAAGACCGGCCTGCGGAAGCGGGACGACGAGTCATTCGAGGCGTTCGAGGGGCGGATGGTCGCCGTGCTGTTGGGCGGGATCGAGCATTTCGCCGAATCAGAGAAATATGATGCAATTCTGATTGATGAGGCTCATGACTTCGACCCCGACTGGTTCCGCTGCGCCACCGGTCTGCTCAAAGGGGGTGAGCAAGGGGACCTGCTCATTGCCGTCGATGGGGCACAGAGTCTCTATGAACGCGGCGGGTCGTTTACGTGGAAGTCCGTTGGCGTCCGGGCGTCGGGACGCACGCGCAGGCTCTCCCGGAACTATCGAAACACGAAGCAGATTCTCGAATTTGCCTGGCAGGTCGCGCAGTCGCCGGTCGTGGCGGAGGAGTCCGAGACGCACGTGCGGGTCCTGCCGACAAAGGCGTCGAGGCATGGTCTGCCCCCGCGATACCGGGGCGCGGAGACGATCGCTCAGGAACACGAGATCATCGCCCGCATCGTGGCCGACCTCCGCGCGTTGGGCCTGGCCGATCGGGACATCGCCGTGCTCTACCCGCGCAGGGAGGGGAACCGGATTGACAGGCTTTGCCGCCGGCTTCGCGAAGGCGGCGAGGTCTGCTGGGTCTCGAACGAATCCGACCGCGATGGCGGGGTCCGCTCCCTGCAGAAGCCGGGGCTCCGTCTCCTGACGATTCACGCCGCGAAGGGGCTGGAGTTCCCCGCCGTGATCGTCACGGCGCTGGACCAGCTCCCTGGACCGTTCGAGCCGGACGTCGTGCGGGATGCCAACCTCCTGTACGTTGGGCTCACCCGCGCGATGGACCACCTGATCGTCACCTGGACCGGTCGGAGCGAGTTCACCGATCGCGTCTCGCGCTCGACCAAGGCCGAGCCGCTGCCCGACTGAGCCGGTCCCCAGGGCTCTCACCTTGCCTTGAATACCTCCCGTGTGGGATTCGCTGCGGGAGCCCCGGCCTCGACTTCCTTCGGGGCACGGTCAACGGCGATGAGTGCGACTTCTCTGATGAACGTGGGTGGCTGGATTCCCGGTGAACGAGCATACTGATGACACGGACGAGCCCCCAGCCACTTCACATCAAGGCGCGGTCGTGTCCGCATCCGTCACGATCGGCTTCAACACCGCCCCAAAGGCGTCGGCCATCCGCATGAAGCCGAGGTCGGTCGGGTGCGAGCTATCCACGGTCGCCTCGCCGTCGTCTCCCAGTTGGTCCTCTCCCGGGAGATAGACAAGGCCCTCGATCACCCGCCTCCTTCAGTCGGTCATACGCGCCGCGGAGGGCCTTGCGGCTGGACTCGTTGCGCTGACGCGACGACGGCAGCAGGAAAGCATTCGCATACGTACGGTCTTCCGCGAGCACGATCGGTGTGTCGGGATGTTTCTCGCGCAGGGTCTTGACCAGCGGTTCGGTCCGCTCGGCGACCTGCTGGGCGCTCATGTTGGGCAGGCAGTCGATGACATAAACCGCCGGGTCCAGCTCCGCCAGAAGCGTCCCGACTTCCGGGTCCATCGTGCCGTTGCCCGAGAAGCCGAGATTGATGACGGACCGATCGAGCCGACGGCCAAGGATCGCCGTGTGGACCATGCCCGGCCTCGACGCGCATCCTCCCTGAGTAATCGACGTGCCATAGAAGATGATCGGCTTTCGTCGCTCCTCAGGTCGCTCCCAGGACGCGATCGTGCTCCCCTCGGGAACGCCAATCTCCACCTCGGAAACGCCGTTGTAGAGCGGCAGGTAGAGCAGGTAATCCCGAGTCCCGTCGGGCAAACCGCCGACGAGTCGGGTCGTGTTCGTGGGTGCTTCTCGTGGCTGCCCGACGGCCAGCCAGTGCCAGCCCCCATCCGCTTGCCGGACGTAGAGGTCCAGCCCGCTAACGCCGGTGGCCGGCATGTGCGGCATGGCGAGCCGGTCGGACGTCAGCGTCCAGCTCGTGTGGATCTCGCGCGCGTCGGTCGTGAAGGGAATGCACAATCCCGCCGAGTGGCGCGACAAGCCCCACACTGGCGGGCGCACCACCCCCTCCGCTTTCTCGGGCAGGCGGTCATACGGAGCCTTCGTCTCCGTCCAGCCCTGACCCTCAACCCCCACTTGCCGGGCGTCGAACCAGAGGATTGGGCTGTCCGGCTCTCGCCGGGCCGTGGAAGGGTCCAGCGGCTCCCCGGCCGGGCATGGCACGGCGGGAATCAGAAGCGTGGCCCAGAGCGCGAGGACCACGTTGCGGGAAATCATCATGGAGCGACTCCTCTCGAATCATGGACTGCAAGCGTCAACGGTCCGATTTCCTTCCGATCGTAGCGCAACGGGCCGTCTGCCTCCAGAGGGTACCCTTCGCCAGGCACGCCGAGTTCTCCAGAATTTGACACGTGCTTTCCTTGTCTGCTCGTTATCATTGATTATTGAGGAAACACGGTCGGAACGCTTCGCTCTCGTCGCTCTCGGCGTGCCGAACCCCCAAAACGTCGGAATCAACGCCCCGTCGACCGATCCGTGTGCTCTCTTTGTAATGGGACCAATCTCCGCAACCGTCGTCTCGACTTCCTGTGGGAAAGGCGTGCGCATGATCCGTTATCTTTGCTGGCTCGTGCTCAGTGTCGCTCTGGTGGGCAACGCACTCGGCGCGGAGGACGATCCGCTGGCACAGAACGAAGCCGCCGAGGCAACCGAAGTCTCGCCGGAGGAACAGGCGATCCGGCAGGCGGTCGCGGCGTTCGTCAAGGCCTTTAACGCGCATGACGCGAAGGCTCTCGCGGATCGTTTCACCGAAGATGCCAGCGTGGTTGGTGTCGAGGGTGACGCAATCACCGGGCGTGACGCCATTGTCGAGGAATTCGCCGCGCTCTTCGAGGACAGCCCGGACGTAATGATTGACCTCCAGATTACTTCGATTCGCCTGGTGGGCCCGGGAACCGCGATCGAGGAGGGAACCGCGACGCTCGCCGTTCCGGGAGCGGAGGAAGCCGAAGTCACGCGTTATGTTGTAACGCACGTTCAGCGCGACGGTCGGTGGCTCCAGGCGAGCATTCGGGAATTCCCCATTGATGAATCATCGTCCCCGCAAGATCACCTGAAACAACTGGAATGGCTGGTTGGCGAGTGGGTGGATGAGGGGGACGATTCCGTGGTCCTCACCACGTTCGCCTGGTCGGAGAACCAAGCGTTTCTCCTCGGAGACTTCACTGTCGAGATTGCCGGCCAACCGGCTCTGACGGGCACCCAACGCATTGGGTGGGACCCCTCGACCAAGCAGATTAAATCCTGGGTCTTCGATTCCGAGGGTGGGTTCGGCGAGGGGTACTGGACCCGCGCGGGCGACCTCTGGATCGTGAAGCTGTCGGGCGTGCTCCGAGACGGCACGACGGCATCCGCCACGCGACATCTCACTCAGATTTCCACCGACCGGACGCGGGTCGAAATCTTGGACCGGATCGTCTCCGGCCAGCTCGTTCCCGACGTGGAATTCCTTATGGTACGGAAACCGCCCGAGCCACGTTAATCACAGGACAACTTGCAAACCGCCGCATGGCAAAAGGCACATTTCAAATTCCATAAGCAGTTTTCCTCTTTGAGGTTCTGCAATATGGAATGGACAATTTACTGTAACAAATTTAATAATCATATTGATTTGCATCCCTTGACCGAGGAGGTCTCGATGAGCGGCCGATGCGGAGTATTCGGAATCGCGGTTCTGGTAGTTGTCCTGATGTTGCCCACCCCGAGCATGGCGGGCCGGGGCGGCCGCGCGGGGGGTGGGATGCGTGCTGGTGGCGGTGGAATGCGTGCCGGGGGGGGCTTCCAGGGTGGCGGTGGAATGCGTGCCGGGGGGGGCTTCCAGGGTGGCGGCGGAATGCGTGCCGGGGGGGGCTTCCAGGGTGGCGGTGGAATGCGTGCCGGGGGAAGTGGTTTTCAGGGCCGATCGCCGTCGTTCAGCATGCCCCGGCCGGCGACCCGCCCGAGCGCGGGCGCTGGCGGCTTCGGTGGAGGTCCCTCGCTGGGCGGTGGGAACCGGCCCCAGGTCGGCTCCGGCCTCGGCGGAGGACGCCCCCAGACCCGTCCTGGCCAGGGGAACCAACCCGGCCTCGGGAACAGGCCGGGAATCGGTAGTCAGCCTGGTCTCGGGAACAGGCCAGGAATCGGTAGTCAGCCTGGTCTCGGGAACAGGCCGGGAATCGGTAATCAGCCTGGTCTCGGGAACAGGCCGGGAATCGGTAATCAGCCTGGTCTCGGGAACAGGCCGAATCTGGGGGATCGACCAAACATTGGGAATACGCTCGGCAACCGTCCCAATATCGGCAACAATCCCAATATTGGCAACAATATCGGCAATCGTCCGAATGTCGGAAACAACGTCGGGATCGCGAACCGGCCGGTGAACATCCAGGGAGGAAACACCAACTTCAATCGGCAGATCAATAATGTGAATCGGCCGAATTATGGATACGGGAACGGCTGGGCGGGTCGGCGCGACGCCGCGTATGGCCGGGGGTGGGTCCACGGTTACTGGAATGGTCACTACTCAAACCGATGGTATGCCTGGGGGGCGGCTCCAGCCTGGGGCATCGCGGCCTGGGGCCTCGGCTCGCCGTATTATTCCTGGGGATACGCCCCGTATACGAATCCGTATGTCGTGACGCAGCCGGTCGTCGTCCAGCAAACCGTGCCGGTGTATGACTACGCGCAGCCGATTGATACCCAGGCGCCGCCCCCGCAACCGGACGTGGCGGACCCGGCCACCGCCAACTTCGATGCCGCCCGCGAGGCGTTCAAGAATGGCGATTACGCCCAGGCGCTCCAGCTTGACGAGCAGGCGCTGAAGTCGATGCCGAATGACGCCACGCTCCACGAATTCCGCGCGCTCGTCCTGTTCGCCATGAAACAATACGATCAGGCGGCCGCCCCTTTGTACGCGGTCCTGTCGGTCGGTCCGGGCTGGGACTGGACGACCCTCTCGGGTCTGTATCCCAGCATCGACGTGTACACGGCGCAGTTGCGGGCCCTGGAGCAATATTGCAACGACCACCCGGATTCCGCGTCGGCTCGGTTCGTGCTGGCTTATCATTACCTGACGGCCGGGCATACCGATGCGGCCGCCGCGGAATTGAAGGAGGTCCTCGCGATCCAGCCGCAGGACCAGCTCTCGGCGCAGCTCTACCAGATGCTGGCCGGTACGCCGGACACGACGCCCGCTCCCTCCACCGATGCCGCGCCCAGCCCGGCGGCCGAGGCGCCTGCGGCTGTCGCCGAGGGGAAACTTCCCGGAACCTGGACGGCCAGCCCCGCGCAGGGGCAGACGATTACCCTGACGGTCCAGCCGGACGACCACTTCGTCTGGTCGTTCGACGATCAAGGGAAAACGCAAAAATTCGAAGGTATCTCCACCTACGGCGACTCGATCTTGACTCTCGTTCAGCAAGGGGGCGCGACCCTGGTCGGCCAGGTGGCCTGGCAAACCCCCGACCGCTTTCAGTTCAAGCTGATGGGTGGCGGACCGGGTGATCCGGGGCTTGTCTTCTCCCGGTAGGAGCAGTCCGCTACGTCGCCTCAGGACTCGGCGTCGGCGATGGCTCGGACCCAGACGGCGACGGCCTCCGCGCCCGGATCGGGATGTCCCAGGGCACGCTGGCCGAGATAGCTCGATCGACCGCGACGGGGCGGCATCGCGGCGGTCGCCTGAACCCCTTTCTCCGCGGCGGTTGCGGCGGCGTGGAGGGCCTCACTCAATGGACAGCCCTCGGTCAGGGCCTGATCCAGGGCCGTCGCGGCGGGTAGCAGGGCGTCGAGCATCGTCCGGTCTCCCGCCGAGGCCCCTCCTAGCGTGCCGACGGCATCGCAACCCGCGCGGAAGGCTGCCGACCACGCCTTCGGATCGCTCGCTCCACGATCCCGAAGCTGGGACGAGGCGCGCAGCAGCATCGCGGCGTAGAGCGGCCCCGACGTCCCCCCGAGAGCATTCTGTATGATGATGCCCAGGTCGTTCAGGGTGGCCGCCGCGTCGTCCAGCGGGAGCGTCGGCAGGGCCTCCTGCATTGCGCGGGAGCCCCGGGTGAGGCTGATGCCGAGGTCGCCGTCGCCGACGGCCTGGTCCAGTTCGGTCAACCGGGGTGCGGAGGTCGTCAGGGCGTGGACGACTCGCAGGATCGCCGCCTCGACACTCTTGCCGATTGTCGTTCGCGGAGGTCCCGACGGGACACGTGGGATCGTCGGTGGCTCGGCGGGGGCCGGAGGCCGCGCCACGCTCCGTGAGCGGTTCGCTGCGTTCGGCCAGGCGGGAGCGATCGTCGGGGCATCGAGCCGGGCGAGCCGGTTGTCGTCTAGCGGGAGCACCGAGAGCGAGACGCCCGCCATCTCCAGGGCCGAGAGGAACGTCCCGAGATAGACACGCTCCGCGTTCAGTCCGCGTCGTTCCAGCACGGCCAAGGCATGTCGGGCGACAATCACCAGTTCCATCGTCGGGGTCGCGCCGAGGTTGTTCACGAGCAGGGCGACACGCTCTCCTCGCGGCGTCTGGAGATCGTTGAGAATCGTGCCGAGCAACCGATCGACGATCTCATCGGCCGGAGCGATCGGTGCGGCGTTGAACCCCCGCCTCGCCGTGGATGCCGAGTCCCAGCTCCATCTCATTCACGTCGAGCGAGAACCCCGGCTTACCCGCCGCCGGGACGGTGCAAGGGGAAAGGGCGACGCCCATCGTGCGGACGGCGCGGGCGGCCTCCTGGGCCTCGCGGGCGACCTCCTCCAGCGTCCCTCCCGCCTCGGCCGCCGCGCCGGCGACCTTGTGCACGAGCACGGTTCCCGCCAGGCCCCTCCGGCCGGCGTTGTCCACGCTGTTCGCCAGAGCGACATCGTCGGCCACGATAACCATCTCGACCGGGATGCCACCGGCGCGTGCTCGCTCAGCGGCGAGGCCGAAGTTGAGCCGGTCGCCTGTGTAGTTCTTCACGATGAGCAAGGCTCCTTTCGGCCCGCTCACGGCATGGATCGCGGCGAGGACAGCGTCGGGGCTGGGGGAGGTGAAGACATCTCCCGCGACGGCTGCCGAGAGCATCCCCCGGCCGACATATCCCGCATGCGCCGGCTCATGACCGCTGCCGCCGCCGGAGATCAACGCCACCTTGTCGCGCCGGGCGTCGGCCGCGTCCGACCGGATCAGCACCGAACGCCCGGGCAGGCGTTGCAGGCCGGGGTAAACGGCAACCAGCCCTTCGACCATCTCCTCGACCACGGATTCGGGACGATTGATGAGCTTCTTCATCGAACGGGCGTCTCCCGGGGGTCAAACGTCGCGTCGGTACCGCCTCGTGCTTCATCCTAACCGAGCGAATCGACGTTCGCCATCGTCGGTTTTTCCCGTTCCTCTCTACCAGATCGGTGTGGAAATCGTTAGCCTCGGAGGGATTGCGAGCCAGGCGAACCGCCTTTTCATACTCGCGGTTCGTGGGTCTGCCTAAAGAAACGGATGAACATGAAGCGGATCATGCAACTTGTTGCCGCGCTTTGCCTGCTGGCCGCGCCGGCACTGGCCAACGACGTACTGACAAACGTCTGGATTGAAGCGGAATCGAACCCTCGGATGGAGGTGCCGTTCGAGGCGACCACCACGGCGAAGCCGGGCTTACTCTCGGGGGGAAAGCTGATTCTGAAGACGATCGATGAGAACAAGGAAGAGCGTCCGAAGGACGGATTCCTCATCGCCTACGATCTGGACATTCCCGAGGCGGGCCAATACCAGGTCTGGGCACGCATCGGCTATGAATGGGCGCGGCCGCATCTGGAGTGGCGACTCAATGGGGGGGACTGGACACGCCTCAGGAATACCGTCGCCACCACGAACGTCATGGAACTGAGCCAGTGGAACGAGATCGCCTGGCTGCATCTGGGAGATCGTGAGCTGTCCCCGGGCCGCGGGACGCTGGAGGTCCGATTCATCGAGCCGAAACCAGGCGACCGCATGCTCATGGCCCTCGACTGCTTCGCCCTGGTTCGGGGTGAATTTCAACCGTCGGGGAAGCTCAAGCCGGGAGAACAGTACGACGGGGCGCAGGACCGCCAGGCGGCCTCGCATGTTTACACAATGCCTGGTGCCGAAGGACCAACCCGCGCGGATGTGTCTCTCTCGGGACTCTGGCAGGTCGCCCGCTGGGATGATCCGAACATGGACGATCATCCGTATGAGCCCGAGACGTCGCTGCCGGAGGAGAGTCAACTGCGCTGGATGGGGATCGAGGTTCCGCGCTCGCTCTGGGACAAGGACGACACGGTCTTCGCCCATCGCGTCGTTTACCGGACGAAGGTGAATGTACCGGCCTCGCACAAGGGGCGTGCCTTCCGCCTGGAGTTCGACGGCACGAACTGGCTCGCCAGCGTGTTCATCAATGGCAAGCTCGCGGGAACACATCAAGGCGTCTGGGTCCCCTGGACGCTGGACGTTTCAGATCGGATCCGGCCTGGCGAGGTCAACCAGATCGATATCGTGATCAAGGGGCCATACTACGCGGTCGATGCCGCCAGCATGGACGGCACGATCACGCAGCGGCGGAACACCCCGCGCGACTTTCTGCGATGGACGCGCTGGGTCGCCCCGATCTATCCAAGCACCAAGGGAGACGGCAACGGTGTCGATTATGGCATCGTCAACCCGCTCCGGCTCGTCTCGCTGGGGGAGACGTACACCGAAGATGTCTTCATCAAACCATCTTTAACGCACGAGGAACTGGTGACGGACGTCACCTTGCGCAACACCGGCGACGTCGATCGCGCGCTCCAGGTGCGCTGCGAGGCGGTGAACGATGACGATAACACGGTGGCGAAAACCTTTGGACCGATCGATGTGACCGTTCCGGCCGGACAGACGATCACGGCGGCCGTTCAGGGCCCCTGGGCCGATCCAAAGCTCTGGTGGCCGCAGACGATACCCGAAGGAAGGCCGAACCTCTACCGGCTTCGCACGACCATCCTCGACGGGGACCGGCTGATCGACGTGAGCGAGGAACTGTTCGGTTTCCGCGAGGTAACGATCGACGGCACCGGCGTCCTCATCAATGGTGTCCGGCGCAACTTCTGGAACTGGGTTGATGTGACCGCTGGTGGAAACCTCGATGAGATGCTCGCCGCCTTCCACGCCCAGGGGAACCGCTTCATGCGCTTCAGCCAGGACCACCTCGCGAGCCGGTTCCTCCACTCGCGCAAGGAGCGGTTGGAGTGGTACGACCGCCACGGCATCCCCGGGCGGCTCTGCACGATGATTGACGGCATGTTCATTAGCTACAACCTGGGCAACAACAAAAACGGCCAGTTCACGCTCAACGAGCCGGTCTGGAAGAACTTCCGCGAGCACATGGCGCAGGTGGCGAAGGCCTACCGCAACCATCCGTCGGTCATCGAATACCAGGTTGAGAACGAGCTGGTTTATATCAACGGGCAGAACCTTCATGGCGGACAGGCGCTCGATCAGATTGAGGAGGCGATGGCGAAGGTCGCCGAGTCCGGACGGGCGATCGACCCGACGCGGCCCTACGGCGTCGGCGGGGCAGGGGACCTGAGCGGGCGGCTGGAGATCAACGAGCCGCATTATCCTGCGGGTCAATGGGACTGGTATCCCGAAAACGCCTACACGATCGAGAGGCTGGCCCCCCACGTCGCCCGCTGGCCCTGGAAGCGGGACAAGCCCTGGCAGGTCGGCGAAAGCGCCTTCGCGGCGGAGATTCCGCTCGGCTCGTACGTCCTGGGCGACGAGGCTTATCGCAGCCGCGACGACGCCAATCGCGGCAAGGCGAAGTATCTCCGCATGCTTTACGGCGGCTACCGATGGACGGGCGCCAACGGGTTCTTTCCCTGGGACATCCTCGCCCGCTACGACGACGCCCTCAAGGTCTTCCAACCCCTCTACGTCGTCCCCTGGAAGCAGACGAGCCGGTTGTATGGCGGTCGCGAGAACGAACTCAAGTTCAAGGTAATGAATGATACTTTGAGTGATGAAATCGTCACGCTCGAATGGTCCTATGAGGTGAACGGCAAGGTCATCGCCGGGGCGAGTCTGCCACTGAAAATCAAGCCCGGGTTCGGCAAGGAAATCACGCTTGCCATCGAGCCGCCACGGACCGATCAGCGAATTGACGGCACCTTGACCCTCCGTACCCGGCAAGGGACCGAGTTGTATGAAGACGTTCGCAATGTTCCGGTGCTGCCGTGGATTCACTCGATTGAAAGCGACTCTCCGATCCTGGTGCTCGACACCTCGGATACGGTCGGTCCCTTTCTGGATCGCGCCGGCGCGAAATTTCAAAAGATCGATTCTCTTGATGACTTGAAAATAGCGAACGGCCTTCTGATCGTCGGTCCCGACAGCCTCTCCGCTCGCGATGCGTTCGGTTCGGCCCTGCTCGCCTTCGCGGCTCGGGGCGGAAAGGTGATCGTGCTCGAACAGGAGAACCCGCTCGGTGGCGCGCAATCTCCCCACCGCGCTGACGATCACCGACCGTCAAGGGGGCTACGCCCACCCTCAAGCCCTGGGCACGCCGATCTATCGCGATCTTGGCAAGGAAGACCTCATCGACTGGAAGGCCGGGCACCCGACGTACAAGAATCTGTACGTGAAGCCGGAAGCGGGTGCCATCAGCCTGGCGGTCGCGGGGGCGGAACTGCTCTGGTCGCCGTTGATCGAGGTGCCTGCCGGGAAAGGGGTGATGCTGCTCTGCCAGCTCCGTGTCGGTGCGAACCTTGGCATCGACCCCGCGGCCGACGTCCTCCTGCGGAACGCCATCGAGCACTACGCTCGTTATGTGCCGCTGCCAGGCATCGCCGCGCTGTTCGCTCCCGGAAACCCGGCGCTCCGCGAGGTGGCGCTGGCCACCGGAGCGATGGTCGAACCCGTTTCGAACGTGCTGGAAGGGCTGGACCCCGAGCGGTACGCCGTGCTGATGCTCGAGGCCAACGCCGATACGTTATCCACGCTGGAAGGCAACAAGAGCAGGCTGGCCGCCTTCCAGCGAGGCGGAGGCTGGCTGATGCTTCACGGTCTGGAACCGTCGGACATAGACGCCTTTAATACGCTTGTGGATGCCGATCACATGATTCGTCCGTTCCGGGTCGAGCGCGTGACTCTGGAGGCCCCTCAGTTCCCTCTTGCGGCCACGCTCGGCAACCGCGACCTGGCCATGTTCACGTCGAAGGAGATTATGTTCGGTCGTTTCTGGGTCAGTGGTGGGACATTTTCTCACGTGATCGACGGCCTCGACGCCGCTCCCTTCACCCGGCCTCCCGGCGCTCCCGATGATCTGCTCGCGTATGAGCCAAAGTTCAGTGACAGCGATCCTTACAACCTCGTCAATAACATGATGAACGAGGATAGCTGGCGCTATATCCGTCAGTTCGGCGTTCCGGAGAATCCTAACCAGGAAGCGACGCCGATCCTCTTCCATCTGCGTCATCCGGAGACGATCGCTCAGGTGAATATCTGGAATAACGCGAATTACGGGACGATCAAGGACCTGGACATCGTCTTCGACGGCGACGAAACCCATGCCATCCACACGGAATTGCCCGACTCCTACGACGTGACCCGCGTGGCCATCGATCCGCCACGCCAGGCGGCTCGGACGATCAGCCTGAAAATTCACTCCTGGCGTGAGCCGAAGGGAGATCGGAAGGATGTGCGGCTTGTCGGTCTGGACAACGTGCAATTCCTGCGTGCCCGGTCGCCGAAGGGGGTTTTCCTCGATAGCGTCGGCGGCCTGGTCGCCTTCCCGGTCGATTCCGAAGATCCCGCGCTTGGCGGGATCTTTTTGAACCAGATCAATTTTTCCTTCGAGAATGAGACGGCTGAGAACGTCGCCAAGAAGCGTCGCATCCTGAGCGTGCTCCTGCGGAACATGAGCGTCGGGTCGGCCTCGCAACGTCGCGTGGCGATTCCGGGCGTGAACCTGCGTTACGAGCCGGTGCCTCTCGTTGGCTCTGCGAACCATTATATGAAGGAGACGGGTGGTCGGATCGGCTGGTTTGGCCAGAAAGGGCAAGACCTCCGCGATTTGAAGGTCGGACAGCGGCAACTCGCCGACGTGACGTATGACCTGATCGAGTTCACCACCGCCCCCGCGCCCGATATCCTCATGCTCGGTGCGCGGAATTCTCCGGCTGGCTTGCCGAAGGAAATCACGAACATCCAAGTCGGACGCAAGGCCGACGTCCTCTTCTTCCTTCAGGCGGCGAACGTCACCCGGCCGATCCAGCCGCACGAGCGCGAGCGGATCGGCGCGAGCAACAACCCTTTTACCCTCCCGGTCATCGCCCGCTACGTGCTGCACTATGCCGACGGCACGACGGCCGAGATTCCGGTGGTCCTCGAACGATGCGTCGCGCACTGGATTCAAGACGATCCGAAGCCGTTGCCCGAGGCGCGGATTGCCTGGAGTTTTGCCAGTGATGCGCTCGGCGGAAAGGAGGCGACGATCTACAGCATGAAGGCGGCCAATCCCCGTCCCGACGTGGAGATCGAGAGCCTTGACTTCGTGCTGGCCGACGGCGCCGACCGCGCCGTGCCGGCCTTGCTGGGGGTCACGACGGGGAAGATCCTCGGAGACGATTGAAAATTAGAGTTGTTGAAGAAATGATGCTTGACGGTTGAATCAAGGAAGATTTTCGCCATCAGCCATTCGTGAATTCGAGAGCGAAGGGACTGACCATCAGCGGCACAATGCCTTTGCAATCCGTGTCTCCGTCTCGCTCGGAGTTGCTCGATCGTTTGCGGAAGGGCGAGACGTGGGACATCGTCGTCATCGGTGGCGGGGCGACCGGCCTGGGCACGGCTGTCGATGCCGCCACGCGCGGGTTTCGCACGCTCTTGCTGGAGGCACACGATTACGCCAAGGGAACCTCCAGCCGGAGCACGAAGCTCGTTCATGGGGGCGTGCGCTACCTGGCCCAGGGGAATATCGGCCTGGTGCGCGAGGCCCTGCACGAAAGGACGCTTCTGAGCCGCAACGCGCCTCATCTGGTGCATGCGCTCGACTTCGTCGTGCCGTCGTATTCGTGGTGGGGTGTACCGTACTACGGGGTCGGCCTGAAGGTGTACGACCTGCTGGCTGGCCGGCACGGGTTCGGACATGCCGAGACGATCTCGCGTGAGGAGGCCCGGAACCGCGTGCCGACGCTCGTCAATGACGGCCTGCGCGGCGGGGTCGTCTATCAGGACGGGCAGTTTGATGATTCCCGCCTGGCGGTCGCTCTGGTGCGGACCTTTCTCGACTGGGGAGGTACCGCGCTCAATTATCTGCCGGTGACGGGTCTGTGCAAGACGAGGGGGCGTATCCATGACGTGGCCGCCCACGATGCCGAGACAGGTGAAGAATTCCTCATTCAGGCCCGCGCCGTGGTGAATGCCACTGGGGTTTTCGCGGACGTGATCCGGCGCATGGATGACCCGAACGCGAAGCCGATGATCCGGCCAAGCCAGGGGCGCACCTCGTGCTGGACCGCTCGTTCCTGCCCGGAATGAGTGCCTTGATGGTGCCGAAGACCGACGACGGCCGCGTTCTGTTCGCGATCCCCTGGCACGATCGGGTGCTCGTGGGAACGACCGATACTCCGGTCGAGTCGATGCCAATCGAGCCGCGTCCGCTGGAGGCGGAGCTCGCGTTTCTCAAGTCGCACACGGGGCGTTACCTCGGGCGGGAGCCTCGCGATGACGAGGTACTCTCCGCGTTCGCTGGATTGCGCCCGTTGATTGACCCTGGAGCCCACGGAAAGACCTCCGCGCTCTCTCGGGAACATGCCGTGGTGGTTTCCGAGTCCGGCCTGGTCACGATCACCGGCGGCAAGTGGACGACTTACCGGCGCATGGGGGCCGATGCCGTGGACAGCGCCATGAACGTCGCGGGGCTCTACGGCAAGCCCAGCGCGACGGAGAACCTCCGGCTGCACGGCTGGAGCGATGCGCCGCCGGACGGTCCGCTGGCGGTCTATGGCGCGGAGGCCGAGGCGCTGGAACGCCTGATGGCGGAGCGGGCCGAACTGGCGGAGCTTTTGCATCCGTCGCTGCCATACCGAGCGGCCGAGGTCGTCTGGGCGGCCCGTCACGAACAGGCACGCACCGTCGAGGATGTCCTGGCCCGGCGGACCCGCGCCCTCTTGCTCGATGCCCGCGCCAGTCGAGAGGCCGCGCCCCGCGTCACGGCACTTCTCGCCGCCGAACTGGGATTCGATGATGCCTGGCAAGCGGCTCAGGTGGAACAGTATCAGGAATTAGCGGGAAATTACATCTTGTAGAATGGGTTTCGCTGCACTGACCCATCCTGCAAAAACACACGGTGCCCGGCTCTCAGAAAGGGCCTGGCACCGTGCGTTGTTGGTTGTCGCCGGGGCGACTGCCACGATTACGCGAACAATTCGGGGATGATGTTGCCGTTGCGGACGACCATCATGGGCCGACCGGTGTTGGTCTTGTATTCCTTGTGGTGGTCGATGCCGAGGGCGTGGAAGAACGACGCGGCGATGTCGTCGGGCGCGATGCCGGAGCCGGAGGCGGGTCCCATCGCCTTCTCGTCGCTGGCGCCGATGACCTGGCCCCCCTTCATGCCGCCGCCGCCCATCAGGACGAACATGGCACGCGGGTAGTGGTCGCGGCCGGCGTTCTTGTTGATCTTCGGCGTGCGGCCGAACTCGCCCGTGACGAACACGGCAGTCGTCTCCAGCAGCCCCTTCTGGTCGAGCGCCTGGAAGAGACCGGAGAGGGCGCTGTCCAGTTCGGGCAGGAGCTTCGACTTCAGCCGGTCGAAGTTCTGCTGGTGCGTGTCCCAGCCACCGCTAGAGACGCTCACGAAGCGCACGCCCGATTCCACCAGCCGGGAGGCCAGCAGGCAGCTCTGCGCAAACGCGCTCTCGTTGAACAGTTCGGTGATGCTTGACGATTCCTTACTGACGTCGAACGCCTGGCGCGACCGGGGGGAGCTGATGATGTCATAGGCCCGCTGCGAGAACTTATCCAGGCCGTTGAGCAGGTCGCTCTGCTTCTCAAACCCGTTGAACGTGCGGTCGAGCCGGTTTAGCAGGTTGCGGCGCTTCTCGATCTCCTCGACCGTCAAGCCGCCGGCCAGCGTGATCCCACGCACCGTGAACGGCCGCCCGGCGCGGGGGGCACTTGTCGTGCTGAAGGGGGCGTACTCGACACCCAGATAACCGGCCTCCTGTGGCGTGTTCGGGATCGCCACGAAGGGGGGCAGGTCGGGCGGGCTGGACAACTCCTTGCTCACCACCGCGCCGTAGCCGGGGAAAACCAGCGAGGGCAGGGGGCGGTTACCCGTGTTCATGTACTTCGTACCGAACTCGTGCGCGGCCAGGCTGTGGCTCACGCCCCGGAGGATCGCGAACTTGTCGGCGCACTGGGCGAGCTTCGGCAGGTGCTCGCTGATCTCAATGCCCGGTACGTTCGTTGCGATCGGGTTGAACTCACCGCGGAATTCGGCGGGGGCGTCCGGCTTCAGGTCGAACGTGTCCATGTGGGTTGGACCGCCGCCGAGATTGATAAAGATCGCCGAGGTTGCCTTGCCGGAGGTGCGGGTCCTCGCCCGCCTCGGCCATCCGCAGATAGCTGGAGAGGCTCAGGCCGACGCCGCCCAGCACGCCCACCTTGAGGAAATCGCGCCGACGAACCCCGTCGCAATAGTCATGAATGGCCATATGGTATCTCGTGCCTCCAATGGGGGATCGGTTCTGGTGACGATCCCCGAGTGTTGATCTCACACGTGTAGGGGAATCCGGCCCCGTCGACGCGACGGGACCGGAGCGGCGACTGATTAATGGTTCGTCATGAACTCCTTGGTGTTGAGCAAGGCCCAGAGCAGGTCACGCAGGGCGTCGGTCGGCTCCTTCGCCTGCTCGAAGTGTTCCTGAGCGATCTCGACCTCGGTCGCGTTCGGATGTCGGCTGAGCGTGCGGAGGTACGCCTCCTTGACGAGCGACGCTACATCGGCGGGTTTGTCCTTCGCGTCACCTTTGCCCTTGTTCTTCTGGGTGGCCCGGCGTTGCTCGTCGATCCAGCTGCCCCGGTTGTCGATGGCCCGGAAGACCTCCTGGTCGTTCTGCATGTAGATCAACTGGAGCAGGTTCGGGTCGTTGGAACGGGCGCAATCGCAGTTGGTCTCGCGCACCGGACGGCCGAAGACCTCGGAGGTGAAGTCGTTCCGGCCGGAACGCTCCGCACCCAGCACGGGGCCGCAGGCCCGCGCCTCGAGGTTGGTGATGAATTTCGCCAGGTCATCCGAGCCGGCGCACGCCTGCTTGTAGGCGTCGATCATCGTCTCGGCCGGAAGCCGACGGACGACCGCCCGGCTGAAGTTGCGCTCGTCGAGCTGGTTCGTCGCGTTCGTCTGCCAGCTTCGCTGGTAGGCGTCGCTGGAGACGATCTCGCGGTGCAGCCACTTCATGTCGAAGTCGTGCGCGAGGAATCCCTCGACCAGGTAGTCCAGCAGGGCTTCGTTGCTCGGGGGGTTCGCCAGGTTCATGTCGTCGGGCGGGTTGACGATCCCCGAGCCGAAGTAGTTGGCCCAGACCCGGTTGACGAACGCGCGGGCGAAGTACGGGTTGTCCTTGCTCCGCAGCCACGCCATCAAGGGAGCACGCGGGTCCTTCACGTCTTCCAGATTCACCGTCTCCCCGCCGAGAAGCTTCGGATCGATGACCCGGCCGCTGTTCGTGGACCGGCGGTTGTTCTTGCCCCGGTTGTTGTTGCGGGGCATGACAACGGAGACCTCGCGCCAGGGGAAGGGCTTCCCTTGCCGCTTCCACTCCTCCTCACGCTTGCGGCGATCGCGATTGTCCTTGATCTCCCGGAGTTCTTGCTGAAGCTCCCGATAGACCTTGCCGCCATCGGTCGGTGCGCCGTAGCGGATCGGCTGGAAGAAGGCGGTGAACTGGTTGAAGTCTTCCTGGGTCCACTGGTCGAACGGGTGCTTGTGGCACTGCGAGCATTCGAGGCGGACGCCGAGGAAGGCATAGCTAAAGGCCAGAGCCTTCTCCTCGGGCTTGTTGACGGTGCGCCTGGTCCAGAAGTAGGGCATCGTCTCACGTTCGGAGAAGTCGGCCGGGTTCTTGGCGCGGTAGTAGGAGCCTTGTTCCTTGAGGAAATCCTCGTAGCTCTGCCCCGGCTCGCGGCTGGTCGCCATGATGATGCCTTCCATCAGGTCATCATAGGGCATGTTGTTCTCGACCCGGCGGAAGATCCAGTCGTACCAGTCGCGGGCGTAGTCCGGCCCGAGCGGTCGCCGTTCATTGCGCGGGCGTTGTTGCCGGTGATGTCGCAGAGCTTGTTCGTCCACCATGCGGCGTAGGTCGGGCGTGAGAGCAGCTCGTCGATCTTGCGTTGACGCTTATCGGGGGAGTCGTCGTTCAGAAACGCCTCGACCTCCTCGGGGGTCGGCAGGGTGCCGGTCATGTCGAGGCTGAGGCGGCGGAGGAACTCGGCGTCGGTGCAGAGTTCCGAGGGGACGATGCCGAGCTTCTTCAGCTTGGTGACGATCAGCCGGTCGATCTCGGTGCGCTGGGCGACCTCGGGATAGCGCGGGCCGACCTGCTCGGAGACCGGCCGGAGGACCTGCGTGGCGGCGACGCCGTTGTCGTAGAACGCGATGACGTGGGTGTCGCCCATCCCCTTGCTGGTGACGACGCCGTTCTCGTCGATCTCGGCGATCGACTCGTCATTGGTGCGGAACCGGGTGATGACGGTGACGTCTTCCCGAGAGCCGTCGGACCAGTGGGCGACGACCTTCAGAGGGACCTGCTCGCCGTCGGCGTGGAAGACGATCTCGGCGGGGTGACTTCCAGCGCCTCGATCTGCGAAGGGGTCTCGACCCCCTTGGCCCCGTCTTCGAGCCAGCGGACGAACATGTTGTATTGCCAGCTATCGACGTCCATCCGTTTGCCGCCCTTGTGGGCGATCGCCAGGGTCGGCTTCTGGATGATCTTGCTCAGCTCGGGCACCTCGGGATCAACGCGCGCCGCTGTCCTTGGCCTTCAGGGCGTCGAGGTCGGCCTTGAAGTCGTATCCGAAGAGGGAGAGGCGGAACCCGCCGGCCCCCTGGAACGAGCCGTGGCAGGACCGGGTGTTGCAGCCGAGCCGGCCCATCAACGGCAGCATGTGCCGCTGGAAGTCGGGGACCTCCGCGGTGCCCGGGTCGCGATACCGTTCGCTCGCGGGCCGGATCACCTCCGGCTCGGCGGCGCGCGGGGCCGTGGCGCAGAACGCCATCGACAGCATTATTGCAAGGGACGTGGTGAGACGTGACGTCATGGTTTCGTTTCTCCTTTGGCTCGGTCGTCAGCGTGTTCCGGTTTTGGTCTGGGTTTCGGCCGGTTCGCGCGAGCACGCCTCGCCCGTTCACTACGCTTCCGCAGGGTCTGCAAACGGGACTCAATCAGTTTGCGGCGATCGTTCTTCAGGTGTTCCAGCGTCTCTTTGGTCTTCCGCAGCCGAGTTTCCAGCGTCTCGCGGTCGAGTGTCTTCTGCTGGATATCAACGTCAATCTGGTCTTCCAGGGCCTCGCGCAACTGGCTCTCCAGCGATTCGCTAGGGGCGTTCGCCATCTGGGCCGTGAGGAATTCCACCCGCGACTTGGCCTTCCAGGCCGCCAGGGCCAGGTCGTAACGGCGTTCGTCTCGCTTCTTGAGCCGGTCCAGGGTTTCGGTCACCTGGTACAGCTCGCCGATCGCCTTCTCGTACTCACCGCGGTTCATCGGTTTGAGCCGTTCCAGGAGGCGGGCCAGTTCCGGGTAATGCTGGCCGACGAACGCCAGGGCGGCCGTCTCGTGCGCGGGGCTGACGCGATCGGTCGGGGCTTTGAGGGCCGCCTTGTTCTTGTTCTTGTCCTTGGCGTTGGTGTTGTCTCGCTTCGGGGAACCCTCGCCATCGGCGCGCACGAGGGCCGCGATCAGCACGAGCGGAACCAGGGTCAGGCCCATCCAGGACACGCGCCGCACGATTCAGTTCTCCTGGGTCTCAGGAGCCTCTGGGGGCGAGGGGAGGTCCAGCGAGGCGACCTCCATCATCCAGGAGGATACCGGCGGCTCGGTCACGAGCTCGATCTCCATCCCACGTTCCGGCTCCGGCGCGACGGGACTCTCCCCGATTTCACTCCAGGCGTCGAGCTGGTCGAGCCACTGCGGGTCGGGTTCCCGACGAATGCCCGACCAGGTCAAGGCGATCGCCGCGTCGGTCTCCAGGGGAGAGGTTTCGAGGATCGTCGGCGACCGGGCGACCTTGTCCGATGTTGGGGAGGGAGAGGTCGCGTCGGGCGCGTTCTCCGGATGCGACGGGAACAGGAGGGGGCGGCCGATGAGGAAGGCCAGCGCGGCGGCGGCGGCGGCCCCGCAGGCCAGCGGGGCGAGCCGGACCGCGCGACGCCTCAGGGGCAAGGTCGTGGATACGTGCGAGGGTTCGGGCGTGATCTGCCCGAGAGCGCCGATCAGCTCGACGGCTCCGGCGACGGCCTCGCGCGCGGTCTGATCGCGGCCCAGGCGGTCCTCGAAGGCCGACGCCTCGTCGCCGGTCAACTCGCCGGAGACGTAGCGGAACGCCAGCAGGTGCAGTTCGGACTCCCTCGCGGACGACATTGCAATCACTCTCCCGCGGGCAGGCAGCGCCGCAGTTTATCCAGGGCCAGTCGCATCCGGGTCAGAACGGTTCCCAGGGGGACGCCGAGTTCCCGGGCAATCTCGGCGAAGGTCTTGTCGTCGTACATACGGGCCAGGACGATCTGCCGTTGCTCCGCGGGTAGGTGCTCCAGGCCCCGTCGCACCGCATCAATCGTCTCGTCCCGGATCAGGTGGTCTTCAGGGCGGTCGTCGGGATCCTTTCCGAGGTCGGCCAGCCGTCGGTTGGCCTGATCGCGGGAGGCCTGACGGCGCCGGACGGTCAGGGCTTCGTGATACGCGACGCGGAAGAGCCAGCCTTTGAGCGTCTCGGTCCGCGCCGTGTGCCCGTGCTCGACGGCCTTGGTGAAGGTGGCCTGAATCACGTCTCCGGCCAGATCCGCGTCACGAACCACTCCCAGGACGAATCGACGTAACTCATTGCCGTGTTCGGCATAGAGCGACGCCACGCGCGACCGGTCGATGGTGCCGCTGGACTGATCCGGCGAGCCGGTCCGACGCGGTTGGTCCGGGTAGGCGTTCGCTTCGGCCATCGACGACCCTACCTCCCTCAACGGATACGATGCACGAACCAGCGCGATTATTTTCCAGGTCTGCCGGATTTCTGCATCACAAATGCTGGATAATTCCGTAAGTGATTTAAAAATAATGACTTATGGTGTCTGATTTTCGTAGCGTGGCAGTCCGACCGCTTGATGAAGGAGAAGGTGGGCCGGGCCCAACCTACCGGTTCTTCCGCTGTGACCATCCTTCACAGGGACTCTATGTTGTGCTCCGGGGCGAAATCCGCCTCCTTGCGGTCGGGCATCCCGCCGCTACACTGGCCAGAAATGAGACTTCCTCTGGAGAGCCTGACCATGACCGTGACGCGCCCCTGTGTTTGGCGTTTCGTGCTGGGAACTATCTCGCTCGTGCTCGTGCTGGGGGCGGTCGCGGCCGACCCACCGGAGGGGTTGTCGCCGGAGGCGTCGGGGCAGGCGGTCCGGATCGCGCCGGGGTTGAGAGTCGAACTGGTCGCGGCGGAACCTCTGGTGGAAAGCCCGGTCGAGATCGCCTTCGACGAGGACGGCCGGCTCTGGGTGGTCGAGATGCTCGACTATCCGAACGGCCCGCCGCCGGGCGAGGCCCCCGAGGGGCGGATCAAGGTCCTTGACGATGACGACGGCGACGGCCGCTACGACCGCGCGACCATCTTCGCCGAGCATTTGCTCTTTGCCAACGGCCTGATGCCCTGGCGCGGCGGGGTGATCGTCACGCGTGCCCCCGAGATCGTCTTTTTGAAGGACACGGACGGCGACGGCAAGGCGGATCAGCGCGAGCGGCTGTACGAAGGGTTCTCGGCCGAGAACCCGCAACTGCGGGTCAGCCACCCGACGCTCGGCATCGACAACTGGATTTACGTCGCCAACGGCCTGCGGGGCGGGAAGGTCCGCGACGCCGACAATCCCGACGCCGCAGCCGATCGACGTCAGCGGGCGCGACTTCCGGTTCGACCCGATCCACGACCGCGGCGAGGCGATCTCGGGCATGGGGCAGTATCGGCCTGACCTTCGACGACTGGGGCCGCCGGTTCGTCTGCGACAATCGCCATCACCTTCGGCATGTCGTCCTGCCGAACCGCTACCTCGGACGGAACCCGTACCTGGCCGTGCCCGAGGTGCTGGAGGATGTCTCCGTGCTGGAGCTGGGGCAGGGGGGGGCCGGGGCCCCTGTGTTCCCGATCAGCCGCACCTTCACGACCTCCTCGCTCCACATGGGCCACTTCACGGCCGCCTGCGGCGTGACCATCTACGGTGGCGACCTCCTGCCCGAACCGTATCAAGGGGCGGCCTTTACGTGCGAGCCGACCGGGAACCTCGTACACGAGGAAATCCTCAAACCCCACGGCGCGACGTTCCGCTCCCGGCCCGCGTTCGACGGGGTCGAGTTCCTCGCCTCGACAAGACCCCTGGTTCCGCCCGGTCAACCAGACGGTCGGACCGGACGGCGCCCTCTATATTGTGGACATGGACCGCGCGGTCATCGAGCATCCCCAGTTCATGCCCGCCGAGTTGAAGGAACGGCCCGACCTGACCCTTGGCAAGCACACCGGACGAATCTGGCGGGTCGTGCCGGATACGGCCAAGGATCGCCCGGCCCCCCCGCATCTGAGCGACGCGACGACCGAGGATCTGGTCGATCGTCTCGGCCATCCGAACATCTGGTGGCGGCGGACCGCCCAGCGCCTTTTGCTGGAGCGGCAGGACGCCGGGGCGATCGAGCCGCTGGTCCAGACCGTCCGGGAGGACGACCGCCCGCTCGCCCGGCTCCATGCCGCGTGGTTGCTGGAATCGTTCGGGAAGCTCGACGCGGACCTCGTGCGGCGGCTGCTCGACGACCCCCACCCCCGCGTCCGGGAACATGCCGTGCGGCTCGCGGAACCCTATCTCGCGAAGGACGACGCGATCCGTCAGCGGGTGATGGGACTGGCCGACGATCCCGACGCCCGCCTGCGGTTCCAGGTCGCCCTGAGCCTCGGGGGGCTGGATGACGACCGCATCGTCGAGCCGCTCGCCCGGATCGCCCTGGCCGGTGCCGGGGATCGCTGGACCCGGCTGGCCGTCGAGAGTGGCGTGCCGACCCGCGCCGGGGCCTTGCTGCGGACGATTCTCAAGACGACGGCCGACGACCCCCGCGCGGCGGACGATGCCAACCGACTCGCCTTGATCCGCGAACTGACCGCCCTGGTCGGTGCCCGGCGCGATCCGAAGGAGGTGGAAAACGTGCTGGAAACCTTGCTGACGCTCGACGCCGACGGTGGGCGACTCCGCATGGCCGGGCTGGATGGTCTGGCCGAGGGGATGGGTCGGAGCGGGAAGACGCTCGGCGACCTGATCGCCACCCTGCCGGAATCGGGGACGCTGGCCGAGCGGCTGAACGCGCTGTTCGTACAGGCCGCGCGCGTCGCCGGGGACGAGGACCGGGAGATCCCCGCGCGGCTCGATGCGATTCGCCTTCTCGCGCATGCCCCCTGGGACGTTGCCGGGCCGCATCTGGTCGATCTGCTTCAGAACGAGAGCCGGCAGGAAGTACGTGTGGCCGCCGTGCGGGCGATCGCCGCGCAGCGGCGCCGCAGGTCGGTGAGCTACTCATGCAAGACTGGCGCTCGTACACCCCCGCCGTGCGCCGGGAGGTGACCGAGGCGATGCTCCGCCAGGCCGACCGCATCCGGCTCTTGCTGGACGAGCTTGAGGATGGGCGCGTGCTGCCGGGGGACCTCGACGCCTTGCACGTCCGACGCCTGGTCGGCAGCGGCAACGCGGAGATCCGCGCTCGGTCTCGCACGCTCCTGGAGGAATCGTTGCCGGAGGATCGCCAGCAAGCCCTCGCACGTTACCGGCCGGCTCTCGATCGGAAGGGGGACTCGGACAACGGCCGCGCCGTCTTCCAGAAGAACTGCGCGGTCTGCCACCGGATCGCCGACCTCGGCGTGAACGTCGGGCCGGACATTTCCGATACCCGAGTCAAGACGCCCGAGGCCCTGCTCAACGACATCCTGAACCCGAACCAGGCGATCGACAGCAACTACGTCGGCTACGTGATCGCCACCCGCGACGGCAACGTGATCGACGGTGTGATCGCCGCCGAGACGGCGTCGAGCGTGACCCTCCGACGCGCCGAGGACAAGACCGACGTGATCCTCCGCCGCGACATCGAGGAAATCCGCTCCACCGGCAAATCCCTGATGCCGGAAGGGCTGGAGAAAGACATCACCCTCCAGGAGATGGCCGACCTGATTACCTTCCTGAAGAACTGGCGTTACCTCGACGGCGCCGTCCCCCTGGGCACATCGACCAGGGCCGGCGACGAACAGCCCTGAGCAATTTCTGTAGGGTGGGCACCGCCCATTATATATCGAAATGTAAGAGATCGCTTGAGGTAACCCTGCTGAGGCCCCGTTGATCTCGACGCCGCTGTCTCACGGGGCATGTCGGACGGGGGAGAACCAGCGACAACGGTCTTCGGGTCGTGACGGAAACGCGACGAGGCGGGAGCGGCCTGGGGGCCGCTCCCGCCTCGTTGGTTGAACCTCATCGAATGGCCCTGGGAAATCCATTCCCGAACGGCCCTGATCCGCTCAATACTGATCGGCGCTGACGGCCTCACCCTGGGAACGCGAGCCGATCGACCAGAGGGTATTCCAGTTGATGCTCGACTTGAGGAAGTGGACCGAGCCGTCCGCGAAGCAGACGTTGGCGCCACCGGAATGGTAGCTGGACAGACCGCAGATGCCGGCCGAGTCGAAGTCGGAGTTCGAGTCCCAGAACTGGCAGTACGGGTAGTTGGAGTTCGGCGGAACCAGCGTGTTGCCCAGAGCGTGACCGTATTCGCCCGGATGCCACATGCGGCCGTTCCAGCTCCGCTGCCCGTTCGTGCCGTAGCCTCCCGACTTGGACTGCCAGCTTTTAGCGCACGCCTGGAGCGCGGTCTGGAGATACTGGGCTCCGTACGGCATGTTGGCGTTCGGTGTCACCATGTTCCGGTTCCCCGCGCCCGGGAAGGTGCCGAAACTGTTATTGCCGACGATGTCCTGGATCGAGAGCTTGTTGTCGTCGAAGTCGCCGATCCGCCACTCGCCAAAGGCGACGGTGGATGAGGTCCCGTCGAGAACATCACGGATGCCCGTCACGTTGCCGCCGACGGCGAAGATGCCGTTGGGGTTCGAGCTCTGGTTCCCCAGCCACATGACGCTGGAGCCGGCGCTGGCCCAGTAGCAGTTCCCGGCGAAGGGACGCCCGTACCAGGTTCCGCCACCCGGTTCCGGCGAGGATGGGCAGAGGAAGGCGTTGATGCGGGTGGTGAAGCCCGTCTTGTTCGACTGCTCGGCCGCGCCATTGCCACGGCCCAGGTAGTCGAAGTTGATGGCATTGTAGATCGTCGTCTGTTCCAGGAACGGCAGGAGCATCGTCTGGGCGCTCCAGCCGGCCCAGTACTGGCAGCAGCCGGACCCCGGCCCGCTCGGCGCGGGATTCCCACCCAGGGGGAAGGAATCGAAGGCCGAGTGATAGTTCTGAAGCGCCAGGCCAATCTGCTTCAGGTTGTTTGTGCACTGAGAGCGGCGAGCCGCTTCGCGCGCGGCCTGCACGGCCGGTAGCAGCAGCGCAATCAAGACACCGATAATGGCGATGACAACGAGCAGTTCGATCAGGGTGAACCCGCGCGCGGAACGCGACGGTTTCACGGGATGCAACGATGATACGTTCATCAAGACCCGCCTCCGGAGAGAGAAAAAAGAAAAAAAACGACAAGTCACGCGCAGACAGATCCGTCAGGATGGCCCCTGGATCACACATGCGTAGGGCATGGATCGATCCAGGAACCATCAGGGGGCCACCCGACGTTCCAACCTGGTCGGCGATCGTTCGGACGGGACGGACCTCCCCCATTGATCGGACAAGGAAAACGATCCTGAACGTTATGTTCGAGGTTTCGCTGCCTCCACTCTCCGGCTATCAAGACTCATTGCGTGGACATCTGCGTGGTGTCCGGCATTGAGCTGGAATCGGGATTCACCGGATTCTTGGGCACGGACGACTTGTTGTCTTCCGCCACGCTCGGCGGCGGGGGAGCGTTCCCCGTGGGGAAGTCGGCAACCTGACCTCCCTCGTCGCCACCGTCGCAACCGGAAAAGATCGCCAGGCCCATCACGAGCGGGAGAGCCAGAAGCACCGAACGGACAGAAGCGAAATGCGACATTGATCGATGTTCCTCAAGCGTCGAAATTCAGAAAGAAGGCCGGGTATCACGAGGCGAGGAGCGCCGGATGGAGCCGGGGGGAGAGACGCTTGAGCGCGGGATCATGATCGATTCCTTCGCTGATGGTCGTCTCGACTGATCCGCACGAAACCTACTTTGGAATCCGATCCGGAGAGAATTCCCGGATCAAGCCGATGCTTCATCAGATGAAATGCATCGGAGCCGTTCTTGCGACTGCGAAGCTCCAGCATGGACTGGAGCTTTAGAGTCGTCTCGTCGGCACTCCAAGAGGATAAGTTCCCGTGTACCAGGAGGTTCCAGGATACAGCGATCATTTTGTTATCGCTGGACGATTGGTGTCAAAGGAAAAATCGGCAACGAAATGCGTCTGAGAAGAATAAGCGTTATTTTTCGGACGATGGGACGCTAAGAAGAAAAAATCTAACACGCTATCATGATTGCGTGCAATGATGAATTATTGCGAGGCTGCATCATTGTCCTCGGTCCCATTGTGCCAGAACCATAGCAGCCGGGTGACAATGCCGGAGGGCTGTTGTATTGTGACATCTCCTCACACATCCAGGGAGAAAATCACGATGCACAGAATCCTGCCTGCGCTGGTGTTGCTGGGATTGTCGTTGATTGGGTCGAATGGCTTCGCGGACGAACAGCCACCGAACATCGTCATTCTGTTCGCCGATGATCTCGGATACGGCGACCTCGGTTGTTTCGGCCATCCGACGATCCGCACGACGAACCTCGACCGCATGGCCCGTGAAGGGCAACGCTGGACAAATTTCTACGTCGGAGCGAGCGTCTGCACGCCGAGCCGCGCGGCCCTGATGACCGGACGACTGCCGATCCGTAGCGGCATGATCAGCAGCGATCATCGGGTCCTCTTCCCGGACTCGGCGGGCGGTCTGCCGGAGCGTGAGATCACGCTGGCCGAGGCGCTCAAGTCGGCCGGGTACGCGACGGCGTGCGTCGGCAAGTGGCACCTCGGGCACCTGCCGCAGTACCTGCCGACCCGCAACGGATTTGACTCCTACTTCGGCATCCCCTACAGCAACGACATGGACCGCGTGGCCGACGCCCCCGACGGACGCAAGGCGATCACCGAGCCGAAGGTTGAGTACTTCAACGTCCCCTTGATGCGCAACGAGGAGGTCATCGAGCGCCCGGCCGACCAGCACACCCTGACGAAGCGCTACACGGAGGAGGCGATCCGGTTCATCGACGCCCACAAGGACGGCCCATTCTTCCTCTATCTGCCGTACACGATGCCCCACGTCCCGCTGTTCCGCTCGGAGAAATTCAAGGGCAAGAGCCCGCGCGGGCTGTTCGGCGACGTCGTGGAGGAGGTGGACTGGAGCGTCGGTCAGATCCTCGTTGCGCTCGATCGGCTCGGGATCGACGAGCGGACGCTGGTCGTCTTCACCAGCGACAACGGTCCCTGGCTGATCTTTGACGAGCAAGGGGGCTCGGCCGGCTTGCTCCGCGACGGCAAGGGGAGCACCTGGGAGGGGGGGATGCGCGAGGCGATGGTCGCGCGCTGGCCCGGTAAAATCCCCGCCGGCACGACCGTCCGTGATCCGGGCGCGACGATGGACCTGTACGTCACCGCGTTGAAACTGGCCGGTGCCGAGGTCCCGAGCGACCGCGAACTCGATGGTTACGACATCCGCCCCGCGCTCTTCGGCCAGGGGCCGAGCCCCCGCGACGTGATATTCTACTACCGGGGTACGACCCTCTACGCCGTTCGCAAAGGGTTGTACAAGGCCCATTTCGTCACGCAGGATGCCTACGGCCCGAACCGAAAGGTCGAGCGTCACGACCCGCCGCTCCTGTATCACCTGGGCATCGACCCCGGCGAGCACTGGAACGTCGCCGCCGAACATCCCGACGTCATCTCCGAGATCCGCCAGATCGCCGATGAGCACCGGAAGACGGTCGAGCCGGTTGAGAATCAGCTTGAACGGCGGCTTGGCAAGCAATGAGCGTGGTAAGGTAAGAGGCCGGTGCTCCGGCTGCTCCAGACGCTCGGCCCGCTTGGCCTTGGCGAGTCACCCAGCACTTTCCTCGGAACTTGCCGAAGGGGCCTTGCCGGTGGAGGCCCCGCTAACTCCCGATCAGGGCATGACGCCGACGACGATCCGCGACGCCCGCGACGGGGATCGATAGACGCGCTGGGTGGCCTTCTGGAAGTCGGACTCCGTCGCGTGGTAGATATCCACGAACCGTTGCGGGTTACGGTCCACCAGCGGGAACCACGTACTCTGCACGTGGACCATGATGCGGTGCCCCCGGCGGAACGTGTGATACGTGTCTTGAAGCGTGAACTGGACCGGCGTCGGCTCGTCGGGTGTGAAGGGCTCGGGCCGCTCGAAACTCTCGCGGAACTTCCCGCGCATCACGTCCCCCCGGACGAGCTGCTGGAACCCGCCCATCTCGACCTCCTCTGGCGTTCGGGTCCGGGTTCGGGTAATCATCCGGGTACACGTCGATCAGCTTGACGACCCAGTCGGCATCCGTGCCCGAGGTGGCGACGACCAGCTCCGCGCGGATCGGGCCGGCGATGGTCACGTCCTTTTCCAGCGGCTCGGTCTGATAGACGAGGACATCGGGCCGGGTCGCGGCGAACCGCTGATCGCCCACCATGTATTCGCGCGTCATGCCGATCGCGGTGTTGCTGATAAACGGGACCGGGTGCGGCGGGATCGCTGACGTAGGCGTCGTGGGCGTCCTCGGGCGTCGTCTCGGCGGGCGGCTCGAATGCCAGCTTGCCCTCCTCGCGGAGGTAGAGTGACTGCTTCCGAGCCTCCTTCGGCGGCCATTGTTTGTGTTGCCGCCACTGGTTCGTGCCCATCTCGAAGACCCATGCCTCGGGCGGGTCGAAGCCGCCTTCGCCTTTCAGGTGGAACTCGAAGAAGGGGAACTCGATCTGTTCGCGGTAGAACTCCGACGTCTTCGCGTCGAACTGGACGAAGCCGAGCGAAGCGCCGTCGTCCCGTTCCCAGCCACCGTGGAACCAAGGCCCCATGACCAGCGTGTTCTGAGCCTTGGGATTGTCCTTCTCGATCTTCTTGTAGGTTTCGAGCGCGCCGAAGAGGTTCTCGGCGTCGAACCAGCCACCGACGGTCATCACCGCCGGGCGAACGTGCGTGAGGTGCTGGCGGATGTTGCGGGCCTGCCAGAAATCGTCATAGGTGTTATGCCGCATGATTTCATTCCAGAAGGCGACATCCCCCTGAAAGTATTTCTCGTCGGCGTTGGGCAATGGCCCCATTTCGAGGAAGAAGCGGTAGCCGTCGGGCATGCCGTGGCTGAATTTCGGGCTGAAGTCGGTCGTTGGCTCGGGGCGGGGACGGCCGAACGTGGCGAGGAAGTTAAACGCGTGCGGCAGGAAGAACGCGCCGTTGTGGTGCCAGTCGTCGCCGATGAACCAGTCCGTCACCGGGGCCTGCGGCGAGGCCGCCACCAGGGCCGGGTGCGCATCGACGATCCCCGCGACCGTGTAGAACCCGGGGTAGGAGATCCCCCACTGGCCAACCTTGCCGTTGTGCCCCGGCACGTGCTCCAGCAGCCAGTCGATCGTGTCGCGCGTGTCGCTGTTCTCGTCGATCTCCTGCCCGTCCTTCGCGGGATCGTACGGGCGCATGTTCACGAAGTCCCCTTCGGACATCCATCGACCGCGCACGTCTTGATAGGCGAATATGTATCCGGCCTTGCCGAACAACGGCGACGGTCCGAGGTTGGATTTCGACTGGTCCTCGCCGTACGGCTTCACGCTGTATGGGGTGCGGTTCAGCAGGATGGGGTACGTCTTCGACGCGCTGGCGTCCTTCGGCACATAGACCGCCGTGAACAGCCGCTTGCCGTCGCGCATCGGGATGCGGTGCTCGTACTTCGTGTAGTGCGCCTTGACGTACTCCAACCCTTGCGCCGCGAGATTTCCCGGCAGGAGGGCGATTCCGAGCAGGGCGAGAAAGAGTCGTAAGCGGAACGATCGCGGAATCGGCATCGGTTTCTCCAGTGAGACAATCACGGGCGAATCTCACGATAGAAGGTGCTCATTTCTTCCACTTTGGCTCGATCCTTCGCCAGCGATCCCCAGGCGAAGACGGTCACGCCGGTCGCGGGGGGGCGGGTGCCGTGGTCGAGCACCGCGCGGACGTCTCCGGCGGGGACCGGCTCCCCCCAGTCCGAGAGCTGCACGATCGGCCAGATCCGGAGCCGCTCGCCGGGCTTCCCCTCGACGCCGAGATACCGCCCCAGCCAGGCCGTCTGCCGGGAGATCCACGCCGGGTCCTCCGCGTGGCCGAAGCGGGCGTGATACGGCATCGGGCTGAACACGTCGATGTATCGCGATTGCGCTTTCAGGTCGATCGCCAGCTTCTCCCGCAAGGCCCCATCGCGGTCGGTGTCCGACCACGGGCAATGGAACGTCCCCAGCAGCGCCTTCGGGCGGACCTCGTCGCGGATGTCGTGGAACTGGCGGACCCAGTCGGTGAAGACGTCGCAACGCCACTGGACCCAACGCTCGCGCAAAGGACCGAGCAACCGTTTCGCCTGCTCGGGTGTCGATGCCTCGGGAAGGTCGATCCCGGTGTCTCGCTCGAACCGCGCGAGGCAACGGTCGCAGAAGCACGTCTCCGGCAGCTTCGGCTCGGCCTGTTCCCAGCTCGCGTGGGCGTGGTGGTAGTCGAGCCAGATCCCGTCGATCGGGTACTCCGCGAGCGCCTTGCGGAACGCCTCCATGCGGTACTGGCGGTATCCCGGATGGGTCGGGCAGATCCCTTGCCAGCCGTCGGGCGGCGGGCAGATTTCCCCGTCCGGCCCCACCGGCGCGGCGTCGGGGTGGTCCTTCAGGTACGACGCGTCGTGCATCGTGTTGAACTCGGCGAACAGGGAAACCCCCTGCGCCTTCGCCAGCGCGATGCGCTCCGCGTTCAGCCCGCCGGAGCCGATCCAGACGGCGTTGATTCCGTGGTCCGCGAGCGAATCCCCCTTGTCGAGCAGTTGCGTCGGAATGCCGCCATAGACCCCCCGAATCTCGATCCAGGGCCGCGGTTCGATCGTTTCCGGCGGCCCCGCGGCCATCAGTAGCGCGACGAGCAGCCCGGCGGCCGAGAGGAGCATGCGCTTGAGGGTATTCGTTGTGGACACGGTGCAAGCCTCCGGCAGTGTCACGGAACGTTCCGGCCGATGGTAGTCGAGACGGCGGCGCATTGCCACCGGGCAGGGGCCTCAAACCCCGGACAATCCATCCGAACGCCCACTCTGTGTTACGATTGGGGGACGACCGAGACGCCGTCGGAGGCCCCCATGCCGCGCATCATCTGGACCATCGGCCATTCGACCCGCGCGTTCGACGCGTTCGCCGGGCTGCTTCAGACTGAGGGAATTTCCCTCCTGGCCGACGTCCGTCGTTTCCCCGGCTCAACGCGGTACCCGCACTTCAACAGGGAGGCCCTGGAGGCGGCGTTGCCCCCTCTGGGGATCGCCTACCGGCACTTCGGTGCGCTCGGCGGCCGTCGCGGGAAGCCCGCGCCGACTCCCCCAACACCGGCTGGCGGATCGAGGCGTTCCAGGCGTATGCCGACTTCATGGACACGCCCGCGTTTCGGGACGCTCTGGCGGACCTGATCGCAACGGCCCAGAATCAGCGCGCGGCCCTGATGTGCTCCGAGGCCGTTCCCTGGCGGTGTCACCGCCGCTTGATCGCCGACGCGTTGATCGTCCGGGGGTGGACGGTTTTGGACATCATCGGCTCGCGCAAGGTCGAGCCGCACGCGCTGACCCCCTTCGCCCGCGTCCAGGGGGAACGGCTCACCTATCCGGCCGAGCCGCTGTTTCCCGACCTTTGAGCGATCGGCGCGTGCGACGCCATCCGTTACCATGTGGGGGAGCGATTCCCCCTCGACGTTCCTTCACGAAACGAAGCTGGAGCGGCCCGCGATGCTCTTTCGACTGATCTTGCTGCTGACGGTCGTGCCGTTCATCGAGCTCTGGATCTTGATCCAGCTCGACCGCTCGGCCGCGCACGCGTGGGGCGAATCCATCGGCCTGGCCGTGACGTTCGGCACGATCGTCCTCACCGGCGTTCTCGGCGCGACCCTCGGCGCCGGCAGGGCCTCGGCACGATCCGTGCCATCCAGGAAGCGACCGCCAGGGGGGAATTCCCCGGCGACCGCCTGATCGACGGACTGATGATCCTGATCGGCGGCGCTCTGTTGCTCACGCCGGGCCTGCTCACCGACACGATTGGCTTCTCGATGCTGATCCCCTGGACGCGGGTCTTCTACCGCCGCGCCTTCGTGCGCTGGATTCAGGAGAAGATCCGCCGAGGCGAAGCCACCGTCACCATGCAGGCCAACTACACCTTCGGTCCCCGCCCCGCCGGTGCCGTCTCCGATCAACCGGGCGGCCCCGATCACGTCATCGACGTGACGCCGAGGACGGAGGAGTCGTCGTAGGCCGAAGACCGTTCTTGCGAGTGACAACCGGACGTCGCTCGCCATCCTGGACAATCCTTCGCCGATCGTGTCGAAAAAACCGCCAGTAAGTTGGTCGAGGATCGCCACGAGACGGATCAATACGGGCATTTTCAGGCCCTGAGGCTCAGGGTACGGAATTCGCGGAGAGGGCCGGGACGTTTCTCGGTATCGCCAACGTCTCGGGAGTCCTCCGCTCATGACGTCGCGTCGTGGTTTCACGCTGATCGAGTTGCTCGTGGTCATCGCCATCATCGGAGTCTTGATCGCGCTCTTGCTCCCGGCCGTTCAGGCGGCCCGGGAGGCGGCACGCCGCGCCCAGTGCTCGAACAATCTGAAGCAACTCGGCATCGCCATGCACAACTATTACGATGCGAACTCGGCCTTGCCGATCGCGGCGATCGTGAGCCGGACATCCTCCGGCGCCTCCGGTCTTTCAGGGGTGGAGTGCCCTGGCACGCATCCTGCCGTATCTGGAAGGGGGCGCCGCGTACGCATCGATCAACTACAGCTTCACCAATGAGACCCCGGTCAATTCCACCGTCACGGGCACGATGATCTCGGCCTATCTCTGTCCGTCCGATCCCGAGGCGAGCCGGCCGCTCATCGAGGAGGGCCTGCGACGGGTCGCGACCAGTTACGGCCTGAACCGCGGCGACTGGTACGTCTGGGGCGGGGTGGTCTCATCCGTGTCCCCCCACTCCCCGTTCCGCACGAACGTCTCCGTCACGTTCTCCGAGATCCGGGACGGCCTGTCCAACACGATGATGGCGGCCGACGTCCTGGCGCACTTCCCATTGTTGCTGAACTGCGGCGGCCTGTCCTACGCGCCGGTCACCTCCACGCCGATCCCCAACCCTCAGGCCAGCCTGTCGAGCGTCCCCCAGTACATGAACTGCTCGGGAGGGCTGGCCGAGTTGCGCCCGGATTACGGTCACGCCGGCTGGGAAGACGCCAACGTCCCGGAGTCCGGCTTCACCACCGCCTGGCCGCCGAACCATCGAACCCCCGGCCAGTTCGGCGGTCAAACCTTCCCGGACGTGGACCTCGCCTCGCTCCGAGAGGAAGAAGGCGGCCCCACCTTCGCCGCCATCACCGCGCGCAGCCACCACCCCGGCGGCGTCAATGTCCTCTTCTGCGACGGCTCGGTGAAGTTCATCAAGGAGACCCTCCCCGGTCCGGTCTGGCGCTCCCTCGGCAGCGTCAACGGCGGCGAGGTCGTCAGCGCCGACGCGTATTGATCCGTGCTTCGAATTCACGGACGGCTGGCTCTTTCAAAGTGTGCCACTGGCTTCGCCAAGGCGTCGCGACGGGGTGGCTGGGGTCTCGTCTTCGAGACCCCAGGGCTTCTCGCAACGTCGTGCCTTGGGACTTCTCGCAACGTCGTGCCTTGGTTTCGGCGGGTGGCTGGGGTCTCGTCTTCGAGACCCCGGCGCTCCTGGCAAAGTCGTGTCTTGCTTTCGATGTGTCTGTGTGTACTTTATTTCGATATGCACCATCAGAGCCGATCGCGGCGTAGGCGTGCTTTCCATGAGCCCGGGCACGCCCATGAGCTGACGTTCTCATGCTATCGCCGATTCCGATTTCTCGCGGCCGAGCGAACCTGCGGATGGCTCAGCGGAGCAATCGAGAGGGCGAGGCTCAAACACGATTTCGCGCTTTGGGCCTTCGTGTTCATGCCGGAGCACGTGCATCTGATTATCCAGCCCCGACAGCCTATGTATGTCATCTCGGCCATCCTCCAGTCTATCAAGCAACCTGTCGGACAACGCGCCGTGACGTTCCTGGAAATCAACGCCTCGCACTGGTTGCCGAGGATCACGCGGTATCGCGGAGGCTCTCGGGAGCGGCTCTTCTGGCAGTCCGGCGGTGGGTACGACCGGAATATTGAGGAGCCCAAGACCTTGTGGGCCATGATCGACTACGTGCACCAAAATCCTGCGCGTCGTGGACTGGTCGAGCGTGCGGCAGACTGGCGATGGTCGAGCGCCGGGTGGTATGAAGGCACACCGACGGTGGACCTCATCCCCGACCCGATCCCCCCGGAGTGGGTGCCGTTCTGAAGGACCGTCTCCGGCCCCTCACGGACCGGGGTCTCGAAGACGAGACCCCAGCCACCCAGCCGCTGATGCGTATTGAGAAGGCTATGAGTGCGGGTTCAGCCGGGAAACGCGCAGACATCACGGCAACCGACGACGCCACTTTTCGGGGTCCTGGGACGTGTGGAACACGCAGTATACAGTAATCGTGTCGTTCTCGTATTCGTAGAAGACAGCGTAAGGAAACCTTCGCACGAGGGCACGCCGATAATTGCCATGAAAGACAGCGTGCATTTCGGGAAGCCGGAGAATCGCCTGGATGCAGGCGTCAACGCGAGTGAGAAAATCCTCTCCTCGGCCGACCCTTTGGGCCTCGTTCCAGGCATAGGCCTCGTCGAGTCGCGCTCGCCGCCTCGGGTGCGATGATGAGCTTAGCGGCCATGTCGGCTGCGGACCCTCCGCTTGACCTCCTCCCAGGAGAGGCCGGAGGCCGGATTGTTTTTGAGGTTCGCCTTGCGACGTTCCAACTCCTGAACTTGCCAGTCGTGGACCGGAACGTTCTCGGGAGTCGCCACCAGATCGTCCCAGAGGTCTTCGACAAGTTGCAGTTTCTCTGCGGGGCTGAGGTCGAAGACGGATTCATTGATTCGATTCATGAGTCTTCCCGTTCTTGCCAGCCGTTCACGTTGGGGAGGAGGTGTCCGAATTCACTTCGAAACGTTGTCACAAGCCCGCCTCTCTCCAGCATATCCCGCCCGGTGGGACCGACCCAGACCTATCGAGACGAGGTGGGGGGTGGTTGGGGCCGTCTTCGGACCCCGGTTTCACGTGGGCTGATCGATCGGGGGTCGCTGACGCGATGACCCCGGCCACCGCCCCCCCCCCCCCCCCCCCCCTTCCCCGTCCGCGGCGCCGTGCTCGTCTCGCCGTGCCGTGCGTCGCCGTCTCGTGCCGGTGTCGTCGCTGGCCGGCTCGCCGCCGCCCGCCGGCGGCGGCTCCTCGCCGCGCCTCGGGTCTCGTCGCCGCTCCGCCGCGGCGGACCAGCGGCCGGTCCGCGGTGTCCAGCGTCCCCTGCGTGTCGCGGTCATCGCGTCGCAGTCTCTCCTCTTGGCGAGCGCCATCTCATCGACTGACTCGTCGGGGGGTCGCCACGGTCGTCGTGAGCGTCGCGCAGCTCGCCGGCGTCCGCTGTGCGCAGACCGTCTGGGGCGACCCGCAGCCGTCCGTCGCCGCACGCCGCGCCCTCGCGCCGGCTCCGCCGGCCATCCGTCAACCTGATGTCTCTTGTCGCTCGGGTGTTCGGGCAACGCGGACGTTGTCCGGGTAATCCGCGGGTTTTGAGGACTATGTCGAGATGGAGGTTTGGGCTGACGAGCTTGAGGACTTTGATAGACGAGAGGAGACTGTTGCGAGTTGGTTTGGGTTCTTCAGTTGTTTCACCGCCGACTTCTCGATCTCGTGCAGCCTGTGCTTTAACAATTTGTCGATCACCGCTTGCGGCGAGAGATAGTTCGTGAAATCTGTCTGGTTGTCCTGCATATATCGCGCAACCATCGACGCAGAATAGAGGACGCGATAGTGACGGTAGATGTGGGTGTACTTTGGAATTGTCTTCAGGATGCGTTCGCGACTGGGGTGGTCGGCACCATGGCGAGCGGGGTTCTCGCAGGCAAAGACGGCTTCGACGATGTGTAGTGCTTTGTAGAATGCTACCGTCGTCGCCCAATCAGGAAACTTCTCTATTTCGGTTACAAGTATATCAAGTAAATCCTGATTATGATTGGCTAGCGCCAGATGACTCATCTCGTTCGGCATTTTCGCCTTCGCCCTTCGGTCCCATTCGATGGGGCAGGAATGACCGGATCGCCTCCTCAGCGAAGGCTGGAAGCGCCAGCACGCTCAAGTTTATCAGCTCGTATCTGGGGTCTTGGGCAACCTGTATGTCCAAATCTGTCAGGGCGTCCTCCAGATCTCCATCGTGAGTCTTCCCCTTCAGTACCACAAGGAAGAGGAAGTGGTCCCCCTTGAGTACGAGGAACGCATCATCAACGGCATCTGAATGCGCGGAAGACCAGGTCTCCAGGTCCCGCTTTAACGACGTGAGTTGGTTCTCGAACGCCTCGATTTGGGAAGCCAATCGACCAAACCTAGCGATCATCTGTTTGGTGAGTGAGAAGAGATCGCCGTCCTCAGGATGAACCGTCACCCCACCGAGGTCGGGATCTCCCATACGGAGTTGAATCCATTGTTTCTTGGCCGTCGAAACGCCCATGAGTCCACCCACTTCCCAGCACACGACGGGTACATCCGTCCAAAACGGAATTGTAGGTTTCTGGAGGCAACATCGTCTAGAGGGTAGTATCACTTCAAACAATTTCCCAGAGCGGTAGATCCTTCGTCCTTCGCCCAGGGATGATGGAGAAACCTGAAACCGTGGCGGTTCTATTGTAGAGGCTAATCATCGAGAGGCTCTGTGATGGACTAGCAAGTGCAATCGAGTCTTGCCCACCGCGTTCAATCACACCAGCGCCGGCGGCTCGCGGCGCGCGAGGGGGGCCGGGGTGAGGAGTTGACCGGCCTTGATGAGGCCGCCTTGCAGGACGGCGACGAAACGGGAGCGGTCTTCCAGGAGGGAAATATCAGCCAATACGTCGCCATCGACGATGAGAATGTCGGCGAGCTTGCCGGGTTCGAGGGTGCCGAATTCGTGGGCGCGGCCCATGATCTCGGCGCCGGTCCTGGTGGCGCAGGTGATCGTTTCTAATGGGGTGAAGCCGGCGTGGCGGACGAAGAAGGTGAGTTCCTTGGCGTAATCGCCGTGGGGGTTCCAGGCGAAGCCGTAGTCGCCGCCCATGCCGAGACGGCCGCCGGCCTTGAGGATCATCCGGGCGTTTCGATGCCGCCGTCGAGCGTTTCCTGGTGGCCGTCGATGACGGCTGGCGGGAGGCCGAACTCCGCCCCTTTCTCGACGCTCGCCAGCTCGAATTGCAGGGCGGGGACGACCGGCACGTTCCGCTCCAGGAGCATGTCGAGGGCCTCGTTGTCCATGAACGTGCCGTGTTCGAGGGTGTCGAAGCCCGCGCGCAGGGCGTTCTTGATTCCCTGGTTGGCCCGGCAGTGGCCGGTGACCTTGCGCTTGTAGTTGTGGGCCTCGGAGACGACCGCCGCCATCTCCTCGAAGGTCATGCAGAGGGTGTGATGGTCGGCCGAGTCGGGGGCGGCGGCGTCGCCGGTGGGATAGGTCTTGATCCACTCGACACCGTCCTTGACGAGCTTCCGCACGGCGCGTCGGCCCTCGTCGGGGCCGTTGATGAGCAGGATCAGCCCTTCCATGCCGAGCTTCATGTGCTCGGGGTTCCAGTCCATCAGGCCCCCCGCGCCGACAGATCTCACGGCCGCTGGCCGCCAGGCGAGGGCCGGGGACCAGGTCCTCCTCGATCGCCTTTTTCAGCCAGACGTCGATGTTGTGCAGGCTCCCCCCGCTCCTCGCGGCGGTGTAGCCGCATTCGAGCGCGAGCTTCGCGTTGCACGCGGCGAGAATCGTCACATACTCGACCGGATACTTGATGTCCAGGTCGGCCAGTTCGGCGACGTTGAAGTAGGTCGGATGGAAGTGCGCCTCGACCAGCCCCGGCAGGATCGTGCCCCCCTTCGCGTCGATCCGCTCGGCGTCCGGCGGGACCTCGGGAGCACCGGCGGCCGGTCCGGCGTAGGCGATGCGGCCATCGGTGATGACCAGCGCCGCGTCCGGCACCGGCGGGGAGCCGTCGCCGATGATGAGCTGGCCGTTGGAGATCAAGGTGGTGCCTTGGGCGGTCTTCATGGAAGGCTCCTGCGGGGAGATTAACCACCAGAGGTCACGGAGGGCACAGATCGGAAGAGGAGAATACGCAGGGTGGGCACCGACCACCATCGTCAAGCGGTGGGTAATGCCAACGGTATGATTAAATGTTCTGTCTTCAATCCAGCGATTCGAGGAAGCCGTGAACGAGCCGGGCCATCAGCTCGGTCTGGGTGCCGTGGATCAGGTGGCCGACGCCGGGGAGCTTTTGCCGGGTGACGTGGGGGATCTCGTGGGCGAGGGCCTCGGCGTAGAGGTCCGGCAGGGCAGCCGCCGGCGCGGTAGTCGGCCTGGAGGAAGAGGGCCGGGCAGGCGATCTTGCGGAGGATCTCATCGGTGGGGAAGCCGTCGAGCCAGTCGCCCGCGACGACCGGGCGCAGCACGTCGGGATCGAGCTGCTTGAGGCACGCGGCGCCGAACCGCAGGTCGACCGGGTCGCGCACATCGCCGAGCCGGTCCATGCGGTCCTCGCCAGGGCGGCGGATCATGGCGTCGGCGAGCGTCTCGGCCACCTCATCGACCGGCTGCGATGATCCGGCCAGCGCGAGGAAGGCTTGAAAGAGGCCGAAGTACGACGTTTCGCCCAGGCGGCTGCCCATCATCTCGAACGGCGGGTCCTCCAGCACCACCGCGCGGACCCCTTCCGGGATCATCGCCGCCACGGCCGCCGCCACCATCCCGCCCAGCGAGTGACCGATCACGACGGCGGGCTCGGAGAAGGATTCTTCCATGTACGCGAGGACATCCGGGACATAATCCATGACCCGGTATGCCTCCGAGACACGCTCGGAACAACCGTGGCCGCGGAAGTCGAGCGCGTGGACCTGCCAGCGCACGGAGAGGGACGGGATCAACGGCAGCCAGTCCTGCCAGCAGCGGGTCACGCCATGCAGGAGGACCATCGGCGGGCCGCTCGGCGGGCCAACCGCGACATTCAGGGTCAACGTGCCGGTATCGAAGGTCGTCTCGTTCATGTCAAAGGGTTCCCCGCCGCTTCGTCCGGCCTTCCCGGTTGCCCGCCGGGTGTCCGACCATTAGACTGCGCAGCATAATGCCGGTTGGGGGCGGTCGCAAGCACCGAGCGAGATCGGGGATGAAGAGTTTCTCGCAAGGGCGCGAAAGGTCGCCAGGGAAGAACGCAAAGAAGCGAAGCGATGAGGCGGGCCACCTCAACCGCCTTGGCGAGCAATCCAGTCACAAAGGGCATCGTGTCGGGTGGGTGAATGCAGCGAAACCCACCGATCCAAGAGGATTCATCGGTGGGTCGCGCTGCGCTCACTCACCCTACGGGATAGGTTGGACGCATGGGAAGAACTCTGACGGCGTGCCTGCTGGGCGTGGCGTGCGCCTTGCTCAGCCTGAGCCGAACCGCCTTTGCCGAGGAGCCGGTCACGCGGGTCGCCCTGATCGCCGGCACGAAAAGTCACGGTCCCGGCGCCCATGAATACGAAAAAGGGATGCGTCTGCTGAAGGCGTGCCTGGAATCATCGCCGAACGCGGGGGAGATCCGGGCGTCCGTCTATACCGACGGCTGGCCCGAGGACCCGCACGCGCTCGACGATGCCGATACGATCGTCCTCTTCTGCGACGGCTCCGACCACAACGTGCAGGATCACCCCCTGCTGCGCGACGATCACCTGAAGACGCTCAGCGCCTTGATGAAGAAGGGGGTCGGATTCGTCGCGATCCATTACACCGTCTTCGTGCCGACGGAGGGGGCGGGTGACAGGTTCCTCGACTGGATCGGGGGATACTTCGACTACGAGCACGGCGATGCGCCGAACGGGTGGTTCTCGAAGATCCAGACGATCACGGCCCCTTGCCAGATCGCCAGTCCGGAGCACCCGATCAGCCGGGGGCTGTCGCCGTTCGACCTCCGCGAGGAGTTCTACTACAACATCCGGTTCCGCCCGGATGACCCCCGGCTGGTGCCGATCCTCAAGGCGGCGATTCCCGGCGAGGCCGCGCCGGAGACCGTCGCGTGGGCCGTCGAACGGGACGACGGCGGGCGGGGGTTCGGCTACACCGGGGGGCATTTCCACACGAACTGGGGTGTGGAAAACGTGCGACGGATGGTCCTGAACGCGATCCTCTGGACGGCCCATGCCGACGTGCCCGAGGGGGGCGTCGATTCGACCGTTCCGGAGGGGGCGTTGACGGTCGGCGGGGCGGAACCGCCGATCAAGGCCGCCATCGTGACCGGCCCGCAGCACCCGGCGCACGATCCCAAGACCACCACCGAGGCCCTGCGCGGCCCTGATCGCCGACCCGAGGTTCCGGGTCACGGTCATCGAGGGGCTGGAGGCTCTGGGCGAAAAACGGCTGGCGGACTACGACCTGATCGTTCTGAACACGATGAACTGGGAGCGTCCCGGCCTGAGCGATGAGGGGAAGGCGACCTTCCTGGAGACGATCCGCCAGGGGACGGGCCTGGCCATCATCCACTTCGCCAACGGGGCCTTCACCGACTGGCCCGGATACCGCCAGCTCGCCCGCCGGGTGTGGGTCGAGGGCAAGAGCGCTCACGACCCGTATGGCCCCTTCCGGGTCGAGATCAGCGACACGGATCATCCGATCACCCAGGGGATGACCGCCTACGACACGACCGACGAGTTATACTTTGCCCAGCAAGGAGTTGCGCCGATTGAACCGCTGGCGAAAGCCCGCTCGAAGGTCAGTGGGGAGGTCGCGCCGATGGCCTTCGCCCATGCCCTCGGCGCGGGGCGGATCTTCCAAACGGTGCTCGGTCACGACGCGGCGGCGATCCGTAACCCCGGTACTGCCAGGCTGATCCGTCGCGGCAGCACCTGGGCGGCCGGTCGGACCTTGCCCGACGAGCCGCCAACATCAGCATCACTTTCACGCCCGCTGACCCACCCCGACGGCCGCTTCGGTCGGGCGCTCGACCCGCGCGTCGGGCAGGTCGCGGCACAGCCGATCGACGCTTACCAGAAGCCGCCGTTGACCGTCGAGTGCTGGGTCAAGCTGGAGTCGAAGTCCGGCTTTAACCTCTTTGTCGCCAATGGGTTGAAAGAATCCAGCGACCACTGGGAGATCTACTCGGCAGCCGGTTCGGGGAACTTCCACGCCTACCTTCCGGGCTATACGCCCCAGGTCATCGACTCGGGAGTGAACATCGTCGATCATCAATGGCACCATGTCATGATGATATACGAACCTGGCCGTATTCGGCTGTTAATCGATGGTAAGGTGATCAACGACACTCCAATCACGCGCGGGGTCGGGACGCCGAAGCCGTCGCCGCTCTACTTCGGGTCGTACCCGCCGGGCGGGCTGGGGTGCGCGGGGCTGGTGGATGAGGTGCGGATCACCGCCGGCGCGCGGTCGGTCGCGGGGGTTCCCGAAGCGCCGTTTGAGCCCGACGACCGGACGATCGGGCTCTGGCATTTTGATGAGGAGGCCGCGCCCCTGGCCGATGCCTCGTCGAAGGGGAACCCGGCGGTGCTCGGGCTGGCCGCGCCTCCGGTCGTCTCGCGGGCGGGACCGAGCCCGGACGGGACCCCGGATTACGAGGCCCCCGACCCCCGGCTGAAGGTCGTCCGCCTGGACCGTTCGGAGTCGGAATCGCTGCTCTCGATCCGTCCCGACAGCGAGGGGCGGCTGTTCGTCGGCGGTCGGGAGGGGCTGTTCGTCTATGAGCCGGACGACCGGGGCGGCTATGGCCCTCGCACGTTGCTCTACCGCTTCCCGCCCGATACGTGGGTCACGGACATCGCCATCCGGGGGGATGACGTCTATGCCTTGACGATGAGTGCCCTGTACGTCTTCCGGGGCGCCCGCACCGCGAGGGTGGGGCTTCGGCCCGAGCGGCTGGTCTGGGGCTTGCCGGTCGATCTGCACGTCACCTTCAAGAGCCTGGCGTGGGGCCTGGATGGGAGCCTCACTATCGCCACGGGAGACCCCTTGCTGAACTACGGCGATTACGAGCATCGGCCCGACCACTGGGGACACTGGACGATCCACCTGCCGGGCGGGGCGAGCGTGCCGTACAACGGCCAGGGGGGCATCTTTCGCCTCTCTCCCGAGGGCAAACTCGCTCCGCTGGCGTTCGGCCTGCGAGGGCCGGGGGGCCTGGCGTTCGACGAGCGCGGGAACCTGTTCACCACGGACAACGATCACGAGTCCAGGCCCGGCGACTACGTCCCCGCCCGTTTGCTGCACGTGACCGAAGGGGCCGACTTCCAGTGGCCTCGCGGGTGGATGGCCGAGAAGACCCCCGACCGCGCCGACGTGCTGGCGACGATGACTGACACCCTGGGCCGGGAGGTTCCGTGCGGCCTGGCGTTCTACGCTGAGTCGCTCTTGCCCGAGGAAGACCGAGGCACGCTCCTGATGGCCCGCTGGGGACAGCGTTTGCTGAGCGTCTTCCGTCCCTCCCCGCGCGGGGCGAGCTTCCGGGCGGAGGAGGTATCGCCGCCTTTGCTCCGTTGCACGAACGACGCGAGGCCGGTGGGGGTCGCCGTCGGCCGTGGGGGGCGGGTCTTCGCCACGGTCTGCTACATGCGGAACAACGAATGGTCGCCGCATTATGTCAGTGACCTCGTCCTGATCACGACGGCCGACGACCCGCAAGCGCACCCGTTCCACCCGGTCGATGTGACGCGGCTGCCCGACGACCAGCTCTGGAAGGAGCTGTACGATCCCTCGCCGTCCCGCCGGGCGTTCGCCCACCAGGAGATCCTCCGACGGCCGGGGATGACCGAGGCGGCGGTCTCCCGGCTGGAGGTCGAGCGGCGCCAGAGCGGCGCGAGGCCGGCGCTACGGCACCTCGTCTGGCTGGCCGGAGCGTCGGGCCGGGAACGTGCGCGCGAGGCCCTGCTCACGCTGGCAAGCGACCCGGATGCGGGCGTCCGGCGGCAAGCGATCCGCGCCTTGGGGACGTTCTTCGACGGGGCGGAGTCGTCGCGCGAGGTCTTCAAGGATGCGCTGAAGGATGAGGATCCGGCGGTCGTTCTCGCGGCACTGGGCGGGCTGATGCGGACGGACGAGATGCCCCCGGAAGCCGTCGCGACCGGCCCGGCGCGGAGCCGCGACACGTACTTGCGGCAGACGTCGGCGGTCCTGTTGGCGAGGCTCGCGCCGGAGCGTCTGGACGCCCTCAGCCGTGCCGACGACCCCGCCACGCGACTGGCGGCCGTGCTCGCCGCCGGGATCAAGCTGACGGTGCCGCCCCGGTTGCAAGGGGCACCCGAGGGGCTCGCGCTCGATTATCCGGCCGAGAACGCCAAATTCGTCGTGCCGTATGCCGACGAGACGGTGGACCTCAAGGCGCTCGGTCCCATCGGCAGCTTCACCATCGCGGAACTCTGGAAACAGACGCCACGGACGCCCGAGCAGACCGCGCTCGTCCAGACGCTCCGCGAGCGGCTCCAGTCTGACCCGGACGACGCCATTCGTCTGCAAGCGGCATACTCTCTGAACCTGCTGAATGACGCGGAGCTTCAACCCCTGGTGGAACGCATGAGACGGGCTGTCGAGGGGCGTCGGCTGGCGGCGATCCCGTCGCGGGGGGTCGAGCGCGTCTGGCTTGTCGGGCCATTTCTGGCTGAGGGGACCGACGCGGGGGAAGCGCGTCCCGAAGGGGGGCCAGTTGACCTCTCGGCGTCGTATCCGGTCGGCGGTGCGATGCGGATCTGGCAGGCGGTCGAGGCGCGGGACGGTCGCATCCCGTTGCCGTCCCCCGCATCGGGGCCACTTGCCTATTACGCCTACTTCCGGCTTCAGGCCGGGGCGGCCGAGACGGCGAAACTGACGGTCGCGGAGGAGGACGCGGCCGTCTGGCACAATGGGCAGGAGGTCGGCGGGGCGGACGTGCGGACACTCGACCTGCAACCCGGCAGCAACGACATTCTGATCCGCCTGCACGCCTTGCGGGACCAGTCGGGGCCGGAGATCTCGTACAAGGCTTCCGAGCGAGTGGTCGCCACGATGCCCGAGAAGCTGGGCATCGCCTCCCTGGCCGAGCGGCTTAAGGCCGGCTCGCCCGGTGACGGGACGACGGTTCCCCAGGTGTTCCTCGACGTGGACTGGGCGCGAGCTCGCCGCGAGGGAGACGCCGAACGGGGACGCCTGCTGTTCAGCGCCGACGGGCTGGGCTGCGCTCGCTGTCATGCGATCGTGCCGGATCGTCCGGTCCTGGGTGGGCCGAGCCTGGCGGGGGCCGCGCGCCGGTTCACCGTCCCCCACGTCGTCGAGTCGGTTCTCCTGCCCAGCCAGCAGGTCGCTCCGATCTTCCGCGCGACGACCCTCGCCACGAAGGACGGCCAGGTCCTCTCGGGCCTCGTCCTGAGCGAGACGGACGAGCGGGTGGAGCTGCTTCAGTCGGACACGACCCGGCGGACGATTCCCCGTGCCGAGATCGCGGAGCGGTCGCTCCAGGACGTCTCCCCGATGCCGGCGGGCCTGGTGAAGACGCCCGAGGAACTGCGCGACCTGCTGGCCTACCTGCTGAGCGAGAACCCCGAGGCCCCATGATCGCTTGGCGTCAACGCGCGGGGGTCGCCGAAACGCGGGGACTTTCGTTGCCGAGGCGATCCACGGCGGCGGCGGAGATCCCATTGATGGGGCCGTCGTCGGCGGGGAACGTCAGACGGCGACTCGCGCCGGGGTGGACGGAGAACTGCCATTCATCGCCCCGACGGACGAAGACCGACCAGAGGAAGGGCGGCTCCCCCTCGGCCGGTTCGAGCGTGACGAGGGTCGTATCGCCGTCCGTTTTCAGTGTCAGCGATGGCCTGGCGGGGGCCTTATCGTCGAGCCAGGGGGAGGGAGGGACGAGGGCCGGGACGCGATACGGGCCATCTTTCAACCGCTCGACGATCTGCTTGCGGTCTTCCAGAAAGACCTTCATGCTGAAGTGGACGTTGCCCGTCGCGCCCGGTGTTTCGCGGGTCACGGCGATCTGGTTCAGGATCTCCTCCGGCTCCCAGTCGCGACCCCGCAGGCCGACCCGGCTGGTGAAGTTCCCCGGCCAGACGTGCCGCCCCTTCGCGTTCCGCGCGACCCAGAATTCGAGCAACGCCCGGTACGGCTGGGCGGGGGCGTCGATCGTCCAGTAAAGCTGCGGCGTCCAGTAGTCGCACCATCCTTCGGCGAGCCAGCGCTCGGCGTCGGCGTAGAGCTTCTCGTACTGGTCGAACCCCTTCACGACCGCCGGGCGGCCGGGCCGCGCGATGCCGAACGGGCTGATGCCGAACTGCACGTGCGGCTTCTCGGCCTTGATGCCGTGGTAGATCCGCGCGATCAAGGAGTTGATGTTCTGCCGCCGCCAGTCGGCCCGTTTGTCGAGCGATCCGCCGGATTCACGGTACCTCGTCCAGCTCGGCTCGTCGGGGAAGTCCAGTTCTCGCCCTTTGTTTTCCGGGTCGGGGATGGGATACGGATAGAAGTAGTCGTCGATATGCACGCCGTCGATGTCGTACCGGCGCACCACGTCCATGAAGACGTTGTACGAATGCTCCTGGGCCTCCGGCTCTCCCGGATCGAGCCAGAGCTGGTTGCCGTAGGTCTTCACCAACTCGGGATGGGTCTTGCTGATGTGGCGGGCCGATTCCTCCCCCTTCGCCCCGGAGTATCGGGCGCGGAACGGGTTGAACCAGGCATGCAGTTGCAAGCCGCGCTGGTGGGCCTCGTCAATCCAGAACCGCAAGGGGTCATAAAACGGCTCGGGTGCCTGTCCCTGGGTGCCGGTCAGGAAGGCCGACCACGGTTCCAGCTTCGAGTCGTACAGGGCATCGGCCGAGGTTCGCACCTGGAAGATGATCGCATTGAGGTTCAGCTCCGCCGCGCGGTTGAGAATCGCGATGGCCTCGCGCTTCTGCGCGTCGTTGGAGAGTCCGGGGCGGGAAGGCCAGTCGATATTGCCGACGGTCGCCACCCAGACCGCGCGGAATTCGCGGGGAGAGGTGGGGGGCGTGTCGGCTTTCACCTCTTGCGAGATACTGGTTTGAGGACGGAATAGGACGGTCAACAGGGCCAGAAAGGCGAGGAGTGAACGCTTCGGGAACATCCGATGATCCTTCGGTCTTCGGGGGGCGTCGGTCGAGTCGCGGGACGCTTCAGGCACCGTCTCGCGCCCTTCCAGGATGCCGAGAATGCGATCTTTCCGGCAAGGCCAAGCTCGGCCGTCGGCGCGGTAGACGGTTGCGATCTTCGCCAAGTGGGCTACCCTAGAGGCCGGGAACGCCCTGACCTTCGAGCCTTCCGGGAGTGCAACGTTGACGACGATCCTACCGCTGGTCGCCTGCCTGCTCGCCGCCGCCCCCGACGCGGAGGTGGTCGAGGTCCGCAAGATCTGGGACGAGGCCCCGCATTGCGCTTCACCGATCTGATCCGGTTCCACGACCGCTGGTTCTGCGTCTTCCGCGAGTCCGACACGCACGCTGGAAGTCTTGACGGCACGATCCGGGTGCTGACCTCGGAGGACGGCCGCGCGTGGTCGTCGGCCGCCTCGGTGGCCGAGCCAGGGGTGGACCTGCGCGACCCGAAGCTGTCGATCACCCCCGATGGCCGCCTGATGCTCTCCCTTGGCGGCTCGGTGTATGAGGGGACGAAGCTCCGCTCGCGGCGGCCCCGCGTGAGCTTCTCCGAGGACGGCCGTACCTGGTCGCCGCCGTTACCGATCCTCGCCGACGGCCACTGGCTCTGGCGCGTCACCTGGCACGACGGGCGGGCGTATGGCGTCTCGTATCTGAACAGCGGCTCACAGGCGTTTCTCTACACCAGCAAGGACGGCATTCACTACGACGAGATCACCGAATGGCACGTGCCCGGGGCCGGGGAATCGACCTTGCGGTTCCTGCCGGATGGGACGATGATCGCCCTGGTGCGTCGGGAGGCGGAAAACCGTCACGGCTGGATCGGCACCAGCCACGCCCCGTTCACCGACTGGGAGTGGCACGAAATCGATCATCGGCTTGGCGGGCCGAACTTCATTGCCGATCCCGCCGGCCATCTCTGGGCCGGGAGCCGCGAGCACACCGCCAAGGGAACCGTGACCGTCATCGCCCGCATGGACCCTCAAGGGGCCTACGAGCCGGTCGTGACACTTCCCTCGGGAGGCGATACCAGCTATCCGGGGCTGGTCTGGCACGAGGGGGAACTCTGGGTCAGCTACTATTCCTCACACGAAGGGAAGACCCGTATCTACCTTGCTCGCGTCACGCTGCCGGAGCCCCGGTAAGGCGCGTCGGGAGTCGATTCTTTGCATTTTTCACGTTCGTTGGAATGGAAGATGCTAAACATGACGGCTAATGCTCCAGGTCGGTCCGCACGCATCGTGATGTGAAGTGAGAGGTAGGGTAGGATCATGAAACCAATCCGAATGTACATCAAGCCGACGTGTCCGTACTGCGTGAACGCCAGGCGGTTACTGTCGGAGCTCGACTTGCCCTTTGAAGAGACGGACGTGACGAACAATCCCGAACTGCGCCAAAAGATCTCGGCGGAGCAGGGGGGATATCCCACCGTACCGATGATCTTCATCGGCGATGAGTTCATTGGCGGTTACTCGGACATGGAAACCCTGCACCGGAACGGGGAGCTACTCCCGAAGGCCAGAGCATCGTGACGATCACCTGGGCGTGGCATTTCCAACGCCACGTCAACGTGTGACGCACGGACGCTCAGCATTTTCCCAGTCTTTTCGGGAATTCGGGTCCGGCGCATGGAGAGATGGCCGGGCCGTTCTGTTTTCCCAACTTCACATCGACTTTCAACGCAACGGGAGGAGCATCCTCATGGCGTCGGCAGGGCGTTCGGGGCAGAGCACGGCGATGGAACATCCCCCATCTCGCGTGATTATCGAGGGGGTCAAGCCGGAAATCGACCACGGGCGCTTCCCGATCAAGCGGACGGTCGGTCAGAACGTCGATGTCTCGGCCGATATCTTCGCCGAAGGGCACGACGAGATCAAAGCGGTCGTCCGCTATCGCAAGCTCGGTGAGAAAACCTGGAACGAGGAGCGGATGGAGCCCAAGGGGAACGACCGCTGGACGGCCTCGTTTACCGTTCTGGAGCAAGGACGCTGGGAATACACTCTCCAGGCGTGGGTCGATCACTTCGCCACCTGGTACAAGGAACTGGTCAAGAAGAGCGAGGCGGGTCAGCAGGTGCCGAGCGAACTGCTCGAAGGGACCCAGCTCGTGCGAGAGGCCGCCGCGCGGGCGTCAAGCGATGACGCGAAGTGGCTTCGAGATCGTGCCGACTTCATTGCCAGTGAGCGTGACCAGGCTAGCCGCGTGGCCGAGGCGCTGGAACCGTCCCTTACCGAGAAGATGGAGCAATACCCCGACCGCACCCACGCCCGGACCTACGACCGGATGCTCGGCATCACCGTCGAGCGCGAGCGGGCCCGTTACGGCGCATGGTATGAGATGTTCCCCCGCTCGGCCTCTCCCGAGCCGGGCCGTCACGGCACGTTCCGGGATGTCGAGGCCCGCTTGCCGTACATCGCCAGCATGGGCTTCGACGTGCTCTACCTGCCGCCGATCCACCCGATCGGCCGGAGCTACCGCAAGGGGCCGAACAACACCCTGACCCCCGGCCCGAACGACCCCGGCAGCCCCTGGGCGATCGGTAGCGAGGAAGGAGGCCATACCGCCATTCATCCCGAACTGGGCACGATGGAGGACTTCGAGCACCTGATCGCCGCCGCGAAGGAGCATGGGATCGAGATCGCGCTCGATATCGCCTTCCAGTGCTCGCCGGACCACCCGTGGGTCAAGGAGCATCCCGCGTGGTTCCGCCATCGCCCCGATGGCACGATCAAGTATGCCGAGAACCCGCCGAAGAAGTACCAGGACATCTACCCGATCAACTTCGAGAGCGACGACTGGCAAGGGCTCTGGCGCGGCCTGCGCGACGTCTTCCTGTTCTGGGTCGAGCACGGCGTGAAGATCTTCCGCGTTGATAACCCGCACACCAAGGCATTCCCGTTCTGGGAGTGGTGTATCCGCGAGGTCTGGGACCGCGACCCCGACACGATCTTTCTGGCCGAGGCGTTCACCCGGCCGAAGGTCATGCGCTATCTGGCCAAGAGCGGCTATCCGCAGTCGTACAGCTACTTCACCTGGCGCAACGAGAAGGCGGGTCTGACCGAGTACTTTACCGAACTGACTCAGACCGAGGTGGCCGAGTACATGCGGCCGAACCTCTTCGCCAACACGCCCGACATCCTCCACGAGTTCCTCCAGACGGGCGGTCGTCCCGGTTTCCAGATCCGCCTGGCGCTGGCTGCTACCCTGGGGGCGACGTATGGTATCTACGGCCCCCCGTTCGAGCAGTGCGTTGGCGAGCCTGTCAAGCACGGCTCCGAGGAATATCTCGATAGCGAGAAGTATCAGGTCCGCTACTGGAACCTGGACGCGCCGGGGAACCTCGTCGATTACGTCGCCCGGATCAATGCCATCCGGCGCGAGAACCCGGCGCTGCAGGACGATCGCACCGTGCGGTTCCAGCGGATCGACAACGATCGGATGATCTTCTACACCAAGGCGACGCCCGACCTGTCGAACATTCTCCTGGTTGTCGTGAACCTCGACCCGCACAACGTCCAGTCAGGCTGGCTGCAAGTGCCCTACTGGGAACTCGGGATCGACGCGGCCTCGCCATACCAGGTCCACGACCTCATCAGTGACGCCCGGTATCTCTGGAACGGCGAGTGGAATTACGTCCGACTTGATCCCTACGCCAGCCCCGCCCACATCTTCCGGGTGCGACGGAAGATCAAGACCGAACGCGACTTCGACTATTATCAGTGACCCGGCCCTCTCTCGCGCGGGATCTGCAAGCGAGGCGTGTCGAGAGGTGGAGACTGGGGTTTCGGGCGTGGCCTGTCCGCTGTCGCGAACCATCGACGTGGGGGCGACCCGACCGACCTATTTGATACGAACTCCAAGGGAGCTTCCAGACGATGACAGTCCCCACCGTTCACGGAGGAATTCATACCTGGATCGACGAGGACGCAGCCCGCGCGTCCCTCGAACGCGATGTCTTTCCTGGGTTCCTCCAGCGCCAGCGCTGGTTCGCAAGCAAGGCCCGGACGCTGGAGTCCGTGCATCGTGTTCGATGTCTCGGCCCCGGATGTCCTCGCGCGCATCACCCGTCTGACCTTGCTCGAAGCCCGATTTCAGGAAGGTTCCCCCGATCTCTACTTCGTCCCCTTGGCCGTCGTGCCGGAGGACCGGCTCGCCAGCCTGCGGCAAGGGGCCGACCTCTGCAAGCTGGATGGTCCCGAGGGTGTGGGCGTCCTTATCGACGCTCTCGCCGACGACACGACCTGTGAGGCCCTGCTGAACGCCATTGCCGAGAGCCGGGAGATTCCGGCGGTGCAATGGAACGATTCGCGCCTCCGCCACCGACGTTTTCGCTGAAGCACGCGGCCCCTCCGGCGCATCACTCGAAGTCAAGCGTGGCTCGGCCGAGCAGAGTAATTCGGCGATTCTCTATGGCGATCGGCTTATCCTCAAGATCTTCCGGCGGCTGGAGCCTGGGCTCAATCCCGACCTGGAGATCGGCCGCTTCCTCTCCGAACGTGCCCGGTTTGAACGCGTACCGAAGACGGCCGGAGCCATCGAGTATGTCCGCTCCGGCAGTGAGCCGATCACCTTGGGCATCCTGCAAGGGTTGGTCGCCAATCAGGGGACGGGTTGGGAACATGCGCTGGAGGAGTTGCGGCATTATTACGAGCGAATCGACGCTCAACCCGATGCCATCGCGCCGGCCGGCGCTGAGGACCGTCCGTGGCTTGAGCTGGCATCTCGGACTCCGCCGCCGGCTGTTGTACGGTCGATTGGCACGTATCTGGTGGACGCCGCCACGCTGGGCAAGCGCACCGCCGAACTGCACCTGGCTCTCGCGGGAGAGCCGGACGATCCGGCCTTCGCCCCCGAGCCGATGACCGCCGATGACCTGAAGGCCCTCGCCGCGGACATCCGCGACCAGGTGGAGCGTGCCCTGGAGGCCCTGCGCACGGGGCTGGACCGGCTCGATCCGCAGACAAACCGTCAAGGTCGTCTTGTGCTGGAAGGCGCTCCGGGGCTGTTGAGCTCGGTCGCTCGGCTGGCCGATCTGACGCCCACCACCACGAAGACGCGTGTCCACGGAGATTACCACCTCGGGCAGGTTCTTCGCGTGGACGATGACTTCGTCATCCTCGACTTCGAAGGAGAGCCGGCCAAGCCGCTGGTCAAGCGTCTGGCGAAGCAGACGCCGCTGAAGGACGTTGTCGGGATGCTCCGGTCGTTTGACTACGCCGCTTACGCCGCCTTGTTCGCGTACACCAAGGACAGGCCGCAGGACTTCGAGCGTCTCGCTCCCTGGGCGCAGGCGTGGCAGACGTGGACCTCGGCCACCTTTCTGAAGACGTATCTGGCAACCGCCACCGACGCGCCCTTCTTGCCGTCCGACCCAACCATCTTGACCAGGATGATCCGCCCTTTGCTGCTTGACAAAGCCCTGTACGAGCTGCTCTACGAGCTGAACAACCGACCGGCCTGGGTCCGCATCCCGCTACAAGGTATCCAGTCCCTCATCGAGCGGGGACGTAGCGGCGAGCCGGAACCCCAGGGAGGACAGACCCCGTGACGATGACCCAGATGCCTTCCCTGAGTGATTTCGACCTGCACCTTCTGGCCGAAGGGACCCACCACCGGAGCTATGAGAAGCTCGGCGCCCATGTCGTTGAGGAGAACGGTCGCAAGAGTACCCATTTCGCCGTCTGGGCTCCGCACGCCCGGGCCGTCTCGGTCATCGGCGATTTCAACGGCTGGAATCCGGAGGCAAACCCCCTGAACCCACACTGGCCGGCGGGAGTCTGGGAAGGGGTCGTCCCCTACGTCGGATCGGGGGCGTCATACAAATATTCGATCCTCCCGCCGCACCGGGACGATCGACTCGCCAAGGCGGACCCATTCGCCTTCCACGCCGAGACGCCGCCCCGGAACGCCTCGAAGGTCTGGGACCTGGGCGGCTATGAGTGGCATGACGAGCCGTGGCGGGAAAACCGCGCCGGGATCAATTCGCTCGGCGCACCGATCACGATCTACGAGGTCCATCTCGGCTCCTGGATGCGCGTGCCCGAGGAGGGCAACCGCTGGCTCTCCTACCGGGAACTGGCCCCGAAGCTGGCCGACTATGTGCACGAGATGGGCTACACGCACGTCGAGCTGATGCCGATCTCTGAGTATCCCTTCGATGGGTCGTGGGGCTATCAGCCGGTCAGCCTGTTCGCGCCGACGAGCCGGTTTGGTACGCCGCAGGACTTCATGTACCTGATCGACACGCTTCACCAGCGCGGCATCGGCGTGATTCTCGACTGGGTTCCGGCCCATTTCCCCAATGACGACCACGGTCTGCGTCACTTCGACGGCACACCGCTCTACGAGTACGCCGACCCACGAAAGGGGTTCCATCAAGAGTGGAACACCTTGATCTACGACTACAATAAGCCCCAGGTCCGCAACTTCCTGCTCTCCAACGCCCTGTACTGGCTGGACCTCTATCACGTGGACGCCCTGCGGGTCGATGCCGTCTCGTCGATGCTCTACCTCGACTTCGCCCGCAAGCCTGGCGAGTGGGTGCCCAACCGCTATGGAGGGCGGGAGAATCTGGAGGCGGTCACTTTCCTCCGACAGTTCAACGAGGTCGTCCACGCGGACCATCCGGACGTCCTGACGATCGCCGAGGAAACGACCTCCTGGCCGATGGTTTCGCGCCCGACAGACGTCGGCGGCCTGGGCTTCAACCTGAAGTGGGACCTTGGCTGGGTTCATGACACGGTGGACGATTACCTGCGGACCGATCCCTGGAACCGTTCGCAGAAGCACCAGAAGCTGACCTTCCGCATGGTGTACGCGTTCAATGAAAACTTCATCCTGCCCCTGTCGCATGATGAGGTGAAGCCGCCGATGGGAGCGCTGCCGGTCAAGATGCCCGGCGACGACTGGCAGAAGTTCGCCAACGTGCGCCTGCTGTTCGGTTATCAGTTCGCCCTGCCCGGCAAGAAGTTGATGTTCATGGGTGACGAGTTCGGCCAGTGGCGCGAGTGGGACCACGACCAGCCGATCGACTGGTCGCTGCTGGAGCATGCCCGCCATCAAGGCCTCCGGCGTTGGGTACGCGACCTGAACACCGCCTATCGCGGCATCCCGGCGTTACACGAGCGCGATTGCCAGCCCGAGGGCTTCGACTGGGTCGATTGCAATGATGTCGAGGCAAGCGTCCTGAGTCTTCTCCGTCGCGGACACCGCAGTGATGACCCGGTTCTGATCGCCTGCAACTTCATGCCCACCCCGCGCTATAATTACCGGCTGGGCGTGCCGTTCGGCGGCACATGGGAGGAGATCCTCAATAGTGATGCTCCGCTCTACGGCGGCAGCGGCCAGGGGAATATGGGGACCTTGAAGGCGGCACCCGTCCACGCGCACGGTCATTCGAATTCATTGAATCTGACACTTCCTCCGCTCGCCATGGTCGCCTTTCGCCGGAGGAAGCAATGAGCTGGCAGCCCTCCCTGGGGGCTTTACCCACTGGCGAGGGCGTTCACTTCCGTGTCTGGGCGCCAAGGGTAAGGTCAGTGGAGGTCGTGGTGGAGCGGGTTGAGGTCAAGACCGCCTCCGCTGGCGCTGGCGATTGCGGATCATTGTCTTCTCCTGAATGGGAGGAAAGGGAAAGCGTTTCCCGGAACCTCGCTGTCTTTCCGATGCAACGCCGTGAAAACGGGGAATTCGAGGCTCGAGTCCCCAGCGTTCGCATTGGTGACCGTTACCGGTACCTCGTCGATGGCCTTGGCCCCTTCCCCGACCCTGCCTCGCGGTTCCAGCCGGAAGGCGTGCACGGCCCTTCGGAGGTCGTGGACCCGTCGTGCTACGCCTGGCGCGATGACGACTGGCGCGGTGTGCCGCCGGGAAATCTTGTGCTGTATGAGTTGCACATCGGCACATTCACCCCGGAGGGAACCTTCGCCGCCGCGGCCGAACGGCTCGCGGATCTGGCCGAGTTGGGGATCACGGCGATCGAATTGATGCCAGTCGCCGCCTTCCCCGGACGTCGCAACTGGGGCTACGACGGTGTGGACCTGTTCGCTCCGTCACACCAGTACGGGACGCCCGACGACCTCCGTCGCCTGGTGGACAGGGCGCACGCGCATGGCCTGGCGGTGCTGCTCGATGTCGTTTACAACCACTTCGGTCCCGATGGCAATTACCTCGGGGCTTTCAGCCCCTACTACGTGTCCTCGCACCACCGCACGGCCTGGGGCGAGGCGGTCAACCTCGACGGCCCACACAGCGAGTCGGTCCGCGCGTTCGTCATCGAGAACGCCCTTCACTGGCTTGTCGAGTATCACCTCGACGGCCTGAGATTGGATGCGACCCACGCCCTTCGTGATGAAGGTCCCCGACACCTCCTGGCCGAGCTGTCGGCCCGCGTCCGCGCGACGATCCTCGACCGCCCCATCCACCTGATCGCTGAGGATAACCGCAACCTCGCCACGATGCTCAAGCCCGAGAACGAGGGCGGCTGGGGACTCGACGGCGTCTGGGCCGACGACTTCCATCATCAGTTCCGCCGATTGCTGGCCGGCGATACCGATGGCGTGTACCGCGATTTTCGCGGGTCCGTGGCCGACCTGGCCGAGACGGTCAATCGTGGCTGGTTCTTCTGCGGCGCGTACTCAATCCACCGCGACCGGCTCCAGGGGACCGACCCGACCGGCATCGAGCCGCACCGGTTCGTCTTCTGCATCCAGAACCATGACCGCATCGGCAACCGGGCCTTCGGCGAGCGACTGCACCACCAGATCGACCCGGCGGCCTATCGGGCGGCCAGTGCGCTCCTGCTGTTAGCCCCTGCCACGCCATTGTTGTTCATGGGCCAGGAATGGGCAGCCAGCACGCCGTTCCTGTTCTTCACCGATCATCATGCCGAACTGGGCGAACAGGTTCGACAGGGCCGGCGCCGCGAATTTCGCCATTACCAGGAGTTCTCGGACCCCGCCACGCTTGACCGTCTGCCCGACCCGCAGGATGAAGCAACATTTCGGGCTTGCCAGCTCAACTGGGAGGAGCGTGCCGAGCCATCGCATGCGGCCGTCCTGCGACTCTATCGAGCCCTGTTGCGGCTGCGTCGCGACGAGCCCGCGCTGCAACAGGCGACGCTCGGTCGATTCATAGCCGTTGCGCTCGATGATGCCACGCTGGCTCTCCGGCGCGACGCGGTTGATGGTCCATCGATATTGCTGGTCTCCCGGTTCCATGACTCGGGAAACGTGACGCTGGACCACGAGCGTCTGCGAACAACAGAGGGAGGAGACGGCTGGGCCGTCTTGCTCACGACCGAGGACCGGCCCTACACTTCTGACTCGGACCCGCCTCGCCTCGTTTGCGGCGGTCCCGTGCCTGAAATCGATTTCGCTCGCCCCTCGGCGATCGTGCTGAGGGCCATGACGCCCCCGACCGCTCCGGGGGCTTGAGGTCAAGACAATGCTCGAAGACGACCCGCTGTGGTATAAAGATGCCATTATTTATGAGCTGCACGTTCGCGCCTTTCAGGATAGCGATGGCGACGGTATGGGAGACTTTCGCGGTCTGTCCAAGCGGCTCGATTATCTTCAGGATCTTGGCGTTACGGCCGTCTGGCTCTTGCCGTTTTACCCATCGCCCCTGAAGGATGATGGGTATGACATTGCCGACTACAAGGACATTCACCCGAACTACGGCACGCTCGACGACTTTCAGAAGTTCTTGAAGGAGGCTCACCGCCGGGGCATTCGGGTCATCAGCGAGTTGGTCATCAACCATACGTCGATCCAGCATCCGTGGTTTCAGCGCGCCCGCCGCGAGCCGCCAGGGAGCCCCCTGCGCGACTTCTACATCTGGAATGACGAGCCGCCCCAGGGCAAGCCCCCCGCGCAGTTCAAGGAAGCCCGTGTCATCTTCCAGGACTTCGAGCAGTCGAACTGGGCTTGGGACCCCGTCGCCCATGCCTACTACTGGCATCGCTTCTACTCGCACCAGCCGGACCTGAACTTCGACAATCCCGAGGTTCGCAAGGCGATCATGCCGGTCCTCGACTTCTGGATGGACATGGGTGTCGATGGCATGCGGCTGGATGCCGTGCCGTATTTGTTCGAGCGTGAAGGAACCAACTGCGAGAACCTCCCGGAGACGTACCAGTTCCTCAAGGACCTGCGCCAGCACGTCGATCAGCACCACGTCAACCGGATGCTTCTCGCCGAGGCGAACCAGTGGCCCGAAGACGCCGCCGCCTACTTCGGGGCGGGGGATGCCTGTCACATGGCGTTCCATTTCCCGCTGATGCCTCGTATGTTCATGGCCATCCACATGGAGGACCGCTTCCCGATCGTGGACATCCTGGCGCAAACGCCCGAAATCTGCGACACCTGCCAGTGGGCCTTGTTCCTGCGCAACCACGACGAACTGACGTTAGAAATGGTCACGGATGAAGAACGTGACTACATGAATCGAATCTATGCCAACGACGCCCGCGCGGGTCAACCTGGGGATTCGCCGCCGCCTGGCCCCCTTGATGGGAAACAACCGGCGGCGGATCGAGCTGATGAACGCGTTGTTGTTCTCCCTGCCTGGAACACCCGTGATCTATTACGGCGATGAGATCGGCATGGGCGACAACATCTATTTAGGCGACCGCGACGGCGTTCGGACGCCGATGCAATGGGCGCCCGACCGTAACGCCGGTTTTTCGCAAGGGAACCCGCAGAGTCTCTTTCTGCCCGTGATCATTGATCCGGAATATCACTACGAGTCTGTGAACGTCGAGTCGCAGCAGAAGAACCCGGCCTCGCTTCTGTCCTGGATGAAACGGCTGATCGCCCAGCGTAAGCGGTTCAAGGCGTTCGGCCGGGGGACGCTGCAGTTTCTTAGACCCGAAAACCCGAGAATCCTGGCGTTCGTCCGTCAGTATCAGGATGAAACGATTCTCATCGTGGCAAATCTCTCCCGGTTTACCCAGTATGCGCGGCTGGACCTGTCGGCATTCCGGGGACTGGTCCCTGTTGAGCTATTCGGGCGGATATCGTTCCCGACGATCACCGACGAATCCTACTTTGTGACGATTGGCCCGCACCATTTCTACTGGTTCTCACTGGAGCCTCAGCCGGCGAGACGCCGCGCGCGAGCCTTGGCTGAGGCCTCGGACGAGCTTCCGTTGCTGGAAGTCAGCGACGGCTGGGAGAGTCTGCTCACGGGCCAAGTCCGCTCGAACCTGGAAGGGGCCTTGCAGGACTACTTGTCGCGTCGGCGGTTCTCCGGCCACCGTCGGGCGATTCGCTATGCGGAGATCGAGGAGGCCGTGCCGGTCGACCCATGCCGCGACGACTCCATTCCTTGTCTTCGTCCGCGTGGAGCATTATGAGGGGGAGCCGGAGCGTTACCAGGTGCCCCTGGCATTCGCCGAGGGGGAGGCTGCCGACAAGGTGCTGGAACGCCTGCCCAACGCGGGAATTGCCCGGCTGCGGAATGGGGGACTCTCGGGTTTGGTGTATGACGCGATCGGTGAGCCGGAGTTTTGCACCGCTCTGCTTGACTCGATGTCCCGAGACGCCTCCTTCAACGGCGAGCGTGGCCAGGTCTTTGCCTCGAAGACCGCGGCGTTTGACGAGATCCGCGGTGATCCCAGTGTCCCTCTGGAGACGACCTTGCTGAGGACCGTACAGAGCAACACCTCCGTGGTCTTTGAGCAACGGATGATCCTGAAATTCTTCCGACGGATCGACGCTGGTATCAATCCCGACCTGGAGATCGGCCGCTTTCTGGCCCGACTGGGATCGGATACGCACGTTCCGCCCTTGGTCGGTGCTCTGGAATATCGCCGAGGGCGCGGTGAGCCGACGACCCTGGCCTTGCTACAGAAGTTCATCCCCAACAAGGGCACCGCCTGGGAACGCGCGTTGGATGCTCTGAGTCCCTTCTACGAACAGAGTCGGCTTATTGAGGAGGAAGGATCGCTGGTCTTACCCCGCCTGTCGCTCCTGGGGTTCGCTGAGAGCGAAATTCCGGCGAAGGCTTCCGAATTGATCGGGCCGTTTCTGGACAAGGCTCGGCTATTGGGTCGGCTCACTGCTCAACTGCACCATGCGCTGGCCTCTGACTCGGAAAACCCGGACTTCCTGCCGGAACCGTTCACAACCCTGTATCAGCGGTCGATGTACCAGTCGATGCGAGGCCGTGCCGGGCGAGTTCTTCGGCTGCTCCGCCGCAACCTCTCCGACCTGCCCGAAGCCGTCGGTAAAACCGCTGAGGCCGTACTCGACCAGGAGGAGGACATCATCGCGCGTTTCCGGTCGGTTCTCGAGCGCAAGATCAGCTCGACCCGGATCCGCTGCCACGGCGACTACCACCTCGGTCAGGTGCTCGATACCGGCGATGACTTTGTCATCATCGACTTCGAGGGAGAATCCTTCCGCTTTCTCAGCGAGCGGCGGCTGAAGCATTCCCCCTTGCGCGACCTGGTGAGCATGCTTCTTTCCTTCGATTACGCGGCTTATGCGGCCCTCGCCGCGCACGGCGAAACGAACCAGAACGCGGCGAACCCGTCGCTGGAGCCCTGGGCTCGCTACTGGTACTCCTGGACCGGCGCGGCCTTTCTGAAATCGTATCTCGACGAGGCCGCCGGCGCAGTCCTTCCTGCCAAAGACGCGTGAGGAGCTTCACATGCTCTTCGATGCCTTTCTGCTGGAAAAGGCTGTGGGTAACCTGGGTTACGCGCTCCTGAAGCATCCCGAGGAGGCCCATATCCCGCTGCAAGGTGTCTTGCAGGTTCTCGAAGGGGAGGAGCTCGAGGACATTGATTCGCGATCAAGAAACGCGAACAGGTGACTCCATCGATTCGTGTCGAGGGTGAGATCGAACGACGTCGGAGCGTGTGTCTCATCCGCGAAGGAAGCCGTATCAAGATCTCGAGCTTCTCGAAGCTCGAAGGTCGCAAGAAGTGGTAGAGCAGGATTCCCGCGGCGACGGCCACGTTCAGAGACTCGGCCTCCGCGCGCATCGGGATCGTGACCTGTCGGTCACAGCGGTCGAGCCAGTCCGTTCCCAGGCCGTGCGGTTCGCTGCCCAGTACCAGGGCGAACCGCTCCGGTCGCCTCGCCGTGTCGAGCGGTTCGGCGGATGGGTCCACCGCTGCTGCGGCGAACTGGATGCCCCACTCGGAACGAAGGCGCTGGACCTCACGTTCCAGATCCTCAACGACGATCACCGGAAGGTGCATCGCCATCCCCATCGATACTCGCAGAACCCGCCTGGAGAGCGGGTCCGGGCAACGCGGGCCGACCAGGATCGCATCCGCGCCGAAGACGTCGCCGATCCGAACGATCGCCCCGAGGTTCTCCGGGTTGTTCAATTCTGGGCAGATCACCAGGGTGAGCCCTGAGCTGGCCTGCTTGAGAATCTCGTCCAGGTCGGGCCAGGGTTTCCGGATTCCGCAAGCGAGCACACCCTGATGGAAGTTAAATCCGACCAGGACACTGATCAACGCGTGCGGAATTACGTACAGGGGCACCTCGTCCGGCACTCTCGGCGCGATCCGTGTCGTGTGTCGGTCTGTCGTCAGCACGGACGCCATCGGGAATGGGCTCTGGCGCAGGCGGTCAAGGAGTTTCTCCCCTTCCACCACGAACTGATTCCGCGTTGCTGGTTTCCTGATGTGCCTTGAGTTGGCGGAAGATCGCGATACGCGGGTCGTCGAGGTCGGCAATCGGAATCAAAGGCATCGGGCGGTCTCAAGGGATATCAAATCGCGTTGATCCGCGTGTGGAAAACGATCGACGCCGTCTCATCTGGCCGGGCCAATCGACCGGAGTGGATAGACCCGCACCCGGACCTCCGATGCATAATGCGCCAGGGGCGGTTCGTCGCCTCGGCTAATCCCCGCACTGGAGATCAGGTTTTCCTCCAGCCCTTCCATCCGCACGGACTGGACCGGATACGGCGTGTGGTAAACCCGGCCCGCGTAAAGCCGTGCGTTCCCGCTTCGCGTAGAGAATATATCGTTCGATCAGGAAGTGTTCCAGCGTTCCAGGGGAAGCGGGCCCAGGCTCTCCCCGCGGCTCATAGCGCATGCCGCACGAGGAGGGAAGCGGTGCGGGCCAGAGCCGTTCCGACTTGTAACTGATGACTTCCCGGCCGTCTGGTTCGACTTGCCGTTGCAGGGTCATCCGCGCCTTGTGATACGGCAAGTGCCAGAATCGGCGAGCGATCCGCACGGCGATCCCGTTCGCGGCATCGAGGCTGAAGAACCAGACTCCGGGGGCACGCCCGTCATGGTGGACGTAGGTCCGGACGTTGACCTCGTGAAAGTTCGAGAGCCACCGGACCGCGGGCAGACCCGTCGGACGGATTCCCGTCATCGTGAACGGTACCAGGCCGATATAGGCTCGGCCGTCGAACAGATCCAGCTCCAGTTCGGGCGGAACAAGAGGCCGGAGGGCCTCGGGTGACACCTCCCAGTGCAGGAAAAGCAGGTGAGCCCAGCGGTGTCGCATCACTGAGCGACCCGACGGCCGTTGCGTGGGAGCGAGTCGGTCGATGCCGCCTTCCCTCGGGGGGAGCGAGGTGATCGGCAGGCCTTCCATCGGGGTGACGCTCCTCGGGGGAGAAGGGGGGGCGGTCCGTTTCGATTCTGGCAAAATCGCTCGTGGGGTGCAAGAATGGGAGGCGAACGCCGAACGTCTTTTCCGGAGGTCCTTGCCCATGAATTGCGATTTCTGCGAATCACCTCTGACGCCCGGCGCACGCTACTGTCCATCCTGCGGAACCGCCGTGATCGCCCCGGAGCCTGAGAACGCGTACCAGTCACCCAAGGCTGGCACGTATCCGCCACACGCGCCGTATGCACCCGCCTACAACCCACCGAGCACAAGCTCCCTGGCCGTCATCAGCCTGCTTTGCGGGATCGCTACCTGGCTGCTCTTTCCCGTCCTGCCGGCCATTGGCGGGGTCATCACCGGCCACATGGCGCGGAGGGAGATTCGCGAGTCGAATGGCTGGATTCAGGGGGACGTTATGGCCGTCATCGGCCTCTGCCTGAGCTATGCCCAGCTCGTGCTGATCGCGGTGGTATTGCTGGTCGTGATCGTCTTCGTGATCGGTGCTCTGGTTCTGCACCATGGATGACCGGCAAGGGAGAGACCGTTGACCGTCTGGGGAATCGCCGACCTGCACCTGTCGCTCGCCCGACCCGAGCGTCGGGAACGTTACGCGGAACGTTGGCGAGAACACGCCGCGAAGATCGAGCGCGAGTGGCGGGCCGTGGTCCGACCGACGGACGTCGTGCTCTTGCCGGGTGATCTGTCGATGGCTCGCAATCACCGCGACCTGCAACCGGACCTCGCCTGGCTCGGTGCCTTGCCGGGCACGAAAGTGCTTTCGGCGGGGAATCACGACCGCTGGTTCAACCGAGTCGAAGTCGATCCGCCCGATGCTCCGTCGCTCGATGCTGGCCGTTGGCGGCGATGCGATCGAGACACGCGGCGTGATTGCCTGCGGAACCCTCGGCGCTCCCGTTCCGCTCGACGAGCCAACCGACAACTCCGAAGGGGAACTGGCTCTCCTTGGCCGCGCTCTGGAACACGCCGGACACCTGCGGACGGCCGACCAGCCGCTGTACGTCCTCTGGCACTACCCTCCCTTCGACCGTCATGGCCGCCCGGGGCCGGTCGTATCCATGCTGGAGGCGTCCAACGTCACGTGCTGCGTGTACGGCCACATTCATACCGAAGGTCAGTGGACCTCCGCCGTCCAGGGAGCCGTCAACGGCGTGCGCTATCACTGCGTGGCTGCTGACGCGATTGGCTTCCGGCCCTTGCGGATTGGGTGATGAGAATTTACTCATGATCCTTTGCCAGGGGATCGTGGATCGAACGCATCCAGATGGATAGTTGAGAATCCAACTTCTTATAGATCTCCCGGTGATCGGTGGAATAGGCCAGGTTCTTCGTCTCTCCCGGGTCGTTGGCCAGGTCGTACAACTCATCGACGCCGTCTGGCTCGAAGTGGCGGATCAATTTCCATTCGGGCGTGCGGATCATGTCGCATGTTGGCCACGTCGCCGTGGTGCATGTCGTACTGGCCGAAGTAGGTGTCGTCCCGATCAACCGACTTCCCCCGTAAAAGGGGGGCAAAGCTTTTGCCATGCAGCGTGAGGTTCTCCGGCACGCCTGATACCCACCATGTCGAGCACCGTGGGGAACGTGTCCAGATTCGTGACGGTCTGTTCGATCGTCGTTCCCGGTTGGACCACCCCCGGCCATCGCACGATCAGGGGGACACGAATCGCCTCCTCGAACATATTAGGCCGCCGGCCCGTCTTACCCTCGACGAGCCACGTCGCGTTCCCCTTGTGCCAGAGACCGTGATGACCGATCATGTAGCCGTGGTCGCTTGTGAAGATGACAATCGTGTTCTCTCGCAAGCCAAGTTCATCGAGCCGGTCGAGCAGGCGGCCCATATTGCGATCCACTGAGTGAATGCTGCCGTAATATTCGCGTGTCAATCGCTTGACCCGTTCGATCGGTAGTCCCGGAACGTCGGGAATCGTCGGGTCGAGGTCGCGGAACGGGGCCGAATCAACCTCCGGCACCGGGGCATACGGTGCATGTGGGGCGCGGAAGTGGACTGAGACGAGGAACGGCCGGTCCTGGTTGGCCTCAACGAACCGGATCGCGTCATCGACGAGGATGTCCGGCAGCGAGCCGTCGAGCTTTTTCTCGGTCCCCTCAACCTCCAAGGTCGGATCGATCGGCCGGTTGCCGCCGCCGAGAAATCCAAGGAAGTGGTCGTATCCCTGGCGAGTCGGGTGATATCGCGCGGGCAGGCCGAGGTGCCACTTGCCGAACAGGCCGGTGGTGTAGCCGCTTCCCCGGAGCAATTCAGGCCAGAGGATCGCCGAGGGGTCCAGGCCCAGCTCCGGCTCGGTGTTTGGGTTGATCCAGTCGTGGATGCCGACCTGCGAGCCAAGCCGTCCGGTGAACATGCCGGCCCGCGATGGCGAGCAGACCGGCGTGGCCGTGAAGGCGTTGAGGAACCGAGCCCCGTCGCGGGCGAGCCGGTCCATGTTGGGCGTCTGGATCTCCGTGTTGCCGTAGGCCCCCATCCCCCAGCGGGCCTGATCGTCGGTATAGAGAAAGACAACGTTCGGCCGGCGTGACGGCGGCTCGGCCAGCGTGGCGGGCGCGAATCCAACCGCCGCAAGGATCCAGGTGAGGCAGAATCGGAACTGGCGTGGCGCGTTCATGCTGGTGTTGCCTCCAGGAAGGGATGGGCCTCGCGTGGAAGCCCATGCTGCCGTCTCGGATGCGACGGGGCAAGGGGGAAGTCGCGGCGCGTCGTTTGGTTCAGGGCAAGGCGGTTCGGGTCGCCTCCGGGTCGCGCGGGGCGGTCGGGACTTTATCACTGCCCTCGACCCAGTAGGTGATGATCGTCTGTTCGCGGAGCTTCTTGGTGTAATCCTGGAACTCGCGGCGGTAGTTGGCTTCCTGGAGAGTCTTGTGAATCGTCTCCTGAACCTCGGGATCGTAAAACGGCTTGGTTCCGGCGGGACGACGATCCTCGACGCGGACGATATGGTAACCCGTCGGCCCCTCGATAATCGTGCTGATCTGTCCCTTGGGCAAGCGGTTGAGGGCATCGTTGACGGCCGGCGCGGCGGAGGCTCCCGGCTCGGTCTTCCACTGCCCACCCTTCTTGGCCGTCGGTCCCTGGCTCTCATTACTGGCCAGGCGGGCGAAGTCCTCGCCGTGGCGGAGCCGGTTGAGCAATGCCTCGGCCTTGCGATGAGCCTCGGCCTTGCCGCCGGGGCCATCGAACGTCACGAGTAACTCACGCCAGAGTATCTGTGCGTTTTGATGAAAATCGTCGTGGTGTTCGTTGTAGTAGGCTTCCATATCATGCTTCTGGGGCCTGATCCGCGTGGCCAGGTAGGCGGTGACGAATTCGCGAGCCATGGTCTCGGCGCGGTACGTCTGCTGCATGGTTTCGAGCGATCGACCGTGTTCGGCCAGACTTTGCCGCAGCGCGACGGCATTCGGGGCGTCGAATTTGCGCAGGAGTCCCGGTAGCTCCTTCTCTTCCCACTGCTTGTCCACGAACTTGTAAAACTGGGCTTCTTTCTCTTTGCTGGTTAGGAGTTTCCGCTTGGCTTCCTGGACGAGCAGCGTGCGATCGATCAGGTTTTCCAGAACCATCCCGGCGATCTGGTTGATCTCCTCGGGGCCGAGGCGCTGATTTGGCGGGATGAACGACTTCTTCCAGTCCGCGACGGCCAGTTGCAGGTCGCGTAGGGTGATCTGATCCCCGCCGACCGTTGCCACGGTCAGGCCGACGAGCTTTCCGGGTGTGATTTCCGTCTCCCGAGGGGACCGGACTTCCTCCGGTCGGGCCGAAACGGTACGCAGACCCGGATCGACTGGCGCGGCGGTTGCGGGTGGTTCGGCAACGGGCTCCGGTTGGGATTCCGGCTTTGGTAAGGCCGGTGAATCCGGAGGCGTCGCGGGCAGGGGTGGCGGCGTGAACGGCGCGGGTGCGGGGACCTTGGCCGCGGCTGTGTCCGAGCGTCTCGTTTGACGGATGGCGCGATCTTGTGGCGGCAGCCCGCCATTGATCGATTCCCGGATCGACGGCAGCGGGCGCAACGCGGCGGGCGGCGTTTCGGGACCGGCCGGAATCAGCGGGCGACCCTGGGCGCAACCGGCCAGGACGATTCCCAAAACCAAGGCGCACGGCACGCGACAATTCATCGGCACCCTCGGACCGGAGTAGGGGTTCGCGAGATGGTCCCTGCGCACGGACGGTCAATCCGTGCCGTGGGCGGTTCCCGATCGGGGAGAGGTGGTTCAGCGCGTTGAAATCCGCAGGAACCCACGATGGGCCATCGTGACGGGCGGCGGCACGTTATCCCGATCCGACGAATTCCGCAAGGGCGGTTTTTCCGGATCTCCTGTGCCGTCCTCATACACGAGCCCGCTGATGCTTTCCGGTTCTCCTTTTGCTGGAGCACGGCCGTCCCGGCCGCCCCGGCATTGCGGCCGGGACGGCCGCGCTCCAGAAACCAGAAGGCATCAGCGGGTTCGTGAGTCAGACGACTTGACGAACCGCGTGCCGTCGCCTTAATGACAGAAACGTGACTCCTCAAAATAGCTGGAATGAGGTCTCGACATCATGGCGTGGGTCTATCTGGTGCTGGCCGGATTGTTCGAAATTGGCTGGCCGCTGGGATTGAAGCTTGGGTGGACGGAGAGCGGCGTGCGCGCGGTGCCGCTGGCCGGGTCGATCCTCTGCATGGTCCTTAGCGGGACTCTACTCCTGATCGCCCAGCGATCGATTCCGATGGGGACGGCCTACGCCGTCTGGACCGGCCTCGGAGCTGTCGGTACCTTCTTCGTTGGCATCGCACTGTTCCAGGAACCGGCGAACCTCCCGCGCTTCGTCTGCGTTGGTCTGATCGTCGCGGGTCTCATCGGCTTGAAAATCTCCTCGGGCCGGTGACGCGGAGATCGCCGACCGCCGCCGCTCAACCAGACGCCGAGGGACGCTTCCAGGCCCTCGCGACGATCACGACCGTCCAGCAGACAAGCCCCACACCAAGCAGCACATATAACCCCGTCGCGATCGACTGAGAGAGGCTGAGGATCGCTTCCAGGGGAGACAGGATCACCGCGAGGTCCCCTGGAAAAACGACGAGATAGGTCAGGACTGCTCCCAAGATAACAATCGCCCGGAGTCGTCCCGTTGTGAGATCAATCCACATGGAACGGCTCCTTCCTGGGAATGGCCGACACCTGCGCGGAGAGCCTCGACCAGACCAGTAATCCGATCCCGGTGAGCATCAGCACGAAGGCCATTCGCATGAGCAGTCCCGTCGGGTTCGTAGAGATCAACGCCGAGCTCATCGGTCCCAGCGTCATGCTGTTGGCGGGGCCGTTCGGTCCATACTCGATACTCATCCCCCCCAACCCGGGGAGCGCGGAGTAGAGCACCGAGGCGATCGCCAGATAAATCCCCAGCAGCACCAGCCGGGTCTCCGTCAATCGACCGCCTTGCCCGATCATCGTGACAAAGATCAGCCCGATCAGGACAATCGTGACCAGGATGTAGCCAACCAGCATGTAACCGGTCGTCTCGTGCATAAGATTAATCCCGCAGTTCGTTTCAAAGTGGGATGCCTCAAGTTGTTTGTCTCTTAGATATCAAGTTCTGGTGAATGTCAATGAGGGTCCAGTTGGCCGCAATGGATTCTCCGACCGATTGACGCCGCTCCGGCGCATGGCTTGGACCTTCCGGGCCATTTCGGGTACGATTCTCGTAGTGGCTCCCCGATTGTGGTTCGGATTTCCGGAGAGCAACGGAGCCCGAGGGCCGAGCCCTTGCCCTAATCATCACGGACCTGCTCGATATGGATCACATAACCTTTCAATACGAACCGATTTGCTCCCATCCCGGCTGTGATCGGCCCGCCCTGTACAAGGTGGCCTCCCCCTGGAGCGATGGTACCAGCCGGGAGTTGAAGAATTACGGCCTCGCCTGCGATCAGCACCGTGAGGAACAACTCATCCGAGGACGCAACAGCCGAAAAGGGCTGGCTCTGGCCGAGGGGGAGACTGTCGGCGAGGTCGGCCTCTATCAGTTGATGCCTGGAGTGCGGGACGTGGAACTCACGCGGCTACCCGACGAAGGACTCTGATCAGCGACGCGTGGGGAAGAGATGCGGCCCCGGAGGAGAATGGGGCGGGAACGACGGATCGCAAGGGATGGACCCCTGACCATGCAAAAGCCAACTCCGTACGGACTTGCGAGGCCCTGGCACCTGGCCATCGCGGTCCTGATCGTCGCTCTGGGAATCTCGGGCGCCGACGCCGCTGACAGTTCGCCACCCACTCGCGATCCGTTCGCCGGGTTCGATCTGCCCGATGCCTGGGAGGCACGGTTCTGGGCCGATCCCGATGTCAAGGCCCTGCTCGATCTGGAGCCGAAGGCACTCGCGGAACTGGTCCCGGTCCAGGCGGGATTTCGCTTCGCGCGCTGTCCGTCGTGCGATGCGACCGAGGCCGACAACCCGCTCACCTGGTCCCCCGCCAAGCCGGAATTGTTGACGTGCGCTTCGTGTGAGGCGACTTTCCCCAACGACAAGATCCCGGCCAAGGCCGATGGGAAGGCTGTTCCCGAGGAGGTGATTGAGGTCCTCCCTCGCGTCTTCCACAAATATCCCTATCACGTCGTCGAGGCGGAAAAGCAGCTCTATCCCGAAGAACGGATCTATCTTGCGGCGAAGCGCGATTACGAGGCACGGGAGCATCTCGCCAAGGCGGCACTCTACGCGGCTGTCCGATATCACGAGCAAGAGCCGGGTGCGAAGGATGCGGCCCTGGCCCGGCTGGCCTGCGTGCTCCTGCTCCGGTTTGCCCAGGTATATCCCGCCTATGCCACGCACTACGACCAGCCAGGGGAACCGAAGTTCCTGCAGAAAGCGGATTTGCCACCCCCTTACCGGCGCGACTACCGCACCGGGAAATGGGACTGGTCGGCCAGCCAGAACGTGCCGTTGAATCTGGTGATCGCCTACGCGATGGTTCGGGACGATCCCGCGCTGATCGAGGCGGGAAAGGTGCTCGACGAGGCGAACCCTTCACGGACGATCGAGCGCGACCTGTTCCGGGCGTCGGCCGAGTTCGTGCGGCAGCAACCCGAGGAATTTTCGGAGCGATCGCTCTACGCTTACCGGGGGATGCTGGCGGTCGGGCGTTTGCTCGGCGACGCGGACCTGATGCACGAGACGATCACGCGGTTAGAGGGTTTCGCCGAACGGGGTTTCTACTCCGATGGTCTCTGGCGCCAAGGAGATGCGGCCGCGCACCGGCGGGTCGTCGGGCAGATTGACGGTTGGATCGAGCAGTTACTGACCGGGTATTCCGACCCGGCTGGATACGCGCCGCTGGATGGCCGCAAACTGGCGTCGTTGCCGGGGGCGGGTTTCCTGCCGGTGCTCGCACTGGCTCGAACGGCAGGCGGCGCGGCCTTGACGGACCCGAAATCGCCCGAGATCCAGCAGGTGGCCTGGCCGGCGCCCGTGCCGCTGGCCCTGCCGCGCCATCCGATGCTCCTGGGCAGCGCCGGAGTGGCGCGACTGGCCGTCGGTCAGGGGCGCGATGCACTCGATCTGGAGGTTCGTGGGGTCGGCGATTTCGATACCCCGCGCTTCAACCGCCTCTCGATGCGGCTGGCTGTTGGTGGTCAACCGTTGCTGGGCGACCTGGACGACCTGCCCCCCACGCTCGACGGCTTCGACCGCGCGACCGTCAGTCACAACACCGTCGTCATTGACGGCCTGAATCAGCGCGAGACGCCCGACCTGGCCCGGCACCCCGCAATCGGCAGTAACATCCTCTTCTTCGCGGCGGACCCCGATTTCCAGATCGCCGCGCTCGAGGACCGACACGCCTATCCGAACTCCTCGACTCGATATCGCCAGGTCGTCGTGGCGGTCTCCGGAGCGAAAACCCGTTATGCCGTCAGCCTTTTCGACGTCGCGGGCGGGCTTCAGCATGATCTGCTCTATCACTCCGCTCCGGGGACTCCGGCGCGTTGGCAACTCGGCCTTCCCATGAGCAAGGGTCCGCAAACCTTGCTGCCACCATCAATTCCGTACGTCAAGACGGCCCGCGCCGATGACGGACGTTGGTTCGTGCAGTCGTATGGGGCCTTTCAGGAACTCATGCAGGGGCGTGTGGATCATCCGATCGTCGCCGCATTGCCGGGTCAGGGCGGACCGGGCATGCGGCTTCACCTGATGGGGGATGTGCCGGCCACGGTCTTCGCGGGTGTTTCACCCGACCCCTCGGCGTCGTCCACCGCATCGGAGGGGCGAGCCTCCTTGATCCTGCGCCGGCGATCGGCGGAAGGGGCGACGCTGTCGAGCACGTTCGTCACCGTCTTCGAGCCGACCGGGACCGGCCAGACCGCCTTGCGGGTCGGACGGGTACAGTCACCACCGGGCACGGTCGTTCTTTTGGTTCAGTCGGCCGGAGGGAGCGAGCACCTGGTTGTGAATCTCAGCCCCGGCACCGCGCAAACGGTCCAGCTTTCCGATGGGCGGACCCTCACAACCGACGGCCTGGTCGTCCGTGTGTCGCCGGAAGGGCTGGCGCTGGCCGGTGGAACGATCGCCGAATCGGGAGAACAACGCGTTACCCAGACCAGGATCAGCGGCAGGATCACCGGGAGCCGTCGTCATGGCCCGTCGATTGCCCGAGGCCAGTTCGAGACGGCTGGCCCTCTGGCCGATCCCGAGGAACTGGCCGGACGCACCCTCCTGATCCGCCATGGTGATGGCTCGTCGCACGGCTGGACCATCGTCCGCGCGGAGAACCTTCGAACCGGTGGACGCATTCACGTCCGCGAAGAGCCTGGCTTTCGCATCGATCCCCAGACAGGAGAGGGCCGCTACTACCAATTTCCCCGCACCCGTGTTCCCGGCCCCCACAATTTCGTTGTGTGTCGGATCTCTCGATAGATTTTCGATTTAGACGTTTATCAGCATTTTTTCGGGAAAAATACAGAACGCCTCCTTGACGGCCACTTGAAATTCGATATACTACTTGATGTCGGCGGTGATGTTCATCACTCGTTATGAACCGCTCCTGCTGACCAGGGCGTCTGCCCTGATCATACTCCGGCCTCTTCTCTGTTCCGGCCCCGTCGGTTTATCTTCGGATAAATCGGCGGGGTTTTTTCTGCGCCCGGTCCTGCAGGACGTCATCCGCCCTTACAGGACCAGGAAGCCGGAGATCGGCAGGAATCTCAATGCCGGAAGTGGCGGCGGCCCGTGAGAATCATGGACATGTCGTGTTCGTTGCAGGCGTCGAGCGTCTCCGCGTCGCGGCGCGAGCCGCCAGGCTGGATGATCGCGATGACGCCTGCCTTGGCGGCCGTGTCGGGACCGTCGCGGAACGGGAAGAAGGCGTCGGAGGCGAGCACGGCGCCCTGGGCTCGGTCGCCGGCCTTTTCGACGGCAATCCGCACCGAGTCGAGCCGGCTCATCTGACCCGCGCCGACGCCAACGAGTTGTCGGTCCTTGACCAGCACAATCGCGTTGGATTTGACCGCGCCGCAGACCGTCCAGGCGAAGGCAAGGTCAGCCCGTTCCGCGTCGGTCGGCTGACGTTTCGTGGGGACCTCGCCCGCGGCGGGGTCGGCCTCGATGGCGTCCCAGTCCTGCACGAGCAGGCCCCCCTCGATCCGACGGGTATCGAATCCCGTGGGCGGTGGGGACTCGGGACCGACCGGCGTACCGAGGTCGAGCAGCCTCACGCTGTTCTTCCAGGTCGGCTTCGTGGTCAACAGGGCAACGGCCTCGGTTTCGAAACCGGGGGCAACGATCGCCTCGATGAATCGGCCCGGCTCGCAGAGCCGCTCGGCCGTCGCCCGATCGACCTGCCGGTTCAGACCGACGATGCCGCCGAAGGCGCTGACGGTGTCCCCCTCGTAGGCCAGTTCGAAGGCTTCCGCCAGTGTATCGGCGACGGCCGCGCCGCAGGGGTTATTGTGCTTCAGGACAACGGACCCCGGCTCGGCGAACTGTCGGACGAGCCGCAGAGCGCTGTCGAGGTCCAGCAGGTTGTTGTACGATAACTCCTTACCGTGCAAGAGTTTGGCCGTGGCCAGGCTCGGGCCGGACGGGTTCGGCTCGACATAGAAGGCGGCACGCTGGTGTGGGTTCTCGCCATAGCGGAGCACCGAGCGCCGGGTATAGGACGGGGCGAAGGTGCGGGGGAACGGCTCGGGCTGGTCCTCGGAAGACTCGGTCCGCGAGAGGTAGTCGGCGATGGCCCGATCGTAACGCGCGGTCTGTTCGAAAACGGCGGTGGCCAGCGAGCGGCGGAATGCCTGGGTGGTGCCGCCTCGTTCACGCAGTTGATCGATCAGTCGGGGATACTGATCGGGCGCGGTGATGACGGCGACGAACGCATGGTTCTTGGCCGCGCCCCGGATCAGGCTGGGGCCGCCGATGTCAATGTTCTCGACGGCCTCGGCAAAGGTCACGTCGGGCTGGGCCACGGTCTGCTCGAAGGGGTAGAGGTTGACCACGACCAGGTCGATCGGCTCAATCCCCTGATCTTTCAGGGCTTGCAGGTCCTCGGGAACGTCGCGGCGGGCGAGAATGCCGCCGTGGAGCTTCGGGTGAAGCGTCTTGACCCGGCCACCGAGAATTTCCGGCTGGCCCGTGTAGGCCGAAACCTCCGTCACCGTCAATCCCGCGTCTGTCAGGGCCTTGTAGGTCCCGCCGCTGGCGAGCATCTCCACGTTCATTTCCGCGAGTGCCCGCCCTAGATCCACCAGCCCTTGCTTGTCGGAGACACTCAGCAAGGCCCGTCGCACCGGGACGATCTCGTCCATAACCGGAGGCTTCCTCTCTAATTATTCCACGAAAGACGTCAATGGGTTTGTTGGCAGGTCACGTCATTCTTCGCACGATAAACGACGACGCGACCGCGGGGCAAGAGACCCTGTGGTCGCATCGTCGGGATGGTTTTCGGTTTCGGCGGTCCCTGGTCGGATCAGGGGAAGAGTGCGCCCTCGGGTTCCTCGGCGGGAAGTCCCTCGTCCTCAGCCGGCGGCGGTTCGGGAGGCGTCTGGATGCCCTCCGGTGGAATGTAACCGAACGGGTGCGGCGATTTCTGACGGAGCGGCTTTGGTTGCGTGGCCCCCGCCTCCCGCAGGCAGACCAGCGAGCCGGAGGGAGTGGCCATGTAGAGCCGGTCGTTCGCCCAGTTTGTCGGTGTGATGGTGAATTCCCGCAGGCTCAGTCCCGCACGCTCCCGGGTAGAGCGGGCGTCGGCCAGGGTGCGGCCCGACTGGCGATCGACGATCATCAGGTCGCCGTCGGTCGTCTTCAGGTAGACGCGACTATCTCCAAGTGCCAGAAGGTGGCTCTCGCCGATCCGATTCGTCCAGCGCAGCTCTCCGGTCTCGCCGTCGATTGCTGAGAGGGACCCTTGATCGTTGATGACGAAGACGTTGAGTCCGGCCACCAGGGGTTCCTGCTTGATGGGCGCACCGGAGGGAAAGACCCAGCGCGTATCGCCGGTGAACAGGTCGATGGCGTAGAGGTTGTTATCTTCGGAAGGGACCAGCAGGACGTGCTCGCCGTTGTGCGTGAAGGTCAGCGTTCCCATCGAGGCCGAGACCGGTCCGCCGGTGAGATAGCGGTAGAGCAAGGTCGGCTGGTTCATCATGACGCCGACATACACGCGGTGGTCGTGGCTGCCGAAGGCGACCACGCGATCGGCAACGATCGGCCGACCGGTGACGGACCCGTTGGGAGAATAGGCCCAGAGGAATGACCCGGCCGAGCGGCCCGGCGGGTTGTCCTGCGAATGGTCGCGGACGCTGAACGCCTCAATGCGGCCACTGCCGGCACCCGGCCGGACGCCCGTCATGCGGGCCGAACGCATGCCGACGACCACGATCTCCTCGTTCGCCGCGACCGCGCTGGAGGGCAGGTTCTCCATCTTCGCATCCCAGATGATCCGGCCCGTCCCCTTGTCCAGACAGTACAGGTCCTTGATGTTGGTGACAAAGACCCGGTCGGAATTGACCGTCGCCGGCTGGGCGTCGGCGGTCGGGCTCCCGAGGTCCATGCCCCAGAGATAGCGGCCCGTTTCGGCATCATACGCATGGAAGTTTGCCAGGTTGGTCTGCGCGAAGACCATCGACTCGGAGAGGCTAATCATCAGGACCCGCTCGGCGGGCCCGGCGAGCGGGACCACGCCCGACCAGTTTTTCTCCAGCCCGAGTCGCGCCAGGGCCGTCCGGGTCGGCAAGGCGTCGCGGCTAAAGGGCAACTGGGCGTATCCGGAAGAGCCAGTGACGGCGATCAGAAGCACCGCCAGAGCGTATCGGCGAAACATGGCCCGATCCTTTCGGTTGTCCATGGCACGTGGAAGGGGGCGGCCTTCGCCGCGCGAGGTCTCATCCTTCATCCTTTCCCACGATGGCCCGTCCGTCAAGTTTTCGAGGACGGAAGCCAGGTCGAGAAGCCGGAACACCTTGGCCGATGGCAGTGCTCGGCGTAACTATTTTACGAACAAAGAGTTACATTTGAAGGCCGCTTGGTTGTCAAACGTCTACGTGAGCATCGCAAGTTGTTGCTCCACAAGAAGATCCGCTAATGGCTACGGTGATCGCCTTAGGTCTTACCACAAGATCGGAATGGTGCATCCGCCAGGTTTCTTTCCCTGGAGCGCGGGCCTCTGGCCCGCATCCGAAGAGAGCGGGCCAGAGGCCCGCGCTCCAAAACCTACCGGATGCGCCTCGAAATCCTGAGGCAAGGGTTTGTAACACGCTCTCAAGAAGTCTGGTTTCCGAGGGCCAGCAAGCTCTGGCCCCCTTTTCCGGGACAGTCAGGCGAATCGGTATCAGTCGTCCTTGTCCTTATCGTCGTCATGGTCATCATGAACACGGTCGATCCGCAGGACCTGGCCGCCCGTGCCGCTCGGGCCGATGTTCGTCGATCCCAGGACGTAGAGCCGTCCCCTGGCGTCCTGGCCGAACCCCTTGATGAACATTCCCACGTTGGGGATCAACTCCTCCATCCGGCCGGCCTCCAGGTCGGCGACGAAGAGGTTCCCATTCAGCTCTCCGAAGACGTACTTGCCCTCCAATGCCTTGATCTTTGAGTCGCGATAGACGAACCCCCCGACGACGGCGACGCGGGTCACCTTGCCGGCCGTGGCCTCGAAGTGGTCGTATTCGACGACCGGGTCGATCAACCCCGGGACGGGATCGGGGCCAGAGAAAACCTGGCCCGTCGTCGGGTCGAAGAGGAACGACCCTTCCTTGAGGTTCCAGCCGTAGTTCCCTCCGCGGCGGACGAGGTCCACTTCCTCGATCTTGTTCTGGCCCACGTCCCCGAGAATGAGGCGTCCCTCCTCGTCGTCGTCGCCATCACGGTCGCCGTCGCCGTCCTCGGCGTCGAAGCTGAATCGATAGGGGTTGCGGAACCCGTAGGCGTAGATCTCGCCCAGGGCGCCGGGCTGACCGACGAAGGGGTTGCCTCGGGGGATGCGGTACTGACCGTTGGCGCTGACGATGCCGTCGCGGTGGGATGTCAAGGAGGGGTGCAGGGGATTGATCCGGATCACCTTGCCGCGGATGGAGGCGAGGCTCTGGGCGTTCCCCGTGCCGATGAGGTGGCCGGCGCCGACGTCGTTGGCCGCGCCGCCGTCGCCGAGCGACGCGTAGAGCAGGCCGTCGGGCCCGAAGGCGAGGCTGCCGCCGTTGTGGTTGAACTGGGGCTTGTCGGATCGGAGGACCTCGCGGTACGAATTCCTGTCCACCACGTCGCGGTCATGCCGGCTGACCCGCCACTCGGCGATGACTTCCTGGCAGTTGGGCTCCCCGGCGGGCGCGAGCGGGGGCTGGGGCTGGGGGAAGTCGGCGGCCCGCGTCACCGGCACGTTGTGCAGGGTATAGAGGGTCTGGTAACCGGGGCTCTTCTTGTTGTGAAAGCCGGGGTGGAACGCCACGCTCAGCAGCCCCCGCTCGTCGTAATTCGGGTTCAGGCCCCGCGGCCCGCTCCCGAAGGCGGGGGCGAGCTGGGCCAGCACGTCGGAGATGTCGAGGAACGGCTCGGGCCGAACCCTCTCGCCCACCAGGACCAGGATCAGACCGGTCTGGTCCACGATGTAGGTCCGGTCGTTTCTGTCGGCGGCCGTCTTCAGCTCCAGGGGAGAGGTCAGCCCTGTCAAGACGGGGGTCAGTTTGACCTGGATCGGGCTCGCGGGAATCGGAGCCGGGATCGGGTCCGCCAGGGGACCCACCTGGGCCGGGGCCGGCAAGGCCGCCCACAGGGCGAGGAGACACGTTGGAATCACGACGGTTCTGCTCATCACGGTTGCTGCTCCTGGGTTAGTGACCAGAGAATCGGGCTGCCTCGGGACCCTTTCCACGAGTTGTCGAGCGAATGAGGGAGAAGGGATGATCGGAACGAGGCTGAGCAAGGGACGGTCGGCCGATCTACCTGAAGAGTGCTCGGTGACCCGGTCACGGATCACAAAATCCTGAAAGAAGGCCCCTTTTCCCGCCCTCCGCCTCTCGCTCCGGGGAATCGCCGGGACGCCCTTCGACCCGCGCTCCACCGTTGAGGAGCCGAAAACGCCGGGCTGATCCGCCAGCGGCGGTCGAGAAGGCGGCCGGGCCGTCCCGCTCGGCGCGGCGGGAGAACGTGCCGACCAGGATCGGCGACCCGTTCGAGGGATCGAGCGAGGCGACGTCGGCCCGCGGCTTTCGATCGTTCGGCTCGCTCTCGACCCCCGGCGTCGCGCGCGGTGTGCGGGCCCCCCGCGCCTCGTCGCGGAAGGCCCGCCGGCGATACTTCCGGGGGCTTCCTGGTTGGCACCGATCCCGGATTCACGTCCCGCCGCCGACCGGGCCGGCCCGGCGACCGGCGTCCTCGGGGGCCCCACGTTCACCTCCGCTCCGTTCGAGCCGGAACGGGCCGTCGGCCTTCCGCACGGCGAACGGCCGCTTCAGGAGCGCGTCCCACGTCTCCCGGTCCTCGCCGTCATCGCCGGAGTCCGAAAGAACGGCCCTCGGGCGTCCTCAATCGGCCCGGTGCCACCAGGTGATCTGCGTCTCCGGCAAGTCCGCTTCCAGCCTCTGCACGGCTTCGCTGCTGGTCCGCGTGCCGCCGAAGACGAGAGACGTCCGCGTCTTCCGTTTCCCCCGCGTCGCCAACCCCGCGTCGGTGATGGACGTGTCGCACAGTTCCAGCACACGGAGCCGGGGAAAGTCTCGCAATCGCTTCAATCCGGCGTCGCTGATCCGGGTGCCGCCGAGGTCGAGGGTTTCGAGGCCCCGGAAACGTCGCGCAAGCGTAAACGCTTCAACTTCGTCATTCCCTTTACGTGCTCCAGGCCCTCGTCCGTGAGACGTGGGGCCTCGACGACGACGAGCGCGACCACGGCCAGCAAGGTCCGCAGGCTCCACCGCAACGCGCGGCGATGGATGGGAAATGAGATCGCGGGTGGATTCACTCGGCCGAGGGGGCCTCCCACCTGTTCTGTTCCGGGGCCATCACGGTTCCAACAGTCCGGGCGAGGACGGTGTTGTCGGTGTTCGTGACTCCGGCTCCCCGGTCGGTTCGGTCGTCGGCTCGGGCGCCTCGGGACGATCGCGGCGGGCGGAGGTGACCTTCCAGCCGGTGTCGATTCCTTCGAGCTGGAACCGGGTCAGGGTCAGGCGCAGGCGCGACGGCGGCGCTCCGGAGGACGCGAGCCGGTCCTGCACGAGCGCCGTGACCTCCGCCCGTTCGAGCCGGAAGGGTCCATCGGCCTTCAACGTGGCGAACGGCCGCTTCAGGAGCGTGTCCCACGTCTCCCGGTTCTCGCCGTAATCGAGCGCGAGTCGCTGCGCCTCTGGTGGGAGGGGCGGTTCGGCCGATTCGACCAGTTGGGCGTAGGTCGGCGCGAGCTTTTCGGGGGCAAGCGTTTCCTCGGCCAGCCTGGTGAAGACCTCGCCGAACTGGGTCACGGAGTCCACCACCTCATCCAGATCGGCGCTGGCCATCTTCTCGTAAAGTTTCTCCTGCTCGGCCTGGGCCTTGGCGTCGTGCAGGGCGTCGAGTGAGTCGGCGGCCGGACCGAGCGGGTCGCGGTTCTCGTAGCGGTTAATCCGCGGGTTATACGTGAACTTTTCCTCGATCGTCGCGTTCAGGTCGGCCACGGGGGCGAAGGGTCCCTGCACGGTCTCCTCGCCGGTCGGGTCACGCTCGACCTGCCGGTAGCCGTCGATGGCCGGGGGCGTCGCGACCGTGCCAAGCCGATCCGCCGCGGCGCGGTCCCCTTTGGTCAGGGCGTCCAGATACGTCGATGCGATCGACACGATCGGGTCGGGCGGTGGGGGCGGCTGACCGGGGGCCTGTTTGCGTAAGTACGGCAGGAAGACCAGCACGGCCATCACGAGAGCGACCAGGAGCGCGACTGGCACGCCGATCTTGAGCAGCCGTCGGCGGCCCCGGCGCTCCTCGGCATCGAGCGTGTCCGCGAGGGATGACGGGGCGGGGGTCTCGGACGCGGCGACGGGGGGCGCGGGTAGCTTCAGGCGAGCGCCGCACTTCGGACAGTTGATGGAGCGACCGCCCCCCTCGTCCGGAGCGAGGAACGAGGCCTGGCAGGCGGGACATCGGGCACGCAAGCTCATGAGAGTTCATCCTCCTCATCCTCGACGTCGTCATCGTCGTCGTCGGCCCAGGCCGATCCGTTGTCCGCACCGTGCAGGCATTTCGGACAGGCGTCTTCGATTCCTCCATACGGCTCGGCGCAGCGGGGGCACAACCCGGCGCTGCGGCGGAGGGTCGGCAGCGAGGCCCGCAGGCTCGCCCCCTCCGGCTGGTCGCCGAAGCTCTCGGCCACCTTCGCGGCCAGGTGGGCGACGTCCGGCCGCACGCTCCCGGTGCGCATCCGGCGCTGGATCAGGTTCATGAGCCAGCGGACCAGCTCCCGGTCCAGGGCCCGCAGGGGTTCCCCCTTCACGTGCCGCGTCAGCTCGTCGCGCAGGGCGATGACCGCCTCGGGATCGTTGGCCGATTTCGAGGCATCGAGCCGCGCCCGGAGCGCATCGATGGTTGCCTGGCGGGCTTCGGCCAGCTCATCGTCGAGGTCGCGGGCCTCGGGGGCCTGGGGAAAGTCCCGCCCGATCGCGTCGATCAGCTTCTGGGCCTGGCCCCAGCGTCCGTCCGCGATCGCCTGACGCACCCCGGCAATCGCCAGGGCCAGACCACGGTCGGACGCCGCGTTCGCGGGAGCGTTCGTGTTCGCCGGCCCCCGTTCGAGCGCGACGGCCAGGCGCTCCAGGGCCGGGGCGACGTGCCACTGGATCAGATCCGCCGTCCGCGCGGCGGCCTCCGCGCCATCAACCTGCACCTCGATCAGCTCGGCCGCCGCTCGCAGGAGCCGACCAAAGACCCAGGCGGCCAGGCTCGCCGTGCCGAGGATCACCAGGGCGACGATCGCCGCGACGATCCGCTCCCCGTAGGTCAACTGCACGTCGGCGACCAGTGGCTTGATCCGCCAGAGAAACAGCCCCACCCCGGCCGACACCAGGCCGAACCGCACCAGCGGGGCCATCGCCGCCATCGCCCGACGCGAAGCTCGGAGCGATTCGTAACGTGAGGGTGTTTGCGATTCCATGGTTCTTCGAGCCGGCTTTCGACGGGTGGGTGAAGCGCAGCGGAACCCCTTGCGGCGTCGTCCCTCCAGTATCCGCGATCCAGTTCGATCGTGCCAGAACGTCCGTCGGGACGGACTGGAATGCCTCAGCCGGCGTCGGTGTCTTCGGGTCCGGTTCCGGGGTCGAACCATGGGTAGATCGCCGGCAGGAGGACCAGCTTCATCAAGGTGCTGGTGATGATGCCGCCGATGACGACCGTGGAGAGCGGGCGCTGGACCTCCGCGCCGGTGCTGGTGGCCATCGCCATCGGCACGAACCCGAGGCTGGCGACCAGGCCGGTCATCAGGATCGGGCGGAGCCGCTCCATTGCCGCGTGATAGACGGCGCTCGCGGACCTCGTGCCCGTGATCGACGATCTTGTCGCGGATCGCCGAGACGAGCACCAGGCCATCCAGCACCGAGACGCCCGACAGGGCGATGAAGCCCGACGCCGGCCGAGATGCTGAAATTCATCCCCCGGAGCCACAGGGCCAGGATGCCGCCGATCGCGCCGAAGGGGACGGACAGGAAGATCAGCACGCCCAGCTTGATCGAGTTGAACGTGCCGTAGAGCAGCAGGAAGATCAGGGCCAGGGCCACCGGCAGGACGATCAGGAGCCGCTGGGTCGCCGACTGGAGGTTCTTGAACGTGCCGCCCCACTCCAGGCGGTAGCCTTCGGGCAGCGGGACCTCCCGGCGAGCGTCCTCTTCGGCCTCGGCGACGAACCCGGCCAGGTCGCGCCCACGGACGTTCGCCTGGACCAGCGCCCGGCGCTCGCGGTCCTTGCGGCGGATCTCGTAGATGCCATCCTCCATGCGGATATCGGCCAGGTCCTCCAGCGGGATCATCCGGCCCTCCGGGTCGGCGATCTTCAGGGCGCGGATCGACTCGATGTCGTTGCGGTAGTCCGTCGCGTAGCGGACCTGCATGGCGAACCGCCGCTGATCGACCACGACCTGGCCGACGGTCGTGCCGCCGAGCGCCTTCACCGCGTCGAGCACGTCCGAGGCGTTGATCCCGTACCGGGCGATCCGCGGCGCGATCGACGATGATCCGCAGATAGGGCAGCCCCTCGATCGGCTGGGCCTTCACGTCCTGCGCACCCTGGACCGTCCGCAGGGCGTCGGCCAGGGCGTCGGCCTTGTCCTGAAGCACCCCCAGGTCATCGCCGAAGAGGGCGATGCCCAGGTCGGCCCGCACGCCGGAGATCATCTCGTTGAACCGCAGCTCGATCGGCTGGCTGAAGTTGAGCTTCGTCCCGGGCAGGAGGAGGTGGCAGAGTTCCTCCACCTTGTCGATCATCTCTTCCTTGTCCTTGACCCGGGTCCATTCGTCGTAAGGTTTCAGGAAGATGAACACGTCGGTCCGGTTCAAGGGGGCCGGGTCGAGGCCGATCTCGGGGCGGCCGGTCCGGCTGACGCACCGAGCGGATCTCGTCGGGGTAGCGCTCCAGCAGGGCGCGCTCCAGTCGGAGGGATTGCTCGATCCCCTCGGTCAAGGAGGCGCTGTTGGGCCGCGCCATGACGATCGTGATGTCCCCCTCGTCAAGCTGCGGGATGAACTCGCCGCCGAGCATCAGGGCCGGCGGGACGCACAGGCGCCAGGGCCACGAGCGAGCCAAGCACGATCGGCCAGGGGTTGTCGAGAATCCAGCGGAGCGTCGGCTCGTACACGCGCTTCGCCCAGCGCACGGGCAGGGTTTCCTTCTCCTGCGTGCCCAGCGAGAGGAAGTACGACGCCAGCACCGGCACGACCGTCAACGACAGCAGCAGCGAGCCGGTCAGGGCGAAGATCAAGGTCAGGGCCATCGGCCGGAACATCTTCCCCTCGACCCCCTCCAGGGCCAGGATCGGCAGGTTGACGATCGTGATGATCCCCACGCCGAAGACGACCGGCTTGCGGATCTCGCGCGTCGCGCGGCGGATCACGTCGACGCTTGGTCTCGTCGGGATCGGGATGCGAGAGACGGCTGACGCAGTTCTCGATGACGATGACCGAGCTATCGACGATCAGGCCGAAGTCGATCGCGCCGAGGCTCATCAGGCTGCCCGCGATGCCGAAGGCGTACATCAGGTTCCCGGCGAAGAGCATCGACAGCGGGATCGTCGCCGCGACGATCAGGGCCGCCCGGATGTTGCCGAGCAGGACCAGGAGCACGACGATGACCAGCACGCCCCCTTCGATCAGGTTGTGGGCCACCGTGTCGATCGTCTTGCCGATCAGCTCGCTGCGGTTATAGAACGTGTCGATGACGACGCCTTGCGGACGCAGCCGCTCGCGGATCTGGTCCATCTTCGCCTCGACGCCGCTGGACGACCACGCGGGCGTTCTCGCCGATGAGCATGTAAACGATCGCCGTGACGACTTCCCCCTGGCCGTCTCGGGTGACGGCCCCCCGGCGGAGCATCGGCGCGAAGACGGCCTCGCCGACGTCGCGGACGTAGATCGGCGTGCCGTCGGCGGTCGTGTCGAGGACGATCTCGTTCATGTCGTCCAGGGTACGGACCAGCCCCTCGCCCCGGATGATGCGAAGCTCGCCATTGCGCTCGATGTAGCCGCCGCCGGAGTTGCTGTTGTTCTCGCGCAGGGCCGAGAAGACCTCGTTCACGGGGATGTCCCGGGCCATCAGGCGATCGGGATTCACCCTCGCCTGGTAGGTCTTCAGCTCACCGCCGAAGGAGTTGACCTCGATCACCCCCGGAACGCTCTTGAGCGGCCGGGCGATCTCCCAGTCGAGGATCGTCCGGAGTTCCATCAATGACAGTGGGTTCGGGTTATCGGGCGCGTTCCTCACCTCGAACATGAAGATCTCGCCCAGGCCGGTCGTGATCGGCCCCATCACGGGAGAGCCGAACCCTTCGGGGATCTCCGCGCGGATCTGGTCGAGCCGCTGCGAGACCTGCGCGGGCCCAGTAGATGTCGGTCCCTTCCTCGAAGATCAGCCGCACGACGGACAGCCCTTGCTGCGAGAGGGAACGGACCTCCGCGACGTGGGGGATGCCGTTCATCCCGTTCTCGACCGGGATCGTGATGAACTGCTCGACCTCCTCCGGCCCGAGCGCGGGGGCGTCGGTCAGCACGGCGACCATGCGGCGGCGTGATGTCGGGCACCGCGTCCACCGGCAGGTTCAGGCCGGACCAGACGCCCGAGGCGATCACGCCGACGAGGACCAGCAGGATGATTCCCCGGCTCTTGAGCGCGTAGTCGATCAGGAAGGAAAACACCGCGAATGGACTCCTCGATGCGCCGGGGCTTATCGTCCGTCGCCGGAGGGTTCTGGATCGGGCAACTGGCCGACCTGCTGGGCCTCCGCCTTCGCCTTGAGACCGAAGGCCCCTCGCACGACGACCCGCTCGCCCGGCTTCAGGCCGCTCTGGATCGCCACGTGGCCGTTCTCTCGGTTGCCGATCTTCACGTCGTGCCGGGCGAATTCCTCGGGGGCGACCTGAACATAGACGTAATGAATCCGGCCGTCGGTCAGCAGCGCGGTTTCGGGGATCTCCGGCAGCTTGAGCGCGTCGGGGGCGTGGATCTGGACGTTGACGAACATCCCCGGCTTCAGGCGGCCATAGGCGTTCCTGGCGGTCGCCAGCAGGCGGACGGTCCGGCTCTTCTCGTCCACGAGGTCCCCGGTATAGAGCACGCGCCCCTCGAACGTCCGCTCCGGGTAGGCCGGCGAGGTGAACTCGACCAGGCCCCCCGCGCTGCGTTCGAGCAGGTCGAAGTCGCTCTCATGGACGTGCGCCTCGATCCAGACTTCCGAGAGGTTCGCCATCGTGAAGATGTGGTGCGAGCCATCCACGACGATCCCCGGGACGACCTGCTCGCGCTCCAGGATCGTGCCGTCGAACGGCGCGCGAACATCATACGTGCTGACCGGGAGGCCATGGGCCTCCATCAGTTCGGAGACGTCGCGCGAGGGGGAAATCGCCGCCTCGGCGGCCTCCTCCAGCGTCTCCTTGGGTTTGACCTGGGGATCGTCCCCGGTCAGGGTCGCCCGTCTCGAACTGCTCGACGATCTCATCGACCGAGACCCCCAGCACCCGGAGCGTCTCGCGGGCCACCTTCACCGACGTCCGGGCCTCGCGCAGGGCCTGGCGCGCCTGGGTGTAATCGAGCGTGACCTCGTAGCTCATGCGGTCCATCAAGCCCTGGAACGTCGCCAGGTCCACCTCGTACTGCGCCTTCTTCTCCTGGTACACCTCCAGCGGAACGGCGTCCTTCTCCTGGAGGTTCTCGTAACGCTCTCGCGTGATATTCGAGAGGTAATACTGGGCATATGCCTTGAGCAGTTCTTCCCGCGTCTGGCCGACCGGCCGGTCCTCGAATCGCTGCTGGATCTCCTCGGGCTTGAGGCCCTTCTGAAGGTCCTCGATCATCTGCAGCGAGTTCTGATAGACCGTCTCCTGCCAGTTCAGCTTGGCCCGGGCAATCTCCAGTTGTTGCAGCGCGTCGATCAGGTCGAGCCGCGCCTGCGCGACGCGGGTGCTATCGATCCTCGCCAGCAGGTCCCCCTCCTGAACGTACTGGCCGATCTGCGCCGAGACCGAACGGACGATCCCCTCGGCCCTCGGGGTGATGAACGCATACTGCGATTCGTCCGGGCGGACGATCCCCGGCGCCTCGAGCACGGCGCTGACCTCGCCGAGCTGAACCTCCGCCGTCTCGACCCCAAGCGCCTTCTGCTGCTCCCGGCTCACCCGAACGACCGGCTCGCGGCCCGGCGATGTCTCGGGACTGGCCGCCACCCGTTCCGGTTCCGGCGACTTTTCCGTCTCCTCCTCGGCCCAAGGGTTCCAGATCCACACACCGCCCGCCACCACCGTGGCCAGCACGAGACCGCCCGCGAACCAGAGAACCCGACGTTGTGAGATCTGCCTGCCAAACCAGGACATGAATTCCTCTGCTCGCATTGAAAATCAAGACACATGGATCGAGATCTCATCCACGGTCCGGCACGGCCGAATCCCGTCCACGCAACCTTGTGGTGGGAATGTTTAAGCAAACCTTATGCCGGGGCCACGGGTTCGCGGCGCTTGTCGGTCGCAAGTTTCGGCTTTATAAAGGTTTGCGATTTCGGGGCGGCGGGAGGAATCGCGCGGGGAACGCGGAGTGGGTTATCCATGTTCGCACAAACGAGCGACGGAAGGCTCGCGAGTGCTCGGCTGGTGCCGCGCGGTGATTCCACCGCCAATGAGAGAGGCGGGGGAGGGGGGAGTGGCGGGAGAAGGGGGCGTCGGGCCGGGAGTGCCGGCCGCTCCGAGAGCTTCCGGACGACACATCCGGCCCGACGCGGAGCATCAAGGTTCGATCACATGTCGTGATTTTCGAGATGCCGGGCGATCCGGTTGACGGGGGCCTCGACTCGTTCCGCGGCCACCGACTCGTCGTGGAGATACTGCATCGTGTAGCCGTCCTCGCCGGTATCCTCGAAGTATTCGCGGATGACCTCCGAGGCGCGGAAGCCCATGACCCGGTAGAAAAGCTGGGCCTGCAAGTACGACTCGCGAACCATCAGGACGATCCGGGTCCGGCGATGGCTCGACAGCTTGCTGACCAGCTTGGCGACCATCTGGCGGCCGACGCCCTGACGGCGGAACTCGGGGTGAACGGCGAAGTTCAGGACCCGGAGCTTCGACTTGTGCAGCTCATAGATCATGAAGCCGACAACCCGCTCGCCGTGCTCGGCGACCATGCCGATACAGTTGCGCTGACGGAGCACCCGGAGGAATTCTTCCTCGCACCAGGGAAATTCTTGACTGCCGTGCTCGATGGCGAGAACTTCGGGCATGTCGCGACGAATCATCCAGCGAATATGCACGCGGACCGGAGCCTTTGGGGTCGGGACCGTGCTCATCGAGCCTCTCCTTCCATCCTTGGACATTGGGACGGCGACCGGTCCCCCCTCGAGGCGCACGAAGGGGATCGACGGCCGCGACAGACCCAGGACTCGGCAGGGGGTGATTGATCCGTTGAGGAAGTGACACCCCGATTTGTGGCCCCCGAGCGTCCGTTTCCGTGGACTGACACCGGCGACCCCCGAGGCGAGGCGGATTCTATCGAAGCCCCCCCCACCTGCCAAGCCCGCTTCCTGCCTTCTTGCCCTGTCGGCGTGGCCATTCCACGAAACCCGCCGATCCATGGCCCGCCCCTTCCGAGCGCGGGCCGTTTGCCTGAGCGTAGTATCGGCCAGCCGGGGTTGGATCGTGAGGATCGTGCCGAGAATATCAGTCTGGCGCGACCGGCCCCGGTCTCGCTCCGGTTGGGAGGTGAGGCTCTCGACTCCGGGCGTCCAAACAACGAAACGGGAGACGCGCCCGCGGGTCTGGCGCGTCTCCCGTTCGAAACGTCTGAGGAGGTTGCAACGTCCGTGATCGATGCCGGGACGGGCCGCGATCCGATCAGAACCGCCCGAAGGAATACTGCTTGTTTCTCGGGTCAAAATCCCCTTCTCGCAGGCCCGTATTCAACCGTAGGTTGATGTACGTGTACTCCTCCATCAGGACCGGGCCGGTTCCGGCGCGGTTGGGGCCAGTCGTAGGCTTCGAACCGGATCGGCAAGCCGAGTTCGTTGTCGATGTAAAGCTTCACCTGATGGAACAGGTAGTTCGGCCGCTTCACCGGATGCGTCGATTCGATCATCGTGCAGGGACGGTTGGCCACGCGAACGCCCGGCGTGATCTTGACGAGGCTCTCACCCGGTTGCAGTTCCGCCTCCCAGCGCTCGTAAACCTCCTCGATCAGGTGGTCCAGCCCCGCATCGGTGATCGGGTGACGGCAATCCTCCATCGCCATCGACGAGCGGGGGTCCAGCGCCAGCGTCCCGGCGATCAGCTTGCCCAGCCCGACGTCGTGCACCAGGGCCTTGCCGCTGTGCCGACCCGCGACGTAGATCGCCTCGCGCCCGGCGTTCGGCTGCACGAACTTGAAGTACACGCTCTTGGGCTGGGTTCGCGCCTTCATCGCCATGATGTGCTGCGACGACATCCGACCGCCGATCCGCTCACGCTTGTAAAACGTGCAGGTATAATCCTGAACCTGCGCGAACCGGGCACGGCACGCGGCGATGGCCTGCTTGGCCTGGTCGATCGGGTCGGGGGGCGTGGCGGTCAACTCCGGCTCGGGCGCGGGCCTCGGACGAGGCATCGTCTCCGATGGGGCCGAGGCCAGCCGCGTCGTTCCCTGGTTCTCGGGGGTGGGCTCCAGCGTCGGGAGGTCGTCGGCGGTGCGCGGGGCCGTCGGTGCCTCCGCCACGGGAGTCGGCTCGGGCGAAGGGGTTGCCCCCGGCGCGGGAATCGCGGACTCCGCGGGGGAACCCAGGGGCGGGAGGTCGTCGAGAACCGCTTCAGAAGGGGCGGCGGCGACCGGATCGGCCAGCGCCAGCAAGGTTGGTTTCGGGCCGGGATAATCAACGGGAGGCGCGGCGGTCGAATAGAAATGCACGCCCTGTTCGCCGGCCGTCGCCACGGCGAGACCGATCATCGTCAGAACGCTCACGCCGAATGCGAGGCGAAGAAAGTTCGCGGATTTGGTGGGATTGCCCATGGATATGCCGATCCTTCCACCGGTGAATGCCGGGAGGGGGATGTCGAAGGGGCCACTTGCGGGCGAACAACCGGAAAGCGGCAGCTCAGCCCGACCGTGGCGCGAGTCGGCCCTACACCGTCGAGGTTGTCTCGAATCCAGCAAGATTGATGGGAAGAGAGGGGTTGGCGAAATCGCGGATAACCGAGTCTCAAGCCGTCAGCCCCTGCGCCATCGACCATGCTGGCAAGTTAACTCTCATGTCGGTGAAGGTATGCGACTGTATCATGCAAATGGCAAGCCATCAAAGAAAAAGGGGGAGATCGCCCGCTTTGTGAGAATCTGGATCGGTCCTGGCAATGATCCGGCCACCGGGAGGATCGATCCGTGGGGCGTCGCGTGTCATCTTTACCAGGGGATCGCTGGAAGTTTTACAATTCGAGCGGAACCGGCGCGGATGCCGGGCGGAGGATCTGGTAAGCTCGCCTCTCCGAGAAGTCCCGCACGGCCCAGCCCAACCCGTCGCGGTCGCCACAGGAGGAGGTCCCGGATGGCCAGCAGCGCGGATTACGTGATCGAGTCGGTTGTCTCCATGCCCTTCGAGGAGATCGCGTACATCCTCTGGCTGCGCGGGCGGGACGAGGCCCTCGTCGTCGATCCGGGGTTCGACGTGGTGGCGATCCAGGAGATGCTCCAGCGCCACGGTCTCCGCGTGGCGGCGATCCTGAACACGCACGGCCATGCCGACCACATCGCGGGCAACGGCCCGCTCAAACAGGCGTATCCCGATGCCCCCCTGGTCATCGGCCGGAACGAGGCTGCATCTGCTCAGCGACGCCGACGCGAACCTCAGCGCACCGTTCGGGTTGCAGCTCTCCAGCCCGCCCGCCGACCTCCTGGTCGAGGACGGCCAGCGGATCGACCTGGCGGGCTTCTCGTTCCTGGTTCGGGAGATCCCCGGCCACAGCCCCGGCTCGGTCGTTTTCATCGCCGACGGATTCGACCCGCCGTTCGTCCTGGGCGGCGACGTCCTCTTCTGCGGCTCTGTCGGCCGCGTCGATTTCCCCGGCGGCAGCGCCGAGAGTTTGCTCTCGGGCATCCGGGAGAAGCTGTTCACGCTCCCCGACGCGACCCTGGTCCTCCCCGGCCACGGCCCCGCGACGACGATCGGGGCCGAGAAGCAGCAGAACCCCTACGTCGGTCAGAACGCCGGTCTGCATCGGCTCGATTGAAAGAGCCAATGAGGCGGTTTGACGCAATCGCGTAAGATGGGTGATCGGAGCGAATTTCGTCGATTAGGCGGACATCGCTTGAGGCGCATTCCGCTTGCCGCATGGGGCCGGTTCTGGTAGCGTCCGCGACGTGTCAGAGGCGATCCGGAAAGCCCCGGCGGGGCGGCCGTTCGTAGCCAGGGGCGTCAGCCCCTGGAACGGAGAAAGCCCCGGCGGGCGACCGTTCCTCGCCAGGGGCGTCGACCCTGGAACGAGACCAGATAAGCCCCGGAGGGGCGTCAGTGAATAGCCAGGGGCGTCAGCCCCTGGATGGGATCTCCCATGTCCATCGAGCCCCGGAGGGGCGACAGAAACTCTTACAGGGAATCGGCTTCTGTCGCCCCTCCGGGGCTTGTGTGAAGGGAACAGGCTCCTGGATCTGTTCCAGGGGCTGACGCCCCTGGCTATTCACTGACGCCCCTCCGGGGCTTCCCGGATCGCCTCTAGGTCGCCTTGCCAGAATAAGCTGTGCCAATTGTCTTCGGGTGACAAGGCAACTCGTACAGTTAATTCTGGCGAAACTCCTAAAAGGGGCATGGAGGTCCCGCCGCAATGGCCCTCCCCACGTCCTCGACCGTCTTCTCGGGCGATCTGGATGATCCCTGGGTCGCTGCTCTGGCCGACGCACTGCCGGCCGAGACGCGCCGTTTGCGGTGTGTTGAGGAGGGGTTCGAGCGAACTTGAGGGCGTTCAGACCCTCGTGCTCCATCGCGCGACGCTGACGGAAACCGACCTGCTGCAACTCCGACGGCTGCGGAGCGACCGCGCGGGGCCGGGGGGAGCGCTCAAGATCGTGCTCTGCCTCGGGCCGTTCGCTCGTTATCATCTGGTCGAGCGTTGCGCCGGGGTGGTCGATGTGATTCTTCCCGAAGCCACGGCCGCCGAGGTCATCGGGCGGTATCTGGGGATCGAACCTCCGCCGTTCGACATCCCTCGTCCCCGCGTGGCGGTCATCAGCCGCCTGTTCGACCTCCGGCTCGTTCTGGCCGAGACCTGCCGCGCGGCCGGTTATCCTCCGGAGATGGCCCGCGACTGGGACGAAGCCCCGGAAGGTGCTCTGGTCGTCTGGGATGTCCCGGTGCTTGAGGAGGGATGGGAAACCATTCTCTCCCGACAGGCGCGGCACCGGCCCGTGGTGACGCTGTTCGGGTTCGCCGACCGAGCTCTCGTGGCCGAGGCCCGCGCGGGGCGCCGCCGCGTGTCTGGACCTACCGTGCGATCCGGCCGACCTGGCCTACGTGCTCGACCGGCTCGCCGCCCCGCTCCGCCCGGCACCTCCATTGCATCGCAACCTCGCCGACTCCGCTCACCGACACCCCCCCGCGCCTCTTGGACGATCCGGCTCCCGTTTCCTACAATCCTCCGGTCCGAAAAAACCCCCGTCCTCGGATACAGCCGACCGTTCGGCACGATAAATTCTTACGTAATGAGCGCAACAAAAACGGCTCTCGCTTTTTGGAAATAGAATGATTGCGAAATTTGTGACATCTGTGCCAAATGGGCAAAAAACGTGTTAGTGGCGTGGTTGTGATGTTGAAAGACGCGGAACGAGGAGGTTCGGGGTGCATTGGCTGTTAGGGGGCTCTCGGTAACTTATTCTGCTGCTTTGCGATCCTTTGCGGCCTGGCGCCTTTGCGAGAGGTCTTCTCCCACTATTCAAGCTCAACCCCCCATCTTCTCATTCTTCCTTTGCGACCCTTTGCGTCTTGGCGTCTTTGCGAGAGGTCTGCATTTTCGACATAACTCTCGAACCCCCCGCCAGTTTCGAACGAATTACCGAACGAACCCAATGACGATGACGGCGCAGACTTAGAGGATGCGATGGCGACGACCCAAACCGCGAAGGCGGCCGTCCGCGACTTGAAGGATCTGACCCGGCTGGTCCAGCGGGCCGGCGGGTTTGGCGAGTGCCTGGCCGCGCTCAAGAACGGCCGGAGCGTGACGATCGACGGGGCCTGGGGCTCGGCGGCCCCCTTGGTCTCGGCGGCGGTGGGCCTGCATGCGCCCGGACGTTGCTGGTCGTGCTGGCGCACGTGGGGGACCTGGACGACTTCGCCGACGACGTGGCGACCTTCGCCGGAGTGAAGCCGGAGATCCTGCCGGCCTGGGAGCGCCTGCCGCGCGAGTCGGCGTATGGGGATGAGGTCTCCGGGCAGCGGCTCCGGGTGCTCAAGCGGCTGGCCCGTTCGGACCCTCCCCGGTTCCTCATCGCGCCGATCCAGGCGTTGCTCCAGCCGGTCCCCTTGCCTCGGGTTCTGGCCGAGGCCTCCCGGACGCTCCGCGTGGGGGACACCGTGGCCGTCGAGGAGCTGGCCGGGTGGCTGGTCGAGCGGGGCCTGTCGCGGGTCGAGGTGGTCGAGGTCGCCGGGGAGTTCTCCCTCCGGGGCGGCATTCTCGACATCTTCCCCCCCGACGCCGCCGAGCCGGTCCGCATCGAGTTCTTCGGCGACGACATCGAGTCCATCCGCCCGTTCGATCCGGAGACCCAGCGCTCCCTGGACCGCTGGGACAACGTCGTCCTGACCCCCGCCCCCCCTCTCGATCTGGACCGGCCGGAGGACCTCGGGCACGTCGCCGACTACCTGCGCGAGGGCTCCTGGATCGCCCTGGTCGAGCCGAACGACCTGAAGGAGGAGGCCCGGCATTATCTCGGCCGGGCGGACGACCCGCGCGGGCACTTCAACGTCGAGAAGACCTTCGCCCGGCTCCTGCAATTCCCCTCGGCCGCCCTGGCGACCGTCGCGCCGTCGTCGCTGGAGACGACCTGCCACCTGCGGGTCGAGTCGGTCGAGCGGTTCTCGGGCGAGCTATCGAAGGTCAAGGCCGAACTGGAGAGCGCCTCGGGCGGGGACCGCGTGCTGATCGCCTGCCACAACGCGGCGGAGGCGGAGCGGCTGACGGAGGTCTTCGCCGATACCGCCCTGGCCGCCGAGGACCGCCTGAGCCTGACCGTCGGACGGGTTCGGTCCGGCTTCCACATGATCGACGCCCGGACGCTCGTCATCGGCGACCACGAGCTGTTCGACCGCACCGACGTCCGCCGGCCGACCACCCGGCGGCGGTACGAGAGCCGGGCGATCGACAGCTTCCTCGACCTGAACGAGGGGGACCTGGTCGTCCACGTCAACCACGGCATCGCCCTCTACCGTGGCCTGCAACTGCTCGACAAGACGGCCGAGCACGCCGAGGAACAGCTCGTCCTGGAGTTCGCCCAGGGGACGAAGCTGTATGTGCCGGTCGCCAAGGTGGACCTGGTTCAGAAGTACGTCGGCGGCGGGCGGGCCAATCCGCCGTTGTCGAAGATCGGCTCCTCCGCCTGGGAGAAGAAGAAGAAGCGGGTGGCCGAGGCGGTCATCGACCTGGCCTCCGAACTGATCGACATCCAGGCCGCCCGCGCCAGCCAGCCGGGAACGGCGTACCCGGCCGAGGATAGTCACTGGATGGCCGAGTACGAGGCCGCCTTCCCCTATCAGGAAACGCCCGACCAGCTCTCGGCCATCGAGGCGATCAAGCAGGACATGGCCGAGTCGAAGCCGATGGACCGCCTGATCTGCGGCGATGTCGGCTACGGCAAGACCGAGGTCGCCATGCGGGCGGCGTTCAAGGCGGCCGACGCCGGGAAGCAGGTCGCCGTGCTCGTGCCGACGACCGTCCTGGCCGAGCAGCACCACCGGACCTTCACCAAGCGAATGGCCGAGTTCCCCTTCGCCATCGAGGTCCTGAACCGCTTCCGCCCCAAGCGCGAGATCCGCGAGTCCCTGAAGGCCGCCGCCGCCGGCGCGGTCGATATCCTGATCGGCACCCACCGGCTCGTGCAGAAGGACGTGCAGTTCAAGGACCTGGGGCTGGTCATCATCGACGAGGAGCAGCGGTTCGGCGTCGAGGACAAGGAGTGGCTGAAGTCGCTCCGGGCGACGGTCGATGTCCTGACGCTTTCCGCGACGCCGATCCCGCGAACCCTCCACATGAGCCTGCTGGGCATCCGCGACATCTCGAACCTGGAGACCCCGCCCCCCGACCGCAAGGCGATCGAGACACGCATCGCGCGCTGGGACGACGAGATGATCAAGCGGGCCATTCACCGCGAGCTGAACCGCGACGGCCAGGTGTACTTCGTGCACAACCGGGTCTTTGACATCCAGTCGATCGCCGACCGGGTTCAGGCCCTGGTGCCCGAGGCCCGCATCCTGATCGCCCACGGTCAGATGACCGGCGACCAGCTCGAACGGGCCATGCTGGCCTTCGTGCGGCATGATGCCGATATCCTGGTCGCCACGACGATCATCGAGAGCGGCCTGGATATCCCGAACGTCAACACGATCTTCATCAACGAGGCCGACAAGTACGGCCTGGCCGACCTGCACCAGCTCCGAGGACGTGTCGGACGCTACAAGCACCGGGCGTATGCCTACCTCCTGCTGGAGAACGAGCGGCCCGTCACGCCGAACGCCGTCCGGCGGCTCAAGGCGATCGAGGAGTTCACCGAGCTGGGGGCCGGGTTCAAGATCGCCCTGCGCGACCTGGAGATCCGGGCGCGGGGAACATCCTCGGTGGCGAGCAATCCGGCCACATCGAGAGCGTCGGGTACGAGTTATATTGCTCCCTGCTCGAATCCGCCGTGCGGGCCTTGACCAACAAGCCGGCGAAGCCCGCGTTCGACGCCTCGATCGAGCTGAGCTGGCGGGCCTATCTGCCGAAGGACTACGTGCCCGGGCCGAAGCTGAAGGTCGAGCTGTACCGTCGGCTCGGTCGCGTGCGGAGCCTGGAGCGTCTGGCCGACTTCCGCCAGGAGCTGATCGACCGCTTCGGTCCCTTGCCGCCTCCCGCCGAGAACCTCTTGGCCGAGGCCGAACTGCGCATCCTGGCCGAGCGCTGGCAACTGGCGAAGATTCACGTCGAGGACGAATACGCGGTCCTGACCTACCGCCACCCGAAGCGGATCGAGGCCCTGGCCAAGCTCAACCCGTCGATGGTCCGCATCGTCGATGACCGGACGGCCTACGTCCCGCTGGAGGAGAAGCGGCTCAAGGCGGCGGTCGTCGCGGGAGTGGTGCGGGAATTGCTGATTTCGCGCTGATGTTGGCGGCCTGTCGGTCGTCGGGGCCGTTTTTCGACTATACTATACCATGTGTGGATTGACGGTAGTTGACAGTAATAGTTGGGTTGATCTCATGCGCTCGGGTTGATGCTCAGCCCGGTTTGCCGGAGGTCATTCACCAGTGGACTTGTCAGGAAAGGTCGATGAGTCGGATTCTCCGTTGTCTGGACAACCCCTGGGTTTACTTCGCCCTTGTGATCGGCGTTGTGGTCCTGATCACGCAGTTGAGCCGGGCCAAGGACGCATCGGAGCCTCATACGTGCCGTCCGAACTGTGTCGTCTGCGCGTCAGCGGATCGGTTTAACACACAACCGATCCGGACGTCGCCCCGAGACGCGACGTCCGGGATCACGCCGGAAGATGGTCCGTCATCCAGGCGCGATACCCGGCAAATCGCTCATGGATCGCGGCGGGATTGAGCCCGAACTGTTCGGGGCTATAGCGATGGACCCCGTGTTTGTGCTGGGGGTTCTCCGCGAGCCAGTGTTTCATCCGATCCGCGAATCCCGGGGTAAACGGGTAGTCGAAGTGGCGGTAAACCCCCTGGATGACCTCGATCGGGTCGGCCGTGAGCGCGGCATAGGGCACATCAAAGAACCGGGCCGGGTCGGTCGTCTCGCGGAGGGACAGGGCCCGCTCGACACCGACGGCCAGGACCTCGGTGATGTCCGCGCCGAGGCGACGAAGGTCCACGAGGTCGGTGGTGATTCCCCGTAATGCCGCGGCCAGGCTGCACGCTGAAGGGACGGCCTTGAGCGGGTCGCGGTGGGTCACGACGAGGCTGGCGTCGGGGAAATTCGCCAGCACCGCATCGAGGCTGAACAGGTGCGCGGGGGCCTTCAGGAGCCAGTGGTCCCCCGGACAGCGCCACGAGAGGAGCTGAAGCTGCCGGCGGAACTCGGCGTAGTTCTCGACGTGACCGGTCTGCCCCAGCCATTCGACGTACTCCGGCACGTCGAACATGTAGCCCAGTATGGCCGCCGCGAACATGTTGGCGAAGAGCTGGTTGCACTCCTCGGGCTGGTCCGCCTCGAAATTATGGGCCGCCCGGATCTGCGGGGCGAGGGCGTACAGGCCCTTGATCGACCGTCGCGCCCGGCCGATCCGCGGGTCGGTCTCGTAAGTTTCTGTCCGGGGCGGTGGCGAGGGCTCCATCGTCTCCCACGTCCGCAACGTGCGGGCGCGGGGGTCCTGAGCCATCAGCCGATGCAGCAAGGTCGTGCCGCTCCGGGGTAGCCCGACGATGAACAGCGGGCGGCGGATCGGTACGTCGAGGATCTCCGGGTGCCGCTTCAGGTCGTCCTGAATGCGGAGGCGGCTCACCAGAAGGTTCACGCAGAAGGTGCGGAAGAAGAGCCGGCCGAAGGGGGTCGACGAACCGGCGTTGAACGACTCGACCAGGATCGTCAGCCCTTCACGGAACCGGCCATCGCCCCAGTCCGAGAGCCCGGTCCGGCGCTCCGCGGCGGACATCAGTTCCGCTGGGTCCATCGGCGATCCGCCCACGCCCAGCCGTTCCAGAACCCTTCCGGTCGCATTGAACAGACGCATCCAGGCCGGTCGGTAAGGGCGTGCCCAGATCGGCTCGCCGGTCGAGCCGGTTCCATCCGTCTCGACGCTCATTAATGACCCCTTCTTCGTGGCGAGGTTCCTGACAGGTTGGGGTGTCAGCCCCGCAAGGTGGCCTCGAACCGCTGGGCGCAGGCCTCGACGATCTTGTTGACGGCCCGGTCGGCATCCTCGCCAGTGAGGGTGCGTTCGGGGTCGCGGAACCGTAGCCCGAAGTGGAGGCTGTGCTTTCCCTTCGGGGATGTCGCCACCGGCGAACGTGTCCAGGAACGACAAATCTTCCAGCAAGGTTCCGGCCGCCTCGCGAGCGGTCGCCGCCAGTTCGCCCCACGGGAGATTCCGCGGCACGACCAGCGACAGGTCGCGGCTGACCGCCGGGAAGGCTGGCAGCGGGCGGAACGTCGGCACGAGCGTGGCGTGGTTCTGGAGCGCGTCGAAGCTCAATTCGGCCGCCGAGCACGATCCTCGCAAGCCCAGGCTGCCGGGTACGACCTCGCCGAGATAGCCGAGGTGCTCGACCCGCCAGCAGCAGCTCGGCTGTCCGGCCGGGCGTGAACAGCGGCAAGTCGGCGGGCCGGGCGTCGAGCGATCCGGCATGAAGCTGGTCAAGCAGCGCCTCGATCACCCCTTTCAGACCCAGGTAATCCCGCCCGGAGACGATCCCCAGCCGGGTCGGCTCGTCGGGCAAGGTCCCGTTGCCGTCCTTGGGTCGATACACGTTGGCGATCTCGAACAAGCTCGGCGTCGGGCGTGCCGTGAGCCTCGTTGTAGGCCCTCGCGGCGAGCAGGCTCGGCACCAGGCTTTGACGCAGGGCGTTTTCCCGCTTGCGGGTGGAGTGCTCGACGCGGATCGGCGGGGTCTCCCGATCGAGCGCCCGGGCCAGCTCCTCCGTTGCCAGACTGAAGGTGGCCGCCTCATCGAAGCCGAGGCCCGTGAGGGCGCTGCGGACCTCCGTCTCGACCCGCTCCCGAGGGCCCCGGGAGGAGCGGGCCAGCGGCACCGGCCGATCTTCGGGGATGTGGTGATAGCCGTGGATGCGGGCGGCCTCCTCGATCAGGTCGATCTCGCGTTCCAGATCGTTCCGCCAGCTCGGCGGGCGGAACGGTCAAGGCGCCGGAGGAAACGTCGAGCGGCTCCAGACCGAGCGCCAGCAAGATTCGGGCGACCTCGTCGCGGCCGATCTCGATGCCCAGCACGCGGGGGAGCTGATCGAGCCGCAGGGTGATCGGCCGGCGCTCCGGGGTCGGCGGGCCGACGTCGATGACGCCCGGGTGAAGCTGGCCGCCGGCCAGGTCCAGGATCATCTCCGCGCAGCGGCGGCTGGCCCACTCGGTCCGCTCGGGGTCCAGCCCGCGTTCGAAGCGGTAGCTCGACGGGCTGGAGAGGCCCAGGGCCCGGGACGTTCGGCGGATTGTCATCGGGTCGAACTGCGCCGCCTCGATCAGGATGTTCGTCGTTCCGTCGCCGATCTCGGTCTCCAGCCCCCCCATGACGCCGCCCAGGCCGACCGGCCGCTCGGCGTCGGCGATCACCAGCATCTCGGGCGTCAGCTCGTAGGTCTTTCCGTTGATCGCCTTGAGGGTCTCCCCCTTGCGGGCGTTGCGGACGATCAGGCGATGCCCGGCGAGCTTGTCCAGGTCGTAGGTGTGCAGCGGCTGGCCGCACTCGAACAGGATGTAGTTGGTGATATCCACCACGTTCGAGATCGACGGCTGTCCCAGGGTTTCGAGCCGTTTGCGCAGCCACCAGGGGCTTTCGCCGATCTTCGCCCCGGTGATGACCCGGGCCGTGAAGCGCGGGCAGAGCGCGGGGGTCTCCACCGTGACGGACGTCTGGTTCTCGACCGGCTCGCCTCGTTCGAGGGGCCGGGGCTCCGGCACGTTCAGGGTCTTGCCGAAGAGGACGGAGATCTCGCGGGCCACGCCGATATGGCTGAGGCAATCGGAGCGGTTGCTCGTCACCTCCAGGTCGATGGCCAGGTCGCCGCCGACCTCCTCCGTCGATTCGTGGTTCAACCCGGTCAGGGCGAGCCGCTCGGCGAGGACCTCCACCGGCATGTCGAGCCGGACGTACTGCGTGAGCCAGTTCCAACTGACGATCATCGTTTTCCTTCAACCCAGAATGTCATCCACGCCCAGTTCGAGGTCGGGGAAAGCCCCCGGCGCGACCTTCTGACCCCGGAGCCCGATCTGGATCACGGTGTAAACGTCCCCGCTCGGCTGACGATAAACCTCGACTCGCTCGCCATTCAAGTCGATGAGCCAGACTTCCGGAATCGCCGCCAGCGCATAGAGGCCGAGTTTGACCTGACGGTCATACGTGGCGGAGGTGTCCATGACCTCGACGATCAGGAGGATATCCGCCGCTTCCGGGTGCTTCGAACGATAGTAGTCGGCACGGGGCCGCAGGAGGGCGATATCCGGCTCCGGCTCGCTCTGGTCCCCGATCAGCACCGGCCCCTGGACGCGGACGATGGCCCGGCCGCGCAAGCGGGCGCTGAACGCCCCCGAGACGTAATCGACCGTTCCGGCATGTCGCTTCCCGATCGGTGACATGGTGTGAATCTCGCCCTCGATGAGTTCGACACGCTCCCAGTCACCGAAGATGGCTGCCCCGGCCATTCGGTGATACTCTTCCACGGTAAACCGGCGCCGATGGTTGAACGCGGTTTCCATCAGCCGTACCTCCCGAGTCGCGAGTTACTTTGGGTCCACCTGGCGGATCTGGGTCGAGAGGTGGTACTCCATCCCGTCGATCTCGTAAGTCAGGTCGGCAAAGAGAGCAATCGAGCCACTTTCGGGCCTGGCGATGCGGGCCTTCCAATCATCGGGCGTCAGCGGCGATGCCGTCCACCTGGCGTCGCGGAAGTCCTTGGTCTCGGAACGGGCGACCCAGACCTGGGCCGACTTCGGCTTCGGCTCGGATGTGACGCTCAGCGTGAGCGAGCCGTCGGAGGCGTCGCCGTGGGTCCAGGACAGCTCGGGCATGGGCCGCCCGGAGATCACGTTGCGGAACAGGGCGGCGACGCCGTGGCTGGCGTAATCGCGGTTCTGGTCCAGTCCGTGCCCGGCGTTCGGCAGATAGACGACCCACTTCGGGCCTTTCAGGTCGTCCCAGAAGAGGTTCATCGAGTCGAGAGTCCAGTAGCGGTCGTTCGTACCGTTGATCTGGAGCTTCGGCATCGTGAGGCGGTCGATGTAGCTGTAGGGATCGATCATCTTCCACAGCTTCGTCCCCTCGGCGGTTTCGATGACCTCGTCCTTCAGCAGGCCCCGGCTGACGTAGTCCTCGATCTGTTCGCTGTACTTGCCCCACGTTTCGATCTGGTGATGGTTCTGGGCCTTCATGTTCAGGGTCGGGATGACCATCGGCGCGATCGCCGACAACGCGCTTGTCCACGGCGCCGGTCAGCCAGGTGGTCCAGCCTCGCTTGGAGGCCCCGGTGACGACGAACCGTTTGATCGGTTTCCCTTCCTGCTCGCCCAGGGCCTGCGCGGCGTCCATGGCCCGCACGGCACTCTTGACCATCGGGAAGAGCAGGGGCCAGTTCTCATCCTTGGTGTCGAGGTAGCGGACGAATGTTTCGGCGATCAGTTCGTCCTCGACCTTACCGTCGAGCAACGGCTGGTTTGGCACCTGGGGCAGCACGACGACCCGGGCACCGCAAAGCTGGGCCAGGCCGAAGGCCAGGGCATGGTCCTCCGCGCTGGGCTCTCGGCCATTCCGCCCGCCGGTGATGAACAACAGGGCGGCATCGGGATAGGTCATCCGGACCGGCTCGTAGATGCGCAAGTCGTGTGTCCAGGTGATCCCCTGCCAGACTTGCGAGGTCAGGGCGATCGTGTGGTTCGTCCCGGCGTCGGTGGCACGCTGGCTCTGGAGCGTCCACGAAAAGGCGTCGTCCGGGCGGTTGAGATAAGCATCCAGGTCGGCACGGGCCGCCGAGGAGGCCAGGACCATCAGGGAAAGCACGGACATCCTGACGCAAGTCCATGTTCGGTTCATCGCCATTGACCCTCGACCTGTGACGATCCCAGGGGCTCTGCGCTGCCGATTGTCCGCCGGGACATCTTCAGGGTGGAAAACCGTGGAAGGAGTTCGAGGTTCCGTCTCATCGTCCCCGACGACATGGTGCCGTTGACGGAGGGATCGGGACACAAATCGTCGCGTCGCGGTCACCCGCGAGTTTCACTTCTGTTCCTGGGTGAACGCGTTGACGTCGGCGATGGCCTGCTGGATCGTCTCGCGCCGCCAGTTCGTCAGGGCGGAGTCCAGGGTCCGGCTCAACTGGTTGGCGAGATGTCCGGCCGCTTCGGCGGGAGACCCCCCCTCGGCGCGGATCTCGGGGAAGTCCCGATGGTGAACCTGGGTCGAGCCGGCCGTTCCGGAGACCGTCACGATCACTTTCTCGGTGTCATTGCCCATGAGATCGCCTCGCTGTTTCGCTCAAGGAGTCGGGGTTCGAGCTTCACGAAAGATCGCGTGATCTCCCACCGCATCGGGGCCACGACTCGTTGCGATTTTAAAACTGGGAGAGGAACCGGGCGTCGTTCTGATAGAGCAAGCGGATGTCGTCGATCCCGTGCCGACGCATGCAGAGCCGCTCGATTCCGAGACCGAAGGCGAAGCCGGTCACGTCCTCGGGGTCGTAGCCGACCGCGCGGAAGACGTTGGGATCGACCATGCCCGCCCCTCCCATTTCAACCCAGCGGTCGCCGCCATGCCAGAGCATGTCCACCTCGACGCTCGGTTCCGTGAATGGGAAGAACGAGGGACGGAAGCGAATCTGCACGTCCTCGCCGAGATAACTCTGGGCGAACAGGCGCAGGACGGTTTTCAGGTCGGCCATGGTCACGCCACGGTCGACCATCAGCCCCTCAATCTGGTGGAACATGAACGAGTGGGTCGCGTCCACCTCGTCAGGGCGGTACACCCGGCCAATCGCCACGACCCGCACAGGTGGCGGCTGGTGCTCCATGACCCGGATCTGCACCGTGCTGGTCTGGCTCCGCAGCAGGGTGTGCTCGGAGAGGTAGAAATTATCGACCGGGTCGCGCGCCGGGTGGGTTGACGGGATATTCAGAGCTTCGAAGTTGTGAAAAACGTCCTCGATCTCTGGCCCTCGGGCCACGGAGAACCCGAACCGGCCGAACAGGTCGATCAGTTCGTCGGCGGTCTGGCTCAATGGGTGACGATGCCCGAGGCGGACGATCGAGCCAGGGCGGGTGACATCGATGCCCCCGGCGCTGGCGGAAGGCCGCTCGACACGGGCCTTGGCCGCCTCCAGGGCCGTTTCGAGTGACCTCTTGACCGCGTTAAACCGCTGACCGTAGGGCCGCTTCGCCTCGGACGGCAGCCCTTTGAGCCGTTCCTGGGCGGCTCGGACCTTCCCCTGCTTCTGGCCGAGGAACGTGACACGCGCCGCCTCAACCTCGTCAGGCGTGCCGGCCTGCCGGAACGTGGACAGTCCCTCCGCTTCCAGGGCGTCCAGGGTGGCAATCGCCTCGGCGGCCGGGTCAGTGGTGTTCATAAGAAGTCAAGCAGAGGTCGCCGGAGGTGTTCCAGAAACAGCGCACGAGGAACCTGGGCCGTCGCCGACCCATGGGTACCTCGCAACCAGAACGGGAGGGAGTTATCTCGCACGAGAAGGCCGAAACCCGCGCTCCCTTCACGCGATCAATTCGATCGGTGGCGGCGTGTGGCTCAGGCCGTGCGGGCCGGTTGACGGGCCGCGGCGGCACGGTCCGCTTCCTCGACCTTGGCTCGCACGATGTCGGTGATCTTGTCGAACGTTTCGGGGTCGTGGATCGCCAGTTCCGAGAGGCTCTTACGGTCGAGCTGAATGCCGGCCAGCTTCAGCCCGTAAATGAACCGGCTGTAACGCAGGCCGCGCATCTGGGCGGCCGCGTTGATGCGGATCGTCCAGAGTTTGCGGAACTCGCGCTTCTTGGTTCGCCGGTCGCGGTAGGCAAACATGCCGGCCCGCAACAGGGTTTCCTTGGCCGATCGGAGCAGGCGGCGGCGACCACCAACGAAGCCCTTGACGGCTTTGAACAGACGCTTCTTCGCCTTGTTTCGGGCCGCGCCCTTGGGTGAACGCATCGCTGAATCTCGTCTCTACGGTTCAATTCGTGATGGGGAGCACCCAACCCGATGGCAGGGTGCGTTGTGGTCGAAACGCTGTCTCAATTCAATTTCGGGCGGCGCGACCGACGAGTCTGGCAGCTCGACCCGAGGTTCAGACGGTGGACGGATCGGCTTCCGGCGGCAGAGTCTGACCCTGCGCGGCGGCCTCCTGGGCCGCGACTTCCAGCGGGCTGGTCCCCTCCCGGCGCTGCAGGGCGCGACGCAGACGCTTGGCATCGGCCTCCACCTTCAGGACCCGCTTCTTGCGCAGTCGGCGGATCTGCTTGCCGCTCTTGTGGCTGTTCAAGTGCGACGAGCCGCAAGCCTTGTGCTTGACCTTGCCGTTGGCCGTTACCTTGAATCGCTTCTTGACCCCTTTGTGGGTCTTCATCTTGATCGAGGGCATGACATCAGTGCTCGACGCAAAAGCAGGCCGGGACGCCCATTACTGGCAATCCGCTTGCCCGACAGTTTGTTCTAGTTCGTCCCGCTATCGTTTCGGCGGGAGCCGCGGCCCGTCCCGGCAAGGAGGCCCGAGTTCAGCCGAGTCGGTGAATTTACCACAAAGCGCCGTTCGGCGCCAATGCGGTACCGAAACGCAAAAAGGACCGCGACCCCTTCCTCACCCGGAGGAGCCGCGGTCCGGAACGCTTGCCGTTCTTCGCACAGGACGATGGATCGTGATCGACCGAGACGGTCAGGCACGCGGCGCGACAATGGCTGTCATCCGCTTCCCTTCCATCGACGGGTTCTTTTCGACTTTGGCCACGTCCTCCAGTGCCAGAAGCACATCATTCATGACCCGGCGGCCCTCTTCAATATGGGCCAACTCGCGACCACGAAACAGGACGTTGACCAGCACCTTGTCCTTGTGTTCCAGGAACTCCCGCGCACGCTTGACCTTGACCTCGATGTCGTGATCTCCGGTCTTCGGTCGGACGCGAATTTCCTTGACCTGGACCTGATGCTGCTTTTGCTTGCTCGCTCGTTTCTTCTGCGAGTACTTAAACTTTCCGTAGTCCATGATCTTGCAGACGGGTGGCCGCTCGTTGGCGGCGACCTCGACAAGATCCAGACCTGCCTCGCGCGAAGCCTCCAGCGCCTTGCCTGTTGGCATCACGCCTAGCATCACGCCCTCAGCATTAATAACTCGCACGGGCGAGATCCGGATCTGCTCGTTGACTCGAAGACCACGGTCCGCATTCCGTTCTGTACGATCGATTGGTCCGATGGCGTCCTCCCCGGGGACGTAACTGGTGATTGCCTCACTTTTTAGGGCTGGCCCTGTTCCAGGAATGTCCAGCCCCGGACGCACACGTGTGACCCGCCACCGTGGCGGGCAAGTCGCTCGTCGCAGAGGCTATCTTGAGAAATATCCAATTGAGACGATTTCTGTCAAGATGCGAGTTGTGGAAATTCCAACGTCGGCGCGATCAAAACCTGGCGTGCACACGACCCCGGCGCACGCCTCACGTGCTCGTCCTGCCAAAAAATGGCGGTCGGTTCTTGTGGAAATCGACTCTTATCGAGGTATAGAATGATTCGGGGTCAACGATTTCCCGGTCGCGTCGCATTCCGTCTCAAGGATTCCGGCGAGTAGGGAGGCTCTCAACGAGCGTGCTCTCCAGCGAGGCTGGATGAGGCGGGTGCGTCGCCCAAGTCGCGAGGCACAACAGATCATGAATGCGAAGACACGACGAGTCGTCTCCTTGTTCGCAGTGGTCCTGCTCGCGGGAGCGCTCGGGTTGTTCGGTAGCCAAGCGAATGCTCAAAGCGTCGGGTATGGGGGCTGGAATGGCTATGCAACCGCGGGGAGCGGATATGCTCCCGCCACGGCGTGGTACGGATACGCACCCTCGACGAGTGGTTATGTTCCCGTGACGGTTGCTCAACCAGCGCTCGCTCCCGCGGGAACCGGCTGGACCGGCTATGCCCCTCTGGCCTCCTGGACCGGGTACAACCCTGGCGCCGCGTGGGTCGGCTACACGCCAACCCAGGTCGCCATTCCGGTCAATGCGGCTGCGGCGTCGCCGATTGTGCAACTCAACCACGTTCCGGGACCGAATCCCTACATGGATGGCCGCCCCCATCCGTATTATGAGTATGGTTCGGGCCGCAAGATCGCCCTGGCCAAGCCCTGGTTGCCGGGCGCTCCCTGAGCGTAGGTTTAGGGCAATAACCGACGCTCATCACTGCAACCGAGGTGCGTTCGCCGGTCGGTTGGGTCCGATCTCGATGGACTGGCGAACGCGTCCCATCTCATCGAACAGCCCGAGGGCCGGCGTGCCGTCGGCCCGGATTGCCACGGCGGCTCGCAAGGCCCCCTGGGTGTCATAAACATTGACGCCGGAGGAGTGGTCGGCTCCCAGATCGAGCGAGAGACGGGGGCGACTCTGGCCGTCGAACAGGCCGAGACCCGGTGTGCCGTCGGGGCGGATGGCCATGGCCGCGCGCAGGGCACCGTTCTGGTCGTAGAGGTTCACGCCAGGGGTGTCAGCCGCGCTCATGTCGAATGAGAGACGAGCCTGCCCCTCCTTGTCGAAGAACGCGAGTCCGGGCGTTCCGTCGTTCCGCATTGTCCAGGCGGCACGCAGGGTTCCCTCCTTGTCACGAAGGACGAATTCCTGAGCCTCCAGCTTGGCCTGTGTCAGTTCCGCCGCTCCCGCGAGGGTGAACAGGCCAAGCCCGATTAGGCTGACCAGGCTCCACCGTTTCCAACGGCTGTTCGCACGCTCCAGTTGATCCAGCCGCGCGGTCAGGTGCTCCGTCAGGGTGAGATCCATTGACACGTTCCTCGAATGCGTGGGAGAGGTTGAGCCATCGGCCAGTGATTGACCGAGTGAGCGAAATCAATTTCCGTTCCCAAACGCGAAAGAGGCGTCGCTGCGATTCTTAAATTCTTTGCATAGAACGAGTAACGTCCTTCTATTTCCCTTCAGGCCGATCGGCTCGGATCGTTCCTTTTGCACGCGAGAGAGGCGGGCGTGCTGGCTTTTTCAGCATCGGGAATCACGCTGTGAGGAATAGGGTTCAGCGACCACGGCACCTCTTTGGGCCGTGGTCACCGGGCGGGATGGATTGGCTTATGTACCGTTGTGAATGACGTTGGCGCCGGGATTAATAGGCGTGTTTCTCGTCGTGGCTTTCCGTGGTAGGCGGCGGTGGCGGCGGGGTCGTCTGGTGGATGGTCCGGGCGTGGTTCTCGGTCTGGAGCCGGGCCAGGGCCTCGGCCAGGGGGAGGGCGCCGCGGTCGCCTTCAAGGCGGTCGCGGTAGCTGACGGTGCCGGCCTCGGACTCCTTGGCGCCGACGACGAGCATCACCGGGACCTTCTCCAGTTGCGCATCACGGATCTTGGCACCGATCTTCTCGGGGCGATGATCGACCGACGCGCGAAGACCCGCGGCTTGTAGCTCACCGAAGACGTGGTCGGCGTAGTGGGCGAACTTGTCCGAGATCGGCAGCACGCGGACCTGCTCGGGGGCGAGCCAGAGGGGGAAGGCCCCCGCGAAGTGTTCGATCAGGATGCCCATGAACCGTTCCATGCTGCCGAACGGCGCGCGATGGATCATCACCGGGCGGTGCGGCTGGTTGTCGGCTCCGGTGTATTCCAGGCCGAACCGCTCGGGCAGCACGTAATCAAGCTGAACGGTTCCCAGTTGCCATTGCCGGCCAATGCAGTCGCGGACGATGAAGTCGGCCTTCGGGCCATAGAAGGCGGCCTCGCCGGGAGCCTCCTCGTAGGGCAGGTGCATCTCATCGAGCACGGCGCGGATGTCGTCCTCGGCCTTGACCCACACGTCCCGCAGGTTCTCTCCGTCCTTGCCGGCGTACTTGGAATCGTCCGGGTCGTGCTTGGAGAGCCGCAGGCGGTAGTCGTTCAGACCGAGGCTGTTGAGGACGAACTGGGTCAGTTCCATGGTGGCGCGGAACTCAGCGCGGACCTGCTCGGGGGTGCAGAACAGGTGGGCGTCGTCCTGGGTGAAGCCCCGGACGCGGGTTAGTCCCGAAAGCTCGCCGGATTGCTCGTAGCGGTACACGGTACCGAACTCCGCCAGTCGCACGGGCAGGTCTCGGTAGCTTCGGGGCTGGGCGGCGTAGATCTGGATGTGGTGCGGGCAGTTCATCGGCTTCAGCAGGTATTCCTCACTGACGCCGTGCTCCAGAACGTGCGCGATCCGCCCTCCGGAGTCGCGCTGCCAGTAGTCGGCCTCGGGAATTCGGGCCTCGCCCAGAAGGACCTTTTGCGCCGGGTCGTCCAGTTCCCCTTTCTCCAGGCCGTTGACGAGTGCCATCGCCGGGTCACTGAGCAGTTGCAGGGGGGGGAACTGCGAATCCTTATAATACGGATAATGGCCGGAGGTCCGGTACAGCTCGACCTTGCCAATATGGGGGGTATAGACCGGCTGATACCCGCGCTTTCAGCAACTCGTCCTTGAGGAAGTTTTCCAGGACGCCGCGAACGGTGGCCCCCTTGGGCATCCAGAGGATCAGGCCCGAGCCGACCAGCGGTGAGATGGTGAACAGGCCCAGATCCTTCCCCAGCCGGCGGTGGTCACGCTTCTTCGACTCCTCAATCTGGGAAAGATAGGCGTCCAGGTCCTTCTTGTCGAAGAACGCGGTGCCGTAAACGCGCTGAAGCATCTGGCTATCGGTGCGGCCCTTCCAGTAGGCCCCAGCGATCGACAGGAGCTTGAACGCCCCAACCTTGCCGGCGTGCGGGATGTGTGGTCCCCGGCAGAGATCGACGAATTCTCCCTGACGGTAGAAGCTGAGGACGCCGTACTTGTGGAGCTCGTCGTCGATGTGCTCGACCTTGAGCCGCTGGCCGAGGTCCTCACAGAACTGGCGGGCTTCACTCACCGGGAGGGTGAATCGCTCGAACGGCTCAGCGTCCTTGGTGATGGCCGCCATCTCGGCCTCGATGGCGGCGAAGTCGTCCTCGGAGAGGGAACGGCCTGGCACGTCCACATCATAGTAGTAGCCATTGCCGGTGGTCGGGCCGAAGGCCAGGCGGGCTTCGGGGAACAGGCGAAGGATGGCGCGGGCCATGATGTGGGCGGTCGAATGCCGCAGGACGTCCAGCGCCTCAGCATCCTTCGAGGTGAGCACGCGGAAGGCGACCGGGTTGTCGGGGCCGACCCCTTCCAGCGGGCGGTCGAGATCAACGACCGTGCCGTTCGCCACGGCCGCGACGGCCGCATCGGCCAGCCGCTTGCCAATCCCCTCGGCGACCTCGCGTGGACGCACGCCCTCGGGATACTCCTTGATCGAACCATCCGGCAACTGGATCTGCACCATCGTCCCCATCCGGCTCAGTGTAAGCCGGCCTTTCCTCTTCGCAAATAATGCGATCGCCACCCCCCCGACCCACAACGCCGGTCCGGGTCGCGTCGCCGAGAATCAACGCCTAGCGTAAACCACCCCGGCGCCCCTTGCCAAGCCTGGGCGCGGCGTGCTCAACGATCGGCGGCCTTCCAGCGGTCCGCGGCGGCGAGCAGACGCCCCACCGGCAGCGTGAAACCGGGCAGGAGCGGGGTCTGGTACGTACCGTCCTCAGGGATGACCTGTTCTGGAGCGTCGTTTCGGAAAACCGTCAGGGTCCGGCGGAAGCGGTCGAAGATCCAGTATTCTTGGACCCCGGCCTCCTGGTACTCGCGCCGCTTCTCCACATAATCCCGGAGCCGGCTCCGCTTCCCCGCCGAGACGAATTCGACGACGATCGACGGAATATCTCGAGCCGGGTTCGGCGTGCGACCTAACCCGGTCCAGATCACCCGATCGGCGCGGCGGCGGCTTGCGGGGGTGCGGACGGTGTGCTCGGGCAGTGTGGCATCGAGGACCGTTCCTTCGGGTTGAAACTCTCGATAAACGAACAGAAGGTTTCCCAGCAATTCGTTCGGACCCCGTTCCAACACAGAAGGTGGTGGCGACACGATGAGGACTCCGTGAATCAGCTCATAGACGAAATTCTCGTCCCAGTCTTCCTGGGAATCGAACTCCTCAGGCGTCATCAGAGTCCCGGCCATTTCGGGACCAACAACGACCTCTTCGTCCAGTTCAGTCGTAGTCATAAGGAGTGAACTCCGGTTCGGGATGTCCTTCGGAATGATATCATCAAGGAGATCTCCCGGGCCACGACAATCCCTCCGCCTTGCCAAGACCGCCCAGTGCGGGTTAGGCTTTCCTAAGACCAAGGAGCCGATGATGGCTTCCCAGACCGGACTTATCCGGAGGAAAGGGGTTCTGGCCATGCCCGACGGTGGCCCACCCGTCGAAAACGATATCGCGGACTTCATCGCCCGCATTCAGGCCGGCGATGAAGAGGCCGCGCGCGAGCTTCTCACCCGCTATGAGGCCGAGGTCCGGCTGGTCGTTCGTCGTCAACTGCCCCGGCTCTTGCGCTCGCGATTTGACTCACTGGACTTCCTCCAGAGTGTCTGGGGCGACTTTTTTCAGAAGGTTCGCGCCGGTGGGGCGGATTTCGAGAATTCGCGCCATCTTGTCGGGTTTCTGGCCCGGGCTGCGAAAAACAAGGTAATCGACGAGTACCGCCGGGCCGGCAGCCAGAAGCAGGACATGCACCGCGAGGAATCCATCTGGTCCGAGGGGGAACGCCCCCGCGAATTGACCGCCCCGGGGGAGACCGCCAGCCAGGTCGTCGAAGCCCGCGAGGCGTTCGACCGGCTTCTGGACCTGGTCCCCGAAGATCGCCGCCAACTCCTTCAACTGAAAGCCCAGGGTCTTTCCAGCCGGGAAATCGGAGATCGGCTGGGCATTAGCGAGCGGACCGTTCAGCGCGTGCTGGAGGATCTCCGCCGCCGGGTGCAACCGGAGGATTGACGGGACCCGCCAACGACCGCGACCATCACGGCACACTTCGACATGCTGAGACACCTTGCCCATAGACGACACGGAGGTCGTGACCGATGAGCGTGATGGCTCGGAGCCAGACCTGGGAGGATGCCTCCTCGCCGGCCGTCGAACGATTGAACCGCCGTTTCGAGAAGGACTGGCGGGCCGCGACCTCCGGCTCCCGTCCCAACCTCGAAGCGTACATCCCGACCGACGGCTCGGACGTCAATGGCCTGCGCCTGGCCCTGCTGCGAACCGAGATGGCCTTGCGGTTCGAGGCGGGGGAACGCGTCGAGATTGACGAATACCTCCGGCGCTATCCGAACCTGGATCAGGATAGCCTCGTCGCGCTGATCTACGAGCAGTTCTGCCTGCTTGAGGAGGCCGGTGAAGATCCCGCCCCCGCCGAGTACCAGGCCCGGTTTCCCCATGTCGCCGACCGCTTGAAGCGGCTCCTGGATATTCACGACCTGGTCAGCCTGGGGGATACGACCGCCCTGCACGTTCCCAGCGCGCATCACGTGGCATACCCCGAGGCCGGACAGACGATCGGTGGGTTCCACCTGGTCGAAGAGTTAGGTCGGGGGGCGTTCGCGCGGGTGTTTCGGGCCGAGGAGCGGCAACTGGCCGACCGTCCGGTCGCGCTGAAGGTCGCGCGGAGCGGTTCGCGGGAACCGCAAACCCTGGCCCGGCTGCAACATACGCACATCGTGCCGGTTCATTCGTACCGGATCGATACGGTGACGGGCCTCCATCTGTTGTGCATGCCGTATGTCGGCGGGGTCACTCTGGCGGATCTCCTGGCCGATCCCCGGATGGCCCAGGCGCGGACCGGGGCGGACTTGCTGGCGGCACTCGACGAGCGGATCACACCCAAGAGCCGGTTCGCGGGCCGTTCCATGGGTCGAGAGGCCCTGGCCGGGCGGTCGTACGTGCGGGCAATCGCCTGGTGGGGTGCCCGGATGGCCGAGGCCCTCCAGCACGCGCACGAGCGCGGGGTCTTGCACCGGGACATCAAACCGTCCAATGTGCTGGTCACGAACGACGGCCTGCCGATGCTCCTCGATTTCAACCTGGCCTGGGAGACCCGGATCGATGATCCGGAGGTTGAGCCGGGCGCCTTGGGCGGTACGCTCGCGTACATGGCTCCGGAGCACCTGGAAGCCCTGGCCGACGGCCTGGCGGGGAGGGATCACATCGATGGCCGCGCGGACATCTACGCCCTCGGCGTGCTCCTGTACGAGGCCATGGGTCAGCGCCCATTTCCACCCCCTGGCGACGCACTCTCGATCACCGAGGCGTTGCTCCGCACGGCCGAGCAGCGGCGGTCCGGCCCGCCCGCGATGAAGGACCTCGCCGCGTGAGATCCCGCCGGAGTTCGAGGTCGTCGTCCGTCGCTGTCTGGAACCGGACCCGAAGGACCGTTACGCCTCGGCGGCCGAACTGGCGGCCGATCTTCAGGCTGTGGCCGACGACGCTCCCTTGCGCTTTACGCGCGAGCCGTTCGTGCATCGCTCGAACCGCTGGCTCCGCCGGAACGCCCTGCGCGTGGCCGTGGCCGTGCCATTCATCCTCGCGCCGGCGGCCATCGCCTATGGTTTGTCTGTCGCGCGGCTGGAGCGGATTCGCCTGGTCGAGGAGGTCAAGCAACTCATCATCGATGGAAACCGGCTGATCGTTGAGGACGACCTCGACCTGGCGCAGGCCAAACTGGCGACGGCCGCCGAACTGGTCGATGACGGGCCCCATTCCAGCCGTTCCAAGACAATCCGAGAACTCGTCCAGCAGCGCACGAAGCGGGACGCGGCCCTGGCGGGTTTGCCGAACGATCCGAAGCTGGCGGACCTGCAGAGTCTCGCCCGGCAGAAGTTCCGCCTGGCTGGGGACTACAAGCGGATTCGCAAACTGGCGGACACCTTGTTTCGGCGTTCCGAGGTCTTGCGGCTCCAACTTCTCGGCCTGGGGGATATCGTCGGTGATCCTTCGGAGGCGGTGGAGCAAACGCTGGCCCCCTTCTACGTCTTGAAGCGGGACGACTGGCTGACCCGCCCGGAGATTTCCCAGCTTGACGAGAAACGGCGGACGCGCCTGATCGGTGAGATCAACGATCTGCTGTTCTTCTGGGCGATCAATCTGGAGCACCTGGACAACCCTCGTTCCGATCGCAAGGTCCTGGAACTCTGCGACCGGGCTCTTGCCTTCGCGGAGCATCAGGGGCCCTGGGAGGCTTTGCGGCAACGGTGTGAGGCCCGGCTGGCCGGGCAGGAACTCCACCCGAGTCTACCCGAGAACGATCCCGACACGCTGACCTCGGCGCAGGTCTGCTTCCAGTGGGGCGTGCTGGAGTCCCTCCAGGGGCATCCTCGCCGGATGATCGCCTGGGTCGATCGGGCCATCCGGCTCAATCCGGAGCGGTACTGGTATCACTACTACCTGGCCGCCCATTACCACGAGAACGAGCACAACATCGATATGGCCCTGGCTCACTACAACGTGGCCGTGGCCCTGCGCCGGACTCGCCCCTGGCGCGGATCGACCGGGCGCACCTGCACCAGTCCCGGAGCGCCTGGACGCAGGCGCTGGACGACCTGAAAGAGGCCCTCGCCACCGCCAGCGGCGACGAAGCCCTCGCGGTCGAGCTGGATCTGGGACGCGTCCACCGTTCGCTCGGCCATCCTGAAGCCGCCCGTGATGCCTTCCAGGCGGTGATCGCCGAGAGCGGGCCGGAGGACGCGATCGGACTGGCCGCGCGGCTTGGCCTGGCCCAGCTCGATATCGAGGTGGGACAGCCCCAGCAAGCCCTGGTCCTGTACGACATGCTCCTGACGAGCCTGCCCGACCATGTCGAGGTTCTTCGGGGACGCGCCCGGGTCGAGCGCCTGCTTGGTCTGAACGACCGCGCCCTGTCCGACCTGAACCTCCTGCTCGACGACTCGCCGAAGGACCCAGCCTTGCTTACCGAACGAGCTCAGGCTCAGATGGCACTCGGTCATCTGGAACGGGCCGAAGCCGACGCCGAGGAGGCGTACCGGCAATCGCCGAGCCCCGCGAGAGAACGTCTCTGGACCCGCACTCTGCTGGCGCTCGGATATGATGAGGATCTTCGGCTTGGCCGACCGGATGACATCCGGCTCTTGCCCGGCGATCGCCACGCCCTGAGGGCGGACTTGCTGGCGACGGCCCGGCGGCTGGAGCGCGCTCGGGATCAGGACCTGCCCGCCTTGCTGAACCGAGCGGTGATCCTGAGCGCCTTGGGCAACCAGGCGGCGGCCGAGGCCGAGGCGACGTACGCTATCGAGCACTTCCCTCCCTCGGCCAAGGCCCTGCTTGTCCGCGCTCGCATCCGCCAGCGCGCCGGCTACTTTGATGGAGCGATGGCCGACGTGGAGCGCGGACTGAATCTGGAGCCGGACGACGCTCGTTTTCTGGAGCTTCGCGGACGTCTGCGGACCGCGTCGGGTGATCCGCTCGCCGGCCTAGCCGATTTTGACCGCGCGACCCGTCGCGGCGCCGAAGGGTTCATCTATCAGGCCAAGGCCGAGGCCCTGACCGCGCTCGGCCGGCTCGAACCGGCTCTGGATCAGTGGTCTCGAGCGATGGATTACGACCCGGAGGACCCTCGCGCCGCCCTCGGGCGGGCGCGGGTCTTGATGCGGCTCGGCCAGTGGGATCAGGCGCTGTCGGACCTCGACCGCGCCGCCTCGCTCGCCACCGGATGCCCCGACTTGCTCACCGCCGTCGTCGCAACCTACGCCCGGGGCCTCTCCGACCGTCCCGACCGGTTGCCCAACTTCCTCCAGCTCTTGATCCGTTGCCAGGGCGAATTCCGCGAATATGGCCCCTGCTGGGTTGTGCATCAGGTCTTTCATGCGTGGCATCCGTAGTCGCCGAGGAGGCCACTCTTTTGAAATCGTTCGCCTGGATCGTGCTCGGAATCCTCGCAATGCCGCTTTCGGCTTTGTCCCAGGAGGGGAACGAGCGGGGAAATGCCGAGATCCGCGCCCAGGCCGGGCCATCGGAGATCGTGATCCGGACCACCGCGCGGCTGGCCGGCGCGATCGACTCGCTGCAATGGAATGGCAAGGAGTTCATCAACAGCACCGACCACGGTCGACAACTGCAATCGGCGTCGAACTTCGATCGCGGTCGGTCGCCATTCCACCCCGAGACGTTCAACCCGACCGAGGCCGGCTCGCGCGACGACGGCGCGGGGACGACCTCCACGAGCAAGCTTCTGAAGATCGATGTCGGCAAGGACGAACTGACGACCACGATCCAGATGGCCTACTGGCTCGCGCCGGGGGAAAAATCCCTCGGACACCCCGCGCTGAATGAGAAACGGCTCTCGGACCACCTCCTCACCAAGCACGTTCAGATCGGCTATCACGACTTCCCGCAGGCGATCGTCTACGACGTGACATTCACCGTCCCGGCGGGCGAGCACCACACGTTTGCCCAGTTCGAAGCCCTGACCGGCTACATGCCCGAGGAATTCAACCGCTTCTGGACGTTCAACCCTGCCGACGGCCAGCTTCACCCCTTGAGCAAAGGCCCCGGCGAGCAGCCCAGGCCGGTCGTCGTCTCGACCGCCGATGGCCGTTACGCGATGGGGGTCATCACCTTTGAGTCGTCGCCGAAACCCGGCTACGGCCGCTTCACGTTCGACGAGGCCCACGTCAGCAAGTGGAACTGCGTGTTCCGGATTCGTGATCCCGACGGTATCGCGCCGGGGGATTACCGCTACCGGATGTTCGTCGCCGTCGGAACGCTCGACGACGTTCGCGCGACGTTGCGAGGACTGCACGAGGAACATGCCCGGCCGTGAGCCGGGATTCTCGGAATCTTCTCGGATAATCCCAAAGAAATCGGCGCGGCGGGCGTTTATACTGCGGGGCGTCTCGCGCTCCACCATTCTTCGTGCGCGACGATTGCCGGGAACCTGGCGGTCGTTCGTCTCGTCCAAGAGAGCATTGGGGTCGGAATGCCGCTCCGCTCGTCGCCGCTACACCGAATTCTCTCGGAGGTTCTAGCCGTGGCACACCTTAGGGATTGGGGACGGACAGGTCGAGTCGCGTCGCTGGCAATCGTGGCGGCGCTGGTGGCCTTGGGGGGTTGGGCTCAGAAGTCCGCCGAGCCAAGCAAGGTGCCGGGCGCAAAGGAGGCGCTGGAGCCGGCCGCGCCGGTCCTGCCCGGCGAGATCATCGGGGCCTTGCAGGAGGGACGCTGGGAGGACGCGATCCAGGCCCTCAAGAAACACCAGGGGCGTGACGAGGCGACGGAGTCCGAGAAAGCCTACGACGCCCTGCTAATCGGCATTGCCCAGCGGCTCGACAAGAAGCACGACGCGGCGCGAGAGACGGTCCAGGCGGCGCTGAAGGACTTCAAAGATAGCCCCTGGGTGGCGAAGCTGCGCGGGGAACTGGCGGTTATCGAGCTGACCTCCGGCCACTTCGAGCAGGCCGAGGCCATCGCCCGCGCCGAGGCCGAGGCGCTGCTCGATCACGACCGCAAGGACCGTCTGGCCGAGGTGTACCGGCAGTTCGCCGAGCGGCTCCGCAAGCCCGACAACCCGACCGCATCGCCCGATCCGGAAGGAGCCCACGCCCTGCTGGAGCAGGCCCGCTCCGTGGCGAAGGGGGAGGTCCTTCGGGCGAGCCTGCTCCTGGCGATGGCCCAGACCAGCCAGGAAGCGGGCAACCATCCTCGCGCTGTCGCGGAGTTCCAGCAGTACCTCAACGAGACCAAGAACAACGACATTCCCGCCGAGCAGCGTGCCCAGGCGCGGTTCGGTCTGGGGGAATCGCAACTGGCGACCGGCCAGCCGGTGCAGGCCCGCATGACCTGGGACGACCTGGCCCGCGACCTCAAGGGGAATGGCCCGGCCGACCTTCGCGCGCGGGCCTTGTACCAGATCGCCCGTACGTATTCTCGGCATTACTCGACCTCGCCCCCCGATGACACCCAGTTGCGCCTCGGGGTCGCGGCCTTGCGGCGGTTCCTCGAAGCGTATCCGGCACATCCGTTGGCGGTGCGCGCGGCGTTCGAGATCGGTGTGGCGTACCAGTCCCGGGGCAAATCGCAGGAGGCGCTTGAGGCCTTCACCGCCTTCCTCAAAGGGGATGACTACCAGGCCGAGACCGACGAAGCCAAGCGCGACCTGGCCGAGCGGACGATGACGGCGCAGTTTCAGGTCGGTCAAATCCTGCAAGGGCAGGGGAAGTTTGACGAGGCTCTGGCGGCCTATCAAGGTTATCTCGCCAAGTTCCCGAACGGTCCGCAATCGGCCGATGCGCAGCGGGCGATCCTCGACACGAAGCTCCTGATCGCGCAGGACCACCTCCGGCACGAGCGTTTTGAGGCCGCGCGCGACGCCTGGCGGCAGTTCGTCGCGGAAAACCCACTCGACGGCCGCGTGCCGCAGATCCTGTTTCAAATCGGATCGAGCTTTGTTCAGGAAAAGAAGTATGACGAGGCCATCGCGGCGTTCGAAAACCTCGCCTCGAAGTTCCCCAACAGCGAACCCGCCGGCCACGCGCAGTACATGATCGCGTATCTTTACGAGACCGAGCGGCACCAGCCGGCCGAGGCGATCGAGCGATACCGTAAGATCGCGGTCGAGCCGTGGCGGAGTACGGCGTTGCAGCGGGTCGCCGCGATGGAGTCGAAGGCCCTGACGGTCGTTACCCCGCACGCGTTCCGCTCGGGGGAGACGCCGAAACTGAAGATCAGCACACGGAACATCGAGAAGCTGACCTTCTCCGCCTATAAACTGAACCCCGAAGCCTACTTCCGCAAAAAGCTGGAGCTGGACGGCGTCGAGTCGCTCGACATCGGCCTGGTCGCCCCCGACGCCGAATGGACGGCGCCGGTGCCGGATTACGAGAAATACGTACCGTTCGAGCAGACGTATGAGCTGAAGGTGGACGTTCCCGGCGTGTACGTGGTCAAGGTCACCGACGAGACGAACCTCCAGGCGACGACCCTGGTTCTCGGCAGCGATCTCGATGCGATCGTCAAGTCCTCACGCGAACAGATGCTCGTCTTCGTGCAGGACATGAAGACCGGCGAGGGCCGCGAAAAAGCGCGGGTGCTCGTGGCGCAAGGAGGTGAGGTCATCCTCGACGCCCGCACCGGGGAGGATGGCGTTCTCCTGCACTCGTGGGACAAGCCGCGCGACCCGAACGCCGCGCTCAGCTACCTCGTGCTCGACGGCCCGCATGCCGCCGGGTCGGGGCTGAACCTGCCCGGCACCATCGCGCAAGGGCTCTCGCCAAGGGCCTATCTCTACACCGATCGTCCCGCCTACCGCCCGGGGCAGGAGGTCGCCCTGCGAGGCGTCGTCCGCGAGGTCAAGGATGGGCAGTATGCCGTCACCCCCGGGGCCGAGTACAAGCTGGAAGTCACCGACAGCAAGGGGCGGCCATTCCTGAGCCGGCCCGTGACCCTCTCGAAGTTCGGCACATTCCACGAGCAGGTCGCCATCGACAGCGGCGCGCCGGTCGGCACGTACCGCGTGCGGCTCTACCAGCCGGGCAAGAACGAGTTCTCCGGCCAGTTCGAGGTTCAAGCGTATCAACTGGAAAAGATCGACCTGTCCTTTGATCTCCCCCGGACCGTCTATTACCGGGGCGAGACGATCGAGGGGGACGTTATCGCCCGTTACCAGTACGGCACGCCGCTCGCCGGACGCCCGATCGTCCTGAGCATGCCCGACGGTCGCACCCTCAGCGGACAGACCGACGCCCAGGGGAAGTATCATTTCAAGATCGAAACCGAAGGGTTCGGCGAGCAGCAGGCCCTCCAATTCATCGCGCAGTTGCCACAGGATAACGTCGCGATCGACCGCCATGGTCATGCTTGCCGTGCAGGGGTTCACGATCGACCTGCACACCACGCGGACCGTCTATCTCGATGACGAATCATTCCGCCTGGAGGCCACCACGCGCGACGCCCAGGGAGAACCGATCGGCCAGGAGCTGAACGTCTCCGTCCTGAAGCAGGTCGAGGAGGCCGGACGCGTCACCGAGCGCGAGGTGAAGACCGCGAAACTGATCACCGACAAGGAGACGGGAAAGGGGGCCGTGGCCCTCGCCATCGACGACGACGAGGGAGGCTCCTACGTCCTGCGGGTCGCGGGGACCGACCGCTTCGGCAATCCGGTCGTCGCCAACCGCGGCCTTGACCATCTCCGGAAGCAAGGACAAGCAGACCCTTCGCCTGCTGGCTGACCGGCAACAGTTCAAGGTCGGCGAGCAGGCGACCGCCCGTCTCGTCAACCGCGCGAAGCCTGGCACGGCGCTCCTCACGTGGGAAGCCGACCGCATCCTCTCGTACAAACTCATCGAGGTCCCCGAAGGGGAAAAAGAGATCACCTGGGAGGTCGTCGGCGCGCAGTTCCCCAACTTCACCCTGGCCGCCTCACATATGAGCGATACGAAATTCGATGAGGCAAAGCTCGACGTGGCGGTCGAGCGCGACCTGCGGGTGACGGTCAAGCCGGTCAAGGAATCGGTTGGACCGGGCGAGGAGGTCGAGGTCGAGATCAGCACCGTCGATCAACTCGGCAAACCGGTTTCCGCCGAGGTCGCTCTGGCCCTGGTGGACCGAGGCGCTCCTGCGGCTGTTCGAGGACCGGATGCCGCCCATCGGGCCGTTCTTCTACGGCCAGGAACGCACCGGCGCGTTCTCGACCGAGGCGACGAACACCTTCACGTATCACGCCAGGACCGTCCCGGTGGCCGAGGCGGTCGTCGAGGCCGCCGAGCGTGACAAGGCGATGCAGATCGCGGCGGAGGATCGCGCCGGGTGCTCCGGGAACTGGGAGACGAGGTCGTGATCGAGATGGCCAGTCCGGAGGCGCCACCCATGGCGGCGGGCGCACTCATGCCGGGGCAGAGCCTGCCGGGTATGCCGGGAGCCGAGGCCGAACGGCTGAAGGAATTGTCCGTGCTCGGGAGATCCGCGACGGAAGCACTGGCACGCAGGAAATCGGGTGCGATGGATAGTGGTATGATGGGTGGCATGCGCGGTGGGATGGGCGGCATGGGGCTCCCCCAGAGCCTAGACTCGGACCAGGATTTCCAGGCAAAGGCTCAAGGCGGCTATGCATTCGATGCCAGGGGTCTCGCGACCAATGGTAATGGTCAGCAGGCCAATCTGTATTATCAAATGAATTTGGGTTTTGGAGCTAACCGCGCACCGTTCCAGACCCGTCAGCAGTTCGTTGAGACGGCGTACTGGAACCCGAGCATCGTCACCGGCGACGACGGCAAGGCCCGCGTGACGTTCCGGGCACCTCTGGCCCTGTCGCGCTACCAGTTCGCGGCGAAGGGGGCGACGGGGGCCGATACCCTCGTCGGCCAGACGACCGCCGAACTGTCTGTCCGGCAGGACTTCTTCGTCGAGCTGCGCACGCCCGCCTCGCTGACCCAGGGGGACCGCCCGCGCTTCCTGGCGAGGGTTCACCATCAGGGCATTCAGGGAGAGATTCAGCTCCGCCTGTCCGCTTACACCGGCGACCGCGAGCAGGTCTTCCCGAAGACGGTTACGGTGAAGGAAGACGGGGTCGAGGAGGTGCTCTTTGATCCATTCGAGGTGGCTGGCGGCGACGCCGTGCGTCTCCGCCTGACGGCCCGCGCGGGGGATCGCGGCGATGAGATCGAGGCGGAGGTGCCGGTCCGACCGTGGGGCGTGCAGGCGTATGCCGCGGCCTCCGGCTCGTCGTCGGACGACGCGACGGTCTTCGTCGCCTTGCCCGAGGGGCGCGAATACGAGAACCCCGAAATGGTCGTCGTCCTCTCGCCGACCATCCGTCGGATGATCGTCGAGCTGGCCCTGGGGCGGGACTACTTCATTCCGCTCGTTCGGGATCAGGCCGCGTTCCGCTGCTTCCCGATCCCACCCGAGACGACGGCCGACCGCGCGGGAGAACTGCTCGCGGCGGCCTCGGCTTATGAATACCTGCGGACCGTCGGCGGTGCGAACGCCCCCGAGGCCCAGCGCCTGGCCGACCGCATGCGGTCGATCGCGGGAGAACTGGTCACGCAGCAGAACGACGACGGCGGCTGGCCGTGGGTCGGCGGCGATCAGAACCAGAAGCCCAGCGAGCGTCTGGCGAGTGCCCGAGCGACGTGGGCCTTGGCGGCGGTTCGCCCCCTGGGCATCCTGGCCGATCCGGCAGTGCTCGACCGCGCGACGAATTACCTGGAGCAGCAGTTCGGCAAGACGGACCCCGCCGATCAGGACACCCGGGCGGCTCTACTGCACGCCCTGAGCACGGCGGGCAAGGCCAGCTTCGAGTCGGCGAATGCCCTGAGTCGCGTCCGGCAGTCCCTCTCCGACACGGCCCTGGCGCTCCTGGCTCTGACGTTCAGCAACCTCGATCGCAATACCCTGGCGAACGAGGTGCTCGACGTGCTGGTGCCCCGCGCGAAGGTGGAGCCGGCCGGGCCAGGGAACGAGCGCCGGTACTGGACGGGCGGAGGCGCGACGACGGGCATTGGCGGGCCGGTCGAGGCGACGGCGCTCGCCGCCCTGGCCCTGGCGAAGGCGCGGCCCGACGCCCCGGTCTTGCCGCAAGCGATCGACTGGCTCCTGGCCCATCGGGTCGGTCCCGGCTGGATTCCGCACCAGGCGAAAGGTCCCGCGCTGGCGGCCCTCGCCGCGTTCCACGGCCAGGCCCAGGAGGCCGACGATCATTACAGCGCTGGTCGTCTCGGTCAATGACGAGGAGGTGTACCGGGCGGAGATCCAGGGCGATGCCGAGGGCAAGGCGATCACCGTCCCCCGCAAGGCCGTCCAGGCCGGTGGGCGGAACCGCGTCCGGTTCGACATCGAGGGCCGGGGCCGGTTCGGCTACGCCGTGACTCTCACCGGCTTCGCCCGCGACTTCGGTCCCGAGCAGGACCGACGCAACCGCACGCTGCTGGTCAACCGCCGCGTGTACCTCGCGGCCGAGCCGACATTCGAGGGGAAAACGCTGCCGACCGGCTTCGGCGTGGCCGTCGGTGCCCAGCACTTCGAGAACAACGTCACGCAGGTCGCGTTCGGCGGTCGTGCCCGCGTGCGGATCGACGCGATCCGCATCGAGCGGCCCGGCTTGCCCGCCTGGGAACGTGAGTTCGTGCTCGTCGAGGAGCACCTGCCCGCCGGTACAACGCTGGTCGAAGGCTCGGTCCACTCCAACGCCAGCCATCACACGCTGGTTGATGGCGTCCTGACGTTCTACTTCGTTCCCGACCAGTGGCCGAGCGGGATCGAATACGAGGTCTTCGGCTACCTGCCGGGCCAGTACCGCGCCTTGCCGGTCGAGATCCGCAGCGCCTACGATCCGACGCGCCGGCACCTGGGCAAGACCGACGAGCTTCAGGTCTTGCCCCCCGGCGAGGAATCAACCGACCCGTACAAGCCGACCCCCGACGAGCGCTACGCGAGGGGCCAGGCCCTGTTCGACGCCGGACGGCTGGCCGAGGCGGCCGAGACGCTCGAACCGCTCTGGAACGACTACACGCTCCGCGAGGACGTCGCCAAGGAGACTGCCCGGATGCTCCTGATGGCGTTCATCGAGAACTACACCCCGCGCAAGGTCGTCCAGTTCTTCGAGGTCCTCAAGGAACGTTCCCCCGAGCTGGTCATCCCCTTCGACAAGATCCTCGTGATCGGCCGGGCCTACCGCGACATCGGCGAGTTCGAGCGTGCGTATCTCGTCTGGCGGGGCCTGGTCGAGGCGAGCTACCTGGAAGATGCCCATCTCGGCGAGGTCCTCCGCCAGCGTGGGCAGGTTCTGGAGTCGGTCGCGTTCCTGCTCGATCTCTGGCGGTCGTATCCCAATACGGCGTCAATCGAGAGCGACTTCTTCGGGATCGGGCAATACCTGGCCAGCCTGGCCAGTGAGGCGGTCAATAACCCCTCGCTCCGTCGGCAACTGAACGAGATCGACGCCTCGCGGTCCACCTTGCTCCTGCAATCGAGCCGATTGATCCAGGTCTTCCTGAGCCAGTCCCCCAAGAACCCGCTGGCCGACGAGGCGAGCCTGGCCCTGGTCGGCAACGACCTGGAGCTGGAGGATTACGAGACGGTCGTGACGCTGTCCGAGCGGTTCGCCCGGCTCTATCCCAAGAGCAAGTTCCTCGACAGCTTCCAGTACAGCGAGGCCCTCGGGCGGTTCCATCTCGGTCAGTATGATCGGGCCATCGAGGTGGCCGAGGCGATCGTCAAGGCGACCTACAAGGACGACAACGGGGTCGAGCAGCCCAGCCCGAACAAGTGGCAGGCGATTTATATCCTCGGTCAGATCTACGACGCGCGGCGCCAGGCGGACAAGGCGGTCGATTACTATCGTCGCGTCGCCGACCGATTCACCGACGCCGCCGAGGCCGTCGCCTCGCTGACGAAGAAGGAGCTGGACCTCCCCGAGGTCTCGATCACCCGTCTGCGAGAGGCCCCCAAGGTCGCCGATAACGCGGCGCAATCGCCTCTTCCGCAACGTCGGTATCGGTCGTCCCGAGGGGGAGAAGCCGCCGCTGCACCCGCAGGACGTGGCGATCTCGTATCGCAATATCCGCGAGGTGGACGTGAAGGTCTATCCCGTGGACCTGATGCATCTGTACCTCACCCGGCGCAACCTCGACGGCATCGCCGGGATCGACCTGGCGGGCATCACCCCCTTGCTCGAAAAGAAGATCCCGCTGGAGGCCGAGGCGACCTTCGCCGACAAGGTGCAGGAACTCGACCTCCCGCTCGACAAGGAGGGAGCCTACCTGGTCATGGCCCGTGGCGATAACCTGTACGCTTCCGGTATCGTGCTGGTGACTCCCCTGGAGATGGAGGTTCTGGAGGAGGCCGATAGTGGTCGGGTCCGCGTGACGGTGCTCGACGCCCGGACGAAAGACCCGGTGCCCAAGGTGCAGGTCAAGGTCATCGGCAGTGCCGAGCAGGGGTTCCACTCCGGCGAGACCGACCTGCGCGGCGTCTTCGTCGCCGAGGGGGTTCAGGGCGAGGTCACGGCCGTCGCCCGGCAGGAGGCCCGCTACGCTTTCCATCGCGGCACGACCTACGTCGGGCAGCCCCCGGCGCAAGAGGAGGCCGCGAAGCAGGCGGCCCCCGCGGCGACTCCGAAGGCTCCGGCCGAGGAGAAGTCGCTGGAATCCAATGTCAAGGCGCTGAACTCCCTCAATCGCGCCCAGCAGATCGACCGGCTACAGCAGCGTTTCCAGCAAGGCGGTCAGGATGCCAAGGGCGAGGCCGGCGCGGCGGTCGGCGGGTTCCGTTGATCGTGGCAGAGAACGTTCCGTGATGCGAACCGGCCCCACCTTCGGTGCGGGACCGGTTCGTCTGGCTGAGTCATTGAGCCGGCCACCGTCGCGGGCTATAACGGGACCGTTCCGTATCGACGCACCCTGAACCACATCAAGGAGACCTCACCACCATGAAGCGCATGCTGACGTTCGCTCCGTTGCTCGCTGCCACCGTCCTGTTCGCCCTGGCCGCGAATCGTCCCGACGACGAGAGTGCCGCCAAGTCCGCTACCCGCGTCTTCGAGCTGCGCACGTACACCACCGATGAAGGGAAGCTCGACGATCTGCACACACGGTTCCGCGACCACACCTGCCGCCTGTTCAAGAAGCACGGCTTTGACCTGATCGGTTTCTGGACCCCCCTCGACGAGAAGGACCACAAGGGCAACACCCTCACCTACATGATCGCCTTCCCCAGCCGGGAAGCCGCCAAGAAGTCCTGGGAAGAGTTCGGCGCCGATCCCGAATGGCAGAAGGTGTTCAAGGAGAGCCAGAAGGACGGCAAGATCGTCATCCATGTGGAGTCGGTGTACCTGGAACCGACGGATTATAGTCCGATCAAGTGAGATTGAGTTTCCCTGACCAGGTCTCCGTACGGCAGGGGTGAAGACGTCTTCGCCCCTGCATGCGTTCTCGATTTTGGGCGTTCTGCGCGTGGAATGGCATGGAAACTCAATCCCCGACAGACAATCCGCCCATCGGGGCCGATGACATCCGGGCCGCCGCTGAACGGCTCGAACCCTGGGCGCACCGGACGCCGGTTCTGACCTCGCGCACGCTCGATGCGCGGTGTGGCGGGTCGATCTTCCTCAAATGCGAGAACCTCCAGCGCGTCGGCGCGTTCAAGTTCCGAGGCGCGATGAACGCCCTGCTGCAACTGGGGGAAACGGAGCGTGCGGTGGGAGTCATCACGCACTCGTCGGGGAACCATGCGCAGGCCGTCGCGCTGGCCGGGCAGTTGCTCGGCGTGCCGGTATGCATCGTCATGCCGCGCACCGCGCCGGCCGTAAAACGCGCGGCAACCGAGGGTTATGGCGCGCGCATCGTCTCGTGCGAGCCAACGCTCGCCTCGCGCGAGGGGACCGTCGCCGAGCTGATCGAACAGCACGGTTACACGCTCGTTCATCCGTTCGACGACTGGCGCGTGATTGCCGGGCAGGGGACCGCCGCCTGGGAATTGCTCGATCAGGCCGGGCCGCTCGACGTGGTGCTCACTCCGGTCGGCGGCGGCGGATTGCTCGCCGGTTCGACCCTGGCGGTGCAGGGGCGCTCGCCGACGACCCGCGTCATCGGTGCCGAGCCGAAAGCCGCCGACGATGCCCTGCGCTCCCTGCAATCCGGCACGATCCAGCCGTCGGGCGATCCGCCGACCGTCGCCGACGGTCTCCGCACGTCGCTTGGCGCGAAGCCCTTTTCGATCATCCGCCGCCATGTCGCGGACATCGTGACTGTGAGCGAGGCCGAGATCCTCGACGCGATGCGGTTCGTCTGGGAGCGGCTCAAGATCATCATCGAGCCGAGCAGCGCCGTGCCGGTCGCCGCCGTGCTGAACGGCCGGTTTGAGGTAGCGGGCCAGCGGGTCGGCGTCATCCTGTCCGGGGGTAATGTCGATCTGGAGCCGATGTTCCAGGCCCTGCGCGCGACGTGGTTGTGACAGGCATCAATCCAGGCCGGTTTGCGCCTCGATCCATTCGCCGATGACCTCCAGCGCCTCCGGGGCGATCGTCTGCTCGATCCGGCCGTATTCCGATGCCGCGCCGGTCTTGCTCGGCTGGAACAGGTGGTTCAGACCGGGCATCTCTCGGATCGTGACCCGTTCGTTTCCGGCGGTCGCGAGCGCCTGGGCGATGGCCGGCAGGTTCAGCTTCGGATCGACTTGCAGGTCCTTCTCGCCGTTGATTGCCAGGACCGGGCAGTGGACCTTTTCCAGGCTCGTGCGCGGCTCGTAGGTCACGAAGTAGCGATACCAGGGGGTTTTCAGTCGCTCGGTAAGAAGACCGGCGATCATGGGGGAGACGTTCTCCTGGTCCGCGTCGCTGCTGGTCCCGACGAGTTCCTTGACCAGCGCGTCGATCGTCTTGGTCTCCAGATCGCTGTCCGGCGATGCACGGAGAACTTCGATGATACGCCGCAGGGCCTGCGTTTGCTTCTGAATCACGTCCTCCTCGATCCCTTCGGCACGGGTCAGGGCGGGGATTTGATTCAGGATGATCTCGCCGCCGTTGACCCCCGTGCCGGCCAACAGGACGAGGAATGCCACGTCCTCCGACCGCGCCGCGACCATCGGCCCGATCAGGCCCCCCTCGCTGTGACCGACCAGGCCAATCCGCTTCGGGGCGATCTTCGGATGAGCTTTCAGGAACGCCACCCCCGCCTCAGCGTCATCGGCGAGATCGGCGCTGGTCGCGGTGCGGAGCGAGCCGGTCGAGTCACCCACACCCCGGTCATCGACCCGCAAGACGGCGATTCCCCGGCGCGTGAGGTCGTCGGCCAGCACCAGGAACGGCTTGTGCCCGAAGATCGTCTCGTCCCGATCCTGCGGTCCCGAGCCGGTGATGAGCAACACCGCCGGGAACGGCCCGTCTCCTTTCGGCAGGGTCAACGTCCCCGCCAGCGTGATCCCTGCGTCCGCGTTCTTGTAGGAAACCTCCTCAACCTCGTAAGGGTAGGGGGGCTTCGGGTGCTGCGGGCGGCGGGCCTCCGTCACCTTGTCGGTCTTCTTCAGGGTCAACGGCAGCGAGACCGGCCCCTGCTTCCAGTTCCCCTCGTAGGCGCTACCGTCCTCGTTGGCTGTCCCTTCGAAGGAGCCGCCGATCGACTTGACCTTGAAGGTCAGTGTGCCGTCTTTCAACTCCAGAGCCGTGATCGGGATGCCGTTCACCCCCTGATCGGGGCTGTCCAGTACCGCCCGGAGCGGCTTGTCCTTTTCTGTCACGGTGCGGACGACGATCCGCAGGTCATTGTTGTTAAACGAGAGGGTTCCTTCCCAGATCCCGGCCAGTTCCTTCGGAACGGTCGGTGGTTTTGGCAGGTCCCCCGGCTTGACGCGGGTCAGCGACAACGGGTGCTCCTTCCCCGCCTGCGTCCACGTGCCTATGATCGACGTCGCCTCCTCGCCGACTGTCCCCTCGTAGGAGCCGAGCAGGTCCTTCATTGTGAAGGTCAGCTCATCGCCGTTCAGAATGACCGAATCGACCTTCAGACCGTAGGCCCCCTGATCGGGGCTATCCATCGTGGCGTTGAGGTCACCGTCGTCGGTTTTCGTGACGTGGAAAATGAGTGTGAGTTTGACGACGGAAACGTCCAGTTCCCCTTCCCAGTCCCCCACAACGTCCTTCGGGTCCGCCGCGGTGGTGATTGTTGCACCCGAGAGGGCAAGCAAGATCACGGTACTCCAGAGCCAAACGGTCTTCATGGTGCCTTCCTTCATTCGGGAAAAACAGGACAGAACGACCATCGGGAACCATCTCCCACACCGCGCCGGGCGTCAAGAGTCTGCCGCGCGACGGGCTCGGGTTGCTAGAATCAGGTTCGTCGCGGCGGGGCCGACCATTGGCCATCTGCTGAGAGAATCCGTCATCTTCCCCAGGGAGGCCCGATCGACATGGCCGACAACCATGCGTTTGACATCGTGAGCGAAATCAATCAGGTCGAGATGCACAACGCCGTCACCCAGGCGCAGCATGAGATCGCCGTGCGGTACGACTTCAAAGGGACGCACGCCGCCCTGGAATACAACAAGAAGGACGATAGCCTGACCTTGCTCGCCGACCACAAAGGCCAGCTCGAAGCCGTCTTGATGGTCCTCAAGGAGAAGATGGCGAAGCGGGGTGTTCCGGTCAATGCTCTGAAACGGGGAAAGCTGGAGGAGGCGTCGCACGATACCGTCCGCGAAACGATCAGCCTGCACACCGGCATCGACTCCGACACCGCCCGCAAAATGGTCAAGGACATCAAGGGGCTCGGCGTGAAGGTCCAGGCCCAGATCATGGACAACAAGGTCCGTGTCACCGGCAAGAAGAAAGATGAACTTCAGACGGTGATCACCTATATGAAGGAGAAAGGGCCGGATATCCCCCTCCAGTTTACGAATTTTACGTAGAATCCCGATCGGGATGTCTTACGGAGTCGTCTCGTCCGTTGCACCGTCTTGCATCCACCTGCGCGAAACGTTCAGGAGAGGGGCCAGGGCATCCGATGAAATGGGGGCTCTGGGATAGGTCCCGGAGCTGAGCTGAGGAGGATGTCTCATGGGATTCCTGAACGGGCGGGTGACGTACGTGCGATATCGGGTCAGCGGCGATCGTCCGCTGCCCTTCAGCGAGGAGCATCTGGAGCAGGCGCAGCAGCATGCGATCGGCCGTCACGGCACGGGCGACCCGGCGGACGGGGTTTCCTTCGGCTGGTCGGGTGGCGACCACGTGCTCGACCTGAACTTCGGGCTGGAGAAGAACGTCATCAACGACGCGCTTCACCTGGCCTTGCGGATCGACACCGACAAGATCCCCGGCGAGTTCCTGCGGGCCTACACCAAGATCGAGACCGACGCCCGGGCGTCGCAGAACCCCAGCGGGTTTCCGACCAAGGCGCAGCGGCAGGAGGCGAAGGAGGCCGCCCGCATCCGCGCCGAGGCCGAGGCGGCCGACGGCCGATTCAAGCGGAGCAAGCATTACCCGGTCCTCTGGGACGGCCAGTCGAACCTTCTCTATGCCGGGACGACCTCGCTGGGGGTGCTCGACCGCCTGGTGACGCTTTTCCGCGAGACGTTCGACCGCTACCTGGAGCCGATCACCGCCGGCACCTCGCGTACGAGCAGGCCGAGGCGCGTGGCCAGGAGCGCTCGGTCGAGGACCTCGGGCCGGTCGGGTTCGTCGGCGAGGGAACCCCCTTGACGATCGCCTGGACCGGGGCCGACGCCTCCAGCCGCGACTTCTGGGGGAACGAGTTCCTGCTCTGGCTCTGGCACACGCTCCAGACCGACGGCGACACGATCACCTTGCCGGACGGCTCCGAGGCGACGGTGATGATCGCCAAGACCCTGACGCTCGACTGCCCCCGGGGCGAGACCGGCCGCGACAGCCTCAGCGACGCCGGGCCGACCCGGATGCCCGAGGCGTTCCGGGCCTTGCAGTCGGGCAAGCTCCCGCGCAAGGCGGGCCTGATCGTCGTGCGGCACGGCGTCCAGTACGAGCTGACCCTCCAGGCCGAGACCCTCGCCGTCTCCGGTCTGGCCTTGCCGAAGGCCGAGGGGGCGCGGGGGCATGAGGCCCACATCGCCCGGATCGACAGCCTGAGACATCTGGTCGAAACCCTGGACCTCCTGTACGATGCCTACGGTCGCCGCCGGATCGGCCCCGAATGGAACGGGGAACTCGGGCGGATTCGCCAGTGGCTCCAGGCGGCGTGAACGCTGGGTCCAGAGAAATCGCGGACGCTGTGATGCCATGGGTATCATCGGGTGGCTGGGGGCTCGTCGGACGAGCCCCCAGCCACCCGACGCTCCGCAGTTCGCCTCCGGTCCGGGCCTGGGTCACGGACGACGGGTCAACGCCACCCGTGGGTAATTATCGCCAGCACATCGGGTTTGCCGGGTTCCTGGGCGTCCTGTACGCCTGGGCTGCCCTTGCGCTCGGGGGACTTCACTGGCTCTACGGGTCCGTCGCGGCGCTGCTTGACGACCCTCAGCGGACTCCTGCCCGACCTGGACTCCGACAGCGGCGTCGAGCTGAAAGGCTTCACCGGCATCCTCGGTGTCCTGGCGGCGGTGGCCGTCTGGCAAGAAGCCTCGCAACTCGACCCGCCGCTGCCATTCGAGTTACACCTCTGGGTCGTCATCGTGGCATTCATTCTGGTGCGTCACGGCCTGCGACGGGTCCTGTCCCGGCTCTCGGTTCACCGGGGAATCAGCCACAGCCTCCCGACCTGTCTGGTCTGGGGTTCGCTGACCTACCTCTACTATCCATCCCCACACCACTCCATCCGGCTGGCGATGGCCCTGGCGGTGATGGTCGGATTCCTGTCCCATCTCTTGCTGGACGAGATTTGCAGCGTCGACCTGCGCGGAGCGCGGGTGAACAAGGCGTTCGGCACGGCCCTGAAGTTCTGGGCCCCCTCGGTCTGGTCCACCCTGGCGATCTATCTCCTTCTCTATCTTCTCACGTGGCGGGTGATCCATTCGTGGCCCGAGGGAGCCTGGCCGCCGAAGCTCGGCGCGATGGATCGCGGTGGCTCGACGGTCCCGATTCAGGAGACACCCCTGCCGCTGGTCGTACCCGGTGCTCCACGTTGAGTGCTTGAGGGAATGTGTCGCGGGCGAATTCGATCCTGCGGCCGATTTCTTGGCGGATTCGCGCGGCGGGCCATCCTTCCAATCCGTATAATTGGAACTTCTACGGTCGCACGACCGATCGCGCTGGAAGGTTCCTCGTGACCGGATTTGGTAAGGAGATACGTTCGATGTCATTGTGTTTTCGTTCTGGTCTCGCACTTTTGCTGGTGGCGTCCGTTGGCTCGGTCGCCGTGGCTCAGGCTCCTCCGGCGGCCAAGACCCAGACCAAGCCCGCGACGAAGCCCGCCCAGCCGAAGGCCGACCCGGTGCTGGCGACCGTCAATGGCGAGCCGATCATGGAGTCGGAGGTCGTCGGTCTGCTGAGCCAATTCGCGATTCCCCCCGGAAAGGAGCAGGAGGCCTATCAGACGGCGATGGACCTGCTGGTCAATACCCGGGTTCTCTCGCAGTTCCTCAAGGCGCAGAAGGTCGAGGTCGCGCCGGCCGAGATCGACGAGGTCGTGGCCCAGTACGAGAAGAACATGAAGGCCAATGACTCCGACCTGGCGACCGAACTGGCCAACAACGGTACGTCGATGGACGAGTTCAAGAGCCGGATCGCTCGCACGCTTCAATGGAAGAAGTATGTGATGCAGCAAGCGACCGACGACGTACTCAAGAAGTACGCCGAGGCGAACAAGGATGTCTTTAACGGATCGCAGGTCCGTGCCAGCCACATCTTGATCAAACTCGATCCCGACGCGTCCCAGGAGAAGAAGGAAGAGGCCAAGAAGAAGCTGCAAGCGATCAAGCAGCAGATTGAAAGCGGTCAGATCAGCTTCGCCGACGCGGCCAACAAATATTCCGAGGACCCTGGCAACGTCCAGACCCCATCCGGTGGCGATCTGGGGTTGTTCCCCCGCAAAGGTCAGTATATCGAGGAGTTCTCGGAGGTGGCCTTCGGTCTGAAGAAGGGGGAAATCTCCAATCCGATCGAGACCGAGTACGGCTACCACCTGATCCACGTCACCGATCGCAAGGAAGGCCAGCCGATCGACTTCGCCCAGTTCAAGGACCAGATCCTGAACCAGTACGCCTTCGAGCTCCAGAAGCAGATCGCCGAGCAACAGCGGGCCAAGGCGAAGGTCGAGATCAAGCCGATGCCGGCGAGCCTCGCGGCAAAGCTCTCCGCCCCGGTGCCGTCCCTGCCGCCAGGAAGCCTGACGCCGCCCCCGGCCGGCGCCGCCACTCCGAAAGCGGCCACCACCACCCCCAAGCCAGCCGCTCCGAAGACGGCGACGCCGAAGCCTGTCGCTCCGAAGGCGGCTCCGCGTCCTTGACGACGGATCGCAGAGGGTGGGTGATCGTACAAGCGATCCCCACCTTGACCGGCTCACTCTGAAGAGAATCCTGGACGCCCTCCCCCTCTGTTTTTTGCGGGGGGAGGGCCGGAGCGGGGGAACCCCTCGTCTCGTCTCCTCTGTCCAAGCACATTACCCCAGGTCGCTCAGGTCGAGCTTCCCTTGCGCACGGAGTTCGACGAACCGGCGGTATGTCTCGGCGATCCCTTCCTTCAGGGACGTGCGGGGCAGGGGGCCGAAGTGCTCCTCCAGACGGGTATCGTCAAGATCGGGCGCGATCGGCAATTGCCGGTCACCGTGAGTGACCCGCCCGACCGCCTCCGGCGCGACTGCCTGGAGCGTCTGCACGAACGATTCGATTGGCACGACCGTCCCCCGGATATTGTATGCCTCGGCCCCCTCATACGGAGCCGTCAGGACGCGGAGGAACGTCTCGGCCACGTCGCCGACGTACTGCAGATCCTGCAAACCACCGTAGCTAATCCGGTAGTCATGGCCTGCCGCGACCGCCTTGATCGCCTTCGTCGGCTCGCTGGTGACGCCGAAATCGCGTCCGACTCCGTACACGGTCCAGGGCCTCAGGCCGACGCTGGTGATTCCCTGGTCGAGCCAGTACACCTTCGCATTCAGTTCGTTGCAAACCTTGAATGCGCCGTAGTGCGTCAAGGGCGAAAGTCGCACCTCATCACCGATCGGCCCTGAGAGCGCCGGGTCGGGCGGTCCATGCACGGCCGCCGAACTGGCATATACGACACGTTCGACCTGCCCCTTGAGCGCCGCGGCCGTCTCGAAGACAGCGAGCGTTCCTTGCACGTTCACCCGTGCCCCGAGCAGCGGATTGGCGCGGCACGTCGGCACCTGCAACCCGGCCAGGTGGAGCAAATGCGTCGCCCCGACCTGCTCGGCTGTCGCGCGGAGCGGATCCAGCTCCGCCACGTCCCCCGCTATGAAATGAACTCGCGACCGATGCCCCTCATCGAGCAGGAGGTCCAGCCGATGGGTATCTTCCTTGAGGTCATAAATCCAGACCTCCTGCCCCTCTTCGGCCAGGATCTTGGCAACCCACGACCCGATGCAGCCATAGCCGCCCGTCATCAAAACTCGCACGCGATGGCTTCCCTTTCCAATGCGGATCAGTTTCCCGGCGCCGCTGAACTCTTCGTGACTTCTACCATCCGGAGCGAGGCCCGGCAAGCTGCCAGTGGGATTCAGGTTGGCTGTCCGTCACGACATCGCCGACCGCGAGACGGCTGCAAACGAGTGTCGGTTGGGCAAATCAACTCGGCGGCTTCTGCGATTGTGCTCCAGACGCGTGATGCCACTGGCAGAGAACCGGCCACCAGTGGCATCGAGGAACGCGGGGTGGATGAGGTCAGAACAGCTTCGTATCGCCGTCGCCTAGGCCGCCTTTCAGCGGGATTTTGCGTTCGGGCTTGGGCGGGGGTGGGGTGTCGTCGTCCTCGACCTCCTCGGGGACGGCGGTGACGCCCTCGGGAAGGGGTTTCAGCGAGAGGGAGATTCGCTTGGCGTCGGGGTCAATGTCGAGAATGCGGACCTCGACCTCCTGGTCGGGCTGGACGGCATCACGGACTCGGACGACGCGGCGGTTGGCGAGTTCGGAGATATGAATCAGGCCCTCGATGCCCGGTTCCAGCTCGACGAAGGCGCCGAAGTCCATCAGCTTCGTGACCTTGCCCCGGACGGTCTGCCCACGCTCGTAGTTGTCCTCGATGTCGTCCCAGGGGCTGCGCTGGAGTTGTTTCAGACCGAGGCCAACACGTTGGGCCTCGCGGTCCACGCGGAGGACCTTGACCTCGACCTCATCTCCGTGTTTCACAACCTCGCCGATGTCCTTGATCCGGCCCCAGCTCGCATCGGAGATGTGAATCAGACCGTCCACGCCGCCGATGTCCACGAACGCGCCGAAGTCCTTGATCGAGCGGACCTTGCCCGTGCGGACTTGCCCCTCTTCCAGCTCGGCCCAGGTCTTCTCGCGCTGTTCGGCCCGTTCCTGTTCGAGAAGTTCCCGGCGCGAGAGGACCAGGTTGCGCTCGCGCTGGTTCGCCTCGGTGACGATCGCGCGGAACTTCTGGTTGACGAACTCCTTCGCGTCCTCGATGCGGTTCATCTCAAGCTGACTGATCGGGATGAAGCCCCGAATTCCGCCGACCTCGACCTGGAGGCCCCCCTTGATCTCCTTGACGCCTCGGGCCTCGACGATGAGGCCTTTACGAAGGTTCTCCCAGTTGGCCTCGACGGCAGCCCCTTTGCGGGACATCAGCAGCAAACCTTCGTCGTGATCGAAGCGGTCGAAGACAACCTCGATCATGTCGCCGGTCTTGGGGATCTCCTCCTCCTCGAACTGGGCGAGCGGGACGACCCCCTCGCTCTTGGCGCCAAGGTCAAGGAAGACGGTGTCGCCACGGACCGCGACGACCTTCGCCTGCTGGACGCCGGGTCGATCCTCCTGGCCGATGCCCCCTTTGGGGGCGTGGGCTCGGTCGCTCGCGCGGGTCCGGCCCTTGGTCAGGACGTCGAATTCTTCGGCATCGAAGCCGGACATTGTCGCTTCCAGTTCAGCCTCCAACTCATCGTCCCACTGGCGTTTCAGCGAGACATCGGGCTTGGGTGGCGAGGGAGGCGTCGTGGCCTGGTCAAGGGCCTTGTCGATCGACTCGTCGTGGTCACGTCGGGGACGTTCTTCTCGCGTGGGGTCGCTCATGGGATCTGCCGCCGGGTCGGTCGCTCAGGTCGAGGTTCCATCCAACACGTGTTGGGACATTCCAGAAAAGAGACTTTCCTGTTCGGAATAGGGTATCGCGCGAGCGGGGTCCGGGCCAAGATCATCCCTCGTCGCGCAGCTCGATCGTTGCCCAGAGGCTCGGGTCCTCGCCCACCGGGAACTCGCGGCTCAGCAAGAGGAACTCGTCGCCCCGGTCCGGATCGGTCGCCTGGACCATCAACCCAAGCCTCCGGTTCGTTTCGGGATCAAAGCCGTGCAGGGCCTCGGCCGGGAAGAAAAGTTCTAGTCGCCAGCCGGTCTTCGTGGTCTCAGCGCGGGTCGAAACCGCCCCTTCAGGCGCACGCGGGGCGTCACCCAGAGCGCGATGAATCGACTTTTGCGCAACCTTCGCCTCCAGACCACCCCCCTTGCCACGGGCCGGGACGACCGCGACGGCGAACCGATGGCAGAACTTTGTCGCCCGGTGGACGTTTCGGGTGTCCCTCGTATCAATCCAGATCCCGACGCCGTCCGGCGGTGTGAGGTCGTCGGGATCCGGAGCCTGGACCGGCCGGAGCTTTCCCGACACTTCGACCGCCACGGCCAGCCCACCCGGGTTCCAGGCCACTCGGACCTCGGACCAGGGCTCGCGCCCCTCCAACCTTGCCAGCGGAGGGAGGGCGCACGATGCGGGAAGATCGAGCAAACGCCCTCGGTCTTCGGTTCGAGGCAAGCCGTCGATCCGCCGACAAGGCAGGCTCAGGCGAAACCAGAATGCTTGCGGAATCAATCCCTGGCTGGTGGCAGCCATCGTCGGTCGTCCCTCCCTGGTTTCTGATGATTAATTTGTTCTTATGAAAATATGAATCGTTTCTCGGGCGAAAAGGTCATTCGACTCTTCCGCGCGAGGTGAATACGCCTGTTCACGATTCTAGCAAAGAAAGGCATCCGATGACCAGCGTTTGGGAGACGGTCGCGATCCGCGAATGATGTTGAAAAAAAACTCGTCCAGATTTTTCGCACGAGGAGGCTCGATTTGTCGCCTTGTGAAGTAGGTTATCGATGAGTCTTGTAAGCGTGCCTGCACCCTTGCCCTCCTTTGCGCCCTCCGTTCTCGTGCGTGAGAAATATTGAGTCTCCGAGCACGCTGTTACAAGCAAGTTCATCTCTACACATACGATCGCCGCGAACGGTACTCCGACGTTCCGAAGAGGATCCATTCGGACGACGCCTTGTCCTGCGCGGTGCGAGGGAGCTACACTCCCTCAAGAGATTGTGATATGAAAGTCGCGATGGCATTGATGATCCGGATGATGGGGGTCATGGGTTTGGCTCTTTGCGGGCTGGCGGTGTGGATGGGACATACGGTCCCGGAGACGCCATTGCGTCAGATGGATCAAAGGCAGTTCGTTTTCCTCAAGCGTTCCCTTCAGAACGTCTCGGATCAGACGTCACAGATGGTAGATGGCGATACGGGCCTCGTTCAGCGGCTCAACCTGCCGCCGAAGGAGCGGCTGGAGGACGCGAGTCTCTCTCCCTGGAGGGACGAGTCGGGAGAATACCATGTCGTCGGACGCTGGTCGCGGCTCGCTGGTGAGGGCTGGGGCGTGACGTCCAGCAACTTCGGCCTGGCCCGTTTGTCGTATCCGAGCGGTGAGGTACTCGACCGACTGGAGACCGAGATCCTGCCGGTTGGGGCTCCTTGCTGGCTGCCGGGAACCACGGCTCGCGTACTCTTCGCCAGCAGCGACGGCGTCCTGTACCACTACTCGTTCGAGGGGCACGAGCCCGCGCTGACGAGCGAGAAGTCGGTTGACGAGGATGTCCCTCAGCCCGTGAGCTGGTCGTGTCCGCCGCCCGGCCGGGGCAAGGTCTTCTTCAGCAATCCCACGTGGTCGAAGGATGATCGGCTCATCGATAAAGTCATTTTGACGGCCAGCGTGCGGGAGCGAGATCGGAACGGCGAGATTTCGTATTCGGCCTCACAGCTCTGGTGGCTTCAGATGGACCTGAACGGTCGGACGGTCCGCGCCGCGGGTCGGCTCACCTTTCAGGATGAGGTGGACGGTCGTGAGATCAACGATCGCTACCCGACGGTCGTGGCGGTGCCGGGAAAAGACCCGTCGCTGGTCTTCCTGCGGGAGGTCCAGGGGGAAAGTCTCTGGAAGATCTGTGTTTGCCCATTGCGAATCGATCCCGAGGACGGGACGCTGACGATCGAGGCGGACGAAATTCGTGTGCTCGCGACAGACAGTATCCCCAACACTCCGGCGGTCTCAACGGACGGGAATTGGGTCACCTACATGGTCCAAGGTGCGTCGGGTCAGGTCCGGCCCCACCGGATCGCCCTGGAGAGTCCAATCGAGCTGAATCAGGAACTTCCGACGCTCGCTCTTTCGGAGACCTTGCCCAGAATCGCGCCGAATGGGTCGATTTCCCCGGCCGAGTCAACGGCCCTGATGCCGCGACGGCGTCGTCCGCGCGGCATGTGAGCGTCTCCGGCAAAAGAAAAACCACCGACACAAAGCGCCAGGGGGCGGCCGTCCATAGGGAAGTGGAGATCGGCCACCCCCTTGGCTTTGCGCGTTTCTGAGGGAGCTGAGAGCCCTTCAGCCGATTCGCTCTATCCTCAAGTCGTGCCGGATGGCACACTGAACCCCCGTTTGTCCATCATTCTCTCGTGGGACATCGCGCGGAAACGATAACCCCGATCACTGGCCAAAGGTCGAGAATGGGTGTTGCGATGCAAGATCCGGTCATGGTCGTCAGTTCGGGACGCTGTGGTTCGACGTTGCTCTCGCAGATGCTTCGTCGGCATGACGAGGTTTTGAGCGTCTCGGAATATTTCTTCTGTGTCCGCCCCTTCGGCTTTCCGGCCGAGCCCATCGATGGAGAGCGGTTCTGGAACCTGTTGAGCCTGCCCCGGCCGAGCCATGCCGTCGCCTTGAAGCACGGTTTGATCCCCGAGGAAGTGCTCTATCCTTTCGGGCCGAAGGCGCGGTTCCGTGCGGACGAGGGTCTCCCTCCGATCGCGTTGGTGACGCTGCCCTTTCTCACGGACGATCCCGATGGGTTATTCGACGAAGTGCACGCGCTGGTGCGAAACTGGCCCGAGGCGCCGGTGTCCGAGCAGCATCTCCGGTTGCTCGACTGGTTATGCTCGCGGTTTGGCCGGAGAATCTGGGTGGAGCGGTCGGGCGGCTCGCTCCGCGACGTGCCGAGTTTTCTCGAACATTTCCCCAACGCCCGCTTCATTCATCTCTACCGAGACGGGCGAGAGACGGCCATGTCGATGAGCCGGCACCACTCGTTCCGGTTCGTCATCTTCGGCCTTCAGATGGAAGCGGCGCTGGGGTTCCATCCGTTCATGACGGCGGAACGGCCCGACGGCTTCACCCCGCCCGACGAGTGGCGTGGCCTCTTGCCGGAAACCTTTGACGTGGAAACATACCGCTCGCGAGCGATCCCGATCGAAGCGTTCGGCGGGCTCTGGAACGCGATGATCCAGGGCGGCATGGACCTGCTCGACCCTTTGCCGGAGGATCGGGTCTTGAGCATGCGCTATGAGTCGTTGCTGGACGATCCCGCTACCGAACTGCGCCGTCTGCTGGCGTTTCTCGGGCACGATCTGGAGGATGACAAATGGATTGCGGAGGCTGCGTCGCTGTCCCGTCGCAAGCCGTCGACATGGACGAGTCTGTCGGAGGAGGAGCGAATCCGGCTTGACGAGGCCTGCGCCGAGGGGCTGGAACGTCTCGGTTATTCGCGTGGGGAGTCGGGCATGCGCGACGCGTCGTCCGCTGTCACGACGCCCCGTTCAGTTTCGACAGCAGGTTGACCATCTCGATGGCGGCCAGGGCGGCCTCGGCTCCCTTGTTGCCGCTTTTCAAGCCTGACCGGTTGAGCGCCTGCTCGACCGTCTCGGTGGTCAGGACGCCGAAGATCACGGGTACGCCGCTGGCGAGGCTCGCCTGAGCCATTCCAGCGGCGGCCTGACCGGCGACGTGGTCATAATGGCCCGTCTCCCCCCGGATCACACATCCCAGACAGATCACCGCCGCATACCGGCCGGTTCCGGCCATCGTCCGCGCAACCAGCGGGATCTCGAACGACCCAGGAACCCAGGCCACGTCGAGCCGATCGTCGGCCACGCCATGACGGGTGAACGCATCGCGGCACCCGGCGAGAAGCGCCTCGGTCACCAGGCCGTTAAACCGGGCCGCCACGATCGCGAACCGACCGGCAGGAGGGGAAAAATCACCTTCAAACGTCGGCATGACGGAGGAACCAGGAGAGTGGGGATGGGTGGAATGGTTGATATTTGCTGACCGAGTGATGACCGATCGTCCATCGGAGCACTGATGACGGATGACAGATTAACGGGCCGGTCGCGCCGCTAACCTGCCATCCGCTGGAGTCTCCGAATCGATCCATCGTCAGGAATCCGTCAAGGCGCTCACGACAGATTCATGCTCATCAGAAATTCCGCGTTGGACTTCGTCTTGCGCATCCGGCCGGTCAGAAGCTCCATGGCCTCGACAGGATTCATGTCGTTAAGAACGCGACGGAGAATCCAGACGCGGCGAAGTTCCTCGGGATCGAAGAGGAGTTCCTCGCGGCGGGTGCCGGAGCGGTTGACGTCGATGGCGGGCCAGACCCGCTTATCGACCAGCCGCCGGTCGAGGTGAAGCTCCATGTTGCCGGTGCCCTTGAACTCCTCGAAGATCACGTCGTCCATCTTGCTGCCGGTATCGACCAGAGCCGTGGCGAGAATCGTCAGGCTGCCGCTCTCCTCGATCTTTCGCGGCGCCGAAGAACCGCTTGGGCTTCTGCAGGGCCGAGGCGTCGATACCGCCGGTGAGGATCTTGCCCGAGTGCGGGGCCTCGGTGTTGTACGCACGCGCGAGGCGGGTGATCGAGTCGAGCAGGATCACCACGTCGCGGCCGTATTCGACCATCCGCTTGGCCTTCTCGATGACCATCTCGGCGACCTGGATGTGCCGGCTGGCGGGCTCGTCGAAGGTCGAGCTGATGACCTCGGCGGTCGGCCCCTTGACCGATCGCTCCATCTCGGTGACTTCCTCCGGCCGCTCGTCGATCAGGAGGACCATGACGTAGGCGTCGGGATGATTCTCCAGGACGCTGTTGGCAATCTTCTGGAGCAGGATCGTCTTGCCGGTGCGTGGCGGGGCGACGATCAGCCCGCGCTGACCTTTGCCGATCGGCGTGATCATATCGACCACGCGCATGTTCAGCTCATCCGCGGCGGTTTCGAGCTGGATTCGGCCCAGGGGGTGCAGCGGCGTGAGATCGTCGAAGCCAACCTTCTCGCTGAGACGATCGGGGTCCTCGTAGTTGATCGCCTCGACACGCAGCAGGGCGAAGTATCGCTCGTTTTCCTTGGGGGGACGGATCTGCCCGGCCACGATCGCGCCGGTCTTCAGGCCGAAGCGGCGGATCTGACTGGGGGAGACGTAAATATCATCGGGACAGGGCAGGTAGTTGTAATCCGGGCTGCGGAGGAAGCCGAAGCCATCGGGCAGGACTTCGAGCGTCCCTTCGCCAAACATCAGGCCATTCTGCTTGACCCGCTCCTTGAGGATCTTGAAGATCAGGTCCTGCTTCTTCAGCCCCGTGTATTCAACGACCCCCTCGCTCTTCGCGGTGCGGATGAGCTGGGGCATCGTCATCTTCTGAAGCTCGGTGAGGTGAATCTCTCCGCGCTTGATGTCCTCGTAACGGTCGTGGATCTCCGCGTCGCCAAAGAGACCCTCGTCGGGGAAACCCTCCGCCTCGCTCTGCTCGTCCACCGGCTCCGGTTCGGGTTCCGGCGGCGCATTGCGAGGACGCGGCTTGTAATCCTCGTCCCGTTCGGCAACGCGCTCCCGCTCGCGCGGTGATTCGGCGGGCACGGAGCGGGCCGAGGCACGCTCGCGGCTATTCAGACGGTCACGGATCGACGACGTGCCGCTTTCCGAGTTGCTGTTGCTGCTGCTGTTGTTGCGATACCGCGGTGCCGGTTCGCTGCGCTCGCGGTACGATCCGCCCTCGGCGCCGTTCTCGGCGTCCGAGGGAAGATTGGTCTCGTCGGCTGCGATCCGCGAGGTTCCGTTATCCTCGTTGTTTTCCGGCTTCTGGTCGGCCAGGGCGGCCTTGCGGGTTCGGGAGGTGCCGGTGATCTCCCGTCGGGGGCGGGTTTCGTTAGGCATGATGGGTCAAAACTCCTCGTCAAGACGGACACCGGAATTCGCGGCGGTCGTCATCAATCCAACCGTTGCGTGATTCAATCGAAAAATCAACATGTTTATTTCTTGCAATGGCCTCGCCACGATCAGCGCGGGCCATTGTCGCTGACAGGGCAAATTCGAGACGGAGGAACGATCAATGGGGAAGCGTACGTGGAGGCCTCATCGGCGATGATCTCAAGAAGAATTTCCATGTTCTTGTATAATTAGGTATCCTGGCCAAAGGTCGGTCCGGCAAAAACATCCGGACGGTCGCGCGGAGTTAAACGGTGCCTCGGCCAGAGCGGCCGGGCGGCGTGGTTAATCGTTGCCAGAGGCGATCCACCTGCTGGGTTAATTGCTCCGGGCCGGCGTCGTTGTGCAGGACAAAATCGCTTTGCTGGGCCTTTTCCTCCAGCGGCATCTGGGCCTGCTCGCGTGCGACGAGCGTCTCGGCTGTCCAGCCGCGAGCGGATGTGAGCCGGTTGATTCGCTGGTCACGGGGGGCCTCCACGAAGGCCACCAGATCGCAAAGGTCGTTCCAGTGGGCTTCGAAAAGGACCGCCGCGTCGAGGACCACCGCCGTCGCCTGCGCCTTGCGCTGAGCGCGGGCGATGGCTTTTTCAAACGTCCGGCGCATCTTCGGATGCAGGATACGCTCCAGATCGCGGAGAGCGTGCCGGTCCTGGAAGACGATCCGGCCCAGGGCGCGACGGTCGATCGGAGGGGGTTCTCCCTCGGGCCTGGGGCTGGCCAGATCGAGGACCTCCGGGCCGAATCGGCGCAGGACTTCATCGGCGCCGGAGATTGGTTCAAGAGGGCGTGGCCCACCGCGTCGGCGTCGATGACGTGCGCGTCCCGTTCGGCGAGAGCCTGCGCCGTGACGCTCTTACCCGCGCCGATGCCGCCGACGAGTCCGAGGACCGGGATGCGGCCATGGCGGAACGGTCCTCGACGCCGGGGGCGTGGGCCGGGCGCGGAACGACGATCGGCGTGAGAGTCGCGTCGCTGTCCCGGGCGGGCCTTGTCGCGGTGGCGGGAAGCCTGGGGGCGTTTCATCGGGGTCCAAGTCGTGGGAGGTTGAAGATCGACTTCACAGGGGCAAGCACGGAAAGGCTCGGACGTGAGTGGCCTTTGGCAGTGCCGACCGTGCGCGTTGCCACGGGCGGCTTCCACTTGATGTTGTCGTCTTGGGGGTCGGATTTCCGGAATCGATGTCCAGATTGAGTTTAGGTCGAGTTCGCGCCGGACCAAACAGGGGTGTGGGCTTGGCTCGTTTTCTGGGATTGGAAGTTCACCACAATCGGCCGCTGCCGGTGCGGGAGAAAATCCTTTACGAGAGAAAAGGGGAGCTTCGGCCGAATGGGAAGCGGAAGACGGATAGACGATAGAAACAGATATACCCCATCCTCGCCCCGGTTGCAACGGCTTTCCGCCGGAGTCCTCCGAATTCCGCGAAGGGAGGACGAAGGTCTCAGTCAGGCTCGCATGTGATGATTTCAGAAGCCGAGAGAAGGTCAAACTCGCGTCATGCCGGGACCTTCGGGCTGGACGCATGGGGACGAGGCAGAGGTGACTCGGCGGCATGGGCGGAGACGTGACGCTCGGCCAGGCGGGTGGCCAGGGCCGTCGTGGAATGTCCCTCCACCAGCGGGATCAGCACGAGACGGCCACCTCGGGCCTCGACGAACGTCGCGGCCGACGACGTCTTCGGGGCGGTAGTCTCCCCCCTTGACCAGCACGTCGGGCTGGATCGCCTCGATCAGGGAAAGCGGCGTGTCCTCGTCGAAAACGGCCACGGCATCGACACACGCCATTGCGGCGAGCAGCTCGGCGCGGGCGTCCTCGGGGTTGATCGGCCGGGAGTCCCCCTTCAGGCGACGCACGCTCGCGTCGGAGTTCACCCCGACGACGAGGAAATCCCCGAGTGCGGCCGCCTGCCGCAAGAGCCGGGCGTGGCCGATGTGCAAGAGGTCGAAGCAGCCGTTGGTGAAGACGATCGTCTGCCCGGCCTCCTGACGGCGGCGGCAGTCGGCCAGCAACTCGTCGCGCGTCGGCCGCCCGCGAGCGCTCGGGGTGGTGGTGGTCGAGCAGGTCGCGGACGATCTCGTCGCGCGAGAGCAAGGCGACGCCGATCCGCTCGACCTCCAGACCGCCGGCGACGTTCCCCAACGCGGCCGCCTCGTCGTAGTCGGCGCCGGCGGCCAGGCAAAGGCCGACGACGGCCAGGACCATATCACCGGCGCCGGTGATGTCGTAAACCTGTCGTGGCCGCGTCGGCACGATCTCCGCGTGTCCCTCGGCGCGGACCAGGGCCATGCCATCCCGGTCGAGCGTCACCAGCGCGGCTTCCATACCAAGCCGATCGACCAGTTCCCGGCCGACCGCGAAGGCGTCTTCGGGCTTCTGGATCGTCAGGCCGGTGGCGAGCTGGGCTTCCAGGCGGTTGGGCGTCATGCAGTGGACGCCGTGATACCGGGAATAGTCGCTTCCGCGGATCGGGTCGGCCAGCACGCGCTTGCCCTGTCGGTGACACGAGTCGATCAAGACTCGCAAGAGCCCCGGCGTGCAGATTCCCTTGTCATAGTCGGAGATCAGAACGAGATCCGCCTCGGCGACGGCCGCGTCGAGATGCTCGCCGAGGAGGGCCTCGATCCGGTCGGGGATCGGGTCGCGGACGCTCGTAATCGACGCGGATCATCTGCTGAGGGTGGCGGTCCTGGGCCCGGCCGATGTACCGCTCCTTGAGGGTTGTGGGGCGGTCGTCCAGCGGAATGACGAGGCGGTGGTCGATCCCGGCCTCATCAAGCATGTGGCGAACCTGTTCGGCCTCCAGATCAACACCGACGCCACCGACCAGCCGGACCTCGGCCCCGAGTGCCCGGAGCATCGTCGCCACGCTGGCCGCGCCACCGAGCCGGTGCTCACGGCGGTCAGCCCGCAAGAGCGGTACGGGGGCCTCCTGGCTGATCCGCTCGGCGTCCCCCCAGACGTAACGGTCGAGGATCAGGTCGCCAACGACGAGGATGCGGGGATGCCCGAGCGTCTCGACGCGGCGGATCAAGTCGTGGGCCATGCCGCGGTCCTCCTTGACCTGGAATGGTGAGCCGGGTTCGACCTGGATATTTTGCGAGCGGCCACGACGGGCGCGCACGAGGTCGTCGCATAAACTAGCGATCCGGCTGGAACGGTCAAGGTGGGTTTTTCTTTCCGACAAGCTTGCCGAGGCCTCGCTCACGTGCTGAACTCGGTTGGTCCGCCATTGCGGGGCGATTGGCCCGAAAGTCGCAAGCATCCTGAATGTCCGCGTTCCAGTTGGCAAGCTGGCGCGGTCGATAGATCAAGGTAGCTCTCTTCAGAACGATCCGAGGTTGTGATGCGCGTGTGTTTCCGGGTGATTCTCGTCCTGCTCGCGATTCCCTGGGCGGCCCACGCGCAATTCCGCGACAACGCCAACCTGGATCGGAAGAACCGCCACCTGGCGGGGCGGATCGTGGATTACTCGCACAATCACGATGCCGACCGGCGGCTGTATTCGCCGCTACTCGGCATGCCGCGAGACTTGTACGTCTATTTGCCGCCCGGATATAACCCGTCGTGCGCCTATCCGCTGATCGTTTACTTGCACATGGCGTACGTGGACGAGCACACGTTCGTCGGCTCGAACCGCATTCGGGAACTGGACCGGATGATTTGCCGAGGTGAGTTTCCCCCAGTCATCGTCGCCGCGCCCGACGGGACGATCCGGGGGGAGAATGATACCGACGCTCAGCATTCCATGTTTGTCAATGGCTGTCACGGACGGTTCGAAGACCACGTTCTGCGCGAGGTCATCCCGTTCGTGATGTCGAAGTACAGCGTGCGGCCCGAACGAGAGGCCCATGCTCTACTCGGAGCGTCGGCCGGCGCGTTCGGAGCATTGAACCTGGCGATCACCAACCACGACTTCTTCGGAGCCGTCGCGACCCTGGCCGCGCCGGCGAATCTGCGCTATACCACGGTCAGTGGCGACTACCACGAGAATTTCAACCCGGCGACCTTCCGCTGGAATAGCCGTTACGACCCGGACCAGGTCATCGGTCAGTACTACCTCGGGTTGAGGAAGGTCCACGCCGGGAAGTTTCTCGACCCGGTATTCGGATGCGGTCCGGACGTCGTCGGCCGGATCGTGGCGGAAAATCCGGCCGATCTGATCGTTCGGTCCGACCTGAAGCCGGGGGAGCTGGATATCTACCTGAATTATCCCGGACGCGACCACTATAACTTTGATGCCCAGGTCGAATCGTTCGCCTGGCTGGCGCGGCAAAAGGGAATCTCCGTGACGACGGAACGCGTTCCGCACCGGCGACACGGCCTGATGTACTTCGTGAACAATCACAAGCCGGCATTTCAGTGGCTGGCCTGTCGGCTGCTGCCCCCGGTGCCTGGCGTCCGCATGTCACCTTGAACGGACGAGAGGTGGGGGATCAGCCGAACAGTCTCTCGTAAAGTGCGTTGAGGGCCGCGCAGATCCCGAAGAAGATCATTCCGGCGAAGATACTGATCAGGAAAAGCCCGATCACCTCCGAGGACTTGTACGAGGCTCGGTCTCGAAATCGGAAGAGCCGTGACCGCATGGCTCGATTGGTGCCGCTCCCGGCACCCTCCCGGATCGGAGAAACGAAGCAGAGGAAGTGGAAGGACAGCACCGCAAGAGGTTTCCGCCCTTCAGTCCACATTCCCATTCTAGCCTAACGGACAACGACAACGATTTGAAGTCAGTCGGGTCGGTGAAATGATCGGAATTGACCATTGCGGCAATCCCGCCCGCCTCTTCCGCATTGACCGAACGGCGGTCGTTGACTCATGATGTGGAGGACCACCCCCAGGCTGTCGCGCGATGTTCGGCGGCCCACACAGGCCGGGGTCTTGCTCTCGAAAGCCGTTTGACGGAGGAGTTTCCCGCCGTATGTGGGATATCAGCGCCGCCGACTGGATCTCAATCGTGGGGGCCATTCTCTCCCTGGTCTTGCTGGAAGGCCTGCTCAGCGCCGACAATGCCCTGGTCCTCGCCGTGATGGTGCGCCCGCTACCCAAGTCACAGCAGAAACGGGCGTTACGTTATGGAATCTGGGGGGCTTTCATCTTCCGGGCGATCGCTGTCGTCTTCGCGACACTCCTGCTGGAGTTCTGGTGGCTGAAAGTCTTCGGCGGCTGCTATCTGCTTTATCTGGCGATCCATCACTTCGTCTCGGGCGGGGAGGAGCACCCGGACGCGCCACGCAAGTCCCGGTTTGGCCAGGGGTTCTGGGCGACGGTCATCAATGTTGAGCTGGCGGACATTGCCTTCTCGATCGACTCGATTCTGGCCGCCGTGGCGATGGCCGATGCGCTCCCCAAGGAACTGGAGCAACGGCCTCTGGGGTTCTTGGGGCTGAACCTCGGGATGCTCATCATCTATATCGGTGGCGTGCTCGGCATCGTCATGATGCGGATCGTCGCCGGGGTGTTCCTGCTCCTGCTCGATCGCTTCAAGGGGTTGGCCGCCGGGGCGTACGTCCTGGTGGCCTGGATCGGCGTCAAGTTGATCCAGACGGGGCTGGTCAAGGCCTTTCATCCCGAGCCCAGGCCCACGGGACCGACGTGGCGCGACCAGGTTCCGGTGTGGCTCCGCGAGATGCCCGAGATGCCCGAGTGGCTGTTCTGGGTGGGAATGATCGCGATCCTGGCGGCCAGCTTGCTTTACAAGCCGCGCCGGCGACCCGTCGAAACCAACCCGACGTCCACGTCAGTGGAAGATGCCGTTGAGCACCGAGGCGAGCCGCACGCTTGAGGATCTCAAACGCCAAGAATCACGCCGCGACGTTGGCGCGGGACCGCGCGCTTTGCTACTTTGAACCTCTTGTGCGTGTGGAGGCAACCTCGATCTGCAGAAAGGTCCGTGATTGATGGCTGCGGTTGACCCTTACGCCCCATGCCCTTGCGGCAGCGGTGAAAAGTTCAAGTGGTGTTGCCACAAAGTCGAAGCCGACGCCGTCCGGGCGCAGCGGCTACTTGAGGGCGGTCAGCCCGAGGCCGCGCTCCAGGCTCTGGACGAGGGCCTGCGCAAGGCGCCGGACAATCCCTGGCTGGCCAACCGCAAGGCCATCATCCTGGTCCGTCAGCGCAAGCCAGCCGAGGCCCGGGAGGTGCTCGAACGGGTCGTCGCCAAGAACCCCGGAAACGTCGGATCGCAGAACCTGCTGGCCCGGGTCCTGATGGAGGTTGAAGGCCCAGCGGCCGCCGCCGCGCAGTTGCAGCGGGCATTGACGGTCGTTGGGCCCGCCCAGCGCCAGGGGCTGGCCATCACGGCGCAAATGCTCAGTACCCTGCTCAACGAGGTCGGGAACATACCCGCCGCGCTCGCGCACCTGAACCTGGCAATGCAGTTGGAGCAGGGCGAGGCCGAGCCGATGGTCGCCCAGCTCATGAAGGCGATTCAAAGTAATCCCGAGTCCTCACCCTGGCTGCGCAATCCGTACCGACTCATGCCCGCCCCGGAGGGGATGCACGGGGAGCATCGGCAGCGTTTCGAGCAGGCGATGGGCTGGGCCGAAGAGGGCCTGTGGGCGTCGGCCGCCGCGGCCTTCGAAACGCTCTCGGCCGATCTCTTGCCCGAGGCCGACCGCAACCTCGGTCTCTGCCGCCTTTGGATGGGCGAGGACGGCGCGGCGTCGGTCGCCTTCGAACGCTACGTGGCGAAAGTCGGTGTGACGGATGACGCGGTGGACATCGAGGCCCTTCGGCAGTTAACCGTCCCTCCCAATGACGACGATCTGGTCGATCTGGTTCAGTGGATCTGGCCCGTACGCGACCGCGAGACGCTGCTGACGGCCCTGCGGAACGCGGATCGTGTCTTCGATGCTGGTCGGGACGTGATTGACGAGAACGACCCGAACAGCTTCGAGGTCGATACCTTCGACCTGCTGGACCGGCCCAAGCCCGAGGGAAGCGTCATTCCCGAGAACCTCGCCGATCTGCCCCACGTGGTCGGCCGCGTTCTGGTGGCTCAGGAAATCGTGATGCTGGAGGCGTTCGACGATGGTCGGCTTGACGCGCTGGCCGCTCGTCTGACCGAGCTGGCGGGTGCGTCCATCGCTCCCGCGCATCCGAAGACGAAGGAACTGGGGAAGATTTTCCGCACCAGCCTCGCCTTACGGTCGGAATGGTGGCTGCCGGAAGGGGCTCCTCGTGAAGCCTCCGAAGCGATTTCCCGCCAGGAGCAGGCGCGGATCGTCCGCGAGGTCTGGCCCGAGACGCCGTTGCCGGTCCTGCGCGGCCGCACACCCTTGCAGGCATCCGAGGCCGGGGATGCGTTGGTTTCCCTCCGCGCGGCTGTCTGTCAACTTGAGTTCAGCCACGAGTTCAACCGCGTCGATGTGGACTTCAACGCGTTGCGCTCGCGTCTCGGGATCGAGCCGGAGCCGGAGATCGACCCGGCCACCGTGAACGTTGAGACGCTCCACATTGCCCGTTTGCATCGCGTTCCGGCCGATCGGCTGGACGATCAACGGCTGCTGGAGCTGTATGAGCGGTCGCGGGATTTCGTGCTTCCCCAGGCGATGGAGAACACCGCGCGAGCGATCGTCGATCGGCCGTCGTTGATCGACCTTCCGAACATCGGGCGCGTTGCCCCCTATGCTGACCTGGCGACGCTCGCCCAGGGGCGTGGCGACTCGAAAGAAGCGTTCGAATGGGTCGCCAAGGGACGCGAGGCGGACCCCGCCGCCCGGACGTCGAATGCGGTCCAATGGGACTTGCTGGAAATCCGTCTCCGCAGCCGCACCGAGCCGCCCGAGGTCTGGGTGCCGCAACTGGCTGTCGTGCTGGAGCGATACCGCGAGGATCGGTCGGCCAGTTTGACGATCATGTCGGCGCTGCTCGACCTGGGCCTCGTGCGCATGGTTCCCCATCCCGACACTCCGGGGGAGATGCTGATCGATACCCGGATGCTGCAAGCGGTTCTGGCGGAATACGGGCCGAGAGTCACGACCGCCTCGGGCGACCTGGGGGTCTCGGCCTCGAAGGGGGGCATCTGGACCCCCGGCGCTCCTGGCGGCGGCTCGAGCCAGGGCGGCATCTGGACCCCCGGCGGCACCTCGACCGGGGACCAAGGCGACAAACCCAAGTTGATCGTTCCCGGTCATTGACATTGAGCGGATGACGGGATCTGAATCCAGGTTTCCGATGGTTTCCCCCGAACCCAATGACGAGGTCCTGCCCCTGGTCCACCAGGGGTGGGAACATCTGAAGCTCCAGAGGCCGCTGGCGGCCTGGGCTTGCTGGCAACGCGCCTTGCGGATCGAACCAGAGCATCCGGCGGCGCAGCAGGCGCTCGATGTGCTCGCGTCGGCCGCGGAGTTGCCGCTCGCCGCGCGTCAGCCTTACCGGTTCCGTACGCCGAAGGGGGATGCGAGCCGCAACGCCTGGGATGCCGCGTTCCGTAACCGCGACCTGCAAGACCTTGCCGTTGCCGCCGGGGTCTTCGCCCGGCTCTCCGAGGCCGACCCCGAGGACGCCGACGCCTCGTACAATCACGCTCTCTGCCTGGCCTGGCAAGGCCACAACGCCGAGGCCATCGCCGCGCTCGATCGCTTCGTCCGGCTCTCCGCCGCGTCCGACCCGGACGCGGCCATCGGGGCCTGGACGCTCGCCGAAATCCTCCGGCAGGGGGCAGGTGCGGAGGAGTTGGCTGACGACTTCGACCACATCCTGACGATCCCCTGGAAGATGGATCGCGGCGCTCTGGATGCCATCCTCCCGCGTGGCATCCTGCGCCCCTTGCCCTCGCCCGATGTTAATGCCGAGGGAAATGATGTCCCGCCCGATGTCCACGTTTTCGAATGGCTGGACCACGCCTTGCCGGAGCCATCGACGGCGCTCTCGCGCGAGGACCTGCCCGAGATCCTGCGCCGCCGTGCTCCAGACGCGCGACGCGGTGCGGTTCTCCACACCGCATCCCCGGGGAAGCCTTGAATTCGAGCGATTGAAGGTGGAAGGCCCCGCGGATCGCACCCGGACCCCTTTGCCGATCCGGATGATGGACGCGGCCGTCTGGCGATTCGCTCTTCCCGAAGGACTGGACGAGCAAACCCGCCAGCGGCTCCTGCGCGAGGCGGTCGAAGCCTACTACGAAAATCTCTGGATTCAGGAGTCCCGGCTGGGTCTCGGCCAGGGCGAGGATGCGACGGTCCGGGGACGGACGCCCCTGGAGGCCGCCAGGCCGGCCGTTGCGGGAGACGCTGTCTCCCTCGTGAAACTGGAAGGAATCCTCCGGCTCCGCGAGCAACTGGCCGCGCGTCCCCGGGTGGCGATTCTTTATCAAGGATATCCGTTCGACCGACTCCGCCGACGTCTCGGCCTGGAGCCGCGAAACCCCGCCACCATCGAATCGAACGATCTCGGTTGCATGCCGCTTGACGAGCTGAGGCGGCTTGATCTGGCCTCTCTGGTCGAGGCCGAGTTGATCGAGGCCTGCCGCTCCGCCGAAGCCCTCGACAGCGCGCTGGCGGGCCGGTTCGCCTCCGCGCTGGTCGAACGCGACCCGTCAGCCCTGGTCCGCGTCCGTCCCCCCTGGCTCGTTCGCGTACTTGTTCGGGACGCTCGGCAACGAGATGATCTCCAGATGGCACGGGAGTGGATCGACCGGGGAATCCAGGTGGCCGAGACACAGAACGATCCCCAACTCCGCGAACGATTGTTCCCCCTTCGCGCCGAGCTAGAACCCCCAGGAGATTCTCCCTCGTGACCGCCGCCGATCCACCTTTTCTCGATGCTCTGAAATGGACGTCTGACGGTTTGATCCCCGCCATCGTCCAGGATCACGACACCGGTGACGTGTTGATGATGGCATGGATGGACCGCGACGCGGTGCTCAAGACTCTCCAGACGGGCATGACGCATTTCTACTCACGATCTCGAAAATCGTCATGGCACAAGGGGGGAACCTCAGGGCACGTTCAGCACGTTGAGGAGATCTCGGTCGATTGTGACGGCGATGTGCTCTTGATTCAGGCCCGGCAGGTGGGAGGGGCTTGCCACGAGGGGTATCGGTCGTGCTTTTTCCGCAAGGTCAATCGAGACGGGAGCTTGGAGACAGTCGCCGAGCGGGTGTTCGCCCCGGAGGCGGTTTACAAAACGACAACCTGACGGTGTCCTCGGTGAACGTCCCTCCCCGAACGGGCGTCCGCGAAGTACACTGGTACTTTCTCGAAAAGCGAGGCCGTGCGCCCACCCCCATTTGGTGTGGCTTCGCTTGAGTTGCGTTGCACAGAGAGAGAAGGACGATCGCGATGCGGAAGCCGCGCTTGATGACTCCGGGGCCTGCCCCGGTTCCCGAAGACGTGTTGCTCGAACTGGCCCGGCCGGTCATCCACCACCGCTCGGCCGAGGCCAAGCAGGTGATTACCGAGGCGGTCGGCGGCCTGAAAGAGGTCTTCCAGACCAAGAACGACGTTGTCATCCTGACCGCCTCGGGTACCGGCGCGATGGAGGCGGCCGCCGTCAATACGGTGCCGAAGGGGGGCAAGGCCCTCGTCCTGAACGCCGGCCACTTCGCCCAGCGCTGGGCGAACATCTGCAAGGCGTTCGGAATCAACGCCGTCAGCGTCGATTTCGAGTGGGGCCAGCCGGTCGATCCGCAGCGCGTGGCCAACGCCCTGAAGGATAACCCCGACACCGTCTGTGTCATGGGCACCCTGAGCGAGACCTCCACTGGCACCGGCCACCCGGTTGCCGAGATCGGCAAGATCGTCGCCCAGACCGACGCCGTCTTCGCCGTCGATGGTATCTCGGGCGTAGGCGCGATGGAGTGCCGCACGGACGAGTGGAACATCGACCTGCTCTGCGTTGGTTCGCAAAAAGCCCTGATGCTGCCGCCCGGCCTGGCCTTCGTCGCCGTCAGCCCGAAAGCCTGGGCAAAGGTCGACGCCTTTCAGGCCCCGGCGTTCTATTTCGACCTGAAGGCCGCGCGGGCGAAGGTGGCGGAGTTCGATACGCCCTATACCCCGGCTCACACCTTGATCCTCGCCCTGAACACCTCGCTCAAGCGGATCAAGGCCGAGGGGGTTGAGAATGTATGGACGCGGCATCGCCGCATGAGCGAAGCATGCCAGGCTGGGGTTCAGGCCCTTGGCCTGGAACTCTTCAGCGCCCGGCCCGCGGAAGGTTTGACGGCGTTCCACGTCCCGTCGGGCTTGAAGGACACCGACATCCGCAAGAAGCTGTCCGATCGGTTCGGTATCACGGTCGTCGGCGGCCAGGCCAAGCTCAAGGGGAAGATCATCCGGATCGGCCACATGGGCTACACCGACGAGCTGGACGTGATCTCCGGCCTCGCCGCACTGGAGATGGTCCTGAGCGAGCTTGGTTTCGAGGTCGAGCCCGGTCGCGCCGTCACCGCCGCGCAGCAGGTTTTGATCGGCCAGCAGACCCCGGCGAGTGTTGGCTGAGTCCCACTCGCGAAACGTATTCGATCCTTTTACGTGGGGTGGGCATTGCCCACCCTGCAGCACTAACGAAGGTTGCGAGGGGGCTTTGCCACCCCACGCTCACTCCTGGAAAGGTCATGGACCGTGCCGCATCGCGTGCTGGTGACGGACAAGCTGTCAGAGGAAGGTTTGCAATTGCTCCGGGCCGAGAAGGACCTGGAGGTGGTCGTCGATACGGCCCTGGCCAAGAACCCCGAGGCGCTCAAGAAGGCGCTTCAGGAAGCCGACGGCATCGCGATTCGTTCGGGAACGCAACTGACGGCCGACGTGCTTGACGGTCAGACGCGGCTCAAGGCGATCGTCCGGGCAGGCGTCGGGGTGGACAACATCGACGTGCCCGCGGCGACGCGTCGTGGCATCGTCGTGATGAACACGCCGGGCGGGAACACGGTTTCCACGGCCGAGCACACGATGGCGATGATGCTGGCCCTTTCCCGCAATATCGCCCAGGCTCACGCGAGCCTGAAGGCCGGAAAGTGGGACCGCAACAAGTTCACGGGAACCCAGCTTGAGGGGAAAACCCTCGGCATCGTCGGTCTGGGGCGTGTCGGCCTGGCGGTGGCGAAGCGGGCCCTGGGGTTCGGCATGACCGTCGTCGGCTTCGACCCGTTCCTCTCGGCCGAGAAGGCGCTGGAGCTGGGAATCGAGAGCATTCCCAAGCTCGACGACCTCTGGGGACGTTGCGACTACATCACCCTGCATACGCCGCTTGACGCCCGAGACCCGCAACCTGATCGGCCCGAAGCAGATCGAGGCGATGAAACCGGGCGTGCGCATCATCAACTGCGCCCGGGGCGGGTTGATCGACGAGCCGGCTCTGGCCGCGGCGATCGACGCCGGGAAGGTCGCGGGGGCGGCGATTGACGTGTATGACCCCGAGCCGCCGCCGGCCGATAACCCGATGGTCGCGCACCCGAAGGTTCTGGTCACGCCCCACCTGGGGGCCTCGACCGAGGAAGCCCAGGTGCAGGTGGCCGTCGAGGCCGCTCGACTCCTGACCGATTACCTGCTGCGAGGGCAGGTCCGGTTCTCGGTCAACATGGGGACGCTCGACCGCGCCGAGCTGGAAGACCTGAGGCCGTACCTCGACCTGGGCCGCCGGCTCGGCCTCCTGCACGCCCAGATGGATCGGGGGACGTTGAAGCACGCCAAGCTGACCTATCGCGGCGAGGTCGCCCACAAGAACACGAAGCTCATCACCGCGAGCTTCGCCGCCGGCTTGATGGAAGCGGCCCTGGAGCAGCAGGCAAACCTGGTCAACGCCGTCGAGCTGGCCAAGGAGCGAGGGATCAACATCGAGGAGCAGACGTCCGACGAGCCGGGGGACTTCGGCACGCTGGTCCAGGCGGAGGTCGCCACCGAGCGCAAGACATACCTGGCCGCCGGCACGCTGTTCGGCAAGCAATATCTCCGCTTGGTGAAGCTCGGATCGTACCGGCTCGATGCTCACATGGACGGAACGCTTCTGGTCTTCACCCATCACGACCGCCCCGGCCTCATCGGCTTCATCGGTCGGACGTTTGGCGAGCACGGGGTCAACATCGCGCAGATGAACGTCGGCCGTGAGAAACAGGGCGGCGAGGCGATCGGCGTCGTGAACCTCGACAACGTTCCGCCTCAGGATGCGTTGGAGGCCGTCAAGAATCATGAGCACATGCTCAGCGTCAGCCTGATCAAGCTGCCCGAAGCGGGGGCTTTACCTCCCTGGCTGGAGGGTTGAGCGGAAAAAACCGCTCGGATTGACGGATCGGCATCCGGTTTGCCTCATCGAGAAGCCATCGGGACGATTTTCGCAACGTCCCTTCCTCAATGGACTTCTCGATGAGGTACGCTGATGAAGCTGGAGGAACACCAGCCCGACGACGCGACGTTACATGACGAGATGGACACGCAGACGATTGCCTTGCGGGTGATCGCGGGCCTGCTCCTGATTGGTGCCGCGTACCTGATGAGCACGGTTCTGTTGCCATTCGTGCTGGCTCTGGTCCTGGCGATCGCGCTCTCGCCGGTGGCCAACTGGATGGTCAACAAAGGCCTCCCCAAGTCGCTCGCGAGCCTGGCGTGCATGCTGTTCGTGGCTCTGATTCTCGTCACTCCCACAGGCTTGATCATCTATCAGGCGGGAACAGTTCTCCAGGACTCCGATCAATATCTCGATCGCTTCAGCGGATTAATCGCCGACGTTTCGAAGCGGACAGGCGGTGATCGGTTCATGCAGTCGCTCGGAGTGATCGGAGAAGTGTCCCCAGAGGTTCCCTCGGGAGAGGCCGGATCAGCGGATTCGACGGGTGAAGCCACGTCGTCCTCGTCCGCGAAGTCGGATGACTCCTCCCAGCCGACGGATGAGGCGGGCGCGAGCTCCTCGAATCACTCCTTGGAGTTCTGGCGGAACGCGATTCGCCGGAATGCCCGGGCCTTGCTCCGCTGGGTGATGACAGGGCTGGGTGGACTGGCGGGGGTGATTGGTGGGGTCGTGATCTTCCTGGCGTATCTGTTCTACATGATCCAGACTCGCGCGGAGTGGATCGAGCGAGTCACCCTCTTCTCGGCGAGGCTGGGCCTGCATCCGCGGCACCGTCAGTTCGATAAGATCCAGCACGAAATCCAGACGTTCATCGGCTGTCTGTCGCTGGTCTCGCTTGGCTACACGATCCTGGTCACTCTGATCCTCTGGTTGATCGGCGTACCGCAACCGCTACTCTGGGGAATCCTGGCCGGCTTCCTGGAGTGGATTCCGTATTTCGGCCCCTTGCTGGCGATGATCCTGCCGACGATCGTCTCGTTGAGTCTGGGGACCTGGTGGCAGCCAGCGGCGGTGGTCGCGCAGTATGTCGGACTCCATGCGCTGGAGAGCTACGTCGTCACGCCGCTTCTGTACGGTGGCGCGGTGCGGATTAACCCGGTGACGGTGCTTTTCGGCGTGCTCTTCTTCGGTTGGCTCTGGGGGCCTCTCGGCCTGGCGACGGCCATGCCGGTCCTGATCTTGCTCCGGGGCATCCTCATCATGTCGCCCGATACCCCGGCGCTCGATGCGCTGGTTGAGGCGGACGAGGAGAAGCAGAAAAGCAACAACAACGATTAGCCAGCCGGAGATCCCGTCGTGCCGGGTCCTTTGGGAAGTTCCCGACACGACGGATCGGATACGGTGGATTACTTCTTCGCCTGCCCCTCGGCAAAGGCCGAATCGAACGCGCGGCCGGCGGCGGGAAAGCTCATCGTCCGCTTGATGAACTGGACGGCCTCGGCGGCACCGAACTCACGGTCCATGCCGGGGTCTTCCCATTCCACCGAGAGCGGTCCTTCGTAGCCGAGGAGGTTCAGCTCGCGGGTGATCGTGTCGAAATCGACCTGCCCGCGGCCCGGCGAACGGAAGTCCCACCCGCGCCGGGGGTCGCCGAAACCGAGATGCGAGCCGAGCAGCCCGGTCTTGCCGTCGAGCGTCTTCGCCACGTCCTTGACGTGCACGTGGTAGATCCGGTTCGGGAAGTGCCGGAGGAACGCGGTGGGGTCCATCCCTTGCCAGAGCAGGTGGCTGGGATCGTAGTTGAAACCGAACTCCGGACGGTGGTCGAGGGCCTCCAGCGCCCGTTCGGCCGAGTAGATATCGAAGGCGATCTCGGTCGGGTGAACCTCCAGGCCGAACCGGACACCGCACTGCTTGAAGACGTCGAGGATCGGGTTGAAGCGGTCGGCCAGTTGCTGGAAGCCGGCGTCGATCATCGAATCCGGCACGGGCGGGAACGAGTAGAGCAGGTGCCAGATCGGGCTGCCGGTGAAGCCGTTGACGATCTTCACCCCCATCTTCTCGGCCGCGCGGGCGGTGTCCATCATCTCCTGCGCGGCGCGCTTGCGGACCCCCTCGGGATCGCCGTCGCCCCAGACGTGCTCGGGCAGGATCGCCTTGTGCCGCTCGTCGATCGGGTCGAGCACCGCCTGGCCCGCCAGGTGGTTCGAGATCGCCCAGCATTGCAGGTTGTTTTTGGCCAGCAGGTCCTTCTTCTGCTGGCAGTACTTGTCGTCTTTCAGGGCCTGCTGGACGTTGAAGTGATCGCCCCAGCAAGGCAGCTCGATGCCGTCATAACCCCACTGGCTGGCCTTCTGGCAGAGGGTCTCGATCGGCATGTCGGCCCACTGGCCGGTGAAGAGAGTAATCGGACGGGGCATGGTTGCGTTCTCCCTGTTGCGCCTCGGGTTGAGGCGTTTTCGAGTGAGTCGATTCCTGGTCGAGCCTTAGAGCCGCAACCATAGGGCACGGCGCGGGCCGTGTCAACGATCCGGCGCGTCGGGAGCGTGATCGCGCACGGTTTGACGGCAGGTGCCGAAACCGGCCATAATGACCGGCCTGTACAGGATCCTCAATTGACCACTTCGTCTCGACAATCCCCATGCCGCCGCGTGCTCTGCTGTTCGACTTCGATGGTGTGATCGCCGATACCGAGAACATCCACGTTGCCGCCTGGGAGCGGACCTTCGGCGACATGGGCCTGGACGTCCCACCCGAGGTCTGCGCCTGCGCGGCGGAGGTGGACGACCGGGCGTTCCTCGCGGGCGTCTTCCGCACCCGGAATATCGAGGGGGGGGACGTGGAAGGGTGGCTCCGCCGCAAGCAGGACCTGACTGTGCGGATGCTGGTTGATTCCCCCCGGATCTACCCCGGCGTGCCCGCCTTGATCGGCCGGCTGAGCGAGGTGGCCCGGCTGGCGATCGTCTCGACGACCTGGCGGGCGAACATCTCGGCCGTGCTGGCTCCGTCCGGCCTGCTCGACGACTTCGCGGAGATCATCGGCAAGGAGGATGTGACGGCGGTGAAACCCGACCCGGCCGCGTATCGCCTGGCGTTGCGTCGCCTGAAGGTCAAGGCCGCCGAGTCCCTCGCGCTGGAAGATTCCCCCACGGGTCTGACCGCCGCCCGGGCCGCGAAGATCCCTTGCCTGGCCGTCGGCCACCGCCGCGACGCCGGCCCCTGGTGCGACGGCGCCTCTTCCTGCCGGACCTCGCTGATCCGGATGTGGTTCTCGCCCTTCTGGGATATTGACCGGAAAGGTCGATCCCCAACATGCGCAAGCTGGACACCAGGATTGGCTTGGGAGTTTCGCGGCGGACGACGTGATCGCGTTGAGATCGGCTGCGCCAAGAAATGTGCAGGCCGACTATTGCAAAATATGCGCTCTCGGCGTTAGCCTCTCTCGACCGCCAATCGCCCCGCACGCGTCATTTCGCTCGGGGGCAAGGTGGATCACATCTTATTGGATGTGGACCGTGTGTTCGATACTTTATGCGACATGGAAGGTTTTTCATGAAGGTACTTCGGATTCTACTTCTGGTCTCGCTGGCGTCGTTGGCGAACGTCTCCCGGCTCCCGGCTGTCACGATCACGGAGATCGTAGCCTTCGGGGATAGCCTGACGGACACGGGGAACGCGTCGATTGGCTCCCTTGGAACGTTTCCGCCCTCGCCGCCGTATTTCGACGGCCGATTCTCCAACGGTCCGGTTTTTGTCGAGCGACTGGCCGAAGGCTTGGGCGTGGCGGCGCCCACTCCCAGTCTGGCTGGCGGGACGAACTATGCGTTCTCGGGAGCCCTGACGAGTCTCTCGGGTCTGTCCCCCGCAGGCACCCCCAACATTGGTACTCAGGTCGGCCTCTACCTGACGGATCATCTCACGCTCACCTCGGATCAACTCGTGGTGATCTACGGGGGCGCGAACGATTTTCTCTTTGCCGGGCAGACCGATCCCTCGGTTCCCGTGATGAACCTGGCATCGTCCATTACCGCTCTGGCCAACGCGGGCGGGCAGAACTTCCTCGTACCGAACCTGCCCCCGTTGGGCTCCACGCCGGCCCTGCTGGGCACGGCCAATGCGGACCCCCTGAATGCCTTGTCCGTCGGGTTTAACACCGTGCTGGACGCGGAGCTGGATCAGCTTGAATCGAGCCTGGGAATCACGATTTTCCGGCCGGATGTGTACGGGCTCGTGCAGCAGGTCATTGCTGATCCGGGATCGTTCGGCTTCACCAACGTGACGGCCCCGGCCTTCGATGAGAGTACGGGGACCGTGGTGTCGAACCCGGATGAGTACTTCTACTGGGATACCTTCCATCCGACGCGAGTGGCCCATCAGATCCTCGGAGACCGAGCCCTCGCCGCCGTGGTTCCCGAGCCGTCCTCACTGGTATTGATCGCCGTCGGCGCTGTGGGCCTGATTCCGATCATTCGGCAACGCCGCCGTCGGCTCACCGCGCGGACTTCGGGGTGAAAGCTGATCCCCCATTCCCCCGGAACCATTCCACGAACCGATCGAGACCCTCGCGGAAGGGCGTCTCTGGCTCGTAGCCGAGTTCCTGAGTGGCGCGGGTAATGTCGGCGAAGGTTTGCCGGACGTCTCCCGGTTGCTCGGGAAGTTGCTGGATCTCGGGGGTCTTGCCCAGGGCCGCCCCGAGGGTCTCGATCATCTCCCGCAAAGGGATCGGGCTGGAATTGCCTAGATTGTACAGATGATAGGACGTGCAACGGTCCCGGGCGCGGACAATACCATCGACGATATCCGCGACGAACGTGTAATCCCGGCGGGTCGTGCCGTCACCGAACATGGGGACCGGCTGACCTTCCTCGATCAAACGGGCGAACTTGGCGATGGCCAGGTCCGGGCGGTTCCTCGGGCCAAATGCGGTGAAGAACCGCAACCCCGTGACGGGCAAGCCGTGCAGGTGGTGGAACGTGTGGGCCAGCAGCTCACACGCTTTCTTGGTCGCGGCATAGGGGCTGACGGGCAGGTCCACCGGGTCGGTCTCGCGGAAGGGGCCTTCGCGGCGGTCGCCGTACACGCTGGAACTGGACGCGTAAACGAAGCGCGGGAGCGGGTCGAGGGTACACGCGGCATCGAGCAGATGGACGGTCCCCTGCACGTTGACTTCGGTATAAAGGGCGGGGGCCTCGATGCTCGGGCGGACACCGGCTTTCGCGGCCAGGTGAACGATCGCGTCGGGCTGAACGTCCTGAACCAGACGTCGCACCGTCTCAGCGTCGCGGAGATCTCCCTCGACCAGACGGAAGCGTTGGTTCTTGCTCGCCTCGGTCAAATGCGACCGTTTTCGTGACTCGGCGTAAAAGGGATCGAAGTTGTCGAGGACAACCACGTCGTCGCCGTCGGCCAGGAGGCGATCCACCAGGTGCGATCCGATAAAACCAGCGCCGCCGGTCACCAGCGTTTTCATGGCGTAGGGGCTCTCTCAACGTTGAGGAAGAAGGTGGGACGACATTGTCCCGTCAGCGCTCCGGTTCGACAAGAAGTTCCCAGTGGACGGCGTTCGATCGACCTCCGAGGGTCGAGCCGAACGCCGTCGGGGAGGTGTTCCAGTTGGGCCTCTCCGGTACGATGGCCCGCGGTATCCAGTGCGTAGGCGCGGATCGTGCCGGAGTGATTCCATGTCACTTCGGCCCGGGCTGGTTCCAGGAGCATCGGAGGACGGCCCGGGTCAGCCACGTCGCGTCGCCAGGCGTCCGCCCAGGTCAGGCCGGTCGGCTCGCTCCGGGCGATCACCGTGATCAGCAGGCGTTTCGCCCCCTCGATCGGTTCGGAACCCAGCGCCGAGACGGCGACGACCGCGTAAGGGCTTGTGGTTTCGAGCGTGAGCGACTCGAACGTCTCGGGCCGCGCTCCAGGCCAGCCGGCCAGGGCTTTCGTGTAGGGGGTATCGACCACGAGCCGCCCTCGCAAAGGGTCGGTCCTGTTGCGTCGGAGGATCTCCGGGCTCGACCCCCCGCGCAGAAGGATCGAGGCGGCATGCGGCAAGAGGGCGATGATCTGCGGATTCCCGTTGATCGCTTCGGGCACGACGAAGACGTCGAGCTTGCTCCCGGTCCCCGTCGCGTTCGCGCCCCAGACCTCGGGATGGGGGAAGACCCCCCGGCGTACCAGGGCGTCCCAATCTTCGGTCAGCGCCGTCCGCGCGGCCATCAGGAACTCCGCCCCCTCATAGGGCAACGCCCATGCCCCGCCGGTATGGTTGGCCCACTGACCGACCGCATAGGGTCGATCCGTCTTTCGCTTGGTGTCTGCCGGAACCGTCAGACCCCCGCTGACGTCCCACAACAGCGACCGGCGCTCTGATGGGCTCCAGATCGGCGGTCCCCAGTAAAGCCGGTCATCGATCAGGTCCAACCCTGGTACGGCTTGCGCGGCGACGAAGTCGGCTTCGCGGCGCCAGTGTGACGAACCGGCGATCGGCGCCTTCACGCCGAACGCCCGCAGTTCGTCGGCCTCGGCCGTCCAGGTTTCTCCTTCAAGCGATCGCCAGAGCCGCCGCCCCGCCCCTTGATGGCTGGTCTTCGCCTGCTCCCGCAGTCGAGCGGCCGACGAGGCGGGCAGGGCGGAAGGGTCGTCGATCAGGTTAAAAAGCGACAACTCTCCCGCCAGAGTGATCCACGCCAGGGCCGGGTCGTCCTTCAAGGCCAGTCCCGTCTCGGGGTTCACATGACCGAGCAACTGTTTCGCGGCGTCCATCGCCCGCGAACGGATCTCGGGATCGAACGCCGCGGCCGGTCCGCCACCGGGGGGAAATTCGCGCGATTCCTCCAGCGCGTCTCCCTTGCGGAATCGCCGGCCGGACTGAAGCTCCAGCGCGTAATAGATGCCCCGCCGCCGCAGCGCCGCGATCAGGTGATCGAGGTTCTTCAGGGCCAGCGGGTCGAGGGCCTTCGTGTCGTCGCGCGAGTCGTCGAAGAGGCTCCGGCCCGGCCCCATCGGCAGATCGAGGTCTCCCAGCCGGACGAGGTTGACCCCACTCCGCGCCAGGCGGTCGGCCAGGGCGTCGGTTCGCTCGGCGGGCAGGTACTCCACCGGGGGCAGCAGCACGACGCCGAAGAACCGGGCGCGGGTGCCGTCCTCGAAGTGCAGCCGATCCTCGCGCACGACGACCCGCCCATGCGAACCCGCCGGCGCGTCGAGCAAGGCCGAGGCATCCAGCGCGGATCCCGGCTCGATGGTCGCGACGGCCTCGTAGGGCTTCCAGTCGTCGGTTTCCTCGTGAACGTGGTAGGGGGTCCAGGTGCCGACTTGCGGGTCGGGCACGGCGACGATCTGAACGTCATCCACCGCGATGCGGCCGTTGGCGTCGGGCTTATCGATCTGGAGCACGGCCCACGATGCGCGCGCGGGGATGCCCACCGACTGGCGGAACGGCCGCCAGCCGAACGACCCGGACCAGCGGAAGAGCCGCGAGCCGGCCGACGCGCCGGGCAAGGGCTTGCCCTCGTCGTCGAGATAATAGAGCGCCGCCGAGGCCCCGCCGGCGCCTCGCAGGCCGTCGCCCCGCGCTTCCAGGCGAACCTCCACTGCGCGGAACCGCCGAACCGGCACGGTTACGCCGGTCTGGACGCTGGAGCCGGAGCGCGGCAGTTCCAGGGCCGCGTCGGAGTCGTGCCCGGGAAATGTCCGTTGCGCACCGCCGTTGACGACCCAGTGCGTCGGATCGGGATCGCCCAGCTCAAAGCCCCCGTTAAGGACCAGGTTGGTCGTCTCGGTTCCGCCGCGCGGGATCAACTCGATGGTTAACCCGTCGATCTCCAGGACACCCGTCGCACCCATCAGCCCGACGGAGAGGATCGCGTCGCGGCTATCCTCCGGCACGGGAATTCGCTTGGCGACGTAGGCCCACGTCTCACCGACCGTCACGGACTTCCAGGGACCGAGGATGCCACGGCCGGTCGTGTTCAGTTCCGGGTTGAGCATGTCCAGCAGCAAGGCGGGGTCCTCGGCCATCCGTTCGCCCGTCTTGACGTCCCGGGTGCGGACCCACAGGCCAAGAACGACCGCATCGTACTTCCGCCCATCGATGCCGAATGCCCGGCTTGCCCGCGCGGGACGGCCCGGCAGGTCGTTCTCGAACCGAAAACAGGTCGGCCCGACAATCCCTCCCTCCGCGAGTTTGGCATCGCGGAGGTTGTACCAACCGTCAGGAATGCGGTCGCCGTTCTCATCCGTCTCGAAATCCTCCCGAGGGGGCGGCTCGGGCCGCACGATCTCCGGTTCCTGGGCGCGAACCGTGAACGGGAGCAGGATCAGGCAAGCCATCAGCAGGGCACCGATTCTCACGGCTTCTTCGCCTCCTGATCCCTGGCTTTGGCGGCTTCCCGTTGTGCCCGGCCGGTCATCGGCACGAACAGGGTGGGCTTGAGCGCCTTCCCCGTGAGCTTGCCGTCCTTCTTGACCATCAGATAGACCGTCTGGTTATAGCGGTCTCCCAGCGGAATGACCATCCGGCCCCCCTCCTTGAGCTGCGCGACGAGAGGCGAGGGGATCTTCTCCGGTGCACACGTGACGATGATCGCGTCGAACGGCGCGGCCTCGGGCCAGCCGGCGTAGCCGTCGCCGTGCTTGCTATGGATGTTGTCGTATCCCAGCTCCTTGATGACCTTCGCCGCCTTGTCCGCCAGCGGCTTGTGGATCTCGACCGAATAGACATCCTTCACCAGCCTGCGAGAGGATCGATGCCTGATAGCCGCTGCCGGTGCCGACCTCGAAGACCCGGTCCGTCGGCTTCGGCTGGAGAACCTCGGTCATGAACGCCACGTCATACGGTGGCGTGATCGTCTGCCCCTCGCCAATCGGAATCGACTCATCCTCGTACGCCTGCCGCTGGACCTCGGGGCGAGGAACTTGTGCCGAGGCACCGTGCGGAACGCCTCCAGGACGCGCGGGTCCTTGATTCCCCGCTCGGCCAGGTGCCGTTGAACCATCCGGTTCCGTGCCGCGGCATACGGATCGTCCGCCGTTTTTGGTGGTTCCTCGGCCCGGAGGCCCCGCCCGATCGACAGCATCGCCAGGCAGGCCAGCAGGCTCAGGATCTGGTATCGCCTCATGATGACGTGGCCTCCGTCGCGTTGGGAATATGCGGTTACGGAACAGGGGGGACGGAGCGAAAGGGGGATTTTGCCTCGATCTATTATAAAGAATCCGCCGGTGGGCCGGGAGTGGTTTCACCCGATCGGGAACGTGAAGAAACGGGAGAACGAAAATGAGCGTCTTTCGCCAGATTGAGAAAACATCTTGGCCATTGGCGTCGTAGGAGTTATGATCACCCAGACAGACCCAACCGGGAAACCCCTTCCACCCCGGTGATCGGGAGCTCCTCATTCATGATGATTACTGCCCTGCTCGCCAGCCTGCTGGCCATCGCCCCCGCCGACACCCCCGCCCCGAAGGACGTGACCCTGAGCGGTCAGGCCGTGCTCTTGAACGACGTGCTGGAGAATCGAAAGATCGCGGTGGATGCCGAACCCGTGAAGGGGCAAGTCGTGCTCCGCGAGGAGGATGGCACCATCACGCCGATTCTCTCCGACCCGGCCAGCCGCGCCCTGTTCGCCGATGAATCGCTCCGCAACCGGCCAATCAAGATCCAGGGGCTCCGCTACCCCGACTTGCCGTATGTCCAGGTGACCTCGTTTCAGGTGAAGCAGGACGGCGAGTACCGCACTCCGGAATATTACTGCGACGTCTGCACGATCAGCGTTCGGTATCCCCAACCCTGCCCGTGCTGTCAGGGGTCGATGGTCCTGAGGATGAAGCCCAGGGACCGCTGAGCCAACCTCCGTTCGGCGGGGCGACAGCGCCGGTCGCCTCGTTTTTTGCCCAGATTCCCTCACCGACGGCGGCGGATTCCGCCGAGGGACCTTCCGACGATGACCAACGCCACCTATCTGCTGGCTGCCATCGCCTCCCTGGCCGTCTGTTCGACGCTGCTGGGAATGGTTTCCGTCCTCTGGGTGACACGACGACGACGCCACCTGCCCGATCACACCCCGCCGGTCTCCATCTACAAACCCCTGAAGGGGCTCGATGAGGACCTGGAGGAGAACCTCCGGAGTTTCTTTCACCTGGATTATCCGGTCTATCAGATCATCTTCGGTGTGGCCGACGAGGACGATCCGGCGATCCCGGTGGTCGAGCGTTTGATCGCGGAGTACCCCGGGCACGATGCCCAGCTCGTTGTCGGGGCGCCGACGTTTGGGCTGAACCCGAAGGTGGAGAACCTCGCGGCGATCGAGCCTCTGCGCAAGCACGAGACGATCCTGATCTCCGACTCCAACGTCCGGGTCCGGCCGTCGTACCTCCGCGAGACGGCCTGTTACCTGGCCGAGCCGGGGGTGGGGCTGGTGTCGAACCTGTTCACCGGCACGGATGAGGAGCGGCTCGGGGCGACGTTGGAGAACCTGCAGCTCAATGGGTTCATCGCGGGAGGGGTGGCCTCGGCGTCCTTGCTGGGGATCACCTGCGTTGTCGGCAAGTCGATGCTCCTGCCCTCTCGGGTGCTCGATGAGGTCGGTGGGCTGGCCGGCGTGCGGAACCTCCTGGCGGAGGATCAGGTGCTCGGCATCCGGGTCCGCAAGGCGGGCTACAAGATCCGGCTGAGCCACCATGTCATCGAGAACGTCAACCGGGACCGGGACTTGCGGTGGTTCCTGAACCGTCATTCGCGCTGGTACAAGATCCGGTTCCGCCTGGCTCTGCCGCCGTTCTTGATGGAGCCGGCGGCGAACCTGGGGACGCTGGGCCTGGTCTGGGCGCTGTCGGACGATTCGGGGGTCGCCTGGGGCGGCCTGGCCGCTCTGTGGGGCCTGGCGATGGTTCGGGACGCCGTGCAAGCCCGCGTCCTGCGAGGCTCGTATCCGAAGCTCCGGCACCTGCCGTTGAGCATGGTCAAGGACCTGTTCCTCCTGCCGGTCTGGTTCGATGCGCTGGTCAGCCGCCGGGTGAACTGGCGGGGTCATCGGTTCCTGATCGGCCGCTACACGCGCCTCCGGCACGCCCGCGTTCCGCGCCGCGTGCGCCGTCGGGTCCGCCGCATCCGGAAATTGCGGCACCAGCGAAACCTGGGTTGAGCCGCATGCCGACGCTGGCCCGGGGTTCGGGCCCTCGCGGTGTTGAGGTGGTATGGCAGCTCTCGTCCGGCTCAGGCGCGGGCCGGAAGGCGCGGTCGCGCGCCCGGCGGCCCTGGAGTTCGCCTGCCCCCGCTTGAGCACCCGTGTCCGCGGCCGGTAAGATGGCGATTGACGCCCCTCCCGTCCCGGAGGCCGGGAGCACCCCTCTTTGCCGACCATTCCAGGAGAGCGACGCATGGCCACCGCAACCGAACCGCGCACCAGGCCCAACCTGACGTATCCGACCAAGCTGCTCATCGGCGGCACCTGGCGCGACAGCCAGAGCGGCAAGACCTTCGAGACCCTCAACCCCGCCACCGAGGAGGTCATCGCCCACGTCGCCGAGGGGGACAAGGCCGACATCGACCTGGCCGTCCAGGCCGCCCGCAAGGCGTTCGACATCGGCCCCTGGCGCACGACCGACGCCCGCGACCGCGGACGGATGATGAACCGCCTGGCCGACCTCATCGAAGCGAACATCGAGGACCTCGCTCAGCTCGAAACCCTGGACAACGGGAAGCCGATCTCCGAGAGCCGACACGGGGACCTCCCCCTGGTGGTCGATTGCTTCCGCTACTACGCCGGCTGGGCCGACAAGATCCACGGCCAGACGATCCCGATCCGGGGCAACTACTTCTGCTACACCAGGCGCGAGCCGGTCGGCGTGGCCGGGCAGATCATCCCGTGGAACTTCCCCATGCTGATGGTCGCCTGGAAGTGGGCACCCGCCCTGGCCGCCGGCTGCACGATCGTCCTGAAGCCGGCCGAGCAGACCCCCCTCACCGCGCTCCGCCTGGGCGAGCTGGCGATGGAGGCCGGGTTCCCCGAAGGGGTCATCAACATCGTCCCCGGCTTCGGCGAGACGGCCGGCGACGCCCTGGTCAAGCACAAGGGGGTGGACAAGATCGCCTTCACCGGCGAGGGCCGCACCGCCGAGATCATCATGGCCAACGCGGCGACGAGCCTCAAGCGGATCACCTTCGAGCTGGGCGGCAAGAGCCCCAACATCGTCTTCGCCGACGCCGACATGCAGAAGGCCGTCGAGGGGGCGATGCTCGGCATGTACCTGAACCAGGGGCAATGCTGCTGCGCGGGGACCCGGCTGTTCGTGCAGGACACGGTGTACGACCAGATGGTCGAGGCCCTCGCCCAGCAGACCACGGCCCGCAAGCTGGGGGACCCGTTCGATCCCGACACGCAGCAAGGGCCGCAGGTGGATAAGGCCCAGTACGACAAGATCATGAAGTACATCAACCTCGGCAAGGAGCAGGGGGCTCGCTGCGTCAGTGGCGGCGAGCGGTTCGGGGACAAGGGCTTCTTCATCAAGCCGACGATCTTCGCCGACGTGAAGGACGACATGGCGGTCGCCACCGACGAGATCTTCGGCCCGGTGCTTTCGGTCATCAAGTTCAAGGAGATCGACGAGGTGGTCCAGCGGGCCAACACGACGGATTACGGCCTGGCGGCGGCGGTCTGGACCCAGGACATCAAGAAGGCCCACGCCATCGCCGACCGCGTTCGGGCGGGGACCGTCTGGGTCAACTGCTACGACGTCTTCGACGCCGCCGCCCCCTTCGGCGGCTTCAAGCGCAGCGGCATCGGTCGCGAGCTGGGCGAGAAGGCCCTGGATAACTACACCGAGTTGAAGACCGTGACCGTGGCCCTCGACTGATCTCCTCCGGATTCCCGCCGGCCCTCCGTCCCCCCGGACCCAGGGGGGATTGGGGGGCTCGCCTCCGGGCTGCGGCTCAGTGCTGCGTGGTTCGTTGGCGATCCCGGAACCCCCTCCGGCTCCCCCTTGCTAAGGGGGAGAGAAAGACAGGAGACGTCCCCATCCAGGGGCCTTCCTGTCTTCCCCCTGGGCAAGGGGGAGAGCAATCGCGGGCATTCTCCCTCCAGGCCGTCCCCCCTGACTTCTTCCCCCCTTGGCAAGGGGGGATTGAGGGGGGTTCGCCTCGGCCGCGGTTTGGTTCTCATGTGAGGTCCCGTCGTTCTTCCCGGAACCCCCTCCGGCTCCCCCTTGGTAAGGGGGAGAGAAAGCCAAGGAGACGTCCCCATCCAGGGGTCTTCCTGTCTTCCCCCCTTGCCAAGGGGGAGAGCAATCGCGGGCGTTCCCCCTCCAGGCCGTCCCCCCTGACTTCTTCCCCCCTTGCCAAGGGGGGATTGAGGGGGGTTCGCCTCGGCCGCGGTTTGGTTCTCGTGTGAGGTCCCGTCGTTCTACCCGGAACCTCCTCCGGCTCTCCCTTCTCCCTGGGGAGAGAACGAGAGGCGGGCGGGTCGTTTCGCGGCTTGGGTTCGTTCGGAAATTCGGTCGTAACTTCTGGATTAGGAACAACTTGAGTCTCCGACACGGGCGTCTCGTCGGGACTCATCGGGGCAGGGTGCGCGGCCGCCTTGTCCTCCCGGTGGCGGCGGACGGGGCTGCGGGTCTGGCTTTCGATCCGACGGAGAACGCGGTGGAGGTCGTTCGCGGTGGCCGTCTCGTAGCGGCGGATCAGGGTGCCTTCCGGCGAGGTGTCGATCAGGCGGCGCTCGGTGGCCTCGGCGCGGTCGCGTTCGCGGAGGGTGTCGAGGGCGTCTTTCAGGGACCGCAGGCGCTGGATCTCCCGACGGACGAGCCGCCGCAGAGCGCCGGGCGTCTTCCTCGCTGGCGTCCGTCGGGGCGTTGGTCACGTCCTGGACGGTGTTCAGGTAGGCGAGCGCGACCGCGTCCGCCGCGCGGAGGCACTTCTGCTGCATCAGGTCGTTTGAGTCGGGTTGCTGCTGCTCGGTGACGGTGACGGCGGCGGTGGGCTCGTCCTCGTCCTGACCGCCACAGAGCAGGTGCCACGCGACGATCCGCAAGGCGCGGGGAGCGGCGCTGGGGGTCGCTGGAGAGGCCGAGCAGGTGCAGCGCCTGGAACAATTCGGCGAGGGTCCAGCCTGCCCGATCGCGCAGGGAGGCCCCCAGCAACAGCCAGCGGTCGATCATCCAGTCGCACCCTTCGGGCCGCTGGCGCAAGAGCGGCGCGGCGAGGGTCGGCTCCGCCGGGAGCCGCTCGACCAGCGCGTCAAGCTCCTCGATCCGCCGCGCCTCATCCGACATCTGAGCGTACCGCTGCCGCAGGGCGAGCCGGGCCGATTCCACGCGCGCGCAGCGTCGCAAACGCACGGACGCCAGGGCCGCGTGCTCGACGAGGCTCTCGGCGGCCGGTCCCTCGGGCTGATAATGTTCGATCCAGCGCCGGCAGGCATTCGGCCAGCGCGCGGGCGTCCTCCTCGTGCGGCACCTCGGCCGACGAGCGAAAGCCGTGCTTGAGGCGGTTTTGCCGCGCGCGGGCCTTCCCCTCGGCGGTCTTCGGTCCGGTGCTCTTGCGGGCATTCTCGCGGTTGGCCGCGATCCGGGCGGCGCCGGTTGTCGGCTTCGGCGCGGACATGGGCGAATCTCTCCGGGGTTCGAGAACGGGTCCATGATTAGTTCTCGTTGCGCCGGAGACTCCGTATCGCAAAAAAAATCCGGCCAGGCGCCCGCCGCCGCAAACCCCGCCCATTTCTGGACCTGGGCCTCCCCTCGGTCCCGGGGAATCCGACCGGCCACCTCCCTTTGAAAAAGTAGGGGGAGTGCCCGCGCATTCCGCAACGGGGCGGAGCCCAGGCGCCTCGCCCGACGAACACAGTCCCAATCACCTTGAGGAAAGGAACGACATGTCCGACGCCCAGGAAACCCAACCGCTCGATCCCCTGCGGTTCCCGGCCCCGAAGTGGAAAGCGTTGCACGACACGTTGAACAACGGACAGCTCATGTTGATGGAGGAAACCGCGAAGCGCCAGGTCGTGCGCGGTCGTTCCGCGTCGCTCCGAAAGCCGCGCAGATCGGCCCGAAGCCCGTGTACCGAAACGAGGCGACGATCTCGCTTCCGCCCGAGGTCGTCGAAGCCGCGATGGCCGCCGCGTTGCGGGCCGCCGGCATGGAATAAGCACTCTCGGAGGTTCTCGCAAAGCCGCGAAGTCGCCAAGGAAGAACGCAAAGAAGACCGGAACGTTCCTTTTCTTCCCTGGCGAAACTTGGCGACCTGGCGTCTTTGCGTGAGGCTCTACCACCGCCGCGAAGTCGCCGAGCCGACCGGAACACTCTTTTTCCTGACCGTCACGGATTTTGGGGGCGTGGGTTCCACACCCCATGGAGCGCGGGCGTCTCGCCCGCATCCGGCTCTCCAAGGCGGGCGAGACGCCCGCGCTCCAGGCCGAATTGTCTGGATCAGCCCTCAGGTCTCGCACCTGCCGGGTGCCCCCAAAATCCGTGACGGTCAGCTTTTTTCTTCCTTGGCGATCCTTTGCGACCTGGCGTCTTTGCGTGAGGCTCTTCCGCTTCGCGTGAGGCTCTTCCGCCGTTTTCACCACTTGTCGATCGGCCCGACGGGGACCGGCACGCGGGGCTCGAATGGCCGGGCAGGGGCGAGGTCGGGCCGGCGGCGCGGATCTCGGCGACGGTCTCGTCGAAGAGCGGCGACGCTGGGCAGGTTGATCAGCCGGTGGTACAGCGGCTTCGGCGGGCCGGATCGGCGTAGTTGTACCACTTGAGGATCTTGCGGAACTGGAGGCAGGCGATCCGCTCGCCGCGGCGCTCGACCAGGCCGTGGAAGTGCCGCGCCATCAGGTCGACGCCGCTCCTCGAACGTCGGGTCGGGGCCCGGCTCGCCGGTCGCGGCCCAGTGGGCGAGCTGGCGGAACAGGAACGGGTTCGACAGCGACCCGCGGCCGATCGAGACCGCCGCGCAGCCGGTCTCGCGGAACATCTGCTCGGCGTCGGCGATCGTGCGGACGTCGCCGTTGCCGACGACCGGGATCGACTCGACCGCCTCGACCACCGCGTCGGATGCCCGTCGCGGTCGACCGCGCCCGTTGAACCCCTGCTGCGCGGGTCCGGCCGTGGACGATCACGGCCGGCGACGCCGACCTGCTCGAACGGCCGGGCCAGCGCCGGGGCCGAGAGGTTCTCGTCGTCCCAGCCGAGCCGCATCTTGACCGTCACGGGCACCCCGACCGCGCTCGACCACCGCCGCGACCAGCCGGTCGCCGCGTCGGCGTCGCACATCAAGGCCGAGCCGCCGCCGGTCTTGACGACCTTGCGGACCGGGCAGCCCATGTTGATATCGACGACGGTCGCCCCGTGCTCGACCACCCACCGCGCCGCCCGCCCATCTCGTCGATGACGTGGCCGTAGATCTGGATCGACGAGCGGCGGTCGCTCGGCGCAGGTCTCGGCCAGCTCGAACGGCCCGGGCGCGTCGCTCCATGATCGACCGGGCGTTGACCAGGTCGGTCGTCGCCAGCCCCAGGCCCCCCAGCTCGCGGACCGCCAGCCGGTAGGCCAGGCTCGTGTAGCCGGCCAGCGGCGCGAGGAAGAACCGCGACGGGATCGGCACCCCGCCGAGCGTCAGCGGCTCGCGGACGATCGACGGCGGCGGGGGCAGCGTCTCGTGACGTTCGTCCGTGGCAAGCAAGGGCGTCATCTCCCAACGGTGAGGCGGGTCAAGGCCGGTTTATCATTTTACCGAGTCCTCCACCGCTCGCCGAGAGGCATTCCTGGAGGATGGTTTTGGAAACCAAAAGACGAGGGATCGCGTCTCCAGCCCCGGAGGGGGCAGCCGTGAATCGCCAGCGGGCGGAGTTTCTGGACAGGACCGGAGCAGGCACACCCAGCCCCGGAGGCTGACAATGAGCCAATGACGATCGTCGAACAGGAGGAGGACCAGCGAACGCACATCCAGCCCCGGAGGGGCGGAAGTCCATAGCCAGCGGGCGTCAGCCCCTGGACCGGAGGACCGGAAGTAGGGACACCCAGCCCCGGAGGGGCGGAAGTCCATAGCCAGCGGGCGTCAGCCCCCGGACCAGCGAACGCACGCCCAGCCCCGGAGGGGCGGAAGTCCATAGCCAGGGGGCGTCAGCCCCTGATCTGGAGGACCGGAAGAAGGAACACCCAAGCCCCGGGGGCGGAAGTCCGTGTCGCCGCCGCACTGTCGCCCCTTCGGGGCAAGGGAATCGGCGTGATGATGTCGTAATCCAGGGGCTGACGCCCGCTGGCTATGAACGGCCGCCCCTCCGGGCTGAATCTTTCCCTGGAGGGCGGGCCTCTGGCCCGCATCCCGGATGCGGGCCACAGGCCCTGCGCTCCCAACCGACAACGAGAGATCGCGATCGTCGTACCGAGGACCCGCTAACGTCACATCCAGCCCCGGAGCCTGACAACGAACCAATGGCGATCGTCGAACAGGAGGACCGGAGAGGGACGCCCAGCCCCGGAGGGGCGGCCGTCCATAGCCAGCGGGCGTCAGCCCCCGGACCAGCGAACGCACGCCCAGCCCCGGAGGGGCGGAAGTCCATAGCCAGGGGGCGTCAGCCCCTGGACCGGAGGACCGGAAGAAGGAACACCCAGCCCCGGAGGGGCGGCCGTCCATAGCCAGCGGGCGTCAGCCCCCGGACCAGCGAACGCACGCCCAGCCCCGGAGGGGCGGAAGTCCATAGCCAGGGGGCGTCAGCCCCTGGACTGGAGGACCGGAAGAAGGAACACCCAGCCCCGGAGGGGCGGAAGTCCATAGCCAGCGGGCGTCAGCCCCCGGACCAGCGAACGCACGCCCAGCCCCGGAGGGGCGGAAGTCCATAGCCAGCGGGCGTCAGCCCCTGGACTGGAGGACCGGAAGAAGGAACACCCAGCCCCGGAGGGGCGGAAGTCCTGTCGCCGCCGCACTGTCGCCCCTTCGAGAGCTCGGGAATCGGCGAGAGATGTCGTAATCCAGGGGCTGACGCCCGCTGGCTATGAACGGCCGCCCCTCCGGGGCTGAATCTTTCCCTGCATGCGGGCCTCGGCCCGCATCCGGGATGCGGGCCAGAGGCCCGCGCGTCCCCAACCGACACGAGCCAATGACGATCGTCGAACCGGAGGACCAGCGAACGCACATCCAGCCCCGGAGGCTGACAACGAACCAATGACGATCGTCGAACAGGAGGACCGGAGAAGGGACGCCCAGCCCCGGAGGGGCGGCCGTCCATAGCCAGCGGGCGTCAGCCCCCGGACCAGCGAACGCACGCCCAGCCCCGGAGGGGCGGAAGTCCATAGCCAGCGGCTCAGCCCCCGGACCAGCGAACGCACGCCCAGCCCCGGAGGGGCGGAAGTCCATAGCCAGGGGGCGTCAGCCCCTGGACCGGAGGACCAGCGAACGCACACCCAGCCCCGGAGGGGCGCAAGTCCATAGCCAGCGGGCGTCAGCCCCTGGACCGGAGGACCGGAGAAGGGACACCCAGCCCCGGAGGGGCGGAAGTCCTGTCGCCGCCGCACTGTCGCCCCTTCGGGGCTTGGGAATCGGCGTGATGAGGTCGTATTCCAGGGGCTGACGCCCGCTGGCTATGGACGGCCGCCCCTCCGGGGCTGACTCTTTCCCTGGAGCGCGGGCCTCTGGCCCACTCTCCCGGATGCGGGCCAGAGGCCCGCACTCCAAAAAACTTGGAGGCCCGCGCTCCAAGAACGTACCGGATGCACCACGAAATCAATCCTTCCTCATCTCCCCTCAACCCTGCGCCCGAAGACCTTCAAACTCAATGGCATCTCCAGGCCGTGCGCTTCGAGCAAGATCGGGTCGCCCAGGATGTTGCGGGAGAGACCGTTGGCGACGACCCGGCCGGCGTCGAGAAGGATCGTGCGGTTGCAGAGGTCCAGGACCATCTCCAGGTCGTGCGTGGCGATCAGCTTCGTGGCGGGGAGGTCGCGGATCAGGTCGATGAAGCGGCGGCGGCCCCGGGGGTCGAGGTTGGCGGTCGGCTCGTCCATCACCAGGATCGACGGCTCGCACGCCAGCACGCCCGGCCAGGCAGACCCGCTTCCGCTCGCCGAAGCTGAGGTGGTGCGGCGGGCGGTCGGCGGCGTCGGCCAGATCGACCCGTTCCAGGCACTCCAGCGCGATCCGCTTCGCCTCCGACCGGCTTTTCCCCAGGTTCAACGGCCCGAACGCCACGTCCTCGATGACCGTCGTGCTGAAAAGCTGGTCGTCGGGGTCCTGGAACAGCAGGCCGACCCGACGGCGGACCTCCGGCCCGTTGCGCGGGTTGACCTCGATCCCGTCGATCCAGACGGCCGGCGTCTGCCCGTTCGCCCCCGCCCCGCCAACCGGCCCGTGCGCGTGCAGGTCCGACCCCCGGACTTGCCCGGCAGGAGGCCGTTGAGGTGCAGGAGCAGGGTGCTCTTGCCCGCGCCGTTGGGGCCGACCAGGGCGACCGACTCCCCCGGCAGGATCGTCAGGTCCACCCCGCGCAGGGCGAGGCGGCCGTCGGGGTAGCGGTAGGAGAGGTCGCGCACGAGGACGGCGGGCGTTTCGTCGTCAGCGGGAGGCGTCGGGGCCGGGTCGCGGCGTCATCATGCGTCGGTTTCGTCGAGGCTACGGAGCGTGCCGTCCCAGCCGCGGGCCAGCATCGCCGCGTGGACCCGCTCGCCCCGCTCCATCGACCGCAGGAACAGGACGCCGATCAGGCCGGTGAGGATGCCCCAGTCGAGCCGTCCCGAGCGCCGGAAGCTGCCGCGACCGCCGCGCCTTGATCATCCGGTCCAGCTCCTCGGTCAGCACATGGATGTAACGATACATGAAATGCAAGGTCGCCACCAGCACCGCCGGGGCCCCCAGCCGCCCGATGCGCCGTCAAGATCCGCGGAAACGGCGTCGACGTGCGACCAGCGTCAGGACGGTCAGGAACGCCAGGCTGTTCTTGGCCAGGATCGCCAGCGCCACGCCCGCCAGGCCGATCTCCGCCCGCGCCGGGTGCGATGCGGCGACCAGGACCGCCAGGAACCCGACCAGCACGAAGAACCCCAGCCAGCGGCGGAACAGCTCCCAGGGCGGGACGCCCGACAGGCCGATCAGGAACGCCAGAATCAACCCCTCGGCCGCCAGCGGCTGCCAGCGATCGAGCGGCGTGGCGACCACCACGACGACAAAAACCAGGGTCGCCAGGAGCTTCAGCCGCGGGTCGAGCCGATGCAGCGGGCCGTCGCCCCAGCTTGGGCCTCCAGCGATTCAAGCCGCATCCGCGCCGATCCTCTCCGCGACGGCCGGCCTGGGCAACGGCCGCGAGAAGACCCGCGCCAGTCCCAGCCCGACCCCGAAGACCGCCAGCGTCCCGACCACCCCCGCCACGGCCGTCGCCAGCCGGACGTGCCCCGCGAGGCTCGGCAGGCGATCTCGTAATCCGGGAATGGGGCCTTCACGACGCTCGGCGCATCCTCGTTCACGAAGCCCAGCCTGCCGCCGACGAACTCCAGCCCGTCGGGACGCGACGAGGCAAACGGCGCGAGGAACACCGCCACGGCCAGCGCGATCCCCAGCCCGGCCACGACGATCTGCCCCCAGCGCCTCGACCGCGAGCCCGCGACCGCCGGGTCGGCCTCGTGGATCAGGTCGGGGCGGGTCAGCAGGACGAACCGCACGACCATGCCGGTGATGAGGGCCTCGCCCAGCCCGATCGCCGCGTGGACCAGGGCCATCCAGCCCAGAATGGCGAAGAAATCCCCCGCGCCGACCGGAAGCGGCCAGCTCGACGGCGAAGGCCCCCGAGGCCAGGATCACCGAGAACCACGCCGCGACCATCGCCCCGATAGCACCCCGCGCCGGCCGCCGATCGCCCGGCGGATCGGGGCATAGATCGCATATCCGCCGACCGAGCCGATCAGCCCCATGTTCACGAAGTTCGCCCCGAGCGCCGTCAGGCCGCCGTCGCCGAACAGGAGGCACTGGACGATCAGGACCGCGCCGATCACCCCCGCCCCGGCCCAGGGACCGAGCATCACCGCCGCGAGCACCCCGCCGAGCAGGTGCCCCGAGACGCCGGGACCGACCGGGAAGTTCACCATCTGCGCCGCGAAGACGAACGCCGACATGATCCCCATCAGGACCGTCGTCCGCTCCCCCAGCTCCGACTTCAGCCGCCGCAACCCCAGCCCGAACCCCGCCGCGCCGACGACCCCCGTCGCCGCGACGACCTGCGGAGCGAGCACCGCATCGGGGATATGCATGGTGTGCACCTCGGCAAGAAACCCCGTTTCCGATGGAACCCCGTCATCGTACGCGGCGTGTGTCGTTTCGTCAAAAAGTTCATACCGAGCATTTTGGAAAGGGGGGGAGTATCCGACGATCATTGTCCCAGATGATTCCGGCGAGGAAGACCGTAGCTGAAGACGGTTGTGTTTGCGAATCCCGATCTCTAGGATGATTAAGATGGCGGTGCTACCGTCGTTGAAACGGGTTTCACCACAAGCCTGGCAAATTCTGCTGCTTAATTCGCTGTTCGACGGGTCGGCTTCAGGGGATCGTTGGATGTCCATGACCGTGACAGAGTTGCGAGCCGAGCTGGAAGTTGCTCGGGCGAGGCTGGAAGCTGAGGACCAGCGTCTGGAGGAGAGATTGAGGTCGTTCTCGGCCGAGATCAACTCCCGGAGCGAATTGATCCACGAGCAGCAACGGGAGTTCCAATCCAAAGAGGAGACCCGGGTCGGGAGCCTGAATTCCCGCCTCGAGTCGCTGGACAGGGAGCTCGAGTCCTTCAAAAAGGGCTCCAGGCCTCACCTTGAAGTTAATATTGATCGATACATCGAGGCCGTAAACTCTTCGTCGTCGAGGTCCCGAGGGGCGGCCTACGTCCTGGCTGTGGCGAGCGTCGTTGTCTTCAGCGTTTTTTGGAACATCCGACCGGGGAGTTGGCTTAATGAGCGAGTGCAAGTCGCAAGGGAGGCCGAATCGCATGTGAAAAACAAAAGAGATTGGCTACCAGCCAGCAACACAGAGGAGAAGATTCACCAGGACCTCGTCGATGATCTGATCAAGAAACGGGGGCTCAACGATCAGCCGGACGCCCGAAGATATCGCGAGCGGCTCGAAGAGATGCGGGATAACCTGGCTTACCAGGTTAAAACCCCATTTTTTGGAATGACGTACGATAGCAACGACCTGGGAATGATGGGCGGGTTTGCGTTCTTCGTGGTTCTGATGATCCTTCGATCGAGCCTCGCCAGAGAACTGGCGAACCTGAAGCTCGCGTTCAGCGAGGCGCAGGCCAGAGGCGATGACGAGCTTCGGAACTGCTACAAGCTCCTGAGTATGGGCCAGGTCCTCACCGTTCCGCCCCACACGCGAGTGACCTCCAATTTTTTCACGAAAAATCTTCACAGAACCTTATTTGTGCTTCCTGTTCTCATCCATGGGCTGATTCTTTTCAAGGATCTTGAGACCCTCGAAGTTGGAATCATGATCAGCCGGCTCAACACAGTTATGACGATTGTTTTGAGTTCTAGCCTCTTCGTCATGAATTGCATCCTAACCTATGGATGCCTCCTGCTGTCCTTGAAACAGGATAGAACCTGGGCGCACTACAGCATGCCTAATCGGGAACACACAGGTTCCACCAGGTCCCACCATCACAACGCCCCGACTGAGGCTCAGTAGTCTTGCAGGATGGTGTCGCCCACCCACTTCTCTTGCTCCTGGCAAGTCGAGAGAGCCCTGTTTCTCTTCGAGAGGTTTTTTGCCTTTTTGTTTGATGAAACGATTCCGTCTGATGCTAAACTGAAACGTCCGTTCGCCGCGAAGGATTGCCAGGTTCTCGAAGGAGCGGAGGGGCTCGCATGTCGTGTCGTGCGGGCCTGGAACGCGAAATGATGGACATTATCATTTGAAGAGACATAGGAATTAGGCCGTTGGTGATTCTCGTTCCCACGCTCGGGATGATCTCCCTCTTCGCCCCGGAGGGGCGAACTGGGGCCACGTCCAGCGCGGAGCGTGAGAACAAAGGGGACATCTGCCACACGCGTAATTCCCATGACATTGAATCGAAAGAGGTCTCTTGATGGAGCAAACGTCCGCCCCTGCCGAGCCGGAAACCTCCGGTTCCGCGTCCGCGATTTTCTCTCTTCGTCGCCTCTCCACCTGGGTTCCGATCGTCCTGATCGCCCTCTCTCTCTCCTGTGGATCGAGATCGTCCGTCGATACCCTCACCGCCGTCGAACGCGCGGGCGTGCTCACGTACGGCAGCGACAAGGAAGGGGGTGGGCCGTATGTCTTCCCCAACCCGCGCAATCCCAGCGGAGGTGATCGGGTTCGAGGTGGAGATGATGGAGCGGATCGGCCGCGAACTGGGGGTCGAAGCCCGGTTTGAACAGGGGCCGTGGGACAACCTGCTCCAGTTGCTGGAGACGTACCGGGTCGATTCCGTGGTCAACGGCTACGAGTGGACCCCCGCGCGGCGCGGACGCATCTCGCCACGCGGCCCTACTACGTCTATCAGCTTCAATTGATGGCCCCGAACGGCGGGCCGATCCGGTCCTGGGAGGACGTGAAACGCCCCAAACCGGGCGGCGGCCCCTGGCGGATTGGCGTGCTCGGCGCGTCCGTCGCCGAGACGTTCGCGAGGGAGCAGGGGGGGGAGCACGTCGAAGTTATCCTCTACACCGGCGCGACCGACGCGATGCTCCGCGCGTCGAAAGGGCAGGACGACGCCACGCTTCAGGACCTTCCCGCCTCGCGATTTTATGACGATCAGTACCCGACGCTCGATCTCGTCGGGCCGCCGCTCGGGCACGGCTACTATGTCATTTATACCCGGCATGAGGACGAGGCCCTGCGTAATGCCCTGAACGGGGCGATCGGGCGGTTGATCGACTCGGGCGAGTTGAAGCGGATTTACGAGCGGTACAACATCTGGACCGATGCGCAGGAGGAGCTGACCGACTGGTCGCCCGACCGTTTGCCGACGGTCGAGGGGCAGGAGACGGACCGGGGCTGGCAGCTCGTCGCCAAGTACAGCGGGTTGCTCGCGACGGCGGCCGGCTGGACGATGTTTCTGTCGGTCACGTCGATGCCTCTGGCCATGCTGATCGGGCTGTTCGTGGCGCTGGGAAGGCTGTACGGTCCCTCGGCGTTGCAAGCGTTGCTGACCGGCTATGTCGAGCTGATCCGCGGCACGCCGTTGATGCTCCAACTGTTCGTGCTCTTCTACGTGGTGAACCTGCCGGCCGAGGTCGCGGCGGTGGCGGGGCTGGCAATCAACTACTCGGCCTACGAGGCGGAGATTTACCGGGCTGGTTTGCAGGCGATTCCGGTCGGGCAGATGGAGGCGGCGCTGGCCCTGGGGATGACGCGACGGATGGCCCTGCGACGGGTGATCGTGCCGCAGGCCGTGCGGATCGTGATCCCGCCGGTGACGAACGACTTCATCGCCCTGTTCAAGGACACGTCGGTCTGCTCGGTCATCACGGTGATCGAGCTGAGCAAGCAGTATCAAATCCTCGCCAACAGCACCGGGGGCGTGCTGGAGTTCGCCCTGGCGACCGCCGCGCTGTACCTGGCGATGAGCTTGCCGTTGTCGTGGTTTTCCCGATGGTCGGAGCGTCACCTGGCCGGCGACGGTCAGAAAGGAGGGATGATCGCATGATCGAGGTCGATGGCCTGGTCAAACGGCATGGGGCCCTGGAGGTCCTGCAAGGCATCAGTCTCTCGGTGACGCGCGGGGAGGTCGCGGCGATCATCGGACCGTCCGGCGGCGGCAAGAGCACGTTCCTGCGCTGTCTGAACGGTCTGGAACGGTTTCAAGGCGGGACCGTCACCATCGACGACCTGCGGCTGAACGCGCGGGACGACGACCGCACGCGCGCGGCGACGCTCCGGCCGATCCGCCTCAAGGTCGGGATGGTTTTCCAGCAGTTCAACCTGTTCCCGCACCGCACGGCCCTGCAGAACGTGACCGAGGCGCCGATCCACGTGCTCGGGCTGGAACGCGAGCAGGCCGTTAATAAGGCCCGAGCCTTGCTGGAGCGGGTCGGGCTGGGGGAGAAGCTCGACGCCATGCCCCGGCAGCTCTCCGGCGGCCAGCAACAGCGCGTGGCGATCGCCCGCGCCCTGGCGATGGAGCCCGAGGCGATCCTGTTCGACGAGCCGACCAGCGCGCTCGACCCTCGCATGACGGCGGAGGTTCTCTCGGTCATGTCCGACCTGGCCCACGACGGCCAGACGATGATCGTCGTCACCCACGCGATGGCCTTCGCTCGCCAGGTGGCCCGAACCGTCCACGTCTTCGGCGGCGGCCGGATCGTCGAGTCCGGCCCCTCCGAGCAGGTCTTCGAGGACCCCCGCGAGGACGCCACCCGGCAGTTCCTCGCGGAGCTGGCGCGGCGTGATGGATGGGAGAACCCGGCGAGTTGGCCTCCCCGCAATCGGGCGAAGGGATATACTCCCAATAAGAGGCCCTCGATTGCGGGGGGGCCACGACCGCCGTTCCGCGTGATGGGCCGTTGCCCCGAGTCTGCCGGTATGGACACCCCCGAAACCCTGGACTGGGACGAAGTCCGCAAGCGGCTCTTTCCCTTGATGCGCACCGACAACCGGACGAACGTCCTCTACATCGCCCGCGAGTACCTCCTGCTGAGCGCCGCGCTGACCGGTTGCGTGCTCGTCTGGAACGGCTGGAGTGTCGGGCGGGATCGGGACGGCGGTGTTCCTCCCCCTGGCGGCGCTGGGGGTCGTCCTGGTGGCGACGTGCCAGCACCGGCTCTCGGGCCTGGCGCACGATGCGAGCCATTTCACCTTGTTCAAGCACCGGCTGGCGAACGAGCTGGCGTCGGACCTGCTCCTGATGTTCCCCCTGGTGGCGATGACCCAGAAGTACCGGGAGGCCCATCTCGGGCACCATCGCTGGGTGAACGATCCCGAGCGCGATCCCGACCTGATCCGGCTGAACCACCCGGAGCCGCAACACTTCCCGATGGCGAAAGGGACGTTCTGGCGGCGCTACGTGCTTCGGTCGCTCTGGCCGCCGACGATCCTCGGCTATCTGTTCGGCCGGGCGAAGGCGGCGAATCTCAGCGGCGGTGAAACCGGCGCGGCGCCTCGCGCCGTGTACCGGTTCCGCGTGGCCCGTTGCCTGCGAGGGGCCTACTGGCTGACGCGCGTTCGCGGCCATCCAGGTGACGCACGCCTGGCCGATCTTCTGGATTTTCTGGGTCGTGCCGCTGTTGACGGTCTATCCGTTCCTGATGCAACTGCGGGAGGTCGCCCACCACAGCAACGCGCCCGACGACGGCGACCTGACCAACTCGCGCGTGTTTCGGGTCAACCCGATCCTGGGGGCGATGGTGTTCCCCTACGGCCAGGCGTTCCACCTGACGCACCACCTGTTCGCGGCGGTGCCCCATTACCGGATCGACCGGGCGCATGCGATCCTGGAGCGGTATCCGCCGTATCGCGAGCAGGTCATCACGTGTCAGGGCTACTTCTTCCGGCGCAACGGCACGGAGGGACCGTCGGTCCTTGACCTGCTCTCCGGCCCGCCCCCCGCCGCGTCGGCCCCGCCTTCGGTCGCGTCGGTGGCCTGAACGGCTAGATTCAGCCGGGTCCCAGCGGGGCTTTCGGGGGATCACCGGGATGGATCCACTGCGCCTTGAGCGCATACGTGCGGGGGCCGGCATGCTGGCTCGACGAGCGCATCACGCCGTAGCCTTGCCTGTGCAGCGTGTCGGCGATCGTCTTGAGGGCGTCAGGATCGCGGGAGGTCGCCCTCAGTTCGTCGCGCTCGTCGTTCGTGCCCTTCGCATAGACCCGCACCCTGTCAAAATCTCCGAACACCCGTTCGCCCGTGTGGACGCCCATCGTCACTTTCCCCCACTGGAAGGACCCGGTTTCCGCGTTCTTCCTGACTCGTATCCGCAAAAAAGGGGCCGGGGAACGGGAATTTCCCGAGTCGCTACGGGGCGAAGCGCTGGCGAACCCATTCACGGACGCGGCGGTCCCACTCGGATTCCGAGATCCCCTGGCTCATGTTCAGGGCCTCCAGCACGAGCGCGGGCGTGAGCATGGGCAGAGCCACGCTCCGTTCGATCGGCTGGTAACGCCCCTCGACGAGCTGGCCGAACCAGAGCCGTTGATTTTTTGGCCGATAACGCCAGACCTCCGGCACGCCCAGGGCCGCATAGAGAGGGAGCCGGCCGCGGGAACTGCCCCGGTTGTCCACCTCGATCCAGAGGTCGGGCGGAGGATCGGTACTCAGGTCGAGTGTCTCCCTGTCGCGGACCTCGGCCTCGTGCTGGATATAGAAGCACTCGTCGGGTTCCTTGCCGAGTCCTTTCAAGGTCCCGGGTCGCCCCTTGCGGAAGGTCGTCGAGCCGGCACCCGTGCAGGGAATGCGAAGCTCGCTGGTCACGGCGTTGACGAGCATGCCCAGCCGTCTGGCCCCCTTCTCGTGTCGGAATTCCGGCGACATGATTTCGAGGGTTCCGTCGTAATAGGTGAGCCGCAAACCCCCGTTCGCCGGGTCATCTCGAAGCCGGACGTACCAGTCGTAGGGCACGCCTCGCAGCGTGGTCGGGCGCTCGACGATTTGCCTGATGATGACGGGCGTCGGGTTGGTGCTCATCGCCGGAACCCTCCAGGGCGAGTCGCTCAGTTGCGCAGGCTGGACAGCGGGGCGGGAATCCGGCCGCCGTGGCGGACGAAGGCGGTCGAGCCGCCGGCGGCGTGGATCGGCAGGATGATCATCTCGCCGAACAGGCCGCCGAAGACCGCGCGTTCGCCGGCCGCCTTGCCGGGGACGGGGATCACCCGCACGGCGGTCGTCTTGTGGTTGATGACGCCGATGGCCACCTCGTCGGCGATCAGGGCGGCGAGCGTCTCGGCGTCGGTATCCCCCGGCACGGCGATCATGTCCAGGCCGACCGAGCAAACGGCGGTCATCGCCTCCAGCTTCGAGAGCGTCAGGTCGCCGTTGGCCACCGCCTCGGCCAGGGCGGCGTCCTCGCTCACCGCGACGAACGCGCCGGAGAGGCCGCCGACGGAGGACGAGGCGAAGCTGCCCCCTTTTTTCACGGCGTCATTGAGGAGGGCCAGGGCCGCCGTCGAGCCGGGAGCACCCAGGCGGACGACCCCCATCGCCTGGAGGATCTCGCCGACGGAGTCGCCAATCTGCGGCGTCGGCGCGAGCGACAGGTCCACGATTCCGAAGGCCACGCCGAGTCGGCTGGCGACCTCGCGGCCGATCAGCTCGCCGACGCGGGTGACGCGAAAGGCCGTGCTCTTGATCTCCTCGGCAATCTCGCCGAGCGTCGGCGGATTGCTGGCGTTGGCGACAAATTCCTCGACGGCCGCCTTGACCACGCCGGGGCCGCTCACGCCGATGTTCACGACGCAGTCCGGCTCCCCCGCGCCGTGGAAGGCCCCCGCCATGAACGGGTTGTCCGTCGGGGCGTTGGCGAAGATGACGAGTTTCGCGCAGCCGAACCCGTCGTGCGCTTTCGTCCGCTCGGCGGCATCCTTCAGGACGTGCCCGAGCGCGAGGATCGCGTCCATGTTGATCCCGGCGGCCGTCGTGCCGACGTTCACCGACGCGCAGACGCGCTCGGTGGTCGAGAGCACCTCGGGCATCGCCGAGATCAGGCGGCGCTCGGCGTCGGTCCAGCCTTTCTGGACGAGGGCGGTGAAGCCGCCGACCAGATCGACGCCGACCTCGGCGGCCACTTCGTCCAGCGTCCGCGCGACGGCGAGCAGCCCCTCCGACGTATGCCCGGCGGCGACCGATGAGATCGGACTGACGGCCAGGCGGCGATTCACGATCGGGATGCCGTAGCGCCCTTCCACGTCCCGGCAGACGGCCCGAAGCTGCCCCGCGTACTTCAGGAGGCGGTCGCGGATGCGGTCGCACAGGACGATCGGGTTCGGCGACGCGCAAGGGGCGAGATCGACCCCCATCGTCACGGTGCGCACGTCGAGCTTGTGATGCCGGACCATCCCCAGAGTGGCCAGAACGTCCTCAGTGCGGTACAACGCCGTGTCTCCCCTCAGGATTGCGGCCAGGACCGACGCGCACCGGGCTGGGCTCGCTGGTGGCCAGGAAAATATTCTCGTGCTGCACGTACGATTCCAGGCCCAGCTCCCTGCCGAAGCGGTCCATCTCGTCGCGGATCGTGCTGGGGGGCAGGTCGGGCGGGAGGAACGCCTCCATGATGAGCGAGAACCGGCCTCCCACCTCGGCGCGGGCGTGCAGGTCCACGATGTTCACGCCGTGGTCGGCCAGGCATCCGGCGATCTTGTGGATGTTCCCCGCGTGGTCGTTCCCCAGCACGGTGAGGATGAACCGTTCGCCGTCGGGCACCGGCGGCCGCGGGGCCTCCTCGGCCTCGATGACCGCCACGGTCAGCCCAAACCGTCGCCCGTCCTCCTCGATCGCCTCGCGGAGTTCTTCCGGCTCGCGCTCGGCCGGGAACGCGACGGCCAGGATAATCGTGAAATAACCCCGCAAGACCGTCTGACTCAGCTCCAGGACGTTCCCGCCCTGCTTGTCGATCGTGCCCGTGACCGCATGGACGATTCCCACACGGTCGGCCGCCGTCACCGTCACGATGTACGTCTTCATCCGCTCCCCTTCGATGGCCCCACACGCTTTTGCCGTGTCGTCCACCCAGCATACGCCTTTCTCCGCAACGGGGCGAGAGATCAAAAAGGGAGGGACGGGCCTCTCGCGACGATCCGCGCAGGCGCGCGAGCAGGGAACGATTCTCCTCCTCTTCGCGGAGGGAAGGTGGGCCGTGCCCGCCCTACGTCTACTTGGAATTCCTGGACCAATGTCTCGTCCGAGGCCCCGATTGCCAACCGCGTAACTCCTCGGGCGCACGACGTGGTTTGAAGTAACGAATGTTCAGGCGGCGTGCCGGTAAGAGCGATGGCCGCTGGCTTGGGCCTCGCGCCCGAGCCAGAATCGGCTCATGGTCTCGGTCTCGCCCAGCGAGTCCGCCCGCAACTGGAGGATCGCCTCTGCGCCGGGCTCCGACCAGAACTTCTCACTCCCCTTGACCCGTTTGTTCATCATCTTGATCACCGACTCCACGGCGCTGGTCATGATCGGCAGACCCTGGCGGCGGTAGGCGTCATAACGCATGCGGTCGGCGTTGTTCTTCAGGTAACGCAACGACTCGAAGACCAGCTTCCGAGGGTCGCTGTCGGCGCACCCCTGGGGCGGCGGCCCCAATTCCGCGGAACGCGTCTCCAACTGGCTCAAGATCGTCGTCACCTGCCCCGACCAGACGGCCTGGATCCAACGCGTGTAGAACGCCTCCCCCTCGTCCTGCGGACGTCCCGCGAACGCCGCCGCGAACACGTAGCTCAGGGCATGCACGAAGTCGAGGATCGGCGTGAAGGACGCGAAATGCCGCCGCTGGATCGTCCAGTTCACCGCCAGACCGTCGCCCAGGAATGCCTTGCGAGTGGCCCCGAAGAAGTTCCGCTCCCAGGCCGCCTGATGCATCATCGGGCCGAATTCGTCGCTGCTCTTTCGGCTCGCCAGGACGCTACGGACCAGTCGCTTGGGACGGCCCGGACGAGGCGGGCGATCCCGCCCCTGCGGGGATACCTCGTCCCGTTCTTGGCCCGTGTCTTTGGCCCCGAACTCCAGCCCGACCGGCAGGTCGTGGCCCAGGCCACGCACCATCTCCTTGGTCCGCGTCAGGTCGAGGAAACACCGCGGCACGTCGGGGTCGGGATCGGCGGCATGGACCACGCTGTGGTAGGTCTCCAGGACCGCGACTTTCGACTCCCGCCAGTGACTTTCCTGATGCGGCCCCGACGGGTCCGTGCGGATCTGCATCCGGCCGCCGTCGACCGAGGCCATCGCCACCTGCGGAGAGGGCCGCTTCGGGTCGGCAACGACGTCCTTGGCCATGAGGGGAAGCCGCTGGTGTGCCGCGACGGCGGCGTCACGTTGGTCGATCCGCTCCCGGCCGATCTTCCTGACGAGCCGCTCAACCGGCTTGGGCTTGATGTCCAGGTCCGAGAGTTCGGCGAGATCGCGGGACGCCTGCGAATAGGAAAGGCTGTTGACGCCGGCATGGACGACCTTCTGCTGGACGCGTGGGCTGAACCCGGAATGGTCAAGGCCCAGCGCCTGATTTTGAGGGGGAAAAAGCCCGCCGGCAGCGGGGGCAGTTGGCGACGCGTTCCTTCCAGGCGACCTCGCCCCGCGTGGTGGTGAGCACGCGGGGCTCGTCGGGTGCCTTTCGGGCCGCCCCGCCGCAGACGGGACATTCGCCCAGTTGCTCCTCGGGCCAGTCGTCCGCCTGCTCCTGGACATTGACCTCGATGAGTTGCCTGGCCATCTCGTCGCCCAGCGCCGCGGCGACGGCTTCCAGTTCCGAGAACTTGGTGCCCCGCGGCAGGCCGTCGGGGTAAAGTTCTCTGGCCAGTTCTCGGGCGACCTGGCTCAAGCGTGGGTGAAATTCCTTCCGAATCTCGGCAACGTCCTTACCCATTCTCGCCGCCCTCTCCAAAGTAGCGCAGGAACTGACCGAAAGCCCCGAACTCCGATCGGCAAGATAGCATGGGTCCGCTTGGTGCTGCAAACCATGTCGTGCGCCCTAACTCCTCTGGGAGCCGGTCGCTCGCCTTGACGCCCCGGGTTTGCCGCTTTACACTCACGAACAGGCCCCACTTGCTTAAGGCGGGCGGGCGCGGTCGGCGATGCCCCGTCTCGCGACCTGGTTGCGAGCGGGCTTTTTGCTGCGCGACGGCGGGAATCGGGCGTGCGGCCCGACCGGGCCCCTGGCCCGCCGGCGAGGCGGAGGAGAGGGCGATGACGGTCGAGAAGCGGAAGGCGACGGCCTGGGGGGTGGTCGCGACGGCGGCGCTCGCCGGGTTGATCGTCGCGGGCTCGCGGAACCTGGCCCACTTCGACGCGGCGCTGGTCGGCTACACCTTCGCCTCGCTCTTCGCCGCCTTCGGCCTCGTGTACCGCTACGCCATGTGGCTCCAGAGGCCGCCGACGGCCCTGTACTGGCGGCGAGGCTGGCAGCTTTTCCTCCGGCCCAGGCACCTGGGGGGCAACCTGTTGACGCTGGCGAGCCGGCTGGTCAACGCCTTCGTGTTCAACCGGTTCATCTGGCGGCGGGGGCGGATGCGGTGGGCGGCCCACTGGCTGATCATGTGGGGCTGCATCCTGGCCGCGGCGGTCACCTTCCCGCTGGTCTTCGGCTGGGTCCACTTCGCGACCGTGCCGGGCGACCTGACCCGGTACCAGGCGTTCGTCTTCGGGTTCCCGACCTCCACGTTCCCGATCGAGTCGGCGGTCGGCTTCATCACCTTCCACATGCTCGTCTGGGCGTCGTTCCTGGTCATCGCGGGGGTGATGCTGGCGATGCGGCGGCGGATGGCCGAGCACGGGGCGGCGGCGGTCCAGCAGTTCGGCCAGGACATCCTGCCGCTGGTGATGCTCTTCGCCATCAGCGTGACGGGCCTGATGCTGACGGCCAGCTATACCTGGATGAAGGGATACGCCTATGACTTCCTCGCGATCCTCCACGCGATCACCGTGATCTTCACGCTGCTCTGGCTGCCGTTCGGGAAGTTCTTCCACATCTTCCAGCGGCCGGCGCAGCTCGGCGTGAGCTTCTACAAGGACGTCGGCCGTCGGGGCGAACAGGCGTTGTGCCGCCGCTGCGGCGAGCCGTTCGCCTCGCGGATGCACGTCGAGGACCTCATCGAGGTCGAGCGGCGGCTCGGCTATCGCTATGAGCTCGACGAACCGGAGAGCGACCATTACCAGCGGGTCTGCCCGCGCTGCCGCCGGACCCTGCCGGCGCTGGCCCAGGGCCGGCTCTGGGGCAACGAGCCCGGCACCACGTCGCCGTTTGAGACGATGGCCTGATCCGATCCCGCCGAGACGATCGAGAGAATTTCCCCCCATGGCCCAGCTACCTTCGGAGCCCCTCGCGATCATCGACCACTTCGGCCCGCACCGCGCCTACCCGGCCGGCAAGCGGCTGGAGACGGACGTCGATCCGGACCGGCTGGTCAAAACGCACTGCTGCTTCTGCGGCCAGCAGTGCGGCATCCAGCTCAAGGTCAAGGACGAGCAGGTCATCGGCTTCGAGCCCTGGACCGACTTCCCGTTCAACAAGGGGATGCTCTGCCCCAAGGGCGTGCGACGATACCTCCAGGGCTCGCACCCCGACCGCCTGCTGACGGCCTACCGCCGCGACCCGTCGGCGCTCGACGGCTTCGCGCCGATGCCCTACGAGGAGGCCGTCCGGCGCGTGGCCGGCGAGATCAACCGCATTCAGAACGCCCACGGGCCGGATGCCTTCGCGGTGCTGAGCGGCGCGAGCCTCACCGTCGAGAAAGCGTACCTGATGGGCAAGTTCGCCCGGGTCTGCCTGAAGACGGCGAACATCGACTACAACGGCCGGCTCTGCATGGTCAGCGCCGCCGCGGGCAACAAGAAGGCGTTCGGGATCGACCGCGGGGCCAACCCCTGGAGCGACATCCCCAAGGCCGAGTTGATCTGGATCAGCGGGGCCAACGTCGCCGAGTGCGCGCCGATTACGACGAACTACGTCTGGCAGGCCCGCGAGCACGGCGCGAAGGTGATCGTCGTCGACCCGCGCATCACCCCGATGGCCCGCACCTGCGACCTGTTCCTGCCGGTCAAGCCGGGCCGCGACATCGCGCTGTTCAACGGCATCCTGCACCTGATGATCGAGAACGACTGGCTCGATCATGAGTTCATCCGCGAGCACACCGTCGGGTTCGAGGCGGTGGCCGAGCACGTCCGGGAGTGGACGCCCCGGCGCACCGCGGAGGTGACGGGCATCGCCGAGAAGGCGATCCGCCGGGCGGCCGAGTGGTGGGGCACGGCGCGGTCGAGCTTCCTGATGCACGCGCGAGGCATCGAGCACCACAGTCACGGGGTGCAGAACGTGCTGGGCGCGATCAACATGGTGCTGGCCTCCGGCCGGATCGGTCGCGAGGGGTGCGGCTACGCCACGATCACCGGCCAGGCCAACGGCCAGGGAGGCCGCGAGCACGGCCAGAAGTGCGACCAGCTCCCCGGCGCCCGCGACATCGCCAACCCCGAGCACCGCGCGATCGTGGCGAAGGTCTGGGGCGTCGAGCCGGAAAGCCTGCCCGGCCCCGGCGTGGACGCCTACGAGATCTTCCGCGAGATCGACCGGGGCAAGATCAAGGGGTTGCTCTCGATCTGCTTCAACCCGAAGGTGTCCCTGCCTGATAACGCCTTCATCACCCGGATGCTGGAGAAGCTGGAATTCTTCGTCGCCATCGACTTCTTCCTGAACGAGACGGCGCGCCACGCCGACGTCGTCTTGCCCGGCTCGCTGCACGAGGAGGACGAGGGGATCGTCACCAGCGCCGAGGGGCGCGTCATCAAGATCAACAAGGCCGTCGCGTGCCCCGGCGAGGCGCGGCAGGACTGGCGGATCATCCAGGACGTCGCCGAGGCGCTCGGCCGGCCCCACGGCTTCACGTTCCGCGAGCCGCGCGAGATCCTCGACGAGCTGCGGAGGGCGTCGGCCGGGAGCGTCGCCGACTACTCGGGGATGACGTACGAGAAGGTCGAGCGGCAGCATGGCGTGTTCTGGCCGTGCCCGAGCGACGACGATCCCGGCACGCCCCGGCTGTTCGAACCGGGCTCGTGGAACCCGGTGGCGCGGGGGGCGGGCCCGTTCTACTTCCCCGACGGCAAGGCGCGGTTCCACGTCGCGCCCTACACGCCGCCGACCGAGGAGGTGGACGCCGAGTACCCCTTGATCCTGACCACGGGGCGGGTCGTCAGCCAATTCCTCTCGGGGACGCAGACGCGGCGGATCGGCCCGCTGGTGGACCAGTACCCCGAGCCCCGGATCGAGCTGCACCCGAGGCTGGCCGAGCGGCTCGGCATCGCCGACGGCGACTGGGCGACGGCCGAGTCGCGGCGGGGAACCTGCACGCTGCGGGCGATGGTCGTCACGACGATCCGGCCCGACACGATCTTCATCCCGTACCACTGGGCGGGGGCCAAGAGCGCCAACCAGCTCACGATCTCGGCGCAGGACCCGATCTCAAAGATCCCCGAGTACAAGGTCTGCGCAGTCCGGCTCCGCAAGGCCGACGCCCCGCCGGAATACGCCGGGCGGCTGGAACCGCAGCAATAACCCACGTTCGAGGACGCTCCGCCCATGGTGCCAGACCATCATATCTTCTTCATGGACCCGAACCGTTGCATCGGCTGTGAGGCGTGCGTCCACGCCTGCGCCGAGTGCGACACCCATAAAGGTCATTCGTTGATCCATCTGGAGTTCGTCGATCGAGCGCAGACGACCCAGACGGTCCCGATGGTCTGCATGCATTGCGATTCGCCGACATGCGCCGAGGTCTGCCCGGCCGACGCGATCAAGCGGACCGGCGACGGGGTGGTGCAGACGGCGCGGAAACCGCGCTGCATCGCGTGCAACAACTGCGTGCTCGCATGCCCGTTCGGCGTGCCGAAGATGAATACGGGCTTCGAGCTGATGATGAAGTGCGACATGTGCTACGACCGCACCTCGGCGGGCCTCAAGCCGATGTGCGCCACAGTCTGCCCGAGCGGCGCGCTGATGTTCGGGACATTCGAGCAGGCCGAGGCGGAACGGCCGCGCTCCGAGCCGATCAATCGGTTTCGCTTCGGGCGGCAGGAGATCACGACCAAGGTTCACATGATGGTGCCTCGCGAGGCGCGGGAGACTTACCTGGACGTGACCTCCGCGATGGACGAGCCACTGGCGCCGGGGGGTTCGTGGCGGTGGATGACCTGATCGGGGCGATGCACCACGACGGGGAGGACCGATGAGCGCGACGCGAACCGATCGGGAGACGCACTTCCCGGACGGCCGTCCCGAGCCGGAGCAGCCGGCCTGGCGGAGGGACTTCCCGATCGACTGGCCGCAGGACCACTACGTCGCCCGCCGCGACTACGCGAAGTTCCTCGTGCTGACGAGCTTCGCGTTCGTGGTCGGGCAATTCTGGATCGGCGTCAAGAGCCTGCTCGATCGCGGTCGGGGCGGGCTGCCCGCGCGTCGGGTGGCGCGGCTCGACGAGGTGCCGGTCGGGGGGTCGCTGACCTTCCTGTATCCCGGCAAGCACGACCCCTGCCTGCTGCTGAGGCCCGACGCGGGGCCGCCGGTGGCCTACGGCCAGAAATGCACCCACCTCTCGTGCGCCGTGGTGCCCGAGCTGGACCAGGGGCGGCTCCACTGCCCGTGCCACGTCGGGCTCTTCGACGTCGAGGGGGGCAAGCCGATCGCCGGCCCGCCGCGGCGGCCGTTGCCGAGAATCACGCTGGAGATCCGGCGTGGGGTCATCTACGCCACGGGCGTTGAGGAGCGGACGACGTGAGGCGCCCCTATACCCGCGAGCAGCGGATGACCGTCGTCTACGGCATCCTCTGCATGGTTTTGATTCTCGTGGTCCTGCAACTCTGGTTGCTGATCGCCACGATGAACGCCTATCTCGGCGGCGACCGGGCCGTCGTGTGGCCGGCGGCGCTGGCGAGCCTGGCCTGCTTCGGGCTGAATGCCGGCCTGCTCCGCTACCTCTACGGGATCGAGCGATGAGCGCGCTGCGCCGGGCGGTCGCCGGCCTGAGCCCCGGCTACTTCGCGCTGGTGATGGCGACGGGGATCGTCTCGATCGCGGCGGGGATGACGGGCATGCCGCGGGTGGCCCGGGTGCTCTTCGTCCTGAACATCGGGGCCTACGCGATCCTCTGGATGCTCTACCTGGCCCGGCTGGTGCTCGAACCGGGCCGTTTCGTCGCCGACCTGGGCGACCACGCGCGGGGGGTCGGGTTCTTCACGGTGGTCGCCGGGACGTGCGTGCTCGGCAACCAGTTCGTGCTCATCGGCGACGACCCGCGGGTCGGCGCCGGCCTCTGGTTCCTGGGCATCGTCCTCTGGCTGGGCCTGATCTACTCGGTCTTCGCGCTGTTGATCACCAAGGAGGTGAAGCCGACGCTCGGCCAGGGGCTCAACGGCGCGTGGCTGCTGACGGTGGTGGCGACGCAGGCCGTCTCGTCGCTCGGCTGCCTCGTGGCGCGGTCGTTCCCGGTCCAGCTGGAGCCGATCCTCTTCTTCAGCCTGACGACCTGGCTGGCGGGGGGGATGCTCTACATCTGGATCATCGCGATGATCTTCTACCGCTACATGTTCGTGGCGCTCTCGCCGTCGGACCTGTCGCCGCCGTACTGGATCAACATGGGCGCGATGGCCATCTCGACGCTCGCCGGGACGCTCCTGATCGGGCGGGCGGCCGACGCGCCGGTCCTCGACGACCTGCGGCCCTTCCTCAAGGGGTTGACCCTGCTGTTCTGGGCCACGGCGACCTTGTGGATCCCGATGCTGCTGATCCTGGGCGTCTGGCGTCACGTCGTCATGCGGTTTCCGC
>CAVWUA010000005.1:240000-403380 GCA_963758025.1 uncultured Planctomycetota bacterium | reverse complement strand
TCATACGGGAGAGGTCTTTTTCGGGATTAGGGCTGTTGCTCGTCACTCTCCTCGTCACGGGCCGTCTCTCCCTGGAGGATGCCGCGAAACTGCGGCAGCGAGTCGCCAACGTGGATTCCATTCGGGGTGATATCCAACACCCGCAAGGCCCGGTCGTGATCGCCGAGCCGCCGCTTGATCACCCCGATCGCGGTCTGCAAACTCCCCTTGAATTCATAGTATTTCATCAGCAGGATCGTATCAACCAGATGGCTCAGACCGAATCGGGTCACCTCGGATCGTCCGATCAGCGTGGCCAACTCGTTGGTCAGGATGCTTGAGACACCCATCCGGTTCAGGTAGCTGGCGAGCTGATGCATGTGGCCGACGAGGAACTCCTCGGAAGACATCGTCTGGCGGTAACCGTTGAGGCTATCGATCATCACCATCCGGCTTCCCCGCCGCTCCACTTCGTCGCGGACCTTGGCCGCGAACTGGTCGGGATGGAGCACCAGCGGGTTGATCTCTTCGATGTGAAGCAGGTTCTTCTCGATGTAGGAAACGATGGGCAGGCCGAGGGACTCGCAGCGGTGGATGATCTCATCCCGGGTTTCCTCGAAGGCGAAAACCACCCCGCGATTGCCGCGCTCGGCGGCCTCCAGTAAGAAACTCAGGCCGATGGTCGTCTTGCCGACCCCGGAGCTTCCCGTCAGGAGCGTGACCGTCCCGCGGTCGATCCCGCCGTTGAGCATGCGGTCCAGTCCCTCGATGCCGCTGGGGAGCATGTCGCGGGCGAACGTGCGGCCGTGCTCGACGGCGAGCAGGTGCGGATAGACGATCAGCCCGTCCTTGGTGATCTCCAGGGCGTGCTCGCCGCCGGCGAAGTCGCTATCGCGAAACTTGTCCACACGGATCGAACGACGAGCACGCCCGTCGCGGCCCAGGGTCTGGCCCAGGACCATGATCCCGTGGACGAGGGACGTAATCTCGTCGTCCTGTCTGTGCTCGACCCCGGCGAGGAACAGGCTCGTGGCTCCCCGCTCGGTCAGGAAGTCCCGCAGGACGAGGATCTGGCGGCGGTAGCGCATCGAGTCTCGGGTGAGATTGCCGACTTCCGTCAAGCTGTCGAAGACAACGCGGACTGGCTTCCCGCTGTCCATCGCGTCGAGGATCTGCTTGGTGACCGGAGCCATCTCGACATCGGCGGGGTGGAAGATGGTGTACTGGCTGTCGGTCGTGAACCCCTCATCCCGGAGGGCAAGATGGACATCGAGGATTTGAACCCCTTCGAGGTCGAAACCATGCAGGGCGGCCGACTCGCGCAACGCCCGCTCAGGCTCGTTGAGCGAGACGAAGAGGCCAACCTCCCCCTGACTCGCCCCGGCCATGAGGAACTGCATCGCCAGAGTCGTCTTTCCGGTGCCCGCGGCTCCCCGTACGAGGTAGGCACGATTTGGCAGAAGCCCCCCTTGAAGCACCTCGTCCAGGCCCGTAACTCCGGTCGATAATCGATGCTTCATGGAAAGCTCCCCTCCGTTGCGATCGTGCTGGCAGACGCCAGGGAGCATTCGGTCGCGGATCGAGTCATCCGTATCGGGCCGTCTGCCCGCGGATCCCCCGTGGCAGTTTCATTATCGTAAATCTTCCCATATTTCTCAACCATGCAGCCGTTTTGGCAAGATGATTGCGAGGCCCCGGATATTCTCTCGTGTTCCGCCGCCAAGGTCGGTTCGGCCGATTCTATTTCGATGTCTGATCCCGATCCGAAGACTCCGACGGTGTCTCGATCGCTCGGTCCAGCCCCATCTCACGAAGTCGATTCCTGGCACGGCGCCGGATCATCGCTCTCTGGATCACCTCAACGGGCCCGATGAGCTTCCACGTGATGAGAATCGCCCCTTTCCAGGTTGGTCGATATCGCTGGCGATTCGCGTCAAGATAATAGTAGCCCGCCTTCACCCATCCCTCATATTCCTGAATCGTGTCGGCACGCAGAAACTCGGCCGGGTCCTCACCGAGGGGGTTCTGCGTTGAGTCGGACGACCTCGCCAACCAGATCGGCGGCACACCAAACTTTGGTTCTTTACGCGGCTATCAGGAATACCCTCCCATCCACCGCACCGCATTCGCCAGAATCTTTAACGGCCACTCCTGCTTGTACACCGGGAACGTCTCATGGCCAGGCCGGAAGTAAAAGACTCGCCCTCTTCCAAGTCTCCAGACCATCCCGCTCCGAAACCACTCGCCCGTCGCCCAACACTCTTCCAAGATCACTTCATCGGGCTCGGGCACATGGAAGGGCTCGTCGTACATCTCAGTGTGAGCAATCTCGAAGCGGTCGGGAACCCCCTGGACGATCGGGTGGTCACGCTGGAGGACCCGCACGGTGCTCGGCTTCCCATCATTGCGGTAGGCGGGAAAACAGCAGTACGGGAAGTGGACCTCGGCGGCTTCCTTCCCGTCGGGGAACTTGCGAATCCTGGCGTACGGCGTCACGCGATCCTCATATTTGGGGAGGGTGTATCGCTGGGGCGGAGGGACGTACCGGATCTCCGAATCCTCATGCGTTTGCTCGGCGTCTCGCCGCGTGCGTTCGTTCATGGCCTCCACGAATGGGGTGGACCAGTGGGCCGAGTGCAGCGAGACGAGGTTGAGGTGGCCCGACACGATGCGGGAGACAATTCGCTTGCCCGTCTCTGGCGTGACCTCGGCTTGCCGAACGTGGCCCCACCAAATCAAGACATCGCAGTTGTTCAGGATCTCGTCGGAAAGTCCCTGCTCGGGGTCGTCCAGCGAGACAGACGTGACCGAGAGCCCGTCCTGGGTTCGGAGATGATCCGCGATCTGGTTGCCCAGAAAGTCGTCATAAGCCGCTTTCTGCTGGGGCTGACGCTCATCCCAGACGACGACTCGGACGTCGTCTCTCGGTGGCCCCGAAGCCATCAGAAGAGTGGCGGCGGTTGCGGTCGATCCGGTGAGGAAGGTGCGGCGATTCATCGCTGGGTTCTCGACCTGTTCAAGCGACCCGAATGGGGGTAGGGAGTGTCATTGTCTTACACTCCCCACCCCGAAGCAATTCTGGTGCTCGGAATGAGGGATTCGACAGAAAGGGACCAGGGAACGGTCGGAAGGCAACCTGCGCCGAACGTGCTATTCTAGGTTGATGCACGAACTCGACCTGATTCTGACGTTGACCGGAAGCCTGGCGGCGGCCCTCCTCTGTGGCTATGTGACGCTCCGCCTCGGCCTGTCCCCCATCCTGGGCTATCTCCTCGCGGGCCTGGTGGTCGGGCCGTACACCCCCGGCTTCGTCGCCAATAAACACCTGGCCGACCAGCTCGCTGAAATTGGCGTCATCCTTCTCATGTTCGGCGTTGGCTCTGCAATTCCACGTTGAGGAGTTGCTCGCCGTCCGGCGCGTCGCGGTCCCCGGTGCCCTCGGGCGGAGTACGGTGGCCACGCTGCTCGGAACTTTCGTCGGCCTTACCTACGGATGGGGCTGGGCCGCAGCGATCGTCTTCGGTCTGGCACTCTCGGTGGCGAGTACCGTGGTCCTGTTGCGGGTGCTCGCCGACAACGGGGATCTGCACACTCCGGCCGGACATATCGCCGTCGGCTGGCTGGTTGTCGAGGACCTCTTCACCGTCCTCGTGCTCGTGCTCCTCCCGGCCGTCTTCGTTCCGGGCATGGGAGCAGGGGGGATTGCCCTGGCCGTCGCTCTGGCCCTGGTCAAGGTTGCCGTCATGGTGGCCCTGACCTTCCTCCTGGGCAAGCGTCTGATCCCGTGGCTGCTCGACCGGGCCACGGAAACCCGATCTCGCGAACTCTTCACCCTGACCGTGCTCGTCGTCGCCCTGGGGATCGCCGTCGGCTCGGTCAAGCTCTTCGGCGTCTCGATGGCCCTCGGGGCATTTCTGGCGGGGATGATCGTGGGTCGCACGGAATTCAGCCTGCGGGCGGCCACGGAAGCATTGCCGATGCGGGATGCCTTCGCCGTCCTGTTCTTCGTCTCGGTCGGCATCCTGTTCCATCCCGCGTTCCTCCTCGAATCGCCCGGTTTGGTCGCCTTGACTCTCGCCATCGTCATGCTCGGAAAGCCGCTGGTGGCCTTCGCGATCGTCTACGTCCTGAAACGCCCCCTGCGGACCGGCCTCTCGGTTGCCCTGGCCACGGCCCAGATCGGCGAGTTCTCCTTCATCATGGCCACGGTCGGTGAGCGACTCGGCGTGGTCGATGACCGGGCGAGGAACGCCCTCATCGCCGCCGCCATCATCTCCATCACGGCAAATCCACTCCTCTATCGGTTGGTCGGTCCCCTGGAGCGAGTCCTCCAGCGACTCATCAAGGACCCGGCTCCCGATGATGTGCCGACGCGAATCGATTCAGCCAAGGAACGGGCCACGCGGAGCCCGCGTCACCGAGCCGTGATCGTCGGATACGGCCCGGTCGGACGGACGCTCGCCCGACTCCTCCGCGACAACCGGATCGAGCCGGTCATCATCGAACTGAATGTCGAGACCGTGCGTCGCCTGACGAGCGAGGGGATGGTGGCGATCTACGGTGACGCGACTCATCGAGAGACGCTGGAAAACGCCAGGATCTCCGATGCGGTGGCTCTCATCCTCAGCAGTTCGACCGTCCAGGGGACAACCGAGACCATTCGCTCGGCACGCGAGTTGAACCCGCGAATCCTCATCCTGGCTCGGTCGAGCTACCTCGGAGAGAGTGCGGTCTCGCGTCGAGCCGGGGCGGATGTCGTCTTTTCGGGAGAGGGCGAAGTCGCCCTGGCAATGACGGAATCGATGCTCCGCCAGCTACGGGCGACGCCAGACCAGATTGACCGCGAGCGGGCACGAATTCGCTCGGACCTCTTCCAGGACTTACCGGCACAGGATACCGTGCCCGAAGGACGGGCCTTGCCTGACACCAAGGACGATGCCCCGGAAGGAACGATGCTGCCATGAGATGCCTCAGGTTGGTTTTCCTCTGCTTTGTTCTCTCCGCTCTCGCATCATGCGGGCAGAATGATCGCGGGACTCCCGCCGTGACGCGACCCCGCGAAGGGGGAATCGAGATCGACTCACCACCGGGGGGATTCCAGACGGTTGCCGGACAGACGGTGTATGTCCCGGTCTACTCGTCGATCTTCACGTCGGATGCCCCTCAGGACTTCAACCTCGCGATCACACTCAGCATCCGTAACGCGGATCAGGAGCATCCCATCGTCGTCACCTCGGTTCGCTACTTCGACCACGACGGCAAACTCATCCGTTCTTATCTGAAGAAGCCGCTCCGAATCGGTCCGATGGCGGCGGTCGAGTATTTCATCGGCGAGCGGGACACGAGTGGCGGTGTCTCCGCCAGTTTTCTGGTCGAGTGGCTGTCCGAAGAGAAGGTCACCTCACCGGTGGTTGAGTCCGTCATGGTCGGCACGGCGAGTACACAAGGTGTCTCGTTCACCTCTTCGGGACGAAGCCTTACCGACAGGGGCGACTCCACGGAACGACCAGAGGAGACACGATAGGGATTTCGACGCCGACCCTGATCAGCGTGCATTGGGGTAACTTGAGAAAAATCGTCTCCCCGTGGTCTCAAGTCACACCGCCCATCTGTAGGTTGAAGAGTGTCAGCGACATTCGAAGCCGGAATCGCGAGTCTGGCGATCGCACCGGTTACCTTCCGGTCCCTCGACGCAATCCCGATGGTTTGGGTCTGACGCTTGTCCCCAACGATGAATGGATCTATTGTTCATGGCATGATGTCAGTCATGATTCGAATCAAAGCAATCCGGCTGCGATGGCGATTGCGGACGTTGCTGGCGATGATTGCCTTGTTGGCCCTCCTCGTGATTCGTTAAATCGAAATACATTAATTTATTAATAAAATGCACAAGGTTGCCCTTCATTCTCGCGGGACAGTCTGGATGGTGCCAATATCTTCGTGGGATGTGGATAATGAAGACAGGGGCAGGGGGTTCATCACACGCACTCGATCCCATAGTCGTCCTCGCCGAGGGTGAGACGATTCTTCCTTCCGCCCGTTTCCTCCGTCCCAGCAACACTCCGATGGTCACTCCCGACAGGAGCCCCAGAGCGAGTACCCCGGCAGTTCGGAGTCGCTGGTCAATGAGGCCCGCCCCGATATCCCCTCCATCCCCTCCGCCCCTGGCGACGGCGTAGAACCCTTGAGGATGATCGGCCACGAATTCATCATTTTGATCGAGCCTCACGTAGATGCGAGCCAGGTCGCCAGGTAGCGGGTCAACTTTCCTGTCGCCACAGTCGGGCACCAGTCGCTCGGTTTCGAGTTGCTCCAGGGTTTTGTTCGACCAGAATCGCGGGTAGATCACGGTCCCTGGGCCGATTCCCGTCCCCTTCTCGGTCTCCTCGACGACGAACTCGGCGGCGTAGCGACTCATCCCATCGGGGGCCTCGCTCCCACTCGACGGAGCCACGGGATGAAATACCCGTAAGTGACCGACCACGACATGGGAGGCGACTTCAGCTTGCTGCTTGGATCGGACGATCAGTTTGCCCGCATCGATGCCCGCGAGGACCTGTCCCCCGAACAGGAGGACGGCCAAGACTGCCAGGATGAAGGTGCGTTGCATCGGCTTGACCTCATTCCGGGGGATTCCTCCAGTGCTCACTGGTCTATGGTAGGGGCAGTGCGACAAATGTCAAAGGGGGAGCCGAGACGGCGAAGCGGATCATCCCATCGCGGATATGAGGTCGATCAGGACTCAATGGCTGAGACATGTCGGACCGAGGAATATCCATGGCACCGGCTCATCCGCACCGCTAACATCAGTCCTACGACACATCATTCCTCGCACCCGACAGGCGAAAGTCCCATGTCCTCAACCACGACCAATTCGCCAAAGCGTCGCGGGCTCAGGCTGACCGTTGGGATGATGATGGTGCTGGTGCTGGTCCTTTGTCTCGGGCTGGGGCAACAGTCAAACCGGGCTCGCCGACAACGGGAAGTGGTCGCCGCCGTCGAGTCGCACGGCGGCTGGGTCCACTACGATTATGAATTCGTCAACGGGACGCTGACGCCCGGAAGGTCGCCAGGGGCACCGGATTGGCTGAGGAGGAACCTGGGAGACGAATACTTCCAGGAGATCCGCCAGGTCAGTTTCGTGTACGACAACTCAACCGGGACGCGGTACGACAATGCGGATACCCGATCCTGCGACGACGCGTTGGCCCTGCTGGAGGGCCAGTCCGGGCTGAAATACCTCCTGATGAAAGGAACGCAGGCGACGGACAAGGGCCTCTCGCACCTGCGGGGTCTCACTGGGCTGGAGGACCTCTATATCTGGGACTCGACGCTCATCAGCGACGCCGGGGTCGAGAATCTCAGGGGTCTGGTGAACCTGCGGCACCTGCACCTCGATAAGTCGCGGATGACGGATGAGGGGTTCAGACACCTGGCACGGATGAAGCAGATGGAACGTCTCAGCCTGCAAGGCCATGCGTTCAGCGACAGGGGCCTGGCCACGGTCGAGGGGATGACGGAGTTGACCCTGCTCGGCGTTGGCGGCTCGGAACGGGTGGCCTCGCTCATCACGGACGACGGGCTCATCGTTCTCAAAGACCTCAAGAAACTCCGAAACCTCGATCTCTCGTATTCGAGGGTGACGGACCGGGGCCTGAAGCAGCTCTCGGGACTGAAGGCACTGAGGATTCTCGACCTGAATGGGTGCGAGGGAATCACCGACGCCGGGTTGGCGGAGCTTTCCGACCTCGTGAACCTCAAATGGCTGCTGCTGCGGGGCACGAACGTCACCGACGAAGGTCTGGAATACTTGACGGAATTGAAGCATCTCAGGCTCCTCACCCTGCCGGATGGAATCTCCACGGAGAGCAAAAAGCAATACCGGAGCAGGTTACCCGGGTCACCGGCCGTTTATTGACAGGGATCGCCCGAGGCGAACGATGGCTTGGGTCTGATGCCGTCGTGGTGCCACCCACAACGCGGGGGAGCAGGGGCAGCCGTCCCTTGCCCATTGCCACCAGGCCGCGAGACTGCTCAGCCCGCCGTCCGAGCACGGAAGTCGAATCTCATGTCGCCGCCGCTATGAAAAGGTGAAGAATCGGGGCAATAGTCGATGGAGGTCGTTATGCACACGCTTCATTGCACCGAGATTTGGGGCGGTACCCGCGACGATAACGACGACGTGGTGAGCGGTGGCGTGGTGGCTAGCCTTTACTCCGGGGCCGCTGACGGTGGGACTGGCGGCGACATCTACTACGTCACCGTCTGTCAGATGGACCTCCTCACCCGCATCGCCCTCGCCGACGTGATGGGGCACGGCCAGGCGGTCGCCCCCATCAGTCAGTGGATGTTCGAAACCCTGAATAAGGCTCAGGGCACAACCCTCTAATAGTAAGGCACTTACGTTGTTTCGGCGGCCTAGTTCATAACACGCTTAAATTGCTTGCCCGCATCTCTCCACTGGATCGTGAATCCCGGCTTCGTTGGTTGTATACTCGCCGTGTTTCGGGCTCCGCGTCGATTTTGTGTTCAGCCTGGATGGTCGATACAACGCCAACACAACTGCGATGCAGTTACGAATCCGTTACGAATCTGGAGCGGATAACGAAACAAGGGGCTCGCAGCATTCGCCGCGAGCCCCTTGTTCTTTAAAAACTTCCATCCAGTCGGGGCGACAGGATTTGAACCTGCGACCTCTAGACCCCCAGTCAAGAAGCACTCTAACGTAACTCAAGACCCATCAAGAGTTACGACGAGTGATCCCGCCGCTTGCACTGACGCTTGCTCCAACAATGGCTTCGAGTCTTCCGGCGACTCTCTCGATGCGTTCGTGGCGAACATGACGCCCGAGCAACGTCATCGTCTTATCTCACTTCTCCAGGCTCAAACCGGAAGTAATCTCGATCCGGTCAACTCCCCGCATCCTCCCAAACCAAAACCCGGATCACGCAAGAAAACCAAATGATCAACAAGCGGGCGGAAGGGGCGGAAGAATTCCGAAGACCTTGAAGCCGTTAAGCGGTGGGTCGTCGAAACTATTCTCAAAATTTTTGACGGGCTCGTTGGCAGAACAGGGAAAGGGGGATACCAAGGCGACGATGACTTCAAGAGGGTTCGCATCGGGAAGAGAGGTCAAAGCGAAGGCGGCTCCAGGAGATACCCAGGACCGCCGAGCAAAGAAGTCACCTTCGACCTCGTTGAAACAGGCCGGATTTGATCTCCGATTCTCCGGCGTTTGCTCGTTGGAACCGGGGCACTCAACGGAGCAGGGTCCATATGGCACTCAGTTATCGAAACGGCTACCCAATTCTTCGCCGTTCCATACGGCGGGGCGGTCGGGTCACATCCAAGTACATTGCCAGCGGTCAGGCCGCCGAACTGCTCGCACTGTTGCAAGCCGAAGCGAGAGAAGCGAAAGAGATCGAACGTATTCGCGATCGAGAACAACAACGAGAACTCGATGAAATCGAACAAGGCTTGGATGAGTTGGTGATTCAAGCCCTATCCATCGTCCGTGATGCCCTGGAGCGGGCGGGATATCATCAACATAACCGGGGCGAATGGAGACGACGACGTGTCCAACGAGATTCAGAAAGTATCGATGGGCGAACGAACGATGGACAATTGGGCAGCGGCACGCCTCATCGACTGGGCGGCGGGTCGGAACGCGAAGGAGACGACGAAGGATGCTCTTCGCCAGGAGATGGATGCGATAGCCACCGAACTCGCCGGTCCCTGAACCGACGCCAGTGGAAAGCGTACTCGCTCAAACCGCCTTGGTGGCTTGGTTCGCCTTGAGGATGCATGAGGCCCACTATGCTGCTATCGCGAGTTCAGAGGGTGGAATGACATTGGCCCAATCGGAGCACTGCCAGCGCCGAATTGACCGGGCTCATCGAAGGCTTCTGGCAACGTTAAAGACGCTGGGGACAGTCCGGAAGCTCGACTTGCCGGCCTTGCAAATCAATCTCGGTCGCCAACAGATCAATGTTGCTGGCACTCCCCCAGGGTCTTCTGATACAATTCAACGTCCATAACAGAGCCGCTCAAGGAAATCAAGAAAAAATTCCTCGCGGTGGTTGCGACAGAAGGTGCAATTGCTGTATATATAATCTAGGGCCTGATCGAAAAATTAGATTTTAGGTTTGGGTTTTCGGAATCAGCCAGGGACTATGGCTGTTTACCACGGATGGTGTCCCATGCGACGGAGCATGGGCGAGCACAGAGGCTCCAGACATCATCCCGAGTATGCCGATCAATCAACCTCTCGATTCGACCCACCTCCCGATCGCCCAAAGGCGAATCCACATCTCCTCGTTGATGCCACGCATCAGACGCGCGGCAAATCTCCCACATAAAAATTCGAGAATCAAACCCATGAGCGCCACCGCTACGCGCAGTGAAGAGCTTCCGCCAGCTATCGCTTGGCTGAACGCCTCGGATGCCGCCCGTGTTCTTGGCACACATCGAGCCCGAGTCCCTAAGTTGGCTACTGAGGGTCTGATCCGATCTCGTCGGCCGCCTGGCGGACGGACCGTCTTTGCACTGGCGGATTTACTGAGCTTGACCTCTGACGTGATAGATGAGGCAAGGAATTGACAAGAAACCGTCCCAGCATGGTTGCACACGCTGGGACGGTCTTTGTTTTCGGTCCGATCCTTCGGCAAGGAATTGATCGGACCAATTACTCGTTCGGAAGCACTCTTCGAGAGAACTCCTATGATTGAAGCATCCTTCGAGCGTACCTCTATGATTAATGTACATCAGAATTCCGCAAATCGCAACTTCACCCCCTCCGATTCTCACAAAACGGCCCGTCGCCTGGTTGCCCAACCGGACCCTCTCGAAGAATCGAGCCGCTCCTCGCAAACGGAAGTGGAACGAGAACTTGTCCGCAAGAGTCGTGATCCCAATGTATCGGGGTCGGAGCGTGATGAAGCTCTCAACTCGTTGATGGATCACAACTTGCCACACCTTCGAAGGATTGCCAAGAAGTTCGCATGGAGATGTAAAGGTGCAGTTGACGAAGACGACCTGGTCTCCGTGGCGTGGTTTGAATTACTGGCAGCTTTGGATGCGTTTGATCCCGCTTATGGCGTTCGCTTAGTCACATACGCTCGCCCATGCATCGTGCATAGGATCAAGAAGCTCATTGACTCTGAGCATCGTTCTGTCACGAATGCCCCAACATGGAACACCTACGATGCAGACGAGCAATCCGCCGATCTGCCGATCGAATCTCAAGAACCCGCCCCTCAGCGTGTCGCGGAACTCAATGAACAGGAAGAGCAAGTTCGGTTGGCCGTAGAGAGTTTGCCGGAAAAAATGTGCGAAATCGTGAAATCACGAATGGGGTTATGTGGTTGCGAGGAAGTCTCCTACGCGGAGCTTGGTCGCCGGTATAAGTGTTCGGGCGAATCGGTCAGGAAGCAATATATAAAGGCGAAAAATCTTCTGGAGTCGAGATTAGCGGCTTACCGGCCAACCTGATCCTAATCCAAGGAGAGTACCACCTCGATAACACACGACCTCGATAGGTCGCGTGGCGAAGAAAGTGCGTCCATTAATCTCCAGGTAGATTTCCCCCTGAATCATTTTTCTGCGGGAAATTTCACATCATTGAGGATGGATTCAATGTCGTTCCCAGAGACGAAATCAGACAACTCGGTTGATGCCACGCTGGCTTTCGTAGGTTCAGATCCTTCCTGTCAGAGCGATTCGGCCCGCAGGCTCGGAGACTCGAAGGCTGTTGCTGAGATCCTCGGATGCTCCTGGCGAACCGTACTCCGACTCGCCGACCGGGGAGCAATCCCGAAGGGCATGAAGCTTGGCTCGCTCCGACGTTGGGATCTGGTCGAGATTGATGCTTTTATTCGAGATGGCTGCAAACCACCCTCGGGGCGTCGTCGGCGGTCATAACACGATCAGGCGACAATCCACGGAGAGATCGCACGGCCGGGTGACAAAGACCATCTCGCCCTTCTCCTCGTACTGTGCTACTTCGAAGCGGTGACGGAGTGGATAGGGTTTTTCTACTAACAATTCAATCCCTATCTGTCAAGGTTTTTCACTCGTTCGATTCTAAGCCACTCATTGATGCTTCAAGAGAAGAGAATTCCCACAATGGTTGAACGAAAACGATTGTCCGACATTCTGCTCAACACGGATCGGGACCGGCTGGAGAAGGCGTGGACTGCCACCAAAGCCGCCGACGAACTGAAGCCCATCCCGACCGGTGAGTATCGTTGCCGTATCGTTGCCGGCGAGCTTTTCACTTCCAAGCGCGGCACCCCCGGCTTCAAGGTTCGGTTTGAAATTCTTGAAGGCGACTACGCTGGCCGAGTGCTCTTCCTCGATATCTGGCTTAGCGAGGCCGCCTTGCCAATGGCGAAGCGCGACCTTGTCAAGCTCGGGATTGAGAGCGTGCAACAACTCGAACGGCCTCTTCCTGCTGGCATTGTCGTTACGGCAAAGGTCGCTTTTCGGCGTGGTGATAACGGCGAGGAGTTCAATCGAGTTACTCGCTTCGAAGTTGTTGCGATCGAGCCACCCGGGGCCGACCCCTACGCGCCGTCCGAAGATGACTTCCCCTCTGCCGGATTTGATTCTTGCGATGCGGGTGGTTTTGACTGGGAGCAGGGTGAGCAGAGGGAGGCAGCACCTCGATGACCCTGACGCCCTATGGACTTCGCGTCGTGGGGCACCGGGCCGGGACGCGGCGGCTCATTATCCATGCCGCCGCGTTCTGCGGATATGCAGAGTGCGACTCCCGAGCCGACCTTGAACGCGAGTCGTTCCTAACCCACTTCCAATTTCCGAGCACATTCCGGGATCACTTCGAATGTGAAGGCTCGGAACGGGGCTACAGTGGCCCGTGTGGGGCTGAATGGATTTACTGGGACATCGACCGTCCCGACGATTTGCCGGCCGCCCTGAGTGATACTAGGCGGCTTTGCGGTACAGTGCTCGACCGCTATCGCAACCTTGACGAAGACCACCTTCTGATCTTTTTGAGCGGCGGGAAGGGAGTGCATGTCGGAATCCCGGCCACATGGCACCCCGAGCCCTCGACAAGCTTTCACGCCATCGCCAAGCGGTTTTGCCTCGAACTGGCGGAATCGGCCGGGGTGGTGGTTGACCCCGCGATCTACTCGAAGACGCGACTCTTTCGCGCTCCGAACTCTCGTCACCCGAAGACCGGACTTTACAAGCGGCGGCTCTCCCTCGATGAACTCACGCACCTGAAACCCGAAGCTATCGTCTCCCTCGCCCGGCATCCTGAGCCCTTCGACATCCCGACCGGTCCAGAACGCTGCCCGCAAGCGGCCGACGATTGGAGCCGCGCTCGCCGAGCGGTCGAACAAACTGCTTGTCGTTGGATCAAGACAGACAGCGAACGGAAGACGAAGCTCCAGGCGCTCACCCTCGACCTCATCCGTGAAGGGGCTCCTGACGGCGAGAGGGAAGTTCGAGTCTTCCGCGCCGCCGCCAACCTTGCGGAATTCGGATGCCCCTCCGAACTGGCTCACGCTCTGCTCACCGATGCGGCTCTCGATTCAGGGCTCACCCCCGGCGAGGCACACCGGGCGATCGACTGCGGACTGGCTCATGTACGACAGCAAAACGAAGAGGAAACCTCATGAGCGAGGCACGTTATCAACCCGTCTCCGATTTGCTCGACGGCTGGCGAGACAATGTTCTGAGCGGAGAACCGCCGACTCTGTACTCGGTCGGAGACGGCGAACTCGGTCGGCTTGAAGTTGGGCCGGGGCTTGTAACCTTACTTGGTGGGGCACCGGGACAGGGAAAGACCGCATTTGTCATGCAACTCGTTTGTGAAGCGTGGAGCGGACAGCATCGCTCCGGGCTCTCGTATGCAACGTCGAGATGTCCTCTTCCACATTGCTCGACCGCCAACTCGCCCGGCTTTCCGGCATCGACTTGACGACGATCCGATACCGCCGACTCAGGAATGATCACGCAAAACGTGTCGAGCGAGGTTTGGCGTCCCTGGAGCGACTGAGCGAACGAATCGGCTTCGTCCGACCGCCATTCAATCTGGAGAATATCGCCGCGTCGGCTGACGACTTCGACGCCTCCCTTCTCGTGATCGACTATATCCAGCGAATCGGATCATCCGGCGAGCACGGGGACCGGCGAGGGGCGGTTGATGCCACGATGGGCTATCTCCGGCAATTCGCCGATGCGGGGGTTGCCCTCATCGTCGTTGCCGCATTGGCGCGTTCGAAGGACTCGAAGGGACGGTCGAGCTACAGTGGCGAAGCTCTGAGCCTGGCAAGCTTCCGAGAAACCTCAGAACTCGAATACGGCGCTGACGACGCCTTCATCCTCACCCCCACCGACGACGGCGAACCCACCGATGTCATGCTCCGGCACCTGAAGAGCCGGCACGGAGAAACGCGTGATCTTGCTTTGTACTTCGACCGGCCACACCAGCGCTTTACCCCCGCCGACCCTGGCGCGACAAATCATCCCACCGCCGGAAAACTCCAGGCGGCGCTCCAGGCCGCTTGGGAACGAACCCGACCGGGCGACGATGAGGAAGTCTATTGAACTCAGACGAAGCGGGGCAGAGCCGCAAGCGTAGTACACAGAAGCGGAAATCGAAACTCCGATTCGAGGTGCTGAACGCCTTCGTCGATGGCGGAATGGCTGGTCTTGCCCGGTCCGAGTTGGCTGTCTGGCTCATCCTCTATCGCGATACGAAACCCGATGGCACGGCCCGAGCCTCGCTCAACGATATCGCTCGTCGGGCTGGGATCGATCGCCAAACCGCTTCGCGGGCTGTTGGGAACCTGGAGCGACGGAAGATGCTCCAGGTCGTCCGACGCGGCGGCTTAAATCAAGGCCCTTCAATCTACCGGGTTTTCCCGTATCCAATGGAATGATGCTCATGTCACTGTAGGCGTCAGTGCCTACAGTGCTGTAGGCAATTCGCTACCGATACTGTAGGCACCCGTGCCTACCATCCCAGAAGCCCCTTAGGGGCTACCAGAAGGAGCCGCAACCCCCTGACGGGGAAGCGGCCACAGGACAGAGTATTGTTATACCAGTTCGCCACCCTTGGATCGGTTGCACGTCTCACACAAGAGTTGAAGGTTCCGGGCGGAATTCGACCCACCCATGGAAAACGGGATGATATGATCGAACTCCAAATTCCGATTGCTTCCACACTTCACACACTTTCCACCGTCGCGCTGCCAGACGAAGATTTTCACGTCGTCTGGAATCGGCTCACGCTTGTTCGATTCAACGTTGCTGCTCTGTTGACGGATTACAGCTTTCTTGATCCTCGACCTGACTCTATTCTCCGACTCAACTATCAGGGCTTCAACCTCAGCAGAGGAAATATCAAGGGTTGTCGAATAAACCACGTCCTTGTAAACCCAGTAGGTACGTCCCTTCGTGCTTCCGAACGATAAAGTTTGGTCAATGATCAGTTGGCATGGTTTAGCGTGTTGCTCATCCTTCCGAAACGAAGGAAGAAAGCTGAGCCAACTGGAGACAGAACCTCCGTGGATATCAACTCTCTGCTTGCCTGTTCTTGCTAATCGCCGAAGTTGAGCCAAAGCAGCCTTGTCAACGGGATATAGATATTGCCTCTGGACCGAGCAGTAGTAATCATTTGTGTATCTTAAGATGCGTTCGTCTCTAAGTTTTACTCGTACATATCTTGACGAATCCCGATAATCTTCGCCATCGTCGCTTACTACCTCGACGCTGTTCATGCCCGCTGGCCAATTTTGTGCGGAACTGCCAACCACGATCGGTACGGAATATCCAATCGCATCGGCCCGACACTTCTTGAACTGACATTTCACCTTTGGGGCCAGTCGAAGTGTGTGAGCCATCCGGTGAAATACCGTGTCGTCGATGTCATCATCGATCGTGGCTTTTTCTTCGACCCGAAGAAGTCTTCTCATCTCTACTTTTCCTCTCGTTCAACCAATTCCTGTTGTCGTTTACCTTTGTCTCGGAGAATGAGGAAGTGGCCATTCTTCACAGAATCAGGGTCTTTTCCAGATAATCAGAGGGCTTCCGAGCGTGCAACCAAGCATCATTAGTCCTACCCATTGTAGCCTCATTGTGGAGGCTGTAAAATCAATCGTTCGTCGCCTCGCCCGGTTCCATTGTACGAATAGGTATTACGGTGCATTGATGGCGTTCGCTGGCTCGGCGGACGTGACATTGCTTTCTTGGATCTGTTGGAAGGCATGGACTGAGGAGCTATTGCCGCGATGACGCAACCTGACGATCTCCGGGAAGACCCGCCCATAGAGGCCCTCGATAAGAAATCTCTGAGCGAACGAGACATTTGCACCAAGTTCATCACGCCAGCCATCGCGTCGGCGGGTTGGGATGTCCATTCACAGATACGCGAGCAATTCTACTTCACCAAGGGGCGAGTGATCGTCCGTGGAAAAACGGTGAAACGCGGTGAAGCAAAATTTGCAGATTATCTGTTGTTTTTCAAGCCGAATATCCCGTTGGCTGTCATCGAAGCCAAGGACAATAAGCACAGCATCGGCGCGGGAATGCAGCAGGCCCTCGGTTACTCGGATAAATCGGCACTGGATTTACCCTTCGCTTTCAGTTCCAACGGCGACGGCTTTCTGTTACATGACTTCACGGGGACTTACCCCAAAGTCGAGCAGGAATTCTCCCTGGATGCCTTCCCATCGCCTATCGAACTCTGGGAGCGTTATTGCCAGTGGAAGGGGATCGAGCAGGACGAGCAATCGATCGTCTCGCAGGATTACCACGACGACGGCAGCGGACGCACCCCACGCTACTACCAGTTGAACGCGATCAACCGGACGATCGAAGCCATTGCGAGCGGCCAGAACCGGATCCTGCTCGTCATGGCGACCGGCACGGGCAAGACCTACACCGCGTTTCAAATCATCTGGCGGCTCTGGAAGGCCGGAATCAAGAAACGCATTCTGTTCTTGGCCGATCGCAATATCCTGGTCGATCAGACCAAGACAAACGATTTCAAGCCGTTCGGAACGGCGATGACCAAGATTCAGAAGCGGCAGATCGACAAGTCCTATGAGATCTACCTGGCCTCTATCAGGCCGTCTCCGGCACGGATGAGGCGAAGAACATCTACAAGCAGTTCTCGCCCGACTTTTTCGACCTCGTCGTAATCGATGAATGCCACCGGGGCAGCGCGGCCGAAGATTCCGCCTGGCGAGACATCCTCGACTACTTTACCAACGCCACCCAGATCGGGCTGACCGCGACACCCAAGGAAACCAAGGCGATCTCGAACATCGAGTACTTCGGCGACCCGGTTTACACCTACTCGTTGAAGCAGGGCATCAACGACGGTTTCCTCGCCCCGTACAAGGTCGTCCGAATCGACCTCGATAAAGATCTCTCGGGCTGGCGTCCGGAATCTGGAAAGCAGGACAAGCACGGCGAGACGATCGAGGACCGCGTTTATAATCAGAAGGATTTCGACCGTTCGCTCGTCCTGGAGAAACGTACCGAGCTAGTCGCGAAGAAGATCACCGAATTCCTCAAAGGCACCAATCGCTACGACAAGACCATCGTCTTCTGCGAGGACATTGACCACGCCGAACGGATGCGGCAAGCCCTGGTCAATGAGAACGCCGATTTGGTGGCCGAGAATCGCAAGTACGTCATGCGGATCACCGGGGACAACGAGGAAGGGAAGGCGGAGTTGGAGCCGTTCACCTATCCCTATGAACGGTATCCCGTGATCGTCACCACCAGCAAGTTATTGTCCACGGGCGTCGATGTCCAGACGTGCAAGCTCATCGTGCTCGACCGCCGCATTCAGTCGCCGACCGAGTTCAAGCAGATCATCGGACGGGGCACCCGGATCAACGAAGACTACGACAAGTATTTCTTCACGATCATGGACTTCAAGAAGGCTACGGAACTGTTCGCTGACCCCGACTTCGATGGCAAACCCGTCTCCATCTACGAGCCGAAAGACGACGATCCGCCCGTTCCTCCCGAGGAACTGGACGACGACGGCGACCACGCCGAAGACGAGGAATCTGCCGTTCTCGACGATTCGGGTGGCGGAAGCGGCGGTAACGATTTGACCGTATCGGGTGGCGACGGATGGACAGGGGGCGGCAAGCGCGTCAAGTACTTCGTCAACGATGTCCCTGTCTGGGTTGTGGCCGAGCGAGTCCAGTATTACGGCAAGGATGGCAAGCTCATCACCGAATCGCTCAAGGACTACTCGAAGAAGTCCGTTCAATCCAAGTTCGCCTCTCTCGACATCTTCCTGAGTACCTGGCGAACGGCCGATCAGAAGAAGGCCATAATCCGGGAACTGGAAGAAACAGGCGTCCTGTTCGAGGCGTTGGCCGATGAAGTGGGCACAGGACTTCGACCCGTTCGACCTGATTTGCCACGTCGCCTTCGACCAACCGCCGCTCACTCGCCGGGAACGGGTTGAAGAAGTCCGCAAACGCGACTATTTTGCGAGGTATGGCGAACAGGCCCGCGCCGTGCTCGACGCCCTGCTCGAAAAGTACGCCGACGAAGGGCTGGCCCCGATCGAAGATATCGAACGTGCTCAAGGTCCAACCGATCAACCTTCTCGGCACGCCAGTCGAGATCGTCAAGATGTTCGGTGGCCGTGACCAGTTCCTTGACGCGGTTCAGGAACTGGAATCACTGCTCTACTCACCCCGCAATTAGTCCGAGAACCCGACCCGCCCATGTCGCTCAGTACCACGATCAAATCGATCCAGGACACCATGCGGAAGGATGTCGGCGTCGATGGCGACGCCCAGCGCATCGGCCAGTTGGTCTGGATGCTCTTCCTCAAGATCTTCGACGACAAGGAACAGGAATGGGAACTGGCGGACGAGAACTACCGCTCGCCGATTCCCGAGACGTTTCGCTGGCGGAACTGGGCGGCCGATGCCGAGGGCATGACGGGCGAAGAGCTGCTGGATTTCGTCAACAACAAGCTCTTCCGCACACTCAAGAATCTTGCACCTGGCAGCAACGGCGACCGACGCGGGGCGGTCGTCCGGCGCGTCTTCGAGGATGCCTACCAGTACATGAAATACGGCACGCTGCTCCGCCAGGTGATCAACAAGATCAACGAGTCGATCGACTTCAACGACTCGAAGCACCGCCATCTGTTCGGCGACATGTACGAGCAGATCCTCAACGATCTGCAAAGCGCCGGTAACGCCGGGGAATACTACACCCCCCGCGCCGTCACCCAGTTCATGGTCGATCAGGTCAACCCCCAGCTCGGCGAGAAAGTCCTCGATCCCGCCTGCGGCACCGGCGGCTTTCTCACCTGCGCCATCGAGCATATCCGCAAGCAGGATGTGAAAACCCCCGAGGACGAAGAGACCCTCCAAGCCCTGATTTTCGGCGTCGAGAAGAAGCCCCTGCCGCACCTGCTCTGCGTGACGAACATGCTCCTGCACGGCATCGACGTGCCCGAATCGATTCGTCACGATAACACGCTGGCCCGGCCTCTGCGCGACTACAGCCCGAAGGATCGGGTCGATGTGATCGTCACCAACCCGCCCTTCGGTGGCATGGAGGAGGACGGCATCGAGAACAACTTTCCCAAAGCCTTCCGCACCCGCGAAACGGCCGACCTGTTCCTGGTGCTCATCATGCACCTGCTCAAGCACGGCGGCCGAGCCGCGATTGTCCTGCCCGATGGCACGCTGTTCGGCGAAGGCGTGAAAACCCGCATCAAGGAAAAGCTGCTCGACGAGTGCAACCTCCATACCATCGTCCGCCTGCCCAATGGCGTGTTCAGTCCCTACACCGGCATCAAGACCAACCTGCTGTTCTTCACCAAGGGCGAGACAACAAAGCACGTCTGGTTTTACGAGCACCCCTATCCACCTGGCCACAAGTCGTACTACAAGACCAAGCCCATCCGCATCGAGGAGTTCGAGCCCGAGAAAAAATGGTGGAAGAAGCGCAAGGAGAACGAATTCGCCTGGAAGGTGCCGGTCGAGCAGATCAAAGCCGGCGGCTACAATCTCGACATCAAGAACCCCCACGACAGCGGAGCGGCCCACGCCAATCCGGTCGAATTGCTGGCCGATTATCAGAAGGTGCTCGCCGAGCTTCAGCAGACGCGCGACCGGCTGAAGAACGAGTTGCGGGAAGCTCTGGAGCGTTCAGAATCATGAATCACGCCGATCTCTTCTTCGAGCATTTTGACGTACTGGCCGAGGCCCCGAACGGCGTGGCGCAGCTGCGCGAACTGATATTCCAGATGGCGGTTCGTGGGAAGATTGTGGAGCAGGATATGAATGACGAGCCAGCAAGCCAACTGGTCGAGAAAGCGATTAGAAAGCGAAGCAGAAAGGGTGCATTTCTTGATTTATCCTCTATCGACTTGCCGACAGGCGATGAAGTCTTGCCCGCGCTTCCTCGCTCTTGGACATACACAACCCTAGAAACTCTAGGTGAAATCTCGCCAAGAAACAAGCTCGACGACGACCACGAAGTCTCGTTCCTGCCGATGGCATCCATACCAGCCAAGTTCAAAGGCAGATTGGAACCCGAGGTCCGAAGATGGGGTGAGATCAAGAAAGGTTTTACGCCGCTCGCTGAGGGAGATGTCGCCCTCGCCAAGATTACGCCCTGTTTTCAGAATGGCAAAGTCTCAGTCATGCGAGGCTTGTTGAACGGCTATGGAGCCGGCACGACGGAATTGCACGTCATCCGACCTCTTGAGGATTGCTTGATCGCTGATTATGTCGAAGTTTTTTTGCGATCGCCCGATTTTGTGCGAGAGGGTGTCGCACGGATGAGCGGTTCGGCCGGACAGCAGCGTGTTCCGAAGGACCACTTCGCTAATAGCCCGTTCCCATTGCCACCCCTGGCCGAGCAGCGTCGGATCGTCGTCAAGGTAAATCAACTGATGGCCCTGTGTGACGAGTTGGAGGAGAGGCAGAAAGCGAAGCGGGAGACGCGGGAGCGGTTGGTGGCGTCGGCACTCGACAAGCTGACCTCCGCCCGCGACGCCGCCGAGTTCGACGAGCACTGGCGCCGCCTCCGCGACCACTTCGACCTCCTCTTCGGCCACCCCTCCACCATCCCCCCCTCCGCCAAGCCATCCTCCAACTTGCGATTCAAGGAAGGCTTGTCCAACAGAATCCCGACGATGAACCGGCCGATGAGCTATTTCGGTTGATCGAAGCCGAAAAGGGGTCGGTGGTTAGACGAAACGTTGCGATCAGCCGTCTTCGACCCGAAGATCATGGATTTCAGCCGAGAGAAGGTTGGGTAGTCGCCCGCTTTGGCGACATTGTCGTCAACCGCGATGGAGACCGTGTCCCCATTTCGAAGGAGTTTCGCGCCACGAGAAAGGGGCCGTATGACTACTACGGTGCCTCGGGCGTGATCGACAGCATAGATGATTACTTATTCGACAAGCTCTTGCTCCTGATTGGCGAGGATGGGGCGAATCTGGTGAACCGATCCACGCCTATCGCATTCATCGCGAAGGGGAAGTATTGGGTCAATAATCACGCTCATGTCATTGACGCAGTTTCGCCGGATTTATTGAAGTACCTTGAAGTGTATATCAACGCCATCGACCTGAAGCCCTATTTGACCGGCACGGCGCAGCCGAAGATGAATCAAGCCAAGATGAATTCCATCCCAGTAGTAGTGCCGCCCCTTTCGGAGCAGAAAGCGCATTGTCGCCAAAGTCGATGACCTCATGGCCCAGATTGAGGCCCTTGAAGTCAATCTCAAGCAGGCCGAATATGCCTCCGAGTCCCTGCTCTCGTCCACCGTCGCCCACCTGCTCAACGGCTCCGTGACCTCCAACGCCTGACGCCCCATGTCCTACGTCAAATTCTCCAAACTCTCCCTGAAGTCTCACCCCGAGTTCTCCGAACGTTGGGTTCAGGACCGCATCGCTGAGGACCCGTCAATCCTTGGACTCGGCGACGTGATCCTCAAGGACAAGGAACGTATCCAGCCCCGCGCGGGACGGCTTGACCTGCTGCTCCAGCAAGCAGAAGGAAACCGTCGGTACGAGGTCGAGATCCAACTCGGACCGACCGACGAGAGCCACGTCATCCGCACCATCGAGTATTGGGACATCGAACGAAGGCGCTACCCTCAGTACGATCACACCGCCGTCATCGTGGCCGAGGACATCACAAGCCGCTTCCTCAATGTCATCAGCCTCTTCAACGGATTCATTCCACTCGTCGCTATCCAGATGAACGCCTTGAAGGCCGGCGAACAGATCGGCCTCGTCTTTACAACCGTCCTCGATCAATTCAATCTCGGAATGGTCGAGGAGGACGAAGAGGTTCAGGAAGCCACCGACCGCGCGTACTGGGAGAGACGCGGCTCGAAGAAGACGATGGCCATCGTGGATGAACTGGTGGAATTCGTGCGAACGATCGACCCGACGCTCGAACTCAAGTATAATAAGTTCTACATTGGAATGGCCCGCCAGGGAGAGCCCAAAAACTTCGTGATCTTTCGCCCCAAGAAAGATTGGTTACGCCTGGAGCCGCGTCTCCAACGCCTCGACGAGACGCAAGAGCGGCTCGAAGTGGCTGGCCTGGATGTGATGGACTACGACGAACGATGGGGCCGTTACCGAATCCGACTCTTTCCGGGCGACGTTGCCCGGCACGCCGAATTTCTCTCCAACCTCATGACCGAAGCCTACCAGGCCGCGAACGGCTAGGCGATCTCTTCCCCTCCATGTAGGATCTCGGTATCGGCGTGATTGACATGCTTTGCCGTACTTGTGATAATTCACACAATGAACGCTCGTCAACCGGAAACTCTGTCGGCCGTCTTGCGGAAAGCGATTTCCGAGAGCGGTCTTTCCTTCGTCGCCCTGGAGCGAGCAACGGGCGTCGCTCGGGCGAGCATCATGCGATTCGTCCGAGGCGACCAGTCGCTCCGGCTCGACAAGGCCGACCGCCTCGCTGAGTACCTGAATTTGCAGCTCATCCCAATCCCCGGTTCCCCCGCTTCGCACCCAGGGAGACAAAGGTGATGTTCTCAAGCCGATCGATCAATCTCGAAGACATCATCTTTGAGCGGCAAGACGCTGAGATCTTTTCGATCACCGATACCAAGGCCCGGCTCGACACGCTCCAGAATTACTTCTTCCCCCGGCTCGACGCTCTTCTCGCTCACGCCCTCGACTTCATCCAGGACATCTACGGCCGCAATCCTCACGAACAGATGACCATTGTTCGCCGTCCCCAGCATCGAGCCAAGGTCGCCAAACCCAAGGACACCGTGACGGTTTTCACGGGAGTCTCGGGAACGAGGTCGGACACGCCGCTCAAGGTCCGCCGTCCCGATGGCTCGCCGTTCTTCTATCATCCGACCTACTTGACCTTCACGGTCGAACCCGATGGCGTGCTTCGCGTCGTGCTCCAGCCTTTCGTTTACACGGTCGATTCCGATTACGTCGCGTCCGTCGGTTCGTTATTCCGGAACCATATCGACCAAGTCGGCCCGGTCTTGGCTGTCAATCACATCGTTCCGAATACGTCGAGGCTGGCCCTGGGACTGCTTGAGAGCTTTGATGTTGGTACGCTTCGCATCTACGGCAGACGGCCCGCGTTCGTGAGGTTGATCTCGCCGCCCGTCTATTTCCCGGCCGACATCGACCGAGGCGTCTGGGAACTCGTCGTTGCATTCATCGCGCTCTACCCTCTGGCGTCCTCCTGCGTGTCGATCGCCAACGGAGAGACGCCCGACCTCGTCCCGATGCTGGAGCGTTTCTGGACGTGGTACGACGAGCCTCTTCCCGGTGACATCGAACCCGAAGACGAAGAGCAAGACGGTTCAGGCCCACCCGACCTTTCGGACTTTGTGAACTATGTCCCCATCCGGTCGGGCCTGCGATGGGAAATCTTCGCTCGCGATGGATGGACATGCCGGAGTTGCGGACGTTCGCCTTCGAGGGACGGAATCACCCTGGAAGTCGATCACATCCAACCCCGATCGAAGGGCGGGACGGGCGATAAGAGCAACCTCCAAACCCTCTGCCGTGATTGCAACGCGGGTAAGAGCAATCGGGACAACACCGACCTCTCGACTCTCGCTTAACCCATGAGAACACCCACCCGAGGAGGATAGGATCGAATGGGTAGCGTCTTTCGCAAGGCATTTACGAAGCCAATGCCGGCCGGGGCGGAAATCGTCGTCCGCCAGGGAGTCCAACTCGCCCGATGGCGTGACGGAAAGGGAAAACTGCGGACGGCACCGTTGACGAAGGGGCAGGACGGGACCAATCGTATTCGGGAAGAGTCGAGCACCTATTACGCTCGTCACCGCGACGGTAACGGCGTCGTCATCGAGACGGCGACCGGATGCCGGGACGAAACCGCCGCCCGTCAAGTTCTCGCCGACCTGGAGCGTCGAGCCGAGCGCGTCCGTGCTGGGCTAATCACCCCCGCCGAAGCCCGCACGGCGGAGCACCTGACGACACCCGTCGCCGAGCATGTTGCCGCCTATATTCAGAGTCTGTCCCAGAAGGGGAACATCCGGGGGCTGAGCATCGTAGAATTGGTATGAGAACGCACCACTATCCCAGCGATGTCACCGATGCCCAGTGGACCTTGATCGAGCCGCACCTCCCGCCCGAGCCAGGCGGCGGGCGGCCCCGCAAGACCGACATGCGCGACGTCCTCGACGCCGTCTTCTATATCCTCCGGACCGGATGCCAGTGGCGGTACCTCCCCGGCGACTTGCCCCCCAAGAGCACCGTCTGGCGCTACTACGACCAGTGGCGGTCCGACGGCACCCTCGACACGATCCATGACCTGCTCCGCCGCAAGGTCCGGGCGAAGGAGAAACCGTACCATCCCCGCACCACCGCCAGCGTCGACAGCCAGTCGGTCGATACGACCTCCGGCGGCGAGCAGCGGGGCCGCGACAACGCCAAGAACGTCGACGGGCGGAAACGCCATATCGTCGTGGACAGCATGGGGTTGCTGCTGGCCGTGCTGGTCACCGCCGCCTCGGTCGACGATGCGGCGGCGGCTCCGGAACTGTTCGCCCGGCTGGCGGGCCAGCCGATGGGCAAGGTGAGGCGGATGTACGCCGACAACAAGTACCACAACTTCGCTCTCTACGAGTGGGTCGAGACAAACGCCGGCTGGGGCCTGGAGATCATCCGGCGGCCCAAGGGCCAGCGGGGTTGGGTGCGGCTGCCGATCCGATGGACGGTGGAGCGGACGTTCGCGTGGCTGGGTCGGTGCCGGCGGCTGAGCCAGGACCGGGAGAAGACCGTCCTGTCATCGGAGTCATTCCTCAAGCTGGCGATGATCCAGTTGATGCTGCATCGCCTTGAGCCCTCGGGCGTGGACCCCGAGTTCCGTTATCCGAGGCCGGCGGCAGCCTGATACCCCTTATGGGACAGTCACTCAGTCGATGGAATCTCGGAGCGTCGTGAAGATGCACCGGGACAATACGCGGCGGCACCTGGAAGCGCTCGCTCGCGACTGCGGCTTCCTCCGACTCGCCGACCTGAACCGGGAATCGTTGGAACGCTGGCTTGTCGTCGAGGCGAGCAAGGGCCGGTCGGCCCGATCCCGCAACGCCCACCGCACGGCCCTGGTCTCTTTCTGTAACTGGTGCGTCGCGGTCGGCCGGCTCGCCGTGAACCCCTTCAAGGGAGTGCCGAAGGCGAATGAGGCCGCCGACCCTCGCCGCCGTCGCCGAGCGATGACTGAAGACGAGCTTACCCGCCTGCTCGACGTGGCCCGCAGCCGGCCCTGCAAGAAGCTCTGACCGTGCGCCGGGGCAAGCGGAAGGGGGAAGCCTATGCCAACGTCCGCCCCGAGGTAAGGGCGCGTCTCGAAGCCATCGGCCGAGAGCGGGCCTTGATCTACAAAACGCTGGTGCTAACCGGGCTCAGAAAGGCCGAACTGGCAAGCCTGACCGTCGCTCAGCTCCGGCTTGAGGCCCCGTTCCGCACGTCGAGCTTGACGCCGCCGATGAGAAGAGCCGGGAAGGCAACGGAGTCGTCGTGCGGCCCGACCTGGCGGACGACCTTCGGCGCTGGCTCGCCGACCGGCTCGCCAGCCTCCAAGCCAACGCCGACATCGTGGCGAGCCGATCCCGGCCCGTCTGCCGGCAGACACCCCCGTCTTCAACGTGCCGAGCCGGCCTGGTCCGCATCTTCGACCGCGACCTGAAGGCGGCTGGCATCCCGAAGCGGGACGACCGGGGCCGAACGCTCGACGTTCACGCCTTGCGGACGACCTTCGGCACGCTCCTGAGCAAAGGCGGAGTGCCGCTTCGGACGGCTCAAGCCGCGATGCGGCATTCCGACCCGAGCCTGACCGCGAACGTCTACACCGACCCCAAATTGCTCGACGTGAGCGGGGCTCTCGACGCCTTGCCGACTCTTGCTCCACCGGGACCGAGCCCGATCGGGAGCAAGCCAGAGCCACCGGGACCGATTCGGCTACCCCGTTCTCCGCTTGCACTGCCGCTTGCACTGACCCCTGACAAATCGGGGCGAAATCGAGCAATGCCTGGCAAATCGAACATCCCGAGCCTTCGATCGGCCGGGGCCGATTCGTCTGCCGTAAGTGGCCTTGCCTGGCAAGAAAAAGGGCCGGCTGACAACCCGTGTCAACCGGCCCTCTTCAAGTCGGGGCGACAGGATTTGAACCTGCGACCTCTAGACCCCCAGTCTAGCGCGCTAGCCAAACTGCGCTACGCCCCGCCACCAATAAAGGCTTTCGCCCATGGTGAGAGTCATTGTAGAATCTTCCCGCCGTCTGTCAATGGAGGAAGAAGGGGGGAATGTCGTGCATTTCGCGGATCGTCTGATTTCGGCCGTTCGACGATGTGGGAATCCGGTTCTAGTGGGGATCGATCCGAGGATCGAGTCCTTGCCGGAAGGGTTCGCCAGGGCGTTTGAGCAGAGCATCGCGGGGCAGGCCGAGGCGCTGGAGGCCTTCGGGAAGGGAGTGGTGGATGCTGTTGCCCCGGTCGTGCCGGCGGTGAAGTTTCAATCGGCCTTCTACGAAATGCTCGGTTCGAACGGGGTGAAGGCCCTGCAGTCATCGGCTGAGTATGCGAGAGAACGGGGATTGATCGTTCTCATTGACGGCAAACGGAACGACATCGGTTCCACCGCGGAGGCGTATGCCCGCGCGTATCTTGGGCGAGTCACGATCGGGGAAGAGGAGATTGCCACGTGGTCGGCGGACGCCTTGACGATCAACCCGTATCTGGGTAGCGATGGGATTGCCCCATTCGTTGAGCACGCGTCACGCGAGGGAAAGGGTGTGTTTGTCCTGGTGCGGACGAGTAACCCGTCGGCGGGTGAGTTTCAAGACCTGATTGCGGGAGGGCGACCGCTGTACCGGCATGTCGCCGAGCGACTCAACGAATGGGCGGCTCCACAACGGGGAGAATCGGGATACAGTTTGCTTGGGGCCGTGGTCGGAGCGACGTACCCGGAACAACTCGCGGAATTGCGGGAGACGATGCCAGGGGTGGTTCTGCTGGTCCCTGGATATGGTGCCCAGGGCGGAACGGCCAAGGATGTCGCGGCGGCGTTCGATGAGCAGGGGCTCGGGGCGCTGATTAATAGCTCGCGTGGTGTCACCTTCGCCTTCCAGCGGCCGGATCTTCGTGAGACGTTTGGCAGTGACTGGCAAGGGGCTGTTGCCCAGGCTGTGCGAGAGATGGTCGAGGATCTGGCCGTCCATACGCCTGCCGGTCGATTGAAAGCGGGAAGCGCCGATTAGTCATTTCGTTCCGAAACGCGATGCAACGATCGGGTGACGAACGCGATGACGGTCCAACCGCTCAGCATGCCAAGCAGGTACGAGGCCAGGATCAGCAGGGATTTGGGCGCATCGATCGTCCAGTTCAGGAATCGGACGCCGATTCCCTCGTTATTCTGCACGGCGAAGATTAATACGGCGGCCAGAAAGATCAGCAGAAGAATGCCCTGAATGACGCGCACGGATTCACCTCGAGAGGAATAGGTTCGGAGAGGATGTTGAAGGCGGCCCGCGTTCGCTCAGCGCGTCTCAATCGGTGAGACTCCGCTCGAGAGGGATCGCCCCTTGGTCAGATCCTCGGGTACCCCTTCGGGATAATTCTCGTCGATCAATTGCTTGATTCGCTCAAGACGGGTCTCGGGCAAGGGGTGCGACTGGAGGAACTCCGGCTGACGTGCCCCGGCGGACGCTTTTTTCAAGACACGCATAACCTCAAGCATGGCGGTTGGGTCGTATCCGGCCTGCGCCATGTATTTGAGACCGAACTCGTCGGACTCGGACTCGTCATCCCGGCTATAGTGGAGCTGCGTCATCTGATTGACCATCGCGGCGATCATGGCTTCATTACGACCGCGATCCTCACCACCGCTGGCGCCGATGCCGACAGCCGCCGTGAGCAACTGGCCGAGCTGGCCGGTCGCCATGTGCTCGGCGGCATGACGGCCGATGACGTGGCCGATCTCGTGGCCGAGGACGCCCGCCAGTTCCGCCTCGTTCGAGAGCCGGTTGAACAGGCCCGTCGTGATGAAGACCTGTCCCCCGGGCAAGGCGAACGCGTTGATCGTTTCGGGGTCGTCTAGTAAGTAAAAATTGAAATTGCCAACATAGGGGCTATTTGACGCGTCGCTTTCCTGAACGATCCGTCGGCCCACTTGCTCGACGAGGCGGGCCTGGGGACTGCTGTCCGGGTCGATCGCTCCACCCATCTGCGCAGCCATCTCGGGTGCGGCCTGGAGTCCCAGCGCCTTCTCCTGCGAGACCGACATGGCGATGTGCTGTTTCTCTCCCGTGACCGGATTTACCTCGGTATTCATCATGTACGTGATGATTCCGAATCCCGCGATCAGCAATGCGATGATCCAGCGCGGATTGAAGCCACGGCCTTGAGATCGGTCGTTGCGAAAGATGCCCATATCACTCCCCTCGGGATGCTCGCTTCGTGAGTCGAGCTATTTCCTTAGCAAACATGGGGCCATTGTGGCTGGATTATCTCTTCGAGAAAAGGAAAAACCGCCGATCCGTGCAGGGACGGATCGGCGGTTTTCAGGTCGTGCCGGATGGTTGCGCTCTTTACGAGGTTACTTGATGAACAGCATGTCCTGATAGGTCGGCAGTGGCCAGAGGTCGTCAGCGACGAGGGTTTCGAGCTTATCGCCAGCGGCGCGGACGGCATTCATCGCGGGAATGATGTCGTCGTGGGAATGCCTCGCGTGGGCGAGAGTGTCCCCCTCGGCGTGCGCCTCGGATGCTTCGGCCAACTTGTCGATGGACGACTGCAGCTCCTGGATGGTCTCGGTCAACTCGCCGAGCAACTCGCTCTGAAGCTTCGGCACGCTCGCGCCGGCCGCCTTCAGGTTGGCGACCGACTGGGCCACCTCGGCCTGATAGCGCAAAGCCGCGGGAAGGATCATCCGGCGGGCCATCGACATCGTCAGTTGCGACTCGATGTTGAGCGTCTTCGTGTATCCTTCCAGGAGAATCTCGTAACGGGAGTGCAATTCGCGCTCGGTGAACACGCCGTACTTGCCGAACATCTCGATTGACTTCGCCTTGATCAGGTCGGGGAGGCTGTCGGTCGTGCTCCGACGGTTCGGCAGGCCCCGGCGCTCGGCTTCCTTGTGCCACGAGTCGGCATAATTGTCGCCGTTGAAGATCACGTCCTTGCACTCGGCGACCGTCTTTTGCAGGAGAGTCTGGATCTCCGGGTTGAGATCCTTGCCGGTCTTGCCGGTCTTTTCCAGCTCGGTGGCGAAGTAATCGAGGCTCTCGGCGACGATCGTGTTCAGCACGACGTTCGGACCGGCGATCGACTGGCTGCTGCCCACCGCGCGGAACTCGAACTTGTTGCCGGTGAAGGCGAACGGGCTGGTGCGGTTGCGGTCCCCTGGGTCGCGGGGCAGGGTCGGCAGGGTCGAGACGCCGATCTTCAACTCGCCGCCGGTCTTGGTCGTCTTCGCGCCTCCCTTCTCGATCTGGTCGACGATGTCCTGGAGCATGTCGCCCAGGAAGATCGAGATGATCGCCGGCGGGGCTTCGTTCGCACCGAGCCGGTGATCGTTGGCGGCGCTGGCGATGGCCACCCGCAGCAGATCGGCGTGAAGATAGACGGCGCGGATCACGGCGACGCAGGAAGACGAGGAACTGGGCGTTGTCGTGCGGCGTGTCGCCGGGCTTCAGCAGGTTGTTCCCTTCGTCGTCGGCCAGGGACCAGTTCAGGTGCTTGCCCGAGCCGTTGACTCCGGCGAACGGCTTCTCGTGCAGGAGCAGTTCCAGACCGTAGCGGCTGGCGACGCGCTTGCATCGTCTCCATGACCAGCATGTTGTGGTCGGTGGCGACGTTGGCATTCTCGAAGATCGGGGCGATCTCGTACTGCGCCGGGGCGACCTCGTTATGCCGCGTCTTGACCGGGACGCCGAGCTTGTACAGTTCCTGCTCGGTTTCGAGCATGCAGGCCAGGACGCGTTCGGGAATCGCGCCGAAGTAGTGGTCCTCCATCTCCTGACCCTTGGGGGGCCGGGCGCCGAAGAGGGTGCGACCGGCGTTCATCAGGTCGGGCCGGGCGAAGTAGAAGTTGCGGTCGATCAGGAAGTATTCCTGCTCCGGCCCGCAGGTGGAGTTGACGCGCGTGGCATTGTTGCCGAAAAGCTTCAGGATGCGGACCGCCTGCTTCGAGATGGCATCCATCGAGCGGAGCAGGGGGGTCTTCTTGTCGAGCGCCTCGCCGGTCCACGAGCAGAACGCGGTCGGGATACAGAGGGTCGTGCCGTTGGGGTTTTCGAGGATGAAGGCCGGGCTGGTCGGGTCCCACGCGGTGTAGCCGCGGGCCTCGAACGTGGCGCGGATGCCGCCGGAGGGGAAGCTGGAGGCGTCCGGCTCACCCCGGACAAGTTCCTTGCCGCTGAACTCGACGATCGCCTTGCCGTCATCGCTCGGGGCGAGGAACGAGTCGTGCTTCTCGGCCGTCAGGCCGGTCATCGGCAGGAACCAGTGGGTGTAGTGGGTCGCCCCCTTCTCCAAGGCCCAGTCGCGCATGGCGATGGCCACGGCGTCGGCCACGCCGGCATCGAGTGGCGCCGCCTTGCGGATCGTGTCACGAAGAGCGCGGTAGATGCTCTCCGGCAGACGTTCCTTCATCACCTCGTCGGAGAAGACGTTCATCCCGAACAACTGGCTGACGGGGGTTTCCCGGTTGACGCGATGGCCGTTTGATTGCCAGGAATTAATGGCCGCAACAGCGCTCTGACGTGCGGTCGGGTGGGCCATGGAAGGCGCAGCTCCAGAACTAAAGGGAAGGGTGGTGAATACCTGGGAAAGAAACGCGACGAAATACCGGCAAGTCAGCGCCGGCTCGCGCCGGGAGGCGAGGTGCGGAAGGCGTCCGCGAGGGACGTCGGGCACCGGGGAAACCACCGACAAAAGGCGACGTATCCGACGGAAGGGGCAATGGCCCACGAGCCGTCGGAGACAAACCTCAAAAGGCGGCGATTCGGACCCCGGACCCCTTTGGGGGAGAGGACCACTGGGGCGGGGGTGGTGTCGAGAGAGGACCACGCCGGGCGTCTTGGCGTTTCCACCGTTGAGGCCAGCGTCGGCCTCTCTCGTTCCGTTTTCGCTCGGAGTCGCATTATAGCGGGGCCTGGCGGTGCTCGCCAGACCCCATCTTCACAATTTCTAACGTTGCGGAGCGATCACTCCGAACATTACTGATTTTCCAGCTTGGCCAGGACGGCCTCGGGGTCCTTATCGAACTCCTCCTCGCATCCCTTGCAGCAGAGGAAGACGGTCTTATCACCGACGGTCTTGACCACAGGCTTGCCCATGCTGCCGAGATTCTCACCACTCAGGGGGCAGAGAGCCTGCGCCAGGGCCAGCTTTTGCTGGTCCTCGGGCAACTTCTTGATCTCGGCGATCTCGTCTTCCGAAAGCTCGACGGCCGCGGTCTGGTCCTCTTCGGGCTTCTCGGCGGCTGGCTCCTCCTTGGCGGACGCCGGGGGCGGCAGATCGGAGGCGTTATCATCACCCTCCTCGACCTTCTTCTCCTTGCCGGGGTAATCGGACGGGAGGCCGGCGCCTGGCGTGGCCAGGTCCGTCTTTTCCGCCGGGGTTTCGGTTGAAGTCGCCGTCGCGGCACCAGGCTCAACCTCGGGCGAGGACGGATTCTCATTAATTGCTTCAATCGGAGTCATGCCGTCATCCGGGGGCGATTCCGGTTCGCCGCAACCAATGAAGGCCGCCAGGGCCAGGGCGGTGCACCAGGTCATTCGCTTCATCATGGTGTGTCTCATCACGGGTTTCAAAAATGTCTCACTCCCGGAACTCTCCCGGGATCGACCCTCATTGTAGGGTGATTTAACCCTCATCGCAATTGGAACATGGGTATCGATTCGCGGGATCAGGCCGCGATCCGTCAGTCCGAGGAAAGCCCGTCGTCCGCGGGAAGTTCGAGCGGAATGCCCTTGTAGAGGCGTCGTTTGTCGAGGACGAAGACCTTGTCGGTGAAGTCGTCCGCTGTCTGGGAGAAGATGCACTCCCGCGCCGCGACGTTGATCTTGGCGTCGAGATCGTCCACGTAAGAGACGATCAGCGCCTCGATCGTCTGCGGGACGATCGGCGCGCCGAACTCGCGCTTGCCGTGGTGCGCCAGGATGGCGTGCTCCAGAAGGAGCAGCGTTTCCTCGGGGAACCCCTCGATCCGGCTGGCCGCCTCCCGCACGAGGTCGCGGCCCATCAGGACGTGGCCGATCAACATCCCTCGCTTGGTGTACTTCGCCTCGACCGGGTGATACTCCAGCTCCAGGAGCTTGCCGATGTCGTGCAGGATGGCCGCCGCGACGATCACGCTCTTGTTCAACGGCGGGTTCAGCTTGTTGTAGTATTTGGCGTAATGGTCCGCGAGGAAGCCGCTGATGCGCGTCATGCTCCAGACGTGCTCCAGCAGGCCCCCGGTGTAATTGTGGTGGAAGGTCGAGGCCGCCTGCATCTTCTTGAAGAGGGGGCCATGATCCTCCAGTACCTGCACGACCAGACGGTTCAGGTACGGGTCCTCAACGTACTTCTGAATGCATTCCTGAATCTTGCTGAAGAGTTCCTCGATCGGCCGCTCGGTGCTCTCGACGAGGTCCGTGAAGTCGTACCCGTCCGCCTCGTCCTCGGGGACCACCGCGCGGATGTCGAGGATCTCCAACTGAAGGCCGTATTTCGGTTTGATCTCCGCCCGGACGTGCATCCGGTAGGCGATCCCCTCCACCCATTGATCGGCCGCCTTGAGGAAGCGATGATTGGCCCAGAGTGGGGCCTCGACCATCACCCGCTTGTCGCGGAACGAACATTTGACGTAAGGTTCGTTCTTGTACGTGACCCCCTTGACCTTCTTGACCAGCACCGCGAAACAATCGGCCTCCTGGCCGTCCGTGAGGTCCGAAAGTCGGATGACCGCCGTGTCCGTGCCTGCCATGTGACGTCGCTCCCTTTTGTCTGAGGACGCGATTCTCGGTTTGCGCAACGCCGCTCATCATTTCCATCGGCACGATGGCGGCCCGGACTTGAGCGAAACATCTGGCGACTACCGTTCATCGGAATACCATGTCCGTCTGTTCCGTGCAATTGTGTTCAAAAGTTCAGTATCGTCATCGAGAGGGATCGGAGGAGACCCGCGCATGAGGCCGGCGGCGGAGACGTTGGGGGAGTTTGGGCTGCCGTTGCCGGTGGCGGAGTTGTCGAAACGCGGTTGGGATGTGATCGTCGTGGGGGCGGGGCATAACGGGCTGACCTGTGCCGCCTATCTGGCGAGGGCCGGGCGCCGGGTCCTGGTGCTGGAGTCGCGGCGGCGGGTTGGCGGGGCCTGCACGATCGACGAGCCGTGGCCGGGGTATCGGGTCTCGCCTTGTGCGTATTTGCTGGGACTGCTGCATCCCCTGGTCATTGAGGAGCTGGGCCTGGTCGATCGCGGATTGCGCTGGACCCCCGCGACCTCGGGAATGTTCGTGCCGTTTGATGATGGAAGCAGCATTCAGCTCTGGGATGACGAGGATCGTTGCGAGGCCGAGATTCGCCGGTTCGCCCCACGGGATCTGGATGGCTGGCGGGCCATGAGCGACGTGAAGCGCCGGTTGCGGGATGCCTTGCGTCCGGACGATGGCCGCGACCTCTGGATCGGCCCCGCGCCGGCGAGGGACGAGATCGAGCGGCGGTTGCGGGGGGATCGCGAGGCCCTGGCGATGTTGTTCTCGTGGTCGATGGTCGAATACGTCGAGCACTTCCTGAGCGACGAGCGGCTTCAGATGGCCTATCTGGGGCAGGGGGTCATCGGCACGAACGCCAGCCCGCACGATCCCGGGACGGCGTCGATCCACTTCCATCACCAGTCGGGGCGGCTCGGCGGTGTGCCGGGGGGATGGGGATATGTCGAGGGGGGGATGGGGATGGTCTCGATGATCCTGGCCGACGTCGCCCGGGAGGCCGGCGCGTTGGTGGCGACCGGCGTCCCCGTTTCCCGCATCCTGCCGGGGCAGGGGGTGCGGCTCGAAGGCGGAGAGCGGATCGACGCGCCGGTGGTCGTCTCGAACGCCGATCCGAGGACCACTCTGCGACTGCTCGACGACGCGGCCGAGCCGTCGTGGCGCGAACGTGTGGAGTCGATCCCGATGACTGGCTGCACGGTCAAGCTGAACGTGGCCCTCCGCGCGCTGCCGAACTTCCGCGCCCGTCCCGGGGTGAACGAGCCGCACCACCTCGGACAGATCAACACCCCCTTGACCAAGTCCGAGTGGACCGACGCATTCCAAACGGCCCGGGAGGGCCGCCTGCCGGAGCGGCTCTGGACCGAGCTTTACTTCCAGACGGCGCACGACCCGCGCGTCGCTCCCGACGGCGTGCATACGATGAGCGTCTTCGCCCAGTACGTGCCCCACACGTTCGCGGAAGGGACGTGGGACACGCGACGGGCCGAGGTCGAGCGGCTGGCCCTCGACTCGATCGGTCGGTTCTGCTCGAACCTTCCCGACGCCGTTCTGTCCAGCCAGGTCCTCGGGCCGCCGGACATCGAGCACAAGGTGGGACTGAGCGGCGGTCATATCTTTCAGGGGGAGTGCCTTCCGGCCTACATGTGGGATCAACGGTTGACCCCTCGCACGCCGATGCCGGGTGTCTTCCTCTGCGGCGCGGGGACACATCCCGGCGGCAGTGTCATCGCCGTCAACGGACGCAACGCGGCGATGGAGATTCTCGACGATCGGGATCGTGATGGCTTGGAACAGATGCGGTGAATGATCCGTGTCACTTTACACGGTCACGGTACTTCCCGCGTGCAACTCCTCGAAGAAGTCGAGATACTGTCGGGCAATGCGGGGCCATGCGTAGGTGTCGTGAGCCCTCTCAAGCCCTCGACGGGCGAATTCCGCGCGTTGGTCGGGACTATCGAGGAACTCGGCCAGGGCGTTGACCCAGGCCTCGTCATCGGCTTCGGGAACGATCCGGCCGGCGTCGGCGACGACGTAGGGGATCTCGCCCGAGTCGCTGGCGAGCACCGGGACACCGCTGGCCATCGCCTCCAGGAGCATCCGCCCGAGCTGTTCCTTCCAGTTCGGCCGGGTCTGGCTCGGCGCGGTGAGAAGATCCATCGCGTTGAGGTACGGCGGAACCTCGTCGTGCTTCACACCCGTGACGACCCGTGCCACGGACTCTCCGTGCCGGGCGGCCCAGGTCCGCAGGGAACCCTCCATCGAGCCGGCGCCCACGAGCAAGGCCCGCCAGGTGCCGGGCTTCAAACGGTCGAGAACGCGGGTGAGCAGGTCGAGGCCCTTCTCCGGCACGAACCGGCCAAGATACCCCACGACCGGCGGGCCGTCGTCGGTCCAGCCCAGCTTTCGGAAGACGCCCTGCCGGGCATCGGCGTCGGGGTGGAAGACCTCCGTGTCGATGCCCAGGGGGATCGTGCGCATCGGGCGCTTGTTGTACGGCGGGCGGCTCCGCAGGTTCTCAGCAACCGTCTGGCCGAACGCCGTCCATCCGGCGGCCTTCATCACGGCATAAGCGCTCGATCTGAGCGAACGGCGGGGGGTAGCGTTTCGGCTGGTTCTGGAACGAGGAGAAGACCAGGGTGGAGCTTCGGGGAGTCTGCCAGGCGATCTGGCCTCCGGCCAGGATATACGGTTCCTCCCACGCGTGAACGACATCCCAGGACCCGCCCCGCAACAACCTGCGCAGCCCCTGACCGTAGAAAAAGACGTGCGGAACCCTGGAAATCCGGGGCGAAATGGGTACCAGCGTATAGGGTTCGCCGTCGAGCGGCTCCAGGGGGAGCGTGCGCAAATCACCGTGATAGAACGACGGCGCCGCGACGGTCACGGAGACCCGGTCGCCGCCCGCCCGGGCGACCTCGCGGCAGAGACGGCGGTTGAGGGCCACGACATACGAGTGACCGACCATCAAGATGTTCATCAGTGGGAATGAATCCGGAAAGAGCGGTCAGCGGGGTTCAAGAGCGCGCCCGATCGTAGCCGTGGGGGTGGGATTTGTGCCACGTCCAGGCGGTCCGGATGATCGACTCGATCTCGGGGTAGCGGGGTGACCAGCCCAGGTCGCGCTGGAGGGCCTCGGGCGAGGCGACCAGGACGGGAGGATCACCCGGGCGCCGGGGACGCTCGACGGCCGGAATCGGATGTTCGGTGATCTTGCGGGCTGCCTCGATGACCTCGCGGACGCTGTAGCCGCGACCGGTCGCGACGTTATAGGCCAGGCCCTTTCCCGGTTCGATCCGTTCGAGGACCCGCAAGTGCGCGTCGGCCAGGTCCTCAACGTGGATGAAGTCCCGGATGCACGTGCCGTCGGGCGTGGGGTAGTCGTTGCCGAAGATCGAGATGTTCTCGCGCTGGCCGAGCGCGACCTGAAGAATCAAGGGGATCAAGTGGGTTTCCGGAGTGTGGTCCTCGCCGATCGAGCCGTCGTCCGACGCACCACAGGCGTTGAAGTAGCGGAGCACGGCGTAACCCAGGCCATACGCTCGGGCATAATCGGCCAGGGCGTGCTCGATCACCAGCTTGGTGAAGCCATACGGATTGATCGGTTTCTGCGGCGTCGATTCGACGATCGTCTCGGCGTCGGGCACGCCGTAGGTGGCCGCCGTGCTGGAGAAGACGATGGACGAAACCTCCGCTTGACGCATGGCGTCAAGCAGGTTCAGGGTGCCGACGACGTTGTTGCGGTAGTACCTCGAAGGCTCGGCGACGCTCTCCGGCACCGATGCGAACGCGGCGAAATGCATCACCGCGTCGAAACGCTTTGCGCTCGCAGGGCGTTTTCCAGCGAGGGCGGGTCCAGCAGGTCCCCCGGGATCAGCGTGTCCGGGGGTACCGCCGCGGCGTGCCCCTGACTGAGGTTGTCGAGCACCCGGACCTCGTGACCCGCCCGGAGGAGCACCCGGACCGCATGACTACCAATGTAACCGGCACCGCCGACGACGAGTATGCGCATGACGATATCGTGATTCCCGCGATTCATAAAGGGAGAGGGCACGCCCCGGACGTGCCGACAGGACGTGGACGCTCAGAGGACAGTTCGGAAATATTCCAGGGTTCGCTGGAGACCCTCCGCTCGATCCACGGTCGGCTGCCATCCGAGCATCTCACGCGCCTTGGTGATATCCGGCCGTCGGCGTTTGGGATCGTCCTGGGGAAGCTCGCGATAGGTGATCGTGCTCCTTGTGCCGGGCACCATCGCGATGATCTCCTGGGCCAGTTCCAGAACGGTGATTTCTGAAGGGTTGCCGATATTCACCGGCAAGGCATAGTCGCTATTCAAGAGGCGATAGATGCCGTCCACCAGGTCGGTCACGTAGCAGAAGCTGCGCGTCTGCTGCCCTTCGCCGAAGACGGTCAGCGGCTCGCCCCGGAGAACCTGTCCCATGAAGGCTGGCAAGACGCGGCCATCGTTCAGGCGCATCCGGGGGCCATACGTGTTGAAGATCCGCACGATGCGGGTCTTGACCCCGTGGTAACGGTGGTAGGCCATCGTGATCGCCTCGGCGAACCGCTTGGCCTCGTCGTAGCAGCCCCGGGGGCCGATCGGGTTGACGTGGCCCCAGTACTCCTCGCGCTGGGGGTGGACCTCCGGATCGCCGTAGACCTCCGACGTGCTCGCCAGCAGGAACCGGGCGTCCTTGGCCTTCGCCAGGCCGAGCGCGTTGTGCGTGCCGAGCGAGCCGACCTTCAATGTCGGGATCGGATGCTCCAGGTAATCGGCCGGACTGGCCGGACTCGCGAAGTGCAGAACGTTATCGACCGACCCGTCGAGGTGCAGCGGGGCGGAGATATTGTGCTCGATGAACTGGAACCGGGGGTTGTCCACCATCGACGCGATATTGCGGCGATGACCCGTCAGCAGGTTATCGACGCAGATGACCTCGTGTCCTTCGGCCAGAAATCGTTCGCAGAGGTGCGAACCGACAAACCCGGCTCCACCGGTGATGACTGTCCTCAAGGTTGCGGCCTCCTCAACCCGTTCGAAGGACTCTGAGGGATCGTTCGGGGCGGTCTCCGCGCCGCTCTTTACGAAACAGCAGAGAATTCCCGGGCGCGATTGTCAACCGAACTTCAGAGCCGGTTGAATTTTTCGAACACGTCGTCGCTCTCGCTCTCCGCCCGTTCCCGCCAGCGATCCATCACGCCCGGCAGGGGATACTCGGTGATCGGGATCTCCTCGGTGAGGGCGAACAGTTCCTTGAGACGTCCAGTATCCCGCCGTGACGCGCTGCTCCTCCTCGGCGACGAAATCCGGGTCCAGCTCCGACTTGGCAAACGGCCCCTCCACCACCACCGGTTCGAATCCCTCGGCGACGATGAACTGCGCGAGCGTGGGATTGCAGCGGATATGGCGCTCGGGGGTCATGTGCAAGAACTCGGGATCGACCTCGCCAATCACGAACCGCAGGTAAAGGTCCGACTCGGTGATGTCCTCAACATCCCCGCCGCAGACCTCGCAACGATATCCCTCATCGCAACGTGCCATTGCAACTCCATCCTAGGGCTTATAACCCCAGCAGATCCTCCATCGTATATTTCCCCGGCGGTTTTCCGGCGAGGAACTTCGCCGCGTCGAGCGCCCCGAGGGCGAACCCGTCGCGGTTCAAGGCCCGGTGCGAGAGTTCCAGGCATTCCCCCATCAGGCCGAAGACGACGGTATGCTCGCCAGGGTTGTCGCCGGTTCGCAGCGCGTGCAGGCCGATCTCGCCCCGGGGCCGCTCGCCGACCAGCCCCTGGCGACCGTGCGTGAACTGGTCCGACCCGATCGCCCCGGCCACGATCTCCGCCAGCCGCAGGGCGGTGCCGCTCGGCGCATCCTTCTTGAAGTGGTGGTGCCGCTCGACGATCTCGATGTCCGCCGAATCCCCCAGCACCTTCGCCGCCTCGCCGGCGAGCCGCATCAGGAGGTTCACCGCCTTGCTGAAGTTCGACGCCAGAAGCAGCGGTACCCGCGCCGCGACCGCCTCCAGCTCCGCGCGCTGGGAAGGCTCGAATCCCGTCGTGCCGACGACCATCGGAATGCCCCGATCGGCGCACACCTTCGCCACGCTCAGGGAACCGGTCGGGGTGGAAAAGTCGATCAGGACATTGACGGCCTTGTCCAGCGAGGCCGACAGCGGCACGCCCAGCGGGGGCAACCCGACCATGGGGCCGACATCCTCGCCGAGCCGGGGATGATCGGGGCGGTCCAGGGCGGCGCCGAGGGTCAACGCCGGGTCCTCCTGGATCAACTGAATGATCCGGGTCCCCATGCGTCCGGTGGCGCCTTGCATGCCGATGGTCAGCGGTTCGATCGGGGGCACGGGAGGCGGCTCCTGGTCGGGATCGAGTGCGGGATACGAGCCTTCGGGCCTGGTGGATGCCCGGCCTTCGAACGGGCGTTCATGATACCGCCGGCGAGTCCCATTTGCCAGGACGCTCCCGCCTCCGTCCGGGATGATTCCCCGCGACGGCTCGCGCACTTTCCTCCGGATTTATGATTTTGAAAAAGATCCCTCGATTATTCTTGACCGTTGCAAGATAGTTGGTTCTGGTCCCAGAGGTTTCTTGTACCTTCGAGTTGAATATCGAGAGGGGGGCGGGTATGCGGACTTCGTTAGCCTTCAAAGCGTCATCGCTCGCGGCTCTGTCACTCGGGACCATTCTGGCGACTCTCGCCATCATGACCAGGCTCCATGCTCAGGACGAAATTCGTCCCGATCCCGCTCGACCTCAAGGGACGACATCCATCGAAATCGGCGATCATGCGGAGAAATCTCCGATGGGAAGGGGATTCATCTCGCGTAGCACCATGGACTCTCCCAAGCTGGAACTGATCGGCAATGATCGGATACACGTCTCGGCCTCAGCGTACATTCAGGACACGCGCCCGAACATGTCGTACATCTGGGCTGTCCGATTCCTCGACCGTGAGGACAGAAAAAAAGTCCTTGAGGAAATTCTGTACGAAGATCAACAGTTTCTGTTGCCGCCCGAACTCGAACTGTATCCAACGTTCGACGATACTCTCGACGTCCCAGCGCCCCCAGGGTCGTTCGTTGTCGAAGTCGTTTTCTATGAATTGCCGATCGAAGCCAAGGTTGACGTCCTGAGGGACCCGGTGAAGGCAGCCAACTTTCGCGGGAGTTACGGTGTGGCTCAAGTTCCTCTGAACTGAAACTCGTGCAATCAATCATCGATTCCGCGACCGTCCGAGGGCCGTCGCGGAAAGGAGCGGCGACACGTAAACTCGGCCGTCGCCCCCAGGCTTCAGGCCCGATCCCGGGCGGATTCCGAGTCTGAGTAGAGCGCGATCGTGCGGATGATGTCGTCGAGGTCGTTCGGCACGAGCACAGGGCGGTTGGCGAACCCCGCGCGGCGGACGCCCCGGCTGCCGAGGACTTTCTCGAACTGGTCCTGATCGGCGCTGTGGTACGCGACGGTCGCGGTGGGGTCCTTCAACTGGTGGCCGGTCAGGATGCAGACGACCCGGTCGCTCGGGGCGATGATCCCCTCCTCGCGGAGCCGCCTCGCCCCGGCGACGCTCGCGGCGCTGGCCGGCTCGCAGCCGAGACCGCCGGCGCCGACGCGGGCCTTCGCGTCCATGATCTCCTGGTCGCTGACGTGCCGCACGACTCCGTCGCAGGCGTCGAGCGCCCGCAGGCATTTCTTGAGGTTTACCGGCCGGTTGATCTCGATGGCCGAGGCGATCGTCGAGGCACGCCGGCCCTCGGTGTCCATCTGGTCGTAGAATCCTTTGGTAATCTGCGCGTCGGGCAACCCGTCGTTCCAGGCGAGATGATGCTGACCGACCAGATCGTCGAGGGTCCGTGCGCCGGCCGCGTTGATGACGGCCAGACGGGGGATGCGGTCGATCAGGCCGAGGTGCTTCAGCTCAATGAACGCCTTGCCGAAGGCTGACGAGTTGCCGAGGTTGCCCCCCGGCACGACGATCCAGTCAGGCGGCTCCCAGCGCAGGGCTTCGAGCACCCGGTACATGATCGTCTTCTGGCCTTCGAGCCGGAACGGATTGATCGAGTTCATCAGATAGATGCCGAGCTTGTTCGCGACCTCGCGGACCCGCAGCATGGCATCGTCGAAATCACCGGCAATCTGGATCGTCAAGGCCCCGTGATCGAGCGCCTGCGCGAGCTTGCCGTAGGCGATCTTGCCCGAGCCGATGAAGATGATCGCCTTGAAGCCGAACGGCGTGGCCGAGCAATAGACGGCCAGGGCCGCCGAGGTGTTCCCCGTGCTGGCGCAGGCGACCCGCCGGGCGCCGACCATTCGCGCGTGGGTGAACGCGGCGGTCATGCCGTTGTCCTTGAAGCTGCCCGAGGGGTTCATCCCTTCGTATTGCAGCATCAGCTTGCCCGGGTCGCTGCCGACGTACTGCCCGACCTTGTCGGCGGCCTGGAGCAAGGTCTGCCCTTCGCCGATGGTGACGACCTGTTCGGCCGGTGCGAACGGTAGGAGGTCGCGGAACCGCCAGACCCCGGAGAAGCACAAGGGGTCCATGCGCCGCGACCACTTGGCTTCGAAGTCCGAGAGCGACTTTGGCACCGGGAGGCGATCCCAGTCGTACACCACGTCGAGCAGGTCGCCGCAGGACGGACAGGCGAACGCCGCCTGGCTGACGGCCAGGGTCGCCTCGCAGGACGGGTTGAGGCAACGCTGGTACGCCAGGTCGCGGGTTGTCGTCACGGACATCGGCAGCATCCATCCTCGGCACGCGCCGGCATGATAACCGGCGGCAAGATCGGCCCTGTTCGCCCCGTTCGTTCACTCTAACGGCCCGGTCGGGCGGTGGACAAGAAGAGTTTCTCGCGAAGCCGCCCGCACGAGAATCGTTCTACCCTTCGATCGAGTCGCCCCGTGGATACGAGCCGAGAACCTCCAGCCGCTCGCAGCGTTTGCGGACGGCCTCGATCGCCTTCTGGACCGGCGGGTCCTCGGCGTGGCCTTCGATGTCGAGGAAGAACAGGTAATTGGGGTTGCGGTCCGGGGGAGATTCGGAGGTGGGGAACGACTCGATCCAGGTCATGTTAACCCCGTTCTTGACGAACGGGTCGATCGCCTTGGACAGCGAGCCGGCCTGGTTCGGCCAGGCGGAGCATGAGGGTCGTCTTGTCGCGCCCGGTTCGGCCTTCACCACGCTCGGCGATCACGGCGAAGCGGGTGAGATTGTGATGCTGATCCTCGATGTTCTCGGCGAGAACATTCAGGCCGTAGGCGTCGGCGGCGGGGAGGCTGGCGATCGCCGCGGCGCTCTCCTCACGCTGGGAAAGTTCGGCGGCGGCGGCCGTGGAGACAACCTCGATCACCTGCGCCTGTGGCAGGTTCTTCCCCAGCCAGTGTCGGCATTGTGAAAGCGCCTGCGCCTTGGAGTACACACGTCGAACCCCGCCCCAGGGGCCTTTGCTCAGCAGGCAGTGGTGAATTCGCAGGCGAATTTCGGCTCGGATCTTCAGGTTCGGCAGCCGGGCGAACATCTCCAGGGTGTCGGCGATCCGGCCATCGGTCGAGTTCTCCAGCGGGACGATCCCGAACTGGACGTGCCGGCGGTTGACTTCCTCGAACACCGCGGCGATCGAGCCGACCGGGACGTGCTCGACGGCATTGCCGAACTTGGCGACGGAGGCCAGATAGCTGTAGCTGTAGCGCGGTCCGAGGCACGCGATGCGCAAGGGACGCTGCAAGGCCCGGCTGCCGCTCATCAGCTCGCGGAAGATCAGCCGGATCGTCTCGTCGGGCAAGGGACCACGGCTGGAGGCGAGGGCTCGGGAAAGGACTTCCTCCTCACGCGCCGGCGACCAGACTTCCAGCCCCTGTCGCTCCTTCACCCCCCCGATCTGCGAGGCAATCTCCGCCCGGCGGTTCAGGAGCCGGACCAGTTCCTTGTCGATCCGGTCGATCTCCGCGCGCAGGCTCGCCAGGGTCGGCGCACGTTTGGCGTCGGCCGATCCGCGGGCAGGTGACGACTCGGGACGTTGGCCGCTGGCGGTCTTGCGCGACATCGATCAAGGAACCCGTAGGCGGGGAAAATTGGGGTGAGGCTCCACCCTGGCTCGGTGAGCGTAAGGTATGAGACAACAAGTGGATACAAGAGCCAGTCTCGGATGTCAAGACTCTTCCGCCTCAACCGGTCGTCCAACCCGACCCATCAACGGCCGATTCGGTCCTACGGCGCCGTTCCCTCGGGCTGTTCTCCGGTCACGTCTCTGCCTGGTTCCATCGGTCCTCGTCATTCGTTAAGATGGAGCGACCTGGATCTCCTTTCGTGGCCATACCCCCCAGGCCGCTGTCAAATCGGCAGTCGTGATTTTTCGGCCCCTCGATGCCCTTGCCAAATTGGCAGTCAAGGGCTTCGCGTTAGACCTTGCCTGTGTTTTTGTGGTTTCGTAACATCTTTGCCGGCCTAGATTTGCGGTGAGACGGCACATAGGATTATGTGCGTGGCATAGGGGTTGCATATCTCGTGTTGGTCCATTGACAATCGGTTGCAAGACAGGGGGCCGGGGCTGGGCGTTCGCTTTGGTTGAATGATTTTCAGGGGAATGACTTGGCCCAGGGCGGTGTATCGGACCCCGGCTCATTGGCTGGAAACAAACCTGCCCCGTGATCTGCCCGGATAAAGGAGACTCGGACGTGGCTGAAGGTGAAAAAATTATCGGGATCGACCTGGGGACCACCAATAGCGTGGTTGCGGTCATGGAAGGCGGCGACGTGACGGTGATCGCCAACCAGGAGGGGAGCCGGATCACGCCGTCGGTCGTGGCGTTCACGGGCAAGGGGGAGACCCTCGTCGGCGAACCGGCCAAGCGACAGGCGGTGACGAACCCCTCCGGCACCATCTACTCGATCAAGCGGTTCATGGGCCGCCGTCACGAGGAGGTCCGCGACGAGGAGCGGATGATCCCGTATGACGTGGTGGGTGGCGCCAGCGATTATGTCAAGGTCAAGGCGGGCGGCAAGGAAATGACCCCGCCGGAAATCTCCGCCTTGATCCTCCGCAAGCTGCGCGAGGCGGCCGAAAGCTACCTCGGGCACAAGATCCGCAAGGCCGTCATCACGGTCCCGGCCTACTTCAACGACGCCCAGCGCCAGGCGACCAAGGACGCCGGTCAGATTGCCGGCCTGGAGGTCGCCCGGATCATCAACGAGCCGACCGCCGCGGCCCTGGCGTATGGTCTCGACAAGAAGAAGAACGAGAAGATCGCCGTCTTCGACCTCGGCGGCGGCACGTTTGATATCTCGATCCTCGACGTCGGCGACGGCGTCTTCGAGGTCCTCTCGACCAACGGCGATACCCACCTTGGCGGTGACGACTGGGACGAGGCCCTCATCAACTACATCGCCGACGAGTTCAAGAAGGAGCAGGGCATCGACCTCCGCAAGGACCAGATGGCCCTGCAACGGCTGAAGGAAGCCGCCGAGAAGGCGAAGAAGGACCTCTCGTTTCAGTCTCAGGCCGACATCAACCTGCCGTTCATCACGGCCGATCAGACCGGCCCGAAGCACCTGACGATGTCGATCAGTCGCGCTCAGTTCGAGAAGCTGACCGACAGCCTGTTCGATCGCTGCCGGGGACCCGTTCTGAAGGCCCTGGAGGATGCCAAGCTCAAATCGAGCGACATCGACGAGGTCGTCCTCGTCGGCGGCTCGACCCGCATGCCGCGCGTCCAGCAGATCGTCAAGGACATCTTCGGCAAGGACCCGCACAAGGGGGTCAATCCCGATGAGGTCGTCGCCATCGGCGCGGCCATCCAGGGCGCGGTGCTGACCGGGGACGTCAAGGACTTGCTCCTGCTCGACGTCACCCCGCTGTCGCTCGGCCTGGAGACCAAGGGAGGCGTCTTCACCAAGCTGGTCGAGCGGAACACGACCATCCCGACCGAGAAGAAAGAGACGTTCACCACCGCCGAGGACAACCAGACGGCCGTGACCATCAAGGTCTATCAAGGGGAACGCCCGATGGCCGGCGACAACCGGCTGCTCGGCGAGTTCAACCTCGAAGGCATTCCCCCCGCGCGGATGGGGGTGCCGCAGATCGAGGTCGCCTTCAATATCGACGCCAACGGCATCCTCAACGTCACGGCCCGCGACAAGGGGACCGGCAAGGAGCAAAAGATCCAGATCCAGTCCTCTGGCGGCCTCTCCAAGGATGAGATCGACCGGATGCAGCGCGACGCCGAGTCGCACGCCACCGAGGACAAGCGCAAGCGCGACCTCGCCGAGGCCCGCAACACCGCCGAGCAACGGGTCTATCAGCTCGAGAAGCTGATGGAGGAGAACAAGGAGAAGCTCTCCGAGAGCGATACTCAGGCCGTTCATGCCGCCATCGCCAAGGTCAACGAGGTCAAGGGCGGTGAGGACCCTGAGGCGATCAATCGGGCGATCGACGACCTGCAACGGGCCAGCCAGGCGATGGCCGAGCACCTCTATGCGGCGTCGGCCCAGGCCGGACCGGGTGCTGGCGGAGGACCGGAGGCCGGTGGCACGGCCGCGGGTGGCTCCGCCTCGGACGGCGGTAGCTCGGCCGGCGGTGGAAAGTCCGATGATGAGGTGATCGACGTCGAGTTCGAAGAAAAGCAGTAATTCTTTCGCAAGCGAGGCCGAATCTCGCCCGGGGTTCGGGGTTGGACCCGAATCCCGGCCCGTCTGGCACACAACGGACCGGGGGCTCATGACGAGGCCTCCGGTCCGCCTCACCGTTTCCGAGGAACCGGCGATGTCTCTTGAAAATGCGCGAGCGGCCTATCCGATCCTGGTCCAACTGGCAAGTGAGTTATCCGAAACCATCCGTGAAGGTCGCACCGCCTTCTGGATCTCCTACGACGATTTCTGCAACCGTTGCAAGGAAGTCGGAATCAAGGAAACCCCTCGAACCATCGCCGCGAAGCTGCTCAAGCCCCTTCAGGCCGCCTGTATCGAGCACAACAAGCCTGATCTCTCGGCTTTGATTATCCAGAAGCCCAAGGCTCGTAGCGATTTCGGCAACCTGCTCCGCCCCTCGGATAACTGGTGGGAGCCGTACACCGAGCGGGAAGGCGTGGCCGTCGGTGATGTGAAATTCTGGTTCGAGAAGTTCAAGGAAGCCCGTGACTACGAGGAATGGCCCCCCGAGCCCTTCTTCTGATCCCGGGAAAAAGGCGGGTGATGATGGCATCCCGAACCGAGAGCCATACCGGCGAAGGCGTCTCGCAGTCGTTCGAGGTCGTGGACGCACGCCCCGAGAAGACCTACAACCGCTCCTCGTTCGATGGCGATTTCCTGATCGTGATCCCCGATCAGACCACCGAGGATTTCGAACTCTACGCTCCCGAGACTCAATTCTGCGAGTACATCGACGGAACCATCTACATGCCGTCGCCCGTCAGTATCAATCATCAGGAAGACGTCGGTTTCCTTTACTACCTCCTCTCTGGATTTGATGCTGAACGCGGATCGGGGAACGTCCTAATGGGACCGGCCGTCCTGCGTCTGACGGAGCAGCGCAAGCCGGAGCCGGACGTCTTCGTCGTCGCGCCGGGCGAGGACCCCGAATCGGTCGGGTTCAAGACGCTGCTGGTGATCGAGGTTCTCTCGCCGTCGAACCGCGCTCATGACCTGGAGCGAAAGGCCGCCATTTATCGGGAGGCGGGCATTCCCGAGGTCTGGTATCTCGACCATCGCGACCGGGTCTTGATTGTTGATCGCAAGGCGGGCGAGACGTATTCGCGCGAACGGTTCACCGAAGGCATTCTCCAGACGGTCGCCCTTTCGGGCTTCTGGATCGACGTCTCCTGGCTCTGGGCCGATCCGCTTCCCAACCGCCGGCGGTGTCTGGAAACGATCCTCGCCGGTCCGCCTGCCTGACAAAACCAGTCGTGAGAGGGCCGCGCGGTGATGTTCGACCTTGGCGATGCCATCCGACGCGCCTGGCCGGTCTTTCTGGAAGCGGTGCGGATGGGGCGAACCATCACCTATACCGAACTGGCCGGTCGGGCCGGACCTCCTTTGAACCGCCGGCAGGTTCATCGCCAGCTCTTGATCCCGCTCTCGGAACGCTGCCGACGTGCGGGGCTTCCCGACCTCGCCGCGCTGGTCGTCCGCAAGGATACCGGGATGCCGGGCGCTGGCTGGCACGGTCCCTACCCGTCGGCCGACCCCAATCGGGCGTGGGCCGAGGCGCTTGCCGCCTGTTACGCCCATCCCTGGCCCTCCAGACCCGATCCGCGCTTGCTCGAACCGGCAACCACACAAGAACCTTGAAAAATTCGCTCGAACTTTCCTGCATTTTGGCGAACGATTGTAACCTACATTGCGTATTATTGCCGTCAAGATTCCTGTTGCGAAATCAAGTTCCCTGTCGGTGAGATCAGCGAGAGGCGTTTCGGGGGACCAGGGAGAAAAAAACGATGGCATTTCGATTCGATAAATTGACGCTCAAGAGCCAGGAGGCGGTGCAGAAGGCGCAAGCGGTGGCGCAGGAACATCGGCCATCAGCGGCTGGAGCCGATGCACTTGCTGGTGGCGTTGCTCGACCCGGACCAGGCGGTCGTGCGGTCGCTCCTGGCCCAGCTCGGGGCCAATCCGGGGCAGATCCTCAGGGCGGCCCAGGAAGGGCTGAACAGCTTGCCGAAGGTTTCCGGCGGCGAGACGACCCTGAGCTCGGATCTGAACCGGGTCTTCGAGGCCGCGCAGGCCGAGGCCGACCGGATGAAGGACCAGTACGTCTCGGTCGAGCACCTCTTGCTCGGCCTGACGAAGGTCAAGTGCCGCGCCGAGGACGTGCTCGCGGCGGTCGGCGTGACCGATCAGGACGTGCTCAAGGCGTTGCAGAAGGTCCGGGGCGGTCAGAGTGTGACGGACCAGAACCCGGAGGACAAGTATCAGGCCCTGGAGCGTTACGGTCGCGACCTCGTCGAGCTGGCCCGCAAGGGGAAGATGGACCCGGTCATCGGCCGCGATAGCGAGATCCGCCGCGTCGTGCAGGTGCTCTCGCGCCGGACGAAGAACAACCCGGTCCTGATCGGCGAGCCGGGGGTCGGCAAGACGGCGATCGTCGAAGGGCTGGCGCAGCGAATCGTCTCGGGGGACGTGCCCGAGAGCCTTCGAGACCGCAAGGTCATCGCGCTCGACATGGGGGCGCTGGTGGCCGGCACGAAGTTCCGCGGCGAGTTCGAGGAGCGGTTGAAAGCCGTTCTGAAGGACGTCACGCAGTCCGAGGGGCAGATCATCCTGTTCATCGACGAACTGCACCTGGTCGTCGGCGCGGGGAAGGCCGAGGGGGCGATGGACGCCGCGAACCTGCTCAAGCCGGCCCTGGCGCGCGGCGAGCTGCGTTGCATCGGCGCGACGACCCTCGACGAGTACCGCGAGCACATCGAGAAGGATCCCGCCCTGGAGCGGCGGTTCCAGCCGGTCTTCGTCGGCGAGCCGTCGGTCGAGGACACCGTGGCGATCCTCCGCGGCCTGAAGGAGCGGTACGAGGTCCACCACAAGGTCAAGATCAAGGACTCCGCCCTGGTGGCCGCCGCGAAGCTGGCCGACCGCTACATCACCGACCGCTTCTTGCCGGATAAGGCGATCGACCTCGTGGACGAGGCCGCCAGCCGTCTGTCGATGGAGCTGCAATCGGTCCCGACCGAGATCGACGTGCTTCAGCGCCGTTTGCTCCAGCTTCAGCTCGCGCAGCGGATGCTCTCGCAGGAGGAGGAGGCCCACGCCCGCGAGCGTCTGGCCGAGGTTGAGGAGGAGATCGCGCAGATCGAGAAGGAGCTGCAAGACCTGCGCGGCCAGTGGGAGATGGAGAAATCCGGCCTCGGCGACGTTCAGAAGGTGCGCGAGCGGCTGGAGCAGGTGAAGATCGAGTACCACCGCACGTGGGACGAAATCCGCAACATGCAGCAGCGCGGCGAACGCCCGGACGAGTCGCGGTTCCAGGAACTGGCCCAGCTCGATGCCGAACGGAAGCAGCTTGAGGCGAAGATCGCCCAGGCCGAGGCGGCCGGAGAGGCCGAAGGCGTGCCGAAGGAGGGCCAGCGCCTGCTCAAGCGCGAGGTCGATCAGGAGGAGATTGCCGAGGTCGTCAGCCAGTGGACCGGCATCCCCGTCTCGAAGATGCTCACGACCGAACGGGACAAGCTCCTGCACCTGGAAGACCAGATCCACCTGCGGATGGTCGATCAGGAAGCGGCCGTGAAGGCCGTGGCCGACGCCGTGCGTCGCAGCCGCGCGGGGCTGCAGGACCCGAACCGGCCGATCGGTTCGTTCCTGTTCCTCGGCCCGACCGGCGTGGGGAAGACCGAGCTGGCGAAGGCCCTGGCCGAGTTCCTCTTCGACAGCGAGCAGGCGATGGTCCGGCTCGACATGAGCGAGTTCGGCGAGCGGCATAACGTCGCCCGCTTGATCGGTGCCCCTCCCGGCTATGTCGGTTATGAGGAAGGTGGCCGGCTGACCGAGGCGATCCGGCGGCGGCCCTATTCGGTCGTCCTGCTCGACGAGATCGAGAAGGCCCACCGCGATGTCTTCAACGTCCTGCTCCAGGTGCTCGACGACGGCCGCCTCACCGACGGCCAGGGGCGCACCGTGGACTTCCGCAATACGGTCATCATCATGACCTCGAACCTCGGCAGCCCGGTCATTGCCCGGATGGCCGAGGAGAACGCGCCGGAGGATCAGATCCGTCGAGCGGTCATGGAGGTCCTGAAGAACGAATTCCTGCCCGAGTTCCTCAACCGGATCGATGAGACGATCACCTTCCATCCTCTTGGCATGGAGGAGCTGACCCAGATCGTCTCGATCCAGCTCCGGCGTCTGGAGGCGCAGATGACCGAGGCGGGCCTGACGCTCCGCATCAGCGACGCGGCGAAAGCCGAACTGGCCCGCGAAGGGTTCGACCCCGCCTTCGGTGCCCGTCCGCTGAAGCGGGTGATCCAGCAACGGCTGGCCAACCCGATGGCGACCGCCGTGCTCGAAGGCAAGGCCACGCCAGGCAGTGTCATTCAGATCGACTGGGACGGCGAGAAGTTCACCTTCTCGACCGAAACTCAGGCCGCGACCGTCTCGTCGTGACCGGTCGTCGGACGTGATCCGAGAAAGACGAAATCCCCCGCTCGACCCGGTTCATCGAGGGTCAGGCGGGGGATTCGCGTGCGCGACGGGTTCCGCAACGAAGGAGGGGGGACGACGCCATCGTCGCGGTTCGATTCGGAGATGGTTATTTTTCCGGGGACTTCGGCGTGGAAGAATCCGGCGCGGCGACTTTCGCTTTCCGTTTCTCTTCGAGCTTCTTCAGAAGCTCCTTATGCTTCCGCTCGGCCTGTTCCTTGGCCTCTTTGCGAGCTTGCTCCCTGGCGCGCTGACGCTCAATGGCCTGCTGCTGGGCTTGCTGCTGCTGTTCGAGGTATTTCTTGCCCTCGGGGGTCTTGGCCCACTTCTGATACTGCTGGAACATGGCCTGCTGTTGCTTGAACAGCGCCTGTTGCTGCTTGGCCATCATCATCCGCTCGTAGCCGGCCGGGTTCTGAATGTAGGCCCGGTACTGCTGCGAGAGCGCGGGGTTGTAGATCGGCCCGTAGGCGGTCATCGCCGGACCGCGAGAACGGCTGTAACCCCGGCCCGCCTCGGCGGCGTTGGGGATGAGCAGGGCGAGGGCCGCGATGGCCAGGACCCAGTGGCGACGGTTCATGCCGAAAACCTTACCTTTCCGCGTGTTCATGGTCCCTGGCCGATCGAGGCGCCCGTTCCCCCCGGACGTTTCACCCCGACTGGCTCAGTCCATGATAGAGTTCATGCTACTCCATTCATCGGCCGTTGTCATTGAGAAAAACCAAAGTACCGAAAAAAGATCAACGCAGGACGACCGGGATTCAGACACCACCGGAACGGCTCGAACTGAGGACCGGGGCGTTGAGGGCCTCGCCGTTGGAGAACTCGCGGGCCATGTTCTGGAACTCGACCTGCGAGCGGACCAGCGGTTCACCCGGTTCGGGCGTGACCCGGCGGTAGGTGCCGTCGGGCTGCAGGGCGCGGGACTTCACGTTGTCGGAAAGCGACACGCCGAGAATCCCATCCACGATCAGGTTCCTCAGTCGGGGGTCTTCAACCGGGAACATCAACTCGACCCGGCGGCGGAAGTTGCGCGGCATCCAGTCGGCCGAGGAGAGAAGGACTTCGGGATCGTTGTCGTTCTGGAAGTACGAGATCCGGGAATGTTCCAGGAATTTATCGACGACGCTCAGCACCCGGATGTTCTCGGAGACGCCAGGCAGGCCCGGCCGAAGGCAGCAGATCCCCCGCACGAGCAGGTCGATGCGAACCCCGGCCTGCGAGGCCGCGTACAGGGCCTCGATCGCGGCGGGATCGACCAGAGAGTTCATCTTGGCGATGATCCGCGCGGGCTTGCCCTGCTCGGCGTGCTGGCGTTCCCGGTCGATCAGGGCAATGACCCGGTCGGCCAGGTAGGCCGGAGCGATGATGAGCTTCTTCCAGTTGTGCCCCTGCGAATAGCCGGTCAGGTAGTTGAACAGAGCGCTGGCGTCCTCGCCGAAGTCGGGCTGGCAGGTGAACAGGCCCAGGTCGGTGTAAATCCGCGCGGTGGTCGGGTTGTAATTGCCGGTGGCCAGGTGAACGTACCGCCGGATGCCGTCGTTCTCGCGGCGGACCACCAGGGCGGCCTTGCAGTGGGTCTTGCGGCCGACCATGCCATAGACGACATGGACCCCCGCTTTCTGCAAGGCGCGGGCCTTGTCGATGTTGTTCTCCTCGTCGAGCCGGGCTTGCAGCTCGACCAGCGCCGTGACCTCCTTGCCGTTCTCCGCGGCGCGGGCCAGGGCGTCGATGATCGGGTTATCGGCGGCCGTGCGGTAGAGCGTCTGCTTGATCGCCAGCACGTTCGGGTCGTCGGCCGCCTGCTCGAACAGTTGCACGACGGCCTTGAACGACTCGTAGGGGTGATGGACCAGGATGTCGCCGCGGCGGATCGCGTCGAAGATATTGGCGCGGCCGATCAACTGCGGAGGCATCTGCGGCTCGAAGGATGGCTCTTTCAGGTCGCGGTAGCCCTCGATCTTGCAGAGCGCGGCCAGGGCGGTCAGGTCCACCGGGCCGGAGACCTTGTACACGTCCCGGTCGTCCAGGGCGAGATTGCTCTGAAGCACGCCGAGGAAGCCTTCCTCGGCCGACTCGGCGATCTCCAGCCGCACGGCCGCGCCCCACTTGCGCTGGCGGAGCGTTTCCTGGATCGTCGAGAGCAGGCTCGTCTTGACCTCGGTTTCCTGGATGGTCAGGTCGCTGTTGCGGGTGACGCGGAAGGCGGCCCACGCGGCGACGTGGAAGCCGCCGAAGAGGGAATCGAGCCGGGGGCCGATCACGTCTTCCAGCAGGACGAAACGGTTGATGCCGTCCCCCTCATCCAGCAAGGGGATGAGGCGGCTCAGGATCGACGGCACGCGGAGCACGGCGTACGGTTGCCGGACGATCGTCTGGCCGATCGGCTCGATCCGCAGGATCAGGTTCAGGCTCTTGTTGTGCAGGTGCGGGAACGGGTGCGCCGGGTCGATCGCCAGGGGGGTCAGGACGGGATACACCTGGCTGTCGAAGTATTCGTCGAGGTGGGTGTTCTGGGTCTCCGAGAGGGAGTCGGGCGTGCAGACGAGGATGCCGTGCTTGGCCAGCTCGGGGCGGATCTCCTCGCGCCAGACGTCGTACTGCCGGGCGACGAAATCGTGAGTGCGGCGGGCGATCTCGACGAGTTGAGCGAGCGGCCCCATGCCGTCGGGGGGGTGTCTTGCGGCTCCAGGTTGTCCTCAAGCTGGGCTTGAAGGCCGGCGACGCGGACCTCGAAGAACTCATCGAGGTTCGACGCCGAAATCGCCAGGAACCGCAGGCGTTCGAGCAAGGGGTTCGAGGGATCTCGAACCTCCTCCAGCACGCGCTCGTCAAATTCGAGCCAGCTCAGCTCGCGGTTGATGAACAGGCTTGGGTCGGACACAGGCAAGGCTCGGGTCGGGGTTTCCGTCGGGGGGGCCGGGCCGGGATTATCGGACTGAGACTCAAAACTCATCGACGCATTCTCCGACCGTCTCGCCGCGGCCGGGGCGGAGACTCGGCAGCGGCCGTCGGCGCACGTTGCAGCAATTGTCGCAGGGCCAGGAGGTTTCGCGCATCGAGATCTTCGCCGTCTTGCGTCCCTTTGGGTGTTTCCATGATCATGGGTACGGAGGCGAAACGAGGGTCGTTCACAACGCGGCGGAAGGGTTCCAGCCCCATCTTGCCCAGACCGATCCCGGCGTGGCGGTCCACACGGCTACCGCGCTCGCGGAGGCTGTCGTTGAGGTGCCAGACGCGAACGCGCTTCAGCCCGACGGCCCGGTCGAGGGCATCCATCGTTTCATTGTAATCCGCGGCGGACTCCAAGGAATACCCTGCCGCGAAAACATGGCACGTGTCCACGCAAATGGCGAGTCGCTCCGGCTCGGCCACGAGTTCCAGAATTCGCCCGAGGTGCTCGAAGCGGTGGCCCAGACAGGTTCCCTGTCCGGCGGTCGTCTCCAGCGCGATTCGCGTGGCGACCCCCTTCGTGCGACGGTGCACCTCGTCAATTCCCTGGGCGATGCGGGCCAAGCCCGCTTCCTCGCCCGACCCGACATGGGCGCCGGGGTGGCAGACGAGGTCGGGGATGCCGAGCGCCTCGGCCCGCTCGACCTCGATCGTCATCGCGTCGATCGAGCGGTTCCAGAGCGCGTCGTCCGGGCTGCCCAGGTTGATCAGGTACGAGTTGTGCGCCACGGCGTCGCCGACCCCCAGCGTGGTCATCGCGTCGCGGAACGCCGCGATGTACGGCTCGGTCAACGGCTTGGCGGCCCACTGATTGTTGTTCTTGGTGAAGACCTGGACGGAGATCATATCCAGCCGCGCCGCCGCCTGCACCGCGCGGTCGAGTCCACCGGCCATTGACATGTGTGCGCCGAACTTCGGCTCCATCCGACCGACTCCTTCCTTGTGGATTTGCCCGATTTCGGAATCTTTCCGGTGATGGTGGTCACGCGACATCTTGCCGTGCGCCTTGGCGGTTCATTAGAATTCAATATCGACAAAATCGCCGACGTCCGCTGAGAAGGACGCAACCATGCGGTGGCTCATCTGGGCGGTGCTGCTTCCAAGTTGTCTCACCGCCCTGGGGCTGATCGCCTGGTGGTCGTATCAGCGTTTCGCCGAGGTTTTCCGGTTCGACCGGGCGCGGGACCAGTTCCGCCTGCAACGGGAGTGGCTGGAGGCCCGGTTCCTCAACTCGCTGACCCGCACCGATCCGATCGAACGGTTGCGCTGGGAGGACGCGCACTGGCGGGACGAGATCGTCTGGGCACGCGACCGCAAGTCGCGCCGCTTGCTGGCCCTGATCGAGGTCCATTTCGATCCCGACCCGTTTGATGATCTTCCCGATCATCCCCCACGCCTCACCACGGTGCTGTTCGAGTACCACAAAGGGCACTGGACGGCCGATGGCCGACGGCTCGACGAGATCCGGCCCAGCGAGGCCTTCCTCCGCGACCGCCAGTTCGAGCCGGTCGCCCTCCCACCGACCTCCCCCCGCCGGGTTTGACGTGGGGATTGGCCCCCCGGAACGAGACGATCATTCGCGGATCTTCGCCTTCATCTCGGAACGGAGTCGGATGTACTCTTCCAGGTCGAAATCCTCCCGCCGGCAATAGTCGAGCAGGGGACGCTCCATCTCCTCGACCTGCCGGCACGCCTCCACGACCTTCTCGGCGACGTCCAGCGGGATGATGCAGACGCCGTGCTTATCGGCATGGATCAGGTCGCCGGAGCGGACCTCGACGCCGGCGAGGTGAACCGTCTCGCCGAACCCGGCGAGCCGCACGTAGGCATGGCTGACGCAGGGGTTCAGGCCGAAGAGGTGGAAGCCCAGGGCCTCGACCTCGTCCAGGTTGCGCGGGCAGCCGTCGGTGACGTGCCCGACGCAGCCGAGCTTCTTGTGGATCGTGGCGTTGACCTCACCGAACTGCGCCCCGAGGCCCGGCGGGTCGTCCAGGTCCTGCCCGACGGCCACCTTCGGGCCGGGCTGCGCGGCGACGTAGCGGAGATAATCGGCGTTCAGGTCGGCGCTTTCCTCCGTCGGCTTCTCGGCCCGTGTTTGCGAGGTCACGGCATAGCCGACCATCGGCCCCAGGTCGGGCAGCAGACAACGGATGCGGTGCGGCAGGAAGCCGAGGTGCCGGTCGCGGATGTTGAAGATCTCGATCGCGTTGGAGATCGTCGGCGTGTTGAACTTCTTGAGGGCCTCGATCTGCTCGGACGTGAGTAACTTGTGTGCCATGTTCATCTCTCGGAGAATTGATGCGCGGAAATCACGGAGAGACGACAGGACGTCACGAACGATGGAAACGCTCGGATCGTCCCGGTTCTCTCCATGATCTCCGTGGCAAATCGGACTCTCAGCGAATTCGCACCTCGAACGGCATGACGAGGACCGTCGGCTCGTTCATGAGCAGGCGGGCCATCCGGGTGACGCGCGCCAGGCTGGCCTGGATGCGGGGCGGCAGCGCCTCGCCCAGGGCCGCGGCCCCCAGAGCGGACGGCGCGGTCGTTTCGCTCATGTTCTCCAGGGGCTTGAACAGCGATTCGAGGAACCCTTCCGGCTCGGGGAGAATCAGCAGCTCGGTCTTCTGATCGGCATCCACCTTCGCCAGTTTCCTGGCCGCTTCGATGGCGTCGTCGAGCGTTCCCAGCTCATCAACCAGGCCGACCGCCTTCGCCTGCCGGCCGGTATAGACCCGTCCGCCCGCCAGCTTTTCGAGTTCCTCGAAGGTCATCTCGCGGCCCTTGGCGGCCTTGCCGACGAACTGCTTGTAGGTCTGTTCCATCAACTCTCGCATCGCCGCGCGTTCGTCGTCGGTGAACGGCTTGACCATCGACAGGATCTGGGCGTTCTTGCCGACGGTGACGGTATCGGTCGTCAGCCCGACCTTCTCCATCAGGCCCTCCAGCGCGATCTTGCCGCCGACGACGCCGATCGAGCCGGTCAGGGTTCCCGGCTCGGCCAGGATCGTATTCGTCCCCATGCTGATGTAATATCCGCCCGAGGCCGCGACGTCGGACATGCTCGCCACGATCGGCTTCTTCTCCTTGATCCGCACGACCTCGCGCCAGATCAGGTCGCTGGCCAGGGCGCTGCCGCCGGGGGAATCGACCCGCAGGACGATCGCCTTGACCGTCTTGTCCTCTTCCGCCTTCTTCAGGTGGGCGATGACCGTGTCGGAGCCCATCACGCCCTCGCTCAGCAAGCCGGCGCCGGAGGACTTGCCCTCCTGGATCATTCCGGTGGCGTAGATGACCGCGATCTTCGGCGTGTTCGACTCCGCCTTCCTGGCCGATTCGCCGGAGAGGGCCTGGAGCATCTTCATGAACCCGGCGAGGCCCGACATGTCCACCTTCTCGGTCGTCTTGCCGTACTTCTTTTCCAGACTCACCTCATCCACCTTCAGGTGTTCGGCGATCTGGTCCTCCAGCTCGTCGGGATAGGCCACCCGATCGATCAGGCCGGCTTCCCTGGCGGCTTCCGGAGTGTACGGCCCGCCGTCGATCAGGATCTTGGCCTTCTCGACCGAGATTTTCTGCCGTTCGGCGATCGCCTCGGCGAGCATCTCGTAGGAGTCGGTCAGGATCGACTGAAGTTCCTGGCGGAACTCGGGGCTCATCTCGGTCCGGGTGTAGGGCTCGCCGGCCCCCTTGTATTCACCGACCTGCATCATCTGGGCCTTGATGCCCAGCTTGTCGAACAGCCCTTTGTAGAACGTCACCTCGGCGGACAGCCCCTTCAGGAGCAGCCAGCCGCTCTCGGGCATCACGATCTCGTCGGCCGCGGTGGCGACGAGGTAATCGGTCGTGTCCCCCATCTCCACGAAGGCGAAGACCTTCTTGCCGGACTGGCGGAAGTCCTGGATCGCCCGGCGGAGTTCGTGCGACTTGCCTCGGCCGACCGTCAGGCCCTTCACCCGCACGATCAACCCCTTGACCTTCTCATCCGTCTTGGCCTTGTTGATCCGCTCGATCAGGCTCTGGAGGTTGTCCGAGAGGGCGGCCCCATCCAGGCCGATCGGGGCGGGCTCCTCGGTGATGGAGCCTTTCAGGCTGAGGTCCACGAGGATCGGCTTCGGGGCCTTCTCGTCCTTCGGTGCGGCATCCTCGGCCGCGACGGGCCGGGCGGCGGCCAGCCCCAGGAGGAGCGAGGCCGCGATCAATGACGTGCGTTTCATGAGAACGGGGAACTCCCGGAGAGGATGGATGTCTGGGCAACGGCAACGTGGTGCGGACCTTCGACGGGGCACCGTTCCGAGGGAATGGATCAATCGCGAGTCTAGATCCCCCGTTGGCCCTCTGTCAACCGGCCCGATCGGTTCACGCGGAGCGGAACCTCGCGGTCGGCCGGGAGGCCCCTTGATTCCCCGTCGCCATGGATTAACCTAGATGGTGATAGTCGTCTTTCGGGCGGGTTGTCCGCCGCGCGAAGAAACCGCTCGAGCGTGCCGACGACCGCCACGGTCGCGTTCTCGTAGAGGAGTCCGCCCGATGTCGCAAGCCCCGCGCCGTCATCTGCGTCTGGAAACGATTGACGGAGTCACGGTAGTCAGTTTCGTCGATACCAAAATCGTCACCGAGGAGAACATCCAGGAGGTTGGCGAGCAGCTTTACAGCCTGGTCGAGAATGAGGGGCACACGCAGTTGCTCCTGAATTTCGGCAACGTCCAGTATCTCTCCAGCGCCGCGCTCGGCAAGCTGATCAACCTGAAGAAGAAGGTCGGGGCCGCCAAGGGGCAGCTCAAGCTCTGCTGCATCCATCCCGACCTGAAAGAAGTCTTCAAGATCACCCGGCTCGATCAGGTCTTCGAGATTTACGACGAGGAACAGGCCGCCCTCGACCGCTACTGATCCGGTCCCTGGCTGTCCTCCGTCCGAAACGACCGCACCGCGAAGCACGAACGACACGAACTCGGGCCGCCGATATAATCCAGGAACCGTCTCTCCCGGTTCCTGGGCGCCCATCGTGTCGTTTGTGCTTCTTTCTTTTCCTGTCTTCACGACTTCCGATCCCCATGCCTGATTCCTCCGCGACCCCGATGATGCAGCAGTACCGCGAGATGAAAGCTCGCGACCCGGACGCGATCCTGCTGTTCCGCATGGGGGACTTTTACGAGCTGTTCGGCGACGACGCCGAGCGGGGCGCGGCCTTGCTCGGCCTGACCCTGACCAGCCGCGACAAGGGGCCGGACCCGATGCCGATGGCGGGCTTCCCGCACCATCAGCTCGAAAACTACCTGGCACGCATCGTCGCCAGCGGCCATCGGGCGGCCGTCTGCGAGCAGGTTGAGGACCCGAAACAGGCCAAGGGGCTGGTCAAGCGGGAGGTCGTGCGGGTCGTCACCCCCGGCACCCTCACCGACGACGCCCTGCTGGACCCGCGCTCGGCCAACTACCTGGCGGCGGTTGTCGAGGTGCGCGGCAAGCTCGGCATGGCCTGGGCCGACCTCTCCACGGGCCGGTTCGCCCTGACCGAGGTCTCCCGCAAGGACCTGGCCGACGAGATCGCCCGGCTCGAACCGGCCGAGATCCTGATCTCGGAGACGGCCCTCGATACCCCCTGGGTCCGCACGATCCGTGGCATCACCAGCCGGCCGATCACGACGCGCCCGTCCTGGGACTTCGTCGCCGACCAGGCCCGAGGCGCCCTCTTCGAGCACTTCCACACGACCACCCTGAGCGGGTTCGGCGTGGACGACGACTCGGTCGAGGCCATCGCCGCCGGGGCTCTCGTGACTACCTCCGCGAGACGCAGAAGACGGCCCTCGGCCACCTCACCCGGCTGACCCCGTATCGCCGGGCGGACACGATGGCCCTCGACGAGATGACCCGACGGAGCCTGGAACTGACGCGGACCCTGCGCGAAGGAAAGCGCGAGGGGTCGTTGCTCCACGTCATCGACCGCACCGTCACGCCGATGGGAGCGCGGCTGCTGGCCGAGTGGCTGACGAGCCCCTTGACCAGCCTCGACGCGATCCGCGATCGCCACGCGGCGGTGGCCGAGCTGGTGAACGATGCCACCTTGCGAAACGACCTGCGGACGTTGCTCGGCCAGTCGTACGACCTGGAGCGGCTGGCGGCCCGCGTCGGCACCGGCCGAGCCTCCCCGCGCGATCTCGTGGCCCTGGCCCGCACTCTGGCCGTCCTGCCGAAGCTCAAGGCAAGGCTCACGGCGCGGACCTCCAGGCTGCTCGCCGACCTCGAAGCCTCGCTGGAACTCTGCCCGGAGATCCGCGCGTCGATCGAGGAAGCCCTCGTCGATGAGCCGCCCCTGGCCCTGAAGGAAGGGGGCCTGATCCGCGACGGCTACCACCCGCTGCTGGACGAGCTGCGCGAGACGGCCAAGGGGGGGAAATCGTGGATCGCCCGGTTCCAGGCCGAGCAGGTCCGCCGCACCGGGATCAACGGGCTGAAGGTCGGGTTCAACAAGGTCTTCGGCTACTATGTCGAGATCACCCACGCCCAGGCCGCAAGCGGCACGATCCCTACGGATTACGTCCGCAAGCAGACGGTCAAGAACGCCGAGCGTTACATCACGCCCGAGCTGAAGGAGTACGAGGATCGGGTCCTCCGCGCCGAGGATCGGGCGTGCGAGCTGGAATACGAATTGTTCACGACCCTCCGCGACCGCGTCGCCGCCGAGGCCCCCCGGCTCGTCCAGGCGGGGTCGATCCTCGCGCAGATCGACGTGCTGTCCGCGCTGGCGGAACTCGCCGCCCGACAGAACTACAACCGTCCCGAGATGACGACCGACCCGGTTCTGGAGGTGGACGCCGGCCGCCATCCGGTCCTCGACGCCCTGATGCCGCAAGGGCAGTTCGTGCCGAACGACGTGAATCTCGGCGACGACGGCGGCCTCGTCCTGCTCATCACCGGGCCGAACATGGCCGGAAAGAGCACGTATATTCGCCAGGTTGCCCTGATGGCCGTCCTCGCGCAGATGGGCGGTTTTGTCCCGGCCCGCTCGGCGCGGATCGGCGTTGTCGATCGACTCTTTGCACGGGTCGGGGCGACCGACGAACTCGGGCGGGGGATGAGCACGTTCATGGTCGAGATGACCGAGACGGCCAACATCCTCAACAACGCCACCCCGCGCAGCCTGGTCATCCTCGACGAGATCGGCCGGGGAACGAGCACCTTTGACGGCGTTTCCCTGGCGTGGGCGATCAGCGAGCACCTGCATGATGTGATCGGTTGCCGGACCCTCTTCGCCACGCATTATCACGAGCTGGTGGACCTGGAACGGACCAAGCCGCGGCTCCGCAACGCCAATGTCGCCGTGCGAGAGCACGAGGGGGAGATCGTCTTCCTCCACCGGATCGTTCCCGGCGGGGCCGATCAGAGCTACGGCATCCACGTCGCGCGTCTGGCCGGAGTTCCCCAGAGCGTGCTGGAACGTTCCCGGGAGATCCTCGCGTTCCTCGAAAAGCAGCACGAGACCGACGCCCCCGCCGCGACCTCCCGGCAGCCGATCCGCAAGGTCAAGACGGGCCGGGCGTTGCAGAACAGCCTGTTTGCCGCCTTGCCCGACCCCTTGCTGGAAGAACTACGCGACGTGGATCCGGACCAACTCTCTCCCGAGGCCACCCTTGACCTTCTGCGGCGGCTCCGCGCTGGCCGATTGAGTCGGTGAGTGCGTGTTCGGGATTTGTAGATTTTTCGCTTCCCGCATGTCGGGATGTCCCAATTCGAGAATCGCATCCGTCGGGAGTGGGGCGAGAATTTCGAAGCTCAAGGAAGATGGCCGCGCCGACCGAGGGGGTACGTTGCCGTGACCCCGCTCGCGTGCGGATTATTCCAAACCTCTTGTTAGAGATAGGTTTGCAAGAATACGTCTGGGAGTGCGGGGTCAACCTCCCGGACGGCTCCCGGCGCACGTCGAGGGGTGGGCTGAGTGGGGCCTGCTCCTCGGCGTACCGGGATGGGGCACGGAGATTGCATGTGGGGAGCATCCAACGCCGATAATGGCTCGGATTCTCACCACGAGAGGGGAGGCGGGACGACTGTCCGCCAGGCCCCTTCGCGGAGCGGCCAGGGAAAGGAATCCCCGTCCATGCCCTATGTGCTCGACCTGCTTTATCTCGTCTTGCTTCTCCTCTGTTCTCCCGTCTTGCTCGTTCGCTCCTGGCGAACCGGGAAGTATCGCGACGGCTGGGGGGAGAAGCTGTTCGGTCGCGCTCCGTTGCGGATCAGCGACCGGCCCTGCATCTGGTTTCACGCGGTGAGCGTCGGCGAGGTCTTGCTGCTCCGGCCGATCGTGGCCGACCTGATGCGGCGACGGCCTGGTTGGGAGATCGTTATCTCGACGACGACCGTCACGGGGCTGGCCCAGGCCCGGGAGAAGTTCCCCGACCTGGTGACGTTCTACGTCCCTTTTGATTTCTCGTGGGCCGTGCGACACGCCGTGGCGCGGGTGCGGCCGACGGTGCTGGCCCTGGTTGAGCTGGAAGTCTGGCCGAACCTGATCTGGGCGGCCAAGCAGGCCGGGGCGCGGGTGGCGATCGTCAACGGCCGCCTGAGCCTCCGCAGTCATCGCGGATATCGAAAGCTGCGTGGACCGCTCGGATCGACCTTCCGCCGGCTCGACGCGGTCGCCGCGCAGAGCGACGAGTACGCCGCCCGATTCGTCGATCTGGGGATTCCCGAGGCACGGGTCCGCGTGACCGGATCGGTCAAATACGACGGCCTGGAGTCCGACCGGGATAATCCCCGGACCCTCCTCCTGCGGAAGGCGCTGGGCCTGAGCCCATCGGACATGGTCTTCGTGGCCGGGAGCACGATGGAAGGGGAGGAGGCCGCCGCGCTGGCCGCCTATCGAGCGGCTCGGGTCGATCACCCCTGGCTGCGTTTGATCCTGGTTCCCCGACACGCGGAGCGGTTCGACCGCGTGGCCTCCTGGCTCGAAGCCCAGGGGGAAACGGTCGTACGACGGAGTCAGGGGGACCTGTCGCCGACCCAGGGGAACCGGCCGCCGGTGATTCTGGTGGACACGATCGGCGAGCTGAGCGCCGTCTGGGGGCTGGCGGACGTGGCGTTTGTCGGCGGGAGCCTGAAACCGGGCCGCGGCGGCCAGAACATGATGGAGCCGGCCGCCTATGGCGCGTCGGTCCTGTTCGGACCATACACCGACAACTTCCGCGAGGCGGTTGAGGGGCTTCTGGCCAAGGGGGGAGCCCGCCGTGTGGCCAGCGCCCAGGAACTGTCCCAGGCCCTCCGCGAGGACCTGGACGACCCGGAGGCCGCCGTCGCCCGAGGCGAGGCGGGACGGGCATTCGTGCTGGCTCAGAACGGCGCGGCGAACCGCACCTTGTCTCAGATCGATTCCCTTGTTGAATCCCTGGCTGCCACTGGAAAAAATCCTTGATCCGTACTAGGGTTTCGGTCAGACTGATGCGACGAATGACCGGGGGAATCCCTCCCTCTGGAATCGATCGCGCCTCTCCCTATTGAACCCTAGATGGAGGATGGAATGGCCGAGGACGAGAAAAAGGAAACGCCCCAACCGCAACAGCAGCAGGCGCAGACCGAGGTGGTTGTCGATGATTCGAGTACCGTACCGTCGTACTCAAACTTCTGTCGCGTGACCGCCACGCCGGAGGAAGTCATCCTCGACTTCGGTCTGAATCCTCAGCCGTTCGCTCAGGGCCGGCAGGACGTCAAGGCGAATCAGCGCCTTGTCATGAACTTCTACACGGCCAAGCGGCTCCTGACGGCGCTGGGCATGACCATCCAGCGGCACGAGGGGACCTTCGGCTCGATCGAGCTGGACGTCCGTCGCCGCGCCGGTGGTTTCCAGCAGCAGACCCGCCCGCAGGGTTCGGTCGGGCCTCAGGGCGTGGTCGAGTAATTCACGCGCTCACGTTTGCGATGGCATCCACGACGGGTGTCTTCCAGGAACGTCGTAGATCCGCGAAACAGGTTGGTTTCCGGCGAAAAGGGGCTCTTCGGAGCCCCTTTTGTCGTTGATGTCGCGTTGATCCGTCGGATAGCCCGCCCCGACCTCACCTCACCTCACCTTTCCGCTCTTGCGGTTCTTCCGCGTGATTTCACTGATCTTCCGGGTAGGTTTCGGCCGATTCTGAGTGTTGAGACGAGCGGACCGCGCAGGATGGACGCGCCGAGGGCATCGGCGTGCCGCTGGCATTTCCTGATGATCGGCCGCCGGATGCGACGATACCGGGAACTGCCGGCCCGGCCGGCCTCGGTTCAGGATGGACGAGTCCCGCCCAAGGAGATACAGGAATGTCTCACCCTTCCCGGCCGCAGGCAGGCGGCCCGGCGCCTCGGCGCCGGCGTCGTTACCACCTGGAAAACGTCATGCCGCTGGAGGACCGCAAGCTGCCGGCGCCCGTGGTGACGGTTCTCGGCAATACGGCGACCTTCACTGCGGCCGCTACGCCCACGAATACCAATCTGGGCACCGTGTCGGTCACCCAGGGCGCTGCCGTGGCGGACAGCGCGGCAGGCTTCACCTCGGTTTCGCAGCTCACGCCGTCGAGCGTCTTCGGCGGAGACATGGTGCGGATCCAGGCAGGTCCCGGTGGCGACTTCGGCAAAGGCGTCTACGCGATTTCGCGGGCGCTCCCGCGAACAGCACGAACGCGATCGACAACCCCGGCGTGATCTACCGAGTCGATCCGGCGACCGGCAAGGCGTCGATCTTCTTCGACCTCAACAGCGTGCTCAACCAGAACGCTGGGAACACGGCCGGCACCGAGACCGGCCTCGTCAACTGGTACGACATCGCGTTCGACTCCGAAGGTTACTTCGACGGTCGGCCGTCGATGTTCGTCTCTTCGCTGGACCGGTCCGACCCGAGCAAGAACGTCGTCTTCCGGATCGCCCCGGACGGGACCTTCATGGGGGCGTTTATTCAGTTCACGGGTCAAGCTCCCGGGCAGTTCGCCATCCGGCCGAGCGCCTTGCTGGTGCCTCCGCCCGAACAACAACAGTTCCTCCGCGGCCTGTTCGTGGGAGACGCCTCCAGCACGGGCGGTGATACCGCGATCTTCTTCAACGCGAACCAGTTCGTTCCTGGCCAGCCTCTCGACGGTCTGATCTTGCCGACGGGGGCGCAGTTGACGCCGTTGACCTTCGGCCCTCAGGTCGGCTTGACCTCGGCCAACAGCATCTATCCGTCGCCGGTTTACTCGGCTTTCACCGACTTCGGGCTTCCGGCCGGCGGCGGTATTCCGGCCACGCCAGGGTTAAGCGGCGTGCAGGGGCTGGCGGGCAACCTGTTGATCAACAACGGCGCGCCGATCATCGCCAGCTATACCGACCCCAACTTCACGACCGTCGATGAGGCCGCGGCCATCATCACCCCGTTCCGCCAGTTCCAGGATATCGCCTACGACGAGTACGGCTACTTCTCGTATGGAGCGACGGTCACACCCGTCGCGGGGGCCTTGCCGACGGTCGCTCCCAATCCGCCGGATTACGAGGGCAGCCTGTTCGTCTCCGACCTGGGGACGGGCCTCTCGGTGGACGTCACCCCGTTGGACCCGCTGCCGACGGACAACCCGGTGCACGTGCCTGTCTTCGCCAACGGCGCGATCGGCGTCACGCAGGATGCCGCCGGAAACCTCGTGCCGGTGTTCACTCAGACCGGACCGGACATTGGCGGGCGGATCGTCCGCATCGGCCCGGACGGGGTGATTCACTCGTTCGCCGACGGGTTCAACGTCGATCAGGAACTCGATTCGTCGGGGTTCGCTCACTCGACGCTCAGCATCACCTTCTCGGCCGACGGCACGACCCTGTACGCGGCCGACAACGACGGCATCTGGCAGTTCAAGTCCACGCTGAGCCTCGCCAACTCCACGACCGGTCAACTCGTCGGTCTGGGTGACTTGCGGGCGCGTGGTGTGCCGTATGAAGGGCAGGACATGGCCGTGGCGGTGGTCGATACGGGTGTGGATGCCCTGACGCCTCCGTTGCGCGGTCGCGTGGCGAACGGTTACAACGTCTTCACCAACGGCGCGGGGAACGATGACAACGCCGTCGATACGCTGATCAACGGCCACGGCACGCTCGTCGCCGGCGTGATCAACCAGTTCGTTCCGCAATCGACGATCGTGCCGGTCAACATCTTCACGCCGAACCTCGCTCCGCCGCAGAACACGACGAGCGACCTGCTTTACAACGGCATGAAGTGGCTGAACGACAACCCCTTGGTCGCGGACCCGGTCCGGCCGAACAAGCTCGACCGGATCGTCGCGGCGAACTACGGCTTCGGCACGCTGACCTCGTTCGATACCGAGGGCACGGCCTTCCGCCAGTACCGGCAGGTGGTCATCGCGCTGAAGAATCAGCTCTACAACATGCGGCAGAAGGGCATCCAGGGGATCGCGGCGGCTGGCCAGTTTGGCGTGCCGCTGGGCAGCACCACCGCGACGGCGACCCTGGGCGACGTCAACGGCGCATCGATGCCGGCGATTCTCAACGAGGCGATCTCGGTGACGGGTTCGTATCCGTTCCCGTTCGCCGCCGGAGCCAACACGCCGCCGACGGACCCGGGCCTGGGTGTGATTCCCCGGCCGATCGGTCCGTGGACGATCTTCGACGGCACGACCGCGATCACGAACGTCTCCGACCCGACCCTCGTCGCCAGCGATGCCTTGATCTTCAAGGACAAGATTCTGGCTTCGTCCAACCGCACGGCCACGACCGACTACACCGCGCCGGCGATCGACATCCCGACCTTCCGTCGCACGATTGCCGGAGCGGGCAACGATTACGTCGTCTTCGATTCGGCGGGCACGTCGATGTCCTCGGCGATCGTGACCGGCTCGTACGCGGTGGTGGCCTCGGCGATCGATTACTGGACGAAGCTGGCCCAGAGCGGAGGCGTCACCGCCGATGCCTACCTGAACATGCCGGTCGGGACCAACGTCCTGAACTTCGGCGTGCATGGGAACGTCTTGCCGCTGGACGCGTATGCCACGCCGGACGGCATCAATGCCATCCTCCAGTGGACGGCGGTGCCGGCGCTCGACCAGCCGAACCCGGCGGATACGATCCTGCCGCCGACGATTCGCGGCACGACCGACCAGTACCGCGAGTTCTCCCGAGTGGACGTCGGCAACGCCATCGCCGCGATCGAGGGAACCGAGGCCCTGAACTTCCTCATCTCCAACAATTACATCGACGCGATCGATGGCAACAACAACGGCCTGATCACCGCCGCCGAGATCCAGGCGTTCGTCAACACGGCAAGGGTCTCCGGACTGAATGAGGCCGGGGCGATGGCCGCCTTGCTCGGTGGTGTCGATCGGATCCCGAGAGACCAGGCGTTCCCGACGGCGGTCGGGGAATTCCCCGATCAGCCCGATGTCCTGCAACGCCGGTTCAACTTCCTCGATTACGCGGCGGACGGCCAGCTCAACGGCTCGATCTCGATCGACCAGCTCCGTAACCTGGCCCATACGCTCTTGCCGGCCCCCGATTCCTTCGTCGTCACCGACCGCCAGCGATCGTCGAACATGGGTTACCTGCTCGACCCGACGCCGGCCCGGAATTACGCGAGCCTCAAGGCCCTCCTGCCGAACTACACGTTCGTGCCGCCGCAGATCGTCCGCCGCTTCCGCCACTACTCCCCCGCGCGGTTCGGGGTGGGTCGCGGCCAGTTGCCGGGCACGGTGACGCCGTTCTACACCCTGTTCGATAACGCATCGAACAATGCGAAGAACACACCGACGCCCACTCCGGTGACGCCGGTGAAGCCGGTGACGCAAACTCCCGTCACGCCACAACCGTCGAATCGCGGGCAGACCACCCCAACGACGGGGCAGAACACCCCAACGACGGGGCAGACCCCCACGACGCCGACTAGCAACACCCAGACCGACCCGCCCAAGCAGGACCCCAACGAGTTGTACCGGCTCCAGTTGCTCCAGATGATCCAGAACTCGCTGAACCAGCAGAAGGTGACGGCACCGACCCTCGGCGGCACGTCAACTTCGGCCAACTCCTCGTTGGCCACCCCCGTGCCGATCCCGGCCGGATCTCTGCCGCCGACGAGCCAGGCCCAGACCGCCAGCGGCACGACCTCGACTTCGGACAACTCGTCGTCCACGACGACGCAGGACTCCACCCAACCGACGATCACGCCGCGACAGCTCCGGGCCGAGCGGTTGCAGATGCTCCACGAGAAGATCGCCAGCGGCGAGATCAAGCCGCCGAAGGAAAAATCGGGGTTGGAGCAATTCCTCAGTGCGATCAATCCGTTCGATTGATCTCCTGATCGAACGCTCGTCTCCGCCAACGGCTCAAGTCCGGCCGGCCGTACTCCCCGACAACGGGAGTGCGACCGGCCGGTTGACGTTTGGGGTTCTCAGAAGGTGGATGAGACAGATCATTCGTCGTGGTGCGCGGTTCTGCGATTTTGCCGGAACCCCCTCCAGCTCCCCCTTGGTAAGGGGGAGAGACCGAGGAGCCGGCTTCCCCTTTGGCACGGGCGTTTCATTCCGTCCCCCTTGACCAAGCCAGGCAAACCGTCCGAGGCGAGCGCCGGATTCAGTTCGCACGGGCGCTTTTCTTGCTTCCCCCCTTACCAAGGCAGTGCTGTCAGGGTCTTTGGAGGGCCGCAGACGCCACGGTCGTTCGTTCATGGGATTGCTGGAGAGCCCGGTAGGTCGACGTATGGTTGCCAGGCACGCGCGTCTTCACCTTCTGGTGCCCGCCACCCCCGGAGCTGGGCGCTTTCCACCAGCGATCGCTCCATGCGCCGCACAGCCTCATCCGCAGCGTGTCACGCAACTCGGCCGCTGTCGGCACCGGCCCCAGCAACGAGAGCAAGGTCTCCGTTTTGACCAGCACGTTGACCGTCACGAGTTCCCGCTTCATGTCGTAGAACAGCTTCTCGTTGGAAATCTTCTTCGCCACGCACCCTTTGTACGACGCCAGGTGGGCGCGTACGACTTGCAGCGTGTTGTACAACAGCAGGCAGAACGACAGTTGGAACAGCACCGCCTTCGGCTGCGTTCCGATCAGGTGCTTCAACGAGAACACGTCGGTGATCTGGTGGAAAACGGTCTCGATCCCCCAACGACTTCGATAGGCCGAGAGCATCGCCGAGGCCGGATACCGGACCTCGTCCCACAGGTCCGTGACCACGCTGATCTCTTTGCCGTGGGGCAGAGACTTCGTGATCCGGCGGACGAACTGTCGGCCGCCCGTCTGGGCCTTGCCCAGCCAGCCCCACTCTTGCACGACCCGTCGCCCGTCGGTGTCGTCGCCCTCCTGCGCGGCCTGGTCGGATCGGGAACGAAGGTCGTATTGGCGCAATAACGGATCAGAAAATGACCGCCGGCCTTGATCACCTGCTGGGGAAAACTCAGGTTGCAGTAGAGTCGGTCCAACACCGCCAACCACGGCCTCCCCACACGATGGGCCGACGCCGCCAACCTGGCCAGCAGGGCTTCCGTCAGGGCCGCTTCACCGGCTTCGCCATCGAGATGGCCCACCATCGCCACCGCCAGACCCGTCCGCAGGTCCAAGCCCACCGACGCACGCGCACCCAGGATACCTGCCCGCAAGTTGCGCAACGGCTTGAGCAGTCGCTTGACATGCTTGATCGCCTTGCCGTCCGCGCCAAAGACTTCGAAATCCGCAAGGCAGTCCGGCAGGGGGTCAACCGCCGGGGCCGCGGGCAGGAGCGCGCTCATCCTCCGGGTGCCTTCTTCAAGCAAGGCCTCGCTCAGGGGCACCGGCAGGTTCCCGAGCTTCTCGAAACTCGAGGCGATCGACGTCGTCAGCGTCTCGGCCTCCCGACCGCGTTCGAAGGCTTGACGGCCACTGCCGCTGTGCTGCAACAAGGCTTCGGCGACGAGATGGGCCAGCGTACGGAACTTGAGTTCCCGCTCGTAGCAGCGTCCGCGCGTTCGCGTCCAGAGGTCGTCCAACCAGCGATCGTCCATTGCGAAACACAGCGTTCGCCACGCCGCGTCGGCCAAGGGTACGTTCTCAAGCACTGCGGCGGAAAAAACGACGCCGTCCATAACGAAGGCACTCCTGAGGAATCCTCAAACTGGTGTCCGACGGAAGCTTATGGTATCGGCGTCCTATCCGGCACGATAGGCCAAGACCCTGACAGCACTGCCTTACCAAGGGGGGATTGAGGGGGGTTCTCCTGGGCCGTGGCGTTGCCGTCGGGTGACACAGACGAGACCCCAGCCACCAAGACCGGGCAATTCGCATAGTTTATTCTGGTGAAACTCCCAACCCAAGGTTCGGCCCCTTCCGCTTCCTCGTGCGTGAGAACCGGATCGACACCAATGAGAAAAGGGGATGGCTCAACCCTTTCGGGAGAGCCATCCCCTCTCGCATTTTGGCGCTTCGTCAGAGAATGGACGGACAGAACGCTGCGTTCGCCGGCGGAGATCAGAGCGTGAAGTGGAACGTCTTGGTGATCATCCGCCAGAGCCACCAGCCGACCGAGCGGTAGCCGCCGTCGATCTTGGCGAAGCCGCGCTGGCCGATCTCCAGGTTCAGGTCGCGGTTATTGACCGGAATGATGACCTCGAAGACGGCGGTGATCGGCTTGGCCTCGCCGGTCTTCTGATCGGGCTTGGTGGCGATCTCGCCCCCGGCCAGGTTCGACAGCTCGGGCGGGATTTCTTCGCGGTTGCGCTTGGCGATCTCCTGAACCCAGCTCTGGATCGTCTCCTCGCTGTTGCCGTAGATCTTGATCCACGCGGTGCTCTTCTCGTCGATGAGGTCCACGTCGCTCTGGTCGAGGATCAGGTGGGCTTCCAGCTTGTGCGGGTCGGCAACCTCGCAGAACGGTTTGCCGCCGGGCTTGATCCACTGGCCCTTGGTTTCCGGTTCGGGCACGCCGACGGCGACCCCGTCGCGGGGGGCGTAGAGGTCGAGCTTGCCGATTTGCTCGTTGATCTTGTTGAGCGCGGGCTCCAGGTCGCGGGCGTGATCCAGGTGCTGCCGCGCGAGGCCGTAGTCGTCGATGTTCATCGAACGGCGGAGGGCCTCGTACTTGACGAAGTGGACGTCGTGTTGCTGGTTCAGGTCCACGCGCTCACGAAGCTTCTGGGGGTTAGACAACGAGGCGAGGAGGTCCCCCTTCTTGACCTGGGCACCATCCCGCACGTTCAGATCGACCAGCCGGCCCTCGACTTCCGGATAAACCTTGCCGGGCTTGGCCGGCGTCAGGACCAGCGTTCCCTTGACCCGCAACGGCGTCGGGATCAGCAAGATTCCCGCCACGATCGCGAAAAACACCGCGAAGCAGGCCGCCGCTCGTGCCTTCTTCACCTTACGCATCCTCCCAGGTTGCGCACGAACTTGATCATCTGGTAGCCCGGCATCACGACCAGCGGCACCAGCGCGCCGATCGCCAGCATGTAGCTGATCGTCTGAAGCTTGTACGGCTTCAGAACCTGGCTCAAAAAGTAAACGATACTGAATGTGACGAACCAGCGGTAGAGATAGCTGGCTATGGCATACGTGACGAACAGCGTCCGGCGCGAGCGGGGCATGTAGCTCTGCACCGGCACTTCCAGGCCGAGCACCTTTTCCTGAAACGCGTACGAGAAGAACTGGGTGCTCTTGATCCGCAGGTTGGGGATCTCCAGCCAGTCGGCCATGACGTAGTAGCCGTCGTAGCGGAGCAGGGGGTTGGCGTTGAAGAGGATCGTGTTGACCGAGCAGATGAACATCGTCGCCAGCATGAGGCTGTTCAGAAGCCCCTGCTCGGTGTTCCACCAGACGAACGTGGCGATCGACGCGAGGAAACATTCGACATAGATCCCCGCCGCCGAGATCCAGATCCGTTTCCACTTGCTGGGTAAGAGCCAGCTATCGGTCACGTCGCAATAGAGCGCGGGAGTGAGCACGAGGAAGAGCATGCCCATCTCGTGCACCTCGCCGCCGAAGTGCTTGGCCGTCAAGCCGTGGCCGAACTCGTGAATGACCTTCACGACGGCCAGGCTGCACCAGAAATAGACGATCGTGCGCCAGTTGAAGAAGCTCTGGAACTCGGGCAGTTTCGCCTGGAAGGTCGTCCACTGGCTAATGACCAGCGTCAACGCGGCGATCATCAGGCCGACGCTCGCGGCGATGAACCACGTCGTGAAGATCCAGCGGAAGAACGGGTACATTCGCGTCAGGAGACGCTCGGGGTCGATGATCGGGATCTTCAGGTAGAGGATGTTCGCGGCGAACTGCCAGACCCGCTTCAAGCGGTTCTTCCGGCGTCGCTCGATCAGGACCTTGCCCTGCTCCTGCGTGTCAATCTGCGCGATGCCCGCCTCGTGAAGCTGCGAGGCGAAGCGGATCAGGTCGTCCACCGAGATCGTCTGGGGCCGGTACTTCCGCTCGAAGATCCGCTTGACTTCCTGCAGGTTCTGCTTGCCGTCAAACTGCTGGAGCAGGAAGTATTCCTCCTGCTTGAAGCGGAAGTACTTCAGCGCGATCGGGTCCTTGACGACGTAGTGCGTCATGCCCTCGTAGAACTGCGGCTGGACGACCAGATCCGGCCGGAGCTTGACCTTCAGGTGCTCGGCGGACTGGCCGGCGGGCAGAGCAGGAGCCTGGGTGGGTGCGGAGCTCATCGAACGATAGCCCTCAGTCGGCTAGCTGGCGTCTGTGGGATGGGAAGGCGGAGTGAAAAGGCAAAGGGTCGTTGATGGCTGATGAGCAACGACATGGATTCGTCACACCGTTCTGATCCATCAGCCATCAACATAAAAATTACCTCGCCTTGGTGGCGGTCGTGCGGTTGCCGGCAGCCGCGGAATTCTGGGTGACGGTCGCCGGGCTGAGGAAGATCGTCAGGTCGGCCTGCATGCCAGGGCGGAGTGACAGTCCGGCGTTTTCGATGTCCGGGTTCTCGATCTCGGCGAGGACCTGAAGCTCGGTCCTGCCGACGGTCGAGATTTCCGCCGCGATGGCCGTGATCTTCCCCGTGAACCGTTTCTGCTCGATCGGCAACTCGGCGCCGCTGATGGTCGGATGGACCTCGACCCGATCACCGACTCGGACCTGAGAGGCACTCTCCAGCGGCAGATAGCCGAAGAAGCGGAGCTTATCGATCTTACCAAGCCGCACGACGGACTCGTTGGCGTTGATCGACTCGCCCGGGTTCTTCATCCGCTCGATGATGATTCCGGTGAACGGGGCCGTGATGATGTGTTCCTGGACGGCCTGTTCGGCCAGGGCCAGTTCCGCCTCGGCCAGCTTCTGCTGTTCCTGGGCTTCCTGGATCATGGCCTCGTACACCTTGACCTCGGCCTCGGCCTTGTCCATCTCGTCGGGGGAGACGTAGTTCTTGCCGATCCGTTCGAGCCGCTGGAAGCGGGCCAGCGTGGCCATCGCGGCCTGGCGCTGGGCGTCGGCCTTCTTGATCGCCCCGGTGCTGGCGGCGGCCACCTTGGCCCGTTCGACGGTCAGCCGGGCCGTCTCGTCATGCAGGTAGCCGATCGGCTTGTCCGCTTCCACGCGGTCGCCAATCTGGAACTCCATCTGCTTGATGACGCCGGGCCGCAAGGACGAGACGTCGGACTTCTCGATCCAGGTGATTCCGCCGGTGATGACGATCGTCTGCGACGGCGAAGCGGATTTCGGAGCCTGGGCGAGGGTCGCCGCGGTGAGGGCCGCGATCAGACCGACCGACATCGCCACGGCCTTCGGGGAGCGGAGCATGGGCAGACCTCCGTTTGTCTCGTGGGGGAGGGGGGTGAAAATCTCTTGGGATGTTCGGAACGAGCGGTCGGGACGGACCCGGTCCGCCGACCGCTCGGTCTTTGGTTCGATCACTTGTGCAGGAACGGCCAGCGGAAGAGCACCGTCTCGTACCAGACGTGGATCACGTCGCGGAACAGGACGTACGCCAGCCGGGCCTCACCGCACTTGATCCGCGCCCGGACTTCGGAGCCGGTGCGGAGGTCCTGGTTCCGCTTGAGGTAATCCTCGCGAACCTTGGGCGGGAAGGCGACGGTGACCTTGACGACGTGCTTGCCCTCGACGGTCTCCGCGTGGGTGGCGATCCGCTCCACGTACCCTTCGTAGCGATGCTCGGGGTCGGTCGCCGTGACGAAGTAGGCGTCCAGCTTGGCATCCGGTGGCTTCGTCCCGGCCTCGATCTCCGCCCGGAGCTTCTCCTTCGCTTCCAGGATCGGCCCCATGTCGTCGTCGGGAACCTGGACTTCGAGGACCCACGGGCCTTTCGTGCCGGCGATCTGGACGAGTTCCTGACCCACCTCGACCGGGCGGCCCAGCAGGTTCTTCTTGACTTCCCAGGTGGTGATGATCCCATCCTGCGGCGCCTCGACGCTCGAGGTCCTCCATCTGCTCCTTGAGGATCTCAAGCTGCTCGCGCGTGCTGTTGAAGACGATCTCCGCCTCGGCCTGCTCGCCCAGGAGGCGGGCCTTTTCGTCCGGGTTGGACGTCTTGACGATCTGCCCCCGCAGCAGGGTGATCTTGCTGCTGGCGCTGGCGTTGTCGGCCATCAGCTTCGTCAGTTCCTGGTCGAGCGGCTTGCTCTCGATCCGCACGAGCAGGTCCCCCTTATCCACCCGCTGCGCGTGCTCGACGGGCACCTCGATGATCGTCCCTTGCCAGGGGGCATAGACCGTCCGGCGGTTCTCGGGCAGGAGCGAGCCGCGCCCCTCGATCGTCAGCTCCCAGGGCACGAACGTCAGGGCCAGGATGACCAGGAGGATGGCCGCCACCACGGCGAGGATCTTGGCCAGGGTCCGGCCGCGGAAGAACCGCCAGGGGGAACCGATGGCCTTCAGCAGGGGGACCAGGAAGATCTTGTTGTATTCGGAGGAGTTCCACAGGGCCGTCGACGCGTGCCGCGAGACGACCTCGGTGCGGGCGTGGGCGTCCGTCGGCGCCATCTCATCGCCGATCTGCTCGGCGATCAGGCAGCCGAAGGCAACCTTCTCCTTGCCCGGCTCGGTCTCCGGCTTGTGCAGGAGCGCGATGATGATCGCCTTGGCGCCCGACTCATCGACGTAGAATTCCAGGGCGTCGCGGATGTCCGGCGGGAACCCCTCGGTGCTGCCGGTATAGACGAGGTCCTCGCCCGAGAGGATCACCGACTTGGCCAGCCGGGTCATCTCGCGGATCAGGTTCGCCCGTTGCTCGACGATCTCCTGGCCGCTGACGGCCTCGACCATCGTCCGGCCGCCGATCTTCAGGACGACGCTGAACCGGTCGCACTCGACCAGCCGCTTTCCCTCGTTGGCGACGGCGTAGCAGCACTCCTTCAGGTCGAGCGAGTTGTGGATCGAGTGGGTGAAGCCTTCGAGCTGGTTCCAGAGCCGCTGCTGCGACATCATCTGCCGCATCTGGCGGTTCTTGAGGTACTGCGTCGCCAGGTCGCAGAGGTCGCTGACGAACCGCAGGGTGCTCTTCTGCGTCGCCGCGCGGCGGGTCGGGTCCATCAGGATCTCGACCAGGCCGACCGGCTGCTTGTCCACGATCAGCGGGGCGATGATCAGCGTGAAGCCGGTCGGGTTCCCCGCGCCGGGGACTCCCTCGACCGACGCCCCCGGCGGGATGATCTGCGGCTGCGAGGCCTGCATCATCACGCCCAGGAGGCCGTCGTGCGGCTGGGACCGTTGTCGGTTGTCGAGCAGGCCGGTCTGCCGGAACTCCAGTTGATGCTGGAGCCGGAGACTGCCCCGATTATCCAGGAGCCAGAGGGCGCCGCCGGATGCCGCGACCGCCGCGACGACGCGCGAGAGGAATTCCGCGTGGAACTCCGTCGGCTGGATGTCCGCTTCGGCCAGTTCGGCGATCTCGGAGACCAGCTTACGGATCTGGTTCTTGGTTTGCTCGAGCAGGCCGGGATCGATGGTTTCTTCCGCCATGGGAGTTCCCGAGTCGTTGAGGAGGCGTCCGCGTCCGGACCGGGGTGAGCCTTCATATCGCGGCGTTGTGGACGGACCGGCGATCCGCGCCCGTTCCGAGAGCCGCTCATCTCAACGGGACACCCGGGTTCCCGACTTTCCTTGAAGTTTTTTCGTATCATGGGTGAAATGGTTCGATCGGCCCGCATGATCGCGTGGATTTTCTGGACCGGTGACGACGCCGGCGCCGGCGCGTAAGCTTGCCCCTCCCGGTCGGTCATTGGTGGAAACCTCTTGAAGCCCCGGTTCCCCCCTCTGGAGGATCGAACCAGGGTCGGATGATCGTCAAAGGAGTCGGGCGGTGACCAACGGCAATCTCAGGCGACGCTTCACGCTTCTGGACGCGATCGTTCTGATCGCGGCGACCGCCGTCGGCTTGCTGGGCTTTCGCGCCTTCTTCCGCGACGTGCTGGATGCGCTGCCCTGGACGAACGTCGTGGAAGGCGTCTCCCGGGCCACGCCAGGGCAGCTCGGCCGGTTCGCGGTCTATCTGCTGCTTGTGGGAGGCCCTCCGTTCCTCGCCTGCCTCTCCGTCGCGCTGCTGGTCCTCCGGCTCCGGCCTCCCCGGCCGCGACGGCCGGCGCGCCAGCCAGGGACGGCCGCCAGCCTGGCGGTGGTCGTGACCCTGCTACTCGGCGGCGGGCTGCTGTTCACCGTGCTCGGCTTTCTGTGGTGCCGGGGAGATCTCGACCTTTCCGCCGACGATGCCATCCTCAGCTTCCTCCTCTCGCCGCTGATCACCACGACGATCGTCGCGTCCTGGCTCTGGCGTGCCTGCGACGGCGGCCTCCGCCCAGAACCGTCCTGGATCGATCGCGCGGGACGAGCCAATGCCGCGGCATGGATCGCTCTGGGAACGCTGGCGGTCTGGGCGATCTTCAGTGATTTCCTATGATTGGGTTGTTCTGGAGCTGTCGAGAAGGTGGCGCTCATGTCGGATCGACCCAAACGTCGGTTCACCGTGCTGGACATGATGATCCTGGTCGCCGCTTTGGCGGGGGGAATCCTGCTCGCCCGCCTGGTCTGGGAGGAGCGTGCAGCGCACTACATTGCCTTCAGCACTACCGATTATCCCTGGTCAATCCCATTCCTGGGGATCAGCATCAGGCATCCTTTAGAGATTCCGGTCCTCGTGATCAGCGTGATGACTCCGATGGCAGCCATGATCAACCTGACTCTCGTCCCGCTACGGCTCTTGCCACCTCGTCCCAGACGCCGTGATTTATGCAAAAGTGCCGGTTGGCTCTTTGGGATGATCTCCAGTTTGGCACTCGTGGTTGGGGCGACAGCCATCTTTATTCCTCTCTATGTTGGTCACGCAGTTGAGACGAAAGAGGAATTTGCCGTGTTCGTGCTTATGCTGTTGCCGATGATGTTGGCCTCGGCCGTCATGGCGGTTTGGTTGCTCTTGCGGCTTTTGGGAAGAAGGGTTCAATGCTCGGATTGGGTTGATTCCGTGACGTGGGGGATTACCTTGTTCTGGGTGATTTCCATGCCTTGCTGCCTGTCGTATCTCACCAACTGGTGATGGTTAAGGCGTCGAGACAATGGTTGAGACTGCGAAACGCCGGTTCACCCTGGTGGACATGATGATCCTGGTCGCCGCCCTGGCCGTCGGGATCGTGCTGACCCGGCCACTCTGGTCCAACGTCCGGGAATCGCTCTCTCAGGGAGCGTACGTTCATGGGGTCGCTCTGCTCACGCCGAGCGCGGCGATGTTGACCCTGGCTCTCATTCCCTGGCGTCTGCTGCCCCCTCGACCCGCCCGGCGTCGTCTGCGCCGACGGGCGGGTTGGGTTCTGGGAACGACATGTTCGGCGGTTCTCCTCTGGGGCGGGGTGTTCCCCGGGATATTCATGCCCCTGGTCGCGCAACAGCCGACCGACCAACTCCTCCCGCTCATCCTGTTGCTCTTGCCCCTGGTTGTCTCGCAGGGCGTCCTCGCGTCCTGGTTGATCCCGCGAATATTCGGGGTCAGCATGATCTATGGGGACTGGGTTGACTGGGTGGCCTGGGTGCTTGGGTGGTTCTGGGTTATCTCGTTGCCGCTCTGTCTGTGGACGTTGGTTCGCTGAGGCGTTCGGGCCTTTGTGCAATCCGCTCTGGAGCGATACGATATTACCTGGAATGATGAGGACCGCTCGGACATCGTGGTTCGTTGTCGGCGTGGGTCTGCCACGCGGACCGAACGAGCCCAAATGAGCCGGTCCGCGAATGGTCGATCCGAATCGACTCAAGTTCTTTAGGGTAAGCCAGATACGGCACGATTACCGAACGAAGCCAACATCGGGCCAAACTCTCGAAAAGGACAGTCCGAATCGACTCAAGTTCTTTCTGAGCCGTGAGAAACGGCACGATTTCCAAACGAAGCCAATGCCCGGCGGGGCAAACGCACGAACGACGCCAAACGGGGCGGGTCGCAGACCAGCGAAAGGCAATCCTCGGATGACAGACGCAGCGCGGGAGCGGCCGGCCCTGGTGACGGGCGGAACGGGACTGCTCGGCAGTCATATCGCGGAGCGGCTGGCCGCGCGCGGAACCCCGGTCCGGGCGATGGTCCGGGAGGGGTCCGACACGGCCTTTCTGGAGAGCCTGGGGGCGGAGCTGATCCCCGGAGACCTGACCGATCCCGCCGCGTGCGAGCGCGCCGTCGAGGGAGTCCAGACGGTCTTCCACTCGGCGGCGAAGGTGGGGGACTGGGGACGCTGGAGCGAGTTCCAGACCGGCTGCATCGAGGCGACCCGGAACCTCGCCCGCGCGGCGCTCGGGGCGGGGGTCGAGCGGTTCGTCCAGATCAGCTCGACGAGCGCCTACGGCCACCCGGCCGAAGGGGGGCCGCCGATCGACGAGACGGCCCCGCTCGGCCAGAACTTCTGGCCCCTCTGGGACTACTACACCCGCAGCAAGGTCGATTGCGAGCGGATGCTCTGGGAGATGGCCGAGCGCGATGGCCTGCGCCTGACGGTGATCCGTCCGAGCTGGCTCTACGGCGAGCGCGACCGGACGACCGTGGCCCGCGTCGTGCGGAAGCTCCGGGGCCGGTTCGGCTTACCGCTGATTGGCCCGGGGGGGAACCCGATGAGCGCCATCTACGCCGGTAACGTCGCCGATGCGGCGATCCTGGCGGCCGACGACCCCGGCTCGGTCGGCGAGGCGTACAACATCACCGACATGGGCCGGATTACCCAGAAGGAATACTTCAACCTCTGGGCCGAGGCCGTCGGCGCACCGGCGGTCCATCGCTGGTGGCGGTATCGGACGGTCTTCCTGGCCGCCTTCGCGCTGGAGGCGTTCGGCCGTTTGACCGGCCGCCGTCGGCCCCCGCTGATCACTCGCTACGCCACCTGGCTGATGGGGCGGAACCTCTCGTACAGCACGGTCAAGGCGCGTGAGACGCTCGGCTGGGCCCCCGCGCTCGATTATCGAGAGAGCATCGAGCGGACCGTGCGGTGGTATCTCGGGCGGGAGGCGAAGCCGCCGGAACCGGAGCTCGCTGCCGTGAGCCGGGAGAACCGATCCGGGCGGAATGGTTCCCGCAATCGGCAAGATTGACGGAAATCCCGCGCGTTCGCTCTTGCCGTATCGCTTTTGTAACATGAGGATGAAATGAAGCACGTTGTCCAAGCCGGGCCGAAGGGCGGACCCGCCCGACGACGGGGCGACGCGGCCCCGGCCTCTCCTCCGCCCGGCCTGACGGTTGGGACGTTCCCCGTCGGAGCGCCGGCCTGAATGGACCTCGTGATTATATCGCACCTTTTGAGAGGGCACTCATGAATCGATTCCTCGCCATCAGCGGTGCCGCGGCCCTGGCCGTGACGCTCGGGACCGGCTGGCTCCGGGCCGAGGACGCTCCCAAACCGGCCGATCCTCCCACGCAAAAGCCTCTGAACGAGTTGACGATCGAGGACCTGATCCGGGCACGCGGCGGGTCGGGAAGCTCCAACAGCCCGGACCCGAAGAAGTACCGTGACTTCAAGGAACTGGTGGACGGGGCCGAGAAGATCGACGGCCTGTTCACCCTCTACAAGAAGGACGACCACCTCTACGCCGAGATCAAGCAGAACCAGTTCGACCAGCCGCTCCTGCTCCCGACGACGATCGCCCGGGGCATCGCTCAGGCGGGGGTGCCGGTCGGTGACGACGAGATGGTTCTGGTCTTCCACAAGGCCGGTGACAAGGTCCAGCTCGTCCGCCGCAACATCCGCTACACGGCGCCGGCCAATAGCCCCCTGGGCAAGTCGGTCAAGCAGAACTACACCGATTCGATCCTGCTCGCCCTGCCGATCCAGAGCGTCAATCCCTCCGGTGGGATGTCCACGGTGATCGACTTCTCGGACATCTTCCTCAATGACTTCGCCCAGCTCGGCCTCGGCTCGCTCGACCGCAGCCGGACGCGCTGGCATAGTGTCAAGGGGTTCAACGACAACCTGGAACTGGAGGTCGAGGCGACCTTCGGCGGCGGTGGCCGTGGCGGCTTTCGCGGCAACGACGGTGTCCCGGACTCTCGGGGGATCACCCTGGTCGTCCATTACAGCCTGATGAAGACCCCGAACGGTCTGTACAAGCCGCGCGTCGCGGACGACCGGGTCGGTCACTTCCTCAACGCCACCAAGGACTTCAGCATCGACAGCCAGGACACGAACGTCGTCCGGTACATCAACCGCTGGCGGCTGGAGAAGGCCAACCCGAGGGCCAAGCTCTCTCCCCCGAAGGAGCAGATCATCTGGTACATCGAGGACACCGTGCCGATCGAGTACCGGCCGTATGTCGAGGACGGCATCCGGGAGTGGAACAAGGCGTTCGAGAAGATCGGCTTCCGCGACGCCATCGCCGTGCGCTGGCAGGAGCCGGGCCGGGATGAGTTCGACCCCGAGGACACGAACTACTGCACCTTCCGCTGGATCACGTCCGACCGGACCTACGCCATGAGCTGCCTGCGGTCGAACCCGTTGACCGGCGAGATGATCGACGGCGACGTGGTCTTCGACGATAGCTGGGTCCGGCACTGGAAGAACGAGTACGCCCTGCTCGTCGGCTCGGAGAGCGACGCGAAGGCCCAGGGGGATGCCCCTCTGAAGCCCCTGGCCCTCGGCGAGCTGATCAGCCCGATCCTGGCCTCGAAGATGGGCTACGGCCAGCCCGTCGCGGGTGGACTGCTCGGCATGAACGCCCTGGAGCGGCAGCCGGGCACCCTCTCTCCCGAGGTCATCCCGGCGCAGTGGGGTGCCCTCCAGTGGCAGTTGAGCAAGCGGATGGACCGGGGTGGCCGGAACTACTGCCAGCTCCACACCGGCTTGAAGTACGACTTCAACCTGGCCGCCGTCGCCCTCTCCGCCAACGCGGCGGACGACCCCAGGAAGAAGGACGAGGAGGCCGAGAAGCAGGACGGCGAATCTGAGAAGAAGGACGGCGAGGACAAGGACGACGACAAGAAGGACAAGCCGAAGCCGAAGAAGGGGGAGCTGCCCGAGGAGTTCCTCGGCCAGGCGATCAAGGAGGTCGTCATGCACGAGGTCGGCCACTCCCTCGGCCTGCGGCACAACTTCAAGTCCAGCACGATGCTGAAGAACGACCAGTTGCACGACACCGCGATCACCCGCGAGAAGGGCCTGGTCGGCAGCGTGATGGACTACAGCCCGGTGAACCTCGCCCCAAAGGGGGTCAAGCAGGGCGACTACTACACGACGACGCTCGGCCCGTATGACTACTGGGCCATCGAGTATGCCTATACCGTCGTCGATGGTAACGAGGAGGCCGAGCTGAAGAAGATCGCCGCGCGGGCACCCGAAGGAGACCTCGTCTATGCGACCGACGAGGACGCCGCGCTGAATAACGACCCGTACGTCAATCGCTACGATCTCGGCGCCGATCCTTGCCAGTTCGCCAGGGAACGGATCGCCCTCGCCAAGGACCTGCTGAAGGACCTGGATGAGACGGTGGTCAATGACGGCGAGTCCTGGGTCCGAACCCGCCGCGCCTTCTCGACCCTGCTGAGCCAGTGGGGCGACGGCGCGCACCTGGCCTCGCAGTACATCGCCGGGCAGTCGGTCTCCCGCGACCACAAGGGGGACAAGGACGCGCGCGACCCGGTGATCCCCGTGCCGGGGGACAAGCAGCGCGAGTGCCTGACGTTCCTCGTCGATGAGATCCTCAGCGACAAGGCGTTCGAGTTCTCGCCCGAACTGCTCCGCCGGCTGGGCACCGAGCGCTGGTACGACTGGACCGGCTCGACCTCGGAGGTCGATTACCCGGTCCTGGAGCGCATCCTCGACATCCAGCGGATCGCCCTGAGCCACTGCCTGTCGGCCGACACCCTGTCGCGTCTCCAGAACCAGGAGCTTCAGACCGACCCCGACGCGAAACCCCTGACGATCGTCCGAGGTCTTCCGCTCCTTGACCGGAGGGGTCTGGTCCGATCTGTCGGGCGTCCCGGCTGAGGGCAAGGCCGAGCTGACTCTCTCGACGATCCGCCGGAACCTTCAGCGCGACTATCTCAGCCGCCTGAGCCGGATGGTCCTGGGCAGCCGAGGCGGCTCGACCGGCGACCAGTTCCTCTACGTCTCCTTCAACAGCGGTTCCGTCCCGGCCGATGCCCGGGCCCTGGCCCGACTGCACCTGAAGGAGATCCGGGACCAGATCGCCAGGGTCCTGGACCGTCCCGAGCTGACCATCGACGACACGACCCGCGCCCACCTGGAGGAATGCCGCCAGGGGATCGCCAAGGTCCTCGACGCCCCGCTGGCCGCCAACGAGTTCTGATAGAACTCTGTAGTCGTGTGAGAATTTGTTGTTGCGTACCCGGCCCTCTCCTCGCACAGAGGAGGGGGCCGGTTTGCGTTCATTCACTCCGCCGGGAGGGGCTTGCAGCGCTCGTGCAGGGCGTCGAACTGCTTCGCGTTCTCCGGAAGCTCGGCTCGACCGACCTTCCAGCATCGGCGGAACGTGTCCGCGAAGCAGGCGTCTGCCTGGGCCAGTTCACGGACGCGGGGGAAGAATCGCTCGAAGTGAAGTTCCAGGAGATGCTCCAGCAGGCATACGCCGATGGCGGACCGCAGGTCCTCCTGGGCGTTCGTGCCCCATCGGGCGATGAATGGCCAGATGGTCTCGGGGTCGGAATCGAGGTACGTCCTCGATGTCCATGATCGCCTGCCAGCGCGGGTCTTCTTCGCCGGCCGGGGCGGGCGTACCTGGAAGCATGGCATCCGTGCGCCGGATCAGCTCATCCAGTGAGATGAACTCGAACTCCAATGCCGTCGCTCCTTCCCAATCAGAACGGTACCTGTCCGGGTGGGATGCCCGCCGGCGCGCCACCAGGGGCCGGGGCGGAGCCGGGGCCTGGAGCGTCCGCGCCAGGGGCCGGGGCGACGGGACGGTTCAGCGGGAGGACGCAACGGAAGCCCAGGTAAGGCAGCCGGGCGCGGACGGTCATGCCGTCTCGCCAGGCGAGGTCCCACTCCGGCGACCCCCCTCTGACCGTCAGCAAGGGGTTCTTCGCCTGCCCTTGCGGCGGCCCGACCGGGTCGATCGTGTCCTTGCCGGCGAGCTGCTGGTAGTAGTCCGGACTGAACCAGTCGGCGGTCCACTCCCAGACATTTCCCGCCAGGTCGAAGACGCCGTAAGGGGACATGTCGCTGGGGAACGAGACGACCGGATCGACCTGCTTCGGCTCTCTGGGGCGGCTCCAGTTCGGCGATCCTGGTCCCCAGGGATGGATGCGGCCGTCGATGGTGCGACCGGCCATTTCCCACTGGGCCTCGCTCGGCATGGCCTTTCCGGCCCAGAGGGCATACCGGTAGGCATCGTCGGCGTTGACCTCGGTCACGGGCAGGGTGTCCGGGATCTCTCCATCGGAGCTCGGTCCTCCCTGCTGGTGGCCGGTCGCCCTTTGGAAGAGCCGGTACTGGCGGACCGTGACCTCATGCTGGTCGATGTAGTAGGGCGAGAGCGTCACCGGGTGCGCAGGGCGCTCGACGGCGGTGCCGTCGTCGCGGCCCATCAGGAAGGACCCCCCGGGTATGAGCACCATCGCCGCGCCATCCTGGTCGCAGGTGATCTCCAGCGGCCATCCCGAAGGGTGCACGCCCGCTTCCTGCCGCGCACGGAACCCAGCCGGCAACGGTCGGGGCGCGATGTTGGCCGTCTCCTGAACAAGCCCCGTATCACGGTACGGCTCCACAGGGGTCGGCGGGGGCTGGACGTTCGCCTCGACAACGCCGACGAATTCGGGTGGCACCGTCGTCTCGGCGGGAACCGCCACAATCTCGGGCATTGGGGTCTTCGGTCGGAGGAGGCGTTTCGACCTGGTCCGCCACCACGACGGGGGCGTTGACGAACAGGGGAAGCCCCTGCTTGGCTCTTGCGATCGCCTCGGTCGCCTGCGTTGCCGCGGATGTCTTGGGATAATCCTTGACGAGCTTCTGGAGCCGCGCCAACGCCCCTTCGCCGTCGCCTCTCACGGCAACCTGACGGGCATCTTCCAGCGCAATCAGGGCCAGGTTCTCAAGCTTCTGTGGCGACTGGGCCGGAGGGGCGCTCTCGGCGGGAGCCGATCCCACTGTGAAGGCGTTCGGGTCGAACTCTTCCGGTTCCCCAACCGGTTCATCCGAGCGGAACTGATTGAGAAAGACAAATCCCCCCACCAGGAGTACGAGAACCGTGACGGCTCCGATCGCGATCCGGACGTTCCGGCGGCTCTCGTAGGTGTCGAACCGGGGCGTGGCTTCGAGCAACGCCCCTTTTTTCTCCGGGTCGTCCGGGTCGATCGACTTGTGTTTCTTTTTCTTCGCGGCCTTCGATGGCTCGGTAGTCTTCTCCCGGTCGGCCTTGCGACGCTCAGCGCGCTCACGTTTCTTCCGTTCTCTCGGGTCCTCATCCTCGCTGGTCCTCGACCGTCGGCGTGGACTTCCAGATCCGGGGCAGGGGAGCGCCCGGTTTGGGTGGGGGAATCGGAACGGGAGGAGAGGGCTGTTCCTCGGCGTCCGGTTCTTCGGGCACGCCAGCCAAATTGTATTCGGAGGAATCGGACATGCGACTGTCCCAGCAAGACGTCGATTCCAGGATCAATCGGACCAGAAAGCTCCGGCGTGCTTCCCGGCTCCGTATCGTCTAAGCGTAACCGCGCATGTGGGTGTGGGCAAGGTGGATGCACCCATCACACGCGAAGGAAACGCGGGCTTCGCCGTCGACGGTTCAGCGAGATTTCTGAGTCTGGCCGATCCGTTCGAGGAACTCCGCATTGCTCGGATACTTGGAGAGCTGCCGGATGAGCCCCTCCATGGCCTCGACGGTTTTCATATCGGCGAGGGTCCGTCTCAGCAGGTTGACGTCGCCGGAGGGTCTCCGGTGCGAGCAGACGTTCTTCCTTGCGGGTCCCGGACTGCTGGATATCGATGGCCGGCCAGACGCGGCGATCCGCGAGCTTGCGGTCGAGCACCAGCTCCATATTCCCCGTCCCCTTGAACTCCTGAAAGATCACATCGTCCATGCGGCTGTTCGTCTCGATCAGACAGGTGGCCAGGACGGTCAACGAGCCACCCTCGTCGAACGTGCGGGCCGCGCCGAAGAGGCGCTTGGGGACTTCCAACGCCCGGATATCCACGCCGCCGGACATGGTCCGGCCGGAGTTCGACCCCTTGTTGTAGGCGCGGGCCAGACGGGTCAGGCTATCGAGCAGGATCAAGACCTGTCCGCCCGATTCCGCGATCCGCTTCGCGCGGTCGATCGTGAGTTGGGCCAGGCGGATGTGCTCCTCGGGCGGATGATCGTTCGAGGAGCCGATGACCTCTCCCTTGATGCTCCGGCGGAAGTCGGTGAGTTCCTCGGGCCGCTCGTCGACGAGCAGGACCATCAGTTGCAGTTCGGGATGATTCTGAATGACGGCGTTGGCGATTTGCTGGAGCAGGACCGTCTTGCCGGAGCGTGGCGGGGCCACGATCAGCCCACGCTGCCCCTTGCCGATGGGCGTCAGCAAATCCATCACGCGGGTGCCCAGGGGCTCCGGGCCGGTTTCCAGCCGGATGCCGTCATGTGGATCGATGGCCGTCAGATCGTCGAATTCTCGAAGATCGGCATATTGCTCCGGCGCACGGCCCTCGACCTCGGTCAACTCAGAGAGGCGGGGCCCCTGGCCCGACTTCTGTGGCTCAACCCGACCCGTCAGCCTCAACCCCTGCCGGAGCTGGAACCGGTTCAGGAGAGGGGTTCCCACGTACACATCGTCATTGCCGACACGATAATTTCGCCCGGGGTCACGGAGGAATCCATAACCCTTCGGGTGCATCTCCAGGATGCCGCTGCGAGTCGTTTCAGCCGAACTCATGACAGTGGCTCGATGATCGAGAGGAAAAGGGTCAAGCGGCACGTTTCAAAGGCGTGAGGAGGGGCCTCTTCCGACGTGAGCAGGGTGATCGTAAGCAATTGTGGCCAGTGGAGGGATGCTGGAACGGCCCGCGATCGGTGGGGCGGACGATGCCGGGTCAGTTCGCGAATAGAGGGTACGGGTCGGAAAGGAACCTCGTGATTCGACGTTACCATCCCGTCGGGCCGAAGTCCATCCGAATCCGAGAGATTTCGTTAATCTTTCGCCCCTCGCTTGTCCGATCTTTGTTAAGATGAACTGTTTCGTTTGCCGCAGACGGATGGCGAATTCATGCGATCGTACCTGGACCTCCTACGCGACGTGCGGACTCACGGTAAACGCAAGCCGACGCGGGCCGTGCTGCGCTCAACGGGGGAGACGATCGAGGCACTGAGCCTCTTCGGTCGCCAGATCCGGTTCGATCTCCAGCAGGGTTTTCCGGCGGTCACAACGAAGAAGCTCGCCTTTGGTCCCGTGGTGCACGAACTGATCTGGTTTCTTCGAGGCTCAACGAATATTCGCTATTTGAAGGCACAGAACGTCACGATCTGGGATGAATGGGCGGACGACCAGGGTGAGTTGGGGCCAGTCTATGGCAAGCAATGGCGGTCGTGGGAGGCTCCGGACGGCCGGACGATCGACCAGATCGCCTATTTAATCGACGGCATCGAGGCCGTGAAGCGCGATCCGACAGCCTCGGTTGGCCGTCGTCTGATCGTCTCGGCCTGGAACCCGGCTGACATCCCGCGCATGGCCCTGCCGCCGTGCCACACGATGTTCCAGTTCAGCGTGACCGAGGGTCAGCTCTCCTGTCAGCTCTACCAACGATCCGCCGATCTGTTTCTCGGGGTGCCGTTCAATATTGCGAGCTATGCCCTCTTGACCCACCTCGTCGCCCATGTGACCGGGCCTGTTACCGGGCGAGTTCGTGCACACCTTTGGCGACGTCCATATCTACGCGAACCATCTCGACCAGGTGGACGAGCAGCTTTCGAGAACTCCATATCCCCTGCCGTCCTTGCGCATCGACCCTTCTGTCACCAGTCTCGATGACCTGAGACGCGATCAGATCGAGTTGGTGGACTACCGTTGTCATCCAGCGATCCGAGGCGAGGTCGCGGTCTGAGGAGGTCGTCTTGATCCTATCCATGATCGCCGCGATGAACTCCGACGGTCTCATCGGCAAGGACGGGGGAATGCCCTGGCACCTTCCCGCCGACCTCAAACGCTTCCGACGCCTGACGATGGGTAAGCCGATCATCATGGGACGCGCCACGTGGGAGTCGATCGGCCGGCCTCTCGACGGCCGCCGGAATATTGTCTTGACCCGGCAGGAGGGCTATCATGCCGAAGGGGGATGTGTCGCCCACAGTCTGGTCGAGGCCCTGTTCCTTGCCTTGCAATCCGGCGCGGACGAGGCCTTCGTGATCGGCGGCGGCGAGATCTTTCGGCAGACTCTCCCCTTGATCGATCGCCTGTACCTGACCTTGGTCGAGGGGGAGTTTTCCGGCGACACCTACTTCCCCCGCGTGTCTCTGGATTCTCCCGACTGGACCACGTTGGACGAGGAATCGCACCCGGCCGACGAGACGAATCCGTATCCCTACCGGTTTCGGACCTTGCAGCGTCAGCGCAGGGCAGAATAGCTTCTTGGACCGAGCACGCACCCCTATGCGGAAGATCCGGCTCCAGAAATCCGCGAGTGACCGGCTTCGTGAGGCCTTCGCTCGCGATCTGAACGACTCTCAGCGCGAGGCTGCCACCGCGCCCGACGGATCAAACCTGATTCTGGCCGGGCCCGGCTCGGGAAAGACGCGGGTCATCACGTACCGCGTGGCCTATCTCATCGCCCGTGGCGTTCCCGCTGAGTCGATCCTGCTGGTGACCTTCACCCGTCGCGCCGCCCGGGAAATGCTCGGGCGGCTGGAAACCCTGATCGGTCCGCAGGCAACCCGGGTCTGGGCCGGGACGTTCCATCACATCGGCAACCGCTTGCTCCGCCGCGCTGCCGAACCTCTGGGATATGCACCCAATTTCACGATCCTCGATAGTGAGGACCAGCGCGACCTGATCAAGCTCGCGCTGGAGGACGCCGGCCTGAGCGGTGCCGGGAAGATGTCGCCAAAGCCGGCGATGGTGCAGCACCTCATCAGCTACGCGTTCAATGTCGGACGCCCCCTGGCCGAGGTTGTCGCCGATCGGAACCCCGATCTGACGGTCTGGATGGAGAACCTCGATGCCGCCGCCAAGGCGTACGAGCGCCGGAAGCGGGCATCGAACTGCATGGACTACGACGACCTGCTCGGGCAGTGGTCCCGCCTGATCCGGGAGTTCCCCGAGCATCGCCAGCGCATGGGGCGCATGTTCAGCCAGATCCTCGTCGATGAGATGCAGGACACGAACCACGTTCAGGTCGAGCTGGTTGAGGCGATCGCTCAGGCCGGAGCGGGCAATCTCACGGCCGTCGGCGATGACGCGCAGTCGATCTATCGCTTCCGGGGGGCGGATTACGACAACATCCTCAAGTTCCCCGAACGCAACCCCGGCACGCGAATCTATCGGCTCGAAACCAATTATCGATCGACCCCTGAGATTGTCGCGTTCACAAATGCCTCGATCAACCACAACCAGAGCGGATTTCCGAAGACGCTGGTCTCGGCGCGGGAGGGCGGGGTTCGTCCGCTGGTCGTGCCGACCGCGGATGCTTACGAGGAAGCGGACCTGATCTGTCAGCAGATCCTTGATGCCCGCGAGGAAGGCGTCAGCCTCGGCCGCATGGCTGTTCTCTACCGGAACCACCACGACAGCATTCTCCTCCAGAGCGAGCTGGTCAACCGCGGCATCCCGTACACCGTTCGGAGCGGATTGAGGTTCTTCGAGCAGGCGCACATCAAGGACGTGCTGGCGTATTTGCGAATCCTGGTCAATCCGCTCGACGAGCCGGCCTGGCGGCGCGTGTTGCTCCTGCTCCCCGGGATCGGCCCGGCGAAGGCCTCCGCGCTGTTCGACTTCCTGGCGAAGTCGCCCGACCCGCTGGCGTCCCTCGCGACGGCCGAGGCGATGGCCCTCGTGCCGACCAAGGGGAAAGGGGCGTTCGCCGCGTTCGTCGCCGACCTTCAGAAGATCCAGAAGACAAACCCCGAAGCCGAACCGGCCGCCGCCATCGGTGCGATTCTGCAAGGCGGCTATCCGGGGACCGTTCGCACCCGCTATGAGCGACCCGAGAACCGAATTGCCGATATCGAGCAACTTTCCGTGCTGGCCGCGCGGTACGACAGCCTGGAGAAGTTGATCGCTGATCTGCTCCTGGCCGGCGATGTGTACGGCATGGACTCGGTCGCCGCGGAGGACGCGGGCGAGTCGCTCGTCCTGAGCACGATCCACCAGGCCAAGGGGCTCGAATGGTCGCGCGTGTTTCTTCCCCGGCTCGTCGAGGATGGTTTCCCCGGCGCGCGGAGTCTGATCGAACCGGGCGGCGAGGAAGAAGAACGGCGCGTGTTCTACGTCGCGGTGACGCGGGCCATGGATGAGTTGTTGCTCACGTATCCGTTGACCGTCTCGCGCCCGGGTCGGGGGACCCTCATCAGTACGCCCAGTCGCTTCTTGACCGAGATCGATTCCAGCCTTTACGAGCAGGCCGCCGTCGAGACGGATATCGACCTGGCCTGGACCTCCGGTTTCCGACCCCATCTCCCCGAAGAATGAGCCGTCGCGCCGCCTGGGATGTCGAGCTTGTTCTTGATCTTGAACGCTCCGACGCGGTCTGTCACCGTAGAAACGGTGACGAAACGGTTCGGCCACGCGACGGAACCATCCATGAACCCTTCATCGACCAACGGAGTCGCCCGAGCTGGCTCCCGAGACGCTCCTCGACGCGATTCGCGATCATCCCGAATGGAACGACCGCCAGCGGGACGAGGTCTTGAATCGTCTCGTCTCCCAGTTTCCGGCGGATCGACTTCGCGAGGCCGCTCGGGGACGGCTCGGCGACCTTCAGGGAGTTCAGGGAGAGGTGGTTCTGCGGCTGGTCGAGGCCTTTGCGGACCGGTCGCTTCTGGAGGGGCTGGCGCAATCGCTCCTCTCTCAACCCAACCTGACTCCCGAGCGGTCCTGGGAAGCCCTCGGTTTACTGCAAGGGACAGGATTGATCGAGGCATATCCCGAGCTGGTGGAACGTTTGGAGGAGCTGGACGAGTTGATCGATGCGGAGGAATCGTCCCTTGATGAGCTGGCTGCGCAACTGGAGGGAGAGCCGGAGGGGACGTGGCTGGCTCTTCAGGGGCTGGGGTCGGTGGAACCGGACGTGCGCGCCGAGATCATCGCTGGACTTGCGAATCAACCGTTGCGTCCGGGCCTGGTCGAGTTTTTCCGCTTGCTGATCTTCGCGCACGACCCGGCGACGCGTCGGGCGGCGATCGAGGCGATGGAGTCCCTTGATGCCGACGATCCGGCGGTCCGAGACGCCTGGTCCCGGATTGCGCGGGAGCACCCGGACGCGGAGGTCGTGGAGCATGCCCGAAAGTCGGGAGCGGGTCGCCGCGACATTGAGCAATCTGCCTTGCCGGTTGCGGCCACCCGACTGGTGGGCAGTCTTGTCACGTCGCTCGACGGCAAGGGGCGGGGAATCATCGTGTTGGCGTCGGAGGATCGGGGTGAGTGGCCGGTCGCCGCATTTCTTTGCGACGTGCTTCAAGGGGTCCGGGACGTGGTCGGGCTTGTGGGAAGCTCAGCCGACCAGGCTCGGGTGTCCTTTACGGAGTTGATCCGGAGGCCGGATCGCGACACGGTGGAAGGGGTTTCCGAACTGGCCCTCGGGCTGCTGGCCGGGAGTCTGACCCTCTGCGGTCAGGGGGCATCCCCCGCGCTTCGGTACTGGCTGGAACGGACGGTCGGGCCGGCCTTCCACCCGCGAACATTCCGCGGCTTGCTTCCGGACTTCGATCCCTCGACGGTGGAACTCGCGGACCCGATGGCACAGTCTCTCGCTGTGATCGATTCCTGCCAGGGCTGGATCGATAATTCTGACCTGACCTACGATCTCGCCGAGGAGCTTCTGCTCCGGGACGATCGCCTGCCTCCGGATCCCAGACGCGACTCGGGAGCCTACCGCTTCCTGTTCGAGAACCGCCTGCAAGACCGGCTCGAACTGGACCGGCGGATCCTGTTCTGGATGGCCTCATTCTGGCAAGCCACCGGCGACGAGGAACTGGCGCGATCAGCTCTCGTGTTGGCCTGGCAGCTCAACGACCCGCAACATGCCGTGCCGGGGCATTCCTTCGTGTCCGCCCTGGCGACCCGCAGTTTGGAGACCGCTCAGACGAACCTCAAGCGAGGAATCGACCTGCGGGTTCCGGAGACACGATCCCGGATGGAGCATGAAAGTTGGCTCTGAAAGTTCGTCCGCCGATTGTGTGGCTGGCCGCCGATGAGGCCATCAGCGGCCGGGCCAGAACTGATGACATCACTTCTTCGCCGGTTTGGCAGACGCGGCGGGAGCGGGGGAAACCCCCTTACCGGCGGTCTTCTTATCAGAGATCTTTTTCTGCTTGGCCTTGTCCTTCGGTGCCTTGTCGCCCATGATCGCTCCGCTCCCATCAAGAGGAAGGAACCTGGAATGGGCCTGACGAATGTCAGGCCGAACATTCCGGAATTCAGATTGCCGGAACGGTCGGAATAGATCAAGAGCTTTTCGAAAAAGTGAACGGGAAATCCGCCATTCCGTCGATCGGTTCCGCAAAAACCGAACGCCGCGTACCGGAGGTTCGTCCCCCGGGCGCACGGCGTTCTGGTTCTTGTCACGGGACGCTTTTCGCCGATCAGAGTGGCTCGTAGCACGAGCGCGATGAATCGCAGCAATACTCTCGATCGACCTGCTCGTCATCCGGACCGAAGCTCTTCATCGACTTCAGGCACCAGTAGATCGTGTTATCGTAATCTCCGTGCGCGTTCGGGTCATATCCGTCGGTATAGACATACATGCCCTTGGAACGCAGGTGACGGCAAGGGGTGGACGTCTTCTCACCCGACTCGGGCGTGTTGGGCTGTTCGGCCATCGCGTCAGTTCCCCTCCTCCCAGTAGCGGTCGCCGACAGCGGCCAGCAGGGCGCGCTTGATGGCGGTCTTGGTGATGGGCACGCGGAAGGCATTCATCGAGAGTGGCTTGGCCTCCTCGATGGCGGCCTGACCGGCGGCCTCGGCGGTTTCCTGGTTGATGGCCTTGCCGGTGATCGCGTCCTCGGCCGGCTTGCTGCGGTACGGAATGGGAGCGACGTTGCCCAGGACGATCTGAGCCTTCGACACCTTGTCGCCGTCCATCTCGACGCAGACCGACGCGAGGACGAGCGGCCAGTCGTGAGCCTGCTTGTGCCGAACCTCGTAGGTCGCGTTCTTCCCCTTGGCGGGCGGGATGTGAACCTTGGTCAGGACCTCATCCTTGCTGATGGTCAGCTCGCGCTCGTCCTCCTTCTTGGGAATGCGATAGAGATCCGCGACTGGGATGGTTCGCTCGCCGTCAGGACCGACGAGAGTGGCCTTGGCGCCAAGAACGATCAACGGAGGCGCGAGGCTCGACGGGCTGACGAACAGGGCGTCGCCATCGGTCAGGAAGATGGCGTGGAAGCGGTTGTCCCCCTTGCGGATCAGGTTGCCGCCCTGTTCCCCCTCGTTATAGTCCGTGGGAGTGAATTCGCCTTCCAGCTCGCGGACGAGCTTCTCGCCTTCGCGACGGCCGCCGAGCAGGCCGAAGCCGCTACGGTAGTACCAGCAACGCGGGCGCTGCATGAGGTTGCCGCCCAGAGTGGCCATGTTGCGAATCTGCGGCGTGGCGACTTCCAGGGCCGCTTGCCGCAGAGCCGGATAAGCCTTGGTACTCTCCGGATGCTCGATGATCTCGACCAGCCGGGTATTGCCGCCGATCGTCAGTCCCTGATTCTTGGAATCACCCGAGATGCCGGAGATGTCCTTGATATCGCGGATGTAAACGACCCGCTGGGGACTGGTGATGTAGTCTTTCATCCGGCTGAGCAGGTCGGTGCCGCCGGAGAGGGCCTCGCACGAGTCGCGGCCCGAGAGGAGCTGGATAGCCTGCTCCACGGACGCCGGGCTGGCGTATTCAAAGGCTTTCATAATTACGCCTTCCCTCCAATCTTGGACTGCGACAGGGCGTTCAGAACGTTGCGGGGACTCATGGGCCACTCAGGAACGCGGACGCCGATGGCATTGGCCACGGCGTTGCCGATGGCGGCGGCCGTCGAGATCGTCGGCGGTTCGCCGACGCCGATGACGCCGCGGGCACGCATCTCGGGCGTGTTGAACGCCTCGACGATGATCTCGGGGATGTCGCTCGCGCCGGCCAGCTTGTACATCTCCATGTCGGAGTTGAGCATGATGCCGGTCGTCGGGTCCATGATCCGTTCTTCGAACAGGCCGTAGTTGATGCCCATGATCACGCCACCATAGACCTGGCTCTTCCAGGTCATCATGTCGATGATCAGGCCCGAGTCCTGGATCGCCACGATCTTGTTGAGCGTGACAACGCCCGTCTCGGTGTCCACGTTCACGTCGGCGAACTGGCAGCCGCCGACGCCGACCGAGGAGAGCCCCTCGGCGAATCCGGCCTCGACCGAGATCGGCATCATCCCGAGCTTTCGGCAGGCGTCTTTCCAGGACATCTTCGGTTCGCCCTTAACCTGCACCTTGCCGTCCTTGAGGCTCAGGTCCTCCGGCTTGGCGTCGAGCGCCGGGGCGATCTTCTTGAACAGTTCGTCACGGGCCTGGCTGACGGCGTTGTACGTCGGCGGGCTCATCGACGGCGCGGTGGTTGATCCACCGGAGGACTGGCCGGGCGGGAAGGTCGAGTTGCCGATGTTCGACGTGATATCCTCGACGTTCAGCCCCAGCAACTCGGCCGCGATGATCGCCAGGATCGTGCGGGTGCCGGTGCCGATATCCTGCGTGCCCGAGCGGACCTCGACCGAGCCATCGGGGCTGATGATGCAGGCGACCTTCTTGTCCTGCGCACCGCCGCCGCCCCACTGGTGCAGGGCCATACCCAGACCACGCTTCCGAACGCCCTTGCCGTTCTGGCCTCGGGGTTTCCAGTTTTGATTCCAGCCGATCAGTTCCGCGCCGCGCTGGACCTCGGCACGATAGATCGCGGTTCGATCGACCCCACCGCCGACCATGTCCTTTTCGGCCAGGTTCTTCAGGCGGAACTCGACCGGATCGACACCCAGCTTGGCGGCCAGGTCGTCCATGGCCGCTTCCATGATCGCGCAGCCTTCGGGGTGACCTGGAGCACGCATGGCGCGAGCGTTGCCGCAGTTGACGAAGACGTCGGAGTGCGCCCGGCGAACATTGGGCACGTCGTACACGTACGGCAAGGGGAAGTTGGCGCCTCGGGTGATTCCGCCGGTGCCGTGCGTCTCGGCGACCAGGGCCGTGACCTTACCGTCTTTCGACCCGCCGAGCTTGACATGGCCCGACGCGCTGGGACGGTTTCCGGCCGCGAGGTGTTCCTGGGTGCGGTCGAGGAACATCTTGACGGGCCGTCCTCCGGCCTTCTGCGATAGTTCGGCAGCGGTCGTGCCCCAGATATCGGCGCCGAATTTCGAGCCGAAGCCGCCACCCATGACCTCGGTGATGACCGAGACATTCGCCTGAGGGATATTGAACCGCCCGGCCAGCTCGCCCGCGGTGGGGCCGACGGCCTGGGTGCTCGCCCACGCGACGATCTTGTTGTCCCCTTCCCACTTCGCCGTCAGGCCGTGGGTTTCCAGGCAAACGTGGGTGATGACCGGGACGGAGTAAGTCCCCTCCACGATCTCGTCGGCTTTGCCAAGAGCCAGGTCGGGATCTCCCTTGGTCTGCTCGCGACCCTGCTTGACGTTGCCGCCCCTCGTGACCTCGGGGGCATCCTCCTTCATCGCTTGCTCTTCGGTGACAACGTGAGGCAGAACCTCATATTCGACCTCGATGGCGCGGACCGCGTCGCGGGCCTGCTCCTCGGTCTCGGCGGCGACCGCCGCCACGTCATCCCCTTGATATCGCAGCGTCTTCCCCTGACCGGCGATCACGACGACCGCCTTGACGCCCGGCATCTTTTCGGCCTTGCTCGTGTCGATCGAGGTGACCTTGGCATGCGCGTGCGGGCTGTAGAGCATCACGCCGAAAAGCATCCCCTTGGGAAGCATGTCGGATGGATACTTGGCCTTGCCGGAGGCCTTGGCCAGGCCATCGACGCGGGGAATTTCCGTGTTGATCAGGCGCGTGTTTTCGGGCCAACTGGCCATGGATCACCCCTTCCCTTTCATGGCTTTGGCCGCATCGAGAGCTGCCTCGAGCACGCCGACGTACGTTCCGCAACGGCAGATGTTGCCGTCGAGGCCCCGCTTGACGTCTTCGACCGTCACGTCCTTGCCCGGGTTCTTGTCCAGGAAGGCCTTGCAGGCCGTCACGAAGCCGGGTGTGCAGTAGCCGCACATCAGGCCGTCGTGATCGCGGAAGGCGTACGGTACGCTGCCTTCCTCGGTCCCGAAGCTTTCGAGAGTCTCGATCGTCTTGTCCTGGCAGGTGATCGCCAGGGTCGTGCACGAATAGACGGGATCACCGTCGAGGATCACCGTGCAGGCACCACAACTCGCCCGGTCGCAGACACGCTTCGGGCCGGTCACGTCGAGCCGGTTCCGGAGCGTGTCCAGCAGCGTGCAACGCGGTTCGATGGTGCATTCCATCTCCTCGCCGTTGACCTTCAACGTGATTGGCATGTCGCCGGAGAGGACCTTCGGGCCTCCATCCTGCGCATTTTGTTCGTCGAGTGCTGCCTGGGCCTTGCCAGTCAGCACGGCCGTGGCCGCCGCCATGCCCGACCCCCGCAGGAAGTCGCGACGGCTATGCCCGTGTGGGCCGACTTTCGATTTCGGATCGTGTTCGGGCATCGAGCAAGTCTCCCTGGATGCCTGGAAGCTATCATGGCGGGGCTGACTGCCAAACTTACGCCCCTGGCCGGTTCTGGTCAGCCGAGCAATGTTGCACTATGGCCACTGCGCTGTCACAAGGCAAGGACTTACTCCCGGATTTCCCGCATTGTTTTCGGGGTATCGGATACCGATGGATCGGGCGGTCAAATGGCAAATCTATACCATCTGACCGAAGTGCTCAGGCCTCGGCTGGGAGGTCGAGACGCGGTCCCCACTCGTTCCAGGAACCGTCGTAGTTGGCCTGATCGGAGTAGCCGAGCCGGTGGAGATTGAACAGGACGACCGTCGCGGCGACCCCGCCGTTGCAGTAAGCGATGGTTGGCTTCTCCGGCCGGAAACCATGTTCGAGTAGTCGTTTGCGGATTTCTTCAAGTGGGAGGAAGCCGCCGCCCTCGGCAAAGAACTGCTCGCGGGGAATATTGATTGCACCAGGAATATGTCCGCCCCGGGGACCCCGCCTTCGTTCGCCAGTGAACTGACCAGAGTCACGGGCATCGATCAACTGGTTGTCGTCGTGTCCGAGATGGTCGAGCACCTGCTGGACCGTGGCTCGCAACTCCGGACGCGGGCGAGGAGTGAAGGTCTGACGTTCGAACTTGACGGGGCCACTCTCGATGGGACGTCCTTCCTCGACCCAGCGGTGATAGCCGCCGTCGAGCACCGAGACGGCGTCGTGTCCGTAGTATCTCAAGGCCCACCAGAGTCTCGTGGCAAACTGGCTCCCCGCATGATCGACAGCGACGACGTGCGTCTTGTCACCGATCCCGCGTGAGGCCATGGCCTCGGCGAATCGCTCGGCAGGCGCGATCTGAGCGGGGGTCGGATCATCGGGATCAACGATATCCCGCGTCCAGTCGATATAGACGGCTCCGGGAATGTGCCCGGCGAGATATTCCTCCGGGGCACCACGATAGCTTGCCTCCTGAACTCCTGGCGCGGTCGGTCGAGTGGTGACGTAACCTCTCATGTCCACGACACGTAGATTCGGGGCCTCCAGATGCTGCTCCAGCCAGGCCGTCGTCACGAGCGGATCGCTTGCCATGTTTGGTGTTATCCTTTGATTGGGTTGTGCCGCCTGGGTGAATCGCTCCGGGAGGAACAGGCGGGGGAACCAGAAAAGCACTCCTCGATCGGTCACAGGGGAACGATAATCGCTCCAGCGTCCTGCGAGTTCGTCGAGAATTCCGATTATCCGTAGTGAGATGATTCGAATGAAGGCCATCGTGTTCGAGCAGTTTGGCGAGCCCGCCGATGTCGTGCAGGTCCGTGACGTGCCGGCCCCGGACCCAGGGCCGGGACAAGTCCGGGTCAAGATGATCGCCACGCCGGTCAACCCGTCCGACCTGTTGTTGATCCGTGGCCGTTACGTGTTCAAACCGGAATTGCCCGCTCGAGTCGGCTTCGAAGGCGTCGGCGTGGTGGACAAGGTTGGTTCCGGGTTGCTCGGCAAGCTGGTCAAGGGAAAACGCGTGACGGTCATCAACCATAGCGGGGGAGACTGGGCCGAATATGCCGTGATTCCGGCCCGTCAGGCTCGACCCGTGCCCAAGGAACTCTCGGATGAGCAGGCGGCCTCGTTCTTCGTCAACCCGATGACCGTCCTGGCTCTGGTGCGGCATGTTCTCGCGGTTCCGCGTGGGGAATGGCTCTTGCAATCGGCGGCGAACTCATCGCTAGGCAAGATGATCATCAAACTGGCCAGGCACGACGGGATCAAGACGGTCAACGTGGTCCGTCGCCACGAACCGATGGAAGAACTCCGGCGCTTGGGGCCGACGCGGTGATCTGTTCGGCGGATGGACCGATTGACGAACAGGTGCGCCGCGTCGTCGGGGAAGAAGGGGTCAAGTATGCTCTCGACCCGGTGGGGGGGATACGGCCACTGGGGTTTTTGAGTCACTTGCGGGGGATGGCCGCATGGTGATCTACGGTTCCTTGACGACCGATCCCATGCGGCTCGACCTGCGCCGGCTCATCGCGGCGCGACGGTCGGTGCAGGGGTTCTGGCTAGGCTACTGGATGAGACAAAGAAATATCCCACAAGCGTTGAAGCTGTTCCGCCAGGTCGGTCAGTTGATCAGCGATGGTGTTCTGGCGACCGAGACGGGTCCCACGTTTCCGATGGATCAGGTTGCCGAGGCCGTCCGTCAGGCCGAAGTTTCCGGTAAGCCGGGCAAGGTCCTTTTGACGATTTCCTGAGGTGATTCAGGAGACTCGTTGGAAATCCTTGAATCGACTTGAGTTGCGCGAGGTGCTCGTTCCGAGGGTCGCTTTTTCATAAATTTTTGCGGATTTTAGTCGATCCAATTCAGAGCGGGCGTTACAATCACCTCCCGAAACGTGGCGAAGAAACCTCACGGATTTGCGGTCCCGTCTCGTGCCAGGAGCTTGCTTGACAGGGGACGTCAGACTTCTTTCCTCGATCCTACCCCCCCCACCATCCCCTCAAGATGATGAGGACTCTCCGTCATCATCAACCCGGTGGATTGGTATAGTTGCCTTGTGCTGTTGGGCGACGTAAGATCGGAAAGGCGGGGTCAAGTTTTTGGCCCCGCATCCTTCTCGGTATCTGACCGCCATCACCGAGGTCCATTCGCACCTCAGCAAGGACCATTCGTTATCCCTATCTCGTCAGCGTGGTCGAATTCACGATGGGTTCCGGCCGAATTGGGCGAGACGGGTGGAGATTATTCACGATGAGCATGACTGAGTCCACTGGAGCACAAGATTGGCGGGCTGTGGCCTGCCTGGCCCCTGGAGGAGAACGACTGCTTTGCGTGGGCGGCAGCTCCGCCCAGGTTCGCGCGGCGTACACCGGCGCCTGGGGTGAGGTGATCCGCGACGAGGACCGTCCGACCGTTCGCGCGATTTCCCTCCAGCGCTGGTCCGGCCAGGTCTGGGCCGGTCAGTGGGAGCACCAGCAGTACCTGGCTGTCCCCGCGACCCGCACCGGGAAGGCCGCTGCCGGAGAGTCGTCCGAGCCTGCGGCGGCATCCTCCTGAGCCTCGATTGAGGGCTCTCGCTCCTCCGGGGCGAGATTCCTTTAAATCTCTTTTACCTTGCCCCCGAGCCGTCTCGGGGGTTATTTTTTGCTTCCGCCGCCGGATCGTTGGAGGGAACGGCAAGGGTCGCGTTCGAGGCGACTCGGCCAGACGTCCAGGCTTCCAAACGACTCTCCAATGAGGGTCGCCAGATCCTCGACCGCCGGCCGTTCCGTCGCATGATGACCCGCGATGACCAGCCCGATCCCTCGCGCTTCGGCTTCCAACATCCGGTGGAATCGGGCTTCACCCGTCAGGAACACGTCGGCCCCCGCGCGGGCGGCGTCGGGCAAAAAATCGTCGGCTCCGCCACAGGCGATGGCGACGCGCTGAACACTTTGATCTGGGTCGCCGGCATACTGGAGAACGTCGGAACTTAACGTTTCAGCGACCTTTGCGGCAAAATCATCCAAGGATTGCGAATCGGGAAGCTGACCGATGCGGCCGATTCCCGGACCGGTCTGCGTAGACTGGAGCGGAACGACGTCGATGGCTGGCTCTTCGTAGGAATGGGCCGAGCGGATTGCTTCCAAGGTGGCCGACAGTCGCTCTGAGGGGCAGATCACCTCGATTCGCCACTCGGGAACCGACTCACGACGGCCTTTCTGGCCCACGACCGGGTTTGTCCCTTCCTGTCCGAAGAACGTACCGGTTCCCTCCGTCGAGAACGAGCATTCGCGGTATTCGCCAATTTGCCCCGCTCCCGAGGCGAAGGCCGCGTTCAGAACCGCGTCACGATCCTGCTCGGGCGTGAAGACGAGGACCTTGAACAACGGTCGAGGGGGCGAGGGCCGCAATGGGCCGACCTCGACCAGGCCGAGACGTCGGGCCAGGCCGTCGTTGATCCCGCCAAACGTGTTGTCAAAGGCGGTATGCGGGCTGAGGATGGCCACGCCAGCGCGGGCCAGATCCCAGAGGTATCCCGTCTCGGGACGATCCGCCCGTAACGATTTCGTCCCCTTGAACAGTACGGGATGATGGCTCACGATCAACTCCGCCCGCTCGTCGATCGCCTCGGCGGCCGTCGTCGGAGTCACGGTCAGACAGGTCATCACCCGGGAGACCGGCGACGCCGGATCGCCCCAGAGCAGGCCGACGTTGTCCCAGGATTCGGCCAGCCTGGAGGGGGCGAACGATTCGAGCCAGGAGGCGAGGTCCGCTACCGTCGTCATCACGTCTTTCCTCCCGTGAACAGCCATCGCAGAATGTCCTCTTGGAGCTGACGGGTCAAGGGGCCCGGGGCATCCCAGCGCCGGGAGCCGATTTCGGCGACCGGCAGCAGTCCCCGGACCGAGTTGGTCAGGAACACCTCGTCGGCCCCTTCGAGGGACGCCTCATCGATCATCGTTTCCTGGACCTCGATTTCAAGGTGTCGTGCCCGTTCCATGACAATCTCCCGCATGATCCCCGGCAGTCCGAACCCCTCAAGCGTCGGTGTCTTCAGACCTCCATGACGGACCAGGAAAAGATTGGTCCGGGTTCCCTCCCGGATGGCGCCGTCGGGCGTCTTCCCCAGAGCCTCGCCGTAGCCGTCTGCCTGGGCACGCTCAAAGATGCGTCGTTTCCGCCAGTAATTCAGAGTCTTGTACGCGGAGAGAGACTCGTCCCGTTCGATCGACCAGCGCCTCCCGCGAATCCGGACCATTGCGTCGGATGTTGAGGGTAGGGGACGTGCTCGCATCCAGACGACCCCGCATTCGGTCTCGGAAAGGCCACCGCTCATCGTGATCCGCAGCAGAGCGTCGTTCTCGTAGCCGTTGGCTCGCCTCAAGGCCGCGACCGCCTCAGCATCGGGCAGGTCGATTGCCGGACGGAGCGGTAGGCGAAGTTCCACGGCGGATCGAATCAATCGTGCAAGGTGGCGGTCGAGTAGTGTTGCGTGACCGTTCCACGTGCGGAAAGTCTCGAAAAGGCCCAGACCGTGTTCGAACGTGCGATCCAGGATGCTGACGCGCACCACCTCGTCGGGAACGATCTCACCGCGGACCCAGATCATGCCCCGGCATCCTCCAGCAAGGTGCGCAGACCGTGCCCTTTGTGCAGGGTTTCCTCGTATTCCAGCTCCGGAACGGAATCGGCCACGATTCCGCCGCCGACCTGGTAACATGCCCGATCCCCCTCGATCAGCAGGGTGCGGATCGGGATATTGAAGGCCGACGTCCCACCCTGGCTGTAATATCCGATCGCTCCGGTGTAAAGGCTCCGGCGCGACGGCTCCAGCTCGTCGATGATCTCCATCGCCCGGATCTTGGGCGCTCCGGTGATCGACCCGCCGGGAAAGACGGCCCGGATGACATCCATTGGCCCGCATTCGGGCCGGAGGCGACCCTCGACCGTGGCAACCAGGTGATGCACCTGGGCATAGCTCTCGATGCTCATTGGATCGGTAACGTGGACGGAACCGAACTGGCAGACCCGCCCCAGGTCATTCCGCTCCAGGTCCACGATCATTGTCAGTTCGGCCCGGTCTTTCGGGCTGGAACGCAGCTCGTCGGCAAGCCGTTGGTCTTCGACGGCGGAAGAACCTCGAGGACGCGTCCCCTTGATCGGTCGGGTGACGATCCGATCCCCTCGTGTCTGATAGAACCATTCCGGGCTGGCGCTGATGACCGCAAGATCGTCCCAGCGCAGGAAGGCCGAAAAGGGGGCCGGACTGATCGACTTCAGCCTTTGATACAGGCTGAGCGATTCCCACTGACCTCGCGCTGTAAAGCGTTGAGAGAGATTGACCTGGAAGATATCGCCAGCGCGGATGTATTCGAGGGCGTTCTGAACGCTGGCCAGGTAGGCGGATCGGGGCATATCGCCGATCGGCGGTTCGATCCGTCGGGAGAGGGGGAGAGTCGCCGTTTTCGCGGCCTCCAGCCACTGTCGAAGCGAAGTGATGCGGGATCGTGGGCTGTCGTCTTGAAGAATGTCATAGGCGGACAGCACGACCTCGCCGGTGCGATGATCGACCGTCACGGCCCAGTCGTAGAGGGCGAAGCGAATCACCGGCACACGCGAATCGCGCGGGGCCTTACGCGGCAGACGTTCGAGACGGGGGGCCAGATCATAGCTCACGAAGCCGACCAGACCGCCCTGGAATGGCGGGTTGTCAGGTTCGGCGGGGAGGTTGACTTCCGAGGACGAGAGGCCAAGGTCGTCGATCAAGCGGCCGAGGGCGTCGAGCGGGTCGTTGTGCCCGGTCGCGGTGGTTCGGCCCTCGCGGCGGATCGTCCACGAGTGCTCGTCGGCCTCGAAGACCAGGCGGGGCCTCGCCGTCAGGATGCTCCAGCGGCCGGCATCGCCGAAGCCGGGACCACTCTCCAGCAGCGCGGGTTGCTCCGCCGCGCCGATCAGCAGGGAGAGTCGACCTGGGGGGATGTCCAGGGGGACGTGGTGTCCGCCGATCTGAGCGATCCTCATCAATCCCCCTGGAAGCGGACCCGTCCGAGACGTTCAAATAGAGTCAACGTCAGAACCAACCCCTATTAGAAACCCAGCCGGCCATCGGCGCCAATCGAAGCCAAAGGGCCGGAAGTCGAAGGAACCGCCACGCATGATCCGCTCTCCGCTGGGGCTCCGCATCAATCCCTCGCCGCACGGCACGATCCGTGACCAGATCCGTGAAGCCGCTCGCATCGGGGCCAAGGGGGTGGTGCTCGACGCGATCGGGGAGCTCGCACCCGATCGGCTCGGTGACACCGGGCGCCGAGAGCTGCGGCACTTGCTCCGGTCGGTCGAGTTGAACCTGATCGCCCTGCACCTACCAACCCGCCGGACATTTGATACGGAGGAGCAGCTTGACGAACGGCTGGCCCGCGCCGAGCGGGCGTTCGCGATGGGCTTCGAGTTGGGCAGCGGGCTCATGCTGGCTCGCGTCGGGGCCGTTCCCCCTGAGACGGACGCGACGCGTCAGGAGATCTTCCGGCACGCCCTGCGCGAGCTGGGCCGTCGCGCGGAACATCGAGGTGTGCGGCTGGCGATTGAGACCGGGACCGAACCCGGAAACGTGCTCCGCGGCGTCCTCGATCGGCTGAACGAGCCGGGGCTGGCCGCGAGCATCGATCCGGGCACGTCGCTTCAGCACGGCAATGATCCGGTGATCGCGATCCGTGAGCTTGGCCCGTGGGTCGTTCATGCCTATGCCAGTGACGCGACCGGTCCCTCCCGCCGGACGCTGATGACCAACCCACGCGGGGTCAACTTCCCTGCCGGAGCGCTGGACTGGGAGGAATATCTTGGTTCCCTGGAAGAGATCAACTACCAGGGCTTTCTTACCATCTGGCCGGACCCGTCAGCCGACCAGGCAGCCGTCTTCCAGACACTGAAAGCGAGTCTTGATCGGTTCTGAAGGCTTGAGGGAGACCCTGGACGGGACTACGATGAGGCCCTTCCGTCGTTTTCTCCGATCGCTCAACACGAACCTTTCGGAGCCGCATCATGGCCTTCGTTGACTATGTCTCGAAAGATCAGGCGGCTGAGACGATTCGACCGCTGTACGACCGTGTGGAGCAGCAACTCGGCGTCATGCCGAATTTGTTCAAGGCGTTGGCGCATAACCCTGAACTCTTTGAAACATTTATCGCCTTTGATCAGGCGTCTGCGAAGACAAAGCTCGACCGGAAGTTTCGCGAGCTGGCGTATCTGAAGACGTCACAGATCAACGATTGCGATTATTGCCTGCACTACCACCGAGGGTTCGGCGCGTCGGCCGGGCTGTCGGAGCGGCAGCTCAAGGAAGTGGAGCAGAGCGAGACGAGCGACGCTTACGACGAGCACCAGCGCGATGTGATGCGCTATGCCGAGGCCCTGACGCGCAATCTCAAGGCCGATGACGAACTGGTCAATCGGCTCAAGAAATTCCTGCATGACCGCGAATTAACGGAGTTGACGGTGACGGTGGGACTGGCCAACCTCACCAACCGCGTCAATCGGGCGCTCCAGATCGAGTTACCGTGAGCGAGAACGTTTCGCCGTCCCGAATCCCTACTCTGCGAGATCGTGAGGAGAGACCGTTGTCCGACGCCGAGCCAAAATGGGTTCCGCTTTCACCCCGAGAACGACGAGTTCTGGGTGTGCTGGTTGAAAAGCAGAAGACGACTCCTGACGTCTATCCGATGACGCTGGCTTCGCTTGTCACCGGATGCAACCAGAAGTCGAACCGCGACCCGGTCACGAATTATGACGCCGATGACGTCGAGGAGATCCTGCAAGGACTCCGCCACAAAGGGGCGGTCGTACTGGTCGAGGGGTCGGGTCGCGTCCAGCGCTGGAAACACACGCTCTATGACTGGCTCGAACTGAAGAACCGTCCTGTGGAGATGGCGGTTCTTGCCGAACTGATGCTGCGTGGTTCTCAGACAGAAGGAGAGCTTCGCACCCGCGCCAGTCGGATGGAACCCTTGCCCGATCTGGCGGCCTTGCAGACGGTCCTCGAATACCTGACCAGTCGTGGATTGGTCGTCTATCTCTCACCGCCCGGCCAGCGCCGGGGTATTGTCGTGACCCACGGTCTCTATCCGCCCGAGGAACTCGAACGCGAACGGCAGAAGCACTCCCACAACGCGGTTGACGACGAAATGGAACCCGCCACAACCCGGGCCGCCGCGTCGCCAGGCTGGAGGGATGAGGTGGAGGCGCGAAAAGCTGAGATCGCCTCCTTGCGAACCACCGTTCAGACCCTTGCCGACGAATTGTACGCCCTCAAAACCTCGCTCGGAGCCTGACCGAAAATGGCCTCACCCGACCCGGAAGGGACCATCCCCGAAGGTGATCCCACGACGCCGGATGCGCCAACAACCGGCCGCTGGCGGCTCGTTGCGATGATCCATCCCGACGGTCAGGAGCCGAACGCCCGACTCTCCGACGCCGAGGCGCTCGCCACCTGGACCGCGGTCTCGGCCCTCTGGCACCCGGCGATTCTCGCGCAAGCGGCCGAATTGCCCGCGATCGAGGGGGCCGAGATGCCCTCCCACCCGTACTCCAATGAAGTGCGCGTCCTTCCCGCCAGCGTGGCCGACCGGCTCCCTTCGGGATTTCGCCAGCAGGCGGATGATGTCGGTGTTGTGCTTCTGGAAGCCGACGGCGACCGCCTTGGGTTCGCTCGGCGCGTCCTCGGCTGCATGGACGACGTTGAGGCCGTTGTGGACGAGTCGGATGCCGTCGCTCTTGACTTCCTGGCCCTGGGCACCGCGCGCTGGTGGCTCCGTGACCTGACGATCGCGATGGGGCACGTCGACTGTCTCGATGTTGAGAGCCTCACCCGCGAAACCCTGGCCGGTGCCCGCGCCTGGCGTAGCGGCGATCATCCCGCCGCCGTGAACCGACTCCGCGCGGCCTTCGAACTGCTGACCCAGGCGCGCGAGCGGTTCTATCCGGTGGACGCCTACCTGGTGGATCTCTGCTTGATCGACCATGCGGCCACCAAGGACGCCCTGGCCGACGCTCTGGAGGCCCGCGCTCCGGTCACAATCGTCGCGCCGGCTCGTGCGATCGAAGCGCTGGAACAGTCCGATCCGGAACACCTGGCCATGCTCCGCGACGCCATCACCGAGGGCTGGGCCGATGTCGCCGGTGGGGCGTATGACGAGACCGACGAGCCGTTACGCCCGTTCGAGTCGATCCTCTGGCAGTATCGGCACGGCGAGGAAGTCTATCGCCGCCTGCTGGATGACCGGGCCGTGGAGACGTTCGCACGGCGACGATTTGGTCTCTATCCGCAACTGCCGCAGATCGCCCGGCGGTTCGGCGTGCGCTTCGCCTTGCACCTCGCCCTCGACGACGGCCGCTTCCCGGTCCCTCCCGAGACGAAACGACTGTGGGAGTCGCCCGATGGATCGCATCTGGAATCGCTGATGCGTCCGCCGGTCGCCGCCGATCGACCGGCGCAAGGGGCCTTCCTGCCCTGGCGGTTGGCCCGGACGATGAAGGACGACCACGTCGCAACGATCACGCTCGTTCACTGGCCCAGCCCGTTGTCCGGCTGGTTTCTCGACCTCCGACGCGTGGCGGCCTACTCTCCCGTGCTTGCCCGCTGGACGACCCTGAGCGATTATTTTCACCTGACCGACCGCCCGTTCGAGCATTTCCAGCCCGAGCCGGATGAGTACGGCACGCCGTATCTATCACAGGCAGTCGCCCGTCGTGATCCAACGCCGATCTCCAGGCGTGTCGTTCATACGGGGCTTCGTGCTCGGTTTGATTCGCTGTCGGTGTTGCGGTCTCTGACGAAGGCCCTGGGAGGTTCCGAGCCGGAACCCAGCGATGATGTGATGGAGTCGCGGCGCCCCGCCGAGATCGAGGAGAGCCTGGAGACCGGGCGGTTGGAAGACGCACGTGCCGCGATCTCGGTTCAAGAATCGCGCTGGCAGAGGTCCGTGGCTCAGATCGTGACCAGTGATCAGACGGACGGGCGACCTGGATATCTCATCCTGAACACCCTGGGAATTCCCAGGCGGGCGGCGGTTCTGCTGCCCGAGGCCTCGGCCGACCTCCGTCCCGAGGGGCCACTCCGCGCATCGCAATTCACGGAAGAGGGGGTCTGGGCTGTCGTTGATTTACCCGCGTATGGATATGCCTGGGTCGGCCGAGAGCCAACGACATTCGATCTTTCCCCCGCGCCGATGGATCGCCTGGGGATACGCGAGAAAACCCTCCGCAACGAGTCGATGGAAGTCGAGATCGACCCCGCGACTGGCGGGATTCGCTCGTTAAGAGCGCTGGGAGAGCCGGCTGCGAGGCTCGGTCAGCAACTGGTCATTGCCGGCTTGACCGGTCCCGACGGCTCAACCATGACGAGTCAGATGCGCGTCGAGCAGTTTGACGTGGATTACGGCGGCCCGGCTCTCGTGCAGGCCGTCAGTAAAGGTATTTTACTCGACCCCGCTCATGACCAAGCTCTCGCCCGGTTCCAACAGCGCTACCGCCTCTGGAGCGGGCGGCCGGTGCTGGAAGTGGATGTGTCGCTTTCTGACCTCGACCCGGCCTGGCAAGAACGGATGGCCCTTGCCGATCCATGGTCCCGATTTCTCTCGTGTCGGTGGGCCTGGGCGGACGGGAACGCCTTGCTGCGCCGGACGTGTCTGGGGAACCCGGTCGAAACGGAGGCCGAACGTCCCGAAACGCCTGAGGTGTTCGACATTGCGACCCGCCGGCAGCGGACCGGACTCATTTTCGGCGGCCTGGCCCATCACCGCCGGCATGGCGCTCGGATGCTCGATACGATCCTGATCGCGGGGCGGGAGGAGTGCCGTCATTTCCGGCTCGGGGTCGTGCTCGATCTCGAACACCCGTTCCACGCGGCTCAGGATTTCAACACGCCCGCGCTGGTGCTGCCGACCGAATCGGGACCGCCCCGACCCGGTCCTGCCGGTTGGTTCTTCCATATCGACAACAAGGCGGTCGCCGTCAGTCGGGTTGAGCCGGTCGAACATTCCGGCGACGGTCGAGGCTGGGGGGTGGCCTTTCACGTCCTGGAAACCGCCGGACGACCTGCCCGTTGCCGTCTGCGGCTCCTGCGAAACCCGATCTGTGCCCGTCAGACTGACTTCAACGACGAACTGGTCGTGGACCTTCCCGTCGATGGCGATGCCGTGCTTCTCGACCTCACCCCTCATGAAATGGCTCGGATCGACGTGACCCTGGGATAGAGGCTCGGGTTGACGCGAATTCCTTCGGCCCTATATTCGATACCCTCTCAAAGGAAGGTCCTCGAACACAGCCCGTCCGTTGAGGCTGGTGCCCTCGACCCATCCCCCTTGAATCAGCTCCGACGTTTGGGTCTCCCCCTTCTCTCCATGACTTTCCGCCCTCATGGATCTTTTGATCTCTCATCAACATGGAGGTTGATTGTGATCACGTTTCTGCTTCTGAGCACACTTGGCGGAATCCCGGATTCGGGTGTTGGGGAAACCACACCTGTCGTGCCGGTTGTCGTTGCCGTGGCGAATGATGAGGCAGGATCGGACATCGCCCCACGCAAGGACGGCGGTGTGCTTAAGGTCGCTGGATCCACGCGGGAAAAAACCGCCGCGAAGAACGCTCCCTCCGAAGCGGAGAAGATTGCCGGCTTGCAACGAAGTATCACCGCTGATGAGAAGCAGCTTGCCGAGCTGAAAGCCTCTCAGGATGACCCGGAGAGCGAATATGCTCAGGCAGAGGCGGAATTCAAGAAGCTTGATGCGCAATTTCAAGATCTCGAAAAGGAGATCAAGAAGATTGGCGCGACGGGCAAGCCTGAGGAAATCCAGAAGCTCGAGGCGGATCGAAAGACCCTGGAAAAGTCCTGGAAACTCTCCAAGGATCGATTTGACCTGTCGATCGAGGAGCGTAAGACACTTAAGCAGAAGATCACTTCGATTGAAGAAAAGCTGGCTCAGGAGCAAGCTGCCCTTGCGAGTCTAACCGGTGACGTGAAGGAGCCGCCCAAAGCCGAGGCGACTCCCGCGGCAGGCGAACCCTCCACGGCGACGCCGACCCCGATGAGGCCACCCCGGCTCCCGTGGTCGTGACCCCGGCCCCGACGGCTCCCGCGGAGGTCTCTACCCCATCGCCTACCCCGGCCGCGACGGCTTCCACTCCGGCTCCGACGGCTCCCGCGGCACCAGCGCCGACGCCCGTCGGCATGCCGGGAGCCTTGGGGGCGGTCGAACCGGCCCCAGCCACGACACCCGTAGCGGATTCCACGCCTCCCAAGCCACCGACCGAGGAGATGGTTAAGGCCCAGGAAGACGCGCAGGAAAAGGCTGAGGCGGCTGACATAGCCAAGCAGGAAGCGCTCTCGATCTCCGAGCGGCTGAAGGCCCTCGATGAGAACATTACCCTGGAAAAGAAGCTACTAGATACGACCCGTCGCAAGGCGGACAATGCCAACGAAACCCGGAGCACGCTGGCCGACGAGCTGCAGGAGAAGTCGATCGCGGGCGCGCCTCCCGCCGAGCTGCAGGACCTGGTCAAACGAATCCGCGAAGCGGAAAAGCGATTCCGCGAGGCGCGGGCCGAGGTGCGCGACCGGACCGATCGATTGAACGACCTGCAGGCCGAGCACGGGAGCTTGCTCACTCAGCAGAACGCCGCTCTGAGCAAGGCCGAGCATGCGAAGGAGCAGCTCAAGATCGCTGAGAAGACGATCGAGAAGCTCCAGAATCCGTTCTCTCCGCGAAACATGCTCCAGTGGTTGCTGGATCATGGCCCCCGTCTGCTGGCGATCGTGATCGGCATGATTTTCCTCCACTGGCTCTCGCGCGTCTTCACGAGACGGCTGATTCACCTGATGAGCCGGAGCAGCATGCGGGGCACCAAGGAAGAGCGCGAGGACCGGGCGCGAACGCTCGTCGGCGTCTTTCACAATGCCGCGTCGGTGGCGATCTTCATCGGCGGATTCCTGATGGTCTTTCAGGAGATCGGCGTACCCATCGCCCCCTTGATGGGTGGGGCCGCCGTCGTTGGTTTGGCCGTGGCCTTCGGCGCTCAGAACCTGATCCGCGACTACTTCTACGGCTTCGTGATTCTCCTGGAGAACCAGTACAAGCTCAACGACGTGGTCAAGATCGGCGAACTGGCCGGTCAGGTCGAACAGATCACGCTACGGATGACCGTGCTCCGCGATCTCGAAGGGCGTGCGCTCTTTATCCCCAATGGCGAGATCACCTCGGTCACGAACATGACCCACGGTTGGTCGCGTGCTCTGTTCGATGTTGGAGTCGCGTACAAGGAAGATGTCGATGAGGTCATGGAGATTCTCAGCGATCTCGGCCGCCAGCTCCGCAGGGACCCGACCTACAGCCCCCTGATCCTGGAAGACTTGACGATGCTCGGCGTCGATGCCTTTGGCGATTCGGCGGTCGTCATCAAGTTCTTCATCAAGACCCGTCCGCTTCAGCAGTGGACCGTCAAGCGCGAGTTTCTGCGACGGGTCAAGAATAAATTCGACGAACTGGGCATCGAGATCCCATTCCCGCACCGCACGGTGTACCATCACGCCGTCAACTCGATGGAGCCGCAGGCCATTCCCGCGCCTCACGACCGGACGATCGGGACCCGGGTTCGGAGCGCGTAATCGACGAGTCGAGGCGAAATCAGGCAGCATGGCCTTCCGGCAGACCGTTGCCGGAGGGCCATCGCTCGGCTAATGTGGCGGCAAGGTGGACGAAATCTCCACCTTGCCGTCTCTTCGTTTCAAGACTCTCCCAGGATCACACCATGACTCGACGCAACCTCTCTCGATGGGCGACCCCGATCGCCCTGACGTTCCTGACGCTCGCCGTCGCCGGTGCGAACGCGAACGCCGAGGAGCCCCAGAAGAAGACGATCGGCACGATCGAGCGAGCCGACGATCGGATCAATGCCCTCATCCCCGAAGACGCGCAGATGGAACGGTTGGCCGACGGTTTTGACTGGGCCGAGGGGCCGGTCTGGATGCCGGAGCAGGGGGGATCTCTGCTATTCTCCGACGTACCCCAGAATGTCGTCTATCGCTGGAAAGAGGGTGAGGGGGTCAAACCCTCCCTGAGCCCAAGCGGGTATACCGGCGAGTCGGCAAGGGGAGGCGAGCCTGGCTCGAACGGCCTGCTGCGCGAGCCGTCCAGTGGCAAGCTCGTCCTTTGCCAGCATGGCGATCGCCGCGTCGCCCGGCTGGAATCGGACGGCAGCTTCACGACCCTCGTCGATCGCTATATGGGGAAGCGTTTCAATAGTCCCAACGACGGCGCGTACAAGTCCAACGGCGACCTCTACTTCACCGATCCCCCCTATGGTCTGGTCAAGGGGGTGGATGATCCGGCGCGGGAGCTGGACTTCCAGGGTGTGTATCGGCTGGCGAAAGATGGCACGCTGACCTTGCTGACCAAGGACCTGAGCCGCCCCAACGGCATTGCCTTTTCCCCCGATGAAAAAACGCTCTACGTGGCGAATTCCGACCCGGAGAAGGCCATCTGGATGGCCTACGACGTCAAGGACGACGGGACACTCGGCGACGGACGCGTCTTCTTCGACGCGACCGAGTGGGCCAAAACCAAGAAGGGCTTGCCCGATGGGATGAAGGTGGACAGCAAGGGGAATCTATTCGCCACCGGCCCCGGGGGCGTTCTGATCTTCGCGCCCGATGGCACTCATCTGGGAACCCTGAACACCGGTGAGGCCACCGCCAATTGCGGCTGGGGCGGGGACGGCTCCACGCTCTACATCACGGCCGATATGGATCTCTGCCGGATCAAGCTGACGACCAAAGGCAACGGATTCTGAGGTCCAGTTCTCACGACGGACCGGCGGGGAGCCGTGGCCCCGCCGGTACGGTTCGCGCGGGGACTTTCCAGGTGTCCTCGATCCAGTCCAGGAACTGATCCGGTGGGAGTGGCCGGCCGAAGACGAAGCCTTGCGCGAGGTCGCACCCAAGGGCTTTCAGTAATTCGACGCTCTCAAGGTCCTCCACCCCCTCCGCCACGACCCGCAGCCCCAGGTTATGTCCCAGGTCGATGACCGAGCGAACGATGCAACTATTTTGCTCGTGGGTCACCATCTCCTTGACAAACGTGCGGTCGATCTTGACCTCATCCACGGGCAGGTCTTTCAGATACGAAAGCGATGAATAGCCAGTACCGAAATCGTCAATCGAGATTCCGACACCCATATCATGGAGTCTTCCGAGAGCGATTCGCGCTCGTTCGGGATCAACCATCATGGCACTCTCGGTGATTTCCACCGTCAGCCATGAGGGGAGCGAATCGGAGCTTTCCAGTAGCTGGGCGATGATGTCAACCATGTTCAGGTCGTGCAGGCTATCGGCGGAGAGGTTCACCGCGACGGTGAGGTTCTGCCCCGACTGGTGCCAGACACGGCATTGGAGGAGGGCCGTTTTAATCGCCCAGAGCCCCAGAGGCTTGATCAGCCCGGTGTGCTCGGCGAGAGGGATGAACTGATCGGGTGGGATCAGTCCGTCTCGGGGGTGCATCCAGCGGATCAACGCCTCGGCGCTCGGATTCGGCCGGTCTTCAAATCGATTTTCGGTTGGTAATGCAGGATCAACTGATTCTCGTCGATCCCCTGGCGCAATTCAGCGATCATGTTGAGCCGCTTTGGGCTGTAAGACGACTGCTCGTCGGTGAAGACTTCAAAACCAGTGTGGGCTCGTTTTGATGCGTACATGGCCACGTCGGCACGCTGCAAGAGCGTGATCGGGTCCTCGCCGTGCTCGGGATAGAGGGCGATGCCGATGCTCGTCACCGACCTCGAGCCGATTTCCATTGATCACGATCGGTTCGCACAGGCTTTCGAGAATCCGCCGGGCGATCGCCATTGCCCCCTCCTGATCCGTGCGTGGGAGCAGAATTCCGAACTCATCGCCGCCAAGCCGTGCCACCGTGTCGGACTCACGCAGGGCACGGCGCAGTCGAGGATTTAACTCCTTCAACACCATGTCGCCGTAGTGATGGCCAAAGGTGTCGTTGATCTCCTTGAATCGATCCAGGTCGATGATCATGAGAGAGAAGGGCTCGTGATTGCCTTTCCTCGCGTCGTTCAGGCAGTCTTCCATTCGCCGATTCAGGAGGATTCGATTGGGAAGGTTGGTGAGCATGTCGTGTGTCGCCTGGTACTCCATCCGTTCCTCGGCGCGCCGACGGTCGGTGATGTCATGAGCCAGGACAACCCGGGCGGGGCGGTCCGCGAACAGGATTGAGTTGGTGGTGACCTCCACGTCGATGATCGAGCCGTCCTTCCTCCGGTGTCTCCAGTGCCCCGAGACCTTGTGGGCCTCCCCCGATCGGCTGGCGATTTCCTCGAGAACGGTCAGAACCTCCTCATCGGGCTGAATATCGAGGATGGACATGGCCAGAAACTCATCTCGGGAGTAGCCAAAGTGCTGGATGGCTGCCTCATTTACCGCGAGAAACTGGAGCGTCGCGGGGTCGTAAACCCATATCGGGTGTGGGTTGGAATCAAAGAGTAGTCGGTATCGGGCTTCCGACTCTCGTAAGAGCAGACTCATCTTGCTTGCGGCGAGTTATGTCGGTGAATGTTCCCCGAGTGCCGACCTGTTGACCTCGGTCGTCATGAATCGGAGTGAGGGAGACCAGGGCTGTCAAGATCGAGCCGTCCTTGCGGCGAAATCGCAACTCGGTCCGTCTCCGTTCGCTTCGATTGGGATGTAGGATTGAGGCCCAGAGCGTGCGGGGGAGTGGATTGGCCAGGAGATCGCTCAAAGTACGGTGGAGTAGTTCCTCGGCGCGGTAACCGAGAAGCTCACACATTCTGCGATTGGCATAATCGATCCGGCCCGACTCGTCGGTCGTCCAGATTCCCTCGTCAGCCAATTCGACGATTTGACGGAACCGTTCCTGACTGGCATGCCAATTCGAGGAGCTGTTGCGATCACGCTGCCGCGCGAGATGGAGGGCCCTGGCTAGAAAACTGATCATACATCCCTTGACGATGAAGGCGAACACGGGAGTCGCAATGAAGCCGGCCAACTCCGCGCTCCTGATCCGGGAATGGAACATTTCCGGGCCTAGGGTGAGTGAACAGAGGAATGTCGCGAACAAGCCAGGACCCAGGCCACCGAAATAAGCTGCCATCATTACGGGTAGGAGTGAAACGATAAGCTGTGACGACGGACTTGTCGCATTGCTTAACAGGTTATGGAGGATGAGCACAAATATAGATGCAATTAGCACGTGAACGTAGTGCGTTGCACCGGAACGTCTTCCCACAGGCATGGTAGGCCTCGGTGCCGGAGGAAATCGGGCCGAAGGAAGCGGATCGACCGTCGGGCCTCGACAGGTTCGGCACGTCATGAAGACAGACGCGCATTGCGATCACGAGAAGCCTAGGCCATTTTTTGACATGAGTTTGTCGTTGTTCTGATGGACTTGAGGGAGCCGACACCCGATCGCGATGCGCCGACCTCTGGAGTTGCCGCTCGGTTTGAGCTAGGATCGTCACAATCTCCAGGATCGTGTCGATCAGGACGTGAGGGAAACGCAAGTGACAGATGAAATCTCGCGACGTGACTGGCTCTCGCGCGTCCCCGCCATTTTGGGCCTTGGCCTGGTGGCAAACTCGGGTTCGGCAGCGATTGCCTCGAACCAGAATCGCCCCTCCGGGGAACCGTTCGGTTACTGTCTGAATACCAGCACGATCCGTGGGCAGAAGCTTACGATTACTGAGGAAGTCGAGATCGCCGCCAGGGCCGGTTATCAGGGGATCGAGCCCTGGATTCGCGAGCTGGACGACTTCGTGAAGCAGGGAGGTTCTCTGAAGGATCTCGGGCGTCAGATTTCGGATCAGGGGCTGAGTGTCGAGAGTGCGATTGGATTCTTCGAATGGGCCGTCGATGACGAGCAACGACGTCGCGGGGCCTTTGAGGAGGCCCGACGGAACATGGACATGCTCCGGCAGATTGGCGGCAAGCGGATCGCCGCTCCGCCGGTCGGTGCAACGGACCGATCCGACCTCGACCTGCACAAGATCGCCGAGCGTTACCGGGCTCTCCTGGAGCTAGGAGAGACGATGGAGGTTGTGCCGCAGGTGGAGGTATGGGGGTTCTCCCAGACCCTCGGTCGTCTCGGCGAGGCCGCGCTGGTGGCCGTCGAATGTGGGCATCCCAAGGCGTGCATCCTGGCCGACGTCTATCATCTCTACAAGGGTGGTTCCGCCTTCGAGGGGCTACGCATGCTCAACGGGAACTCGATGCACGTCTTCCACATGAACGATTACCCGGCGACGCCTTCGCGTGCCGAGATCACCGACGCCCAGCGCGTCTATCCTGGAGACGGAATCGCTCCGCTGGGCGGCATTCTGCGGACCTTGAACGCGATCGGATTCCGCGGCATGCTTTCCCTGGAACTGTTTAACAAGGATTACTGGGCACAAGACGCCCAGACGGTCGCCCGCGACGGTCTGGAGAAGATGCGAGCGACCGTGCGGCAAAGCCTTGCCTGAGAGGTGCGAACGTTCCGATCACCGGGAGATCGGAGCCTGGGCTCCGACATAGCGGGGGAGTTCCCCGCCGGCTCCCCACTCCGCCAGGCCCGAAGCGAGCGCGGGTCGAAGGAAGTCGGGATCATCGGGATTTCGCGAAAGCAGGTTGATCGACCGCAACGACCGGGCGAGGGATGTTTCTCGCGCTCTGCCTCTCTGATTCCCAGACATTGTGATGGACATGCCAGGAGCGAGCCATCTGAGCCAGGGCCTGGTCCGAGGTGTCGAGGGAAGGGCTTGCGAGGATCAGATTGTTCCCGATCTCGACGGAATCGGTCCCGGGCTGCGACTCGGCGGGACTGATCCACTCCGAGGTCTCGAAGAAGGTGTTGTTGGTGACGCGTATTCCTTCGGATTCGTTGGAGCTGGGCAGGTTCAGCAAGACGCCGCACCCATCCTGGAAGATGTTGTTCCGCACCTGGATATCCTGAAGATACTGGAGGAGCATGACGTGGGTTCCCGGGCCGTCGAAACGATTGCCCACGATCTGGATATGCGCGACCGGTTCGCCACTTTGACCTTCCACGACGACGCCCATTTCGCCGCCTCTCACCCGGGAATCGATCACCTGGATCGGATGCGACGCTGATCCCGTGGCCTGGCCGCTGATGTAAATCTGAGCCCATGAATGCGTTTCGGCCTTGTCGGTGATCACTTCCTCCAGACGCACGCCGTCGGACTTGCCGGTGATCGTCACGGCGAACTGGTCCGCCTTGGGCCGGAACCGGACACCCCGGATGACCACGCCGGGGGTCTCGCGTAGGGTCAGGATAGCGTTACCTCGTCCCGTCGCCACGAGGGTCGCCCCCTTCGTGGAATCAATCGTGATGTTTTGCCAGAGACGGGGATTATCAATCAGGAACGGTCCCTCGTAGGTGGCGTCATCCAGTAATCGGATGACCGAACCGGGGCGGGCCTGTTTCAATGCCTCGTTGAGACTGCGAACATCGGCCGAGCCGTTCTGCGAGACGGTAATCACGTCGGGAAGACGTGGGGATGCGGCGACGAAATGCCCGGTATTCCTGTATTTGTGAAGGTACACCATTCCCGCGAGGATCAGCAGGAGAACCGCCATTCCCACCCAGATTGCCTTTTTTGTGGCTCGTTGCCGTGGTCGTCGGGGAAGTGTGTGCTCGATGCTTCGCTCGCTCGGAGATAGGTTCGCGGAAACGAGATGATGCTTCCAGGCCGCGGCGACATCGGCTGCCGAAGCCGGGCGGTCGTTCGGCTCCTTGGCGAGTAGCCCGTGGATGAGCCGTGAAAGGCCTTCGGGTATTTCCGGATTGACCTCGTGCAAGGGGGGTGGTTCGAAGTCGTTGACCTTGCGGAGAACTTCCAGGGTGTGTGAGCCCCGGAACGGGGAAAGTCCGGAGGCCATCGTGTAGAGAACGCAACCCAGGCTGAACAGGTCGCTCCTCGTGTCGATCGCGTCTCCCCGAATCTGTTCCGGTGACATGTAGGCCGGGGTGCCGACGATCTGGTCGACCGAGGTCATATCCGTTTGATCCATCGCGGCGCGGGCAAGCCCGAAGTCGGTGATCTTGGCCCGTTCGACGCTGTTCTCCAGCATGATGTTCGCGGGCTTGATATCGCGGTGGATCACTCCATGCTCGTGTGCGGCAGCCAATCCCTCGGTGATCTGCAAGCCGATGCGGAGGATCGCGGCGGGACGGAGCGTTTTCTCGGCGCGGAGTCGCTCGCGCAGGGACTGGCCGCAGATGTACTCCATCACCAGGTAGGGAACACCTTCCTGTTCTCCCACGGCGTGAATCGTCACCACATTGGGATGATTGATCGCGGCGGCCGCTCGCGCTTCCCGAAGAAATCGGCGTCGTGCACGCTCGCTGGTCGCCAGCCGGGGTTCCATCACCTTGATCGCCACGATTCGATGGAGCGTCGCGTCGAAAGCCTTGTACACGATCCCCATCGCACCCTGGCCTAGAAGGTCGAGCACCTCGTACGACCCAATCTGGCCGAGCGAATCCACCTCCTTCGAGGGATGGAGCATGGAGAGGCGGAAGACATCGGCGTCTCCACCTTCGTTCAACCAGACCGTTTCCTCGAAACGCGTCGGACTGCCGGTTGGCTTTCGGGAGACCGTCGCATCGGCGGCGGCGGTTTCCATTCCCCCGATGGTGGTCCGGCAGCCTTCACAATGCGCCAGATGATCGCGCACCGATAATGCGCCGGAATCACTCAGACGACCCGTTATGTACCGGAAAAGCGTCTGATGATCCGGACACGTCCAGGAATCCAGCATGGGTGATTCCTCCCGCCAGTACGGGCGAGGAGAAGGTCGGGCCGTCGGGGATGACTTCGTGCTCTGACCGGATGTTCTGATCGGAACGGCTTCCGGTGATCGGGACCGAAGCCTCGACGATCGCCGGTTCAACGATTCCCTATTATCGATCCGGTTGATTCGTCCCGCAAGTGGTCGGCGCGTTACACCCGTGAGATTCGGCGGCCGGACGGCCCGGTTCCGATCCGGCCGCCGAGCGGTCAGAGTTTGCCGGGGGATCGGACGTTTTTGCCCTTGGTCTTGGTGGCTGTGTCTCCCAGATCCTCACGGGCCTTGTCCGCAAGCCCCAGCAGGCGCTGGACGACCTCGGGGTGCTGATCGGCCACGTTGTTCTCCTCGCCGATGTCGGTTTCGAGATTGAACAGGGCCAGGCCGATCGAACGTTGCTCGTAAGGACCGGGAAGGCCGTCGGTGCCTGGCTCTCCCTTGAGCGAACGATACTCATGCGGCAGGTGCAGTTTCCATTTCCCGCTTCGGAGGGCCTGCAGCTCGCCCCCCCAGTAGAAATAGAACGCCTCGTGTGGGGAGGTCGCACCGGGCTGGCCGGACATCAAGGGCCAGATATCCTTGCCGTCGATGATCCGATCGCTCTGGCAGTTCCACCCCGACGAGCCGGGCGAGAGTCGGCAGGATGTCGATCGTCATCGCGGGTTCGTGGCAGACGGTTCCGGCGGGGATTTTGCCCGGCCAGCGCATCAGGCAAGGCACGCGGACGCCCCCCTCAAAGGTCGTCCCTTTCCCCTCCCGCAACGGTCCCGCCGAGCCGGCGTGAGGACCGTAGGAGAGCCACGGACCGTTATCCGAGATGAAGATCACCAGGGTCCGCTCGTCCAGACCGTGCGATTTCAAGGCCGCCAGGATCTGGCCGACCGACCAGTCGATTTCCTCGATCACGTCGCCATAGAGGCCCTGCTTCGACTTCCCTTCATATTTCTGAGAGACGTGCAAAGGGACATGGGGCATGTTGTGCGCGACGTACAGGAAGAAGGGCCGATCCTGATTCTGATCGATGAACCGGAGCGCCCGCTCGGTGTAGCGGGTTGTCAGGGTGGTCTGGTCCGGGTTCAATTCGACGGTCTCTTCCCCCTCGATATAGGGCAGGTCGGGGAAAGAGTGGTTTGTCGGATGCTTCGGCCACATGTCGTTGGAGTAGGGCAAGCCGGAATACTCGTCGAAACCGTGGCGGGTCGGCAGGAACTTCGGATGGTGTCCCAGGTGCCACTTGCCGTAGATGGCCGTGGCATAGCCCTTCGGCTTGAGGGCCTCGGCGATTGTCATTTCATCCTCATTGATCCCGATCCGCGAGGCTGGTCCCAGTGCTCCCAGGATGCCCACGCGGTTCGGATAGCACCCCGTCAGCAGCGCCGTGCGCGATGCCGAACAGACGGCCTGGGCCACGTAGAAATCGGTGAATCGGACCCCCTCGGATGCCATCCGGTCGAGGTTGGGGGTCTGAAAATCCTTGGCCCCGAAGCAGCCCAGGTCGGCGTAACCCTGATCGTCGGTGAAGATCAGGACCACGTTCGGCGGCCGGGACGCCGCGTCGTCGGCATCAACGCGAGGAACGCCCACGACCAGCAGCGTCAGGAGCAATGCGATCAGAAGCCCGCGGCGATGACCCTTGACTCTCATGTCGGAAAATCCTCTTTCCTGACGATTTCGGTGAATCGCTTGTTAGTTGTTCGATTTCAGGCTTCGAAGAAGCTCCAGTGCCTTGGCCGTGATCTTGGAGGCGGCATCGACCTCCAGGTAGCTTGACCGCGCCCGCCAGGTCTCGTAACCCCCCAGCGCGTGCTGTTCCCTGGTCGGCAGATAGCCGTTGTAGCCATTGGCCAGTTCGATCGTGAACGTTGGCTGGAACGGACTCTCGCGCTTGATCTTCAAGCCGATCTCGGCGAACACCTCGCAAGGGATCGAGACGATGCCCAGATCACCGATTCGTAGGGCCTGGATCGTCACCGGGACGGTGCTGGGATACTTGCTCAGCTTGATCGTCTCGCGGGCGTAAACTTCCTCCATCGAACGCAGCTCGCCATTTTCGGCCTTGGCGACGATCTCTTCGGCCCGGGAGACATCCTCGGCGCTGGGCAGGCGGACGCCGAGTTCCAGGTCGTTCGCCCTGGCGTCGAGCGTCACCGCATCCCGATACTCGATCGCCTGGGCCACGCGCACGGCCTCCTCGGCCAGTTGGTTCGCCACGAGTCGCATACGGCCATACGGTGGCAGGCGTTCCTGTCGATCTCGGAAGTTGATGTTGTTGATGTCTCCGCTGGTGCCGTTGGTCATGATGGCCACGAACGGCGGGTCGAGTCGGTCAGCCTGAAGCAGCTCCTTGACCCGATCGGCGAACATCCCGTAGTAGTCGGCCGAGATATGCCCTCCGCCGACCCCGCCGACGTAGTGCAAGGAGTAGTTCGCCAGGAGCGCGATCGGTCGACCGTCGGTCGACTGGACCGCGACGATGGAGACGTCCGGGTCGATCGGTCCGGCCGGTTCGATCAGGTTGTCGCTGCCGGAGGGAGGGTTCATCTTGACCTGATCGTTCGTCTCCCCGAACGGGTCCGCAGGGATCGTCCCTGGCTTCATCCGCCAGCGACGATTGAAGACCTGCCTGTCATTCTGCCCGACTCCCCAGCCGATCCGTGCTGGGGCCAGATTATTGATCGCGCGTTGCACCCCATCGGCAATGCGAGTGGCCAGGAAGTGTTGATAGCGTTCGTCGGCATCGCTCTGAAAGACCGAGGTCGAAGTCGGCGCCGAGTGCGTGTGCGTGGCCGAGATGACCACGTGATCCGGCGAAAGTCCGCTCCGTTCGCGGATCAACGTCTTGGCCTCGGTGACGACTTCGCGGGGCACCGCGCAACTATCACAGGTGACAAACGCCAGGCGCGTCGTGCCGTCATCCAGAACCAGGCAGCGGGCGTGCAGTTCATCGTGGATATGGGTCGCCGTCCCGTCCCGCATGTTGCCGTTGATCGAGATGCCCAGTCGAGGCGTGATGTTGCTGGTGGCCGCACCCGCCTTGAGGGGCCCAGCCTGTTCCGCGGCATGGGAGATGGCGGGCATCGCCAGGAGGCAACCACTCAAAATCCAGACCAGTGAGGTCGCTTTCCATTGACGGGACGTCCGTCCCGCGAGCGCTCGGGGGAGCCAAGTCATTCCCTGCATCGTTTCCGACCCTTCCGTCACGAGGGATGTCGAGAGCAATCCAATTCCGATGGTTCGGAATTGCCAGTCTCAACGGCTTTCCTCGCGAACGCAAGCCTCAAGTCGGTCGCGATCCTTCGTCTGATCTCATTCGTCGCGTTGGGGCGAGAAGAGATCGCGGAGGCGGCCCAGCAGTCCGCGACGGCGTGGCGGGGGTACGTTTTGAAGCCGCATGACCGCGATCGGAGCCGGCGCGGTGGCGGCCAGAGGCCGCTCGCGGGCATGTTCCAGGTGGGCGATCATCTGGGCGACAGGCGCATCGGGATCAGCGCCCAGTCGAGCCGAGAGGGGAACGGTGCTCGCTCCCGATCGCAGGTCCGCCAGGTAGCCAAGCAGGGTTGCCCGGCCATTTTGCGAACCGTTCAGGAGGTAGTGGGCCCATGCCCAGGACTCGCGATAATCGCGCGGGGACATTTGACGCACGTCCTTCAGGTTTTCCAGTCGGAGCAGGTCGGGCCTCCAGCCGTCGGCCAGGTCACGGGGCAGGCGGGCGAGGTGCTCCGCGTTGACCCCGTTCTCCCGTGCGGGGACCTCGAAATATTCCGCCAGCCCTTCGTCGAGCCAGAGCGGCAGGTCGGAGGCCGAGGCATGCAGGAGCGCGTGAGTCGCCTCGTGACGCAGGTCCTCTTCCAGATGGTCCCCCTGGTACGTGTACACGACCCGACGCGTCCCCTGCGCCAGGAAGAAGGCGCGGCGGGTGGGAAGCTCGGGATAATAGAATTTGAGGAAGTGCTCGAACGAGGTCCGGTCGTCGAGGATGTAGATTTCGATCGGGTCCACGGCCGGATCAACGCGCACGCCGAGTTTCGTCTCCATCTGCCGTTCAAGAAGCTGGAGTTGCCGGAGAGCCGGCGCATCGGCGGACAGTGGTTGGTTTGTCGAGACGACGTAAGGGCCAGTCCGGGTCTGGTAACGGGTCGGGACGAGCGATCGATCAGACGTCCCCAGCGTGGCACATCCGCTCAGAGACGCGGATAGGAGCATTCCTCCGAGGATCAGAACCGGCGCGGCTAGTCGGGCGGGTTGGATCATGGAACGCCTCGGCGATGGGGGGTCTTGGGTGATCGCGGTCGGTTCGTCAGGATAGGGCACGGCCCCGGCGGCGGTTCTTCTGTTCCTTCTTGTGGCTGGACGCCTCGATGGCCCGCCAGAGACCCTTCCAGTGGTCGCGGTCGGTCAACGACCTCGGCAGATAGGCCCGGAGGAACCGGAGGGCGTCGGTTCGGGTCCAGCCCCCGGCCTCCCCCAGGCTGACCTGGAGCCGGGCGAGGTTCTGGATGCGATGGCGCAACGGGATGGGATCGATCAGGCGCACGCCGACCAGGTCGATCAGACTCAACGAGATCTCGTCAGCGTGGGGATCTCCCACGATCAGGATATTGGCCACCTTCAGGTCGCGATGGGTCAGGGATCGTTCGTGCAGCATCCGAAGCAGTCGAGCCAGGGCGATCGTCAGCTTGCGGACCTGGATTCTCCGCTGGGGGCCTTCCAGCGTGGGCAAGACTTTGCGTAGATAATCACTCAGGGTCATGGCCGGTTCGGCCTTCTCCGTGATGTGGTAGGTCTGATGCGGCAAGCGGGAAAGAGGACGCCAGCGTGAAAGGAATGGCGTGCGGGCGAGAATGGCCAGATTCTTCGGGGAAGGCACGCCCCGGCTGGTCAGGTGGCCACCCGCCTGCCAGGCGCGCCAGGCTCGCGACGGACGGAACATCGTCAGGAGTGGATCGAGCCACTTCTTGCGGTTGAACCGCTTGTAGATCACCTGGGTCGGTTTCCCACCGACCGGCAGCGTCCACTCGGCAACGGTCGTGGTTCGTGACTCTTTCAGGATCCGCGCATCGGCCCGGGAAAACGGGGCGTCGGGATTCTCCATCAGGAGATGGACCGTCTCGGCGTCGAGTTCGCGCGAGGCCACCGCCCAGGAATGAGGGCCGTGATAGATTTCGAAGTACTTGTTACTTCCCCGGCAGCGTTTACTCCAGCGTCTCCAGAGCCGTTCCGCCCAGCGGCGCGTGGCGGTCTCGATGCCCCGGGCGAGGACCTTGATGCTTGGCGGCGCGATGGTCCGGGCCTGAAGGTAGGCCTGGAGGAACCGATGCCGGTCGGTCCTCGCGCTCCGCATCCAGAAGTAATGGTTCAGCAACGCCAGGTTCGACCTCACGTCCGACCAGTCCAGGCGTTTCCGGACCCGCAGGGCGTCCAGGTCGATCATCGCCAGCCGGATCGATTCCTCGGGGTCGTATTGCACGAGGAGGTTGCCGGGATGAAAATCCGTATGCAGGAACCCGGCCTCGTGCAGGCGGGCGGTCAAGACGCCGAGAGCCCTCGCCAGTTCTCGCCGAATCCGCGGCTGGACCAGCTCGGGAATTTCGCGCAGATGGTGTTCGATGAAGGCATCAAGCGGAACCGAGTCGGAAATCTCCGGCGTGATCAGGAAATTTTCGTACAGGAATTTCCGGTGCCTCTGCTCCCCCAGAGCGATCGGCGTGATGGTGGGGATACCGATTCCCGCCAGTCGTTCGGCCCGCTTGCCCTCGTTGCGGCCCTTACCCCGGCGGAACCACTGGCGCATGATGGCCCGCAGGTTCGGCACCAGGTAATGCTTGATATAGATGGCGCCCCCGTCAAGCTCAGCCCGATAGACCACCCGGTGCGGGCCGGTCTTGACCGTCGTGAGCCGTCCCGCGTCACGCCACTCGTCCAGGCGAAGTCCGCCGGGACCGAGCAAGGTCGATCGCCAGGAGGGACGGACCCACCAGCCGACCTGGCCCGACGAGGCCCAGACCCATCCCGGAGGCTGAAAAATGCGGCTCTCCGGCTCCCTCGGCGACGTCGGGGACGTTCTGACGGGCCGCGGAGGGCGGGGGGGCAGATCCGTTCGCTTGATGAGCCGGGTCATGGGGTGTTCACCATCCGTGGGTTCCGAAAGGTCATCAGAGCGATGGCTGGCGTTTCCGTTCTTTGTGCTGGAAGAGGCGCGGAGGGGCCTGCCGGGCGAGAGGTCCCGACAATGCGGCGACGAACGCGGGTGCCCCGGAGGCAATGGAATAGCGGGACTCGACCGCTTCGCGGGCTTTCGCGCCCATCCGTCGTCGCAAGGCGCGATCAGCGGCGAGTGTCCGAACCGCCTCGATCCACTGCGTCTCGGTCTCGGCGAGATATCCCGTCTCTCCTGGCCGGATCATCTCGGGGTGGACGCCGACCGGGTTGGCGATGACCGGCAGACCGGCCGCCTGATACTGGAGCACCTTCAGCCCGCACTTACCCCGACTCCAGAGGTCGTCGGGAACCCAGGAGACGCCCACGTCTCCGTTGGCGATCTCGCGGGCTTCGGTCGCCTCGTTCCAGGGAATCGGCACGACGTCCAGCGGGTCGAAGCGGGGGAATCGGTCGCAGATGAGCCGGAGTCGCAGGCCAGGGACCTCCCGGCCTAGCCGCTCCAGGAGCGGACGCTGCCGCTCCAGCCCTTGAAGCGTGCTCGACGACCCGATCCAGACGAGTTGCGGGGCGTCTCCGTCCCTTGCGGTCGCGGAGGGTTCATAGCGGTCGGTATCCACGCACGTCGGGATGACGCGGACCCGCTCAGGCGCTGCGCCGGCCTCTCGGCGCACGACGCGAGGAAGTCGTTGCCGGCAATGACCAGGTCGGCCAGCCTCACGGTGAGGGCGAATCGCGCGGCGCGTCTCGGGCAGTGGGGGCCTCGAGGATCGTACGAATCGCGGTAGAGGACCGCGTCGTCGAAGTCGAAGATCAGCCGTCGAGCCCGTTGCCGAAGCAGGCGGAGCTGCCAGCCGGGAAGCAGCTTGCGCTGGAGTACGACGGCATCGAATCGGTTCGCGCGAGCAAGCCGGGCCGAGCGTTCGATCGGGCCTCGGCCCAATCCTTCGACGGTGAGTGAGCCACCGGAGGCGATGACCGCCGGCTCGAACGCACGGATGCGATAGCGGCAGCAGACGTGATCCGGTGCATCGACCAGGGCGAGCGCCTTCATCCCGTCCTCCATGACGGTCCGCCGATCGTGCCACACGACACGACAGAGCGGGGGGAGTTTACTCCCAGGCGTCAACCTTTGCCAACCCCGATTTACCGTAACGGCTCACGAAGTTCGACCTCGGAATCGATGCGCTGTCGAACTCGACTTGCCGACCCTGGAGGTTCCTGGTACAAGGCGGCTCGTCCCAGGCTTCGGCGTTGGACCCAACGCGCTGAAGTCGGCAAGGAAGCCCAGGGGGTCCCTTCTTCGGCGCTCGCCAACCATGAAGAATTTCGCCCGGCTCGCTCGATTCGCCTGGCCTTACCGAGGCCGGTTTCTCCTCTCCTCTGCTGCGCGGTGATGGTCGCGCTACTGTGGTTCGCCAACCTCAGTGCCGTCTATCCGCTGTTGCAGATCCTCTTCCATAGCCAGAACTGCCAGCGCTGGATCTCGCAGAAGGTCGTCGATACGCGGATCGAGATCGAGACGCACCAGGCCCGTCTGGTCGAGATGGACACCGTCGAGCGGCTGGCGACCCCGGCCCGCCCGCGCACGCCCGAACCTCGTCGCGCACAAGAAGCGGGTCGAGGCGAATGTTGATCTCCAGGAGAAGAAGTTCCGCGACCTTCAGCGCAAGCTCGATGATCTCCATGAGGGAGCCCTCAGAAAAGTCTGACCCCCGCCGAAAAAGCCGACCTGGTCGCTCAGAGGCGCCTGACCGATGTGGCGACCGCGCGCTTCGACGAGCTGAAGAAGGCGATCGACCTGCTGAACAAGAACGACTCCGTGGGCCTCTCCCGGCGACGAGCCTCGCTGAACCGTGAGCTGGCCAAGCAGAAGACGTGGCTTGGCTGGTACGAGTGGCTTCAGCCGATGGATCAACCACTATCTGCCGGACGACGGGTTCCACACCCTGCTGCTCCTGATCGGCCTGGTCATGCTGGGAGTCGCCATCAAGGGGTTGTTCATGTTCCTCCAGGAAGTCCTGGTCGCGGACATCATGCAGCTCAGCCTCTTCGACATCCGCAACCTGTTCTTCCGTCGCACGATGGCGCTGGACCTCTCCAGCTTTAGCGACCAGGGTTCCGCCGAGTTGATGTCGCGGTTCACGAACGACATGGACTCGCTCAGCCAGGGGCTCAACACCCTCCTGAGCAAGGTGATCCGCGAGCCGCTGCGGGTCGCGGCCTGCCTCGGCGGGGCCCTGTGGTTCAACTGGCGGCTGACCTGCCTGACCCTGATTCTCGTACCGATCTCGGCGGCGACGACCTACCGCGTCGGCAAGATCATGAAGCGGGCCGTCCGTCGCAGCCTGGAGAGCATGTCGAACATCTACAAGATCCTTCAGGAGAGCTTCCAGGGGATCAAGGTCGTCAAGGCCTTCACGATGGAGCGCTACGAGCGTCGGCGGTTCTTCCTGGAGACGAAGTCCCTCTATCGCAAGAGCGTCCGCGTCGCCATGATCGACGCCCTGTCCGATCCGGTGCTGGAACTCCTGGCCCTCTCGACCGTCTCGATCGCGCTGCTGTCCGGGAGCGTATCTGGTCCTTCGGGATACGATGTTCCTGGACCTGGGCCTCATCAAGCTCCAGCTCGCGTCGCAGTTGATGACGACCGAGGACCTGCTGACCTTTACGCGATGCTCGCCGGGGCGTCGGACCCGATCCGCAAGCTTTCCAACGTTCACTCGAAGATCCAGCGCGCGGCGGCCGCCTCCGATCGCATCTGCGCCCTGATGGACCGCCGGCCCGAGGTCGCCGACCGCTCGACGGCCGTCCACCTGACGAGGCACCTCTCTCCGATCGAGTTCGAGAACGTCGGCTTCAGCTACAATGGCCGGGACACGGTCCTTCGCGGTCTCGACCTGACCGTCCGGCACGGCGAGACGATCGCCCTGGTCGGTCCGAACGGATGCGGCAAATCGACCCTGATGAGCCTCCTGCCGCGCTTCTGGGAAGTGCAGACGGGCGCGATCCGGATCGATGGTCACGACCTCCGCGACGTTCAGCTCCGGAGCCTCCGCCGGCAGATCGGCATGGTGACGCAGGAGACGATCCTGTTCGACGCGACGCTGGCCGACAACATCGCGTATGGCTCCCGCCACGTCAGCCGCGAGCAGATCATCGCCGCCGCGAAGCGGGCGTATGCCCACCAGTTCATCTCCAACCTGCCCGAAGGCTACGACTCGCACATCGGCGAGCGCGGCCTGGGGCTATCCGGCGGACAGCGCCAGCGGATCGCCCTGGCCCGCGCCATGCTCCGCGATCCGGCCATCCTGATCCTCGACGAGGCGACCAGCGCGGTCGATATCCAGGATGAGGCCCTGATCCGCAAGGCCATCGAGGAGTTCGCCCGGCACCGGACCACGTTCATCATCACCCACAGCCTCGGGTCCCTCCAGTTCGCCGATCGCATCGTTCTGATGAACAACGGTCGGATCGAGGCCGTCGGGACCGACGCCGAACTCCGGCGAAGCTCCCCCCTCTACCGGCGCCTCCACGAGATCCATTTCCAGCGCGAGAGCGCCTGACCGCCGCGTCCCGCCGTCCCGTGCCCGTGTTCTCGCGCACGTGATCCTGTCGAACGAATCATCCCGCGACTCGTAGAAGAGACTGGCGGCTCTTCACCCGATCGACTGCCAATCCGGCAGGTGGGTTCGTTCGGCGCTGGAAGATGCGCTGGAATGGTGTTTCTGTATCTTCTTGCAGGATAGCGACTTGCGGCGAGGCTTGCTGCTGCCGGGGATGTCTCGTACCCTGGCCAGTCACAAGTCTTCCTGTCTTTCGTAACTTCTGAAGGTCGATGATTGTTTGCGTTGCTTCATGGATTCATCGTTGCAAAAATCCTTGGGCGATGCCAAAATATCTTTGACACAATCCGGCTTTCGTCATAAGTTCAATGAAAGCCTTACCTCTCGATTCCAACCAGATCAACGGCACCACTCCCCCTTCGCTACTGGTGTCGAATCCTTCAGTTTCCGTGAGGGACTTCGCATGATGAATCCGACATCCTTGAGACGGACGATCGCTCGGAGCTGGCGTGGCTTGGTCGCTTTGACCGTCATGGCCGTCGTCACGATGTCGAGCTCTCGTGCCATGCCCCCGGATGCGACTGGAGGAGAGTCGGCACTCCGACTCCGAGCCCTCACAGTACATCGATCAAATGATTTCGAGCGAGTGGGAATCGGCCGGCATCAAGCCGTCGCCGACCGCCCCGGAAGCCGAGTTCATGCGGCGGGTTTACCTGGACATCCTCGGGCGGATTCCGACCGTCGAGGAGGCCGGTTCCTATCTCGCCAGCAAGGAGATCCGGCAAACAGGCCAAGCTGGTGGAATACCTGCTGGCCCATCCGGATTATCCCAAGAACTTCGGTAACATCTGGGCGACCTTGCTCGTGGGCCGTCGGCCGGACGGCCGTAATGTCGATCGCAACGAACTCTCCGGCTGGTTGCGACGGCAGTTCGCCGCGAACCGGCCCTGGAACGAGATGGCCTACGAATTGATCACGGCCAAGGGCTCGAACAAGGAGAATGGCGCGGTCAATTTCGCGATGGCCCACCTGCAGGACGGCGCCGTCAACCTGACCTCGCTGACGACCCGCGTCTTCCTTGGTCAGCAGATCCAGTGTACCCAGTGTCACGACCATCCTTCCAACGACTGGAAGCAGGAAGATTTCTGGGGCATCAACGCCTTCTTCAAGGGGGTGCGGTCCCGGGACGTGATGAAGACCGACGCGAGCGGCGGTGAGGTTTACGATCACACCGAGTTGTCCGACGTGCCGACCGACGCCTACTCCAGCTTCGAGAAGCGCAACGCCGTCGTCGGAATCGCCTTCCCGACCTTCCTGGACGGTCGTCGGATCAGCCAGGGGGCGGACGTGGACCGCCGCGAGGCCCTCGGCAAGTTCGTGACCGAGGAGGACAACCTCCAGTTTGCCCGCGCCTTCGTCAACCGGATGTGGGGGCACTTCCTGGGACGGGGCATCGTGCATCCGGTCGATGACTTCGGCGACCATAACCCGCCCAGCCATCCCGAGTTGCTCGACCAGCTGGCCGAGGACTTCCGCGCGAACGACTACGACGTCAAGGACCTGATCCGCTGGATCACCAGCAGCAAGGCGTATCACCTCTCCAGCGTCCAGACCAAGGACAACGAGAAGGACGAGACGCTGTTCAGCCACATGGTGGTCAAGCCGATGAGCCCCGAGCAGCTCTTTGACTCCTTGCTGGTGGCGACCGACGCCCACAAGGCTGGTGGCGACCGCGAGACCGATCAGCGCCGGGACCGCTGGATGAACCAGTTCATCTTCACCTTCGCGACGGATGAGGTTTCCGAAACGACCAACTTCCAGGGGACGATTCCACAAGCCCTGATGATGATGAACGGGGACCTCATGGCGCAGGCCACCGGAGGGAAAAAGGGGAGCTTCCTTGCCAAGCTGAAGGATGCCGCGATGGCTCAGCGGAAGGCCCGGCCTGACGCCTTCATGGTCAACTACCTGTACCTCTCGGCCCTGAGCCGTTACCCGACCGCGGGGGAAATGTCCAAGATGCGGTCGTTCCTGGCCACGGACAAGGACCCGATCCGGGTGATGGAAGATATCTTCTGGGCCTTGCTGAACTCGAACGAGTTCGTGCTGAACCATTGATCCATTCGCTGTCGCCGCGTTGCGTTGCATGAGCCAGCTCCATCCGTCACACAAGGGGGACCAAGAGAGATGTTCGATCAGCTAAGAACACCGCGAGGCATGACCCGTCGGCACTTCATGGGTCACCTCGCCACCTCGGCGATGGCGCTTCCGGCCATGCAGTTCGTCGGTGCGCTGCATGCCAACGCGGCGGCGTTGCGCAAGGCGAACAAGAGCTGCATCCTGCTCTGGATGGGTGGCGGCCCGAGCCACATGGACACCTGGGACCTCAAGCCCGAGAGCGAGAAGAACGGTGGCGAGTTCAAGCCGATCGCCACGTCGGCCGATGGCGTGAAGATCTGCGAGCATCTGCCCACGATCGCCAGGCAGATGCATCACCTGAACATCGTCCGTTCGCTGAATTCCCAGGAAGGCAACCACGACCGCGGCACGTACAAGATGCACACCGGGTATGCCCCCAACCCGACCGTCGTGCATCCCGGCTTCGGCTCGTACTGCTCGTATGAACTCGGCTCGAAGGTCGAGATCGACCTGCCACACTGCATCTCGATCAACACCTCCGGGCAGTCCGCCGGCTTCCTCGGGATGACGCATTCGCCGTTCTTCATCCAGAACCCGACCGCCCCGATCGCCAACCTCCAGCCCCCCGACGGGGTGGACGGTCAGCGCATGACCCGCCGGTTGCGGATGCTCGGCCTGGTCGAGGACAACTTCGCCGCCCAGCATCGCGGCTATTCGCCGCTCGATCACAAGGCGGTGTATTCCAAGACGATCCGCATGATGAACTCGCGCTACACCCGGACCTTCAACCTGGAGGAGGAGCCCCCGGCGGTGCGCGACGCCTACGGCCGGAACTCGTTCGGCTCCGGCTGCCTGATGGCCCGTCGCCTGGTCGAGCAGGGGGTCTCGTTCGTCGAGGTCGCCCTCGGCGGCTGGGACAACCACAACGACATCTTCAACACCCTCTCGCGGGGCAACCTGCCCCAGCTTGACAAGGGGATGGGCAGCCTCGTGGCCGACCTGGCCCAGCGCGGGTTGCTGGAGAACACCCTGGTCGTCTGGATGGGCGAGTTCGGCCGCACCCCTCGCGTCAACCAGAACTCCGGCCGCGACCACTGGCCGCGAAGCTGGTCGATCGTCATGGGTGGCGGCGGCCTGACCGGCGGGCAGCTCGTCGGCGCGACGGACAAGGACGGGGTCGAGGTCGTCGATCGTGAGGTCGGCGTCATGGACATCATCGCCACGATGACCAAGGCGATGGGCATCCCGATCGACACCCAGTACACCACGCCCCTCGGCCGCCCGATCAAGATCGTGGATGGCGCTCAGCCGATCAAGGAACTCTTCGCCTGATCGAGACCGCGACGCCGATTCCCTCGAAATGAGAAAAAGAATGGCCCGCCCGGAAGCTTCCGGGCGGGCCATTTTTCCTGTCGGGGAATGGTCGTTACTGCGACCACTCCGTCGGCGTTCGGTCCCAGCGGTGGGCCTTGAGCCGTTCGAGCAACTCGGGATCGAGCGGCGGTGCGCCGCTGGTGGCGATGTTGGCCGAGACGTGGGAGAGCTTGCGCATCCCCGGAATGATCGTCGAGACGGTCGGTTCCGCCAGGATCCAGCGCAGGGCCAGTTCCGGCATGGTCATTCCTTCGGGCACCAGGGGCCGCAGGGCCTCCGCGTGTTCCACGCTTTCCGCCAGGTTCCTGGGCACGAAGTAGGTGTTGCGCCAGTCCCCTTCGGGCCAGGTGGAATCCCTGGTCAGGTTTCCGGTGAGAGTCCCCTCGTCGAAGGGCACCCGGGCGATCACGGCGATGTTCCGTTCCCGGCAGAGCGGAAACAGCTCATCCTGTGGCGCCTGGTCGAAGATGTTGTAGATGACCTGCACCGCATCGATCAGACCGGTGCGGATCGTCTCCAGACCGTTCCAGGGCTCCCAGCGGTTGACGCTGATGCCGATCGCTCGGATCAGGTCTTGCCGCTTGAGGTCCTCCATCGCGCGTTGCCAGCGCTCGTCGTGTGCCCAGGCGTCCTCCCAGACGTGGAACTGCAAGAGGTCGATCCGGGGCAGCCCCAGGTTCTCCAGGCTCTTTTCCGCGTACTCCCGGATGTGTTCCGGGGGGAAGCACTCATCGAGTGTGAACCCGCGCCGGGAGGGCCAGAGAAAGTTCTTCGGCGGGAGCTTGGTGGCGACGTGGAGCGTCTTGTCGGGATGGTTGCGGACGAGCCGGCCGAGCAACTGTTCGCTGTGTCCGCTCCCGTAGCCCCAGGCCGTGTCGAAGAAATTGCAGCCGAGGGCGACCGCGCGTTCCAGCGATTCCAGCGACTCGGCGTCGTCCGAGCCGGTCCAGCCAGCCATGCCCCACATGCCGTAGCCGATCTCGCTGACCGACCAGCCCGTGCGGCCGAAGGTCCGATAGTGCATCGGTTCAAAGTTCCTTGACGTAGATATTGCGGAATTGGAGGTCGTCGCCGTGGTGCTGGAGTTCGATGGTGCCGGTGGCGGGAATCGGTTCCTTGTACTCGGGCCAGTTCTCCAGGGTCACGTTGTCCACGACCTTCTTGCCGTTGAGGAAGACGGTGACCTTCTCCCCCTTCATGATGATATGGAACGTGTTCCACTCGCCGGGCGGCTTGTCGGCCACCTCGGTCGGCATGCTCGGGTTTTCCTTGTTATTGTAGAGCCCGCCGGAGCCGATCTCGGGACGGTCCCAGATCTGCACCTGGGGCTTGCCGCGCAGGTAGATGCCCGAGTCCGCGCCTTCCTTGATCTTCCAGTCCACATACATCTCGAAGTCGCCGTAATCCTTCGCGGTGACGAGGCTGGTCCCCTTGCCGTCGTAGTGCAGGATGCCGTCCTTGACGGTCCAGTGCTCCTTGGTCTCGCCGTCCGTCTTCCAGTTCGTCAGGTCCTTGCCGTTGAACAGCGGCTTGAACCCGGGCGGAGGGGTGTTCAGCGGCTTGTCGTCCGCGCCGAGAACGGTGGCAATCAGCAGGCAGAACGTCAGCATGGTGTGTTGGCCTTTCCAATTTTCGGTTGCGATCGGTTCCGACGGGCTGGCGTCGTTCGCCGTTTTGGCCGATCCCGTCGCAACGATTAAACCAAAATTGGAGACGATGTCATCACTCTGCCTCCCAGCTTGACCAGACTCCCGGGTGGAACCCGCTCGCCAGGTAGCGTTTGGGCGTCGTATCCGACGACCGGAGATGGCCGGATTTGACGAGCTGATTCCGCCAGGACGTGGCCGACGCCTCCTCGCCGAAGACCGCGCGGAAGAGGGTATTGGCCTCGGCGGCGGTGAACTCTTCCGGCAGCATGGCCAGTCCAATCGCCCTGGAGCGCAAACTCCGGCGGAGCCAGGCGGTCGCGGTTTTCAGGATCAGGTCGTGGTCGAACGCCAGGTTCCGGACCTTGTCGAGTTCCCGCCAGGAGGCCTCGGAGGCATCATCCCCCCCGGCCGGTTCGGGGGCCGGCGGGCGCACGACCGTGGCGTAGGCCAGGCTGATCGTTCGGCCCCGAGGGTCGCGGTCGGGCGCGGCGAAGAAGCCGAGCGGGTCCAGTGGCCAGGGGACTTCCAGGCCGGTCTCTTCGCGCAGCTCGCGCCGCGCCCCCTCGTCGGGCGGTTCGTCGATGTCGAGAAATCCGCCCGGAATGGCCCAACGGCCCTCGAAGGGGTCCTTCTTGCGACGGACGAGGACAACCCGCAAGGTGCCCTGATCGACCGAGAAGACGACCACATCCACCGTGACCGAGGGGCGAGGATGTTCGTAACAATAGGGGGGCGGCATGGCATTTTCCCTGAGGTTACGAGGCTGACCGGGGTAGCGATCCAGGCTCCGGCAGGACATCATAGCAAGGTCCATGATCGGAGAAGAGCGCCGCGTCGAAAGGCTGAATGAACGATGAGCAAACCCCACGCCATGCCGCCGGACTGGCCTGGAATCGAGAACGACCCGCCGGGGGGCCTGGAGGCTGACATCCTGGCTCGCCTGGCAGACGCCGACGGCCCGGCCGACATCGCGGGCGACTGGCCCGAATCGCTCTGGCAGCTTGTCCTTCAGGCCGGGGCAAACCGCTGGACGCTGCCGGCCGAGTTCGGCGGCCAGGGGTGCGACCGCCCGACGATCGTCCGGAGGTACGCGCGGCTGTCCGAAGGCAGTCTGACCGCCGCGTTCATTCTCACCCAGCATGATGCCTCGGTTCGCCGGCTCGCGGCGGCCGCCGGCCGGGGCGTGACGACCGCCCGAAGCTGGCTGGAGCGGATCGGCCAGGGGGCGGTCTTCACGACGGTCGGCATCTCGCACCTGACCACCTCCCGACGGCGGGGGACGCGGGCGATGGCCGCGACCGAGACGCCGGATGGCGGCTACCGGCTCGATGGCGTGATGCCCTGGGTCACCGCCGCGCCCCGGGCCGACGTGTTCGTCACCGGCGCGACGCTGGAGGATGGCCGCCAGATGCTCATTGCCTTGCCGATGGACCGCTCCGGCGTGGCGGTTTCCTCCCCGTTCGACCTGGCGGCGCTCCAGGCGTCCTGTACGAGCGAGGTGACGTGTGAGGAGACGCCGATCACCCCGGACGACATCCTGGCCGGGCCCGCCGAGGACGTGATGGGGACCGCCTCCGGCGCGACGACCGGCGGGCTGGAAACCTCCTCCCTGGCTCTCGGCCAGGCGGCGCGGCCCTGGTGGCCCTCGCGGAAGAAACCGCCCGCCGCGACGATCCGGCCGAGCCGGTCGAGGCGCTTTCCCAGGAGTGGCGGACGCTCGCGACCCAACTCATCGCCGCCGCCGAAGGGCGTGACGACGCGCCTCCCGCGTCGAGAATCCGGGCCCAGGCGAACGGCCTGGTTCTGCGGGCGACGCAGGCGTTTCTGACCGCCCGCAAGGGGACCGGTTTCCTCCGCGATGAGCCGGCGCAGCGCTGGGCAAGGCAGGCGTTATTCTTCCTCGTCTGGTCGTGCCCGTCGCCGGTCGCGCAGGCGTCCATCCGGGATCTGGCCGGGCTTTGCGTCGAGTGAGACACCCCGGATCGACGCCGCGAGTGGCTTGACCGGCCGCGAGCGGTCCCTAAACTCAGAAGGCTCGGCGGACGTGCGGGCACGTCCGCAACCCCAACACACCCGGAGAATACCAACGATGTTCGATCCCATCCTGTCCCGCCGCGACATGATCCGAGGCGCTCTGGCCGGAGGCGCGATGCTCGGCCTGGGCCTGCGTCCGACCTGGGCCGCCGACGTCACCGGCACGCCCTCCGCCGGCAAGATCGGCGACTTCAAGATCTCGCTGGCCGAGTGGTCGCTGCATAAAGCCCTCTTCGGCAAGGAGTTGGATAACCTCGACTTTCCCAAGGTCGCCCGCGAGCAGTTCGGGATCGAGGGGGTCGAGTTCGTCAACCAGTTCTTCAAGGACAAGGCCCACGACGACGCCTACCTGAAGGACCTCAAGAAGCGCGCCGACGATCAAGGCGTCACCTGCGTCCTGATCATGATCGACGGCGAGGGGGACCTGAGCGCCGCGGACAAGAACCAGCGTCAGCAGGCCGTCGAGAACCACAAGAAGTGGGTCGATGCCGCCGCCGCGCTGGGATGCCACTCGATCCGGGTCAACACCGGGGGCAACTACGGCCCCGACCACGTCGAGGAGGCCGCCGACGGCTGCTCCGCGCTGGCCGAATACGGCGGCAAGCACAAGATCAACATCATCTGCGAGAACCACGGCGGCCCGTCGAGCAACCCCGATGCGCTGATCGCGCTGATCAAGGCCGTCGGCCGCGATAACTTCGGCACGTTGCCCGACTTCGGCAACTTCCCCAGGAAGGACGGCAAGTACGCGATCGACGTCTACGAGGCCATCGCCCGGATGATGCCGTATGCCAAGGGGGTCTCGGCCAAGAGCTACGACTTCGGCCCCGACGGCAAGGAGACGACCCTCGACTACGCCCGGATCATGAAGATCGTCACCGACTCGCGGCTACCACGGCTGGGTCGGCATCGAGTACGAGGGGGGCCGCCTCTCCGAGCCGGAGGGGATCAAGGCGACCAAGGAACTGCTCGACTCGCTGCGAGGCTCGAACTACTCGGGTTGAGAGCCTGTCCCGTCGGCGTTCGTCCATTTGGAAACGGTCGTTCACAGAGCATGAGGACCAGTTCTCATGCTCTGTGACATGCCCGCTTCCCGCCTTGACCAAAACGACGGTCGCCCGTATGGTACCGGGCGGCGCTGATTCCGGCGCGTCCTGATTCGCTGAGCTTCACCCGAGGGATGGACCCCGTGGGGATCGACCGGACGCACATCCTCGTTCTGAACTACAACGGCCTGCGCCTGCTGGGCGAGTGCCTGCCGACGATCGTCGAAGCCGCCTCCCGTTCTCCCTGGCCTTGCGCGGTGACGATCGTGGACAACGGCTCCACGGACGGCTCGATCGAAATGCTCGCCGCGACTGGCCCGATCTGGGGGTGATCCGCGAGCCGAACCGGGGACTGGCGTCGTTCAACCACGTCCTTGCCCGACTGGAGGAACCGGCGGTCCTGCTGCTGAACAACGACGTCAAGCTCGACCCGGACGCCGTCGCTCCTCTGGTCAAGGCCCTGGACGAGCACGAGGACGCCCTGTTCGCGGCGCCGCTTTGCTGGGACTTCGACGGCCGCGACTACGAGGGGATGCGGACCCGCGTTCGCAGCCGGTTCGGCCTGGTGCAGGGGATGTGCCGGGTCCCTGGTCACGAGCAGACGCTTCGGCCGCCCGACCTGACGGCGGCGGCCGGTCCCGTGCTGGCGGTCGATCGCCGGAAGTTCCTCGAACTCGGCGGATACGACCCGATCTACTTCCCCGGCCGGATCGAGGACCTCGACCTGGGCTTCCGGGCCTGGATGGCGGGGTGGAGGGGGTATTACGTCCCCGAGTCGATCGCCTATCATCGCGGGTTCGGCTCGTTCGAGCCGGCCTTCGGCCGCGCCGGGTGTGATCGGCTGGCGGCGCGGAATACCCTGCTGTTCGCCTGGAAGAACCTGGGGGGCCGACGGCTGGCCGCCCATCTGGCGTGGTTGCCGGTTCGCGTGCTGCATGCGCTGGCGACGGGTCGCGGGGCGTTCCTCTCCGCGCTCGCCGGGGCCTTGCGGCGTCTGGGCCAGGTGCGGACGGCTCGCCGTGCGCTGGCGGTCGGGGGAACGGGTTGGATCGAGCGGCAAGAGGCGTTTTTCCATGTGTTTCGGTGGTGATTCGCCGATTCTCCCACGATTCGCGATCGTCTGACAGCCAACGCTTGGGATGACGTTCACCTCGCCGGCGCATGGAGGCGCTCCGATGTCTCGTCAGGCACGGATGTTGATTATCGACGCGCGACCGAGGGGGCCGACATGGCCCTCTGGCCGACGCGCTGGTGCTCGGCCGCCCGGTCCTCGCCCATCTGATCGACCTGGCCGGAGAATCCAGTCCCGGGCGGGTGATGATCCACGCGAGGGTGGACGAGCATGGGCGGTTCCGGGCCTTGATTCCCGAGGAGCGGGCGAACGATTGCGCCTTCGCGACCGGCCCGCCGCCCGAGGGGGCGGCGATTCTCCGTACCGACCGGATCTACGATCCATCCCGCTTGCGACGCGCCTTGCGACGGGGCCGCGACCCGGAGACGGCGGTGATCTGGCGGCTCGACTCGCCGCAGTCGCTCCGCGTTGTCGAGGAGGAACTGGTCCGCCGCCGAACCTATCAGCCGCTTGGCCGGTTCTGGGCGCTCGCCCCGGCGCGATTGCTGGGCCGCTTGCTACGGCCGACGCCGATCCGGCCGAATGCCGTGACCCTGGCCTCCGGCCTGCTCGTGCTCGCCGCGTCGGGAGCCGTTGCGCTCGGTGGCGACCGGCTGGAAGGACGCCTGGCGATTGCCGCCGCGCTGGCGGTCGCCCTGGTGCTCGATACGGCGGACGGCCATCTCGCCCGTTTGCAAGGGACCGCCAGCGCGTTCGGCCGCTGGCTCGACGCCGTGCTCGACGAACTCGGCGACATGGCCCTGCACGCCGCGATCGCCTGGTCGTGCTTCGTCCGTGACGGTCATCCCGCCTGGCTCCTGGCCGGGATGGCGTACGGGATGGGCAAATATCTCTTTTTCGTCGCGACACAGACGGCGAACCAGGACGATACTCCGTCACCCACGACGCCCGTGCCGCCCGTCACGCTCCGGTCGGACTCCGGGATCAAGACCCTCGTTCGGCTGGTGGGACATGCCGACGTGCGCTGGCATCTCTGGATTGTTCTGGCGGCCCTGGGTCGGCTCGACGTGGAGTTGATCGCCTTCGCCGCCTACTTCCCCGCGCGGACGATCGCGGGCGCGATCCGAAAGGTGGGTGATCGTGACTGAGCCGAGGATCAGCGCGCTGGTGCTGGCGCGCGACGAGGCCCATAACCTGTCCGAATGCCTGGCCGCGCTGCGCTGGACGGAGGAAATCGATCGTCGTCGTGGACCCGAGAAGCCAGGACGAGACCGAGGCGGTGGCGAGGCAACAGGCCGACCGGGTCGTTGTCCGCGAATTCGACGATTTCGCCTGCCAGCGCAACGCCGCTCTCGATCTGGCCTCCGGCGATTGGGTCTTCGCCGTCGATGCCGACGAACGGGCGACGCCCGAACTGGCCGCCGAGATCCGCGACGCTCTGCGCCATTCAACGCATCACGGCTTCCGCGTGCCGATTCAGAGCGTGATTCTCGGCCGCCCGTTCGCCTATTCCGGGACGCAGCACGACCGTCCGTTGCGGCTGTTTCGCCGCGACCGGGGCCGCTGGATCGGTGCCGTGCACGAGACCGTCGCGCTGGAAGGGAGCGTGGGGCAACTGAATTCCCCGCTCCAGCATCGCACGATTCCCGATATGCAGACGTTTCTGCGCAAGATTGATCTTTACACGACCCTGGAGGCGATCAAGTTTCAGCGTGAGCGGCGATCGACCCGCCTGATCGACATGACCGTCCGCCCTTGCTGGACGTTCCTCAAGCTGTATCTGGGGAAGCAAGGGTTCCGCGACGGGTTGGAAGGGTTCGCCTTCTGCGCGCTGTCGGGGGTCTCGGTGGCCGTGCGGCACTGGAAGCACCGCGAGCTGTCGCGGGCGGGGAGGGCGGCATGAGCCTCGCCGCGAGTGAGCGCTACGTCGCCGCGCGCTTCGATGCGCTGGAGGCCCGGTTCAAGCCGAGTGTCCCCCCCGACGACGTGCGGCTGCGGGCGGTCCTGGAGGCTCTCGGCCCCCTCTCGGGGCGTCGGGTGCTGGATCTCGGATGCGGAAAGGGCCGGTTCGCCCGGCATTTCCAGGCCGCCGGTGCCGAGGTGATCGGGATCGATCCGTCGCTGGGGATGTTGCGCCAGGCCGATGGAATCCACCGTGTCCAGGCCTCGGCGCGGCGTCTGCCGCTGGCCGGATGCAACGGTCGATGCGGTCGTTGCGATCGAGGTCCTCGAACATCTTGACGCGATGGGTGAGGTGTTGCGCGAGGTTCGCCGGGTCCTCCGACCCGGTGGTATTCTGGCAATCGTGGATAAGAACGCCGGTTCGTTCAATGCCCGGAGGCCCTGGCTGCCCAACGTGACGGTCAAGTGGATCGATGAATCGCGAGGTCTCTGGATGTATCCGCCGAATGCCCCGTTCCGCGAACGCTGGTTCTGGCCGGGGCGGATGACCCGCGAGCTTCGGTCGCTCTTTTGTGAGGTCACGAAGCAACATCTGCTCACCCCGGAGGAGTCGCGCTCGGCCCTCTTCCGCTGGGTTCCCCCCGCGCGATTGCTGACGTTGTGGACGGCCCGGCGGCCGGGAGGGCCTTGTGGATAGGGTCTTACGATCGGAATTGCCGCTCCTGCCACTGGTGCTCTGGAACACGCCGCCCGGCCTGGAACTGATTCTGGGTCAGGACGGGATCGCCTTCACGAAGGTTCGCGATGCGCACCCGCTGGCGTTCCGGGGTGGGCGGTTCGTGCTCTACGATGGGCGCCGGGTGTCGAAGGCGCACTTGCGGTCGATGCTCTCGCCGCATCACGTGGCGATCGACGTGGATGTTCTGCGACGCGATGAGCCCGTTGATCCGTTCGTGGCATTGATCGACACCGAAGCGGCCCCCGCGATCTGGCGTTACCAGGGGCTGAACCTCCGCGAGCGCGTCGCCCGTTATCCAAGGTCGGCGATCCGGGTACGGCTGCTTCGCCGGCTCCGTGAGAGCATTCATCGCGCGGGGGGGATCTGGGCGCGGCTGGCGATCTATCCCTATCCGTACCGCTCGGCCTTCCACTTCCGGGCCGATCTGGACGAGCGGTATCCCGACGACTACGCCCGGTTCGCCCGGGCAAGGCGCCCCCTGGACGACTGCACGACCCACTTCGTCAGCACGCACGCCTACGGACAGGAACCGGCCGTGCTGGAGGACCTGAAACGGATCGATGCGCAGTCGCATGGGCATTTTCATGTCGTTTACCGGGACGAGGCGCAGAACGTCCGTAACATCGAACGGGCTCATGAGATGCTGGTGGATGCGGGGATCAACCCGATCGGTTTCGCCGCGCCCGAAGGTCGCTGGAACCCGGGGCTGGACCGTGCGCTGGAAGGGATGGGCTATCTCTACTCCTCGGATTTCCAGCTTGGCTATGATGACGTGCCGTTCTTCCCCTGGCGCGGCGACCGCTTCTCGAACGTGCTTCAGGTCCCGATCCACCCCGTGTGCGAGGGGCTGTTTCTGAACGCCGGCGCGGACCGTCCCCGGCGGATCGCGCATTACTTGCGGACGGTGGTGCGGGCGAAGATCGATGCCGGAGAACCCGCGTTCGTTTACGGGCATCCCGAGCGTCGGCTGGGACGGTTCCCGGACGTCCTGACGGATTTGGCGAGGGAGATCGAGCGGGACCTGTTCCTCTGGCGGGTGACCCTGACGGAGTTCGCCCGCTGGTGGCACTGGCGGGCGGATCGTCGCTGGCAGGTGGTGCTCAAGAGCGACCGGCGGCCGGAGGTTCAGTTCGACGACTGGGACACCGCCTATCCGCTCGGCCTGGAGATTGTCCGGGGCGACCATTCCGCGCTCTTGCCGGTGCCGGGGCCTCGGCTGCCGCTGCGACTGGAAGGGTTGGCCTACGAACGCCGGCGCGTCCGCGGCGGACCTGCCGGAGCCGAAGATCGCGCCACCGCGCCGAGGGCTCAAATCGGCCGTCCGCGACGTGCTGGACTGGGAGACCGTCACCCCGGTCGAGGACTTGCCGGAGGGATCGCTGCGCGCGTTCTTGAAGAAGCGGCTGCGGCGCTGGCGGTCCAACCGACGTTCGGTCGGAGGAGGGCCGTCGTGAGATTGCCCCTGGCAGTGCGCTCGCGAGGAGACCGCGCCGCGCGTCAACGCGTCGTCCTGGCTTGCCGATCGTTGTCAGGGGCCGATGACGGATGGGTCCGTGCTCCTGCACGCCCCCTCGGCGGTCTTCCAGGCGCCCGGTGGGGGGAAAACCAGCTTTTACAGACGGCGAGGCACCTCGAAGCGCGGGGTGTCGCCGTCCGGCCGTTTTGCCCCTGGACGGACCGGCTGGAGAGGGCGCGGCTGCTCCATCTCTTCGGCATGTCGCGCGAAGGTCTGGCCCTGGCTCGCGTGGCGAAGGCCCGGCGGGTGCCGGTCGTGCTCTCGACGATCTGCTGGGTCGAGCCGAGAGCTTTGGCCGCCCTGGCAACGACATCCTCCCAACGCGTCCTCGACCTCGCCAAGTGGTCCGTGAGACGTTTCGGACCGAAACGGCTGGGCTGGCGTGCCGAGCTGCTGAGCCTGGCCGATGGGATTCTGCCCAACTCCGAGGCCGAGGGGCGGCAACTGGTCCGGCTTTTTGGGGCCGATCCTCGACGGATCATCGTGGTGCCCAACGGCGTGGAACCACGCTTCGCTCGGGCGGACCCGTCGGCCTTTCACGAACGACACGGAACGGGAGATAACGTGCTCTACGTCGGGCGGGTCGAGCCTCGAAAGAACGTGCTCGGCCTGATCCGCGCGGCGCGCCGGGCGGGGAGGCCGCTGGTCGTGATCGGCGACATGGTTCCAGGACACGAAGCCTACGGCGACGCTTGCCGACGCGAAGGGCAGGGGGTCTTGCGCTGGCTGCCGAGGATCGCCCACGATGATCCGCTGCTGGCGTCGGCGTACGCGGCGGCGCGGGTCTTCGCCTTGCCGAGCTGGTTCGAGACGCCCGGCCTGGCGGCCCTGGAGGCGGCGCTGGCGGGCTGTCCGGTCGTGCTCACGCCGTTCGGTTGCACGCGGGAATACTTCGGAGATCGCGTCCGCTATGCCCGGCCCGACCGTCCCGCGGAAATCGCCCGGGCAATCGCCACGGCGTGGGCCTCTGGTCCCCATCCCGACCTTGCCACGCACGTCGAAAGACACTATCTCTGGTCAGCCGTCGCCCGCGAGACCTCGGAGGCCTATGATCGTGTCGCGTCGTGAGCCCAGGCCGGTGCCTGTTCGCACGTACCGCTACAGCAAGTGGCGGTGGCGGGTGCTGGTCCACGTCCTCGACGCGGTTGGGACGCTCGGGATGGGCTTCTGGAGGCGGGCCCGACCGGCCCGCCGGGTCGAGAACCCCCGGCGCATCCTCGTCGTGCAGCTCGACCACATGGGAGACGCCGTCCTCTCCAGCCCGTTGTTTCCGAGGTTGCGGGCGGCGTATCCCCTTGCCCGGCTGGATGTTCTGGCCTCGCCGAGCAATCAGGCGGTGTTCGAGGCCAACCCTCATGTCGATCACGTTCACCTGGCGACGCGGAACTGGTTCGAGCGCCGACCGGGCGGCTGGGCGCTCGGCTCGGCGGTCTGGAGTCTGGGCCGCTCTCTGCGGGGGAATCATTACGATCTTGGCATCGACGTGCGCGGGGACGTGCTGACGGTCCTCGTGCTGGCCCTGGCGGGCATCCCCCGACGGCTCGGCTGGGGAATGGGCGGCGGCGGCTTTCTTTTGACCGACATGGCCCCCTGGGTGCCCGATCGTCACGAGGTCATTTCCCGCCTGGCCTTGCTGGACCGGCTCGGCATCCCGCCGCTTGAGCCGGCGAGGGTCGAGGCGCATGCCGGAGACGGCGAACGGGTCCAGGTGGGCCGTCTGCTGAACGAGGCCTGGCCGGTTCGGTCGCGCCGGCCGGTCTTGCCGAAAGTGCTCGCCGGAGGCGAACCGGCGCCGGCTTCCGGACTCGAACGACTTGTCCACGAAAAAACGTTCCGTGACGAGGCCGACTGGCTGCACGCGGGTCGGTTCGGGTCCGAGGCGCCGCTCCTGGCCGTGCATCTCGGCGCGGGGACAGCCGCGAAACGCTGGCCGCCACGGCACTGGGCGGCGCTGCTCGGCCGGTTCCTCGACGATGGCTGGCGCGTGGTCGTCGTGGGAGGGCCGGAGGACATCGACGCGGCCCGGGATCTCCCCCCGCACCCGAACCTGCGCGACTGGACGGGGCGGCTCGCCCTGACGGAAACGGCCGCCCTGCTGGAGCGGGCTGACCTGTTCATCGGGGCCGACTCCGGACCGGCTCATCTGGCGGCCTGCGCCGGGGTGACCTCCGTCGTGCTGTTCAGCGGGACGAACCGCGCGAGCCAGTGGCGTCCCTGGTCGAGTCGTTCGCTTGTCCTGCGGCACCGTGTCCCTTGCCAGCCGTGCCACCGGAAGATCTGTCCCCTGGCCGATCACCCTTGCATGACCGATCTCGCCCCCGACCGCGTCTATCGTGCCGCCCGACGCTGGTGGGGACGGCTGCACCGCGAGGAGTCGCCGCATGCGCCGCTCTGAGAGGCGATCCGGAACGCTCAATTTTCGCCCCTCCGGGCTTCTCGGATCGCCTCTGAGGGAGACGATCGGGGGACGCCACGAACGCTCGACTGGCGCGGTTGGATGATGCTGGCCTGGATCGCCGTCTTCGGTACCCTGTACGGAGAGATGGTCGTCCGCACGAAAGCCCCGGAGCTTCACGAGGCCGTGCGGCGCGTCCTCGACACGGCGCTTCCGCTCGACGATGATGGACGCCATGACTCCCGATGAGGTCCGACAGCCGGAGCGAACGCGGACTCAGGTCACCCCGAGCGTCTGGGTGATCCTGGGGTTCACGCTGCTCTACCTGTTGGGGTTCAGCGTGGATGCGGTCGTCGCGGGGAACGGGGAATTCCTGATCTATATTGTCGTGATGGCGATCCTGATCGCCGTCGTGACGGTCGTGCATCTGCGGGTGTGTCTGAGCCTCGGGGTCCTGGGGGGCCTGAGCCTCTGGGGCTTGCTGCACATGTGCGGCGGCCTCGTGGCGGTTCCCGAGAGCTGGCCGGTGGAGGGGCCGCCGTTCGTGCTCTACAACCTCTGGCTCCTGCCCGGGCATAACCTGAAATACGACCAGGCGACCCATGCCTTCGGCTTCGCGGTAACGACCTGGTTGTGCTGGCAGGCGCTCCGGGGAGCGACGGGGGCCGCCCGGCCAACGTTCGGGCTGGTCACGCTTTGCGTGATGGCCAGCATGGGCTTCGGTGCGTTGAACGAGGTGATCGAGTTCACTGCCACACGCGTCTTGCCCAAGACGAACGTCGGCGGCTACGTCAACACGGGCTGGGACCTCGTCTCGAACCTGACGGGGGCGTCAGTGGCCGGAGTGCTTCTCTGGGTGCGCGGCCGGTTCCGCGGCTGAAGCATGGCCGTTGATGTGGAAATCGACGACCAGGGGCAGGTGGTCCGACGCCTGGTGCGCCATCGGATTGCGCACGACGCGGGCATGGCGGACCTCGATCTCCCCGCGCACGAAGGCCTTGTCCAGCGAGCCCATCGGCAAGGTGGCCGGGAACGAGCGGAAGCGCGACGGCGGCCGCGTTATTTCATGAAAACCATGGCTGGCGAATGGTCCCTTCCGCTTGCCGAGGGTGCAACGCCAGTCGTTCGTGTCGCCGATGATCAGGGTCGGCAGGTGCGCGGATTCCTTGAAGAGATGGTGCGAGAGGAGGTGCCCGACCTGCCAGTGCCGCTCCTTCTCCGCCAGGCCAAGGTGCCAGTTGATCAGGTGCAAGGGGCCTTCCGGGGTCTCCACGACGACCATTTGCGCTCTCGCGATCTTGCGCAGCTCAATCGTAGAGAGATCTGATGCTTTGAACCGATCGGCCAGCGGGAGAGGACGAGGTTGCCGTAGCCCCCCTCGCGGACCTTGTGGTTGAACTGGAAGAAACTGGCCGTGGCATTCAGTTCCTGGGCGAGCTGCTCCGGCTGGTTATGGAAGCTGGATCGCTTGACGTTGCGATCGACTTCCTGGAGGCAGAGCAGGTCCGGGTTCTCCTCCTCGATCACATGGAGGATCCGCTCCAGGCTGTATCGGCGGTCGCGCCCGCCGATGCCTTTATGGATGTTGTAGCTGAGCACGCGCATTGCTGGATGATCGCCGAGAGGGAGGGTGAACGGGGATGTCGTCTCATTGGCGGACGAGCGGCATCTCGTGCGGGTTTAACTTCGACTGAATAACGCTTTCGTGGTGACGGATCAGCTTACCGAGCCGTTTCAACCCGCACTCGTGCGCCACCTCGGCCACCTGCCGCGTGTCCGCGTCGGTCAGGATCGTGTCGAGCGATTCCGAGGGTTCATACGTCAACGGCAACGTCTTGCCACGCGCTCGCAGGACGCCCAGCAGGGCGAACAGGTGCATCAAGGCCCGGTAGGCAAACCAGAACCCGACCACGTTCGGTCCCGGAATGATCATCAGGCCGATCCCGGTAATGGGCGCGAGCAGGGCGTTGACGATCAGCCAGAGGACGTGGTGTTTCTGCCGGTGCGCGAGGTAGCCTTCCCAGGCCGCATTGGCTTCCTCGACGGTCATGGTCGTGGGATGATGGATGACGATCGACTCGGCGCGTCGCAGCCCGCGCAGCATCGGCTCATCCGTACCGATGTGCTTGTGCAGCCAATCCCAGACGTAGCGGAGGGCTCGCCCCATCGGGTGCTTGGAACGTCGCAGTCCCGCCCGGAACGATCGCGAACGGCGATCCGCCCACTGACGAATCCCCTCGCTCCGTTCGTCCGGCGAGGAACCCGTCGAAGGCTTCGACTCCGAGTAAAACTCGGTATGCTGATCGTCAATCCGTAACAGGTAGATGTTCACCAGTTTGCCCCAACCAGAATCGCTGGTGGATCTCGAAAGAGACCCGCACGATGGTCAGATTCCACGCCTCTCTCCGATTCTCTCTTCCCTAGTTCGAATTCCTCATAGAGCATGTTCGATGCCAGAGGGAGATAATGAATCCCGTCATCGCTGGAACGTCTGTGGGCTTTCCGTAACTTATTATACGGTAAAAACTTGACGCGACCAACGACTTTTGTCGGAAATCATAAGTAGGGGGACATCAGGCCAGCCATTCCATCGCGGAGTTTGGTGGGGAGTCCTCGGTTGTCGAGGTCCTCCTTACGGACTTGCCGTGCGCCGTCGAGCTTACTCTGAACAATCGTTTCCAGCTTCTCGGCCAGTTCGGAGCCGTAGCATTCGAAATTGAACTCGAAGTTAAGCCGGAAACTGCGGGCGTCCCAGTTCGCCGAGCCGATGAAGCTCCAGAGGCCGTCGACGATCATCAGCTTGGTGTGGTCGAACGGGGGTGGCGTGAACCAGACTCGGCAACCGCTGGAGACCAGTTCTTCGAGCGTCGTGGTTGCGGCCCACTTGACCATATTCAGGTTGTTCTCGCTGGGGAGGATGATGTCCACCTCGATCCCTCGAAGCGCCGTGACGGCCAGGGCGGAGGTCAGGGGCGACTCCGGCACGAAGTACGGGGTGAGGATGACGACCCGCTTCGTCGCGCAGCAGAGCGCGCCGAGGATCGCGGTAACGAGGCGATCGACGTCCTCGTCGGGACCGTCCGCGATTCCTCGGGCGATGGTCTGACCCGCGGCCTCGATCGCCGGGAACCAGGCATCTCCCTTTCAGGGATTCGCCCGTGGTGAAGGCCCAATCTTCGACGAAGACGTGTTGCAAGGTGGCGACCACCGGCCCCTCGACGCGGAAGTGCAGGTCGTTCTTGGGCGACCTGGTATTGAACTCGTGGTAGTAGTCCTTGTCGATATTCATGCCCCCGGTGAACCCGGTCCGGCCGTCGGCGACGAGAATCTTGCGGTGGTTCCTCAGGTTGAAATACGGCATGAAGCCGGGGGCCAGCGAGGGCAGGAATGACGCGAAGGTCACACCGACCTTGCGCAGAGCGTGGAACACGCGCGGCAGATCGTAGCGGGCGCCGATGTCATCAACCAGGACCCGGACTTCCACCCCGCGCTCGACGGCGTTTCCGAGGGCCTGGATGAACATCTGGCCGGCGAGGTCATCGTTGAAGATGTACGTCCCCAGGCTCACGCTGCGCTCGGCGTCGTGAATCGCCTTGAGCATCTGCGGGTATGCTTCGTCACCGTTGCGCAACGGAGTGAATCGGTTGCCGGGAAAGAGCGGTTGGGGAGTGATTTTGCTCACCAGCCTCGTGAGCGGGATCAGGTGGAGCCCTTCGGGAGAGAGGGCCTGGCGGACCATCTCCGGGCTGCATTCGCGGCAGGCCGGAGGTTCGAAGCGGGGACGGCTGCGCCGGAGCGAGCGGGCCTTCCGGCTGATCCGGTTGATGCCGAAGAGTACGTAAAGCAACGTTCCGAGGAAGGGCGAGAGCCAGATCAAACCGATCCAGCCGATGGCTGCCCGCGTCTCCCGTTTCTTGAGGATCACGTGGCACGTGGCCACAAGGCTGATCGTGACACTGACGGCGGAGAGGAACCAGGGCAGGAACCTCGCGTCGAGTTCGGGCATGGGCGTCGATTTCCGTGCGAGTCTTGAGGCGTAACGGATCGAGTCTCGGTCGTTTGGAGGAACATAGTAACCCGTTGAGAGCGGCCGGTCGCCATGTTCTCGCGCGGGAAAAGTTCCACCTTCGCGCATTGCGGTTTCTCGTTGCAGTCCGAATTTGTGGGTTGTAACGTGGAAAGCGGTTCTGGACTCATTCGCGCGATACGAACGGAGAAGACGAACCATGAAGGCAATAACGACGAACCGGGCGGCGCTCTTGCCGATTCTCCTGTCCTTGTTCCTGATCGGAGGGCTCGCGCTGCATGGACGGGGAGAAGATCCGAACGACCTGCGCCAGTTCATGCGTCAGAAACTGGAGCGTTCGCAAAAGATTCTCGAAGGGCTCGCGCTGGAGGATTACACGGCCATTGCCCAGAACGCTCGTGAACTCCGCGAGATGAGCGAAGCAGAAGATGTGGCATGTCACGCCCAATGTGGTCTATCTCCGTTACAGCACGGAGTTTCAGGAGATCGCGGAGACCCTGGAGAGCAAGGCCAAGAAGCGCGACCTCGACGGGGCGACCCTCGCCTACGTCAAGATGACGATGAACTGCGTCAACTGCCACAAGCTCGTCCGGGAGAACAAGTTCGTCAGCATGAGAACCATCCCGGAAGCGACGATCCCCGTGGGAATCGTCGAGTGAACAGAAAGAGGAGAAGGGGCTCCCGGGAGCGTCCGGCGGCGCGGATGGACAGTCTGTGCGGACACGTGTATAGTATGAATTCGGTCCACGACGGATGGACCGTGCCCGACAACGAAGGCTGACGCCCCCTTTTTGAGGACGCTCCAGGGATGGCCACGACGGACATCGTGATCCGCGGCGCGCGCGAGCACAACCTCCGCGATGTCTCGCTCGACCTGCCGCGCGGTTCGCTCATCTGCTTTACCGGGGTCTCGGGATCGGGCAAAAGCTCGCTCGCCTTCGATACCCTTTATGCCGAAGGGCAACGACGTTACGTCGAGAGTCTCTCCAGCTATGCCCGGCAGTTCCTCGGCCAGATGCCCAAGCCGCAGGTCGAGCGGATCGATGGCCTGAGCCCCTCCATCTCGATCCAGCAAAAAACCGCCGGGCGCAACCCGCGCTCGACCGTCGGCACGATCACCGAGATCAATGACTATCTCCGCGTGCTCTTCGCGAGGGTCGGTCAGGGGCATTGCCCGAACTGTGACCGGCCCGTCGCGGCGCAGACCCGCGAGCAGATTGTCGCGCGGGTCATGGAGTTGCCCACCGGCACGCCGTACCTCGTTCTCGCCCCCGTGATCCGGGGCCAGAAGGGGGAGTACAAGGACCTGTTCATCGAGCTTGGGCCGCGCGGGGTTCGTCCGGGCGCGGGTGGATGGGCAGATCGTGCCGATCGCGGACAAGCTCTCCCTGGACCGGCAGATCAAGCACGACATCGAGGTGGTGATCGACCGTCTGAAGGCCGGTCCCAGCGTCCGCGCCCGTCTGGCCGAGGCGGTCGAGTCCGCCTTGAAGCGGGGCGAGGGCACGGTCATCATCGCGCCCGAAGGTCAGCCCGACCTGCTCCTGTCGGCCCATTATGCCTGCCCGGCCTGCGGCATCGGCTTCGACCCGCCCAGCCCGCAACTGTTCAGCTTCAACAGTCCGCAAGGCATGTGCCCCAGTTGCGACGGTCTCGGCGTGCGGCACGACTTCGACCCGGACCGGCTCGTGCCCGACCCGACGCTCTCGGTCTGGAAGGGGGCCATCGAGCCGCTGGGGCCGGTGTCGAAGATCGGCAAGTGGCGGCGTCATCTTTTCCAGGGGGTTGCCGCGAACCTGGAGGCGGATTCCGGACTCGCCAAGGGAACCTTGCTGAAGGCCCCCTGGCGGGATCTCGACCCGGAGCATCAGCGGGCCTGGCTTTACGGCACGGGGGACCGCCTGATTGTCCACCGCTGGAAGAGCCGCGGCCGGAGCTGGCCGCACGCCGAGAAATGGGAAGGGGTCGCCAACGAGCTTCTGGCGAAGTACAAGAACGCCAACGGCGGCCCCACCAAGGCCATGCTCGAACCGTACATGCGGAGCATGCTCTGCCCCGACTGCGGCGGAGCGCGGCTCAACCCCCGTGCGCGGGCCGTTCGCGTGGGTGGCAAGACCCTGCCCGAGCTAGGGAACTTGCCGATCGGACAGGTCGCCCGCTGGTTCGATGCCCTGGCGGGTCAGGCACCGGCCGACCTCTTGCCCGAAGATACGCCGACGCCGCTCGACCCGCTCTCTCGCCAGATCGCCGACGAGTTGCTGAAGGAGATCCGCGGACGTCTCGGGTTCCTCGTCGATGTCGGCCTGCACTACCTGACGCTCGACCGCGTCGCGCCGACGCTCTCCGGCGGCGAGGCCCAGCGCATCCGCCTGGCGTCGCAGGTCGGCGCGGGGCTGGTCGGCGTGCTCTACATCCTGGACGAGCCGTCGATCGGTCTGCATCCGCGCGACAACGATCGCCTGATCGCCACGCTGGAGCGTCTGCGGGACGTCGGCAACACGGTCATCGTCGTCGAGCACGACGAGGACACCATGCGCGCGGCCGACTTCCTCGTCGATTTCGGTCCCGGTCCCGGCGTCAAGGGCGGGGATGTCGTCGCCAAGGGAGATCTGGCGAAACTCGCCCGCAGCCGCAAGAGCGTAACCGGCGCGTATCTCTCCGGCCGCAAGCAGATCGCGATCCCCGCCGAGCGGAAGGCCCCCGATGGCCGCTTTCTGACGATCGTCGGCGCACGGCACAATAACCTCAAAAACGTGGATGTCGCGGTCCCGCTCGGCTTGCTCGTCTGCGTGACGGGCGTGAGCGGCTCGGGCAAAAGCTCCCTGATCGGCGACATTCTCCGCGACGCCCTGGCCCGCGACCTCAACGGCGCGTTGACCGAGCCAGGCGATCACGACCGGATCGAGGGCCTGGATCACCTCGACAAGATCATCGACATCGACCAGTCTCCCATCGGCCGCACCCCGCGTTCGAACCCGGCGACCTACATCAAGCTGTTCGACCAGATCCGCGATCTCTACACCCGACTGCCCGACGCCAAGACGCGCGGGCTACAAGGCGGGCCGATTCAGCTTCAACGTCCCCGGCGGACGGTGCGAGGCGTGCGAGGGGAACGGCTCGAACAAGCTGGAGATGGACTTCCTGGCCGATGTCTGGGTCACGTGTCCGGTCTGCGAGGGGAAGCGGTTCAACCGGGAGACCCTGCACGTTCGCTTCAAGGGGAAAAGCATCGCCGACGTCCTGGAAATGGACGTACAGGAGGCCCTGGAGCATTTCGCCAACGTGCCGAAGATCGCCGCGATGCTCCAGACGTTGCACGATGTCGGTCTCGATTACCTGAAGCTCGGCCAGCCCTCGCCGACCCTCTCCGGCGGCGAGGCGCAGCGGATCAAGCTGGCCCGGGAGCTGGTCAAGAAGGGGACCGGCCGGACCCTCTACATGCTCGACGAGCCGACCACGGGCCTGCACTTCGACGACATCAGCAAGCTCTTGGCGGTCCTGCACAGCTTCAAGGAGCAAGGGAATACCGTCGTCGTGATCGAGCACAATCTCGACGTGGTCAAGACGGCGGACTGGATCATTGACCTTGGCCCCGAAGGGGGCGCGGGCGGAGGCCGGATCGTCGCCGAGGGGACGCCCGAGCAGGTGGCCGCCGTCGCCGAGAGCCACACCGGTCAGGCCCTCGCCCGGGTTCTTCATCCTCGTAAGGGGAGTGCATCCCCTGCCAAGCGAAAGAAGACCGTCCGCCGCTCGCAGCTCAACAAGACGCTGGAAGCGATCACCGTCCGTGGGGCCCGGCAGCACAATTTGAAGGGGATCGACGTGACGATTCCCCGGCACCAGATGACCGTCTGCTCCGGTCCGAGCGGGTCGGGCAAGAGTTCCCTGGCGATCGACACCCTGTATGCCGAGGGTCAGCGCCGTTACGTCGAGAGCCTGTCGAGCTACGCCCGGCAGTTCCTCGCTCCGCTTCAGAAGCCGAAGGTCGATCAGATCAGCGGCCTGGCTCCGGCGGTCAGCATCGAGCAGAAGACGACGAGCAAGAGCCCGCGATCGACCGTCGGCACCGTCACGGAGATCCACGACTATCTCCGCATCCTCTTCGCCCGGCTCGGCCAGCCGTACTGCCCGACGTGCGACCTGCCGATCGGCACGCAGACGGCCGACGAGATCGTCGAGAAGATCCTGCATCACCCCGAGGGGACGAAGCTCTACGTCATGGCCCCGATCGAGCGTCGGGATGGCGAGGCGTACGACCACCTCTGGGACGACCTCCGCGCCTCGGGATTCAGCCGGGTGCGGGTCGATGGACAATCCGTCCGCCTCGACGAGCCGCCGACGCTCAGCCCGCGTCGCAAGCACCGGATTGAGGTCGTCATCGACCGCGCAGTGGTGCGACGGGCAACTCGTTCGCGGCTGGCCGACTCGGTCGAGGCGGCGCTCGATCTGGGCAAGGGGGTCGTGCTGGTGGCCGAGGTCGGCGACGAGGCGAACGAGGCGCACTGGCCGGTCGAGCGGTTCAGTCAGCATCGCTCGTGCGATAGTTGCGGCCGGAGCTTCGAGGAACTCTCGCCGCACAACTTCTCGTTCAACAGCCCTCTCGGCTGGTGCCCCTCGTGCGAGGGGCTGGGCGTGCAGCCGGGGGCCGATCCCGCCGCCTTGATCCCGGATGGCCACAAGAGCCTTCGCGACGGAGCGGTGATCGTCTGGCCCGACTTCGAGACAAATCCGCTGTTCGCCCGCCAGATCGAGGCGATGGCCGCCGCCACCGGACTCGATCTCGACATGCCGTTCGACGAGCTGGACGCCCGGCACCGCCGCCTGATCCTGCATGGGGCGGGTGAGTCGTGGTTCACCGTTCCGGCGGCCGAGGGGATCTCCGAGTACGGCTTTCAGTATAAAGGTCTCTTTCCGGCGATCGAGGAGGCGGGCCGCGTCTCGTTCCTCTACCGGGCCAAGCTCTCCGGCATGGTCGATGAGGTCGAGTGCGCCTCGTGCATGGGGGGTCGCTTACGGGACGATTCGGCGGCCGTTCGCTTCCGCAGCGTGACGCTCGACCAGGTGAGCCGTTGGCCCCTGGGCAAGTCGCTCGCGTTCTTCAAGGGGCTGAAGCTCGACGCCGACGAGCGGCACATCGCGGGTGATCTGGTCCGTGAGATCCGCGACCGCCTGGCGTTCCTCGTCGATGTTGGACTCGATTACCTGTCCCTCTCGCGCGGAACGCCCACGCTCTCCGGCGGCGAGAGCCAGCGCATCCGGCTGGCGTCGCAGCTTGGTAGCGGCTTGACTGGCGTTCTTTACGTGCTCGACGAGCCGACCATCGGCCTGCACCCACGCGACAACGCCCGGCTCCTGGCGGCCTTGCGGCGGCTCCGCGACCTGGGGAACACGCTGGTCGTCGTCGAGCACGACCGCGAGGTCATCGAGGCGTCGGACAACCTCGTCGATTTCGGTCCCGGCTCCGGGGACGGCGGCGGCGAGGTCACGGCCGCGGGGCCGCCGGAGAAGGTCAAGAAATCGCGGAAGTCACTCACGGGCCGCTACCTGGCGGGCAAGACCGCCATTCCGATTCCAACCAACCGTCGTCCGGTCGAAGGCCCCTTCATCACGGTACGCGGGGCACGCCATCACAACCTGCAGAACGTCGATGCGGCCTTCCCGGTTGGCGTCGTGACGGTCGTCACCGGTGTCAGTGGTTCGGGCAAGAGTTCGCTGATCGAGGACATTCTCTGGAAGGCGGCCGCGAAACAACTGCACCGGGCCTCGGCCTCGCCCGGTGTACACGATCGGATCGAGGGGCTGGAGAACGTCGATAAGGTCATCAGCGTCGATCAGACGCCGATCGGCGGCACCCCCGCATCGAACCCGGCGACGTATTCGGGCCTGTTCGACCTCGTCCGTGAACTCTTCTCGAAGCTCCCCGAGGCGAAGGTTCGGGGTTATACCCCGGGCCGCTTCAGCTTCAATCTGGCGGGTGGGCGTTGCGAGGCGTGCGAAGGGGCCGGGCAAAAGCGGATCGAGATGCACTTCCTGCCCGATGTCTGGGTGACATGCGAGGCGTGCGGTGGGAGCCGTTACACCGCCGAGACCCTGGCGGTGAAGTATCGCGGCCGGACGATCGCTGACGTGCTCGACATGAAGGTGGATGCCGCGCTCGAGCTCTTCGCCGGGGTGCCGAAGATCCGCCGGATTTTGCAGACCTTGCACGATGTCGGCCTCGGTTACGTCGCACTCGGACAGGCCGCGCCGACGCTCTCCGGCGGCGAGGCCCAGCGGGTGAAGCTCGCGGCCGAGTTGGCCCGACCCGACACGGGACGGACCCTCTACATTCTCGACGAGCCGACGACCGGTCTGCATCTCGACGACACGCGCAAGCTGCTCGACGTCGTGCATCGCCTGGCCGACCTGGGCAACACGGTCATCATCATCGAGCACAATCTGGAAGTCATCAAGACGGCGGACTGGCTGATTGACCTCGGCCCTGAAGCCGGCGCGGCGGGAGGCCGGATCATCGCCGAGGGACCTCCCGAAATTGTCGCCGAGACGAAAGGCAGTCTCACCGGAGCCATCTTGAAGGGGTTGCTCGATGCCGGGCCGCATGAGAAGCGTCCCCGGTTCGACCCGCAGGCCGCCGCGATGGCCCTGATCCAGCAGGCCCAGGACGCCGCTCGCCACGACGAGTTCGGCCCTGATGTGAAAATGCCCTGGCAGGTCGATGGCCGGAAATGGCACACCCGCGACCGCGTCGGCCGTTCGGGCCGACCCGGCCCGCTGGGATGGCCAAATCGTCGAACGCATCATCGATCGGATCGAGGAAGCCGGCGGTTTCCCTCCGACGGACTGGTCCCAGCGCTCGATCGTGCGGGTTCCGGCCCGGGAGAAGAACACGCCGGCGTTTTTCGAGGCCCTGACGGGTCACGAATGGGTGGTTACGCTCCGCTTCCGTGTTCCCCGGAACACCTTTCAGCCTGGATCGCTCGATGAGCAACTCAAGCTGACGCCCTTCCACTCTGCCACGATTCCCGTCCTCAGCGATGCTGACCGCTTGATTGTCGAGAATGTCCGTGGAGACGGTCAGGAGGTCGTCATCACCTGTCACACCGCCGCCGATCTGGAAACGCCTGGATTTGACGCTTTCCTGGAGCGTGCGGTTGCGGCTGCGCGGGGGGAGGAGCGTGATGGAGAGGGTGAGGCAATCGGTGCCATGAATGGCTTTGGCGATTGGCGGGAGAAGTTCAAGAATGTCCAGTCACGACGGAAACGCAAGTCGAAATCGGTTTGAGAGCCGTGTGCAATGACCGTGTCGGGTGAGAGAAATCTTCCCACCCGACGACGATCGTGACTTCAATCACAGGAAGTTCTGCGGTTACTTCCCATTCTCTTCCAACGGCACCTGGACCGCGCTCCAGACGCTCTTGTCGGCGTCGTCCTGCACGAAGGCGACGATGGAGAGATTCTCCAGCTTGATCGGCGGGAGGGGGTTCGGGAAGGCGGAGCGATTCTTCTCGAAGTCGCTCAGGTAGGTTTGGATCTCGTTCGTCACGTCGTCGAGCGAGACCGTCTGCTCGACCTCAACCTGACCGTCGGCCAGTTCCTTGCCCTCGGGGCCGCCGGGCATGTCGCGGACGACATGATGGTGGAACCGCAAGCCGTTGCCGCCGACGTAACGGACCGCTTCTTCAATCACCACCAGACGGAGCTTCGGCTTGGAGCCTTCGGCGGCTTTCTCGGCCTTCGCCGAGGCGTTGATCTTGATGTTCTTGCCGTCGCGGGTGGCTTTCAGGTCAATCGTGGCCTGCGGGGTTTTTTCCAGACGCTCGTCGATGATCTCGCGGTATTGCTGGTATTTGGCCTCGGCATTGGCCATTCCACCGCCGCCACCGGCAAGAGGCTCGCCGTTGAAAATCGTCGTGGGCGTGCCTCGGATCGCCTGGTCGTAGTACTCAGACCGGGCCATGGACGTCGGGTTCGTCGAGCGGGTCGGGACCGGGGATGTGCAGGTGGTACTGCAAACCGATCACCTGGGACGTCTTGTAGGATTCTAGCAACGCGTCGAAGCCAACGTCCGCCGCCACGCACGGCGGGCACTGGGCGCCGGTGAAGAGTTCCATCAGGACAACGCGGGTCGCCTTGCCCTCGTATGGCTTGGGTTCGAAGGGGGGCACCTTCTCGTGATATTCCTCGTCGAGGACGGCTTCGAGCTTTTCGGAACGTTCGCGGGCCTGGCTGGCGAGGAGGTCGTCGCCAGCCTGTTCGGCCGCGGTGGCGAGCAGGCCGACGATCTCCGCCTTCTGTTCGGTCGAGGCACTTTCAGACAGGTTCTTGTCGGCGGCCTTGGCCAGGTCGAGGGAAATCGGAGCGTAGGTTTTCTTTCCCGCGAGAGCCTTCAGGGCCTTGGCACGCACGGCATTGACCCACATGGGTCCGTGAGATTCCGCCTGGTCGATCCAGGTCTTGACGATCTCACTCACCTTGTCGGCCGCCAGGTCGGCCTCGGAGGCCGTCTGGAGCAACATCGTGTAGGGCAGGTAGTTATTCGGATCGCCGGCGTTCTCGTGGATCATGTCCTGGAGCTTCTGCACACGCTCCTTGGCGTCCACCTGGCGCAACGCGATCAGCTTGCGGGGCAGTTCACCGGGTTTGGGTTGGCCAACTTCCTTGGCGTCGGTCTTCTCTAGACGCGCCGGATAGACGTCGCCCCGGAACCGGAAGGCCCCGAGAATCTGGTCCGGCTTGCCTTCCGCCGGCTTGCCGACAAAGGGGTTTTCCTCGTCGCCGGTCTTCGCCACAAGATGAATGGTGCCGTCCTTTTGCTCCAGCGAGGTGACCTCGGTCGGCCCCAGAAACGGCTGGGCGCTCTGGACCTTGGTCTTGTAGCGAATCCCCTTCGGGCTGGACATCGACGACGAAGAATTCAAACTCGCTGCCCGGCAAGACGACGAGTTTCCAGCTTCCGGCCAGATCCTCGGCATCAGCCGGCGCGGCGAGCGAGGGGCCTGCGCGTAGCCCCATCAGGGCCACCGTCAGCGACAGCAGGGTCAACGAAAGGGTCCTCATGGTGTTCATCACTCCTGTCAAGTGACCCATACCCAGGTCCACCGGACCAACACGGCCGGTTCGGGCATGAGCATGCGAAACAACTCACTGTAGTCCGCTAGTCTTCGAGTCACAAGCACGAAGATTTTCGGTTTAGGGACGATCGTCTAGCCGGGTGGACTTTCCGTCTGGGTGGGGCTTTCGTATGATTGGACGTGCGGACCCCGCCTATTCGACCAGCCAAGATCACCGATCGCAAACGACCCGAGGGCTTCGGCCCCAAGGCGACCATGACCCGAAGAACCCGAGGCCGAGAGATCGCCCTGCAAGTCCTGTACTTGCAGGAGCAGAATACGGGAGTCGCTTCCAGTGAAATCGAGCGATTCATCCAGCGGAGACTGCGCGACCCCCGCCTACGCGAGTTTGCCCAGGCACTGGTCGCGGGCGTCCGCGTAAATCAGGAGCGGATTGACGAGTTGATCTCCGGCGTCGCCGAGAACTGGCGGATCGACCGGATGGCGGCCATCGACCGTAACATCTTGCGGTTGGGGGCTTTCGAGATGCTGTTCTGCCCCGACGTGCCGACCAAGGTCGCCATCAACGAGGCCCTGGAACTGGCCAAGCGGTACAGCACCGCGCAGTCGAGCCGGTTCGTCAACGGCATCCTCGACCGCCTCCAGGGAACCGAGACCGCGCTGGCTGACGACGCCGCTCCACCGCTTCCCGATCCCGACGCTCCCGCGCCTGAGGCCGAGGGGCCGCCGATCGAGCCGCCGCCTGATGCGTCCTGAACCGTCTGCCGATCTGCACGTTCACACGACGCATTCCGATGGCGTCTGTTCCCCCGGCGAGGTTGTCCGCGCGGCGGCGGCCGTGGGTTTGACCGCGCTGGCGATCACCGATCACGACACTCTCTCGGCTCTGGCTGTCGCCCGGTCGGAGGCCCAGCGGGTCGGCGTGGAACTCGTCGGTGGGATCGAGCTGACCGCGGAGCGTCATGGTCGAGAAATCCACCTGCTCGGCCATTTCGTCCGGGATGACGACCCGGCCCTGGCCGCCGCTAGCCGGACGATGCGGGAGGGACGCGAGCGCCGGATGTCCGAGATGGCTGATCGGCTCGTCACGCTGGGTCTGCGAATCGATCTGGAGGCCATCCGGCGCGTTTTTCCGCGGGCCTCGCTCGGTCGCCGGCACCTGGCGGAATGGCTCGTGAGGACCGGGCAGGTCGGCGATCGACGTGAGGCCTTCGCGCGTTATCTCGGTGACCGGGGCCCTGCTCAGGTTCCCAAACCCCGAATTCCTTGGGATCAGGCCATCCCTTTGATCCGCCAGGCGGGCGGGGTTGCCGGTCTGGCGCACCCACCCTATGATTTGCGTCTGCGGGACCTGGAGGAGCTGGTCGCGTCCGGTCTTGGTGCGATCGAGGTGGATGGCCCCGGCATCAATCGCAAGCTCGGCCGCCGCTGGCGGGACTGGGCCGAGCAGTTGGATCTCGTCCCTGTCGCCGGTTCCGACTTCCACGCTCCCGACCGTCCCGGCCGCTGGGTTGGGGCCATCACGACGCCGGGCGCGGTGCTCGAACAGTTACGGTCCGCTTCCCACACGGACCTTCCGTAAGTCAGAAACCGCTCCATACGAGAGACCCCATGGCTTTCAAGGATCTGCTCGCCAAGTTCAAGAAGGGATTGGCCCGGACGGCCCGCCTGTTCGACGTTCGGTCGTGGTTCGGCCAGAAGGTCGATCAGGACTTTCTGGACATGCTGGAGGCGAAGCTGATCCAGGCCGATGTCGGCGTTGCCTCGACGAACAAGATCCTCGATCGCGTGCGAGAAGCCTACACAGGCAAGACCGCCGACGAGGAGCTGGTTGAGCTGGTCAAGAATGAGTTGAAAGCCCTGCTGGTCGATCCAAAACCCGGTGAGTTAACCGTCGCGCCCGACGAAGCCGACCGTGCTCCTGATCGCCGGAGTTAACGGATCCGGCAAGACGACCTCCATTGCCAAACTGGCCCAGAGGCTCAAGAACGAGGGCAAGTCGATCTTGCTCGGTGCCTGCGACACCTTCCGCGCGGCGGCGGCCGATCAGCTTGGCATCTGGGCCGATCGATCTGGCTCGGACCTCGTTCGCGGAGCGCCCTGGAGCCGACCCGGCGAGCGTTGCTCACGATGCCTGCGACCGTGCCCTGGCCGCGGTGTGGATATCCTCATCATTGACACGGCCGGCCGCTTGCATACCCAGCAGCACCTGATGCGCGAACTGGAAAAGGTGCGGAACGTCCTGACCAGGAAGATTCCGGGCGCACCGCACGAGGTCTTGCTCGTGCTCGATGCCACGAATGGGCAGAACGCGATTCGCCAGGCCGAAGTCTTCACCCAGTCCATCGGGTGCACCGGGATCATCCTGACAAAGCTCGACGGCACCGCCAAAGGAGGGGTCGTCGTCGCGGTGCGCCAGGCGATGAACCTCCCCGTGAAGTTCCTCGGTGTTGGGGAAGGGCTGGATGACCTCCAGCCGTTCGACCCCGAGGCCTTTGTCGAATCGCTCTTCGTCTGACGGAAGTCGGAAATTACGATCGACTTGGGTTGATGTGCCCTTTCAAGAAAGGAAGCCGGTGCATCACCGATCGATCCCGTTGCGCCCGGAGCACCAGTTCACCATTGGCATGCGAGATGCAGTCAAGATGGGTGATTTACGGAAAAAGAGTCGCAATGTGGCTCCTTGTAGCGAATATTAGGAAGAATGGGATTGAGAGCTATTTCCCGCGAGACGACGGATCGCCCACAAGCACGTTGGATCATCGATTCGCAACTGGAGAGCGAGGCGCAATAAGGTGAGACACCGACACCAATTCCGACCGACGGTTTCCGATGCTGTTCTGGAAGATCGCGTGGTCTTGAGCCAGGCAAGCGTGACGGGCGTGCTCGGGGTGCCCGGCCTTCGAGCCGACTCGCCCCAGGCAGCAATTCTCGGACGCTACATCGCCCGATTTCAGCAGCAGTTCTCCGCGTTCTCAAATCAGCTCAATGCCGATGTCAACAACATCCTCTTCAAGGGAGGAGCATCGCAGATCGCGTCAAATCGGGCCGCGTACGATCAGCAGGTCCTGACTGACGTGAATGCGCTGGCGTCGCAGTTGAACTCCTTGTTGTCGCTCTCACCGCTCGCGGGTGTTTCCGGGCTGACGGCGCAGGTCGATCAGACCCTCGGCGGCAACGGACCCAATAGCCTCCTGAGCGAACTCCAGGCCATCGCTAGCCCGACAGACGTCACCGGCGACAGCGTCACCACGTTCAATAATGCGACCAACGCGGCGATCTCCCAGACGCTCCAGCAAGACATCACGCTGCTCAAGGAGTTTGCCAGCCCCTACAATCCAGTTCGCATCCAGGCTCATCAGCCTGGCGGACTGCGGGCCTTGCTGCTCCAGGCGAACAGTGGCACTGGGACCAGTCAATCCTCGGGGACGGTCACCACGCAATCTGTCTCTTCAGGCATTGTCTCGGCGCAGGCATTCGGAAGTGGGATCGGTCAGTCGTTCGGACTTCCCGGCCAGAATAGTGGCGGCACTCCCTTGAACTTCGGCACCGGCACATTCCCTGGCTTCACCGGTCAGACAGGAGGGGCCACCTTCTTCGCCAGCGGCGGGCCGAGTAACGTGCTCCGGCCGGGTTTGCAGAGCCTTTCCCGCGGTTTCGGCATTGGTCGTGGGTTTGGTCTGGGGCTGGGCTTCAACCCGAACTTCTCATCAAACGCCTCCCTGGGGACTGGCTTTAACACTGGTGCGGCCACGGGCTTCGGTTCGAACGCCGGGATCGGTATCGGCTTCCCGACCGGGTTTGGCTCGGGCTTCGGTACGAACGCTGGGATCGGTACGGGGTTTGGTTCCCGGTTCGGCTCGTTCTTCGGCAATAATGCCGGGTTCGGGATCGGAGCCACGCCCGCGTTCAGCTTCAATAACTCGTTCGGCAACACCGTCGGATTCGGTCCTGGACTTCTGGGCGGCTTCGGTCAAGGCTTTGGAAGCGGCTTCGGGGCCAGCCTCTTCCGAGGTGGGTCGCTCGGCACCCTCTGATGTCCCTTCGCAAAATGGCGAGAGTTCCACGGGGCGCGTCCAGCGGACGCGCCCCGTTTGCGCGTCAGTCGAGAACTTTCAACTTCACGTTCTTGAACCAGCAATCCTGGCCGTGGTCCTGAAATCCGAGATATCCGGCTCGGTTCAGTTCCTTCAGGACCATGTTATTAAATTTGTGCTTCGATCCATCGGGACGCGTGCCGGCTTCGGTCCACTTGTCGAGGTCGATCGACGAGACCTGCTTGCCGTTCAGCTCCACCTGGATTTCGGGGCCTTTGGCGGTGATCGTCATATGGTTCCACTCGCCGGCTGGCTTCTGGGCGTTGACCTCAGGCGAAACCAGATCGTAGAAGGCGCCGGGATCGTGCATTCCCGTGCCCTTGGTGTCATCGAGCGCGATCTCAATGCCGGTATAGACAGGGTCCTTGGGCTCTCCCACGCGGATGAAGACACCGGAATTGCAGCCTTTGGACAGCTTGTAATCGAAGTCCAGCACGAAATCCTTGACCGGCTTATCGTACATGACGATGTAGCCGCCCGAGCCGTGCGGGTTGAGGCCCTCGGCCTGGATGTTGGCCTCGGGCACCGGTTTGCCTGTATTGGTCTTCCAGCCCTCGGCGCTCTTACCGTTGAAGATCGTTTGAAATTCCTCGTCGGCCGCCACGGCGACCGTCGCCAGCGCCAGGCCGAGCAGGCCCGCGAAACGCCATCCTCGCATCGTAAGTATCTCCCCTGGTCAGTTCTCATCCAACACGCGGTGACGCCCTATTCGCTAGCCGCGTCCTCACGAATGTCGCCGCTCCGTCGCGCCGTTGCAAGGGCGTGCCGGGAAGTGTGGACTGTTGCCGGGTCGGCTCGCCTCTGGTAGCAATGAGACGATCTCCAGCCCCCGCCCGATCCAGAAAGACACGGACGACCGATGCCCGACGTGAACGAACACCGCCGCGACGAACTGCGAAAAACCCTTGCGGACGACCAAGTTGAGGCGATCCTGGTGACGTCCGTGACGAACGTCGGCTATCTGACCGGCTTCTCTGGCGATTCCACCGCGCTCCTGGTCCTCGGCGACCGCGCATTGGTCATCTCCGATGGTCGTTACACGCTCCAACTTCAGCAAGAGTGCCCCGATGTCGAGGCTCATATCCGTCCCGTCAACCAGCGGCTGATCCTCGCTATCGCCGAGGTGATCGGTAAGCTCGGAACGCGACGGCTCGCCATCGAGTCGTCACATATGACCGTCGCCGACTTCGAGACGCTACGGGAACAATTGCCGACGGTCGCCTTTCACGGTGTCCAGAACCGGGTCGAGCGGCTCCGCGCTCTCAAGGACGCCACTGAGATCGCCGCGATCCGCGAGGCCATCGCTCAGGCCGAGCGAGCCTTCGCCGCGATTCGATCACGCCTGCGGCCCGATCAGACCGAGAAACAGATCGCGGATGACCTGGAACACGAACTCCGGCATTGTGGCGCGAGCGGTGCCAGTTTCGAGCCGATTATCGCCGTCGGGCCTCATTGCGCCTTGCCACACTACCGACCTGACGCGCAAACGCGTGTCGAACAGGGGGATATTCTCCTGATCGACTGGGGCGCGAACGGCCCCTCCTCCTACAAAAGCGACTTGACGAGGGTGCTGGTCACCGGTATGGTCACACCGAAATTCGAGACGGTTTACCGGTCCGTCCTCGACGCTCAGGAGCGGGCGATTGCCGCGATCCGCCCCGGTGCGAGGGCTCGTGAGGTTGACGCCGAAGCCCGCTCCGCCATTGAGGATGCCGGCTTCGGCGGATTTTTTCAACATGGCCTGGGTCACGGCCTGGGTCGGGATATTCATGAGGCCCCCATGCTCCGGATGGATTCGGATGAGACGCTCCAGCCGGGCATGGTCGTCACCGTCGAGCCGGGGATTTATCTCCCCGGCTGGGGTGGCGTGCGGATCGAAGACGATATTCTGGTCACGCCCGAGGGGCATGAGGTTCTGACGAACGTGCCCCGAACTCTGGATTCCGTCCGACGATAAACGAGGGATAAGGGCCGCCGATGTCTCGGCCCTGGAGAAGTGGAATGCCGGAAAACGCGCCCGAGCCCGCACCTGAGCGGCCGGAAGTCCGCACCATTCATCAACTCGTCCGCCTCATGCAGCGGTACGACTTGACGGCCATCGACCTGGGGGAAGGCCCTAGCAAGATCCGCTTGCGCCGTCGAGGGGCCGAGGCCGCTCCGTCGCCAGCCCCCGCTGCCCAGTTACCGGCCCCCGCCGCGCCGTCTCCGACGCCGCCCCCCGCGGCTCCCGCCGTGGCAACCCCCGCGCCGTCGGGGACGGTCATCGAGAGTCCGATGGTTGGGACCTTCTACTCCTCCAGCGCTCCCGATGCGCCGCCGTTCGTCTCGATGGGCACGGTCGTCCGTGGCGACACGACCGTCTGTGTCATCGAGGCCATGAAGGTCTTCACCGAGATTCCGGCTGGAGTCAACGGCACGATTACCGAGATTCTGGTCAAGAATGGCCAGCCCGTTGAGTTCGGCCAGCCCCTTTTCCGCGTCGATCCGGCCTGAATGGACGACGTGCCGCGTGATGAGTGCTGACTTTCCGAGTCTCACGTCTCTCAAGCACCGGCACTCCGCATGCTCGAGGGTTCGATGTTTCAGCGCATTCTAGTCGCCAACCGCGGCGAAATAGCCTTGCGGATCATCCGCGCCTGCAAGGAATTGGGCGTCGAGTCCGTCGCTGTTTACTCCCAGGCGGACCGCGACGCCCCCTACCTGGAACTGGCCGATCGCGCCATTTGCATTGGCAAAGGGGCGAGCGCCGACAGCTACTTGAACATTCCCCGGCTGATCGCGGCAGCCGAGGTCGCAGACGTGCAGGCGATCCATCCCGGATATGGATTCCTGAGCGAGAACCCGCATTTCGCCGAGGTCTGCCGCACGAGCAAGTTCGTCTTCATCGGTCCGCCCCACGAAGCGATCCGCCGTATGGGCCTCAAGACCGAGGCCAAGGCCGTCGCACTCGCCGCCAAGGTCCCGTGTGTTCCCGGCTCCGACGGCCCCGTCGCCAGCGACGCGGAGGCCGCCCGGCTCGCCCTGGAGATCGGTTACCCCGTCCTCATCAAGGCGGCTGCCGGCGGAGGCGGGAAAGGAATGCGCGTCTGCTGGGAGGAGTCCTCGCTGCTCTCCTCGCTCCAGCAAGCCCGCGCCGAGGCCGAGGCAGCCTTCAAGAACCCGAGCCTGTACCTGGAGAAGTTCATCGACCGCCCCCGGCACGTCGAGGTGCAAGTCCTGGCCGATACGCAGGGGAACGTCCTCCACCTCTGGGAGCGCGATTGTTCCCTCCAGCGTCGGCATCAGAAACTCGTCGAGGAATCACCAGCTCCGACCTTGCCTGACCGAATTCGCCGCCGCATGTGTGAGGCGGCTGTCCGCCTGGCGAAAGCCACCGGATACGTCAACGCGGGCACCTGTGAATTCCTCGTCGATGCAGATCATAACTTCTACTTCATCGAGGTGAACGCGCGAATTCAGGTCGAACATCCGGTGACAGAGCTTGTGACCGGCCTCGACCTCGTGAAGTGGCAGATCCGCA
>CAVWUA010000005.1:0-235000 GCA_963758025.1 uncultured Planctomycetota bacterium | reverse complement strand
ACACAGGACTCTGCCAACTCGCAAGAGGATGTATAGAGTCTGACGCCTGCTCGGTGTCGGTAGGTTGAGGGAGGCGGTCAGCTCACGCGACGCTGCCGACCGAAGCCCCGATAAACGGCGGCCGTAACTATGACGGTCCTAAGGTAGCGAAGTTCCTTGTCGGGTAAGTTCCGACCTGCATGAATGGCGTAACGACTGGAGCACTGTCTCCACGAGGGACCCGGTGAAACTGTAGCCGTGGTGAAGATGCCACGTACCCGCGGTCAGACGGAAAGACCCCGTGAACCTTTACTGCAGGTTGGCACTGGCCCGACGTCATCTCTGTGTAGCATAGCTGGGAGGCCGTGAAGCCCGGGCGCTAGCCCGGGTGGAGCCACCGGTGAAATACCAGCCTGAGATGTCGTCGTGCCTCACCGCTGACGTAAGCCGTCAGCGGGACCGTGCTCATCGGGCAGTTTGACTGGGGCGGTCTCCTCCCAAACGGTAACGGAGGAGCGCAATGGTGCCCTCGGCCCGGTCGGCAATCGGGCAACGCGAGCGCAAACGTAGAAGGGCGCCTGACTGCGAGACTCATCAGTCGAGCAGGGTCGAAAGACGGCGTTAGTGATCCGGCGGTGCTGGATGGAAAGGCCGTCGCTCAACGGATAAAAGGTACTCCGGGGATAACAGGCTGATCTCCCCCGAGCGTCCCTAGCGGCGGGGAGGTTTGGCACCTCGATGTCGGCTCATCGCATCCTGGGGCTGGAGAAGGTCCCAAGGGTTTGGCTGTTCGCCAATGAAAGCGGTACGCGAGCTGGGTTCAGACCGTCGTGAGACAGGTCGGTCCCTATCTGCCGTGGGCGTGGGAAGCTTGAGGAGCGTCTCCCCTAGTACGAGAGGATTGGGGAGGACCGACCTCTGGTGTGCCAGCTGTCCTGCTAAGGGCACCGCTGGGTAGCCAGGTCGGGACCGGATAAGCGCTGAAGGCATCTAAGCGCGAAGCCCCCTCCAAGACCAGGCTTCCAGCACCGATTTCGGTGCGAAGGCTCCTGGAAGACGACCAGGTCGATGGGCTGGAAGTGCACGGCGAGCGATCGTCGCAGCGGACCAGTCCCAACAGCCAAGCGGCTTGACCACCCCGACCCGCCGCCGCCTGAATGAACCCAGGTGGCCCGGCCGGTCCGGCGGTGCGTCCCGCCAAAGGGCCCCATCGATCCCATCGCCATGCCGAGAGCTGCGAGTTGGATCAGACGATCCCCCCGGGCCCACGTCCCGTGGTCCGATGATCGTGCCCACCACCACCCCACGCTTGCCCGAGAGAACCGGCTTGTTGCGTTGCGGCCCGCACCGCTCACGCGACCGGCGGGGCTTGATCGCCCCCCGGCCGCCTTCCCGGCGACCATACCGGCGGGGCCACACCCGTTCCCATTCCGAACACGGCCGTTAAGCCCGTCGGGCCCATGATAGTGCCTCTGGCGCGAAAGTCGGTCATCGCCGGGTCCTTTAACCCCACCCCCGCCCCGTCTCGATCCCGAGACGCGGCGGGGGTGTTTGTGATTCCAGACCTTAATTCCGTACGCGGGCAGGATCTTCGGATTCGATTTTTCTCTTCGAATGCCCTATGATGATTCCGGTTCCTTGAATCATCTTTTCCCCGATGCTCCATGAAGCAAAATCTTCTGGAATCCACTCCACTGGAACTCGGCGCCTGGATGACAGATCGGGGCTTTGCGCCTTTCACGCAAAGCAGGTTTTCCGCTGGGTTTTTGCGCATCGGGCGGAATTTTTCGAGACGATGTCTGATCTACCCATGCGGTTGCGACAGTCTCTCGAGGACGACTGGCAAGTTTTCTCCACAAGCGTTGCCCATCATGAAGTCTCACCGGACGGAACGGAAAAGCTTCTTCTGGAGTGCTCGGACGGTCGCCGTATTGAATGCGTGTTGATGTCTGAGATGGAGCGTCGCACGGTCTGCATCAGTACCCAAGTCGGCTGTGGAATGGGATGTGTCTTCTGCGCCAGCGGTCTTAAGGGAGTGGAACGCAACCTCAGCCGGGCTGAGCTTCTTGAGCAGGTTCTGCGGCTCAGAAATCTCCTTCCTGCAAAAGAACGATTGTCAAACATTGTTGTGATGGGTATGGGGGAAAGTCTGGCAAATCTAGTCCTTTTCCTTTCCCCCTCTTTCCTCTTTTTTTCTTTCTCTTTTCTATTTTTCTTTTTTTTTTTTTTTTTTCTTTTTTTTTTTTTCTTTTTTTTTTTTTTTTTTTTTTTTTTTGTTTCTTTCTTTTTTTTTTTTTTTTTTTTTTTTTTTTTTTTTTTTTTTTTTTTTTGTCTTGTTTTATTTTTTCTTTTTTTTGTTTTGTTTTTTGTTTTTTTTTTTTATTTTTTTTTTTTGTTTTTTTTTTTCTTTGTTTTTTTTTTTTTTTTTTTTCTTTTTTTTTTTTTTTTTTGTTGTTGTTGGTTTTTTCTTTGGTTTTGTGGTTGTTGTTGGTTTTGTTTTTTGTTGTTGTTGTTGTTTTGTCGTGTTGTATGGATTGTGATTTTCTTTTTTTTTCGTTGTGATTGTTGTTTCTTTGTTGTGATTGTTGTTTTTTGTTGTTGGGATCTGCTGTTGCTTGTTTGTGTCTTCTTTGTTTGGCGGAATCCCCGCCGCTTCCAGTTCTTCGCTGGTCGCCGCCGCCATCTGCACGGCCTGCTGCTTGTCTTTGCCTGGTCTGTCACTTCTCTCGCCACGATGATCTGTTGCTCCCCATCCACTCTCGCCTGCGCGTTGTCGCAATAATCTTAACCCTTGTTGCTCTTCTTCATGATCTTCATTTCGGGGTCCGTGAAGTTCGTCTGCTCCTTGTCCTCAGGCGTTCCTCTATCGCACCGGCTTCTCGCCACCGCCGCTTCTTCCCTGTCTTCTGCCGCTCGGCCTCGGCTTCGTCGCGACGCTGCTGCTCGGCCTCCGCTGTCGCCTTCGCCTCCGCTTCCAACCGCTTCTTCTTCGCCTCGATCTTCGCCAGCCTGTCCTCTCACCTTCTCTATTCCTCGGGCAACTCATCACCTCGCCGGTTCCCCAAGGCCGCGTCTTCCTCCGCATCTACGTCCTGCGCCTGCTTCAGCACTCGTCGATCTCCGCCCCCAGCCGTACCATTTCCTTGGTCATGTAGCCATAACTCATCGCCTTGTGCCGCGAGGCGTTGCCACGCATCTTGGTCCCATCTACGCGATCGCTCCCAGCTTACCAGTCCCACCCCTCCGCCAGCGCAGGACCTCTACGAACACGTCGGCTAGGCGTCCCGGTGGTTCTTGCGGAACTCGCTGATCGTGCGGAAGTCGGGCCGCTCAGCGCCGACGATGGCTCGGAACGCCAATTTGCGTTCTCAGGCCCCGGCTATCTTGCGACTGGACAGACACCTACGCAGTAGGCGTACACCAGCACACAGCTCATCATAGCGTTATCTAACTACTTTTCCCGCGTCTCATCCTCTTACACCACATCTAACTAACAAACTAATACACATCTAAAAAACTATCACCTCCTCCCCACCTTCAAATCCCCCAACTTCCCCACTCACCCCAAAATTTAATCGACGCCCTGGATCGGATCTGCTCGTCCGAGGGACTGGGGCTCGGTCAGCGTCGGGTGACGATTTCCACTGTCGGACTGCCTGAGAAGATGCGTAAACTTGCTGATCTAGGTCGGCAATATCACCTGGCTGTTTCGCTTCATGCTCCTACGGCGGAACTGCGGAATGCACTGGTGCCGATCAACGAGCGTATTGGTCTTGATGCCGTGATGGACGCGACGGAGGTGTATTTTCGCAAGACAGGGCGACAGGTAACCTTCGAATACGTCATGCTCCGCGATATTAATGACCAGCCTGAGCATGCCTTGGCTCTGGCACGTCTTCTGTCGTCTCGAAAGGCTCATGCCAATTTGATTCCATATAACCCTGTCGCGAGTTTGCCCTATGAGCGGCCAACGACGGAGTCGATGCGGCGGTTTGTGGAAATACTCAAAGCCAGAGGAATCAGCGTCACCGTTCGCAAGACGAAGGGCAGGCCGATCGACGCGGCGTGCGGACAGCTCCGACGACGCTTGGAGGACTCAGGGGAACGCTCGATCCCTTTGCAATCATCAGACGTAACGGAAACCAAGGGCACGATCTTGCCGGATCGAAGGCTGATTGGTCAGGATGGATGATTTTCGATCGGCAGACATAGAACAAAGGAACTGATCGCGTGGTGGCCGGAGAGAGCCTGGAACAGCAACTGGAAGCCCGCGATCCTGATATTAAGCTGATGCTTCAGGTTCGCGATGATGTTCAGGGCGCTTTTGAGGTCCTGGTTGAGCGCTATCAGCATCGGCTTCTGGGGATCATTGCTCACCTGGTTGGCCGGCTCGATGAAGCGGAGGATTTGACCCAGGAGGTCTTCCTGCGGATCTATCGTGCTCGCAAGGGATATCGGCCCCGCGCGAGGTTTTCGACCTGGCTCTTCACGATTGCCAATAACCTTGCGATGAACCACCTGCGGGGGAAGGGGCGCCACCCCACCGTCGGTTTCGGAGACGGTTCCGAATCCCATGGCTTCATCGGAGCCGAGCAGCGGGTGCCAGCGAGCGGTGGCACACCCTCGACGCAAATGCGTCAGGCTGAACTTTCGGATCTCGTTCGCGAGGCGCTGAACTCGTTGGACGAGGATCAGAAGATGGCCGTGCTCCTGAATAAATTCGAGGAAATGAGCTACGCCGAGATTGCCGAAGTGATGGGACGTTCCGAGGCTGCGATCAAATCTCTCCTGGCTCGTGCGCGCATGAACCTCCGGGAGAAACTGGAGACCTATCTTCGAACGGGGGATCGATGAAGGCTCCGTTCGGTCTCAGCGGGGAGTGGATTCGGGTTTTTCGGAGCGAGTCATGATTCCCTTGTCCCGGATCGGGGAATGGACGGCGGCTTGCAAGGAGGCCTTGGGACTCCTCGTCTTTCCGATGTCATGTGCCGTTTGCGACCGGGACGGACTCAATTCGGCGTTCTGCGGCGATTGCCGGCGCGCACTGATCGAGGCGGCAGACATCGGCTGTCCGCGTTGCGCCTTGACGGTTGGCCCCTGGGCTCGGTTGGACTCAGGTTGCTCGGAATGCCGGGGCCGGTCTCTCGGTTTTGACGCGGCGATTGCACTCGGGGTATATCAGGGGCCAATCCGGCAGATGTGCCTTTGGATCAAGAAGGAATCGAACGCCTGGCTCGCCCGCTGGCTGGTGGATCTGTTAGTTGAGGCGCGATCGGAGGAACTGAACGCGCTGGGAGCAACCTGCATCGTGCCGGTTCCGTTGCACTGGAGCCGGCACTGGGAACGCGGGTACAACCAGGCTGAGGCGCTGGCGGATCGACTGGCTCGATGCCTCCGCTTGCCGATCCGCCGACCACTACGGCGAGTTCGCGCGACCCATCGACTGGCGAGCATGGGTCGCCAGGAGAGAGCCAAGGCCCTGCGAGGTGCGTTTACCACACGACGAGGGCTTTGCCTGCAAGGTCAAACCGTGCTGTTGATGGATGATATTCTGACCACGGGTGCCACCTGCGGAGAAGCCGCGCGTGTCTTGAAGCGGGCCGGAGCGTCTCGGGTGGTTGCCGTCGTGATCGGACGCGCGGAGGGGAGGACGTGATGTCCAGTGAAAGGGGCGATGGTCGGGAGAGGCCTCGCATCGTGCGAATCGGGACGAGGGGGAGTCACCTGGCTCGCTGGCAGTCGGAATGGGTAGCCGAGCGGTTGCGCCAGCTCCATCCTGGTCTGCAGGTCGAACTCGTTGAAATCAAGACGCATGGAGACCGCGACCGCAACTCGCCACTCGCGGCGATTGGTGGTCAGGGGCTTTTCACCAAGGAGATTCAGAAGGCGTTGATGGAAGGAGCCGTCGAGATCGCTGTGCATAGCCTCAAAGACCTTCCAACCCGAGGACCGGAAAATCTGATGCTGGGCGCCGTGCCTGGACGTGAGGAGCCGGTCGATGCATTAATCGCCCCGAACCACCGAGGATTGGACACTCTCCCTGCCGGTGCAACCGTTGGAACCGGAGCCTTGCGACGTCGGGCGCAGTTGCTCTTTCTGCGCCCGGATTTGAAGGTTGTGGGAATCCGGGGAAATGTTGAGACGCGGTTGAAACAGGCTCTGGAGGGTGAGCTCGATGCTGTCGTTCTGGCCGAAGCCGGATTACGACGGCTGGGGCTCGACCGGCATATCACGCAGCGGCTCGAACCGCCGAGATTTCTCCCGGCGGTGGGGCAGGGGGCGCTGGGGATCGAGTGCCGTCGGGACGACGCGACCACGTTGGAATTGCTCAGGCCGCTGGACGATCCCGCCTGTCACCGCTCTGTCCGATCCGAGCGTCAGGTCATGGCCGAATTGGAGGGAGGGTGTTCCATTCCCCTGGCGGCCTGGGCTCGGGTGACCGAAGACGGTGGCCTAGCTCTGGATGCGGGGGTATTCGATCCGGATGGGCGCGAGTGCGTCGCGGCGTCTCACCGTGGACTTCTGGACGATCCGGAAACATTGGGGCATGCCGTCGTCGAGGATCTCAGGGCACAAGGCGCGGAACGTATCCTGAATCGGGTCCGCCGAGCGTGATCGCTCGAACGCCTCCAACGTGGATGTTGTGTAAAAGCGACATGATGTAGATCCTTACTCGTGCGAGCGGTCGGGGCTTGTGATGGAAAACCTGCAAGATTATCGTGTTCACACCATAGAGTAAGGGGCGGTCGATACGTCTCCCATGCTCCAACACTACGTACTTCCCCATTCTGGAAAGCGGGTATGGAGATGATTCAAAAATTTGTCGCAATTTTGATCGCTTTCTTCTCCATCGTTATCGTCGTATCCCCTGTGCGGGCGATTATCGTCCTTGGCCCGCAGGGTCGGAACGTCGTCGATTCGAATAATCCCGTTCCGTACTCGATCGATGGTTATAGCCTCGATCAGTACGTGGGAACATTTGGAAGCTCTCTTGGTACCCCCATCTCAAGCAAATATTTTGTAACCGCGTATCACGTCAATACGAATAGCACGAACGATTATTCGTTTGTTTATAATAATGGTAGTAACATTCCGATTGTTTATGATGTGCATATGGCTGGCCATTCCAATGATCTGGCCATCTGGGAAATCGTCGATCCGAATCAAGCATTCGACCTTTTCGCCCCAGTGTACACGTGCCAGGACGAAGTGGGCAGCGCTCTCGTGACTCTGGGGCGTGGCGTGGCGAGAGGCACTTCCGTGGAGATGAATGGATTACGAGGCTGGACCTGGTCCGCCGGTCGAGACGGGGTCTTGTCCTGGGGAACGAATACAGTGTCTGTAGCGTTCGATAATGGGACGGAATTTCCCGCGGGTAGCGTCTTCGCTTTCGACTTCAACAATAATGGCGACCCCAATGAAGGGACGTTCTCATCCTTCGATTCAGGTGGAGCGACCTTCGTTTTCGATCCCGTTGATCAAAAATTCAAGCTCGCGGGTGTGAATTCCGGCGTGACGAGTCAATTCAGCGAGAGTCCGTCGAGTGGATATTTCGACGCATCTCTCTTCGACGCCCGCGGTTATTACGTGGGGAGTCCGTTGAATCACGAACTGATTCCCACCGACGCACCGAACGCGGTTCCGAGCACATCGTTCGCAACCCGCATGTCCACCCGACTCGATTTCATCAATCAGGTCACGGGCTTGAACCTTCAACCCTGTCCGGTCCCTGAGCCGAGTGGCTTGATGATGTTCGTTGGAGGAGGGTTAGGAATCCTGGGATTCGTGCGGTCACGTGGCCGGAAGAGATCCCATCCGACGAGACCCTTACGGATTCCTTGAGACAGCTGCGACGAGGAGGAAACACGCCAGAGATCGGTCGGGTTGTCCGATAACAGCGGGAGGAAGGCCTGGTGGTCGGAAGCCAGGCCCTGATGAGCCGGATTGGCCGGAGCATCCCCGCGTGCGGAATGACGATTACAACACGACGAGCCGTGCCGACGAGGCTTCTTGCGTCACATCCCCGTCGTCGCGGGACTGGACACCCGGGCGTTGGGGTATTTACGCACTGATTGTCGCGACCAGCGCGGCTGTTGGCTCGGTCTCCTGGTGGCTGTTGCCGCCGTATCTGCTCTTGATGGGATGGCTCCTGTTTGCCCCTTCCGGCGACACCCGTCCAATTGTTCCGGAAGTTGATGCAACCAGAGTCGCGATTGCCAATGATGGCACTGGGAACGAATCACCAACCCCCAACGAATTCCCTCGGCAAGCGACCGAGAATGACCCTCCTGGTGATTCGGAGAGTAGCCAACCGTCCGCGACGGCCACTAAAACAAAGAAGACGAGGACGAAGGGCAAAGGCCGGAGGCGGAGCAAGACGAACTTACCTCCCGACCCTCCCGCCGCGTCCTGGGTTCGGATCGGGCCCGGTAAGTATGTTCGTGTCGAAGGTGAGTCTGGGAGGACGAATGCAGAGGTGCCTGGATCATCGAATGGCGAGGTTGTCGCCTCCCCAGACGAGCAGGTGGACGACAACGTACCGACGTCGCAAACTCCACCGGATCGGGAACCTCCTCCAAGCCAGGATCTGAGTTCAAGGTTGGATCAAAACTCGCCGGATGAGCTTCCCGATCAGGACGAGTTGCAGGAGACTATCCCAACCGAGGCTCACGCTAACATTGAAGGGTACAGTTTGGCAAACTCCGCGTCTTCGGACGTGGCGGGCGAAGTGCCCTCACCTGAGGGGGGCATCGAAGAACTATGCGGATTCCCCTCCGAATTCACGACGATCTCCGTGCCGGTTGAATCGGATGCCCTCATCGAGAAAGCTGATCCGGTGCTGGTTGTAGCGGAACCAGCCTATCCCGAGATCACCGATCCAAGGAAAGTTCCTCTGAATCATGACGTCTGGATTGAGTCGCACGATTGCTTGGAAGACGCAACGAGCATCGCTGCGGGTTCCTCTGCACAGGGGGCTGTCCCGGAAAAAGTGATCGCGGACCCAGGGGAACGTATCCTCGGGAATGAGGATGACGTTGAGCCGACGACCGAGCAGGAAAACGCTCTCGATTTCGCGGCAGAATCGGAGCAAACAGGATCGAAAACCTCGGCCGACATTCCCGTCGGCCATCACGAATCACGCGAAGGGCTGGAGGAGGGGCATTCGGCTTCCTCCGATGGATCTCCCGGTCCCGAAATCGAGACTGCGGATTCGGATCGCCCTGTCGCGTCGGTCCCCGCGACCACAACGAAACGTCAATGGGATCAGCTTGGCCGTACGGCTCGCGTCTTTCGAGGACGGGAACGTAGTTGCCTGGGGAACTCTCTCAGGAGCCGCCTTTCTCGTCGCTCACGAGTGCGGGAGCGTCAGCCAGCGAGCCGTTGCCGTCGTCATCGTGGGGATCAGAGTCGTCCGTCGCGGTTTCAAGATCCGAGAGCCCCACCCGCTTCTGTTCAGGACTACTTGGGAAGAGCCTTGCCACCCAATTTCGGTGGAGAAGGCGTGAGAAGTTGACGGAAGTCTCATAATGGTGGAAAGTCTATGTGTGCGGACCACTGGCTAGGCTCCTGACTTGGATCCATCACACGCTGTCGAGTCCGGTATGAAGGTGTTCCTCGTCGCCGCGTTCAGACTCCTGGCCATCTCCTATCCTGTGGGTCAGGATAGGCTCGAGTCGGTAACGGAAGACACGCCGAAGTTGTCGCTGTTTTCCGAGGGAGTTCTGGACCAAAAATCGTCTTGGGGCCACCTCGGAATGAGTGGAAGCCGCTCATCCCCGGGTGGTCACGATTCCTTCCGGAAGATTTGGCCCAGGGTTACGGTGTTATAGCTCGTGACCCTGGGCCTTGTCTTCCTGAGCCGGACCTGCCCCGGACTTTGCTCCGAGCCTCTTTGTTTAGAAATTAACTTTCGATGTCGATCGTGAGACCGCCGTTCCGCAAGGTTCCCTGGAGAAGCGGCCGTGAAATTAGAATCTTAAGTCAGAGGAACCCTGACCCGGGAGTATCCTTGAAGTAGAATAGCGAAGAGAGATCTAGGCGAAATGGCTCGTGATCTGCTAGAGCCGGTGACTCGCCCCGGAAACAGCCCTGTAATCTTGACGCTTGCCGCCCTTCGAAGGAAGGGGCTATGATAAGAGGTACGGTCCGTCGGTCTCCCAAGGGCTGTCATGTCCTCGCCTAGGCCGGTTCATGGCCCGAACACGGAATTTCCCTTTCATGGTCGATCCTCATTCCACGCGATTCTGGCACGCGGCCGTTCAGAGCGGTCTGATCGATGTCGCCAGCTTGGAGGCGTGCTGGGCGAGGATTCCTGAAGATAAACGCACCCCAGATGCCATCGATCGTCGCCTGGCTCGCCAAACCATCGAGGCAGGGCTATTTACCGTTTGGCAAGCGCAGCAGCTACTCGCTGGTGTCCGCCCACAAGGTTTCCAGTTCGGCAAATATGTGATTCTTGATGTGATCGGTCATGGTGGCATGGGACGCGTGTATCTCGCGAAGGATACCCGTCTCGGACGCCGGGTCGCCTTGAAGGTCCTCTCGCGAGAGCGGATGAATAATCCGCGTGCCATCGCTCGCTTCCGCCGTGAGGCGAAGGTCGGGGCGCAGCTCCAGCATGAAAACCTCGTGCGAATTTACGATGAAGGGGAAGCTCAGGGTCACCATTACCTGGTCATGGAGTTCATCGAAGGAAAAACCGTCGGTAAGCTGATGGCCGAAAATGGGCAATTTCCCCCGCCGGTCGCGGCACGGATCGCCCGACAGATCTCGCTCGGGTTGGAACACGCTCATCAAAAAGGGTTGATTCATCGAGACGTCAACCCGATGAACATCCTGATCAGCAAAGACGGTACGGCGAAGCTGACCGACCTTGGACTGGCGATCGATCTTGCCGATCAAGAAGACATTGTGACCCGTGATGGCGCAACGGTCGGCACGTTCGACTACATCTCCCCGGAACAGGCTCGTCACTCCCGATCGGTGGATACACGGAGTGACATTTATTCGTTGGGATGTACGCTGTTCCACATGATTGCTGGCCGGGTGCCATTCCCCCAGCCGAGTTTGCCGGAGAAGCTTTACGCGCATCAGGCTCTCGATCCCGAACCGCTGACAGAGTTGGTTCCAGGTGTCCCCGAGGGGCTGGACGCCGTCGTACACCGGATGATGAAGAAGAAACCCGAAGCGCGATATGAGACGCCCTTGGAGGTCGCCCAGGCACTGGAACCGTACCAGTCGATGGTGCCCGCCGCGGTCGGCGTTCAAGGTGGCGCGATCGCTGGTGGAAGTCGCCACCTTGACCCCGCCTCCGCGGAGGTCAATGGCCAAGCCAAGTTCGAATCCGGTTCCACAACACCCAGCGCGGCAGGCTCGGATGAGGAAGCAGTCGAGAAGTCTCCCATCCCCGAGGTAGTTACGGCTTCGAACCCGGACGCAACACCGTCAAAGTCCCTGATTCCGAACCTCGATCTTGGTCCAGAATCCAGCCTCTCCGGCTCGATTTCCGGGGTCCGTAAAGCAGTCTCGCACAAGGCGCTACCGATCCCCTGGAAGAGCGTTGGCATTGCGGCCGGAGCACTTTTGCTGATCGTTTTGATCGTCTGGTTCTGGCCTAAGGTCTCCGGGATCTTTTCAGGTGAAGGTTCAACCCTCACGAACCAAGTTCAGACCAAGGATTCCGGCAGGGAACTCATCAGCGCAGACGCGGCAGCGAAGGCCCCAATCTCGGTCCACTGGCTGGATGACAATACGTGGCAGGCAGAGGACGACGTGCGGATGGCGATTGAGCGGGCTGTCGGTCGCAACGCAGAGGTCGTGCTTCGCGACGATGAGGTTGTGGAGCTATCGGCCAGCGACCCGCTACGCATCACTCGGGGGCGCGTCGTCATCCGCGCTGCCGAGGGAGTGAACCCCTATCTGGTCGTGAGCCTGCCGAAACCGACACCTCTGTTCCAGGTTGGAGCCGAGGGAGGGCTCATCCTTGAGGGTCTGACCGTCCGTTGCGGCACAGTGAATCCGAAGAATTCGGCTACCATCATCGAGTCCGCCGGTCCTTTGACATTGAAACGCTGCAAGTTCGTTACCACGGACACCGGGCGCAATATCAAGGTGGCTCGTACCTTGGGTCGAAAAGTGGAAATTTCCGGGTGCTGGTTCGAGAACTTCGATCAACCGCTGACGATCGAGGCGTACCCGAACCTTGACGCGAACCTGAGCCATTGCCTGTTCTCACGGGATGTACCGGCCGCGACGGGAGTTCAGGGATGGGCTGTTTCGGTCATCGAACGGCAAGTTCAGAGTTCCGGGGGTGAGCGCCGGCTCTTGTTCAGTAGATGCACACTCGTCGATTATGGATTGCTCGCCCTGGAGGGATTAGCCCCGGAAGAACCGCTTCACGTAACCGTCCAGGGAACGGTCGTTCGGGCACACTCGATGATCTTGTGGGACGGAGCGGATGAGAATTTTCCCAAGGCTCTGCGCTGGAGCGGCAAGCAGAACAGGTACGCGGTCTCGGGTGCCGCGTGGGTTGTGAAGGGACCATCCGGGATCAACGCGATCGCGACATCTCCCAGAAATCTGGAATCCTGGAACGCCGCGATGGGAGATGGAGCGGAGTCGGAGAGTACTCCCGAACCGATCTCTTTCCCGAGTGACCAGAAGCCCCCGGGCGTTTCGACTAGTCCTGAGGACTACGCCGTGACCAAGGACACAGGGGGCGAATCTTTGGGCATTGATCCGTCACAGGTTGGCCCTGCTGACTCCACATCCTGAACCCGAGGTTCAAATTTCCCCTGAGAGCAGGTGTCGGCTCGAATGATAGATCCTGCGCAGGCGGTTCTGAATCAGGGGTGACGTGTCCGTCTTGCCTCGCAGGTCGTCGAGGTTGGCCTGACAATAAGGGCACCCGATCGTTTCGATGTGGAATGTCACATATTCCGCATATTCCGGGTCGAGCACTTCAAGCAGATAACTGCCTAGTTGTTGACGGGTCGGGCAGGTCAGCCGACCACGTCTCCAGATTGCTCCAAGAGTATGCAAACCTGCCTCGGAACGGTTCTGCCGGATGTCCTCCAGGTAATCGCGCAGCTCGGACGACTCGCGCAGAGCCATTTCCACCCGGGCCATCTCTCCCGGTGGAAGGGTTTCGGCCAGGTACTCGCGAAGAGTCTCGTCATCGAACGAATCGGTGGCCATGCGCGTCCTCACCTCCCGAGTTCTTCGAACCTCAAGCCAGCCCGACGCGCCATTTCCTTGAGGCGGGCAATAGTCTGGAACTTATAGCTGGCAACTGCCTGTTCTGTCATACCCAGATGCTTGGCCACGTCTTTGTTGGCCCATCCTTTGACGATCAGTAATTCCAGGCAACTCAGTCGCGCATAATCGTTTCGCGCTATCCATTCGCGGACAAGCTGACCGAGGGCTTCGGTCAAGAGTTGCTCCTCGGCCGCCCGTCGTTCGTCGCTTCGGGCAATGCTCGACGCAGCGCGAGCCTCTCCGGCCACCTCCTCCAGCGGCCGCCCGTGATCGTCCGAACCGAACTGGTCAATTGGTCGACGACCTTGTTTCCGGAGATGATCGGTTAGTTTGTGGGCGGCGATCGAAAACAGATAGGCTTCTAGGTCCCGTCCTTCGTCGTAGTGCGGCAGGCTCGTTAGGAAGCCAACGAAAGTTTCCTGGACCGTGTCCTCGCTCGCGGCTCGGTCGTGCAGGCGGCTATCCACGAAAGCCAGTAACCGTCCCTCATACCGCTCGATCAATTGCTGCCAGGCCTGTTCGTCTCCCTCACGGACCTGGCGGATCAAGAGTTTTTCGGCGTCGGTGGTCGGCATGAGTGCAGTCGGCCCCGAAGTGAGCGGGAGGGGTCGGGTCCTGAAACGTCCTCTTCTCCATTATACGCGCGGGACCGACCCTTGCCTATCACCCATCGACGCCTACGATCGGCATCAAATCATTGGGGCCTCCGCTGTCCTCCTGGCCTCCACGACCGGATCGGGAGAGAATTTCGCCGAGTGGGCCAGACGATAGGACCGAAAGACCCACACGCCGATCGGAGCGACCAGGAAACTCATCCTCCTCCGCGTCATCAAGACCTGAAACTCTTCGGACCAGAAGCGGTGGAAAGCCCTCAGGATCACCAACAATCCGGCGATGGCGAGCCCCTCAACTTCAACAGCTCCGGTCATGAATGCGATGCTAAACACGGCCACCACCATCAGGACCAGGACATGCCAGAAGGGCAACCATGGCTGTCGGAATGGCCAGAATGACGAGGCAGAATTTCAGGATGTCGTCGATCCTGAAGTTTCTCCCCACTTCAGAAGTTTGAAGGTTTTAAGACCCGCCTTCGTGCGATTACCTCATCGCCATCCCTTGGCGAGTTCAAGGAAGTACTGTTCGTCGTGAAGCGGAAATCAGACCAGGAGCTTATAGGCGACCGCCGCCACGGCACCGATGCCAACCAAGGAAGCCAGGCGGAGCCGGTTTGTATAATAGCCCTTGGTCGCCTCGTCGGCCTTGATATAGCCGGAGATGGTGGCCAGACAGCCCAGGATGAACAGGAGTACGGCACCTAGAATCACCAAGCGATGATGGGCCAGGTCTTGCTCGTAGGCCTGGATCAAACGGGCTCGCTGCTGGGGGGAAAAACAGGCCTGAAGCGTCTCTGTGTATACCGTGCCGTAATCACGATGGTCTTCCTCCAGCGTTCGCCCGGGCAGAATCATCGGGGCGAGCAATTCATCGGAGGCACGCCACTCGCGCGGGACACCGGCTTCGGCCAGCCAGTCGGAGATATTCTGGGCCAGTTCCCGGCGCGCACTCCAGGCGGCGCGTTCGGGTGTGGCCATCGGATCGCTGGTGATCGATCGGAGTGATGAAGGGGATTCCCGCGAATCCGTCATCGCGAAACGATCATCCAGTCGCTCCGTCTCCGAGACGATGACCGGGGGCGTGTCAGCCTGCTCCACGTAAAAAGACCGCGTTGGCTGTGGGCGGAGATATTCCCAGGACTGAACACGATTCCGGTACCAGTGGACCGAGAACGGCAAAATCAGAAGGGCCAATACAATGAGTCGCTTCATGGAATCCGATCCTTACCAAGGGCTCGGCCCGTTCCGCCTGGTCATCAATTCAGAATCAGGGCACGCCCGAAAGATTGTTCGCTCGAATGTGGAGGAGATTGGCAAGAATGCCGTAAACCCCACCAGTCTCTTGCGGCTTTGGATGTCTCAAGAACCAACCCTGCTCAAACCAGCGAACGTTGACGACGCATGGCCCAGGAATACTCAGCCGCCTGACGGTTCCAGGGGCTCGCGAGCTGAGCGACGGTCGCGACGAGAACGGTTACGATCACTCCCCACGGCTGGGGCGACGGCCAGAACAGGCCAATCACTCCGGAGATCAGCCCAACCAGAATGATCGGCAGGAAGCGGAACCGGTTGGGGCGGTCGCGGACTGTAAGCTTGCCCCACGGGCTCAGACCGAAGACGAGGCCAAAATACGTGGCGAACCCGAACGCGTTGACGACGTCTGCCGTTCCCAGACCACTCGACCAAGACACGAACTCAGGACGGAAACCGTGGCTTTCCCAGCCAGCGAGCGGAACATGACTCCACTGGCCCAACGCAAATCCTCCCGCTCCAAGCGCCAGCCCCAAGCCGCCGAACAAGAGCCGACGCAAGGACATATCGACTGAGTGACCTTCCATCAGCTTGGACGGGATGAGCACAGCCCAAGTGCCGAGCAACGTGATGCCGAACAGGTAAGCGAGTTGCGACGGCTCGCTGTTCGGCTGCCCGCCGAGCGGGAAGATCGGCAAACACAATGCGGCGGCCAGTGCCGCCAGCGGAGTGGCCCAGAGCATCGAGGATGCCAGTTCGGCTACCCGAAGACGCGTGCTGGGTACCGGCGGTGGCTCGGGAGGCGGAGGTGGCGGCGGAGTCGGACGCCGAACGGCCGAACCATACTCGGGCTGTCGTGCACGTCGTGAGAACGCATGGCGGGCGAATGGATTACGGCGACGATCCCGTGGCTGTCGGGGCTGCGGCCGCGGCGGCATCGTATCCGGGCCGATGTAGAAAATCGATTCCTCGGCCTCGATGTGTAAAACCTCCTCGGTCGGAGGTTTCGGTGGTGGCGTGGAGGAGGACGGCGGGGACTCTTTCCCATCGCCGATGAATCGAACGGCCGGGTCCTTCGGCGCGTCCTCGGCCGGGAGTAGATCGAGAACCCGTTCCGGGCGGTGATTCGGATCCTTGGACAGGGCTCGTCGCACGAGGGAGCGGTACGGTTCCGGCAGCCTCGAGACATCTGGCTGGGCCGTCAGATGCTTCATCAGAACCTCACCGACCGACTCCCCGTCGAACGGGACGCGCCCGGTGATCATCTCGTGGATAATGATCCCCATCGCGTAGATGTCAATCGGCTTGTGATACTTCCCCGAAGCGATTTCGGGAGCCATGTAGTGACACGTGCCGACGCTCTCGGAATGTCCCGGCTCCTGGCTGTTGGTGATCGCCTTGGAGAGACCATAATCGCCAATCTTGACAACGCCTTCCTCAAGGAAGAGGTTGGCTGGCTTGAGGTCGCGGTGCACGATCCCGTGGTCATGCAGATAGGCAACCCCCTCGACCAACCCCTTGAGCCAAAGCCGGACCTCGTTCAGCGGCAAACCGTTCGGGTGCTTGGCCAGGATGTTCGCCAGGCTTGGACCGGCGACGTACTCCATGACCACGAACGTGTCACCCGCGTCACAGGTCTTCATATCGAAGATGGTGATCAGGTGCTGGCTTTTGAGGTTCATGCACTGCTGAACCCCGCGTCGCTCGACTTCAAGGTTGCGCGTGATGAGCTTCAGCGCAACCTCTTTACCGGCGTCGCTGGTGGCGTAATACACCTCGCCGAATCCGCCCCGACCGATCGCCCGCTTGATGGTATATCCATCCAGTGGCCGGGTGCCGGACCCGAAGGCATAGCGATACTGTCCCCTTTGGGGTGAATTGGGCATTTCGGGGACCTCATCGGAACCGTGCGAACTCGGCGCCTGCGCAGCCTGATAGGCGATCGTTTCTTCGAGTGTCCTGGCCGCTAGATCTCGGCTTGTGGCATTCATCGGGATCAGGGCTCCGTCGGCGACCGGTTCCAATACACAGGCTGGCGTCTGGCTCACAGGGCATTCGGTCGCCTGTTGATTTTATTCACAGAAAGGCGCCGAGGCTCGTTAGACCTGCGACGATCGGGACCCGAGTGGTTCCAGGCTGAAGGAGAAGGTGTCACCCAGGACGCTCGACTGCAACGTGAGAGGGGCACGGGCCGCGCTGAGGCGGCCATCAACTTCAAACTCACCGGGAGCGCGACACCAGAGAGCCGTTCCCTGTCGGTAGAGAATGACGGGAGAATCGAGGTTTGGCGCCGGCACGTGAGCCTGTGCGGACGGGCCGATAATGCACGTCTCGGCCATCAGGATGATCCCATCGACCGCCAGCGGCAATCGGTGTCGGCTCAGGATTTCCAGCCGAGCGGTCGCACTGACCGGGCTCGGCTGACGGAATTCCAGCTCAAGAGTAGCACCGAGCCGCACCACGTCGCGGTCTCGCAACGGTATCGCCTCGGTCACTTTACGGCCATTGACAAACGTCGCTTGATGGGCGCGAAGCACGTAGCCGTCACCGCTTCGGATCAGGCTGGCATGGCTCCTCGATAGGTCGCCCAGAAACGGGACGTCGGCGTGGGAGTCAGGACCAGCCCGACCCAGGACCACCTCGTCGTCTAAACATACAAGATACCCGCCGATGGCGTCGGCCCAAAGCAAAAACCGCCCGGAAGGTCCCGGATTGGCGTTGCGAGGGGAATCGGGAACCATCGGCAGGGGGCTCCTGCGAGGGGGGACAGGCTGGGTCGGGACCGGTTTCCGAGCCGCCGGACGAAAACCCGCTGGGCTAACTGAGGATAGAAAATGGATCCCGGCGTCTTCAGACACGGGGACATGTGCCGGCGCCGGCTCCGCGCTTAGCTCGGCCTGCGTGACGGCCGTCGCCAGGGGGCGGCATCCGCGTTGGGGGAGAGTGGCCGTCGGACTCAAGGCCCCGATCTGCTGCCAGGCTCGCGCCGAGCATTACGCGCGGATGGGTGGTCGGGAACCTGCTCCAGGACAGCTTCGGCGGCGGCGAGCGTTTCGCTCCATTCCCCGGCGGCCAGGCCCTTGTAGAGTCGTTCGATCCGAGGGCTGGCCGACTCTTGCCGGACTTCCAGGTCGCGGCGGGCCGCCTCCAGGGCCTCCTTTGCCATTCCCTGGGCCAGGCGATCGGCACGGTTGAGGTGCTCTCGGGCGTTACCGAACTCGCCCCGACGCATTTCCTCAACCCCCTTTTGCCAGGCCTCCGCCGCTTCTCTCAGGCGACGAAGGGCCGGACCGCTGACCTGGTGCCGGGACAGGGCGTTGACCTCCTCGACAACCCGGCCTGGGTTGCCCGCATCAAGCTGGGCCCGGATTTCCTCTGCGACCAGGTCGGCCAGTTTCAGACGAGCTGAGGCGAGGATGTCCGGCGGTACGCCGTACCGCTCGGCGAGGTTCAGGTCCTCGATCGCGCCGGCACGATCATCAGCCTCCGCGCGGCGCGTCGATCGAGAAACCAGCTCGAGGACCAGCCGCCCACGTAGCTGCACGGCCTGGCGATGATCGGCCACATCGGGCCGGCTGGCCAGGACCAGCGCCTCGTCGAAGCGTCCGGCCCGTGCCGCTTCCTCTGCCTGCCGCAAGACGATTCGCCATTGTCCCAGCATGGTTGAATTGCCGCTCGGATTGACCATGGGGATACCGTGACTCCCGCCACCCTCAATGGGAAGACCCAAGGGGACTACGATTCTCGGGCCATCCTGGTGCGTTCTCTGATTTCAACGGATGACGCCTTCGGTTCATGGCAACGAATCCGTTATCTGGTCGTTCGCTGCAGGGGCGCCATTCTTGGATGGTTTCTGACGAGGACGTTCGAACGGGAGACGAACAGATACGTGGGGGGAATTCGATTGGCTGGATCATCGACAGGAACGAGACATCGCCCAAGAAGGATCACGATCATGACGACCGCCTCATCAACGCCATACCCCCGAGCCGTTTGGCTCCAATGGGAGGAGCCGGACGGCTCGGGGTTCTGGGCCGAAGGTTGAGACGCGGCTCCGGCCAGGTTGTGAAACTCGGCCGGAGCTTCGGGCAAAGAGACTCTCAGAGATCTTTGCCGGCGTTCGGGTGATCCGACGGAGTGCCAAACTCCGAGTCGATCTCATGCAGGATGTCGCGGCCGGGTTCGACCGGAAGGGGGAGGCCACGGTCGGAGAACCGGCCTTCCTGCTCGGCGACGCGAGCCATGACCTGCAGCTTCTTGTCCAGTTCGGCGACCGCCTGCTTCGCCTGAGCCAGGGCACTGTCGTCGAAGTTGAACTCATTGGACGCCTGCGTTGCCTCGATCTGCTTCAGGCGGGTCTCGATCCCTTCCAGCTTCGTCATCAGGGCGAGCTTTTCGGCACGCATCCGGGCGTTCTGCTCGCGGAAGGCGACGAGTTGGGCCTTTTTCTGCTTGAGTGTGTCTTCCTTGGTGGCCAGGATCGTCTTGATGTTCTTGTAGTGATCCATGCGACGGGCCATCTCCCCCATGATCTCATCGGGGGTATACGACACACTGCCGGTCAGCTTCAGGTCACCATCGTTGAGGTGTTGACGCAGGGCGACGAGGGCCTTGGCCTCACGATCCAGATTATCGCGAGTCGCGGCGATCTCGTTCTCCAGGTACTCGACATCGACCTCAGCCTTGGCAATCGCCTCGATGTTCTTATGGATCGCCGGTTCCAGGTCGGCGACTTCCTGACGGGCAGCCTCGATCTTGAACTCGATCGGGACCGAATCGTCCACCGTGCCGCGGACGTGATGGACCGCCGTCTTGACGTATCTTGGCGCCGCGCTGCCGAACAGAAGGGCCAGCGCCTCCGACGCCCAGAGCTGCCCCCAAAACACCCTTCTTCACCATCTTGCAAACCATTGTGCGTACTCCTCGTTACCAGACCTTCGGCGAAGGGGGTTACGCGGGTCGGCCAGAACGGCTCGTCGCTCCCCTACAACAAGTTCTTCGGGGTTCCTTTTCCAATATTGGGTGGATTGTTCCGATTTTTGGCCGCGGAACCATCCAGATCTGGAGCGGGACTCCCCTGTACCTGAGGATTCGTCTCCGAGAACGGAGTCTTGGGTCACAAGAGGACGAAGAACACGAGGTGTACAAGGATGAACAGCGGGATCAGTATGGAGATGCTGTAGATCATGTAGCCGAAGAAGCTGGGCATTTTAACCCCGCGCTGCTCGGCAATCGACTTGACCATGAAGTTGGGGCCGTTGCCGATGTAGGTGTTGGCTCCCATGAAGACCGCGCCCAGCGAGATGGCGACCAAGAGCTCCTCGCTGATGTGGGCATCGTGAAGCAGTTTGACCAGGGCCGCTCCTTCGGGGACCGGCAAGGTCTTGGCGGTTTCCAGGAAGACGAGGTATGTCGGGGCGTTGTCGAGGAAGCTGGACAGAATGCCGGTCCCCCAGAAGAAGTGGGCCGGGGTGTTCAGGCCGAGGCTCGGACCTCTGGCCTGGAGAATCTCGATCGGCACCTGCATCGTCAGGAAAATGCCGAGGAACAAGGCGCCGACTTCGAGAATGGCGTGGTAGGTGAATTCCGTTTCACGCCGGAGCCCCCGGGGGGTCGTGGCCAGGGAAAGCCCGGCGAGAATCAGCATGATGGCCTCGCGGACGAAGTCGGCCACGACCAGTGTCGTTCCCGGAAAGGGTTTTCCCGGAACAATCAGGGCCACCGACAACACGACCCCGAGAAGCCAGAGGATGTTGATGCCCCCGTGGATGCGAGGGGGGGAATAGTGCTCGGCTTCCATGGCGAGATGGTCGCGCGTCTCGCGGGCGAACATGCGGCGATCGTAGAAGTAATAGACAACCAGCAGCACGACGAGGCAGAACAACCAGGGCAGAACGAGCTTCAATGTCCAGAGAAACGGCACACCCTGGAGATATCCGAGAAAGAGTGGTGGGTCGCCGATCGGCAGCAGACAGCCGCCAATGTTTGAGACGAGGAAGATGAAGAAGACGACCGTATGCCGGACGTGTTCGCGGTCCTGGTTCGTCTGCAGCAGAGGCCGGATCAGGACCATTGATGCGCCCGTCGTGCCGATGAAACTGGCCATGACCGCTCCCAGGCCGATCAAGCCCGTGTTGACCACTGGGCGAGCCTGGAGATCCCCCTTGAGTTGCAGCCCGCCGGAAACGACGTACAGGCTGAACAAGAGCACGATGAACGGGATGTAATCCTTCAAGACCGCGTGGTCGAGTACTCCCTTGACCGTCGGCCAGCCCGCGGCATGATCGTGGTAGCCGAAACCTCGGTAAGCGTAATAAACAAGCACCACGGCGCTCAGGACCAGGCCCACCAGGAGCTTGATCTCATTACGTTCCCACCAGTGATGCGCCGAGGGGACCAGCGGAAAGATCGCGATCGCTAGCAGCAGCAGGGCGAAGGGAATCGACCAGAGTAGGTTTGGTACCGGATGCTCGGCATGGGAGTGCGTCGATCCGGGGTCGGACGTCGTCGCGATCGTCGCTTCGTGCGCGGGATTCCCAGCCGGCGACGGAGCGGCGGCGCAGAGAAGGCCGGTTCCCAGGATCAACAGAGTGAGGAAGGCCAGGAAGATGGCAGGGCGGCGGGTCAAGCTCTCGGACATGGCGGGCTCATCGTCCAGTTGAGGGCGCGAAGACAGTGCATCCACCCCGGGCGGGCGGCATTCCTGGCCCACCAATGTAACGACAATTCCCCCAGACTGACATACCGCCTTGAGGCGACCGAACCAAGGGGCGACTGAACGCAGTTTGTCCGTCGTCGTTGCGCGCTAAAAATGGGAGTTCCGGCGGAAATCGGGGGCAGAAGTACGCGGAATCTCCTTTCGCGAATTGGGACGGCGACGAGTCCCGTGATTTCTAAATAAACAGTATCGATGAGCCTTCTTCGTTCATGTCTACTCACTGCCCAGATCGGCCGAGAGAATGGCGAGGGCGTGGTTTTCCAGCTGCCGAACCCGCTCGCGGGTTAAATTGAGGTTCTCGCCAATCTCGCGAAGAGTCAGCGGCGAATAGGGGGGTAGACCGAATCGCATTTTCAGAACGGTGGCCTCGCGCTCGTCCAGCGTGTCGATGCGTCCGAGAATGCGCGCGAGGTCATCCGCCTCGATCATCTGGTCATACGGGTCTTTCGATCGCTCGTCCGTGAGCACGTCATCGAGGATCGAGCTGTCATCCCCGGCGCCGTCCGGGTGGGGTGTCAGGTTGTTGACGGTGATCGCCTTGGTTACGATCCCCAGCTTCTTCTTCGACAGCCGCAAGGCCTTGCCGACCTCCTCGGGAGTTGGCTGTCGTCCGAGACGTTCCGCCAACGTGATGCTCGCCCTCCGCCACTTCGCCAGCAGGCTAACCATATAGGCCGGTAGCCGGATCGGCCGGCCGTTGTTCATCAAGGCTCGGCGGATCGACTGCTTGATCCAGTAGCTCGCGTACGTACTGAAACGGGTAGACATTCCCCCGTCAAAGCCCTCGACCGCACGCATCAGACCGAGATTGCCTTCCTCGATCAGGTCTTCCAGACTCAAGCCTTTCCCTAGGTAGCCGCGTGCGATGTTCACGACGAGGCGGAGATTCGCCTTGACCATGTGCTCCCGCGCGTAAGGATCCCCCTGGGCAATCCGCAGCGCCAGTTCTTTTTCCTGCGCGGCGGTCAGGAGGGGCGTGTCGTTGATGTCTTGAAGATAAATCTGCAGGTGGGAATGAGACGCGACTTCGCGTCGGGCAGAGCGCATCATAGCGCGAATCTCCTGGTGTGGCGACTCGGTGCGTGGCGAAGGGAACCACCGACCGAACTCTTCCATAACAGGAAGTTAAGGCGCCATTCCGCCCGTGTCAATTCGCTTTATTAAGAATTCCGTGCTTTGATGCATGGGTGTCGCGATTTGGCAACAGGTGGGACTCGATCACGATCTCACCCAGGGTTGGATCGACGCGGACGCGGTCGCCGTCGGCGATGCCGGTGAATGCCCCTTGGACATTGACCACGGCTGGGATACCCGCCTCGCGCAGGAGGATCGCCGCATGGCTCAACTCTCCCCCGAACTCGGCGACGACGGCGGCAAATCGAGGGAAGACAACCGCCCAGGAGGGTTCCAGAGTCGCCGCGATCAGAATGGGAGACTCGGGCAGCGGATGGCCATTGAGCAGTTCGGTCACGTCGGTCCCCCGAACGGCCGTACCGCTGATCGGCGGTGAGGTCCCCAGACCGATCCCGTGATAGTGGCCATTGGTCGAGGTCCGAGGGGTTTTTGTTTGACTCTTCGCGAGCAGTGTCTCGATATCATCGCGGCTGGCGGTGGTGGGAAGGTCGAGGTCTTTGGTACGTTCCCAGCCGTCGCGACGCACGGCAGCCCGATCACGCCAGGTGGTTGGATCGGAATCCAGGTCCTCCCCCCGCAGGAAGAAGATGTCGTCGGGGTCGTCAATCCAGCCGGATTCTTGCGCCCGGTGGGCCTCCTCCAGAATGCGCCAGCGGAGCCGCTGCCAGCGTCTCATCAACTGGTCGCGGAGCCACTCGCGCCAGGCGTCTCCCATGAAGAGGAACCGTCCGACCGTGTTCTGAAGCAGGGACGGACGCAACGGCGTTGGTATTTCGGGGAAAGCCCCCTGGCTCAAGTCGGCAAACAACGTCTCCCGAAGTTCGGCGAATCGAGGGTTCCGCGGGTCCGTTTCCAGGGGGCCTCGGTGACCATAACGAGCGAGCCAGTCGTTTAGTTTCGCCGCACGGATCGTCGAGTCGCTCTCAGAAGCCAGGGCGGTGTATTCCTCCATCATGTCCTGGGTGACAACATGCCCGGCTCGATCAATTCCCAACCAGCGCCGGATTCGGGAAGCCACCGCCAGAATCTGCACGAGGGCGACATTCGTGCGAATCATGACCTCCATTCCCCGGACGTTTGCCTGCCGGAGGTCGCTCAAGGAGGTCGCTCTCTCGATATGGCGGTCCAGGTCCCGGAGTTCCCGGTGCATCCGACCGACGGCAAGATAATTCAAGGCGGCGACCTGGGCGATTCTCGGCAGCTTGCGGACGAATCGCCAGGGGATGAGCCGGTCGTCCTCGGGGCCACCCGAGAGACCCCCCACGCCGTCCGTCACCATCGTCCGGGGGAGTCCCCACGAGTCCATCAGTCGAAAGAAAAAGGAGAAGTTCATCCAGGGACGCCCCGCCAGCTCGATCGCGTAGGGCTCCTCCCATTCCTCGATGGCCGGTTCGACCGCATGGAAGTGCCTGAGCGGAAGGTTTTGTCCCGCATCTATCATGGCGCCGACGATCCAGGGGCTAGGCGCGTTGCCAAGAATCTCCTTATGGTTGGCCAGACTGACCGTTTCGTTGCGACGAATCGGGAACAGAGCAGGTCGGACCTGCAAGAGAATGCGCTCTGGCTCTCCCTCCTGTTCGGCCCATTCCAGGTCAATGCGACCCCCAAAGACGCGATGCACCCGACAGAGCCAATGGCTTAGAGGATCGCCGCGATGGAGATGTCCACGGTGAACCTCCCCCCGCTGAAGGCCGGAAGTCAGGGATGCATTGCCTCCCCTGGTCGAGGTCTCCTCGTAATAGAACCCATCAAAAAAGGTCACACCCGCCCGTGTCGCCTCGATCAGAGGTTGCACAAAAACTACACCGTTCGGTCGTCCGCCGTTGCGGGGTAGGGAGGCGACCACGTCGCCGAGCGCGTTGGGATAGTCCTCCGCCGTCCGCACCACCCTGCTAACGAACTGGCCCGCCCTTGATGATTCCGCCGTGTCCTCGGTCGGTGATCCGGACCGAATGATGAACGGAAGGCGAACCGGCGGGAGCCGTTCTGGATCGGGAGGAGGCTGGGCTTCACCTGGACCGAGAGTATCCGCTCGAGCCCAGGCCGTTGCTGGAACCGTCAAGCCCGCACGTGCGGCACGCATCAAAAGGTCCAGCTTAGGTATGGATGGTTCATTAAAGTTTCCATTTTGCACGAGACACCAGACCGCCCCGAACTTCTTTCGGTGTTCGTCACATACTTCAATCGCGTCCATAACGCATCACGCTCTCTTCTCGTGTAAGGCCAGGGCACCTTGGCCCAAGCCGTCCGTTCCTGGAACAGTTCGGGTCCTCGCAATTTCCGACCAAAGACGATTGTTTTATGGTTTGCGTAATATAGGAAAAATAAAACGCCTCGGTAAGCCTCGCGTGGTTGCCATCTTCATCAGCAATTCACATACCGTGCTTGCGGCTATTCCTCCGGGATGGCGTGAGGCGGGGGCGGGGACCTGGCGTTCTGATCGTATGTGATCGTCAAGATTTCGCCAGATTGACGAATCGGAAACTCCGGCAGAATCAGGGTTTGGCGCCAGGATTCATTGGCTTGAGGTCAATCGTTCGGAGGGACTCTGTCGATAGAGGTTCCGAAAGAAAAGCGACACGCTTTGGCCAGTCCGTCCGGAGGAGTGGTGACGGACGGGGCCGGGAAAGTCCCAGAATACACGACGAGCGCGTGTCGTTTTTATTAAGGAAAGGATGATGCTCATGTCGCGGACGAACCTTCTGACGGTGTTGTCGATGGCGATGATGGCGAGCGCCATTGGCTGTGCACATTGCGATACGTGCGACGATTTCCCCGTTCCTTGCATGGGGGGCGGTTGCGGCTACGCACCGCCGTATTCGGCGGCACCGGGGCCGGTGATGGGACCTCCGGTTGTCGGCATGTCCGCTCCGGCGCCGGTTCCATCGACGGAAGCCAGCCCGTTCAAACCCTCCGTGGAATCCGAGGAATCAAACAGCGCATCCACGAATCCCACACCGGCGATTGTCTCCCAACCCATTCAGAGCGAGACCCCACCGCAATCGCCCGCCCTGGCTGATGGGCCGAGTGTCTGACCCCATTGCATTCCGTCCTATCCGACACATTCACGACCGGCGGCGCCTGGGTATTTCAGGGCGCCGCCGGTCGTTTTTTTATTGACGCGGGAACGATTTCCGTGTGGAGTAGGAACGACAATCCTTGCCAGGGAGAGTCTTCCGCGGCTACCCGATGACCCGTCGGGAACGCGACGACGCCGTTACCGGGTTCAGGAGCGGACGGTATTCATGAAACTGATCATTGCCATCATCCAGCCCACCAAGCTGGAGGCGGTCAAGGAAGCCCTGTCCAAGGTCGAGGTCTTCCGCCTGACGGTCATGGACGTCCAAGGCTTCGGGCGTCAGAAGGGCTATACCGAGGTGTACCGTGGTCATGAATTCACGGTCAATCTGCTCCGAAAGATCGAGTTGCAGATTGCCGTGAATGAGGACTTCGTGGAACCAACCATCAACGCGATCATTCAAGCCGGTCGAAGTGGACCGGAAGGGAAAATCGGCGACGGCAAGATCTTCATCCTTCCGATGGAAGACTGTCTCCGCATCCGAACCGGCGAGCGGGGACCAGAGGCGATCTGACCGTACTTCAATAAAGCGGACATCTTACTTCACTGTGGGACACCGTGAAGCCCCTCTTCCTCGAAGGGGGGCCGGTGTCTTCGCGCCGTGGCTGCTGGACGGAATGTCCCCACAATGATCCGCGCGGTGATCTTCGATTTCAACGGGGTAATTCTCAACGACGAGCCGGTTCACTACCGGCTCTTTCGTGAGATTTTCGCAGCCGAAGGAATCGAACTTACCGAGCACGACTACCAGGAGCGATATCTCGGCCTCGACGACCGTGGCTGCTTCGAGTCGGCGCTCCGACGAGCCGGGCAGTCGGTTCAACCGGAACGCCTCGACGAGCTCGTTGCGCTCAAGTCCCAACGCTACGAGGCGTTGGACCGTTCGGAATTGCCCATTTTCCCCGGTGCCTTCGAGTGCATCCGGGAAATGGCCGGGCGCTGGCCCCTGGCGGTTTGCTCAGCGGCGTTGCGCCCGGAAATCGAGGACGCGCTGGAGCGTCTGGACGTCCGCGAGGAGTTCGACGCGATCATCACCGCCGGGGATACGACCCGCGCCAAGCCCGATCCGGAAGCCTACTTCCTCGCGCTCGACGCCCTGCGCTCGGTCGACGGACTGGACCTGGAGGCTGGGCATTGCCTGGTCGTCGAGGACAGCCTGCTCGGTGTGTCGGCGGGCAAGGCGGCTGGCATGTGGGTTCTGGGCATCTCCCATACGTACCCGGATGCAGCGCTCCGCAGCGCCGGAGCCGATGCGGTGATCCGCCACCTGACCGAATTGACCCCACGCTGGGTTGAACGATTCTTTCGGCCGGAGATCTCGCCGTGAGTTCTTCCGAATCTTCCGCGAAGGAGCAGCCTCCCGGGCTTCTCCTGAGCCGCGATCTGATCTTCACCGCCAAGGTCACGAGCACTGCGAGAGGCCTGGACCGTCGCGTCCTGGTCGCGGGCAATCTCTCCCAGGCAACCGCGATGATCGAGAAAGATCGCCCGAAGGTCGTCTTCGTCGATCTCTCGGCGGGAGACCTGGCCAGCCCGGCGACTCTTCAGACACTTCGCCCTCTCGCCGGTCCGGCAACGTCCTTCGTCGCGTTCGGCTCGCACGTCGATACCGCCGCGCTCGCCGCTGCCGCCGAGGCGGGTTGCGATCCGGTCATGCCACGAAGCCGGTTCACCGCCGAACTGCCCGACCTGATCCGCCGTTATCTCGGTTGAATCGGAATGAACTGGCCGCACTGGGTTATAATATCGGCATGAGTCCCGATTCACCCTCCGACGTCCGATCCTCCCGGCGCTTGAGTCGTCGGTTACTGTTCCGCTTCGTGGCGATTCTGCTGAGCCTCGCGCCTCTGTGGTTTGGCGAGATCGTCTTGACCGCGCTCGGTTGGGGACGGCCGAGCCAGTTTAACGATCCGTATGTCGGCTTCAGTTCGATTCGCCCGCTCTTTGTCCTCAACGAGTCGGGAACCCAGTTCGTCATTCCCCCCTCCCGGCAGAAGTGCTTTCGTCCTGAATCCTTCAAGGCACGGAAGCCCACCAACGAGTTCCGGATTTTTTGCCTCGGCGGCTCGACCGTCCAGGGGCGTCCGTTCGCCATCGAGACCTCCTTCACGACCTGGCTTGAACTGAGCCTCAACGCCGCCGATCCGTCCCACCGGTGGGAGGTTGTGAATTGCGGCGGCATCTCCTACGCGAGCTACCGGCTCCTGCCCATTCTCAAAGAGGTTCTCGCTCATCAGCCTGACCTGATCATTCTCTACACCGGGCAAAATGAATTCCTGGAAGATCGCACCTACGACCACCTGAAGAATCGAAGCCGGCTCATCCAGGAGCTTGACGAGCAGTTCTCGCGCCTGCGGACCTACACACTTCTGCGCGAGGGGTGGCTTACGATGAGTGGTGACGGACAGGAGGACGTACTGGAGGATCGGCCGATCCTGCCTGAGGAGGTTGATGCGCTGCTGGACTACCGGGGCGGCCTGGAGAAATATCATCGTGACGAGGACTGGCGGCGCGGCGTGATCGACCATTACGAGGTAAACCTCCGGCGGATGGTGGCCCTCTGCCGGACCGCGGGCGTCCCGGTCGTGCTGGTTAACCCTGTCTGCAATCTGGAGACACCGCCGTTCAAGTCGGAGCATCGGCCAGGACTAACACCGACACAACGGCGAGATTTTGACGCTCTCTGGAACGCGGCCCGCCGGCAATACACGCGCAACATGCCCGCCGCAATCGAATATTTAAGGTGCGCGGCGGAGATCGATGATCGGTTCGCGGGTCTGCTCTTCGTCTGGGCGACCTGCGAGCAGGAACTCGGCCACCTCGATGAAGCGCGACGGTTGTTCCTCCGGGCAAAGGAGGAGGATGTCTGCCCGTTGCGGATTCTGGAACCGATGCACGAGGTGGTTTTCGATGTCGCGGAGGATGCTGATGTGCCGCTCGTCGATGCGAATCAGCTATTCGCCGAGCGGAGCGCGGGGGGCATCACCGGGGATGACTGGCTGGTCGATCACGTCCACCCGTCGATCCGTGGACATCAACTGCTCGCCAGGGCACTGATCGATTCGATGGCGGGTCAGGGCTGGGTGGACCCAACCCCAGGTTGGATTGAGCGACGGGATCGGCTCTATGCCGAGAACCTGTCTCGTCTCGATGACTTTTATTACCTCAAGGGGGAACAGCGGCTCAAGAACCTGGAAGCCTGGGCACACGGAAGAGCGACCAAGAGCCGGCACGGTACGGAAGCCAATTTGGACCTGAGTCAGCCATCCAGGGAACCGAAGATCAAGAACTCGTGAGGCCGTAGCCTCGTGAACCGCCGATCTGCTTCCGACTTCAAGGCTCCATAGACCTCCACCTCCGAGCGGAACGCCGGAAGTTCACTGGCAAGTTCCTCGGGGAGCGACTGGTCGTCAGCACTCAGGTTGAAATAAATTCGCAGCGATGGCGGGCCATCCTCGCCGTCTCCACCCCGCAACACCTCCAGGACCTTCGACTCGTCGAGCAAACGGCAACGCGCGTGTTGAAAGTCTCGCAAAGGGGGGGACATCCGGCGCAGTCGCAGCAGATCCCGATACAAACGCCGGAGTCCCTCGCGGGTCGGATCATCCCAGGACCAGCTCAGGACGGCGGCATCGCGCGTCGAGGAGGCGACTGGGTCCGGCGGCTCCTCCTCTCGACCGAAGTACGCGAATTCTTCCTTTCGCCCCTTGCGGACGGCTCTCTTGAAGCTCCGGGGCCTGGAATCCGCAGAAGTAGGGGAAGGGATTTGTCTCGCCATACTCCTCTCCCTGGAACAGGAGTGGCAATCGGGGGGCCAACAGCAGGATACCCGCCGCCAGGCGAACCTGCGATGGCGGCAAGCTCGCGGCATACCGCTGCGAGGCATTGCCGTTCGCGATCTGATCGTGATTTTGCACGAACGCCACGAAGCGGTCGCCGGAGAACTCCGTCGCGGGAGCGCCGTGGCGACGGTCGCGGAACGGGCTGTACGTGCCGTTGTTTTGAAACACGGATTCATACACCTTCGCCAGCGCGGCCGGCCCGTCGGCAAAATCGGCGAAGTACCCCGTGGCGTCACCGGTCAAGACGACGTGCGCGGCGTGATGGAAGTCGTCGTTCCAGTGTCCATCCATGCCGAACCCGCAGCGCTCGGGGGGACGCAGAAATCGCCCTGCATCGTTCATGTCCGTCTCGACGAACAGGTGGCAAGTTTTTCCCAGCCGGGCCGCCTCCGCATGAGCGACCTCGGCGACCTCGGCCAGGATATGGTGGGGACTGCGGTCATAGATCTGATCGGCGGCATCGATCCGCAGGCCGTCAAATCGGTAATCACGGACCCACATCCGTATCAGGTCGAGCACCATGGCACGAACCGGATCGCAATGGGGACCGTCGAAGTTGAGTGCGCCGCCCCAGTCGGTGCGGTAGCGGTCGTTGATGTAATAACCGAATTGCGGGAAGACGTTTCCCTCGGGGCCGAAGTGGTTGATGACCACGTCGAGCACGATGGCCATCCCCTTGCGATGGCACGCCTCGACCAGCCGCTTGAGGCCCTCGGGACCGCCGTAGGTGTTTTGCACGGCGAACGGAAAGACGCCATCGTAGCCCCAGCCCTGGGCGCCGGAATACTGAGCCACCGGCATCAACTCGATCGCGGTGATGCCCAGATCGAGAAGTTCCTCGATCCGTGGGATGATTCCCTCGAAGGTCCCTTCCGGCGTGAACGTGCCGGTGTGCAGCTCGTAGAAGACCCAATCCTTGCGGTCCCGAATACCTCGCCACTCTCCCTCGTTCCAGGTGAACCGTTCCGGGTAGAAGACGGCGGAAGGCTCCCCAACACCCTCTGGCTGCCAGCGCGAGAGCGGGTCGGGTAAAGGATTTCCCCCATCGAGCCGGAACGCGTACCGCATCCCGACAGGCGGCGGTTCCAGCGTCAAGGCGTGAAAACCTCGGTGCTCGTGCTCCATCGGGATGGTTCGGGCGGACTCACCTTGCCCGAGCACTAACTCGACGTGGTCGGCCTTGGGTGCCCAGACACGCCAACGCACGGCGTGTTCGTCCAGCCGGGAAATGCCCACAGGGGGAAGCAGGGGATCGTCGATCAAGGCCATCGCGCTCCGGTCGGTTCCTCTTCGGGGCCGAGTTCACAAAGGCCCACTCGTAGAGGACCGACAAAGAGCAACCGGCGCGCCGGTGCGCTTCCGTTATGGATACGGAATGACGATTTGGGACGATCCTTCGCTCCGCCCGTCCATCGAACCGGAGGAGAGTTGGAAGGATCGCCCAGAATCCGTCAGATTGTCACCATGTCTTTCCCACTGCCATCGACGAGCGAGAGCAAGAGGGAGCGGTCCTTCTCGCGAGACTCGCCGATGGCCGTCACATAGACGGCCGGGTCGTCCTTGACGGGGCATTCGTGCTCGCAGATCCCGCAACCGATGCACTTCTCGGGGTCGATGTAGGGGCGCTTCAGTTCGAGGTTCTTGCCCCAGCGATCGGTGATCGTCACGTTGCGGGTGAAGATCGCCTTCGGGCTGACCGGGCAAACCTCCTCGCAGACGACGCACGAGGTATCCATCGACCAGGGGAGGCAACGCCCGCGGTTGTAGAAGGCGGTGCCCGTCTTGACCGGACCCTTCGCCTCGAACGGGCCGGTTCCGAGCTTCTCGGCGATCGAGATTTCCCGGATCGCGCCGGTCGGGCAGACCTGGGAGCAGAGCGTGCAGTTCAGCTCGCACCAGCCCATCTTGGAGATCATGATCGGGGTCCAGAGCCCCTCAGCCCCCGCCTCGAACATCGCCGGCTGAAGGACGTTGGTCGGGCAGACCCGGATACATTGATCGCACTTGATGCAGCGGCGGAGGAATTCGTCCTCGGCGACCGACCCGGGGGGACGAATCACGTACTTGTTGAAGTTCTTCTTGACCCCGCCGGATCGACGGACCATCGGGAAGAACAGCAGGCCGAACAGTCCGGCCAGGAGGAACTGGCGACGGCCAACCTCGGGATAGGTGACCTCGCTCGCCTTGCGCGGAAGGAATCGGAACGTCAAGGCGTCGTGCGGGCAGTCCTCGATGCAGTTCATGCAGACGAAGCACTCGCTCTTGCGCAGGTCCTTGTGCGGGTCGGAGGCCCCTTCGCAACTCTTGAGGCAGAGGTCGCAGTCCGTACAGCGCACCGGGTCGCGGTCGATCCGCCAGAGCGAGAACCGGCTGAAGATGCCGAGCAAGGCCCCGAGCGGACAGAGCACCCGGCAGAAGAAGCGCGGGATGTACCAGTTGGCGACGAGCAGGCCGATGAAGATCAGGCCGACGATCCAGGCGAACCAGTATTCGCGAGGCTCCGTGTAAATCCCTTCGGTCGCCATGTCCGCCGTGGGCAGGACCGAGGTCGTCATCGAGCGGACGGTCAGGGCGATCGGGTCCAGCAGGCCGATCTGGAGCGTGCTCTTGCCTTCCTTGTTCCGTTCGGCCGCGTTGCCGACCCCCGCGCCGACGGAATCAACAACCCGCCAGACGCCGTGCGATTTCAGCTCATTGCCGTTGTACGCCTGGGCGATCTCTCCGGGGGTGTCGAGGACCGTCGGGATGAGCCAGAGGGCGGCCATCGCGAGCATCGCGCCGAGGATGTAATACTTCACCGCGTAGAGCTTGCGGTAACGGTTCACCTCGATCATCTGCTTGGTGTTGCGGCGGTTGCCGATCCAGCCGAACAGGTGATGGAGGATGCCGAACGGACACATCCAGTTGCACCAGACCCGGCCCAGGATCATCGTGATGGCGATGATGATCAGGCCCCAGACGAGGTTCCGGTAGATCGTGTGCGTGGTCAGCGCCGTGGAGACGGCCACCAGGGGGGTCGCCTCCAGGAAGATCGACACCGGCCACCCTTTCAGGTAGCGCAGGTCGGTAATCAGCAGGAAGAACAGGAACAGCCCGAGGAAAAGGACCTCGTAGGCGCGGCGAATCTTAACCATCTTTCGGCTCCTGGGGCGGGTTCCTTCGGCGTCGCTTCCGGGGCCAACGGTCGGCGCAGGCCAGCAGACGGGCCAGGGGCAGGGTGAAGCCGGGGAGCAACTCGGTCTGATACGTCTCCGACTCACGGACGGTCAAGGCGACCGGCCCATCCGGACCATTGCGGTGAACTATCATGATACGTCGAAATCGGTCGATGATCCAGTACTCCCGCACGCCGGCGGCGAGGTATTCCTGCCGTTTCTCCTCGTAGTCCCGCTGCCGATCGCGCCTTGAAGACGAAACGAACTCGACGACGATCGTCGGGATGTCGCGTCTCCTCGTCGGGCACTCGTCCCAGGCCGATCCAGAGCGCCCGATCACAACGGCGGCGGTTCGCTGAGGTGACGATGGTCTGTTCGGGGAGTGTCTCATCCAGGATCGACCCGTGCGGGTTGGTCTCCTTGTAGTAGCCGGAGCAAGTATCCCAGTTCATCATTGGGCCCTCGTTCACCGCTTCCGGGAGGTGGGGTCACGACGAGGACTCCGCGGATCAACTCGTAGCGGTAACGGTCGTCGAACGCCCTCTCGGGGGTCGCGTCGAACTCCTCGGGGGTCATCGAGATCCCGGCGGAGCGGGGGCCGATGCGGCGATGGGCGATGGCGATGTTTGCTCATCGGCATGCCTCTCACGATCGAGTGTCACCGAAGGACGGCAATATCATTTCAACACGTCTTCGATCAGGCCGAGGTATTTCAAGGCATAAGGGTACATCTCGTGCCAGACGTGCGCGTCATAGGTGGATTTCATCCCGTTTCCGTGCCAGCATCAGGATCCCGCGTTCATAGGGGCCATACTCTGCCGTCATGGTATGCCGCCCGATGACCACGAGAAGATCCCCGTCGCCGAAGACCCGCTTGACCTCCAATCGTTCCGGCTCAACCAAGACCGCGGGCATCAGGACCGTGATGCCGCCGGCCTTCGATGCTCCACTTCGACCGGCTCAGACAGTCGTCGGATAACATTCGTGCTTGCGGTTCGAGAATGTCGGCCCAGATCTGTACCTTGAGGTTCGTCCGGCATGACGGATCGATCCTCCTGGCAACCGTTTCCAGGATGTCACTCACTCAGACCGTCACCTCTTCGTCCACTGAGGCCGCCAGTCCTTGCCGAGGCCCCGGGCGATCACCTTGTCGAGATAGATGATCTCGTGGCGTTGCTTTTCCAGCAGGCGGGTGACGCACCAGCTATCGACGGCCGTGCAATCGGTGCCGACGACGATCGCGTCGCCCCGCTTGACGTCGTTGAGGCTGCCGCCGGTCGGGCCGTTGCGCATCAGGAGCTTGCGGCCGTCGGCGATGACGAACGTCGGCTTCATCATCAGGGCGAAGTCGGAGATGATGCCGTGGATGTCCTGGTGGAACTGGTTGCGGGGGTTGCCCAGCAGGCCGTACCAGTTCTTCATGGTGACGGTCGCCTTGCAGAGGTTGTGGTCCTTCACGGGGGAGACGCCGATGACCTTCGTGGCCTCGCGGAACGGGCGGTAGAACATCCGCCAGGTGTTGGTGATCGTCTCGCCGCCGACGTAGAGGTCCTCGAAGTAACTCTCCTGGGGCATCATGACCTCGGCCCCGGCCTGCTGGGCGGCCTCGCCGACCTTGGTCTTGAAGAAGCAGCTTTCGGGGTTGTTGATCGGGTTGTCCGCGACGATCACCTTGCGGGCACCCGCCCCCAGGCAGAGCCGGACGACGGCGGCCACCGTGTCGGGCTGGGTGGTGGCGGCCAGGTCCGGGTTCTTGTCGAACGCGACGTTCGGCTTGATGACCACGACGTCGCCCTTGGTGATGAACCGGTCCACGCCCCCCATCTCGTCGAGGGCGCGCTTGACCATCGTCAGGGCCTGGTCGCGTCGGGCCGCGAACTCCTCGTCCTTCGACGCGAACCGGTCTCCCAGTTTCTCTGTCGAGCGGACGATGACGAGATTCGGCCGGCTTGGCGGCAAGGTCACGGAGTAATCCTTGAGCCGCACCGGCGGCGGCGGCTTGACCCCCTCCATGCCCCAGTGGTCGCGCAGGAGGAGGCCCCCGCCGACCACGCCGCCGATGATCGCGGCGGTTCCGCCAGCCTGTGTGAGGAACTGCCGGCGCGAGAAGTGCTCGTCGGCCGGGTTGACGCCCCCGAGCCGTTCCAGGTTGCGCTGCTGGGTCTTGGTCAGTTTCTCGCCACTCATGGCAGACCTCGAATCAGTTGAGCCAGGGAGTTCACGGAGAGCACGGAGAGTCAGGGAGCGAGGATCGACTCCTAGTCTTGCGTCTGGGTGCCTTCCGATTCTCCATCGGCGTTGGTATCGATCACCGGCACGCGGTCCGGCAGGGTTTTGGCGAAGTCGCGGGCGAAGGATTCGGCCTTGGCCGCGTCGGTCGCGCCGTTGGCCCCGGCCACGGCGTTGCCCTTGAGGAAGACGGCGTCAATCAGGCCGATGTTCGAGCTGACGACCATGCGGTCGGCGTCCGATCCCTCGATCTCCTTGATCTCGGCGCCATCTTTCTCGGCGGTGGCCAGATATTCCTCGAAAACCTTCTTCGCCTCGTCCGCGGACGGGTACGGCCGGATGAATCCTTGCCAGAAAACGTCCCCCTCCTCAAAATCGGCGAGGAAGACATCCGACAGGAAACTGTATCCGAAAACGTCTTGCGCGGCGTACTTCGCCCCCGACCGTTTCGGCTCCTCCGGCAGGAGGGCGAAGATGTCTTCCGGGGTGGCCGGGGCGGTTTCACCGGCCGCCAGGCGTCCGCGCTTCCGCAGGCTTCTGCTTCGCGGCGACGCGGCGGGCCAGTTCCAGGGCGAAATCGGCCAGCTTCGGATCGTCGGTCGTCGTGACGATCTGCGTGTAGTACTTGCCGGCCCGAACGAAGACGCTGCCGGCGGCGGTGTACGCCTCGTCGCCGATGTCGTCGATCGGCTTGACTCCGTCGGGCTTCTCGGAGCCGAACTTGCCGAGCGCCTTGAGCGGGTCGGCCATCTCGAAGATGTAGATCTGGGCCTCGCTCGACTCGTCCCCTTCGGGATGGTAATAGGTGTAGGCCATCCCTCGCACGTTGAACTGCACGAAACTCTCGGCCCGGCCGTCGATCTTCTCGTACAGGTTCTCGGCGTTGAACGTCTCCAGGTGCTTGTCTCCCGACTCACCGACGACCCAACCCGGGGGCAGATCGGTCAGCGGGAGCATCGAGGCCAGCGTGCGCTGGGGTTCCGGTACGGTGGCCAGTTCGATGTCGGCCTCGATCGGGCTCAAGCCCGCGCCGCTGGTCGCTGGCGGGATCGACGCCGCCGCGGTGGGTGCTGCCACCGGGGCCGGGGCGGGCGTGGCGACGGCAACGGTCTTGGGCAAATCGACCGGCGGGGCCGTCTCGTCGAACAATTGCTGCGGCGCGTCCACGCCGACCGCCCGGCGAATGTCGGCCAGGCGGTCAAGCACGCTCGGCATGACCTGCGCGGTGGCCGGCGATTGCGCGGCGGCGGCCCGCATCATCAGCATCGACTCGTCGAGCTTCTTGACGGCGTTGACGAGGTTCTTCCGCTCCTCGTTCAGACGCTTCATCTCGGCCCGCACGGCCTCGTCGGCCTTTTCGATCGCCCGGCGCTCGCTGATCATCTCGAACCGCCGTCCCTGGTCGAGTACCGAGATCGTGGTATTCGGGTCGAACTCGTAGCGTTCCTCGTCGAAGTACCGGCTCTTGATCGCCAGGCCGCAGAAGATGGCCGGGACACCCATGACGAGCATCATCGACGTGACGACCGACCAGAACTCCGGGCGCTGGTATGTCCGGCCGCGACGGGCCTGGAACCAGTCCATCCGCCCGAGGATGGCGAAGGCGATCGGCGTCGTGGCGATGGCGACCAGACCAGCGGCGACCGCCACGGGGATCGGGTCGGACCAGAAGAGGTCGCGCACCTCTCCGAGCCAGGTGACGAATTGCTCCAATTCTCCGAGAAAGGCCAGGACGAGCAGCATCACGCCGAACGTCACCAGCGCCGAAACCAGAGCAGCCCGACGACGGGTCTTTCCGCAGGCCTCGCTCAGCTCGTGTGAAAAACGTCGTCTTTTCGGCCATCGTGCGCCCCGCCTCCGAGCCGGTTTCGCGTTCAACAAGGATGCAACTTCCATCGTCGTTGATTATAGCCGTGCAGGGAGGCGGGCAGCAATCGGGATATGGAGCGGGTCCACTCAACTCACGAATCGGGTGGCGAATTCCGACGGATCGGCACGGAATGATCGTCAGGTCGTGTAATCGGCGTTCAGACGGATGTACTCGGCGGTCAGGTCGCACGTCCAGAACCGGATGTTCGCCGTGCCGTGGTTCAGGGCGAGGCGGATGTGGACCTCGCGCTCCGTATTTGATCCGCCGGGAGAGAGCCTCGGCGTCGAAGGGCAGGGGGGTGCCCGCTTCGTAGAGGGGCACGTCGTCGAGCCAGAGGGATAACTCCGACTCGGCGAATGCGACGCCCGCGTAGCCGGCGGCCGAGACGATCCGGCCCCAGTTCGGGTCGGCGCCGTGGATGGCGGTCTTGACCAGGGCGCTGTCGGCCACGGAACGCGCGATCCGCTGGGCGGATTCCCGATCCTTGCAGCCATCGACGTCGATGGTGATGAGATGGGTCGCCCCCTCGCCGTCGTCCGGGATCATCCGGGCGAGGTCCCGGCACGCGTCGAGGAGCATCGAGGCGAATTCCTGCTCCCCTTGAGCGGACAGGGGCTTCGAACTCGCCGCGCCACTGGCGAGGAGGAGCACACTGTCGTTCGTGCTGGTGTGACCCTCAACCGAGATGCAGTTGAAGGAGTCGTCCACCGCGTGGCAAAGGGTCTTCTGCGCGAATCGCGGGGTGAGCTGGGCATCGGTCAGCAGGAACGCGAGCATGGTGGCCATGTTCGGGCCGATCATCGCGGCCCCTTTTGCCAGTCCGAGCAGCGTGATCGTCTCGCCGTCGATCTTTTTCTGGACGGAGAGCACCTTGGGTCGGGTGTCGGTTGTCATGATGGCGCGCGAAGCGTCGTGGAAGCCCTCGGCGGCTGCCGTCGCGGCCTTGAGGGCGTTCGCGATTCCGCCTTCCAGCTTGTCCATCGGCAGTTGATGACCGATGACGCCTGTCGAGGCGACAAGAATCTGCTTCGCCTCGCATGCCAGCCGCTCCGCTGCCAGTTCCGCGGTGCGCCGGGCATTGGATAGACCTTGCTCCCCGGTCGCCGCGTTGGCGTTGCCGGCGTTGATGACGATGGCGCGGATGGACTCGGAGGGAACCAGGCACCGGTCCCAGTGAACCGGGGCCGCGGCGATCCGGTTCGTGGTGAACGTTCCGGCGGCCGTGCAGGGGCCTTCGGCGACCAGTACGGCCACGTCCAGTGCTCCCGACGGTTTGATCCCGGCCTTCACGCCTGATGCCCGGAACCCCTGGGGGATGTTCAATGCCGTTGTCTGGGCCATGACTCGGACTCTCCAGGATTACAACGAATCGAAGAGTCTCTCGCAACGACGCAAGTCGCGAAGGAAGAACGCAAAAGATAGCAACGGAATCATGAGATGAAGCAAGAACAAATGCAAACGAATTGCTTTGCGATCCCTTTGTGTTCCTGGGTGCCTTTGCGAAACGCATTCTTCCCTTCGATTCAAGTTTTTTACTGTGACGTATATCCGCCATCGACCAGGATAATGGACCCGGTGATGAAGCTGGCGGCTTCGGACGCGAGGAAGATGGCGGTCGGACCGAGTTCCTCGGGTTCCCCCCAGCGTCCCATCGGCACCTTGGCCTCCAGGGCGGCGCGGGCGGCCGGGTCCTCCATCAAGGGGCGATTGATCTCCGTGCCGAACGGTCCGGGGCTGATGGCGTTGACGTTGATTCCGTCTCTTGCCCACTCCAGAGCCAGGGTGCGCGTGAGCAGGTTGATCCCGCCCTTGCTGGAGCAGTAGGGCGTGCGATCGGCCAGGCCGACCTCGCCGAGGATGCTCGACAGGTTGATGATCCGGCCCCACTTGCGCTGTTTCATCGGCTCGGCGACGGCCCGGCAGCAGAGCCAGGGGCCTTTGAGGTTCGTGTCGAGAACCTGATCCCAGTCCTCGACCTGCAATTGCTCGATCGGTTTGCGGATATTGATCCCGGCGTTGTTGACCAGGATGTCCACCGCGTCCTGGGCATCGAGCGTGCGGGCGACCATCGCGTCGATGTCGGCGGACTTCGTCACGTCCGCTCCCAGCCCCATTGCCTTGACGCCGAACGTGTTGTGGATCTCCTTGGCGGCGGCCTCAGCCGCGCTGACGTCCCGAGAGGTCAAGGCGACCGTCGCGCCGGCCGATGCCAGGGCGTCGGCGATGACCCGTCCCAGGCCCCGCGCCCGCCGGTGATCAGGGCCACCCGTCCGTCGAGCCGAAAACGTTCCATCGCATTCATGAAGCGTCCACCTTGATTGAGACGACACGACTCATTCCCCGCCCGTTCGCTCCAGCCTACTCCATCACCGTCCGCTCTCCAATGGAGCGGTTCCCCAGTCATGTCGATCGATGCGTGACCTGAAGGATCGCCGGAGTTGTGTCACCTGCGGAGACCCTTCTGTCTCCGGTGTCCGTGCCGAACGTGATGGTTGTCCACGCGCTTTGAGGTGGATACGTAACAACAAGGCAAACCTTGCGTTCTGGCAAGATTGGGTCGCTGGGAAATTTGGGCAAAGATCTTGGAGCCGGCTTGGTGCAATGTCCGAAGAAGACTCGTGAGTTGGCGGACCCGCGCCGAAAGGATGCGGCTATTGGGGTAGACCGCCTTCCTCGATCTGGGTTGGGAGGGAAGTCGTGGAGCGTAAGACCATGCGAAAACTACTGTCGGTGACGCTCATGACCCTGGCAATCGGGGCTTGGGGGGCCGATCGACCTGCGGAGGCGGCCAGTTATGCTGGTGCGGCCTCAACGCGATGCTGTCCGGCACCCGTGGAGTGCCCGGGGCACGTCGAATACCAACTCCAGCGGTGCACGGTCTTAAGGCCGGTTGAGGAAACGGTCTATGAGACCCGGCAGGTGCCGGTCACACGTGAGGTCTGCGAGACGGTGATGCGTCCGCAGACGGTCACGACGATGCGCACGATCGCCGAACAGTGCGTCCGCGAGGTTCCGTACACGGTGCAGAAGCCGGTGTATCGGACCGTAATGCGGGAATGCCGCTATACCGTCCAGCGTCCGGTTTCTCGGACGGTCTGGAAAGATGTGACGTATACCGTCTGCAAGTCCGGTGCGCGAGACGCACATGCAGACGCGATCCTATACCGTTTGCCGTCCGGTGCGCGAGACGCACATGCAGACGCAGACGTACACGGTCATGCGTCCGGTCAAGGAGACGACCTTCAAAGAGTGCTTCTACACGGTCTGCCGTCCCGTGCAGGAAACCGTGATGAAGCAGGTGCCGTACACGTATTGCCGGCCGGTCACCGAGACCGCCTACAAGACGTGCGTGTACACGGTTTGCCGCCCGGTGCAGAAGACCTGCTACCGGAAGGTTCCGAAGACGGTCATGGTTCCCGTGCAGACGACCGAGCTGCGCCGGGAGTCCTACACCGTGATGCAGCAAGTTCGTCAGTGCGCCGACCAAGCAGGTGCCGTACACGGTCATGCGGCCGGTGCGCGAGTGCCACATGCAGGAGCAGCGCTACACCATCCAGCGCCCGGTGCGCCGGACGGTGATGCAAACCTGCTCGTACACCGTCTGCAAGCCGGTGCGCGAGACGGTGATGAAGGAGTGCCGCTACACGGTCTGCCGTCCGGTGCAGACGACCTGCAACAAGACGGTCACCGAGACGTGCTACCGCACCGTCACCGAGACCGGTTGCCGCGAGGTCTGCGAGACGGTCTGCGTCCCCCGCCAGGTGACGCGCCAGGTCTGCCGGGAAACGGGCGAGTGGGTCACCACCCGCCAGTGCATGCCCGGTAAGATGGTTTGCGTTAACGGCTGCTGGGTGCAGAGCCCTCCGTCGTGGATCGAGTGCCGGAAATGGTGCCCGCGCACGGTGGTTGAGAACGTCTGCGAGACGGTCTATGAGTCGCAGGTCGTCCGCAAGCAGGTGCCGTTCACGGTCTGCCGTCAGGTGCCCTACACGGTCACCCGGCAGGTTCCGGTGACCACCTGCCAGATGGTCAGCCAGGAATGCGTGCGGCAGGTTCCGGTGACCACCTGCCGGATGGTCAGCGAGGTCGTCACGAAGCAGGTGCCGACGACGGTCTGCGAGATGGTCCCGACGGAGTGCGTGAAGATGGTCCCCGTGACCACCTGCCGCATGGTGGCCGAGACCTGCTACAAGACCGTGCCGTACACCGTCTGCTCGATGGTCCCCCGCACGTGCACCCGCTGCGTGCCGGTGAGCGTCACCAAGATGTGCCCGAAGACCGTTTGCGAGACCGTGCCGTACACCGTGACCGTCAACGTGCCCGAGCGGGTCTGCAAGCAGGTCCCGTACACGGTCACCCGGATGGTCAAGGAGTGCGGCGTGCGGACCGTGCCCTGCACGGTCACCCGGATGGTCAAGGAGACGGCCTGCAAGCGCGTGCCGGTGACGACCTGCCGCATGGTCCCGCAGCAGTGCGTCAAGCAGGTGCCGGTGACGACCTGCCGCATGGTCCAGGAGGTCAAGCACTGCCCGGTGCCGGTGACGACCTGCCGCATGGTCTCCGAGACCCGCGTCAAGCACTGCCCGCAGACGGTCTGCGAGATGGTTCCGACGGAGTGCGTGAAGATGGTCCCGCAGACGATCTGCGAGACTCAGACCATCCAGTGCGTCAAGAAAGTCCCCTACACCGTCTGCAAGCAGATTCCGGTCACCTCGACCACCTGCGTGCCGGTGACGGTCAAGCGGACGATCCAGGAATGCAAGACGGTCTGCGTCCCTCGGACGATCTGCAAGCAGGTTCCGGTTGAGGTCTGCGTCAGGGTGCCGGTGACGATCCACTGCCCGGCCCCGGTTCTGCCCTCGGCGCAGAGCGTTCTGGCCTCGTCCCAGTGCGAGATGCCCGTCTCGGTCATCCCGCCGTGTGGCGACTGTGGTGACTGCGGTCCGAAGCACCCGCTTCTGAGCCGCCTCTTCCACCGGAACACCTATTAATCCGTCGGATCGACCGATCTCGGTCGCTCTGAACACGAACGCCCGCCGGATGCGATCCGGCGGGCGTTCGGCATTTCAAAGGTGTCACGAGGACGCTGGGAGCAACCGTTCGAGCTGGGGCAAGAGTCGGGCAAAGGCCCTTGCGCGATGGCTGATCTGGTGCTTGACCGTCGCGCTCAGCTCGCCGAACGTCTTGTGATACTCGCGGATCAGGAACAAGGGGTCGTATCCGAACCCGTTCGGTCCGCGCACCTCTCGGGTGATCCTTCCCCGGCACAACCCCTGCGTCTCCGCCCGGATCGCGCCGGACGGATCGGCCACGGCCAACGCGCAGACGAAGGCGGCCCCCCGGCGTTCCTCGGGAACGTCGTCGAGGGCGTCCAGGAGCTTGCGATTGTTGGCCTCGTCGTCGCCATGTTCCCCCGCGTAGCGAGCCGAGAAGACGCCCGGCGCACCGTTCAGAGCATCCACCGTGAGCCCCGAATCATCGGCCACGACCCATGCGCCGAGAGCGCTGGCCGTCTCGGCGGCTTTCTTTCGCGCGTTGCCGGCGAAGGTGTCGGCATCCTCGACAACCTCCGGCACCTCGGGGCACTGGACCAGCGTGCGGATTTCCAGCCCCTGGAGCCTCGGGTTGGGCTCCCAGGGGGGGAGGAGCAGGTGGGCCATCTCCTCCCCCTTCTTCACGTTACGGGTAGCCAGGATGAGAATCATCGGTGATGCTCCGGCGAGGATGATCGCGACCACTCAGGGCTTCGGCACCTTCATCAAGGTCGGAGACGGCGCGAGCGGAAGCTGGGTGTACTTCTTGATGACGAGTTCGTTCGAGAGCGGCACCAGCGCCCTGCGGAGGGTCTGATACGCCGGATCATTTTCCGACTGGAACCCACCGAGCAAGACCTTGCTGGAATGGCGATCGTGAAAGACGTACGCCCGGATGCCCCTGGGCAGCGCCTTGCACTTCTCCAGACTCTCGGCGAGGCTCTCCGCCTGATCGCCGGCCGCGGCCAGGGGGCTCTGTCGGAGCAGGCCCTCACTCCGGAACCGGGGATCGTTCGGATCGGTTGACGTCCGGCCGAGGAACTCGGCCACCTGCAACGTGTACGTGCCCGGGCACTTGAACAGGCTGCGAGGCCCGCCGTTCATCTGCTTGATGAGCGGGTCGTCCACCACCGGAGCGGCCCCGCTCGGGTTGTTGTCCTGGACGATCACGCCGTTGACCATGATGACCGAATCGTCCCGCTTTTGCCCGAGATTCGCAAGCGCCGCGCTGGTGTCGAACGGCTGGCCCGGCTGCTGCGGCAGGACGTGCTTCTTGCCCGGATAGAGGTACTGGGCGGCGACGTACGGATTGGTCGTCATCATGGCCCGCTTCAGCCCTTGCTTGCGCCACGTCCAGATCGTCGGCAGGCCATCGAGCGTGACCGGGTGCAGCTTCTTGACCTGCTTCATGAGGTCCTGCGACTCGTCGATCGACTTGCAGTTGCCGACCAGCACGGCCGCCTCATCGTACATGCGCGAGGCTTCCGGTTCCGTGATGATGCCATTGCGAATCTGATGATCGGCGGTCGGCTGAACCTTGCGGATGTTGCTGTTTCCCGGCTTGATCCGCGCGTGGAAGATGTACGCGGGCAGGTGGAAACGATTCCGGAGCTCCAGCGCCAGGGCATGGGCGTAGCGGGTGGCCTCGGGCCCCCGGAACGTATGAGCCAGGACCATGAACGGTCCGTGCTCCTTGCCCAGAATCAATTCGGGCGGGATCGGGCCGCTCGGGAGCGGCACGGTCGGTTTGTTCAACTCATCGGGACCGGCCGGCTCGGGAAGGACGGCTCCCGACTTGAAGACCGAGTCTTCCTTCGGCGCGGGTGCGGCGACCGGCGTCGAGGGAACGTTCATCTGCCCTCGGGTCGTGCCCGCCGGGGCCGACGGACGACCGCGAAAGTTCGGGGTTCCGGGGCTCGGCGCCTGGGCGAAAGCGGACGTGGCCAGGGCAGTGGCCAGGGCCATCGTGGCGATCGGCGTTTTCATGGGCGATCCCCCCTCCTTGCTGGGTTCGCGTGTCCTCAGTCTGGATCGGACCGGACCCTCTCCGGAATGGATGCGAGTCGTCAAGGTGGGCCGAAGCAAAGGAGCGCACCGGGGTCCGGCGACGTGTCGGCGCGGACTTTAGCAGATTCCCAACGCGCTGCCCAGCCCTCTTGAGGCCCCCTCACGCCAGCGGCCAGTCGTCTCCGAGCGCCTCGCGCTGCGCCTGGCCGAGCCGGTCGATGCCGCGCTCGGCGAGGTCGAGCATCTCCTGAAGTTGTTCGCGCGCGAAGGTGCCTCCTTCGCCCGTCCCTTGAACCTCGACGAACCCGCCCCGGCCGACCCGCACGATGTTCACGTCCGCCTCGGCGGTCGAGTCTTCCACGTAATCCAGGTCGAGAACCGGCGTGCCCCGGACGATCCCGACGCTGACGGCGGCGACGCTGTCCTTGAGGAACCGGCGCGACTCGACGCCGAAGCGGACCCGAAGGGCATCGGCCACGGCGACGAACGCCGCGGTGATCGCCGCCGTGCGCGTGCCGCCGTCGGCCTCCAGCACGTCGGCATCGACATGGATCGTCCAGGGGCCGAGCGTCTTCAGATCGACCACCGCACGCAGGCTGCGACCGATCAACCGCTGGATTTCGGTCGAGCGGCCGTCGGCCCCGCGCGATTTGCGGGTCGGCGTGCTCCCCGGCAGCATCGCGTACTCGGCCGTCAGCCAGCCGACCCCTTTGCCTTCAAGGAACGGCGGGACCTTGTCCGCGATATGCGCCGAGACGACCACGGTGGTCGCCCCGGCCCGATAGAGCACGCTTCCGGGGCTGTTGCGGAGAAATCCACGTTCGATCCGCACCTCGCGCAAGGCATCCGGCGCTCGGCCGTCGTGTCGTGTCATGGCGTTGGAATCCGTCGGCAGGACACAAAAGGAGTTTCACCAGAATAAACGATGCGAATTGCCCGGTCTGGGTGGCTAGGGTCTCGTCTGTGTCACCCAAAGAAGGGAATCGACCCCGATTTGTATAGCGTATTCTGGCGAGGAGCCAAACCACCTTCTACGATTCAAAAACAACGGTCCGCAAGAGGGCTAGAAGACAGCCGTTCCGGAGCGTAAGCTCTTGCCGTGCTTCCACATCGCTGGGTCTCACCACCGCAGGGAGGTCGGCACGATGTCGTACGCCTGGCCCGAGGACACGGACTTCGCCATCTGGGAACTGGATGTCCTGGACCGCGATTGCCCGGCCTGTGGACGGAGGATGTATATCTGCGACCACCGCTACCGCCGCATCCATACCCTGGACGGCCCGGTGGAACTGATCTGCAAGCTCAACCACTGCCCCGACCCCCGTTGCCCCGGGCACGCCAGGACCAAGAGCCCGGAACTGGAAGTCACCATCGCCTTGCCCAAGTGGGCCATCGGCTGGGATGTCCTGTGCTGGATCGGTCATCGGCGCTTCTCCCGGCACTGGTCGATCTCCCAGATCCGAGCCGAATTGCTCGACGCGTATGGGATCAAGCTCTCGGACGATTCCCTGTCCCGGTACATCCGGCATTACCAGGTCATGCTCGCGGCGCGGCAGCAGGACCCCGAGGCGCTGCGGCGGCAGTACGAAGCGGTCGACCAGATCATCCTGTCGATCGACGGCCTCCAGCCGGAGAAGGGCCACGAGACCCTCTACGTCGTGCGGGAACTGACCCGGAAGCGGGTGTGGTTCGCCGAGCCGTTGCTCTCGGCCACCGCCGACGAGGTCCGGCGGTTGATCGCTCCAGGCCAAGCAGTGGGCCGAGGCGTTGGGCACGACCGTGGCCCTCTGGGTCTCCGACCGGCAGGACGCCTTCGTCACCGGCATCGCGGCGGAGTTCCCCGACGTGCCGCATCGCTACTGCGACAACCATTTCCTCCGCGACGTGGCCAAGCCGGTCCTGGAGGCCGACAGCCACGCCAAGGTCCAGATGCGGAAGAAGGTCCGGGGCCTGCGGAAGGTCGAACAGGCCGTGCTCCAGCGGCGACGCACCGAGGCGTCCCAGGCCACGACTCGCCGGGCGATCCCGAGGTCCCGACCCCGGAGGACGCGGGACCGGCGGAGGGCGCGTCGCCGGCCCCCGAGACCGATCCGGCCGGGACCGTGGTGCTCGACTATTGCGCGGCGGTGCGCGGCATCCTCAACGACGACCAGGGCGGGCCGCTGGACCCGCCCGGGTTGCGGATGGCCGACGCCTTGAGCGACGTCCGGGACTCGATCCGACGGAACGTGGAGTAGCAAAAAGGGGGTTCGCCGAGCAGCAACTCGGCCGCCTGGCCGGTTGCATCGACCGGGGTCTCGACGCGGTCCGGGCCGAACAGGAAGCGATCCGCAGCTACGTCGCGGACATCCAGGAAGTCGCCGCGACCCTCGACGTCGGGGAGCACAGCGACACCCGGCGGAAAGCGACCTTCGAAGGCTTGATCGATCGCTTCAAGCGGACCGACGACCCGATCCACCAGCAGATGGTCTCGGTGATGATGAGCTTCCTTCCCGGGCTGTTCGTCGGCGCGGGGACGTTCGAGGAGATCCGCGACAACCTGGATCTGGAGCGTTGGTTCCGCTTGCCCAAGAGTCACGAGCGGCGGATCCACGGTCATCGCCACGCGGGGATCCGGATCGTCCTGGAAGGCCCGACGTTGGTGCATGCCCTGGATGCCCACGCGGCGCATCCGGAGCCCTTCACCGTGGACGACTTGTTGCCGTATCGCGCGGCCCGAGAGCCGCCCTGCCAGGCCCAGGCGTTGCACCGCCGCACGATCATGAGGCAGGCGCGGTCCCGGAAGAAGCGACCGCTCCTGCTGGCCGACCTGGAGCGGCGCTATCGAGAAACGCCGGGTTCTAGCTCTGTCGCGGACCGTTGTTCAAAAAAACTGACCGTCACGGATTATGGGGGGCACCCGGCAGGTGCGAGACCTGAAGGCTGATCCAGACAATTCGGCCTGGAGCGGGCGTCTCGCCCGCATCCGGCTCTCCAAGGCGGGCGAGACGCCCGCGCTCCATGGGGTGTGGAACCCACGCCCCCCATAATCCGTGACGGTCAGAAAAAATCGTTCAATTGCTCGAATGCGAATGGGGCCGCGTGGCCTGTCCGTTGCCGTGGACGGCGGCGGGCACGTCCTGAAGGAGCCAGACGAGCAGTTCCTTCTGGAAGTGCAGCCGGTTGGCCGCCTGGAGGATGACCCGGCTTCGCGGACCGTCCAGAACGGCTTCGGTGACTTCCTCGCCCCGATGCGCCGGGAGACAATGAAGGAAGATCGCCTCGGGCCTGGCCGCTTCGAGCAGGGCCTCATCCACGCGATACGGTTCGAACAGCCGCCGGCGCTCGTCGGCCTCGGCTTCCTGGCCCATGCTCGCCCAGACGTCGGTGTACACCACGTCGGCGCCGGCGACCGCCGCTTTCGGGTCGTGCTCGATCGACAGGGGGACGCCCGGGAAGCGCTCGGCGTATTGAGTGCGGAATTCCTCGGGGAAGCTGTACCCCTCGGGACAGGCCAGGACGAACTCCGCGCCGAGCAAGGCGGAGGCCACGGCCAGCGAGCGCGCGACGTTGTTGCCGTCGCCGACGAAGACGAGCTTCACCCCCTCGACCCTTCCCAGCGTCTCCTCGATCGTGAGCATGTCGGCCATCGCCTGACAGGGGTGGGCCGTATCGCAGAGGGCGTTGATGACGGGGACGGAGGCATGCTCCGCCAGCTCCGCGACCGTCGCGTGAGCGAAGGTCCGCACGGCCAGGGCATCGACATACTGACTGATGACCCGGGCAAAATCCGCGACGCTTTCGCGCACGCCCAGGCCGACATCCTTGGCGCTCGAGGAACACCGCGTTGCCGCCGAGCTGCGTGATCGCCGCCTCGAAGCTCACGCGGGTCCGTAAAGAGGGTTTTTCGAATAAGAGGCCGAGCGTCCGCCCGGCAAGCAGTTGCGAACGTTGCCCCTTCGCGTCCCTGCGCTTCAGCTTCAAGGCCCGAGCGATCAACGCGCGGGCCTCGCTCTCGGAGAGATCAAAGAGATTCAAAAGATGTCGAACCAAGGCACACCTCCTCTCCACGTCTCAGGACGCGGCGCGTCGCAGGGCGTCGGCCAGGATCGCGCACCCCTGGTCGATCTGATCGTCGTCGAGATTCAAGGCTGGCAAGAGCCGTACCACGTTGCCGTGCGTCGCGTTGATCAGGAGGCGCTGCTCCAGGCAAGCCGCCACGATCGGCGCGGCCTCGATCGACAGTTCCAGGCCAATCATCACGCCGAGAATACGGATCTCTCGGATCAGGCCGGGCAATTCCGCCCGCAGCGCCTCGAAGTGGCCACGGAACCGCTCGCCGATGGCCCGGCCTCGCTCCAGGAGACCGTCCTCCTCGATCGTGGCGACCGTCGCCAGGCCCGCGCGGCAGGCGATCGGGTTGCCGCCGAAGGTGCTCGCGTGCATCCCCGGCTTGAGCGTCGCGGCCACCTCCGGCGAGGCCAGCATCACCCCGGCCGCCACCCCGCCGGCCAGGGCCTTGGCGCACGTGAGGATGTCGGGCTGGATGCTCGAATGTTGATAGGCGAACCACGTCCCGGTCCGTCCCAGGCCGGTCTGCACCTCGTCGAGGATCAGGAGCGCCCCGTGCGCGTCGCAACGTTCGCGCAGCCCCTCCAGGTAGCCCTGCGAGGGGACATTGACGCCCCCTTCGCCCTGGATCGGCTCGACCAGGACGGCGGCCGTCTGGCCGTCCAACTTCGCCGAGACGGCGTCGAGGTCGTCATACGGCACGTACTCGAAGCCGGGGATCATCGGCTCGAACCCGGCATGGTACTTCGGCTGCGCGGTGGCCGTCAGCGCGGCGTATGTCCGGCCGTGGAAGCCGTTCTCCATGCTGAGGATCTTGAACTTCCCGGCGGCATGGCCATGGGCGCGGGCCAGCTTGATCGCCGCCTCGTTCGCCTCCGCGCCGCTGTTGCAGAAGAACGCCTTGCCGCCGAACGACCGCTCCGAGAGCGCCTGGGCGAACTGCCCCTGAGCCTCCATGTACCAGGTATTTGGCACGTGGATGAGCTGCCCGACCTGCTCGCGCACCGCCTCGACGACCCTCGGCGGACAATGGCCGATGAGGTTGCAGCCCCAGCCGGGGAAGAAGTCGAGGTAGCGATTCCCCTCGGCGTCCCAGATCCACGACCCTTCCCCCCGGACCAGGCAGACCGGGTAACGTCGGTAATTCGGGATCACGTACCGGTCAAACTGGGCGATTGTCTCGGCCGAGCTAGGTTGGGCAACATGCGACAAGGCAGGGGCTCCGGGAAGGGGCGTTCTCGACGAGTAGGGGACATCTAACGTTCCGTAGGGTGCGAGCGACACGCCGGTGCCTATTCCTGGATGGTGTGTTGCTCGCGCCCGACAAATACCGCGAGGGGGCGGGTACGGCCCTCGACACGATCCGGCATCATTCCAAGAACTCGAACCGGCTGAGATTACCTTTCCCCTTCACGCCGGTTTTCCCACGACTGAGCAGGCAGCCCAGTGCGATCGGCACACATCCGAGGCACCCGGCGACCGTCCCCACAATCGCCATGATTGGGACGAAATACACAAAGTCTCGGAAAGATGCTTCCACGAGGATGAGGACGAATATCTCGATACTGCAACTCATCAGGGGGCCCAACACCAGGGCCATCAAACACAGCCGGAGCCATCGATATCGCTCCGTCGCGAGACCCTTCTGCTTGGGGTGAAGCGACGGTCGTAACATCACCCAGCAAAACAGGATGCACACGCCGAGGACCGCGGCCACGAAGAGGACGGCATACAGCTCGTTTGCCAGGTTCGCGAAAAGGATCATGACTCCACAGCCTCCACTTCCAGGGGATCTCGGAGTCAACTCTCGATGGATTCCGGCCAGATCGCATTCTCCACGGCACAGAACCCGGTCACGAAATCGAGCAATTCGAGGATTCGGTCCTCCGTCGCCTCATTCCGGGCCTCCGCTCGCAACGATTCGAGGAGCGTTTTGCACGTCCTCGCGTGACGCTCCTCGATCCTTGTAGGCACCGCAACTGATCGAGGCAGCTCCGGCAGCGGATGTTCGGCCAGCGAGAGCCGTCTGGAGTTCACCTTGCATCTGGCGGTTCATGGGACTCTCTTCCACAGAGACGCTGTCTCGGCAATTGCTCTCTTGGTAGTCCTCGAATGACATCGTCACCGTCGGCTCGATCTGTCCGTGAGTCGGTTGATCCTGGCGGAAACGCAGCTTCTGGCCCAACGCATCAAGGTCGAGCGACCAGACAGAGTCCTTGCCAGTCCCTCCGAACTCCGGGGGACGCCGATGGACGGGAAGATTCTCCGGGAGATCGGGAGCGACGGAGAGTCCACCCGTATCAGGGTGAACTTTGTCATGTTGAACAGGTATATCAATCGCTGGTCTGACTCCCAATGTCCTCGCTGTCGGTCCGATTTCGGGCTTTCCATCACTTGATTCCCGCATTGCCCGAAAGACGCGTCGTTTGTGGCCGGTGGTCATCGAGCCTCGTCTCGCTCACCGCCTGGCCGACACCCGCCGGCGCTGGGGACGGCCGTTCGTGGCGGCGAGGGCGATCTCGGTGCCGATGCCGGCCTCGGTGAAGATTTCGAGCAGGAGCGAGTGCCGCAAACGACCGTCGATGATGTGGATCTTCTGCACGCCGGCTTCCAGGCTGGCCAGGCAGGCTTCGATCTTGGGGATCATCCCGCCGGCGATGACCCCTTCGGCCATCAAGGCGCGGCAGTCGTCGGGGGTAAGGTCGCGGATCAGACTGTCCGGGTCGGAGGGATCGCGGAGGATGCCCGGCTGGTCGGTCAGGAAGACGAGCTTCTCGGCCCGCAAGGCGGTCGCCACGGCGGCGGCGGCGGTGTCGGCGTTGACGTTCAGGAGTCCACCGTTCGCGTCCTCGGCCAGAGACGGCAGGACGGGGACGATCCCGGCCAGGCAAAAATTCTCGATCTGCTCGGCGTCCACCTCGGTCACTTCCCCGACACGACCCAGGTCAATCGGCTCGCCCGACGTACCGTTGAGGGTCAGGCGGTTGCCGAAAAGGCACGGGGTCGATTTGTGGTGCAGGCCCGTCGCCCGGCCGCCGAACTTGCCGATGTGCCGCACGATGTCGGCGTTGACCTCCTCGGCCAGGACCCTCGCGACGATCTCCAGGGTCGGCTCGTCAGTATAACGACGCCCCTGGACGAATCGGGGTTCGCGCCCGATTTCGCCATCGCCGCGCTGATGGCCTTGCCCCCGCCGTGGACGACCACCGGGCGCATGCCGACCGTCTGCATGAAGACGACATCGACCAGGAGCGCCCGCAGGGCCTCCGGGTCCTCCATCACGGAGCCGCCCAGCTTGATCACCGTGAACCGGCCGTGGAACTTGCGGATATAGCCCAGAGCCTCGGTCAGGACGTCCGCCTTGCGGATCGCTTCCTCGTGCACGTCGCCCACCCCCATCCAGCTAGTCAAGCCATCGCCAAAACGTTATTGTTTCGCTCCGCACGCTGCTTTGTAAAGGTGGTTCTCCGCGAACTTTCCGAAGGATGTCGCGGACACGCCCGGCATGAGGCCCACACCCATGAGCAATACCCCCGCCCACCGTCCGGCTTTCCGTCTCCCCCAGCGCCTGACCGGCCACCTCGTGACCCTCTCGCTCTCGCTCGCGGCGATCCTGACCCTGGCGTTTCACCTCGTCATCGGGCTCGACCCGGACGACTCCGAGAACCTCGAAAGCAGCCTGGCCCTCGTCGCCTCCCGGCAACTCACCGACGGCTTCGGATCGCTCTATGGGCCGTTCTCAGGAGACAATCCGCGCGTCCTGATCCAGGCTCCACTCTACTACCGATTGACCGCCCTGACCGCCATTCCGCTCGTCCGCGCCGGTGTCGATCCGGTCTGGGCATGCTTCCTGACCGGCCGCCTCATATCTTCGCTAAGTTTCTTTCTCTTGCTAATCGTCGCATTCCGCCTGGCCTCTGTCGATGGTGCATCCTCCCGGGCCGGATGGTGGGCCGTCCTGCTGATCGCCTCGACACCCGCCCTCGGCAGCTTCCCCGTAACCGTCCGGCCCGACCTGCTCGGCATCCTGCTCCAGACGCTCGGGGTGGGGTTGGTGTTGCGTGTCTTACAGTTGTCAGATCATGCGCAAATTCGACGCAACTCCTTTCGCAGGAATACCTGGCGTCCGAAATACCAAACGAAGCCAACAGCCCGTTCCGCGCCGATCTGGCATGGGCGTACGCGGCCTTCGCCCTGGCTCTCTGTGTGAAGCAGCATTACGTGGTCGGGCCGGTCTTCGGCTCGATCTTGCTGGGTCTGGCCTGGTGGCGAGGACGACTCCCCGCAGGGCCGATCGTCGTGGCGCACGGGCTGTCACTGGCGATCCTGGGGGGATATTACGGTCTGGAGCAGGTCTGGACCGGGGGGCGGATGGTCCAGGCGGTCTTCATCATTCCGGGTGAACTGAAGGGGGTCGCGGCGGGGTCGTGGGGACAGGTCCAGCTCGTCTTCTGGACGACCCTGAAGCGGGGAATCGGCCTGGTGGGGGTTGGGTTGGCCTGCCTGGTGGTCGGTGCCGGGCGAGCGCGGGGGCCGTCTCGACGCGAGGCTGGCGGCGTACGTCGCGCTGGAACTGACGCTGGTGGTCATGCTCTGCCGCAACAGCGCGGGGGCCTGGTACAATTACGGCCTGGAGGCGGTCGTTTGCCTGGCGGTGCTGGTGGCGCGGGCGTTGGATCGGATCGTCGCGGCGGAGCGGATCTCGACGCGGCTCGTGCCGCTGGGGTTGGCCTGCCTGGCCTTGCTGGCCGCGGACGTCCGGCATCTGGGCAAGGCCGTGCTCCTGCGCCGGGAGGCCCACGCCGAGATGCGGGCGCTCCTGGCCGATCCTCGCGTGGCGAGCATTTCCGACAGGCAACGGTATTTCTCTGGGCCGCTCCAGCATTACAATCTAAGAAGAGGTCGGCCCGAGCTGGCGCATGACGAATGGCTTTATGGAGCGTTCGAGGCGATCGGGGCGGCCGAGCCTCGCCCGTCGTGGCTTCAGGAGGCTCTGGTCCACGGGCCGATCCGTCAGGTGGTCGTTCCGCTCGTGGAAGGCTCCGAGCCACCCGTTCTCTCAGGTCTTTCCGCAACACTTCCCGAACTCGGTTTCGCGCCGGTTGCCCGACTGGGCGAGTACAGCGTCTGGGAGCGTTCGCGTCCCGAAGGCGTGGCTCTGGATGACCGGCGATATTGACGACGGCGGCACCCGACCGACACGCCCGGGGCCGCCCCTTTGAGGATGGCCCATCTTGGAAGAATCGGTCGGACCACCCATCCAGCACGACCCGGAGTTCGAGTTTCCGGCCTCCTTCACGTTGCGGCCGCCCCTGGAGGCCCCCGAAACCTACCTGCGCATCGTGGCGAACCCGTTTCTCGGGATCTTCGGGTTTTTGGGCTGGTTGCGGGTCCTGATGTGGGTCATCTCCCTGCCGATGGCTCCCGAGATGCTCGCGCCGATGACGCCGATCATCGGGATGGTCTTCCTGGGGTGTCTCTGGGTGCTGCCCGCCCTCTTCCAGTACCACTGCCTCGACTGCGGCGGGACGGGCCGGCTCTCGCGATGGCGGGAGCACTCGTGCCCGCAATCGGCCTGGCGTCGGCAATCGGGCCGGGGGCGGCTCTTCCGCGGGCCGACACCCGGCGTCCAGCTTGTCCTATGGTTCTGGGGTGGTCTCCTGTTCGCCTTGCTGCTGCATGCCCTGGGCTGGACGATCGCCGGTTGAGGCGCCTCTCGCCGGTCAACGGATGCCGGAACGCCAGCGATCTTGACAGGTTTTCGCGATGGGCCGCATAATCAGACCCGTTGACATGGGCCGTGCGATCATCTCAACCAGGAGCGTCCGGCGCTCTCCCGCTTCCCAGCCCGCCCCGCCGTTCCGTCACGTCGTGTTGGTCTTCTGTTCGGAATTGTGCCGGAACAATCCGCCGGTCGTGACTTCCCGAATCCTCATTTTCTTGACGAGTCCTTCGCGATGCTCAAAGCCGCCCATCCCGACACGAGAACGGTCCTCGAAACGATTCTCGCCGAGCGGATCATGGTCCTCGATGGCGCGATGGGGACCATGATCCAGACCCACACGCTCGATGAGACCGCCTTCCGGGGAGAACGGTTCCGAAATCATCCGAAGGATCTCCAGGGATGCAACGACCTGCTCGTCCTGACCCGTCCCGACGTGATCGAGTCGATCCACCGGGCCTACTTCGACGCCGGGGCCGACATCGTTGAGACCAACACGTTCAACGCCAACCGGCTGACGATGGCCAACTACGGCCTGGAAGACATCTGCGTCGAGATGAACCGGGCCGCGGCCGAGCTGGCGCGCAAGGTCGCCGACGAGTTCACCCGGAAGAACCCCGACCGGCCTCGGTTCGTCGCCGGCAGCATCGGCCCGACCGACAAGACAGCCTCGATCTCGCCGAAAGTCAGCGACCCCGGTTACCGGGGCGTCACGTTTGATGACCTGGTGGGGGCCTACACCGAGCAAATTGAAGGGCTGGTGGAAGGGGGCGCGGATCTGCTGTTCCCCGAGACGAGCTTCGACACCCTGAACATGAAGGCCTGCCTGTTCGCCATCGACCAGTACTTCGAGAAGACCGGCCAGACCTTGCCGGTGATGGTCTCGGCGACGATTACCGACAGGAGCGGCCGGACCCTCTCGGGCCAGACGATCGAGGCGTTCTGGCACTCCGTCTCGCACTTCCCGCTGCTCAGTGTCGGGATCAATTGCGCCCTGGGCGCGACCGACATGCGGCCGTACCTGGAAGCTCTGGCCGGGGTGGCGAGCTGCTTCATCAATTGCCATCCCAACGCCGGGATGCCCGACGGCTTCGGCAACTTCGACGACCCGCCCGAGCACATGGCCCAGGTCATCGCCGAGTTCGCCCGGAATGGCTGGCTGAATATCGTCGGCGGCTGCTGCGGCACGACCCCCGCCTATATCCGGCAGATCGCCCGCGCCGTTGAGGGGATCACGCCTCGACAGCGGCCCGAGCCGAACCCCAACGCCTGCTACAGCGGCATGGAGGCGCTGGAGATCCGTCCCGAGTCGAACTTCACCATGATCGGCGAGCGGACGAACATCACCGGCTCGAAGCGGTTCGCCCGCCTGATCCGTGAGGAGAAGTACGACGAGGCCCTGGCCGTCGCCCGCGACCAGGTCGAGGGGGGGGCGAACATCCTCGACGTGAACATGGACGAGGGCCTGATCGACGGCCCGAAGGCCATGACCCGCTTCCTGAACCTGATCGCCGCCGAGCCGGACATCGCCCGCGTGCCGATCATGATCGACAGCTCCGACTGGAAGGTGATCGAAGCCGGGCTGAAATGCGTCCAGGGCAAGGCGATCGTCAACTCGATCAGCCTGAAGGAAGGGGAGGAGAAGTTCCTCGAACAGGCCCGGCTCGTCCGACGCTACGGCGCGGCGGTCGTCGTCATGGCGTTCGACGAGGAGGCGCAGGCCGTTACGAAGGACCGCAAGGTCGCCGTCTGCAAACGGGCCTACAAGCTTCTGACCGAGGAGGTCGGGTTCCCCCCCTCGGACATCATCTTCGACACGAACATCCTCACCGTCGGCACCGGCATCGAGGAGCACAACAACTACGCCGTCGAGTTCATCGAGGCCGTCCGAGAGCTGAAGCGGCTTCTCCCGCGGACGAAGACCTCCGGCGGCGTGAGCAACGTCTCGTTCTCGTACCGGGGCAACGATACCGTCCGCGAGGCGATGAACGCGGCGTTCCTCTATCACGCGATTCATGCCGGGCTGGACATGGGGATCGTCAACGCCGGCCAGCTCGAAGTCTATGACGACATTCCCAAGGACCTGCTGGAGCACGTTGAGGACGTCCTGCTGAACCGCCGTCCCGACGCCGCCGACCGCCTGACCGAGTTCGCCGAGACGGTCAAACGGAAGGGCAAGAAGGATTCCGGCAAGGACCTCTCCTGGCGCGAGGCGACGGTCCAGAAGCGGCTGGAACACGCCCTGATCCACGGCATCACCGACTACATCGACGCGGACGTGGAGGAGGCCCGGCAACAGTATGAGCGCCCCTGTCGATCATCGAGGGGCCGCTCATGGACGGCATGAACGTCGTCGGCGACCTCTTCGGCGCCGGCAAGATGTTCCTGCCGCAGGTCGTCAAGAGTGCCCGGGTGATGAAGAAGGCCGTCGCCTACCTCATGCCCTTCATGGAAGCCGAGAAGGCCAAGGCCGGCGGCACCGATCGTAAGGCGAGGGGCAAGATCCTCATGGCGACCGTCAAGGGGGACGTCCACGACATCGGCAAGAACATCGTCGGCGTCGTCCTCGGCTGCAACGACTACGAGGTCATCGACCTCGGCGTCATGGTCCCCTGCGACAAGATCCTCAGAACCGCGCGCGAGCATGATGTGGACATGATCGGCCTCTCGGGGCTGATCACGCCGTCGCTCGACGAGATGGTTCATGTCGCCAAGGAGATGCAGCGCGAGGGGTTCACCATCCCCTTGCTGATCGGCGGCGCGACGACCAGCGTCAAGCACACGGCCGTCAAGATCGCCCCGGCGTACAGCCTGCCGGTCCTGCACGTCAAGGACGCCTCCCGCTCCGTCGGCGTGGTCGATCGCCTGGGACGGCCCGAGTCCCGCGCGGCGCTCGACCGCGACAATCGCAAGATGCAGGAGGCCGAGCGCGAGGCGTTCGGTCGTCGTCGGCAGCGCAACCTCGTCCCGTACGAGGAGGCCCTCCGCCGCCGCTTCTCGATCGACTGGGCCGCTTCGCCGATCGCCAGGCCGGCCTTTCTTGGAAAGAAGGTCTTGCGCGACGTTCCGCTGGAGACGATCGTTCCGTATATCGATTGGTCCCCCTTCTTCATGACCTGGGAGCTGAAGGGGAAGTATCCCCGGATCTTTGACGACCCGACCGTCGGCCCCGAGGCCCGCAAACTGTTCGACTCGGCCCAGGCCCTCTTGAACCGGTTCGTCGCCGAAAAGAGTCTCTCGGCGCAGGGCGTTTACGGCTTCTATCCGGCCAACGCGGACGGCGATGATATCGTTCTTTATACCGACGAGAGCCGAACGACCGAGTTGTCCCGCTTCCACATGCTGCGGCAGCAGTGGGAACGTGAGGGGCTGACCGAGTTCCGCTCGCTCGCCGATTACGTCGCGCCGGTCGGTTCGGGAATCGCCGACTATGTAGGGGCCTTCGCCGTCACGGCCGGGCAGGGGATCGAGCCGATCATCGAGCGTTTCCAGGCCGACCACGACGACTACAACAAGATCATGACCCAGTCCCTGGCCGACCGGCTCGCCGAGGCGTTCGCCGAGATGCTTCACGAGCAAGCCCGGCGCGACTGGGGCTACGGTCAGAACGAAGGGCTGACCAAGGACGAGCTGATCGCCGAGAAGTACCGGGGCATCCGGCCCGCCGCCGGTTATCCGGCCTGCCCGGACCACACGGAGAAGGCGACGCTCTGGAACCTGCTGGACGTGGAGCCCGAGACCGGGATCAAGCTGACCGAACATTTCGCCATGTATCCGGCCTCTTCGGTCAGTGGGCTCTACTTCGCCCATCCGCAAGCCCGCTACTTCGCCGTCGATTTTCTGACGAAGGATCAGGTCGAGAACTACGCTCAACGTAAAGGAATCTCGGTGGACGACGCCGAACGCTGGCTGGCCCCGAACCTGTCCTACGACGCCTGATCCGCACGACACGACGGCGTTGGCATGATGGCGCCGGAATTGCGTTGGTATCGTCAGCCGGGCGTTCTAGAATGGGAACGTGGGCTCTTCGACACCTTTGCGTAAAGAGGTTCCGCCATGCGTTACGCCCTGCTTTGCGTTTTTCTCGCGTCTGGAGTCCTGACCTTATCCGCCCAGGCTCAGGCTCCGAATGATCCCGCCGATGCGTCTCAGACGTCGCCGCCGAGCTACGGAAATCCTGACGGGCAACCCGAGAGTATCCTCTCCCATCGCCCCTGGCCTTACGATCGCAAGCCGACGACGTACGGTTATCGCAATCCGGGTGGGGTGGGTCGGGTGGCCGAATATTACCCGCCAGGCAACAAGTTCCAGAACGACAGTCCCAAGCATATCACCGCCCAGATCGGCCTCGGAGGTCAGCCCGGTCGATCCGAACAACTGGCCTCACAGCAGGTTGGCATCGCGCGTTACAACTCGCTCCAGTCGCACATCGACCGCTATGGCCATCCATTCGGCTTCGGCTACGGCTTCGGTATGGGATGGGGATTCGGGTTCTGATCCGAGAAAGGTCTCGCTTAAGCGCCGAGCGGAAATCACCTGATTCATTCCACGAACGCGCTTTTCCGAATTCGTCGGCTTGGCACCGCCCACCATCCAAGGATCGGTGGTCTACGAGGCTTATCTCCGACCGAGCCGGGGGTGAAGAAATCCCCGGCTCGGTGGGAGATCCGGTCGCTCAATCTTCCTCGACAACCCCGCCGCGCTCTTTCTGCCAGCGATCCACGATCTGCTGCTGGATATTGTAGGGCACGGGTTCGTAGTCCTTGAACTCCATCGTGTAGGACCCCTGGCCGGCGGTCAGGCTCTTGAGGGTGCCCGCATACTGGAGGACCTCGCTCAAGGGGACCTCTCCCCGGATGAGCTGCTGGTTGCCGGGCAGGGATTCCATGCCGGTGATGTGACCCCGGCGCGTGGACAGGTCGGCGGAGATATCGCCGAATTTCTCACCCGGGACCGTCACCTCGATGTGGACGATCGGTTCCAGAATCACGGGGCTCGCCTGCTCGAACGCCTTCCGGAACGCCGCGGCGCTGGCGGACTTGAACGCGTGCTCGGAACTATCGACCGGATGGTCCTTGCCGAAGAAGACCTCCACCTCCGCATCCACCACCTGATTGCCTGAAATCACCCCCTTGGCCATCTGCTCGCGCACCCCTTTTTCGACGGCCGGGATGAACTGGTTCGGAATGGTCCCCCCCTTGACCGCATCCACGAAGTTGAAGCCTTCGCCGCGCTCTCGGGGCCGGACGCGCAGATGAACCTCGGCGAACTGGCCGCGCCCGCCGGTCTGCTTCTTGTGCCGGTGGCTGTCCTCGGATTCGCCGGAGATCGTTTCGAGGTAGGGGACGTGCGGAATGTGCGTATTGACATCCAGCTTGTAACGGTTCTTCAAGCGGTGTTGGACGACGTCCAGGTGCAGCTCGCTCATGCCTGAGATGACCAGCTCATGCGTCTGCTCGTCGCGGCGGTAGGTGAAGGTCGGATCTTCGTCGGCGATCTTGGCCAGGCTCACCGACATCTTCGACTCGTCCTCGCGGGCCTTCGGCTCGACAGCGCGGGGGACCATCGGCATGGGGAACTTGATCGCCCGCACCCGTAGCGAGGGGAGGGTCGTGTTGCCGCCGACGTTGGAGACCGTGTCGGACACGTGCAGGTCATCGAACTTGGCAATCGCCACGAGATCGCCCGCGATGGCCTCGGGGACCTCTTCCTGCTGCTTCCCCTGCATCACATACACGTGCCCCGCCTTGGTGGTCTTGCCCGTTCGGAGGTTCACCAGCGTCGTGTCGGACGTCAGGCGGCCGGAAAGAATGCGAAGGTAGCTCATCTTGCCCATGAACTGATCGTTCGAGGTCTTGAAAACCTGGGCGACAAGCGTGCCGTCCTCGGCCGGGAGTATCTCGACCTCCGGTTCCTCCGCCTCGCCGTTGGACTCGGTTGGCGAGCCGTAGCGATGGACGTTCTCCGGGCTCAGGCCGCAGGCGGAGATCAGGTCCAGCAGCTCCTTGACGCCAACATCCTTCTTCGTGGAGAGGCAGACAACGGGCACGAGATGGCCGGCGGCAATGGCGGCGCAGGCGGCTTCCTGAAGCTCCTCGGCCTTGATCGTCTCTCCTTCGAGGTAGCGCATCATCAGCTCCTCGTTGGTCTCGACGATCTGCTCGACGACCATCTGATACGCTTCCGAAGGTGGCAATGGGCAGCCGGCCGGAGCCTCTTCGCCGGGGTTCTCCAGGACATCGACGACGCCCGAGAAGTCCGGCCCCTGACCGATCGGGACGTTGAAGGGCACGCAATCCAGGCCGAAGGTCTCGCGGATCGCTTCCAGGTCGCCGAGGTAATTGACGTTGTCGGCGTCCATCTTGGTGATGGCGATGAACCGGCCGAGGCCCAACCTCTTGGCTTCCTGAAAAATTCGACGGGTGTTGAACTCGATGCCGCTGGGGCCCGACACAGCCACGACGACGTTCTCGACGGCCGCCAGGGCACTCAGGGCGTTGCCGATGAAGTCGGGATATCCGGGCGAGTCGATCAGGTGGACCTGCCTGTCTTTCCAGGCGAGATGCAGCAGGTGGCAGTCGATGGAGAAATGGCGGCGCTTTTCCTCGTCGTCCACGTCGCAAAGGCTCGTGCCCTCATCGACGGAACCAAGACGCCCGGTGGCGCCGGCGGCATAGAGAAGGGCGTCAGCAAGACTGCTCTTGCCTGACGCCCCATGTCCAGCCAGGGCGACATTGCGGATATCATTGACGTGGTAAGTCGTGGACATGGTGCCTGGTCCCCCCTGGGTTAGGGTTTGGGTTCCCGCCAGAAACCGCCGGCGAGACCGAGGCACCCATGAGATGGGGCGAGCCACGCGGCTCGCTAGGGTGTCGAAGATCGGTCGCCAGCGTGTTCCCTTGCCTCACTGAGCCGGAATCGGCCCTCGTAGAGTGCCCGGCCGACGATGCAAGCCGCGATCGGCAAGGCCGCCAGCCGGTCCAGGTCGTCTAACGAACCAATACCTCCTGACGCGATCACCGGCGTCTTCAGGTGCGTGGCGAGGGCGCCGGTCGCGGCCACGTTCGGCCCGCCGAGCATCCCGTCGCGCGCAATGTCGGTATAAACGACGGCCGCCACGGGCAGGTCGTCGAACTGCAAGGCCAGCTCGGTCGCATCGACCGACGAGACATCGAGCCAGCCGTCGGTCGCCACCCGGCCGTCGCGTGCATCCAGACCCAGAACGATGCGCCGGGGGAATTTTACCACCATCTGGCGGAACCAGGGCGGGTCTTTCAGGGCCTGTGTTCCCACGATCACCCGTTCCACTCCGGCATCGAGCCAGGCGGCAATCGTCGCCTCGTCCCGCACGCCCCCGCCCAGTTGACAGGGGACGCGCACGCGGGCCAGGATCGCCTTGACCGCCTCGACATTGACCGGACGGCCCTCCTTGGCGCCGTCGAGGTCCACCAGGTGGATGCGCCCCGCTCCTTCGGCCTCCCATTGAGCGGCCATGGCGGCGGGGTCTTCGCCGAAGATCGTCTCTCGGTCGTAATCGCCCTGCTGGAGCCGGACACAGCGCCCGCCCCGAAGGTCGATGGCCGGGATGATTTGCATGGAATTCACCGAAACTTCGGCGTCCTTTCACTCCTCAAAGAAAAATCTATCCGCGCCCGAGGCCTCCCGCAAGGACCTGCCGCCGGAACACGCCGAGGGTCATGGTCCGGGATTGCTCGAGGAGGCATGGCAGGAAGGAACGGGCGAAGCGTTCGCCAGAAGACAGGAGAGTTCACGGCAGACGCCGGACTCGTCTCGCCCTGTTGCTCTCCTTGCCGGAGGTGCATTCTCAAAACCACGAGACGGCGATCGACCGCGAGGGGTTGTCGTAGTCGAACCCTGTCCGAGAGGCCCACGGCCCTCTCTTCGAAGCGACGCGCCCGGAGCTGTTGCCGCGTCAACTCCAGCCAGGCCGTCTCATCCTCAGGCTCAAATGAAACGCGAGGACAAGGACGCCGGTGTCGAGTTGAGCCGGACATGGGAAACGTCCGAACGCTTCCCGTGAAAAGGCACTCTCGCTCAGCTCTCGGGCTTTTTGGCCGCGGCGGCAAGGGGACGCAAGACAGCGAGCATCGTGTTGAGATGTGCCAGTCGAGGACCAAACCGATCGACGAAGTCGGACAGAGCGAAGTCCCCTTCAACGAGGTTCTCGTGGTTCTCCTCGACGTACTCGGACATATCCGACATGAGCGACGCGTGAACCTGTTCCAGCTTGCCGAGCGTTTCCTTGCAGTGTTCGAGCACACCGGCGTGCCCGGTTTGCCATCGCTCCATTTCGGCGCTCTGGCGGGCGCGCTGCTCGCGAGAGACCTGAACGGTTTCTCGCGCCAGCTCCAGTTGCTGCCGCTGATTTTCCAGAGCTTGTCGTTGAAGCTCCAGCGTCTGCGACTGCAAATTCACCAGCATCTGGAGTAGAGCGACGGGATCATTCACATTGGAGATGACAGGTGCGGGACCCTGTCCGGTGGGAGATACTTCCATCCGATAGGTCCACGGCGCCGATGATGGGTTCTCGTGTGAGGACACCCCGGCCTCCTCTGTCTGCGGAAAGGGAAGTGAGTCAAGACGACGGGTTCGACAAACTGTCCCCTTTGTCAAATCCGATCATTGCGAACGCTTCAAGTATAGCGGATACGTCCCAACATGGACAGGGAGAGCCCCGCCGAAGCCCGATTAAGCCGTCAAAACCCCGAATCCTGGCCCAGGTGGTAGAAGGCATCCGCCAGGGAATCCACGACGTCTCCCGCGATCATGCCGACCACGCCGTTCTGATCCCGGGCGATGTCTCCCGCGAGCCCGTGCGCATAAACACCGAGTTGCGAGGCCTCGAACGGGGGAAGTTTCTGGCCGATCAGGGCGGCGATCACGCCCGTTAGCACATCTCCGACGCCGCCGCTGGCCATGCCCGGATTGCCGCTCGTGTTGACGTAAACCCGCTGCCCGTCCGTGACGATCGTGTTCATCCCTTTCAGCACGACCGTCAGGTGAGCGTATCCGGCCAGCTCAACAGCCAGCGTTTCACGGTCCGCCTGAACCTCGGCGGTCTGTCGGCCGGTCAGCCGGGCGAACTCGCCCGGGTGAGGCGTGATGACCAGGGGGTGACTTAACGACTCAAGCAGCTCAGTCTGACCGATCAGGTTGTTCAAGCCATCGGCGTCGAGCACGGTTGGCCGCGAGACTTCCTTCACGATCCAGCGCACCAGGGCGCGTCCGCCTTCGGACTGACCCAGACCGGGGCCGACGGCGAGCACGTCGGCTTGCTCGACAAGCCGCTCCAGGGCCGGCCGGCTTTTCGAGAACTGGAGGAACCCGTCATCGTCCGTCGCCAGGGGATAGGTCATGTACGACGGTTCGAAGCTGGCGACCGTCGGCTGAATCTCGTCCGGGCAGGCAATCTTGACCAGTCCCGCTCCCGAGCGTAAGGCCCCGGCGCCGGTCAACGCGGCCGCGCCCGCCATGCCCCGGCCCCCGGCAATGACCAGGACGGTACCGTACAGGCCCTTATGACTGTCGGCCGGACGTTTCGGCAGGGTAGAGATCTGTTCGATCCGCTCGATCATGTTGTCCTTTCCGTCCCGGAAGTTTCTTGCGCTGACAATCGCGCCAGGCCAGCGCGTCGGGCGATCAGGCCGGCGACATGGCCGCCGTTGAACCCCGCGTCGATATTCACCGCGACGACGTTCGAGGAGCAGGAGTTGAGCATCCCCAGCAGGGCCGCGAGGCCGCCGAAGCTGGCGCCGTAACCAATGCTTGTCGGCACGGCGATCACCGGACAATCGACCAGGCCGCCGACGACGCTGGGCAAGGCCCCTTCCATCCCCGCGACGACGACCACCACGTCGGCCCCTTGCAGAGACTCCAGGCGGCGAAACAGCCGGTGGATGCCCGCCACGCCGACGTCGGCAACCAGCACGACCTCGCAGTTCCAGGCTTCCGCCGTGACCCGGGCCTCCTCGGCCACGGGCAAGTCGCTCGTTCCGGCGGTGACGACCACCACCTTGCCGAGCTTCGGTCCCGGGTCCTGAGAGCATGCGACGCGAAATGTTCGCGCGAATGCGTTGTATTGTCCCTCGGGATAATCCCTTTGGAGTCGCTCGGCGGCCTCGGGGCTGAGGCGGGTGGCCAACGCCCCCTCGCCGTGCTTGAGCAACGTCTGGAAGATCGCCGTGATCTGATCCGGGGTTTTCCCCTGTCCGAAGATCACTTCCGGAGACCCGCATCGCAGGCGTCGGTGGAGGTCCACCGTGGCGAAATCTCCGGTCTGCTCCAGCGGCTCCGTCCAGCGCAAACGCCGGGCCGCCTCGTCCGGCGCGACCTTGCCGCGACGGACCTCCTCAAGTAGTTGTGTCAGCTCGCCGCTATCCATGGTTATACGATTCCCTCGGGTCCAGCGAAGTTTCGACGAGCCTGGGAGAATGTGATTGTTCCCCTTTGTATCGTCTCATGCTCCGAAAATGAAGAGGGCAGCCATTCGACCCTTTGAGGAATCCCTCGGCGCGTTATGCTGTATGCATCCATAGTGATCGAACGGAACCCTGATCCGACACGTCCGGGGTTGTGTTCGACCAGGGCAATTGGACCCGCAGGCCCATGACGGAAGCGAAAGGGGCCATGATGTCCTCTGATTCTCGTCCAGGAGCGGCGACCGAACCCGCCAAGGAAGTCCCCGTCGCCGGACCTCCTCCCGGCGTGACATCCAGGGGCATGGTCTCCGCTCAGGGAGACAATGCATCCCCCAGGCCCGCTGTCCCAAAAGCCGTCCCGGTGGCAAAACCCGCGCCTCGGCGTCCGCGGATCAAACCCGATCCCGCCGAGGAAGTCGAGGAAGAACTGCTTCCTCCCAGTTCCATCAAGGGCTGGGCGATCTCGCTGGCGGTCCATGCGCTGTTGATGATTATCCTCGCTTTGTGGGTCTTCACGCCGCAGGTCGAGCGGAAAGCGGTCATCGACACCACTCTGGCTGGCTCGGAACTGGGTGACGAATCCGCCGAGCAATTCACCGGAGAGCTGGGGATGGATACGCCGTTGCTCATGCCCCTGGCTCCGTTGTCCCCGGCCTTGCAGTCACCGGCCTTGAGTTCGCTCACGGCCCCTCAAGTTCAGCTCGAACCTTCGGTCGCGTCGCTCTCAGGAAACGACAACTCCAATGGCGTGAACCTGTCCAATCCCGGTAATGCCGGCGAGGGGGACGGATTCGGCGTGGCCCGGTTTGGGCAGGGTGGGGAGACGATCAACGGTGTCGATGTGAAGGTCGGCGATCCGCAGTTTACCTTGATCTGGGACACCCGCGCGGATATCGACATTCACGTCCTCGAACCCGGCGGCTCGCACATCTACTGGGAGAGCCGAAACGGTAACGAGGGTGGCGAACTCGACGTGGACGACGTGGACGGCTACGGGCCGGAAAACGTGTACTGGGTCCAGGGGCAGGGGCCTCCCGGCGATTACAAATGGTACGTCCACTATTACGGTGGCCTCGGCGGAATCGCCGCCCCGACGCGATGGAAAGTCCGGCTCAAACACGACGGGAAAGTTACGATCTATCAGGGAAGGTTGAACTTTATCGGCGCCAAGAGCCGGACGTACTCCTTCAACGTCGAGGCACCATCACCGGCCCCTTGACCTGAGCCGAACCCAGGTAGCCGTGCTGGTGTCATCGCGGGAGGATGACTCGCCGCCGGGGCTCCCGTTGCCTACACTCTTCCAAAAGATTCGTGGCCTGGGGGCGAATCACTCCTCGGGATCAGGCGATCCCTCGTACCTTGGCTCGACGACCTTGTGACACTTTGGTACGATGTCGGTACGTTGATCCCGTTGATGAGTCATCACCCTGGTTGTCGCGTGGTCTCCTGGTCTTTTGGAGGTTCCACCGTCGATGGTCCAATCATTGCGCGATGAACTGGCCTCGCTCAAGATCGAGCGCCAGGAAACGCGGTATCGGCCGGTGGCCGGGCGTGCGAAACGCTCCGGAAGCGGCGGGTTGCGCTGGCTTTCGGGGCTCTTGTGGTTGATTCCGATTGGTTTGATCACCGGGGCTGGACTCATCGTCTGGCAGCAGTACGACCAGATCAAGCCCCGGGCGGAGGTTTCCGTCGGCCTCGTCCAGGAGATGACATCCGGCGAGGCCGAGACATTGCTCAGTGCGAAAGGGTATATCCAGTCACGCAACCAGGCAATGATCGGCGCCAAGATGCCCGGGCGGGTCGAGGCGATGCTCGTGGAGGAAGGAACTCGCGTCAAGAAGGGGCAAGTTCTCGCGGTTCTGGAGCATAACGATATCCAGGCCCAGCTCGAATCGCGCCAGGCGATGGTCGAGCGGTCGAAGGCCGAACTGGCGCAGGCGAGGTCCGATTTCGAGTTGAAGGATCGTAAGGCAAAGCGCTGGATTCAGTTGCTCCATAGCAAGTCCGCCACGGTCGAGGAGGCCGATCAGTATCTCTCCGAGCGGAACCAGGCATCGGCTCGCGTCCGGGCTCTCGAAGCGGGATTGCTCTTGCAGGAAGCGATGGTGCGCGAGACCCAGGAAACGATCAATAACATGCATATCCTCGCGCCTTTCGACGGCACGGTCGTCGCGAAAGAGGCCGAGGTTGGCGAGACGATCACACCGGGCGGCATGGGGGCGGCCAGTGGTCGTGGGTCGGTGGTCACGCTGGCGAACCTGGATCAACTGGAGGTGGAGACCGACATCTCCGAAAACCTGCTCTCGCGGATCGCCGTCGGCCAGCCAGCCGAGATCTCCGTGAGTGCCGTGCCGGGAATGCATTATCAGGGCAAGCTCCGTCAGATCATCCCGATGGGGGATCGCACGCGGGGGACGGTCAAGGTCAACGTCGAGATTCTCGACCCGGACGAGCACCTGTTTCCCGAACTGGTCGCCACCGTCCATTTCCTCCCGGATGACGCCGTGAACAATCCGAACGCCGGCAAGGCGTTCCTGTTCGTCCCCAAAGCGGCCTTGATCGAGGAAGCGGGGCACACCTATGCCTGGGTCGTCGATGACCGGGGCACCCTTCACCGCGAACGGGTGGAGGTGGTCGTCACGAACGACGACCTGGCTCGTGTCGAGAAGGGGCTGAAGGCGGGGGATCGGGTCGTCTTGAACCCGGAACGCTCCCTCGTTGAGGGAGCGTTGGTGAAGGTCGCTGACTAGGTTGAACCGCAATCCAGGCTGACTCTGGAGGCTTGAAACGACATGGCCGAGACGAACGCGATCGTGCTGCGGGGTGTGACCAAGGAATACCGGCGCGACCAGATCCGCATCCCGGTGCTCGACGACCTGTCGCTCTCGGTCGCGGAGGGGGAGTTCCTGGCCCTGATGGGCCCGTCCGGGTCGGGCAAGACGACCCTCCTGAACCTGATCGCCGGGCTCGACCGGCCGACCGAGGGGGAGGTCATCGTCCACGACCAGGATCTCGGCCGGATGTCCGACGGTCCATCACGCGCTGGCGGTCGGACAACGTCGGGTTCATCTTCCAGCTCTATAACCTGATCCCGGTCCTTACCGCGCAGGAGAACGTCGAACTGCCGCTTCTTCTGACCCAGCTCTCCAAACGCGAACGCCGCGAGCGGGCTCGCACGGCCCTGCGGATCGTGGGTCTGGAAGGGCGAGAGGACCATTATCCCCGGCAGCTCTCCGGCGGGCAGGAACAGCGCGTGGCGATCGCTCGGGCGATCGTGACCGACCCGTATCTGCTCGTCGCCGACGAGCCGACCGGCGACCTCGACCGTCAGAGCGCGGGAGAGATTCTCGAACTGCTCCAGGCCCTCAACCGGGATTTCCAGAAGACGATCGTCATGGTGACGCACGACCCGCAGGCCGCCGCAGGCGCGTCGGGTGCTGCATCTGGACAAGGGGAAGCTCGTGGACGACGTCTCCCAGGAATCCGCCGCGCTCGGAGCCGCGTCATGAAGTATCTCGGCTACGTCCCCCGGAACGCCCGGCGCAACCCGGTCCGTTCGCTGCTGACGGTCGCGTCGATCGCCGTCTGCCTGTTCCTGATGATGATCCTGATCTCGTTCCTGACGATCAACGACGAGGTGGCCTCCTCGTTGCGGATCTACAACCGGATCATCACGATGAGCTCGCAAGGGCTGGCCCAGCCGGTGCCGATCTCTCGCGTGGCGGAGATCGCCGCGATGGACGGCGTGGTCGCGGCCTCTCCCTTCAGTTGGTACGGCGGCAAATACGGCGAGGACCCCATCCCCTTCGCCCAGTTCGGTATCGACCCCGACACGATCTTCTACGATCTACGACGAGCTAACGATCCCCCCCGAGCAGCTCAAGGCGTTTCAGGAAGACCGGGCCGGCTGCATCATCGGCACGAAGCTCGCCGAGGATTACGGTCTGAAGGTCGGCGACCCGTTGCCCCTGAAGGGGGACCTGTACCCGTTCGACCTGGAGCTGACGGTTCGGGGCATCTACGACGGTCCCTCGAACCGGGATCGGCGCATGGCGATGTTCCACTGGGATTATCTGGACGAGGGGCTCAAACGGGATCACCAGGGGCGGATGTCGGGCAATGCGGGAATCGTTGTGGCGAAGGTCAAGAATGCCGACCGGATGGTCTCCTTGAGCAAGGAAATCGATGCGCTTTACCTCAACAGCGACACACCCACACGCACGCAGACCGAGGAGGCGTTCGGGAAGATGTTCGCCGAGATGTTCGGCGACATGCGCTCGATTTATCGGCTGGGTCGGTCTGGCGGTCCTGTTCTCGTTGATCTGCGTCTCCGGCAACGCGATGGCGATGTCGATGCGCGAGCGCATGACCGAGGTGGCCGTCCTGAAGGCGATTGGCTTCAGCAAAGGGCTGGTGACTTGCCTGGTGCTCGCCGAGGGCCTGATCGTCGCTGGCCTGGGGGGCGTGCTGGGGGCATTCGGGGCCAAACTGCTCTTCGACCAGGTTGATGTCGCCCGGTTCACGGGCGGATTCCTGCCGTTCTTCTACGTTCCGTGGAGCACGGCCTTGCTGGGCCTCGGGGCTGCGGTTCTGATCGGTTTGCTCAGCGGAATCGTGCCGGCCGTGCGGGCGGCGCAGCACTCGGTCATCGATGGTTTGCGAAAGGTGGTCTGACCCGATGATCCCCTTGAAATATAATGTCCGTAACCTCCGCGTGCGGTGGGTTACCACGACGATGACGGTGCTCGGCACCGCCCTGGTCGTCTGGTCGTCTTGCTTGCTGTTTGGACTCGTGGAGGGACTTCAGCACAGCCTGAATGTCTCGGGGGAACCGCTCGACCTGATCATCCTGCGCAAGGGGTCCACGACCGAGACGAACGGCGGGTTCGAGATGCGCAAGGCGGAGAAGATCGCCACGATTCCCGGCATCGCTCGGGACGAGAGCGGGATGCCGCTCGTCGCCTCCGAACTGTTAAACATCCCGGTCGTCGAGCGGAATGACGGCACTCGCACGAACCTGATGGTCCGTGGAGTCGATCCAGCATCTCCAAAACTCCGGCCCGACTTTACCATCCTGCCGGGCGGACGCTTCTTTGAGCCGGGTAAGGACGAGTGCATCGTGAGCCGCAACATCTCAGGGCGGTTCCGGGGCGCGCGGATCGGCGGAATTCTCCGGGTGGGCGAGAAGGAAGCCTACCGCGTGGTCGGGGTCTTCACGGCAGGCGGAAGCTCGGCCGAGAGCGAGGTCTGGGTCGATCGCCGTGTGCTGGAGCGGAACACGGCGTTCGAGGGGGGCGTCTCCGCCGTTCAAGCTCCGCGCCGCCTCGGCCACGGACTTGCGGGCGATCCAGAAGACGATCGCAGAGGACCCCCAGTTTCGCTTGCTCGCCTGGCGCGAAACGGAGTATTTCGAAAACCAGTCCCGTTCGAGTCTCTTCCTCAAGGTCGCAGGAACGCTGATCGCGGTGCTGTTGACCATCGGCGCGATGTTCGCCGCGGCCAACACGATGTTCGCCGCCGTCAGCTCGCGCACGAGAGAGATCGGCACGATGCGCGCCCTGGGGTTCTCGCGGTTCGATGTGCTGATCTGCTTTCTGGGTGAATCGATCTTGCTCTGTCTGATGGGAGGTGTCCTCGGCCTCCTGGCGACGATCCCGATGAGCGCCTTGACCTTCGGCACGAGCGACTTCAACACCTTCTCCGAGCGCACGATCCACTTCCGCTTCGGTCCCCTGGTGATGACCGTCGCCGTTCTGATGACCGCCGCGATGGGCCTCTTCGGTGGCCTCTTCCCCGCGCTTCGCGCCGTACGGCTCGACGTAATCAAGGCACTTCGGGAACTCTAAGAGTAGCACCAAGAGATCACGTATAGATATTTTTATTCGAATCGACTCTGTGCCTTCAGCAGTCATTAACTATCGTGCATGATCGAGAATAACGATCCGACGCTCGTCGGGCAGTGTGTCGATGTTGATTTCGATCGTGCTGCTGTTCGGGCGTTTCACCGCCCAGCCAGGCAGATGTTCGAGGAATCGTTCGACCGGCTCGATCTTCAGGTTAATCCGGGGCGTCTTGTAGTGCATCGGGAGGACCAGGCGAGGGCCAATGGCGTCGAGTAGCGGCGGAATCTCGTCGAGCGCGATCGTCGGCGGGCCACCGGCGGGAACGAGAACGACCTCGGCGCCTCGCAAGGGAGCCAGCTCGTCGTCAGTCAATGGATGGCCGAGGTCTCCCAGGAAAACGATGTGAAGTCCTTCCGAGTGGAAGTGCAGGATCGTCACCTCGTCTTCCGGCTTGCGTTCGGGCGTTTCGAAGACGTGGACCGCCTGGAACCGCAGACCGCGGACTTCCTGGCCTTCCGGGGGCAATTCCAGGCCCCGCACGACCTCGAACGGCGGCCGGATCTGGCCGAGGTGACTGTGATAGCGGTCGTTCTCGTGACTGACCGCGACGATGTCGGCAGGCTCGTCGATCGGCTCGTAACCGCCCGAGTCGGGTGAGCGGAACGGGTCGAGAATGACCCGAAGGCCGGTGGTTTCGATCAGGAACGCGGCATGTCCGTACCAGGTGATCCGCATGGTGGAAGCTCGGGTCTTGGAACGTCTGTCGGTGGTTGGTGGCATCCGGTTTGAGGACAGTAGATAATCGTGCGGACGCCGCCGCAAGGCTCTGCCGATTTCCACAAGAGAACTCCGCCCACTGGCCAAGGACTCTCCCGATGCCGAACCGCCGACACTTCCTCTCCACGACCGCCGCGAGCGCCGCGATGATCGGCATGAGTGGATCGCTGCGGGGGGATGAAGTCCCTTCCGAGCGCGACAGGACGTGGCTGACCTACGCGGTCAACGTCGAGATGACCTGGAACAAGCTGCCGTTTCTGGACCGGCTCCGCAAGGTGGCCGACGCCGGGTTCAGTCATTACGAGTTCTGGCCTTGGAAGGGCAAGGACATCGACGCGATCGCCAAACTCAATGGCGAGTTGGGCCTGCACACCGCGCAGTTCAGCGCCTACTGGGGCATCACCAGCCCGGAGAAGCGTTCCGACTTCATCGAGGCGGTCCGCAACGCGATCCCCATCGCGAACGAGCTGAAGGTCAAGAAGCTGACAGTGGTCGCCGGCGAGGAAACCCCCGGCCTCAGCCGAGAGGAGCAGACCCAGGCCGTGGTCGACAACCTCAAGGCCGCCGCCGAGGTTGTCGAGCCGCACGACATCACGATCAATCTGGAACCTCTGAATATCCTGGTCAATCACCCCGGCCAGCTTGTTGTCACCTCCGACCATGCCGCGGAGATCATCAAGTCGGTGGACTCGCCCCACGTCAAGATCCTCTTCGACGTCTATCACCAGCAGATCAGCGAGGGGAACCTGACGAATAACATCCGTAAATACAAGGACCTGATCGGTTACTATCAGATCGCCGACCATCCCGGTCGGCACGAACCCGGCACCGGTGAGATCCGCTACGCGCACGTCCTGCGCGTCATTCACGACGTCGGCTATAAGGGAGCCATCGGCCTGGAATTCAGCCCAAAGGGGGACCCTATGGCCGCGCTCCAGGCTGTCCGGGAGGTGGACAAGCAGGCAAAGGCGCTCGCCTGAGCCAACCCGGCGCCGAGAATGCCGATCCGTCAGCCTACCGCAACGGTCGCAAGCCACGTTCGCGCCTTCGCTCATTGAACAGGGCGAAGGCGCGGGGCTCCTCCTTCAGGAACCTTGTCAGTTGCGAGGCCGAGCATCCCAGGTGCTCGGCGACGGTCTTGGTGTCGAAGTCGTACGCCTCAAGAACGTCAAGGGCCTCCGCCAGCAGGGCGGGAAAGTCGTCGTGCGCCGGATTGACGGCGATTCGTCCCCCCTTGATGCGCGACAACCAGAGGGGACTGGGCGGACCCTCCCTCTCGACCGGCTGACGAACCTCCAGCGCCAGCAGGACCCGCAAGCGGAACAGGGCCGCCTGCCGGTTCACTTGCTGGCTCCGCCGTTCGTTCGCCTCGGCCGTCAAGCCGGACGGGCGATGATGCAGGATCACCGCCGTCTCGACCTTGTTGCGGTTCTGGCCCCCCGGACCCGAACGGCGCTGAAAGCGGATGTCGCACTCGGCCAGCAGAGCGCCCGGAGCTTTGGTCGCGGGATGTGATACGCTTTGTTTCGGTTCGTCCACTCGGCTTCTTCTGGTGACGGAGCGTCGTTGCCGGGTAAAATACAAAGGTCGATCACGACTGAGGCATGGGCATGCCGTCACAACCGCTTTTCACGGAATTTTGGAGCGATCTTTTATCCGTCGCATCCGTTTTGATCGGCCTGATTGGATTTTGCTATACGATCCTCCAACTCTGGAAGACCAAAATCGCGGCCGATGCCGCGCGTGACGCCGCAGATAAAGCGGTGACGGAAAGTCAGAAGCTATTCCAGAGGTATGCCTTGGAAAATGCCTTCCGCTTCCTTGCCGAGACCAAGATCCACGTTGATCATTCCTCCTGGGATAAGGCGAGTATGCGGTTGAGCGATGTTGCGGAACAGGTTGCACAACTGGCACAGATCGATCCGGACTGGGAACAACTCACATCAGAATTGAGAGAATGGGAAGCTACCCTACGACGAATGGCCGGGACATCTCGCTCCAGGTTCGCCACAACGAAATGGAGAGATTTCATGGCAAGGCTTCATCGCAAGGTAGATGAGACTCGTGGTCCATTCAAAGGGTTTGCATGAGGGGTGAAACGAGATGATGACCCCAAAGCAGAAGATCATCGAGATCCTCCAGCGACTCCTGGAACGGAGCCAGGCGGGCGAAGTGAACTGGATCGCTGATGATTTTGAGCCACAAAGAATCTATTACTTGCACTTCCCTAGTTCTTGTCTCGTCCTAACTTATCGTTCTCCCCGCACGGAGCCGGATGGGATCGAGGTTGCCATCAAAAAAAACGATCCCTCGGAAGAGGAGGTGACTGTGACATCTCTTTATGTTGAAGAGGGGGATGAGGATTGGGAACTCGTCCATGACTTGTATAGGGAAGCCGAGAGACGTGTCACCAAATGGGACCAAGTCTTGAGCGGGATTGAGTCCGCCATGCGGACGCCTGGAACCGTTGGTCTGCCGTCAAATTCCTTTCGAAATTGAGGGCAATCAGCGGTCACGACTGCCGATATTCCGGCCTCGGCCCTCGTCTGGCAGATGAGGACCGGGGCCATATTCCAGGAGATTCATCCTCGCTCAGAACCTCGGAATCTCGACCCGTTCGCCCCCCTTCATGGCCGACTCGTCGGCGCAGAGGCCGACCATCGTCCAGTTGGCCGAGGTCTCGGCGTCGGGCAGGGCGGGGGTTTTTCCCTGGATCGCGCTGATGAAGGCATGGACCAGGTGGGGGTGCGAGCCGCCGTGACCGGCCCCCTGGGTGAAGGACAGGTGTTGCTCCTCGTCCGAGCCATACACGCCCCGAGTCGTGAACTTCTGAATCGGCTCGGGCAGGAGGCGAGCGTAATCGGGGACCGAAACCCGCTGGGGGATCTCCGGCTCGGGCACGCCTCGGGTGTGGATGACGGGCTCCTCGTTCTCGACCTGCTGCCACTCGAAGCTCTTCTTGCTGCCGTAGGCGTCGAAGCTCTCGCGGTACTGCCGCGCGGTATCGAACAGGCTGCGCGTGACCTCGGCCACGACGTCGGAATCGCGGACCTTGAACGTCGCCGTCTCGATGGCGAAGGGGCTGTTGTACTTCGGGATCAGTTCGTCTCGAATCCGGCCCGAGCCGTGGCAGACGACGCTCTCGGCGTGCTTGCCCAGGATCGCCAGGCAGGGGCTGACGCAGTGCGTGGCGTACCACATGGGGGGCAGGCCGGGCCAGTAGTTGGGCCAGCCGTCCATGTCCTGCTGATGGCTGCCACGGAGGAACTGGATCCGTCCGAGTTCCCCCTTCTCGTTCAGTTCCTTGACGAACAGGTACTCGCGACTGTACACCACCGTCTCGGCCATCATGTACACCTTGCCACTGGCGCGTTGGGCCTCGACGATCTGGCGGCACTCGTCGATCGTGGTCGCCATCGGTACGGTGCATGAGACGTGTTTACCGGCCTTCAGGGCGGCAAGGCTCTGCGGGCCATGGTCCGGGATCGGGCTGTTGATGTGGACCGCGTCGATCTCGGGGTCCTTCAGCAGTTCCTGGAAGTCGGTGTACCGCTTGGCGATCTTCCAGCGGTCGCCGGCTTCGTTCAGGGCTTTCTCGTTGCGTCGGCAGATGGCGGCCATTTCAACGCCGGGGTACGCCTGGTAGATCGGGATGAACTCGGCTCCGAAGCCCAGGCCGACGATGGCCACGCGGATCGGCTTGTCAGTCGCCATGAGTGGTCGTTCCTTATTTCCCTGGTGGTCTGCGGTTTGCGGCGGAAAGCGAAGGGGACATCCGGCGCGGCGCGGAAACCGCTCCGGCGCGCACTGGCCGATTGCGGAAGCGCTTGCAGGATAGTAGGGTGAGACGACGAAGGCAAGCGGCTCGAAGTTGAGGAGACAGACGATGGTACGAGAGCAAGCGAGCCGAGCACCGGTTCCGGGTCAGATGGTCACGACCGAACGGGCACAGTCGGACTGGGATTGGCCCGGCGGTTGGCGGCCCTCCCTCGGAGCCTGGCCCGACCGGGGAGGAATTCGATTTCGCGTCTGGGCACCGGAGGAACAATCCGTCGAGCTTGTGCTGGAGCACCCCGAGGCACGGAACCTCCCGATGGAGCGCTATCCTGATGGGACCTGGGGCCTTCTGGTCCCGGATCTAGAGGCCGGGGCCCGGTACCGTTACAAACTCAGCGGCGGCACATTCCCTGACCCGTGCTCTCGCTCCCAACCCGAAGGGGTCCATGGACCTTCCGAGGTGATCGACCCGTACCGCTATGTCTGGAACGATGCTGACTGGAAAGGGGTCGATCACGAGGACCTTGTCCTCTACGAAACCCACATTGGCACATACACCCCCGAGGGAACCTATCAGGGAATCATCGGCAAGCTCCCCCACCTCGTTGAGCTGGGGGTGACGGCCATCGAGCTGATGCCGGTCTCTAGTTTCCCCGGAGACCGCAACTGGGGCTACGATGGCGTGGATCTCTACGCCCCGGCCCGTTGTTACGGTCATCCGGACGACCTGCGAGAACTCGTCGATGAGGCCCATCGCCACGGTATCGCCGTCTTCCTCGACGTCGTGTACAACCACCTTGGCCCCGAAGGGAACTATCTCAGCGTTTTCAGCCCGCACTACTTCACGACCGCCCATGAAAACCCCTGGGGGCAGGGCCTCAATTTCGACGGAAATTACAGCTCGATGGTGCGTGAGTTCTTCATCGAGAACGCCATGCACTGGTTCCACGAGTATCACATCGACGGTTTGCGCCTGGATGCCACGGACTGCATCCACGACAACACCCCTCGTCACTTTCTCACGCAGTTGACAACGCGCGTGCGCGAGTCGATCGCCCATCGCCGGGTCTTCCTGATCGCCGAGGATCACCGGAATCTGGCCCACATGGTTAAAGGGGAAGGGGAGGGAGGCTGGGGGCTTGACGGAGTCTGGGCTGACGATTTCCATCACAAGGTACGCGTCGCGCTGGCGGGGGACAATGAGGGATATTACCGCGATTACAGCGGCTCGATGACCGAACTGGCCGAGGTGCTCAACCGTGGCTGGCACTATGTCGGGCAGTTCTCACAACATGCCGGGCGGCATCGCGGGACCGATCCGACGGGCGTTCCGCCGCGCCGGTTTGTCTTTTGTATTCAGAACCACGACCAGATCGGCAACCGAGCATTTGGTGAGCGGTTGCACCATCAGATTTCGCTCGAAGCGTTCCGCGCGGCCAGCGTTCTATTTTTGTGTGCACCGGCGACCCCCTTGATTTTCATGGGTCAGGAGTGGGCCACAAGCCGGCCCTTCCGGTTCTTCACCGATCATCCTGAGGAGTTGGGGAAACTCGTCACCGAGGGCCGCCGGAAGGAGTTCCGCCATTTCTCGGCGTTCTCCGATCCCAAAGCCCGCGAGAAGATCCCCGATCCCCAAGCTCAGTCCACGTTCGAGGCCTGCAAACTCGACTGGCACGAGCGCGACCGTGAGCCGCATTCGTCCCTCCTGAGGCTGTATCAGTCGTTGCTGTCGCTACGACGGACCGAGCCCGCGCTGCGTTATGCGCACCCGGGGAGCTTCGAAGCCTGGGCGTTGAGTGAGACGACTCTCGTGCTCCGGCAGGATGCGGACGTTGGACCGAGCTTGCTGGCGGTGATCCAGATTCAGGGTGGGGCGGAGGTCAGTATGGCGAACCATCCCGCGTTGAAAGGGTTGAACGAGACGCGCTGCGGCCTCGTGATGACGACCGAGGATGCACCGTTCTCGCCTGAGCCGGCGTTGCCCTCGGTGGACCTGATCAATACCGCGCCGAAGATCACGTTTCACCGTCCGTCGGCGGTCTTGCTCCGTGCGTTTCCAATGGAAACGGCCTGATCGACAATACCGACACGATCCGCCGTCGATCCGGGCTATGAACGAGCTGACGTTCATCCGTCGCTCTTACGGGAGAATCCGCGATTGGAAGAATTGCCGAATGCAGAGAGGCCGGATTCTCCCGTCGAGGCGGCGGCCGACCGTCTGCTCTCCAAGTACGTTGCCGTCTGGCTCTGGACCATCTTTTTCGGGGCCAATAGCGGGGTCACGTATACGTATTACAGTTATATCTTCCGGTCGAATCCGGGAGCAATGTTCGGTCCCGGAAGCCCGCTTCCGCCGTGGCTGTCCGAGGTCCAGCCTACCGCATTGTCGCTGAGCATTCTGGCCAGTGCGGCGGCCTGGGGGTATCTTTTCTTCTTCTTTTCGGTTTATCTGATTCCGGTGGTTTTCCAGCGCCTGCCCGAGGCGCAAGGGGAACGTCGTCGTGTGACGTCCTCCTCGTTCTTGAACCGAGCCTTCCTGTTGCTGATCGCCGCCTGGCTGACCCGGATTCTTCCTGACTTCGTCGCGTTTCTGATCCTGGCGCTCAAGATCGCCTGAGTTCGAAGCCGAACCTCACGCAACCCCACAGAAGAGACGAGCATGGCCCAAGCACCCCACGACCCGGCACGCCCCGTGCGCATCGGTATCATCGGCGCCGGCGCGGTGAGCGATTACCACCACGTTCCGGGCATCCGGCTCGACCCGCGTGCCGAGCTGGTCGCCGCCTGCGACGCCGATGCGTCGCTGTTGGAGAAGCGTCGTCAGGATTGGGGGATCGACAAGATCAATACCGATGCCGAGGCCTTCTGCGAGGACCCCGAGATCGACGCGGTGATCGTCGCCACGCCAAACTTCACGCATCGCCCGATCGCCCTGGCGGCGGCTCGCGCGGGCAAGCACATCATGTGCGAGAAACCGCTGGGGCTGAATGCGAGGGAAGTTCACGCGATGTACCAGGCCGCGCGCGACGCCGGTATCGTCCATATGACGGCGTTCACGTATCGTTTCGCCCCGGCCATGCGTTACATGCGGCACCTGGTCAAGTCGGGGGCGCTGGGCAACCGCGCCATTTCCGTTCGCAGCGATTTCTCGACCTGCCCGAGACAAGCTGGGGCTGGCGGCAATATCAGGATAAGGCCGGTGCCGGCGATCTGTACGATATGACGATCCATCGGATCGACTTCGCCATCGACCTGCTTGGCCCGATCGCCAGTGTTTGCGGGGCCGTCGCGCGGTTCGCTCCCCGCGATCGTATGCCGGACGGCACCGCCTGCCCGCCCTCGGATGTCGATGACTGGTCGTGCCTGATCGGTGAGTTTCAGTCCGGCGCAACGGGGGTCTGGGAAGGGACCACGCTGGCCAAGGGCTATCACCGCAACGGTTTCGGTCATGAGTGGGCCGAGATCAACGGCTCGGAAGGCTCGGCCGTCTATCGCCTGCACGAGCCGAACACCATCCTCCTGGGCAAGACCGGCCAGGACCTGGCGCCGGTGCCGGTGCCCGAGGAGTTTCTCAAGCTGCCCGGAAGCCCCCGAGATCCCAGCCAGGGCGCTCCGGCGACCGTCTTCCGCTACGACTTGATCTGGGAGTTCGTCTCGGCGATCCTCGAAAATCGTCCCGCCGTGCCAAGTTTCTACGATGGGTTGAACGCCCAGATCGTGGCCGATGCCGTGCTCAAGTCCCAGGAGAGCCGGACCTGGGTTCCAACCCCGATCGCCACGCCTTGAATTCCTTCGGAGCGGGCCGTTTCTTCCTTGCCGCATTCTGACCGACGCGCCAGAATGGGTCGTATGCTCGATGAATGAGATAACCCAGGGGCGTCTTTCATGGACCAGGATCATTCTCCCCCCCACGTCCAGCCGAGACCTCAGCCGGTCAAGACCATCGGGACGCTCAACATCATCTTTGGTGTGCTGTTGCTCGTCTATGGACTGTGCTGCGGGGTGTACATGGCCTTTCTCCCCTTCATGGGGTCGATGATCGAAACCCAGCAGAAGCTCGTTTCGGACCAGGTCAAGGAGCGGAAAGCCCAGCAACTGGCCGACCTGACCAAGCGTCAGCAAGAGGCCGAGTCCGAGGCGATCAAGGCCCAGATTCAGGCGGAGATCGTCCAGGTCGAGCAGCAAACCGAGCCGGTCATGCCGGCCACGATGAATTTCGATATGTTCGGCTTCAAGAACCCAATCGTCATCGGGCATTACGCGATCGACATACTCACGGGACTGATCCTGAACGTGCTGATGCTGATCTCCGGAATCGGTCTCCTGCGGCTCCGGGAATGGGCTCGCAAGTTGGCGATCGGGATTTTTAGCCTGAAAATCATCCGCCTCATCGTGCTCACCGTCTCATTGATCGCGCTGGTCAGCCCCATCACCACGTCCGGGATGGCCAAAGCCTTTCAGGACGCCGATCGCCAGGCGAATCAGCAAGCCGCCGCGGCCGGAGGTCCGGTTGCTCCGGCGCCCCCCGGTGAGGCGGCGGAGATGGCGCGTTCCATGACGATGATGTCCGCACTCTACGGCGTCGGTTTTTGCGTCGCCGGGATCATCTATCCCGCCATCGCCCTTTTCTTCCTGACCCGCGTTGGCTCTCGGGCTGCCTGCCAGTCCTCAGTCCGGGGTCCTTCCGACTCGGTATCGGGACTGGATTCCTGACCTTCGCGGACCGGAAATCGGAATGCTTCGTCCCCTCAACCGACTTCAAGCTCATCGAACTCGCTCAATAATTCGGCGCGGCAAACGATCAACCTGCTGACGTGCGATCCGGTTGAGGACGACCGGCTCGGCTCCTTCAGGACGTTTCTGAAACGAGGAATCGCCCGACATGGACCAGCCCGACGCGACGGGACTCGTCGTTCCGAAACCCCAGATCTGCAAGACGATCGGCATCTTGAACATCGTCTTTGGAACGATCCTGATCTTCTACGGTCTCTGCAGCGGCATATCCATGCTCATGATGCCGTACATGACCAGGATGATGGAAACTCAGCAGAAAACGATGGAGGCCAAGGTCCAGGCGGATTTCGAAGCCTCTCAGAAGAAGCGGCTCGATGAGATCGATGTGGAGCTTGAAGCGGCCAAGACCGACGAGGAGCGGGCGGAGATCGAGGCTCGGAAAGCCGCCGTCTTGAACCGTCCGAAGCCGTACATACCCAACTCGATGATCGGCTTGAAGATCAGTTCGAGTCCGGAGATGCAAGCCTTCACCTGGGGCGATGTCATCACCGGGGAACTGCTCTATATCCCCTTGCTGATCTCCGGAATCGGTCTGATCCAGATGCGCGAATGGAGCCGCAAACTGTCGATCTGGGTGTACCGCATCTGGATCGTCCGGCTCGTGGTGTTCGTGGTCCTTGGTGTGGCGGTCATCACCCCCATGATGACGACAGCGATGGACAAGGAATTCGCTCAGATGGGGGACCAGATGCAACAGCAGATGGGCCCCAAAGGCGCGGGTGTCAAGAAGACGATGCGACAGGTCTCACGGTTCGCGGGGGCAGCCACCGGCGGGGCGTACGTCCTTCAGTATGGAGTCAGCATGCTCTTTCCAGGCATCGCGCTTTATTTTATCACCCGCCCCGGCGCTCGAGCGGCCTGTCTGGAGTCCAGACCGGACTCCGAGGACGACATGACGTGAGTACGCTGACCTCGACGCTATTCGGTCCCCTTGTGATTCCGGAATGCCGGCGCTCGGTGGGGCGGGGCTGGCTGATCCTCGTGCGCATCCTGGCGTCCCTTGTTATCCTGACCGTGACGCTCTGTGCCTTCTGGTGGTGGCGGATCAGCCAGGAAGTGGAACCCTCATACTCTCCGTACGGGCTGCTGCGGGGCACCTTGGTCGCGATTGAGGGAATCGCGATCACGATCGCGCTGATCATGAGCCCGGCGGTGCTGGCCGGAAGTCTCGCGGGCGAGAACGAGCGCGGATCGCTCGGCCTCTTGCTGACGACCCGCGTCAGTGCTCGGGAGATCGTGGCCGGCCGGATGCTCGGGAAGCTTTCCCAGGTGCTCATGATTCTTCTGGCGGCTGTGCCCGCGATCGTTCTGGTGGCCGGGATGGCGGGCATTGGTGGGTTGAACCTCGCGCTGCTGATCGTCATCCCCCTGGCCGTGGCGTTCGGGGCAGGGGGGATCGCCACGGCCTCCTCGGCTCTGGCGCGGCGGGGCCGCAATGCCATGCTTACGATCTACCTGCTGCTGGTCGTAATGATCGTGGGAGCCAATCTTCTCAGCTCGCCCGGCTTGCCCGCGGCGATCAACACCCATTTCGGGTTGAATCTCTCATCCGACGCCTTCAAACCCTGGCTCCAGCCTTTCAATCCCTATTTCAGCCTGTCCGACCTGACCTGGGAGGACTCACCTGGTCCGGCCGCGCGGATGGCTGCCGTCTGGATCGGTCTTGGCGGGCTCGGCTACTGCGCTGGCGTCGTGGCGGCTCCGCCCCGTCTGCCTCCGGCTACTCGGCGGCGAGCCTCGGCGCAACCGGGGGGGACGCAACCTGTGGGTTCCCCCGCTGAAAGACCGGCCGATGCTCTGGAAGGAGCTTTATATCGAACGGGCGGGGACCCTGGGGCGGGTGGGGTCTTGGCTCGGTCTGTTGCTCGTGCTCTATCTCGTCCTGACGAGTGCGATCTTCGGCGGCTTGATTTTCTGGTTTTCTTACGTTGAACCCGACCTGTCGCGGGCGAGTTCTTTCCGCGTTCAGTTCGATGTCTGGAACGTCTACTATGACGACATTTTTTGCGCCTTGATCCAGATTGCGGTCGCTTTGCGAGCGGCCGTGGCGATTTCCGCCGAGCGAGAACGCGGGACCTGGGACGGTCTGCTCACCAGTCCGTTGTCCGGCGAGGAGATCATTCGGGGTAAACTCTGGGGCTGTCTCTACGCCCTGCGCTGGCTGATCCTTGCGGCCCTGTATGCCTGGACCACCGCGCTGTTTTGTGGCGTGATGTCGCCGTGGTCCTACAGTATTCAGGTTGTCGGCACGTTTCTGATCAGCGCCTGCATGGCCGCCGATGGGGTGCGGATCTCCCTGTCCACCTCCTCGGCGACGCGTGCGATGGCCCTCACGATCGGCGTCTGGCTGTTCAGCCTGGCGGTCTTCGCCGCGATTTCCGCGATGGTGGTCGGTATGTTCTTCGTCTTCATCGTCCTCGCCTGGATGCTGGCGATTCAAGTCGGGCTGGCGGTCTGGACCGGAGGACCGCCGATGCCCATCGCCTTCGAAACGGCCTGGGCACCCCTCTTCTTGTTTCTCTTCGTGATCAATACGGTGCTTGTCGTGCTGGACACCCGCGTCCGGTTCGACCGGATCGCCGGCCGGATGACGGAAGGCCGGTTCGCCACGGCGATGGACCGGATGATCCATGGCACGCAGATGGCGCCCGTGCGGCTCGAACCGGACAAGACGCGTCGCATCATCGCACCCGTTCCCGACGCGCTCGGAGAGGTCCTTTGAGAGCCGACATGGCGGAGTGGGACGGTCAATGATCGACGGGCTTCGTCGAAGTCTCGGTCTCGTCGTGGAGCCGGTTCAGCAAGGAAACCGCCTCGGCAACGATCCGTTCGCCCGAGCCGCGTTCCAGGTAGCTGTGCAGGCCGGTCCAGACCTGGTATCCGCCGAGGTCGTAAGCCGCCTCGTCGGGGATATACCCGACGTAATCATTGGCCAACTCAAAGACGTAGGTGTACCGGTAGGGAGATTGCCGCTTGATCTCCTGGCCAAGCTTCGTGAAGAACTCACCCGGCACGCCGACCAGGGCGATGTCACCGATCTGGATCGCCTGCACCCACGTTTTGCGCTCCTGTCCCTGTCGGGCGGAGATTTCTTTCCGCATCGCGCGAAAGATATCAATCGTTTTCTGGGCCGCCTCGGCATTGCCGATTCGCTTCGTGCAGTAGGCCACAACGGCCGCGTCGTCCTGGGAGTCGTCGAAGCGGCGGACGCGCAGGCTGATCTCTTTCCGCACGCCGGTCACACGCGACACCGGAAGGGGTTGCGCATGGTCGAGCGCGTCGGACACGGCTGTCTCGATCCGGTGAACGGCCTCGGCGGTGGGGACATCGAGGCGATGCGTGGAACCGGAGGCCCCTTCGAAGAACAGGAACGTGCCTCCGCGCGTCTGCTCCAGGTTCTGCGCCGCGAGGCCGTAGAAGCTCGGGGAGCGGACCGCGCCCCCAAGGGTGCCGATCGTGTGGGTGGAGTGATTGAACAGCACGGCTTCCAGTGTGTCATCCTGACCGCGAAAGGCCAGAACTGGTAGTTCGGGATCGAACGGGCCGGTCGGACGCACGGCGTCGTCTCGCGTGCCGACCCAGAAGATCGTGTCGTCGCCGAGCAAGATCCGGCTGTTCTGCCCGACCGACGATTCTTCGCCAAGCCGGAAGAGGAACGTGACGGGCCGACGCTGCCGGTCGGCCGCGACCGCCGCCCTGACGATCCGTTCCTCGACTTGCTTCGTGAACGCCTCGTCACGCTCGTATCCGTGGATCGTCACGGTCGTCGGCGCGTGATGGGTGTGCGTGGCATTGATCAAGATGTGATCGAACGGAATGCCAGTCTGAGTCTCGATCTCTCGGGCCGCGCGATCGAGCACGTCGCGCGCGATCATCAGGACATCGCACGCGACGAGGCAGACCCGGCCTCCGCGCGGACCTTCAACCACGACGGCCGATGCGCGGAGTTCCCCCTCCTGGCCGTGTGCCTTGCCGGGACCGATTCCACCGCCGATGGTCATCGCGTCGTCGGCCTCGAACGGGACGGACGCCGCTCCCGCCTTCAACTCATCCGCGAGGGACGGACGCCAGGGGAGGCCGAGGGCGGCCACGATCAGACACAAGCGGAAGCCGAGCGAAACGCGACGCCGTGCGAGCATGATCGTGCCCCCAGTATCCGGGCAGGGTGGTTCAGCCATTTTGCGGCGGCGGCACGAACCCCGCGAGCCTCGGCATCTCCAGCGGGTAGCGGTCCAGAACCTCCTGCAATTCGGAGGCGTCGATCGTCTCCCGATCGACCAGCATCTCGGTGATCTCGTCGAGGGCGGCCCGGCGTTCGGTGAGGATCAACCGGGTCGTGGCCAGGGTCTCATGCAAGATCCGGCGCACTTCCAGGTCGATCTCGCGGGCGGTCCGTTCACTCCAGCTTGCGTTGTTCGATCCGCCGCCCTGAAGGAACGGGCTGCGGCCTTCGGTCTGATAGCTGACCCGGCCCAGCCGCTCGCTCATGCCGAACTCGGTCACCATGCGACGGGCGACTTCCGTGGCCCGTTGCAGGTCGCTGGTCGCGCCGTCGGAAACCTCCGTGTACACGATCTCCTCGGCGATCGTTCCGCCCATCAAGGTACAGATATAATTCTTCAGCCAGCTCTTGGTGTGGAGAAAGCGGTCATCCTCGGGCCGGTACATCGTGTATCCCAGCGCGCCGTTGCCCCGGCCGAGGATCGTGACCTTGTGGACCGGGTCGGTCTCGGGCAGGCTGCGGGCAACGAGGGCGTGGCCCGCTTCGTGGACGGCGATGCGTCGCTGTTCGTCCTCGCGCAGAACGCGCTGTTTTTTCTGGGGGCCGGCGATGATCCGTTCGACGCCTTCTTCGAACTCGGCGAAATCGACGGCCGTTTTCCCCTTGCGGGCGGCCAGCAAGGCGGCCTCGTTGACGAGGTTGGCCAGGTCGGCGCCGGCAAACCCGGTGGTCATCGAGGCGATGCGTCGGAGATCGATCTCGTCGGAGACCGGCACCTTGCGGACATGGACGCGGAGGATTTCCTCGCGGCCGGCGATGCTCGGGCGATCGACCATGATGTTGCGGTCGAAGCGGCCAGGACGGACCAGGGCCGGGTCGAGCGTCTCGGGCCGGTTGGTCGCGGCCATGACGATCACCCCCTTGTTGGCGTCGAAGCCGTCCATCGCCACGAGCAACTGGTTGAGCGTCTGGTCCCGTTCATCGGCCGCGCCGCTGCCTCCCGCGCTCCGGGCCTTGCCGATGGCGTCGATCTCGTCGATGAAGACGAGGCAAGGGGCCTGGGCCTCCGCCTGGGTGAACAGGTTGCGGACCCGAGCCGCCCCGACGCCGACGAACATCTCCATGAAGTCGGAACCGCTCAGCGAGAAGAACGGCACGCCCGCCTCGCCGGCAACAGCCTTGGCCAGCAAGGTCTTGCCCGTGCCGGGAGGGCCGACCAGCAGGATGCCCTTGGGAATGCGACCGCCGAGGGCCTGATATTTCTGCGGCGTTTTGAGGAATTCCACCACCTCGCGCAGCTCGCCAACCGCCTCGTCGATCCCGGCGACCTCGTCGAATGTGATCGGGACCTTGTCGTGATCGTAGAGCTTGTGGCGGCTTCGGGCGAACGCCATCGCGCCGAAGGGACCACCACGTTTCATGACGATCCAGAAAAGAATCCCCAGCGAGACCAGGAACAGGACCGGTACAAGATAGGCCTGAATCACCCCCGGCCCCGGGTCACCCTCGTAGGCCCCGTTCGGTATATGCTTGTGAAGGAGGTTGAGCAGTTGATCGTCCTGCTCCAGCCCGAGCCGGGCCGTGCGGAAGATGATGGGCTGGCCGTCCTCATCCCGATACGTGCCCGTGACCGTGGTCTTGCTTACCTGGGCCTTGAGCACCTTCCCCGCGATCAACTTCTGGCGGAACTGACCGTAGGGGATCGTCTGAACCTCGGACTCTCTCAGCGCAAGCAGCGCGAGAATGGGGATCAGCGCGAGCGGAATCAGCAGCAGCCACCAGGGCGAAGGGTGTCGGCGGGGTAGTTCCTTCCGAGACGTCGTCTGGTGTGCCATGTGGAACGAACCATTGCAGAGGAGCAGGCCGCTCGCAGGGCGGAATGGATTGCGGGGGACCCCATTGTCCCTGAGGCTCCGCGAGCGGCGTTAAGGTAGGATTGATTCGATATTACGAGAATTCCGGACAAACGTCAACGTTCACGCCCCTCGCCGCTGGCGGCCGGTTCGTTGATCTCACGATGGCGAGCGAAGGACTCGGGAAAACCTAAGATGTTATGAGGTAAAGGAATACGCGTGTCGACTCGGCGGGCTTTCGAGAGGTCAACGCGCTCGTCAGAGACATTCACTTCGAACCGGTGATTGCCCGCCAGTTGCTGTGGCACCCGCACGGTGAAGGTGCTTCCCTGACCGGGGCTGCTCTCCAGGCTGACGTCGCCGCCGAGCAATTTCGACAGTTCGCGGACGATCGAGAGGCCCAGGCCCGTGCCCTGGTGCTCTCGTGTGAGAACGCTTCCCTCCGGCCCCGGAACGCCCGCCTGGCGGAACTTCTCGAAGATCCGGTCGCGGTCTTCCTCAGCGATGCCGATGCCGGTATCCTGCACCTCGATCACCACATTTCGCCCTTCGGCCTGCGCCCGCAGCTCGACGCGCCCCCCTTCGGGCGTGAACTTGATCGCGTTGGAAAGCAGGTTGTACACGATCTGTCGGAGCTTGCCGGGGTCCTGACGGAGCAAGGGGATCGCCTCGTCGAGCCGGCAGCTCAGGTCGATGTTCTTGCGCTCGGCCATCGGCCGCATCAGGTTGGCGAGCCCTTCGCAGACGTCCCGGATCGAGAAATCCTCGACCCGCACCTCCATCTTGCCGCTCTCGATCTTCGCCAGGTCGAGGATGTCGTTGATCATCCCCAGCAACATCTTGCCGGACGATCTGGATGTTGCTCGCGTAACGCTTTTGCTTCTCGTTCAGTTGATCGCTGCTGGAGAGGACCTCCGAGAACCCGATGATCGAGTTCAACGGCGTGCGCAGTTCGTGGCTCATGGTGGCGAGGAAGTCGCTCTTGAGCCGGTTCATCTCGAACAGGGCGAGGTTGGCCTGGGCCAGTTCGTCCACCTTCCTGTCCAGGTCGGCGTTCACCTCGCGCAGTTCCTGCTGCATGGCGACCAGGTTGTGGAGCATGCGGTTGAACGCGTGCGAGAGTTCCTCGAACTCGTCGCCGGTCTGGATCTGGCTGCGGATTGTCAGCCGGCCCGCCGCGATGGCGTCGGAGACGTCGCGCAGGTGCTTCACCGGCTTGACGATCACGTAGCGGACGATCGTCCAGGAGGCGACCATCGCCAGGATCGCCGTCACCAGGGCCGTCGAGATCAGGATGGCCCGGTTCCGGTGGATCTGCTTGTTCATCTGCTCCATCGGCAGCTTGATCACGACGACGGTCGCCAGATCCTCCTCGTTCGGGATCGTGGCCTTGCCCATTCCGGCCTTGCTGTCGAGATAGATCGAGTTGTGGCAGCTCATGCAGTGCGGCTGGAACAGGACCGCCTGGACGTACTGGTATTCCTTGCGGTCGGGCGAGAGCCGGAAGAGTTCCGTCGGCGTGCCGTCGGGGAACGAGTAGGGCTTGCGGCCCGCGATGGGCGTCCGCGGTTTTCCCGCATTCCGTTCGGCGGCGCCGAAGGAATCGGATCAGGGCGTCGCGCTCGAACTCATCCCGAGGCTGTTTTTCCGGGTTTCGGGGGGCCCGGGGGTCGAGCACGTGCGACTCAAAACCGGACTGACCCATTTTGAGCGAACCATCGCCCGAGAGGTCGTCCAGGAGCTTCTGCATGTAGCCCGAAACCCACTGCTCGGAATGCAGTTCCTTGACGATCGGGCCGACGAGCTTCCGCGCGGCCTCGGTGTTCTGGCCGATGACGAGCTGCTCGGTCTTCTTGCCGTACCAGGAGAAGCTGAGCGTCACGAGCGCAAGGATGCCGCCGCTGAAGATGAACCGGCACTTCCGCTCCAGGCTGGTCTCGCCCAGCAGGTGCTTGAACGTGCGGTACGACACGGACAGCCCCCTCGATAAAACATTCCCAACCGTTGCGGTCGTCGGCTCAACACGCAGGCGTCACGATACCCGATTGCCCCCTCGGCGACTAGCCGGACCTGCGCTCCGGCGGCCCTTCGGTCGCAACGGCTGGCAGCGCGGGCAGTAATAGGTCGGACGGCCGATCAGCCCGGCGATGTACTCCTTGACGATCGGCTCGCCGCAACCCGGACACGGCTCCCCCTTCCGGCGATGCACGGCATTCTGCGCGAGAAATCCCCCCTCCAGCCCCAGGACCGTGCGATACCCCTCGTCGAAGCTCGACCCTTCCGCCGCGATCGCCTCCCGGAGCACCGGCCCGATCGACTCGTGAACCCGGCGCACCTCCGTCGCCGACAGCGAGGATGCCGGCCGGGACGGGTGGACGCCGGCGCGAAAGAGGATCTCATCGGCGTAGATGTTGCCGATCCCGGCGAGCACCTTCTGATCCATCAAGGTCGCCTTGATCCCCCTGTCGGTCCTCGCGAGCCGTTCCGCCAGCTCGTCCGCGTCGATCACGAGGGCGTCGGCCCCCTGCGAGCGGGCGAAGGCCTCCTCGGCGGCCCCGGCGTCGGGATACCAGGCGATCTTGCCCAGTCGCCTCGCGTCGCAATACCAGACGGTCTCCGGGCGTTCCCTCCATCCGGAACGAGAGGCGCACGTGATCGTCGCGTTCGGGGGAGACGAGCCAGAATCCTCCAGTCATCCGGGGCTGGATGACGATGATCCCTGCGCGACCGTCCATCACGATGACGACCCACTTGCCGCGCCGATCGACCTCCGACACCCGCGCCCGCTTGCCCCGGCGTTCGATTTCCTTCGTCGTACACCCCTGAAGCAAGAAGGAGTCGTGCACCACGACGGACCGCACGACCTTTCCCTCAAGGGCCGGTCGCAAGCCCCGCACCATCGTCTCGACCTCCGGCAACTCAGGCATCCCGATCTCCCACAAATACCTTATCGAGGCTTCATCTCATTGTAGTGTTGCGGGGGAGAGACAAAACCGGCAAGTGCCGAGGTGGGTGGAGCATGGAAGAAACCGTGGAGGTTTTCCGTCAATTTCCTGCAACTATCTGAAAATTTTCCTTCAGCTTCTTGACAGATCTTGAAAAGATAGAGCAAAATCATGGCGGGTCGTGACAGTTCTTCTGAGTGAAGGTCATCATGCTCGTTGAGAACCGACGCCGACAGCTCCTGGAGCTGATCACCCGCAAGGGGTTCGCCTCGATGGAGGAGCTGGTCAAGGCGCTGGGGGTGTCGGAGAGCACGGTCCGCCGGGATCTGGAGGCGCTGGACCTGGCCGGGGCGGTCAAGCGGACGCACGGCGGGGCGGTCTGCCCGGGAGAGATCCGGGGGATGCCGGCCTTCGACGAGCGGACGACGGCCCAGGCGGAGGAGAAGCAGGCGATCGGCCGCGCGGCGGCCGCCCTGGTCGCCGATGGCGAGACGGTCCTGCTCGACGGCGGGACGACGACCCTGGAGGTGGCGCGGGCGCTGGTCGGTCGGCCGGTTCAGGTCGTGACCAACAGCCTGCCGATCGCCTCGCTTCTGGCGTCCAGCAAGGACACGGACCTGATCCTGATCGGCGGTTACGTCTATCCCCGGACCGGCGTGGCGATGGGCCCTCTGGCCGTGGCGATGATGCAGGGCATCCGCGTGCGGAAGGTCATCATGGGGGCCGGGGGGATCGTGGCCGAGGGGGTGTACAACTCGAACTCGCTGCTGGTGGAGACGGAACGGCAGATGATGTCGTGCGGGCAGGAGGTCGTCGTGGTCGCCGACCACACGAAGTTCGGCCACCTGTCCCTCTCGAAGCTCTGCGAGTTGGACGAGATCGGAACCATGGTGGTCGATCCGGGCCTGTCCGACGAATACCGGGCCTTGCTCGAAAAAGGCGGGCGTGCGGCTCCACCTGACGCCGCCCATCTCGACAGCCGGAACGGCGACTCGGTGGAGAACTCCAGCCGCGGCGGAGGCATGAAGGCGGGATCATGAGCGCACTGGCAACCAGAAACGATGTCGAGCGGATCGTCCGCTCCATCCTCGAACAGCAACTCAACGGCGCCGCTCACGACGGCAAACGGGACGGCTACCGGCCGAACCTCGTCGTGAACATCTCGGCGCGGCACTGCCATCTGACCCAGGAACATGTCGAGGTCCTCTTCGGGGACGGCTACCAGCTCACCGAGATGAAGCGCCTCTTCCAGGCCACCGACTTCGCCTCGAACGAGACGGTGGCGGTCGTCGGCCCTCGCCAGCGGATGATCCCGGGGGTGCGCATCCTCGGCCCTTGCCGCAAGTTCAGCCAGGTCGAGCTGTCGTTCACCGACTCGATCAGCCTGGGCATCGACCTCCCCGTGCGGCTCTCGGGGGACATCGAAGGGACGCCGGGCTGCTTGCTGGTCGGGCCGAAGGGCTCCCTCGTGCTGCCCCAGGGCGTCATCCGCGCCGAGCGCCACGTCCACATGGGGCCTCGCGACGCCGATTACTACGGCGTCAAGCACCTGGACCGCATGAACCTGCGCGTCGACGGCCCCTGCCCGACGACCCTGGAAGGCCTGCTCGTCCGGACGCATCCCGACTGGAAGCTGGAAGTGCACATCGACACCGACGAGGCGAACTGCTGCGACCTGCCGCACGCGTCGAAGGTTTCTCTCGAAAAAGCGTGATTTTTGCGGAAGTGAACATGTTGGCGGTGATTTCACGACTCGACCGTCCTCTGCCCGTTCTTCCCGACTGACCCTCCTCCAGGAGAATCGTGATGGCCTCGGCAACGCTTGAAGCGCTCGGAATGATCGAGACGAAAGGGTTCGTGGCGCTGGTGGAAGCCAGCGACGCGATGTTGAAAGCCGCGAACGTCGAGCTCGTCGGCTGGGACAAGGTCGGCAGCGGCCTGGTCACGGCGTTCGTCGCGGGCGACGTGGCGGCCGTCAAGGCGGCCGTGGACGCCGGCGCCGCGGCGGCCAGCCGGATCGGCGAGGTCGTCAGCGTGCAGGTCATCCCGCGTCCGCACGAGGACCTGGGCGGCGTTCTGAGCTTCGCCAAGAAGGCCGCGGGCACGGCCTCCACCACCAAGAACGACGGAGCCTGAGATCATGGCAACCGCGCAGCAGAAGAGTACCCGGACGGGTTTCGGGGGCAACGGCAGCCTGGGTGAAGCCCTCGGCCTGATCGAGACGAAGGGCCTGGTCGGCGTGATCGAGGCGACCGACGCGATGCTCAAGGCGGCCAACGTCACGCTGGTCGGCCGGATCGGCATCGGCGGCTCGTTCATCACGACGCTGGTCCGTGGCGACGTCGGCAGCGTCCGGGCGGCCGTCGAGGCCGGCGCCGAGGCCGCCAGCCGCGTCGGCGAGCTGGTCAGCGCCCACGTCATCCCCCGGCCCGACGCGGCCGTCCTGCGAACCTTCCTGGGCTCGAGTCCGGCGAACTGTTGAGAAATGGTTGATGGCACAGGGTGGTTGATAGGTAGGTGATTCAACCCGACTCTCACGATCAACCATCGGCCAACACCCCTCAGTCATCAATGCATTAGCCAAGATATTTTTGAAGGGAAACCATCCATGAACGGCGCCCTGGGGCTGATCGAGACGCTGGGCCTCGTCGGCCTGATCGACTCGGTCGACGCGATGCTCAAGGCGGCCAACGTCGAGCTGGCCAGCTCGATCATCAAGCTCGACGGCGGCGTGGTCAGCGTGATGGTCCGCGGCGACGTCAGCAGCGTCCGAGCGGCGGTCGAGGCCGGTGCCGAGGCCGCCGCGCGGGTCGGCGAACTGCAGGCCGCGCACGTCATCCCGCGACCGACGCCAGCGGTCGTCGAGGCGTTCGCGGGAGGGGGCGGGCGATGAAGATCCTCGTCGCCAACCTGGGCAGCACCAGCTTCAAGTACCGCCTGTACGACCTCGGCGACCCGGCCGAGCCGCTCCTGGCCCGCGGGGCGGTCGAGCGGATCGGCTCGGACGACGCCAAGGTGACGATGCGCTCCGAGAAGGGCGAGATCGAGCTGGTCGAGCCGGTCGCCGACCACGGCGACGCGGTGCAGATCTGCCTGGACCACCTCACCGATCCCGATCTCGGCGTCCTCACAGAATGCCGCCGACATCGCGGCCATCGGCTTCAAGGCGGTCCACGCCCGGAATCTGTCCGGCGTGCAGCGGGTCGACGCTCGAGTGCTCGACGCGATGGAGGAGTTCGCCGACGTCGCCCCCGCGCACAACCCGCCGTACACCAACGCCATGCGGCTGCTCGCCGAGCGGTTCCCGCACATCCCGCTGGTCGCGGCCTTCGAGACCGGCTTCCACCGCACGATCCCCGAGGCGAACCAGCACTACGCGATCCCCGACGAGTGGGCCGACGACATACGGCATCCGCCGCTGGGGCTTCCACGGCGCGAGCCATCGCTACATCGCCGGCCGGATGGCGGAGCTGCTCGGGCGCAAGGATCTCGAAGGTCATCTCGTGCCACCTCGGCGGCAGTTCGTCGCTCTGCGCGATCCGCAACGGCGAGTCGGTCGCGACCAGCATGGGCATGAGCCCGCAGTCCGGCCTGCCGCACAACAACCGGGTCGGCGATTTCGACGTCTTCGCCCTGCCGGTCCTGCTCCGCGAGACCGACCTGACCCTCGAAGAGATCCTCGAGACCCTGGCCTCGAAGTCGGGCCTGGAGGGGCTCTGCGGGCTCCGCGACCTCCGCGACATCGAGGAGGCCGCGGGCGAGGGAAACGACCAGGCGCAACTGGCGATCGACGTCTTCATCAACGCGATCCGGCACTACCTCGGCGCCTACCTGGTCGAGCTGGGCGGGGCCGACGCGATCGTCTTCACCGGCGGGATCGGCGAGAACTCCGAGCGCATCCGCGCCGGGGTCTGCCGCGACCTCGACTGGTTCGGCATCGAGCTCGACCCGGAGAAGAACGCGGCCGGCCAGGGGGGAGATGATCCTCTCGACCGAAGGCTCCCGCGTCGCAGTCTGGACCGTGCCGACGAACGAGGAAATCGTCGTCGCCCGGCAATCCCGCGACCTGCTGGCCCAGGAGCGTTAGACGATGTTCGTGGCGCAAGTGACCGGCAGCGTGGTGGCCACCCAGAAAGTCGCGTCGATGACCGGGCACAAGCTGCTGACCGTCGAGCCCTACCGGGTCGACGAGAAGGACCGCGATCGACTCGTCCCGACCGGCCGGACGTTCGTCGTGGTCGACACCCTGGGGGCGGGGATCGATGAGATGGTCCTGATCTGCCAGGGGTCCAGCGCCCGCTTGACCCCCGAGACCGAGAAACTGCCGATCGACGCGGTCGTCATCGGCCTGGTCGACACGGTGGACGTCGGCGGAAACGTCATCTTTTCGAACCGTGACGGATCGTAAATAAAACACCGTCAGCTCGCGCGTTCAAGGAACGCTCGACAGCCTGAACAACGGCGGTCCCAGCCATGCAAATGACCGAAGACCTGATCCGCAACGTCGTCCAACAGGTCCTCTCCCAGATGGGCGGTGCCGGCCACCAACGGCGCGCCCCGGCCCTCCGGCCGCGACGGGGTTTACCCGACCGCCGACGCCGCCGTGAGCGCGGCCGAGGCCGCCTTCCAGGTCTTCCGCAAGCGGCCTCTGGCCGACCGCAAGAAGGCCGTCGACTGCATCCAGACCATCTGCGTCGAGCAGGCCGAGGAACTCGGCCGCCGCGAGCTGGACGAGACGAAGATCGGCCGGCTCGATCACAAGATCGCCAAGCTCCGCGACGACGATCCCGACGATCCCGGGCGTCGAGTACCTCAAGACCGACTGCGCGTCGGGCGACGGCGGGCTTGACCCTGACCGACTACGCCCCGTTCGGCGTCATCGGCGCGATCACGCCGGTCACGCACAGCCTGCCGACGCTCGCCGGCAACGCGATCAACATGCTGGCCTCGGGCAACACGGTCGTCTTCAACGCCCATCCGTCCGGCGCGAACATCGCCGCCGAGGGGGTGCGCCGGTTCAACCGGGCGATCCGCGAGGCGATCGGGATCGACGACCTTGTGACGATCATCGACCCGCCGACGCTGGAATCGGCCGCGGCCCTGTTCGACCATCGGGGCGTCAAGCTCCTGGTCGTGACCGGCGGTCCGGCCGTCGCCCGCGCCGCCCTGGCGAGCAAGCGGCGCGCGATCGTCGCGGGGCCGGGCAATCCGCCGGTCGTCGTGGATGCGACGGCCTGCATCGACAACGCGGCGAAGTCGATCATCGTCGGTGCAGCCTTCGATAACAACCTGCTCTGCATCGGCGAGAAGCAGGTCTTCGCCGTCTCCGACATCTTCGACAAGCTCATGGAGACGGTCGGCCGCAACGGCGGATACCGGCTGAACGCGTCGCAGATCGACGCCCTGACCCAGGCCGCCTTCAAAAAGGGGGACGACGGCAAGCTCCACGTGAAGAAGGACCTGATCGGCCAGGACCCCGCCGTCCTCGGCAAGTCACGCCGGGGTCGAGGTGCCGAAGGGGACTCAGATTCTCTTCGGCGAGACGGGGGACGATCACCCGTTCGTCGAGCACGAGCAGATGATGCCGTTCATCCCGTTCGTCCGCGTGTCCAACGTCGAACCGCGCGATCGAACTGGCGAAGTCGTCGGAGCACGGCTACGGCCACACGGCGGTCCTGCACTCGCGCGACACGGCGGTGATGTCGAAGATGGGCAAGGTCATGGACTGCACGATCTTCGTGGTCAACGGCCCGAGCACGGCGGGGCTTGGCGGCGAAGGCGTGGCGTCGTTCTCCATCGCCGGCCCGACCGGCGAAGGGGTCACCACGCCCTTGACCTTCTGCCGCCAGCGCCGCACGGCGGTTGTTGGCGGGATGAGGTTCCTTTGATGGCTGATGGGCAGGGTTGATGGGGAATGATGGATAGTCGTATCCGGTAAAGGTGGCCGATCATGCAGCTCGGCCGCGTCCTCGGCACGGCGACGTCGACGGTCAAGCACCCGACCTTCCAGGGGGAGCGGATGCTGGTCGTCCAGCTTGAGAGCCTGGAGGCGGAAGCCGGACGGCGAGCCGGTCCTGGCGTTCGACCGGCTGGGGGCCGGGCGGGGGGATCGGGTGCTCGTGACGAACGACGGCCGGATCATGCAGGAACGGCTCGGCCGGGAGACGCCCGGCCGCTGGAGCGTGCTGGGGTTGCCCGACTCATGAACGGCCCGTTCGATCCGCGAGGTCGATGCCGCCGTTCGAGGCGGTCCTGGCCGAGCTTCGAGGGCCGGTCGCCGGGGCCGAGCATCGGCGACCGGGGGCCGTCTTCCCGGGCCGCCTGTTCGCCTTGCGACATGCCGAGGAACTGCCGGGGGACTGTCGACGAGATCCGGCTGGCCGCCGGGACCGTCATCACGCCGCTGGCGACGAGACCATCTCAAGCGGCGCGGGATCGCGCTGAGGCTGATTTCGCGAAGGCGAAGCTGCGAGCGAAGGGCTGAAGGGGGAGTGGGGATTCGCCATCGAGGACGGCTCGGGAATCGCCAACGCGTTGCGACGGCTGATGCTGGGAGAGACGGACACGTGGAACGAGGTCGGGCGAGATCATGTCGAGGCGGCCCGCTGGGTGGATCGAGGCCCCGCAACGGGGGGCCGTCGTGGTCACGCCCGAGGCGGCGCTGGTGACCTGGCGGGCCTGCGGAATGGCGGGCGTCCGGGCCGCGACCGTGAGCGAGCCCGAGGCGGTCGTCGCGCGCGTGCGGCAGGTCGGGGCGAATCTGCTGGTGGTCGAGCCGTTCGGCCAGTCGATCTATTCCTTGAAACATCTGTTCGCCACGTTCCGCCGGGGAGGCCCGCCGAAGGCCCCGATCCTGGCAGGAGGTCGTCCATGAGGATCGCCGAGGTGATCGGCCGCGTGACGCTCTCGCGGAGCCATCCGGCCTTGCGGAACGCGCCGGTTCGTGATCGCCTTGCCCATGCCGGCCGAGGCCCTGACCGAAGGCTCGCCGCGCCGTGGTGAGGACGTGGTCGTCTACGACAACCTGGGTGCCAGCCCCGGCGCCCTGATCGGGCTGAGCGAGGGGCGCGAGGCGGCCAACCCCTTCGGAAAGACCAAGACACCGGTGGACGCCTACTGCGCCTGCCTCCTGGACCGGATCAACGTTTAAAACAATCGAGAGACGCGAGACATGGCTGGCAATAACGATCATGAGCGAATGGAAGCTGCGGGAGGAGATGTGCGAGATCGGCCGTCGGGTCTATGACAAGGGGTTCGCGGCGGCCAACGACGGCAACATCAGCTACCGGCTCGCCGAGGACCGCGTCCTCTGCACGCCGACGCGCGTCTCGAAGGGGTTCATGAAGCCCGATGACCTCTGCATCGTCGACATGGACGGCAAGCAGGTCTCCGGCAAGCGCAAGCGGTCCAGCGAGATCCTGCTGCACCTGTCGATCATGAAGACCCGGCCCGGACGTTCGTCGTGCGTCCACTGCCACCCGCCCCACGCCACGGCCTTCGCCGTCGCGCACGAGCCGATCCCCAAGTGCACGATGCCCGAGTTCGAGGTCTTCCTCGGCGAGGTCGCCATCGCCCCGTATGAGACGCCCGGGCGGCCAGGCGTTCGCCGACACGGTGATCCCCTACGTCAAGGATACCGACGTCATCATCCTGGCCAACCACGGCACGATCACCGCCGGCAGCGACCTGATGGACGCCTACTTCAAGACCGAGATCATCGACGCCTACTGCCGCATCCTGATCCTCGCCAAGCAGCTCGGCCGGGTGAACTACTACAGCGACGAGAAGGCCGCCGAACTGATCAAGATCAAGCCGAACCTCGGCATCCGCGACGTCCGGCTGGAACGCGGCCTGGAGAACTGCGACCTCTGCGGCAACAGCCTCTTCCGGGAGGGGTACTCCGAGTTCAAGCCCGAGCCGAAGGCGTTCATCCCGGAGAAGCTCCAGCAGCAGGTCGCCGCAGGCCGCCCAGACGTCGGCGGCCTCGGCGGGTCAGGCAATGGCCAGGACATGGAAGCACTCGTTCAGACGATCACCGATCAGGTCATGCACGCCATGAACGGCGCGTCGTCGAACGGCCAGGGGTCGTCCGTCGTGAAGGGGCAGTCGTACGCCTCGGGGATCTCGGGCGGCGTTTGAAATCACTCATGACGGATGGTTGAGGACTCATGGTCGAGGGCAGTTGGATCGTGAATCATGACTCATTGACCACCGAAAACCTTCCATAAAGTATCATTCATTCCTTCGGAGAGGACCCCATGAAGGTCAGCATCATCGGCGGCGGCGGGCTGGTCGGCTCCTGCGCGGCGTATGCGTTGCAGTGCGGCGGGGTCGTCAGCGGGATCGACCTGATCGACGTCAACGCCGACCTCTGCCGAGGGCAGGCCCTCGACCTCCTGCACGGGGCGTCGCTCTCGGCCGATCAGCGCATCCGTGCCGACCGGCTACGAGGCGATCCCCGAGAGCGACCTGATCTGCATCACCGCCGGCCTGCGGCGCAAGCCCGATGAGAGCCGGCTCGACCTGATCAACCGGAACGTCGAGCTGTTCCTGAACATCCTCGGCCAGGTCAAGGCGGCCGGCCCGAAGTCGCGACGCGATCGTGCTGGTCGTCTCGAACCCGGTCGACGTGCTGACGTACCTGGCCACGATGCAGCTCGGGCTTGCCCTCGACGCAGGTCATCGGCCTGGGCACGCAGCTCGATTCGGCCCGGTTCCGCAGCCTGATCGCCGAGTCGCTGAAGCTGCCGCCGACGCAGGTGACGGCCACGATCCTCGGCGAGCACGGCGACAGCATGGTGCCCGATCTGGTCCGCCGCGCAGGCCGCCGGGCTGCCCCTGGAGAAGTATCCCGGCTGGACCCCGGCCTCGGCCGACGCCCTGTTCGCCCGGACGAAGGGCAGCGGGGCCGAGGTCATCAAGCTCAAGGGGGGGCGGGGTTCGCCGTCGGCGTGGCCATCGGCGAGGTGATCCACGCGATCGCGCTCGACCGCAAGCGCATCCTGCCGGTCGCGTCGCTCGTCACGGGCACCTACGGCATGCGCGACGTCTGCCTCTCGGTGCCGACGGTCGTGGGCCGTCGCGGGGTCGAGGCCCAGCTCGAGATCGACCTCTGGCCGAAGGAAGTCTCGGCCTTGCGGCACTCGGGCCAGGTCCTGCGAGGCACGATCGACCAGGTCCTCAAGCGCAACCCCTCGGCCGCCGCGAAGGCCGCCGGTGATGCCGGCGGCCACGGCCGCGGCACAGCCGCCGGTACCGACGGGCAGGGGGTCCGGGTGACGATGGGCGGCGGGCGCGGCGGCACGCGGCCGCGGGTCACGATCTCGGGCAGCGATGGCGGGTCGACTGATCTCCCTGGGCTCAGCCGAGGGCGGTGGGTGCGCTGAGATGATCGAGAAGTCGCTCGACCGCAAGCTGGCCGCGATCCACGCCAACCCGCCGGCTGCCGCGAGTTCATCCTGGCCGACGCCAAGGACGCCGACATGGCGTTCGGCATCGGTGCGCCGGGGCAATCGCCCGAGGCCCACTCGGGCGAGGTGCGGTTCCGGACCCTGGAGGAGTACCGCGAGCAGATCCGCGCGAACACGCGGCAAGGGCTGGTCGACATCATGCTGATGTCGGCCAGCACGAACTACAAGCTGACGCTTCAGGAGCGGCTGTTCGACGGCTCGCACGTCACCCCGGCCATCCGGGCCAACGACACGACCGACGTCCACCTCGCCCGGGGCTCGCGCTATGCCGAGTCGGCCGCCCGCCCGTTCCGCTCGGCCAGCCTCGACCACGCCCAGTGCGGCCACCTCGATTGCACGCCCGAGGAACGCTCGCTGGGGCCAACCTCGGGCTGTACAGCGTCACGTTCAACAACGACCTGGCGCACGACCTCGAGACGCTGAACCGGTTCCACGAATTCCGCGAGGAGGCCGAGCGCAAGGGGTTCCGCTACTTCCTCGAAGTCTTCGACCCGAACGTCGCCGGGCGCGGTCGAGCCGGACAGGCTCTCGGGCTACATCAACGACATGATCGCCCGGATGCTCGCGGGCGTCGCCGCGCCGGGCCGGCCGGTGTTCCTCAAGATGGTCTACCACGGCCCGAAGGCGATGGAGGAGCTGGTCCGCTACGACCCGCACCTCGTCGTCGGCATCCTCGGCGGTTCGGCCGGCACGACGCTCGACGCCTTCCAGCTCCTCGCCGACGCGCAGAAGTACGGCGCGAAGGTCGCCCTCTACGGTCGGAAGATCAACAACGCCGAGAACCAGCTCGCGTTCATCCAGTTCCTCCGCCTGATCGTCGACGGCGTGATCGGGCCGGTCGAGGCCGTGAAGGCGTATCATGCCGTGCTGGAAAAGCTCGGAATCCGCCCGCACCGCTCGCTGGAGGAGGACCTGAAGCTGCAAGCCGGCGTGATGAGCTACGGCGGCACGACCTCCGTGACCGTCCCGCCTCGTCCGTCAGCGGCGCCTGCGCCGAAGCCCGAAGCCGCCCATGCCTGCGCCTGTCCGAAGCCGGCCTCGATCTTGCCACCCGCGGCCGCGTCGAGCGCCTGCGGCTGCAACGGTCACGCCGAACCGGCTCAGGCGAAGGCCGTGAGCCGCAACGGCTCCGAGGCGAACGGCTTCCCGTCTCTCGCCAATGGCCTCCCGGACTTCAAACGCATGACCGTCTCCGAGCGCCTCGCGTACCATCGGGAGCGTCTGGGGCTGGGCCGCTGATCCGGTCGTTGAAGCGGCCTCTCCGATTAATAAGAATCTGAGCCGATCGGCTCACCACCCGATCGAGTACTCAGGGATCGCCAGGCCCCGATGACTATGGCACTTCTCACGAAGTGAACCGAACCATCCATCATCATGACATTGACTCCCTGGGGATGACGGCTCCGCGCCGTGATAATCCCGCCTGAGAGATCCCCAGGGATCGGCAGGGGAAGCTCGGCACTGCAATCCGGGGCGACTGAATTCGGGGGAGCGACATGGTTATAAAGCGTATCGGACTTGCCACCAGCAATCCACGTCCTGCCCGCCTGAGTCCAATAGCTCGATGGAGCCGATGCGAGCGACGAACAGGTGGATCGCATCTCCTCGCCATCCTTCGGCAGCGTGACGAGAGTGAGGCCAGAATACCAGTAATCTCGCCCGGGATCGAATCGACGGCCTGGGCCGCTCCCGAGCGAACGCTCGCTGAAGCCAATAGTTTGGCTCAATCCGTCGGTGATATCGCTTGTGCTCGTCGCTTGCAGCCCCGGGAACACGCCCCCGCCGCCGGGCCACGGTGTCCCATCATGCGAGTAAGGGTTCGGTCCGGTACTAGCCCGGTAGTTGTTCCCGGGCACGAGGCTCCGAGAATCGGACGGACAGAGGAACATCCCGACGGTTGTCTTCCGCTGCGGTACGGTTCGAAGACTCATACGCTAGATATATTGGGTTAACATTGGAAGATATTGATATATTAATAGAATTAAAAATATTAATATTATCGGTGAAGCCAAGTATCTGGAAATGCACTGAGAGGGGACCATGGGCTGAGAGCTTTCCGCCCAAAACTCCGGTCGGGAATCGTCCGTCCGGCCTAAGGCCCGACGGGTATTTGCCGTGAGCGGAGTGGAAACTCGCCAAGGCGATGCCGATTTGCTGGAGATGGTGGGAACACTCAGCCCTTCGGCCGGCTTCACGTGCCGCCTGGATTGCTGGCAGCAGGAGCATTACGAGGAGCCCGATGATGGAGATGACCGCGATGGCCTCGATGAGGGTCAGTCCTCGCCGTCCCGAGTTAGGCCGGGCGAAGGTCATGTTGAATTACTCCATATATTGTAGTACTATGATTTATTCGGGGGTAGTACTGTCGATTGTTCCACGACCTCCATGAGAACCAGCACCGAGATCTGAACAGCTACGTCGGTCTTCTCCTCGATGTCCGTCTCTATGTGCAGCAATACTTGCCATGGTGCCATCTACTCGTGGCACGCTGATTGCACATTGAACATCGTTCCGTGCTTGGCCTGCTGGGGCCAAACTGCATTTGCGAGAATATCGTGCTGATCTCACTAGTGCGAAGAATGCTTAATGGTATCTATTGCTCGACGTAAGGATCAACATGCTATGCACTCGCTCGCCCACTATGCGTCGACCGATTTTCGATCGCAAATCGATGTCGTGACGATCCGCATCGCTCTTAGGCATCGATCATCGCTATCCACCTCAGTGGTCGTGCAAGCGGGAAGTCGCACAGGTCGGCCTGGCAGGAGATCAGGGGCGAGTCGCGTAGACAAGAGAACTCACATTGATCACAAATATTAATGTTACGAGCGAAAATATTTAGATTTTTTGATGCGCTGTCTCCTCGTTTCAGAGCGAGCCCATCGATCCCGGCCGGCTCGGTTCTGAGTGGGGGGACGATTTGCCAATCGAACGTCAGGATAGCCAACGGCTGCTGCGGGTCAACGCTGAGAATCTTCAGCTAGGCCAATCTCCTCGCGGGGGCGTCTCCAAGTCGTATCCGCGCCAGGAGCGAGGCTCGCCCTCCCGGCTCGATCACGTCGCGTTCAAGTTGAGCCGAAGTGCAGCCACAACTCGTACGAATCTCCAGGATGTGTAACGGTCGCCCCCCCCAGGTTTCTCAACATGTTGAAACCTCCATGGTTTCACCTGGCTTGGAGCGGGGTACTCGCCCTAAATGGTGATTAGCCGGATCGATTCGGATAACGGCCGCGCGAGTGACCTGAGCCGCCGAGGGCGACGGTTGTGACTTAGAGCCAGCTTGAAAATCGCAACCGATCCCCATTAGGAGTTGGGTCGCCGCCGCGATGAGACGGCACCTCTTCCGTCGATCCGTCCCGGCCTCCTGGAACGAGGTCGGCCCCGCCACCAACCGAGGATGCCGAGGCCAACAAAAATGCCAGTGGCTCCGAAAAGCAAGGGCGAGAGGTTCCATCGGCGTCCAATCAATTCCTCGGATCGAAAATCTGCTGCGCCGATGAGAGGGATCTCGGTCCATCGTTGTCGACAAGTATCAATGGGCAGGACATAATCGCGGGGGGTATCGATGAGATAGACGTTCTTGCTATTCACGTCATAGAGCACGACGAAATGCCCTTTCTTGAGCAGCGAGATGCAGACGAAATACTCCTCTCTCGCACTAAGGTTCTCCAACGACGTCTCAACCGCAGTCGTCTTCGCGCCGTACTTGTGCGCTTGATCCGCCAACTGTTGCATCGAATAGCCTGAGGACCTGGCGGTCCCATGACGCCTCGAGCGCGGCATAGGTGTCGGGGCCACGACCATCGCGCCAGGGCCACGAACAGGCAATAGCTGCCGCATCGTTGGTTATCCTGCCCCTTCGCATTGATGTCCGGGCATGGGAGTCGTCCTCATAGCAGCTAGGCCCGCCATGATTATCGATGATCCTATCATATCAAAACATCCAAAACTTATAATGTGTAGAAGTAATCCCCAAATCGAGTGATCAGCGCAATCTCATTTAGGCTTCAAAAAGCCGCGATTTCGGATCTTTTCGACAAGACCATCGAACGTATGATCCGGGACCGGACGGCTCGGTTTGAGCCGTGTGGTCTTTCCGGTGATATGGTCCTTCACCACGGCGGCATCTCGCGGCAGCGAGGCATAAAACTCTCGCAGGTTCAGCCGCGATGCGGCGGTCGCCGCATCGAGATCGACTCGTTCGAGCACAATGCGACAGATCACTTGGGGCTCGTCCGGCCGGCCTCGGACGCTCTCCCTCGCCTCGCACTCCTGGAGCACGCAGACGCCGTCACCCTCTCGGTGACGCCAGCGGTACGTCACACTCGATCGCTTCGCCTCCGATCCCCGGGGCGGCTCGTAACGACTTTCGATGACGTTGCCGCAAGCCGCGAAGGAGAAGACGGTCTCCAGGACACCACCGTTGCGATCCCGCCGGACCTGCCGAATAAGATCCTGGCCTTCCCGACGAACTTCATAGGAGGATACGGAGTGACTCGGAAACGCCGCATGAGGACCAATCATCTCGACCCAAGGCCGCCCCCCCTCTGCCGGTGGACAGCACCGGAACCATTGAGAGGGCAGCGGCAGGGAGAAGATCGCCTCGGCGATCGTCTTCGGGTCATGTACATGAAGGATCTTACGTTCCGCATCATAAGAATAAAGCTTGCCTTTCAAGAGAAGGCGATATTCCCAGCCGTCCCTGTGAGATCCCCCGGCATCTCCCCTCAACGCAGGCGGGCCAGGCACGACCCCCGGTCGGTATAATCCGACCGGATCCGTAAGCCGGAACATCCAGAAGGCATCCTCGCCGTCCCAGGCCGCCCGCGTCTCCAGCGTGACTCGGTTAGGGCCTTTCAATTCAGGATATTGCAATTCGATTCGCCCTGTAAGTGTGCCGGTTTGCAGGGTCTCCCGATTCGCAACCTGAGCATCTCTCAGCACCTCGACCAGTGTCGGATCACCGACCAGGGGCGGTGGGGTATTGAGATTGGTCGGCACCAGGAACATCGACAGCAAAACTCCCACCATGGCCGGTTTACCTCCGCGGTAATCGGTCAGTCGAAACTTCAAAGAGCGCACTAACAATTTACGACTACGGCAGAGCCATCCGATGCGAATGAGTAGGGTTCCGGTTCGGATTCTTTTGAGCCTCATGCACAGGTATCTGAGCATGCAAATGGTGCTGAGGCTTCAACCCCAAACCAAGGGTCGGTGCTAAGCCGACATGTCCCCGGTAGCGCTATCCCATTCGCAGGCTTTCTTAAGTTTACATGCTTGAATATTAGGAGGAGGAGTTTGGCTGCATTGCGCTCTAGTGGCGATGGCGAGGCAACCCTCGTCGGGTGCGTTGGCAGGCTTCGAGTATTCAAATGCATCTTCGCACTGGGCTTGATCTTGGTAAGTCGTACAGGCGACTTGTGGCCCAACAACACAGGCCGGGATGACCGCGCAGCATAAATCCGGTGATATCTGCCCACCGTGCAAAGTAGCGATCTCGGAGGAGTGGAGAGTGCGCGTGTCCTGAGGCTTCATGGGGAGGATGGCGGAAACCGAGCCTGTCAAGATGCCGGCTACCTACGAGGATGTAGTAGGGAAGTCTTGAGGTCATAGCTTGTCTCCTTTTGATGTGGGATGTGGGGTGATGTGTGTCAGAGGTCCTAACAACGTCGAACGTTACCTGACTCACAAATCTCCCAGTAGTCAAGTAATTTCCCTGAATTTCTCACGATCCTGATCTGAAGCCAGAGCGCGGGGCGAACTCGGGAGAGCCGGAGACGCTCCTGGCGGGTCCTGGAGTATAGTGGACCCCGGAGTCTGGACAGTTCGGGGGCAAAAGGGCGGTCGGCCCGGCAGCGCTGGAGCAGCAGTTCCCTGTCCATGGTCAACTCGCCGACCGCAGTGTTTGCCATGGTTGGGGCTCCCGGTCTGGTTTCGATGATGTCGCAGCGAGATGCCCAGGGATGGCGCGGAGGACGCCTAATTTATACCTCAACCTTTATATGGCTCGTATTGTATCCATTTTCCCTGTTCCCCCCAAAACTCCATGCCGTCGATTTGGTGAAGGGAAGGGGGAGGGAACAACGAGACTATGGATTTGGGACGCGGTCATTTCCGATCCTTCGACGCGACCCGCGTCACGCGGGAATCGGATGGTCATCTCGTTTCAAGTTGAGTAGCCGCTTGATGTTAGGGAACGATTTCCAAACGAACCCAACTGCCATAACGGCAGTTGGGAGGAACGGACAGCCGGGGACCACGGTGGACGAGAGACGATCAGACGCTTTGGTGAGCCTGGTACAATGGCGCGATCGGCTCGCCATCGATGAGCCGGATCGGCCGGTTCAGGCGATCGCGGAGTTCGGTATCGGAGGGGACGCCGAGCGCCTGGTAGATCGTCGCGGCGAGGTCTTCGGTGCGGTAGGCCCGCGACGCGGGGAAGGCACCGATCTTGTCGGACTGGCCGATGACCTGTCCGCCCTGGACCCCCGCGCCGGCGAAGACCGCCGAGAAGACGGCGGCCCAATGGTCCCGGCCGGGGATTTTCGACCCGCCCGAATTGCCGATCTTTGGCGTGCGGCCGAACTCGCCGGCCATGACGACGAGCGTCTCGTCGAGCAGGCCGGTCGCGGCAAGGTCGTCCAGCAGGGCGGCAACCCCCTTGTCGAAGGGAGGGAGGAGCCGCTTCTTCAAGGCGTTGAAGTTATCGCCGTGGGTGTCCCAGGTCTGAACGGCCCCCATGTTCACCTGAATGATGGGCACCCCGGCCTCCACCAACCGGCGTGCCAGGAGCAGCGATTGGCCGTAGGAGTGCCGCCCGTAGCGGTCGCGCGTCTCGTCCGACTCGCGCTTGAGATCAAAGGCCTGGGAGATGCGGCCCGAGAGGAGCAACGAGTAGGCCAGCTTCTGCTGGTTCGCGAACGGGTCCTTTTCCGCGGAGGCGATCCAAGCGTCTTGCCGCGCGTGGATCTGGTCGAAAAGCTCCCGGCGCTGTTCCAGCCGCTCGACACTGAAGCCGACGGGGAGACTGAGGTTCTCCACGTGAAAATCCGGCTTGTTCGGATCGTCCCGGATCTGCCAGGGGTCGTACTTCGGCCCGAGGAATCCGGCATGCTGGCCGGGCCAGGTGAGCGGCCCTTGCATGAGGAACGTCGGCAGCAGGACGCCGCTGGGCAGTCCGTCGTTGCGCGGGCGCACGTAGTTCAACGAGGCGGCATAGTGGGGGTAATCGTCCCGCGAGGCGATCTTATCGAAAAACGCACCCGGCTGGGGGCGGCCGGTCAGGACCTGGTGCGTCGCGTTCAGGTGGTTCAGGTTCCGGTGCGACAGCGACCGCACGATCGCCAGTTTCTCGGCGTGCTTCGCCAGCGCGGGGAGGTGTTCACAGATCCGGATGCCGGGGACCGAGGTTTCGATCGGCTGGAATTCCCCCCGGATGCCCTCGGGAGCGTCCGGCTTCATGTCGAACGTGTCGATATGGCTTGGTGCTCCGGTCATGAAGATCAGGATCATCGACCGGCGCGGGGCGTCCCTCGGGAGGGATTCGCCCGCTCCGACGCTTCGGCGCTGCGCCTGGCCGCGAGCATCCCGGGCATCCCCATGCCGAGGAACCCCGAGAACCCGACCTGGAGGAACTCACGGCGAACCAGGCCGCGATCGTGGCGATGGGTCGAATTCAAAGGGGCACCTCTTCTTCCCGTCTCAATCGGCACGAATCATCCGGGTCCGCATCGCCTTCGACCGGAAAACCGGTTGCGTTGAACGGAGGTCGATTTTATCTCAAACAAAGTCGAGACACAAGCATGGGAACGGCAGCACGGCCTGAGTCAACATGAAAGAGGGAAAATTGATTCCTCACATCTGGATCAAACGTCGGGAATGACCGAACCGGGTTGCGGTATCTCCCGCGATTCCTCATAATCAGAGGCGTCCTACCCCTTTCCGTGATTCAGAGGTGCTGTTCGCGGCGGTCCACAATTCTGGCTTCGTTTCTTCTCATCGGCGATCTGGAAACTCCCTTATTTCGACTTCGCGTAAGTAACAAACGTATCAAAAGGAAGGAGACATCATGGCACAGGCAAAGCAAGGTGATTCGGTCAAGGTTCATTACACGGGAAAGCTGGAGGATGGTACGGTCTTCGACTCCTCCGAGGGACGCCCGCCGCTGGAATTCAAGCTGGGTGAAGGGAAGATCATTCCGGGCTTCGAGAGCGGGATTGTCGGCATGAGCCCGGGTGACTCGAGGACGATCACGATCCCCGCCGAGCAGGCCTATGGGCCTCATGCTCAGGACAAGGTCCTCACCGTCGAACGGAGCCAGATTCCAGCCGATCTGAGCCCCAAGGTCGGCATGCAGCTTGAGGTCCGGCAGCAAGGGCAGGCCATCCCCGTCCGCGTGACGGACGTGAGCGATTCAAGCGTCACCCTGGACGCCAATCACCCGCTCGCCGGCAAGGATCTCATCTTCGACACGCAGCTTGTCGAGATCGCGTGATCCGGGATATCTCCCGTAAGCCAACGAAGCCCCGCGGAGCCGAATGCCCGCGGGGCTTTTCGTTGCTCGTTCGTTCTTCCAATCCCACACGGCTGGCTACGGAGTGAACGTTCGCACGATGATGACCGTGCTGACGATCTGTGGGTCGGTCGGATTCGGCGCGGGCGTCCCCAGGCTCAGGGCGACGGAAACCGCAGCACCGGGAGGCAAGCTGGTCGCGCCCGGCTCGCTACGGTCGAGGACCGCGTCGAATACCGTCCCGGCACCGGGTCGGCTCGTCGTCAAGGGATAGGCCTGGTGCCCTCCACCGGGCAGATACAGATTGACGTACCACAGCGACCCCACGACCGGCAGCGGGTTCGCCCACTGAACCTTTACGGGGATCACATCCTGGACGTGGCCCAGAGGCATGATCCGTTTCGCGGGGGAATCGCTCGGGGAGAGGCGGGCTAACAGGTTCGGATTATTGGCCGGCGTGCTGATCCGATTCTCGACGGCGGCGACCCACCAGAGTGCTTCCAGGCGTCGATCCGCGTCTCGTCTCAGCGACGGTTCCGCCACTTCACCCGTCAGCGTCAAGATTGCTCGATCGGGATCGTAGGTCACATGGACGTTCGCCAGAGACTCGTCCGTACCAAGCGCCTTCCGGGCCAGTTTGGTGCCGGCGTCCGCCGTGATCGAAACGACCGGACGGAGGCCAACGTAAGCGTCCTCGCCAAGCTGCGTCGCGTCGGCAACCTGAGGTTCGGGAAGCGGTGACGACGGCTCGGTGCGGAAGGTTCCCCCCATCCGGGCAAAGCCTTGTGAGGGGAGGGTCGCCCATTCCGCCACGTTGCCGAAGGTGTGGAAGAGCCCCCAGGGGTTCGCCTCGAAGGTCGGCGGGATCGCGCGAGGCCGGCAGAGGGCGGTGGAGTCCTCGTCCAGGGCCGGCTCGGGACCGAGGAAGTTCGCTCCTTCCGGATGTATCGGCTCGTCCCCCCACCAGAACGCCGTGTCCCGACCTGCCCGAGCGGCCCGGAGCCACTCCGACTGCGTTGGCAGCCGGTAGGTCACGCCCGTCGGGTCCTCCTGACTGAGGTTTGAGAGGTAGGACTGGGCCTGTTCCGGCGTCAGGCTCAGGGCCGGTTGATCGGGGGCTTCCAGGGAGAACTCATCGACCCGGTTCGCGGTCGGGTCATAACCCGTCAGGCGTCCACTGACCTTCCTGTTCGACGCCTCGGTCGTGGAAATGAAGAACGAGGGAATGTCAGGTGTCGAGGGGATGCGAACGAACGTCCAGCCATCGGGAGTGGGGCGGGGCAAGGGAGCAGCCCCACCCTCCGCTGAGCTTAATGGCTTTCCCCAGCCGAACGGGCCGAGATCGACCGGCTTGCCGGAGGAGGACGGGGTCGGGAAATCGTCGATGCCCGCCGCGAGAGAGTTGCTGAGGACGATTCCGGTTGCGGAATCAATGACCCTCGCCTGCAATAAAACCCGCGAGGGAGGCAGGTTTCGCACGGACTCGGTTGGTACGTACATCGTGACCAGACGAGAGCCGGGGCCTTCCCCGGTTCGCATCGGCTTCGTCGCCACGTGGCCATCGGGCAGCGTGACCTGGACGGCGTATCGTTCGGAACCTCTCGGTGCGGTGCGATCCCAGCGGGCCTCGGCCATGAGGCGGAAATATTCCTCGCCCGGTCCCGGGTTTGGCGCCAGTGAGGCGGTGCTTCGCCAGCGCGACAGGTGGACAATCTCCGCGGACTCCGCGCTCGGGATCTGGAAGGCGAGCCAGGCGACGGCGAGCAGGGGCAATGTGTGGTGTCGTGACACGGTGAGGCTCCCACGTCGAAGAGACTCCGCGACGGCCGTCGCGGCTTGCGGGGTTGGATACTCCCAACGTACCATAGAGGAACGACCTTTGAGATCGTTCGACTTGATTTTCCCCGCGGCACCCGTCTTCCCGCTCTCGGTCGATCCCCGATGCCAGCTCTGTACCGTATGCCGGTGTTTTACCTCCTCCTCGTCGTGCTGGCGATGGTGGCCGGGATTGGCTCGTTCGCAAGGCAACCCGAGACGGTCGCGCCGGTCGTATCCACTCCCGCGACTTTCTCTCGTCCCGTACCGGTCCTGTCCCGTATCGACGAGGCCGTTCCGCCGGACGACGGCATCCTGAGAACCTCGGAAGGTCTTCGGCGGAAGGTGCTGGTCAAGGATCTGGACCTCGTCTGCCGCACGGAGGCGCAGGGGGGCCTACGCACTGGTCCCCCTCTGGATTACTTTTCGATCCATTACGTCTTTGGTGAGACCCCGGCCGGCCCGGAAAAGATGTACCAGATCGGTCCGCGCGACGGACCGCCGCGAGGGTGGGTCCCCGCGGCTTCCGTGCTCGAATGGAACACACGATTAATGGCCCGGCCGACCCCGAGGGAAGGTCGGCCCTCGCTGGTCATTTACCGGGAGGAGTCGTGTCTACTGGACGCCCTGGCTGGAAGGACGTGCCCAAAGCATGGCGACCACTGTCCGATCGAGGGAGAGGAGTCGGACGATTCCCGTCCCGGCGACTCCCCGGCGGCTGGCTTGCCGATCCTGAAATCCCGGTCGATCCCGCAGCCCGATGGCTCCGAGCGAACGGTGTTCGAGGTCGCGAGTCTCGTCCAGGATGAGGCTCCGACTCCTTTGCCCGATAAACCGCCGCCCGACCTCCTCCCGGCGCTCCGAAGGGTCTATGTCGCCTTCGTCATCGATACCACGAAGTCGATGCAACCGTCGATCGACGCGGCCCGCGCGATGGCCGAACGGCTGGTCGCGGAGGCGTCGCGGCGTTACCAGGAGATCACGCTGAGGCTGGCCCTGGTGGAGTATCGCGACAGTTCTCCGAAGTACGGTTTCCGTACCCGCATCGTCACCTCGTTCACCGATCCCGCCGGGTTTCTGGAGGCTCTGAGGCGGATCAAAGCCGCTCGCGAAGGGGACGGTTCGATTGCGGAGAGAGTTCTCGATGGCGTGGCCGTGGCCTTGCCCGCGCCCGAGGGGGAACCATTAGGAGCGACCGCGCACCTGGACTGGCCGACCGGGCGATCGGGAGAGCTCGCGACGAAGATGCTCGTCCTGCTCGGAGATGCTCCCGACCACGATCAGGATCAGGACCGGGTCCTCCGCCTGGCTGACCTGGCGAAAGCTGAAGGGATCACGGTCGCCTCCGTGGCGATCGATCGTGCCATTCGATCACGAGACGAGGAGCAGCGTTACCGGGATCAGTGGCGAATTCTCGCGGAGGGATCGTACCGACCGAGAGATCGGGCTGCGAACTTTCAAACGCCAATCTCGCCGATCTTGCTGTCCTTGAATCGCGCGGAGGAACTCGTCCCGCTCCTCGAAAATCTGATCGCCGATCGGGTCGAGCACGCGCGCAACCTGGCTGCGCTCGCGACGGCGGAAGCCGAGCAACGGCTGGAGCAATACGTCAATAGTCAGGGGCTCACCCTCGCACAGGTTCATCCGGTTCTGGTCGATCTGCATCGCAACGAACCGACGCCCGTGCGCCGTCCCGATCCCCGATTTGGTGGCCGCAAGGCTCCTTCGGTTCGGAAAGGGTGGATCGCGGAACGGAGGGAAGAGCACCGTCTGGTCGTGGTCTCGATCTTGATGTCGAGAGCCGAGCTGGACGCCTTGATTCAGGAGTTGACCGAGCTCCAGCAGGCAGCGCAAGGGACGTCGCGAGACCTCGAAGCCCTGCTGCGTATCGGGACGGCCGCCGCGTCGGGCGAGACGGAGTTCCTCGCCGCCGATCGCGGCAGCCAGACGTTCGCCGACCACCTGAGACGCCGGCAGGGGCTTCCTCCGGCCCGTCCCGATAGTCTCCTCAGGCGCACGCAGGTGGACTTGCTCCAGGCCGATGAAACCTACCGTGCGGCTCTGGAGGCCCGACTCTCCGCCGCGATCGAGCAACTGGTTCGTCGCCGAAACGACGCCGACTGGAATGACGGCACGCGGCTCCTCGACGGCATGGCCCTGGTTCCCTACGAGCCGATTGACTTCTGACATCGCAGGGTCGGAGGCGAACCGGTACAGGACAGCCAACGCAGGCGCTCCATGGCTGGTTTATAAAGAATACCTGGCCTATCATGGAGATGGGCAAAAACGCAGCGGGGCAGGGCGTGCGTCATGGAGCAGATCTACTATACGCAATGCCCGATGGGGTACGGTCTGGGCGCGAGTAATGGGTTCCAGATCAAGCGGATGAGTGCGGGATACCCCGTTGCGGGCGATTTCCGACACCTGGGCCTGCGGGCGTTTCTTCCCGGAACCAAGAGCCTTGCTCCCCCCGCGTTGCGTTACCGGAGGGATGGTGAGATCGCCGAAATCGCCTGGATCACTCCTCGTTCGCATGAATACGAGACCGAACGAGGGCGCCTCTGGGGACGACCCGGCGGTCAGTTTGCCCACGGCCTTCGGCTGAACGCCGACGAGATCGCCGCTCTGCATCAATGGCCAGCCGGCTTGTACGACGCCGCATTCTGGCGTCGCTCGGACCCGGAGCCAACTCGGGGGCGGCCTCCCGACCCGTTTTCGCTCGGGACGAATGATTTGATTGTTTCCCCGACCTTTGCCGACGTCTCTCGACTGGCCGAAGGCTTTGATCCTGAACTTCTGGCCCAACTCTGGACGGCTCTGGCCCTGATGGTCCGGGAAGGACGAACGCTTTTCGTCATCGCCGAACCTCGGCAACTCAGCTCCCTCTTTATCCTGCTGACGTTCGCCGTTCCGGAGCCTCTGCGGCGGGAGGTCACATTCTCGACCTACCACGACCGTCCCGAGGAATTGCCGGGTTACCGGCTCCAGGGGACGACACCCTCGGCGCGGCCGAATCGCGCGGCGCTCGGGAGCCTTGGGATCGTCGCCGACCTATCCACCGGTCAGCTTGATCCTCGAATCGCTCCGTCGGTCTGGGCGACGACTCTGGCCCATTGGTGGTCTCGGCATGAGGCCGAGGATGAGGTGGCCTGGAGTCGGACGTGTGAAGATCGGGCATCCCGGATCATTCAGACGGCACCGCCGGAATCTCCTTGGAGCGAGGACTGGCTATCTCGTCTCTGCCGATTCGACTACCTGACGCGACGGCCCATCCCCAAGCCCCAGACGCGGGAGGACTGGACGGACCGTCTCGACTTGATCACCTGGGCCGCAAGCAACGGTCTGGCCGAGGAATGGGCCACCGCTTGCTCCCCAACCTGGTGGAAGGATCAAGCCGACGAGTCCGCGAAGTTCCCTGAAGCCCGCAGGGCCTTGATCGAGACAGCCCGGCAGGGAGAGACCTGGCGTGTCCTCGGCACCGACCTGACAAGTGTCTCCACCGTCTGGGGAGAGGTGGTGACCTCCTGGTATGGAGATCGCCCGGGGTCAGAACGAGCACAGGCGGTCTCAGCGATTCTTAAAGCTGTTCCCGCGGCGGGACGTCCCAGCTTCCTCGCGTCTCTCATTCAAGGGTTTTCGGTCGAGGCATCGGAAGAGGTTCTTGAATTGCTAAGGACTGACCCCACGATCGATCCCGCGCTCTTGTTGCCGGTCGATGCTGTCCGAACCGCGCGACTGCTCCGCGAGCAGGGGGATGTGGATCGTCTCGGAAAGGTACTCGTCCGCGCACTCGCGGCACCCGGTTCGACGTCGGCCGTTCTGGATGTGATCGCGGAGGAACTTGAAGACCATCCCTCGCGGATCGCCGCGCTGGCCCCGTCGCTGGCCGATGCATTGGAGGGCGCGGAGAGACTCGGACGAGATATGGCATGGTCCTGGGCGCTACGGGCGTGCGGACGCAGTCGCCTGGCTCGGTCCGTATCTTCGCCGGATTTTTGCTCATCCCGATGGTCGAGACCGCTGGGAGCGGCTTCGAGAGAGGACCCCCAAGTCTCTCCACCCGTCGCTGGCGAGGACCGCGCTTCAGACGGCCGAGGGGCCGGAGGTCGCGGACGAAGCGTTTGTCTGGTGTATCGAGTCTCTGCTCCTGCCGATCACGGAAGAGGATCGGCCGCATGATCCATCGTGGCCAGACGCCTTTCTGAACCGCGTCTCTGGCCTGGATCTCACGCACTGGCTATTCCTGCCGGAACATCGTCGCGGGGAACTTGCACGCTGGTTGGAGCAAGCCCGACGCCGTCGGGAGATTTGTGCCGAACAGCTCGATCGGCTCAAGGTCAGCCACGCATTCGCCAGAGTTCTAAAATCAGGCGATGCCCGGCAACTGGTTCATGTGAGCCTTCCCGACGTTCCGGAAATCGAGCGCGGCGCGGTCCTCGGCCAGATTCTCCGGCACGTCCGCGTCGATTCCCCGGATCGGCTGAAACTCTGCCTCGACTCGTGCCGCCGAGCCTGGCCTGGAGCTTTCGATCCCGGAACGCCCGGTCTGGCCGGACACGCGCTGCCGCTGGCCAGTACGCTCATGCCCTGCTTGACCGATCGGAAAGTATGGTTTCAGCGCATCCGGCAGGTCCTGGAGCGGCTGGGCCTCGCTCTGGATCCGACCTGCGGTTTCGAGCCGGATAGCCTCGCCGCGGAGATCGTCGCGGCGACAACGACCATGATGCGGCGTGAGTCGAATCGATGGTCTTTGCGGCAGTTTCTCTTCGACGACGAGGCCAATGAAGGGACCTGGCGAATCCTTGCCGTGGACATACTACGGGAGCTGCAACGGGGCCGTCCCTTGGATCGCTTCAAGGAATGGGATGACAAAATTAGTAAAGGGACGAACTCTCGTCGATTTTATGAACTCTTCCTGAATACCGGCTTTCCCGACGCACTTCTGTCCATCGTCACGAACAAAGTTCAGGAATTGATGACCCTGGATGTGATCCCCTGGTGGAACCACGCCCAATTTGTTGAGGGGAAAGACGATATCCGCGATGCTTTCGCCAGAACGATTCCAGTCACTCCGCTGCCGGCTGACGCGATTCTTAAAGTCAAGCGTTGGATGCAGAGGACTGATTCTCGAGAGGACAACGGTCTTGCTCCTCTCGAAGAAGAATCCAGCCAGCCTCGAATATCGCTAGACCTGAAGTTTATGCACTTATCTCCTATCGGGCGTGCCCGATGGAGCGTGCTGGAATCCCTCTCCAAATATGCCAGGTCCAGTCAGGAGTCGGTCGAGGACTCCCAGTCCTTGATCGAGCAATGGTATCAACAGAACCTTCCCTTGAACGTTCTGAATGAAGAGGAGAAGTACCGTTTCCTGGCTCACGTCATCCATGGCATAAGCGAATTCGATGAGATCCGGGCCAATCGGCTCGCGGTCTGGCTTTATAGAAACGGCGTCGTTGATGCGAACCGGATTCAGCAGTGGATCGGGGACTTGAACCAGGAGCCAGAAAATCCGGTTCATCCCGCGCGACTGGAATTTGTTAATGCGCTGCACAAGGAGATCCGCACGCTGGTCCGGGAGGAGCGCGAACGTCGGGTCAAATAGGATCGATTCCCCTCGAACTGCTTCTTGGGGTATGATCTTGGCGGTGTGATTGGTCTAGTTCTGGCGTATTAAAAACCGATTGCGCGTGGGATTTCTTGGTTGCGAGACTTGGATACGGAGCCATCGATCATGGCGGTACAGGGCAACAGACCCCCGATCGTGGGGATCGATCTGGGAGGGACAAAAATTCTCGCCGCGGTTGTGGACGGCGAGAATCGCATCCTCAGCCGCGCCAAACGTTCAACCCCGGCCAAGCAAGGTAATGATGCCATCCTGAATGCCATTGTCTCCAGCGTCGATGAAGCGCTGGCCGAGGCCCAGGTGAGCCGGGAACAGATCGCCGCGGTCGGGATCGGTTCGCCGGGTCCACTCGATCCGAAGCGGGGCGTCATTCCCTTCAGTCCGAATCTGGAAGTCCGCGATTTCGCACTCGGCCCGGATCTTTCCAGGATTCTGGGTCATCCGGTGATGCTCCAGAATGATGTGAGCGTCGGCGGCTATGGCGAGTTTCGTCTGGGTGCCGGCCGTGGGTATCACGATTTGATCGCCGCGTTTGTTGGTACGGGAGTCGGTGGTTGCGTTATCCTGGATGGTCGGCTCCGTGAGGGTCTGACGGGCAACGCGGGGGAGATCGGGCATATCGTGGTCAAGGCGAAAGGTCCGCGCTGCGGTTGCGGGCAGCACGGATGTCTCGAGGCCCTGGCAAGTCGAACGGCAATCGCGCGCCGGATCCGCAAAGCCATTCGGAAAGGGGCGGATACGAAGCTCTCGGGAGAGTTCGATCTGAAGTCGAACAAGATCAAGAGTAAGGATCTGGCTGCCGCTTATAATGCGGGTGATCCGCTCACGGTCCATGAAGTCCATCGCGCGGCAAACTATCTCGGGCTGGCATTGGGCAGTCTGATCAACGTCCTCGGGCCGGAAATCGTCATCGTGGGGGGTGGTGTCGCCGTGGAGCTTGGTGAGACGTTCCTGGAGAAGGTCCGGTTGGCGGCCCGAGAACAGGTGCTCGCCGATCCCGAAGGAAAGACCCGGATCGAACTCGCCGCACTCGGAGACGACGCGGGGATTCTGGGAGCGGCCCTGATGGCCCGCGAGCAATTCGCCCCAGAAGGGTGAATCGCTTCGCGAGTGTTTTCGGACGGAGATCTATAAGGACGGTTCGTCGTAACGCCGTTCCTGAAGCCACGTCAGGATATCGATTTCAAGCTCCGGGGTCAGGACCTGCTTGTACCCCGGCATCCGGTGGCGTCCTTCCCGCAAGACCTCCATATAGTCCTCGCGTTGGAGCAGAACGGGCTTTTCCACCAGGTTCGGTCCGAGGTCGCCTCCCTGGCCGATCGGTCCATGACAGGTCGCGCAATGTTCCGCGTACAGCAACCCACCCCGGCGGGCATCGCCGTCCGTCGCGTCTCTATTCAAGGGGGAGGATGGCCGGATCATGGTCTCGACCGAGGGAATTCGCGGGGCTGGTTCGAGAGGCTTGACGGATGGATATAAGTAGGCGAGATACGCGCCCAGGCGGATCTTGTCCTCATCGGCCACCGGCGCGCCCCAGGAGATCATCTTCTCGACTTCCGAGACCCATTGCTCCGGGGTCAATCGTAGCCGCGAGACCATCTCGTGGGCGTGACAGATCAGGCAATTTTCCTCATAAGCTCGGCGGGCGAGTTCTCGCTCGAAAGTAAGTTCCTCGTCCTCGGCCTCCTCATCCATGACCTGCAACTTCGGAGGGCCGGACGCCCTCGACAGACCGGCCATTCCGACGCAGGCCATCGCGAGCGGAATCACGACCAGCCAACCGAGACGGTTCCAACGTGGCTCACGCATGGGCCTTCACCTCAACATCAACCTGTTCGATCCCATTCCACAGATAACCGCTCTTGTTCCAGGGTGGTATTTCGGGTTGCGTCTGACCGGACGAATCCGTGGCTCGGACGCGTACCGAGTGCGTTCCGGAATGTGCTGTCCAGCCGTAATGCCAGACCCTCCACGTCCCCTCGCGAGCCGGCGTATCCATCTCCGCGTCCTCCCAGTCGCGATCGTCGATCCGCACCTGGACGCGCGTGATAACCCCCTGGCCGGTCCAGGCGACCCCCCGCAACTCCTGAGGCCCCTGTTCGAGCGTCTCTCCTCGGGACGGTCGGGCAATCAACGACTTGACGTTCATCGTCGTCACCGGCACGAGGTCTGACGCCTGGAGAGCTGTCCCCGGGGGGCAGGTTCCTTGGGGAGGTGGTAAGCCGTCTGCATGTAGAACCCTGGAGCTTCGTCCGGGGAAACCGTGATTCGCCGGACCCACTTCAGCCAATGGTTTCCCGTCCAGGTCGGGACGATCAGCCGCAACGGTCCACCGTGCAAGACCGGCAATGGCTCGCCGTTCATCGCGTAGGCGATGAGTGTGCTGGGGTCGAGCGCCTTCTCGATCGGAATGCTGCGGTAGTACGCCGGTGTCTTGGGTGAGGGCGGGGCATCGGCACCCATCAGGTGGACATGTCGAGCCTCCTTGCTCATGCCGGCTCGTCGGAGCAGATCGGCCAGACGGACCCCGGTCCATTCCGCGTTTCCAACAGCGCCCCGTTCCCAGCTCACCCCAGGGATTTTCGGATCAAAAAACGCCCGACCGTTGCCCGCGCACTGGAGCACGGCCGGCAAGGTCACATGTTCGAGGTCCTTCAGTTGATCGAGGCCGAATGAGAGCGGCGTGTTCACCTCGCCGTTGACGTCGAGACGCCAGGGCGCCAGGCCAACCGCCGGGGCTCCGAAATGGCTACGGACGAAGAACAGGTCGTTCGGCGTGAGAAACCGATCGAAAACCTCGACCGCGGACTCGGCATCGAGAGGACGCGGGCATCGGACAATCAATCCGCGAACGGAGGGTTCGTCAGCCTGCAACGGGGTCCGCGTGACCGGATGAAGACCGGAGAGGCCGCCGAGCCCGAGAGCACCGCCAATTCCGACACGTAACACGGCCCGACGGCTCAGTCGAGCCTGGAAACGGCCGTTCTCGTCGGTCGACATGGGAGTCATCGTGAGTCCTCGAAAATCGAACTGTGCCGGTCTGGTGTTGAAGGAGTGGCCGCGCACGTCTGCCCATCACATCAAAACAGTATCGCGGTTCGAGGTCGCTCCGTCCAACGTTCTTGCTCCGATCCGCGACCCATAGGGACCCTGCCATGTGAGGGAGAGTACGGTTCGTGAGCGTCTCGTGAAGCGACGGACGAACTCTCATTTTCGGTAGAATCGTTGCAATAAGCAAGAACAGATTTATTGTAATTCATTGATGTTTTTTCGCAAATGATTGGCCTCGGTACCGAACTTGCGTTAGACTTCCACTGTCAGAACCGTTACCAGGAGTCGGTCGGATGACCCTTCAAGGGCTCCGCCGATGGAGCGGGAACCGCAGTCGCGTCGCCGTCTCGGGGTGGCCCTTCGGGTTTCCAAACGCGGGTAACCTGATATGAAAAAGTGCCGACGCAATCGCCAGCACGCCAAGTTCGCACGTCTTCGTCGCCATCTGGAAATTAGTCTCGATCTGGCAAGGCCACGGCGGATTCGAACCCGCTCGGCGCGGTATGCCGCTGCGCTGGCTGAGCAGCTCGGGCTGATCGTTCGGCCGCGCTGTTGCTCCTGGTGCCGTCGCCGTCAGCGGCTCCAGCGCCACCACTGGCAATACGAGGAGCCTCTCAATGTGACATTCCTCTGCGCCGACTGCCATGAGATCGCGGATTCGATGGTCTGGAATCAGGGCATTGCCTGACGATCCGGCAGTCGAGCCGAATTTCTGGGCGGGTTGATTCGTGGGGTATCGTCCGGCCGTCCCGAAGTCGGATTCACTGTCGGACAGGGGGAGGACCGATCGAGGTCCGGTCTCACCGGAAGGCTGAGGTGGAAGAGCGTGCCGTGTCCCGGGCTCGATCGCCATCGCAGCTCACCGCCGCTCTGAGCGACCGCTCGCGCGGCTCTTGACAGTCCCAGGCCTAGACCGCGTCCGGCTTGTCGTCCGCAGAAGAACGGGTCGAACAGGTGCTGACCCTCCTTAGGGTCCAGCCCGCGTCCGCTGTCGCGCACCTGCCATTCCAGGCGATCGGATTGAAGGCTGGTCGCGATTCGCACGGTTCCGCCCGAACGGTGTGGCCTCGATGGCATTGCGAATCAGAATGTCGGCCAGGTGTCGCAGATGATCCGGATCGGCGATGACCCATCCAGTCCCTTCGGAGGCGTCATGGATTAAACGAATACCTCGGGCGTCCGCTTCGTCCTTGAGGTCTCGCACGACGTTGCGTACGAGTTCCTCGGGTTGGCACGGCCGTGGCCGGGGAGAGGGTTGGCGGGCCACGAACATCAGGTCCCGAAGCATTCGATGGGCGCGCTGGGCTTGTGTGATGATCGCTCGGAGTGATCGGCTGGTGTCGGAATCGCTCGCTCTGGCCAGGAGCAACTGGGCCCGACCGACGATCACCGCCAACGGGTTGTTCAGTTCGTGCGAGGCACCCGCAGCGAATTCAGCGAGCGATTCCAGACTTTCCTTGATTCGTTTCGGCCCCTCTCGTTCGCTCCGGCGTTGATGGGCCTCGGTAAGCCGATCCAGTTGCCGGGTCAGGCGGTCAGTATGAGCCAGGTGAGCAGCCCAGACTCGCCAGGCGTCCCGCGTCTGGCGAGACGGTTCGACCGCCCGTCCCAGGCTCCACGCCTCTCAGTTCGATCTCCACTGCCGGACAATCGATCGTCCCGAGGAAGTATTGCTCTTCCTTTACTCGGGAAGTTGAGGTGACAGCAGGTACGTTCTCTTCAGAATCGTCTGCTCGTTCCTCGCCTCGCCAGATCACTCGGGCCGAGGTCACACCTGGCTCGCCGCACCAGGTACGGGCAGCGCGATTGGCCCACTCCTCCGGACTTTCGGAGGGGTCGGACGAGTTAAGGGCGTGAATCAAGCGATCCTTGGCCTGATCTTCGCGCTGGAGTTGTTGGTGCTGCAGGAGCAATTTCGCATGGGCTCGCGTCAATCGTTCCTCATGGGGCGAGGTGTCGGGATCGACGAACGCACGACCGCAACGAGACTGCACCTCCGCGATGAGCAATCTCAATCGCGGATCAGGTGGCCCGGGGTCCGGCAATAATTTTTGCCGTTCAATCTCCAGGGAGTTCGTTCAGCCCATGCGTGAGCCGCTTGAATGATGGCGATCGCGCCGGGATCGCTTGCGCAGTCTCTGAGATCAAAATCCTCTTCCTCATACGAGCCATGCCGCATCGGCCAGAGCAGAATCGCAACCCCAGCGTTCCGCGAGGCGTTTTCCCATCATCGCCGTATCACAACCCAGCAGGATGCGTTCCCGCTCCCGACGTCTTCCAACGTCCTCGATGGCCAGGAGTTCCACCAAGGACCTGGGTCCACAGCGGCCAGCGCCCAGAGCCCCAGACGATGAAGCAGCCCGATCCGGGCCAGGCGTTCGGGATCACGGAACTTCGCCTCGACCGCCAGGCGTCGGGCGGCACAACTGGTGGCCACGGCGTGTCGCCAGAGCGTCTGAAATGCTTCGGCGGCCTCATCTGAAACGGGGGACCACCAGGAATGCTCAGCAAGGAATGAAAGGGGTTGATTCCGCGCTGCGAGCGTTCGCATTGGCCCAAGAAGGATCAATTTCGTCCAGCCGATCCGCGCGAAAAGATCGAGTTTCGTGGGGTGACGAGTCGGGTCTGTTGGACTGGGATAATGCGCATCCGAGCAACCAGCGAGCCGTGGCAGGACGGACTGGAAGCCCCCCCAGCCGTTCCATCCGACGGCACAGGTCACGGGGCGAACCGTTCGTTTTTGAGGGTGCTGGCACCGAACCGGGCTCCTTCCCGTCGGCGACGAATCCCTGTCGGCACATCGTTACACGACGTGACCGCACTCACGAAGACGAGGACGTCTCAATGTCTAATAATCGGCAAATTCGACGCAGGAGTTCATCGACATCGAGCGGTTTGTGCATGAAATCGTTCGCGCCGGCGTCCCGCAGTTCCTGAATCCTGTCCTCCTCGACCATACCGGAGATGCAGATGATCTTGATGTCGGACATGGTTGGGTCGGATCGGATCAGCTCGCAAACCGCCTTGCCGTTGATGTCCGGGAGCATGACGTCCAGGATGATCAGATCCGGGTGATACTCCTTAGCGAGCATTCCGGCTGCGAATCCGTTGTTAACCACCTTCGTTTCAAAGCGATTGTCATTGGCCAGTACATCGCTGATCAGCTCGACCACGGCTGGGTCATCATCCACGATCAATATCCCTCGACGACCGCTTTCCAAGGCGTCGGTAGGGATATTATTCTCTTTCATGAATCGGTATAACGCTTCCCGCGGAATCCGGCGGAAACGGGAACCGGGAACTCGGAACCCTTTGAGTTGCCCCGAGTCAAAACAGCGGATGATCGTCTGCTGGCTGACCTTGCAGATCTTGGCGGCCTCACCCGTCGTATATACGGTCTTCATGATCGGGTTCGTCCCTCTCACGGGCCGGTATGGCCCGAAGCGCACCGGATCGGTGATCCTCCCCGCCATGGGGAACTCGCCGATCGATCGGTCCTCCTCCATGAGCCGACCCCTGATTTGGAGCACTCAAAGCGAGGGCGTCATACCCCGAAGCTAGAGCGCCCATACAGACATTTCACCTTAAACATGGCAATCCGGCAAATTCTACATAATCTGACGATTTTGCCAGGCTTACCAACGTGCCCAATTATAATATCCCTGCCCAGCCTGTCAACCCAAAAGGGCTTTCATCGGATCAGACTCAATTGCCGATGGGCTATAGGCTTGCATAAAGTCGCGCCACGAACTGAGATTTGAATGGGCGGAACTCTGGGGTAAGACCGACCTTCAAGTGATTCGCGAGATCTTACGGCGAATCGGGGACTTGCGGGGGGAACTCTGATCGTTCTTTTTTGACGAAGACGAGAAGTGTAGCGATATCCGCGGGATGGATTCCGCTGATGCGACTGGCTTGCCCGAGCGAGCGAGGTCGAACACGCCTCAACTTTTCCCGGGCTTCGGCGCGGAGCTGGGGAATCGAATTATAGTCGAGATTCTGAGGTAAGGGCTTGTGCTCCAACCGCCGATAACGCTCCACTTGCTGGGCCTGCCGTTCGATGTATCCACCATACTTGGACTCAATCGTCACCTGCTCAACGGCGTTCGCATCGTCCGAGAGTGCGTGCAGGGGAGGGTGTGCGGTCGCGATCTCGTCCCAGGTCGTCTCGGGTCGTCTCAGGATCTGAGCGAGAGAGACCCCGTCGATTCGTGTCTGCTGGAGCACGTCACGGAGACGGTCAATTCGTCCCTTGCGGGCCTGGAAATGTTCCCAGCGCGGATCATCGACGAGTCCGAGTTGGCGACCCAGTTCTGTCAGGCGAAGGTCGGCGTTGTCGTGGCGGAGCAAGAGGCGGTATTCCGCTCGGCTGGTGAACATCCGGTACGGTTCGTCGACCCCTCGTGTCACCAGGTCGTCGATCAGCACGCCGATGTAGGCCTGGGATCGGTCGATCACGAACGGCTCATCCGACATGACTGATCGTGCTGCGTTGATCCCGGCGATGATCCCTTGCGCGGCGGCCTCCTCGTAGCCGGTGGTGCCGTTGATCTGCCCGGCGAAGAACAAACCGGCGATGGTCTTCGTCTCCAGGGTTGGCTGGAGTTGCGTCGGGGGAGCGAAGTCATACTCGACGGCATAGCCGTAGCGCATGATCTCCGCGTATTCCAGCCCCTTGATGTTGCGGACGATGACATCCTGCACATCGCGGGGAAGGCTCGTGGAGATGCCGTTGCAGTAGTATTCGAGCGTGTTGCGTCCCTCGGGTTCGAGGAAGATTTGATGGCTCTCACGGTCCCCGAACCGGACAACCTTGTCCTCGATTGACGGGCAGTAGCGAGGGCCGACGCTCTCGATCTGCCCGGAGTACATGGGGGCCCGGTGCAGGTTGGCTCGGATCGTGTCGTGGATGTTCGAGTTGGTGTGGGTGATATGGCAAACCATCTGCGGCTGTTCCACCCGGTCCGTCAGGAACGAAAACGGCACGGGGACCTCATCCCCCGGTTGGACTTCGAGTCGCGAGAAGTCGATCGTTCTGCCGTTGACCCGGGGAGGGGTTCCCGTCTTAAAACGCTGGAGTTCAAAGCCGAGCTCCCGCAAGGAGCCTGAAAGCCCCTCCGCCGAGACATCTCCGGCGCGGCCCCCCTGGGTCTTGCTCTCGCCGGTGTGCATGAGGGCCTTGAGGAACGTCCCGGTGGTCACAACAACGGCACGTCCGTGATAGGTAACGCCGCCTCGACAGCGTACGCCGACAATCCGCTCGCGTTCGACGACCAGGGCCTCAACCATCTCCTGGCGGAGTGTCAGATTCTCCTGCTGCTCGACCGTCAGTTTGGCCAGGAACTGGTACGCCTTCTTGTCGCATTGAGCGCGAGGGCTGTGCATCGCGGGGCCTTTGCCGCGATTCAGAAGGCGGAACTGGATCGCCGCCGCGTCGGTGAGTTGGCCCATCGCGCCGCCGAGAGCGTCCACCTCGCGGACGATCTGCCCCTTGGCGACACCGCCGATGGCGGGGTTGCAGCTCATCTGGCCGACGCTATCGCAGTTGAGAGTCAGCAGGGCCGTGCGGCGACCCATCCTTGCGGCGGCAAGGGCGGCCTCAATCCCGGCATGGCCGGCGCCGATGACGATCACTTCGAACTGGTACGGGTCGAAATACGGCTCACGCATGCTGCAGCGGCTCGGAAGACTGGGAGAATTCGCGCAGGGACTCATCCCAACATCTTATACGGAATGCGACCCTTCCCGGAAGGGAAGCCCGCTTGCATCGGGGCCCTGACGATGGCTAGGCTGTTGGCTCCGCCTTAAAACTGAAAAACAATTGGGAACCAGGAGGAGCAACGACCATGGCTGATGTGCGTAAAGGCGAAGTCACAATGAAGGGTAACCCGGTGGACCTGGTTGGCCCGAAGCTCAAGTCGGGCGACAAGGCGCCGGATTTCGCGTGTGTCGGTGAGGGCCTGGCGGTGGTGAAGCTGGCCGATACGCCGGCCAAGACCCGCCTGTTCAGCGTCGTTCCGTCGCTCGACACGCCGGTCTGCAACAAGCAGACGAAGCATTTCAACGAGACGCTTCAATCGCTGGGAGACCAGGTCGCGGCCTACACCATCAGTCTCGACCTGCCGTTCGCCATGAAGCGGTTCTGCGCCGAGGCGAACGTCACGAACCTGACGAACCTGTCGGATACGCACAATCACAGCTTCGGCGAACACTACGGTGTCTTGATCCAGGGGTTGCCGATCCCCTTGCTCGCGCGCGCCATCTTCGTGGTCGATCCTTCGGGAACGATCCGCCATGCCGAGTATGTCTCGGAAATCAGCAACGAGGTGGATTTCGACGCCGCCCTGACCGCCTTGAAGAACGCGGCCGGAGCCTGAGCGGAGCGTGACGCGGCGATCACCGCGAGGTCGTCCCATGATGGGGAACGCTTGCGATGATCGCCGTGGTCGCTCTGGTCGATCCTCAGTCGAGGGGTTTGATCCAGATGTTGCGATACTGGACCTTGTTGCCGTGGTCCTGCAACAGGATCGGGCCGTCCTTGCCCGGTTCCATGTCGATGCCGCCGGGGGTCGGGGCGACACCCGCGTCGTCGATGATCGTCGTGCCGTTCTGAACGACCGTCACATGGGCCTTGCGAACGACCTGGCCGTCTTCGATGACAGCCTTGTGGAAGGTGACGTCGTAGGTCTGCCACTGCAAGGGAGGCTTACAGGCGTTGACCGCCGGAGCAACCTGCTTGTAGATCGCGCCGCAGTCGTTGTCCTTCGATTCCAGGCCATACGAGTCGAGAACCTGAAGTTCGTACCGGCCGCCGAGATAGACACCGCTGTTGCCGCGCCCCTGTCCCTTGGCCTCGGGCATGTAGGGGACGTTGAACTCGACGTGGAGCTGGAAGTTTCCGAACTGTTGCTTCGTCTTGATGTCGCCCTGGCCTGTGCCGACGGTCAGGATGCCGTCCTCGACCGGCCACTGGGCGGGTTTGTCGCCACTGCGCTGGACCCAGCCGGAGAGGTCCTCGCCGCCGAACAGGACGACCGCGCCTTCCGGAGGCTTGGCGCCGAGAGTGTCGGACTTCGGTTCATCGGCGGCGATGAGTGCCGAGGCCGCGAGCAGGGTCAGAGCAATCGGGGAGAGCCTTCGCATCGGAACCATTCTCCTGGACGTTGGTGTTCGTGATGTTGAATCGTGACGTGCTCAGTCTAGCGGCGGTTGTGTCTCGATCCAAGGTTCCGCTCCAGGTCAATGGTCTTCAAGCCGGTCCATCAAGAGCTGGTCGTTCCTGTTGAAATACCGTTTCAGGCGGAGGCCCAGGAGGATCAGGATACTGATCCCCACCGTGCCGGTGATGCCGAAATAGATGACGACCTGATACTGCAAGGCGGTGGCGACATCCGCCCCGGCGAGGATCTGGCCGGTGGCCATGCCGGGGATCGAGACGATGCCGGCGATCAGCATGCTGTTGATCGTGGGTGTCAGCCCCGCGCGGACCGCCGCGCGGAGGGCGGGCAGGGCGGCCTGCCGCGCCGATGCGCCGAGAGTCAGTCGTAGCTCGACCTGGTCCCGTTCGGCCCGCAGGTCGCTGACCAGTCGCTCCGAGGCCAGGGCCACGCCATTGACGCTGTTGCCCAGGATGATTCCCAGCAAAGGGACGACCGTCTGGGGTTCGTACCAGGGCTCGATCCCCTCCAGCGCCAGGCGGATCGTGACCGCCATGACCACGCTCACGCCGCAGGCCATCGCGAGCAGGGAATCGAACCACAGATTCAGGGACTTCCGCTTCTGCCGGGAGCCGACCGTATGGGCGGAGATGAGCAGCATGACCAGGGCAATCGCGCCGATGATCCAGGGGTTCCGCGCCGTGAAGACCCAGGCGCAGGACCAGCGCCAGGAGCGTCAACTGCACGAGGAGCCGTGTCGCGGCGATGACGATTTCCCGGACCTGCCCGAGCCGTCTCCAGGCGAGCACCGCCAGGCACGCGAGCATCGGCAGCGCCGCGTAACAAAGCCCAGGCAGCGTGGGCGAGGCGGGCTGGATCATCCGACCGGCTCCGAGGACGTTGAGCTTTGCCAGGCCTCGACGTCGTAACGGTCGAGCACCTCGGGCAACGGTCCCTCGTCCACGACTCGGCCGGCGTCGAGCACGACACACCAGTCCCCCAGCCAGAGCGCGTGCCCCCGGTGGTGCGTGACCGCGATCGTCCGCATCCCGTCTTCCGACGAACGACGCCCCAGGGCATCGAAGATCCGGCGTGCCGAAACCGGATCGAGCGCCGAGGTCGGCTCGTCGAGCGCGAGGATCTCCGGGCCGATTCCCAGGACGACCGCCAGGGCCAGGCGTTGCCGCTCGCCTCCCGAGAGGGCCAGCGCGTCCCGGTCAAGCCATTCCGAGGGGAGCCCCAGTTCCTCCAGGGCGGCCGCCATGCGGTCGCGGTCGGGAAGGGGCAGGCCGCGTACCTTGTAGGGATAAGTCAGGTTGTCAGCCAGGGAGCCAGGCAGGGGGCGGGGCCCTTGAAACACGAGACCAACGGCTCGGCGGACCTCGCGGACGGGAAGTTCCGTCAAGGGCGTCGAACCGATCCGCAAGCTTCCGTCGGACGGGTCTTCCAGCCGGTTCAGGAGACGCAATAGCGTGCTTTTTCCCGAGCCGGAGGGGCCGACGATCACGTAACGGCGCCTGGGTTCGAAGGTCAGATCAACGCCGCGGAGGACCTCGGTCTCGCCACGACGGACGTGGACACTCTCCAGGTGAAGTGGCTGGCTCAGCGGCCAGGTCACGTCGGGAGTCGTTGTTCGCGTGGAACTCCGCGTCATGATCCGGGGCCAGAGGTTGAAACCGCCACTCCGTTGCACGACCATAAAGGATACACGACCTGCCCGGCTCCTGTCGTGCCCAACGTCCGTTCGGCCTCACGGAATCCTGTTCGATGGCTCTGGATTTGTTGACCCGCCTCGATCCTCTGCGCCGCGTTCGCTGTCCGTTCTGCTTCGAGCGGTTCGCGGCGTTCGAGATGCACATCAAGTGCGATAATCCCGCCTGCGAAGCGGACTATGCGCACATGATCGACGACCCGATCCTGTCCCGGGCGCTCAATGGCTTTTCCCGGAATGCCAGCGGCGGATCGGTCCTGCGCAGCCCCTGGTGGGTCGATCCCAAGGCGGACGAAGAGCGTGGCGTTCGGCGATTCCTGGACTGGTTCCTGCTGCCGGGAACCCTGTTATGCCCGAATTGCGCCGGGGAACGGACTGCCGGCTCTGCCCGCGTTGCCACCGGGTCCTGCCGGAAGCGGCGATTCTGCGTCCCTCGGGGCACATCACCATCTTCGGTCCGCAGTCGGTCGGCAAGACGACGTACATGACCGTGCTCCTGCACGAGATGGATCAGCGCGTCGGCCCCGAGCGCGGCCTCCTGCTGGAACCGCTGACGGACGAGATCCGCGAGCGTTTCAAGCTCGAATACCGCGACGTGACCTACGGCTCCGGCGGCCTGGGGATTGGTGAGGAGGCCACGGGGGATCTCTCGCGGCATAGCCACTTCCCGACCCCGGGAATCGAGATCAACCGTCGTGTCCTTCAGCCGTTGGTCTATGTCGTCAAGCGCCGGGGTAACCGCAAGGAACCGCTCCTCTCGTTCTCCGACATGGCGGGCGAGGACTGGGAAATGAACATGCCGCTCCTGCGACGCGAGGCGGGCCACCTGATCCGCCAGGCGCGCGGGCTGCTCTTTCTCATCGACCCCTTGCGCATCCCGCAGGTCGCACGCGATGAGCGGATCAAACTCACCGAGAAGGAACGTCTCGTCCCGCCGGCCGACTATCGAGAGGACCTCGCCAAGCTGGCCAGCGTCTTTCAGAAGATGCCGGTGAAGACTCCCCTGGCCATCTGTTTGAACAAGATCGACCGCTGGGGTTCTTTGATGGAGCCGGGGACGATGCTCCACGAGATCGCCTGCGACGTGCCGGACCAGGCCCCCGACCGCCGGCTCGACCAGGTGGTCCATGAGGAAGTGCAATCGGCCCTCCGGCGCTGGGGCCAGTTGCCGTTCCTGGAGCACCTGGCGATCGACTTCCCCAACCATCGCTTCTTCGCCTGCTCGGCTCTCGGCGATGCCGCCCAGGAGCGCGAGGACGTGCCCCAACCCCTGCCGACCCCCTTGCTCGTCGAGCGGCCGGTGCTCTGGCTTCTCGAACGCCAGGGCCTCCTGAAATCAAGCGGCGGTGTGACGTGACCCCATCCGACCCGAGGACCTTGGACCATGTCTGACGAGACCATGCCCGATCCGGACGAGACCCCGTCACCGACCGTCGTCGAGATCGACACCGCCACGGCGGAGGTGGAGGGAACCATGAGCGCCGTCGTCTTCCCGGTCGAGGTGCACGACACCATCACCGCGGAGGAACCGCCGAGCGAAGCGCCGGAAATGACGATGGCCCCCGCGGACAACACGCCAACGCTGGAGGCCGTCGCGGACCTGAGAGCAAGCCTGGAGAAGCGGCTCGATTCCCTCCAGCGCCTCTTCGACCGTGAGATCCGCGCCGAGGCGACCCGGGAAAAGGTCGTCGATCGGCTTCACGCGGAGCTTCAGGAGTACAAGCAGGACCTCTTGCTGAACACGCTGCGGCCGATGTTCATCGACCTGATCCAGCTTCACGATGACATCGGGAAGATGATCGACGCTCAGGTCGAGCCGGATGGGGAGGTCGCCCGTCTGCTCGACGTCATGCGAGGGTTCCAGCAAGGGATCGAAGACATTCTCTACCGCCAGGGGGTCGAGCCCTTTCATGTCGAGGATCGAGCCTTCGACCCGCGACGTCAGCGGGCCGTCTCCACCGTTCCCACGGAAGAGCTCGATGCCGCCAAGACCGTCGCGGTTCGACACCGCAAAGGCTTCCGCGCGGGGAGAAGATCATTCGGCCCGAAATCGTCTCGGTCTTCGCCGTCAAGAAGAGCGATTGAGCCGGAGGCGGACACACCCTCATCATCCCTGCGGCGATCTGACGTCGAGGTCCGTTGGCTTCGTTTGGTATTTCTGCCATAAGTCCAGCGGACGACGAAGGATTCGACGCAAATGGGGTTCGGTCCCGCAGGGACTGAAATTCCTGCCATGACGATGATTCGCCCTGGCGAACCCTGAGTCCCTCCACTTCTTCCCAACGCTGGCACGGGACGTGCTTTCGAAAACGGCCAGTGCGCTCCGGAAGTTCCGCCCAGTCTTCCGCGGTTTCCCTTTTTGCCCATCCAGGTCGATCGTCATTCCTGTCCGTTCTGATTCTCGTGCCCTTTCTGGAGAGCATCGAGAATCACAAGACGGAACGTAGAGAAAAGGCGATCGTGTTGGGGGTTGGAGGGAATGGCTTGACCATCAGGCCCTCGTCCACCGTCTCGCGCAGGATATTGCCTAAAGTTCGGTAAAATCGTTGCGTTGTGGGCGTCTGGTGGAGAATTGCGGTAAAGGAAGGCTGGACGGGTGTGCGATAGCACAAGGGTATGGACTTCCGGGGCAGGAGGAACCCAAACGGACTGCGCGAGGAACATCGAGGAGTTGCAATGAGACGATTCAGCGTCTGGAAATGGATGCTCGCACTGAGTTGCCTGCCGTTCGCGTTAGGTGCTGCCCCCGCGGCACCGAGCTATCACGGCGTGACGAAGACCATCGAAACCGTGCGGTCGGAGTGGGCGAAGCCCGATGGGCCGGAGCAGCCGAATGCCACCGGCTGGAACACGTTCTTCGATGCCCTGAACGCGGATCTACAGGCGTACGCCAACGCTCAGAACGAGAACGACCGGCTGGCGGCGCTGGGCCGCATTTACGAGATGACCCTGGCTCTGGATGGCGTTGCCTGGCAGCCGGCTCAGGAACTCCGGACCGAGTTACGGGCCTGGCTGCGTCCGCGAACGACGCTGGCCTGGGCGATTCGTCGCCTGACCCACACGGTCAAGGGGCTTCCGGAATCGTCCGATTCAAACGTTCAGAGCAACCGGCAACAGTGGATTCAGTTTGTCGATAGCCGTCTGGGTCAAGCCTTGCGCAAGTACGAGGCGGCCAGTTCCGTGGCGGATCGGGTGGCGGCTCTGGACGAGGTCCGCGATTCGCTCGGTGCGCTGCAGGGCCGGAACCAGTCGAGCCCCTGGAATCCGTCGTTGACGCTGGAATCGGCCCTGGCCGACCTGTTCGACGTGCCGAACCTGAATGTGAGTGTCACACCGAACGTCCTGCAATCGGCCGTCGCGCGGATGGGAGGCGTTGTTCTTTCCGGTCCGATCGCGTTCAAGGGGCAGGTGTCTTACTCGACCCCCGGGCCGATTGTCGGTGCCGGGTTCCTGCCGTCCTCGAACGGGATCGGGATCTACATCAGCCAGTCCGCGACCACCGTCACGCCGATCCGAGGCTTCCAGCAACAGGTGGCGGCCGATGATAAGGGACGCCGGGCGGCCAAGCTGTACTATTTCAACGCGACCTCGCAGGATAACAATGTCTTCACCGTCTCCGGCCTGTTCACGCTGGCGACCGGTTTGCAGTTGAGCCCGTCCTTTCAGCACGGCATCAGCGCCGCGATCGGCTCGATGCCCAAGGAGGGGAAGGGTTTCGGTCGTTTCATCGCCAAGCTGGTCGGTTATGGGCAGCCTCGGATCACCCAGGAGGTGTACGAAGGGGCGATCGGGCAGATTCAGCAAGGGGTGGTCCAGGGGGCCGCGGAACTGTCTCACATCAAGATCGCCGAGAAGATGGCTCAGGCCAATGCCAAGATCGCGCCGTTTGTCGTGAATGGCGAGACGGCCGGGACCGGTCATTTCGGCGTGACGAACTTGCGGATGAGTTCGAGCCCGTCGTACGCGCTGGTCAACGGCCGGGTGGTCTGGCTGGGTCTGGGAGACGAGCATGGTGGGAGCGCGCCTCAGCCTGCCCGGTTCCGCACGATCCAGAATGGGATCACGGCCGACGTCCACCTCGGCTCGATCCTGACGAATCTCTCACGCGGCTTCCTTCAGAGCGACCGGGCGCAAGGTGTCGAAAACCTCATGATCCTCACCGGTCAGGCAGGCCCGGACGCTCAGCCCTCGGAGCAGGTCAAGGTCGAGAAGAACGTCGATTACGCGACGTATCTGCAAGCCGTGAAGGACGCGAGGGCCGCGAACGATCCCAAGGTCCAGGCGATCCGGGTGTACAAGCCGAGCGAGCCGCCACGGTTCGCGGCCGATTCCCGGGGGTATCTGGTCGCGATCGTTCCGGGTATGACGATCGAGGTCCCCGCGCCGGAACAGGCGACACAAGGGGGCGGTCTGGGTGGCCCGGCGGCCCAGGTCTACCGCATCGTGGCGCCCCGCGCCGAGTTCCAGTTCTCGTTCACGATCGAACCGGGGCAGGGGGCCAATCCTCCCGAGCTGAAGGGAACGCTCCAGGGATTCGAGCCCGGTCAGGGCGTGAAGGTGTACGCGATCAACGAGGACGAGCAGCAGGCCCAGGCATTGAACGCCTTCACGGCCAATATCATCGCCGCGGCGGTTTCGACCAAGCTCAAGGGGCGTCCGCTGGAAGTCCAGCTCAACCAGCTTCAGCGGCCGGGACTGGCTCTGGGCGAGGTCTCGCCGCTTGATCCGTCCGGCTGGATGCGGATCGTGCTCCTGCCTCGCTGAGGGGGAGGTCGATTCCGTTGTTGAGATCGTTTGCCAGTTCTCGCGCGGCCCCACCCTGGTTGGTGGGGCCGTCCCCTTTTCGTGGTCAACATGGACTGGCCGGAGAACTGGCGTTCTGGTTTGCTGGACACGTTCAAGAAGTCACTGGCTGGAACCAAGAGAGGACTCCCTCGCGTGTCGTTCCATGCGGAACCGATCCTGGCCATCTTCGACCACGACGGCGTGCTGGTCGATTCCCTGGAGTTCCACCAGGACGCCTGGCTGGAACTGGGACGCCGCGAAGGTCTGGCGATCACACCAGAATTCATCCACCAAACCTTCGGCATGACCAACCCGAGCATCTTTCAGCTCCTCCTGGGGGATGCGGTCGCCGAGGAGATGGTCCGTCGCTACGGCGACCTGAAAGAGGTCTGTTACCGCGACATCGCGCGGGGGCGAATCACGCTGATGGAGGGCGTGCGGAGCCTGCTCGATGCGTTGACCGAGGCCGGAGCGTCGCTGGCGATTGGTTCCAGCGGTCCGCGCCCGAACCTGGAGCTGACGGTCGAGGCGTGCGGGCTCTCGGGAAGGTTCGCCGCGCTGGCCTCGCTGGAGGACGTCACCCGAGGTAAACCCGACCCGGAGGTCTTTCTGATCGCCGCGCGCCGGGCCGGAGCCTCGCCCGCGAGAGCCGTTGTCTTCGAGGACGCGCCGTTCGGTATCGAGGCGGCGAAGGCCGCGGGGATGCGTGCGGTCGGCGTCACGACCTCGCATCCGGCCGAGACACTCTATCGAGCGGGAGCCGATGACGTCGTCGAATCCCTCGCGGACTATCCGGTTGCGGCACTGGTCGAGATCCTGAGAGCATCCGCTCCGTAATGCGGCTCTCCGACGAGATCGCTCACTCGAGGACGCTCTCCTTCGCGTGGAAGGCCTGGTAAGGTGGGGCCATAATGCGTTTAATAGGTTGCATGGAGACGTTTCCCCTGGCCCCTGAGGCACAAAATCGATGAGCCAGACCCCCGTTCAGCGCGTGGCGATTCTGGGCGCGGGGGGCATGGGGACCGCCGTGGCATCGCTCTTCGCCCGCACGGCGGAGAGGGTCACTCTCTGGACTCGAACCGAAGACCACGCGGCGGCGATGGCCCGGACCCGGCGAAACGAGCGACACCTGCCCGATGCCGTCTTGCCGGAAAACGTGCATCCGACCGCCGACGCGGCCGTCGCCTGCGAAGGGGCTCAGCTTCTCGTCGCGGCGATCCCTACAAGCTTCCTCCGCGCAACGCTCGGCCGGATCGCGCCGGCGGTTCCGGCGGATGTTCCCGTCCTGAGCGTCGTCAAAGGGATCGAGCAGGAGACGTTCGCCCGGCCCAGTGAGATCATCGTTCAGTCGCTGGGTGCCCGTCCGGTCTTGATCCTGAGCGGGCCGAGTCATGCCGAGGAAATCGTGCGGGGCTTGCCCGCGTCGGTCGTCGTGGCGGGCGGAGATCGGGACCTGCGGGTCCTCGTGCGCGACGGCTTGATCGGCGAGACGTTCCGCGTGTACACGAACCCCGATGCGCTCGGGGTCGAACTGGCCGGCGCCTTGAAGAACATCCTCGGCGTGGCCGCCGGTATTTGCGACGGCCTGGGTTTCGGCGATAATGCCAAGGCGGCCCTCCTGACCCGGGGACTGGTCGAGATGGCCCGGTTCGCCGTGGATCTCGGTGCGCGGCAGCCGACCTTCTGGGGTTTGGCCGGGGTCGGTGATGCCTTGACGACCTGCTATAGCCCCTTCGGCCGTAACCTTTCCGTCGGCCGGAAGGTGGGAGGCGGCCAGACGCTCGCCGAGGCACTTTCCGGCATGAATGACGTGGCCGAGGGGGTGACGACCACCCGGAGCGTCCGTGGCCAGGCCCAGGCGCGGGGGGTGGAGATGCCGATCACCGAAGAGGTCTATCAGATTCTCTACGAGGGGAAGTCCCCTCGGGCGGCCGTTTCCGACCTCATGCTCCGCGATCCGAAGGTGGAATGGACGTGAGCCGCAACCCGGACGGAAACCCTCTGCCCGCGACGTGCGGAATCGCCTTCAAGGAATGGGCCGGCATCTGTCAGGCCCTGACGGACGGCCGGCAATCGCTGATCCTGCGCAAGGGCGGGATCGCCGAGGGACCTCGTGGCTTCGTGCCGGAGCACGACGCCTTCTGGCTCTATCCAACCCACCTTCACGAGGCCGAGCAAGGTTTGCGCGTGCCAATGACGACGGTCTCCAGCGAAGGGCCGGACGGGTGCCTTCCGCTGCGAGCGCTGGCGGTTGTCGAGCACGTGGGGCGTGTCGAGAGCCGGGAGGCACTCGCCCCCCTGCGCGACCTGCATGTCTGGACGGATGAGACGGTTCAGAAACGGTTCGATTACCGAAGGCCGGGGCTCTGGGTGCTCGGTGTGCGGGTGTTCCGCCTCGACGATCCCTGGTGGGTGTCCGTCACGCCCGAGCACGCCGGCTGCAAGACGTGGGTCCCCCTGGACGAGTCGCGCGCAACCGACGGGCTTGTTCCCGTGCTCGACGACGAGACGGCCGCCCGGCGTCGCGAGGCGCTCCGGCTCGCACTCGAAAAGAGTGACTGATCCTGATTCGTAAACGGAGATGCTGGCTCAGTGCGCGAGACATTCCGAGAATCCCCGGCAACCTGGAGCCTCTGCGCTCTGTGGATCGCGGTGTATGTCGGCATGACCCTGACTCAGGGAACCCCCCTGATCGGGAGTGATGTCCTCTCCTTGAGCATCTCCCCGGCCACATCGCAGCGGTTCGGTTCGATGACCTCCGCGCAAATTTACGCCGGGCAGCTCTGGCGCACGGTCACCTCAACCTTCGTGCATTTCAGCCTCTTGCATCTCGGCCTGAACCTGCTGGGAATGATCCAGCTCGGCCGGATGGTGGAATCGTGGTACGGCCCCTGGCAGTTTCTCGGTTTCTATAGCGCCGTCGCCTTCGTCGGCAATCTCTTCGCCGGGCTGGTGAAGCAGCCGATCGCGAGGCTCTTGCCGTCGTTTCCCCGGTTGCAGATGGAGGCCCTGGCCACCAGCGCGGGGGGGTCGGAGGTGCTCTGCGGGCTGATCGGCCTGCTGGCCGTCGTCGGCTGGCGTTCTCACACGAAGTTCGGCGCGTTCATGTTCCGTCAGATGCTCGGCATTCTCTTCTTCACCGCGATTCTCGGCCTGTTTCTCCCGTTCGACAATTTCGGTCACGCGGGAGGCGCGATCGCGGGCGTGGCGGTCGGCTTCATCCACCGCTGGCTGATCCACAACGTCGGCAGGCCCTCGGCCCGGCTGATCGGTGTGATCGGAGTCGTTTCCATGCTCATCTGCGGCGGTGCGCAACTCTGGTACGACCGCACCACGCCGCAACCCACGGAACAGCTCACGGCCCGGCTGGAGCAGCTCAGCCGCACGAACGACAAGGCCCTCGTGCTCCTCAACCAGACCGCCGCCTATTATCAGGAACTGGCGCTGCGAGGCCCGGATCGTCAACCCAACTTCGATTACATGCAAGGCACGCCCGTCCCCGCGACCGCGAGCGCCCCATCGATCAACGCGTTTCCCGGAGTGAACCGTGCTCCGGGGCTGACCTCATACACAGATTCGTCGCCCGGCTGAAGGCGGCCCTTGACGCATTCGAGCAGCTCGACACGGATCTCGACCAGAAACCAACCGCGGCCGATGTCCGCATCCTGTTAACGCTCGGCCGCCGCGCGCTCGTCGAGGCCCCCTCGCCGAACGAGATGGCGCGATTCCGCAACAGCCTGATTCGGCTCGCCTCGCGTGCCCAGCAAGAATCGTTGATCGCCAAGTTCCTGATCCGTCAGAGCCAGCAGAAGCAGGTCAAAGTCGTCCCACGCGCCAAAGGCCCCCAGGCCCGCTGAACGGCGGAGATTCTGGGGGATCACGAACCGACAAGATCGCTTGACGATTTTCTAACGCTTCGTCCGGGCTCCAGTTACAATATGAGATGGATGCAGGGCGAACATCTCTGATGAATGCGCCGCGCCGGGGTCGGCATCGTTCTATGATGCGGTCTGTTCCACAACGCCAACGAGGGGAGCCTTAGGCCGTGAGTGAGAGCCTGAAGCGCGTGTATGGGATCGATCTCGGGACGACCTACTCGGCGATCGCCTACGTGGACGAGCACGGCAAGCCGGTGATCGTGCCGAATCAGGAGAGCGAGCGGATCACGCCGTCGGTTGTCCTCTTCGACGGGGACAACATCATTGTCGGCAACACGGCCAAGGAGTCGGCGAAAGTCGAGCCGGATCGCGTTGTCTCACGGGTCAAGCAGCACATGGGGGACCCGAACTTCATCTTCGAGCACGACGGCCAGGTGTACAGCGCCGAGGACCTCAGCTCGTTCATCCTGCGTAAGATCGTCGGTGACGCCGAACTGGCCCTGGGTGACGAGAAGATCACCGACGTCGTCATCACCTGCCCCGCGTACTTCGGCACCGAGGAGCGCGAGGCGACCGCCAACGCCGGCAAACTCGCCGGTCTGAACGTCCGTTCGATCCTGAACGAGCCGACCGCCGCGGCGATTGCCTACGGGCTGGATCAGACCGAGGACCAGACCGTTCTCGTTTATGATCTGGGCGGCGGCACGTTCGATATCACGATGATCGAGATCAAGGACCGCCTGATCCGCGTGATCTGCACCGGGGGGGACCACCGGCTCGGCGGCGCCCTCTGGGATGAGGCGATCGTCGTCCACCTCGCCGACCAGTTCAAGCAGCAGACCGGCTCCGACGCCGACCCGATGGACGATCCCGAGGTTCTGAACGACCTGTTCCTCCAGGCCGAGCGCGGCAAGAAGACGCTCACCCAGCGCGAGAAGGCCCCCTTCCGCGTCACGCACGCCGGTCAGCAGGCCCGCGTCGAGCTGGACCGGCCGACCTTCGAGCAGATCACCCGGCACCTGCTCGATCGCACGATCGAGCTGACCCACGAGATGCTCGGCGACGCCCGGGGCAAGGGGTACGAGGCGTTCGACAAGATCATTCTCGTCGGCGGCGCGACCCGCATGCCTCAGGTCCGCAACCGGATCGTCGACGAGTTCGGCATGGAACCCGAGGTGTTCGACCCGGACGAGGCCGTCGCCAAGGGGGCCGCTCTGTTCGGCCTGAAGGAGACGCTTCAGGATCAGGTCCAGGGCATTCTCGCGCCCTCATCCGAAGGTGAGCCCGGCCAGGAGCTCGATCTGTCGGCCGTCTCCGAGGAGGAGGTCGCCGCCGCGCTCGACCGGATCGAGCAGGAGACGGGGTTCACCCTCACCGGCCCGGTCCGCGAGCTGGTGAGCACGAAGATCGTCAACGTCCTGAGCAAGAGCCTCGGCGTCATCGCCCGCAACGAGGAAGGCCAGGATGTCGTCGTGTACCTCCTGCCCCGCAACGGCGAGGTCCCGATGGAATACACCAGCGACTTCGGCACCGATCAGGCCAATCAGACCGGCGTCGATATCCGCGTGATGGCCGGCGAGCGCGACAGCCCCGAACCGGCCGATTGCAAGGAGGTTGGTGTCGCCACGCTCGACCTGCCGCAAAGTCTCCCCGCGCGAAGCCCGATCCGCGTGACCTTCGCCATCGACCGCGATGGCCGTCTGAACGTCACCGCGCAGGACTTGACCGGCGGCGGTTCGATCAACGTCGCGTTCGAGACCGAGGCCGTCATGACGGCCGAGCAGGTTGCCGAACGTTCGACCGCTCTGCGACTGATGAACGTGTCGTGACCCGTCGTCGCCGATCCGGGAGACGTCAACGATGACCATCGTGTTCGCGTGCGAGTCGTGCGGCCAGCCCGGCAAGGCGGACCGGTCCCACATCGGCCGGCGCGTCCGCTGCAAAGGGTGCGGTCACGTCTTCACGATCCACGACCCGGACGGACCTCCCCCTGCCGACGTGTACCGTCTCGATGCGATGGAGGATCAATCCGCATCCGACAGCACCGGGGAGCCGGTTTCCACGTTCGCGCCGGCCCCCGTCGAGAAGACGGTTCTGACGAAACCGAAACGTCGGAAAACGGTTTCCACGAGCGCTCCCAGACGACAAGACCGCGAACGTGAGGAAAGCCCCGGATCGGTCAAGATCTGGATCGGTGTGGCGATCGTCGGTGTCGCGGTGCTGGCGGGGGTGGCCACCCTTGTTCCCGGCGGAACGTTGATCGTCGCCGGGTTCTTGAGCGTCATCGGCTCGATCCTGGTCCTCTACGGCTACGCGACCGGGGCCTACATCGCATTCACCGAGGATTCACTCCACGGCTTGCTCTACCTGCTGATTCCGTTTTATACGGGTTATTATATCATGTCTCGCTGGGATGATATGGCGTCACGGTTCGCCTACATGACGGCGGGAGGATTGCTGGTGATCGTCGCGGGATGGATCGCCCCTCTGAGCCCGGACTGGGGGAAGGCGACGGGTGAGCCCCAGCCGGACGTTCCCTTGACGACGGACACCCGTTCGATCCCGGCCGGATTCCGCGCCCTGTTGCTGGAGTCGTAACCCATGTCCACCTTCGTCGGCATCGACCTGGGAACGACCAACTCGGTGGTCGCGTACCGCAACGCCTACGGGCGGCCGGAGGTCATCGCGAACCGGGACGGCGTGCACGTCACGCCGTCGGTCATCTACTTCGGCCAGGACCCGCCCGCCGTCGGGCAGGAGGCGAAGGAGTGGGCGCGGCTGGGAAACGAGGAGATCGCCAGCTTCTTCAAGCCCCACATGGGCAACCCGCTGTTCAAGCTCCACTTTCACGGCAAGGACTACGACGCCACCGACCTCTCCGCCCTGGTGCTCCGCAGGCTCAAGGAGGATGCCGAGGCGAAGCTCGGCGAGCCGGTGACGCGGGCCGTCATTACCGTCCCCGCCTATTTCGCCGACGCCCAGCGCAAGGCGACGATCGACGCCGGGTTCAAGGCCGGCCTGGAGGTCCTGCGGATCATCAACGAGCCGACCGCCGCGGCCCTGGCGTATGGCTTGCAGACCGAAGACACGGACGAAACCGTACTCATCTATGACCTGGGAGGCGGCACGTTCGACGTGACCGTCGCGCGGATCAGACCCCACGAGATTGCCGTGCTCGCCACGGCGGGGGATCACGACCTGGGCGGCAAGAACTGGGACGACCGGATCGCCACCTTCCTGGCCGAGAAGTTCGCCGCCGATACGGGGCTCGACCCGCTCGATGATCCCGTGCTGCTCAACGAAGTCCTCTCCCTCAGCGAGCGCGCGAAGTGGCAGCTCTCCGAACGGAATTCGACGCGGATTACCCTCCAGCTCGGCGCGGAGCGTCGGAGCTATGAGCTTTCGCGGAGCGAGTTCGAGGGGATGACCTTCCCCCTGATGGACCGCACGCGGAAGCTGACCGAAGAAGCGCTCGACGAGGCGCACATCGACTGGAGCGGCTTGACCGGCGTGCTCCTGGTCGGCGGCTCGACACGGATGCCGATGGTCCGGCAATTCGTCCATGAGATGTCGGGCCAGCCCCCCGCGCCGGGGTCAACGTGGATGAGGTCGTCGCCCTCGGCGCGGCGATCCAGGCGGCCATGGAGGTCGGGCAAGCTTCGGACAACGCCACCCCGCGCTTCACCCTGGCCGGCGCCCGGCGGATCAGCGACGTGATGTCGCACAGCCTGGGGGTCGTCGCCGTCAGTGAGGATGGCAACGCCTACGTCAACGACATCATTATCCGCCGCAATCAGCCGATCCCGGTCGAGAACACCAAGAGCTACCTGCACGCCACGCACGGCGGCGCGAACGATCATCTGGAGGTGTATCTCACACAGGGGGAAAGTGCCCGGCCGCTCGATTGCACCGTCCTGGGAAAGTACGTCTTCTCCGGCATCCAGGCGACCGACGCGGAGGTGATGGTCGATATTCAGATGTCCTATGATGCCAACGGCGTCGTCCAGGTCCAGGCCGTACAGCGCGATACGAAGCACGTCTTGCCGATGACCGTCGAGCCGGTCCCCGACGATCTCTCGTGGCTCGGCCGCCCACCCGAGAGCGGCACCACGCAGCTTCCGGCCGAGCCGGTGCGGGTCTATCTCCTGATCGATGTCTCGCTGAGTATGACGGGCGGACCGCTCGTCCAGGCGCAGGAGGCCGCGCGGGAGTTCTTGAACAAGTGTGACTTCACCACCGCCGAGGTCGGCCTGATCTCCTTCTCCAGCCAGGTGATCCTCCAGTGCGAGGCGACGAGCAACGCGCGCAAGGTGCAGGCCGCCATCAATCGGCTCGAACCGGAAAGCTCGACGAACCTCACCGATGCGCTGGAGATGGCCTCCTCGCAGCTCACGCTGGCGGACCGTACGCGTTACATCGTGATCCTGACGGACGGCTATCCCGACGCCCCCGAGAGTGCCGTCGAACAGGCGGAGCGGGCCCGCGCGATGGGGATCGAGATCGTCGCGATCGGCACCGGGGACGCCGATCGCGGGTATCTCCGCCGCCTGGCCAGCAGCGAGGAAGGGTCGATCTTCGCTCGCCAGGGTGAGCTGGTGCAGACGTTCGGCCACATCGCCCGCGTGATCGCCGAGGGGGGCCGCGCCTTGCGGAAAATCTCATGAGCACAGGCTCCCAGGCGCAACGCCCGCTCCGTAACATGAATGTTCGTCAAGCTTACGATTCCGCCATCGCCGGTGCGCTGGGAGCGGTGTTCGGCCTCTATCTGTATGTCGAACTGGTCCATGCGGCGGACATCTGGGCCCGCGACGCGCTCGCCGGCGCGGCGATCGGCGGCATCCTCGGGTTCTTCCTCAACGCGGCCGATCCGCTCCGAGACGGCGCGTGGCTCAAGCTCGCTCGCCTGGGAAGTTGGGGCGCCCTGGCCGGAGCGATTGGCGGAATGATCGGCCTGGTGCTCGGTGAGTTGTTCCTGGGCATCGTGCAAGGGGGGCTGATCGGCCGGGCCATCTCGTGGTCGATCCTGGGGGTGGGCATCGGCGTGAGTCAGGGGCTGGCCTACCGTTCCCGGCAACGTTTGATCTTCGGCCTGATCGGTGGCGCTCTCGGCGGGTTTCTCGGCGGGTTCCTGTTCGAGGCCCTGCGCGCGGGGATCGGCAACGATGAGCGTTCGGCCCGCTTGAGCCAAGGGCCCGGCATCGTCATCCTGGGGGCCGGGCTGGGCCTTTGCCTGTCCCTGGTTGAGCAGGTCCTCCGCCGCGCCTGGGTCCAGGTGCTTCAGGGGAGGCAGGAAGGCCGTGCCTATCTGCTTGCGAATCGCCGCTCACGTCTGGGGCTGGATGAGCACGCCGAGGTCGGCCTGTTCGGCGATCCCGAAGTGAGCCGCCGACATGCCGAAATCGAGATGGTTTCCGATGGTTATCTCTTGCACAACCTCGATGGGAAGGGCCGGACGCGTGTCAACGGCGCGGCCGTGACGGATTCTCAACCATTAAACGATGGCGACCGCATCCAGTTGGGCCAGACGCTGCTCGTCTTCCGTCAACGCTGAGTCACTCCGCGAACCGCGACGCATTCATGAACAGTAACACGACGAATGGCTGGAGTCTGGAAGTCGTCCGCGGCAAGGACGTGGGCCGTCGCTATGCGCTGTTGACCGGTGAGACAATTCTTGGCAACGACGTCCAGAACCAGCCCGGGATCAACCTGGCGGAACAGGAAGGAAACGCTCCGCGACGGATGGCGGGACAGCAGGCGGCCATCGCGCTTCAGAACGGCTCGGCGACCTTGCGGGATCTCGATAGCCCCGGCGGCACGTTCGTCAACCGTCAGCGCGTGCTGTCCGGTCAGTCGCGAGCGCTTCAGGATGGCGACGTGATCCAGGTCGGCGGCGTGCAACTGCGTGTCGTCGCGTCGTCGGCGAAGCCTCGTCCCAGGCCCGCGACTCCCGCACCGAAGCCCGCCCCGCCGCCGCCGAAACCGACACCAGGGGCCTTCGCCTTCACGATGAAGGGCGGAACGGTCTGCCGCTCCTGGGATGATTTTCTTACCGTTTCGGCCCAGCGCTGGGCGGACGTGCGCGAAGAACTGACATCGGGCCGGCTCGCCGCATTCCTGAACGCGAACGGCCGATCCGAGTTCGCGCCGAACCCTGACGCGCCCGGCACGCCCGACGAGCGGCTCGACGCATGGCTCGCGGGTTTGCCCACGACGAAGGAGGCGCGGCCCGAACTGGACGTCTATCCCGACCGGATCGCCGTGCAGGCGGCTGCCGGGGGTGGCATGACGCGTCGCGTCGTGCGGATCAGCAATATCGGATATCGCCTCCTGAGCTGCGAGGTCCGGGTGGAGCCGGAAGGGACCGACTGGCTGGCAATCCCCGCGGCCTTCGCCGGCCGGCCGTTCGTGACCATCGAGGGGACGGACCTTCCCCTGGAAATTCGCATCCCGGAAACGGATCGCGGTCCCCTTTCCGCGACGCTCGTGATCCAGAGCAATGGCGGCAACCATCGCGTTCCGGTGACGCTCGGCCCCCCCGTCGCTCACGATGAGATCCCCGCCGCCGCCACGGCGGCCGGTACGGCACGGCCGGAACTCGGTCTGCGTTCCTGGGTGGAGCGGCAGTCGGCCCGTCGTCGTCTGATCGTCTGGCCCCTGGCCCTGCTCGTGGGACGGCTTCTGATCTCCCTCCTCGGTCGCATCCCTGGCACGACGCCCGACGTCTCGGGGAACGTGCCGGGGCTGGGAGGACCGGCCCTGTTCCTGGCGATTCTCGGGGCTCTGGCGGGCATCGTTCTGGCGAAACGGCGCGGTGGTTGGGCGGACATCCCCTCGGGTGGACTCGCCGGAGCGATTGTCGGCCTGCTGGTGTCGGCGGTCATGGTCGCCGCGTGTCGGGCGGTGGAACCTGACCTGGGGTCGTCTCCGCCGCACGCATTCCTGACCATGCCGTTGCTCTGGGGCGCGATTGGAGCGGCCCTGGCGGGGCTATCTCTCGGACTTGTCCCGTCCCGGAACGGGAAGGAGGCGACGTCATGAAGTGTGCTTCGGCATGGGTCGCCTCGATCGCCTGCGTGATTCTCCTGCTTGTCCCACCCGTCCTCGCGGTGGATCGTCCCGGTGATGACGAGATCGACAGGGCGATTGCCGAGGGGATGGAATTCCTCCGCTCGCAGCAGGAGCGGGACGGGAGCTGGACCTACAATTTCAACCAGAATCATCGTCTGGGCATCACCGCGCTGGCGGGGCTGGCCCTGATGGAGAATGGTGTCGATCGCGACGACCCCGTGATCCACAAGGCGGCGACGATCGTCACGAGACTCGCGCCCGAGTCCGACCAGACGTATGACCTGTCCCTGGCGATCCTCTTCCTGGCCCGATATCAGAAAGGGGCCAGAGGGGAATTCGACGACCTGATCCAGCAACTGGCCGAACGGTTGACTCGCGGGGAATTCGGCGGGATGTGGACCTATACGGTTCCGCGCGAGCCATCCACCGGGAGCCGCCGTTATGATGGGCCCAGCGGTGGCATCCGTCCACCGCCATTCACGCCGGGGACCGGCGACAACTCGAATACCCAGTTCGCTCTGCTGGGTCTCTGGGCGGCGGGTCGGCATGGGTTCGCCTCGAACGATCCGCTGGCGGACATCGAGGTCCACTTTCGGAACTCGCAGCACCGAACCGGGTTCTGGGGCTACAAGCCGGGAATGCCACATGGCGAGGCAATGACCTGTGCGGGCTTGATCGCCCTGGCCATCGGCGCGGCTCGGCCCGAGAAGGCCGAGCGACTGACCGCAAGGGCCCGGGGGGACGCCCTCGCGAACGACCTGGCGTTTCAGAATGCGCTGGAAATCGTCACCGAGGATGCCCGGCGTATCGATGGTAATTCCGATATCTATTACCTCTGGTCCCTGGAGCGAGTCTGCGTGGCCCTCGGCCTGCGCGAACTGGACGGGCTGGACTGGTACGCCGCCGGTGCGCGCGAGTTACTCTCCCGGCAAACACCCGGCGGCGGGTGGCCGGATAGTCGCTGGGGAACCTTGCCCGATACCTGCCTGGCCTTGCTCTTTCTCCGCAAGGCGAACCTGGCCTTCGAACTGGATCGCGTGCTCAAGCTGCCCGGCGCAAAGAGCCGACAATCTGGCCGTCGCGCACGCCGACGACTCGCCTCCCGAACCGCAAGGGATCGTCGGTGATGAGGGGGTGCGGGTCACGGTGCGGAGCGTCGAGGAGAAGGACTTTCCGCGCATCACGATCGATTTCGAGGTGAAACGGCCGGATGGATCGGCTTTGCTGGATGCGAAACGGGACGACTTCCGCGTCACGGAAGACGATCGCCCCGTGTCGATTCTCGATTTCCAGAGTCCGATCTCGACCGAGGTCCGCCCGACGACGGTCGTGCTGGTCGTGGACCGGAGCCTGAGCATGGAAGAGGAAACCGGCGGGGGTGGCACGCGCATGTCGGCCCTGAAGTCGGCCGTGGGCCAGTTCCTCCAGGTCATGCCGAAAGGCTCTCGGGTCGCGGTCATCTCGTTTGGCTCGGAGATACAGATGCTCTGCCCGTTCACCGACGATCCGACGCGCGTCCGGCAGGCCGTCGAGACCCTCGCGCCGGGCGGGGCGACGCGCTATTACGATGCGGTCGAGGAAGCCCTCGAACTCATCGGCAAGGAGAACGGCCGTCGCGCGGTGCTCGCTCTGACCGACGGCGAGGACACGTTCAGCCAGGACGCGACGCTCGCTTCGGCGATCCTCTCCGCCCGCAACGCGGGGGTGCCGGTGCATACGCTGGGTCTGGGCAGCGAGGACGAGATCGAGAGCGATGCGCTCAAACGTCTGGCGGCCGAGACACGCGGGCAATACTTCCCCGCGCGCGACGCTGCTCAGTTGCGAGGGATCTACGAGGAACTCGCCCGGGGCCTCGGTGAGAGCTACAGTCTGACCTACCGCTCGGACCGCCCGCTCGCCGATGGCACCCTCCGGCCGGTGAAGATCTACTACAAGGAAGCCACGCAGGCCACCGAGACGGAAGTCTTCATCCGGGGCATGGTCGCGCCGGCCTCGGGCTGGTCGCGGCTGTTCCTGGCACTGGTTGGGGGGCTGGTCGTGCTGGCGGCATTGCCGGGTTTGTGGAATCGCCGTAGCGTCTGATTCATGGAAATGAACATGTGATCATAATAGATATCCGAGGAGCCACGCCCGTCTTGACCCCTCCGCCCATTCGATATCCGCTGCCGACGATGCTCGCGCTGGTGCTCCTGGCGATCGTTGTCTGGTATGGGGAGGCATGGACCCGGCCGCTGCGATTCGGCCTGGACCGAGCGCTGGGAACGGGTCATCGAGGGGCCACCCGTTCCGAGTTCCCCCGCCCCACAGGTCGTCTCCGGTTCGATCAAGCGGCGGGCCTTGCTGCTTCGGGAGGGGCTGGAGGCGACGGAGACGCCGGATGGTCCGGTGACCGAGACGATCGGACGGCGGATGTTCGTGGATATCTATGACGTCTGGCCGCTGGCGGGGACGCCAACGCATTACCGCGTTGGCAACCGTCGCGCTTTCGGCTGGCTCCCGGCGGCGGTTGTGCTCCCCTGGGATTCGCGGCTGGTGATCCGGGCGGCCGGGACCACGCGACAGCTCACCGATGCGCCGGACGGCACGAACGGGACGACCGTCGGACCGGCCGAATCCCCCTGGCCGATTCTGGCGTGGACGCCCGGGGCGGTGCGGGTCGCCGTGTGGGTGCCGGGCCGATCCTGGGAGGAGGTCGAACGCTTTGGATGGGTCCGGCTCGATGATCTTTCAGGGAACGACCGGGGCGTTCTCCTGAGCCGTGAGGAGTTGCTCATGCTTCTGCGCCGGATGCTCGATCGGGAAAACGTGGCGAATCGGCGGGAACTTCGGTTGCGCGCCCTCCTCGGCTTGCTGATGGCCCCCAACCGCTGGGGGCCGTCGGACCTCGAATCGGCTCGCGAGTTCCTGCCCGGATGGGCGACCGCCGAAAACCCCGCGCCGAGCGAAGCCATCATCGAGCGTCTGTCGCGGATCAACGAGCGCTGGTCCGCCGAGGTCTCCTGGGGCGGAATCGGGTTTCAATCCGTCCCGCTCGAGGCGCTGCCTTGAAAATCCAGGTGGCTCGACGGACAGGGGCTCGACCGTTACGCTAGAATGGAGGGGATCGCCGTAGCCCCTTGGTCATTCCGCGAACTCCATCTCCGACCTGAGAATTGCGATGTCCGTCGCTCCGATCGAAAAGACCTCCGCGCGGTTGCTCGCCGACCTGACCCGGGTGGTCGGGGCGGAGAACCTGATCCACCACCGCGATGAGCTGCTGGTCTACGAATGTGACGGCTACGTCATCGAGAAGAGCGTGCCGGATGTCGTCGTCTTTCCGACGTGTACCGAGCACGTCGTCGAGGTCGTCAAGCTCTGTCGCCAGTACGACGTGCCGTTCGTTCCGCGAGGGGCGGGAACCAGCCTGGCGGGCGGGACCCTGGCCGTCGGGGGCGGAGTCATGATTTGCCTGACGCGCATGAAGCGCATCCTGGAAATCAACACCCGGGACCGCTACGCTGTCGTCGAGCCAGGGGTGGTCAACGTCTGGCTCACGCGCGCTCTGGCCGATCAGGGATTCCATTACGCCCCCGACCCGTCGAGCCAGACGGCCTGCACGATCGGCGGCAACGTGGCGACGAACTCCGGCGGCCCGCACACCTTGAAGTACGGCGTCACGGTCAACCACGTCCTCGGCGTCGAGCTGGTTCTGCCGGATGGCACGGTCGTTCAGACCGGGGGCGTGACCGAGGACAATCCCGGTTATGACCTGACGGGCCTGATCGTCGGGCACGAAGGGACGTTCGGCATCGTGACGAAGGTGACGGTCTCGTTGACTCGCAACCCCGAGGCGGGGCGGACGTTCCTTGGCGTCTTCGATACGGTGGACGCCGCCACGGAGACGGTCAGCGGGCTGATCGCCGCGGGGATCGTGCCGGCGGCCCTGGAGATGCTCGACACCTTGATGATCCAGGCCGTCGAGCAAGCTTTCCGCTTCGGCTTTCCGACCGACGCCGGCGCTGTGCTCATCATCGAGATCGACGGCGTGGACGCCGGGCTGGACACCGAGGCGCACGCGATCTCCGAGATCGTCCGCCAGAACGGCGGCACGCTGAAGACGGCGATCCCCTGGCGCACCCGCAAGGAGCCGGATTACGTCGCCATCTGGAAAAGCCGCAAGTCCGCCTTCGGCGCGATCGGGCGGCTCAGCCCCACCTTCTGCACTCAGGATGGCGTCGTTCCCCGCACCAAGCTGCCGCACATCCTCCGGACGATCACGTCGATCGGCCAGCGGTATAACCTCCGAATCGCCAACGTCTTCCACGCGGGGGACGGCAATATTCACCCGATCCTGCTGTTCGACGAGCGTGATCCGGAGCAAGTCCAGCGGGTGCTGGAGGCCAGCCACGAGATCCTCGAAGAATGTATCGCCGTCGGCGGCAGCGTCACGGGCGAGCACGGAATCGGGGTCGAGAAGATGGAGTTCATGCCGAAGCTGTTCACCCCCGAGGACCTCGCCGTGATGGTCGCGCTTCGGACCGTGTTCAATCCCGAGGGACGTTGCAGCCCGGAGAAGATGCTTCCCACCGGCGGCGGGTGTCTCGAACGCAAAAGCCCCGGTCATCGCGCTTCGGCCTGATCTTGCAGGGAAGAGGTCGGCTGGTCAGGTCGGACGTGCTGTGGTAGAACCCGATGGAATGTTTTTGACAGAGTTGGCGAGTGATCCAGCGCCCCCTCCGTGGGCGAGGTGAGGATTCGATGGTGCCACCGAAACGGCCTCGGTTCTCTCGATGGCGGCGGCTTCCGCCAACCTTTCGCTCCGGCGAGCACCGGGAGTCGGCCGACCCGAACTCCGACCTGCAACGGCTGACCATGTACCTGCCCGAGCGCGTGATCGACAACGCCGAGCGGCTGGCGCGGAAGGCGGAGCGCGGTCGTTGCAGACCTATTGTGAGGAATTGCTCCGCGAGGCCATCGCCAACGAGATGGCGAGTCAGCGGCTCGCCGAGGACGAGGTCAAACATGGCGCATTCGAGGCCCTGGACGCCATCGCCAACGACCTCGAATATCTGGCCGAGTGGACCGCGTCGGTTGCGCCTCGGACGCCTCGCAGCCTCGCGATGAGCAACAACATCGCCACCACGGCGGAGCCGGACACGATCACGGAGGAACCCGACGTGCAGAAGACGCATCATGCCGAGTCCGCGACCGTCCCCCGGCCGAAGTCGCTGCCCCCATCCTCGTCCGCGGCGATCGATGTCGTACTCCGTCACGCCGCCATGCTGGGCGACGATCCCTCCAGCTTGCTGGCGACGCTGCGCCGGGGCGAGACACTCGACCCGGACACGGCTCGTGAGTTGCTCCAGGCCCTGATCGACCTGGAACGGGACTTCCGCGATGCGTCGCATCTCGAACGCCGCCTCTCGTACGCCTTGCATCGGCTGGCCTTCGAGGGGCAGGTCCTCCTGACAGATGCCTGGCCGGGCCTGGCAACCGATCCGGGGACCGTGGAAACCCTTCGGCTCGTGCAGGAGGCCGTCGATCGTGTCCTCTCCGGTGAGGATATCCGGTATTATGCGGAACGGTCCGAGTCCGAACCGGAAACCGAAGAGTCGTTCTGAGCCGCATCGTGCGACGGCCGAAACGCCGGGAGCATCTCTTGAACTGGCCTGACAACCCCGAAGGCGGCCATCTCGGCGATGGCCGATACGCCCTTGCCACCGAACGGCCCGAATCGGTGGACGCGCTTCGAGAGACGATCGGGCGACGCGCCGGGGAGGGGCTGGCGGTCTATCCCCAGGGGGGCGGCACGGCGCTCGATTACGGCGGCATCCCGCGACGTCCCGGCATCGCGCTCGACACCCGATCGTTGAACCGGATCATCGACTACCCGGCCGCCGACATGACGATCACCGTCGAGGCCGGCATGACCCTGGCCACGCTTCAATCCACCCTGGCCGAGCAGGGACAGCGGCTCCCTCTCGACGCCCCCCAGGCGGCTCGGGCGACTCTCGGCGGGATCTTCGCGACGAACGCCAGCGGCCCCCGGCGCTTCGGCAACCGTCGCCCGCGCGACCTGATCCTCGGCGTCGGCTTCGTCCAGGCGGACGGCAACGCCGTCAAGGGGGGCGGGCGGGTCGTCAAGAACGTCGCGGGATATGACCTGCCGAGGCTCCTGACCGGCTCGCTGGGCACGCTCGGCGTGATCACCCAGATGACGCTCAAGGTCCGCCCGTTACCCGAGGCCAGCGCGATCGTCTGGGCCGGTTTCGATGACGTGGCCGGCCTTGCCGAGGTGCTCGACCAGCTCAACACGTCCATGACCCGTCCGGTCGCGATCGACGTTCTGAACCAACCGGCCGCGTTGGCGGTCGGGGAGCCACTGGGCCTGCCCAGCGCCCCTGGGTGCTGGCGCTCGGTTTCGAGGACAACGCCGCGTCGGTCGCCTGGCAGCTGGAGCAAATCCGTCGGGAACTCCCTGGGCGGGAGCTTGTCCAGCGAGAGGGGGAAGCGTCCTTGCCGCTCTGGGCGGCCCTGACCGAATTCGCCGCCGCGGAGCCTGGGCCCGTTGAGCCTTCTGGCGAACGTGCGGCCCTCGCAGGTCATGGCCTTCGTCGAGCGGCTCGAACCGGGGCGTTGGGCGGTCCAGGCGCACGCCGGGAACGGGATCGTGCGCGGGCATCTCCGGGGGCCTTTCGATCAGGATGAACTGGCGACGGAGCTCGACGGCCTGCGAGCGCGGGCGGTCGAGGCCGGCGGGAACCTGATCCTTTCCCGCTGCCCGACCGACGCGAAGGAGCGGCTGAAGGTCTGGGGGGAGCCGCGGGGGGACTGGACCTTGATGGAGCAGATCAAACGGGCCCTCGATCCCGATTGGGTGATGAATCCGGGGCGGTTCGTCGGTACAATTTAACGTCGGACTGTGCCTCTTCTCCGGATGACCACCGCCTCCCGCCTTTTCAACGAGACCGACCGAGGACCGCCTGCCTCATGGCGACTGCAACTCCTGACGCAGCCACGAATTCCGAGCTGAAGACGCCTCCCCGCGACGCCGGGATCGACCTGGACTGGCTCTCGCGGAAGATCGAATACCGCCGTTTTCAGGAGTGCGTTCACTGCGGACTCTGCACGGCGAGCTGCCCGACGTTCATCGAGACGGGGAACGAGAACGACAGCCCGCGCGGGCGGATCTACCTCATGCGCGCCGTCACCGACGGTCGCCTGGCGATGTCGGACGAGGTGCGGCATCACCTGAACCTCTGCCTCGATTGCCGCGCGTGCGAGTCGGCCTGTCCGTCCGGGGTCCGTTACGGGCAGCTCATCGAGCCGTTCAAGGTCGCGATGCAAGGCTCGGCCGGCAAGGGGGAGCGGACGAGCCTGCTCCAGCGGTTGATCCTCCACCACCTGTTCCCTTACGCCGGACGGGTGCGGGCGTCTCTGGCACCGGCGCGGCTGTTTCAGAAGCTCGGCGTGCTGGATTTCACCGAGCGGGTCGGCCTGACGCGGCTCCTGCCGCCGACCTTGCGACGGATGCAGGCGATGCTCCCCGACCTGCAAAGGGGGTCGAGCCCCTTGCCGGAGGTCCTGCCGCCGATCGGGCCGAAGCGGGCGCGGGTGGCGCTGTTTCTGGGGTGTGTCTCGGACGCGATGTATCCCGAGACGAACGCCGCGACGGCCCGCGTGCTCCAGCACAACGGCTGCGAGGTCGTGATCCCGCGAGGGCAGGTCTGCTGCGGCGCGATCCATTATCACTCCGGCGTCGAAGGCCCCGCGTTCGACTTCGCCCGGACGAACATCCGCGCCTTCCGCCCGGAGGAATTCGACGCGATCATCGTCAACGCCGCCGGCTGCGGCGCGATGCTCAAGGATTATGCCCACCTCCTCCCGCCCGAGGACCACGAGGCCGCCAGGGCGTTCGTGAGCAAGGTCCGCGATATCTCCGAATTCCTCGTCGCGCTCGGGCCGATCCCTCCCGAGAACCCCTTGCCGTTGAACGTGACGTACCACGACGCCTGCCACCTCTGCCACGCGCAGCAGGTGCGCAGCCAGCCCAGGCCCTCTTGCAGATGATCCCGGGCCTGAATCTCGTCCCCCTGGAGGAGAGCGAGATCTGCTGCGGCGCGGCGGGAACGTATAACCTGACCCAGCCCGAGATGTCGGACCGGCTCGGCCGTCGCAAGGCCGACTTCATCGAGGCAACCGGCGCCGAAACGGTCGTCACCGGGAACGTCGGCTGCATTCTCCAGATCGCCCGCAAGCTCAAGGAACGGGGCAGCGCGATGAACGTCCGACATCCAGTGGATCTGCTCGACCGCGCGTATCGTGGACACGAGGAAAACGCCCGATCATGAGCGAGTATCTTTATGTCATCCTCGACACGGAGGGACGGAGCTGGATCGTCCGCGAGCAGTCGACCGAGAAGGTGGCGCTGACGAGTTTGCTGGATCAGGGTTGGGAGCCGGTTCGAGAGACGCCGCTTCATGGGGTGCCCTACGTCCTGATCCTCTTGAAGCGGTCCGACCCGGCCCCCAAAGGTGGTTGATCCGCCTCAATCGCCTGGCCCTTCCTGACCCAGCCGCTGCACCACTCGCGTGAGCAATTCCGAGAGCCTCGGGCCAACGGCACGGCCAGCCTCGATCACCTCGTCGTGGGTGATTGGCTCGGTGGTGATCCCGGCGGCCCAGTTCGAGACGATGGCCAGGGCGAGGACGTCCATCCCGGCGTGCCGCGCGGTGATGGCCTCGGGCACGGTGGACATCCCCACCACGTCCGCCCCGAGCGTGCGGAGCATGCGGATCTCGGCGGGCGTCTCGTAGCTCGGGCCGGGCATCGCGGCGTACACGCCGGTCGGTAACGTGAATTCCAACTGTCGGGCCTCCTCGATCGCCAGCTCGCGGAGCCGTTCGGAGTACACCTCGCTCATGTCGGGAAACCGCGTGCCGAGCCGGTCGTCGTTCGGCCCGCGCAGGGGGTTCGCGCCGAGCAGGTTCAGGTGATCGGACAGACAGAGGATGTCCCCCGGGCGCAAACTCGGACGGATGCCACCGGTGGCGGCCGTCAGGATCAACGTCGTGACTCCGAGCACCTGCAGCACCCGAACGGGAAACGTGACCGTCTCCAGGTCGTGCCCTTCGTAATAATGAAACCGCCCCTGGAGTACCGCGACCGGGACATTTCCACAGCGCCCGACGATGAGATTGCCGTGATGCCCGGCGATCGTCGGCTCAAGGAAATGCGGGATTGCGCCATAGGGGATGCGGATGGGTTCGGTCAGGCCGTCGGCGAACGCCCCCAGGCCGGAGCCGAGCACGATGGCAACCCTGGGAAACGTCCCGACCCGTTGTCCGATGACGACGGCGGCGTCCTGGGCTTGTTCAAAGATGTTGGGTATCATGGGATGAGCACTCCCGCAATGGAAGCGGACAGGAAATTCGCCAGGGTCGCCGCCAGCAGGGCACGCACCCCCAGACGGGCCAGGTCCCCCCGCCGCTTGGGGATCAACGCCCCGATGCCGCCGAGCTGAATGCCGATCGAGCTGATGTTGGCGAACCCGCACAGGGCAATCGTCGCGATCGAGAACGATCTCGGCTGGAGCTGGTCGCGCAGAGTCGCCAAGCTGTCCGTAGGCGATCAGCTCGTTGAGTACCGCCCGAGAGCCGAGCAAGCCCCCCACGGCCTGGCAATCCTTCCAGGGGACACCCAGCAACCAGGCCAACGGCGCCAGGGCCTTGCCGAGGATCATCTGCAAGGTCAGGCCCTCGTAATGGAAGGCATCGCCGACCAGCCCCAATCCCTTGTTCACCAGCGCGATCAGGGCCAGGAACGAGATGAGCATCGCGGCGACGTTCAGGGCCAGCTCCAGCCCCTCGCGCGTCCCCCTCGCGGCGGCGTCGAGCACGTTGGCATCCGGGGGCAAGTCGCCGCCGTGAACCTGGCCGAGCGTCTCCGGCGTGCCCGTCTCGGGAATGAGGATCTTCGCCAGGAACAGCGACGCCGGCGCGGTCATCAGGATCGCCGTGAGCAGATCCTTCGACTCCGCCCCCGTGCCGATGTACGCCCCGAGCACCCCGCCCGACACCAGGCGCCATGCCCGAGACCATCACCACCAGCAGTTCCGAGCGCGTCATTCCCGGCAGGTACGGCCGGATCGTCAATGGCGCCTCGGTCTGACCCAGGAACAGCGAGGCCGCCACGTTCAGGGACTCCGCCCCGCTGGCCCCCATCAGCCGGGACATCACCCACGCGAAAACCCAGACGATCCGCTGCATGATCCCCAGGCGATACAGCACCGCGAACAGCGCGGCGACGAAGATGATCGTCGGCAAGACCCGGAACGCGAAGACGAACCCCGCCGGGCCATCGGGCCGGACCAGCTCCGGGCCGAAGACGAACTCCGCCCCCTGCAAGGCGCACTCCAGGACCCCTTCAACAAACCGCGAGGCAACCTCCAGCGCCTGCCGCCCCGCCGGCACCTGGAGCAAGAAGATCCCGAACCCCCATTGCAGGGCCAGGCCCCACCCAACCGCCCGAGGCGAAATCGCCCGCCGGTCCTCGGACAGCCCGACACAGACGCCCAGGATGACCGCGACCCCCGCCAGCCCCCGAAGCCGTTCCCCCCAGCCCGTCGGCGAGACCTGCTTTGCCATCGGGACCGGGTCTGTCGAGCCATCATCTGCCCGGACAGATCCGGCTAACACGAACAGGATCAAACCGAGCCATCCGAGAGCCACCCAGCGCATGCCGCACTCGCCAAGAGAGAAGGGGGTCGAATTCCAGGCTCCGCCGCCGGTCGAGCTGTCCCGATGTTTCCATCCTTGCAACCTTTACGACAAGATCTGTCCGCGATCAAGACCCCCACCCGACCCTGCGGAGTCTCGTTCCCGGGTATTCCTTCGCATGATCATGTCGGGGCTACCTGAAAACGAATGGAGCGGAAGCCCTGACCTCCGGTGGCACCAATCCGAAATCCCTCCTACAGCCGCTCGACAAGCAACTCGGGAACCCCCACGGCCTCGTCACCGATCGAGAAGGCGTTCAGGATCAACGGCAGGGCGGCCTCATGCGTCGTCTTCTTGTCGCGGGCGAGGATCGTGCAGAGGGGTTCTCCTTCCTCGACCGGGTCGCCGACCTTCTTGTGCAGGATCACGCCGACGGATGGGTCGATCAATGAGTCGATTTTCGCCCGGCCGGCCCCGAGGAGCATGGTTGCCTGGCCGATGGGTCGGGCCGCCAGGGCGTGAACGATGCCAGCCCTCGGGGAGATGACCTCGATCCGCGCCGCGGCCGAAGGGAGCCGGGTGGGGTCGTCGATGACCTTCGGGTCCCCCCCTTGCGCGGCGATGAGCTTGCGGAATCGCTCCAGGGCCGTGCCATCGGAGATCGCCCGGCGGCAGAGCAGGCGGGCCTCGTCGAGCGAGTTGGCCTGCTCGCCCATCAGGACCATCTCGGCGGCCAGCTCGATCGACAATTCCGTCACGTCGGCCGGTCCTTGCCCTTTCAGACAGGCGATGCACTCGGCCACCTCAACGGCATTGCCGACCGCAAGGCCCAGCGGTTGCTCCATCCGGGTGATGAGGGCCACGACGCTCTTGCCCATCTGCCGGCCGATGGTGCACATCGACTGCGCCAGGGCCCTCGCGTCCTCCAGCCGCTCCATGAACGCGCCGTTGCCGGTTTTCACGTCGAAGACCAGGCCGTCGATCCCCTCGGCCAGCTTCTTCGAGAGGATCGACGCGGTGATCAAGGGGATCGACTCGACCGTGGCCGTGGCGTCGCGGAGGGCGTACAGCCGCTTGTCCGCCGGCGCGATCTCGGCCGTCTGGCCGATCATAACCAGGCCGCAATCCTTCAGGACCGCCTTGAACCGCTTCAGGTCCAGATCGACCCGAAAGCCGTGGATCGACTCCAGCTTGTCGAGCGTGCCGCCGGTGTGGCCCAGCCCGCGCCCGGAGACCATCGGTACGAGCACCCCGCACGCGGCGGCAATCGGCGCGAGGACCAGGGAGGTCTTGTCGCCGACTCCCCCGGTGCTGTGCTTGTCGATCTTCTTCCCGGCGATTGTCGAGAGATCGACGATCGTGCCGGACTCCATCATGGCGTCGGTCAAGGCGACCGTCTCGGCCTCGTTCATCCCGCGCCAGACGATCGCCATCATCAGGGCCGTCCACTGGTAATCCGCGACGTCGCCGGTCTTGATCCCCTCGACCAGCCAGTCGATCTCCTTGGACTCCAGAGGCCGACCGTCACGTTTCTTGCGGATCAGATCGACGGCGCGCATGAGATATCTCCCAGAGAGGAGCGGGTCAACGGTTCTCTCGATTACTCCGACGTGCCAAACTGCCGATCCCCCGCATCTCCCAGGCCAGGATCGATGAAACCGACCTCATTGAGCCGATCATCGACGGCCCCGACGTGAATCGGCACGTCCGGCATGGCCTGACTGAGCCGGGCAATCCCTTCGGGAGCGGCGATCAGGGCGACAAATTTCAAACGGCCGATCCCGGAACTGCGCAAGACCTCGCACGTCCGCACGGCTGATCCGCCGGTCGCCAGCATCGGGTCCACGACCAGCGCGATCGACGCCCGGCACCGCGCCGGGAGCTTGTTATAATATTCCATCGGCCGGAGCGTCTGCTCGTCGCGGAACAGGCCGATATGCCAGACCTCCGCCTCGGGGATCAGGTCAAGGACCCCCTCGGCCATGCCGAGGCCCGCGCGGAGGATCGGCACGACCGCCACGGTATCGGCCAGGACCCGGCAACGCGCCGTGCCCATCGGCGTTGTCACCGCGACTTCGCGCGTCGGCAGATCCGTCGTGGCTTCATGCGCCAGCAAGGTTGCCAGGGTCCGCACGAGCCGGCGAAACTCCGGAGGATTGGTCGCGGTATCGCGCAAGGCGGCCAGTTTGTGTTGGACCAGGGGATGATTCGACGGATAGACCAGCGACACGAGAGACTCTCCCGGATGGGAACCGAGACGGCAAGGGATGGAACCGAAACGCCGCGATGAGAAAGGATCACGCCGCACTTTGGGATTCGCGCGACCGTTTGTGTGATCGTACACGACGAACGGCGAAATGGGACCGCTGTTTCTCAAGGATTCTCGCGGAATGGAATGCGCGATCGGCTTGCCCCTGGGCCTGATCTTCCGTATAACTCACCCAGGGCCCCTGATCGCTCGAAACGGAGGCGATCATGCTCTCGGAGGGACCTTGCGCACGATGCCCATTCAGTTCTCGGTCCTCGCCAGCGGTTCCCGGGGCAATAGCTCCTTGATACACGCTGGAGGGGCCGGTCTCTTGATCGACCTCGGTCTGGGTCCGCGTGCCCTGGCCGGACGGCTGGAAGCGGTCGGTTCGTCGTGGGATCACATCGCGGCCGCCTTGCTGACGCATACGCACGGCGACCACGTCCGCGACGCCACGCTGCGCTGGCTGTCGCGCCGACGGCTGCCGTTGATCTGCCATGAAGGGCATCGCCGCTCACTGTCCCGGCACCCCGGCTTCCGCGCCCTGGAGGAACTGGGCCTGGTACGTCATTACGACGATCGACCGTTCCTCGCGCCGATGGGGCTCCGCGTGGAGCCGATCCGCGTGAGTCACGACGGCGGACCGACCTTCGGGTTCCGCGTCGAGGGCAAGGCGACGCATCGCAAGGGGTCCGTCGCGCTCGGCTATGTGGCGGATACCGGGTTCTGGTGGGATGAGCTGGCCGACGCACTGACCGACGTGGACGTGCTCGGGGTGGAATTCAACCACGATGTCGAGATGCAGAGCCGATCCGGCCGCTCGCCCTCGCTGATTGCTCGCAATCTGGGGCAGGGGGGGCATCTCTCGAACGAGCAGGGGGCTGGCCTGATCTCGGCCGTACTCGCCCGTTCCGCGCCGGGGTCGATCCGGCACGTGGTCCTCCTGCACCTGAGCCAGGACTGCAATTGCCCGGATCTGGCGACCCGGGTCGCGCGCCAGGCCCTGAGAAGCCACGGCAGTCGCGCGACGGTCCACGCCGCCGGGCAATGGTCCCCTCATCCTGAAATCGCTCTCCAGCCGAGGCGGCGGCGGGCGGTCGCCGTCGCCGTGGAGGAGGAGAGCCGCTTTCCCTGGGAAGCCGCCTGAATATCCTCAACGTCTTGCTCGCCCTTGGTGGATGGAAAGCGAGTTGAGGAAGCGAATTCCGTCGTTCAATCATCCGTCATGCGGGACGCATTCAACCTCTACTGACGTGCCCGACTACTTCCTCAGCGATGTTCATCTGCGGCCCGACCGGCCCGACCGGGGCCAGCGGCTCGCGCGTCTGGTCGAGACGCTGGAACCGACCGATGCGCTCTACGTTGTTGGGGATCTGTGCGACTTCTGGTTCGCCAGCCGACAGGCGGGCCGAACGGAAACGGAACGTTGCCCGGGGTTGAAGGCCCTGATCCGCTTCGTGAGGAACGGTGGGGCCTTGACCGTCCTGCCCGGCAATCATGACGCCTGGCTCGGTCCTTTTTACGAGCAAACGCTCGGAGCGCGGTTCATCGAGGAAGGCTCGCTCTCCCTCGTGTCTCACGGACTGCGAGTTCATCTCGTGCATGGCCACCGGCTCGGCGGGCGGAGTCGATGGAAGGGAGTCATGGAGAGCAAAACGTTCCTGAACGTCTTCGGCGCCTTGCCCGGCTGGCTGGCTGGTGCCCTGGAGTCGCGGCTTGAATCCACGAACCAACATCACCGGGAGGCATCGAACCAGCGGCACCTGGCGGTCTACCGGCAGTACGCGAACGCTCGGGCCGACCGGACGGACCTGGTCCTCTTCGGGCACGTTCACGGTTCTTTTGACGAATCCTGCCGGGCCCCGAGATGGATCGTCCTGGGAGACTGGCTCAAAGGCACCCGATTCCTGAAGATTGACGCGGATGGGCCGCATTTCGTGGTCGAGCCCGGGCCTGTGCGATCGGTCGTCGAGTGCGGTCCACAGCAGGACCGCGCCTGAAATTGGGCTGACCTCGACAGGCCGGACCCCGCTACCGTAGGCTGGGGACCTCGAAAACGCCACGCACGAACTTGCGAATGACCGATCGTGGCCATCGTGGAATGAATGTCTTGCCCCAAGGACCCGAGTGAATTTTAACTTATGGCGAAGATCGACCATCACGTCCACACCTCCCGCCACTCGCCTGATAGTCTGATCGAGCCCAAGGTTCTGATCGAGCGAGCCATTCAGGCTGGACTCGACGCCGTGGTCATCACGGAACATGATTACCAGTGGGAAGCGGACGAGCTGGAGGAGTTGAACCGCGAGGCCGATGGTCTGATCGTGCTCTCCGGGGCGGAAGTCTCCACGCGGCAAGGTCACTTCCTCGTGTACGGTTTGCCCGATCTCGACGAGACGCCTCCGGGGATTGATGTCGGTGACCTGATCCGGGTCGTGCGGCGGCATGGCGGGGCGATCGTCGGAGCACACCCGTTCCGCTGGGATCAGGACTTCGCGGGAATCGTCGCGAAGCATGGCCCAGCCTTCGATGCCCTCGAACTGGTCAGCAACAACATCACGCCCGAGACCCGTCACCGGGCCGAAGCCCTGCTCCGCGAGCATCCGATGGGCGTCACCGGCTCCAGCGATGGCCACTCCCCCGAGATCGTCGGCTGCTATCACACGGAGTTTTCCGAACCGATCACCACGATCGGACAGTTCGTCGCTGCCCTGAAGCGTCGCGAGGGCCGTCCGCGCCATTGTCCCGGCAGGGCACAAACAAGTGGGCCGGTTGATTGAGACGGCCCGTCCGGGATTCTGGCTCTCGCCACGAATCTTCTAATAATTCTTCGCTTCGTCCGTCTATCCTTTCGGCCGGACGTCCCCGGAATGTGGGAACTTCCTCCGCTCGGTGAACGTCCCAGATTCCGGGCGGATCACGTCACTTCGCGGAACCCGAAAGGATGGATTCACCATGCTCTCCAGGCTGCGCAACCTGCGTGCATTGCTGGCTCTCGCGTGTCTTTTCCCGGTAGCCAGGGCCGGGGCACAGGTGATCATCATCGACCGCCGGCCCGACGTGCCGGTGTCGCGGACGTACGAGATCAAGGAGGTCTCGGTTGATGCGAAGGTACGCGATCAGGTGGCGGAGGTCCGGCTCTCGCAGACCTTTCATAACCCCTGTTCGTTCCAGCTTGAGGCGGAATTCCTCTTTCCGATGCCCGAGGATGGGGCCGTGCAGGATCTTGTCCTGATGGTGGACGGCAAGGAGTTGCCCGGCCGCCTCTTGAAGAAGGATGAGGCGCGGCGGATTTACGAGGAGATCGTGCGGCGGAAGCGCGATCCGGCCCTCCTGGAATACATGGGCCGTGGCCTCTTCCGCACGAGCGTCTTCCCAATCCCGCCGGGGGCCGATCGCAAGGTCACGCTGCGGTACACCCAGATATGTCGGCGTGACGGCGATGTTGTTGAGTTCTCCCACCCCTTCAGCGCGGACAAGTACACGGCCAAGCCGGTCGAGCGGCTGGTGCTCTCGGTGGACCTGGAGAGCCGGGAGCCGATCAAATCCGTGTACAGCCCGAGCCACGACGCGGAGATTCACCGCAGTGGCGACCACCGGGCTTCGATCCGGGTCGAACAACGGCACGTGGTTCCCACCGGAGACTTCCGCCTGCTCTACACGCTGGCCGAGGGAACCCTGGGCGCGACCGTGCTCAGCTATCGCCCGAGCAGCGGGGAGGATGGTTACTTCTTGCTCCTGGCCAGTCCGAAGGTCGAGAAGACGGAGGCGAAACCCCAGCCGAAGACGGTGGTTTTCGTGCTGGACCGCTCCGGTTCGATGTCCGGAAAGAAGATCGAGCAGGCCCGCGAGGCCCTGAAGTTCGTCCTGAACAACCTCCGGGACGACGACCTGTTCAACATCATCGTCTATGACGACCGGGTCGAGAGCTTCCGTCCCGAGCTTCAACGATACGATAGCAGGTCCCGCCAGGACGCCATCCGCTACGTCGAGAACATCCGGCCCGGCGGCAGCACCAACATCAACGACGCCCTCGAAGAGGCCCTCGGGATGCTCCACGAGGACTCCCGACCGCAGTTACGTCCTGTTCCTGACCGACGGCCTGCCGACGGCGGGCGAGACCCACGAGACGGCCATCGCCGAGAACGCCCGCAAAGCCAACGACACCGACGCCCGGCTGTTCGCCTTCGGTGTCGGATTCGACGTCAATGCCCGGTTGCTCGACCGGCTCAGCGGTGGGAACAACGGCACGAGTGCCTACGTCAAGCCAGATGAGAATATCGAGTCGGAGGTCTCCCGCTTCTTCGCCAGGATGACCAGTCCGGTGCTCTCGGACATCGACATCAAGTTGACCGGGACGGACATCAACCGGACCTATCCGCGCGACATTCCCGACCTGTTCGACGGGGGCCAGATCGTCTGGGTTGGACGCTATCGGGATTCAGGCCGGACCAAGATCCGCGTCACCGGCAAGGTCGGCGACGACCGCCAGACGTTCACCTTCCCTGCCGATCTGCACGAGGCGGACACGGGGATCGAACTACCAGTTCGTCGAAACCCTCTGGGCCGTGCGGCGTGTCGGTGACATCATCGACCAGATCGACCTGCACGGCGAGAACCGCGAGCTGACCGATGAACTGGTGGAGCTGAGCACTCGCTACGGGATTCTCACACCGTACACTTCCTTCCTGGCCGACGAGACGACCAATCTGCACGCCCAGTTGGAGAACACCCGGCGGGCTCGCGAATCGCTCCAGATTCAACTCGGCCAGGTCAGCGGCGCGGCGGGGGTGGGACAGCGGGCCAACAAGCAAGATTATGCGAAGGCGTCGCGCTTCGGGGCTCCCTACGCTCCGACACCCACCGCCGCGCCTTCGGATGGGGCCTCGATCGCGTCGGGGCCGGCTCCAGCAGGCGGAGAAGCCGGCTATCGGCTTCTCCCAGGGGGGACAGCAGAGCTTCCATGCCAGAAGTGAGATGATGATGGGTGGGATGGGCGGCCTGGGTGGCTACCCTGGCAATGCCGCCGTCGCCAAGGACGCTGAGGGGCGAGACCAGGTCGTTTCCACCGTGCGGCATGTCGGCGGAAAGACCTTCTTCCGGCGGCAAAACGGCTGGGTGGACTCCGAGGTCAAGCCCGAGGAGGAGGCAAGGCGGTCGCTTTGACCCAGTTCAGTGACGAATACTTCCAGCTCGCCCGGCGGCAGACCCCGTTACAGAACCAATATCTGACCTTTAAAGAGCCGGTCACGGTGAAGCTTGACGGTCAGGTCTATCACATTGAACTTGCCCGGGAGTAACGTATCGGGCGGAGGCGATTTCTCACTCCATTCCAGAAAAAGAGCCGGCCCCGGCGACCCTCTCCAGGGTCGCCGGGGCCGGCTCCGTTCTCATAAATCCTCGGCTGGGGGGGAAAATGGGAAGGACGCTGTCATATGCATCTCGGTACGACGGTCGGGATTGCCGGTTCTCAGCCGACCACAATCTCGTTGACCAGTCGATACCCCTTCAGGACATCCAGCGCTGCGTGGTGGGCCAACTGCTTGGTGTAGTGGTTGGGGGTTTTTCCCCGGATCACCACATTTTGCCCCGCGAGCTCAACCCGAAGGTCGCGGACTCGTCCGAAGGACCCCTTCTTGACCCCTTTCTCCACCGTTCCGACCAGGTCCTGCCACGCTTCCGACATGCTCTTCATGGTGCGGTTCCTTGCCCAATGATGAAGCGGAAAGGGTTCTCTCCGCCAAACCCGCTCCACCCCGTCGGGAGGTATTCTTTGGTTGAAGTCAGCCTAGATTGCCTAGAGTTTAGAACACGTTTCACGATCAGGAGTGGAAAAATTGGCGGAGCATAGATTTTCTTGCAATTTTTATTCCGTCCTCACGGGGAGGTAGATCAAAACACGTGGAGGCGAAAACGCGAAAACCTGACACGCCGACTTTTTCTTTGTCCCGGCGCAGCAACTGGACTACGCTGCCAGGTGGCAAGCTCCATTTCTTCCAGGGCCGGGTCGAAGGGAACGAGGATGAGCAAGCCGGATGATCGGGAAACGGGACACGCGTTACCAGGTCCCACAATTCCCTGGAACCCCTACGCGTCTCCGGAGACACAACCTGGTCCACAACTTGGGGAAAGCCCGCTTCAGCCTGGGGCGGCGCCGCAATCGCTCGCCGTTTCGTATGACCTCGCGGCGTTGACCCACGCCGAACTTCGGCGTCTGGCGTTGTGGGCAATGTTCCCCAGATCTCGCAATCCCTGGCGCGGCTTTCTTTTGTTCCAGCTCGGACTCATCATCTGGCTAGCCACGGTCGGGTTTCTGGTGGGGATGCTCGCGGAGCCGAACCTCTCCGCCGAGGCGATGGCCGGGATCTTCGGGGCCTTCGGGCTGTTCTTTCCGCTTCGGCTTGTTCGTCATAAACGATTGGTGGAATCGCTTTTGCGGCGTCAGGGACGGATCACGGTCGAGATTTCGCCCCAGGGCCTCGTCCGGCACACGAGACACCGATGGACGTGGGTTGCCTGGCCGGGCGTCGCGCGGATGGTGGCGACGCCTCGGGAATTCCTGTTCTACTTCAGCGAGGCGGAACTCTTCTGGATGCCTCGTCGCGTCTTTACTTCGGCCGAGGATGACCGCCGTTTCTTCGATGCCGCCGCGCAATGGTTCAACGCCTCTCGGACCAGTCCCTCACAACAAGGAGTTTACTGATGAATCCGTCCCCCAAACGACCGTGCCGTCAGACGGAATCGGGGCTCGATCGCCGGACCTTTCTCCAGGCCGGTGCCGCCGTGACGGGACTCTCGATGCTCACATCGCAGGCATCGGCTGTATATCAAGTACGCGAGGAGAACCCGAACGGAAATCTCGGTCTTCCCGGTGCCTATCCGGGGCGGGTTGTCGAGGTCCAGAACCCTGGCGCCGTCCGAAACGCGATGCCGGACCCGGAGGCCGTCCGAGTGATGGTGAATCGGGGAATCACGGCCTTGACCGGTATCGATGAGCCGGCCGAGGCATGGCGTTCCATGTTCGAGCCGGGGGACGTCGTGGGGATCAAGGTCAACCCGGTCGGTCAGCCGAACGCGATCAGTAACTACGCCACCGTGCACGCGCTCGTCGAGGGGCTGGAGTCGGCCGGGGTCAAGCGAGCTGATGTCATCGTCTTCGACCGATACCGCGACCAGTTTATCCAGGCTGGCTACAAGGACAACCTGCCCGACGGCTGCCGCTGGGATGCCGCCGCGGATTCCTACGATGAGGCTCAACTCGACCTCAAAGGGTACGATCCCGACGTTTTCGTCACCTTGCCCATCGTCCATGCCCGGCCGGGAGTTCACGACCCGAAGGACGAGCGCACCCACCGCTCGCACCTCGAAACGATTATCACGCAAAAGGTCAACAAGTTGATCTGCATCCCGGTGCTCAAGGATCACGGCTCCGGTGGAGTGACCCTGGCCCTGAAGAACATGAGCCACGGCCTGGTCAACAACGTCAGCCGGAGCCACGGCACCCACGACTCGAACACCTGCAACCTGTTCATCCCGGCCATTTGCTCCCACCCGACGATCCGACAGAAGGCCGTCTTGCAGGTTCTCGACGGCCTCAACGCGGTCTTTCAAGGAGGGCCGGGAGCGCAGAAGAAGTTCGTCTGGCAATACGGGGCCTTGTTCTTTGCCACCGACCCGGTCGCCATGGACCGAATCGGCTGGGAGATCGTTGATGCCCGACGACGCAAGGAGGGGCTGCCGCCTGTCGGTGAGGTTGGCAAGAGCGGCAAGGACCCCCTCGGAACCGAGGCGTTCGATTACCGACAGCCCCAGCACATCGCCGGCGCCGGTGCGCTCGGCCTCGGGATTTACGATAAAGAGTCCATCGACCATAAGGTCATCAAGCTCGGTTAATCGCGGGATTCAGAGTGAATTCATTAACTTCCTTGGGCGGGCATTCGGCTCATTCCCAGTTCCGCGAGCGATTCCGGAGTGATAACCCAGGGGGACGCAGGGAAGCGGTAACACGCCTGCCGATCGATCCACTCATGTGGGGTTGACGGTTTCATACGCTCAGTCCATTCACACGAAAGGGCGATCTGACCGATGAGCCGTCGCGGATCGATCCCTTCGGCTCGCAAGGTTCCGAGTTTGATCGCATTGTCGCGCTTGGCCAGTCGTTTTCCATCGGGTGTGTATGCCAATGGCACGTGGCCAAACCGGGGCGGGTTCCAGCCGAGTGCATCGTAGAGTAACAACTGCCGGGGAGTGCTCGACAGCAGATCATCGCCTCGGATCACCTCATTGATGCCCATCGTTGCGTCGTCGTGGACGACGGCCAGTTGATAGGACACCGCGCCGTTCGATCGACCGACAACGAAATCGCCGCCGATCCGGCTGGGATTGAGAGCTTGCGGTCCGGCCACAAGATCCTCCCAGCGAATCACCTCCTCGGGAACCCGGAACCGCCAGGCGAACGGGCGATCCGCAAGCCCCTCGGCGTCGGCCGCGCAGCGGGCTGCACAGGTGCCGGGGTAGGTCGGACCTTCATCCTCGGCATGGGGCGCGGAGGCCGCCCTCGCGATATCGGCGCGGGTGCACGTGCAGGGGTAGACCCGCTCGTCTCGCTTCAGTCGCTCCAGGGTTTCCTGGTAGGCGTCGATTCGCTCGGACTGAAAATAGGGTCCGTGGGGACCATCCACGTCCGGCCCCTCGTCCCAGTCGAGTCCCAGCCAGCGGAGGTCGTCGATCGCGCCCTGGATGGATTCGGGACGGACGCGGGAGGCGTCGATGTCCTCGATCCGCAGGATGATTCGACCCCCGCCACGGCGCGACGGACAGCCACGCGAGCAGGAAGGTCCGGGCGTGTCCCAGGTGCAGGCCGCCCGTCGGCGAGGGGGCCAGCCGGCCCACGATCGGGGAATCGGATGAGGTCATCACGCGGGTTGTCGAGGGGTTCGTCTGGTCCTTCCGGCCCGTTTCGTCGTACAATCATTGTGCCGCGCCGGGGTTGGCGCGGCGAGGCCCGTTTTGAGAGTCACAGTCCGGTCTGACCGGAAGGATTGAACCGCGATGGAATTGGAGCTGAAGCGCGACGCCCGAAGCGTCATCGACCAGATCGTTCAACTCCGAGACTCTCTTTGACTTGGGCGACAAGCAAGCACGGTACGACGAGTTGAACGAGGAGATGGCCCGCCCCGATTTCTGGAACGATCAGGACCAGGCCCAGCAGGTCATCCAGGAAATGAAGACGTTGAAGTCGGTTCTCGACCCCTTCAACGCGCTCGGTTCTCAGGCGGACGACCTCCAGGCGATGATGGACCTGGCCGACGAGACCGAGGACGACTCGTTTGACGAGGAGATCCGCGAGGCGACGAAGCGGGCTCGGGCCGACTTCCAGGAATTCGAGCTGCGCTCGATGCTCAGTGGGCAGAACGACCACCGCAACGCCTACTTGACGGTCCACGCCGGAGCCGGCGGCACCGAGGCGTGCGACTGGGCCGAGATGCTCCTGCGCATGTATTTGATGTGGGCGGAGAAGCATCGCTACAAGGTCGAGATCGTCGATCGTGAAGAAGGCGGCGCCGCGGGCATCCAGACGGCCACAATCCACATTATCGGCGAATATGCCTACGGCTATCTCCGCTGCGAGGCCGGAGTGCATCGTCTGGTGCGGATCAGCCCGTTCGACGCCGCCGGTCGCCGGCAGACGTCCTTCGCCTCGGTGGACGTGTTGCCCGAGATCGACGACACGATTGATATCGAACTACGCGACGACGAACTGGAGCGTGAGGTCTTCCGTTGCGGTGGCCCGGGAGGTCAGCACCAGAACAAGACCGAGTCGGGCGTCCGCTATCGCCACGTTCCCACGGGGGTCGTGGCGGAGTCGCGCAGTGAGCGCTCGCAGCACAAGAACGACTCTCTGGCTCTGCAATTGCTCAAGGCCAAGCTCATCCGCATGGAAGAGTTGAAGCGCGAAGCCGAGTACGCCAAGGCCTACGACGAAAAGGGCGAGATCAGCTTCGGCAGTCAGATTCGCTCGTACGTTCTGGCCCCCTATCAGCTCGTCAAGGACCTGCGGACCAACTTCGATGTGGGCAACCCGCGGTCGGTCCTTGATGGTGATATCGACGGTTTTATCGACGCTTTCCTTCGCATGAAGTTGGAGAAGGGGGAGGCCAAGCCCGCGTAAACGAGGGTTTGATCGATCCTGAAGGATGCTCTCTCACCTTGCCGGGCGCATGATCCGTGTCCGGCAAGGTTTTTCATTTTTCAACAAGAGGAGCGGACGAGCGCCGCGGATGATGCCCCGATTCGACCATCAGGACGAGGAACAGGCGATCGTCGCTGGAGTCTTCCGGCTGGCGTTCCGATGGACGGGCGATCGCTGGCGTCATGTCCTGGAGATCGGTGCCGAGCCGTCGGAACGTGTTGCCCTCGCCCACTCGTTTGAGAGCGACCCCGATCGCGACGACCCCGCGCGGGTTGTCAGCCCGGTGTTTCAGGAGTTGCACTTTCAAGGGGGCGATCCCGAGCCCGAGGCTCAGGCGTTGCTCGTGGGACGCGCCGGCCCTCATCATTTCTCGGCCGTGTTCAGTGTTCGGGAGATGCCGAACGAGGTGAGCGTCGAGGTGGATCTGGCGGTCCGCTGCCGGGCGACGGTTGAGTCTCTGGCGTCTACCTACGTGATCGAAGCGGTCGGAAGCGACCTTCTCGACGCCGACACGAACCACATGCTCTGGAAAATCGCAAACCTACCGAGTGGTCGCCTGGCTCTTGAGGCAACGAGTCCGGCGCGGGTGGCCCTGGCCGAGGCCGGTCGGCGAGGGGCGCAAGCTCAGGTCCAGGCCCGGGTCGATCCGGCAAATCATACCCAGCGTTGCATCTACCATTGGCGGTGGATGACCGAGTCGTGAAGGGGGCCGCGATGGCCTTCGACAGGAGATGTCCGATGGGGATTCTGGAAGACAAGGACCGTGCGGTTTACGAGGCGATCGTTGCCGAGGAGCACCGGCAACGTGATGAACTGGAACTTATCGCCTCGGAGAACTACACCAGCGCGGCCATCATGGAAGCGGTCGGGTCCGTCCTGACGAACAAGTACGCTGAAGGGCTGCCCGGTCGCCGTTACTATGGCGGCTGCCAGCATGTCGATTCGATCGAGCGGCTGGCGATCGATCGCGTCAAGCAACTCTTTGGCGCCGAGCATGCGAACGTCCAGCCTCACTCGGGCGCAACGGCCAACCAGGCCGTCTATTACGCGGCGCTGGAGATCGGCGACACCGTCCTGGCGATGGACCTGGCCCAGGGGGGGCACCTGACCCACGGGATGAAGCTGAACTTCTCCGGTCGCTGGTACAACACGATCGGCTACGGCCTCGATCCCAGGACCGAGCAGATCGATTACGACGGCGTCGCCCGGCTCGCCCGAGAGCACAAGCCGAAGCTTATCCTGGCCGGCGCCAGCGCGTATCCTCGGATCATCGACTTCAACCGATTCGCCGAGATCGCGAAGGAGGTCGGGGCGATTTTCTTCGTGGACATGGCCCACATCGCGGGCCTGGTGGCTGGCGGCCATCATCCGAACCCCGTGCCGCTGGCCGATTTTGTCACCACGACCACGCATAAAACCTTGCGAGGACCACGCGGAGGGGTCGTGCTGTGCAAGTCCGACCGGGCGAAAAAGCTCGATTCCGCGGTCTTCCCCGGACTCCAAGGGGGTCCGTTGGAGCACGTTATCGCGGGCAAGGCGGTCTGTTTCGGTGAGGCGCTTCGGGACGACTTCAAGGCGTACGGTGCTCAGGTGATCCGTAACGCGAAGACGCTCGCCGACGAATTGACCGGGGCGGGGTTCCGCCTCGTCTCGGGAGGCACGGACAACCACCTGATCCTCATCGACATGACGTCCAGGGGCCTGACCGGCAAGATCGCCGAAAACGCGCTGGGACGGGCGGGAATCACCGTGAACAAGAACCTGATCCCGTTCGACAAGCGAAAACCACTCGACCCCAGCGGAATCCGCATGGGCACGCCCGCCCTGACGACGCGGGGGATGCGTGAAGATGCGATCAAGCAGGTCGCTCAATGGATCAACCGAGTTCTGGCCGACGCCGAGAACGAAACCCTGGCCGAGCAGGTGAGGGGGGAGATCCAGGAGTTCGTCAAGGATTACCCGGTTCCGGCCGATGCGCCGGCCGCCATCCGGGCTTGATCGGGATCGATCCGGTTTCGTACGCGATACACGGCATAACGGCCCTCGACGTGGAGTAGTTCCAGGGGGCCGTTCGCCGCGTCGAACTGGTTCTCGGGCGAAGGTCGGAGGGCGATGACATGACTCGCGCCTTGCTGGCTTGCCAGGGACGCGAGTTGCGGTGCGCTCAAGGCATCGTATCGTTGTTCCAGCGCCCGGTGATCCTTCAAGTACGCTCTCGCGAAGTCTGCCGTTGATCCTTCGAACGCCACGTGCTGTCGGAATCGTTCGGCCCAGTCGCCCAATCCCTCCGCATGGTAGGGGACCCCCGACCGATTGAAAGCAAGCGTGCGTCGGGACCAAAGCCGGAACGTTTTGGGTCCGGGAGGGCCGATGAAACGCGCCGAGGGAGGGGTGTTTTTCCGGCACCAGACCGACAATCGCTCCACATCATCCACAGGCACCGGCACAAAACGGCAGTGCTTTACAAGGAAAGTCTCCTCGAACCGCCCAGGGTTCGTCTTCGACCAGGGCAGGATTGGGACAATCCACGCGAGGAGGGGGACGGCCCAACTATACGCGAGAATCCTGTAAAATCGTTGCCGATTCCAATCGACCGCCCTCTTTCGGAGGAACAGACGGACCAGACTCCATACGACCAGGCCACCGCACAGGGCAAGGTGGCCTGACTGCGGATCGTGCCTTGAGAGGAAGATGAGTCCGGCCCCGGTCGTCAGGACGCCCGCGCATTGGGCAGCGCGTTCGCCCGCCCATCCCGAGAGGGTGATGGCCAGCTCGACGATCGTCACGACGACCAGCGACCAGTCGCCGGTCAGGCCCGCCGCCAGAAGCACCACGCGCGCTTGATCGGCCCATCCTCCCCGGCTCCAGAGTGCCACGACCCGTTCCGACAAGAGGACCAGTGCCAGGCCCCGGGCGAGAGTCGCCATACGGAATGGTTGGAAGAGTGTGGCATGAAGATTCTCAAGTGGTTCGATGGCAACCCAGGCGATCGCGAGTCCCAGCAAGTTGACCGCATAGAGCATCCACAGGCGAAGCCGAGCCGGCGGCAAGCAGGTGCTTTTCTCGACGCGATCTGGCAGTCCCCAACCTCTGAGCGTCAGAAACGCCAGTACAGGGAAGCAACCCCAGGCGAGCCATTGCGGCATGCGCCAGAGGTGCGGGACCATGTGCTGCGGACTTTGCACGTAGGCCGTGAGAAGTCGGAAGTCTTCTGGTGATAACCCTTTAAATAAAGAATCCCCCTGTGTGGCCGACATCCAGAGGCTCGGCGAGCAGGCAATGCCCAGCAAAACTATTGCCCGTAAACTCTGCCCAATCCTAACTTCTGACGTTCGTGGCCAAAACCCCCAGATTAACCAGGTCACTCCGAGCAATCCCGCCAGTTGCAGGCCCAGGGAGGGATGAATCCAGCACGCGGGGACGATCAGAAGTGGACCAACCCAGAGACCTCGCGACGGTCGCTCGACCGCCAGCGCCAGGGCATTCCAGCCGAGGGCCAGGGCCATCAGACGGTCCAGCAGGAGCGGTTCGAACAGGTGGTTTGTACCGATGTTCCCGCTCTTGGTGAGCAGGACCATCCCGACGCACGCCCAGCCGACCAGTGGACCAGCCTTCGGCCAGGTGGCTCTCGTCAGGCGTTCCAGCCCCAGGCACGTCAGGCCGAAGGTCAGGGCAAACAGTCCGAACAGACACGCGGAAAGCCCCAGCGGCCGGCTCACCAGGTCGAGCAGGGTGAGGTACCCTCGGTGCGGGTTGAATGTGTCGAAGGACCGCACGAACGGGTCGTGCTCGTAAAATGCCACTCCCTGTCGATCGAGCAGCAAGGGGAGCCGGTACGCCTGGTCACCGTTCAGGCTCTGATAACCCTCGAACGTGAGATACAGACCGAACAGGAGAAGGATCAGTCCCCAGCGGGGAAAATCTCGGCGATTCTGAGGCGGATCGGTCATTCTTGACAAAACTCCCGTGAGCCCGTTCCGTCGGGCATCGGAGGAGTTTGCCTGGCACCGATCAATCCGTCAACGGGATTCCCTCACGTCGCATCTCTCGCTCGATGTCCCGCAGAAAACTGGGGGCCTTGGGATCGAGCCGTCTCTCGGGCGCAACAGGAAAGGGCCGAGGCACTTGCAGCGCCCTGGGACGGCTTGCCGTGCGGAGGGGTTTCTTGTCAGGCTCGGCCTTCGACTCCGGTCCGGCCACCGAAGATGGCGTTTCGGATTCCGTCGGCTCCGGATTTCCCAGGCCACGGCTCCGAATTCTCTGGATGAATGCTTGCACGGGTGGTGCGTTCCAGATCTGGTCGGCGGGGCGATAGCGCTTTGCCCAGACCAGGGTCCGGGAGGTCTGGAATTGCTCCTCGACCCATCCCCCCCCGACCTTCAGGTCCGTGGGCGCGTATTTCAGAATGGCTGCCACCAGGAAGGAGGCGATGACGAAGGCCTTCACGCCGCCGAGAAGAAATCCCGCTCCCCGGTCGCTACGGTACGGCTCTCCCTCGACATACGTCTTTTTCCGGTAGAGACGAACCAACAGAGTCGCCAGACCCGCCGTGACAATGTAGGCGAGGACGGCTGAACTCCACCAGAGCAGCCTGTCGAACATCTCCGGCTGAATCTTGGGAAAGTATTCTCGGCCATACGGGCGCCGAGATCGCTCACCGGATCGGCCAGATAGACGCAGCCGGTGAGGGCTCCGAGCTGGACCGCCTGAAGGACGAACCCGCGGAACCAACCACGGAGCGCTCCCAGAAACACCAGGACACCCAGGGCGATGTCCAGACCCATGATCGCCACCCTCCCCGTTGCACTCGGTCCGTCCGCACTCTGGTAGTTCGCCGCGGGAACGCTGATCTTGGACGAAATCCCTCCGCTCGCTGTTTCGAATGCCATCGGCGCGGCAGGCGACTCGCCTTGATCTGGATATTGTCCGAAAGATGATACCCCATGCCTAGAAGAACGGTTGGGGTCTTCGAACGTTTTTTCCCGGTGGCACGAACAGGAGAAGAGAGGTGATCGATGCGCCCGGTTCGACACCGGGACAATCCCCGGTCGGCCATGTTACAATGGGAACGCGGTCGGAGCCTGGAAGATCACCAGGTGTGGTGGTTGAAGGAACGACGCGTTGATCGTGGGGCATGCTTCATGTGGTACGGGCTCAAGAGTTTCCGACGAATTGTTGGGGGGATCGCCCTTCTCGGAATCGGTTCCACGCTGTCCGGCTGTGGTGAAGCTCCCGCCGTGGACCAGGTGAATGCGCAAAACGAAGCCGTCGGATCATCAAAGCCACTCGACACGGTCAGTCCCGAGCGGTTGGCCCCGAAGCCGGCCGGTCTGGTCGGTGATCGTCTGGCCAATTATCATCCGGAGGCGGCCCCGTCCATCGAGTCGCAGGAACCTAGCCCGTTCCGCTTCCGGGAGATCACGGCGGAGTCTGGAGTCGATTTTGTCCATTTTTCCGGGATGAATGAGGAAAAGCATTTCCCCACGGCCAACGGTTCGGGCGTAGCGATCTTTGACTACGATGGCGACGGCCGCATGGATCTGTACTTCGCCACGTGCAAGTTGATTCCGCCTGGCTCACCAGAGGGACCGCCGAACCGACTCTACAAGAATCTGGGGGATGGCAAGTTCGCCGATGTGACGGAATCGGCGGGGGTCGGCTTCCGGGGGTTCTGCCACGGCGTTGTTGTCGGGGACACCGACAACGACGGGGATCAGGACCTCGTGCTCTGCAACTATGGACCGAACGTCTTTTATCGCAACAACGGCGACGGGACGTTTTCGGATATCAGCAAGGTCGCCGGAATCCAACGCCCCGGCTGGTCCTCCGGAGGGGCGTTTCTCGATCACGACAACGACGGAGATCTCGATCTCTACATCGCCAATTACGGCGAATGGTCGTACCCCAAGGACAATCATTTCTGCGGCGATCCCTCAAGGAACTACCGGCTTTACTGCTCGCCGAGGGAGGTTCGAACGGGGCCGGATTTCTTCTACCGGAACGATGGGAATAACACGTTCACCGACGTCACGAAGGAGGTCGGGATCGGCCGCGATGACGGCCATGGGTTCGGCGTCGTGACGGCCGACCTGAATCAAGACGGGTTGATCGACATCTACGTCGCCAATGACATGACCCCCAATTATCTCTTCCTGAACAACGGCGACGGCACCTTTCACGATGCCACCGAGGAGTCGGGCGCGGCCTACGACGACGACGGTCAGGCCCAGTCCGGGATGGGGGTTGATGCCGAGGACGTCGATGGCGACGGTCTGCCTGACCTGTTCGTGACGAACTTCTCCGGTGAATACAATACCCTTTACCAGAACCTCGGCAATGGCGCCTTCTTCGACCAGACCCCCTACTTTGGTCTGGCCGCCAATAGCATGAATCTTGTCGGCTGGGGGTGCATGCTGGGCGACTTCGACAACGACGGCTGGCCCGATTTGTTCGTGACCAACGGTCATGTGGATAATAACCGCGAGACGGTCCCTTATGCCGAGCCGCCCTTGCTCTACCATAACGTGGCCGCGGGGGGAATTCCCGACGGAGGTCGTCGCATGAAACTCGCCACGAGGGATGCGGGCCCCTACATGAGCAGCGCTCATGTGGGCCGGGGGGCCGCCTTCGGCGACCTCGACGACAATGGCCGGCTCGATATCGTCATCAACCACAAGGATGCCCCGCCCGCGATTCTCCTCAACGAGACGCCAACCGATCATCACTGGATTCGCCTGAAGCTCGTCGGAACGCGCAGTAATCGCGATGCGATCGGGGCACGTGTGGAGGTTCAACTGAGTGATCGTACGATCCTGCGCCAGCGCAAGGGGGGAATGAGCATGGAATCCGCTCACGACCCCCGCCTCCTGATCGGTCTTGGAGACGTCTCGGAGATTCCCCGGTTGACGATTCATTGGCCCAGCGGCACCGAAACCTCTCGTGAGCATGTGGCCATCGATCAGACGCTGGAGATCGTCGAGCCCGACGCTGCTGTTGAGGGGTCTTGAGGAATGTCCGCCCGTGCCGGTCGTCTCTCGTTCTTGTGGGTCATTCCGCCGCTCGCCGTGCTAGCGATTGGCGGGGCCGTCGCGCTGTCGTTCTGGAAGTCAGCTCCAGCCGATCCGGATGTGGTCTGGAAGCGCGCCGAGGCGGACTTCCTGGCCGGTCGCTGGGACCAGGCCGCGGAAGCCATCGAACAACTGGCCCGACTTCGCGAGCCGACCTCGCAAGACTGGCTGCTCCGCGCTCAGTTGGCGATGGCGAAGGAGCGTCCCAAAGAGGCACTGAAGGCCCTGGCCCGAATACCGGACGACGACCCGCTGGGACCGCAGGCGAGACTCCTCACCGGTCAGCTTGCATTGCGGGACTCTCGCCTGAGTGACGCCGAAACGTTCTTGCTCAAGGCGGTCCGTCTCGACCCGAAACTGGTGCAAGCGCACCGAGAATTGATTTACATCTACGGCATGCAGTCGCGACGCAAAGAGCTAGATGAGCAATTCCAGGTGCTGGCTCGGCTCATGCCGCTGACCTTCGAGGATCTTTTTCTCTGGTGCCTACCCCGAGGATCAATCTGGGATTCCACGGAGCTGGCCGTGGATATGGAGAGATTTCTCAAGGCCGACCCGGACGATCGCTGGTCTCGACTCGCGCTGGCCGACGCCTACATGCAAATCGGTCAGTACCAGAAGGCGGAATCGGTACTGGAATATTTCTCCAAGGACGACCCCGACGCCCTCGCCGCGCAAGCGCGGCTGGCGATCGATCGCGGTGATGTAGGGCTTGCGCAGAAATGGCTCGCGCAGGGGCCTGCCGATCATACCGATTTAAACCGTCTGAGGGGCCGTCTCGCTCTGATCCGGCACGACCCGGAGACCGCCGAGAAGCACTACAGAGCCGCCTATGAAAACGACCCACGACATCGAGATACCCTTTTTGGTCTCGCGCAGGCGCTCCGGCTCCTCGGCAAGACGGGGGAGGCGGAGCGGTTCGTCGAGGCAGCCCGCAACCTGGATCTTCTCGGCACCTTGATTCAGCAAGCGGCCAACTCCGAAGGGAAGACCGACCCGGATTTGCCGTTGAAGATCGGGGAAGCGTGCAGGGCTTGTGGGCGTATCCCCGAAGCCAGGTGTTGGTACAGGATTGCCATTTCCCGCAACCCGCTCGACCCGAGGCCGCAGAAAGCGCTCTATCGGCTGGATACGGAGGATCCCCCGGAACCCATCTCATCCAGCTCCGGCAAGGCTGCCCGATAGATGGCATCGTGTGGTACCGGTGTTCCTGTTGCCTGACGTGAGGTAAGGCGTTACGATGCCGCGGCTCCGCCAGGGAAGACGGATTCGCCAACAGGAAATCAAGGGAAAGGATGCCCCGATGCCGGCCACGGAACAGCCCGTCGCCCGTCCCACTGAAGCCCCGGCGCTGTCGGTCATCATCGCTTCCGTCAACGGCTGGGAGGTTCTGGAACCGACCCTGCAGGCGCTCGACGCCCAGCCGCAGCGCGACCGCATGGAGATCATTGTCGTTGATGTCGTTGGCGGGACGACCCGTGAGCGACTCGCCGCGCACCGGCCGGCCCTTGTGGTGGTGCCGGTCGAGGAGCGATTGACCATCCCCCGCCTCCGGTATCTGGGCGTCCGGCAGAGTCGGGGGCCGATCGTCGCGATCCTGGAAGATCATGGCGCCGTCGGTCCCTCCTGGGCGGCTGAGGTTCTGGACGCTCACCGGCAGTCCTGGGGAGCGATCGGTGGCACGGTCGAGAATGGTCGTCGGGGTCTCGTCAACTGGGCGGCCTTCTTCTGTGAATACACGCCCTATATGGGGCCTGTTCCCGAAGGTGAATCGCACGACCTCCCCGGGAACAACATCGCGTACAAGCGGCCCCATCTCATGCGGCACGCCCATGTTCTCGACGAAGGGAAGTGGGAGTCGTGGATCAACGACCGCATCCGGGCCGATGGCGTCCCGATCGCCTCGACCAACCGCGTCGTGGTCCGCCACATCAAGCCGTTCCGGCTCGGGATCTTTCTGGTTCAGCGGTTCCATTTCGCTCGCTCGTATGCCGGTATGCGGCGGGTGGATCAGACGCCGTTGACGCGCCTGATCTACGGTGGCGGCTCGCTGGCGTTGCCGGTTCTCTTGCTGGGTCGCGTTACGAGGACCGTGCTCCGGAAGCGCCGGCATCTCGGACATTTTGTCCTGTGTTTGCCGTTGATCGCTCTCTTTCTGAGTGTCGGGGCCATAGGCGAGATGATCGGTTATCTCTTTGGCGCGGGGTCCAGTCTGGAGAAGGTCGAGTGACCGCTCCGGCCCTGAGTGTGGTCATCGCCGCGACGGATTCCTGGAACGCCGCTTTGCGTTCCCTCAAGCCTTTGGCGGCCGATCTCTCGGCGGGACGGATTGAAGTCCTGGTGGTTGGTTCGTTCGACGAGGACGCACCCTTCCGCATGCCATTCGGATGTTGCTGGATTCCTGGCGAGCCCGGTGCCGTTGTTCCGAGGCTTCGCTGGCTCGGGCTGGAACGTGCCCAGGCCCCCATCGTGGCCTTCATCGAGGACAACGCCCGCGTCCTTCCCGGCTGGGTAGATGTCTGGCTGCGGACGTTTGCGGATTCGTCGGTTCTGGCGGCCACGGGGCCTGTTGCTCTCGATGGTCGCCAATCTCTGGCCGTCGCTTCGATCGTCTTGTTCGAGTACGGGCCGTTCCTCGATCTCAAGCACCCGCCCGCTTCCTGGCGACTTTCAGGGAACAACTTCGTCGTGCGCCGGGATGTGGCGTTTCGGTGGAGCGTGAATCAGGAGATTCACGAGACTCCGCTCGGTGTATCCCTCGATCGTCAGGGGGATTACCCTCGATGGGTACCCGAAGCGGGTGTCGTGTATGTCCGACATCACGGGTTCCTGGAGGCGTTGCGTGATCGATTCGTCTTCGGCCGAGACTTTGGCCGATTGCGGGCGGGGCCTGGCTCGCTCCTTCGTCGATTCGCCTACTGTCTGAGTGGTCCGGCGATCCTCATCATGCAGACGGCCCGGCTCACGGGAATCGTCGCGCGACGGCCTCGTCTCTGGGGTCGTTTCGCTCTGGTCTGCCCGCTCACCGCCGTGCTGATACTGCTCTGGAGCGCGGGCGAGTGGTTCGGCTGGCTGGATGCCACGGCTCGGCCGGCCGCTCGCAAACGATGTGAAGGACAGGACCGACGGCGCGGGCGAGGGTCTGGCCAGGTCCCGAATCGACAAGATCGATTGTACGCCCGTGCGAATCGACGTTTGACCATTCCAAAGTGGGTCAGGTCCGCATCGGGCAGCTTTGGTGCACGGACGAGCCCACTACCGAAAGGACTCCGGCGGAGCAGGCGAGTCCATTCGCCGACCCCCAGCGTCCGGATGCAACGGAAATCCAGCCCTCGGCGCCAGAAGACGTATGGGGCCATCCAGCGCCTCGGCAAATAGCCAACCCCCCAGACGCCGACATGGGGCTCTGCGGCCAGGCTGAAGCGGTTCGGTGCCGCCAGGAAGACGCGGCCACCGGGTCGGAGAATGCGGTAGGCCTCGGCCAGCGTCGATTCCTGGTCCGCTACGTGCTCGATGACATCCCCCGCGACGACCGAGGCGAAGGAACGATCCACGATCGGCAGGCGTTCGCTACAACCGCAGATCAAGCGGACGTGCGCCAGACCTAACTCATCGAGCCGCTTTCGAGCGACGATCAGCCAGCGCAGCGCGATATCGACCCCCACGCGCTCCCCATCGACCTTCCCCAATGCCGCCAGAAAGGAGCCGGAACCGCAGCCGAGGTCCAGGAGCGGGCCATCGCGCGGGGTACGCTGAAGCGCGTCGAGCCAGAGCCGCGACCGTTCCGGAGCCGTCATGATATGCGCGATCTGCCGGCGACGCTGATCCGGCGCAACCTCGGGAGAGAGATCAAAATAGCGCTCCAGCAGACCCCGGAAGTCGAGACGATGGAAATCCTCGGCGAGCCGTCGCGCTCGTTCCCAGTCCCGATCATTCGAGAGGAACCCGTCTTCGGCCGTGCGAAGGTCGGGGATTCCCCGGAGTGCGGGAAAAGTTCTGGTGCAGGAAAGGCACGTCCAGACCTCAACGCCTGCGCTCAAGGTCCCCCGGCAATCGGGGCAAACGATCGGGCCGGTCCCGTTCAAGGTTCCATCCTCCGGGCCATTCGTTGTCCGCGTGGGATGTTACACGAGCATCGGGATCGGCCCAAGGCGAGTTGCCTTGCAACCGTCAAGGTGACGGCAAAGCGACACGAATCGGGTCGGGCCAGACGAGGCAGAGTGGGCGTTTCGAACGTCGTAAGTCGGGACGTTCTTTCGGAGCGTCGGGCGCAAAGGTCCGATGGTTGTCCTTGTCGCGGAACTCGTACAGGGGAACCAGGACGGAAGGCGGGTCGGCCATATCCGCCGGGAAGGCATGAAAGATCGCCTTTTCGCCAGGGATGTCATCCGATGATGCGATACGCAGCACACGGTCCCCCGCATTGTCTCGGGACGCGACGATGGCGACGGTTCCAGGCGCGGGACGTTCGAACGCGAAGAAGCCGAGCGGATCGGACGTCTCCGGATCGCGGATCACCACCGGAAGGTTGAGCCTCGGGTCGTCCAGATCGAGCTTGTAGAGCACCTGGTTGTAGTCGTATCGCGGCGTCTGATCGGGATTGCCGGAGAATGTGTGGGTGTACGTCCCTTCGAAGAAGAGGATACGCCCTCCCTCCTTATCGAACATCGGATGCTGCTTGGGATTATAAAAGCTGTAACGATCGTGAGTCACGACCTTTCGGGCATAGACCCAGGGGCCGGTCGGCGTGTCGGCCTCGGCATACCAGACCTCACCGAGAAACGACGTACTTCCTCCCGACTCGACCGTGATCATCACCCACCGTTTCCGGTTCTCGTTCCAGTAGACCGAACCGCCATGAGCACGCACGGGTTCGCCCGTCTCAACGTCTCGCAGAGCCAGGATGGCCTCGCCTGGCTGGAGCTTGCCTTGTCGGATGAGCTTCTCTTGCAACTCAGGGCCTACATAGGGCGTGTTTACCTTCCAGCTATAGCGCAGTTTGCCTGATTCATCCCGGTCCAGCTCCGCTTGATCCCCTCGACTTCCGGCCTTCAGGCAGGTGAAGGCTTCGTAACGCGCGGGGTTTCGCACGTCGTCGGGGTGGGCACGCACGCGCGTCAGGGGATACGGGGTTGCGAAGTACACGTATTCGACGCCGTCTTCCGTCCGTTGAAAGGCATGACCATCAGGATGAAGGGGATCCTCCATCTCAAATGTCGTGACCTTATCGAAGACGTGGGTCTCATCGTTGAAAACGACCAGTCCGCGTTCATAGACTTCGAGAAAATTACGCACCTTGACATAGGAGGCGAACATTCGTTCGCGTCCTTCGTCGTCACGAAGGACGAACAGGCCACCGATCCAGGTCGGCCCTTCCCCGGGCATCTTCGCGGTTGCCCTGGCGAAGTCCTTTTCATCGACCTCGTACGTCAGGTTGATTCCAACCTCCGGGTCGAGCCCGCCCTTCTCGGGTAAGAGGGAAGTCGCGCCTGGTACGTGGAAGTTGCCGAGGGGATAGGAGGGCCGGTTGGTGTCGCCCCAGAACCAGTGGACCTTGCCGTGATAGACGGCGTTGACCACGCTATCCGAGCCAAACACCTGGGCATCGAGCAACGGCTCGCGGATCGGTACCGGGTGGTCCAGGAGGACACTATCGCTGTAGATACCCCCGCCGGTCACCCGGTAAAGCCGCTCGGCGATATTATTTCGGTGAATCTCCAGCCTTGCATGGCCTCCGGGTTCGACTCGCAGGGCCTTTCCCCGAAAGCCGAATCCATCTTTCGGAAATTCGTAACCATGGCCCCGGACGTGAAAATAGATGGACTGGCCCATCAAATCCGGCTCGATGATGGCCGCGAGACCATTGCTGTCGGTGACGAAACGGATGTTGTTGACCGTCTCCAGCTCGATCAACGGCACGCCCCTTCCCGTCTGATCGTCCACGACCTCGATGGCGAATGGGTCAGGGACCCCGGCCAATAATAACGCGATTGTCGTGGCGAATAGGGACATGGTGCACGTCCTCGATTTACGATCTTGGAAAGGTTTGAGTAGGAGAACACGAATGGGTTGGGCGAACGAAGGTTCTGGTACGACCAAAGGCGGCTCCGGTTCCCAGCCTCGGGTCCGTTTCAGCGCCATCGGGGAGGCCTGGGGGCTATTCCGGCAGCACATGGGGGTCTGGATTCTCGCGGTGTTGATCCAACTCGCGTGCTACGCTGGTGTCGCGGCCCTGGCCACCGCGACAATTGGACCGCCCCTGGCGACCCAGTTCAAGAGGGCGCGACCGATCCTGGAGACCACGGTCAAGCCAGGCCCGAACCTGGCACACAGCCTGGTCGTGACGATCGTCAACGGATTCTTCATCGGCGGCATGTTCCGTATGGCCTGCAATCAACTCCGTGGCCGGCAAATTCACATCCTGGATCTTTTCGCGGTTTCGGACGTCCTCGGTCGACTGATCCTGGCCTGCTTCCTGTACGGACTCCTGACCTTCGTCGGGTTCATGATCTGCTTCATTCCGGGTTTGATTGCCTCCGGCCTCATGATGTTCACGATCCCGCTGGTGGTCGATGGCCGTCTCTCCGCCACGGAAGCCATCACGCGAAGTGCCCGAGCCTTGAAGGACCAGTGGGTACTGGCCACGCTCTTCCACCTTGTCGCTGTGTTCATCGCGGGGCTGGGGTCGCTGCTCTGTGGCGTCGGATTCTTGCTCACGGTTCCGCTCTATCCCCTCTCGATCGCCATTCTCTATCGCGACTTCTTCCACGCGAAATTTGGTGACCTGCCTGAATAAGCAGCTCCAGAATCTCAGGCGATCCACAATCCACCAGGAACCCGCGCCGCGAATCCGAGGCGGATTCGTGGCAGGCTGGCTCTGCCATTTCCCAATAGTACCCAGGTCCGGCTCAAAGTGACTCGTTTTCCGGCGACGAAGTCGGACCGAAGTCGCTTGCGCAAGGGAAGGCCGAAGCCGCGATCGCCATTTTTTTGAAAAACGAGAAAAAATAGATGACGAATCTCGATCATTCCGTGCTTATCCAGGTAGCGAGCTTCCGTCACCACTCGGTCCCGGAACTGTGGCGAAAGGCAGGTTACCATGCTTTCCACACAAAGCGCGTTGACGAAACACGTGACTCAGTCCTGGCCCTGGCAGGTCGCCCATTCCTGTTTCTCGCCGCGAAGGGACTTGCTCGAAGGGGATTGGCTCCAAGGCGGCTGGAGCCGTTGCCGGAAACGTCGCGCCGGTCAGGGGGACCCGGAAGTCGTCGTGACCCGCTTCTGGAACCCACAGGGGCAGATCGAGCGCGTTGTTCTGGACTTCGGCCTCGATGAGAAGGATCGACTCCTGACCTTCCGATATGACAACCAGAACCGACTGATCGAACTGCACGACTCGTCCGAGCTGCGCAGTCAGCGGCTCCTCTACAACTACAGTGAAGGATCACTGGCGAGAGAGACTCATCTCATCATGGATGGTGCTGGCCCGGTGTCCCGAACCATGGCCCGGCACCTGATCGATTCCGAACGCCGACCCGCCAAGACGGAAATTCGGAACGATGACGGTGAGTTGCGGGAGGAACGCTGGTTCAATCGCCGGGGAGTCTGCACGGAGATCCGGCTTTACAATCGCAACGGACAGATCGTTCAGCATGAGGTCACGGCGTGTTTTCCCGACGGTCGACCTCGCCGGAAAGAATTGACTTATTATGATTATTCTCAGTGTCTTCCACTCCGCACGCTTCGACGTTCCACGATCGAAGACTTTGTTTACGATGGCGCCGGACAATTGATCCAACGCATGTTGACCGACCGCAAGAACCACGGCCATTGCAATGAAGAGGTCCACTGGCAAACTCAGGCCGAGGAGATCGTGTCCTATCATCCCGATCGTCCTGGAGTTCCGCTTCGGGACGAGACGAAATTCCTCGAGCCAGGCCGCGACGGTGAGGTGGTCGCTCGGTACGGGATCTTGGCGGAGTATCAACATGACGACCAAGGGCGTTTGCAAAGCCATTGCGTGATTGAAGAGGACCGGAACTCCGGCTGGGCAGCGAGACGTGAGACGCGGATCGTTCGCTGTGTCTCGGGAACCCGACCCGAATTTCTCGGCCATCGCGTGCCGCTTGAAGAACTCAAGGGGCTGGAGCGACTGATCGTGCATGAGTACAAGGAAAACGGCGAACTGAGCCGACTGCTACAGTTCCAGGCAGATCCGCCACGTCTCGTCATGTCGATGGAATTCGAATAGATCGAGGATCATGCTCGACCGGAAAATGGCCCCGGGTGGAACATCATCTCCCTGCAAGGGGAATGTTGTGCCTCTCCGGGGTATTTCGTTTCCGTGAGAAAGTCACCCAGGTCCTGAGAACTCCCCGTCCTTTGAAACGTTCGAGCAGGACCGTTGGACGCGGCCAAACCGCGCGGTACAACAGATGATCGACAAATTCGCTCGGTTCGCCCCGCTGGATCAACCTACCCTTCCCGACGCCGGAAAGGACGAACGCCGTGCCCTACGTCGCCTCACACGTTGCGAGACTCGGAACCACTCCGAGCCTACGCCGAATGATTCGGGTGGTTGGAAGTCCGCTCTCGCAGTCCACCCCGTGGCTCATCCTGCTCCTGGTCTTGTTGAGTTTCTGGCAAGGGACCGTGATCGCGGATGGATACTCTCCCGAAGAGGCCCGTCAGCGCATGGTGGTGCCCGAGGGATTCCACGTCGAAGTTTTCGCGAGTGAGCCGGAGATCCGTCAGCCGGTGGCTGCGTGCTTCGACGAGCGCGGGCGGATGTGGGTGATCGAGTATCTGCAATATCCGAATCCGGCGGGGCTCAAGCCCGTGTCCGTCGATCAGTACCTCCGTACCGAGTACGATCGCGTTCCCGAGCCCCCGCCGCATGGTCCTCGAGGGGCCGACCGGATCAAGATTCTGGAAGATACCGACCACGATGGCAAAGCGGACAAGGTGACGATCTTTGTCGAAGGATTGAATCTCGCCTCGGGAATCGCCGTGGGTCACGGTGGCGTATTTGTCGGTCAAGCGCCGTATCTGTTGTTCTATCCCGACAAGGACCAGGACGATCGTCCCGACGGCGATCCCAAGGTCTTGCTCAAGGGCTTCGGCCTTCAGGACGCCCACGCCACGGTCAACTCCTTGATGTGGGGGCCGGACGGGTGGCTCTATGGCGCCCAGGGGAGCACCGTCACGGCCAACATTCGCGGAATCGGCTTCCAGCAAGGGATCTGGCGTTACGAACCTCGGACCGATCGTTTCGAGCTGTTCGCCGAGGGGGGCGGGAACACGTGGGGGGTGGACTTCGACCGCGGGGGAAACGCCTTCGGTAGCAGTAACGGCGGATTTGTCACGTTTCACATGGTCCAGGGAGGCTACTACTGGAAAGGCTTCGCCAAGCATGGTCCCTTACACAACCCACGTACCTACGGCTACTTCGATGCGTTGAGTTATCAGGGTAATAAGCAGGGAGGCCACGTCACCCCCGGCGGCATCATCTACAAGGGGGACACGTTCCCCGAGAATTTCCGAGGGGCCTTCATCGGCGGGAACCTGCTTGCGAACGACGTGTACTGGCATGAGATCGAGCGCCTGGGTTCGACCTTCCAGGCGAAGCATGGTGGAACTCTGATCGAATCGCGCGACCGCTGGTTCCGACCGATCGACTTGCTGACCGGCCCAGATGGTTCGGTCTTCGTCGTGGACTGGTACGACAAGCGGGCCAGTCACCTCGACCCCCGCGATACCTGGGACAAGACGAACGGACGCATCTACAAGGTCGTCTCTCAAGGGACAGAACCGGTTCCTCCGTTCAATCTCGGCAAACTTTCGAGCGCCGAACTTGTGGCACTCCGAGAGAAGGAGAATGATTGGTGGCCCGACATGGCCCGCCGGCTGCTGGCCGAACGGCGTGATCCATCGGTGATCCCCACTCTCAAATCCCTTCTTCAGGATGACCGCGACGAGACGATGGCCCTGAGAGACCTCTGGGCCTTGCACGTCAGCGGCGGTTTCGACGACGAGACCGCGCTGAAGCTGCTTGACCACCCGGTCGCGGGGGTTCGTCGCTGGACGACCCGCCTGCTCGGCGACGACCATCGTTGTAACGAGTCGACGCTCGGCCGGCTGATCCGCCTGGCTCATGACGAGTCGGATGTGACTGTCCGAAGCCAGCTCGCCTCCAGTTGCCAGCGATGGAAGACCGATACGGCCTTGCCGATTCTCGCCCAGCTCGTGCTTCGCGAGGAAGATCACGACGATCCGCACATTCCTCTCCTGATCTGGTGGGCCTTGGAAAAGCACCTGCGGGACAATCCGGAGCGGGTGGTGGATCTCGTGATCAGTCCCGAAGTCCAGCGTTCGACTCTGGTGCGGGATCACCTGCTGGAGCGGCTGGCGCGAGCTCTCGCCTCGGGCGCGACGCCCGAGGACTTCGGTGCGTGTGCCCGGCTCCTTGCCGCGGCTCCCGGAGACACGGAGATCAATCGACTCATCGCGGGCATGGAGAAGGGGCTGGAAGGGCAGACGATCTCCGAAGTGCCCGAGGCCCTGGAAGAGGCAATCCGCCCCTACTGGGATCGTCCCACGCCGGAGGTCACGCGCTTGCGACTCGCGACAAGGCTCGGCAGTGAGGCCGCGTACCGCAAGGTCCTCGAACGGGCCGGTCAGTCCGAGACTCCGGAGGCCGAACGACGGGCCTTGATCGAGTTGATCGGTCAGGTCAGACGGCCCGAGGGGCTGGAACTGCTGTTGACGATGTTCGGAGCGTCTGAATCCACCTCCATACGGCAGGCAGTTCTCAGCGCGCTGGGAAGCTATTCTCAGCCGGAGGTCGCGGACAAACTTCTGGCTCGCTATGACAAGCTGGATGGGTCTTTACGCGGGCGCGTGCTCGACTTGCTTTGCAGCCGAAAGACCTGGGCTTCCCGCCTTGCCGACGCTCTGGAGCAGAAGCGAATCCCAACCAAGGAGCTGACGGCTTCTCAGGTGGTCCAGATCGTTCGCCTCGGCGATGACGCGCTTCGAAAGCGGATTGAGGCGGTCTGGGGACTCGTGCCAGGTCCGAATTCGGCGTCCAAGACGCAGCGGATCGCTGAGGTGCGCGGCATCCTACCCGAAGGGGATAAGGGGAACGCGGCCCGCGGCGTGGCTGTTTTCAAAGAGAATTGCGCTGTTTGTCATAAGTTGTTCGGCGAGGGCGAGTCGATCGGCCCGGACCTGACGGGCGCCGAACGCGGGAACCTGGATTTCCTCCTGACGAGTCTGGTCGATCCCAGCGCCTTGATCCGCAAGGAATACCAGGCCCAGACCGTCGCCCTCAAGGATGGCCGTGTTCTGAACGGACTGATTATCGAGGAGAACGACCAGACCATCACTCTGATCGACAGTCAGCGTGAAAAGACGGTCATCCCGCGTGTCGAGATTGAGGAAACCCAACCCTCGGCAACATCCTTGATGCCTGAAGGACAACTCGATAAGCTCCCGGACGATCAAATTCGCGACCTTTTCCGCTACCTTCAGAGCAGCCGCCCTCCAGGAAATTGACGATCCGGGGAGCGCGGACGATCTCGGAGAACATCGACGTGCGTGATATCCGCATCGCCGCCACCCAGTTTGAACACCGGGATGGCGACAAGCCGGCGAATCTCGAACGGATTCATGACCTGTCACGTCGCGCGGTCGAGCAGGGGGCCGAGATCGTCTGCTTTCACGAGTGTTGCATCACGGGCTACACATTTTTGCAACACCTTGACCGAGACCAGCTCGTTGCTCTGGCCGAACGAGTGCCGGACGGGCCATCGGTCCGCGCGCTGGAAGCCATTGCCAGGGACCTGGGCATCGTGATCATGGCGGGTTTGGTGGAAATTGATGCAAAAGGCGAAATCTACAATGGTTATGTCACGGTCGGACCGGATGGATATATCACCCGTTTCCGAAAGCTACACCCTTTCATCAATCCGCACCTCTCCCCTGGCGAAGGTTACAATGTCATCGAACTGCTCGGAGTGAAGGTTGGTTTTTTGATCTGTTACGACAATAACCTGCCGGAGAACGTGCGAGCGACGACTTTGCTCGGCGCCGAGGTCATCGTCATGCCGCACGTCACCGGATGCACATCCTCAGCGATGCCGGGACGGGGCATGGTGGATCGGGCGCTGTGGGAGAATCGTCAGCGCGATCCGTCCCGTCTGCGCAAAGAATTCCGCGGGCCCAAGGGCCGAGAATGGCTGATGCGCTGGCTACCCGCGAGAGCCTGGGAAAATGGCGTCTATGCCGTCTTCACCAACCCGATCGGTGTTGATGGTGATACGATCAAGCCCGGCCTGTCGATGATCCTCGACCCGCACGGCGAAGTGCTCACGGAGTGTCACGCGCTGGACGAGGACGTGGTGGTTGGCCTGCTCACATCCGAGACGCTGGAGAGGGCTTCCGGCCGCCGTTACCTTCGTGCGAGGCGGCCGGAACTGTATGAGAAACTCGTTGAGCCTCCTCCCGAAGGAGCCGCCCCCGTCACCTTACCAGGATGGAAACTGGCCCAGGAAATCCGGGAAGTCACAGAGGCCACAGAGAAAAATCAGGGATCATGATTTTCTGATTCTTCTCAACGTGCCCTCTGTGGTTTTGATCTCACTTCTTGTCGAGGTTCTTCGCCAGTTGATCGTCCGTGATCTTGCATTCCACGCCGTTCGAAGGAACTTCCACATGAGCCGTCCAGAGGATGGCGTTCAGGACGACCTTTCGAAAATTGTTGTTGCCCCAGTTCTCATGATCGTGGCCGCCGGTGAACCCGAAGCCGCGTCCACCGTCGTTTCGTTCCACCGCCCACGCGAGAATTTCCGGACGTCCGCTCGCCTTGACGATATGCTCGTAAGGGCCGCGTGGAGATGAAGTCGTACCCTGTCGCGTCTCGTCGTCGGGGCTCGCCACGATGATGGGCGTGATATCCTTCATCTCGGGACGGAATCGGATGTTGTAATACCATTCGTCCTTGATGTGGAACGGTTGCACGCCTTGTGTGATCGGATGTTCGGGAAGGCTCTTGATGTCGGCCACCCAGTGCGGGTTGGTCGAGTAACCGGATTCGTAGTAGCCGCCGAGGTATTCCAGGAAGAAATCTCCAGGCTTTCCTTTGGGCACCTCGACCGCGTAATGCAGACAGACCAGCCCGACACCTTTCTCCATCAGTTTCCGCATGGTATCCAGGCGGTCCTTCTGGATGATAGGGTGTCCACCGCCGCCGTCCATGAAGAAGACGATGGTTTTCGCGCCCTCGAAGACGGACTCATCGGCCGGCCAGCCTTCGCCGGGGGCCATGTCCTCGACATAGACCGCATTGACGCCCGGCACCTCATTCAGGCATTTCGTCAACAGTTTCTGACCCGCGTGGAATTCATGATCGCCCGGACCGTGGCTGGCATGGCCGGCCAGCAGAACGACCTTGGCATCCTCGGCGTGCGCCGAGATTCCGCAGAGCGAGAGGCCAAGCGTCAGGGTGATTCCCAACAATGTCCGCATGGTTATCAATCTCTCGATGGTGAGTGTGGGTAATCGAAAGCAGACCCAACCCCTCGCCCTCCCCAGCTAGGGAGAGGGCGAGGGTTAGGTTTCTTCGGAAGCATCATCCGTAAGGCGATCGCCGCCGGTTCAGACGAGTGGAGTCACGCCTGGCGTGGGGACCGGTGCGACTTCGTGCGGACCAAACTCAAGAGTCTCGGGGAACGTGTCGAGCTTGGAGTTGAGGATTTCGTCCCAGGTGACGGCCTTCCCGGTATAGGTGGACATCCGGCCCATGATGGCGGTCAGGGTGCTCTCGGCAACCCGTCGCAACTCGTTGAGCGTCTCCCCCTTGCGAATTGCGGCGATTAGGTCCGTGTGCTCCTGAACATACGGATTGACCCGCGCTTCGCGGACACGTTGGGACTTGTCGCCGATACGGAAGACGTAGCCCTGGCTGGTCCACTCCCCCTTGGTTCCAACGACCTGCTCCGAGACGTTATTCTCGCAGCCAGGGATCTGTCGGGCCTCGCTCAGGACGTGAACGCCGCCCGGATACTCGAAATCGATGGCGAAGTGGTCGTAGATATTGCCATACTCCGGGCCGGTGCGGACCTGCCGTCCGCCCATGCCGACAGCGCGAACCGGGTGGTTCTGCAAGGCCCAGTTGACGACGTCGATGTTGTGGACGTGCTGCTCGCAGATGTGGTCACCCGAGAGCCAGCAGAAGTAGAGCCAGTTGCGGATCTGCCACTCCATGTCGCTCCAACTCGTCTCGCGAGGCTTGACCCAGAGGCTCCCCTGGTTCCAGTAGCAGCGGGCGGAGGTGATGTCTCCGAGTTCGCCGTCGTGGATCCGCTTCATGCTCTCGATATACACCGCCTGGTGGCGGCGCTGGGTCCCGGCGACGATCCTCAGGCCCTTCTTCTCGGCCTCCTCGGCCGCCGCGAAGACCTTGCGAATTCCGGCCGGATCGACGCCGACCGGCTTCTCGGTGAAGATGTGCTTGCCGGCCTTGACGGCCGCTTCCAGGTGTTGCGGTCGGAACCCCGGGGGTGTGGCCAGGATCACGTAATCGACGTCGCAGGCCAGGACTTTCTCGAAGGCATCGAATCCGACGAAGCACTGGTCGTCGGTCACGGCGAGATTGTCGCCGATACGTTCCTTGAGATTCTTCCGGCTGTTATCGAGGTGATCCTTGAAAAGGTCCCCCATGGCGACGATCTTCACGTTATCCGCGGCCTCGACCGCATTCTGAGCCGCGCCGGTGCCCCGGCCGCCGCAACCGATCAGGCCAATCTTGATCGTGTCATCACCCGCGGCATGGACCGTCGGAACGGCACCGAGCCCTGTCGCGAGGGCGCCACCCAGAACGGTTGAAGTCTTGAGGAAGTCGCGGCGCGAGCGGCCGCCGGTCCCGATCGGATCGGTCATGGCGTGAATCTCCCTAGAGGAATCAGTCTGGTGCTTGGAATCACGTTACACGAATCACGTCAAAGCAAGGTCGCGAAAGCGGTTCACTTGGTTCCCTTACCCTTGACGATCTGGGATTTCAGGCCCCGCAAGTTCTCCTGTTCTTCCAGTGGTCGGACGATGCGGAAGCCGACGAAGGTCGCGTCGGTATGCCACCAGATGCTTTGCGGGATCTGGGGATCGCGACCGCTCCAGAAGGGGTCGGAAGCCAACCGGCCAGAGCTGCGCAGCATTTCGGCGTCATCGTCCCAGGAGCCACCCCGGACCACGTAAGGATACTCCTTCGCGTCGGGCAACACCACAGGCTGGACGACCGGCTTATCCTTGGGAAAGGTTTCGTAGAGGTCCTTCACGTAATGGTCGAGGCACCACTCGCTGACGTTGCCGTGCATGTCGTACAGCCCCCAGGGGTTTGGCTTCTTCAGACCGACCTTCTGGGGCTTCTCGCAGTTTTCGAAGTACCAGGCGTACTCGTCGATCTTCGCCGCGTCATTGCCGAACGAATACGGGGTGGTCGTCCCGGCGCGGCAAGCATACTCCCACTCGGCTTCGGTCGGCAGTCGATAGACCTTCCCGGTCTTCACCGAGAGCCATCGGCAGAATTCCATCGCGGCATGGTGGGTCATGCAGATGACTGGCTGACCCTGGCGACCCAGGCCGAACGTCTCGTCCGCATACGGCGGGGTCGGTCGTGATACGGCATCGGCGAGCTTTTCCGACTCGGGCTGAGATTCCGGGTCGATTCCTTCGCCTTTCTTGCGTTTGATGTCGAAGCTGAAGGCGAACTCGTCGTATTCGTCCCACGTCACCTCATGCTTGCCCATCCAGAAGGGTTTGAGCGTGACCGGGTGCCGGGGAAGTTCGTCCTCGAGGTGGTTGGGATCGTCGGGCGAACTTCCCATGACGAATGTGCCGCCGGGGATGGGAACCATGTCGAATTTGATGTCGGTGCCGGGGATGGTTTCCGTGTAGGGCTTCATTTCCGGAGGAAGCCCTTCTGGCGTCTTTTCCTGTGCGCGAAGGTCCAGGGAGGCCCCGAGCCAGAGACTCAAAACGAGGGGAACGACCAGAGGACGCTGAAGGATAGGCCGCACTTTTGGTATGCTCCCTGATGTTGAAACGCCCGCCCCCTCAGTGAAATTATTTGGATTCGGGAGCAAGACGATGTTTGCCGTCGGTATCTCGCTGGGATTCCTCCTCGCCATGCAGGTTGGACCGGAACCGAGCCAGGGGCCGGACCTGACGCGCTTCGAGTTCCGACAGACCCACATGGGCAGCGAGTTCAAACTCGTTTTATACACGAGAAGCGAGGACGGGGCCAGAGTCGCCTCCGCCGCGGCGTTCGCCAGAGTCGCGCAACTGGACGCGATTTTGAGCGATTATGACCCTCAGAGTGAACTGATGCGACTCTGCGATCGAGCTGGCGAGCCTCCTGTTCCGGTCAGTGAGGACCTGTTCAAGGTTCTGGAGCGTGCGCAGAGGCTGGCGCAACGAACCCAGGGGGCCTTCGATGTGACGATCCAGCCGGTCGTTCGCCTCTGGAGGCGCGCTCGACGTCGCCAGGAACTCCCCGAGCCGGACCGGCTACGGCAGGCGTTGCGTCTCGTGGGATACAAGCATCTTCGTCTCAACCCAGAGACGCAAACGGTCCAGTTGCTAAAAGCGGGGATGCGGCTGGATCTTGGAGGAATCGCCAAGGGATATGCCGCCGATGAAGCCCAGGAGGTTTTGAAGCGGCACGGAATCCGCCGGGCCTTGGTCGCGGCCGCGGGGGATATCGTCGTGTCCGATCCACCGCCCGGTGCTCCAGGTTGGACCATCGGAATCGGACCCCTGGAGAACCCGGCGGCCCAACCTTCGCGTTTTCTCCAAATTCGCAATGCCGCCGTGTCCACATCGGGGGATGCCGAGCGTTTTGTGGAGATCGACGGCAAGCGCTACGCTCACATTGTCGATCCTCGGACGGGCCTAGGCGTGATCGACCGCAGTAGCGTGACGGTCGTCGCACCTGACGGGACGGCGTCCGATAGCCTCGCGACCGCCGTTTATCTGCTCGGGCCTGAGCGTGGCCTGAAGCTGATCGAGCAGACCAAAGGGGCGGCCGCGTTGATTGTTCGGAAGACGGATGACGGAACGCAGGTTCTTGAATCGCGCCGGTTCGGTGACTTGTGCGAAGCACATCCCGACTCGGGGACCGACACCCAGACGACCTATCCCCTGATCTCGCTCGATCCCAACCAAAAAGCGAGGCCAGAAGGCCCTCACCCTCTGCACCTCGCTCAGATCGCGATCTGAATTTTAGAACACCAAACTGGTGCGACGGACGGCAATCAGCGGTTTTCCGAATCGTCGCTCCACACGTGAAGCGCCTCGGCTCGGGGAATTTCCTCGTGCGTCCGACCGTGATCCAACACAGACTCGATACTCCGTTGGACGTTCGCCATCAGGGTTTCGCGTTCGTAGTCGTTGTGGTCCTCATGTGCGAAGATTTTACGAAACTGACTGGTCACGTTCTTGCGGATCGAATCCTCATCGATACCCGCGATGAGGCAGCGTCGGACGGCGATCCGAGCCCCAAGCTGAGCCGCGTGGATCAGATCGTTCGGGGTTCCGCGCCGTTGCAGCAATCGACGATTCTTCAACATCGAAAAGGACTCCCTTCGTCGGGTGGATTCCAACCTTTGAAAATGAATGGGTTGGAGTGAGATGTCCAGAAGAGGGCCGCATCTCGGCGATCGCAGAAAAGATTAGAAATGACCAACAACCCCATTGCGACGAGAATTCGCTGCAATGGACCATCGGGAGAAGGAACATCGCAGCCATCGCGATTTCTTTGTTCCTCAACGTCAAGGGATACTGAGACATCGCCGCGAAGTCAAACAAGTTCGAGAATAAAAAACCTCTTTGAGGGATAAGGGAGTTCTGATCGCTCTCGTGCCGATCGGCACAACGATCGGCTGAACTCATTCCCCGTCCTCTCTTTGTATCCGATCGGAGGCGGATTTCTTGCATCATTCTGGCTTTTTTTTGGTGATCTCTCGATGCTTTTTTTTGTCGCGGTGAGGACGCCGATCGTTTTTCCGTTTGTACAAAGTTCAGGTTTCGCAGATTTTGAGGGGGTTCACCGGGTCAAAAAGTTGTCGGCTTCCTCGCCGGTTCTTGGCAAATTGTCTGGGTCTCACACCGGACAAGCCCCAAGGGCAAAGGAAGCCGACCCATGGAACTTACTCCCTCTCTCCTCGTGCTGCTACAGCATTTCGGCCCGGTCTTCACTACCCCCACCTTCACGACCTTTGTCCAGATCGTCACGGGTTGGGTCTTCTCGCAACGGCATCTCTTTATCACCGAGATCATCTTCTCCGGCGGCCATGTCGGCGACGGCCACTGGTCACGGTTTCATCGCTTCTTCAGCCACGCCGCCTGGGACCTCGACGCCTTCGCACTTCGACTCGCCAAGCTTGTCGTCTCCATCCTCGCTCCGGGTGCCACACTCCTTTGGGCCGTCGATGACACCCTCTGCCGCCGACGAGGGCTGACCCTCTACGGTGCCGGCATGCACCACGACCCGCTCATCTCCAGTCGCAAGAAACCGCTGGTCAGTTGGGGGCATGACTGGGTCGTTCTCTGCATCGTCATCGTCCACCCGTTCTGGGCCCCCACCAAGGTCTTCGCCTTGCCCGTGGCCGTGCGGCTCTACCGCAACCGCCAGGGACTCACCAAGAGGAAGAAGGGTCAGGCCAACGCCAAGAAACCCAAGGTCGATCCCAACCATCGCACCCGCCCGGAACTGGCCGTCGAACTCATCAAACTGGTGGCATCCTGGTTCCCCGACGACACGATCATCGCCACCGGCGATAGCGCCTACGGCGGCAAGAGCGTACTCGGTCAACTACCCAAAAACGTCCACCTCATCAGCCACGTCCATCCCAAGGGGGCACTCTACGAACCGACGCCGCAGCCCGAACCGAACACCAAGTCCAAGGGACGACCCCGCAAGAAAGGGGCTCGACTTCCCGGCATGGCCGCGTGGGCCGAGGACCCAGGAAACCCTGGACCGAACTCGAATTCCACCAGTTCGGCCTCCATGCCACTCTCGCCGTCAAGACCATCCAGGCCCTGTATTACAAGTCCGGCGGCGACCGCCTGCTGACGATCGTTCTGGTCCGCGACCTCAAGGGCGGAAGGCCCGACCAGATGTTCTACTGCACCCGGCTCGATTGGGACGCGCGGCAGATCCTCTCGACCTACGCGTGTCGCTGGGCGATTGAATGCTTCGGGCCTTGCCCGCATCGCCCACTCGAGATCGTGTTTCGGGGTGGATCGGTTGGACCAGAAATTGCTGGAAAATCGAAACTCAAGTATTCCAGGGAGGTTCTTGAAGGGGAGAAGCGAATCGGATCGAGGGGAGGATTGCATCCTTCACAAAGAGCACTACAATGAAACCGCTCTTGAGGATACGATTCGAGGACATCCCCATTGAAGAAGATGAAGGGAACACGGACGATGCGTTCTGCCTGGCCGGTTGCCGTGGCGACCCTCGCCCTGACCGTTGGTCCCGTGACTTGGGCGGCGGATGGCCCCGAAGTTATCGAGTTGCGAGACGGCCACCAGGTCGTCGGAGAAGTGCTGGTCGAGAAGAGTGACGCTCTCTTCATCGATCTCGGATACGATATTTTAAAGATCCCTCGAACAGAAGTGCTCGATCGGCATGAACCTCGCGTTGATCAACCTGAGGGGAAAGGTTCGGAGGGCTCATCCGAGGGAACAGGCGACGGCTTCTTCACTACCAAACATCTACCCCTTCGCCCAGTGAAGGAACTCGTTCAAAGCTATGGAGAAGCAGTCGTCTCCATCGAGACGACCTCCGGTCTAGGTTCGGGTTTCATCCTCAACGACGATGGATATGTGGTGACGAACAACCACGTTATTGAGGGAGAAACGCGAATCGCGGTCGTCTTCTATCAGAACACGCCGGGAGGTTTGGTCAGACGTCGGATCGACGGTATCGAGATTGTCGCACTGAATCCCTTCGTGGACCTGGCGCTGCTCAAGATCCCTCCTCAGAACGACTTGAAACTCGGTCACGTCATCCTGGGTAGTCTGGACGGTCTGAATGCTGGTGATGGTGTCTTTGCCATCGGTAATCCCCTCGGACTGGAGCGAAGTGTCTCTCAGGGAATCTTGAGTACCCTGAACCGAAACTTCGAGGGCTTGATCTACTTACAGACCGACGCCGCGATCAACCCGGGCAACTCGGGCGGCCCCCTATTCAACCTCCGAGGCGAGGTAATTGGCGTCACGAATATGAAGGCGTCACTGGGAGACAACCTCGGCTTCGCGATCCCGATCAATTACGTCAAGGATTTCCTGCGCAACCGTGACGCATTTGCCTACGACAAGGATAATCCAAACACCGGCTATCGCTATCTCGACCCCCCTCGACGCCAACGGACAGGGCCTCCTTCCGATCTGGAATCCGCACGGAACGTGGATGAAGGCGCAATTACCAGTAACGGAGGGCAGGAGAGTTGATGATAGCGGTCTCGGGACGTGACCCGAGCCGGCTTCGCGTGCGTCAGGCACGCGAAAATGGTTTTCGATACGCCTCGGGCTTGGGATCGGACCCACACCCGAGGTTGCGATGTTTTGCTCATGCTGAACGGATTGGTCCTCCAGCGGATTGGAATGAGGAGTGTATCTGATGCGTAACCCGTTGCGGGCGGTCCACCGCCTTACTGTTGTCGGCCTGGGACTGGCCGTCCTGGCTTTGTCCCCGGCGTGGGCCTCTGCGGCCGCTCCGTCGGAGAAGAGCCTTCCCTCGACGACCTTCGCCTTTCTCAAGGTCAAGGATGCGTCCCAACTTCGCGAAGTCTTGGAATCGAGTCAACTCGGTCAACTCCTGGCCGACCCGGCTCTGAAGCCGCTGAAGGAGGACATCAAGACCCGCCTGGAAGAACCAAACAAGCAGTTGAAGTCCAAACTCGGTGTCTCGATCAGCGAGTTGATGGAGCTTCCTCAGGGGACGGCCTGGATGGCCTTGATTCCTCGCGATGATCCGAAGCTGCCGTTCACTCTGCTTCTGACCGCCGATGCCGGCGAGAACGAGCAGAAGATGAACGACGTCATGACCAAGGCCACCAAGCTGGCCGAGCAGGATGGCGGGAAGGTTTCCACGGAGATGTTCCAGGACCTGACCATCACCGTCATCCAGCCGCCGGAGAAGGAGGAAGGGCCGACCGCTCCGGTCGTCTGGACCAAGAGCGGAAGTCTCTTCTATGTCAGTAGCGATCTGGCCGCGTTGAAAGACTTGGTCTCGCATGCGGATGGTCTCGACAAGTCGCTCGCCGACAAGGATTCGTACAAGGCCATTCAGGAGAAAGTCGCTGGCGCGGAAGCGCCCGTGATCTGGTACCTCGATCTCGAGCAGATTCTCAAGCTCGTGAGCCAGGCCGCCGCGGCGCAGGGCGGAAATGCGGCCCAGGTGGATGCTCAACTTCAGATCACCGGCATCACCGGCCTGAAGGGGCTTGGTGGCTCGATCGCGTTCCACCAGGGGCAGTTCGATCAGGTTCTCAAGACCTATCTCTACGCGCCTGGCCAGTCCCAGGGTCTGATCAAGATCTTCGCCATGCCGACGACGAACCTTCGGCCCGAACCATGGGTGCCGGCCGGTGTCGCCAGCTACCAGACGATCAGTTGGGATCTCGATCGTGCGTACACCGCGATCAATGAACTCGCGGACATGGTTCTGCCGGGTGTTCTGGCCAACATCGAAGCACAGATTTCCGGCCCAAATGGTGAGAAAATTTCTTTTCAGAAGGACCTTTTCGGACCGCTAGGCGACCGGATCACGATCGTCAGCGACTTCAAGAAGCCGGTGACCGAAGAGAGCCAGCGGACCCTCTTCGCCGTTGCCCTGGAGGACCCCAAGGCCTTCCAGAACACCCTCAACAAGTTGGTTTCAATCGCCCAGGCGGCCCCCAAGAAGCGTGAGTTCCAGGGGACCACCATCTACGACTTCGACGTGCAACTCCCGAATGCCGAGCAGGTTGGCCTGAAAGGGCCGATCAGCCTGGCAATCGCGAAGGATACCCTGTTCGTCAGCACGGATCCCACGCTGCTCGAACAGGTTCTCCGTCCCGGCGGCCCAAGCCTCGCCGATACCCCGGAATTCCAGAGTGTCGCCAAGGTTTATCCCACGACCGTCAGCAGCCTCTCCTTCCAGCGGCCCGAGGAACAGGCTCGCATCGTCTATGACATGGTCAAGAGCGGTCAGCTAAAGCAGGCGGCGGATGCCGCCGCACAGAACGCCGGTGGTGATGTCCAGGTTGGCCAATTGATCGACCCGGAGAAACTGCCGGATTTCTCCGTCTTCGCCAAGTATCTCTCTCAAGGCGGCGGCTACAGCGTCATGGAGCAGGACGGGGTGACGTTTACGCAGTTCACACTGCGCAAGGCCAATCCTTGATAGAAGTTCGGGAGAAGGATTGAGATCGGATCATCTGTCATGCTCCGGTTCTGAAACCGTCTGACTAAGATCGTAAGCGGCGGCGGGTCCTTTTCGGATGGCCCGCCGTTCGTTTTTTTGTGTTAGATCATCTCAAGCGGAAGAACCCGTGCGTCCGATCATGGGGGTCAGGAGGGTCGCGAGAACGGTAATGCGCTCGCGGCTCAGTCGGTCTGGTCGGGGCTCGGGAGGTGAGGGATGTTCGACCGCGTCAGAGCAACCAGCCGTTCGCCACGTCGGGTGCAGAAGCCGCATATTGAGAATCTCGAGGGACGTCAACTCTTGACGGCTACGCTCGAGCCCATCGGCAACCTCAGTGTTCCGGTGAACCTGGGTTACCAGGTCCCGCTGGACGGAGGCACCGGAGCGCCTCAGACCTATGATGTCGCGTCCAGCAACCCGGACATCAAGGCCAGCGTCGCCCAGGGCAAATTCTTGACGTTCAACGTCTCGCACACATCCAGCGGCGCGGGTGATCCCTCGTTTACCGGTTCCATGACATTTCAGCTTTTCGATGATCTCACTCCGCTGACGACGCAGCGCATCGAGATGCTGGTTCAGCAAGGGTTCTATACCGGGAAGAACCTGCACCGGATTGCCCCCAACTTCCCTGGCCCCAACGATTTCATCGTTCAGGGCGGATCGGTCAGTGGAACGGGAACCGGGGAGGTCAACGAACCTGGTTTCCCCTTCCGTGACGAATTCGTCCAGCAAGTGGCGTTCACGGGCACCGGGCAACTCGCGATGGCCAACGCGGGGGACGACACGAACAGCTCCCAGTTCTTCGTGACCACAGGGTCGCCCCGCTTCCTGGATTTCCAGCACACGATCTTCGGTCAGCTCGTGTCCGGTCAGCCGACCTTGCAGCAGATCACGCAGGTCAAGAAGGGCACTGACGGAACCACCCCCGCCAGTCCGGTGATCATCGACTCGGCCATGCTCGCTGACACCAGCCCCGACGGTGTCATTCACATTGACACGACGAGCGCAACGGCCGGGGAATCGTCCAACGTGACGGTCACGACCTTTGAGCCCTCAACCAACACCACGGCCACTCGGACCTTCACGGTCAATGTGACCCCGAATGTTGATTCCAGTGGGATGCCCATCAACGAGCGGCCGTTCCTTCAGCCGGTTCAGAATCAAGTTGTCGGGCTGATCAACGCCGCAGGGCAGACAGTTCAGGGTCAGACCGACGTCTTCAAGCTCCAAGGTGTCGATGCCAATCCCGGGGATCAGCTTACCTATATCGTCAAAGGAGGGGTCACTACCGGGACTAGCCCTTCGTTCACCGATGTCCAGAACGCCACGGCGACCGTCGATGCGAACGGGGTGGTGAGTGTGGTTCCCAAAGCGGGATTCACCGGTGTGATTAACCTGCTCGTCGGTGTCCGGGATCAGGTCAATCGTGCCGGTGGAAGTAGTCTCGACGATCCAGGCAACTTTGACACTCAGATGATGACCCTGACGGTGACCAACGGTCAGCCAATCAATCTCCCACCGATCGCCGTTCCGACAACGGCGACGGCGATTGCCAACACTCCGTCAACGATCCAGCTCAGTGGATTGACGGCCAACCCCAACTCGCAGCAGACACTCACGTACGAACTATTGAGCCAACCGACTCACGGAACGATCTCATCGTTTGATCCTCAAACCGGGACGTTGGTCTATACTCCGACCAACGATTACCTGGGGCCAGACTCCCTGCAATTTCGGGTCCATGACATGGGAGACCCGGGGCCGAGCCTCACCAGCGACCCCGCCACTCTGACACTGAACGTCCAAGGTGGAAACACCGGCGCAGTCCGGCTGATCGGTCGCACCTTGGTTGTGACACCGCCTCCCCGTGCCGATTCCCAGCCGAACACGATCGCCGTGTCCCAGGAAAATGGAAAGCTGATCGTCCGGGTCAATTCGCAAATTGACGCGATCCAACCCGCGCCAGCGGATGTCGATCGGCTGGTTCTCTATGGATCTAAAACGAGTGACACAATCACCGTCGCCCCGGACGTCACCGTTCCGGCGACGATCGACGGCGGTCACGGCGGATCGAACATGTTGCGTGCCGGAGGCGCCAGCTCGTTGATGCATGGCTGGTTCGGTGTGAACACGATGGTTGGAAGTCCTCAAGATGACCAGCTGATTGGCCGGATCGGACGTGTCCATTTCCTCCGCAGTGGTGGCAACGATCAACTCTTCACAGGAGTTCCACGAAAGATCTCCACCCTGCACCAGTTCGGCCAAGCACCTGGTGGCACGTTCTACCGCTTCGTGAACGACCGCCTCGTTCCGATCCCCACGCCGACGCGACACACTGCGGCCCTTCAGGCCCGTGCCGCCCAACTTTCGCAGCAGACCCAGACCGTACAGGCTCAGTCGATCCACCCACAACAGTATCAGAATCTAACTCAACGGCCGATTCTCTCCGCTCGACCTCTCGCAAAACTTCAACGTTTTCTGCCCTCTCGCCTGAATACGAAGGGGCAGTGAGTCGAGGAATTCATCATGGTCATCAGCGTGTGCGAGAGGCTATCTACAAGCTCATCGACCTCGACTCGTCTCCGACCATCTTGACTTCGTCCGAGTCGATCTTGTCGGGTGAATCTCTGTAGGCTAAGATGGTTCACTCGATACGGCGCCGTAGCCAAGTGGTAAGGCAGCGGATTGCAAATCCGTTATTCCCCGGTTCGAATCCGGGCGGCGCTTCCCGACACAACCCGACCCGAGGCGTCTAAACCCGCCTCGGGTTTGCTTTTGCACTCAGGCAGGCCGACAGCGGACGCATCAAAAATCCCGACAGCATCCGACGGTTTCCGCCCGCTTCCGGCCTCTCCGGTGGGCAAAGAGGACGCATCAGAGTTCCCCTTCGGGCGCGTTGGGGCCAGGCATGGCAGGCTCAGTCTGGGGGCCGGAGTGGGGATGTGAGAAGGGTGTTCAAGGCTGGTCGGCGGGGTCGTGAAGGACGACTTGGGAATGGCCGGTCTATCGTCAGAAAGGGGCTTGAACGACAGGTCAGGGCGTAAGGCCGTCTTGACCGTGACACCACCTGGGACGATGAGTGTGAAATCAATCCCGTAGCAAGCGTGGATGGATCTCGGTGATTCACTCCGATCACACGACCCGGTTTGGAATCTCGGCGGCGGTCGAGTCACTGCGGATGATCCCTGCCGAGCGGTTCACCCAGAATCAAAGATGGGGTGAATCCCATAATGACCAACCGGAGCCCAAAAAATTCCTTTTGGGCTCCGGTTGGTCTTGCTGACTTCGCGTGGAGAAATCCCTTTAGATGGCGATCATCGCTTGGAGAACTGGAAGCTCTTCCGCGCCTTTTTATGACCGTACTTCTTCCGTTCCACCATGCGAGGATCCCGGGTCAGGAAATCGCCTTGACGCAATGTGGCCTCGAGATCCGGACGGAACTCTTTCAGAGCACGAGCCAGTCCCAGAATCACGGCGCCGGATTGACTGTTCTTACCGCTGCCCTGAACGTTGACGAAAACGTCGATTCGACCGGCCATCTCGGTCGCTGCCAAGGGAGCACGAACGCCATTGCGCTGGCTCTCCTCAGGAAAGTAAGCATCAATTTCCAGGTTGTTAACCAGGAATTTCCCGGTTCCTTCACGGATACGGACGCGCGCAACTGCGGTTTTACGCCGGCCCGTTCCCCAGATGTATGTTTTTTCGGCCGTGGCCATCGTGCGACTCGGTCCTCAGGATCTCAATGGAAATCCCGGATCGATCCGGGACAAGGAATTACGCAATGATAGTTTCCGGCTCTTGCCGGGGACGGTCGCTCCGACCAAGAGGCCCGTTTTACTCGCTTGCCGGGTTCTGCTGGTCCGTCGGTTCCGGTGACGTTTCCTCGGTCGTGGCGCCGGGCAGAGCGGCCTCGTCGGCGGGAGGGCTGGGTAAGGCGGGCTCAGTCTCCTTCGCCGCAACTTCGGTGGTCGGCGGTTGAGCCGTCATGTTCGCCTTTTTGCGGCGAGGACGAGCAGGGGCAGGCTCGGGGGCAAAAATCGCTCCGGACGGGGAGGGCGTGCCCGAGACTGCGTCCAGAGGAATGGGGGACTGAGCCTGGTGAGGGTGATTGGACCCTACGTAGAGTTTCAGCTTGGACATCATGTGCCGACCCATCTTACTCTTCGGCATCATGCGCTGAATCGCCAGCTCGAGAATCCGTTCAGGACGTCGCTCAAAGAGCTTCCAGGCAGCCTCTTCCTTCTGGCCTCCTGGATACCCCGAGTAGCGTTGGTAAACCTTTTGTTGCCACTTGTTGCCGGTAAAGACCACCTTCTCAACATTGGTGACGATGACGAAGTCGCCCGTGTCGATGTGGGGGGTATAGGTCGGCCGGTGCTTGCCCATCAAGATCGGTGCAATTTGAGCGGCGAGCCGCCCCACGACCATATCGGTCGCATCGATCACGTACCACTGCGGTGTCAGTTGGCCCGCTTTTGCCTGGAAACAGTTCATGACCTGATCTACCTGGCTGTCATCGTGAACCCAATCGCCGGGCGCTCCACCAGGGACCGCCATCATCATTCAGCTCGTATCGGGGCGAAACGCCTATCGTACCGGCCCTGCCGGCTTCGTCAAGGTCAGATTCATTGTCCGAACCGCGAAACCGACGCACCTCGTTCCTGGTCGAGCTTCGTGGGACGCTGATCAGCCTATTCCTGTACGGGTACGGAAACAACGCGAAAATTGACTATGAAACACAAATAATGGGTGTTTAGAAAAACTACACAATTAGCATATTTGTTCCTCCTGTAGGTTCGTTACAATTTGCGGATATCCTGGCGGTATACAGTGCACGAAGATGGCCAGGAAGGTTCCGTCGTAGTTCGTTCATGAGGTTGTTGTTCAGGCTGTCAGGCTTGCACGAACGAAGATGCGAGAGATTCCGATGAACCCGACATGGCCGGAAGCGCTGACTGTGCCCCTTACCTTCGTTCGATTAACACGGTGCGTGGAGGACGCAGTTCGGATCCCCTGTCTCAATTGCACCCATGCGCTGGAAATCCATCAGCCGGAGGTTGGTGAGCCCGAGCGTTTCATCGGCACCTGTGAACAGTGCGGGCGCTGGTATCTCATGGATTGCACGGAAGCTCAGGAGGCGAACTTGATGATTCTCCTTCCGGATCGCAGTGAATTCGATTGAGTCTTGACGACCTGAGTCTTGGGACTCGTGTTGTAAGAACCTACGATTACGCACAGGTAAGCGTTCACGAGTCGCCTTGACGGTTAGGGGGAGGTCAGGCAGCCCTCTAAACATGCACCACATGAATGTGTTAAACTGTCTTCCCGCAAGGAGTTACTGCCTTTGGAGGAAGAGAGTTCCCATGATCCACAGCGAAGCCTTCGAGCGATTTACCCAGGGCGATACCATCCCCGTCATGACCCAGGCCCTGATGGAGAACGCGCTCAACCCCCGAGTCCTCGATCAACTCTTCGAGGACCACGCCCAACGGCAGTATACGCGTGATCTGCTCTTCTCTTCGATCGTCGAACTGATGAGCGTGGTCGTCTGTGGCATCCGCCCCTCGATCCACGCCGCCTATGCCAAGAACGCGGTGCCCATCCACACCTCGCTCACGGCCCTCTACCGCAAGATCGAACGCCTCGAAACGCCGATCGGAGCGGCCATGGTCCGGATGTCGGCCGAGCGGCTCGGCGCGGTCACCACCGCCATGGGAGGTGCGCGGACGCCGTTTCTGCCGGGCGATCGCACCAAGATCCTCGATGGCAACCACCTGGCCAAGACCGAGCACCGGATTGCGGAACTGCGGACGATGCGTGCCGGCGCCTTGCCCGGTCAGGCCCTGGTGGTCTTCGATCCCGAACTGATGCTGGCCATCGATGTGGTGCTCTGCGAAGACGGCCATGCCCAGGAGCGATCGCTGCTGGATCAGATCGTGGAGACGGTCGCGGCGCGGGATCTCTGGATCGGGGACCGGAACTTTTGCACCACCGGCTTCCTCTTCGGGATCGCCCGACGCGGTGGATGTTTCGTGATCCGTCAGCATCGTTCAACCCTGCATTGCACGCCGGTGGGCCGGCGAAAGGCGCGGGACGGACCGCCACCGGCGTGGTGTTCGAGCAGACGCTGCGGGCCACCAACGACGACGGGGACATCCTCGTCTTGCGTCGGGTCACGGTGGTCCTGGACCGGCCGACCCGGGAGGGGGACACCGAGATTCACCTGGTGACGAACCTGCCGGTGGAGGCCGCCGACGCCCGAACGGTCGCGGACATCTACCGCCGGCGCTGGACCCTGGAGACCGCCTTCCAGGAGATGGAGAAGACGCTCCAGGGCGAGATCCAGGAGTTGGGTTATCCCAAGGCGGCGTTGTTCAGCTTCTGCGTGGCGTTGCTGTCCTACAACGTGATGAGCACCGTCAAAGCGGCACTTCGTGCCGCGCATGGTGCGGAGCAGGCCGAGATGGTTTCGGGATATCACCTGGCGGATGAGGTGAAGATGAACCACCGGGGGATGATGCGTGCGATCCCGAAGGACGAGTGGGTGGCGTTTCAGGAGATGCCGGCGGCGGAGTTGGCCGTATTGCTGGTCGAATGGGCGCGGACGGTGCCCCTGTCGGAGTATCGAAAGAGTCCCCGTGGCCCGAAGAAGCCGAAGCCGAAGAAACAAAGTGGGGCGAAGATCAGTCATGTCGCCACAGCGAAGATATTGAAGGCTCGAAACCAGTGTACATAGTGCACGTTTAGAGGGTTGGGGGAGGTCAGGGCATCTTCGAGGCCCACCCATCCGGAAGCCTCACCGGAAGTGACGTAGGACGGCGTCGAGCTGGGGCTCAGGCCATTCCAGCAGGCGCGACGTTCGAGGCCCGGATCATCGCTAATAGCAACGACTTCGGATTTGGAGTCGAATGGGATGCGCGGAATCCGCCAAAGCGTGCTCTTGCTGTGCCTGGGGTCAATGGGCATCCAAACACTCGACATCGCCGCCCGGGGTGCCGACGAGGTGGCGGCCCAGGCTCCGCGCGGATATTCCTCTCCTCAAGAGGCATTCCAGGCGAGACGGGACGCGATCGCCAGGAGGGACTGGCGGTCGGCCTTCTCGCCTCGATGACGCCGGCGACCCAGGACCAGGCGGTCGTGGAGATTGCCTGGGCATGGCTCTGGCTCGGATCGGGCGCCACGGGCCATGAGAGGCCGTGGGGCAGGTCCTATCCGCCGCGCTGGCCCGGAGACAGATTTGACGTGCTCGGAGTCGACGAGACGCCGTGGGATGGCCTCGGAGAAGCCGCGCGCGAGGCAGCGATTGCCAAGGTCCGCACGATGACGAAGAAGCATGGATTAGAACTCCAGAAGTTCCAGGCCGAGAACGAGAAGAGAGGCATCGAGGGCGAGAACAAGATCGTGGCCGAGCGCGGGAAGCGCGAGATGGATCAGTTCAAGGCCTATTTGAAGGAACACCCCGAGGAGCGACAAGGCTGGGTTCTACGAAGAGGCGATGGAGCTCATCAAGCCCAGGGTCGTCTCTCCCGGACAGGAAGATTACGTCTTCGGTGACCTGCAAGGCGTGACGGTGTCCGGGGACACGGCCAAGGGCTGGATCGTCTGTCACACCGACATTCATGTCAATGGCGTGAAGGACGCGATCAAGCCCGGACGAGTACTATGCCGCTTCCGCAGGCTGAACGGCCGGTGGTACAACGACAACCGGGAGGGGGATCTGACACGGTACGACAGCCCCCGGGACCGTTGACCTCACCGTCCACGGTCGCTCATTATCCCGCAAGAGAAATCTGTAGTTGGACTTGCGACGAAAAACTACTCAGCCAACGGCTCCGTTCTTCGGACAGTTGTCCGAAATCATTTTTCTTCCGTCCGTCCGGATGTATATAATCTCTGAGATGCAGATAGGGACCGCATTGAAACGCGACCGAGGGAGTCCGCGCCATGGCCTCTGGCACACAGGTGCACGGCAAGCTGCTCGATTACGAGCAATATATTGACCACCAGCTCAATTTGACCCGGACCCGGATCAAGATGACGGACGTCTTGACCTCGGCGGTCATCCTGGTCGCGGCTGTTTTGTGCGCTCTGTTTGTCGAGGTCGTTCTCGACCATCAACTCGGTCTGCCGTTTCTGGTGCGACAGATCATTTTGATCCTGGGGTTAGGGACGGCGGCGACCTTCGCTTTCTTGCGGGTGATCCGGCCCGTGATTTCGAACGTCAATGGTCTGTACGCGGCGAAGACGATCGAGGAGACGGACCCGAAATTCAAGAACAGTCTGATTAATTACCTGGAACTGCGCCGGCATCGCCAGGAGATTCCTCGTTCGATTTTGACGGCGGTGGAAGCACCGCGCTGTTGGTGACCTTTCGCAGATCGAGGTCGACTCGGTCGTGAACCAGAACCGTCTCGTGAAATCGGTCTATTTCTTCTGCGGTGTGGTTGTGCTGTTCTGCCTGTATGCGTGGATGACGCCCAAGAGCATCCTCGACTCGACGCGGCGTGCCTTGCTCGCCGACGTGGTGCGTCCGACGAACACGCAACTGGAGAACATCAAGCCGGGATTGGACGAGAAGCTTTCCAAAGTGGTTGCGGGGACCAACGTCCCATTCTCGGTTGAGGTGCGTGGTACGCGTCCTTCGAAGGTCGTGCTTCACTACAGCGGTGATGGCGGTCACTTCTTCGCACAGCGAGAGTTCAAGCCGGGGGAACGATCGTACGCTCCGTGGCGACTCACCTTGCCGGATGTGCGGCAGAGTCTGGACTATTACCTGACAGCCGGAGACGCGGAGTCTCGGGTCTATCACCTGACCGTACTTCCCGCACCGATGGTCATCTCGGTCGAACATGACTTGCAATTTCCTGAGTATACGAGGTTTGCCACTCGGCAAGGTGTCGAGGGAGGCAATGTTGAGGCAATCGAAGGGACGCTCGTCACTGTCCGCGCTCGAACGAATCAGGATGCAAAGACCGGGGCGCTGGAGTTCGATAATCAGGATTCGTTCCCGATGGAGCCTTCGCCGAGCGATCCGTATCTCTTGACCGGTCGGTTTCGGATCAAGAAATCCGGAACCTACGCCATCAAATTTGAGACGACCGGTGGGCAGTTCAATCCCAAGCCCGTCATCTATGATGTTGAGGCTTTGAAGGATGCCGTTCCGGAGGCGAAGTTTCTTCGACCCGCTCCGGAGATCGAGTCGCCCAGTAACGGCCGTGTCACGCTGGAAATGGAAGCCAGTGACGACTTCGGTCTGAAGGAGGTGACTCTCCATGTTCACCAAGGGGCCGAGATCCTCCAGCCGGCGCGGAATTATCAGGAAAAGAAGCAGCCGGAACGTCTCTTTCATGGACAAGACGTGCTGGACCTGTCCGCCCTGCGAGTGCAGCCCGATACCGAAATCCAGTACTGGTTGACCATCCGGGACACGAAAGAGCCTCAGTCGAATCGTTACGAGACACCGCACCAGATCATCAAGGTCACCGAGCCGGCGACTCCCGAGGAATTGAAACAACACGAGCAACAAGAATCGCCCCCGCCGGCCGAGGAGGATCAACAGGTTCCTCCCCAGCCGGAAGATCAAGATCTTCCGAAACGTTCCCCTGATCAGCAGCAGAATTCCGATCAAGGTGGAGATTCCGCGCCTCAAAAGGCTCCGGATCAGGCCAAGGACAATGAAGACACCTCGACCGAGTCCAACCGACAGGAGGAGGGTAACGAACGTCCGCCCTTGTCGCCTCAAGAAATCGAGCGGCTGAAGCAAGCTCTGGAACGCGGTCAACAACAGGGGAACCAGGGTCGCTCTCAGCAATCAGACGCAGCACCTTCGGAAGATGTCCCCAAACAGCAGCCTCAGAACCAGAATAAGTCGCCTCAGAATCAGCCTTCCTCTTCCGGAGGAAAGTCTGAACAAAGTCCGCCCGACGCCGATACGCTCCGATCTTCTCCCGAAGGAAAAACTCCACCGCCCGATGAATCTGGGAAACCGAATCCAGAAGGTCAGCAGACAGGGCAGGCCGGTGAGAATTCCCGTAGCCAACCCCAGTCGGCACCGCCTCAAAAGGGTCAAGATTCACAACCTGAGAAGCAGGGGAAATCGGAGGAAGGTGCGCCTCGGGAACAGCAGTCCCAGACGGAGAATCAACAGGGTAAGCCACAGACGACGCAGACCGAAACCGGCGATCAACAGGGCAAGACTCAGCAAGGCATGAAGGACGAGTCCGCACGACAATCCGCGTCGTCTAGTGAACAGCCTCAGCCCAAGCCGCGAAACGGTCAGGCTCAAGAGGCCGGACAGCAAGGTACTAAGCCCCAGAATTCGCAGACTCCGCCCGAGAGAGAGCAAGGAAAGCCGGAAAAGCCGCGAGCGGGCGACCAGCAAGAGACATCTCAGGGTGCGCAGGCGCCTGATCAGCAGGGCAAGCCACAAGATCGTCAGACTCAAGAGGGAAGTCCGCCAGGTCAACAGCAGTCAGGCAAACCGCAGAACGCGCAGTCGGGCGATCAGCGGAACGCGCAGTCGGGAGATCGACAACGTCAACAGCAGTCAGGCAAACCGCAGAACGCGCAGACCCAGCCGGGGAAAGAACAAAGAACGGATCAAGCGGAACAATCGCAGAATACGCAGGCCCGCCCAGGTGAACGGCAGGGCAAGCCGAACGACGCACAAGCTCAACCTGGAGAGCAGCAGGGCAAGCCGCAACAGGACATGTCTCAGGGAGCACAAAATCGCTCTGGTTCACCCTCAGATAAGCCGCGAAACTCGTCTCAGAACGGTCAACAGCAGGCGGGCGATCGAGGTAAACCCCAGGATCTTGCTCCTCACAACACCGGTGATGGAAACGCCGAGCCTCAGAATACGGCACCTCAAGCGGGCGAGCCGAAGGGTAAGTCTGGGCAAAAGATGAGTAACGACTCCGACCGAGCCGGTTCGCCCTCGGAAGACCAGGGGTCGGGTAAGCCACAGAATGGACAGAATGCAGAGGCCGACCAGCAAGGCAAGTCGCAAAAAGAAAATCCCCAAGACACCCAGCTAGGCAAGCCGCAGCAGAGCAGCAAGACCGAAGAGGGAAAGTCTCAGCAGGATCAATCGCAAGAGGATCACCCGCAAGGTCAACCTCAAAACGGGAAAGCCCAAGATAGCGATCAAAAAGGCAACCCCCAGAACACCCCCTCACCAGCAGAAGACCAACTTGGAAAGTCCGAGAAGGGTCTGACTCCAGATCAGCAAGGGAAGCCGCAGGAAACAGAAGCTCAGAACGATCAACCTAGGGATGGCCAAGGCAAGCCACAAGATGCGCGGGCGGGAGATCAACAGGGCAAGCCGCAAAACGCGCCAGCAGACCACAGGCGCAGAGGATCCAGCACAGGCAAGCCAGCAAGACAGCCGCAGGGCGCGGGGATCAAAAGGGCAAGCCGCAAAGTACGCAGACACAGCCAGAGGACCAGCCAGGCAAGCCGCAAGACGCGCGGGCGGGGGATCAACAGGGCAAGCCGCAAAGTACGCAGACACAGCCAGAGGACCAGCCAGGCAAGCCGCAAGACGCGCGGGCGGGGGATCAACAGGGCAAGCCGCAAAACGCGCAAGACACAGGCTGGGAAACAGCAGAATGGTTCGACTCAGTCCGGGGAAAGGACTGGTCAACCACGGAACGGAAAAACGCAATCCTCAAATCAGACAGAGAATCCTGCTGGTGACCGACCAGGAAAACAAGAAGAGGGAAGTCAGACCGGCGCAACCCAGAGCTCGCAAGGCAAACCACAAGGAGGTTCGGGAGAGAGCGGAAAACAGGAAAGCGAGCAAAAAACCCAAGAAAGCCGGGCCAATGGTTCTCAGACCTCACAGAACCAACAATCCGGCGAAAGCCAGCGTTCGCAAGGAAAACAGTCGGGTGAGAATTCACCGCAAGGCAACGAGGGCGATGGTCAGCGATCGCAGGGGAATCAGCCTGGTGGACAGCAACCTGGCAATCAGTCAGGAGCGCAGCCTGGTAAGAGCCAGAACGATGGCAATCGCGAAGGGATGGGAAGCAATGCGTCCGGTGGAGGTGGAAATCGGGTAGGTCGATCCGACAACCAAGGACCAGCACCCGAAAAGGAAGGGGAAGCCCCACCTCCCGAGGCGGCTCCTCCAGCCAATCCTGGCGATTCAGTCGCGCCGGAGAACATCCCGCAGTCTGACCTGTTCCTGAGGAAACTTCAGGACGTACTGAAAGACGATCAGAAAGCACAGGAACTGGAGAAAGAAACCGGGATCTCGCGTGAGGAAATGGAGCAGTTCGTTCAGAAATATGAAAAAACACCGAAGGCGGCTCCAGGCCAGGGACGCCAGATCGATGTTTCACCGGAGAAGGACCGAGTTCTAGATCCGAATCGTAAACTGCCGAGGCCTTTCGGTGGAGCCACTGTCAGTAATCGTAGCGAGCGCGGACCGAACGCTGTTCCTCAGGATGCAGCGGGTGGAAATGTCGAGGGGAACCGTAGCGTCGCACCGCCCGAAATTCGTTCTCGGTACGAGGCCTACCGAAGCCGCCTTTCAGGTGGAGCGTCGGCCCGCGGGGAGAAATGATCGGCTACCTCTCCGATCGGCTGGCATTGATGGTGACGCCTGGAGGAGTTTCGGGAATTTCGTCAGGGCGTTCAGTGCCTGGGAAAGGTTCTGAATGATGAGTACTTCATCTCGACGGGGACGCGAACCCGTCGTCGATGATGGAGATTTTCCATCCATCTCGCCGCTGATTCTGCCCCGGCGGTATCTGGTTTCATTCGATCCGCGCGACTTGCCACATCACTTTACCGATGTATTGATCATCGGTGGTGGCTTGGCGGGATTGCGTGCCGCCTTGGGATTTCCCGACCAATTTCGGGTGCTCGTCATTACGAAGGATGAGGTCCGAGAAAGTAACAGTGCGTATGCCCAAGGTGGCATAGCCGGAGTTCTCGATCCCGAAGATCGATTCGACGACCATATTTCCGACACGATCGCCGCGGGCAAAGGATTGTGCGATTCCAGGGTGGTGGAATTGGTTGTCCACGAGGCACCCCAACGGATTGCCGAACTCATTCAGTGGGGCACGCACTTCGATCAGGTCAACGGAAACGTCGCGCTGACGCGTGAGGGGGGACATTCTCACGCGAGAATCGTTCACGCCTTAGGAGATGCCACGGGGCGCGAGGTCATGCGGGCAGTCATCGCCCGGGCGCGGGCGCGTGAAAGCCTCCGGATCTGGCAAAATAGCTTCACCATCGATCTGCTCACCTCCGAGGGGAGGTGCCGAGGGGCCCTGGTCTGGGATCGCCGTCGCGGTCTTTCGATGATCTGGGCACGCGCGGTGGTTCTCGCGACGGGCGGGGCCGGACAGCTCTATCGAGAGACGACAAATCCGGCGATCGCCACCGCGGACGGTCATGCGTTGGCGTACCGGGCCGGGGCAGAACTCCGCGACCTGGAATTCATGCAGTTTCACCCCACGGTTCTCTACATCGCCGGTTCGTCCCGCCACCTTCTGACCGAGGCGCTAAGGGGCGAGGGGGCCTTTTTACGTGACCGCAACGGTCATCGGTTCATGCTCGAACACCACCCACTGGCCGAACTGGCTCCCCGTGATGATGTCTCGCGGGCCATCACCACCCAGATGGCCAGGACGCAGCACCCTTGCGTCTATCTGGATCTTTCTCACCTCGACCCCGAGACCACACGCAAACGATTCCCGGGGATTGACGCCCTTCTCCGCAGCTTCGATCTGGACATGACGCGCGACCTTATCCCCGTGCGACCCGGAGCCCATTATTACGTGGGAGGGGCCACGGTGGACATCGACGGTCGCACCACGGTTCCGGGACTCTGGGCCGCGGGTGAGGTGACCAGCTCAGGTTTGCACGGGGCGAATCGGCTGGCGTCGAACAGTCTTCTGGAAGGACTCGTTTATGGGGCACGCGCCGCGGAGGATATTCTCCGGGTCCTGGAATCGGATGGCCCCGTTTCCCTGGAGGTTCCCCCGATCACAGCCGATGCCGTCGCACCTAGCCGGGAACCGCTCGATCTGACGGATATTCGCAACTCGCTACGAGCACTCCTGTGGCGCAGAGCCGGAATCACTCGCGATGCCACCGGGCTATCCGAAGCGGCCAATCAGGTCGATTTTTGGTGTCGATACGTTCTCGATCAGGTGTTCGAAGACCCAGCCGGTTGGACTCTGCAGAATATGCTGATCATTGCTCGCCTGTTGATCGCCGCGGCACTGGAGCGAGAGGAGTCGCGAGGCGTTCACACGCGTAGCGATTTCCCGGCAGCGGATCCGAACTGGGCACATTCGATCGCGTTGCGACGACCTCCTCTCTCCTGCGATTTCCCGTAATGTGGTGATCTGAAGTAAAACCTTGGGCGATCAACGCACTGAAGGCTGCTTCCGACCATCGAGAAATGGTGGCGGAAAGCAGCCTTCTGTGTCTATTGATCCTCAAGAATTGAGATCCGTTACACGCGGGTCAGGGGGCCATGCCCGGTCGCCGGCCTGAGTTCGGTTGCACTGTCTGGTCGGGATTCAGCATCTTGTCGCCCATGTTCTTCTGCTGATCCGCGAATCCCGCCGGGAGCTGCGCCCCGGTCACATCAGGCGGGGGACCTTCTTCAATTCCTCCACCGCCGCACCCAGTCGCGGCCATTGACACGGCAGCCGCGACAAACCACGCCCAAGACCTCTTCATGAAACGATCCTCTTCTCCAAATTGATGATACGCTGTTGAGGGACGAGACTACATGTCGGTCGGGGTTCGATCAGTAGCTATCCTGGCTGACCGCCTCGCCGCCGTTGCGGGTGCCGAGAGCCCAGAATGTGGTCAAGTTGACGGAGTCCTTGACGAATCGGACGGAACCGTCGGAAAAAGCGATGTTCACGCCACCGGAGTGGTAGCTCGTCGGCGGGGCGCTTCCGCCTGGGCCGGGGTAGGTCAACCACCCCTCGTTGGGGTTAGAGCATGAGGTGCTGTTCGGTGTGCCGGCGTGGAGGTAGCTGTTGACAGCGATGTGCCACGGGTAGCTCGCGATCCAGACATATCCGCTGCCATGCTGGTTGACGCTCATCGTCGTCCCGGGGAGGCCCTTACATGAGTTGATGAAGCCCAGGGCGAGGGTGGCGTTATTCGTATCGTTGGCTGCTCCCGTTGAAGCCGGGAAGATCGCCCGCTTGGCATCCGGTGAGTTCAGAGCCATGGCGCCACCGCCGATACCCCGGAGTCGCTCGCTGAACAGAGCCGTATTCGATGAGCCATCGCGGATGCTTTCAAACCCGACCGGTCCGGCATTTTTGTGGGAGGTGGCACCGGAATGGGGAACAATCGTCCCCGAGTATTGGGACATGATCCCTGGCCCTCCGTAGTTACCTACGTAGTTGGTGGACCCGTAGGGATTCCCTGGACGAACCTTGGATCCGTCGGACGGGCAGAGCAGGTAGCCCATCTGGAGATAGCCGACTGTGGTATTAGCGACGGTCAGACCAGCGCCACCGGCGTTGCCGAAAATACCACAAGAGAAGTTGAACGCGTTGAAGACGGGTGTCTGCTCCATCTGCGGCAGAATCGCGAGCGGCCAGCCGAAGCTCCAGCCCCAGCTCTCGGATGACACGTGCGGGTACATGGACATTGACGGAAAGACTTGATTCTGGTCGGCGTAGTTGTGTACGGCCAGAGCCAGTTGTTTGAGGTTGTTCGTACACTGCGCACGCCGCGCGGCCTCGCGTGCCGACTGGACGGCTGGCAGGAGCAACGCGATGAGGACGCCGATGATGGCGATGACCACCAACAATTCAATAAGGGTGAAACCACGACGCGATCGACGCATGAGAGACCTCCGAAAAGAAGAATGGATAGCAGGAACTCAACCTCTTCCGAGGGGGAGCGGTTGAATTGTTTCGGATGATCGAACGACTGCGCTGGCGAGAGTGAGGGCGTTGAGATTCGCAAACCAATGACAATCGATAGCGGCCTGGCGAAGAGGAAGTGAACTGGCCGCGATTTTTCGATTCATCGAAATCTAGTCTCGTTAACGTGCGACATAAAGTCAAGAGACGGATCTTGAGTTTTCAAACCTCCTTGCGACGACGCATTGTGCCTTGAGTGCATGATTTTTCTGCGAGTAACAATTCGGATTGAATGAGGGTTTCAGTCGAGAACGACAGGGTTTTCATCATGAGTTGGATATTTTTGAGAGACAGGAATCGACGCTGGTAAAATCTCAAGATTCATGAATCCCTATCAGGCCTTTGAAGCAATTGTAACAAACAAATTTTCGGCAGGTCGTACACTTTATTAACTAATTTTTCTGGAGTGGTTTCGATACAGTATTCAGGAGAACGGGTCTGAAAGCGACGACGAATTCCGAAGTGACGCGGGTGATTCAAGCATTCTACGGATCTTCAACCAGGTGATTGCACTCACGATAGATACTCCCGATGTTTCTCCACCATCTCGTCCTTAATCAGGATCGACCTCATGAAATCTCCAACAATCGCTGTGCATCCCTTTCGGTCCGCGATCCGAGCCGAGGCGACAACATTTCTCGATGTTCTTGTGAAAATCATCCCGCCGTTACCGGAAATTCATTTTGTGCGCCCTCCGATCAACCTTGGCCTGGTGCTTGACCGATCTGGTTCGATGGCCTCGGGAAAGAAGATCGAATATGCGCGCGAAGCCGCGATCTATGCCGTGGAGCAACTTCTACCGGCAGACCACGTGAGCGTGACAATTTTTGATAGCGATGTCGCGACGATCGCATCCCATGGCCCCGCCTTGAACAAACCCGGCATCGTCGCGCAGATTCGGCAGATTGAACCAGGATCGGCCACAGCGTTGCATGCGGGATGGGTCGAGGGGGCCGACCAGGTGGAGTCGGGGATTTTCGACGAGGGACTCCAACGCGTTCTCCTGCTTTCGGATGGACTCGCCAATGTGGGGCTTTCCAATCCGTCCGCCATCGCCGATGAGGTTCGAGGTCGCACCAATCGTGGGGTGAGCACGAGCACCATGGGTGTCGGCGATGATTATCACGAGGACCTCTTGCAAGCCATGGCCGATGCCGGCGATGGCAATTATTACTATATCGAGTCGCCGCGACAGCTTCCTGACATCTTTCAGACCGAATTGCAGGGTTTGATGGCGACCCTCGGGCAAAAGGTAAGCCTGGGCATCGAGCCGGGGGATGGGGTGGTCGTTGACGAGGTTTTGAACGATTTGGAACGGACATCGAACGGTCGGCTCAAACTTCCCAACCTGATCGTCGGGATGCCGATCCAGATTCTTGTGCGACTGAAGGTGGCGCCCCGGCAAGAGACGACGGAACTGTGCCGACTTCGGCTGGCATGGGAACCGGCGAAGTCGAAATCCCGGCAGAGCTTGCGGGCTTCGCTGGTTTTGCCGGCGGTCTCCGCGGCTTCCTGGGAGGCTATGCCGTCGGATGAGGAGGTCAAGGAGCAAGTCGCGCTGTTGATGGCGGCGCGTGCTAAGAAGGAAGCGACGGCCGCACTGGATCGTGGGGATATGATGGGGACAAAATGCCACCTGCAAGAGACACGAGCGTTGATTTCCGCACTTCCGATGTCCGCCGAAGTTCAGTCGGAACTTGAGGGTCTCGACCAGATCGAGGGAGAGCTTGAAGCGGGCAACATCCAGTCGTTCCGCAAGCAGGCCAAGTACCAAAGGTATCGTCGAGAGCGGGGCCGAGGTGGGTCGTCGTCCTGAATGGAACGTTCCCGAGCCAGTCGTTTCTTGTATGCCGTGGCCTGTCCCACGGTTCATTCAGGTAGAACCAAATTTCCGCCAGCAGCCATCAGAACCGAGGATCTCCCCGGGCTGGAATCGGGCTTTGTACGACATCGACTGGCATCCGGCGATGTAGTATCCGAGATACACATGCGGCAATTCTCGACGGCGTGCCTCGTCGAGCAGGGAAAGGATGTTCCAGATGCCGAGGGATCGACGGCGTTCTTCGGGATCGTGAACGAAGTAGATGGCAGAGAGGCCCTCAGGGAGAACGTCCACGAAGCCAAGCCCGACAAGCCGATCCTGGATCAGAAAAGACCACTCTTCGGTGGAGATCGGATTATCGACGAAGGATTCCCCATAGCCTAGCGCTGTCTCATCGTGCGGCGGCCAGCCTCGGGTGTTCGTGCGGTCGGCGTGAAAGCGGCTGAAGAGGGCGAGTTTTTCATCCGAGACCGAGGGAGGACCGATCTCAAGCCGCACCGATTCCTCATTCCTCGACCGCACTCGTCTTTGTGAGCGATTGGGGGAGAACCGCTGGGAATCAATCCGAATGGACTTGCACGCCTGACAGGAGGGACAGCGAGGTCGAAAAAGGGTCCGACCAAACCGCCGCCAGCCCGACAGGAGACGCTGGCCGAACTCGGCGGCGGTCATTGATTCGACCTGTTCGTACTCCAGACGCCACGTCTGGTCCGGCAGATAGCCACAAGAAGAGGGACGGGCGAGGAACCGATAAGCAGACTTCAACGCGATTCCTCCCCCCCGGCAATCTGGCCTCTTGACGTTGGGTCATTCCTTTCCCAGCGACTGGATCTCGATCCGCTCGAACTCAAGCACTCCCCCCTCCGCCTGAAGGCCGATGTGTCCGTCGTGCAGTTGCAGGTCATCACTCGTGGCGATGGTCTCGCCCCCCAGCGCGACTTCCCCATGCGTTCCCTTGGCGGTGATTGTCAAATCCATCCACTCCCCAGCCGGCTTTTTCTGATCTTTGAGGACGTCGGTCTTGTGCTCGCCGGCGACCTTCACCCCCATGCCGACAATTTTACCGAGTGTCTGATTGTCCATGTTCTGGATTTGATAACCTCGGTTGGTCCAGTTATTCCCTTCGAGAGATGAGCGAATGAAGATGCCTGAGTCGGCGCCGGGAGTCACGAACCGATAACGAACCTTCAGAACGAAGTCTCCGTAGGTTTTCTCCGTTGCGAGCCATCCCTTGCCTCGGTCCATGACAAGTATGCCGTCCTTGACCAGGAAGTTGTCCTTGGTATTCACCATCTTCCAGCCGTCGAGGGACTTGCCATTGAAGAGAGGCTGAAATTGTTCGTCGTCGATGGGCGCGGCGGCAGACGCAATCCTCGGCAAAATCAAGAGGCCGACCAGGGAGAGGGTGCGCAGGTTCATCTCGGATATGCTCCAGAGTGAGGCGAGGACGGTTCCGTGGCTGAAAATGGCCGGCGGCCAGGCGCCGACCGGCAATTCTCTGGGGTCATGGTAGCCCAGATCGTCGGTGCTTACCAGTTCCTGACGGGTTCGCTTGATCTCAACTCGACCCACACACGCTTGAATCCCCCTGTCCGCACCCACTACAATGGTCCGTGTCACCCGCCGAAGCGGCCTCGGGGCGGTGTCGGTCGCCGGTTGGAGACCGTTCCCGTCCTCTTGACTTGTGACCCGCTCGGCTCGATCTCAACATTTCAACTCAATGGGGCGGCGTCACGCATGTCGAGTTCCGGCGATCGGATTACGCAGCTCTTGGACGAATTCCGACACTCGCGCGACGTCATGATCGCTGAGTTAAGCAAGGTTGTCATTGGTCAACACGAGGTCGTGGAGCAAATCCTGGCGGCGATCTTTACCCGGGGGCATGTCCTTCTGGTCGGGGTGCCGGGTCTCGCCAAGACCCTGATCGTCAGCTCCATTGCTCGGATTCTTGATGTTGGATTCAAACGAATTCAGTTTACTCCCGACCTGATGCCCTCGGACATTACCGGTACGAACGTGCTGGAAGAGCCGGAAAGTGGTCGCAGGGAGTTCCGATTCGTACCCGGACCCATCTTCTCGAATATCATTCTGGCGGACGAGATCAACCGAACTCCTCCCAAGACCCAGGCGGCACTCTTGCAGGCGATGCAGGAGCGTGAAGTCACCGTCGGTCAGGAGACATTGAAGCTGCCTGAGCCCTTCTTCGTGATCGCGACGCAGAACCCGATCGAACAGGAGGGAACGTATCCCTTGCCCGAGGCACAGCTCGACCGTTTCATGTTCGACATCCGGGTCGGCTATCCCTCTCTGGACGAAGAGGAGAAGATCCTTTCCGCGACCACCAAGGGTGAATCGCATGAGTTGAAGAAGGTTCTCTCCGGCAAGGCGATTGTGAATCTTCAGAAACTGGTCACCTCCGTACCAATCTCCGACTATGCCGTCAAATACGTGGCGCGGCTGGTCCGAGCGACTCGTCCGAACGATCCACAGTCCCCCCAGTTTATCAAGGATCTCGTGGACTGGGGTGCCGGTCCTCGCGCCGGACAGAATTTGATCCTGGGTGGCAAGGCGATGGCGGCGATGGACGGACGGTTCAGCGTCAGCCTCGATGATATTCGCAAGGTCGCCGTGCCGGTCCTCCGTCACCGCATCAGCACCAATTTCCAGGCTCAGGCCGAGGGACAAACGACCGACAGCCTGATTCAAAAGCTGATCACTGAGATCCGCGAACCCGAACTGCCCAAGTACGATCGTCGTGGAGCGCCGGCCTGAGACGTTCCCACGGATTGCGGTAGCCACGAGGTCCACAGCATGGCGACGCATCCAAATTCCCTGGCTCAGGGACTCGAAGACGCCGGCCACTCTCGCCGAATTCGTCCATCCTGATCGCTGGCCAAGGTGTTCTGATTCGAACATCTCCTCGCTGCCGCACGTTGAACGGGTAGAGACCTGGAGGGAATCCTTTGGCGACCACGGCGGAACAATTCCTGAGACCCGAGGTGATCCAGCAGGTCTCTCGGCTCGACCTGCGGGCAAAATTCATCGTCGAAGGGTTCATTGCCGGCCTCCATGCCAGCCCATTTCACGGGTTCTCGGTCGAGTTCTCCGAGCATCGGAAGTACACTGCCGGAGACAATATTGGTGACATTGACTGGAACGTTTACGCAAAGACCGACCGTTTCTATATCAAGAAGTTCGAGGCTGAGACGAACCTGACTGGTTATCTGGTCATGGACCTTTCCGGATCGATGGGTTACACCTATCGACAGGAGTTCACGAAATTTGAATACGGCATCAGCCTGGCCGCCGCACTCGCGTACCTGATGATTCATCAGCAGGACCCCGTTGGCCTTGTGGCATTCGACAAGCAAGTGAGCCAGAGTCTGGCGCCGAAGAGCAAGCGTTCGCAAATCGGAAATATCCTGTCACTTCTGGCGAGCCTCAAGCCGAAAGGGGAGACCGAGATCGCGAAAAGTCTGCACCAGGTCGCCAGTATGATCCGTCACCGAAGTTTGGTCATGCTCTTCAGCGATCTTCTGGCCGACTCCGATCCTGTCCTCAAGGCCCTTCACCGCTTTCGCTATGCCGGGCATGACGTCATCGTCTTTCATATCCTTGACGAGGCCGAGGCGATGTTCCCCTTCGAGGGCATGGTTGAACTGGAGGATAACGAGACCCGCGAGACGCTCCTGGTCGATGCCGATGGAATCAAGGCCGACTATCTGGAGGAGGTTGCCGCATTTCAAGGGTCGTACCGCAAAGAATGTCTGGGTGCGCGGATCGACTACGTCCCCTTGCATACGGGAATGCCGTTCGATAAGGCCCTGATGAGCTATCTGCTCAGCCGGCAGGGTCGAGGGTGAGAATCTTGAAGAACTCCACGTCCTTGTGCTGAAGTCACTGGTCCTACTGAGTCGTCGTTCGTCATGGAATCGATCTTCATCAATGCGGGGCTTGTAGCGGGTGCAACCCTGGCGGCCGTTCCGGTGATCTTGCACCTGTTCATGAAGCAGACGCCAAAGCACGTCGTGTTTCCAGCCTTGCGACTGATCCGCGAGCGACAGAAGCGCTCGCGCAAGCGCTTGCGGATTAAAAACTGGCTCTTGCTCCTGGCGCGGATGGCCTTGATCGCCTTGATGGCTCTGGCCCTCGCCCGCCCCAGGCTCTGGTCGAAGACATCGCTTGGCGATCAGGAGGTTCCCACGGCCTTGGCCCTGGTCTTCGACACGAGCCTCTCAATGGGTTATCGGGAGAAGGACAAGACCCGTCTGGAAGAGGCCAAGGAACGGGCCTTGGAGTTACTCAAACGGACCCATGAAGCCAGCAGGATTTATGTCATCGATTCGTCCGAATCGGTTCCCCCGACGCCACTTTCTCCCGCGTTGGCGAGGAAGCGAATCGACGCACTATCGCTACACGCGGTGAACCGTCCCTTGAACGAGGGGGTCGGGCTGGCTTACAAGGCGGTCGCCGATGCCGAGCAACCGAGACATGAGGTCTGTATCTTGACCGATCTGGCTCGTTCCGCCTGGGACATGAGCCGACCGGTCGATGAACTTGCCCTCGCCACGAAAAAAAAGAGTGGCATCTCCACCTACGTGATCCGGCTGGCCCCCAAAGTTCTCAGCAACGTATCGATCGTCGAAGCCGAACCGGCGAGCCTGTTTCTCTCCGCCGAGGAAAAAGTCCCGATCCGGGTCCGGGTTCAATCCATCGGTCCGGCGACGCAACGCGTGGCGGAACTGCTGATCGACGGGAAGCGGCGAGACCAGAAAGAGGTCCGGTTGGTCGCCGACGGCGAGGCAGTTGTGACCTTCGAGAGCCCCGAACTCTCTCCAGGACTGCATCAGGGAGAGGTTCATATCGGGGGTGAGCCAGACCCCCTGGAGATCGACGATCACCGATATTTTACGCTGGATGTGCAGCCTCGTCTGAAGGTGCTGATCGTCTCGGACCGAAATATCGACGCCGCGTTTGTCGCCGACGCGCTGATGGCTGGCGAACCACCTCCGTTCCGAGTGGATCGGATGCTGACCTCGCAACTCGAGTCTTCCGACATCATCGCGAGGCTCAGGGAATATGCCTGCATCTTTCTTTTGAATGTCCGCAACCTGCCTCCCGCGGATTGGGGACGACTGAACCAGTATGTGATGGAAGGGGGGGGGCTCGTCGTGGCCCTGGGAGACCGAGTCACCATCGACGCGCTCAACGAGGGCGTGCCCACGCAAATCCTCCCGGGAACCTTCGGGACGGTCAAGGACCCCTCGGAACCGATGTTCACCTTTGGCAAGGCGGCCGTGGGGCATCCGCTGTTCGAGTTCAATCCCCAAGACCTCATGGCGGATCTGGCCAGCGTGCCGATCGACAAATATTGCGCGGTCACGCCATTGCCGCAAGGGACACGAACCTTGCTATCCTACCAGAATGGCGATCCACGCACTTCTGGAGCGGGCCTTTCCCGGTCAGGGCGCCGGTCGGGTCTTGCTCTGGACGACGGCGCTGTCGCGACGACCGGGAAACACCGAACAGGAGCTTCGGGAGGCATGGAATGATTTTCCGATCGTCGGTTGGTCCTTCTTTTACCTGATGAATCAGACGGTTCCGTATCTCGCTGGGGTCGCGGACCGACGCCTGACGTACGAGGCGGGTGAGAACGTCACCCTGCCTCTGGAACACGGTCAGCGCTACACCAATTTCACAGTCAAGGGGCCTGGCATCGAGTCACCGGACCGGCTCGGTCAACCCGTCAGCGGATCGGCCTTGATGATCCCGGCCCCTCCTTTGATCGGACAATGGACGGTCACGGCATCCGGAGCGGACCGGACCAAGCCTCGGACGTTCGGATTCAGTGTCAATCCGCCGAGCGCGGAAACGGAGATCGTGACACTCAAGGAAGAGAATCTCGATACCTTGTTCGGTGGAAAGGGGCACTACGCACTCGCTGAGGACCCCGATCAATTGAAACGAGCCATGATTGATGAACGTGTCGGACGCGAGCTGTTCCCTTTTCTGATGGCCTTGATTCTGATTCTGGTAACGGGTGAGAACATTTTGGCGAATACGTTCTACCGCGAACGTTCCGCGTCCCCTTTGCAAAAGGCCACTGTGTGAGTGACGACCTGAGTCAGACAGGGAAAGAGGTGACGGTTTTCCGGGTGGAACGTCGCGTATGAGCCCCACGATCTCACCAATCGCCCCCTGGCCTCTGATCGCCGTTGTGGCGATTGGGATCATCGCCCTGACTCTCTGGGCCTACCGTCTCCGCTTGCGCGGTTCCACAGGTCGCTGGCGATGGATCGCGCTTGGCCTCCGCCTGGCAGCCGTACTTCTCTGTGTCCTGGCGGCATTGAAGCCATCGTTGCTTGTCATGCGAAAGATCAAGCAGACGGCGGGGGTGGTCTTTCTGCTCGACAGTTCGTCCAGCATGGGGATCACCGACGAGGTGAATAATCAGAGCCGCTGGGACACGGCACGGCACGCACTCGACGACTGGCTCAAGATCCTCAAGCCGCAAGAACCACAACTCGTGGTCAAGGCCCTCCGCTTTGATTCGGGGCTGCACGAATTCAACCCTGAGGAGACCGCACCGCCCGAAGGGCGTCAGACGGCCTTGGGGACCGCGCTGGACGAGACGCTCAAGCGAATGGCTGGAACGCGTCTGGTTTCCGTCCTGGTTCTGTCTGATGGGGCTTCGAACGCCGGTATGCCTCCTCTCCTGGCCGCCGAGAGACTCAAGGGGCAGGGGGTTCCGGTGGTCGGTGTCGGGTACGGCTCGGAGAACGCGGGCGAGACTTCACGCGACATCGCCGTCCGTGAACTGATCGCTGGTCCAACGGTTTTTGTCAAGAACGAGCTGGAAGTTCGGGGAACGCTGAGCGTCCGCGGATTTCCGAATCAACCGATCGAGGTGGAACTTTTCGTTGAAGGTCAGAACAGTCCAGTTGCCACGACAACCGTCCGGGCGAAGCCAGGTTCGGATACCGTTCCGGTCTCGATGAAATGGACCCCTCAGCTTCCAGGCGAGTTCCGGCTGACCCTCAAATCTCAGCCGAAGGAGGGAGAACTCGTCCAAACGAATAACCAGATCAGTAATTATATCACCGTCCAGAAGGGTGGCCTGGCGGTCTTGTACCTCCAGGGGCCGAACTGGTCGTGGGACGTCAAGTACTTGCCCCGGGCAGTTGACTCGGCACAGGAGATTCAGCTTACGCTGCGCATCCTCCGCCGACCGGCGGAGCAGGACCCGTCCGTCCTTCCCCTGGAGGAGCTGGCACCCGGTCATTATGACGTGATCATCATCGGCGACCTACCCGCCAACTACCTGTCGAGGCTTCACCGCGACCTCATCGTGCGTAGCGTACAGGATGGGGCGGGCCTGATGATGCTTGGGGGTCGTGACAGCTTCGGCGCGGGGGGATGGGCGAACACCGACATCGCCGATATTCTTCCCGTCGAGATTCATCCCGGCGATGGCCAGCTTGAGCCGGAGGGGGGCTTAAAAGTTGTTCCCAACGTCAACGGTCTGGAGAGCTATGTGCTCCGGCTCGACTCCGACCCCGCCAAGAACCGACAAATCTGGGACGCGCTTCCTCCCATACCCGGCGCCAACCGGCTCGGACCGGCGAAGAAGGCCGCGATCATCCTGGCGCAAACACCCGATGGACGCGAGCCGTTGATGGTCTTGCAGGACAACGTCGGAAAGGGACGAGTTCTGGTCTTCGGTGGTGAGACGTGGCCCTGGTATCGATTTTCCGAGCTCAGTCAGGCGGCGCATCGCAGGTTCTGGAGGCAGGTGATCCTCTGGCTGTCTCACAAGGAGGATCAAGGCGAAAACCAGATCAACCTCACGCTCGCCCAGCGGCGAATTTCCATCGGTGAGAAGCTCGACTTGACTGTCACCGCACGTGACGGAAAGGGAGATCCGTTAACCGACGTTCAATTTGAAACGGTGATTGAATCGCTTGGCCCGAAACCCACCAAGGAGCCGGTCACCCTGTTCAACCAGGGGAACGAATATCACGCGAACTACTTCGCCACCGGTGAGCCTGGAGAATATCGCGTCTCAGTCCGTGGACATCGAAATGGTCAGGAGCTTGGTCGCGACTCCGCCCGTTTTCTCGTGTACGAGGATAACCGCGAGCTGGACAATCCGGCGGCCGATTTCGGTCTTCTCCGACAGATCGCTCAGGTAACCGGTGGAAGGACGATCCCCCCAGAGCAACTTGCCGCGTATCTCAAGACCATCGATGCCGATGACATTACGGAGTCGGTCGTGCAAAAAGAAGTCCGACTCTGGGACAATTGGCCTTTCTTTCTGCTCTTCATCGTCCTGCTGACGCTCGAATGGTGGCTTCGCAAGCGGCATGGTTGGGTCTGAGGAAACCGTTCGTCTGGTACCGCGTCATTCCGCGGTGGCGGCTCGCGCACGCGAGCATCGCGAGGCAGAGAATCCCCGATATCGCCGAAAGGAGCATTCCCGTGCTCCGACCGGGGGGATGGTAAGTCATCACCACCTCGTGATTTCCTGCCCGAGGCAACGGAATGACGCGCTGCGCGTGATTCCCGCGATATATCGGACTCGCCATACCATCCACTTTTGCTTGCCAGCCGGGCATCCAGGTGTCCGCCACGACGAGCAGGCCAGGCGAGCGTGTTTTGACCGTCACGCGAACCCGATCTGGGTCCGTTGCGTCGTAACTGGCCGCCTTGAAGGGTTGTCTTGGTTCCGCTGTTCCCGAGTGGGTCGAACGGCATCAGTACGGCTTCCCGGGATGGAACGACCGGGAATTGGTCCAGCGTCTCTGGTCCCTCGGAGACCAGCCTGGCTCTCGGTACAACGTACGCTCTGGGCAGGACGTTGTCGTTTCGATACAACCAGAAGGGTTTACCTTTCGACATTCCTTCCGCGGCGATAGGCCAATCCGCGCCCGGCTCTCGCCGATCCGTGACGAGGAAGGCGACATTCATCCGATCAAGCACGTCCTCGCGGATCGCACGTGCCTTCCGAGTTCTCGATCGCTCGTTGAGAGGACGGCTTTCAAACAGCGGGTACAGTGTCTCATACATGTCGGCAGCGTGGGCAAGTTGGAAGTAATCATTCAAGTTCGTCTTTTCCAAACCCGCGTGAACTGCCCGCAGGTCGTTGTAGAAGGCATCGCGTGCGCGGATGCGGAAGGGTTCCGCTGTATGAAGTCGGTGAATGGCCGCGGCCACTGGGTCGGTACCGAGCAAGTCCTCAACGGGGGTGGTCTGAATGACCGAGTGTCCGTACCACGTTAATTCCGCCAGGGCCAGTAAGCCGATCGCTCGAACCCCGACCTGACGCTGAGACGGCCGTCCTGTCATCCAGAGGAGGATTGCTCCCGTGCCAAGACAAACGGTCCAGAACGTCGGATCATGAGCCACCTTGGATCCGCCTCGAAGCCAGCGAGCCAGCTCGCGTTCGCGGTTCAAGTGGGCCGAATGGTCGGTCTGGCGGAAGAGGGAAGGGGTGTTGTATCCCACGCCGAGACAGGAACCCACGACGAGAGTCGTGCCAAGAAATACGGCAATGCACCCCACGACCCGCCAGTAGCGTCGGACGACGGGAGCCAGATCCACCAGGCGGACCGCCTCAAGTCCGAGGCCGACGAGCACAGCCACGCCGAGATTCGCCAGGAAGAGGGAACGTGAGGGCACCCGGAACTGGTTGAAGCCTGGAAAGATCTCGACCATGAAAGCAAAAAATCCCAGCCTACGCCCCGCCGCGAACCAGATGGAGGCGAGAACGAGGATCGACCAGCAACGGACCTCGACGCGACGGGGGGATCGTCCCAGCGACAGAACAGCCAGGATCAGCGCGACCCAGCCAAATCCCAGAATCGTCTCCCAGTAATTGTCATGGCCAAAGTAGTCGGCAGGGCCACCCAGAGCACCGGGATTGAGAAGCTGAAGCAGATTGATCGGGCTAATGTGATAGCGGCTCGCATCTTTCAATGAGAACCCATTTCCACGGAGCGCCCAGCTCTGAGCCCTCGCATCCGGGATCAATTCCAGCGAAACCAGGCCCAGGGTCAGCCCCACGACCCCGATCCAGCACATCGACTGAAGAATGGCCTCTCCACGCTTGCCTGTTCGAGCATTGTGGATTCCGCTGACCAGCAACCAAAGGCTCATTGCGATGATCAGGTAGAACCATTCTTGAAGGTGGCCCGTGAGAAAGGCCAAGGCGAGAATGAGCGACAGCCCAGCCATCGCTCCTCGCGCTCCGCGACGGAATCGCTCGAAGAGGAGGAAAGCCCAAGGATACCAGCTTGCTGTCCAGACGTGCGGATAATGTCCCTCATAGATCTGGGCGAGAAGGTAGGGGGACAGGGCAAAACATCCCGCGGCGACCGCCGAGGACCATGGGTCGGGACCGAGACCTCGGCAGAAAAAGTACACCCCGAGCGCACCCCAGATCAAATGCCCGAGGGTGATCCAGCAGAGTGCCGAGGGCTGTCTCGACCACCAGGCCAGCCAGACCGGCGGATAGGCCATTCCGGCTTGCGGATTTCCCACGAGGGGACGACCACCGAACCCGGCTGGGTCCCAGAGCGGGAGATGGCCATTCTTGACGATCCGAGCGCCAATTCTCTCGTGCAGCGGGAGAAACAGTCGGGTCAGGTCATTTCCCGGCACTCGATGACCTGGCCGCACCGCGTCATCCACGCTCGCTCGCGTCCCATCGACCAGAAGATCTCCGGGAGAAACGACCAGGCGGCTGAAGCAGAACAGGATCGCCAGGAGCGTCCAGACGAACGGGGGCACGAGGAACAGCTTCCGCGGCGTCAGGCTCATGGGGGTGGTCTCGAAGGAAGTTCCGTCGCGGAGTTGAGTATTCCGGGGACGTCGTTTACGACACCTTGACCCTGCGGGCGGTTTGATGCGGTGTCATTGCCGGGCGAGATGAGCGAATGTCCTGAATCAGCGAGAAGTAGCGATCCAGGTGGGCCGCTTCTGACCATTCCCCGGTGCGGAGGGCGTAGCCCCGGTGCGCCAAATCATCGCGGAGCTTCTCGTCGTGAACGACCCGTCGCAACGCCAGAAGGAGTTCGGCGTCGGTCTCGTAACCCAGTCCCCCACCACTCATCACGCCCGTTTCCTGCAAGGCTCCGCCGCCTTGGTGGACGACAACGGGGGTGCGGACGGCAAACGCTTCCAGCACGACGTAACCGAATGTCTCGGGAAAGAGCGAGGGCACAACCACGGCCCGGGCTCCGTGGAACAACCGGGCGAGTTGTGGGCCACCGAGGAGTCCTTCGAAATGCACGTTCGGCAGGCCCTTCGCGAGCGATTTAAGCCGTCGCTCGAAGGGGCCGGTCCCGGCGATGCGGAGATCGACCTCCGGCAGGAGCCGCATGATCGGGATCAGGCGCTGGAACCCCTTCATCGCGACCAATCGCCCCGCGGCGGCCACGTAGGGGCGCCTCGTCGGCTCGGGCTCCTCGTCCTCGATCCCCCCGGACCAGTCATCGGGTAGAAAGTAAGGCAGATGAATCATCGGTGCGCCGATGCCCCGGCAGCGATGCTCTTCCAATGCATGACGGCTGGGGAAGATCAGAGCGTCGAGTTGCTGAAGCCCACGATCGATTGCCCCGGTATAACGCCAGAACTGCGGAGGACGTCGACCGGCGAGGGAGCAGCGGATACAATTCTGACGATCGCACGGCTTCTTTCCGTATTTCCAGAGCAGGTGCATCGGACAGATGAGCCAGTGCTCGTGCGCCGTCATGATTCGGACGGCGTCGCGGCCCATATGAAGCACCCCCGGCCCACCGACCAGCGAGATGTTGTGAAAGTGCACGACATCGGTGTCGATCGCCTCCAGAGCCTCACGGAGAGCCTCGGTCTTGAACACCGGCTTTCCCAGAACTTGCGTGGCGAGGGGGGAAAGGATTCCAAGACGGCTTTCCAACGTATGGACCGTCACTCCCGGTGGCGGCTGGTAGGGACGGAGTGGATGAGCACCTCGGACCGCCTGAAACGCATCCGCGCAATGCAGGACGTGAACCTCGTGTCCACGACGCGCCAGGGCTCCCGATAGGCGATCGACATACGCGGCGTCGCCCCCGAAACTGTGGGCGCCGAAGAACGTCGTGACCATGCAGAATTTCAACGGCGACCTCCTGTCGCTATCTGTCCGACGCGTTCCTTGACGTCGATTCTTGATCGGGGTGCTTTACCAAGTCCCGCTGATCCTGGCTAGCCGGATTCGCGCTCGGCGAGCTTTCAATTGCGATTCAGCAGGGTTCGCAAATCTTTTTTCCTCAGCCCCCCCAGAATGGAGAGCGCGGCGAAGTACGTCAGCGCTCCGCCACCGATGGCGAGCAAAACATGCACCTGTCGGAGCATCAGGCAGACGGGAACCATCGCGATGGACGCCGCCAGGGGACGACCGAGGTGATGGTGCCAGACCGGCTCGCGCCCCGTTCGAGCCACGAGACGATGACCGGCGAAGGCCAGACTGAAACCAATCAAGACCACCGCTGCCGCCGCGCCCGGGAGGCCAAACCACCAGTGGAACGCCGCGACCAACGGTCCCGAGCCGATCGCTCCGGCGACCAGCAACCGCACACCCGCGGATTCCCGGTTCAAGGCGATCAAGGTGGTCTGGTAAAGATACGCCAGGGCGAGCAAGGGAGCCCGCCAGATCCCCACCGCGAGTAAAAGCGCCGCCTGCGCGTAGGAGTCTCGAAAGAGATACCGGACCAGGGAACTGGAGAGTACCGAGGCGCCGACAGCCATCGGCAACAGAACCAGCACGAGCACCCGGACCAGAACATCGAGCATCCGACGTCCCGACTCTGGGGTGTCGCGCCAGGTGCGGGCCAGTGAGGGGAAGATCACCTGCTGAAAGATCAGCCCGAACGTCAGAATGGCCGTGACCATCCGGTGTGGTGCGCTGTAGAGACCCACATTCGACCAGCCGCTCATCATGCCGACAATCAGCAAATCGACCGATCCGATGACTGCCTGGGAGATCTGAATCATATAGACCGGGCGACCACGCCGGAGAAACACCCTCAGGAATTTATCCCCCCGAAGGGCAGGGCGGGGTACACCGAATTGCCGGATGTAGATGAACCAGATCAAGGAGATCCCGCACATCTCTCCCGTGAACAGGCAGGCCGGCACCCACACGATCCGTGAGGCGTCGCCCACTAACAAGGCCACGCCCGAGGCGTAAAAGACCGTGCGGATGACGAGGGAAACCGCCACCAGGCCCATTCGCTCGATGCCTCGATAGACGAAATCCAGCCCCAGCGCCGTGGACACGAGCATCAAGCCATACAGCCCCAGGATCGCCCGATCGGTTGGCTCGGAGAGGCTGAACCGACCGACCAGGAGCAACATCCCGAGCAGACCCAGGGCCAGCATCCCCCGGATCGCCAGGACGTGGTTGACGAGCGGGCGGATCAGTTGGGGATGTCGGGCGATCTCCCGCGAGGCGATCACGTCGAACCCCTCGCGCACGAGCAAGACCAGCCAGAAAACCACGTTGAAGGCGAACTCGATGCGACCAAAGCCGGACGTGTCGAGCCGCTTGGCCAGGTACAGTGTCACCGCGACCGACGTGCAGCGGCAGGCGATTTCCGCGAGGCTCAGGGCCGCGAAATTCTTGGCGATCCGGCGCGGCGGAGATGTTCGGTTGCGGGTCTGGGTCCTGGAGGGGGAACGGACCGGGGATGGGGCGGAGCGAAGCGTGCGAACCGTTCTCGGTGTGATCGGCGTGATGGCCATGGGCGCGGTCGCACTTCCCTGAAGATCGGTCGGAGTCCGTTCCGCACGCTCTGGTCAAAGTTCCCGCGGACGCCCCGGCCGGCAGGGTACCGGATCGAGCGCACACGAGGCGGATCGCCTCGACCAGGCCCTCGGTCCCCAAAACCGAGGTGGCAACGTCGCAGGTCCATCGAGCAGTCTCGCCCGAGGGGAATGGCGATGCGCGGCCGCATCCTAGACCCACCCCGGCGGACTGTCAATGCGAAGCATCGGCTTCCGACCCCACGCACCTTGAGCCGCTCTCCCCGCGTTTTGGCTTACTTGGGAGCCTTCAACTCGTAAACGACATGCACGGAAACGGATAGTTCCTGCTCTCCCGAAGCGATGGGAACCGCCGAATCCGCGATCATGGCCGATCGTCGCATCATCATTGGCTGAGGAGGCGAGGGGGCTCCCTCCTCCCGGATGCTCAGCGGCATTCCAACCACGACTCCCGCTTCTCCGGCCAGAAGCTCGGCCTTTCGCTTCGCGTTCGCCATCGCATCCTTACGAGCCTGATCGAGCAACGTCTCGGGATCGTCAACCCGGAAGCTGATCCCGTACATCTGATTGGCTCCCGCTTGCACGACCGCATCGAGCAGGGCTCCCAACTTCGTCAGATCCCGCGCCGTGATCTGCACCGTGTTATTGACCTGATAACCCACGATCCGCGGTACGAACGGCTCCTCCTGCGGTGCCTGTCCCGGAGCCTGCCGCGGTGGCTGGGAATACTGCGGGTTCACGCTAAACTGGGTCGTCTGCACGTCCTTGTTCGCCACCCCTCGCTCTTTCAGGATCTCCTGAAGGCGTGTCATGGATTCGTTATTGGCGGCGAGCGCCTCTCGGGCGGTCGGACCTTGCGTGATGACCCCCATCTGGATCTCCGCGACGTCGGGCGCGGTGGATATTTTCCCTCTTCCCGTGACGCTGATGCTGGAAGGTTCTTCGGCGGCATGGGTGGTGGATTCGACGGCGAGCATGGTTGTGGACACCAAAAGACACGTGAGGAATCGAAGCATGGGGGCTTCCTTACAAAGGGACGAGATTGAGGAGATCCTTCCGCCGAGATTTCATTCCGATCTTCGCCGAAGTCGGTCGAGGGCGACCGCCACGACGATGATGACGCCGATAATCACGTCCTGGCTTGCATTGGAGATGCCGGCGTGGACACAACCGTTGTTCAGGACGGACATGATCAGACAGCCGATGAGCGTTCCCAGGACGGTCCCTTCTCCGCCACTGAGGCTCCCGCCGCCGATCACGACCGCCGCGATCACCTGGAGTTCCAGACCCTCGGAGGTCACCGGATCTCCCTCCGCGTGCAGATACACGAACTGCATGAGCCCGGCCAACCCCGTGGCCAGTCCACCGAGGGTGTAAACCGCCAGTTTCACCCCGGGCACATTGATCCCACAAAGTCGGGCTGTGGACTCGTTTGACCCGACGGCATAGATATAACGGCCGAAGACGCTGAACCTTAGCATCAGGGCCACAAACAAGCTTAACGCCAGGAGCAGCCAGACCCCCGGCGCGACCAGGGTGAACTCCCACCCCGGTCGTGGTTCGGCCGCCAGCAGGCGGTCGAGCCACCAGTGCTTCGACTCGGCCGGGATATAGATCTGCGTGCTTCCCGAGAGCCACTTGGCCAACCCTCGAAAGACCTTCAAGGTTCCGAGCGTAATGATGAACGGGACGACTCCGATGCCCGTGATCAACCCACCGTTGACAAGGCCGCAGAGTCCACCGACTCCGACCCCAACGAGCATCGCCAGCGGCAAGCCGAGCCACGGCACCAAAAGGGCCGTGGCGACTGTCACCAGCGCGACGGCCGAACCGACGGACAGGTCGATTCCGCCGGCGATCATGATCACCGTCATGCCCAGCGCGGCGAGTCCGACAACCACGGTATGGAGGGCGATCGTTCGCCAGTTGTACACCGAGAGAAACGTCCCCGAGTCTCGCGTCAGGAACGCGAAGAGACCTGTGATGAGGAGCAAGCCGAGGAAAGGCCCGAGCACCGTCCAGACCCATCCCAGGGTACCCCGCAAGCGATTCGGCACTTTGGACTGTCCCGGGTCCTCATCAGCCAGACTCACGATCGTCTCCCTCACTTCGCGTCGTCTCGATCATCATTGGGTCCCATTCTAAAGGTCCCGTCTGGTCGAGAGAAGCGATGCCTGTCAGACGAGCAGACCCGACGCGCACGAGGACTGGTTCCTCGGACGTGTCGATCAAACTACAGCCCGGAACGGCGGTCCATTTGGCGAGAGAATTGCTCTGTGTCGACCTTGAGGCCCTTCTGTCGGCGTACGGAACAATCGCAATCGGAGTCGGATCGCTCATGCGTAGCAAGGCCCATTTTCAGTCTCACCCGATTCACCCGATGCTGGTTGCGTTTCCGATCGGATTCCTCTTTGGGACCTTGATCTTTGACATCTCCGGTTGGCTGGGGAACTGGCAAGGGGGATGGACGACGGGAGCGTATTTGAACCTGGCCGCCATCTGCGCCGGTCTGATCGCCGCGGTTCCTGGGGTGATCGATTACGTTTTTACCGTGCCTCCGGAGAGTTCCGCGAAGACGAGAGCCTTTCAGCATGGCCTGGTCAACGTCTCGGCCCTGTCACTCTTTGCCGTCTCCTGGGTCTTCCGCGATCTCGATACGCTCTTTCCCAGCCTCTGGACGCTCCTGCTCGAAACGGCGGGTGTGGCCTTGGTGACCTGGGGAGGGTGGATGGGTGGAACACTCGTCTACCGGAACCAGATCGGCGTCGATCATCGTTATGCTCGGGCCGGCAAGTGGAAAGAGCAGGAGGTGAAGGCCCGGCCGGGGCAGCCGGTCGTCGTGGCGAGTTCCGACGAGCTGGAAGTGGACCAGATGAAACTTCTGCGGCTGGATAACGGCAAACGTCTGGTTCTCGCGCGCACCGAGCGGGGTTACGTGGCGTTTGATGATCGCTGCACGCACAGAGGGGGCTCGTTGGCCGGAGGCATGATGACCTGCGGAACCGTCCTGTGCCCCTGGCACGGTTCCGAATTCGATGTCGATCACGACGGAAGCGTGAAGGCCGGACCCGCCGAGAAATCGATTGGCACGTATCGAGTCGAGTTGATTGACGGCGAGGTCCGGCTGACGTTGTGAATCCGCTTCGCCAGCGGGGTCACTCACTTCGTTCCTCGGGTCCCCTCCGCGACCCAATCCACCCCCTGCAAGACGAGCTTCGAGAGGTTCGCATTCTGGAGCGGGTCGTCCTTCTCAGGCCCAAAGTCCCGATGGCCGAGGGACGTGTGGAAGACCCGGCCCTCGCCGTAGGTTTGCGTCCAGGCGACCGGCCACTCGACGTCCTGGTACGAGATGGTGGCCAGCGGTTTCACGTCGGGAAGCATTTGCATGTTCGAGTACAGCTCGTCCTTCAGCTCGAAATCATTCAGCCCCTGGGTGATCGCGTGCGAGGTGTCCGCGATCTTGACGAGATACGTGCCCTTGATCGCCCTGCCATCGGGCTGGCCGACGTGCGAATAAATGCCCCCGAGCATCGCTTTCCACTGAGGCAGCCAGTCGGCCGGCGCGTTGTCCGCGCCATGGATTGAGACGTAGCCATGTCCGCTTTTGACGTAATCGAAGATGGCGTTTTGCTGGGCTTCCGTGAAGTGGAACTCCGGATCGCGGCGGTCGGCGGTCACGATCATCAGGTCATACTTCTTCAACGCCGGAGTCTCGAGAATCGCCGCGTCCTCAGCGATTGTGACCTCATACCGGCCGGTGTCCTCCAGGAGCCGGGAGAGGTACAATGCCTGTTCGCGATAGCCATGATGCTGCCGCTGACCGCCGCTCAAGAGCAGAACCTTCGCTCCTTCGGGGGCCTTCTTCTGCGCGTGGACCGCTCCCGTCAGAAGCAAAGTGATCACCACGGAAGGGACCACGAGACGCTGGATGTTCATCGGAGAAAACTCCCGCGTTGGAAAGAGTCTCAATGTATGCCTCGCACGACGATCGCCGCATGGTAGTGGCCCAATCGGGCGAACGCAAGGCGCTCCACTCGACAATCATGACCCCTGAACTCAGAGGGTGCACGAGAAGGATCGATCGTCGACGTGCGCGGTTCTTGTGATGTTTCCGGAACCCCCTCCAGCTCCCCTTGCCACAGGGGGAGAGTCTGGAGGCGGCGTCCCCCTTCAAGGGGGAGAGTCCGCGGCGCCGGCGTCCCGTGCGCATGGGCGCATTCCTTGCTTCCCCCCTTTCCAAGGGGGGATTGAGGGGGGTCCTCGTTGGCCGCAGTGTGACCGGAACCCCCTCCAGCTCCCCCTTCTCTCTGTGTAGGATGGACATCGCCCACCAGATTTCGAAGAGCAGAAAAGCAGTAAAGCAGAAAAGAGGGGGGCGATGCCCACCTCACCCGACAATTGTCAAATAACCCTTCTCCTACACCGACAATCAGAGGACTGCCGACATGAGGAACCCGCAATCACGCTGGACAACCGCCGCCTTGGTCGGGACGGGAATCCTGTTCATCGCCATGGGCGCGGACGATCCGAAGACGCAGAAGATCGACGCGGGCCAGCTTACGTTCGAGGCGCCCGCCAACTGGAAGTCCTCACGTCCAAGCTCCGCGATGCGCAAGGCGCAACTCGCCGTGCCCCCCGTCAAGGGAGACGCCGACCCCGCGGAACTGGTCGTCTATGCCTTCCCGGGCGGGGCCGGCGGCGCTGAGGCGAACATCGAACGCTGGCGTGGTCAGTTCAAGGACGAGCAGGGCAAGGCCCCCAAGGCGGAGACGAAGAACGTCAAGGGCAAGAACGTCGAGGTGAAACGGGTCGAGGTCGCCGGCGATTACACGGACCCCTTTGCCGGGAAGGGAACCCAGCCGAAATATCGACTGCTCGGCGCGATCGTGGAGACGCCCGAGACGTCCTACTTTCTCAAGATGGTCGGCCCGGATCAGACCGTCTCGGCCGCCGAGAAAGGTTTCGACCAGATGCTCGGGACCCTTGCCGTCGCGAAGGAGTGACGTTTCTTGCCGAAGGAACGTCTCAATCTCAATCCGGCTCATCGGGGATGACGAGAACCTTTCCCGCCGCGTCGTGGCCCAGAACCACGGCGCGGTCGTTCACGCGGAGAACCAGCGCGCCGGCTTCCGCGCGATTCTCGGTCAACTCTCCATCCGTTCCAAGATCCAGCCCGCATTCCGTCAAATAGCGGAGAAAGACGGGATCTTGATCCACCACGCGCGTCAGGCGAAAGCGCTGACCTTGATGTAACTGGTTCAGCGGCACTCCGTCCGGTTCCGGCAGAGAGCCGTCGGCGCGGGGGATCGGATCGCCATGAGGGTCCACCGTCGGGTGTTCCAGGAACGAGTCAATCCGATCGACCAGCCGGTCACTCACGGCGTGCTCCAGATGCTCCGCCTCTTCGTGAACCTCGTCCCAGGGCATCGCGAGCGTGCGGACCAGGAAAAGTTCAATGATCCGATGCCGGCGAAGGACCTTCAGGGCGAGCCGTTGGCCCGCGGGAGTCAGCCGTGCCCCTTCGTAGGGTGTGTACGTGGCCAGGTCGGCTTCGGATAGGGTCTTGAGCATGCCGGTCACGGTACCGGGTGAAACGGACAGAGCCTGAGCTAACTCGCCCGTGGCGACCGCTTCTCCATCGCGGTTTCGCACGGCGATCAGGTAAATCGTCTTGAGGTAGTTCTCAACCGTCAGACTCGGCACGGGACGATATCCTCTCTTCCGCTGGACGCCATCATCTCGTTACGGGCTGCCGCATCACAAACGGCACATGCCAGATTCCAGAAGTTCCCTGATTCTTTGAGGATCGGGATAGGGGTTACGCGGTTCGCGGATGTCCCCTTTGTTCTCACGCTCCGCGCTGGACGTGGCCCCCTCTTCGCCCCGGAGGGGCGGCCGTGAATAGCCCGGGGCGAAGCGGGGGATCATCCCGAGCGTGGGAACGAGAATCATCAACCGCGTAACTCCTCCTGGAATGTGCCATGGATTACGCCGTGGGTCGTCCCATGTTCCGAGACTCACGGTGGTCTGGGTTCTCTGCGTAGGGTGGGCAATGCCCACCTCTTCGCGGAGGGAAGGTGGGCCGTGCCCACCCTACAAAGAATTCCTGGACCAACGTCTCGTCCGTGGTTCCGATTGCCAACTGCGTAACTCCGATGCCATGGATTACGCTGAACTCAACGTTCCGAGTCGTCCATCTCATCCCGCGATTCCTCCTCCTCCTCCTCCTCATCGAGCTCGGACGGATTGTGACGTTCACCCATGCGGAGCCAGACAGCCTTCAGGTAGGCCCCTTCCAGAGCGTCGAGCGCGACCGGGTGATCGGCCGACGCTCCGGTCACGGCCAGCACCTGCGCCGATCGGCCGGCCTTGCGCCGCGGCACGGAGCAAAATGAGGAATTCTTCCGCCGAGAGCAGACCCGAACAGGAACACGTCAGGAGTAAACCACCCGGCTCGACAAGGCTCATCGCGAGCACATTCAGATCGAAGTATTTTCGCTTGCCGAGAGAGATATCCAGCCGTCCGGGGATCAACTTCGGCGGGTCGAGCACGACAACACCGAACGAGCGGTTGTTGGCGATCATTTGCCGAGCGTAACTGAAGGCGTCGGCATGAACGAGGCTCAGCCGCACCTGGTTCAAATTCGCATTCTCACGAGCGACGGCGATCGCCTTCTCGTCCAGGTCCACGCAGGTCACCTGGCTTGCTCCCCCTCGGATCAAGGCATTCAGGCCGAACCCCCCCGTGTACGCGCAGAGGTCGAGCACGTCGCGATCCTGACAGTACCGCGCCAGGGCGTGACGATTGTCGCGCTGATCGCAGAAGAAACCGGTCTTGTGCCCCGTTTCAAATCGAATTCGATAACGGATGCCGTGCTCGTGGATCGTCACGCGGGGGGGAAGCCTGGGACTTTCCAGCGGCCGTCCCGGAAAATCTTCAGCCAGGGCGATGCGTTCATCGACATGAACCCGACTATGGCGCGTGCCGAGCCGCGCCGCCAGCCGTTCCAGGATCGGCCCGATCCGTTGATACATGCCCAGGCTGAAAATCTCGGCGGAGAGCACGTCGTCGAAGCGATCGACGATCAGACCGGAAAGTCCGTCCCCCTCGGCATGGAGCACGCGGTAGGCGTTGGTGGATTCCTCCAGGCCGAGGGTCTCCCTGCGCAGGCCGATCGCGCCTTCGAACCGAGCGTCCCAGAATTCCTCGCCCGGCGGTTCCATCCCGCGAGCGAGCAATCGGAGCACGATGCGCGAACGGGAGTTCCAAAGCCCAAAACCGATGGGCAAACCCTCTCGATCGATGACCCGCACCAGATCACCATCGGCGGGCCGGAGAACGCCCACCGGACCAGCGACCATCTTTTGATAGACGAACGGATGATGTCCCGCCGAGCGGATCGCCACGGTCGGCAGGTTTCCCTCGACGGACAGCGGACGGTCGGGAAAATCGGTCGCCATCGGACGATCAATCCGGGCATCGGGATTGCGTGACATGAGGGTTTATGACCTTCGGTCGAGAATTCCCTGGCGGAAGTCGCACGGTCGAGGCGAAGAGATCAATCTTCGTCCTCAAACTCTTCATCGGAATTGTCCAGGGCACCGGATTCATTGCGCAGGAGTCGGCGAAGCCGGACAAGGAGGGCCGTGGCGTAACGCTGGACGGCGAGCTGACGGGTCATGACATCGTCATCGACCGCGGCCAGGGGAATCTCGGCCAGAAGTCGATGGGTCCTGGTCAGGCTCTCCCAGCCGGCACGCAGGGCGATCTGTCGCGATTCCGGCCGATCCGTCTCTTTTGCCATGCTCAACGCCTGGCGTGCCTTTCGCATGCTGGCCTGGGCCTGTTGAAGTTGCCGGAGTACCGAGCCGGGAGTTGACTGAGCCATGACGAGGTTCCGCGCAAAAACTTGACTACCATGCGTCCGTACCAGTCGTTATCTTAGGAGCATCGCCCCTTGGCTTCAATCACCCGGAGAGAGATGACCGATGAGCGATCCATCCGAACAGGATGTGGCGATTGAAGAACCGGTCGTCATGACAAAGACGGAACCGAAACACAAGACTGACGAATCAACGAGAACGAAACGTCAGCCGCCATATCATGTGATTCTTCTGAACGATGAAGAACATTCGTTCGACTACGTGATCGAGCTTCTGGCCAAACTTTTTGGGCATGGTCGATCCACGGCCGAGGCGCTCACCTGGACGATCCATACCCAGGGACGGGCCATCGTCCTGACGACTCATAAAGAACTGGCTGAGTTGAAACGCGAGCAGGTTCTCGCCTATGGTCCCGACCCCCGGATGAGTATCTCCAAGGGGCCGCTCGGATGTTATATCGAGCCCGCCCCGATGGACTGACGGAGTGGAACTCTCCGTCGGTCCAATCGAGCGTGTTGTGGGCGATCCACTCAACTTAAGCCCTGTCGGGTAGGCACCGCCCACCGATCCCCTGAACTCAACTTAAACACGTCCTTTGATCTGATTGAAGGCGGGGCCGATGCGTCCCTCTTTCAGTTGCTCGACCGCTCCCCCTCCCAGACTCTGTACATCGCTTGAGGAGAGCCCCACGGCTTGACTCCCCACGGCGAGTGCCAGGGCGTCCTCGGCGACCCCCAACAGCGCATCGGGCACACCGAGTTTGCGTTGCAGAGCGTTCCGGACGCGCGGAGCCACCAGAGCCACCCCGGCAGCCACCGCGGCCCCGGCCGGTGCGGCCCAGGCGCTGTCCAGGCCGTCTTCCTCCATGACCTTCTTCGCCACCCAGTAACCGGCGAGTGCCCTCGGCAATAACATGGAGGGACGGGCGCGGCCGGGGGTGATGGCAGCTTGTCCACCACAATCTCCCCGAGTGCCGCCAGGGCCAGTGCATTCCGTTCCGGACGCCGGTGCGCCGCGGCAACCAGGGCTGGGCCGAATGTGGTTCGCAATCCTGTAATCGCCGCCAGCGTCAATACTCTGCTGAGCGATGCTTCGTGGTGCGTCATCGTGGTCTCCACCTCCCGCTCGATCGGAGCGCGCGGCGCGGCCGAAAGCACCAAGACCGCTCGCCACCGCGCGTTCTTGACGGATCGTGGGATGCAAATCTCAAGCCATGGTCGCGTTCCGGTCCGATCGTGACGGGCCCTCGACCCGTTCCCGGCT
>CAVWUA010000004.1:0-444228 GCA_963758025.1 uncultured Planctomycetota bacterium | reverse complement strand
GGGACGCCCACCCCCGCGTCGTCAGGTTCGGTGAACCGTTGTCGTCACGGCATCCGGCCAGTAAGCTGCAAGATGAGATGCGCCGAATCACCAACAGGATTCCCAACGCAACCCATTGCACCGAGAAGGTTTCCCAATCATGGCACAAGCTGTTGCCTCTCGCCCGGACGCTCCCGCGATTCGCCAGACCCGCCTCCTGATCGACAACCAGTGGGTCGATCCGGTCGAGGGCGGCTCGTTCGAGACCTACAACCCGGCCACCGGCGAGGTGATCGCCCAGGTCGCCGAGGCGACCGCCGCCGACGTCGACCGGGCCGTCAAGGCCGCGCGAAGGCGCTCGAATCCGGCCCCTGGGCCACGATGGACGCCGCCGAACGCGGCAAGCTGATGTTCGACCTGGCCGACCTGGTCGAGCGGAACGCCGAGGAACTCGCCGCGCTGGAGTCCCTGAACTGCGGCAAGACGATCACCGACTCCCAGGGGGACCTGGAGGGGGTCGTCAACACCCTCCGGTATTACGCCGGCTGGGCCGACAAGATCGAGGGGAAGACCCTACCGGTGCGGGGCAGTTCCTGTCGTACACCCTGCGGCAGCCGGTCGGCGTGGTCGGCCAGATCATCCCCTGGAACTTCCCGCTCCTGATGCTCGCCTGGAAGTGGGGCCCGGCCCTGGCCTGCGGCAACACGATCGTGATGAAGCCCGCCGAGCAGACCCCGCTTGACCGCGCTTCGGCTGGGCGAGCTGGCGATCGAGGCCGGGTTCCCGGCCGGCGTCATCAACCTCATCAACGGCTTCGGCGAGACGGCCGGCGACGCGATGGTCACGCATCCCGAGATCGACAAGATCGCCTTCACCGGGCACGTCGACACCGCCAAGATCATCCAGAAGCGCGCGGCCGACACCCTGAAGACGGACCACCTTCGAGCTGGGGGGCAAGAGCCCGAACGTCATCTTCGCCGACGCCGACATGGAGCAGGCGGTCGCGGGGGCCTTCCACGCGATTTACTTCCACGGCGGCCAGTGCTGCACGGCCGGAAGCCGCCTGTTCGTCGAGGAGAAGATCAGGATCGAGTTCGTCGCCCGCCTGGCCGAGAAGGCCAAGGCACGCCGGCTCGGCGACCCGCTCGACCCCTCGACCGAGCAGGGCCCGCAGGTCTCGCAGGAGCAGCTCGATAAGATCCTCGGCTACGTCGATCTCGGCCAGAAGCAAGGCGCGACGCTCGTCGCGGGCGGCCAGCGTCGCGGCGACAAGGGCTTCTTCATCGAGCCGACCATCTTCGACAACGTGAAGGACGACATGGCGATCGCCCGCGACGAGATTTTCGGCCCGGTCGTGAGCGTCCTGCCGTTCAAGGACCTCGACGAGATCGCCCGACGCGCCAACGACACGACCTACGGCCTGGCCGCCGCCATCTGGACGAAGGACATCGACAAGGCCCACCTCCTGGCCCGCAAGGTCAAGGCGGGCACCGTCTGGGTGAACTGCTACCACGTCGTCGATACCACGACCCCCTTCGGCGGATTCAAGATGTCCGGCCAAGGTCGTGAGAACGGCGAGGCCGCCCTGGAGCACTACACCGAGACGAAGACCGTCACGGTCAAGCTGCACGGCTGATTGATTCCGCTCATGGGTGACGGTTGATGCGGAAGGATTCCCGCTGCAACCGATCACCCATCCATGCATTGTGATTCTCGTTTCCGACGCTCCGCGTCCACACATGGCGACGCGGAGCGTCGAGGAGGCGTTCCCACGCGGAGCGTGAGAACGAGATGTGATGTTGCTGTCATCGGTGAATACGATGCTGCGATTCGCCGCCCATCAGGTGTGCGTCATGACCGTGGAGATTCCATGCCACGGTGGCTTACGTATCCTTGCCGCCTTCGTCCTGCTGGGGGGCCTCATGACCGACGCAACAGCCGCCGCGCCGCCGGATCGAAGACGCGTCGAGGCGGGAGATGTCGCCCGGTTGCCGTATCCGGGGACGGTCGTTCCGGGGGCGTTCGCGTTCGCGCATGATGGCCGGAGCGTGACGTATCTCAAGTCGGAATCCAACTCCCTGAGCCGCGTCCTCTGGCGCGCCTTGATGAAGCCGGGCGCGGAGCCGAAGGTCATCGCCCGGCCGCCGGGCGGCGGCAACACCGACGCGAACGTCTCGCGCGAGGAGGCCCTCCGCCGCGAGCGGATGCGGCTGCGGGAGACCGGGCATCACCCAGGTCGTCCGCGCGGAGAAGGCCGGGACGATCGTCATCCCGCTCGGCGGCGACCTCTATCGTCTGCCCGAGGACGGCGGCCCGCTCCAGCGGCTCACCGAGACCCCGACCGCGGAGATCGACCCGCAGTTGACCGACGACGGATCGAAGCTCGCCTTCGTTCGCGGACGGCGAGCTGTACGTGCTGGACCTGGAATCGAAGCGCGAGACGCCGACTCACCCAGGGGGCCGAGGAGGGCCTCACCCACGGCCTGGCCGAGTTCATGGCGCAGGAGGAGATGGACCGGCTCTCCGGGTTCTGGTGGTCGCCCGACGGTTCGCGGATCGCCTATCAGGAGACCGACGAGCGGCACATCCCGCTCTACTCGATCGTCCACCAGGGGGGCGACGAGATCTCGGTCGAGACCCACCGCTACCCCTTCCCGGGCGCGGAGAACGCCCGCGTCCGGCTCGGCGTCGTGCCGGCCGAGGGGGGCGAGACGCGCTGGCTGACCCTGGCCGAGCCGGACGACGATTTCTACCTGGCCCGGGTCCGCTGGGACGACCCGACGCATCTGCTCGTGCAGATCCTCTCCCGCGATCAGAAATCGCTCCGTCTGTACCGGATCGATGTGCCGGAGGACCGCCGCACGCTGCTGGTCGAGGAGACGGCGGCGACCTGGGTCAACCTGCACGACGACCTCCGGCTGGTCGAGGGAACGGGCGAATTCCTCTGGTCGTCCGAGCGCACCGGCTTCCGCCACCTGGAGCTGCGCGACCGCGACGGCCAGCTGATCCGCGTCCTGACCTCGGGCGACTGGCCGGTCGACGCGGTCGCCGGCGCTCGATTCGAAGCGGCGCGAGGTCTGGTTCACCGCCGGGCGAGAAAGCCCGCTGGAGACGCACCTCTACCGCGTCTCCCTCGACGGCGGGCCCGATCGAGCGCGTGACGAAGGAGCCGGGCACGCATCGCGTGACCGTGGCCTCGGACGGCGAGCATTATGTCGATGTTTACAGCCGACCTCGATCAGCCCCCGATCACGACCCTCCGCGACCGATCGGGCAACGTCGTGGCGACGCTCGACGATGCCGCGCGACGACCCTCGGCTGACGGAACTGGCTCTGTCGCCGCCGCAACTGACCGAGTTCAAGAACCGCGACGGCGTGACCCTGTTACGGCGCCTTCTACGCGCCGAGGTCGAAAGCCCTGGGCGAAAAAGCCCCGCTGATCGTGATGGTCTACGGCGGGCCGCACGTGCAGACGGTGACGGACTCCTGGGGCATGACCGCCGACCTGACGGCGCAGTTCCTCGCCGGGCGCGGGTTCGCCGTCTGGAAGTGCGACAACCGCGGCTCCTCGCCGCCGGGGCCATGCGTTCGAGGCCGCCTTGCACCGCCACATGGGGGATGTCGAGGTCCGCGACCAGGTCGACGGCGTCCGGTTCGTCGCGGCGAGCTGGCCCGCCGAGGTCGATCCGTCGCGCGTGGGGATCACCGGCGGCAGCTACGGCGGCTACATGACCCTGCGCTGCCTGACCGAGGCCCCCGACGTCTTCAAGGCGGGTGTCGCCGTCGCCCCCGTCACCGACTGGGACGGCTACGACACGTGCTACACCGAGCGCTACATGGGCACGCCCGCGGAGAATCCCGAGGGCTACGAAGCCTCCTCGGTCCTGACCCGCGTGGAGAACCTGCGCGGCGATCTGCTGGTGATCCACGGCATGCTCGACGAGAACGTCCACTTCCGCCACACCGCGAGGCTGGCGACGGCCTTGATCCACGCGGCGAAGCCGTATCGGTTGCTCCCTTTGCCCGACGAGCGGCACTCGTCGCGACGGGTGGAGGACCGCCAGTATGTCGCCGAACGGATCGAGGCGTTCTTCGAAAACAGTTTCGAGAAAAAGGAGTGATCCGAGATCAGTTCGTGGTATTCTCGAAGGGCCTCTCCATCCCGCCGGACATCCACGCCGCCGTCGATTTCGGAGACTCACCTTGGCCCGCCACGACGACCCCGTGCTCAAGAATGCCCGCCGCGAGGCGCTGATCATCGCCGCGGCCTGGCTGGCCTCGCTGCGTCTACTGCTGCACCTACTGTTATCTCTTCGGCTACATCCGTGAGGGACGCCCGCTCGGCCCGGACGACGTGCGGCCGATCCTGGGGATTCCCTCGTGGTTCCTCTGGGGAGTGCGTCGCCCCCTGGGTCGTCTGCGCGCTGTTCACGTTCTGGTTCGCCGGCTTTTACATGACCGACGACGACCTGGGCACGCGACCACGCCGACGAACTCGACGCCGACATCCGCGAAGGGGGTCTGCACGATGAGTAACGATCAACCTGGCGGAGTCCGCCCCGCTCATCGCCCTGGTGATCTTCACGCTGGTCTCGCTCGGCCTGGGCGTCGTCGCCAACGGTGGCGACCAGTCGCAAGTTCGGGTTCCTGCGCAAGTATTTCCTCGGGAACCGCATCGCTCGGCGCCTTCGCCGTGGCCCTGACGGCGGCCGTGATGAGCGGCGGGACGTTCATGGGCTTCCCGTCGCTGGTCTACACCTTCGGCTGGGTCGTCGGGCTCTGGATCGCCTCGTACATGGTCGCCCGCCTGACGGTGCTGGGTTTCCTGGGCAAGCGGATCGGCCAGCTTTCCCGCAAGACCGGGGCGATCACGCTGCCCGACCTGCTCCGCGAGCGGTACGGCAGCCCCGCGCTGGGGCTCCTGACGAGCCTCCTGATCATGTTCTTCCTGACGGTGAACCTGGTCCCGCAGTTCAAGGCCGGGGCGATCATCATCAAGATCGTGCTCCCGCCCGGTTCGGCGGCGTGGTTCGGGAGCCGCGACCCGAACGCGACGGTTGATGCGGCGTATTACTTCGGTCTGCCTGATCTTCTCGGCGACGGTCGTGGCCTACACGGCCTATGGCGGCTTCCTCGCGGCGATCTGGACCGACGTGTTTCAGAGCATCATCATGGCCATCGGCGTCATGATCCTCCTGCCGCTGGCGATGTCCGCGTCGGGTGGGCTGTCGCACGCGACGTTGACCGGAATGGAGCAGGCCGGCAACGGCTTCGCCTTCGGCCCCGGCGCGGGACGAGTATTCCACCCATTGGCCCTGGCGGTCTCCTTCTTCTTCATGTGGGCGATCTCGGGGGCGGGGCAGCCCTCGACGATGGTCCGGCTGATGGCTTTCCGCAACTCGAGGACGCTGCGTTATTCGATCATCTATCTGACCATTTACAACCTGATCGTTTACATCCCGCTGATCCTCATCTTCGTCGCCGCGCGGAGTATCCTGCCCGAACTGGCATCCCAGGGGCGGTCCGACGAGGCGATGCCGATCCTGGTCAAGACGCTGGCGAACCCTTATGTCGCCGGTCTGATCCTGGCCGCGCCGTACGGGGCGGTGATGAGCACCGTCAGCGGCTTCCTGCTGATCGTCGCTTCGGGCCTGGTGCGCGACGTCTACCAGCGGTTCCTCCGGCCGGCGGCTTCGGAACGGGAGCTGGAGTGGATGAGCTATCTGGCGACGGCGGGCGTGGGCCTGCTTGTCGCCGTGATCGCCCTCCGTCCGCCGGAGTACCTGCAACTGATCGTCGTCTTCGCCGGAAGCGGCATGGCGGCCTCGTTCCTGACGCCGGCGATTCTAGGGGCCTACTGGCGGCGCGCGACGGCCGCGGGGGCGCTGGCGGCCATGATTACTGGGGCTGGCGTGACCCTGGGCCTGTATATCCTCGGCTCGTTCGGTCCCGAGACTCTGGGGCTTGGCTGGCTGTTCGGTCCGAATCCCGACATCGGCCCGCCGTCCTCCTTCCGACCCTATTATCTGTTCGGGTTCGATCCGTGCGTCTGGGGCCTGAGCCTCTCCATGACGGCCGGTATCATCGGCAGTTTGCTCTCCTCGCCGCCGCACGAGCAACGGGTCGCCCTGTTGTTCGATGCGCAGCCGCCCGAAGCACCCGCCCCGGCCACGGTGGACCCGCATCCGGAAGACTGACTCGACCTGTCGTTCAGTGGTCGCGCGTCGCCAGGCGAGGGGTGTGATCGTCGGTCGTCTGCAACCTCAGGTTCGCTACCTGGAGGCTGTAGGCGCCGGCATCTCCCTCGGCGGCTTGCTCGCGATGTTTGTGGGGACGGTTCTCGCCGTCACTTTCGAGCGTCAGGATCTGGACTCCCGCCGGGAGGTGAAGCGGAGGTGTTTCGTAATCGTGGAACTCTCCTGGGGGAATCGCCCAGCGCGAGTTCCGTCTTTCCGGAGCGGAGCCGCACGGTGCGCGCGTGTCGGAAAGCCCGGGCGTTCAGTGTCAGGGTCAGTGCGCGGTCGGGGTCCGGGTTGAAGACGGTCAACGTGGCGGCCTTCGATGCGACGGCCAGGGGTGGACCTTCACGGCCTTGCCAGCGCCGCCAGCCCTCCCGGCAGAGCAGGGCGGTGCGCGCAGGGTGTCGTCATCTTCCGGCGCAGTAGATGAGTGTATCCTGGTCCTCGAAAACCTTCGCCTCGCGGAGCAATTCCTTCAAGCGGGCGACTGGTGGTGCCCACTCGGGAACGGATGGGTCCCACTTGTGGTAGATGAGATAATCAATGCGGGTATCGGTCAGGAGCAACCAGAGAGCATCGGGAAATCGTTCACCGGAGACGATCCCGATATCCATCGACTCGGCGTTTGCCAGATGGTTCGGATCGAGCAGCGTCAAGATCCCGAGTGGAGAGTCGTGGATCAGACGGTTGTCGAGGGCGTGGTTGGGAATGCCACTGTATCCGGCGGTCGTCCGCAAACGGTGGATCGACTGCCAGTAGGCGCAGGTGGCCGTCAGGGGGTGAGGGCGCCGGAACTCACGAGCGGGGCGTCCATGATCGTCGCCTGGGGATCGTGGCGGCGAATCCAGTCGTAACAGGCGGGCATGGGCCGCACGGGGTCCGATGGGAACGGACGGATGCTCATCTCGGCCACGGCCGCACATCCCAGGACGACAAATAGCGTCACGCGAGCCCAGCGCTTCTCGATTCTCGAGAGCAGATGCCGCAGACCCGCCGCGGCGAGCAAGGACGCCAGCAGGCAGGCCAGCAGGTTGAACCGCGCGGGGGAGCGGATCATCCGCAAGGCGGGAAAGACCTTCCAGAGCCAGAGCCCCGGCAAGGGAATCTGATGATCTCCAACCTTCCAGTACGCTCCCAGCGACAGCAACGCCAGCAGCGCGAACGCCAACCACCAGTACCGGGCGCGGGAGAACGGCACCCGCCAGAGGGCCGCGTAGCCGATGAGTAGGAGGGTCACGATTCCGAGATAGGCACAACTCTCGATCGGCGCGTAACCGGCTGGGCCGTACACATCGAAGGGAAAAACGGCGAATGCCTGATGGTGTGTCGAGGGGAGGACATAGCTCCAGATGGGCGAACCGTTGCGCTCGAACGCCTCCCGGGAACGATCCAGCGTCCCCCTTGCGCCAGGGCCCAGAGCTGGCTTGAAAAGACCAGGAGCAAACCAGGACCGACCAGCGCGACGAAGGCCGCGAACCAGCCGAGGCGTTCTCGTAGCCAGGGCCTCATCTGCCGCCGCCCGGCATTTGCCGCCGCCCAGGCCACGTATAGACACGCCGGCACGATCGTCAAGACCGCGAAGTACGCCGCGCTGGCGGCCACGAGCAGGTAGAAGGCCGCGACGACCCCTAACCCTCGCCGTGTCGGCCGGTCAACCCAGAGGACCCACGACGCGAGGAACAGCGCGATCGAACCGACAAACATCAATTCCAGGTGCCCGTGCGCCCGCAGGAGCATGGGCGTACACACCACCGCCAGCAACCCCGCGAAGGCCGCGCAGGCGCGGTCACGCAGGACCGTCCACGCGAGAATAAAGACAGAGAAACCCGTATAGAGAAACGCAAAGAACCAGATAATATTGTAGCAGAGAATATCATTCTTGATGAATATCGAGAGGGGCAGGTACAGCAAGGACTGGAGATGCAGCGGCGAGAAATGGCCCAGAGGGGCACCGAGCGGATGCTGGATTTCGGGGCTGAAGACCGGAGAACGCCCCTCTAGCAGGCACGTCCGGTACCAACGCATGACCCAGAGGTGCTGGAGCGGATCGACCCGGTAGCCGGGCAGGCTTTTTGAGAGATAGCGAACGCGCGGGTACGTGGCGACCACAACCGCCCCCGCGTAGCAAACGAGAGCGATCAAGGGGGCAGCCCAGCCCAGACGCCGCGCCTCGGACTGGTCATCACCGGGAGGTGGGGAGGTCGGCATGGAACGGTTCCACCGTGTCCCACGGGTGCGCGAACCGCCCGCCGCGCTCTCGGCCGGGCTGGACGAGAGATCGAGGCGAGCGGTTCCAAATCGGTCCGTCGTGTCCACGAGATCCCGCGGCGGGGTCACTTCCAGGCATGGACCACCATGCGGCCGAACGTCTCCGGCTGGGCATCGCGCACGCCATAGGTGACCGGCGTCGCCGGGAAGCACTGGATCTTCTGAAAACCGGCGGTGCGGAGCATCGTCTCCAGCGCCGGCCCGTTCGGCCCACACCAGTTGGTCGGATCGCAGGCGCACTCGTCCTCGGGATAGTAGGCGATCGCCGGACGATTGACATCGAGCAGATCGACGTGCGTTTCCAGGATCAATTGCTTGCCGGTGATCGCGCCGACCCTCAGCAGCGACAGCAAGGGGTGCGGCATGTGGTACAGCACACCGAGGAACAGCACGACATCGAAGACGCCGGGATGCTCGGGGGAGACATCCAGGACCTCCATCTCGACGGTCTCGACCTTCGAGTTGAGGGCCTTGTGCGCGTAATTGAATCCGCGACGACCGATCTCAGGCACGCGCCAGACGCCGCCGTCCATCGCGACGACGCGCGACGCACCCCGGCGTTCCGCCTCGAACGAGAAGAACCCATCCCAGGCGCCGATATCCAGAACGGACTGGCCGCTCAGGTCTTCCGGGAAATGGACCTGGGCCAGTTTGGTGGGCGTGTCATCGACACCCGGCGTGATCACGCCATTACCCAGGTCGATCTTGTGGAACCACTTGATTTCCTGCAGCTCGTCGTCCATGACGGTGCTTGGCATCGGCCGTCTCCGTTGACGTGCGTTGTGATTGGCCCGGTACGGGTTGGGCGGAGGCTACGTCATGTCCGTGGACCTGTCAACGCCAAAGAGGGAATGGCCCGGCGCGCTCCAGCGAATTCAAAACTGGGCACGCCGGGCTGTTCCACCGGTTCTCGATTTGGCCGGTTTTAGAGCCCGCTGAGGTCGGCGGCGATTACATGGATGCCTTCCTTCAAGCCCAGGCGCTCGACCATCTCCGCGCTGGCGGGGACGGTCAAGGTCTTGTGCGGCGGAACGCTGAACCCCGCCAGGGCGGAGAGCCGGAGACCCTTCTCGCACGCCATCCCCTTCGCCCGCCAGGGCCAGGCCGTTGAGGATCAACGGGGAAGCGTTCAGGATCTTGATCTTGTACGTCTGCTTGCCGTGGACCTTCTTGCCCTCAACCAGCCGGGCGTCGGCCAGGCGGCTGAGCAGACTCTCGGCAAGCTGGTCGGTGACTTCCTCGGCCTTGAGTGGCTCCTTGTTGTCGGGGTTGGTCAGGTCGAGGTTCAGCTTGCCGACGGGCGTCCAGTTGGTGCCTTGCTCGTTCGAGATCGACACCTGGACCAGGGCCGTCGTCTCATCAAGCCGGACCCGGCAGGCCAGGGCCGGACCATGAGGACTGGTCGGCACGCCCGACTCCACCTCCAGCCCGAGCAACATCGTGTCCTTCAAGACCTTGCGCAAGGAGTCCGCCAGCGCGGAGTTCTTCGGATCGCGGGACGTCAGCTCATAATAGACTCGCCCCGACTCCTTCGGTGCCGGCGCGAGATGCCCTTCCGTCTCCCGCAGCCGATCGACGAACTGCCGGGCCAGGGCCAGTTCCTGCGTATTGGCCCACTTGCGGGAAATCTGGGCGATGGTCGCCCACGAGTAGCCGTCGGCGACGTGCCACAAGACCAACTGCGAAACGGTCGGTGGGGCCTTGTCCTCGGCCAGCTTACGCAAGGCCGCCTGGGTCCACGGATCGCTGGTCAACTGGCTGATATCGCCGATCTGGAGCGCCTCGCCCTTCGCCGGAACCAGCACGCGCCCCTGGGGGTTCGGGCCGTTCAGGCTGACCACGCGGGTCGGCAGGTGACGGGTCTGGGCCGGTTCCAAGGTGGCATGAGGCAAGCCGGTCGGCGGAACCGAGCGGAAGCCGCCCATCATGCCGCCACCCATACCGCCCATGCCCATGCCGCCCATGCCCATACCACCACCCATGCCACCCATCATGCCGCCACCCATACCGCCCATCATACCACCACCCATACCGCCCATCATACCCATCATGAGCGAGGAGTAGTCCCAGCTATCACGGTCGCCGACGAGCGTCATGATCAGGCGGCCGAGCATCATCATGCCCATCGATGCCGGCATAACGCCGCCACCCATGCCGCCGCGGCCACCCATCATGCCGCCGCGGCCACCCATCATGCCGCCGCGGCCACCCATGCCGCCGCCCATACCGCCCATGCCGCCACCCATACCGCCCATCATGCCACCGCCCATACCACCCATGCCGCCGCCCATGCCACCCATGCCGCCACCGCCGAACCCGCCACCGAAACCGCCCATGCCGCCGAACTGGCCGGTCGCGCCGGAGGCGACCAGGCCGGGGGCAGGACCACCCGGAGCTTGGAATGGGTGCGGTTGGTGACGTTGACGGTCATGCGGCCATCGCCGGTTCCTTCCGCGGTGACGGCAAGCTGGCCCGTACGGAGGCCATCGATCAGGTTGAGGGACGGTAATTCCGCCGGCGCCTCCTCCTGAGGCTCGTTGGCCTTGGGGGCGTTGGTGGTCGCCTCGGCTTTTTCGGCCGAAGGCTGACTGATGCTGGCCTGACGAACCGCGGATGTCGCTTTCTTCGTAGTAGTCGGTGCGCCAGCGAAGCAGGGACCGGTCAGGCTGAACAGAGCCAGACCTCTCGCCATGACGATTGGAACCATGAATGCGTGTATCGAACGCGACATGTGCCTCCACCTCCGTTGATGAGGACTAAGAATTTCGGAGAACCAGAAAACGACCGAAGCAAACACGTCGTGGTGGCCGTTCTCACGGATTCAGGTGGGGGGGATGCTAGCCCGAACCCGGAGGGTCGGTCGCATACCGTTTCGCGGTGGGGGGGGAACCAACCGGAACCGCGTGGGGGGGATTGAATAACAGTTCTATTTCATACCGCGCCTGCCTTCGGCGTCAACCAAGAAATTCCCGACCGATCAACGCGTGTTGCTCCTGTTAAACTTGAAATCGGTGGGAATAAGACGTTTTCTCGGCGGATTTCAGGCCAAAATCGACTCGACAACGCGACCGGAAACATCGGTCAAACGGTAATCGCGCCCGCTGTAACGATAGGTCAGGCGCTCGTGATCGATGCCCATCTGGTGCAGGATGGTGGCGTGCAGGTCGTGGACATGGACCTTGTCCTGAACGGCGTACCAGCCGAATTCGTCGGTGGCGCCGTGGACAATTCCCCCCTTGAACCCGCCGCCGGCCAGCCACATCGTGAAGCCGAATGGGTGGTGCTCGCGGCCGTCGGTTCCTTCGGCGGTCGGGGTGCGTCCGAATTCCCCGCCCCAGATCACGAGGGTCTCGTCGAGTAAGCCTCGGGCTTTCAGGTCGGTCAGCAGGCCCGCGATCGGCGTATCCGTCGCGGCGCAGTTGTTGGGCAACTCGGTTTTCAGGCCGCCGTGCTGGTCCCAGAGCTGACAACTGGAGCGCTTCGCGGTCTGGGTGTGATAGACTTGAACGAACCGCACGCCGCGCTCGGAGAGCCGACGGGCCATCAGGCATTGGGTCCCGAAGATGGCGGTTGTCGGGTCGTCCAGCCCGTAAAGCTGCTGGGTCGCACGCGATTCCGACGCGACGTCGAATGCCTCGGGGGCCTCACGCTGCATGCGGAAGGCCAGCTCGAACGAGGCGATCCGCGCGGCGAGCCGGCTGTCGTCTTCCCGTTGCCGCTGGTGCAGGGTGTTGAGCCGCTCCAGCGCGTCGAGCTGCTGGCGCTGGCGTTCGGTCGATCGTCGCGGGTTGACCAGATTCTCGATCGGGTTCTTCAGATCACTGACGAGCGTCCCCTGATAGGCGGCGGGGAGGAAGCTGGAACTCCACAAGGGGCCCCTTGCGCCGGCTGGGACGGGCTGAGCACGACGAAGCCGGGCAGGTTCTGATTCTCGCTGCCCAGGCCGTAGAGCAGCCAGGAGCCCATGCTCGGGCGCGAGAACGCCTGCTCGCCGGTATTCATCTGGAGGCACGCGCCGTTGTGATTGATGTTGTCGGCGACCATCGAGCGGATCACGCACAGGTCGTCCACGTGCTCGGCGACTTTCGGGAAAAGCTCGCTGACCTCGATGCCCGATTGCCCATGCTTCTGGAACCGGAACGGCGAGCGGAGCAGGTTGCCCGTCTTGGTCCGAACCAGGTGCGGCATCTCGAACGGCAAGGGGTTGCCGTTGTCGCGGTCGAGCCGGGGCTTCGGGTCGAACAGATCGACGTGCGACGGACCACCGGACATGAACAGGAAGATCACCCGCTTGGCCTTTGCGGGAAACATCGGCGGCCGGGGCGCGAGCGGGTTCGTCGCGGCGGAGTCCGTGGCCTTCGTCTCGTCGGCCAGCAGCGAGGCCAGGCCGAGCATGCCAAAACCACCCGCGAACTGTCGCAAGGCATGACGGCGGCTGTACGATTCATCCGATCGTTGAGAAGCGGTATCCATGTCTCAATCCACAAAAAGAAATTCGTTCGTGCAGAGCAGGATCTGGGTGTAGGCGTCCCAGGCGTCGTTCGCCGGTTCGCCCGCCTCTCGTCCATGGGAAAGCGTGGCCAGGCCGATCTCGATTTCCTCGGGCGAGGGAGGCCTCGCGAAGAGAATCGCGTACGCATGCTCGATCCGCGCCCGGTCATCCGCCGGCGCCTCGCGGAGGATGCGCCCAGCCAGAGCACGCGATTGTTCGAGCACGAACGGGTGGTTCATCAGGTAGAGCGCCTGAGGCGCCACGGTTGAGAGCACGCGGCGATCGACCAGGGCGGTCGGATCGGCCACGTCGAACAGCGGACGGAAGCCGGAACGGTCCGACCGCACGGTCATCAGATAGAGGGTCCGGCGCGGGATGTTGGCGTCGCGGTATGCCGGTCCGGCCGCGGTCGGGTCGAGCCGACCGGCAACGGCCAGGAGGCTGTCGCGGATCGCCTCGGCTTCCAGCCGTTGACGGTTCATCCGTCCGAACAGGCGGTTCTCGGGATCGGCGCGGACCACCGCCTCTGGCACGAGGCTCGATTGCCGGTATGTGTTCGAGAGCAGGATCAGCCGGTGCATCTGCTTGATCGACCAGCCCTCGTCAACGAACCGGCGGGCGAGCCAGTCGAGCAACTCGGGGTGCGTCGGCGGCTCGCCCAGCTTGCCGAAATTGCTCGGCGTGCGGACGATCCCCTCGCCGAAGTGGTATTGCCAGAGCCGGTTGACCATCACGCGGGCCGTCAAGGGATGGTCGGGCCGGGTCAGCCAGCGCCGCCAGCTCCAACCGCCCGCTCCCCTCGGTGATCGGCTCCTGCGACGCTTCCGGCCCGGCGAGGATCGTCGGCATGTGCCGCGGAACGATGTCCCCCAGCCGATCATAACGGCCGCGAATATGGACCTTCACGTCGTGGACCCCCTCCTGCGGACTCCCCGGAACTCCGCCTTCCTGCGCGCCTTGCGCCATGGGGACCGGCGGGGGCGGGTTTTGCGTCAAGGAGGTCAGCTCATCCCGCAGCATCGCCAGGGACGCCCGCGCCTTGGCTGGCAGGGCCGACTCGTCGGCGGGATTGTCGATCCAGAAGGGACTCTTCGGATCAACCTGCGTGAACGTCGCGGCGAAGTCTTGAGCGGCCTTTTCCAAGACCTCGCGGTCGGTCCCGACGGCGAATGCTTTCCCCAGTGTCGCCAGCGGCGAACCGGGTTCCGCGCCGGGGAGCGAGCCTCGCGAGACGCGGTCCATGTCGGCGAACCGCCAGACGCCCGCGTTCCCGAGGCGGTCGGCGTGCGGGTTGCCGGCGTGCAGGTCATCGAGCACGTCTCGGGTGAGGTCCCACGACGCCGAGCCATCCCACGACGAGATGACCAGATCGACCCGCGTCGTGTCGCACGTATGGCCGTTCTTGGGCAGGACGACCAGCTCGATCCGGTCCCCGGGCTCGACCGCGACGGCTGCCAGATTGTCGCCGGATTGCCCCTGTGCCAGAGCCTGTGCGCCGTTGTTCGGAAGGTCGCCCGAGGCCAGCTCGCGACGCCCCTGGCCCTTGCGGAGGTCGATTGCCCAGCCCACGCCGTCGCCGCCGGCCGGGTCGCCGTCGGAGAGGAAACCGCTGATCCGCACCTTGCCGTTGATCGGGCTGGTCCAGCCGACCACGACGCCGCTGGTAGGTCCGGGGTGGACCGAGATGGAACGCGGCGGCAGGGTAAATGTCAGGAGCTTCAAGGGTTCCGCGGTCGTGTTGGCCGTCACGGATGGCGTGTCGGCCTTGCCTTTCCAGGCGAGAACGCCGGAGGCTCCGTGGACGTCGCTGACGGGTGTCGTCATGAGCACTGGTTCCCCCAGGCCGAGGAAATCCAGCCAGCGCCGGAGGGCGAACGCTTGAAGATCGCGCTCCGCCGCGAAGTCGGCCAGTGCCGTTGACGAGGACTGATCGCGGAACTCCCAGGCGGCCAGAATGTAGCGGGCGGTTTCGGGTTGGAGGGACTCGGCCAGGGAGCGATAGTGTCGTTCGGTGGCGTCCTTGAGCGCGGCCTCCAGCTCCTTGATCCGTCGGGCGTGCGCTTCGCGGGCTTGACGGTCAGCGTCGGAGAGCAGGGGGATGCGGAGCATCGGCGGGCCGTTGGTCTTCGGGCCGACGTTGGGCAGGATGTGCGAGCTGAAGAACATGCCCGCCAGGCCGTAGTAGTCGCGGGTCGGGATCGGGTCGAACTTGTGATCGTGGCAGCGGGCGCACGCGACGGTCAGGCCGAGAAACGTGCGGCTGACGACGTCCACCTGATCGTCGGCGATATCCGTCAGGAGCTTCTCCTTGTCGGCGTCGCCGCCGCCCCAGTTGCCGATGGCGAGCATGCCGGTTGCCACGATCTTGCCGGGATCGAACGCGCCGGGAGATTGCGAGGCGAGGATATCCCCGGCAATCTGGGCCTGGACGAACTGATCGTAGGGCAGGTCGCGGTTGAAGGCATCCACGACCCAGTCCCGGTAGCGCCAGGCGTCCTGGCAGTCCATCTCGCCGCCGACGCCGCGGGCGTCGAACGAGTCGGTGTAGCGCACGAGGTCGAGCCAGTGTCGCGCCGAGCGCTCGCCGTACTGAGGGCTGGCCAGCAGGCGATCGACCAGTTGCTCGTAGGCATCGGGCCGCTCGTCCGCGACGAACGCCGCGACCTCCTCGGGCGTTGGGGGGAGACCGGTCAGGTCGAACGTGACGCGACGGATCAGGGTCCGGCGGTCGGCCGGCGGGGCGGGTTCGAGCCCCTTGGCCTCCAGACCCTCGAGGATGAATCGGTCGATGCCGTTGACCGCCCAGGAGGAATTATCCACCGTTGGCGGCTTGACGTTTCCGACCGGCTGGAACGACCAGAACTGGCGCTGCTCGTCGGTGAACTCGTAAGGACGATCGGGGGCCGCGGCGGGCGTCACGGCCGGGGAGTCGGGCCAGGGCAGCCCCATCGAAACCCACTTCGTCAAGGTCGCGATCTCGGCCTCGGGGAGCTTCCCCTTCGGCGGCATCTGGATGATGCCTTGATAGCCGACGGCATCGACCAGAAGGCTCTCCTCCGGCTTGCCCGCGATGACGGCCGGGCCGTTGTCGCCGCCCTTGAGGATGCCGGCGCGCGAGGTCAACTTCAAGCCGGCCTTGGTCTTCTCGCCGCCGTGGCAGGTCTGGCAGCGCTCGACCAGGATCGGGCGAACCTCCCTCTCAAAGAACTCACTCGGCGGCAACGTCCGCATCCTCGGCGGCGCCAGCCGGAAGGGCCAGAAAAGCCAGCAAGGCGACCCCAATCAACCAATCACGGAATCGGAGCATGATGCGATGCCTCGTCGTTGAGCCGAGCGGAACCGTGGGTTCAAGCCAGAATTTCCGGAACGATCCGCCCGTGGACATCCGTTAGCCGTTGTTCGCGCCCGCCGTGGAAGTAGGTCAGGAGCGTGTGATCCAGGCCCAGCAGGTGCAGGATCGTGGCGTGCAGGTCGTGGACGTGAACCGGGCTTTCGGCGGCGGCGTAGCCGATCTCGTCGGTCGCGCCGACGACCGTGCCGCCCCGGCGCCGCCGCCGGCCAGCCAGGCGGTGAATCCTTTCGGGTTGTGGTCGCGTCCCTTGCCGTTCTGGCTGATCGGCATCCGGCCGAACTCGCCCGACCAGACGACCAGGGTCTCGTCGAGCAGTCCCCGGCGCTTCAGGTCGGTGAGCAGTCCCGCGATGGGCCGGTCGGTCTCGCCGCAGTGCAACGCGTGGTTCTTGTCCACGTCGCCGTGGGCGTCCCAGTTCTCGTCATTATGGCCACCGCCGGAGTAAATCTGCACGAACCGCACGCCGCGCTCGACCAGCCGCCGGGCCATCAGGCACTTGCGGCCGAAGTCGCGGCTACGCTCCTCGTTCAGGCCATACAATTCGCGGGTTTCTTCGGACTCACTCGACAGATCGACCGCTTCCGGGGCGGTCGCCTGCATGCGGAAGGCCAGCTCGTAGCTGGCGATCCGCGCGGCAAGCTCCGACTCGTGTGGCCTTGCCTTCTGGTGGGATTCGTTCAGCGTCGCCAGGTAATCGAGTTGCTGCCGTTGTTCGGCGCGGGTCACGGGCGCGCGGGGGGCCAGGTTGAGGATCGGGTCCCCCTGGGTGCGGAACTGCGTCCCCTGGTAGGTCGCGGGCATGTACCCGGACGACCAGTTGGGGGCGCCGCCGATCGGTCCGCCGCGCGGGTCGAGCAGCACGACGAAGCCGGGCAGGTCGCGGTTCTCGCTGCCCAGACCGTACAGGCACCAGCTCCCCAGGCAAGGACGTCCCTGGAACAGCGTGCCGGTGTTCATCTGGATCATCGCCGAGCCGTGCGCGAAGCTGTCCGCGTGCATCGAGCCGCACGATCGTCATGTCATCGACACAGCGAGCAAGGTTCGGGTACAGGTCGGAGATCTCGATGCCGCTCTGTCCGTGCCGGGAGAATCGGCGAGGGGTCCCCATCAGCGTCCCCTTGCCGACGTTCCCCTTGCGGACTTCGATGTCGATCGTCTGACCGTTCTTCTTCCCGAGTACGGGTTTAGGGTCGAACAGGTCCACCTGCGACGGACCGCCGTACATGAACAGGAAGATGACGTTCTTCGCCCTGGCCGGGAAGTGCGTCGGCTTCGGGGCGAGCGGGTCGTTCTCCCCGGCGCGGCCCTTGGCCAGGAACCCGTCTTCGGCGAGCATGGCCGACAGGGCCAGCCCCGCGAAGCCCGCTCCGGCCTCCCAGAGAAACTCTCGGCGTGTGCGTCCGCGGGGTGTCATGGAGAAGCTCCCGGAGGGTCGCTCCGTTCTTTTACGTTCTCGATCTTTTACGTGTTTCGCGTTCATTACGGCGGGACTGACATTTAATCAATTGTGATAAACTCATTTGTGTTGAGAAGAATCAGGCAGAAGGCCCGCAGCGCGTCCCGTTCGGGATGGGCGCGGTCCTCGGCCCCGGGGCGTTCGCGGATCAATGCCGCGTGCGCATCGAGGAACGACAGCGACTCCGTGCCGCTCGTCGGCGGTCGGGGGGCGGGACAGGGCCAGCCGGAAGGCGCTCGACCTGCGCGGCGGGATCGTCGCCGGACTCGCGCTGGAGGCGTTCGGCGAACCGGGCGGCATGGTCGTGCCAGAAGGCGCTGTTGAGCAGGGTCAACGCCTGGGGGGCGGTGGTGGTGACGGCGCGCCGGGGGCACGGCTCGGCGGTATCGGCGGCGTCGAGGACTTCCAGTTCGGGCAGCGGCAGCGTGCGCTTGACGTACACGTAGATGCTCCGCCTCGCCGCCGCGCCTCGTCGGAGACCTCCCAGCCGCTGCCGGGACGGGACTGACCGGCCAGGACGACCGGATCGATCGGTGGGCGAACACTCGGGCCGCCCATCGACGGGTTGAGCGTGCCGGAGACGGCCAGCACGGCATCGCGGATCGGCTCGGCCTCCAGCCGTTGCGGCCGTTGTCGCCAGAGGAGGAAGTTGTCGGGATCGACCTCGCCGGCCGTGTCCTCCCAGGCAATCGACCGCCGGTAGGCCGCGCTGTTGACGATCAGGCGGTGCAAGGCCTTGAGGCTCCAGCCCCGGGCGATGAACTCCGAGGCGAGCCAGTCGAGCAACTCGGGATGGATCGGCTCGTCCCCCATCGCGCCGAAGTCGTTGGCGGTCATCACCAGGCCCCGGCCAAAATGGTGCTGCCAGAGCCGGTTGACCATCACGCGGGCCGTGAGCGGGTTGTCCGGGCGGGCGATCCAGCGGGCCAGGGCGAGCCGGCGCCCCGTGGTCGTGGCGGTCGGAACGATCGTGGGGGGCTCCGGGTCGATCAGCGACAGGAACCCCGGCGCAACCTCGTCCCCCGGCGTGTGGGCGTCGCCGCGCACGAGGAGGTGGGTCGGTTCGGCGCTGGTTCCCCGATCCGTCAGGCCGAGGACCATCGGCAAGGGGGTCGGACGGTTGGCGTCCAGCTCCTTGACCTCGTCCTCCATCGTCTTCTTGAGCGGCCCCTCGGTCTGGCCGATCCGTTCGCGGAGTGCCGCGATCTGGCGATCGACGGCCGCGTTCAGTTCCGCGACCCGCGTTTGCTCCGACTCGCTGGCCAGCGGGACGCTGATGCTCGCGTCATTGCCGCGCTGGTAGGGCTTTCCCGGCGTCAGGAACGCGAGAATTCGGTAATAGTCGCGCTGAGGGATCGGATCGAACTTGTGATCGTGACAGCGGGCGCAGTGGATCGTGAGGCCGAGGAAGGTCGTGCCGATGGTCTTGACCATGTCATCAAGTTGATCGAACCGATCCTGAACCGGGTCGGCCGGTTCGTCGTCGATCAGGCCGAGCCGGTAGAGGGCCGTGGCCGTCCTGGTCGAGGCGTTGGCGTCGGGCAATTCATCGCCCGCCAGTTGCTCGGTGATGAAGCGGTCGTAGGGCATATCGGCGTTGAGCGCGTCGATCACCCAGTCTCGGTAGCGCCAGGCCCCTGGTTTGGGATCGTCCCGCTCGTAACCGTGCGTCTCGGCGTAGCGCACGAGATCGAGCCAGTGCCGCGCCCAGCGCTCGCCGTATCGAGGGCTGGCGAGCAGGCGATCGACCAGCCGCTCGTAGGCATCGGGCCGCTCGTCCGCGACGAAGGCCTCGACCTCCTCGGGCGTCGGGGGCAATCCCCAGAGATCGAAGCTCAGGCGACGAATCAAGGTCCGCCGGTCCGCCTCGGCCACCGGCGCGATCCCGGCGTCCTCCATCGCACGGATCAGAAAGGCGTCGATCGGGTTACGGACGTGCTCCGTCGAAGCGACCGTGGGTACCTCGGGCCGCTCGATCGGATGGAATGCCCAGGGTGTCTCCGCGTCGTCGGCTCGGGCGGGGGCGACGATCCACAGCAAAATCAGCATCAGCCAGAAACGGCCCGGCCGGCGATCGGTCATGGGTTGGCCCTCCGTCGCCACTCGGGGAGATTGTTCACTGATTGTTGAATATGCGCCCCGGGCCAAGGGATTGCAAGCGACGATCGTGATGTCGGGGCCGATCCACGGTCCCGACCGGCGGGGTCGGGACCGTGGGCAAGGGACGTCAGACCTCCAGCTTCCAGGGGTCGCGCATCTGGCGGCTGAGCATGGCGTTGGCCAGGGCGTCGCCGAAGAAACGCTGCTCCTTCGGGTCCCACTTCAGCTCTCGACCGCCGAGGCGGAGTGAGATGTTGCCGAGGTGGCAGACGGTGACCGAGTGGAAGCCGACGGCGACATCGCAGATCGGCCGGTTCCGGCTGGCGACGGCGTTGAAGAAGTTCCGCATGTGGTCCTTCGAGACTTCCAGTTTGATCGCGTCGTCTTTCAAGGGCTCATCGAGCAGCTTCTTGTCGCTGGCCTCGATCTTGCTGCGGCTGACGAAGATCCAGTCGCCGTCCTCGCCAATGAACTTGACGCCGTTCTCGCCGCCGTCGGTGCAGATCAACTCGGTGCCGTCGCAGACGGGGGTCACGTCCTTGTCATACGTGTAGGTGATCTTGAAGTGCGGCGGGCAGTTGTAGCAGTTCGGCTCCTGGATCGGCTTGTCGCACTCCGAGACGATCTGGATCGGGCCGGTCTCGTCAGTGCCGAGGCCCCACTGGGCGATGTCGTTGTGGTGGGCGCCCCAGTCGGTGACCTTGCCGCCCGAATACTCGTACCACCAGCGGAACTCGTAGTGGCAGCGCTCGGGGACGTACTCGACGTAGGGGGTCTGGCCGAGCCAGAAGTCCCAGTCGAGTTCGGCGGGGACCGGCTTGGTGTCGAACGGGCCTTTTTCCGGATTGGCGCCGATGTGGGTCTCGACGGTCTTGATCTTGCCGAGGCGGCCGTTGCGCACGAGTTCGCAGGCCATGCGGAAGCGGTCGTCGCTGCGCTGCTGGCTACCGGTCTGGAAGACGCGGTCGTACTTGCGGGCGGCCTCGACCATCGCCTGGCCCTCGGCGACGGTCAGCGACAGGGGCTTCTCGCAGTACACGTCCTTGCCGCGCTTCATGGCCTCGATGGCGACCAGGGCGTGCCAGTGGTCGGGCGTGACGACGGTCACGGCCTGGATGTCGTCGCGGTCGAGCAGTTCGCGGTAATCCTTGTACTGCTTGACGTTGTCACCGGCTTTCTCCGCCCCCTCGGCGCGGTGCTTGGCGTCCACGTCGCAGACCGCGACGAAATTGCCCCCCGTGCGCCTGGCCCACTGCATGACCGGGACGCCCCGCGAGCCGGTGCCGATGGCCCCCATGACGAGCGCCGCGTCCCCCTTGCCCTCGTTCTTGTCCTGGATCGCGGCGACGGTGTTGCGGGCGTACCACAAGGGTAAGCCGGTGGCGACCATCGCGGTTGTCGAATTCCGCAGAAACCCGCGGCGCGAGAGATTGCCCCTACGCATCATGTGATAACTCCTTGTTGTCGAGCGGTTGATGCGGATGTGGAAGCCAACGGCCCGAGGATAACAGCGAAATCCGCTCCCCGATAGGGGCCGCCGGCCTCCTCAGGGTTTTGGCGGGGTGGAGGTTCGGGTGACGTTCCGATCGTTCGCGGCCGTCTTCGGCGTGGTCCCCGCCACCTGCGCCGGCGCCCGGCTCGGGCTCGGGGCGTTGAGCTGCGCCAGGGCGAGCCGGACGGGCTGAAGCGTCGGTTGCAGTTTCAGAGCCGCGTGATAATGGGCGCGGGCCTCTTCCGGCTGACCGCTGGCGGCGAGGATGTAACCGAGATTGGCGTGCGCGACGGCCGGTCCCCCGGCCTTGGTCAGGGCCGCGAGGGCCTCGTCGGTCTTGCCGGTGGCCGCCAGGCAAAGCCCCAGGTTCGTCTGGATCTTGGTGTCCTCGGGCGCGAGCCGGGCGGCGGTCTTGAGGGCGGACTCGGCTTCCTGCCAGCGTCCCTGAAGATATCGGCTGTATCCGGCGTCGTTCCAGACCTTCGGGTCGTCCGGCAGGAGCGTGAGGGCCTCGCGATAGTGGACCTCGGCCTGCGGGAAGCGCCCGAGACGATCCAGAGCACCCCCCATGCGACGGTGCGCCAGGGCCTTGGTCGCGTCGGTGATCTTCGCGCTCCGGCGGCGATGCCCCGGGCCGTTGATCACCTCGATCGCCTTCTCATACTCGTTGACCGCCGCCTCGAAGGCCCCCTTCGTTTCCAGGGCCCGGCCCATGTCGAGGTGGATACGGACCTCCTCCTCGGGGCTGAACTTCGTCTGGAACGACGTCTGCGCGGCGCCGGATTCCGGCATGATGCCGGCCGAGGCGGTCAGGGTCGCCGGGGCCGCGGAACCATCCCGCGGCGGCGTTGTGGGCGGCATCGGCACGGGGGTTTGCGCGACCCGGTTCGATGTGCTGTGACATCCGGCGGCGATCAGCAGGCCGCACAGCGCGAGCCGCAAGGGCTTGTGAGAACGTGATGCGTTCATCTCAGCGCGGTCCTCCCGAGAAGTCGGCCGTGGTGGTCGGGCTGACACTGTAGATCGTGGGGGCTTCGACATCACGACGGATCAGGATATGGTGGTTGTTCAACGCCTGCGTGCCTGGCAAGCCCGGGAAGGTCGATGGCGCGATCGCGACGCGCTCGTCGCCCACGGGCAGGCCCGCCCCTTGCAAGGAGGCCAGCACGGCACCGCGCCGGGCCTCGGCCAGACCGGGGCGGTCGGGCGTCCACTCGATGACGACCGGCCCGAGCCACTTCGGCAAGCGGTTCGCCATCCAGCTCAGCCGCTGCGCACCCAGGGGAGAGAGGGTCGTCGTACCGGCGACGAAGTCGGAATCGTACAGCGTGAACTGATGCACGTCCGCCCGTCCGGTCATCACGCCGAAGGTTTCGTTGACGCGGAACCCCGGCGGCGGGACCTGGAAATATTCCGGCTGGCCGATGAACCGGTCGCGCAAGCAGTAGCACATGCGATGCAGAGGACCGCCCGGAGGCGCCGGGGCGGCAAACACCGGCCCGGTGGGTGGCAGGGGCATCTGTGCCCACGCCGGCGCTGCGTCCGCCACGGCAGCCGACGCCACCGTCAAGGCCAGCGCCCGCCAGGGGTTCCGAGATCGGTGGCGTTTCATGAGCGAATCTCCTGATAAGGGCGTTACGAGAAAAATGCTTAGGGGTCGAGTGGATGACTGACACCGAATTGCCTGGATGAGTCACGTCGGCTGGGTCGTGATCCAGCCCCTGGGTAGCGACGAAACCCGAAGCTGGGTCACGACCCAGCCGACTGCATTCCTCTGTTTCTCCCCCTTGGTAAGGGGGAGCCGGAGGGGGTTCCGGGAACACGACGGTCCGCCCAAGAGACCCCCCTCAATCCCCCCTTGGTAAGGGGGGAAGGAAGCCCCCTGGAAAGGTGGGCGCGTCCTCCTCTCGTCTTGTCATGCTCGATGCCATCCTCTCGCTGTCAACTACCAGCCAACTCCTCTCGCCCATCAATCCGCGTATCCGTGCGGGCCGATGACCCAGCGATTGTCGCTCCGGACGTGCTTCATGATGTGCCAGGGGTCCAGTTCGATGATCGTCGAGCGGAACGGGTGGCCGGTGCGGCCTTCGATCCGGCCGAGGAAGTAGAATTCCAGGTCGTTCGGCTCCATGTAATCGTCTCCCGGAGAGGGGGGAACCTCGCACTCATCGACCGGGGCGATCAATTCGGGCGTCACCAGGACGACCAGCTCGGTCTCGATCGTGTTGATCGAGTTGTTGCTGAAGAGCGGCCCGATGATCGGCGCATCGCCCAGCAAGGGGATGCGCGTGGTCGAGGCGTTCGTCTGAAGCTGGAGCAATCCGGCGATGGCCAGGGTCTGGCCGGCGCGAAGCTCGACGACGGTGCGGGCGCTCCGCTGGTCGATGCCCGGCACCGGCGTGCCCAGCGTGAAATTCAACTGGCTGAAGACCGGGTTGACATCGAGGCGGATCACGTCGTCCCCCTTGACGTGCGGGACGAACTGGAGAATCGCGCCGAAGTCGCGGAACTGGTACGTGATGACCGGCCCACCCAGGGCGCTGGCCTGGGGCACCTGGTACGGGAACTGACCGCCCGCCAGGAAGTGGGCGGGCTGGCCGTCGAGCGTCACCAGGTTCGGCTCGGCCAGGATGCGGGCCAGGCTGTTTTGCCGCAGGGCGTTCAGGTAGAGGCTGAAATCGCCTCCATCGAAGACGCCGAGGACCTGCGGCGCTCCGGCCGCGATCGCGCCAACGGCCGTGGCGATCGAGTTGCCGTTGCTCCAGAGGCTCGAGAAGTTCATGCCGAACTGCCGCAGCGCCGTGCGGTTCAGCTCGGCGATCTTGACTTTCAACATCACCTGGCGCGGCCCGGGAACGTGCACGCGGTTGATGATCGTGAACGGCGGCGAGCCCGCGCCGGCGGAGTCGGCGACGATCAGGCCGCGCACGGCCCCTCCTCCGGTGGCCGCCCCGCCCGACATGGCCGTCGGCGCGGCCACGGCGGTACCTCCGCCGCCACCTCCCGGTCCGCCGCTGAACCCACCACCGCCGCCGCTACCCATATTCAGGGGTGAGCCTCCAATCATCTCCGAGGTGAGCAACTGCATCACGTCGGCCATCGTCTTGGCGTCGGGGACCTGCCCCTCCAGGATCAGTTGCAAGCCGACCTGGCGGAGCCGCACGTCGGCCCCCGGAAAGAGCTGCGCGATCCGTTCCTGAAGCTCCTCGGTGTCCACCGTCACCTTGACCTCATAGGACTGCACGTGCTCCGTCTGAGGGTCGGCCGGATCGGCGAACCAGACCGTCAGGGTCGTCTCGCCGAACATCCGGCCATAGACGTTCAGGAGTTTCGGCTCGGGCTGATCGGCGTCCAGGAGCTGCACGTCGGCGATTCGCGGGTCGGCGATCAGAATTCGAGTGAACGTCTGTTTTGATTCGAAAACGCGGGAACGGTTAACCTTCACGACGAAGGACCCTTCGGTCGCCGTGACCGACTCGCGCAGCACGCCTTCGGTGGGGTCCTCCGCCTCGTCGTCGGCCAACGGCTCGGGCAACCCGTCCGCCGGTCCCGCCGCGGCGGTTCGGGCGGTCGGCCGCACGACCAGGAACCGCGCTTGTGGGGGGTCCGGAGTCGTGAACTCGGGCGTCCGCGGCTCCGAGGGTTCCGAGAGGTTCGCCGCGGGGGCTGCCCCGCCCCCGAGAGCCGGCGGTTGAAGCTGCGCCGGGAACGGGCTGGGGTTGGGTATCGGCGAGATCGGCACGAACGGCTCGCTCGGTGGGGTGGAGCTGACCGGCGGCATGGAGCTGGCCGGCGGTGTGCCAACATCCTGCGCCCGCGCTGTTCCCGCGACGAGCCACAGCATCACCAGCAAGGCGCGCCGGCAGGATCGCGTTGCCGAAGGGCCGAAGGGAACGCCCGCCGTGTTCTGACTTTGCCTTGGTCTTGCCATCACCATTCATCCTTGCGACGCCGGTTCCGACCGCCGCGCTCAAGTACCCAGTGGAGGGAAGGGTCGGCTTGTGCTGATTGTGCGGTTTCTGGCGATAGTTTCGGCTTAAATCAGCGGCGGACTTGACCCCAAGTTTCCGGCTGACCTTGTCTCGGCCGGCGGCGATCTCCAGAATGGGGCCAGTCCGTTACGGCTGTCCCGGAGGGCGGATCGGTCCTCGCGGCCTGTTTTTTCTGGAATCAAGGACGCCATGAACGCGGCACGACAGGCTTTCGGCATCACGGAACTGGACCGGCATCTTGGTGGAGGTCTGCTCCCGGGCACCCTGACGGTCCTCGCCGGGGCCACCGGCGCGGGCAAAACGCAGCTCGGTCTGCGATGGGCCGATCAAGGGCTCGCGGCCGAGGGGAGTCGGGGCGTCCTCTGCGATCTGACCAGCCGGGGAGACGCCCAGAATCACGCCGGTTATGCCCGGCAACTGTTCGACTGGGACCTTCAGCCGTTCGATGCCGACGGTCCGCTGGACCTCCCACGCGTCTGGGACTTCGACCGGCCCCTGGGCGACTACTTCCACCCCTTCGACCGTACCGGCCGTCGCGTCACCCGCCGCGACCTGGAGCCGGACGACTGGCACGCCTGGAAGACCGACCTGGCGCGGGTCCTGCGCACGTCGGTCGGCTACTTTTACGCGAATTTCGTCCGAGGGGTGCGCCGGGTCGTCGTCGATGGAATCGAGCCGACGGAGCGGTTCAGCGACTCGATCCAGTTCGAGTTCTTCGAGTACCTCTATCACCAGGTCCTCCGCAAGGAGGACGAATGGGCCGCGCGCGAGCTATTCCGCGAGCACTACCGGGCCAACGAGCCGAAGGGTCCACGCCCACCGCTACGATCACAAGGCGCTCGGCTGCCTGTACCTCTACACGACGCCCCACGTCCTGCTCGACGACCTGATGGCCCAGCCGATCGGCGAGGGGGACATCTTCTCCAACGCCAACACGATCATTCTCATGGGACGCACGCGGGACAACGGCCGCATGGGCCGCGCCCTGTACGTCGCCAAGCATCGCGGCAGCTACTGCGGCGACGAGATCATGCCCTACCGCCTGACCGACCAGGGCCTCGTCGTTTCGCACTGAGTTCCGCCGGGCTCCGGGTCTGACGGTTTTCAACGACCGCGGACCCTGGTAAAATGAGACACCGGCGCGGCCTTTCGTCCGAGGCAAAGAGAGGCCGCACTCCCGCCCAACGTGTCCCACCTGGTTTTCCGAATCCAAAAGGAGCAAGGGGTCTTCCCTGATGTCATCCGTGAAGCGCAACATCCTTCGATTCGCTGGCTCCCTCGCGGCCACCTTCGCCTTGCTGGCCGTCCCGGCCCTGGCCGCCCCGCCCGTTCAGAACAGTTACGGCACCATCAAGGGCCGGCTCGTCTGGGGAGGTCCGAATGTCCCCCAGCCCGAGAAGCTCACCATCAACAAGGATGAGCAGGTCTGCGGCAAGAAAGACCTTTATTCGCGCGAGCTGGTCGTCGATCCCAAGACCAAGGGCATCGCCCACGCGTTCGCCTACCTGCCCCGTCCGAGCGGTTCCAACCCCGAAGCCGAGAAAGAACTGCTCCAGAAGGAGCCGAAGGTCGAGATCGACCAGGAGACCTGCGAGTTCCTCCCGTACAGCACCGCGCTGCACGAGAAGCAGCAGATCCTCTTCAAGTCGAGCGATCCGATCGGGCACAACGTCCACTACATCGGGTTCCAGAACGGCTCGAAGAACGTCTCTCTGCCTCCGAACGGTTCGCTCGAAGGGAAACTCGTCGCCGAGCGGCGTCCCTTGACCCTCAAGTGCGATATCCACCCGTGGATGAAGGGCTGGATCATGGTCTTCGACCACCCGTTCTTCGACGTGACCGACCAGGACGGCTCGTTCGAGATCACCGGCGTTCCGGCCGGAACCCAGAACCTCGTCGTCTGGCAGGAAAAAGTCGGCTACGTCACCGAAGGGGCCGCCCGAGGGATGGCCGTCACGGTCAAGCCGGGCCAGGTCACCGATGTCGGTGAGATCGTCATCCAGCCGAGCCAGATCAAGAACTGAGCGGATTGTTGAATTTCGCGGCATGCCGTGCTCGGATGCGCGGCATGCCTGCCCGTCTGTCTGAGGGCTCGGGTCGAGGAGCGGCGACTTCCAGAGCGCCGACAGATCGCCATGATGCGTTATGCCGTGGGCCGTTCCTTGCAGACGGTTGGGCTTCTAATCTTGCCCTTTGCCATCGTTTCCGAGTTGCTGGGAAAGGTGGGACTGGGCCGATCGATGCTGATTGCCGCGGCCGGGGCCGCCATTTTCTACGCCGGTGCCGCCATCCAGCCCCGACCTTGATTTGCTTGCTTGTTGGGCATCTTTGACGAAGAATCAGGATAAACCGACAGTTTGTTGTGGTCTCACGGTCGTCTGTCCCTCTCGTGTTTCCCTTCTCTGATCTTTGCGGTACGACTTTTGCCTAGCGTTCTGCGACGGAATTCGGTCAAATGAATGTTGGGGATTGTCGTCCACCCTGGACGTTGCGATAATTAGCCATGCAAGCAAGGATGCGGTAGAGCGGATAATCGACGGGCCGGGCGGGCGCGTTTTGGCGCTCGTTAAGGGTCGTGGCGTCTATTGGCCGTCGTTTCGAGGCGGTTGATGGACGCGAACGAGGCCGCTAACCCCGTTGTCCCCTGCTCGATCCTGTCCGGGAGACCGGGCGATCGCGCGAGGAGGGTCGGCCAATGGCGATGAACATCATGAGCGGGCGTATCCGGGCACTCGGGCTGGCGTTCCTCGCCATCGGAGCCACGGCCCTCGTGGCCAGGGCTCAGGCGCCGGGGGGCATGGAGCGGACCGGGGCCAAGTTCCATCCCGATTCCAGCTTCGAGGCCGAGCGGCTCCTGCGCAACGCGCAAGGGCACATCGAGCAGGGGCAGTGGTCCGAGTCGATCGACATCCTGCAACGGGTGCTCGACCAGTTCGGCGACGTCGTTGTTCCCGTGCCCGCGGAGAACCCGCCGGCTCCCGCCAATCCGGGGGCTCCCGCGGCCTTGCCCGGTGAGCCGGAGACGCAACGCTACGTGGATGTCCGGCGATACTGCCAGATGCAACTGTCGGCCCTGCCCGCCGAGGCGCTCGTGCTCTATCAGCGACGGGTGGACGCCCAGGCCGAGCGCTGGTACCGCCAGGGGGTGGAGACGGGCGACGACGAGTCGTTGCGGCAACTGGTGGCCCTGGCCTTTTGCAGCTCCTGGGGTGATGACGCTCTGGAATTGCTCGGCGATCGCGCCTTCCGCGACGGCCGCTTCGCCGAGGCGCTGGACCTCTACCGGCATCTGGTCCCCGATCCCGAACGGCCGCCGGCCCTGGTCCATCCCGATCCCGACGTGAACCTCGCGAGGGTGGCCGCGAAGAAGCTCCTCTGCCGCGCGGCGATGGGGGAGGACGTGCCCGGCCGGTCGGACCTGGAGACGTACGCCACGTCCTATCCGGGGGCCGAGGGGTCGCTGGCGGGCCGCGACGGGCTCTTGCTGCGGAACGTGGTCGAGGCCTTGCGAAGTGACGGGCTGGTTCCGAGCGAACCGTCCGACGGTCGCTGGCCGACGTTCGCCGGCGCGCCGACGCGGTCGAAGGTGGCGCCGGGGACGGTGGACATTGGCTCGTTCCAGTGGAAGGTCAAGCTCGACGAGGTCGTCCCCCTGCGGCCGACCAATCCGTTCAACAACCGGTTCTCCGCGCCGTCGCTCCGGCCCGAGCAACTGCTGGCGTATCATCCGATCGTGCTGGGGGACCAGGTCGTCCTTTGCGACGCCAACCGGCTGGTGGCCTACAACCTGAGCACCCGGATGGAAGGGGAGCCCGACGCGCCGGGTGCGGGGACGCCGGACGTGCCGATCGCCTGGGAACAATCGCTTCCCAGCTCCTTCGGCGCGCCGATAACCCGCGGGATCAACGACGTGCCGAGTTTCACCGTGACGGCCTACGGTGATCGAATCTTCGCCCGTCTTGGCGCACCGCCGGAGCGAAGCTCGGCCCGAGCTACATTGTCGCTGTGCGGAATAACCGCGAGGTTGAGGGGAAACTGCTCTGGCGGCGTCCGGCGTCCGACATCATCCTTCCCATGCGGCGGGCCGGGGCTCCGGCCAATACTCTGGCCTTCGAGGGAAGTCCGGTTGCTGACGATCGTAATGTGTATGTCGCGCTGAGCGAGCCCGGGCCGATGACCGCCAGCTTCGTCGTCTGCCTGGACGCCGAGACCGGCGAGACCCGCTGGGTCCGCTATCTCGGAGAGGCGACCGCGGCCTTCGACAACATGATGGGCATGCCCTTCATCGGCGACATCAGCGGTCGCTTGCTCTCGCTCGATGGGGCGACGCTCTACTATCAGACGAACATGGGGGCCGTGGCGGCTCTCGACGCCGACACCGGCGCGATTCGCTGGCTGGCGACCTATCCGCACATGGAACTCCGGGGCGCGGGACAAGGTCTGGGCCGTGAGCTGAATCCGGCGGTCGTGCACGATGGCCTGGTCATCGTCGCGCCGGACGATGCGCCCTCGATCTACGCCTTTGACGCCGCGACGGGCCGCCTGGCCTGGCGGACCGAGCCGTTGCCGAAGGTCATCCACCTGCTCGGCGTGGCCCAGGGGCACCTGATCGCCACGGGAGATCGGGCCTGGCTGATCGACGTGAGCAACGGGAAGGTCATCCGCTACTGGCCGGAAGGGGCTTCGGGCATGGACAGCTACGGCCGAGGGCTGCTGGCTGGCGACTCGATCTACTGGCCCACGCGGACCGAGATCCACGTCCTGAGTCAGGCGACCGGCCTGCCGACCGATCGCAGCCCGATCGCCTTGAAGGATGCGTTTGGCACGACCGGCGGCAACCTGGCGGTCGGTGATGGCTACCTCGTCATCGCGCAGAGTGATGCCCTGATCGTCTTCTGCGCAGAATAGCCGCCTGATCGAGCGCTACCGGCAACAGATCGCCGAGGCCCCCGACCAGGCGATGAACTACGTCCGGCTCGCCCGCGTCGCCGAGGCGACCGGTCAGGACGAGCTGGCCCTGGCGAGCCTGGAGCAGGCGATCAGCCGGGCCAAACCCTCGGAGACGATCGACGGTCTGGCGCTGCCCGAACTGGCGAAGGACCAGCGGTTCCGCCTCCTGATGCGGCTGGGCGAGAAGGCCGCCGATGACGGGGAGTGGGCGACCGCGGCCAGCCGTTTCGCCGCCGCCGCCGAGGCCACCAGCCTCGACCGCGACGAGCTGAACGCGAAGCTCCGCCTGGCCGAGGCGCAGGACCGCGCCGGGACGCCCGATCGGGCCGTCGCCACGCTCCAGGGGCTGCTGGGCATGGAGCGGTTGCGGCGTCGGAACGTCGCGGCCGACCCGCGTCGTACCGTTCGCGCGGACCTCCTGATCGCCGAGCGCCTGGCGAAACTTCTCGACCTCCGGGGCCGCGAACTGTACGCCCCTTACGAGGAAAAGGCTCGGGCGTTGCTCGACCAGGGGCTCCAGGAGTCGGACCCGCGCTTGCTGGAGGCCGTCGTCCGGAGCTATCCGGTCGCGCAGGTCGTGCCCGAGGCCCTGCTCTCTCTCGGGCGGCTGGAGGCCCGGGAAGACCGCCATGCCGAGGCGGCCCGCGCCTTCCGGCAACTGCTCGCCCTGGCCCCCGACGACGCCGATCGCGCACGCGCCCTCTGGGGGCTGGGCAACGCCTACGAGGCACAGGAACTCTGGGTCCCGGCGCGGGATACCTACGTCAAGGCCCTGTCACGCTACGCCGACATGCACCTGGACGATGCCGGCGGGACGCTCGGCGCCCGGGTTTCCGAGCGGCTCTCGACCGATCCGTTCGACCGCATGACCGGCGACCGCTCCGAACCGAGCCTGCCGGCGCCGCTCACGCGGCTCTGGACGACGCCGCTGGAATGACCTGGTCCGCCCGCTCGCCGCCGAAGGGGTGCCCCCGTCCACCGACGCGGGTCGGATCTTCCTGGCCGAAGGGACCGCCTTGCGGCCGATCGACCCGTTGACCGGCGGCTACGCCTGGACGGTCGATCTGGACGGCGAGCCGATCTGGGTTGGCTACCTGGCCGATCGCGTCCTCGCCGCCACCGCCGATCGTCTCGTGGCATTCGACCTGGCCAAGGGGATGGTTCAGTGGCAGTTCGATGCCGGGGACCCCAACCCCGGCCGTCGCCAGCCGAACCCGTTCGCCCGCCCCGAGCCGGCGTCTCAAAAGAACGAGACGCCGACCGGCAAGCTGCACGACTTCCACATCGTCGGTGACCGGATCTTCTGTCAGCGCGGCGAGCGCGAGCTGCTGGCCATCGACGGCGACTCGGGCCTGATCGACTGGTCGTACGCGCCGGTGGAAGGGCAGCTCAACCCCCGGATGCTCGTCGGCCCGCGGCGGGTCGTGCTCCAGGTCCGCAAGCCGAACGCCGTCGTCGTGCTCGAAACCGACAGCGGCCTGGGCCGGGGCACCTTCCCGCAGTCCGAGGCGGAGCAAGCCTGGTCGCGCGACCCCTTGCCGATCGACGACGACCGGGTGGCCCTGGTGATCGACGAGCGGACGGTCGCTCTGTTCGACGTGGAGATCGGTCAGTACGCCTGGACGTACCGGGAACTTTCCGCGCTGCCCCGGAGCGGGCCGCCACGGCTCCTGGGCGATTCCGGCCGCCTGCTCGTCCTGCGAGACGGCAGCGAGCTGGTGCGGCTCGACCCGGCCACCGGCGAGAAGCGCTGGTCGCGCGTGCTGGGGATCGAGGACCTCAGCGAGTGGCCCGAGGCCCTGGCTCTCGATGGGCGAGCGCGTCTTCTGCACGAGCGGGCCGACCCTGACCGCCTACAGCCTGGCCGACGGCACGCCGCGGTGGTCGCGTCATCTGGCCGGTCCGCCGACCGGCTGGGCCGTCGCCCTGACCCAGCGCGAGCGTGGTCGCCTACCCGAGCCCGGATCGCTCGATCGAAGGTCGCCTCGACGCCCTGCCGCTGGTCTTCTGCCGCCGCGACGACGGCCGGCTCGTGCAGCGCCTGCTGCTCTCGGAGCCGGTTTCCGACCTGGTCGTGCGTCTGGCACCCCACGCGGCGCTGGTCGCCACGCAGGAAGGCGGCTGGGCCCTGGGCTCGGCGCCACCCTCTGGACAGCCCGCCAGTCACGCCGTTGATTTCTGGATCGGAGATGCCCCGTCGGGAGGCGATGGCCCGACCCGCAACGCCAGCAAGGAGAGAAGCCGCGTGAGTGACGAGACCCCGATCCCCGCCGAAATGAAACATGAGGACATCGCCGCCGTCGAGCGGCTGAAGGACGCCTTCGCCAGCCTCAAGGCCGAGATGGGCAAGGTGATCGTCGGCCAGCAGAGCCGTGCTCGAGGAGCTGCTCATCGCGATCTTCGCCCGGGGCCACTGCCTCCTGATCGGCGTGCCGGGGCTGGCCAAGACCCTGATGATCCACACCCTGGCCGACGCCCTGAACCTGAGCTACAACCGCATCCAGTTCACCCCCGACCTGATGCCCTCGGACATCACCGGCACCGAGGTGATCCAGGAGGACAAGGCCACCGGCGTCCGCCAGTTCAAGTTCCTCCGCGGGCCGATCTTCGCCAACATCGTCCTGGCCGACGAGATCAACCGCACGCCGCCGAAGACCCAGGCCGCGCTGCTGGAAGCGATGCAGGAGCGGCAGGTCACCGTCGGCGGCGAGCGCCACCGGCTGCCCGACCCGTTCTTCGTGCTGGCCACGCAGAACCCGATCGAGCAGGAAGGGACGTATCCGCTGCCCGAGGCCCAGCTCGACCGGTTCATGCTCAACATCCTGGTCGACTACCCGGAGGAGGACGAGGAGTTCGACATCGTCCGGCTGACGACCTCGACCGTCGTGAAGCCGAACGTCTCGAAGGTGCTCTCCGGGGCCGACATCCTGGAGCTTCAGGAGATCGTCCGCAAGGTGCCGGTGGCCGACCACGTCGCCCGCTACGCCGTCCGGCTCGCCCGGATGACCCGCCGCGGCAAGGAGGAGGTCCCCGACTTCATCCGCGACTACGTGAGCTGGGGCGCCGGCCCGCGGGCCAGCCAGTACCTGGTCCTCGCGGCCAAGGCCCGCGCGGTCCTGCACGGCCGCTACTACGTCTCGACCGAGGACATCCGCGCGGTGGCCGGCCCCGTCCTGCGGCACCGCATCGTCACCAACTTCAACGCCGAGGCCGAGGGGCTCAAGCCCGACGACATCGTCGACACGGCTGATCAAGCACGTCCCCGTCGACGAGCACGAGGCGGAGCAGAGTGGAAAACTCCCAAAAATATTTAAATCCGCAAACGCTGGCTAGCCTCGAGGGCCTCGACCTCCAGGCGCGCCTGGTCGTCGAGGGCTACGTCGCCGGGCTGCACAAGAGCCCGTACCACGGCTTCTCGGTCGAGTTCGCCGAGCACCGCGAGTACGCCCCCGGCGACGACATCCGCCACGTCGACTGGAAGGTCTGGTCGAAGACCGACAAGTTCTACCTGAAGCAGTACGAGGAGGAGACGAACCTCCTGACGTACCTGCTGCTCGATACCAGCGAGTCGATGGGCGTACGCCTCGGAGGGCAACGTCACGAAGCTCCAGTACGCGCAGTTCGTCGCGGCGTCGCTGGCCTACCTGGTCCTCCAGCAGCAGGACTCGGTCGGCCTGGCGACCTTCGACGACGCAGGTCCGCCGCTACCTGCAGCCGTCGGGCCAGCCGTCGCACCTGAAGGAGCTGCTCCACGTCATGGACGCCGCGCCGGCGAACTGGAAGACGGACCTGGGCCTGATCTTCCACGACCTGGCCGAGCGGTTCAAGACGGCGCGGGATCGTCGTGATCATCTCCGACCTGTTCGACGATCCGGCGAAGATCCTCGCCGGCCTGAAGCACTTCCGGCACCGCCGGCACGAGGTCATCGTCTTCCACGTCCTCGACCCCGCCGAGCTCGACTTCCCGTTCCGCCAGACCACGCTGTTCAAGGGGCTGGAAGGGACTGGGCGACGTGCTGACCGAGCCGCACGCCCTGCGCAAGGCGTATCAGAAAGAGATCGGCGAGTTTCTCGACCAGCTGAAACGGGCTGTCAGATGGCCGACATCGACTACGTCCCGCTTGCGCACCGACGTCGATCTGGACCTGGCCCTCTCCGGCTACCTGGCCTCGCGGGCCATGCGGGTGAAATGATCCCGACGGTGTGCTTTTGCCCGAGGCTCTACAATAGTCAAGCGACCTGTTCGACCGCCACGACCGACGGACGCGAAGGATGACGACGTTGCCAATACCCCTGTTACCGGACTGGTTCCCGGCTCTCGTCCCGCTCTGGGGGCTGGGGTTCTCCAACCCCTTGCTGCTCTGGGGCATGGGGGCGGCGTCGCTGCCGATCATCATCCACCTGCTCAACCGCCGAAGGTTCCGCGAGACGCAGTGGGCGGCCATGCGGTTCCTGCTCGCCGCGATCAAGAAGAACCAGCGGCGGATCCGGATCGAGCAACTGGCTGCTGCTGGCCGTGCGCACGCTCCTGGTCCTCCTCGTGGCCCTGGCGATGGCCAAGCCGTTCCTGGAGAGCATGGGGGCCTTGCCGCTGCTCCCCGGGCAGCGGACGCACTGGGTCCTCGTGCTCGACGGCTCGATGAGCATGGGCGTTGCCACGACGGCGAGGCCACCCGGTTCGACCAGGCCAAGGCGCTCGCCGGCCAGCTCGTCAAGTCGTCCCGGCAAGGAGACGCCTTGAGCGTCGTCCTGCTGGCCGACCCGCCCCGCGTCGTCATCGGCACCCCGGCGGTCAACCGCGACACGGTCCTCAAGGAGATCGACCAGATCGAGCCGACCCACGGCGGCGGCGACCTCGGGCGACCTTCGGGAAGATCGTCGACGTGCTCGACGCCTCGTCGATCCCTCGCAAGGAGGTCGTCTTCGTGACCGACCTTCAGACCGCCACCTGGGACCCCTCCCGCGCGGGGGCCGATGCCGGACTCAAACGGGAGATCGCCCGCCTGGACGAGTTCAATCCGCGTTCCTGGGTCATCGACCTGGGCGAAGGGCGCGACGAGAACAACGCCCTGACCGCGCTGGAGCTCGATGAGCCGGTCGCCATCCCCGGCACCCCGATCATCGCCCGCGCGGTGGTGCACAACTACGGACGGAAGCCGGTCGATAACGCCCACGCGCAACTGGTCGTCGATGGTCAGCTTTCCGGCAGCGAGGTACCCGTCCGGCTCGATGCCGGGCAGGAAGAGGCCGTGGCGCTTCACCCACGTCTTCGCCACGCCGGGCGACCATGTCGTCGAGGTCCGCATCGACGACGATGCCCTGGCGCTCGACAACCACCGCTGGCTGGTCCGTTCCGGTCCGCGAGGCGATCAAGGTCCTGCTCGTCGACGGCGACCCGAAGACCGAGCCGTTCAGGCTCGAGACCGACTTCCTCTCCGTCGCCCTGAACCCCGAGGCCGGCGACACGGGCGAAAGCCCCTCGCCGATCGACGCGGAGGTCGCCACCGAGTCGCAGATCTGCCCAGCGCGACCTGACCCCCTTCGACGCGGTCGTCCTCTGCAACGTCGCCCGGTTCACCGAGGCCGAGGTCGCGGCGCTCGACGCCTACCTGAAGCAGGGGGGCGGGGTGGTCGTCTTCGGCGGCGATCAGGTCGTGCCGGAGAACTACAACCAGCTCCTCTACAACGGCGGCAAGGGCCTCCTGCCCGCCGCAGATCGGGCCGCCGGTGGGCGACCCGTCGCGGCAGGAGAAGCCGTTCGAGTTCGACCCGCTGGACTTCAAGCACCCGATCGTCGCCGCGTTCGCAGGGAGAATCCGCCGGGGTCATCGCCAGCCTGACCGAACGTCAAGACCGCGCGGTTTCACAAGCTGAAGCTGCCGAAAGAGACGCGAAGCGAAGGTGGCCCTGGCCTTCGACAACGGCGACCCCGCGATCATCGAGGCCCCGCAAATATCGCGGTAAGGTGATCCAGGTGGCGACCTCGGCCGACACCGGCTGGACCTCCTGGCCGCTGCACCAGAGCTATCCGCCGGTCATGGAGCAGATCGTCGCTCCAGGCGGCCTCGGGCCGGCGCGGCCGAGCGGAACGTGCGGGTCGGCCAGCCGCTCGAGCAGGCGTTTCCCGGCACGGCCGCCGGCACGCAGGCGACCGTCCGACGCCCGGATAACACCACGTCCACGACCAAGCTCGAGGCCGACGGCGACGTGAGCCTGCTGCAGTTCGAACAGACCGACCTCTCCGGGACGTACCGCGTCCAGATCGGCCGCGCCGCTGAACCGCGAAGTCGATCTTCGCCGTCAACACCGACCCGGCCGAGAGCGACCCGGCGAAGCTCGACGAACGCTCCTTGAAACGGGCCGTGCCGGGCTGGGATTTCCTCTACGATAACGACTGGCAGCCCCTTGCGCGAGAACGCCGCGTCGGTCAGCCGCCGTGGCGAACTGCACCGCCCGCTCCTCTGGGGCGTCCTGACGCTCCTTCTGTTCGAGTCGTTTCTGGCGTGGTGGTTCGGACATCATCGGTAATCGTTCTTCGCACTTGAGGCTCAAGGAATACGAACTGATGGATTGGCTCCTCCGCCATCTGGCTGACCTGATGGGTGTGCAACCGGCGAAAGCCGGCGAGGCGATCACTCCGCACTTCCGGTTCGAGCAGCCGTGGTCGCAGGGGCTGGCGCTGTTGATCTTCGTCGGCGTCGGCCGCGTTCATCATCTGGCTCTACCGTCGCGAAGGCACCGCGCCGTTCTGGTACCGGATGACCCTGGCGGCCCTGCGCATCTGCCTGGTCTTCCTGGCGATGTTCATGCTGTCCGAGGCGGTCCTCTCGGTCGAGCAGACCGGCTTGCCCTACTTCGTCATCATGGCCGACGACTCGGCCAGCGGCAGCGTCGTCGACCAGTACGAGGACCCGAAGATCCGGCGCGACGGCCGAGGACTGGCCAAGCTCGCCGGAGAGCCCGAGGCCACCCGCCTGGCCGTCGCCAAGGGGTGGCTCCTGCGCGACGATGCCAAGCTCCTGAAAGAGCTCCAGAAGCAGCACCGGGTCCGGCTCTACCTCGTCTCCACGGATGCCGACCTGCTGGCCGAGATCGATGAGCCGGAGGAGGTCCCGACGCCCTCGAGCAGCTCAAGAAGGTCGAGCCGACGGCGCCGAGAGCCGCCTGGGAGAGGGGGTCAGGCAGGTCCTGACCGAGCTGCGCGGGGTGCCGCCGACGGCGATCCTGCTGCTGACCGACGGCCAGACGACCGACGGCGAGGCCCTGGCCAAGGCGGCCGAGTTCGCCCGCGCGAAGGGCGTGCCGCTCTACACGATCGGCCTCGGCTCTCCCGAGCCGTCCCGCGACCTGGAGCTGGCCGACCTGCTCGTCGACGACGTCGTCTTCGTCGACGACCAGGTCCGCTTCGAGGCCAAGCTGCTCGGGCGCGGCTTCGGCGGCGAGGAGGTGACCGTCCACCTGAAGCGCCGGCCCGCGGGCGAGAAGGACCCCAAGGCCGCCCAGGAACTGGACCAGCTTCGCGTGGAGGTCCCGCCCGACGGCCAGGCCCGACGGATCGAGATCGGCCACCAGCCCGAAGGAGACGGGCGAGATACATCTACATCGCTCGAAGTCGATTCCCGCCCCCGCGAGCTTCAGGCCGAGAACAACCGGATCGAGCGCACGGTCAACGTCCGCGAGGAGAAGCTCAAGGTCCTGCTGGTCGAGGGCGAGCCGCGTTACGAGTACCGCTACCTGAAGACCTTCCTGGAGAGCGACAAGACGATCGACCTGCGGGTCGTGCTCCAGTCGTCCGACCCCGAGTACAGCGAGCAGGACCGCTCGGCCTTGCCGACGTTCCCGACCTCGACCGAGGGGCCGGATGGGCTGTTCTCCTACGACGTGGTCCTCTTCGGCGACGTGGACATCAGCAGCCTCCTGAGCGCGACGCAGATGCAGAACCTGGTCGAGTTCGTCACCGAGAAGGGGGGCGGCCTGCTGTTCATCGCGGGGGAGAACTTCAACCCGCTGAGCTACCGGGGCACGCCGCTGGAACCGCTCCTGCCGATCCAGCTGGCCGAGGCACGCGACCCGGCCATGGTCGGCAACGGCGTCGCCGGCTTCCGCCCCGCCCTGACCGTCGAAGGGCGCAATCACCCGATCTTCCGGTTCGGCGACGACGAGGCGACCAGCGCCCAGATCTGGCAGAACCTGCCGGAACTGTACTGGTTCCTCGAAGCCCCTCGCAAGCAGCCGGCGGCGTTCGTCCTGGCCGACGCACCCGAGCCTGACCGGCTCCGACGGCCCCTTGCCGATCCTGCTCTACCAGTTCGTCGGCGCGGGCAAGGTCGATGTTCCAGGCGATCGACGACACCTGGCGCTGGCGGTTCCGCGCGGGCGACTCCGGTACTTCGGCCGGTTCTGGATCCAGACGATCCGGTTCCTGGCCCGGTCGAAGCTGCTCGGGCAGACGCAGGCGGAGATCACCGACCGACCGGCGGACGCTATCAGCGCAACCAGCCGATCCGCGTCCAGGTCCGCTTCCCGAACCCGGGGCTGGCCCCGGCCTCGGGGGAGGTCACGGTCCAGGTCGCGCGGGAAGGGCAGGGGCCTCGCAAGCTGACCCTCAAGGCCGCGCCCACCGCCCGCAACGTCTTCGAGGGGGCCTTGCCGCAGGCGGCCGAGGGGGAATACGAGGTCCGGCTCCTGCCCCCGCCGGTGCTCGAAGGACGCCTGCCCACGACGACCTTCCGCGTCGAGGCCCCGGCGGGCGAGTTCGAGCAGATCCGCATGAACGAGCCGGAGCTGATCCGCGCGGCGGCGAACGCTCAGGGCAAGTTCTATCAGCCGACGGTGGCCCCCGCGGTCCTGCTCAAGGACCTGCCGCCGCCGTTGAAGGTTCCGCTCGACACCGACCCGCCCATCCCGCTCTGGAATACCCCGGCCGTGCTTCGGATTGTTCCTGGCGATCCTGATCGCGGAATGGGTTTTGCGGAAACGCAAGCAAATGGTATAATTACGTTTGTCAAACGTCGGTGAATTTTTTTAAGCCTGGCGAAGCTGGGCGGGAGGCATAGGTGATGCGTCACCCCCTGGAAGCGCGGATCGCGTCGCTGCGGGGCCGGGTTCGGCGGCTCCTGGCCCTTCATGGCCTGAGCTGGGTCGTCACCGGTGTGCTCTTGTCGGTCCTTGTGGCCTGCCTGGCCGACTGGGCGTTCCACCTGGTCGGCGAGGTCCGCCTGGCCTTGCTGGTGCTCATCGCGGGTCTGACCGGCTGGCTGGCGATCCGCTACGTCATCACTCCGCTGATCGTCCGGTTCCATGACCTGGACATCGCCCTGCGGATCGAGAAGCGCTGGCCGGGCCTGAACGACCGGCTCGCCAGCACGATCCAATTCCTCCATCTGGAGGAGCAGGGGACCGGCGACCGCGACGATATCCTCGGCTCGAAGGCCCTCCGCGAGCACACGATCCGGCAGTCGATGGCCGAGACCGAGTCGATCGACTTCCGCGAGGTCATCGACCGCCGCCCGGCCCGCCGCGCGGAGCTGTCCGCCGTCGGCGCCCTGGCGCTGGGCGTGGCCCTCCTGGCCCTCGCCCCGATCACCAGCCAGATCGCCTTGCGGCGCCTGTTCCGCGCCGTTCGGCTCGGTCGAGTGGCCGAAGCAGACCCACCTCCAGATCGTCAAGGCGCCGGCGAAGATCGCCCGGGGCGAGGAATTCCTCCTGAGCGTCGGCGTGGCCAAGGGAGACCGCGTTCCCGACTCGGCCAAGGTGACGTACCGCTTCGACGATGGCGAGACGACCGTCGAATCCCTGCGGCTCGACCCGAACAGCGGCACCTACCACGGCCGGATCGAGTCGGTGCGACAAGGCTTCCGGTTCTCGGTCGCCGCGGGAGACGACCGGACCTCCTTCCGCAAGGTCGCGGTCGTGCCGCCGCCGTCGCTGAAGAACCTGGAGATCGTCGTCACGCCCCCGGCTTACACGGGCCAGGGACAGCAACGTCTCGCCCCCGGTCAGACCCAGGTGCAGGCGGTCGCCGGCAGCCGGATCGAGGTCGGCGGCCTGGCCAACAAGCCAATCAAGCAGGCGGTCCTTCAGCGAGGCGGGTCGAACCCGAAGACCCTCGCCGCGACGGTCGAACCGTCAAACGACCGTCGGCGCGTCTCGGCGGCGTTCACCGTCGAGGAAACCGGCCCGTTTGTCTTCGACCTGCTCGATACCGAGGGTTTCCACGGCCAGGAGGCCGATGCCGCCCGGTTCGACGTCCGCGCTCTGACCGATGAGGCCCCCCGCGTCATCATCGACCAGCCGTCGAACGACCGCGACGTTTCGGCCGACGCCACCGTGCCGGTGCATCTGACGGCCGAGGACGACTTCGGCCTCGCCAACGTCCGGCTATCGTACCGGCTCGCCAGCGGCAGCGCCGAGCCGACCGAGGAGGTCCTCATCCCCCTCTGGACGGCCGAAGGGAACATCGCCACCCGGCAGGACCTGACCCACCTCTGGGACCTCGGCACGCTGAATCTCCAGCCAGGGGCCTACATTACGTTTTTCGCCGAGGCGCTCGACCTGGACGACCTGAACGGGCCGAACCGGGGCAAGAGCCGCGAGTTGCACCTGCGCGTCGTGACGAAGGAAGAAATCCTCCGTCAGCTCGACGCCCAGCGCCGCGAGATCCGTGAGGACGTCGCCCGCATCCACCAGATGCAGAAGCAGGCCATCACCCCCGTCGAGGAGGCTGTCCGCACGCTTGAGGAGACCAAGGATCAGCTCGACGCCGATTCCCGGGATAACCTCAACAACGCCGCGACCATCCAGCGTCAGGTCGCCGGACGGATCACCGACAAGGCCGACGGCCTCGACCAGAAGATCCGCCAGTTCCTTGAAGATCTGAAGAACTTCAAGATCGAGAATCCCGACGCCCAGACCCAGATGCAGCAGATGCAGCAGGGCGTCCAGCGCATCCGCGAGAACCATCTCGGTCCCGCCGAACAGAACATCACCCGAGGGATGAAGGCTCTTGATGATACCCAGCTTGCCCAGGCCGATGCGCAGGCCAAGCCGGGGGATCAGGCCAAACCATCCGAATCCGGGAAGCAGGCGAAGCCGGGTGAGTCTGGCGATCAGGCTAAATCTGGCGATCAGGCCAAACCGGGCGAATCTGGCGATCAGGTCAAGCCATCTGAAGGAGGCGATCAGGCCAAGCCATCGGACGCGGGAAAGCAAGCGAAGCCGGGAGAACCTGGCGATCGGGCGAAGTCGGGCGATCAGGCCAAGCCCCAGGCGTCCGAGGCCCAGAAGGCGCTGCGCAGGCCAACGACGAACAGAAGGCGATCGAGAACGAGTTGAAGCAGATGCTCGATAGCCTCAAGGAGTTCGACACGTACCGCAACGTCGTTCAGGACGCCAAGAACCTGCTGAACGCTCAGGAGGAGGCGATGAAGGCGTCGGCCGATGCCGCCGCGAAGCCGGAACTCGCCGGGAAGATGCCCGAGCAGCTTGAGCCAGACGAGCGTGCCCAGCTTGCCAACCTCGGCGCCTCGCAGGAGGAAATTGGCCGCAACCTGAACGACCTGCTCAACAAGATGGACGAGATGGGGGACCGCTTGCAGGAGTCGGACCCCCTCGGGGCCTCGGCCTTGCAGGATGCCGCCAAGCAGACCCGCGAGCAGGGCACGTCGTCGAAGATGAACAAGAGCGCCGAGCAACTGCAGAACAACCAGATCGGCTCGGCCCGCGCCAACCAGCAGAAGGCCCGGCAGGACCTCCAGGAACTGGTGGATCAGATCCAGAACCGCCGGGAGAATGAACTGACTCGCCTGGTCAAGGAGCTGAAGGCCGCCGAGAAAGACCTCCAGAACCTCCGCGACCGCCAGGCCAAGAACAAGGCCGCCACCGGCCAGGCCAAGAACATCGAGGACCAGAAGGAGCGTGAGAAGGAACTCCAGCAACTCGCCAAGGAGCAGGAGGAGCTTCAGGAGGAGCTGAAGCAGCAGCTTCAGAAGTTGCGGAAGCTTCGGGCGGACGCCGCCGCGCACTCCGGCTCGCAGGCCCTCGCCAAGATGGGCAAGGCCCAGCAAGGTCAGGAGGCCGACGACGCCGAGGAGGCCGAGCAAGAACAGGAAGACGCCTTGCAGGACCTCCAGCAGGCCCAGGAGGAACTGGCCGATGTCCGCCGACAGGCGGAAGAGCAGCTTGCCATGGAGCAGCTTTCCAAGCTCAAGGATGAACTGGCCGCCATCGGTCAACGGCAGGACAAGCTCATCGAGGAAACGGTCGATTACGACAAGAAGCGTGAGGAGCAGGAGCGTCTATCTCCCGCTCAGCGGGCCAGCGTCCGCACCCTGGCGCGGGTTCAGGATACCTTGAAGCAGGAGACGTCCGACCTCTCCGAGAAGCTTGAAGGGGCTCCCGTCTTCGCCTTGACGCTCAAGCGCGCCGCCGAGAGCATGGAGTCGGCCTCGAAGGGGCTCCAGAAGTTCGACACCGGTGAGGACACCCAGCGCGCCGAGACCTCGGCCTCCCACCGCTTCAAGCAGTTGATCGACGCCCTCAAGGCCGAACAGGCCAAGAACGGCCAGGGTGGCAGGCGGCGGAGGTGGAGGCGGCGGAGGTGGTGGAGGCGGCGGAGGTGGTGGCGATGGCATCACCACGGCCGCCCAGATCAAGCTCCTGAAGGCCCTTCAGGAAGAGGTGAACGAGGGGACGGAGTCCTTCGACGAACTACGCCGCCGCAACAAGGAACTGAACCCGGAACAGGAAGCCGAACTGGCCCGGTTGCACGAGGATCAGCAAGAGATCGTCGATATCGCGCTGGACCTGACCCGCCCCCGTCACCCGGATGGGGAGGAGGACTGACCATGAAACGGACACGTCACATCACCCTGGCCCTCGCCACCGTTGGCCTGCTGGCCTGGACCTCGGCGGGGCTGGCTCAGGAGGCGCCCCGCGACGACGACCTTGACAAGCTTCTGGAGCAGGTCGAGTCGAAGAAACCGGCCGACGACACGCCGGCCCCCAAGGACGACGGGCTCGATGCGCTCCTGAAGAAGCTCGAAGGGGAGAAGCTGGACGCGGAAAAACCCGCCGAAGCGGCGGAAAAACCCGAGGCGGACGAAGGACAAACCGTCGGCCTCCGCGCCCGAGAGCGAGGACGACTTTGATAAACTCCTGGAAAAAGCCGAGGAAGCCGACAAGGCGAAGGCCGGGAAAGCGGGCGAGCTGTCCGAACGTGATAAGGATCTCGATAGCCTGCTGGAGAAGTTCGGCGAGACCGACGCGCCGGACGCCAAGGGGAAGCCCGGCGGCAACGCCGGCCCCGCGCCCACGGAACCCCAGCCGAAGGGGGATGAGGGGCTCACGGACCGGCAGAAGAAGCTCGACGAGCACCTCGAAGAATTGACCGGCCGCATCCGCAATAAAGACCAGCAGGAACAACAGCAGCAGGACGAAAACAGTCCACTGGCCGAGGCGATCAAGAAGATGAAGGAGGTCGAGCGCCGGCTGTCCAAAACCGATACCGGCGAGGAAACCCGCAAGACCCAGCAACAGATCGTCAAGGAACTCGACCAGATCCTCGAACAACTGCGAAACGCGAAGGGGCAGGGGTCCGGCAGTGGCCGGCCGATGAGCCGCATGGTCCAGCAGGCGGGAAACAAGGGGCAGCAACCGGGCCAGCAACAGGGCCAGCAGAACGGAGCCAACGCCCAGGGGGTCGGCCCGCAGGCCCCGCGCATGCCGGACGTCAAGAGCGTGCTGGCCGAGGCCAAGGACACCTGGGGCTCCCTGCCGGCCCACCTCCGCGAGGAGATGGACAACGTCTTCCGCGAGGAGATGCTCCCCGGCAAGAGCCTCTTGATCCGCCGTTACTACCTGTCCATCACCGAGAAGAGTCTGTCTCCCAGGGAGTGATACCGATGCACCGCGCAGACGGGAACCGGAAGGGCCGGGGCAGGATGTTCCCGGCTCTGGCGGTCGTCGCTTGGATGACGGCGGCCCAGGTGGCCCCCTCTCTCGCCCAGAAGCCCGAAGCCGAAAATATCGGCTTCGCCGAACCGCGCAAGGGGGACATTCCCGAGGGGGCCATGGAGTTGATGACCCCCGAGACCGACCAGGCGATCGCGGCGGGCCTGGCCTGGCTGGCGACCCAGCAGAACGACGACGGGTCGTACGGCACCGGGGCCTACCGCGGCAATATCGCGGTGACGAGCCTCGCCGGGCTCGCGTTCATGGCCTCGGGCTCGACCCCCGGGCGCGGGCCGTATGGGGCGAACATCGACAAGGCCCTCCAGTACGTCATGGACAACACCAGTCCTTCCTCGGGCTTCATCAGCGTGCCGCAGGCGGCCACGCACGGGCCGATGTACTCGCACGGCTTCGGAGCGCTCTTTCTGGCCGAAGCCTACGGCATGACCCGCCGCCCCGAGATCCGTGAGAAGCTGGAAAAGTCCGTCCGGCTCATCATCGACACCCAGAACGGCGAGGGGGGCTGGCGCTACCAGCCGGTCCGGCACGATGCGGACCTCTCGGTCACCATCTGCCAGATCAACGCCCTCGCGCCGCCCGTAATGCCGGCATCTTCGTGCCGAAGGAGACGGTTGAGGCCTGTATCCGCTACGTGAAACAGTCGCAGAACCCCGACGGCGGCTTCCGCTACATGCTCCAGGGGGGGGCCAGCGCCTTCCCCCGCTCGGCGGCCGGCGTGGTCGCGCTCTACAGCGCGGCCGTGTACGAGGCCAAGGAGATCGATGACGGCATCGCGTATCTCAAGCAGTTCATGCCCGAGATCAAGTTCAGCCAGCGCTACAGCCACTACTTCTACGGCCACTACTACGCCGCGCAAGCCTTCTGGATTCGCGGCGGGCAGGACTGGCTCGATTGGTATCAGTCCATCCGTGACGAACTGCTGCACAGCCCGAAACATTCGCCCCAGGGATACTGGCAGGACAGCATCGGCAACGACTACGGCACGGCCATGGCCCTGCTCATTCTTCAGATGCCCAACAATTACCTGCCCATTTTCCAGAGGTGATGGTGTCCCAGCGCGGTCTCGATACCGTATTGACGTTATCGTGTCCTGATCCGAGCTTCCTGGCCGCGTTCGATTCGCAACTTTGAGGATTCAATTGACTGATGGATCTGTCACGTCTCGAGAACCGTCCCGCCCTGATCCTGGGGCTGGCCCTGCTGGCCTTCCCCGCGATGGCGGCCGAGGACCCCGTCTCCGCCATCGGCTCGACCCCGGTTCCCACCGACCCCGTCTTCCAGGTCCTGCTGATCGACGGCAGCACCTTGACCGGGCAGCTTGTCCAGCTTGGTCCGGACGACCAGCTCTCCCTTGCCGTTGAGGAGGGGAAGTCGCAATCGATTCCGCTGGACCGGGTCGTCTCGCTGACCAGGCGGGGAAACGCTCCACCGGCCTTGCCCGGCGGCAGTCTGATCCAGTTCCCGGAGGGGGACCGTCTGCGGGCGATCATTGGCTCGGTCGAAGGGGCCGACCTGGTGTCCCGGCCCGCGGCCCTGGATGACGTGGATTTGAAGGTCCCGGTGGACAGCGTGCTGGGCCTGTTGCTTTCCCCGCCCGACGAAACGGACGCGCTGGAGTCGCTCCTGCGAAAGCTTCGGAGCGAGCCCCGCCCGGCGGAGGTGCTCTGGCTGGCCAACGGCGACCGCCTGGCCGGCAGCTTCCTCGCTCTCGGATCGGAGTCGGTGACGTTCCAGCCGGAGACCGGCCAGGTCGAGATCCCCCGTTCCAGCGTCCTCGCGCTGGGCTTCGCTCCCGAACTGGTCCAGTATCCTCGCCCGAAAGGGATTTACCTGGAACTGACCTTCACCGACGGCTCGCGGCTGGGCGTGACCGATTGCCGGGTCGAGCAGGGGCGGGTCCTGGCCCGGACGCGATTCGGGGCGGAGATCAAGCCGTCGCTCAGTTCGTTGAGCCGGGTACACGTCCGAAGCGACGCGATCCAGTTTCTCTCGGACCGTCCCGCGGCGGCCTCGCGTTATGTAGGCTATCTCGGCCATCATCCCGAGACCTACGGCCGCGACGCCACCTGGGATGGGCACCCCTTGAGCCTCGCCGGCCAGCCGTACGATCGAGGCCTCGGCATGTTGCCGCGGACCTTGCTCGCCTATCCGCTCGACGGCCGCGAGAAGCGCTTCCAGGCCCTCGTCGGGCTAGACGACCACGCCGGCCCAAAGGCCAGCGTCGTCTTTCGCGTACTGGTCGATGGCCAGGAGGAACGGTTCGTCTCTCCTCCCATGACGCGACGGGATGCCCCGCTTCCGGTCGACGTCGAATTGAAGGGGGCCAAGCTCTTGATTCTGGTCGTGGAGTTTGGTCAGTTTGGTGACGTACAGGATTCCGCCGACTGGGTCGAGGCGCGCCTGATCCGCTGACCCGAGTCGTGGCAGCCTGCGACGGTTTCCTCGTCCTCGGTGTTCTCTCCCCCCGAGGTCCGTTTCGGATAGAAGTCAATCATGTCCCAAGATGAACAGCTCTCGAATGTCATCACGCAATACAACGAACTTGGTCAACTTGCCTCAGGGGTCGGCCATCATGTAATCAACGCCTTCAGCGCGATCGTCAGCAACGCCGAGCTGCTCCGGCTCCTGGCCGATGCGCCCCCCGGTCGGATCGATCCGAAAGTGATGGCCGAGACGATCATCCGCACCTCGCTGGATGCCTCGACCGTGGCCCGACGCCTCATCGACTACTCTCGCATGGCCACGGCCATTGGTGAATCATTGGTCGCGCTCGATCAGCTGGTGGCGGACGTGGTGGCGCAGGAACGGCAGGACGGTCCCGGTGTGAACGTTCAGTGGGCCACCCACCTGGCTCCCGTACCCCCCATCCAGGGCAACGAGCCCCAACTGCGGACGATGCTGGGCCACCTGCTCTCGAATGCCTACGAGGCGATGCCCAAGACAGGTGGCCTGATCGAATTGACCACCGCGAAGGACGACCACGGCTGGGTCGTTCTGGAACTGCGCGATACGGGGCAGGGGATGGCCGTGACAGCCCAGGAGCGGGCCGTCGAGCCATTCTTCACGACCAAGAAGGGCCACGTCGGGGTCGGCTTGAGCATCGCCAACGGAATCTGGCGGCGCCACCACGGCACCCTGGCGCTCCGAAGCCAGCCCGGCGAAGGCACCAAGGTCCGCCTCTGTGTCGAATCCTTGTCAGCGCAAGGGAATCCTATTCGCTCGAACAGTTGATCCCGTCCCGCGGACCGCGTCGTCCGTCGGTTCGCGGGACGGGAACATCCTCTCTAATCCTCGTGTCCGTCTCGCTCACTCCACGACGCTCTGTCGGGGAAAGGCAGGCGCACGAGGACCTGGGTTCCTCCGCCGCTGGCGGGGCGGATCGTGATCTGCCCCCCCATCTGCTCGACCAGGACGCGGCAGATGGTCAGGCCGAGGCCATGGGTGTCCATCGCGCGTTTCCGGCCCGAATGCGGAAACCGGACGAACGGTTCGAAGACCTTGGGCACGTCCTCCGGGGCGATTCCCGGTCCCGTGTCCGAGACGTGGATCTCCCAGGAGCGGCGTTCCAGTCGGGAGGAAACCACAACACCGCCACCCTCGGGTGTGTACCCCAGGGCATTCTCGACCAGATGGCCGATCAACTGACGGGCTCGCCAGGCGTCGGTCACGACAGCGCCTCGCGCGTCCGTCGAGCACCGCCAGGTGATTCCCTTCGACGCAGCTTCCGCGGCGAACTGCCGGTCCACCTCGCCGATCAGTTCCCGGAGCGGCACGCTCGCGTAGCGGACCGGACGCGCGCCGCGCCGACCGCCGCGTAGCCGAGATAGTTCTCGGTCAGGCGGATGAGATCGTCGCAGATCGCCTCCATCTCCTTCAACTGACCATCCTCAGCCTCCGAATGGGGTGAGGTTCCATCGCAATGGAAGTGCGCGAAACGCTCCCGCAGCGCGGTCAAGGGCTCACATAACTCCTGGCTCAATTGCGGGAATAAGTCGCGAAGATTTCCGTCATCCGTCGGTTCCGAGACGGCACGGTCGGCTTGTATCGACTGACCACGATCATCCATGTTGCTCTCTGTTCCATGTCGACTGGGCGGAAGGGTCGCGAATCGCGTGTGAGGACCGGCCACCGGCCGAGGGTCGCAAAGCGAGCGGCCGTCCGATCCGGGATCGGGCGGGATGCGCGTACGAGGGCATCCGTTGGCGTCAAAACATCCGTGCCCGGTGGGGCGATGTTTCTGACCGCAGCATGGCAAACGGCACATTCCAGATTTCAGTAGTTCCTTGCCTCTTCGAAGATCTGGAGTCTGAAATCTGCCCTTTGTTCTGCTGAACTCAATAGCGGACGACGATCTGGTTGGTCACGATGGCATGGGTGTCGGTTAAGTCGAGCACGGCCGCTTGCGCCAGTTGCTTGGCGTGATGGGTACGGGAGCGACCGTTGAGGATGATCGTGTTGCCCCAGCAGACGACGCGCAGATCGCGGATGCGTCCACACGCCTTGCGCTCGATATTGTCTTCGATTCGTTCGGCTAGCGCCCTGTCGTTCAGCGGAAGGCGCCAGGAGTCCATCCGTCCTGCATGCGTCAAAGCCATGACAACCCCCCGGAAGCCAGGGGAGGTCCGGGTTCCGTCGTTGCGATGGAACCGCTTGCCCTCCATGATTCGAAACGATTTGAGGAAAGCCCGGGCTGGGTGTTCGATTCACTCGACATCCCCGCCCGTTCTTATCCAGTTCAGGCTAGCGTTCCGGTGGCGGTCTGTCAAACAACAATCTTGGATAAACACTCTCAAATCACGGCACGTATAATTCATATATCTCTATATGATATAATAATGGTGTTCGCCGGCCGGGATCGATCATTCGCGCGGTGTTGGAGGAGTGCCGCGGCGTGCTGTGGTGATCGGGCGCGGGCTCGAAGAACTCATCGGCCTGCACGATCGACTCGGCGAGCTTGGCCATGGGCATTCGCTTGTCCTGGCTCTGTCGCTGCAGGAACCGGAAGGCCTCGGGCTCGGTCAAGTTGCGGCGGGTCATGAGAATGCCCTTGGCCCGCTCGATCAGCTTGCGTTCGTGGAGGGTCACCTCCAGGCTATCGGCCCGCGCGCGTTCCTCGTTGAGCTTCTGGGCCTGGGCCGTGGCGGTCTGGATGGCGGCGTGCAGGGCCGGGCTGGTGACGGGCTTCAGCAAGTACTGGATCACCCCCCCCTGGATCGCCTGGTCCACCAGGTTCGGGTGGCCGTGAGCCGTCAGAATGATCACGGGGGTTCCCGGGTCCTTGGCAATCTGCCGGGCGGCTGACAGGCCATCCAGCCCGGGCATCTCGATGTCCATCAGGACCACGTCGGGCAGGGTCCGCCGGCAGATGTCGATTGCGCGATGCCCATCGTCCACCACGGCGACCACGTCGTATCCCAGCGCTTCCAACTGTCCTTGCAATCCGGCCGCGACCGGCCGTTCATCATCGGCGATCAACACTTTCCAAGGGCGACTCATGGCGGCTCTCTCCTCGCGCGACCTCCGTCACAGACGGTGCATACGGAATGCCTCCGCCCTCTGTGTCCCCGCATCGGGACTGTAAGGAGTGCGCAAAAACCTCTTTCAATTGTTCCGTCTAACGAATGGAGTAGCAAGCGGCAAGTCACCGATCCCGGGTCAGAACCGCGGAAGTTCTGGTTCTTCTCCACGATCAACTGACTTGACTTGACGACAGTCACCATGCAGAATTCATACCCAAACGGAACGATTTGAGGTGTCAGAGCTTGAGGATCCGGATCGGTGCGACACGTTCAGCCGGTTTTGCTCTTTGATGACCTGGTGCCGGGCGATGAGTGGGAGAGCCCGGCGCGAACCGTCACCGAAGCTGACGTGACGGCCTTCGCTGGCCTCTCCGGAGATTTCAACCCGCTTCATTGCGATCACGAATTCGCCTCTCAGGGGCCATTCGGCAAGCCGGTGGCCCACGGATTGCTAGGACTAGCGATCGCCAGCGGCCTGGGAAGCCAGGCGCCTCGCGTGCAAACCCTGGCCTTCCTGTCGATCCTGGAATGGACCTTCCACGAGCCGATCGCTTTTGGTGATACGATTCGCGTCGTTTCGCGGGTGGAGCAGATCGAGCCCCGGACGCGGGGGCGACGCGCGGTGGTCACCTGGCATCGCCGGCTGGTCAACCAGCATGGCAAGGCTGTGCAAGAGGGCCGAACCCAGACGCTCGTTCTGGGCAAGGCGGCTCACCCCGAGCATTGAGCGGAGGCAAGCCCCGCGGCTCCGCCTTCGTCGCCGTCTCCAATCGTGACTGGACGCAACGTGTGCTGCTCGACGCATGGGGAGGTTGCCGTGCGACGCTACCGGACTGAGGTCGTCATTCCCGAGGATCGTTACGTGGCCCTGCAACTGCCGGCGGATCTGCCGGCCGGCCGGGCGGTCATCACCGTCTCGATCGTCGAGGAGGCCGTCGAACCCGTCTCGGAGCACCGGGAGGCGGAGGACCGGGAGGAGATCGAACGCCTCGACGACATCGAGTGGTGGGAAGAGTTCGGCGACGACGACCCGGAGACCGAGCAGGGCCGCGCCCTGGCCTCACGCCTTGGGGCTCCCGAGGCTTAGCCGGGTGAAGGCCTGGACCTGACCGACGATGGCCGGCTCGGTCGGGAGCCGCTCGATGCTGCTCGCGCCGAAGAACCCGGCGATGCCCTGGGTGCGACGGAAGACCTCCGCCGCATCCTCCGGCTCGGCGATCGGTCCGCCGTGGCAGAGCACGAGCAGATCGGGCCGCACGCTCCAGGCGGCGTCGGCCATCGCCTGCACGCGGCGGGCCGCCTCCTCCAGATCGAGCGCCGACTGCGCCGATCATTCCCTTGGTTGTCAGGCCGACGTGGGGCACGAGAACGTCGGCCCCGGCCTCGGCCATGGCGCGGGCCTCGTCCGCGTTGTGAACGTAGGGGCAGGTTAGGAGATCCATTTCCCGCGCCTGGGCAATCATGGCGACTTCCTTGTCGTAGCCCATCCCGGTTTCTTCCAGGCCGCGGCGGAATTGACCGTCGACCAGGCCGACGGTTGGGAAGTTCTGCACGCCGGCGAACCCCGCGTCGCGCACCTCGACCAGGAACCGCTTCATCACGCGGAACGGATCGGTGCCGCAGACACCCGCCAGCACGGGCGTATAACGCACGACCGGCAGGACCTCACGCGCCATCTCCATGACGATCGCGTTGGCATCGCCATACGGCATCAGCCCCGCCAGGCTCCCCCGACCGGCCATGCGGTAGCGGCCGGAGTTATAAATGATGATCAGGTCGATCCCGCCGGCCTCCGCGCACTTGGCGCTCAAGCCCGTCCCCGCGCCGCCGCCGATGATCGGCCGTCCCTCGGCGACCTTTTGACGGAACCGTTCCAGGATGACTGCCCGGCTGTTCTCATCCGAGACTTCGTTCGAGGTTTGTGTGTATGCTGTCATTTGAAGAAACTCGAGAGGGCCTTAGTCACGATCGCACCCCAGGGGCCTAGAAGCATGGACAGCAACGGCGTCAGCAAGGCGATGGCTAGCGCCACCTGGGCCTGCCGGGAGCCTGCGGGCCTCCACGGTTGCTCCGAGATGTTTTGGATTGCTTGCCGATCCTTGTCGAATTCCTCACTCCACTTTTCCCTCTCGATGGATTGAGCGAGCCGGCGTTTGTCCAGTTCCAGCAGGCGGGCCATCTTCATCGAGATGATCAAACCCGAGAAGACGCGATAGCAGAAAAACCAATAGCCGAGAATCAGTCCCAACACCACGGCGAATAGGACAGTCCCTAGGGGGACGGGGAACGATTCAGGGAGAGGGAGGTCGAGAACCTTGTCGAGACGGGTACTCAGGTGGATGGTCCATCGCCAGCGTGCCATCCCGAGATACGAGATTCGTGAGATGAGGAGGAGGGTGAAAAGGACCAAGGCGTAAGTCACAACTCCGATGAAGATCGTGCCAAGCCGGTGAATACTGTCCGGCGTCATCGCCTGTAGGAAATTATTCTCTTCCGCCCGCGCTTCGAGGCTCTGGAGCCTCCGCTTGAGGAAGACGACGGCGCGGGCCATGTCGATGAAGATGATCCCGGTGCAAATCACGAGATACAAGACCACGAATTCGTAAATGAGGAAGATAACTTTGGTCCAACCGGGACTTCCGGCGATCGGGATTCCCGCGGAATAGTCTAAAATTGTTAGAAAGCCCGCCGCAAGCAGGGCGAATAGGTTCTCGCGGCTGTCGCACCGCAGGTTCGGGTTCACATCCTCCTGGATCCATCTCTTGATGAAATCGTTGAACCGCTCCTCCCGCTCCTTTTCCAGCGGGGGAGACCACCGCAGGAGGCCCAAGAATTGTAAATTATCGCCCGTACCCGCCGTCTGCGGCCGAGGTCGCCCGCGACCATGGATATCCTCCTTGAAATGAAAAGGGAGATAGAGCGCGAGGATCCCGACGACTTGATAAAGGTAGAGTGTCGGAAGGATGCTCTGGCCATCGGGCAGGATGCTCGGACTGATCGGAAGAGTTAGATAGAGTGTGTCCACCGCGATGGCAATGAGCGGGACGACCGCGAGCAAGACGAGGATCATGACTAATTGGAGCAAGTGTCGGACGGACAGTGGCTGGGATGCGTCAGCGGTCCTTGGTGGCACTTCATGATTCGATAAGGTGTCACGAGAGGGGCCGTCGGCGGGTTCCGAAATCGCGTTGTCCCCGCCCCTCGATACTTCCCCGCTCGGGGATTCGTTCGAGGAGTCCGGTCCCGCACGACTCGACCGGGCTCTATTTCCCCAGGGATTCTTGAGTATCACGTCGAGCGTCGTCAAGACTTCCGTCGTGGGCTTCGGGCTGGGTGCCTCTCTGGGTTGGATGAGTTCGATCAGGACGAAGGGCAACACCACCGCCAGGATCGTGGCGAGAATCGTCCCCACCGACTTCCCCCAATAGGTGATCGGTCGAAGCCGCCCGCTCTGGATCACCAAGACCTCTCCTTTACCATCGCCCGAAGCATTCTTGCCCAGCTCTTTCTTGATGAATCCCATTTCTACATCTTCGCGGAGGAATTTTTCCAGGTCCTTCCCGCTGCTCAATTCACAATACCGACCCGCCTGGTGCAGATCGATAAGTCTCAATATAATATGATTTGTAAAAAACCGGTAAATATTTGGTAGGAAAGGCGAGCTTCTGGTTCTGTTGATTTCATTCATGCCAAGGAACTCTTCCCTCACCCAGTCCCTCGGCTGGGCCGTGTTCGATATGATGAGCATGCCGTTGAGCTGGTAATCCGTTGCCGATTCGGTACTGGGCGGTGCGATCTCGCCCATCAACGGCGATTCGCTGGGGGCATCAGGCGATTCGAGCTTCCAGTCCGGCACGTCCGAGAACAGTTGGACCGAGGGCAAGTTCTTCCGGACGAGGTTCAGGATGAAGAGTTTCTCCTCCGCGCCGCCGAAGACCCCGATGGCCTCGACCTGCTCCCGCTCAAAGAACCTCAGGGTGGGCGTCAGCCTCTTTTCGACCCTCCGCTCCCAGTCCGATATGACGTTTTCTCCCTCGGTCTCCTCGGGCCGTTTCTCGAAGGGGGCGTGGAGGAATCGGTCGAATTCCACGAATGGAAACTTTTTCTCGCGACCGCGACGGAAGCGCATGCGGAAATCGTCCCGCAACGCCGGGCCGAAGAGTCGTCGGTCCGGCTCCTCAGTTGAACCTCGACGCTCCGCCGTGGTCGGTTCCCCGTCCCGATACAAGATCGCCACTCGCCGGTTGCCGCGCACGCTGACCAGTTGACGGTACATCTCGTTGGCCGATTGTTCGTCCGACTGGGGGTATTGGATGAAGTTCTTGGCGAGGTGCCTGACCTTCTCCGTCGCGTCGTGAATTTGATCGCGAAATGCGTCGGTATCGTGTCGCAAGTGCTCGCCATCCACGGAGTGGCCCAGGGCTCGGCTGAGCGTGTTCGCCCAGGTATTTTCCGCCTTGATATCCCCAGACTCGGGCTCCTCACTCTTGGAGCACGGTGCGCAGACACGATTCGGGTCGCCCACGACCGACCAAGTCGCCGCAGCACTGATCATTTTCGGTTGATACGCAGCATCCTCGGGAACCATTTCTTGCAATAAGAACCAAAGCGCGGGTATCGCGTCGCTCGTCGTCGGTGCGAGAATGACCACTTCATTTTCGCCCTTCCGACATTGTTCGAGATCCGTGGCGCAGGTCTTTGCGCCACGAAAGGTCGCTCAGCCACTTCGGTCCAAAGAGGTCCAGGTCGCTTATGTATTCTTCGGGGCCGAGCCATTCGAGTAGGAATGGATTCCAAGACGCCAGATCGGCCGCGACCAACTTCGGCATAAAGAGGTCTGGGTTTTCCAAACAAAACTTGGGACCGAGCCTTTCGAGAAGGAATGTATTCCAAGGTCCCAGATCGGCCGCGACCAACTCCAAAGACAGTTCATCGAGAGTCTTTTTCTCGACGCAACTCCGGAATAGCTGCTTCCATGCAGCGACAAGACTATCATCTGTCGCAAATTGAAAGCGAATATTCATATAAGGTATATCTCTTGTGATATTGAATGAGTACATCCGCGTCTTACGATTTTTATCCAGGAGATCCCGGATCACCATGAAGAGCCCGATTTCTTTGCAGTCACTCTCTCGAGTGACGGTGAACGGGCAGGGGGCTTGCCGGAGGTCGTTTAACGCAATCGCTATCCCGTCAGGATTCTCGTCGATGCACCAGATCGTCAGTTGGTCCTCTCGCTTCGGATCAACCTTCGCCACGCATTCATTGGGATTGTCATCTGGTATTCCGCAATAGACTGCGTATGCAATTCCGGTTACCATGGCGACAATGAATATAACGGCGAAAATGCGGGTTGTGCGTGGGAGTTGGCGGATCCGCTCAGTGACATTCGATGTCAAACTGCGAAGCCGACTCATCGATGAAATCTTCATACGAAACCTTTAGAATATGAAGTGAAGTTCTGTATAAAAATCTGAATAGGATCGGTAACCTTGAGAGCCTCAGAGACCAAAGTAAGCCTGTTAGAGTTCGCGTGCAAGTGCTAAATGACGGTTAAAGCAAGCCGCTACTCAGGGGCGTCCGCAGCCTATCTTGCCTGCCACTCTCGCAGTATCTCCAGCAGGAGCGCGGCGGCGGCCTCGGCGAAGGCGGGGTCGTTGATGTGCTCGTCGCGTTCGATGAGCCGGACGCGGTCCTGCCCGGCCAGGCCCGCGCTCAGGGCGTCGAAGAGGGCGGCGTCGGCCTCGGGGTCGTGGAAGGGAAGGCCGGGGGCGTCCAGGGCGGAGACGCCGCCGAGGGGCAGAAGCAGGACGGTCGGGCCGGTCGCGCGGGAGAGGATCGCGGCCATGTGGCGGCCCAGGGCGGCGTTCTCCTCGGGCGTGGTCCGCATCAGGGTGACGGTCGGATTGTGAACGTGGAAAAGGCGTCCGGCGAACTTCTCGGGCACGGTCGCCCTCGGCCCGAAGTTCACCATGTCGAGCGCGCCGACGCTGACGACCTGCGGGAGGCCCGCGCGACCGGCGGCTTCCAGACGGTCGGGACCGGCCGAGAGGATGCCGCCGACCAGCTCGTCCGCCAGCTCGGTTGTCGTCAGGTCGAGCACGCCGCGAATCTGGCCGTCGCGGATGAGGCCCTCCATCGCCTGGCCGCCAACCCCCGTGGCGTGGAAGACCAGGACCTCGCACCCGGCGCTGTCGAGGACTGCGCGGGCGCGATCGACGCAAGGGGTCGTCACGCCGAACATCGTCGCCGCCACGACGGGCCGCTCACGGAGTTCGGCTCGGTCCGGCTCCGCCCGCGCATGCCCGCGGACCATCCCGACGAGAGCGTGCGCCGCGTTGTTCAAGACGGTGCCGCGTGAGGCGGTTCAGGCCCGGCCAGGTCGGCGACCGAGGGGAACATGGCGATGTCGCTGCCCCCGACGTAAGGGCGGGTCTGGCCGCTGGCCAGGGTGCTGACCATCACTTTCGGCAGGCCGAAGGGCAAGGCCCGCATCGCGGCCGTGCCGATGGTCGTGCCGGCGGAACCTCCGAGCGCGAGGATGCCGCGGAGTGCCGGCTCGTTCGCGGCCAGTTCGCTCACGATGCGCCGCGACCCCCTCGGCGGCGAGGGCCACGGCCTCGCCACGGTCGCCCCGTTGCCGGACCGCCTCGGCGGTGGTTCCGGCGGCCTCGAAGACCCGCTCGCGGCGGACATCGGGCGCGAAGGTCGGCGGTCCGACCGAGCCGGCGTCGATCGATGATGGTCTCGAGCCCTTGAGCCTGGAGCACGTCGCGGACGTACGCGACCTCGCGCCCCCTTGGTGTCGAGCGTGCCCACCAGGACGACCACAGACATGATGCGATCCTCTCGGGGGCCTGGTTCCCGACCCCTTTTCACGACATAATCGTTGCCGGCGATGGCCGGATCCCGGCATCCTCGACGGACGAGGTTCGACTCATTGAAGCAGAACCGAAGTGGCGGGCAATCAGGTCCATCGATGATGGATAGACGATGAGTGATCAAGCAACGCGGTCCGTGGCCCTCGTGACGGGCGCCGGGCGGGGCATCGGCCTGGGGATCGCGCGGGCCTTGTGCGGCGTCGGGCCGCAAGGTCGCCCTGGCGGATATCGACGGTGACTCCGCCCGGCGCGAGGCCGAGACCCTGGCGGCCGAGGGGCACGAGGCCATCGGCCTGACGCTCGACGTGGCCCGCGCCGAGGACTGGGAGCAGGCCCTCCGCGCGGTGGTCGAACGCTTCGGCGGGCTGGATGTGCTGGTCAACAACGCGGGCATCAGCCCCCGGGGGACGGTCGAGTCGGCCGACGAGGCGCTCTGGGAGCGGACCCTGGCGGTGAACCTGAAAGGCCCCTGGCTGGGGATCAAGGCGGCGCTGCCCTGGTTGCGGAGCGCGGGGGCACGATCATCAACATCGGTTCGACCCACGCGACCTTGCCGATGCGGAACCTGTTCCCGTACTCGGTGAGCAAGGCGGGGCTGCTCGGCCTGACCCGCCAGGTGGCCGTCGAGTGCCTCGACGACGGCGTGACCTGCAACATGATCGCCCCGGGCTGGGTGGCCTCGCCGGGCGAGCGCGGCATTCAAGCGGCCGAGGGACGTGCCGATTTCCCGGCGGGGATTCGCAACATGTCGAGCGCCGAGGACGTCGGCGCGGCCGTCGTGTATCTTGTCTCTCCCGCCGCCCGCCGCGTCAACGGCGAGGTCCTGCACCTCGACGGCGGCTTGCACTTCACCGGGGATGTGCGCCTGATCCATTTCGGAAGTTGATCGAGATTCGGCCCTTCTCACGACCTGTTCCCCCTTCTCCAATCCAGAAGCGATCACGGGAGATCCGCCCATGAGCGAGTTCACCTACTGCCTGAACGCCAGCACGATCCGGCCGACTCCGCTGCTGGAGAAGATCCGGATTGCCCAGGAAGCCGGGTATCAGGCGATGGAGCTCTGGAATAACGAGGTCAACGACTATCTGGCCGCGGGCGGCTCCATGCCCGAGTTGAAAACCGCGCTGGGGGACGCCGGGTTGAAGGTGCTCAGCATGATCGCCCTGCACGGCTGGATCTCCGCCGAGGGGGACGCGTACGCGACGGTTCTCGACGAATGCGAGCGGCGCATGGCGCAGGCGGCCGAGCTGAACTGCCCGTACGTCATCGCCAGCCCCCCTCGCGAGATCGTGAACCTGGAGCACGCCTCGAAGCGTTACGCCGAGTTGCTGCGGGTCGGACGCCGGTTCGGCGTGCGCCCGTCGATGGAGTTCCTCGGGTTCGCCTCGGGGATCAAGACGGCCGCCGGGGCCTGGGCGGTCGCGGCCGGGACGGGCGACCCCGACGCGACGGTCGTCGCCGACGTGTTCCACCTGATCCGCGGCGGCGGCTCGGTCGATGACCTGCTGTCCCTCTCGGGGAACCGCATCGCGATGTTCCACATCAACGACGTGCCGACCGAACCGCCGACGGCCATCCAGACGGACGCGGACCGGGTGATGGTCGGCGAGGGGACCGCCGACCTTCCGCGCGTGATCGCCAACCTGCGGACGATCGGCTACCGGGGGCCGCTCTCGCTGGAGCTGTTCAACCCGACGCTCTGGGAGGAGGATCCGGCTGAAGTCGCCCGCCGGGGGCTCGATCGGGTGCGAGCCCTGGTCGAGGGCTGACGGAAAATCCGTGCCTTCCCGAGAATGATTCTTGTTGATCGAGCCCCGACAGGCGTCATAATGCAACGACGCCGACCGGGGACCGACTCGCGTTGCCGGACAGGGAGCTTCCGGGACCGCCGCTCCTCGGGGCGTTCCACTCATTCACCAAAAGAGGGGAGTTGCGATGCCGAGGACTCGCACCGCGCTGGCCGCCTTGTGTGGCATCGTCCTGCTTTCGCTGTCCGCCAATGCCGCTGACCTGGCCAAGGGCACGCCCGACGTGAAATCGGTCGGCCCGCTGACGTTCGGCCCCGAGGGCCTGCTGTTCGTGGGCGACACCCAGGGTGCCGCCATCTTCGCCATCGACACGGGCGACCGTGGCCCGGCCGCCGAGACGTCGGCCATCAACGTCGAGAATCTGGGCGAAAAAGTCGCCTCGATGCTGGGCACGACACCCCGCGAGATCCTGATCAACGACCTGGCGGTGAATCCCGCCTCGGGCAACGCGTATCTGTCCGTCTCCCGGGGTCGCGGGCCGGACGCCGCGCCGGTGATCGTGAAGATCGCGCCGGGTGGGAAGACCTCGGTGGTTTCGCTGGAGGACGTGAAGTTCGCCAAGGCCCCACTGCCGAACCCGCCCGCGGCCAATGCGAAGGACGAGCGCGGCGGTAGCCCTCGGAATGAGTCGATCACCGACCTGGCGTTCGTCGATGGCCGCCTCTTCGTCGCCGGACTGTCGAATGAGGAGTTCTCCTCGCGCCTGCTGGCGATCCCGTACCCGTTCCGCGAGACACCCGACGAGGGGACGAGCGTCGAGATCTACCACGGCTCCCACGGCCGGTTCGAGACCCGTTCGCCGGTGCGGACCTTCGTGCCGTACCAGGACGGCGGCCAGTCGTACCTGCTGTCGGCTTATACCTGCACCCCGCTGGTCAAGCTGCCGGTCTCCGATCTGAAGCCCGGCGCGCACGTCAAGGGGACCACGATCGCCGAACTCGGCAACCGGAATCGTCCGCTCGACATGGTCGTCTATCAGCAAGACGGCAAGAATTACCTCCTGATGGCCAACAGCAGCCGCGGCGTGATGAAGATCCCCGCCGAGGGCGTTGCCGAGGCCAAGGGGATCATTCAGCGCGTCTCGGACCGTGAGGGACTCGGCTACCAGACGGTCGATTCGCTCAAGGGTGTCGTTCAACTCGACCGCCTCGACAAGGAGCACGCTCTGGTTCTGACCCAGGACGACAGCGGCGCCTTGAACCTCAAGACGGTCAAGCTGCCGTGAGGCCGAACGCGAACGTTGGCGTCATTCCGCGACGATCGCCAGTTCCCCCGCTCTCTTCCCCCCTCCCCCCGTGTGGCAACCGGAGCGGTCGGGGAAGAGGCGGGGGAGGTGGCGCCTCGCAAGGTCGAGGACCTCCTCCAGGTCCTCGACCTGCATCAGGTCATCGATCGCCAGCAGCCGCTCCAGACCTGGCCAGCAGCGCCGGCGCCGTCGACTCCACCCGATGCTTCATCTGCCGACCCGTACAGCCGCACCAGGGCCTCGCGCAGCAAGGTTGCGGCGGCCTGCGACTCGTCTCGTTGCAGGTGCCAGACCGTCAGACAGGCCATTCTCGCCACGCACAGCCGCCGCAGGAACGCCGCGCCGCTCTCCTGCTGCCACGACTCCGCATTCATCCCCGCCGATTTGAGCAACTTATGATACGATTCGATCCTCCCACCGCCACGCGTACCACCGGCCGATCGTCGCCGCGGCGGCATCCTCGACGGCCACGTTCGTCAGCAGGAGCCACTCGGCCAGCACCGTCCCCGTCCGCGTCGACCACCTGCGTCACCACCAGCCGCAGCGGCACGGGCGGGCCCGGGACGTCGACCTGCTTCTTATGGCCGCTGGCGGTCTTCTCGCCGGTATAGCGTCGCGCCGGCCGGTGCAGGACCACGGTCGCCTCGGCGACGCGAATCGTCCCGGTGCCGGCCCGGATCGTGACCATCTCGGGCCGGCCCGCCGTGTCGCGCACCGTCGGTGAACGAGCCGGTCAGGGCGGCGTCCACCACGCCCAGCTTGCACGCGTGTCCTTCGTGCAGGACGACGCGGTCGCGGTTGGCGCGGACGACGAACGCGTGGCCGGCGGCCTGCCAGCGGCGGTAATGGCCGACCGAATCGGCCTCACGGTCGATGACATGGATCGGCGTGCGGCCCAGGCCCCAGCGTCGCGACGCGGCCATCACGTCGTCGAGTTCATCGACGTGCCCCGGCGGCACGGCGGCGCCGCCGTGCCGCGTCGAGAGCATGCCGTCGGCGGTGCGGAGGCGGAATTCCTTCGGCCCCAGCGGGCGGCCATCCGCGGCGTCGACGACCAGGGCTCTCCCCAGCTCGTAGCCCCGATCGGTGTCGTGGGAACGGACATAGCGATCGTGCTTCGACATGTGCAGTGTTGAAGTTGAACATGCACCAGTCGTCAACTGTGTGGTGGGGGAGGGCCGGGTGCGGGAGCGTCGGCCGGATCGTCCGTGCAGAGACCGCGAGGGATTTCCAATCCGCTCGCTGGACCCGATTACTCTCATGCCTGGCTCCTCCTCCTCGGGCTAGTCCCGGCCTGCGCGTCGGAATCATCCGGAACGGCGGAACGGGACTCGGTGCAGAACGTGCCCACGATCCGGCTGGTCCCGAAGCAGGGGGAGGATCTGGAACGGGCGTCGATCGACGTTTTCGAACTCGACCGGGCGAGCCTTCAGGCCCTGGCCGATGCGGATTGGAACCTGGAGAGATGGCAGGCGCTGCTGTCCGTGACGGTGAATCCCGGCGCCGTGCTGGAGCCGGAGAGCCGGCCGGCGATGGTGGGCAAATACCACGTTGTCGGTGACGTGCTGCGGTTCCAGCCGACGTTTCCTCTGGAACGCGGACTCCGCTACCAGGCCGTCTTCGACCCGTCGAAGATGCCTGGGAATCAGGCGCCCGCCAGTGGAACCGTCTCCGCCGTGTTCACCTTGCCGGAACGGGAACGGACCTCCAGCACGACCGTCACGCGGGTCGATCCGGCCGCCGGGACCCTGCCCGAGAACACGTTGCGGCTCTACGTCCACTTCTCCGCGCCGATGAGCCGGGGTGACTCCTATGACTACGTCCACCTGCAAAAGGCCGGGGGTGGCGAGGTCGATCTGCCGTTCCTGGAGCTGGGCGAGGAGCTCTGGGACCCCTCCGGCCGCCGCCTGACCCTCATCTTCGATCCCGGACGGATCAAGCGGGGGCTGGTCCCTCGCGAGGAGGAGGGGCCGATCCTGGAGGAAGGGAAGCGCTACTCCTTCGTCATCGACCGCGACTGGCCTGATGCCGAGGGGAACCCATTGAAGGAAGGGTTCCGCAAGACGTTCGATGTCGGACCTCCCGACGAGACGGCCCCCGACCCGAAGGGCTGGACGCTCGCCGCGCCCCGCTCCGGGACGCGCGACCCGCTCCGGTTGACCTTTCCCGAACCGCTCGATCGGCCGATGCTCGACCGCGTCGTGAGCGTGAAGGGGCCGGAAGGAAAACCGTTGCCGGGCACGATCGACGTGGCGGCCGACGCGACGCGCTGGTGGTTCAAGCCGGAGAAACCCTGGAAGGCGGGGTCGTATCAACTTCTGGTCGATACGGCGCTCGAAGACCTCGCCGGCAACGGCATTGGTCGTCCGTTCGAGGTGGACCTGACCGGCCCGATCACCCGTCGCACGGCGACCGAAACGATCGCGCTGCCGTTCACGGTCGAGCCGGGAGGACCGCCGGGTGATGTCGGTTCCGTCCAATCCATCGAAAAGCCCCGCCGGTAACGACCGGCGGGGCTTCGAGGAGAACAACGCAACACACGCAGGAGCGAGGACCGGATCAGCGTGCCGGGAGGCTCGGTGGAGTGATGAACCCGGTGGCTGCCGGGTAGGGCATGGGCCTGGGCATGGCGACCCCATACGGGTACGGAACCATCCCGACTCCGGGAACAAACGTCTGCGGTACGCCGTCGCGCTGGGTGTTGAGGATGTACTGACGCCGAGCAACCTCCGCCTGCATCTGCTGGGCCTGGGCCATGCTTTGAAGTGCCTGGGCCTGGGCGGCGTCGACCTGGAGGCGGGCCATTTCCACTTGCTGTATTGCGCCGATCTGCGCCTGCTGGGCAGCCATCCGTTGCTGGTAAGCCAGCCATTGCTGCCGATTCATGCCACTGCTGCGACGGGTTCGGGCCTTGCGTTGAGGGGTGACGCTTTGCGGTGTTTCCGGAACGGCCCTTTCCAGCGCGGGGGCCGTCGCCTCGATGGCGGGCGTTGTCGCATCGGAGAGAGGAACCGCGGGGGTCTGAGCCAGGATTGCCGTCAGCAGCAGGGGACCGAACATGAACTCTCTCCTCGTGATGTTGCCGGTCGCCGCCCGGTGATGTGTCGTCCGCGACCCCTGGCTTGCGACCTCTCCGCATCGACTCTACCTCTCTATCCGCAACCGCATCCGGAACCCGCAGAACTCTTCCGAATTTTTTTGAGATCGTTTCGGGTGGTCCGACCGCGCTGGGAGTGCCCCGATGAAAGGCAATGGTGGCGACCGCATTGGGGGATGGCTGGCGGACCTGCGGTGCGGCCACGATGGGGAGGCGGCGGCTCGCGGACTCTGGGAACGCTATCACAAGGATCTGATCCCTCTGGCCCGGGCCCGGCTCCGCGGCGACACCCGGGGACCGGCTGACGAGGAGGACATCGTCCAGCGCGTCCTGGACGGCTTCTGTCGGGGGCTGGCCGCGGGCCAGTTCCCCAATCTCTCCGGTCATCAGGATCTCTGGCGACTGCTCGTCTGTCTCACGGCTCGTGAAGCGTCCGAGCACGTCCAGCACGAACGTCGGCAGCGGCGTGGCGGAGGACGGGTCGTGCATGCGTCGGCGCTGGATAACCCGGACGCCGGGACTGGATCCGGGCTGTCCAACATGGCGGGTCGTGAAGTGTCTCCCGAGTTCGCCGCTGGCGCAATGGATGAATGCCGGCGCCTGTTCGGTCTGCTCGGTGATGAGTCGCTCGTCGTCGTGGCGCTGCTCAGGATGGAAGGCTTCACCAACGCCCAGATCGCTTCGAGTCTCGATTGCAGTCTGCGAAGCGTCGAGTCCAAGCTTCAGATGATCCGCAAGGCATGGTCCGGCTCAATGTCCGAACCGCCAACCTGAAGCCGCAATCCGTTGTCGTCCCGCCGACCCCATCCGAAGGAGAACGGATTCGCTCAGGGGGCGGGTGACTCGTCGCCATTCTGCCGCGTCGCCAGCAGCGCGAGTGTGGCCCAGCCGGTCGTCGAGAGGCGCTGAGCGTAGCTTTCGTAGCCGGGAGGACGGGTAGTCTCTCGCCAGCTCCCGTCGGGCAACTGGGAACCGATCAGGAAGGCCCGCCCCTTGGCCATCATCGCGCGGGTCGTCTCGTCCACCGCCGCGAATGAGTCGAGAGCCAGCAAGGCGAGTGCGGTGTCGAACGGCTCGGGAGGCGCATGGACGTAAGGCCCCCAGCCCCCCTCCGGCGACTGCCCGCGACGGAGCAGGTCCAGGGCGAGCCGCCGCCGTGGTCCGCTTTCGGGTGAGTCGTCCTGAGCCAGCCCGAGCAGAACGGCCGAGGCATCGAGCACGTTGCGGATCTCGTGCTTGCGGATCCATTGCAACCCTTTGTAATACGGACTTTGTGGCGACCGGAATCCTCCGTGGCCTGGAGGGCCCGAACGGCCATCGCCGTGGCGAGCGGTCGACCGTAGGTGGCCGGCGAACCTAGGTGCCTCGCCCCCCTCGATCGGCCAGGAGCCATCCGGCTCCTGATCCTCCGCCAGACGATCGGCGGCGCGTCGCAAGGCCATCGGGTCCGACACGGACCTCGCCTCGATGGCCTCGACCAGGGCCGCCGCGAACTGGACCCTCGCCAGCCTCTTGTCGCTGAACGCTCCCTCGCCGCCGTTGTGCTCCCACGCCTCGGGCCGGGTCAGCCAGCGCGTGGTCTCGACCAGGGCCTCATCGGGAACGGCGATGCCGAGCCGGCGCGCCCGGTAGAGCGCCCTGGCCCCGTCGCCGTTGTTGTGGCAGGAGAAGCACCCATTCTCCCGATCCCAGCGCGGCACCTCGCGCTCCAGGTATGACAGGGCACGATCCAGGGGAGAGGAACCTGCCTCCACTCGCTCGACGATCGACAAGGTCGCCGCCATCAGGATAATCGCTGTAATCCGGATTGGTTGTCTCATCAGGCGGTTCTCCCGTCCCGTCCCGGAACTTCGTGATCGTCGCGATTCGCTCTCAACGATAGTACCGGAAGGGGGCTCGCCGATCATCCTTCCGGCACTCCAGAAAAGGGGCGCCCGACGTGGCGAATTGACAAATCGAACCCATCGTTTTCTCAGTAGAAAGCCGAAGTGAGATAATGAGTTGCGTTTCAGACAACGGCCGCGACGTGGGTTCGGTTCCGGGGGAACGTTTGATCCGGGTGCCGCTGGGCCGGTGATCGGTTATGATCCGGCATCCCGAACCGGCATCGAGACAGGGGAGGTCGTGATGATCGCACATCGCGGGCGGATCGTGGGGCTGGGGATTCTGGTCATGGTTCTGGGAGGCGGCGCAAGGGCCGCAGATCCCTCGGGGAAGTGGGTCGGCCAGGACGGGCACGACCTGGTCGGCACGTCGTCGGTCGTCGCGCCCAGTGACGTGCAAGATATCCATATCCGCCTGAGTGGTCTGCCGGCGGGGCGGGAGATCGTCTCCGGGGTGATCCGTCCGCTGGGGGGGGGCGAGTGGTTCTACAAAGGACCACAAGGCCCCGCCGCCGCGGCCCTGGTGCGGCCGAAGGGGGCCACGACCGCCGACCTGTACCTGGAACCGTACCAGGTCGAGACCGGTCGCCCGTTCCAGATCACCTTGCAGTTCGCCGATCGCTCCCAGGCCGACTTCTGGGTCAAGGGGGGCAGGGCCGATCCGAATCTCCGGATGCCGGGGGCGGCCTTGAAGGTCGTCTGGAACGGTCAAGGGGACGACGACCGAACCGGGGCTGGGCCGTCGGTCGGGCCGGATGGTGTCCGCGACGCAAAACTGACCCTCTCTCGGCTCTCGCCGGGCGTTGAAATCCGCGCGGTGGCCCTCGATGCGCCCGGTCTGACCGGCTGGCAGTTCGGCGCGAACCCCGAAGGATGGAACAACGCCGAGCTGATCCGTCGCCCCGACGACCCAACAACGGCCGACCTGTTCATCAATCCGGTCAGCGATCTGGCCGGGGTCCGTCTCACGTTGCGGGTGCAGTACGCCAACGGCAAGACCGACCGGGCGGAGGTGGTGGCCTCGCGAACCGATCCGAACCTCCGCGTGCCTCGGCCCGACCTGCCGGAACTCTTGCCCAACGCCATCCGGACACGCTGGCTCGGGCAGGATGAACAGAAGGTCGTCGGTCCGGGGGATGTCCATGTGGTTCTGGACGGTTTGCCCAAGGGGCGTGAGATCGTGGCCGCCGCCCTGAGCAATGTCTCGACGGGTCACTGGGTGTTCCGTCGAGGGGAGGAGGTGCCGTTCCACGCCGAACCGTATGCCTGGCCGATGGCCGTGCGTCAGGATTCCGCCGACCCCTCGCGGGCCGACCTGTTCTTTCCTCCCCATCGCGACGAGACGGGCGGGACGATGACCTTGAGCCTGGTCTTCCGGGACGGCGCGAGGACCGTCGTTCGCTTCGAGGGCGGGGCAAGTGACCTCGCCTTGCGGTCCGGTCCCGGCCCCGATCGGAAAAGCGTCCGGGCGAAGCCGGGGGATGACCTGAACGACCTGGCGAGCCGGTTCGGCACGGTCACGCTCGCGCCGGGCACGTACACGCTGACCCGGCCGCTTGTTCTGAATCGGTCCGTGACCATCCAGGGTGAGCCGGGGGCGATCGTGCGGTTTGCCCAGAATCCCGACGAGGCCCCCTGGACGTCGGCGATCAAGATCCATGTCGGCCGGACCACCTTGGAGGGCTTCGCGGTCCGCTTCGCGGGGCCGGTGCGCTGGAATCACGGAATCAGCTATGGCCCGGCTGTGATCGGCTCCACCGACAATCTCGATCCGGACCCGCACGACCCGAAATGTGATGTCCGGCTGATCGGTCTGGACCTCGAAGGGCCGCCCTCCTCCGGCAAGGCCCCCTGGGAAGAGGCCGTGCGACTGGCGCGGCTCGTGACCGCCACGAGCGGTCGGATCGAGCGGAACCGGCTCAAGGGCGGGGCCATCGAGATTTTCGGCGGCCCCTGGCGGATCGTCGGCAACGACTTCCGCGGTACGCCCCCCGGCCAGTTCAGCCCGGCGGTCTTCGGCGCCCATGCGACCCATGATCTCATCCTGCAAGACAACACGGCGCGCGCCGAGGCCCCTTGCGGCAAGACCTGGCGGTTCCTGGTGATGACGGTTGGCGGCAATCACGACCTGGTTCAAGGGAACCGGGTCGAGGGGGTCGGCCCACGCGATGACGACACGATCCCCAGCGCGAATGCTCCCGAGATCATCCTCACGGAGTCCTACCGCTTGCACTTCGAGGGGAAGCCCCTGGCCGTCTCGACCGATGGCCGGATCGTGCGGATTCCTGAGCCGCAAGGAGGCCCGGCCGGCACCGGCGACGCCCTGGCGATCCTCTCCGGCGAGGGGGCCGGGACGTGGCGCCGGGTGGCTCAGGTGATCGACCCGACAACCTACCTGGTCGATCCCCCGTTGCCGAAAGGCGTGGAGGCGATCTCGCTCGCGACCGGTTTTCTTGACGAGACGTTCCAGGACAACCGGCTCGATACCCGCGGGGGCGCGGCGGCGGCGAACCTGGTCCTGGTCGGTAACCATTACGGCACGCGGATCATCGGCAATCATCTGATCGGTGCCGGCGAGGCCTTCAAGATCACCGCCGCGCCGACCGAAGCCCCCGGCCCCTGGGGCTGGTCGCACGCGCCGTTCCTGGGTGGAATCTTTCAAGGGAACATCATCGAGGACGCCCCGCGCGGCGGAACCCTGAGCGTCGAGCACGGCGAGGCGATCAAATCGAGCCGAGGCCGGGTTTATATGAGCATCCTTTCCAGGGAGAACGTCGTGCGTTTTGGCGACGAGATTCTCAAAGGAACGAGTTCCCCTCCGCCCGTGACGATTGGCGATCCCGGCGCCCTCGACGCCGATGAGCTGGTCATCACCATCGACGGCGACCGGGGCGACGCATCTCAACCCGTTCCGTTACAGGTTCACGCCGCGCGGTTGAACGGGCGGGAGATCCGGGACAAGACGTATGTTCTTCGCAAAGAATGACACAGATTCCCGCAAGACGGATGGCGGATGGTCGAAGCGGAGAATTCCCAGATCACCCACCCACGCCATGCCCAGCCCACCGAACGACTCAATACTTCGCCAGTTCGCCCGCGATGAGGTCGGGGTGAATTTCCCTGGCCACCTGGGCGGCCCCTTGGAGCATGAATTTCAGCTCGCTGCCGACGGCGATGAACTGCCAGCCTTCGGCGATCCGGCGCTTGGCGTCGTCGATCGTCTGGACGTGCAGGCCGCTGGCGACGCCGTTGCGTTTGCAGGCTTCCCGGATGCGACCGAGGGTATCTTCCATCTGCTGCTTGCTCGGCGGGGTGCCGTCGGCCACGCGCATCGAGGCGGCCAGATCGTTCGGGCCGACGAACACGGCGTCGATCCCCGGGACGGAGTAGATCTCGTCGGCGATCTCGACGGCATCGATGTGCTCGGTCTGGATCACGACGAGGATCTCATGGTCGGCCTTGAGGTAGTAGTCATCGGCGGTCGCGCCGTAGTTCAACGCGTGCAGGCCGCCCCCGACCGAGCGGTTGCCCAGCGGCGGATACTTCGCGGCGGCGACGATCGTCTTGGCTTCCTCGGGGGTCATGACCATCGGCACGACGATTCCCATCGAGCCGCAGTCGAGGACCGACTTGATCAGGTCGTGCCGGCAGCAGTTGACGCGGGCCAGGGGGACGCAGCCGGCATCGGCGATCGCGCCGAACATCAGGGCGGCGGTCTGGATGTCGGTGTGCGTGTGCTCCATGTCCACCGTCAGCCAGGGAAGTCCGGTCCGCGCCAGGAACCGCGCGGCGATCGGGCTACCCAGCGACAACCACGTGCCGACCTGGGGCTGACCTTGCTTCAATGCTCGTTTGACGGGATTTGGTTTCATCGCAATCGATTGCTTCGGAGTCGGTCGGCGGTTCGGGGTGATCGCGGAGAGGCCGTTGGCATGGCGTCCGCCCTACGGGAGGCAAGTGTGCCACGGCGGAGCGTTCCGGGCAAGAGGTTGGTCGGTGGACGAGATCCCCGAGGCCATCGGGCGGGAATCGACTCCGAGAAGGGTGTTCGCATACGATGGGGTGAGGTCGAGTCGGCGACGGGGCCTACGGGGAAATCGTCATGAAGGTCATGGGTCGATTGTCTCGCAAATGACTGATTCCATTGATGAGAATGCCTGGCGGCCGGAGGGGCCGTTGCTCGTGACCGGGGCCGGGGGGTTCGTCGGCGGCCACGTCGCCCGGACACTCGCCCGGATGGGGCTTCACGTGCGAGGCCTGGTCCGTCGGTCGCCCCCGATCGAGCCGGATGATCCGCCGATCGAGTGGGTTCACGGCGACCTGCGCTCGCGCGACGTTCGCGCCCGGGCCTTGGAGGGATGCCGGGGGGTAATCCATACCGCCGGCTGGGTCCATCTCGGTCCTGACCCGCGCGGCGAGGCGCGCGCCGTCAATGTCGAGGCGACGGCGGCCTTGCTCGACGAGGGGCGCGCGGCGGGTGTCGAGCGGTTCGTCTATACCTCGACGCTCTGGACCGTCGCGCGCGGCACGCCGGAATGCCCCGCCGATGAGGACGCGGACTGGAACCTCGACGTGATTCGCGGCCCCTACAGCGAGACGAAGCGCGAGGCCGAGCGGCTGGTGCTCGCGCGGCACGGTGCGCGGATGCGGACGACGGTGCTCTGCCCCGGTCTGGTCGTCGGTCCGCGCGACGTTCGCCCGACCTCGACCCGCCTGCTCCTGGAGATGGCGAAATCTCCGGTTGTCCTCCTACCGCGAGGGGGCATTCCGATCGTCGATGCGCGGGTCCTGGCCCTGGCGCATGCCCGGGCGTTGCTTGCGGGTGAAGGCGGACGCCGTTACGTGGTGGCCGGGCCGTACCTGAGCTATCGGGATCTCGCCGTCCTGGTCGCCCGGGTCGCGGGGCGGCCTCGGCGCGTCTGGACCGTGCCGGACCTCTGCGATCGCCCCTTGACGCGTCTCGTCCGGCTTGCCGAGCGTTGGGGCCTGACCGGCTCCGGGGAGATCTCGGCCGCGGCGGTCGCCGGCGGATTTCTCCGCCTGCACGTCCAGGGCACCCGGGCGGACGCCGCCTTCGGTCTCGTGCATCCCCCGCCGCAGTTGTCCGTTTTCGACGCCCTGGACGACCACCTTCGCTCCGGCCGCGCCGCCTGGCTGGGATTACGCCCTCCCGACCTCGCCGGGTTTTGACGAGCGGAGTCCCGCGAGAGGGCAACCGTTTCCTCGGAAACCTGCTTCCGCGTTGTTGAGTTCCATCTGGAATCTGGGTAGGAGTTACGCCGTTCGCCCCGAATGGGCCAATCGAGAGGATCTCCCGCGTCGGGAATCGGGCAACGAAGGAGAATCTGTGCCAACCGCATAACTCCTACCGGGATCTGGAATCTGCACTCTGGCTGGAATCCGCGATCCGCGATCTGGAATGTGCCATTGACCATAAGGCATTCCGTAAACTCAATGAAAGCGGCCGTGCAACGGAATCGACGTGACGGTTGACTTGACGTATGATGATGACTCTCGCGAACGAGTCGATCCGCTAGGGGGCCTCATGCGCATCACGCTGGTGACGGAGACGTATTTTCCCCAGGTCAATGGGGTCTCTCGAACTCTGGGCCAGCTCGTCCGCGTCTTGCGGGAGGCGGGCGACGTCGTCCAGTTGATCCATCCCGACTATGGCGAGCCGGCGAATAGCGAGCACGATCATCTGATTCGTTCCATCAACCTTCCGTTTTATAAGGAACTGGTTCTTCCGTTGCCCCCGTTTGGCGGAGTTCGGCGCGCAATCGACGATTTTCAGCCGGACCTGGTGCATATCGCCACGGAGGCGACGTTGGGGCTGATGTCCTTGCGGCACGTCTTGCGCCGGAAGATCCCCACGGTTTCAAGTTTCCACACGAATTTCGATCAATATACGGCACATTACCGGATCGGCTGGACCAAGGGGACGATCTGGCGTTATCTGCGATGGTTCCATAACCGCGGTCTGGAAACCTACGTACCTTCGCGGGCGACGATCGCCGAACTGGAAGAGCGGGGGTTCGAGCGGCTGGTGCTCTGGCCGCGGGGGGTGGACGGAACGTACTTCCGGCCCGACCGGCCGGGACGCGAAACGGTGCGGGCCGCCCTCGGATTCGGACCGGATGATGTCGTGATCGGTTATGTCAGCCGGATCGCCGCCGAGAAGAACGTCGGCTATCTGGCCGATGCGCTGGTCGAGGTCGAGAAGGTCCGGCCGGATGTCCGTCTGCTGATCGTCGGCGATGGCCCCGCGCGGCCGGGTCTGGAGCGTCGGCTCGGGAGCCAGGCCCGGTTCGTCGGCTACCGCAAGGGGGAGGACCTCGCGGATCATTACGCGGCGGCCGACCTGTTCGCCTTCACCAGCTTGACCGAGACATTCGGCAACGTGATCCTGGAGGCGATGGCCTCGGGCCTGCCCGTCGTGGCGTTGCGGGCCGGCGGACCGGGCGACGTCGTCCGTGACGGCGACACCGGCCACCTGATCGAGCCGACCGAGCCGCCAGGCCATTTCGCCGAGGTTCTGATCGACCTGATCGACGATACCGAGAAGCGCCAGCGCATGGCCGATCGGCGCGGGCGTATGCCCTCTCGCAGACATGGGACGCGATCATGGGAGCGCTTCGGGAGCGTTATCGAAACATCGTTGCCGAATCCACCACGGTTCACGCGACCTGACCGGCATGGCCGGGGAGGTTTTCCATGCGGATTCCGGTGATTCAAGGGGTCATCCGTCGCCGTATTCTGGCCAACTTTCGCATCGATCCCGACGTGATGCAGCGTCAACTCCCCGGACCATTCCGGCCGAAGCTTCAGAAAGGCTGGGCCATCGCCGGCATCTGCCTGATCCGGCTGGAAGGCATCCGACCGAAACGGCTCCCCCTGCCGTTCGGCATCGTCAGCGAGAACGCCGCGCACCGTGTCGCCGTGACCTGGGAGGACCCGGCCTCGGGTGAGCCGCGCGAGGGGGTGTACATTCCTCGACGCGACACGAGTTCCTGGCTGAATCACCTTGCCGGCGGCCGCCTTTTCCCGGGCGAACACCATCACGCGCGCTTCGATGTTCAGGACCGGAACGGTCGGATCGCGCTGACGATGCGCGCCGACGATGGACAGACGGGGGTCGAGATCCGGGGTCGGGAAGCGGACGCGCTGCCGTCCGGCTCCTGCTTCACCTCGCTGGAGGAGGCCTCCACCTTTTTTGAATGCGGCTCCTGCGGTTATTCCGCGACGTCCCGTTCCGCCCGGCTCGATGGCATCCGGCTGGAAACGATGCGTTGGGAAGTCCATCCCCTGGAGGTCGAGCTGGTCCATTCCCGCTACTTCGAGGACCCCTCACGCTTCCCGCCCGGCAGCGCGATCTTCGATCACGCATTGCTCATGCGCGATATTCCCCATGAGTGGCACACGTTGCCCGACCTGGAGACCTCGGCGCCGTTGGAGAAGCAGGAGATCCTGTGAACTTCCTCTCCCGGCTCTGCCCGTTTGCGTTCCTCTGGAAACACCAACTTCTGTCGTATGTCCGTTCGAATACACAGGCCTGGTCCGCGACTCCGCTCCCTCGCCGTGGGTGGTTCCGTCGGCGGCGCAAGTCGGTCGGTCACCCGTTTCCATGAGGTTGCCGGGAGGGTAGCCTGGATCGCCGGGTTGTGGAGATCGATCAGGCCGTCACCAGGAGGCTGCCCACCATGTTCCGAGACGAATTGCGAGCCCGAGCGATCCTCTGGCGCATCCTCGCCGTCACTCTGATCGCGGGGGCGGGGGCCGGGGCCCGAGCGGACGAACGGATGGCCTTCCCCGGGCGGGACTGGGAGACGGCGACGCCCGAGTCGCAGGGCGTCAACCCGGCGCGGCTCGCCGAGGCGATCGCGTATCTGGAGGGCCACTCCGGCCCCGACGGGGTGAAGCAGCTCGTGGTCGTCCGGAACGGCCGGATGATCTGGGCGGGGCCGGAGGCCGACGCGGTCCACGGCATCTGGTCGTGCACGAAGAGCTTCACGAGCACCGCGCTCGGGTTGTTGATCGATAACGGGAAATGTCGCCTCGATTCTCTCGCCAGCGAATTCGTTCCCGAACTGGCCGGGGCCTATCCCGAGGTGACGCTCCGGCATTTCGCGAGCATGACCTCCGGCTACCGGGCCCTCGGCGACGAGCCCAAAGGCGGCTACACCCACGGGCCGAGCACCACACCCCTGCGCCCCGACCCGAAGCCGCTGTTCACGCCCCCAGGCTCTCACTACGCCTACTGGGACTCGGCGATGAACGAGTTCGCCAACGTGCTGACCCGCATCGCTGGCGAGCCTCTCGAAGGTCTGTTCCGGCGCCGGGTTGCCGAACCGATCGGGATGAACCCCGCGCGGTGGAGTTGGGGCAACCTGGGCAAGGTCAACGGTATCGTCGTCAACGGCGGCGCGGGGAACACCGGGCCAATGCAGATCTCGGCGCGAGCTGGCCCGGCTCGGCCACCTGTTCCTGAACCGCGGCCGCTGGGGCGATCAGCCGATCCTCAGCACCTCATGGGTGGACGCCGCGACGTCGGTGCAAGTGCCCGCGTCGCTGCCGCTCGGCCACCGGGAGAGCGGGATCGACGGTCGAGGCGTGTACGGGCTGAACTGGTGGGTCAACGGCACCGGTCCCGACGGAAACGCGGAAGTGGCCGGGTGCGCCGGCCGGGACCTTCGCCGCAAGCGGTTATAATAATAACGACATGTTCGTCATTCCTGAGTGGCGGATGGTCGTCGTCCGCCTGGGGCTCGATCAGGGGGAGCACGAGATCACCGATCAGGAATACGGGACGTTTCTCGGGATGGTCGGGAAGGCGATCGAGGAGGACCGGAAGGGTGGCGATCCGCCGCGCCCGGAAGTCTATTTCCCTCCGCCCGAATCCCAGGGGGGCTGGCGAAAGCTGGACGATCCCGACGCGATCCGCCGCCTCGCGGGCATGGACCCGGACAAGCTGGAGAAGCTGCGGGAGTGGCTCCGGAAGTCGGATCGGCGCGACTTCGCGGCGGTCGTCATCCGGCGGGGATATATCGTGCTGGAGGAGGAGCGGGGCAACAGCGCGGTGTCAACGTCCACCCGAATCGCCTCCTGTTCGAAGGCGATTTGCGCCACGGTCCTCGCCATCGCCTCGGAGCGGAGCCAGCACGGACGCACGCCGCGCCGGATGACCTTCGACGACAAGGCGTTCGACTTCATCCCCTGGGCCAAACCGTTGAGCGACCCGCGCAAGGCCGAGATCACCGTCAAGCAACTCCTGAATCACACCTCCGGCATCTGCCCCGAAGCGACGGGCGCCCCCAACGACGGGACCTGGGAATACATCCTGGGCCACAGCGGAGACCCCCGGACCGAAAAGCTGGCGTTTGATCCCGGGACCGCCTGCGGCTATTCCACCCACGCGCTGGCGCACGCCGCCCTGGTCTGCGAGAACGTGACCGGGAAGCCCTACGACCAATTCGCCATTGAGGCCTTGTTCAAGCCGCTCGGCATCGAGCACTGGTGGTTCCAGTACTATGAGGGCGGGCCGAAGATCGGCCGCCACCCGTCGCACGGCCTGGGGATGCCGGCCCGCGACATGGCCCGGATCGCCTACTGCATGGCGCACGGCGGGCGCTGGAAGGACCGGCAGGTGATCCCGACGTGGTTCGTCGAGCAGACCGCCGCGCCGACCCACGACGTTCACGGCCCCGAGATGCGTTTCAAGATCAACGCTCAAACCTTCTCCCACGGCTGGGAGTTGCCCGCCCGCCTGACCGGCGAGGGGGGCCGGAGCGGCCGGGGCATCCCGGCCGACGCCCGCTCCAAGCCCGGCTCCGGCGGCCAGTTGATCGCCTTCGTGCCGAGCCTCGATCTGGTCGTCACCCGCCAGACAGGCAGCAGCGGCGACTGGGAGTTCGAGGAATACCTTCGCCGGGCGTGTGCGGCGGTTCTCGACGATGACGACGAGGGAGGGGCCGAGCCGTGCGCCTCGGCACCGAGCGACGAGGAGTCGGCCGAAGGCACGGTCCTGGGTGTCCAGGATACCCGGTTCACTCTGAACGGTGAGCCGACGTTCCTGCTGGGGATGAGCGATTACGGGGCCCTGGGAGCGCCGAAAGATTTCATCCGTCACGATCTCGACGACCTGCAACACCACGGTTTCAACTGGCTCCGCGTGTGGGCGACCTGGAGCGCGTTCGACCGGGACGTCTCGGCGGTGGACGCCCGGGGTCAGGCGCGGGAGCCGTACCTCGACCGGCTCCGGTGGCTGGTGGCCGAGTGCGATCGCCGAGGGATGGTTGTGGATGTCACGCTCACGCGCGGCAAGGGGGACGACGGCGGGGCGATCCCGGATTACCAGGCGCACCAGCGCGCCGTCGAGACGCTCATCGACGCGCTGAAGGAGCATCGCAACTGGTACCTCGACCTGGCGAACGAGCGGGACGTCCGCGATGCGCGCTTCGTCTCGAACGAGGAACTCAAGGCGCTCCGGGATCAGGTCAAGCGGCTCGATCCGCAACGGTTGGTGACGGCGTCGTTCGGCGGGCATGATCTCAGCGAGGATGACGTGAGGGAGGCGCTGCTCACCGTCGGTCTCGATATCCTTTGCCCGCATCGGCCGAGGCATCCCGAATCTCCCGGGCAAACCGAAGCCAGGGCCCGCGCCTGCCTGGCCATGATGAAGCGGATCGGCCGGCAGGTGCCCGTTCACTACCAGGAGCCGTTTCGCCGGGGCTACAGCGACTGGCAGCCGTCGGCCGACGATTTTCTCGACGACCTGCGAGGCGCGATCGCGGGAGGGGCCGCCGGCTGGTGTTTGCACAACGGTTCGCAGCGCGACGCGCCCGAGGAACGTCCCCGGCGCTCGTTCGATCTTCACGATCAGCGACTGTTCGACCAGCTCGACGAGGTCGAACGCGAGGTCGTCGCGCGGGCCGCGCCGCTGGTGCGCCGGACGAATGGGGCGGATCGACCGTGAGGAATGCCCTGTCCCGAACCTGGAAGGGAGCAACGGCTCATGGTTGAGGACGGAAAGGACGGCGGTCTCCAGCGTCGGGAGTTCCTCGCCGTGGCGGCGGGGCCCTGATCCAGGGAATCGTCTCAGCGGGTGTCGAACACGACGAGGCGATTCGGAAGGTTCACGGTGAGCGTCTGGCCGTCGGGGGTGAAGCAGACGCGGGACTCGCTCCACTGCGCGTTGATCGGGAACTCCGACATGTGCTGGCCGGTGGGAAGGTGCCAGAGCTTGATCCCATTGTCGAGGCCCAGGGTGGCGGCCAGTTGGCCATCGGGGGAGAGGTCGAGCGAGGTGATCGCCGCGCGGTGGGCGAGGATCGTGGAGACGGGCTCGCCCGTGGCCAGGTCCCAGACGATCAGCCGACGATCTCTCCCCGTCGAGACCAGGCGGCGGCCGTCGGGGGTGAACCGCAGAGCCGTCACGCTGCTGGTGTGGGCGGAGAGCGTGCGCAGCCGGTTCCCGCTCGCGACATCGTGGAGGTGGATCCCGTTCTCAATCGCGATGGCCAGGGTGCGCCCGTCCGGCGCGAAGACGGCCTCCGAGATCTTGGGGGTCGAAATGGTCCGGATCAGCTTGCCGCTCGGAACCTCAAAGAGCCACACGTCGAATGACGAATGATGGACCGGATCGTCTCGCGTTTCGCGGTCTCGTGTGCCGATCGACGGTCCGGTCCCGCTCGATGGATGAGCCCCAGAACGGCCAGGGCCTGGCCGTCGGGTGAGAGGGTGAGCCGGTGGATGTACGAGGGCTGGCGCCGTTCCGTCCAGTGCAACAGCGCATCGCCGCTTCGTGCATCCCAGAGGACCACGCGGCTGTTCGTGGACGCCGCGATGAGATGTCCATCGCGCGAGGCGGCGAGGTTGTTCCAGGATTCGTCATCGGCGGGTCGCGGTCCGAGCGCGTCACTCTCGGGCGCGGGGCTGAGGCGGCGGACCTGGGCCCCTGAGCGGAGGTCCCAGAGGAACACCCCGGCATGGCCGAGCGCGACCGCCCCGAGTTGGTCCGGTCCGAGTTGCTGGGCGAGGATGGGTGCGTCAGACGTGGCGAACGATCGCCGCGCGGCCGGGCGCCGGAGGTCCCAGCGGATGATCCGGCCATCGGCGCCCGCCGAGAGGATCGATCCCCCATCGTTCTGGAGGGAGAGGGCGTAAACCCGCCCCTCGTGCGCCGCCCAGTTCCTGCCGGTCGGTTCGGGACCTGGCGATGCCGAACCCTGGACGATCACCGAATCGACGAAACGGCCCGAGCCGGGTTCGATGTCCCACGAGCGGATCACCCCGGCGCGGTCGCCGGTGAACAGGCAGCTTCCCTCGGCGTTGAAGGCCAGCGATTCGATGCCGTCGGAGATCCGGACGTGGAACGGTTCGGTATTCTCCTCCTGCCAGGGGAAGACCGTCAGGTCGCCGAACCGACCTCCAACCGCCAGGAGCCGTCCGTCTGGCGAGAAGGCCACGCTGCACGGTTTCTCGTCCGTGGAAAGCTTCCGGTTCGGAGATGCGGTCCGCGGGTCGAGCACGAACGCGAGCCTGGCGAGGCTTCCGACGATGGCGACGTGAGACGCCCCGGCGCTGGTGGCCAGGGCATCGACGGGGCCTTCCATCTTGAAGGACCAGAGGCTCTGGCCGGTGTTCGCGTCCCAGAGGCAAGCCGACCCGTCTTCCCCATCGTAACCGCAGGAGACGAGCCGCGTGCCGTTCTCAACGAAGGCGACACCGAGGACCAGGCCATCGTGCGCGGGGATCGTCCGGATCGGCCGGCCGTCGGGCACGCTCCAGGTGCGCACGGTGCCATCGTCCCCCGCCGAGGCGAGCGTCTGGCCGTCGGGGGTGAAGGCCAGGCCGTTCACCTCACGTTGCCCGGAGTCGATGGTGTTGATCAGGAGGTCGCCGTCGTCCGTATCGAAGAGGCGGATCTGGCCATCCCGTCCGGCGGCGGCCAGAAGCCGGCCGTCGGGGGACCGCCGCAGGACATAGGTGGGGCCGAGGCCCGTGGCGACCTCCGCGCCGGGAACACGGATCAGCGCGTTCAGGTAATACCAGACGAAGTCACGGAGGTCGTCCTCTCCCGGGGCCGGACGGTGGCGGTCGAGCAGCTCGCGGGTCAGGCGCGGATCGCCGCGGCTCTGGGCCTGGGAGGCCAGGCTCATGTCGGCGGCATAGAGAAGCTGATGGGCGTACCGCTCGCTCCGAACGGCCCGCGCCGCGGCCGCCTCGGCACGTTCGCGCTGGGTGTTGGCGTTGCGGAGGTGGACCTTCGCCGCGTGGAGAGCCTTCGAGGTCTGGCCCTGCTCGCGGCCGATCGCGATGATGCCCAGGGTCAAGCCGATGGTGGCCAGAATCAGCAGCGCCGCGACGGTGGTCGCCAGCGTTCGGTGTCGGCGCACCCACTTCGAGGCCTGATCGGGGAGGCTCGGGGGTCTCGCGAGAATCGGCCGGTCGTCGAGGAACCGCCGCAGGTCCTCGGCCAGCTCGTCCGCCGTGGCGTAGCGCTCGGCGGGCTCCTTGGCCGTGGCTTTCCGGAAGATCGTCTCCAGGTCGGCCGGCACCTGAGGATTGTCGCGCCGCAACGGCCTCGGGTCCTCCTCGACGATCCGACGCAGAACGGAGTGCCGGTCAGAGCCGTCGAAGGCCGGTCGCAGGGTCAGCAGTTCGTACAGCGTGATGCCCAGGGAGTAAATGTCGGTGCGGCCATCAAGCACGACAGGACGGCCGGTGGCCTGTTCCGGGCTCATGTAGCGCAAGGTGCCGATCAGGTCCCCCGTCATCGTGATCCCGGCGTCCCCCTGGAGCCGGGCCAGGCCGAAGTCCGTGACCCAGAGCGTGCCCTCGGTGTCGAGCAACAGGTTCGCCGGCTTGATGTCGCGGTGGATGACCCCCTGTTCGTGGGCGTGTTGCAGCGCCTCGGCGGCCTGGATGCCCATCCGCGCGACCCAGCGCACGTGCTCGGCCCCGAGCGACTCCGGCGCCGTGCTCGGCTCGTCGCCAGGACCGGGTGACCGAGCGCCGGGCAGGGTGGGTGGTAGCTTCCGATCCGTCCGTTGCCGCGACCGTCGCGGGGAGTTCGTTCGCGTCATCGTGAGCACGCCACGCGCGAAGCACCTGCGCGAGGCTGAGCCCCTCGACGAACTGCATGGCGAAGAAGTGGACGCCGCGTTCGTAGCCGACCGAATAGACCGGCACGATGTGCGGGTTTTTCAGATACCCCACCGCCTGCGCTTCGAGCCGGAAGCGGCGGAGCTGGCGTTCATCGGCCGCGGCGACCGGCGGGAGCACCTTCAAGGCGACGCGGCGATTGATCGAGATCTGCCGAGCCTCGTAGACAACCCCCATTCCCCCCCGGCCCACCTCGCGGACGAGCACGAAGTCGCCGAGCTGTCCGATTGTGTGCAACGGGTCGTCGTCATCCGGGTGCGTGGCCCGCCCGGACGTGGAGAAGCGGTTAAGGGTCGTCGCGCCAAGGTCCGCCATCCGCGCGATGGCCGGAAGCAGCCGGCGCAGTTTGTGGATCTGCTCGGGCCGATCGCCGGCAAGCTCGTCGAGGTTGACCGGCTCTCCCGAGGCGATTCGATCCGCCAACCGGGCGACCTGCTCGACCAGCTCCGAGTCGGTGGAGCTGCTTGAGTTGCCGTTCAGGGATGCGTTCATGCCATCATCTCGTCATCGTCCCCGAGTCGATCCCGGATTCGCTCCAGCGCGCGGAAATGACGGACCTTGGCGGCTCCTTCGGTGATCCCCAGCGCGGCGGAGATCTCGCCGAAGCCGAGCCCCTCCAGGTAGCGCATGACGAGCACCTCCCGATCCGTCTCGGACAACATCTCCAGGGCATCGATGAGATACCGGCGCTGTTCGTCGCGTCGGATGCGGTCACCCGGAGCCGTACCGCTGGCGGCGAACCGATCCGCGAGACCTGCCATTGAGGCATCTTGCCCGAGTCGAATCTCGCAGTCGACGTCCCGCTTCCGGCTCTGGAGGTGGAACCGATGGGCCTGGACCAGCCGCTCGGTCGTGAGCCGGTGCAGCCACGGGTAGAACGGCAGCGGCGGCTTGATCAGGTAGTCGTCGAGCTTGCGGGCCGCGTCGGCCAGCGACTCCTGAATGATGTCCGACGGGTCCAGCCGTTGGGCCAGCCGGGGGTCGAGCCGGAGGGCGACCATCCGCCGGAGCCGCTCGCGATACCGCTCCAGCAGATGCTGCCGAGCCCCCTGGTCGCCGGCCCCGGCACCTTCGAGTAGAGCGCCGGTATCCGAGGTCTCGTCGTACATAAGGAGTCTTTTTGTACATGGTAGGGCAGAAGATGTCTGGACCTCCCTTATATGTCGCTGATGCGGTCCTCGGCGTCAAGGATTTCCTCGTTCGTTCGCAAAGAACATAACGAAACTCTTTATCTCAAAACAAGTTAGGGCGAACCGCGAATGATGGGCAGTGTACGATTTTGAGAATTCGTGTAACCCTCCGATTGTTTTCGCAGGATTGAGGTTGGAGGGATCACCATTCTGGGGGTTCTCAACGGACCCACAACGATCGAAGCAGCGAGCAGGTTGACGCGCGGCTCTGGTACGACCGCGCGGGACGGGAAGAGGCTCGTCTCTCGAACCGCGAGGCGACGCTCCCATCCCTTCGCGACGAGGCATCAACCAGGAGTGGCAACGATGACGCTCACAGGGGTTTGCGCCGTGACCGCGAACGTGGCGGATACGCGGGGCAAGCTGTTTTCGATCGTGGGGAGGGACCTGCGGGGGACATCCCTCGGCCCGGTGCCCGCGCGGGACACCGGGCGATCGTTCCGTCACGCATCTCGGCCGTTCCCTCGGCATGGGAACCTTGAAAACGCTTGACGTTCCGGAGGGGCTCACGCTCTCCGGGGCCGCGATGGCCGCGAACTTCGAGAGCGCCGGGTCTTCTCGGTGCCGCGCACACCGCGACTCTGTCGGTGGCGTCGGTGAGGCGATGGTGCCCTGCCGACGCCACCGACATCCGCGACCCGCCGATCGGAGCGCGTGACGTCTCTCCACCACCAGGATTTATCAGCCAGGAGTGCTCCATGATCCGTTTTTCGCGTTCCCGCAGGTTTCCCTCCCGGTCCCGCCGGACCACCCTCCGCCGGTCGCCGATACAGCTTGAGCCACTCGAACAGCGCACGGTGCTGAGCACTTTCACGGTGACCAATCTCTCGGATAGCGGCGACGGCTCATTGCGACAGGCGATTATCGACGCCAACGAGCGTCCGGGCGAGGATTCCATACGTTTCTCTCACGATGTCCAGGGTACGATCGAGCTGAGCGACCAGCTTGTCATCACCGATGACCTGACCATCCGGGGGCCGGGGGCCGACGACCTGACCGTCAGCGGCGGCGACACAACCCGCGTGTTCGCCGTGGTCCCCGCGGATCTGGCCGACAGCCTCTTCGTGACGCCGACCTCGGCCCAGGTCGCGACGTCCCCCGAGGTCACGATTGAGAAACTGGCGATCGAGAACGGGCTCGCGACGGATGCCCTCGGGTTCGACCCGGCCGCCGGGTTCGCCTTCGGCGGCGGCCTGTACAACCTCGGCGGCACGGTTCATCTCGACCGGGTGGACATGGCCGGTAACGCGACCTCCGGTGGCCTGGGGGCCGGCGGCGCGGTGGCCAACGAGTTCGGGGGCACGCTGACGGTCTCCCGTAGCGAGTTCCAGGACAACACATCCGAGGCAATCCTCGTCGCGGTCGGTGGGGCGATCACCTCCGACCTGGGGCCGACGGCCGATGGGGGAGCGACCGGGCAACCGACCGTGACCATCGAGCGGAGCACCTTCACCGGGAATACGGCCCGCGCGCTGGGCGGCTACACGGATGGCGTTCCGTTCTCCGGTGTGGCCGGCGGCGGGGCGATCCTCAACTTGACCGGCACGATGACGATCGACCGGAGTCACTTCGAGGCGAACGCGGCCGAGGGCGGCGCGGGCAGCGCGGGGAACACCTCCGGCGGGGCGGGATTCGGCGGGGCCGTGCTCACGGGCGACGTCTCCCCGTTCGGCATCGCGGATTCGCGCCTGGAGGTCAGCCGGAGCACGTTCGTCGGAAACACCGCGACCGGCGGCGATGGTGGCGCGGCCGGTCTTCCCGGCGGCGTGGGGTCCGGCGGGGCGGTTGCCGTCAGCAACGGCAGCGACGCGGAATTCAGCCGCAACACGTTCCGCGGCAACGCGGCGGTCGGCGGGTCCGGCGGCGCGGACGCGACGGGCGGCCTCGCCTGGGGCGGGGGCGTCTCCGGGTTTGGCGGGTCCACCCTGACCCTGGAGCGGAACGAGTTCATCGAGAACACGGTCGAGGGCGGCCCCGGCGCCAATGGCCGGGGCGGCGGCCTCGCGTGCACACCGTCGCACTGAGCGGGTTCTCTCCCGACCCGGCAACCGCCACGGTGAACCGGGATACCTTCGAGGAAAACCGGGCATTTGGCGGGATCGGCGGGGGCATTTACAACGACGGCGACCTGACCGTCTCGCGCGGTTCTATCCGGCAACAGGGCCATCGGCGACCCCGACGTGGTGGTTGTCATCGGCCCCGCCTTACCGACCGCCGGCGGCGCCGTCGGTGGCGGCGTGGCGAACTTCGGCACGCTGGACGTCGGCGCTCCAGGTTCACCGACAATCAGGCCGTGGGAGCCGACGACGCCGTCGGGCCGTTCCCGGCCAATGCCTTCGGTGGCGCCCTGGGCAACTACACGACCGACTTCGGCACCGCCACGGCGACCATCACCGACAGCCTGTTCGACGACAACCAGGCCCTGGCCGGCGACGGCGGCATCGGCCCGTTCGCCGCGATCGCCGGTGGCGGGGCGGTCGCGAACGATTCGATCATGGAGATCGTCGGCAGCACGTTCCGTCACAACCGGGCCGTGGCGGGCGACAACAGCGTGAGCGACTTCCACAACGGCCACGCCCTCGGCGGCGCCCTCAACACCGGCTCGCTTTCGCCGAGCGCCGTCCCCGATTACCCCGGCGGCGAACTGGTCGTCCGGCGAAGCGAATTCATCGGGAACGAGGCGATCGGCGGGAACAACAACGAGATCAGCATGGACGTTCCCCCCGCCGACACGCCCAACAACGGCTACGGCGGCGCGATCCTGGCCTATCAGGGGAGCATCGAACTCCTCGATAGCACCGTGAGCCATAACCGGGCGATCGGCGGCCGGAGCGGGACCGATCAGGGGGGCAGCCTTGGCGTCGGCGGAGGCGTCTTCCTGTTCAACTTCCTCTCGCTGACCGATTCGAGCGGGCTGAAGGCGATCGTCCGAGGTAGCACGATCACCCACAATGCCGCGATCGGCGGTGACGGTCCGGTCGGCGGTGACGGCATCGGCGGCGGAATTGCCAGCGGAACCTTCGGCTCCGTCTTCGCGCCGGGCGAGGGTGGTCACACCGAGATCGTGGGCACCCTGGTGGCCTTGAACCGGGCCGAGGGGGGCACCGGAGACTCCGGCACCGGCGGCGACGGCCTGGGCGGCGGCATCGCCAGCTACGACGGCGGCGAGGCGACGGTTTCGCTGTCCCCGATCCTGTTCAACCGCGCCGTCGGCGGCCGTGGCGTCCAGGGCGGCGACGGCCTGGGCGGCGGAATCTACAGCGCGGCGATGGCCTCGACGACCCTGACCCACAGCGTCGTTTTCGGGAACCAGGCCATCGGCGGTCACGGTCGGAGCGGCGATGACGGCCTGGGCCTGGGCGGCGGGATCTTCATCGCCGACGGCGGGCTGTTCCAGATTGACTGGTTCTCCCGGTTCTGGACCCGTCACAACCGTGCCTCGGACGCCGGCGACAACGTTTACGGCGATCTGACGATCCTCTGACGCGCGAGCCGCGTTCATCTCATCTCCGGCCCGCGCGCCGTTCGGCGTGCGGGCCGGACGGTCCACCGTTCGTCTCAAGCTCGACGTCAATCTGTGAGTCCTTCGATGAGGAAGCGAGCGTGTGCCAGGTTGTTCCCGGTCCTCCTGACCCTTCTGGTGTCGTGGTAGGTCCCCTCCTCAGCCACCGCGGGCGGCCCGAGAGGACGATCCATTACTGAATGGATGCATGAAAAAACTTTTGTGGGATATTTCGTGCATTCGGGGGACGGTAAAGGTAGTCTAATCGACGACAAATGGAATTTTACAAGATGTGCACATGTTCGGATAGATTGCGTGGCGTATTCACGATGAAGTGTAATTCGTTGGCATGAACAGGAGATCCCAATGATTCGCGCGTCTCAAGGGTTGGCCCTGGTTCTTTCCATCGTTGTCCTGAGTGCCGCGGAGGGGCGGTCGTTGGCCCAGACGGTCCCCTATCGCGGCGGCGGTACCGGGGTTTACTCGCCGATCACCGGTCACTACGAGGTTTCCGGTCTGGGGACCCATCTGGGCCGGCTCACCGGCTTCGGCGATATCGCGACCACGCCGACAGCCAATCCGCTGGTCTTCGACTTCAACAGCACGGGGCCTCAGGTGTGGGTCGCCGCCAACGGCGACACGCTGGAACTCAGCCTCTCGGGCCAGGTCGAATTGATCCCAGTCGATGAAACCTTCACGACCTTCACGGCGGTCTGGGACGGAGACTTCGTGGTCGAGGGCGGGACGGGTCGCTTCAAGCACGCCAGGGCGGCTGACGAACCGCTCAAGGTCGTGGCGATCAACGAGCCGTTCCGTCTCACTGACCCGTTCTGGCAGTTCTCCTGGGAGGTGACCGGTCAGTTCCGGCTGCGCTGAGAACGTCAGGGGCCGCGATCGCCCCGATTCAAGCCAATCCGGGTTCCTCCCGGACCACCGGGGAGCCTCGGGCGTTCACTCGTGAGCCCCGGCCCCCGGGAGATCCCTTCAGGCGACAAGCGGAGATAGCATGAACATATAAATTCATTAAATTTTCTCGATTAATCGAGTGGGAGCCGCCCATCATCCGGGGATCGGTGGAGGGTGCCCAACCGACGAGGCCCCTCGACTGCCATGGCTCGATCCTTCTTTCAACTGACGACAGGAGAATCACCGTGAGACTCTGGCCCCAGCGCAAGGCGAATTTCCGGATGCGATCCCGTGAGGCCCGCGGCGGAGCGTGGGACGCTTCCGGCCGCTGCTCGACCCGCTGGAGCGGCGGGCGCTGCTGACGATCCTCGTGGATACGTTCGATGATGTGGTTGCCGACGACGGCAAGACCAGCCTCCGCGAGGCGATCGACCTGGCCGCCATGAGCGACGGCGCCGACACGATCGAGCTGCCCGGGGGAACCTATGCGCTCGCGCTCGGGCAGCTCGAGATCGACGATCCGAGCGGTGTGTTGACGATCCAATCCACCGGCGGGCCGGCGAGGATTGATGCGCAGGGTAACAGCCGGGTGTTCCTGGTGGACGAGGGAAGCGAGGTGGTGCTCGACGGTCTCGTGATGACCAACGGCGCGGCCGATGTGGGTGGGGGCCTGCTCAACCTCGGCACGACGACGATGACCGACAGCATCTTCTCCCAGAACCGTGCCCACATCGGCGGCGGCGGGATCTTCACCGTCTCCGGGAGCACGACCGTCATCAGCGACACCGTTTTCGATTCCAATGAATCCGGTTTCGGCGCAGGCATCTCCAACGCCGGGAGGCTGGAGGTCAACGACAGCCGATTCCTTGGCAACATCGCCCACACGGGCAACGGTGGCGGCATCGACACGATCGGCGACGTGGAGATCACCGACAGCTTCTTCACGGGCAACCAGGCGAACTATGGCGCCGGTATCGGCAATGGGGGCACGCTGGTCCTCCGCGACAGCAACCTCCAGAACAACACGGCGACCGGTAACGGCGGCGGTATCTTCAGCAATTTTGACGGACGGATCGACGTTTCCGGGACGCTCATCGCGTTCAACTCGTCCGGCGGCTATGGGGGCGCCATCTCCACCTGGGGGCTCGCGACGATCACCGACAGCCGCCTTGCCTGGAACCAGGCCGGTCAGAGCGGCGGTGCCGTGGACAACTACGTCGGCTCGACGAGCATCGAAGATAGCACCCTCGACGGCAATTCGGCCAACAACGGCGGTGCCATCCAGCATTCCTCCGGCGCGCTGGTCATCCGCGACAGCACCCTCGCCGACAATTCCGCCAGAAACATCGGCGGGGGCCTCGCCGTGTACGGCGGTACGGTGACGGTCGAGGACAGCACCCTCTCCGGCAATCAAGCCCGGTTTGGCGGGGCCGCCTTCAGTTTCGCCGCGCTGACGGTTAACGACTCTTCCATCTCATCCAATCGGGCCTACACCAGCGGCGCCGGCGTTTACAACAACGGCGGCACGCTGATCCTCCGCAACGGCACGGCGACCGGCAACCAGGCCAACTATGGTGGCTTTCTCTATAACGACCGGGGCGGCCTGGCGACGATCGAAGACAGCGACATCTCGAACAACACGACCTCGTACCGCGGCGGTGCCGTGTACAACAACGCCTACCAAGGCCCCAGCGCCGTGGTCATCACCGGCGGCTCCCTGTCGAACAACATCTCCTCCTACGATTACGGCGGCGCGATTTTCACCGGGGGCAACGGCGACGTCTCGCTCACGGAGACCGAGGTGACCGGCAATCAGGCGACCGTTGGTGGGGCAATCTTCGCGATCAGCGGGTCTCGGGTGACGGCAACCGACAGCACACTCTCCGGCAACTCGGCCAATTCCGGCGGGATGGCCCTCGTCGATCACGGTACGCTGACCATCACGCGTGGTACTATCGCCAACAATGCCGCCAATTCCAATGGCGGGGCCGTGTATAACGTCTACGGCACGGTCTTGCTCGACGGAGCCACGATCACCGGCAACTCGGCAAATAACGGCGGCGGCGTGTACAACAACGGCGGCACGACGCGGCTCGATGCCACGACGCTGGAGGAGAACACGGCGGAAAACCTGGGCGGGGGCATTTATACCGACAACGGCCGTGTCGAGATCGCCGACAGCACCCTCGTGGCCAACCACTCCGACAGGAACGCCGGCGCGATCTACGCGGCGTCCTATGCCCAGTTGACGATCGACCGCAGCCTGATTACCGACAACACGGCCGAGCGGGCGGGCGGCGCGATGGAACTGGACTACGGCGTGGACGCGACGCTAACCCAGAGCACCCTGGCCCACAACTCCGCGGGCCTGTTCGGTGGGGCGGTCCTCAACTATTATGGATCACTGACACTCGTCAACAGCACGCTCTCGGGTAACTCGGCGGGCCAGAACGCCGGTGCGATCGGCAACCCCGGTGGCCAGACGACGATCGTCGCCTCGACGATCACCGCGAATACCGCCGTCGAGAACACCGGAGGCGTCGAGAACCCGGACGGCTACGGCGGTACCGTCAGGATCGTCGGCTCGATCGTCGCGGGCAATACCGCGGCCACCAACCCCGACGTGTTCGGCCCGATCGACAGCTTCGGCTTCAACCTGATCGGCAATGGCACCGGCAGCACCGGGCTCGGCGCCGAGGGAGACATCGTCGGCACCGCCGACGCGCCGATCGATCCGCTCCTCGGCCCGCTGCAAGACAACGGTGGCCCGACTCCGACCCACGCCCCCTTGCCGGGCAGCCCGGCGATCGACGCCGGTCCGGATGCCCCGATCGTCCCGACCGACCAGCGCGGCGTGTCGCGGCCGCAAGGGCTACGCAGCGACATCGGCGCCGTCGAGGTCGTGTTCCGTCGGGCGGACATCGCAATCAAGCCCGGCAGCAACGTCGCCCCCATCAACCTCAAATCCCGAGGCGTTCTCCCGGTGGCGATCCTGACCACCGACACGCTCGACGCCGCCGACATCCTGACGTCCGACCTGTCCCTGATCCGCATCGGCGACGCGGCCCAGCCCGCCCGCGTGGCTCCGTTGCGGGCGAATCTGGAGGACGTTAATGGCGACGGCAAGCTCGACCTGATCCTCCATTTCTCCGTCGAGGAACTGGTCGATTCCGGGGCCTTGACCGCCGAGACTCAGAGCCTGACGCTGACGGGATTCACCACCGACGGCCTCGGCCTCATCGGATCGCAGGCAATCCGCATCGTCGGAGGCAAGAAGCTGGCCCCCCACGCCGCCACGGCCGCGAGAATCCCGGTTGCCCTCGCGCCGCTGGAGATCGCCCCGACGGAGGAGGCGTTTGGCGGAATTGCCCGCGCCAAGCGGCAAGAGCCGACCGATCGTCGTGTCACGGAGGACGGATCGACCTATGGAGGTCGTTGAGCGTCGGGGAGCGGTCTCGCTCCGACGCCTGGGCGGACCGGCCGCCGCGGGGTTCCCGCGGCGGCGTGGTTTGGGCCTTTGGCTATGGGGTCGCCGTTGCCGGGATCGTGGGGCCGTCGGGGACGATCGCGCGGACTTCGACATGATCGAAATCCGCGCGGACGCCCAGGCTGTAGATGTCGGCGCGATGGTCGGCCCGCTTGGCGTCGTCGGCCTGCTCCGGGGCCAGAAAATCGACGGTCCCCATGTACAACCCGGTCCGCGTCAGGGAGCGGCCGGCGGACTGGCCCATGTGACCGTTTGCCTCGATCACCTTGGCAAGCCCCAGGTCGAGCACCCGGACCAGCCCTGCGGCGTCGATCATCACGTTGCCCGGCTTGATGTCGCGGTGGATGACCCCCTGGCATGGGCGGCCTCCAGCCCTCGGGCCACCTGGATGGCGCAGTGCAGGGCCAGCTTGATCGACAGCGGCCCCCCCTCTTTGACGAGACGCTCCAGGTCGTACCCCTCGATGTAGTCCATCGTCAGGAAGTGGACGCCGCGGTCCTCGCTCGCCTCGATGGCGGCGACGATGTTCGGATGGCTGAGGCGGCTGGCCACCTCGAACTCCCTGCGGAAGCGGCGGACCGCCTCGCGGTCGCGACCGAAGGAGGGGGGCAGCAGCTTCAGGGCGACCACCCGGCCCGACGGCCGGTGCCGGGCCTTGAGGACCACCCCCATGCCGCCGACCCCGAGCTTATCCATCACGAGGTACTCGCCGATCAGCAGTCCGCGGGCCTTGCCTTGCAGCAAGGCCCCCGCCTGGTACGGGGTCAGCCGGCCCTCCTGGACGAGCGAACGGGCGAGCCGGGCCGCATCGCCGGAGGCCTCCCCGGCGAGCTGGTTGAGATCCACGCCGGACGCGAGGCCGACCCCGCGCAGGGCGGCCAGGAACTCGGGAAGGTCGAGCATCGTCACCCCGGCCGGCTCGCCGGACGGCGGCTCCCGTTCCGGTCCTCGCCTGTAGGTGACTGTCGCCGAGCTGCCGGCCCCCGTCACGCACGAGGGGCAAAGTCCCCCGGGTGCATCAGACGGGATGCGATCGCCGCACTCCGGGCAGGCATTCGTCACCGTCATCGGGGGCCTCCCAAGCGTCGAAGGTTGTCCGCCTGTCAGCGAAGTGACCACCGTGTGACGTAACGCGACTCGCCGAAATCACTCAGGCGTCCCGAGCCGAGCACCACGACCGGACTTCATCGTCTGGGATGTTCATGATACAAACATTACCCAAATCCATACAACCACGGAAGAGAGCAGCGTGGCGTGCTCGGCGGCGAACCGCTCGCGGCGCGTCGACCCGACGGGGTTCGTGGGAGAGCCTTCGTAGGCGTGGTGGGCCAGCAGATGTTCCTGCTTCATGATCACGCTATGAGGGGCGACGTGAGCCCGCTCACCCACAACGACTCCGTAAAGCGGCACCGTGTTCGCCCCGAGCGTGGCCCCGCGCCGGATGGTCACCGGGCCGATCTTGAGAACCCGGTCCTCGAACGTGTGCGCCTGGAACATCGCGTCCACGGTCGCCCCGTCGTCGATCGCGATCATGTCGGGATCGACAACCTGCGCGAACCCCTGGCTGAGCACCACGCGGCGACCGATCCGCATTCCCATCGCCCTCAAATACCAGGCGAGCAGCAGGGTTCCCTCCAGCGCCGAGAGGACGGGGCGGGCGTACTGTCCCCACGCGACGTAGAGAAAATCCCAGCGGCTGCACCAGCAAGACCAGAGCGGGTGCTGTCCCGGCCGGACCTTGCCCAGGAGCAGCCACTTCAAACCCAGCACAATCCCGCAGAGGATCGCCGCCGCCCCGAACGAGATCAGTGGGACCATCAACCCGACAAGCACCCCGGGCGACACCTGACGCGCAACGTCATTCACCGTGCGATACCACCACAGGGCGACAAGGATCGGCCCGACCGGCAGAACGAACCGCAGCAGTTCCCAGACGACCCGGTTGGCGTAACGAATGGGTGAAGGTTCATGCGTGAGGCGGCGGTCACGGGCGACGACCTCGCGCCGGGGCAATGCGAAGGGGGGATGGCCGAACCAGCTTGTACCAGGGCGGATCACGCGGTCATCGGCCACCGTGCAGACGCCGAGCAGGATGTCGTCGGGCAAATCCTGTCCCGCCGGAATCACGACGTGATTGCCCAGAAACGTGTTCGCGCCGAGGGTCGTCGGCAGGAGCGTCACCACGCCCCGTTCGATGCGCGGTCCTCCGAGATAGATGCCGTCGGCGAAGAAGGTTTCCGGACCGATCGTGACGAGCCCCGGCACGACGTTCATGATCGTGCTGATCTCGCACCCAGGCCCCACGTTCATGCCCGCCCAGCGCAGCCAGAGCGGCCAGAATAACGTCCCGCTCAGCCAGCGGCCCGCCGACTCCACCAGGCCCATCGTCAGCCAGACCCGGAGATACGTCCGGCTCCAGCGACTGACCACCCCGGCCGGAACCCGCCCGAGCCAGCGCGCCAGAAATGCCTCGAAGGCCAGGGTCAACGGGACCGACAGGACCACAACTCCGAGAACGATCGGTCCCAGCGCGGGCGCACCGTCGGCCTGACGCAACCATTGGAACACGCTGTCCGTATCGAGCCCCAGCGCAACGAAGGTCAGCAACGCCAGAAGCTGGAACGGCAGCGACCGAGCCAGGTCGATCCCCAGCCTCGATATCAGGAGCCACGCGCTCCAGATTTCCGGGGTCCATTCCGAGGTGGGGGGCGAGGGCCTCGGCCCCGTCGCGGCCTTGCCGGCCGGCCGCGCGGGGATTCCATCCCAGCGCTCACCTTCGGGAATCGAATCCGAGGAGGCCAGCGATGACAGCGCCGTGAGGCAGGCGTGGGGGCCGACCGAGGCATGATCCCCCCACGCCCGATCGCGTCTCCAGGACCGACCCCGCCCCCAGCCGGACGGGTGCGATCACCACGTCGCCGTCGTCGAGTTCCACCACGCGCACGCTGGCATCCCGGCCGATCGTGACGTCGTCGCCGATCTCCAGCAGATCCCAGCCCCCTTGAGACAGATCCACACCCCGGTCAATATCGACCCGTTCCCCGATCCGCGCACCCAGGAATCGGAGCACGGTGAGCCGGTAGGTCGTGCCTTCCAGCGTCCCCCAGGGAATCCACCGCGCGGCCTGCCGCACGATCCAGTGACGAAGGTAAAACCCGCTCCAGACCGGCGATCGCCGGGGACGATACGTCCCGATCAGAAGCCGTTTCACCAGGACGGCGACGACCACGCTGACCGGCAGGGTGAGCCATCGGGCCAGCACGATCAGCAACGGCGCGGCGATCATCAACGATGGCACGCCGGCCCGGGAAACCCAGCGCGGGAAGAATTCGAACGCGATCAGATAACTCACCGCCGATCCGATCCAGAACATCGCGGCCAGCCAGAGCGTCTGAAGCACCGTGACGCCGAGGGGATGCCCTTGCGCGGCATCCGAATCGTCCCGGCGGCTCGGGCAGGGTTCACCACCGGCCCGGCAACGTTCCGCCAGCGCGGCGATGGTCCTCGCCTCGTAAACGTCGCGGACCGTGGCCCAGGCGGTGGCCTCATCCTGGCGCAGGATCGTGACGTATTCCGCGGCGGCCAGCGAGTCGCCTCCGAGGTCGTTGAAGAAATCGTCGAGAACCGAAACGGACGTGCCCACCGGGAGAACCCGGCCGACCGCGGCCGCCAGCTTTTTCTCAATCGCGTTACGAGGAGCCAGAGACTCTCCGGCGGACACCGACAACGCCTCGGCATCGAGCCAGGGCAACGCCGAACGGTCGAGTTTCCCTCCCACGCTCGTCGGCAACTGGTCGAGAACCCCGAACCGCGCCGGGACCATGTAGGAGGGCAACGCGCTTTCGAGCCAGGATCGTAGCGAGGCCGGGGTGGGAACCTCGTCGGGATCGGCCGGTACGATGAACCCGACGAGGGCGGCGTTCTGCTCGTCGCTCTGGAGCCGGCAGGCGGCGGCAAAGACGCCCGGATGCGCCGTTAGCCGCGTCTCGATCTCCCCCAGTTCCACGCGATGACCGCGAATCTTGACCTGGGAATCGACCCGCCCCTGGCAGAAAAACCGCCCCTGCTCATCGCGGTGAACGAGGTCCCCCGTCCGATAAATCCGCCCGATTTCCGGGTGGATCACGAACGTCTCGGCCGTCAGCTCCGGCCGTTTCCAGTAGCCCCGCGCCAGCCCGACGCCCCCCAGCGCCAGCTCGCCGACCGAGCCAGGCGGCTGGATTGTCAGCGAATCGTCGATCACCCAGGCCGTCATACCGCTCACGGGATGGCCGATATGGATCGGTTGCCCGGGATTCGACCCGGCCTCGCAGCGCGGTGACCGTGCATTCGGTCGGTCCGTATCCATTAATCATCGCTCGGCCCGAGGACCAGCGGTCGGCGATGTCCCGAGGCAGCACCTCACCGCCGACGTAGAGCAGCCGCAGGTCCGGCAGGGCCGTTTCCGGGTCGGCGCAGCCCGAGGCCCGGAGCAAGGTCGGCGGCGGACAGAACACGCTGATCCGCTCCCGGCGCAGCCAGGGGATCAGGTCCGGCCCGAGCCTGACAGCGGCCTCGTCCATGACGACCAGCGTCGCACCCGCCGAGAACGCGAGCCAGGTTTCCTCAACGGACGAGTCATAGGAGGCTGACGACCCCTGCGCGACCCGGTCCTCGGGCGTGAGTTGAAACGCGTCCAGGTCGGACGCCACGAGGTTCGCGATGCTTCCATGCTCGATCAGGACCCCCTTGGGACGCCCGGTCGTCCCCGAGGTATAGATCACGTAGGCGAGCCTCTCCGGCCCCAGCCCATCGGGAGCGGGAACCGGATGTTCTGCCACGTCCTCGCGGCTCGGCCAAAGGCCCCGCTCGTCGAGAACGCACACGCGCTCCGGGGCGAAGCCCAGGCGGAGGGCCCTGGCGCGTCCTGGCTCGTCGGTGATCAGCGCGACCGCCTCGGAATCCCGCAGGATCTCGGCGAAACGATCGTCCGGAAACGACGGGTCGATGCACGTGTAGGCGGCCCCGGCCTTGAGCACGCCGAGCTGCGCCACGTAAGGGGCCGCCGAGGCCCGCGCGACGTGGATCGCGACGACGCACTCTCCCGCGACCCACGCGCGGAGCCGCCGGGCCAGGTTCCCGGAGTGGAGATCGAGCGCGCGATACGTCAGGATCTGGCGGTCCGCGCGGTCGTTCACCCGGCGGCACGTCGACCGCGACCCGCTCCGGCCAGCGATCCACGGCGCGTGCGAAGAACGCGTGCAAGAGCGTCGGATGGTTCTCCCTCGCGGGCGAGGGGCCCGTCGATTCCCGCGTCAGCAGGCTCATGCCGAGACGACCGGGGCGGACTCCGCCGACGGCTCAAGATGCTTCAGCAGATGACGCGCGAGCCAGGGCCGGAGCCTGGCCCGCTCGGCTGGGGAGAGGTGCTTGAACCCCTGGATTTCGCCGAGGCAGGACGCGGCCCCGCAACGACAGGCGAATGGCTCGGCCATGTCGAATTCCGTGGTGTTGTAGTGAAAGGTCACGTCGTCCCATCGCGCGATCGCGCGAACGGCGATCACGTCGAGGCCGACCACCCGCGCATTCGGTTCGCAGCCGTGGTTCAGGAAACGCCAGAAATAGCGGTCGAAGATCTCCTCGACGCCAGGCACCGGGTCGAGATCGATGTGGAGGCCCTCGCCGATCTGGAGTGAGAAGCGCGAGGGGCGGAGTGTCGTCTGTCCCTCGATCGTGAAAAGCACCTCACCCTCCGCGATCGGACGCGCCGCGACCAGCCGGAACTCCCGCCCGGCCCGCGAGATCGCGACGGCCTCGGCCCGACAGGCGATCACCGGCGGGGTTCCCGCCGGACCATTCCATCCCGATCCCAACCGCATTTTCTCATTCATGAATTTGTCCACTATTTGAGATGACTTCGGACGCGATGCCGTTCGTCCCGCTCGATCCGCCGACGCCGGGCATGGGCCGACTCACGGCCTGTTGTTTCCGCGATTCTTCCCTGATACGAGAACATCTCTTCACGTAAAACCGACCGAATCAACATGAGTGTGTGCTAATATTCACCATGCGTTCGATCATAATCCATTTTGCAATCAAAAGTCAGGACTTGTCCCCCGGTAAACGGGCGCAAAAAAACATCAAACGCGGTAAAGCTTCAGCGGACTTCAGCGATCGGCTTGGGCAGGGGAGGTAGTTTCCCCGTTTGGAGGGAGGCGCGGACGGCATCAATGGTCGCCGAGACCGGGTTGTGACCGCGTTGCTTGAGCGTGCGGAAGACGCTCATCAGGACGGCCTGGGTCTCCGCCCCGTCCTCGCTGCCGTTGGCGTAGCTGTTCTTGCGCACGAGCACCGCCGGCCGGATCTGACGCTCGCCGTGGTTGTTGTCGGAGGGGACCTCGGGATGGTCCAGGAAAGTGAACAGCTCGGAGTGGTGCCGCCGCAGGCGTTTCGCCAACCGCCGCGCGTGCCGCTCCTCCCACGGCTGCTCCAGCAGCCCGCGCAGTCGATCCTCCAAGCGTCTGCGACGCGACGCGAGCCGCTCCGCCGTCAAGTCCCGACGCCGATTGCTCAAGCGGAGCGCGTCGCGGATCAGACGTCTCAACTGCTTGGAGAACGCCGGCCAGTCGCTCTCGGGCTTGTGGTAATGCTGGGTCCGCTTGATGTCGCGCAACAGGTGCGGCAGGCACTTCTGTTTCTGCGCGGCGGCGACCGCGCGGAGCCGCCGCCACATCTGCACCAGGCCACCGGCGGTGAGCGGGAAGTGCAGATGGAATCGGACTCCGGTCGCGCTGATTCTCGAATTCCCGTGTTGAACCCCCATAGAAATGTCCGGTCTGTCCCCGATAGAAATGTCCGCTGTTCATCTGTTCTTGGGGGTCTGGAACGCCTTCCTCCAGGGGTGGTCCGCCGCAGGGCGACGCACGTCGCCGGCGCGGGGCTCGGGGGGCCGGGGCGACGATGGGGCCCGCGCCGGTCGGGCGATCTCGTGGTAACGAAGATACACATCCTTGAATCGGATCGCCAGCGTGCCGTCGCGGCGGGCCTCGACGACGACCACGCCCCCACGCAGACCCGGCAACGCGGGCCGGGCCAACTGGAAGAACCGGCCGTCGTAGCGGACGACGTAGTCGTTGCTGACCGTGCGGGTCTCCTGGGGGCAGAGGATCGCTCGCAGGTCGTGCTCCCGGCGGTCCCAGGGCCGATGGGCGTCGGACGTGTCGGACGCGGCCACGGTGAAGCGGCGGTTGAACTGCGGTTGCAGCACGCGGCCGACCAGGGCGTTGGCCTGCGCCACCGAGGCGACACCCGCGGCCCGCATCTGCTTGACCCAGCGATCCTGCACCGTGCCGAAGAACCGCTCGATCCGTCCCTTGGCCTGTGGGCTGTGCGCCAGATCAGCTCGATGCCCAGCTCGACGCAGGCCCGGCCGAACTGGGTCGGCGGGGCCGGCCCGTCGGTCGTGGGGACGCGGAAGACGCTCTTCTCGTCGCTGTACAGGGCCACGGGCCGGCCGTGGGCGTGCAGCCAACGCTCCAGCAGGTCAAAGTAGCCCGCGGTCGTCTCGGCCGGCGCGAAGCGGGCCAGGAGGCGACTGGTGGCGTCGTCGATCATCGCCAGCAGGACCATCGGCACGCCGCGTCCCTCGGTCCAGTCGTGCTCCGAGGCGTCGAGCTGGACCAGTTCGCCGAAGCAGGCCCGCCGTGGCCGCCGGCTGCGGTGGACGGCCCGCCGGGAGGCCGGCCGCCAGAGTCCCTCGGCGATGAGCCAGCGTCTGAGGGTCTCGACGCCGACGTCCAGGCCGTGCTCGGCGAGGGCCTCGGCGGCGAGGGTGGGCCCGAAGCCCTGGAGGTGCTCGGTGTAGAACGAGAGGACATTGTCTTTTGTTGTAATTCAAATATATCGATTCGATGGCTGGCCGCGGAGCCGGTGGATCAGGCCCGCGTCCCCCTCGGCCTGAAAGCGAGCGACCAGGCGTCGGACCTGACGGGTGCTTTTGCCGAGCAGCCGCGCGGCCTCGGCCTGGGTGCGTTGCCCCGCCAGGACGGGCTTGAGAACGGTGAGGGTATCGCGATCACGTTGACTCATAACGATCCGGTCGGGGTTCATGGCAACCTCCAGGCTTGGGCCAGAGATCGCATCGACCGGACATTTCTATTGGGGCCAACCACCGGACATTTCTATTGGGGTCCGACACCTGATTCTCGAATTCCCGTGGCATGATGTCCAAGGAATGTTTAATCTGGAAGGAGCGAATGGTAGCGAAAACGGTCGGCATGGGTCTTTTGGATCTTCTCTTGAGGGACCGCGATCGGACAGGGCGCGGTGTTCCCGGTGCGCGGGATTCCGAATCGGGCTCTGGAACGCGGTTGTGAGTCGGGACGTGGGCACGATGAGAGATCGCTGGAAAAGCCTTGGGATGGGTCGGATTTCGGGAACTTCCGCGCGCCGTTCGGGCCAATGGTTCGTGAGAACGGTCCTCGCGGGTGCCTTGCTGGCCTTCGCGGTGGTCATGCCGGCCGAGGGGCAGGAGGTCGCGGGCTCGCCCGCGGCCGACGCGGACTTCTTCGAGAAGGAGATCCGGCCGATCCTGGCCGAACATTGCTACGACTGCCACTCCGCGAAGAGCAAGCGGCTCCGGGGTAGCCTTCGCCTGGATAGCCAGGAGGGCTGGCTCAAAGGCGGCGACATCGGCCCGGCCGTCGAGCCCGGAGATCCGGTGAACAGTCTGCTGATCACGGCCGTGCGTCAGGAGGACGAGTTCCTCAAGATGCCGCCCAGGGGCAAGCTGGACGACCACCAGATCGCGTTGCTGAACCGCTGGATCGTCATGGGGGCGCCCGGCCCGCACGAGGTCGCGGACGCGGCCCGGCCGAGCGATCCGCGGCAAGCGACCGAGGTCGAGCGGGAACGGGAACCCTGGTCCTTCCGCGCGCCGGAGGACCCGCCAGTTCCCGACGTTGCCGATGACGCCTGGCCCCACAACGCGCTCGATCGGTTCGTCCTCGCCTCGTTGGAGGCGAAGGGGCTCGCGCCGGCGGCTCCGGCCGACCGACGGACCTTGATCCGCCGGGTGACGTTCGACCTGACCGGTCTCCCGCCCACTCCCGAGGAGATCGACGCGTTTCTCGACGACGACGCCCCCGACGCGTTCGCCCGGGTTGTGGACCGCTTGCTGGCCTCGCCCCACTACGGCGAGCGTTGGGGCCGGCACTGGCTGGACCTGGCCCGCTATGCCGACTCCAACGGCCTCGATGAGAACGTCGCCCACGGCAACGCCTGGCGTTATCGCGATTATGTCATCGCCGCGTTCAACGCCGATAAGCCGTACGATCAGTTCGTGCTCGAACAACTCGCCGGTGACCTGCTCTCAACGGCCGATGCGCCGGCCAGGGCCCACGAGCGGCTGATCGCGACCGGTTTCCTCTCCCTCGGGCCGAAGGTGCTGGCCGAGGTGGACGAGCGGAAGATGGAAATGGACATCGTCGATGAGCAGATCGACACCGTCGGCCGCACCTTCCTGGGCCTGACCCTCGGCTGCGCCCGCTGCCACGACCACAAGTTCGACCCGATCTCCCAGGCCGACTATTACGCCCTGGCCGGGATCTTCAAGAGCACCCGGACCATGGAGACCTTCAAGAAGGTCGCCCGCTGGCACGAGGTTTCGCTGGCTGACGAAGCGGACCTGGCGCGCCAGGCCGCCCACGACGCGAAGGTGGCCGCGAAGAAGAAGGAGATCGCCGCGCTGGTCGAACGGCGGAAGCAGCAATCCGATGCCAAGGAGACCGACGAGTCGGCCGGGGCTGCCGAGGCCGAGGAGACGGAGGCCACGCTCAAGCGGCTTCGCGAGGAACTGGCCACGCTGGAGAAGGACGCGCCGGTGATGCCGTCGGCGATGGGCGTTACCGAGGGCACGGTCGCCGATACCCACATCCACATCCGGGGAAGTCATCTGACCCTGGGCGAGCTTGCGCCGAGGGACGTCCCGGCGGTCTTCACCACGCCCGAACCGCCGAGCTTCAGCGCCTCGCAGAGCGGCCGGCTGGAGCTGGCCCGCTGGCTCGTGACGGAGGACCACCCATTGACGGCCCGGGTGATGGTCAACCGCCTCTGGCGCTGGCACTTCGGCCGGGGCCTGGTGGGCACCCCCGACAACTTCGGCAAACTCGGCGAGCCGCCCACCCACCCGGCGCTTCTGGACTGGCTGGCTCACCGCTTCGTGGAGAGCGGCTGGTCGATCAAGGCCATGCACCGGCTCATCCTGCTCTCGAACACGTACCAGATGAGCAACGACTTCAACCCGGACGCGGCGCGGGTGGACCCGGAGAACCGGCTCCTCTGGCGGATGAACGTCCGCCGGCTCGAAGCCGAGCCGATCCGGGATGCCCTGCTGGCCGTCAGCGGTCGGCTCGACCGGCGCATGGGGGGCTCGCTGCTCACGGTCGAGAACCGGGCCTACTTCTTCGACCACACCTCGCGCGACGCCACCAACTACGACAATCCTCGCCGGTCGGTTTACCTGCCGATCGTCCGCAACCACCTGTACGACATGTTCCAGCTCTTTGACGCCACCGACGCGAGCGTGACCGACGGCGATCGGGCGACCACGACCGTCGCCCCGCAGGCGCTCTTCCTGTTGAATAGCGACCTGGCGTTGCAGTCGTCGCTCGACCTCGCCGCCCACTTGCTCGAACGCCCGGACCTGGACGATGCCGGCCGGATTCGCCGGCTCTACGCGCTGGCCTACGGCCGCCCGCCGTCGCCGGCCGAGTCGCGGCGGGCCTTGGCGTTCCTCGAACGGTTCGAGCGCACCTTGCGGGACGAGGACGGAGCCCCGAACGATGCCCGTCTCGGCGCCTGGCAGGCGCTCTGCCAGGCGGTGCTGGCGTCCAACGAATTCGTCACCATCCGGTAGGAGAATGGCCCTCATGGATCAGCACCCCGCTCGCCTGACCTCCCGGCGCCGGATGCTCCGCGAGACCGCCGTGGGTTTCGGCTCGCTCGCCCTGACCGCGTTACTGGCCGAGGGCACGAAGGCCGGTCCGCCGGACGCCGCCCCGTCGGCCGGCCCGCTCGCGCCCCGACCGCCGCACTTCCCGGCCCGGGCGAAGCGGGTCATCTTCCTCTTCATGAAGGGCGGGCCGTCGCACATCGACACCTTCGACGACAAGCCCAGGCTCCGTCGCGACGACGGCAAGCCCTTGCCGTTCGAGAAGCCCCGCGTCCAGTTCGCCGAGACCGGCAAGCTCCTGGCCTCCCCCTGGAAGTTCCAGCGTCATGGCGAGAGCGGGATCGCCGTCAGCGAGTTGTTCCCGGAGGTGGCCCGTTGCGTGGACGACCTCTGCATCCTCAACTCGCTCCACGGCACCAACGCCGCCCACGGCGGTGCTCTGCTGAAGCTGCACACCGGCAGCGACAACTTCGTCCGGCCCAGCATGGGCTCGTGGATCACCTACGGCCTGGGCACCGAGAATCAGGACTTGCCGGGCTTCCTCACCATCTGCCCGACCCTCGCCCACGGCGGCGTGCTGAACTGGGGCTCGGCCTTCCTCCCGGCCGCCTACCAGGGGACCCCCCTGGGCAACGCCAGCGTCCCCGCCGAGCAGGCCCGGGTGCGCCACATCACGAACTCCCGGTTCTCGCCCAACGTCCAGCGCGCCCAGCTCGACCTGCTCGCGGAGCTGAACCGCGACCACCTGGAGCAAACCGGCCCGGATCAGATGCTGGAGGGCCGTCTGGAATCGTTCGAGCTGGCCTTCCGCATGCAGACGGCGATGCCCGAGATCGAGGACCTCTCGGGCGAGTCCCCCGCGACGCGCCAGCTCTACGGGCTGGACGATCCGGTCACCGCCAACTTCGGCCGTCAGTGCCTTCTCGCCCGACGCTTCGCCGAGCAGGGCGTGCGGTTCGTCCAGGTCACGCATAGCGACGGAGACGTGCAGTGGGACCAGCACAGCAAGCTCAAGGAGGGGCACGAGAAGAACGCCCGAGAGGTGGACCGGCCCATCGCGGCCCTCTTGACGGACCTCAAGGCGCGAGGGCTGCTCGACGACACGCTCGTCCTCTGGGGCGGCGAGTTCGGCCGCACGCCGACGGCCCAGGGCAAGGACGGCCGCGACCATAACCCCGAGGGCTTCACCATGTGGATGGCCGGCGGCGGGGTCAAGGCGGGCTTCCGCTACGGCGCCACCGACGAATACGGCTATTACGCGGTGGAGGACCGCATGCACATCCACGACCTCCACGCGACCCTGCTCCACCTCCTCGGCCTCGACCACGAGCGGCTGACGTACCGCTACGCCGGCCGCGACTTCCGCCTGACCGACGTCGCCGGCCGGGTCGCCCAGGAGATTCTCGCGTGAGCACCGGCCAGGAGGATCGCGACGTCGGAGGAGCCTCAGTGACATTCTTTCCGCGCGCCACCGGCCTCCCGCGTGTTGCTGATACCAAACGGCGCGTTTTTTTTTGTCTTCAGGCTGAGTTTGGATCAACGTAACTTATTGTCCTTCCGATAGTAACGCCCATTTGTCGGCCCCGATTTCCGCGGCGAGAGGGTGTTGCTGACCTTGGAGGCCCACTTTGGACCTCGTTCGGAACAGGGTCTTTCGACGGAAGTCTTTTCAAATCAAGAAGATCGGCCGGCGGCCCTCCGCGCCGGGGGGCATCCCGCGACCGCTGGGAGGCGCGAAACGGCCCTCGGGGAGTGATGCTGACCCTGCGCGTTTCGGCGCGACGGAGGGGCCGGAGTGACACTTTATGGACACGATCTCGGCGGCCCGGGCGTCGGGGTCACGTTGCCATCCTCCCGCCTCCCTCTCTCTTGATGAGGCCGATCAATGGGTGTAGTCTATTTGTTTAACGTATTGAGGTCGGCGGAGTGAAGGAGACGCGACGGACGATGCGGACGACCTGCCTCCTGTTGATGACCACCGGCCTCCTGCTGGCCGCCCTCGGCCCGCGAATGGCCGCCGATGAACCGACCCGGGACCACCAGGACGAGGCGGACGCCGTCGAGCTTCGCTTCCGCGAGACCGTCCGGCCGTTCCTCCAGACGTATTGCCTCGGGTGCCACGCGGGCGAGAAACCCAAGAGCGACCTGGACCTGAGCGTCTTCACCACCGCGCAGGCCGTCGCCGACGACCCCGCCCGCTGGGCGCTCGTCCTCGATCAGCTCGACCTGGAAACCATGCCGCCGGCCAAGGCGAAGCGGCACCCGTCGGCCGAGGCTCGCCGGGAGGTCATCGACTGGATCGGGGCGGTTCGCAAGCTCGAAGCCGCGCGCAACGCGGGCGATCCCGGCACGGTCCGCGCGCGGAGACTGAGCAACGCCGAGTACGACCACACGATCCGCGACCTGACCGGCGTGGACCTCCGGCCGACCCGCGAGTTCCCCGTCGATCCGGCCAACGAGGCCGGCTTCGACAACTCGGCGGAATCGCTCGCGATGTCCCCCGCCCTGGTCAAGAAGTACCTCGACGCGGCGCGGCGGATCGCCGATCACCTTGTCCTGACGCCGGACGGCATCGACTTCGCGCCGCATCCGATGCTCGCCGATACCGACCGCGACAAGTACTGCGTCCATCGCATCATCGCCTTTTACGACCGTCAGAACACCGACTACGCCGACTACTTCCTCGCCTCCTGGCGCTTCCGGCACCGCGAGGCCCTGGGCCGACCGGACGCCTCTCTGAAGGAGTTCGCCGCCGAGGCCGGGCTCAGCTCCAGGTATCTGGCGACGATCTGGGAGACCCTCAACGACCCGTCGGAGGAACTCGGCCCGATCGCCGCGCTTCAGGCCCTCTGGAACGGGTTGCCGGAACCCGACGCCGGGGGGGCGGACGCCGCGCGGGCCGGTTGCGAGCGGATGCGCGACTTCGTCGTGGACCTGCGCCGGCAGCTCGTGCCGGACGTGCCGAACATGACCGCCCGGGGAATCAGCAACGGGACGCAACCGTTCGTTCTCTGGAAGAACCGGCAGTTCGTCGCCAACCGGATGCGTTACGCGGGCGGGGCCTCGAAGATCCAGACCGACATGCTGGCGCCGGACAGCCCGGCCGCCAGGGCGCTGACCGTCCCCGACGACGCCGACGACTTCCGCCGTTTCGAGGCGACCTTCGACCGCTTCTGCCGGACCTTCCCCGACGCCTTCTTCGTCTCGGAGCGGGCGCGGGTCTATCTCGAAAACGAGGACAGGAACAACACCGGACGCCTGCTCAGCGCCGGGTTCCACAGCATGACGGGGTACTTCCGCGACGACGGCCCGCTCTCCGAGCTGTTGCTGGACGAGTCGGGACAGCGGGAACTCGAACGCCTCTGGCGCGAGTTCCACTTCATCACCGGCGACCCGATGCGGCAGTACTCCAGCTACCTCTGGTACGAGCGGGCGGAGTCGGGCTTCCTGCGCGATCCGATCTTCAACTTCGTCCGCGCCGAGGACAGGGACGCCGCGTCCGCGGAGAAGATCCGCGAGCTTGCCGAGATTTACCTGGCGAAGGCGCGCCGGATCGGCGCCGGCGACCGCGCCATCCAGGCCATCGCCGATCAATTCCAGATCATCTCCGACGAAATTCGCCGCGTCGAGCGGGACCGGGCCGAGGCGGAGCCCCGCCACGTCGCGGCCCTGCAGGCGCTGGCCGAGCGGGCCTTCCGCCGGCCGCTCTCGGAGGAGGAGCGCGCGGGCGTCGCCGCGTTCTACCGCTTGCTCCGTGAGGAGGACGAGCTCGACCACGAGGACGCCGTCCGCGACACGGTCGCCTACATCCTGATGTCCCCCCACTTCCTCTACCGCGTCGATCTGCCGGGCGAGGGGGAAGGGCAGGGCATCCAGCCGCTCTCCGATTACGACCTGGCCAGCCGCCTGAGCTACTTCCTCTGGGCGAGCATGCCCGACGAGGAGTTGCTGGACCACGCCGCCTCGGGCGACCTGCACGAGCCCGAGGTCCTCGCGGCCCAGGCCCGCCGCATGCTTCGCGATGACCGCGTGCGCGGGCTGGCCACGGAGTTCGGCGGCCACTGGCTCGACTTCCGCCGGTTCGAGGAGCACAACAGCGTCGATCGCGGCCGGTTCCCCACGTTCGACGACGCCTTGCGGCGGTCGATGTTCGAGGAGCCGATCCGGTTCTTCATCGACCTCGTCCGGAACGACCGCCCGGTCTCGGAGTTCCTCGACGCCCGGCACACGTTCGTCAACCCGCCGCTGGCCCGCCACTACGGGATGCCCGAGCCGGATGCCGATGCCGGGCCGGACGACTGGGCTGCGCATCGACGACGCCGACCGCTACGGCCGCGGGGGGCTCCTGCCGATGGCCGTCTTCCTCACGAGGAACTCGCCCGGCCTGCGCACCAGCCCGGTCAAGCGCGGGTACTGGGTCGTCCGTCAGGTGCTCGGCGAGAACATCCCGGCGCCCCGCCCAACGTCCCCGACCTCCCCGACGACGAGTCCAAGCTCGGCGACCAGACCCTGCGCGAGGCCCTGGCCCGCCACCGCGCCGATAAGAGTTGTGCCGTCTGCCACGAGCGGTTCGACGCGATCGGCCTGGCGTTCGAGGGCTACGGCCCCGTCGGCGAGGCCCGCGACGTGGACCTCGGCGGCCGGCCCGTCGAGACCCGCGTGGTCTTCCCCGGCGGCGTCGAGGGGGAGGGGGTCGCGGGGCTCCGCGCCTACCTGGAAACCAGGCGCCGGGAGGAGTTCGTCGAGAACCTCTGCCGCAAGCTCCTGGCCTACGCCCTCGGGCGGACCCTGATCCCTTCCGACGACGCGACCATCGACGCCATGCGTGCCCGTCTGTCGGCCGACGGCGGCCGCTTCGGCAGTCTGGTCGAGACCATCGTCACCAGCCCGCAGTTCCGAAACAGGCGAGTCGAAGACTTGGGAGTTTCATCAGAATAAAGTTTCACCAGAATAAACTGTGCGAATGAATGGCTCGGTATGAGTGGCTGGGGCCTCGTCCGCAAGGCCCCGGAATGAGGCCGTCGCACCGGGGTCTCGCGGACGAGACCCCAGCCACCCGAAAAAGGAAATCGACCACAACTGGTATCGCTGATTCTGGCGAGGTGCCTTACCCGCGGAGTGAACCCGATGAAGAACGCTTCGGACCGAGTGAACGATCAAGATCAGCGCGATCGCGGCCGGGCGTCCCGGCGGATGTTCCTTCGCGGCGTCGGCGTGACGATGGCCCTGCCGTGGCTGGAGTCGGTCCCCTCCTGGGGTGCCTGGCGCTGGCCGATGAGGTCGCCGCGACGGCCCCGAAGCGGTTCGCCGCCCTGTTCATGGGCTGCGGCGTCAACCCGTCGCACTGGTGGGCCAAGGGCTCCGGCGCGTCGATGGAGCTGGGCCCTTGCCTGGACCCCCTGGAGCCGCTGAAGGACAAGATCAACGTCGTCCACGGCCTGTACAACCAGCACGCCCTCGGCGTCGGCATCCACCCCGGCCAGACCGGCAACATCCTCTCGGGGGCCGCCTTGAAGAAGGGGGCCGAGCTGAAGGGGGGCGTCAGCATCGATCAGGAACTCGCCCGGCATCTCGGCGCGCAGGACCGTCCAGCCGAGCATGGTCCTCGGGTGCGAGCAGCCGATCACCGGCTACCACGAGACGAACTTCTCGATGGCGTATAGTTCGCACATCTCCTGGCAGAGCGCCACCTCGCCCGTGCCGATGGAGGTGTATCCGTCGTTGGCCTTCGATGCCCTGTTCGACAACCGCGGCAACCGCCGCAACCAGAGCATCCTCGACCGCGTCCGGGAAGAGGCCGCGGGCCTGAGCCGACGGGTCAGCGCCGGCGACCGGGCGAAGCTCGACGAGTACCTGACGAGCGTCCGCGAGGTCGAGCGCCGGGTCGTGCCGATGCGGGCCGAGAAGGCGGCGGCCGAGGACCGCGCCGCCGGTCGGGACCAGCCCGCCGTGGCGATGCCCCGCCCCGACAACGGCCTGCCCGAGGACATCCGCGAGCACATGCGCCTGATGTGCGACCTGATCGCCCTGGGGTTCCAGACCGACAAGACCCGGATCGCCACGCTGCTGCTCTGCCGCGACATCTCGGGCCTCTTCTACCCGTTCCTCGACGTCCGCGCGGCGCACCACGGCGCCTCGCACGACGACAAGTCCGACGCCTACCTGCGCGTGACCCAGTTCTACGTCGAGCAGCTTGCCTACCTCGCCGCCCGTCTCGACGCCATGCCCGAGGGGGCGGGGACGGTGCTCGACAACACCTGCCTGCTGTTCATCAACAGCCTGTTCTCCGGATCGCGGCACGACGCCAGCAAGGTGCCGCTCGTCCTGGCCGGCGGCCTGGGCGGAACCCTCCCGACGGGCCGCGTGCTGGACTACACCGACAGGGGCGACGACGACCGCAAGCTCTGTAGCCTCTACCTCTCGATCATGGACCGCATGGGCGTCACCCTCGACCACTTCGGCGACTCCGACGAACGCCTCGCCGGGCTCTGATGCACGATTCTGCTGATATGTTCTGTTCTTCGTAGGGTGGGCACCGCCCACCATCGTATTTGCCAGGAGGTGGGCGGTGCCCACCTTACGGGCTGGTCGGAGCCGCCGATCATGTTCGCCGTCCCCCATTGGTTCGCCTCATCCCGGAATCGGTTTGCAAACCGGCCTCATTCGTGGGAGGATTGTCGGACAGATGGGATGATAGACTGTTTCGTCGTATTTTTCCACGAGTTTTTGTTCGTCTAATTCTGGTCAGAAGGTTCTTGCGACTGGAGGACGGCTCATGGGCTTGAGGAAGTTCCTCAGTGACCTGGTCGACCCCGGGCCGTGGCTCTCGGTCACGATCGAGAACGAGCAGTCCGGGAAATCGATTACGCTTTTCCACCACCAGGCGGAGCACTCCGAGGTGGAGCATGCCGTAGCGATGTCCAGGGGACCGCGAAGGGGGATGAGTTGGCGGTCAATGTCACCATCGGTGAGGCGAAGTGGCTGAGCGTTCAATTGCCTCGAAAAACGCTTTAGCCGCTGGAGTCGAGCACGCGTGCCTTTTACAGACGAACTAGCTGTCCCGCGGCGAAAGCCGAAAGATATCGGCATCTGCCCTCAGTTCGCTAACCGCGAAGACAGCGCGAACAGGCCGTCACTACGACCATCGTCGATGATTATAACAACCTCCGTGCCTTGGTGATTGAGGCGAAGCCCGACCTAAAGCGCATCCTACCGCCGAAGGTCGAGATGCTCGAATGGCGCCTATGAGCATGGAAATGCCCATCGCTCGTTTATCAAGATCTCCATACCTTCTACGCTCAGATTGCAGGCATCCTAAAGCCCGGTCATACATCACGCTTGGGCCGCGTCGCGCCTAACCGCTCTCATGGCCTCTTCTGTCAGAGCGCACCGTCGACGGGCCGTGGCAGGGGAGAGGTTCCTGACCGGGTTCGGGATGTTGCTCGCGCGGGTGGCCGGGATCCAGTTGTTGTCCCGGCCACCCGCGACCCAGCCTACCCACTGGAGTCCTGTCTCCGCCCTCCCGGCCGGCCGCGAACGCAGGCGTAAATGCGTATGTCCTCGTTTTTCTCTCCTCGCTCTCATTTGGAAGCACGCATGAAATTCTTTATCATGATAGCATTCTTAGCGATTTTGGTTACCAAACCAGTTGCGGCTGGGCTCATTCTCTACAATGGGCATGGATATCAGCTCACCAATACAAAATCGAATTGGAATGATTCCGAGGCCGAAGCTGTCTCCCTCAGAGGTCATCTCATTACCATCAACGATGCGGCGGAGAATCAATTTGTAATTGACAATTTCTTCGTCGGCCAAGATCCGAACCGGATCCTGTGGACTGGGCTGACCGATCGGGACTCTGAGGGGTCATTTCAGTGGATTAGTGGGGAACCGCTGACATACACCAACTGGAATCCAGGGGAACCAAACAATGCCGCTCCCTTCGGGGGTCCTGAGAACTATGTTGTTATGAATTGGCATCGAGTCGCAGGAATTCCTGGAGATGGTGGAGCATTGGGAGATTGGAATGACGTGGCCCTGGAAGGATCTGTGTCGGCACCTTGGTATTCTCCGAATGCAGTTGGCCCTTATTATGGGTTGATCGAAATTAACCTCACCGCAGTTCCCGAGCCCTCAACCCTCTTAATGGCCATCACCTCCACTGTAGTTGGATTCGGGTATTATTGGCGTCGTGGGCGGGTGGCCGGAGCAGTGTCTTCGTGCCCCGGGCCGTTTGGCCGGAGCCTCGACGCCTAACCTCTGCTCAGAAAATATCGCGGGGGTGGCAAGTTAAGCCTTAGAAATCGAACAGCTCGACGTCTCGAACGACCTAGGCTTGGAGGCCGACCGTGACGACAAACACGAAGAGACAGGGGTTCACGCTCATCGAGTTGCTTGTCGTCGTCTCCGTCATCGCGATCCTGATCGGCACTGATCCTGCCGGCCGTCCAGGGGCCCGGGAATCGGCAAGGCGGATTCAATGCACGAACAATCTCAAGCAAATCGGCCTGGCCATCCACGGCCACGCCCAGGCTCATGGGAAATTTCCCTCCGGCAGAGGACGCCGGTCGCCGATGCGTCGCTCCTCGTCCAGATCCTCCCCTACCTTGGGCAACAGCCGCTCTTCAACGCGATCAACATGTCCGACATGGACGAGTTCTCGGTTCTGACCAATGCCAACACCACGGCGTCGATGAACGTCCCGTCGTCCTTCATCTGCCCCGCCGAGCCGGTCGGCCCCCGGGACGAGCGCGATCGGACGAACTATGCGGGGAACGCGGGCGAGAATTCCTTGCGGGGTGAGGGGGTGTTCATCGGCAAATCCTTGTCCTCCGCCGAGATACCCGACGGCCTGTCGCAGACCGTGGGGGTGTCCGAGTGGATCGCCGGGGTGGGCACCCCGCAGCGCGCCGACCGGCTCGGGTCGATCTTCGGGTTGCCCCCGGCCACGACACCGAACAGCTTGATGGAATTCCGCAGCTCTGCGCGAGCATTGCCCCCGGCCAGGCGACGATCGTCCAGCCCGAAAAGGGCATCCTCTGGATCAGCGGAGGCTTATCGCTATTCCCAGTACAACCACGCATTGACGCCGAATCGTCCATCTTGCGCGGCGAGCGACTTCCGAGCAACCACCGCCGGCAGCCGCCATGTTCGGGGAGCTAACGCTCTGACGATGGACGGCAGCGTCCACTTTGTGAAGGATTCGATCGACGCACCGCGTCTGGTCCGCTCTCGGAACCAGGATGGGCGGAGAGGTCGTCGATCAGCCAGGCTTCCCTTGAGATCAGCCTCTTCGGTGGTCAACCCACCGTTTCGATCTGTCTTGACCGTACCATCCGTGATAAGCACCAAGGAGAAGCTACGATGAGGAACACGATCATTTTCTGCGCCACGCTGATCTGCTCGATCAGCACAATCGCGCGAGGCTGGCCGGGACAACTTGTTAAGCCCCGTAGGGTCCGCGGGTGGCCGGGACAACGTTTGTTGTCCTGGCGGCGGAGCCGCAAGAGGTGTCAGGAATCGCCTGACCCATCCGAGACAGCCGATCGCAACCTATGACTTCTTGTCGCTTCGCGACCGGGACAACAAGTTGTCCCGGCCACCGCGCGGCCGAGCTTCGCCGCCAGGATCGCCCGCGCCTTGCCCTTGCCGGCTGCCTTCGCCTTCCGCGTCGCCCGCGCCTTGACCGCCGGCTCGTGCCGGGTTATCAACGCTCTTGAACTTGCCGAGGTCAAGCCCGAGAATGAGCGACATGGTGCGTGGCTCCGTGGGGGTGAGGTCCAGGAGTTTTCAAGCCTCAAGGAGGCCTGCTCTTGAGGCGGCCACGCGGCTTACAAGGATTCTATAGGCGTCGGGAGGCCGATCCGGATGCGTCCTCAGCCCCTCATCTGCGTGAGCGATGTCGAGGCGAGCAGTCGCTGGTATCAGCGATTGCTCAATTGCGACAGCGACCACGGCGGGCCGATCTACGAGCGTCTCGTGGCGTCCGGGAAGCTGGTGCTTCAGTTGCATGGCTGGGACGTGGAGCATCACCACGGGCGTATCGGCGACCCGGATGACAGGCCACCCGGGAATGGGCTGCTGCTGTGGTTCGAAGTCGAGGACATCGATGCGGCCATCGCCCGGGCCGAGGCGATGGGAGCCGAAGTCCTCCTGCCTCGCCATCGGAACCCGCCCGAAGGCGATGGCGGCCCGAATCATTGGGAGATCTGGTTGCGCGATCCGGATGGTTACAAGGTCGTGCTGGCGAGTCCAGACGGCACGGCCGACGGCGATTGGCGGCCATGACGCGCCGGCATCCTCGGAGTGCCAGGATGCGCCGCCTCTCTCAAGGAACTGTCTTCCCGGACCGGCCCTGAGGGATCGCCGGCCTGAGCACGCCGCGCCCGATCCCGCAGCGGGTTGGTGCATGAGAGCCTTGTGAGGAGGAGGGCATCGCCATGTCAACCGAGGAGGTCCGATCCCGAGGGTGGATCGATCGGCTGGCCGGTCTTTACACGCCGGTCGTGGCCGACGTGCTCGATCGGCTGGGCTACCGCGAGCAGGCCATGCGGGCCGACATCCGGCCGCTGTTTCCCGAAGCCCGAATCGCGGGTCTGGCGAGGACGGTCCGGACGATCCCGGCGCCGGAACGCTGCACCGGCCGAGCCGTACAAGGGGGAGATGGCGGCGGTCGATGACCTGCGGCCCGGCGACGTGATGGTCGTCTCGGAGTGCGACGTGAGCTTCTGGGGCGAGCTACTCTCGACCGCCGCCCGTTACCGCGACTGCCGAGGCGTGGTGATCGACGGCTACACGAGGGACACGAGGGCGATCATCGCCATGGGCTTCCCGGTCTTCTGCCGGGGCGTCCACCCGGCCGACAGCCTCGGGCGGATCGACGTCGCCGCGCACGACGTGCCGATCCACTGCGGCGGCGTCCTGGTCCACCCGGGCGACCTGATCCTGGCCGACGACGACGGCATCGTGGCCATCCCGCAGGCCATCGCCGAACGGGCGCTGACGCTGGCCGAGGAGAAGGTCCGGGGGGAGAACCTCGTCCGCCGGGCGCTGGCCGAGGGGATGACCGTCACCGAGGCGTTCCGGCGGTACGGCGTCCTCTGATCCGATCATCCGTCGAGCGGGAACAGGGGCCTCCGGATCTGGCGGAAGGGGAAACGGGCGGGGTCGATGGCCGTCAGGCCGGGCGTATCCACCGCGATGACCTGGCCGGCGATCGGCCCGTAGGCCGCCTTGTAGGCGATGGCCGCCTTGACGACCAGGATCGCCTGCCGGGCGGGGTCGATCCCCAGACTGGTGAGCTGGCCGAGGCTGAACGGCGGCGTCCGCAGGGAGTTGAGGACCAGCAGGTTCGGGCCTTCGACCTCGACGACCGCCGTCGGCCCCTGATCGTTCCGCCGACGGCCGCCGTGGCGGGGCTGGTCCTCGACCCACGTCCCGTCGTGCAGCGAGCGGACCACGCCTCGCAAGGGGACCGGGGCGCCGTGGAGCCGATCGACCCGCCCGCCAACGGCCCTCTCGAATCGTCCGCCGACGCCCACCCGGAAGGCGTCCCGGGCCGCGTCCGGGTCGTGGAGCACGACGACCGCCCCGCTTGCCCCCTGGCGGAGCAACTCCGCCAGCAGGACCGTGCCGTCGCCCGCGGAACCGCCGCCGACGTTGTCGCCCAGATCGACGAGGACCACCGGCCGACGGTCGGTCGCCAGAGCCAGACGCACCGCCTCCTCCGGGCCGGGACAGGGAACGAACAGGTCGTGCCGGGCATCCCACATCCGCCCCTCCAACTCGCTGGCCAAGGCCCGCGCGGCGGCCCGGTCGCCGTCGGCCACCACGATCACCGACGGCCCCATCTCGGGCACGTCGGCATAGGGGAAGCCGGCCATCAGGCTGACCGAGAGCAGGCCCGGCCGACGCTCCGCCGCGCGGGCCTCGGCCATCAGCGACCGCAAGGGCTCGCGATCCGTCTCCTGACCGAGCAGGTTCAGGATCATCGGCGGCTTCGCCAGCTCCACGACCGGGCGGACCTCGCCGCGCACCGCTCGCACCACCAGTTCGGCGGCGTCGAGGCCGCGCTGCCGCTGGTCGATATGGGGATAGGTCTGATAGCCGATCAGGGCGTCGGCGTGCTCGGCCATGGCCGTCGAGACGTTGGCGTGATAGTCGAGGGTCGCCACGATCGGCAGGTCCTCGCCGAGCGCGACGCGGAGACGTCGCAGCACCTCGCCGTCGGCGTCGGGATGGCGCCGCGAGACCATCGCCCCGTGGAGAGCCAGCAACAGGCCGTCGGCCGAGGCCCGGCGGCATCCGTCGATGATCTCATCGACAACCTCGTCGATCACGGCGTCATCGACCGGACCGGCCGGCGTGGCCCAGGCCATCGTCGTCGGGGCGAGTTCGTAGCCGTTCCGCTCGGCGCCGGCGAGGAATCCCCCCACCTCGTGGTGAGCCTCGCTCCAGACGGTCCGCAGGGCCTCGCCGCGCGTCAGGCTGCCCTCCTCGAACCGTCGCCGATCGGTGAGCATCGGCGCGAAGGTATTCGACTCGTGCATGATCCCGCCGATCGCGATGCGCATGGCCGGCGCTCCTCCGCGGACACTCCAATGCAGGCTACTCGCCAATCCGTACCGGAGCCGACGATTCCCCGGCAAACCATTGTTGAACACGTCCCCAGGCTCTATCATACGGACTCTCCCGCTGGTCCGCCAACGAGAGGAGATCCGATGATAGCGCGCGCATTGGCCCTCGTAACACTCCTGATTCCTCTCTTCGGGCGGGACGTTCGCGCTCAAGAAGACGAGCCTCCCCGCTTCGAGTTCACCCGGCTCGTGGCCCACTGGGACGGGTACGGCGATCCCGAGTACCTGGAGTTCGTCCGCGAGGCCCAGCCGGAGGTGGCGCAGGTCGGCTTCTACGGGGCCCATTTCTGGAGCCTCGGCCATACACCGCAGTTCGACGGCTACCCGGCCCATTTCCCGGTCCGGGGCCTCGACGACGCTCGGCGACTGGTTCGAGGCCCTGAACGACCGGCTCCACGAGGAGGACGTCAAGGTCGTCGGCCACTTTAACGTCGAGTTCCTGGTGGGCGACCCCGACGGCCCCGACGGCCCGACGGGCTTCTTCAAGTTCTACCGAGACCTCTGGGACGAGGAGGTGCTCGGGCCGAAGCCCGTCGAAGACCCCGTCCGCCTGCTGGAGAAGAACGCCGACGGCACGCCGATCAAGACCAGGACGTATGCCATCGGCGGGATGAACGAGCACTGGGCCTGCCTGCGGAACCCCGCCTGGCAAGCAGGTGCTGAAGGCCTGGGTCCGCCACGGCATCCGCCGCGGGGCTGGACGGCTTCATCGCCAACTACTTCTATCGCCATGACTGCCTCTGCGAGCACTGCCAGACGGCGTTCCGGCGCTACCTCGCGCGAGCGGTTCAGCCCCGACGAGCTGCGCGACCGGTTCGGCATCGACGACCTCGACTCCCACCGATTCGGCGAGATTGTCTCGTGGCACCCGGCGGCCGAGACGTCGCCGCTGAGGCTGGAGATGCTGCGGTTCTCCCAGATCTCCAACAAGCAGGTCTTCGATGAGGTCTTCGTGCGGTACGGCCGCTCGCTCAAGCCGGACCTGATCGTCGCCCAGTGGAACCACCTGGGGAACTTCGCGCAGATCGACGGCGACGAGCGCTGCCTGCTCCCCGCCGAACTCTGGGGCCGGGACGAGAGCTATCTCTGGTACAGCACGGGCGGGGCGGCGAATTTCACCGACCTGCGGAACGGCGTCCTCGGCGACGCCACGCTGCAAGCCCGCTATATCCGTGGGGCCTTCGACGACAAGCCGTTCACCCTGGGGAAGTACGAGGGGACGCGAATCCGCTCGGCCATCGCCGAACTCGCGGCGAACGGCGGCGCGCCGATGGGCTTCTACACGCGATTCACCGACCCCGCCGCCCGGGCGGAGATCGTCCGCTACTACCAGTTCCTCCGCCGCCATGACGCCCTCTATCGCGCGAACCGGCCCCACGCCGAGGTCGCCCTGCTCTTTCCCCGCTCCCAGGTCCATGAGGGAGACGCCGCGGCGGTCGAGCCGTTCCGCGCGCTGGGCCGGGCGCTCCTCGACGCGCATGTTCTGTTCGACGTCTGGCCCGACGATCTATTCCCGCCCGAGCGCGCGGCCCGCTACGCGCGGGTCGTCACCGTTGAGGACCGGCCCGAGGCCGTCGTCGCGGGACTGCCGACCGGTCGCAGCCGCTTCGAGGCGCCGGGAACCGTCCGCGTCTCCGCCAGCCGGCCCGCCGCGACCGAGGGGGAGATCGACATCCACTTCGTCAACTACGACCGCACGGAGCTTCCCCCCGGACCTGACGGCAAGCCCCGCCTCGGCGCCGGCATCGCGGACGAGAAGCCGAAGCCCGTCGCTGGCATCATCGCCGACATCGCCTTGCCCGAAGGGGCGACCCCGCGGCGCATCCGGTTCCTGACCCCCGAGCAAGCCGACGAGGTCACGCTCGACCCCCTTGGCCGTCGCCGACGGCCGCGTCCGGTTCACCGTCCCCGCCTTCCTCGTTTATGGCGTGGCACGGATCGAGTACGATCCGCCCCGTTGAGGGCCGCGCCCATTGAATGACTGACTCCCCGTTTCGAGAGGCACCACAGGAGCTTCCCCTTGTCCCGGAGTGAAACGCCCCGCGAATCTCGGAGGTCCGCCCGCGCGGCCTCGGTCCTTATCCTGGGACTCCTCCCCGGCCTCGTCGTGATCGCGACCGCGGCCGACAAACCGACCGGCCTCACGGAGCGCGTGCCCTGGGTCAACTCGCGGCTCGTCGGATCGCCCGAGCCCCCTTTGCCGTACACGGTCGAGAAGACGTTCACCGCGCACACCTGGAGATCCCCCCTCTACATCGCCGAGGAGCCCGGCACGGAGATGCTCTGGGTGGTGCAGGCGGGGGAAGCGCCCGGCAATGGCTCGCAGATCGTCCGCATCCCCGACGACCCCGGCTCAAGTGAGTCGGAGGTGATTCTCGACCGGCCCGAGCAGCTCATCTACTCCGTCTGCTTCCATCCGGATTACACCGACAACGGTGTCGTGTACGTCTTCAGCAATGGGCCTCGTAGCGAGCCGGAGCGCCTCAACCAGATCACCCGCTACACCGTCGGCCGCGAGCCGCCCCACCGCCTCGACCCCGCGTCCGCGGAGGTCGTCATCGAATGGAAGTCGGGCGGGCACGACGGCGGAGACATGGTGTTCGGCCGGGACGGGTTCCTCTACATCACCACGGGCGACGGCACCAGCGACTCCGACGGCTGGAACTCGGGCCAGACCGTGGACGACCTGCTCGGCGCCGTGCTCCGGATCGACGTCGATCGGCGCGACGGCGACCGGCCCTACGGCATCCCGCCCGACAACCCGTTCGTGGACCTGCCCGGCGCCCGGCCCGAAATCTGGGCCTACGGGCTCCGCAACCCCTGGCGCATTGGGGCCGACCTGGAGACGGGGCAGATCTGGGTCGGGAACAACGGACAAGACCAGTGGGAGACCGTCCACCTGATCCATCGCGGCGAGAACTACGGCTGGAGCGTGTACGAGGGGAGCCACCCGTTCTACCTCGAACGCCGTCGCGGCCCCACCCCCATCGTGCCGCCGACCATCGAGCATTCCCACGCCGAGTTCCGCTCGCTCACCGGCGGCGTCGTGTACCGCGGGAAGACGTTCCCCGAACTCGACGGCGCCTACATCTATGGCGACTACTCCAGCGGACGGATCTGGGCGGTGAAGCACGACGGCCAGCGCATCCTCTGGCATCGCGAGATCGCCGACACGACGCTCCAGATCGCCTCGTTCCGGGTCGATCAACGGGGCGAGCTGCTCATCACCGACTACGGCGGGGGGCTCTATCGGCTCGTGCCCGCGCCGAAGCGGGAGCGGGCCGAACCCTTCCCGACCCTCCTGAGCGAGACGGGCCTGTTCGCCTCGACCCGCGAGCACCGGCCCGACCCGGCGCTCATCCCCTACTCGGTCAATGCGCCGGCCTGGAACGATGGCGCCGAGGCCGAGCGATTCCTGGCCATCCCCGGCGAGGAGAAGGTCGGCTTTGACGCCGGGCGAGGCTGGAGCTTCCCCGACGGCACCGCCCTGGTCCAGACCCTCTCGTTCGAGCGCGAGCCCGGCCATCCGGCCTCCCGCGTCCGCGTCGAAACGCGCGTGCTGCTCCTCCAGCAAGGGGAATGGGCCGGCTACTCCTACCGCTGGCTCGACGACCAGTCCGACGCGACGCTCGTCCATAAGGGCGGCGAGGAGGCCGTGCTCAGGCCCGAAGGTCCGGCCGGACCGAGCCAGGTGTGGCGATTCCCCAGCCGCACCGAGTGCATGTCGTGCCACAGCCGCGCGGCGGGCTTCGTGCTTGGCGTCACCGGCGCGCAGCTCAACCGCGAGCACGACTACGGCGAGGAGCGCGTCAACCAGCTCCACGCCTTCGATCGCATCGACCTCTTCGCCGACACCCTCCCGAAACCGCCGGGCGAGCTGGACGCGCTCGTGGACCCCCGGGATGCGTCGAGGGACCTCGAAACCCGCGCCCGCACCTATCTGCACGTCAATTGCTCCATCTGCCACGTCGAGGCGGGCGGGGGCAACTCACGGATGGAGCTGGGGCTGTCCACCCCTCGGGACAAGATGCGGCTCATCGAGGCGCGGCCGCAGCACGACACCTTCGGCATCGCCGACGCGATGCTCGTCGCCCCCGGAGACCCGGACCGTTCCGTCCTCGTCCATCGTCTCTCGCGGCGCGGCCGAGGCCAGATGCCGCCGCTCGTCTCGAACCGCGTTGACGATCAGGCTGTGGCGATGTTCCGCGCATGGATCGCCGGCCTGGAGCCCGAGCGGGCCTTCGTCCGGGCGTGGCGGATGGACGACCTGCTCCCCCGGCTCGACCGTTCCGGGCCGGGCCGCTCGACGGACCGGGGCCGTGAGATCTTTCGCGACGTCGGTTGCATCCAGTGCCACCGCTTCGAGGGGGAAGGCGGCACGGTCGGCCCCGACCTGGACGGCATCGCCCGCCGCCTGAACCCGAGGGAAGTGCTGGAGTCGATCGTGGAGCCGTCGAAAGTCGTTGCCGACGAGTACGCCAGCACCCTCATCGCGACGGAGGACGGCGCCCTCTACTCCGGCCGGATCGAGCGGGAGGACGACCGCGTGGTCGTGCTCCGCCCACCGCCGCCGGCCGAGGTCGTCACCATTCCCAAGGCCGACATCGTCGAGCGCGGACGTTCGCCCGAGTCGAACATGCCGGCGGGGATCGTCAACGTGCTCCGAGAGGATCAGATCCTCGACCTCCTGGCCTATCTGCTCGGCGACCCCGAACTCAGGAGCCCCAGGCCATGACGAATCCCAATACCCATTGGTCGCGCGGCGTCGTGCTCGCCCTCGCCCTGCTCCTCGGGTTCGTGCTCGCGGCCCAGTCCAGAGTCGTGCTCGCCCTCGCCCTGCTCCTCGTGTGTGTGCTCGCGGCCCAGTCCAGAGCCGACGACCCGCCCACCCGCCGCGTGGCGGCCGCGGTGACGGAGTACCGGCACAACGCGCACGCCGACGTCATCGTCAGCCGCCTGCTGCTGACGGACATGCTCGATGGGACCGGCCGCGACTCGCCCCTGAAACTCGCTTCGCTCTACACCGACCAGAAGCCCCCCAACGACATCAGCCGGCTCCTGGCCGCGGCGTGCCGGTTCCCGATCAAGCCGAGCATCGCCGAGACCCTCACCCTCGGCACCGACAAGCTGGCCGTCGATGGCGTGCTGCTCATCGCCGAGCATGGCGACTATCCGTTCTCCGAGACGGGCAACCACCAGTACCCCAAGCGCCGGTTCTGGGATGAGACGCTCGCGGTTTTCCGCCAGAGCGGCCGCGTCGTGCCGGTCTTCCTGGACAAGCACCTCGCCGACAACTGGGAGGATGCCCGCCACATCTACGACACCGCCCAGGAGTTGAACATCCCGCTGATGGCCGGCTCGTCGGTCCCCGGCACCTGGCGCCACCCGCCCGCCGACGTCGCCCGAGGCGCCCGCATCACGCAGATCGTCGGCTTCACCTACGGGTCAACCGACGCCTACGGCTTCCACGCGCTGGAGGCCGTCCAGGCCCTGGCCGAGCAGCGTCAGGGCGGCGAGACCGGCGTTCGCTCGGTCCAGTGCCTCGGGGGCGACGCCGTCTGGAAGGCGCTGGACGAGCATCTCTGCGACCCCGAGTTGTTCGAGGCCGCCCTGCGACGCGTGCCCGGCTATCAGAAGGGGGAGCCCCTGAACCGCGCTGCGGTCCCGGAACCGAAGCTCATGATCGTGAACTACGAGGACGGCCTGCGGACCTTCCTCTTCGAGCTGAACGGCGCGGTCGGCAACTGGGCCGCCGCCTGGCGTTACGAGGCGGACCGGAAGATCGAGTCCACCCTCTTCTGGACCCAGGAAGCCCGTCCCGCCGCCCACTTCACGCTCCTGCTCCACGGCATCGAGCGGATGATGCTCAGCGGCGAGCCCGAGCTGGCCGGTCGAGCGGACCCTGCTCACCAGCGGCATCCTGGACGCCCTGCTCCAGTCCCACACCCAGGGCGGCGTGCCGATCGCCACGCCCTACCTTCGACGTCCGCTACCAGCCGACCTGGCGCTGGCGGGAGCCCCCGCCCCCGCCGCCGAGCCGACCCTGGAGCGAGCAGTGATCGGCAAGGCCGCTGGCATCCTTTACGCCCTTGTGAGGGCCTTGAGGCGGGCGTAGAGTGAATGGGGCGCGGAATGAGAGGGCGGCCGGATGCGCTGGCCGCGATCGACACGGTATGAGTCGTCCTTAACCGGCCTTCGCGTGGGCGTCCTCGGGACGTGGGATGGCTGATGGCTTCACGAGTTGAGGCACAGGTCGCCTGGGAACGACGTCCGCACCTTCGGGACGAGATGGTGCGCCTGCTGGAGACGCTCGTCCGCCATCTCCAGCGGCTGCGTCGTCGAGGACGGACGCCGGAGGCGGATGCGGTGCAAGGGCTGGTCATCGAGGTCGGTGAGGCCGAAGGGCTTGTCGCCGAGCTGGCCGAATTCTGGAATCGGCCGATGTGCCGAGACGACCCGGACGTCGCATCAACGGCCGTCGCGTGGCTCCCGAACCGGCACGGATCGAGACGGGAAGGCGCCGGCGCGACAAAACGACGCGCCGCTGTATCAGGTGGCTCGCGCGTTCGACCTGCGGGATCTCGAATTCTTGATGCTCCAGCTTGCCCTCGCGACCGAGCTGGATGCCCGCTTCGGCAGGTTGATCGCCTATCTGAACGACCACGTCGGTCGCCCGAGGCCAACGCTGGGCTGGCCGTTGCCCTGCTGGACGAAGAGCACGGCGAGACCGAGATCTCCCTGGTCGATCTCTTCAAGCGGCCGATGTTGCGCGATGCTCTCCTGGATCTGGACGGGGATGGACCGCTGACGACCCTGGCGATGCAACTGCCTCGGGATGTTCTGCGGCGGCTCGTGGCGGAAACAACGCTCGATCCGGCCCTTCCCGGCGTGCACATCGAGCGGGACGACGGCGGCCTGCTCGACCGGCTGATCCTCGACGAGCAACCCCACGGACGCCTGACCGCCTGGTCGGGGCGGCTGCGGGACCGCTTGCCAACCCCGCCCTTGATGCTTGTGGGAGCCTCCGGCAGCGGCCGGACGGCCTCGGCCCGAGCGGTCGTCGCGGCGGCGGGCCGGCCCCTGGTCGTGGTGGAGGTCGGTCGAGATGCGATCGAGGAGCGATTGCGTATCGCCCGGCGCGAAGCGCGCTGGTACGGAGCCGGCCTCTTGATCCGTCTGGACGGCGCGTCCCGAACGGATCTCGACTGGCGGGCCCTCTGGAACGGCCTCGACGGGGTGAGCGGTCCGTTGCTGATGGCCCTCTCCGAGCCGGACGCGGCGGCGGCCTCCGACGCGGCGCCGAGAGAGCCGGTCGTGGTGGAGTTCACGGAGCCCGGCGAGGCTCTGCGGGTGCGGCTCTGGCGGGCGCTGATGCCGAGGAGCGAGTCCATCGAGGAGGATTCCCTGGAGGCGCTCGCCGCCCGGTTCCGATTCAATCCGGGTCGGATCGCGCGGGCCATCCGGCGGGCGACGGCCGAGGCCGAACTGCGCCCGCCCGGCCATCGGCGTCTGGCGGCGGACGACCTGGAACGAGCCTGTCGCGCGGTGGGCTCCGCGTCGATGGGGCCGCTGGCGGAGAAACTGCCGCTGCCCTACCCGCGCGAGGATCTGATCGTCCCCGATCGGATTGAATCGGAGCTGGATCTGGCGATTGCCTGGGTCCGCCACCGGCGCAAGGTACTGGAGGAATGGGGCTTCGATCGGCGGGTGCCGATGGGTCGCGGACTGACCGCCCTGTTCTCCGGACCGCCCGGCACCGGCAAGACGATGGCCGCGCAGGTGCTGGCCCGAACCCTGGGGCTGGACCTCTACCGGGTCGATCTGTCGCGGGTCATGAGCAAGTATATTGGTGAAACCGAGGAACGCCTGCGTCAACTCTTCGACGAGGCCTACGCCTCCGGCGCGATCCTGTTCTTCGACGAGGCCGACGCCCTGTTCGGCAAGCGGAGCGAGGTCAAGGACGCCCACGACCGCTACGCCAACGTCGAGATCGGTTACTTGCTCCAGCGCATGGAGTCCCACGACGGCGTGACCCTTCTCGCCACGAACCGGATGCGTGACCTGGACGAGGCGTTTCTCCGGCGGTTTCACTTCAACATCCATTTCCCCATGCCCTCCGAGTCCGATCGTCTGCGCATCTGGAAGGGGATGTTCCCTCCTCAGGCGGAGCGGGACGCCAACCTGGACCTTCAGGCCCTGGCCCGTCGCTTCGAGTTATCCGGAGGCGAGATCAAGAACATCGTCCTGGCCGCCGCCTACCTCGCCGCCGCCGAGGGCCACCCCATCGGCCGGGCGCACCTCGCTCAGGCGTTGCGGCGGGAGCAGGCCAAGAACGGTCGGGTCGTCAATGATGAGTCGCTCCGGTTCCTGCGGGAAGGATGAGCGGCGAGTCGGCAACAGGCTCCATCCGTCCCGGCAGGCAGGGAGGACGGAGTCAGGGGATTGCTCCAGAGTTTCGCAGGATTGTCACGACGTCCTCCTCGTGATTGGACCGGGCGTAGTCGAGGGCAGTCCGCCCCTTGGCATCCCGCGGTTCACATCCGCTTGCCGATCGAGGATCGCTTTGACGATCGACACTTCGCCGCGATAGCTCGCTTTCATCAGGGCCGAATACCCATGAAGGTCCGCGGTATTGACGTCGGCTCCCTTATGGATTAAGAATCGCACCAGCGCGTTGTCGTTCTCCTCGACGGCATACATGAGCGGAGTCCATCCGTGTCGATCGGCGGTGTGGAGGTCTGCCCCGGCCTCGACCAAGACCTCGACGACCGGGGCGTATCCACCAACGATCGCGTAGGTCAGGGCCCTCTCGTCCTCCTTCGTGCGTGCCTCGAGATCCGGGCGCGACTCAAGCAGAGTTCTGACATTCGATACGTCGCCGTATTGAGAGGCGGCGATCAAAGAGGTCCAGCCTAGGGCATTCCGGGCGTCAATCCGCGCCCCGGACGCGAGGAGGGTCCTGATCACGTCGCCGTTCGAAGATCTCGACACCGCGTAGTGCAGGGGTGTATCGCCCTCTTCGTCGGTGGCATTGACGGACGCTCCCCGCCGGATGAGGAGGCTCACGACGTCGGGAGCTCCGGCCTGGCAGGCGAGCATCAAGGGGGTCTGTTGACGTTCGTTCCTGGGGTCGGCGCCGCTTAACCGGTCGAGCAGGTGCCGGACCAAACCGGACCGGCCCGACTTTGCCGCGCGGAAAAGGAGGAGTTCGAGCCGCCCTCGACTCCCAACACTCATCGGCAGTTCGTCGGATTGACCCATCCGCAGTGTCCATAGTAGGCCCGGCAGGGCTCTGGGGCCGTTTGCTTCGCCCGGCGTTGGCATTCACCAATCGACGTGCCTTCGGAGACGCTCGCATAAACCCGGTCAGGGCAGTTGTGTCGCCTCCGTTCCTCATCGGGCATGTTGCGAATTGTACACCGGCAACACGTATTCGGCCAGTTGCCGAGGGCCTCCGCCTCGGTGCCGCCCGACGGGGGAGTCACGGGCGTGAGTACTGTCGGCGGGGCGAATTCTCGACTGCTTAGATTATAGGAGGCCATGACTTGCGCATAGTTGACGTCACCCCATTCGTCAACCAGGGCCTGTTCGATGTCCGCGGCGGCGGTGATAAACGCCGCGAGATAAACGTCCACGATCGTTGTTTGGCCAATTCGGCCGGAGATCTCTTGAATGTCGGGGGGCACGAGCGCATCGTTGATCGGAGCCAGATCTCCCTCGTCTGTCCCGTTCAGAGGGATGTTGACCTCAATGCTCCCATCGATGGGTATGGTCACATCAACGTCCGCGACCTTCACCTTGGTGGCCGTCGATCGACCGCCCTGTTTGATGGGACTGAACATCTCCCGGCTCGGGGGTGTGGGGTTGTCGGGGGTTCGCACCTTGATCAAGCCCGCGACGGCGGCGCCCCCTTCGGCATACTGGAGGTCTTGCGCCTTCGCGCCACCGGTGATTTCCGCCATCGTCGTCAGTTCGAGGATATTGGAATCCGTCCCATCATGTTCGAATGTGAGGTGGCCAGAGACCATCTGCTGGACCTGAGCTTGGCCCCCGACGGACATATAGACCCATCCCAAGCTCTGCCAGGCCTTGGCCAGCCCAAACGCTAATCCATACCACGCGCTCCCCACGCCGATCGGCAACGCCATCCCATTCTCGCTCGTCATCTCCCAGCCGGACGGATGGAACGTAGCCCCTGTGGTCCTCCACATGCCCTGCACCTGTGGCTCAAAGGTATGCTTCGTCACCGCAGCTCGCGACGTGCCCGACGCGTGGACCTCCGTCCCGTCCTGCTGGACGACATGGGTCAACTCATGAGCCAGGAGCCGGCGGCCACTTTCGGTTTCGGGGTCGAATTGACCGGGGCCGAAAACGATATCGCTGCCGAGGGTGTAGGCCAGGGCGTTGATCTCGCGAGCGGTCGCCGCGGCTTCCGGATCGTTGTGGATGCGCACGTCATGAAAGTCCCGGCCGAAGCGGGGCTCAAACCAGCTCCTCGTCGTCTCGGGCAGCGGTCGGCCCCCACCCCGGATGGCCCGGATGCGGGACTCCAGGCCAGGGCTACCCCCGGGTGTCCGGCCAGGCGCCTCCTTGGCCATCAGGTGCTCCTGCTCCTCTTCCGTCGCGCAGGCGGCGCACTTCCGCTGGATGTGGGGACCGGACGCCGAGGCGAGGGACGGCGGGCCCGCCGAAGGGTCGGGCATTCGCATGATCGTCTCAGCGACCCGGTCGGCCTCTTGCTCGTATGCATCACCCGGCCGCCCCACCGCGAGCTTAGCCTGGATCAGCCGCAGGACGCCGCGATTTCCAAGGGTATCCTGGAGATCCAAGCCTCTGGGCTGCGCCGCAGTCCGCCTCGTTGTAGCGTGACGGTTCGTCACGCTACAACGAGGGCAATCCCGGTCCCGATGCCCAGCCTCGGTGGTATGATGGCCGCCCATCGATCTATCCTCTCGGGCGATGCGCCTTCTGAGTTGAAGATAATAGGGATGATCCCTTACCGCAAGGGAATTCACTCTGGTTTAGATTGCACTCTCTTTTAGAATGCTAATTCTAGAATGCATTTTATCACCATGACAATCATCGGCAGTAGAGATCGCCTGGTGAGCGGGGACGAGACGGTCTCACATCACCTCCTCCTCAAAGTCGATCCGCACCTCTTGTTGCAGCCAGGAAATCCATCCCGGATTTCGATCCAGCGCGACCCGGCGCAGGGCCATGTCGATCGACGAGATTGGCAACATCACGATCAACGTCTCTGGCGTCGAGGTCACGCGTGCCGGTCTCTTGAGGAACCGCCTGAGGAAATCCGCGACGCCTTGTTCGTCTTCGCCGGTCCTCGCCGTGAATACCGCGCACGGCGATCCGATGACCTGTGCGAGCAGAACGTCCGCCGCGGGCAAGAACGGGCCGATAGCCACTTCGGACGATGTCCGGGGCCTCAAGCGAGCCGAGGCGTCCAGCTCGGCCAGGATTGGAGACGCCCAGACCGGCGGGGAGGAGCGGGGCCAGATCGCGAGGAAGGCCCGAATGCCAGCCTCGGCGGCCTGGAGCGTCGGGGCCGGTTGGGCGAAGAGGACGAAAGGACTGTCCCGAGCTGTTGCGACGAGCAGCCGACCGGTTGGGTGGTCGGCGAGGGTCAGGGATGTCTCCGGGAGGGCGGCCAGCCCGCGGCGCGGCAGCGCAGCGGTCAGCGAAGCAAGCAGAGCCAGACCGATCTCCTCCTGTTGCTCGGACAAGACAGACGGCATTAAAGTCTCGGGCGGCACGCCTCCAAGGAGCCAAGGGGCCGGGTCCTTCACGGCGTCGGAACCGAGCAAGGCGGCCATGGCGTGGGCGAGGACGGCCCCCTCGGGCAGACAGGCTTTCCAGAGGATCTCGCCGAGATCCAGCTCCAGCATGATGTTCAACAGGTAGAAAAGACCGCCGTAACGTGTCGTGATGATGCACGATGAAGACTCGATCCCCTCGGCGGGCTCCGCTTCGGACGCGGTGACTGGGGGCGAAGTGATGGCACTATTGAGAGAGGGCGTCTCCAGGGCCTGGACCGAATCGGATCGGATCGGGTGTCGTGATGTCTCGAAAAAGGCCGATGCGATGATGTCGGCTCCGGCCGAGGGGCAGAGCAACCGACGGGCCTGCACCGTGATGGCAACGGCACGCGCCTCGTGGGACATCGAGAGCGGAAGTGATCGGGCGAACGTGATGATTCGTGCGAGCGGGGGATTGTCTCTGGGGATCGAAGGACGGGGAGAGATCGCCCTCCGTTCCGCTTCGGGGCGGCTTGAGGAAATCATCCCGAGACGGTCCGGCAGGGTTTCCAGCGCCCGGATGTCGAGGCCCAGGGCCTGGACGAGGGCCAGGATCGCATCGGCGGGTAAAGCGATCAAGACCTCGACGAGTGTTCCGTCGTTCGACAGCCTGGACAGGATTTCGAGAACGAGAGGATGTCGGTTCGTGTCGCCGAGCGGGGCGATCGGGGGGCCTTGCGACTCCAGAGAGGAATGAAACCAGTGACGTTGTCTGCGGGCCTGATCGAGCCAGAAGGCGGTGTACCAGTGAGCCTCATCGTCGAAGACCGCAACCTCCAGCCCATCCGCGACCGGCACGGTGCCGGAGCGGGCGTAAGTCTCGATGGCGGCCGCGAGATCTTCGGCGCAATGCTCCACGAGGGTCGGGTCATCGAGTTCCCCCGTCTCCAGGGCCCAGCGGATCGGGAGCCGGCGGATCAGGACCACGCGGCCCGGTGCTCGGCGTTCGAGCCGCTCGCCACAGGCTTCCAGAACGCGGCGGGCGAACCGTTCGGCCGCAGAGCGCACGACGGTCTCCTGGCCGGCGTCGGTACGGATCTTGAGGTGAAGTTCGCCGACGTGGTCCTCGCTCATCGCCGCAGTCTCGCCGCATCATCCAGGGCCTTGCGAATGGCGTCCTCCGTAATCGGAATCTTGGCTTTGGAGAGGCGATCGTTGAGATTCTTGACCATCTCTTCGCGAATGTCATCCTTCTGAAGATCGCTCCGCGACGTGAGGCGATTGGCCTCGCTCATTTCCCGCACGACGTTGCCGACCGTGAGGGCCACGGTGCGCGCGGAATCCTCGGAGGCCGTGAGTACGCGGTTCAGCCCCTCCGCCTCGCGACCGCCGAGCACATTTTCGTGCAGGTCGTCCGGGTTGGCGGCCAGCACGGAAGCGGCGGTCCGCACACCGGCCTCGTCGAGCGGCGCGCGTGCGGGGCTCGCGGCCCCGGGGAGCGCGGACAGGGGGAGGGCATCGAGCAAGTTGACGCTCACGTCCTCCGAGAGGGGCCTCAAGAGCGGAGAAACAGGCCCTTCCGGCAGATCGGTCAGGTTGGTCCGCACCGTCTCGGCAACCCGGGAACGATCGATCGTCGTGCCTCCCGAACTGGTCCCGGTTGTCGGTTGCGGGGCGGGGACGATCAGGTTCAGGTCCGGCATACCCTCCACCGTGTAACGGACCACCGGCTGACCGGGTTGAAGCGGACTGGCGGGCTGCCGCAGGGCGGTGACAACGCGGCTCGCGAAATCCACGCCGCTGATCGTCTCGGTGCGGACCGGCTGGACATTCACCTCGGCAAGCCGCGCGTTCACCTCATTCGCCGATCCACGAATGAGCAACGACGAGTTCAGGTTGATGGTTCCGGGTCGGACGTTGAGATCCGGCGAGGAGAGGGCAGCCGGTAGCGGCAGACAGGCCAGGCAGCAGACGAGCGAGACCAGCCGACCGACGGTCACATCGAGCGCGGCAATGCCGACCTGCTCGCCCCAGTAGTTCAGGAGCGGGCCGTGCAGCACGTAGCGTCGGCCTCCCCAGGGATCGACCTCGCGAATGTCGCCCGCCTCGACCCGCACGCAGCCGATCACGACGCCGTGCGGCTCGCCCGCGCAGCTCGGTCCCGGGTAGAGGAAGCTCCGGCACCAGGCGGCCAGCAGGCGTTGGAGGAGTTCGGAGAGCGGCCGCAGGTCCGCCTCGGGCTGGATGCCGAACAGGCCCTGCCATGCCGCCTGATAGATCTGCGCGGCCTGGGTCAAGGCCGGGGATGACGTGGCCGGATCATCGGCCGTTCCGGGGATGCCATCCGGGCCGGGCTGATCGAGCCGGTGACGCTTGGCCTCGGCCGCGAGCCATGCATAAAGAATCGACAGGGCCAGCACCTTTGGATCGGCCGGCTGCTGGGGGCGGAACAGCGGGTCGGCGTGCAGGAACGGTGGCCAGGTCGGGAAGCGGGGGGAGTTCTCTGGACAGCAAGGCTCGCCGAGACAGGGAAACGGGTCGAGGGTGGGCTGCTCGGCAACCGAAACCTGGGTTACGATCTCCATGCTGATACCCAGCGGCGAAACGTCGTCGTTGCTCGTGCTCAGCACGAGCCGGATCATGGCGCTCCCGATGAGCTGCGGCGTGCCGGAACCCGGGGACAAGCGCCAGGCGTCGAACTGGAAGACACTCGTCGGGCTCGGAACCTGGCCCGACGGGTTGATCAGCTCGGAATTCCAAGTGAGATTGGGGACGGTCGCCACCTGCGCCGGCGGATTGACCTGCCCCGTGGGACGCACGGTCAGCAGGACGTTACCGGCGGAGAAGCTCGCTCCGGCGTCCGTCACAACGCGGACGATGGCCGACTTGACCTGTCGGAAGGGGAGGTTCCGACTGTCAACGACCGCGGTGTTGGACCTGGGTTGGACCGAGAGGGTCGTGTTCGGGATGTTCGGCGCGTTGGCTGGCTGCACCTCAACCTCGACACGAAACGGCAGAAGATCCGGCGGCGGAGTGGATGATGACGTCGGCGTCGTCGCGGCGGGGGAAGTTAAACTCGGGTCCGGTGGCAGGAAGGGGGCCATGTCCGGATTCTTACGCAGGTCCACGAGTTCCTTGAGAAAGTCGTCGATCGGCCCTTTCGGCTTGTAGGGGCGCGGAGGGACGAGCCGGAGACGCACGGTCTCGCGAACGCGGGCCATCTCGCAGCGGGTGGCCTGGGGAGAGCAGACATCACCGTGAACCGGGCGGGGCTGCTCGGGGCACTCGATGTATTCCAGCATCAGATGCAGGCAGCGCACCCTGCCGCGCGCAGGGAGATGGCAGCTTCGGGGTCGCAAAGCAAGGTGCGGATCTCGACCTTGTAGGGGGTCGTCACGGTCAGGTCGTTGCCGCAGCAGTCCACGCCATAGCCCGGAAGGACGCAGATCGAGCTGCCGACTCGACTGACGTTCAATCCCCAGACCACACCGGCGCCGGCGGCACGGTTCTGGAGCTTACGCTTGAGGCGGTGATAGCGCAACTCCGTCTCCATGTCCTCGCGGCTGATGAGCATGCCATTGAAGTAGCGCGGTCGCACGCAGCCGCCAGGCGCAGGGCGCACGGACAGCGACGTGCCGCAGCCGGGCGGCAGGCCGATCGAAACGCCGGGCGGGCAAGGCTCACAGGGGGATGGGAAAAATTGCCCGGTGTTTGGAATGTTCGCCGTGGCGTAGTCGCACGGCAAGTCCTCATGGCCTTGGGCGACCGGAACCGGAATTTCCTGCGGTGCCGGCCGGATGACGACGCGGTAGCCGGCATTCGATCCGAGTTTGCCGTAGATGTTCGACTGGTTGATCGCATAAGGCCAGGCCTGGCCGGAGGGGATCGTCAGAATGTAGCTATCCACCTCGTTATAATGGGGCATCGGCGATATTGTCCACGATGATGCCGGGCATACCCTCCCTCCCTTGCCCGCACCCCCGAGGATCGTTGGCGTGGTGTTTGAGGGTTCTGGAAGGCCCAGGAGGGGATCGTGTTATTGCGCAACTGGAATGAAACATGGATCTGCAAGAAACCGCCCAGGGTTACCGTGTCGCCATCATTCTCAAGGATGAATTGATCGGCGCTGACATTCTCCGGGTTGGTTGGTCCAGGGACCAGCTTGGAGGATATGTAGTCTCTCAGGTCGATGCTCATGGCGCCCCCACGTTAGAAGAGTGTCTCGGCGAGTTGGAGCGTCCCGCTGTCGGAAACCAGGCGGAGGTGTCGGGCGTACAATGCGGGCCTCAGAGGGCGCATGCGGCTGTCCACGATCGGCGTTTCGGGCGGCGCCGCGATGGAAACACGGTAGCGTCCAGCCTGGAGCGAGCCCGATTCCCAGGTCAGGACGATCCCCTGAGTCGCGTCGAAACCGACCGTATCCGGGGGCTGTTCCTGCCAGGTTCCACCGACGAACTGTTGAACCACCACGTATTCCGGCCGGAACGTGTCCTCGGCCAGCGCCACGGGGGCCGGTGGATCTCCCTCGGAGACGAGCTCCACCGCGAATGTCAGCGTGCCGGAGGTGTCGTCGGAACCGGGTGCGAACGAAGCCACGCCGATGCGGGGACCGTTCCCGATGAATCCCTCGTCGGCGCTGGCCGCGAGCAGGCCCGTCAACAGGGCTTGCAGCGCGGCTGTGTTCAGCAGCGAGGCCCGGTCATTGATCGTGTTGTCGGGCTGGCTGAGGTCCACGACCTTCGGCGGATCGCCCACCTCGTCTCCCGCATTCAGCGTTACCTTCAGAACCGCCAGACAGATCCAGGCGTCGGCCGAGGCCCGCGGGCAGGCACCGGTGAGGAGAACGGAGAGGCTCCTTCGTAATCGCTCGGCGGTCGGGCCGTCGGACCCATCGGGACCGAGACCCTGGAGGGCCCCCTGAAGCGACTCCACCGTCGGGAAGACCGCTCCGGAGCATTCCGGTTTCTCGGCCAGGACCGCTAGTTCGAAACCCTCGCGAATCCGGCCGAACTCGCAGCCACCCGCGTCGCAGCCGCAAGGATCGCGCGGGGCCGGCATGGGATCGCTGGGGCACTCGCGGTAACGGAGGGCAACCCAGAGGTCTCGCGGCGCTTCGGGGGTCCAGCCGGACAACTCGGGCCGCTGGCGGTTCTTGGCGAACCAGGCGGCGACGTCGATGCAGTGATCGACCGGCACGATCACCTCGCGGCCGCAGGCGTCGAGCGCGGCGCCTCGCGTGACACGCAGAATCGTGGTGGGCGTCGTGTCGGGCGCATCCTGGGGGAAGACGAAACGGGACGCCTCCAGGCCGCACAAGACCCCGGCCCCATGGGCGCGCAGGTTGTGGAACCGCTGCTTCCCCACGGAATAGGCTTGCGCGTCGTTGAAGTCGATCGCCCCGAGCCGCTGGCCGTAGTAGTAACGCAGACGAACGAACTCGGCAGGCCCGCACTCACATACGTCGTCGCATTCGCAGGCACACAGACCGGCACTGTCCAACATCGTCGTCACCTCCCGAATGGCGGAAAGACGGCCTGGTGAATCTCACAAGTCCGGCACGATCGGCCGGACGTACGACGGCCGGCGTTCACCGAGCACCGAATCAACCCCCAGCACGGACACCCGTCCCTCGCCCGATTCGTGCCCGTCCAGCACGGTCGATGGGGCCTCCCGACCACCCAGAACGAGGTCGATTCCGACCGTGCTCTGCGCCCCGACTCTCGCGTTGGCCTGAACGGTCTGGATGCTGTGGACGGTATGTGCCGGCTTGTTGACCGAGACGATCCGATCCACGACCGGCAGGATCACCTCCTCGTCGCACGGGTCGTCGAGATAGACGAGCACGGTGAACCGGTGAGCGCGACTGCTGGCCAGGGCCATGTCGGCCGGCAGGTCGGGGGAACCCGGCGTCAGGGCGAACGAGCAGCCGAGGATGCTCTCCGTTCCACCGAGGAAGACCGGCCGCGGCGGATGCTCCAGAAACGCCTCGCGGATCGTCGGCTGAGTGCCGGTATAGATTTCAACGTACCGTTGAAGCCCCCGCACCGTGCCCCGAGTGCGGTACAGGTCCATCGCCTCGGCCACCAAGGCACGCCGCTTTTCCAGCGACCAGGACGGGTCGAAAGCCAGGTCCACCAGACACGCCAGCCAGTCGATCACCTCCCGAGGTGCGGCATCCGGGTTCAACTCGCGGGAGAATTCGACATATCGGTCTTCAACCCCGGTCAAGACCCGTTCGAACAACGCCAGGAATCGTTCGAGGAACTGTTCCCCTTCCGGGTCGCGGCGATAGACATTCGGCAGCAGGTCGAGGTAGCTGACTCTGGGGAACAGCACGCGGATCGATCGCAAGGCGGGCGTCTCGCGGCCGTCGGATCGTAGCGTCACGCGCAGGCGGAGGTATCGTCCTGGTGGCGACCCGATCAGGTGCTCGTTCACGTCCCTGGTCATCGGGATCGGCGCATCATTCCGCATCGGGGCGGACCAGTCCGCGTGCGTCTCGTCGAGATCCGAGCCCGTCTCGGCGGTGGCCGTCTCGACCACCACGGAGGTTCCCTCCGGGATCTCCCCCTCGATCTCGACGCGGTGCCAGGAGACGCCCGGTGTGCCGCCGTTGAGCGCCCGACTGAGAAAGATTCCCTCCGTCTCAAAGCGGCGTCCGAGACGCAGACGAAGCAACCGCAATGCGCGATGGACCTCCGCGAGCTGGGCCCCGCCATCACGGTCTGCCAGGGGAGGCGGGCACGCCCCGACGCGAAATCGGGGTAAACGGCTCCCGTAGGCCGTCTCCGGGACCGAGGGGTCCACCACACCTTGCGCTCCCCGGGCCAAGGTCGTCAGCTCGACATCGGCCTTCGGGGAACCGTCCGGGGCAAAGCAGAGCAGACGCGGATGGGACGCATCGGCGACAAGGACTGAACCGTCCGCGTCGATCATGACCGCGATGGGTCGAGGGACCTCGGGCAAATTCTCATCGTTGCGCGGGATGAAGTTCCCGGAGGCGTTGAATCGCGGGTCGAACAGAATCATTCGCCCGCCCTCGGCACGCTTCGACGCCCGATCAGCGACGTAAATCCGTCCGTTCGGCGCGACGGCCACATCGACCGGCTCGCTTAATCCTCCTCCCGCCAGAACGGCCACGATTCGTCCTTCGTCCGGCTGGAGGACCACCACGCGACGCGCGGCGGGGTCCGCCACGTAGAGGAATCCCCGGCGGTCGAGAGCCAGCCCGGCCGGGCGGAGCAAGACGCCGGGCTCGCAGAGCAGGGGGGCCTCGCTCCCGTCGCAACGGCGGACGAGCAGTTGATGCGAGCGCGGATTGACCCGGTAGATCTCGCCGTTGACATCCACGGCCAGTCCCGAGAGGGGCCGCACCGGATCGACGGGCGCCGCGGGAAGCAGTTCGAGGACGTGCCGCGCCGGATCGTAGCTCAAAGGGCCGTGAATCTCCGGCGCCACGTCGGCTGCCGAGGCACCTGGCGGGGGGGTGAAATCCTCCTCGTAGCGAAGGAGATACCACGTCGCGTTATTGGAGTCGCGGGTTGGCACGGTTGAGTTACGCCCCGGTGCTGAGGATGAAACTGGTCACATCGATGCTGACGCATTCTTCCGGCGCGAGCTGAATCATCTGCCGCTCGACCGCCGCGCTGGGGCAAAGGACGAGCCGCCCTTCGCGAGGCAAGGCATTGCTCTTGGTTCGGCTGAAGTCGGCCTCGAACCGATCGACGCGCTCAATGCCTTCGGTTCGGAAGACCTGGGCCATCAGATCGGAGATGTGGACCTGACCACCGAACGGATAGCCCTGGCCATCCTCTCCGCCTTTCAAGACGTGCAGATAGGTTGTCAAGCGGTTTTCAACGAGATCCTGAAGCCGCGCTCTCGTGTAGCCGGGGCGGCCCTTCACCTCGACGACCACATTGCAGATCCGCAGATATTGTGGAGGGGCGACGTGGACCTCGGTGGTCACGAGCCGGTGGCCGTCGAGGTACTTGCAGACGGCGCAGAGGAACGACGGCGTCGGGATAGGCTCCGGCCCCTCCTCATCGGGGACCACGACGACGGTCACCGCGCCGGGGATCTCGGCATTGTCGAGTCCCGCGGGTCCGTCGGGGAGCGATCCGCAACGTGGCGAGACGACCGGGGTGCCCGCCGAGCCTCCAGCAAGCGGCCGACGCCTCGGTACGATGGCGACCCTTGCCACGCGAACTCCGGGGGTCTGAAGGGTAATGAACTCGAAATCTCCCGCAGTGACGGCGCGGTTGCGGGTCGAGAGTTCCTTGCGAGCCCGCACCTTGGCATCATCGAGCGTCTCGGCGTCCCGGCCGCCGGTGGCCGCGACGAGGTTGACCGCGTCGGAGACCCCCGACACCGCAGTCTCCAGCTTGGTGATGGCTCCAAGCCCCACCTCCCCTTCGACACCGCCGCCGAAACGGTAGCGCAGGGCGACCACATTGCCGCCTCCGGGAACCAGCGGCGCGATCCGGCCTCGCCGGCCGTCCCCCGTGGTGATGGTGCCCGCCTCCTCATCGACAGCAACGACACGCTCAAACGGCCCGGCCGCGTCGAGGCTCTCACGCACCTCCCACTCGACCAGCGGGACCGTCGGGTCGGCGTTTTCCTGAATCGCCACGCTCAGGGTGCCCGGTAAGACGTCGGCATTGCGCAGCCGGAAAACCTGCCCCGGCGTGCCGTTGGCGGCACCCATCAGTTCGTTGCGGATGGTCGTGGCGTTTGTCGCCGCGACGGCATTGAAGGTCAACATCCGGAGGCTCGGCGATCCCTCGCCCGCTGTCCCGTCAGGCAAGGTGACGCGTAGCCAGGCCGTCACCAAATCCGTGGCCCGGAACTTCGCCTCCAGTGGGTGCGGCACCAGTGGCAGGACATCCCCTGCCGCTGCCTCGGCCGCCGCCAGGGCATCCACCACCGCCGATTGGATGCCGTTGAACACGTCCTTGGTCAGTTCCTCCAGCGATCCGTCATCTAATGTGACCTCGCCGAGCCTGGTGTCGAGCGTCCGGCCCATCGTCAAGCAAGCGTTGATTGGATTGGTCGTGCTCTCATCGCGCAGATTTTTCCAGGCGGATTCGGGGATCGGGCCGATCTGCGGCGGAACGCGAAAGCGGATTGTTCCCGAGTGCCGAAACTGGTCCGTCGTGTCATCGATCCGCCCTCCGACAGGCTTCAGAACCGGCGGCGAGACACTCGTGTCATAATAATGAAGCCAATTCCATGATCATGAAGACAATTCACCGGGAGTGGCGTTTGTCCGGCGGGGTCGTGCGGCTGGCAATGAGTGGCCCCTTCGAGGCTCGGTTGTTCGTCGTCGTCGAACTGGACCGTCAGGGTTACGCGCACGTCACGAAAGCCCGCGTCGATGTCGTCGTTATGCTGGAGCCCGATCCAAAGATACCGGTGTCCGGCTTGTGACGCGATGGCAACCGGCTCCTGCGGCATCTTCTTCAGGTCCGGATTTTTCCCCTCCCAGGAGACGGACAACCATTCGCGTAGCTCCTCCGGTGTGGGTTTATCCTCGGTCGGAGGCGGATCGGGGGGGCTTGGATCATCGTTTTTGCGGACGTCGGTCAAGAATGGGTTCTTGGTGGTGACCAGCAGGGAGAGTTGTGCAGGGACGGTATCGACATCAAAATCGGTTTCGAAGACCGGCGGCGGGTTTCCCTTCTTCGCCCGCGCGCGGGCACCGGCCTGGATCGTGACGGCCTTGTGGGTGGTCGGATCGTCCAGCAGCAGGGCGAGCCTCGTCGTTGCGGCCCGTGGAGGCTTTAAGCGTACGCCGAGGAGCTTCAGCAGCTCGATGTGGTTCTTTTCCGGGATGCGGTTCAACCGGTAGCCGACCTGTTCGGTCAGGTAGGCAAAGAGCTGGATGAACGTGATGCCGGGATCGCTGTCGTTGTGATCGGTCCACTCCGGCGCATAGACCGGAATGCGCCGGATCAACTCGCTGACGATCCGGTCATATCTCAGGTCGTCGAGCCTGGGCTCCACGATCGGCATGGGCTAGGCCCCCCCTTCCTGCAGATAGAACGGGAAGACGCGGTTATAAAACGTGTTGGTGGCCCGCACGCGGTAATCTACGTGGATGAGAACGCGGTTGGGGTCGCCTGTCTCGTCATCAGGCGTGGCCTCGACGCGCAGCAGGTCGATGCGCGGCTCCCAGTCGATCAGAGCGTCCTGCACGGCCGTTTCCAGGGCGCGGCGGGTCGTCGGACTGTTCGGCTCGAAGACGTAGCGACGTGCCCCGGCGCCGAACTCCGGCAGCATCACGCGCTCGCCGGGAGACGTCAGCAGGACGATGGCGATCGCCTGCTCGATGTCCTCCTCATAGTGAGCGTATTGCAGCCGTCCACCGACCGGCTTGACCGGGAAGGACCAGCCGACACCGAGATGGGCCTTCGAGCGGGAGTTTGTCATCAAGACACCCATTGAAAATAATAAATATGATTATACAAATAACGATCTTATCTATGGAGATACAGGCCCGGTCAGATTTGGCGGTCCCGTCTTGACGTGCATGTGGGTCTGGTAAGGAATTCCGTTGATGGTCAGAATCCCGCCGATTGCGACATTGGTGCCCACGAGAGAGATCGTCGTCCCCGTGATCTGGAGCGAGCCCGCCGACAGAATCTGAGCTGAGCCGGTGGCATCGTCGAGGCGGATCGTGGCGAGCAGCGAGCGGAGAGTCGCGCTGCCGGGTGGCGTGTCATCGAGAACCATCTCGCGGCCGAACGCCGTGCGGGCCGCGACCTTGCCCCGCCCGGGGGCGTCGTCCAGGGTGATCTCGTGTCCGCTCTTCGACTTCACCACGACCTTCTCCTGCCCCGGGGTGTCGTCCAGGGTGATCTCATGCCCGCTACGCGAGACGATCGTGCGGATGTTGTTCTCGGGCGAGGTCTGGGCCTGGTTCGGGGGAGGGCTTTCGCGGTTCCAGACGGCCCCCAGGATGATGGGCAGGTTGGTATTGCCCAGTTCGAAGGCCACGACCACCTCGTCTCCCCGCTCGGGAAAGAAATGCATACCGCGGCCGTCGCCGGCCATGGGCATCATCACCCGGGCGCGGGCCGAGGGAGCGTCGTCACCCATGGGCAAGTAGTCGAGACGGTAGGTGCCGTCCGCCTCGATCGAGCGGACTCTCGCCGTGATCAGGCCGTGGACGGGCCGCTCGCGGGACTGCTCGATCTGGGGCCGCAACAGGGTCTCGAAGGGATCGTTCATTGGGCCTTGGTCCTGGTGTAGGGCGGCACGGGCATCCCGGGCCGCCGCGCCGAGAACTTGGTGCGGAGACCGTCGGAGCCGAAAGTGTGGACGGTCTTCGTGACGTAATAGAACCCGTCGAAGGGGGGCCGAAAGCCGCGGATCTCGACGTAAAGGCCCGGCCGGAGCCGGGGCAGACCAATGGTCGTGCCATCGACGGTCATGAACTCGCGCGCTTTCTTGCGCAACTCGGCGATGGCCATCTGTTTGGCACGTTCGTCGTCGATGTTGGTCTGATTCGACAAGGTATATTCGTTGGGCCGATCGGGGAAATATTTCTCACGGATCGTTGGGCCGGGCTTCAACTCCGGGTCGTCGGGATTGCCGTGCAGCTCGTTCTTCACGACCTCCGGATCGGCCGGTTGGGTAACGCGATCGGGTCGCTGGCGGTCGCGATGCCGCCCCTTGACCACCACCTTGCTGTACTGATCGATGACCTTGATCGTCGGCTTGAAATCGAGCAGATCGCGCTCGCGCTGGAGCAGAAAGACGTTGCTTGGCACATCCTGATCGTTCCCGTGCGGACTTGTCGCCTTTTGCGCACGGGTTGGTTCCAGGGGGGGCTGGGCCGAACGGGCGGGCTCAAAGTGGAACTCGACCCCGGCGGCCGGTTTGTCGAGATTGGCGAACTCGATGAAGACCTCGAAGTCGAGCCGACCGGCGAGTTTCTGGAGGAAGTCCAGGAACGACTGCCCGTCGGAGAGGGATTCGTCCACTCCGTCGGTCTCGGCGAAGTGGGGCCATTCCAGGAGCGAGGTGGCAATCGTTTTGAGACCATACTTCGCGTCGGTGAGCACCTTCTCGACGATCCGGCGTTCGCTCAGGTTGTCGTATTCCGTTCGACCTTTCACCTTGTCTTTCAGGCGACTCAGGTCGTCCTCACCGGAGATCGTCACCCTGGCCCCCTCGCCGGGCGAGAAGGAGAAGCTCATGTCGGTGATCGGGCCGGCGACCATGGGGGTCCAGTTCTGGGAGGCCTTCGTCGCGACCCCGGCGCCGGCCGGCGGGTCGGGCCAGTACGCGCATGTCGATACGGAGACGGTCGCCGAACTGAAGATGGCGGAAGTCGTTGTACTTGTACCGCGGCCAGACGGGCCGGTCGTTATCCAGTTGCTCCTCGCCGACGAATTCGGTCCTCAAGGCCGCGAACTTGTCCCCGGGGGCGGCGGTATCATTCCGGCGCTCGCCCGGCAGGCTCACGTACCAGTTATTGAGTGTGATGGAATATTGCGAGGCGCCGGTGTGGACCCTCGTGACCTCGACGCTGAGGATATCCGGCTCGACCAGGAGCAGTTCCTCACCCGGGTCGTCGCCCGGCTTCAGGTCGTGCTGGAGTTTGCTGATTCGCACGCCGGGCGTGAAGTACGTCCGGCCCGGGCGTGGTGAAACGGCCTGCTGGACCACGACTCACCCCTGCCTGCGTCGCAGGCGTTCCAGTTCCTCATTAAGAATCTCGACGACGATGGGCCGGAGGTGCTCCTTCAGGTTGGATGACGCGGCCCCGGACCCTCCGGGAGCAGGGCCTCCGACGGTCGGGTTGGAACTGGACGGGTCACTCCGGGGCCGCACGTCCATCTCGGCGTCCACTCGTCCGATATGCAGGGGCATGGCAGGCTCCTCTTCGAGGGTCAGCCTAGACGGCCGGGATCAACAGGGGTGTGCCTGGTGGAACGAATCGGGGGCGATCGATGTCGTTCGCCTCCGCAATGACCCGCCAGAGGCGAGGGTTGCCGTATGCCTCGCCGGCGATCTGGTCGAGAGTTTCCCCTTCACGGACGACGCGGTATCGGGTGTGATCCGGACTCTCCCGCTTCAAATTGCGGAGCTGGGCGTCGGCCGGGGTGTACGACTTCATCGAGATCGTCACCCGCGCCCGAAGGATGCGGCCATCGTCGCCGAACAGGACATACTTCTCTTTGAGAGATGTGACGACCCCCTGGAACTTCTCGGTCTGTTCGCCCCATTCGAAGCGACAAACGGGTGGAGCATGCAATTTTTTATCAATCTTCACAAAACGGCGGAGTTTCGCCAGGTCCCCATCCAGCGATAGGCGACCGTCGCTCCCATCAAGGAATAGTTCCAGGCCAAGCGTTTCGGCCTCGCCCCGGACGAACTGGAGAAGCGGCGACTCCAGGCCGGGAACGGCCAGTTCGGCATAGCTCGCGCCGCGATCGATGTTGAACTCTGTCGGGTTGTACATCACCTCAACGGCATCCTCGGCGGCTCCCGGAGGGGTTGAGAGGTTCACCAGCCTGGCCCTAGTCAGCGACATGATCAGAGTCCAATCGTGGTCAGCAACTCTCCGGCCCCGGGGATCATCCCCGCACCGATTCGAACAAGCCCCTGATGAGCGATTTCCAGCGTCTCGATGGCAATCTCGTTACTCTTGGCGTTGAGGTTCGGCCCCAGGATCTTCTCGGGAAGACCATTGCGGAAGAACCAGGCAGCCACGGGCATCTTGTCCACCACGGGCAGGCCCAGAGAGGTCGGACCGCCCTCGAACAGCGAGGAGACGCCGGCCCCCTTGTCCGTCAAGAGGATGACGCCATTCTTGCGCAGAAGTTCCTTTTTTCCGTAGAGAACCTGATATTGCCAGTCCCACAGGTCGGGGTTGAAGGTGACGCCACGCTTGAAAACGAGGTTCGGGAACTTCGACCATTTCATGAATTTCAACTGAGCGGTGTTGTTTCCCCCTTCGTGGTACTCCTCGGTCTCGGTCTCCGCATTTAGCCCGGTCACGTCGCTGAAGGCCCCGAAGACGACGGCCTTGGCGATCTCCATCGCCGCGCCGCCGAGGGTTGTGGCCACCTCCGCGGCGCTGGAGCCGAACGGGCGGGCGTTGAATAGAAAGACGTTGAAGTTGAAGGCCGCGACAGGGTTGATCAGGCTCATGAGACCTCCTCGACCTCCAGCACGTTGTCTTGTCGGCCGATCCGGAAGATGAGGAACTCCGACGGCGCGGCGATGGCCACGCCGATCTCGCAGAGCAGGAGACCCTCCGCGACGAACTCGGGTGGATTGAGGCTGGCGTCGCAACGGACGTAGAACGACTCTTCGGCTGTCGCGCCTCGCAGGGCGCCCGACTCGAAGACCGGCAGAAGGATGCCCAGGCCGATCTGCACGACCTGCAACCAGAGCAGCGGCGTGTTCGGTTCGAAGACAATCGCGTCGAGCGCGACCTTCATCCGGCGCTCGATCGCCGAGAGACAGCGCCGCACCGGCGTGAAGCGCAGCCAGGTGTCGGTTGAGAGCGTCCGCGCGCCCCAGACCTGAATGCCCCGGCCGGGGAAGGTGCGGAGGACGTTGATCGAAGGCCGCTCCAGACCGTGCGTGTCAGGGTCCGGCTCATAAAGTCGTCCGTGCCGCTCGTCGTCGATGGCCCAGGTCAAGCCGACGACTTCACGCAGCGTCTCGTTCGCTGGCGCCACGTGGGGACCTCGAGCCAGGTCGCGCCGCGCGAAGACTCCCGCGACGGCCGGCGTTGGCGGCAAAACCTCCACCACCTCGCCGAACCGCTCCTGACTGAGCACCCACGGCCAGTAAAGCCCGGCACAGGCCAGTTCCGCATCCTCGGCAAAGCCCTCGGACTTGACGAGCGAATCAAACGCATCGCGCCAGGACTCCGCAAACGCGTCCGACGGCGGAACGTACCGTCCGCCCTCGAACATCAGAGGAACGCTCAGCAGAAGATACACCCGCCAACGTTCGGGAATGCATCGCTTGAGCATATCCCGCTGTGCCGGGAACGCCCCTTGAATTGGGTCGTCGGCGGGGAACAGCGGATCGCCGATGTCCGCTTCACCGCGAAACGACTGAGTACCGACCGGGCCGAGGACCTCGGAGCACGGGAGGAACATGCCTCACGCGCTCGACCGGGCAGGTCGAGACGCTTCGGCTCGACATCGACGCGGCGGGCGTACAGGTCGGGTGCGTCGATGATGCTGACCTCGTTGACCATCAAGAGCCGTTCCAGGCCCGTTGCCTTCGCCTCACCCGCCCCTCGCACCCCGACCAGATCGTTGAGAGATCGCCGCAGCCCCACTGAATCGAAAAAAAGCGGTCGGCCGAAGGTCGCGATGTAGCAGCGGTCGCCGCCGTTGGCGAAGTAAGCCCGCACCGCGGAAGCCAGCAGCGTGCCGTCCTGGGGAGGCTCGCCGAACTTGAGGAGGAAATCGCCGTAGTCCTTGCAGAGCATCGGAGGGAGGGCGGGCCGGACGTAGGGCCAGATCGTGTCTCCATCGCGGCGGGCGATGACATCGGCAATCCGCGCCCAGGGGGCATCGCCACCCATTTGATCGCGGATGGCTTGCTCGATCGCCTCGTCGCTCGCGGGCGGGGGAACCGCTCCCACGGCGGCCGTTCCCTCAACGACTAGCCACACCGTCGGCCCAATCCCGGCGGCGATCACGGCATAGGCGATGCTCTCACCATCGTTGATCGGGCAGGATGCCTCGTCTTCGGACAAGATCAACGCGGCCTTCGGTGGGACAGTCACCGTCCGTCCCACCAGGGTGATCTGGAACTCGACCACCTCGACGGCGAAGACGTGACCCGTGGGGGAGCCCTCGGTCAGTCGTAAAGACCCCGCGTTGACGCGGACGCGAGGCTCGAAACCGAGGAAGCCCGCGATGTCGGTGCGCACCGCGGTCGGCTCCGAGGCGCGCGGCCTCGGCTCGACGTACACTCCAGGGACGCGCCGGCGCGGCGGTCGGGCCTCAAACGATGTCGAGGCGGTCATAAGCCAGTTCCATGGTCTCGATGGCAATCTCGTTGCTCTTGGCGTTCAGCGACGGCCCTGTCAGCTTGCAGCACCAGGCGTTGGTCAGACGCCACTTGAACACGCTCTCATGCTTGTCGTCCTGAAGCTGGATCACGACGTTGCGGATCGGCGGGAAGGCATCGCCGCCGTCCCGCACCTGCTTGCGCCATTCCCAGAGATAGAGGTTGCCGGTGATGCCGCGCTTCAGGGTCAGGTTGGTATATTTCTCGATGCCTGGCAGCTTGCGCGTGGTGTTCATCGCGTCGGCCCCCTCGCGATATTCGATGGGGGTATTCTCGCTGTCGAGGCCCGACACCTCCTGAAACGCGGCGATCGGAGCGCCGTCAATCTCGACGACAAAATTGAAGGCGCTATAGGGATTGACTCGTTCTTTCGCCATGGCGGTTGGTCCCGAACTGGTGGCTCATCGTTCCCGTCATCACGACAACTGGCCGAGGCCCGCGATCTGCTCGATCCGGAAGATGACAAACTCGGCCGGGCGGACGATCGCCACGCCGATCTCGCAGATCAGGCGGCCGTTCTGGATGTCGTCAATGGTCATCGTTGATTCATCGCAGCGCACGAAGAAGGAGTCTTCCGGCCGACGGCCGAGCAAGGCCCCCTCGCGCCACTGGGTATGCAAGAATGCGGTGATGCTATCGACGACGCGGCTCCACGTCTCCGGCGCGTTTGGCTCAAAGACGACGTGCTGCGTGCCCCGGTCGAGTGACGCTTCCAGGAAAATCAGGAACCGCCGCACGTTGACGTAACGCACCGACGCATCGCTGGAGAGCGTCCGTGCGCCCCAGACTCGGATACCCCGTCCCTCGAATTGCCGGATTGCGTTGATGCCGCGTGGGTTGAGCAGGTCTTGCTCGCCGGTTGTGATGTAAGATTGCAGCCCAGTGATGCCCCGGACCACCTCGTTGGCCGGTGCCTTGTGAACCCCGCGCTCGTTGTCGGTGCGGGCGTAGATTCCCGCAATATATCCTGAAGGGGGCATCAGGACGCGGCGGCCCTCGACTGTGATTACCACCCAGGGAACGTACAGGGCGGCATACGAGGTGTCGTAGGCGTTACGGTGCCCGATCATGGCATTGACCGCGCTGGCACCGGCCGGGTTGCGCTCGCCGTCGAGCACGGCGAAGCGGTAGCGCATTGTTTCGCATTGCGTGATCAGCGCATTCTGGACCACGCGTGACGTATAGCCCGGCGCCGCGATGATCCGGATGTCGTCCACATCCTGGAACGACAGGATGCCGGTTCGCTGTCCGGGGCCATTGTCCACCCCGACGATCCGGTCGTTGAAGGCCGAGGTCGGGTTTGTCGAAATCGTGCCGTCGCTGCCCGAGTTCGCCGTGTCGGGTCGCTGTGCGAACCCGTTGAGCGACATTGGTTGATTGTCCAGGGTCGGCGGATCTTCACTGCCTCCTCCCAGGCCCGCCCAGGGTGGAAGCACGTACACCAGCCGCGACCGGCTGTTGATAATCGTCGAGTAATGGCGCTGGCGGATCGCGATATCGGCGTCTCCGTTCCAGCTCAGGTTACGGAAGGTCTCGGTGAGCCCGAGACCGCGATCGTTGATCGTGATGTCGATCTCTGCGACGCGGACGAACCCGGTCGTCGCCACATCCGTCACGTCGCCGCTCAGGCGGAGGGTCTGGCCGGGTAGAATCTCGTCCACGGTCAGATAGACGCGATCCGGGTTGCCCGCACCCTGATCGATCTCGACCAGTGCCCCCCGGTAGAAACTGCTAGTGGATCGCACCTGGATGGTATCGCTTCCACCCGCGCCGATGGCCGTTGTCACCTCGACCGGCGGCCGATCGGCATTGGCGATGACGACCTCAAGGTTTCCGCCCCATTCTCCCGGGTTGCGGGCGAAGAACAGCGGTCCGGTGCCCGGACTCTGAGATCTCGTGCCCGGGAGGGCGAAAACGCGTTCGGGATCGAGTTCGACACCGACAGGCAGCACGGTGGTCAGATGGACGCTGTTGGAACGGGTGTCGTATTGATCGATCGTAACTGATCGAGTAGCTGTCGCTGTCGCTGAATCGTCGGTGGATTGGAAGAAATTGATGCTGGGATCATCCGTGACATTGACGCCCCGGAGCGACGTGAAGAAGAGCGTATCATCCCCCTCGCGGGCGGGGCGTGCCAGGCGGAGCACAGGCCCTTGGCTGACCCGAAGGAATGCCCGCGCGGCGTCGTCGCTGACGACTCGGGAGACGAAGAGCCGCCGGCCGCCGTTGTCAAAGAACGCCTGAGCGGCATGTGCCAGATAGCCCCGTTGTTCCGGGTCATTGGGCGGCGGACCGAAGATCCGGCGGAACTCGGCGAAGCTCGTCACCAGCACGGGCGTCGGGTCGGGGGGTAGCTCGAATCCCGCTGGCAGCGTCACACCCCCAAGCGCCGAGACACCTTCCATCGGTTCAAGTCCCGCCACCGGCCCGCGTGTGGCCGGCCCGGCGAAACCGGCCGTGCTGGTACTTACCCCCTCAATGGCCCTCAGGCGGGGCGGGACCTCTTCGATATAGACACCCGGCGACAGATACTCGGGCATAATCTCCCCCCTTCATCAGGACGGTTAGGGGATCGTGAGGTTCAGCACAGTGGCTCGACCCAGCGGCACCACGAAGGGGCCGGATGGATTGACGGCGAGAACGCTATTGGCCGCATCCCGCAACTCAACCGCCAGCGATTGCGTCGTGACGGCATGATCGCCGACGAACGCGGCCTTCAAGAGTGGGAACCGGAACAAGAACCCGCCGTTGGCGTCCGTCCGCGTGTAGGGCTGCGCGGGGAGCGGGCTCCCCGACGGACCCAGCACAACCCGTAAGCCAGACACGTCCGCCTCCGACATACTCTGGACCTGACCGAGCACGACGGTTTCACCGACGGGCGGCCGGAGGCGCGTCGTCGGCCAGAGCGTCGGCTGGTCCAGGTAGTCGCTCGCGAGCGCGGGGGGATCGTGGGCCACGAGCGGGCGCGGGATCTGGACCGTGATCGTCTCGTGGTTCACATACTCGCCGCCCGGAGCCTCAACCTGTACGTCGAAGAGGCCCGACGGCAAGTCCGCATTCGTGGTGAGGAACCGGTACGTCGCATCGGCCGACGAGTGAAACGGCTGCCACCGTAGCGAAGGGATCGAGACGTCCAGCGGCACGCGAACCGCCTCTCCGCTGAAGGCGTCGAGGAATCGCAAGACCACCGCGAGGCGGTGGACAATACGGGGCCGGTCGGTGCGGAGGCCCGTGCTCATGATGGCCGTCCTCCAATCCAAGCCTCGACCACCGGCGGTTGCCCGACCGCTTCGGCCGGCTCAATCCCGATGACCCGCGCGAGGTACGGCAGCGAAAGCCGGTAGGGCAAGTTGGTTGTCTCCCAGATACGGAAGTGATCGTCAATCGCCAGCGATTCCAGGACCAGTTGAACCGAGTCGTCCGCTCCCCAAGACGAACCCTGGAGCTCGGCGGCTCCCAGCTCCGCATGGTCGTAGAGAATCTGGAGGATGCGACCCACGATCTGATACTCATCACTCGTCTCGGTGGCCCAAGGGGTGATCAGGTACGACAGTTCGAGCGGCAAGAGAGGTCGGGTCGTCCGCCCGTCCGGCAGCCTGCGGCGCGGACCGTTTCGCATCTCGGGACTGACCGCGACACGGTAGAGGAAGACCGTGATCGTCGGCCGCATGGGCGAACTGAACTCTTCGAATTCATCGGGGGTGGCGACCAGGATGTCGTCCGGCGCGACCACACCACCCGAGATCCCGCTGCGCAGGATCTGGATCAGCGTCTCGCCCATGTCTTGAATGACGTCTGACGTTGCCATACCAGTTCCCATGTGCCTGCCGATGGAACATCCGACATCGATTCCGTCGATGTCGGATTAGACATGATCAGGCTCTCGACCCGCGGCTATCCTCATCCGACATGAATCCGCTTAGGATGGCCGCTCCTCGGCAAAACATCCGATTAGATGGTAGAAATGCTCAATCCAGATACTACAGGATTTTATCATTGCGATAGCAAGAAAAATTCTCATCCTGCGGGGATTTTGTCGTGGTTCGCACCATCCACGGTCGCATCCTATTAAGCCGTGTTCAGAGGATGGGGTTTGGAAAAGAAAATCCAATGATAAGAATCTGGAACAGGATGCTGCCTAGATCGGCGAGCATTGCCCGAACACCCGCATGCACCGGGAGAGGGGATGAGTCGCAGTTGCACCGCGAGGCCACTGACTTCATCAGATATCGTTATAATATCAGTGGCGCGGCTCAGGCCCGCATGACCCGGAAATTGGATTAAAATTATAATGAATAATTCATATTTATCTTTCCCGCCTTACAGCTACGTCCCGGGCGGTCCCTGGCCGCATCCCGTCTCGTCTCCTTCGGGGCATCTGGCCGGGCAGAGTCGACGTTCGGTCCCGGCGATCGTTGAGAATCGATGGAGCGAGTCCGCCGATTACCGAAGAGGGGTCGAACTGTTCAACGCCGGCTATTACTGGGAATCGCACGAGGTTTGGGAAGGGCTGTGGTTGGCGCAAGGGCGGCGGGGTGCCACGGCGGAGGTGCTCCGGGGTCTGATCAAGCTGGCGGCGGCGGGGGTCAAGGTTCGGCAAGGCCAACGGCATGGAATTGTCACCCACGCCCAGCGGGCGGGCAGATGTGTTCGCCAGCGCGAGAGCAGGGGGGGACCGTCAGCTCGGGCTCGATCTGGTGGCCCTGGAAGCGAGGGCGCGGCGGATCGCGGCGGAACCGCCCGAGGGGCGGGAGGCACCCGGAGAGGCTGTGGCGGTCGTTTTCGACTGGTCGATCGAGCTGGAATGAGAACGGCCCGCCGGGTCGGGTTGAGACTCGGCGGGCCGGATTTTTCGAGGGGCGCGGTCGGTGTGCGATCAGGCCAGGATCGGCTCCTCGCGATAGGAGAGATACCGACGCCAGCCGGCTCCCGCCACGATCGACAGGACGCCCAGGCAACTCGCGCCGACGATGCCCTGGCCGCCCCCCTCGGTGAACCCGTAGCTGTGCAGGCCGACGCCCAGCACGAAGTTGACCCCATACCAGGCCATCATGACCGACAGGAAGCAGACGACCGAGGCGCAGACGAGGCCGAAGGTGTTCACCCAGCCGGCGAATCGGCCGTGCAGCGGCACGAGATAGACGAGCAAGGTGATCAAGGCCCAGACCTCCTTCGGGTCCCAGCCCCAGAAGCGTCCCCAGGAATAGTCGGCCCAGACACCACCGAGGATGGTCCCGGCGGCCACCAGGAGGACGCCGACCTGCATCGCCCGGTAGAGGAAGTTCGACAGCGGCTTGATGAACGAAGCGACCGCCTGCATGGACAGGGTCCGTGCATCGTACTTGGGACGGTTCGCGGCCTGGGTTGCCCGGATTGCAGCGACCGTCGGACGAGTGACGGTCGCCACGCCGCCGTTCCCGTTCCCCGCCGCAACCACACCCGCCGCCGAGGCACTGCTGGCCTCAGATGTCTCGGGCAGGCTGGCCGAGATGGCGGATTCGTCCAGGGCCTGAACCTCGGCCAGTGAGGTTTTCATGGTCTCGTTCGCCAGGAACCCGAACAGGGCGAGGACGGCGACCGAAAGTCCGACCAGCGTGGCGATCGACCCGGCATACGCCGCACCCGTGCCGACGTACCAGAGCGGGCCATATCCGGGGATCGCCTCCACGAATCCGACAACGCCAGCCACCAGCAAGGCCACGCCGAGGGCGCCGGCCTTCAGCGGAGACCGGTTGGCGAGTTCGCCGAAGAGGCCGTAGAGACTCGCGATCGACAGCACGCCACCCACGGCGGCCACCCCCGCGACCAGGTAGATAGACCGACGCGTTATCCGAGCAGCCCCGGCGCCCAGCCGTGGTAGGAACCGTATAGCCCCGACCGCCCCCGCGACAAGCAGCGGCAGGCCCGGCACCAGCGGCACGGCCAGTTCCTTGAACGAGGCCGAGCGGCGGTAATACGCGGTCAGGTAGAAGCCGACGGCGAGCATGCCCAGGCCCATCGCCAGGGCGAACGCGGCGTAGCTGGAGACGATCGTCAGGACGTGGATCGTCAGCCAGTAGTTGCTCCGCAAGACGGGCTGGAGGGCCTTGATCTTCGGGTCGAGCAGCGGGACGTTGGCCGCCAGTACGGTCGTCAGCAGAGCCACGCCCGAGGCCGCCAGGGCCGGGTATGTCTTGCGGGAGATCACCTCCAGGACCAGGCCGATCACCGACGCGATCAGCGCGACCCAGATGACCGTCTCCTCCATGCTCGTCACCGGCGCCCAGCCGGTGATCCGCACGCGGAGGTAGAACCCGTAGGTCTCGATCGCGATGCCCGTGATGAACGCGATCATGCCCAGCCAGTAGAGCGTCCTCGCCGAGCTGACCGATGAGCGACTTGGGCCTGGTGTCGACCGTCACGCCCAGGCTCAGGAGCAGCAGGACCAGGCCAAGCCCGTACGGCACCGGGGACCAGTAGAAGGGGGCCAGGCGGTTGAAGTGCGACTCACGGGCCATCGCCGCTTCGTTCGGGTAGCGACCGCCGAGCGTCTCGCCCAGGTCCTCGGCCGCGCCGGTGAGAGCCAACGCGGGTTGGACCGGACAGCTGGCCCGGATTCTTGGCCTCAGCCGTCTCGACCGATTGGTACGCCTTGCGGAATGCCTCGATCTTCGCGGACGGGGAAGCCGGCCTTGTCCAGAGTCTCGGGGTCGTCCTTGAGAACAACCCGCAGTGGGACCCAGGCGGACTTCTCCTTCAACCAGGTGGTGAACTTGGTGTCGAATTCCTTGTCCTCGCCCGGCAAGGCCCGGTCGTCGCGCTGAATGTCCTTGAAATACTCGTTGAAGACGCTGAGGACGTTCTGTTCCAGAGGGGAGAGGTTCGCGCCGCCGAAGGCCGCCATGCCGTCTTCGCGGGCCTTGATGTACTTCTTGACGACCTCGGCCGTGAAGTTCAGGTACGCCTCGTTCGCGGGGCGGGGGATGACCAGGATATCGAGTGAGGCGATGCCCCGATCGTTGTGGTCCCGGATCGCCCGGTAGTGGAACAGCCGCGCGCCGACCTCGGTGGCCTTCTCCTCGATGGTCGTGAGCTTGGGGCGGCCCCCATGCCGGCCTCGGCCTGCTCGCGCTTCTCCAGGATCTCCGCCGAACCACTCGACGAACGGCAGTTCCCGGCCGTCGAGCGAGACAACCGCATCTTCCAGGTCGATCGGGGAGAGGTACTTGTGCGTCCAGCGAGAGCTTCCCGGCCAGCAATTCGAGCTGCTTCCGGTCGGCCGGCTTGAGACTCGGCAGGTCGAGAATCTCGGCGATCGATTGCTCGGAGAGTTCCTCGTCCTTGGCGAGAGCATCGAGACGGGTGCGGTCCGCCTTCGAGGTGCCGGGTCGCGCGGCGATGGCGGAGAGCGCGGATTGGATCGGCTCGGCCAGGAGCGCCCGCTTCAGCGGCAGATACTCGACGAGGATGAATTCCTGGTCATTCCAGAAGTCCGGCCGCGCGGACCAGTCGATCAGGGCCTCGACTGGCCCCCAGGTGGAGGTGACGGTTCCGGACGCGTCCTTCAGCTTGATCGTCTGGCGGCCGTGGATCAACTTGACTTCCTCGATCGCCAGCGTGTGCAGGGGCTTGATCCGCCCTTGGTGCATGACCGCCATGTCGCCCAGGACTTCATACGCCCGGTCGGCCTCGGCGGCGGCCGGCGCGGCGATGGTCGCCAGCGTCAGGACAAGGCCGAGGGTCAGCCACTCGATTCGTCGCATCGCGGCATTCCTCGCGTGAAAGGTGGGAGAGATTCGTGGAGGGAGATTCGTCATTGTCGCCGGAGGTCCGTTTCGCGTCTCAGAGGTCCTCGACCGCGGGGGCGTCCGTCTTCGGTGCGGGCGCGACTGCCGTCTCTCCGTCATTCGCGATCGGCGACGGTTGTTGCGTTGATCCTTCATCCCGGGCGCGTCGATCGGCACGCTCCCGTTCCCGTTTGCCGCCGTCGGTGAAGACGCCGGCCCGCATGTAGAACTGGACGAACGTGCCGAGAACGACGAGGAGGCAACCGGAGTAGATGATGCCCCAGACTGGGTCGTAACGGGTCTGGAAGACCGACTCGAAGACGCCGTCCTCATGCGGGATGTAGTTCGACTGGTAGAACGTGTAGCCCCGGTGGGTCAGCGGCTCGTTCATCGAGATCGTGATCGGCTTGTCCTTGATCCCCTTCTCGGGATCGGTCAACAGGACGTCGCTGACGTAGCTTGAGGCCTGGTTGGTGCCGGGGTCCATGCCGACCTCGAAATCGACGAGCTTGAGCGAAAAGCCCAGGATCTTGCGGTCGAAGTCCAGCGAGACGCGGTACGACTTGTCGGGGAAGGTCAGGGTCGCGTAGCGCGGGGTGAAGTCCTGCGAACGCCGCACCCAGCGCGTCCTTCTTCTGACGCCATCGACGGTCAGTTCCACCAGGGCCGCCGGGATACCGTTGCCCATCTGGCCCTTGGGCAGATCCAGCGGCTTGCAGACGTAGTTCTCCAGGGCGGAGGGGTAGTACTCCTGCACGCCGAAGGAAACGGACATCGGCTGGTTCGGTCCGCCGACCAGATCGACAAGCTTGCCTTCCTTCAGTGGTCCCTTCCCTCGCAGCCCTTCGCGACCGAAGGCCCGGTAATAGAGCTTGCCCTCGGGGGTGCCGATGACCTCGATGACGCCGGATGTCCCTTGCATCGCCACCTGTCCGACATGGGGCGGGTGGTAGTAGCTGACCCGCACGAGCGGGTCTTCATCGGGACGCGACTGGGTGGGGATCACGCTAGGGATCATCGGCAAGGAGCCCCAGCCGTAATGCGTGACCTCGGGACCGTCCCCCTTGCGCACCTTGAACTGGGCGACATGGATCTCGCTATCACCGACGGCCCGCTGCATTGTTCCGGTGTGGTCGGTGTCCATGCCGACAGGGATGGTCCCGCGTTCGACGAGCCGGACAGACAGCTCGCTGTCGGGTAACGTGACCGTCTGGCCGACCTGAGCCTCATTGATCGGCATCTCGTAAACACGCGGCTTGCCCGAGGCATCTGTGTAGTGAATCCGTGCTTGCTCGTCCTTCAACGGGTCGGGGGGAAGGTGGAGGAAGTCGTCCACCTGCTCCTGGGTCTCGACGTACTGAAAGGCGATCTGCGCGGGGCCGGCCTGCGTTGTATCGCGACGCAAGCGGGGGTTGTCGGCGATCAGCCAGGTCGGGTTGTTCTTGAAGACGTCGATCGGCTCCGAGCCAGGCGGCTGGACGCGGAGCGACGGCTTGAGCATCGGGATGCCCCCCTCGGGCGCGGGGAGCGGGTCGAGCTGAGGGGGCGTGGAGGCGGGCAGGTAGTCGAGCACGGCCAGACGGAACGGATCGTCGGGTCGGCTCAGGACGTCGATCCGAGGCCCCTTCGCCGCCTGGACCATGATCAGGCCCGCCCCGGCGAGGAACAGCAAGCCGCCGACGGCCGAACCTCCCACGAGCGGGTGAATCCCCGTGAACCGCTTCCCGGCCCAGTAACCGAGAAAAATGACCAGCCCAAGACCCGCCAGGCCCGAGACGGTCATCGCCGCCGGGCGGACCCAGTTCGGGACGTTCGCGCTGGCCTTGGCGCGTTCGGCATTCTCCCAGGGGAAGGCCCCGGCGTGGAACGGCAGCTTGTACTGGAAGTTCTCATCCGGTGTCCCGCTCTCGGGATCGACCGGCTGGACGTAGAAGGCCGCGTGGTCGATGCGGACCAGTTCCCGGGCCGTTCCGCCCTCGACGGCGCTGACCTGGCCGTCGTCCGTGACGAGGAAGCTGATCCACGAGCCGAGGAGCACCACCAGAAGCCCGGCATGAGTGATGACGAAGCCGGTCTGCCGCTTCGTCCAGGGGTAACGGATCAGTGCCGCGCAGAGGATGTTGATCCCCAGGAACGCCAGCAAGAGGGCGAACAGGGGGCTTTGGTAAATGTATTGCTGGACCGCGCTGGTGCCGTACCACGACTCGAAGAAGGTCGCGTAGGAAAGCACCAGGGCCAGGGTCGTCAGGCTGATGACCGCCAGCTTCAAGGACGCCAGGAATCGGTACACGGCGTCAAACGCACGAACGATCGGTCCCTTCGGCCGCTCATCCTGGCTCGCGTCACGGGTCTTCTTCGGCGGCGGGGGTGGGGGCGTTGGTTTCTTGGTGGCGGTCGCCATGAGTCTCCACCTGGAGAGGGGGGTCAGCATCAAAAAAAGGGCGGGACCAGGATCGTGGGGCGGGGACGCCGGTCAGGCTAACGCGCCGGGTCGACATCCCGACACGGCGCCGAGCGTCATTGTAGCGGATGCGCGGGCCTCGAACCAGCGTCGATCCGAGAACCCTTCCGGCCGGTCCTCCCCTTTTGAGGTACGGCGAAGAGGGCGGTCCGGTTCGGCCCGAGAACTCGCACGCTCTCATTCTGCCCAAGATTACATCCCGGAGCAATCCTTTTCCTGGAAATTATTTAAATTTTGTTTAACATTCCTTGGGGGCGTGGAACCAATCATCCCAGAGTTTATCCAGGTGGGCGAGTCCTTCAAGGATCGGCACGGCGTGGAGGTTTCCCCGGGGATCGGTGCGGGCCAGGCCGAGCCGGAGCAGCTTGTCCACGGCATCGCCGATCTCGAAATTGACGGTCACTCCGGCGCGGTCTTTCAGGAGGGCCTCACACGCTTGATCGAGCCGGGCGAGGTCCCAGGGGTTCTCGTCGTTCGCGCCTCGCCAGAGGATGAAGTAGGCCAGCAGGGATTCTTTGATCTCCTCCTCCTCGGCCGAGTCGACCAGCCGGTTGATGACGCTGGCGTTGTTGGCCAGGGTCAGGTAATAGAGGTGGCGGATCATGTGGTGCAGGTGCTTGAGCTTCGTCTGCTGGAAGCCGAAGAAGGATTTCACCCCCGCCCCGATCGGGGCCGCCAGCAGGCCGCCGAGCGCGGTCAAGGGGAGCGTGAAGATGCTGGCGGCCATCAGCTTCAAGGCCAGGGTTGGGAGGCCCATGGCGATCGGCGAGGCGATTTGCGCCTTGTCGATCCAGCGCATCTTGACCTTCACCCCTTGCTCGGGTAGGTGCATTTCCATGTCGACATGCGGTACGTCCTTGAACATGCGCAGGTAGAGCACGTCGGATTGGACGTACTCGCCCAGCTTGTCGTTTGGCCGGAACTTCAGGGCGATGACCAGCCGCTCATAGCCGTCGAAGGTGATTTCCTTGCGGCGGAAGGCCGTCCGGAGTGAGCGGAACTTGCGCACGACCTTCGTCGCGCCCCGGGCGTAGACTTTAAGGTGCTCGAACAGCTCCAGGTCCGGGACGTAATTCAGTCCGTGCTCATTTGGGGCCGTGATGGCTTGTTCGATAATTTCCAGATTCAACGGCCGGTAATTGGCGCGCATCAGGACCTCCTCGAACGCCGCGAGGAACGCCTCGTCGGCATCCTCGGACGGTTCCAGGGTGAGCCCTTCCAGGTCGATGCAATCGCTGTCCGGGTCGAGCGGGACGTACTTCTCCTTCAACTCGATCAGGCATTCGTGGAACTTGTGGTGAAACGTCGCGCCGAGCACGCGCGTGAACTGGTTCCAGAGGTTCCGTTCCTCGGCGGAAAGCCCGGAATCACTCCGCAGGAGACGTTCCAGGTCGCTGACACGGAGAGGAATCGAACGCTCCGTCATGTCGGGGGGAAGGGCAGGCGTGGCGTCCACGGAAAGAACCGAGGCGTCATCGCCTGCCGGCTCGGTCGTGGTGGTCACAATCAGACTCATGGCACCTCCCCCGGCTGGGAACCTGATTCACCCAAGAGACTATTCTACGCGATCCACTGACCCTTGTGGACAAGGCAGCCGAAAGAGACGCGCGGATCGCAACAAAACGGATGGGGTGGATGGACCCTCGGTTCGATGTTAGGCTAGGTTCTCGAACCGAATTCGCGGCTCGGCCACGGTTGGACCGGCCGCTTTTGCCTTGCGCGGGAGGCGCTGTCTTTGGCCGCAATCAAGCGAGATCGGCTCGGGGTCGGAGTCGTCGGCCTGGGCCGGCTCTGGGAAGCACGTCACAAGCCGGCACTGACGCGCCTGGAGGACCGCTTCCGGGTTGTCGCCTTGTACGATCACGTCGCCCGGAGATCGGCCCTGGAAGCCCGGCAATTGCGCTGTCACGCCTGCGAAGGGCTGACCGAGCTGATCGAGCGGCCGGATGTGGATGTCGTCTATATCCTGACCGCGCAGTGGTTCGGCCTGCATGCGCTGGAACTGGCCAGCGCGGCGGGCAAACCGATCTATTGCGCGCTGCCGGTGGCGAGCGATCCACACGGATTGAACGCCCTGGCTCCCACTCTTCGGGCACGCGGAACACCTTTCGTTCCGGAACTGGCCCGGCGTTTCTATCCAGCGACCTTGCGCCTCCGTGAGTTGCTGGCCACGTCGCTGGGATCGCCCCGACTCGTACTCGGCCACAGCCGTCTTTTCGGCTTCGACCGCTACGGGCATCCCGGGCCGACAACACAGCTTGCCCCTTCCCCTTTGCCGGTCGATCCGGGGGCGAACCTGATCGACTGGTGCCGGTTCGTCTTTCAGGCCGAGCCGGAATCGGTCCTCGGTTTCGGGGCCTCCGTGCTCCCGCAGCACACGGGTGAGGAGCATCCGGGAGAATCCCCGGGAGAGGACTTTGAAGGGTTCGTGCTGAAGTTTCCCGGTGGCGAGTCCGCGCAGATTACCTACGGTCGTTATCATCGGACGGCGTGGGGCGAGGCGAATCGATTCCTCCCCGCGCCGGGGTTTCAGGTGTACGCCGAGCGAGGGGCCGCCTGGCTGGAGATGCCCGACCATATTCAGTGGTCCGACGCCAGGGCGACCCACGAGGAACGCTTGCCGCTGGAGCCAAGCGTTGGCGAGACGATCAACGACAACTTCTACCGCCTGATGCGGGGGCAACAGTCCCTTTGCCCGACCCTGGACGACGCCTTGGCCATCGCCCGGCTCGTCGATGTCGTGAAGCGGAGCCGTCGGGAATCGCGGACGATCCAGCCCGACGTGGAGCCCACGCCATGACGGATCGGCGCCGGGGTGGGTCTGGCCGCTCGCGGTCGGCCTGGCCCTGGCCGTCGGCCTGGCGCTGGAAGTGGATTCGCTGCTTCAGAGTTCGGCGACCTACGACGAGGTCGCCTACCTGCAGATTGCCGCCGACTGGTGGCGAACCGGGGCTCAGGAGCGAATTACCCGCATGGGTTCGCCGTTGACGTTCTGGAAGCTCCAGCAGGTCCCGGTGTACTGGGCCCTGGACCGCGCGGGCTTTCCCGGATTGGCCGATGACCCCGAGGGGCACCAGGTCGTGCTGTTGCCCCTGGTGCGATCGGCCTCGCTCTGGATCTGGGCCGCGGCGCTGGTGCTGACGGCCGCCTGGGCGCGTCGGCAGCATGGTCCGAGAGCCATGGCACTGGCGGCCTGGCTCTTTGCGCTCAGCCCGAACCTGCTGGCTCATGGTGCGCTGGTGACCATGGAAATGCCGCTGGTGGCGTGTTCGGCGGGGATCTTTCTGTTGTTCCATCGCTTTCTGGAAACGGGCGACCGCCGGGCGTTCTTCGCGACCGCCGCGCTCGCCGGCCTGGCGTTTTCCTGCAAGTTCACCGCCGTACTCTTTCCCCCTTTGCTCGGCCTGGCATGGTGGATCGAATCCCTGCGCCGGGAGTCTCGCGGAACGATGATGATACGGATGACGATCCGTGTCGCCGGGGGAATGCTGTTGTTCCTTTTCGTGATGCTCCTGTCCGACCTGATCGTGACCGGCTTCGCCACGCTTCCCGTCAGCACCCAGCGCGGCGGCCATCCCTACCTTGTCCGCCATTTCGGACCGCGCTTCGGCCCTGTTCTCGCGCGGCTCTCGGAACGGCCGCTTCCGCAGGACTGGGTCGGCTTCCTCCGCCAGATGCAGCATCAGCGCGGCGGCGGACCGAGCTATCTGCTGGGTGAGCGTCGGATGAACGGTTGGTGGTACTATTACTTCGTCTGCCTCGCGGTGAAAGTGCCGTTGGCCTTCTACGTGCTGCTTCTCGGACGGGCGTGGCTCGGGCGTCGCCGTCCCTCGACAACGGGCGACCGGATGATCCTGGCGATCGTGGGGGGGATGCTCGTCGTGGTCGCCCTGGGATCGTCGCGGAATTATGGATTCCGCTATCTCTTGCCCCTGGCACCCGCGGCCATCGTCTGGGTTTCGGCGCTGGCGGAGTGGGGGCGTCGGGGGGCCTTGGTGGCGATGATCGGGCTACTCGGGCAGGCCCTTGCCGTGATGTTGATTCACCCGCACGAGCTTTCCTATTTCAATGCGGTCGCGGGAGGGACGGACGGTGGGCGGGTAATCCTGGCGGATTCCAATCTCGATTGGGGTCAAGGGGCGAAATTCCTTGCCGAACTTCAGCGCCGGGAGCCGTTCTACCGCGACTTGACTCTGTATTACTTCGGGGACACGGACCCACGTCATTACGGGGTCGTGGGAGAGGTCTTCGTGATCGACGCGGGGGAGGATCATCCCGGCCTGCCGCCCCGGCTCACGGCGCGCACGCGCTATCTGGCGGTCTCGACCTCTCTGGAGCATGGCCCCTGGGGGCCTCCCCATTACTTTGATGCGCTTGGGCATGTCAAGCCCGCCGTCATTCTCGACGGCGGGACGATCCTTCTGTATCGCACGGCGGACATTTCGGAAGAGTCGATCAGACGGAGCCCGTAAACAGCGTTACGCGTTCGTCGAGCTTCTTTTCCAGCTCGTTCAACTCCGACTCGACATGAGCCAGCAAGTTGTGATCGGGGCTGGGCCGTTCGAAACGCTGGAGCAGGTGATCCGATTGCAAAAGCAGGTCCAGATCGAATTCGTGCAGTTGGTCCGCCGCGTTGGCGCTCAGGTCGCCGGTCTCGAAGAAGTTCACCGGACTGGCTGCCGTCGAATGCACGCGCTGGTAAACCCGATCCACGTGGTTCTCCAGCCGTTTCAGGGTATTGGCCTCGGTGGTGATGTTGTCGTGCGACTGGCAATTGCGGATCGCCATCTCGATCTCAAGTTTGAGCCGCGCCAGGCGATCCGCGATGGCTTGACGCACGAGCGCGTCCGTCTCCCGACGCTTCGCGCGATCCAGGTAGCCGGCATAACTCGGAATCCGAACCGACATGCGGTCGAGCCAGGGGAGGTCACTCGGGGAGGGGAAGGCCATGACAATTGGCTCCACGTAGGAGAGAACAACGATCGGCGAAGCCCTGTAACAGTTCCTATTCTAACCGAACCGTCGCCGATTGCGATGACCGAACCTTCGGTGAACGAGGAACTCATTCCCGGGCTTGCAAGAGGACCCCTTTCAAGGCTCCCGGATCGACGGGTTTGACCAGATGATGGTCGAAACCGGCCTGCCGCGTCTTCTCCCGGTCTTCCTTCTGGCCGTAGCCGGTCACGGCGATGATACAGACAGGTTTCGCGTCGAGCATCTGCCGTAAACGTCCGGCGACCTGGAATCCGTTCAGTCCCGGCAGACCGATGTCCAGCAGCACGACATCCGGCTGCCCCGACTCGGCCAGAGACAGAGCCTGCGAGCCGTCATACGCGACGAGAACGTCATGGCCCCAGCGACTCAGAAGCCGCGCCATGCTCCGCGCCGAGTCGATATTGTCATCCACGACGAGAATCCGACGGGACGCGGGGAACCCGCTCGCCAACAGTTCCGGGGTCTCCGGCGGGTCGTCTCCCGGCGCACGGCGCCGGGGAGCGTGATCTCGAACTCGCTGCCGAGGCCGAGTCCCGGGCTCTGGACCGCGACACTCCCGCCGTGCAATTCCACGAGGGTCCGAACCAGGGTCAGGCCGATCCCCAGCCCCCCCTGGGAGCGGTCGAGGGATCGATCCACCTGCATGAACAGGTCGAAGATCTTGGACGCGTTCTCGGGGGACAGGCCGACCCCGTTATCGCGGACGTTCACGTGCAGGTCATCTCCCTCGACACGAACGGTCAGGTCGATCCGGCCTCCCTTGTTCGTATATTTCGAGGCGTTGCTTAACAGGTTGGCAAGAACCTGTTCCATCCGCGTCGGGTCGATCCAGACGAAGACGCGTCCCTCGGGTAAGGACACGGTCAACGTCTGGTTTTTCTCTCCAATCGCCGCCCGGGTGACATCCAGAGCATGGTTCACGACCGAGGCCAGATCGACGATCTGGGGGCGGAGCGTGATCTTGCCTTGATTGATCCGGGAGACATCCAGCAGGTCATCCACAAGCCGCGCCATGTGCCGGAGCTGCCGCTCCATGATCTGGGATGACCATTCCAGTTCGGTTGACGGGTCGGAGCTATCCTGGATCAATTGCAGGGCGTTGGCAATCGGGGCCAGGGGATTGCGCAGCTCGTGTGCCAGCATGGCCAGAAATTCGTCTTTGCGCCGATCCGCCTCGATCAGGCTCGCGGCCCGCCGATGCAACTCTCGCTCCATGGCACGCCGATCGCCGGTGTCGTGAAAGATCAGGACGACACCGATCAGCTCCCCCGTTTCCGTCCGGATCGGAGCGGCCGTGTCGTCGATGGCGTACTCTCGTCCATTCCGGGAAAGCAGTACGGTATGGTTGGCCAGCCCGACGACGATTCCTTCCCGCAAGACCTGATCGACCGGATTCTCGACAGGCTCCCGCGACTCCTCATTGAGAATGTGGAAGATCTGATTGAGCGGCCGGCCGAGCGCCTCATGCCGCGTCCATCCGGTCAGCCGTTCCGCGACTGGGTTCATCAAGGTGACGCGCCCTTCCATGTCCGTGGCAATGACCGCGTCACCGATGCTCGATAGCGTGACGGTGAGCCACTCGGTCTGCTTACGCAGCCGATCTTCGGTCTCCATGCGAAGCTGGATCTGCCGCGAAAGTTCGCCGATCTTCCGGTTCAATTCGAGGAACTGGTGATCGGCGACACGTTTTGGCGTGATCTTCAAGAGCACGAGCGCATCACCATCAGGCCCTTTCGGCCGCAGGAGGCAGCCCTCGACGCGGCACGTGACCGAATCGCCGTCGTCGGCTCTCAGAATCAGTGCGCCCGGAATCATCGCGCCAGATTGTTTGCAGCGATGGAGAAACGTTTCGACGGCTTCGGCGGGGGTATCGGTGACATCGACGAGGCGTTGCCCCCGCAGCCGGGAAGAATTGACGTCGAGCTGGCGTGAGAGACCGCTCGTGGCGCCGAGAACCCGTCCGTCGCCGTCCAGCAGAAACGTCGGCTCTCCTAGCTTCTCAGCGAGGTGGAGTAGAAGGTCGAGCGACACGGCGTACTGCCTATCCCTGAAAATATTCTCGTCCCTGGTTATCGTCAGGATTCTCGGCGGGCTTCAGATGGACGACGACCCGGCAGCCAGGGGCCCCTTGCGCGATCGTCTCCTCCAGTTCCACCCGAGCGTATCCGAGATTTGCCGCTGTGATGACCCCAAATACGTTCGACGTCATCATGCACATCGCGGGCCGGTCGATCACCTTCTCACCGAAAGGACAGGCGCGGTTCCCCAGGACGAGGGATTCCTCATCCTGCTTGATGATAAAGAAATCCCCCTTGATCCGTCGTTTCAGATCCACGAGCACTGCGGCGACCTGCTCCCGCGTCAAGTGCCGGTTCACGGCGAGGGCCGAGGTGTAATCCTGATTTATCTGTTCGCCAATACGCTGACCGACCACACTGACGAAACCGGAGGCTTCCTCCAGCCCCACAACGTCCTGCAGGGTTCCCGAAAGCTCCCGGATCAAGGTCCTGAGAAAGACGTCTCTATCCAGTGGGAGATCGAGCTGGTCGATCGTTGACTTTGGGGCTTCTTTGGGGGCGTCCATAATGAATAATGATCCAGTTTCCGAAGTTCCTCGTGACGGAAAGGCAACTCCCGGCGAACGACGGAGTGTCAGTAGAGATCGCGACCTCGGGAGAGCCGATCTTCAAGTCCATCGGCCGTCTCGGCGATCCGACGCACGAGCATCGCGGCATCGGTTTGCGGCACCGCCGAAACGGGGAGGTTGCGGGTCACAACGAAGTATTCTTCCCCCCTCAGCACCTTGATGGCGAAATACCCTTCAAGTGCCACCGCGTTCAGCTTGAGCAAGATTCTCGCGTCGCGCGTGTTCGCGGGACCACAGACGGACACCAAGGTGATCAGCGGCCCCGCGACCGGATCGAGCCCCGACCGCCCGATATACACGGCCTGATGGCGGTCCAGGTTCAAGGGGACGATGAGGCGAAAGCCGTGCCCGAACGGCACCGCGCCAAAACCGGAGCACGCGACGAGATCGCGGATCGGACCTGCCGCGTCGAAATCGTGCGGGTCCGGAGGTTCATAAGGACCGAGTGCATCCATCCCTGCATCCACGTCAGCCTGGACGGCCCCCAGGGGCAATCCGCAACGGTCACAAAATCGACTCGATGGATGATTGCCCTGCGTACACCGAGCACAGGCGATTACGGTGACCAGCATGGCGAACACTCCCGACGCGAATTCCAGGTTTCTTTCAGTGTAACGGCTGACCCTCGTGACGAATACAGCGCAGTGAGCTCCGAAGCGGCTGCGTGGCGGTTGATGTTTTCATGGATCACGGCCGGGGAAGCCGATTCGCCAATGGAGGAACTTCAACATGCAGGGACTGGGAAAGTCCTCACGACCCGCGTTATCCTGGATTGAAGCGGCGATTCCCGCCGACCGCCCACGCATCGTCGATGATCCCGGCCTGCCGAACGCGCTGGTGACCGGGCCGACGATGGGAAGGAGCGACGTCCAGGCGGGTATCGGAAAAACCGCCTTCGATCCGCGGCGTATCGGGAGGACATCGGCCGGATCGAATTCCGCGTTGGGCATAAGTTGTCAGAACTCGAAGGGTTGAGGTTCATGAATCTCGTCTGCCCCCATTGCTCGCGAGTGCTGGAGTATTCCGGGGAGCGGCCCTCGTTTTGCGCCTATTGCGGGCAGAAACTGGGGGATGGTTCGTCCCTCGACGACAAGACGACCGATCTGGACCCGGCACTGGTCGCCACCGCGGAGTACGTGCAACGGAGCCCGGCCGGGGGTTGGGGGCCGGGGGGCGCGGCGGTCGAGGAAATGCCCGTTCAGGTGGCCGGCTACCGGCTGATTCGCCGGCTCGGCAGCGGCGGCATGGGAACCGTCTTCGAGGCGGAGGACCCGCACGGGGGCCGTCGGGTGGCCTTGAAGCTGATCGCGCCCGAGCACGTCGCCTCGCGGGACGCCGTCGAACGGTTCCGCCAGGAGGGCCGCCTGGCCAGCACGATCGAACATCCGCGCTGCGTGTTCATTCTGGGGGCCGACGAGGAGGCGGGTCGTCCTTACATCATCATGGAGCTGATGCCCGGCAAGACGCTCCAGGCCCTCATCGAAGATCACGGCCCGCTCCCCCCGGACGAGGCGATCACGAAGATCCTCGACGTGATCGAGGGGCTTCAGGAGGCGCATCAGCTCGGCGTCATTCACCGCGATGTCAAACCGTCGAATTGCTTCCTCGATGCCGAGGGACGGGTCAAGATCGGAGATTTTGGCCTGTCGAAGTCGCTCTCCGAGGATGTCCACCTGACCCGCACCGGCGCGTTCATCGGCACCCCACTCTACGCGTCCCCCGAGCAGATCAAGGGGGACCCTCTGGACGAGCGCACGGACGTCTATTCCGTCGCGGCCACGCTTCACTACCTGCTGGTCGGCCGTGCTCCCTTTCCAGCAGTCCGACGCCGCGGCCACGCTGGCGCGGATCGTCTCGGAGCCGCCGTCCTCGCTACGTTCGATCCGGCCGGACATCCCCGCGGCCCTCGACGCCGTCGTTCTGCGCGGGCTGGAACGGGACCGTTCACGACGTTACCAGTCGCTGACCGAGTTGCGAAAGGCCCTCTTGCCGTTCGTCCCCAACCGGCTTTCGATCGGCGGGATCGGCCTGCGCGTGGGGGCGTATATCATCGACGACCTGCTTTTCGGCCTGACCTACTGGGTGATCTACCTGGTCGTGCTGGCGGTCCATTCCTGGAACATCGCGACGACCGACACCTTCTACGACCGGCACAACATCCTGTTTCTGGCGTCCGGTCATGCTCTCTGGCTGGCCTACTTCACCCTGATGGACGGTTTGCGGGGCGGCACGATTGGCAAATCGCTTCTGGGGCTGCACGTCACGGAAATCCAGCGCGGGGGTCCGCCGGGGATCGGTCGCGGCGTCCTGCGGACCCTTCTGTTTTACCTCATGACGGGCCTGCCGCTGGACCTGTTCGCCGTTTTGTCCGAGCCGCTCGACGTGATCGAGCCGGGCGAGGTCCTTCTGGATGCGGTTTCCCAGTTCGGTACGATGACCGCGATTGCCCTGGTGGGATACGCGATGCTGATCTCGACGATGCGGGTCCGCAATGGATTCCGAGGACCGCATGAACTGCTGAGCGGAACGCGGGTGGTTCGCCTGCCCATGTTCCGTCGCAGGCGAGCGCCCCGAACGCGCCGTCCGGTGCGACCGGCTCCGCTCTCCGCGAGACGGCCCCTCGGGGTGCTGGAGTCGGTTGGCCCGTTCCAGGTCCGTGGCGCGGTGCGCTGGGATGGCGACCGCAAGGTTCTCCTGGGCGAAGACACGACCCTGAAGCGGCAAGTCTGGATCACCATGCGACCTCGACGTGAGCCGCCGCTTCCGACCTCGCGGCACGAGCTGAGCCGTTCCACCCGACCGCGCTGGCTTCGCGGGGGTGAGCAGGTGGAAGGGCGCTGGGATGCCTTCATCGCGCCGGCCGGCTGCCCACTCTCCGATCTGGCCGGGCCGGACGGCTTGCACTGGTTCGAGGCGCGGCCGATTCTGGAGGATCTCACCGAGGAACTGACCGCCGCTCGCGACGATGGCACGTTGCCCCGGGTGCTGACGATCGACCAGGTCTGGGTCCAGCCGGACGGCCGCGCGCTGCTGGTCGATGCGCTGGCACCATCGCCAAGCGACGAGCCCGGCCAGGAGGCGGAGTCCGCGGATGACCGGAAGTGCCTTGAATTCCTTGGCAAGGTCGCCGCGCTGGCTCTGGAAGGGGGACGCTGGCGTTCCGGGCAAAGGCCGAGCGTCATTGTCGCCGAGGTCCCGCGGCATGTCGCGCGGATCTTCGACCGGCTGCTGGGTCGTGCGGAACCTTATGAGGACCTGCGCGCGCTGCTGGCGGACCTGCATGCCACGCGGGAATTACCGACGGAAGTCAACCTGACGCGACGGGCCATGCACCTGGCGGTCCAGGCGGCCTTGCTGGCGACGGGACTGGCGATGATGTTCTCCATCGCCGCGCAATCCCGCCCCATGCCAGAGGCCGACCGCTGGTTCACAGTCACCTGGCGGAGCGTCTGGATGGTCTGCGTCGGCTGGCCATTGGTCTGGGTCGTCTGGGGAGCGCTGGCGCGAGGGGGCCTCTCGTTGCATTTGCTGGGGATGGACCTCTCTCGCTCGGATACTCGTCCCGCGGGACGGCTCCGTTGTGGCTGGAGAGCGCTCCTCGTGTGGGCACCGATCTCCGGTCTGCTCGTGGGATCGGTCTGGACCTGGATCAACCGGCCCTCCTGGGTCGTTCTGCCCTGGATGCTCTGGGGAGGGGCCGGGCTGTTGTTGGTCGGCTTTCTCGCCCTGGCCTTGCTCTATCCCTCAAGGTCCTGGCACGATCGCCTCTCCGGGACGCTGGTGGTACCGAAATGAGCGGGGACGATTTCCGGTAGGCCTGGCGGAGGTTCACTGACCACGCTGTTGATCCGCCCAGCGGCCTTTCAGCTCGCCCAGAATGCGCCAGAACAATCGGCTGTGCATCCGTCCGGGAACGCGCCCGCAGGCCGCCGCGTTGAACGAATGTGGCTGGGTATATTCGAGGTGGTGGGCCATCTCGTGCAGGAATGTGTCGAACAGTTCCTCCAGCGGGCGGCGACCTAACTCGCGGTCGTGCGAATAGATGCGGATCAGGCTGCGTTTCTTGTAGTAGCCGCCGAGAACGCGGGCCGTCGCGCGGGTATTGATGTCGAGTGCGTAGTCGCACTCGCAGACATAGATTCGCTCCATCCGAATCCGGAACAATGGCCCCATCGCGGAGATCGGCGGTTCGAATCGCCGAGGCTCGCGCTGGGGAGCGGACGGGGATACGGGGGCATCGGTTGGCTGACGTTCGACAACCAACTGGCCACCGATCCGCCGCGCCTGTTCGGCGAGCCGGTCGAGGTCAAACTGGCGAGGGTCGATCAGTTGCCGGCCACCGTTCGGGTGGACCAGCCAGTAGCGTTCGGACATCGGAAAAGGTTGTGGCCGGGGACTCGATATTGCGGGAAGGACGGTCGGGCGGACACGTGGGACGCGAACTCTCGGAGGACCGCCGCCGAACCCCAAGGATGCGGTGGCGCCGGAGCGCCGTCAATACGTCGCGCGTCCGCCGCTGATATCATAACATTGCCCGGTACAAAAGCTCGCCTCGGGGCTGACCAGATAATGCACCAGGGCGGCAACCTCCGCGATCGTGCCCGTGCGGCCGAGCGGGATGCGGGAGACCATATAATCAATCGTCGCTTGTGGCAACGCCTCGACCATCGGCGTGCGGATCACCGCCGGCGCGATCGCGTTGACGGTCAGATCTCCCTGACCGGCCAGTTCCTTCGCCAGAGCTTTCGTCAGATTGATCACCGCCGCCTTCGAGGCCGAGTAGGGCATCAAGGTCGGATTGCCCTCCTTGCCCGCGATCGAGGCCACGTTCAGAATCCGTCCATAACCGCGCTCGATCATTCCCGGCACGACCGCCTTGCAGCAGAGGAACGGACCGATCAGGTTGACGTCGAAGACGCGCCGGACCTCCTCCACGTCGAGTTCCCAGGTCCGCGCGGCCCGGCCGGTGATCCCGGCATTGTTGACCAGGATGTCCACCGGGCCAAGTTCGGCATTCACCTGACCGACCGCCGCGGCAACATCTTCCTCGCGGGTCACGTCCCCGACGAGAACCATTCCCTGGCAGTCGGCGGCGACCGTCCGCAACGATTCGCCTCGCGCATCGAACAGGGCGACACGGGCGCCGGCTTCGGCCAGACGCCGGGCAATGCCCGCGCCGATCCCCTGTCCGGCTCCCGTCACCAGAGCCACCCGACCCGTCAAATCGTAGAAACCGGCCATTCGTGTCTCACGCGTGGGTTGGAAACCAAAGGATGGCCGCGTGGCGATCCCGCAAAGGAACCGCCACGCGGCGCTGGCGTCCTGATACCGTATCGCGCGACGTGCCGTCTGACCACGGTGGACCCGTTTTCAGTTCGACGCTCGCGAGGAGAGGGCCTGATCCCGGGCGTTCTCCCGCTTGGTGTTCGTTCCCACCGCGATGGGTGTCCAGGCCGTCAGAGAGGCGTCGAAGGGGATCGACATTGCCTTGACGGCCTGACTCCGCACGAAGAACGCGGGCAGGGCGGGTAGAGCGATCGGCTGGCCGCCGTAAAGGGTTCCCTGACCGAACGTCACCTCGAACTTGCCGTCTCGTGAACGATCGAGGAAATAGGTTGAGGTTGTTGGCTGGTACACGCCAACGTCATCGAAACCATCGCCGTCAAAGTCGCCGACGACCGGGTTCGGCTTCACACCCTGGCGCTGGACGTTCTCGAAGACGACCTTCCGGCCACCGGATGAGGTCTGCCGGAGGTAGAAGGTGGAGGTTCCCTTCTGGAAGACGCCGAGATCGGTCTTCCCGTCGTGGTCGAAGTCGCCGGTGATCGGGATCGGATCGCCCCCGTACTGACGCCCCTGGCCGTAGGGGATCATCACGTTCCCGGACGCCATCGTGTGCAGGGTGAAGACCGATGTGTCGGGCTGATAGACGCCGACGTCGGTCTTGCCGTCGCCGTCGAAATCGCCGGTGATCGGGATCGGATTACCCCCGTACTTGCGCCCCTGGCCGAACTGGAACCGGAGGTTCCCCGCCGGACCGAACGTGTGGAGCGTGAAGTAGGAATCCCCTGGCTGATAGACGCCGATGTCGGTCCGGCCGTCGCCGTCGAAGTCGCCGGTGACGGGGATCGGATCGCCTCCGTAGAGCCGCCCCTGGCCGAAGGTGATCTTCCAGTTGCCGGACGAGGTGGTTTGCAGGGTGTAGAACGAGGCCCCGGGCTGATAGACGCCGACGTCGGTCTTGCCGTCGCCGTCGAAGTCGCCGGTGATCGGCATGGGGTCACCCCCGTACTTGCGCCCCTGGCCGAACTGGAACCGGAGGTTGCCCGCCGGCCCGAACGTGTGGAGGGTGTAGTACGAATCGCCTGGCTGATAGACGCCGATGTCCGAGCGGCCGTCACCGTCGAAGTCGTTGTTTGTCGCGGGCTCGTACGCCACCCGTCCAATGCGGTTGCCGGCGTTCTCGGTGAACCAGAGGCGCCGTCCGCGCCGAAGGTGAGAGCCGTTGGCATGCTTCCGGGAGCCAGCGAGGCGATCTCGACGGCGAACCCCGCCGTGGTGATCCGACCGATCTTGCTGGAGAGGGCCTCGGTGAAGTAGAGCGCCCCATCCGCGCCGGAGACGATGTCCAGGGGTGCGGCGTCGGCGGTCGGAACCGCGAATTCCTGGATCTGTCCCCTCGACGGATCGAGCCGACCAATCTTGTTGGTGTTGTACATGGCGAACCAGATCGCGCCGTCCGGTCCGGAGGTGATCCCCAGGGGGCCGCTATTCGAGGTGGGGATGGCATACTCCTGAACTGTCCCGGTGGACGGGTTCAGCCGGCCGATCTTGCCCGCGTTGTACTCGGTGAACCACAAGGCGCCATCCGGCCCCGTGGTGATTTCGAAGGGGGAGCTATTGCCGGTCGGGATGTTGTTGTATTCGGTGATCTTCCCATCCACGGTGATGCGCCCGAGGGCGTTGGCACTCTGTTCGGTAAACCACAAGGCGCCGTCGGGGCCGACCGTGATCCCGGTCGGCTGCTTGGATGGGAAAACGTCCGGGCTGGATAGCGCGTAAACCGTTTTCTGGTTCCCCGCGATCCGGACAATCTGATCGGTCGATTGGAGCGTGATCCAGAGAGCGCCATCGGGGCCTTTGACGATGTCCTGCGGATGCGGTTGCACGGTGATCGCCGTCTGCCCCGCGCCATAGACGACCGGATCGAGCTGGATCGGATAGGTGGGGTTCGGATTGCCCGGCTGGAGCCGGCCGATCTTGCCGGTGCCAAAGCTGGTGAACCAGAGGGCACCGTCGCTACCCACGACGATGGACGAGGGATTCGCTCCCGTGTCTGTCGTGGGAAAGTCCTGCACGAGAGCGGTCAAGAGGGCCCGGCCTTCCAACCGCTCCAGGCTGAGCGCGCGTGCGCGGCGCGGGGACTTCGCGGCGGCCTTTCGCCCGACGAGGCGGGAGGCCTGGCGTAGAATGTGGTGCAAATCCATTTGCGTCTTCCTCATGCTCGGCTGGCGTTGCGAATCTTGGGGCGAGCTTCAGATCCCGCCGTCCTCGATTCGGGCCTTCGCCGAAAGGCGTTGCGCCCGAACCGCTGGGCCAAGCGGGGTTGCCTCGGGAGGGTTCATGCGGGGAACGCGGCCGGCCCTCCCATGCCCGGCGACGTTTCCGACCATCGCGTCCGATCGGTCCATCCCGCGGACGATTCCAAGACGTCCGCCGACCGATCCGCAAACGACGGCCATGCCCGGTCGTCTCCTCAATCGGCACTCATCCTCGCCACGTCGAGGAGGCGATTCCAGGCCGGGCCAGCATACGCAACTCCGCGGACGATTGACAACTCCCTACCGTCCCGAACCCCAAGACAACCGGACCGAACGATGACGCTCCCACACGGAACTCAAATAGTCCGCCGACGTTGCGTGTCACTCAGAAGATCGCCCGGCCAGGTTCCCGGAGTGACCGGGACCAGCGCGACCGCATCGGACACGCTCGGGCTTTGCACGGCGATGGGAAACCGATGGGTCGAGGTGGCGGGCGAGACGGGAACGGGAATCGGGTTGCCGCCCCAGAGCGTTCCCTGGCCAAACTGGAGGGGGATGTTATCGCCGGGGCCGGAGGTGTAGAGGGTAAACCGGGAATCGGTGGGCTGATAGACGCCGACGTCCGTCTTGCCATCCCCGTCGAAGTCGCCGGTGACGGGGATGGGGTTGCCGCCCCAGAGCGTCCCCTGGCCAAACTGCAGGGGGATGTTATCGCCGGGGCCGGAGGTATAGAGGGTGAATCGGGAATCGGTCGGCTGATAGACCCCGACGTCGCTGATCCCATCCCCGTCGAAGTCGCCGGTGACGGGGATCGGGTTGCCGCCCCAGAGCGTCCCCTGGCCGAACTGGAGGGGGATGTTATCGCCGGGGCCGGAGGTGTAGAGGGTGAATCGGGAATCGGTCGGCTGATAGACACCGACGTCGGTGATCCCGTCCCCGTCGAAATCGCCGGTGACGGGGACCGGATGACCGCCGTAGAGGGTTCCCTGGCCGAACTGGAGGAGGATGTTGTTCGCCGGACTCGACGTGTAGAGGGTAAACCGCGAATCGGTGGGCTGATAGACGCCGACGTCCGTCTGATCCCGTCGCCGTCGAAGTCGCCGGTGACGGGGATGGGGTTGCCGCCGTAGAGGGTTCCCTGGCCGAACTGGAGGAGGATGTTGTTCGCCGGGCTGGAGGTGTAGAGGGTAAACCGCGAATCGGTGGGCTGATAGACGCCGACGTCGCTGATCCCATCGCCGTCGAAATCGCCGGTGACGGGGACCGGATGGCCGCCGTAGAGGGTTCCCTGGCCGAACTGGAGGAGGATGTTGTTCGCCGGACTCGACGTGTAGAGGGTAAACCGGGAATCGGTGGGCTGATAGACGCCGACGTCGGTCTTGCCGTCGCCGTCGAAGTCGTCCGGGATCATCGCTTGGCGGTCGTCGTCCTGGATGGTCAGGATTGCGGCGGCGGGGTTTCCCGGCACGGCGCCGTTGAAGTTGCTCAAGGTCAGGCCAACCGTCTTGTCCGGCTCGCTCTGGTCGTCGTTCACGATCGTGATGGTGAACGTCTTGGCCATCTCGCCGGAGGCGAAGTTGAGAACTCCGGTCCTGGGCACGTAGTCGCTGTTGGGGATGGCCGTTCCGCCGCCCGTCGTGTACTGGACGGAGGCCGCGTCGCCGCCGGTGGGCCGGATGACGGTGATCGTCACCTGGCCGGCGTTCTCCTTGACCTCGTAATGCGTGCTGTCGAACTTGATTCGGCTCTGGGTGTCCACCTGCCAGCCGACATCGCGGAGCGCGGCGTAGTCGAGCGGAGTGAGGACCTTCCGCGTCCCTTCCAGCAAGGTCGGGGTCATGGCCGCCTCGACGCCGTTGGACTGAACGCCCGCCTGCCAGTGGGCCAGCCCCGGGGCAAGCGGTACCGGCTGGCCCCCGAAGGCTGCCTCGGAGTTCGGCCCGGTGAAGGTGTTGATGTTGATGAACCGGCTCCAGGGGGTCAGACCGGCCGTGGAGATGTAGCCGATCCCCAGCACGTGCCCGATCTCATGCAGCGCCACGGAGAAAAAGTCCGTCTGACCGGCCGAGAGCCCGGCGGTCGTCTGGCCGAAGAACCAGTTCGTGTCTCCCGAGTCGAAGGTGATCGTCCCTCCCCAGATCCCCAGATCGGTCGGGATGGCGGCCGTCGCCCCAGGTTGCCCTCGTCCCTCAACAAGCTGGCCCCACTGCTGCGTCCCGCTCCAGGAAAAGCCGCCCGGGCCCCCCTGTCCCTTCTCGCCAGCGCCCAGGGTCCGGGCGCCGACGTAGAGAATGATCGTGTCGGCGGGAACCACCAGGTGCGGGATGGCCACCTGCTGTCCGCTCGATGGGCTATTGATCACCGCCGACCAGGTGTTCCCCCCCGATTCCTGGATCGGCAGGAGCGAGTCGGTCAGGGCGCTGGCGATCGTATCCGCCGCCTCTTGCATCAAGTTCCGCTTTTCCGTGGTGTTGAAGAAGTGGCTCGTGTCGAAGTCGTACCGCACGTCGATCGCCAGGCTCATCAAGGTGCGGTGTTCGAGCCCCTGAATCGACGACGGCACGAAACCGACGCTCCGGGGTTTTCCCGAGGGGCGACGGCGCCCTGGCCCGGGGCGGGCGATGCGAAGCAACGACATCATGGCGTCCTCAACCAGAACTCGACCGTGGGATGATGGTGCCCCCGGTTCGTGAAGGGGCCGACCGCATCGTGCTGCATGGCTCGCCGCGTTGCGATACACTGGGTTCCGCATCCTGCCGATCCCGCAACGTCCCGGCAACGATGCGGCCCATTGTAGAATATAGGTGATGGGCGAGACAATGCCATCCATGATCTCAATCATGGATTGACCAGGTGGGGCTCACGTTGTGGACTTGGAACTTGTTGGTGATCTCGCGGTGATCTTCGGCGCGGCGCGGGGGCTGGGCCGGGCGATTGCCGAGGCGTTTGCCGCCGAAGGGGCCAGCGTGGTTCTGGTGGACCGCGATCCCTCGGTCAAGACGCTGGCCGAGTCCTTCACGATGGGAAACGCGGCCACGTCCCTGGGAATCGCGGCGGACGTGACGGACGAAGCGGCGGTGCGCGGGGTGGCGGACGAGGTCCGCGGACGCTTCGGCAAGTGCGATCACGTGGTCCACGCGGCGGCGGTGGGCTCGGGTGGATTCGGCAATCCGTTCTGGAACCTCGACCCGCTGGACTGGGAGCGCGTGCTGCGGGTCAACGTGCTCGGCGCGGTTCACGTGGCGCACGCGTTCGCTCCCGAGATGGCGGCGGCCGGCGCGGGGACGTTCCTGTTCCTGGCGTCGGTGGCCGGGCAGATCGGCTCGACGACCGACCCGCCCTACAGCGCGTCGAAAGCCGCCCTGATCAACTTCGCGCAGTGCGCGGCGCGCGACCTCGCCCCCTCCGGCGTGCGCGTCAATGCCCTCTGTCCCGGCATGGTCCGCACCGAGCTGGTGCGTTCGATCCACGACGCCTGGAACGCCCGCCAGCCGGAGCCGGCCCGGCTGGATTTCGAAGCGTGGTCCGCCGAGAAGATCCGCCGATTGGTCCCCCTGGGACGCTGGCAAGAGCCGGAGGACATTGCCGCGATGGCCGTCTTTCTGGCCTCCCCCCGGGCGCGGAACGTCACCGGACAGACGATCAACGTCGATGGCGGATACGTCATGCACTGGTAATCGGATTTGGGCGGAGGAGTTTCTCACAAAGGAAGAACGCGAAGAAGCCGCCACGCCCGGGCGGTTTCGCGTGCGGCGCTTCGTTGCGAGCGGTGTTCGAACCGGTTAGCCTGTCGAATGTTGAGTCCAACGGCAACGTGACCACGGACCGTTTCTCAACACCTTCGATCGCCCGGAAGGACCACGCGATGCGCAACTCTCAACGAGGATGGCGATTCCTGACCGCTCCCGTCCTGCTCGCCCTGACCGTACCGGCCCTCGCCGACGAGCCGAAGAAGGAGACCCCTCCCATTCCGATCTATCCCCGGACGAACATGGCGACCACCTACCGGGTCGATCCGAACTGGCCGCGAAAGCCCTCGCATGTGGAGTGGGGGCAAATGCCGGGGGTCGCCGTGGACGGCAAGGACCACGTCTGGATCTACACCCGCGCCCAGCCCCCCGTGCAGATTTACGACGGCAAGACGGGCGAGTTTCTCGGCTCCTGGGGCGAGGATCACGTCAAGACCGCCCACCACATCAAGTTCGACCACGAGGGGAACGTCTGGCTGGCCGACATCGGCCACCACGTCATCATGCAGTTCACCCCGGACGGAACGCTACGGAAGACCCTCGGCACGAAGGACGAGCCGGGTTGCGACGAAACCCACCTGAACCAGCCGACCGACATGGCGATCACCCCCGAGGGAGACGTCTTCGTCTCCGACGGCTACGGCAACAACCGGGTCGTCCATTTCGACAAGGACGGCCACTTCGTCAAGGCGTGGGGCACGCTCGGCACCGCGCCCGGCGAGTTCAGCCTGCCGCACGCCATCACGCTCGACGCGAAGGGGCGGCTCTACGTCGCCGATCGCAACAACGTCCGGGTGCAGGTCTTCGATCAGGAGGGGACGTTCCTCGACGAGTGGCGCGACCTGCTCGTCCCCTGGGGGTTCTGCTTGACCGACAAGGACGAGATCTGGGTCTGCGGCTCCTCCCCCATGCCCTGGCGCCCGACCGACATCGTCCTGGGCTGCCCCCCCAGCGACCAGCTCTTCATGAAGTTCAACACCGACGGCAAACTGCTCCAGCTCGTCACCGTGCCCAAGGGAGACGACGGCCACGAGCAGCCCGGCGATTGCAACTGGGTCCATGCCATCGCGCTCGACTCCGAAGGCAACATCTACGCCGGCGACATCATCGGCCAGCGCGTGCAGAAGTTCGTCAAGCAGCGCTGAGCCTGACTTTTGTGGACGGCTCCCACTCCGGCGAGGGCGTCAAGACGCGGCTCAACGATCACCTGATCGAGGCGGCGAACCGACACACGGTTGTCCGGCTGCCCAGCAGCGTCTTCAAGCCCGACGCCGGTCCCGGAATCAACCTGCTGCGCTTCGAGTTAGGGCGAGCCGACGGAGGGAACGCGTCCAGAACCAGGTCGCCGGGCGAGTCACCTCCGACGCGGTGAGAGACCGCGACCCGTATCTTGATTTTCATCCATCCTTCGCCGTTGATACGGCTCTAGAAGGCTGGCATCTCGTAGATCCTGTTCACCACGATCCGCGTGACGAGCGGCGCGTAGCCATGCTGGTGCTGCAATTGCCACCAGGCGGTGATCCCCTGGCCCTGGCGCGAGAAGGACAGCACCCCGCTATCGTCGTCCGCCCCATATTCCTTCAGGTCGTCGTCGTCGAGACCGAAGACGTCGTAGAAGATGTGCTTGAGGCGGATGCAGTACATGTTGCTGGCCTGGTCATGGTGATAGTGCGTGGCGATGACGTACACGTGCTGCACCCCGTTGACCATCACGCCCAGCCCGTTGCCGAAGTCCCCCGTACTCCGCAACTTGCTCCCCTGGTTGAAGGCGGGGACGCCCAGGTCGGTGGGGGCATACATCTTGGAGATGTCCCAGCCGGCGGCCTTGAGGGCCTGGTGGATTCGCGTCTTCCCCGGAGCCGGCGGTATCCCCAGCGGATACGGCGCGCCCAGCGCCGCGCGGCAGAAGTACACGATGTTCTCGTGCTTGTCGGCGGCGGCGTTGAGGGCCGCATCCTCGAAGTAGTAGACCCTGTCCTGCTTCGCCAGGAACTTGTCGAACAACCGCTTGGCCATGCCGGTGTCGTCGTCTTGCGCGAAGGCGCGCAGCAGGAATTGCATCTTGGGTTTCAGGTCGGCCACGGTCTTCCCGACGCTCTGCCCGCCGGGTGCGGGGCGGCCCACGCCGAAGGAAAAATCCTGGCCATATTTCGGCGCCGGGCCGGGAAGGTCCTTGTCTTGCGAATCGTACTTCGGGGTCAGATACTTGTCCGTGGCGATCGCGACAATCTTCGGCGGAGTGACCGGATAGGCGGTGTAGTCCACGGGAATTCATCCCTTCCATTTCCATAGTTCTGGAACCGGGGTTTTCAATGGGCGTTGACCTCGCGAGGCGGACCGTGCCCGGCGCGCCTTACGAGTGCAGGACGTACGCCGCACCCCCGGTCCGGGGAAATACGGCGAGACCAGAGTATACGTGACGCTGGATAACTCCCCCAGAGCCGTCCCGGTCCTGGGTAGGCCGGTGCGCCCCCGATCCGTGCTCGGCCCGATTCCACGAGCGTCAAACGGCCCGTGGCCAGGCGCAACGCGGACGACGGGTTCACCGGCACGTTCGACGTCCTTGCGGCATACCCTAATCCATGCGTTGCGATATCAACCATAGGTGTCGGGGCAGAGCGGCAAATTGGACCATCGGCCTCTTCCGACAGACCTCAACCCGAATTTTCCGGTCACGAGAGCCGTACTCTTCGTAAAAGCTCCATCAGCCGAGTGATTCGGGGGTGCTTCAGCCGCCAACGGCGGCGCACTTCGCCCGCTCTTCGTCGGCGAATCGCGAACGGAAAAGAAATGAGAGGGATGTTGCCATGGCGGTCACTCTATTCCTCATAAGGACGCCGAATCGGCCGTTCACTTACAGGACCATGCAGGGGCGCTTCGGGGAGCTGATGATCGTCAGCGGGCCGGAGGTAACGGCCGCCAGCCTGGTCGAGAACGGGGACGCCGACGATTCAAATACCGTCCCCCTCCTGATCGGCGAACGCCTGCGCGCTCACGCTTGAGTCCGACGGTGGCGAGATCACCGAAGTCCGGCGGTACACGACCATCGAGCGGATGGGCGGCTACGTGCAACTTCGCCCGAACTGCGGCTCGTTCAGCACGAAGAAGGACGGTCCCTACGAAGTCACGGTCGAACCGGGCAATTCGGCCGTCAAAGACCTGTATCGGAGCAAGGACCATCAGGGGCACCCGACCGGGCCGGTGGTGCACGATGGCAATTGCCTCCGGATTAATGGCGCAGTGAGCAGGCCGGAGCAGGGCATCCTGATCCATGAGGCCCCCCATGTGGGGTGGCTGACCGGTTGCATCTCACCGCGCAACCTGAGCAACTTCCAGACAGAATTGGTGTCCAGGCCGAGGACGAACGAATCCTATACAGCCATGACCGAGCTGTTCCAGAGCCTCGGCCGCGAAAGTGCGAACTTCTTCGTGCTCGATTGGTAATGCCTGCTCGCGCCTTGCCGCGTTTGATCCCAGAATTCGTGGCATCCCTTGATTGACTTCGCAGGCGGCTCATTCCGCCGCGAATGTCCGGCGCGGCTCTGACCCCGATCTTGCCACACCGACTGATGCCCCTGGTCCGTGAACGGATCGCTTTCAAGCCGGCTCCCCCACTCGGCCGATCTCTAGCTTCATCCTCGACGAGGAACGGAGGCCCCGGGCTACCCTTTCCCTCAATCTTGACTTTGATCGGCATGATAGGTAACATTGCCGTGATCCTGGGTCTGAGATGAGGGCTGTGACATGTCTCTGGAAACGCTGAACGACGTGGACCTGGCCGAGGTCAACCGGCGTCTGGATGGTGCGACGCCACAGGACATCCTGCGGTGGGGAGTGCAGACGTACTTCCCGAAGCTGACGATGGCCACGGCCTTCGGGCCGGAAGGGTGTGTGATCCTGCACATGCTCTCGGAGATCGAGCCGAAGGTGCGGGTTTTCAACCTGGAGACCGGCTACCAGTTCCCAGAGACGTTGCAGTTACGGGACCGGATTGCCGAGCGGTACGGGATCGAGGTCGAACTCGTGAGCGCCGAGCAGTCGGTCGCGGAGTACGAGGCCGCCAATGGCGGGCCTGTGTACAGTCAGGAGCCCGACCGTTGCTGCCGGGACCGCAAGCTCGTGCCGTTGCGGCGGGCGGTCGAGGGATATGACGCCTGGATCTCGTCGATCCGCGCCGATCAGTCCGCGCACCGGGCACGTGCCGACGTCATCGGTTGGGACGCGAAGTTCAACCTGATGAAGGTCAACCCCTTGCTCCGTTGGAACCGCCGGGACGTCTGGGCCTTCATCATGGCCCATAAAGTACCGTACAATCCGTTGCACGATCGGGGATATCCCTCGATCGGCTGCTGGCCGTGCACCCGCGCCGTGGCCCCCGGAGAGACCGACGAACGGGCCGGGTGCTGGGCCGGACAGGCCAAGACGGAGTGCGGCTTGCACTCTCTGGATAGCAGTCAGCTTTAACGCCGTTGGCCGATGAAAATATCCGCGAAGGCCGAATACGCTTGCCTGGCGATCCTGGCGCTGGCTCGTCGCCGTCCTGACGATCCTCCGGCGCGCATCCGGGAAATCGCCGAGGCGCACAACATCCCGGAACGCTACCTGGTCCAGATCCTCCTCCAGTTGAAGGGGGCCGGTCTGGTCAACAGTACCCGGGGGGCCTCCGGCGGCTACCGACTCGCCAAGGCCGCGGAGGACATCTCGCTGGGTGAGGTCCTCCGGGCCATCGACGGTCCCGAGGACTCGTCGGGACGGGAGCCGCAAGGTCCCGCCGCGCGGGCCCTGGCCCGCGTCTGGGAAGAGGTTCGGGTCGCCGAACGGGAGGTTCTGGATCGCACGACGATCTCCCAGCTTGCCGAAACGGCCTCGCCACGCGACTGGATCATCTGATCCGGAGATTTTTCCTCTAGGCAACGTCGCTGTTCGTCCGTCAAAGTGGCCTATGATTTCGAAACGGTAGGTATTGAAACAGTAGCGATCCGATGAACCCCGAAGAGGCGGCCGAACGGTCGCCCCTCCGGGGCGGAACACATGCTGAATGGATTGTTTTTCAAGGATGTGGGACCGTTGTCCGCCATTTTTTTCATTCCGAAAGGAGCCCGACAATTTCTGCCGCCTCGACCTCGCCGGCCAAGTCCGGCCTGAACACCCCGTATGGTGGTACGCTTGTTGACCTGATCGTCGATGACGCCCGCGCCGCCGAAATGAAGGCGACGGCCAAGGATTACGCCAGCCTGACGCTCGACGAGCGCGGCCTGTGCGACCTCGAACTGCTGGCGGAGGGGGGCTTCTCCCCCTTGAAAGGGTTCCTGGGCAAGGCGGATTACGAGCGGGTGGTCGGCGAGATGCGCCTGGCCGACGGCACCCTCTGGCCGTTGCCCATCACCCTGCCCGTGATGCCCGGCGACGGGATCGCCGAGGGGAAGCCGCTCGCCCTGCGCGACGTGTACGGCAACCTGCTCGCCTTCCTGCACGTCGAGGAGTTGTACACCTACGACAAGGAGGCGGAGGCGCGCGGGGCGTATGGCACGACCGACGCCAAGCACCCGTCGGTCGCCTACCTGAACCGCCAGCCCAGCCATTACGCGGCCGGCCGGCTGGAAGTGCTGCGGACCCCGCCGCACTATGACTTCGTGGACCTGCGCCGCACGCCCGCCGAGCTGCGTTCTCACTTCGAATCGCTCGGCTGGTCGAAGATCGTCGCCTTCCAGACCCGCAACCCCTTGCACCGCGCCCACGAGGAGCTGACCAAGCGGGCGGCCGAGCAGATCGGCGGCGGCCTCCTGATCCATCCGGTCGTCGGCGTGACCAAGCCCGGCGACGTGGATCACTACACCCGCGTCCGCTGCTACCGCGCCCTCGTGGACAACTACTACGAGCCGGGTTCGGTCGTCCTCAGCCTGCTCCCGCTGGCCATGCGAATGGCGGGGCCGCGCGAGGTCCTGCTCCACGCGATCATCCGGCGCAACCACGGCTGCTCGCACTTCATCGTCGGCCGCGACCACGCCGGCCCCGGCAGCGATAGCAGCGGCAAGCCCTTCTACGAGCCCTACGCCGCGCAGGAGTCGATGAAGCAGCACCAGGATGAGATCGGCATGCAGATGGTCGATTTCAAGCTCATGGTGTACCTGCCCGACGAGCAGCGCGATTGCCCGCTCGACGAGGTGCCGAAAGGTACGAAGTCGGCCAACATCTCGGGCACGCAGGTGCGCGACGATTACCTCGCCAAGGGAATCCCGCTTCCCGAGTGGTTCAGCCGCCCGGCCGTCGCCGAGATTCTCCGCGAGTCCAACCCGCCGAAGTTCCACCAGGGGTTGACCGTCTGGTTCACCGGGCTGTCCGGCTCGGGCAAGAGCACCGTGGCGCACGCTCTGGTCGAGCGTCTGGCCGAGTACGGCCGCAACGTCTCGCTCCTGGACGGCGACGAGATTCGCACCCACCTGTCGAAGGGCCTCGGCTTCAGCAAGGAAGACCGCGACGCCAACATCCGGCGGGTCGGCTACGTTGCCGGGCTGGTCAACCAGCACGGCGGCACCACCCTTTGCTCGGTCATCAGCCCGTACCGCGAGACCCGCGACGACGCCCGCAAGATGTCCAGGGGCAACTTCGTCGAGGTCTTCTGCGATACCCCGATCGAGGTCTGCGAACAGCGCGACGTGAAGGGCCTGTACGCCAAGGCCCGCGCCGGGGAGATCAAAGGGTTCACGGGGGTTGATGACCCCTACGAGGCTCCCGAGAACCCCGAGGTCCGGCTCGACACGAGCAAGCAGTCGGTCGAGCAGTGCGTGGACACGATCATCGAGAAACTGCTCGAACTGAGCTACATCCTGCCGCATGGTCATATCCCTGGCTGATTGCCTGGAACAACCCAAGAATCCGGCAAGACACGCTGTCCGCCTCGCCTGGTCATCCCGGGCGGGGCGGACTTTTTCATGCGCGGAGGGTGCCGGGAACGCGCCGAGCCTGGAACGGTAGTTGCGGCATTTTCGAGGGAAAGGCTACGAAATCAGACGATTTGATCGAACGCGGGAGGAACGGGGCCATGAGTCTGAGTAATTCACCACCCATAAAAGGCTACGCCTGGTTCGTGTCACCGGACCCGGCGACCGCAACGACGACAAACCCCTTTGGCGACGCGATCACCACCGAAGGGGCCGTGCCCGGCTCGATCCGACTTCCTGAGGGAATCGTGGATTTCATGACGCTCGACCAGATGACCCAGGGCATCGATCAGACGCTCAAGGGGCACTCGTTCCTGGTCCTGAGCGAACATCTGGAACCGCCCAAGGTGGCCCAGGGATGGATCGTGGAGCCCGCGCACCTGGAAAAGAACTTCCAGCTTGAGCAACGCGGGTCGCGTTGGGTGCGTCTCCGCAGCCTCCTGCACACCGAGAAAACCCAGTGGGGAGACGTTCAGGAGTGCGAGTTTGAAGTCGTGAAGGGATAAACGCTTCCGAAAATCTCATCTATTGATCGTAATGTTCCTCCCCACGCTCCGCGTGGGTTTTGAGGAAACGCGAATTATTGTGTTCCCCCCCATCAAGTCTGCCAGAAGGAGTTAACATCATGACACACAACGAACTGAGAAAACGTGGATCGACCTGGAGGCTCGGTTCGATTGGCTGTCTGACCCTGGTCGGCACGCTGGCCCTGGGTGGGTCTGTTTTGCCGTTGCGGGCTCAGGAGAACGATCGGAACGCTCGTGAGACGCGTGATTTCTCCGATCGTGATCTGACGCGAGCCGTAGAGAACGAAATCCGTGCGGATGCGGGTGTCTCGCTCAACTCGATCGATGTCGAGTCAGAGGATGGAAAAGTGATCCTCTCCGGCACGGTCGATAGCCTCGTCATGCGAGATCGGGCCGTTGATGCCGCCGAGCGGATTCGGGGCGTGCGTTCCGTGGAGAACCGCCTGAAAGTTCAGGGTGGAGATCGCTCGGATGACGTGATCCGACGGGACCTGCGGAATCTGTTGGAGTCGTCTCGTCCGGCGGCAGCCAAGAACATTGACATGGATGTTGAAGACGGTCATGTGACCCTCCGCGGGCGGATCGACAACTGGAACACGCGCCGGCTGGTCGAGAACTACGCCCGTGATGTCCGGGGCGTTCGTTCCATCGAGAACGAGATCGAGGTCGGTCCGGACCAGCGGCAGGAGCGCAGCGATAACGAAATCGCCAGCGCGATCCTCTCCCGCTTCCAGAACGACGCCATGCTCTACGACGCCGACATCAAGGCCGAAGTTCGCAACGGTCGCGTGCAGCTTTCCGGTGAGGTCGCCAGCGCCGCGGCGCGTTCCCAGGCGATCCGAAACGCGGATGTACCGGGTGTCGTGTCGATTAGTGCCGACGAGCTGGAGGTCGAGCCCGATCAGCAGCGTGCGCGGACCAGCTCCGATCGTCGCCGGCGGGTTGTTCGGCGGTCCGATGAAGAGACGGCCGAGGGGATCGAACAGGCTCTCGGTTATGATCCGGCTCTGGGTAACGACCAGGTGGACGTTGAGGTCGAGGATGGCGTGGCGTATCTGACCGGCACGGTGGACAGCCTCAGCGCCAAGCGTGCTGCCTCTCGCCAGGCGAGGGACATCCACGGTGTCTATCGCGTTCGGAATACGCTACGGGTCCGGCCCGAGGTGGACCAGGAGGATCGGCAGATCGCCGAACGCGTCGCCAACGCGCTGGGGAGTGATTCCTACCTGGATTCGGATGATCTGGAAGTGGCCGTTCGCAATGGTCGCGTCACTCTGACCGGTGATACCGACTCGCAGTTCGAGCGGTCGCGTGCCACCGATATCGCCTCGCGCGTCCAGGGTGTCGTTGCGGTTTCGAACCGGATCGACGTGGACGACGACTGGTTTGACTTTGGCGACGAGGACGAGCGAGAGTACACGAGCGATGCCGAGATCCGAGAGGACATCGTGGATCAGCTCTTCTGGAGCCCGTTCGTCGATCACGACCAGATCAACGTGACCGTCGAGGACGGCGTGGCGACCTTGTCTGGCCTCGTCTCGACCACCAGCGAGCGTAACGCCGCGATCGAGAACGCCAAAGACGGGGGCGCTCGCCGCGTCCGCGATCGGATCAAGGTGGAGAAGTATCTTGATCGCGATTGAGTTTGACGGCTGAGTCAAATAACGCGACGGCGTGAGAGGAGATTCTCCTCTCACGCCGTTTTTCGTTGGCCTGGCCAGCCGCCGGCCGACTCAGGGATTGAGAACCGCTCGAATGGTTTCGGCCGTCACAGGCTGGATCAATCCGCGCTCGGTAATGATCCCGGCGATCAGGTGAGCCGGTGTCACGTCGAACGCGGGGTTGTAGACATTCACGCCATCCGGCGCGGTTTGACGGCCGAGACCATGCGTGACCTCGCGCGGGTCGCGTTGCTCGATGGGAATGTCGGAACCGTCGGACAAGGTCAGGTCGAACGTGCTGGAGGGGGCCGCCACGTAGAACGGGATGCCGTGCGCCTTGGCCAGGAGGGCCACGCCATACGTGCCGATCTTGTTGGCGGTGTCGCCGTTGGCGGCAATGCGATCCGCGCCGACAACCACCGCCTGCACCTTGCCTTCCTTCATCACCTGCGCCGCCATGCTGTCGCAGATCAAGGTGGCGGGCACTCCCCGGCGTGCGAGTTCCCAGGCCGTCAGCCGGGAGCCTTGAAGCAAGGGGCGGGTTTCGTCGGCGAAGACGTGGATGGTCTTGCCTTGCTCGTGGGCCGAGAAGACGACCGCCAGGGCCGTGCCGTAATCGGCCGTGGCCAGACCGCCGGCATTGCAGTGGGTGAGCACGCCGCTCCCTTCGGCGATCAGCGACGCCCCGACGCGCCCGATGGCGCGGCACATCGCACGGTCCTCGGCGGCGATGGCATGGGCCTCCTCCAGCAGGCGGTCGAGTAACGAGGGGCCATCGAGGTTTTCGTTCGATGTCGCCGCCGCGACGTTCGCCATGCGATCGAGCGCCCAGAAGAGATTCACGGCGGTCGGCCGGCTGGTTCGGAGCGAGGCGATGGCCTCGCTCAAACGCCGCTTCACGTCCTCGGCTCGACCGACCGGCTCCCCGGCCGTTCCGCGCGCCGATGACCGCGCCATAGGCCGCGGCGATGCCGATGGCCGGCGCGCCCGAACGCGCAGGGAGCGGATGGCCTCCCAGACCGTCGGCACGTCCTGGCAGTCGATCTGGACGAACTCGGTGGGCAGACGGGTCTGGTCGATCATGCGGAGCACGCCGGTCGCCGCGTCTCCCACCCAGCCCAGCGTCTCCAGGTCGTGTTCCGTTTTCGAGGACGTGCCGCTCACTCCTCTTCGTCCTCATCACTCTCTTCCGGGTCGATCCAGGAATAGAGTTCGGAATAGACTTCCCACATGGTTTTCAGGGACTGCCGCGCGTTCTCCGGGCGGATCGAGGCACCGCCTGGGTTCATGAGCTGGGCGACGATCTTCAGGAGTTCGAGGTTCTGCTGCCGCATCGCCAGAAAGATCTGACTCTGGGTGTCGATCTCCAGCTCCAGCTCTTCGCCGTGCTCGTGCTCGTGCTCGTGATCGTGGTCGTGACCGTGTTCGTCGTTCATGGACGTGTTCTCCTTGGGAAGGTTGGCTCAAGCAGCCGGATTGTTCCACGGGCTGTACGGAAGTCCGAAAGTCTCGGCGACCGCGCGGTTGGTCACGCGCCCGGCGTCGATGTTGATCCCTTCGGCGATGCCGGGGTGCGTGGCGGCGACGGTCCGCCAGTCCTGTTTGGCCAGCATCAAGACGTAGGGCAGGGTGACGTTGCAGAGGGCATAGGTGCTCGTGCGGCCCACGGCCCCCGGCATGTTCGTGACGCAGTAGTGAACGATATCATCGACGAGATACGTCGGGTTCTGATGGGTGGTCGGCCGGCTCGTCTCGATACAGCCTCCCTGGTCGATCGCTACGTCCACGATGACCGAGCCGGGCTTCATCCGTTTGAGATCCTCGCGTCGGACGAGCCGAGGCGCCCGGGCTCCGGTGATCAGGATCGCCCCGACGACCAGGTCGGCACGCTCGATGGATTCGAGGATCGTATGGCGATCGGAGTAGAGCGTGGTGACGTTTGGCGGCATGATCTCGTCGAGGTAGCGAAGCCGGTCGAGGTTCACGTCGAGGATGCGGACGTTCGCCCCCAGGCCCGCGGCAACCCGCGCGGCATTCGAGCCGACGACACCACCGCCGAGAATCGCGACCTCCGCCGGGGCGACCCCCGGAACGCCGGCCAGCAGGATGCCCCGGCCTTCCTGCGGCCGTTCGAGGTACTTCGCCCCTTCCTGGATGCTCATCCGGCCGGCGACCTCGCTCATCGGCGTCAGCAGGGGGAGCCGTCCTTGCGGATCGCGCAGAGTTTCGTAGGCGATCGCCGTGATGCCGCTCTTGATCACCGCGCGGGTCAGGGCCTCTTCCGCCGCGAAGTGGAAATACGTGAAGAGGACCTGGCCGGCCCGCATCCGCGCCCACTCGGAAGGCTGAGGCTCCTTGACCTTCACGACCATGTCGGCACGCTGCCAGATCTCCGCCGCGCGGGGAACGATCGTGGCGTTGGCGGCGGCGTACTGGGCGTCAGTGATCCCGCTGCCGTTGCCCGCGCCCGATTCGATCAGGACCGTCTGCCCGGCGTTGGTCAGTTCCTCCGCGCCGACGGGCAAGAGGGCGACACGGTACTCGTCCGCCTTGATCTCTCTGGGGACACCCACGATCATCGCGGCATCTCGTCAAAGGGGAGGGCGGCGGATCAGCGCGAATGCCGAGGGATTTCGATCAGGCCTGCGGGGTCTTGGAGGGCTTCTGCCGGCTGGCCTTCCAGTCCTCGTAGAGCGACTTCAGTTCCTCGACAGTGACTCCGCCATGATCCTCACCCGAGTTCCAGCGCTGCATGAGCTGCTTGTGCCGCTCGCGCAAAGGCCCCTTGGGCAAGAACTTGCCGTGAAACTTCTTCATGTAGCGGAGGCGGAGATCAGGCGCCGGCTTCGGAGCATCTTCGGCTTGGGGAGGCATGGCGGAACCTTCACGTCTGTTCGAGAGAGCACAGGAAATTTGGCCCGCGTCGGCCAGTCCCAAACCGGGCCGGTTCGCGAGCAAGAAGACTACAATACCCGAAAGACCGATCGTCTGGCAAGCACGGCTCGACCGACTCCGCGCGATCCGCCGGCGCGACGATCCGGCGCGGTTTAACTCGTCGGTTTCGACGGCTCCGACCGGTTCGAGCGGGTCTTCCAGAGCTTCGGTCCGGCGAGACCGGCAATCGGCTCGACGGCGAGCCGGGGCAGGTCGCGCGGGCCGATCGGTCCCGCCGGATGCCCCTCCCACTGGTGGGCGTTCAGGCTCTGGAGGATCTGGTCGGCCAGCCGCATGGCACGCAGGGCGTCCTCACCCGTGACCCGGGGGCGAGTCCCCTCCCGGACCGCCCGGACGAAGTCCTCCAGTTCGAGGGCCAGGGGCTCGCGTCCCTCGTTGTGGACCTGATCGACGCGGAAGACCTTCCCGCCAAAGAGGTGGGTCTTCACCTCGGCTGGCTTCGTGAGGTCCAGCCCGTCCAGGTCGAGAACCCCCTGGCGGAGCGCGTCGGATGGCCGGACGATCGACGCCTGCTTGGTGGCGAAATCGAGCGCGGCGTAGCCCTCGGCCCCCCAGATTCGCATCTTGCGGACCGCCTGGAGGCTCGCGCGGCTGGCCGTCAGGTCGGCGACGCAACCATCCTCGAATTCGATCCGGGCGTTCGCGATGTCCTCGTGGCCGCCGAAGAGATTCAGGCCGAGCGCCGAGACCGAGCGCACGGGGGTCGGCACCAGGCTCAGGAGCAGGTCGATGTCGTGGATCATCAGGTCGAGAACGACCCCGATATCGGTCGAGCGGAACGTGTAGAGGCCGAGCCGCTCGGCATGGACGTACTTGGGCCGGAGCCCCAGCCCGTCCAGTGACGCGAGGGCCGGGTTGAACCGTTCGATGTGGCCGACCTGAAGGATCGTGCCGCGCTGCCGGGCGAGCGTGACCAGGGCGTCGGCCTCGGCCAGGCTGGAGGCCAGGGGCTTCTCGACCAGGGTCGGAATGCCGCGTTCGAGAAACGCGCCGGCGACCTCGCGATGCAAGGACGTCGGCACGGCCACGGAGACGGCGTCCACCTGGTCGAGCAAGGCCCGGTAGTCGTCGAACGCGCGGGTGCCCAGCGGTTCGGCCACGGCGCGGGCTTGCTCGATGCGGGCGTCGGCGACGCCGACCAGATCGACCCCTTCGATTCCGGCGAGGACCCGGGCGTGATGTCGTCCCAGATGACCCACCCCGATGACCGCCACTCGCAGGGCACTCATGACAGAATCCTTCGTGTTTTCCGGTTCAAAGCTCGTCACCCTGATCGTCCTGTTTCGCCGGCCCGGAATTGCGGAACCGTTCCCGGGCACGCCCGTGCTTCCCTTCTTGTTGCGCCTGGATGAAATCGAGCAGGCTCTGCACCTCGGCCGTCAGGTGGTTGTGAGCCGAGAGAATTTCCGCCGCGTGACGGACGTTCATCTTGGCCCGGTAGATCAGCCGGTGGGCTTCGTGCAGGGCATCAATGCCCTGAGACGAGATTCCCCGACGCTTGAGCCCGACGACATTGATGCAGCGGACCTTCGACGGATTTCCATCAACGAGCATGTACGCGCGGGACGTCGTGGATGATCCGCGACTGGCCACCGACGAAGCTATAGCCGCCGATCGTGGCGTAATGATGGACCGCCACGCCGCCGGAGATCCCCGCGAACGACTCGACGTGCACATGGCCGCCGAGGAGCGTGCTGTTGGCGATCGTGATATGATCGCCGAGCATGCAATCGTGGGCGACGTGCGAGTTTGCCATCAGATAGTTATGACTGCCGATCCGCGTGACACCCGCCTCCTTCGTGGTGCCTCGGTGGATCGTGACCCCTTCGCGGATGATGTTGTGGTCCCCGATCTCCACGCGCGTCGGATCGCCGTGATAGGAGACATCCTGAGGGTCGCCGCCGATGACGACGAACGGGCTGACCGTGTTCTCTTCGCCGAGAGACGTCACTCCCATCAGACAGACGTGACCGAGCAGGCGGGTCCCGCGACCGATCCGCACGTCGGGACCGATCACGCAGTACGGACCGATCTCCACGTCGTCGGCCAGCTCGGCATGCGGATCGACGCAGGCCGTATCGGCGATCAGAATGGCCATACTTGCAGACTCCTCGAATCCTTGAGGATCGCAGCGCCTTCCCTGGCGCGGCAGCAATTGCACAGGGCCGCCGGTTCAGGCGGCCCGTCCGGCCTCGACGATCACGAAGCGAATCTTGGCTTCGGCCACGACTTGTCGCCGACGCGAGCCACGCCCACGACGTCGGCGATACGCTGACGGAACCGCGCCGCGGTGACTTCCAGCCGCAACTGATCCCCGGGCACGACCGGTCGGCGAATCTTCACGCCGTCAATCGCCCCGATCATGGCGACGTTCAGAAGCGGCTTCGCCCAATCGGCGATCATCAGCCCGGCCGCCTGTGCCAGGGCCTCGATGATGAGCACTCCCGGCATGATCGGTCGGCTCGGCCAGTGCCCCTGGAAGAACGGCTCGTTGCATGTGACGTTCTTGATCGCGACCACCCGCCGGTTCGATTCCAGTTCCAGCACGCGATCGACCAGAAGGAACGGGTAACGGTGCGGCAAGACCTTCATGATCTCGTTGATGTCCAGCCCGCTCGGCGCTGCGCCGGCCAGAGGCGCGGGGGGAGAGGACTCGACCGCCTTCAGCAGGGCACGGACCAGCTCGGCATTGTGCTGGTGGCCCGAGCGATGCGCCACGACCTGCCCGCTGATGTCCTTGCCGAGCAAGGCCAGGTCCCCCACCATGTCGAGGATCTTGTGCCGCACACATTCGTCCGGGAAACGAAGCGTGTTGTCGATCGGGCCATCGGGGCCGAAGATCAGCAGATCGGCCGGGGTCGTCCGGGCGCCGATGCCCGCTTCGCGCAGGGCCTTGGCCTCGGCTTCCAGCAGAAACGTGCGGCTTTCGGCCAGTTCGTTTCGGAAGCTATCGGGCGAGATGTCCAGAAAGAGGCTCTGACTCCCGATCGGCGTGTCGCGGCCGTAGTCCAGGTGATAGGACAGGACCAGCCGGTTCGAATCCCCCGGAAGGGCCGTCAGGGTCGTCTGTCCATCGCGGACGGTGATCGGCTGATCGATCGTGACCGATTCCCGGGGTTGATCCTGTTCGACGATTCCCGCGTCGTTCAGCGCCTCGACAAACGCCTTGCTGGAGCCGTCGCATCCGGGGGTTTCGGGCGCGTCGATCTCGACCAGGCAGTTGTCGATCCGCAAGCCCGCCAGGGCGGCCAGGACGTGCTCGACCATCTCGACGACCGCCTCGCCGTTCTGGATGGCCGTGCGACGCTGGCGAGGGACGACATGCCGGACATGCGCCGGGACCTTCGGATGTCCGGGCAGATCCGAGCGAACGAAGACCAGACCGGTGCCGGCGTCGGCCGGACGGAACCGGAGCTGGACATCGACGCCGTTGAGAAAGCTGACGCCCCGGACCCCCGTCTCCCGGGCAATCGTACGCTGCCGTCTTACGGTGACCATGCCGGCTCCATCATTCCTTTGATCTGCGGAATTGGTCCACACACTGGACCCCGCGGGTGCGCCGGTCATCCTGGAGAGGCCCGCGGGGCAGCCAGCACGGATTGACTTACTGTCCCTTGGGCGTCCCCTCGCTGGCGGCCGGGGCCTGTGCCGGAGCCGTCGTCGCCGGCTTGGTCGTCGCGCCGCTGGCGGCCTCATATCGCTTGTTCAGATTGGCGACGACCATCTCGGTCAGGTCGGCCGAGGGATCGGCATAGACAACCGAGCGGGCCATGGCCGCCATGACCGAGCGGGGGTCGGCGCCGGTCGGCGGCTCCTCGTCGATCCGCAGGACGTAGGAGAACCCTTTGTACTTGGCGCAGGCCTCGGTCATCGCCTGCACTTCCTTGTAGATGGTCGCCAGGGCCTCGGCCTCCCGACGGGCGAACTCGCCCTGGGCCAGCTCGCGCTTGGCTTCCAGGCTGGCCTTCATCTCCGTGAGCTTCGACTCGCGCGTCTGAAACTCGTTCGTGCCCGGGGCCAGACCTTCCAGCTCCTTGGCGATCTGCTTCATCTCCCCCATGATGCCGTTCAGCTCACCTTGCCGCTTCATTGCATCGGCATTGAGCTGGTCGTGCGTGAACTTGACCTTCTTGTAGCCCTCGAAGATCTTGTTCATGTCGATCGTGCCGATCGTCGCCGGAGCGATCGTCGGCGCGGCGGCCGTCGCGTTATTCGTCCGCCGCACGGCGGAGTCACCCGCGTTCTGCCCCTGCGACTGGCCCACCAAGGCACCCAGGCCCAACATGGCCAGACCCAGAACCCAGGCCTTCCTTGAGGTCATCGGCATCGATCCTTCTCCTTCCATGCCTTGTCAAGCCGCCCAGAACGAGCGGTTGAGGTCCGCGGTCCTGGTCACCTTGAGACGGGTGCGCAAGACGCAACGCCTCACCCTTCCCTGATGAGGCGAATCAAAACAAGGGTGGCCGGAAAACACCGTCACCCCCACGCTGAGCGCCCTGAGAGCCTCAGCGGACGCCCATTCTGCCGGTCACGGCCCTTTCGGTCAAGGCGAACCGTGGCCGCTGTCGAGTCGCGGACTTCCCGCTTCCTCGACACGCGAGGGATCGGCAGCGTCGCCGATCCCTCCGCGAGTATCCTGGACAATCATCTATTGATGCTTGAGAAATCCACTTCTCACGATCGGGCAAATTTATTTCCCGACGTAGGTGAGGACGAAATCGTGGAAGGGGATCTTCTTGGGCATCTCACCGGTCGCGGAGAACAGATCGACGAGCAGCTCGCCGAACTGGTCGGTGCGGACGCTGTAGAAGTTGTGCTTGCCCTCGCGACGGGCCTCGATGAGGCTGGAGACGCGGAGCAGGGCCAGATGATGGCTGACGGCCGGCTGGCTCTGCCCCAGGCGGTTGCAGAGGTCCGTCACGTGGAGTTCGCCGTTCTGGGCCAGGTACAGCAGGATGCGCAGTCGGGTCTCGTCGCTCAGGAGCTTGAAGACCTGGGCCAGGTCGCGCACGGCCTGGTCGGAAACCTCGGGCATGGCGGTCAGATGACCGTTGGAATCCGTTGCTTGCTTCGTGGCTTTTCGTGCCATGGGACGTAACCTACTTCTGGACTGGTTAAAGGACTAATCATTCCCCAACGGATCAGAGCGTCCACCAAACATCCCCGGGTGGAGGATGGTGGCGTCAGTGCCGGTGTCTATCGCGTACGAGCGGTAGAAACCACCGACAGTAAAGCACTGCTCCGTTGACAATGAACAGTAATCGCGATGCGGGGGGAGAGCACGCGCTAACGGGGTTCGGACGATACTTCAGGTTCCGACCGGATCCCAATCATCCTGAACCCTACAGAACGATCACTCTGATGAAAGGACCAATCATTCGAGCAGATCGTGTGCCGAACAGGAAAGGTGAGCACTGAATTCTAGTGTTCCAGTGAAAAGGGTCAATATCCCAGGGTTATGAATTCTTCGTATTGTTCAGACCGTAACGGCTGAGGCTCTGGCGCAGGACCTCCACGCCGCGTTCGTCCGGAGGGCACATGGGCAGCCGTAATTCGCCGTTGCCGCGGCCCAGAAGCTTCATGGCGGTCTTCACCGGGATGGGGTTGGTGGCCACGCCCAGAAGGTCCCGGCAGAGTGGGAACAGACGCATGTGGCGCTGGCGTGCCTCGTCCAGCTTGCCCTGTCGAACGGCGTCGATCAGAGCCATGACGTCCTTCGGAACGAGGTTGGCGACCACGGAAACCACCCCCTCGGCTCCGACGGCCATCATGGGCAGGGTCAAGCTATCATCTCCGGAGAGAACCGTCAGGTCGGTACGTGCCAGGATGTCGCTCACCTGATCGAGCGATCCGCTGGCCTCCTTGATCGCCACGATCGGACCCAGCCGGGCGATTCGCTCGACCGTCTCAGGCTCGACGTTCCGGCCGGTCCTTCCAGGAATATTATATAACACTAAAGGCAAGTCGGTGGATTCGGCCACGCGGGCGAAATGGGCGTACAACCCTTCCTGCGTGGGCCGATTGTAGTAAGGAGCGACCAGCAAGGCCCCGTCGGCCCCGGCCCCCGCCGCGAAACGGGTCAGACGCACCGCCTCGCTCGTCGCGTTGGACCCGGTCCCCGGCATGACCTTGGCCCGCCCGGCCGACTGCTCGATGACCGTGGCGATGACCCGCTCGTGCTCCTCGTGCGAGAGGGTCGGCGACTCGCCGGTCGTTCCGACGGGGCTCAGAACCGGCGTTCCCTGCTCGATCTGCCAGTCCACGAGCGCGCGCAAGGCCGGGTAATCCACCTCTCCGTCCCGGAATGGCGTCACCAGGGCAACCGTACAACCCGCGAACATTTGTCCCTTGGTAGCCATGTCCATCTCCCTTGACCGGCCCGTCTCGTTGCGATTCGCTTCGCCTGTGTGTCCAACAATTTATAGGGAACATTCGTCGCTGGGAAGAGATACCAGGAATTTCCTTATCAATATTTTGCAATTGACAGGTAATGCCGCATAAGGTGTTGTTTCGTGTACGCCATTTCGCACCAAACAAATTCACCTTTGAGATTGACCGATTATACGCCGAGAACTCCGCCCTGGCAATATCATGATTGAATGCACCTGATTCTTGGTGCAAAGGAACCGGAGCGGCCTTCCGAGGGGGGCATGCCGTCGTCAGCCGCCGCCGACGGGTCGGAGCGGGGACTTGGCCAGGACAAAGGTCTTTTCACCACCCACGGTGAAGGCCACTCTCCCTTTTCTATTCGGTCCCGCGCCGTCGATGGCGACGATCCGGCCGAGGCCATACTGGGGATGGAGAACGGCGACCCCGGCGCGAAACGCGTTGAGGTCCGGCGAGCGTTCGGCGGATGTGGGCGCGCCGGCCAGGTCGGCGGCGGTCATCAGGCCGAAGCCCGAAGTGGGGCCTGAGCTGCGGGGGCGAGGCTCCGGAGGCCGTCGGGAGATCGGGGGGGCGACGGAGGGATAGTCCGAGTAGTCCCGGTAGGACATGGACTCGCCCGGCAGTTCGTTGAGGAAGCAGGAGGGGATCGCGGCCGTGCGCTGGCCGCGGAACTCGCGGACGCGGCAGTGGCTCAGATAGAGTTCGCGGCGGGCGCGGGTGATGCCGACGAAGAGGAGCCGGCGTTCCTCCTCCAGCTCTCCGTCGTCGTCGAGGGCGCGCGAGTGCGGGAGCAGGCCTTGCTCCAGCCCGACGACGAACACGACGGGGAATTCCAGCCCTTTCGCGGCGTGCAGCGTCATCAAGGTCACGGCGCCGGCCTCATCCTTCCAGCGATCGACGGCGGAGGCCAGGCTGATTTCTTCCATGAACTCCAGGATCGACGCGCCGGGATGGTCGTGATCGAACTGCCGGGCGGCGGAGACCAGCTCATCGACGTTGGCCAGCCGGTCCTCGCCGTTGCCCTTCGCGTCATTTTCGAGATAGTCGTGATAACCGGAGAGGGCCAGGACCTTGCGAATCACTTCCTCGGCGGCATGATCGCGCAGGGCGGCCAGCTCGTCCAGCAGGAGCCCGAAGTCGCGGAGGGCCCGCGCCGCCTTCTCCTTGATTCCCGGCACGGCGGTCGCCTCGCGGGCCATGGCGAGCAGGGGCAGGCCCAGTTCGCGGGCCCGGCTCGACAGGTGGTCGAGAGTCGTCTTGCCGACCCCTCGTGGGGGGACGTTCACGACCCGGAGGAACGCCAGGTCGTCCTTCGGGTTCGCCATGAGGTTCAGATAGGACAGGACGTCCTTGATCTCCTGACGCTCGTAGAACGAGACGCCTCCCACGACCTGATAGGGAATCCTCGCCTTGCGGAACGCCGCTTCGAGGGTGCGGGTCAAGGCCGTGACCCGGCAGAAGACGGCGACGTCGCGGAAGCTGTATTCCCCCTCCTGGACCAGCTCGACGATCTTCGAGGCGATCCCCTCGGCCTCCTCGGTCTCGGTCCCGAAGACCGCCAGCTCGACGGGGGAGCCGTCGGGGTTCTCGGTCGTGAGGGATTTGGCCTTCCGTCGCCGGTTGAACCGGATCAGGTGGTCGGCCACGCGGAGGATGTTCTTCGTGCTGCGGTAATTGCGCTCCAGCTTGACCACGTTGCAGCCTGGATAGTCGTGTTCAAACTCCAGGATGTTCTTGAGGTTCGCTCCGCGCCAGCCGTAGATCGACTGGTCGGGATCGCCGGTCACGCAGAGGTTCGGATGATCGACGGCCAGGGCGCGGAGGATGCCATATTGAGCGAGGTTCGTGTCCTGGTACTCATCGACGAGGATGTAACGGAATCGCGCGTCGAGGGCCGCGCGCACGTTCGGGTTCTCCTTCAAGATCGTGACCATGTGGACGAGCAGGTCGTCGAAATCGACGGCGGAGGACTCCCGGAGCCGTTCCTGGTAGAGCTTGTACACCTGCCCGACGATCGCGGCGAGGTGGTCGGCCTCACCGCGATGGGAGGCGTAGCGATCGGGCAAGACCATGTCGTTCTTCGCCCGGCTGATCGCGGCATCGACCCGCTCGGGAGTCACGCCGGCCTCGTCCAGATCCAGACGTTCCATGACCTGCTTGACGGCCTTCAGCCGATCCCCTTGATCGTAGATCGTGAAGCCCCGATCCAGGCCGACCAGCGGGGCATACTGCCGGAGCAATCGCGCGCAGAGGGCATGGAACGTGCCGACCCAGACGCCGGAATCGGGCGCCAGGGCCTCGATCCGCTCGCGCATCTCGCCGGCCGCCTTGTTGGTGAACGTCAGGGCCAGGATGTTCTTGCCGTCGATCCCCGCGCGAAGCATGTGCGCGACGCGACGGGTGATGACGCGCGTCTTTCCCGAACCGGCACCCGCCAGGACCAGCAAGGGGCCCTCGATGTGCGTCACCGCCTCGCGCTGCGCGGGAGTCAGGTCGGAGAGAAGATCCATCAGAACGTTCCATCCCTGGGGGCCATAGTATCGAAAACGGGCGCACGCAAGTATAGCCGACGTTCATTCGCCCGGCGATGCGACTTCGGCCGAAGACCCCTGCCGGGTGCGTGGAAGGAAGGTGGTTTGACGTACGCCGTGTTGTCCTGATCGTTGATCCGCGAGGGGTCTAGTGTAGCCTCGGGACGCGCGGGAAGCTAAACTCGATTGTTCGGCAACATCCTGACCTGGAAACCAAAAGAGGAAGAGCCTCCCAGCCGTTCCGGGGACCGATCGGGGGATTGAGGAGACCGGAACCACCATGCGCATCCTGGGGATTGGCACGGACATCGTCGAGTGCCTGCGGATCGGCAAGATGATCGAGCAGCATGGCGAGTTGTTTTTGCGACGGGTGTACACCGAGCGGGAGATTCGTTACTGCCAGGCTCGCAAACGGGCATTGGAGCACTTCGCGGGACGCTGGGCCGCCAAGGAGGCAATTCTCAAGGCGATCGGTACCGGCTGGGCGAAGGGAATCTGCTGGACCGACCTGGAGGTGCGGAACGACGACTCGGGACAGCCCCGGGTCCTTGTCCGCGGAGGCGCCCGCGATGTCGCGGTTCAAAAGGGCATTGGCGATCTCCTGATCTCGATTTCCCACTGCCGGACCTACGCCACCGCCTATTCGATGGCCCTCGGGATCGACGAGAATACCCGATTGGCCGAGCCGCCCCCCGGGCCAGAACCCGAATGACCCACTCCGACGTGTTCTTTTGAAGCGTTTCGCACGCTCCGCGCAGACATGTCCGGCCCTTCCGCCCCATCCCAATCGTCCACGAGGTCAGGAGCCTCACCCGCATGAGCCAATCCTTCCAGCTCGATCCGCGCGAGATCCTTGGTGTGGATCAGGACGCGTCGCTTCAGGTGATCCACGAATCGTATCGGAGTAAGGTCAAGCGCTATCATCCCGACCACGGCGGGGAAGAGTGGGCGTTCCGGGTGCTGAATCAGGCGTTCGAGATCCTCAGCCGGAAGCGCATCGCCGCGCGTGTCTCGGAGGAAATGCATCCCAGGAGCGCTCCCGCCACGGAGAACCCCTTCCGGCCCGTTCGTCCCCGGAATGGGTCCACCGAGGGAGGCTCCTCCCGCCGGGGCATCTTCGATCGCCAGGTTCCGCCCGAACGGCTGGTCCTGGTCGAGATGCTCATCCTGCGCTATGACCTTGCCGACCCCATGCTCCTGTTCCGCGAGGCGGCCCAGGACCGGAATCTGAGCTGTACCGTGCATGTCGTCTGGCCCCCGCCCTCGCTGGAGCGGGGAGGAGTTGAGCGGCCCGGCGATGGAAAGATCCTCTCCGCCCTGGACGAGATGATCCCGCAGATCGCGGCGGAGACAGCACCGCTCGCGTCGAGCAGCCGGAGCGAGCAAGGGCGATTCTCCGGCTGGCTGAGTTATCCGTCAGCGACGCGGGCGGGCGAAGGCTTTCGCAGACTGCACGCCGCCCTCGGCCGGCACGGTCTGGGCGTCGAGCAATGGGTCCACGAGGTTTCGATCTCCAAGGAATAAAAGCGACTCCTCGCCCCCGTTGAAGATCGGGGGCGAGGAGTCGTGAATGCGTTTCAGTCACGACTTCCCGTGCCAGAGATCTGGCTCAGGCGGCGTGACGGCGTCGCCAGCGGTAACCGAAGAGACCGACGGCGCCCATGCCGATCAGCGCCAGGCTGGACGGCTCGGGAACGGTCGAAATCGTCGCCGTGAGGGTCGTGATCCCGTTGTTGGTATTCGGGGGATTCAGGCCGAGCGCGACGTCGTTCGTCAAATTCCGCAGAGCGTACGTGACGGTGGGTGAACTTCCGATCGTGAAGTTCTGCGGCGGACTCGCGTCATTGAACGACAACAGGAGGGTGCTGGAATCCAATGACACCGTTCCCGTGAGCGTCCCGGTAAAGGTTCCCGTGGAGCCAGGAGTCGGCGCGGTCTGCGTCACCGTCACCGAGAAATTCACCTCGTTGGCACCGGTGGGAACGTCAAGGTTCGTTGTGGAGGTGGACTGAACCGAGAACTGTCCGAGGCTACCAAAGGTGAATGGAGTCGCATCCACCGAGGCCGGATTGACCTGGGGATTGAACGTGATGGTCGCTGTATTCCCGCCGTTGGTCAGGGTAACGGTCCTACCAGAAGCGTCGATCGAGGCGGCGCCACCACCACCGGTAAATTCGCCGTCCGTGGTGTAGGTCACCATCACGGCACTCGCCGGCCCGTGGATGGCGAGACTCGCCACTAGGGCCATGCCACCGAGAATCACTCGGCGACTAATCCGACTTCCAAGTTTCGACATGTTTGATGTTCTCCTCTAAGATCCGTGTCCTAGTTGTTCGAACCTCTGAGGGTGAGATCGAGTGACGACTCGTCCCACTCCTCAGCCTAGAACCATCGCGGTCCATGCGTGACGTCATCGTCGAGTTCAGGGCCTGGGGTCAGTGCCGATCCGTCGTACATCACGGTTCCGCGTACAGCGAAGCGTCATGTTGTACAGCGAAACGTCACGTTAGCACAGCGGCCGATCAATTCGCAAGATATTGATAAAACTTCTTTGTGTTCGTTCCACGCCATGATGACTGTGTGTTCAGGTTTGTTCGAAAGAAATTATCGCGTAAAGCACCATCTTGTGAAAATGCTGAGTTTTGAAGCGCTTTTACCTCGGTTTTCGGACCTAAATCTTCAGCAAGTCCCGGGCCATTCTTGGTGTCATTTGGAATAATCAAGACTTCTGCAATCAATCTTTATTGTGTTTTCGTTGCGATCTCGCTATTTTTTTCTTAATCTCACCGGTGTCGATTCTGGTCAACATCGCTCTCCTTGAGAAGCAAGCTTCTCTACGACGTGCCTCCGCGAGTACCACACGGGCATTTGATGCACGGTCTTTCGACAATCCAGGGAGAAAGGTCCCTGAGCCGAGCGTTTCCGAATCGGCTCAGGGCTCAGGGACCCGGGTTGGGTTCGAGACGTCGTTTGGAGCGGGCCTTGCTCCTGAGGGGCGGTCAGCTTCCGGTCACGGCGGTGATCTTTTCCAGGGTCGCCTCGCCGGGCTCGCGGGTTCCCTTGCACTTGGGATAGTTGGCGCAGCCGAGGAAGAAGCCGCGACGGCCCCGACGGACGGTCATCGAGCCGCCGCAGTCCTCGCACGTCTCCTCGACCGGGATGGCCTTCAGGTCCGCGGCCTGGGAGCGAGGATGCGGCCGGCTAGGTCGCCGAGCTTGTCCTTGAGGTCCTCGGGAATCGGCGCGGTGCTGCGGCACTTGGGATAGTTCAGGCAGCCCAGGAACGGCCCCCGGCGGCCTTGCTTGACGCCCATCGGTCCGCCGCACTTCTCGCACTTGACATCGACCTTGACCGTCTGCGACCGGCTTGCCCTGGTCGTCGACGGGCATGGTCGTTGCGGCACTTGGGATAGCCCGTGCAGCCGAGGAACGGCCCCGCGTGCCCCTTGCCGCAACGCCATCGGCTTGCCGCACTTGTCGGGCACGTGTGTTCGGTCTCGACGACGGAGGGCACGGGGTTCCCTTGCTCGTCGATGTTGAACGACTCCTTGCATTCCGGATAGCCCGAGCAGGAGAGGAACGGGCCCGCGCTTGCTCTCGCGGAGCATCAGGGGCTTGCCGCACTTGGGGCACTTGTGCTCGGTCTCGACGGCCGCCGGCGCGGGGCCGCCCGTCCATCGGGCGGGTCGCCTTGCATTCGGGGTATTTCGAGCAGCCGAGGAACTGCCCGGTCCGGCCGAACTTCACGACCATCGGCGCGCCGCATTCGTGGCAGGTCTCCGACGACGGGACCTGCACCCGCTGCATGTTGCGCCTCGGCCGGCCTTCAGCGCGTCCTGGAACGGGTGGTAGAACTCGTCGAGCACCTTGACCATGTCCTCCTTGGCCGTGGCGATGTCGTCGAGTTCGTCCTCCATGTGGGCGGTGAACTTGAGGTCCATGATCTTGGGGAAGTGCTCGACCAGGAGGTCGGTGACGACCATCCCCAGGTCGGTCGCGTGGAACCGGCGCTCCTTCTGCTCGACGTACTGGCGATCCTGGATCGTCTGGATGATCGGCGCGTAGGTGCTCGGGCGGCCGATGTTCTCCTTTTCCAGGGCCTTGATCAGCGTGGCCTCGCTGTACCGCGGGCGGCGGCTGGGTGAAGTGCTGCGTCGGGTCGAGGGCGTGCAGGTCGAGCGCCTGGCCGACGGTCAGCGCCGGCAGAAGCTGCGTCCTCCTGCTTCCCGGCCGGCGGCGAGCACGCGGCGGTAGCCGTCGAACTTGAGGATCTTGCCCTGGGCCTTGAACAGCCCCTCGCCCGCCGTGACCTCGACGTTCGTCACGGCGAAGATCGCCGGGGTCATCTGGCTGGCGACGAACCGCCGGTAGATCAAGCTGATAGAGCCGGAACTGGTCGTGCGAGAGCTTCGCCCTTGATCTGCTCGGGGCTGAGTGCCAGGTCGGTCGGCCGGATCGCCTCGTGGGCCTCCTGCGCCATCTTGCCGGCGGCGTAGCGGTTCGGCTTGGCGGGGAGGTAGCGCTCGCCGTACTCGCGACCCGATCAGGTCGCGGACGCTCGTCGATCGCCTCGTCGGAGACCCGCAGGCTGTCGGTACGCATGTAGGTGATCAGGCCGATCGGCCCGTCGCCGTCGACGTCGATCCCCTCGTACAGTTCCTGGGCGACCTTCATCGTCTTCTTGCCCGAGAACCGGAGGCGGATCGCCGCCTGCTGCTGGAGCGTGCTGGTCTTGAAGGGGGCGTCGGGCTTGTCGAGCTTCTCGACCTCCTCGACCTTGGTGACGTCGTACGGGACGGCGGCCAGAGCGTCGCGGATCGCGTGGGCGTCGGCCTCGGTCTTCGCCGCGAACTTCTCCCCCTTCCACTCGGTCAGCTCGGCCTCGAACCGGTCCGGCTCCTCCTGCGATCCTGCCGGCGCGAGCAAGGTCGCGGTGATCCGCCAGTATTCCTCGGAGACGAACGCCCGGATCTCCTTCTCGCGCTCGGCGATCAGCCGGACGGCGACCGACTGGACCCGGCCGGCGCTCAGGTTCCGGGCGACCTTCTTCCAGAGCAGGGGGCTGAGCTGGTAGCCGACGAACCGGTCGAGGAACCGCCGCGCCTGCTGGGCGTTGACCTTGTCCATGTCGATCGGGCCGGCGTGGCTGGAACGCCTCGCTGGACGGCCCGCTCGGTGATCTCGTGGAACATCACGCGGCGGACCCGCTCGTCGGGCAGGCCGAGGGCCTCCTGGAGGTGCCAGGCGATCGCCTCCCCCTCGCGGTCGGGGTCGGTCGCGAGATAGACCATCGTCGGCCTTGGCCGCCTCTTTCTTCAGGTCGCCGATCGTGTCCTTCTTTCGCCGGCACGATCTCGTAGGTCGGGACGTAGCCGTGCTCGACGTCCAGCCCGAGCTTGCGCTTGGGCAGGTCGCGGACGTGCCCCATGCTCGCCTTGACGACGTAGCCCTGAGCCCAGGAACTTGTTGATCGACTTGGCCTTCTTCGGGCTCTCGACGATCACCAGCGAGCGCCCGCTGGCCCCGTCGGACGAGCCCGTGCTCTTGCGGGGCTTCGTGGTGGACGTCGCCCGGGACGTTGTCTTCGTCCCCTTCGTCTTGGATGACGCGGAGGTCTTGGCTGTCTGGGTTGATTTGGTGGACTTGCGGGCCACGGTGCCTTCCTGTTTTTTTTCGATGATTTTCGGTATGTGGTCCGTCGGGCGTCAGGACGGTCCGCAGGGCCGGTGGACGACGAGACGGCGTCTGTAAGTGTGATTTCGGTTGTCTTTGCGGCGGTTCCTGGTACACTGCGACTTGGGCCGGAGTCGGACGACCGCGCCTTCCAAATAGCTAGGGTATCAGGAGCATGTCAAGGGGGAGAGTCGAACGAACCCCCGCTAGACGTCTCCCATGCACCGAGGATTTCCATGCCGTTCGCGGTTTTTCGTCGTCACCAGCGGAAGCTTCTGGCCTTCCTGGCGATCTTCGCCATGGTGGCCTTCAGCCTCGATTTCTCATTGCTGCGGGGACGCTTCGGCTCTGGAGGACGCGACCCGGTGGTCGCCACCCTCTACGGCAAAGCGGTTCACCAGAGCGACCTGGCCGAGATGGCCGCCCAGCGGAGCCGGGCGAACCGGTTTCTGGGACGACTCACGGGACAGCCCAACTACTTCGGCGGACTGGAGACTCGGCCGCTGGTCGATGCCCTGATCCTCCAGCACGAGGCCGATGAACTCGGCCTGCCGGTCAACAAAAATATCGCCGTGAACTGGCTGCGTCAGGTCACCGACAACGTGCTGAACACGGAACTGTTCAACCGCATGTACCAGGAGAGCTTCTCCGACGAGGTGACGGACGAGCAGTTGCTCAGAGACATTGCCAACCAGCTCCGCCTGGCCGAGGTCCGGGGACTGCCCGGCGTGCCCCAGGTCACTCCTCTCGACGTTTTCCAGGCCTACAGGGATCAATACGAAACGGTTTCCGCAAGGTTCGTCAAATTTCCGGTCACCGACTTTCTGAACGAGGTTTCGAACCCGACCGAATCGCAGATTCGCTCCTATTATGAGAAGTACAAGGACGTTCTGCCCGACCCGTCGAGCGAGACGCCCGGTTTCAAGATCCCGAGGCGCGTCCAGGTCGAGTACATCAAGGCCAACGTGAACGATCTCGTCCAGAAGATCAGGTCCGAGCTGACCGAGGCGGAGCTGCGCGAGGCCTTTCAGAACCGCCCCGAAGACTTCCCAACGACCCCAACGGAGTTGCCCGTCGATCTGTTCGCGGGAGACGAGGCCGAGGACCTGACCCCTCGGCTGGATGATCCGTTCGAGGAGGTGCGGTCCTACGTGGCGACCACGCTGGCCGGCGAACGAGCCCAGCAGCGCGTGGAGAACCTGCTCGACGAGGTCCAGGACGAGGTCATGGTCCCGTATTATGAAGAATATTACGAGGTTCAGGACGAGAACTCCGAGGCCGCGGAAACGGGGAAGAAGGCGAAGCCCTTGCCCAAGCTCGGCGATCGGTTGAAGAAGGCCGCCGAGACGGCGGGGATCGCGTACGGGACGACCCCACTGATCGACCGGACGGAGGCGGAGAGCGGCTCCTTCGACGTGATCGGCCGGAGCCGCCTGGGGGAGGACCCCTTCGCCGAGAGCCAGAACTTCGCCGAGGTCTTCTTCGATCCCCGAGCGCCCCTGTTCGACCCGTATTACAAGCTGTCCGACCCCCAGGGGAACCGCTACCGCGCCTGGAAGATCCGGGACGTGCCCGCGCGGGTGCCGGACTTGAAGGAAGTCCACGACGAGGTGGTCCACGCCTGGAAGCTGGAGAAGGCTCGGGCCAAGGCCGAGCAGGCGGCCCGCGCCTTCGCCGAGAAGGTGCGCAAGGCCAACCAGAACATCGAGCAGGTTGCCGCCGAGACCCAGCGGGACGTCACGATCACGGCCCCGGTGACGCGGTTGCAGTCCACCATCTCGGCGAACCCCTTCGCCCCGTCGACGCCGCGCGAGCGAGATCCGCGAGATCCCCGACGCCGGACCGGAGCTGCGTGAAGAGTTCTTCAACCTCGGCCCGAAGACCGTTCTGGTCGAGCCGAACGAGCCGAAGAACGCGTATTACGTGCTCACGCTCAATCAGACCAAGCCGGTGGATTTCGCCACGCTCTACTCCCCCTTCGGACCTCGCCTGAGCATTCAGAACGGGGTCTTTCTCGACGCCCTCCAGCACCAGAGCGAATGGTGGATGGAGCACCTCCGCGAGAAGGCGGGCCTGGAGCCTGGCTGGCAACCACCCGGCGAGGAGCGGACCGAGCTCGCCGCCAGCGAGTGAGACGGTCGCGATCCCGCCGACGAGCGATAACGGCCAGCCCTCTGGGACATACCCGGAGGCTGGCCGTTTTTCGTCATCTCTTGCCGGGATGTCGCTCGTCCTCCTTTGAGATTCGATTCATCCCGCACGACCGTGTCCGCCGATTTGAGATGCAGGAGCAGAGGAGCCCGTATCGTCATCGGGAGACGACATCGGTCACGCGCGGGAATCGAGAGCGGGCAAGGGCAAGGAGGAGAGGTCACGATGCGACAAGGCCACGGCCATCCCTGGCTCATCGCGTTGATCGTCATCCTTTGCGGGATGAGTGGACGTGACGTTCGCGGTCAACTCGCTCTGGCGGACGACATCATCATCGCCTCGCAGGGAGGCGAGGCGGGGGGGGAACGAGGCATCCGTCTCGAAGTCCCGCAAGGCTCGCGCTCCGGCGCCCGGTTCCGCAACGAGCCCGATTCTCCCACGATCCTTCTCGGACACGGAGACGTGCCGGTTCCCGAGGCGATCACGCGTCCCGACCTTCCCGACCCGGTGTCCGACCCGAGCCAGGATGTCCCCCTCCAGGCCCCGGAGCGTCAGCGGATCGCGATCCACTTCCCTCAGGAGATGTCGATCTCTCCGCCGGAGGAAATGTCTCACTCGCAGGGTTCAACGTTCGGCGATATGGAGCTTCCGACAAGTGAGGGGGATCTCGGTCCGCCGAACGGCCTGACCCTCGATCAGGCGATCGAGCGCCTGGTGCGCTGCAGCCTGATCCTCCAGACCCAGTATTACGCGATCCCGATCGCCGAGGCCGACATTCTGACCGCCGGCCTGCGCAAGAACCCGCTCTTTTTCTACGACACGTCGGGCGTCCCCTACGGCGCGTACTCCGAGCAACGCCCGGGTGAGATCGATCATGGCCTGAGCCTCGTCTTTCCCATCGACTACACGCACAAGCGTCGGGCGCGCGAGGAGGTGTCCCGACAGGCCAAGCGCGTCCTCCAGGCTGAATATCAGGATGCCGTCCGCAAGGAAATCGACCAGCTCTACACGGCGTTCGTGGATACGCTGGCCGCGAAGGAGTCCGTCCGCTATGCCGAGTCCGCGGTCAACCGCCTGGGGACCATCCTGGACGCGGCAAGGAAAAAGCAGGCCCCGCGCGATGAGCTGGATAGCCTCCTGATCGAGCGGGAGATGGCGTCGATGCTGGTCGATACCGAGCGGGACCGGCTCCAGAAGGCGAAGTACGAGCTGGCGGGCCTGCTCAACATGCCTCCCGAGCAGGCGAATGTGCTGGAGATCCGGGGGACGATCCGGGATGAGGCCCTGCCGGCACCGCCGACCGACCAGCTCATCGCTCATCGCCTTGCAGAACCGCCCCGACCTGATCGCGCTTCGGCTGGGCATCGGCCGGGCGTTGAAGGATGTCGATCTGGCCAGGGCGAAACGGTTCTCGGACGCGTACCTGCTCTATACGCCGTGGTCGTATCGGGATAACTCGACGGTCAACCTCCTCAGCCAGAGCTCCTGGGGGGGAGGGCTCTTCGTCTCGATCCCGATCAACAACCGCAACCAGGGAAATGTCCAGCGCGCCCATACCAGCGTCTCCCAGACGCAGAGCGAGCTTGCGACGGAACAGCGGCGGGTGATCGCCGAGGTTCAGAGGGCCTACCTGGAATACCAGGGGACGCGGCGAGACCTCCACCGCATCGAGAGCCAGTTGATCCCGGCCGTCCAGCGGAAGCGCGACCGGGCACGGCAAAAGTTCGAATCCGGCGAAATCAAGGCGGACAAGTTTCTGAGCGCCCAGCGGGACCTCAGCTCCCTCGTCCGCCACTACCGCAACATCCTCGTGCGGCATCGCCGGAGCATGCTCCGCCTGAATACCGTGGTCGGGAAGCGCATCCTTCCCTGAACGCTCATGGCGTGAGTCGTTTCACCAGGTTCCGGGCGACGTCGGGATTCGACCCCAGGTGAACGTGCGCGTAACCCGCCAGTAAGCCGCCGACCTGGATGCCATCGGGCCGCGCCTCGCGATCGGGACGGAGCAAACGGGTCGCGGAGGGCAGGGGGGCCAGAAGCTCCCGAGTCGAATAGTGGAACTCATGGCCCCTCAGCCGTGTCCCGGCCGGGCCGAATAGGGTCTCCCGTTCCGTCTCAACCGTCGCGTAACCGAGGGCGGCGAACCGCGTTTGCAAGACCACGTGGGCTGGGATCAGGTCCCAGAACGGAAAGTGACGCCCTTGCGCATCCCGCAAGTCCCGGCAGCAGGCCATCATCCCCCCGCACTCGGCCAGGATCGCGCCTCCGTCGTTGTGGAACCGCCGGATCGCCGCCCGCATCTCCCGGTTCTCGGCGAGCCGTTCGGCGTGCAGCTCGGGATATCCGCCGCCGAGGTAGAGCATCGCGACGCCTTCGGGAAGCGCCCGGTCGTCCAGGGGGGAGAAGGGCACAAGCTCGGCCCCCGCCAGGCGGAGCAGGTCGAGGTTATCCTCGTAGTAGAAACAAAAGGCCGCGTCGCGGGCCACGGCCACGCGCACCCGGGAGGGCGGCGCCGGCTCCGGCTCGGATTCGGCCGTCGTCCAGGTCGGGACTCGTGCCAGATCCAGCAGGCGGTCGAGGTCCAATGTCGCTTCCGCGGCGTCGGCCAGGGCCGTCCAGAGTGGCGCATCGACGCGGAATTCCTCCGCCAGGTGCAGCCCGAGGTGCCGCGACGGGATCGTCAGGGCCTCGTCACGGACCAGGAACCCCAGACGACTCCACGCCGGTCTCCGCCAGTGCCGGCGCGAGATACGCGTCGTGGTGCCGGCGGCTCCCGACCCGGTTGGCGATCGCGCCGCGGACCGCCACGCGCGAATCAAATCGGGCGAACCCCTGGACCAGCGGGGCGATCGAGCGGGCCAGGCCCTTCGCATCGACGACCAGGGCGACCGGGAGGTCCCCCAACCGCGCCAGGTCGGCCGTCGAGCCGGCCTCGTCGCGCGCCCCTCGGCCATCGAACAGCCCCATCACCCCCTCGATCACCGCGAGATCGGCCTCGCGGGTCGCGCGCCGGTAGGTCCTCGCCAGCGCGGGCGGGTCGAGGAGCCAGGTGTCGAGGTTGCGGCTCGGGCGGCCCGTGATTCTCGACTGGAATCCGGGGTCGATGAAATCCGGCCCGACCTTGAACCCCTGCACGCGCACACCGCGGCGCGTCAACGCCGCGAGGATCGCCAGCGTCACCGTCGTCTTGCCGGAGCCGGAGTGCGTGCCGGCGATGAGAATCGCGGGGGTGGACATGGGGCTCAGCGCGGCTCGCTCTCCGCGCACTCCGCGTTGGTCTCGGCGCGGGGTTCTTCACGCGGCTTCCGGTACTTGTGCGCGTAGTCCTTGTTGTACAGGTGGCTCTCGGCGGCGGTTCCCGGTTCGAGCATCGGGCCGACGAACATCAGGGCCGTCAAGGTGATCTCGGCCTCGGCCATGCGCCCGGCGATATCCGCCAGAGTGCCCCGAAGGAACCGCTCGTCCGGCCAACCCACGCGTTGCGCGACGACGACCGGGGCGTCGGGACCGTAGTGCGGCGTCAACGCCTCGACGACGGCCGGCATCTGCGCGGCGGAAAGGAACAGGCAGAGGCCGGTCCGGTGGCTTGCCAGTTCGCCCAGGTCCTCGTGGCCGGGAAGTCCCGTCCGCCCCGGAGCGCGGGACAGGATCACCGTCTGGTTGCGGCCGGCGGGGGTCAGCTCCATCTTCAGGGCCGCGGCCGCCGCCGAGAACGAGCTGACGCCGGGAACGATCTCGTAGGCGATGCCTCGTTCGTCGAGCCGCCGCATCTGTTCGGCGATCGCGCCATAGAGGCTGGGGTCCCCGGAATGGACGCGGGCCACGTCCTCGCCGCGCACGGTCGCCTCGTCCATCAGGGTGATGATTTGATCGAGGTGCAGGCTGGCCGTGTTGCGCACCAGGGCACCCGCCGGGGCACAGGCGACGACCGCGCGCGGAACCAGGCTCCCGGCGAACAGGCAGACGGGGCAGCGTTCGATCAGCGCCCGCCCCTTCACGGTGATCAAGTCCGGGTCGCCCGGCCCGGCGCCGATGAAATAAACGGTTCCCCGCGTCGTCTCGGTCATGGTCTTCCTCAAAGCAGAGTCCGGCTCAACAGGATCAGGGCAAGCCAGGCGATGGGCCATGTCGCCAGCAGGAGCAGGGCGGCCCGGTGCGTCCAGGAGGGGCCATCCCCCGGTCTCGAAACGTGCCGGGGCCGGCGTCTCCCGAGCAGCCAGAACGTGGTCGCGGCCAGCGCGGGGAGGATGCTGAGCGTGCTCAATGCCGTGCGGGGCACGCGGCTCGGCACGATGAGAATCGTGATGGCGATCCAGTAGCCGCCGATCAGGAGCCAGGCGGTCTCGGCGGGGGTGTAACGGGGAGGCTCCGCCAGCTCGATCACGGGCAACTCTCCCGGACGGCGGCGCGGCGTCGGGACGGGCGACTCCTCGGGCCTGCGCGGGCGGCGCTCCAGCAACAGGACGAACGGGCCGCTCATCGCCAGCCCGAGCCAGGAGAACGCCAGGGCCATGACCGCGAGAATACGCCCCCCGGGTGTCGCCGCGTAAGGCCAGAAGGCCCGCATGCTCAAGGCCGCCAGGCTGTAACCGACGGTCAACGCCGCCAGGTCCAGCACCCGCAATCCTCGACGGGATGGCGTGGTTTCGTCGCCGATCGGACCATTCATTCGGCCACCACCAGTCCGAACCCGCACTGAAGCGGCCAGCAGATGGCCAGGATCAGGCCGAGACGATCCGTCCAGGGGGTCGGCTCCCAGCGATTCCGCGAATCCGGCGGGGGCAGAACCCAGCGCGTCCAGACGGCCCCCAGCGCGATCATCGACGCCACCGCCAGACCGATCCACAACGCCATGACGTACAACTCCGACACCGCGTGCGAGCCCGCCGCGCCGTCTTTCGACCCCGAGGGACGCAGCATGGCGGTCACGATCCAGGGCACGCCGAGAATCAGCCAGAGCCAGTCGCCGAGGCGCGGGTAGCCCGGGGGCCGTCGGCCGTAGCGGCGGACCAGGAAAACGAACGGACCGGCCGCCGAGAGGGCGATTCCGGTGAACGTGATCCAGGTCAAGCCCCAGCCGATGACCGAAAGTGGCTGGGAGATCAGGCCCCGGGTGTGGATCGAGGCCAGGGCCGCCCCGATGACCAGTGCCGCGCCGTCGAGAAGCGTGAACCCACCGCCGGACTCCGGACGCTCCCGCATCGGTCCTTCCCCCTTCTGACATTGCCGCGCGCGGCTCTGTCACTATAATATCAAATTAAGGATCCGACGTCAGGCACGAGCCGCCCCGCCTTCCCCACCAAAACGGCGCACCTGTTCCCCCCAAGCGCCACGCGATCCCGAATCGGCCCCGGGCCGAGGATTCGAGAGAAATGCACCTGCCCAAAGTTGTGATTGTGGGCCGTCCCAATGTCGGCAAGTCGTCCCTCCTGAACTGGTTAGCCGGTCGCCGAATTTCCATTGTCGATGACGTGGCGGGGGTCACCCGCGACCGGATCAGTGCCCTGGTTCAGCTCGGCACCGACGAGGAACCCCGCTTCCTGGAGTTGATCGACACCGGCGGAATCGGCATGGTCGATCGCGACGACCTGACCGAGCACGTCGAGCAACAGATCGAGACGGCCCTGGAAGAGGCCGACCTGGTGCTGTTCGTCGTCGATGTCCGCGAAGGGCGCATGCCGCTGGATGAGGAAGTCGCCACGCGACTGCGGTACGTCACCAAGCCGGTGATCCTCGTGGTCAACAAGGCGGACGATCCGAACCTCGACATCGGCGGCGAGGAATTTTACAAGCTCGGTCGCGGCAAGCCGATCTACGTCTCGGTCCTCCAGAACCGCAACAAGAAGCCCCTGCTGAAGATGATCGGGGAGTCGCTGCCGGATGTCCACCAGGACGTCCAGCAGGACGAACCGATGAAGATTGCCGTGGTCGGACGCCCGAACACGGGCAAATCCACGTTCATTAATAACCTCGCCCGCGCCGAGCGCATGATCGTCTCCGAGGTGCCCGGCACGACGCGCGACTCCGTGGACGTGCGGTTCGACCTGGATGGCCTCCCGTTCATCGCCATCGACACGGCGGGCGTGCGACGGAAGGCGAAGATCCGGGATGACCTGGACTTTTACTCGATCCACCGCGCCGAGCGGTCGATCCGCCGGGCGGACGTCGTTTTGCTGTTCATCGACCCGACACAAGGGATCGCCCGGCTCGACAAGCAACTGGCGGACTACATCGCCAAGCAGTACAAGCCGTGCATCTTCGTGATCAACAAGTGGGACCTGATCGTCTCCGACCAGACCAGCCCGAGCATGGAGGCGATGAACCGCACGGCCAATGGCGTGCAACACGCCTTCCGCACGATGCCCTACGCCCCCCTGGCGTTCATCACGGCCAAGACGGGTAAGAACGTCAAGGCGCTCTTGAACCTCTCGCAGTCGATGTTCAAGGAGGCCAAGCGGCGCGTCGGTACCGGCACGTTGAACCGCGTTCTGCGGGAAGCGGTCGAGGCCCACCCCCCGGCCATGCGGGAAAATCGGATTCCGAAGATCTATTACGCCACGCAGGTCGGCACGAGGCCCCCGACGGTCGTGCTGTTCGTCAACGCGCCCATCCTGTTCGACGAAACGTACAAGCGGTACCTGCTGAACGTCTTTCGCCAGAAGCTGCCGTTCAAGGACATTCCGCTCAAGCTCTATCTGCGGGCGCAGGACCCAGACCGACCCGAACGCCAACGGGGGAGGACGTGGCAGCCGGCCCAACCAGCAGGAAGCGGCCTGGGTCGGTGACCTGGAACGGGAAGTCAACGACGTGCTCGGCGACCTGGAGGAGATGTAACGGCGTTTGACATGCGGGAGGCTCGCAACGGTGATCGACGTCGGAGTGGCCTGTCCCACGGAATGTCACTCCGCCCCTCCGAGGCGCCGATCTCGCGCAAGGTCAGCATCACTCTCCGCGGGCCGTTTTGCCCCTCCCAGCGGTCCGCGGGATGGTCCCAGGAGCGGATGAGCTCGTCCGATCTTGTGCAATGGAAGGCACTTCCGGCGAAAGGCTCCCTCCCGAACAAGGCCCAAAACGGGCCGGCAAGGTCAGCGACACCCGCGCGCCATGGGATTCAGGGCGAGAAAAATCGCCTATCTCTATAATTCGTAAAAGGTTGCGCCGATTCAAGCCGGCCCCGGAAACGGAAAAAGAGGCGCGTTTCGGTATCAGCAACACGCGGGGGGCTGTTGGCGCGACGGAAGAATGTCACTGAGGTTCCTCCGCGTACTGACCGGGGGGCGTCCGAGAGCCCCGGCGGACCTCCGAAGCGGCGGCATGGGATTGCCCGTCCCGACGGCCGGACGAGGGCCAGGTCTCTCGCCCTGGTGGGGGGAGACGGGCCTGTCAGACGACGTCGCCAGCGTCCCGCGTTTGGCATGCCGCCCACTTGACGGGCGGGCCTCCAGGGCGTCTCATACGGCGATTGGCCTCCCTCGTTCTTGATCTGACTCAACCGCAAGAGACGCCCCATGAATCCGATCTCTCGACGCAACTTCCTCACGAGTGCCGCCCTGGCGGCGGCCGCGCCCCTGGTCCTGAGCCGCTCCGCGCGGGCCATCGATCCGATCGGCCGGACCCGCCCCAGCCACCTCAAACTGAGTGTCGCGGCCTACTCGTACCGGCAGCTCCTGACGGGAAAGAACCCGTCGATGGACATGTTCGACTTCGCGAACCTCGCCGCCGACATGCGGCTCGACGCCATCGAGCCGACCTCGTACTACTTCCCCGCCAACGTGGACGAGGACTACCTGCACCGTCTTCAGCGTCACGCGTTCCTGCTCGGGCTGGACATCTCCGGCACGGCGGTCGGGAACAACTTCTGCGTGCCGGACGGGCCGGCGGCCGAGGAGCAGCAGGAACTCGTGCGGACCTGGATCGACCGCGCCGCCGCCTTGCACGCGCCGGTCATCCGGATCTTCGCCGGGACCGTCCCCAAGGGGGATAACGAGGAGAAGGCCGTCGAACGCGCGATCGCGGGCATCCAGACCGCGCTCAAGTACGCCGAGCAGAAGGGCATCCTCCTCGCCCTGGAGAACCACGGCGGGATCACCGCGACGCCGGCTCAGTTGCTCAAGCTGGTCAAGGCGGTGGACTCGCCGAACTTCGGCGTGAACCTCGACACCGGCAACTTCCGCACTGAGGACCCCTACGCCGACCTGGCCGAGCTGGCTCCGTACGCGATCAACGTCCAGGTCAAGACGGAGATCAGCCGGAACGGCGGTAAGAAGGAGGAGGCCGACCTGTCGCGGATCGTCGGCATTCTGCGCGAGGCCAGGTATTCGGGCTACGTCGTCCTCGAATACGAGGCGGCCGAGGACCCGCTGGTCGCGATTCCCCGATATATCAAGGCGTTGCGCGGGCTGATCTCCTGACCCCGTCACCTGGCAGCGGCGGGTGAAACTCCTCCTCGCTCTCTGACGCGGGGCGGGCCGGGAGCATCTGGTCCTCGGGCGCGGCGATCTTGAGGATTTCCTCGGCGGATCGCCGCGCCTCGTCACTTGGGGCCGTCGCGACGGCCCGTCGCGCGGCGGCCCGCATGGCAGAGGCCCGGCCCGCGTCCCGTTCCAGCACGGCCAGGCCGTAGTGCGCCTCGAACAGGCCCGGCTCGTGGGAAAGTGCTTCCCGGAAGTGCTGGCGGGCCTTCTCGAAATCGTCCTCGATGAGGTACGTCATCGCGACCCGCGCCGCGACGAGCGCCGGTCGGACGGCCGTCACGGCCGATTGCCAGGTGGCGCGGGCCTGATCGGGTTGACCCAGGTGCACGTAGAGCGTCGCCAGCAGGTCGGTGACGTTCCAGGGACGCGTCTCGGGACGATACGCTTGCTCCAGCAATTCGGCGGCCTGTTCCGCGCGACCGCTCCCAAGCAGAGCCTGTGTCGCCCGGTCCAGCTCGTCCATGTTCTTCCAGGCGACTGAAGGCATCGGCCCCATCGCGGTATCCGTGCGCAGGGCCTGAACGCGGGCCATCTCCTGCGTCTCGGCGATCGTCGTCAAGTCCTTCCCGGCCGGACGGATGGTCTGCAAACGCTTCCACAGCGGGAGGGCCGCGCCGTACATGCCCCGCGAAAGGTAGGATGAGGCGAGCGCGATCTGGGCCATCGAATCATCGGGGGAACGCTCGATGGCCTGTCGAAGGGTGTAGGTCGCACGAGCGGGGGAGAGATCGAAGATCGGGTCGAAGGGCATACGGAACCGCGGGATCGGTTTCTCGGGAGATCCCACCGGCGTCCGCATGGTCTCCAGGACCCCGCCGAGCAACCAGCCGTCCGGCAGGTCGGGCTGAAGCTGCCGGAGCCGGCGGGCGTACCCCACCCCGAGGAGCACCAGGGGCCTCGCCCGGTCGATCCGGCCCTGGCTGTACAACTGAGCGGCGATGCTGAACAGGATCTTGGCCGAGGCTTTCAGCGGGGCGAATCCTTTCGGATCGGTCGCCGGATCGGGCTGGAAGTGCCGGGCGAGGAAGTCCACCGGCGCGATGCTCGCCGGGCTGGATTCCGGGACGAAGACCGTCGCGATCGGGTCGAACCAGACGCAACGCCAGAGAGGATGCCCGAGCAACGCGGCCGTATTCCCGGCGAACTCCGCATGGACGTTATCGACGAGCACGCCGGGGCGTCCCAGAGCGTCGAGTTCCTCGCTCCAGCCCGGTTCGTTCCGCCTGATCCGGGTTTCCAGCTCGATGTAACGGCGATAGACGTCCGGCCCGATGACCTCCAGCCGGGCGTCGGCATAGACCTTACGCTCCGGCCCGTGCGCGTACTCATAGAGGGCCGCATGTCCGTTATGGAAGCAGATGAAGCGCTCGGGCATGTCGGGGCCTCCGGCAAACCGGATCGCCTCATGTGGGTACCAGAGCGGTTCTTCTCCCAGCCCGATCGTTCGCCCCTCTCCCGCCCACGCGTAGAACGTCCCGGTGCCGACAAAGAGCAAGGCCAGCACCAGCGCTCCGAGTGTCGCGAGCCGGGCGATCAGGCCCTTCCCCGAGGTCGCCTCATCCCCTCGTGTGTGCCGGCGCCGCAGTGCCGCGGCCCACTCACCGAAATTCCAGGCAGTGACCGTTCCCACGACGGCGGCGAACTGGTGCGTGTTTCGCGTTGCCTTCCAGCTTAGCAGGCTGAACGCCGCGAAGAGCAAGAGGCGGAAGGGGCTAAGATGCCAGTCGATCTCGACCGGCGGAGACTTCGACGGTTTCGCCGTCTCCTTCTTACGCTTCCTGGATTTCCGAGCATCGGCGGGAATCTTGGCATCCTGCGCCGCGGGTTGCAGCCTCACGATGGCACGCCAGGTCAAGGGGATGAGGAAACTCAAGGCGCCGAGAACCATCGTCAAGAGATGGATCTGAAGAGGCAGATTCCCCAGGCCGATCTTGGCGATGAACGTCGAGACGGGCATCAGCTCGGCGATCGTCCGCGCGAAGATCGGATTGCCCATGGTCTGGGCGAGTTGAAAGGGAAAGACCGCGCCGAGGAGTCCATAGGGGTTGACCAGGCAGGCCAGGGCCGTCAACGCGGTCACGCTCAGGACGGTTCGCCACCAGGGCCGACGCGCGGGAGAGAGAGAACCGGGTTTCAACAACGCATCGATGATCGCGAACGCCAGTACGATCGGGCCAAGGACGAACAGACCCTGGGAGTTCACCCAGAAGACCTGAACCAATGGCACGATGTATCCCAGCTTCGGCCAGCGATCGAGGCGAAAGAGCACCGCCAGGTCGATCGACAGGTAGAGCAGCGAGACCGTCTCCGGGCGGACGTACATCCGTCCGCTGAGAACGAACAAGGCCGGTAGCCACGCGAGCAGCATGACCCAGACCGGCCAGTCCCGCCGTCGGGCCGTCAGCAGGATCAACAAGGAGGCCGTGGTGATCGCGCACTTGGCGAGGTTCAGCGCGGCGATTCCGCCCAGTTCGTAGCCCCAGCTCAGGGCGACCTCGAACAGCCAGTGCAGGTCGATCCACGTATGATCGGCGGCGCCGAATGTGTACCAGTCCGTGACCGGGATGCGCCACGTCTGCCGGATGAGGTCCCCGGTCCGGAGGTGCCACCAGAAATCCGTGTCCTTGAGTGGAAAGACCCCGAGCAGGAACGTCAGGCTCAAAAACGCGAGGAGCAAGAGGCCATCGACGAGTCGGACGCCCGACCACGGGGGCAGGGGTTGCTCTCGGGTCGTGGAGCGTTTGCGAGCCATCGGGAGGGAACCTCGGCGCGAACGGGGATGATCCAGCGGAAGGGATTCTCCTCAGTGTAACCCGTCCCAACAGTCCTGGTCGAGTCGGAACACCGCGCTAGCCCGTTGAAACCGCCTGGCGCGGCTGTTACCGTCAAGCCGTCCCTGCCAACATGACTGGTGGGGGAGTGCACCTATCGAGGAGAGGGAGACAACCACGATGCGTACCGCGTTCTGTCACGGAATCGCTCTGCTGGGCCTGGTCGCCGCGTTCATGGCTGGGTCGTCCTGCATCGCCGCGGAACTGAAGGAAGGGGACAAGGCTCCGGATTTCACCCTGAAAGGCTCGGACGGGAAGACCTACTCGCTGTCAGACTTCAAGGGGAAGAAGCCAGTCGTACTGGCCTGGTTCCCCAAGGCGTTCACCGGCGGTTGCACCGCGCAGTGCACCTCCTACGCCAAGGACAGCAGCGAACTGAAGAAGATGGACGTCGCCTACTTCACCATCAGCGTCGATGACGCCGAGACCAACACGAAGTTTGCCAAGTCGCTCGACGCCGATTACCCGATCCTCAGCGATCCCGACAAGAAGGTCGCCGAGAAGTACGGTGTCGTTAGCCCCTCCCGCGGTGTCGCCCAGCGCTGGACGTTCTACATCGACAAGGACGGCGTGATCCGTCGGATCGACAAGATGATCCAGACCAAGGAGGCCGCGCAGGAGACGGTTGAGAACCTCGAAGAACTCGGCCTCGCCAAGAAGTCATGATCGAGAGGCCATGACCCGCCGCCCCTTGCGAATTGCTGCGAACAGTTGTTGCTGCACGGCGAGACGCTCAGAACCTGGCTTCGAGCCTTCGTTTTTGTGCGTCTCGCCGTGGGTTCCGAACATCGATTCTTGGAGCTTGAGTTCTCCGGGTTCTCTGAGGCTCGATTTCAAGGCAGGGGTTTCGGCTTCGCCGCGTCGTTGGGCTTCGGTTCCGTCCCTGGTTTGAGGAACATCAGAACGCTGGTGCCTCGGGGTGGGATGCGTGGCTCGTTGGCGACGTAGCTCCGTTCGGCGTCGTCGGCCGAGCTGGCGAAGGGAACGTCGAGGATCGCGCTGGTGAAGTTGGAGACCGTGATCAGGTCGCCGCTATCGGCCGCGTAGATCTTGCGCCGGAAGTGGGGTCGGTGAACAGGTCGCTGCCGGCGAAGACCCAGTTTTCGGCGAGCGTCTTGCCGGATTGCTGGTCCTTGACCCACTCGCGGGCGTTTGTCTTCTGGAGGGTGCCGTCCTTATCGGTCCATTGCAGGGTGATGACGATGGGGGTTCCGGTCGGCGGCTCGAACTTGGGTTGGAACCGGACGGGATGGCCGGTCTCCGCCCCGGTCAGGAGCAAGCCGGCGTGAATCAGTCGCGGCGGGGCTTCCGTGGCGAGGATGGACTCGTGCTCCTTCGTTCGCTCCAGGCAGAGCAGGTGTTCCAGGTAGCCGTCCCGAAGCGCGACGCGGGCCTTGATGACCAGTTGCTTTTCCTTGGGGTCGAACCACAGGCCCTTGCCCAACGCTTTCCAGGCCGGGTCGGGCTGGACGTTCTCAATCGCCGGAGCCTGAGGCTCCTCGGTGGGGTTCTGACAGGGCAAGACCAGCAAGGCCAGGAGCAGGGAAGTGGTCATCGGCGCGACTCCAGGTGGTACGGGCATCCGAACCGCTCACCAACGGGGCGGTCGGGGCGTTCCACTTCCAGACTAACGGCCCTTCCTTCCAACGAAAAGACCACCGAGGGGGAGCAAACCCCTCGGTGGCCGGTCGCGTGGGAAGTTGGACAGTGGATCGGCCCGTCCCCCTTCGCGGGACGACGGGCCGCGATCGGTCAGAAGGTGACGTTGTTGACGTTCGGGATGCCGAGCCGCGCCTCTTCTTCCTCAAGGATGATGATGCGGGGCGTCACCATCAGCATGAGGCTGGAGGTCTGCCGGCCGATACCGATGTTGCGGAACAGGCGGTTGATCAACGGGGTCTTCGCCAGGATCGGCACGCCGAATTCCCGGCGCTCCTCGCGGAGCCGCTTCACACCACCCAGCAACACCGTACCGCCGTCGGGCACCGTTACGGTCGTCGAAACGTTCGTGACGGAGGTCACCGGCAACTGAATCTGCGTGCTGATGCCGGTCGCCTGACCGCCCAGACCACCACCGCCAACCGCCGCCTGGGTCGAGAACGTGTCGAACCGGACGAACGTCTGGAAGAACGGAGAGAGGGTCATCCGCACGTACCGGCGATCCGCCGAGACGACCGGCGTGACACTCATGATGACGCCGTCGGGCAGCGACTGCACGTTCGGCTGGAAGGCCACCGCACCGGCACCGACGACCGGGATCACCGACTGCACGAAGTTGATGTTCGTGAAGTTCGAGACCGAGGCGATCGCACCGTTGAAGGTCGTGACCTTGGGCGCCTGGACCAGGTTGGCCCGGGTGTCACCCTGAACGGCGGTCAGGAACAGGTACACCTCCAGGTCGCTCAGGAAGGCCAGCCCGAACGTCGCCCCCGTGTTGGCCGTCAGGGCGTTGAACGGGGTGATCGCCCCGGCACTACCCTGAAGGAAGGGGATGTCCAGGCCCGGCGTGAGCGTACCGATGCCGGTATCGCCGTTGCCTTGCCGACCGACGATCAACGGCTCTCTCCCGAGCGAGTGATCGATCGCCGGGTTGACGAGGTAGGGGGACACAGCCGTGGTACCACCACCCGTGCCGCCGCCACCGCCGGCAGCACCCGCCGGAACCGGAACGGCCGCCGGGTTCAGGGTGACGAAGGAGCTCTTCCGCCCATACGCATCGGACTGGATCGAGAAGTCGAAGTCCACGCCGATCTGCTCGAAGAAGCTATCATCGACGTTGATGAATCGCACCTCGATCGAGACCTGCAAGTCCTGCAACCGGCGGAGCTGCCGCAACAGGTCCACGATGTCGTCGTGTACCTCGGCGGTGTGCCGGATGATCAGGCTGATGTTCAGGTAGAACGGAGTGATCGAGCCGACCGCCTGGGCGGTTTCCTCACCGAGCAGTTCGCCACCACCGCCCGGACCGAAGCCGGCACCCAGGCCGAAGCCGCCGCCCGTTCCGCCGTCGTCGGGACCATCTTTCCAGGTGCCGGGAGCGACCGCCGTCTTGATCAGGGCAATCAGCGGCTCGAAGTCGATCTCCTGGCGGCCGAGAAGGGCAATCGACGTCCCGTTCTGGTCGGTCAGGCCGGGAGAGGGCACGTTCGTCAGGCCAGGGGCCATCACGCCGCCGGGCGTGATCGGGTTACCGTTGGCGTCCACGCCATTCGGGCTGGCGTTCCCCATTGACGGGTTCGCCCCCTGTTGCTGTTGCTTCTGCCGCGAGTGCGGCGAGATCACCAGGTCGCCCACCGGGTAGGCCACCGGATACACCTCGGCTCGGTTCGCCGTGCCGTTGGTGATGAGCACGACGCCGTCCTGAATGATGTAGGTCAGGCGTTTCGGCTGAAGGACGAACTTCAAGGCGGCCTTCAGCGGGATATCGTTGGCCTGCATCGTGACAGGAGACTGGTTCGTCAGCCCTTCCTCGGCCAGGGCCGCCGGATCGAGCACGAGATTCAATCCACTGTAGCTCGCCAGGAACTGAATATAGTCTCCCAGCGGCTGGTCCTTGGCGTTGACCGTGACCAGCTCGCCGTTGAGTTTCTCCTCGATCGCCAGCGTCTTGGCGTCCTTGCGGGTGTCCAGCCGAGCGTTCATCTCACGGCGGGTCCGCGTCAGATCGGCCCGAAGTCCTTCGGGAAGGCGATCCCCCGGCGCTGGGCGTCGGTCGGCGCGATGGCCGCCTCGTCGGCGCCGTGCATGGCCTCAAGGAAGCTCTCTTCCTTAGCGGACTTGTTGTCGAGGTATCGCTCCATGTGGCGTCGGGTGTTGGACACCTTGGCCAGGGCGACGGCCGCGATGTTGTTCGGATCGATGGCCGCGGCCCGCTTGGCGAGCTGCTCGGCCTCGGCAAGGTTGCCGTCGGCCTCCATCTCCTTCGCCTTCTTCATCAAGGCGGTGATCTGCTCCTGCTTGGCCTTGTCGGCCTCCAGGATGCGGAGCTTCTTCCGCTCGATCTCCTCCTGGTACTTCTTGTCCTTCATCTTGGCGTCGAAGCTGACCTTGTCCTTCTTCGCCAGTTCCAGCGCGACCTCGACCCGGCGGACCATCGTCCGCTTCGCCGCGTCGCTGACGTCGGCCGCCTTGACCGATTCGAGCGTCTCCTGGAGGACCTGAATGGCCTTATCGGGATCGGTCTCCAGCAGGCGGCGCGATTCGGCCACCTTCGTCCCGACCTCGACATTGTACTTCTGCGGCCTTGACCGCCTCGACATCCTCGACGGCGCCGATGGTGGCCGTGCCGGGCTTCTCGGTGGGGATGCGGACCATCAGGTCCTGCACCTTCTGCATGAGCGTCGGGTCCTGCACGCCGGAGGCGGCAACCTCGCTCAGCAGGGCATGGGCCCGATCGTTCTCCCCCTTACGTAGGGCGTCGAGCGCGGCCTCGTACAGTTTCAGGGCGCCGGTTTGCTCGGTCAGAGCGATCTGAGAGATCAGGTCCTCCGCCTCGGCCTCGACATTGAAGCCGCCGCGACGGGCCTGCTCGGCGACCTGACGGGCCTCGGTGAAGTTGCCGGCGGCCATGAGCATCTGGGCCTGCTGTAGCATCAGCTCGCCCGGGTTGCCCGGCGCGGGCTGATCGGAGATGGCCGGCTCCAGACCGACGGCCGGCATGTCCGCCGGGATCTCCTCGGCAGCCGGGGCAGGGGCCTCGCTGAATTCAGGGACGTCATTGCCCGCGACACCCATATCCGCCGGTTCCGACTCAGGAGCCGGAAGCGGTTCGAGCCCCGGAGCCGCCGCCATCTCGGTCAGCGGATCATTGGTCGGAGTCTCTACCTGGTTGGTGGCTCCACCGAGGTCGGTGGCTCTACCGTCGCGGGTTGCGATTCGTTGACGGGGAACGCTTCGGGCGCGAGTTCCGCCGGCTCGGGCATCAGGAGCGGCGTCTCCGCGGGTGCCGGAATGGGTTCGGGGGCCGGCATGTCGGCCGGAGTCAGCTCCAGGATCGGCGCCGCGTTCGGATTGGCCTGGGTTTGCTGGACGGCGGGATCGGCCATGGCCAGGGTCTCACCCTGGAACTCCGCGTCGCGGAGCCGCTGGGACTCGACGAACTTGGCTGCGGCCGCGGCGCGATCACCGCGTGCCAGCAGTTCGTTCGCCTCGCGTTCCACCGTGACATAGGCCGGTTCCGACTGGGTGCATTGCCCTGGCGCGGGTCATGGCGATATCGTGCAGAACCGTCTCGGCCCGATCGGCCGTGAGGCTAGGCACGACGTTCATCTGCTGCGCCTGGCGAGCCTTGGCTTCGGCCTGGTCAAACTGACCGGAGTTGAGCAAGGCCCGGGCTTCCTGAACCGTCACGTTGTACAGGTCAACCGCGCCACCACCCAGCGGGTTTCCCTGCTGGCGGTCGCTCTGGCGGCGACGGATCGCGCGGGCGGCCGCGACGACCTTGTTCGGGCTGTCTTCCAGGAACCCGAAGTGGAGTCCCCAGGAGCCGACTTCCAGTGCGGCGGCTTCCGCCTGCTCGACCCGACCGGCGGCGATCAAGGCGCGGGCCTCCTTCAGCTTGGCACGGGCCTGTTCCTTCGTGCCAGGCTGCTCCGAGGGAGCCGCCGCGACTTCCGGACGAGCCTTCTCCAGCGCTTCGGAAACCTTGGCCGGGGTGTCGTCGAACAGCCCCCAGCGAATGTTCATGGCGCCGGCCTCGGCGATCAGGGCCTCGGCCTCGTCGTACTGACCCAGGGCGATCCGCTCACGCGCCTGCTGGAGCTTCCAGCGGGCGGCTTGCTTGTCGTCGCGGGTCGCATTGCCACGGATCTCCGTGCCGCTGGCCTGGGCATCCAGTTCGGCCAGCAGACGGCCCGGGCTGTCCTCGGCGGCTCCGTAGCTGACGCCCATCGCGTCGGCCTGACTGGCCAGGCGGCGGGCCTCGTCGGGACGGCCCATCGCCGCGGCCTGCCGCGCCTGGGCGAGCAGACCGCTGGCCGTGTCCCGCGCCGAGGTCTCGACCGCTGACGCCACGTTCGCGGCGTCCGATACGACCGTCTTGGCGGTGTCACCCGCCTGGGTTTGCGAGACCAACCGCTGGTACTCGTCCAGCGTGGTCTGGTCCTGAGGACTGAGCTGACCTCGATGATCCTGTGCGACCTTCAGATACTGGGCTGCCTGGGCGTGATCGCCCTGTTTGAACAGATAGACCCCTCCCTTGAGGTAGTCCGCGACCGGTGCGGGCAGGGTCGGGTGCGCCGACGGGCTGGCCGGGGGCGCCGCGTCGTCAGGCGGAGCACCGTCCGTGGCCGCCCCCCATGCGCCGAGGGTCAAGAGGATCGTGAGCGTACTGAGCCTTCCCAACGCGACCTCCTTTCGCCGTTACCGAGGGCGACCATCGACTTCCCTGGCGATGGTTCGATTTTCCATCATGCCCTGGAACGGCAGACCTGAATCCTGGGCGCTTCACGGGCCGTTGTCCGCGAGCGTGTTCCAGACAACGGCTGCTTCACCCGGCTGACTGGTGATTCCGGGGTGCTCAAGATGTCTTCGCAAGGATGTGCCCGAGAATGGGGAGCAGACGAAGCGGTGTCTTACTCCACGTCCAAGGTCCGGTCAACCCGAATCATCCGGTATTCACACCAGCGACCTGCGCTGATGCCGTCTGTCGGTCTATCGGGTGCAGGCAGGGGTTACCTTACCCGGATATCTTCTCAGGACCCAAAAAACCGGAAATTCGGCACAACAGGATCATCTCGGGCAGCCTGAGTTCGCCTCATCACCTCATGCAATGAGGTGATCCACGACCTTGCCCGCGACGTCGGTGAGGCGGAAGTCACGGCCCTGGAAGCGATACGTGAGGCGGGTAGTGGTCGAAGCCGAAAAGCTTCAGGATGGTCGCGTGGTAGTCGTTGACGTGGATCGGGTCCTCGACGATCCCCCAGCCGATCTCGTCGGTCTTGCCGAGTACCTGGCCCCCCTTGATGCCCCCACCGGCCATCCAGAGGCTGAAGGCGAACGGATGATGATCGCGCCCGGTGACGTTCGTCGAGCCGTTGCGGTTTTCCCCCAGGGGGGTCCGGCCGAACTCCGAGACCCACAAGACCAGGGTCGAGTCGAGCAATCCCCGGCGCTTCAGGTCCTTCAGGAGCGCGGCGATCGGCTGGTCGGCCATCAGGCAGTTGTGCCTCAGCTCGGCGTCGAGGTTGCTGTGATGATCCCATGAGGCATGATAGATATTGACGAACCGCACGCCCCGTTCGACCAGCCGGCGGGCCAGCAGGCAGTTCGTGGCGAACTGGCGGAACTGCCCCTTGCCGCCGCCCCGGCTGGCCTTGATCTCGGGCTCCTCGCGATCCAGGCCATACATGTCGATCGTTTCCTTCGTCTCGCCCGACAGGTCGATCAATTCGGGCGCGGCGGCCTGCATGCGGAAGGCGAGTTCGTAGGCGGCGACGCGGCTGTTGATTTCCGGGTCGCCGATCTGGGCGTGCCGCGCCCGGTTCAGATTCGTGAGGGCCTCGATGGTCGCTTCCTGCATGGCGGGCGTCAGGCCGTCGGGGTTCTTGAGGTTCAGGACCGGCTCCCCCTGGTTGCGGAACAGGACCCCTTGATAATGCGTGGGGAGGAACCCGCTCGACCAGTTCGACGCCCCGCCGCTGGTCCCACGCCCGGCGTTCAGGACGACGTAGCCGGGCAAGTTCGCCGACTCGCTCCCCAGGCCGTAGAGCAGCCAGGACCCCATGCTTGGCCGGCCGAACATGGCCGAGCCGGTGTTCATCATCAACTGGCCGGGGTGGTGGTTGAACTGCTCGGTGTGCATCGAGCGGATCAAGGCGATGTCGTCGGCACACTCGCCCAGCTTGGGCAGGAAATCGGAGATTTCCATGCCGCATTCCCCACGCGGGCGGAACGTGCGGGGACTTCCCAGCAACCGCGCCGTTTCCTTCTGAATGAACGCGAAACGCACGTTCTTGGTCATCGAATCCGGCAAGGCCTGGCCGTTCAACTCGTTGAGCTTCGGCTTCGGGTCGAACAGGTCGATCTGGCTCGGCGCGCCTTCCAGATAAATGCAGATGCACGCCTTGGCCTTCGGTGCGAAATGCGGCTGCGCGGGGAGCGAGTGGGTTCGTGGGATCTGTCACCGACGACGACTCATCGGCCAGAAGTCCCTCGCCCCGGAGCATCGAGGCCAGGGCCAGGAGGCCGACGCCGCTGGCGCTGGAGGTCAGGAAGTCGCGGCGGTTCTGACGGATCGCGCGTTCGATCGGGTCCATCGTCTGCTCCCGGTTCAGGATGAGGGGGACGCGGATTTGTCGGGTGGAAAAAGGCTGGCGACCGGCGCGTGAAACCCGGGCAGCAGGTCCTCGCCGTCGAGCGTGTCGCGGTCGTTGAGCCAGCCGCACGAGCCATCGGCGCGGTGAATCCGCACGACACGGCTATTCGGATTGATGATCCAGACCAGACGGACACCCACTTGAAGATATTCCAAGAGCTTGCGGTCAATGTCATACGCGAGATCGTTCGGCGAGAGCACTTCCACCGCGAGGTCGGGCGGGATGGTCACGAATCCCTCGGGCAGGCGTTCCCCTTCGAGCCGTCCATACCGGATGAAGGACGCATCCGGCCGGCGAACCTTACGCGGAGCATCCGGAAAACACTGGTAGCCGGTATCGGGGCTCAGGACCCAGCCGAGGTCGTGCTCCTCGAGATAATTCCCGAGCAGACGGACCAGTTTTCCTCCCACCCACGACGAAATGGCCCCCGTATCGCGCTCCACCAGGTTGCCATCGACGAGTTCGTAGGCGTCGCCGTCGGGCATGTTCAGCAGGTCTTCGGGCGTGACGGAGGATTCGCGGACGATCGTGGACATGAGTCATCTCCCCCGGCTTACTCGCGCGTGACGAACTCATCCAGATTCATGAGAGTACGGGCCATCGCCACCCACGCCGCGGCCTCGGCCGGTGCGACGTTCTCGGGCATCGTCGGGCCAACGAGAGCCTTGACAGCCTCGGGCTGATCCCGGCATTGCTGACGGAACGTGTCGAGAAGTTGAGCGAGCATCACCTGTTCATCCTCGGTCGGCTCTCGAGAGAGGCAGACCTGGACGGCATAACGGATGGCGCGCATCGTCGCACTCCTTCGCCTGAACGATCCGGCGCCCGAGGGCCTGGGCGCATTCGACGAACGCGGTGTCGTTGAGCAGGGTAAGGGCTTGCAGCGGCGTGTTCGATCGCTCGCGACGGGCGGCGCAGACGTTGGCGTCAGGGGCGTCGAAGGTCATGAGCATCGGGTAGGGACTCGTGCGCTGGAACCACGTGTAGAGGCCCCGGCGATAGCGGTTCGGCCCCTTGTCCTCGACCCAGCGGGCGCTGTTGGCGTAGGTCAGCTCGGAGATGCCCGGCGGTTGCGGCGGGTGGACGCTCGGACCGCCGATGGTCCGCACGAGCAGGCCGCTGGTCGCCAGGGCCGCGTCGCGGATGACCTCGGCCTCCAGCCGACGCGGTTCTGATGCGAGAGCCAGACGTTCAACGGGTCGCGACCGGCCAGCTCGGGCCGCTCGTTCGACGCCTGGCGATACGTCGCCGACGTGACGATCCGCCGGATCATCCCCTTGCGGCTCCACCCCAGCGCGATGTACTCCCGTGCGAGCCAGTCGAGCAATTCGGGATGCGACGGCTCCTCGCCTCGGGTGCCGAAGTCCTGCACGGTGGTTACGATGGCCCGGCCGAACAGGTGACGCCACATGCGGTTGACCGTCACCCGCGCGGTCAACGGGTTGGACGGGTCCATCAGCCAGCGCGCCAGGTCAAGCCGAGTTGGCGTCGAACCAGCCGACTCGTCCAACGGGTGGAGCAGGGCGGGGGTTCCCGGTTCGACCGGCTCGCCGGGGCGCAGAAAATCGCCCCGGATCAAGACGTGCGTCGAGGGCGGCTTGGGATTCTCGGCCAGGGTCCGCACCTTCGACGTCGGCGGCTTCGGCGCCTTCTTCTCCTGGGCGGCGACGGCCGCGGCGAGCTTCTGATACTCCGGGTCGATCGAGCGGTGATACTCGGCCAGACGCTCCTTCTGTGGCGGGCAACGGTCCTCGGGGGCAATCGCCAGGATCTCGCGCACGTCGTCGGGAATCTCGTCCAGCGCGACCGGCCTCGGGGCCGTGGTCGCGGCAATCCGCAAGCGGCCGATCGTGTGCGACGTGCCGTATTGCTGATCGAAGGTGAAGGTCAGGATCGTTCCCCCGGGGAATCCGGCGTCGTCCTTCGTCTCGAAAAGAGCCGAGTGCGACTTCCCCAGCTCCGGCGAGACAGCCCAGCCGGTCGCGGGATCGCCGTCGATGGCCCCCTTGACCGGATAATTCCCCTGAGAATAATCCGCCTTCGCATTCTGAAGTGCGAGAGCGTTCCCGTCGGGTTCGCCCCCCTCCGCCTTCGCCTCGACCCGGAACTCGTTCAGCACGAAGTTGCCATGTTGGACTCGTCCCGGCCCCAGGGATGGCAAGCTCGGGTCGGTGAGCGCCTCGACCCGGAACGCGGTGATGCCGGTCAGGTCGGTCCGGGCCTGGATCGTGTACGTGTCGCGTTCCGGGTTCTTTCCCGAGGCCAGCACCGAGCCGTCGGGCTGGACGGTCAGCGTCCCTCCCTGGGCCGAGTTGGCTTCGGTCGGCGCCAGGACTTTCCAGGATGAGGCGTTGGGGCCGATCGTCTTTTCCCACTCCGCCTGGCGCGATGGCCGGGTGTCGCGGTCGTACGTGGCGAGGGCCTCTTTCGAGGGTTGGAGCCGGGCCTCAAACGCGGCCTTCGCCGCCTCGTAGCGTTCCCGCTCGCCCGGCAGGGGGGCGGGGAGATCGACTTCCTGCCCGCTGTTGAAGAACGCGAACAGGCTGTAGTATTCCTTCTGGAGCAGCGGGTCGTACTTGTGCGAGTGGCACTGAGCGCAGCCGACTGTCAGGCCCAGCCAGACGGTGCCGGTCGTGTTCACGCGGTCGATGACGGCCGCCACGCGGAACTCCTCCTGATCGACCCCGCCTTCCTTGTTCGTCAGGGTGTTGCGGTGGAAGCCGGTGGCGACCTTCTGGCGTATTGTGGCATCGGGCAGGAGGTCCCCGGCCAGTTGCTCGATCGTGAACTGGTCGAACGGCATGTCGGCGTTGATGGCATCAATGACCCAGTCGCGGTAGCGGTAGGCGAAGGGACGGGGGGAATCCTTCTCGTAGCCGTCGCTATCGGCGTAACGTGCCAGGTCGAGCCAGTGCCGTCCCCAGCGCTCGCCGAAATGCGGCGAGGCGAGTAGCCGGTCCACCAGCCGCTCGTAGGCGTCGGGGCGATCATCCCGCAGGAACGCCTCGACGTCTTCCGGGCGTCGGCGGCAGGCCGGTCAGGTCGAAGCTCAACCGCCGGATCAACGTGGAACGATCGGCCTCGGGCGACGGCTCGACCCCTTCCCGCTCCAGCTTCGCCAGGATGAACCGGTCGATCGGGTTGCGGACCCAGTCCTCGTGCGTCACGTCGGGCGGCGTGGGGCGTTTCGCAGGCTGAAAGGCCCAGTGATCGAGCCTCGGGTCGCGCCCGCTCGCCAGTTCGACGCCATCCGGCCAGACGGCCCCCTGGTCGATCCAGGCCCGGAGCAATCCCACCTGTTCCTCGGTCAGCGGGTCCCCCTTCGGCGGCATGATGCCGACGGGATCGAGGCCGGAGACCTTCTCGATCAGCAGGCTCTCGGCGCTCTTGCCCGGCTCGAAGGGGGCTCCCGAATCGCCACCGGCCAGGGCGTCGGCCTTGCGATCGAGCCGCAGGCCGCTTTTCTGCTTCTCCACGCCATGACAGCCCACGCAGCGCTGCACGAGGATCGGCTGAATGTCTCGGGCGAAGTCGATCGTCTGTTCCGACGGGGGCGGCAGGTCGTCCTGCGCGTTCGACGCGACCGAGGCCAGGCCAAGGACCAGCAAGGCCAGGCAGAGCGAGCGGAGCAGGCGAGGCATGGTGCGAGTCTCCCCGACGGGGCGTCATGTGCAGGGCAAATCGGGAATGCGGCGGTTCTCTGCCGGTTGCGGCGGGACGTTCTCAGGCAGGTTAAACACCAGTCGATCAAACATTCGAGGCGTTGTCAAAGACGTTTTTTTCCCGGTCCCGTGCATTCTCACGGGACCGGGGAAAAGCGTTCGTCACTTCGACCCCGCGAGGAACTCCACGAGGTCGCGCAGCTCGCTCCGGGACAGGTTCTTGATGACATCTTCGGGCATCGCCGACTCGCCGCGTTTCTGCTCGTCGATCTCGCTCTTGGGGATCTCGATGAGCTTGGCCTCGGGTGTCATTAGCTTGAGGGTATCCCCCTTATCGTCCTTGACGACGCCCGCGACGATCTCGCCATCGACCGTGGCGACGATCAGCGTCTCGAACCCCTCGGCGATCGTCTTGTTGGGCGTGACGATCGACTCCAGGAGATAGTCACGCTGCTGTCGCTTGCCGATGCCGGTCAGGTCGGGGCCGACTTCCCCCCCCTGGCCGTTGATCTTGTGACAACGGAGGCAGGAGACCTCGGCCTTCTCGTGAAAGATGCGGCTTCCGCGCTCGGCATCGCCCCCCTGGAGGGCCTCACGATAGGCCGCCAGAAGGTCATCCGTCGGCTTCGCGTTCTGGTAGCGCGCGAGCTTCTCCTGGATCTCGGGAGCCGGATGACGCATCGCCGCTTCGATCAGGTCGAGCTGGACCTCGGGAGTCACCTCGCCCGCGAGCAAACGGTCGAGCCATTGCGAGAGCACGCGGTCGGCCCGCGCATTCTTCAAGCCGCCGAGCGTGGCAAAGGCTCCCTGACGTTCGGCGGTTGTGCCGTTCCGGAGGATGATTTCAAGTGTCGGAACCGCTTCCCCCGGCTGCCGATCCGCCAGGATGCGCAGGGCTTCGATCCGCAAGGGGCCGCTCTCGGCGTCGGCGGCGACCTTGCGGACGAGGCCCGTCAGGTTCTCGTCGCCGATCCGCTCCAGAGCCTTGAGCGACTCGATCCGGGTCTCGGCCGGCTGTTCCCGATCCTCGACCAGGCCGATCAGGGCCGGAGCCGTGGCGCGAATGCCCAGCCGCTCGGCCGCCTGCGCGGCGGCACGACGAACCCGGTCGGGGGCGGTCTTGAGCAGGACGGTCAAGACTGGCAGGGCCGCCTCCGCCGCCGGGTCGGCGGATCGCGGCGCGATGGGACGCCAGAGCCCCATCACGCGGTCCCGGCCCGACGGCTCCTTCCAGTCGGCGAGGGCCTGGATCGCCTCGACCCGGATCGCCTCCGGCACGTCCTCGCGCGCGGCCAGGGTGGCGAGGTTCTGGGCCTGCTCCGCGCCTCCCAGACGAACGTTCGCGTTCACGACGCGCCGGAGGATCGGCTGGGGGGTCGTCTCCTGAACGGGGAACGACGCGAGCCTGGGGAAAGCCGCCTCGATCGGCACGTCGTTGATCGCGCGGGCCGCTTCGAGCACGAGCCTCGGGTCCTCATCGCTGAGGAACCGGGCGACCTCCGGCGAACTCTTCCGACGCAGGGCCAGCAGCACGCCCATCCGAACGGCGGGAGAGGCATCATCCGCCACCCCGAGCAGCGCCGGCACGTCGGCGAGGCCGGTCAGGGCCATGACGCCCGCGTGTCGGAGATACGGGTCCTTGTCGGCGTTCTCGCGGAGAAGCTGGAGGACCGGTTCCAGGGCGTCCTTGTCGCTGATCTTGCCGAGCGTCAGCGCGGCCTGGAAACGGACGCGGGGGTTTTCGTCCTTCAGGAGCGGCGTCAACGTCGCGCCCAGGTTCTTCGACTCCGCCCGGGGAACATGCGCGAGGACCTTCGCCGTCTGGGCTCGGACCTCCGCTTCCTCGTCTTCGAGCAGGGGCAGGAGCGTCGTGAGGATCTCTTTCGGATATTGATCGAGGACCTGGCCAAGCCCCCAGATGCCGTGGAGCCGGGCGAACAGCGATGAGCCTTTGGCCGTCTCGGAGAAGACGGTCAGCGCCTTCCGGTTCTCCTGGCGTGCGCGGTCGGCCAGGGCGAATTGCGGCTTCCTGGCGAACCCGCATGTCGGGATGGCTCAGGAGCGTGCCCAGTTCGGCCACGTCCCGGCCTTCCATCCCTTCGCGGAGCAGAGTTTGAACCTCCGCGACGACCGGGTTGTCCGCCACGTCGGGGGCCGCGAGCTTGTAGATGCGTCCCTTGCCGGTCTTGTCCCATCCCTCGACCCAGTCAGTGACGTACAGGGCGCCATCGGGGCCGAAATCGACGTCGGTGGCCTCCAGGCCCCAGAGGAATTCCTGGGAGTCGATCATCCGGTAAGAGGCCCCGCTCGGCTCGACGGCGAACGAGCGGATGCCGCTGTTGCCGGGGGCGCCTCGGAAGTCGGCCAGAAAGAAGTGATGGCGCAATCGCTCGGGCAAGCCGGTCCCGGGATCATACGTCAGGCCGGACGGTCCGTCGCTGATGTTGACCAAGGGGGGGATGAGGTAAAAGGCCGTGTTTTCCGGCTCGGGATACCAGAGTTTTTCCGCGTTCCAGGGGCCTCGGCTGTTCGGTTTCTCGATGAACTGGTACCCGATCCGCCAGCCGCTGTCCCCTCCTTCCACGAGGTGGACCAACCGGGCGCGGTCGCCGCTGTCGGAGTTGTTATCGACGCTGAACAGGTCGCCGTACTCGTTGAACGCCAGTTCTTGTGGGTTCCGCAACCCGGTGGCGACGATCTCCAGTTCCGTCCCGTCCGGATTGCAGCGCAGGATGGAGCCGCTATCGAGCTGGACGAGGTGTTCCTTGTCGATCGTCGTGACGTTCAGCCCGCGGTCGCCGATGCTGAAGTACAGCTTTCCGTCCGGGCCGAAGGTCAAGCCGTGGAGGTCGTGCCCGAGAAATCCGACGTGCACACCGTAGCCGTGCTGGAGGATCTGCCGCTCGTCGGCCTGGCCGTCGCTGTCGTTGTCCTTTAACTTCCAGAGGTCCGGGATGCAAGCGTACCAGACGGTGTTTCCCCGCGCAGGACCCCGCGCCGATGCCGACGGCCGGGTCGTTGAAGCCATCAGCGAAGATCGTCGCATGATCGGCCTTGCCGTCGCTGTCGCGGTCCTCGACCCGACGGATGCGGTCGTGCTCGATGCCGTATCGCTCAAACTCCGGCTCACCGAGATATTCGCGGAACATCGCCACACGGTCATCCACCGTCCGGCTCGCCAGGTCGGCGTCGAGCCAGTTCATGTGGCCCCGCGTATCGGTCACGCCCGCGCTATGGCGGAACGTCTCGGCCACGTAGAAGCGTCCTTGATGGTCCACAGAGAACGCGACGGGGTTCGCCAGCAACGGCTCCGCCGCGAACAGCTCGACCGTAAACCCTTGCGGCACCCGAAATTGAGCGATCGCCCGCTGCCCCTCGTCCGAGGCAGGCTCGACCTTGGGTTCATAGGTCGCGTCAGTCTTTTGAGCGTGAGACGAGGACGGAAAGGCCCCGGCGAGGATCAGAGTCGCCAGGGCCATCGGAAGGATGCGGGAAAGTTTTCTCAACATGGAATCAATAATCCAGGAAGATATTTTCAAAACAGCACCGATACCGCGAAACGACCGGCGTGCCGTTCGGGAAGGAATCTTCATGAATTATAGGCGATCGACCGCATCGGTGGGTAGAGCCGACGCATCATGAACCGGAGAGGAGAACGGGATCGCGCGACGCGATCTCGTAGCCGTGGCGCTGAACCACATCACCCCAGCGCCGGTCGATCTCCCCGCGTAATTCGGGCGAGATCCGGTAACGATTCGGCGTGTAGTCGGCATGCTCGTGGGCATACTGTTCCAGCCGCGGCCGGACCCGCTCGAAGCCGTCGAGGCCGAGCTGGTCGTATAAAGTTCGCATCTGTCCGACCGGGTCCTGGACCAGATCCTCGTAGCGCAGCTCGTGGAACCGCGAAGGATCAAGAAGGCGGCGGCCCTCCTCGATCTTGTCGTAGATCCGGTGGAAGGTTCCCCAGACATGGTCCTCCAGCCAGTCGGTCCGCGGGTTCTGGAGCCCGTGGGCCTTGTAAAGCGATCGCCAGAGGTGCAGTGTCGAGGAAAAAACGACGTGCGGGTCGCGGACGATGTGCACGAACCGGGCGTCCGGGAACATCTCCCGCAAGACCTTGATCCGGCAGGAATGGGTCGGTGATTTCAGGACCAGGCGGCCCGGCCGCTGGAGCGTCACGCGACGGAGAAACCGCAAGAACGTCCGCTTCCACGACGCCAGGGCGCTCGGCGAGAGGCCCTCCAGGTCGAGATACTCCGGGTCGCACGGGCCGTGGTTCGGAAACGCGATCGTCAAGTACGGCGAGCGCTGGCCCAGCATGCAGAGCGCGAACTCGTCCTCCTGCGGCCGGTCCCAGCCGGAGGCCATGTTGTCCATCGGCCGCCTTGAGGGCATCAAGAAGCCCAGCCAGCGCTTCGCCAGGCCCTCGGTCAACAGGAAGTGGTTCGGCGCAAAGCATTCCCAGGTCGAGGTATAGGAGTGCCGATCGTCCAGCACGAGCAATTCGTGGAGCAGGGTCGTGCCGGTGCGCCAGTGGCCGATGATGAAGATCGGCGCCTCGTTGATCTCCGTCCGGGCGATCCGGCGGCCGTAAACGAGCGTTTCCAGCCAGCGCAGCAGGGTGTTACCCAGACTGACGCACGTGATCACCAGCGCCATGTACGAGTGCGTCCATGATAGCGCCAGCCGGTTCCGCGTGGCAAGACGGAGCCAGGCGAAGAAATCCAAACCTTGCCAGATCCGGGGCGCCCATTCTCTCTTTTTCGTTTCCGGCTTCGATGGCGTGGTTCTTGGTGCGACTTCCACGGTGCCCGTAACCATGTCCGCCTGCTCCTACCCCACACCGGGCGTCGTTCCTCCCGCCGCGCCGGGTTTCCGTGGGTTGCTCTCGTCTCGTTTGGCGAAATATTCCGGAGGTCCAACCCCCTTCTCCCGTTTTGCCGATACTTACTACTCTACCATGCCCGCGCATCTTGGCAGATTATTGTCCAGAGATCGCAAACCTTGTACCTTTTTTTTCGTTCCAGCGGGCCGCATTGCCCCGTGCGGGTCGTGCGGGTATCCTGATGCGCACGATGATGTTGCGAGCAGGCGGACGCCCTCCCCGCAGCCTTTTTTGAGGATCATCCCCGATGCAGACACTGGCTTGCCTCAACGGTGAGATCCTCCCCGCCGATCAGGCGAGGGTTCCGATCTGGGATCGCGGATTCCTTTTCGGTGATTCGGTTTACGAAGTGTACCGCCTGTATCAAGGCCGACTCTGGCTGGAGGACAGCCACACGGCCCGGCTGATGCGTAGTCTTCGGGAGATGGCCTTTCCCGAGGTGGACATGGAACGACTCAAGGCCCGGATCGCCGAGACGATTCGGGTGAGCGGCGTGAAGGAAGGGACCGTTTACATCCAGATCACGCGAGGGGTCGCGCCACGATTGCACGCATTCCCCGATCCTCCCGTGCCACCGACCGAGTTGATCGTCGTAAGGCCTTATGACGACACGAAGACGGCCGAATTGCGGGAGCAGGGAATCGCGGTCATCAGTCAGCCCGACCTGCGCTGGAAGCGTTGCGACGTGAAATCGACCAACCTGCTGCCGAACGTCCTGGCGAACGAGGCCGCCCATCGCGCCGGGGCCTACGAGGCGGTGCTTGTGGCCGAGGATGGCCGGGTGACGGAGGCGACGCATTCGTCGCTGATCTGGGTTCGGGACGGTCGCCTGTCCGGCACTCCCGAGGGGCCGGTTATCCTGCCGGGAACGACCCGGCAATGCGTTCTTGATCTCGCGAGGGAACAGGGAGTTGCGTTCGAGCAGGGGCAGGTCACACTCCCCGAGTTGAAAGCGGCCGACGAGGTGTTTCTCGTGGGAACGACCATCGAGGTCTTGCCGGTCGTGCGGATCGATGAAAGCGACGTTGCCAGCGGTCAGCCCGGGCCGATCACAACTCGGCTCCAGCGGGCCTTCCGCCAGGCCGTCGATGACTGGCTCGCAACACCGCGACCAGCCTGAGGGGGTTCATGCCTTGACCGATCCTTTACCCCCCGAACCTCAGGACGACGACCCGTTCGAAGCGCATTTTCACCGCGACCCGCTGCCGGGTGCGGGCGTGTTCGTCATCGCGTTCTCCTCGGGTGACGCCGAGCGTGCCGGGTCAATCGCGGAGAGCGTGGTCCGTTTGATCCGGCAACGGGGCCGGCCGGCGGCGTCGGTCGTGGTGGATGATCTTGAGGGTGGACGCGCCCGAGCCCTGGAGCGTTCCTTGCCGGGGGACGACTGGCCGCTGGTGATCGTGACCTCGGCGATCGAGCCGTGGACCCCCGCGCATCTCGATCCGCTCCTCAAGGCGATCGATCACTGCGACCACGTCGTCGGCCGACGCCCTGGCCGTGGCCTTTCCGGGGTCGGACGCTGGCTGGCCACCCGCTCCAGCCGGATCGTCTATGGCGTCCCCGTGCTTGATGTCCATTCCCCTTGCCGGATGCATCGACGCGCGAAGTTGCGGGCGATCCCGCTCCAGTCCTCCTCGGCCTTCCTCGACGTCGAGATCCTGGCCAAGGCGACATTCCTCGGGGACCTGATCGACGAGGTGCCGGTCCCGCCGCTCGCGGCTAACCCATCTACTCCGTCCCGCGCCGATCGCCGCAACCTCTTCCGTCACCCGACCTTCGCGCATCCGTCACGTCCAGCGGAAGATGCGGAGAGCGAGCACGAAGGTGCCGACGGCCCAGAGGCTCAGGATCAGCAGGGCGACCAGAATCGCCTGGTTGCCGATGCCCGCCCCTTCGAGGATGACCAGCCGAAGCGCCTGGATCAACTGGGTCAGGGGGAGAATCTGGATCAGGGGCTGGATCGCGTCGGGGAACCGCTCGGAGGAGAAGAAGACGCCCGAGAGCAGCCACATCGGCAGCATGACGAGATTCATCAAGCCGCTGACGGTCTCGGTGGTCTGGGCGCGGCTGGCGATCAGCAGGCCGATGCCCGCGAAGGCCAGGGCGCCGACGATCTCGATCAGCGCCAGCAGGGCGAGGCTCCCCCGGATCGGCATGCCGAACAGCAGGACGCCCATCAACAGGAGCACCCCGACGTCGGGGATGAGGAACGTCAACCGCGCCCCGAGCAGGGCTAGGAGGAAGTTTTCCCGGGGCATCGGCGTCGCCATGAACCGCTTCAGGAGCTTGGCGATGCGGAAGTTGACCAGCAAGAACCCGATCCCCCAGAGCCCGCCCCCCATCGTGTTCAGGCCGATCAGGCCAGGGATCAGGAAGTCGATGTAGCGCGAGCCGGGCTCCTCGATGGTGACATCGCCGGTCGGAAGCGGGTCGTGTCGGCCGAAGGCCCGCTGCAAGGCGTCGTCCACCGCCGCCCGCGCCGCGGTCGCCTCGGGTCGGGTTGGGTCGAACAGGTAGCGGACCGAACCCGATGGCGTCGGCTCGACCACGAGGGGCGTTTTCCCCGTCCGGAGCCGGTGCTGCGCCTCGGCGTCTCTCGTCAGTCGGAACTGAAGCCCGGGGCGGCTGGTCGTTCCCTCCGTCGCGGGGGTGGACTCCAGCGCCTCGCGGATCGCGGGCGGTGGCCTGGTTCTGAACCAGGTCGAAATGGACCGCTTCCGGCGGTCGGCTCCGGAAGGCCAGGCCCAGGCCGATGGCCAGGACGGTCGGGAAGCCGTACACCCAGAAGATCCGCGCCGGCTGGCGATAGAACTCCCGAAGCCGGGTCAGGTAGAGACCCTTCAACGATTCGAAGCGCGCCATTCGATGCCCTTTCCCCAGTCCCGCCCGCAACCACTCTCGCTCTTAGAATCGACACCGATCCGATGTTGATGTCCTTCAGGACGCCCGCGATCGTCGCCGTCCCCAGCGCCCGCGTTTCGACCGGCCATCCGTTTCATTCGTCCCTTCGTCCTCGCGGAGGTGGCGGCCGGTGAGGGAGACGAAGACGTCTTCGAGGCTCACCTGGCGGGTCGTCAGCCGGGCCAGGTGATGGTGTTCGTCCTCCAGCCGATCCAGCAAGGCGGGAATCGCCCGATGCGGCTCGCCGACGGTCAAGGCGTATCCGTCGGCCTCGGCGCGGGCGTGCTGGACGGTGGGCAGGTCGGCCAGGGTCTCGACCACGATCGGCTGGCTGCCGTCGGTGACCGCGAACTCGACGACGTGCTCGCCGCCAAGCCGGGAGATCAGCGACGGCGGGAGATCCTTGCGCGATGATCTTGCCGTGATCGACGATCGCCACCCGGTCGCAGAGCCGTTCCGCCTCGTCCATGTAGTGTGTCGTCAGGAGGATCGTCCGTCCCCGCCCTTGCAGTTCCCGGATCAGGTCCCAGAGTTGCCGGCGCGATTGCGGGTCGAGCCCGGTGGTCGGTTCGTCGAAGAAGATCAACTCCGGGTCGCCCACCAGGGCCAGGGCCACGGCCAGGCGCCGTTGCTGGCCGCCGGAGAGCGTCTCGACGAAGGCATTCGACTTCGCCTCCAGGGCGACGCGGGCGATCGCGTCGCCCGGATCCAGCCCTTCGCGGTAGAAGCTACGGAACAGGCCGACCATCTCGCGGACGGTCGCTTTCTCCGGGAACCGCGTCTCCTGCAAGGTCACGCCGATCCGCTCGCGGATCTCCGTCTCGCTGGTTTCCCAGCGCAGGCCGAGCACCTCGACCTCACCGGAGGTCGGCCGGGTCAACCCTTCCAGGATCTCCACCGTCGTCGTCTTGCCCGCGCCGTTCGGCCCGAGCAGGCCGAAGCACTCGCCCGATTGAACGTCCAGATCCAGCCCGTTGACGGCATAAACCAATCCATCACGACCGGGATAATGCTTGTGCAGGTCCTTGACGCGGATCGCCATCTCGCTCATCAGCGCAACGCCCCCCTCCTTCGGCAGCCGCCATGACCGCCGAAAGGGTCATTGTACGCTGTGAGTCCCGATCCGCCCAGACGAGCGGCTTGTCTCCCGTCGAGAATTCCTCGCTGGATGAATGAATCGTGAGGAGCGGATATCAATAGACGTCCCGGCAATATCGTCCTTCCGCCGAGAGCCGCCGGATGTAGTCCGCCGCGTCGTCCGGGGTCATCCCGCCGTGCGCCCGTACCAGATCGCGCAACGCACGATCCACGTCCACCGCCATCCGTTTCGCGTCACCGCAGACGTAAACGGCCGCGCCGGCTTCCAGCCAGCGGAAGAGTTCCGCCCCGTGCTCGGCGATGCGATGCTGGACGTAGATCTTTTGCTCCTGATCGCGGCTGAACGCGGTTTCCAAGCGTGACAGCAGGCCGTTTCGTTGAAACTCGGTCAACTCGTCCTCGTAGAGAAAGTCGAACGCGCGGCGCTGATCGCCGAAGAAGAGCCAGTTCTGGCCGTTGTCGCCCCGCGCGGCCCGCTCCTGAAGAAACGCGCGAAACGGGGCGATCCCCGTCCCCGGGCCGATCAGGATCATGGGGGTCGAGCCGTCCCTGGGGATCGTGAATCCGTGGGATTTCTGCACGAATACCCGGACCGTATCCCCCGGCTTGAGCCGATCGGCGAACATCGTCGAAGCGACCCCTTTCCGCAAGCGTCCCCTGTGCGTGAACGTCACCTTGCCGACCGTCAGATGAACCTGGTTCGGATGCCGCTTGAGTGAACTGGAGATCGAGTAGAGTCGCGGCCGGAGCAAGGCGAGACTCCGGACGAAGTCGTCCGCGGCAGGCCGGGCGTTGGGGAACCGCCGCAGGAGGTCGAGCACGTCGCAACCTCGGATCGGCTCGTCATCATCGAATAACTCATGAAGCATCTCCGCATCCGATGGGCTGGCCTCGGCGAGACAGTTCAAAAGCTCGTCGGTCATTTCCGTCAAACAGCATTCCTTCGAGAGTGCGTCGCGTAGCAGGACGCTCAGGCCTCCCGCGGTCGTCACCGGCTCATCCCCCGAGGCCCCCAGCGCTCGCAGGAGATCATCAACCAGTTCCTCGCAATTTATGGGATAGACCCCGAGCGAGTCGCCAACCTCGTAGCTCAGCCCACTCTCGCCCAGGTCCAGCTCGACGTGTCGGGTCTCCTTCGCCGAACCGGGACGGTTCAGATTCACGCTCCGGAGCACCCTGGCGGGATACGGATTCGCGCGACCACCCCGCCGCTTTGGGGGCCTGGCCGTTCGTGGCCACCCCGTTCCGATGCACGGTTCCGTTCGTCGCGGGTCGAGATTCCTTGAGAAGACGCTTGAGCTGCTTCGAGGTTTCGGAACCGCCCGGCGAGCAGAGGCTCGGGTTTTTCTCCTCGCCGCGCGCCAGCGCCTCGGAATATGTCTTGCAGACATAACCACACGCGCCGCAGTCGAGCTGCGCCATCGCGGCCATCAACCGGCGCTCGACGGGCTTGCCATCAGCCAGCGTCATGCGCTCGTCAATCGGCAGGGACGGATCGTGCCAGGGGAATTCTTCGACGGCATCCTCAATCTTCGGCGCGGACGCAACGCCGGGCGGAGGTGTCGTTCCGACTGTTCCCGCGTTCGCCTCCATTCCCATCCAGCCGGCCAGAAACCCGTTGAGCCACGCCCGTTGCACCGGGGAAAAGGGGGCGGTTTCCGGGATGAGTGAGAGCGACATCGAATTCCTCCGAGGAAGTTCTTTCTGAACTTTGATGAAGTAGCCCAACGATCAGGCCACGGCCGTCCCGGCCTCTACGGAAGTGCGCAGGTCTTCAATTGTCCGCGTCCGAACGTAGTCGGCGAACAATTGCTCCGGCCCCTGGCGACGATCCAGATAATCTCGAATGAGACGCTCGATAATCGGTGGAATCTCGTCGAAGGGCAGTGAGTCGAATAATCGACGTCCGATCCCTTGATGATTCCCCCAGCCACCGCCGACGCACAGGTGATACCCCTCGATCATCTCCTCGCCGACCTCCACCTTGGTCGCTTCCAGGCCGATGTCGCCGATGAAATGTTGAGCGCACGAATGATGGCAGCCGGTCAGGTGAATGTTGATCGGGGTGTCGAGCGCAATGCGCTCCTCCAGGTAGCGGGCGAGGATCATCGCCTGCCCCTTCGTGTTCGATGCGGCGAACTTGCACCCGGTGTTCCCCGTGCAGGCGACGAGACCGCTCCGCGGGCTGGACGCCTTCCAGTCCATTCCGAGAGCCTCGATCTCGCGTTTCACGGTTTCGATGTCGTCACCGGCAAGATCCGAGATCAACAGGTTCTGCCAGACCGTCAGTCGGATCGTCCCGCTGCCGAATCGCTCGGAGATCGCGGCCAGCCCCTCCATCTGCTCGGCGGTCATCCGGCCGACGGGGAGTGCGACGCCAACGTAAAATCGCCCGGCCTGGCGCTGCGGGTGAACGCCGACGTGGGCCCAGCGGTCGTCCCCCTGCGGCGGTTCATGACGCTCCGCGGACACCTTCCGCAACGGTTTACCCAGCTCCGACTCGACCTCCGCGAGAAACCGATCCAGGCCCCAGGAGTCGAGAAGGTACTTCAAACGGGCCGTCTTGCGGTCGGTCCGATCGCCATGTTTGATGAACACACGAACAATCGCCGCGGCCACCGGAACGCATTCCGACGGACGCAGGAGGATGCTCGTCGGCCGCGCGAAGTCCTTGTGACCGGTGATCCCGCCCAGGGAGAGCTGGAAGTACACGCCCGCCGGAAGATTCCCGTCGGCCCGCATTGCACCGACCCGCACGGCGCGGAAGCCAATGTCATTCGTGTCGTCGAGGCTGGAGATCCGGCCGCCCCCATCAAAGGCGATGTTGAACTTACGAGGGAGGCCGTACAGTTCTCGATGATTCAGAATGTAATGGTGCATTTCCTTGGCCAGCGGCAAGGTCTCGATCAGTTCTTGCGGGTCGATTCCGCTCGTCGGGCTGGCGGTGATATTGCGAATGTTGTCGGCGCCGGAGCCTCGGGTGATGATCCCGAGATCCATCAATCCGGTGAGGATTTGTGTCGCATCGTGTGGAACGATCTCGCGAATCTGGAGGTTGGCCCGGGTCGTGACATCCGCATACCCGCCCCCGTACTCCCGGGCCAGTTCGGCGATGCCGCGAACCTGCCAGGAACGGAGCCAGCCGCCGGGAATCCGTAACCGGCACATGAACGCATTCTGCGCCGGGGCCACGTGGAAAAGGCCGGAGAACTTGTAGAGGAAAACATCCGTTCCTTTGGGAAACGCCCCCTTCTCGGCGTTCTGGCGGAACTCATCCCACATCGCCAGCGCATCCTTATCGCGTTTGGCCTGTTCCTCCTTGCTGAGCGTTTTCCCCGCGGCGAGACAACGGTCCTGGGCCTCGCGATGAATCCTTTCCGGACAGGAAGGCGCCGCTCCGGGTGGAACCGTCGTCGCCATTGCCGCCGGGTTCCCCGAGAGGACCGGCAGGCCCCGAGAGGTTCGGGCGACGTCCAGACCCATGGCAAGCCCTTGAAGGTAATTCTTCTGCTCGTCGCTAAATTCCCGACTCATGTCAGTGGCTCCTCGAAGTCAGGAACACGATCACGCAGGGACTCCGGCCAGCTCGGGTCGACGGAAACGCTCCGCCGTGGCGGCCCCATAGTCTCGCGCCGCTTCGGCTTCGGCCTCGGGTGAGAACCGCACCGAGAAGGCCAGAAATGAGGAAAGCGTGACCACGACCCCCAGGAACAACAACGCCGACGGCCAGGCCAGCGAACCCCGGAACAGGAACCCCGCCGCGACGGCCCCCGCGTTGCCCCCCGCTCCGACGATCCCCGCGACCGAACCGAGTGCTTTCTTGTTGATGAAGGGGACGACGGAAAATGTCGCTCCCTCTGACATCTGCACGAAGAGGCTGAACAGGATCAACGCGGGCAAGGCCAGCGTCAGCACGGACATCCGCGAGAAAAGCATCAGGGCCAGGCCCTCGATGAAGAGGGCGAAGAACAACCACTGTACGCGCCCCTTCAAGCCCGATCGCCCGCCGAACTTATCGCCGATGACACCGCCCAGCGTGCGGGCGAACAGGTTCATCAGGCCAAACGATGCCGCGGCGGCCCCGGCCAGGCCCAGGCTCAGGCCGAACTCATCCACAAAATAAAGTGCCGCGATATTGTTGATCGTCAACTCGATCCCGAAGCATGTGCCGTAGAGAACGAACAGGGACCACACCCGCGGATCTCGGGCGGCAACCCGGAACGAGCTTCCGGTTGATCCCGCCGGAGGACGTTTGCCGGCCGCTCGCAGGTCCTTCAGATCCCCTTCGGGCGTGTCCTGAGTCAGTGCGTAATAGGCCAACCCCATCAGAAGGCAGACCACGCCGGCGACGATCATCGAGGCCCGCCAACCCCACGCGGCGCTCAGGCCGATCGTGGTAACGAACCCGGCAAAGAGCAAGGGCATGACCATTTGTGTCACCCCGCCTCCCAGATTTCCCCACCCGGCTGACGTGGCATTGGCCGTGCCGACGCAATTCGACGCGAACATAACCGACGTATGATACTGCGTGATAACGAAGGAGGCTCCGATCACGCCGATCGCCACGCGGAAAAGCAGGAACGTCTGGAAGCTGTGCGCCAGGCCGATGCCCATCACGGGGAGCGAACCGAGGATCAAGAGCCCCGTGTAGGCCCGTCGCGGTCCGATCCGATCGCAGAGCCAGCCGATCGCGAGCCGGGCGAGCACCGTGATCGCCACCGAGCCGATGATGCACCAGCCGACCTGGTCCTTCGTCAGTTGCATCTCCTCACGAACGACCGGCATCAAAGGGGCGATGCCGAACCACGCGAAGAAGCAGAGAAAGAAGGCGAACCACGACATGTGGAACGCTCGCATCGGCGGCGTCTTGAAGTCGAATAGATTGATTCGCGTTGCTTTTCCGGTTAGCGTCATGATTGTGCGTTCCTCTATTGATGGATAGGGGAATGAGGGGCCGGGCCAGGGGCTTTCGGTCCGCTGTAGGAAATGGGTTGGACCGTGCGCGTTTCCGCGTGCGATTCGACAAGGCTGAGGTGAACGGCGCACGCCTTGTACGCGGGTTGCCGGGAATACGGATCGAACACGGCGTCCGTCAGGAGGTTGGTCGCGTTGTCGTGCATCGGGAGGAAGACCTGTCCCGGCGCGACCGTGAGCGACAGAACGGCCTTCGCCTTCAACCGCCCTCGACGCGACGCGACAAGGACCCAGACGCCCGGCTCGATGCCCAGACTCCGGGCGTCGTCTGGATTCATCTCAACGTACGGATCGCGCGGATAAAGCTTGCGGAGCACGTCCGACTTGGCCGTCCGCGTCTGCGTGTGCCACTGCGAAGCACTCCCGCGACCCGTGAGCAACACGAACGGATAATGATTCGTCCGATTGTTCGGGAAGCGGCCGGGGAGCCTCGAAAATCAACCGGGCGCGGCCATCGGAATGAAAGAAGCGGCCGTCCGCGAACAATCGACGCTCGGCGGCCGGGTTGGGAGTGTCGGCCGGATAGGGCCACTGGATGCCGTGGGCCTCATCGATCGCGCGATAGTTCGCGATTCCACTGAAATCGCAGGCCCGCCCCTCGGAAAGACGCTTCAAGATCGCGAAGGCCGCTTCCGGCGAGGTCCACTCGCCGAGAAGTTCCGCGCACCCGTAATACTGGGCCACCAGCTTGAAAATGTGAAAGTCCGAGAGGGCCTGGCCGGGAGCGCGGCGCACCTTTTTCAGGAGCCCGATCCGCCGCTCCGAATTGATGAACGTCCCTTCCTTCTCTCCCCAGGCCGCGGCGGGCAGCACCAGGTCGGCGGCCCGCGCGGTCTCGGTGGAGTGGTACATATCCTGGACGACCAGGAAATCGAGCCGCCCGAGGAGTTCTTTCAAGTCCCCCTGATCGATCCACGAATGAACCGGATTCGTGGCGATGACCCAGAGGCCTCGGATCGCGCCGCGACGGATGCCCTCGACGATCTCGGGATAGGCCCAGCCGGCATGATCGGGAATCCGTTCCTCGGGAAGATGGAGCAGGCGAGCGGCCTCCTCGCGATGCTCGGGCCGCGCGAAATCCCGCCCTCCCAGGAGGCTCGACGTGTTCGAGAACAGCCGCGAGCCCATCGCGTTGCACTGGCCGGTGATCGAGTTCGCCCCGGTTCCGGGACGGCCGATGTTGCCGGTGATCAATGCGAGATTGATGATCGCCTGCGCCGTGCGAACCCCCTGGTGGCTCTGATTGACGCCCATTGTCCACCAGAACGACACCCGCGAACGTCTGTGGATTCGTCCGGCGAGATCGTGCAATTGCTCGACCGACAGCCCCGTCGCGTACGCCACCCCGCCGGGATCAAACCGGCGGACGAACCGGGCGAAGGCGTCGAAGTCCTGCGTGTGGGCCTCAAGGAAAGGCCGGTCGATCCAGCCGTTGCGGATCAGGATGTTGGCCAGACCGTAGAAAAGCTCCAGGTCGGATTTCGGGCGGATCGGCAGGTGGAGCGTGGCGCACTGGGCCGTCTCGGTGCGCCTTGGGTCGATGACGATGATGTCCGGTTCGTGCCGGTTCCGCATCACCCGCTCCCAGAGGATCGGATGGGCGATGCAAGGATTCGCGCCGACGAGGATGATGCAGTCGGATTCCTCCAGGTCTTGATACGTGTAGGGCGGGGCGTCGAACCCGAACGCCTGCTTGTACGCGACAACCGCCGAGGCCATGCACTGCCGGGTGTTGCCGTCGCCGTGAACCATCCCCATGCCGAACTTCGCCAGCACGCCGAGCATCGCCATTTCCTCGGTCGCGATCTGGCCGGTGCCGAGGAAGGCCATCGACTCGCGCCCATGCTGCGCCTGGATCGACTTGATCCGATCGACCATCGTCTCCAGCGCGACATGCCAGTCCACCGGACGCAACACGCCGCGTTCGTCACGGAGCAGGGGAGTCGTCGCGCGGTCGGGAGCGTCGAGGACCGTCAACGCCTCCCACCCCTTCGGGCAGGCCATTCCGAGGTTGACCGTGTACTCCGGCGATGGCGTGAGATTGATGGCCTCACCATTCTTCAGATGAGCATTCAACCCACAGCCGGTCGAGCAGTATCCGCAGACGAGGTTCGTGGTCGCGTCCGGCCGGAACCGCGAGGGAACTTGCCCCAGGCCGAACCGCCCGGGTTCCCGAAGCAGTTCGCGCGTGAGCTGGCCATCCCGGGCGCGGATCAGGGAGCGGGACTTGTGGATGATCCGGTCGATCACGCTCATGCGGAAAGCCCTCCCGGCATCTTCGGTTTGGCCACCGCGGCGAAGTACAGGTACCGTTCGGCCAGCTCACCGACCAGAAGGACGAGAAAGATCAACATCGATGCGCCCCACAACAGCACGTGACCGGCTGGAATGCTCCACGCCAACAACAACGGCAGAGCGATCCCGCCAAGGAGGACGCAGAGAAACCGCAGCAACGTCCCCCGCGCCAGCGATCCGGTCATGAGCACGGCCGAGTGCCGCAAGGGGGACCGTTCGCGATCGCGGAGATGGATCAGGATCAGGGCATCCCCCGCGATCCGAAGCGCGGCGATTCCGGGCAAAACCACCCCCATCAAAAGCCGGAGGTTTCCCGAACGATGCCCTTCCAGCGACAGGGCCAGTGCCCACGCCGCGGCCCCGAGAAGAAGCGTCGTCCCCAAAAACCGGGGGAGCGTCCGGCTCATGTGCCAGAAGGGCCGGCGAACCACGTGATAGATCATCATCGAGCAAGCCGACCGCGACGAGCCCCACCAGCGCGGTCATCCCGGCAAGGCCCGTCGAAACCCGCGGACGTGCCAGCCACTCCGGCGTCGCGATCCAATCGAGAGCGACCTGCATCGACGCCAACGGCAGGAAGAGGCCGAAGGCCAGGACTTCCCGGCTCAGCCACGAATGCCGCACGCCGATGACGGCCCGAAATGCGAACTGCGGTCGTCCCAGGTGGGCCAGGCTCGCCGTCAGCCCCAGGCCCCCGAGGATGAGCGCCAGCGTCGCGAGGATCGCGTTGCCGGGACCGCCGCCGATCCTCAGGAAACCCTCCACGACGAACCCGCCGACGGACGCCTGCGTCAGCACGAGCATGAGCACCAGGGGAAGGTGGGCATGTTCCGGACGCTCGGCGTGCGCGTCCGCGGCCTGAAGGTTCCGGGCTGGAAGTCGGCGGGAGCGATATCGGGTGGTCGGAACGGTGTAATCCGGCTCCGGCGCACCGGCAAGGAACCGCCCGGACGCGGCATCGTCGCGAATCTCGGCCCTGTCCACGAGTGAGATGCGGATCGCCTCGTGCGGGCAAGCCTGAACGCATGCCGGCGGCTCCCCCGCGCGAAGACGGTCACCGCACATGTCGCACTTGCGGACGATCCCCTTGCCCTCGTGGTACTTCGGCACGTCGTAAGGACACGCCAGCGTGCAGTACTTGCACCCGAAACACTGGTCGTCGAGATGGCGGACGATTCCCGTCAGCGGGTCCTTCTCGTAGGCATCGACCGGGCAGGCGTTCAGGCACGCGGGGTCGAGGCAATGGTGGCAGGCCGTGGTGACATGCTGAAGCACGGGCAGGCCGGGAGTGCCGCCGATCAGCAGACCCACCTCGCGCCACGCCTCGCCATGATCCAGGCCGTTGAGCGAGTGGCAGGCCGTGACACACGCCTTGCAACCCGAGCAACGGTCCAGATCCACTTCAAAGGCGTACTGCTGCCCCTCCCCCGGCGGACTGGCCGGCAAGGTCGTCGCGTAAGATCGCCCCGGCAATGGATGCGCCCGGTCCTCATGGCGTTGCGCGAACCGTTCCACGGCCGAGAGTTCCGCTTGCTCGCGTAGAAAGACGTCGATAAGAGAGAGCGGTTCCTCGACGGCTGTCGGCGTGGAAATCAAAGGTAACGATTCGTCTCGCATCGCGCTCACCACCCCTCTGCCGATCTCGATGATCCCAACGACGCCCGCCGCTTAAGGCAGCAAACGTGCCAGGGCGACGCGCCACGACCGCTTCGGGCCGTTTGCTTCGGGGAAATCGAAGAATCCCTTCGGAGATTTCTTTCCGAACTTCGGAAAACCGAAGGTCGAATGGGGCCATGTCACGTTCTCGGAGAGGAGAACTTGACCACAAAACCAGCACGAATTGCGGGATTCTTGAGCAAGAATCAAGGCAAGACGAACCGCGGGATGGTTGCTTCGGAGGGATGGAAAGTGGTTGTGAAATTCAATCGAAGAGATGGTGATCTCAGCGCCCGTTCCCGGACGATTCCGCGTTCATTTCCCGAGTGATGGCGAGGCGAAGAAGCTCGGCCAGCGAGCCGGCGTTGAGTTTCTTCATGAGGCTCGACCGTCGCATCTCGACGGCGCGCGGTGTGATACCAAGCCGCCCGGCGATGAGTTTGTTGGAGTGGCCTTCCTTGATCTGTTCGAGCACGTCCCATTCTTTCGTTGTGAGGGACTGAAACCGCGCGTCGAGTGTCTGGCGGTCGGCGATCTGCTGACGGCGTTCCGTATCGTCGCGAATGGCGCGCTGGACGCGATCGAGGAGGGCCTGGCGGTTGAACGGTTTCTCCACGAACTCGACCGCTCCCGACCGCAACGCCCGGATCGCCATGGGCACATCCGCGAAGGCCGTGATGAAGATGACCGGCATGCGCTCGCCGCGCGCGACCATGTCCTCGTAGAGATCCAGTCCGCTCGTCCGGGGCATGCGGACGTCGAAGACCAGACAGCCGGGGCCGTCCGGCCGGAAGTGCCGGAGGAAATCGTCCGCCGACGCGAAGGTCCGCACCTCCAGTCCGACGGTCGTCATCAGCCAGCGCAGGGAGTCGCGCATGTCCGGGTCGTCATCCACGATGTAAACCGTCGGCGGACTCGTCATCGTCACCTGCAGCGGAATCGAGAATCGGAACGTCGTGCCCTGGCCGGGAGCGGATTCCACCGTGATCTGCCCCTGGTGCGCCTCGGCGATCGTCCGGGAGATCGCCAGGCCCATGCCCATGCCGTCGGCACGCGTGCTGAAGAATGCGTCAAAAATCTGGCTGAGTTGCTCCCCGGGAATGCCTTCTCCGTTGTCGCTCACGAGGAACTCGACACCCCCTTCGGGCCTCGGCCTCGCTTGCACAACGACTTTGGGCTCAAGGACTTCGGCTCTCGCCAGGGCCTCGAACGCATTCTGGATCAGGTTCACGAGCACCTGCTGAATCTGCACGTTGTCGCCCCTGATCCAAGGCAATCCGGATGCCAGATCCAGATCGAGCCGTACGCCGCGCCGCTGGGCCTCCTCGCGGCAGATGTCGAGGACATCTTGCATGAGCCTTTGTGGATCGATCCGTTCCCGGCGCGGCTCGCTCCGGGTCACGAATTCGCGAATGCGTTTGAGGATGCGACCGGCCCGGAGCGTCGTCGCAAGCGATTTCTGGAGTGCATCTCGGACATCATCGAGCCGGGGTTCGGGGGCATCGAGCGCGATGAGGCACCCCTCGGTGTAGTTGGCGATCGCGCCGAGAGGCTGATTTAGCTCGTGGGCGAGTCCGCTCGCCATCTCGCCGATGGTATTGGTCCGGGAGGCCCGACCGAGTTGTTCCCGCAGATGGCTGTGCCGTTCCTCGGCGCGTCGCCGCTCTCTGATCTCCTGTTCCAGCCGGCATCGCGCTTCCTCCAGTGCCGCGGTCCGTTCCTGCACACGTTCCTCCAGCTCATCGCGTGCCTCGCGGAGCGCGGCGACCTGTTGATGGATAAGAGTCGAGGCCGGGGCAAGAACGAACCGGCCCAACCCGAGCATGACGAGCAGGATCAAGCCCGTCACTACCCATCCCGTCAGGCGAAGCCGCTGAATCCGGACTCGTGTTTCGCGTTCGTACAGCCCGACGATATGGTCCATCCGGACGAGGTAATCGGCCTCATTCGTGAGGATGGCGTTGAGATCCTCCTGATCGACCGATTCCCGCGACGGATTGCGATCCTGGCTCTCGACGATGCGGCGGGCCGCCCGCCGCATCCGTTCAAAGGAGGGGGCGAGGTCGCGGAAGGCCGCGCGGACCTCCGCGCTGTTCCGGCCAGGCAACGAGAGGGCGTCGCTGCCGAGGCGCAAGCCCTCGTGCGATGTGACCCAGAGGTCGAGCACCCGTTCCAGTTCCGCGCGTTGCCGGGCCTTGCCGTTCGCGTCGGCCGCGCGATCGAGCGCCAGCGCGGCTTTCGCCAGGCGCTGGCTGAGCATGCGCTGGCGTCCGGCGATGTTGATTACCGGGGCATCCGTGGACAGCCGGAGCAGGGGGCCTTGCACCATCACCTGGTTCAGAACCGACAGCGCGGCCACGGCGAGCAAGGTCGCCAGAAAACGCCGATCCAACATCCGCGCCGGGTTCTCTTCCCGAAGCCGTTCCCCCGGATCTTCCACCGAGGCATCATGAGCGGTCAAAACATATTCCTCACAAAAGATTGATCCCGCGGACGTCGAGCGGGTGGGAGTCGAGCTTCAACTCGTGTACCATCGTTACAACGGAATTGGTCCTCCGCTCCCTCTTTGAAGACAGGAACGTACCCTGATGAGACGTGTTTTCCTGGCCTCCCTCGTGCTGAGTCTGCTGTTTCCTCTGTTCGCGACGGCCCAGACGGATGAGGGGTCCCGGGCGCGTAATGGTGAGTGGAAATGGTTCCGGGGGAACCTGCACACCCACTCGCTCTGGAGCGATGGCAACGACTTCCCCGAAATGATCGTCGGGTGGTACACCCGGAATGGCTACGACTTCCTGGCCCTCTCGGACCATAACGTGTTGAGCGACGGCCAGCGCTGGATGAGCGTGGCCGAGGCGAACAAGCGAGCCGGTCAGGACAACGTCACGCGTTACCGCGATGCGATGGGAGACGCCTGGGTCGAGACACGCCACGAGGACGGCGAGCTTCAAGTTCGGCTCAAGCCTCTGGGGGAATTCCGGACCTTGTTCGAACGCCCGGGGGAGTTCCTTCTGATCCAGGGGGAGGAAATCACCGACCATTTCGAACAAAAACCGATCCACATGAACGCCAGTAACCTCCTGGAAAAGATCAAGCCCCAGGGGGGGACGAGTGTGGTCGAGACGATGACCAACGACCTGGCCGCCGTCGAGGCGCAGAGCCAGCGGTTGGGGCGGCCGATCCTGACCCACCTGAACCACCCGAACTTCGGCTATGCGATCACGGCCGAGGAGCTGGCGATGGTCACGAAGGAGCGGTTCTTCGAGGTGTACAACGGCCATCCGTCCGTCCATCACCAGGGAGACGAGACCCATGCCAGCGTCGAACGGATGTGGGACATCATCAACACCCTGCGGATCGGTGAAATGGGGGTGGCGCCCGTCTATGGCCTGGGCACGGATGACTCGCACAACTACTTCGGCACCAAAGGTTCCTCGCCGGGCCGGGGCTGGATCATGGTCCGCGCTCGGTTCTTGACGCCCGAGTCCATCATCCACGCGATCGAGGCCGGCGACTTCTACGCCTCCAGCGGCGTGACACTTCGCGAGGTCCACTACGACCGGGATAGCCGCGTGCTGGAGCTGGAGATCGAGCCTCAAGAGAACGCCCAGTTCACGACCCAGTTCATCGGCACCCTGAAGGGATACGACCCCAGCCGCAAGCCCGTGAAGGCGGAGGACGGCACCCCTTTACCCGTCACCCAGCGCTATTCCGATGACGTGGGCAAGGTGCTCGCCACGGTGAAAGGCACGACCGCCCGTTACGAGTTGACCGGCGAGGAACTGTACGTGCGGGCCGTCGTCACCTCCTCCTTGCCGCCGGAAAACCCCTCGTTCCCCGACCAGCACGCCCAGGCCTGGACGCAACCCGTCGGGTGGGATGAGCCGGTCGAGCAGACCGAAACGGCAGAGGCCGCGACGCCCGAGGAATAACGAACCTCTGGCAACAGCGGGTCAGAAGGTCGTCACGACCTTCGATTCACGCACGAACGTCGGGTCGATCGTGATGCCGTATCCGGGGCCAGTGGGAACCTCGATCACGCCATTCTCGCAGGTCAAGGACGAGGTCTCACTGTGCACCGGGATGTCCGAGGCCCCCTTTGAATTCGTGGAACGGCAAGGGGTTCGGGATACAAGAAACGAAGTGCGCCATGTCGAGGAACCCCAGCCCCGAGCCGGACATGTGCGGAGCGCACGGCATCCCCGCCTCATGAGCCATCCGGGCGACCCGCATCGAACGGATGAAGCCGCCGTGATAATGCAGGTCCGGCTGAACGACATCCACCGCGCGATTGGCGATCATCCAGCGGAAACGATACGTGCTGAATTCCTGCTCGCCACCGGCGACCGGGATGCGCAGGGCATCGGCCACCTGCTTGGTCTCTTCCAGATGGTCGAAACGGCAAGGTTCCTCGAAGAATCCGTAATCATATTCTTCCATCAACCGACCGATCTTGATCGCGTGCGGAACGTCATACGAACTGTTCGAGTCGGCATAGAGGGTCATCTCGGGACCGAAGGTTTCACGCACCAGGGGGATCAGCCGCTCCGAACGACCGGGACGTGAATCGGCGTTCTTGCTCATCCGCCCCCCGACGCGGAACTTGATCGCCCGCGCGCCGGTCTCGGCGACGAGACGCTGGAGATACGCGACCTCCTCCTCCGGGGTGTTGCCGCGCTGACCGCTCGCGCGGTACACCGCGATCTCGCGCCGGCGCACGCCGCCGAGGAGGTCGCCGATGGGCTTGCCCGCGATCTTCCCGAGCAGATCCAGGAGCGCGGTCTCGGCCGCCGTCACGCAAACCCAGAAGGCCAGCCCTTGATACTTGTAGTTGTCCTGATGCCGGTACAGGTCCCAGAGCAGCGGTTCCAGTTGCCGGGCGTCCTTGCCGACGAAGAAGGGGGCCACGCGGTTCAGGAAGATCGGATATGTATGGATCATGTGCATCGCGTTGGGCACGGTCAGCCCCTCGGCCCCATCCGTCGAGCGAACCCGGACGAGAAAATTCCGGCCGTTGCGAAGCAGCTCCATCGACGCGATCTTCACCGGTTCGGTCAGGTCCGCGACGTTCAAGACCTCGGCCTCGGCGACCCGGTCGAGCTGTTCCTCGGTGACACGCTTCGGCACCTCGGCGCGGCCAGAAGAAGGAATTGCGGCAAGAGTGCCGGCTCCAAGAGTTGTCTGTAGAAATGCGCGGCGTGACGGTCTCACGGCAGGATCTCCCCCTGGATGTTGGATCAAATCCTTACGTTCCGCATCGACTGGGCTCTCATTATTCTGAACGCGTTGTTCGTGTCTTGTCGGCCAGCAGCTCTGTCCAGTGCATCAACGGCGTATTGATCATCCGCTGAAGAATTCTGAGAGACAATGCCTCTGCTTGGTGGGGCCCGTCATCCGGCTCCCGCTTTCGAATGCAATCGGATTTCTGGTGATTCGCGGACGGGTGGGGAGTATGCTCGTGAGAGCTTGCCCACTTTATATGTTGTTCGCGGACTCGCGAAGAGTCCCGCATGCGGGAACCTGAGGTACGGCTTGCATCATTACCCAGGACACGGAGAAGGTCATGCCAATCATTTTCGCATGTCAATGTGGAAAGCCGTTAAAAGCAAACGAGGAGTCTGTGGGGAAACGGACTCGCTGTCCTCACTGCGGTGCGATCATGGTGATTCCTCAGCCCGAAAAGAAGGCAGGGTCCACCGTGGAGACGGAGCGGAACGAAAACGAACTGGCTGTGGATCTCGATTGGTCGTCCCTGGTTTCGAACCCATCACCAGACCTCCAGGCCTCTTCCGATCTCCTGGGTTCTGGCAGCCATCTCGAACTTCCCGTCATGGAGGCCGCTGGGGGAGCGACCCTCTCCTGGGACGGAGAGTCGCCTCGATACAAGGTCCTGGCGCAAGAGCAGGGCGGGTTTTCCGGAAAATTTCGTCCCGATCGGCTCGAGCAGATGCTCAATGAATATGCCCAGCATGGATGGACGCTGAAAGCAGCCCTGGCGATCAAAGTTCACTCGCATGCCGGAGACCACGATGAGGTCGTCGTGATTCTCGAGCATTAATACATAACGGATGACGACCCTCCGAGAATCCGCTATTTCTGCTCCTTGGGAGCATCTGGTGCGTTGCGTTCCGGCAGCCAGCGGGATAGATCCCGCTTGATGCGATCATGTCCCGTCTGCTCGGCCAGGTTTGTCCACTCCAGTGGATCGGCCTCGTGGTCGTACAGTTCTTCGGTCCCGTCGTGGTAACGGATATAGCGCCAGCGTTCGGAGCGGACGGCATGGTTGCCCCGTCCGTGCGTGGTCAGAACGGGGCGGTCCCAGGCCGCGTCGGGGTCTTCCAGCAAGGGCAGAAGACTCCGCCCTTCCAGTTCCGGTCGAGCCGGCAATCCGCAGAGATCGATCAGGGTGGGATAGAGGTCCAGGAGCGAGACCGTCCGTCCGCTCCGAGTTTCCGGGCGGGTCACGCCGGGAGCGTAGATGACCAGGGGCACGCGGGTCGCCTCTTCCCACAAGGCGAATTTGCGCCAGTGTTGTTTCTCTCCCAGGTGCCATCCGTGGTCGCCCCACATCACGATGATGGTGTTTTCCTTATAGGGACTTTGATCCAGGGCATCGAGCAACTGTCCAACCAGGTTGTCCGTGAAAGCGATGCTGGCCATGTAGCCCTGAACGGCTCTCTCCCAGTTATTCGACTCCAGCACCTTGCGGTGATCACCTCCCGGCCTGGCCATGCGGACCCCAGGAGGGGGAACGTCCGCCAGGTCGTCCGCCTTGACCTTCGGGAGCACGACCTCTGAGAGAGGATATTGCTCGAAATACTTCCGGGGGACGTACCAGGGCAGGTGAGGCCGGAACAGACCAACCGCCAGGAAGAAGGGGCGGTCGTGGGACTGGCCGAGGTAATCGATCGCCCAGCGCGTGACGCGATGGTCATCCATCGCGTCGTCGGGAACGTCGAGCGGCCCCCAATCAAAATGGCCCGTCCCCTTGATGCCGTTGGCCGGCGTTTGCGGAGGCTTGGGATCGCCCTTTTTCTCGAAGTAGAAGTCCCAGGACTTGGGGTCATTGTAAGGACCGTGGAAGATCTTCCCGCCGCCGATCACGTGATAGCCCGCCGCCATGAAGTGCTGGGGCAAGGTGACCGCATCCGGGAGAACGGGCCGCCAGGGCTGAGGGTTGTGGTAAACTCCCGACGTGGATGGGCGAATCCCGCAGAGCAAGCTGGCGCGGGATGGGTTGCACGCCGGCGCGGAGCAATAGGCCCGCTCGAAGACCACGCCACGCTTCGCGAGCCGGTCGAGGTTTGGCGTCTTGACTCCGGGCTGTCCACCGAGAAATCCCGGCCAGTCGTTCAGGTCATCGATCGCCAGAAACAGCACGTTCGGCTGCCCGGATTTGGAGACATCGGCGGCCATCGCGCTCGTGCCGGCGACCCATATGGTCAGAGCCAGTAAGGTCGTGAGAAACCTTTTGACATCGCTAGCGCGACTGCAGGGCTCAACGGTTCTTCGCGTCAGCATGACGTTCCCCCTTCTCCGTGCTGGAAGACGTGGATGCCTTGGGCCTGGTATTGGGCCGGATGACTTCGTTCCAGGGTACGACCCCGCAGCGCTCGGCCCAGCGATCGTACAGCGTCTCCAGTTCCTTGACGATCTCCGGGTGCGCCCCCGCCAGGTTGTTCAGTTCCGTCCGATCGTTCGGCAGGTCGTACAGTTCCCAGGGCCGGAAGTTTTGCGAGACGATTTTCCAGCGGCCCCGACGCACCGCGCGATTTCCTTCGTGCTCCCAGAAGAGAGCGTCGTGTCCCTCGCGCGGGCGACCTTCGAGGATCGGGCGCAGGCTCTTGCCTTCCAGGGGGGTGATCGCGCGGTCCTGGAATTGCGAGGGATATGTCGCACCGGCCAGATCGACGCAGGTGGCCATAATGTCGATGACATGTCCCGATTGGTTCGTGATCGATCCGGACTTGGCCTTTAGTCCGTTCGGCCAGTGGGCGATCAATGGGGTGCAGATGCCTCCTTCGTACACCTCGCGCTTCCAGTATCGGAAGGGGGTGTTTGCGGCATTGGCCCACATCGGACCGATGGCGGCCCAGGTGTCCTCCGGTCCGGCGTCGTGCTGTTTCTTGGTCGGGTAGTGAACCACGCGATCATCTCGGGTACGAGACGGCCGGTCGAAGCCGGGGCCACCGGGCACCTCGGGACTGGCACCATTGTCCGACAGGAACAGGACGAGAGTATCGTCCAGCATTCCCTTCGCACGGAGTTCTTCCAGGATATGTCCGATGCCCTGGTCCATCCGATCGACCATCGCCGCGTGAACGGCCATCGCGTGGGCGTCCCAGTCTTTCGAAGGGTTGTCGTCCCAACGCTTTTCTGTTCGAATTCGCGGCGAAAGCACTGCGTCATCAGGATCGAGCAGGCCCATCTCGACCATACGCCGGTATCGATTCTCCCGGATCGTATCCCAGCCGACCGTGTACGTATCGGCATATCGGGCGATGTCCTCCGGCCTCGCATGCAAGGGCCAGTGAGGCGCTGTGTAGGCGACATAGAGGAAGAGGGGCTTCTCGGCATCACCGCCGTACGTGTCGATGAACTGGACGGCGTGATCGGTGATGGCATCCGTATAATAATAATCGTCCGGCACGTCGGGAACAGGCGTCTCGTTATGCACGAGACTGAACGGGTCAAAGTAATCGACGACGCCCCAGATCGTGCCGTAGTGCTCCTCGAAACCACGATGGACCGGGTACGTTGCCTTGTCCGAGAACGGTCCGAGATCCAGCCGGTGGCTGACCCAGAGCGCGTTTTTGGGGCCATCGGGCGTGAGTGAGAGGTGCCACTTGCCGACCATCGCCGAGTGGTAGTCGGCCGGGCGCAGCACCTCGGGGATCGTCACGACGTTGTCGGTCAAGGTTCCCCGGTAGCCCGGCAATCCTCGATCGAAGGTCATGTTGCCGAACCCTGCCTGATGGCTCCAGAGGCCGGTCATCAGTGAGGCTCTTGTGGGGCAGCAGCGCGCCGTGTTGTAGAACTGCGTGAACCGCAATCCCCCCGCGGCGAGGCGGTCGAGGTTCGGCGTATGAATTTCGCCACCATAGCAACCGGCATCGGAGAACCCCATGTCATCGGCCATGATCAGGACAATGTGGGGCCTTGGCGCGTTCCTTGACGACTTTGACGGCTCCTCGGCGAAAGATCGATGAAACCCTCCACAAACGAGGAGAAGCACCATCCACGGTCGAGCACGGCACAACATCATCCACTCCAGTTTTCCACGCGCGGAGAGCGAATCGTCTTTGAGGCAGTTCCGTGAAGAATCAGGAAGGGAAGCGCCCAACTTACCATCGCGTCGTGGGCAGGGATAGGACCTTGTCCAGCCGCTCGCCGGCCCCATCGCGACTCGATTGAAAGGGAACGAGCGGAACTCAGTCGTTGGGAGAATCGTCGCGGTTGGCATCCATTCCAAGCTGTCGCATCTTCTGGCGAAGCGTCGTGCGATGCAAGCCGAGCAGTCGCGCCATCCTGGACAGATTGCCGCCGGTCCGCTCTCTCAAGGCGTGCAACAGGGGTGCCTCGACCGTGCGAAGAAAGCGAGCGTAGAGATCCGGGTTGGGACCCGGGTCGAAGTGCGAGGCTGTTCCGCACCCAGCGGGTGACGCTGGCGGCCAGTTCGTCGGTCGATTCGGAACGACCTCCGTCGCGAATCGTTCGGATCGACTCCGGGAAGATGATCGGCATGGGTCGGATTCCCGCCACTGGCACGCACGGACTTGTTCGACGCTGTTCCGCAGTTCGCGGACGTTTCCCGGCCAAGAGTAGGCCATCAAGATACGGCCCACGTCCGATAACGGGTCAAATCCCTCGACGTGGCCAGGTTGGAGCCGTCGCAGAAAGTGATTCCAGAGCAGGGGGATATCCTCGGGACGTTCCCGGAGCGACGGAAGGTGGATGGGTAAGACGGCCAGGCGGTAGAACAGGTCGGGACGGAAGGTCCCCTGGCGAACACGATTCCGCCAGGTCGCGATTGGTGGCGGCGATCACCCGCGCTCGCAGACGTTTCTCCGCGCCACCGCCGACCGCCCGGTATTCTCCGCCGTCGAGCACCCGCAACAGTTTGGCCTGGAAGGACAGAGGGGCCTCGCCCACCTCGTCGAAGAAGATCGTCCCGCGTCCCGCCCGGTCGAGCAGGCCGTCACGAGAGAGGTCCGCGCCGGTGAATGCCCCCTTTTCATGGCCGAAGAGTTCGCGTTCGATCAGGCTCTCTGGCAAGGCCGCCAGGTGAACCGGAACGAACGGCTGGTCGGTCCGGTCGCTATGCTGGTGAATCGCACGCGCGACCAATTCCTTTCCCGTTCCGCTCTCTCCCGTGATCAACACCGGCTCACCGCACGCGGCGGCCAAGGCGACCTGCTTGTAAACCATCTGCATCGGGAGGCTGTGCCCGACGATCAGGCCAGCCGCCTCAGGCGCGAGGTCGAGCGGCTCCTCCTTCGGCCGGTCACGTCCCTGAATGGCCCGTTCGATCAGCACGCGGGCCTGCGCCAGATCGAACGGCTTGGGCAGGTAATCGAGGGCGCCGCCGCGCACCGCGCCGACGGCGGTCTGAACCGTCCCTTGGGCGGTCATCACAACGACCGCCGTGGCGGGGCAGAGGTCGCGGAATCGCCCCAGGGCGCTCAGGCCGTCCATGCCCGGCAGGCGGACGTCGAGAAACAGGACGTCGGGAGGATCGTTGGCGACGAGGCCGAGCGCTTGCTCGGCGCTGGAGGCCACCGTGACGCGATGACCATCGTCATCAAGAAAGTGACGGAACGCCCAGCAAATGCTCGGTTCGTCGTCCAGGACCATCACATGGGCCATCATCGTCTCCACTCTCGGGCCGATCAGACGGGGCTCTCGACCAGGGCTCGGGAATCGCGCGACGGAACGACGGTTCGGACCGTGTGATCGTGCGCGGTCGGCAGTCTCACACGAAATCGGGTCCATCCGTCAGAGCGATCATAGATGATCTCCCCTCCATGCTCCTTCACGAGAGCCTTGCAGAGGGCCAGCCCCAGCCCCACACCTTCGGGCTTGGTGGAAAAGAACGGCTGGAAGAGGCGTCCGCGATGGTCGGGGGCCACCCCTGCGCCGTCATCCTCGACATCGATGGCAACCTCACCCGAGGGCAGGAGAGATGTTCGCAGTCGGACGCGACCCGCCGGCCCGGCGGCGTCGAGCGCGTTGAGCATCAGATTGTTCACGACCTGACCGATCTGATCGTCATCGACATTCACGAGGATTCGATCGTGGGCCCACTGGACATCGAGCGAAACCCCCTGATGCGCGATCGCGGCCGACAGGCTGGCGACACTCCGCTCCAGGATCGGCACCAGATCGGTCTGGACGAATCGGGGCGGTTCCGGGCGGGCGATCTGGAGGAACCGGCGAACCTGCCGCTCCATGCGTTCCAGTTCCGCCAGCGCGACCTTGACCGGCTCGTTATCGCGGTCCCGGTTCCGTTCGTTGTGCAGTTGCAGGGTCATCCGGGCGGCGGTCAAGGGGTTGCGGAGTTCGTGGGCCAGCCCCGCGCTGACCTGGCGAATCAGCCGCAACCGCTCGGTCTGAACCTGTTCCTCCTGGAGTCGCTCCAGCCAGCGCGCCATCTGAGAGACCCCTTCGGCAAGCTCGCCGATCTCGTCGTTGCGGTCGAGCGGCAGTCCCGACGGCTGGAGGTCGCCGCGGCCGATCGCGCGGATGGCGCGATGGATCGCCGAGAGTGGCCGGGAGAGCGTCCGGCCGATCCAGGAGGCCAAAATCGCCGCCAGGGTCGCTCCGATCAGGCTCAACAGCAGAATGTCCCGACGCGCCTCGACGGCCGCGGCCCGCAAGCCCGGCTCGGACAGGAGGATCAGCAACCGTTGCGCGTCACGGGCCGAGGCGGATGCCGGGCGCTCCAGCAAGGCGAGCCGATATTCAATGCCCTCGTGCGTCCACGTCCGTTGAAAGCTCAGGTCCGATCCCCGCGTCAGGCCGATCGAACCTGAGGGCGGGAAGGGGAGGTCCGAGGTCGTCGCCACATTGCCGAGCGTGCTCGACCGGATTCGGCCGTCGGGGCCTAGCAAGGCGAACTCCGCCCCACCCAGCCCTTTCAACTGCCGGAGAACCGATTCCGTCAACGGGAAGTGGGAGGCGCTGCAAGGTCTCGGCAATCCCCCGGCCCCGTTCGATGGCTTGCTGTCTTGCCCGGACGGCCGCCCAGTGGCGCAGGCCAACCCCGTGCCGCCAACCATCACGACGATCAGCGTGAGGTACGGAACCAGAATCCGGTTGCGGATCGACCAGCTTGAGCGTCGCGAAGGTCTCATGTCGGCATTATATCCTCGCCCCGTCGTGATCGGCGAGAGAGGGGGCTTCCCCATCTCCGGTTGCGGAGCCGTCTCGACCTCCAGCAGGCGATCGGTTTCAATAGAGTCATTCCCTGATTTGGGGCCACTCCATGATTTGGAACGTAGGGGCCCTGGATCTCGCCATCGAAAATCCAGCCCAACCATTAGTTCTCGCGAATGAACAATAAAATGAAATGGTATGTCCTGACGACGTTGAACGTGCTTCTCGCGGTCACGATTCCCTCCGAGTCCCGGGCGGAACCGGCGCCGAAACCGATCCGTGCCTTGCTGATTACCGGCGGTTGCTGTCACGACTACAGCACGCAGAAAGGTTTGATCGCCAAGGGGCTTGAGGAACGCGCCCATATCGACGTGACCGTCGTCCAGCAAGGGGGCTCGACCACCGACACCAAGATTCCTTTGTATGAGGATGAACAGTGGTATGACGGTTACGATGTCGTGCTGCACGATGAATGCTTCGCCGGGGTGAATGACCCGGCGTGGACGCGGCGGATTATCCAGCCGCACCACGAGGGTCTTCCCGGCGTGGTGATCCACTGCGCGATGCATTGCTACCGGGACGGCACCGACCAATGGTTCGAATTCTGCGGGGTGACGTCGCGGCGGCACGGTAAGGCGTATCCCCACGCAGTGCTCAACGTCGATCCGCAACACCCGATCATGCAGAATTTCGGGCCATCGTGGGCCAACCCGGCCGGCGAGCTGTACTGGATCGAGAAGGTCTGGCCAACCGCTCACCCGCTGGGCGTCTCCAAGAACCAGGAAAACGGCCACGAGGAAACCTGTATCTGGACCAACCAGTACGGCAAAGGGCGGGTCTTCGGCACCACGCTGGGGCATCATAACGAAACGGTCGCCGCCCCGGAATTCCTCGACATGCTCACCCGTGGAACCCTCTGGGCATGCGGCAAGCTCGATGAGGCGTACTTGAAGCCGGTCGAGCCGAAGGTGGCCCATGTCAATCTGGCTCGGGGCAAGCCGGCCAGCGCATCGAGCGAGCAGACGGGCAACAACAACCTCGCCGCCTTCGCGGTTGATGGCAATCCCGGCACCCGCTGGTGTGCCTCAGGCCCGGATGCGCCACAGTGGTGGCAGGTCGATCTCGGTAAAGTGGAACCCCTCACGGGAATCAAGCTCGACTGGGAACAGACGGGCACGGCGTACCGTTATCGGGTCGAAGCCTCGGACGACGGAACGTCCTGGCGCGAATTGGTGGACGCCTCGAAGAACGACCAGAGCGGCCCATATTTCCTTGAGTTGCCCGAAACCCCGCGCGCCCGGTACGTCCGCGTGACGTTTCTGGGCAGCGATGGGGGCTGGGGCAGTATCCGTGAGGTGGAGGTTTATGGCACGGAGACAATCGCCATCGATCGGGAGGAGGTCGAGCGGAAGGCCGAGAACGCCTTGCTGAGCGAGGTCAAGGTCCCGGATGGTTACGAGGCGACGCTGTTCGCCGCTCCTCCTGCCGTGAATTACCCGGTGTTCGTGGCCGCAGCTCCTTCGGGCGACGTGTACGTTTCGGTGGATAAGAACGGCTCACTGGACAGGGAAACCCATCGCGGCTCGGTGTACCGGCTTCGCGACCTGGACGACGATGGCCGGGCCGATGAGGCCAAACTGTTCGTGCCCGACGTGGATTCCCCCCGAGGGCTTGTCTGGGACCACGACCGGCTCTATCTGATGCACCCGCCACACCTGAGCGCCTATATCGACCACGATGGCGATGGTCGGGCCGACGAGGAAAAAGTCCTGGTCAAGAACATCGCGTTCACGTTCCGGGATCGCCCCGCCGACCACACCTCCAACGGCGTGACTCTTGGCATCGACGGCTGGCTCTACCTGGCGATCGGCGACTTCGGCTTCCTGGAAGCCGAGGGGACCGATGGTCGCAAGGTTCAGCTTCGAGGCGGTGGAGTGGTCCGCGTGCGGCCGGACGGGACGGGGTTGGAGATCTTTGCGCGAGGCACGCGCAACATCCTGGAGGTGGGCCTCGACCCGCTCCTGAACGCCTTCGCCCGCGATAACACCAACGACGGCGGTGGCTGGGATGTGCGTCTTCACCATTTCTCCGGTGGCGAGCATCACGGCTATCCGTCGTTCTTCCAGAACTTCTCCGACGAGATCGTGCCGCCGCTGTCCGATTACGGCGGCGGGTCGGGCTGTGGCTCGCTCTTCCTGAACGAACCCGGATTTCCCGAAGGGGACAACAATGCTCTCTATACGGCCGACTGGGGCAGGGGGGCGGTCTTCCAGCACCACCTGACGCCGAATGGAGCGACCTTCACCGCCGACCAGTCCGAATTTCTCAACGTCCCTCGCGTCACGGATCTCGACGTGGACGCCCTGAGCCGGCTGTACGTTACGAGCTGGAAGGGGGCCACGTTCACCTATGTCGGTGAGGATGTCGGCTTCCTCGTCCAGGTCAAGCCGAAGGGCGTCCAGGTGGAGCCGTTGCCGGATTTTGACCGGCTCGACAGGCCGGGGCTGATCGCGTTGCTGGAGTCGCCCAGCCACCGACGCCGATTGGAGGCACAGAGAACGCTGCTCCGGCATGGTCTCGACGACGCCTCCACGGCCGCGTTGCGCTCCCTGGCCGCCGATACGTCAAAGCCGCTCGCCAGCCGCGTCGCGGCCGTGTTTGCGCTGAAGCAGGGTTTGAACGAGCAATCCACAGAGATCCTCGTCCAACTCGCGACCGACTCGTCCATCCGAGAGTTCGCAATTCGTGCACTGACCGACCGGTTGGACGAAGCCAGCTCCTATCCCCGCGCGTCCCATCCTCGATGCACTCGATGATCCCAATCCTCGCGTACGACGGCAGGCCGCGGTGAGTTTGGCACGACTCGGTCAGACCGAACATGCCGACGCTCTGACCGCTCTGCTCGACGACCCGGACCCGCTCGTCGCGCATACCGCCGTCCGCGCTCTTCAATCGCTGCACGCGGATGCGGCCTGCTTTGCCGTTCTGGACCGCTCTGAAGCAAATCCGGCAGAGCGTCTTGGAGCGATCCGGGTGCTCCAGAGTCTGCATGAGACGGATGTTGTCGATGGATTGATCCAGCGTCTCGAATGCGAAGAAGTCCCTGCTCGTCGAATGGAACTGCTCGCCGCGCTCTGCCGGCTCCACGATCGGGAAGGAAACTGGAAGGGAGATAGCTGGGGCACCCGTCCCGACACCTCGGGGCCCTACTATCAACCCGAACCCTGGAAGGCCACCCCGCGCATCACCCAGGCCCTCAAGGCCGCGCTGGAACAGGCCAGCGGCGCGGAGGCGGCGTTCCTTTTCAACGAGCTGAATCGTCACAAGATCCGCATCGAATCCAGTCTGGAAACAATCGTGGCGATGGCGTCGAAAGACCCAACGGTGATCCCCGCGGCCGTGGGGCAGCTCGCACGGGGCAAGACGATTCCACCAAACGCGATCCCACTCCTGGTCCGGGTCGCCTCGGCCTCGGAGACGGAGGAAGCTGTGCGATCGCAGGCAGTCGTCTCTCTGGCACGGACAGACTCAGACGCCGCCGTTCGCTCCATGCTCACGGCGCTGTCCTTGCTCGATAAGGCCGAAGTCGGGCATCGCGACGCGCAACAGGCGCAAGATGCCTTTGTCCGTTCTCTCGGGATCGGCAACCACCTGAAAACTCTCGAATCCGTCGCCGAGGAGTCCGGTCCGGAGGCGGTCTGGGCTGACGCCGCGCTTCTCGCTCTAGCCGATGACCCGCGGCGTTCGCCCGAAGTGCGTGCACTCGCGGCCAAGCGGATCGAGGAAGGTTGGAAAAATCCGCAACACCGCGTTCAGATCTTGAAGGCTGTGACCCGATCGCGTTGCAAAACCGCCGCCGAACTGGTACTCGCCGCGCTGGACGACCCGGACGAGGCGGTATCTCTCGCCGCCCGAGAAGCCGCGAAGGCGTTGAAGATCGACCGGAAGCCCAAGCCGTCGCAATCGACCGGCCCACGCATTGCTTCGTTGAAGCTCGCGGAGGTTCTCGGTTCTGTGGTCCCTCGAAGAGGCGACCCGGAACTGGGTGAGCAGCTATTCACCCGGCTGAACTGCGTCAATTGCCACACGGTTCGCAAGGAGGAACCGCTGCGCGGGCCATTCCTCGGCAACATCGCCGCGACCTACAAGCGACCGGAACTTGCTGAGGCGATCCTGATGCCGAGCAAGTCATTGGCGCAGGGGTTCGTGACGAACCTGTTCGCGCTCGATGACGGCACGACGATCTCCGGCTTCGTGGTTCAGGAGGCCGCCAATTCGGTCACGATCCGCACGAGCGAGGGGAAGGAAGTCCAGATTCCGACCGCGACGATCGAGGAACGGGCCAAGTCGGACGTCTCGGTGATGCCGGAAGGATTACTCAACGAGATCACGGTCGAGGAGTTCGCCTCTCTGCTCGATTACCTCCAATCCTTGAGTGACGCACAGTGATCGAGAGGAGCGACTTTGGAGATATTCCACAAGAAGTTTCGCGTGAACTGGCAAATCGGGCTCGCGGCGGTCCTGTTCTGGGGTCCGTCCCTCCGGGCGGCGGACCCACCCGCGCCGAAACGGCCGCCGAACATCCTCCTGATCTTCGTGGATGATCTGGGTTACGCGGAACTCGGCTGCCAGGGTGCCCGCGATATCCGCACGCCTCGGATCGACGAGATCGCCCGCGACGGCATCCGGTTCACCAGCGGCTACGTGAGTGCCCCGGTCTGCTGCCCGTCCCGGGCGGGGCTGATGACGGGCCGTTATCAGCAACGTTTCGGCCATGAGCTGAACGCCATCGGACAGGAGAACCGATTGCCCCACGTCGGCCTGCCGCTGACCGAATCCACGATCGCCGATCGTCTCAAGACCGCGGGGTACGCCACGGGGCTCGTCGGCAAGTGGCATCTCGGCGGTTCCGCGCGCTATCACCCTCGGCGACGCGGGTTCGATGAGTTCTTCGGCTTCCTTCACGAAGGCCACTTTTACGTGGACGAGAATCATCCTCAGGTGGTCGCGCACCTGCGGCCGAATGAACCTCCCTATGACGAAATGAACCCCATCCTGCGCGGGACGCGAGCGGTGGACAATCCGGGGTATCTCACCGAGACCCTCACCAACGAGGCCCTGGACTTCATCGACCGGCACCACGATCACCCGTTCTTTCTCTACCTTTCCTACAACGCCATCCACAGTCCGATGCAGGTGACGGAGACGTACCTGAAACGGTTCCCCGAGATCAAGGACCGTCATCGACAGATCTTCGCCGCCATGCTGTCGGCGCTTGATGACGGCGTCGGGGCCGTGCGCGATAAACTTCGCGAGCACGGCCTGGACGACAACACGTTGATCTTCTTCATCAGCGATAACGGGGGACCGACGGAGGAACTCACGTCGAGCAACGCCCCCTTGCGAGGGGGCAAGGGGGACCTGTACGAGGGGGGCATCCGCGTCCCATTTCTGATGGCCTGGAAAGACCACCTTCCCGCCGGAGTGGTGGACGACCGACCGGTGATCTCGCTCGATGTCCTGCCGACGTCCCTCGCCGCCGCCGGCATCAAGCCTACCGACCAGGACCGGACCGACGGCGTGAACCTGCTTCCCTATCTGTCGGGCAACGCATCGGGACCACCCCATGAGCATCTCTTCTGGCGTTACGGGGGCCGAGCGGCCATGCGGGAAGGAAACTGGAAACTCGTCCGTCCTGGCGGCCAGCGCCCCTGGGAACTCTACGACCTGAGCACCGATCTCGGCGAAACGACCGACCTTTCCGATCAGAAGCCGGAACTGGCCGCACGGCTGAAACGTGAATACAAGACGTGGGACGCTCAGTTGATCGAACCGCTCTGGGGCCGAGGCCCCCGTTGAACGAGGATCGCACTGATGAGTGAACGAGTCGAAAAGAGCGAGGCGGAATGGCGTGCGCAGCTCACGCCGGAGCAATATCACATCCTCCGCGAGAAAGGGACGGAGCACGCCTTTACCGGAACCTACTGGAACGCAAAGACACCGGGAATCTACCGATGCGCTGGTTGCGGTCAGGAACTTTTCGATTCGGACGTGAAGTATGAATCCGGAAGTGGTTGGCCGAGCTTCTATCAGTCCTTGAATTCCTCGAGCGTAGAAGAACACACGGATCGTAGCCACGGAATGACTCGTACGGAGGTCACGTGCCGTCGTTGCGGCTCGCACCTCGGGCATGTCTTCGAGGACGGCCCTGAGCCCACGGGGCTTCGTTACTGCATCAACTCGGCCGCGCTGGAACTGGCGGAAAAACCCCATCGCGATCAATAATCAATCCAACGGAGGCGCAGCAGCCCCGATTTCCGGGTGCATTCCCTGGACGCTGCTGCTGACCGACGTCCGGGTCATTGTAGTCAATCGGCGTGCTGTGCTGGGGACGACTCACACGGGAACCGACACCTGCCGAGCGACTGGACCAACCGATAGCCCTCGAACCTGAAGCGATTATGATCAATCCCAGTGCCTCCATCATTGAGACGACCCAGGAGTCTTTCGAGACCGATGTTCTCGAACGATCGAAGCAGGTGCCGGTCATTGTGGATTTCTGGGCAACCTGGTGCCAGCCCTGCCGCATGCTGGGACCGGTTCTCGAGAAACTCGCCGAGGAGTATCAAGGGAAATTCGTACTGGTAAAGGCGGAGACGGAACGACTTCCGGACATCGCGGCAGCGTTTGGCATCCGGTCGATCCCCGCCGTCATCGGGATCAAGGACGGCAAAATCGCGGACTCATTCGTCGGCGTCTTGCCAGAGTCGGAAATCCGCCAGTTCATCGGCCGGCTCTTGCCCTCGGAAGTTGAGAAGAAAGTCGCCGAGGCGAGAAAGATCGAATCAAGCGATTCGGGCGTCGCGGAACGGCTCTATCGGCAAGGTCTGGAACTCGACCCGCACGACATTCCAGCGAAGATCGGTCTTGGCCGGGTCTTACTGGCACAGGGAAAAGCGGACGAGGCGCAGAAGATCATCAGTGAACTGGAACGCCGAGGATTTCTTGAACCCGAGGCCGAGACGCTGAAAGCGGAACTGACCTTGCAAGCCGGGGCCGAAGAGGCAGGCGATGTGGAGAAATGCCGCAAGGCCCTGGCGGAGGCTCCCGAAAACACAGAACTACGGTTCCAGCTTGCCGAGGCTCTGGCCGCCGCGAAGCAGTATGAGGAAGCCCTGAAGCTCTGTCTCGATCTCGTGGAGCAGGACCGTCAAGGTCAAGGAGAGGCCGCTCGTAAACTCATGCTCGCCATCTTCCAGCTTTTACCAGCTGATTCGGAACTGCTCAACGACTACCGCCGTCGGCTCTCTGTCGTTCTTTGATCGTCGCAGCGCCGGGGGTTGAGAATTCGATGTCGCTGATTGAGATGTCAGTCAAGCACGGTCGGACGATGGATGATGCTCGCGCACGCTTGGAGCAGACCGTGAACGAGGTGCGTGGACGTTTCGGCCCCCTCGTTCAGCGGGTCGATTGGGCGCCGGATCATCATGCCGTCACGATGACGGGCCACGGGTTTCATGTCGAGATGCGGGTCGATCCGGAGGAGGTCCACCTCAAAGGCGACATCCCCGCGCTCGGTGGCATTCTCGGCGGCCCTCTGGCCAGCGGGTTGAAAGGGATTCTTCAGAAGACGTTTCCAAAGCAATTGACCTGAAAACGTTGAATTGTCGAGAGGAAACATGGCAAGGACGCAGCAACCAGCCGGCCCGAAAGGGTCCTTCCTGATCGGCAACACTCTCCAGTACGTCCGTGATCCCCTGGGCTTCATGACGAAGGCTCGCGACTGCGGCGATGTCGTGCGCATGCGTCTTGGTAATCTGAACTGCTACCTCTTCAATCGTCCCGAGGATATCGAATTCATTCTCCGAGGTCATGGATTAAGGCTTCGCAAGGATAAGCTGACCCGGTTGCTCGCGCCGGTGGTCGGCCAGGGGCTCTTGACGAGTGAGGGGGATTTCTGGCGACGGCAACGGAAGCTGGCCCAACCGGCGTTCCAACTCCAGCAGATCCAGCGCTACGGCGAGGTCATGATCGACCACACGTCGCGGATGCTAGACACCTGGAACGACGGCAAACCAGTCGATATCCATGAAGAATTGATGAGGCTCACGCTGGGGATCGTTGCCAAGACGCTTTTCGACACGGATGTTTCCGAGACCGCCCGCGACGTCGGTGATGCGCTCGACGTTGTCATGACGTACTACCTTGAACCAACGAAGTGGTTTCGCTTCCGCGAATGGATCCCAACCCCCTCGACCGTGCGATTTCATCGCTCGATCCGTCGCATCGACGAGATCATCTACGCGATCATCCGCCAGCGACGGCAGAGCGATCATAATCCCGGCGACCTGCTCTCGCATCTCCTGGCCGCGCTCGACGACGAGGGCAGCGGCATGACCGATCGCCAGCTTCGAGACGAAGCCGTGACGATCTTCCTGGCGGGTCATGAAACGACCGCCTTGGCTCTTTCCTATTGCTTTTATCTGCTGGCTCAGCACCCGGGAGCCGAGACCCGGCTTGCCCAGGAGCTACGCGATACTCTGAGCGACCGTTCTCCAACAGTCGCTGACGTGCCAAAGCTCCATTACACCGAGTGGGTTGTACGGGAGTCGATGAGGCTCTATCCGCCGGCCTGGGCTATCGGTCGTGAGATGCTCGAAGCGGGTGAGATCGCGGGTTACCACATCCCGAAAGGCTCGCAGCTCTTTCTGTGTCAGTGGACCGCGCACCGAGACGATCGGTGGTTTGAGGAGGCTGAGGCCTTCCGTCCCGAGCGCTGGGCGGACGACCTGGCCAAGCGCCTACCCGCGCGGAGCCTATTTTCCCTTCGGGGGCGGTCCGAGAATCTGCATCGGCAATCATTTCGCAATGATGGAAGCTGTCCTGATCCTGGCGACCATCGCCCAACGCTTTCGTCTCTCATTAGATTCGGGGCAAACGACGCTTGAATTGGTGCCGTCTATCACGCTTCGCCCCAAGCACGGTATCCGGATGATCCCCCATGCGCGCGCACAGGCAGAACATTCCGCCGAACGGGGGCCAACGCATCCCGAGGTCGATCATCCTCTCTAACCATGACAAGACTGGAGCAAAAGGACCAGCACGACGGTCAGCACGATCGAGACGAGAATCGAACCCAGACAGCCCATGCGGTTCGAGTAGAAAATGAACATGGCATATCCCCAGCGATAAACAATCGGGACGGAATCCGCGACCGACATAGGATGCCGCACATCCGGAACCATTCCCGCGTGTCATCGTCGGTACACCCCTGGATTCAGGCCGGATCACGGTGGACCGTCTCGATCGAGAAAGCCGGCGAACACACCGCGATGTATTCCGCGCCCTCCGGTTCGGGCGTACTGTAGCGTACCCATTCCCCACGTTGAACGATCACGGCCTGGCCGGCTCGAACGTCCATTGCCCCGTCTCGGCTCTCGACGTGAAGCATTCCGTGGAGAACGAGTGTGTATTCGTCAAACTCCGGCGTCTGTCCCGGCTCAATCCAACCGCCCGGGCTTCGCATATGGGCGATACTCAGACGCTCGTGGCCTGAGTTGATCCGTCCGATATATTCGTCGATCAATTTGGGCTTGTTTCCGGCCGCTTCAATGCGTCTCGGCCCGTCAATCCGTGTCGGCATCGTTTGGAAACCTCGGTTGGAATCGTGGAACGGCCCGTCCCGATGGAGAATCGGGACGGGCCGCAAGGGAGTACCGTGGTTGGCTTTCGGAAACCTCCGAGGAACCCTCAACTGTGAATATAGGTTTCGAGGAACCGGGCCAGACGGTGGAAGTCGGATTTTGTCTTGATATAGCGGACAACGGTGATGAGCGTTTTGGGATCGACCAGCTTCTCGAACGGAACGTAGTTCAGATCAAGCTGGCCGGAAACAGACACCATGACTCCGTTGAGCTTCTCCTCGACCAACGCGCGGTAGGCACCGACGCCAAGCTGGCTGCCGAGCATGACATCGAAGGCGTGCGGCAGGGCGCAACGGGCTTCGTAACCGAGTTGGAGTCCGTTGACCTTTCGGTTGATTCCCGAAGCTTTCTCATACGCATCACCGACCAGTTTCGCGAAAGTGCGGGCCAGGTTGACTTGCGAGATGGAAATGTGGCCGTGCTCGTCGCGTGGAATGCCTTGCAGGGACTTGTTCGGCAGGAATTCCGCGAGCCCTTCGGCCAGCACGATGACACCGAACTCTTTCCCCTCTTTCTCGCGGGCCTGCATGGCCTTGACGATCCAGCCGACCACCTTGTCGATATCCATGACGGGACGTTTGTAGGTTTGGCCTGTCTCGGAATTGGTGGTTTCTTCCTCCAGGCGGTACTCGTCAACGATATCCTCGACGCTGAGCACCAGGCTGGCTTCGCCAGCGATGGCCGCTCCGTAGGCCAACCAGCCCGCGCTGCGGCCCATGGTTTCAACCAAGAAGTAGTTGCGGTTCGACTCGGCATCCGCCAGGAGGTTGCGGATCTCACCTGCCAGTGTCTCGACCGCCGTGAAATAGCCAAAGGTGAAGTCGATCCCGAGGTAGTCGTTATCGATCGTCTTCGGGACATGGACCACCGCGATCCGTCGGCTATTCTCCGGTAAATGGTCCTGGTAGAGCTTGAACTTGTTAGCCGTCTTCAGCGTGTCGTCTCCGCCGATGGAGACCAGGGCGTCCACCCCGAGCGATTCCAAGGCCTGATGGACAGTCCGCAACGGGGCGGATTTCTCGCTGTCGGCCAGGTCGCTTAGCTGATTGATGTGCTTGCCTGGGTTCGTTCGCGCTGTGCCGATCATGATGCCCCGGCTATTGCGGGTCCGACGGAGCATCTTGTGCGTGATCATCACGTAGTCACGGCCTTCTTGCAGCGGATGATCCTCACTGAACTCGACCAGGTGCGAGTAACCATTAAGGACCCCGACCACTTCGATTCCATTGCGGAGGAACGAAACCGCGGCGGTCGAGATGACGGCGTTGGCGGCTGGTGCAGGCCCGCCGGCAAACAGGATGGCAACGCGACGAATCGGATTTTGCGTCCGGTCTGTACCGGAGATCGTGGTCACGGAGGACCTCCCTCAATGATTTCCCAAACCGACTGAGAAAATGTGCTTTTACAATCCATTAAGGGCAAAACCACCGGCGCGGCCGGTACGTTCGTCCTTGCGTTTCATGGGGGGACTAACAGTACCGATCTTAGAGTCCATCCGCCCTTCCGGGCCAGACCACTTTTCCGCGTGGCATTCGAGGCCTTCCACTTGCGAGACCTGCACCGAATTTTCGTCAGGTTGGTCCGAGGAGAGGAGATTCTTGATGAGTCACCATTCTGGAGGATGGTCGAAGGTAGAGGCTCCGAATCACCTTCCCCAAAAATATGTTGCGGAGGTCTTTTCTTCGGCCAGGGTATTTTCTATACTTCAAGTGCGCCGTGGAGCAGCGGTTAGCTCGCCAGGCTCATAACCTGGAGGTCGTAGGTTCGATTCCTGCCGGCGCAATTTCATCAACCACCCGGTCTCCAAACCGGGTGTTTTTTTGTCCCACCCTCGCTGGGTTTTTCCATTTCGGAACCTCGTTGCACATTGCCAGAACGACGCTAAACTACGCACAAAGGAAGAGAAGCGGAGTGTAGTCTGGTGGATTGTCGGTATTGTGTCCTGTCTCATCCTGCTTTACGCAGGCTGGACGTATAACCGTCTTGTCAGCCTTTCGAAACGGGCAGACGGGGCCTGGAGCGATATTGACGTTCAGTTGAAGCGGCGCTGGGATCTGGTTCCCGCGCTTGTGGCAACGGTCCAAGGCTATACTTCGCACGAATCCGAGACGCTTCAGAAGGCGACTGAGGCCCGGGGCCGTTCCGTCGAAGTCGATTCACTTGCCCGACGAGGACAGAGTGAACGGGGCCTATCGGCCGCTGTGGGACAGATTTTTGCGCTGGCCGAAGCGTATCCTGACTTAAAGGCCAGCCAGAATTATCTGGACCTGCATCACTCGCTCGTGGATATCGAGAACAACGTCCAGTACGCTCGGCGGTATTACAATGCGGTCGTGCGCGATCTGAACACGCTCGCTCAAAGTGTTCCGGCCTTGCTGATTGCCGCCCCACTTGGATTCCGACCGCGTGATTATTACCAGCTTGAAGATTCCGAGGAGCGGGAGGCTCCGGAGATCCGCCTCTGAACGTGACGTATTTTGTTGGTGATCGCCATGAGACTCCGCCTCGCACTCGTGTTAATGCTCTTTGCTGGTTGGCTCTCGCCATTGTCGGCCCAGGCAGACAGCGGCTGGGACATTGACCATTTCGACGTCCGACTTGAGATCCAGGACGATGGAACGCTGGATGTCACTGAGACCATTGAAACACAATTCTTTGATTCCAAGCATGGTATTTATCGCTTCATTCCCATCCGGTACACGGTCGGTTTTCACCAGTACGCTCTACGGTTTCGATTGCTGGAGGTCGAGGACGAGAAGGGCCAGGCGTGGAACAAGAAAGTCACTTATCACGATAATCAGATCGAAATACGCATAGGCGACGCGGATCGGACGATCAGCGGCCGGCAAACGTATCGCATTCATTATCAGGTCGAGCGAGCGATTCTGTGGCAAGGAGAACATGCGGTCCTGCGCTGGAATGCCACGGGAACGGAATGGCGCGTGCCGATTCATCGATCCACTGTCACTGTTGAATTACCGAAACCACTCCCGGACCGTGAGATCACGGCAGACGCCTTCACGGGCTCTTACGGAGCCACGGGCAAGGATTTCGAGAAGACCCGACCTGACGAGCGGAGCATTGAATTCTCAACCGTCGCACTTGCCCCCGGCGAGGGGATCACGGTCGAGGTGGCAATTCCGGCGGAGGCGGTTCACCAGCCCAGCGTGGCGGCGAGAATCGGCTGGTGGTTGGTGGATAACTTTATGTACGGAATCGTTCCCAGCGGTTCCTGGCGATATCCCCTTCGGTCTCTGGTATGTGAAGGGTCGCGACTATACCGGGCTTGGGAGCGTCGTCGTTCGTTATGAACCACCGGAGGGCCTGGGACCTGCCGAGGCCGGCACCTTGATCGACGAGAAGCTGGACATGAGGGATATCTCCGCGACGATCATTGATCTGGCGGTTCGAGGATACATCAAGATCGAGGAGATCTCGAGCAAAGGCTGGTTCAGTTCCACGGACTACCGTTTCATCAGGCTCCGCTGAACCCAAGGACTTCAAACCGTTCGAGAAGCGGATTTTCGAAAAACTCTTCGACAAGGGGTCGAGCGTCAAGCTCAGTTACCTCAAAGAAAAATTTTACACGACACTTCCCCAAGGTTCGGAACAACATCTACGGCAGTTTTATCGACTGAGAGGTACTTCGATGGTGATCCCCGCTTTGTCCGCACAATGTATCATCATCATTGGGAATTGTTTTTCTGGTTGTAACGTTTCTGATCGCAAGCATTCTTCAGGTCTGGATGATCGGCCGGGTATTTCCTCTCCTCTGCTCATATCCGCAATGCTCTCATTCCTGATTATCGCGTCGTTCGGCCGAGTGATGCCTCGGAAGACCCGTAAGGGACGGATTGCCTGGGAGCAGATCGCTGGTCTGGAGGATATATCCGTCGCGCAGGAAGTGGAGGAGATCCAGGAACAGGATCGTCGGGGAGTCTTCGAACGCTTGCTGCCGTACGCGATCGCGTTCGGTCTGGCCGATCGCTGGGCGGAGGCGTTCGAGGGGCTGTACACGGAGCCGCCGAACTGGTATCAGTCCTCGGCCGCAATGGCCCCTTCTCGACCGCCATGCTCGGTTCCTCCATCAACCATGCGGTGAGCAATATGAACAGCACATTGCCTTCACAACCGCGGTCCAGCGGCGGGAGTGTGGCTCGGGCTGGTCCTGCGGCGGGTTCAGCGGCGGCGGCTCTTCCGGCGGCGGGTTTGGCGGCGGCGGGGGTGGATCCTGGTGAGCCGGAAACCACGGGAGTCTGCCTCGTGGACCTCATCCGTCGCAAAGGACCTGTACGATTTTCTTGATAGCCGCGCTCGAAGAGCCATCATGACGCACTAATTTCCGCCTCCGATCAACGCCGAACCCCTTGAACCACCGATCGTTAATATATTATAAATTAATTCGAATACATGGCATGGATCTCATTGATTCAGTCGTTCATAACGACTCATCAAACCCCTGTATGGCCGAGATCTGGAATTTAAGGCCGGGAGAGTACTTACCTCTGCGGATTGTCCGATGGGCAATGTGGCGGCGTACAAAGAAAACAACCGAGCCACCGAGCACTACCAGGGCCAGTGCATCAGGTTCAGGTACCGAGACGTAGGCCAACTTTTCATCGAAGCCTTGATCAAATCCATCGCTCAACCCATTTAATGGGATCTCGGCAAAATTATTGTCATAAGCAAGCGTGAAGAAATTGCCGAACGCCGGCAGCAATTGTACCGGTTGTGTCGGCGTTGGTCCTGTTGTCGAGAGCGTGCAACGAAAAACTACCCACGATCACCTCGTCGCCGGGCTGAACGGAAATTCCACTGGGATCTTGTGTGCCACCGTCTGAAGTTCACCCGTCCTATCGTGTTATCTCGGTTCGGAGTGAAGGACCAGTTGCCGAGGTCCGGCGCCTTTGCTGGGAAAATCCGCCTCGAAACGAGTTTGATCGAACGTGATTACCACGTCGAAGGCGGCCAACTCGACCGCGACACCTGATGGTTCGACTCCAAACAACACGTCGAAATCCGCAGCCTGATTCGGAGCAATGGTGTTCGATGGGTTCAGGAGATCGAGCCTGAAGTAAGATGCTTGAGCTGTCATCGTGCCCAGAGACATCAACGCCGGAAGCAGAATCACGGCCAGAGCGGTCGATCCTTGATAAAGTCGCATGTTTTCTTCTCCTGATGATTGGTCTGAGGTCGATTCGTTCAACATGATCCGTAACGTACCATCCGCTTCGCTCGGTCAGTCGCTGCTTTGGGCAGCGAGGATTACAACCAGAGGATTTCGACTCCCCAACAGTGGCAATGGAACGAGGACATGAGCCAGGTGGTCAAGTCGTGCCTCGTTCCACAACCAGGTAACGATCGGGGAACGTTCACTGACCGATATATCATCCAGCCAGCGCGGCATCGACAGCCGACACGCTCTGGTCAGTGGGGTGGATCTGGTCAGATCGTTCCTCGTCATGGCCTCGGACGAAGTGTCGAACGCCGAGACCAGTCTGCTCGCCGCCGGGACATCAGCAGCAGCGATGGTTTTAAGATTCGCCCTCGCCCAGAGTTTTCATGAATCGTCAGGATGCCATCGATCGAGTCCATTCCGTTCGTTGCAGGTGGCGAGAGAATCAATGCGCCGTTGTTGAGCTCGGTCCGGTAGTGGTTGTTTGGAGTTTGGTAGGAGGATCGCAAGTTCAACGGCAAGGGGCCAGGCAGGGCATCGGTGGCGATGGTCAGATCGATCCAGAAGAGGGTTCCCCACCTTCCAGAAGGCGACAATGTACGATCAGTTGTCGTCGCTGAAATTGACAACACCCCGGCATCGCAGTCCACGTGCGAGATCAGCGTCCACCCTTTGGTGAGATCACCGGTGTGGACGCTCTCGATGGCCACACGAGAGGAGTCAAAGACGAGAACGAGATCTGCCTCAGCCCAACTCAACAGCGTTCGTGTCGGTCTGGAGCAGACGTACTGGTATGGCGATTGACTGACCGGCCTCGCCTTCGAAATTCGTTGGAATCCAGATCAATGGGTCCTGACCACCAAGCACCCGTGCCGGCGGGCTTGTGCTGGGCAGGCCTGGAACCTGAGGCACGACCAGTCCCGCGGCCACACGGAAGGCGAGCAGGCCGTCGAGACTGGTCACCCGCGCCCGTCACCTGTGATGTCCGCGATAACCTTTGGGTCGAGGTTGCGGTACGCAGGTAAGTCCGTGATGACTCCAGCCGCCAACCGGAAAATCAGAAGTCCATCCACGCTGGTGTAGTTCCGGGAGGCGTTCACGTCACCTGGGTATGACGCGACGTGAACGGCGACATCGCCAATTCCGGTGATTGCACCAGAGGTCACGTTCTGAACAGTGATCGCCTGTTTGCTGGCGTAGATAACTCCATCCGGCACAGTGGCTGACGACTCGACAATTGTCAACGTGCCGCTGGCCAGGCGCGGTCGAAGCATTAAAATCAATGTGGATGAGACCCGGCGTAACAAATGTGGAATGCGGCAGTCAATCGGGCAAGACTCCAACTCCGGGAGAGGCCCCGTCAATCATAAGCATTGTCGGATCGAAGGCGATCTCGAAGCTTAGAGTTGTCCGGCCTGCCGCGTTGGAGACGCGGACAGGAAGCCCCACCGCGTTCGTGGGGATACTGACATTTTGATTCGCGGCGCGAGCGAAGTCGGGCAGACTGACAACGGGAGCACCGGAGATGGGATTCACAGTGAACGTGAATGTCAAGTCATCGCCCGCAGCACCGTCGGCATCACCATCGAGTAGATTCCCTTGAGTATCTTGGAAAGCATCGGCGGCACTTCGGAGCTTGAGCGTATAAGAACCGGCGGGGAGGATGCCTCCAGTCGCGACGAACGAAATGGCAGAATCGCCAGGATTTACAAGGAGCGATCCTGCAACCAACCCGTTCGGTCCCACAAGCGTCGCGTCAGAGGTTCCGCCGAAAAGGTTAAGTGAGGCAAGTTCGATCGCACGATTGAAGGTGATGTTGACTCCACTGGGCGTCGGGACGAGCGATTCCGCATGCAACGTGTCGAAGATCATGACGGCGAAGCTTCCGGAGGATGAGTCGCCGTCCTTGTCCGTAATCGTGACCGTGATGGTAAAGCGCCCCTCAGTGGGATACAGATTTGACTGCATGACCAGGGTTCCCTGGGCCGCGGCCGTGACGTGTGTGGTGCTGCTGTCTCCCCAGTCGACATCAATACTCCAGGGCCGTCTGTCAGCCCTGGGTCCGTAAACGAGCCGAGCGGGAGGTTGCCTCCATTCGCGATGGTGTAATCCTTCGGCACGACGACTGTCGGCGGGACATTCAGGGCCGTGATGACGACCTGTCCCGTACCCGTCAGGCCCAGGTTGTCTCGCACGGTCAGCGTTACGACATAGACTCCGTTATCCAATGGAACGAATGAGAAATCGGTCCCGGTCCCAGTGGTGTACGGCTTGCCGTTGGGATCGGTGACATCCCACGTGAGCACGTGCGAGCCATCATCGTAGTCTACGTACGTGCCGGTAAGATCGACAGAGTCTCCTTCGTTGACTTCTTGATCCTCGCCAGCGACGACCTGTTCTGGAATCGCGCCAGGAAGGCTCGTTACGCAACCCGAGCCAAAGACGATCTTGTCCTGCGGGGTCTCATAGCCCACGGTGTCGTTGCCTGACCCGGTATAGAGCGTGTCACGGCCTGAGCCGGCGTAAAGCGTATCCGGCCCGGCGGGAGTTTGGACCCAGCGCGAACGAGTACGCGAAAAGTTCATACTGGCCGGTATCCGTGTGCAGGTCATCGAGCGGTTCCGGTGTCTCGTTGTTGCGGTCGTACCAGGTGCTGACCTTGACGTAAAACGTGCCGTCGGCTGGGAGTCGGAGATCGATGATGGACGGATCTTGCTGTTGAAAGGAGTCGTCATTAAAGGCTTGGCGATTCGTCTTGCCGACTGATTTCGGGGTAGAGGACCACGTTTCCGGAAGCGTCGAGAATGGTCAGTTCAGCGTCGATCTTGTTGGCGAAGCGATTGAGCGGCACCGACACGATCTCGAATTCGAACAGGTCTCCAGCTTTACCCTTGAAGGAATAATAATCATCTTCGCTTATGAACGTTTCGCCCGATCCGGCCGACTCGGGGACGAGTTTGATCGCGCCGATAATGTCGGCGGCTTGAACTGCGAAATTCTGGCCCGAATGGAGGCCTACAAGAACCGTATTGTCGAAGATGGCCAGGGGTGTCAGGTTCAGTGGTTGCGCTTCGGCGATCGAGTCATGCGAATCCATTTGCTCGATGCTCGGTGTGCCGTGGTCGGCGAAAGCGAGTTTGATTGCCTCACGTGCACCGAAGAAGAGGTCATTGAGGGCTTCAATGAGCGTCGTTCGAACCGAGTCTCCTGAGGCCAGGAGGTGTCGGAATGTTTCAGACGCATCGCTAGGACCAGGATAGGCTGGTCGAAACGCCGTGTCATCGACCCGATCAAAAATCCCTTCACCGATGGGACCGAACGAGTCTCCATGCCGCAAGCCTGCCAGGTGCGCCGGTTCGTGCGCCGCGACGGTCGTTGTCATGGCGATGAAGTTTTCGCTCGTGGCCTCGGGTTGTTCCGCGCGGCCGAGAAGCCCGTTGACGTTGATTGAGGCTGAATCGCCAAGAGGTCGAGGTTTCGCCAGTCGATCCCACCGACCCGACCTCCTTCCAGTCCATGCAATCTAGGATCGTTAAACAGCAAGGTGGTGTAGTGACCCTCGGTCGGTATCTCCTGCGTGAATTCATAGTTGAAGGCAGCGAAGTCCGCTTTCAACCTTGCTTGGATAACGTCACGCTCTTCCTGAGGGTAATCGTGCAATCCGGTGTTTGGGAAGGCGTCGAAGTTTAGATAAACGACCTGGGTGACGCCGCTCCGAAGGATGTCATTACCGGACCATCCCGCAATAAAATCGTCGCCTCCTCCACCCGTGAGGCGATTGTCGAGAGAATTTCCTATGATCATGTCGTTAAACGAGCTTCCTAGAACATCTTCAATCGTATCTGCCGTGGAGAAGCTCAACGTGAGCAGGGTAGGGTGGATCACCTGGGTGCTGGACTGGCGAAGGTCGATACGGATCGGCCCATCAAAGTTGTTAAAGTCAAGAGCATCATATGCGCCGCCATTGATTGGTTCATCGATTCTGTCGTTTCCTTGGGGTCCGCCAAGGAACGAGTACGTGTCGTCGCCGCCATTGCCGACGAGCGTATCGTCACCCGCGCCGCCCGCGAGATTGTCGTCGGCTGATCCTCCGAGGAGTGGATCGTTCCCATCACCGCCAGATAGGAAGGTCTTACCCGAGAAGAGGCTGGCGTCGATGATGTTGGCCCCTGATCCTCCCGACAAATAGGCCTGCTCAATGCTCACTAACTTGGATGTTCCCAAACTGACTGCGCCGGATCCGATGAAGCTCAGGCTTGTGTCAGTTAACAATATATCTACATTTCCAGAGGCCGATACCGCGTCGAACCCAGAACCGCCGTCAATCGTGTCGTTTCCGCCCCCCCCGGCGATGGTATCATTGCCTTCACCGGCAATGAGTGAATCTGAGCCACTTCCTGCAATAAGGATATCTCCCCCCGCACCACCGATAAGAGTATTGTCCCCTTCCAGATCAATGAGAAGGTCGGGACCGTCGCTGGAATTGAGCGAATCCCCATCGCCAACCATTGTTGGCGATCCTCCACCCAAAAGATCGTTTCCGCCTCCGCCGATGATGGAATCAGCATCACTGCCACCACCGATCGTGTCGTTCCCATCCCCACCCTGAATTGTGTCAATTCCCGCGCCACCAAAGATTTCATCGTCGTCGTCGCCACCATCGATGGAGTCACCATCGTCGCCACCATCGATTTGATCTCGGCCGATGCCACCGAAGATGGTGTCCGCACCGATACCACCGTCTAGCGTATCGTCCCCATCGCCGCCATCAATGGAATCGTCGCCGGTGCCGCCGTCAATGTGGTCGAATCCCGTGCCGCCGAAGATGACGTCATTGCCGCCGCCTCCCCAGATCGAGCTGCCCTGCGAACCGACGCTGATGGTGTCGTTCCCCAACCCGCCGTCGAGCGAGTCGCCTCCCCCGCCGCCGGTGATCTGGTCGTTCCCCTCGCCACCGTAGATGGTGTCGATGCCGGTGCCGCCGAAGATGACGTCATTGCCGCCGCCTCCCCAGATCGAGCTGCCCTGCGAACCGACGCTGATGGTGTCGTTCCCCAACCCGCCGTCGAGCGAGTCGCCTCCCCCGCCGCCGGTGATCTGGTCGTTCCCCTCGCCACCGTAGATGGTGTCGATGCCGGTGCCGCCGAAGATGACGTCATTGCCGCCGCCTCCCCAGATCGAGCTGCCCCCATCGCTGCCGATAATGAGGTCGTCACCCATTCCAGCATCGATCAGATCATTACCATGGCCGCCATCGATCGTGTCATCGCCGCCCCCGCTGTAGATTGTGTCGTTGTCGTCATCGTTACCAGCCGCGTCTCCGCCGGTGATGGAGTCGATTCCCGAGCCACCGAAGATGACATCGTTGCCACCGCCTCCCCAGATCGTGCTCCCCTGGCCACCGGAGGTGATGGTATCGTTGCCGAGGCCACCGTCGAGCGAGTCGGCGCCCCCACCGCTCATGATCGAGTCGTTTCCCTTTCCGCCGTAGATGGTGTCGATGCCGGTGCCGCCGAAGATGACGTCATTGCCGCCGCCTCCCCAGATCGAGCTACCTTGATCGCCGATCACCAGGGTGTCATTGCCGAATCCGCCATCAATGGAGTCTTCTCCACCTCCGCCATAGATCGAATCGTCTTCCTCTCCACCGTAGATGGTGTCGGTGCCAACGCCACCGAAGATGACGTCGTTGCCGCCGCCTCCCCAGATCGAGCTACCTTGATCGCCGATCACCAGGGTGTCATTGCCGAATCCGCCATCAATGGAGTCTTCTCCACCTCCGCCATAGATCGAATCGTCTTCCTCTCCACCGTAGATGGTGTCGGTGCCAACGCCACCGAAGATGACGTCGTTGCCGCCGCCTCCCCAGATCGAGCTACCTTGATCGCCGACGCTGAGCGTATCGTTTCCGAAGCCGCCCATGATGGAGTCATTGCCGCCACCTCCCAGGATCATGTCGTCGCCGCTGCCGCCATCGATGGAATCGTTTCCTTCGCCGCCGTCGAGTGTGTCAATGCCGATGCCACCATATATCTGATCGCGACCTGAACCTGCTTTGGATGTTATTACCGACGTCATTTCCTGTGAATGTATCATTAAAATCTGTTCCGATAATTCCTTCGAATATACCGAGGAGAGTCACAAAGTTGACTCCATCGACGGCCTGCGGCAATTCCGATGCAAGGGTCAACGAGAGACCAAGTGAGCCATCCACACCGCCACCGGTGGTGACTTGCGAGAAGTCCACAGTATCCTTGCCGTCGGACTCTGTCTCCGAAAGCGTCGAACTGCTGCCGGGGACGATGACATAGCGATCGTCGCCATTGCCGCCCATCAAGGAGTTGTCGCCGTGATTGGGGACAAGGATATCAGGACCGGCATTGCCGATGATGACATCGTCTTCAGGGCCTCCGATGAGCAAATCGCCCTGGTCGCCTCCAATCAGCGTGTTCTTACCCGAACCTCCATTGAGTTCGACGGACTGATTCGAGATTCCGCTGGCGTCGATCGAATCATCTCCACCGTATCCGAAGACGACGATCCGGTTGGTTGACATGCCGGTGGGTGGCATGACGACGATCGAGTCGTTCCCTGGAGTCCCCACGACGAGGAAGGCGCGGTCCGTAGCCAAGCCGCCGTCGTCGTCGACGACGATCAGTTGCACAACATAGCTACCACCGTTATTCGGTTCGAATGCGAAGGTCGAACGATCTGTCAGGGTTCCCGATGGGAGATCGAAAGGCACTCCGTCCTTCTCGACGCTCCATGTGTACGTGAACGTGTCCCAAGGTGCGCCGGGATCGAGCACCTCAGCAAAGAGGTGGAAGCGCGCTAGCGTCCGGATTCTCCGTGGGACCTTGCACCGAACGAATTGCAATGGACGGACGGACGTTCAGAACCGAAATGTCGATTCTCGCTGAATCGGTGCCACCGTCGGAATCGGTCACGGTGACAGCGATCTGATATAGATCCTCTGGTGAGCCGCTGGGGTTGTCATCCACATAGGTATGCCCGGACGTAAAGGAGAGGACTCCCGGGCTAAGCCGGAGCAGTGTGGTTGTTGAGCCGTCGCCCCAGTCAATCGTGACATCGTGAGTCTGACGCGGGCTGGGATCAAGGAACACGCCAGTCAAGGTGGCGAGGTTTCCCTCGGCGATGATTTCCGAGTCAAGATGCAGGTCCGATTCCTCAATCGTTGGTCGTGCGTCTTCCACTACGATAAGGGTGATGTCGCTGGAGGTGGCATCGTCATCGGAGACGGAATAGGTCACCGCGTAGATTCCCGGACGTTCTGGGACGAATTGGAAATCCGGCCCGGTTCCCGGTGGAATGACCTCACCATTATTCGCAACAACAGTCCATATTTGTACGTGCTGATCGAGCGGCCCTGAGTCCGTAAACGTTCCATGCAGATCGACTGGCGTACCAGCAACCACCTCTTGATCGGGCCCGGAATCGACGATCGGAGGTGCGTTGCGGACGATGATGGTTCGGCTGTAGGTGCGGGAGTCGCCCTTGTTATCCGCTACGAGAATGGAAATGGTCAGGTTGTCGGGGGCGTCCTGCTCGTAGCGGTGCGGAGCACTGAAGGAAATCACGCCGAGCGGGAGTGTCAACGCCTCGCCGACGGATCCATTGTGATCAGGATCAGAACCGTCGCTCCAATCGATCGTAACGAGATGTGTATCCTGAGCGCCGGGATCATCAATGGTCCCATGGAGAATGACCGAAGCGTAGGGGGCTGTCGTTTCAAAAACCGTTGTGGCGGACAGGCCGATATGCTGCCCTACATCGAGGGACGAAGTCGAGTACACGTCCGGTCCGTTTCCTCCTAGACTCGGACCGCGCTCGAATAGAAAGGCTTCTTCGGCGCCGTTCCCTCCAAGCCAGGGACCGTTCGCTGCTCCAGCGAGAAGATCGACACCTCGGAAGGCCACGGTGACACCGAACTGACCGCCTGGCGTCGGTTCTGGACGTTGAACGGCGGCGAGTACGTCACCACTGTCCGCGGCAAAGAGATAAGCGGTCACGGATGAATAACCTCCCAGCACGGCCGCGGGTGCGCCGATCAAGGCCGTGGCCCCTTTTAACGAAATGAGATTGTTATCCGTGTCACGCAGAAGGGGTGAGGAGGATGCAGCGACCGAATATCCGAAATAGCCGCCTCCCGCCTCAGGCGTGGTGAGGGTCAATCGGCGAACTCCCGATAGGTCGAAAAGGTAGGCAGCGCCATCGTCGGCTCTGGCCCCGCCGCGCCGATCAAGGTGTTGAATTGCTCACCGTCGCCGAGTGCCGCCACGTCCCAGCCGAAGAGGGAGCCCGCCTCTGCGTTGTTGAACGTCTGGATCAAGCCCCAGGTTCCAGCGGACTGATCAAGTCCGAACAGGTAGGCCATCCCCGCGTCGATCCCCCGCTATCGTCGTAAGGGTGCCGACCAGAACGAACGGTCCCGTGTTCGCAACCGAGCCAGGATAGGCTGCGACCGATATGCCGAACTCATCGTTGGGGTCCGATGTCGGGTTTGTGAACGAGGCGATTGGCAATGTAGGAGAAGTGGGATCGAAGAGGTATGCCGCGCCGGCCCCGTTCGATGTCCCGGGGGCGCGAATCACGGCCAACGTCCCCAAGGCGGCCACGTCAGCGCCGAACCGGTCGCCTCCCGCCACGTTAGGGGAGTGGAAGACACCCCCTGAAATCGGCTCGCCGAACCCTGGGCTGTTCGGGTTGGCCACATAGAGGTAAACCCGGTCGATTCCGGGAGCACCGATGAGCAGGTTACCCCCGATAGCCGCGAGTGAGGCTCCGAACTCAGCGCCTGGCGTGGCGTCTGCACCAGGCAGCGTCAGCACTTTCCGAACGATTTGCCCATAAGTGGCCGTTCCCGGCTTGGACAACCAGTCGTAGTAATAGAGATAAACCGCGCCAGCGTCCAGGGCGGAGGTATCGTCTCCTGGAATGCCGACTGCGAAATCGTTGCCGATCGATGCGACCGAGTGCGCCGAAGTGTGTCTCGGGTGCAATCAGCGAGAACACCGACGGATCGCCGAGCGCGGTCGTGATCAGCGGTGGGGCCACGTTTGTCACGAGAACAGTGAGCATGTCGCTGTTCGATCCGCCGAAACCGTCGAGGACGGTTAGAGTGACTGTATAGGTCCCGTCGTCGGCGTAGGCATGGAACGGGGTGATTCCCATACCAAAGTTCCCATCGCCGAAGTCCCATTCGTACGCCAACGCGTCGCCATCGGGATCGTTCGATCCACGCCCGTCGAACTGCAAGAGCGTTCCTTCGGGAACCGTCAGGTCTTGCCCGGCATCCGCGATCGGTTCACGGTTGGCGATCCGCCCGGGAAAACTCATAATTCGCCGCGAACTCCGACGTTCCGAGTGCATCCTGCGTCGCCGTTGCGGTCACGTACTGATGTTCGGTCAACTCCACAGGCAGTGTGTTCGAGAAATTGAAGGTTCCATTAGAATCCATGACGAAACTGAGTCCGGAGAGGAACGTTCGACCCTCGCCATGATCCGAGTCGTCGGCGACCGGAGTCGCGTAGTAATCGATCGTATACGTTGTCCCAGGGGTGCCGATCAGCGAACCGGTGAAGATGGTGCCTCCTTCGGGGTTCGCAACAACCGAGGTAATCTCGGGATAATTCGTCAGTCCGTCCGCTTCTGGATCGTCGTTTGGAGTGACGCCAACTTCGCCGAGGTCAATTCCCAGACCGGCATTCTCGACGAACGCATTGAAGCGGATGACGGTACCTGTCGCCCCGACCACACGTACGCCGGTGCCGTTGCCGGCGATGATGTTGCCTAGATTCTCAATGGTGCCGCCGATGAAATTATCCGCGTCCCCCAAGGATGAGAACTCCACTTTCGGCATTCCCCAGGAGGGCCATTTCGACAATGTCCATGCCGATCGTATTACCCTGAACCCGATTATCCGATGCGAATGTGCCGACGATGCCGACCCCCGCGCCAGATTTCCCGAGATCACGTTGCGGGCCCCGCTGTCCGTGGTTCCACCGATCTGGTTATCGACGGAATCCATGAGGCGCACACCGTCACCGGAATTACCAACGGCAGAGAGACCCTTAGCATCAGTTCCGATGAGGTTGCCGAGCACCGAATTATTTGAGGGTATCATGTGATCATTGGCGATGATCTGTACCCCATGACCGTCATTTCCCGAGATGACGTTGCGTGCGGCGACGAGTGTTCCGCCGATCACATTCCCTGCTGAATCCGTGATGGTGACGCCATCCGAGGCATTGCCGAGATCGCTAGTGCCGGTGGCGTCGAGGCCAATCCGGTTGCCCCAGATGACATTTCCATTCGTGCCTCTGCCGTGAATAAAGATTCCTGAACCCGCATTACCCGAAATCAGGTTTGCTGATCCGGCGACGGTACCGCCAATGGTATTGTCCGACGTGTCGTCGATCTCCACGCCTGGACCCAGGTTCGCCAATGGTCCGGTGCCGGCGACGTTGGTTCCGATGATGTTGCCTTCAATCCGGTTGCCCGGACGCACAATATGAATGCCGCCGATGTCGTTTCCCGAAATCAGATTGCCAGCGCCTCCAGATATTCCGCCAACGAGATGATTGACGGCGCCCGCCAGGAGAATTCCATATGTTCCATTGCCCAGGGCAGACGTTCCAGTCACATCCGTACCGATGCGATTGCCTTCAATCACGCTGCCTGGGCCGATCGTCGTATAGATCTCGATCCCACCACGCCTATTGCCCGAGATCAAATTGCCCGCACCGGGCTCCGAACCACCGATGTGCGTTCCCTGATCGCTCCCCAGCGTAATTCCGGTCAGTCGGTTGCCGAGTGGAATGGTACCCGTCAGATCGGTCCCGATGAAGTTGCCCTCGATCAAAGAAAACCCGCCACCCACTGGAGGCGTTGATGCCGTTTCCGAGGTTGCCCGAAATGATGTTGCGGGCTCCGATCGCTGTTCCTCCGATCGTATGGAATCCTCCGTTTCCGAGCGTGATTCCATGCTGAGCGTTTTCTCGCTCGCCATCGCCGCAGCATTGAGACCGATCAGGTTCCCTTGCACCACATTGGCCGTGCCGCCGTCGAGAAGAATGCCGCTTCCGCCGTTCCAACTGATGACATTTCCCGCACCGACCATCGTTCCGCCGACCGTGTTGTTGTTCGCGCTCGCGTTGATCGTCACGCCGTCGCCGGTATTGCCGACATTGGCATCCCCTCCCGCATCCGTGCCGATGTAGTTCCCCAGGAGGACGTTGCCCACTGCGCTTGCGCCGAAAATTATTACGCCGTTCCCGGTGTTCCCCGAGATCAGGTTGCCCTCGCCGAGGGTTGTTCCGCCGATGGTGTTCCCCGGAGCGTTATCGATCTTCATTCCACCGAGGGCATTGGGAAGGGCAGCATGCCGTTGATGTCAGTTCCAATGTAGTTTCTTGTTACGAGATTCCCCGTCGAGCCGTCGATGACCAGACCCTGTCCGGCGTTGCCGGAGATGACGTTGCGGGATTGGGCCGTCATCCCGCCGCCGATCGTATTGTCGGATGCACCGTTCGCGATCCACACGCCCTCAGTCGCATTGCCCAGAGCCGTGGTGCCGTTGACGTCCAGACCGATCGTGTTGCCTGCGATCAGGTTTTCCGTTGCCGCACTGCCGTCGATCTGAATGCCCAGGCCATTGCCCGAGATCAAATTCCCCCGCGCCGGCGACGATTCCTCCAATGGTGTTGTTGTGCTCTAGGATCCTGATCCCTGCGAAAAAGCTGTTGCCAAGGAGTTCCGTACCCGCCGCATTCGTGCCGATACGATTCCCTTGAACGAGCACGTCATGCGACCCCCCATCGATCACGATTCCGGAGCCTGCGTTGGCCGAGATGACGTTGCGATCGTGACTGGCTGTTCCGCCGATTGTGACGTCGAAGGAATTGAGTTCAATCTCGATGCCCGAACTTCCATTCCCGAGTGGCGCGGTTCCATTGGCGTCCGTGCCGATCAGATTGCCCAGGATTTGCACGTCTGATGTACCGAGGGTCAGAAAGATGCCAGAGCTGGTATTGCCCGAGATAATATTTCCTTCGCCCGCAGTTGCATCTCCACCGATGAGGGGTCCATTTCCTCCTTCGACGTAAACGCCGGCGGCCCCGTTTCCAATCGCGGCTGTTCCGTCGAAGTTGGTTCCGATGAGGTTGCCCTGAACGACCGTCCCTTCACCGCCTACAATCGAGATGCCGGAAAATCGACTCGCCGCGATGACATTCCCGACGCCGGCACCGCCGATGATGTTGTTTGCGGAGTCCACCCGAATGCCGTAGTCCAGATTTCCCAATGGGCCGTTCCCTGTGGCATCCAGACCGATCCAGTTTCTGATGACAAGATTCCCCGTCGTGCCAGAATCGCGAATGTAGATTCCATCAAGTCCGTTGCCCGAGATAATGTTGCCGACGGTCGCGCCACCAATGGAATTCGCACTGCTCCCAAACTGATTTCCACGCCATACACGCCGTTGGGGATTGAGGAATTCCCATCAACGTTTATTCCAATCCAGTTGTTCTGGACGTGGTTTCCATTCGTGCCCGAGCCGTGGAGATAAATGCCTTGCCCGGCATTCCCGGAGATGATGTTTCCGGCGCTGGTGTTACCGATCGAGTTTCCGGTGGCGCCGTCGCTGATCTCGACGCCTGCCCCGCCATTGGCCACGGCCTCCTTTCCATCAACGCTCGTCCCGATGCGATTGCCCAGGACCAAATTTCCCGTCGTACCGTCATCAGCGATTGAGACACCAAAAACATCATTGCCGCTGATGATGTTTCGCGCACCCTCGGCTACGCCGCCGATGGTATTTCCCTGAGCTCCCAATCTCACCACGACGCCGCTGGAGTTGCCGATGGGGGACGTGCCGTTGATGTCTGTGCCGATGAAATTGCCGGCGACGAGGTTGTTGTCGGTTCCCGCGCTGAAGATCTGGATGCCGTTGCTCGCGTTCCCTGAGATAACGTTGCGTGCGCCGGCGACGGTTCCGCCAATCGTATTGTCCTTGGCCCCGCCTTCCACTAGAACGCCATCGGAGGCGTTGCCGAGACGAGCCATGCCATTTGCGTCGAGGCCGATGAAGTTGCCAACAACGAGATTGCCGATCGATTGCGATTCGATCAACACGCCAGCCTGTTGATTTCCGGAGATGAGGTTGCGGGTGCTGGTGGTGAGCCCGCCGATCGTTGACTGCGAGACATTGGTAAGGCGTATCCCCGGCCCCGAATTGCTTAGGGCGATTGTGCTGGTCATGTCGGTGCCGATCCGGTTGCCCTGCACGACATTGCTGACCGACCCGCTGCCGTCGAGGAAGATGCCGGCGTACCCGTTGGCCGAGATCACGTTGCCCGCCCCCAAGACCGTACTGCCGATGGTGAGGTGCGACGCGAATACAGTCCGTACGCCGACTGCCGAAGTTGCCCAGGGGCTGAGTGCCGTTGACGTCAGTTCCAATCAGATTTCCGGCGACCATGCCTCCTGAACCGAGGCTATTCGCGATCAAGATCCCGCTTGTACCATTTCCCGAGATGAGGTTCCCGGCGATGAGGTACTCATCCGCTGCGTTGATAAACACGCCGTTGGTCGTATTGCCCAGGCGGGATGTGCCTGTGACATCGGTACCGATGTAGTTGCCCTGGACGAGGGCTCCCAAGGCGTTGGAACCGTAAATCGTAACGCCGTTCTTGTTCCCGGAGATGATATTGCGGTCAGAGACCCCCGTCCCTCCGATGGAGTTGTTGGCGAAGTAGGTGATGACGCCGTCCTCGCCGTTCCCCAAAGGGAGAGTGCCATTGACGTCGGTGCCGATGAAGTTGCCAAGCACAATGTTACCGGTCGAGATGTCGTTGAACTCGACACCCCGAATCAGGTTTCCGGAGATGAGGTTTCAGTGTCGCCGGAGACGTCCCACCGATGGTGCTGTTCGTGACTCGGCCGAGGTATACACCATCGAAGGCATTTGGTAGTGCGATGGTTCCTGTGACGTCGGTGCCGATGAAGTTGCCTTCGATGATGACATCGCTCGTGTTTGAGATCAGTATTCCCGATTGCTCGAAACGATTGATCACCAGTCCGCGCACGACGGAACTTAAGGCGAGGATGGCTAATCCGTTTGCCAACGCGCCCGCCTGGGAGCCATCCAATTCGATGGCCAAGGTGGCGTCGTTTCCAGCAGCCAGCGTGTTCGGCAAGGCGCCCGGTTGGGTGTAGCCGTCGATGATGACCGGATCAGTAATGGTTGGCAGGGCCGAGGTCGGGGCGATCGTGTGCGGGCTGGCTCCGCCGATGTTGAAGACGATCGTGTCGAGACCGCTACTGGCGTTGGCGTCCAGGATCGCTTGTCGGAGCGAGCCGGGACCGAGCTGTCCGACGTGTTGGTGACCTGAATCAGGTGCGCCGCAAGCATCGCCGAGAGAACTCCGACGTCTCTCCCGTCGGCGAGGTGGCCGTTGCGGTGATGTAACGGCCGGTGAAGTCCTCCGTCACGATCACGCCAGCAAAATCTTCGTCGTAAACGTACGAGAAGCTGACATCGCCGTTGGAATCGGTTGGGGCGGTGGTGATTTCGCCCAGGAATTGCTGGCCTTCCCCGTAGCCGCTCGGGCTGGCGGCGGGGCTAGCGTAGAACTGGATCGTGTAGGTGGTCGCGGGTGCGATGTGGAGCGTCCCTTCAATGTCTACAAAACCCGTGATGGTATTTGCCGAGGCGATGACGGGATAATTCTGGAGTCCGTTCGGTCCCAGGTCCGCGTCGCCTGGATCGTTCGCAGTGACGCCATCTACCCCTAAGTCGATTCCTAGAGAGAAGTTATCATGAATCGAGTTTCCAATGAACGTGTTGCCGGAGCCGGAGAAGGCCCCGATTCCAGTTCCATTGAAAGCAATATCATTGCTCGCGTCGGGGCTTGCCTGACCGATCTCGGCATTCGATCCGGCGACGAGTACGCCGTAGTCAAAATTCCCGATGCCGCCTCCGCCGTTCGCGTCCGGCCCGATGGAATTGCCAACCACGAGAACGTTCGTGGCGTCGCCTTCAATCCGGATGCCCCGCTGGTTGCCCGAGATAACGTTGCAAAGACTCTTCGACGAGCCGCCAACAGTGGTATTCGATGAGTCTTCGATCGCGATGCCCGCCTCGACGTTGCCGATCGCCAACGTGCCTGTTACATCGGTGCCAATGTAGTTGTTGACAATCAGCGTGTTGGATGAGCCGAAATCAAGCACAATTCCCTGCCCACCCGAGATCCGACTCCGCCCTGGCCGGAGATCACGTTCCGATAGGAATCCGGAGATCCGAACATCGGGTAGGGGTTGCCAATTCCGATGAAGGAGGTGGATCGGAGGTGGATACCGTAACTGTTATTACCAAGGCTCATGGTCCCTGTCGCATCGGTTCCGATCAGATTACCCATGATGTTGCTTTGACCGACGGAGAAGAAGGAAATGCCCCCTCCCCCACCATCCGATGTCCCGTTCCCGGAGATCAGGTTGCGGTCCGCGGGCAGGAAGCCGCCAATTGAATAGTTGGTGAAGCCCAGGGATCCTGTGGCAAGAATGCCGACCCCGTTGCCGAGGTCGATCGTTCCGGTCGGGTCGGTGCCAATGAAATTGCCCCGCGATTCGCACTGAGCTGACGTCGTTGAGATTAATCCCGCTCTCTTCGAAACGATTGATGGCCAGCCCTCGGATCGTGCTCGCACTCGCGCCCGCCGGTGAGCCTCGAACCATCCACGTTGCCCACGCCGCTACCGTCGAGTTCCACCTGAATGACGGCGTTGGTCCCCTGGCCGGCTCCAGAGCGTGTTGGGACTGGAGCCGGGTTGGGTGTAGCCAGAGTCGATGAGGATCGGACCGGTGATGAAGAGGGAGGGTCGATGTCGGGTGGATCGTGTGAACACCGGAGCCGGGGATGTCGAATAGAATCGCGTCGAGGCCCGAATTGGCATTCGCATCCAGAATCGCCTGGCTGAGCGAGCACCGGACCGCTATTGTCCGTGTTGGTGAACGGATGAAAGATCGGGAGCGAGACGGGGGCCGAGGAACTTCCGAGGTATTGCCGAATGAGTCACTTGCCGTGGCCGTGAAGAAGCGACCGGAGAGTGACTGAATGAACATCAGGTTCGGCTGTGAAGGTCGGCGATCCCGGATCCGTCGGTTGTTACATCCTGTTCACGAGCCGATATCGAACTGGCCTTCGCCGTAACCGCTTGGGTTCACAGATAGGTCTATTAAAGAAATCGAGATGGAATGCCGTATTCGGCGTGCTGTCGAGCGTGCCCTGGATCGTCACGGTCGGACTGGAGAAGGAAGCCGAGGTCAGTACCGGGTCATTCTGGGGGCTTCTTCGTCGCCGTTGTCTCCGTACGGCCTGCGGATCGTTGGGCGTGGGTGTGTTCGCTGGTTCCTGAATCAGACAGGCGGCGGGAGTAAATTGAATCCCAGACCGCCGTTTTGATCGATCGAATTCTCGGTGATATTAGTTTCCCTGGTGTCCGTCTGACGTGAGGGACACAACGTAAAGGTAATCGGGAGAATCACGAATTCCATCAAGATTGTCCAATGCAATAATGTTATTATTAATAAAATTGCGTGGGATCTCCTGCGCAGGCCTAATGAGATTCCATTTGCCCAGGTTTCCGAGTGGGGCCTGCGGAGTCGATCAGGTTCCAATCAAATTATTCTCGATCTGTGTTTGCCGTGAAATCGCACAAACTAATCCCTGAGCCGTTGTTGCCCGAGATTCAAATTGTTGCGAATACACATTGCCAGTTGCCTGAGAGCCAGGCGAGGCGAAGCCGAGCGATTGAAGTCCCGCTAGAGTTTGGCACCGAACGTGTGCCGGAGAAGTCTGTCGCCAATATAATTATCTTGAATAATGTTGTCCTCCGCCACGCCACCCGTAGCGAACGCATCGCTCATGGAGATCAGCGGACCCGCGGGAAGTGCTGCGATCGCCAGCCCTTGCACGGTGTTGTCGTCGTCGAGCCGCCGATCCGTCTCCACTGGACAGTCAGCTCACGCATCCAGCACGACCTGCGGCCGGCCGGAATTCGTGTCGCCTGTCGTCGATGCCTCGGCTGGTTCCGTCAATCGTCGTACTTCTGGACCGCGACCGATGGTTCGGTACGCTCGCCGAATGGTGAAGACGTCGCCGGAGAAGCCTGGATCGGTTTTAGGGATCTGAAGAGACGATCGAATGTGGCGTTCTTGCCCATGCTGCCGTTCGCATCAGAGAATCGCCTGACGAAGCGACCGGCGCCGGAATCGTTCGTTATTCGTCACCAAAAACGTCGAGAGCAGGATGCGAGACTCGAGGCGGTCAGACTCGTTCAGCATGGTTCGAATGGTTTCCTCGTCCCCTTCGTTGGCGGCGGGATCGGGAGATCGTCCGATTGAGGGTCTTCCAGAACTGCGACATGGACCGATGTGGCATCACTCGGACCCCTAGCTGATCGGGAGAAACGAGCAAGGCGTCGTGCCTCCTCCTCCACTGTTCGTACCGATCATTTCCCCGATTCTTGCGATTCTCGACGACGGATTTCGCTCGCAGGAACGACCCGTCTAGCCCCGATTTGAAACCCGACCTATAGCTGAAAGGTTTAGATTTCCGGGGGCCTCGGCGATCGTGATACATCGTTGCTTTGATAATCTATCAGAAACCCGCAAGAATGAATTCGATAGGTGTTTGTTATTGGAGGATTTGTTTCCGCGCCATCACAACTGTCCGGCTATAAGTCGAACAGTCTCAACTGGTTAGAGAATGGCGGCTCCGGTTCTTGCGGGTTTTGCTCCCTCAATGCCTGAAAAACAGGGGTTTTCTCGAAAAGGGTGAGGCTGAGAATTTGCAAGATTTCGCTGAGGCTCCGCTTCAGCCGGAGTTCCTTCTTCACGATGGCGACGAGCACGTAAACGCTGATCGCGATCCACACTTGAGTCCTCACCGCGTTGTCGCTGGTCCCGTAAAAGGATTTGATATGTAAGTTTTGCTTGATCCATTTGAAGAACAGCTCGACTTGCCATCGACATTTGTAAAGCTTCGCGATCGTCAGCGCGGGCAGGGTGAAGTCGTTGGTCAGGAACACGAACCTCCTGTCGTTCTCGGCGTCGTGGAACGAGATGCGACGCAGCGGGTCGGGGTACAGGCGCGATGTCTTCGGGCCGGCCAGCACAATCGTTTGATCGCTCCGCAAACCCGTCGACTTGTCGACCCGACGACGGCTGCGGCGGGTGTAGTCGAGACCACGCTTGGCTCGCGTCACGAAGAACGCCGAACATATTGTGAACCGATGAAGACGTCGAAAGTCGACATACCCTCGGTCCATCACGTAGAACGAGCCCGGTTCGATCGGCAGATGGTCGAGGACGTTGACGTCGTGGGTTTTCCCGTGCGTAATCCGCACGAACGTGGGGATGTTGCCGCGCAGATCCAGGAGGGTGTGCAGCTTCACCGCCCCTTTGCGACGGCGAAATCGCGCCCAAGGGAACAGGCTCAAGCAGAGGTCGATCGTGGTGCTGTCCAGCGCGTAGACGGTCTGTTCCAGTTCCACGCCCATGGGCTCGTCGGCATACAGCTTCCGCGCACGGCCGATCAACACCTGAGCGAAATCGGCGAAGATGCGCCAGTCGTGGACACGGTTGGCGTCGGCCAATGTGCTCCGCGAAATGTTGCCGCGGAAGCCCGCATGGTAGAGCTTGGGCTGGAAGGATCGCAGGCACGTCTCGATGTCGCGGAGACTTTCGCGAAAGGTCAGCTGCGCGAACGCGAGGCAGAGGAATTGATCCCGGCACGAGAAGCCGCGCGGGCGACAGTCGCCGCCATACCGCCGCACGCACGCGTTGAGGTCGTGCCTGGGCAGGAATTCCATCAGTTGGGCGAACACGAGCTTGCCGGGGTCCATGCGTCGTCCTCCATCGCCTGGGATGATTTCCCAGCCGAGGATTCTGACGACCCGAGAAGATATCGTGCGCGCTCATTTTGCGGCCCAAGCTATTATTTGAAAGACCTTTCGTCAAATCCTAAAAGCGTTAGCCGGACGGTTGTGATCCTCATATTGAAATTTCCAGGTTGCTCTTTTTGGTTGAATTGGCTCATGGCAGAACTGTCGATGTTTCGGATATTCGTTTCGTCCCTGGATGTGTTATAAAATCATCATGAGTTCCTCGATTGAAGCTAGATGAAAATATTGGATGAGACAGAGGGATCACAAGTCCAATTCCCCTGTATCAAACTAGCTGGCCAAGGCAGAACCTAATACAAGATAGTCCTATTCGCAACGATTCCTCGCTGACACATTCAATATGAATAGAAGCATACGTGGTAGGAAGAGGATGCAGTTTGCGATGAAGCGTATCATGGACCATGACCATGACGATCGAGAACAAAATTTCAAACCCAGGGTAGCTTGCTACTGACAATCACCAAACCAGAAGAACCCAGACGGCCTTGAAGAATAGTCAATTTCATTTCAGGAGATGATGCAGACAAAGCGGCCGTGGTGTAGGGAACAGGGGCTTCGAGCAAGGCCGGATGTCGACGAGACGTGACCCAGACACGCAGTTTCCTGACGCGGCTTTTCGAGGAACTACCGGGGTCTCACTTACGTCCAGTGCAGCGATTGCAGAAGCTGGCTGGGCCGGTCGTGGTGAAAATGTAGTCACCGACCTCCACCGGAGGCGGGAACGATCCGCCGCGGGGGACCATGGGGCAGCGATACCCGGGTCGCTCAGGCCCTGGCAGCACTGCCGGCTGCCGGTGATGCGGTCGAGGCGTGGGGGGCTGGAAGTAGAGGGAGTCTCCGGCGCGACCTTCTTCTGCCAGATGCCTGCGAGATAGTTCGTGCCCGGGTCGAGGAACAGGCCTGGCGTGCCTTCTGGCTGACGTCGGTCGGCGGGGCCTCGGCTAGGCCGCCGAGCAGCTTGGCATCACGATGACCGCCGTTCACATGGCCAGAGCAGGCGTTCGGAAGATGCTCCGCGAGGAAGTCGAGGGATTGGAAGAGGTCACCGACGACCAGGCGGTCGTACCGGTCAGCGAACCAGAAGGGAGGACCCGAAGATCGCGTCTGCCATCGACCTCAGAGCTGAGCCGGAACTGAATCGAGGGCTACGAGCCGGACGGGCTCGACGGAACTGGAGTCCACCTTCAGGAATGCAAGGAGGCGTGCCAGGAGGCGCTCGACCGCCTGCACGATACCCAGTTCGCCCACGTCCCCTGGCCACTCCCGGGTTGACGACGAGACGCGACCCGCGACCGCCAGCGGCAATCGGCAGCCCCCAGGTGGTACCGGTAGAGAATAAGACAGAACCCCAGCCCGAAGGTCCCTGGGATTCAGGACCGCGAGACAACGCGCAGACGGCGATCACGCTGGTCCGACTCTCGGCCGAGCAGGGCACCTCCGTCCTTCCCAGGGGTACCGGTCGAAATCCTAGATGTCATCATGCACAGCGGGACATCGGGATTGTGTACAAGGCCCGCCGCCTCGGCTCGATCGACTTCGTCGCTTTGAAGATGATCCTGGGCGCTGCGCAGGCGTCGCACACGCGCCACGCCAACACTTTGAGCAAGAGACGCCAGGCGATTGCCCTGCTCAATAATGCCAACATGGTTCAGATCTTATGATCACGAGCAAGTTCGAAGAACTGCCCTAGGTTGCGGGTACGAATACGTTGAAGGAAATACCCTGAGATCGCGGATTACCGGCGAAGACCGCCGGCGCGTTTTGAAGCCGCCCGCGATGGCCCGGACCCTCGCTCTGGCCATCGAGGTTGTCCATGAGATCGGTATTATCGACCACGATCTGAAGCCGGCGAACGTACTGATCAACTCCGGTGGCAGAACTTGAGATCACCGACTTTGGCCTGGCCGAGCGGCTCGAAGGAGATGGAGGATACCGAAAGCTCCGGTCAAACCAGTACAGGTTGGATCATGGAGCAAGCCGCATCGAGTACATGGCGAAGAAACAGACCGGGGGGACGGCACGTTGATTGGTCCGAATCCGACCAGTACGCGATAGGGGCGATCCTCACGATACTGACTCGCCGTCCCCCCTTCAAGGGGTCGACATTGTCGAGACCCTGGACCAGGTCCGCACGAAGGACCAGTGGCGCCGACGCTCCTCCAGCCGGAATGTCCCGAAGGATCTGGAGACGATCTGTTGAAGTACCTCGAGAAGACCGGGATTGCCGTTACGTGAACATCGCGGCACTGGCCGAGGACCTGGAGCGATTCCTCGACGACCGGCCGATCCTCGCGCGGCCGATCTCGCGGCTCGACATCTCCGTCGCTGGTCGTGTGATCAAGCCGGAAGTGGTCGCGATCAGCTTGACCGCCAGCCTGCTGATCGCTGTCACAGTTTCTCTGTCGTCGCGGCCCTATTTTTTCACGAGAAGAATCATGAGATTACCAAGAAAAATGATGATCTGACCCAAGCTTACATCGCGGAACGTGGGGCGCGGCAGGGCGGCCAACGAGCAGGGGAATAATGGCTCTTTCCGTCATCCAGTCGCTCGTCACGAAGGTTCAGCAGCAGCTTCGCGATCGGACGGCGACTTCAGAACCTCGGCTCGACCTTCTGAGACCGGCTCGCGAGAATATGTCCCATGGTTCTTCCCTCGGCCAACAGGCTTCGCGGATGGATCGGACTGAAGCGGCCCGGCAGCAACGGCTCGGAGATCTTCTGGTGAACTCAGTCGTATGATAAGGCCCGCTGCGCACTACAGGTCGATCGATCGATTCTCTCGGCGCTGGTGCAGGCCGACCCGGAGAACCTGGACCTGAAGGTAGACCTGGCCCGGGGCCGGAATACCCTTGGCGACCTCTATATGAATTATCTGGGCGATCCCGCCAAGGCCCGGAACTATTAGAACAGGCTCTGACTATCCGCCGCGAATGGGCGGAACGCATCCCCGATGATGATCGCACAACGCGCCGTGGCAAGCGATTTCGGCCTGCTCGCGAACATCCGGCTCCAGCTCGGCGATCAGGTCGGGCCTTGCGGCTTGCCGGGAGGAACTGCAGTGGCGGAGTTGGCTTCTCGAAGGCGGAGGCACGTTGTTCGAGGTTCGTTTCGCGAGGAGGCGGGCCTGTTCTCCAAGATGGGTGACGTGCTGGTAAAATTGAACGAACCCCGAGGAGCCCGGAATTACTATGGAAAGGCCGCCGCATCCGCCAGGAGTTGGTACGCCAGCGGCCCGACCATGGCCGGGCCCGCGCGACGTGGCCGTGTCCCTGGCCGATGCCGGAGAGTGAAGCTTCTCCGATGGAACGATCCGGCTGCGGCCCTGCGCAGCTATCAGGGGATGCTCTGGATCGCGGAAAACCTCCTGAAGGAAGACCCACGAAATACCTATTATAAAACGTCCGCTTCCTATGCCCGCTACTTTCTCGGCACGGCACTCGAACGGACTGGCGATGCGGAGGACGGCGCGCTCCGCTTTCGGAAGTACCTGACGTTACGAAAGGCGATCGCGACGAACCCGGAGGCACAGGCTTTCGCAGATCGACCTGGCGGTGGCGATGGCCCGTGCGGCGACTAGAGGAGGCGGCGGTCTGATCTCAGGTGTGCTCACGCATTCACCCACGGACAACCGCGACTATTTCGAGCCGCATGCACTTTCGCTCTCTGCACGGGCCGTCGCCCGGGACAGGAGGCCGACCGAGCTCAAAACCGTCTATACAGACAAGGCGATCGATCTGATCCGGCGGGCAATCGCCGATGGTTGGGAGAATGCCGCCCCGCACTCGCGCACCGATCCCGATCTCGACCCGATCCGCTGAGATGCCAGCTTCGTCGCCTTCCAGGATAAGGCAACCGTCGCCTCCGCCCGGGGGATTCGGCGACTTCGACAAGCAGTCAAGAATTGAGCCCGGCCGAGTCGGATGGCGAAATAAACTGTAAAAGGGAATCCAATCTCACGAGAGGCTTGACAGAGATGCAGTACCAGTAAAATAATGCCATGGTTGGAACGCCCCGTATTTCAGCGAACCGGGCGATTGGCTCAGCTGGGAAAGCGCCTTCATCGCATGCAAGAGGTAAGGGTTCAAGTCCCCTATTCCTCCATTCTAACTTCGATCTGTCGAATCTGTTATACTCCTCGCGGCTGAGAGTTGAGGATTGTCTCGGGCTTATGTGGGACGTAAGCTCATCGCCTGAATCGGCTCCCTTGATGCTCAGCCCGGGCCACGGCGATGCTCCACATCGACTTCACCTCCGAGCAGATCGACGCCCTGCACCACGAACGGTTCCATCATCCCCATCCCCGGGTGCAACTGAAGATGGAGGCGGTCTACCTCAAGAGTCAGGGCCTGCCCCACCACGTCATCTGCCGACTGGCCCGCATCTCCGAGAATACCCTCCGCAGCTACCTGCGTCAGTTCCAGGAGGGGGGCATCGAGCGGCTCAAGCGGATCGACTGGGAGGGGCCCGAGAGCGAGCTGCACGAGCACCGCGAGACGCTGGAGGACCACTTCCGCAACCACCCGCCCCGCTCGACCGCCCAGGCCGCCGCCGAGATCGAGCGGATCACGGGCATCCGCCGGGGACCGACGCAGGTCCGCGAGTTCCTCAAGGACCTGGGCCTGACGTATCGCAAGCTCGGGATGATCCCGGCCAAGGCCGATGCCGACGAGCAGGCGACGTTCCTGGACGAGCGGCTCCGCCCCCGGCTGCGGCAGGCCCAGCGACTCCGCCGGGTCGTCTGCTTCGTCGATGCCGCCCACTTCGTCCACGGGGCGTTCCTGGGCTACCTCTGGTGCTTCAGCCGGCTGCTGATCCGCGGCCCCTCGGGCCGCAAGCGGTTCAACGTCCTGGGGGCCATCGACGCGGTCACGCACGAGCTGACGACAGTGGTCAACGACACGGTCATCGACGCGATGGCCGTCTGCGAGCTGCTCCGCAGCTCTCGGCCCGGTATGCGGGGCTGCCGCTGACGCTGGTGCTGGACAACGCCCGCTACCAGAAGTGCGAGGTGGTGCGGCTGCTGGCCGCCGAGTTGAGGATCGAGTTGTTGTACCTGCCGTCGTACTCGCCGAACCTGAACCTGATCGAGCGGCTGTGGAAGTTCGTGAAGAAGGAGGTCCTGACCTGCCGGTACTACGAGGACTTCGCCCGGTTCAAGGCGGCGATCGTGGAGTGCCTGGAGGGCGTCGAGGGCAAGCACAAGCCCGCCATCGCCTCACTGCTGACGCTCAACTTCCAGACCTTCGAGAAACCTCAACTTTTGGCCGGGTGAAGTATAAGGCGACCGGCAGCAATTACATTACCTGCGGGTCGGTCGCTTTCGGCTTGATGGTGATGTCGTACTTCGGCAGGGTGGCCGACCGCTGCAGACGCGCCTCGATCGGCTTCATCTCCTTGGCCGACACGCTCACACCATCGGGGTACTCACCGTGCAGGCGTTTCACTGTCGGGTGTCGCCCTTTCCATTTCATGCGGAGAGCACATTGCAGCACCACTTTCCAGCAGTTCAGTAGCTCGCCATTCCACTTCTGCTCCAGCGCCGACCAGCATCGTTCGATGGGGTTGTACTTGCTGTGATACGGCGGGTAGTACACCAGGCGAATCTCCAAGCCCGACCAGTCGGCGAACTCCACCATCCGCTTCAGGAACTGCGTCCGCCGCCCCGAGTTCTTCGGCCCGTTATCCAGATAGATCACCAGGCGTTTGACGTGTCCGAGTCCGCTCTGGACCTGGAGCCACCACAGCTTCAAGACATCGACCCAGGCATCGCTTGTGTCCCGCGTGCCGAAGAAGAGCATCAACGCCCCACTGGCCACCATCAAAATGCCGAACGGGACCAACTTCTGTTCCGCGGGCGGATCGTGATCCCAGCCCTTGGGCACCTCACCGCTGCTGTCGGTCCGGGTTTTTCCCCCCACGGACGTAATCGCCCAGGTTCACCTTGGCTTTCGTGTCCATCGAGATTTCCAGCGTCTCGGGCTCCTTCCGGGCCTGCTGCCGGACCTGCTTCACGTTGGCGAAGATCGCATCCGTCTCCTTGGTCTTCTTCAGAGGCTTGCCTTTCTGAATCCGCTTGAGACGATAGTTCATGCGATTGAGGATATCGCGCATCGTCCGTTCGCCGGGCAACTCCTCTCGGGCATAGCCCTTGGCAATCAAGGCCTCCAGCACCTCAGCCGCCGAGAGGTTGGAGTAGCGCCGTGACGACTTGAGTTCGGGATCGGCGTACGAGTGCGGCTCGACGATGGCGCGGATATCGGCGGCCAATTGCGGGTTCTTCTCCTCGCTCCGTTGGCGGCCGCGTGCGGTGAAGTTCTCCAGGCAGCGGATGCCGCGCTGCTGTTCGCACAGCCCCTTCTCGACGGTGTCGCGTCCCCAGCCAAAGCGTCGCTCGGCCTGGCGGGCACAGCCGCCACACAGGGCGGTGGTGACCTCGGCCTGGAACGAGACGGCGTTGGTATCCGGTGAGGCGTCGGGCTCCCGATCGAATCAAGGCGTCGTAGGTGCCAGGGAGTCGTCCATCGGGGTAGTCCTGCCCGAAGCGAAAAGGTGACCCACCGAGGAGCACGCATCGTTCAGGAGGACAGCATAGCTCAGTTTGGGGGAGATTTCCATTCTCCGGTCGCCTAAGAAGCTTACGGTAAGGACCATACCCACTTTTCAGCGGTCCTTCCTGATGATGAAGTTGAATGCATCTATGGTCGGTCGAGGGTATGGGAGGGTGCCTCTCATGCCCTTTTTTTGTTTCATGGACATCCCCCTCAACACCTGTTGAACCTCGCCGCTCGATAGCGGTTTGGCGGGTGGATGATCGTTACGTATGGACAATCGGAAGCCGCGCAAAGCGGCGTCGCTTCAGAAAGGCTTCCCAGTCGAAGAGGTCTGCGGACTATCGCTTTCCCACCTTTGGGAGATTTCGGAATGCAGAACCGACTCTCCAAGATTCTCCGGCTGACTTTGATCATTTTGGGTTTGATCCATCTCGGCTCGAGGGGGTGGACTGGGGAGAATTCCAGGCCAGAGGAACACCAAAACGGTGTCTCCGACAATGCCGAACCAGCCTTGCCGGGGAAGCCGATCGAAGCTGCGGGAGTACATAACCTCTTTCAACTGAGCCCTCGGCTCTACAGTGGCTCTCAGCCCGAGGGCCGCCCGGGATTCGAGTCCCTTCAACGGCTGGGAATTCGAACGATTATCAGCGTGGACGGCGCGATACCCGATGTGGAGCAAGCCCATCAGGCAGGCTTGCGCTACGTTCATCTGCCGGTCGGCTATGATGGCGTTTCTCCCGAACAGGCTGCCCGTCTTGTCAAGGCGATGAACTCCATGCCAGGTCCGGTGTTTGTTCATTGCCATCATGGAAAGCATCGCGGACCCACGGCGGCGGCGCTTTGCGGACTCGCAACGGAAGGTTGGAGCAAGCAGCAGGCACTCGACTGGCTTGAACAGGCGGGAACATCCTCAGACTACGCCGGACTGTTCGAGACGGTGAGGACCTTCGATCCACCTTCCCCGAAAGATCTTCAGAGTATCGATGCCGACTTTCCCGAACGGGCCAAGGTTCCAGCCTTGATCGAGTCCATGGTCGAGATCGACCAACGGTGGGATCACCTCAAGGAAATCCAGGAAGCGGGATTTCGCTCACCCCCAGAACATCCTGACCTCGACCCCCCGCACGAGGCGCTTCAGCTCACGGAATTGTTCCGTGAACTTCAACGACAGCCGGAATCTACTCAAAAGGGGGACGAATTTCTTGGCCGGCTCGCGGAATCGGAGAGCGAGGCCCGATCCCTGGAGCAGGCCCTGAGGCGGCTCGACCAGTCTTCCACACAGGCCAATCGCATCGCCGTCCAGGAAACGTTCGGTCGAGCCGCGCAGAGCTGTCGTCGCTGTCACGCGACGTTCCGCGATCGTTGACGCCGAGATTCGATCCCCGGTTTACCAAGTCCATTCGTGGTCTCGAACGGGCATGGAACGACGCACGCGAGCGATACGATCTAGGTCGATTTCCGCGAGAGCCAGGCCCGGGCCGTCGGAGCACATCGCGATCACGTGCCCCCAGGGATCAACGATCATGGCATGGCCGAAGCTCTCGCGAAGACCGGGGTCATCGTGGCGGCCAAACTGCGCCGGCGCCAGAACGTAACACTGCGTCTCGATCGCTCTCGCACGCAGAAGCGGTTCCCAGTGGTCGCGCCCGGTGGTCATTGTGAAGGCCGCGGGGACGCAAAGAATCTCCGCGCCGTCGTGGACGAGCTGGCGGTAGAGGTTTCCGAACCGAAGGTCATAGCAGATCGAGAGGCCGAGATTGCCGAGTGCGGTTGAGGCCACGACCGGCCGGTCGCCGGGCTTGATCGTCCGCGACTCGTGATAGCGTACCGTTGCGGACAGCTCGATATCGAAGAGGTGGATCTTGCGATAGCTCGCCAGCACGCGTCCCTCCGGGCCGAACAGGACACTCGTGTTGTGGCATCGGCCCGGTTCATCGCTCTGCTCGTTGAATGAACCGAGGAGCAGATGAATCCCCAACCGTCGAGCGAAATCACCCATGCGATTACAGAGCGAACCGTTCAGCGGTTCGGCCAGGCGCACCTTGTCGTCCGGAGGGCCAAGAAAATTGGTGTTTTCCGGTGTGGCAACGAGACGGGCGCCAAGACGAGCTGCTTTCTCGATCAGGCGGCACGCCTCTTGCAAATTGGATTCCGTGTCGGAGGTTGAGGTCATCTGAACGACAGCGGCCAGATACATGCGTAATCCCTCTCGGCAGAGCGATCCGGTCGAGAACCCATCGAGCGGCGAAGAACATCCTTCTCATTGTAACGTCGCCTCCCATAACCTGCAGTCCCGACGGGATTAAGGCCTCATTAGCGAAATCTCATCAAACATCCCCTATCCGGAGAGGAATTCTCGGGTACGCTTGGGAAGACGGACGTGCGGAGTAAACTTTGGGCTCGCCAAATGCGGAACGGTTCTGGTGTCTAGAGGATGGCTCGTATTCTGGTCGTTGAGGATGAGGATAAAGTTCGGCGGGCCCTTCAGCGTGGGCTGGAGGACCAAGGATATGAAGTCGTCGTGGAAAGTGACGGACGATCCGGCCTGGATCGCGCGCTGAGCGAGCCTTTTGATTGCTTGGTTCTCGACCTGATGCTTCCGACGCTTGATGGAATCACGTTTCTGAAAACGATCCGCGCGGCTCATCGAAAAATGCCGGTCCTAATGCTCACGGCCCGTGGAGCCGTCGAGGATCGGGTGCGAGGATTGGACGCTGGCGCTGATGACTATCTGCCCAAACCGTTCGCCTGGAAGGAGTTTATGGCACGTGTCCGAGCCTGCCTGCGACGCGCGGCGGATGAGCCCGACGCGGGACTCGTGCTCCACGTCGCCGGTCTGGAACTGGATTGCATCCACCGTCGTCTGGTCGTTGGAGGGCGGCAGGTCGAGTTGACGTCGAGAGAATTCGAATTGCTCGAATTTCTGATGCGACATCCCGGCGAGGTCGTGACCCGAGAGCAACTGGCTCGTGAGGTTTGGCAAGACCTGGAAGCCGGTTTGACGAACGTCATTGATGTTTATATTAACTACCTTCGACGTAAGATCGAGCAGTCCGACGAGCCCCGGCGGATTCATACGGTTCGTGGTCAGGGCTATCTCTTCCAGGGTGAGGCATGATGCGGTTGAGCATCCGTCTTCGTCTGACCGCCTGGATCGGGGTTGTGCTCACGGCAATCCTCGTCATTCTCGGCTGCGCAGTCTATCTGGTCATGCGGCACGCCCTCGTCGAACGAATCGACTCCGAGCTCACCTTCGAGCTTGAGGAGATCTCCGAGGAACTCAGCGTGCAAGAAGTCAACAATCACGCCATCTCCATGCTGCCCGAGGCGTTCCTGGAAAACTTTCTCTTCCAGGTCCGTGACCAACAGGGACACATCCAATTACAAAGTGCGGAACTCGAACCATACCGGATTCTCCTGGACAGGCTGGTACCAGACGAACATCTGGCGACGACACGGACGATCGATCTGGATCGACTTGGACCGTACCGAATCCTTACTGGTAGGATCGCGCGTCCGGGTGGACCGCTCACGGTTCTGATCGCCTCGTCCTTGCAGACCATAGACAACGAGCTGGCCGAGCTTCGGGCAACACTCTTGACGATCCTTCCCGCCGGCTTGATCGCAATCTTGGTCGGAGGATACTGGCTCGCCGGGAGAGCCTTGGCCCCGATTCATCGGATGACCGAGGCGGCTCGTCAGATCTCGGCCCAGAGCCTGCACGAGCGAATTGAGGTAATCAACCCGAACGATGAGCTGGGTCGGCTCGCTGAGACGCTCAACGCGATGATCGATCGCCTGGATCGTGCGTTTGATGCGATGCGACGCTTCACCGCGGATGCGTCGCATGAACTGAAGACCCCCTTGACGGCCATCCGCGCAGAGGCGGAGGTTGCCTTGCACTCGTCACGCTCCGTCGACCACCTCTCGGACGTACTGGAAAGTATCATCGAGGAAACCGAACGGCTCACCCGGTTAGCGGATCGTTTGCTGCTTCTTTCCCGGGAGGACGCTGGGACTGCCCCCGGAGATCGACACTGTGTCCACCTGGTCGAAGTCTTGCGCCAGTGTGTCGAGCACGTTCACACGGTCGCGGGTCACGCCGGGGTAACGATTCGTCTGGCCAGTATGTCAGACGTCCTGGTGCAAGCCGACAAGGACCGACTGCGCCAGATTTTCGATAATCTTCTCGACAATGCCATCAAATACAACCGACCAGGCGGCCGTGTGGATGTTCTGATGAATTGCGATGACGGCTACGTCATCGTCGATGTCCGCGATACCGGGATCGGCGTTCCCGACGACGTGCAAGATTTTATCTTCGACCGCTTCTATCGCGTGGATGCGTCACGGAGCCGGAAGACCGGCGGGACTGGCCTCGGATTGAGCATCGCTCGGACCCTCGTGGAAAGTCTGCACGGCAGTATCCACCTGACAAGTACCCTAGGCGTGGGGAGTACGTTTCAAGTGCGATTCCCCCTGGCGAATAACGGAAACGGTCGTGCTCCTGGCCCGCCATTTGCCTATTCCCACCCTCGGCGTCAGGATAACATTAAAGAATTCTAACGTGTGTTCCTGCTGGCAAAAGGTGATCGAAAAGGCGATAATGAGTTTACAAGAGCGAGCTCGTTGAGCACGCGAGAAAACACGCCGACATCAGGGAACGGGATTGGCGCGATGGAATGGATCAACTCAATGAGGACATCCGCCGTGAGCTTGGAACCCAGAAGCAATGTTCGCCTTGGCGACGCGGGGTTCCGGTTCGGCCTGGAGGCCGAGTACCTGCTCGTGGACGTCGATACGTTTCGACCGCTCTCGTATCGCGAACTCGTATTCGAGGACCTGAACGCTCTGTTGGAGTCGGTTCCCACCGGTGATCTGCCATCCTGTGAGGCACTGACGTTGGCTCCACCGCATCGTCGGCGTATGCCTATCTATGTAGAAGGCTACCATCTGCCCGACCCGAACGTTCCCCATCCGGAACTTGTACCCAAGGGGCTGGAGATTCGGACCCCAATTTGTTCGTCCATCGGTGAGGCGGTGGAACTGCTGGGCGAATACCATCGGCGCTTACAGCGTTCCCTGGCGGATAACGGGTACGCGGCTGTGTCTCTTTCCTATCATCCCACTGAGGAATCATTCGAAGGCCCTCAAGGATCGCGTTCGGCGGATCGTTGGCGATGGGCGCAAGAGGCCATGTTGACCTATGGTCCGGATGTCAATCTCGGCTTGCCCGCACGACTGACTCGCACGATGGATCGAAACGACCTGCTGGCCAAAATCAATGCCTATGCGCCAGCACTCGTCGCGCTGACGGTTGCCTCGCCCTTGGTTCGGGGTGGGCCCTGGAAGGTTCATGGGAGAACGGGAAAATCCGTCCGGACGTATCGACGAAGCGTCGCCGGGCAGTCATTGCGATTTCATGATGACCAGCAGGGTCGGATCGAGTTTAAAAGTTTCGAGATGAGTCATCGGCTGAAAGATTTTCATGCCTATTTTCTACTCGTTCTGGAAGTCTTGCTCGACGATGGTTTGCGCGATCGGGATCGCGATCAGGACCGGGTGTATGGCCTTGGGGCGGTCGCTCTCGATGGACTGAACGTCCCGACCGTCTACAATCGCGTCGCGGAAATCCTTGAGCGTGCTCCGAGAACCCTGGCCCGCTGGGGCTTCGATTCCGAACCTCTGCGGCCCTTCCATGACCGACTGGCAACACGACGGGTACCCGCCGATGAGATCCTGGAGTTGTTGGATCGGGAACAATCGGTGCCAGGGATTCTCCGTCACCTCGCCACCATGGTCCCGGCCGACGCCACCTCGGCGCTGGCATCATGAGGAGAAATGACGCCATGCCGACCACGGAACCTGAAACCCTGTCGACCAAGTTCCCGATAACCATGCCGTCGCAATCGTCGTTCCCCACGTTGCAATACGAAACCGACCGCCGGATGGCGGACGCGCTCGGTCGTTCCCACCCAGGACTGCGGGATTGCTTCCTCTCCCACCTGGATCGCGGACACCGGGGAATCCTTCACCGCTTTCTCCAGGCCGTCGTACGCGAAAATATCGCGGATGTGGCCCGAGGTCTTTCATGGACCCCGGACAATCAGACGCTCCTGATGTCTCTTGGCGGGATCGGGATGGTGCGAATTCCCGTGAGGCGGAAGCTCTCGCTGGGGCGATTTGACATCGATGGGGACGTGACGCTGCACCAGGAGCATCACGTTACGACGCTGGTTCATCCCTGTCAGTTTCTGGACCTCCTCCGTCGGATGAAACCGGCTCGATCAGAGGCCGAGTCGGAATCGTATGCACGGCTCGCGAGCGAGATGGAAGAGAGCGCGGCGCATTACGGATTGGCTCTCGCCGGAGAAGATCGTCGGCGGAAAGACTTTTTCAATGCGGCACAGACGGCATGTCAGAATAATTCCCTGAGCTGGGTCGAATCCCGGCTTAGCGAGGATGCGGCCTTCAGTCCGCTGATCTTCTTCGAGCAGTGTGTGGTCGACGGCCACCCGCTCCACCCGAGCGCGAAGATCAAGCGAGGAATGGAGGTCCAGGATATTCCTACCTACGTGCCGGAGTGGGGCGCCGCGCCGGGGGTGGCCCTCGTGGCCGTCGCTCTTTCGGCTTGTCAGGTTACCTCGCTCGACGGAAAAGGACCGCGGGAGATCCTCGAACAAGAATACCCGGAATTGCGCAGCCGCGTCGAAGACCATCTTCGCAAGGCGAACTGGGCTCATCTCGACTATGAGCTCATTCCCGTTCATCCGTGGCAACTGAATAATTCGGTGCCGGTTCTTCATGAGAATGCGATTCAGCGAGGGGATATCGTGTCAATCTCCGGTGTGCGGATTCCGGCGGCGGCACTCATGTCGGTCCGTTCGCTTGCGCCGATTCAGCGTCGGGGAGAGAGGAAACATCACCTCAAAACGGCCATCGCCGTTCAACTGACGAACGCCGTGCGTACCGTCTCGCCTCAGGCCGCAGAGAATGGTCCGATGTTGACGCGAGTTTTGGTGGATGTTCAGGAGCGAGAGGGATACTTTGACGGTCAGTTCGCCGTATTGCGTGAAGATGCCAGCATTTACTATCGATCGAATGATGATTCTCTAACGGATGATCGACGGGCGGAACTGAGCAAGAACCTCGCGGCGATTCTCCGGGAAAATCCTGAGAATCATGCGGCCGAAGGAGAGATCGCCATGCCTGCCGCGGCGCTCATCGCTCGGTCGCCGATCGGCACGAGGAGCATCGTCTCCGAACTGATCGAACGGTTCGCGTTGAACCAAAATACGGGAGATCTCCAAACCTCCTCCATCGAGTTTCTGCGACGTTACGCCCGGGTCTCCGTTCGGGGATTTTTTACCCTGATGGTCCGCTACGGCATCGGTCTGGAAGGACACCTTCAGAATGCCGTGCCAATTTTCCGCCTTCGCGATGGAGAGCCGTTGCGAATGCTCATTCGTGACTTCGGCGGTGTTCGCGTTCTGCCACAACGCCTCGCGGCAAGGGGCATTCAGGTTGACTTCCTGCCAGGTTCCGCGACGGTCGCCGACGATGCAGAGGATTTGAGGAACAAGGTGTTCTATGCCTTCATCCAGAATCATCTGGGAGAATTGATCGCAACCATCTATCGATCGGTCGGAGGAGATGAACGATGCCTCTGGCAGCCCGTGGCCGAGACCTGCCAGGAGGTTTTTGACGACATGAAGCGCGAGCCGGAACTCCAGGCGAACGCAACCGAGGATGAAGCCGCGTTGTTCCGCCCGACGCTTGCCCTGAAGGCGCTCGCAACGATGCGACTGCAAGGCCAGGTCACTCGCTATAGCTTCGCCGAGGTCTCGAATCCGCTGGCGGAATTTCAGCGACAAGCGTGATCATGAAAGAGACTGTGCAGGAAGTAAAGGAATGTAAGGATCCCGTCCGGAGTTCGACGGGATCAGACTCAAATCAAGGGACCTCTGGGTCGGCTGGCGCTCCGTTCTCCAGGGTTTCGGATCTTCATGGCTGGCAGCGTCGTCTCGTGGGTCGGTGACTGGATGGATCTTGCCGCCCTGAACTGGGCGGTGCTGGAAATGACTGGCTCGCCTCTTGATCTGGGGCTTATCAACGCGTGCCGGCTGATTCCCGTTTTCGCCTTGAGTCTCCCTGCGGGAGTACTGGCCGATCGGTACGACCGGCGTCAGTTGCTGATTGCCATTACTGCTGGAACGATGGCCTTGACCTTCGTCGTCGGCTTGCTGGTCGCGGCTCATAGTCCCTTCTGGATGTTTGCGCTGGCGGTCACGCTTCGTTCGGTGCTCGCCGCCATGATGCCACCGGTTCGCAACGCCTTGCTAGCGAATCTGGTCCCTGTCTCCGCGCTCGGAAGCGCCGTGGCGAGTCAGGCCGCGATGCTGAATCTCGCCCGCATCATTGGTCCGGCCATCGCGGGAGCGCTAATCGCGGTCATGCCGATGCCTCGCGTCTTCTGGATCAACGGCGCAAGTTTCCTCGCCGTGCTCTGGACTCTGATCGTCGTTCGCCCGGAGACCATGCAGGAGTCGAAACGAAAAAGTCGGCCCTTGGCGGACGTCCAGGAGGCAGTTCGCTATATCTTCGATGATCGGGCCGTTCAGTCCCTGTTAATTCTGGCCGTAGTTCCGATGATCTTCGGCTTTCCCTACACTGCTTTAATGCCTCTTTTCGCCAAGGACTTGCTCGATCTGGGGCCGGTTGGTTTTGGCATTCTGCTTTCCGTTTCCGCGGTAGGCGCACTTGCGGGATCGACCTGGCTCTCGATTCGAGGGCACTCGCGAGGTGCGGGAATCTGGCTGATCGGCTCGATTCTAGCGTTTGGAATCAGTTTGCTTGTCTTCGTCTCTTCTCAAATATTCGTCATCGCTTCAGTTGCGGTCTTCCTGGTGGGGCTGACAAGTCAGATTTATCGCACATTGAGCCGCATCCTGCTTCAGCACCGTGTTCCCGATCATCTTCGAGGACGAATCCTGAGTATCGCACTGATGGATCGCGGATTGATCCCTCTCGGGGCGATCCTTATCGGTGCAGTGGCCGAATGGGGGGGGACCCGCCAGGCCGGAATCGTGATGGGTGCCGGATGCATTCTGATCACTCTGACTGTGGCCGGGCTACGTCGAGAAGTCTGGAACCTGTAGCCTTCCGTTTGCGACTTGTGGCCACCCGTTCACCGTTCCATCACCTGCCCCACGCCAAACTGATTGCCGGCGCGGATCGGCATGCCATCCTGAAAGTCGATCTCCAGCATCTTCTCACTCTGCACATCCTGACCTGTCTCATCCTTCAAGGCATCGACGATCTTCCGTGTCTTCGTGTCAATCACATCGCCCGTCGATGGGTAGGCGTAACGACCATCAATGCTGAACGTGATCCAGCCTGGCTGATCTCGCAGTGGAATGTCAGTCAGTTGCTTTGGTGGCATGACAGTCATATCAAAAAGGTGCATCCGGCTATTCGCGGCGTCAGTTACCCACAACTCCCGCTCGTCGGGCGTCATGCCGATCCCATGACTCGGGCAACCATGCCGCTTCGTTGGCCCTTTCTCGAAGCCCGCGATTTCAATCCGGTACAGTTTTTCGCCCGATTTCAAATCTCCGACCTCAAACCCAAGAAGGTCATTGACATTCACGTAACAATGTGACTGTCGACCATTGATCGTGAACGGACGGATGCTCGCGGCGAATGGGCCGACTTTCCGGGCGATTGAGTGGTCCGCCGTCCTCGCCACCGTTAGGAACGGCGATCTCAAACCCGCGAGATAGACTTCCATTCCATCTAATCCGTATATGGTATTGTGTGCTCCCGAGTCTGGTCGAATCTCGGCGAGGATTTTGCCGCTGGACGCGTCCACCACGTTCCAGATCGGCCCCTCGAAGGATGGTACATACAGAATCGTTCCATCGGGTGAGATCGCCGGGCGGTCGCAGCCGGACTCGAAGGTTCGCTCCCAGAGAAGTTCCTCCGTCACCAGATCGATGCACATCAACTGCCGGATTGTTGTAATATAAACCTTCTTGGTCTGAGCGCTCGCGCAGATTCCTTTCACGTTGTAAGGTTTGCCCTGGTCGTTGAGGCCGGCGGTCGGGATACGCTTGATAAACCGGTGCCCGTGGTCGATGTCGAAGACGAGCAGGCCATGACCTCCGTATTCGAGATAATTGCGGATGCCCGGCACCGCGACGTAAAGCCGCCTTTGGACCTCGGACTGAGAATTGGTTTCCTCGGCACAGGCAGGGGAGGGCGTGTTCAAAGCAGCCAATCCGAACGCGAGCCATGTCATCACGACGCCGAATAGGGGCGATTGACGATCCATCATTGGAGATCCTCGCACAAAGGTAGGAGCCCAGGGTCTGCCCCTGAGTCTAACACCGATCTAGCTCAGGATCGAGAACCTCGCCGTCTCAGGATCAAAATCGTGCGATTCGCCGACTGTGCGATTCACTACTTTTTCGGCTACGATGTTCAATCCCACCAGCTGTATGGTGCGAGCCGGAGAGGAAGCCAAGACGAGCGCATAAGGTTTAGTGATAATGTTTTCCAAGATTACTTCATTTCTTCGACAGAATGCTGTTCCTCTGTTCGCATTGCTCGGCCTCATCGCCGGAGGTTTCGTTCGATTACTCTCCGATGATGCTGAGCTTTCGCGGCGGATCTGGATGGCGACCTTGCTGATCGGGGGAGCGCCGCTGGTATGGACGACGTTCCGAGGAATCATTCGCGGACGGTTCGCTTCGGATATTGTAGCTCTCCTGGCGATCATGACCGCCATCCTCATGCAGGAAGCCTTCGCGGGCATCATCATCGTTTTGATGCAGTCCGGAGGCGAGGCCCTTGAGAATTACAGTCTAAGGCGCGCGTCGTCGTCTCTCGATCAATTACTCTCTCGCGCTCCTCGCTTGGCTCAGCGTATGATGGATGGCCAACTCGTCGAAATCGAGGTGAGCGAGGTTCAGGTCAACGACACGCTAATGGTTCGGCCTGGCGACTTGATTCCTGTTGATGGGACGCTGCTCTCGGAGCAGGCTCAGGTGAACGAATCCGCTCTGACCGGAGAGCCGGTCACGCGAAGCAAACACAGCGGCGCCTCGTTGATGAGTGGGAGCGTGAATAATGGTGATTCTTTTGAGATGAGAGCTGATCGAAAGAGCGAGGATAGCCAGTACGCCCGTATCGTGGACCTCGTCCGGAAAGCGCAGGAGGAAAAGCCACCATTGCAAAGGCTTGCTGATCGGTACGCGGTTTGGTTCACGCCATTGACGTTGCTGATGTGTGGGTTCGGCTGGATCATGACCGGAAACCCTCGAACCGTTCTCTCCGTACTGGTCGTTGCCACGCCCTGTCCGTTGATCTTGGCGGTTCCCGTGGCCGTTATTAGCGGAATCAATCGGGCTGCTTGCGCGGGGATCATTGTCAAAGGGGGCACGGCGATTGAGCAGGTGGGGCGTGCGCGGGCGGTTCTTTTCGACAAGACGGGAACTTTGACCTTTGGGACTCCCGTCGTCGATCGGGTCGTGACGTTCGGCAATCAATCAGAGGATGACCTTTTGTTGAAAGCCGGATGTGCCGAACAGTTCTCGTCGCATCTGCTCGGACAGACTCTGACAAAACACGCGCGGAGCCGATTCAATACGTTACAGTTCCCGGAGGATGTTCGCGAGATTCCCGGTCGAGGGATCGAGGCGAGGCTGGACGGTCAACTTCTGCTGGTGGGATCACGCCGATTTCTCGAGGAGCAATTGGGTCGCAGCGGGCCGGACTGGGCCGAACCGGACGGGGCCATGGCGACCTTTATCGCGGTCGATGGTTCCCCTGCGGGAATGATTCTGTTCAATGATCAACTCCGGCCTGGAGTATCTGATCTAATGAAGCGGCTGCGATCCTTGGGTGTTCAACGAACCGCACTTCTGACCGGAGATAGTGAGGCGCATGCACAGGTGATTGGACAGCAAGCGGGAGTGGATCACATCGAAGCTCAACTGCTGCCCGAAGACAAGCGGCGATTACTTATTCAGTTTAAAACTGAGTTCGAACCGATTGTGATGGTAGGAGACGGCATCAATGATGCACCCGCCCTGGCAACCGCCACTGTGGGCATCGCCATGGGAGCCCACGGGACGGGGATCTCCGCGGAGGCCGCCGATATTGTCCTTCTTGAAGATGATGTGAGCAAGGTTGGCGAGGCCATGGTCATCGGACAACGCATGTTGAGAATCGCGAAACAGAGCATTTATGCCGGTCTTGGGCTGAGTCTCGTCTTCATGATCTTGGCAAGCTTTGGTCTGATACCCCCAGTCGCTGGCGCATTACTTCAGGAGGCGATCGATATCGCGGTGATTCTCAATGCGTTGCGGGCAAGGTAAACTCTCCACTGCTTCCCGATAACATTTCGCGGATATTCACATCTAGATTAATTTTGAGGGTTCTGACGCTTGGGCGAGTTTGATTTGCGAGGTTCTGGGCCACCCCGTTTGAGCAAGTTATTCAGGGCACCCGCGCCGATCTCTTGAATGGTGTCTGAGATGTCGGGTCTGGGATTTGGGACATCGGCCGCATCCTCCGCCGGTGGCTCGACATCTCGAAGCAATTCCTTGACCCCCACGCCGATTCCGCGTCGGATCAATGCTCGTCGCATGTCTCCGAGTGCCACGCGAACCGCCTCACGATCAATCCGAGGGTGAGATAGCGTCCCGCCAATTGGGATGCCAATACGACTCCCTTCGACGATCTCGCCGAGAATCCGCTCCCCGCCAAGCATGGACTTTGAAACGGGCACACCGGCGCGGCAGGCGAGCGTCCCATCGAACCCCACTGAGCCATCGATATCCAGGTGAACTTTAGGATTAACAGGGATCGACAGGCCACTCTGGCTTACTCGGCCATTAGCGACGGTCAGGGTGATGGGTTGGTGAATCCGCAGGTCTGGCGACTCTCTCGGAACAGCAATCGCGAGCAATTCCCTTGTCAGGGGGCCTGGACCGAACGTCACATCCTGAAACACGATCTGGCCCAGAACCGTCGTGCTACGATTTCCCCCTAGGGGGATCTCCGCGCGTTCAACCGAAACGGAAACACGTCCACGGACCTGGGTCGCTTCGCTGAGCAATGGAACGACGTAGGCAAGCACGCGACGCGAGACCTCGTCATTAATCTCCGCGTTTTCAATCGATGAGTCGTTTCCCAGTCGAATCGCAAGTCCCGCCGAGTCGTCGAGAGCCACGTCCGGCTTGAGAATGAGTCGACCTCCATTGAGCGTCGTATTAAGCGGCTCAATTGTCAACCGTCCCGCATGTGTATGCACGACGATCGGAGTCGGGCCGACCTTCATTCCAAAAGCGTCCGCGGTATCCAGATCGAGAGCGAGTTCCGCATCGATCCGCCGGACAATCTCCAATGCCGATCCTCCCGACAATGGACCGGACAGGCGGAAGGGACGCATCTGCCCGGCAACGTGTGCTCCAGGCTCGATCTCCGTTTCAAGGATTCCGTTGATTCGTGCCCAGTTCGGCTCGATCTCTCCCTGCAGTTCGGCCAACCTCTGACCCATCGGCTGCGCCAGTGAACCGCTGGTCTTGATGTTTCCATAAGGAGTCTTGATGTTGCAGTCCACTAGGTTGATAAGATCGTTTGAATAATCGTAAGAACCTTGCAACGTGAGTTGGATTGCTTCTGCCGAACGATCATTAATGCCGAGCAACGCGATAGGCGCGGAGGCCTGGGCGTCCAAGACGATGACGTTTTCTTGGGATGGTTTTGCCGTTGCATTCGCCGTGATGTCTCTCGTCTTCAAGCCGAGCCGGAGAGCATCCCAATCGTTAGGTAGCCCGTTCGTGGAGGCCGCCCCCTGAATCACCCCATCGATGCGCAGAACATCTTGAGTCCAAGATTCGGCTGAGATCCCTACGATGTGAAGTCCACGGAATTCCGTCGCGATTCTGCCCGTGTAGGTCTCCCCAACACGATGGTAATCCGCGGCCATTCGTCCCTGTCCGGAAAGCCGAACTCGGCCGAGGTCGATCATGCCGGATAGCTCTTTTTGAAAGGTTCGCTAGATCCAACGACGCGGAGAGTTGGAGGCCTCGATCGAGGTCCCCTGAACCTCGGGCGTTGAGGAATCGGGAGTTAAGCGACAGATTCTCGACGCGGGTCGTCTTGGCGTCGCGGATCACCTGAACACCCAGCGTGGCCGGATCGTTCAAGGTCAAGGATCGCGTGCCTTCGTGGACGACCACGTCTGAGATGCGGGCACTCGCGACGAGACGCTGGCTTCCTTCGAGATCCGTCAGATCCATTTGAACCTGAGCCAATCCTCCCTCCAGCGTCAGACCGTCACGCAACCGTAGGAGGTGGGGCAATTGCCGGGCAATCTCGTCGAGTTTCAGAGTTCCCTCAACGTGAGTGCTCGTATCTGGAGCCTTCTCAGCGTTAGACGTCGCGGCGAGTGTGCCGATGGGCGAAGTTACGCTGAATTCGATGAATTCTCCATACTTTGTCCGTCTGTTCAAGATTCCACGTTCCTGTAATGTGATCGAGCAGGAGGTGGTCACCCTGTAATGACGAACCGGCAATGTCGGGCTCGATCAATCGGGCATTACCCGAGAGCCGAAGGCCATCCCGGTCTTGCTTGAGGTCGATCGTTCCGTCGAATCGTGCTGCAGCCAGAACACCCGAGCGGCTGATAGCGAGTGGCCAGTTTTCTCCTGAGAGCGAGAGAGCCAGATCGGTCATCGTACCCGTGGCGGCTCTCTGGTTATAATGTCCTTCAATTCGAAGAGTCTCTCTGCGGTTTTTTCCACTATTCGCCAGTTGGATCTTCCAGTTCAACATACCCGGTGCTCGCGGAACACGAAGGGTCATGTCCAGATCTTCCGCAGTCAACGGCTCGGCCAGTTCAGGGCTTCGGAGCGTCAGGCTTCCGTCCTCGACTTCAAGAGTGAAGTCAGTCGCTGGATCACTTTCCCCCTCGGAGTCGGACCCGATAATGGGGGCGAGTGCCTTGGCCAGATCGATTGAACCGTCCTCATGCCGCTCAATGTCTACCTTGGCATGTCGTAACATGAGCGTCCCGTAATTCGGGCGGCCCCATGCAAGTTGAAGCAGAGTGCGATCGAGACGTGCCTCGGGTGCGGACACGACCGCTTTATTTTGGGGATCTCGCAAGACCAGACCCGTCAACCGGACCGGGCCGGTCCAGGATGTCCGCAGGGTATCGAATTCGATCGTGGACGGGACAACCACCTGATTCGCCCGCTGAAGGATCATCCAACAGACTGGCGGAAGTCCCAAAATCCAGGGCAACGCGGCCACGAAAACAACCAGCACCAGAGGCGGCACGGCCAGCGCACGCAACAGCCATCGTCGTCTTCGTTTTGGAGTAGGCTGGCCCATGATCGGTCCCTTCCATTGAGTCTGCCGGAGCCTTCCGGAAGGTACTGGGAGCGGCTTCGAAGGAGGTCGATTTCAGGGGCGGCCGGTCGGCTTGTTTGGAGCGTCGCCGCACCCTACCGATAAACCCCCTGTCCGTCAATTGACGCTTGCAGCCGGATGGGGTTGGCGTGGCTCGAACTCCTGCGTATCCTCGAAGTTCCAGCCATTCCCTCGACGTAGCAGGAGACCTCTCATGACGCGCACCAACTCTGTCCGTCCTTCTCCTTCTGGCAGGACTGCCAATGTCCGAGTCCCCCGAGGAGTCAGGAGCCTCCCGAACCCGCTTCCAGGCCTGGGAGAATGGCCCTCCGTCCGATCCCTCGTACTTCCCGATCGCCGTATGGCTTCAAGATCCGAGTAACGCCAAGCGTTACCAGGAAGTGGGAATCAATCTCTACGTCGGACTCTGGAAGGGGCCGACCGAGGAGCAGCTCGCCACCTTGAAGGCTGCGGGAATGCGGGTCATCTGTGAACCGAACGCTGTTGGCATGGCGCATCAGGATGACTCCACCATCGTGGGATGGATGCACGGAGACGAGCCGGATAATGCGCAACCCGTTGTCGATCCGAAAACGGGAAAGCGAGGCTACGGCCCTCCCGTACCACCGGCGCGAATCGTTGATGCGTATCGTAAGTTACGCGAGCAAGACCCGAGCCGTCCGATTCTGCTGAACCTGGGGCAGGGAGTCGCCAACGATCAATGGGTTGGCAGGGGGCCTGAGGGGAAGCCGGAAGATTATTTGACGTACGTCAAAGGTGGAGACATCATCTCCTTTGATGTTTATCCTGTGGCTGGTTTGAATCGGCCCGACAGTGAGGATTACCTATGGTACGTGGCGAAGGGTGTGGACCGTCTGGCGAAATGGACCAACAATCAAAAGTTCCTATGGAACTGCATTGAGTGCACGCATATCGATAATCCACAAGCGAAAGCCTCTCCCCACCAGGTCCGCGCGGAAGTCTGGATGTCTCTCGTTCACGGATCAACCGGTCTGATCTACTTTGTGCATCAATTCCAGCCGAAGTTCAATGAGCACGCTCTGCTTGACGATCCGGAAATGTTCGAGGCGGTCAAGGCAATCAACGGCCAGATTCACGATCTCGCACCGATCCTCAACAGCAGGTCCTTCCCAGACATGCTGACGGTTCGTACCAGCGAGAGCGATGTGCCGATCCACGCGATGGTCAAGCAACATGAGGGATTGACCTACGTTTTCGCCGTCGGCATGCGGAATGCGCCGGCACGGGCGACCTTCACTCTGCGCGATCTGCCGGAAGAAACCGCCAGGGCTGAGGTTCTGGGAGAGAATCGAACGGTCACCGTGCGTGATGGCGTATTTGAAGATGATTTCGCCGCGTATGACGTGCACCTTTATCGCCTCAAGACGCGAGACTGAACTCCCAGCGTCTCGTCATGCCAGGAGTGATTCGACGACATTGCCATGCACGTCCGTCAGACGGAAGTCGCGTCCCTGAAACCGGTAAGTCAATCTGGTGTGATCGAGCCCCAGCAGGTGCAAAATGGTTGCCTGCAAGTCGTGGACGTGGACCGCGTCCTCAGTGACGTGAAAGCCGAGGTCATCTGTGGCCCCCAGCGTAAGACCGGGCTTGATTCCGCCGCCCGCAAGCCACATCGTGAAGGCTTGTGGGTGGTGATCGCGTCCCATGCTGCGCCCCAGCGTGGCGTTGGATTCGACCATGGGAGTCCGGCCGAATTCGCCACCCCAGATGACGAGTGTCTCGTCGAGAAGTCCTCTTCGCTTGAGATCCAGGACTAATGCCGCTGCCGCCTTGTCGGTCTGGCCGCATTGAGTTTTAAGACCGCCGGCGACGTCGGAATGGTGGTCCCAACCTTCGTGATAGAGGTTAACGAACCGCACTCCGCGCTCGATCAAGCGGCGAGCCAGCAGGCAATTGTTGGCGAAGGACGCCTTGCCACTCTCGGCACCATAGAGTGCCAGCGTCTCGGAAGACTCACCGGAGAGGTCCATCAGTTCCGGCGCACTTGTTTGCATGCGATAGGCCATTTCGTAGGAGGCAATTCGCGCACTGATCTCCGGATCGCCGACCTCATCCTGATGATGACGATTGAGCGTGCGGATCAGGTCGAGCGAGTCTTGTTGAAGGCGGGCATCGACTCCTTCGGGAGAGGACACGTTGAGAATCGGATCCCCTTGCGAGCGGAAGGAAACGCCTTGAAAGGTTGTCGGAAGAAATCCACATGACCAGTTCGCCGCACCACCGCTGATGCCGCTGCCTGAGGATAGAACGACAAAGCCGGGCAGATCGTCCGCCTCGCTACCCAGCCCATACGTGACCCAGGAACCCATGCTCGGCCGACCAGGCAGAGGCGAGCCGGTGTTGAGGAAGATTTGAGCGGGGGCGTGATTGAACTGATCGGTCTGCATGGACTTGACGATCGCAATGTCATCGACCACACCGGCCAGTCCCGGAAGCATCTCCGACAATTCGGCTCCGCACTGGCCATGATGAGAGAAGCGGAACCGCGAGGCCATCAGGCTGGCATCAGGGCGGATAAATGCATAGCGCTGATCCTTGACAACCTCGGGCGGAACCGGCTGACCATCGTATTTCTGGAGCGTTGGCTTGTTATCGAACAGGTCGAGCTGGCTGGGTGCTCCGGCCATGAACAGATAGATGACGCGCTTGGCTTTCGGTACGAAGTGAGGAGGCCGAGGCGTCAGCGGATTGGCTGGATCAATCGACTGGGATCGGGCACGCGCCCCAACCAGAAGTGACGCGAGGGCGATCTTGCCGATACCAACTCCACAATCACGGAAGAAATGCCGTCGCGTGGTGGCACGAAGACGAGCGACTCGCGTTGGTTTCCCATCAAATTCAGACATCAGTCACTCCTTCGTGATCGTCTCATCCAGGTTGAAGAGTGCTCGGGCGACGGAGGTCCAGGCCGCAAGCTCGGCGGGATCTTGAGCAGCGTCCGTTTGGGAATCGATGCCGGCCATCTTGCCGGCGGCTTGCGTATCCCTCTGGAACCGTTCGAACTGATCTTCATAAAAGCGGACGAGTGCGGCAAGTTCCTCGGGGTCGGGGCGTCGCGAAAGGCAAAGCCGGAACGCGTGGATGGCCCGTTTCTCCGTCGGGCCTGTCATTTCCGCGAGGACCCGGCGAGCCAGGGCTTGCGAGGCTTCCACGAATACGGTGTCATTCAGCAGCGTCAAGGACTGAAGCGGCGTGGTGGATCGTTCTCGACGGACGCAGGTGGTTTCCGAAGTCGGCGCGTCGAACGTAATGAAGGCGGCGTAGGGGGCGGTTCGCTTGAGGAACGTGTAAAGGCCCCTGCGATACCGATCCCCTCCCGTACTCGTCGGCCAGTCGGATTGACCGTAAGCCAGCGACGTCGCGCCTTCAGGTTGTGGCGGATAGACGCTCGGACCGCCGATCTCCCGGTTCAACAAACCCGACGCCCTCAGCGCCAGATCGCGAACGACCTCCGCATCCACACGATAACGAGGCCCTCGGGCGAGAAGCTCGTTCTTGGGATCGCGATTCCATAACTCCGGTGTGATGGACGAGTCCTGGCGATACGTCGCGCTGGTAACGATCGTGCGATGCATTTGTTTGAGGCTCCAGCCTCTTGCAATGAACTCGGCGGCCAGCCAGTCGAGCAACTCAGGATGGGTCGGCTCATCGCCTCGCGTACCGAAATCTTCAGTTGTCGCCACAATTCCCCGACCGAAATGACCTTGCCAGAGCCGGTTCATCACCACCCGTCCAACCAAGGGGTTGTCCTCCGAAACGAGCCAACGTGCCAGCGTCAATCGGTCGCGTGGCACGTCATCAGGCAAGGGGTGGAGCACGGAAGGCACCCCCGGCTCGACCGACTCGGTTGGACTGAGGAATTCTCCCCGTCGATGGATGTGCGTCGTCCGTTCGTGCTCGCGCCGGCATCGCGCATGATCATCGTGGTCGGATGCTCCGGCATCGCTTTTCGCAGCGCCGTGATGGCCTTGTTCTGTTCGGCCAGTTCCGGCGTGACCGACAGGAAATGCCTCTGGATACGCTCCGATTGAGCTTCAGTGCGTTGATCGGCCGGGACGAGTAAGGCCGTCTCAACCTCCGTGGGCAGGCCAGACGCCTTGACGGGTTGCGGATCGGTTGTGACGGAAACCCGGAACCGGCCAATGGTCATCTGGTGGATGTATTCCTGGTGCATCGTCAGGACCATCCGGAAGCCTCGAGCGTCGCCGACAGGCTCCGTGAAAGAGAAGACCGCAGCATGAGCCTGTCCAGTTGCCCCTTTGATGTTCCAGCCGGTATCGGAGATGCCGTCGATCGCTTTGCCAGCCGGATGACCCTTTTCGCAATAATCTTCCGTGGCATCCTGAAGCTGGAGGGGACGAACTGTTTCGGGATCATCAGGAGTCGTTGCCCCGACCTGGAGCTCTGTTAGCAGGAAGTCGCCGACGGAAAATAATGGTGCACGCCCCGGACCGCCATCCGGAAGACTCTCGTGAGGCAGGACCTCCAACCGCAGCGCCGTGATACCTTCAAGATGGGTCGGTAGTTCAACGACATAGGTGTCGTTGTTCGGCTTGTCGCCACTGACGAGAACTGACTGATCGTCAAGGATCTCCATGGTCGCATGTTTGGCCGAAACAAGCGTTGTCGGTGTCAGGGTCGTCCAACGCACGGGATGGACCTGAGCTTCCCATTCCGCAAGCCTGCTTTTTAGATGCTGATTCCGCTGTTCCTCGATCGACACGGAGGTATCCCGTTCTTCGGGCAGCGGAAACTGGTTACGCAAATCGGCCATGCGAGCGTTGACCTCGCGCTGAATCTCGCTCCGACGCTGGGTGATCGGGGGCGTGGGAACCTCAATTTCAGGCTCATCCGCATTATTGAGAAAAGCAAGGAACTGGTAATATTCGCGCTGAGTGATCGGATCGAACTTGTGGGAGTGGCACTGAGCACACTGGATGGTCAAGCCGAGCCAGACGGTTCCCGTCGTGGCTACCCGATCGATCAACGAGGCGAAGCGGAATTCCTCGACGTCGATGCCACCTTCCTCGTTGATCATTGTATTGCGGTGGAACCCGGTGGCGATTTTCTGCGAGAGGGAGGCGTCGGGCAGCATATCGCCCGCGATCTGCTCGATGGTGAACTGATCGAACGGCATGTCGTCGTTCAAGGCTCGGATGACCCAATCCCGATACGGCCAGATGGAGCGTGGGCGATCCTTTTCGTAGCCATTCGTGTCGGCATAGCGGGCTGCATCGAGCCAGCGACGCCCCCATAACTCGCCGTAATGCGGAGAGGCCAGCAGTCGTTCGACGAGCCTCTCATAAGCGTCGGGGCGATCGTCTGCGAGAAAAGACTCAACCTCATCAATCGATGGCGGCAGCCCGATCAGATCGAGATATAGACGGCGGACCAAGGTGAATCGATCGGCCTCAGGAGAGGGATTCAGGCCCTCCCGTTCGAACTTCGCCAGGACGAACCGATCGATTGGGTTGCGCGGCCAGGAACGATTCTGGACCTCGGGCAACGCAGGCCGCTTCACCGGGCGAAATGCCCAGTGGGTCTCGCCGGACTTCGTTCCCGCCTCGACCGGATCGACTGGCCAGTCGGCCCCTTGGTCGATCCAGGCTCTGAGAAGCCCGATCTGCGCGTCGTCCAGGGGATCACCCTTGGGAGGCATGATCCCAACGGGATCCAGGCCCGCGACTTTCTCGATCAGCAGACTTTCATCACTTCTACCGGGTATGAATGCCGGTCCAGTGTCACCCCCGACCTGAGCGTCCGACGCGCGATCCAGTCGCAATCCACCTCGACGTTTCTCGGCCCCATGACAGGCGATGCAGCGTTGGGTAAAGATCGGTTGGATATCGTTCGCAAAGTCCACCGTTCGCTGAGCGGCCGGAGGCAGGTCGCTGTCAGCCAGGGAGACTAGCGGCACGAGCCAGAGGAGTCCGACGAGGTGGAGCAGGCGCAATAGCGATCCGGATTGGTTCATGTGAAGATCACAGGTTCGGTCACGATTCCATATAGATGAGCAATCAATAATATGGAAGCGATGAGCCAGGAATCACTCGGAGGGAAGATTTTGCGGACAGTCGGTAGGAAGCGTCCCCTGGTAGGGACCGAGTCAATGCAGGTCAGGCGCCTGTATTTGGATAACCCTAATTATACAGATCCATCAGACGTTCTTCCACCCAATCTTTGTCCCTTGGACTTCGTTCTGAACGTCGGCTTGGTGTCTCAGTTCGAGACTTTAGACGATTCCTGACTTACGAACTGCATGTATTGCCAGAGGGCCTCGAATTGCCGATGAGCATCGCCGTCGAAAACATTCTGGATTGGTGTTGTCTTGCCGTCGGGCGAAAGCTTGATCATCCCAGATTGAGGGTCGAAACGCTGAGGGTCGACCATCCAGTCGTGATAGAATGCATGGCGTAGCCGGTCGGGGATGAGGGCAAAGTTGATCCCTGGATTTTCGAATGAGGCTGTTGCCTTGGTCTTACCGGAATCGTGACACTGCAGACAGAAAAAGCCCCCCTCTTTGGTCAATGCGAGTTTCTCCCCTACCTTGGCCAATTCGGGGTCGAAATGCCGCTCCACGATTTCCGTGGGCGGCAGACCATGCTGGGCGGCCAGGCCCTCGGCGAGCAATCCGGCGTCGGAAAATCTGGGCATTCGCGCTCGCAGCCATGGTCGGGGCCGCTGATCGAGGGTTCCGGTCAGCCTGCGTTCGACCCAGTCCGAGCGGAGCGACTCCCCCGTCCAGGAGAGATTAGGGATCCGCTCCGGCGGTAGGCCCTGGACTCCTTCTTCCAGGAGAACCACGGGCCAGTGGCCGAATTCGCCGTCGCGCGCGTGGCAGGCCTTGCATTGGAATCGCGCAACCGCTCTCTGGGCGAACTCCGCAGGAACAACACGTCGTAGCGAGTCAGCACTGTCGTCATATCGGAGGAAGGAGAGCATGGCCTGCGTTTCATCGTCCCGGAATCCGAACCGCGGCGTGTTGCGGTTCAGCAGTTCATTATCAGCCAGACACCCGCGTGCCTCGGTGGTTGGAAATACGGAGGCCAGAGGCGCCTCTGTCGGATCGGGGGTCCCCGGCCGGATCGCGTGACAATTGGCGCAGCGAAGTGAACCGAAGAGATCCTGACCGCGTGTGGGGTTCGCGTCGCGAAGATCGAAAGGTTCGTCCTCAGGCTCGGTTCGTGATCGGAGGAAGGCGACCAGTGTTTCCGCCTCTTGCTCCGTCAGGTCGAAGTCCGGCATTGAGCTCCAGGAATCATGAGCATGGGGTGAAAGCAGATACGCTTTCAAGGCTCCAGGCTGGTATTTTTGATCGACATGATCGAGCGAAAGCCGACCAAAAAGATCGTCCTGCGAGGGTTGATTCAGACGGTGACACGCGATGCAGCCAAGGTCTTCGAACAGGATCTCACCGCGATGGACCGTGGTATCGTCATCGGGAACTGGTGGAACCGGAACAATAGCGCGAGACTTCAGGGTCGAAAGGTACGCGGTAAGATCCGCCACGTCGCGCCGGGCTTCAACGGACGGGTCTTTTGGAAAGAGGCGAGGCATTGTGGTCTGAGATCGCAAATGGGCTGGGTTCAAGATCCAGCGGTAGAGCCAGCGGGGTTTCAGGCGTGCGCCAACATCGGTCAGTGACGGATTATCATGACCCATCTCCGGCATGGCGATCTTGTCAGCGTTCAGTCCGTCGGGCAGGGCGTGGCATCGCGTGCAGTTCCGGCTAGCAAACAACGTGCGTCCTTCGTGCCGTTGGGCGTAGGACGCAAGGTTTATGGTCTCGGGGTCGTGCCGCCACGCCTGTGCGGGAATCGTCTGGCGGAGGAATGGAGGCTGGATGCCGGCCCAGGACACGCGTAAAGCGGCGGGTTCCTTGGCGTCTGACCGGGTCAATTTCGCCTTTACCGGATTCAACCCTACGTGCAGCGCCACCGGACGGCTGATGACGCCCTCGGCGGCTCCGCTCAATTGCCGATCCTTCAGCACGGGTTGGTTGTTGACCGTCAGGCTGAACGTACCAGATCCCGTCGCCTGGAACTGATACGTTCCGCTCGACTCCACGACGAGATCTCCAACGAACGACGCGGTGAACGGTCCCGGTGAGAGGAACGAGGAGGGGGGCGATCCCTTTGGCACATACAGCGCGAGCATCCTCGAGGTTCGAGCATCGGTGATGATCTGCCCGGCTCGTTCCTGATGGAACGTCAGTGCCAGACCGGGGAAACGATCCTCCCGCGAGACGAGCTCGGTCAGGGACGGCGGGGGATTCAGTCCACCCGGAAATCGCGGCTCCTCGATAGTCGCTGGGTCATGAAGCCGATGGACCGTGTTGAGGACGCGGTCGGTGATGGCGGCTCCATCGGCCGTTTCGAGATCGTAGGTAATCTCCATCTGCATGCAAGGGGAGATCTCGGGCATCTGGATCAACACCGAGCGATGATCCTCGGAGAGTTGGATCCCCGTGATCGCCAGGGTATCGCGCCCGGGGGTGCCGTTGCTCACGCGATAATCGTCCGACCCGTAACTGGCCGTGCGACGATAATTCCAGACGTGGACACCATAGCGCTGCGGATTCTGGGCCGTCGCGGGGTTTAACGGATCGGGAAAGCTAAGGATCATTCCGTAGCGGGTGGCGATCAAACCGACAGGCAGTCGAAGTGGTTCGCCCGTGTAACGGACGCGATACAGTCCCCCGTCGCGCGTCGTGTCAGTTGCCCAGCCTACCAGGCCGCAAAGGTAAAGCTGTCCATTGGTCGGATGGAACCGGCCACGATGAATGCCGGTCGGAAACGTCGGGACCGGTAGGCGAACGATCCCTCCTTGTTTCTGGCCCTCGACCTCATCAACGAGCACCCGCCAGATTTTCCCCGTCCCGTAGGAAAGACTCAGCAAGGCCCCTTGAAGTGGTTCCCAGACCTTGCTCGTGACGCGCAGGGGTTCGGAGGGGGATCGATCATATTCGCGGTGAATCCAGCACAGGGGCGGCTCGAAATCGGACGGGTCACGCGGATGAGAAAGGTACCCCATCATGTATCCATAAAACCCGCCGGGACGCACCCAGTTGATCCGGTTCATGGGGGTCCAGTGGCCTTCCTGATCACTGATCACAAAACTGCCGTCATCGTTGACCAGCAGTCCGTTCGGAGCGCGAAAGCCGCGAGCCAGGATCTCGGAAGCTGTTCCATTCTGATTGACCCGAATCAAGGTTCCATGCTGTGGCACCACGGCGTCGAGCGCGTGCCGACCGCCCTTGGTATAGTAAAAGTTTCCCTGCGGAGTCCGTCTGAAGGTCCATCGCGAACTCGTGGAAATGTTCGGTGACCTGCGCATCATTATTAAAATTTTCATAATAGTCAGTTTCGCCGTCGCCGTTCAGGTCGTGCAGTCGGGTGATCTGGTCTCGTCCAAGGACGAAAATATCTCCATCACGAACCTTGATGCCGAGCGGCTGAAATAACCCTGTGGCAATCCGCCGCCATTTCAGTTGGTCCAGGCTCTCGGTTTCCAGGCCATCGACGATCCAGACGTCGCCTTGCCAGGTGCAGACCGCGGCGCGATGACCATGATCCAGAAAATCGAATCCGCCGAGTCGCATCCATGAATGCCAGGGATTATTCAAGGGAAGCGTCAGATCATCGGCCGCGAACGGTCCCTCGGATTCTCCGATCTTTCCCTGAGTGGTCAGGACTGTATCCCACTTCGCAGGGCCTCCGTGCGTGAGAGATTCGAGAGAACCAGGCGATTTGGCCTGCGACAGCATCCTGGCGAACCCTTCGAGCGACCGCTGCTCCGTCACTCGGCCGATCCATACGGATAGATTCGTCGTTCTATTCGAAGCCGGAATATGTAGCCGGATCTGCCCCGGATCGTCCGTGATCCAGTCGGCATTTTCTGTTGCGCTGACGAGCCCCACGACCACGACCGGATGGTCTGAGGAAGGAGCCCGCAACGGGTTCGGTTTCAAGCTTTGCTGGACGTTCACGTCCCGCGATCTCGACCCATGAATTACCATTGAGGTTCAACCCCTTTCCGTGGCGTCCTTCCCCAAGGCCGGCGCGGACGAGTGTGCCTTGATAATCACCCCCTGCCTGATTGGGAACGGATGTCGATCCGGACCGGAATTTCGTCGAATTCCCAGCGCGCGATCAGTCCATCCGGTTGGGCTTCCGACCGGGCCAACGCCCGGATTTCCATCTCGTCGAGGGGACGGTCATAGATCTGCACATCATCCAGTTGACCACGGAACGGAGGCACGAAATCGGTGGCGGTGTAGCCGATCCGTACGCGATGGCCCTCTCCGTCCGTGGACGCGAGCCGTCGCATTCCATCTGCGTGACCGTCGATGAAAAGTCGCGTCGCGCCGTCCTCCTGACGATAGGTCACGGCCACGTGGTGCCATCGGTTGTCGTTGACCTTCTGCCGCGACTGAACCACCCCTAGCCAACCCACGTCGTAGCCGAGTCGGCCGTCGCGTACAAAGAAACATTTGCCCTTGGGAACCCAGGGGCCATCGGGCGCGGCCTTGGACAGGATCGTGCCGCCAGCCTCCGTCTTGATCCAGGCGCCGATCGAGAAATTGCTGGAGCCGAAATCAAGAGTGTCATCCGAGGGAGGTTCCATCTCAGGCAGGAGTGCCAGTTCGTCCGCCGCGTTTCCAGGGTTCTGGGTCGGCTTGAGATCCGACCGGCTTCTCCACGAAACCTGGCTCTGCTCGTCGCCGAAGATATGGAGCCAGAGATCATCCTCATGCGGCTCGATCTCGATCTGCCTCGTGAAGATCGTCAACGGCGGCTCGGATTCGACCACCAACCCCGGCCGCTCACGAATGCTGGTTGATCCCAGGTCGTAGGACAGCACAACCTGATCGCCATGCTGGTAGAGGCCCTTCCAGTGCAGCCAGGAACGGGGCAGGGGACCATAGGGGTTGCCGTCGATTCCGAGAGAGCGGGGGTCATCGAATGACCCATCGCCGGGACGCCCCCAACCGGGGGAGGGAGGATTGCGATAGGCGATGGAACCAACGATCTTCGAGTGGGCGTTATGTGCACCATCGAAAGCGATCCCTCGCCAGTCGATGAAGCGATCGCCGGTCCATCCGGCGGCGAACCGCATCAGGTCCGTGTCGAAGACGGTGAAGACGTGGCCACCGGTGATCCCTCCAGGCCCGGGATCGAGCCGGATGGCGATTCCCTTGTAGGCAAAATTCCCCGGTCCGACTTCCAGAGTCGCGCCCAACGTCGGACCATAATTCATCTGAACATAGGGGGGGGCCTCGTCTCCGGCCTCGGCCGTATCCGTCGGGCAAGGACTCCACATTCCAGCGAGAAGGATGGGCAGAACGAGACGGAATGTATTGGATCGCATGAGATGACCTTGCGATTTATCGCAAGTAGTAAAGTAAGACCAAGGCACCGATCACCAGAAGGATGACGAGCAGGGCATCCGGTTCCAGAAAGTGAATGCGTCGTTCAACCTGATACAACTGGCCGGTGATGGCGACCGCCGTGACGAGAATGATTGCGAGGGCTGTCAGTAGGTTCGACGGAGAGACCGCCGCGAGCAAGGGCCCTTGATGCACAAGATCCAGGGGAACCAACTGGGTCATATTGAAGATGTTGCTGCCGAAAATATTGCCCAGGGCCAGGTCGGGCGCACCCATGCGCACGGCGGTCAGTGAGGCGACTAGCTCCGGCAAGGACGTGCAGAGCGCGACGAAGACAGTCCCGACGAACGTTTGACCAAGACCCGATTTCTCCGCGATCTCGTCGGCCGCTGTGGCCAGAAACGGTCCGGAGATCAGGATGGCAACCGCGCTGAGGAGGTATCCGAGGATCGCTTTCGACAGGCTACCGGGCACGGGGGCGACGGCAACGCTGCGTGGGTCGCTCTCGACGGATTGCTTCTCCCTTGCCGAGAGTTTCTGGTCGAGAAAGACCATGCGAATTCCCAGCAAATAGGCGACCAGGATCGCTAGGCTAAAGACACCAACTCCGCCGATGGCGTAGGGGGCGAATCGTGAGCCGAGCGCGATGCCGAACGCCGCGAGCGTCGTGAGGGTGATGCTCTGTGTGGCCGAGAGGGCATGCGCGGTCGAGATGCGCGAGAACATCCGCCAGCGCGGCGGATAGGTGAGGTCGAGAACCGCCAGGATCAGCAGGTTAAAGAGACTGCTGCCGAGCAGGTCCCCCACGGCCAGGTCCGCCATCCCCAGGCGGACGGCATTGACACCCACCGACAGTTCGGGCAACGACGTGGCCAGAGCGAGAAAGATACTCCCGGCAAGCAGCCGCCCGATTCCCGTCAGTTCCGCGATGGAGTCGGAACAGCGCGTCAAAACGATCCCGGCGAACACGATGACTGCGGCCGTGACGATGAATTGAAGTATCGCTCCTTCCATCCGAATCCCCTGAATCGCGACGAGATCGCCAATTGTGTTGCGAATGGCCCCATTGGTCCTGGCGGAAGCTTCTGCGCCTGGACGTCAGGATCGTTGCCTTCTTCTGTACCAGGCTCGAACGAGTTTCGCCACCTCGATGAGGGTCACGGGCAGCAATGAGAGAAGAAGGATGGGAGCCCAACTGTGAAAGGAACGGGTCGAGACATCAAAGACGGACCGGGCGAACGGCAGCATGATCACACTGAGTTGCAGCAACCCGGAGACGGCGATTGCGCCGAGGAGGTAGGGATTCGTCAACACCCCAAGTTCCGGTAGCGTGTAAGCCTGGCTCCGGCAAGAGAACGAATAGAATAGCTGGGTGAAGGCCAGAGTGCAGAATGCGACGGTTCGGGCGTGTTCCAGGTTTTCTGGATTGTTATCATAGATATAATAGAACGCGAACGCGCCGACGGCCGCCATGAGCAGCCCATGCGTGAGGATCAAAACCCCACGCCGTCGCGTGATGACGGATTCCTTCGGAGGACGTGGCGTGCGCTCCATGATGTCCGGCTCTGGAGGTTCCATGCCCAGGGCCAGGGCGGGGAAACCATCAGTCACGAGATTGATCCAGAGAAGCTGGATGGCGGTCAATGGCGCGGGCCAGCCGAGCAAGGCGGCCAGAAACATCAACAAAACCTCTCCCGCATTGCTGGAGAGCAGGTAGTGGATGAACTTCTGGATGTTATCAAAGATGCCCCGGCCTTCCTCCACGGCGCTGACGATCGAGCTGAAGTTGTCGTCCGTCAACACCATATCCGAGGCTTCCTTGGTGACATCCGTCCCCGTCTGCCCCATGGCAATCCCGATATCGGCGGCTTTGACGGCCGGGGCGTCGTTCACGCCATCGCCGGTCATCGCCACGACCTGCCCCTGGGCTTTCCATGCCCTCACGACCCGCAGCTTGTGCTCCGCGGTGACGCGCGCATAGACCGAGATATGCCTGACGTTCTCTGTCAACTGCTCGTCGGTCATCTCGTCCAGCTCGCTGCCGCGGACGACACGATCCTCAGGATCATCGGCGATGCGAAGTTCGCGCGCGATGGCCTGCGCGGTGGCCGGATGGTCGCCCGTGATCATGATCGGCTTGATGCCTGCCTTCCGGCAGGTTTTTACAGCCTCTTTGACCTCTTCCCGTGGCGGGTCGATCATGCCCACCAGACCCGCGAAGATCAGCTCGTTTTCCTCCAGATTGTTTCCGCTGTCGGGTTCGCGGCGATCGGCCAGCGCAAGGACCCGAAGGGCCCTTTCGGCCATGTTCGCTCCTTCCTTACGGATCTCTTCTCGGCGTTCCTCCGTCAAGGGTTCGGCACGATCACCCCGCCACTCGGCCACGCACTTTTTCAGGATGACCTCGGGCGCACCCTTGGTGTGCATCACGGCGGAGCCATCCGGCGCGCGGACGACGACGGACATCGCCTTCCGATCCGAATCGAACGGGATTTCAAAGAGAACATGATGGTCCGCCTCGGCCGCCTCGATCTCTCCTTTCAGAGCCGCGACGATCATGGCCCCTTCGGTCGGGTCGCCAATGACTTGCCAGTTGTCGGTATCATCACCCCGAGGAGACACCTTGGCGTTATTGCAGACGGCGCTGATGGTCAGCAGACGAGCCAGTTCCGGCTCGGTTTGAGGATTGACCGCTTCGCCGTCTCCGTTCGTTTGCCGGAGGAACTGGCCATGAGGTGAATATCCTGCCCCAGTCACGCGAAAATGATTCGAAGCCGTGGTAATCTCGCGGACCGTCATCTCATTGCGCGTGAGAGTCCCCGTCTTGTCCGTGCAGATGATCGTGACCGAGCCCAGGGTCTCGACACTGGGTAGTTTACGGATCAGCGCATTTCGCTTGACCATGCGCTGCAGGCCGATCGCCAAGGCGAGCGTGACAACGGCCGGTAGTCCCTCGGGAACGGCGGCAACCGCCAGGCTGACCGAGAGCAACAGAGCATGAAACAGCTCCTGCCCGCGAAGCAACTGGAGGGCAAAAATCACGGCGACGATGGCAAGAACAACCGCGATAAGGATCTTACCAAGCTCGCCGAGTCGCTTTTGCAAAGGGGTTCGCTCGGGCTCGTATCGATCGAGCAGGCCGGCGATCCGTCCCAGCTCGGTGGACATGCCGGTCGCGACAACCACAGCGCTGGCCTTGCCGGCGGCAACCACCGTTCCCATGAAGGCCAGGTTTCGACGATCTCCAAGCGGTGTGTTGGGGGCGAGACTGGCATCGGCGTCCTTCGCCACCGGTACCGATTCTCCGGTCAAGGACGCCTCTTGCACGCGAAGCCCGGTCCCCTTGATCAGTCGAACATCTGCGGGAATGCTATCCCCGGCCTCCAGCTCGACACGGTCCCCCGGAACCAGTTCACTGGCCGGAATCGTTTGCAAACGGCCCGCGCGAATGACCTTGGCCATCGGCGCCGACATCTTTTGGAGAGCCGCCAGCGCACGCCCCGCCCGCTCCTCCTGAAGAAACCCGAGGATTCCATTCAGAAGGACGATCGCCAGGATCGCCAGCGTGTCGGCCCATTCCTCCATGACGCCCGCGAACACTGCGGCGGCGATCAGAATGCCAATCACCGGCTCTTGAAACTGAGAGAGGAAACGCCGCCAGATCGGCACCGGCGGCGCTTCCTCCAACCGGTTCATGCCATGGAGCTGACGCTGTTCCTCGATCCTGGCTTCGTCCAGACCTTGTGCTGGGTCCGTCCGGAACCGCTGGAGCACCGACTCGATCGATTCGGCATGGAATGCGTCGTGTTGCGGGCTCGCCGCGTTCTTCACTTCGGCAATCGCGTCCATTCCGGGCATCGTCAACTCTCTCGCCACTTCATGGTCAAAAAAGAGGGGGGGGGAAAGCACCGAGAAGCGGCGAATCAGTGGTACAGGAACAGGGGCACCGGGGACTCCTTGAGAAGGGTACGGGTCACGGAACCGAGGAAAAATTCACGCCAGGATGCCTGTCCGTAAGCCCCCATGACGAGAAGCTCGGCATGGAACGTTCCGATTGCCTCGAGAAGAGCCGATGCGGGATCCGAAGAATCCACGGGATGACTCTGCACAGAAATCTCGTGCGCCCGCAAAAAGTCGGCGGCACGTTCCGCATGACGGGCGGCGAGCGGCTTCTCCTTCGAGACGCTGACAATGTGGACCTTGCGGTCGTTTCCGAGGCCCGACGCCTCGAACAAATGCAAGGCCCGCGCGGCTTGAAGACTGCCATCGAAGGCGATCACGACCGACTCCCCCTCGGTCAGCGTTCGTGGCACCGCGACCACCGGGCGTGGGCTCCTGCTGAGAACGCGGCTCAACGTTTGGTCGCCCGCTTCCGGGCCATCCGGGGAGAAATGGGTCTTCTGGCCGAGCAGGATCAGGTCGAACCGCTGGGCTTCGGTAACGATCTCCTCCGCGGGCAGGCCGACTTCTTCCAGTTCCTTGCAGGCGACCCCGGCCTCGGCGCAACGGACCCCGAACCGGCCGAGGATTTCGTCCGCCTTACGACGTGCCTCGTTCAGCAGAACCTGGTCCCTGCGGGCCTTGTAATAGCCACCGCCAAGAGGCACCGGTTCCGGCTCACAGATCTCCGGTTCGTCGATGATCCCCATACCCACCAGCATGGCGTCCAGCCGCTTGGCCCATCGAAGACCCAGATCCAGCGCGGCCTCGCTATCCGCGGAGCCGTCGAGCCCCACCAGCATCGTACGCAGCATCGCGATCCTCCTCTTGCCCACGGGGGATGGGTCAATGATACAGGAACACCGGAACCGGGCTCTCCTTCATCACGGTTCGAGTCACCGAACCAAGGAAGAACTCCTTCAGAATCGGTTGGCCGTAAGCCCCCATCACCAGCAGACCGATATTCTGCTGCCGGACCCGATCCAGAATCAACCCTCCAGGAGCAGCCGTCGAATGAATCACATGGGACGACGCCTGGATGTTGTGGAACCGGAGGAACTCGACCGCGCGATCGGCGTTGCGGGCTGCGTCTTTATAGTCTTGACCGACGCTCATGATTTCCACGGAGCGATTCAGGCCAAGTCCCGAGGCCTCGAATGCATACAAGGCACGTGCCGCTTGCAGACTGCCGTCGTAGGCGATCAGCACCGACGTCCCTTCTTCCAGCACGTCAGGAACCGCGACGACGGGGCGTGAACTTTCGGACAGGACCTTGCCGATGGTGCCGTCCGGCAGATCCTTCCAGCCATACTGGAAGTGGGTTTCCTGGCCGAGAAGAATCAGGTCGTAACGTTGAGCTTCCTTCAAGATCTGGGAGTAAGGCGCACCGACGTCCTCCAGTTCCTTGAAGGGAACCCCAGCTTCCGCGCAACGTCTTGCGTAACGACTCAGAGAATGCTCCACCTGATGCCGGGCCTCGGTCGCGAGACTCTCATTGAGTTTCTGGAAATAGACCTCGCCAACCAGCATCTCCTCCGAACCATGAATGCCTGGTTCGTCAATGACCCCCAATCCGACCACCAGAGCCTGGGTTTCTCTCGACCAGCGGATGGCCAGTTCCAGTGCGGCATCACAATCGGCCGTTCCATCGAGCCCCACGAGCATGCTGCGCAGCATGAGACGTACTCCTCATTGAGAAAAGGGTGTACGAAGTCCGCTGCGAAACCCGAGGGCGGCGAGGAAAATCCTCAAGCCGCGCCCCGGGCCATGTCTCGCCCGCGTCCAACGTCCGGATCATGAACGACGACACCGGAGGTGAAACAGGATCGAGACAGAGGATCATCTCAAGGCCGAGGCGCGTAAAAAAACCCCGGCCATGCGATGATTCGCACAGCGGGGCCATCATAGCCGATCACTCCAGCGCCCGCCCTGAGCGCTCAAGTACAAGTATCGTATAGGAATTTTGATCAAGGGTCAAGCCGGCCGAATATTGAATCCGTCGGGGCGACCCGGCTCATCAAGCCGGAACGTCACACGCGGGCGACTGTTGGAAGCTCGGAGCGTGAGCGGCTCCGAGGCGACCTCCGTCGCGTTGAGGGTACCATCATCAGTTCGGCTTCTTCGTACTGGCCAGAATCCAAAAGACGTCTGTGACGGAACGTCAACCGAGTGGCATCGGCCGTTATCAGTTTGTAGGTGCGACGGAGGAGGGGATGGTCGTATTTCTGGTCGCCGCCGAAGTTTCGGATCTGACGAGAGACTTCCACCATGGCCCCATCCATTCCCTCCGGCCGTTCGACGACCAGGCGACCATCGCTCTCGATCCGCCAGACCCCATGCATCCTGAGCCTTGGAGTCGTCGGAGTGGCGGACGTGAGATAGTAATGCTCCTCGACCACACGGCCGTCATCACGGAAGCGGTAAACGTGCAGGGTGCTCGGGTCCCCTGGCCGTGGAAAGCTCCATGCACCGACAAGCCGTTTTTCCATCGGCGTGAGGCTGCGATGGCTGAACAGATGCCACACCCCCAGGAGCGTAAGGGTGAGCACAACGCCACCAAGAATCCACAATGACAGGCGTATGCGGCGAACATCCATGTTTCTCTCCCGTCGGGAGGCACTGGCAAAGTCCAGTATCGTCCAGTCAGGCGAGGCGTGCCTGCCGGCGGAGGACCATAGGCCGGTTCATGGCTGCTGGAACCGCGTCAGGGCTTGGGCCTTGACCTCCTCCCAGGGAACCACGTCCCCCGGATCGGCTTCGTGCTCGGCCAACCGGCGTTCCAACTCCCGCTCCTGGGCGGCCGTCAAGTGAGTGCGGCCCGGCTCGGCGGCGATGCTGTCCCAGATCTCATGCATCGGGATTTGCTCGCGCCACCGCGCCGAAAGCAATCTTTCTTGCTTACATCCGGAGTAGAAACTCTGTGACATCTACATTCGTCTCGTTAGGTGGCATGATGAGTTCGATCTTATTTACAATTTCGCGAAAACAAATATGCCAGTGGCGAACAACCCCATTATCCTCATTGGAGGAGTACATGGCGGGAAGGTAATCGGCCAAGCGATCGAACGGCATCACCAGCACTTTCTGGGCAGAGCCAAGCCCGAAGGCGCAGTAGCCAACCCGATGAGCCTCCAACGCTTCCTTCGTCGTACGGATGAGGCCGAACCAGAATTGGGAGTCACTCCGCTTGTACTCCTTCGAGACCTGACACGAGACGAGGATGGATCCATCGTCGGCAACCCAGAGTGAGCGTGATTGGTTGATGAACTTCTTTCCGAATCGTTGCTCCAGCGACGGCACCATCTCGACGTGAAAACTTGACCTGCTGTCGTCGGCTTCGTTCACGGCTTCGGTTTCCTCGACCGGCTCATCGACAGGGGTTTCGACGTTGACTCGCCACGTCTGTTTCAATTTGTCGAGAAGTTCTTTCTGTCGCCGTTCGAGAACAGCCACCGTCCATCCCGTCTCGCTGACGGCCTGCGTCGTGAGCGGGAATGGTGAGACTCCGCCCTTCATGAAGTACGACTTCTTTTTCTTTTCAAACTCATAATTACTGGCGCTACTGTTCTTCTTGTGGTTGAGCAGCAGGAGGTTGCCCAGCCGATGCACCCAGCGGTCCCGCAGGTCTTGGTCAGGAAACCATTCATACCATTTGCTATCAGCATGGGGATTCTGCGGTAAGACATGCTCGATGGAGATGATGCCGTGATCGTAGGTGGCGCTTCCGTCCGACAGAGCCGAGTCCAGACGGAGCAGGATGTAGAGCCTTCGCTTGGGCACCTGTCGGTAGATGTCGCCATTGAGTTCTTTCACGAACAGGCGACATTCCGCTTCGGACAACTGCAATGGAGAGCCATCGGCGTAGAGATCAGCGTCCTTCTCGATGACGTCGATCACCTTTCCGTAACGCTCGATCCGCTCGTTAATCCCGTATCGACAGACCATCAAAAAAGCAGCTAACCGTTCAAGATCAGTGAGGAATCGGTAGAGGACCCTAGAGTCGGATTTGTTGCGGGCGAAATACATGATCGCCGGGGGAATCCAATCGGTGTTGTCGATGCGGCCAAGCCACTTCAACATCTGGTTGACCTGTTCGGCACCGGCAGTGCTTTCGTAGTTCGCCTTCTGGATCGTTGCGAATGCGTCGGCAAAGGGAATCAGCACGTCGTTGATGAGATCTCTGGCGTTACCTACCTGCTTAACGACAAACTCCCGAAATTCTTTCAGGATCGTCTCTTTCGCCTTGGCCTTCCGAAAGATCATTCGTGTGTGGGCGAAAAGATCACTGAACGAATCTCGTCCAAGTTCTTCCTCGGCATCCTCCCACTTGTCGTTGAATTCCTCCTGCTCCTGCGGTGGAATGCGACCGATGACTTCCGACTTCAAGATGTCCGAGTGCGAGAGATCGAGGCCCCGGTCGTTGAGAATCGAAAAGATGCGGTAAGCAGAGTCGAGATCCGGCGTAGAGACAACGACCAACAAACAATTCTTCACAATGAACTGAGCCAGTCGGACCCGTTGATCCTCCTGCAATGTCGACAACTTGTCCAGAAAGAGGATTGCGTTGGCTCGGATGTTCCGCTGGCTATCCGATAGCTGCCCGGGGTTCAGCTTCCTGAGGTTAAAGATCCGACCCGCATCTTGGATGTTAGTGCGGAAGAAGTCCGCATCCCGTTCCCGCAGACTGAGCCGATAGCGGTTCGCCGTACCTTCGAGCGGCTTCCCCTCCTGGTAGAGGTAGTCGGTCATGCCACCGGCATACTCCGGGGTCGTGATCGTTTGCCGCAAAGCCGCAAGCAGAATCGTCAATGTCGTGAGCCGCTGTTGCCCGTCCACCACCTCTGCGTCTGGCTGGCTCTCCCCCTTAATAAGCACGATACTGCCGAGAAAATATGGACTCAGGTCGTCGATTCCTAATCGGGAGTCCGAACCAATGAACGATATCAGGTCGTCCAGCAATTCTCCTGCCTGCTCTGTCGTCCATGCGTAGGGACGTTGGTAGAGGGGAATCCTAAAGTTAAAATCATTACTAAAAATTTTGCGAAGCGGATATTCCGCACCATGGATTTTGGCGATAGTCATGACGCACCTTCATTCGACAATGAAGCATTAATTAATTTGATCGACTTCGTGGTTTCCAGGGTGCGTCACTCTGACGCACCTTCCTCATATTGGTGTGTCCAATGGGGTTCATGCCCTACGGTGCCCCCGCATCCGGACCGAACTCCAAGCAGTCTTGTTCGAGGGCCTTGGCCCGATAGAGCCTTCGCTTCGCATTATGGAATGGAGTAGGGTGCGTCACTTGGACGCACCTCCCAATATGATGGTGCGTCCAAGTGACGCACCCTACAGGATTCCTGTCCTACGATGCCCCCGGTCGGTGGGCTCTGGCGGCTTTTCACGACGGCTCATGTCAGAGGATCAGCCATCTAGGGTGGGCACCGCCCACCATCCAAAATTTATCGATGGTGGGCGGTGCCCACCCTACAATGACTTGGGGCTCCTCGCTTCGCCACTCACCCCGTCGGGCCGTGGCCGTGCTCGGCGCGGCGCTGTTCGTACTCCTTGAGCCATTGGCGGGCTTTGGCGTAGTCCTCGGCGCGGCAGAAGACGCGGGGGTTGCCGTCCCAGGGGCCGATGAAGTCCTGGAAGTCTTGCTGGTCGCAGAGGGCGCGGATGCCTTGCTCGTTGAGCTGGTCGGTGAGGAACTTGGCCTCCATCAGGCTCAACGCCTGGTAGCACTCGACGACGTCCATCGCGTGCTCGCCGGTGATCGGGGTGCCGCCGGGGATCGTCACGACGGTCGGCTGGGAGACCGGGTCGTAGTTCGGGTCCTCGATCGGCGGCGCCTCGTCAGCCGAGACGAAGGTGGGGTCTTCCACCCCTTCGGGGGTCGTGCCGCACTTCCAGCAGACCTCGAACGAGGGGTCCACCTTCGAGCCGCATTTCGGACAGGTCCACATCGAAGCGTCCTCCGGGTCGTCGTCAAGTTCATCGCGTTGGCGGCCTCGCGCCGCCTGTTGTTGTCGGCGGGCCCGCCGGTCGTCCTCATATTGTGCCAGCCATTGCCGCGCGCGGGGAAGATCATCCGATAAAACGGCGATCTGGACCGGAACCATGCCGATCCCCGCGATGGCGCTGCCGAGGTTCCGGTCGTGAACCTCGGCGAGAATCCCCTCGTTCCGCAGGCAGTCGGCCAGGAAGGTCGCCTCGGTCAGGCTGGGGGTCGTGTAGCAGACGACCACATCCTGAGGCGGCGGGGGGAGTTCCTCCGTCTCAAGCCCCCACTCATACGCGGGGGCGACGATCGGGGTATCCAGTTCCGGGTCGAACAGGGGTGACTCGATTTCAAGCCGCGTGGGGAATTCCTGGGTGTCCACCTCGTCGCCGGGGTCCACCTCCGCCACGAAGCTCGGGTCCTCAACGCCGTCGATCGACGTACCGCACATCCAGCAGACGTCGAACTGTCGTTCGACGGAGGTTCCGCATTTTGAGCATTTCCACATCGGGGGGATCTCCGACTCGCCCGGCAACGGCCCGGGGGGCTTACAGTCGGACCGTATCGAGAAGTTCGGCCGGGGGAAGGATGTAGCCGAAGTAGAAGTCGCCGAACAGGGCGTACTTCGCCGAACTCTCGTCGAACCGCATCCCGTACACGATCTCCTTGAGGTACTGCGGGTTCCGCGCCCAGAGGGTCACGCCCCATTCCCAGTCGTCCAGGCCGGTGGACGCGGTGATGACCTGGGTGACGCGGCCGGCGAACTTCATGCCGCTGCGCCCGTGCTCGCTCATCATCCGGGCGCGGTCCTCGAACGGCAGAAGGTACCAGTTCTGGCCCTCGACCCGCATCTTGCTCATCGGGTAGAAGCACATGCAGGGCCAGTCGGGGAATTCGGGAAAGAGGCGCTGGCGGTTCATCGGTTCCAGGCGGTTGGCGTACTGCTGGAGCCGGGTCTTGTAGGCGCTGCTCTCCGGATCGTGCCCCTCGCGCTGGAGGATCTGACCGTATTGCTCGACATCGGGGACGTACTCGGAGATCTCGGTGATCGAGTAGAACGAGTCGCTGGGCACCAGCGCCGGGCCGAGCGGCGAGGCGGCGATGGCGGTTTCGACGCCGTGAATCGCCTTCAGGTCGGGCCCAGCCATCATCAGGCCGAAGTCGGCCTTGTGCCCGGGAATGGCGAAGCATTGCGACTGCGCGGGGCCCCCCTCACCCGACTGGCCGAGCAGGGCGGTCAGGGCCTCGCGTCCCTCCTGGCGTTTTGATTCATCGAGCGCGGCCAGGGCCTGGCGGTCGATCCGGTAGAACAGGTGGAGGAAGTGCCAACCGGTTTCCGGCACGAGGGTCGCCGGCACCTGGGCCGACGCCGCCGGGCGGTGGCCGTGCTGCATCGGCTGCGTGGGGGCCTGGGGCTGGTTCTCGGTACCCTGTGACATCGCGTCGCTCCTGCTGCTTCTCTCGGCGTTTTCAAGTTTGATCCCTGATTGTAAGGCCGTCTGGCGCAAGGGAGCAAGGTCGGAGTGCCGCTCCGGGTCTGGGTGAGCCGACCGCACGGACCGGCAAAAAATCGTCTACCATGTTGACGGACGTACTTAACTTGAAAATGATGGGGCAAAGCGTTCGGATTGAACCAATCGTCCGTATTGCGCCGATAATCTCGCCGGGCCGTATCAGCGACAGGGTAGCAGCGGCCGATTCCCGAATTCCAATTCCAGGAGGCAGCCGGATGGCCACCGCCGAACGGACCAGGGGCCGGATTTACGACGACATCACCCAGACGATCGGCAACACGCCGTTGATCCGCCTGCGGCGGGTCACCGAGGGGTGCCAGGCCGAGGTGGTCGCCAAGCTGGAGAACTTCAACCCGCTCTGGTCGGTGAAGGACCGCATCGGCGTGGCGATGATCGACGCGGCCGAGCGCGACGGCAAGATCGGCCCCGACACCGTGATCGTCGAGCCGACCAGCGGCAACACCGGCATCGCCCTGGCCTTCACGTGCGCGGCGAGGGGCTACAAGCTGATGGTCACCATGCCCGAGAGCATGAGCATGGAGCGTCGTCGGCTCCTCAAGGCCTTCGGCGCGGAGATCGTCCTGACCCCGGCCGCCGAGGGGATGCCCGGCGCGGTCCGCAAGGCCGAGGAGATCGTCAACAACACCCCCAACGCCTTCATGCCCCAGCAGTTCAACAACCCGGCCAACCCGGAGATCCACCGCAAGACGACGGCCGAGGAAATCTGGCGCGACACCGACGGCCAGATCGACATCCTGGTCGCGGGCGTCGGCACCGGCGGCACGATCACCGGCTGCGGCGAGGTGCTCAAGCAGCGCAAGCCGGACGTCAAGATCGTCGCGGTCGAGCCGGTCAACTCGCCGGTCATCACCCAGAAGAAGCAAGGGGAGCCGCTCAAGCCCGGCCCGCACAAGATCCAGGGAATCGGCGCCGGGTTCATCCCCGACGTGCTGAACACCGAGATCATCGACGAGGTGGTCCAGGTCAAGGACGAGGACGCCTTCGAGACCACCCGCCGCCTGGCCCGCGAGGAAGGCATGCTCTGCGGCATCTCCTGCGGCGCGGCGGCCGCCGCCGCGATCGAGGTCGCCAAGCGTCCCGAGAACGCCGGCAAGATGATCGTCGTCGTCCTGCCCGACCTGGGCGAGCGCTACCTGTCCACCCCGCTGTTCCCCGAGTGATGAGCGACGCCCATCTCGAGGAGCGGCAGCCGCCGGAATCCAACCGGGCGCCGCTCCGCATCCCCGCCGACCTGCTGGCGGCGATGGTGGAGCACTGTCTGCGCGAGGCCCCGCTGGAAGCCTGCGGCATCCTGGGGGGCGTCGCGCCGCTTGTCTCGTCGATCCACATCCTCAGAACATCGACGCGAGCGAGACCCGCTACAACGCCGATCCGCGCGACATCCTCGCCGCGCGCGACGCCTGCCGCGATCGCGGGGCGGAGTTCCTGGCGATTTACCACTCGCACCCGAAGTGGGCTGCCATCCCGAGCAAGACCGACCTGGAGACGAACTACTACGGCGACTTGCCCCGGATCATCGTCTCCCTGCTGGATGACCCGCCGACGGTCAAGGTCTGGCGGCTCGACCCTGACGATTACGAGGAACTGCCCTGGGAAGTTATGCCCGCCGACGAGGCACGACGCGACAGCTCTTGGCGTTGAATCGCCGACTCCGAGCGACTAAACTGGCCCGTCTCTCGTTACCGGAGGCCCAAACAGGCAAGGGACTTCGGCCATCAACGTGACCCCCGAACGCGGAATCCACACGGACAGACCATGCAGCGCACCCTGATCATCTTCAAACCCGACTGCGTTCAGCGCCGGCTCGTCGGCGAGATCCTCCGGCGGTTCGAGGCCAAGGGCCTGCGGATCGCCGCCTTGAAGCTCATGCAGGTCGATCGCGCCCTGGGTGAGACAGCACTACGGCGAACACGCGGGCAAGCCGTTCTTCGACGGCCTGATCCAGTTCATCACCGGCGGCCCGGTCGTCGTCGGCGTGCTCGAAGGCAACGAGGCGATCACCGTCGTCCGCAACCTGCTGGGCAAGACCAACGGCGTCGAGGCCGCCCCCGGGACCGTCCGCGGCGACTTCTCGATCAGCAAGCAAAACAACCTGATCCACGGCTCCGACAGCCCCGAGTCGGCCCAGCGCGAGATTGCCCTCTGGTTCAAGCCCGAGGAAATCGTCGATTACGAGATCGCCGGCAGCGAGTGGGTCTTCGGCGGCGCCTGATCCACGAACCTGCTGATGCTGCCTGATCCATCGGGAAACGGCGGAGCGCTGGGGTCTCGAAGGCGAGACCCCAGCCACCCGAGACCCGAAATCCGACAACATCAGCGGGCTGGAGTATGAGAGACGGCAAATCCCCTGGTCCTTTCCAAAACAAGAAACGGCGCGAGGATGCCCCCGAGCCCCCGGAATGTCCGGTTCCCGAACCCGTTCTACGTGCTCCTTTTGCTGGTGAGCACGGCGTTTGTCGTCACGGCCCTGGCGTACACCGCCAGCCCGTACATCACCCGACAAGCGGTCGAACAGCCCGAGGCCCCGCCGAGCCCGGGCTCGAAGGCGCTGGCCGCATGGTTCGATCGCCATGGCCCGTTGGCCCTCGGGGTCGAGGTCGTGGCGATGCTCGCGGCCGGGTCGCTGGCGATGGCGACCGATCACTGGTTCTCTCCTTCCAAGGCGAAGAAGTCCCCAGGGACGGGGAACTCTGGATCTCTCGGCTCCTGAGTGAGCACGTCACGGAGGTCGGTAGATGGCGAACAAGGACGTCGAGCGCGAGGTGGCCCAGCTCCGCCAGGAGATCGAGCGGCACAACCGGCTGTACTACGTGGACGCCGCGCCGGTCATCAGCGACAAGGAATTCGACACGCTCCTGAAGCGGCTCGAGGCGCTCGAGGCCGAACATCCCGAGCTGGTCACGCCGGACAGCCCCACCCAGCGCGTCGGCGGCGCCCCGATCGAAGGGTTCGAGACGGTCACGCACGACGTCCCGATGCTCTCGATCGACAACACGTACAACGAGAACGACGTCCGCGAGTGGGACGCGCGCGTCCGTCGCGGCCTGACGAGCGGCGAGCCGTTGCGTTACGTCGTCGAGCTGAAGGTCGATGGCGTGGCCGTCTCGCTGCGCTACGAAGGGGGCACGTTCGTCCTGGGGGCGACCCGGGGCGACGGCCTGCGCGGGGATAACGTCACGGCCAACCTCCGCACCGTGCGAAACATCCCGCTGAGCCTGGCCGACGACTTCCCCCCTTTGCTGGAAGTCCGTGGCGAGGTCTTCATGACCAATGCCGAGCTGGTGCGGCTGAACGAACTGCGCGCGGCAGCCGAGGAGACGCCCTTCGCCAACCCCCGCAACGCCACGGCCGGCTCGCTCAAGCTGCTGGACTCGCGGCTTTGCGCCAAGCGACGACTCCAGTTCGTCGCGCACGGGCTGGGCGAGACGAACGGGGTCTCGGCGGCGTCGTACTGGGAGATCCTCGAAAAACTGAAGGCCTGGGGCATCCCGGTCAGCCCGCACAACGCCGCGTTCGACACGATTGATGAGGTGATCGAGCACGCCCGGCTGTGGGAGTCGAAGCGGAACGAGCTGGATTATCAGACCGACGGCCTGGTCATCAAGGTGGACGATCTCGGCCAGCGCGAGCGGCTGGGGAGCCGCAGCAAAAGCCCGCGCTGGGTCATCGCGTACAAGTACGCGGCCGAGCAGGCGGTGACGAAGATCGTCGGCATTCGCGTCCAGGTGGGCAAGACCGGCAAGCTGACGCCGGTGGCTGACCTGACCCCCGTGCAACTGGCCGGCACGACGGTCGAGCACGCCAGCCTGCACAACGCCGACGAGATCGCTCGCAAGGACGTCCGCATCGGCGACACGGTCGTCATCGAGAAGGCCGGCGAGATCATCCCGCAGGTCGTCCGGGTCGAGGTCGGCGAACGGGACGGCTCGGAAGTGGCCTTCGACTTCCCCACCACCTGCCCGAGCTGCGGCGGCCCGGTGAGTCGAGAACCTGGCGAGGTCGATTTCCGCTGCACCAACACCCCGGCCGAGTGCCCCGAGCAGCTCAAGGAATGGATTCGCTGGTACGCCCACCGCGACGCGATGGACATCGACGGCCTGGGCACCAAGCTGATCGAGCAGCTCGTCGATCGGAAGCTCGTCCGCATGCTCGGCGACCTCTACCGGCTCGACGAAGGGACGCTGGCCGGGCTCGACCGCATGGGCAAGAAATCCGCGCAGAACCTCGTCAAGGCCCTGGAGGCAAGCAAAGGGCGCTCGCTCGACCGGTTCCTCACCGGCTTGACGATCCGCCACGTCGGAACCCGCAGCGCCGAGATCCTCGCCGAGCGGTTCGAGACGCTGGAGGCTCTGCGCGCGGCGTCCCTGGAGGAGCTGGAAGGAGTGCCGGGGCTCGGTCCGATCGTCGCGCGGAGCGTCCACGACTTCCTCCAGGACCCCGCCCACACCCGATTGATCGACGACCTGCTGGCCGCCGGCGTCCGACCGACCCGCATGGAGGTCATCTCGACGGGTTCCGGGAATCTGCCGCTGGCCGGCAAGACGGTCGTCATCACCGGCACCCTGCCGAAGCGTTCCCGAAGCGAGGCCGAGGCCCTCATCAAGCGCTGCGGCGGGAAAGTCACCGGCTCGGTGTCGAAATCGACCTCGCTCGTCCTGGCGGGAGAGTCGCCCGGGCAGCAAGCTCGACAAGGCCCGCCAGTACAACGTTCCCGTCATCGACGAGGCCGAGCTGGAACGTCTCGCTGGCCCCGTCGCGATCGATGCCTGAGCCGGATCGTGTTGAAGACACTGGCGATCTCGGATCGAAGTCGGCAGAATATCAATTGTCCTGGGTCGACACTATCCTGTCGTACACATCATCTATGAATTTGACCTTATGTCACATCCTCCGCGGGAAAAGAGCGAGTCAACCGAGCCTCCACCGGCGATCGGCACTCCCGACCCTCCGGAGACCGTCGAGCTGAACTCCGAGATGCTGGCGCAGTCGGGTGGCGAGCAGCATCTGGAGATGGAGGTCGCGGAGGGAATTGCCCCTGAGCCGGAGCCATCGCGACCGGCGCCCGGAAGCACGATCACCTGGCCGTGTGCGCTGAAACCCCCACCCTGGGTGGATCGTCCCACATTGCCGATCGCCGGCCTGCCCAGCTTCGGGAAGTTCGAGATGCTGGGCGAGATCGGTCGGGGTGGCATGGGGGTCGTTTACAAGGCACGCGACAAGGAACTGGATCGGATCGTCGCCATCAAGATGATCCTGGCCAGCAACCTCGCCTCGAAGGAGCAGGTCGAGCGGTTCTATACCGAGGCAAGGGCCGCCGCGAAGCTCGATTCGCCGCACATCGTCGGCATCCACGACGTCGGGCAGATCCATGGTCAGCATTACTTCGCCATGGACTATGTGCCGGGGCAGAGTCTCTCGCAGGTGATCCAGGCCGGACCGATCGCCCCAGAGACGGCCGCGCGTTATGTCTATGCCGTGGCCCGCGGTGTGGCGCAACTGCACGCGCAGGATGTGGTGCACCGCGACCTCAAGCCATCGAATATTCTGCTGGACGAATCCGGCCGCCCTCGTGTGACTGATTTCGGCCTGGCCAAGGTGCTCCATGCCGATGGTCGGATGACCCGCACCGGGGCCATCGTCGGCACTCCCGGTTACATGGCACCGGAGCAGGCCGCGGGCAAGGGGAATGTCGGGCCAGTCAGCGATGTTTATAGCCTCGGCGCGATCCTTTACGAGTTGTTGACGGGCCGCCCGCCCTTCTCGGGAGAGACGCCGCTGGATACGCTCGTCCAGGTGCTCGAAGGGGAGCCGCAGCGTCCCAGCCGGCTCCGCGCGGGACTGCCGACCCCCCTCGAACGGATCTGTCTGAAGTGTCTCGAAAAGGCCCCGCAGGACCGTTATGTCTCGGCGACCGCATTGGCCGAGGATCTCGATCATTTTCTTCGGGGTGAACAGGTCGAGGCCAGCCGCACCGACCCCTGGCAGCACGTTCGCCGATGGACCCGCCGCGAGCCGGCGCTGGCCTCACACCTGGGCATCATGGCCATCGGCGGCGCGATCATTCAGGTCAATTACACGTTCATTCAGAGCCTGAACACCAGGGAGCATTTCCGCTCGCTGACCGTCGTGGCCATCTGGGCGGCCGCCTCGATCGCGTTTCACGCCCTCCTGCGCAAGGAACGCTGGGCGGACGTCGTGCGCTACGCCTGGGCGGGGACCGACGTGATCCTGTTCACCGTGCTGATCCATAACGGCCTGGCAACCTCGGGCGTGGCGGGGTATTTCCTGCTGGTGGCCGCCTCGGGCCTCTGGTTCCGCGAGCGTCTCGTCTGGTTCACCACAGCCATGGCCGTCGCGGCATATGGATGTCTCGTGGTGAAGACCGGATTGTATCAATCGGCGGCATTGGATTCGCCCTACCGCCACGTTCTTTTCGCCGCGGCACTGGCGGTTTCCGGTCTGATCACGGGCTACCAGGTCAAGCGGGTCCGGGCGCTCAGCCAGTATTACGAGCATCGCCCGTTGCCCTGAAATGACGGAGAGGCCGCCAGGCGAGCCGGCGACCTCTCGAATAGTCAGTCTTTTGACAAACACTCCACGTCTCAGTTCGATCGACGCTTCAGCAGGAGTGCCTGCAAGGGCTGGGGCAAGGCGATCGGCGTTTCCGTGGGAATGCTCTGGGCCGTCACCTGATTACTGGACGAGAGGGCGAGTTGCTGCTGGAGGGCATCCCGGCGAGCCTGCGCCTGCTGACGGGCGAGGGCCTGCCGCTGGGCCAGAGCTTGCTGATGCGCGAGGGCCTGCTGTTGCAAGACAGCCTGCCGGGTTGGTAGGGTCGTGCCGGCCACGCCCGGCTGGAAACCTCGCAGGGTTCCGACGAAATTGCTGCCGGGCATGCCGTTGTTGGCGCCGTCGAGCAGGTTGCCACCCAGATCGGTCACGCCGCTGGGGGCCATACCGTTGATGTTGACCAGAACCACCTGACGCGGGCTCAGGCGATGCTGAGTCACGAGCGTGACCGACTGGAGCGTCGGATCGTAAATCGCCATCGACAGCGGGATATTCGCGCCGGACGGGGTGGTGAGCTGGTAGTTCGAAAGGTTCTCGGCCGTCGTCGGGTCGAGTGGCTCGTTGAAGGTCAGCACGACACTCGTCGGGGATGTGTGGAACCCGAACCGCTGGAAGCCGGTGACGGTCGGGCCGGTCTGATCGACGATCGGATTGGTCGGTGTGGCGTTGACCGTCACGGCCTGCGTCGCCATGGTGTCGGGCGCGAAAATCGTGGGCTGGGTGGCGGTGACGGTCCCCATCGCGGTGACGGTGCCGGTCGCCGTGGGCATGCCGACGAGCATCACGCGAGCGCTGGCGTTCGGGGCGAGGTCGCCAATCGCCGCGGTGACGTTGGTGGCCGTATTTGAGGTCGTCCCCTGGCTCGAAGTGGCTTCGACGAACTGGAAGTTCGCTGGAATGTTCGAGGTTAGCGTGACGCCATTGGCTGTCTGCGTTCCCTGGTTGGTGATGACGTATTCGAACGCCAAACGGTCGTTGACCGTCGCCGGGTTGGGCGTCGCGGTCACGGTGAGGAGCAGATTACTTCCCTGAACGACCATTGTTTGCACGGTGGCCGAGTTGTTGGCGGTCATCGTGTCTTCGGGGGACGAGACCTGCGCGGTGTTCGAGATGGTCGTCGGCAGTGTGCCGGTAGGCGCCGGCACGCCCAAGATCATCACCGTGACGGTCGAATTCGGCTGCATCGTCCCGATGTTGGCCGTGACCGTGCTCCCCGACTGCGTGACCGTCCCCTGGGTGGCGTTGGCCAGAGTGAAGGTAAAGCCGGTCGGGAGCGTGTCGTTGAACGTCACGTTCGTCGCCGCGTTCGGGCCGGCGTTGGTGATCGTGAACGTGTAGGTCAGGACCGCCCCCGATGGAACCGGGTTGGGCGAGGCGGTGCCCGTGATCGACAGATTGGCCGATGGGGCCACGTTCTGGACCGGGTTGGAGAACTCCGAGGTGTTGTTGTTCGGGTCCGTCGCCGTGGCCAGCACGTAGTTATTCAGAGCGACCTGGGTCTGGGTCGTGGCGTTGATCGCGGCCATGCCCTGACTGTCGGTCGTGACCGTCGTGCTGCCGACGAACGTGCGTCCTTCGCCGGTCTGGCCGCTCGGATCGACCGCCGTATTCGAGAACAGCTCGATCGTGAACTGCGTGTTCGGCGTGCTCTGGAGGGTCCCCTTGACCGTCGTGACGCCGCTGGAGGTCGTCACGGTGGTGAGGGTCGGGGCCGCCTGGTTGTTGTTGGCCGAGCCGACGAGGTTGATCCCCAGGCTGGTGTTGTTGAACATCGAGTTCCGCAGGATGGGGTTGCTATCGCCCCCCTGAATCTTCACGCCGTCGCCGCCGTTGAACGCGATGGTGTTGCCGGCGTTGGTCAGCGTGCCGCCGACGCTCGTGTTGTTGGTGCCGTTGATCAGGATGCCGCTGCCGCCATTGCCCAGGTTCAGCGTTCCGGAGCTGTTCGTGCCGATGGCGTTGTTGCGGATGACCGTGTTCACGGCCGACGGGCCGGCGATGTTGATCCCGTTACCGGTGTTTCCCGCGATGATGTTTCGCGCCCGGAGGTTGTTCCTCCGATGGTGTTGTTCGGCGAGTTCAGGATCGTGATGCCGTCAAACTTGTTCGCCGCCGGGGTCGTGCCCGTGCTGTTGACACCAATGAAGTTGCCTTCGAGCAGGTTGCCGCCGGTGTTCGAGATCTTGATGCCCGACGCATCGAAGCGGTTGATGATCAGGCCCCGGATCGTGCTGTTGCCCGCGGTGATGTCCAGGCCGTTGGCCGAGGTCCCGGCCGACGTGCCGTTTAGCTCGATCGTGGGTGATGTTGATGTCGCCCCCGATTGCGTCATGCCGTCGATCGTCAAGGCCTCGGTGATGACCGGCAAGGGTGTCGCTGGCGTGATCGTGTGAATCCCACTGCCGGGGATGTTGAACTTGATGATGTCGGTCTCGCCGTTGCCGTTGGCCGTCATCAACGCATCACGCAGTGAGCCCGCTCCGCTGTCATTGGTGCTCGTAACGGTAAGGACCGCCAGCAATTGACGATCCTCGAGACGTTCCACCCGGAGCCGACCGGCATGACGCCCGGCTCGCCTGTCCTTGCCTCGCCAGTGGGACCGATTCCATTGCATGTCCGTCCACTCCGGGCTCTATCGCCTCTGGCCTGAATGACTTCGGATCATCCAAGCGATGGTATTTTCGGGTATCTTGGAAATCTGGAGAAGGATCAGGTATCAATCTATCACGCCAAAATCGCTTGTCAAAAATGCGTGCGTGCATTTAGGGCGATGCGAAGGGATGGGCGAGAGGGAGATCGGGAAGGGAGGGCGTCGCGAATCAGGAGCGCGTGCTGGCGGGGAGCACGGCGGAACGGTCCGAGGGGTCATCGGGCAGGGGGCGGGAGGTCTGGAGGGTGAACCGGGCGACCTCCGGCAGGCAGTTGACCCGGAGCGGGTGCTTGCCGGCGACCCCCTGGCTGACGTGCATCAGGGCCTGGCCGTAGCGGAAGAAGCCTCGATCGAAGCGCCGGCTGAAGCGGCTCGGCATGAGCACCGGACCAAAGATGGGGAGGCGGTACTGACCCCCGTGGTTGTGACCGGCGAACAGGAGATCCACTCCCCAGGAGGCGATCTCGTAGAACTGGTCGGGCGTGTGGGTGAGCACGAGCCGGGCATCGGCGTCGGGCATCGCGGCGGGGTCGAGTTCCGGTCCCCAGGGAGCCGACGTGCCGCCGATCGCCAGGACCTTGCCGTTGACCTCAAGCCGGGCCCAGGTCCCTTCCAGCACGGTGAACCCCGCGCCTCGGAGGGCCTCGGCGGCTCCTTCGGGGGCGTATCGGTGGTCGTGGTTTCCGAGAATGGCGAACGTGCCGAGCCGTCCCCGGAGCCTCGACAAGACCGGCTCGACCCAGGCAAGCGTCTGCTCGTCGTCGATCAGGTCGCCGGTGAACAGGACGAGGTCCACCTCCTCTCCGGCGGCCTCATCGGCGACGGCCTCGAAGAACCGTCGATCGAAGGCCGGCGAGAAGTGCAGGTCGCTGATGTGCAGGATGCGCAGACCATCCAGGGCCGAGGGGAGTTCCGGAACGCGGATCGTGCCGTCGAGCACCTGCAGGTGCAACGACTCATTCCCCGGCACGCGCAGCCACCAGGCGCGGACCAGGACCGATCAGGGCGGGCTTGCCGAACCGTGAAGCCAGGTCGACGACGCGGACGCTGCTGGTCGTGCCGGTGGGGCGGTGCCGGACGCGCAGGAGGATGGTCGCCCCCGGCAGGCCGATCAGGGCGACCGCCAGACAGACACCGCCGTAAAGCTTCCACGGCCACGACCAGTCGGCCCAGGGGGAACCCCAGAGCCACCAGGCGATCCCCAGGCCGATCAGCGCGGAGGCCAGCATCAGGGCCAGGGTCGCCCGGTCCGACCATCGCACGCTGATTCCCAGCCCGTGCGTCCAGTTCACGAGCAGGATCGTCAGGCAACCATGACCCAGCAGGATGGCCGCCAGCAAGAGTCCGTGTTCGATCATCCGTCATTCACCCTCGGAAGCTGGCGGAGGGTCCGTCGGCAAGTCCCGCACATGAAGCGACTGCTCGACCGCCTCGATCAGCCGCTCGGCCCGGAACGGCTTGTACAGGACCGTTTGCAAGCCGTCCTGCCGCGCCTTGACGATCGAATGGGTCGGGTCGTATCCAAACCCGGTCATCAGGATGATGGACAGGCTCGGCTGCACCCCTCTGAGCCGTCGATAGACGTCGAAGCCTTCCATGTCGGGCAGCCGGATATCGACCAGGGCCGTCGAGTAGGACGTTTGCCGCGCCAGCGCGATTGCCTCGTGTGCGTTCTGGGCGGTTTCGACGGTCGCCCCTTGCCGTCCCAGCAAGGTGTGTGCCGCGCGCCGGACCGACTCCTCGGCATCGACGACCAGGACCCGGGCATCGGCCAGCTTCCGAGGAGCGCGGTAATCGCGCCGGGACTCCGGCGCGATCGTCGAGCCGACCTTATGAATCAGGCTGCGGATCTCCCGGGCGCGGTTCAGGAGGTGTCGCAGGCGGTTGATGATGTCCTCATCGTGTCCGCCGTAGCGGTCGAGTACCGTCGTCGCGTCGCTGAGGATGTCGTCCAGGGGCAGGGCCAGCTCCCGGCTGATCGCCTCAACCGACGCGGTGGCCGTCGAGAGCTTCTCGGCCTGCAACAGTTCCAGCGTATTCAACGCCGAGGCGACGCTCCGCCCGTAGATTTCGAGGAACTGCCGGTCGCGGTCATCGAAGGCGTTCGGCTGGGCGTTCTCGACGTTCAACGTGCCGATGACCGTGCCGTGGTAGAGCAGGGGGACCGTCAACGAGCTGCGCGCCCCGGCCGCCCCTTCGAGGTAAAGCGGGTCGTTCGTCGTGTCGGGACACAGGTAGCTCTGGCCGGTCGCCGCGACGAACCCGGTGACGCCGAAGCCGTCCTTCTGCGCGAACAGCTCGCGATTGGCGGCCAGGGGGGTCATGCCTTCGGTCAACAGCGGGACGAGCTTTCCGGTGGTCCGGTCCAGCAGGCGGATCTCGATGAAGTCCAGCCCGAGCAGGTCGCGCATGTGCCGGGTAATGTTGTACTTGAGTAACCCGGTGCGGTCCTCGACCCCCATCTCCGAGAGTTCCTCGGGAGTGAGGTCGGCCAGTTCCTCGCCCGCCTTGTGGATGGCGTTGATCTTCTGTTCCTGCTGGACCTCGGCCGTGATGTCCCGGGTCAGGGCGATCAGGTGCGTCGGTTCCCCCGTCGGGCTGAAGACCGGCGTGACCGTCACCCGGAGGTAGCGGTGGGCGTCCACCCGCAAGACCGTGCTGATCGGCCCCCGCGCGGCGATCGCCGAGGTGAACGGGCAGGGGTCTGGCCCGAGGATCTCCGGCGAACCCAGCACGCGGTAGAACTTCAGGCCGACCGGCCCTTCCTCGGTCCCCGCGAGCCGGATGAACTCCGGGTTCGCCCAGATGACCTGCAAGTCGGGATCGACCACCGCCACGCCGTCGGCGATCGCTTCCAGGATCTCATCGGCCTGGATCAGGACGCCCGCCCAGCGCACGGCGGAAAGCTGGGCCGTGTCCACATAAACCCCGGCGAACGTTTCCTCGCGCAGGAGCACCAGCGCACGCGCCATCGACCGCACAACGACGACCTCGAAGTGCTCGGCCAGCATCTGGCGGCTTGCAAAATCGCTTCGCGAGTCGCGCTCGATGACCAGGAGTCGCGGCTTGTCGGGCACCCGTCTCGGCCTCCGCCTGGCGCGTCGAGGTCAGCCCGGGGAGAGACAGGCTACCTCACGAGTCAAAAGAAATTCCAATGTACCCCGTGCGCCTCGTGCTCGGCAAGGCGTCGCCGAGACGAACGCTGGACCCGCTTGACACCCGGGCCTCATCCTCTTTAGCTTATCATCGCGCCGACCGTTCGCGGAACGATTCCTGACGAGGAGAGGTGGAAAATGTCGGTACAGGAGCGATTGATCGGGCGGCATGGCGCCCTGCTGGTCGTGGACATGCAGGAAAAGCTGCTGTCCCACATCCCGGAAAGCCCGCTCTTGGTGGCCAACGCGGTCCGCCTGATCCGCGCCGCCCGGCTGCTCGATCTGCCGGTGATGGCCACCGAGCAATACCCCAAGGGGCTCGGCCCGACGACCCATGCGCTGGCGGAGCTGCTGCCGCACCGGCCCGAGAAGACCACGTTCCACTGCTGCGCGGTCCCTGAACTGGTCGAGCAACTGCACGGCCGGGGGATTCGGCACGTCACCCTGGCCGGCATCGAGGCCCACGTCTGCGTGGCGCAGACGGCCGTGGAACTGCTCGCGCATGGGCTTCCTCGTGCAGGTTCCGGCCGATGCCGTCGGCTCCCGGAACCGCATGGACTGGGAGTTCGCCCTGCGACGCCTGGAGCACGCCGGCACCATCGTGACCACGACCGAAGCCGTGATGTTCGAGTGGGTTGAGTGCTCCGACCACCCCCACTTCAAGGAGATCAGCGCCCTGGTGCGGGACTTCCAGCCGCACATGCCGAGCCCGGTCGAGTCCTCGAAGGAAACCCTTCCACCCGGCTACACCCAAACCAAGGAATAATCCCGTGCCGAGCGCCCCGCCGAAGGACATGCCCGCCCCGCTCAGCCCGTCCCCGCGCCTCTTGCTCGGCCCCGGACCCAGCCCCGTCCACCCTCGCGTGCTGGCGGCCCTGGGAATGCCCCTGCTGGGACACCTCGACCCCGAGTTCGTCGCCCTGATGGACGAGACGCAAAACCTGCTGCGCTACGTCTTTCAGACCGAGAACCGCCTGACGCTGGCCGTCTCGGGGACCGGCTCGGCCGGCATGGAGGCGGTCGTCGTCAACCTGATCGAGCCGGGCGACAGGATGCTCGTCTGCGTCAACGGTGTCTTCGGCGGCCGGATGGTCGATGTCGCCGAACGCGCCGGGGCGCAAGTCACGGCCATCGAACGCCCTTACGGCGAGGCGTTCGACCCGCAAGAGGTCAAGGACGCCATCCAGAAGGTCGGCCCGAAAGTCGTCGGGATCGTCCACGCCGAGACCTCCACCGGCGTGCTCCAGCCGGTTGAGGAGATCGCCAAAATCGCCCACGACGCCGGCGCCCTGATCGCCATCGACACCGTGACGAGCCTCGGCGGCGTGCCGGTCGAGATCGACGGCTGGGACATCGACGCGGTTTACTCCGGCACCCAGAAATGCCTGAGTTGCCCGCCCGGCCTGGCCCCCGTCATCCTTCGGCCCTCGCGCCGTCGAGGTGATCCAGAACCGCAAGTCGAAGGTGCGGAGCTGGTATCTCGACATGACGATGATCCAGCGCTACTGGGGTTCGCGACCGCTTCTACCACCACACCGCGCCGATCAGCATGAACTACGCCCTGCGCGAGGCCCTGGCGATCGTCGTCGAGGAGGGCCTGCAGGCCCGTTTCGCCCGCCACAAGCGGAACCATCTCGCCCTGAAGGCGGGCCTGACCGCGATGGGCCTGAGCCTCGTCCCGGCCGAGGGCTACCAGCTTCCGCAACTGAACTGCGTCCGCATCCCCGACGGCATCGACGACCTGGCCGTGCGCAAGCGGCTGCTGACCGACTGGAACATCGAGATCGGCGGCGGCCTGGGCTCCCTCAAGGGCAAAGCCTGGCGGATCGGCCTGATGGGCTACGGCTCGCGTCAGGAGAACGTCACCCTCGTCCTCGCCGCGCTGGAAACCTGCCTCCGCGACCTCGGCCACAAGCTCCAGCCCGGCGCGGCCCTCGCCGCAGCGGCGGAGGTGTACAACACCGCGAAGTAGCCGCTGATCCCGTAGGGTGGGCACCGCCCACCAATTTCACACATATTGATGGTGGGCGGTGCCCACCCTACTGGACTTTGGAATTACTCCCCATCGTCGTCGCTGTCTTCAAACGAGAACAATTGCTCTTTGTGGGTCGCCGACTTCTTCGCCTTCGGCGCCTTCTTGAACGTGCGAAGGTCGAGGGACGGCGGCATATCCACCCGCTTCCCATCCAATAATTCGGCAATGGTCAAAATTTGGAGGCGGGGGTGGGTTGTCCCCCAGGGGGACTTATAGAAACCAACGCTGGCCGCGTCCGTCCGCATCTTTTGCGTGGGTTCCTCCATCGAGATCAAGACGCCAATCTCGGCGTTCTCCCGCTCCAGGACGTGCGAGATGGCCCGCACGTCGTCGGCCTTGAGATGCCCCGATTTCACCGAGTAGATGACCTGCTTGGACTTGGCCGTCTCGGCGTCGTCGTGGAAGAACTGCCGTCCGTCGATCCCTTTGTCGGCCCCCTTCTTCTGCTCGGATTGCAGCGGCCTCGCGCCGACCAGCCCCAAGGCCCAATACTGGAATTGGTAACGGTCCTTCTCATGGGCCAATGCTTCCGCGTCCTGCAAGGTCGTGGGTTCACCGATGACCTTGTAGGTCTTGGTCACGTCGGGGCCGTAGGCGTCCTGTAGCCGGCTCTTGATGAGCGTGATCGCAAGGTGGGTAACGTCGATGCCGACCCACCGACGCTTGAGCCGCTGGGCCACCGCCACCGCCGTTCCACAACCACAGAACGGGTCGAGGACCACATCACCTTCGTTGCTGCTGGCCTTGATGATCCGATCCAGAAGAGCTTCCGGCTTCTGGGTTGGATAGCCGAGACGCTCCTGGGCCTGGGATTGATCGGGAAGATGTCCGTCCAATTCCTTGACCGGGACGCCCTTTCTCGTCCAGGTACTTCTTCTCCCGTGGAAGCCACCCCGGTTTTCGGCCATGGATCAGCCGGCTTCTAGCATCTCGACTTGTCCATCTTCTCGCTCGCAATATATCCCCGATATGCCTGTACCGCCGAGTAGTCTCGGAATCCCCGCCACGATTTATCCGGGTTCCCCTTTTGGCCTCGCCCCTGCCCGGTCCCCCTAACGGTCCCATGAGGCCGATACCGCTCTTCCGTCCTGCCTCAGTATATTGGTGATGGGACGTTGATGTCTTCTCGTCAGTGGGTGTAGTTGCAGGCTGAAGTCTGGTTGCGATCTTGGTGTAAAAGAGGATGACTGTCGTTAACCCGACCGAAATGCTTAGCCACCTGCTTCGCAGTTGTGGGCCGTCGTCCGCTTCCAGATGATCTCGTTGAGGAAATTCTCCGGCCCGAACACCGCGTCCAGCAACAGTTTTAAATAATGGCTGGCGGTCGGGTCGCAATGGAGGTAGATGCTCCCAGTCGGCTTCAAAACCCGGTGCAATTCCACCAGCCGAGGCGCCATCATTGACAGGTAGGCGAGCATGTCGCTCTCGCCCAGTAACGTGCGGAACGCCACCATTCCTGCGAGACGCCGGTTGGGCCGTTCTCGACGACGTCGTGAAAGGCGAACGCCGCCGCCTGGTCCCACCGCCAGGTGTCCTTGAACGCCTTGATCTGAGCCGCCGCCCGCGAGCCGTCCTGCTCCGCGAACAGCACGTTGTAATCGGCGTTGGAGTTGAACGGCGGATCGAGGTAGATCAGGTCAACCGACTCGTCCTTGACGTGCTGCCGTAAAACGTCCAGGTTATCGCCGTAGAAGAGAAGGTTCTCGGCCATTTGCGGCTCCGACCGTGAGACGTGGCGGATACAGACGGACATGGAACAATTCTGTCCACCTGAATGCCAGGATGCAAGCCAGGTGGGGTCCGCCGTGCGGACCACCCTTCTCTGAATCGGTTCGCACGGTGGACCCTACCCAGCTACGGGACTTGAGGGAAGTCGGGGCCGTCGCAGTCCTCGAACCCCGGTAGGGTCCGCACGGCGGCCCCTACACGGCTTCGGTCGCAGAACCCCTCCGTCACAGCCTCGGCATGGTGATCCCTTCTCGTTCATCCGACCCGATTTACGGCTCCCTGGCCGTGACCCGAGCCGGCGTTTGATCGGCCTGCCTCGCGCATAAAATCATGACCTATGCTTATGACGGATAAAATAGCGGAGAATCCCTCGACGTTCCCATTCCATCGCCAGGTCATGATGGCGTTGACAGCCACACGGACGAAACTCTGGACCGTGTATTCTCTGCCAAACGTCGGGATAATTCATCGGCAGGTTTCCGGATTGCACACATGGCGTCACCAAGCACAGACAAGCTTGCCGTACTCATCGACGCCGATAATGCCCAGGCATCCGTCGTCGGGAACCTGCTGACCGAGGTGGCCCGGTATGGCACTGCGACGATCAAGCGAGCGTATGGCGATTGGACAACCTCCAATCTCAATGGATGGAAAGAAACTCTTCACGGTCTTGCGATCCAGCCAATCCAGCAATTCCGGTACGCGACCGGAAAGAGCGCATACCGATTCGGCTCTCATCATCGACGCGATGGATCTCCTTCACGGAGGAAGTGTAGACGGGTTTTGCCTGGTGTCCTCAGACAGTGACTTCACGCGTCTGGCGACACGAATCCGGGAGACAGGACTGGCTGTATACGGCTTTGGTGAGAAGAAGACGCTACGGGCCTTTGTGGCGGCCTGCGACAAGTTCATCTATACAGAAATTTTTCGGGGATCTGCTCCTGAACCTGCCGTAACCGAGGCACCACAAGAGCCACTGCGGCCAGCCCTCACAGCCGCAATCTCCGGGGTTGCGCAGAGGATGGTTCGGCGCTCTTTCGGAGGTGGGCTCCATGGTGGCAAAAAGCAATCCGTCTTTTGACCCACGCAACCACGGCTGCCAGAAGCTCGGGGAGCTTGTTCGCCGTCAACCTTATCTTGAAGTGAAGTCGCTTCCCGCGAACAAGAAATCCAAAATTGCTTGTGTCTATGTTCGGATCAAGAAAAACTAACCTGTAGTTGCAGCCGAAGCGTTCGCCTCGCTGGTTTTGATGCCGGCATCGCCGAAGCGCTGCACACGTGTGGCAAGCGAATGCCCAGGTTGTCGGACCTCGGTCTTCCGGGCGAACGACCATCGGCCTCGGAGGCGGACTCCCTTCTCGAAAAATATTGCGTGGCGTCGAGAATCGGGTACGCCATTCGCTCCAGGGGGAAGTCCTACCCAGACGAATCGATTCCCCCTTTTGCTCGACGAGGATGACCATGGCCGAAAACTCGACATCCACCCCCCGCGCCACCGATCTGCTGTCTGTCCGGAGCCGCGTGAGCTGGGGGGCGATCGCCGCCGGGGCGATGGTGGCCCTGGCCGTGTATTTCCTCCTGACCCTGCTGGGCGTGGCCCTCGGGCTGGAGGTCGTTTCCCGAGGCACCGGCGGTAACGATCTGAGCCTCGGCGCCTCGATTTACGCGATTGTTGCCCTGCTGGTGGCGATGTTCTTCGGTGGCTGGGCAACGAGCCGACTGGCCGTGGGTGAGACGAAGCTGGAGGCGGTCCTCTATGGGATCATCCTCTGGGGCGTGCTGTTCACCGGGCTGATCTGGCTCGTGGGCAACGGGATTCGCGTTGGCTATGCGGCCCTGGTGGGGACCGCCTCGGGGGCGTTCTCCACCCCCGAAGGGCAATGGGATTATGCCCGGCTGGGCGAGGCGATGCGGAGCGCGGGGGCGGACCGCGCGACGGTGGACAAGGCCGTCGCCGAGCTGCGACGCGTGCAGACCAACCCGGAGAGCCTTCCGGAGGTTACTCGCGAGAATGTGGATGCTCGCAGCGCGACCGATGTTGCGCGGTCGGCCTCCTGGTATGCCCTGCTGGGGGTCGTCATCTCGATGGGAGCCGTGATCCTCGGCTCACTGATCGGCTCGGGCGATGTCCCCGTTCCCGTCCCCGTGCTGGGGGTCCGCCGCCCCGCCCGCGATCCCCGACAGGGTTGAGAATTCTTGGGGCCGAACTCGAATGCTGGCATGGCTTTGAGGCATGGGAGTCCGGTCAGGACGATTTGTCGTCCTGGCCGGACTCCAGGCGATCCCGCCCGAGAGCCTTGGCCCGGTAGAGTCTTCGATCCGCCTCGCGCAGGGCCGCCTTCGGCTGGAAGGCCGTGGGATCGGTGACCACGAGACCGAGGCTGATCGTCACGCCCGACGGACGCGACGGTCCCTCGAACCGCAGGGCGCGGACCTCCCGGAGAATTCGTCGGGAGATGAGGCCGGCGTGTTGCTCGTCCTGGCAAATCCCCGCCAGCACGAATTCATCGCCGCCGTAGCGGGCGACCAGATCCTTGCGTCGCACCACGCTCCGTAACGTTCGGGCCGTCGCCGACAGGACGGCGTCGCCGGCCTCGTGTCCGTGGGTGTCGTTGACCGACTTGAAGTGGTCCAGGTCGGCCATGATGAGCCAGACGGAGCGGGACGCGGCCTGGCTCGCCTCGCGCCGGAGCGACTCCAGGGCGTCGATCAAACCCGCCCGGCTCATCAGGCCGGTGAGGGGGTCGATCGTGGGTCCTACATCGGGTTTCGGCACGAGCGTTCCGACCGCGAGGATGAGGCGTTCGCGCTCCCGTTCCTTCAACGGCAGGAAGGTGTACGAGGCCCGCTGGGTCCATCCGTGGCAATCCTGATGATCGAGCGTCACGTCGGTTGTCGGCCGGATGCGACGCCTCAGGGCCGCGCGAACAGAAGGGCGGGATTCGTCCGCGAGCAGGTCGAGAAACGACCGGCCCTCCAGCGATTCGTCTGTTGCCAGGACCTCGCGGGCGTGGTCGCTGAACTCAACGATTCGACCGTCGGTGTCGAGCACGAGCAGCAGAACCGGAGCACCTCGGAGCAACGCCTCGAACGCCGCCGCGTGCCGCTGCCCGCTCATCGTCCGATCACCTCAGAAGGACTTCACGATTGGTCGACCACCGTGTTGAGGTCTCGACGCCCGGCCGAGAGCACGTGCGGCGGTCGGACGATCCGCAACGGCTTGACGGCCTCGTTGAGAACATACGGCGCGGGGCCTCGGTGGACCGTCTGGAGCAGTTCCGAGAACCCCGCCAGGGCGAACAGCTCGCGGAACCGCCGGCGCGAGGCGTGATGCACGTCTCCCTCGACGCCCGCCACGCAGACATCATAAATGAACCAGCCCCAGGGGGCATCCCGGTAGCCATCGACCAGCATCAGCCGCCCACCAGGCCGCAAGACCCGGTGCATCTCGGCCACCGCGCGGTCCTGGTGCGGGTAATGGTGGAAACTGTTGGCGCACGTCACCACGTCGAAGCTGCCCGTGGCGAACGGCAGGCGCTCGCTGTCCCCTTGCACCGGGACGACGCGATCGGCGTACCGCGCCCAGCGCTCGTTCCCCCTGGTGAGCATCCCCGCCACGAGGTCCACCCCGACGATATTCGCCCTCGGCAGCGCCTCGCGGATGCGCCCGCGAAGACCCCGGTGCCGCACCCGACGTCCAGAACCGTCAAAGGACGGTCCCCGAACCGCTCGGCGATGCGTTTCAAGATGGTCCGGTGCGATGGACCGAACAGGAGCCATTGCAGGATGCTGCGGTCGTAGTTCTCGCTCCAGCGCGTGAATTCGTGGGTCGCCTGCTGCTTGTCGTATGCCATCGGGTGGCCTCCTTGCGCCCAAACGGCTCCCAGGTGATCGTGCAGAGACTTACCCGATCCCGCCGATTTCCGCAACGCCGATCCGTCCCGCGGCCAAACCCGTGCCTGGAGATGCCAACCTTTGAAATGACACCGATTTCGGGTAAAATGGAGCGTCGTTTCGACAGGCAGAAAACCGTCCTAGCAGGATTCTTGCAGAAACGAGATGATTGGTGCCGAACCTGCCGATCTACCTGGACAATCACGCGACGACCCGGACCGACCCTCGCGTCGTCGAGGCGATGCTGCCCTATCTTCACCGAGCGCTACGGCAACGCCGCCAGCGTCGCCCACCGCTTCGGCTGGGAGGCCGCCGAGGCCGTCGATGCGGCGCGCGAGCAGGTGGCCCGGCTGATCGGGGCGGAGCCCAAGGAGATCGTCTTCACCTCGGGCGCGACCGAGGCGAACAACCTCGCCCTGAAAGGGGCCTTGCCCGCCCTGAAGCGGAAGGGGAACCACGTCGTCACGGCGGCGGTCGAGCACAAGGCCGTGCTCGACCCCCTGAAACGGCTCGCCCGCGAGGACGGCTGGAATGTGACCATCCTGCCGCCCGACCCGACCGGCCTGATCTCGGCCGAGGCGGTCGAGGCCGCGCTGACCGACCGCACGGTCCTCGTCTCGATCATGGCCGCGAACAACGAGGTCGGCACGCTCAACCCGATCGGCGAGATCGGCCGGCTCTGCCACGACCGAGGCATCCTCTTCCACACCGACGCCACCCAGGCCGTCGGCAAAGTCCCGCTGGACGTCCAGGACGACCAGATCGACCTGCTCAGCCTCTCCGCCCATAAGTTCTATGGCCCCAAGGGGATCGGCGCGTTGTACGTCCGCCGGCGCGACCCGCAGGTCCGGCTGGTCCCCGCTGTTCGACGGCGGCGGGCACGAGCGCGGACTGCGGAGCGGGACCCTGCCCGTCCCGCTGATCGTCGGCCTGGGCCTGGCGGCCGAGATCGCCGGGCGCGAACGCGAGGCGGAGTCCGAGCGTATTCAAGGGCTGCGGGATCGCCTCTTCGCGGGACTCGCCGAGCGGCTGGACGGGCTCCACCTGAACGGCCACCCGACGCGGCGGCTCCCCGGGAACCTCAACCTGAGTTTCTCGGGCGTCGAAGGCGAGGCCCTGATGATGGCCATGCGTGATGTGGCGGTCAGCTCCGGCTCGGCCTGCACGTCGGCTCAGCCCGAGCCGAGCCACGTCCTGCGGGCCATGGGCGTCGAGCGAGGACCTGGCCCGCGCCAGCCTGCGGTTCGGCCTCGGCCGGTTCACGACCGCCGAGGAGATCGATTTCGCCGATCGGCGCCGTCGCCGACGCGGTGGGCCGGCTCCGGGCGCAGCGCGGAAAGCCAGCCGGCGACCACCAGCTGCTTGATGTTCGCTTGACCTGCGTGTACCATGTTCCTGACCCCATCCGGTGACCGTTTCCGTGACCGGACGTTCCTTTAGATAGAAGAGGAGAGTCGATCCCATGGGTGTGACCCTCAGCGAGAACGCGGCCAAAGAAATCAAGAAGATCATGGAAGATCAGGGCTCGCCCGAGGAAACCGTCATCCGCATCGGCGTACCAGGGCGGCGGCTGCAGCGGATTCTCCTACAGCCTGAACTGGGACACCGAAACCTCCGAGCGCGACCGCATCGCCGAGTTCCACGGCGTCAAGCTCGCCATGGACAAGAAGTTCGACCCCTACCTCGACGGCACCGTCATCGACTTCTACGACGGCCTGGAGAAGCGCGGGTTCGTCTTCAATAACCCGAACGTCGTCAAGTCCTGCGGCTGCGGCAGCTCGTTCCAGGTCTGAGCCGTCGTCTGAACCGACACGGGTCTTGACCCCGAATCCCATCCTCGGACGCACCGGAGGTCATTCCTCCTGGTGCGTCTTTGGCTGCGCGGGTCATCTGAGGAAAGTCTACGTTCTCCGGATCGTGATTGAGAAAATCCTCCCGGAGTCGCGCGGCTGACGGCCATGCCACTCAGGGATCATCAATCGATCACTCGGATTCCAGCTTCTTGAGCGTCTCGCGAATCGAGGCCAGTTTCCGGGTCAGATGAATGACGGCCGGGTCGCTGTCCGAACGCACGAGTCGCCTGGCTTTTTCAAGTTGCTGTTCCAGTCTCTCCGCGGCGCGCGCAGGTCGGCTCTTTTCGTTTCGCTTGGGGTTCCACCTTCCAGGGCGGTTAGGAGGGCTCGGGCCTGCTCCAAGTTTGCCTCGGTCTGTCTCAGCGCGGCCCGCTGAGACTCGACCTGAGCCTCAAGCTGCTTCACGAGAATGCGAGCTTCGACGACAACACCACCAATGCGGGCGTCTTCATTCGCCGGCCCCTGGGCCGCCGAGAAAGCCCCTGTAGCCAGGAGCACGGGGGCGATGGCCAGGCTCAGCGCTAGACGCTTCATGGTTCGATCTCTCCCGAAAGACCACCGATCGACCGTAGCCACGGCATACATCTCCGCGGACTCGATCCAGTGAGTCTGCCGCCGCGCATCGATCAGGATTCAACCGTCCAGTTCCACCCGTCGCGTAGCTCGCGGTTGACGACGCACTCGTCGGGCCAGCGGCCTTCGAAGAGATCGACGATGGTCTGGGCGGCGAGGGTGGCCATGTCGGCCATCGCCTTGGTGTCGATGCCGGCGATGTGCGGGCTGATGATCACGTTCGGCAGGCCCAGGAGTGGATCGTCGCTGTCGGGCGGCTCGTGTTGGAGCACGTCCAGGCCCGCGCCGGCGAGCTGGCCCGAGAGCAGGCTCTCGCGCAGGTCGTCCTCGACGACCAGGCCCCCGCGCGCCGTATTGACCAGCAAGGCCCCGCGCTTCATGCGGGCGAAGGTCTCCTTGTGGAACAGGCCGCGAGTCTCGGGCATCAAGGGGAGATGCAGGCTGACCACGTCCGACTCGGCCAGGAGCGTGTCGAGATCGACGCGACGGATGCCGTGCTTGGCCTCGAAGTCCCCCTCGGGAATCGTGTCGTAGGCGATCACGGGCATGCCGAAGTCCAGGCCCCGGAGCGCGACAGTCTTGCCGATGCGGCCGAGGCCGACCACGCCCAGGGTGGAGCCCCGGAGCGGTCGGACCAGCGTGCGGTCCCAACCTCCGAGCTTCTTGATGATCTGGTCGTTGACGACGATGTTGCGGGCCAGGGCCAGGATCAGGGCGAACGTGTGCTCGGCGACGCTGTCGTGGTTGGTGCCGGGGGTGATCGCCACGGCGATCTTCCGGCGCGTCGCGGCGTCCACATCCACGGCGTCATAACCGACCCCGGTACGGGCGATGACCCGGAGTGCCGGGGCCTGGTCCATCATGGCGTCGGTCATCGGCTCGCCACCGGCGAGCATGGCGTCGGCCTTCGGCAGGTGGGGCAGCAGGTCCGAGCCGTCGGTTTGCGGCGAACCCGCCGGATCGATCGTCTTGAACCCGGCGTTCCGCAGGAGGTCGCGAAAGGGGCCGGGCTTGTTCCGTAACGGTGCCGGTGCGATCAGGACGTTGGGCATGGTCGTTGAGGCCAGGAACCAAGGGATATGAGCGGGTCGCGGACCTTCCGGCAACCACGAGCCTACAGTCATAACCCGTTACGGCGTGGCGGTCCACCATGCGGTGCCGGGAATGTTCCGGCATCTCAGGACAATCCCGGTCGGGCCGAGGGAGGCACCGCCCGGTTGAGCAGGTCGGGAGCGGTACCTTGCAGGTTCTGGCCCTGCACGGCCGGGGCCTGGACGTCCGTGGGGGCGGGGAGCAGGCGATCGGCCAGGGCGAGCAGCTCGGCGTTCCACTCGGGGAAGAGATCGTGGAAGAGCACGGCGGCCTTGGCCGTCCAGCCGACGACGACCTCGGGCTCGCCGTCGCAGACAGCCTGCCAGAGTTTCCGTGCCGTCTTGTGGGCCGAGACGGAGACGACGGGCGTGGTGTCCGACAGGGCGAACCAGGTGTACTCGGCTTCCTTGTCCCCCTTGAACCAGGCGTGGGTGTGCCCGCCGGTCCGCATCGTGCCGGGGTAGATGCCGGTGATGAGGATGTTGTCGCGGGCGGCCTCGGCCCTCAGGCCCTCGGTGAACCCGGTCAGGGCAAACTTGCTGGTGGTGTAGGGGAGCAGGTGAGGCGCGGCGACCTTGCCGCCGAGCGAGCTGACGTTGGCGATCCGGCCGAATTGCTGGGCGCGCATGTAGGGCAGGGCGGCGAGGCTCGTATAGACGGCCCCCCAGAAGTTCGTCGCCAGAACGCGCCGGAAGTCCTCGACGGTCATCGTTTCCAGAGGGCCGACGCTGATGATTCCGGCGTTATTGACCAGCACGTCGATCCGGCCGAAGCGTTCGATGGTCCGGGTGATGAGGGCCTCGGCCTGCTCCCGCTCGGAGACGTCGGTCGGCACGATCAGGACGTCCCGAGCGCCGAGGACCCGTAGCTCGGCCTCGGCCTGGCGGAGAGCCTGTACGTCCCGGGCGGCCAGAACCAGTTTCGCCCCATGCTCGGCGGCCTGCTGCGCGACGATGAAGCCGTGTCCCGAGCTGGCCCCGGTAATCACCACCACGCGATCCGCCAGCGTGATCCGCCGCCGGCTCCGGAGCCACGCCCGCAATCCCCAGGTCGCGCCGGCGGTCGCGGCCAGGCCGATCAGTATCTTGTCTCGTGTCTTCATGGCGCGTTCGATCCTCAAAAGATCCCGGAACGTTGGGCGGTGTCGCGCGAGGCGACGTTGCCGCGCAAACGCCGCAGATCGCGTGCCGCGCAGCGCGCGGGCGAGGATCGTCGTGTGCCGGAACGTGCGGTGGGCCGTCCTCGAAATTCCCGGGGCGATCAGGGTGTTGCTTCGCCGAATCGCGGTTATGATGACGCCACGATCCGACGGAGAATCCCCACAAACGAGGAGGTCCCCATGCGGAAACTCTTGCCGACGATGCTGTCCCCCCTGATCCTGCTGGCTCTCGCGGCGCGGGCGAAGTCGGATGGCCCGCCCGCCATCGGAACGAAGGCGCCCGCCTTCCATCTCAATGCGATCGACGGCAAGGAATGCTCGCTCGCCGAGGCGACCGCCGAGGGGCCAGTGGTTCTGGTCGTGCTTCGGGGTTATCCGGGCTATCAATGCCCGATCTGCACGCGACAGGTCGGGGATTTGCTTCGCCGCGCCGATCAGCTCGCGCAGGCCGAAGCCCGCGTCTTGCTCGTCTATCCCGGCCCGTCAGACCAGCTTCAGGAGCGTGCCGAGGAGTTTCTCGGGGGCCAGACCCTGCCGGAGCACTTCACGCTCCTGCTGGATCCGGCGTACACCTTCACGAATGCCTACGGACTGCGCTGGGAGGCCCCCCGAGAGACGGCGTATCCGGCCACCTTCGTGATCGGCGGAGACGGTGTCGTCCGCTATTCCAAGATCAGCGAATCGCACGGTGACCGGGCCTCGTCCGACGAAATTCTCAAGGCGATCCGTTTGCTGGAGGACGGCGTCAAAACACGAAAGGAATGATCCGCCAGCGCGTGCGGCGAGCGAATTCCTGATAGTCGGGGGCCCGCATCAGGAACCGTTCCTCGGCGAGCAACCGCAGCACGTAGAGCAGGATAAGTGCGGTGTAGATGCTCAGGTTATAGACGCTGACGTGGTTCATGACGTATCCGGCGAAGGCGATCACGTAACTCAGATAGAGCGGATGCCGCACAAAGCGGTACATTCCGCCGGTCTTGATGCCTCGGTTGGCCGCGACGATGCCGATGCTCCGGTTCAGCGAGAGCATGGAGGCAATTTGCAGGAGCATTCCGACCACCTGAAGACACTGGCCGAGCGGGAGGTCCTGGCCGTACGGTTCGGGCCGGAAGAACACGGCCAGGAACGTTCCCGCCAGCCCGACCAGCCAGTCGTACAACGACATCGAGACTTCTTTTGGCATTCGGCGGATCAGGTAGAAGACAACGTCCGTGGAGACCTTGGCGATCAGGAGCAGGGTGCTGATCTGGAACGTTTTCTGGAAAGCGTTCATGTTGATGACGACGAATTGCAGGAAGAACACCGAGAGCAGGATGTTTCCGGTGATCTCCCAGACGATCCGCCCGTGCCGTTGCGCGGGTTCGTCCGCCTTAAGTTTCGGAATCTCGATGAGGGTCATGGATCGGGTCCTGAGCGTCTGTCGAGCGTGTGAGCGTCCGCGAGTCCGGTCGGGGCGGGCTTCTTCCGGCGGTTCCAGATCAGACCACCGAGCAGGGCGTGTTGAGAATTGATTACCGCGAGGGCAACAGCGAGGTATCGGCATCATCGTGGGGCCGGGTTTTTTCGCCCTCTCAAGGGACTCTAGGACAGGATTCGTCGCTGTCCAACCTCTCCCGTTCGCAATGCGGGGTGGGCAATCACGACCGGCGCGGCTATCCTCGGACATCAGTCCATCATGACAGGGGACTGAGCGTCGAGCGAACGCGGGGAGAGAGGTGGCGATGGCTGGACACATCTTCATCACCCGACCGATTCCCGAGCCGGCTCCGCGCATGCTGGCGGAGGCGGCGGAATCGTTGACGATCAGCCCGCACGACCGGCCGCTCACGCCGGAGGAGTTGTGCGCGGGGGTGGCCGATGCCGATGCCGTGCTTTGCCTCCTGACCGACACGATCGATGCCCGCGTGATGGAAGCCGCGCCCCGCTGCCGGGTCTTCGCCAACATGGCGGTCGGGTATGACAACATCGACGTGGAGGAGGCGACCCGTGCGCGGCGTGCTCGTGACGAACACGCCCGATACCCTGACCGAGGCAACCGCCGACCTGACCTGGACCTTGCTTCTCGGCGTCGCTCGACGGGTGATCGAGGGGGACCACGCGATGCGGTCCGGGGCCTATCCCGGCTGGGGGCCGTTGTACCTGCTTGGCGGCGACGTGACGGGGGCGACCCTGGGCCTGGTGGGGCCGGGACGGATCGCCACGGCGGTCGCCGAGCGCGCCGCCGGGTTCCGCATGACGGTTCTCTACCACGGCCGGCGTCCCAGCCCGGCGATGGAGGCGCTCGGGGCGACGGCGGTTTCGCTCGATGTTTTGCTGGCCGAGAGCGATTTCGTGAGCCTGCACGTCCCCCTGACCGATGCAACCCATCACCTGATCGACGCCAATGCACTGGCCCGAATGAAGCCGACAAGTTACCTTATTAATACCGCAAGAGGTCCGGTGGTCGATGAGCAGGCCCTGGTGGAGGCGCTGAAGACGCGTCGGATCGCGGGCGCGGGGCTGGATGTTTTCGAGGACGAGCCGCGGCTGGCCGAAGGGCTGGCGGATTGTCCGAACACGTTGTTGCTGCCCCACCTGGGGAGCGCAACCATCGCCACCCGTGCCGCGATGTCGCGTCTGGCGGCCGAGAATATTCTCGCGGTTTTGCGGGGCCAACGTCCGCCGAACCTCGTGAACCCCGAGGCCTGGCGGGATCAGGGGCATTGAGCGTCGACTGCTTTGCGTTCGCGATGAATGCGATATCCATTCCTAGCCGATGGCCGGCATCCCGTCTGGACTGAATCTTTGCTCGGGGCGAGTGTCAATGGGCGTCTTGAAATTCCGTTTTTCCCCGCCAGACCTAGCGAGCCGGTTCTCCGACCTGAGCAAAGCCTATGTGACGGGTCTCGACCGAACCCCCTCCCGGGTGCGAATCGAGATCCAGCCGGGACTTCTCACCTGTTCCCGAGAAAATCCCGAAAGCGTCCGGCTGCACGTCCCGTGGCCGGTCGAGGGCTTCGGCGCTCCGTTCGTGGCGACGGCGACCCTGGCCGAGCGGGCCCAGCCGTATGACCTGGCCGTCGAGCTGGCCCGGGGCCGGCTTAACGAAGTGCGTAACCAGCTCTCCGACTGGGTTCTGATGGGGCTTCAACCCCCCGAGGACCTGAACCGCTGGATCGTCGAGGCCCAGCGGGCGTTCGCTCGCGCGGCGACCTCGCAGGATGTGCCCGAGGAGTCCGGCAAGGCCGCGCAGGCGAGTCTCTCGGCCACCTTTCGCGCCGCGGCGGTCCTGGCCGAATCGTACACCTTGCAGGTGCTTCAGAAGCGCCGGCATTACGCCGGGAAATTACCGACGTTGCTCTCCTGCGGACTCAGCGGCGAGCCAAAGAAGGCGCCCTGGGCCGCCTCCCTGCGCGACGGGTTGAGCGCGGCCCGGATCGGCTGCTCCTGGAAGACGCTCGCGCCGACCGAGGGAAAGTTCCGCTGGGAGGAACTCGACGCCCAGCTCGCCTGGTGCCGCTCACAGCGTCTGACGGCGACGGCCGGCCCGCTCCTGGATTTACGCCCCGGCGCCTTGCCCGACTGGCTCTGGCTCTGGCAGGGGGATTTCGAGGAGATTCAGGGGATGGTCGTGGACCTGGTGCGGCAGGTCCTGAGCCGCTACCGGGGGAAGATCGCGGTCTGGCACCTGGTCGGCCGCCCCGGGTCGAGCGAGATCCTGGGCATGACCGAAGAGCAGCAGATCCGGCTGGCGGCCAAGGCGCTCCAGACGGCCCGGAATGCTGACCCGAACGCCCAGCTCGTCGTCGATTTCGACCGCCCCTGGGGGGAGTTCATGGCGACCAGCCCGTTCCAGCTCGGTCCGCTGCACCTGGCCGACTCCCTGGCCCGCGCGGAGCTGGGGCTGACGGGAATCGGTCTGGAGATCGCGCCGGGGTTCAGCCCCCCCGGAAGCCACATGCGCGATCTGTTCGATCTGTCCCGCTTGCTGGACCTGTACGCGCTGGTCAACCTGCCGCTGCACGTGACCCTGGCCCTGCCGTCCTCGGCGAGTCCCGACGCGGCGGCGGAGGTGGAACTGGCGAAATCGCAATGGCCGAATCAGCCGGATGAGTCCCAGCAGCGCTACTGGGCCTCGCGGTGGGTCGCCCTCGCCGTGGCGAAGCCCTACGTGCGCTCGGTCAACTGGCTCCAGGCGTCCGATGCCGAGCCCCATCTCTATCCGCATGCGGGCCTGTATCGCGCCGATGGCAGCCCCAAACCGCTCGCTGGCTGGTTCAAGAGCTTCCGCGAGGACTGGATCGGCAGTTGAGGCGGCTCACGCCTGTCCGCGCTTCTTCGCCACGCGACGCGCGAAGCGATCGACGTCGATCACCCGGCGTCGGTGCAGGCCCCGAGCGACAGGTTCCGTGCCGTCGTTCGCCTCAATCTGGAACGTCACGACCGGCCCTTCGGCGCGAATGACCCGCCCCCGGCAGACGACGGTGAACCCTTCCGGGACCGGGGCCAGGTGCTCGACCTCCAGAAACGTACCGACACTCCGCTCGTGCTCCTCCAGGCAAGGGGCGATGGCGTCGCGCGCGGCATATTCCATGTAGGCGACGAGCCAGGGGGTCGCCAGCACGGCGGGCATCCGCTCATCGGCGAAGGTGATCCGGTTCGTCTCATCCACCATCACTGAATATTCGGCCGACATGCCGGCCCGGGGGATCGATTTCATCGATGTGACGGGAATCTTCCTCCCGCCTCCTTTGGGTTTGCGTCTTTTCTCAACCGATTTCGTCCGCGAGCCGCTTCTTGCTTGACCCGGCACGGCCGGGTAACGATAATCATTATTGGTAACTCGCCGAGAGAAACGTGTGGTGGAGCGTTCGCCCGGTCCCGATCCGGAACGGGGCAGGGGGGTGGATCTGCTCCTTGATGGCGGCAGGTCCAGGCCATTCAAACGACGGAAGTGGAGAGCTCATGGCGGCATCACTCGCAGGCAAGCCTCGGAAGGTCGTTCCGAAGATCATGGCCGTGATCCACGCCGACGGCTGCACGGGTTGCGAGGCGTGTATCGAGGTCTGCCCGGTGGATTGTATTTACAAGGTGCCGGGCGAGGAGCATCCGAGCCTCCAGTCCTGGTGTGATATCGATCTGGACCGCTGCATCGGTTGCAAGCACTGCGCCCAGGTCTGCCCCTGGGACGCCATCGACATGGTCGCGACGCTGGAGGTTGCCCAGCACGTGGCGGTCAAAGGTGGTCCCCCTGAGTATAACGACAAGCACTGGGATTCGCTGGTCGAGGCCGCGCAGCGCAACGCCAAGGCGCTGGCCGCCAAGGCGAAGAAGTAAGTCATCGCGGGGCCGATCCTCCGCGGGTTCGGCCTGGCTCCCCATCCCAAAACATCCGGCAACGGTCCAGGACCGAGCCGCTGACTCCGGCGCCGGGGTGATCTGATCCGTCCCGCCTCGGCCCTTTGTCCTTCCTTTTTTTGGAGAATCGTGAATGCCCCGTTATCGTTTGTTCGCCACCTTGCTTCTGAGCTGTCCGCTGGCCCTCTGGGGCTGCGGCGGCGCGGGCACCGAGACGGCCGAGGCCCCTGCGGAAGAGGGGGAGCCCGTCACCATCACGGGAAACCTGGAGAACGTTGAGGGGGATGCCAAAGGCAAAACCGCCAAGTCGAAGGAGACGGAGGAACTGGTCACGCCTAACCGGGAAGTCAACCCGAACCAGCTCGTCGATATCGTCAAGGCGGAGGTTGAGGGGGGCGAGGCAACGGAGGGACCGACCCCGCGGCACTTCCTCTGGTCGCCGCCGAAGCGGGACGAGATCCAGGACGAGCCGATGAAGGTCGAGGTCCCCAAGGGCCTGCAACCGCTGATCGCCAACGTCTATGTTCCCCGCGCCAACCCGATCACCAAGGGCAAGTTCGAGCTGGGCAGGCAGCTCTACTTCGACCCGCGGGTCTCGCTCAACGGCACGGTGAGCTGCGCCACCTGCCACAACCCGGAGAAGGGCTGGACCGACAGATGCCCACCTCCACCGGCATCGACGGCCAGGTCGGCGGCCGCAGCGCCCCGACGGTCATCAACACGGTCTACGGCAAGAGCATGTTCTGGGACGGCCGCGCCCCGTCGCTCGAAGGGCAGGCGCAGGGGCCGATCCAGAACCCGATCGAGATGGGCAAGCAGTCGTACGAGGAGATCGTCAAGCGGCTCGACGCAGATCCCCGGCTACAAGGAGCAGTTCCAGAAGGTCTTCGGCACCGACGTGACCCTCGACGGCATGGCCAAGGCGATCGCCACGTTCGAGCGCGTCGCGGCGCTCTCGGGCAACTCGCCGTACGACCAGTTACGATCAAGGGCGACGATGGACGCCCTGAACGAGAGCCAGAAGCGCGGGATGGTCCTGTTCGGCCTGCGGCTCAACGAGCGACGACCCGTTCAAGGCCGAGGGCGTCGACGCTCCAGAAGGCCAAGTGCACGCTCTGCCACGTCGGGTTCAACTTCACCGACGAGCAGTTCCACAACCTGGGCGTCGGCTGGGACGAGCAGACGAGGAAGTTCGCCGACCTCGGCCGCTGGGCGATCGAGCCGATCGGCGGCAAGGACCCGGCCAGCATCGGCGCGTTCAAGACCCCGACGCTCCGCGACGTCGCGCAGACCGCCCCGTACATGCACGACGGCAGCCAGGAGACGCTCGAGGAGGTGATGGAGCACTACAACAAGGGGGGCAACGCGAACCCGTCGCTCGACACCGACATGGAGAAGCTCGACCTGACCGACCAGGAGATCGCCGACGTGGTCGCCTTCATGGAGGCCCTGACCGGCGAGATGAAGAAGGTCGAGCTGCCGACCTTCCCCCCGGACCGGACGGCGAGACGGTCGATCCGGCCGCCGCGCTGGAAACGCCAGCCAAGACGACGGCCCTTGGCGGGGGTAACGTTCACGGGATCTTCCGGCGCCTTGATCGCGCGGCAAGACCCAGGTTGGAAACGGATGAACCATGCGGCGTCCGGCGGACGAGTTCCGTCGGGCGCCGTTTGCTTTGCGCGATGCCGCGATTGCGGGTAGGATGAAGACTCCGGGCGTTTCAACCCTCGGCTTCATCCATGCTCATCATAACGCAAAAAAGGCTGTTCCACGATGCGCCGTCTGGTCTTTCCGCTGATCGGCCTGGGATGCGTCCTGGCGCTGGTCATTGCCTGCTTCGGGACGGTCCTGTTCCGCAACCAGCAGTTCGGCTTTCGCGATTTCGCCCACTTTTACTACCCGCTCTACCAGCGGGTTCAGCAGGAGTGGGACGCCGGGCGGGTACCGCTCTGGGAGCCGGAGGAGAACAGCGGGATGCCTCTGCTGGGCAACCCGACGGCCGCCGTGCTCTATCCGGGGAAGCTGATCTACGCGGTGTTGCCGTATCCCTGGGCGGCGAAGTTTTACGTCATCGCGCACGTTCTGGTGGCCGTCGCGGGGATGGTCGTGCTCCTGCGGCACTGGGGCGTCAGCCAGGTCGGAGCGTGGCTTGGGGCGTTGAGTTACGCCTTCGGAACGCCGGTGCTGTTCCAGTACTGCAACGTGATCTTCCTCGTCGGCGCGGCATGGCTGCCGTTCGGCGTGCAGGGTATTGACCGCTGGCTCCGGCAAGGGCGTCGCTGGGGGATCGCGTTGCTGGCCGTGGTCCTGGCGCTCCAGACGCTCGGCGGCGATCCGCAGGCGTCCTACGTGCTCGGGCTCTGCGCCGGGGGCTATGCGGTGGGGCTCTCGCGGGCGAGGGGACGGAGCGCGCAGCGCCCGAGACGCTGGGGCTGGATCGTGGGTCTGGTCTTGGTCCTGTGGATCGGCGCGACCCTGGGGGCGTCGGCCTGGGTCGCGGCGACCGCCACGCACCCCGATTCCCCCGGCCAGGTTACCAACGCCACCACGGCTGGCGGCGCGTCAGCCGGCACGGACATCCTGTCATGGATTACACCGGCGCTCTGGCGGCGTCTGGTACTCGTCGTGTGGGGAGCTGCCGGATTGGCCTTGCTCCTGCGCGTTCGCAAACGACCGGAACAAGCTCCGCTGCGCGCGCGGCTTGTTCGGGCTAGCGGGAGCCGCGGCCCTGGCGTTCACCCTGATCGGCGCGCAGATCCTGCCGATCCTGGAATTCACCAGCCGGACCGTTCGCGGGGCCGAGGATGGGCCGCATGAGATGTACCCGTTCAGCCTGGAACCCTACCGCGTGGCCGAGCTGGTCTGGCCGAATGTTTTCGGGAGCAACATGAATGCGACACACTCGTGGCTGAGTGCGCTGCCGCCATCGCACACGCCGAGGTTCTGGGTGCCCATGCTGTACGTCGGCGGCCTGGCCTTGATCCTGGCGCTGGGCGCGGCCCGGCTCCGCAAGGCCCCGGCGCCGACCGTCTGGCTCGTCATGATCGGGTTCCTCAGTCTCATGATCAGTATGGGGGAATGCGCGAGTCCCCTCTGGCTGGCGCGGACCTTTGAGCCGTTGCGGCCGTTTCTCGGTCCGCACGACCCGCCCGAGTACGGGGCCTTGCGGCGCGACGGCTACTTGCCCGATGGGTTCGGCAGCCCGTACTGGTTCCTGGCGACGGTCCTGCCCGGCTTCCACTCGTTCCGCTACCCGAGCAAATTCCTCGTCTTCACGAGCCTGTCCGTGGCGGGCCTGACCGGCCTGGGCTGGGATCTCGTCGTCGCCGGCCGGGGCCGACGGGCACGCGTCTGGGCGCTGGGGTTGGGTCTGATCGGTCTGGCCGCCCTCGCGGCGAGCTATGCGCTGCAAGACACGATTCTTGAAGTTCTCCGCACGCATCCGGGGATCGAAAGGGGATCATCTTTCGGGCCATTTGATGCCGTGGGGTCCTTGAATGACACGAGGCGGGCCTTGCTCCAAGGCAGCGTGGTGTTGTTGATCTCCGCCGCGCTGATCGTCCTGGCGACGCGGCGTCCCAGGACGGCCGGGGGACTGGCTTTGATCGTGCTCACGGCCGACCTCGCCCTGGCCAACACCTCTCAGGTTTATACGGTTCCGCAGTCCCTTTATGAGGGGACGCCGGAAGTCCTCGCCCTCATCAACAAGGCCGAAAGCGACGACCCGACGCCCGGCGGTCTCTACCGCATCCATCGGATGCCCTTGTGGAACCCGTCGATCTGGACGCGGAAAGCCTCGACGGACCGGGTGCGCGACTTTGTCCGGTGGGAACGCAAGACGATCCAGCCGAAGTACGCCATCCCATTTCACAGGGAATACACGCTGACGGAGGGAACGGCCGAACTGTATGACTACTGGTTCTTCTTCGCCCCCTGGGGCACGTATCCCGAAGACAAGGTGAACAAGGCGATTGGGTTGGCCCCCGGCGAACAGTCGATCTATTACCCGCGCCGGGGGTTCGACCTGTGGAACACACGTTACTTCGTCCTACCGGCCGTCCCTCACAACGACGAGCGGCGTGCCATCTGCGCATTTTTGCCCGAGACGAAGCCGATCTTCCCGCTCCCTGACCAGACCTTTGTCGGCCCGGAACGCAACGAGCGGCAGCAGACGTGGGCCCTTGAGCAGGACTGGCAAATTCTCCGTAACGAGGACGCTTTCCCACGTGCCTGGGTCGTTCATCAGATCGACATCCGCCCTCCGATTACCGGCATGAGCCGCAAGCCCCGACAACCGTTGATGGAGGAGATTCTTTACAAGGCCGATCCGTTCTGGAACAGCCCCACGCGGATTCTTCACGATCCGAAGGCCCAGGCATGGGTTGAGACGGACGATCCGACATCGATCATGCCGTTTCGGACCGGCAGCGAACCGATTCCGACTGAGGTCCCGGTCTTCACAACCTATTCGCCCCAGCGCGTCGAGATCGACGTGACGATGGAGCAACCGGGGCTCCTCGTGCTGGCCGACGTGTATTATCCCGGCTGGCGGCTGACGATCGACGGCAAACCAGCGACGATCTATCGCACCAATCGCCTGATGCGAGGCGCGGCCGTACCGTCGGGCCAACACCACCTGGTCTATACGTACGAACCCTGGTCGTTCTACGCCGGCCTGATCCTGTCGGCTTTGGGACTGGTCTCGCTCGTCGGCACGGGCGTCTGGGCGAGCCGTCAGCGCGGGGCAGGGCAGGGGACGACCACCACCTTGCCTCGCAAAACTCCCCTGGTAGAGTAGGCCCGTCAACCCGGACCGAAAGTGAGCCTCAACAGGGAGAGCTTCCGATCATGCGACGATTCCTCCTCATGGCGACCGTGCTGGCGATGGTCGCCCCCGCCGCGACCGCCCAGACCGCGAAGCAGCCGCGCGTCACCCCTGGCCCGAACGAGCCGGACTGGGTGGCGATCCTCGAAGGGATGTACGGGCTGCGGATGTTCGATGACCTGCTCAACCCGCTCAAAACCACCGCGGAGGCCACCCCGGGCCTCTTCCAGAAAGCCGAGGACGGCCCCGTCACGTTCACGCCGGTCATCGCGCTGGGCCTGGAAGTCACCATTCACGGTGGCTATTACTTCCCCGGCGATGACCCCGCCAAGCCGCAAAAGACCGAGCTGTGGTCGTACCAGTTCAAGAATACCGCCAAGGACATCGAGACCGGCGAGAACCTCCCGCCCCCCCTGGCCGAAGGCTCGAAGACCGAGTTCGACCCCGGCGACCGCCCATTCGGCCTCTGGATCGGCAACGACCAGTTCAACGACTACGTCGCCAGCCAGCCCGCCGTCATCGCCGCCGCCAATCCTCGCCTGGCCAAGCAGCCGTACAAGATGATGGTTTACCCGTACCGCGATAAGTCCACCGGCAAGGTCATCCCCAACAGCTACCTGATCGGCTGGGAATACTCCACCAACGACGACTTCCAGGACGTCGTCTGCCGGATCGACAACGTGACGCTCGTGCAGGAGAAGTAATCATCAACCTGACAAGCCAGGCGGACGGTACGACCCGGCGCGAACTCGGCGTTGACCGTCCGCCCGGCTTCGGCTAGAACTCCCTCGACCCGCATTCGCCCTCTCCCTTTGATCGTTCTGATCGTGCCGGCACCACTCGGGGACGGATCTTGGGCCACAACGTTGAGGAGGTCACATGCCCCGAAGAGGTCGGGGCCGCGGACCCATTCCTCTCATCCCTTCCCAAGGTGGCAGAAATGGATCACGGCTTCACGTTCCGGCCAAATACGCAAGATGCCAGCATGTTCTCCGGGGTCGTTCATGCGAATGAATACCGCCTGCCGGATGCGTTCAACGGCGATGAGCTGATCGTCGATATCGGCATGAACATCGGCAGCTTCTGCTACGCGGCGCTGTCGAGAGGGGCAGGGGAGGTGCACGGTTACGAGCCGGACCCGTCGAACTTCGAGGCCGCGTCGAAAAACCTGCGTCAGTTCGGCGACCGCATCCATCCGCACCACGCGGCCATCTGGCGTTCGGACCGGCCGGCGGAGCCGCTGTTCCTGAACCATCTCGATCCCGACACCTTCGGCGATGGCAAGGAGGCCCTCACCGCGTGCGGACACGTTTTCTCGAAAGGAAGCGGAACGACGGTCCCCGCGATCCCCTTCGACGACATGCTCCGCGACCTGACCCGGAACGGGAACCGGCGGATTGACCTCCTGAAGATCGACTGCGAGGGGGCTGAGTACCCAATCCTGTACACGTCGAAGCAACTCCACCTGATCGACGAGATCATCGGTGAGTATCACAACTTCGCCAATGGCTACCATCCCGACCACCCGTTCCACCACGTCGCCGAGGAGGCCAAGGTCTCCGGCTACCCGCGTTTCCATATCGAGGAACTCGTTCAGTTTCTCAAGAGCCAAGGTTTTGAGGTGGAGTACGCCGGCCACCCGACCCTGCCCAACCACATCGGTATCTTCTTTGCCCGACGCCCACGCGCCACGACAATCCGCTTCGGCGGCAAGCTCCGCGGCCTCATGAATCGTCTCACGCGTCGCCGCGCCTCGTAAACATCTCGATGACGTTAAGCAAGAACCTCAGCGACCCGACGGTCCTGGGCAACTATCTCGAAGCACTACTCTGGTTGATGCTGGCCCTGGCCCTGGCGATCAAGGCCAAGGTCAGCCCCCAGAACCAACGGCGTCTGTTCCTCAAGGCGGCCATTCTCTTCGTCGCCTTCGGTGCGTCCGATGTCGTGGAAGCCCAGACCGGTGCCTGGTGGAAGCCGCCCTGGCTCTTGGTCTGGAAGGGAGGATGCATCGCTGGGTTCGCCCTGTGCTGGTGGAAGTACCACCAGATGAAGAGACAAGGCGGTTAAATCGGCACGACCGCAGCGGCACCCGGCGATTTTGTGACATAACATCCATTATCGGACGCTGTTCTGCGCCGTTCGAGCGATTCTTTCGCGAACGCGTACCACCATTTTGGGCTCCCTTGAGGATCGAGGATGCGGAAGGCTCGGAATCGCCCGCGGCGTCATCGCGTGCCTTGCAATGGGCTTCCGTCGCTCGCCGACATGGATCAAACCGTCGGGACAAAGGTGGATTCGATCGGAACATGATCCGAGGCGATCATCGGGAGAATGGCGACGGTTGGAGGATGACGCGCCACGGTCGAGATTGATCGTTCTGGTCAATCTCTCCGGTCGACTCCCATGCCCTGAATCTGGGACACAAAAATGCGTGGATGCAGAGCAGGGGGGCACCGCGAGGCGAGGCCTTCAAGATCGACGCGGGGAGACCGGAAGACCCCCCTGCCCTGCCAGCAGGAGGGCGATGCGCTGGAGAGCGCGGTCCAGATTGTGCTCGGCCTGACGGGTCAGCCGTTCGCCCAGCGATAGGTCGGTGACGGGAATCGTGACGAGCCAGGCGGTCGGGCTGGCCCCATACGCGAGCTTCGCCAGCGCCAGCAATTGGCGAGGCTCGGCGACATGGCCGAGAGCGGGCGCGGTGTTTGAGGGCTCGATCGGACAGACGGTGACGTCCTCGTCGGGGAATGCGAGACGGGCATCCACGAAGATGGCGAGTCGGGAGGCGGCCAGGAGTTCGGCGAGTTCGGGGGTCAACTGGTGCAAGGCCCTCGCGTCCAGGCCCGGCAGGTTCCAGCCGTCGATGATCGCCGCCGCGCGGGCCGACGGCGTCGTCGCTCCGGAGCGGGTTGCCGTAGCCGATCACGAGGATGGAGTCATTCGCGCCGGGCTTCATCGCGCAGAGATCCATCGGGGCCGACGAGTTGGACGTGGAGCGGCATCATGCCGAGGGCGTGCGTCGAGCAGCTCAGGCAGGGGTCGAAGGCGCGGATGCCCGCTTCGAGCCGGTTCAAGACCCCTTCGGGGATCTTCGGCCCCTTGATGTAGTGGCGGGCGATCTGGGCCATCGTCCGGTTCATCGCCAGGTTGTTCTGGCCGGTGGCGATGATCAGGTTGACCTTCCGCATGATCAGGCCGTTCTCGTCCACCCGGTAGTGGTGGAACAGTGTGCCGCGCGGGGCCTCGCTCACCCCGACGCCCTCCAGCCGATTGATCCCGGCGCGTGCGCCGGAGCTGGTCGGAGAGCAGGTCGGGGTCGTCGAGCATGTGCTCGATGTGCTCGATGCCGGCGAGGATCTCGATCAGGCGGGCGTAGTGATACCAGAACGACGAGGTGACGGTCCGCCCGCCGCGCTGGCGGTACTCGTCGAGTTCCCGGTCGGCCAGCGGCGTGCCCATGCGCGTGCAGATGTTGAGCCGGGCCAGCGGGCCGACGCGATAGATCCCGTCCGGGTAGCCGAGCGGGCGGTAATAGGGCGATTTCAGGTAGGAGTCGGGCTGGACGGCCTCGCCGATGAACTCCCGGTAGTCGGCGCGCGTCGAATCCGTCGGCGACGATCGTGCCCTCGGCATCGACGAACCGGAGCTGGCCGCCGTAGTGTTCCCAGGCGCCGTCGGGACCGACCAGCCCCAGGAAGAGGGTCGGGAAGTTGCCGAAGGTCTCGGCCTCCTCGTGGAAGCGGTCGAGCAGCCCCTTGAACCGTTCCGAGGGCAGCGAGCGCCGTCGCCTTCGCCTCGGGGATCCGGGCGCGGATCGTGGTCGCGGTTCTCGCGTCGAGAGGTTGCCGCGCACGCCGCCGGGGACCGACCAGGCCGGGTGGATCTTCTTGGCCCCCGAGTCGCTCGATGATCTCCTGGCCGAACTGCCGCAGGCGGATGCCCGCCGCGGGCCAGCTCGGGCTCGGCCGCGATCAGGCCGAAGATGTTCCGTGCGGCGGGGTCGGTGTCCATGCCCAGCAGCAGGTCGGGCGCGCTCAGGTGGAAGAAGCTCAGCGCGTGCGACTGGACGATCTGGCCGAGGTTCATCAGCCGCCGCAGCTTCTCGGCGGCCGGCGGGATGGTCGACCGCCAGGATGCGCGTCGCCGGCCTTGGACGAGGCCAGCAGGTGGCTGACCGGGCAGATGCCGCAGACCCTCGCGGTGATCCCCGGCATCTCCCAGAAGGGACGCCCCTCGCAGAACTTCTCGAAGCCGCGGAACTCCGCCACGTGGAATCGCGCGTCGGCCACCTGCCCGTCGTCGTCGAGGTGGATCGGTGATCTTGGCGTGCCCCTCGATCCGGGTCACCGGGTCGATGACGATCCGCCTGGTCATGGTTGCCTACGCTTCTCCACACTCGAGTGACGCGCGTCCACCGCCTCAGCCGAACTTGGATCTGCCGCCCTTCCAGATTCGGAGTCTCGCCCTCGAGCAGCTGCTCGAGACAACGCTCGGAATCTTCGAGGCCGGGCGGAGGGCAACCGGGCAGGTAGAAGTCCACGGGGACGACCGCATGGACCGGCATGACGTCGAGCAGCGTGGGCACGATCCCCGGCTCCGACGGAATCGCGAGGCGTCGGATCCGCCGTCTCCAGGTAGACCGCTGGAGGACCGGCATCGGCGCCGCCCGAGCGGGTTGCGCAGGGCCGTCACGTTGCCCGTCACGGCGCAGTCGCCGAACGAGACCACGCTCGTCGTCCGCTCCCGGACGCGGCGGATCATCGCCAGGTGCTCCTCGTTGGCGACCGCCCCTCGACCAGCACGACATCGACCCCTTCGGGATATTCCTTGACATCGATGAACGGCGAGAAGACGATATCCACCCGCTCCGCCAGCTCGATCAGGAACTCGTCGAGGTCGAGGAACGACATGTGGCAGCCGGAGCAGCCGCCGAGCCAGACCGTGGCGAGCCTCAGACGACCCATTGCTTCTTCTCCCGCGCGTTGATCAGGAAGTCGAGCCGTTGCGCGGTCGTGGTCCATTTCCGCGACGCGTCGCCCCTTGGTGGAACAGGGCGCCGGTGGGGCAGGCCATCACGCACTTGCCGCACGAGGTGCAGGTCGTCGGACGTCGCCCCAGGGCTGGTTCATGTCGGTGATGAGCCGCGCATTGCGTGCCGCGGCCCGGCGACGTCCCAGGTGTGCGCCCCTTCGATCTCGTCGCAGACCCGGACGCAGCGCGTGCAGAGGATGCAACGGTTGTGATCGATCCCGAAGCGCTCGTGGCTGACATCCACCTCGCACTGCGGGTTCAGATACTCGAAGCGGACGTGGTCCATGCCGAGGTCGCACGGCCAGGTCCTGCAGCTCGCAATGGCCGTTGGCGACGCAGACGGAGCAGACGTGGTTGCGCTCGGCGAAGAGCAGCTCGACGATCATGCGGCGGTACTCGCGGAGCCGTTCGGTGTCGGTCTGGACCTCCATCTCCTCGGCGACCTTCGTGACGCAGGCCGGCAGGAGTTTCGATGGCCGGATGCCGGCCGATCTCGACCAGGCAAAGCCGGCAGGCGCCGACGTCGGACAGGCCGTCGAGGTGGCAGAGCGTCGGGATCGTGATCCCGCGTCGCGTGCCGCTTCGAGGATCGTCTGCGCCCTCGCGGCGCTGACGAGCTTGCCGTCGATCGTGAAGCGTACTATACCGACATGATCATCTCCGCCAATCAAGATCCAATGTCTCGCGCAACGTCCCGAGGGGGATGGTTGCCGCCGCCCCTGCCCTGGATCAAGTTCTCGTACTCGTGCCGGAAGAACCGCAAGGTGCTCAGCACGGGGTTCGGCGCGGACTGGCCGAGCCCGCAGAGGCTCGTGTGCTTGACCATGTCGCAGAGCGACTCGAGGCGTTCCAGATCGGCGCGCGGTCCCCTCGCCGTCGCCGATCCGCTGCAAGAGCTGGTGCATCTGCACGGTGCCCGCGCGGCAGGGAATGCACTTGCCGCACGATTCGTCCCTGCAGAACTCCATGAAGAACCGGGCGACGCCCACCATGTCGGTGTCCTGGTCCATGACGATCATGCCGCCGGAGCCCATGATCGAGCCGATCTTCTGTCAGCGACTCGTAATCGACCGGCGTGTCGAGATGCTTCGGCCGGGATGCAGCCGCCGGACGGGCCGCCGGTCTGCACGGCCTTGATCGTGCCGCCCTCGGGCGCGCCGCCGCCCATCTCTCGACGATCTCGCGCAGGGTCGTTCCCATCGGCACCTCGACCAGCCCGGAGTTGCGGACCTTGCCGGCCAGGGCGAAGACCTTCGTCCCCTTGCTCCCCTCCGTGCCGATGCCGGCGAACCAGTCGGCCCCTTTGCGGATGATGGCCGGGAACGTTGGCGAACGTCTCGACGTTGTTGATCAGGGTCGGGTCGCCCCAGAGCCCCTCCTCGCGCCGGGTAGGGCGGGCGCGGCCGCGGCGTGCCGCGCCCGCCTTCAATCGAGGCGATCAGCGCCGTCTCCTCGCCGCAGACGAACGCCCCGGCGCCGATGCGCAGGTCGATGCGGAAGTTGAACGGCGAGTCGAAGATCTGGCTGCCCAGCAAGCCGAGCCGCCGCGCCTGCCGGATGGCGACTCGAGCCGCTGGATGGCCAGCGGATACTCGCCGCGCACGTAGATGAACCCCTGGTCGGCCCCGACGGCATACGCGGCGATCGCCATGCCTTCCAGAACGCGGTGCGGGTCGCTCTCCAGGATGCTCCGGTCCATGAACGCGCCCGGGTCGCCCTCGTCGGCGTTGCAGATGACGTACTTCGGCGGCCGGGGGGCATCTTGGCGACCGTCGCCCACTTCAGGCCGGTCGGATATCCGGCGCCGCCCCGCCCGCGCAGGCCGCTCCGGGTGATCGCCTCGACCACCTCCTCCGGCTTCATCTCGCGGAGCACATCTCAGCGCCTGGTAGCCGTCGGCGGCGATGTACGACTCGATCCGCTCGGGTTCCACGATGCCGCTGTTCTCCAGCACGACCGAGGTCTGCCGCGTGAAGAAAGCGCTCGGAGAGCGAGCCGGCCGTCGCCTCGGCCTGGCCGCCGTTCAGGGCGTGGATGATCGAGGGGGCCTGCGCGGGAGTGACCTTCTGGTAAAGCGTGCTCTCCGGCTCGACCCGGACCAGAGGCCCCTCGCAGCAGAGCCGCATGCAGCCGACCTCGCAGACGGCGACGCGCTCCTCCAGGCCGCCGGCGGTCACGGCCGCTTCCAGCTCCTGACGGACCTTCTGCGCCGAGACGAGAGGCATCCCGCCGCCGAGCAAACGCGGACCTGCACCGGCTTGCGAGCCTTCCGCTCCGTTTCGGCCAGGGTTTGCAGCTCATTCAGGTCCATGAGCTCAGCCATCCTTTCACGCATTCCAGGACCATTTCCGGCGTCTGCTTGCCCCGGACCTCGCCGTCGAAGACCACCACCGGCGCGATCCCGCACGCGCCGAGGCAGCGGGCCGTCTCCAGCGAGAGCCGCCCGTCGCTCGTCGTCCGCCCCGCTTGCACGCCGACCGCCTGCTCGATGGCCGACAGGATCGCGTCCGCCCCCTTGACGTAGCAGGCCGTCCCCGTGCAGACGACGCACGTGATGCTCCCCCTTCGGCGCGAACGTGAAGAAGTGATAGAACGTCGCCACGCCGTACACCCGGCTGGGCGGCAGCTTCAAACCGTGCGCGACGTACATCAGGATGTCTTCGTCGCATCTGGCCGAAAAGCTCCTGCGCCGTGTGGAGCACCTCGATCAGCGCGTCGGGCTGGTAGCGATGCCGCTTCATCGTGGCGTCGAGCATCTTGAACCGCTCGTCGCCGCTCGGGTGTGGTTCGGCCGGGCCGGGTTTCCTGATCGCCTGGCTCATGGCAGGACCTCGCTCTTGCGATAGGGGGCCTGGGTCGATGGCTCGGTGCCGCTGAAGTTGACGAGCGTCTTGATGTAGTTCGCCCGTTCGAAGGCGTCGGGATCGGCGGCGTTCTCCTGGCTGACGCTCCCCTTCATCTGCGAGACCGACGCATACTCGTTCTCCTCCATCCAGGCTCTGGACGCCGTCGATCAGGGTACGGACGTGACCGGGGCCGTGCTTGTAGAGTGCCGAGGCGACCATCGTCACGTCGGCCCCGGCCAGGAGCAGTTTGAGCATGTCCCCGGGTTGATGGACGCCGGAGGTCGCCGCGAGCGACACGCGCAACTGGGGCCGCAGAATCGCGATCCAGCGCAACGGCAACCGGAGCTCGTCGCTGGTGCTGAGAACCAGGTTCGGCTCGACGCTGCCGCGTCTCCAGGTCGATGTCGGGCTGGAGGAAGCGGTTGAACAGGACAAGGCCATCCGCCCCGCCTTGCGAGAGCCGCCGGGCCATGTTGGGCAACGAGCTGAAGTACGGGCCGATCTTCACGGCCAGAGGGATCGCGATCGCCTCGCGCACCGCTTGCACCAGGTCGAGATACCGCTGCTCCACCTGCGCGCCGGTCGTCTCGGGATCGGTGGCGACGTAATAGACATTCAGCTCCAGCGCATCGGCGCCGCAGCTCTCGATGTGCTTGGCGTAGCGGAGCCAGCCCCCTCGGGAGATCCCGTTGAGGCTGCCGATGATCGGGATCGACACCGCGCGCTTCGCCTGTTCCAGATGTTCGAGGTACACGTCCGCGCCGGCGTGATGCTCGTTCATCTCGGGGAAGTAACTGAGCGCCTCGGGAAAGCTCTCGGTGCCGTGTTCGTAGAAGGCTTCGACGGCCATCTCGTCGTGGACGATCTGTTCCTCGAACAGCGAGGGCATGACCGCCGCCGCCGCGCCGGCTTCCTCCAGACGCTTCAGGGTGTCGAGCCGGCCGACCAGCGGACAAGCGGAGACGACCAGCGGGTTCTTCAGGGTCGAGGCCCAGGTAACGGGTTTTGAGATCGACGCTCATGCCTCCACCTCCTCGGTTGTCGTGCCCGCGGACGTGGCGGGGGCCGGCGCCGGCTCGCCGTTGCCGTTCAAGCGGTCGGGAACGGACCGCTCGATGCCAGCCATCTGCTCGTAGAAGTGCCAGCGCTCGTCGATATCGCGCTGGGCGAGCCGCGCAGATACTCGGCGCGGGCGGGGTTAGTCCGGGCGAGCATGGCGTAGCGGGCCTCCTTCTTGGCGAACTGCTGGAAGGGCATCGTCGGCTTGCGGCTATCGAGGTGGAAGGGCCTCAGCCCTTCGCCGGCAAGTCTCGGGTCGTGGCGATAGAGCGGCCAGTAACCGCTGTTGGTCGCGTCCTTCTGGTGGGTCATCGACGTGGACATGTCGATGCCGTGGGCGATGCAGTGGCTGTAGGCCAGGATCAAGGAGGTGCCGGGGTACGACTCCGCTTCGTGGAACGCCTTGATCGTCTGGAGCGGGTTGGCCCCCATCGCCACCTGGGCGACGTACACGTTGCCGTAGTCCACGGCGATCATGCCGAGGTCCTTCTTGCCGATCCCCTTCCCCTCGGCGGCGAACTTCGCGACCGCCGCGCGGGGGGTCGCCTTCGACGCCTGGCCGCCGGTATTCGAATAGACCTCAGTATCGAGCACGAGAATGTTCACATTCCGGCCCGATGCCAGGACATGGTCGAGCCCGCCGAAGCCGATGTCATAAGCCCAGCCGTCGCCGCCGACGATCCAGACGTTGCGAGGCACGAGGAAATCGGCCACCTTGCGCAAGGCGCGCGACTCGGGCGTGTCGATCGCTTTGAGGCGTTGCCGTGAGCGTGGCGACCCGCTCGCCGCTGGTCGCGGTATTGCTCCTCCGATCTGGACCTGGGCGTTCGAGGATCGCCGTCGCCAGGTCGTCGCCGACTTGCGAGGCAAGCCCCCGGAGCAGGTGCCGGGCGTAGTCCTCCTGCTGATCGACGGCCAGACGCATACCCAGGCCGAACTCGGCATTGTCTTCAAACAGGGAGTTCGACCAGGCGGGGCCTCGCCCGTCCTCGTTCTTCGCCCAGGGGGTCGTCGGCAGGTTGCCGCCGTAGATCGACGAGCAGCCGGTCGCGTTGGCGATCAAGCGCGCGGTCGCCGAAAAGCTGGCTCAGCAGCTTCAGGTACGGCGTCTCGCCGCACCCGGCGCACGCCCCGGAGAATTCGAACAGAGGCTCCAGGATCTGGCATCCCTTGACCGTCTCGGTCTTGACCTTTCGGCGGTCGAACGGTGCGATCGCCTCGAAAAAGGCCCAGTTGGGCCGCTCGCGCTGAAGGTGCTCGTCGGACTTGACCTCCATGTTGATGGCCTTGTGCTTGGCCACCTCCTTGCTCACGGCCGGGCAGACGTCCACGCAGACGCCGCAACCGGTGCAGTCGTCGGGGGCGACCTGGATCGTCATGCGATGGTCCGGCAGGTCCTTGCCGGTCCACGGCTTCGAGCGGAAACCCTCCGGCGCGCCGTCGAGTGCCGACGGCTCGAAGACCTTCGACCGGATGACGGCGTGCGGGCAGACCAGGGCGCAGAGGCCGCACTCGATGCAGATGTCCGGGTCCCAGATCGGGATTTCCTGGGCGATGCTCCGCTTCTCGAAACTTCGCGGTTCCCGTGGGGAACGTGCCATCGACGGGCAGGGCGCTGACGGGCAGGAGGTCCCCCTTGCCGCTGAGCATCAGGGACGTCACGCGACGGACGAAATCGGGGGCATCGTCGGGAACCGGCGGGCGCTGGTGGCGTTCGCCGGTCACGTTGTCGGGGACCTTGACCTCGCGGAGCGAGTCGAGCGCGCCATCGACGGCGGCGAAGTTGCGCCGCAGGACCGTCTCGCCACGTTTGCCGTAGGACTTCTCGAATCGCGTTCTTGATCTCCGTGATCGCCTGCTCGCGCGGGAGCATCTTCGCCAGGGCGAAGAAACAGGTCTGCATCACCGTGTTGATCCGCAGCCCCAGCTCCGCGTCGTGGGCGACCCGGTAGGCGTCCACCACGTAGAACGTCAACTTCTTCGCGATGATCTGCCGCTGGATCTCCACCGGCAACGTCTCCCAGACCTCGTCGGGACCGTGCGGGCTGTTGAGCAGGAACGTCGCCCCTGGCTCGGCGCGCTCCAGCACGTCGATCCGCTCCAGAAAGTTGAACTGGTGACAGGCCACGAAGTTCGCCCGCTCGATCAGATACGGCGACCGTTGATGGGCCGGGGGCTGAACCGCAGGTGGGAGACGGTGATCGAGCCGGATTTCTTCGAGTCATAGACGAAATACCCCTGCGCGTGCAGCGGGGTGTTCTCGCCGATGATCTTGACCGAGTTCTTGTTCGCCCCCACCGTGCCGTCGCTGCCGAGTCCGTAAAAGACCGCCCGCAGCACGTCCTCGCGCTCGGTCGAGAAGTCCGGGTCGTGCTTGAGGCTCAGGCCGGTCACGTCGTCGTTGATGCCGACCGTGAAATGCCGCTTCGGCTGGTCCCGGCCCAGCTCGTCGAAGACGGCCTTGGCCATCGCCGGGGTGAATTCCTTGGACGACAAGCCGTAACGCCCGCCGATGACCGTCGGCAGCGGCCCGGAGCCGTCCCCGCGTTCGGCCCACGCCTCGGCCAGGGCGGCGATCACGTCGAGATAGAGCGGTTCGCCCAGGGCCCCCGGCTCCTTCGTGCGGTCGAGTGCCGCGATGCGGCGGGTCGTGGGGGGCAAGGCCGCGACGAAGTCCGCCGCGTCGAACGGCCGGTAGAGCCGCACCTGAAGGACGCCGACCTTCTCGCCCCGCTCGACCAGGGCCTCGACCGCCGCGAGGGCCGCCCCCGCGCCCGAGCCGAGGATCACCGCCACGCGCTCGGCGTCCGGGGCACCGACGTAGTCGAAGGGACGATAGCGCCGGCCGGTCAATTCGGTGAAGCGGTCCATCGTCTGCCGCACGATCTCCGGCACCGCTTGATAGAACGGGTTGATGGCCTCGCGGGCCTGGAAGAAGACATCCGGGTTCTGGGCGGAGCCTCGCAAGACGGGCCGGTCGGGCGAGAGCGCGCGGTCGCGATGCCGCTGGACCCATTCCTCCTCGATCAGGGCCCGGACGTCCTCGGGACGGAGCGGGTCAATCTTGTTGATCTCGTGCGACGTGCGGAAGCCGTCGAAGACGTGCAAGAACGGCACGCGGCTGGCGAGCGACGCCGCCTGGGCAATCAGGGCGAAATCCTGCGCCTCCTGGACCGAGCCGGCAAAGAGCATCCCCCAGCCGGTCGAGCGCGTGGCCATCACGTCGCCATGGTCGCAGAAGATCGAGAGCGCGTGCGTCGCCACCGAGCGCGCGGCGATGTGGAAGACCGTCGGGGTCAGTTCCCCGGCGATCTTGAACATGTTGGGAATCATCAGGAGCAAGCCCTGCGAGGCGGTGAACGTCGTGGTCAACGCCCCGGCCTGCAAGGCGCCATGGACCGCGCCCGCGGCGCCTCCTTCGCTCTGCATCTCGATGACTTCGGGAACCGTCCCGAAGATGTTCGTTTTCCTCGCGGCGGACCAGGCGTCCGCCAGCTCTCCCATGGGGGAGGCCGGGGTGATCGGATAGATCGCGATCACCTCGTTGGCCAGATGGGCAATCCGGGCCGCGGCCTCGTTGCCGTCCACCGTTACCGGTCGTCTCTCCACAGCGCAACTCCTCCGGCGAGGGTTCCGGACCGTGCGGGTCCAGAAAAACCCCTGGGCTGGCGGCAGTCGTTACCGCGGGGAAAGGAAGCATTCGGTGTCGAGAACGGCTTCCGTCGTCCGGTCGCCGGACGAAATGGATCGGCGGAACGTCTTCCACCGCGCTCGATTCGCGCGACGGGTTGATCGTGATCCGATCCGATCGCGTTCGTTGCCCGTCATAAGCAACGGAACTGATCACAAGAGTAGATACCGGCGCGCGACCCGTCAAGCGGGGGCCGCCGCCGTTTCCAGTTCCTGAACCGCCAGGGTCGTGCGGAGCACGGCGTCGGGGTTCAGGGAGATGCTGTTGATCCCTTGCTCCACCAGGAACCGGGCGAACTCCGGGTAATCGCTCGGCGCCTGGCCGCAGATGCCGATCTTGCGGCCCGCCGCCCGTGCGTCGCTGAATGACATGGGCGATCATCTCCATCACCGCCGGGTTGCGCTCGTCGAAGATCGGGGCGACGATCTCCGAGTCGCGATCCACACCCAGCATGAGCTGCGTCAGGTCGTTCGAGCCGATCGAGAAACCGTCGAAGACCTCGGCGAACTGCTCGGCCAGGATGACGTTGCTGGGGATCTCGCACATGACGTACACCTCCAGCCCGTTCTCCCCACGCTTCAGGCCGTGCTTCTCCATCTCGGCCAGGACGCGGTGCCCCTCCTCGACGGTCCGGCAGAACGGGACCATCAGCTTGAGGTTCGTCAGGCCCATCTCGTCGCGCACCTTCTTCATCGCGCGGCACTCCAGCGCGAATCCGGCCTGGTAACGCGGGTTGTAGTACCGCGAGGCCCCCCGGAAACCCAGCATCGGGTTCTCCTCGGTCGGCTCGTACCGCCGGCCGCCGATCAGGTTGGCGTATTCATTGGTCTTGAAGTCGCTCAGGCGGACGATCACATCCTTGGGATAGAACGCCGCGGCGATCATGGCGACCCCCTGGGCCAGCTTGTCCACGAAGAACCGCGGCTTGTCCTCGTACCCCGCCGTCAAGCGGTCGATCGCCTCCTTGACCGCCGGATCGTCCTGGCGGTCGTACTCGACCAGGGCCATCGGGTGGACCTTGATGTAGGTCGAGATGATGAACTCCTCGCGCGCCAGGCCGACGCCGTCGTTCGGGAGGAAGGAGAGCCGGAACGCCTCCTCCGGGTTGCCCACGTTCATCATGATGTGGGTCTTCGGCCGCTCGATCGCGGCCAGGTCGCGTTTCTGGACATCGAAGTCGAGCAGACCGTCGTAAATGTACCCCATGTCCCCCTCGGCGCAGGAGACGGTGACCTCCTGGCCGTCATGGAGGACTTCGGTCCCGCGCTCCGTGCCGACGACCGCCGCCAGACCCAGCTCCCGGCTGACGATCGCGGCGTGGCAGGTGCGGCCGCCGCGGTTGGTGACGATGGCCGCCGCCTTCTTCATCGTCGGTTCCCAGTCCGGGTCGGTCTTGTCGGTGACGAGCACCTCGCCATCATTGAAGCGGTGGAGGTCCTGCACGCTCTTGATCACGCGCACGGTCCCCCTGCCGATCTTCTCGCCGACGCTCCGCCCGCTGACGAGCACACGCCCTTTCGATTTCAGGTGGTAGGTCTCGATCGTGTCGGTTCGCTTCTGCGACTGGACGGTCTCGGGCCTCGCCTGGACGATGAACAGCTCGCCGGTGCGACCGTCCTTGGCCCATTCCATGTCCATCGGCGTGGGGCGGCCCCGCTTCGCGCTGTAGTGGTCCTCGATGATGCACGACCAGCGGGCCAGGGCGAGGATCTCGTCGTCGCTGATGGCGAAGCGGGCGCGGTCGTCGGGCGGCACCGGGACGTTCTTCGTCATCTTTCCCCCGCCGACGTCGTACACCAGCTTGAACTCCTTCGTGCCGAGGATCTTCTGAAGGATCGGCCGGTGGCCGGACTTGAGGGTCGGCTTGAAGACGTAATACTCGTCCGGGTTGACCGACCCCTGGACGACGTTCTCGCCGAGGCCGAACGCGGCGTTGATGAGCACGGCGTCGCGGAAGCCGGTCTCGGTGTCGAGCGAGAACATGACCCCCGATGATGCCAGGTCCGACCGCACCATGCGCTGAATGCCGATCGACAGGCCGACCTGGAGATGATCGAACCCCTTATCGACGCGGTACGAGATCGCCCGGTCGGTGAAGAGCGAGGCGAAACAGCGTTTGCAGGTCTCCAGCAGGAGGGCGTCTCCCTGGACGTTCAGGTACGTTTCCTGCTGTCCGGCGAAGCTGGCGTCGGGGAGGTCCTCGGCCGTCGCGCTGCTGCGGACAGCGACATCGACCGGCCCGCCGGCCCCCTCGGAGAGCTGCGCATAGGCCGCCACGATCGCCTGCCGGAGGTCCTCGGGAAGCTCCGCGTCGAGAATCGCGTGCCTTGCCTGGTGCCCGCGCTGGCGGAGATTATCCATGTCGCGGGTGTCGAGCCCCTGAAGGATCTCGCCGAGTCGGCCGTCCAGCCCCGAAGCCTTCAGGAAGGCGAAGTACGCCTCGGCCGTCACGGCGAACCCGTTGGGGACCTGGACCCCCTTGGGGGTCAGCTCGCGGTACATCTCGCCCAGCGAGGCATTCTTGCCCCCCACGAGCGGGACATCCTCGATCCCGATTTCCTCGAACCAGCGGATCGGACGATCTTTCGTCGTTTCACGCGTCACGGTCAGGCTCCTTCAGGGAATCCCCCGCCCAGGCAATAAAAAAACCCCGATCGCGCGAAGGACGCACGTCGGGGCCAACATAGCCGGTTCCACAGGCTGCCCGTCGGGAGCAGCATGGATTACATTAAACCTATCAACTCGGACTGTCCGAGGCAAGGCGCGGATGAAAGTTCTGGTCTTTTCTGAATACTCCGTTAGCATAACCCTCTCCCGGGATGCCAGTCATACGTACGCGAGACACCCATCCCGATGGCATCGACCTTGCGGGTGGATCTTCCGGTTGTGCTCCAATGTTGGCCCATCGCGTCCCACCCCGAAACAGTAGAGAGAGAGGCAGCGGCATGACGTTTCGAGGCGTCTTCATCGCGGTATTTCTAGGGACCGCGCTGATCGTGGCCGCGTTCATGCTGAACCGGCAACGTCCCACGGTTGAGGTGACCCAGCCGGGGGCGGCCTTCGTGCGGGCGACCGGAAAATGTGCGGAATGTCATCAACGCGAGACCTCGGCGATCGTCCACGAATTCGAGCTGAGCCGTCATAACCGTGTCGGGGTCAACTGCCTGGATTGTCACCAGGTCGTCGAGGGGCAGAAAGAGCTGGCCCATCGGGGCTTCACCATCAACACGAAAGTGACGGCCCTGAACTGCAGGCAGTGTCACCGCACGGAGTATGACCAGTACCTGCGAAGCCGCCATGCCGCGCCCTCGTGGGCGGCGGTTGCCGGGCCGGACGACTTCACCAAGAAGCAGATCGCCTTTGCCGAGTCGTTCCACAAGGGGTTCGTCGTTCGTCCGGCCAACGTCCTGGCGCAGACCGAGGGGCCGGCGGCGATCAGCCGGGGTTGCCAGCAGTGCCACGATGTCGGCAAGCCCAACGCGGACGGCTCGATCGGTACGTGTACCGCGTGCCACGCCCGGCACGCCGCGTCCGTCGAACTGGCCCGCCAGCCGGAAACGTGCGGCCAGTGCCACATGGGGCCGGATCACTCGCAGATCGAGATCTATCACGAATCGAAGCATGGTGTTCTGTTCAATGCGCAGAAGGAGCACCTGAACCTGGCGGCCGACCCGAAGGAGTTGACGACTAAGGACATGACCGTGCCGACCTGCGCGACGTGCCACATGAGCGGCCTGGAGGGGCAGAAGGTCACGCACGACACCACCGAGCGGCTCTCCTACTGGCTCTTCGCCGAGGTCTCCGACAAACGCCCGACCTATCAGCAAGGGCAGATCAACATGAAGGAGACCTGCCTGAAGTGCCACACGACGGACAAGATCGACCAGTATTACCTGGAGGCCGAGCAGGTTGTCGAATCGACCAACGAGAAGGTGACAAAGGCCAGCGCGATCATGAAGTCGCTCCGCGATGAGGGCCTCCTGACCAAGACGCCGTTCGACGAGCCGATCGAGTTCGTCTATTTCGACCTCTGGCACTACTTCGGCCGGACCGCCAAGCACGGGGCCTTCATGGGAGGGGCTGATTTCGTCCAGTGGCACGGGTTTTATGAACTGGTCGCCAAGACGACGGAAATGGAACGGATGGCCCGCGAACTGCGCGAGGGGAAGACGGCTGATGGCAATGCTGCAAACGCTGACGAGGGTGAATGATCGTCTGGGGGCGTGGGCTCACCCCTTGCCCTGGATCGAATTGTTCATCCCGGCGAACATCGCGTTTCTCGGGGTGGACATCTTCATCGCCCATTCGATCAACAATTTCGAGCAGTCGGCGGAGTGGATTCCGCTGGGGTTCTCGCTGGTCGGCACCATCATGCTCCTGATCGCCCTGGGCTTGGGAGGACTTCGCCCGGCCCCTCCTGGTGAGCCGGTCACGACGCGTCGGCGGGTCGCGCGCGGCCTCGTTCTGATCGTTGGCTGGGGGGCGGTGGCCGTGGGGGTGTTGGGGTTGGTCCTGCACCTCGACAGCCAGTTCTTCCGCGAGCAGTCGATCAAGAACCTGGTCTATACCGCGCCGTTTGTCGCCCCCCTGGCGTATGCGGGGTTGGGCCTCTTGATGATCCTCGATCGCATGGTCGATGCCCGCTCGATCGAGTGGGCGCGCTGGGTCGTCCTGCTGGCCCTGGGGGGCTTCGTGGGGAACTTCGTGCTCTCCCTGGCGGATCACGCGCAAAATGGGTTCTATAATCCGGCGGAGTGGATCGGCGTCTTCTCCAGCGCTTTTGCGATCAGCTTCCTGGTAGCGGTTTTTCTCTATCCCCGCAACCGCGCCTTGATCGGCCTGACCGGCTGGGTGATGTTCGGCCAGATCGTTGTCGGTGTTGTCGGGTTCGGCTTTCACATCATGGCCAACCTGGAGAAGCCGATGGGGACGCTCTGGGAGGATTTTCTCTACGGTGCGCCGGTCTTCGCCCCCTTGCTCTTCGCCAATCTCGCCGTGTTGGCCCTCCTGGCACTCTGGGCCTTGTGGATCAACGGAGAGTCCGAGTCCATCGACTCGTCGGCGTGATCGGCACGGGGGGTTCTCTCTGACGCTGCACGAGCGTCAGCCCTATAATGTCAGGGTAAAGAGGCGCACGGTCGCGCTTGTCCAATGGAGGGAAACGGCTGATGAATGTCCTGGCCTGGAGCCTCGTTCTGGGTGGGTGTCTGCTGGCGAGTTCGCCGCAGGCGGAGCCCGCGTTGACGGTCACGGTGCCAATCAGTCCGGGTGGCGAGTTAAACGTCGCCGAGGCCGTCGAGCGCCTGGCGAAGGGGGCGGGCCTGGACATGCCCCGGCCCGCCGAGTCCTTAAACTTACCGATCCGTGGCCTGGCCGGGGCCTTGACGCGGACCTTGCTGGAAGAGTTCCTCGGGCCGGACGTCTCTCTGACGATTCGCCCCGAGTCGTTGACCATCGCCCTGCCGGCCGGTCGCACGGCCTCCCCCGAGGCGCGAGCTGAGCTTCAGGCGCGCATCCGAGATCTTGCCGCGCGCGTCCAGCACGACGCGCGCCGGAGCATCCGTTACGGAATGCGGGCGATGTCCTCGTACCGGCCGAACGACCCCTCGCGGCCGACGGTCTGCCTCGTGCATGGCATGAACTCCTCGTCCGGATCGTTCGTGTACATGATCCCGCTTCTGGAGGCGGCCGGTTACGGCGTGGTCGTGTATGACTTCCCGTTCAACCGCGACCTGGACATCACCGCCCCGGCCTTCGTCCGTGACTGGAAGGTGTTCCGTCAGAACGCCGGCGAGACGCAACCCTGGGCCATCCTGACACACTCGATGGGGGCCTTGCTCGCCCGGTTTTACGTTGAGGGGGAGACGGGGTACGAGGAGGATGTCTCCTCCCTGCTCCTGATCGCGCCGCCGAATCATGGCTCCGCGGTGGCCGGAGCGCAGACGGTCCTGCAACTCGTCCAGAACGTGCAATCCGCCAATAACCGTCAAGCCGGTGCGCTCTGCGCACCTGAGCGACGGCATTGGCGAAGCGGCCGACGACCTGCTCCCGGATAGCCCCTTTTTGAAGGCCCTCAATGCCCGGCCGAGGCGTGCGGAGGTCGCGTATCATATCCTGGCCGGGGATTCCGGATTCATCACCCCCGAAACCCGTAAGCGAATTGAGACTCAGGCCCGTTCGCTGCAAAAGGCGAGTGGATTGCTCGGCAACTTGACAAGCCTGGCGCTCGGCGACCTGCCCTCGCAGCTTGACGAGATCACCGACGGTACCGGAGATGGGTGTGTCTCGGTCGCCTCGACGAGGCTGGAGGGCGTGACAGATCGCAAGGTTCTTCACGCCAATCACGTCGAGTTGATCCGAGGCCCCCTGCTGTTTCCCGAGCCGGGACCGGTCGTCTGCATGCCGTATGTTCTGGAGTGGTTGAAAGCCCCCGATGCCGAATAACCGCGCCGAGAATCTCAGGTCCCCGGTTGTCGGTTGGCCGGTGTTGGGGATAGACTTGGAACGAAAGGCGACTGAATCGTTTACGGCGGGAGGAATATCTGCGCCCCCCCCTTCTGAACGTGAGAGTTGATATGGGTCCGATCCGCCTGAACCGACGACGCTTCCTCGGCTGCTCGGCCGCCGCCGGCTGGGCTCTCTCCCAGGGGGGGATGCCCGTCGAGGGGGCGCTGGCGGGCCGGCCGGTCCGTCTCGGGCTGGTCGGTCTGGGCAATCGGGGCACGAGTCTTCTGCGTACGGCGCTGGACCTGCCCGGCGCATCGGTCGTGGCGGTCTGCGACGCCGAGCCGAAGCACCGCGTCCGCGCCCAGGGGATCGCCGAGAAGGCCAGCGGCCAGCGGCCGGACGCCCTGGAGCGGCTCGACCAGTTGCTCGCCCGCAACGACGTGGACGCCGTGCTCGCCGCCCTGCCCTGCGACCTGCACGCCGAGGTTTACGCCGAGGTCATCCGTGCGGGGAAGCCGCTCTACGCCGAGAAGCCGCTCGCCCTGACCCTGGCCGAGTGTGACCGTCTGATCGCCGAAGCGGCGAAGGTTCCCGGGCTTCCCGTCCATGTCGGCTTCCAGCGGCGGTCGAACCCGCGTTATCGTGACGGAGTGGACCTCGTACGACGGGGGGACCTCGGGTCGCTCATCGAGGCGCGGCTGTCGTGGGTCAGCAGCAACGGCCCGGTCAACGGACATCGCGGCTGGCTGGCACGCCGGGCACGATCCGGCGACTGGATGGTCGAGCAGGCGGTGCACGTCTGGGACCTCCTCCACTGGATCGCCGGCGGCCCTCCCATCCGCGCGTTCGGCCAGGGAAGGCGCGATGTCTTCGCCCACCTCCAGCCCGAGCGCGACGTGACCGACCATTACTCGGTCATGCTGGAATGGCCCGATGGCTTCCACGCGACGATGGTGCATAGCTGGGTCGATCCGGCCGACGACGCCTTCACCGGCAATTCCCAACGACTCGTCGGCACGGCCGGCGGCCTGGATTTCAGCACCGGCACTGTCACCTTTCGCGACAAGGCCCTCCCACGTCAGAGCCTCCATCCCGGCAACCTCGCCGACACCCGGTTCGCCCTGCAAGCCTTCCTCGACGCCTCGCGCTCCGAAATCCCGCTTCCGCCCCCTGTCTCTCTGGCCGAAGCCGCGACGCCACCCTGACCGCCTTGCTCGTGCGCAAGGCCGTCGATGAGCGGCGGGTGATCACGCGGGACGAGGTGAGCGAAGGATCATAACCCTATATAACTAATGGGGCAAGCATTGGTGATGCTGTCGTTCAGATCCGGCCAAATTGCCGCTCCAACTCAGCCTTGGTGAACGTCAAGGCGGTGGGGCGGCCGTGGGGGCAGTGGTGCGTGTTGGCCGCCAGGTGGCGACGAGCCAGCAGGGTCGATACTTCCTCCGGGCTGAGCCGCTGACCGGCCTTCACGGCCGCCTTGCAGGCGACCATGTTCAGGACATCCTCCAGGAGGGCATCGGCTGTTGGGGGGAGTGGGTGACTGCGGAAGTGGTCGGCCAGGTCCCGCACCAACCGCTCGGGGGCGACCCCCGCGAGCATGACGGGCGTGCTGGTCACGAGCACCGTGTCGCCGCCGAACGGCTCGACTTCCAGGCCGAGCCTCGCCAGCAACGTCGCGGTGTTCGAGGACTTCGGCCGCGTCGGCGGCGCTCAGGTCCACCGGCTCGGGAACGAGGAGGCGCTGCGATTCCACCCCCCCCTGCTCGCACGCGGGCCTTCAACTCCTCGTAGAGAATCCGCTCGTGCAGGGCGTGCTGGTCGATGACGACCATCCCGTCCTCCGTCTCGGCGATCAGATAGCTATCATGGACCTGAAGCGCCTTCAACGGGGCCGGAGAGATGAATTCCGCCGCATGGCGCGGGTTCGGGATGCGGCGTCGGCGTAACGTTTTCCGACGGTTCCTCGGATGGGGATCTGGACGTTCCCCCGAACTCGTCGAACGGCTCGGCGGACTCCCGGGCTGGATTCGGCGGCAAGGACCGCGCCCACTCCGGCTCGACCGGCGGGGCTCCGGGATAGCCGGGGGGCAGCGTCTCGGGGATCTTGACCGGCTTCGATCGACGGCTGGAACCAGGAGGCGACCTCCTGCCGCGCCTCGGTCGGCGTCTTCAATCCATACGATTCCGCCCGAGGCGCCGGCGCGGCGCCGGTGGACACCGCGCCGGTCGTGGGCGTTGTCGGCTCCGGTTCCGACTCGGCCGGGACCTGGAGCCGGGAGTGCAGGTTGCTCGACAGGAACGTTTGCCGGATCGTCGAGAGCAACTGGCTGTAGATCCGGTGCCCGTCGCGGAACCGGACCTCGATCTTGGTCGGGTGGACGTTCACGTCCACCTCCTCGGCCGGAATCTCCAGGTAGAGGAAGGAGACCGGCGACCGCCCGACCATCAGCAGGCCGCGGTATGCCTCCGAGAGCGCGTGGCCGAGGGACCGATCGCGCACGTAGCGTCCCCCCACGAAGAGATACTGCCCCTTCGTGCTCGAACGGCTCTGCGACGGATGGGCCACGTAGCCCCAGAGATGCGTCGCCTCGATGCGGCTCTCAACCCAGAGGAGGTTATCCGCCAGCTCCTGCCCGAAAAAGACGGCGATCCGCTCCTTGACTCCCGTCGTCGCCGGCAGGTCGTGGACGACCTTGCTCCCGGAGCGGTACACGAGATGAACCGTCGGATGCGCCAGCGCGACCCGGGCGAACATCTCCGCGACGTGCCCCGCCTCGGTCGAATCGGACTTCAAGAATGTGCGGCGGACGGGCGTGTTGTAGAACAGGTTACGGACCTCGATCACCGTTCCGACCGGCGCCGCGCAATCGCGGACTGAGCCGGCAACGCCCCCCTCGATCGTGATCTCGGACCCGGCCGTCGCGTCGGCCGTGCGGGTCTGACAGCGCACCCTCGACACCTCGGCGATCGCCGCCAGCGCCTCGCCCCGAAAGCCCAGGGTCGCGATGCGGAACAGGTCGTCGGCCTCGCCCAGCTTGCTCGTCGCATGTGGCCGGAACGCCAGCAAAAGGTCCTCCGGCTCCATCCCCTTGCCGTTGTCCGCCACGCGGATCAGGTCCTTCCCCCCACGCTCGACCGACACCTCGACCCGCGTCGCCCCGGCGTCGATGGCGTTCTCCAGCAATTCCTTTACCACGCTCGCCGGCCGCTCCACCACCTCGCCCGCGGCGATCTGGTTGATGACCGACGGCGGCAGCTCGTGAATGATTCCCATCGCATCCCCCTCCCACCACGATTCTACCACGTCTATTCTAGAGTACTGATCGTGTGTTCAGAAGTCCCTTCTCGTTCGATCCGAGCCAATTTGCGGCTGGATCGGGATGCCACTCCCCATGGCTATGTTAGTTTGGAAGGTGCTTATGAAGATTGGTGAAATTCGTTCGACGCTCCCTTGGGGGCGTGTTACATTTGGTGTCGAAGCGTGGGAATGCTCGCGAATTCCGCAGGTTCAGGCCGTCTTGATCGTCAGGACTGGAGAGGATGTGATGTCGTCAGATCCCAACCCCGCCGACTCCGCCGACACCCCCCGATCCGCCTTCGGAAGTGACGACGATCCGGGAACAGGCGACGTCAACTCGCCCGAAGCCTGCTCTCGTTTCCGGCGCTGATCACCATCGTCGTCTTGTTGAGCATGATCTTCGTCTATATTTCGGCATCGGGCGACGCGAGCAAGGATGGCGGGCAACGGGGGATCGCGAGCATCGATTTTGCCCGGGGGATGATCACCCTCCTGTTCTCGGTGGGCACGATCGTCATCGCCCTGATCCTGACCCTCGCGGCGCTCTTCCAGACCGATGAATACGCCAAGGAGCGGTTTACGCGGGCCAAGGAAATCCTGAACCTGCTGATCGGCGTCTTCGGCACGATCGTCGGCTTCTATTTCGGGTCGCAGACGCAGCAAACGGAGACGCCGGCGCCGCCGTCCGGCCGAGACTCGCGTGGAACCGCCACCCGCGCAGGGGGAGGCCGCCCGCCGTGCCACCGACTGAGAATGAGCCGGACGTTTTGCCTCCTCCGGCGGCGAAGAAGGCCGGTTGATTAGCTGATCTGGTATTCCTTGAGCTTGCGGTAGAGCGTTCGCTCGCCGATGCCGAGGATCTTGGCGGCTTCCTCGCGGTTGCCGCTCGGTGAGCTTGAGGGTCTCGGCGATGAAGTACTTCTCGATCTCGTCCAGCGACTTGCCGACGAGGTCGCGAGGTGCCCGCCGCCTGTCGCACGGTGGGCGAGGCGGCCTGGAGGTCCTCGGTCAGGTCGTCGAGGTCGAGGACGCCGTCGAAGTCGATGACGACCATGCTCTCGATCGTGTTCTTCAGCTCGCGGACGTTGCCCGGCCAGTCGTAGGACATCAGGATCTTGCGCGCGGCGGGCGAGATCGACGTGACCGTCTTGTCGTGCGACGCGGTGAATTCCTTGAGGAAGTAGTCGATCAGCAGGGGGATGTCCTCCCGACGCGAGCGGAGCGGCGGGAGCTTGACGCTGACGACCTTGAGCCGGTGGTAGAGGTCCTGCCGGAACGTGGCCCGACTGGCGATCGCCTCGGTCAGGTCGCGGTTCGTGGCCGAGATCAGCCGGACGTTCACCTTGATCGGCTCGTTGGTGCCGACGCGGACGATCTCGCCCGATTCCAGGACGCGCAGGAGCTTGATCTGCGTGGCCGATCGGGATGTCGCCGACCTCGTCGAGGAACAGCGTGCCGCCGTTGGCGTGCTCGAACCGCCCTTTGCGCTCGCGGTCGGCGCCGGTGAAGGCCCCCTTGATGTGGCCGAACAGCTCGCTTTCGAGGATGTTCTCGCTCAGGGCGGCACAGTTCAGCGGCACGAACGGCTTGTTGCGCCGGGGGCTGTTGATGTGCAGGGCCTTGGCGACCAGTTCCTTGCCGGTGCCGCTCTCGCCCGTGATGAGCACGGTGGCCGACGTCGGCGCGATCTGCCGGAGCTTGGCGACGACGGTGTGCATGGAGGGGGAGTTGCCGACGACCCCCTCGAAGCCGAACCGCTCGTTGAGCTGCCGCTGAAGTTCCAGGTTCGAGCGGGCCAGTCGCTGCGACTGCGACGCCTTGTCGACGACCGTGCGCAGCTCGCCGATGTCGAGCGGCTTGGTCAGGTACGTGGTCGCGCCGGCCTGCATCGCGGTGACGGCCGTCTTGATCGTGCCGTGCCCGGTGAGGATCACGACCTCGGCGTCGGGCAGCTCGTGCTTGGCCTTGGCGAGGACCTCCAGGCCGCCGACGCCGTCCATGATCAGGTCGGTGATGACGATGTCGAAGTCCTGCTCCTCGATCAGCCGCAGGCCCTCGCGGCCGCTGGTCGCGACCGCGCACTCGTAGCCGACACGCTCCAGGCTCTCGGCCACCGCCTCGGCATGCGGCTCGTCATCGTCCACCACCAGGACGCGAATCTGCTGGTCCATGATCGTTCAGTTCGTATTCAGTTCACGAAGGCGAATCGCCATCGGTCGAGTCGTTCGACATCCACGGGTAATCGGATCGAGAACTTTGACCCTTTGCCCGGCTCACTCTCGAGCGTGAGGTCGCCGCCGTGGGCCTCGACGATCCGTAGCGGCGGTTGGCAAGCCCAGGCCGGTGCCGCTCTTGCGGGTCGAGAAGAACGGCTGAAAAATCTGGCTCTGCTCCTCCTTCGGGATGCCGCAACCGGTGTCGATCACGTCGAGCACGACCCAGGGGCCGTCGCGTCGCGTGGTCAGGATCAGGTCGCCGCCATCGGGCATGGCGTGCTGCGGCATTGCGGATCAGGTTGAACAGGGCCTGCTTGAACAGGTCGGCGTCGAGAGGCACGCGGGGCAAGTCATCCGCGTAGTGGACCCGGAAGACGACCCCTTGCGCGGCGGCTTGCGGCTCGAAGAAGTCGCGCAGTTCATCGACCAGGGAATTCAGGTCGGTCGGCTTCCGACGCAGGGCCTGGACCCGCGCGAACCGCAAGAAGTCTTCCAGCAGGGATTCGAGCCGATGGCTCTCGCGGCGGACACGCTCGATCTTCTGCAGGACACGTCGCTCGCGAGGGTCTTCCGGTTCCTGAAAATCCTCGGCGAGCAGGTCGAGGTTCAGCCACATGGTCGAGAGCGGGTTGCGGATCTCATGCGCGAGGCCGCCGGCCAGTTGCGCGATCTCGGCGTACTGGGCGCGGAGACGACGGTTCAGTTCGGTGCCGGCCTCGGTGGAATCGTCCTCGGCGGCGGGTCGAACGTCCTGTTCGGCGTCATGGACTGTGGCGGTCGAATCGGCCATGGACGTGCTCCCCTTGGGGCTGGGAGGGCAGGGACCGGGGATGTGTTCCCATCGTCCTCTGAGAAAGGGACCGGGCGGCGCGTCCGCTGCGAGTCAACGGGTCGCACCGCCCTTTGGGTTTCGTCGGAAAGCCGGGCCGGAGAGGCGATCAGTCGCGGTCGCGAGGTCGCTCGTCCGCCACGGTCTCCACCGCGAGGGGGACCACCTGGGCCTCGGGACGGGCCGCCGCCACCGGCGGGGCGCTCGCGGTCGGCGTAGGGATCGGTTTCCCCGCGCTCGGCCAGGGCGGCCTTGCGGGAGAGTTTCACGCGGTCCTGTTCATCGACGGCGATCGACCTTGACGAGCATCGGATCGCCGACGCGGCAGATGTCGGTCACGCTCCCGACGTAGCCCTCGGACAGTTCGCTGATGTGGACCAGGCCGTCCTTGCCGGGAAGAATTTCGACGAATGCGCCGAAATCCTTGATCGCGGTGACGCGACCTTCGTAGATCCCGCCCGGCTTGACCCCTTCGGTCATGGCCTGGATGCGGTCGCGGGCGGCCTCGGCGCCGGTGGCGTCGGGGCTGGAGAGGGTGACGACGCCCGAATCCTCGATGTCGATCTTCGCGCCGGTCTCCTCCTGGAGGCGGCGGATCGTCTTGCCGCCGGGGCCGATGACCAGGCCGATCTTCTCGGGGTTGATCTGGATCTGGATGAGCCGGGGGGCCTTCTCGGAGATTTCCTCGCGGGGCCGCTTGATCGCGCGGAGCATCGTGCGGAGGATCTCGAGGCGGGCTTCCTGGGCCTGGTCCAGGGTTTCGCTTGATGATGTTCTCGGTGATGCCGAGGTTCTTCAGGTCGAGCTGGATGCCGGTGACGCCGCGCTGGGTGCCGGCGACCTTGAAATCCATGTCGCCGAAGTGGTCCTCGTCGCCGATGATGTCGGTCAGGAGGACATGGCGGCCGGACGCCTCATCCTGCACGAGGCCGATCGAGATGCCGCCGACCGGGTCGGTGATCGGCACGCCGGCGTCCATCAGGCTCAGGGTCGCGCCGCAGACGGAGGCCATCGAGCTGGAACCGTTGGATTCCAGGATGTCCGAGACGACGCGGATCGTGTAGGGAAACTCTTCCGTGCTGGGCAGGATCGGCTTGACCGACCGCTCGGCGAGCGCGCCGTGGCCGATTTCGCGGCGGCCGGGGCCGCGGATCGGCCGGACCTCGCCCACGGAGAAGCTCGGCATGTTGTAGTCGAGCATGAACTTCTTGCTGAACTCTTCCATGATCCCCTCGACCCGCTGCTCGTCCGAGCCGGTGCCGAGGGCGGTCGTGACCAGCGCCTGGGTTTCGCCGCGCTGGAAGAGGGCCGAGCCGTGGGCGCTGGGCAGAAGGTCCGACCTCGCAGTTGATCGGCCGGATGTCCTTCGGTCCGCGGCCATCGGGGCGATAGCCGTCGAGGATCATCTCGCGGACGACCCGCTCCTGCAGCGCGTAGAAGGCGGACTTGACCTGCAACGGCGTGGGCACCCCCTCGTTCCCCTCGGAGCCTTCGGGGACCATCTCGGCGAGGACCCGTTCCTGAAGCTCCTTGACGGTCTGGTTCCGCTCGGCCTTGACGAACGTCTTCTTTGCCTCGCGTAGATCGTTCGCGTAACGTTCGTGCAGGGTCTGAATGAGCGGGTCGGGTTGCGGCGTGATCTGTTCGAGCGGGGGCAGGCCCGACCTTCGCGCAGTTCCATCTGCAGGGCGATCACGTCCTGATTGAGCCGGTGGGCCTCCATGATGGCCTCGAGCATTTCCGGCTCGGGGATTTCCTGGCCGAAGCCTTCGATCATGACGACCGCGTTCCGGGTGCTGGCGACGACCAGATCGAGGTCGCTCTGATTCAGCTCATCGACGGTCGGCAAGGGGATGAGCTTGCCGTCGATCCGGCCGAGCCGCACCGCGCCGATTGGCCCGAGAAACGGCACCTCGGGAGCGATGATCAGCGACGCCGAGGCCCCGATCATCGCGAGCACGTCCGGGTCGTTCACCCGGTCGGCCGAGATCGGGCTCGCCTGAATCTGGACCTCGTTGCGATACTGCGGGGGGAAGAGCGGCCGGATCGGCCGGTCGATCAGTCGGGAGGTGAGGATTTCCTTGGTCGAGGGGCGACCTTCCCGCTTGATGAAACCGCCGGGGAACTTGCCCGCGGAGTAGGTCTTCTCGCGGTATTCCACCTGCATCGGAAAGAAATCCAGGCCTTCGCGGCCCGGGGCCGCCACCGTGGCCACGAGGGCCATCGTGTCGCCCAGCCGGACGACCACCGCGCCGGTGGCCTGCTTGGCGAGCTTGCCGGATTCCAGGGACAGCGTTTTGCCACCGATCGAGCGCTCGACGGTGACAGGTTTACGAGGCGTTGTCGAAGACGACGTGGTTGACATTCCCATCCTACCCTTGGCCGTGCTCGGGGCGGATCGGGCGAGCGATGATCGCCGTCCCGAGGGCCGTTGACCGGCGCGAAGGGACGGAAGATGCCTGGCGAACCAACGCAGAAAAAGCAAACATCCCGGACTCCGACGACCAGGGGCCGTGAGAGCCGGGACGGGGATTATTTCCGGATGCCTAGCCGACCGATCACCTCCAGATAGCTCTTGCGGTCATGCTGCCGCAGATACTTCAGGAGGCTGGACCGCTTCGAAACCATCATCAGCAGCCCTCGGCGGCTGGCGTGGTCCTTCTTGTGTGACTTGAAGTGCTCGGTCAGGTCGTTGATCCGGGCCGTCAGCAGGGCGATCTGTACCTCGGGCGACCCCGTGTCCTGCTCACCCCGGCTGAACGTTTGGATAATCTCCTGCTTCTTCTCTTTGGTGATCGACATCGCACGCCCCGCAGCCACCGGCCATTGCATCATGAGCCGTTAATTGACGTTTCTACCGTAAGGTTCACGAGTATAGGGTATCGACTCCGCGAATGCAATCCCTCCGATCGACTCGATTCGCTCCCGCCGGTCGTGTCGCCAGGCAGGGGCGGATTGCAACGGATTCCGGCACCTCAAACCTCATTCGAGCGGGGGAGGCGGCGGCTGGATCGCTTCCAACCCGGCACCCCAGGTGAAGCGGTGGAGGGCGATCGACCAGCGTTCCTGAACGCCGACGCCACCGTCCGGCCGGATCGTGACGATCGAGGCGACGAGCACGACCACGGCCAGGGCCAGCCCCAGGGCGGGCCAGCGCCGGGGCCAATCGAGATTGCCGTGGATGGGGGCGAGCGTGGCGAGCGGGCGGGGCCACGCCAGACAGAAAAGGAACAGGCAGACCCCCACGCCGCTGACGGCCAGACCCGTTCGGAATCCGGCCGGTTCATAGAAGAAGGCGACCGTGTGTTCTCCTTCGGGCACGAAGACCGCGCGGAAGGCCACGTAGGCGGGACGGATCGGCACCGGCTGGCCGTCGAGCGTCGCCGACCAGCCGGGGTCGAACGTGTCGGCAAGCACGAGGTAGGCCGGGCCGTCGGACGCGGTCTGGATCACCACCGACTCGGGCTTATCGGTCACGATCTCGGCCCGGCCGGAAACAGTCGAATCGGGCGGGAGGGGCCGGGCGGGGTCCTCGACGATCAATCGTTCGCGGGCGGCGGTCCCCAGACGCAGAAGCGTCCGCGCCGCGTCGAGATCATCGCGGGCATAGACGGGGCGGCCCACCAGGCGGGCACGAGGCAGAACATCCGGATTGCTGTGGATGAAGGCCGAGCCGGCCCGCTCGGCGGGGCCGAATCGGGGAACGTCCTGCAAGGTGCCGGTGAGGATGTGGCTGACGCTCTCCAGGTCGAATCGGACCCCGGCACGGTTGGCCATCTCGTCGTACCAGTCGGTCCGTCGCGCGTGGATCGGAGTCAGTCCGCCGGACGAGCGGATGTCCCAGACCGGCGCGAGGCTCCAACCCAAGGGGTCGCGCGCGTCGAAGAAATCGACCTCGGTACTGGCGTATCCCGGCTCGCCGGCCGATCGCGTCGGCATGCCGAAGACGCGGATCAGGGACGGGTCGGCGCGGAGTTGCGTGACGCTCGGCGGCGGGTCGGTCCAGTATGCCGGATCGACCGTCGGCGCGTCATGCCAGTAGGCCCCCAGCAGGTCGGCCATCACCAGCAAGGGGAGCAGGAAGACAAGCCGGGACCGTATGCGGGGTGAGGCCCCTCGCGCGGCCCGACCGGCGACCGCCCAGCCGATCAGAGCGATCAGGCCCGTCCGCAAGAGGGCCAGGCTCAACTCCCTTCCGAGCCAGCGATAGCGCGCCTTGTGGTACGCCGTCGCCCAGCGTTGCGCCTCGGTCCAGGCTGGCTCATAGACGTACCAGAGAATCGGCACCGAGACGACCGCCAGGGCCGCGATCGTCACGACCGCCCAACGCAGGCGGACGCGTCCGGGCCGCGCCAGCCGGTCCACTCCCACGCTCGCCAGGGCGGCGACGGCCAGCAGCACCCATAAGTGGTAACGCACCGGAATCCGCCCGGTGTTCAGCACGGGAACCCGCGCCAGCAGGTCGGACAGGATCGTGAACCGGCCGAGCATGAGCAAGCCGCCGAGGCCGCCGAGGATCACCCAGAACCCGACCCAGCGGTCCCGGTACGCCGCCAGCCCAAGCACGGCCAGGGCCAGGCCGACGACGCTCATATACGTGTTCATTTCATGGTACGGATAGAACCCGTCCATCCAGTCGGTGTCCCGCGCACGGGTGCCGTAGGCCTCGCGCAGGAGCAACGTCGGCAGCAATTCCGGGCTCCAAGAGCCGAACGTCTGCTCTCCCCAGGTCATCCCGCCGGCGCGGGGGGAACGGTCGATCAACTCCTTCGACGGAATCCACTGCACGGCCGCGAGCAAGGCGGCCAGGCCGACGATTCCCACGGCGGTCCCCAATGCGAACGCGCGCCGCGTCGTTCCGCGCTCGATCGCCGCGCGGTAAAGCCCGTACAGACCGAGGGCCAGACCCGTCAGGATCGTGTCCTGAAGGTGCCCCGCGAAGACCTGGCAGGCCAGGGCCAAGGCCCCCAGCGCCACGCCTCGCAGGCGTCCGCCATCCCACGTGCATTCCAACGCCCAGAACGCCAGGGGGACGCTCACCAGGGCATTGATCATGCTCGTGTGGACCAGGTGCGCCCAGGTGAACCCGCTCAGGCCGACGATGGCCGCGCCTGTCAGCGCCCCGGCCGGTCCGACGTGCCGCCGCAGCCAGCCGAAGGCCCCCAGGCCCGTCAGCCAGACGGAGAGAACCGTGTCGTAGTTGAATGCCGCCCAGGTCGGCATCCACGGATAGAGCAGGTACTTCAAGGGGTGCAGGTAGCCCGCCTGGCTTTCACTATACAACGGAAGGCCGCAATACAGCCCCGGCATCCAGCGCGAGAAGCGGCCCGCGCGGATTTCCTCGGCGAGGAACGCGCGGTACGGATAATTGATCTCGGTGATGTCGAAGTAGAAGAACGCCCCACGCAGGGCGACCGCGTTCCAGAAGAAGGCGACGATGGCCGCGGTCCAGACGAGCAGGGCCAGGGCGTCGCCCCAGCCCCACGGTCGGCGCTCAGGGGTCCAGACCTTGGCCTCATCTGCCGACGTCACGGGGAGTCTCCCTGGGCCAGTCGAAGATCCACACGTCGCCGGCATGATACAACAATTCGGCTCCCTCGGCTTCGGCCTGGCTGATGTAGAAGGAACCGGGCCGAATCGGGCGCGCGATAAGAATGCGAGGGCGGCGCCCGGCAGGCCGTCCGCCCACGCCGGGTCGCGTTGCGGATAGACCGGATACGGCACGCCGCGAATGGTTCCCCCGCTCAGGAAGGCCAGGCGGTACACGTCCCAGTAGCTGCCGAAGATCGCCTCAACCTCGGGATGTCGTTTCAGCCACGCCAGGGCCGGGTCACGCAACGGCTGCCGCACCGGACGACCGACCTCATCGATCCAGCCGAAGCGGCCGTACCAGCGCCCGGTGTCGAGCGTCAACAGCACCGCCAGGCCCAGCGCCAGCAGCCAGGCCGCCGTCGTCCCGCCCCAGCCCTGACGCGCCAGGCTGCCCATCAAGAGGCCGAACCCGAGCGCCAGGGAACCAGCAGCAGGACGAGATAGCGGTAATTATCCGAGTTGTAGATGTTGCGGTTGAGGATGAACCCGGCGACGACCGCGATCGACGTCGCCAGTAAGCCCCAGCGCACGGCCGTTCCGCCCAGGTCGCGGCTCCTCGGCGTTCCCCAGGCCACCGCCAGCATCGCCACGAGGAACAGCGGCAGCGCCAGCGCCGTCGTCAGCACCGGAACCACCTCCCACTCGGGACGGTGCGGGGGGGCCTCGCGCCCCGGAACGTGACCGGGTGCGGGTCCGATTCCAGGGCCGGCAAACGGTGCCCGGCGATTAACCTCGGCATGCACCAGAGGGTGAGGATCTTCGTGTGTTCGACGGCCAGCTCCCGCGCTGTATCCCAGTCGATCCCGCCCTGGGGATCGGGCTGAAGGATTGTTTCGAACTGTTGCCGATAGGCGTCGTAGGGATCGGCGCGCACTCCGACGACCCTCGGGACGACCCCCAGTGCCACGCCCAGAAGGAACACCATGCCCAACCACCAGCGCCGGGGGGCTTCGCCCGAGGTGAGCCACGAGGCAATCCCCACCGCCAGGATCGCCAGGAAGGACAGGGTAAACATCTGGTCGAGGTACAATCCGAGTCCGCACCAGACGCCGAACCCCGCCGCGCGGAGAATCCCGCCGCGCGTCAAGTTGGCGTGCAAGAAGGCGAACGCGGCGGCATGCCAGAAGACCGTCAGCAGGTGCCCGCCGGTGATCCGCCCAGCCAGCCAGACCGTCCCCGTCGAGGCGAACGCCAGGGGGACCAGCGACCACGCCGCGACCCTCGGCCCGAACGCCCGCAACGCCAGCAGGAACGTCGCCAGCAGGACCAGCTCATATGCCACCACGCCCCCGCTGACGAGCGTCTCGGGCGTCGCCCCCCAGATGGCAGCCTGCGGCAGCGAGAGCAGGACGGGCAAGATCCCCATGTGCGGCGTGCCGGGATAATGCCAGCGTACGTGCCCTTGCAGGGCCTCGACCAGCGTGAGCCCATCGACGGCCAGGTCGCTATCAAGGTGAATCGGCGCGTTCATGACGAGCGGCACGCGCACCAGCGCGACCCAGACCATCGCCAGGACCAGGGCCACCCACACCCATCGTGGCGTACGCTCGGGGGCCGGAAACGTCGCCGAGGTGGGGTTATATACGGGAGAGGCGCGCTCGATTTCCGTCATGAATCAGGCCTGAAGAATACGTCGGGACGGATGTGGAAATAGTGCGATAGAATTTCGATGTGCTTACGGGTCAACTCTCGCTTGCCCGAGAGCACGAGCGAAATCGTCGTCTGATCGATCCCGGTCGCCGCGGAAAGTTGGGATTGGGTGATCCCCTGGGCATCCTCCATCAGATGCCGCAACATCGCTGCGTCGCTGACGTCAGGCGCCGGGAAAACCGTCGATTCCAGGTCCTCCACGAGTCGTGCCAGGACCATCATGTACGCCGTTTCGTCCGGTGTACGGTCGGCTCGGTCGCTCAGTGCGTCCAGGACCTCGATCGCCCGCGCGAGCTCCTCGTCCGAGCGGAGCGGTCGGAGTGGAAACGCCCGGATCAAATCGAGATACCGGTCGGTGAATTCCACGGTCGCCATCGGAACGCCCTGATCGCTCGATCGTCCTTCCATTGACCCTTGTCGTATTCGCGATGGGTCAGGATATGTCGCACCAGCAATACCTGATCAATGTGATCGGAAAGGTCATCCACGAGGCAGATACCCGCGCGTCGGGTCCTCGACATAGGCCCCCAGTCGTAAGGTTCGCAGGACCTCATCCCAGACCGGCAGCAATCTCGGCGCGTCGCTGGCCCAGAAGTCGAAGGTCAGAATCGGCATGATCGTCCCCAATTTCGCCAATGCGGTGCGTGAGAAGGCCTCGCGGTGGTCCTGGGTCTTGTCGGTGAAGCGTGTCTCGCGCCAGACCAACTCCAGGTACGGCCGCTGCTCGCGGACGACCTCGCCGCGCTCGACGACCCCCTCGCGGTCCTTGCTCGTGACATCCGCGAGCATCCGATCCAGCGGCAGGCCGCTCCAGTCCACGTCCTCGCGGAGGTACATGACGGTCAGGTGGAGCGTGCAGTCGTCATCCGGCGGCTGCTTGTCGTGGAACTTGATCGTGCCTTTTTCATCGGGAATGACGATCCAGTCCTTGGGGAAATCGAACCGCACCGCGCCTCTGTCCGCCACGAAAATCGTGTAGCCCGGCTTCGTCCTCCAGGTGTGGTCGGGACGCAGCTTCAAGGTCCGCTTGCCCCACTTCGACCGTGCCATATCGCATCGTCTCCGGCGGAAACGGTTCATCACGCGAAGAAATCAGCCACCGCGCAGCGGAAGCCGGGAAGCTCGGCGAGGTTCTCGATCGTATCACCGTCACCGAGGACCGTCGGGACCGGATCGCCGTTACGGTAGATCGTCACGTTGCGTCGTTCGGGATTGACGACCCAGACCATCGGCACGCCGGCGTTGAGGTATTCGACCACCTTGACCAGCATCTTCCCCGGCTGGTTACTTGGGGAATAGACCTCGACAACCAGGTCGGGAACCACCGGCGGCAGGTCCGCGGTGACTTCCGACCGGGGCAAACGGGCGTAGCTGTAGAAGCAGACGTCTGCCCCGCGTACCGTATCCGGTCCGCGTTCGGTGACGACGGCGGAATCATTCGTCGAGGCGTAGCCGTATCCCGTCGCTCGTCCGAACGAGGAGAGCGCGAAGTACACATTCCCGCAAACGATCCCATGCTCCAGCCTGGCGGGCGGCACTTCGACAACCTCTCCTTTCACGAGTTCAAATGTTCCCTCGCCGAGGTCGAGGTTCATGAACTCCTCGGCTGTCAGCAGGGTTTTGCTGGTGGTCGCCATCGGGGAAGATCCTCGAAAGGTCCGGGGACGTCGGGCGTCGAGAGAGAGGGCCGTCAGACGGCGCCGGCCATGGCGTCAAGCTGCACGACGGAGCGGTCCTGCTCCTTCGCCAGATATTCGCGGCCCTTCTTGACGAGGATCTGGTCCCAGGGCAGGACCTCGTCGAGCGGGCGGGTGCGTTGGCTGTAGAACGCGACGTCGATGCCCATGTCGTCGAAGGTCTGCCACCAGAGTTTCGCCTGGAAGTGCTCGCGCCAGGCGTCCAGCCGCGCGCCGCGGCGCCAGGCTTCTTCCAGCGCCGGGGAGACGCGGCGGTCGCCCCGGGTGAGAATCCCTTCCAGCAGGCTCGTCTCGACGTCGTGGCATTTGACCTTCACCGAGCGGATCTTGACCTTCGACCGCAGGTACTTGTGCGCCCAGTGGAAATATTCGCGCTCCTGCATCCCGTTCCACTGGTAAGGGGTGTGCGGCTTGGGCACGAAGTTCGAGACGCTGGCCGTCACGTCGGCGAACCGGCCGGTCACCTCCTTGCCGATCCGCGCGATCGTCTCGGCCATCTCGATGATCCCGTCGAGGTCGGCGGGGCGTTCTCCCGGCAGGCCGCACATGAAGTACAGCTTGACCTTCCGCCAGCCGCGACGGAACGCCTCGGCGCAGCCGTCGTAGAGGTCCTGGTTGTTGATCGGCTTGCGGATCTGCTCGCGCATGTCGTCGCGGGCCACCTCCGGCGCGAGGGTCAGGCCCCCCCGACGCCCTTCCTGCAAGAGCGCGGGGATCTTCTTCAGGGTCTCGGTGATCCGCAGGCTCGGCAACGAGATCTTCACCCCCAGCGGGGTGAAAACCTCGCTCATGCGCGTCACCAGCTCCTCGAAGTGCGGGTAGTCGCTCGACGACAGCGAGAGCAGGCTGATCTCGTCGTAGCCCGGTGTTCCTGTAGCGTTTCGAGCGCCGTGTTGACGATCGTCTCGACGGTGCGGAACCGCAAGGGGCGCTTGATGACCGTGCTCTGGCAGAACCGGCACTGCCAGGGGCAGCCGCGCATGATCTCGATGGCGATGCGGTCGTGCGCCGTCTCGACGAACGGCACGACCGGCCTCGTCGGCAAGGGGCTGGCGTTGAAGTCGCCGATGACGCACGCGCGGATCGTCTCGGGCACGTCGTCGCGGAGCCGCCGCAGGCCGATCTGGATGCCGTCCTCGTTGTAGATCGGGTCGTAGAACCGGGGCACGTAGGCCCAATCGACCTCGCGAGCGATCCGCGCCAGCTTCTCCTCACGGGAGAGCCCCGACCCTTGCATCTCTTTCCACAAGTCGCAGACGACCGGCAGGCTCGGCTCGCCGTCGCCGATCACGAACAGGTCGATGAACGGCGCGAGCAGCTCGGGGTTCTGCGCGCCGGGGCCTCCGGCGATGACGAGCGTGTCGTCGTCTCCCCGCTCGTCGGCGTGCAAGGGGATGCCGCCGAGGTCGAGCATCGTCAGGACGTTCGTGTAGCAGATCTCGTACTGGAGCGAGAAGCCGAGCACGTCGAACCGCGAGAGCGGAGTGAAGGTCTCCAGGCTGTAGAGCGGCAGCTCGTGATCGCGGAGGGCCTTCTCGAAGTCGGGCAGCGGGGTGAACGCCCGTTCGCAGGCCCAGCCCGCGTCGTTCATCAGGCTGTAGAGCACCTGGAGTCCGTGGTGGCTCATGCCCAGCGCGTAGGTGTCGGGGAACGCCAGGCAGACGGTCCCCGCAACCTCGCGGTGGTCCTTGCGGATGCTGTGCAGCTCCCCGCCAAGATACTGCGCGGGGGTCTGCACGTTCGGCAGGACCCGGGAGGTCACGTACTCTTTGAGAGTAACGTTGAGCATCGTAGAGGACTCCACGGCCAGAGGACGACGAGTCGCGGGACGGGTCGGTGTCCGCTTCCGCGCCAACAATCCATTCTAGCGGTCGATCCTCCCGGTGAACAGTTCACCCGAAACGCGATCCGAACCCACCGGAATAATCCCGGCCAACGGTCGAATAGGCTTCCGGCCGATCGTGTCCTGCCGTCGGTATCCCTTTTTGAAGTGGAGCGTGGTTCATGTCCGCCAATTCCCCGACGAGAACGCGAAAGGGGCCGAAGCTCTGGATCGCTTTCGCGTTCGTGCTGTTGATCCTGGCGGGCGGGACGGTGGTGATCCTGGCGTTTCGCGTGCCGGCTCGGCCCGCGTCCCCTCCCCTGCCCGACCCGAACGGCTACGACGACGTGCTCCGAGCCGCCCGGTCGATCCTGAGGTCGGACGTGAAATTCGTCGAGGTCGAGGTCACGACAGCCAACCCGTCTGAATTACGCCGGGTCGTTGAGCCAAACCGTGAGGCGTTGTCGGTGGCTCGCGAAGGGCTCCGGAAGCCGTTTCAGGTCCCGTTCGAGTACCGAATGTCCGCGATGTCCCGGAGCATCTCGGAGATGTCGCAACTCCGCGCGGTCGCGCGGATGTTCTATGCCGAGGGGCGGCTTGCCGAGGCGGACGGTCGCACGGACGAAGCGCTGTCCGCCTATCTGGACGATGTCCGGCTTGGCCACGCAATCCGCCGCAAGACGCCGATGTTGCTCTACCTGACCGGCCTCGCCATCGAAAGTCTGGGGATTGCCGGCATCCGGAACCTGAGGGACGACCTCGATCCGTCGCAACTTCAGAGGGCCATCGAAACGATCGAATCGCTCGAAGGCAAGGCCGAGCCGATCGATGCGGTCGTTTCTCGGGAACTGGCCTACATGGACGCCAACGTCCGGGATCAAGGGATCGTCGCCCGCACGGCCATGTCCCTGAGCGGCATGATTGCGACCGAGAAAGCCCAGGCGGCAACGCAGCTTCGGTCCGCGGCGATGCGGCACCAGACGCAACGGCGGCTTTTGCTCGCGGACCTGGCGATCCAGCGACACATCCAGGAGCACGGCCGCCCGCCGGATCGCCTCGCGGAGCTTGCCCCCGAGGTCCTCTCGGCCGTCCCGAAGGACCCTTACACGGGACGTTCCTTGATCTACCGCAAGACGGATGACGGCTACCGGCTCTACAGCGTTGGCCCCGACGGCCGCGACGACCGGCTCACGCGGGTCCTGCCGAAGAATCACCGAGATACCGCGCGCGGCGATTTTACCCTCGAATCGTTCTGAACGAGACGCGCTCTCCCGACCAACCCGCTCGACATCGGCAGGGGGTTCGGGGGATAATGAAGATCGTTCCCGAAGTCGCCTTTGAGGGGACCGAACTGAAATACCCGCGCGAGGAAGTCGAGGTGACTGAGGCCTCGTCCATGAGATCCCAGCCATCCCTGAGCCCGAGTGACGGCCGTTTCTGTTCCGACTCTCAATCCATCGTTTCCCGAGTTGTCATGAAATCATCTCGCTTTCTGGGGATCATCACGATCCTCGGGCTGGTGGTCGGCTGTGCCGAGGATCAGCAAAGTCGAACGGTTCCGCTGACGGAACAGGAACACGAGGCCCCCGCGCCCGACGGCGCGGCGACCACGGCACCGAGAGCCATCGCAACACATTGAATCGGATCGAGACACATCATGGGCGATCGGTGATTCCAGCCATCAACTCCCCCTCTCCCGGGTGGCCGGAGTCGCTGACAAGCTCGTTTCTGGATTCGCGCGGAAGCCGAGCCGGGTGAGGGATGCGCTCGTAATCGCGTTACGACGCCAAGGAGGTGAACCGTGCGAGATGATCGGCCACTCGTGGCTTTGACCCTGGGCGATGTCGCTGGTGTGGGACCGGAGGTCGTTGCGCGTGCCTGGGGGGAGTCCCCCTTACGCACGCTGGCCCGGCCGCTGGTGGTGGGTCAGAGCGACGTGCTCCGGCGGGCCTTGCAATGCGTTGGGGTCAATGCCGAGGTCCAGACGATCGACCGGCCCGAGGACGCCGCGCCGTCGGCCCGGGTGATCCCCTGCCTCGACGCGACCGACGTGGACCTCTCCACCGTGCGGCCGGGACGGATTGACGCGCGCGCGGGGCATGCGGCGTATGACTTTCTCAATACCGCGATCGACCTGGCCCTGGCCGGGCGCGTGGACGCGATCACGACCCTCCCCTTGCACAAGGAGTCGCTGCACGCGGCCGGCGTGCGGCACCCGGGGCACACGGAGATCCTCGCCGAACGCTGCGGCGTGACCGACTTCTCGATGATGCTCTACCTCGGTCCACCGATCGGCGCGGGGGATTCCGGTCTGGGCGTCGTCCACGCCACTCTGCACGTGCCGCTGCGCAAGATCTTTTCGCTGCTGACGATCGATACCGTGCGAGAGAAGATCGGCCTGGCCGACCGTGCCCTGCGCCCCTTGACCGCCGGGAGGTCTCCCCGGGTGGCCGTCGCCGGTTTGAACCCGCATGCCGGGGAGAACAGCCTCTTCGGCGACGAGGAGATCCAGATCATCGCCCCGGCGATCGCCCAGGCCCGTGAGGCTGGCATCAACGCGACCGGTCCCATCGCCGCCGATACCCTGTTCGTCCGCGCCATCGCCGGGGAGTTCGATGCCGTGGTGGCGATGTACCACGACCAGGGGCACATCGCGCTGAAGACGATCGGCTTCCACCACGCCGTCAACGTGACTCTCGGCCTGCCGATCATCCGCACGAGCGTCGCGCACGGCACGGCTTTTGACATCGCCTGGCAAGGCCGCGTCGAGACCTCCAGCCTGATCGAAGCCGTCCGCGTCGCCGCCCGGATCGTCGCGGGTCGTCGGATGCTCGCGGCGTCATCCGTTTGAATGATGGAAGAGCCTCACGCAAAGGCGCCAGGACGCGAAGGAAGAACGCAAAATAAATCAGGGTATGAATAAGTTCTCCTGTCTTCTTTGCGTGAACTTCGCGTCTCCGCGCCTTTGCGAGCGGCTCTTTGATCAGCGACGCACGATCCGCACCTCGATCCACTCGGTCGTGATCGTCTCCGGCCAGATGGAGCGGATCTCCGGCTCGGCCCAGCCGCGCAGGGGATCGGCCGCGAGATGCACGCGCAGGCGGGCAGGTCCCGGGCGCTCGATCGCTTCGGTGGGAAGATCGACGATCGGTCCGAGCGGAAACCGTTTCTCGCCGGGGGGACCTTCGCCGGTCCCCTGGCCGCTCAGGACGACCTCGCCCGCGGGGAACGTCCCCGGCACCCCTTCGAGTTCGACGGAGAGGCCGTGCGCCAGGTCGCTCGGCAACGGGGTCTGAACGACCAGTTCGGGCGGGTTTCGCAACGCGAATCGCTCATTCAGGTCGAGGAACGTGGATGGATCGGGAGCGGCCGCGTTCTCGGGAGATTCCAGCCGGATCGCCCGCGCGATCGCCTCGGCGCGGGTGGCGTCGGGCATGGTCAGGAGGGCCTCGACCGACAGGTTCGGGTCGAACTCGAACGAGAACGGCACGTGGGGCAGGTCCATCTCCCACGAGGATGTGAGGTCATTCGTCCGCACGCGGGTCTGGAGCACCAGCCGGTGCGGGCCGTTCGTGGGGAAGTCCTCGGGCTGGAGCGTGAATGCGACGGTTCCCGGACCGGCCGTCCACGGGCTGAACGATTCGAGGGAGGCGCGTTCGGCCCCGTAAATCCGGTGCGACCAGACCAGGTCGCCCGGCCGCACGCCAGGCCCCTCCTCGTGGAGAAACGGCACGCCGTAGGAGACGACGATCGGGATCGGCGTCGTCATCTCGCGCGGATAGCGGCGGCGGGCCGTCCAGTGGACGCCGAAGCCCCGGCTGACGATCGCCTTCTCCTCCTCGGCCACCAGCTCATCCTGCTTCCAGAGCCTTGCCAGGCCGCGCCCCGCCGCCTCGCGGTGCTGGGCATCGGGGGCGTGTTCCAGCAGGCGGAACAGGTCCATCAGACCCGACCGGCCGTGCTGGCTCAGGTCTTCGATCTCCTCGGTCGAGACGTCCGAGGCATCCAGACGTTCCAGCGCCTGCCTCGCTCGCGACGACTGGAGCCACTTGCGCGCCAGGCCGACCCCCACGATCGTCACCATCACCAGCAAGACGCCGCTCCGAGGGTTCAACAACCAGTTGAAGTTCCACGCGGCCTGACGGACCGGCTCGGGGGCAGGAAGTTCTCCGAGCAGGACCAGGACCATCGAGGTCGTTGTCATCGAGCGCCTTCATTTACAGGGAATCATCCGGGCAGTCTGTCCGTTGTGGCCCATTCTATGGGGGAACCGCCGTCTCTCCTAGCCTTCGGATCGCCGCCCGATCACTCGCCCGGCCCGAAGCGCCTCGTCGATTTCCGCCGAGGTCGGGAAACTGAACGCCGAGCGGTCAATCACCAGGGCGGCGGCGGCTGAGGCCCGTTCGCCGGCGCGACGGGCCAGGCCCTCATCCAGCGGACCGGGACGCCATCCGGCATCGAGCAGCATGCTCACCAACGTCGCGGCATAGGCTTCCCCCGCGCGGTTGGTGTCGCGGGGCGGGTGATCGCGGGGAAAGGCCGGGATCGTCACTTCCGACGGCCTCCCGCCCGCGTTCTGGAACCGGAGCCGACTTCCTCGAGGGCCATCCGTCACGGCGACCAGAGCGATCCCGCCTGACCAGGTGTCGGGGTTGTCGAGCGCCTCCCACTCCCGGCGATTGCAGCAGAGGATGTCCACTCGATCGGCCAGCGAGGACAGCGGACAGTCGCGGTCGGTCACGTTCCGCCAGGCCGGGGCGAGGAACCGCACGGCCTCCCCCGCGCGGCTTAGCAAAGGGGCGGCGAGCGCATTCGGCAGGCCCGCCACGACCAGCAAGTCGCACGGCTCGACGCGATCCGCCAGCGACCGCAAGGCCGCGTGGCAACCGCGCAGGCCGATCGCCAGCTTGTCGCCGTGCCCTCCACTCGTGACCAGGAGCGTCCAGTCGGCGGGGCGGTCGGCGATATGGATCGGCCGGTGCCGGATGCCCTCGAGGGCCAGCAAGGCGGAAATCGAACGGCTGTGCGGATCGTCGTCGGGCCCGAGCGCGCTGACGAGGATGCCTGCCAGCGCCCTGGCATATCCGGCCCCCATGCCGCCGAGGTCGTCGTGCCAGGAGACGCCGCCCACACACCGGGACCATCCCCCCTGCCCTTCGTTCAGGACGCCCGAGAGCCGCACCGTGCCCGTCGGGCCGGGCCAGCCGGATGGCAAGGGTTCGACGCGGATCGTGCCGCCGGTTGTGTCGGTGAGGTTCAGAATTTCCTCCTTCGAACCGAGATCATTCGGATGTCCCTCGATGCTCTGGTCGAGCGTGCGGTTTTCGAGCAAAGGGCGATCGACGCGCAGCACGCGGTCGAGGTACGCGGGGCCGAAAACGAGGGTCTGGCGCGTTGTTGGGGGCATGTCGGCTCGATCCGATGAGGCGTCAAGAGGCGGTGTCGTCCGGGACGAAGGTCTTGCAAAAGGACGCGCCAATCGGTATCCGTTGTCAATCCGCCTGTTGCGGAAGACGTGAGAATTCTCCTCAAAGGGAACAGGATTCTCTTCTTGCCAGCGCTCGCTCACGCGAGGCCGCTGGTGAGGAATGGCTGACGGAGATGGGCCAAAACGGCGTTTTTCACGGCCTTTCGCGTTTCAAACGTTCGTTCCCCACCCAGGATCGCGACGGCACTGGCATACGGCATGCGTTGAGGTTCCCCCACGGAAGACCGCGACGGTCCACCGGCGCCGCGCCTTGGCGTTCTGTCGGCAGCAACCTTTGAGAGATTCGACGATGAAACGATCCGGCCAAGTTCTGGGAATCCTCGTGGCGCTCTCCGTGACGGGAGTGCTGGTGACACTGGCCCTCGGAATGACGAACACCGACGCGCCGGTCCCCACCGTCCAGGCCGTCGCGGGCTCCTCGGCACTCGACTCGGCGCGGGGGCTTGCCTGGGATTTGCAAGGGCGCACGGCCCTGCATTACGCCGTGGTGCTCTTGCAGATCGTCGGAATCTCCGCCCTGGCCCTCTGGCGGCTCGCCCCCGCGACCCGCTGGGCCGACACGGGCCGCCTGAGCTTCGGCGCGGCCGTCGCCGGTCTGGGACTGGCCGGAACCTGCTGCGCCTGGTACCGCTCGGAACTGACCCTCTTCGCTGGCGGGTCGATGGCCGTGCTCCTGACCCTGGCCTGCCTGGCAACCGAATCGGGAGCCGTCCCCCACGTGGTGAAACCTTCGCGAGGCTCGTCTGGCCAGTGACGGGATCGGGGAATGTGTCTGATATTCTCATGAATAAATTAATTAATTTATCCATAATTTCTCCTTCGTCGTGATTCGTGCTCAAGATCCGAGGATGGATGCCCGTTCGTGAGGCAATGCCGGGGCCTGGGGGTGGCGCCGACGACGTGACGTGGGCCGTCGGCCGGCGATCCGTAAGTTAAATAACGGTAATAGTTTGGGGTTGATCGCCGTCTCCCCTGGAGCCGGGCGCGGTATGCCATTCGCAATAGACCGACCGCCGTTCGATGAGCAACGGGAACCGGTTCAGTCCGGACCGGGCGCATCGAACGACCGTGCTGGACTTCATTGCCCGAGGAAACGGCATACGATGCTAGGATTTTTGATTGATATGGATGGCGTCATCTATCGTGGCGGCCATCTGATTCCGGGAGCCGATCGCTTTATCGGAGAGCTCCGCAAGGCGGACGTTCCGTTCCGGTTTTTGACCAATAACAGTCAACGGACCCGCCGCGACGTCACCACGCGGCTGCAACGCCTGGGCATCGACGTGGAGGAAGAACACGTCTATACGTGTGCCATGGCGACGGCCCGCTACCTGGCCCAGCAGAACCCCCGAGGGACCGCCTTCGTGATCGGCGAGGGGGGCTTGCTGAACGCCCTGCACGAGAACGGTTACGCCATCGTGGACCGCGATCCGGATTACGTGGTCGTCGGCGAGGGGCGAACGATCAGTTTTGAGATGGTCGAGGCGGCGCTCGGAATGATCCTGGGCGGGGCGAAGCTGATCGCCACGAACCTCGACCCGAACTGCCCGACCGAATCCGGCCTGCGCCCCGGCTGCGGCGCGACCGTGGCCATGCTGGAGACCGCCAGCGGTGTCAAGGCGTTCAGCGTGGGTAAACCCAGCCCGGTGATGCTGCGAGGCGCCCGAAAGGAGCTGAACCTGACCACCGACCAGACCGTCGTCATCGGCGACACGATGGAAACGGACATCCTGGGCGGGGTGCAGCTCGGCTTCAAGACAATCCTGGTCCTCAGCGGCGGCACCCAGCGGGACGACCTCGACCAGTACGCCTATCGACCCGACAAGATCGTCGATTCGATCGCGGCACTCAACCACGACGAACTCTTGCGGGAATTCACCCGGAAGCCCCCCTCCCCTGCCCCCCGGAACCGGGGAAAGGCTCGACGAGTGCCTGTCGTCGCCTCCGCCAAGTAGCGGGGGAGGTTGTTCGGGAAAACCAAGGTTTCCGCGACCGCGACCGCCAGGGTTCCGGCTCTTGGCGGTCGCTTTTCGCGCTCTGCGCAAGGCCTGGGCACGCCTGATGCTCGCTGGGAAGTCCGATCCCGTTTCGCCGATCGGGTGTCATCGGATAGACTGGCGGTTTACGGAACCCTCAAAAGCGGTACGACTGAGCAGGCGGAGGCGGTGGCGTTGGAACTGGCACCTTCGGACGAGGCCCTGAATCATCCGGTCGATAATGCGCCGGTGCGGACACTCATCCACAAGAATTTGACGATCGAGGGTTATTCGCGGGCCGCCGTGCAGACGTACTGGCGGATTCCCGAGTTGAAGCTCGGCTTCGACCTGGGTTTGCAGCCCTGGGCGTTCATGGCGACGCCGACGTGGTTCGTCTCGCACACGCACCTGGACCACATCGCGGCCCTGCCGGTGTATGTCTCCCGGCGCCGGATGATGAAGATGGAGCCGCCGACGATCTACCTCCCTGGCGAGGCGATCCCGAACGTCGAGCGGCTCCTGCGGGCCTTCGAGCGGCTCGATCGCGGACGCTTGCCGGTGAAATTGATCGGCGTGGAGCCGGGGATGGAGATCGAGCTGTCGCGCGAGCTGGTTGTCGCGACGATTCCGACAACGCACACGATCCCCTCGGTCGGGTTCCTCGTGTACGAGCGCCGCAAGAAGCTCAAGCCGGAGTATCACGGCAAGTCCAACGACGAGATCCGCGATATCCGGCTCTCGGGCGTGGAGGTCTCGGCCGAGATCCGTGTTCCGAAGGTGGCTTACCTGGGCGACACGTCCCCCCCGGGCCTGGATGCCGTGCCGGACGTTTACCGCGCGGAGATCCTGATCGTGGAGATGACGTTCGTCGCCCAGAACGAGCGGCCCGAACGCATCCACAAGTACGGTCATATCCACCTGGACGACATCCTCGACCGCGCCGACCGGTTCGAGAACGACTGGATCATCGCCTCTCACTTCAGCACGCGGCTTCCGGCCGAGGCCATTCAGCGCATCGTCGCCAGGCGGCTACCGGAGCGGCTGCGGGACCGGGTGAAGGTCTGGCTGTGAGGTCCTGCGGGTCACTCTGAACCTTTCCCCCAATTACCAACGCCCCGGAGGAGAACTCCGGGGCGTTGGGACGACCGGCAAAAAGGCGTGCCGGGAGTGTCGTCGGGGAACGGTGGGTCACTGGTTGGCGACGCGGGGGCGTCCACTGAACATGGGGTTGTAGATGCTCGCGAGCGTGACGTCGTAGAAGGCGATGTTGGTGTTGAGTGCGCCACTCTGGAAGATATCCGGGTTCAGCAGGGACCTCAGAGGGGAGCGGATTCCATTCGCCTTCACGCTCTGCTGCGCCGCGAGCTGAAGGTAATTCGGATACTGACGGACGAACGACACCAGCGTGCCGGACGAGGTCGGCGCCGGGAAGTCGCCCGGCAGGCCGAAGGCCAGGTTCTGGACCGAGCCACCGCCGCTGTTCAGGATGTACCAGGAGCTCTGATTCTGCCTGGTTCGGAAGACAGCGGCGTCGGTCGTGCCGTCGCCGTCGTAGTCGCCGGGGGTCGGGATGTCGCCGGGCAGGCCCCAGGCAAGGCCGTTGATCGCACCGCCGGAACTGAGATCGACGTACCAGTAGCCCTGGTTGTTCCGGGTGCGGAAGACGGCGAAATCGTCCTGGCCGTCGCCGTCGTAGTTGCCGGGAACCGGGATGTCACCGGGCAGGCCCCACTGGACGTTGTAGGGAGTGGTCTGGCCGCCGAGCGGCAGGACGTACCACTTCCCTTCATTCGGCCGGAAGACGGTCACGTCGGCCGCGCCGTTGCCACTATAGTGGCCCGGCACGGGGACATCGCCGTACAGCCCCCAGGGCAGGCCGTTGATCTGTTGCCCACCGCCGGTGTCATTCATCAGGATGTACCAGTACCCCTGGCCGTTGGTCGTGCGGAAGACGGCGAAGTCGGCCTTTCCGTCGGTGTTGAAGTCGGCCGGCGCGGGGATGTCGCCGGGCAGGCCCCAGGGCAAGCCGTCGATGGTGCCGCCGGAGCTGAGATTGACATACCAGTAGCCCTGGCCGTTGGTCGTGCGGAAGACGGCCTGGTCCGTCGTGCCGTCGCCGTCGTAGTCGGCCGAGACCGGGAAATCGCCCGGGAGGCCATACTGCGTGACGTTGACGTTGTTCTGATTGTCGCTTGGCAGGATGTACCACTTCCCTTCCCAGGGCCGGAAGACGGAAACGTCCGTCTTCCCGTCGCCGCTGAAGTCGGCTGGAGGTATCTGCTGCTGCAGAACATCATTCTGCTGCGCCTGGACCGCCGCTAGCGGGAGGACCGCCGGCACGCCCGCCGCGGTCATCGAGCTCAGGACGAGACGCTCCTCAAGGCTCGACACCTCGGGGCGCAGGTGCGTCACACGACGGATTCTCCGCTCAGATCGTCGAAACATGGTGCACTCCTTCATCGAGACAAAGTTCCGAAACATGACGGCGCAGAGGGCGTCCACATCGAGCCCCTCATGCTTTCAACGCGCCGTCCGTTGGCGCAAGCCGCTTCCCGGCCTGCGCGCAACGATCTGCCTGGTTCTCGCCGGTTGAGACATCCACCGAAGCCAGGACTCCGCGATCCATCTGATCCACAAGACTTGGCACTTGATGAATATTTCGCTTGTTCGTCGTGAACATACCGGCTCGAATCTCCGGTGGCTGTCCCGAAAGCCCTTGGGGCCGCAGGGAACGTCCACCTCCCTCGCCACGCGTGTATTTGCTCATCGTGGCAAGATAGGCGGATTGTATCAGCAATTCCGATGCCGGTCGATTTGGAGGGATACCGCGTCGGCCCTCTCCTGTTAGATCTTCACTAAACCTCCACCCAGACCTGGCCGTCGCGGACGTCGCAACGGAACGCGTGCAGGGAATGGCCGCGCATCGTCGTGCAACGGCCGCTCGGGAGCTTGAACCGCCAGCGGTGCAGCGGGCAGACCAGCTCGCCCTCCTCGACCCAGCCGTGCCCCATGTTCCCGCCGGCGTGGGGACAGCGGCCGTGCAGGGCGTGGAACGCCTCCCCCGCGTGGACGATCGCCAGGGGGAGGCCGTCCACCTCCACCCCCCGGGCTCGGCCCTCGGCGACCTCCTCCACCCGGCAAACCGCCACCCAATGCGCCATGCCCCCAGCCCCTCGCAACGGTGACTCCGAATTCCTTCGAAAACGAAAAAATTCGGACTTGCGTTTCCGCGTCCTCTCCCTGTACAGTTTACGCTTGAAGCAGACCGTTTCCCCAGGGGGTCGTCCGACTGTTGCGCGTTCGAGGGGTTCATGTTTCCACGCAACGTGTCCGTCATCGCCGCCTTGATCGTGCTGGCTCCGCTGGCCGGGTGTGACCTGGCGGGCGGATCGGCGCCGGAGGCGGTCTGGGGTATTCACGGCACGCGCGACGGCTGGCTGCACAAGCCCCGGGCGGCGGCCTTCGATGCGGAGAATCACCTGTATATCGCCGACCTGACCGACCGCATCCAGGTCTTCGACCGCGACGGCCAGTTCCTGCACGCCTGGCGGATGCCGGGCCTGAATGTGGATGGGCCGAGCGGCGTGAATGTCGATCGGTATGGCCGGGTGCTCGTCGCCGACACGCATTTCTACCGCGTCCTGGTGTACAACCAGCGCGGGGAGATCCTGATGCAGATCGGGGACGGCGTGCAAGGCTCGGAGCCGGGGCGGTTCGGCTACGCCACCGATGTCGCCATCGACAGCAAGGGGAATTTCTACGTCTGCGAGTACGGCGAGAACGACCGCATCCAGGTCTTCTCCCCCGAGGGCCGCTGGCTGCGGCAGTGGGGCGGGCACGGGTTCGAGCCCGGGCAGTTTCTCAAGCCGAGGGGCCTGGCGATCGACGGCGCGGGACCGCATTTATGTGGCCGATAGCTGCAACCACCGCGTCCAGGTCTTTGACACGCAGGGGAAGCTCCTGACGATGTGGGGAAGCCGGGGGTCGGAGCCGGGGCAGATGTCGTATCCGTACGATATCGAGCTGGGGCCGGACGACTCGGTGTACGTGGTCGAGTACGGTAACATGCGGGTCCAGAAGTTCGGTCTCGACGGCACGCCCCGGGGGGTCTGGGGAATGCCGGGCCGAGGCCCCGGGCAGCTCAACGGGCCATACGCCCTCGCGGTGGACGGTCGGGGGGCGGTCTCCGTCATTGATTCGAACAACCACCGGGTGCAGCGGCTCCGGCTCTAGTCCTCTGAAGAAGAGAGCCCGCCGAGTCTCCTCCCCGACGACGTCGCGAGTCGGAGTTTCCCGTCATGCTTGGAAGCCTCGGCAACCTGTCGATCACCTTCGGCAACCCCTGGTGGCTGATCGCTCTGCCGATCGTCCTGCCCCCGCTCGTCTGGTTCAGCTTGCGGAGCCTCTCCGGCCTGGGCCGGTTCCGGCAAGCCCTGGCGATCCTGCTCCGCGCGGTGATCGTGACCCTCGTCGTGCTGGCCCTGGCGGAGGTCCAGTCGGTTCGCACCAGCGACAAGCTGACGACGATCTTCCTGCTGGACGTCTCGCAGAGCATCCCGCAGGAGTGGCAGGGGCGAATGCTCCAGTACGTCAACGCCGCGACCCGCAATCAGAAGCGCCCGAAGACCTCGCCGGCGTGATCGTCTTCGGCAAGGACGCCCGCGTCGAGAGCCCGCCGACGCCGTATCCACCGTCGATGGTCGCCATCGAGAACACCGTCGATACCGAGAACACCGACCTCGCCGGCGCGCTCAAGCTGGCCCTGGCCTCCTTCCCCGAGGACACCGCCCGGCGCCTGGTCGTCGTCTCCGACGGCAACGAGAACCGCGGCAGCGTGCTGGAGCAGGCCCTCGTCGCCAAGGGGTTGAAGGTCCAGATCGACACCCTGCCGATCGACTACCGCTACGATCAGGAGGTCCTCGTCGAGAAGATCTCCATGCCGCCGAACATCAAGGAAGGGGAGACGGTCAACATCAACGTCGTGCTCCGCGCCAGCGAGCCGACGAGCGGCCTGCTCGAAGTCTTCGAGAAGACCGAGGGGACCAGCGTCCCCCTGACCGGCGACGCCGAGCCGCAGCGGGTCGAGCTGAAGCGGGGCCTGAACGTCTTCTCGCTCAAGAAGACGATCACGCAACCGAACTTCTACACGTTCTTCGCGCGAGTTCATCCCCGACCAGAACAGCGGCGACAAGCGGGTGATGAACAACATGGCCGAGGGGTTCACCGACGTCCGCGGCGAGGCCCACGTCCTCCTGATCGAAGGCTCGGCGGGCGAGCACAAGGAACTGGTCGAGGCCCTGCGGAACAAGGGGCTGACCGTCACCGTGATGGTCGCGCCGAAGGTCGATAGCGCGGGGATCGTCGGCGGCGACGCCCTGCCGACCGACATGGCGCAGCTCCAGCCGTATGACAGCGTGATCCTCGGCAACGTGCCGAAGGACTCGCTCACGGAAGAACAGCAGGAGATGCTCGAACGGAACGTCCACGACTTCGGCGCGGGCCTGGTCATGCTCGGCGGGCCGAACAGCTTCGGCGCGGGCGGCTGGATGAACACGCCGATCGAGAAAGCCCTGCCGGTGGACATGCAGATCAAGGCCATGAAGGTCATGGGCAAGAGCGCCCTGGTCATGATCATGCACGCCACCGAGATCCCCGAGGGAAACTTCTGGATGAAGAAGATCGCCCAGGAGGCGATCAATACCCTCTCCAGTTACGATTACGCCGGAATGCTTCACTGGGAAGGCCAGGAGGCGTGGCTGTTCACCCCCCGGCAGATCGGCTCCAGCCGCTCGACGATGCTCCGCGCGATCGACCGCATGACCCCCGGCGACATGCCGGCCTTCGAGGGGATGTTCCAGAAGGCCGCCCAGGGGCTGCGACGGGTGCAGGACGCGATGACCAAGCACATCATCGTCATCACCGACGGCGACCCCGCCCCCCCCACCAACGCGATGCTCAACCAGTTGATCGCGCAAGAAGATCACCGTGACGACCGTGCTCGTCGCCGCGCACGGCGGCGACACGATCGGCCTGAGCGTCATGCAGGACATCGCCCGCAAGACCAAGGGGCGGTTCTACAACGTCACCAACAACAAGGCCCTCCCGCGCATCTTCCAGAAGGAAGCGCGGTTGATCTCCCGGCCCCTCATCTACGAGCGTCCGCAGCCCTGGGCGCCGCAGATCGCCACGTACAGCGAGCCGATCGTCGGCCTGCCCGACGACCTGCCGGGGATCACCGGCATCGTGCAGGCGAGCGTCAAGGAGAACGAGCTGGTCGAGGTGCCCCTGGTCTCCCCCTTGCCGGCGAACACCGGGCAGATCAACCCGCTGCTGGCCCACTGGACGTACGGCCTGGGCCGCTCGGTGGCGTTCACCTCCGACGCCGGGCGGAAGTGGGCGAACTCCTGGCCGGAGTGGGACAGCTACGCGGCGTTCTGGTCGCAGGTCGTCCGGTGGTCGCTCCGGCCCGTCGATAAGGGGAACCTGACGATGTCGGTGCGCCGCGAGGAGGGGAAGATCAAGGTCGTCGTCGATGCGCTCGACAAGGACAACGAGTTCCTCAACTTCCTCCAGTTCCGCGGCGTCGTGATCCGGCCCGACCTGAAGCGGCAATCGGTCGAGCTGTCGCAGGTCGCCCCGGGGCGTTACGAAGGGGAGATCGAACGCGCCGAGGAACGCGGCAATTACTTCATCAACCTCGGCTATCGCAACACCGACGGCACGACCGGCGTGATGCGCTCGGGGGTCTCGGTGCCGTACTCCGACGAGTACCGCGAGCTGAAGTCCAACCCGGCCACCCTGGAGACGATCGCCAGCCTGACCAACGGCAAGCGTGATGGACTGGAAGTTCGACCGCGAGAACCGCGTGCTCGACCTTCAGCGCACCCTGGACGAGGGGGACGTCTTCCGCCGCGACAGGTACCTGATCCCTCCCAAGAGCTTCACCGACCTCTGGTCCGACCTGCTCTGGCTGGCCGCCGTCCTGTTCCTGGCCGATGTCGCCGTGCGGCGGATCGCGCCGGACATCGACCGGATGCGCAAGACCGTCGCCGACACCTGGCAGAAGCTCCGAGGCCGCGAGGTCGCCCCGCCGACCGACTACATGGAGAAGCTCAAGGGCCGCAAGGCCGAGGTCGGCGAGCAGATCGAGCGCACCCGCTCGGCCACCCGGTTCGAGGCCCCCCCCTTGCCCACGCCGTCGCAGCCGGTCGATGAGCCGCTTCTGGGCGGTCCCGAACAACGCACGCCGTCCCGCGAAGTCGAAATCGCGCGAGGCGAAACCGGGCATCGCCCCCGAGCAAAAGGCCCCCGAGCCGGAAAGCTACACCAACCGCCTGCTCAAGGCCAAGCAGAAGGTCTGGGAGGAACGGCAGAAGGAGAAGGAGAAAGGCCAGGGCAAGGGAGACCAGAAATGAGCCGCCTCGGTTTTCCGGTGCCCGGTGCTCGGGAGAAATTTCATCTTCGTTGTGGGGTGGCTGGGGTCTCGTCCGCGAGACCCCGGCGCGAGCAGACCGGGGTCTCGCGGACGAGACCCCAGCCACCCGGCCACCGCAGAGACCGGGGTGATGGAGATCGCCGGGGAGTCTCGCCATGAACCGCCTGAACCTGGCCAGTGTGCTCGGTCTGGTGGTCGTCCTGGCGTGCGGCCTGGCCGCGATGCGCGACGGCTCCGACGCGGCCACCATGGCCGTCGCCGCCGCGACCTGGGTCGTGCTGTTTGTCGCCCTGCTCGGAGCGAACCTTCGTCCCCGCCCGGCCCCCTGGCGCGGGTTCGCGCTGTTCGGCTGGGGCTACTTCCTGCTGACATTCCTGCCGATCCCCTGGAAATACGAGATCGAGCCGTCGAAACGCGCTCCGGCCGACGCAGCCGATCGTCCAGTTTCTCAGCGATCGACTGCATCCTCCGCCGGTCATGCCAGGCCCGCCCGCCTTCCTCGACGGGTTCGACGTGCTCACGCTCGAAGACGGCACGCACCAGCTCAGGGCAACGGCGGGTCCGACCGAGAGCGTCCGGAAACTCACACCCACCGAGGAGTCGGCACTTGAGGCTTATCACGAGAACACGAAAATATTCTTCAGCGCCTACGCGCTCCATCCTTGATTCGTGCGGCCAATGCCCGAGTCATCGGGCATCTGATGTTCACTCTCGTCATCGCATCCTTCGGCGCGATCGTTGGTCGGATGCTGGGTTCGGGTTGGCGATCCGATGTCGGTCCGTCTACCCGTGAAGCTTCGGAACCTCGGACCAGCGATCTCCCGCAACGGAGGTGGCGGTTCCAGTCGGGGGAACCGCGCCATGAACCGCCTGAACCTGGCGAGCGTGCTCGTTCTGGTGGTCGTCCTGGCGTGCGGCCTGGCCGCGATGCGCGACGGCTCGGATGAGGCCACCCTCGCCTTCGTCGCGGCGACCTGGATCGTGCTGTTCGTCGCCCTGCTCGGGGCGATCGTCCGGCCCGACCCCGCCCCCTGGCGCGGGTTCGCCCTGTTCGGCTGGGGGTATATCCTGCTGGCGTTCCTGCCGATCCCCTGGGAAACCGGGAGCCGGGCCTCGGTCACGCTCCTGCCGATGAAGGACCTCGTGCGTAACGTCGCTCGGGACCTGCACCCCCTGCCCACCCTGCAAGAGCCCGCGTTCGCACGGAACTACCTCGTCGGCACGCGCCCGGACGGGACGCACGTCCTGACGACCACAAAGTTATAAACACGTACGCGGTTTGACGCCCGCCGAGGAGAAAATCTACGCCGATTACGAGACTCCTCGAAGATGCCTACAAGACTCAGTACCGGATGGTCGTGGGCAAGATGGCGAATGCCCGCCTGCTCGGCCATGAGTTGCTCGCGCTGGCTTTCGGAGCCGTCGGGGCGATCCTCGGCCAGGTGCTCGGCCCCCGACGCCGCGGAGGCGACGTTTCCGCGAACCCCGAACCTCAAAACAACACAAGACCGACCGTCAACCATCCGACCGCCTGAGGAACCGCATCCATGTCCACCGCCGACCCCGCCACGATGGAAGCCCGCTGCGACGAGTTCCGCGCGGCGTATAACAAGGTCAAGGCCGAGGTCTCCAAGGTGATCGTCGGCCACGACGAGATCATCCACGGCGTCCTGACCTGCCTGTTCATCGGCGGCCACGCCCTGCTCGAAGGCGTGCCGGGGCTGGGCAAGACCCTGCTCGTGCGGACGCTCGCCGACGCCGTGGACCTCGACTTCAACCGCATCCAGTTCACCCCCGACCTGATGCCGGCCGACATCATCGGCACGAACGTCGTCATGGAGACGCCCGACGGTCGCCGCATGTTCGAGTTTCAGCGCGGGCCGATCTTCTCGCAGATCGTCCTGGCCGACGAGATCAACCGGGCGACGCCCAAGACCCAGTCGGCCCTGCTCGAAGCCATGCAGGAAAAATCCGTCACCGTCGGCGGCGTGATCCACAAGCTCAAGCTGCCGTTCTTCGTCATGGCCACCCAGAACCCGATCGAGCAGGAAGGGACGTACCCCCTGCCCGAGGCCCAGCTCGACCGCTTCCTGTTCAAGCTGGTCGTCGGCTACTCCACCCGCGAGGAGCTGACGACCATCCTCGACCGCACGACCAAGGGGGAATTCGCCCAGGCGGAGAAGGCCATCGATGGCGAGTACCCTGCTGAAGCTGCAAGGGCTCGTCCGCGAGGTCATCATCGCCCCCCACGTGCAGGATTACGGCATCCGCCTCACGCTGGCCTCGCACCCCGAGGGGCCGCACGCGACGGACGTGACGAACCAGTACATCCGCTGGGGCAGCAGCCCCCGAGGCGCCCAGACGATCGTCCTGGCCGCGAAGGTCCGCGCCCTGCTCGATGGCCGTTATAATGTCAGTTTCGAGGACCTCCGGCGCGTCTATCTCCCCGCCCTGCGGCACCGCGTCCTCCTGAACTTCGAGGCGCAGGCCGAGGGGATCGATACCGATGATGTCCTCCTGAAGCTCCTCGACGCCGTTCCCGAGAAGGCCGAGGAGATGTCCACCGCCAAGGCCGGGTAATCTCAGTCATCAACCATGAGACGTTGATTCCGCATGCGTGACATCTACGATCCGCCCCCCTCGCCGCCGTCGGAAGATCGGGTGCCGCCGAAGGTCGAGCCGCTGGCGTACACGTCCGGCGACCTCGCTTGCCTGATCGGCCTGGTCGCCGCCCTGCTCGCCGCGTCGGCCTGGGCGTGGTCGTTCGACGCGACCCTGGGCGTGGCCGTGACGGTCGGGGGGATCTTCGTGATCCTCGAAAGCTGGTTCTCGGCCGTCACGTTTTTGCACCGGCATCCGTCCGACCGCCCCGGCGCGCGCTGGGTGATCGTCCTGGCCGCCCTCGTCCCCTGGACAATCGCCCTGGGCTTCGCCGTCGCCCTGATGCTCGTCCTGTTCGCCCTCTCTGATTGGATTCATGCATGATGTGATGGAAAAGACCGGTGAACGGAAGGGCGGGCGGCGACGACTCTAAGTCAAGGGGGCGGATTTTCGCCGTAACTCCGTTCCCTGTCCCGAAAAGTGATCGAAATACCAAACGAAGCCAACTGCCAATCTGGCGGTCCGCCTTGAACGAGGTTCCCGATGCCGACGACCACCCCGACCCCGTTGCTCGACCCGGAGTTCCTGCACAAGCTGGAGCAACTGGAGCTGGTCAGCCGCAAGATCTTCGTCGGCCGGATGAAGGGGGAGCGCAAGAGCAAGCGGCGCGGCTCGTCGGTGGAGTTCGCCGACCACCGCAACTACACCGTCGGCGACGACCTGCGGCACATCGACTGGAACGTCTATGGCCGGCTCGACAAGCTCTTCCTGAAGCTGTTCCTGGAGGAAGAAGACCTGCACTTCTACACGCTCCTGGACACGAGCCTGTCGATGGATTTCGGCGACCCGACGAAGCTCCAGTACGGCAAGCAGGTGGCGGCGGCCCTGTCGTTCATCGGCCTGGTGAACCACGACCGGGTGATCCTCGACACCTTCAGCAGCAACCTGAAGGAGGGCCTGTCGGGCATCCGGGGCCGCTCGCAGATGTACCGGGTGGTGCAGTATCTCGACGCCCTGAGGGCCGACGGCGCGAGCAACCTGACGGCCGCCGCCAAGTCGTTCGCCATCAAGCACCCCGGCAAGGGGATCGTCGTGGTGATCTCCGACTTCCTCGACAAGCGCGGCTACGAGGACGCCCTGCGCTACCTGGTCGCCCGCAACATGGACATCTACGTCATCCACGTCCTGAGCCAGGAGGAGGTCGAGCCGGAGCTGGTCGGCGACCTCCGCCTGGTGGACGCCGAGGACGACGACATCGCCGAGATCACCGTCAGCGCACCGCTCCTGAAGCGCTACAAGGACAACCTGAACGCCTTCGTCGGCGGCCTGAAGGAGTGGTGTACCAAGCGGGGCATCACCTACATCTTCACGACCAATCACAACCCGTTCGACAAGCTGATCCTGAACTACCTCCGCCAGCGCGGGCTGGTGAAGTGACGCCCCGAGAGCGAGGAGGCCCGCCGATGTCGAGCGTGGAATCGGGTCGGGTGGTGCTCCGGGGCATCTCCTGGCAAACCTACGAGCAACTGGCCGCCGAGACGAGTCACCAGCCGGTGCGTCTGACCTACGATCGCGGGGTCCTGGAGCTGATGAGTCCTTCGCCAGCGCATGAGTGGTTCAAGAAGCTGATCGACGAGATCATCACGGCGATTCTGTACGGCCTGCGGATCTCATTCCAGCCCGGTGGCGAATCGCGCTGGCGGCGTGAGGCGGTCATGCGAGGGCTGGAGGCCGATGAATGCTACTACCTGTCCCCCGCCAAGCTGGCGATCGTCGGCGGCCGGGCGCCCGACCAGCCCGACGACCCGGTTCCCGACCTGGCCGTCGAGATCGACCTGGAGCGGCCGACGACGGACCGGCAGGCGATCTACGCGTCTCTCGGCGTCCCCGAAGTCTGGCGGTTCGACGGCCAGACGCTCCGGATTGACCGGATCGGCCCCGATGGGGTCCACCTGCCGGACGATTCCAGCGGTTTCCTGCCCGTCCGGGCCGAGGAGGTCGTCCGCTGGATCGGCAAGGCCCGGGGGACGGATCGGCTGCTCTGGAAGGATCAACTGGAGGCCTGGGTCCGTGACGAGCTGGCCGGGCGTCCTCGGCCGGCGCTGGGGTGAGATTGACCGGTATCGTCCTTGATGGTTTCACGAGATTGGCTGTCGAGGTGTCTTCTTCTTTTGGAATTGTCCATGCCTGAGATCACCAGTCCGCTGATATTCCTGGGTCTGTCGGCGTTGCTCGTCGGGTACGTGCTCTACATGATGATCCGCAGACGCAAGGGGGAGCGGCCGGGACATCCGGACCGCGAGCCGGAGCTTTGAGGTGAGTTGACGTGACGGAGGCCAGTCCCTCCGGGGGGATCGATCGATGCAACTTCTCTTGGCGCAGCAGTCTCCCGTACAGTTCGCCTCGCCCCTCGGCGCGACGGCCTGGGCGATCCTGCTTGGCGTGCCGGTCGGGATCATCGCGCTGTACTTCCTCAAGCTCCGGCGCAAACCGATGCAGGTCTCCAGCACCTTGCTCTGGAGACGGAGCCTGGAGGACCTGCACGTCAACAGCCTGTTCCAGCGATTACGGCGGAATCTGCTCCTGTTCCTGCAACTGCTGGCCGTCCTCCTGGCGATGCTCGCCCTGCTTGGCCCGAGGGTCCGGGGCACGGTCGAGCAAGGGCAGCGGTTCGTGATCGCCATCGACAATTCCGCCAGCATGAGCGCCACCGACGTGAGCCCCAGCCGGCTGGAGAAGGCGAAGGATGAGGCGAAGAAGATCATCGACGCGATGGAGTCGGGCGATCTGGCGATGGTCATCGCGTTCAACGACCGGGCCAAGGTCATCTCGAACTATACAGGCAACCGCAGTCTCCTCCGGCAGCGGATCAACGGCATCGAGCCGACGCAGGCGACGACCTCCCTGCGCGAGGCCCTTCAGGTCGCGGCCGGGCTGGCGAACCCCTCGAAGGACTTCGCGGCCTTGCAGGAAGGGGTGGTCGCCACGGCGGTCATCCCGCCGAAGCTCCTGATCTACACCGACGGCGGCTTCCCCGATGTCGAGGGGTTCAGTCTGGGCAACCTCCAGCCCGAGGTCATCGTTCTGGGTGAGCCGCCCGAGGAGCCGGAGCCGGTCGCCGAGAAGGCCAAGTCGGTCGAGTCGCGGAAGAAGCCGGCGTCGGACAACGTCGCGGTGCTGGCCTTGCAGGCCGCGCGGAACGAGGAGAAGCCCGACCAGTTCCAGGTCTTCGGCCGGGTCCGCAACTACCGCGCGGAGCCAGTCGCCACCGAGGCGAAGCTCTTGCGGCACGATCCCGAACGCCCCGGCGGAAGCGGCGAGTTGATCGACGCCGTGGCCCTCAAGATCGACCCGCAGAGCGAGCAGGCGTTCCAGTTCGACCTGCCCGACACCGGCGGCGTGGAGCTGGAGGTGCGGATCGAGGTGGACGATGCCCTGCCGCTGGACAACCGCGCCTTCACCGTCTTCGGTAACCCCCGCAAGGCCCAGGTCCTGCTGGTCACGCCCGGCAATCGCTACCTGACCGACACCTTGAAGACGGCGACCTCCGAGAAGCTTGCCGAGGTGGTGGTCGTCACGCCGGACGAGGCCGCCACCGACGACGTGACCCGAGCGGTCGCCGCCGGCCGGTACGACCTGGTCATCTACGACCGGTTCCGCCCCGAGACCCCGCCCGAGGCCAACGCCCTCTACTTCGGCACCTTGCCCCCCGGCAAGCCTTACGAAAACCCCGAGGAGGCCGAGGTGCCGGTGATTCTCGACTGGGACGTCGCCCACCCCTTGATGCAGTACATCCGCGACCTGGCCTTCGTGCGGATCGCCAAGGCCCAGATCGTCGAGCCGCCCCCCGGCTCCAACGTCCTGATCGGCAGCGATCAGGGGCCGATCGCCTTCGTCGCCCCGCGCGGGGGGTTCGTCGACGCGGTCGTGACCTTCGCCCTGATCGACGGGAAGAACTTCAACACCGACTGGCCCCTGAAGTACAGCTTCCCGCTGTTCGTCTTCAACAGCATCCGCGAGCTGGGCAACGCCCGGGAGTCCGCCGGGAACGAGATCCACCAGCCAGGCCAGCCCGTCGTCTTGCGGGCCAGTTCCACGACCGACGAGATCACCGTCACGAACGCCCGCGGCCGGGACGCGCAGACCCTGAAACGCACCCCGCAAGGGACGTTCGTGTACAACGACGCCGACCAGGTGGGCATCTATCACGCCCGCTGGGGCGACGAAGGGACCCTCGCCTTCCCCGTCAACCTGTTCGACGAACGCGAGAGCAGCATCGCCCCCCGCGGCCTCGTCCCGGAGGGAGTCAGCGAGAGCGAGGCTGACGCCTACCGGATCAAGATCGGCTACAACCCCGTCAAAGGAACCCGCCGCACGATCAACGCCCAGAAGGACTGGTGGAAGCCGCTCACCGTGCTGGTGCTCGGGGTGCTCCTGTTCGAGTGGTATATCTATAACCGGAGGGTTTACCTGTAGGTTGGCGGGAGATGCGGAGGAGATGGTTGATGACTGATGGCACATCAGTCATCAACCGTTCCCCATCGCAATCCTACTCCTGCTCCCGCTGCGCCCGCAGGAACTCGATCAGGTGATAGAAGTCCTCCTCGGGAATCTGCTCGGAGAGGTTCGCGGGCATGAGGGAGAGTTGCGAGGTGGCTCGCTCCTCGACCTCGTTCTTCGGCACGCGGATTTCCTTGCCTTGCGAGTCGGCCAGGACGATGACTTCCCCTTCCTCGCGAAGGACCAGGCCGGAGACGATCTGGCCGTCTTTCTGGGCGATGGTCGTGACGCGGAAGGCCTGATCGACGTTCCGGTTGGGGTCGAGCAAGGTCCTCGATCAGCCGCTCCGCTCCCCGGAGGCCGACGCCTTCGAGCTGCGGGCCGATCTTGGCCCCCTTGCCGCCGACTTGATGGCAGACGGCGCAGTTCTTCTCGAAGACCTTCGCCCCGGCGGCCACGTCGGTCCTCGCGGTCGAGAGGCCCTGGAACCGCTTTCGCAAGAGCTCCTGCACCCCCTGGTCGGCCGGAGGCAAGCCGGCGGTCAGCGTTTCGAGCCGCTTCGGCAGGTCGGGCACGCCGGACTGGTCCAGCCAGACCTGCACGGGGCGTTCCTGGAGCAACCGGGCGGACGCCTTCCCTTCGCTCACCAGGTTCAAGAGCGCCTCGGCCCCCGGCCGGCTCGTCGCCAGGCCGGTCGCGATCGCCGTCTGGAGCCGCCCCGGCGCGATCGGCAGGACCGCCAGGAGCTTCGCGCGGGCCTCGTCGCGGTTCATCTTCGCGAGCAGACCAGCCGCCTGCTCGCGCACGCCGAGCGGTTGAGACGGACTGCCCAGGACCTCGCCGATCGGTTCGACGGCAGCCCCCGCATCGATGGCCAGCAGGGCATTCATCGACGCGACCCGCAGCCCCTCCGCGACCCCGGCTTCTTCGACAAGGTTCCGCAGGCTATCGAGCGCCTCACGGAGCCGCAGAGAATCGGCCAGGTCGATGCCGAGGGCAATCTGCCCGTCGTCTCCGGAACTGAGCAATGCGCGGTCCAGTTCCGTCGCCCACTTGCGGGCATCCTCCGACAGTCCGGCACCGCGCTCCTGTGCCCCGCGCTGCATCTCCTTGAGCAACGCGGCCTGAAGCGGGCGACCACCCTCCTGGTCGTGCTGGACGAACCGCAGCAGATCCTCCCGGACGTCCTCCTCGCCGTAGCGGGCGATGTGGTGGACGTAGCGGAGCAACTCCGGCCGCTCGACCGTGAATCGGCGGACGTGCGACAGAAGGAACCGGGCCGACTCGGGAGACGGAACGCCGGGGGCCACGTCGGCCAGGGCGCGCAGGTCGTCCTCGGACCAGGTCCCTTGCTCCACCGCGGTCCAGGCCGGCGCCGGCCGGAGCTGGTTCCGCAAGGCCATGCGGACGACGTGAAGAAGGTGTGTATCGTCGGCCGGGACCTCGTGCCGCAGGTCGAGCAGCGGGCGGAGGTTCTCCGGGGTCGGGTGTTGACCGAGCGCGTCGGCAGACGCGCGTCTGGACGAACGGATCGGAGTCGCCGAGGGCCGCGACCGCCAGGGTTCGGAGCGGCTCGGGCAGGTCGTCCCGCTCGGCGAGAGACCGCATCGCATGGACCCGCACGGTCCGATCATCGTCGTGGGCCAAGGTTTCCAGAGCGTTATCGTCCAGGGCTTCCAGGCGATGCAGGACCCAGAGGCCGTGGACGCGGCGATTGGGGTTCGAGCCGTCGGCGATGGCGGTTCGGGCGGTCTCGACGGCCCGGCGTTCCGCGAGTTCGTTCGTCGCCTTCATGCGGACGGCCAGGTTCGGATGGCCGAGGTCGTCGCCCAGTTCCTCGACCGAGGCGGTCGTCCAGTCGGACCGAGGGGCGATCGGCTTTTGCTGGCCGTCGGGGCCTCGGTAGATGATCCGCCAGATCCGACCCCGCTCGCGGTCGCGCCCGGGGTGGGTCAGGGGGACCTCGTAATGGCCGATGATCCGGTTGTAGAAGTCGGCGACGTAGAGGGCGCCATCCGGCCCTAACTGGATATCGACGGGGCGGAACCAGGGGTCGTCGCTGACCAGGAAGTCGGGCTGGGCGATCGCCTTCGGGCTGGAGCCGTGCCACTCGATCCGGTCGTGATTGATCCGGCTGGTGACGACGTTGCCGATGAAGATCGTGTCGCGGAATTCCGGCGGGAAGTGGTCGGCCGCGTAGTAGGTGATCCCCGCGATGCCGGTCGAGCCGTGGTCGTGGCTCATCATCTCCGGGCCGAAGCCGAGGCCGTCGTGCGGCTTGCCGAAGCTGGGGTAGTAGGCCCCTCGCAGCAACAGGTAGATCGGCCGGCTGTGGCAGTCGCACGAGTAGAGGTTGCCCAGCGGGTCGAAGCAGAGGCCGAACGGGTTGACCTGCCCCCACGTGAACTGCTCCAGGTGCGAGCCGTCCGGCCGCATCCGGTAGGTGTTCCCCGACTGCATGGTGATCGTCTCGCCGTCCTTGCCGTGGACGTTCGAGGTGTTCGAGAAGCCGTGGGTGGCGTAGATCCAGCCGTCGAAGCCCCAGGTGAAGGCGTTGGTCATGCCGTGGGTGTCGGTGAACCCATACGCCGTGTAGAACGGTTCCCGGCGGTCGGCGTGGCCGTCGCCATCGTCGTCGATCAGGTGGAGGATATTCGGGATGCTATGGACGAGTGCATCGCGCGAGGAGAGCGGCAAGACGCCGATCGGGATGTTCAAACCCTCGGCGAACCGGGTGATCTTCCGCGCCCGGCCGTCCTCGCCGATCTCGTCGAGAATCGTCACGCCGTCGCGAGGGGTCTGCCCATCCTTCGCCGGATACGGATACTCCAGCGACCAGGTGACCCAGAGCCGTCCCCGGTCGTCGAAGGCCAGGTTCATCGGCTTGTGGATTTCCGGCTCCTGAGCGACGAGCTGGATCTCGAACCCCGGCGGCAGGTGGAACCCCTGCCGTTCCTCCTCGGGCGTTCTCGGCTCGGTGGAGGCCACCAGCTCGGGCGGCTTGTCCGCGGGCGCTTGCGACCAGGCACGGGTCGGAGGCAGGAATAAAAGGAACACCGCCGCCAGCGTGGCGGCCCAAGGGCGCAACGAATGCCGCATCGCATCTCCCAATCGACGGGACATCAATCCAGATATCAGGCGGGGTTTGTTTTTTGACTACTCGACTTCCGAACCCGGCGGCGCGATCCGGTAGGTACGTGACTGGCTGACGTTGGAGACGCCTTCAACTTTGTGTAACTCGGCGATCCGGGACGGGTCCACCGATCCGGTAATTGTCCCGATGCTTTCGAGAATACCTGAGACGTCCATGCCGGCCGATTTGAGGCGATCGGCGACATTCTGAACCGAGGTCATGTGACCGTCGTCCACGGAGACGAGAATTTCGCATTTCGCGCCCTGGGGACGCCTTCTTACCGTGACCTGCCATGATGGTCTCGCTTCTGCAAGGAATCCGGCGATCCAAACACCGCCACTCGCTTTGTCGGATGGCGCGGGGTGCCCAGAAAGATCATGGGCAATTCCCGCGCCACTCGCGTATTCAACGGTATCGCTCCCGGAATGGTGCCGTCAAGCGGGCAGACGCCGGCCCAGGAGTTCGTTCGGATCGCTCGCACTCATTGCGGAGCCTGGACCAGGCCGAAGCCCACGTCCGTGACCGGCAATTGCAGACGCCGCGAGGAGGACGCGAGCAGTTGCCAGAGCGCCACTCCTCCCGCCAGGTTGTTGGCTTCCGACAACAGCGCGGCGATCCCCGCGACGTGCGGTGTCGCCATGCTCGTGCCGCTCTTGAAGCCATACCGCGCGGGCATCGGCACGCTCGAATAGACCTGCACGCCCGGCGCGGCGACGTCCACGTGGCCGCCGTCGCGGTTCTTCGTCCCGTTGGAAAAGGACGCGATCCGGAGCCGGGAGTCCAGCGCGCCGACGGCCATGATCGACGGGCTGTTGGCCGGGCGGCTCACCGGGAGGATCTGGCCCATGTCGCGGTGACTGTCGTTCCCCGCGGCCGCGATGATCAGCGTTCCGGCCTTCAGAGCACGCTTGCCGACCTGCTCGTAAATCGGGTCGAACGGCTGGCCGAAGACCTGGAGACCCAGAGACATCGAGACGATCTGGCAACCGTTCGCGATGGCCCAATCGATGCCGGCGAGGATGCCGGCGTCCGGGCCGCTACCGGCGTTGCTGAGGACCTTCCCCGCGAAGATGTCCGCCCGGTAGGCGATACCGTAGCGACGCCCCTGGCTCGGACTGCGAGGACCACACGATGTGCCGATGCAGTGCGTGCCGTGGCTGTGGCCGTCCTGAACGCTCTCCCCCGACACGAACGACTTGCCGTTGATCCCCCGACCCTGAAAGTCGGGATGGTTCAGGTCCACACCGGTATCGAGCACGGCGACCTTCACTCCCCGCCCCGAGTAGCGGGAGGTCAAGGTCCGCGTCGCTTCGAGGCCCCACGTGGCTTCGGCCGTGTCCTCGAACATGTCTGCCTCGCTGAGCGTCTCGGTCTCCGCAACGCTCGCCGCCTGCGCCTCGCCAGAGGCCCAGTGCTCGTAGAGTCGGTCGATCGCATCGCGATAACCGCGCAAGTACTGGAGCGGAATGGACGTCCCCGGGCGGAACGGGTCGGTCTCCGGCTCCATCGCGTACATCATCCGTTCGGGGACCATGGCCAGAATATTCCCGTTGTCTTCCATGGCCGAGGACAGCGAGTTCATCTGGCGGGAATCGCCCCGGACGACGGCGATGCCCAACTCGTCAAACACGATCGCGTCCGTGTCTTCGACCGCTTCCATCACCATCCCGCCCGCGTCGAAGTCCGAGGCGCGGGCGATGTTTCTCATGCCCGCCACTTCATTCAGGTGGTTGATCCCTTCCTTCATCGCCGCATCACCCTCGCGAAACAGGACGAGGTATCGCCCCGTCATGTTGTCCGGCAATGCCTGGAACGGCCCGACCGGCGTGGCGGGTTCCGCCGGAGGAGTCGGCGGTTCATTCGCTTCCGTGCTGCTGGCTCTCGTGGTCGTTCGTTTCTTGGCCATCACTTTGACTCCCGTGCAATGCAGGCTTATGCGGTGGTGGACATCTTTATCACACGTTGAGGCCCTACACTCACTTTCCCGGGGCTCAGTGTACCGGTCAAGGAAAATGATGTACGTTTGGGAGAATTAGGTAAGGAGGCAAGGGTGGTTCCGATTACAGGATCGCGAGAGATTCCCGGTCACTGACGATAAAAAAGGGCTGGGCCACCTCGGCCCAGCCCTTGAGCGTCCGTTTCAGATTGGCGCCACGGAGACGCACCAGGGCCTCGTCCTGGAGTCACTGATCCGGCGAATTCTCCGTTTTCGGTTGTTCCGCCGAAGTCCCCGAGACCTTGGGAATCGTTGGGGTATCGGGACCAAGGTCGGGAATCGGGGGCAATTCCGGGTTGGTCGGAATCGTCGGCGGAGGTTCCGTCGAACCCGGTCCCCCGGAGTCCAGGAACAGGGTGCCACGGATCTCGATGCGGCGCACCCCCGGGCCAAACGGTGTAACACCGTTGTTGGTATCGTCTCGAACACCTTCCTGGTCGAGCAGGTCGCGGATCATACGCTCCAGGTTCGGGTCGGAGACCGCGTCGTTGCTCAGGTCCAGACCGATATACGACCGGATGAACCCCAGACCGAGCTTCTTCATCAGGTTCAGCCAGTCGATCCGCGCCAGCCGCTGGCCCCCCTTGGCCACGCGATCGCGGACCTCCCCGCGGAGAAAGTCGCGGAGCATCTTGAGGAATCGCCCGTCACCGAGCCGGGAGGCCAGCATCGGGTATTCCTGGGCAAGCGCGGCGACCTCCTGCTGGACCGACATGTCCGCCGTGGCGACCGAGGAAACACCCATCCCTCCCGAATATCCGGTCCCTAGACTGAGCACTCCGGGGCGGCTCAATGCGTTGGTCTGGGCCAGGCTGGCCGGAACAGCGACAAGCTGCGTTTGAACCGGCACCTGCTGGATCGCGTATTGTTGCTGGACGGGAACCTGCTGAACCGCGTACTGCTGCTGCACGGGGACCTGCTGGATCGCATACTGCTGGACCGGCACCTGCTGAACCGCGTACTGCTGCTGCACGGGGACCTGCTGGATCGCATACTGCTGCTGGACGGGAACCTGCTGGATCGCGTACTGCTGCTGCACGGGGACCTGCTGGACCGCGTACTGCTGTACGGCGACATGTTGCGTAGCGACCTGGGGCACGGTCAATGTCTGGACCGACTGCACCGGCACCTGCTGGATCGCCGTGGCGGAATACGTCATCGTCGCGGCGGGGGCCGCATACACCGCCGCCGGCGCCACGGCGGCATAGGTGCCTCGGTGATGATGACCGCCCGCGAATGCGAGGCCGGGACTCAGCCCGAGGACAACGCAGAGCAAGCCGGCCGACAACCGGACCTGCCGTGGAAGGAGGAGCGCCGTCATAGCTCGAATGCCCTCACGTTGGTACTCTCGTTGCGCATCCGTTCGTTGTCGTAAGAGAATTCCTTTCCATCGGACGCTCACCTCTTGGTAAGTCGGGTGAGACAGGATATTTCGACTAATTGTACCCTATTTCGCGGCTCGTTCGTTCCTCTTTCCGTCATGATAGGAACCGACTCGGAATAAAGACACAGGATTTTCCAGGTTTCCCAGTTTTCCTGATTGGCGGAATGATGCCAACTGGTCTTTCTTTGTGTCACACAACAAAAGCGGGAGCAGAACCTTTGCTGGTTCTGCTCCCGTGATGGATTGGGGGCCTGGACAAAGATCCCGAGAGGCCGCCTCAATGATGATGGAAGAGTCCGTGTCCACTCTGTCCCGACCCGTACTGAGGTGACGGAGCCACGGGGGGCGGCGCAGGCGCGCCCTGGACATTGGCCTGGCCCTGAGGAGCATAGCTCGCTTGAGGCACAACGGAAACCGGGACCCCTGCCACCTGTGCCGCTTGCTGGACCGGCGCGGCCACCCCCTGAACCTGCATCGTGGTCGTCGTCGCCGTCGTCGCACGCACCCGAGGATATCCGTGCTTGACCAGTTTCTCGCCGACGCGACCCAGCATCCGACCGATCGGACCGGCGGGAATCGCCTCCACGGTGGCGGTCTGCGCCGGGGCCGCCGCGGCGACGGGCACCATCGCGGCTGGAGCGGCGGCGGCGTAGGTCATCGCGGCGGCCGGCGCGGGCGCGGCCATCATCGCGGCCGGTGCGGCGGCGGCGGCTGGCTGGAGGAACAACTGCGTCGGGGACGACGCGACGGCGCTGGTTCCTTGCAGGAGCGAGACCGTGGGGGTGGATGGAGCCGCCGTGGTGAACGTGATCGACGGCGGTGGGGCCGGGGCGACGACGATGTTCATCGCCGGCTGCTGGAACAGGACCGTTTGTGACCCTCCCGAGACCACCATCGGAGTGGACGCCGGACCTGAGACGTACGGCACACCTTGCGGCTGGAGCGACGAGGCCAGCGGGACCAGGGTTTGAGGCACCGCCGGCGCGGGTGCCTGAGTGGCATAGGTGGGTATCTGCGGTGCCCCTTGCGGGGTCGGCTGCGCATGATGGAAGTGGTCCGTCTGGACGACCTCGGGATCGACCTTCATGTCTGAGGTATGTGCGGGGGCCGTCCGCGCGGTGCTTCGCGAGATGTCGAGCGCACCGAGCCAGCCAATCACGTACGCCGCATCCTTCGGGGCCACCTGATGCCCGACGATCTCCAGACCTTTCGCGCTCCGACGATACACGACCACCGTCGGGAATGACTTGACCCCGAGCCGACGGACCGCGTCGGGGTACGTCTCCTGGGACATCTCGGCGAAGCTGAAGGACCGACCGATCGTCAAGGAGCCGACCAGCCGGGATAGCGAATCCCAGAGCGCGACGGACGACGGTTGGGAACGCGCCGTGACGACGACCACGGCCGGCCTCCCGGTTCTCGCCGTCAGGTCCAGGGCGCGATCCAGGGGCAGGACGGTGGTCGCGGCAGGTTGGGAGATTGACGTCTGAGCGAGCGCGGAGCTGGCTCCAGGCCACAAGGCTCCCCCACCAGCCAGGCCGAGGACGATCGTCGCGGCCCTTGTCCAGGACACGTTGGCTTTCATCCGGCCACTTCCTCTCTCTACGGTACGGACGTCGAGATCATTCACGGTCAGTGCGGTTTCTCGCGAGCGGGGGTTCGCCGGTTCATTGCGCGTCGCGCGCCGCCTGAAATCCCCGGGCCATCTCCTGGAACAGTTCCGCCATGCGGACCTTCTGGGGACCGCTCATCGGCGCGTTCTGTGCGGCGGGCAGCCGAAGATCCAGTCCTTCGGCAATCATGGCCTCGATCAGCCGACGGGTCAGGGGCGTGAACAGGTGATCGACCCAGATTTTCCGCTGCGCCGGATCACCCGGTACGACGCCTTCAAGACGTCGCGACATCTCCTGGAAGACCTCGGCATACGAGCCGTAGAGTTCCATCCGAAGGGCGATCGTCTCAAAGATGATTCCGAGATCCTCGGCGGACGCGGCGGCGCCGGGGATCGACAGCAGCGAGGCCCGGACAAACAGATCGAGCGGCACGCTCGGTGGCTGGGTGGGGACGGCCGCTGTTGCCATCGCGGGAGCCGACGCGGGAGCGGCGGCTGCAGGAGGATTTGGCGGGGTCGCCTGAACCCACACATCCACTGTGTCCGGCTCGGAAATCGCCCCGCCGCTGGCAACAACCAGGACGAACCGGTAGAGGCCCGGCTCGTGCGGCACGAACGTGTAGATGTAGCCGTCCTCAATCTTCAAGCGCACGTCCGGCCCACCCGTCTGGATCCAGCGGTAGCCAATTGTCCCCCTCGGCTCGCTCCGCACCCCGTTGAGCGTCACCTGGCGGCCGACGATGCCAATCTGATCGTCCCCGGCATCGGCCTGAAGGCCGGCGGCACTGGCCGCGGCTCGACCGAGAATCGGGATCTGGACCGTCGCCGAATCCACGCCGGCGCCGTTGCCGACGATCAGCAGGAAACCCAGCCGTCCCGAACCTTCAGGAACTGTGAACTGAGCCATCGGGCCAGTCGGCTCATCCAGCTTGACCGGGGGGCCTTCCGTCTGCTCCCAGCGGTAATGGAGGTCGGATCCGGTCGATTCGTTCCCGACCAGGGTCACGGTCAGTCCGGTCGCCCCGGTGCCCTCGTACCGCGCAACGGCACTCGGCATCAGGGTCGGGGATGCGTCGTTGACCCGAGCTGGCGCCGGTTCCGCCACATCCTCGCGGCTGGCGGAGGCGGGCAAGATCGGCAGGTGGAGTGGCCGAGGGGCGTTGAGCGTGCGGGTCAAGTCCTTATCACCGCTTGAGATCCGATCCGAGGGCGCGATCGCGCGGTCCAGCGATTGCCCCAGGGCCGGCAGCGTGCCGAACGCCAGGAGCGCCAGGACGATCCCCGTTCGGACGGAACCGCCGTCACGAGTTTCGCCGATCGCTCTTGACATGGCCTCACCTCCCCTGGGATCGTTCCTCGGGCCTTCGTGCCATAATCCCACGGACTCTTATTTCGACAAGGCCCCGGTGCAACTTGAACGAAACAATCGTACGTCGATAACGGGGGAGCCATGCTTCGGATCGCGGTGGTCATGGACCCGCTGGAAACCGTCCGCGTCGATCATGACACAACCTATCTCCTGATGGTCGAGGCGCATCGTCGCGGGCACGAAGTTCTCCATGTTGCGTCCGAGGGGGTCGCCTATGGCGCTGACGGAACGATTCTCAGGGGCCGGCGCGCCCAGCCGACCGGAGACGCGGCGCGGCCGTTCGAGATCGGACCTTTCGAAAACCGAACCGGGCAGGATCTCGACGCCGTTTTGATCCGGACCGATCCGCCGTTCGATGCCGACTATCTTGCGGTCACGCAACTACTCGACCTGCTGCGTCCCCTGGTGTTCGTCATGAACCGGCCCTCGGGCTTGCGCGACGCCAATGAGAAACTGGCCGCCCTGCACTTCCCCGACCTGGGGCCGCCGACGTTCATCAGCGCCGATCCGAACCAACTCGATGAGTTTCGGCGTGCGGTGGGTGGGTCGATCGTGCTGAAGCCCCTGCTCGGGCACGGAGGGACCGGGGTCCTGCTGGTCCGTCCCGACGATCCGAACCGCCTTGCGCTGCTCCGAGCCGCGACCGGGGCGGGCACGACAAAGGCGTTGGCCCAGGCGGTCGTACCGGAGGCGCAGGGGGGGGATCGGCGGATTATTCTGCTGGACGGCGAGCCGCTCGGGGCGATGCTACGCCGGAACGACTCCGGCGGGTTCGTGCACAACCTGGCGGCGGGGGGTCGGGCCTTGCCGTCGGCCGTGACCGAGGAAGATCGTGTGCTCTGCGGGCGGCTGGCCCCCTGGCTCCGTGAGCGGGGGCTCTGGCTCGCCGGCATCGACCTGATCGCCGGCCGTCTCATCGAGATCAACGTCACCAGCCCGACGTGCGTGCAGGAAATCAATCGCTTCGACGGCACGGCCCTGGAACGGCCGATCCTCGATTTTCTTGAACGGAAGGTCGCGGAGACGGTCCGCCCCTGAATCCTCAACCTATTCGGCCGTCGCGGCCTTGTCCGCCGGAGTGGCGAGGATCTTGTCGACCGACCGAACGAGCTTCTCCATCGCGAACGGCTTGCGGATGTAGTCCTTGACCCCGAGAAATTCGGCGTAGGCTCGGTGGCGGCTGCCTTCATTGCCGGTAATCATGATTGTTGGGATCAATCCGCCGGGACGCCCTTTGAGCTTCTCCAGCACAAGGAACCCGCTCTTCTTCGGCATCATCATGTCGAGGACGATCAGATCCGGGTTCTCGCGTTCGGCCAAGGTCAAGCCAGCGTTGCCGTCGCGGGCGACCATGATCCGATATCCCTTGTTTTCCAGGATGGTGCGCATCGATTCGATGATCTCGGTGTCATCATCGACGAGCAGGATCGTTTTTTGGGCGGGCATGAGGGATCCACTCCAAGCGGCGAGATGGCGTGCGGCGACCTCTTTCTCTTCGAAAATTCCATCATAAGCCGCGCCCGTGGACACGGCAAGGGACGTGCCTTGGGGCATTCTCCCGGATACGCTGGTCTGACCACCCTCTTTCCCCTGAGCCGCTGATACGTCATAATTCAATGATTGATGGAAGGGCTCACCGGACCTTCACGGAACGGTGGACCGGATCCATCTCCTCTCTTCTTTGCGAGACGACTTCCTCGTCGGATCAGGTTTTTCACTACGGGAAGGACCGCACATAATGAGACGGTCGATGTCATGGTTGGTCCTGACGTTGGTGGCCGGGCTGGGCGCTTCGCTCGCGGGGTGCGGATCGAAGGATGAAGCCCCGACCGACGCCGGGGCTCCTGAGGATTTCACGGTGGCCTCCGCCGCGCCGGCACCAGCACAGGCACCGGCCGCCGCGCAAGCTCCGTTGCTGGCGCCCGAGGTTCCCGAGAGCGCGTCCCCCGAGGCCGCGACAGCTCCGCCGGAAGCGGAAGCGCCCGTGGCGGCGGCTCCGGCCTCGTCGATCAACCCGGCCCGTCAGAAAGACGCGGCCGCGACGGACGATCTCCTGAAACTCGCCAAGAACTCCCCGCTGGTCAGCGCCGCCTCGGCCCCTGCGGCTGGTTCCGGCCCCGGACCGGGCGGTTCCAGCGGTTATCCGGGGATGTCCAGCGGCGGCCCGGGGATGTCGAGTGGTTATCCGGGAATGTCCAGCGGCGGCCCGGCTGGCTCCAGCGGTTATCCCGGGATGCAAGCGAACCCGGGTGGTCCGTCGAACGAGGAAGCTATGAGGGCCGCCTACGGTCAGGGTCCTGGTGTCGTCGGTCCGGCCGGTTCCAGTGGCGCGCCGGGAGTGGAGGGGCCTTCAGGCTACCCGGGCGCGGACAGTACCGGAGGGCCGGGGATGGCCGGTTATCCCGGGGGAAGTGGCGGTGCGGGCGGAGGAAAGAAAGAAGCGGACTTCTCCAATCCCTATAAAGGCGCCGAAACGTTCCTCGACGCCGTGCAATCGAAGGACCCGAACCGGCTCGCGCTGGCCGTTGCTCTGCGCTCGGCACGCGAGGCCACCGCGGATCACCGTGACATCTTCCAGGCCATTCTGGAATACCGGCTCGACTCGGACACCATGGACGCGCTGGCTGAGGCGTTCGAGGGCATGAAGATCGCTGGCGCGAACCAGGTCAAGAGTACCGGCCTGCTCGGGATCATTCTCTCCAAGACCGAGGGCCGCGACCAGGTTCGCCGCACGCTCTACGTCCGCCGGGAGAAGGCCGGGTGGAAAGTTCTCGACTTCACCGGCGCCCTCTCGTTCACTCCGGGAAGGATCGGGAACTCTACGAAGGGGAATCGTTGACCGTAAGATTTTCAGAGCGACATGTTGCTGTAAAATCGACAACACGATGCTTGTAAAAAATCCTCTCCGCCCCGAAAAAACTTCGGGGCGGGGAGGATTTTTCTCAAGTTCTCGTCTTGAATTGCCGGAGCGGTCCCCGGTTTCGCGGGGAATCGATGTTCTTTCGGGTTTGGCACCGTCCTTGCTTTAGAGAAATCCGTCTAACTCACCTCGACCTGCCCCAACGCTCAAAACCTATCCGTAAACGTCACTTACAGTGCCCAAGGAGGGAGCCTGTATGGTGTTCGCCAACGTCGATTCCCGTGAGATTCTCGAATTTCTGGTAATGTTCTTTCAGGTCTGCGGGGTGGCTGCCCTTTGCCTGACGCGACTCTTACCGGCGACTCGATGGGCGGAACGAGGCCGGGTCGGGTTTGTCATCGCACTGGTCGGGCTGGGAATCGCCGGAGCCTTATGCGGCCGGCACGACTCGGAATTCGCCCTGTTTGCCGGCGGGACCATGACAGCCCTTCTGATCGGTGTGACCGTGGGAAGTGGCTCGACCGATCCGACCGGTCCGTCGGTCCTGCGGGTGAGCCCGGAGCCGAACGCCGCGAGCTGAAAAAATCGTCCACGCCGAAAGTGTGACGTCTGTTCGACTTGGAAAGCCGGGACCGTGGGGTCCCGGTTTTTTTTTGGCCGCGCATTTGACCGCCTGGATTTCGTGCGCCATAGTTCGGCCGTCGGCCCGGTGCGGTCGATCGGCCCTTTGCGCTTGCAGCCCCGTCCCACAGCTCCTGCCGGTCTCTCACAACGTACCGCCCTTTCGGACTTCCACGACCCGAACGACACGTCCCGCTCGACGTTCGGTGCCGATAGTCGGCCATGAAGGCGGGAGAAGGATACGCCCATGTTGGTCTCTCGGAAATGGATTTCGACGGCGCTCGGCCTGCTGGCCCTGACGGTGGCCGCTCCGGCCCTGGCGCAGGGGACCACCCCGAGCCGTAATCAAATGACCGCCGACGCGGTGGCTTCCGCCCTGCGTGCCAGCTCTGGCCTGGCGGCCTCGCAGATCGAGATTGAGTCCCATAGCGGCGTGGTCACGCTGGCCGGCACGGTCGCCAGCCCGTCCTTGAAGGCGGAGGCGATCGTCCGGGCGCGGCAGGTCCCCGGCGTGGTGAACGTCGTCAACAACCTCCGCATCGTCGGCGACCGGAACGTCCGCCCGGCGGACTTCCAGCCGGCCCCCACGCAGGTTCCCCAGGTGGCCATGGGCCTTCACCATGGCCACGGCGGTGGTGAGGTCATCTATGATGGCGCCGCGATGGGCGCGCCGATGGACGGCGGCATGATGAACTACGGCGGCCCGGTCCCCGAAGGCGCGGCCGTCCCCGGCGCCACGCAAGCGGCGATGCCCGGCTCCCCGAACTACGCGTGGCCCAGCTACGCCCCCTATCCGAACTATTCGGCCGTGGGCTACCCGACTGCCTACCCCTGGCAGGCCTGGCCGAACATCGGACCCTTCTACCCCTACCCCGAGGTCCCGCTCGACTGGCGCGCGGTGACCCTCCGCTGGGATGACGGCATCTGGTGGCTTGATTTCCGCAAGCACTACACCCGACCGTTCTTCACGCCCTATCCGTTCGGCATCCTGGCCTACTGAGCCGGGCCGACGCAACCGTTTGCTCCCGAGTGGCCGGGTGGCTCAATGCCACCTGGCCTTTTTTCATGGGTAGATTCCGCCCGGTCGATCTGCCGCAAGGTCTCCCGCGCGGCGTCGGAAATGGTGGGATCATCCTCTCTCGCCGCGGCGTGAAGCGCGGCGCGGGCCTCGACCGCGGGCGGGGTGATCTGGCCAAGACCGACAATCGCCTCTCGACGGATCGCGGAATCATCCCCTGCCAGCGCGGTCAGCAGCGCGGCGAGGATCGCCGGCCGGGGTCGCCCGATCCGGGCCGCGGCCTTCAGGGCCTCCCGGCGGGCGATGGCATCGTCATCCCGCTGAACCAAACTGAGGAGATCCTCGACGGCCGGCGCGGCATCTGGGCCGATCGAACCGAGGGCTGAGGCGGCGATCCGACGGTGCAGCGGCTCGGGATCGTTGAGCAGTCCTCGGAGCGTGCCGATCGCCGCTCGGGCTGGCGGTCCGATCTCGCCGAGGGCGACGACCGCCCGGCGCCGGACATCGATTTCGGGATCGTTTTCCACGCTCTCGACCAGGGCCGGCACCCCTTGCGCGGCGCCTGGGCCGATCTGCCCCAGGGCGGTCGCGGCGTAGCCCCGCACGTTCGCGTCGGGATCGTCTCGGAGCACGCGGCTCAGGGCGGGCACCGCCGGCGCGGCTTTTCCGTCGAGCCGTCCCAATCGCACGGCGGCCGACCCACGCGTCTCGGCGACGGGCGACTCCAGGGCGGCCAGTTCGCGAGCCAGGGCGGTCCTTCGCATCGTCGTCGAGAATCCCGCACGAAAGCCCGGCGAGGAGAATCAGGCTATAGCCAACCATCGCGGTTCTCCGACAATACGATCTCAGGAGAGGCTCGTCCTGAATTTGCGTTGCAAGAGGAATTTGGTGGTTTTATCCGAAATTTTCCTCAGAACAGGACGGGAGCCGTTCGATAACAACAGCACGAATGGCGGTCGGCTGTCGCCGGAAGGGCGAACCGAACCGGCCGACCGCTCAGTTTAGCGGCATCGGCGCCGTTGTCGGAGGGGCAGGAAACCCTACCGGCCCGTTTGCGCTACGTTCCCAAGGAGGGGAGTTACGATGACCCGATCCGCGCGGCACCGTGGTCCGCTCACCCCGCGCTGGGTTCGCGGCCTGCTGACGGGTGCCATGCTCGCGTTCGTTTCCACCGGCACGGTCGGCTGCGGCCTCTCGTACGTCTTCCGCAATATCTCGCCGCTGGATCCTGCGGCGACCGGCTGGTCGTTCGCCTGGCCGATCCTGCCGTCGCAACAGCAGCGGCTGGAAGAGGACATCGCACCGGGAAGAGCGGGACCGGGTGCCGATTCTCGACCCGATCCCCGGCGAATTCGCGCCGCCGACCTGCCTCGACCCGCCCAGCGAGGCCGAGGTCTGGGACGAAGGTGCCCAAGTTCCGCCACGGATCAGAGCCGTTCTACGAGGTCCAGCGGAACAACGTCCGCTTCCTCATCGAGAAGATCGGCGACAAGGTGGACCCGTGCAAGGTCTATCCGCTGGCCGGCCCTTGCCAGCTCGTGCACTGCCACTACAAGTGCACGGTGTACTTCGACGAGCTGTACTGGTCGGACTACCCGATCCCGTTCCACCACCTCGATCACCGGGTTGAGGTCGTTTACATCGACAAGGACCACCTCCGCCGTTGCGGTGGCCCGCCGATGGCGACGGCCCCCTGAGGATCGACGAGGTTCGGTGACGCCGAGCGTTCGACTCGATCACGCGGGACCCCCGAGCCCGCCGGCCGCGACGATGCGGCCGGCGAGGTCCGGGGGTCTCGCTCTTTTGATCGCTCGCGACGATGGGACGAGTTCACTTCGTCTCGTCACCGAAGAAGGGGAACAGCCGTTGCAGATCCTCGCGGGTCGGCTGAGTGCCGTACTCGCAGATCTCGAACGCCTCGGCGGCCTTCACGTCTTGCGCCTTCTCCGGACCGACCCATTCGGCCAGTTCCTTGCGAAAGCGATCGGCCACGGCCCCGTAACGCTGGAGCGTGCGCTTCCGGGTCCATTCCAGCCGCTCGGTCTTGCCTTCGGGAACCTCATCCAGATAGCCGAACAGCCAGGGGTTCCACTCGTAGAACTGCGACTCCAGGGCGTCCACGCACGCCACCTTCTGGTCAAGAACCGGGTCGATTGGCACGACGACATCCGGCTCGAACGGGTTCGGCTTCTGGAACGTGTCCTCGCTGTACAGGAAGACCGGGTTCTCGCGCAAAGCGGGCACGTCGGGGCAGAAGCTCGGCACGATGACCATGAACGCGGCGTCCTGGACGAGGATGCCGGTGTAACGGTGGTCGGGGTGGTAGTCGTTGGGCCTCGGTGAGATCACGAGGTCCGCCTTCCAGTCGCGGATCAGGCGGATGATCGTCTTGCGGTTCTCCAGGGTGGGCATCAGCTCGCCGTCGTGGTTGTCGAGGACCTCGGTCGTCACGCCGAGGATCTCGCGCGCACTTGCTGGACCTCGGCCGCGCGGCGGCGGGCGAGGATCGCCCCGGCCATTTCGTGATGGCCGATGTCGCCGTTGGTCGTGGCGACGAACTTGACCTTGTGACCGAGCTTCGCCCAGCGCGCGGCGGTGCCGCCGGCGTCCAGCTCGCAGTCGTCGGGATGGGCGCCGAAGACGATGATTCGCAACGGTCCGTCCGGCTCGGCCGCCGGGGATGTTTCGCACAGCCCGAAGAGACTGACGGTGAACATCATCGCACAATGCAGGAGAGTCAACCGCATGGGGAAAACACCTCATGGAACGGGGAAAGACCAGAATCTCCCGCCTGTTTTACCCTCCGGACCCGGCCACGTCGAAGAAAAACCGAGTCCGTCAGCGGCTCCTTCCCATTGGCGGTTCGAGCTTGCTGCCCGGGTGAACGCCGTCGTAGAATCAAACACCATGAACACGAACCATGTCCGCGGCGTGCTGCTGATTCTCGGGATGATCGGCGTTCTCCGGCCGGCTCAAGCAGAGCAAGGCGCGGTCTGGCCCGGCCAGCGTGTCGAGACGGCCAAGCAGCCGGAAGGTCCCTCCCGAACGGGCCGAATTGTCGGTGATGCGGACGCCGGATTCCGCTTCCTGCCCGATGGTGGAGGACCGGCCTTGCCCCTGGAAACCCTCGATCGGATCGAGGTCACGGGGCCTGGTCCCGACCCGGCCCTGGGGCGCCCCCGTTCCAGGTTGAGTTCGGGATAAATGACCGGATTTCGGCTCGGCTCGGCGCGGTCGATGAGGAGACGGTCCGGCTGGAAGATGGTCCCGGTGGCTCGGCGCTGACCATCCAGCGCGCGGCGGTTCGTGCGTTGCTCCAGCGACCGGGAGAGGTCCAGGTCTTTCAAGAGGGATTTGAAACCATCGACCCATCCCGCTGGTCGTCACTCGCCGGGCTGGCCGAGGTTGACGATGAGCCGAAACGGGAGGGGCAGCACAGCCTCCGGCTGCCCGCGGGAGGAGCCTCGCTGACCAGACATCTCAAGGAACCGCTCGGTTCCGGCCGTCTGGAAATCGCCTATCATGACTCCGGCGTCGTTGTTCCCGAACAGCGCTGGTTCGTCGATTTGACCTTCCGGGGCCGCATGGGCCAGGAAACCATCCAGGCGATTCTCGGCTGGGATGGGGAAACCCTGGCCGTCCGCACCCGGGGTAGCGGTCCGACGCTGACCGTTCAGCACCTCCTGCGAAAGCCCGGCTGGCACCTGCTGACCGTGCGATTCGGACCGGAACGGACTGACCTGGCGGTCGATGGATTCGAGCTGGCTCACGGCGATGGTCCGGGTGGTCCCCTGGTCGAGATCCGACTGGCGAGCGAGATCCTCGACGGCACCGATCCCCCGGACAACCTGGCCTCACATCTCGATGATCTTCGCCTCGTTCGGTTCGCCGAGCCGGTCGGTCTGTTGGAGATTGAACCGCACCAGGATGAGGCCCGGCTCGTCACGGGAGATCAGATCTTCGGTCACGTCCGCGACGCGAACCCCCAGGGTTTGACCCTGGCGATGGACGACCAGACGACCCCCCTGGACTGGTCGGAGGTTTCCGGCATCTACTTCGAGCGGACGACAGTTCCCTCCGAGCCAATTGCCGGTCTGTGGGTTCAAGCCTGGTGGCGCTCGACCCCCGGCCACGATCCGCGTAACCTGGATCGGGTCGAGGGCGTCCTCAGGGAGGTCAACGTTGAGACGCTCCGGCTCCAGGTGCCGTATGTCGGCACGGTAGATGTCCCCCGCCAGCGGCTCTCGGCGCTGGAGGTTCACGGACAGGGGCGGCGGATCGTGCTCGACCCCTCTCATCATCATCTCGGCCACCGCTACGACGAGCAACTTGACCCGCCCCAGCCCGAGGGAGGGACTCTCGAAATTCCCTTTACCCTCGAAGCCGTTCCCGACGGTTCGCCAACGGTCGTGCTCGACGTGGTACAGGTCATCGGCGAGACCGGCAATCTCGACTTCTCCGACCTCGTCCGCAAAGGGCAACTGCTCACCAAGGTTCTCCTCAACGGTCAGCCGTTCGACACGCTGAACCGGCACGTCAGCACCCGTAACGAAACGCCGACGCGAATCCGGCTGCCCGTTCCCGAAGGATTGCTCCGTCCCGGCCCAAACGTCTTGCGGTTCGAGCAGACGGGCATGAAGAGCGAACCCGGGACGCTCGACAACCTGGGACTGCTGGGCGTGGCTCTTGAGTTTCCGGTCTCCCCCCCACCGAGAAACCCCGGCCGTGAAGATCCTCACGCGAAGCCTGGTCCGCCACGCCCACGCGATCGCTCGCGAGGTCGGCGCGCGCGTCGTGATGCTCGCCGCGGACGTGGTCGAGGAGGATGCCGACCTTGTCGACCTGATCCAGGATGTGGACTTCCGCGTGATCCTGGTCACGCGCCGGTCGGAGTTCCGCGCCCCCGACGGCTGGGGCGACCTCTGCGCCGTGGTTCGCGTCCCTGACATCCCGATGACCCGGGCCGGCTCGATCAAGATCGCCACCCTCGTCGCCGTCGGTCGAGGGCCTGATTCACCATAGCGATCGCATCCTCTGGGTGACGGGCATCGACGGCTCGGGCACGATCGACATGATCATCGTGCTCGACCTGGGGACCGAGATCGAGATGTTCTCGTCGCTTGCGGCCGATCCGCTCGCCCCCGACGTCAAGCCCGCCGTCTTCGAGCGCCTGCTGACCCTCGCCAGCGAACTGGGCCTGGAAGGCCGCGAAGGGCGAACCGTCGGCACCCTCTTCGTCCTGGGAGACAGCGACCGGGTCCTCTCGCAAAGCCGCCAGCTCGTCATCAACCCCTTCCACGGCTACCCCGAGGACGAACGCAACGTGCTCGACCCCCGCCTGGAGGAGACGATCAAGGAATTCTCCGCCATCGACGGCGCCTTCCTCATCCGGGGCGACGGCGTCATCCTCAGCGCCGGCCGTTACCTGGTGCCCCAGGGCAAGCTGGAAGAGCCCCTGCCCCAGGGCCTCGGTGCCCGCCACGAGGCCGCCGCCGGCATCACCGTCTCCACCGACGCCATCGCCATCTGCGTCTCCCAGTCCACCGGCACCGTCTCCATCTTCAAAAAGGGCCTGCTCGTCACCGATATTCAAAAACCCCGCTCCCGCGATATCGACGAGCTTTGACGGCCCCCTCCCCCCAGTTTGGGTTCGGTCGGCGCAGCGGACATTGACCGAATCCACGGAACGTTTCCCCAGTTTGGGTTCGGTCGGCGCAGCGGACATTGACCGAATCCACCGGACGTTTCTTGTTCTATTACAAAGACTTAAGAGAATCGCTTTTCCGTCCGCTTGACTCGGTTCACCTAAACCTGTATTTTCGGTACAGCAATTACTGGAATCGGAAGTGGAGGCTCGATGCGGCTGTCGTTGCAGACGGATTTCGCGCTGCGGACCCTGCTCTACCTGGCGACCCGAACGGATCGGGCGACGGTGGCGGAGGTGGCGGAGTTCTATCAGATCTCGGCACCCATCTCGGCAAAGTCGTCCATCAACTCGGTCGCCTGGGATATGTGCGTAACATGCGAGGGCCAGGCGGAGGAATTGAGCTAGCGAAACCGGTGCATGAAGTCACGGTCGGGGCGGTGATCCGGGCCTTTGAGGGATCGATGCACCTGCTCGACTGCGTCGGGACACCGGATGTCTGCGTGATCCAGCCAGGGTGCGTTTTGCGGGGGGTCCTCGCCGAGGCAGAGCGCCGGCAGATGGATTACCTGGACAGCGTGACGCTGGAATCTCTGCTGCCGAGGACGGGCGCGCTGGTCACGTTCATGACATGAGCCTCGAAATCACTCTCCCATTTAGATCGAGGAGCTTTGATGATTCGGACAAACGCAAGGCGATGGACGGTTCTGGGTTGCGTCGGTTGCTCGCTGGCCGCGACGGCCGCGGCGGCGGCGATTCTGGCGATGATGGCCCGGCCTTCCGTCGGAGCCGAGGAGGGGAAGCCGGATGACGCCGCTCTGGAGCGAACGCGCGAGGAAGTCAAGATGCTGGACGAGCTGTACAAGAACGCGGTCGTCTCCGTGACGGAACGCTGGCGCAAGGGACCGCCCGCCATCATGATGGCGAAGGACGTCTTCGGCGCGATGGAAAAGAGCGGCTGGCACTCGGCCCGGCTTGTCGATGCGACCGGTTCCCCGCTCGGCGAAGCGAACGCCCCCAAGACCGAATTTGAGAAAGAGGCCGCCAAGGCCATGCGTGAGGGAAAAACCTACGTCGAGAAAGTTGTCGGTGAAGGTCCCAACCGGACGCTCTACGCCGCGACGGTCGTCCCGGCCGTACACGATCGCTGCGCCACCTGCCACGGTGTGGACAAGGGCGACCTGCTCGGCTTCATCCGATACGAGGTGCCGGTGAAGTGAGCGGGAGGCTGAAGATCGACGTCGGAATGGATAGGAAAAAGGGGTGGCACCTGGAGGGTGCCACCCCTTTTTGTGTTGGCTCAAGATGGATTGCAGGGTGGTGCCAACAAGAGGCAAATCAGCGACTCCAACAGTCTCTTTCCACGAGCCCTGAGGTTGTGGGTGAACTCGAAGAATCCCAGGTACAGCGGCAGGCTCTCCTGAGGAATACCTCGATCGGGACGGAGCCACGAACGCAGAAGGGACCAGAACCCTTCCAGGGTGTTGACATGCACCTCGCAGAATCCATCCTGGTCGTCGTCCCGGGCGTATTCACCCGCCGCATGGCACACCGTATCGTGGTCATAACCCCACTCGACCAGCCGGCTGTCGATGTCGTACTCATCGGTATACACCAAGCTCCCCTTGGCGATCGTCCGCTCGATCAAGGGGCCGATGGTCGCCTGCTTGACATTCTCCAGCATCCGGATCACGACCTCACCGCCCCGCTGCAGCATCCCGAAGATTGGCGGCTTCTCCTTGGCCAGTGTCCCACGGCCTCGCTCCCCTTTCAGGCGTCGCCGTCGGGGGGGCCGGTCTTTTTTCACGGCCTCGTCGGTTCAGGGGTCGGTACGGTCTGACGAGAGACTCGACGAAGCGGTCCGATTGTAACGATTCAGAGGACCTGGTGAACCACCACCCCGGTATCCATCATGAGCCAAGCGGTGACCGGCAGTGGGACGCCTATCGGCATCCGTCGAGAAACTGACGTAGGTCACCTACAAATCAGACGCTTACCCGACGCGCGGGAGCGGCTC
>CAVWUA010000003.1:0-553380 GCA_963758025.1 uncultured Planctomycetota bacterium | reverse complement strand
CGACTCCATGAGCGTCTGCTTCTGGGCCAGGGCGGTAATCATGATAACCTGAGCATCGGGATCAACAGCGCGGATCTCGCGGAGGGCTTCGAGGCCATCCATCTCCGGCATGACAACGTCCATGGTGACCAGGTCGGGGCGAAGCCTGCGGTAGAGATCAACGGCTTCGGCACCGTTGGTCGCCTCGCCTGCCACTTCCCAACCGGTTTCAACCGCGACGTCGCGGATCAACTTTCGCATCAGCAGAGCATCATCGACAACCAGCAACCGTTTCATGGATTCACCCGAGGCCGACGGTATGGCCGAAAGAAGTCGGGGATCAGATCTCGCGGTCCGAGCCGCCTGGAATTCGGATCACGACGTTCCCCGTGTTGGTGTCGAGCGTCAATCGTCGGCCGGTGTCGCCACCCACGTCACGACTGATCACGGGGATACCAAGGTCGGCCAGGATCTGCTCGACGGCGTTCTGATTCATCTGGCCGATGTTCAGGGTTGGTGCCGCCTGGAACATACTTGCTCCACCCACGATTTTACCAGAAAGTCGCCCAGCCGCCTTGCGCCCACGGAGCCGGTCGAGGTCCGCGATCATGGCGGGGATCGCGGTATCGGCGTACTTTCCTCGCTGATCGGTCGCCCCACGAGAATTGGGAAGCACAATATGTGCCACCCCACCTATTTTCGCTGCGCGATCGTAGAGGACAACCCCCGCACACGATCCGAGCAATGTCCGGATTTGTGTCGGCGCGGCGGCGACGGCCCACATTCCCATGGACACCGATACGATCTCCACGACTTCGGGCCGCGGGGGCGTGGACACGGCAAGTCCTCAACGGGTTTTGGGTTCCGCGACTGCGGCGGCGAGCAACTCCAGGGACTCCCCGCTGGGGACGAGAAGCAGCGACCAGTTTAAATCCATCCGTTCCGTCGTGAATCGCGTCTGGGCCAGGAGCAGCCGGTCCAGCACAATAGCCTGCTCCATCAGGGCAAATTCTAGGAGGCTTCCTGCAAATTCGTGGCGGAATATCGGCGGAGAGGGAAGAATCGCCTTGGGTACACCATCCATCGGGGCAGGGAGATGGGCCGCGAGGGAGTTCACGTAAGCGCATCCCACGATGTTGGTCGTCTCCTCCGCCGCCGACCGCTCCAGCTCGCCCCACTCTGTCGCTGTTCCAACCGGCTGTCGCAAGAGCAGGTCAGCCAGCGCCAGACCGGAGCGATCCTCGAAGACCAGAAGGAGATGGCCGGTGATCCGGCCGCTCAGATTCATCGCGCAGGCGGCAACGAGCTGATCCGCCGGACCGAGCAACTCGGCCGCGTCGGCCAAGCTCACCTCGTCCACCTCGTCGACGGTCAACAGAACGGTCCGGCCGAGCCACTTCGAGAGCGCCTCCGACGCGTCCTCGGCCCCCTTCGCGAAGATCGCTGTGAGCCGTCGTTTCCGCGGTCGTTCGAGGTTCGGTTCCATTCGCGTTACGTCCTTCGCCAAGTGACCGCTTCGGTTCGACCTGGGGTTCCCGTCTCAGGCCAGGGGCGGAACCGTGTCGAGGGAGACCATGTCGATCAAGGCTTCGATGTCGAGGATCAGCGAGATCCGCCCATCACCAAGGATGCTGGCCCCGGACAGCCCGGGGACGGGGCGGAAGTTCCGCTCCAGCGACTTGAGAACCGCTTCCTGCATTCCGAGGAGTTCATCAACAATCAATCCCAGCGTCGCCTCGCCGGTGGTGACGATGACGACAGTTTGCTTTCCCTCGGTCTCCGCCGATCCGCCAACCGGCTCCTGGCGGTTCGTGCCCCGACCCCGCAGGATGTCGTCGAGTGCGACGAGCGAAATGATCCGTCCGCGGATCTCGATGGAATGCCGACCGTGGACGCGATAGATCTGCCCGGCATCGATCTCGACAATCTCATCCAGATGATCGAGGGGGATCGCGTAGGTCTCCTCACCGACCCTCGCCAGCAGGACGGACATGATTGCCAGGGTCAGGGGAAGGCGAATGATGAAGGTCGTCCCCTGGCCGGGCTCGGTCCGAACGTCCACGGTGCCATTGAGGAGTTCGAGCCGACTCTTGACGATGTCCATGCCGACCCCGCGCCCCGAGATATCGGTGACCGTCTCGGCCGTGCTCAATCCCGGGTGCCAGATGAACTGGATGATCTGCCGAGCGGTGAGCTGGAGCGACTCTTCCTCGCCGATCAAGCCGCGGTCCACGGCCTTTCGTCGGACCCGTTCGCAGTCGATCCCGCGACCGTCGTCGGAGACGGTGATGACGACGCTATTGCCACGATGTGTGGCCGTCAGCGCGAGTCGGCCAACCCGGGACTTGCCGGCGGCCTCGCGCCGATCGGGCGGCTCCAGGCCATGGTCTACCGCGTTGCGGACGAGATGGATCAACGGATCGCTCAGCTCGTCGATCATCCGCTTGTCCAACTCGGTCTTCTCCCCCTCGATCCGCAGGACGATTTCCTTGTTCGACGAGATTCGGAGGTCGCGGATCACTCGTTGGAAGCGATCGAAGAGGGGACCGATCGGCACCATCCGGGTTTCCAGGACTCCGCGCTGAATGCCGTCGGAGACCCGGGAGAGGTGGTGGATCGCCTCGGCCATCGCGCCGAGCTGCTCGCGCCCCTGTCGGATCAGGTCGAGTTCCTCCTGAATTTCCTGGAAGTTCTCGCGAAGGCGGCGGAACTGCGAGGCCCAGCGGTCCATTGCTCCGTTATTGAGATGCAGGCGGTCGTCGAAATCCGCCAGTCCGTTTGAGATGCTTTCCAGCCGATCCCGGGTATCCGCGGCGAGAAGTGGGGCGTTCGAGGAGCGGAAGAGATCCTCCAGGCCGCGGGCGATTTCGAAGAAGCGCGACTTGTTGATGACCAGCTCACCAGCGAGATTCATCAGATGATCGAGCCGATCCACATCGACGCGGACGGTCTCGGTGACCCTTGGCCGTTTCGGCACGGAGGTCGACCGCTTCGCCGGCTGGGATGAAGTCGCGGGTTCTAGTATGTCCTGCACAACCGGCGGTTCGGCTGTGGTCGGTAAGACCGGCGAGGCTGGCCCCGGTTCGTCGGGCGGTGGAGCCGAACGTGGCAAATCTCTCAGGCGACGGTGGGGACGACGGACCAGCCAGGTTCGAGGCCACGTGGTCGGGGACCACGCCGGTTTCCACGCGGATTTCCGTGACGCCGTCCACGTTGGCCAGGGCGTGCAGCTCGCTGATGTCGCAATCGGCCAGGAGCCAGACACTGAGCTGCTCAAGGGATTCCACCCCCTCCAGTTGATCGACGGGGGGATCGGTCACCAGGATTCGTCCCTTGGCGGACAATCGATTCAGGACCAGCTTCGCCTTCATGTCCGGCCAGGGCAGGTTCGGCTCGAAGCACAGGATCAGGTGGACGGCCTCGGGCTGAGCCAGGATCACGCTGCATGATTCGGGAGGATCGGGAGGGGCCTGCGCCTCCGCCGCCGGGGTGGATGTCGGTGTGGGAATCGGGTTCCGCTGGAGATGTGGGAGGTGTCTCCTCGGTCGCCGCTGGAGGATGATCCAGAAGCGCGAGGACCATCGCCGACAGTCCTGACAGCTCGATGTCGCTCTGACCGCTCGTTCGAAGGTCGCGATGATAATCGCGCAGGCCATCCAGACAACGGAAGCAGAGGTCGAGGAACGGCCGATCCAGGCTCCGCTGGCGACTCCGAAGCCGGTCGAAGAACGTCTCCAGGTGATGGGTCAGGCCCTTCACCTGGTCGAACCCGAGGATGGTCGAGGAACCCTTGAGGGTATGGACCAGTCGAAAAGCGTCCCGGAGCGCCTTCTCGTCGTCCGGCGCCTGTTCCAGGCGCAGCAGCGTGTCGTTCAGCGCGGCGATCTGCTCGTCGGCCTCGTCGAGGTAATAGGGCAGCATGCTTGCCGAATCGAATCCCGACATGGAGCGATCTCCCGACCTCAGACCGGACGCTGGTAAAGCCAGGTTTTGAGCCGGTTCAAGGATCCCAGCAGGTTATAGACCCCCTCCGTGGGTCCGATAACCAGAAATCCCCCCGGAGCGAGCACGTTCAGCAGATGTCGGACAACCCTCTGCTTGGAATCCGCATCGAAATAAATCAGAACATTTTTGAGAAAGATGCAATCGAACGGTTCCTCCTTGAGGGGATGGAGCAGGTTGTGAGACTTCCAGGTCGCGAGGGAGCGGATCTCGGGCTTGACCGTCCACCGGTCCTTCTCCAGATCGTGGTCGAAGTGGAGAGGCCGTTCGGCGGGAGGGATCAGGCGAAGAACCCTCGCGTCATAGACGCCCGCCCGGGCGGCATTGAGCACGGCGTCGCTGATGTCGGTCCCGAGCAGGGTCAGTTTCCAGCCGGTGAAGAGGCTGCGATGCGCCTTGATCTTCAGAGCGATCGAGTAAAGTTCCTCGCCCGTGGCGCAGGCGGCCGACCAGACCCGAAGGCTCTTTCCCCTCGGATGCGTCCGGAACTGCTCGAGCGACCTCGGGCAGGAATGTTTCGCCGAACCATTCGTACTGGTGGGGATCTCGGAAGAAATAGGTCTCGTTGGTCGTGATCGCGTCCAGGAATCGGGGAACCTCCCCCTGGCCCGCGCCGGAGTTCAGATACGCATAATATTTCGCGAACGAGTCGATCCCTGTATCCCGGAGCCGCCTCCTGAGCCGATTCGTGACCATGACACGCTTCGTGTCGGGGATCCGGATACCGGCGATCCGGTAAATCAAGGCGCGGAAGCTCTCGAACTCGGGCTCGGTCAGCTCGATGTCGAACATGCCGGGCTTCATACCTTGAATTCCGAGATCACGCCCTTCAAGACTGCCGCCTGGGCGCCGAGCTCCTCGGCGCTGGCGGAGAGCTCCTCGGAGCTGGAGGCATTCGTCTCGGTGATCGACGAGACATTCTGAATTGCCTTGCCGACCTCCGAGGCCGACTCCGACTGCTCCTGGGTGGCATGCGCGATCTTGGCGATGCTGGCGGCCGTCTCCTCGACCCCCTGGACGATCGTCTTGAGCGACTGGCCCGCCGTCTGCGAAAGCTGGGCGCCGTCCGCGACCCGGTGGGTGGACTCCTTGATCAGGGCCGTGATTTCCTTGGCGGCGGCACGGGAGCGCTCGGCCAGTTTGCGGACCTCGTCGGCCACGACGGCGAAGCCCAGACCGTGCTCGCCGGCGCGGGCCGCCTCGATCGCGGCGTTCAGCGCTAGCAGGTTCGTCTGACTGGCGATCTCGCTGATGACCTGAATGATGTCGCTGACCTGCTCGCTTGACTTCCGGATCAGGACCATCGCCTCGATCGCCTGTTCGACCGACTCGCCCCCCTGTTTCGCCAGTTGCGACGTCCGCTCGGCCAGTTCGCGGGCGGAGCTGGCGTTCTGATTGATTTCCAGGATCGCCCGGCTGAGATGATCGATCGAGGCCGACATCTCCTCGACGGTGGCTGCCTGATTCTGCGACGAATCACTCAGGTAGCTGGCGCTCTCGGCGACGACACGGGAACCTTCCGCGAACTGATTGGCGGACTCGATGACCTGCCCGATGACGTTCTTCAGGTCGGCCATCATCTTCGCCAGCGCCTCGCCGAGCCGGCCCATATCGTCCTTGCCCCGAACCTCGATATCGACGGTCAGGTCTCCCCGAGCGGCGGACTGGGCGACCTTCATGAGCAGGTTGACCTTGTGCTCCAGGTCACGCCTCGACTCATCCATCCGGACCTGCTGATCAACTCGATCCAGAGCGCCGGAGATCAGTCGGCTGGCGCTCCGCAACGCTTCCTGCCGAGAGTCGGTGATCTGGACCGTCGCGGTGCTGAAGAAATCGAGGACGCCGTAAACCTCCCCGTGGAGCAAGATCGGCAGAGCGACCGACGTGTGCAGCCCTGATCGACTCGCCACCACGGCACGGGTCGAGTTCCGCTGCTCGGCAAACTCGGAGAGAAACTGAGTGTCGCGCAGGCGCCACGCCTGCCCGACCGAACCTTCCCCTTCGCGGAAGGTCGTCTCCATCGTCTTGCGGCGGAATTCCTCGGCGACCACGCCGGAGTCCCGCCCGAACCGCATCACACCGGCTTCCGGATCGTGCTCCCAGTACGTGCCGTAGTCCCAGCCATACGCCTCCCGGATCGAGCTCAGCGATGAGGCGAGAACCTCGTCCACGGACTGCGCGCGGCTCATCGACAAAAGCAGACTGGCGACGGCGGTCGTGTCGGCGGCCACCTCCTTCTCGCGTATCTCGGCCTGCTTTTTTTCGGTGATGATGTCCCAGGTCAACATGGGGCCCAGATACTTCCCCTGCTTGTCGAGAATGGCGCTGATGTACAGGTCGGCGTGTTCGGGGCCGATCGAGATCATCGCCCGGTGGGGAAGGTTCTTAGGGTCAGCGAGAATCCGTCGCTGATGCTCGGGCTGCTTGTGGAAGATGTCGATGGAATGCCCGAGCATCTCATCCACCTTGCAAGGGAGATACGCCTCGATCCGCTTGAGCAGCCGCACCGACGCGGGATTCATGTACCGGATGACGAGGTCCCGATCGGTGAACATCATGCTCGTGGGGGCATTTTCGATCATCCGGGTGAGGCGGATCATTTCCAGTTGCTCGCCCAGCTTCGTGATCTTGTCCGAAGCGAGCTGGCCGATGACCCGCAGGATATCGAGCCAGTCGGAGGTGAAGTCGATCAACTCCGAGGCAAAGAAATCCATCGTGCCGATGACCGCTCCCTCTTCGAGGATCGGCATGGCGACGCCGGAACGGATTCCGGCACGTTGGGCGATCGGTGCCCGGCAGCATCGGCCAGTTCGGCGAGATCGCAGACATGGACCAGATCCTGTCGTTGCCAGGCTCGACCGTTGAGGCCCTCACCTTCTCGGAACTGCGCCGAGCGGGTGGCCCGGTGGAATTCCGAATCCACCTCGCCCGACTCCATCGCGAAGACCAGAACCTCCCGCTCGCGATCGACCGACCAGTAGGAGCCATAGGTCCAGCCGAAACGCCGGCGAATCACCTCCATCGTCGCATGGATGATCTCCTCGATCGTCTCCGCCCGGACAATCGCGTCGATCACCTCGATCATCGCCCCGGATGATCCCATCCGACCCATCGGTCATCGCGGACTGACTCCGGCCGTTCACCGGCTGATCGCTCCCGGACGAGTCGGGTTGTTCCTCAATCATTGAGGAGGCAAGGAGACCTCGCCTGGGAGACCGCCCGAACGACGTCCGCTTCAGCCCGGGGCGAACTCGGGAGGGTTTGCTTCGCTCTGGCTTTGGCCCATTCTCGGGCGTGGACGGTTCCACGGGTCACTCTCCCCTTTCAGGTGATCGCTCAGGGTTCGGAGTCGTGTGTGAAGGCGTTGACAGGACCAGATCGAGGTCACCCTCTCCCGCGCCAAAGAGCTTTTCGAGGTCCAGGATGATCAACAGGCAGTCTTCCAGCATGGCCAGTCCGGAGATGTACCGCCGGGCGACCGAGGCCATCGAGATCGGTACGGGCTGGATCTGGTCGCTGGTGATCCGCATCACCTGGGACACCTCGTCCACGATGCAACCCACCGTCTTGTCGTGGACGTTCACGACGATCGTGCGCGTCTCGTCGTCGAAGGGGCGGGGTGGAAGTCTGAAACGCTTCCGAAGGTTGACGATCGGGATCACCGTCCCTCGCAGATTGATCAACCCTTCGATGGCGTCGGGGGCCTGGGGAAGCCGCGTGATCGGCTTCATCAGGATGATCTCCCGGATCATCGTGATTGCGATTGCATAGTCCTCACCATCGAGGCGAAACCCGACGAACTGGCGAATCGGGTCCTCCATCCGCCACCCTTCACGGTCGGTCGAGTTCGAGCGTATCAATCCAGGATTCATGGAGCTAATCCGCAGGAGGTGCCTGGGCTCAAGGAGCTTGGAAAGGTCGATTCGGGCTTATTCAGGATATCATGTGGATCGAATATCGCGAAATGACTTGTTCGAGAGAATGGGCGAAATCGGCAAAAAAGGACGGCTTCCCTCCCGACCGAGGAGAATTCCAAGGGGAAGCGAGGCAAGTTATCGCGGCTTGGAGAGGAAACCAACCGGCGCGAGCGAACCGATCAGGAAGGGGGCCTCTGGACCAGAATGAGATTGATGTCGTCGTGAGGCTGGAGCGGGGTGACGTGGCGGGCGACCTCTTGCTCCAACAGATCGAGGATCTCCGCGGGGGTCAACGCGAGATGCGTCTCGAGGACGGCCTGAATCCGTTCGGTTCCGAACGGTTCATCGGCCGGGTTCATTGCATCCGGGAGCCCATCGGTGTAGATCAGGAGCGACTCTCCCGGTTCGAGCTGACCGGACCCTCCCCCGAGCCCGTCCACCATGCCAACGCCGAGCAGGCCGGCTTCGGAATCGAGAAACCGCGTGCCGTGGGGGCCGGACACGAGGACGGGTGGATGACCCACGCCAGCATAGTCGAAGGCGCCGGTCGTTTCATCAATAATCAGACAGAACGCCGTGCAGAAATATTCCTCGGGGAAATACTGCTCGATCGACGTATCGAGCCCCCCCAGGACGCGACCCGGCGGCAGCCCGGCCGTCATCAGCGGGCCGGCCAGGGTCTTCACCATGCCCGACAATAACGCCGCATTCACACCGTGGCCTGAGATATCGGCCGCGATGATCCCGAGCCGGCCGTCGTCGAGTGTGGGGAAGTCATACACATCGCCTCCGAGCTGGTTGGCCGGTTGGTAGCGGACGGCCAGGCGAAGAACCCCCTTCGGCTTGGGTGGTTTCGGCATCAGTCCCATCTGGACTTTCCGGGCCAGATTCAGCTCGAGGCCGAGTTTCGCCTGGGCGACCTCAAGTTGCCGGTTCCGCTGGTCGAGCTCGCGCCGGAGGTCGGCGATTCGAAGCTGGGCACGGATCCGGGCGAAGAGTTCCTGAATGTCCTCCGGCGCCTTGGGCTTTTCCATGTAATCATCGGCGCCGGCGTCGAGGCCGATGACCTTGCTCTCGGTTGCGCCGAGCGTCGTCAACATGATCACCGGAATCATCCGGAGTTGCGGGTCCGCCTTCAGCTCCTGACAGAGTCCAGGGCCGTCAAGCTCGGGCATCTCGAAATCGGTGACGATCAGTTCGGGAGACGACTCGCGGGCCGTTGCCAGCCCCTCGCGGCCATCGCACGCGGCCGAGACCTCGTATCCTTCCTGCTCGAGCAGACCGGATAACATCCGCCGCATCATCGAGCTATCCTCGACCAACAGTAGCCGGCGTGCCATGGTGCTCTTGATCTCCGGAGGTTGCTCGAGATCCTTCCGGTCGGGACGGGATTGGTTCGATAAGGTCAGCCACGTTTCCAAGGCGCGGCGGCCACGAATTCGGGGCGTTCTTCGCCGCCGTTCCCTCCCCGGACCACCCCCGTTCGGAGCGGATATCTGGAAGGGCTTGCGAACGTCGCATGAATGAGTGAAATGGCCGTCTCAGAATGAGTCTAGCCTGTCGGTCCTCGCGAAGATAGTCTTCACCGGCCAGAGTGAGCCGGTAGGACCTGGGCGAGTTCCGCGCGGTGGTGTGGGATTCCCTCAGCGGCTTGCCACGCGGCGTCGCTGGGCGTTCAGCCAATCCTGGCCTTCACCGAGACGGGAGAGAGTCTGCTCGATCTGGGTCTCGGAGGGCGTGCCGGCACGCTCACGCTCCAGGCCGCGGACGAGCAGGTCGTGGGTTTCCCCGTCCCAGTCGCCGGTCGAAAGGCCCTGAGCGACGGCCGCGAGGTACCAGACGCGAGCGTCGGATGGCCGGGTCCGCTCCAGGGTTCGAAAGACGTCACGCGCCAGCGCATAGCGGCGCTGCGCGAGCAGTTCGAGGCCGCGGTCGATTGCCGATTGCGTATCCTTCAGATCGATCAGGGCCGGCTCACCGGCATGGGTCGCTGGGTTGCTCACCTCCTGGCGATGCCTCGGTCGAAGCTGGCGGGAGGGTATCCGTTCGCTCACCTGATCCGGCATCGGAAGAGCCGCCCGAAGAGAGAACGGCCTGCTCTCGCAGACTGCGAAGACGCTGGTTCAGCTCGTCGATCCGATTTTCCAGGCGGCGGACGCGCTCGGGCAAGTAGGAGACATCATCGACCTCGCTGGCAAGCTCGCCCACCTTGATCTGAAGGGACTTGAGACCGGGTGGTAGCGTGTCGTTCGGGGTCTCCACCCGATCGAGTCGCAGACGAAGCCGGTCCATCCGTTCCGCGAGGGCTTCCAGTTGCTTCTGAACGGCGTCGAAGCTGTCGGCCTCGCCAACGCCGGGAATCCGGGACGTCTGGTCCTCGCCCTCCTCGTTGGATTGAGTGCTCTTGCTCTTGGGACTCGAAGAGCCCGCCCCGGATGTCTGACCGCTGGACTGCGACGAGTTGCCTTGCGATTCGTCCGACTTCGACGCGTAAAAGTGCCAGTAGGCCCAGGCCGCGGCGAGCCCCAGGAGCAGGCCGACGATCAGACCGAGGATCGTTCCGCTGTGCGCGGCCCAGAAGGAGGGTTCGTTCTCTTCCTCGTCGTCATCGCGGTCCTCATCCTGATCGCGTCGGCGACGCCCCCGGCTCCGTTCCTCATCCGCCGGACGCGTCTCGGAACGCGTCGGCCGATCGGGGACGCGTCGCTCGACAACGAGCGTCCGTCCACTCACGGGCGAAATCGATTCGGCGGCGGGGAACTCATCATTCGGACCAACCAGAACGACCGTCTCGGGACGGGAACGATCCGCATCGCGATGCTCCGCTTCCGACATCACCTCCGCATCGTCCGTGGAGATGGAGTTCGCCCCGGAATCAGGGCGGGAGGATGGATGCTCGTGGCGGTCGTCGTCGCGCTGACGGTCTTCATCGTGGTGGGACATCACCCGACCTCCCGAGATCAAGGGTCTCGGCTCAAGGAGAATGCGCTGATCTCCGGGGGGGACAACAGGATAGGTAGCGAATGATGTGCCGTTCTGGGAATCGTCGTGGCGCGGAGGCGAGTGTGAAGGGGCAAAGGGGCAGGCGCGCCGGTCGTCGCCGAACTCCGGGAGAGAGGTCCGTGGATGGATCGCGGAACCTGTCGATGATTGGCAAGCGCGGACCGGTCGTCAGCCGCCGGCGGCTTCCTGTCGGTGTCGGATCATGGCAAACGGTTCGGTGGCGTGGCGCCGGTCCTTCGCGTGGGGCACGGGCGATTCGCTCGCTTCGACCGACTGGACGTGAAGCCGCTGAGGGAGCAGACGCCAGAAGATCAGGCCGCAGAGAATCAGGGCAAGGCTGATGTATTGCGAGATCGTCAGCCCGGCGTACCAGCCGTTGGCGTCGCCGCGGAAGAACTCGGTGGCGAAGCGGGTGACGGGATAGCCGATCAGGAGAAGGGCCGCCACCTCGCCGTCGCGGCGCCGTCGGGGATAGTAAACGGTCAGGAGGGCCAGCAGGGCAAGCCCTTCGAGCGCGAGGTAAATCTGCTTGGGGTGGACCGGCAGCGAGCGGGCGGCGTCGGGCGTGATCCAGCCGGCCTCGACGTGGCGAATCCAGGCGAAGCTACCGGCCGGGAACGTCACGGCGATGGGGCCGTCGCAGGTGGCGCCGAAGCAGCAGCCGTTGAGGAAGCAGCCGATCCGTCCCAGCACGATCCCCAGCGCCAGGGCCGGAGCGACCGCGTCGGCCGTCGCCAGCAGAGGGAAGCGTCGCCGCGCCCAGAAGATCAGGGAGCCGGCCAGCCCGCCGAAGATGCAGCCGTAAAAGACGATCCCCCCTTGCCAGACCTTGAAAACGTCGGTCCAGTGCCGCAAGGCTCCCGGATTCTGCACGACGAACAGGATGCGAGCCCCCAGAAACCCTCCGGTGAAGAGCCAGATGGCCAGGTCGTAGATCGTCTCCGGGTTGAGCCGCTCGCGGCGCGATCTCCGCGCCGCCAGGAACAGGGCACAGGCACAGGCCAGGACCAGAAAGAGGCCGAAACTGTGGATTTTCAGGCCCAGACCCGGTATTTCGAACAAGATCCGTCTCATGCCCCCGCCCTCCCCTGGCCGTACTCGGTCAACGGATGAACCATCCGGCGGCCGCAGGATGTCCCAAGGCCGCGTTTCTGGCAAGGCCAAAGGGGCGAGCGCTGCTCGCGGACCGACGCTTATTCCTCCTCCGACTCGTCCTCGTCCTCCTCGTTCTCCTCGTCTTCCTCGGCGGCCGGAAGTTCTTCGGGGTCCTGGGGCTCGACCGGCTGGCCGTGGATCATCAAGGAATAGAGAGCGGGTACGACCACCAGGGTTGCCGGGCGCCGGCGAGGAGGCCGCCGAGGATGGCGCGGCCGAGCGGGGCATTGGCCTCGCTTCCCTTTTCCAGGGCCAGGGCGGTCGGGATCAAGGCGAAGAAGGCGGCCAGGGCCGTCATGATGATCGGCCGGACCCGCATCAAGGCCGCCCGACGGATCGCCTCGGTCGGCTTCAGTCCTTTGCTCTTGCGCATCTCCTGGGCCACGTCGGTCATCAGGACCGTGTTCGAGATCTGGATGCCGACGACGAAGATGATGCCCAGAAGCGACTGGATGTTGATCGCCGTCCCCGTCAGGTAGAGCATCGGCAAGGCGCCGATCAGCATCAAGGGGACGATCATCAGGTTCACGAGCGGAACCCGGTACGACTTATCCAGGGCGACCATCATGAAGTAGATGATGACGATCGAGAGGCAAAGCCCGATCGCCAGGTTCTTGAAGGCCTGTTCCATCCGGGCGTATTCGCCGCTGAGGACGATGTCGTAACCGGGCAAGACGCGGCCGGAGTCGGAGTCCGGGTCGTACGCCTGCCAGGTCGTGCCGGTCTGGGACGCGCCGACCCACCCTCCTTGATCTTGCCGAATTGCTCGATCACATCATAGACGTCATCGGCGACGTGGCCGAGGTCGCGGCCATAGACTCCCACGTTCAGGTCGATCGTCTTGTGGAGGTTCAGGTCGGTGATCTCGGTCGGGATCTCGGTCCGTTCCAGGGTCACGATGTTGCTCAAGGGGATCGGTGGCGCGATCGGTTCGCCGGACACGGGCTGTTCGACGGGGAACAATTCCGGCGGCTGGGCCGTCGCCACCCGGCGGTCCTGGCGGATCTGGTTGACGCCGGTGATCGGCACGTCGAGCAGGGTTTCCAGGCTCTTGACGTCCTCCAGGGGGTATTGCACGCCGACGAAATACTGGTTGCCGCTGACCGGATCGACCCAGAAAATACGCTTGTTGAACTGAATGCTGGAATTGAACGCCGCGATGACTTGTTTGATGACATCGTCCTGCGAGAGCCCCACATCCGCCGCCTTGGCGCGATCGACGAGGATCTTGTACGCGGGGTAATTCAGGCGCTGGACGATGCGGGGGTCCACCACGCCGTCGATCCTGGCGACACGGCGACGGATCGTATCGGCGATCTTGTGGGTCACGTGCATGTCCTTGCCGATCACGCGGATGTTGATCGGCGTCGGCTGTCCTTCATTGAGGGCGCTCGGATCAGGCCGCCGGCGTTGAAGGCGATCTCCAGGTCGGAGAAGCGGCGGTCGGAGGCGAAGGCGTGGCGGAGCTGATCGGCGTATTCGTAGGCACCCGTCTCGTGTTCGGGGGTGAGCTGGACGCGGACGATTCCATCCATCTTGCCGGCGTTGGGGGTGTAGCCGGCCGACCAGTCGGGGGTGACGCCGATTTCCGAGACGATCAGTTTCAGGTCGTCCTCGGCGACTCGATCGCGGATGAAGTCCTCGACCTCGGCGACCCGGTCGTTCGTCTTCTCCAGCTTCGTGCCGCTGGGGGCCCGGACATACACTTCAAAGGCGCCAGCGTCCACCTCGGGGAAGAAACTTTTCCGCACCGGCCCGATCAGCACCAGCAAGATCAATGCGAGCGCGATGTAGGCGACGATCACCACCAGCCAGACGTGTTCGAGCACCCATTCGAGCCGTCGTCCGTACCAGGCGATGCCATGCTCGATCCCCCGTTGCCACCTGGCGAAGCTCCGCGCGATGACGCCGCGGCGGTCTTCCTGCTCGTCGTATTCGTCCTCGTCCTCCTCGTCCTCGTCGTTTGACTCCTCCTTCAACCATCCGGCGGCGCGGGAGGGGACGAAGGTTCGCGACATGATGTAGGCCATGCCCATCGCGAAGCCGACGGCCAGGGCCATCGGCTTGAAGAGAAATTGCCCGGAACTGGGCATCAGAGCCAGGGGGGCGAGCACCATCAGGGTACTGAGGCTGGCGACCAGCTCCGGCAGGGCGACCTCGGCCGGGCCGTCGAGCACCGCGCAGTCGCAGGGGGGCGCCTCGTTCGAGGTGGCGGTCGATGTTCTCCAGACTGATGATGGCGCTGTCCACCATCGGGCCGATCGCCATCGAGAGGCCGGAGAGGGTCATCACGTTGATCGTGTTGCCGGTGACGTAGAGCAAGGCGATCGCGGCCAGCACGGAAATCGGGATCGTCAACACGGCGATCGCGGTCATCCGCCAGCGACCGAGGAACAACAGGATCACCAGGGAGCAGAGCACCGCGCCCAGCACGCCCTCGGTCGCCAGGGCCCGGATCGACTTCCGGACGTACACCGACTGATCCATGATGACTTCAAGGTTGATGTCACCGCGCGAGAGCTTCGCCTGAATATCGCTGAGGCGGTTCCGGAGCTCGCTGACAACCGAGAGCGTGCTGGCGCCGAGCGACCGCATGACGGGGATGTAGGCCGCCTTGCGCCCTTCGACCCGCACGATGGTCGTCTGGATCAGGGCCGAATCCTCGGGCTTACCCACGTCGCCGACGTAGGCGCGGTTGCCGTGCTCGGTCCGCAAGGGGATCTTGCCCATGTCCTCGACATCCTCGATCAGCGCGTTGCTGCTGAGGAAGTAGTCCATGTCGCCGAGGATCGCCTCGCCGGTGGGGAGGAAGACGTTGCCGTTGGCGACGGCCTGCATCACGTCGGTCGGGGCCAGACCACGGGCCTGCATCTTGGCGCGATCGAGATAAACCATCACCGCGCGGATCTTCCCGCCGAAGACGACCGGCGAGACGGCCCCCTGGATCGTCATGACCTGGCTGCGGACCTCGTAGCGTCCGACATCATACAAGGCCGCCTCGTCGGCCGTCTTGCTCCGCAACGCGACGAGGCAGACGGGGGTCGTCGAGGTCGGGTCGAAGCTCAAGACGACCGGAGGCAAGGTGCCGGGCGGGAGGTTGGGAATCTCCGCCTGAGCCATCGAGATGACCTGGCTGAGGGCCTCGCCGCGATCGACCCCTTGATGGAAGTAGTTGCGGACGATGCTGCAACCGAGGATCGAACGCGACTCCTGCCGGCTGATGCCGGGGGCCATGCCGGTCCAGCGTTCCATGCGGTGGGTGATGTCGGCCTGGACATCCTCGGGCGGCATCCCACCATAGAAGGTCATCACCTGCACGGCGGGCGTGCCGTACGTTGGCAGGATGTCGATCGGGATGCGGAACAGGCTCAACGTCCCGAGCAGGACCAGGGCCAGGGCGAAGACCGTCACGGCCCAGGGGTTCATCAGGGAGAACCGGATCAATCCCCTCATGGTGCGTCATCGCCCCTTCTTTTGGAAATCGGCGAAGCGAAATCATCGCTTTGGGTCGTTCGGCAACGAGGGGGGATGTTAGACAGGGTCCTGCAAGCGTTGCGCCGAATGGGCTCATTATGGAATACAAATTGCGTTGATTGATAACGGAGACAAGCCGATATCGATCCAAACCGGCTTTTTTTCGCGTCGAACAGCGACAAAGCCGGAGGAGGTACGACGCCGTGGCCTCGACGAGAGCGACGCGAAGGCGAAGGGCAAACTCATCCGAGCGGTTCTGGGGATGGGCGGCTTCGGCGGTTCTGGCCCTGGCGGTCGTGGTCGGCGGGGCCTATTACATGCAGGCAAAAGGCTCGTCGGAAGATACGAACGCTGAAACCGCCAATACCTCGGGAAATGGCGCGGACCGGAGTGGATCGGACAAGAACCAGGAGGGCGTGGTTAGCGTCAAGGTCGTTCATCCCGACAAGGGGGGCCTGCCACGGACGACCACGCAACCGGGCGTGCTCCACTACTTCGAGTCCGCCGACCTTCAGGCGAAAGCCTCGGGCTATCTTCGGGCCCAGATCGTGGACATTGGCGACGTCGTGACGCGCGGGCAGGTGCTCGCCGAGATCTACAACCCCGAGCGTCAGCAGGATGTCGAGGAGGCCACCGCCGAACTCGAACGCGCCCGCGCCGAGGCCGTTCAGGCCGAGGCCGAACTCGAAGCCGCCCACGCGGAAGTCGTTGCCGCGCGTGCCGAGGTCCACCAGCGCGAGGCTGAGGTCGAGCAATCGACCGCCCTGCGGAAATATCGGGAAAAAGAATATCTCCGCTACCAGCAGCTCGCCGAGCGGAAGGTCGTGGACGAGCGGGTCGTGGACGAGCAGCAGAAGAATTACGAGTCGGCCAAATCGAGCGAGGATGTCGCCGTGGCGGCCGTCGAGACAGCGCGGGGGCGTCTTCTGAAGGCGGAAGCCCAGGTGGACGTCTCGGAGGCCCAGCTTCGCGTCGCTCGCGCGATGGTCCAGGTCCGCGAGGCCGGCCAGAGGCGGGCTACCTTGCTGGCCGAATACCTCAAGATCGTCTCGCCGTATGACGGCGTCGTCACCCGCCGCAACTTCCATCGCGGGGCGTTCATCCCCGAGGCCGACAAGGGGCAGGCCACGACGATTCTCTCCGTCGCCCGGACCGATCGGATCCGGGTCGTGCTGTACGTGCCGGACCGCGACGTGCCGCTTGTCGATCCCGGCGACAAGGCCGTGATCCAGCTCGATGCGCTGCCGGGCGAGCAGTTCGAAGCGCAGGTTTCGCGGCTCTCCAACGTCGAGATCTCGGCCAACCGCACGATGCGCGTGGAGGTGGACCTGCCGAACCCGTCGGGAAGGCTTCGCGAGGGGATGTACGGCCTGGTGACGATCCTCCTGGAAAAGCCGACCGATTATCTGACGATTCCCTCCTCGGCCCTGGTGAGCACCGACGGCCACGGTGGCGGTACGGTCTGGGTCGTCCGCGAAGGGCACGCCTACAAGGAAACGGTCCGCGTCGGCAAGGACGACGGCATCCGGGTCGAGATCCTCGAAGGTCTCTCGACCGACGACCAGGTGATCGCCACGAGCGTCACCATCGAGGATGGCGAGCCGGTCGAGCCGGAGCCGGCCAGCGTCTTCGTCGGATCGAACGAAGGGGGGCGAGGAATCGTCGCGGACGGTTCTCGATTGAAACCGGGTTGAAAAAAGGGTTCAGGCCGTGTCGGCGCCGGCGAGGCGGACCGGCAGGGCCTTGATGATCTGCTGGCCGAAGGGGTCGATGACGAGATATTCGGTATTCGTCAAGGCCTTGGTCAGATGGAGCGTGTAGGAGAAGTTTCCGTGGGCGTCGGTCGGGAAGGCCGCCTCCTCGAACTGGTAATTGGCGCCGTCGGGGCCGTCGAGGAAGACGAGCGAGCCGGGCGTGGTGTGGCCGACAATCGTCACGTCTGACACGGCGGCGACCCCACCGTGGGCATTGACGGGGCGACGGCCCGGGAACTGGTCGGGCACGATGATGTGGACCGTGAGGTTCAGCGGAATCCTGGGCGTCAGCGGCGTCTCGTTGCGCAAGAGGATTCGCAGCGTCCCCCATGCCGATCTGGCCGTTCTGGTTGAAGTCGGCGGCGGGGTTGTAGTTCGCGTCACCGATTTTGGAGTTGTAGGACGAGGCAAATGCCTGGAGGTCGTCCAGATCGACCCGGCCATCGCCATTCACATCGCCGAGCAGAACCGTGCTCACCTGAGCGGAACCGGTTGTGCCGCCGACACCTGTGACAACCGACGTGAGATCGCCGGGCTGGGCCGTCTTGGCGTAGCCGAGGGCGAACGGGTGGAACCTCGGGTTGTAGGGCGCTCCGAGGTAGAACGGTAAGGAGCGGCCGTTCGGCCCCTGAGCGCGGATCGGCTGAGGGCGTAGCGGACTGCCCGGCAATGGCTGGGCGGCGAAGCTGAAGAGCGTGGCATGGCGTCGCGCGGCGAGATTGGCCTGCGCGACGGTCGCCGAAACGCGCGCCAGGCCTCGCGGCGCGGTCACGGAGGCAAGACCCACGCCAATCGTTCCCGGTAAGCCCGGTGCGCTCAGGGAGAGACGGCGATCGAGCGGTTCGGAGGTCGGCTGAAAGCGGCGTTGCGGCCTCATGGCTGGTCCTCCGGGACAATGAGGGACGATGGTTCCGGCATCGTGATGGCCGAGGTGGAACGGACCGTGTCGCGCTTCGGTGGTCTGAGCGTAACCGCGGACTCGGGATCACGGAGGGATGGCTTGACGAGCGCGATGCGGCCCAGGGCGCAGGGCGTAGCGCGCCTCGGCCGCGAGCAAGGCCGCATGGGCGGACTCGACCGCCTCGGCCGCGGTCGGGAGGGCGTCGGCCCCCGACTCGACCGCCTGCTGGAGTCGGGCACGCGCCGCCTCGTAGTCGCGTGCGGCTTTCAACGATTCGGAGTGCGCGGCGTCGAGATCGGCGAGGAGCGCCTGGGCCGGTTCGGCTTCGATGACCGGCGTGGGCGCGGGGTCGGCCGACGCCGGACGCGGCGCGGCCGGCGGAGGCGGGGCGTCGGTCGTTGGCGGCGCGGGGGCGGCCGGGTTGGTCGTCAGCTCCTCGGCGGAGGCGAGAACCGGCGCGGGCGCGGGAGCGGTCGGCCCCTGGAGCGGCGGGGGCGAGCCGAGGGCGACGAACAGGCGGAACTGGGCCTGATCGTAGCCGATGATGGACTCGATGTACTGCTCGCGGGCCTCGCGGAGCTGGTCGAGGCTGTTCGTCAGCTCGATCGGGCGGACCTCCTGGACGGCCTGAATCGTGCGCTCCAGGTCCTTGTTGAAGGCATCTTGAGCATCGGCCAGTTCGCGGCGCGCGATCTGGATGCGTTCGGCCTGAGAGAGGGCCTCGCCGCGGGCCGAGGCGACCTCGTCGCGGACGCGGGCCATCACGAGCTGTCGGGCGCCGAACGCCTCGCCAAGCTGGGCCTGACGTTCGCGGATGCGGGCGGCGTTGCCGAGGCCGAAGTTCAGGAGGGACCAGTAGGCGAAGACGTCGAAGTCGGTTCGGCCCCGGAAGTTGCCCACCGTCGGCGGCACGATGTTGCTGCCGCCGCCAAAGACCGCGCCGCTGAAGCCGAGGTAAAGCGTCGGCAGGAACGGCCGGGCCACTTCCTGCCGCTTGCGGGTCTCGGCGACCGCCAGCCCCGCCGAGCCGGCGGCGACTTCGGGGCGTCGCAGGACGGCGCTTCCGACGAGTTGATCGACGGGCGTCTCCAGGTCGATCAGGTCGTACAGGACCAGGGGGTCGCCGACCGTCCGGAGGGCGACCGAGGGGTCGAGGTGGAGGCGTCGGGCGAGCCGGGCCGAGGCCACGGCGACGGCTTCCTCGGCCTGGTGGACCTCGGCGCGGCGGAGCCGGCGCTGGGTCTCGCCGCGCTGGGCGTCGGCCTGACTCCCCTGCCCCGCCCGGGCGTATTCGGCGGTGATCCGGGCGACCTCGGCGGCGTCGGCCTCGGTGCGACGTCGGGCTTCCAGCAGGATCTGGGCTCCCTGAAGCTCCAGGAAGGCCTCCGCCACCTCAAGGAGCGTGGCGTTGGCGGTGGACGTGGCCTCGAAGCGGGCCTGGTCGACTCGCTGGCGGGCGGCGAGTGGGTCGAAAAGGCTGTCGGAGAGGTGGTTCAGAAGGAAGACCGCCGGCACGGCGGCTGGCCCGGCGGCCTCGGCCTGGGCGCCGCCGCCGATGTAGAGGGCCTGGCGAGAGACGCGCAGGATCTCTCCCGAGGAACGCTGGAGCGGGCCGGTATGGCCGTCGTAGTTGAAGCCGCCGTTGAGGTTCGGAACCAGTTCCAGCCGGGCCTGCTGAAGCTGGACAAGGGAAACGGCCACGTTGGCCCGGGCCTCGCCGATCGTGGGGTTCTCCGACTCGGCCAGCCGCAAGGCGGTTGGCAGGTCGATCGGATAATGGCTCGGTGCTGGCGGGATCGCGGGAGGGACCACGTCGGGCGGCGCCGGCGCGTCGGGCGGAGACGTCGGAGCGGCCTCCGACGGTCCCGGCGCCGGCGCGTCGGCCGCGGGTTCCGCGACCTGAGCCAGCTCGGCGGCGGTCCGCGACACCGCGGGATCGATCGGGGAGGCCACGGCGGAACGGGTCGTCGCCGGAGACGACGCCCCATCTGCCGCGGTGCGGTCCCGTTCGACGGCCGACTGGTATCGATGAACGGTCTCGGTCAGGGGAGTGGCGACAAAGTCTCTGCGCAGAGCGCCACAGCCGCCAGAGACGGCCAGACAGACAGCCAGGACCGGAACAAGCCGGAAAGGGCGTCGCATCTGGATCATGGGCGCGGCCTCGCGGAATCTGGCCGGGCGGGCGGTGCACTGCCGGGTGCGAGCGGCTCGGGCAAGGCCGGTCCAAAGGGCGACCGCACGGCCGGAGGCGGCGTCAGCAGCGGCGGCATCGCTTCGGCCGCGCCGGGCGTGCCAGGCGCGGGAGGCTCGGCCAGCTCCTCCTCGGTCGGTGCGAGGACCGGCGACGGATTCGACGGCACGACGCCCGCGGTCGGGACCGGGCGGGCCAGGACGCTGGCCGGGGGCTGGCCGAGGGCGACGTACAGCTCGAAGTGCGCCCGGTTGTAATCCACGATCGCGTCGAGGTAGTCCTCCAGCGAGTCGGCCAGCAGGCGGAGGCTGTCCAGCACCTCGATCGGCCGGGCGACGGTGCGGCCGGACTCGGGGACGGCCTGGCGGATGCGTTCCAGGTCCAGCCCGAACCCCTTCCAGCCCGAGCGGACGGCCCCCTCCTGGTCGCCAATCTGGGCGAAGCGGGCGTGAATCCTGGCATGGGCCTCGGCCACCTCGTCCCGGATGCGGTCGAGAACGATCAGCTCTTGATATTGACGGACCTTCAACTGAGCCTTGGCCAGACGGATCAGGGCCGCGTTGCCGGCCCCCATGTTCAGGAGGGACCAGTAGGCGAAGACGTCGAAGTCGCTGCGGGGGGCGAAGTTGCCGAAGACCGGATTGACCAGATTACTGCCGCCGCCGAATCCGCCGCCGCTGAAACCGATCAGGACCGTCGGCGAGAACGGCAAGACCTTCGCCCCCTCCAGCGCCAGCAGGGCCTGCTGGATCACCGCCCGTCGCTCGGCCAGCTCGGGCCGTCGCAAGAGGGCCAGGGCGATCAGCTCGGGCAAGGGGATCGGCTCGGGGACGACCATCAAGGGGACGACCGCCGCGTCCGTCGGATGCAGGCGGATCGACGGGTCCAGGTTCAAGAGCCGGCAGAGATGCGAGGAGGCGGTCAGAACGTTCCCCTCCGCCTCGCGGACGTCGGCCTGGCGTCGGGCGAGAAAGGTCGCGGCGCGGCGGGCATCGGCCTCGCGCCCCTGCCCGGTCCGGGCGTACTCGGCGGTGATCCGGGCGACCTCGGCCGCCTGCTCCACGACCTGGAGCCGGACGGCCCGGAGCCCCTCGGCGCGGATCAGCTCGCAGTACGCCTCGCAGACCCGCAGCAAGACCTGATTCCGTTCGGCGACGGTGGCGAACTCGCGAGCCCGAACCTCCTGCCGGGCGGCGAGATACAGATAGACGCCCCGAGCGATGTTGCCCGTCAGGAGGACGCCGGGGATCGAGACCGTGCCGGCGGCCGTCGGATACGTTCCCGAGCCGACGTACACCGACTCGCGGTTGACCGAGAGGATGTTGCCGTTGGATTGCTGGAGATTGCCGGTGTGGTTGTCGTAGCTTGCACCCGCGTTGAGCGTCGGGATGATCTGCACGGCCGCGAACTGCCGCAGGGCGACCGCCTCGGTGACCCGCTGGCGAGCGACGAGCAGGTCGGGGTTCTGGACCCCGGCGAGCCGAAGGGCCGTGTTCAGATCAATCGGCCGCCACTCGGTCCCCAGAATCGGCGTCCCCCCCGGCCCCGGTTGCTCGGCCCCTGCCATGACGGGAGCCGAGCGGGCCGCGGACGCGACCGGAACCGGCACGGGCGGAGTCGGACGCTGGCCCACGACTGGCCGGACGCGAGCCGACCCAGGGTCAGCAGGACCAAGCCCACGCGGAGCACGACCGCTCTCGGGTTCCAGATCACGGGATTCTCGCCCTCGCTTGTGGGATCTCGCGACGCCCGATTCCCTCGGCGTTTCGGGCCATGATTCTCGGCTACCTATCGGCTGTGCGCAGCCCTTGCGTTCGATGTTTTCGGCACAATCACTCCAACCGTTATTGTCGCGATTCCTTCGGGGTCCACCTCACCTTGGACCCGATCGGCCATCCCGACCGATACTACGACTCGAAGTGGTTGCGTCGTGGCTGAGGGGAGACCGGCCCGGTTCGGGGGACGGTGGTGATGCAGGGTCCGATATTTTGGGCACTGATGCTGATCGGTCAGACGACCGCGACGGTCGAACGCCCGTTACCGACGCCCCTTCCGGCCGCCAGCCTCCAGCTTGTTCCCGGCCCTGAAGTCGCGACGGTCCCGCCGCCGGGGGCGGCCCTCGGCTGGGCCGACCTCGCCGCGCAGGCCCTGGCGAACAATCCGACGATCCGGCAGGCCGAGGCGCAGCTCGGCGAGGCCCGCGGTCGGGCCGTCCAGGCAGGGCTCTACCCGAACCCGAGGTTCGTCCCGTGGGACCCGCACAACCTCGGCGACCGGAGCACCGTCGGCAAGTTCAACGTCTTCGTCCAGCAGCCAATCGTTACCGGCGGGAAGCTCCGGATCGAGCGGCAGCGGGCCGAGGTCGCGGTCCAGCAGGCCGAGTGGATCCTCCAGGCCCAGCAACGTCGGGTCCTGAACGGCCTCCGCCTCCGCTACGACCGCGTTCTGGCCCGGCAACGCCTGTTGGCGCTGAATGTGAACGTCGCTCGCACTTGCCGATGAGCTGGCCCGGATCGTCGAGCGGAAGTCCGCCAGTGACGACGCCTCACGTCCTGACCTGCTGACGGCCCGCGTCGAGGCCCGGCAACGGCGTCTGAAGATCACCCGTTCGCGGGCCGACCTGGACGAGTCCTGGCACGATCTCGCCGCGTTCCTCGGCTCCCCTTCGCTGCCGCCACGGCCGCTCGTTGACGACCTGGAGCGGGCCATCCCGCTGCTCGACCAGGCCCACTGCCTGGAGGACCTGCTCCGCGAGAGTCCGGAGATCCACGTCGCCGCGTTGGAGATCCGCCGCGAGGAAATCGGCCTCCGCCGCGCCGAGGCCGAGCCAATCCCCGACTTTTACGTCCGGCTCGGCGTCGCGCCCAACCCGATCAACAACCAGACGTTCGGCTACTTCCGGTTCAACATGGAAGTACCGCTCTGGGACCGCAATCAGGGCAACATCGTCGCCGCCCGCCACATCGTCGCCGGCAGCCGCGAAAAGCTCCGCCGCCTTCAGGGCCAGCTCGAATCCCGCCTTGCCTCGACGTTCGCGCACTACCAGGCGAGTCTCGCCGCGGTCGGCGAGTATCGCGATGGGATCGTCCCCGAGGCGTCCGAGGCCTTCACCCTCTACCGCGACCGCTTCCGCGACGGTCAGGACTCCCTGCCCCGCGTCGTCATCTCGGCGCTGCGGACCTACGCCGACGCCCGCTCCGGATGGATCGAGGCACTGCTCGATCTCCGCGAATCCGAGGTGGCGATCATCGGCTTACTGCTGACCGACGGCACCGACGCCCCCGACAGCCCCCCCGGCGCCGGCCAATCGACCTGGGGCTCCACCCCTTGATGACGCGATCCCAACGCGTGAGGATGCCGGTCCAGCCAAACCGTGCCGCCTCCGATCAACAGGAAATCCAACCAGGGACTTGTCCGCGCAGTCCGCGGGACGATATCATGCATTCGACCCAGGAATAGGCTCCGCTGGGGGTCGAGAGGGTCGGAGGTCGGTCGGGCCGAACGGGTCAACACCAACGAGGGAGGGCCTCGGACGAGGCCAGGTGACGCATGGGACGACGTGGTGACATGCGGGGAGGACGCTCCGCCCCGAGACGGCGTGATCGGTGGGCGGGGCCTCGGGTTGAGGCCGTCGAACCGAGGCTCCTGATGGCGGCGCCGGTGGTCACTCCGTTGGCCCCGGCGAACGTGCCGGCGAACAAGTCGCTGATCGTGCCGGTGACGGGATTCGACGCCGACGGGCAACCGCTGACGTATTCGGTCAGCAGCACCAACGGGCAGGCGGTCACGGCCTCGCTGCACCAGGGGAACCCGTACCTGAAGCTCTCGGTGCAGGGTTATGGGGACATGACCTTCCAGCTCTTTCACGACCTCGCCCCCAAGACCGTGGACACGATCCGGTCGCTGGTCGAGCAGGGATTCTATAACGGGCTGAAGATCCACCGCACCGTTCCCGATTTCGTGATCCAGGGAGGGGACCCCAACGGCAACGGCTCGGGCGGTCCCGGGTTCACATTCGGCGACGAGTTCAACCCCGAGGCCATCTTCAGCGGCAACGGTCAGCTCGCGATGGCCAACTCGGGCAAGGACACCAACGGCTCGCAGTTCTTCGTCACGGTCGGACCTCAGCGGTTCCTGGATTTCAACCATACGATCTTCGGCCAGCTCGTCCGAGGCTTCGACGTGCTGGACACGATCGACCACGTGCCCAATAGCGGCCCGCCGAACAACACGCCCACGTCAACAATCCTCATCACCAGCGCGACGATCATCGACGACACGACCGACGCCGTCCTGACGCTCGACGCGAAGGCCGCCACGGGCAGCGCGACGATCACCGTGACGGCCACCGATCCCGACGGCAACAGCACCTCGCGGAACTTCGTCGCGACGATCGTCAACGACTCGACGGACGACCCGCCGATCCTCGGACCGGTCTCGAATCAGATCGCGGCGACCGGCCGGCCCTTCGACATCGTGCTCAGCGGGATTGACCTCGAAAACGACCCGATGAGCTTCGACGCGGCGGTGCTGGACACCGTGGCGCACGCGACCGTCTCGACCTCGGGCAACACGGTCACGGTCACGCCGGAGGCCGGTTACAAGGGGGATGTCCACCTGATCGTCGGGGTCCGACAAACGGGCGCCACCAGCCGAGGCTCCGCGTCGAACGAGTTCGACACGGAGAAGATCACCGTCACGTTCAAAGATCCGACGATCACCGCGCAGGGAGGGACGGCATTCGACACCTCAGCGCGGACTGTCGCGAAGAACGTCACCCTGGCAACCTTCGACGTGTCGGTGCCGCGTCCCTTGTCGAACTACAAGGCGACGATCCAGTGGGGGGACGGGTTCACCTCGTTCGGCACGATCACGCCCAGGACCGGCGGCGGTTACAACGTCATCGGCTCGCACATCTACGCCAGCGCGGGGATGTATCCGGTGAGCGTGACGATTCAGGATACGTTCCATAACCTGAACAAGGTCGCCAGCACGACGGCGAACGTCGCGACGAACCCGATGGTCGTGCATCCGACCCTGGACGACTTCGACGGAGACGGCAAGACCGACCTCGGCGTGTATCAGCCGGGGGCCTCGTTCTACACGCTGCAAACGTCGTCGTCGGGGAACCGGAAGGTCACGTTCGGCCAGGGGCGGCTTTACGGTGGCGACCCGATCCCCGTCACCGGGGATTTCGATGGCGACGGCCAGACCGATTATGGGGTCTATCAACCCTCGGATTCGAAGTTCACCTTGCAGACCTCCTCCTCGGGGAACTGGTTGCGTCAGTTTGGCCAGGGGCGGCTCTACGGCGGCGACCCGATCCCCGTCACCGGCGACTTCAACGGCGACGGCCGCTCGGACGTCGGCGTGTTCCAGCCGGGTGACTCCTACTTCACCCTCATGACCGACACGGGCAACCTGCTCTTCCAGTTCGGCCAGGGTACGAAAGTACGGCGGCAATCCGATCCCGATCACCGGGGATTTCGACGGCGACGGGATTACCGATGTCGGCGTCTATCAGCCGGACGTCTCGACGTACACGCTGCACACGTCGTCGATGGGGAACATGAAACTCACCTTCGGCCAGGGGCGGCTCTACGGCGGTGCCCCGATCCCGGTGACGGGGGACTTCGACGGCGACGGCAAGACGGATGTCGGCGTGTTCCAGCCGGGGGACTCCTACTTCACGCTGCATACGTTTGGCCCGACGGGTAACCTGCTCTTCCAGTTCGGCCAGGGACGGAAGTACGGCGGCGATCCGGTTCCGGTGACGGGGGACTTCGACGGCGACGGCAAGACGGACGTCGGCGTGTACCAGCCGGGAGACTCGTACTACACGATCCGCATGACCACCTCGGGAAATCAGCTCTTTCAGTTCGGCCAGGGGCGGAAGTACGGCGGCGCACCGATCCCGATGCCCCCCTCGGCGGCCATGTTCAGCCCGGCCAGCGGCCTGAGCCTGATGCCCGTGAAGGCGGCCGGAAGGAGCGACGCGGCGTCGGGAATCGCCAGCGGGTTCGCCGCGCCGGGACAGACGCAATCGCTGATCGGCTTGACCCCCTGGCTGCCTGGTGACGAACTCGGCGAGACGCTCGGGAAACGCAAGGATCGGCGCTGAGCCGGTTACTGGAGCGGCCACCAGTAAGGGATGACCACGGTGGCGACGCCCCAGAGCAAGAGGTTCAGCGGAAGCCCGACCCGGATGAAGTCGCTGAAACGGTAGCCGCCGGGGCCGTACACCATCATGTGGGTCTGGTATCCGATGGGCGAGGCATAAGCGTTGGAGGCCGCCAGGGCGACGGCGATCACGAACGGCCGGGCGTCGGACAGGTTCAGCAACGCGGCGGACTGCAAGGCGAACGGAAACGCCAGCACGGCCGCCGCGTTGTTGGTGACCATCTCGTTCAGAATCATCGTGCCGAAGTAGAGCGCCGAGAGGGTGACGACCGCGCCGAAGGGTCGCGTGGCATCGACCATCGCGCGGGTGAGGATCTCCGCCAGCCCGGAGCTTTCCAGGGCCGTGCCCACGCCGAACGACGCGGCGATCGTCACCAGCATGGGCCACTCAACCGACTCTCTCGCGTGCGCCGCGGAGATGCAGCGGGTGGCGATCATCAAACCCGCGGCCAGGAAGGCGGCGAGCATCGTGTCGATCAGGCCGGTGCTCATCAGGGCGATCAGGAGGAAGAACAGCACGACGGCGATCCACGCGCGGTCGTGCCGCAAGGGGCGTGAGTCGGCCACGTCGCTGACGAGGTAAAAATCGGGGCTGTTGCGGTACGCCTGGGTGAAGTGCGGACCGGTCTGCAAGAGCAGGGTGTCTCCCGCGCGGAGGGTGATCTCGCCGATCTTGTTCGTCATGCGCGCGCCGTTGCGGTGCACGGCGACGATCGCCGCGCCGTAGAGCGCGCGGAAGTTGGCGTGACGGATCATCTTGCCGAGCAAGGGGGAGGTCGGGCTGATGACCGCCTCGCAGAGCAAGCGGCCGCGGCGCCCCCGGGACGAAACCTCGTACTGCGTGTCGGCCGCCGGGACCAGGCCGGGGATCTTCTCCAGGTCGATGATCGTGCTGGCGACTCCGGTGAAGACCAGGCGGTCCTGGGCACGGATGACCTCATCCGGGCCGACCGGCCCGATGATCTGGCCGTCGCGGTCGATCTCGATCAGGAACAAGCCCGGCAACTGCCGCAGGCCCGCCGCCTCGACCGACTGGCCGATCAGGCGGCAGCCCGGCTGCACCTGCATCTCGACGAGATAGTCGCGCCGGCTCTCGCCGAACTGCTCCATCAGCTCCTTGCGCTCGGGGAGCAGCTTTCGGCCGATCGTGAACAGGTAGAGCGTGCCGACCAGGGCGCAGGGGACGCCGGCATAGGCGATCTCGAAGAAGCTCATCCCCCGCATCCCATCCTTGAGCATCAAGCCCTGGACGACCAGGTTCGTGCTCGTGCCGATCAGGCTGCACGTGCCGCCGAGGATCGTCAGGAACGACAGCGGCATCAACAGCTTTGACGGAGAGACCTGCCGCTTGCGGCACCAGTCGATGACGACCGGGACCATCATCGCCACGATCGGCGTGTTGTTGATCACCGCCGACAGCGGCATCACCAGCGCGGCGATCCGCCCGAGGGCCGTCCGTTCGTCGCGGACCTTGCCCAGCAGGTGATGGCCGACATAACCGAGGACCCCCGTCTCTCGCAGGGCCGCCGCCACGACGAACAGCGCCGCGACGGTCAGCATCCCCGCATTCGAGAACCCCTCGAACGCCTCCTTCGGGCGTGATGACCCCGAACAGGGCCAGCAGGATCACCGCCCCCAGGAACACCCCGTCCGCCGGGGCCAGATCCCAGATCAAGGCCACGAGGATCAGGCCGGTCACGACCAGGGTGATCCAGGCGTCCACGCTCATCTCGGGAGACTCCTTCGCAAACCCCAGGCACGCCGCCGTCAAGCACCTCTCTCCAGAGTCGTGCGACGACGAGTTTCCCCTCTCTATCGGACATCCGAGAGCCGGGGGACGCGAAGAATCTTCTCTTTGAAACGTGGATTAGTCAAGATAATTTTCATTAAGTTCACTAACTAAGTGAACTATCGAGCGAGGACCGAGGAGAGAGATTCCCTCAGCCTCTCCCCTTTGCGAAGGGGGAGCCGGAGGGGGTTTCGGGAAATCCACTGGACCGTGCGCGATCACCGATCCTCTGCCCAAGAACGAGGACCCCCCTCAATCCCCCCTCTTGGAAAGGGGGGAAGAGAAGAAACCCCGGGATGAGGGGGGAGAGACGAGGATTTCTCGCTGAGGAACGAGGAGTCCTTCACGGGCACGAATCCGGGGCCACGATCCCCCAGGAAACCCGGCAGCCCATAAATTCATCATTCCGAGCGTGGGAACGAGGGAGGATCGGCGAGGAGCCTCGATTTTCTTTCGATCATCGTTCGGCGATCATGGGTGCGGCATGCCGGAGGGGAGGTTGAAGCCCGGCGGCAGCGTCGGTGGAGGGGTTCCTCCGCCGGCGGGGCTGGGTTCGCGGAGCAGGGCGTCGCGGCTCAGGACGATCTGGCGGAAGGCGTCGCCGGGGACGACGTAGTACCACTCGGCGAAGCGGTCGGTCAGTTCCCTGGCCTTCTCGCGGCCTTGCTCCAGCGTGCGTTCGTACTGAGCCTTCGCCGACTCGGCTTGCTGGGCGTCGGCCTTGATCTGCTCGGCCGTGCGTTCGAAGAGGTGCTCGGGAAGCTCGCCGTTGGTTTCGTCGGGTAGCCCCTCGGGCTTGGGGACGAGGTCCGGGTCGAACTCGGCGGTGACGAACAGGTAGCGGCTCTCGGTGGCCCCTTCGGACGACTCCTCCTCCGACTTCGCCTCGGCGGCTTCCTTTTCCGAACCGGCGGAGAGGGCCTCGCCCGAGGCGAACGTGACCTCGCCGAAGCGCAGGGTGTACACGATGCCTTGATCGGTGAAGGCGATCACGTCTCCCTGGTTCGACAGCAGGCGGCCGTCGCGCAGGACGTAAAAGCCGCGGCTCTGCAAGGAGCGGATCGCCTCGTTGTCGAGCGAGATGCCCGTCCCCTCCTTGGTGGCTTTCAACTCCTTGGTCAGCCCCTCGGGCTTGGTGCGGACGCCGACGATCTTCAGGTCGGCCAGGGCGCTGGTCAGCTCGTTGATCTTCGTCGTATCCAGCTCCTTGCCGGGGGGGACGCCGCCGTCAAGGGTCCAGGGGGTCTGGTCGGCCTCGCGTTCGATGGTGACGACCTCGGCGGGAGTGACGGTCCCCTGCTCGGGATCGACCTTGTGGTTGTCGATCGTCACTCGGCGGATGTCGCCGGCCTGGAGTTGCAGGAGGTTCGTCTCGATCCAGTCGGCGAACCGGGCGGAGAGGTCCACATTGACGTTGACGGCGTACGTCCGCTTCTGGCCGGGCACGCGGACGAACCGCTGGTTCTCCTGGCCCGGCACCGGCTTGCCGATGATGAAGTCGGCCAGGGTTTCGCCGGACTTGTTCTTCAGGGTCACGCGCTTCCCGCGCCCCTTGAGGCTGGGGGTTTTGGTGTCGAGCGGGTCGATCACCCCCATCTCCTCGTGCAGGTCGGCGCGGTCGGAGACGATCACGTCCTTGGTCAGGTCCATGACCCCGGCGGCCGTCTTCGCCAGCCGGTCCTTGGCGTCGGCCGGGTAGTCATGGTGCGAGGGGATGACCCACCGCCCGTCCTCCAGCATCACCTTGAACGGGAGGGCGGAGGCGGTTTCCGCGTCGTAGTCGATGACCTCCAGCGCCGTGGCCTCGAACGGGTCCTTGAACTCGGGGAAGAATTCTTCTCCCTGATCGCTGAAGGCCTCGGCCGTCTCGATCTTCGGCCGCGTCGCCAGCACGGCGGTCCCCATCAGCACCACCGCGACGCCGACGAAGGCGACCGTCTTCTTCATCTCGGTCATGGCTGTTCACGCGCTCTGATAGTTGGATTGATGAATGAATGTTCAGGATGACGCCGTTCCGCGCCCCTTCTCGTTCCCATGCGAGCATGGGAACGAGAAGGATCAACCGCGTCACTCCTCACAATAGGCGAAAACCTTACGCCAGCCGGTTCGGGTTGGCACCGACGTTCTCACGGCCGGCGCGGATGCCGAAGACGAGGCAGCCGAGGATCAGGGCCGGCAGCGGGGGGAGCAGGATGGCCAGGGCCTTGATCCGGCTGTGGATGCGCTGGATGGCCTGTTCCTTGACCGCCCGGCTCTCGGCGATCTCCTGGCGCTTCTGGTCCTCGATCGTCGCCTTGGTGACCTCCAGCCGGCGGTTCTCGACGTCCTGGAGGTTGGCCAGCATGATCTCCTTGGTGCGCTCGTCCATGTCCTTGCGGGCGCGGACGTCCTCGACCTTCTTATCGAGCCGCTTCTGGGCCTCCTCCAGTTGCTCCTGGGCCTCGTCCTCGGCGGTCTTGGCCTGCTCCTGCGCGGTCTCGATGTACTTGCGGGACTGCGACTCCACCGCCAGGAGCGTGCGGTGCTGGGGGCGTCGCTTGCGCAGGGCGATGAACGAATCCTCGCCGACGAGGGTATCGACGCAGTTCAGGACGAACGTCACGTTGTCGAAGTCGAGGAAGTCCAGTCCCTCGGTCGGCCGCTTCCGCAGCTCGAAGAAGTTGTCGGAGATCAGGTCCAGGTCGGCGATCAGGATCACGTTCGCGCCGGCCTGGTTTCCGCCGTCTCCTCCTTTTTCTCCTCGTCCGTTTTCGCGGCCGAGGCGTCCTTCGACAGGTCCCCCTTCAGGTGGGCGGCCAGGGTGTACGACTGGCCGGAGGGCAGGTACGGGCGGTTCGGATTGAGCTGGACCATGCCGAGGAACCCGCGCCGGATGATGTCGTCCCAGCGAAGCGTGCCTCCGAGTTCATCGGTACGGAGCAGCGGGGTGAACCGAGGCCCGGCGCCGCCGCGCTCGCGCAGAAGGCCCGGGAACAGCAGGACGACCTCTTGCAACCCGCTGCTGATCGGCGTCCTTTCCAAAAGCATCCTTGCCGCTGCCGGTGCCGATGAAGACGTATTCCGGCGGAATGTCGCCGAGTTGCGGGTGTGGGTTGTACGGGTTCCAGACGATCTGACCCGTCGGACCAATCGACGCCCAGCATGTCGAGCAAGGGGGTCAGGTTCCCCTTCGGCTCGGGCTGCGGCCCCTGATTGAACGGCCCGCCAGGGGGCATCCGGGGCTCCATCGGAGAGATCATCGGGTCGATCACCGGCAAGGGATCGACGAACAGCAAGGTCGGCCCGCCCGCCTTGACGTAGGCGGTCAGGTGGTCGATCTGCGGCTGCGGCAGGGAGGACGGCTGCGCGACGATCAGGGCGTCGATATCGCTAGGGATCGGCTCGTCGGCCGCGCACCTGCGTCACCTCGTACTGCTTCTTCAGCTCGGTGACGATCTGCCACTCGTTGCTCTGGCCCATCGACTGGAAGTCGAACCCGCCGAGCAGCTTGGCGTCGGTGTCGAGAATGCCGACCTTCTTCCGCTTGGAGCCCGAGACAACGCGGATCGAGCGGACCAGCTCGTATTCGACGGGCAGGCCCCGGTCGAAGAACGGGATGACGACCTCCTCGGGACCGGAGCTGAAGGCGACGCCCAGATAGATTTCCTCGGAGGACTGCCGCGCCTGGTCCGTCGTGAAGACGCGCTCGGGCTCGATGCCGAACCGTTTCTCGGCCTCGCGGGCCTCGTCGCTATAGCGTTGCGTCTCGATCAGGTTCAGGCGGACGCGGTCTCCTCCTTCCGCGTCGATCTCGCGCAGGAGGTTCAACAGGTCTTTCTTCGTCTCGATGTACTCGCGGGGCACGTCGGGGCTGTAATAGGCCTGGATGAAGACGGGCCGTTCCTCCGGAATCTCGCGGACCAGGGCGCGGGATTCGGCCGAGAGGGTGTTCAGCCCCTCGGCCGTCACGTCCGTCCGCCAGCCGGCGTGGGCGACCATCAGGTCGAGGCTCGCCAGGGCGACGACCAGGGCGACGACCCTCGCCAGGTAGTGCAGCCACAACCCCTGGCTCCGCGAGCCGCCCGCCCAGTGGCGGCGGCCGAGGAAGATCATGTTCAGGTAGAGCATCCCGACCGCCAGCGACAGGAAGTAGAAGACCCCGGCGATCGGGATCGACCCCCGCGCCGAAGTCGCGGAACTGGGCCGGGACGGACAGGGCCTCGATCAGCCGACGGGTCTGTTCCCCCGCCTCGGTGCCGAAGAGGGTCGACAGGCCCGGCACGGTGGCCACCAGCGAGCCGAACAGACCGGCGAAGACGGGAATCGCGCAGAAGACCGCGCCGAGGATGAACGCGACCGTGGCGTTGCTCGACAGGATCGACGCGACCATGCCGATGGCGATCAGCATCGCCCCCATCAGCCAGTAGCCGAGATACGTGGCGAAGATCAGGCCGAGGTCCGGCTCCCCCAGGAAGCTCAGGAGCGGGATGTGCCCCAGGGCCAGGAAGCCCAGGGCGACGGTGTAGATGCCGAGCGCGGCGAAGTACTTGCCCAGCACGACCTCGACATCGCGGGCCGGCAGGGTCAGCAGGAGTTCCTCGGTCCCCTGCCGCCGCTCCTCGGCCCAGATGCTCATCGTGACGGCCGGGATGAAGAACAGCAGCAGGTAGGGCATCCACTGGTTCAGCGTGTCGAGGTTCGCCAGGTTATTGGCGAAGAACGACGGCACGCAGAACGCCGCCCACGAGCTGACCAGGACGAACAGCGTGATGAAGACATAACCGGCCGGATTGCTGAAGTATCCGAGAAAATCGCGCCGGAAGACCGCCCCGATCACGTGCGGGCGCAAGGGCGACCCGCCGCGCGCGTTGGCCTCGCGGTCGCGGGTGGACTCCACCTTTTTCTTCTGGAGCGTCGTCACCGTAAAGGTCCCTGTCTGGCTGTGCGAATAGGAGAATCGGGGAGTGGTTCGATGACTGATGAACTCATGACTGATGCGAGATCAACCTGGGCCTATCAATCATCCATCTCCAAAAATACGTCGTTGGTCGATTGGTGTTCCGAGACACGCGGTGGTGTGGGTTCTCCGCGTCAGGTGGGCATGGCCCACCGTCCGTCCGAACTCACTCACGCGGGCTGGGCCGTGAGGCTGTGGAACCGCTCTTCGAGCGACTTGCCCCCCTCGACGAGTTTCTGCGGCGGGCCGTCGAAGACGATGCGGCCGTCGTGGATGAACAGCACGCGGTCGGCGACCGGCTCGACCTCCTGGAGAATGTGGGTCGAGACGAGGATCGTCTTGTTCTTGCCGAGTTCGCGGATCAGCTTGCGGACCCCCTTGATCTGGTTCGGATCGAGACCGCTGGTCGGCTCGTCCATGATCAGAACCTCCGGGTCGTGCAAGAGCGTCTGCGCCATCGACACGCGCTGACGGTACCCCTTGGAGAGTTTGCCGATGGGCTTGGTCGCCACCGATTGCAGCGAGCACTGGTCGATCACCGCGTCGATCCGGTCGCGCAGCAGGTTCCCCTTGAGGCCCCGCGCGCTGCCGAAGAACCGGAGCAAGGCGGTGGGGGTCATGTCGGGATAGAGCGGGCCGTTCTCGGGCAGGTAGCCGAGATGCGCGGCGGCGGCGATCCGGTCGGCCTGCACGTCGATGCCGGCGATCCGGGCGGTGCCCCGGGTCGGGGCGATGAACCCGGTCAGGAGCCGCATCGTCGTCGTCTTGCCCGCGCCGTTGGGCCCCAGGAAGGCCACGACCTGCCCCCGGGGCACCTGGAACGACACGTCCTGGACCGCCACGAAGTGGCCGAACTGCTTGCCGAGGCCCTCGGCCTCGATCATCACGGGCGTGGACATGCGGTCAACGTCCTCGATGTAAATAGCGTAGGTTTGCGGCACGTTTCCCCCCGCCTCGTCGCTGAAGGGAATCCATCCTTTCCACTTAAACGGCGCATTATGCCGAACCGTCAACCCAATTTCAACCGGCACGGCCATTACCACGAAAGGATTGCGACGCCCCCGATCCCTCCATCCTCTCCCCCTCCACAACATGTCTTATCATAATATAATTTAACTTATAACACGAAATGCTCTCCTCTTGTTGGGGCGGTCCCACACCACCAGGAGAAGTTGTACCGTGTCATCGTCCTCGGTACGGCCCCAACGTCTGGACGCTGGCAACGAACTCGGTCATGATAGCCGATCCCTCCCTGTGGGCTCGGTGAACCTGGCGGCGAAGCTCGTGACCGAAAGAGGAGACATGTTCGGGTGTCAGCGTCAACACCTCTGATCGTCATCAATGCCGTGGGAATGACGAGACGACTCTTGCCCCTGGCCCGTCGGCTTCACGGCGCTGGCCGAAGCAGGCTGGGTGCGCGGGCTTCGGGAAGTCGTCCCCGCCGTGACCTGCACGGCGCAGGCGACCTTGTTGACCGGACAGCCGCCCGATGGTCACGGAATCGTCGGCAACGGCTGGTACTTCCGCGACACCGGCGAGGTCCGGTTCTGGCAGCAATCCAATGCCTTGATCCAGGCGGAGCCGCTCTACGTTACCGCCCGACGCCGGGCCGCCGAACAGGGCCGCGCGTTCCGGGTCGCCAAGCTCTTCTGGTGGTTCAACCAGGGGGCGGCCGTCGATTGGAGCGTCACGCCCAAACCGTACTACGGGGCGGATGGGAACAAGGCGTTCGGGATCGCCGGAACGCCCGATGGGCTGACCGACGACCTGGAACGCCAGCTTGGGCGATTTCCGTTTCCCACCTTCTGGGGACCGGGGGCCGGGCTGCCGTGTACGCGGTGGATTGCCCGTTGCGCCGCGACGATGCTCGAAACGCAACGGCCCGACCTGACCCTCGTGTACCTGCCGCACCTCGATTACGACCCCCAACGATTCGGGCCGTCCGGCTCCGACATGCCCCGGCTGGTCGGCGAGTTGGACGACGCCTGCGCCCCGTTGCTGGAGACCGCCCAGCGGGTCGGCGCGCGGTCTGGGTCGTCAGCGAGTACGGCCATTGCGACGTCCGGCGTCCCGTGCCGCTCAACCGCGTGCTCCGGCGGGACGGGTTCCTCTCGGTCCGCCCCGGCCCCTTCGGCGAGGTCTTCGACACGTTCAATAGCCGTGCCTTCGCGGTCTGCGATCACCAGGTCGCCCACCTCTACGTGAACGACCCGTCGGCGATGAACGCCGTTCGCGCCCTGATCGCCGAGCAGCCGGGGGTGGCTCGGGTCGTCTCGGGCGGCGGAACGAGGCGAGGTTGGCCTCGACCATCCCCGCTCGGGAGAACTCGTCGCCCTGGCGGATTCCGACGCCTGGTTCGCCTATCCCTTCTGGCTCGACGACGCCCGGGCGCCCGATTACGCCCGGACGGTCGATATCCACCGCAAACCGGGCTATGACCCCTGCGAGTTGTTCTTCGACCCGAACCTCCTCTGGCCCAAGGGGCGGGCCATCCGTCGGCTCGCTCAGAAGAAGCTCGGATTCCGCACGCTGTTCGATGTCGTGCCGCTCGACCCGAGCCTCGTCAAGGGCAGCCACGGCGTGCCCGCCGCGCGGGCGGAGGACCGTCCGCTCCTGATCGGCGATGGCCCCGCGCCCTCCCCGGAGAACGACCTCGCGATGACGAGCGTCCGGGACCTCGCTGCTCGACGCTCTGGAGCCCTCGGCCTGATCCAACGGCTTTCGACGGACGCCGGAACGGAGTAGGATAATGCCGAAGCGTGCTCAACGCCGTCACGCGAAACGAACGATTTCCCATGAGGATTCCACCATGCCGACCGCGTTCTCGTCCCTTCGTCCCCGATTCCGCCTGACCACCCTGGTTCCGACCGTCCTGGCGCTCACGCTGGCCGTGGGCTGGGCCAGTCGTGAAGCGGCGTTCGCACGCGAGAAAGCCGAGCTTGTCGCGTCGCAGACCGTCACTCTGGATCAGGTGAGCATGTCCAAGTCCGAGTACAACGGCAGGCATGTCGGCGACGTGGGCCTCTACGTCCAGGGGGACACGCCGGGCAGCACGCAATTCGTGACCGGCCGCTACATCCTGAAGGCGGGGGAAACGCCCCACGCGCCTCACAAGCATGTCGAGGAGGAGGTCATGGTGATCGAGAAAGGGCAGGGGGAAATCTACTGCGACGGCAAGACCACCAAGGTCGGCCCCGGCTCGGTCATGTACACGACCCCGATGGCCGAGCATGGCATCGTCAACACGGGTGTCGAACCGTTGACGTTTTACTTCGTCAAGTGGAACGGGCGCGGGACGGACGGAAACTGACCACGATCAGGCCCCTCGACGGGTTTCCGAGGAACGACGTCGAGGGGCTATTTCCCGATCAGGAGGTTCTCGGCGAAGAGGTGAAGATCGCCGTTCCAGGGCTTGGTGAGGATATCCAGATCGCCGTCGCCGTCCACGTCGGCGCAGACGGATTCGTGGGTCCGCTGCCCGGTCAGGAGCTTGGTGCTCTGTCCAGACCTCCCCCTTGCCGTCACGGTTCTCCCAGAGAAACCAGCGGTGCTCCCCCTGGGTGAGCGGCCCGCCGCCGGAGAAGACGTCGGGGTCGCCGTCGTTGTCGAAGTCGGCGACGCAGATCGAGTGGAAGTCCTGGTTGTGCCCGGGGGCCTTGATCAGGTGGACTTGCCAGCGGTGTCCCTTGCCGTCCTCGTTCTCGAACCAGGCAACGCGGCCGTTCAGAACGTCCCCCTCCGCCTGAACGAGGTCGAGATCGCCGTCGCCATCCACGTCGATCAGGCGGGCTCGCGTCTGGATGCCCCAGGGGCCGACCTTGCCGAAGTCGAAGTCCCTGTGCTCGATCCAGGCGCCGCCCCGGCCATCGGCGTTCTCCAGCCAGCGGTCCACGCGGGTGAGATCGATGTCTCCGTCACCGTCGAGATCCCCCGAGGCGATTCCCCCGTGGCACGCGGGGTCGGTGACGCCCAGGACCTTGTGCTCGACCCAGCGCTCCGCCGGATCGTCCGGGATGCCGTACCAGAAGACCCCCTTCTTGTCCATGATGGAAACCAGGTCCGGCTTCCCGTCCCCGTCGATGTCGGCCGCCAGGTTGTCGTGGGCCGGGATCGCACCCGTCTCGATGCGACGCCAGGGACCGGCCTGACGCGGATTGCCGGGGTTGCGGAACCAGGTCCCGCCGGAGACCTGATCGACCCAGCCGTCGCCGTCCACATCCAGCGCAACACCGCCGACGTCGGTCAGGGCGTGGTCGCCGATCACGTGCGTTGCCCAGCGGTCGGGGCCTTGCTGCTCGAACCAGAAGACGGTGCCCCCTTGCTGGCCCGAGATGAAGTCGAGGTCGCCGTCCTTGTCGATGTCCACGGCACTGGTCTGGCCGAACGACCTGCCCCCGGGCCGGCCGATCTCGTGCACCCGGAACGTCACGTCCGCGGCCATCGAGGCGCCGGGGGAGACGAGCAGCGTGCCGAGGAACAACGGCAAGGCCCTTCTCAAAATCCCCGACAGGACGGAACGACCCACTACAGGATGACTCATGTTCATTCTCATTCAGGGATCGACGACGCGGAACACGTGCCGATCCCTGCTCAAGGTTCGATCCGATCAGCTTCGTGACTCGTCGAGGGGGGCCTTCACCGACGGTCAGACCGGGGGCGGGTTCCGCTCGGCGAAGCCGCGCTGATGCCAGTACGGATAGGCCAGCGCGGTCTCGCTGGCGGCGTCGAGCCGGGCCACCTGCTCGGGGGTGAGGTTCCAGCCGACGGCGCCGAGGTTGTCGCGGAGCTGCTTCTCGTTGCGGGCACCGACGATGACCGTCGAGATGCTGGGACGCTGGAGGAGCCAGTTCAGCGCGATCTGGGGCACCGACTTGCCGGTCTCCCGGGCCACCTCATCGATGGCGTCGACCACGCGATAGAGGTATTCCTCGGGGACCTGGGGACCGACGTCCCGCGCGTGCTGGCTGCGGAGGCGGCTGGTCTCGGGAAGAGGCTGGCTGCGGCGGATCTTGCCGGTGAGCCGCCCCCAGCCGAGCGGGCTCCAGACGACCGCTCCCACCTTCTGATCGAGCCCCAGGGGCATGAGCTCCCACTCGTAATCGCGGCCGACGAGCGAGTAGTAGGCCTGGTGGGCAACGTAGCGAGCCCAGCCGTACCGCTCCGAGACGGCGAGCGACTTCATCAGGTGCCAGCCGGAGAAGTTCGAGCAGCCGATATAGCGAATCTTCCCGGCGCGCACCAGGTCATCCAGGGTGCCGAGCACCTCCTCGACCGGCGTCCGGGCATCGAACCCGTGGAGCTGGTAGAGGTCGATGTGATCGGTCTCCAGGCGCCGGAGACTCCCCTCCACGGCCCGGATCAGGTGATGGCGGGAGGAGCCGACCTCGTTCGGCCCCTGACCGGAGCGGAAGGTGCCTTTCGTCGAGACGAGCACGCGATCGCGACGCCCCTTGATGGCCTGGCCGAGGATCTCCTCGGCCTTCCCGTTCGAGTAAACGTCGGCCGAGTCGAACATGTTGAGGCCGGCATCGAGACAGATATCGACCAGCCGGCTGGCCTCCGCGACATCGCTCGCCCCCCACGCCTGGAACAGCTCCCCCTCGCCGCCGAACGTGCCGGTGCCGAAGCTCAGGGCCGGGACCATCAGTCCCGACCCGCCCAGTTGCCTGTATTCCATACCGACGCGTCTCCCATGCCGTCTCGGTCGGGGCTCTCATTCTCGCGGCTCACGCCATGTTCAGCAGGTTCTTCATGCGGCTCACGACGTCCTTCATGTAGGACAGGTCCTCCCGGCGCGGAACCTCGGCGGTGATCCAGCCCTTGTAACCGACGTCCTTCAGCGCCTGGCGAACGGCCTTCCAGTCGATCTCCCCCTCGCCGAGCAGGTAGTCGAACCGCTTGGGCTTGGCGTACTCCTTGATGTGGATCTTCACGATCCGGTCGCCAAGGACCTGAATCCACTGCTGGGGATAGCCGAATTCGACGACGTTCCCCACGTCGAAGTACGCCTTGACGTGCTTGCTCTCGAACTCGTCGATGTAACGGGCGAACTCCAGGGGGCTGAGGAGGAACTTGTTCCAGACCTCCTCGATCGCCAGGGTGATGCCGTGCTCCTCGGCATCGGGGATCAACTTGCGGATATTCTCCTGCGAGCGGTCCCAGGCCTCCTTGTACGAGACCTCGGGGGTGACGACGGCCGGAACGATCAGGACGGTCGTGCCACCGTAGGCCTTGCAGTCCTGGATCTCCTGGCGGATCGCCTCCAGGCTCCGCTCAACAACCTCTTTATCCGGGCTGGAGAGCGGGTCGGTCCAGTGTCGGGCGCCGCTGACCCCGTGGATCTGGATGCCCGTCTTCTCCTTGGCTTCGAGAACCTCGTCCTTGTCGAGCTTGTTCGGGCTGATCAGCTCCACCCCTTCAAACCCGACGGCCTTGAGCCGTTCGAACGTCTCCAGCACCGGCCCCTGGACGAGGCCGCCGAGCATGAAGGCGGGCCGCCAGGAGTTCTTCCCCTCCTGCTCCTCGCTCGGATTTGGCCTTTTCGTCCTGGGCGCGGGTCGGCGTGGCGGACGCGGCCAGGGTGGCGGCCGTCAGGGTCGCGCCGGAGGTCTTCAGAAACGAGCGACGGTCGATCGGCGTCATGAGCGTGGCCTCTCGGGTGTTGGGCATCATTTCACTGGAACGTACCAGGTTCCGGGACGAAATCAACCGTCACCCGAGCCGGATTCGAGTGCCGCCAGCTTCGCTTCGAGCAGTTCGCCGACGAGTTTCGGGTCGGCCTTGCCCCCGGTCTGCTTCATGACCTGGCCGCGGAGGAACCCCTTGACGGCCTCGGGCTTCTTCTTTCCCCCTTTGAGATCCTCGACCGCCTTCGGGTTCGCGGCCAGGGCGGCCTCGATCGCCTGGGTGAGGGCGTCGCGGTCCGCGACCATGCCGTAGCCCCCCTCCTTGATGATCGTGTCGAGCGGTTCGCCGGTCTCGATCATCTTGGCGAGGACCTCTCGGCCCTGGTTCGTGTTCAGCTTGCGGTTCTTGACCCGGTTGATCAGGTCCGCCAGCGCCTCGGGCCGAACCGGGAACTCGGCCAGGCGGATCTTCTTCTCCTTGGCCGTGCGGAGAACGTCCTGCTGGATCCAGTTGCTCGCCAGCTTGTATTCCCCCGTGGCCTTCGCGACCGAGTCGAAGTAATCCGCCACGTCCTGCCCCTGTTCGACGAGGACGTTGGCGTCGTACGCGGGAAGGCCGTACTCGGTCTCGAACCGCTGCCGGCGCTCCGAGGGGAGTTCCCCGATCGACGCGCGAATCCGTTCGAGCCAGGCCTCATCGACGACGACGGGGACCAGGTCCGGCTCGGGGAAATAGCGGTAGTCGGCCGCCGTCTCCTTTTCCCGCTGGGGCTTGGTGACCCCCTCGGGATCGCTCCAGCCTCGGGTCGTCTTCGGGGCATCCTTGATCGTCAGGCCGTCGGCCTTCCACTTCGCGTACTGGCGTTCGGCCTCATGATAGAGGGCCCGCTCGACCGCGCGGAAGCTGTTCAGGTTCTTGATCTCGGCGATCGGCGTGGCGATCGTCTTGCCGTCTTTCTCGATGTGGAGATTGACGTTGGCGTCGCAACGGAGCGAGCCTTCCTGCATCTCGCAATCGGAGACGCCCAGGTAACGCAGGGTCAGCCGGAGTTCCTCCAGGCAGGCCTTGGCGTCTTCCGGGGTGCGCATGTCCGGCTCGGTCACGATCTCCATCAAGGGAATGCCCGCGCGGTTCAGATCGACCTCGGAGATCCCCCCCGCCCCGTGCGTGAGCTTGCCGGTGTCCTCTTCGAGGTGAACGCGCACGAGGCGGCAACGGCCGCCCCCCTTGCCGTCCTTGTCCTGGCGGGATTTCGAGCCAGCCGCCGGTACTGAACGGCAGGTCGTACTGGCTGATCTGGTAATTCTTGGGCAGGTCGGGATAGTAGTAATTCTTGCGGTCCCACTTGGTGAACCGCGCGATCTCGGCGCCAGGGCGACGGCCGTCTTCAGGGCCAGCTCGAACGCCTTGCCGTTCATCACGGGCAGCGTGCCGGGAAGCCCGAGCGAGACCGGGTCGGTCTGCGTGTTCGGCGGAAGCCCGAACTCCGTGCCGCACGAGGAGAACATCTTGCTCTCGGTCAAGAGCTGGACATGCACTTCCAGACCGATGACGATCGTGTAATCCATGGAACTCCTACCTCAAGGGGCACTCGCTGCCCTGTGCAGCCCGGCTCTCGTCAGCGATCCTTCGACGGTCTGTGTCGTAGTCGTAGGGTGGGCATGGCCCACCTCTGCGCTGTCAAGACGGTGGGCCATGCCCACCCTACTTGGAGACCCAGACCACCTTGTATCCTGAAACATGGGACGACCAACCACGTCTCTTGTACGGCTTTCCGAGATCCATGCATCCGGTCATCATGCGGAGAGTCCCGGACGCCGCGTATGCCAGTCCGTCGCCCGCTCGAAAACCCGCGCTGTGCGGAAGAGGGTTTCCTCGGCGAACGCCGGCGCGAGCAGTTGCAACCCGACCGGCAGGTTGGCGCTCGTCAGGCCGCACGGGATGCTCAGGCCGGGGATGCCCGCCAGGTTCGCCGTGATCGTGTAGATATCCGACAGGTACATCGCCAGGGGGTCCGCCGTCTTCTCGCCGAGCTTGAACGCGGGGGTCGGCGCGGTCGGGCCGATCAGGACATCCACGTCGCGGAAGGCCGCGTCGAAATCGTTGCGGATCAGGCGGCGGACCTTCAACGCCTGGTTGTAATATTGATCGGCATAACCGGCCGAGAGCGCGAACGTGCCGAGCATGATCCGCCGCTTGACCTCCGCGCCGAAGCCCTCGGCCCGGCTCGCCATCATCATGCGGATCAAGGGGGGCAGTTCCTCCTCCTCGGGGGTCTGCGGGGAGAAATCCTCGGCGCGGTGGCCGTAGATCGTCCCATCGTACCGGGCGAGGTTGCTGGAGCACTCGGCCGGCGCCACGAGGTAATAGGCGGGCACGCCGTACTTCGAGTGCGGCAGGGAGACATCCTTGATCGTCGCGCCGGCCTGCTCGTAAATCTTGACCGCGTCGCGGACCGCCGCTTCCACCTCGCTGTCCAGGCCCTCGCCGAAGAAGTCCCGCACCAGGCCGATCCGTAGCGACTCGGGCTTCTGGTCGAGTGTGCCGTTGTAGTCGGGGACCTCGGCCTCGACGCTCGTGGCGTCCATCGGATCGTGCCCGGAGATGACCTTCAGGAGCAAGGCCGCGTCCGAGAGGTCGTGCGCGAAGGGGCCGATCTGGTCGAGCGAGCTGGCGAAGGCGATCAGGCCGTAGCGGCTGACACGTCCGTAGGTCGGTTTCATACCCACGATCCCGCACAGGGCCGCCGGCTGGCGGATCGATCCGCCGGTGTCCGAGCCGAGCGAGATCGGGCAGAGATCCGCGGAGACGGCCGCGGCCGATCCACCGGACGAGCCGCCCGGAATCCGTTCCTCATCCCAGGGGTTGCGCGTGGGGCCATAGGCGCTGTTCTCCGTGGAGGAGCCCATGGCGAACTCATCCATGTTCGCCTTGCCGAACAGCACCGCGTCGGCCGCCTTGAGCCTGGCGATGACCGTGGCGTCGTACGGGGGCCGAAAATTCTGGAGCATCCGGCTGCCGCAGGTGGTCGGCTCTCCCTGGACGCAGAGCACGTCCTTGATCGCCACGGGGACCCCCGCGAGCCGGCCGAGCGGCTGGCCCGCGCGCCGCTTGGCGTCCACGGCGCGCGCCTGGGAGAGCACCGCCTCACGATCGAGATGAACGAACACATTGAGCCGGGCGAGCGACTCCGCCCGATCGAGGTACGCCTGAGCGACCTCCTCGGCCGAGGTCCCCCCTCGGTTCATCTCGGCAAGCAGGTTGGAAGCGGTGGCGCGAGTCAAGTCCATCGCGGAAGATCCCGAGGTGTCTGATTTCGAGAGAGACGTTGAGCGGCGGACGTTGTGCCATTCCCGATCAACCCGTTCCGATTCAATCCGAGCGATTCCTTAATCCAGCACCGCCGGCACGAGGAAACTCTCGGCGTTCCGCTTGGGGGCGTTGGCCAGCGCGTCTTCCCGGGGCAGAGATGCCTTCCGCGCATCCTCCCGGAACACGTTGCGGACCTCCACGCCATGCGCCAGCGGCTCGACGTCCGTCGTGTCCAGCTTCTGAAGCTGGGCGACGAAATCCACGATCGTGTTGAGTTGCCCGGTGAACGTCGCGAGTTCGTCCGCACTCAGCCGGAGCCGGGCGAGCAAGGCGACCTTGGCGACTTCGTCACGCGACAGGGACATGAATCAACACCCTCCGGGCAATTCCAAAAACCAAAACAAGACGACGATCGGGCCACCCACCGGTTGCGCATCGGACCGCCAGGACCAGAGAGGCCCATAGTGTGCCAAAACCCCGCCCTGTCTTCAAGGTGCGCGGAAAACCACGAGAGAGAATGGCCCGGTCCCCTCGCGTCCCCCCTCACCCCCAACACGGAGTATGGATCGAGGTCGGAATCCGGTGTCGGCAAATGAACATTACACACCGCTTCCAGACCGGAGGTGGCCCCTTGACACGCGGTTTCCAGACCTATATAAAACGAAATGATTCCGGTTGACATGATTGGAAGAGAAGTTAGCGGAAAATGCATCAAATCATGCAATTAGGCTAGATGCGCTCGATAACGAGCGGTCACCTCGGGAAGCCCGCGCGGCGGACCGGAATCATCGCGAGACGTGGTTCGTGACCGAGGAAAATGGGGACTAGGGTCTAGCTTGCAGGTGAATTCCGTGATATACGGGATAAACACACCTCTGAATCCGGCCAATGACTGATCGGGACGAGGTCGAGGATTTCAGGTTCACCAGTTGAGATTCCCGAGAGGAAGCATCCGTCGGAAGACTTTTGCTCGGGGGACACCGGAGTCGAAGCGCCGAGGCGAAGGAGCCAGCGTCATCGTCACAGCGTGATTACGTGGACGCGGCGGGCGACGAGCATTCCCAGGAGGGCTCGTTAGCTCAACGTGGCATGAGCGCGGAGGAGTGAGGCGGTTCGGGTCGTTCGGGCGGGGCCCTGCGATGCTCCTTGTCCCGTCCCGATTGGGTTCCTAGCGAACATCGTCGAGAGGCAGTGCAGAATCCGTCCGGCCGATCGGCGCCGCGATGTCGAATCATCGTCGGCCTCGGCGAGTCCGGTCAGGATCGTGGTCCGTCCGCGGGATGGATATCCCCCGGTTCAGCCCGGGGTGACGTACGCGCACGTCGAGGCGAGATAACCGACCGATTTGGAAATGAAAAGCCCGACAACTGAATAACCAAACGCTAATCTGATCGGCTGTTGCTTAGGGAGAGAGCCATGAGTTTGCACCCGGGTAGCTGGCTTCCTCGGTTAGATCGGATCCCGGCGGGACTCTTCGGAAAGCGGCGACGACGACGCAAGCTCATCGACTGTCGGCCCCATATTGAATCTCTCGAAAACCGCCAGCTTCTGGCGTCAGTTACCGAGGTGGAGCCGAACGAGGCCCTCTCCCTGGCCACGGCGCTGAACTTGACGCAGGACCCCGCGGGAAGCCAGTTCTTCACCGGACTGGGTCAGGGCGCGATCGGCACGAACGGCGATGTGGATTACTGGCGGTTCGATGTCCAGGCGGGGGACCACGTCACGATCGCCGGGGACGACGCGACGGCCAACTACGGCGCGATCTACGTCGAGCTGCGCAACGGCAGCGACTCGATCGTGGCGCAGGCCGGCGGCTACAACAACAATCACCCGCTGATCTCGAACGTCACGATCTCGACGCCCGGCACCTATTACGTCAAGGCCCGGACCTACGGCGGCAGTAGCTACACCAACCCGTCCTACAGCGTGCGGGTGGACATCGCGCGCGGGTTCACCATCGAGAACGAGGACAACGGCTCGATCGGCGCCGCCAGCCCGATCACCCTCGCCCCGGGCACGGCGGGGCACGCCCTCGGCACGATCGCCGGCAATATCACCACGTCCACGGATGTGGACTATTACAACCTGGGCACGCTCCGCGCCGGCAACGTCGTCGATCTCTCCCTCGTCCTGCCGGGAGTCAGCACGCTCGATCCGAAGGTCGAGTTGCTGCGAGGGCCAGGCGGCGCGGTGATCGCCAGCGCCAACGGCAGCGACCATGCCACCGTGACCATCCCATCGGAAGAGACGTACTATGCCCGGGTCACGGCCAGTACCGCCGCGACCGCCGGCCGGCAGGCGCTCTACCTGCTGAAAACCGACGTCACCGACACCGCCGCGCCGAGCGTCCTCACGACGACCTTGCCCTCGCCGATCGCGAGCGACGCGCCCTCGCTCCAGTTCGACGGGAGCCGGCAGTTCGTCCAGGTTCCGGATTCCCCCTCGCTGCGCCCGTCGGGCTCATTCACCCTGGAAACCTGGTTCAACTTCCAATCGACTCAGCCCCAGGTCCTCATCGGTAAGACCGTGGGCACCGGAACCAGCAACTCGTTTGCCCTCTGGTATGAGAGCGGACTGCTCCGGGGCATCGTCGGAAACGCGAGCAATGGTGGCACCGTCCTCAACGATAGCTGGACACCGACTCTCCAGACCTGGTACCACCTGGCCTTCAGCTACGACAACACGACAGGTGTCCAGACGCTGTTCCTGAACGGCGTCGCCGTCGCCTCGAACACGACGAGCGTCGTACCCGGCTTCGATACCCACCCGGTCATGCTCGGCGGGGACTGGAACAACGAGCCGACGCTGAACTACCTGCCCAACGGCCGAATGGATGAGGCCCGCGTCTGGAACGTCGCGCGCTCCTCGGTCGAACTTCAGCGCGACATGACGCGGAGCCTCAACGGCGACGAGACCGGGCTGGCCGGCTACTGGAAACTCAATGAAGGGACCGGCACGACCGTCGCCGATCGTAGCGTCAACGGCAACAACGGCACGCGCGGCGGCTACGTCTTCCCGAGCGTGCCCGCCTTCGGCCCCCCGGCCCCGGCGCTTGGACTCGGCCACTCGCTCGTCTTCGATGGCGCCAACGACTACGTGGACATGGGCGACCCGGCGAGCAACGCGCTCGACCTGGGCACCAACGGGACGATCGAGGCGTGGGTCAAGTTCGACGCCTTGCCGGTGAACACCCTCTGGACGATCGCCAGCAAGGACGTCGGCGGCGGCACCCAGAACAAGTGGATCTTCGGCTACGCGGTCAATTCGAGCGGGGTATCGAACAACACGTTCTTCCATATCAACACGTCTTCGGGCGGCTCGATCTTCCTGAAGTCCAACGCGTGGACCCCGACGGTTGGCACGTGGTACCACCTGGCGCTCGTCAAGACCGGCAACAGCTACACCTTCTACCGCGACGGCGTGGCCGACGGCACGGCAACCTCCACCACGTCGGTGCCCGACGTCGCCTCGACCCTCCAGGTGGGCCGCGCCGAGGGCAGCTTCCACTGGAAAGGCTCCATCGACGACCTCCGTCTCTGGAACACGTCGCGTTCGGCGGCCGAGATCGCATCGAACCGGAACGCGCCCCTGTCCGGCAACGAGGCGGGCCTGGCCGGCTACTGGAAGTTCGACGAGGGAGGCACGACCCTCACCACCGCCGACGCGACGGCTGGCGGCAACCACGGCACGCTCGGCGGGACCCAGGCGACCCAGATTCCCTCCTGGACGAATTCCGGCCCGGCGGGGGCGAGCGGCTCCTTGCTGTTCGACGGCTATAACGACACCGTCCGCGTCGGCGATCCCCCCGCGCTCCACCTCTCGACCGGCCTGACCTTCGAGGCCTGGGTCTATCCCCGGAACGCCTCGGGGGATCAGCCCGTCTTCGCCAAGGAGGGGCCAAGCGGGAACCAGTCGTACTGGTTTGGCGTCTATCAGGGGCACTTCGGTCTGCTGCTCAACAACGGCTCCAACGGCTGGGCGCTCAGTGCCCGGAGCAGCGGGACGGTCGTCAACAACACCTGGCAGCACATCGCCAGCACCTGGGATGGCGCGACGTGGCGGAACTACCTCAACGGCGTGCTCGTGGGCTCGGGCTCGTGGAACGGTCCGCTGGTCACGTCGTCGGCCACGTTCACCCTCGGCAGCAACTCCGATTCGGACAGCACCCATTTCTCGGGCGGCCTGAGCGAGGTCCGGGTCTGGAACACGGCCCGGTCCCTGGCGGAGATCCAGACCGACATGAACGCGTCGTTGACGGGCACCGAGGCCGGCCTGGCCGGCTCTTGGCCGCTCGATGACGGCTCCGGCCTCGTCGCTCTCGACCAGACAGTCAACCAGAACGACGGCGACCTGGGCGGCGTGGTCGGCCGTCAGCCGTCGTGGGTCGGGAACGACGGCGCCCCGCTCGATCCGGCCACGCCCTTCCCGGCGAACGTCCAGGCGGCGATCGACCGCTTCTCGGTCACGTTCAGCGAGGAGCTGCTGGCGACCGCCGCCATCAACCCGAACAACTATAGCCTGGTCGAGCTCGGCCCGGACCTGAAGCTCGGCACGAGCGACGACTCGATCTACGCCCTGACCCCAAGTTACACCGGGGTCGGCTCGCGCGTGGTGAACTTCGCGATCAACCCGAACCCGCTCCAGCCGGGCCATTATCGGTTCCGCATTCTGAGCGGCCTGACCGACCGCGCGGGCAACCCGGTCACACCCTACGCCCTCGACTTCCTCGTCAGCGACCCGCCGGCCGGACGAGTGGAAGGCACGCTCGGCGATGACCAGATCCCCGGCGCGACCCCTTTGCCGTTGACCGAGACACCCGGCGGCAGCAACTTCTTCACCGGCCTGGGCCTGGGCACCTTGTTCGACGGCTCCGACCGCGACTACTGGCGATTCGATGCCGAGGCCGGCGACAGGCTCACCGTCCGGTTCGAAACCAGCGGCGGAACCAACATTTATCCATTCCTTTACCTTCAGAACTCCAGCGGCTCGAACCAGACCACGACCAGCGGCAGCTATTACGGCGACCCCATCCAGATCCAGAACTACACGATTCGCGCCCCGGGGACCTACTACCTCTACGTCGGCGCAACGAGCCCGGTCAACTACCAGCTCCGCGTGGACCTGTCCCGAGGGCCGCAACTGGAAGTCGAGGGGAACGACAGCCAGACCGCTTCGACCCCCTTGACCCTCACCGGCACCGGCGGCGTGGCCAGTGGCCGGGTGGCCGGCACGCTCACCGCGGGCGATCCCGGCGACTACTACAGCCTGCGTTACCTGAGCGCGGGCAACGCCCTGAGCGCGACGCTCAGCCTGCCGACGTTCGGGAGCCTCACCCCCTCCGACACGATCCTGACGATCGAGAAGATCGCCGACGGGACCGTGCTGGCCTCCAGCACGACGGGCAGCCTCAATTTCACGCCGATCAGCGACGGCCTGTATTACCTCCGCGTGCGGGCCGCCTCCAGCCTCCAGCAGGGCATCCGGGCCCAGTACCTGCTGAGCGTGACCCTCACCGATGGCGTCGTGCCAACGGTCGTCGGGACGAGTTTCCCCGGCGGCAACCCGGCCACCGAGTTCAACACGTCGAGCAACCCGGTCGGCTCCTGGAGCTACGGCTGGGAATCGACGCTCGGCTCGGCGTTCAACCTCTTCGACTCCCGCTACGACAGCGGCCCCCTGCAAGCGTGGGCCCTCGGCAGCAGCTATCCGCGCGTCTATCACAATTCGTCGGGCGACCTTTACACGTCGGGAAGCGTTCGCTACGAGCCGGGCCAGCTCACGCTGCACCCCGGCTCCAGCGGTCAGAAAAGCGTCGCCCGCTGGACCGCGACGGTGGCCGGCACGATCACCATCACGGCCACATTCACCGGCCAGGACTTCCAGGGCCCAACCTCGTCCGACGTCCATGTCCTGCTCAACGGCGTCTCGCAGTACGACGCGAACGTCAACGGCTACGGCGACCCCAGCGCCCGGACCTACACCGCGACCCTCACCGTCAACCCGGGCGATACCGTCGATTTCGCGGTCGGCTACGGATCGAATAACAATTACAACTACGACACGACCGGCCTGAACATCGCGATCACCGGCGCGGTCGGCACGACGACCAGCGCGGACCTCGACCGGTTCATCGTCCAGTTCCCTGAGGACATGAATCCGACGAGGGTCAACGATGTCGCGAACCTGGAGCTGCGCGCCGCCGGGCCGAACGGCACCTTCGACGACAGCGATGACGTGCTCTATGCCCTCGCCAGCTATGGCTACAACGGCGGCCTGGTGGCCTCCTACCGCATCACCGACGGCCCGCTCCAGCCGGGCGATTATCGGTTCCGGGTGCTGAGCACCATGACCGACCGCGCGGGGAACCCGCTCACCCCGTTCGAGACCCGGTTCACTTTCGAAAACCTCGCGCCTTACACGATCGAGGGACGCGACAACGACACGTTGGCGACGGCAACGCCCCTGGCGACGGCCGAAAGCCCCTTCAGCGGCTCGTTCACCAACGGGCCCTCCCTCGCCGCCGGGGCCAGCACCTGGGGCGACGCCACCGACGACCTCAACGCCGACGGCAAACCCGACCTCGTCGTCTCCAACAACGGCGCCAGCTCACTCTCCGTCTTCCTCGGCAACGGCGACGGCGTCCTTCGCACGCACCGACTACAACGTCGGCAGCAGCCCCACCGGCCTCCTCATCGCCGACCTCGACGGCGACGGCAAGCTCGATATCCTCGTCGGCAACGACGGCTCGAACAACCTCTCCATCCTCTGGGGCAACGGCGACGGCTCCTTCCTCACCACCCCCACCACACTCCCCGCGGGCGACCCTCGCTTCGTCGCCGTCGCCGACCTCAACGGCGACAACCTGCCCGACCTCATCGTCCCCAACTACAGCTCCGGCAACGTCGGCATCTTCCTCCACGCCACCGGAGCCCGCGCCTTCAACCCCATGGTCACCTACGCCGCCAACGGCAACCCCACCGCCGCCGCCGTCGCCGACTTCGATGAGGACGGCACCCTCGACCTCGCCCTCAGCAACTACGGCGGCAACTCCATCGCCTTCCTCAAGGGACACGGCGATGGCACCTTCACCCCCGCCAACGCCGCCTCCACCTTCCCCGTCGGCTCGAACAACCCCTACGGCATCGTCGCCCATGACTTCGACGGCGACGGCCATCTCGACCTCGCCATCGCCAACTGGGACTACACCAACAACCTCTCCATCCTCAAAGGCAACGGCGACGGCTCCTTCACCACGCCGGTGCTCTACAACCTGAGCGGCGGCGGCAGCAATTACGCGCTCAGTCTCGTCCTGACGGACCTCAACAGCGACGGCACGCCCGACCTCGTCCTCGGCGGCAGCAGCAGCCGCATCTTCGTCGCCTACGGCCAGGGCGGGACCGCCTTCTCCGGCGTGCAGTACAACCTCGCCAACAACAACTACGGCGTCACCGTCGCCGACTTCAACAGCGACGGCCGACCCGACATCGCCGCCACCAGCACCGGCGGCGCGGTGCAACTGCTCTACGGCGACCCGACGATCGCCCTGACCGAGGACCCCGCCGGCTCGGGCGTCCGCACCGGCTCTGGCCGGGGCAACCTCTGGAGCACCTCCGACAACGACTACTTCGTCTTCTCCGCCAAGGCCGGCGACACCCTCACCCTCGCCGCCGATGTCCCGGGCAACCCCAGTGCGCAGCTCGCTGACGTACTACGTGTACGACCCGGTGGGCAACCAGTTGCAGGGCTACGGCGTCGCCTACAACGGCTACGGCCAGTCGCAGCCGGTGACCCTGGCGACCAACGGCAACTACCGGGTGCGGGTGCGGTACAGCTACGACTTCCAGGGCGAGTACCGCCTGCGTGTGACGCTGGCCCCGGCGGGGGTCCAGGCGGAGTACGACTACAGCACCGGGACCGCCAACGACACGACGAGCAACGCCAACGTGGTGGCATTGTCGAACGTGCAGGTCGGGGGGGTGACGCACCAGCAGGCGACGGTCCTGGGGGCCTTGACGACCGGCGACGGCGGGGACTTCTACCGGCTGGGGAACCTGACGGCGGGGACGGCGATCAGCCTGAGCCAGTCGCAGCCGAGCACGAGCGGGCTGTCGGCGGTGCTGGCGATCTATCAGGGGAACACGCAGGTCGCGGTCTCGTCGGCGGGGGCCAGCGGTTTCAGCTACACGATCCCCTCCGGGGGGGACGGGACGTACTCGGTGCGGGTGACGGCGTCGTCGGGGGCGGGGTTGCAGGCGCAGTACATTCTCGGCATCGACGTCGTCGATACCGTCGCGCCGACCATCTCCGGCGTCACGATCGGCAACGGAGCCAGCTCGGTGGCGCTGACCGACGGTCTGAACTCCACCGGCGTCCTCGACCGCATCGGCGTCAGTTTCTCCGAGGATCTGGCCGCCGCAACGGTCAACAACCCCGACAACATCGACCTGCGCGAGGCCGGGCCGGACGCCACCTTCGACACCCCGGATGACATCCTCTACCACGTGGCCAGCCCGGGCTATAGCGCGGGCCTGAGCGCGACCTACCGCGTTACCGATGGCCCCTTGCAGCCGGGTAGCTACCGGCTGACCATCGGCACGGGATTGACCGACAAGAGCGGCAACCCGATGGAAAGCCCCTTCGTGCGCAGCTTCGGCGTCGATGGGATCGACCTCTACCGTCTGGAGAATCGCGACAACGACACGTTCGGCGACGGCCACGCCCCTAGCGACGGCCGAAAGCCCCTTCAGCGGCTCGTTCACCAACGGGCCCTCCCTCGCCGCCGGGGCCAGCACCTGGGGCGACGCCACCGACGACCTCAACGCCGACGGCAAACCCGACCTCGTCGTCTCCAACAACGGCGCCAGCTCACTCTCCGTCTTCCTCGGTCATGGCGACGGCGTCTTCGACCGCACCGACTACAACGTCGGCAGCAGCCCCACCGGCCTCCTCATCGCCGACCTCGACGGCGACGGCAAGCTCGATATCCTCGTCGGCAACGACGGCTCGAACAACCTCTCCATCCTCTGGGGCAACGGCGACGGCTCCTTCCTCACCACCCCCACCACACTCCCCGCGGGCGACCCTCGCTTCGTCGCCGTCGCCGACCTCAACGGCGACAACCTGCCCGACCTCATCGTCCCCAACTACAACTCGGGCAACGTCGGCATCTTCCTCCACGCCACCGGAGCCCGCGCCTTCAACCCCATGGTCACCTACGCCGCCAACGGCAACCCCGTCGCCGCCGCCGTCGCCGACTTCGATGAGGACGGCACCCTCGACCTCGCCCTCAGCAACTACGGCGGCAACTCCATCGCCTTCCTCAAGGGACACGGCGATGGCACCTTCACCCCCGCCAACGCCGCCTCCACCTTCCCCGTCGGCTCGAACAACCCCTACGGCATCGTCGCCCATGACTTCGACGGCGACGGCCATCTCGACCTCGCCATCGCCAACTGGGACTACACCAACAACCTCTCCATCCTCAAAGGCAACGGCGACGGCTCCTTCACCACGCCGGTCGCTCTACAACCTGAGCGGCGGCGGCAGCAACTACGCGCTCAGTCTCGTCCTGACGGACCTCAACAGCGACGGCACGCCCGACCTCGTCCTCGGCGGCAGCAGCAGCCGCATCTTCGTCGCCTACGGCCAGGGCGGCACCGCCTTCTCCGCCGTGCAGTACAACCTCGCCAACAACAACTACGGCGTCACCGTCGCCGACTTCAACAGCGACGGCCGACCCGACATCGCCGCCACCAACACCGGCGGCGCGGTGCAACTGCTCTACGGCGACCCGACGATCGCCCTGACCGAGGACCCCGCCGGCTCGGGCGTCCGCACCGGCTCTGGCCGGGGCAACCTCTGGAGCACCTCCGACAACGACTACTTCGTCTTCTCCGCCAAGGCCGGCGACACCCTCACCCTCGCCGCCGATGTGCCGGGCAATCCCAGTGGCAGCTCGCTGGCGTACTACGTCTACGACCCGGTGGGCAACCAGTTGCAGGGCTACGGCGTCGCCTACAACGGCTACGGCCAGTCGCAGCCGGTGACGCTGGGGACCAACGGCAACTACCGGGTGCGGGTGCGGTACAGCTACGACTTCCAGGGCGAGTACCGCCTGCGTGTGACGCTGGCCCCGGCGGGGGTCCAGGCGGAGTACGACTACAGCACCGGGACCGCCAACGACTCGACGAGCAACGCCAACGTGGTGGCATTGTCGAACGTGCAGGTCGGGGGGGTGACGCACCAGCAGGCGACGGTTCTGGGGGCCTTGACGACCGGCGACGGCGGGGACTTCTACCGGCTGGGGAACCTGACGGCGGGGACGGCGATCAGCCTGAGCCAGTCGCAGCCGAGCACGAGCGGGCTGTCGGCGGTGCTGGCGATCTACCAGGGGAACACGCAGGTCGCGGTTTCCGCAGCGGGGGCCACCAGTTTCAGCTACACGATCCCCTCCGGCGGGGACGGGACGTACTCGGTGCGGGTGACGGCGTCGTCGGGGGCGGGGTTGCAGGCGCAGTACATTCTCGGCATCGACGTCGTCGATACCGTCGCGCCGATCATCACGTCAGTCAACCTGCCGGACGAGGGAACGACGTCCGCCGCGGTGATCGATCGTTTCACCGTCGGTTTCTCGGAGGACATGGCGGCGGCGACGGTCAACAACTCGGCCAATCTCACACTTGTCTCCGCCGGGCCGAACAACACGTTCGGCGATGGCGACGACGTGACCTACACCCTGGCCAGCTACGGCTATAGCAACGGTCTGAGCGTCAGCTACCGCATCACCGATGGCCCCTTGCAGCCGGGCCTTTACCGGCTGACCATCGGCACGGGACTGACCGATAAGAGTGGCAATCCGCTGGAGAATGTCTATGTCCGTAACTTCACGATGGAGGCTCTGGCGCCCTACATCCTGGAGAATCGCGACAACGACACGTTCGCCAATGCCACGCTGTTAGGGACGACCGAGAGCCCCTTCAGCGGCTCGTTCACCGCCGGAGGCACGACGCTCCCCACGGGGGCGAACCCTTACGGAATTGTTCTCGCCGATTTCAATGCCGATAACAAGCTCGACATCGTCACGGCCAACTACAACGGCGGCAACATCAGCGTCTTCCTCGGCAACGGCGACGGGACCTATCAGCCGCGAAGCGACATCAGCATCGGGGGCAATCCGGTCGCCCTGGCCGTCGGCGACTTCAACCACGACAACATGCTCGACCTGGCGGTTTCCGACAACCAGACCAGCGGGAAACTGGCGATCCTCCTCGGCACGGGCACGGGGACCTTCGGTGCGCCGACGAACATCAATTTCGGGTCCAACACGCACCCGTACCACGTGACGGCGGCCGACCTGAATGGAGACGGTTGGACAGACCTGGTGGCGACCGCGGGCGGTCAGAATCAGGTGCGGCGTCCTGCTGAACCTGGGCGACGGCACAGGCACGTTCGACACGCCTGTGGCCTACGACACCTCGACAAACGCCACGGACGTCGGCGGTCGGCGACTTCAACGGCGACTCCAAGCTCGACCTGGCCGTCACCTGTTACGGCACGGCGACGGTGGGAATCCTGCTCGGCAACGGCGACGGCACCTTCCAGCCGCGTTCGGACATCACCGGCACCGGCAATAATCCGCGCTCGATCGTCGCCGTGGACGTGGACGGTGATGGGAAGCTGGACCTGGTCACCGCGAACGAGGATTACACCAACGGCCTGTCGATCCTGTACGGCAACGGCGACGGCACCTTCGCGGCGCCGAGCAACCAGAACATCGCCGGCAGCAGCAATTACGCCTGGCAGGTTCTAGTCGACGACATCGACGCCGACGGCCGGCCCGACCTGTTGGTGTCGCAGTTCTACGCCGACCAGCTTCTGGTGGGGTACAACCGCGGGGGCGGTGCCCTGACCTGGATCAGCTACGGCCTCGGGGGCAATCTGACCGGCGTGGCCCCGGGGGACTTCAATGGCGACGGCCGCCTCGACCTGGCGTGCTCAACTACAGCGACAGCTCGGTCGCAACACTCTACGGCGACCCGACGATCGCCCTGACCGAGGACCCCGCCGGCTCGGGCGTCCGCACCGGCTATGGCCGGGGCAACCTCTGGAGCACCTCCGACAACGACTACTTCGTCTTCTCCGCCAAGGCCGGCGACACCCTCACCCTCGCCGCCGATGTGCCGGGCAATCCCAGTGGCAGCTCGCTGCCGTACTACGTGTACGACCCGGTGGGCAACCAGTTGCAGGGCTACGGCGTCGCCTACAACGGCTACGGCCAGTCGCAGCCGGTGACCCTGGCGACCAGCGGCAACTACCGGGTGCGGGTGCGGTACAACTACGACTTCCAGGGCGAGTACCGCCTGCGTGTGACGCTGGCCCCGGCGGGGGTCCAGGCGGAGTACGACTACAGCACCGGAACCGCCAACAACTCGATCAGTAACGCGAACACGGCAACGCTGACGACCGCTCCGAATTCGATGCTGATGGGGACCATCGCCGGCGCGATGACGACGGGCGACGGCAGCGACGTCTTCTACCTGGGTAACCTGCCGGCCGGCACCGCGATCAACCTGGCCACGCGTCTGCCGGGCCTGAGCACGCTCGCACCCAAGGTCGAGGTGCTTTTCAGCTCGGGCACGCCCCTCGTGGATGCGGACGGCGACCCGAACAACGGCACGGCGCAGGTCGTGACGACGGTCGGTGGGGCGTATTACGCCGCACGTCCAGGGCGTTTCCGGCGCGGGACTGCTGGCGCAGTACCTGCTCGACATCACGGCGACCAGCACGCTCCAGCCGGTCGTCACCGGCGGCAGTCTACCGCAGGACGGAACCACCTCGACGGACGACATCGACCGCTTCACGCTGACATTCAACGAGGATCTCTCCGCCACGTCGGCGAACGACCCGACCCATTACGACCTTCGAGAAGCCGGACCGGATGGCGCATTCGACACGGCCGACGATGTCCTGTACGCGGTGGCCAACCAGGCGTACAGCTCGGGGTCGAGCGCCTCGTATCTTCTGACGGATGGACCGCTCCAGCCGGGTTCGTACCGCCTGACCGTCTCGGACCTGACCGACCGGTTCGGAAACGTCCAGGTGATGCCCTACGTGCTCAGCTTCCTGGTCGCGCCCTGGCGGGCTACACGATCGAGAGCCGCTCGAACAATTCGCAGGCGACGGCGACGCCTCTGGACATGACCGAGGACCCGGCCGGCTCGACGCTCCGCTCGGCCGCCGCGCGCGGCCGGCTCTCCTCGACGTCGGACTCCGACTATTTCAGCTTCGCGGGCACCGAAGGGGACGCGCTTCTGCTGTCGTTCGAGGCGCCGACCGCGAGTGGCTACTCGCGGCAGAGGTACACCATCTACAAGCCGGATGGCTCCCAGCTCGTGAGTAACGTCACCGGCTACGACCAGCGGCGCGGGCAGTTCGCCGTGGTCACGCTGCCGGCGACCGGAACGTACGTGCTGGCTGTTTTGAATTATGATAATAACTACTTCGATGAATATCGAGTCAACATCCAGACCGCCACGCCCGCGACCCTCCAGCTTGAGAGCGAGCCGAACGACGGCACGTCCAATGCCACGCCCGTGACCCTGGCGACGAACAACGACACCCAGTTCGCCAGCATCGCCGGCATTTCCCTGTCGGGCGACCTGGACTACGTGAACCTGGGCGCGATCGACGCCGGCAAGACGATCTTCCTGACCGCCCGCAAGCCCAGCGGCAGCCCGATCGACCCGGTCGTGAGCATCTACAACGCGCAGAACGGATACGTGGTGGAGTCCGGCAGCGGCCGGCCGTTCGATGGCGTCGCGCAGGTGAACATCACCCAGGCGGGAACCTACTACGCCGTGATGCGGGGAGGCAACAACACCGGCTCGCTGCTGAGCGCGTATCTGATGGACATCCAGATCGTGCCGACCGGGAGCGTGAACTTCCCGAACCTGCAGGTCACGAACGTCGCGCCTCCGACCGCGCTCGAATCTTCAGAGCGGCCAGCAGACGAGCTTCAGCTACACGGTTCAGAACGTCGGCTCGCTCGGGACCGGGATCGCGTCGTGGACCGATTCGGCCGTGCTCTCGCTCGACGCGATCTTCGGCAATGCCGACGATATCCCGCTCGGCGTCTTCACCCACAACGGGACCCTGGCCCCGAGCGGCTCGTACACCAACAACCCGACGATCACGCTGCCCGACGGCATCACGGGGGACTACTACCTCTTCGTCTTCACCGACAACGCGAACGCGGTTAATGAGTTCCTCCTGGAGGGGGACAACGTCACGGCCACGAGCGGGACCACGCACGTCAACCTGGCCCCCTACCCTGACGTGCAGGTCGAAGACCTGACGGTGAGCGGGCCGGATGCGGGAGGGGTTTACACGGTCTCCTGGACCACCGCCAACCCGGGCACGGGCGCCGTGAACCGCGCCTTCAAGGAGCGGGTCTCCCTGCGCAACGTGACCACCGGCGTCAACCTGCCCGAAACCGTTCTGGATGTCACGGACTCTCTGGGCGTCAACGGCACGCTGAACCATTCCGTGACCTACACGATCACGACGGCGGGCACCTACCAGGTCGTCGTCACCACCGACTCGCTGGACCAGATTTACGAGTTCAACGCCGGGGGACACGCCTCCGCCGAGCAGAACAACTCGACCCAGACCACGTTCGACGTGAACGTCGATCTGCGCGTGAGCGATTCGACGGTGTCGCCGGCGACCGTGCCGATCGGGCAAAATCTCACCCTCGGCTGGACCACCGGCAACTTCGGCATCGGGATCGCCGGCGCCGACTGGACCGACCGCGTTTACCTGTCCAAGGACCAGGTGCTTCAGGTCGGCACCGATGTCCTGCTGCTGTCGAAGTCGATCGACACGCAGACCCCGCTCGGCCCTGGCGCGAGCTACACGGTCTCCGGCACCGGGACCGTCCCGACAAGCCTCAAGCCCGGCCTGTACTACGTCCTGTTCGTGGCGGATGCCACCGGAAACCAGACGGAGAGCGACGAGACGAACAACCTCCGGGTCCACCCCCAGCAGATCGAGGTCCGGGCGGCGGATCTTCAGGTGGTGGGCGTCAATCTCAGCCCGGCCTCGCTGGAGTCCGGCGGCCCGGCCACCGTGACCTGGCAAGACAAGAACACCGGCGGCGCGGATACCCCGGTGGGTAGCTGGACCGACCGGATCACGGTCGTCAACCAGCGGACCGGGCAGACCGTGATCGACACGACGGTCGCCTACTCCGGCGGGGCCCTCAGCCCGGACGGCACGGCCGACCGGCAGTTCAGCTTCAACGTGCCGAAGGGGGACGCCGGGGTCGGCGACCTGCTCGTCACGATCACGACCGACTCGGCGAACGTGGTGCTCGAAGCGAACGCGGCCGACGATGCCGAGACGAACAACGCCGCCAGCATCACCGGCACCGCGACGCTCACGCCGAGCGCCGACCTGGCGGCCTCGGCCCTGGTGGTCGTGGGATCGACGGGCCTCTCCTTCGCGGGCGACCTGGTGACGATCACCTGGCGGGTCGATAACGTCGGCGACGCGACGACAGGTGACGGCACGCCCGGCAACACCGTGAGCGACTGGTTCGACCGGATCGTCCTCTCCTCGGACGCGACCTTCGGAAACGCGGACGATATCTTCGTGACCGACCAGGCGCATTCGGGCGCTCTGGCCCCGAACGCGGGCTACGACGCGACCTGGACCGGCCGCATCCCGGCCGGAACGTCGGGGACCTATTACGTCCTGGTCAAGACGGACCACGGAACCGGCCAGGGCGGCGGTCTTCGAGAACGCGGACACCGCGTCGAACGTGGCTCAATCGGCGGGCTCGCTTGATATCGCGGCGGCGCCGTTCGCCGACCTCACCGCGGCGATCACCGTCTCCCCCAGCCTGGGCCAGATCGGCCAGACCATCGACCTGGCCTGGGTCGTGACCAACGACGCGACCCACGGGCTCGCGGCGACCGGTAATGGCCCCTGGTACGACCGGGTTGTCCTCAGCCGGGACAACGTTTTCGGGAACGCGGATGATATCAACCTGGGCGAGTTCGTCCGCAACGGCGCGGTGAACCTCGGGGCGAGCTACACGGTCGCCAAGACCGTCCCGATCCCGTCCACGTTCTTCGGCGACGCCACGCTGTTCGTGCTCGCCGACGCGCGCAATAACGTCTATGAGTACACGTTCGAGAACAACAACGCCTCGGCCGGCCGGGCGATCACGATTCAGGCGCCCGACCTGAGCGTCAGCGGCGTCCTGCCGACCTCCGCCACCGCCGTCTTTGGCGAGCCGGTCGGTGTGAACTTCACCGTCCAGAACACGGGGACCGGCCCGACCACGACCGCCGTGCGCGACCGGATCTGGCTGAGCACCAATCAGGCCCTCGACGGGAGCGATATCCTGCTGGCGACGATCGACGCGGCCACGCTGCCGCTGGCGGCCGGGGGGCAGTATCCGCGGACCAACGTCCTGGCCAACCTGCCGCTGAACGCCAGCCTGGCGGCCGGGAATTATTACCTGATCGTTCAGGCCGATGCGCTGGGCATCCAGCCCGAGACGAACGAGACGAACAACGTCACCGTCTCGGTGACTCCGGTCAACATCACCTTCCCGCCGTTGCCCGACCTGCGCGTCGCGGGCATCACGGTGGATGAGGCGACGGCCGGCACCCTCACGTCGGGCGGGCCGATGACGATCCACTGGCAGACCCGCAACGACGGGGCGGCCCCGGTCAGCGGCCTCTTCCACGAGCGGATCGTCGTCACCAACGGTTCCCAGACGGTGCTGAACACCACGATCGTCCACGATGCCAGCGGGGCCTCGGCGATCGGGGTCGGCGGGGCGGTGGATCGCTCGTACGCCTTCACCCTGCCCAACGGCACCCTCGGGGCCGGCTCCCTGTCCGTCTCGATCACGACGGATGTGAGCAACGAGGTCGTCGAGGGGTTCAGCGGGACCACCCCGGAAACCAACAACGCGGCCTCGGCCTCGTTCAATTCGAAGCTCCGGCCGTATCCCGACCTGTTCGTCAACCTCCTCAGCGTCAGCCCGACCACCGTGCCGAGCGGACAGGCGATCACCGTCTCCTGGCAGACCGAAAACCCCGGAACCGAGACCGTCACGAATGCCTTCACCGAGCGCGTGCGGATCGTCAATCCGACCAATGGCCAGGAGCTGGTCAACCAGACGCTCCTTTACGATCCGGCGATCGACGGGAACATCGCCCCCGGCGACGAGCCGCGCCCGGTCGCTGACGGTCACCATCCCCGACGGCTCGAAGAGTGTCGGCACCGTGACGGTGACGGTCACCACCGACAGCGCGAACGACGTCTTCGAGTACAACACGGCGGGTACCGGCGAGACGAACAACGCCACCAGCACACCGCTGACGGTGACGCTGGCCCCGTACCCGGACCTGGTGGCCTCCGCCGTCACCGCGACGACCGGAGAGGTCATCGCCGACCCGGCGCCGATTACCGTGTCCTGGACCGTGACGAACAACGGCACCCTCTCGGCGCAGGCGGCCGGGTGGGTGGACATCCTCTATGCGTCGAGCGACACGACCTTCGGCAGCGACGTGGAGATCGGCCGGTTCCCGAGAACCGCCTCGCTGGCCGCCGGGGCGTCCTATACGCCGGACCGAGGAGGTCGTGCTGCCGCCGGCGTTCACCGGACGTTTCTACGTCTTCGTCAAGGCGGACGGGACCGACGCCGTGTTCGAGGACGGCGCCGAGGCGAACAACGTGGCCCACTCCCCCGGCACCTTCGACGTGATGCCGATCCCGTATGCCGACCTGGTCATCCCGTCGGTGAACGTGCCCGGCCCCGCCTCCAGCGGCCAGAGCATGATCGTCAACTGGCACGTCGATAACCAGGGAATCGGCCTCACCAACACGAGCAGTTGGACCGACTCGGTCTGGCTGACCACCGATCCCACCGGGGTGAATCGGAGCGTCTTCCTCGGCTCGTTCACGCACCTCGGCCAGCTTGCCGTCGGAGACGGCTACGACCGGACGCGCCAGCGTCCGCCTGCCGGACGGGATCTCGGGCACGTATTACGTCGTCGTCCAGACGGGCGGGCCGTTCGAGTTCCTCTACACGAACAACAATGTCAAGGTCTCCGGCGCGTTCAACGTTCAGCTCACCCCGCCCCCCGACCTGACCGTCACCGACATCGTCACGCCCACCCTCGCCGTGAAGGAGGGCACCCTGATCGACGTTCAGTGGACGGTCAAGAACGTCGGCCCGGGGGATGCCGCCGGCTACTGGATGGATACCGTGTACCTGCGGAAGGTCGGCGATCCGAACGCGCCGACGGTCTCCGTCGGCACCTTCCGGTACGATGGGCCGCTCGGCGCCGGCCTCTCGTACACCCGTCGCGAGCAGGTGCTCCTGCCAGCGCATACCTACGGGCTTTACGAGGCGGTGGTCACGACGAACTACGACAACCGCCTGTTCGAGAACGGGGCGTCAGCCAACAATTCGAGGGTGGACGACACCACCATTCCGGTCACGCTGCTGCCGAGGCCCGATCTCCAGGTGACCAACATCGTCGCGCCGGCCCAGGCCGACCCGAATCAGACGATCGCGGTCGATTTCACGATTACCAACCAGGGGACCGCGGCCACCACGGTCCCGCACTGGACCGACCGGGTCTGGCTGTCGCTCGACCCGACCGTCTCGTCCGACGACATTCTTGTCGGCACCCTGGGGAACCAGTCGGCACTCGACCAGGGGGAAAGTTACCGGACCATTACCGACACGGTGCAGATCCCGCTCCGGTTCCGGGGCACCGTTTACCTGATCGTGCAGGCGGATGCCGGCGGCCAGGTGGACGAGTTCCCCAACGACGGCAACAACACCAAGTTCGTCGAGCTGTACGTCCGCCCGCAGCCGCTTGCCCGACCTGGTCGTCAGCAACGTCGTCGTGCCGACGCAGGTCGTCGAGGCGGCGACGGCCGAGGTCCGCTTCACCGTCACCAACCTCGGCCCCGGCACGACCGCGCGTCGAGGACTGGACGGACACCGTCTGGCTGACGAAGGACAAGAACCGCCCGCACCCCGGCCAGGGGGACGTCCTTCTGAGGAGCCTGCCGCACCACGGCACGCTCGCCAACCGAGAGGGCTACGACGTCATCACCACGGTGCAGATCCCCGCCCACCTGGTCTCGGGGACCTACTACCTCATGCCGTGGACCGACCCGTACGACGTCGTGCCGGAGGATACGCTGGCGATCAACGTCAACCCGGACGACCCGAACGAGATCGACAACAACAACTACAAGGCCGGCCGGTCGGACGGACTCGGCACGACCGGTCATCGTGCCCGCCGTTCCCAAGCCCGACCTGTACGTCACGTCCGTCTCGGCGCCGTCGCAGTCCCTGGCGGGGGTCTCCTACACGGTCTCGTGGACCGTCGGCAACAAGGGGCACGGCCCGGGCAACGGCTCCTGGTCGGACGAGGTCTGGCTGACCGACAACCCGAACGTGGCCCCCAGCGCCAGCAATGCCCTCTGGCTCGGCCTGGTGACTCATGAGGGCGGGCTGGACAAGGGAGCGACCTACACCGGCACCCTGACGGTCACCCTGACGCCGTCGGCTCGCGGCCAGTACATCGTCATCAAGACGGACGCCCCGAACTCGGTGATCGAGGAAGACGACTCGAACAACCTCAATAGCGGCACGACCCAGGTGACCCCGGTGCCGGCCGACCTGGTCGTCACCAGCGTCGTCACCCTGCCCGATAACCGATCGGGCGAGCTGACGACCATTCAGTACACCGTTCAGAACCAGGGCAGCAACCCGGTCTGGCCGGGAACGTCCTACTGGCAGGATGACATCTGGATCTCGGCGGACAGCTCGTTCCTCTTGAACCGTGCCTCGTGGTTCGGCAAGTCGATCCGGTCGAACGCCCAGCCGCTCCAGCCGGGCGAGAGCTACACCGTCACCGTGACCGCCGCCCTGCCCAAGGGGATCGGCGGCAACCTCTTCGTTTACATCCACCCCGATACCCACCAGGACTACAGCTCGTACAGGACCGTGCAGACCGGATGGTGGCCGGCGGAGGTCGGCCGCAATGATATTCTGCTCGATCACTTCAGCCGCTGGGCGTTCGAGGACCCGACGAACAACGTCTATCGGGCGCCGATCCACGTCACGTACTACGAGCCGGACCTGGTCATCAGCAACCTCCAGGCCCCGACCCCGGACCTCTCGGGCCAGACCATCGACGTGACCTACACGGTGACGAACGAGGGTACGCGCGACACCCGGGAAAAGGCGTGGATCGACCGCATCTTCCTGTCAAAGGACCCGTCGCTCGACCGTTTCGACCTGTTCCTGGGCGAGTTCAAGCGCACCGCCGCGCTGGCGATCGGCGACTCGTACACGGGGACGGTCACGGTCCGGATGCCGGACGGCATCGACGGTCCGTTTTACCTCCTCGCCCTGACCGACTCTCCCGCCGGGACGGACCGTGGAGTGCAGAGCGATATCGGGTTCGGCAACTTCGGGGTCGGTTTCGAATCTCCCTACAGCCTGGGCACTGGCGACCGGCTCCAGGAGGCGGCCCGGCTGCTCGCGCGGGGCACGCGTCAGTGAATATCAGCAGGAAGGCAACAACACGACCAAGTTGCCGATCACGGTCAATCGGGCCACCCCGCCGGACCTGCGGGTGACGAACGTCGATGCCCCGCTCCGGGTCCGCTCCGGTCAGGAGTTCACCGTCACCTACACGGTGATGAACTTCGGTGGCGACACGCCGATCAGCCAGGGAGCGTGGGACGACCTGCTGTACCTCTCGCGCGACCTGTTCCTCGACGTCCGGGCCGACCGGTTCATGGACACCGTGCGGCATCTGGGGGGCCTCGCCGCCGGACAGAGCTACACCATCACCCGGACCCTGCGCGCTCCGGCCATCGTCAACGAGACCGAGGAATATTACGTCTTCGTCAGCACCGATCCGCCCCGGACGACCAGCTACGGCAGCGTCTTCGAGCTCGACAAGGAGACGAACAACGACCGAGCGACGACTGTCCCGCTCGTCATCGAGCTGCCGCCGCCGTCCGATCTGGTGGTCACGAGCATCAGCGTGCCGGTCACCGCGCAGGTCGGCGACCCGATCACCTTCTCGTGGACCGTCAAGAACCAGAGCTGCCGAGCCGGCCGTCGGAACCTGGACCGACACCGCGTACCTCTCGACCGATGGCACCTGGGACCTGTCCGACGTCCCGCTGGGTCGGGTCAGCGTTCAGCGGCGGCACCCTCGCCCCGGACGGCACGTACACGCTCACGCTCAACGCCAGCCTGCCGCCGATCACGCCGGGGGCGTACCGGGTGATCGTCCGCGCGGACATCTTCAACCAGGTTTACGAGCGGGAGTTCGAGGGGAACAACAAGACCGCCTCCGCCGACGCGCTGACGGTCGCCGTGCCGGAGATCCAGCTCGGCGTGCCCCTGACGACCACCCTCTCGGCGGGCCAGCAGCGGCTCTTCCAGATCCGGGTGCCGAAGGGGCAGACGCTCCAGGTGGACCTGACGACGGATGCCGCCAAGGCCTCGAACGAGGTCTTCCTGCGCTACGGTGTGGCGCCCGACTCTGGCCAGTTACGACGCGGCCTACGAAGGGGGGCTGGCCCCCGACGTCCGCGCGGTCATCCCGACCACCGAGCCGGGCCTGTACTACATCCTGGTCCGTGGCTTCTCCGAACCGGCGGCCAATACCCCGATCCAGTTGCTCGCGAACCTGGTCCCGCTGGCCATCACCAGCGTGAACACCGACGTCGGCGGCGATGCCAAGTACGTCACCACCACCATTCGCGGCGTCCGCTTCGCCCCGAACGCGATCGTCAAGCTCGTGCGCCCGGGCTTCGCCGAGTACGAGCCGGTCGTTTATCAGGTGATCGACGCGACCAAGATCATCGCCTCGTTCGACTTCACCGGCGCTCCGCACGGCCTGTACGACCTGGAGGTCATCAATCCCGACGGGGAGATGGCCGTCATCCCGTACCGGTTCCTGATCGAGCAGGCGATCGAGCCGGACGTGACCATCGGCGTCGGCGGACCTCGGGTGATCCTGGCCGGCGACGTGGGCACCTATAGCGTCGCGCTGCAGAGCCTGAGTAACGTCGATACCCCCTACGTCTACTTCCAGGTCGGCGTCCCCGAGATGGGGACCAACTCGGTCATCTACAACCTGCCGTATGTCCGGTTCAACTCGAACGTGCGGGGCGCCCCGGACGACCCGGGGAACGTGGCGTACGCGACGATCGACTCGACGGTCAACACGACCGGCACCAACCTGGCCCCCGGATACTACTTCGACGCGGCGGCCAACGGGTTCGGCGGGTTCACGTTCAACCTGTCCACCTACCCGGGCTTGCAGGAGCTGCACGACCGGGCCTGGGAGGACCTCAAGGCCCAGATCTACGGCGCCTTCCCGAACCTTGAGGCACAAGGAGTGCTCGATAACGGCCCGGCCGGGCTGGACGCGATCTACCCCGGCCTGACGGATCTCTACAACCAGCTCGCGGCCGTGCCCGGCGATTGCGAGATCCCGTTCATCCCGTTCCGCTTCCACCTGGTGGCGGCGGCCACGGCGATGACCCGCGACGAGTTCATCGCCCATGTGTCCGACGAGGCGGAGACGCTCCGGCAGGCGATCCTCGACGACAACTCCGGCGCCACGCCCGGCCTGCTGACGCTCGCCGCCGACAAGGATAGCTGGCGCAACCTGTACCTGACCGCACTCGAACAGGGTGGCCTGCTCCGACCGGAAGATGCGCTGCCGGTTATCCGCGACCAGCAGAAGGTCGTCAGCCTGATGGCAACGCTCGCCTCCGGCATCCTGATCGGACCGGCCGGCCAGGAGATCGTCTCGACCGGCAACCTCGGCGATTTCTTCGAGCGCATCCGCGCCTGGTACGGCAACGATCCCGGCCTGCTCGCCCCGGTCGAGTTCTACGATCACCGTGAGAACGACTGCTACGTGCTGGACATCCCGGTCCCGGCGATCTCGACCTTCGACGAGTACAACCTTGGCCTCTCTCAGCCGACCCACTTCGAGTCGTTCCGCGTCTACGTGCCGTGGATTCCGTTCGAGGAACGCGGCGCGGGCCTGCCGGCCGACTTCCAGGTCAACGGGCCGCAGCCGGTGGACGGCTCCCCCTTCGATCCGCTCGACCTGACCCGCTACCTCCAGGGCAACGCCGCGCAGGGCTGGCGTCGATCACCGGCCCGCAAACCGTGGACACCGGCGGCTGGCTGCCCCTGAAGGAGAGCCTCCCCTATACCATCAACTTCGCCAACGCGCCGACCGCCAACCAGCACGTCGCCGAGGTGCGGATCGTCACGCATCTGGACGACAACCTCGACATCTTCTCGTTCCGGCTGGGCGACATCAAGATCGGCAAGATCAACATCCACCTGCCGACCGACCGGGCACTCTTCCAGGGCGATTTCGACTTCACGGAGACGCTCGGCTTCATCCTCCGCGTCAGCGCGGGGGCCGACCAGTACAAGCACGAGGCGACCTGGCTCATCCAGGCGATCGACCCGCTGACCGGCGAGCTGATCCAGGACCCGACCAAGGGCCTCCTGCCGCCGAACGACGCCCAGGGAGACGGGGCCGGCTTCGTCAGCTACACGATCCTGCCGGACGATACGGTGGCCGCCAGCGGCAACGAGGTGAAGGCATCGGCGCGGGTCTTCTTCAACAACGCCCCGCCGGAAGACACGCCGGAACTCTCGCAACGGATCGACGCCGTCGCGCCTTCCACCCTGCTGACGGTCAGCCGCGTGACCGCCAACTCGGACAACTACGTCGTGAACTGGGAGACCACCGACGACGCGGCCGGCTCCGGGTTCAAGCACGTCACGCTCTACGTCGCCACCGACGGCGGGACGTACAAGATCTGGCAGAAGCAGTTGACCGAGTCCACCGGCAGCCTCGTTTACGAAGGGCAGGCCGGGCACACGTATCAGTTCCTGGCGCTCGCCTCCGACCTGGCGGGCAACCGCGAGGCCCCGGGTATCGGGGCCAAGGCCGAGGACGACGGCAGCCGCGTCAACCTCGGCGCGGCGGCCAGCGTCCCGGACACGACCCCGCCGAATTTCGGGATCGCCCCGACGCCCTCCGTGCAGCCCTCGACCAACCCGCTGTTCACCGCGGCCGAGCAGTTGATCCCGAACGCGAAGTCCACGGTACGGGTTTCGGAGTACACCCAGGTGCTGGCGCCGTTCACCGCCCGCGCCTTCGCCCGCGGCATCGAGTCCAGCAACGCCGACATCGGCCCGATGGCGATTGCCGAGACGCCCGACGGCGACATCCTGATCAGCGGCGGCCCGACCCGCGGCTGGATCTATCGCCTCCCGGCCGACGGCGGCGACGTCCTGACCCCCTGGGCCGAGGTCTCGTACCCGATCTTCAACCTGGCCTTCGACGGCGGCGGCCGGCTCTGGGCGACCACCGGCGGCGGCCCCTTGCTCGAACTGAACCCGGACACCGGCGCGATCCTCGGGGAATATGGCGACGGCATCACCATGGCCATGGCCATCGACCCGACCACCGGCCTGATCTACGTCGCCAAGGGGGCCGTCTGGTCGGGCGGCGTCAACGGCGCGTACGGCGGTGGCGGCGGCGTCGAGGTCTTCAACCCGGCGACGGCGACCTTCACCCACTACAGCAAGGACCTGAACCTGCGCGTGGCCTCGCTCGCCTTCGCGCCGGACGGCTCGCTCTGGGCCACGACCTGGCCCGACCGCCGGCAGGTCGTCCGGTTCAACGAGCAACACCGGGCCGAGGTGATGCTCCGGTTCGACGCGGACATCGACTCGCTCGCCTTCGGCCAGGCAGGGACGGCCCTGGAAGGGCTCCTGTTCGTCTCGCAGAACGCCGGGTCCAACGACTACCCCGGAAGCGAGCTGACGATGGTGGACGTGGCCACCCTGCGCCGCGTGGCGGTCGCCGACGGCGGCACCCGGGGCGACGTGCTCATCACCACGAGCGACGGCCACGTGCTCGTCAGTCAGTCGAACCAGGTGGACGTGATCAATCAGGCGACCGCCCCGCTGGTCGTCGCCACGAGCCCGCCCCCCGGCGCCGCGGTGGCCCTGCCGCTGTCCGAGATCACCATTACGTTCGATCAGGATATGTTCGTTGGCCAGGCGACCGACCTCGCCAGCGTGATCAACCCGGACAACTACCTCCTCATCGGCCGCGTGAGCGGCCCCCAGACGCCCGAACGCGTCTTCTACGTCCCCGAGACGCGCACCGTCTTCCTGGCCCTCGGGTCCCTCCCGGCCGACGAATACACCCTGACCGTCTCCCACAGGGTGACGAGCATCCAGGGCATCGAGATGGCGGCCGACTACACCACCAGCTTCTCCGCCGTCGCCGACGTCTCAAGGTTCCTCGACATCCGCTTCACCAACAGCCGGTCCGACCGCGCCCTCGACACCGTGTTGTGGGACGTGCAGGTCACCAACAACAGCGGCTTCGAGATTTTCCTGCCGCTCGTGCTGATTCTCGACCCGGCGCAGGGGTATCCGGGGGTCCCGCAGGGGGCCTCCGGCCAGGTCGCCCGACGGTCGCTGGTTCATCGACCTGACAAACCAGTTGCCCGACGGCCAGAAGCTGGACCCGGGGCAATCCACCATCGGCCAGACCCTGACGATCTATAACCTCAACGACCGCCGGGTGGATTACACCTCGGGAGCCGGGGGGACCCTCGCGGCGAACAACGCCCCGGCGTTCGATGCCGCCCCGTTGCTTCAGGCGACGGTCGGCCAGCCCTACGCGTTCGACGCCCACGCCACCGACGCCGACGGCGACTCCGTCTTCTACTTCCTGGCCAGCGGCCCGGCCGGAATGACCGTGGACCCGCTCAACGGGCATGTCGAGTGGGTGCCCGACGACCACGCGGCCGCCCGGACGAACGTCATCCTGCACGCCTACGACACACGCGGCGGTCGTGGCCAGTTGTCGTTCGTGATCGAAGTCGCGGGGACGAATCAGGCCCCGATCCCGGGCACTCTGCCCGAGCTGATCCAGGGCAAGGAAGGCGTGCCCCTCTTCCTGAACCTGCCGGTCGTCGATCCGGAGGGGGACCCGCTGGCCGTCTGGGCGGACTACCTGCCCCCCGGCGCCATCCTCGACCCAGCCGCGCTCCGCTTCACCTGGGCGCCGGATTTCGACTCGGCCGGCACCTATCAGGACGTGACGTTCCATTTCAGCGACGGCATCAACGAAGTCACCCGCAAGGTGACCTTCCAGATCGCGCCGACCGACCAGCCGCCCGTGCTGATCGTTCCCGCCGAGCGAACCCTGCGCGAGGGGGACCACCTGCGGTTCTACCTGAACGGGTACGACCCGGACGGTCAGGCCGTCCACTTTGAGAGCTACCTGCTCCCGCCGGGCGCCAAGCTCGACCCGAACACCGGCCTGTTCGACTGGACGCCGGACTATTACATGGCCGGGACCTACCAGGTCCCGTTCACCGTCACCAACGGCACGCAGAGGGTCACGAAGACCACCACCTTCACCGTGCTCAACGCCAACGGGGCGCCGGTCATCGACGTTCTTGATGGTGCCCGCCTCTTCGAAGGGCAGCCCTTCGTCATCTCGGCCTTCGCCTACGACCCCGACAACCCGGGTTACGAGCATCCGTATCGGGACTCGCAGGGGAACCTCGTCGAGCGCGACATCGTTCCGCCGTCGGTCACGGTCTCGGCCTCGAACCTTCCCGCCGGAGCGAGCTTCGACCCGGTGACGACCTTCCTGAGCTGGACCCCGGATTACACCCAGGCCGGCACGTATCACATCACCTTCACCGCGATCGACGACGGCGACGGCACCGGCGTGCCCTTGATGTCGAGCACGACCATCGAGGTCGTGGTGCTTGAACCAGAACCGCGCCCCTGAGATCCAGGCGATCCCCAACCAGACGGTTCACCGCGGCGACGTGCTGGATATCCCCGTCCAGGTCACCGACGCCGACGCCGATCCGATCACCCTGCGGGCGGAGAACGGCAGCCCCGGCTTCCCGCTGCCCGACTTCGTCACCTTCACTGACAATGGCGACGGCACCGGCGTCTTCCACGTCGCGCCAGGCGTCGGCGCCCGAGGCGACCACAGCCTCGTTCTGGTCGCCAACGACGACGGCGACGGTGACGGCCGCTGGGCGCGCCTGGAGACGTCCTACACCTTCATCCTCACGGTCATCTCGGAGAACGACCCGCCCGTCCTCAGCCGGATCGGCGACAAGGTCGCCGTCACCGGGGAGCCGTTCCTGCTCCCCTTGCAGGCCTCCGACAACGACCAGGAGCCGCTCCACTTCAGCGTCAGCGGCCTGCCCGCAACAGCGACGATTATCCCCGGTTCCTCGTACGGCACGGCCACCCTGAGCTGGGTGCCCGGCACGCTCGATCGCGGCACCTACACGGCGACATTCACCGTCACCGACGAGGGGAACGGCCTGGGTAGCCCGGCGAGTGACAGCGAGACGATCACGCTCGTCGTGCGCGACACCAATGCCACGCCGGTTGTGCCAAACGTCCTGGACAAGATCCTCCAGGAGAACCAGAACCTGACGTTCTCCCTGAACGCCACGGACCCCGACGGCGACCCCCTCACGTACTCGGCCGAGAACCTGCCCGAGGGGGCGCGGTTTGATCCGTTGACCGGCGTATTCGACTGGACGCCGACGTTCAGCCAGGCCGGAGACTACACCAATATCAAGCTGATCGCCTCGGACGGTCACCGAAGCCGGTTCGTCACGTTCACCATCTTCGTGGAGAACACCAACCGCGCCCCGCAGATCGTTCCACTCGCGCCGCAGTACGCCCTGGAAGGCAACACGATGCAGTTCACGGTCACGGCCGGGGATGCCGACGGCGGCGCCCTGATCTATTCGGCCAGTGACCTGCCCGCGGGTGCCACGTTCAATCCGACCACGGCCACCTTCACCTGGACCCCGGGCTACGAGCAGGCGGGAACCTATACCGTCACCTTCAGCGCTCAGGACCCCGGGGGCCTGTCCGACTCGACCCAGGTCGAGCTGCGCGTCGACAACGTCAACCGCGCGCCGATCGTCGAAGACCTCCGACCACTCCGTGCGACTGGGCAGTGAGCTGCGGTTCAACGTCCAGGCGAGCGATCCGGACCTCGGGACGTCGCTGACCTTCGGCGGGATCAATCTGCCGCAAGGGGCCACACTCAACCCGGCGACCGGCGAGTTCGTCTGGCGGCCCGGCCCCGGCCAGACCGGCGAGTTCCTCGTCGGCGTGACCGCCACCGACGGCGAGGCGACGGCCTCGCAGATGATCGTGATCCGCGCCGGGGTGGACGTACCGACGCCCTCGGTCATCATCGAGCTGACGCCGAGCTTCCCCGTCACGCCCGGCTCGACGGTCCTGGTCCACGTCATCGCCGATAGCCTCGCCGACATCACCAGCCTGACCGCCACCTTCAACGGTCAGCCCCTGGTGCTCGACGCCCAGGGACGTGGGTACGTCACCCCCTCCGCCCCCGGCAAGTTGATCGTCAACGCGACCGCCACCGACGCCGACGGCCTCGTCGGCACGGCTTCAGCGACGCTCAAGGTGCGCGACCCGAACGATACCGCGCCCCCCGTCGTGATCCTCGACGCCACCACCGGCGACCCCCTCCTGCGCGATGGCGTCGTCAACGGCGCGGTCCGCGACACCAATCTCGACTTCTGGACCCTGGAAATCCAGCGTCTGGGCGGCGATACGTTCCAGACCATCGCGACCGGCAACGATGCCATTAACGGTGGCCCACTCGCCGTGCTGGACGTGGCCGCGATGCCCAACGGCTTCTACGTCCTGCGCCTGACGGCCCGCGACATCGGCAACCGGCTGGCCCGCACCGAGGCCACCATCGAGGTGCGCACCGCCTCGAAGCGTGCCTTCACCCTGACCGAGACGGACCTGCTGGTCACGCTGGGAGGTACCACGGTGGCCGTGGCCCGCGCGTACGACTCGACGAGCCGCGACGAGTCCGGCCGGTTCGGCTACGGCTGGCGTTTGCTCAACCGCGAGCTGAACATCCGCACGAGCACCCCTCTGACCGGGCACGAGGACCAGGGCCTCTATCAGCCGTACCGACAGGGCACACGGCTCTATCTGTCGGCCCCCAACGGCGACGAGGTCGGCTTCCGGTTCAACCCGGTCCGGCATGACGAGCCGGGTGTCACCTACTTCACGCCCGCCTGGGAGATCCTGCCCGAGAGCGCGCCCGGCTGGACGCTCGAAACGACGGGCCTGAAGCTCATGAAGGCCGGCAGCCTCTTCTTCGAGCTGAGCACCGGCCGACCCTACAACCCGGCCAGCCCCTTCTTCCAGGGGGAGGATTTCGCCCTCAACGGCCCCGACGGCACGCGCTACGGCGTCGATATCCACCTGGGCATCATCTCGCAAAAGGCGCCCGGCGGCACCACGATCTACGTGGGCGACAGCGGGTTGGTCACCACGAGCGGCGAGGCCATCCAGTTCGTTTACGACAACGCCGGGCGGATCGATCGCGTGGTGGCCCCCGACGGCCGCGTGGTCGTGTACACCTACAGCGATCAGGGGGATCTCATCGCGGCGCGAACGTTGACGACCGGGGCCTCCAGCCGCTACGGCTACGACCTGACCACCCCGCACCAGCTCACGACAACGCTCAAGCCGGACGGTACCGGGTCGGCCATTGTCCACTCGACCCTCGCCCCGCCGACGATCTTCCCCATCGCGGACAATCTCGGCACCGCCACGAACTTCGACGGCCAGACGGTCTCGGGCGCCCTTGCCGACGGCGCGAGCGCACGCCATGCCTTCAGCGTCCGGGCCAGCGAGATCAATTCGACGGCCACGGGCGAGGTCCTCATCCGCGTCTCGGTCCGGGCCACGTCGGGAACGCTCCAGCCGCAGGTGCCGCAGATTCCTGGCCTGACGCCCCGCTCCACCTTCGTCGGTGGCGACCGGGCCGACGCCCTGTTCGCCATTCCCCGCGAGGGGCTGTACCACATCGTCCTGAGCGGCGCCCCGGGCACCTCGGGCAACTATGCCGTGGAGATCAACGTCGCCGGCGACCTGAACGCCGACGGTTTCATCGACGGGCTCGACAGCACGATCATGGCGGACGCCCAGGGGTCGAGCGAGGGTCAGCCGGGCTACGTCTTCGCCGCCGACCTCGACGGCAGCGGCGTCATCGACGCGACCGATTCCCAGGTCCTCGCCCGGAACTACGGCTTCCGGGCCAACCTCGCCCCGACGGCCAACCCCGACTTCCCGGCCGTGATGACCCACGTGGACCTCGCGGTTCCGGTCGCTCTCGGCGACGCGGTCATCGATCCCGATGGCGACACGGTCATTTACCAGCTCGTCAGCGCCACCGGCGGCACGGCCACGCTGAGCCCCGACGGTCGCACGGTGCTGTTCACCCCGACGCCCGGTTTCTCCGGCGCGGCCGGCTTCACCGTCAAGGCCGATGACGGCTTCAGCAGTTCCGCCTCGGCCTTCATCCCCGTGCAGATCTCGACCGCCACGCTCCTGAGCCTGGACATCGCCAACCGGACGCCCCACCTGGCTCTCGGCGAGCGTCGAGATCTGGTCGTGCTGGGCAACTTCGCCGATCAGCAGGACGTGCCCCTGCTCGGCGATTACGTGACCTACGTGACGAGCAACGGCAGCGTCCTTTCGGTCGATTCCTCGGGCACTCTGCGCGGCCTGGCGGAAGGTTACGCGGCCGTCACCGCGCGCCGCGGCAACCTCGCCGCGGCGACCGCCGTCACCGTCGGCACGCCGGCCGACCCGCTCCACCTCGGCAACAACGGATTGTTCGTCTATCCCGGTTCGCTGACCCTGCCGGAAGTCGGCGGCCAGCGACAGTTCCTCGTCAAGGGGAACGACACCGACATCTCCACCGCGGCCGATGGCACGCTCTACTTCGTGGCCGACACCTCGGTCGTATCCCTTACCCCCGACGGCTTCGCCACCTCCGCCGGCCTGGGCGAGACAACGGTCACCATTATCAACGGCCCGGCCGAGAAGGTCGTGACGGTCAAGGTCGTCCAGCCAGCGCTCGGCTCGGCGACCATCGGCGCCGAGGGGCGGCAGTCGTCCAGACCCCCGAGGGAACGGTCATCCAGATCGCCCCCGGCTCGCTCCCCGAGGGAGACGTCCGTCGCCCTGCACACCCTGCCAACCGGCCAGGTCGAAGCCGCGTTCGACTCCGCCTACGAGGTCGGCACGACCTTCGAGCTGGACTTCGGCGGACACGTGCTGAGCCAACCGGCCCAGATGATGATCCCGGTCGGTGCCAGCTTCCAACCCAGGCGACACGGTCTACTTCTTCAAGCAGGAGACGATGACTCATCTCGACGGCTCGACCCAGGACATCTGGCTCCTGATCGAGTCCGGCAAGGTCGGCGCCGACGGTTTCGCCCGGACCACCTCGCCGCCTTACCCGGGCTTCAGCGCCGGCGGACAATACCGCCTGGCCAAGATGGACACAGCCGGAGAAGCTCGTCAGCCTCGGGTTCGGAGCCCCGCCGCACGTCGGGTACTCGATCGGGATCACTCCCTACGGGTACCGGCATCCCGACTGGGCTTGGACTGCTCCCGATCCCCTACACCCTGGACATTGGCATCACGTTCCTGATCTACGCGCGCAACCCGAAGGAGATCCCGCACGCCGAGCAAACCCCGGCCGCGTTCGTCCTGCCGCAACCTGGTTAGGTCGCCCAGGTTGACGTCGAATCTGCCCGCCGATCAACCCCGCGAGCACCAAGCCCGATCATCCAGAACATGCAGTTGAACGCGATCGGTGATGTCACGATCGTCACCATCACCGGCCTGCGGTTCGACGGTGCGAATGTCGTCTTCCGCCAGGGCACCCGGGAGTTCGTCGTCGCCCCGGGCACGGACCAGCGACACGTCGATCGCCACCGTGCCTTCCCGCGAGACATGGTCGTCGGCCTGACCGACATCATCGTCCGCCATTCGATCTACGGGTCCTCGAAGCCCGCCCGGCTGGCTCCGTCCGGCGGCCTGGGTGGCCGTCGCGGGCACGGCTCCGGCGCGTCGTTCTTCGAGCGTGGACGTGGCGGATAACTAGGTCATCCGCAAGTTCAGCCTGGGCGGCGGGACCGACGTCATCTTTACTCCGGACATGAGCCCGGGCTTATGTCGGCGGCGCGGGACTCACGTGTACGTCGATCGACACGACCGCCATCCGCGTTGTCGACGCCGACCCGTCCACGCCGGACATCGATTATATCCCGATCCCCGGCAACCAGTTCATCCACCAGATGACGACGGATCCGCAGGGACACTTCCTCTTCGTCGCCGGCTCCGCCCCGACGGTCTGGGTGATCGACACCCGGCCCGGGTCCCCGACCTTCAACACGGTGCTCCTGACGATCAACCTGCCACAGGCCGCGAATTACCATCTCCGGCATCGCCGTGACCGCCGACGGCAAGCGATCTTCTGGTCGGCACGGGCAATGATGTGATCGATGGCCATCTTTCCGTCTTCCAGCTCGACCCGTCGAACGAGCCGACGCAAAGGACAACCTCGCTCCGGGACTGGGGCTAAGTTGGAGTACGACATGCCGCTCGGAGGCCATCCCGGAGGCGATCGTCGACGGCCCCGGCGGCGGACCAGTCGCAGTACGCAGCCTTCACCTATCGGTACCGGGTCAGCAGCCTCGCGCCTTGGCAGACGTCAGCCGATTTCCCGAAGAAGCTGCAAACCTTCAGCACCGTACGTTCACCACCAGCGGGCCGGTGATCAAGGACGTGAGGACCCAGATGCCAGGGTGGCAACCTCAACCCGTTCATCAACGACTACTACAACGGCTACTACACGAACATTCTCACGCCGCGCGAACATCACTCTCGCACCGACCTGTCATACGCGTATATCGGCGACTGGGAGCTGTTCCTGGTCTTTGGCTACGGCGGCCAGCGCGGGCGACAAGGTTGGCCTGGTGCGCAACCCGTTCGGCCTGAACGGGACTCCGACCTACCTCGGCGCGACGACGCCCATCGAGGACGGCCTGGTCACCAGCGTGGCGGTCAGCAGCGACGGCAAGCGGCTATTCGCCTCGTACTGGGGGGCCGGCGAGGTCCTCGTGATGGACACCGCCGAGTTGATCGCGGCCGGCGAGAGCCTGGCCGCCACGCCCAGCCAGGCCGAGCGGCAGCCGCTCGACCAGGTCAACCCGAACGTCCACATCACCCCGCTGACCGGCGCCGGCACGTGGGACCTGGCCACTCAGCCAGTTCCTCGGTGAAGCTGCTGGAACCACTCAACCCGATTCCCGCGGCGCAGGGTGCGCAGTCCGACATCACGTTCCGCTGGGCCGTGGACACCTCCTCGATCGGGCTCCAGCCGGTCAAGAGCAAGCTCTATGTGAGCGTCTTCCGCGAGGGCATGGGCCTCTTCCCTGACGATCCCTGACGCTCTCGGGCGTGCCTGACGTCAATCCGAACCGCATCCTGACGATGGAACTGCCCGACAACGTTTTCGAGTTCCACTTGCCGGCTAACATCAAGCTCACCGCGGGCCAATCGTACTACTGGGGCGTGATCGCCCAGGCCGGCTCGTGGACGGGCCGTGCTCCGGCTCGTTCCGCACCGACCCCGTCGAGGCCGACGGAACCCCCTTCTCGGGCGTGACGATCATCACGCACGGGTTCCAACTCAACCCGCTGCCGGGCAACTCACCATTCCAGCAGCCGCAGCAATTCCTCGATATGGCGCACATGATCGCCGACCCGGCCGGAGGTCACGTCCTGAAGTACAATCGCGCCAATGGCCGCTTCGTCGAGGACCTGATCGACTCCGATGGCAAGAACTACAACGGCGGCGATGGTGTCTCGGCGGTCGAGGACGGCAAGCCCGTCGTGCTCGTGCTGGACTGGAAAAAGGAGTCGGACATCAACGACTCCGGCTTCGCCGAAGCCGCGGCCGACGCCTTCTTCGCCGCGATCGTGAACCTTGACCACAATCTGAGCGGCCGGCTGTTCCTGTCCCCTCTGCACTTCATCGGCCACAGCCGTGGCACAGTCGTCAACAGCGAGATCATTCAGCGACTCGGGACCTACTATCCATCGGTCACCAACATTCAGATGACGACGCTGGACCCGCATGACTTCGTCCAGCCCTCCCTGGACACCGCGTTTGACTTCGCCGACTTCCGCGACCCCAACGTGCAGCGGTGGACCAACGTCGGCTTCTTCGACAATTATTGGCAGACGGTTGCCAATCCCACCGGCATCTCGCAGACTCCCAATGGGCGCGCAGATCGCCGGCGCGGATGTGGACATCCACCTCAACGGACGATCCGGGTTCACCACCGACAACCTGGCCGGCGGTCCCCACAGCCGGGTCTGGCAGTGGTACGCCGGTACGATCGACCTGAGTCGCCATGACTTCGCTGGCGAGCGGATCTACCGGACCCTCGCCGACAAGGATTACAGCTCGGGCTTCTTCCTGAAGTACAACGATGTCCCCTGGTACGTCGGCTACGAACGAGTCTCGGGGACGCCCCCTTACGACGACCCGTCGGCGATCTGGGAGGGCGTCGGCGCGGGCTGGTACTGGTCCAAACTCGGAGGCGGACTCACCACCAGCAGCATCATCGGCGTGGACGTCAAGACCGATAACACGGAGCCCGACGTCCCCGGCACCCCGCTTTTGGGTCAGGCGGTCCAGTCAGTCTTCAACGGCGACTTCGAGTCCGGCACGCTGAACATCGGCAGCCGCTTCCCGATCATCAACGAGATCCCCGGCTGGATCTATCATGGCGGCTCAATTTCCACCGGCTTGCTGGATCCCCCGCCGACCTCCCACATCGTCAGCGAGGCCGGCAATCATGCTTTGATGATCGACAGCAGTCTGACGAAAGTCACCCACAATCGCTTGTATATTCCGAAGGGCGAACTAGGTTTCCAGTTCGACCTGAAGGTCACCGACCCCAGCTCGAACGACGTGCTGATGGCCTCGATGGACACGATGGACGGCAAGCATTTCGACCTCGGGACGATCGACCTGAAGTCCGTGATGACCTCATTCGTCCACATCGTTCTGCCCTTCACCTCGGCCGTGGTTGAGGGGTTCGCCGCCACGCTTACTCTTGAGCTGTCGGCCCCAGGTTTCTTCAATGTGATCGACACCACCGCCCTGATCGACAACTTCCGCTTCCTGCTAGTGGACACCGACGCCGACGCCAACAGCGACGGCACTGTGGACGGCAAGGACGAGCAGGGCGAGGACTCCGCTCCGGGCGTGCTCGTCCAGGTCAATAGCGACGACGGCGACAACGACGGCGTGCCCGACTTCGCCGACGGCTACAACCGCGACGGCACTGCCGGCAATGCCGACGACGCTCCGCCCACAGCGGCTCAGGGTGAGGCCTTCACCACTTTCGTCATCACCATCTCGCCGGGCGTGGATTTCTCGAAGGCCAACTTCCGAATCATCTACGATGGCTCCGACCCGACGGGCGTCACCACCGCCGGCAGTGGCGCGAGCCTCACCTACACTCCGGCTCCGGGCTACCTGCGAATCTGGACGAAGCAGGGGCAGGAGATACGAGATGGTAAGGACCTCTTCACCGCGGCCGGCAACTACGTCACGCCCACTCCGACCGGTTCACAATACGGCCCCGGCGACTGGGCGAAGCTCGGTTTCTCGGATGCGGTCCGCACCGTCACACTCTACGTCGAAGCGGTCCGGACGAGCACCAAGGCGGCCGACCACCTAATCAAGTTTGAGATTGATCCCGACGGTAGCGGGCCGCAAGGCTTCGTCGGTGGCGATAGTATCGCGACGACGAACGTGGGTCTCGATTTCGTCAGCGCCGGGACCTATGGAGCCGAGGTTTACGGAAACGATACGGTCACCGCAGCTAACAGCCCGCTTGGATTCGTGAACATCGGCCATTGGGGCGTCGATTCCGGTAACGGCGTCGATGGATACGACGCGGCGGGGAACGTGCGGAACGCCCTGGGCGACACATTCATCGATCGCGATCCCGAACGCTTCTACATTCGCGTGATCGACCCCTCCCGTAACCTGGACCCGGCCGCTGTGGAGGACTTCCTGCTCACGATCGGGACAACACTCAGCACGGGCGCGGTTGACGACAATCAGACGGAGATCCGGTTGGTCGAGACCGGCCCGGACACCGGTGTATTCGTGTCGAAGTCGCAGCTGTTGACCACGCACGATATCCCCGGTGTGCCGACCGACGACCCTCTCAACAACCTCAACGTCACCGACGACGGCTTCCGCGTCAACGACGGCTTCACCGGCCCGGTTAAGGATGACACACGCGGCGACCGGACGCATCAGGTTGACATCGACGGCGCGGTCCGGGTGGTATTCACCACGAACATGGTTCACCAGATCAGCTCCGTCCCCGTCTTCCAGAGGGCTCCTGATTTTCGCCGTGAGTTGCACATGCGCGCCATCGTCTTCAATGAGCCCTACCAGGATGTTGGCTATGACAACGACGCCAACCCGGGTACTCCCAACATCGGCGCGGGCAACGGCCGCTTCGACTTCACCGACACCAACGGCAACGGTCGACTCGACCCTGGAGAGCCTGCCGAGCCCAACGGCGAGATCAGTGGTGACGGGATCCTCAACACGGTCCTCGGTACGGTAGCCCAGGCGACGGCACATGTCTTGGCCCAGATCTCGCGGGCGAACCTTGCTTGGGCGCAGGCAGGGATCCGGATCATTCTGGACGGAGCGATTTCCTTCCTGAATGCGCCGAACGACGCCGCCGGAAACAACATCCTGATCGACCGGGCCTTCACCATCGGAGCCGGCGCCGACGACGCGGTTCTCATCGCCAACTTCGCAGCCGCCGCGACCGTGGACATCGTGGATGTCTTCTTCGTGGCACCCATGCCGGGAGCGAATGCGCTGACTGCGCGGCCCGGCCGATCTCATCGCGGCGCTCGGTGAGAAGACGTTCGTCTTCATGGCGCCCGGACTGGATCTGCGCTTCCGCACGCTCGCGCATGAGATCGGCCACGTGCTGGACAACGGGTTTGATAACAACAACCCGAAGCAGGTTTACTATCCGGCGAATTTCACTGGCATGGATGATGCAGTAAACACGTATCGTCGGATCACCCACGCCACAGAGCAGAATGCCCGGGCCGTGCGACCGGCGGGGAATCTGGCGGCTGTTGGCAACCGGATGCTCAAGAACTGGCCGGCACCCGCGCCGCTCGTCGTCCCATCTGGGATCCCTGCTGGCGGCGGCACTCCTGAAGAGTCCTCGACGGGTGACTCCACCGCGGGATCGGGCTCGCTGACGAACAACGCTCTGAGTCAGACCATCCTGGCGGCTGAATCGCGTTGGGCGACCATCGTCGGGGCGGACACGCTTCAGGAGCAGCTCTCCCACACCCGCTTCGTGCTCAGTGACCTACCGGGCACCTACCTGGGCCTCACATCGAAGTTGGACGACGGAACCTGGCAGGTTGTCATCGACCCAGACGCAGCCGGGTATGGCTGGTTCATTGATGCCACCCCGGCGATGGACGAGGAGTTCACCGAGACGATCCCCGGCCGGCAGTTCCAGGCCACTCCGGGCAGCCCCGCAGCCCAGCACATCGACCTGTTTACCGCTGTGATGCACGAGATTGGTCATGTTCTCAGGTTGCCGGACCTCGATGACGGTCAATATCCGTTGAGTCTGATGACGAATAGTCTTGCTCCCGGTGAGCGGCGGGTGCCCTCGGCGAGCGATCCAGTCTGGGCCATCCTCGACGCGACGCCGGGCCTAGTCGGAGGGGGCAATCTCTCCCAGCCTCACGGTCTCCAAGTCAGCCCTCCGAACTATATCGTCAACGGCGGCTTCGACGTGAGCGACCCTTCCAGCAGTCAGTTCGGCTGGCAGACGGTCGGAAGTGCGACAGTCGCCAGTGGTGTGGGAGTGCTGGAGGAGAACGCGGTATTCAACAGCCGGTTCTCTCAGACCTTCACGATCCCCGTCAACGCGGAGTCGCTGCAGTTCACGTTCCGCATCGAAGGTTTCGAAACGGGCACGAATAGCCCACCGGATGCCTTCGAGATGGCGTTGCTCGATGCAACGACGTATCAGCCCTTGGTCGGGGTTCTGAACGATGTGACCGGAACGGACGCCTTGCTGAATATCCAGGCCGACGGAACGACGTACTTCGGCGACCACGTGACGGTGGCCGGCGTCGCGACCTCGGGAGACTCGGGAGACTATTCCCAGACGCGGAGCGTCCTGGTCAGCCTCAGCGGAATCACGCCGGGTACCACGGCGACCCTCTACTTCGACCTCCTGGGCTTCGGCGCGGTCAACGGACGCGTCTTTATCGACAACGTCGCGCTGGTCAGTTCCGGCAACAACGCCCCAACGGACCTGACCCTCGGCAACACGACAGTACCTGAAAACGCGGCGGGAGCCGACATCGGCTCGCTCACCGTCACCGATCCCGACGTGGGCGACAGTTTCACCTTCGTCGTCTCCGACGATCGGTTCGAGGTGGTTGGTGGAGTGCTCAAGCTGAAGTCCGGCATGAGTCTGGACCATGAGTCCGAGCCAATCGTCCCACTGACCATCACGGCGACCGATTCCGGCGGATTGCCCATCGCGCGTGACGTCACCATCACCGTCAGCGATGTCAACGAGACACCAACCTCGATCACGCTCACCGGGAGTTCCGTGGTCGAGCAGGTGCCGGGGGCCGAGGTCGGGACACTGGCGGCAACCGACCCGGACGTGGGAGACCCGCTTGGCTTCTCCGTGATCAACGACACGCGTTTCGAGGTCGTCGGCGATCACCTGAAGTTGAAGGATGGAGTCTCGCTACTCTACACTGATGCGAGTTCGGTTGTCGTGGATGTTCGGGTGACCGACTCGGGCGGCCTGTCTCTGACGCGCAGCTTCGTCATCGAGATCGCGCCGGTTGCCGCTCAGGTTGACGTCACTTCGCTGGTGACCGTGACGTACTATGGAACGCAGTTCAATCGCGTCACCAGGACGACCTCCTTCTACGGCACCATCACCAACACGTCCGACCGCGCGATCTCTGGCCCCCTCTGGCTGGCTTTTGATAATCTCACACCGACGACCGTGCAGGCCGTAGGGATCGACGGCCACCTGAGCACGGGCAGCCCCTACTACGACCTGACCGGCCTGACCGGCGACGGGATTCTTAACCCAGGAGAGACGACAACAGCCAGGCACTTCAGCCTGTACAACCCGACGGTCGCCCGCTACTCCTTCGAGAACTCGGTCCTGGGGGTCCTACCGACCAGTCCGGAGACAGACTTCACACGGATCTTCCTCGACTTCGACGGCGGCCTCCTCCCCGAACTTTCGGACGTCGTCGCGGTTTCGGGATCGACCGGAATGGTTCATCCGGGCTTCGTCCCGTTCGGCAGCGTCGATCGGGAAGAACAGATTCAGCGCGTGGTGGAGGGTGTGAGGGCCGATTTCGCCCCATATCCCGTGCAGGTGCTCCGCGATGACACCTGGCAGCTCAACCCACGCTTCGGAGCCGGTGATACGGTGATTCTCGTTGGCGGCGACGGGAGCTGGCTCGTGGGAACCAACCCGATTACCGGTGCAACGCCGGTCCAGTGGACTGCGGGATACGCCCCCTGGGATCCCGGCAACCAGGCTGCCAACGTCGGCCTGGCCTTCTCGGCCGCCAGCGCACAGGCCCTGAGTCTCCTGGGAGGGTCGGAGCCCGAATTCGTGCAGCAACTGATCAATACGATCAGCCACGAGGCCGGCCATACCTTTGGCCTCGATCACGCCACCGCAACGAGCGGCACGCCCGAAATGATGCAGGAAATCAACGTGCTGGATTCTGCCGATGGCGTCTTCTCCGCCGAAGTCCTGCCCCGTGAGCACGGCGCAACCTACAGCTCAGACAGCTACCTGCGAAGCGTATTCGGCCTGTCCTCGACCCCACTCCCGAGCCAGACCGGTAGTGGTTCGTTGCCCCAAATCATGGCCTCCCAGACGACCAGCCTCTCGTTGGTCTCTCCGACCTTGTCAGAGAACGCAACCTCCCTCGATTGGGTGTTCACGGCCCTCGCGGGTCGTCGTCCCACTCAGACGGTCGCGCAGCCGACGCCCCAGCCGTTCCGTACGCGACGGATGTTCCCGATCTCGCGGAATCTCGCCAACCTCAACAAGTTACGGGCAGCCATCGACTGGACCCAGCCCCTGGCGCAGAAGGAGAGCCAGCCCCACGTGATGGAGCTTCCGGCCAGTGATCGAAAACTCGTGGTGAATCAAGACATGGCCATGTTGGGTGCCAAACTGAGAACAGCCATCGCCTCTCTCTGGGAGAGGGGTCTCCTGCAAACCGACGATTCAAGTAACTGGCTTTCGGACCTGGTCACATCCCTGGTACGAGACCGGAAGAACCGCCCGAGCCGGCCCTCCGGCCCATCGGTGTGATGCAACAAAATGACTCCATCGAAACAGAACAAAACAATACTATTGCACAAGAAAGCGGGGTGGCAAGATCTTGCGGAACAACGGCTGAACATGTAGGCTTCATATCGTTCAGTCGACCATTCCAGTGATGCGATCCTTTGCCGATTTCGTTGGCAAGCGATTGGTTTTGCTCGCCAGACGATCAGCCAACGCTTGTGTCATCCGAGATGTGCGGGCTGAATGTTTTGCTCGCCTTGATGCCGGATTCGTTCCCTACCCGGGGTTATCTCATGAGGCACATACTGAACACCATTCTGCTGACCGGATGGATGACCCTCGCCGGGACGGCTGGGATCGCTTTCGGGGGTCTGACTCTGACCAACGGAGATTTTTCGAGTCCAGGAATATCTCCCGATCCCTTCGATGCCTGGACCACCACTTACGGCGAATCTCCCACGGATGGCGGAGGATTCGCCCTGTTCTCGGAGAGTCAGTCCTCCGCGCTAACCGAACTGGAACAGACCTTCAACCTTCCACCTTCTTCCAGCCAGCTCTCCTTCGAATTTCTACTCTCCTCCGATCTGACCGGAAGCGGCAGTATTCCACCGGATAGTTTCCAGGCAACACTTTACGATAGTGCGTTTAGTCCTTTATTGCCGACCATTTCTGATCCTAACTTCCCCGCCTTTTATAGCATCGATGCTACGGGTCAAGAATATTACAACAGTACTCTCGTCTCGGTGATGGATCTCGCCAACAACTGGAAGCGCGTGACTCTCAACGTCTCCTCACTGCCCTCACAGGATGTCCTCCTGGAATTCCTCCTCAATGGCAGTAACGACGCAAGGACTACGACCGCTTCCCTGGATAATGTATCCGTGACTGCGACCCCGGTTCCCGAGCCGCGTTTGATCCTGCACCTCCTGGCAGCGAATGGGATCATCTGGCTCACGATCCGGTGCAAGCGCGGATCTCGCCTCGGTAGTGTCAGTCGACGATGACTGGCGGAGATGAAGGATCACGCGAACTGAGTGAGACTCTGCCTCTGCCTCTTCTCTGGTGACCCGAGAAGGTCAGAGGCATTCCGTGGTGCTCTTGTCGTCGTACTCTCTCAGGGAAGCCTCTTCGGACTGAAGAGAGCCTTTGCGTCATGGGAGAATCTGTCTCTCGGGTCGCAGGGGTTTTTCGTAGTGCGTGCCAAGTTCGCGCGCCTCGCGTTGACGCCTCTCTACTGGCGATCTCCACGGATGATCCTCAAGATGGTCATCATGGCCGGACCGTAGGCCCTTTCTCCTGGACATCCACGATCCACAAAGAAATCTGTAATCAGCAGATATTTTTCTGGACCGGCACCCTTGGCACGCCTACTGTTCATTAGTAAGCAAAAGTCATTCTCGTCCTGGCGACGCGAATGACAACGTCAGTTATTGCAAGCCTGCTCCGTATCACCGACCGAGAAAAGGAGCCGATCTCATGGCTAGAAAGTCGTCTCGATCAGAGGAAACGACAACGGGATCGGACGTTCCATTCGATGAATCCATATTGAGAGACGCGGAGGAACGATACAAATCCATCGCTGGGGAGATTGAAGACTCCGCGGCGCCCCCTTCGAGTCGATGGGTACGGAAGAAGCGATGTCGTTGGTACCTCGGGAGCTTCGCTCGAAGCGGCTCTTGCAAACCAATCCAACCGAAGCGATTGAAAAGCGGCTGCGGCGAATCGGCTTCTCGGATGAGGTTTCCGCCGAATCCTTGCCGGATGATAAGCAGGACGGACAAGGCGTCACCGTCGTCAAAACCGTCATGCCCCCGATCCCGCGAGCCTCCTCACTTCAATTCGAAGCCCTTCCGGCAATAGAGGAACAGGTCGGCCTCGAGCGAATCATCGGCAAGAACATGCTCCTGGGTGTCCAGTACCTTGACGGCGGCCAGTCCGCGGCACGTGCGGTGGGACGGATCGTTATTCGTAATGCGCAAGGCCAGACCATAGGATTTGGTACCGGCTCACTTGTCGCGCCTCGACTCCTTCTGACGAATAACCACGTGATCGGGACCAAGGCGCAAGCGAAGTCGAGCATCGTCCAATTCAACTATCAAAGCGACTTTCAGGGACAGATGCTTCCCTCGGTTTCCTTTGCCCTGGACCCCGATACGTTCTTCACCACCAGTCTGTCGAAGGATTTGGATTTCACCCTCGTCGCCGTGGCCGAACAGGCCGAGGACGGCACCCCTCTGAGTCGGTTCAGGCCCAATTGCCTCGGCGTCGAAGGCGAGATCCTCGCTGGCGAGAGCGTCACGATCATCCAGCATCCGAACGGCGAACCGAAGCAGATCGCCCTCCGGGAAAACATGGTCCTCAAGTTCCCGGAAGACGGCGACCGGTTCCTCCACTACCAAACGGACACCACCCCCGGTTCGTCCGGCTCACCGGTTTACAACGATCAGTGGGAAGTGGTTGCCTTGCACCACTCCGGCTTTCCCCGACGCGATGCCGAGGGAAGGATTCTCACCCCCGAGGGGCAGGTCTGGAAGTCCAGCATGGGGGAACATCGCATCGACTGGGTGGCCAACGAGGGCATCCGAATGGCGGCCATTGTTGTCCATCTGAAGAGCATCGACGATCTCGACGACAACCAACAACGCCTCCTCAATGGGCTGCTCCATCCCGACATGCTCCCAGAATCCGAGGAGGATCTGAAGCCAAAGAAGAATTTGAACGGGACCAGCCGGATAACGGATCCGAATCCCCGAACGGTCATCCCGGCGATAATCACCGATCCATTGATCTCGGAAGGTCAAGCCACCTGGACGATTCCACTCCAGGTGACCGTCAGTCTTGGCACAATTGCGTTGCGCGGTATGCCCGATTCGACACCTGATCCAGGAACGCCGCCTCCTCTACAAAAGTCGCCCCCGGACGAGCCACCGATTCCCGAGGACCCCGAAGTTCGGAGCGGCGAAGGAGGAACTGGAGCGTTCACGGAAGCGGACCTATCTGGACACGAAAGCGGAGACACGCGATCGCAAAAGCTATTTTCAGAACGTCTCCCCAGGTGCGGAACGAGGTTCGTTCTTCCGTACCCTGAGCCGCATGCTGGAGCGCACCCACAAGAACCGTCTCACCTACAACCCCACGCGAAACGTCTATCCGTGGGTGGACCTCCAGCCGGACTTGAAGATCAAGAGCGTTTACTCCGGACGAACGTTCGAACCGCTGGAGTTGATTGAGCAAGATCTTGCCATCGCGCGCGAGCGAACCGAGCGGCTGGAGGAATTCATGACCACAGAGGCCGCCGAAGATGCCGCTTTACTGGAAGCACAGGAGGCCTTGCTGGAGGCCAGCTTGCCATTCAACTGCGAGCACGTGGTGCCTCAGTCGTGGTTCTCGGCGAAAGAGCCGATGAGAGGCGATCTCCATCACCTGTTTGCCTGCGAGTCGGGTTGCAACAGCTTCCGGGGAAACATCCCCTATTTCGACTTCCGCGAAGGCGAGGAGGTGGTCCGAGAAGGCTGCGGACGCCGCGAACCGAACAAATTCCAGCCGACCGCCGGCATGGGAACGGTCGCGCGGGCGACCCTGTACTTCTTGCTCCGGTATCCGGGCACGATCCAACGCGCAACGAATCGCTACACAAACGCACGTCTGGAAACTCTCCTCGGCTGGCACCAGGAGTTCCCGGTTGACGAATACGAACGTCACCGCAACCAGGCCATCTTCGAGCTTCAGGGCAATCGAAACCCGCTCATCGACTTTCCCGATTGGGCCGACAAAATCGACTTCCAGCTCGGACTCGGCTGACTTCAGATTCGCGGCACATCCGGGAACGACTGCAGATTCTTCGGGCCGAACGCGGCGGGCAATAGTTCCGAGAGACGATACGCAAGACGGTCAGGCCCTTCGCAAACAGAGACGACCAGCGCGTCCGGCCCGAATTCGTTCAAAACTTGCCGACAAGCACCGCAGGGCATCGTCGGCGTGGAAGTCGGGGTGTAAATGACGATTGCTTCAATTTTTGCCCATCCTTCCGCCACAGCCCGAAAGATCGCATTGCGCTCAGCGCACATGGTCAGTCCATAACTGGCGTTCTCCACATTACAACCAATCACAATCCCGTCGTCGCTGAACACTGCTGCCCCGACGCGAAATCGGCTATAGGGACAGTAGGCCCGTTCGCTCGCGTCACGCGCCCGTTCGACCATCCGATTCAACGTCTCTTCACCAGGGATTCTCATGCCTTGCCCCTTGCGCTTCACAATCGCTTTCGGTCCATTGTGATCAGGATAGAATCATCGTCCTGGAGAGCAAGAGCCAGACCTAAGGGATCTGCGGTCACCGATGGTTCTTGACCCTGAATCGAATGTTCCGGACACTGAACGTGATTTGTCGCAGCCAACGCTGTACGTTCCGTGGAGGGTGGTTCATGCGGAATTCGAGGATCACCATTTCCGTCTTCGCTCTTGCCTGGATCGGAGTCACGTCTCAGAACGTCACGGCGGCCGACGTGCTGGATTTCGATCGTCAGATCGCTCCGATTTTGGCGAGGCATTGCCTCGATTGCCACTCAGGATCGGATCCCAAAGGAGGTTTAGACCTGTCTCGTCGGGAACTCGCTATGCGAGGGGGACTCAGCGGGGAGGTCATCCTCTCCGGTAAACCCGAGGAGAGCCTTCTCTGGGAGTACATTGCCGAGGGAACGATGCCGCCGAAGACGACGTTGCCCGAAGATGAGGCGAGGCTCCTCAGAGCATGGATCGAAGCGGGTGCGCAGATGGGGAAGCGATCCCATCGATCCCTATCAGGTTACGACAAACCGGCGTGCAGGCCGCGATTGGTGGTCCTTCCAATCGATCGAACGCCCGAGGGTGCCGATCGGCGCAAACGGGTCAAGAGACCAGTCCAATCGATTGCTTCGTCGAGGAGAAGCGGCAGGCGGCGGGCCTCTCCCCCGCTCCCCCGGCCGATCGACGAACCTTGATCCGTCGCCTCTCATTCGACCTGCTCGGACTGCCGCCCACTCCGGACGAAGTCGAGGCGTTCGTCCTCGATGACCGAGACGACGCTTACGAGCGTCTGGTCGATCGGCTGCTCGCTTCGCCCCAGTACGGTGTACGATGGGCACGGCTCTGGCTGGACCTGGCACGCTACGGAGAGAGCAACGGTTTTGAGCACGATGAGTTTCGACCGGACTCCTGGCCGTACCGCGATTGGGTTGTGAATGCCCTGAACCGGGACATGCCGTATGACAGGTTCGCACGTCTGCAACTGGCTGGAGATGTGCTCGAACCGGACAATCCGGAAGCCATCGAGGCGACCGGTTTCCTCGTCGCCGGCGCATATGACAGCGTCGGACAGACGCAGCAGAGCGAGGCAATGCGTCGGGTTGTGCGTCAGGATGAGATGGAGGACATCATCAGCACCGTCGGGCAGACATTCCTGGGTCTAACGATCCACTGCGCTCGCTGCCACGACCATAAATTCGACCCGATTCGGCAGGTGGATTATTATCGTTTCTCCGCCGCCTTGGCCGGTGTCCGACATGGTGTGCGCGACCTCACCACGCTCGATCCAGACGTACTCGAGGACACGCGACGGATCGAAAATCACAATGCGGAGTTGGCGAATCTGGAACGGCCCATTCGGGAGCAAATCCGTGCCGAACGTGGAGCCAAAACACCCATAACGGAACCAATCGCACGCTGGGATTTCCGCCAGGATACGCGGGATCGCATCGGCTCCTTGCACGGGACGCTCCAGGGATCAGCCCAAATGACATCCGAGGGATTGAACGTCGATGGAAAGACAGGTTATGTCGCTACCGCGCCGCTGGCCATGGATCTGACAGCCAAGACGCTCGAAGCCTGGGTCCAGCTTGGAACCCTCCAGCAACGCGGCGGAGGCGTAATGAGTATCCAGTCGTTGTCCGGGAACATCTTTGACTCCATCGTCTTCGGAGAGCGGGAACCGGGACGTTGGATGGCGGGAAGTGAAAGTTTCCTTCGCACGCGAAGTCTCGAAGGTTCGGAAGAAAACGAGGCCGATCAACGTCCCGTTCATCTGGCGATCGTTTACGACTCGAATGGCACAATCACCGCGTACCGAGACGGCAGACTTTATGGGACATCCTACACGTCAAAGGGACCGGTGACCTATCATGCTGGAGATGCGCAAATTGTTTTCGGCATGCGGCACGCTCCAAACGGCGGAAACAAGATGCTCGACGGCCGGATCGTCTTCGCCCGATTGTACGATCGAGCCTTGACCGCGGCAGAGTTGGCAACCTCTGCGGCGAATTTCATCTCGAACGAGGAGATTCAGACAAGGCTCACGAGCGAGCAAAGGACCGAACGGGAACGCTTGATCGCAGAGCGGGATGCGCTGCGGGCACGTCGATCAATGCGAACACGGAAGGTTTACGCTGTCTCGCCCCGGCCACCGGAGGTGGTCCATCGGCTGAATCGAGGGAATCCTGACCAGCCGATGGAGGTTGTTTCCCCAGGTGGTCTGAGTGCTCTGGCCGATCTCAATGTCGACTTTGGGCTGCCACCCGATTCACCGGAAGGGGAACGTCGCGTCCGACTCGCCGCCTGGATCACGGACCATCGCAATCCATTATTCGCCCGGGTGATCGTCAATCGGATCTGGCAAACACATTTTGGTGAGGGGTTGGTTGAAACTCCCAGCGACCTCGGATTCCACTCTGGCGTGCCTTCCCATCCTGAACTGCTCGACTGGCTGGCGAGCGATCTGATCTCCCAAGGATGGAGCCTCAAACAACTTCATCGCCGCATCGTCACCTCCGCCACGTATCGCCAATCCTCAGCCCCAGACCCCTCCGCCTTACAGATCGACGCCAATAATCGCCTGCTCTGGAGAAAGGCACCGTTGCGTCTGGAAGCGGAGATGGTCCGCGATTCCATGCTCGCCATCTCAGGCAATCTTAACCCGTGGATGGGCGGTCCGGGATTTCGGGAATTCGAGGTCAGTCGCGCCGAAGGAACCACGACAAATCGCTATACACCTGTTGTGGCTGTTGGCTCCGAGTTCGATCGCCGAACACTCTATCGGACCTGGGCGCGTGGCGGTCGTAGTGGCTTTCTCGATGCTTTCGACTGCCCCGACCCCTCGACGACCTCTCCTCGACGCGCCGTCACCACCACGCCAATCCAGGCACTCGCGCTCCTGAATAACACCCAGAGCCTTCGAGAGGTGGAACGCTTTGCCAGCCGCTTGCGACGAGAAGTGGGTAACGATCCCGGGCTCCAGGTGGAGCGGGCCTACTGGCTGGCATTCGGGCGTCAACCCGATCCCGAAGAGCGCGAGGAGGCCCGTCGAGTCGTCGAATCTTTCGGTCCCGCCGTGCTCGCTAGGGCCATCTTTAACAGCAATGAGTTCTTGTACGTCGATTGATCAGCGTTCGTGGAGGACACCGTGGACCGACGCGAGTTTCTCTCCTGGGTGGGAAACGGCCTCAGTAGCGCCGCGATGGCAAGTTTAATGCTCCGCGACAGCACGTTGCGGGCGGCACCCGTGCCAGGTGAGTCGAGCCCCCCCTGCCCTCACATTGCACCAAAAGCGATTCGGGCGATTCACATCTGTCTCGTCGGCGCGCTCAGCCAAGTCGATTCATTTGATTATAAGCCGGGGCTGATCAAGGCACATGGACAGTCGCTCCAGTCCGACGAGCGTCCTGACGTCTTCTTTGGGCAGGTTGGCCTGCTCCGACAGCCCGACTGGTCGTTTCGTCAGCGCGGGCAAAGCGGCTTGTGGATTTCGGATCTCTTTCCGAATATTGCCGGGATCGCCGACGAGTTGACTGTGATCAATTCGATGTATGCGGAAACCTCGAACCACACCCCAGCCACATTCCAGGAGAACAGCGGATTCCGGCTCAACGGCTTTCCATCACTCGGCTCCTGGCTCAGCTACGGCCTGGGAAGCGAGGCCGACGATCTCCCCGCCTTTGTCGTGATCCCCGACGCACGCGAATTGCCAGCGGGCGGATCGATCAACTGGAGCAATGGTTTTCTTCCTGCGCGGCATCAAGGAGCCGTATTTCGCCCCAGCGATCAACCCATCGATGATCTCTTTCCCGCCACCGCGATCCCTTCCCGAACCGACCGAGCCGCGCGTGAGCTCGCCGCCGCGATGAATCACCGTCACCTCCAATCCCACGGCGGAGACGACGCTCTGGCCGCTCGGATCAGGGCTTACGAACTGGCCGCTCGGATGCAATTGGCCGTTCCCGAAGTCGCTTCATTCGCCAACGAGTCCGCGAAAACCCAGACGCTCTACGGTCTGGACCGGCCGGAAACCAGGGATTTTGGCCGAGCCTGCCTCATCACTCGCCGCTTGCTCGAACGAGGCGTCCGGTTCATTCAACTCTTCTCCGGTGGCACTTTCGGCAGTCCCCGGAGAAATTGGGATGGCCACGAGGACATGCGGCAGAACCACGGCCAGGAAGCGTTGCGAATCGACCAGCCGATCGCGGCTCTGATCCAGGATCTCCGCCAGCGTGGCTTACTCGACGATACGCTCGTATTGTTCACTACCGAGTTCGGACGGACTCCGTTCACCCAATCAGCGGCCGATGTCGTGGGAAAAGGCCGCGATCACAATCAGTACGGATTCTCTGTCTGGCTGGCCGGAGCCGGCCTGAAGCATGGAATTTCCTACGGATCAAGCGATGAAATCGGCTGGAAAGCCGCCGAAAATTCGGTTCACTGGCATGACTTCCACGCCACAGTTCTCCACATCCTGGGAATCGACCACCAAAAGCTGACCTATTACCATAATGGTATTCAGCGGCGATTGACAAACGTGCATGGCAATCCCATTCAAGAAATCCTAAATTAGATTAATCTTTATGGAATATCGAAATCCAGGTCGCGCAGAATGGATGTGAGTGCGATCAGCGGCAAGCCAGTGATGGCTGAGTGGTCTTCCGCCACGATCCGCTCGAACAAAGCGATCCCTCTCTGTTCCAGCTTATAGGCCCCCGCGCAGTCAACAGGATGGTCCGCGGCGACGTACCGCTCAATCTCGGAGAGGGTCAGCGAGCGCATATGGAGCGTGGCGATTTCGGTATGGCGGTCGAGTCGACCGCCACTCCACACAACCAGCGCCGTGATCAGTTCGTGAGGACGACCCACCATTGAGGCAAGCTGAGCAACAGCGTCCGTCGGGCTACCGGGCTTCCCCAAGATGCGCCCTTCGAACGCGACCAGTTGGTCGCACCCAATCAGCGTGGCATCTGGCTCCAGATCGATCAGGCTCTCGGCCTTGGCCTGAGCGAGCCGCTCCGCCAGCACGCGTGGATCGGACGTCTCCATCTGCCGCTTCAGAACCACTTCGTCGACCTGAGGAGCATGGCACCGAAAGGGCACGCCGAGCCGCTCCAGAAGCATTCGACGGTACGGTGATGTGCTCGCCAGCACGAGTTCCATCGTGGCGGATCTCCAGAATCATGGTGCAATCACAAGTTGTGGATCGTTGACCGATAATGAAACTTCGAGTAGGGTCAAGGAATCGAGTCCTTCCTCGCAACATACCGCTCCCCACTGAGACCCTACCATGTCCGATTATCGAATCCGTCGGCTGGCCATGGTCGCTTTCTTCTTGTTGTGCGCCGGTCGTGGCTTGGTAACGGCGGGCGAACCGGTCCGAGTCGAGATCTGGGAAGGTCTTCCGAGTCCCTGGATATGGGACGGAAAGAGCCCTGAGGCTCCCGCAGTTCGAACGGAGAAATACGAGACGCCAGCGCTAGGGTTCGTGCGGGTCCCTACAAAGTATAACGAACGCGGCATCGAAATCGATCGTGACATCCCTTACGCACTGCGTGCCTATACTTCGATCAAAACACCGCCCGGAGTTCATCGTCTGGTCCTTCGTGCGAAGGGCGCGGCGTGGTTGCTGATCGATGACGACCTCATAGCGGAGACCGATCCATTGCGGGCCAACGGCTCGGCTCACGAACATGTGCCCGAGGTTGCGCCCCCGGAGGACTCACGCTGGAGATACGTGGGGCCGGGCGATCAGGAACGTATCGTGGTCTGGGAATCCGATGGAAAGCCCCACCACGTAACCCTCTGGACCATCATCGGACACAAAAATTTGCGGCCCGAAACCGGAGAACTTTCCGTCAGTCTCGTCGGAGCGGACGGATTGCCGATGCTGATCGGCGAGGAGCGGGTTGCGCTCACGGATGAGGGTTGGACGGACTTCGCCCTTGCGGAGGAGAACCGGTTGACCGCGATCGATACCCAGCGTCGCCGAGACGCCGCGCGGAGTGATGATCCTTACTGGCGGATGCGTCACGAACTGGCCCGTCGTGAGGCCGAGAAGATCGCCGTCAATGTCCCCCCCGGAGACGGCAACATCATCGACCGATTCGTTCGGGCCAGCCTCGATGAACGGGGTCTGACGTTAAGTCCCCCAACCGACGACACCTCATTCTTCAGACGCCTCTCGCTCGACACGATTGGCGTGATTCCCGAGGCGAACGAGGTTGAAGCGTTCCTGAACGATCCCCGCCTCGACAAGCGAGCCCGCGCCATCGAACAAAGGCTGGCCGATTCGCGCTGGGCCGATGGCTGGATGGGATACTGGCTGGATGTGCTAGCCGAAAATCCCGGCATTCTCAAGCCGACCCTGAACAACACCGGACCGTTTCGCGATTATCTCCACACATCGTTTATCGATAACACGTCCTTCGATCGGTTTGTCACCGAACTGATCCGCATGGACGGAAGCGCCCTGGGTGGAGGCCCGGCGGGGTTTGGCATTGCATCCGAGAATGACGCGCCGATGGCAGCCAAGGCCCACATTCTGGCCAAGGCGTTTCTCGCGGCCGACATGAAATGTGCCCGTTGCCATGACGCTCCATTTCATCCGTACCAGCAAGAAGATCTGTTCGGACTGGCCGGAATGCTGACCGGTCAACCCGTCACGATTCCGGCAACAAGCACCGTCAAGCGGCAGCAAGGCGGTCGAGTTCCGGCAGTGTCGGTATCGCTCGAAGCGGGCGACCGGGTCGAACCGGAATGGAACCTTTCCGGCATCAGTCCCGCTGACTTACCGGATGATCTTCAGCCTGGAGCGATGAACTCTTCGCGGGAACGGCTGGCTCTCCTGATAACCGCTCCGAGCAATCGTCGGTTCGCTCCGGTGATCGTCAATCGCCTCTGGAAGCGATACATGGGTATCGGACTTGTCGAACCTGTGGACGACTGGGACGGCACCATTACTGAAACACATCCCGCACTCCTCAGTGCTCTGTCTCGGGAATTGTTGCTCCACGACTACGACCTGAAACATGTGGCGCGGTTGATCCTCAACTCGCGGCTGTATCAAGCGGACGTTGTCGTCGCCGGAGCATCCGTCGAGAGGCGGCCCCCCTTGATCGCCCCGGCACATCGGTCGATGTCGGCCGAGCAACTGCTCGACTCCCTGTTCGCGGCCGCTGGGAAGCCATTCCACGCCGAGGATTTGTGCATCGATCCCGAAGGACGGCGGCCTATTAAGGAGATGCTGAACCTGGGAACACCCCGACGCGCCTGGCAGTTCACATCCACCTCGAACGAGCGCGACCGTCCGGCGCTCGCTCTCCCGGTCGTGCAGAGCCTGGTGGATGTCCTGCAAACGTTCGGCTGGCGACCATCGCGACAGGAGCCGATCACGGTGCGCGATGAAACCACCACACCGCTCCAGCCGGCCTTACTCGCAAATGGCGTCGTCGTCTCGGGACGCATCGCCCGGCTTTCCGATGATAGCGCGTTGACCGAACTCTGTTTGAAAGACCAGCCACTCGAAGACCTGATCCGGGACATCTTTATGCGCATTCTGTCTCGGCCCCCCAGCGCGACGGAAACCGCACTGTTTGCCAAATATCTGAGGGAGACGTATCCCGATCGGATCGTTCCTGGAGCGAAACCGAACCCTCCGCGTCACTTCACCCGGCGCGTCTCATGGGCAAATCACCTGAGTCCCGAGGCCACCGAGATCCAGCAGGAGCGAGAGCGTGCCGTTCGTGAGGGCGACCCGCCGACGAACCGTCTGACACCCGGGTTTCGTGAGCGAATGGAAGACGTCGTCTGGGCGCTGGTCAACAGCCCCGAGTTTCGTTTCCTTCCTTGAGCCTTCTGGGATCACCGAACATGGCCTACCGGATGATCGATCGGATTGAAACGTGGTTGCACCCCCATCGTCCGGCCCCTCTGCGCGGTCTGACCGCGGGCTTGCTTGGTGGTCTGGCCGGGACCGTGGCGATGACCGCGTTCCAGACCATCTGGTCCCAGACAACACGCATGCTCTCAGAAGATGGTGGAGATGCGGTGAACTCCTCCAACGAACGCCAGGAAGAGTCTTCCAGGTCGGCCACGGTGCAGGCGGCCGATGCGATCGCGCGGGGGGTGCTTCAGACCGAGTTGTCCGAGCGACATGAGCAGGTGTCGGGTCAAGCGGTGCACTTTGGATTCGGCACCGCGATGGGAGGGGCCTACGGGGTGCTGGCCGAGTACATTCCCGAGATCACGTCGGCCGAGGGTTTGCCTTTCGGCGCGGTGCTGATGATCTCGGCCGACGAACTGGCCGTGCCTGCCCTGGGGTTCTCGTCGTCGCCGACGGAAACCCCGGCATCGACTCATCTGTACGGCTTCGCGGCCCATCTGGTTTATGGATTCACCACGGAAACGGTACGTCGAACTGTCCGTTCCATGCTCTGAGGAGATCGGCATGATCCGCATCACGCGTCGCGGTTTCTTGCGAGGCACATCCGCCGCCGCTCTGACCTCCTGCACTCTTCCCTCGGCCCTGGCCGGAAGAGCGACACCTCGCGGATCGGCCGATGCCTGTATTCTGCTCTGGCTGGGTGGCGGTTCCGCTCAGATCGACACGTTCGACCCCAAGCGCCGGGGCGACGGCAAGAAAAAACCAGGCTCCTATTATGAAGCAATCTCCACCGCGATCCCCGGCGCATCGGTCTGCGAACACCTGCCACAGGTCGCCCGTCGGCTGGATCGTTGTGTTCTCGTCCGCACGCTTCACCACGAAATCATAGACGAGCACGGAGCAGCCACGAACCTCGTCCATACGGGGCGGCCGGTCAGCGGAACCGTCACGTACCCATCCCTCGGCTCGATCGTCGCTCACGAGAAGGGCCCAGGGGGTGAGGGCGTACCCGCATACGTGGTCGTCGGATATCCCAACGTGAGCCGAGGACCGGGATTCCTTGGTTCCAAGTATGGATACGTCTATTTAACCGACACCGAGACCGGCCCGACCGGCCTGATGCCACCGCCTGGCTTGTCCTCGGATCGTCGCCAGAGCCGGGAGGGCTTGCTCGAATCGCTTCGATCGGACTACCTGGATCGATACACGAACGATCCGGCGGTTGCCGACTATGTCGCGGCCAGTCGAGAGGCCGCGCGGTTGTCCGGTCCTTCATTCCTGAACGTCTTCCGCCTCGATCGGGAGCCAGCCGAGCGTCGGGCCGCGTACGGCGGAGAGTTCGGCCAGCGCTGCTTGCTCGCGCGGCGACTCGTCGAGGCCGGGACTCGCTTTGTCGAAGTGGCTCACAACCTGAACTTCATTAACGGAACTGGCTGGGATACACACAACCAGGGGCAACTCAACCAGCACGTCCTGATCGGCGAACTGGATAAGGCTCTCTCGGCCTTGCTGGACGATCTGGAACGGGTTGGCCGGCTGGATCGAACGCTCGTGGTCGTTGCCACGGAGTTCGGCCGTCCTCCGGAGTTCGACGCCGGAGGCGGACGCGGTCATCAGTCCACGGCGTTCAGCGGGCTTCTGGCCGGAGGCGGACTACGAACCGGTCAGGTGATCGGCGTCACGGACGACCTGGCGAAAACGATCGTGGATCGTCCCGTGTCGATCCCCGACTTTCACGCGACGATTCATGCGGCGCTGGGATCGACCCCGACAAGGAACTCCGCGCGGATAACCGTCCGGTGCCAATCACCGATCACGGCAAGCCAATCGCGGAGCTTTTTAGCTGAGATCTGGCCTGCCGGGTGAGTCGATCGCACCGACAGGCCAGTCATTAGCCAACTCAATCCGAATTGATGCTGGTCTCTTCCTCGGTCGGGAAGTTCTTGGGGATCGGCAGCGTGACCTTGCCGGTCGCGGCCCATTCCGCGCCCCGGGCGACGACCGTCTCGAACCCGACACAACGAATCGCCTCCGTCGCGCCGCCGCCAACATGCCCAAGAACCGTGGTGAAAACGCGACCTTTGCCAAACGGGATCGTCCAGATCATCGGCTCGTTGGTGCCCGTGCCCCCTTTATCGGTTGAGGAGTAGGCGGTCGCGAGAATCGTCATGTTCTCCGCCGGTCCGCGCTGACCGTGATAGAGTTCGTCCTTGGGATGCATCCACGTCGTGGACATCCCCTTCATGACCGGATGCTCCGGCTTGCGGACCTCAATCTTGTACTCATGCTGCGGTCCATGACCGGCCCCTGGCCCTTCCCCTTTCGGCGTGCGGACGACCTCACCCTGATCGTTCACTGTGATGCGATCGCCGAAATCCGGACCGCGCCAGCCCAGGCCGATCATCTTATTCCAGGCATCCCAGCCTGGAAACGCGTTGTTCGCCGCATGAACGATCACCAGCCCACCACCCCCGCTCACATAGTCTTCCAGCGCCTTCTGAACCTCGTCGGGCCAGGGTTCGCCGTTGTAGTTGCTCAGCACCACATCATACTTGGAAAAGTCGGGACGAAACTGATCCCATTGCTCCTTCGGCGCGTTCTTGTCGGGCGTGGTGGCGACATCGACCGCGAATCGCCCTGTCTCTTCGAGGAATTTCTTCATCGGCGGGGTCATCGCCCGCCAGTCATGGTTGTTCTGTCCGTCGATGATCAGGAGACGGAGCGTCTCGGCGGCGTTCGCCGGCCCAGCCATCGCCAGACCAGCGAACATACCCAGCATCCAGAGGCAACGTCGTCGGCTCAACATGTCGAATCTCCCTGAGTTCGCGTCATCAATCGACCCACCCGGTTCGGAACCGGGCCAGTCCTGGTGGCCCCAGGATACCCTGAGCCGCGACCTCCGCAACGGGTCAGTGACCGCCGTCTCGATTCCGACCGCTCTTTGCCGTATCGTGGGTCCATTACGGCTCCACCCCTTACTCGTGGATTTTACGATGGGAGTTCTCCGATGATCCCCGACTCGATCACCAACCGCCGGGACCTGCTGCGTGCCTCGGCCGGCGCCGCCCTGGGCCTCACGACGCTGCATCGGATGGCCCGCGCCGATGAGGCGGAAGCGTCAGGAACCGTCATTCAGAACGGCCGCATCAAGCAATCCCTCGTTCACTGGTGCTACGAGCCCTACTGGGACGTTCCGGAGATGATCCGCGTCGCCAGGCGACTCGGTTGCGGAAGCATCGAGTTGATCGCGCCGAAGTATTTCCCGATGCTCAAAGAGAACGGCCTGGCTTGTGCTATCGGCACGATCGACATGAGCCCCGACCCGCCGTTCGTCAAGGGGTTCAACAATCCCGAGCACCACGACCGCGTCATCAAGGCCACGCGCGAGGCAATTGACGCCTGCGCGGAGTACGGCTTCACCCAGGTGATCACGTTCACCGGAATGAGCGACGGTATCCCCGACGACGTTGGCGCGGAGAACTGCGTCCGTGGCTACAAGAAGATCATCGGCCATGCCGAGAAAAAGGGCGTGACCCTCTGTCTGGAGATGCTCAATACGCGGGCCACGGATCACCCGATGAAGGGCCATCCCGGATACCAGGGGAATCACACGGATTACTGTGTGGATATCATCAATCGCGTCGGCTCTCCCAACCTGAAACTGCTGTTCGATATCTACCATGTCCAGATCATGGACGGCGACCTGATCCGCCGGATTCACCAACATAAGGATGTCATTGCCCACATTCACACGGCGGGGAACCCTGGCCGTGGTGAGTTGGATGCCGACCAGGAGATTCAGTATCCTGCCGTCATGAAAGCACTTCTCGACATTGGCTACCAGGGTTACGTCGGCCAGGAATTCATACCGACACGCGACCCCTTGGCGGGACTCACGCAGGCGGTCACGCTCTGCGACGTTTGATCAAGTTAAGGATTTTCCCTCATCTCTGTTCTTGAGGCGCACTGGTGACAGACGAGTCAAAGCCCCGGTTGCTGGTCTTGACCAACGACGACGGACTGGGCGAGCCTGGTTTGGAGGCCCTGTTTCAGGCGACCGAGGGCTTGGGAGAACGGCGAATCATCGCGCCCGTCGGACCGCAATCCAGTTGTTCTCATGCGGTAACGACCGGCCGATCCATTCCGATCGAACGGCGTGGCGCCGGCCGGATCGCCGTTGGTGGGACACCCGCCGATTGTGTCCGATTGGCGGTTCACCACTTGGCTCCGGAAACCACCTGGGTGCTCTCGGGAATCAACGCCGGGGGGAACCTCGGCGTTGATATCCACCATTCCGGGACGGTGGCAGCCGTTCGCGAAGCAGTCATCCATGGCCTGCCGGGCATCGCGCTATCGCATTACACCGCCCGGGGCCGCAAGCTGGACTGGTCCCGCGCGGCGGTCTGGGCACGTCGAGTGCTGGAGGAACTGCTCGAACGCCCCTGGACTCCAGGCACGTTCTGGAACGTCAATTTTCCGCATCCCGATCCCGATGCGCCCGAGCCTCGCATTGTGGATTGTCCACTCGATCCCTCGCCGTTGCCGCTCCGGTTCCGCATCGAGCCGGACGGAGCGCGTTACGAGGGTGATTACCAGGGCCGAGCCAGAATACCCTCGGCCGATGTCGAGGTTTGCTTCAGCGGCCAGATCGCGGTCAGTCGGGTTCCGTTGATCCCCAGCATGGAGCGGACACCCCCTCGCCAATGAAAGAACATCCGTTCTTGACTCAGGCGGCAAGATCGTCCACGATCAATGAATGAATCAGCCGAGAATTGACTTGCCCACCATGGTCCAGAGGTCGGCCACCCCTGATTTGATCCGTCCTCGCTACCGAGTGGATGCCGCGATGGCGAAGAGCGACCTCCCTCCCCTGCCCTCCCAACGATTATCCATCCTGGCTCTGCTTCTGGCGCTACTCAGCACGGCAGCCGCTCCGGCAGCCGAATCCGCAGCGATTCAGGTCGAGCCGATTCACGTCGTTCTGAGCGGTGCCCAGGACCGGCAGCAGGTGGCGGTGACGGTGAGTGAGCCGGATGGTTCGGTACGTTGCGTAACATCCGTTGCGAGATTCACCATCGAGCCACCGGAAATCGCCCAGGTTTCCGTCGACGGCGTGTTGACTCCTCAAGAAGACGGTCAGGCCATCCTGACCGTCGAGGCGGAAGGTCGGAGCGTGCGAATTCCCGTGCTCGTCGAGAAAACCACCCTGTCCCGACCAGTCAGCTACCGTCTCGACATCGTGCCCCTGCTCTCCAAGGCCGGTTGTAATCAGGGGACATGCCACGGAAACCTCAATGGAAAAGGGGGCTTCAAGTTGAGCCTTCGGGGGGATAACCCGAGCTTTGATCTGGCCTCTCTGACTCGCGACGCTTTCGGCCGACGGATCAACCGGCAGGCCCCAGAGGCGAGCCTCATCTTGCTCAAGCCAACCGGTGCGCGTCCGCACGAAGGGGGACTCCGATTTTCGGCGGATTCCATCGAAACTCGACTCTTACATGGTTGGATCGCCGCCGGCGCAATTGATGACAAGAGCGAGGCGCCGAAGTTGACGCGATTGACCGTCTTTCCTGCCGAGCGAATCGCCGCATATCCGGCCCGATCGCAGCAACTGGTCGTCACGGCGGAGTTCGACGACGGGACGACGCGCGATGTCACCCGGCAAGCCTCCTACGATCTGAGCGAGCCGACTGCCTATCAGGTCACGCCCGACGGCCGGGTCGTGGCCGAGGGGCCGGGTGAGGTCACCGTTGCCGTCCGCTATCTTCAGGGCCGTGCGATCAGCCGACTCGCCTTCCTGCCTGACCGGCCTAACTTCGTCTGGCGCGACGTGCCCGAGAACAACACGATCGACCGCCACGTCTTCGCCAAACTCCGGTCCTTGAAGATCCAGCCGTCGGACCTGGCGAGCGATCCTGTCTTCCTCCGACGGGTTTACCTCGACACGATCGGCCGCCTGCCGACCCCGGACGAGACCCGCGCCTTCCTGGCCGAAACCGATACTCAAAAGCGAAACCGACTCATCGATACCCTGGTTGCTCGGCCGGAGTTCGCTGATTTCTGGGCCTTGAAGTGGGCCGATCTCCTCCGCAACGAGGAGAAGACGATGGGGGCCAAGGGGGTCTGGGTCTTCCAGCGCTGGTTGCGCGATCAGATCGCCGCCGACGTGCCGCTCGACGCGTTCGCTCGACAGGTCGTCTCTTCGACGGGCTCGACCTGGGAAAACCCTCCGGCGAGCTTCTACCGCACAAATCGCGATCCCCAAACGTGCGCGGAGACGATCGGACAGGTCTTCCTCGGGGTCCGGCTCCAGTGTGCCCGCTGCCATAACCATCCATTCGATGTCTGGACTCAGGATGACTATTACGGCCTGGCCGCCTACTTCGGGAACCTGGAGCGAAAGCAGATCAACAACCAGCGACGTGACCGGTTCGACAAGCACGAGATCAACGGCGACGAGGTGATTTACCTCTCGGGCCTGCCGCAAATGGTCCAGCCGCGCTCTGGTGAGATGATGCAGCCGAAGCCGCCCGGCGGTCCGGCGCCGAGCCTCGATGACGATCGCGATGCCCTGGACGACCTGGCAAGCTGGATCACCCGCGATAATGCGCAGTTCGCCCGCAACATGGCTAACCGCGTCTGGTTCCACCTGCTCGGACGTGGCATCGTCGATCCAGTCGATGACTTCCGCGACTCCAACCCGCCGTCGAACCCAGCCCTGCTTGACGCCTTGACCGACGCTTTCCGAGGGGAAGGGATGCGACTTCGGCCCTTGGTGGCCCTGATTCTGAAATCCCGTACGTACCAGCTCTCCGCGACGCCGAACGAGACGAACGCTGAGGATGTGATCAACTTCGCCCGCGCCCGCGTGCGGCTCCTGCCGGCCGAGGTCTTGCTGGACAGCATTGGCCAGGCGGTCGGTGCCCCTGCCCGGTTCAAGGACTCCCCAGGTTCGCTCCGTGCCATTCAGTTGCCGGGCGCGAAGATGGGAGGCGAATTCCTCAAGGTCTTCGGCAAGCCGGACCGCCTCCTGACCTGCGAATGCGAGCGATCCGAGGAAACAACCCTCGCGCAGGCATTCCAGCTTATTAATGGTGAGGACGTGCGGGAGATGCTCGAAAGTGGCGAGAACCGCATCGGTCGCCTCCTGAACGCGGGGGCATCGGATGAAGCGATTCTGGAGGAGATTTACCTGGCGTCGCTTTGCCGCCGTCCGACCGAGATCGAGCACCGTGCGGCGATCGATCACGTCGCCAGGGAGTCGGATCCTCGCAAAGCCTGGGAGGATATTGTCTGGGCGGTGGTGAATAGCAAGGAGTTCCTTCTACGTCACTAGGGGAGAGGCCCCTTGGATCGTCTTGGCGGGCGCGTTCACCCGCGTCCCTGGGGTCAACGCTGTCTCCTCTGCGAGTATCACGATGATCTCCCGCCTCTCCCTGAGCCTACTTATCGCGCTTCTCGGTGCTTCCACCCTCACCGCGCAGGAGGAGAAACCCGAGACTGCTTCCAAGCCCGGCTTTGCCTTGACGATCTACAGCACGGCGGACCCGGCAACGTTCGATCCCCGACAATTCTCCCGCCAGCAGCAGAACGGCCCGGCCTCTTACTATGGTTATGGTCCCGGACAGCCACAGATGCCCGGATACGGTGTGGTTCGTGAGGTCCGGCCGATCGATTTGAAACAAGGTCTCAACACGATCCGGTTCACCGATGTGGCTGAGGGGATTGACCCGACAACCGTTGCATTCAAATCTCTGACCGCACCCGAGGCAACCAAGGTCGTTGAGCAGGATTACCAGTACGACCTCGTCAGTGCCGACAAGATGCTCCAGAAGTATCTGGGCAAGCCCCTGACCCTCTTGCGAAAATCGGCCGAGGAGAGATTGTCGTCGCAGAAAGTGACCCTGTTGTCGTTCGACGAGAAGACGCTCGTCGTGCGAGCACGGACCTTCGGCGGTGAAGACCGCGGCCCCGTGCAGGTCATTCCTCGCAACGAGGATCTGGCCGAGATCGCTCTGGACGACCCCGACGCGGACCTCGTGACGAAGCCGACGCTTGTCTGGAACGTCTTCACCGAGAAGGCCGGTCAGCACGATGCCCAGGTCTCCTACCAGACCGACGGCCTGACCTGGCGTGCCGACTACAACCTGATCGTCTCGCGGGATGATAAGGCCGTCGATATCGGCTCATGGGTGACGATCCTCAACGAAAGCGGCGCGGCCTATCCCGACGCAACCTTGAAGCTCGTCGCCGGAGACGTCCAGCGGCTCCAGCCACCGCAGAAGGGCTACGCTGGCATGGGCGGGGGCATGGGTGGAATGGGGGTGCGCGCGGCTCCGAGGGGCTTCACGGAGAAGTCGTTCTTCGAGTACCACCTCTACACGCTCGGCCGTCCGACCTCACTGGCCAATCACGCGACGAAGCAGATCGAACTGTTCCCGACCCGGACCGATGTCCCGGTCCAGAAGACGTTCGTCTATTACGGCCTGCCTGAAAATCAGCGTTACTCCTTCACGCCCCACGTCAATCAGGATCGCGAGCTAGGCACGCAGAGTAACAAGAGCGTTGATATTTACCTGATTCTCCAGAACAGCGAGAAGAACGGCCTGGGGATACCGTTACCGGCGGGGCGGGTTCGCGTGTTGAAGCGGGACGAGGCCGATGCCGCGCTGGAGTTCATCGGCGAGGACGTGATCCAGCACACGCCGAAGAACGAGCAGGTGATGATCAAGCTCGGCAGCGCCTTCGACGTCGTCGGTGAGCGAAAGCAGACAAATTACGAGATCGACACCCTCCGCGACTGGCTCACGGAGAGTTTTGAGATCAAGCTCCGCAACCACAAGGACGAGCCGGTCCAGGTGATCGTCAAGGAGAACCTGTTCCGCTGGATCAACTGGTCGATCACCGAGAGCAGCCAAAAATACGAAAAGCAGGACGCCCGAACGATCCATTTCCCCATCAAGGTGCCAGCCAATGGGGAGACGACGGTCAAGTACACGGTCGAATATACCTGGTGAGAGGACTGACAACATGAACCACGGATGCACCGACTTCCGCCTCTCGCGCCGGAACCTGCTTCGCGTCGGCGCGGCCGGGTTCGCCGGGTTGAACCTGCCGACCCTGCTTCGTGCCGCCGAGGGATCGAGCCTCCCCGCGCGGGCCAAGCACATCATCTTCCTGCACCAGTACGGCGGCCCGTCGCACATCGACACGTTCGACATGAAGCCCAAGGCCCCCGAAGCCATCCGGGGCATCTTTCAGCCGGTGGCGAGCGACGTGCCGGGAATGACCGTCACCGAGCACCTGCCCCGCATGGCGCAGATCATGGGCAAGTTCGCCCAGGTCCGCTCGGTCCACCACACGATGAAGAATCATAACTCGGCCGGATATTACAGCCTGACCGGCCACGCTCCACCCATCGACGACCAGCGGTTGCGGGACACGCTGGAACTCTATCCGGCATACGGCAGTACCGTGGCGAAGCTCCGCCCGGTGGACGACCCGGCCATCCCGACGTTCGTCTCCTTCCCGCACGTGATCCGCGATGGCAGCGTGACGCCGGGACAGCACGCCAGCTTCCTGGGCAAGACGTTCGACCCGTTTTATGTCGGTCAGGACCCCAACCGTAAGGATTTCCGCCTGCCCGAGCTGAGCCTGCCAGCCTCGATGCCGATGGAACGGCTCGACGACCGCCGGGGCCTCTTGCGGACGATCGACGAGCAGGCCGACCTGCTCTCGACGAGTCCCACGGCGCAGGGGATCGACGCCTTCTATGACCGCGCCCTGACCATGCTCGCCTCGCCGAAGGTCAAGCGAGCGTTCGACCTCTCGGCCGAGGACCCGAAGCTCCGCGACGATTACGGCCGCACGACCTACGGCCAGAGCTGTCTCCTGGCCCGCCGGCTGGTTGAGTCGGGCGTGCGGTTCGTCACCGTCTATTTCTCGGCCACGATCGGCAATGGCAATGGCGGCGGTGGCTGGGACACGCACAACAACAACTTCAACGACCTGAAGAAACGCCTCCTGCCGATGACCGACCAGACCGTGCCGACCCTGATGGCCGACCTGGAGGCCCGTGGCCTGCTCGACGAGACGCTGGTCGTCTGGATGGGCGAGTTCGGCCGTACCCCCAAGATCGGCAACAACCCCAGCTTCGACCGTGACGGTCGCGACCACTGGCCCCAGTGCTACACCATGCTATTCGCCGGGGCGGGAATCCGTGGCGGCGCGGTTTACGGCGCGAGTGATCGGCTGGGAGCCTATCCGTCACTCGATCCGGTCCGTCCCGATGACATCGCGGCCACCATGTTCTGGGCCCTGGGGGTCGATCCGACCACCGAGGTCTATGACACGCTCGGCCGTCCGCTACCCATCGCCGCCGGGAAGCCGATCACGAGCCTCTTCGGTTGAGGCTCCCGTCTCGGGCCTGGGCACGACGGCCAGACCGGCCTTCTCCAGTCGGCTGACAATCACCGGCCAGTGCCGGGCCAAGCTCTGCTCGCTCATCGTGTGCTGGACCTCGATCGTCTCCCGATCGAACCGCCCGACGACCCGCACGCCCCCCGGCGCCCGATGCAACGCCCGGCGCACCTGGTTGACGCTCGCCGCCCTGACGTAGAATCGATCCATCGACCTTCACCCCCCAAAACCGATGTCTCGCGAGCTCTCTGCCATGACCGAACCGCCGACCGACATCCGTGCCCAACAGGCCGAGCAGGTTCTCGAACTGGTCTGGCCGGATGGAAACACTTCCCGCCTCTCCTACCGAAGCGTCCGGGCCGAATGCCCGTGTGCCTCGTGCCATAACGAATGGACGGGCGAGCGGATTCTGGACCCGGCCTCCATCCGCGAGGACCTGAAGCTCGAAGGCATGGAATCGGTCGGCAACTATGCGGTTCGGCTCGCCTGGAATGACGGACACGGTTCGGGGCTTTATACGTGGGACCTCCTGCGAAAGCTCTCCGGCACGACCTCTGAGTGAGCCGGTCACGCTCGGACCGTCATTCCACGGGGCGGCTCTGGAACCCACCGCCGGAGGGAACGGTCCCTTGCGGGTTCTCGACCATCAAACGGTAGCGGGCGATCTCGGCCTTGAGCTTCTCCTCCTGAAGCCTTGCCTGAAGCTGGGCGATCGTCTCGGCGCCGTGGCCCTCGGGCAGCTCGTCCTCAAGTTTCGCCTCCTCCGCCCCGATGATCACGATCCCTTCCGGCCGGACGCGCCAGTTGAGGTGGAGTTGCTCGGTCAACAAGGTCAAGACAGTCGCTCGGGGCACGTTCTCCAGGTCCATCTGCACGGGAGAATCGAGCGTCACGTCCTCGTCTCGCAGGGCGATCGGATCAAGGTAGATCGTGAGCCGGCCCTCGTCGGAGCCGGCCTTGAGCGTCTTCAACGCTTCGGACAGGGGCGTTTCGCCACCAAGATGAATATCAACCGGCTCATGCAGCTTGATCCACGTCCGCGCGGCCTTGGCGGTCAGGGGGGTGTCGGCGGTGAGCTGGTCCGACGTCCGATCCCCCGATTCGGCGGCCGTGATCCACAAGAGCCCGTCCTTGTGTACGAAATAGGTCAATCCAAGCTGCTCGAGCATTATCGAAAGCGAGGTCGCCAGAGGCATGCCTTTGAGGTTCAGCACGATCGGCGAGGTGAACGTCCGCTCGGCTTCCTGAAGCCCCCTTGGATCAACGTAGACGGGGATACCCTGAGGCATCTCGGGGGTTTCGGTCGCCGATTGGATGTACTGGATGACGTCTTCCAGAGGGGACTCGTTCTGGAAGGGCATATCGACCGGTTGCTGGAGCACCAGCCAGACTCGGGCCGCCGCGGCGGTGACGGGATGGGGAGAGCTCTTGCGGATCGGAACCCATTGCTCCGTCACGCCACCCATACCCATGCTCCCTGCCAGGTTCGCCTGGGTCGTGGAGGACATCCCGCCGCCAAATCCGGCGCCGCCGAACTGCGCACGTGCCGGGATGACGGGAACAGCCAGCACGGTCACGATTCCCAGAAACAGGCCAAACGCCCTCGGCGTCAATGCGTTGCGCATCGGTTCTCCTCTCAAGAGTGATCGCGGTCGAACAGGTTCACGAAGCGATAATGCGATACGATGCCGGATGGGGGAGATGTGCCGAGAATGCCCGTTGGACGCTCCTCCCGTTTCGATAGTTCCCAACCGGACTGAGAAAGCAGATGGAATCGACCCCGCGCCTGACCGTCGCCCTGCCGACGTATGAGGGCTCCCGGCACCTGGCCGACGCCTTGCGGGGCATCCTCACGCAGGCCGGGGAGGATGTCGAGCTCCTGCTCTGTGACGACCGCTCGACGGACGCCACGGTGAACATCGCTCGTGAGGTGGCGGGGGATCGCATCCGGGTCGAGGTCAACTCCGAGCGGCTCGGTCTGGCCGGAAACTGGAACCGTTGCGTGGCTGTCAGCCGCGCTCCGCTGGTCGCCGTCTTCCATCAGGACGACATGATGCGACCGGGGCATCTCGCCGCTCATCGGGCCGCATTCGACGCCCATCCGGATCTCGGCTTCGTCTGTGGGGCGGCCGATGTCATCGATGCCGAAGGATGTCCGGTGCCCGCGTCGGTGGTCGAGCGGGGTGGGATCGATCGACGAGGACCGATTCTTCCCACCGGGGGCGTTCCTGGCCGAACTGGCCGCCGGGAACCCGATCCGCTGCTCGACCGTGACCCTTCGCAAAGCGGCCCATGACGCGGTCGGTGGGTTTGACCCGTCGTACCGGTACGCCGTGGACTGGGATTTCTGGCTGCGGGTCGCCCGCCGGTTCCCCGTGGCCTGGCTGGCAGCGCCTACCGTGGCGATCCGCTGGCACCCGGCCAGCGAGACCCACCGCTTCAAGACGGGCACGGCCGATCTCGACGAGCAACGACGGTTGCTCGACGCCCTGTATGCCAAAGATGATCCCCTTCTTCCCGATGCTCGCCGCCTCCGTCGCTCGGCCGATCACCGCCTGGCCCGAGCCTACCTGAACCGAGCGTATGATGCCGCCCGCGCCGGAGATCGCTCCTTGACGCGCCGGGCCTTGCGACGGGCCCTGAGCTTGCGACCAGGAATTCTCGGCACCATCGCGGCTGATCCCCGCCTGCTCGCTCGGCTGGCCGCCGCGATCCTCGATCCACGCCGGCCGCGTCCAGGATAACCGGTACCTCGCGCTGCCACGAAACGCCATTGGGTTCGTTTGGTATTTCTTCCGCAAGTTGCTGGTATTCAAGGAATAATATCTCGGTCCCACCGCGCGAAACGTGGTCGATTCGACCTGACGTGAGGATGTGCCTGGCCCTGCAACCGGGGCGTCTCGACGCCATCGCGGGTGCCCCCTGCCTGCTCGCCGCGATCCTCGATCCGCGCGGGTCGCGTCCAGGATAACCGGTACGTCTCGATGTCACGAAATGACATTGGGTTCGTTCGGTAATTCTTCCGCAAGTTACTGGTATACAAGGAATAATATCTCGGTCACACCGCGTGAAACGTGGCCGATTGGACCTGACGTGAGGTTGTCAATGGCACGATCCGATCGCCGTCCTCGGCGCGAGGAACGATCCCGACGATCGTGTCGCCTTCCCCTATCAATCTCGTTGCGGGCGCGTCACGAATTCTCGCCTTCAGCGGATACGCTCGTGGGTAGATCCAGCAGGCGGCCCAGCCGTTCGAGATCGGCCGTCGCCCGCTGGCGATCCCTGGGCGAATCCTTCGAGAGCACGCGAACTCCATCCGGCTGCTCGGTCAGGGGAAACGGCGGGCGGTTCCGGTCTTTCCAGACAAGGAAGACCGTCCAGAAGGCACGAGTTCCCACCTTCGCGCCGAGCAGGGCCATTCGATCGGTTGAGGCAAGCAGAAGGTGATCGAAGTCATTGAAGGAGCCGTCGTGCGAGATCCCGTCCGTTCCGCCGCGATACTCGGTGTACGTCCGCGTGGTCAGGTCGATCTCCAGGCGTTCGGGACGACGACGATTCTTGAGCCAGAGCCGGAGAAAGACCAACGTTCCGACGACCAGGACCGTCAGGATGACCGCAGTCGAGGTCGGCTTCGGGTTCCCCGCGCGGGTCGTGCCCACGACCAGAGCCACGGTCAGGCCGGCGAGGATCAGGGCGTAAAGCAGGTACAGGAATTCCAGGTCACGCCGGCGAACGTTCAGGTTGCGGAATCGCAGGCGGTCTGTTGCCGGCATGTCGAGCGAAGGGTCGAGATCGGAGGACGGCATCGGGGAAAGATCTCCCAGGAAAAGGGGCCATGCCTGCCGTCCGATTCACTCGAACAGCGCGGCGACCCGGCACGAAAAGCCCGGCAGGATGTCGCCGCCGTCGAGCATGTCCTCGGGACCGAGCAACGTTCCGTTGCCGTCGGCGTGGATCGTCTGGACGGTCTTTCCTCGGGGATTGACGACCCACACCCACGGAACCCCGGCGCGGTGATAATCCCAGAGCTTGAGGTAAAGCTCCTCCGCCTTGTCCCGCGGCGAGATGACCTCGACGATCAGCTCGGGAACCACCTTCGAGTGCCCCCGTGCGCCGTGGGGACTTGACAGCCGTTCGCGACGGGTGAACGAGGCATCCGGGATGCGGACCTTGTTCGGGTCGTCGGGGAAGATCTGGTAGCCGCAGCTTGAGGTGTTGACCAGGCCGGGTAACGTGTTCTGGGCATACTTCATGAGGATGTGTCCGATCGTCAAACAGACCGCGTCCGCTTCCTGACCCATCGGCTCACGCTCCACAAGTCGGCCGTTGACCAGCTCCGGCATGGGGCGGTCGGTGATCCTCAGCAAATCCTCGGGGGTGTACCGTTTTTTGGTCGCCGTGGCCATGTGCCGAACTCCCCTTGTTCACCGTCGTAGGATACAGAGATAATACCAGATTACGGACCGACTGTCCCGCCGCGACTTCTGCCCCTCGGTGTTCATGAGCCTCGACACGGTCACCCCACCCCCCTGCTCCTCGCGTCCGGCCGAAGCGAACGTCGCGCCGACGCAACTGCCGGCGCTTCCGGTGGTGAGCATGCCGCTCCCGCCGCTGCCGGCGACGCGCGCCGAGATGGAGGCCCGGGGCTGGGACGAGGTGGATATCGTGTTCGTCTCCGGCGACGCCTACATCGATCATCCGGCGTTCGCCGCGGGCATTTTGGGGCGGGTGCTGGAGGCCGCCGGGTTCCGCGTGGCGATCCTGCCCCAGCCCGACTGGCGGAGCGCCGACCCCTGGCGGACCTTCGGCCGGCCTCGCCTGTTCTTCGCCATCAGCGCGGGGAACATGGACAGCATGATCAACCATTACACGGCGAACAAGAAGGTCCGCAACGACGACGCCTACAGCCCCGGCGGCCGGATCGGTTTGCGTCCCGACCGCTCCACAATGCCTTACTGCCAGCGCGCCCGAGAGGCCTTCCCCGGCGTGCCCGTGATCGCCGGCGGGGTCGAGGCATCGCTCCGTCGCCTGGCGCATTACGACTACTGGTCGGATACGGTCAAGCGTTCGATCCTGCTGGACTCGAAGGCGGACCTGGTCGTCTTCGGCATGGGAGAGCAGCCGATCGTCGAGATTGCCAAGCGCCTCGCGGCCGGGCAGACGGTCAAGGACCTCCGCGACATGCGGGGCGTTGCCTACGCGCTCGGGGCCAAGGAAGACCCTCCGGCGGACGCGATCCGCTTGCCCTCCTATGACGAGGTTAAAACGGACAAGCCGGCCTTCGCGAAGGCGACGAAGATCATCCACCAGGAGACGAACCCGCTGAACGCCAGGCGGCTCGTGCAGTACCACGACCGTCAGGCGGTCGTCGCCAACCCGCCGAGTCTGCCGATCAGCCAGGACGACATGGACCGGATCTACGGCCTGCCGTACACCCGCAGGCCGCACCCGTTGTATCGTGACGAGAAAATCCCGGCATTCGAAGCGGTCAAGGATTCCGTGACGATCATGCGAGGCTGTTTCGGCGGCTGCACGTTCTGCTCGATCACGGCCCATCAAGGACGGATCATCCAGTCGCGCTCGCAAGAGTCGATCCTGAACGAACTGAAGTCGATGGGCCAGGACCCCGAGTTCAAGGGGGTCGTCTCGGACATCGGCGGCCCGACGGCCAACATGTACCAGATGCGCTGCACGAAGCCGGAGGTCGAGGCGAAGTGCAAGCGGCTCTCGTGCGTGCATCCGAAGATCTGCAAGCTCCTGGGGACCGACCACGGCCCGCTCGTGCAACTGATGCGCGAGAGCCGGGAGGTCGAGGGAATCCGCAAGGTGTTCGTGGCCTCCGGCTTGCGGATGGACCTGGCCCAGCGCGACCCGATCTACATGGAAGAACTCGCCGCGCACCACGTCGGCGGTCATCTGAAGGTCGCCCCGGAGCACACCGATCCCGACGTGCTCAAACGGATGAAGAAGCCCGAGATCAATGATTACAAGGGGTTCGATCGAGTCGTTCCGCGAGGCCAGCCAAAAGGGGGGCAAACCGAAGCAGTACACGGTCCCCTACTTCATCGCCTCGCACCCCGGCAGCGATCTCGACGCGATGATCGACCTGGCGCTGTTCCTCAAGCGCAACGGCTACCGGCCCGACCAGGTGCAGGATTTCATCCCGGCCCCCTTTGATATCGCCACGTGCATGTACTATACCGGAATCGATCCCTTCACGGGTGATACGGTTTATACCGCGAAGCACCTGCGCGACCGGAAGCTCCAGCGGGCGCTCTTGCAGTTCTTCAAGCCGGAGAACTACTTCGAGGTCCGCGAGGCGCTCTTGAAGGCGGGACGGGGCGACCTGATCGGCTCCGGTTGCGATTGCCTGATCCCGGCCAACCCGCCGAAGGCCGCGCAGAGGGCCAGGATGGAGCGGTCGAACAAGCAGCTTGCCGAGGGCCGCTACGTGCACACGATTCCCGGAGGCAAGGGCAAGGCGAAACAATCGCGCCACGCGTCGGCCTCGGCCGGCTACCGCCCGGACCGCAAGACAGCCCGGCGGAAGCCAAGGTGAGGGAAGACGCTCTCTCCGAGAGCACAACATGCATTCTGGCAGGGGATTTGCTGAAAATCCTCGCCGGAGTGACCAGTGTTGTCGAACGGAGGGCACGTACGCGATGGAGGAACGGGGCATCCCATCCGGTTGGAGCTACAATCCCTCAAGCTGGTCGCAGCGATTACCGATCGCCGGCCTCGCACTGCTGGGGTTCGTCATCGCCACGTATCTGAGCCTCTTCCAGTATCAGGTCTTTTCGAGCGTCTGGGACCCCTTTTTCGGCAGCGGCACGCGCAAGGTACTCAGCTCGCCCCTCTCAAAACGGATCGAGAGCACGCTGTTCGTCAAGGATGCGGCCCTGGGGGCGTTCGGCTACGTGGTTGACGCGGTCGCCGGCCTTGTCGGTGGGACGAAGCGTTGGCGGACGATGCCCTGGATCGTGCTCATCTTCGGCCTGGCGGTCGGTCCGCTCGGCCTGGTCAGCGTCCTGCTGGTCATTGCCCAGCCGGTGGTTGTGGGGCACTGGTGCACTCTCTGCATGACGACGGCCGCGATCTCGATCGCGATGATCGGACCGGCCATGGACGAGGTCCTGGCCAGCCTGCAATATCTGAAAGGCGAGACGTCCCGGGGCCGTTCCTTCTGGCGGGTCTTCTGGGGATTGAGCGAGTCGGAGTCGTCGGCCGACGCCGCGAAGACTTGAGAATGGTTTGGGCGAGGAGCGCCAATGGTTCCGAGAATCGTGGAAATCCTGCTGGGCGTCTGGCTCATGGCCTCCCCCACCGTTCTCGATTACGCCGGCAACGCCGCCGGCACCAACGACCGGATCGTCGGCCCGCTGGTCGTCAGCGTAGCCGGGATCGCCGTGGCTGAGGTGAGCCGTCCGTTCCGGTGGTGCCAGATCGTGCTGGGCCTCTGGCTCTTGATCGCTCCCTGGGTTTTCGGTCATGCGACCGTACCGCTCCTGAACGACCTGATCGTCGGAGTTCTCCTGATCGTGCTGGCCACGCGGGGCGGTCAGGTCAGTGAGGCATTCGGAGGCGGCTGGCCGTCCCTTTGGCGTTCCGAGGCACGAGGGCTCTCCCATTCCCAGTAAGGCGGGGCATCGGTGAGGAATCGATGACGCGAGCACGTTGAGGGTTGCGGCCGAGCCGGGCTTTCGGCGACACTTGGAGCATTGGCGGGATCGTTCCCGTCGTCCTCACCTGCCGAACGATTGATGCGTGCCGATGAACCGCCGACCGAAACCATCCCGACCCAAGCCACGTTCCCAGGCGTCGAAGAGACCCGCCCCCGCTCCTTCGCCTGCGCCCGACAGAGCGCGGGACGCGCCGTTGCACGGACCAGGCGTCCCCAGGACGTGCCCTCGCTGACCGTGGAAACGCACGTCGCGCCGCCGGACGTGCTGGCCCGAGCCGCCGCCGAGATCGGTCGCGAGGTGGAACATGAGGTCTTGCATCACGGGAAACGGGCGGATCGTCTGCTCTCTTCCGCCTTGCGACGTCGGCGCGACCTTCTGGTACCGGATGGAAGGTTCGTCAGCCGGGCGGTCTTTGCCCTGTTCCGCTGGCGAGGCTGGATCGAGCCGCTGGGGCCGAAATCGATCGAGGCGCGGCTGATGCTGGCATGCCTGCTCGACTTCCCCTCGGTTCCGCCCGCCTGCCGGGTCTGGGCTCGACGGCTGGAGCGCGATCCCGGCCGTTTGATCGCGCTGGGCGATGCGCCGAGCTGGAAAGCCCGCGCGGAGGGTTTCCGTCGCCTGCTCGGCGGCCAACCCGTCACGGCGGACCCCTGGCGGCTGTTCCCGCCCTGGTTTCGCGAGGTCCTGCCGATCCCGCCAGGCGACGCGCCGACAAAGACGAAATTCGTCGCGCTCCTGAACGCGCTTCAGACCCCCGCGCCACTGTGGGTTCGGGTGCAAGGCAAGGACCCCGACGCGCTCTGGTCCGAACTGCGGGAGGCCGGCGTGAAACCCTGGATTCATCGGCGGATTCCGGGGGCCGCGAAGCTCGATCCCGACGTGGACATCTACCACCTACCCGCCTTCGAACGGGGCGACCTGGAGATCCAGGACCTGGCCTCGCAGGTGGTCGCCCTGGTGTGCGACCCGGACCCCGGCGAACGCTGGTGGGATGCCTGCGCTGGCGCCGGCGGCAAAGCCCTGCACCTGGCCGCCTTGATGGGGGGCAAGGGGGTCGTCGTGGCGACCGACATCCATCCCGGTCGGCTCAAGGAGACCGTGCGGCGCGCCCGTCGCAGCCCGCTACACCAACATCACGACGAAGGCCTGGGACGGCCGCAAGACCGCGGGCAAGCCGAAGAGTTTTCAAGGCGTTCTGGTCGATGCCCCCTGCTCGGGAATCGGCACCTGGAGACGCAACCCCGACGCCCGCTGGACGTTGGATCGCGCGGCGATTGACCGCCTTGCCCAGGAGCAAGCCGGGCTTCTCCAGGCGGCCAGCGCTGGGGTGCGGCCCGGGGGAACCCTGGTTTACTCCGTCTGCACACTCACACTCCCCGAAACCGAGGAAGTCGTCCGCTCCTTCCTCGACGCCAACCCCGCCTTCCAGCTTGATCCCTTCCCCAACCCGCTAACGGGCGAGGAGACGGACGGTTCCCTGCGGATCTGGCCTCAGGATACCGACTCCGACGGGATGTACATCGCCCGCCTGATCCGCACCAAAGGGGGAGAATGAGGCACGGCGCGGGCCAATCGCTGGTTTGGCACGCCAGTTGCAGTGTCTGGCCTCATGTGAAGATCACCTCTAGCGGGTGAAATCATGGTTACGGTATGCTAGATCCCTCGGAACGTGAAGAGGTGGTCAACCCCGAATCAACGGCGGGTGATAACAAGCCTGGCGAATCGAGAGTTGAATCCATCGCTTTCAGGTTCCGTTTCCGCCCGCAGAGGACGCGAAGACGCTGTCTGGCTTCGCGTCGAGGAGAGTCGGACGATGGCGGAGGGTTTTTGCGCAGTACTGACCGTCGGTGATCGGGAGCCGCGACAGAGACAACTTCAGGCTCTGCTGCGGAAGGCGCGTTTTCAGGTTCTGGAGGCCTCCTCCGGCGCGGATGTGTTGCGTCTGGCGGCGACGCAACCGGATTTGATCGTTCTGGCGGGAGCCTTGCCGGACCTGACGAGCAAGGATGTCTGCCAGCGGCTGCGGCGCGATCCCGCCTCCGCCCAGATTCCAGTGCTTCAGAGCGTGGAGGGCGGGGAGGCCTCCGAGTCTGAGTCTTCCACCGAGACGAACATCTGGCGCGTTGTGTTCGATGTCTTGCCCGACGGCGTCTGTCTGATCGACACGAACGGCATCGTCCAGCAATGTAACCGCAGGATGGCGGAACTCTGGGAAACCTCGCCGGAGGACGCGCACGGTCAGGACATCCGTTCGCTCTCGCGCGGCTGGCCCTGCTTGTCTGAAGAGCGACTACGAGGAAGTCGCCCGGTGGTTCTGGCCGAATGGCCGGTCGAGGGTCGGCTTTTCCGGGTCGTCGTCCAGCCGGTTGAGGCGTTACCGGAACACCGGCTGATCCTGGTTCGTGAGATCACGGAGCAGAAGCGTCTGAATGACCAGGTTGCCGAGGCGTCCGCCGAAGCGCTGAACCGACAGCAACGGATCGAACAACTGGAACGCGACGCCCGGCTGCTTCAGCAGTTCACCGACGAATCCACGGCCGACGGAGTTGGCCGCCAGGATCATTTGCCTGCCGAACCGTTGCGCACGACTCGGCCGGATCTTTTCTGTGACCTGGTCGCGCAATACGAACAGATCCTGGAGCAAATGCTCGAACAGGTGAATTATCAGGTTGACCATCGCCTGACAGGTCACCTGCAGTCAATGAGCACGCAACTCGGCTCGTTGAGTGCCGGGCCGCGCGATGTGGTGGAGATCCACTCCCTCGCCTTGCGACGGAAATGCGCCGAGGCCTCCGTGCAAAAGGCCCGAGGGTACACCGATGAAGGGCGAATGCTGGTCCTGGAACTGATGGGACATCTGGTATCCTATTACCGACAAGCCGGGTCCTCGATCCACAATCGATGCGTGGCCTCATCAGATCATTCCCAGCGACCGTCGGACTCCTTCAATGAGTAAATGCATGATCAAGTTGTACGTCACGGGGAAAACCCCCCGTTCCGAGTCCGCGATCGCCAATTTGAGGCGGATCTGCGAGGAGGAACTGGCCGGACGTTATGAGATGATTGTCATCGACATCCTGGAACGCCCCCAACTGGCCGAGGACGAGAAGATCCTGGCGACCCCGACCGTCATCAAGGAATTGCCTCCACCGATCCGGCGAATCATTGGCGACCTGTCGGATACGGAAAAGGTCCTGATCGGATTGGACCTTCGTGGACACGCGATCGGAAAGGATGAAAACCCGTGAGTTCGGGCGTTTCCAGAAAAGGGGTGGAGAAGCTTCGGACGGAGATTCAGGGCTTCGACCTGATCGCGGAGGGGGGTCTGCCGAAAGAGCGCGTCACCTTACTGGCAGGCACCTCCGGAAGTGCCAAGACAGTCTTCGCCACCCAGTTCCTCGCGTGTGGGATCGAGGATGCCGATCAATCGGGCGTCTTTGTCACGTTTGAGGAGCCCCCCGAGGACATCCGGCGGAACATGCTTGGCCTGGGATGGGACATCGCCTCGTGGGAGGCACAGAATCGCTGGGCGTTCGTCGATGCCTCACCCCAGCCGGAGGCGGAGCCGGCGGTCTTCTCGGGGCGGTTTGATCTGGGGGCGCTCCTGGCGCGGATCAGCCACGCGATTCAGCGCGTCGGCGCGGAACGTGTCGTCATTGATTCGATCGGCGGCATCTTCGATCAACTCGATGATCCCTCGACGATCCGCCGCGAGTTGTTCCGCATCTCCGCATCCTTGAAGTCGATGGGCGTCACGTCGATCATCACCGCCGAACGGCCCAGCGATCACGGCCCGATCTCGAAGTTCGGCGTTGAGGAATTCGTTTCGGATAATGTGATCGTTTTGCGCAACCTGCTCGATGAGGAAGTCCGCCGCCGGACGGTCGAGATCTTGAAGTTTCGCGGGACAGGCCACCAGAAAGGGGAATGGCCCCTGACGATCGTGCCGGGTAAGGGAGTCGTTGTCTTGCCCCTCTCTGCCCTGGAACTGAAACAGAAATCGTCGGCGACCCGTGTCACCTCGGGTAACGAGGGACTGGACCAGATGTGCGGTGGTGGCTTTTTCCGCGATTCCGTCATCCTGGTCTCCGGCCCAACCGGCACCGGAAAGACGCTCATCACCACGCAATTCCTCAGTGGCGCATCCGACAAGCGTTGCTTGCTCCTGGCCTTCGAGGAGAGCCGCGAACAACTTTTTCGGAACGCGGAAGGCTGGGGGTTCGATCTTCAGAAGATGGAGGCCGAGGGCCGGCTGAAACTCGTCTGCGAGTACCCCGAATCCGCCTCGCTGGAAGACCACCTGATCCGGATCAAGGCGGCCATCGAGGAGTTCAAACCCGAACGCGTGGCCGTGGACAGCCTCTCGGCCCTGGAACGCGTCTCGTCGCTGAAAAGCTTCCGCGAGTTCACCATCGGGCTCAGTTCGTTCATCAAGCACAAGGAGATTCCCGCCCTCTACACGGCGACGACCTCAACGCTTCTGGGCGGATCTTCCACGACGGAATCCCACATCTCGACCACGACCGACTCGATTATCCTGCTGCGCTACGTCGAGGTGTACGGCCAGATGCGCCGCGGTCTGACGGTGCTCAAGATGCGGGGGTCCATGCATGACAAGGACATTCGCGAATTCACCATCGACTCGCAAGGAATGCACATCGGCAAGCCATTCCGAAATATTTTCGGGATTCTTTCGGGCAACTTCTCGCATGTCGCCCCGAACGAACTGGAACGGCTCGACCGCATGTTCCAGGGAGGGACGGGCGAGAGTTTTCAAGGCCCAGGGTTCGATTCCGTATGAGCAGCGATGTTGACCGACAAGACCGGGCGGAGCCCGACCCGTCGGCCTTGCAACAGGCGTTGCGAGCCAGCGAGGCCCGGTTTCGTAACATCATTGAGAAGAATGCCGATGGAGTGATTGTCGCTCAGAAAGACGGCGTGATTCTGTACGTGAATCCCGCGCTGGAGAATCTCCTCTGCCGGCCTAGTGGTGAATTGCAAGGCACGGACTTCGGGATTCCGATTGTCCCCGGCGAGCGGACCGAGGTCGATATCCCCTGCGGAGATCGAATCCTTGTCGCCGAGATGCGTGTCGTGGAGACCGAGTGGGATGGGAGCCCGGCCTATCTGGCCACCTTGCGGGATATCACCGATCGCAAACGCCTCGAGGAGGAGTTGCGTGAACGTGTCGAGGCACTGGCCGCGGACGACCATCGCAAGAATGAATTTCTGGCGATGCTCGCCCACGAGTTGCGCAACCCGCTCGCTCCGATTCGCAACGCGGTTCAAATTCTTCGCGCCGGGGGCGATGCCCAACTGCTCGATCGGATGCGTGACATGATTGGCCAGCAGGTCGATCACATCGCGAGACTCGTTGATGACCTGCTCGATGTCTCCCGGATCACCCGAGGCAAGATTCCGTTACGCAAGGACCTGGTGGACCTCGCCGCGATCGTTGGCAAGGCCACAGCCGCGCTCCGCCCTACCATCGAGGCCCAGGGGCTCTCGTTCGTGGTGCACTTGCCCGAAGAGTCCGTCCTTCTGGAAGCCGACCCGACCCGTCTGGAGCAAGTGACGACCAACCTGCTCAATAACGCGGCGAAATTCACCAATCCGGGCGGAACGATCCGAGTCGAAGTGGAAAAGACGGGCCAGGAAGGACTTCTGCGAGTCCGGGACACCGGAATCGGTATGGAACCCGAGGTCTTATCGCACATCTTCGACCTTTTCGCTCAAGCCGACCAGTCGCTCGATCGCTCGCAAGGTGGCCTTGGCATTGGTTTGACCCTCTCGAAGCGACTGGTGGAAATGCACGACGGGCGTCTGGAGGGGTCGAGCGATGGGCTTGGACATGGGAGCGAATTTCGCATTTTCCTGCCCCTGGCGGAGAATACTGTCGCGAGTCCCGCAACGCCGTCCTCCTGCGATGGACGGTCGAAGAAGGATTCCCCATCACGTAAAACGCATTCTCTACGTGTTCTGGTCGTCGATGATAACGTGCAATCCACGGAAAGCCTGGCCGTCTTGCTGAAGATCTGGGGCCATGAGGCTCGGGTCGCCTTCGATGGCCCCGAGGCAATTCGCATCGCACTCGAAATCCGTCCTCAGGTCATCCTGCTCGATATCGGATTGCCCAAGATGGACGGTTATCAGGTCGCCCGACGTTTACGTGAACATCCCGAACTGCTCGAAGCGCGAATCGTGGCCATGACCGGCTACGGCCAGGAGAACGATCGCCGCCTTTCCCAGGAGGCGGGTTTCGATCAGCATATGGTCAAGCCGGTCGACCTGGACGCGCTGGAGACGATGCTCGTCAAGATCTCATCCAGTCATCGTCTCGACGGAGCGAACGACGGTGATGGACAGGTGAAGTCCGAGCATGAGCCTCAACACGGCGGAAAAGCGGACGCGAAGGGCGTTCGTCACGGGTGACAGTGACGACCTTGATAGAATATCGCCAGATCTTCACCGAGATCGCGTGAGATGAGTCGCGCTCCCTCGGGATTGATATGCGATCGGTCTGGGATGAACTCGTCAGTCATCCAGGCTGGTTGGCTGAAGTCGAGATAAAGCCCTCCGTCGGATTCGATCCGATGACGGAGCCAGGACCGAAAGGCCCGCCCTTCCGCGGACTGGGAAACCTCGCGCTGATAGTGTTCCGACATCGGCAGCTCCACCAGAATCAGAGGGATCTGGCGCTCCTTCAAATGGAGGCGAAACTTCTCGAACAGGGGGTTGAGCTTCCATCCCTCACCATCACGGTATCGGAGAAGTCGCTCCCGTCCACCCGAAGCGAATCTTTGAGCGAGTTCTTTCATATCTTCCACACGACCAAATTGATTCCGTTCCCCGGTTTCCGTGCCGAACAGCAACGATTCCTGAGCAAGCTGCCACTTGTGCCAGAGCACTGGCTTGTAAATCCCAAGATGTGTGGTGCGATTCAGATAGAATCGAAGCCCGACATCGAGGTTCGAAAGCGGGAATCCGGGATACATCAGGTCGATGTCTTCCGGCTGGGCCCAGAGAAAGTTGGTCGTCAGAGGGCCATACCACGTATCGGGCGAAAATGCTTCGGGTTCTGCCAGAAGCAGGTCCGTGGTGAAACCCAGAACCACTCCCGAGAGTTTCCGCTTGTGTTTCAGATACTTCTGCAATGCAAGGATTTGCCAGGTGGCATCGGTGCTCTCCAGTGCCAGATCCACGACCGTCAGATCACATTCCGCCGCGCTGAGTTGACCACGGATGATCTCGTAATCAACCGCCGCCACGGCTCGGGAATCACCGGAAAAAACCAGAAGATTCCCTTGCTTCCGAAGGGCCTCCTTCATCTTCCGTTGCGGGATCTGATTCGATGCCTCGTACGAGCCAAGTAAAACATCAAAGGTTGCGAGCGTCACGAGGCAAACAGCGGCCTGAATGATTAAACCCTTCATGAACCACCTTAACTAAAAATCAATATAAACAAATTTCACATTCCGCCCGCTCGCGGCCAGGACGACCAGAATGAGAAATGTCCACCAGAAGCCCCAGGCGATCCGGACCAATGTGGAACGCGCCCAGTTGTCCGGCATTGGGAGACTACCTCCCAGGATTTCAAGGATTCGAACAAATTTTCTGGCCCAATGCATCATCGTAGCCCAGCAATCCGTTGAAGCGCGAACAGGGCTCGGGGAAGGTCCATGCAAAAAAAGGCCCAACCGATGTTAACGCCTAGAAATGTCAAGAGTGTTGCCAACCCCTGATTCAAGACAAGCTGGTATTTGCTCCCAATCCAGGTCCACGCACGCAAGATGATCATCATGATTCCGTGCCAGAGGCCCCAGACGAGGAAGTTGTAGGACGCGCCATGCCAAAGCCCGGAGATCCCGAAGGCGATCAGAGATTCGCCGCGGTTCGCGCTTCGCTCCGGCGTGAGCCACCGAGTGGAATATAAATATAATCGAAGATCCAGCGGCCGAGCGAGATGTGCCAGCGCCGCCAGAATTCACCGATATTCCGGCTCAGATAGGGCCAGTGAAAATTCTCGGGGACCACGATCCCGAAGAGATAACTGCATCCGATGGCGATGTCCGAATATCCTGAAAAGTCAAAATAGATTTTCATGCCGTAGGCCAGAAGCCACCCGAGGACCGTCAGGCTGCTGGCATCATACAGGGCTTCGGTATTGAGCCGGTCGGACCAGACGGTGAAGGTGTCTGCCAGCGGCATGCTTCTTGGCGAGCCCGACCAGGATGCGGGTCACTCCCCTGGAGACGAGATCGGGGTCGAACCGGGCGGCGGTCAGCTTCGGGACAAATTCTTGATAACGCTTGATCGGCCCGGCGACCATGGTCGGGTAAAAGAAGATGAACGCCGCGTAATCCATCATGCCGCCCGCGCTCGATTTTCCCGAGATAAATGTCGGCCGCGTAATGGATAAACTCGAACGTGAAGAAGCTGACGCCGAGTGGCAGGATCAGGCGTGGGACCGGGCCGAGCCGGGGAAGAGACGCCAGTCCACTGAGGTCGTTCCAGGCACCGTGGAGGAAGGTTAAGTATTTAAATCCGACGAGAATCAGAATCGCCTGCAGGATGCCGAACAGGCACCACCGCGACCCGGGACGGTACAGACGCGACGTGAGAAGTTCCCAGACGAAGATCAGGACACAGAGCGATCCCCAGGCCCCACCAAAATGAATATTCCCATAATAAGTAAAGAAGAGGATCCCAAATAAAACAATCACTCCCTGCCGGACCGCGCGAAATGTATAAAATAAGAATAGAGTTGGGATCAAAAAAAGAACATAGTACGTGATTTCATTAAAAATCATTGCTGATTCGAAACCTTCGATTCAATCACATATCCCACATACTTCGGATCGTCGTGGCGTGACTCAAGATTCGATCCATGTTTTCCGCACAAATGCACAGGAGGACAGGCTTCTCCATAAAATCCTATCAGAGTCGGTCGAACTTAATCAACGGTGCCGGATCATTCCCGGAAAGCTGTTGCTTTTTGGCAAGATTGCGATGCCGTGACCTCTCTCAAAAAGGGTGGCGGTGGACGCTCCGGGATTCTCTCCTTGATCTGTCTCCCGCCAAGGAGCGCTGGAGAAATGGGGTTGTCCGTCCCACGCTGACCGCTAGAATCGCTTTGCCAAGGAGTGTTGTACCACGAGGTTCCGGGTGCGGGAAACCGTAGGTCCGAATCTGTCTCGCAAGGACGCAAGAATGAGACGATTTCGATGGCCTAAATGGCTCGCGCGAGGAATCCTTGGCGCGATCGTTCTTACTCTGATTCCGCTTGTGGCCATCTGGTGGACGGGCAATTTCAGTACGGTTGTGCCAGGGTCGGTCTTCCGCTCCGGTCAGTTGACGGCGACGTCTCTGGCCAAGACGCTTCGGACTCATAAGATACGCACCGTGTTGAACTTACGCGGCCCAAACCCGGAGTCCGCCTGGTATCGGGCGGAACGGGAAGCGACGCTGGCGGAAGGAGCGACCCAGGTTGACGTGTCCATGGCCTCCGACCAGTGGATATCGAGGGTTCAGGCTCGCACGATCGTGGAATTGCTCCAGTCGAGCAAGCCCCCCTTGCTGATCCATTGCCAGTGGGGCTCCGAGCGGACGGGGCTGGTCGCCGCGTTCGTGGAATTACTCCGTCCGGGGGGTTCGATCGATTCGGCTCGATCGCAATTTTCCTTGCGCCACCTGTTTCTCCCTTGCGGTGATGGCCCCATGATGACGGGCCATATTGATCGCTACGAACAGTGGCTGAAGCGTGAAGGGACGAGACACAGCCCGGATGAATTCCGGCGTTGGATTGCGGACGGATACCGTCCGGGTTCGCCAAGCCGTGAGGAATGGCCGTATGACCCGTATCCGCTCGTGGTGGTGACGACCCCCTTGCATCCTCCAGAGACGGTGGCGGAAACGCAGCCGAAGGAGCGTCGATGAGTGTCGAGGAGAGTTCGAGGTCCCACCCGACCGATTCTCACGAAATCCCGATCCGCGTCCGTTATGCCGAGACGGATCGCATGGGCTTCCTCCATCACGCGAACTTCTTCGTCTATTTCGAGATGGGTCGGACCGAACTGCTGCGCCAGCGCGGATTCTCGTACAGAGATATCGAGGACGCGGGGCACTTCCTCGTCATCATTGACATCAGTTGCAAGTACAAGCGACCCGCTCACTACGACGACCTGCTGATTCTCCGCACCTCGGTCGTCCGCGTCACTCATGTCAAGATCGAGCACAAGTACGAAGTTTATCGAGATGGTCAGGTTCTAGCGGAAGGACGGTCCACTCTGGCCTGTGTTGATCGTGAAGGACGACCGCAGAAGTTGCCCGAGACGCTGCAATGAATACGCCACTTGAGATCAGGCCCCTTCGATCTCGCCACCAAAAAAATCCTTCGCGTCGGCCACCACCTCGTTGAGAATCGTGATGGCCTGATCTTCGGTAAGGCCGATCAAGGAACGAGCCTGATCCAGCTTCCGGTGTTCCTGAAACGTCACCTTCTGATCGCTGACAACCCTGCGAACTAACAGAGTGAATTCTTGAATCTGACACTGCTCTACCCAGGAGCGGTCGAGGTTGAGCGCGGAGGCCTCCGCCATGAGATCGCTCCACTGGTCCTCGGACCCGGGTAACTTGTCCAGAATCAACGCCAGCTTCTTGTGCCACTGATCGCGATCATAACCGGTGGTCGAGGGGGGCGCGGCCATCTCGGCCGGGTCAGCGACCGGAGCGCGGCCGTCGGGAAACTCGGGGTGGGACGTGTCGCTGTAACCCCACTCCGCGGCCAGCTCCCCCTCACCGGCGCGGTCTTTTCCGGGAAGTCCCCGTTCTCCACTGAGCGTCCGGCGCAATGCGTTCAAGAAGCCCATCACACAACTCCCATCTCAAAACGATACCAGAACCCTCGGACGGAGAATTCGCTTACTTTCCCGGAGACTCAGCCGGGGCCTTCTCGATCGCCTCGTTCTCCTGTTCCCGGAAATGGTCAAACACGGCGCGAGCAATCTTCGCGCAGAGAAGGTCCCCCGCATTCTCGTCGCCCCAGCTCTGATCCTCGTTCTCGTTTGTCAAGACCGCCAGGGCGACGGCCCCGGTCTCGCATTCGATGATTCCGGCCGCGGTTCGGGACTCGTTGACGCTTCCCGTCTTGAAAGCGATCTTTGTGCCAGGGGGAAGGAACCGAGGAAACTTTTTCTTGTCGTCGCAGGCCCTCATGTGCTCCAGCATGGCCTGGCTGGCTTCCGGACTGACAAGCTTCTTCTCATGGAGGGCCTCGCAGAGCCGGATCATCTCGTTTGCCGTCGTACTTCCCAGGCCGAATTGCTCGCTCCGCTCGGGGAACACCGTCGTGTCCCTCCGATAGACCTTGGAATGAATCTTGGTCTGGGGATACCCCATGGACTCCATGGTCCTGGCGGTCGAGGGGATGCCAATTTCGTCGAGCACAAGGTTGGTGGCCGTGTTGTCCGAAAAAACGATCATCAGATGGATGGCGTCGCGCAGCGGAAACGATGTCCCGGGGGAGAAGTGTTCGGTCAAGATGCCGGAACCAGGCACCTTGTCGGACTCCTTGAGAGTTACCATCTGATCCAGGTCGATCGAATTCTGGGCCGCCTGGCGATACGCCTCGATCATGACGGGAAACTTGATCAGGCTGGCGGTGGGCATGGGATCGTCGGCATGGTACTGAAAGGATTCTCCCGTCTTCAGGTTCTTCAAGGCGACAGCCACCTTGCCCTTGTGCGCCTGGATCAACGGCATGAGCTGGTCCGAAAGCTCATTTCCGGCCGTCGCCGTGAGGGGAGCGAGCGCGACAACGATCAGAACGAACCAGACGATCTTCACCATAAGTTCGACACCTCAGAAAATCCCTTCAGGAGAAGGCGGAATTCGCTTGATCAGTGGTCATTGTCGCAGGTTAGCGTCACTCGACCAAGCGAAAAGCCCGTGGTCGCGGAATTGGGAATCACGCAACAGGAGTTGAGCAATCCCCGGCCGATGCCTTGAGAATCGTATCGAACGGCGATGATCCGGAGGTTCGACAACCCGATCGGTAACGCGAACGAAACGTTTCTGACTCTCAAGAGCCTTTCCGGAAACAGTAACGGCCCCGCAAGACATCGCGTGGCGACCGACCCGCCCGACATGCTACAACAAAGGAACGGCCCGCGGACCGAGAGGGTCGGCTCGCGGCCGGGGAGGCTTGGACCGTTGCGCGTGGACCTGAAGCTCTTCGCCGTGGCCCGGCAGCGGGCCGGGGCGCACTCGTTGACGCTGGAACTGCCCGACGCGGCGACCGTCGCCGACCTGAAGGCCGCGCTGGCCGAAGCCTGCCCGTGCTCGGGCCGATCGTGCCGAGCCTGATGATCGCCGTCGATCAGGAGTACGCCCCCGACGACCGCCCGATCCCTCCCGGTGCCGACCTGGCGGCGATTCCGCCCGTCAGCGGCGGTTGATCCGTTCCACCCCATCCCACCCCGTAGCCAGCCCAAAGACCCGCCATGATCGAGATTGTCGAAACCGCCATCGACCACGCCGCCTTGACCGAACGGGTCCGCCACAACAACGCCGGCGCCGTCTGCACGTTCCTGGGGACCGTCCGCGAGATGACCGGCGCCCGCCAGACGTCGTCGCTCGATTACGAGGCGTATCCCGAGATGGCCCTCCGCAAGATGGCCGAGCTGGAGGAAGAAGCGCGCCGGCGCTGGCCGATCCTGGAAGTGGCCCTGGTCCACCGGGTCGGCCATCTGGACCTGGGAGAAATCAGCGTCGTCGTCGCCGTCAGTTGCCCGCACCGGCACCAGGCGTTCGACGCCTGCCGCTGGCTGATCGACACGCTCAAGGACGTCGTGCCGATCTGGAAAAAAGAGACGTGGGCCGACGGCACCGAGGAATGGGTCCACCCGGACCTCGATGCGCCCACCGAACCCGGCCCGGGCCGCTGAGGCCCCGCCGTGACCGCGCTCGCTCATGACGGATCGGAACCCCCTCCGGCTCCCCCTTCGCAAGTGGGAGAGAAAGCGGGGAACGCTCCCCCTTCTCAGGTACCGTCGTCTGGGTCGCGAACCAGCCGACGGCACTGAATCGCGGTCGCTGTTTGTCGCATCCGCCCGGGCGCGGGAATACTATGGGGAGGTTGGGAATCGATCTTCCACACCCCATACCGGAAGGACCGTCATGACCCGACGTTTCCCCCGTTTCCCGGTTTGTCTCGCGCTCACCGTGAGCCTGCTGGCCCTCGGGAGCGGACATCCGCCAGCCAGGGCTCAGGAACCGCCCGGACCGCGCGTGCTGCGCGGCCACTCAGGCGCGGTCGCGGCCCTGGCATTCGCGCCGGATGGGCAGACTCTAGCCTCGGGCGGTTTTGATAAGACGATCCGGCTCTGGGACCCGGCGACCGGCCAGGTCCGGCGGGTGCTCCAGGGGTCGCGCGCCGAGGTGCTTGCCCTGGCGTATGCCCCGGATGGCTCGGTCCTGGTCTCCAGCGGCGATCCGGCCGGCCCCGCGCGTCGGCCGCTGAACCTCAACGCGGGCCGGGTCGATCTGATCGGGTCGAATGTCGGGAGGGTCCACCCGTTCTGGGGGGACGCGACCGGCACCGTGCGGGTCTGGGACCCCGCCTCGGGTGCGGAACAGAGCGCCGAGCGGCATGAGGCCGTCGGGGTGCTCGCGAACAATCGGTTCCTCGACCTGGACTTCGGCCCCGGCGGCAAGATGGTGGTGCTCGGCGGCGAGGAGGGGAGCGTATCGATCTGGGACCTCGCCGCGCAGCGGGTTCAGCTCACGCTGCCAGGCCATAGCCTGCCGGTCCAGTCGGTGGCATTCGCGCCCGACGGCCAGACGGTGGCGTCGGCAAGCTGGGACCGCACCGTGACCCTCTGGAACGTGGCCGAGGCCCGGCAGGAACGCGTCTTGATCGGGCATCAGAACATGGTCACGCGGGTGCGCTGACTCCCCCGACGGCCAGACGGTGGCGTCGGCAAGCTGGGACCGGACGATCAAGCTCTGGAATGCCGCCACGGGGGACCTGCTCGGCACGCTCTACGGCCACGAGGGGCCGATCCACGCGCTGGCGTTCGCGCCCGACGGCTCGCGCCTGGCCTCCGCCGGGCTGGATCAGACGGTCCGCCTCTGGGACCCGGTCCAGAACGTCCCCCTGGCCGTGCTGCGAGGGCATACCGACGTGGTCAACGCCGTGACCTTCTCCCCCGACGGCCAGACTCTCGCCACCGCCGGCCAGGACCGGACCATCCGGCTCTGGAACGTCGCTGACGCGGAGATGGCGCCGTCTTTTTGAAGGGGGACGCCGATCACGATCGACGCGAGCCTTCCATCCTGCCCAGGCTCCGCCTCCACTCCGGGCGCTGGCGGATTTCCAGCCAGTCGTGGACGAATTGATTGCGGCCAGCGCGGGCAATTCTCCCGCAACACGCTTACCTGGCGAAAGGTTATCTAATTCAATACTGCTCGATAATACAAGATTTATTCAATAGCGAATCCTGTCATCTTCCGTCGTGAGTCCGATGGAATTCGCTTGCATGTCGGGAATGCGCTTGCTACAAGTGTCCTGGCAGACGTTCCGGGTGTTCCCGATCGCGTCGAAAATGCGATTTACCCTCCGAGGAGCCGCCGGGCACGGACGGCCGAGGGACATCCGGGAGAGCGATTCTGGAGAAAACCGTCGTCTACTTCATCGAGGGGCCATGAGCGCGATGCGTTTGGCGGTGATGACGTTGTGTCTGCTGCCGGCGATCGCACTCGGTCAGGCCCCGGACGAAGACCCCGGCACGGTCTCCAACGACCAGCCCGGCCGCCCGTTGCAGATGCCGCCGGCCTCGAGCGAGGTGAAGGAGGCGCTCGACGACTTCGAGCGCTTCGGGCGGCGGAATGCCTGGGAGCGGCGCCTTGAAGTCGCTCTACACGATCCCCGAGGAGCAGGCCTCACGGTTCGTCGACGGCGAGGACGGGTTCATCGTGCCCGTCGCCCGCAAGCGGCGGTCGCTGCTCGTCGCCCTGCCACCGGAGGGCCAGGCCGCCTATCGCCTGTTCTACGACGCCGAGGCGCAGAAGCTGTTCGAGGAGGCCGAGGGGGCATCCGAGCGGGAAACGCTCGAACGGATCTATTCCGCCTATTTCCTCACGTCGGTCGGCGACGACGCGGCCGATCGGCTGGGGGACCTTTACTTCGAGCTTGGCCGGTTCGACCGCGCGGCCGATTGCTGGCTGGCGGTCCTCCGCGAGCGCCCCGATACCGACCTCTCGCCCGCCTCGCTCGCGCTCAAGGCCGCGCTGGCGCTGGCCCGCGCGGGACGGCAATCCGAGCTGGTCGAGCTCCGCAAGGAGCTGACCGAGCGCTACGCCGACGAGGAAGTGACGCTCGGGGGGCAAACAGGCTCGGCCGTGGAGCTCCTCCGGCAGTTCCTGGGCGATGAGGAGGAGCGGACGAATCACCGAGTCCCTCGACGGAATCCGCACCTCGACCTGGCCGGAATGTCCGAGGCCGTCTGGCAGGTGCGGTTCGCCGATTCGGTCGTCGCGGGCATGACGCCCGCCGAGCTGACCCAGTGGGAGTCGAACCCACTGAGCGCGCACGGTCCCGGCGGTGGCGATCGAGGGCGAACGGCTCTTCGCGAACTACCTCGGGCACGACTTCGCCGTCGACCTCGACACCGGCAAGATGCTCTGGCGGTCCGCGCCGTTCCATCAGGTCGATCTGGCCGCCATGCAGCAATCCGGCCGCATGATCGACCCGAGCCGGTTCGCCATCATCGCGTCGGGCGAGCTGCGTCTGGAGCCTCGGGCGCGACCTGAAGGACCAGAACTACTTCGCTCCGTTCGCGCTGACCTGCCGGCGGGCCGACGTCGGCGACGTCGTCTGGCGCTCGTCCGACCTGCCCGACTATGCGGGGTTCGACCTGATCGGCCCGCCGCTCCTGGCCGACGGGACGCTGTACGTCGCGGCGAAGTCCCAGGCCAATCAGAACCAGCGGCAGCAAGCACCGGCGCAGTACGTCCTGGCGATCCAGCCGGACGACGGCAAGGTGCTCTGGAAGGCGGAGGTCGGGACGCTCCGCCAGGGGCAGCAATATTACTACTACGGCGCGCCGAGCCAGGACCCTCAGCCGCAGCTCCTCTACCGGGCGGGGTCCTTGTCTACGTCGACACCCACGTCGGCGTGCTCGCGCGGCTCGACGCCGCAACCGGCGAGCTGGACTGGGGCTTCGGCTACCCGACCGACCCCGCCCAGACGCAGGGCCGGTTCATCTTCATCGGACGGCTACGCCCAGCCCGCCGAGCCGACGCCGGCCAGCAGTCGGCCGCTCGAGGTCGGCGACGCCCTGCTGGTCAAGGGGGCGAAGTCCGACCGCCTGAGCGCCATCGACCCGGACCGGATGGCCCTGCTCTGGGAGCGGCCGATCGCCCGGTCGTCGCGGCTGCTCGGCGGCCGACGGCGGATCGCTCTTCCTCGGCGGGCCGGAACTCGACGCGCTCGACCTCGAGACGCGGCGACTTGTCTGGTCGACGCGGCTGCCCGGCGGCAGCGCTGAGGGCCGGGTCCTGGTGCGGCCGGACGGGCTCTGGCAGCTGACGCTCCCGGGGCATCTTCGAGGTCGACCCGGCATCGGGCGACGTCCGGCGGATCTTCCGGGGCGACGACACCGGGTCGGCCGGCGGCGACCTGTTCCTGACCGACCGGCTGCTGCTGGCGGTCTCCAACCGCACGATCTCGGCCTACCCGCGTCCGGACGCGCCGGGCGACACCGTCGCGACCGATACGAAGGAGGAAACGGATGAGTAGGTCGGGCTTCGCCGTCGTCCTCGCGCTGGCTGGCCGCTCGCCGCCCCGGCCCAGGGCCAGTACTACTCGCCCGTCGTCGAACGGGTCGGGGCGGCAGAACATCGAGGGCTTCACCGTCGCGGGCAAGGGCTCGGTCTCCGCCCGGCCGAACCGCCTGGAGATCGACCTGGAGGTCTCCGCCGCCTCCGAGCTGACCGCCGACGCGATCGTCAAGTATCGCGACGCCAAGCAGCGGCTCGAAGAGGCGTTCCGCGGCCTGAAGCTCGACAACGTCGCGGTCGAGGAGCGGGGCCTGCTCGTCGACCAGAAGGGGACGATGTCCAACCCGTATTACTTCGAATACCAGCCGAACCAGCGGACCAAGACCGAGGTCCAGCTCTCGCGGAAGCTCGTCGTCAAGTGCGACGCGATCCGCGAGATGGACGAGGAGGCGCTGCTGCAACTGGTCGCCAGGCTGCTCGACGTCGCCCAGGACGCCGGCGGGCAGGTCGGCGGGCAGCCGCAGATACAATCCGCTATTACTACAACGCTACATGCCAGCACCGGCTCGGCCCTGGTCCGGTTCGTGCTCGACGACTTCGACGCGCTGCAGGAGCAGGCCTACGAGGAGGCGATCGCCGACGCGAAGGCCCGCGCGCGAGCGGCTGGCGAAGCTGAGCGGCGTCGACGCTCGGCCCGATCGTGGCGGTCCGCGAGGTCGTGGTGCCGGGCGAGGACACGCAGCCGAACACCGACGCCGACGCCGATCCCGAGCGAGCCGCGGCGAAGCGGCTGGAGTCGTCGAAGTTCCAGGAGATCCCGGTCCGGGTCGAGCTGCTCGTGCGGTTCGAGGTCCACCCCGAGCCCGAGGACGATGGCCAGGCGGGGGGACGATGAGCAACGGCGACGTTCTCCTCGACCGATCGGCCGCGACCCGCCGCGCGTTCCTCGGGCGCTGCGGCGCCGGAGCCGTCGCCGCGCTGGCCGCTGCGCGGCTCGCCGCGCCGCCTGGGCCGACGAGAACCAGGTCCTGCCGAAGCACGTCACGCCCGAGACGCTCCGGGCCGTCGACCGGGGGCTCGACTTCCTCGCCACCAGCCAGGCCGACGACGGCTCGTGGATCACCGGCGGCGGCCAGGCCTACCCGGTCGCCATGACCGGCCTGGCGGGCACGGCCTTCCTGGCCCACGGCGACTCGCCGACCCGGGGCCGTACTCGCAAGAACGTGCAGGGGGCCGTCGAGTTCCTCGTCCGCTGCGCCACGCCCTCGGGCCTGATCACCGGCCCGAGCCAGGACAGCGGCCAGCCGATGCACGGGCACGGCTTCGCCCTGATGTTCCTGGCGTCGGTCTACGGGATGATCACCAAGGAGTCGCTCCGCCGGCAGGTCGCGCGACGCGATCCGCAAGGCGGTGACGCTGACCAGCCAGGGCCAGAGCGCCGCAGGGGGGCTGGACCTACGTCCCCGGCGCCGGCGACGAGGGCTCGGTGACCGTCACCCAGGTCCAGGCCCTCCGGGCCGCGCACAACGCGGGGTTCCTCGTGCCGAGGGCGGTGATCGAGGAGGCGGGCAACTACCTGGAGAAGTGCCGGACGCCCGAGGGGGGCATCCAGTATTCGCTCGGCTCCGGCGGCGGCCCGCGGCTGCCGATCTCGGCGGCGGCCGTCGCCACGCTCTACAACGCCGGCCAGTTCGACAGCCCGATCGCCACCGACTGCCTGAAATACGTCTGGGACCAGTTCCGCGCCGTCGAGGGCTGGAACAAGGGGGGCGGCCACGCCTTCTACGCCCATCTCTACGCCGCGCAGGGCTTCTACATGGCCGGCGACGAGTACTGGGACGACTACTTCCCCGACACCCGCGACCAGCTCCTCGCCATGCAGTCGGCCGACGGCTCGTGGAACGGCGACGGCATCGGCGCAGGTCTACGGCACCGTCGATCGCCGCCATCATCCTCCAACTGCCGTTCAAATATCTCCCGGTCTTCCAGCGCTGAGGACAAGGGGACGCGACCTTGAGCACCACGACCGAAGACCTCGACCTCGCCGAACTGGAGGAGCTGCGCACGGCCCACCAGCAGATCCGCGAGCAGATCGCCCGGCAGATCGTCGGCCAGGACGAGGTCGTCGACCAGCTCCTGATCGCCGTCTTCGCCCGCGGCCACTGCATCCTCGAAGGGGTGCCCGGCCTGGCCAAGACCCTGATGGTCCACAGCCTGGCGCAGTCGCTCTCGCTGGACTTCAACCGCATCCAGTTCACGCCCGACCTGATGCCCTCGGACATCACCGGCACCGAGGTCCTCTACGAGGACCGCAACACCGGCGCCCGCGAGCTGCGGTTCGTCCCCGGGCCGATCTTCGCCAACCTGATCCTCGCCGACGAGATCAACCGCACGCCCGCCGAAGACCCAGGCCGCCCTGCTCGAGGCGATGCAGGAGCGGCAGGTCACCGCCGGCGGCCACCGCCACGCCGCTGCCCGACCCGTTCTTCGTGCTCGCCACGCAGAACCCGATCGAGCAGGAAGGGACCTACCCGCTTGCCCGAGGCCCAGCTCGACCGCTTCCTGTTCAAGATCTTCATCGACTATCCGAAGCCCGAGGAGGAGCGGCGGATCTACCGGCTGACCACCGGCGCCGACCAGCCGGAGATCACGCCCGATCATCGCCGGCGAGCGGATCGCGGCGCTGCAGCAGCCTGGTGCGCCGGGTGCCGGTCTCGGACCACTGCATCGACTACGCGATGGACCTCGTCCGCGCGACCCGCGGGCCCGAGCACGGCGGGCCGAGCTACGTCGGCGACTGGGTCGCCTGGGGCGCCGGCCCGCGGGCCGGGCAGGCCCTGATCCTGGCCGCCAAGGCCCGCGCGGCCCTGGCCGGCCGGCCGAGCGTCGCGGTCGACGACATCCGGGCCGTCGCCCGGCCGGTGCTCCGGCACCGGATCGTCATCAACTACAACGCGCAGGCCGCGGGCGAGTCGAGCGACTCGATCGTCCAGCGGCTGCTGGACGACATCCCGGTCCGCAAGGGAGCCGCCGATGCCGCCGTCGCGGACGTATTCCGATCCTGACGTCATCGCCCGGATCGCCGACCTGACCCTGCGGTCGCGGCGGCTGGCCGAGGGGGCGATCAGCGGCCAGCACCGCAGCCCCTTCCACGGCTTCAACATCGAGTTCGCCTCGTACCGCGACTACGCCCCCGGCGACGACCTCCGCCGGCTCGACTGGCGCGTCTTCGCCCGCTCCGATCGCCACTACATCAAGCAATACGAGGAAGAGAGCAACGTCCGCGTCACGTTCGTCGTGGACGCCAGCGCCTCGATGAACTACCGAGGGGGCCGGCGCGGCGCTCTCGAAGTTCGACTACGGCGCCACCCTCGTCGTCGCGCTGGCGATGCTCCTGGCCCGCCAGCAGGACCCGGTCGGCCTGGTCCTCTTCGACGAGGAGGCCAACGACCGTCCTGCCCCCGAACGCGACCCAGGCGCAGGTCATGGTGATGACCGGCCTGCTCGAGCGCTGCACGCCGGCGCGCAAGACCGAGCTGGGCGGGCTGCTCCAGTCGCTCACCGGCCAGCTCAAGCGGCGGAGCGTCGTCGTGATCGTCTCCGACCTGTTCACCGACCTCGACGCCGTCTACGACGGCCTGAACCGCCTCCAGTTCCAGGGGCACGAGGTCCTGGTGCTCCAGGTGCTCGACCGCGACGAGCTGGAGCTGCCCTTCGACGGCCCGACGATCTTCCGCGACATCGAGGGGGACGAGGAGCTGTTCGCCGAGCCCTGGGCGTTCCGCCGGTCGTACCAGCAGGCGATGGAGGAGTTCCTCGACGGGCGTCCGCCGCGAGTGCGGCAGCCGGGGCTACGACCACGTCCGCTTCTTCACCGACGAGCCGCTCGGCGCGGCGCTGAGCCTCTTCCTCCACGCCCGGCTGGAGTCCGACCGGTCCGGTCCGGGCGGGAGGGCGTGAACCGATCATGCTGACCTTCCTCAGCCCGCTCCTGATCTGGGGCACGCTGCTCGGCGCCATCCCCCTCATCATCCACCTGCTGAACCGCCGGCGGTTCCGCCGGGTGGAATGGGCGCCGATGCGCTACCTGAAGCTGACCATCCAGCGCAACCGGCGTCGCATCCAGATCGAGCAACTTCTCCTTCTGCTGCTGCGGATCGCCCTGCCGGTGCTCCTGTTCTTCTTCCTGGCCCGGCCCGTCCTCAACCCGACGGGCCTGGAAGGCTGGCTCGGGAGCGGCGGCCGGTCGAGCCAGGTCGTCCTGGTCGACGACTCGCTGAGCATGGGCTACGCGGCCGACGGCCCGCCCGCGTTCCAGCCGGGCCCGTGAGGTCGCCGCCGCGCTGCTCTCGGCCGCCCGGCCGCAGGACCGCTGCACGCTTGTTGACGACCTCGGCCCCGCGGGTCCCGGTCCTCCTGGAGGTCGAGGGCACCCGCCGCGACGAACTCTCGGGCGCGGCGCTGGGCCTGCCGCAGACGGCGACCCACGCCGCCTGGCCGGCGGTGCTCGAAGGCGGTCGACGAGGTTCTGGAAGCCTGCACGTATCCGACCCGGCAACTCACGATCATCACCGACCTGCGGAAGGCCGGCTGGGACGCGAGGCTCGCCCCGATCGCCCGCCGCTGGGAGCGAGCAGGGGGTCCAGGTCCGGGTCGTCGACGTCGGCAGCGACGAGGCGACCAACGTCGCGCTCGAGTCGCTCGCCCCGCTCGACCGCACCGTCCTCGCCGGCGCCGAGAGCCGCTGGGAGGCCGCCGATCCGCAACGACTCGCCCCGGACGCTCGACGGGGCTCAAGGCGATCCTCCGCGTCGATGACAAGCCGACCGAGGTGGCGCTTCCCGAGATCGCCCCCAGCCAGGTCGCCCGGTTCCCGCTGACCGTCCGGTTCCCCGGCGCCGGCCCGCACGACCTCTCGCTCGAACTGCCCGAGGACGAGCTGCCGGGCGACAACCAGCGCTGGGTGGCCGTGCCGGTGAAGGACTCGCTCCTGATCCGCCTGGTCGACGGCGAGCCGTCGTCGGAGCCGTTCGGCGGCGAGGTCGACTACCTCGCCGCGCCGCTGTCGATCGGCGTCGGCGAGGCCGAGGCCTGGCGCGTCGAGGTCGTGCAGGAGGAGGACTTCCTCTCGCCCCGGCTGGAGCCCGCCGACGTGCTCGTGCTGGCGAACGTCGCCGCGCCGACGCCCGAGCAGGCCGAGCGGCTCGGCCAGCTCGTCCGCGACGGGATGGGCCTGATGATCTTCACCGGCGGGCGGGTCGACACCGGCCTCTATAACGACCTGCTCGACCGCGACGAGGTCCCGATCCTGCCCGCGCGGATGAAGGCCCTGGTCGACGAGCCGAGTCCGCGGCCTGATCGTCGAGCCGGTCCGCCCGTCGCCGCTGGAGACGCTGCTGGACCTGAAGGCGTCGGCCCTGGAGCGGGTGCGCGGTCCGGCAGATCATGGAGGTCGACGAAGCGGACGGACGAGGGAGAGGGAGAGGTCCGCGTGCTCGCCCGCTGGAACGACCCGGGGCGGTCGCCGGCGGTCGTCGAGCGGATCGTCGGCGACGGCCGGGTCCTGCTCTGGACGACCACCGCCGACCGCGACGGGAACGACTGGCCGGTCGAGCCGAGCTTCGTCCTGGCCGTCCGCGAGGCCGTCCGCGGCACCGCCCGGCCGACCAGTCTGGCGAACAACGTCACGGCCGGCGAGCCGCTCCGCCGGGTCGTCCACTCCAGCCAGCAGGTCGCCAACGTCCAGCTGACCCCGCCGGGCGGACGCCGAGCCGCGCTCCCTGGCGGCGGTTCCCGCTCGATGCGACGGCCGTCGACGGGCGAGCCGGCGGTCGCGATCGACGTGGCCGACACCCGCCGCGCCGGCCTCTACCGGCTCGCCTGGGAGGAAGGGCCGCTCGGGCTCCAGCAGGACCTCTACGCCGCCAACCCCGACGCCCGCGAGAGCGCCCTGGAGCGGATCGAGCCGGAGGACTTGCGGGAGCCTCTGGAAACCGCTGGACGTCGAGGTCGCGCGGTCGCGGGGGGACGATGCCGAGCTGTTCCGCCCGACCGGCCGCGAGATCTGGCGACGAGCTGGCGTGGGGCCTGCTCGGCCTCCTGGTCATCGAGTCGATCCTGGCCACCTGGGTCGGTCGTTCCCGCTGAGAATGAACCCTTTTGGATCTGACGAGCCGTCATGAACCGCTTCTGGCAAACACTCCTGGGCATCGAGCGGTCGCCGGGCGCCGAGGTCGTCGGCGACACCCGCCTGGAACTGACCGCGTTGCCGCGGCGGGGCGGGCGTGCTCGCGGCGGTCGCGGCGGCGGGGGCGATCCTGGCGCTGGTCTGGTGGCTCTACCGCCGGGAAGCGCGCGACCTGTCCGCCGCTGGAAACGTGCCGGTGCTCGTCGGCCTGCGGGTGCTGACGCTCGCTGGCCGTCGCGGCGATGCTCGTCGAGCCGGTGCTGGTCACCAGTCGTCGCGAGACGCTCAGGTCGCACCTGCCGATCGTCGTCGACGACTCGGAGAGCATGACCTTCTCCGACCCGTACACCGACGAGTCGCGCGCGGCCGAGTTGGCCGCGGCCCTGGAGACTCCGGGCGGAGCAGGGCAAGTCGCCGGTCGAGCGGCTTCGCGAGACGCCCCGGCTCGACCTGGTCCAGCACGGCGCTCGAACCGAACTTGAGAGCGCTCGGCCGGGGCCGGGCGATCTCGCTCGACGACCTGGAGTCAGCGGCGCCGGGCGAGCACGAACTCGGCCGAACAAGCCGAAGACGCTCGACGACCTCAAGGCCGAACCGGCCGGTCTCGCCGCTGGGGGACGCCCTGCGGGGCGTGCTGGCGTCGCATCGCGGGCAGCCGGTCGCGGGGATGGTGCTGGTGACCGACGGCCGCTCCAACACGGGCGAGGACCCGCTCCGCGTCGCCGAGATCGCCGCCCGACAGAACATCCCGATCTTCGCGGTCGCCGCCGGGGCGGACGAGGGGCCGCGGAACGTCCGGCTCGCCGAGGTCGAGGCCAGCCCCGTCGTCTTCGCCCGCGACCCGATGACCCTGGCCGTCGTCGTCGAGGCCCGCGGCCTCCGCGACGCCGAGGCGACGATCGTCCTGGAACAGCGCGTCAACGGCGGGGACTGGGAGCCGGCCGGCGATCGAGCGCGTCGTGCTCGGCGAGGACGGCCTCCTGAAGCGGACGACGTTCCGGATCACCCCCAAGGTGGTCGGCCAGTACGAATTCCGCGCCCGCGTCGAGGACGCCGGCCCGGAGCTGACCCTGGAGGACAACAGTCGCGACGGCCGCCGTGAAGGTCGTCCGCCAGCAGATCCGCGTCCTGTTCATCGCGGGCGGGCCGTCGCCGGAGGTCCAGTTCCTCCGCAACGCCCTGCTGCGCGACCAGCACGTCGAGTTCGCCGCCTGGCTCCAGCACGCCGACCCCGGATACCGCCAGGCCGGCGACCGCCCGATCACGCGCCTGCCCAACGACCAGGAGGAGCTGGGCGGTGTACGACGCCCTCCTGCTCGTCGATCCCGACATGCGGGCCCTCGGCCCGCAGTGGCCGGAGATGATCACCCACTTCGTCGGCCAGGAGGGCGGCGGGCTGATCTTCGTCGCCGGTGAGCTGTATTCGCAGCAGCTCTTCGACGCCGACAGCGGCGCGTCGGCCGGCGAGCGGCTGGACGCGCATCCTGCCCGTCGTCCGCGAGCCGGGCCTCTACCGGACCGAGGCCGAGGTCCGGCTCAGCACCCAGAACACGTACGCGCCTCGACCTGACCGCCGAGGGACGCGGCGACCCGATCTTCGAGTTCCACCCCGACCCGATCCGCAACCGGGCGATCCTGACGAGCCTGCCCGGGCATGTACTGGAGCTTCCCCGTCACCCGCGCCCGCCCCGGGGCGACGGTCCTCGCCCGCCACGGCGACCCGCGGATGCAGAACCAGTACGGCCGGCACGTCCTGCTCGCCTCGCAGCTCTACGGGCCGGGCCGGACGGTCTTCCTCGGCTTCGACAGCACCTATCGCTGGCGCTACCTCTCCGAGGACTACTTCGACGGCTTCTGGGCCCGCCTGATCGACCGCGTCGGCCGGAACAAGGCGCTCGGCGGCCGGTTCCCGTTCGAGGTGCACGCTGGGCAGGAGCCTCTACCGGGTCGGCGAGCAGGTCACCGTCGGCGTCCGCTTCACCGACGCCGCCGCCGTGGCCGAGGCCTCGGAGCTGGCCGCCGAGCTGGAGATCGCCGGCGGGCCGCCCGAGCCGCTCCGCTTCGAGCGTGCCCCCGACGACCCCGCGCTGCTGACCGCCACCTTCCCGGCCGAGCAGGCCGGCGCCTACACGCTCCGCGTCGTCTCCGGCGACGGCCGCCGACGCCGGCGCCGGCGTCCGCGCCTCGACCACCACCTTCCGCGTCGAGCCTCCCCGGCGCGAGATCGACGAGCCGTCGCTGAACCGCCCCCTGCTGGCCGACCTCGCCCGGATCACCGGCGGCCGGGTCTTCGAGCTTTCGGACCTCGACCGGCTCGACGACGCGATCCCCACGCGAGAGGTCACCCGGACCCTGGAGACCCGCCAGGAACTCTGGGACGCCCCGCTGCTCTTCGCGATCATCATCGCCAGCCTGACGGTCGAATGGGTGTTGCGGAAAGTTTTTCGGATGGTCTGATCGCTGAGGTGACGAACGGCCAACATCGCGGACTCTCGAGGCCTCCATCGTGACGATCGCGACCGACACTGCCGGACCTCGAATCGCTCCGCGAGGAGCAGCGGCGCTCTGCGGGCGCAGCTGCGCCGCCTGCGGCGTCGCCTGCGGCTCCAGTCGGCCCTGGAATTCGCCGTCGATGCGGCGGTCGCGCTGACGGCGACGGCGGCGGTCCTTGGTCCTGCTCGACTGGTGGCTCCGGCTCGGCCGACCGGCGCGTCTCGTCCTGCTGACGCTCTGCGGCGGTCGGCCTCCTGGTCTGGCTCGGATCGCGCGCGATCCGGCGCTGGCGGGCGGCGCGGCTCGACGACCTCTCGCTGGCGATGACCCTCGACCGCTTCCGGCCGGGGACCGGCCAGCGGATCGCCGACGTGCTCCAGCTTCCCGACCTGCTCGACGAGCCGACGGCGTCGGCCTCGCCCGCGATGGTCCGGCTGGCCGTCCGCCAGGCCGACCGAGGCGCTGGCCGCCTCCGACTGGCATTCGCTCTGGAACCGCCAGCGGACGGCCACGCCGCGGCCTCGGCCTTGCTCGGCCTGCCTGCTCGTCCCGGTCGCCTTCGCGGCGCTCGCGCCCGACGCGGCCCGGCTGAGCGTCGCGCGCTGGCTGCTCGGCTCGTCCGAGCGCTGGCCGCAGCAGACGTACCTGACCGTGATGGGCCTGGACAGCCAGGGCCGACTCGTCGCCCCTCGCGACGAGCCGTTCGTCCTGGAGGTCCGCTCCGACCTGCCGCGGGTCGAGCGCCGGGGCGACCGCTGGCTCGTCCTGGGTCGGGGCGAGCCGCTTGATCCTGAGGCACAAGCCCGAGTCACCCGACGCGCCCCGGCCGAGGTCGCCGTCCGCGAGCGGGTCGAGGGCCAGGGTCGCGCGACGGCGTCATGACCGCGACGGGCCCGGCACGGTTCCGCTACGAGCTTCCGCCGGCGTCCACCTCGTCGACCTTCGAGCTGACCGGCGGCGACGACTGGCTCGGCCCGATCACGGATCGAACGTCGGTCGACCGGCCGACGCTGGCCGGCATCAAGCTCCGCGTCCGCGAGCCGGGCGCCGCCTACGACGGGTTCCGCACGGTCGAGGACACCCGCCAGCACCTGATCTTCCTGCCCGACACCGAGGTCGAGCTGACCCTCGTCGGCAGCGAGCCGATCGCCGACCTGCGGCTCGACGTCCACCCCGGCTCGATCTCCCGAGCCCGAGCGGCTCGACGACCGGACGTTCGCCGGCCGCTGGACGCTCACCGAGGCGACGACGCTGGAGATCCTGCTAACCTCCGAGCCGACCGGCCTGACGTCGAAGCCGGCGTTCCTCTCGATCGGCCTGATGCGGGACCGCGAGCCTCGCGTGAGCCTGCGGGCCATCGGCGTCGGCAGCCGCGTCACGCCGGTCGCCACGATCCCGCTGACGCCTGGCCGCGACCGACGACATCGGCCTGGCGGCGCTCCGGCTTCAGTTCGATCGGACCGCCCCGTCAAGGAGGACGCGGAGCGAGGGCACGTCGCCGAAGACCCGCAGGGAGACGATCCCGATCCCCCTGGCCGCGAGCGAGAGGCGCGGCGGTCCTCGACCACCAGGCCCGGCACGACGTCGACTTCCAGGCCGACCCGCCCGAGGTCGGGCACGATCCTCAGGTTCGTCGCGCGAGGCCGAGGACCGCTGCGCCCGAGGGCGCCCAGACCGGCCGGTCGGGCGTGCTCCAGTTCCAGGTCGTCTCCCCCGACGAGCTGTTCTACGAGATCCTGATCCGCCAGCGGGCCGAGCGGGCGAAGTTCCTGGCCGCCCTCGAAGCGGCCGAGGCGCAAGGCCCGATCCTGGCGAGCGACGCCGACGCGCGACGAGTACCTCGGCGTGATGCGCGGCCTGCACACCGAGCTCCCGCCAGCTCGACCAGATCGCCGGGCGGATCGCCGACACGCTCCAGGAGATGAAGCTCAACCAGATCGGCTCGCCCAAGTCGCACCGGCTGCTTCAGGAAGGCGTCATCGACCCGATCCGCGCGCTCGACGCCGGGCCGATGAACGAGCTGCGCGGCGTGCTTCAGTCGCTCGCCGGCGGCGCCGCGAAGTCCGACGCCGATGCCGAGGCCGCCCGCCGCCTGCACGGCGAGGTCGTCACGACGATGAAGAACATCCTCGACCAGATGTCGCAGTGGGAAAGCTTCGTCGACGTCGTGAACCAGGTCGCCGAAGTGATTAAGATGCAGCAGAAGGTCCTCGAGGCCACCGAGAAGGCTCGGGAGTCGCGCACGCAGGAGGTCTTCGATGAGAAACCCTAGCCGACCCAGCCCGCCGCGTCCATCCTGCTCCTGCCTCGGCGCCCTCGCCCTGCTGATGGTCCCATCGGCCCGCGGCCCAGGCCCAGGTGGGCGGACATCTTCGACGACCCCGCGAAGAAGGCGGAGCCGAAGACGGAGGCCGAACCGAAGTCCGGGACCGCCGCCGGGGCCGTGTCCGACCGCGACTCGATCGGCTTCACCCAGGAGAACGTCGCCGCCCAGATGACCGAGCTGGAGGAGCGGATGTTCCGGCTCTCCGAGGCCCTGCGGAGCCTGGAGCCGGAGAACGCCTCGCGCTCCGGCTGGCCCTGAAGTTCTCACGCGAGGAGCTGATCCTCCAGCAGATGAAGGAGACCCAGGCGCTCCTGAAGGAGGCCCAGCTCAGCAAGGCCGAGACCGAGGTCCGCGAGCTGCTGGCGAAGCTGGAGCACCTCCGCAGCCTGCTCCTGGCCGAGGACCTCGACTTCCAGCTGAAGCTCGCCCGGCTCCGCCAGATGCGCGAGACGCTCGGCCAGCTTGAACGGATCATCAAGGAGGAGCGGCGCGAGCTGGCCTGGTCGCGGTCCGCCGATCGAGCGGCAGGCGGACGCCGAAACGTTGCGATCGCGCAAAGGCCGACCTGGAGACGCTCGTCCGCGATCAGCAGGCCGTCCTGGACGCCACCCGCGAGGCCGGCGCGAAGCCCGACGAGGCCGCTGTCGAGGACGGAAAGGCCAGGGCTCGCGATCAGGAACGGGACGTTCGCAAGACAGCCGAGGCGCTCGCCGCCGACCCGATCTTCGCCAGTGGCAACCGCCTTACCTCAAGCAGGCCGACCCCCACCTGGACGATGCCTTGACCTATCTGAGCACGCCCGACACCGACGCGGCCATCGGCTCCGAGGAGCAGGCGCTCGACCTCTTCAAGAAGGAGCTCGAGCGGCTCGACGGCCGGATCGCCGAGGCCGAGCAGGCCGCCCTGCCGAGCCCGAGTTCCGCCGGTTCGAGCAGGACCAGGCCCGCAACCGCGCCGCGACCGACACCCTCGGCAAGGTCTCGGCCCGGCTCGGCGACTCGGGGATCGCCCTCCAGAAAGACCTGATCCGCGCCAGCGGCGCGATGGAGGAGGCCGAGGGGGACCTGGCGCAAACCGCGGCCGAGCCCGCCGCCGACGACCAGTTCGACGCCCTGAAGCACCTGGCGAAGTCCCGCGACGACCTGGCGCAGGCGATGGAGAAACTGCTCGTCGAGCTTCGGACCGAGCTTCAGGCCCGGATCATCGCCGAGCTGACCGAGATGCACGAGATCCAGGCCGTCGATCCGCGAGACGACCGAGGCCCAGGCCCCCCGCGCCGCGCAGAAGTCGCGCACCGCGCTGATCACCCTGGCCGGCGCTGTCGAAGAACGAGGCCGAGCTGGCCGAGCGGACCGAGCAGCTTCTGGCCCTGGTCGAGGAGACCGAGTTCGGCATCGCCCTGCCGACCGCGCTCCGCGTCCTGGCCGCGAGATGCGCGACGTCGAGGGCTGGCTGAAGGAGGGGGACGCCTCCGAGCGCACCATCACCCTGGAGAAGCGGATCGAGGATGACCTGCTCGGCCTGCTCCAGGCGATGCGGCGGCTTCCCCCCACCACCCCGCCGCCGCCCGGCGCGCCCCTGCCCTCGGACCTCCGCGCCCGCGAGCGCGAGCTGAACCGGCTGGTCGCCGAACTGAAGATGATCCGCCTGCTCCAGTCGCGGCTCAATGACGACACGACCCGGACCGACCGGTCGCTCCCCGGCGCCCCGCCCCTCCCGGCGGACCTCCGCCGCGAGATCGAGGCCCTCAGGGACAGCCAGGAGGAGATCCGTGACTCCCTCTCGAAGATCGGCCGGCGGCTGGAATCCCCCGATGTTGTCTTTCCCCCTCGCCGGCGTTGACCTTTTCGACCAGTAAATCGACGTGTGAATGAACCCGCAACAATTCCTCGACTCGGAGGCGAGAAGACGATGAGCCGATCCACCTTCGGCATCCTCGGCGTGGCGGTCTTGCTGACTGGCTTGTCCGGCCCCGCCGCCCTGGCCCAGAACCCGATCTCCCCGATCGCCGGCAAGATGGCCAGCGTGGCCGGCAAGCTCGCCGAGAAGAAGACCGGCAAGCCGGTGCAGAGTCGAGCAACACGAGATCGTTCAGGACCTCGACGCGCTGATCGCGGCCCTGGAGAAGCAGTGCCAGGCCTGCCGCAACGGCATCAAGCGGAACAACCCGAACCGCGGCCTGCCCGACTCGGTGATCAGCAGCGGCACCGGCGGCATCGGCGACCTGACGGACCCCGGCGACGAGCCAGAAGGACTGGGCCAAGCTCTCCCCTCGCGAGCGGGACCGCATCCTCCAGTCGATGTCCGAGGGCTTCCCGCCCGAGTACCGCACGGTGCTCGAACGCTACTACCGCCGCCTCGCCGAGGAGAAGACCGTCAAGCCCGGCGCCGCCTCGATCAGCCCCGGCCGAGCCCGACGCACGGAGTCGGAGACGCCCTGACGACCACGGAGAACCTTCCGCGTCGGCTCCGCCCCTCAGAGGGCGTCATCGGGGCGAGCCGACGCCCTTGGCGACGATCGAGGTTGTGCGATGTCTTTTGCGGCTCTCCTGGGGATCAGCCTGCTCGCCGTCGGTGCCGGCGAGTACACCCGCCCGCTCGACGCCAAGTCGCTCGATCAGGCGACCCTCAACGCCGAAGGCTACGGCGAGACGTCGGCGCTGCACCGCGAGGAGGACGGCCTGCGGATCACCCTCGAGCCCGGAAAGCCCGAAACCGGCTGGAAGACGCCGCAGCAGCTCAGGATCGGCGGTGACTTCACCATCACCGCCGAGTTCGTCCTCCACACGCTCCCCAAGCCCGCCCAGGAAGACGGCGCCGCGGTCGGCCTGGCGATCGCCACACAGACCCCCGACCAGCCCGACGTGACCCTCGTCCGGCTGATCGAGCCGGACGGCTCCGACGTCTACCGCATCGATCATCCAGGCAAGCGGTGGCGGAACGCAATCGCCTCAGAGGATGATGATGATTCAGCCATTCCAGGCGCCGGGGGTCAAGCCGCCCAAGCCCCCCCGCCCGACGTTCCCCGCCTCGGGAGACTCGTTCCGCCTGGAGTTGCGCCGCGAAGGCAAGACCGTCCGCTTCCAGGTGCGTCGACGCCACGACCGATCAACCCCGCTACCTCGGCCAGGCGGAAATCGGGACCAATGACATCGCGGCCGTGAAGCTTTTCGCCACGAACCGCAACGGCGCCGAGGCGATCGACGTCCTCCTGCGCAACCTGACCATCCGCGCCGACCGCCTCACCGGCCTGGGCACCGTCATTCGCACCGTCTTCGGTGAGACCGTCTACGGCGAACCCACCGGCATCGAGGACGGCGACCTTGTCGTCGGCGGCCAGTCGAAGGCGTCCCCCGCCGCGTCCGCGTCGCCGCAACCGAGCCCGCCCTCGTCCCCGTCCGGTGTGGCTCCTCCGCCCACCACTCCCGCAGTCGCGGTGACCGCTCCCGCCACATCGGCCGTGGCCATCGCCGAGGTTCCGAAAGGGAACAACGCCCCCAAAAGTGGAGCGGATCAACCCAAGAACGCGACGCCTCAGCCCACCGAAGCCAAGCCGGAGGTAACGTCCGAGCCGCCGAAGTCGAAGCCGAAAGCGATAATCCCGCTCGATGAGGTCGACAGCATCCACTTCGAGCGGTCCCCCACGCTCACCGCCCGCGTCCTCGGCCAGCCGAACGTGGATGTCACCGGCCCCCACCCGTCCGCGAAGAAGGAGAAAAAAACGTCGGAAGACACAACACCGGCCTCGGACGGCGAGACGTCGAAAAATAAGGCCGACGACCTGCTCGTCCCGCCGCCAGGGACGGCGATGACCGAGACGTTGACCAAGGTCGAGCCTGAGAAGAACGGCATCCGCGACCTGCACCTGACGCTGGCGAATCTCCGGGACGCGGAGATCAAGCAGATCACCATCAACTGCCAGACCGACAAGGGCGCAGACCTCCTGGCGGCTCGACACCACCAACTCGCACGACTGGCCGCTCGTCCTCCGCCGCGCGGGGCGAGTGCCCTGGGCCGACCTGTTCCTGGAGCCGCCCCCCGGCGACTGCCACCAGAAGAACTTCACAGTCAACGTCACCTATGCTGACGGCCAGTCGGCCAACGTCCAGGCTAAATCGGACGAGCACTCCGACCCCAAGCTCGCTTTCGACGCCGATGCCCCGGCCCCTCCATCGCTCGACGTCCGCGTCTACCTCGCTGGCGACGATCAACTTTTCGGCAAGCTTGAAGGGATCGGCGAGGACTCACTCCGGCTGAAGACCCCCTGGCAGGACACGCTCGACGTCCCGCTCACGCGGATCGTCGGCATCCACGTTCAGAATCCCGAAGGGAAGGAGTCCGCCGACTCGTTCGCAAGCGGCTGGATTCACGAGGCGCCGAGGACCTGCTCCTGGCCCGGACGAAGGACGGCGAGGTCGTCACGATCCCCGGCGTCGTCGAGGGAACCGAAGAGGACAAGCTCCGCTTCCTCTACAAAGGGGAGAGCCGGACCCTCCCCCTGCGGCTGGTCGAGGGTCTCGTTCTGGCCGATCGCCCGGCGCCGGAGCGGGCCGACGGGCCGCTTCCGATCGTTCTCCCTGCCCGGCGGTCTCGGCAGTCTCGGGCAGGTGGACCGACCTCGACGCGACCAACTGGAAGGTCGAGACGCCCTGGGGCCAGCCCTTGACACTCCCGGCCGCCGAGGTTCAGAGCGTTCGCTTCCGGGGCGGACAGGTCACGTACCTCTCCGACCTCGAACCGAGCCAGGTTGAGGAGACGCCCTTCTTCGGCCATAGCGATGCCCTGGCGACGCGACGTCAACCTCCGGGGCGAGCCGTTGACGATCGCGGGACGGACCTACGAGCATGGGCTCGCCGTCCACTCGCGCTGCGTTCTGACGTACGACCTCGACGGCCGATTCGCCACCTTCCAGGCCCTGGTCGGCTTCGATGATTCGATTCGCGGCCTCGGACGCGTCGATTGCCGGGTCTTCGCCGACGACGAAGGAACTATACGCCAACCCCGACCTCCGGGCCGACGCCCCGCCGGTTGCGCTGGACTTGCCAGTCGCGGGGGCTCGCCAGCTCCGGCTCGTCGTCGACTTCGGCCAGGGGCAAGACACCGGCGACCGCGTCATCTGGGCCAACGCCCGCCTCTACCGACGCCCGCCATCGGAGGTCGAAGGCGCGTCCGCCGCCGCCGAAGCGGATCAGTCCCGATGAGTCGGCACGCTCCTTTTGAGCAGGAGAACGGAACGATCCATGCGCACGCCCTCCCCCCGATTCGCCTGGCTCGCCACGCTCATCTTGATCCTCGGATTATCCGCTGCCACAGCCTCGCTGGGAGACGACGATCGGCTGCAGACTCCGATCGAGGTCCAGGAGTGGTCGATCTGGGTCGGCACCCCGACTCAGACATCGATCAACACGGCGCGGGGCTATCGCAACGCGATGCCCGGTCCCGTCGGCACGAGCCGACCCAAGATCGATGAGACAAATCAGCCCAGTCGTTTCCCGATCGCGCCGGTCTCGATCGTCCAGTTCTTCGGCGAGCCGACCCGTGACGTCGACATTGAGTTAGGGTCAAGAAGGGCACCCTCCTCGCCCACTGGCCCCCGGCCAAGGACCGAGGCGGGCGGCTCCAGTGGTTCCAGGCCGACCTGACCGCCACTCCGCCGGCCGAGATCCCCATGGCTTATCTACCCCCCGCCCACGAATTTCAGACACTCCGCAAGGCCAAGCCGGCCCTGTTCCTCAAGAATGGGAACAGCGTCGAGCGGTTCCTCGCTTACGATGCCGAGCTGACGATTCCAGTCCCGTTGAAGCTTCGGGGTGGTCCTGACGAATACACGCTCCAGAACCTGACCGGCCACCGACTCCGCGACGTCGCCCTGATCGCCCCGACCGACGACGGCTACCGCGTCGGCTGGCTCGACGAGCTGCCCTCGGCAGTCCCCGAGGAGGACGAGTCGCCGGACGGAGCCGAAGGCCGAGAAAACGACCGATGAGCAGAAGGCGGAGGCCCTATTCGAGCAGTCCGCCAGTCCGTCACCCGATGACGCAGACACACCCCCGCCACTGCCGCCCGAGGGAGACGCGACCATCCAGGCCCGGATGGATCAGGTGCTCAACCGGCCAGTGACGCTGAACGTCGAGAAGGCGCCGCTGAAAGAAGTCCTCGACCTGATCGCCGGTCAGGCCCGGTTCCGCTATGAGCTGGACGACCGCACCCTGGCGAAGGCCGAGATCGACCCGGCCAAATCGATTTCCCTGGCGGTTGCCAGCCTCGCCGCCCGAGACGCCTTGGCCGACGTTCTCGCCAAGGTCGGCCTGAGCTACCGCGTCACCGCGCAAGGCACCCTCTTCATCACCACTGCTGCCCGGCTCGCGGAGGCCATGGATGCGAAGGGAAGCATCCCTGAAGGCCCCCCGGTTACGCTCACTCTGTCGCAGCCACTGAAGGCTTCCAACCCTTCCTACCGTGAGCTTACCCGCGACGCCTATGCCCGACGGCTGGCGGGGCAGGGCCTCCGGCCCGATGTCGTGCGGATCATCCTTGAGCAATATGGGTCCTCGCTCTTCGAGCCAGACGAGCTGATCGTCGTGGCCCACCTCACCCGGGAGGCCATCGACGACGCCGTGCTCCTCGACGTCTTCCCTCCGCCAAAGTCGCTGGTACGAACTGCCATCCTGGTCGTCCACGGCATCGACCCGCGCCTCCAGGACCATGCCCGGTCGCTCGTTCGAGCAGCTCGGCGATGAGTCTCCCAAAGCTCGTGACCAGGCGGAGGCCCAGCTCTTCGCCCTTGGGCCGGTCGCCGTGCCGGCCCTGGAAGACGCCTTGATCAGCAAGGATGTCGAGATCGTCTTCCGCGCCGAACGCCTCCTCCTTCGCCTCAATCGTTCGGTTCCTTAAATTCTGTCCGTAGCTCTCAGGAATCGTGGGGCGGAGAGCGATTCGACAGGAAACTCCAACGCTCCACACCGGTCGAAAACAAGACCGGCGTGGAGCGTTGCTGGTTATCCAAGCGAGCAAGGATCAGATGCCCATAGGCATCACACCCCAGCGATTTCGGCGCCCCTGCTGGAAGACGAAATGTCGCAGTGATCCGGGTCCTGGAGCGACCGGCGTCAGTGAAGGTGTGCCTTCGTCGAAAGCCGCTTTGGTCGTCTGACTCGAAGGATCGAATGGCGAGGAATTGCTTTCGTGCACCATCCGGGAGATCTGGGCGGAGGTCGCGGTCGTCGGGATGTCGCCAGAGAGTCCCCACTGCACGCCGTTCACGAGCACCGGGCCGCCGACGGCTGTGACATACCACTGACCGTTCGAAGGCCGGAAGACAGCCAGATCGGCCTTGTGATCGCCGTTGAAATCGCCCGTGGAGGGGATGTCACCCTGGAGCCCCCACTGCACGCCGCTGAGAAGCACGTTGCCGCTAAACGTCCGGATATACCACTGACCGTTCGAGGGGCGGAACACGGCCAGGTCCGTCGAGCCGTCGTTGTTGAAGTCAGCCGTTTCGGGGATGTCACCGGAGAGACCCCACTGCTGACCGTTCATGAGCACCTGACCATCGAAGGAACGGATGTACCACTGACCGTTCGAGGGGCGGAAGACAGCCAGGTCGGTCCCGCCATTGCCGTTGAAATTGCCGACCTCCGGCTTGTCGCCGGGAAGTCCCCATTGCTGGCCGTTCATGAGCACCTGACCGGCGAAGGAGCGGATATACCACTGGCCGTTCGAGGGCCGGAAGACGGCCATGTCCGTCTTGCCGTCGTTGTTGAAATCGCCAGTCTCGGGGATATCACCGGAGAGACCCCATTGCTGACCATTCATCAGCACCTGGCCATCGATCGTGGCGACATACCACTGACCGTTCGACGGGCGGAAGACGGCCATGTCCGTCTTGCCGTCACCGTTATAGTCGGCGGGAATCGGGATATCCCCGGGGAGTCCCCACTGCTGACCGTTGACGATGACCGGGCCGCCGACTGATGTGATGTACCACTGGCCGTTCGACGGACGGAAGACGGACAGGTCCGTCTGGCCGTCGCCATTGAAGTCGTTCGAGACAGACTGCTCGGGCGGCATCGGCTTCTGCGAGAGGAGCCCATACACGTCCAGCTCGCCGCTCGTGCCGACAAAGACCTTGCCGCCGGCGACGGTCGGCACGGTGAACTTGATGGCCGGCCCTGCCTTGTCGGACGAGTTGTTGGCGCTGTTGTAGAGCTGGTTCAGGTTCGTGGCGTCGTACGCGTGCAAAATCGCCGGACTGTGAGTCATGAACCCGTCGGTTTCGAGATCCCAGACGATCGCGTTGGCGCCGTTGTTGGACGAGACAGAGGTCGAGTCGCCCGGGAAGTTCACGGCTGGCAGCGACGTCATGTTGACCGGGGTCGTGTCAAACTGCTGGGTTGTCGGGTTGAAGTGGAATGCCTTGAGCACGTCGTCGGCCGCGTGGACATAGAGCGTGTTGTTGTGGAAGCTCATCGCCCCCCAGAGCCCGACGGCCTGGAGCCGGGAGGTCGAGGGGACCGGATTGACGGCGAACTGCTGCAAGGGCTGGCTGAGGTGGCCCATATTGTCCCGATCGACGAGGTACAGGTCACCGTTCTTCGCCAGCTCGACGGCCAGGTGCGGGTGCGCCGTGCCGGGCATGTCGGGCAAGGCAATGGTTGAGGAGGTGCCGAAGTCGAGGTCCTTGATCGCCAGATGTTGCGGGGTGGGGCTTTCGGGGGTGAAGAAGTCGGAGACGGTCATGGTCCCCTGTGTCGGGGAGAGCCGGAGCATCGTGTCGCCGTAGTTGCGTCCGCCCTGCTGCTGGCCCTGGGCCCCCTGAATGATGAAGGAGATGCCGTCGCCAACCGGAACCCCGACCGAACCCATCTGGAACTGGAACGTGGTGGTGAAGTTGGTGATGTCCACCTTGTTGTCCGCGAAGACGCTCCCGGCCGAGTCGAAGTAGTGACCGACGAGCCGGACCACCGGGTTGTTCGCCGCGTCCGAGTCCACGACCTTCGCATCGCCGTTGAGCGTCACGTCACTCTGCGAAGCGAACCCGTTCGCGTGGTCGATCGTTGTGGTGCTGCCGTTGTTATAGGTCCAGCTCACGATGTCGTTGTTGGACCAGCGCGAGTCGGTGCCGCTGCCGAAGCCGACGAACGCCGTGTTCCCGCCGACCTGCGCGGGGAGATCGACCCCGTTGTAGTCGTGGGTGAAGACGGCATGCGTGGTTGTGTCCTCGATCCGCTCGTGCAGGACCTGCGTCGAGCTGTCGTAGGAGATCGTCACCTGGAAGGTGTGCGGTCCGGCCTGGTCCTGCCCGCCGAGCTGGAAGTCGATGCCGCTGTCGTTGATGTTGACGAACGTCCCGTTCTGAGGGAGTGGCTGCGGACCGGGCACGACGCCGTTGAAGAACAGGCCGGTCGAGTTGGTGACCTGCGTCGGGAATGACCGACGAGAAGGTGACGGCCGCGCTGTGGTCGAGCCCCGCGTAGCCGAGTCCGAAACCGCTATATCCCAGGGCGTTCGGACCGGGGGCATTCGTCGGCACGGCGTTGAACGCGCCATTGGCCGAGGTCATCATCAAGGTGCCGTCGTTGAGGGCGATGATGCCGCTGCCCGCCTGCCAGAACGAGGCGCCGTAGCCGTCGGGGGTGGAATTGAACAGGGTGTACTGCTGCAGGTTCTGCGCGTCCCAGCCGACGATCCAGCCGTGGTACGGCTCCTCATCGTGCGTGGACCCGAACGCCGCGAAGACGAGCGGGCCGTTGTGGCCGGAGGGGTTCTTCACGAGCACCAGGCCCGGCCGCTGCAGCAAGCGCGTCGCGTCGAAGGGCACCACGCCGTTCCGCGATCCCGAGCCGGTGCCCTGCACGTGGACCGGCGTGTTGAAGGTGATCTGCCCATTGTCGATCGTCGCCTCGGCGATCAACGTCGTGTTCTTCTCCTGCCCGCTGGTGAGATCCACCGCATGGATGTGGAACCGGTACGTGCCCGAGGCCGTGAACGGTGGCCCCATCTGCTGCTTTGTCTCGGTCACGAAATACATCGTGTTCGTGTCCTGGTCGATCACCGGCGTGCCGGTGATGCCCAGCGTCGGCGCGATGGTGCTCACGCCGATCTCGCCGCTCGGCACCGGGACAATCCCCTGGGAGGGGTCGGTGTAGTCGCGGTGCCAGAGGACGCCATCGCCGTTCGGGCCGGCGTTGGGGTTGTTGGCGTCGAGGGCGTAAACGTTATCGGTCTCCGTGGCCACGAAGACGACGTTGTGCGTGCTGCCGTCGGACATCGTTAGGTTTTGAACGTACAGCGGCTGCGCGTAGATCTGACCATCCACCTTGTAGTGGAAGAGTTGACCAAACTGCTGGCTGTTGACGTTCTGCGGCGTCAGGGTCGTCTCGTTCGTGTAGGCCCCTGTGCGGAGATCATTGTAATGGTAGGTCGTGACGTCGGCCGCGCTGCTCAGCAGCACGCGTTCTTCAAGATTGGCAACCTGGGGATGGATTTGGGTGAGGGCGCGTCGATTCCGTTTACGATGTTGCTTCATGTTCATCTCCTCAGTCTTACGAATCGACAGAGTTTTGATTTGATGAATTGAAATCTTCTCTTTCGTCCGGTCTGCTATTGCCAGGCAAGCGTTAACGCAGATCCGAGCAATGAACTTCGCACGACTCGACCAGGTCGGACGAACGAGTCAGTGGTCGGGGAAACCACGGCTGTTCCCGATCACGAGCGACGGAGGTGGGATCGCGTGCGCATTGGGCACCGGGCCCTTCCTCCGGATCATGCGAAATCAATCCAGATGAACGTCCGGCGAAGAAGCTGCGCACGACGGTGTGTGGGGGGGGAAGTGCGGCGTGTCATCCCACCTCCTCGAAGTCCAGGACCCAATCAACGTCGGGGAGGAACGAATCTCGGAGGTGGAGTGACTTCAGGCAAACACGGTGCCATCTTCCGAGAGCGGAATCTGGGAAAGTCTTGCAGGTAGGAGGAACCGGGGATCTCATCAGCGCACGATCCGCGGGTTCGGATCGATGTGAACGATCATTCGGGGTTTCGGGATTGTGTCATCCCTTCCACGAAGCCCTGGCAGATCGCAGAGAAGACAGGCCCGGCGAGCCGGCGGCGGGGATCGACGGCGATGCCGACAATCTGGGCGTTCTGCGGACCTGTTGTCGGATTACCGGACCCGTCGGGCAATCGGGACCTTGAATCGAGGTGAAAACGGGCGGGGCGATGGCACAAACACTTTTCTTGGCGAAAGCACGAGGTCCTGAGTCGGCGAGCGTGTATCGGTGGGGCTCCAACCCCAGGAATCGCTCATTCGAACGCGGCGGCCGGGAAAGCCCGCCGCACGGATACCTTGCGAACGGAAAAATCCTCCCGACCCTGGCGGATCGGGAGGATACAACCGTAATTCTGTGAGCGAACGATCAGGCGTCGGAGCCCCCCTGGCCGGACCACCGGGAGAGGTTCTGAGCGATCGTTCCGGCGAGCCGCCAGAGTGGATGTCGTTCATTGCGCGGCCGAGACTGGGCCACCAACGGCAACACACCCTGCGGAATGATCGGGGACTGGTCGTTCCTGATCGACGGATCGATCGGGATCAAGAGGCGAATCGCCTGCTCCACGCGTGCCCGGGCCGCGGGATGCTCGTCCTGGAACCAGGAATCGAGCCAGTGATCGAGAGCCTGTTGGACGGGCGACTCGGGCGTTTCCAGGTCGAGTTCATGGAACCCACTGGCCGCGGTCAGCGCGATCGGCTGGCCGATCGGACCGACAAAATTCGAGCCCGCGACATCGAGGACGGACGACGGAGCCGCGTAATCCGTTTGCGAGGTGACCCCGACCTCAGGAGCGCGTTCGACAGCCGCCGAGTTCGCGGAAACGCTGGGGATCTCGACCAGGGCGGCGGAAACCTCCGTCGCGGTGATCGGCTGGCGAGTAGGTTCGGCGGCTCGGATGGTAATCACCCCATCCCCCGGATCATCCGTCGCATTCGTTGGAGCCGGGACAAGCGTCAGCACCCCCTCATTGAGACGGGTGGTCACGTGTCGCGTTCCAAACGTGCCATCGGCCAGCAGGTTCAGGACCGTGCGGCCCGGCTGGGCATCCGGCTTGACCTTCAACTCAATCAGGGCGAGGGTTCCGTCAGTCCCTGACGCGAGCGTCAGCATATCGCGTCGAGCGGCCGTGATGATGACCAGGGTCCCAGTCGCGCTGTCCGCTCGCCAGTCGAGCCAGAAGTCAGAGGCCACGCTTCCGGGTTGGACTCCGACCACCTCGAAGCGCGATGGGTCGTATCCAACCACGATTTCGGCGGCTCCAAACGGGATCGGATTCGGGTCGGTTTGCTCGAACCGGAGAGGTACCACGAGCGAGCCGTCCGGCTGGGTATCGAGATCGGTCGGCAGGCTAATCTTGGGGTCAGGTCCCCCGCTCAGGACCGGAGTGATCGTCGTCGGCAGGGCCGGGATCGGCGGAGTGGCCAGACTCACGATGAATCGTCGAAGCAGCAACGAGTCGAAGCTGCCGATGTAGCCATCGCCGCTGATATCTCCGATCAGGCGGGGGTCCGCGAGTTGATAGGAGGCGAACCCGGTATCCAGCCCGACGCCCACCCGGCTGATGAGCAGGACGTCCACGGTACCGTAATCGCCATTCCCGAAGGTGTCGCCCAGGTAAGCGACAACATGCGCCCCATCATCGTCGATCGAGGGGATAGCACCGCTGTTGATCTGCACGTCGGCGATGTCCAGCACCTCTTTCGAGGTATAGGGTGCATCGTCCTTGACCGTCGCTTGCAGGACCAGCAGGGTCTTTGAACCGGCGGACAGTCCGGCGGGATTCGCATAAACGAACGTCACGTGACCGGGCGTTGCCGTGTTGACTGTCAGCGTGCCGCCGATGCCTTTGGCCAGGCTCGCGCCGGAGATCGTCAGGAGCGTGGGGTCGTAATTCAGGGAGAACGTCAGTGTCTTGATCCCGCTCCCGTTGCTCAGGCGAATCGGCAGTCCCGAACCGGTCGCTGGCACGTTCACGTCCTGACCGGGACCACGGGCGAAGTCGGGGATGGAGAGGGTCACTCCGCTGGACGGGAGAACCTGGAACGTGGAGACGTGGTTCCCGCCCGCCTTGCCATCGTTGTCGCCATCAAGCAGGACCTCATTCGGGCGTTTGAAGCCGTTCGAGGCGCTCCGGAGCGTGAGCGTGTAGGTGTCGGGGGCCAGAACTCCGTTGGTCTTGATGAAGGTCAACGCATCGTTGCCGGGAGCGACGATGACCGAGCCAAGAATCTGACCCGTGCTGGCTCCGGTCAGCGTCAGGTCCGGGGCACCCAGGCCGGCGGACTCCGCATCGTACAGATTCAGCACGTCGGGCTGGAAGGGTTTGTTGAAGTGAATCGTCACACCCGAGGATGTCGGGGTGATCGAGGTAACGACCAGAGCGAGCGGATCGACCGTCACATGGAACGTCTTCACGTCCGACAGTTGGGGAAGTCCGTTATCCGTGGCGCGGACCGTGATAAGGTAGGTGCCCGGGGACTGACTCTCCGTGGGTGTCCAGGTGAACGCACCGGTGTTCGGGTCGATCAACGCGCCCGACGGGAGCACCCGCGTCGAGGCTGAAGGTCAGGCTGTTCGCCGGCAGATCGGGATCGCTCGCCGTCGCGGTGAAGGCGAGCGCCGTCCCCTCGGTCACCATCTTGTCGCTGATCGCGGCCAGGATCGGGGACGCATTGACCTCGTCGACCGTGACGGTGATCGTCTCCGAATCACTCAAGGCCGGCGTGCCATCGTCCGTCACGCGGACGGTGATCGTGTACGAGCCGGGTCCTTGCCCTTCCGTCGGCGTCCAGGAGAAGACACCCGTGTTGGGGTCGATGGAAGCCCCGGACGGTGCGCCGGAATCGAGGCTGAACGTCAGCGTGTTGGCAGGGCGGTCCGGATCGTTGGCATGAACGACGAGCAGGAGCGGCTCCCCTTCGTTGACGGTCCTGTCCCCGATGGGATCGAGCGCGGGCTCCTTGTTGATCTCGTTCACGGTGACGGTGATCGTTTCCACCGCACTCAGCGCGGGAGAGCCAGTCATCGGACACGCGGACCGTGATGGGATAGACCCCCGGACCTTGTGTCTCGGTGGGAGTCCAGGTGAACGCGCCGGTGTTCGGGTCGATCGACGCGCCCGATGGAGCACCCGCATCGAGACTGAAGGTCAACATGCTCGCGGGCTGATCCGGGTCGCTCGCGGTCGCGGTGAAAGCAAGCGCCGTCCCCTCGTCCACCATCTTATTACCGATGGCACCGAGGACCGGCGCGGCATTGACTTCCTTCACCGTGACGGTGATCGACTCGAAGTCACTCAACGCGGGCGTGCCATTGTCGGTAACACGGACGGTGACGGTGTAGGTTCCCGGACCCTGCCCTTCCGTCGGTGTCCAGGCAAAGACACCTGTACTGGCATTGATGGAGGCCCCGGACGGTGCACCCGCATCGAGACTGAATGTCAGACTATTCACCGGCAGATCAGGGTCACTGGCGGTCGCGGTGAACGAGAGCGTCGTCCCCTCGTTCACCGTCTGGTCGCCGATGACGGCGAGGACCGGCGCGGCGTTGACCTCGGCGACCGTGACGGTGATCGTCTCCGAATCACTCAAGGCCGGCGTGCCGTTGTCAGTGATCCGTACCGTGATGGCATAGGTTCCCGGGCCCTGCCCTTCCGTTGGTGTCCACGAGAAGACCCCCGTGCTCGGGTCGATCGACGCACCCGTCGGGGCACCCGGGTCGAGGCTGAAGCGTCAAACGTGTTCGCGGGAACGTCGGGATCGCTCGCCGTCGCGGTGAACGTCAGCGCCGTCCCTTCGTCCACCGTCTGGTCACCGATCGCGTCCAGGACCGGCGGGTTGTTGGTCGAACTGCGCGGCGTGACCGTGATCTGAACCGTCTCGGTGTCGCTCAGGCCCGGACTGCCGTTGTCGGTGACCCGCACCGTGATCGTGTACGTCCCAGGACCCTGCGCGTCGCTGGGCGTCCAGGTGAAGACCCCCGTCGTCGGGTGGATCGCCGCGCCCAGGGGCGCGCCGGCATCCAACGCGAAGGTCAGGCCGTTGGCCGGCAGATCGGGATCGCTCGCCGTCGCGGTGAACTGCAGGGTCATCCCCTGCTGGATCGCCTTGTCCCCGAGCGACGCCAGAACCGGCGGGGCGTTGACCTCATTCACCGTGACGTTGATCGTCTCGAAGTCGCTCTGCGCGGGCGTGCCGGTGTCGGTGACACGGACCGTGATGGAATAGGTTCCCGGTCCTTGCGCCTCGGTGGGCGTCCAGGAGAAGACCCCGGTGCTCGGGTCGATCGACGCGCCCGACGGAGCACCGGCGTCGAGGCTGAAGGTCAACGTGTTCGCCGCTTGTTCCGGATCGCTCGCCGTCGCGGTGAACGTCAGCGCCGCACCCTTCGTCCACCGTCTGGTCGCCGATCGGATCCAGAACGGGCGGGGCGTTGACCTCATTCACCGTGACCGTGATCGTTTCCGAATCGCTCAACGCGGGCGTGCCGTCGTCGGTCACGCGGACGGTGATCGTGTAGGTTCCCGGCCCCTGAGCCTCGGTGGGCGTCCACGAGAACGCGCCGGTGCTTGGGTCGATCGACGCCCCCGCCGGGGCACCCGCGTCGAGGCTGAAGGTCAAGCTGTTCGCCGGCAGGTCCGGATCGCTCGCCGTCGCGGTGAAGGTCAGCGCCGTGCCTTCGTCCACCGTCTTGTCGCCGATGGCAGCCAGGACCGGGGACGCGTTGACCTCGTTCACCGTGACTGTGATCGTCTCCGAATCGCTCAACGCGGGAGAGCCGTTGTCGGTCACGCGAACGGTCATCGTGAATGAGCCAGGCCCCTGCGCCTCCGTCGGGGTCCACGTGAAGACGCCCGTGCTCGGATTGATCGACGCGCCCGACGGGGCGCCGGGTCGAGACTGAAGCTCAACGTGTTCGCGGGAGCATCGGGGTCGCTCGCCGTCGCGGTGAACGTCAGCGCCGCCCCTTCATTCACCGTCTGGTCGCCGATCGCGTCAAGAACCGGCGGGTTGTTGGTCGAACTGCGCGGCGTGACCGTGATCTGAACCGTCTCGGTGTCGCTCAGGCCCGGACTGCCGTTGTCGGTGACCCGCACCGTGATCGTGTACGTCCCAGGACCCTGCGCGTCGCTGGGCGTCCAGGTGAAGACCCCCGTCGTCGGGTGGATCGCCGCGCCCAGGGGTGCGCCGGCATCCAACGCGAAGGTCAAGCCGTTGGCCGGCAGATCGGGATCGCTCGCCGTCGCGGTGAACTGCAGGGTCGTCCCCTGCTGGATCGCCTTGTCCCCGAGCGACGCCAGGACCGGCGGGGCGTTGACCTCGTTCACCGTGACGGTGATCGTCTCGAAGTCGCTCTGCGCGGGCGTGCCGGTATCGGTCACCCGAACCGTGATGGAATAGGTTCCCGGACCTTGAGACTCAGTCGGCGTCCACGAGAACGCGCCGGTGTTCGGGTCGATCGATGCACCCGACGGGGCACCGGCGTCGAGGCTGAAGGTCAGGCTGTTCGCCGGCAGGTCCGGGTCGCTCGCCGTCGCGGTGAACGTCAGCGCCGTCCCTTCGTCCACCGTCTGGTTACCGATCGAATCCAGAACGGGTGGGGCATTGACCTCCTTGACGGTGACGGTGATCGTCTCGAAGTCGCTCAACGCGGGCGTGCCGTTGTCGGTGACCCGGACGGTGATCGTGTAGGTTCCCGGCCCCTGTGCCTCGGTGGGCGTCCACGAGAACGCACCGGTGCTCGGGTCGATCGACGCACCCGACGGGGCGCCGGCGTCGAGGCTAAACGTCAAGGTGTTCGCCGGTTGATCCGGATCGCTCGCCGTCGCGGTGAAGGTCAGCGCGGCACCCTCGTTCACCGTCCTGTCACCGATAACGGCCAGGACCGGGGGTGCGTTGACCTCGTTGACGGTGACGGTGATCGTCTCCGAATCACTCAACGCGGGGGAGCCGTTGTCGGTGACGCGAACGGTCATCGTGAATGAGCCAGGCCCCTGCCCTTCCGTCGGGGTCCAGGTGAACGCGCCGGTGCTCGGATTGATCGACGCGCCCGACGGAGCGCCGGGGTCGAGACTGAAGGTCAGACTATTCGCCGGTTGATCCGGATCGCTCGCCGTCGCGGTAAAGGCCAGGGCCGTCCCCTCGTTCACCGTCTGGTTGCCGATGGCATCGAGAACCGGCGCGGCGTTGACCTCAGCGACAGTGACGGTGATCGTCTCGAAGTCGCTCAATGCGGGCGTGCCGTCGTCGGTGACCCGGACGGTGATCGTGTAGGTTCCCGGCCCCTGCGCCTCGGTGGGAGTCCACGAGAACGCGCCGGTGCTCGGGTTGATCGTCGCGCCCGACGGGGCACCCGCGTCGAGGCTAAACGTCAAGCGTGTTCGCCGGCAGGTCCGGGTCGCTCGCCGTCGCGGTGAAGGTCAGGGCCGTCCCCTCGTCCACCGTCTGGTCGCCGATGGCATCGAGGACCGGCGCGGCGTTGACCTCGGCGACGGTGACCGTGATCGTCTCGAAGTCGCTCAACGCGGGCGTGCCGTTGTCGGTGACCCGGACGGTGAGCGTGTACGAGCCAGGCCCCTGCCCTTCCGTCGGGGTCCAGGTGAACGCGCCGGTGTTCGGGTCGATCGTCGCGCCCGATGGAGCACCCGCGTCGAGGCTGAACGTCAAGGTGTTCGCCGGCAGGTCCGGGTCGCTCGCCGTCGCGGTGAAGGCCAGGGCCGTCCCCTCGTCCACCGTCTGGTTGCCGATGGCAGCCAGGACCGGCGCGGCGTTGACCTCGGCGACGGTGACCGTGATCGTCTCGAAGTCGCTCAACGCCGGTGTACCGTTGTCGGTGACCCGGACAGTGAGCGTGTACGTGCCAGGCCCCTGCCCTTCCGTCGGGGTCCACGAGAAGACCCCCGTGCTCGGGTTGATCGTCGCGCCCGACGGGCGCCGGCGTCGAGGCTGAACGTCAGGTTCGCGGGGGCCGTGTCGGGATCGGTCGCCGTCGCGGTGAACTGGAGCGGGGTCAACTCACCGACCGACTTGTCGCCGATGGCGGCCAGTTCGGGGACGCCGACGTCGAAGCGGCGGACCTGGGCGGTGCCTCCGTTCAGGGCGTTTCCGGCCTGGTCCTTGATCGCCGGCTTGATGACGAGCTGATAGTGTCGGGGAGGCAGCGGGCCGGAGAGGGTCAGCGTGGCGGTCCTGGTGGCCGCGTCGAACGTCACGCCGGTGATCCGGGCCGACTCGTCGGTGTCGTCGGCATTATCGAAGATGCCGTCGATGCTGCCGATCAGGCTGTAGTGGCTCGGGTCGGTGATCGACCCGACATTCAGCCCGAGGTCGTCGTTGAACTGGACGGTGAGCTGCGACGGACCGGTCCCGAGGTTGCCGGTCGGGCTGGTTGCCTCGACGGTCGGCGGGGTCAGGTCGAGCCGGAAGCTCCGCACGAAGTCGCCCCCCGCGACGTCGTCGGCGTCTCCATCGAGGTGATTGCCGGCCAGATCCACGACCGCGTTGCCGCTCTCGCCGAGCACGCGCAGCTCGTAGAGCCCCTGCGGCAAGGTCTGGCCCAGGTTCAGCCGGACGGTCATCCCGCCAAATGTGTACGATGCGCTGGAGATCGCCACGGGGATGTCGTCGAGCGTGCCGAGCATGCCGTCCGGCCCGGCTTCCTTGATCTGGTAGAGCGGGACGCTCTGGGCGCTGACCGGGTCGAGCGGCTCGCTGAACGAGAGGATCAGGGTGCTGAACCGGGCGTTGGTGAGCACGCCATCGGTCATGCCGATCGGCGCGAGGCCCACGATGGTCGGTGGCGTGGCGTCGGCGCTGGACCCCTGGAACTCGTAGGCGCCGATATCGTAGAAGCGATAGACCCCCTGCCCGGTGTTCAGGGTGCCGAGGTCATCGATTCGAGGGCGACTGTCGGCGTCGCGGGTGGTGCCGTACTCGTCGTTCCCCGCGTCGATCATCGGCGAGCCGCCGCGGATGTGGAAATTGTCGTCGCTGCCGAAATCGGCGAACTGGCTCGTCGGGTCGGGCTGTTCCCAGCCGAAGAGGTTGTCGGCCCCATCGATATCGATGAACAGCGGGTCGGCGGACTGGCTATGCGCATCCTGGCCCGAGACGCTCCGCCAACTGGCCAGATCGGCCGAATTGGCGTTGCCGAGGTACTTGCCGAACGATGCGCCCGAGAAGACCAGATAGACGTTGTTCGCGTCGCTGACCAGGCCGCTGACGTTCCCCGAGATCTCGATGCCCAGCCCCGCGTTGACCGAAATCAGGTTGTTCACGAGCACCACGCCGTTGCCGTTGTCGGCGAGCCGGATCGCCGTGCCGACGTCGTGAACCACCGTGTTATTGACGATCGAGAGGCTGTTGGCCGAATTCTGGTGCATGTTGTGGGCATAGATGCCCTGGTTGGCGTTGTCGTACACGATGTTGCTGGTCACGCTCGTCGAGGAGTAGGGCACGCTGGACAGCTCGATCCCCACGCTGTTGCCGTACACGCTGTTGCCATCGATCGTGACGTCGGCGTTATAGCCGTCGCGGAGGATGCCCGCGCCGGTGTTCCCGAACGAGCGGTTGTGCTGGACGTTCCCGTCGAGAACGTGGATGCCGTTGGCGTTCAGATACGCGACATTATCGCGCAAGTACGAGTTCCCGCCGTTCTGATAATAGCCGTCTCCCTTGTTGCTGAAGGAGAGGTTGTTGACGAACTCGACGTTGTCCGAGACCTCCATGCCGTTGGCGTCGTTGTCGTGCGCGGAGTTGTCGTGGACGAGGGTCCGGTTGACGCTGTCGCTATCGCGGACATAGATGCCCCGGTTGTTGGCCCTCGCCTCGTTGCCATAGACCTCGCCCTGCGTGGTGTCGATCGTCAGGCCGTACTGGTTGTTGTACGTGAGGTTGTCTCGGGCGATGAGGGAGTCGGCGTTATCGATGCGGATGCCGTAATCGAGCTGGTTGCCGACCTTGTACGCCGTGTTCTGCTCGACGGTCATGCGGTCGCCGCGGAGGTAGAACCCGGTGTTCTGGTCGGTGTTGCTGTTGCCGGTCGTGCCGTACGCGACGTTGTGGCGGATCACCGCGTCGGTGACGTTGGTCTCGACGTAGAAGCCGTACGTGGAGTTCTCGAAGGCGCGCGAGTCGGCCACGAGCACCCGGCTGGAATTGTTGATGTAGAGGCCGATCTCGCCGCCGGTCAGCCAGAGGTTCTTGATCGTCACATCGTGCGCCGACTGCACCTCGACCCCGTAGCGGCCCGCGCCGTAATTGCCCCGGTCCAGCGAGGCGTGGCCGCCGTTGGTCGGGCCGAGGATCGTCACGCCGGAATCCTCCGCCAGGATGCGCACGTTGGTCGGCAGGTCGTACGAGCCGACGTCCACGTACACCACATCGCCCGGATTCAGGTCGTAGGTGTTCAGCAGGGCGTTGAGCGAGGCCATCGGGTCGGCGGGCGTCGTGCCGGAATGGGCGTTGTCCCCCACGGCGGTCGTGTACTGGTCCCCGGCGAGCGAGCCGTCGTTGACGTAGTACGTCTTGCCCGGCACGCCGATGGTGAAGACGTCACGCGAGACATCCTCGATCGTGGCATCGGCGGACGGGTGAATGCGGATCAGCCCCTGGAGGGTCGTCGTGGTCGGGTTCCAGGCGAAGACGCCGTCGTTGGGCTCGTTCGCGGAAATGGTCGTGAAGGTCGCGCCGCCGTCGGTGCTCAACTCGATATCAACCGTCCCCGGCACGCCCGACGAGCGCCAGCGGATCAGCGACGCCTGGCCCGTGCGGATCTTCTCGCGTCCCGTGAAGGACAGAAGCTGGACGTACACGGGGGCCGTGCGGGAGGCCTCGTCCGTGTTGCCGTAGGCCCCCACGTTGATGCGACCGCCGTTCGGGGCCGATTCGCCCGCGTAGTTCGACGCGAGGTCGCCCGTGTCGATGGCGGGGGACTGGAGCGGGTCCGCTCCCCACGTCCCGCCGTGGTAACTCCCCACCGTCGATTGCAGGTGGAAGTCATCGTCCGCCCCCGTCGTCGCGACCATGTCCAGCCGTCGCAGCGTCGTCCGAAGCTCGTAACCACCGCCCGACGCCGCCACGATCTCATTCGCCCGCAACGGACGTCGCAGACCGTCCGGCGGCGTCCAGCTCAGACGTGGCTGCGTGTAGTAACCGTCGTCCGCCGCCTCGAAGCGCAGGCTCACCCACCCCGCCGACGTCGCCTCGTACGTCGCCGACTGCTCCTGGTTCGACGGGCTCGTCCAGTCGTCCACCAGCGGCGTCGTGTCATCCCCCACGTACAGCCGCTGCGGGCCATACGCATACACCTGGAACGTGTACGTCCCCGCCGACGGCAGGTACAACTCCCCCGACCACCGGAACGACTGGTTGTCGTTGCTCAAGCCCCGGTAGCCGTCGTACGTGTTCACGTCCACCACCCGGTCCACCGCCGTCACCGCCGGTGGGCCCGAGAGGTCCCGGTTGTTGAACCCCTCGAACAACAGCCCCGCCCCGTCCTGGTACCCCAGCACCCCGTCCGACCCCGCCGGATCCACGAACCGCGGGTCGGTGCTCTGGCTGTGCGTGTCCAGGCCCAGCTCGTACGCCCAGTCCGCCAGACCCGCGAAGTCCGCCTGCCAGTGACCGAGCAACGCCCCGCCGGTCGTGTGCAGCAGGTTGAAGTCGCTGACGAACCCGTTCTGGCTGTCGTCGGCCACGTTCAACGCGTAGTGGCCCGACGCCCCCGACCAGAGAATGTTGTTCGACAGGATCACGTTGCGGCTGCCCCCGTTGACCTGCAACGCGTCGGACTGCGGCTCATACACCGTGTTGTTCCGCAACGTCGTCGTCGCCGTCGTGCTGTTCTGGTGCAGGTTCCGCAGCAAGATCCCCCGGTCGCTGTTGTTGTAGACCAGGTTGTTCTCGAGCAGGTTGTCGCCGTAGTTCGTGCCGTAAACGTCGATCCCCGTCGCGTTCGAGTGCGAGACGTTGCCCCGCAGCACGTTCGCCGCGTTGTAGTACGTGACGTAGATCCCGGTGCCGAGGTTGGCCTCGGCGTGGCTGTCCAGCAGCGTCGCCCCATCGACCTGGATCCCGGTGTCGTTGTGCCGCGCCGTGAGGTTCTGCCCCACCACCTCGCCGGTGAGGTAGAAGCCGGTGCCGTTCTCCTCGGCAAGGTTGTCGGAGTAGAGGCCGTAGCCGTAGAACTGGAAGCCGGTGCTGTTGCCGACGGCCAGGTTGGCGTACGCCCGCGCCGGGAGCGTGGCGTTGTTGTCGCGGAGCTGGAAGCCGATGTTGTTGTCGTGCGCGGCGTTGCCCGAGACGCGGAAGTCGTCGGCGCGGACGTAGAGGCCGATCTGGGAGTTCTGGTAAACGCGGTTCTCCTGCACGGTGACGCTGGTGCCGACGTTGTCGAGATAGATGCCGTAGTTGGCGGAGCCGTTGGTGTGGTAGGCCTCGTTGCGGAGGATGGTGGGGTCGAGGCCCCGGGAGTAGATGCCGTAGTCCTGGTTGAGGTTGCTGTCGGCAGCGTCGCCGTGGAACCGGCTATCGGCGACGGTGGCGAACTGGCTGGCGGCGTCGTTGATGTAGAGACCGGCCTGGTTGTTGTCGTAGACGTCGGCGTGGGCCAGGGTGAACCGGGAGGAGCCGTTGTCGAGGTACAGGCCGTAATACGCACCGGTGAGCTGGAGATTCTGGATCGTGACGTTATCAGCGTTGTCCAGCTCGAAGACGTAGCTGCCGGTCGAGCGATTGCCGCGATCGAGAAACGCGACATGCCCCGCGCCGACAGGCCCCTGGAAGGTCACGCCCTGGTCGTCCTGGCCGATCCGCACGTTGGCCACGAAATCATAAAGACCCGTGTCCACGTAAATGATATCGCCCGGTTCGAGGTCATAGGCACGCAGGACGGCGTTGAGCGAGGCCATCGGGTCGGCCGGCGTTGTGCCGGAGTTGGCGTTGCTGCCCGGGGCGGTCGTGTATTCATCCCCGGTCGTCGCGCTATCGTTGACGTAATAGACGTGCCCGCGCTGGCCGATCGTGAAGGTGGCGTTGGAGACGTCCGAGACGGTCGGGTCCAGGGTGTCGGAGATGCGGATCAGTCCTTGAAGGGTCGTCGTGGTCGGGTTCCACGAGAAATTGCCGTCGTCGATCTCGCCCGAGGCGATCGTGGTGTAGGTCTTGCCGTCGTCCAGGCTCAGGGCGATATCGACGTAGCCGCTGGTCCCCTGGCTGCGCCACTGGATCGTCGTGCCGAGGTTCCGCTGCAACTTCTCCAGGCCGTTCGGCGAGAGGATCTGGATGAACGTGGACGGGGATCGGGACGCCTGGCTCGTATTGCCGTAGGCACCGAGGTTGACCCGGCCGCCGTCCTGCCCGGCCAGCGCGCCGGCCGAGGGACTCTGCTCGTGGACGAGATCGTCGGGATTGCCCGTGTCGATGGCGGGGGACTGGAGCGGGTCCGCTCCCCACGTCCCGCCGTGATAACTCCCCACCGTCGATTGCAGGTGGAAGTCATCGTCCGCCCCCGTCGTCGCGACCATGTCCAGCCGTCGCAGCGTCGTCCGAAGCTCGTAACCACCGCCCGACGCCGCCACGATCTCGCTCGCCCGCAACGGACGTCGCAGACCGTCCGGCGGCGTCCAGCTCAGACGTGGCTGCGTGTAGTAACCGTCGTCCGCCACCTCGAAGCGCAGGCTCACCCAACCCGCCGACGTCGCCTCGTACGTCGCCGATTGCTCCTGGTTCGACGGGCTCGTCCAGTCGTCCACCAGCGGCGTCGTCTCATCCCCCACGTACAGCCGCTGCGGGCCATACGCATACACCTGGAACGTGTACGTCCCCGCCGACGGCAGGTACAACTCCCCCGACCACCGGAACGACTGGTTGTCGTTGCTCAAGCCCCGGTAGCCGTCGTACGTGTTCACGTCCACCACCCGGTCCACCGCCGTCACCGCCGGTGGGCCCGAGAGGTCCCGGTTGTTGAACCCCTCGAACAACAGCCCCGCCCCGTCCTGGTAGCCCAGCACCCCGTCCGCCCCCGCCGGATCCACAAACCGCGGGTCGGTGCTCTGGCTGTGCGTGTCCAGGCCCAGCTCGTACGCCCAGTCCGCCAGACCCGCGAAGTCCGCCTGCCAGTGACCGAGCAACGCCCCGCCGGTCGTGTGCAGCAGGTTGAAGTCGCTGACGAACCCGTTCTGGCTGTCGTCGGCCACGTTCAACGCGTAGTGGCCCGACGCCCCCGACCAGAGAATGTTGTTCGACAGGATCACGTTGCGGCTGCCCCCGTTGACCTGCAACGCGTCGGACTGCGGCTCATACACCGTGTTGTTCCGCAACGTCGTCGTCGCCGTCGTGCTGTTCTGGTGCAGGTTCCGCAGCAAGATCCCCCGGTCGCTGTTGTTGTAGACCAGGTTGTTTTCGAGCAGGTTGTCGCCGTAGTTCGTGCCGTAAACGTCGATCCCCGTCGCGTTCGAGTGTGAGACGTTGCCCCGCAGCACGTTCGCCGCGTTGTAGTAGCTGACGTAGATCCCGGTGCCGAGATTGGCCTCGGCGTGGCTGTCCAGCAGCGTCGCCCCATCGACCTGGATGCCGGTGTCGTTGTGCCGCGCCGTGAGGTTCTGCCCCACCACCTCGCCGGTGAGGTAGAAGCCGGTGCCGTTCTCCTCGGCAGTGTTGTCGGAGTAGAGGCCGTAGCCGTAGAACTGGAAGCCGGTGCTGTTGCCGACGGCCAGGTTGGCGTACGCCCGCGCCGGGAGCGTGGCGTTGTTGTCGCGGAGCTGGAAGCCGATGTTGTTGTCGTGCGCGGCGTTGCCCGAGACGCGGAAGTCGTCGGCGCGGACGTAGAGGCCGATCTGGGAGTTCTGGTAAACGCGGTTCTCCTGCACGGTGACGCTGGTGCCGACGTTGTCGAGATAGAGGCCGTAGTTGGCGGAGCCGTTGGTGTGGTAGGCCTCGTTGCGGAGGATGGTGGGGTCGAGGCCCCGGGAGTAGATGCCGTAGTCCTGGTTGAGGTTGCTGTCGGCGGCGTCGCCGTGGAACCGGCTATCGGCGACGGTGGCGAACTGGCTGGCGGCGTCGTTGATGTAGAGACCGGCCTGGTTGTTGTCGTAGACGTCGGCGTGGGCCAGGGTGAACCGGGAGGAGCCGTTGTCGAGGTACAGGCCGTAATACGCACCGGTGAGCTGGAGGTTTTCGATGGTCACGACGTCGGCGTTGTCCAGCTCGAAGACGTAGCTGCCGCTGGAGCGGTTGCCGCGATCGAGAAGCGCCTCATGGCCGTCCCCTTGCGGTCCCCGGATGATCGCGCCGGAATCCTGATGGCCGATGATGATGTTCTCGGTGAGGCCATACGTCCCAGTATCGACATAAATGACATCGCCATATTCGAGGTCATATGTCTCCAGGATCGCCCGGATCGACGCCTTGGGCGTGGCGGGGGTGAGGCCGTCGTTGGCGTCGTCGCCGAGGGCCGCGGTGTACTCGTCGCCGGTGTTCGAGCCGTCGTTGACGTAGTACGCGGTGATCGGCGGCAGGACGCTGAACAGGCTATCGGTGCGGTCGAGCACGGCGGGGGTGCCGATCGACACGATCCGGATGACGTACTGGTCCGAGACGTTGTAGCCGTTCGGGTCGGACGGGTTGAGCTTCTGGGTGATCGACCAGTCGTAGGAGCCGTCGTTCGGCTCGTTGTCGGCGAGGACCTTGTACGGCCCGCCGAGGCCGGAGTCGGAGTACTCGATGCGGACGTTGCCGGTGAAGCCGTCGGACCGCCAGCGCACGCTGTAGGTGGTCTTCTGCGGCAGCTTCTCGCCGCCGTTCGGGTTGGTGACGAGGATATACTGCGCGGGGCTCTTGGAGGCTTCCGCCGTGTTGCCGTAAGGCGCCGAGGTTGATGTAGCCGCCGTTGTTCGCGGGTTCCAGGGTGAAGGCGTCGGCCGGGTCGCCGCGGTCGATGGCGGGGCTCTGTCCGGCATCGGCGGTGAAGCCGGTGCCGGGCTTGAAGCTGCCGTGGATCGACTGGAGGTGGAAGTTGTCGTCCAGCCCGGTGCTGACGGCCTGGCCGGTGGTCAGGTAGCGCGGGGGGATGTACTGGATCAGGTTCGGCGAGTCGGGCAGGCTCCAGCGGAGCCGGGGCTGGGTGTAATAGCCGTCGTCGGCGACCTCGAACCGGATCGTGACCCAGCCCGCCGCGCTGGCGTGGTAGGTCGCGCTCCGCTCCGCGTTCGACGGGTTGTCGAAGTCGTCGATCAACGGGGTGCTCGGGTCGCCGACGAACAGCCGCTGGGGGCCATAGGCATAGATGTAGAAGGTGTAATCCCCCGCCTCCGGGAAGTACACCTGGCCCGACCAGCGGAACGACTGGTTGTCGTTCGGCAGGCCGCGGAAGCTCTGATACTCGCTGAAGTCGATCACGCGATCGACGTAGCCGGTGACGGCCGGCGTGCCGCTGAGCGTCCGGTTGGCGAACCCCTCGAAGTTCAGGCCGCGCGCGAGCTGCGCGCCGAGGATGCCGTCGGCGCCGGTCGGCGCGACGAACAGCGGGTCGGCCGAGAAGCTGTCGCCGTCGCGGAACGTGGCGAACTGCCAGTCCGTCAACGTGTTCCGATCCCCCTGCCAGTAGCCGACCTTGCCGCCGCCGGTCGCGTACAGCAGGTTGAAGTTGCTGGTGAACCCGATCTGGCTGTCGTTGGCGATCCGGATGCCGTACCCCTGCCCGGTCCAGATGATGTTGTTGCGCAGGTGGATGGCGTCGGTGGCCGAGCCGTAGAGCCCGTCCGCCTCGGGCTCATAAATCGTGTTGTTCACGATCTCATAGGAGGACGATCCTGGAGTCGTCAGGCGGATCGCGGCGGTCGAGTGGTCGTAGAACAGGTTGTTCTGGATGACGAACGGCTGAGCTATCGTAGTAGTAGATCGACGAATAGAGGCCGTAATCGTTCGAGGCGATCGTGTTGCCCTGGACGGTGATCGCGCGGGTGCGGGCGTGGATTCCCTTGCCGTCGTTGCCGTAGATCTGGCTGCCGGTGATCGAGCCGCCGTTCAGCGCGACGCCATCGGTGTTGGCGAAGACCTGCGCGTTCTCCAGCACGAGCGTGTCGGCGTCGATGCCGGTGCCGATGTTGTCGTGAACCTGGCTGTCCCGGATCGTGCCGTTGCCCATCTGGATGCCGGGGCCGAAGTTGTCGTGAACGTCGGCGTCCTGGATCAGCGTGCTCGCGTTCGAACCGCTCAGGTACATCCCGGCGCTGCGGTTGAAGCCGACCTGAGCCCCCATGATCGTCAACGTGCGTGAGGCCCGAGGTGTACAGGCCGTAGTGATTGTTGTTGCTGATGAGGTTCTCGATCACCCCGCCGGCCCCCCCGGCGATGTGCAGGCCGTCGGCGTTGCCCGCGTGGTTGATCGTCGTGATGTCCTTCAGGATCGTGAAGTCGCTGCCGTTCTCGATCAGGATGCCGTGGTCGGCGTTGTCCCGGACGGTCAGGCCCTCGGCCGTCAGGCCGGTCGAGCCGCTGTTGGCGTGCAGGCCGTAGCGCCCGCCGGTCAGGGTCAGGAAGCGGATCTGCATGAGGTCCGCGTCCACCATGTCGATGAGCGTCTGGCTCGCGTTGTTGGGGATGGCCGGGACCAGCTCGGCGGTCTTCGCCGTGTCCGTCGGCCCGCGCATCAGGAAGCCGCGGTCCGTCCCCAGGCCGACGCCCGGCACGGCCGAGAGGGTGATCGTATCGATCAAGGGGTAAACACCCCTGTCGATGTTCATCGTCGCCCCGCCGCTGACCTCGTACACCCGGAGGACGTTCACCGGGTTGGGTTTGGGGGCGGTGGCGAGCTTGCCGGTATTGCGGTTCGAGCCGACGGCACCCGGCGTGTACTCGTCGTCGGTGTTGCTCGCGTCGTCCACCCAGTACACGTTGCCGCTCTCGGGGACGGTGAACGACTCGGTGCTGCGATCGTACACCGACGGGTCGAGCGTGTACGAGACCTGGATGCGCAGGCCATACGTGCCGAACCCGATCCCGCTGGTCGAGGGAATCCAGGTGAAATCGCCGTCGTCGGCCGTCGAGGTCGTGATGTTCAGGAGGAACTCGGGGCCGCCGGGGCCGTCCTGATAGAGGTCGATCCGCACGTTCGATTCGAGGCCGCCGAAGTCGTTGCTGTACGACTCCCAGCGGATCGACCGCGGCTTGTCGCGCTCCCAGTCGAGGTAAAGGTCCGGCGACCGCAAGGCGATGTGCGGCGTGACCGGCGCGGCGTCCTCGGCGGAGGTGTTGCCGTAGGCCCCCTGGTCGGGAACCACCGACTCGTTCATCGCGTACAGGAAGGCCGAATCGAGATAGCTGTCGTTGCTCGTCCCGTTCTGGCGGTCGGCCTGGAAGCGGTACTTGACCTGCCGCGTGCCGGCCGGGATCACGCGACGGCCGCCGATCAGCTCCCAGCGCGTCGTCGTGTTCGACGCCTCGGCCAGGCCGACCGTCGAGCCGACCTGGACGCCGTCGGCGTCGAGGAACGTCAGCGTAATCATCCCCTCGTCGATCGGGGACTCGCTCAGCGAGCGGACGCGCCCGCCATACACGATGACGAGGTCCTGGGAGTCGAGCTGCGCCGTCGAGTAGCCGGCGGCCAGCAGATCGACCGTCTGCTCGGCGAACCCTTCGGCGATCCCCCCGGAGAAGAAGTAATTCGAACCCTCGTAGGGGGCCGGGCTGTTCGAACGGGTCGTCGCGCCGAGGCTGGTCTTCCAGTCGGAGACGCCCGACTCGAACCCGGCGTTCGTCAGCAGGTTCTGATACGACGCCGGCAGGCCCTTGTCGGTGAGCGGGTCGGCGTTGTCCACCGACGGGCTGGAGAAGCGCTGGCCGGCGACGAGGTCGAAGACGCGGTAATCGTCCTGCGCGAGGTTCAGGAACCGGGGCTCGGACCAGTCGGGATGGACGACCGTGCGGCCGACCGAGTGCAGCTCGAACCGGGCGACGTCGGCCTGAAGATCGAGGATGTCGTTGAAATCCTTCGTCCAGTAGAAGATCTTGCCGGTGGGGCCGGCGTGCAGCGTGTTGAAGTCGCTGAAGTAGCCGTTCTGGCTGTCATTGGCGACGTAGATGTCGTAACCCTGCTCGGCCCAGAGGATGTTGTCGCGGATCTCGATGTTACTGGAGATATCCTCGACCCGGATGTTGTCCCCCTCGACCGCATAGAACGTGTTGCTGATGACCTGCAGCGTGTTCAGGCCGCTGATTTCGAGCGCTGTCTGCGTATTGCGGTAGAAGACGTTATGGGCGATGAGCTGCCCACTGCGGGGATGGACGCCGGTCTGGTTCTCGCCGATGCGGTTGAACTGGATCGTGCCGTCAAAATCGACGCCCAGGGTGTTCCGCTCGATCCGGTTGGCCGTGTCGAAGGTGTCGCCACCGAGAAGGCCGCTGCCCGCGACGCCGGTCGTGTTCCCCTCGATGAACTGGTTCTGCATCCGGCCGTCGAGCTGCACGCCGGTCGTGTTGGCGTGGATGTGGTTCGGCCGGGACATATCCACGAAGCCAAGGCCGTCGGTCGCGCTGTCCACGTCGGAGTCGATGCCGGTCCCGTTGTCATGGATGTCATTGCCGACGAGGGCCGCGCGGGCGTGATAGCCGACGCCGGTGCCGGAGTGGTGGATCGTGTTGTCGGCGATCGGGCCGTTGAATGGCGCGTTGATGAGCAAGGCCGTGCCGGTCGCCGAGAGGTCGTTCCCGTCGATCCGGCCGCTGGCCGCCGCGGCGAGGTTCAGCCCCGTGCCGCTGCCGGAGAGCCGGTTGCCACTGACGATCAGGCGCGGTGGAGCCGGTGCCGTTGACGGCGATGCCGGTCGAGCCGCCGGTGATCGTGTTGAAGGCGACCAGGGGGGCGTCGGTCGCGTTGGTCAGGGTGACGCCGGTGCCGCTCGGGTTAATGACGTTGTGCAGGACCTGGTTCCGGCGCCGCCGCTGAGGACCACGCCCGCGCCGCCGATCGTGTTCGCCTCGATCGCCACGTCGCTGCTGGCGGTAACCTGAACGCCGCCGTTCAGGACGAGGCCCTTGAGTCCCACGCCGTCGGCGCCGTCGATCGTGACCAGACCGCTGAGGATCGTCGGCATGTCGGTGGCGCCGACGATCGCCACGCCGGCATCGTTCGCGGAGAGGGTCACCGTGCCGCTGTAGGTGCCGGCATCGACGAGGATCACGTCGCCGGGGCCGAGGTCGTAGGCATCGAGCACGGCCTGGATCGAGGCCTTGGGCCGGTTCGGGGCGAGACCGTCGTTGGCGTCGTTGCCGGGGATCGTCGCGTAGGAGTCCCCCAGGGTCAGGCCGTCGTTGACGTAGAAGACGCGGTTGACGGCCGCCGCGGTGTTGGCCCGGACGTTGATCTCGGCGGTGCCGGTGCTGGCGTCCGTCCAGGCGGCGAACGGGTGCCCGGCGGCATCGACGGCCAGGGTCAGCGAGGCCGGATTGTTGACGACCGTGGCGACCCCCCGGCCGCTCGCGTCCCCCGGCACCTCCTCGACGAAGGCCGAGCCGTTCCAGCGCCGGGCGTAGAGGTTGACCGTGTTCCCCGTCAGGCTGGACACGCGGTCGTTCGTCCAGAGCAACTGCAAGGCTCCGCCGCCGGAAGCCAGACGCGGAGCGCTCGCCCCGCCGGTCTGCGAGACGCCGCCGCCGGATCGGGAGCCGGCCCCCGCATCCACCCACGCACTGCCGTTGAAGCGGGCCGCGTAGATCTCCGGCTTGCCCGAGACGACCGTCTGCCAGGCGGCGAACAGGCTGCTCCCCTGGTAGGCGAGCGTCGGGGAGACGCTGTTGCCGCTCGTGTTGCTCAGGCCGCCGCCCGAGGCCGAGCCGCCGAGCGCCGCGAGGGTCCCGCCGTCGTACTGCCGCAGGTAGATCTGCCGAGTGCCGCCGACCGACTGGCTCCAGGCGAACGCGACCTTCGTGCCGCCGTCGGTGGCGACGGCCAGGTCGGTCACGGCGCTTGCCGAGCCGGAGATCCCCTGCCCGCTCGTCGCGCCGGCGACCAGGGGGGACCAGGTGGAGCCGTTGAACGTGCTTGCGTACACATTCGCCACGCCGCTCGTCGTGTCGAGCCAGGCGACGGCCAGGGAACCGGCGAGGCGGACCACGCTCGGGTGGCTGGCCAGGCCGGAGGTGCTGACGACGCCGGAACCGAGGGCCACCCAGCCCCCGGCGCCGCCGCCCGCCGTCGGGTCGAACCGGGCGGCGTGAACGTCGCCGGCCTCGATCCAGGCGACGACCGGATTGCCGCTGGCATCGAGCGTGAGGCTCGGCTGCCTCGCGTCGATTCCGGGGCTGCTGATGCCCGATCCGTGAGCGCTGCCGGCCAGCTCGGCCCAGCCGGTCGTGTCGTGCCGGGCGACGTAGATGGCGAACCGGCCGCTCCGGTTGTCGGCCCACGCGACGAATTGCGACGCCGCGCCGGCGACGATGCTCGGCTCGAACGACAGGCCGGGGTCGCCGCTGAGGCCCCCTCCGGTCGCGGTTCCGCCCAGTTCGGTCCAGCGCCCGAGCGCGTCGGGCAGGGTCGGCAGGGTCGCGGGCGGGATGGTCGGCGTGACGCTGATCGGCGACGGGGCGGGCGTCCCGGTCGGGGGAACGAAGTCGGCCGGGTTGCCCGACTCACCCGTGCCGTAATCGACGATGTTGCTGGTTCCGGCCCCGGCGTCGATGAAGTCGTCGTTCCCTTCGCCGAAAAGGTAGTCGTTCCCCCCCTGCCCGAACAGCCGGTCCCGGCCCGAGCCGGGTTCGTTGCCGTTCGTGCCGAGGTCGCCGTAGAGGTAATCGATCGCGCTGTCGTCCCCGGCGCCGCTCAGGGAGTGGCCGTAGATCACGTCATGGCCGAGGCCGCCGACGATCAGGTCGGACCCCGCGCCGCCGTAGATCGCATCGTCGCCGTCCCCCCCCTCGACCGTGTCGCTCTCCGCGCCGGCGTCGATGAAATCGTTACCGCCATATCCGAAGATATGATCGCGCCCCGCGCCGCCGGTGATGCTGTCCGCGCCGTCGGGAGAGCCGCGGAGGATGTCGTTGCCGGGGCCGCCGTCGAGCGTGGCCGAGGTGCCGGGGCCGGCGATCAACTCGTCGAGGCCCGCGTTGCCGACCAGGGAGTCGATCCCCGCGCCGCCGTCGAGCAGGTCGTCGCCGCTCCCGCCGAGGAGCGTGTCGTTGCCGCCGAGGCCGTAGAGGGAGACCGGGCCGCTGAAGCCGGAGGCGTCGATCTTGTTCGCGCCGGGGCCGCCGGTGAGCTGGACGCGGTCGAACCCGGCGAGCGTGTACAAGGCCCCGGTGGCGACGACGAGGCTCGCGTCGGTCAGAGTGAAGTCGGTATCGATTTCCGCCTGGAGGAGATCCTCGCCGTCGCCCGCGTCGAGGGTGGCCTGGCCGGTCCAGCGCTCGATGTCGAAGAGGTTGCGGCTCGGGCCGCCGGTCAGGGTCGCCCGCTCGATCGAGGTCAATTCGAAGCGGCTGACGTCGGTGGGACGGGTCCGGGTGAGGCTCCAGTCAGCCAGGAGGAAGTCGGCGTCGTTCGACGAGACGACGCGGTCGGTTCCGCCGCCGCCGTCGAGGTGGGCGATGCCGGTCCAGCCGGTCACGTCGAACGCGTTGTTGCTCGCGCCGCCGAAGAGGAAGACGCGCTCGATCTTGCCGTCGAGGGTGTCGCTGCCCAGGCCGGTGAGGCTCGTCTGGGTGAGGGTCTGATCGGCGTCCACGACCTGAACGAGCAGGTCGTTCCCGTCCTCGCCAAAAAGCGTGTCGTCGCCGAGGTCGGACTCGAAGTAGTCGTCCTGCTCGCCGCCGTGGATCAGGTCGTTACCGGTGCCGCCGTACAGCATATCCATCCCACGACCGGCATAGATCGTGTCGTTGCCGGCGCCGCCGTAGATCGTGTCCTTGCCGTCGTCGGCGGTGATGGAGTCGTTGTCGTCGCCCCCCTCGATGTAGTCCTCTTCGTTGCCGCTGACGATCGTGTCATTGCCCGTACGGCCGAAGATGCGGTTGCGGCCGTTGCCGGCGGTCACGCTGTCGTTGCCGCTGCCGGCGTCGATCGAGTCGTTGCCGGTCCCGGTGACGATCGTGTCGTTGCCGTCCACGCCGAGGACAGTGTTGTTGCCGTTGCCGGCGGTCACGCTGTCGTCGTTCAGCCCCGCGTCGATCGAGTCGTTGCCGGCCCCCGAGACGATCGTGTCGTTGCCGTCGCCGCCAAAGATGGTGTTGTTGCCGTCCCCCGCGGAGACGTTGTCGTTCTCGGTGCCGGCGTCGATCCAGTCGATCCCGGCCCCCGAGATGATCGTATCGAGCCCCGCGCGGCCGTAGATGGTGTTGTTGCCGCCGGAGGTGGTGACGCGGTCGTTCCCCGGGCCGGCGTCGATCGAGTCGCCACCGCTGCCGGTGGTGATGATGTCGTGGCCGTCGCCGCCGAGGACCGTGTTGTTGCCGCCGCCGGCGTCCACAGTGTCGTTCTCGGTGCCGGCGTCGATGTTGTCGTTCCCCGCGCCGGCGTAGATCATGTCGGCGCCGGAGTTCCCCTGGATGACGTTGTTCCCACCCCCGGCGTGGATTTCGTCGGCGCCGGTGCCGCCGGTGATGGTGTCGTTGCCGTCGCCCGCGTCGATGTAATCGGGGTCTTCATCGCCGGTGATCGTGTTATTGCCCGCCCCGGCGAAGATGCGGTCGTTCCCGAGGCCACCGTGGATGACGTCGGCGCCGCTGCCGGTGGAGATCTGGTCGGCCCCGCTGCCGCCCCAGACCTCGTTGCCGTCGTCGCCGCCGTTGATCGTGTCGGCCTCGGTGCCGCCGTCGAGATAGTTGTGGCCGGAGTGGCCGTAGATCTGGTCCGCGCCGGCTTCGCCGAAGATCGAGTCGTCCCCCGCGCCGCCGGAGAGCACGTCGTCGCCCAGGCCGCCGTAGATCGTATCGTTCCCGTCGTCGCCGGTGATGACGTCGTTCCCCTCGCCGCCGATGATCGAGTCGGGGGCGAAGGTCCCCTTGATCGTGTCGTCGCCGGAGCCGCCGTCGATCGTCGTGCCGAGCAGGCCGGCGTCCTCGGGCTTGATCAGGCCGAAGTCGATGTCGTCGTTGCCCCCCTTGGCGTCCACGTGGATGTACTGGATGCCGGTCAGGTCGGTCAGGGCCGGGTCGATCGAGATCGTGTCGTCCCCGTCGGTCCCCTCGATGAACAGCGTGTTGATCCCGCTACCGGCGCCGATGTACTTCGCGGCGGCCGGATCGGTGAGCGAGTAATCCTCGTAGTTCGTCCCCGACTGGCTCGACTTGGTGATGCGCACCGACTGCGGCGTGCCGTCGGAGTCGCGGCGGACGACCACCTGGATGATCTTCCCCTCGGTGTCCGCGTCGGGATACATGGTCAGCGCATTGCCGTTCTTCTCGGCGACGGGGGTCGGCGGCAGCGGGTCGCAGGGCAATTCCCAGTTGGCGATCGGGAAGGTCACCTCGGAATACAGGTCAATGTCGGGCAAGGGCCACGGCAGGCTCAGCTTCGCCCCGATGCCGAGGAACGCCTCCAGGGTGCCGCCCAGGGTCAGCGTGCACTGGAATCCGTAATTCTGGATCAAATAATTGATCTCATCCAGATAAATGCGATTGTCACCGCCGTCGTCGAGCCGCCCGACCCGGCCGACCATGGCGCCGGTGGCATCGTACTGCACGTCGGCGAGATCCAGGCCGATGATGCCGCGGACGCCGCCCCGGCCATACACCTTGACGCCGTCCCAGCCGAGGATGGTGATGACGCCGGAGATCTCCAGGCCGATGTACGCCGTGAAGCCGACCTCGAACTGGTCCTCACCGTTGGGGTCGGGCTTGTTATCGCCGATGAAGAAGCCGTCGAGGATGTCGAGCGGGTCGCCGGTGTTGACGACGTGGGTGATGCCGCGGCTGCTCAGGCCGAGGTCGAGGTCGCCGAAGAAGCCGAACCCGCCGATGATCGAGCCATAGATCGTCGCGTTGGCGATGAAGGGGATGCCATACGAGAGGATCGGGAAGCGGATCTCGAAATCCTTCGTGAACGAGAACGGCGCGGGGTTCCAGCGGATCAGGTCCACGTCCTGTCCGAGCAGGATCTGGATGACGTTGCCGGCGTCGAAGCTGCCGTCGTTGTTGCTGTCGATGATCGGCAGGGTGATGTCGAAGTTGTTCTTGAGGTTCATCAAGAACGAGTCGAACGGGCCGGAGTTCCCGCCGGTCGGGCTGCCCGAGCCGGCGTTTCCGGGGGCCTCCTCGTCCGCGAAGAAGGGGCTCAGGTCGATCGCGTTGCCGCCGGTCGGGATCGAGTTGACGACCTGCGCGATCTGGAAGAGGAGCTTGATCTCCTTGGCCCCGGTCGCCCCGGCCAGCAGGTCGAGCGGCGTCTGGTTGATGATCGGCAACGGGGTGAGCATCAGGTCGATCAGCTCTTGCGGCAGCGGGTTAAACGTCTTGATCTTCTGGAGGATCGGCCCGATGACGTCGCCGACGACCTCACCCATCTCGAAGCTGACGGCGGTGAAGGCGTTGGCCGGGTCGGTGCTGCCGGACGGGCCGAAGGTGACGGTGGATGGCTGGCTGGCGTCCCAGCCGAGCTGGAACGTCGTCGTGACCCCCGGCCCGGTCTCCCCCAGCCGCAGGCCGATCGGCAACATCAGGCCAGCCGAGCCCCCCAGCGACGGCCGGACGACCGACGTGAAGTTGCCGAGGATCTCGCTCGGCGTGATCCGCCCTCCCGAGTTGTTCGGGTCCTTCAGGTCCACGTCGAGATGGAAGCTGATGTCGCCCGTGCCGTTGCGCACGCCGTAGGCGATCGGCCCGAAGCTGCCGCCGATCTTGTCGAACGTCGCGGCGATCCCCGCGTCGAGCTGCAACTCGGGCGGGCTGGCCGGGTTGATCGCCTGGCTGTCCACCAGGAAGAACCCCTCGTCCGGGTTCATGCCGAAGCCCAGGTCGAGCGTGAACGTCACGTGGGGCTTGACCGTCCCCTCGAACGCGAAGTTGAACGGCAGGCCGTCGAAGCTCAGGGACTCGTCCGCGCGAAGCAGGTCGAACTCCAGGTGCAGCTTGTACTCGAACCGCCCGTTCGCCGGGTCGTGGCGGGCCGAGTTGCTGCTCGGCGTGATCGACTTGACCGCCGCGTCGCTCAGGCCGGCGGCGCTCAGGGCGTTCATCACGGCCGTGTCGAAGGCCGTCGAGTTCCCCGGGCTGGCCGATTTGATCGCGTTGAAGAAGGCCAGCGCCTTCGACGCGAAGTCGAACACGTCGGACAGCTTCTTGTTGATGAACGGGATCTTCGTGTTCATCAAATCGACGTTCGACCAGCCTTGAATCAGGTTGATGATCGCCTCGATGCCGGCCAGCGCGGTGTCCGCGTTGAAATTGGTGGCCCCGGCCAGGTAGGAATCGAGGTCCTGATCCGTCACCGTCAGGCTGGAGAGGTTGCCCAGGTCGGCCCAGTTGAGCGTCAGCTTCGGATTGGCCCCGGCCGGGGTGACGCCGGAGATCGGCGCCAGCGGGAGCTCGATCTTCGCGGCGCCGTTGATCGTCGTCGTGGCGTTGGTGATGACCTTCAAGGCCGAGCTGGGGGAGAGCAACTCGCCGAGCGTGATCTTGCCGTCGGCCGCGGCGCCGGTGCCGGGATCGGCGAGCTGGAGGTGGAACGTCGCGTCCTTCGAGGGGTCGATCGCCCCGCCGGTCTTGCCCGCGACGGTCGCCGTGCCCCCCTGGATGCCGACGGTCAGCAGGCCGAGCGAGGCCGTCGCGTTGAACGGCGAGGGGGTCGTCACCTTCACCCGCAGGTCGGCCGCGCTGTCGGAACCGGCCAGGATGTAGAACCGCTCCGTCGGCGCCAGCCCCGAGGCGAACGACAGGCCCATGCGAAGGTCCACCCCGATCGCGCCGCTGGCGTCGATCTGGCCGTTGACCTGGAAACCGAGCGTCGGCCCGCCGCCGCCGATCGTGATCCCGCGATCGACGTTGAAGTTCAGGGTGTCGCTGACCGACCGCTCGAACCGCAGGGCGAACTGCACGTCGTCGGGGTTGATCGTCACGTCCACCGTCACCGGCAGAAGCGGGTTGTTCAGCACGTTCTCCAGGGCGGTCTCCATCCCCTGGACCGTGGTGAAGGCGTCGGCCTTGTCGAGGAATTCCTGCACCTTGTCGCCCAGCGTGATGAGCTGCCGCAGGCTCGACCCCAGCAGGGGCACGTCCTTGCCGAAGGCCCCCGCGCCGGCCAGGTTGCGGAGCATGGACGGCAAGGCGCGCAGGCCGTCCAGCAGGTTCGCGGCCGACAGTTCGTTGAACTTGAACATGTCGGCGATCTGCGACGTATCGAGCGTGAACGACGCCGGGACCGCCAGGTTGGGCCAGGAGACGGCCAGGGTGCCGCTGCGCGAGTAGTCCGCGCCGACGGTTGCCGTCAGGGGCAAGGAGGCGGAGGCGTTGCCCGTCAGGCTCGCGGTGACGATCGCCGGAATCGCGGCGAGGGTCAGCTCGGTCTGGGTGATCTTGCCCGGGCTGGCCGGCGGGTCGAAGCCGACCTCCGGGACGACGACGGCCGCGTCGTCGGCGTTCGTGTCGCGCAGGTCGAGCGCGAGGCTGGCCGCCATGCTGGCCATGCCGTCGGTGATCGTCACGCCGAGGAAGCCCAGCTTCGTCGCCAGGTCGATATCGGTCGTGACCGTTCCGCTGACCGTGAAGACCGGCCCGGCCTTGTCCTCGATGAAGAACAGACCGCTGTCCTTCGCGACGCCGAAGGTCAGGTCGAGCGCCGTGTCGAGCGTCGCCATGATCGAGCCGGTCACGTCGAGGCTGATCTTCGAGTCGATCCCCAGCGCCAGCGGCACGGTCTTCGTGTACTGCCTGTCCAGGTGGATCGTGTAGCGGATCGCGTCGGCGTCGAGCGTCGAGCTGACGTTCCCCGCGCCGATGCCGGGAATGCTCTGCAAGAGCGCGAAGAGGCCCTCGGTGGTCGTGAACGGCTCGATCTGGTTCCCGTTGTCATCGACGGTGATCTTCGTGTAGCTGGCCAGCACGTTCTCCAGGTAGTGCTGGAAGTCGATCAGTTCCCCGATCGACTTGTTCAGCAACGGCAGCTTGATCCGGAGCGGGTTCGTCCCGCCGAGGCTATTGCCCGCCAGGTTCGCCAGGAAGTTGCCAAGCTGGTTGATGCCGAAGCTGAACGTCTCGGGCGTGATGTTGCGGAAGTCGGTCAGCGCGACGAAGTCGGCCGCGTTGTTCGTGAAGGTCGCCGGGTCGTTCAGGTTCGGCCAGTTCGGCCGTGAAAGTGTGCTCGGCGAACCCCAGCGACGGCGCGGAGATCGGCAGCGCGATGCTGGCCGATCCGCCGAAATCGACCCCGACGAACTCGTGGATCGTCGAGATCCCCCCGAGCTGGTCGCTGGCGGTGATCTTGCCGTCTCCCGACGGGTCGTGCAACGAGAGATTGACCGAGGCATCCAGCGCGAGCGTGCCGTTGTTGATCTCGGCCGAGAGGAACCCGACGCCGGCCGACGCGTTGACGTTCTTCGCGTCCACCTTGGCCGAGATCGTCAGGTCGGGGTCGTCCCCCGTGGCGACGAAGAACGTCTGGTCGGCCAGGTTCACGCCGAAGCTCAGGTTCCCCGCGACGTGCCCCGAGAGGTTCAACTGGGCATCGACGCTCAGGTCGAAGATCGAGGACATCCCCAGTTCCACGGGGACGTTACGGCTGAAGGTTGAGTCGAGGGCGAAGGTGTACGTCAGCACGCCGGCGTTCAGCGCGACATTGACCCCGCTGATCGCGCCGACGTTCTCCAGTTGGGTCCGCAGACGCTGCGCGGTGGCGTACGAGCCGACCTGGTTGACCAGGATCGACTTGAGCCGGTTCGGCAGGTCCACGGCGTCGGTCAGGGCCGAGCCGATGACCGGCAGCGGGCGGCCCAGGAGCGTCATGTTGTTGGCGAACCCGGTCCAGGTCGAGAAGTCGGTCAGGCCGCCCGAGATGACGCTGGAGGCCAGTTGCTCCAGGGCCTGGTAATCCCCCAGGCTGCCGATGTTCGATGTCGCGCTGGTGACGTCGTTGATGTCGGACCACTGGACCTGCAGGGTCCTGGTGCCGGAGATCAACGAGCTGGTGATGTCCATCGAGAGGCTCGCGGCGGTCGGCGAGTCGAGACTCGTCGTCACCAGGGAGGTGACGGGCGTGGCGTTCAGCTCGGCGAAGGTGATCTGCCCGTCGGCATTCGCGCCGGTGCCCGGATCGGCGAGGTCCATGGTGAAATGGGCGACGAGCGCGGCGGAGCCATTGGCGACGTTCACGTCCACGAACCCGAGCTGCGCGGCGGCGGCGAGGTTCGTGCCGGTCAGCGTGGCCGTGACCTGAAGCTGGTCGTTGTCCGCCTTGATGTAGGGGGTCGCGGCGGTGCCGGCATAGCGGGCACCGAGGGTGAGCTGAAAATCGAGCAGGACCGAGAGGTCGAGCGTGCCGCTGGTCGTCAGGTGCAGGGGGCCGAAGGCTGAGTTGACGGGCACGGAGATCGTGGCCGTGCGCTGGATGTGCAGGTCCAGTTCCAGGTTGTCGGGCAGGTCGCGTGCCGCGGTGACATCAATCCCGCTGACGGCGTCGATGACCCCTTGCAGCTCCGTCAGGGTGGTCGTCGAGCCGGTGACCTGCGACAGCAGCGCGGCGAGCTGGTCCTTGGGGTTGTACGATGAGCCGAGGCGGCCGTCGATCAGGGGAATCTGCCGCCCGAGGATGCTGACGTTGCGCAGCCGGTCGCTCCAGGAGGAAAGCCCCTGGTTGTTCGACGGGTTGAGCACGCTGCGCAGGGAGTCGATCATCTCCTGATCGTGCGTCCCACTCAGCAGGAGGCGTTCCTCCAGCCATTCGACTCCGACCGGTCCCACGTTTCGGTTCTTGTTCGGGTGACGCCGCCGCGGTGCCGTGGTGAGACGACTCATCGGTGTAGCCTCAATAGATAGTGGCACGCCGTCCCCTGGTTACCATCCATCCGGGGGAGCCGTTGCGCACCGTATTCGTTCTGATCGGCGGCCTCCGCGCCCACGAAGTGGCGAAGCGCCGGTCAGGGATGCAATCTCAAAAGATGTCGGGATCAGCCGCTGGCCATTTCAGTTCGAATTCATCGAACGGCGGCGTGAGATCCCGGTTTTCCAGCCAATCTCAGAAAGGGGAGACGACCATCCCCGAACATTCAACGTCCTTAACGAGTTGTCCAGCCATGGACGGTGAAAGACAACGTTGCCCGAAACGTGGGCAAATCCATTTCATCATCGAAGGATTAGACATCACATGAATGTGATTATGCATTCAATTCCTTTAATGCATCCATCTTGCTCTCATCTTCTCTGTCACATCACTTTGCCAGGCTCCATCGGGGGTTTCAAGAGAAAAAAAACAACAATTCGAAATCCCGCCGCGCAAACCGACATCTTCAAGAGCACGGACCGGAGCCAGACCGGACGCTCGATTCCACGATTTTTTTGAAAGGGAGCCGCTTCGCCATTTCGAGCCAGGTTAGGGAAGCGTGCCTTGTGTGGTTTGTGGGCATCATCCGTGGGATCGCGTCCCGAGTTGTGTCGAATTGTTTTCTTTTTCGTTGACTGGACGACTCGTTCCCATTACACCTTGAACCTTCCAGGCGTTTGGGTTCGGGTGGTTCGAGCGACGTAGGGGAACCGCGTTTCGGTTCGGACGGATTGCGGCAGAGAGAGGATTCATCGATGCGAAGCGTCGGCAAAGCAGGTCGTCACACACGCCAGTTCCGGCCAGTATTCGGGACAGGGTCGGAGTCGCTGGAAACACGTTGCGTTCCCGCGTACGTGAGCATCTCGCAATCCCTGGTGGCGACGGCCGGCGGCAGCGCGATCACGGTCCCGTTCCTGCTCCATACCGAGGCGAACGAACCGATCAGTTTCAGCACGGCGGACGTTCATATCAAATTCGACGCCAGCAAGTTCACGATCTCCAACGTCCAGCCTGGCACGATCGGCGGCAGCTATTTTGATCTCTCGGCAACGTCCTGCCCGGCCAGTCGACGAGCGACCGGTCCTCCCTGATCGTGACTCTTCAGCCTTCGGACATCTTCGCGCCGGATCTGACCGTCCCGGGGGGGACCACCGGCAGCCTCTTCACGTTCGACCTTCAGGCGGACAGCGGGGCGTCGGGGACGGGGGTGCTGGACATCCAGCTTTCGAGCAGCGTGGATGGCCAGGGGGGCCTGGAATACGCGACGCAGCTATTCAGCTTTGATCTGGGAGGCATCGTGCCGCTCTCGCCCGAGCCGACGAACGAGCCGACCGACTCGACGGATGGCCTGGTCACGATCGTCGGTAACCCGATACCCGAGCCGGCCTCGCTCGGTCTGCTCGTGGCCGGAGGCGCCGTCGCCTATGTCGCCCATCGCCGGCTCCGACGTCGGAACGCGGGCTCGGACGTCGCCGCGCCGGAACCGGAAGGGGGCCTGGAGGAGGCCTGATGCACCAATCCGCTGATGCGGTCTGACCCCTTGGGACAAGGAGGGGTGGCTGGGGTCTCGTCCGCGAGACCCCGGCACTGTCCGCACACAGACAGCGCCGGGGTCTCGCGGACGAGACTCCAGCCACCCGACGCCGCGCCGGAACCGGAAGGGGGCCTGGAGGAGACCTGATGAACATGAATCGCCGCGAGTTTCTCGGTTCCGCCCTCGCGGCGGCCATCGCGACGTCCGTTCCGGCGGCCGAGCCGCGACCGCCGCGGATTCTCCTGCGCTCGTCGTGGCAGGTCGTCAATATCGGCGACATCGCGCACACGCCGGGCGTCCTCGCGTTGATCGAGACGCATCTTCCCGACGCGGAGGTCATCCTCTGGGCGTCCGGCGACCTCAACGACGATGTCGCCCGGATGGAGCACCGACGCTTTCCGAAGCTGCGGATCGTCAAGGGTTCGATCCGGGACGACGGCCAGGCCTCGAACGCGGAACTGGGCGAGGCGGTCGCGTGGACCGACTTCCTCCTGCACGGCTCCGGCCCGTCGCTGGTCGCCGCGCGGGATGTCGCCGCGTTCCTCAAGCAGACCGGCAAGCCGTTCGGTGTGTACGGCATCACCTACAGCGGCGCGGGCGAGGACCAGCGCCGGCTGCTGATCGGAGGCCCGGTTCGTCTTCTTCCGGGACTCCGTCTCGCTGGCCCGCGCGAAGGCCGAGCACATCACCTGCCCCATCATGGAGTTCGCCCCCGATGGCGCGTTCGCCTGCGACCTCCGCGACGACGCCTCCGCCGAGGCGTTCCTGAAGCAGCATGACCTGGAACCCGGGCAGCTTCCTGTGCTGCATTCCGCGCCTGCGACACACCCCCTACTGGCGGGTCCGCAAGGGGCAGCCCATCGACGAGGTCAAGCAGGCGCGGAACGACGCGATGAAGGAGCACGATCACGCCCCCTTGCGCGCGGCGATCGTGGCCGTTGTCCGCCAGACCGGCTTCCGCGTGCTCGTCTGCCCGGAGGACATGACGCAGATGCAGGTCGGCAAGGAGATGCTGATCGACCCGCTCCCCGACGACGTGCGGCCCCGCGTCGTCTGGCGCGAAACCTTCTGGCTCACCGACGAGGCCCTGAGCACCTACGTCCGCTCCGCCGGCCTCTTCGGCCTGGAGATGCACAGCCCGATCCTCTGCATCGGCAACGGCATCCCGGCCCTCGTCTGCCGCTTCGCCGAACAGACCAGCAAGGGCTTCATGTGGCGCGACATCGGCCTGGGCGACTGGCTCTTCGACATGGACAACCCCGACGACATCGCGCGGATCACCCCAACCGTCCTGAGCCTCATCACCGACCCCGCCGCGGCACACCAAAAAGTGACCGACGCCCAGGCCATCGTCACCCGCCGCCAGCGTGAATCGATGGCCATCGTCGGCGCCGCCACCCGCGCGTGACCGTCGAGCGGGATTGATGGAGTTCGTGTGTCTCAGGGTGAGCGTGTCTTGAGATCACGAGCGCGGCTTGCTTCAATTCTTTGGCCAAGACCTGCTCGACGATCAGTCGTTGCACGGGGATTGAACTTCGACGAGCCGCTCCGTGAGGCCCCTCCGTGATTCGGTGAAAGCCCTATGGTGATGATCCGATGACCAAAATACCAGAATCCGCTAGCGCAACCCTTCGTCAGAAGAGCGAAGGCTGAATCTCAGCGACGGCGGGTATGGCCGGAGATGAAGAATGCATCGATTCCCACCTCCTTACCTCCTCGATCATCTCCATCCTCACCCGATACGCTGGAACTGTCCGCGATCGTGCTCGGGCATCGCGTCATAGGTACGTCCGTCCAGAATCACGGCCATTCTCGGACTTTCGCACGCCGCCCCACTGCTTGAAGAAGAACGGCACGTCCGCGATAGGCGCATTGCTCACGGATACGGATCACCCACTCTCGCTTCATCGGGCGTGCGCCCAGGCCACTCTCGCCGCCGACGATCACCCAATGGATGCCGCGAAGGTCAATCTCGCCCAAGTCTTCCAGTAGCGGCTCGATCGATAGGAACCGCAGGGCGGCCGGGGAGTCGCGCAGAGCCTCGATCCTTGGCACGCCGTACTTGCGATCCTCGACGCTGACGCCCCACCAGACGTGATCCAAGGCGGCGGCGAACGCCAGCGGCCCTTGAGCATGTCCCGCATGTGTTCGGCACGCTTCGTCAGCACCTGATAGGTATGCCAGTCGGCCATCTCCATGACCCGGGCGACGTGTTCGATGTAAGCGTCGGGGATGTCCTTCTGGAACAGGTCGCTCATCGAGTTGACGAAGATCGTCTTCGGCGACGACCACTTCAGCGGCTCCGAGAGCTTATGGGGCACCAGCCGTAGGTCGAAGCCCTGCTCATACGGATGACCCGGCACGCCACGGAACCGCTCGGCAAATGTCTCGGCGTAGCAGTGCTTGCAGCCGGGGCTGATCTTGGTGCAGCCACGGACGGGATTCCACGTCGCGTCCGTCCATTCGATTGCCGAGGTTGCGCTCATGTTCAATCCTTTCTTGGAATGCTGATCCTGATCGTGTGAGCCATCGTGTTCTTGCGGCGTGGCGGGCAGGGTTTGCTCGCAGGATCTTACCTTCCTGCTCCAGCTTGCAAAGCTGCTCGCGGTAATCGTTTAGCACGTATGGCTTTCCGACGCTATGCCTTTCGTAGATTTCCTCGATCCCGGCAGTGACCCCGGCGAGATCATTCAGGAGCATGTCACCCAGATCTTCGACTGGCCGGAACAAACCGTACAGCGTCGGCTGCCGTCGGTCCGCAGGGTTGTATTCAAAGTTGACCGGCCCTTCCTGCTTGCCGGTGGCATGGGCGTGCATGATGTCCTTCATGAGTGAGTAGCCCTTGAAGTCCTTTGTAACGAAGAACAGGTGGTGCGTGATCCGCGACCCGCGCTGGTTATGAAAGCGGAAGGGAGGACAAATTTGCCGCCCATGTCCTTCAGCGCCTGGCACATCTCCTCGACGATGAACGCCTCGCGCTCGACCGGACTGAGCACCTTGTCCGCGAATCGTGCCGCAGCGAGTTGGCCCGCTCCTGCCCGAACAGCGCGTCCATGTGCTGCTCGACGGCATCGTTGGCAAGACCGGCATTGACACGCGAGTAATTGAAGAAGAAGCAGCAGTCGCAGCCCCAGTCCTTCAGCACCGAGTTGATCAGGCGGAGCGTCATCCCCTTGTAGCCCCACGGATCGACGAAGAAGAGCGTCGGGACGAGCTTCTAGCTCCTCGAATTCCTTGACGATCTCCTCGCCGACCTCGCCGTGATAGATCTGGGCCGGTATTTAAGCGTGTCGTAGCCGGGCAAGGCCTCCAGCGTCTGCTGGAGCGACCGGACGTTTTCCTCGTCCTTGTCGTTGAAGATGGCCACCAGTCGCTGGCGCATATCCGGATTGGCGATGGCCTGCTCGATGATCTTGACGGGCGTGGATTTGGCGCCATCCTTGTATCGCCCAGGCCCGGCGAACAGGTCAATGTAAGCGATTCGGTCGCCACCGTACTTTTCTGGGCGTTAGTGATCACCCCCATGTAGGCGGGGAAATACTTCGCCACCAAGGCAGCCTTCACCTCGGATTGCTCGGTCTGCTCGTCGAAAAAATTCTCGGACACGAGGGAGCGCTTCGATTCTGCCCTGCATCACCGACGGCCCGTCGCAGCCGCTCAGTGTGCTGCCAATAGCGAGTTCAGGCCGTCGATCGCAGGCGGGTGAAACATCGACGGTATCATTGTAGCACGCAAGGACTTGCGTGCTACGTCGATACTGCCTCTATGGTCATAGTATACTAAAGTCCACAGACATTCTACGAAATAGTATCCCGATTCGTGGAATCGATTGCCTCTACCTTTTGCAAGGTGATGGCGTTGACCAAGAATGATGGTCCGCCACTCTCCCCTTGCCCGAATCCGCCCTTCGCGGCACAATCGCGCCTGCTCCCGCGTTTATGTGGTGTCTTACCGCTTTGATCCATGACCGAAGGATCAGCGGCTAAAGAACCGAGAGAACAAGAAATCCGATAAGAATTCGCCGCCAAGAATCAAATTAAGTCGAGCTTTGGCTTCGCGAATATCGTGTGTCCCACAAATCCTAAGCTTGCAAGGGTTTAAAGATGGTAGGAATTGGCATCGTCGGGATCGGGTTCATGGGCATGATTCACTATCTCGCCGCGCGGAACCTTTCCGGCGGGAAGGTGGTCGCGCTGTGTAGCCGCGATGCGAAGAAACTGGCCGGGGACTGGACGGGGATTCAGGGGAACTTCGGGCCGCGCGGGACGCAGATGGACCTCTCGGCGCACGCGCGCTATCAGGATGTCGCGGAGCTGCTCGCCGATCCGAACGTCCACCTGGTCGATCTTTGCGTGCCGAACGATCAGCACGCCGATCTGGCCGTGCGGGCGCTGGAAGCCGGGAAACACGTGCTCGTCGAGAAGCCGATCGCGCTCTCGGTGGCCGATGCCGACCGGATGCTCGCGGCGGCGAAATCCAGCGGCAAGATGCTCATGGTCGCCCACGTCCTGCCGTTCTTCCCCGAGTTCGCCCATGCCCTGGAAGCGGTCCAGTCGGGGCGTTACGGTCGGCTCCAGGCCGCGCACTTCTCTCGGGTGATCTCCAAGCCGGACTGGTCGAAGGGGATTTCCGACGCCGACCGCAGCGGCGGCCCGGCGATTGACCTGCACATCCACGACACCCACTACGTCAGCCTGCTCTGCGGCGTGCCGACGGCCGTGCATAGCCGGGGGGTGACCGATCAGGGGGCCGTCGTCCACCTGACAACCCAGTACCTCTACGAAAAGGCCGATCCGCCGATCGCCATCTCGGCCGTTTCGGGGGCCTTGAGCCAGTCGGGGCGTCCGTTCACGCATGGCTTTGAGGTGTACCTGGAACGGGCGACCCTGGCCTTCGACTTCGCCAACCTCGCGGGGGAGCCGCATGTCGGGATGCCGCTGTCGGTGATCCTGCCCGATGGAACCGTCGAACGCCCGGAGCTTGGCTCGGGCGACCCGATCGACGCCTTCACCGCCGAGCTGAGCGTGGCCGTCGAGGGCGTGGCCCAGGGGCAGGAGCCCCCGCGCCTCTCGGGACAACTCGCCCGGCAGGCCCTGGCCCTCTGCTGGGCGGAGGTCGAGAGCGTCAAGGGACGCAAGCCCGTGGCGATTGCCTAAACTCGCAGCGCGGGTTCCGTCGTTGGTTGTCCAAACCGACTCGGCTCGATCCTTGGACAGAGTGCGAGCCGGACCAACCAGAATCGGCCGACATCGGAACGGAGTTGAGAAATTTGGTCAAGCCCCCTGAGGTTTCGCGCCGATAGCGTCAATTGAAGGAACAGGAAGTTCCTTTCGGAACGTGGCAGGAGGACGCGCGATGACGCTGGCAATGTCGGAATTGATCCACCCGACGGCCGTGATCGGTCCCGAAGTGGACATGGCTTCGGACGTACAGGTCGGGCCTTACGCCATCATTGAGGGGCCGGTGACGATCGGACCGGGCTGCGTCATCGAGGGGCACGCCTGTTTGAGCGGGCCGCTGACGATGGGCTCGGAGAACTTCGTCGGCCATGGCGCCGTGCTGGGCAAGAGCCCGCAGTCGCGGAGCTACTTTGGCGAATCAACGGAGTTACGGATCGGCCACCGGAACACGTTCCGGGAGCACGTCACGGTCCACCGGGGCACGGCCGAGGGCGGGGGCTTGACCTCCATCGGCGACAACAACCTGTTGATGATCGGCTCGCACCTGGGGCACGATAGCCGGATGGGGAACGGCTGCACGCTGGTCAACGGGGCGTTGATCGCGGGGCACGTCGAGCTGCACGACCACTGCATCCTCTCCGGCCACACGGCCATCCAGCAACGGGTGCGTATCGGCCGCCTCGCCATGATTAGCGGGCTCGGCTCGACCACCAAGGACGTGCCGCCGTTCATCCTCCAGCAAGGTTACAATTGCGTCACCGGCCTGAACCTCGTCGGGCTCCGACGCGCGGGGTTGTCGCACGAGTCGATCAACAGCCTCCGCGAGGCGTTTCGGATTCTCTACAAGGAAGGCCGGACCCTGTCGTCCGCCCTGGAGCGGATCGAGCACGACCTGGGACACATCCCCGAGGTCTGCGAGTTCGCCTCCTTCATCCGCGAATCGAAGCTGGGGATCAGCCCGGCCCGCGACACCTCCCGCCAGCGCCGCACGTACTGACACACAGGCCCTTTGCGACCCTGGCACGGGGTTTGCCGCTGGACGCTGGAAGAAGACGGACGTGGGCGCCGCTCCGTGCTTCTGGAACGGCCGGGAGCGTGGAGAGAATACGCGCGGCACGCCCAGCGCACACGAATAGGAAAGCCACATCATGACGACCACACGACGCGCCTTGCTGGGGCTCGGCCTCGGCATTTTGCTCACAACGGGTTTCACCACCAGGACTTCGGCCCAGGATGCCAGCGACCTGGCCGGAACCTGGACGTGGAAATGGAAGGACGCCGAGGGAGAGACGCACGAGCACGTCCTGGTGATCGAAAAGGCGGGCGACCAACTCGCCGCCGAGGAGCGGTTCGACGACCGGAAGCCGGTCAAGGTCACGGATTTGAAGATGGTTGACAAGCGCGTCACCTTCTCCGTGCCGCGAGGCGAATCCCGCGCCTCCTACACCGGGACGCTGGAAGACCGCAACACGATCAACGGCGATGTTCAGGTCACCAACGCCGCCCAACTGGTCGAGAAGTACGGTTGGACAGCGCGGAAGAAGCGAGTCGAGGACGAGTAATTCGACCAGCTCGGGTCACCCGGCCCATGCCACATCAAGGCGAGGCGGGGGGAGGGGTCTCCGCCTCCGGGGGCGTCGGGGATTCTGGTTCGGGCGTCTTGAGCGGGCGGGCTCCGTACGGAGAACCGGTCACGCCGGACGCTCCCTGGCGTTCCAGGGAATGCCGGACGCGCTGGTACTCCTCGGCGTCGATCTCGCCCCGATCGTAGGCTTCTTGAAACGAGGCGAGAAGACTGGTCGGTTGCTCCTCGTCGTGAAGCCCATGCGCCTCGCGCCGCATGCGAGTGATAATCGCGTAGGCCACCACAATAACGACGATGGTGGCCAGGGCGAGCAGGATATTGTTCAACATCGATGAGGAATCAAAGGCGGGCACGTGCCGGTCTCCCAGAAGACCCTCGGGTCAGGCCAAATCCGACCTTTGATTCATAATGCAACCTCCCGCTCGTTGCAATCGCTCAGGATGATTCCGAGGGGCGAAGCGAGCGCGCGTGCGGCTTGCTTCGGGCCGATTGGGGGGTATACTGAGATGTTGGACTGTGCGCTCGACGTCGTCGAGCCGTGCGGTCTCCTTGTCGGGTCCGATGGATTGAACGCCTTTTGGCAGGAGGGTTTCCGACCATGCGCCGTTTTGTTCTCGGCCTGGCGGTCGTTTTGGGTTTGTCCCTGTGCGCGGGATCGGTTCGAGCACAGGTCTCACTCAATACTGGCTTCAGCGACCCGTTCTTCCTGTACTACGGCTTCTATCTTCCCCGTCAGGCGGCCCTCGCGGCTCAGCCGCGGCCGGAAATGATCATCAACCAGCAAGCCGCGGCGCAGGGTTACGCCGCGATCACCAACCGGGGCGGGCTTTACGAGCCGATCGAGCCGCTCGGTGGTGAGTACGACCCGCTCAATCCCTTCGCCAACCGCACCGCCGGACTGCGAAACCGCCGCGCGATCAACCGGATGGGCCGGACGCACATGAACCTGACCGGACAGGGACCGGCTCCCTATTTTAGCCGGACAGCCGGATATTATCCGTCGCTTGGCGGGTCGTCTGGCTTCGTCCGCGCGGCGGCCACCAGAGGGTCTTACTCACCGGCTTCTTCGATTCCATCGGCGTCATCGAGGGTTCCCAACCGAACGCCCAATCCCATGGGTAGTATCTCGAATATGATGAATCCGATGAACATGGTTCCTCAGGCTGCTCCCAGGCGTAGTGCCGGCGTTCGTTGAGAACGCGTCCGGTAATTTTTTGGGGCGTCAGGGGTCAAGGGCGGGAGGCAGGTCAATCCAGCGATGGCGACGGAGCAGCAACGACTCACCTCAGTCGAACGTGAGAATCTGGTCGCGTATCTTGACGGTGAGCTGAACCCTGACGAGTCTCAGCGTCTCTCCACCAAGCTCACCCAGAGCCTCAGCGGTCGCCGCGAGGTCGAGGACCTGAAGCGTACGTGGGAACTGCTCGACGCCCTGCCCCGCCCGAACGCCCCGGAGGACTTCACTGCCCGGACGCTCTCGGAGATTCAGGCGGAGGCGTCCCCCGACGAGCGTCTGGCACGCGTCGCCGGACGTTCCTTGCGGGTGGCCTCGCGCGTTCTGGTCGGGGTCTTGCTCGCGGGGGCGAGCCTGGCGGGGGCCTACGCGGCGACGCGCTGGCTCTGGCCCGACCCCTCCGCGCGGCTGATCCGGGACCTCTCGCTGGCCGAGCATCTGGACGAATACCGTGAGGTCGGCACGTTCGAGTTCCTCAAAGAACTGGACGAGATGCCCGAGCCCGAGTGAGCCGCCGCGATGCCCCGAGGTTGTCCACCATTGCCGAGATCCCGTACCGCCGCCGCTGGCCTGACCGCGCTCGTCTTGCTGGGGGTTGCCGCCGCGGCGCCGACCGCGTCCGAGAACCTGGCGCGGCTGCGGTCGATGCCTCTTGAGCAGCGTCAGCGCCTGGTGGAGAACCTGAATCGGTTCGACGCCTTGAGCCGTGAGGAGCAGGCCGCCCTGCGGACGCTCGATCGCCAACTGGCGGAGACCTCTCCACAGGAGCGGGCGCGCTATGAATCGGTTCTGCACCGATATCACCTGTGGCTCCGTACGCTGACCGAGGAGCAACGTCACGCGCTGGCCGCCACGCCCCCTTCGGAGCGGGCGAGCCAGGTGCTGGCCTTGCGGCAGGCCCAGCGGAACGAGCCAACGGCCACGGATCTCCCCGCCCTGGTCCAGAACGTCGCGTTGAGTCCGGTCGGTCTGCTCGAACAGGCCCAGTGGGTGGCCTCCTGGCTGTCGCTGAACGCCGAGGAGAAAGCGGCCGTTGAGAAGGTCGCCAGCATCGACGAGCGGCTCCGCGCGCTGGAGCAACAGGGACGGGAACACGGCGTGAATCGTGCCCGGTTGATGCGTCCGCTCCGGGGGGATATCGAGGACACGCTCAAGCGGCAGTTGACCACCCAGCCGGCGCTCCGCCGACGTCTGGAGATGGCCAAGCCCCAGGTCAAGGCGGAGATGTTCCGCTACCTGCTCGATGGGCGAATCTTGCAGCAATTCGAGCCGGAGCGGGTCACGCCCGCCCGGCTGGAGCGGTTCCTCTCGGCGATTCCGCCCTGGCTGCGGCAGTCATTTTACCCCCTGCCGTCGGATGCCGCCCAGCAACGGTTGACGGTCCTGTACCGGATGATTTACCCGTCGCCCGCCGAGATTCCCGACCCGGGAACAACGCCCACGAAATCCGCGCCGACGCCGCCGATCCCGACAGGCCCCGGCCCGGACCTCGGCGTCGGTCAGCAACCGTTCTGACGGGAACCGGATCTCTTGCGATCGGACGGAGCCCCTTGACAGATCTCGACACCTTCTGGATGCGACGGGCCCTGGCCGAAGCCGAACGTGGTCGAGGCCGGGTCGAGCCGAACCCGCTGGTCGGATCGGTCGTGGTGCGCGACGGCCAGGCGGTCGGGATCGGCCATCATGCCCGGTTCGGCGGTCCGCACGCCGAGGTCGAGGCCCTGACCCGCGCGGGGGAAAATGCCCGAAGGGGCACGATTTACGTCACGCTGGAACCCTGCTGCCACGTCGGCAAGACCCCCCCCTGCACCGACGCGATCCTCCAGGCGGGCCTCGTCCGGGTCGTGGCGGCGATGCGCGACCCGTTTCCGAAGGTCGCGGGGGGCGGCCTGGCCCGGCTGCGCGAGGCGGGGATGGAGGTCGAAGCGGGGCTGGAGGAGGAAGCGGCTCGGCGGCTCAATGCCCCGTATCTCAAGCGCCTGGCGACCGGCGTGCCCCACGTCACGGCGAAGTGGGCGATGACGCTCGACGGCAAGACGGCGACCGGCTCGGGGGATAGCCGCTGGATCAGTGGCGAACGGTCGCGGTCGCTGGTGCATGCCCTGCGCGGCCGGATGGACGGCATTCTCGTGGGGATCGGCACCGCCCTGGCCGATGATCCGCAATTGACGGCCCGGCCGCCCGGCCCGCGCGCCCCCGTTCGAATCGTGCTCGACAGCGCCGCGAGGCTGCCGTTGACGAGCCTGCTGGTCCAGACGGCCCGTGCCGTGCCGGTCTGGGTGGCCGTCAACGAGCGGGCCGAGCACGGGCGGATCGACGCCTTGCGCGATCGCGGGTGCGACGTCCTGACGTTTCCGGGAACCCGTGCCGTGCCCATCCTTCCCTTGCTGGAGGAACTGGGACGTCGGGGCCTGACAAACCTCCTGGTCGAGGGAGGAGGCGCGGTGCTGGGGGCCTTTCTTGATGCCGGGCAGGTCGATGCCGTGGACGTGTATATCGCGCCGATCGTCGAGGGGGGGACGCACGCATTCACCCCCGCGCGGGGCCGGCTTCGCCACGATGGCCGAGGCGTTGCGGCTCGATCGGCACGAGGTTTCCGTGATCGACGGCGATATCCGCTTGCAAGGCAGCGTGGCGAAACCCTGGCTCGGGCTTGGAACGGAAGGCGGAGGCGGTTGAGGGGTTGAGTCGTGCGCGTAGAATAGAGCGTACAGCACATCCGAGATCCCACCGAATGCGGAGCCGTTTTCATGATCGATCACCGACCCTCCGAGGAATTGCTCGAATCCGTCCACCCGTTCCCGGGCACGTACCAGATCAAGGCGATCGGCAGCACCGACGACGACTTCGCCGGGCGCGTGGTCGCGGCGGTCGTGGACGAGCTGGCCACGCCGAGCGAGCTGGATTACTCCCTGCGGACCACCTCCGGCGGTCGGCACGTCGCGCTGACGCTGGATGTCACCGTGCAGAACGCTGCGCAGGTGCGGACGATCTACGCCCGCATCCGTGAGGTCGAGGGCTTGATGCTGCTCTTTTGATGGCCCGTTATCCCGGCGCGGGATATGCGGGAAAACCTCCACGGAACGGGAACGCTCGCCCGTCGGCGGGCATTCCCTGGAAGGAATGGACCCCACAGCCATACGGAGGTTACACCATCATGATGCGCTCACTCTTGACGATTCTGACGGTCGGCGCGTTGATCGCCGCCGCCCCGGCGGCCGATGAGCAGACAGAGAAGGACCAGAAGGCCCTCCAAGGCTCCTGGATCGTCCTTACATCCGAGGCCTACGGCGAGGATTCTCCGGCCGAGGAGAAGGAGAAATTGCGGGTGATCTTCGACAACGACATGGTGCGTCTGAAGGGTGCCCGGGAGCAAGACGACCTGGCGTCGTACACGCTCGACGCCTCGAAGTCCCCCAAGCAGATCGACGCGACCATCAAGGAAGGCGAAAGCGCGGGTCAGACCGTCAAGGGGATCTACAAGATCGAGGACGGCAAAGTGACCATGTGCTGGAGCATGCCGGGCGGTGAGCGCCCCAGCGAGTTCAAGACCGAGACCGGCTCCGAAACCCGCATGTTCGTGTTGAAGAAAGTCGGGGAGAAGGACTGATCGCTCGTCGGGCGAAGGGAGCAAAACCGATTCGTGACGGTGGATCGGTCGATTTCTCCCACCCGACGCCGATCCAGACGCAAAAGGGTTCGTCGGACGTGAGCACCACGCCGGGCGAGCCCTTTTTGGCGTCTGGAGGCCAGAGCCGACGCTCCGGCACGGTTGACCCGAGGGCGGGGCGAACCGTAGAGTGGCAACAACGTATGGAACGTATGGAACGCGACCGTGAGGGCCTGCGTGCCTCGGCTGGTAGCCGTATTCCCCTCCCCCCGGTCCTCTCTCGGACGATCTCGACGCATGACCGACCCTCGTCCCGCTCCCGAACGGATCGACCTGTCCCACGCCGATGAACCTCGTGACGTGATCCACCGAGCCGTGGCCTGCCTGGCGCGCGGTGGGGTGGTGGGCTTACCGACCGATACGGCCTACGGCCTGGCCGCCAGCGCCCTGAACCCGGAGGCGGTGGCCCGTTTGCGAGGTCTTCGGGGTCTGGGACCATCGCAGCCGGTCCCCCTGGCCGTCAAGGGGGCCGAGGAGGTCACGGACTGGGTGCCCGAGGTTTCCGCCATCGGCCGTCGCCTGGCCCGACGCGCCTGGCCGGGTCCGGTCACGCTGGTCCTCAGTGGCGGGGTTGAGCGTGGGCTGGCATCTCGATTGCCCGCGGAAGTCCGCGACGCGGTCGCCCCCGGTGAGACGATCGCCCTGCGCTGCCCGTCGCATCCGGCTCTGCGCGAGATCCAGCGGTTGATCCCCGGTCCCCTCGTGCTGACGGGTGCTTTGGCCGACGACCCCGATGCCCTGGCCGCCTTGCCCGGTCTGGACATGGTGCTCGATGACGGGGGCGTGCCGGACGCCGGCAGTTCGACCGTCGTGCGCGTGCGGGGCGAGTCCTGGTCGGTCGAGCAACCGGGGGAGGTCTCCGTTGAGGAGTTGAACCGCCTGGTCGGGACGGTCATCCTGTTCGTCTGCACGGGGAACACCTGCCGCAGCCCGATGGCCGAGGCGATCTGCAAGCTCTTACTCGCCAAGCGGCTTGGTTGCACGGTGGATGAGCTGGAGTCGCGGGGTTACGTCGTCCTCTCCGCGGGCGTCGGGGCGATGGAAGGGATGCCCGCCGCCGATCATGCGATCGCGATCATCGAAGCCTCCGGCGGCTCCTTGCGGGGGCACGCCAGCCGCCGCGTCACGTCCGAGATGGTGCGGCAGGCCGACCTGATCGTGACGATGACCCGCAGCCACCGTGACGCCCTGCTCGCCCACCTGCCCGAGGCGGCCGATCGCGTGCGCCTGATTCATCCGAAAGGCGGGGACATCGAGGACCCGATCGGCGCGGATCTGGCCACCTACCGACGCACCGCCGAGGCCATCGCCGCCCATCTGAAGCCCCTGCTCGACGAGCTGGGGGTCTGATCCGTCCCTATTTCACCACCGCGCCACCGCAACTTGAACCCGCGCCCGCCGTGCAGCCGTAGCAGTGCAGGCCGGTGGCGATCCGGCGCTCGGCCAGGCGTTTCGGGTCGAAGTCGGTGATCTGCTGGGGCAGGTCGGGGGCGAGGGGCAGGTCGAGCATCTGGTTGAAGTCGCAATCGTAAAGCCGGCCGTCCCAGCCGACCGAGAGCGTCGAGCGGCACATCACCCCCGCGGCCGCCGAGGGGTTGTAGGCGTCGATCAGCCGCTGCATGTACGACTCGTACTGTCCGGTCCGCAGGAGAAATTCCAGGAACCGGTTGATCGGCATGTTGGTGATGACATAGAGATCGTTGAAGACGATGCCGTACCGTCGTTGCATCTCGCGGCGATAGAACGGCTCGACCGACGCCTGCTTCGGCGCGAGAAACGCGCCGGTGGGGTTGTACACGAGGTTCAAGGTCAGGCCCGAGCCGTCGCGGCCGTAGCCGAGTTCGTTGAGCCGCCGCAGGGCCTCCAGCGAGGCGTCGAAGACCCCCTCCCCGCGCTGGGCGTCGGTGTTGCGGGCGAGGAAATAGGGCAGCGAGGCGATGATCTCGACCTGATGTTCGGCGAGGAACTCGGGCAGGTCGCGGAACCGGCCGACGGTGAGGATCGTCAGGTTGCAGCGGTCCATGACATGCCGGCCCATCGCGCGGAGTTCCTCGACGAGCGGGCGGAACTCGGGGTTCATCTCCGGTGCGCCGCCGGTCAGATCAACGCGGGGAATGTCGGTCCGCGTCAGTGCCCGCAGGCAGGCGTCGATCGTCTCGCGAGTCATGATCTCCGTGCGGTCGGGGCCGGCATCGACGTGACAGTGTTTGCACGTCTGATTACACATTTTCCCGAGGTTCATCTGGAAGACGTCGATTCCCGTGGCCGTCAACGGGAACAGGCCGGACGATCCCAGGGCCTCCTCGAACGGCCGGAAACGGCCGCCCGGACGGAGCACGGCGTTTTGCTCCGCGAGGACAGACAGGGGATGTCCCTGGGCGTGAAGGCTACGCGACATGAGCGGACCCGTTGCTAAGGAGTTCAGCAGTACGATGCAATTTTCGGGTTTCGATCTTCAGATGGAACTTCTGGAAATCGGAAAATGCCATCAGCCGTGCGGCAATCCATCGAATGAAAACAATGGGATGGTTCCGGGATTCGAGAACCCCGTTCTCAAGGTTCCGGCTCTCCTGGGACCGTGCTCTCAACCGCCTTCCGGCACGCCAACTCGACGGCCCGCGTTCGCTCGCGGGGCGAGCCCGTCCTCATGGTCCGCACGAACTCGCGAACCTCCGCGTCGGTCGCGGCATGGACGAAGCTCGTGTTGAGATCGGCCTGATGCAAGGGGTCGATCTCCGGCGCGAGGGCACAGCCTCGGGAGACGACGTTCCCGAAGAGGTTCTTCGAGGTCCGGGAGAGGAAACGCCAGTCGGCCTTGTGAGTTCCCTCATGCTGAGTGATCCAGTGTTCGATGGCCGAGGGTTTCTCCTCCGAGGTCTGGCAGACGAAGAACCAGCACGTTTGTTGCTTCATCGAGCCCGTGACGGAATCGATCCAGATGCGGTCATTCCGTACCGGCACAATCCACGCGGCGAGCATGGCCGCGATGAGGACGAGGATGGCGATCAGAATTCGACGGGTGTACCGCATGGACGGATCACCTTGACCCGGGCGAGCGTCCTTCGCTCCAGTTGCTGACTGCCGCATGGCAAACGGCACATTTCAGATTCCAGAATTCCCTTGCTTCTTTGAAGATTTGGGATCTGAAATGTGCTACTTTGTCATGCTGAACTCAATAAGATCACATCGACATCTTATCCACGTTCTGTTTCATCTGAACGCCGTGCGCCAGCGTCGCCCCGGCCTGGAGGGCGGCGCCGACGTGCAGGGCCTCGGTCATCTGCTCCAGGTTCGAGCCGTGTTCGAGGCACGTCCGGGTGTACACGTCGATGCAGTACGGGCATTCCAGCACGTTGGCGACGGCCAGGGCGATCAGGGCTTTCTCGCGGGCCGTCAGAGCGCCGTCCTCGAAGACCGCGCCGTACCAGGACTGGAACTTCTCCCAGAGGTCCGGCGCGCCGAGGGAGACGTCCTTGAGCTTCGGCAGGTCCTCGGTGTTGTAGTAGGGAGGCATGGATGGGGATCTCCTGAACTTTCGACGCGTTTATTCCTGGGGAGTTCCGTCGCCGGGCGGCCTGGGTTCTCCGTTCTCTTCCTGATCGCCGCCGGTCGGGTCGATCGGCTCGACCCGGATGCGGCGGATGCGGGTCGGGTCGGCCTGGAGGACCGTCAGGCGGTGGCCGTTCACCGTGACGGTGTCCCCTGGTCGGGCCAGGCGGCCGAGCAGGTCGAGGATCAGGCCGCCGGCCGTCTCGGCGTCGGTCTCGGGCACGGCCACGCCGCAGGTTTCCTCCAGGACGTCGAGCGGGCAGGCCGCGTCCACGTCGAACACGTCGTTCCCCTGGGGGACGACCTGCGGCGTCTCGCGGTCGAACTCGTCCTGGATCGGCCCGACAAGCTCCTCCAGGACGTTTTCGAGGCTGACCATGCCGACGACGCTGCCGTATTCGTCGAGGAGCATCGCCAGGTGGATGCGGTTGCGCTGGAACTCGATGAGCAGGTCGTCCAGATGCAGCGATTCGGGCAGGAACGGAACCTCGCGGGCGAGCTTGCGCAGGTCGAGCCGGCCGCCTTGAAAGGCCCAGGCGCGGAAGAGGTCCTTGACGTGGATCATGCCGATGACGGTCGTCAGGTCGTCCTCGCAGAGCGGGAAGCGGGTGTGGCCGGTCTGGCGGGCCAGGCGGAGGTTGTCCTCGACGGGGCGGGAGAGGCTCAGATAGACGATGTCCGGCCGGGGGACCATGATCCGTCGCGCGGTCTTTTCCTCCAGGTTCAGCACGTTCTCGATCATCACGCGCTCGTTGCGGGAGAGGTGCCCGCCGGCCACGCTCTCGGCGACGATGTGCCGCAGCTCCTCCTCCGTGTGGACCAGCTCGGCGTGGTCGGCACTGCCCAGGCCGACAGCCCAGAGCACCAGGTTGCTCGCGGTGTTCAGGCAGCCAGATCAACGGCCAGAAGATGTAGTAGAACGCCACCAGGATCGGCGCGGTCGCCAGGGCGATCGGCCGCGGCGTGCGGATCGCCAGGCTCTTGGGGGCCTGCTCGCCCAGGGCCATGTGCAGGAACGTGACGAACGACAGGGCCAGAAACGGCACGAGCGTGGCTATGGCCCCGGTCGACTCATGCCCGGCGTCCAGGCCGATCAGGGCGAACATGCGGATGATCGCCGGCTCGATCTGCTCCTCGATCGCCCAGCCGAGCGCCAGGCTGGCGACGGTGATCCCCAGTTGCGAGGCTGACAGATAGGCGTCGAGCCGGTCCAGCGCCTTGCTGGTCAGCTTGGCCGCCCAGTTCCCCTTCTCGGCGAGCTGCTCGATCTGGCTGATCCGCACCTTGACCAGCGCGAACTCCGCCGCCACGAAGAACCCGTTGGCGAAGACCAGGGCGGCGATATACAGAATGTCGGCGATTCCCATGGGCGAGGCGGCTCGGGACGGGACAGGAAGGGCGGAGAGAGCGTCCGCCAGAGGCGGGATGAGCCGCACGCAACGGCCAATTCCCGCGACATTGTAACCGAACCGCCGGACCGTCCGCACGCGGGAATTCCGCCTGCCAAACCGCCGTGCGCCGGGAGGTTGCCGCCTCTCGGCCGGTTCGGCTACAATCGGCCCCACGCCGACAGCACGCCGTACTTTTGGCCGACCATTCTTGGAGAGGGAGAGTCTGTTCTGATGTCCGGTCCTGCTGTTCACCCCGCTTCACGACTGGCACAAGGCCCACGGCGGCCGTCTCGTGGAGTTCGGCGGCTGGTCGATGCCCGTGCAGTATCGTTCGATCACCGAGGAGCATCAGGCCGTCCGCACGCGCGCCGGGCTGTTCGACATCAGCCACATGGGCCGGCTGGCCTTCTCCGGTCCCGGCGCGCTGGACTGGCTCCAGCGGGCGACGACCAACGACGTGGCCCGGCTGGACCCCGGCAGATCCAGTACAGCCTGATGGTCGCCGACGACGGCGGCATCATCGACGATATCCTGGTCTATCGCCTCGCCGCCGACCAGGGGGACGACCGCTGGGCCTTCGGCGTCGTCTGCAATGCCTCGAACCGGGCGGCGGTCCTCCAGCGATTTCGAACAACTTCGCGGCAACCTCGACGCCCGCCTGAGCGACCGCACCACCGACACCGCCATGATCGCCGTGCAAGGTCCGGCGGCCCTGGAGATCGTTCAGCGCGTCATCGAGATCGAGGGGGAGACCCCCTTGACGGCCGTGAACTACTACCACGGCATCCCGGCCATCGTCCTGGGCGCGGACGTGTACGTCAGCCGCACCGGCTACACCGGCGAGGACGGCTTCGAGCTGGTCGTTCCGGCCAACCGCGTCGTGGAGGTCTGGAACGCCCTGCTGGTTGCCGGGCAGGACGCCGGAATTCTCCCGTGCGGCCTCGGAGCCCGTGATACCCTGCGGTTCGAGGCGGCCATGCCGCTCTACGGCCACGAGCTCTCCACCGAGATCAACCCGTACGAGGCCGGCGTCGGCTGGGCGGTCAAGCTCAAGAAGGGCGAGTTCGCCGGCCGCGAGGCGCTTCAATCCGCCAAGCGCCACCCCGGCCGCACCCGCGTCGGCCTGGCCCTGGAGGGCAAGCGGATCGCCCGGCAAGGGGCCGAGGTACGCCGCGACGGCCAGACGATCGGCGTCGTCACCTCCGGCACGTTCTCCCCGACGCTGGAGCGTTCGCTGGCCATGGCCCTGATCGATCCGACCGCCTCCGGCACCGGCACCCGCCTGAGCGTTGATGTCCGCGGCCACGAGGAATCGGCCGAGGTCGTCCCCCTGCCCTTTTACCGCCGCGTCGGTCATTGATTGAGGGAACGGGATCACGACCGAGGACACACGGTTCGCCTGTTTCGATTCGTCTCCGTCTTCCGCACGTTGACCAAGGACCAAGGCAGATGATTGACCCGAAGGCCCTGAAGTACACCCCGAGCCACGAGTGGGTCCACCTCGAGGGGGACGTGGCGACCGTCGGCATCTCCCGGTTCGCCGTCGATCAGTTGACCGACCTGATCGTGATCGACCTGCCCGAGGTCGGCACGACCCTGACGCCCGGCAAGAGCTTCGGCGAGATCGAGAGCGTCAAGGCCGTCAGCGACCTGTACGCCCCGATCGGCGGCGAGGTCATCGAGGTCAACGACGCGGTCGCCGGCGATGTCCAGGTCCTCGCCGAGGACCCCTACGACAAGGGCTGGCTCCTGAAGGTCCGCGTCGGCGACACCCGACCTCTCCAACCTGCTCGACTACGACGCCTACCAGAAGAAGGTCGCCGACTCGGACCATTGAGCCACGAACCCACGGGCGGATGCGGTCTGGTCCTCCGGAACGTGTGGGATGCCCGGCGCTGCGCTCCCCGCACCGCCGAGGGATCGGCGCGGGCAACTGATCTAGGAAGTGACGGGTCGATCTCCTACAGTAAAAGGACGATGCGAGGCCCGTTGCGCGTGAGGGTGGCTTCGCGTCCAATCGTTCCGCCGCCCGATGGACCGCCGAGCTTTGGCACGGGATCGCTCATGGCCTACATTCTCAACACGCCCGACGACGTGCGCGCGATGCTCGCCGCGATTGGTCTCGACTCGCTCGACCAGCTCTTCGACATGATCCCGCCGGAATACCGGCTCGATCGCCCGCTGGATGTCCCCGCAGGCCCTGCCCGAGCTGGCCCTGACGAACCATGTCGGTGCCCTGGCCGCCCAAAATCAAGGGGCGGACGTCCGACCTTGCTTCCTCGGCGGCGGGGCGTACGACCACTTCGTCCCCGCCGTGGTCGATCAGCTCGCCGCCCGGGGCGAGTTCTACACCGCCTACACCCCCTATCAGGCCGAGGCCAGCCAGGGAACGCTCCAGGCGACCTTCGAGTACCAGACGCTCATCACCCAGATCACCGGCATGGACGTCTCCAACGCCAGCCTCTACGACGGCGGTTCGGCCGTGGCCGAGGCGCTCCTGATGGCCCTGACCGTCACCCGCCGCGAGGGGCGCGTCGTCGTTGGCCGGCTCCGTCCATCCCGAATCGGTACAGATCGCCCGAACCTACCTGCGGAACCTGCCGCCAGAGGTCGTCGTGGTCCCGGCCGAGAAGGGCGTGGTCGATCCTGAGCAGCTTAAAAAGGCGATCAACGACGAGACGGCGGCCGTCGTCCTGCAGTATCCGAACGTCTTCGGCAGGCTGGAGGAGATCGAGCCGCTGGTCGATGCCGCGCACGACAAGGGGGCCTTGGCGATCGTCAGCGTCGATCCGATCAGCCTCGGACTGCTGCGACGGCCCGATACCTACGGCGCGGACATCGTGGTGGCCGAGGGTCAGGGGCTGGGCAACCACCTGGCCTACGGCGGCCCTTACCTGGGCATCATGGCCTGCCGCGAGGATTTCGTGCGGAAGATGCCCGGCCGGATCGTCGGCCAGACGACCGACCGCCACGGCAAGCGCTGCTGGGTCCTGACCTTGCAGACCCGCGAGCAGCACATCCGCCGCGAAAAGGCGACCTCGAACATCTGCACGAACCAGGGCCTGCTGGCCCTGCGAGCGAGCATCTATCTGGCCGCGCTCGGGCCGAAGGGCCTGCGGCAGGTCGCCGAACTTTCCACCCGCAAGGCCCACTACGCCGCCGAGCAACTGGCCGCCGTGCCGGGCCTCTCGCTGGCCTTCGACGGGCCGTTCTTCAAGGAGTTCGTGATCCGTTCGGAGAAGGACCCGCGCGCGGTTCTCGCCGAGGTCGGCCGTCAGGGCTACCACGGCGGCATCGCGCTGGGCCGCTGGTTCCCCGAACGGAACGACGCCATCCTCGTCGCCGTGACCGAGAAGCGGACCAAGGCGGAGATCGACGGCCTGGCCGAGGCGTATCGGAAGGCGCTGAGGGCGGTTTGAGCTGCTCGACAGGATGGATTTGTGGAAACGCGACGTCCTCGGGTGAAGCGATGATCGAGAATGTCAAAGCTGTCCTCGCGGATCGAGGCGTATCCGATGACGAGATCGCCGATGTGATGGAACAGGCGATTGATGACGCCCTGCGTGCTCATCAAAACACCGGGAATTCCATAGCGGTCTGGGACTGGGAGAAACACCAGGTCGCCCTCGTGCCTCCAGAAGATATCGCGCTACCCGAGAAAGGTCGCGACGGGAACGGCATTCGTTACCCTCGCAGTTCGGGATCGCACGGAGTTTCAGAATCCGAGTCGAAGCGTTGATTATTCGGCGGGTGGGAGTGGCCCACCAGAGACATTCGGTCGGTGACGACCGGAGCATCGAAACCAGCGGCCCGCCCGCCGCGCATTTTCCGAGCCTTTGGCCCATGTACAAGCTCGACCAACCCGCCTTGCTGTTCGAGACCAGCCGACCCGGCCGCTCGACGTTCATCCTGCCGGACTGCGACGTGCCCGAACGGCCGCTCGATGAGCTGATCCCGGCCGAACACTGTGCCGAAGGGCCGCCGCCGTTGCCGGAACTGGGCGAGCTGGACGTCGTGCGCCACTACACGAACCTATCGGTGGCGAATATGTCCATCGATAGCAATTTTTATCCGCTCGGGTCGTGCACGATGAAGTACAACCCGAAGCGGAACGAACGGCTCGCCGCCTTGCCGGGCCTGGCCGCGCTCCATCCGTACCAGGATGAGGGCACGATCCAGGGGATGCTTCAGCTCCTGTTCGAGATGCAGGGGCTACTGGCCGAGATCGCCGGTCTGGACGCCGTGAGCCTTCAGCCGGCCGCCGGAGCGCAAGGGGAGTTGACGGCCCTGCTGGTCGCCGCGTCGTACTTCCGCGACAAGGGGGAGAAACGCACGAAGATCCTCATCCCCGACAGCGCGCACGGCACCAACCCCGCCTCCGCGCACCTGGCCGGGTTCGATGCCGTCACGATCAAGAGCAATGCTCGTGGCCTGGTCGATCTGGAGGATTTCCAGGCGAAGCTCGACGATCAAACCGCCGTGTTCATGATGACCAACCCGAATACCGTCGGCCTGTTCGACCCGCAGATCGGCGATATTGCCCGGCTCCTGCACGAGCGCGGGGCCCTGCTCTACCTCGACGGCGCGAACATGAACGCCATCCTCGGCGTGGTCCGACCCGGCGACATGGGCGTCGATCTGATGCACTACAACCCGCACAAGACCTTCTCCGGACCGCACGGCGGCGGCGGCCCCGGCGCCGGGCCGATCGCCGTGCGTGGAGACCTCGCGCCGTACCTGCCTTCGCCGATTGTGGTCAAGGACGACGAGGGAACATACCGGCTCGACGACGACCGGCCGCGGTCGATCGGTCGCGTGCGGTCGTTCTTCGGCAACGTCGGCGTCCTGGTGCGCGCCTACTGCTACATCCGCAGCCAGGGGCCGGACGGGTTGAAGGCCGTCGCGCAGCACGCGGTTCTGAACGCCAACTACCTGCTGGCGCGGGTCAAGGACCGTTATCCCGTCCCGCTGGGAGATCGCTGCATGCACGAATTCGTCGCGTCGGCCCGGTCGATGGCCCGCGAGAAGGGCGTGCGGGCGATGGACATCGCCAAGGGGCTGCTCGATCACAACATTCATGCGCCGACGGTCTATTTCCCGTTGATCGTGCCCGAGGCCCTGATGATCGAGCCGACCGAGACGGAAAGCCGCGAGACGCTCGACCGGTTCGCCGCGGTGCTCTTGAAGATCGCCGAGGACGATCCGCAACGGCTTCACGACGCACCGCACTCGACGCCGATCAGCCGTCCCGACGAGGTGGCCGCCGCGCGGACACCGATCCTGAAATGGGCTCCGGACGCCGCAACGGCCCCGGGAGGGGCGGTTCCGCCCACGGACCGGCAGACGCTGGTCTCGCCCTCCTACTGACGGTGTGCCCGGTGTTGATTCTGCTGGCCCCCTCTGGACTGGAATCGCCGTGATCGACCTCCCGCCGCTGACGTGCCGCGTGCTGCCGTACCAGGTGCTGGACGGTCCGGCGAACATGGCGCGGGATGAGGCCCTGCTGGATGCCGTCTCGGCGGAACCGCGCGCGGCGGTCTTCCGCACGTATGGCTGGTCGGAACCGACGCTGAGCCTGGGTTACTTCCAGCACGCGGCGGAGGTCGAGAACGATCCCCGCTGGCGCGGCGTGCCGTGGGTCCGGCGGCCGACCGGCGGCGGCGCGATCTGGCATGATCGCGAGATCACCTACGCACTGGTGGTACCACGCGCACAGCCCCTGGCGCGACGCGCCTCGGACCTCTACCGGGGGGTTCATGCGGCGATTGCCGAGGTTCTGGCCTCGCAAGGGGTGGAGGCGGTCGCTCGTCGGGGCGAGGTAATTTCGGAAAAAAACGCGCGGCGTCCGTTTTTATGCTTTGCGGATCGTGATCCGGAAGATATCGTGATCCATCAGGCGAAGGTCGTGGGTAGCGCGCAGCGTCGGCGGCCGGGCGCCGTGCTCCAGCATGGGTCGATTCTGCTGACAAGCTCCGCCAGAACGCCTGAATTGCCGGGTCTGAACGACCTGACCGGCGTCGCGGCGGAGATCCCCCCCTGGTCAGACTTGATCCTCCGACAGATTCCGCGATTGCTGGGGTTCGCACCCCAACATTCGGACCTCACGAACGCCGAACGGCACCACGCCGAGACGCTGGAACGTGAGACGTACCGGAATCCGTCCTGGAACCGCAAGCGCTGAGTTTTTTCCAGGAGAACTGGGGATCGGCTGATGTGGCGGAATCGCGGGCGCCGATGAAGCAGAAAGACGCCCTATCCCAGGCGGGTTCCTTCGTCGAATTTCTTACGGAATGGTTATGGGCACTAGGATTGGTGCGATCGGTCGGATATGATGTAGTTAACGAGAAGCGATCACCTCCCTCAATCGGTCTCTCGTAACCCTCACCTCCGTTGAAACCGGTTTCGTTAGACTGTCCGAGATTGGTATCGGTTTCTTTTCCGATCGTGGCATTGCGCCGGCGCCCTGGCGTTTGACCCCAAAGAATCGGGACGATCTCATGATCAAAGTTCTCTTGATCGTCGTTCAGGGAAAGCCTGAGGGGAAAACAATCCCCTTGGTAGGCCCCACCTTCCGGATCGGCCGCGACCAGACCTGCCACCTCCGTCCCAGCAGCGATCAGGTCAGCCGACAGCACTCCGAATTCATCATTGATGAAACGTCGGCCACCTTGAGAGATCTCGGCAGCCGCAACGGGACATTCATCAACGGCCGTTTGATCAAGGAACCGGTGTCCTTGAAATCCGGTGACCTGATCAAGATCGGCCACCTGACCTTCGCCGTCGCGATTCAAGGGGAGCCGGCCGAGGCCGCCGCGCCCGCCCAGAAGCCGGCCCCGGTCCGGTCTCTCGACGACGTCCCGCAGGATCAGATCGAGTCCTGGTTGATCGCCGATGAGGATCACCCCGTCCCCGATCGTCCGTCCGGCGTCTATAACGGCGAGACGCTGACCATCGATTCCTACAAGGAACAGAAGGAAAAAGCCGCCGAGGCCGCGGAAGCCAAGGCTGAGGCCGCCGAGGAACCCAAAGCCAAGGCCGCCGAGACCAAGGCCGCGGAAGCCAAGGCCGAGGCCGCCGAGACGAAAGCCGCCGAAACCGAGGAAGCCGCCGAAATCGAGGAAGCCGCCGAAATCGAGGAGGTCGCTGAGGCGAAGCCCAAGCCCGCCCCAACGCCCAAACCCGCCGCGAAGCCCAGGCCCGCCGCGGCGTCGAGCTCTCGAACAACCTCGTTCGAGGATGAACTCGACTCGATCGAGCGGCTCCCCGAGGGAACCGGCGATGCCGATGAGCACGACGACGACGAGAGGATGAGGATCATGAGGACGAGGAAGAGAGCAGCGACGAGATTCCTGAAGAGATGATGGACGAGAACAACCCGTTCTACGTCGCCAAGTCCGCGGGCTCGAAGGAGACGGAATCGGCCAAGCCGGTGTTCAAGGACTCCAGCTCCGCCGCCAATGACATTCTCCGCAAGATGCTCGAACGGCGGCGCGGCGGTTGATCGGAGGAGCGAACGGCGTCTTATCAGATCAACTGAATCGATTGATTCAGGATATCACGATTCCGGCTTCGAACCCGTTGGTATCCACGTTGAGGCGCGGGACCAACCTCATCGCGTCATCTCCGTCGGTACGGTCGGAAGGCCCAGACCAAGCCAGTGGCACCCAAGGGACCACGTCCTTTGTGCGGGTGCCACTGGCTTTGCCTGGGCCAGCCAATCTTTGAAAAGGTCGGGGCTCGCGAAGGAGGACCCCAGCCAATCGACAAGCGGTTTCGCACAATAGGTTCTGTAATGCAACAATCGGCGCGGGTCGGGACCTCGGGGAATTGTATTTGGACATGACTGAGGGGGACTCCGAATCCGCCGCCGAGGGCGCCGGCGCTGAACTGGCTCGCCTGCTGGAGCGGTTGGAATCCAGTGTCGTCGGCCAGCGCGTTCTGCTGGAGCGGATGATCGTCGCCTTGCTGGCCGGGGGACACGTCCTGATCGAGGGGGTGCCCGGTCTGGCCAAAACGCGTGCCGTGCGTGCTCTCGCCCAGACGCTGGACCTGCCGTTCCGCCGGGTTCAGTTCACGCCCGACCTGCTCCCCGCCGACCTGACCGGAACCCAGGTGTACCGCCCGGCGACCGGCACTTTCGAGACGCGCCCGGGTCCGATCGTCACGAGTGTCCTGCTGGCCGACGAGATCAACCGCGCTCCAGCGAAGGTTCAGAGCGCGCTGCTGGAGGCGATGCAGGACGGGCAGGTTACCATCGGCGACGAGACGCTCGTTCTGCCTGATCCGTTCTTCGTGCTGGCCACGCAGAACCCGATCGAGCACGAAGGGACGTATCCGCTCCCTGAGGCCCAGCTCGACCGCTTCCTGATGAAGCTCGTGGTGCGTTATCCCGACCGGGAGGCCGAACTGGCGATGCTCGACTTGCCGGGGCTGGTCGCCGTACCGGCCACCGCCTTGCCGTCGCCGCTGTTCGGGCCGGACGAGGTGCGCAGCCTCCGTGCCCAGTCGTCGCGCGTGCTGGTCGCGCGGGCGATCCAGGAATACGCCGTCGATCTGGTGCGGGCGACCCGCGACCCGGAGCTTTATGGCCTGGGCCTGGCCCCCTTGATCGAGCTCGGAGCAAGCCCCCGGGCGACCCTCGCCCTGGTCCGCGCCGCGCAGGGACACGCGTTGCTCTGCGGTCGGGATTACGTCACCCCGCACGACGTCAAGAGCCTGGCCCGCGACGTGCTTCGCCACCGGATCGTGGCCAGCTACGAGGCCGACGCCGAGGGGTTAGGCCCCGACGACCTGCTCGGCCGCATCCTCGACCAGATCCGCGTGCCTTGAGACACGGGACGGTCTTCCTCAAGCCACCGCCGCCGTCCCGGTCTTGGAAGGGGGAGGCGACGGCTCGGGGGCGGTGTCGGCATAGCGCACGCGGGGCTGGCGCGCGAGGTAGAGCCAGAAGATCAGCCCGCTCAGGAACAGGGCCACGCTGATGTTCTGCGAGATGGTCATCCCGGCGAAAAAGACCCCCTCGTCGTTGCGGAGCTGCTCGATCAGGAACCGCGAGATCGGGTACGTCACCATCAGCAGGGCCATCACCTCGCCGTCCCGCCGGCGCAACGGGAAATAGGCGGAGAGCACGCCCAGCAGGATGAATCCGTCGATGGCCGAGTAAATCTGCGTCGGGTGGACCGGCAGCGACCATGCCGACTCCCGGGAGATCAGACCCTGGCGCACCTGCTGGTTCCAGGGGGGGGAGCCGAGCAGCTCGTCGTTCGGCCCGGGGATCTGCGTCCTTCCCTCGGTCCGGGGAACGAGACGGCCCAGGGCAGGTCGCAACGGTCGCCATAGCAGCATCCGTTGAGGAAGCAGCCGAGCCGCCCGATGGCGATGCCCAGGGCCAGGGCCGGCGCCACCACGTCGAGCATCGGCCGCAAGGGGAACCGCCGGAGCCACCAGTAGAGCAAGAACGCCGACCGCGCCCCCCATGACGCTGCCGTAGAAGACGATCCCCCCCTTCCAGATCGTGAAAATATCCACGAAGGAGCGGATCTGCGTGCCCCAGTACTGCCAGACGTAGAACCCCCGGGCACCGACCAGGCCGCCAACGAAGACCCACAGCGAGAGGTCGTAAACCAGCTCCGGGTCGAGCTTTTCGCGCTCGCGCGCCAGGCCGCCAGGTGCATCGAGCCGAGGAAGGCGAAGAAGAGCATCAGCCCGTAGCCGAAGATCTTGATGCCCACCCCGGGGATCTCGAACAGGACTTGCCGCATGGCGGGCTTCCCTCGTTGTGCCGAATCGATTCACTTCGATTGGCGCTGGCGCGACTGGAACTTCTCAGCGCGTGCCGGTACGGATGGGCACGTAATCGAGCCGTTCGATGATCTCGTTGCGGCTGTTCAGGGCCACGACCTTCGGCCGGTGCCCCTCGACCTCGGCCGGCTCCAGCATGGCGAACGCCATGACGATCAGGCGGTCTCCCACGGCACCGAGGCGCGCCATCGCGCCGTTCATCTCGATCTGGCCCAGGCCCCGCACGCCGGGCAGGGCGTAGGTCTCGGCCCGATGGCCCGTGGCCACGTTGCTGACCAGGATCGCCTCGTAGGGGACCAGGCCGACCGCCTCCATCAGATCGGGGTCGATCGTCAGGCTGCCGTGGTAGTTCAGGTCGCTGCCGGTGATCGTGGCCAGGTGGAGCTTGCTTTTCAGAACCTTGAGCTGCATCAAAGGTTAATCCGACAGAAGGGCGTTATCGATCAGCCGTGTCGAGCCGATCCGGACAGCCAGCAGGGCGACCGCCCGATGGCCCGGCCCCAGATCCGCCAGGGGCTCCAGCGTGGCCGCGTCGGCGACCTCGGCATAATCGAGCGTTGCGAGCCGTTCTGATTGTATCGTGGCCCGCAAAATCTGTCGAACCCGGTCGGCGTCCGTCTCCCCGGCCCCGACCGCCTTCCGGGCGGCGTTCAAGGCGGCGGAAAGGCAGATCGCCGCCCGCCGCTCGTCGGGGTCGAGATACCGATTGCGGCTGCTCAGGGCCAGGCCATCCGGCTCGCGCACCGTCGGCACGCCGCGAATCTCGACCGGCACGTCCAGGTCGGCGACCATCCGGCGGATCACCTGGAGTTGCTGGTAATCCTTCTCGCCGAAGAACGCGAGGTCTGGCGCGACGATCCCGAAGAGCTTCATCACGACCGTCGCCACCCCGCGGAAGTGCCCCGGCCGATAGGCCCCTTCGAGCGTGCCGGACAGCACGGGAACCTCGACAAAGGTCGAGATCAGGCCATGCGGATACATCGCCTCGACGCCCGGCTCGAAGATCAGCGAGGCCGCGGCCTCCGCGCACTTGCGGTGGTCCTCCTCCGGCGTGCGGGGGTAGCGCTGAAAATCCTCGGAGGGGCCGAACTGCGTCGGGTTGACGAAGATCGAGACGACGACAAACCCGGCCGCCTCGCGGCATTCCTCGATCAGCCGGACGTGCCCCTCGTGCAAGGCCCCCATCGTCGGCACGAAGCCGATGACGAGGCCCTGCCCCCTCGCCTCGCGGACGGCCTGGCGAACCTGCTCGATTGTCGTGACAACGGGAATGGACATGGTGAACTCAGGGCTTTCGGAGAGCGGACGTTTGCCATTCCGGCGCGATCAAGGCCCCTTGCCCGTTCCATCACGGTGCGGGCAAGACGGGTTGTTCAGGCAACTGTCGGGGATGACCAGGTCGTTGAGGATCTCCCCGTGGAGCAAGGTCTTGTGGACGATCCGGGGGACGTCCGCGACCGTGACCCGGCCGTACCAGATGCCCTGCGGGTAAATGACGACGGCCGGACCATGCTCGCACTGTTCGAGACAGCCGGCGTGGTTGGCGCGGGCCAGCGGGCCGAGGCCCGCCCGCCTCATCTCGGTCTTGAAGGCGTCGCGCAAGGCTTGCCGGCCGTCGGGATCGCAACAGCCGCGGGGATGGCCCGGTTTGCGGGTATTGCCACAGATGAATACGTGGTGCGTGAATGCGGGCATGGGGTTGCTTGTCAGTGGATAATTGTGTGACTTCGGGCCAACGCGGGAGGAAAAGCATCGCCCCGGGACCATGACGAACTTTATAATTTCTTATGGTGGGGACGCCCCGGCCTTTCGGTCAAGAGGGCCGGGGTCTGAACCAGACGCCTCTTCTGGATGGTTCTGGACCCAAGGACAGGCTGATGACGACGGCAAACGGCGGCAAGCCCTCGGTCTGCCAGGACCTTCTGGCCCCCGGCGCGGAACATGCCCGGCTCCGCATGGCGGCGCAGTTGCTCCAGCAGACGACCCAGCCGCTCAGCGTGGTGGATCTGGAGGGCCGGATCATCTACGCCAACGCGGCCTTCGAACGACTGGTCGGTTATTCGAGCGACGAATTGCAGGCGATGACGTACCGCGACCTGACCCCGCCGCGCTTCCTGCCCGTCAGCGACGAGGCGTTGAAGCGGCTCCATGAAAGCGGCCAGGCCGAGCGTTACGAGAAGGTGTACGTCCACAAGGACGGTCACGAGATCCCGATCGAGCTGGTCACGGACTTCTACCGCGACGAAACCGGGCAGCCGTGCGGCTTCTACGCCTTCATCACCGACATCACCGAGCGGAAGCGGGGCGAGCAGGCGCTCCGGGAGTCGGAAGAACGGTTCCGCCGGCTCTACGACGAGGCCCCCTTCGGCTATCACGAGGTCGATGTCGAGGGACGGATCGTCATCATCAACCGGACCGAGTGCGAGATGCTCGGCTACCGCCCGGAGGACATGATCGGTCGGTCGATCTCCGACTTCATGACCCAGGACCAGCGCGAGGCGTCGCTCCGGGCGATCCGGGAGCGGGTCCAGGGGGGAGACGAGCACCCGTACGTCGAACGGATGTTCCTGACCCGCGAGGGGAACAAGCTGCACGCGGCGATCGAGACCCGCGTCAACCGCGACGACCAGGGGCGCATCACCGGCCTGCGGAGCACCGTGCAGGACATCACCTGGCGCAAGCAGGCCGAGGAGGCCCTCGTCGCCTCCGAGCGGCGGGCCAGGGCCTTGTTCGAGGGAATCGAGGACGCCGTCTTCGTCCACGACATGCAGGGCCGCATCATCAACGCCAACCCGGCGGCCTGCCGTCGCCTGGGGTATACCCGCCACGAACTCCTGCAACTGAAGACCCAGGACATCGACGACCCCGACTTCGCCAATGGGTTCGAGGACCGGCTCTCGACCCAGCTCCGCGAAGGCCACCTGCGCTGCGAGGGACGACACCGCACCAAGGACGGCCAGTTGATCCCGGTCGATATCAATACCTCGACGATCCAGTGGGACGACGGCCGCATGGTCGTCCTGGCCGTCATCCGTGACATCACCGAGCGCAAGGCCCTGGAGGAAACCCGCCGCCAGTTCGCCGAGGCGCAGCTCAAGAACGCCTGGGAGATCGAGGCGAAGAACCGGGCCTTGCGGCTCTCGGAGTCCCGCTATCGCCAGTTGACCGAGGGATGCCTGGACGCGATCATCGTGACCGACCCGAACGGGCGGATCTCCCTGTTCAACGCCGCGGCCGAGCGGACCTTCGGCTACACCGCGCAGGAGGCGATCGGCATGCCGCTGATCGAGCTGATGCCGGAAGACCTTCGCGGCGACCTCGTCACCGGCTTGCAGGACTATCTGCAGACCCGCGACGGCCAGCTCGTCGGCCGCACCGTTGAGCTTCGCGGGCGTCGCAAGGATGGCGAGGTCTTCCCCCTGGAAATCTCGCTCAGCGCGATCGAGTTCTCCGGCGAGCTGCAATTCCTCGGCGCGATCCGCGACCAGGGAGAGCGACAGCGGATGCGCGCGCAGGCTGATGCAGGCGGAGAAGCTCGCCTCGATCGGCGAGCTGAGCGCGGGGATCGCCCACGAGATCAACAACCCGCTGGCCTACATCGCCAATAACCTGGCCGTGCTGGAGCGCGACCTGGGCGGCATCATGGCGATGATGAAGGCGTACGAGTCGGCGGCCGACCGCCTCCATGGACGCGGCGCCGGAGGTCTGCGAGGAGATCCTGCGACTGAGCGACGACCTGGACTGGCCGTATGTCCGCGAGAACCTCGGCCGGATGCTCTCCCGCACCCGCGACGGCGTCCAGCGCGTCGCCAACATCGTGAACAGCCTCCGCAGCCTGGCCCGCACGTCGCCACCCGGCAAACCGCCGAAGAAGGAACCCGCGCTCCTGTCCGACCTGATCTGCGGGGCGATGGACATCGTTCACAGCCGCCTGCGCAAGAACCACATCGAAATCCAGGTCGAGGACAACGCCCACGCGAAAATCCTGTGCATGCCGTCGCAGCTCGGCCAGGTCTTCCTGAACCTGCTGGTCAACGCGATTCAGGCGATCGAGTCGGTCGGCCGCGCCGAGGGATGTCAATTATATCCATATCACGATTCGCCGCGAACTCGACGGCCAGATCATCGAATTCCGCGACAACGGTTGTGGCATTCCGCCGGAGGCCCTGCCCCGGCTCTTTGACCCGTTTTTCACCACCAAACCGGTTGGCGAAGGGACCGGCCTGGGCCTGTCGATCTCCCATGGAATCATCACCGGCCACGGCGGCCGGATCGAGGTCGAGAGCGAACCGGCCAAGGAAACGTGCTTCCGCATCTTCATCCCGGCCCCGACCGACTGACCGACGGAACGACCCAGTAAGGAAATCTTTTCATGTCCGCTCCCGCTAAGCATTGCCTGCTCGTTGTGGATGATGAAGCCGACGTGTGTGACTCGGTGTATGATCTGCTGCGCCGTGAGTTCCGCGTCCTGAAAGCCAACAGCGCCGAAGAGGGCATCCGGTTGATGCAATCGGAAGAGGTGCATATCATCATGACCGACCAGCGGATGCCGGCGATCACCGGGGTCGAGCTGCTGGCGACGGTCAAGGCGAAGAACCCGAAGGCCGTGCGGATGCTGTTCACCGGCTACGCCGACCTGGACTCGATCGTCGCGGCGATCAACCAGGGGCACGTGTACCAGTTCCTCAAGAAGCCCTGGCGTCCCGAGGAGCTTCAGGAGGCGGTCCGGCAGGCAGCCGCCGAATACGATCGGCTGATCGCCCGCTTCGAGGAGAACGAGCGGCTCCATCACGAACTGCGGCAGCTCCATCGAGCGGGTGGCCTGCCTGGAGGAGGAGGTCCGGCGCCTGGGCGGACAGGTCAAGTCCGAGGTTCCACGATGAGCACGTCGAGGGAGGCGCTGGGCTGATGGCGTCACGTAGCCACACTCTGCTGATCGTCGATGACGAGCCGGACGTGCTGGAAAGCCTGCGTCACCTGTTCCATCGCGAATTCCACGTGCTCACCGCGCCGAGCGGCCAGGAGGGCCTCCAACTGCTGGAGCGGGAAGAGGTCCACGTCATCCTCTCCGACCAGCGGATGCCGGGCATGACCGGCGATGAGTTCCTCAGCCGCGCGCGGCAGCTCGCCCCGGACGCCGTGCGCATGCTGTTCACCGGCTACGCCGATTTGCAGGCGGTCATCAACGCGGTCAATTTCGCCGGCCTGTTCCGCTACATCCATAAGCCCTGGGAGCCGGACGAGCTCGCCCTGGCCGTGCGGCAAGCGGCCCAGCAGTACGACCTCCTGGCCGAGCGCCGGCGCCTGCTGGCCGAGCTGAGCGTGTCCAATGCCGACCTCACCCGCGCCAACCAGGAGCTGGCCGAAGCCAGCCAGCTCAAGACCGCCTTCCTCGAAGTCGCCAGCCATGAATTCAAGACCCCGATCACGATCGTTCAGGGCCTGAGCGAGCTCCTGCGGCTGACGAACCCGGACCGGAGCCCGATGGAGCGCGGGATTCTCTCGCAGATGACCCACGCGCTCCAGCAGTTGAGCCGCCTGGTCGACCGGACCTTGCGAATGATCGAATCGGGCGAATACCGCGAGCCGCTACGGACCGAGCCGGTCGATCTGACGGCCTTGCTCCGCGAATCGATCGAGCAAGTCCTGCCGTTTATCCAGGCGCGTTCGCTGAACGTGCGAACCGAGATCGCCGACAATCTGGGCCTCTTCGAGCTGGACGCCCCCAAGATCCGCGATGCCGTGCTGAACCTCGTGACCAACGCCATCAAGTTCACCCCCGACGGCGGCGAGTTCGCCGTGCGGGCCTGCCTGGTCGAACCGGACGGCGTGGAGATCGAGGTCGCCGACCGGGGCATCGGCCTGGAACCCCGGGCCTTGAATCGTCTATTCGAGCCGTTCTTCACCGAGTTCGACCCGAGCCATCATTCCACGGGAGATTTTGGTTTCAATCAGCGCGGCCTGGGCCTGGGCCTGAGTCTGGTCAAGAAGTTCGTCGAATTGCACGGCGGTCAAGTCCACGCCGAGAGCACGCCCGGCGAAGGGACGCGAATCACGCTCCGATTGCCCAGGCGGCCCTGTCCCGAAGCACTTCCCGGTGTAGAATAATGTTGGGAAGAATCGTGGACCTGGATCGGAGTGCCGCCTCGCCGTGAGGCCGGCGAGGCGAGCCCGCCCGTTCGCGGAGGCTCGATCTCCCCCCTTCGTCATCCGGCTTCGAGCAAAAGGAACGGACGAGTGATGCCGATCGCCCTGATCGTCGAAGATGAGCCGGAGGCCAACAAGCTGCTCTCGATGCTGGTGCAGCTTCGTGGCTATGAGACGCAGTCGGCCTTCACGGGAGAACAGGCGCTGGAGATCCTCGCCGATCAACGACCCGACATCGTTTTCCTCGACCTGATGCTGCCCGACACCAACGGCTATGATGTCTGCCGCTCGATCAAGGATCGACGCGAGACCAGCGCCATCCCGGTCGTGATGGTCACCGCGCGGCTGGCCGAGGAGAACCGTGCCCAGAGCTTCCAGGTCGGCGCGCACGACTACATCCCCAAGCCGTACACGCCCGACCAGATCTTCGCCGCCCTGGCCTCCGCCGACGCCTGGCGCCGCGATGTCGAGAAGGGCGACGGCGAGGGAGAAATCCCCGTCGGCGCCAACGATGACGCCTTCGCTCGCGAACTGTCGCGTCTCCGCAGCCTGCTTCTGGTCCACACACCGCTCGACGAAGAGGCGGTTTCCCAGATCGTTCAGTCCTGCAAGGACCTCCACGAGGAAGCCGACCGCTGGCGCGACCGCCGCCCGCTCGATCCCGTGGCGACCCTGGCCTATCGCCTGGAGCCGGATTGTCTCCGCATGACTCTCCGCGACGAATCCTCCTGGTTCGTTGATGGAAACGTACCCCCGGAGTTGGTGTCCCTCTACCCGAGCCTGGAACGCGCCTTCGACGACATCGGACGCCACGACTCCACCCCGGAAATCGTCATGACCCGGCGATTCGACGCGGCCTGAGCGGGACATCCGAGTTTTTTATCGATCAACTCCATTAATCCATCCGCCATCAGCCCCAAGGGGGTGCCGGTTGTCCGCGTCGATCACGTCTCCGCTGTCCACCGCCGATCGAGCCTTGCTGCGGTCGCTCGACGTCTGGGGACCACCGGCGACGGAGCGGGATCGGTTCTGGAAACGGATCGAGCCATCCTGGCGGACGAGACTTCAGGAGGCCCCTGAGCCACGGGGACGAACCTCGGGAGCACTTGCGGCGCGACCATGCCGCCGAGGCTCGACCTGGCCCGGCGCACGTGCATCCGTCGTGGTGGGTGCGTGCCTTGCAGGAGGAGTCGCCGGCCGTGCGACGGGCGGTCGCGGCGCGGTTGCCGGAAGAGGCCCGCGCCTTTCTGTTGTCGGGGCTTGAACTGACCGAAGAGGATCTGATCGCCGAGGCCGAGCCGCTGCCCGACGCCCTGTCCTGGGCCTTGGCCTTGTGGTCCGAGCGGCTGGTTGGCGGGCCGGAGCGTCGGGAGTCCGACCCGCCCATCGTCGTCGCGCTGGCGCGGCTGGACTCGAAAGGGCTCTCCCGGCTGGTTTCGTTCTCGGGCCTGGCCAAGCAGGCGTGCGCCGGCGACCTTGCCCGAAGGCGTGCGGCTCTCGTCACGCGACCGCGCCCGGTTCGATCACTTCCGCGAACGATTTCGAGGGCTGGAGCCTCGGTATACCGAGGTGGCCGGTCTGGACGTTCTGGCCAGTGCGGGAGACGCCGGCGCGGCGGTGCCGCTTCTGGGGCTCGTGACGATCGGGCGTCTCCTGGGAGATGTCGAGCCGCACCGTTCGCGCTGGGCACTGCAACACCTGCCGTATCCGGTGGCGAAGCTGGTCCGGCCTCGCATGGGAGCCAACACCTCGCTCGTCAGCCGCCGCGAGCTGGTCGTCTGGGAGTCCGACATCCTGGATGCGGTGCTCGACCGAATGCGTCACGAGGGCCTCCTGGCGGAAGGAGACCTCGCGTGAGCACGGACGCGATCGGAGACCTTGCATCCGTCGGTCCGCCGCCGATCGACGCCGGACCTCTCGGCCCCTTGCCGGCGTTCTGGTCCCGACACGTCCGTCGGGAATCGGTCCTCCGGCGCTCGGCGGCGGGCGTTCACCTCCGCGAGGCGCTCGGCTGGCTCACGGAACCGCTGGGAGAGTCGCTTCAGGTCGAGGGGCCGATCGAGATCCTCTGGCGAGCGTCCGGGCTGAAGCGAACCGGGGCCGTCGCGCAACTCTCCTGGCCAGGCCGCGCGGCCCGCCTGGCCCTGGGTTTCGAAACGACGCTGGCGCACGCCCTGGTCGATCGCCTGCTTGGCTTCGAGCGATTCGTGGGAGAGGAGCGGCTCCAGGTTACGCCCGTCGAGTGGGGCGTTCTGGGCTTTATCGTCGCGCGGACCCTGGCGGAACTGGTCGGCGAGGAGGAAACCTCTCCCTATCGCGGCCTGGTTCTCGACCGCGTGGGGCCAGACCCGTTCGCAACGGAGGGGCTCGGGGCGATCGTCACCCTGCGCTGGACGTTGCGGGTCGGGCGGTCGGCCCCGGGCTCGCTCCGGCTCTGGCTGCCCGAAAACCTGATCTTCGATCCGAAGCTAACCCGTCGCGTTCCGGAACCCGCCCTCAACCCCGACGATCTCCGGCATCGATTCGCCGCATTGAGCGGGACGTGGCGCGCGGAAGCGGCGACGATCACCCTACCCCGAGGGCTGGACTCGCTGCGCGTCGGGGGCGTCCTGCCGATCGACGGCAACACCCTGCGCGGGACGCCGCGAAGTCCGTTGGGACCGATCCGGCTGACCTTGCGTGACGTGGAAGGATCGTCCTGGTTCCCGGTCGAAGCCGTTGAAAATCACGGGGGCGGCCGGGTCCGCCTGACCGCACCGTTGAGCCGCGAGTCTCTTTCCCCGGAGCCCAACGCCGTGAGCACGTCGAGCGAGAACCCCACCCCACAGCCCGGCGCCGTGGACCCCACGGACGTGCCGGTAACGCTGACCGTCGAGCTGGGACGGATCAACCTCCCCCTGCCCCGGCTCGCCGACCTGAAGCCCGGCGATGTCCTCGACCTGGCCCGCCACGCCCGCGAGCCGGTCGAACTGACATCCGGCGGCAAGCTCGTCGCGCGCGGCGAGCTCGTTCAGATCGACACCGAGCTAGGTGTGCGGATCACGAATATTTTTCTGTGAACGAGGTGACGTGGTTGGTATCGTTGGGGGCGTTTTCCCGAACCGGAGGCGACCCGATGGGTGCCGTTCAGAAGGTGATCACGAGCCTGGTCCCGGGAAGGCTCGCCAGGCGATGGAGACCGATCGCGGACTGGGTCATGCGTTGCCCGTGCGGCCGGGAGACCTCGGTGTGGGAGATGGGCGGCATCCGCTACAAGGCCGCGGGCCGCCCCGGCGCGGTGGCCGGGTGCGGCAACCGCTTCTGGGGCCAGCTCGATCAGAGGAAGCCCGCCGCCCCGGCCGAGGGAGACCGGGACGGCCTGTAGAAGGGAAGGAACCCGGCTCGCTCAACGCTCCGACGGATGATCCGGCGGGAATCCGTTGTGCTCGACCCAGGCGTCCCAGCCGTGTTGCCGGTTGCCGACGTATTCGTAGGTGTTGAAGATCTCACCGTGGCCGAGTGCGCGGGGGTCTTTTTCCTTCTTGAGCTGTTCCTCCATCTCGGATCCGCAGCGTGTGCTTCACCTTGGCGTATTCGGGGTCGTCGGCGAGGTTCTTCACGCAGTCCGGGTCGTCGGTGATCCGGTAAAGCTCCTCCTCCGGCGCGTGCGCCGAAGGAGAGGCGGTAATGGTCGTCGAACTTGCTGAGCAGAAGCTCCTTCGTCGGCCCGTCATCGACGTTGCGATAGCCGGTTTCGGGGTTGCCGGCGGGCCAGCGCTCGGGGTGATAATTGTGAACATACAGAAATTCCGGCGTGCGAATCGCCCGGACGGGGTAGCCCCAGTCGTGCGGGCGGCCGATGTCGTGCCGCTCCTTGCCCACGAGCATGCGGTTGCGTGAGCGGTCGATCCAGCCCGACTGGTCGGACTGGAGGATGTCCAGGAAGCTCCTGCCGCTCATCTGCGGGTGGGGCTCCAGCCCGGCCAGGGCGAGGAACGTCGGGGCGAAGTCGCGGACGTTGATGAAGTCGTCGATCGTCCGCCCCCCCTTGGTCTTGCCCCAGCGGATCGCCAGCGGCAGGTGGAACCCTTCCTCGTAGATCTGCCCCTTCACGCGAGGGAACGGCATCCCGTGGTCGGACGTGACCAGGATCAGCGTGTTCTCCAGCTCCCCTCGTTCTTCCAGAAGCTCGATCATGCGGCCCAGGTGCTGGTCGAACCACTCGACCTCCAGCGCGTAATCCAGGATGTCGCTCTTGATGACGTTGGAGTTGGGATAATAGGCGGGCAGGGTCACGTCCTGGATTTTCTTGCCGCTGCGCACGCCGGCCCCTTCCTCGTAGTTGCGGTGCGGCTCGGTCGCGCCGTACCAGAAGCAGAAGGGGGAATCCGGCTTTCGATCCTTGAGGAACAGCTCGAAATTGCCGGCGTAGTCGATCGCGTTGATCCCTTGATGGGGCGGCTTGATCCGCCGCTGGTTGTAGCCCGGTCCCGCCGGGTTGCGCTCGAACCCGCCGGCCTTGAAGTCGCCCGGCCCCCAGCCTTTGCCGGTGTAGCCGACGTGATATCCAGCCTTCTCCAGCAGGTCGGGGTACACCGCGAACCTGGCCGAGAAGACGCCGAAGTGGTTGCACGCCTCGTCAAGCTGCCAGGTGTTCCGCCCGGTCAGGATGCTCGCCCGGCAAGGGCTGCACTTGGGGTTCGACGTGAAGCCGTTCCGGAACAGCATCCCCTCGCGGGCGACCCGGTCAAACGCGGGTGTCTTGATCCAGGGGCACCCCTGAATGCCCGAATGGCCGTTCGACCAGTCGTCGGCGATCACCAGCAAGATGTTCGGCCGGTCGGCCCCCGCCGCCGGTCGCGCGGCGAGCGGCAGCAAGGTTCCCAGGAGGATGGCCGGGAGAGAGACCCAGGCGATTTTCATGGCGGAGGATCCTCAGAGAATTCGTGAAGGCGGTCTTCGAGACAGGCGGTGGATTCCCGATATCCTGGCGCGGATTGCGATCGCGGTCAATGACCGTCCCATGCCGAGCGATCTGAGTGCGAATATCTTCATATCGGGTAAACCACTTGAACCATCGCTTGCAGGGCCAGTGTCTGCAATCCCAGCAAGGCGACGGTGGCGGCCAGCGTGCTCGACCCGCCGGTGATTCCCGCGCCGGCGCTCAGGACGAGCGGGGGCATCAAGGGGAGCCAGAGCCGCGCGACCTCGCTCAGGTTCCGGCCGCTCAGATCCAGAAGCAAAAGCACCGCGAGCGTCGCCCATCCCACCACCGGGACGATCCGCTTCGGCCGCGCCATCGCGGCGATGGCCCAGGCCGTCACCGGCAGGCCGACGGCGACCGCCAGCTCGATCAGGTTCACGATGACCCACGCGCCGTATGAGCGATGAAACTCGTCGTAGAACCGCGCGTGGTTCTTCTGGTTCCACCACCAGATGACGAACGGGTTCGCCCCGGAGACGGCCCAGACGGCCAGCGTGACCGCGAGAAATCCCGCGCCCGTCGCGGCGATCAACGCGAACCGACGCCGCCAGGGCACGCCCTTCGCGCAGACGAGGACGAGGGCGACGATCAGGCCGACCGGCAGGAAGACCAGCGAGAACTGCATCCCCACGCCGAGCAACGCCCCCGAGGCCGCCGCCCGAACGCGACCCCCGCGCACGGCGGCCCACGCCGCCAGAGCCAGCGCCGAGGTCGAGAGAAACGGAAACGCCGTGTCGGCCGTCGGCTGAAACAGGATGGCCGACGGCACGAGCGGCCAGAGCGCGGCCCCCGCCCACGCCGAGGACGGCGCCGCAGCCGCGTCCGGGCCAGCCCATACAACGGCGCGACGGTCGCCGCGCAGACGACGAGCGTAAGGAGGCCCGTCAGCACCAGGGCCGCGCGCTCGGTCGCCGGCAAGGGGCCGAGGACCATGCGAAACCAGGTCGTGAGGAAGTCGGGCGTGATGTTTTCGAGCGACCGGGCCAGATCCGGTTGCCCGTCCAGCACGTCGCGGATCGCCCTGGCCGAGAGGATCAGCCCCGGTGGATGGGTGCCGATGTGGAGCGCAGTCCTGCCGTGAAATCCATTCGGGATACTCGGTCCAGAACCGCCAGGGATCGTTCACCTGATCGCGGGCGATCCGGGCGTAGCCGCTCGACCCTTCCAGGCCAAGCGTCGCCCACTTCGCCAGGCCGTAGCCCGCCGGAGCGCCGATCTGCACGGCCAACTGCACGGCGACGGCCGCGACGATCAGGCCGAGAACCCACGCGGCTTCGATCCGGGGGGACCGCGTGTGCTCCAGGCGGCTCATGCCCAGCCGGGCGAACGCCGCGTACGCCGCGACGCCGACGACCGCGAGGAACAGGTCGGAGATCCCTTGCGGGGACAGCGGGCGCATCCAGACCCACTCGCCCGGCACGCCGAGCGGCACCACGTTCTCGTACAGAACCGCCACCAGCCCGGCCACCAGACCGGCCTGAGTCATCACCATGAGGATCGGTACGCGTCGCATCGCAACGATCTTAGCGGTCGTCGGGCGTCCGGGCGAGTCTTCTGGAAAAATCGGCGGCGGTGGGTTGCGGCGAGGGCCGCCGGATGGTGGTATCGTCAACCATATTTCCTCGCGATTCGTCACGACGCGGTCGGGCGACCTCTCTCGCCACCGAACGGGCCGCCGCCGTCGCTCGCCGATAACGGAGAATTCGCTCATGCATTTTGAAGATCCCGGTACGTCCCCGCCCGTCGAGGAGCAGAACGGCCGCCCCTGGTACAAGCTCCTGAACCGCTACCACTGGTTCGTCTTGGCCGTCGCCGCGCTCGGCTGGCTGTTCGACACGATGGACCAGCAACTCTTCAACCTGGCCCGGGTCCCGGCGATCACGGAGCTGCTCGAACGTCGCGGCGGAGAACCCGGCCTCGAAGGACCAGGTCGCCTTCTGGGGCGGCTGGGCCACGTCGATCTTCATCATCGGCTGGGCCCTGGGCGGGCTGGTCTTCGGCATCCTGGGGGACAAGATCGGCCGGGCGAAGACGATGCTGCTGACGATCCTGATCTATTCGATCTTCACCGGCCTGAGCGCCTTCTCGCCCGGGGTCTGGGACTTCATCCTGTTCCGGTTCCTGACCGGCCTGGGGGTCGGCGGCGAGTTCGCCGTGGGCGTCTCGCTGGTGGCCGAGGTGATGCCCGACCGCGCCCGGCCGCACGCCCTGGGATGGCTCCAGGCCCTCTCGGCGGTCGGCAACATGACGGCCGCGATGATCGGCATCGTGCTCAGCCAGGTCAGTTTCGGTCGGCGAGTTCCTGGCGCGTGATGTTCATCATCGGCACGCTCCCGGCCCTGCTCGCGCTGGTGATCCGGCGCGAGGCTGAAGGAGCCGGAACGCTGGAAGGCCGTGGCGAAGACGCGGGAACAAGGCCGCCGATGACAGCATCTGCCGGCGCGGCGCCGAAGCTCGGCTCGCTTTCCGAGTTGTTCGGCGACCCGGTCTGGCGCCGCAACACGATCGTCGGCATGCTCCTGGCCTTCTCCGGCGTGGTCGGGCTCTGGGGGATCGGGTTCTTCAGCTTCGACCTGATCCGCCTGGTCTTCCGCGAGCACTTCGAGACGCAGGGCCTCACCGCGGCGGCCGTCAATGACAAGCTGACGCTCTGGACGGGCATCACCTCGCTCGTCCAGAACCTCGGAGCCTTCTTCGGCATCTACGCCTTCAGCAAGATCACCGCATCACGTGGGCCGCAAGCCAACCTTCGCCCTCTTCTTCGTGCTGGCGATGCTCTCGACGGCCTTCACCTTCTGGTTCCTGGACGACTTCTACGACATCTTCTGGATGATCCCGATCATGGGCTTCTGCCAGATCGCGCTCTTCGGCGGCTACGCGATCTACTTCCCCGAGCTGTTCCCGACCCGCCTGCGGAGCACCGGCACGTCGTTCTGCTACAACGTCGGCCGGCTCGTCGCCGCGGTCGGCCCGGCCGTCGCTCGGGCTTCTGACGGCGTCGTCTATGCCGGTTACAAGTACGGTCAACGCCTCGCTGCCGATGCGTTACGCTGGCGTGACGATGTGCGCGTCTTCCTGATCGGCCTGTTCGCCCTGCCCTTCGCCCCCGAGACCAGGGGCCAGCCCTTGCCCGAGTGAGGTGATCCGGGACGTCGATTCTGCCCCGAGGGGCTGATCGGACAACCTCCCCGTTCCCTCGCTCGGAACGGTGCGTCCATCACCTGCCAGTTTTTCGAGGGGGCCAGGAGCTTCCGGATTCGTGCCGGTGATGGACGCACCGTTCCTCAGAAAAGGGGATATCCACGTGCTCTATCGGCCTCCTCATCCCCGGAGACTATCTATCCCTTTCCCCCCTTTCCAAGGGGGGATTGAGGGGGGTCCTCCTTGGCCGCGGCTCGGTGATCGCACGTGGTCCGGTGATGTTCCCGGCAACCTCCTCCAACTCCCCCTTCGCAAGGGGGAGAGAAAGAGAAGAGAGGGCGCCCCCCTTGCCTGCGGCGATCAAGAGCGGCCGGAGCATCGTGTGGCCGGGAGTTCGCTTCCGAAGACCCCGGCCTCGCGAAGACCTGGCCTCAACTATTTCGCCTCGTCCGTTTCGGGCGTTTCCGCGTCGGGAATCAACGTCCGTTCCAGGGACTTGCGGAGGGCCTCCTTGTCCAGCGCGGCATCCCCGCGCTGCTGGATGACGGACCACCAGAACTCGACCCACGAATCGACGATCGCCTCGCGCTGCTCCAGCGTGAGCGGCTTGTCGCCGATGGCCAGATTCAGGACTCTCAAGGCACTCGCGGAGGTTATGAGCATCTGCGTCAGCGTGTTGAGTCCCGCGCTCATGCGATCGATCGCCAGCGTGGCCTCAACCGCTTGGTGTCGCCCGACGATCAGCCGGTCGCCGGGGAAGATCTGGAGGTTCGCCGTCGGGTCCCCCTCGTCTCGGATGGCGGCGAGATCAATCGTGTACGTCTTCGCCGGTTGCTCTCCCCGGGCGGGACGGACGAGGCGGATGTTGTTCGGGTCGGCCGTGGACGTGAGCCCATTCGCGTAGTTCAGGGCATCCAGGACCGTTTCCTGCCCGGTGAACGGCAAGCGGCCGGGGAGCGTTCACGTCTCCCTGGATGTAGTACATCAGGTGATTGTAGGCCGTGATATCGACGAAGACCCGGTCCGAATCGACGGGCATGATGGGTAAGGGTTTGTAAAAGAGCGGATCGCCATTCTCGTCGAGTTCGTAATCCACCAGACCGAGAACCATGTCATTGAGGTACTTCCGCAGGTGCAGAATGACCTTTGTTTTGATCTGTTCGAGGGTCAGGCCGCGGACGTGGATGTCACCATAGAAATCGAGGCTGATGGTCCCATCCGGTCGGACCATGCGCTCGCCCGAGATCGGTCGCCCGGGAAGAGCTTCCAGCACCTCGATGACGAGGATATCCGGCGGCGCGACGGTCAGCGGGTAGTCGATCATCGCCCCCTCATGCGGGGGCGGGTCGTCGGGAATCTCGAAGGGGGGCGGAGGCTGGATCTCCTCGATCTTCATCGCGTCCAGTTTTCGCGAGATTTGTCGGAGTTTCCGTTCGACCGCCTCCGGAGAGAAGCCGGGAGGCTCCCGCATCTCCCCTTCCAAGCCAGGACGGCCTGGTAGTCGTGGAGGTACGGAGTTTTCCGAAAATGGGTTGTTGACCTGTTCGAGGATGGGTGGAATGCCCTCCGAACGAGTGCGATTGTCCGGTTCCCGATCGCCGGGCGCTGCCGGCGGCGCGTCGGGCAAGGCGGGTTCGCCCGGAGGGCCGGCAAATCCCAGTAAGGATGCAAGAATACCTACGTCAATGAGCCATCGGCGCGCATCCAGGAGAGGCAAGGCATGAGAGATCCTCCGCGTATGACCGAATCAGTCTGGAAAGATAGGAGAGGGGGGGATGCTTTTTGGGGATGCTAATCCCACGATTGCAGGGTCGCAAGCAGAATCTGGAAGATCGACGGGATAGGGTTTCGCGAGATGGCTTCCCTTGAACGGGATAGAAATATCGCATCACGTCCCGGAGGGGCGATGGGTTCCTAGCCAGAGGATGTCAGCCCCTGGAATACTGACGATTCCGTGCCCCCCGCCGGGGCGAGGATCGCGAGCAGGGGAAGAGAATCGTCCACCATGGAACACATACGAAGAACCTGATTTGATGAAGCGGGACGCGGCGTCTGACGATATTGACCTATTTGGAGAGCGCGAAGGACGGTCGGGGCAACACGCCCAACATGAGCGCGCACAGAGAACGCCCTTGCAATCTAAAATGCTTATCCAGCCACGAGTTACGACACGATTTCCGAACGAACCCAACTGCCAATATGGCAGTTGGGTGGCGGGTCGGTCAGAGCACGTGGCGGGCGGAGTCGCGGTCGAGGTAGAGGGTCGCGCCGGGGTGGTTCCGCAGGGCGGTGGCGGGGCAGGACTCGCCGACCGGGCCGCGGAGGGTGGCCAGGACGGCGTCGGCCTTGAGGGAGCCGGGGACGACCACCGAGACGACCGGCGCGCGCAGGAGGGCGGGCACGGTCAGGGTGTAGGCGTGGGTCGGCACGTCCTCCAGGCTGGGGAAGCAGCCGTCGTGAACCTGCTGCTCCCGGCACGCCCGGTCGAGCCGCACGACCTTGATGAGCAACGGGTCGAGGAAGTCGGCCACGGGGGGGTCATTGAAGGCCAGGTGGCCGTTCTCGCCGATCCCCGCGCAGACGATGTCCGTCGGCTCGCGGAGGAGCAGGTCCTCGTACACGAGGCACGTCTGCAAGGGGCGTTCGGTCTTTTCGCCGGGGATCAGCCGGAGCCGTTCGTCGGGGAAGCCGACGAGGCGGAAGAGGTGCTCGCAGAGGTACCGGCGGAAGCTGGCCGGGTGATCGGCGTCCAGCCCGAGGTACTCGTCCATGTGGAAGCCGATGACCCGCGACCAGTCGATCCCCTCGGTGGCGACCAGGGCCGCCAGGAACTCGTTCTGGCTCGGGGCCGCGGCGAAGACGACGTTGGCGCGTTCGGCCTCGTTCTGCCGGGCCGCGATGGCCCGGGTGACGTTCGCGGCGGCCGCCTGGCCAAGCTGAGCGCGGTCCTCGAAGACGGCGACGCGGAGTTGGTCCACCGTGAACTCGGCGACCGGTTGGGGCGGCTGGGGGCTACTGCTGCTGCTCATCGGGGGGACTCGAAGGGGTTCGTCGGTCAACGCAAAACGGGGCGTCCGGCCGTTTCCGCCAGTAAAGCCGGAGCGCCCCCGTTGTGCAACCCCCTCGAACCGCCACGGAACGGCTCAGCCGAGGACGGCCATGAGCCGCTTGCGAGGCTTCTGCTGGAGCTGCTCGCAGAGCTTGCGGCATTCCATCAGGTCCACCATCATCGCGTCGGTCAAGAAGGATTCGGTGGGGTCGTCCGCCGCCCACTGAAGCTGCTCCTGGCAGCGCGACATGTGGTCGATCAGGTCTTTCATCCACAGGAGCGTCTCTCGCCGATTCCTCATGGGTCAGGTCTCACCGGTAAGGTCTATTGGGAAGATCGTTCGGTCCGCACTTGGGAGCCGGAAAAAGCAAAGGTCGTACCAAGGCCCCGGACGGGCCTCGGGCAGATTCCGAAAGCGCCCGTCATTCCAAACTTTAGAAAAAATTGTGGAATCTTTGACCGGGTTGACCTGGTGGCCGGTTTGTAAGGATTACACGCTCGGACCGGTGGGACCGATGTCTTTCTTTCCCGAAGGGGACGCCCTAGACTGGAGAAGAGCGAGCCGCCCTCGTTCCGAGCCGGGGCGGACCGGGCGTTCGATCGTGAAACGAAGGGAACCGCATGGCCACGCCCGACGTCGTGTCGCGGAGAGACGGCGGCCCTGGCAACGGCCGGGGCTGGACGGGCCTCCTCGGCGCTGGCTGGGCGGCCGGCGCGGTTCGGGAGAGCGTCACGCGGAATCGGGCGAGCCGGTTGCCCGGTTCCGCAACGTCTGCATCAGCCGGGAAGCCGGCGCCGGCGGCGGCACGATCGCCCGGATGGTCGGCCGGCGGCTCGACTGGAAGGTCTTCGATCACGAGCTGCTGGAGGCCATCGCGCACGGCATGGAGATGCCCGTCGATGAGGTCAAGGTCTTCGACGAGCTTTCGCCGAGCGTCATTCAGGACTGGCTCCTGCCGCTGGGAGAGGAGCATTACGCCCCGCACGAGGCGTACCTCGACCACCTCGCCAAGCTGGTCGAGTCGATCGGCAAGGCGGGGGATTCGCTCATCGTCGGGCGAGGGGCTGGGTTCCTCTTGCCGAGGGAATCGACCCTCCGGGTGCGGATCGTCTCGCCACTGAAGGCCCGATCGAACCGACTGGCCGAACGGATGGGGGTCTCCTACCGCACGGCGCGACGAGCGGCCCGGGAACTCGACCGGCGATATCTCAAGTTCGTCCGCACGATGTACCGGGTCGATGGGTCCGACCCGCACCATTACGACCTCGTGCTCGACAGCCACAGCCTGGGCCTGTCGATCGCCACGGAGATCCTCGTCCGGGCCATCGAGGCGGGGCAGCCAACGCCCCGTCCCGAGGCCAAGCCGACGACCGAGGGGGAACTTTTATAGGGAAGTGGGGGGAGCGATCTCCCCGGAACATCAACCGTGCGTGGTCTCGATGACCCGCAGGGCGATGGCCAGGGTCAGGGGGATCGCGTTCAGGACCAGACCCGCCAGGCAGGACCCGGCGACCGAGTGATGACAGACCCGGGCACAGAGTCCACCGATCACGGCCAGAGCCAGCCCGATCAACGGGAACTCATACGGCAAGGCCAGGGGTGGAGTCGAGGCACTCGTGCTCATCGCCTGCGGCAACAGAAGCGCGAAGCCCAGGGCATAGATCGCCGTGATCAACATTCCCCACCAGAGAGACAGGTTGCCCAGCAAGCAGGAACTGATTCCAAACGTCTTGTTCAGGGTATTGTTCGTGTTCATCGTCCTCCTACACTTTCCGAGAGACTTCGATGTCTCTCCTTAGTGTAATTCGTCCGAGGGCCCCCAGTGTTCAAGAAAACCTGGGCTTTCGCTCGGTTTTTTTCAAGGGCGCCGGAGCATCCCTCTGACGCGATAGACACCGGATTTTCCGTCTGTGTTCGGCCGCGCCGGGGGAGTCGGTTCTTGCCTGTTTGACGCGAATGTGACTAAAGTCAAAGATGAGGGAGATGGAAACGGCGTGGGAGGATTCCGGGAACGGGTCGCCGCGTCCGAAAATCTCACCACCGCCTGTTCCGCCTTTTTCGCGGAGAATGTCGCCCCGGGGAGGGTCGAAGTCCATGCCACGCCGGAACCTGTTCGCGATCGCGATTGTCGGGGCCTTGTCCGTGTTCTGCTGGGGCAGCAGCCGGGGGGACAAGCCGGAAGATGAGATGATGGAGCTTTACGGCCTCTTTGTTGATGCCGTGGAGCAGGTCGAGAGTAACTACGTCCGGGAGGTCCCACGCAAGGAACTGCTGGAGAACGCCTTGCGGGGCATGCTCAACGAGCTGGACCCGCACTCCACGTATCTCTCGGCGAACGACTGGAAGCAGTTCCGCCAGCAGATCGAGAGCAGCTTCACCGGAATCGGTGTCTCCATCGAGATCGACCCGAAGTCGAACCGGCTGCGGGTGCTTTCCCCCTTGCCGGGCACGCCGGCCTACCGGGCCGGCATCCTCCCGGGAGACCAGATCCTGGAAGTGGACGGGCAGTCCACCGAGGGAATCAACCGCGTCAAGGCGGTTGAGATGCTCCAGGGGCGTCCCGGAACCGATGTCAAGCTGACCGTGCTGCATCCGGGTTCCGAGAAGACCGAGCTGATCGAGATCACCCGCGCGATCATCGAATTGCCGAGCCTCCGGGGCGACATCCGCAACCCGGATGAGACCTGGAACTACATGCTCGACAAGGAGAACAAGATCGCTTACATCCGCATCACGAGCTTTGCTCAGGATACCGCGCGCGACCTCGAAGCGGCCCTGGAGACGCTGACCGATGACTGGCATGAAGGGCCTGATTCTCGACCTGCGCGACGATCCCGGCGGCTTGCTGGAAGCGGCCGTGAAGGTGTCCGACCTGTTCGTCAAGTCCGGCAAGATCGTCTCGACCAAGGGGAGGAACAAGGCGGACCAGGTGTACGAGGCGGAGGAAGACGGAACCTACGCCGATTTCCCGATGGTCGTCCTGATCAACCAGAACTCGGCCTCGGCCTCGGAGATCGTCGCCGCGTGCCTGCAGGACCACGACCGGGCGGAGATCGTCGGCCAGCGTTCCTTCGGCAAGGGATCCGTGCAGAACATCCTGCCCCTGGACAACGGCAACAGTGTCCTGAAGCTGACCGTCGCCACCTACTGGCGTCCGTCGGGCAAGAATATCCACCGGTTCAAGGACGCCAAACCCTCCGATGAGTGGGGCGTCTCTCCCGACGAGGATCTGGAGGTCAAGCTCTCGAACGAGGAGTACGAGAAGTGGTACGAGGCTCGCCTGAAGCGCGATCAGCTCCACACCGCGAATCGGTCGGACTCCAAGGACGACGACTCGCCCGAGGTTCGCGAGGATGATCCCAAGGCCGAGCAGGACCAGGGTAACGTCTTCGTCGATCACCAGCTCGATAAGGCCCTGGAGGTCGATCAAGTCGAAGCTGGGCGTGGAAACCGCCACGGCGAAGAAGTGAGCCGATCCGGCCCGGAATGCGGTTCGTCGCTTCGATCAGATCCCCTCACCCTGACCCCGAAATTGCCGGGATCGCGGTGAGGGGCTTTTTTCAACAGTGCTCGGCGATTGGATCATGTCGGACTCCCGCCTCCTGCTCCTGGCCATCGAGACAACCTGCGACGAGACGGGAGCGGCCGTGATCGAAGGCCCTCGGCCCCCTCGGTCCGGGGTGCCGGTGATCCGTTCCAGCGTGGTGGCCTCACAGATCAACCTGCACGAGCGGTTCGGCGGGGTCGTGCCCGAGATCGCCTCGCGGGAGCACGTCCGGCAGGTTCTCCCGGTCATCGACGAGGCCCTGCGACAGGCTGGGGATCACGCTCGACCAGCTCGGCGCGATTGCCGTGGCGACCCGTCCGGGACTGGTCGGCGCCCTCGTCGTCGGTCTGACCGCCGCCAAGGCACTGGCGCTGGCGCTCGACGTCCCTCTGATCGCGGTCGATCACCTGGAAGGGCACCTCTACGCGTGCCAGCTTGCCTATCCCGACCGAGACGTCTATCCCTGCGTGGGGATGGTCGTCTCGGGAGGCCATACGAGCCTGTACCATTGCCGGGGACCGATCGACGCTGAGATTCTGGGCGGCACGATCGACGACGCGGCCGGCGAGGCCTTCGACAAGGTGGCCAGCCTGCTCGGCCTGGGCTATCCCGGCGGCCCCGAGATCGAGCGGGCCGCGCAGGGAGGGAACCCGAGGGCGTACACCTTCCCACGCTCCTTCCTGCACGACGACCGACTCGATTTCAGCTTCTCCGGCCTGAAGACGGCCGTGCTCTACGCCCTGAAGGGGCAGGATGCCCGCAAGACGAACTCCCCGCCGGCCCCGCAAGCGGTCGCCGACCTGGCGGCGAGCTTTCAGGAGGCGGTGGTCGATGTCCTGGTGGGGAAGGCCCGGCAGGCTCTACAACGGCACGGCCTGAGACGATTGGGGGTTGGCGGTGGCGTGGCGGCGAACGCGCGATTTCGCGAGCGGATCGCCGCGATGACCGAAGCGGAGGGGGTCGAACTGTTCATCCCGCCCCTGTCGCTCTGCACGGACAACGCGGCGATGGCCGGCATCGCGTTCCCGAAGCTGGCCGCGGGCCAGGTCGCCGATCTTGACATCGACGTCACGGCGGGCCTGGTCCGACCCTCGCGACCAAAAACATAGCCGCCAAAAGGCCCTTGCACGGCGCGACAGCCGCGCTTTTCGATTCGAAATCCTTAGCCTGGTGGCCGAGGCCGGGCGAGGAAATGGGGTTTCGGGACACTCTGACTGTAAGCACGCTGCTGTTCATCGAGAGCCTGGCGACGGTCGAGAGCGCGGGCCTGAGCTTCGGGAACCGGTGCGTTCGCATTCGCGCCGGAGGTCGGATAGGTTCGGTGTCTCGGGTCGTGCATGGGAGTCGCCTTCAGGAGGTTCGGGCAATCTTGCCCGGAATTCTGGCCCGGATTCCTTTCCTATAACGATTCTACGCCCACAATGCCTACGTGGTTTGCCGTTTGCGTGTGTCTGGCGTGGTCAAAATGCCACGTGGGTCCGCAATGGGCGTTTTCCCTTATCAACTTAACTATCGGAAATTTCGTCGATCATGATCACGTCCTCGCGGGAGCCCACCATCCGAGGAATCATTCTGGACGCCGTCGGGACGGTGATCGAGCCGCGGCCGTCGGTGGCCTTGAGCTATGTCGCCGCGGCACGTCGACAGGGGGTCGAGCTGGACCCGGGCGTCGTCAAGTCCCGCTTCTACCGTCACTTCGGTGACGACGAGGTAGACGATCAGCGCGGGCCGATTGACGACGAACGAGGGGATCGAATATCGCCGCTGGCGCCGGATCGTGGACAACGTGCTGCCCGAGTTACCGGACCCCGACCGCGGTTTCGCCGAACTCTGGGACCACTTCCGCCGTCCGGAGTCGTGGACCGTCTTCAGCGACGTGGCCCCCGCGCTCCAGGCACTTTCGGAGGCCGGGTTCCGGGTTCGGATCGCCTCGAATTTCGACGGTCGGCTGCGAGACGTGGTGCGCGGTTTGGCCGATCTCGAACCGTGGAGCACGCCGCTGATCATTTCGTCGGAAATCGGCTACCGGAAACCGCATCCGGCATTTTACCAGGCCGCCTGCGAGAGCCTCGGATTGCCCCCCTCGCAGGTCCTCTGCCTGGGGGATGACGTCGAGAACGACGTGCAAGGTCCGAGTCGGGCCGGTCTGCGGGCCTTGCTGATCGATCGGGCCGGCCGGACACCCCACGACGTGCCGTTTCTCCCCGACCTGAACGCCCTGGCGGAGCGGTTGATCGGACGCCTGGCGTGGGCGGATCGCTCGGATCGTACAGTTGCGGAGTGAGGAAACCGCCGGAACTTTGCCGATAAGCTAGATCTGGCGGAGCGTGACTCGGCTTGAACGGACTGGCGAGTTGGTTTACGATTCCCGCCCGATCGCCGACCCGTCTCGAAGCAAGCCCGAACGGGCGAACCCCACGCTCCGATTCGTCAACGGATCCGGTCCGCTCCTTTCAGGGAAGAAAGGGAGGCGCACGTGGTTGCCACGGTGGAACAACTGGCCGCGCTCGTTCGCGGCCGCCTGGTCGGCGACGGCAGCGTCCCGATCCAATCGGCCCGTCCTGTCGGCGAGGCCGGCCCCGGGGACATCACGTTCATCGACGATGAACGGTACGCCAAGATGCTCCGCCAGTCGCCGGCCGCCGCCGCGATCGTCGGGCCGCACTTCAAGACGCCGCCGAGCGAGAAACCACTACCCATGATCGAGGTGGACGACCCCCGCGCCGCGTTTCTCGCCGTGCGGAGCCACCTGCAAGGCCCCGAGAAGCCGCGATGGACGGGCATCCACCCCCAGGCCTTCGTCGCGCCCACGGCCAAGATCGGTAAGGATGTGGCGGTCTATCCCTTCGTTTATGTCGGTGAAGACGCCGTGATCGGCGACGGTTGCACGCTCCACCCCGGCGCGGTCGTCGGCGAAAACTGCCAGCTCGGCCGGCAGGTCGTCGCTCCACCCGAATGTCGTTCTCTACGAAGGTGTGACTCTGGGGGACCGGGTCGAGGTCCACGCCGGCACCGTGCTCGGTGGCGACGGCTTCGGCTATCGCATGGTCGACGGCCGGCACGTCAAGGTCCCCCAGACCGGCACCGTCGAGATCGGCGACGACGTCGAGATCGGGGCCAACTGCACGATCGACCGCGGGACCTTCGAGGCCACGACGATCGGCGAGGGCACCAAGATCGACAACCTCGTCATGATCGGCCACAACAACCGGATCGGCCGCCATAACCTCCTGTGCGGCCAGGTCGGCATCGCCGGAAGCTGCAAGACCGGCGATTACGTGGTCATGGCCGGTCAGGCGGGGATCAAGGACCACACCGAGATCGGCGACAAGGTGATCGTCGGCGCCCAGGCCGGCGTGCATCGTAACGTTCCCGGCGGGCAGCAGGTGCTCGGCTCGCCAGCCATCCCGGTCCGCGAGCAACGGCGGATCTTCCAGATGATCGCCCGCCTGCCCGAGATGCACCGCCAACTCCGCGAGATGGCGGCGCAGGTCGCCATTCTCATGGCCGCCGATCCCACAGATCACCCGAACGAGGACGACCCGACCGGCTATTGAACGTCGGGAGTTCTCAATCGGGAATTGTGAAAACCGACTCATTGTCCCGTAGGGGTGTTTTCGGTGCCTCTCCTGACCACGACCCAACGCCGGAACGTCCGCCGGACCTCGGCCGTCGAGCCGATCGGATTGCTGGCCGGAAGCGGCCGGTTCCCGATCCTGTTCGCCGAGGCCGCGAAACGTCAAGGATTGCCGATCGCCTGCGTCGGCATCCGCTACGAGGCGAGCGAGGAGCTGGCCCGCCTCTGCGACTCGTTCGAATTCGTCGGCGTTTCCAAGCTCGGCGGTTTGATCCGTGCGTTCAAGCGACAGGCGCGTGAAGCGGATCGTCATGGCGGGCAAGGTGACCAAGAGCGTGATGTACACCCCCTGGCGGTTCGTCCAGCTCTGCCCCGACCTGCGCACGCTGCAATGGTGGTACCGGACGTGCCGCGGGGACAAGAAAGACGACTCATTCTTGTTGGGTGTCATCGCCGAGTTCGAGCGTGATGGAATCACGTTCGGATCGGCCCTGGAGTATTGCCCGGAGCTACTCGTGACCAAGGGAACCCTGACCCGACGCCGCCCGACGCCGGCGGAACGGAAGGACATCGAGTTCGGCTGGATGCTGGCCAAGGAGATGGGCCGGCTCGATGTCGGCCAGTGCGTCGCCGTCAAGGAGTGCGCCGCGCTGGCCGTCGAGGCGATCGAAGGGACCGACCGCTGCATCGAGCGCGCCGGCGTACTCTGCCGGGCCGGCGGCTGGACGCTGGTGAAGGTCGCCAAGCCGCAGCAGGACATGCGGTTCGACGTTCCCACGATCGGCGTGGACACGATCGACAACCTGCACAGGGCCGGCGCCCGCTGCCTGGCGATCGAGGCCGAGCAAGACCATCGTCGTCGATCAGGCCGATGTCGTCGCCCTGGCCGACCGCTATGGCCTCTCGATCGTCGCCGTGGAGCCTGAGACGCCCGAAGTGGCCGCGTGAGGCCGGCTCAAGGCGCAGTCGCGGAGAGCCTGCTCCACCCCCTCGATACCAAGGACCGGCTCCTGACAGGTGAAGTTCCGGCAGATGTAGGTCGTCGTCCGACCGTCCCGCGCGGGACGGTCGGCCAGAAGTGGCACGAGCGCGGTCAGCTTGGCGGGGGCCGGCCCGCCCGGCGACGGCGCGACGACCTCGTTCGGTGCGTAACGAGCGGCGATCGCTTCGAGCACCGCGCGGAACTCGGTCGGATCGTCTCCGGCGATCACGGCGATTTCGCGCGCCGTCGCCAGTAGAAAGTCGAGCGCGATGAGGCTCTGCCCGGCGGCGGTTGGGGCCTTCTCCAGGATCATGGAGGCGGCCTGGAGCGTCCCCTGGCCTCGGGCGGTCAGCTCGTTGCGGCCGGTCAAGGCCCCCAGCCGCACGAGGGCGGTCGCGGCCATCGCGTTGCCCGAGGGTGTCGCGTTGTCGTACAGTTCCTTCTGCCGCACGATCAGTTGCTCGTGACTCCGGCCCGTGTAGAAGAACCCCCCCTGCTCCGTGTCGGCGAACTCGTCGATCATGATGTCGGTCAGTTCCAGCGCGGACTCGATCCACCGAAGCTCGCCCGTGGCCTCGAATAGCCGCGTCAGGCCGTCGATCAGGCAGGCGTAATCGTCGAGATAGGCGTTGAACCGCGCCCGGTCGTCCTTGTAGCTGTGCAGGAGCCGCCCGTCCTCCTGACGCAGATTATCGAGCAGGAATCCGGCGGCCGTTCGCGCGGCCTCGATGAATTTCTCAATCTCCAGGATGCGCCCGCCCCGGGCGAGAGCGGCGATCATCAGGCCATTCCACGAGGTGAGGATCTTCGTATCCTTGCCCGGCGGAACCCGCGTTTCGCGGCGTTCGAGCAACTTGGTCCGGTCCTCGGCCAGCTCCGGGCGCAGTTCATCCAGGTCGCGTCCGAGGTCCTGCGCGGCCTGATCGAGCGACCGGGGCAGGTTCAGGATGTTCTGCCCTTCCCAGTTGCCCGCCTCGGTGACGTTATAGACGTCGGCGAAGGTCCGGCCACGCTCCTCGCCGAGCACGTCGAGGATCTCGTCGAGCGACCAGACGTAATATTTCCCCTCGACCCCTTCACTGTCGGCGTCTTCGGTGGCGTAGAAGGCCCCTTCGGGACCTGTCATGCGGCCGAGCACGTAGTCCATCGTCTCGCGGGCAACGCGTGCGTCTTCCGGGTCGCGCGTGGCCTGGTAGGCTTCCAGGTACACGGAGGCCAGCAGGGCGTTGTCGTAAAGCATCTTCTCGAAGTGGGGCACGAGCCAGCGGTCGTCGGTGGAATACCGGGCGAAACCGCCGCCAAGATGGTCGTAGATCCCGCCCCGGGCCATGTGGTCGAGCGTGTGTCGGACCATGTGCAGAGCGTGGACCTGGCCGGTCCTCCCAAATTGACGGAGCAAGACCTGAATGTCCATCGGGTGCGGAAACTTCGGCGCCTGGCCGAACCCACCGTACAAAGGCTCGAAGACTCCGGAGAGAGCCTGCACGGCGTTGTCGATCATCAGATAATTCAGATCACCCGCCCCGCGTGGAACCTGCCCCATGGCGCTCAGGTGCTTGGTCATCTCCCCGGCCGACGTGGCGATCTCGTCTCGACGTTCCTGCCAGGCCCGCGCGACGCTCTGCAAGACACGGGGAAATCCGGGCAGACCGCGAGCGTCGGTGGGCGGATAGTACGTGCCGCCGAAGAAGGGTTTCAATTCGGGCGTCAGGAAGACCGACATCGGCCAGCCGCCGTGTCCGGTCATCGCCTGCACGGCCGCCATGTAGATCTGGTCGATATCCGGGCGCTCCTCGCGATCGACCTTCACATTGATGAAGTGGTCGTTCATCAAGGCGGCGATGTCGGGGTTCTCGAAGCTCTCCCGCTCCATGACATGGCACCAGTGGCAGGCCGAATAGCCGACCGACAGGAAGATCGGCTTGTCCTCACGACGGGCCGCCTCGATCGCTTCCTCGCCCCAGGCGTACCAGTTCACGGGGTTGTGCTGGTGCTGGAGCAAGTACGGGCTCGTCTCGTGGGCCAGGCGGTTCGTGGGTCGCTCGGTGTCGTGGGCCATGATGGGAACTCAGCTTCACAAAAGGAGATTCGGCGGAGAGGGTGGATGCCTCGTGACGTTTTCCGGATTATCGCACGCAACCCCCGAGCCCGTCACGGCCCCTTTCGCCAAAGGATCGGGGCCAACCGTCGCGCGACGATTGGCCCCATGGGATCAGTCACCTTGATGAAATCTCAGAACTCCCGGAGATCAACCATACGGACCAAACGGACCGGGCTGGAGAAAGTACCTTGAGCCGAGCGAGAACGGATTGACCTGTCCCGCGTAATAGCTGTAGGCCCCCGGATTGCGGAAAACTGGATTGTTCAGGCCGTTATTCAGAAAACTACCCCCCAGGTTGTTGTTCAGGAAAGGGCCGGAGTAGTTGTTCAAGTTGTTCCCCGCCAGGAAGTTGTTGTTCAAGAAACGGCCAGCGTAGTTGTTCAGGGTGTTGCCAGTCAGGTTGTTTTGACCGAGACCGAAATAGTGCTGGGCATACGGCCCTGGGTTCGTGCGGAACAGGTTCTGGAGAGCCCCGTTATTCCCGAAGGCGCCGTTGTTCAGGAAACCGTTGTTATTCCCGAAGGCGCCGTTGTTCAGGAAACCGTTGTTATTCCCAAAGGCGCCGTTGTTCAGGAAGCCGTTGTTGTTCCCGAAGGCGCCGTTGTTCAGGAAGCCGTTGTTGTTCCCGAAGGCGCCGTTGTTCAGGAAGCCGTTGTTGTTCCCGAAGGCGCCGTTGTTCAGGAAGCCGTTGTTATTTCCGAGCAGGGCCGCGCGACGGAAGGCCAGCAGCGAGCCGTTGTTGTTCCCGTGAGGCGCCGTTGTTCAGGAAGCCGTTGTTGTGGCTCAGGTTCTGAAGCGCCTCGGCACGTCCGAAGTAGATGTTGGCCAGGTTGTTATGACCGAGCTGCTGGAAGATGCTTCCCGCCGCGTGATATCGATTTTCCAGGTCGCCCAGGCTCAGGCGGCCGGGGAACGAGTTCAGGGCGGACTGGTCAAGCTGGTTCACGTAGGCGAACAGGAGCGGGTTTGATCCGAGCCCGACCCCGGTGCCGTTGTTCAGAACCACGCGATCTTCCAGTTGGTTCACCACGGTCGGCCGAAATGTGTGTTGCGTTCTCATGGTTGTCGGTCCTCTCCTCAGCTACGACGCGGGACGCAGGCCGAGAACCTCCGATGGATCGTGGCCGCGTCCGCCGCTTTGGCTCATTCAACCATCCGGTAAATGCAACTACTTGCCTCGCCAGGTTGACAAGGCAGTACGCATCCCTCATGGGGGATCTTGAGAATTCGACACCAGCCCCGACAGGGTTTTGCGGCGTTTCATGCCGCAAACCACCTGTCCCAGGTTGCGAGCCTTTGCCAGATCTCCCAATGGATAGCTGCTGCCCATTCCAGCCAATCGCGTGCCAGAATGGGTGCGATTCGGGGGATTTGAAGGATTGCGCGTTCCGTCAGCGCGCGGCGGTCTTGCCGTTGCGGGAGGGTTCGTGGTGGGGCGGAACGTGGGGAGCGGGTTGTTGGTGATCTGGGGAGGGGGATGCGGCCAGAACGTCGGCAATCCGCGCGGCGGCACGTTCCGAGGCCCCTGGCCGGGCCACGCGATCTCGGAGGTCGGCCAGCGCCTTCGCGGCCTTTGCACGCTCGGCGGGGTGATCGAGCCACTTCGAGGCCCAATCGGCCATCTCGCCCGAAACGTCGCGGTCGGTCAGATACTCGGGCATCACCTCGGCGTCGGCCAGGAGGTTGACCAGGCTGATGAATTTCGCCTTGATGAACGGCCGAGCGATCATCAGGTCGATCGGACGGATCTTGTAAACGACCACGGTCGGCAGGGCCTCGACCATCAGTTCCAGACCGACCGAGCCGGAGACCGCCCACGCGACATCGGCCAGGCGGATCAGCTCCGGCGTGCGTCCCTGGTGAATCTCCAGATTGGGAAGGGAAATGCCTGATTCCCGGAGGATTTCCCGAACCATCGCGCGATGCTTTTCTCGCAGGCAAGCGACCAGGAACCGCGCGTCGGGCCGGCGTTGCGCGACGATGGCGGCGGCCCGGAGCATCAGGGGGAAATTCCTCGTGATCTCCTGCGAGCGGGAGCCGGGCAGAAGGGCCACGATCGGCCCGCCCCGGCGACGCTGTTCGTCCAGGAAAGAATCATCGAGCGTGCGTTCGGCAAGCTCGTCGAAGTACGGGTGACCGACGTGCACGGCTCCCGGCACGCCCCGCGCGTGGTACCAGTCCGGCTCGAACGGCAGGCTGCACAGGACGTGATCGACGTACTTGCGGACCTTCTTCACCCGCCAGCCGGCCCACGCCCAGAGCTGCGGCGGGACGTAGTAGAAGACCGGAATGCCCCGGACCTTCGCCCGCCAGGCGATCCACCAGTGGAAGCCGGGGTAGTCGATCAGGATGACCGCGTCGGGCCGCTCGTGGCGGAAGTGCCGGTCGGCCAGCGACGCCAGGGCCAGGAACTTGTGCAGGTTCAGGAGCACCCGGCCAAACCACATGACCGCCAGCTCGACCAGGGGATACAGCAATCGCGCGCCGGAGGCTTCCAGACAGGGGCCGCCGAAGCCGACGAATTCCGCTTCCGGAAGGCGCTTGCGGAGCGCCCGGACGAGGTTGGCCGCGTGCAGGTCACCGCTGGGTTCGCCGGCCGAGAGGAAGATGCGCATGTGGTGGGCTCGTTCGCGTCCATGCCGCCGGGCGTCTCGGGTCCGTCCCGAAAATCACCACAATCTCTAGCAGAACTCGCCCACTGAGGGAAGGCGTCTCTCACTGTCCCTCGCTGTGGGTGCCGGAGCCAACGTCGTTCACCAAGTGCCGGATCAAGAGTTCTGTTGTGCGAGAGGATGGCTGGGATCTCGCGGACGAGTCACCAGCCACCCGGAATGAGATCGTGCACAACCGGTTGATTGAACCAGCGCTAGAGAACGCCGAGGAGTCGGAGTTCCCGTTCCATGCGGTTGACGGCCCGGCTCCAGAGGTTCTTGACCGTCGTTTCCGAACAACCCAGCCGCTGGCTGATCTGGATGAAGGTCAGTTGATCCTGATTCCTCAGGACCACGATCCGCCGCTCCCGCTCCGAGAGGCGTTTGAGGACGAACTTCACCGCCAGGGAAAATTCCTCGCGCTGGACGCGCATGCTGGGCGTGCTGATGTCGTCGGTGAGATCGATCGGCCCCCGGGACGAGGAGTTGTCGAAGTGGATCGGGACTTCCCGACGGACATCGCGTTTTTTGGATTCCTTGTAATACCGCCGCAGATGCGACGCGTTGTTCAGCAGGATGCGACAGAGCCAGAGCCGCAGTTCCAGTTCGGTTTCTCCGTTGAACTGCGCGAAGTCCCGCTGGGCTTCGAGAAAGGCATCCTGAACCAGGTCCGAATCGCTCACCTTGGCGCACAGGTCCGAGGGAACCTGGCGGCGAGCGACCAGCATCAGATAATCGCGGCACGCTTCGATCGACTTCCCGATCGCTTCGCGCGAACCTTCTCGTGCCTCCCGCAACCTGTCCGAGAGGGAACCTGGCAACGCCGTGGGAACCGGCTGCGACATCACGAGCCTCCTTCCCCTCGAAGCGGATGTCACCGACACATCGCACGGAAATGAATTATGGCTGGGAACATGGCCGGTTGCAAGCAACTCTTCGCGGCAACGGAGAATGTCACCGCGGAATCGGGCCCATCGCCCCGGATTGAGCCTCCAGAGCAAGAGATTCCTCGAAAGGAGAGAACCCGGGCCAATCTCCCGTCCCGACCGATCGAGGCTCATCGTTCCGGAGAATGATTCGGCAGCGGGTCCGAGGACTCCTCGGCGGGCTCGGGTTCCTCGGGGATGTTCAACTCCTTGATCCGGCGATAGAGCCGCGGCCGGGAGATGTCGAGCAGTTCCGCGGCGCGTGACTTATTCTGGCGAGCGCGCTGCAGAGCCTGCTCGATCAGGCGCCGTTCAAGCTGGGTCAGCAGGTCGTCCAGGGGGGTGATCGGCACCGGCAATGGCGGGGGCGTGTACGACGCGCCCAGATGGCCCCGGATCGCGGCGGGCAGGTCAGTCACGCCGATCAGGTCGCCCCCCGTCCGTTCGTGCGCGGCGTCGATCACGCGGGTCAGCTCGCGGAGGTTGCCTGGCCAGTCGTAGGCGGTCAGGGTCTTCATCGCCTCGGCGGTGAACCCGGCGCGGCGGCGGTTACTCCGCTGGTTGGCCCGCTCCAGCAGGTGTTGGGCCAGTAACGGAAGTTCCTCCAGGCGGTCGCGTAACGGCTGAAGACGGATGACCAGCGTCGTCATTCGGAAATAAAGATCGCCACGGAGGCGGTCCTGGCGGCGGGCCTGTTCCGGGTCGAGCGTGCTGGTCGCCAGGATGCGGCCATGCGGTTCGCTCACCGAGGCAAGGCGGCCCTGAAGGTCGCGCGGAAGGTCGAGAAATTCGAGCAAGAGCACGCTCGCGTTCTCGGGAAGGTTCAGGCGCGACGTGCCGGGGAACGTTTCCTCGCGGATGTCGCCAAAGAGCTCGTGTTCGAGGATCTCGGGGGGCAGCGCCGCGCAGTCGAGCGGGATCAGGAGTGCGTTTGGTCGAGCCCCTCGCTGGTGAATCGTGCGAGCGACGAGGCGGCGGCCCGTCCCCGGCTCGCCGACGATCAGCACGGGCACGCGGGTTGAGGCCGCCGTGGCGATCTGATCAAGGAGGCGCTGGTGGCTCGGTCCCCGCCCGATCAGGGTGTCGAAGCCGAACCGATGGCGAAGCCGATCGCGGACCTCTTGCAGATCGGCCCGGATGCGCTGGGAATCGCTGTCTGGAGCATGCGGCGAGGCGTCCGGCTCACGCACCAGGCCGAGCAGGCCGATCAACTGGTTCCGCGCGTCGTGATACGGCCAGAACTCCAGTCGCCGCCAGAGGCGTTCGCCCCCGGCGTGCACGATCAGGGTCGCCCCGCCCGAGGGCTGTCCGGAGAGGGCCTCGGGCGTCGGACAGAAACTGCTGCCGAGCTGGGACAGAGGGCCGTCGGAGTTTGGGCCGGGGGGCAAGCATTCCATGCCCGCCACGGTCTCGGCGTCGTGGCCGGTCAGTTCCTCCCACGCACGGTTGGCGTACACCAGCCGGCACTGGGCGTCGAGCACGAAAACGGCTTCACGTGCCGGACCAAACAGCGCGTTGAGCCGGCGGATGCCGAAAAGGCGAGGAGGCGCCATGAGGATGATCGGTTAGCCTTGAAGAGTAACGGCGGCGCCGCCGTCCGTCGTGATTTCCCGGACCGAGCGGGGAGGCTCCGGGGCAAGGCGCCCGTGGTCTCAGGATGCCCCGTCTCGAATAGGAAGGCAAGCGAAAACGTGGCGCACTTCCGACTTCCTTCAAGAATCTGGACCGTCGCCCTCGATGGCGGTACGACGAACACCCGCGCCCGACTGGTCCGCGGTTCCACGATCGTCGCCACCGCGCGACGGTCGATCGGGGCGCGCGATGTCGCGGAGGCGGGCCAGGGGCAGGCGCTCGCCTGGGCGGTCCGTGACGTCATCACCGAGGTTCTCCAGGCGGGCGGGATCGACCGGCCGGACCGGATCGTGGTCGCCGGGATGCTCACCAGCGAGGTCGGCCTGGAGGCCGTCCCGCACGTCGAGGCTCCCGCCGGCATCGACGACCTGGCCCGCGCGGCCGTCTGGCGCGATCGGCCGGAGATCGCCGACGTGCCGCTCCTGTTCCTTCCCGGCGTGCGCACACCGCCCGGCGACGGCCCGGACGGCTGGGCCCTGGCCGATGTCATGCGGGGGGAGGAATGCGAGACCCTGGGACTCTGGAATCAGCAATTCCCGGCGAACGCCGCCGCCGTTGGCCGAGCGTCGCCGGAGCCTCTACGTCTGGCCGGGGTCGCACACGAAACTGGTTGCCGTGGACGAGCACGGGCGGATCATCGCCAGTCATACGACCCTGGCTGGGGAGATGCTCGCGACCCTGGCGAGGCATACCGTCCTGGCGGCGAGCCTGCCATGGCCGCTGCCCGAGACGCTCGATCCCGAGGCAGTCGCCTCCGGCGTCCGGCTGGCGAGGCGCGAAGGGCTCGGCCGCGCCGCGTTCCTGGTGCGGATCGCCGCACTCTCGCGGACGTGGACCGCCGAGCAACGCGCGGCGTTCTGGATCGGCGCGGTGGCCGCCGAGGACACGGAACATCTCTGCCGGCACCGGCTGATGGACCCTGCCGAACGGCCCTGGGTGTGTGTCGGCGGGCGCGACCCGCTCCGGGAACTCTATTACGCCCTGATCAACGAGCGCTACGATGGCCCCGTCGCGACGGGGCCCTGCGAGGCGACCGCCGCTCTGGGAGCCGTGGTGATCGCGCAGCGCCACCATGAGCTGAACGGAACCGCATGAGTCCATGGCCGACCAAGGGCGGGGAGAGCGCCCTCGGCCACCACGTTTCAAGCCTCGCCGAAGCGGCTCCAGGACCAGACAACCTGCCCGAGGATCTGCGTGCCCGACTTGCCGTCCCATTCCGCGGGAATGATCGGGTGCTCGCGACTGGCCTGGTTCGGCCGCAGGATCAGGTGCCGGCCGCTGATCTCCAGCCAGCGGATGATCGGCTTGCCTTCCGGGGCCGCCGCGACCAGGCGACCATGAAGTTGCTGCGGATCGTTGATCGTCCGATCGACCGCGGCCACCGAGCCATCGGGCAAGATGGGATGCATGGCATCCCCTTCCATGCGGACGGCCACCGTCTCGCGAGGATGCGGAATCCACTGGCGGTAGGCCAGGATGTGCCCCTCGACCCGCTGCGAAGGGATCACCGGATTGGTAAGCTCCGCCATCGGAACGAGGCTCACGGCGACAAAGTCCGATGCGCTCTCGCCCGGAAGATTCTCCGGCGCGACCAGCACAACCTCATGCGGCTCCTGCTCCAGCTTCTCCAGACCCCGGCGGATAAGTTGCTCGGGCGTCAGCTCGGAGAGGATCATGTCCTCGAGGCTATGGCGGTACCTCGGCCCTTCCCCGCTCAAGAGCCAGATGGGATTGGCCCCGGTTTGCTCGATAAAACCAAGCAAAACCTCCGCCGGCACTGTCACACCGGTTTCATAATTATACCAAGTGCGCGCTGGCAAATTCAGACGCCGGGCCAGTTCCGGCCCGCCGTGTTCTCCAAAAAGCTCCTGCCGCACCTCGCGGAGCCTGCTGGAAATATGAGACTTTCACAGAAACGCGGACCGCGGACGTTTTTTTTCGAGCCACTTACTTGATTCCGTTATTCGGAACCCCCCAGGATACCCGAGCCTGGCGATTGTTCACCAGCGCGAGATGAACATCTGGTTTATATAATGGGTCGCGGGGCAACGGTCAAGGAAAAAGCATTCTTTCCTCCCGTTCACCCTACTTTGGCGTGAATCACCACACCCAATCTTCCATGCCTTCCATCATGACCGCGACGAATGTAATGTCCATCCTGTTCCGGGTGGATGATGTCGATTAGACAGGCCATGAGGACCCTTGACAACAGAATTGTTGTTTCCAGACATCGAGTGGACAGGATATGGCCAGAACTCGGGCTGGATAGGCCGCTTCCGTCGGCAGGGAGAGGATGAGGACATGATTAGGTGGATGACTCGCCTGGGGGAAGGGCGACGCGATCCGGAGGTGGAGGGGCGCGAGGCCTCAGAACATTCCGAGTTCGTCCCGCGCGGCGTCGGTCATCTTCTCGGGGGTCCAGGGAGGATTCATGACCAGCTTGACGTTTGCCTTGGAAACATCGTCCAGGGATTCCAGGGCCGCGACGGCGTCGCGGAGCATCTGCGGACCGGCCGGACAGGCGGGGGAGGTGAGGGTCATTTCCACGTCCACCTCGTCGTCGCGCGTCTGGATCGTGTAGATCAGACCGAGATCGACCAGGTTCACGCCCAGTTCCGGGTCCTTGACGGTGCGGAGCGCCGAGAGGATTGCCTCTTGGTCGGCCATTGCGGGGAAACTCCAATAGAGGGATGTGGAAATATCGGGAAATCGATCCGGGAGGAAACCGGATCGCGTCAGTTCGACGCGGGATGACCCGTGGACGACTGGGCGGCCACGGCCGCGCGGGTGACCTCGGCCTTCACGCGACGAAGCACGCCACTCAGGCCCGAGACCCGCAGCATCCCCAGGATCTCGGTCATCCCGGCCTTTTCGACCAGATCGCCCGGCACGGCGAGGACCTCCTCGACAGTCGCGCCTTTCAACCCTTCGACCAGCAGGGAGACGAACCCGCGGACCGTCGGCGCCTCGATCGGCGCATCGGCGTGGATCGCGACGTGCTGGCCATCGGGGATCTCGACAAACAGGTACACCGGCGATTGGCACTCGGCGACCCGGTGGGTGGCGTCCTTGTGCTGGGCGAGCCGCTCCGGCAGGTCGGGCAGGCTCTTCGCCAGGTCGATCAACATCTCGATCCGTTCCTGGCGGTCGGCGTCCTGGAGGTCCTGGACGATCTCGTCAAGGGCAGCGGGCATGGGCACGGGCGTGGCCTTTCCAGAATCCAACGGCGGTCCAGAGGCCCTCGGTCTCCTCCGGGAATGAGAAATGGGGGCCTCGGACCGTCCTTTTGTTCAAGAAACCATCAGGCTCCCTTGGCGATCGGAGCGCGGACGAGGTTGCCCCACTCGCACCAAGAGCCGTCGTAGTTGCGGACCTTCTCGTAACCGAGCAGGTACGTCAGGACGAACCAGGTCAGGCTCGACCGCTCGCCGATCCGGCAGTAGGCGATCACGTCGTCCTTGGAGTTCAGGCCGACTTCCTTCTCGTAGATCGCCTTCAACTCGTCGGCTGATTTGAACGTGCCGTCCTCATTCACGGCGCGGTTCCAGGGGACGCTCTTCGCCCCGGGATATGACCGCCGCGCAAGGCCCCTTCCTGGGGGTAGTCCTCCATGTGGAGCTTCTCGCCGGTGAACTCCTTCGGGCTGCGGACGTCCAGCAAGGGGCGGCCGGCGTTGGAGTGCTCCAGCACGGCGTCGCGGAAGACGCGGATCTTCGCCTCGTCGCCGCCCTCGACCTTGTACTGCGTGGACGGGTACTTGGGGATCTCGGTCGTGGTCGGGCGGCTCTGGTCGATCCAGAGCTTCCGGCCGCCGTTCATGACCCGGCAGTCCTTGTGACCGAACAGCTTGAACGCCCAGAAGGCGTAGCAGGCCCACCAGTTCGACTTGTCGCCGTAGAAGACGACGGTCGTGTCGTTGGCGATGCCCGATCGATTGCAAATCTGGGTGAACTTCTCGGCGTTGATGTAGTCGCGGACGAGCTGGTCCTGAAGGTCCCCCTGCCAGTCGATCTTGACGGCGCCGGGGATGTGCCCCATGTCGTAGAGCAGCACATCTTCATCACTTTCGACGATGCGGACCTTCGGGTCCTTCTGGTGTTCCTGGACCCAATCGGCCGACACCAGGACCTCGGGGTGAGCGTAGTTTTCTGCCATGGCTGATCAAACTCCGGCATTTCGTGGGAGTACGTCGTTCGGTGGATGTGACGTTCTTATCAAAGTTCGAGCTTTTCGGCCACAGCCCGCCGCAATGTTTCCCGCACGGGTTCGAGCGTGATGCGGTCGTACACGTTGGCGAAGAAGCCTTCCACGATCAACCGGACGGCGGTCTCTCGGGAGATGCCGCGGGATCGCAGGTAGAAAATCATCTCGTCATCGACCGGCCCCGCCGTGGCGCCGTGGGTACAGCGGACGTCGTTCGCCTCGATTTCGAGGCCGGGGATCGAGTCGGCCCGGGCGTCCTCCGACAGGACGAGGTTGTCGTTCTTCTGATAGGCATCGGTGCGCTGGGCGTCCGGCTCGACGCGGATCATGCCGCGCCAGACGACCCGCGACTTGTCCTTCAGGCCCCCTTTGTAGAGCAGATCGCTGGTAGTGTGCGGCGCGATATGGTCCTGCCGGGTGTTGTACGTGAGGTTCTGCCGGCCGGTGGTGAACATCACGCCGTTGACCTGGGCGCGGGCCCCCTGCCCCATCAGGGCGACTTCCTGGTTGACCTTCGCCAGGCGGGAGCCAAGCCCGCCGACGGTCCATTGCAGGGCGGCGTCGGGGCCGACCAGGGCACGCTCCCGGCTGAAGTGCCAGGTCTTCTGGTCCCAGTTCTGGATGTTGACGAACCGCAGGCGCGAGCCGCGTTCCAGGATCAGCTCGACGGCGCCGTTGTGCAGGCCCGCCGCGTCCCCTCGGTCGCGTCCGGCCGTTTCCTGAACGAGGGTGGCCTCGGCCCCTTCCTCCAGCACGACGAGCGTGTGGCTCAGGTCCGCGCTGCCCTCACCGGAAAGCCCGATCAGGTGGAACAGCGGCACCTCGACCTTGACCCCCTTGGGCACGTAGAGCAGCACCCCGCCCGTCCAGAACGCCGCGTGCAGGGCCGAGAAGACGTCAGCCCCCGGCTCGACCGCCTGGGTCAAGAGGTACTGCTGGATCAGCTCGGGGTGATTCTTGACCGCCGTGGCCAGATCGGCGAAGACCACCCCCTTGGGCAGTTGCTCGGCGTTGGCCAGACGGTGCACGGTGCCATCGACCTGACCGATCCCGGTGCCGTACAGTCCATCCAGCGTCTCGTACGCCGGATTCAGCGCGGCCTTCGCCCCGTCCGACGGTTCGTGCGGCATGGGCGGGGCGAACGTGTCGAGCTTCAAGGCCCGGATATCGGTCCGCCGCCATTCCTCGTCGCGCAGGGTCGGCCACGGAGCGGCCTGGAACCGGGTGAACGCGTCGCGGCGGCGCTCCTGGAGCCAGGACGGTTCCTCGCGGCTTTTCAGGAACGCGTCGAAGGTCGTCTCGGTGAAGCCGCCGGTGGTGGTCGCGGGTGCGCTACTCATCGTTGTGCCGATTCTCGTTCTAACTTAAAGGCCGAGCCATGATCGCACGGCGTCTTCGACCTGGACCAGTTGATGAGGCGATCGATCGCCGATTGTTCAGATCAATGTGCTAGGATGCGGCGCGAGGCCGGATCAAGCCATTGCGGTTACGGCCTCAAGGTTTCTTGACCACATCCTTGATCGCCTTGAGCACCTCGGGGGCATCGGTCTCGTTGACGATCCGGTAGCCCTTGCTCTGGACGACCTTGCCGTCCTTGACCAGAACCAAGGTGAGCGCGTCCTCGCCGTCGATCGGCCACCCTTGAGGGCCGAAGCGGTCCCCCTCGAAGACGGTGAAGGTGGTCTGGCCGAGTTGCAGGGAGGTCTGGCGCGGGGGAGATACTCCTTCGACGCCGTTCGATCGTCGGTGAGCCAGACGGCGATGATCTGGAGGTTTTCGGCCCCGTCAATCGCCGGAAGTTCCTCATCGATCGTGCGCAGCAGGCGGGCGAGCGGACGGTCCCACTTCTCAGCCTGAACGAAGGCGTAGAGCGTCGGCTCATCCTTCCGCGCGGCGACGAAGTCCACGGTCTGACCGGACTGGTCCCCCGTGACGGCATAGGCCGGGAACCCCTTGGCCTTGGTGTCCTCGGCCGTCTGACCGAATGCGAGCGACGAGGGGAGCAGCAGTGTTCCGAGCAAGATCAAGATGGGCAGGCGGATCATGGGAGGTTCCTTGCCAGAGCATGTCATTGAAACTTATTCTAAGAAATACGGAATGGGTTGACATGCCGCGCGACCGCCGATGTGTCCCATTCCGTTCTCCATCGCGTGTTGTCGTGATTCCCGCCCCGGAGACGATTCGATCGGGGCGGGGCGGGAACCGGCCGGTCGATCGGCCATCAGCCGACCGAGCCCTCCATCTGGAGCTGGATGAGCTTGTTCATCTCGACGGCGTACTCCATCGGCAGCTCCTTGACGAGCGGCTCGATGAAGCCGCTGACGATCAGGGTGCTAGCCTCGGCCTCGCTCAGGCCCCGGCTCATGAGGTAGAAGAGCTGCTCCTCGCCGATCTTCGAGACGCTCGCCTCGTGGCCGATCTTGACATCGTCCTCATCGATCTCGATGTAAGGATACGTGTCGGAGCGGCTGATCGGGTCGAGGATCAGGGCGTCGCAGACGACGTTCGATTTCGATCCCTTGGCGCCGTCGTGGATCTTCAGGAGACCGCGATAGCTGGCCCGGCCGCCGTTCTTGCTGATCGACTTGGAGATGATCCGGCTGCTGGTATAGGGGGCCTCGTGGACGACCTTGCCGCCGGCGTCCTGGTGCTGCCCCTTGCCGGCGAAGGCGATCGAGAGGATCTCGCCGCGCGCTCCTTTGCCGACCATGTGCACGGCCGGGTACTTCATCGTCAAGCGGCTGCCGAGGTTACCGTCCACCCATTCCATGACCGCGTCCTCGTGCGCGACGGCCCGCTTGGTCACGAGGTTGTAGATGTTGTTCGCCCAGTTCTGGATCGTCGTGTAGCGGCAGCGGCCGCCCTTCTTGACGACGATCTCGACGACGGCCGAGTGCAGGCTCTCGGTCGTGTACATGGGGGCGGTGCAGCCCTCGACGTAGTGGACCTGGGCCCCTTCCTCGACGATGATCAGGGTTCGCTCGAACTGGCCCATGTTCTCGGCATTGATCCGGAAGTAGGCCTGGAGCGGGATGTCCACCTTCACGCCAGCGGGAATGTACACGAACGACCCGCCCGACCAGACGGCCGAGTTCAGGGCGGCGAACTTGTTGTCGTGGATCGGAATGATCGTGCCGAAGTACTCGCGCACCAGGTCCGGGTGCTCGCGCAGGGCCGAGTCGGTGTCGGTGAAGATCACACCCTGCTTCTCAAGGTCCTCGCGAAGGCTATGATAGACGACCTCCGACTCGTACTGCGCGCCGACACCCGCGATCAAGCCGCGGCGTTCGGCCTCGGGGATGCCGAGCTTGTCGTACGTCTTCTTGATGTCCGCCGGAATATCGTCCCAGGTCAGGCCCTGACGATCGGCGGCCCTCATGTAGTAGATGATGTCGTTGTAATTCAGCTCGCCGAGGTTACCGCCCCAGGTCGGCGTCGGCTTCTGCCAGAAGACCTCCAGGGCCTTCAGCCGGATGTCGCGCATCCAGGCCGGCTCCCCTTTCATCTCGGAGATCTGCTCGACGGTCTGCTTGGTCAGTCCCTTGGCGCTCTTGAACGAGTACCGCGAGTCGTCGTCGCGAAAGCCGTACTTGTACTCGTCCTTGATGCCCTGTACCTGGGCGTTCAGGTCGGTGGCCATGACGATTCCTTTATCTTTCGTTGTCGGCTGGGCGGTGCCCACCGGGTGACACTCTGCTCGTCTGTCCGCTACGCTGTTTCGACCGGCTCAAGATGCGCTCGATAACCGTTAGAAGGCAAGCTGGCCCGACGCGCTCTGCTCCAGCTCATCCTCGTCCCTGGCGGCCTCGGGGTACTTCGCGCGGACCCAGTCGTAGCCCTCGCGTTCGAGCTGATCGACGAGTTCCGGTCCGCCGTTCTCGACGATCCGGCCGCCGTAGAGGATGTGGACGAACTGCGGCTTGATGTAGTTCAGAATGCGCTGATAGTGCGTGATGACCAGGACACCGGTTTCGTGCTTGGTCGCAACCTTGTTCACCCCTTCGCTGACCACGCGGACGGCGTCGATGTCGAGGCCGCTATCGGTCTCGTCGAGGATGGCGAAGGCGGGCCGGAGCATCGCGAGCTGAAGGACCTCCGCGCGTTTTTTCTCGCCGCCGGAGAAGCCTTCATTGAGGTAGCGGCGGGCGAACTCGTGGTCCATGCCCAGCTCGTTCATCTGCTCGCGGATCTCCTTGCGGAACTCCCGCATGGGGATCAGGTCCTCCCCCTCCTTGCGGTCGGGGTTGCGGACGTTGGTGACGGCGTGCCGCAGGAAGTTGGCGACGGTCACGCCCGGGATCGACGTCGGGTACTGGAAGGCCAGAAACAGGCCGGCCTTGGCTCGCTCGTCAGCTTCCATCTCCAGGATGTCTTGCCCGTCGATGGTCGCCGTCCCGTCGGTGATCTCGTAGTTCGGGTGGCCCATCAGGGCGTAACTCAGGGTCGATTTGCCCGAGCCGTTGGGACCCATCAGGGCGTGAACCTCGCCTTGGCGGATCGTCAGGTTGACCCCCTTGAGGATCTCCTTACCGTCAATGGCCACGTGCAGGTTGTCGATCTTGAGGACCTTGCTCATCCGTCTCCATCCATCCCGAAGGGGATTGGGTTGCCGTGCGACCCATTTATTTGAAAAGGTGAAATTATCCGATAATATTGAGCGTATTCGGTGGCGTCGTGACTACCGGCTTGGCTTCGAAGTCGCAGGATCGGTCGCCGTCGAGCCGGCACTGGCTCAGCCGCAGGCCCCGACCCAGCACCTTCTCGAACATCTTGCGCTCCAGGGCGCAGATGGCGTGATCGACCTCGGCCAGCTCGAAGTAAGGGCAGGAGTGCTGCTTCAGGACCGGCAGGCCCTCGGCGTCCCCTCCCGGAACGACCTCGGCCTCGACCCCGCGGTCGTGCAGGATCGTGCCGAGCTGGACCATGCGACGCTCCCAGTCCTCGCCGCCGATCCGGCGCGGTATTGCTCGGCCAGCCGCTCCGTGATCCGCCCGAACAGGGCGCGGCGGAGCTTGCGGTCCTCGATGGTCCGCATCATCTCTTCCCAGAGCACGACGGCCAGGTCGGCGTAATTCTGCCCGAGCCGCTTCTGCGCCTCGGCGCTGGCCTGGTACGTGTGCCGGGGGCGGCCCCGCTTGCCGTGCTCCGTCTGCCGTTCGACCAGGCCGGAACTGACCAGCCGGGTCAGGCGGTTGCGGACGGCCGTCGGAGTCACGTCCAGCACCCCGGCCATCTCGGCCACGGTCAAGGGGCCCCGCCGCCGGATCAAGTCCAGCAACGGGCGGTCCGAATTGTCGATTCGATCGACGCCCTGGGGCATGGCACGCGACTCCTGTCCACAATTTCCACCTGAGATACCATTGTAAAAATCACCGTCCGAACCGTCCAGGGGATTAGACCCATTTTTCGCAAAAATAATTGCGAAAAAGGGCCGAAAGACTTTGGGCATGCCATGTTGGGATGAACCATGTTCGATCGGTTCCCGTGTTTGGGGAGTGATGTCCATGTCTGAAGCGACGAACCGCTATTCGATCGAGGAATTCCTCCAGGAGACGGCCCAGCGCGACCGGGGTCAGGGCCTCTTCGAGCTGGAGTCCGAGCGGTTGCTCGAAGTGAACCTTAACGGCCGCGTCTGGACCAAGATGGGCTCGATGGTCGCCTATCGCGGTGAGGTCAACTTCAGCCGCGAGGGGATGCTGGAGCACGGTCTCGGCAAGGCCCTGAAGAAGTTCGTCAGCGGTGAGGGAGCCCCCTTGACCAAGGCCGAGGGCCGCGGCACGGTGTACCTGGCCGACGCCGGCAAGAAGATCACCGTGCTGGACCTGAACGGCTCGGCCCTGTACGTCAACGGCAACGACCTGCTGGCGTTTCAGGATACCGTGCAGTGGGACATCAAGATCATGCGCAAGATGGGCGCGATGATGGCCGGCGGCCTGTTCAACGTCCGCCTCGAAGGCTCCGGCCTGGTCGCCATCACCACGCACCACGACCCGCTGACCCTGCGCGTGACCTCCGGCGACCCGGTGACCACCGACCCCAATGCGACGGTCGCCTGGTCGGGCAACCTGGAGCCGGAATTCAAGGCCGCCGTCAGTTTCCGCACGTTCCTTGGCCGGGGCAGCGGAGAGTCGATCCAGATGGTCTTCCGTGGCAACGGCTTCGTCGTGGTTCAGCCCTACGAGGAAGGCACCTTCCAGGCGCACTCCGGCGGGAGGTCGTCGTGAGACACGCCTCTTTTTCCCTTGCGGTCTCCGGCCTTGCGGCGCACAATGATCGTTGTTAAACGTTTGACAAACCGCAAAAAGAGACCGTAGCCGAGGGGAGGGACGACCGATGCTGACGATCCGCGGCAAGGCGAGGGGCGGGTTCTGCGACGGGCTTTCCCGGCGCGACTTCCTCAAGATCGGCGGGATGGCGCTGGGCGGTCTGTCCCTACCCCAGATTCTCCAGGCCGAGGCGCGGGCGGGGGTCCGGTCGTCGCCGCACAAGGCGGTCATCATGGTCTTCCTGGCAGGCGGACCGCCGCACCAGGACATGATCGACCTCAAGCCCGATGCCCCGTCCGAGATCCGCGGCGAGTTCAAGCCGATCCCGACGAACGTCCCCGGCATCGACATCTGCGAGCACATGCCCCGCATGGCCGCGATGATGGACAAGTTCGCCCTGATCCGCACGATCGTCGGCGCCCGAGGAGAGCACGCGGCCGTGCAGTGTCTGACCGGCTACCCGATGGCCGTCAGCGAGCAGCAAGGGGGCCGGCCGAGCCTCGGCGTCGATCCTTTCGAAGCTCGAAGGTCCGGTCAACAGCGAGGTTCCGCCGTTCGTCGGCCTCTCGCCCCGCATGGGCCACACGCCCTGGGCGGATAACGGCGACCCGGGATACCTGGGGCTTTCCCATGCGCCGTTTACCCCCAACATGGGGGCCAGCATGGAGACGATGACGCTCAAGGACATGAGCCTCGATCGCTTCGCCGATCGCAAGAATCTGCTCCGCAGTTTCGACGGTCTGCGGCGGGAGGTGGACGCGAACGGGTCGATCGAGGGCATGGACACCTTCACCCGCCGCGCCTTCGACATCCTCACGTCGAACCGGCTGGTCGAGGCGCTCGACGTGACGAAGGAAGACCCGCGACTCGCGGGCGAAGTACGGCATCGGCGACATGAACAACGTCGATGACGGCGGCCCTTGCTGCAACGATCATTTCCTCGTCGCCCGCCGTCTGGTCGAGGCCGGCGCCCGCTGCGTGACGGTCGGCTTCGGCCGCTGGGACTATCACGGCAACAACTTCGGCCAGTGCCGCGAACGCCTGCCGAAGCTCGATAAGGCTTTGGCAACGCTCGTCGAGGACCTGCACATCCGAGGGCTGGACAAGGACGTTTCGGTCGTCGTCTGGGGCGAGTTCGGCCGCACGCCCAAGATCAACAACAACGCCGGGCGCGATCACTGGCCAGCCGTCTCGTGTGCGATCCTGGCCGGCGGCGGCATGAAGACCGGCCAGGTCATCGGCGAGACGAACCGGCTGGGAGAGGTCCCCCGCGACCGTCCCGTCACGTTCCAGAACGTCTTCGCCACGCTCTACCACAACCTCGGCATCGACCCGGCCACGACCGTTCCGAACCACAGCGGCCGGCCGATGTACCTGCTCGACGAGCGCGAGCCGGTGCACGAGTTGATCTGAGATGGAACGGATTTGACCGGCCCCGGTACAATCGTCACAACGTAACGCGAACCGCCCGGCCCCGGCCGTGTCCCTCTTCAAAAAAGGGATCTCTGGCCGGGGCCGGGCGGTTCGTTCTTTGCGAATGTGCGACCGTGACGGGGGTTCGTTACAGCCCCGCGCCGCCGAGGTGCTTCTTCTTGCGGGGGTTGCGGCGACCGCCGATCTTCGTGCGGCGGCCCTTGGCCGTCGGAGAGCTATCGGCTTTCTTCCGCCAACGATACGATTTGCGTTGCTTGGTCTTGCTCTTCATGGCGTACGTTCCTCATGCCCGAACCGGACGGGAAAAGGCCCATTGTGCGATGTTGAACGCCTGCGATCAAGGTGAAGTTGTGGAAGAGGCCCCCGCGCGGCGTTCCAAACAGGGATTCCGGGCCGAAATCGGTCCGATGCTCGCCCTGGCCGGGCCGGTCGTCCTGGCCGAACTGGGATGGATGGGCATGGGCCTGGTGGACACCCTGATGGTCGGCCCGCTCGGTCCCGAGGCCATCGGCGCGGTCGGGCTGGGCAACTCGATGGTCTTCGCCGTGGCGATCTTCGGCGTCGGGCTGCTGCTCGGCATGGACACGGTGGTCTCGCAAGCGTTCGGCGCGGGGAAACTTGACGAATGCCACCGATGGCTCTGGCAGGGTCTGACCCTGGCCTTCGGCATGACCCCGCTCTTGATGGTCCTCGTCTGGCTGGAAATCGCCGGTCTGGGCCTCTGGGGACTGCACGAGGAAATTCGTCGGCTGACGGCGCCTTACATGACGGTCGTCTCCTGGAGCATCCTGCCGCTGTTGCTCTACACGGCCTTCCGCCGCTACCTGCAAAGCATGGGGCTGGTCCGTTCGGTCATGATCGCGCTTTTGAGCGCGAACGTGGTGAACATCGGGGCCAACTGGGTCTTCATTCACGGCCATCTGGGGCTGCCTGCCCTCGGCTGCACCGGCGCGGCGTGGGCGACGTTCGCCTCGCGGTTCTACATGACCCTCTTCCTCGGCGGAGCGATCCTGCGGCACGACCGCCGCCAGCGTACGGGATTGCTGCGAACCCCCTGGCGGTTGGAGTCGGCGCGGATTCGCCGGCTCTTGAGCCTGGGGATTCCGGCGGCCTTGCAGATCACGCTGGAGGTCGGCGTCTTCGCCACGGCAACCGCCCTGGCCGGCACGCTCGGCCCGAACGCCCTGGCGGCGCATCAGATCGCGCTGAACCTCAGCGGCGTGGCGTTCATGGTCCCCCTGGGCATCTCGACGGCAGGTGCCGTGCGGGTCGGTCAGGCCCTGGGACGCGGCGACGCCTCGGCCGCGTCCGTCTCGGGCTGGACGGCCCTGTTGCTCGGCGTGGCGCTTCATGTCCTGCTCGGCATCGGTCTTCCTGACCGTCCCTCGGCCGATCCTGGCCGTCTTCACCGACGAACACCGGGTCCTCTCGACCGGCATCGCCCTGCTGGCCATCGCCGCGGCCTTCCAGCTCTTCGACGGTTTGCAAGTCGTCGCCACCGGCGTCCTGCGCGGCCTGGGCGACACCCGCACGCCGATGCTGACGAACCTCGTCGCCCACTGGCTTCTGGGCCTGCCGATCGGCTACGTCCTGGGCCTGTCGCTCGGCTGGGGCGTGCGCGGGTTGTGGATCGGCCTGTCCTCCGGCCTGATCGCCGCCGGCGTGGTCTTGCTGGGGATCTGGGCGTGGCGGTCGAAGGGGCTGCGGCGGGAGGAACTGGACGATCCAAGTTCCAAAGACCTCGCCGCCGCGTAATCCCGATCCCGTTTTCGAGGTCAGACCTGCGGTCCGGCGGCACGGATGGCCGGGTCGGCGCGGGTGAACTGGGCGAAGTTTTCGTGGAAACGCTTGGCGAGGGCGCGGGCCTCGGTGTCGTAGGCGTCGGGATCGGGCCAGGAGGCTCGGGGGTTGAGCAGCTCGCGGGGGACGCCGGGGCAGAACTCGGGGTACTCCAGGCCGAAGATCGGGTCGGTCTCGAAGGGGACGTCGCGTAGGGCGCCGCTCATGATCGCATCGACCAGGGCCCTTGTGTGGGGCAGGCTGATGCGGTGCCCCTTGCCGAAGGGGCCGGCGGTCCAGCCGGTGTTCAGGAGCCAGGCCGACGCCCGGTGAACGCGGAGCTTCGCGCCGAGCAGGTCGGCGTACCGGCGCGGGGGAAGCGTCATGAACGGGGCGCCGAAGCACGCGCTGAAGACCGCCTGCGGCTCGTTCCCCAGGCCGCGCTCGGTCCCGGCGACCTTGGCCGTGTAGCCGGAGAGGAAGTGGTACATCGCCTGCTCGGGGGTGAGCCGCGACAGCGGCGGCAGGACGCCGAAGGCGTCGCACGTCAGGAAGACGATGTGCTGGGGATGTCCGCCCCGGCCGGATGGGACGTAGTTGGGGATGTACTCGATCGGATAGGCCGCGCGGGTGTTCTCGGTCAGGGAGGCGTCGGCGAAGTCGGGCTCGCGGGTCTCGGGGTCGAGGACGACATTTTCCAGGACGGTGCCGAAGCGGATCGCCTGGTAGATTTCCGGCTCGTTCGTGCGGTTCAGCCGGATGCACTTGGCGTAGCAGCCCCCCTCGATGTTGAAGACGCCGTCGTCGCTCCAGCCGTGCTCGTCGTCGCCGATGAGCCCGCGTTCGGGATCGGCCGAGAGGGTGGTCTTTCCCGTGCCGGAGAGGCCGAAGAACAGGGCGACGTCCCCCGCCTCGCCGACGTTGGCCGAGCAGTGCATCGAGAGCACGCCCTTCATCGGCAGCAGGTAATTCAGGAGGCTGAAGACCGACTTCTTGATCTCGCCGGCATAGAGCGTCCCGCCGATCAGCACGACCTTGCGGGCGAGGTTCAGGAGGATGAAGACCTCGCTGCGGGTGCCGTCGCGGGCCGGGTCCGCCTTGAAGTCGGGCGCGGCGATGATGGTGAATTCCGGTCGGTGGCCGGCGCGTTCCTCGGGGGGGAGGTTGACGAACAGTTGCCGCGAAAACAAGGCGTGGTAGGTCCGTTCGCAGACGATCCGGATCGGCAGGCGGTGGACCGGATCGGTCCCGGCGACGGCATCCTGAACCCAGATTTCGCGCCCCTTGAGGTGCTCGATCACCTTCTGGTAGAGGGCATCGAAGACGTCGGGCTCGATCGGCTGGTTAACCTTGCCCCAGTCGATGTGGGCCTCGCTGGACGGCTCGCGGACGATGAACTTGTCCGCGGGAGAGCGGCCGGTGTACTTTCCCGTCTGGAAGACCAGGGCCCCCGGGTGCGAGAGGATGCCCTCCCCGCGTCTCAGGGCCTGCTCAACGAGGACCGCCTGGGGCATGTTCCTGTGGGTCCGGTCCGTCGCCTCCAGCCCCTCGACCAGCGTGGAGTCGGTCGGGACGGGTGTCTGTCGGTCGTCAGTCTGGCTCAATGGGGGGCTCCTCAACCGGCTCGAAGGTGCCGATGGTCATCGGTCCGGCCGTTCCGCGCGGACAAAAAAACGACGGGGCGTCCTGAGGTTCATCGTGGGCAAGCCGTCAATGGTCGTCAAGCCGACCCATGACAAAGGGCCCGCCCTGAGCGACGGCCTTCTCGTGAGAAGACCGGTTCGCGGGACGGACCCTTCAAATCAGGTGCCAGAAGAGGTCAGGTCGAGATTAACCGACCCGTTGCGGCTTGCCGTAGCGTCGACGCAGGGGCTTGCCGCCACCTCCGCCTCCGCCTCCGCGCGAGGGACCGCCGGGGCGGTTGCCGCGGAAGGGCCGGCGGCCTCGGGCCGGGCCGCCACGTCGGAACGGCGGCGGGGCGAGGGGCCGCGGCGGGCTCGGGATTCCCTCGATCTGGTGCGCGTCGAGCTCCCGGGAGATCGCCTTCTCGATCTGATCGAGCAGTTTCCCCTGGTCCGGCAGGACAAACGTGAAGGCCGCGCCATCCTTGCCCATCCGGCCGGTGCGGCCGATGCGGTGGACGTAATGCTCGGGGTCTTCGGGCACGTCGAAGTTGATCACGTGCGAGATCTCGGGCACGTCGATGCCGCGTCCGACGACGTCGGTGGCGACCAGAGTGTTCAAGCGTCCTTGACGGAACGCGTGGAGCACGCGGTTGCGCTGGTTCTGGCTGAGGTCGCCGTGCATCGCCTCGGCCCGGAACCCGCCGTTGCGCAGGAGGTTGCCGATGCGGTCGGAACCATGCTTGGTCCGGCAGAAGACCACGGCGCGGACCGGTTGCTCGCGACGGAGCAACTCGACCAGCATGTCGAACTTGTGTTCGTGGTGGGCCATCAGGTAGTGCTGCCGGATGGCCGGGATGGTCGCGTCCTCGTTCTCGGGGATCAGCCGCACGTCGGCCGGATCGACGAGATAACGACGTGCCAGGTCGCGAAGGCTCTTTGGCATGGTCGCCGAGAGCAAGAGCGTCTGGCGGGGCGCCGGCACGGAATCCATGATCCGCTCGACGTCCGGCCGGAAGCCGATGTCGAGCATCTGGTCGGCCTCGTCGAGCACGACTTGCTTGACCTGGTCGAACCGGATGGAGCCGCGGTTCATCAGGTCGATCATCCGGCCGGGCGTGGCGAGGATCAACTGGGCGCCGTGACGCAGCATGTTCAACTGACGATGAATGGACTCGCCACCCACGACCGGAACGGCCCGGCAGCGACGGCCCATCGAGAGCCGCTCGAACTCCCGGCCGATCTGGTGAACCAGCTCGCGGGTTGGAGCCAGCACGATCGCCTGCGGCTGGCGGTTGCGGTCGTCGATCCGCTCGATCAAGGGGATCAGGAACGCCGCCGTCTTCCCGGTGCCCGTCGGCGCATTGCCCAGGCAGTCCCGGCCTTCCAGCGCGGGGGGAATCAGGTGAGCCTGCACTGGGCTCGGCTCATGATAGCCCGCGCGGTCCAGGGCCGCGAGGGTCATTTCAGTCAAATTCAAATCGCGGAAATTATTCACAATTTCCTTGGTCGTCGCTTGCAATACCAACTCCTCTTTTGTCGTCTCGAACCCGACTCTCGGCGCAGTCGGGACAACCCGATCGGTCGTCCCGTTTGTCGGACGCGGCATCCATGTCGGCCTTGTCGCGCCTTTGAGAGAGTCCACCCAGATCGGTTTCGATCCGGCTCGCGGACGAAAGGAGGGTTAGCGCAAAGAGACCAACGGAAAATGGCGGCTCGCGAAAGGTCGTATCGGCCTCAAGCCGGCGGGTGTTGAACCAGGAACCGTTTCGAACGTGAAATAGTGTATCATGCACTCCGCATAATGCGAATCCCGATTTCCGAGGAATTGGAATGCACGGTGCGAAGACCCCCATTACGACCGTGTCTCCCGGGATGTTCGGCGGAAATGAGAAAATTCTTTCTCGCCTTTCCGAACGGGGTGCGTGAGGGAACCGCCACATGCGACTGGTCATCGATGGCCGACGGCTCGGAGGCGCCCGTACCGGTGTTGGTCGTTATCTCGAAAGCTTGCTCGCCGAGTGGTCCGCGACGGCCCTTCCCCTCCCCGAAACCCTGGTTGTGCTGAAAGATCCGGCGGGCCGCCAGCGCGTGCCGCGGGGGAACGGTCTTCAGGTGGAGGTCGTCGGTTCTTCCTGGCCGGGGCTGGTCTGGGAACGCTGGGGGCTGGGCGGGCGGCTCCGTTCCGACGATTTGCTGTTCGCGCCGACGAATTTGACCCCCGCCTCGTGGCGAGGCCGAACCGTCGTCGTACTATTCGACCTGATCCAGGAGATCCATCCCGAAGGCTTCCCCTGGCACGTCCGCTTGCGGTTCGGTCGCCGGTACCGGCGCGCGGCCCGGACGGCGGACCGGGTTCTCGTCCCTTCCGAAGCCACGGCGCGGGATGCGGAGCGGATTTATGGCGTACCGCGTTCCCGCATCCGGGTGATCCTGCCGGGGGTTGAGCCGGCCTTCCGTCCGCTTTCCCACGAGGCCGCGGAGGTCCGGGACGCCCGCGGGGAACTGGGCCTCGGTCCGGCCCCTTATTTTCTCTTCGTCGGAAAGCGGTCCCGGCGGCGGAATGTGCCGGCGATCCTCGACGCATTCGCCCGGCATCGTCAGAGCTTCCCGGAACACCTGCTCGTATTCGCCGGCCCCGGGGAGGACGACCTGGCCGCGTCGCCCCCGCCGGGTGTGCGGGTCGCGGGGTTTGTGCCGGAGGCGCTGTTGCGGGGGCTTCTCGCCGGTGCGCTCGGGTTGTTGTACCCGTCGCTCTATGAGGGGTTCGGCCTGCCGATTATCGAGGCCCTGGCCTGCGGATGTCCGGTCGTGACCCTCCGCAACAGCGCCCTGACCGAGGCCGGGGGGGACGCCGCCTGGTACCTCGATGAGGCCACGCCCCACGCCCTCGCCAGTGCCTTGCACTCGCTGACCGTCGATCACGAGGCGCGGGCCGAGCGTATCGCCCGAGGGCTGGCACACGTCGCCGGCCTGAGCCGGTCCCGGTTCGCCGAGGCGGTCAAAGCCGAGCTGATCGCCGTGGCGGAGGGGGGATGCGGATCGGAGTGACGCGGTTGGCACGGAAGTCCTTTCCTCGCCATGCTCTTTCCGCTGTGACGTCCTCTCCCTCTTTTTTGAGAAGGGGGATCCGGAGGGGGTTCCGGGAACACCAACGGGACCGCGCACGACCACCGATCCTCGAAGAAAGAGCGCGGGGTGAACCGGACAACTTTTGTTGTCCGGGCAGCGTAGCCGCAAGCGGCCCATGAGAACCCCCCACCCCGGACCATTGACCCGGCTGGTTCCGCGACCTCTGATCGCCGCGTGGCCCGGCCAACACGTTGTCCGGACCACCCGCCGAAAAAAATGTTCGCAGATCATGGAATGGTGGGCGGTGCCTCTCCGCCGGGATCGTGTTCACGGATTGTCACTCCGGCCCCTCCGACACACACGGGGCCGCGCAAGGTCAGCGACACTCGCCGGGGGCCGTTTTGATCCTCGCAGCGGGTCGCGGGATAACGCCGGAACGATTGGTTGTTGACTTATCTTGTTTCACTGGAGAGATTTAGGTAGAACGAACCCCTCGCGACCATCACCCGAAATCGGCCTGCGAGGTCAGCGACACGCGCACGCCACTGGAATCGGGAGCGGAGAATGGACGTTTCTGATGGAATTATAACGAGTTGCGGCGATTCCAGACGGCACGAAAACGGAACGGGCCGCGCACTCGGGATCAACAACACGCGGGGGGGACGGCGGTGCGCTCGGGGAATGTCACTGAGAGCCCTCCGCGCCCGCGACAGTGACGTGGGCTGGGGTCGAGACCCAGCCGCAGGGTGGCGACGCGGAAGGAAGCTGGGTCGAGATCCATCCTACGTCACGACGTCACGAGAGCCGTCATCCATCGCCCATGCGGGACGCCGCGATTTGCCGGGGAAGCTGCCTCGTGGTTGACGGCTTGTGCGCGCGGTCGATCCGCGACGACCGGCCGTTGCGGCAGGCGTCGATCAGGTCGAAGTACCGTTCCAGGTGCTCCTCCTCCGACCAGATCGCATGACGGGCACGCAGGCCGTTGCTGCCCAGGATGCGGCGGAGGATGTTGTCGTGGGCGATGCGCTTGAGCGACTCGACCAGTCCGTCCTGGGTGCGGAAGATCAGGCCGCCGCCGCTTTGCTGGACCAGCTCGGGCAAGGCGCCGAGGTCGCGGACGATGACGGGCGTCCCTTCGTCGAAGGCTTCGAGCACCACGTAGCCGAACGTCTCGAACACCAGCGAGGGGACGACGACCGCCTGCGCTCCGCGGAAGAGGGCCGCCAGGCGGGAGGGGTCGAGCCGCCCCTCAAAGTGGATATTGGGCATCCCGGTCGCCAGCCGTCTCAGCTCCGCCTCGAAGGAACCGGTCCCGGCGATTCGGAGGTCCAGTTCAGGCACGTGCCGCATGGCGGCGATCGCGTCCTGAAACCCCTTGATCTTCTCCAGACGCCCGGCGGCGGCGACGTAGGGGCGAACGGGCGTCGGTGTCGGTGAAGGGGGCAAGCCGGTGTAGTCGTGGGGCAGGAAGTAGGGCAGATGCACGGTCCGGGCCTTGATCCCGCGCCGGGCGTGTTCCCGCTGGGTCGAGCGGCTCGGACAGATCAAGGCGTCGAGATGCTGGAGCGCGCGGTCGCGCAGACTGGTCGTGCGCCAGGGCTGCGGCGGCTTCCGCGCCTGGAGGCAGCAGCGGGCGCATTCGTTGGACTGGCAGACCTCCCGGTCGAACTTCCAGAGGACGTGCAGCGGACAGACGAGCCAGTGCTCGTGGGTCGTCATGAGCTTGATCGCCCCCGGCGCAGGTAGCGTGAGCAGGCCGGGACCGCCGATGAGGGACAGGTTATGGACGTGCACCACATCCGGGCGAATCTCCCGATACAGGCGGCGGATCGCCCGGCTCTTGAACCAGGGGCGGCCGGTCTGATGCGTCGCCAGCGGGGAGAGCCGGCCGAAGCGGCTCGATAGCGGGTGGATCGTCACGCCCGGCGGCGGCTCGTAGGGCAAGGGCGCCTGGCCCCCTCGGCTGATCTCGAAAGCGTCTTTACAGTAGGCGACGTGAACCTCATGCCCCCGACGGGCCAGGGCGCGGCTCAGCCGATCGACGAAGGCGGCGTCGCCCCCGAAGCTGTGCGGGCCGAAGAACGTCGAGAGCATACAGAACTTCATGCCGACTTCCTCCGGCCCCCGGATCGGTTCGGGTCGAGTCCTTCGAAGCACGCGAGCAAAGCCGACGCGGCGGCCTTCCAGGTGAACCGCCGCGAGCGCTCCCGGGCAAGGGCCGCCAGGGCCTCGCGTTGCGCGGGTTCGGCGAGTAACTCCCTTATCGCCGCGCCGATCTCTCCCACGCTGGTCGGATCGAAGTGGATGCCGGCATCACCGACGACTTCCGGCAGCGATCCCGCCCGGCTACAGAGCACCGGAGTCCCGCAGGCCATCGCCTCGATCGGCGGCAGGCCGAACCCTTCCATCAGCGACGGTTGCACCAGGGCATACGCCCGGCTGTAAAGATGGGCCAGGTCGGCGTCGGGCACGAACCCGGTGAAGTTCACCCGTCCTTGCAGGCCGAACCGAGAGACCGCCTCCTGAATTGCGGGAACGTGCGTGTGGAAGACGTCGCCGAGATCTCCAACGAGTACCAAGGCGACATCCTCCGGCGCATCCTGCGCGAACGCCTCGATCAGCCTCGGCAGGTTCTTGTGCGGACTGAGGCCGCCGACGTAGATCAGAAATCGCCCGCCCGGCGCGATCCCATGACGTTTCAGAACCGTATCGGACGTCGGCCCCTCCGGCTGGGGCTGAAAGACCGCTTCCGGCCCTTCGGGAACGACCGCGACGCGGTCGGGGCTGAGGCCGAACCAGGCGATCAGGTCGCGCCGGGAAGCCTCGGAGACGGTCAGCACGCGGTCGGCCCAGCGGGCGGCGGCATGCTCCTTGACCGTCCAGGCCATCTTGCCCCGCCAGGAGGGAAAGACCAGGTCGGGCAGGGTGAAGGCCAGGGTGTCGTGCATCGTCACGACCACGCGGGGGACGTTCCAGACGGGGAAGAAGCTGTACGACGCCGGGAAGTAGATCAGGTCCAGGTTCGCCCGGGCGGCGGCCTTGCCCATCGCGAGCAGGTCGCCGACCCGCCGGCGTCCCTGAGCCGAGGCCGCTTGACTGGGGGCCTCGCGGACCTCGACCGTCAACGTCTCGAAGGCCGGGGGGATCTCGACAAGCTCGGCCGATGGGCGATCCAGCAAGACGACGAACTCATGCGGCGATCCCGCCTCCGCCAGCGCCTTGAGGGTCTGGCGGGCGAAGCGCCCGAAGCCGCGTCGATTGGCCAGGCATCCGCCGTCGAATCCGATCCGCATGACATTCCCCGTCCGTTCTTTTGTGGATCAACGCGCCGAGAGCATGCCCGAGATCGGCCGTTCCGCCAAGACCAACGTGCTGTGTCCGAACGGCAAAGGCACCCCGAGCCGCCCGGCGACGAACGCCTCGGCCCCGGAAACACGGCCCATCAGCCGGTTGACGCGCGGCCGGGGCAACTGAATCCGCAACCCCCCGCCCGAAGGATGCGACCGATGGGCATCTGGCGATTTCCAGGGGAGACGTCCTCGAAGCTCCTGGGCGAACGACGGCAGGCAATTGGCGTAGGTGGCACGACGGACGCGCAACCCGCCCGTCTTGGATGACCGCGATGAGTTCGGACAGCCGGTAAGGCGGACGTTGGCCATCCAGGTCCCTGGCCCAGCCCCGGCCATTGGAGCGGATCAGGGCCAGACCTCCCGGACGAAGCACGCGGAACAGCTCTCCGGTGGCACGGCGGTCCCCCCTTTCGTCGAGGTGCTGGAGCACGTCGAAGCACGTCACCAGGTCGAAGCTCTCCGGCGCGAAGGGCAGGGCCTCGGCACTCGCGGACAGCAGCGGAAATCCATGCCGTTGTGCCCGTTCCAGCGCGGCGGGGCTCGGGTCCAGCCCGATCACCTCGGCGATCTCGGGACGGCGCGACAGCCGCAAGGCCGTCCATCCCGCGCCGCAGCCGACGTCCAGCACTCTCAAGCCGCGACGACCCCGCAACGCCGGATCGAGCCAGCCGCTGCCGAGCCGCCACATTCCCCGCGACCACCAGTGCGCGGCCTCGACCTCCGCGAGCCGGTCGAAGTAGGCCGGATCGTCGATCGACAGTGCGACGCTCGTCACCGCGTATCCCTCCCGAAGAAGTCGGGGTTGATGCCGAGATCCCGCAACGCCTTCCAGCCCGCCGCCGCGCCGATCCCTTCCACCACGAGCACGGCCAGAGCGACCCCCCACGCCCCTTGCCAGCGCGCGGCGAGGGGAACCAGAATGAACGCCGTTGCGATCATGAGGAGAACCAGTCGCAACGCCAGCCGCTCGCGACGGCAGGCGACGAGGGCCGTCTGCGTCAGTGTCGCCAGCAGGAGCCACGGCAGCCGGGCCGCGATCAGCGCGAGCCATCCCCCGGCATCACCATACGACGGGCCGAACAGCCACGACATCCCCAGGTCGCCCGCCAGAACCATTCCCGCCGTGGCGGGAAGAGCGAGCCACGCGAGACGTCGGAGGCACGCCCCCAGGACGTCGCGGGCCGTGTCGCTCCCCGCCGCCCAGGCGCGGCCGATGAGCGGTCCATACGACGCCGGCAAGACCAGGCCCAGGGCCACCGCCGCGAAGACCACCCGACGCGCCGCGGCGTAAGGGCCGACCTCCCCCCTCTCCCAGAACCCCAGGCAGAGCAGATCCGCGCCGTAAAGGCTGACCCGGCCGAACCGGATCGCACTCGCCAGGGCGCCCCGATGGGCGAGGACCACCCAGACGCGCCGCCGATAGCGCGGCGTCGGTCGGCCGAACCGCGCGGTGTGCCATCCGAGCAGGACCAAGGCCCCGGTCAACTCTGCCCCGACCGCGCACGAGGCCGCCCAGGGGGCGTCGCCAGGACCGCCCACCAGCCCCCAGACCAGGACGGCCAGCCCCAGCGTGCGGACCGTCTGCGCCAGCGCGAGCACGCCGAGGCGGCCGGTGGCGCGGGGGCCGACATCGGCGACGAGAGCCGACGGTCCGAGGATCAACCCGGCCAGCAGGATCAGCCCCCCCTGCCCCGCGCCGAACAGTCCCGAGACGAGCGCGACGCATCCGAAGCCGAGCGCGGCCCCGGCCCCTTTGAGCCCCAGCAGCACGTCGGTCAACGGACCGATGAGCCGGGGCCGTCGCGCGGCTTCTCGATAGACGATCTGTTCCACACCGCTGCGCACGATCACGAGCAGCCAGGCCGCGACCGCCGCCGCGAACTCCACCCGGCCAAACGCGAGCGGACCAAGCCGCCTCGCCAGATGGATCGTCGCGGCGAATCCGAGCGCTCCCGAGCCGATCTCGGACACCAGCAGCCAGGAAACCCCCGACGGCGACGCGACGACGGGCGCCCGGGTGGTATGGCGTTGCTGAGGAAGGGCCGTGGCGGTCGTCATGCGCGCTCCTGTCGCGTCGCGACGACTTGCCAGATCGGTCCCAGTTCCCGAAGAACGCCGTTCAAACAGGATCGACGTAGCGTCTCATACAGGCGAATGCCGATCCGTCCGGTCCACCGCGTTCTCCAGCCAAGGGGAACCTCGGGCGCATGGACGCGGACATCCGACCAGCCGGCCTCAACAGCGAGCCGCCGACTTTGGCCGGGGGAGAGGGGCCGGACGGTCCAGTCGCATCCACGTCGTCGCCGGACATAGACCGAGGCCCAGTGGTCGGGTAGCCAGCCGACGCCCCAGAGGCCGACGTGCGGGTCGGTCGTGAGGCTGTGCCGGTTCGGTCCCCAGACGATTAACCGGCCACCCGGCCGCAGGACCCGCCAGGCTTCCCGGAGAGCGGACAGCGGGTCATCGAGATGCTCGATCAGACTATCGGCCACCACGGCATCGAACTGCGCATCGTTCCAGGGCAGGTTCTCCGCGTCGGCGGCGGCGAGCGGGACGGACAGGCCGAGGTCGGCCAGGCGACGCGACGCGACGACGAGCCAGCGCGCCGCGATATCGATCCCCGTGATGTCCCGTCCGGCCTTTGCCGCCGCCGCGAGCAAACCTCCCGAGCCGCAGCCAATCTCCAGGATACGGCCGGTGCGTGGCAGAAGCGGAACAAGCCCCGCACCCCGCACCTCCGCCCGGGCGATATGAGCCAGGTAGCGGGCGCGGCGGCGGGCGTCCACGTCGTCGGTGATCGCGTAATACGTTTCGGCCAGCCCCGTCAGGTCCGTTCGCCAGGCCCGCCGTGCAAGCCGTTCGGCCTTGGCCCGCTCGGCGTCCAGGGCAAGGTAGCGGTCGGACCGGAGCCGCAGGTCGGGCAACCCGGCAACGCGGGGAAAGGTTCGTCCGCAACCTCGGCAGCCGAGGCCTCGCGCATCGCCCCTGAGCGGTTCCCGACATGCGGGGCAGACGACCTCCGGGCACGGACCCAGATGGGCGATCTCCCCCATCGCGTGAACTCTCCCGATCGTGATGCCCTCGGGCACGCTTACCCTCCCATCCAGCTCTTGGCGGTCCAGCGCACCTTGCGGGCCACCGCACGCGGACGGAGCCGGCGCACGAGATGGCCCTCGATCAGTGCCGTCAAGGCACGCTCCGAGCGCAGATCGTAAGCGTCGATCCGGGAGAGGTGATGGACGCTTTCGCGATCGTTCGCCAGGTTCATGTTCGTCCCGAACGCCGCGTCAAAAGTGCGGCCAGCCGCCATTCGCACGCGGCGATTACTGGTCCCATACGGATACGCGAGCAACCGGCAGGGCCGACCGGTTCGGTCCTCGATCGCCACGCGCGAGCCTCGCAGCTCCGATTCCAGGGCCGCGTCATCACAACGCGTCAAGTACGGATGCGTTCGTGTGTGGGCACCGAAGCGAAACCCGAGGGCCGACAGGGCGTCGAGGTCCGACCAGTCGAGCACTCGTGAAATCGTGATCCCGCGTGGCTGGCCCGGCCAGGCGTTGTCGCGGCCCATCCGGTCGGTGACGAGGAACGCCGTCGCCTGGAACCGGTGCCGGCTCAGGATCTCGGCCGCCGGAAGGACGGATCGCAGCCCGTCATCGAACGTCAGGGCGAACCGTCGCGCGACGGCGGGACGCCCCTGGGCGATCCAGTCGTGCAGGTCCACCGACTGGAACCCCGCTTCGTCGAGCGCGCTAAGGGTCTCGGCGAACCACGAGGGATCGGTGGCGATCACACTGCCGGAGGTGTCGATGGCGTGATAGGTCAGGACCGGTAGGCCTGACGGACTCATACGCGGCTCCTCCCGGTCGGCTGTGTCCGGGCGCTGGGCAGGCGGATCGCCAGCGGCTTGAGCGAGACCTCGCGGCCGGTCTCGGCCGATTCATAGATGGCGTGGATCATCTCGGTCGCGCGGCAACCGTCCCAGCCGGTCGCGCCGGGGCGAGGATGGCTCTGGTTCGGACCGACGAAGGCTTCCAGTTCCCGCACTAGCGAGCGTTCACAGCCATGCCGACGGCGGTACAGCCGTTCGGCAATCCGCTCGGCCAGATAGCTCTTGGAGATCGGCTTGCCGTCGTCGAGCTGGCCCGAGAGCCGCCAGGGGGCCGTCTCGATGCGGAGATGGCCCTGGCTCCCGCGCACCTCGATGGTGAGATAGCCTTGCTCCAGCGACCAGCTCGACCGTAGCTCGGCCACGCCGCGATCGTGGTTGCGGAACAGGCCGAATGCTTCCGACTCGCAACCGGGCGGCAGGTCGAGCGCATCGCGCACGTACCCTTGCCCGGCGACAACCTCGCCCAGGAACCGGCGGATCAGGTCGCACGCATGAGCGCCGTTGTCCATCAACGTCCCGCCGCCGGAGACCGTCGTCTCCGTGTGCCAGCTTTGCAGGAACTCCGGCGAGGCGCGATGGCCGATCTGCACGCGGACCGATTCGACCCGCCCGATCCGCCAGGCGGCGACAAGCTCCAGCGCATCCCGCACAGGGGGATAGAACCGGTGGTTCAAACCGGTCGCGAGCCGCACCTTCGCCTCGTCGGCGAGCAGCGCCAGTGCGCGGGCGTCCTCCAACGTGACCGCCAGCGGCTTCTCGCACAAGACGTGTTTACCCTGTTCCAGGGCCTTACGGACCTGTTCGGCGTGCTCGGCGTGCGGCGTCGCGACGATGACTCCATCGACGCCAGGCAGATCCAGGGCCGCGTCAAGGTCCGTGACCGCGTTGATCCCGAAGCGTTCGGCGACCCGTCGGGCCGCCTCGGGGTCGCGGTCGGTGACGGCGATCAGGTTCGCCCCTCTGGCCGCGACGGCCGCCGCGGCCCTTTGCGCACCGAGGAAGCCAACCCCCACCACGACCAAGCCCATTCCATTCCTGTTCGCTTCCATGCCGGGCTCCTTCCTCTCGTCGGGGAAATGCCATCGCGGATGCCGGAGATACCTGAGTCCTACGTTTCCAGCGGTTGACGGATGAGCGACAACGGCTCGCGATCCGAGCGTGACGGAGGCGGCCCGAAGCACGCCCCCAGCGCCTCGCCGAGAGCCCAGACCACCAGGATCAGGCCGAGTTGGGGAAACGCCGGCAGCCACGGGCCGAGCGCGACGTTCCGCCGTCGTAGCGATCGAATGATTCTCAAGAGCAAGAGCCACGGCACGGCCGGAGCCACCACCAGGCGAGCGAACCGGTATGCCCAGTCGCGGCCTTCAGCCCGTCCCGCGCCGTAGTTGCGGGCGTGAGCCAGCCTCTGCCGCAAGGAGGAGACCAGGTCGGTATGACCGAGAAAGGTCATGGTCGCCTCGGGGGCCGTGGCCAGAGCTTCGCCGCGCCGACGGAGCCTGCGATGGAGATCCACTTCCCAGAACCCGCGTCGCCAGCACGCCTCCAGACCGTGCAGACGTTCCCTCCGGTACAGGGCGTTGTCGCCGGGCGGCTCGAAACGCGCTGACACCGGCACCGGGGGAAGATAGTTCGCGTAGCGGAGCAGATACATTGCCTGATCGGTTCGAGACAGTCCTTCGCCCGGCGCGATCGAGCCGCCGACCCCCGCCGCGTCCGAACCTTCCAGCCCATCGCATAGCGTTTTGAGCCAGCCTGCGTTCGGTCGCATCTGGGCTGTGGAGAAGGCGACCAGGGGCGTTTCATTCGATTCCAGCCCATCGCGCCAGAGTTCCGGCACGAGGCTCCCCGGCAAGCGGCGGATCACGCGGACCTCGGGGAACGCCCGCGCGGCCTCCTCGGCCGTGCCGTCGTTCGAGGCATCGACCAGGACCACGTCACCACGCTCGCCGGCCTCGGCCAGGAATCCGGCCAGGCTGTCGTGAAGTGTCGCGAGGGCGTTGATCGACGCGACGACAATCGTGATATCTTTTCCCGGAGAAGCGTTCATGAGGACACCATCCGTTCCGGCTCATTAATCCGGCAATGGGGGCCTCGCCCCGAGAGTTGCGTCAGCCGGTTCCAGTGGCGCTGAACGACGTCGTTGGAGTGCGGCACGAAGCGGCGGCGGACCCGCGCGATCGGGTCGCCCAAGATGTGAATCCGTTCCAGGTCGGCCGTCCCCAGGCCGGCGACCTCGGCATAAGCCAGATAGCCGATCTCCCTCGGCTCGAAGCCCATGACGGCCGCCGCCACCGCATCGACGGCCACCGCGTCCGTCCCGGCGATGACGACGCCAAGCGGAATCGGCGTGCCGTGCCGAGGGCCTTCGCGGTGCATGCCGACGAACCCATCGACCACACTGATGTGCGGCATGACCCGGCGAGACAGCGACACGAGGTTCCGGTTCATTGCCTCGACCGAGCGGAGGAACCCCAGATCGCTCGGGGTGAGCCGCTGCCAGGCGTCCGGCCGATGTTTCCCTTTGAGGAATGCCTCGACGTGCCGCACGCGCCCGAGCGTTCGCGTCAGGCGGTTGACCAGGAGGTTATCCTGTTTGAGGAACTCAACGATGAGCCCCTTCCAGCCGGTGTGGCCGTTTCCGCCGGGGGCATGACCGTGCATCATCACCCGGTCGTTCGGGTGAATACTGGAAAGCATGTTCTTCAGGCTGAGCGTCACGCGCGTCGTGACGTGCGTCTTGGCCAGGGCGAGCGAGACGCGGCAAGGGGACTCGGCCACCGTGCGGGAGAGCCGGGCGGTTCTCGTGGAGTGATCCGTGCCGGAGAGTTCGAGCGGGAGCCACTCGGTCTCGTCGCGGTTGATGTCGAAGAAGCGGACGGGGCGTCCGTGGGTTTCCCGGTGATAGCCAAACCGTTCGAAGCCGGCGGTGGCGTCGGTCGCTCCTTCGGCGATCGTCAGCTCGCGGGCACCGGCGGCTTGCAGAGCGTCGAGAGTGGCCGAGAGGGTTTGCGGGTGCGTGGACGGAAGCTGATAGCGATGACTGACCAGGTTCGGTTTGACCAGCACGCAGGGGCTCACCCGGTCCCGCAGATCGTCGGCGATCAGGGCGAGTGCCTCGGCGACGGCCCCGCGCCGATTGTCGGAACGCACCACGGCGACATTCACCGCCTTTTCCATCGCGAGGGCCTCCGGGTTGAGACGGTTGGGGAATGGACCGCCGTGGATTCCACGTCCTCACGAGGACGCAGGTGGGGCGGGGGCGGAGTGGAGGATCGAGGATTGTGCGGGCTCGGGAGCTGCTTCAGAACAAGGGCCACGGCGACCGAGACACCGCAGCAGCAGAAGTACAGATAGTGGAGCGGAAACGAGCCCAGGGCGAACAACCAACCCCGTCGCGCGGCCAGGAACCGATAAAACCGGTGGTTCAGAACCACCTGAATCAGCAAATTCAACACGAACAGCAACAGAGCGGGCGGCCAGACCGGAGCGATCAAGGTTCCTAGGAGACCCAGCCCGGTCGAGCCGACGCAAAGTTGCTGCGAGCGGCTGACGTTCAGATCCGTCTCGGCAATGTGGGTCCGCAGCATCAGGAGCGTCCAGGGCACCCCGCGCTGAAAGATATCGGTCTTGAACACGCGGCGGAGCGTCCAGCGCTTCAGATGCGTGACCTGGACGTTCCGCGCCAGGATGATCCGATGCCCGGCAAGCGTCAGGCGGTATCCCAGCTCGATGTCCTCGATCGCGGGGCGGCGGTAGAGAAGCGGATCGAACCCGCCGAGATCGAGAAAGACCTGTCGGCGAATCGCGCCGCAGCCGGTCCAGAAGGTGTGCGCCGGGCGGACGTTGTCGGCAAATTCCCCTTGCTGGTGGACGTAGTGATGCAGGAGGTTGCGATACTGGCTAACCAACCCCGGCGCGGCCGGAGCATCATCATACGAGCCGAACAAGGCGGCCAGTTCGGGATGTGCCGCGAAATGGTCGAGGGCCTGGGAAAGCGTCTCGGGGTGCGGCACGACATCAGCGTCGAGAAAGAAGATGATCTGCGCCGAGGCCGCCCGCGCCGGCGTTCCGCGCGGCGGCCGGACCTTTCGGCGTCTCGTGCCGGACGACGACCGCGCCGAACGACGCGGCGAGAGCCGCGGAGTCGTCGGTCGAGCCGTCGTCGACTACCAGAAGTTCGTAGTCGGTCCACGAGGAGTCTCGGAGCCCTTGGAGGCAGCGCTCGAAGTCGCGACCCCCGTTGTGGACAGGGATCACCACCGAGAGCGGCGGCCTCCAAGGCCCCGGGCTCGCCGGACCGGCGGGGAAATCGTCCATGACCCACCCTCGCCCGTCAACTCTGACACAAGCCGGTATGCGCCCGTCCCTGGGATCGCCCGAACCTGCGCCCGGTCCCTCGGTCGTTAAGCGGTCCGCGGTGTTGTTGTGCTCAGTGGAGTTGTTTCTTCGCGGCCGTCCCAGCGCTTCGGGACGCGACGTGCGGGGGGACTGTAGCCGGAAGTCTCCTGGCTGTCAACGCGGACACGACGGTCCGGCCGCCTCACGCCGAGACCACCTCGGGAACCGGCACCCCCAGCCGTTCGGCCAGTTCCAGCAAGGGTTTCCAATGAGCGTTGCTCAGCGGGATGCCCTGTTTCGATCGAGTCTCGAAGGTTTTCCGTTCGGGATCGCCAGGCAAGAGAATCGATTCGACTCCCTCGGCACGTCGGGTGCCCCGGACGTACTCCGCCAGTTGCCCCGCCTGTCCCGTCAGCGCAGTCCCGACCGGCGAACCTGGCGGGGTCGATCGCCAGGAACAGGACGTTGTTGCCCCGGACCGGAGGCGGGGACGGGTGGCATGAGTTGCCCCCGCTGAGGCCCGCGGCGAGGATGTCGAGCACCAGGGCCAGGCCGAACCCCTTGTACGCCTGGGCGCCTCCCATTGGCAGGATGCTCCCGCTCGGCTGCTCGTAGAGGACGGATGGATCGGTCGTCGGGCGTCCCTCGTGATCGAGCAGCCACCCTTCGGGAACGGGCCGCTTGTTGTCGATATAGTGGACCCTCACCTTGCCTTCGGCGGCGACGCTCGTCCCGAAATCGAGCACGATGGGGGCCTCGCTCGTCGGCACGGCGACGCAGAGCGGATTGGTGCCAAGCCGCGGCTCGACTCCCCCCGGTGGTGCCACGCGCTGGCCGGAGCCGCCGTTGTTGACCGTCGCCAGGAGGACGAGGCCCTCGTCGGCCGCCCGTTCGGCATACTCCCCCAGACGGCCGATGTGGCCGCAATGCCGCGCCGCCCCGGCGGCCAGACCGAGTACCTTGGCCTTCGGCAGAATCCGGTCGAGCAGGCGGTGCGCCTGGACCTGGCCGAACCCCCAACCCGCGTCACAGACGACGACGGCCGGTGTCTCTTGCTCCACCTTCAATGGAATCCCCGTCTGGTAAGAGCCTTTCTCCAGGAACCCGACGTACTGAGGAATGCGCATGACCCCGTGCGAGTCGTGCCCCCGGAGATTCGCTCCAATCAGGTTTCTGGAAATGGTTTGCGCCTCGTCCGGCGGCACCCCGGCGGCCTCGAAGAGACGGGTGGTGAAATCGGTCAATGAGGTGGCGGTCAGGGTGGGCACCGTGGGCGTCCTTCCTTTGTCTGAGGAGCGTGTTCGCGGACTCACGTTCGCTGTTTCCTTACCGCGCCGGCTAGAGGTTTGCAATCGGCCGGTGGATGGAGTCCAATCGGATCCTGACGTCGATCGACCGAACTGCGCGGCAGTGAATCCCTCCAGATCAAGGAGAACGGCATGGCATACGAGGTCCGCACGAAGACCGTTGGCGGCAGGGAGATCTATACCCTGACGGATGGTGGGGCCGGGGCCTCCGCCTCGGTCGTGCCGTCATTCGGATTCAACCTGTTCGACCTCCGCTTGCCCGTCGACGGCACGGTGAGGCCGGTGCTTTTCGCCGCGCCGGGCTGGGAAGAAAACCCGTCGAACCCGGGGCGGAACGGCATTCCCGTGCTGTTCCCCTTTCCGAACCGGATTCGCGGCGGCCGGTTCGAATTCGAGGGCAAGACGTACCAGCTTCCGCAAAACCACGGGACGAATGCGATTCACGGCTTCGCGATCCAGGCCCCCTGGGATGTGGTCGAGCAGAAGGCCGACGAGACCGGGGCCTTTCTGACCGGTCGGTTCCAGATCTCCAAGCAGGCTCCCGAGATGCTGCCGAACTGGCCAGCGGACGCCGTGCTGGAGATCCGTTACGGATTGTCCCACGGGCGGCTCTCCCTGGAAGCGCTCGTCCGCAACCCCTCGACAGACAACCCCCTGCCCTACGGATTCGGCATTCATCCCTACTTCCGGCTCCCGTTCGAGCCCTGTGGCGATGAATCCCAGACCAAGATTATCCTTCCCGCGACCGAATACTGGGTGCTGGAGGACTTCTTGCCGACCGGTGAGCGGCGGCCGGTCAACGATCGCCTCGATTTCCGCAAGGGGAAGCCGATCAAAGGGTTGAAACTCGACGACGTGCTCACGGGCCTTCCGGGGGAGGAGGGGCACGCCTGCCGCCTGGTGGACGAGAACCTGGGGACGGAACTCCAGATCCAGATCGACCGCAACTTCCGCGAGTTGGTCGTCTTCACCCCTCCTGGTGATCCCGGCGTCATTGCCGTGGAGCCTTACACACAGACGACAGACGCGATCAACCTGCAGGCTCAGGGGATCGACGCTGGGTTGAGAGTCCTCGCGCCGGGCGCGTCGCAGACGCTCTTGATCGTGATCCAGACCCAGCGCCATCCTCGTTGAAGAATTCCTCACCGGGTGGCATGGTCGAATGGACGTTGGATAGCTAAGATGGAGACGTTCGTCGAGGTGGAGCGACCGCTCGTGGTCGTTCGGCACGGTCGCCCCACCGAACCCCTCCGATGCGTTCGAGGGCGTGGGCTCACGGAGCAGTGACAGACGTGTCGTCGATCCCTCCCGACCTGAACTCCTTGACACTGAATGAGTTCCGAAAAGCCATCGCCATTTATCTGGAGGTGGCTTATCCGGACGCGGAGCCTCCCGAAGCGGTCCGACGCCGCCTCGAATGGGACGATAGTCTCGGCATGGCGGAGTTGCTCTCCAGGCCCCCGTTCGAGCGGATCAATCGCCAGACTTCGGACGTTCCCACCATTCACGCCCTGCGCCTGGGCAATCACCGCTACATGCACATGAAGCTCCAGGTCCAGCCGTGGCCCAATGAGGACGGCTTCCTCCTGTCGGTGAACACCCACGACCAGGCTCTGTCCCTCCGACCCGACTCCAAGGATGCCGATGCCTTTCGGGATCTCCAGGCGGAGAATCAGCGGATCAAGGAAGCCATCGAGCAAGCCTGGGATCAGGCTGGAATTCCCACCTTCCTCCGGTACCTGCGCGACTACATCGACAGACATCCGGGGCAGCCCCCGAAGCCGGAATCCTGACGGGCGATCACGTTTTCCAGGCGGGACTTCGGCTCAAGATCAGCCGACTGCGCGGGCGGACTCGACGGCGCGATGGGTGCGGGGCAAGACGAAGCCGAAGGTTGAGCCTTCGCTCGGCCGACTGAAGACCTCCACCGACCCGCCATGCAGTTCGACGAACGTCTTGACCAGGCAAAGTCCGAGACCGATCCCGCGCTTGCAAAACTGGAAGTCGCCCGAGGAATGGTGCAGCGTGTCGTAACCGGTGAAGAACGGTTCGAAGAGGTGCCGGCGGTCCGCCTGGCTGATACCCACGCCGGAGTCGTGAACACGAAACCGAACCCGATCCACCCCCTCGGGCTCGGCGACGACCCGGATGGTTCCCTCATCGGGAGAGAACTTGATCGCGTTGCCGATCAGGTTCATCAAGATATCGCCCACCTTATCGGGGTCGATCTCGGCCGACCCCAGACCGGGCGTGACCACCAGATCGACGGTCTGATGACGAATCTCCAGGAACGGCTTCAAGTCGGCGATCACGCGACGTAAAAGCGGTTCCAGCTCGACCTTCTGGAGATTCAGATTGGAGCCAAACTCCTCGTTCTGGAGCAGTTTGAGCATGCGCTCGACGGTGGCCGCTAGACGTCGGCCAGCCGCCTGGATGCGCTGGACCCATCCGCGCTCAGTCGGCGAGGCATTCTCGCGCTGGCTCATCTGCCAGAGTTCGGCCAGTCCGAGCACCACCGCCACGGGGGTGTTCAGCTCGTGGCTGGCCACTTCGATGAACGCTTCCTTGAGTTGATTGGCCTCGACAAGCTGCGCGTTGGTGACCTTCAGCTCTTCCAGGAGCTGGCGACGCTCGACGAGGAGATTGTGTTGATCGAAGGCCTGTCGGACGATCGCGCCAAGTTCCTCGGAGTCCCACGGCTTGCTGATGTAGCGGTAAACGTGCCCCTCGTTGATGGCGTCAATCACCGCCTTGATGTCCGAGTAACCCGTGAAGAGCAAGCGGGTTGTATCGGGGCGAAGCTGGGCGACGTGACGCAGAAACTCCACACCCGACATGGACGGCATGCGTTGGTCGGTCATGACGACGGGAATATCGTCCGCTTCCAGCGACCGCCAGCGCATCAGCGGCGCGGGTGTAGGTCAAGACGTTGTAGTCGATCCGGAACAGGTCGTGGACGGTACGGAGCACCTCCGGCTCGTCATCCACCACCAGCAGTTTCGGGCGTTGTTTTTTCATGCCCAGGGTAGCCTCGGTGGTGTTACTGGATGGTGCCGGAATGTCCATTTCCGCTCGAAGGCGGAAACCGTTTGACAAGTGTGACCTCGTTTCCCTGTTCATTATGCCGAAGTTCATCGAGCATTCCCCGAGAGATCATTAACCCGAAGCCGCCCTCGCGGATGCCGAGTTTTTCACGAACGTCCAGATGGGAGAGTGGGTCCTCCGGTTGCGCCGCGTGCGGCAGGTCTTCCAGATTGAACCCCGGCCCCTGATCGCGAACGACAATCTCGACGCGATCATCAAAGACCCGGTACGTGATCGTGACCAGATCCTCCACGCGATGTCGGTTCCCCCACTCGATCGCGTTCTGACCCATCTCCATGATTGCCTGACGAAGGTGGGCGATCTGATCGGAGTTTAGCGGCGTCTCGCGGCACAATCCTGTCAGGAATTCGTTGACCTCCTGGAGTAGAACTGATTCGCTATTCAACTCGACATGGATCTCGCCCTGAACGCGACGCGGTTTCAGACTCTCTTTCCAGTGTTGAGCGGCGGTGATCGCCCTGAGCAGGTCATCGGTGGCGAAGGGCTTGGTCACGTAGGCATTCGCCCCGACCCGGTAGCCGCGGCGGCGGTGCGCCTCATCGTTCAGCGCCGTGACCATGACGATGGGCGTCGTCCGGGTATTCTGATCGCAGCGCAAATGACGGCAAACGTCGAAGCCATCGATATCCGGCAGCATCAGGTCGAGCAGGACGAGCGAGGGGAGCAGGCGACGGGCCAGGTCGAGTCCGTCCGATCCGGTCTCGGCCAGCACCGGCTCATAGTCGCGCAGGCGGACCAATCCGGCCGCGACAGCGGCCTGATCCGGGTCGTCCTCGACGATCAGAGCCTTGTTCAGCATCGCCAACTCCTCGTCGGTGGGGCCACTCGTCTCGCCCCCCGGCATTCATCGGCCAGAAAGGCCCTAGACGTGCAACTCGACGACGTCGGCGTCGTGAAGCTCATGGTCGCGCTTGACGGTTTGACCGTCGAAGACTCCGGTGCCCCAGATCTTGGCGAACTTCAAGGATCGCTCAAAATCACGATGCACCTCGCGCAAGGTCCTCAACTGTACTGCCGATCGGCAGCGTGAATGGTTTCGTCCGGTCCGCGGGCTTCCCAGGAACCTTCGTGTAGATCCGAAAGACCTCAAGCAAATCGTACGCCATCTGGGCCAGAGAATCCAGTCCTCCCGCATTGTGGCGGAAACGGGAAGGATAGGGAAGCGATCACCGAACCATTCGCGCAGGATGGCCAGCCGTCCCTCGGCGCCGGGGGCATCCCGCTTGTTGGCGACCATCAGCGTCTTGACGTGCTGGACGGCCTCATCCTCGTTGTCAAAAGGAAGCGTTCCGACCAGCTCGGTATGGACACCGGAAAGACGGGTCAAAACGCCCTCGATCGCATCCGCCAGATCGTCGTCGGATAGGTCCACGATCAGCAGCGCCGCGTCGGCCGACCGGATAATGCTGGGAATCCAGGGCTCCATGACATCCGCCGAGATCGGCGGCAGGTCCACAAGCTGCAAGGGGACGTCGTCCCAGTGGGCGATGCCTGGTTGGGGAACACGGGTCGTGAACGGATAAAGCGCAATCTCCGGCTTCGCATTGGTCAAGGCGGCCAGGAGCGAACTCTTGCCGGTATTCGGAGGGCCGACCAGTACAATCTGCCCAGCTCCTTCCCGCACGACACGATGACTCAGGCCGGACTTCTTGGCCCCCGGTTTCGCGGATTCCAGATCATCCTTCGCGCGGCTGATCTTCTGTTTCAGGTCGGACTGAAGTTTCTCCGTCCCCTTGTGCTTCGGGAGGAGTCGGAACATCTCCCGTAGTTTTTCCAGGCGTTCGGCTGGCGTGTTCGCCCCACGGTATTCCTGCTCGGCCTTATTGTATTGTGGCGGCAGGTTGGCGGGCATGGGGGGCGACTCCCGGCCATTATCCTTGGATAGCCTCATCCAACGGGAGGCTAGCCGGTCCTACGACACGAATCAAGGGGCAAGATGTTTTTTGTTGCGGATTGTGAACTTGTCCGCCGCTCCGTCAAGGTCCGGTAGCCGCCGTCTCCGTGGGCGCGGGTTCCGGTGGTGCGAGCTTGCGGAGCACCTGGCCGTTCTCGCCATTCCAGACGAAGAGGATTCCATCGGCTCCTCCGGCGGCGACGAGACTCGCATCCTGGCTCACTGCGATGCCGAAAACGTAGTCGGCCGGGCCGGAGAACGTCCGCGTGACACCGCCATTGTCGGGGTTCCAGAACCGGACGTTCTGATCCCCAGAGGCGGCCGCGACGATCGGCTTTTCCGGCACCCAGCGCACGTCGGTGATCTGCTTGCCGGCGGGGCGGAGGGTCCGAACCTGCTCGCCCGTCTCGAAATTCCAGACCTTCAGCACGTTATCCGCGCCTCCGGTGACAAGCTGCTTGCCGTCAGACTTCCAGTCCACGGCCATCACGTGATGCGTATGACCCTCGAACGACTTCAACTCCTTGCCGTCCGTCGCGTTCACGACCTTCATGAATTTGTCGGCCGCGGCGGTCGCCAGCTTGGAACCATCGGGGCTAAACCGAACGCCGAAGACCGTGTCGGAGTGCAGCTCGTCGAGGGTGAAGACAGTGTCGCCCGAGGTGAGATCCCAGATCTTGACCTCGCCCGAGCGCGACGGCTCGCCGCCGCCGGTCGCCAGCTTTTTGCCGTCGGGGCTGAAATCGATCGAGAGCACGCGGAAGACGTGCGAATCGAGCGTCCGAGCCTCGGTCCAGGTCCCCTCGAAGCTCCAGGTCTTGAGGGTCTTATCCGCCGAGGCCGAGACGAGCGAACCATTGCCGAGGAACGCCACTCGTTGCAACGGCTGGGTCTGCGGGTTCTTCTCGGGAGCGTGGCCGAAGGCGATCACTCCCGCGCCGTTGGACGGGTCCCAGACCTTCAGCCCCCCCTCCTCGCCCGCCGTGACGATCCGCTCGCCGTCCGGGCCAAAGGCGACGGAGCGCACCGGACCTTGATGCGAGGTCAAAGTGCGCAAGACCTCCCCCCCTTGAGATCGAACAGGGTGGCCGTCTTGTCCGCGGAGCCACTGAGGGCAACGTCCCCCTTGGGGCTGATCGCCAGGCGCGAGGACCGGTCCCTTGTGGAGTCCTTCGAAGGTCGTCTTCAGCTTGCCGTCGGCGGCATGCCAGAGCCGAACCGTCATGTCTTCACCACCGGTCAGGAGGGTCTGCCCGTCGGGGGTGACGGCCAGGGCGTGAATTGGTCCCTGGTGGCCGGACAGAAGGAACGGCTCGGTTACGTCCGCGCCGGGCTCTTGCGGGAGGGTCCAGAGCCTCGCGGTGCCGTCGGCCGAGGCGGAGGCGACCCGGCCATCGGGCAAGAATGCGACCTCCTCCACCGCGCCTGCCGTGACCTTTCAACTCGTGCAGGAGCTTGCCATCCTCCAGGTTCCAGAGCCGGACGATGTTGTCCGCCCCGCCGGAAACCACGGTCTTGCCGTCGGGAGAAAGGGCCAGCGCGAGGACGGCGCGGGATGATTGATCCGCTTCAACTCCTTCCCCTCGGCGGCATCCCAGAGCCGGATGGAACGGTCCGCGCTGCCCGAGACGAACGTCTTGCCGTCGGCGGCGACGGCCAGGGCCTTGACCTGATCGCCGTGGCCGCTGAAGGTCTTCAACGCGCTGCCGGTCGGACAGTTCCAGAGCTTGACGATCTGGTATCCGCCCGAGGCCAGTTGTTTACCGTCGGGGCTGTACGCGAGGGACTGGATGATGTCCCGGTGTCCGGCCAGCGAGACGATCTCCAGGCCGGAGACGGGGTCATAGACCTGGACGAGGTTGGCCCGCCCGGCGGCAACCTGCCGACCATCGGCCGTCATATCGACCGCGACAATCGGCTGCACGCCGGGTGGAAGGGTTCCCAGCTCGATCGGCTTCGCCTCGCCGGCCAGCTCCGCCGTATCGTCCGCCGCGCCGGCGTCGATCCAGAGCTTCAGGAGGCCGAGTTCCTCGGGCGTCAATGGCTTCAGCTTGGGCTTGTCCTTGGGGGGCATGACCGGCTCGACCCGGTGGGCGGCCATCTGGAATAGGAGGCTCTCGTCCGCCTTGCCCGGCACGATGACCGGCCCGCTTTTGCCCCCTTTGAGCAGGCCGCCGTGCTCCTCCATGTTGAGGTCGTTCTCGGCCAGGGCGCTGCTGTGACAGCCGATGCACTTGTCGTAGAGGATATCGGAGATCTCCAGCGCGAAACTGACCGGCTTCTCGCGCTGGGGAACGGCGACCTCGATCGGCGTCGGGTCTTCGGCCAGGGCGGCCGAGGCCAACAGGAACCAGGAGGCGAGCAAAGGGAGGAATCGCATGGAGGCGTCTCGCAACTTCGGAAAGGAGGCGGGGTACGTTAGCGGATGACCGTCAGCGCGATCGGGTTGGAAGGCTCGTTGACGTTCACGTTGCCCTTCTTCTTGGCGTTCGGGTCCTTGTTGAACGGGAACGGCCCGGTCCCCCGTAGCAGAATCGTATAGTTGCCAGGTGTCACGTTCTTCGGCACGTTGAGCTTGAGAGTGGCCGTGGTCTTGTCCTTGGGGATCGTGACGTTGGCCCCTCGGACGTTCCGCGGCAGGTCGGTCGCCTGGACCTGAACGGCCTCAGTAAATCCCTCATGTCTCGTGACTTCGACAGTCAGTTCCACGGAGCCGTCGGGACCGATGACTAAATGATCGGGCCGTGCCGTCAGCAGGAATGGCGCGCCGGGGCGCACGGCCAGCACGAAGCCTCGAGCGGCGCGGGCCAGAGGTTGCTGCGTTCCTGCCATCGGGGGCCAGACCGCCGAACCGGCCAGGGCCTCGTGCGCTGGTTCCGGACGAACCCGGCTCTTGCCCGTCTCGTAGGTCAGCACTTCCTTGCGGTCCTCCGAGAGGGCCTGTCCGAAAACGGAAATGGCCGCGATCTCAGGCGTGGCGTCCGCGTCCGCCGTGAAGACCAGAGGAGCCTGATACTCCTTCGGACCGATGACGACCGGTGCGCAGGAAACGCCCGGAGGTAGGTCGCGGGCCTCGACCCGCACCGCGTCATCGAACCCATCGATCCGTTGCACGATGGCGAAGACCTGCTCGCGGCCCCCGGCGCGGACGGTCACGCCGCCGATCTGGTTGTTCGGCTGCGAGGGCATGACGACCAGGCGGAAGTCAGGACGTGCCGGCCGGATGTTCAGGCGGTACGACATCCGAGGATCGCCCCGCTGTGATGCGTAGAGGTCGCTGATGACGACCTGATACGTGCCGTCGTCCGGAACCTGCCAGCGGACCGTCGTATCCAGCGTGGCGGTCGAGAAGGGGATGTTGTTCACCGGGTCGTTCTGATCGTCGCCGTTGACCAGGTCCTGCGTCTTGCCGTCCTCGGCAACCTTCTGGATCACCAGGGAAGGGTCCGCCGGCGAGCCGAGCCGCTCGGCGGTCGCCTCGATGTACCAGAGGTCCCCCTTGTTGGCCTGGAAGCGGTAAATGTCGAGATCGTCGCGGATGCCGAAGACGCCCGAGATGTCGCACGGCAGGGTCAACTCCTGCGCGTGCTCGTTGTCGTTGTTCGGTTCGTGCTCCTGGATGAGCGGGTCGGTCGCCTCGGAGAGGAACAGCGGGTTGGACAGCCTCCCGTCCGGTCCCGGCAGGCGATATTCAAACCCCCGGCGCACGGTGTTCTGCGAAGGCAGATAGCCGATGGTCGGATAGAATGGGTCGGGGTCCTCGATCGGCGGGGGGGTGATCGTGACCTGCCGACGCTCCAGCGGTTTGTCGCTGACCGTCTGGCCCGGCGCGGGCTCGCCGCCGATGTTCCGGCCCAGGACCGTGAAGGTCGTCTCCTGGCCGGAAGTGGCGACCACCGGCTGAATTGCGTCGATATGCGGACCGTCGGAGACGGTCAGGCGGTACACGTGATCGGCCGAGCCGCCATAGACAACATCGCGCACCTGAACCACGAAACGGCCGTCGGACGGCAAGGTCACGTCGAGCAACGGGTCGAGGCCCCTCGCGTCCTGCGCCGAGGCGATTTCCGCTCCCGAGGCGTCAAACAGCTTCAGCATGGCGTCCATCCGGCTCTCGATCCGGAAGCCCGCCAGGTCGATCAGAAGTCGCTGACCGCGTTTGCCGTCGAACGCGTAAAGATCGACGTCAGGCGTCTTGTCGCTTCTGCCGTTGACCACCGCGTTGATGGTGATCGGATTCGCCTGGGCCGGCTCGTCGTTCGGCTCCGTCTCGACCGACTCGGGCAGGTCGCCGACGACGAACGTGCGGGGGTTGCTCACCCCCAGGGGGCTGGCGACTCGCACGTCATGTTGGCCGATCGGCACGCCCGTCGCGATCGCGACGCGGAACGTGTTCCCCTTGACGTGGAAGCCCCGCAGCCCGGGATGGTCGAACCAGAGTTCGTTCACCCCCTCCAGGTCGGAACCATTGAGCTGGACCTCAACCGTCTCCCCCGCGCGGCCGCCGGGCGGGAAGATGCTCTGCAAGCGAGGTTGCGGAAGCTGGGCGCGGGCCGCGGAGGCGAACAGCAAGGCGGCGGCGAACAGCAAGGGGCGGACGAACGGCGAGAGCCGGGTCATCGTGAACATGGCAAAGGTGGCTCCGGCGGGATGTCCCGCCCGGTTCGAGCGGACGGGACAGGCGGAACCTCTCGGTCGGGACGCGGCCGGAGGGTCCGGGAAAAATAGGCGGGGGCTGGGGAAGAACTCCAAGTTAGTAAAAGGCAATCCGGGGTCTCGTTCCCGTCTGAGCGGGGCGCCGAGGGGCGTCCCGGATCACCCTGTTTCCTCGTCCATCTTAACCGATCAGTTCGGGGATGACATGCCCCTGGTTCAGAATCGGCATCGGTCGGCCGGCGCCGTTGAGATACTCGTGCTGGGAGTCGATTCCCAGCACCCGATAGACGGTCTGAATCAGGTCCTCGGGCCGGAGCGGGCGCTCGCTCGGTTGCTCTCCCTTGCTGGTGGTCGAACCGATGACCTGGCCCATGCGCAGACCGCCCCCCGCGACGAGCGCCGACATGGCCCCCGGCCAGTGGTCGCGCCCGCGCCGCCGTTGACCCGGGGCGTGCGGCCGAATTCGCCCCAGACGACGAGAAGGACGCGGTCGGAGAGGCCCCGATCGTGGAGATCCGACACGAGGGCCGCGATCGCCTGGTCGAGCGGCGGGACCTGCCGCCGGAACGAGCGTTCGAGCTGGCCGTGGTTGTCCCAGCCGCCGTCGCTGATGGTGATGAACGAAACCCCGGCCTCGACCAGCCGACGCGCGAGCAGGCATCCCTGGCCGATTCGCGTGCGGCCGTAACGGTCCCGCAGGCGCGGGTCTTCCCGTTCCAGGTCGAACGCCCGCCGTGCCGTTGGCCCGGTGACCATCTCGTACGCCTTGGTGGTAAACTCGTCCAGGCCGTCCATCAGGCCGCTCGTGTCCCTGGCCCGCTCGATCGTGTCGAGCTGGCCGAGCAGGTACCGGCGCTCCGCGATCCGGTCCAGGTCCAGGCCGCCGGCCGGGTCGAGGTTACGGACGCGGAAGTTGCCCCGGGAGTCCCCATCCACGCGGAACGGATTCGAGCCGGGGCCGAGATAGGCCGCCTGGCTGTAGCCGGGAGTGCCAGGGAGTGTCACGTAGGGCGGAATGCCCCGCGTCCCGGTCTGCCGGTGCCTGGCCACGACCGACCCGACGCTCGGCCGCTCGTTGTGCCGCTGCTGGGGCATGGTCGTCGGGAAGCCCGTCATGATCCAGTGCGTGCCCGAGGCGTGGTCGGCCGTCGCGTGGTGCAGACTGCGGACGATCGCCATCCTGTCCATCACCCGCGCCTGCGCGGGCATCAGCTCGCTGATGTTGATACCGTTGACGTTCGTCTCGATCGGCGAGAACACCCCGCGGAATTCCTTGGGGGCGTCCGGCTTCAGGTCATACGTGTCGATGTGGGAGGGGCCACCCCCCAGGAAGATCTGGATGACCGCCGTGTTCTGGACCGGTTGGCCTGCCGAGGCGGCTCGCGCCCGCAATCGGAACAGGTCCGGAAGCGCCAGCCCGGCCATGCCGAGCACCCCGACCCGCAAGACCTGGCGGCGGCTCACGCCGTCACACGTACCGTACCGACTCCCGAATACGTCGAGCATGGCCGTCGCCCTCCATTCGTCTGGAAAGATCGAGAGGGGTCAGCACTCGTGGGAGGGGCGCTGACTCTTGCCGGAACCAGAACGCCAGAGATCACCCGTTCGCCGAAGTTGCTCCACGCACTTTGGCACCCTCGGCACCATGATGCAAGCATAAAACGAATCAGGCTGCCGAAGATTCCTGTTCGCAATCCGGATTCTCGGGAGGATGCAAACGGTGGACCCGGCCGGTACAATGGCGCGGGCGGTGGAACGGTCGGGGTTGCGTTGGGAGGTTCGGGATGGCACACGCTTTCTCCAAAATCGAGGATGCGCTGCGGGCGCTGGCCGAGGGGCGCCTGATCATCGTCGTCGATGACGAGACGAGGGAGAACGAGGGGGATTTCGTCGCGGCGGCCGAGAAGGTCACGCCCGAGACGATCGAGTTCATGATCACGCACGGCCGGGGCTTGCTCTGCACGCCGATCGTGCCGGAGACCGCCGAGCGGCTGAACTTGCCCCCGATGGTCGAGTCGAATACCGACCCGCTCCGCACCGGCTACACGGTCTCCGTCGATCATGTCCGTTGCGGCTCGGGCATCAGCGCCGAGGACCGCGCCCGGACGATTCATGCCCTGGTGGACCCGGCGACCCGCCCCGCCGACCTGCGCCGGCCGGGGCACACGTTCCCGCTGATCGCCAAGGAAGGGGGCGTGCTCCGTCGCGCGGGGCATACCGAGGCGGCCGTCGATCTGGCCCGCCTGGCCGGGCTGTCCCCCGCCGGGGTCATCTGCGAGATCACCGAAGGCACCCGCATGGCCCGGCTCGACCGCCTGCACGCGCTCGCGGCCGAACACGGATTGCCGATTGTTTCGATTGAAGACCTGATCAAGTATCGCCGGAGCCGCGAGAAGCTGATCGAACGGCTGGCCGAGGCCGAGCTGCCGACGCGCTACGGTCGGGGCCGGATCATCGGCTACGGCGTGCGGCATGAGCCGGAGAACCAGCCGATCGTCTTCGCGATGGGGGACCTCCGCTCGATCGAGGCGCCCCTCGTGCGGATTCACTCCTCCTGTTTCACGGGGGACCTGCTCGACTCGCTCCGTTGCGACTGCGGCGACCAGCTTCACCTGGCCCTGGAGATGATCGGCAAGGAAGGGGTCGGTGCCCTGCTCTACCTGCCCCAGGAAGGGCGCGGGATCGGCCTGATCGAGAAGATCAAGGCATACAACCTGCAGGACAAGGGGCTCGATACCGTCGAGGCGAACGAGGCCCTCGGCTTCCGGGCGGACCTGCGCGACTACGGCATCGGCTTGCAGATCCTCAAGGACCTGGGCCTGACGAAGGTCCGGCTCCTGACGAACAACCCGAAGAAGACCAGCGCGTTTGTTTATGACGGCTACGACCTGGAAGTCGTCGATCAGATTCCCATCATCGCTCCCGAACGGGCCGAGCGGCAGAAGTACCTCGACACCAAGCGCGACAAGCTGGGCCACAAGCTTCCCGCGGCCGCCGTCCTGCCCGGCGGGAACGGGCCGCAGGTGTGATCTGGAATATCGGAAATCCTTCGTTTCCCGCTGGATTTCGGGAGTGGATCATGCGCAGGCCACGATTTCATCTCCAATCACTGGTCATTCTGATAGGAATCCTCGCGTCCTTGATGGCGTGGAACGCTCCGAAATGGCGTCCGAAGCGTCCGCTTCCTCCAGGAACCTGGTTTGGAGATGGACCGTTTCTCACACTCTGGATGCCCGATGGTTCCGTCGTGGTTGCGACACCCGAGACGCGAAAGCAGGTGTTGGCTGAATATCGCGCTCAGATGAAGCAGTATTATGGAGTCAGTTCGATGCCGCCTGGCTTGCCCGCTGTGTCGTTATCGGACAAAGCAAAGGAGTCCCCCGCGTTGGTTCCCGCGACCAAATAACAGCGGCCCGATAGATTGAGTAGAGAATCTCAGCCCCGGAGGGGCGGCCGTCAATAGCCAGGGGCGTCAGCCCCTGGAACCGTTGGGGAGAGAAACACGAGCCCCGGAGGGGCGACAGAAGTCAATTCGCAGGACGGGCTTCTGCCGCCCCTCCGGGGCTCAATGGAAATCAAAGCCCCTGTCGAATCGTCCAGGGGTTGACACCCCTGGCTATGGACTCTCGCCCCTTCGGGGCGGACTGGATCGTCTCTTGAGAGGAACCCGACCGTGCGAACCTTGCGACTGCCCCACGTTCTTGCCGGTGTCGTCGGTCTCATCCTGGTCGCCGCGGCGCCGCCCGAGCGTGCCGAGGTCGATCCCGAGGCGCGGAAGCTCCTCGATGATGTGATTGCCACGTACAAAGGGCTGGACGCGTACCAGGACCACGGCCAGTTCCGCATTGCCGTCCAGATCGACGGGCAGGACCAGGACCGCGCATGGCCCCTGGCGTTGACGTTCCAGAGGCCCGGCAAGGTCGCGCTCGATGCCGGGGATGCCCGGCTCGTGGACGACGGGAAGACGGTCACGATCGTCATGCCGCCGACGAAGAATTATCTCGTCCTGCCCGCCCCCGAAGCCGTCACGATGACCACGATCACCGAGGGGCCGCTCGGCGCGATGCTTCTGGGAGGCCCCGGCGGCTCGTCGGTGCGCATGTTGCTGAGCCTGCTCGTCGCCGATGATCCCGCGCGGGTGATCCTCGAAGGTGAGGCGGGGCTGACGTTCGGCGAGGAAGTGGTCCTCGACGGCAAGACCTACCGCGCGCTCATCGTGGATCGGTCCGAACGGGTCGATGAACGCCTGCTGATCGACCCCGAGACGAAACTGGTCCATGCGATCGAGCTGGTCGTGACCCCCGAGGATCTCGGCGCGCGTGCCCCGACGGGGACGAAGCTGGCCGACGCCCGGATCGGCTGGCGTTCCGGGGCGATCTCGACCGAGGCGCCGAAGCCGGAGACGTTCGCCTTCCAGGCACCCGAGGGTTTCGCCCAGGTGGGTGCTCTGGAAAACCCGGACGCCGCCCGCGTGGCCGCCAACCCCGAGCAGCATGAACTCGTCGGCAAGCCCGCGCCCGAGTTCACCCTGTCCGTGCTCGACGGCGAGGGGAAGACCCGATCGATCCACAAGGCGGACCTGGCCGGGAAGGTCGTGATGCTCGACTTCTGGGCGACCTGGTGCCCCCCCTGCCTCGCCGAACTGCCCGAGGTCGCGCGGATGATCGAATGGTACAACGGCGAAGGCAAGCCCGTCGTCATCATCGCCGTCAGCCAGGACCGCAATCCCGAGGACGGTTCCCCGGTGCGGACGCTCGTGGAAGACCTGCTCAAGAACAAGAAGCTCGGCCTGATGCAGGGCGAGGTCGGCAAGGTCGCCCTCGACCCGTCGCAGGCCGTCGGCGACGCCTTTCAGGTCCAGGCCCTGCCGACCGTCGTGATCCTCGACCCCAAAGGGACCGTCCAGGCCGTGCACGTCGGCTACCGCGAAGGCGTCCGCGAGACCCTCTCCGGGGAGATCAACACGCTGCTGGAGGGGGAGTCGCTGGTCAAGCCGAAGGAGGGGGACGAGAAGGCGGAGAAGGAGTGAGGAGTCCCTGGCCGGAGCACCCTATCCCATGCGACGGGTTCCGGGATACCCCCTGTGGCTGGGCCATGTCGGCGATGTCCGCAACCTGACCGGCATCCACGCGGTGGGCATCCTGGCCCTGATCGACCTGGCGATGGACGAACCCCCGGCGATGGTCACGCGGGAGCTGGTCTATTGCCGGTTCCCGCTGATCGATGGGCCAGGCAATCCGTCGCTGGAAGATCCGGGCGGCGGTCGAGACGTTGGCGGGCTTGCTTGGTTCCCGGACGCCGACCCTGGTGTATTGCGGCGCGGGGATGAGCCGTTCCCCTTGCATCGCGGGAGCGGCCATCGCCTGGGATCGGGGATGCCACGCCGCCGAGGGCCTGGCTCTGGCGACCTCATCCGGGGTGGGGGATGTCTCGCCGGGGCTGTGGGCGGACGTTCAAGAAATCGTACTTTCGCCCCTTCGGGGCTAGACGTAAGATATGCTCTCATGTTCCAGGGGCTGACGCCCCTGGCTATTCACTGACGCCCCTCCGGGGCAAAAAACCGCCGTTCCTTTGGGCAGAAACCCGCCAACCCGCCGGGGCGAAAATCCGCCGTTCCTTTGGGCAGAAACCTGCCATCCCGCCGGGGCGAAAATCCGCCGTGTCTTTGGGCAGATACCTGCCAACCCGCCGGGGCGAAAATCAGCCGTGTCTTTGGGCAGATACCTGCCAACCCGCCGGGGCGAAAATCAGCCGCTCCTCCGGAGGAAAGACCTGGACCTCTCATCCTCTCTCTGTGCGTTCTCTGGCGAAAAATCCTGACCGTCACGGATTATGGGGGGCACCCGGCAGGTGCGAGACCTGAAGGCTTATCCAGACAATTCGGCCTGGAGCCGCGGGCGTCTCGCCCGCCTTGGAGAGCCGGATGCGGGCGAGACGCCCGCGCTCCATGGGGTGTGGAACCCACGCCCCCCCAAAATCCGTGACGGTCAGGAAAAATCTTCTCAAGGGGCCGGGCTGAGCGGCTCCATTTCCTGGACGTCGATGACCCGCGCCCGGAGGTTCTCGTCGTAGCCGACGTGGCCCCGCACGCCGACTTGCCGGCTCGACCACCTGTCGGCCGGGATGCCCGGCGGCATGCGAAGGAAGGCCGTCGCGGTGCCGTCGTCGCCGATCAGAGCGTACACCCGCTGGCCGTCCACCTGCCGAGACGAGCGCTGGAGCATGCCCTGGGCGTCGAAGGTGGTGACCGCGGCCACGGCGGCCTGGTCGATGCGTTTCTGGGCGAGCGCGGCTTCGGAGTCGCGCTTTCGGCTCCTGGCTAGCAGGGCCTCGATCTTGCGGGCGGACTGAGCCGCCGCCTCCTGCCGGGCGATGTGGCTCAGGCGACCTTGCAGCGCGGCGCGGGTGGCCGGGTCGGATTCTCCGTCGAGGAGTTCCTGGTAGCGCCTTCGGATCGAGGACAGCTCCCATTGATCCACCGGGTAGCGCAGGATGCTCCGGTGTTGATCCTCAAGATGCACGATCGCCGCCTGGACTGCTGGCGAGAGCGTGGACATCGTGATCGGGGGACCGACCGAGACGATGTCGGTGACGACCGGCTCAACCCGCGTCGCGATCCGCTGCCGGGTCTGGCCCGCGTAGCTGGAGCGGACCGCCGGACGCTCGATCCCCTCGTCGCGCAGGAAACGGACGGCGTCGGGGGGCGGTTCGATTGCTCGGAAGATGCGGGGGTAGCCGTCTTGCCGGAGGGTCAACGCGGGGCGATCGATGAGCCGGACGGTGGTATTCTGCTTGAGGGCTGTTCGGAGCGGTCCCGCGCGCGGGCTCCGTCCCGTCCCAGTCGCAGCGCCGAGGAACTCACGATGACCCGCGCCTGGTGGCGGCCTTGCAGCGCGATGGTGGACTCATCGATCCAGCAGAAGGAACCGATCGGCGGCGCGATGGCCACCCAGCCGGGGGGGGCCTCGGCGTCGGGGAGGATCTCGATCCGGTCGCCGCGACGGAGCACGTTCGTGACATACCCCGCGTCGAACGGCTCGTCACGAACCTCCAGCGCATCCGCGACGACTCGCGCCGCGTCCTGAGCCTCGGCGACCGCCGGGACCGCGAGGACGACCGGCACCAACCATCGCGGGTCGTTCATTGCGCAGCCCTCCCCGGTCCAGGAACCCAATGCCCCGACGGGGTGTAGCCGAGATGGCCCGATCCGTCAAGCCGAAGCGTCCCGGTCCGGTCGCTCGAACCTCGACGATTCCCCGTCCGAAGCGGTAAACTGGCCGTTGCCGGATCGACGATTGGCCCGATCTTTCCGTCCTGAGTCTCCTTTTGCCCACGGATCGCCCCGACCATGCCCGATGCCGCCGGATTTCCGACCCGCCGCCCGCGCCGACTTCGCCAGCATCCCCGGCTCCGCGACATGGTCCGCGAGCACCATCTCGCGGTCGATGACCTGATTTATCCCCTGTTCGTCTATCACGGCAAGGACCTCAAACGCGAGATCCCGTCGATGCCGGGGCAGTATCAGCTCTCGCTCGATCGGTTGCCCGAGGTTCTGGGGGAGGTTGTCGAACTCGGGATTCCGTCGATCCTGCTGTTCGGCATCCCCGCGCGGAAGGACGACACGGGCAAGGGAGCATGCCACGATACGGGGATCGTCCAGGAGGCCGTGCGGCTCGCCAAAAAAGAGACGCCCGAGCTGCTGGTCATCACCGACGTCTGCTTCTGCGAGTACACCGAGCACGGTCATTGCGGCCCCCTGACCGAGGTCGGCGGGCGGGTTGATGTGGATAACGACGCGACCCTCCCCCTGCTGGCCGAGCAGGCCGCCAGCCACGCCCGGGCCGGTGCCGACGTCGTCGCCCCGTCGGGCATGATGGATGGGATGGTCCAGGCGATCCGGCACGGCCTGGACGGCTCGGGGTTTCCCCACGTGCCGATTCTCTCGTATGCCGCCAAGTTCGCCAGCGCCTACTATGGCCCCTTCCGAGACGCCGCCGAGAGCGCCCCGTCCTTCGGCGACCGTCGTTCGTACCAGATGGACCCGGCCAACGGCGACGAGGCGTTGCGGGAGGTCGAGCTGGACCTGGCCGAGGGGGCCGACATGTTCATGGTCAAGCCGGCCCTGGCGTACCTGGACATCGTGCGGCGGGTCAAGGAGCGGTTCGGCGTGCCGCTGGCCGCGTACAACGTCTCGGGCGAGTACGCGATGGTCAAGGCGGCCGCCCAGCGCGGCTGGATCGACGAGCGCCGGATCGTGCTGGAAACCCTCACCAGCTTCAAGCGCGCCGGGGCCGACATGATCCTGACCTACCACGCCCTCGACGCCGCCCGCTGGCTGCGGCAGGGTTGAGGATGATTTCCTACGGAACGCCGCATGGCAAAGGGCGGATTCCCGATTCCAGAAATTCCTTTCCTTTGTGAAGTAGGAGTTACGCGGTTGGTCGTCTCAGGTTCCGAGACACACGGTGGTCTGGGTTCTCTGCGTAGGGTGGGCAATGCCCACCTCTTCGTGGAGGGAAGGTGGGCCGTGCCCACCCTACGAAGAATTCCTGGACCAACGTCTCGTCCGAGATCCCGATTGCCAACCACGTAATTCCTATGAAGATCTGGAATCTGGAATCCGCCCTCTGGCCTGCGAAAATCCATGAGACGGAGCAATCGATGTCCGCACCGACGCCGGCCCAGTCGAAACCGTTATTCGATCTCTCTCGCAGCCACGAGGCGTTTGTCCGCGCCAATCGGGTCATCCCCGGGGGCGTGAACAGCCCGGCGCGGGCCTTCGGCGCTGTCGGCGGCGAACCGCCGTTCATGCAACGGGCCGAGGGGGCGTATCTTTACGACATTGATGGGCACCAATATATCGACTACATCGGCTCGTGGGGGCCGATGATCCTCGGGCACGGGCATCCGAAGGTCAAGAGCGCGGTGAGCGAGGCGCTGGAGCTGGGGACCAGCTTCGGAGCACCGACGTTGCGCGAGGTCGAGATCGCCGAGGTGGTCGCGTCGGTCGTGCCGTCGATCGAGAAGGTGCGTTTCGTCTCGTCGGGGACCGAGGCGACGATGTCCGCCGTGCGCGTGGCGCGGGGCGTCACCGGGCGGGATAAAGTCATCAAGATGAAGGGGCATTACCACGGCCACGTTGATGCCCTGCTCGTCCAGGCGGGGTCGGCCGCGACGACCCTCGGGCACCCGAATAGCCCCGGCGTGACGCAAGGGGCGGTCGCCGACACGATCCTCTGCGAGTTCAACGACGCCCAGGCCGTCGCCGATGCGTTCGCTCAGTTCCCCGGCCAGATCGCGGCCGTCCTGCTGGAGCCGGTCGCCGGAAACATGGGCCTCGTGCCGCCGAAGCCGGGCTACCTGGAACGGCTCCGCGAGTTGACCGAGAAGGAGGGGGCGATCCTGCTCTTTGACGAGGTGATGACCGGCTTCCGCCTCTCCCTGGGCGGAGCCGCAGGCGCGGTTCGGCATCACGCCCGACCTGACGGCCCTCGGCAAGATCATCGGCGGCGGCCTGCCCGCGGCGGCCTACGGAGCGCCGTCGAAGGTCATGGACCACATCTCCCCGGCCGGGCCGGTCTACCAGGCCGGGACCCTCTCGGGGAACCCGCTGGCGATGGCCGCCGGGCTGGAGACGTTGACGATCCTCCGCGACGATTCGCCTTACGACCGGCTCGAAGCCCTCTCGGCACGCCTGGCCGAGGGGCTAGAGCGGGTCTGCCGCGACGCCAGGGTGCCGCACGTCGTTCAGCGCGTTGGGAGCATGCTCACGCTGTTCTTCCACGACGGCCCGGTACACAACTACGCCGACGCCTGCCGGAGCGACACCCAGCGGTTCGCGCCGCTTCTTCTGGGAAATGCTCGCCCGGGGCGTGTACCTGCCGTGCAGCCAGTTCGAGGCCGCGTTCGTCTCCGCCGCGCATACCGAGGCCGAGATCGACCACACCATCCAGGCCGCCGCCGAGTCGCTCCGGGCCATCGGCTCGGCGTAGGCTTCCCTCTGACAAAGCGGGGATTGAGGGGGGCTCCTGGGCTGCGGCTTGATGGCTGTTCCCGGAACCCCCTCCGGCTCCCCCTTGCGAAAGGGGGAGAGAAAGTGGAACGGCCGTGATATCGCTTCCCCCTCAGAAGTACGGGCAGCCGCAGAGGATGCGGACATCGGCGTAGGGCGTGAACTCGGCCGTGCGGATGATCCCCTTCACCTCGACCGACTGTTCCTTGAACTCGTGGAAGGGGATCTCGTCCACGTCCGCGTCGCCGACGATCCGGAGGATCTCCTGGTACATCTGCGGGCTGTACTCGGTGATCTCCTGCGGGATGGTGACGCCCTCGATGACCAGTTCCTCGGCGATCGCCCGGAAGACGTCCTGAAAACGGGGGATGCCGGGGGTCAACGTCAGGTCGATGACATGCGCGTCCGGAGGGAGAGGAAACCCGGCGTCCACGATCAAGAGCTCGTCCATGTGGCCCAGCTCGGCCAGGAGCGAGCAAATCGCCGGGTTGAGGATGCCACCTTTTTTCATGAAATGTCCATACCTTTCGGCAAACCAGACGTCCGGTTGACCATGATCCACAGGCCCTCCAGGCGTTCCGAAAGGGTGAGTATAACCGCTTCCGGGCATTGCCTCCATCCCCTAACATAATGCGAAGACCTCCGCGCCGGCACATTTGCGCGGGAGGTGCCGCTCAGGTCCGTTTCGTCCGACCCTCAAGGAGCACTCATGCGACGCCCCCGCCGCCTGCTCATCTGGACCCTGGCCTCGATGGCCTTCATCGTGATCCCGGGTGCGGTGTACCAGCAGCAACCGGAGTCGCCAGCGCTCCCACGATCGCTGTTCGCGCCCGAACTCGCGGAGCTGCGCATCGCCTCGGTAACCTGGGAAAACCGCAAAGGGCCGGCAAGAGAGGTGGTGGATATCGTCTGTCTGGTGCCGGATGTCCCGACCTTTTTCGAGGCTCTGGCCACCTGGGACGACACGCGTTTCTTTCCGATCCTGATCGATGATGCCGAGACGAACCTGAAGTTCCTCCGCGCCTTCCGCCCCGCCAAGGTAGTGCGATTTCCGAAAGCGGCCGAGCCGGTCCCTCCCGAGGGACTCTGGCAATCGGCGCTCGATGCGGTCGGTCGATCCTGGACCGGAGCGGACGACGCCCCTCAGGACGGCGGGAGCGTGCCTAAAGACCTCGGGCCGACGCCTCCCGGCGTCGTCGTCTCCGCTCCGGAGAGCCCGTCGCTGGCGGGGGCCGTGGCCCTGGCCGCCGGCCACTTCCAGCCGCTCCTGCGCTGGGACGTGCCGAAAGGGGCCAAGGATGAGATCTCGTCGGAGGAGGCCCTGACGCTGGTCAACGAACTGCAACTCCGGATTGACGCGAAGATCAAGGACTATGGCAAGCTGGGGGATTCCTGCGACTTCATCACCCTGGCCGGAGACTGGCCGTACCGCTACGTGGTCCGGGAGGGGGAGTTTCCCGGTACGAGCGTTCTGGACGACCTGATCGGGCGCGGTCGTTCGGGCGAGCGCTGGGCGTATGCCGGGCGGCTGATCGGCGACCCGGAGGATTCCGTCTATCGCGCCATGTGCAGCCTGTTCTTGCAGCCCGAAAAGGCCCTGCTCTTCAACTCCTACGAGCAGCAAAACGAGCCGTGGGCGACCTACGACATGGCACCGGCGGCCCGTCGTTTGGGGGAGCGGTTGTCGGAGGTGTCCTTGCGGCATCGCGCCGGGTCCGTGCCGCCGGACCTGGCCGGCTGGCATCGCGCGTTTGATCCGATGAACCAGGCCGGGCTGGTCCTGATCAATTCCAAGGGGGGGCCGGACACGTTCGACCTGCCCGGCGGCACCGCCCTGACGGCCGACGTTCCCCTGACGGATCCGGCCGCCGTGCTGATGATCCACAGCTTCTCCGCCGCCAATCCGGCGGATCCCGGAACGATCGCCGGGCGCTGGCTCGCCAACGGAGCATTTCTGTACTTCGGCGCGGTTCACGAGCCGTATCTCGTGGCGTTCCGGACGCCGACGCTCGTCGCGGACCTGATCGCGGAATACCTGCCGTTCGTGGCCGTGGCGCGGACCTTGCCCAGGGAACCGTTTGGCCTACCCTGGCGACTGATTTATCTCGGCGATCCGCTCTATCGCTTGCGTCCGCCCGAGGAGCGCCGACCGCGAATCGACGGGAAAGAATTCGGTCGGTGGCCCTCCTACACCGAGACGGCCCCGCCCGCCGCCGATCAGGACAACGCGGCGCTGGCGTGGGTCTTGAAGACCGCTCTGGCCCGTTCCGGCCGGGAGGGAAAGCGCGGCCCCGCGGCCGACCTGATTGACCGGGTGCTCCGCATTCGCCGAGCGCGGCTCGCCTTGAACCTGAGGCCGATCTACGATGCCGTCGCGACCGATACACTGATGCGGGCCGGGCGCTACGCGGAGCTTCGGCAAAGGCTCTCGGAGGTTCCCGATGACGAGGCCAGCGCCGAACTCCAGCGCTGGCTCGAAACCTGCCGCATGGCGGACCTGCATCAGGCCCTGGCGGCGAAGGACCTTCCCCGGGCCTTCGGAATCTGGAATGAGCTGGTCCGTTCGGACGCGTCCGCGAACGTCAAGACGCAGCTCACCGCACGCGTCGCCGCTCTGGCCGATTCCCCCTTGCACAAGGGGTTCTGGCGCAAGCAGCTTCGGGCGACCCTTCCGGCGGTCCAGGAAACTCCGGTGGCCGAGGTCATCGAAAAGGAGCTTCAGCGGATCGGGCCGTGAAGGGGACCCGATCCACTTCCATCCGCAGGTTCAGGTTCCCGAGAGCCGCGCCTTGGGCAGGACCAGCGAGGGACGGTGCGGGCCAGCGAACGCGTGCACGACCTGCGGCAAGGCGGCCAGGTGCAGATGAATCTGGCTGCCGATGGCGTGATGGCGGAAGAAGATGTCCCCCTGGGGAGTCAACGAACCGCAGCGCCCCGGGCACTCGTCCGGCTCAGGGGCGGAACGCAGCGTCCAGCGGCTCGAACGGAACCCTTGCACGACGGTCCCCTTCGGTCCCAGCCAGGTGTCCTCGGTCAAGGTCCGGCTGACGGGTGGGGTCCCCTTGATGTTCGTACGCAGGGTGGCATCCAGCGGCAAGATGCCCGCTCCCTTGACGCGACGGTCGCCGATCGTCATGTAACGGCCAAGGTACGCCGTGCCGCCCCCCTCGGAATAGATCCGGTTTCCCCGGCAGACGTGATGCTTCAGCGCCTCGATCAGGCTGATGTTCGCGGTGAGGGCCTCGGCATGCCGATCCGGAAATCCGCAGCCGATCATGACCAGATCGACACCCCGAGGCAGACTTTCGCTCCGCAGGGGAGAGAACTCCAGCAACTCCGCGCCGAGGGCTTCCAGCGTCTCCAGGGTATCGGGAAAGTAACCGCCGAACGCCTCGTCCATCGCGTAGGCGACACGGAACCGCCGCCCGCCGCCGAGGCTCGGGGCCTCGGTCGATCCGAGAAACGGTCGGCTCTCCATCAGATTCTGGAGCGTGTTCAGATCGGCGAAACGGAGAAAACTGTCCGCCAGCAATCCAATCACGTGTTCCGGCAAGGGGCAATCCGTGGGCGTCCGGCTCAGTGCCTCGCGGATCTCGGGCAATGCCTCGACCGCACCCAGCACCGGCTTCTTGACGACCATCTGAATCAGCTTCCGAAGCGAATCGAAATCCTCGGGGCACTCCAGACCGTCCAGCAAGAGCGCATCGACCCTGTCCGGGACGTTCGTCAGGTGAAATCCTTCGGCCTTGCGACACGGAACAAGCCCGATGGTCGGCAGGTCGAGCGCCTCGGCGATCGGCTCAAGCCGGCCTGGCCGGTCGAACGGGAACGGGTCGTGACGTTGCCGGATCTCCTCCAGGGTCCCCTCGACCAGGGCGAGGTCGGCCTGGCGCATGCCCCGGATAAAGACATCACGGCACACATCGGGAGGCATCAACCACGCATCCAGATGGCGGCCCGGCAGGCCCGTCACCTGAGCCACCGATTCCGTTCCGAAGGGGCGGGCACGGGAGCGAAAATGCTGGACACGACGGCCGAGGCGGGTCAAGCCCGCCAGCATCGCCAGGCTTGCGGCCGAGGGTTCAGGGCTCAGGGAGGGGATCGCCAGAGCCAGACGAGGCATTCGGGTCATAACGTCCACTTACCGGAAGCTGGTCTGCTGAAAGGCGCGACCTTGCGCAGACAATGCCGCACACCCTGGCGGCACGCCTCGATCGGGGGGAATTCGCGTTTTAACGAATCAGGCAGTCGTAGCCGTCTGTTGTCGTTGAGACGGAGAGGATTGGTTCTTCGGCTTGAGGGGCCGTGTGTTAAGTCCCCCTGACCGTGACAATGATAAGGCAAAGCCCGTCGCGGTCAAGAGTACTCAACACGCGAAACTTAGGTGTTTTTTCGTGTCGAACCTATTTCCTTCCGATCTTGAAACGGATCATCCACCGTCCCCGCACTGGAAAGAACGCGGAATTCACGTTTCACCCCTGGCGTCCCTCGATGCGTTCCAGGAATTTGAGGTTTCTCTTAAATCCTGGTATTTTCGGGGTTTGCGCCAGGCAGTTTGCTTGAAAACGCAATTTTTCATCCAATCATGGTTGGATGATTCACGCTTCGAATCAAGGTGTGGCTTGCGCGGCCTTGGGGGCCTCGGCCATCGGCGGAGAGGGGGCCGAGGGCTTGTCCTGGTAGAAGACCTCGCAAAGGCGACCGAGCAAGCGCTTGGCGGATTCCGTCGCCTGGTGGACGTCCCCCGGGATGGGAACGTTGTTGAGGAAAAAGGCGAAGACCAGGGTGCGGCCGGACGCCGTTTCCATGGTGCCGGCGAGGGCCTTGCTCGTGAGGACGGCCTGGCCGGTCAGGTCGTTGTCCACCCAGTAGGTTCCGGTCTTGGCGTGCACGTGTCCGCGGGCGGGGCTCTCGGGAGAGACGGCCGTGGCGAGTGTTCCGTCGCGCCCGAGGATCGGCAGCGCGGCTTCATACGACGGATAGTCGGGCCTCCTGGACATCGCCTGGAGCAAGGTGACGGTCGCGCGGGGGGAGACCAGGTCCGATCGGCTTCCCCCGGCGCCGCCGCCGAAGGAGACCGCGTCCAGATTCACCCCAAGGCTCTTCAGCAGTTCCCCTTCGCGTTTCAGTCCTTCGGAGAGCGTGGTCTTTCCCGCATGGGCGGCAACCAGCAGCGGCAACGTGCTGGCGTGGAGGTTCTGGCTGACCTTGAGGATCACCTTGACGAATTCCCGGAACGGCGGCGAGGTGTACTCGGCCGCCTTGGGAAGGGCGGCAACGTCCGCTCGGGGCGGCAAGGCGTCGGCCGGGTTGTTCCCCAGCGGGGAGGCCGTGACCGAAATCCCCCGGCGCCGCAGCGTCTCGATGAAGAGCGCGCGGGCAAACGACGCCGGTTCCTCGACCTCGTAGATTCGCACAATGGGAGCGTGGCCGATGGGAATCTCTCCCCGGACGGTGAAGCGTCGGGAGCCGACCGCATGGACCGAGAGGCTCGGTTTCGTGCCCTCCGCGACGGTCGTGACCTGCGCATCCATCGTGACGAAGCTCGTTTCCGGAACGAGCTTGACCGTCGCCGGATCGCCCGGCTTGGAACCCGGCGATACCACGACATCGACGATGTTGTCGTTGATCACGATGGGGGAGACGCGCGACGGTCCGCTGCCGGTGCTCCGCGCCGGGGCGAACAGGCGGTCGTCGATGAGAACGTCCCCCGTCACGGACTTGATCCCGGCGGCTTCCATCTCTCGGGCCAGGAAATCGAGACCGGCCAGAGGATCGGCCTCGACCAGAGTGGCCTTGTTATCACCCCCGGCATAGGAATGATCGTCGTCGACGAAGAGGAGGGTGCCGTCGGGCCCTGTCCGTCCGCCGAGGCTCAGGTCCCCCGAGGCGACGAGGATCAGGTTGCCGTCGAGTCGGCCCGTATTCTTGTCGAGCGTTCCGGTGTAGTGGACCGGGGTCTGGAAACGGTAGTCCGCTCCCAGATCGGCGAGCGCGGCGGCCGTCGTGAAGAGTTTCGTCACCGACGCCGGGCAGAACAGTTCATCAGGGTTCCGTTCAAAGACGACCTGACCCGTCTTGGCGTCCACGACCAGGACGCCCCATTGCGCGTGCTCGTAGCCAGGGGTCTTCAGGACCTCGCTCGCGCGCTCCGTGACCGTGTCCGCACCGAGCGCCGCCGACGTGGCGAACGCCGTGAGAATCAGCCCCAGGCCGAGATGACGGAACCCCATGCTCGCTCCTTCATTTTTTGAGAGGTGATCCCGCGATGCGTCCCGGGTTTATGCCTCGGCCGGCTCCAGGGGCCGTTCAGTGTTGACCTCGCCGGTCAAGCAGGCGCGCTTGACCTCCTGGATCGCCTGCGTGACCTTGATGTCGCGCGGGCAGGCGCTGGTGCAGTTGAACACGGTGCGGCAGCGCCAGACGCCCTTCGGCGTCGTTGAGGATCTCCAGCCGGTCGGCGGCGGCACGGTCGCGCGAGTCGAAGATGAAGCGGTGCGCGTTGACGATCGCCGCGGGGCCGACGTATTTCCGGTCGCCCCAGAACGGCGGGCAGGCGGTCGTGCAGCAGGCGCAGAGGATGCACTTCGTCGTGTCGTCGTACCGCGCCCGCTCGGCGGGCGACTGGAGCCGCTCGGTCGTCGGCGCCGGGTCGTCGTTGACGAGGAACGGCATGACCGACTTGTAGTGGTCGAAGAACGGCTTCATGTCCACGATCAGGTCCTTGATGACCGGCAGGCCGAGGATCGGCTCGACGGTGATCGAGTCGCTGCGCAGGTTCTTGACCAGGATCTTGCAGGCCAGGCCGTTGACGCCGTTGATCCGCATCGCGTCGGAACCGCAGACGCCGTGGGCGCAGCTACCGTCGCAGGGCGAGCGATCTCGTCCTGGTACCACTTGATCTTCTGGATCACGTCCAGCACGCGGTCGGTCGGCTCGGCCTCGACGCTGGTACTGTTCCCAGTGCGGCTTGTCGTCCGCTTCGGGATTGTACCGCTTGATCTTGACGGTGAGCTGGCGGGTCTGGTCATTGGCCATGAGTGCGTTATCCATGACAGTCGCGCCGGCGGCCGGGCGAAGGGGCCATGCCGGCGCGTCGGATGATCAATATTTGCGGACTTCCAGCGGATACTTGGGGACGGATCTGCCCGTCCTTCTCGACGAGTGATGACGTCCACGTCCTTGTACTCGACGCGGGCTTGACCGGCGCCCTTCGGAGTAGACGAGGCTGTGCTTGAAGAAGTTCTCGTCGTCGCGGTTGGGGAAGTCCTCCCGCGAGTGGGCGCCCCGGCTCTCCTTGCGGGCCAGGGCGGCGGCGACGGTCGCCTCGGCCAGGTCGAGCAGGCAGCCGAGTTCCAGGACTTCGAGCAGGCCGGTGTTGAAGACGGTCCCCTTGTCCTGCATGCCGATCGAGCGGTAGCGCTCCTTGAGCTGGGCGATCTTGTCGCGGGCTCGCGTCAAGCGTCTCCTCGGTGCGATAGACGCCGCAGTCGTCCATCATGGTCGTCTGCATCTCGTCGCGGAGCTTGGCCCAGGGCTCGCTCCGGGGTCGTGAGAGCAGGCTGTCGATCGCCGCCCTGGTCGGGGCCTCGGGATGGGGCGGGAGCGGCTGGAACTCGGTCTCCAGGGCATAACGGGCCATGTCGCGGCCGGAGCGGCGGCCGTAGACGACGAGGTCGACCAGGCTGTTCGTGCCCGAGCCGGTTCGCGCCGTGGACGCTGACGCAGGCCGATTCTCGCCGGCGGCGTACAGGCCCGGCACGACCGTGTGCTGGGCGTCGCGGATGACGCGGCCCCAGATGTCGGTCGGCACGCCCCCCATCGCGTAGTGCGCCGTGGGCTGGATCGGCATCGGCTCCTTGATCGGGTCGACGCCGAGGTAGGTGCGGGCGAACTCGATGATGTCCGGCAGGCGCGACTCGACCCAGGCGCTGTCGACCTCGTGGCCGGTCGGGCTGGTCTTGTACTTGTTGATCGTCGTCGGCGCGGATGTCCAGATAGACGTAATCCTTGCCGCCGATGCCCCGGCCGGCGCGGACTTCCTGGTAGATCGACCGCGAGCAGACGTCGCGGCTGGCCAGGTCCTTGAGGTTGGGGGCGTACGTCTCCATGAAGCGCTCCCCCTTGTCGTTGAGCATGATCCCGCCGTCGCCGCGGCAGGCCTCGCTCAGGAGGATGCCGAGCCGGTAGATGCCCGTCGGGTGGAACTGGAAGAACTCCATGTCCTCCAGCGGCAGCCCGTGGCGGTAGGCGATCGCCGGGCCGTCGCCGGTCAGGGCGTAGGCGTTCGAGGAGACCTTGAACATCCGGCCGAACCCGCCGGTGGCCAGCAGCACGCTCTTGGCGTGGAAGACGTGCAGCTCGGCGGTGGCGATCTCGATCGCGACGATGCCCCGGCATTCGCCATCGACCATGATCAGGTCGAGCATGTGGAACTCGTCGAAGAACGTCACGCCCTGCTTGATGCACTGCTGGTAGAGCGTCTGGAGGATCATGTGCCCGGTGCGGTCGGCCGAGTGGCACGCCCGCATGACCGGGATACGCGGGCGGGCGTTCGGCGTGCCGGCCGGCGCGTTCGGGTCGTAGTCGGGGTTCGTCTTGGTGTGGCCGCCGAACCGGCGCTGGGAGATCCGGCCGTCGGCCGTGCGGTCGAACGGCAGGCCCATGTGTTCCAGGTCGTAGATGCAGTCGACCGCCTCCTTGCAGAGGATCTCGGCGGCCGTCTGATCGACCAGGAAGTCGCCCCCCTTGATCGTGTCGTAGGCGTGGTTCTCGGGCGAGTCCTCTTCCAGGTTGGAGAGGGCCGCGGCGATGCCGCCCTGGGCCGCCCCGGTGTGGGAGCGGGTCGGGTAGAGCTTGCTGACGACGGCCGTGCCGACCTTCTTGCTCGCCTCCAGCGCGGCCATCAGGCCCGCGCCGCCGGCCCCGACGATGATGCAATCGAACTTATGATAGTTCATCAGAAAATGCGCTCATGCGCCTCGCGTGGTGATGCCAAAGAGGGCGGAACGGCCCGTTCCCTTCTCGATAACCGTGAACTAACGCAGGGTGACGGCGGGGGGGGCCGTCGGTTCGCCATCGATGGTCCGGACCAGGCCGGGGTTGGCCTTCTCCCATTCCGTGATGTAATCCTGATCCTTTTCGAACATCAGGATCGCGTAGCTGCCGATGCCGATCAGGAACGTCGTGGCGGTCCAGATCAAGGTGTGGGTCACGACCCGACGGCCGGGGGCGGTGATGTACTCGTCGAGGATCTCGCGCAGGCCGTTCAGGCCGTGGAAGACCGCCAGGCTGATCATGGTCAGGTCCCAGAGCCGCCAGATCACCCCGGTCTTCGGGTCGGCCCAGCGGTTGGCGACGAAGCGGTAATTGATAACCTCGACGTTGTTCAGGATGTGCGTGATGAACAGGTGACCGAGCGCCAGGAACACCAGCAAGAGCCCGGAGATCCGCATGAAGTACCAGGCCCACAACTCGAAGCCGCCGCTCGGCTTCAGTCGGCGGCCCGAACGAGAACGCGACGCCATCGCTGCCTTCCTTCTGTCTTTGTCGGTCTGCTCTCAGGAATTCCCCACCGGCGCCGATGCGCTCGACCGAGCGAACGACCGTGATCGGGCTCTCATCCGGATCGGCCTGCATGTGAACCGGGTTCCGCGTCAAGGGGACGAACACGACATAGGCCACCGGAATCATGATCGCCAGGAAGACCCCGAGGACCCCCCAGAAAATCTGCCGCTGATAGCGCGAGGCCCCTTCCCAGAAGTCGAACATCACGATCCGCAAACCGTTGATCGCGTGAAAGACCACCGAGCCGATCAGCCCCAGCTCCCCCAGCCGGAATACCCAGCGCAGGGGCCAGTAATAGCCGTTGACCCCCCACGACTCGGGCAACCCCGTGATCCGCCCGCCGTACATGCTCAACGTGTGGTCGTACAGCCCCGGATAGGCCACCACGAAGAACGTGTCCAGGATGTGAAGCACCAGGAAAACCAGAATGCCGATGCCCGTCAGACGGTGGAAAAACCAGGACCACTGGCCCACGCCACCACCGTAACGAAGCCCTTCCATCACGCGGGTCCACGCCCGGGACGATAGACCCGCGGCCGATGCACAGTTTGAGACATGTCAATCACTTGCTTGTAACAAGAGTCGAGCCATAAGGGCGGAGGGAGCCCGGTCTTCTCGTTCCGCGTTGGGTTGGAAATCCGCGTGGTTGATCGGGTGGATCAAGGGCGGTTCGTCGCCAACGGCCCGTGGCGGATTCGTGTCGCGTCCGGGACGACTTCAACTCTTGTAGAGGTCGTGGCGTGGCCGGTCAAGAGGGGAGTGCGGAAACATGGCCGTTCGTCCAACGGAAAATCCCTGACCTTCACCCTCTCCGGTCCGTGACGGGAGAGAGGGCGGAGGTCAGGGATCATAACGCGGCGGAGCCAAACCAAACTGCGGTTTAGCGAGCCAGGCGCAACTGGGTCGCCGCGATCATCCCGCTCAGGGTCATCCGACCCACGGCCGAGACGGGACTGCCATGACACAGATTTTCGCCGAGGTCTTCGAGCCAGCCGACATCCGGGACGAGGGAGGCCGCGGCCTCGACGATCATCAGGTCCTTGGGGCGGCCCCGAGGCGCCACCTGCAAGACCAGGCGCGTACCGGACCCCGGCGGACCAGAAGGTTCCACCCAAGAATCCACGATCGCCCCCATCACGACCAGTTCCGATTCCATTCTGAGTGTCCTCTGGGTTTCGCGATCCGCATCGTCGCGGATGCGTGCCTCACGCAATTGCATCCATCATGGCAGTCGCCGCGAAAAATGCAAGTCAAATCAATGAAAAATCCATCTGTCTACGTTTGTTCAGCGGAGAACGGGGAAGGGTTCCGGCTCCGTTTATGGTATGCGTGTGAGAGAAGGTTCCTGGCGAGCGTGTAAGCCGGATTCGGTCGAGGACGCGAACGCCCCCGGATGACCATTTCTCTAGGACGCCGGTTGCCCGGCGCCTCGTGCAACCTACCCGGGAGTCGTTACGGACCGGGCCGACCCGTGTGACACCACCGCATTTTTTTGTAACGGCGATGCCCGCTGCTCCCTTATTTGGTCTTGCTCCCGGTGGGGTTTACCGAGCCAGACCGGTCACCCGGCCTGCTGGTGAGCTCTTACCTCACCGTTTCACCCTTACCCCGCCAAAAAATGACGGGGCGGTCTATTTTCTGTGGCACTTTCCCTACCCTTGCGAGCGGTGGGCGTTACCCACCACCGTGCCCTGCGGAGTCCGGACTTTCCTCCCCGGCATGTCGCCACACCCAACGCAGTGTGGATGCAGCCGCCAGGGCGGCCATCCCGCCCGCCAGGAACCTCATCTATTATTATACGACACAACCACCCACTTGTGTTGGCCCATTCCCACAACTTCAACGGCAGGATGGCGCGGAATCTGCACGTAGAGTTTCCCCAGGGCCCCCAAATGCTCTATAATGAATAGTGGGTCCCAGGTCATTTTGGGAGACACACCACGATGAGCATCCTTGACTATCTGCACAGTCAGCACGTGCCGTTTGAGCCTTTGCTCTTCAGTCCGGCTTCCTGCGCGACTCGTCTGGCACACAATCTTCACGTGCCCGGACAACGCGTGGCCAAGGGGGTCTTGCTCCGGGCGGAATCCGGCTTTCTGCTCGCGGTCTTGCCGGCGACGCACCGGATCGAGCTGGACCGGCTAACCGAGATCCTCGATATCGGCGAGCTTCGCCTGGCGAACGAGGATGAGCTGGAGCATGTCTTCGCCGATTGCGAACGCGGCGCATCTCCTCCCTTCGGTCGACCTTACGGATTGACCACGGTGATTGACGCCTCCCTGGCCGGGGGCGCGGAGATCATCTGCGAAGGGAACACCCGGCACGAGGGAGTCCGCCTGCGCTTCCGTGATTACGAGGCGTTGGAGTCCCCTGTCCGCGCACGGTTCAGCACGATGATGGCTCCTCCCCAGAGACGGACAGCTCACCGGCGCGCCGGCTGAGCGGATGACACAGGTTATCGGATCTCCGTTGGGTGAGTGAGCACGGAGAGATGGGATCATCTCGCTCCGCTCACTCACCCTACGGGGATCAGATCCCGGTCGAGGAACCGACGGCGTGAATTCCTTCGCCGTCGAGATCGTCCGGGGAGAACCCCCGGCGCATCGTGTTCTCGGTGATCGTGCGGGGCAGGAGGAATTCCCGGAGGTAATCACTTCCGCCGGCCTTCGTACCCAGGCCCGAGAGCTTGAACCCGCCGAACGGCTGCTTGTCCACCAGGGCCCCCGTGATCGGTCGGTTGATATAGAGGTTTCCAACGCGGAACGCGCGACGGGCCTGGTCAATGTGCGCGGGGCTTCGCGAATAGATCCCGCCGGTCAGGGCGTAGGAAACGCCGTTGGCGATCCGTAGGGCGTCGTCCAGGTCGCGCGCCTTGAGCACGGCAAGAACGGGTCCGAAGACCTCCTCTTGCGCGAGGCGAGCATTCGGTTGCACATCGGCGACGATGACCGGGCCGACATAGTTTCCGCGATCGGCCAGGGCGCCGGGATCGACGCTCAGGACGATCCGCCCCTCCTGCTCGGCCAGAGCGATGTAGCGCCGGATGCGGTCGCGGGCGTCGGTGTCGATGACCGGACCGACGACCGTGTCCGGCTCGTCGGCGGGACCGACCTTGAGCGTCCTGGCCGCCTCGACCAGCCGATTCAGGAAGGCGTCGTACACCCCTTCCAGCACGATCGCCCGGGAACAGGCCGAGCACTTCTGACCCGCGTAACCGAAGGCGCTCTGGAGGACACCGACGACGGCCTCGTCCAGATCGGCGTCGTCATCGACGATGATCGCGTTCTTCCCGCCCATCTCGGCGATCACCCGCTTGACGTGGTCCTGCGACGGCTTCGTGTCCGAGGCGCGGCGGTTGATCTCCAGGCCAACGGCCTTCGAGCCGGTGAAGGCGACAACGTCCACCTCCGGGTGATCGACCAGGACCGGCCCGATCTCCTCGCCGACACCCGGCAGGAAGTTCAGCACGCCGGGGGGTAGGCCCGACTCCCGCAGAATCCAGGCGAGCTTGTACGCGATCGCCGGGGACTGCTCGGCCGGCTTGAGGATGACGGTGTTCCCCGTCACCAGGGCCGCGACGGTCATGCCGGTGGGGATCGCCAGGGGGAAGTTCCAGGGGGCGATCACGACGGCCACGCCTCGGGGGATGTGCTCCAGGGCGTTCGTCTCCCCGGGAATATCACGATGATCCGGCTGGGAGAGACGGATCGCCTCGCGGGCGTAGAACTCGCAGAAGTCGATTGCCTCGGCGACGTCGGCATCAGCCTCGCGCCAGGGCTTGCCGCACTCGAAGACTTCCAGCGCCGCCAGGCCGAACCGGGCCTGGCGCATCCGCTCCGCCGCGCGGATCAGGACAGCGGCACGCTCCTCGACCGGCGTCGCCGCCCAGGACGGGAACGCCTTCCGCGCCGCCGCGACGGCCGCCTCGGCCTGCTCCTTCCCAGCCTTCGCGGTCCGCCCGACGACCCGGTTGTGATCCCCCGGGTCGATCGAGACGAGTTCCTCCTCAGTATCGATGTCCTGACCATCAATAATGAGGGGCCATCGGGCACCTTGATCGAGGATGTTCCGGGTCACGTTCAGCTCGTGCCGCATCCCCTCGCGGTTCTCGGCGCGGGTGAAGTCGGTCGGCGGCTCGTTCTGGAACGGCGGGAGCGCGGTCGCGGCGGCCCTGGGTTTCGGTTGATGGTTGCGGCCCCACATGGCACCGACCTCCTCGGGGTTGCGGAGAAGCTCCTCGACAGGGGTATCCCCGGAGGTGCTCGCCATCAGGAAGGATTCGTTCGACGTGTTTTCCAGCAACCGGCGCACGAGGTACGCCATGCCCGGCAGCATCGCGCCATAAGGGGTATAGACCCGGACCCGCAGCCCTTGATCGACCAGCGCCTGCTGGATCGGCTCCCCCATTCCGTAGAGCATCTGCACCTCGAAGGCATCCCGGGGCACCCCCAGGAGTTCGGCATACGCCAGGGCGTGGGCGAGGCTGCGGATGTTGTGGCTCCCGAAGGCGGGGCGCAGCCAGTCGCGGTTGTCGAGCAGGAACCGAGCGCAGCGCTCGTAGTTGGCGTCGGTGTCCCACTTCCTCGTGTACACCGGCACCGGCCAGCCGATCTGGCGGGCGTGCAGGACCTCGTAATCCCAGTAGGCCCCCTTCACCAGTCGGACGGTGACGGGAGTCCCACGCTGGCGTGCCCAGTCGCGGAGTTGCTCCAGGTCGCCGAGCGCCTCGGGCAGGTACGCCTGCGCGACGATCCCCGCGTGGGGCCAGTCGCGGAATTCCTCATCCAGCAAGACGTTACGGAAGATGTCGTAGGTCAGGTCCTTGTGGGCGTACTGCTCCATATCGACGTTGACGAAGGCCCCCTGCTCCTTGGCGGCGCGGAGGATCGGGCGCAGGCGTTCGAGCACCTCGGCCGAGGTCGTCTCGGCGTGCAGGGCGTCGAACCGCGGGGTCAGGCTCGTCAGCTTGAGCGAGAGGTTCGCCCGCGGGATCGGCCCGTCATGGTCGCGGTCGATCTGGGGAATCTCCGGCTCCCGGGCGAGCGGTCCCGCCAGGCCGCCGATCAGATCGAGGCAGGTCGCTTGATAGGCGTCGCATTCCGGCTCGGTAATCACGGCCTCGCCCAGCAGGTCCGCTGTGAACGCCAGGTGTTGAGAACGGAGGCGCTTGACCGTCTTCAACGCCTCGTCGGGGGTCGATCCCGGCGATGAATCGCCGGGCCATCCGGGTTGCGCCGCCGCGGGCGAACCGGGCGAGCATCCGATCCCCCAGCGGCCCCGACGGCGCCAGTTCCAGCGGGATCTCGATCAGACCGGGAACCCCTTCGCCGGCTTCCTCCATGTATTCGTGCAGGTGCCGGCGCACCGAGGCTGGCTCCCGGAGCATCGGTAGGACGTCGATGAACCGGAAAAGTTGGATCTTGGTGCGCGGGTCGCCCATGGTCAGGGCCATCAGGCGATCGTCCCACCACGAGCGTTGCCAGGGGGACGGGCCTCGGCCCACCCGCTCGAACAGTCCCCGGCCCATCTCCCGCGTCCTCGTGTCGAGTGCCTCGGCGGAAACCCCGGGCACGTCGGTTGTTTGCAGCGACATCAGCGCCTCCTTCCGGGAGGCTCGCGGCCTTGAGGCGAACCTCCAGGGTATTCTACGAAGGAAGGGACCTGAAGGCTCGGTCGGGGTGGTCGAGCCGCGTGTCCTCGCGGGATACTCGTCATGAAAAAATGATGAGGCGGGAAGAAGACACTACCAAACCGCGCGAACGGGGTTCATCATGATGCGGCCCCTCGCCGTTTCGACGGACCGGCTCCTTGTGTCGCGTTCCTCGGCACGGCCGATCCAGGCGAGTGGCGGAGAGACATGTCTCGGGAGAAACGCACGATGATGAACCGTCGCTCTGTTCTGCGCTGCGCGGTGGCCGGTCTGGCCGCCGTGGTGGTTGTCGCTGGCTCGGTGCTGGCCGATGAGTTGATCGGTCGCGTCACGTCCGTCGATGCGGACGCCAAGAAGATCGTCGTGACCGAGAAGCAGACGAAGAAGGAAGTCAACGTCACGATCAACGACGACACCAAGATCCTCCTTCCCAACGGCAAGACGCCCAAGAAGTTCGACCTGAGCAAGCTGGAGAAACGGGCCGTCATCGTGACTCACGAGGATGGCGTGGCCTCGAAGATCGAGATCCAGAAGGGCGCGGCGAAGAAGAAAGACTCACCGAAGAAGAAGGACGCCGCGGAGTAACCCCCCGCCGGTCTGCCTCCCGACCCGCGCCTTTGCCGCTTGACGTGGGGCGGGTCGGGCGTTACAGTAATCTCATCATAATTCGGTGCGCATCTTATCCAGAGTGGCTGAGGGACGGGCCCTGCGACGCCACAGCAACCGGTTCACCGTCATGGGTGGACGCTGGTGCTAACTCCTGCCCAATCCCCCGGATGCCGAGCCGCATCCACTTGGGGGCCGAGGGACAGATAAGATGGACCGCGGCATACCACCCCCCTCCAGGTATTCCGCCATCCTCTCTTATCCTCCTCCCGGATTCTCTCTCTTTCGCCTCCGCGGCAGGAAAGAGACGGCAGTCGTCCGGATCTCTCCCACCCTGGATCAAGCATGCCAACGGATGTCTCGACCTGGCCCTTGAGGCCGGATCGTGTCATTCGGGTCTTGACCCGTGCCCGATCGCGTCGCCAGACGGTTCGGGCCACCGTTACCAATGTCATGGGAGAATTGCCGGTGGCGCACGACCTCGTCCGCGGCCTGAAATGCCGCCTCTGCGGAAAGCAGTATCCGAAAGAGGCGTTGAACTTCTGCACCGAGGACTTCGGCCCGCTGGAGGTCGAGTACGACTACGAGGCCGTCGCCCGGACCATGAACCGCGCGGCGATCGCCGCGCGTCCTCGGACCATGTGGCGCTACCAGGAGCTGCTGCCGATCGACGGCGAGCCGACCGTCGGCCTGCACGTCGGCGGCACCCCCTTGATCCGGGCCGATCGCCTGGCGAAGGCCCTGGGCGTCTCCGAGCTGTACATCAAGAACGACGCGGTGAACCACCCGACGCTGTCGTTCAAGGACCGCGTCGTCGCCGTCGCGCTGTCGAAGGCCGTCGAGCTGGGCCTCAAGACGGTCGGCTGCGCCTCGACGGGCAACCTCGCCGGGAGCGTCGCGGCCAACGCCGCCGCCGCCGGCCTGGACGCCTACGTCCTGATCCCCGACGGGCTGGAGCAAGGGAAGGTCCTGGGGGCGACCGTCTACGGCGCCCACGTCATCGCCATCCAGGGGAACTACGACCACGTCAACCGGCTCTGCTCGCAGATCGCCTTCCGGTTCGGCTGGGGCTTCGTCAACGTCAACCTCCGCCCCTTCTACGCGGAGGGGTCGAAGTCGATGGGCTTCGAGATCGCCGAGGACCTCGGCTGGCGGGCCCCCGATCACGTCGTCGCCCCGATGGCCGGCGGCAGCCTGATCGGCAAGCTGCACAAGGCGTTCAAGGAGTTCGAGCAGCTCGGCCTGATCGGGCCGGTCTCCACCAAGCTCTTTGGCGCCCAGGCCACCGGCTGCAACCCGATCTCGAACACGGTCAAGACCGACGCCTTCAAGGTCAAGCCGATCCGCAACCCGGACACGATCGCCAAGAGCCTGGCCATCGGCGACCCGGCCGACGGCTACTTCGCCTCGAAGCTCGTCCGCGAGACCGGCGGCTGGGCCGAGGACGTCAACGACGACGAGATCGTCGAGGCCATGAAGCTCCTGGCCGAGACCGAGGGCATCTGGGCCGAGACGGCCGGCGGCGTGACCCTGGCCGTCGCCCGCAAGCTGATCGAGCAAGGCAAGATCGACCGCGACGGCTCGACCGTCCTCTGCATCACCGGCAACGGCCTGAAGACCCAGGAGGCCCTGATCGACAAGATCGCCCGGCCGAAGGTCATCAAGCCCAGCCTGGACGAGTTCGAGGCCCTGGTCGGCGCGCCGTCGCGGGAAGAACTGGTTGGGGCGAAGTAAAGAAGTAGAGATTTCACCGCGAAGCACGCGAAATCCGCCAGGGGAAGACAAGACGAGAAGATAAAGAAGCTCTGGATTTCTTCGCGGGCTTGGCGTGTTTCGCGGTGATGTCCGCATACACTTCATTGAATCGAAGAGAGGAAACGAGGCATGTCCGTCGTCCGTATTCCCACCCCCTTGCGTACCCATACCGGCGGGCTTGAGAGCGTCGATGGGACCGGGGCGACCGTCGGGCACGTCCTGAAGGACGTCGTCGAGAAGTATCCCGAACTGCGCGACCGGATCTTTGACGGAGACGAGCTGCGCCGGTTCGTGAATGTCTACATCAACAACGAAGATATCCGTTACCTCGAAGAGCTGGACACCCCGGCGACCGAGAAGGACGAGATCAGCATCATCCCGGCGATTGCCGGAGGTTGAGGTGAGAGCCGATGGCCTTTGAATCGAACCCTGCCGACCCGCTCGACCGCTACAGCCGGCAGGTGCGTTATCCCGCCCTGGGAGAGGCGGGACAGAAGAAGCTGATGAGCAGCCGCGTGACGATCTGCGGCTGCGGGGCCCTGGGGACCGTGCTGGCCAACCATCTGGTCCGCGCCGGGGTCGGGCACGTGCGAATCGTCGATCGCGACTTCATCGAGACGCACAACCTCCAGCGGCAGATCCTCTTTGACGAGGACGACGTCGCGGACAACCTGCCGAAGGCCGAGGCCGCCGCGCGGAAGCTCCGCAAGATCAACAGCCAGGTGGAGATCACGCCGGTCGTCACCGACATCGACCATACGAACATCCTCGACCTGGTGGCCGACGCCGACCTGATCCTCGACGGCACGGACAACTTCGAGACCCGCTACCTGATCAACGACGCGGCCGTGAAGCTGGGCAAGCCGTGGATCTTCGGCGGCGTGCTCGGCAGCGAAGGTCAGACGATGACGATCCTGCCGGGGGAAACCCCCTGCATCCGCTGCGTCATCGAGTCCAGCCCCCCGCCCGGCATGGCCCCGACCTGCGAAACGGCCGGCGTGCTCGGCCCGGCGGTCGCCGTGGTCGCCTCGTTCGAGTCCGTCGAGGCCATCAAGCTCCTCAGCGGCGCGCGCGAGGCCCTGAACCGCGAGCTGATCATGTTCGACGTCTGGGACTGGAACTTCCGCCGCCTGAAGATCGCCAGCCTGCTCGGCAAGGTCGACTGCCCTTGCTGTCAGCAGCGCAACTTCGAGTGGCTGGACGGCCAGCTCGGCTCGCACACGACCTCCCTCTGCGGTCGCAACGCCGTGCAGATCGCCACGCGACGTTCCGAGCCGTTGAACTTCGCCGAGCTCTCCAGCCGCCTGGCCCCTCTGGGCGAGGTGCGGCACAACAACTTCATGCTCCGGTTCGCCACCGAAGGGTACGAGTTCACCGTCTTCCCCGACGGCCGGGCGATCATCAAGGGGACGAACGACATCCCGAAGGCGCGGACGCTATATTCGCAGTTCGTGGGGAGCTGAGGGGGAGTGGCGGGATTTCGGATTCCAGGGATTTCGGATTCCAGGGATTCCAGATTTCAGAGATTCCAGATTCCAGAGTGGAAGCGAGCAGGAGCATGTCATGGGGTACAAACGATTCGAGGAGCTGCCGGTCTGGCAGTCGGCGGTCGAACTGGCCCTGAAGATCTTCGCGCTCGCCTCGTCCAGCGACTGGCGTGCTCCGTCTGGACTCCGGAATCAACTGGAACGGGCGGTGCTCTCGATTTCGAACAACATCGCCGAAGGGTTCGAGCGGGGCACGAATCAAGAACTTCTGACATTCCTGTACATTGCCCGCGGCTCGACCGGTGAGGTTCGTTCCATGCTCTGCGTGCTCGAGCGCCTCCCTGATCTCCATACTCTGGAATCCGAAATCCGGAATGTGAAATCTCTCTCCCTGAGCATCTCTCGCCAGCTCGGCGGCTGGATCGAGTCGATCAAGAATTCCGGTTTCACCGGAACCCGCTCGCGCAATGACGCCACCCGTCAGACGGAGGAGTCCGCCCGGAAACAAGCCGCGTTTCTGGAAGAACTCCGCCGGATTCAGGCAGACGGCCCGGGGCCTCAGCCCGACCACCCGCTTTCCACACAAGAATCGCACTCCGAGGCAACGGCCCGTCCTCGCCCCCCTCCCGACCGACAGACAGGTATCATCATGATCTACCTCGACAACGCCGCGACCAGCTTCCCGAAGCCTGATGTGGTTTACGAGACGATGGACCGTTTCGCCCGGACCTCTCTGGGGAACCCGGGGCGTTCCGGGCACCGGATGGCGACTGGCTCGGAGAAGGTGCTCGACGACGCCCGTTGGGCCTTGAATCGGTTCTTCAATGGCGAAGATCCCAAGCGCTGGATCTTCACCTTGAATTGCACCGATGCGCTGAATATCGCCATCAAGGGGGCCGTCGGGCCGGGCGACCACGTCATCACGTCGGACCTGGAGCATAATTCGGTCAGTCGTCCGTTGCGCCGTCTGGAAAAGGATGGTGTGATCGAACTGACTCGCCTGGCCTCGCACGACGGCTACCTCGATCCCGAGGAGGTGCGCGCGGCCTTGCGACCCAACACGAAGCTCGTCGCTTTGACGCATGCGTCGAACGTGCTCGGAACCGTTCAGCCAATCGAGGCCATCGGCGCGATCGCGCGCACGGCCAATGCCCTCTTCCTCGTCGATGCGGCGCAGTCGGCGGGGGTCGTGCCGATCGACCTGAAAACCCAGCCGATCGACCTGCTCGCGTTCCCCGGTCACAAAGCACTCTATGGCCCCACCGGAACGGGCTCGCTGTATGTCGGCCCTCGGGCCAGGCTCCGAGCCTGGCGAGAGGGGGGCACCGGGGGAGACTCCAAGAAAGAGGTCCAGCCCGAGGAACTGCCGCATTTCCTCGAAGGGGGGACACCGAACATCCTCGGTGTCGCGGGGCTGGCCGCGGGAACGGCCTGGGTCGCCGAGCGTGGGCCGGACGTGAACCGTCGGCATGAGGTCGAGCTCCTGCAAAAAGTGGTCGATTGGGTTGAGGGCTCGTCCGACGGCTGGAGATACGCCGGCCGCTGGGACCCGGAGACGCACGTCGGCGCCCTCTCGCTGATCTCCCCCGACCCGGACGTCTTCCCGTCGCAGGACCTGGCCCTGGCGCTCGATTCCGGCTTCGAGATCGCCGTCCGGGCCGGTTTGCACTGCGCTCCGTACATTCACCAGCGCCTGGGGACCTTCCCCGACGGCACGCTCCGCCTCAGCCCCGGCCCGTTCAACACGGCCGAGGAGATCGACACCTTTCTGAACGCCTTGACCGAGATCACCGCCGGCGTGCTCTGACCCCGATCCCACCGGCCAACCCCGAGACACTCACCGATCGCCCCGATGACGCGCTGTTTTTGGGGCGATTATGCTTGCATGCGCAAGCGTCTTGGCTAAAATGATGCCTCATCAAGTCCTCTCAGATGAATCCGACGACTGGCTCACTCCTTATCTCCCCGTCAATAAGGTGCGACGATGACGATCGCCCTCTCTTGCGGCCAGTGTGGAAAGCGTTACGAGCTTGATGGGAAACTCGCCGGGAAACGTGCCCGCTGCAAGCAATGCGGTCACGAATTCACGATTCCCGTCCCCAGACAGACAACCCCATCCCGCCCAAAATCGACCGCTGCGGCGACAGCGCCACTCAACGCCTACGGGATCGACGAGGAGCCTGCTGTCAGCCGGAAGCCGAAATCGTCGGGGTTCGACCCGTTTGATGACCTCGGGAACTCGACGGTTGTCGATTCCGCGTCGGAGGATGATTTCGGGAACCCCGTCCTGACGCGTGCCGGTGCTCCACCCAAGAAGAAAAAGAAGAAAAAGAGCGGGTCGGGATCGGGGTTCCAGCTCCCGGATCTCACCGGGAAAGTGGTGCTCTTCGGTCTCGTGGCTCTGGGCATTCTGGCGGCACTCTCCTTCGTGAGCAAGGGTGCCGGGATGATCTTCCTGATCCTCACCGTCTTGATCGGCATGGTGATGATTCTGACGGGGGGAGTCTGGACGCTGGTATCCATCGTCCGGGAGAGCGTCGTCTGTTTCCTCTTGTGGATGTTCGTCCCGTTCTATTCGCTCTATTACCTCATCACGCGCTGGGAGGACATGAAGGGGCCGTTCTGTACCGTCCTGGGCGGGTACGCGTTCCTCCTCGGCGGTATGTTCATCGCCACGGTAAGCGGCAATTTGAGCGACGTGAACGCTCCCCCGCCGAATGCCGCGATGGCCAACAACGGGAATCCTTTCGCCCCCGCGATCGCCGGGAATCCCGCCCCGCCGTTCGTCGGCAACATACCTCGACCGCCGGCTGGGATCAATTTCCCGGTCCGGCCGCCAGGCGGAATCAATATCCACCCGCCGATCATCCCGCCCAACCACGCCGCGGCCGAGGCGGCCAGCGCACGCGACCGGATGGTTTACGAGCTGAACTATCGCTCTCTCGCGCGGGCCATGGACCGGACGCGAACGACGCTCTCCCGCATCCAGGACGCGCAGACGATCCCCTTGAGCATGCCGCTGATCGATGCGTCGCTTCTGACCCTGAACTCTGCCCGTGACCGGGTCAAGTCATTGCCCGCACCCAGCCCCGATCAGCTCTCCGAACTTCGCAAGAGCGTCGGTGCGCAGGTGCGGACCGCGGCCACGCAACTGAAGACGGAAGTCGAGCGTGTCGAACGTTTCCCCGAGCTTCAGGGGAAGTTGGGGAACCTCAAATCGGACCTGGACCAGGTCCTCGTCACCTGGGCCCCGTTGCCGGGCGAAAATCCCGCGGTGCCCGATCCCGTCCCCGCCCTGGCGACTGCCGAAAGTCTGATCCCCCTGGCCCCGCCGAGCGGCGGCACGCTGGATACCGATCCCGTCACTCGCTCGCTTGTCGAGTTGAAATCGACGAAGAGTTACGAGCGCGTCGGCGCCGTCCAGCGGCTGGAGCGGCTGGATCCGGATGACCGGCTCCCCGACGTGAATCAGGCCCTCACCGCCTTGCTGGACGATGACGACGCCTACCTGGTCAGCCAGACCATCAAGGCGCTGGCTGTCTGGAAAACTGACCAGACGGTCCCCAACCTGATCCGGAAGCTCCGGGACAACCGGCCCAGCGTCCGATACCAGGCGATCGATACGCTCGGTGAATTGAAGGACATCCGGGCCGCCGAAGCGCTTGCCGAGCGGCTCGATGAAGATTCCTTCAAGGCCAGGCCCGCCCTGATCGCTCTTGGTTCCGCTGCCGAGCCATCCGTCATCGCCTTGCTCAGCGATCCGCAATCGAAGGTGAGACGCGAAGCCTGCCAGGTCCTCCAGGAAATCGGCACACACGAAACCCTCAAGGCGATGGCAACCCTCCCCCCCGATACGGACTCCGGAGTTCGTAACGCCGCGAAGGATGCCATTACCAAGATCACCGCGCGGGTCGGGCCACTGCCAAAGTCCGGTGCGGACGGTCCAGCGCCTCCCACGCGAAAGCGCCGGAAGCTCTGAGTTCGCCGTGATCTTGCAACGGGGTGGGAGAGCGGTCTATACTGAACGCTCATTCCCCATCCGTCGGAGACGCGCCGTTCTCGGAGGATCGGCATGAGTACCCCGCCCCGTTGCCCCACGTGGGGATGGATCGGCCTGGTGCGGGTCTTGCTGGCCGTGATCTGTGTCGGCATGGCCTTATCTACTGCTGGCGGTCGCTCCCGATCGAACGGGACCCAGCACGCCGCTGCCGGATCTGGTGGTCGATGCGAACTCGGCGCCGGTGGCTGTCCTGATGGCCTTGCCGAAGCTTGGCCCGGTGCGGGCGTCGGCGATCGTCGAGGCCCGGCGAGACGGCCCGTTTGCCTCGCTGTTCGACCTGGAACGTCGCGTGTGGGGCATCGGCCCGGCGACCACCGCCGCGATGGAGCCATACGTCCGGTTCGCGCCGACGGATAACCGCCCGAACTCCCCTGCCCCGTGACGCCACCATGTCCGAATTTCAGCTCGTCAGCCCCTTTCCGCCGGCCGGCGATCAGCCGGCGGCCATCGATGCCCTCGTCCAGGGGGTTCGCGACAGCAAGAAGCACCAGACGCTGCTCGGCGTGACCGGCTCGGGCAAGACCTTCACGATGGCCAACGTCATCGCCCGGCTCGGCCGCCCGGCGCTGGTCATGTCGCACAACAAGACGCTCGCCGCCCAGCTCTACGGCGAGTTCAAGGAGTTCTTCCCCCACAACGCCGTCCGCTACTTCGTCAGCTACTACGACTACTACCAGCCCGAGGCCTACATCCCCCAGCGCGACATCTACATCGAGAAGGACGCCTCGATCAACGACGAGATCGAGCGGCTGCGCCTGGCCTGCACCAGCGCCCTGGTCAGCCGCCGCGACGTGGTCGTCGTCGCCAGCGTCTCGTGCATCTACGGCCTCGGCTCGCCCGAGGACTACCGCAAGATGATGGTCCGCCTGAAGCTGGGCGACATCGTCGACCGCGACGAGATGCTCCTGAAGTTCGTCGACATCCAGTACGACCGCAACGACGTCAGCTTCGAGCGCGGGCAAGTTCCGCGTCCGGGGCGACGTGGTCGAACTCTGGCCGGCCTACGAGGAGATCGGCTACCGGATCGAGCTGTTCGGCGACGAGGTCGAGACCCTCGCCGTCATCGACCCGCTCGACCGGCGCGGTGCTCGAGAAGAAGCAGGAGATGTACATCTACCCGGCCAAGCACTTCGTCCTGCCCGAGGAGCGCATCCAGGGGGCCGTCGCGTCGATCCAGCGAGGAGCTCGACGCAGCGGCTCCAGCAGCTCAAGGAGCAGGGCAAGCTGCTGGAGGCCCAGCGCCTGGCGGCCCGGACGCGGTACGACATCGAGATGCTGCTGGAGGTCGGCTACTGCTCAGGGGATCGAGAACTACAGCCGGCACCTCTCCGGCCGCAAGCCGGGCGAGACGCCGAACACCCTGCTCGACTTCTTCCCGCCCGATAGCCTGCTGTTCATCGACGAGTCGCACGTCAGCGTGCCCCAGATTCGGGGGATGTTCGCCGGCGACTTCAGCCGCAAGAGCACGCTGGTCGAGCACGGCTTCCGCCTGCCGAGTGCGCTGGACAACCGCCCCCTGCGGTTCGACGAGTGGGAGACAGAAGCTCGGCCAGCGGGTGTACGTCTCGGCCACGCCGGGCGATTACGAGGTCGACGATGTCCGGCGGCGAGGTCGTCGAGCAGGTCATCCGCCCGACCGGCCTGGTCGATCCGGTCGTCCGCGTCGAGCCGGCGCGCGGCCAGGTTCCGGCCCTGCTGGAAGAGGTCAAGAAGCGGGCCGCGACGGGGGAGCGCGTGCTCATCACGACGCTGACCAAGCGGCTGGCCGAGGACCTGTCGCGATTCCTCAAGGAGCAAGGGCTGCGCTGCAAGTGGCTCCACTCCGAGCTGGACGCCTTCGAGCGCGTGACGATCCTCCGCGAGCTGCGCGAGGGGGCCTTCGACGCCCTGGTCGGCGTGAACCTGCTGCGCGAGGGGCTCGACCTGCCCGAGGTGTCGATGGTCTGCATCCTCGACGCCGACAAGGAGGGCTTCCTGCGCAGCGAGACCTCGCTGATCCAGACCATCGGCCGCGCCGCGCGGAACATCAACGCCGAGGTCGTGCTCTACGCCGACAAGGTCACCCAGTCGATGCAGCGGGCCATCGACGAGACCCAGCGCCGCCGCGAGAATGCAACTGGCATACAACGCCGAGCACGGCATCACCCCCGAGACGATCGTCAAGGCGATCCGTCGGGGGATCGAGGAGGAGATCCAGGCCAAGGCCGAGGTCCGCAAGGCCGTCGGCCGCGACGAGGCGACCGACGCCACCGAGGAATACCTCAACGAGCTGGAGGCCGAGATGCTCCAGGCCGCCGAGAACCTCGAATTCGAACGCGCCGCGGCCCTGCGCGACCGGATCATGGAGCTGCGTTCCGCCCAGGACGGCGGCCCGTCCCGCCCCCGGCCGACCCCACAAGCCACCAGCGCTCGCGGTAAGGCCAAGGCGGGCAAAGGGAAGCGTGGTCGCGCCGGCCCAAGCCCCTTTGAGTTCCACACTCACAGCTTCGCGCAATTTTGTTAGGTGGGTGGTGTTCATCTTCGGAATGCACCTCCATCGCGAATTCGCGATTTTGCTTTCACGTTTTGGCGATTTCGTCATTGAGGAAAGTTCGCAGCAAACTGTAAGATTCTGAAGAAGGCATCCTTGAGGATCTTTCATCTGTCGGAAAGCGGAAGGTTGTCTCATGTCATCGGAACGTCCCGAATTCTCAGATAAGTATAAGCTCCCCGCTCGGTCGATCCCGGAAATACGTCGGGCTTTCGGAGAGCTTGTCGGCCGTCAGGAAGCGAGGGAATTGCAGATCCAAACCCCAAGCGGAACGTCCCGCAAGGTCAGTAAGGAAGCCATTCTCAACGCCATCGTGATGGAATTTCTGGACAAGCCCGAGGCCGAACAGAACGAATCACTGAACCGCTACATCCCGCGGGTCGAGCAATTACGGACGACGGGAACTTGGCCGGGATCCGCTCCAGGCGAGGTTTTCCCGGAGGACCTGGGTTGGCCCTCCGGCTTACTTCCAGGAGACGGCCGGTTCTATCCGTGACCAATCCTTCGGTCGCCCTGAGCAGGACAAATTCGAGGAGAGACTGGATTTCGAATGACGTATCTGCTCGACACGAATGCCTGCATCGTCTTTCTCCGGCAGAAGAATTCCCCTCTGGTTTCTCGGATGGCGAAAACGCCTCCCTCGGAGATCCGCCTCTGCTCCGTCGTCAAGGCGGAGCTGTTCCACGGCGCCCATCGGAGTCGTCGTCCCGCCGATAATCTGGCGAAGGTAGAGGCGTTCGTCCGGCCCTTCCAGAGTATCCCGTTCGATGATGATGCCGCCCGAGAATTCGGCCGCATCCGGGCCGATCTCGAACGTCAAGGGGCGATGATCGGTCCGTTCGATCTCCAGATCGCAGCAATCTCCCTGGCCCATGGCCTCACGCTTGTTACCCACAATACCCGCGAGTTCGGCCGTGTCTCCGGGCTCCCGCTCGAAGACTGGGAATCCCCGTGCCTTGACCGCTGGGAAGATCAAGTGCAAGCGTGATTCAGCTGAAGCTCAGCCTTTGAGCCAACACCAGCAGGGGCTTTCTCCGTATTGGAGTAAAGAGGAGGACGAAACGACCATTGGTTCCCACGGAGGAACCCGAACTTCGGGAGGCGCGTCATGTCCTGGGCCGGATTGCTGGCGGACCTGACCGTCTTCCTGCACGCGTCGTATGTGGCGTTCGTCGTGTTCGGCCTGGTGGCGATCGTCATCGGCCTGGCGACGGGGCGGTCGTGGGCGCGGAACTTCTGGTTTCGCACGATCCATCTGGCCATGATCGGAATTGTCGTCGCGGAAGCCTGGACCGGAATCGTCTGCCCGCTGACGACCCTGGAACACCACCTCCGGCGCATCGCGGGGCAGCCGGTGCGGCAGTCCACCTTCATCGGCTACTGGGCGCATCGCCTGATCTTCTTCGAGGCCAAACCGTGGGTCTTCGCCCTGATCTACACGGGCTTCGGTCTGGTCGTCCTGGCAACCTTCGTGCTCGGTCCTCCCCGTTGGCCGGGAACGAAACCGGTCGCGGACCTGTCGAGCAGTCCGTCGGAGAGAAGCCGTCATGGATTTCGGTGACACAGAGCGTGGAAACACCGAGGCGCTGATCGAATTGGCCCTGGCCGAGGACCTCGGCTCGACCGGCGACCTGACGGCGCGGGTCACGATTCCCGCCGAGGCGTCGGGCGCCGCCCGGTTCGTCGCCCGGAGCGAGGGCGTGCTCGCGGGCTTGCCGGTCGTCGCGATACTGGCCGAGCGGTTCGGCCTGACTCCCGGCTGGCGGCCTGGGCGCCACGACGGCGATCGGATCGCGCGTGGGGACGTCATTGCCCAGGTCGGCGGGTCGATGCGCAACCTCCTGGCGATGGAACGCACGGCCTTGAACTTCCTCCAACGCCTGAGCGGCGTCGCCACGATGACCGCGCGGTTCGTGGCCGAGATCGCCGGCACGAAGGCGGTCATCCTCGACACCCGCAAGACGACCCCCGGCTGGCGTGCCCTGGAAAAGTACGCGGTGCGCTGCGGGGGCGGGTCGAACCACCGGATCGGCCTGTATGACGCCGTGCTGATCAAGGACAACCACCTCGCCTGGCTCGACGCGACGGGCGACCCGATCGGCCGGGCCATCGCATCGGCAAGGGCCGAGGCCCCTTCGGGAACGACCATCGAGATCGAGGTCGATTCGCTCGACCAGCTCGACCGCGCGCTCGCGTGCCGGCCGGATATCATTCTGGTCGATAATTTCAGCCCCGACGCGCTGGCCGAGGCGGTGCGACGGCGTGACGCGAACGCCCCGGGGCTGGCCCTGGAAGTCTCCGGCGGGGTCACGCTGGCGACCGTCGGTGCCTTGGCGAGGACCGGTGTGGATCGGATCAGCGTGGGGGCCTTGACGCACTCCGCGCCGGCCCTGGACATCGCCCTGGATTTTGAAAGGGCGCTGCCGTCGTGAATATCCCCCTGCTGCACACGCTCCGGGATGCGCGTGGCGCGTTCGTCCCCCTGGCCTCACTGGAGGGGGACCCCGCGACCCTCCGGCGCGACCTGGAGGAGCTGGAGGCGTTCGGCTTCGCGCTCGAACGGCACCCGTATCAAGGCGTCGCCTACCGAGGTCCGGCCGAGCGGCTCTGCCCCGACCAGATTGAGTGGTCGCTGGAGACGCGGCGCATCGGCCGGCGGATCGCCGTCTGGGACCGGGTCCGCAGCACGAACGACCTGGCCGCGCGGGCGGCCGTGTCGCGGGCCAACGACGGACTCGTCATCCTGGCTGAGGAACAGACGGCGGGCCGGGGGCGCCGGGGCCGGAAATGGAATGCGTCTCGGTGTACGTCGCTCCTGATGTCGCTCCTGGTCTTCCCGCCGTCGTCGCTGGCCGACCCGTCCTGGCTGACGGCCCTGGGGGCGGTCGCGGTCGCGGAGGTCGTCGCGGCGTGGTCCGGCCGTCCGGCCCGGATCAAGTGGCCGAACGACGTGCGGGTTGATGGCCGCAAGATCGCCGGAATCCTCGTCGAGCGGAGCCAGGGGGCTGTCATCGGGATCGGACTGAACGTTAATACGACGTGCGAAGACTTTCCCGACGACCTGCGCGAGACAGCGATCTCGTTGCGAGGACTCCTGAACGAGCCGGCCGACCGCTCCGAACTGGCCCGCGCCTTGATCCGATCGCTCGACGACCTGTACGGCGAGGGGATCGCCGCCGGCGCCGCACCGCTGGCCGCTCGCTGGAAAGCCCTGCTCGAAGGCATGGGGGCGTCGGTGGCCCTGGAGACGACCTCGGGATCGGTCCGGGGCCTCTTGCGCGATGCCGAGCTGGGCCGCGGCTTGCTCATCGAGTCGGACGACGGACGCCGTCGCGTCGCGGCCTCGGAGATCGTCTCGGTTCGTCTCGACGACAATCCCGCGCCCATTTGAGAATTTGACAGAATGTTCTCGGGAGCTAACGTTCTGTCGAGGCGTGACGCCGATCTCCATAACGGCGGGTGCGTCTCACGACCGCCGCTTCGGCGCCGATCGTTATTTTCGGAGGGCGGGGGGAGAAACGCATGACGCGGATCGAGGGGCTCCCCGCCCTCTCTGACCTTCCCTTTCCCGACGCAAGGGAACGGTGCGTCCATCACCGGCACGAATCCCAAGAGCCACGATCCACCGGGGTCCCCGAGAGGTCGTTCGCGCATCGTTCCCTCACCTCGCGGCATCGGCCTTGTCGGTTTCCGGTGTTTGGTTTACATTCGCCGGACGGAGGACGAGAGGGCTGGAGGGTGTTGCGGTGGCGCTGCTCGAAACGTCGCTGACGGGGATTCCTTGCCGCAAGGGGAAGGTGCGCGACGTGTACGACCTGGGCGACCGGCTCCTGATGGTCGCCACGGATCGGATCAGTGCCTTTGACTGGGTCCTGCCCACCGGCATTCCCGACAAGGGGCGCGTTCTGAACGGCCTGAGTGCCTTCTGGTTCCGCCGGCTCGATGCGCCGAACCACGTCCTCTCGACCGATCTCGACCAGGCCGGTTTGAACCTGCCGGACGACGTGCGGGCGAGCCTGGAAGGGCGGTCGATGCTGGTCAAGAAGGCGAACGTCGTCCCGTTCGAGTGCGTCGTGCGCGGCTATCTCGCGGGGAGCGGCTGGCGGGAGTATCGCGAGAAGGGGACGGTCTGCGGTGAGCCTCTGCCGAAGAGCCTCCGGGAGAGTGACCGCATCCCGACGATCTTCACTCCGGCGACCAAGGCCGAGTCGGGGCACGATGAGAACGTCCCGTTCGGCGTGATGGCCAACGCGGTTGGGACGGACCTGGCGGGGAGCTTGCGGGACCTGAGCCTCCGGCTCTACGAAAGCGCCTGGTCGTATGCCCTGTCCCGCGGCCTGATCCTGGCCGACACGAAGTTCGAATGGGGCCTCGACACGGCGACCGGCGACCTCTTGCTGGTCGATGAGGCGCTGACGCCCGATAGCTCCCGGTACTGGTCGGAGGCCGATTACCAGCCGGGCCGGTCGCAGAAGTCGTTCGACAAGCAGTTCGTCCGCGACTGGCTCGACGCCTCGGGCTGGGACAAGGCCAGTCCGCCACCCCCTTTGCCCGATACGATCGTTCAACAGACCCGCGAGAAGTACATTCAAGCCTACGAGACCCTGACCGGTCAGCCCTTCCCCTGGAAATGACATGCTCCGCTACCTGACGGCCGGCGAGTCGCACGGCCCGGCCCTGACCGCGATCGTCGAGGGCTTTCCCTCGGGTATCGCCCTGGATCACGAGTTCATCAACCGCGAGTTGAAGCGGCGGCAGGGAGGCTACGGACGCGGCAAGCGGCAGACCCTGGAGACAGACCGGATCATCGTCGATTCCGGGATCTATCACGGCGTCACCACCGGAGCGCCGATCACCCTGCGGCTGGTCAACAACGACGCGAAGCTCGAACGCCTGAAGGAGCCCCCGGCCCCTCGCGGCGGGCATATCGACCTGGCCGGTTCGATCAACTACCAGACCGGCATCCGCCAGGTGCTCGAACGGGCCAGTGCCCGGGAGACGGCCTTGCGCGTGGCGGTCGGAGGCGCTCGCCCGATTGCTCCTGCGGGAACTGGGGATCGAGGTCTTCGGCTACGTCCGATCGCTCGGAGGAATCGAGGCGCCGCCGCTCTCGTACGATCTCGCCGTGCGGGACGCCAGCCCGGTGTACACGCTCAATCCCGAGGCGGATGCCAGGATCGTCGCGGCGATTGACGCGGCGCGTGAGGCGGGGGACACGCTCGGCGGGGTCGTCGAGACGGTCGTCAACGGCTGTCCGATCGGTCTGGGAAGCCACGCCCAGTGGGACCGGAAGCTCGACGCCCGGCTGGCCCTGGCGGTCATGAGCATTCAGGCGATCAAGGCGGTGGAGATCGGCCTGGGGGTCGAGGCGGCCTTGCGGCCGGGTTCGAATGTGATGGACCCGATCCGCCACGAGGCGGAGCACCCGGCGGACGACCGCCGGTTTGGCTTCCGACGGCCGACGAACAACGCCGGAGGGATCGAAGGGGGGACGTCCAACGGCGAGCCGATCATCGTGCGGGCCTCGAAGAAGCCAATCAGCACGCTCGCCGCGCGGGGACCGTCGGTCAACATGGCGACCAAGCAGCCGCAGCCGGCCGCTTACGAGCGATCGGACGTCTGCGCCGTGCCGGCCGCGAGCGTGATCGTCGAGAACGTCGTCGCGTTCGAGATCGCCGCGGCGGTCGTCGAGAAATACGTGGGCACGAGTCTGGCGGCCATCCGGGCCGCGATGGACGCCCTGCACGCCCTCGCCCGTCAGCACCTGGCCGAGCACTGGCACGCCGAGGACGGAGGCCGACCGTAACGCCTTTTGTTATCTGTTCCGAACGATAGGGAGAACACGGATGTTTGCCCTCACACGACCGAACCGCCAGATCCTGTTTACCCTCGCTGTGCTGGCCCTGACGGTCGCGCCGACCGGCTACGTCGGTCTGACGGCCTGGAAGGTCAACCAGCCGGAACACCGCCGCCAGGTGGAGATCGACCTTGGTCAACAACTTGGCGTGCAGGTCACCCTGCGCGACGTCCGTTACCCACGACCCGGCATGGTCGTGTACGACGGGGCGGTGCTCAAGCAACTGGAATCAGGACGCGGAGACGCCCGGCTCGCGGAGATCGCCCGCGCGGAGAAGCTCGTCCTGCACCGGGAGGGGCGCACGCTCCGACTCGATGCCGACGGCCTGCGCCTACGTGGCCAGGGGCCGAAGCAGGCGATGGCGCAGGTCGGGGCCTTGCTCCAGCGCGCGGGGGGCGGCTCGCCGTTCGACCGGATCAGCCTGATTGCCCGCACGTGCGAGATCGACCTCGGCCCGACCGGACCTCGGTACACCTTGCACGACCTGGCCGGGATGCTTCAGGCCGACCCGCAGGCCCCGGTCGTGACGGCCAGTTACAAGGTCGTGGGTGCGTCCGGCACCTCGCCTCGCTGTGAATTGACCCTGACGCGCGACCGGCACGCCGAGGTGGTCGGGACCCGCTTGACGCTCAAGACCATGGACGGCGCGGTCCTGCCGGCGCGGGTCCTCGACGCCTTCTTCAACTCGGAGGACTGGCTCGGCGGTGACGCCCAGGTCCAGGGGGAACTGGCCCTGCAACAGGCCGGCAGCGCGGACTGGGACGCCACCTTCCGCGGCAGCCTGATCGACGTGGACCTCGACCGGCTGATCGGCCGGCTCGCCCCCGAGCACCGGCTCTCGGGACACGCCCAGGTCGTGGTCGAGTCGGCCCGCTGGGCCGACCAGCCGGGGCGCGGCTTCGGCTGGGTCGCGGCCAAGGGGGAGCTGCGTTCGGGCCGGGGCACGATCGGCACGCCGTTGCTCCAGGCGCTCCAGTCGCAGTTGCATTTTCGCATCGACGACCGCGCGGACTGGCGCAATCCCGAACAGGAATTTCAGGCCCTCGGTCTGGCCTTCACCATCCACCGCAACGGTGAGATCCAACTGGCTGGTGCCCTGGGGGATCTGTACCGCCCTGGCGCGGTGATGCTGCACGGCCAGCGCGACCTCCCCCTGGCCTTCGCCCCCGACGGCATCGCCACCGTTCCCGGCCTGACCCGGGCGCTCGGCTCCAGCGCGATCGGCAGCCCCGATCAGGTCGTTCCCGCCACGTTCGAGTCTCAGCTCATCCAGCGTTTCCTGCCGGGACCGGTCCACCGGGCCAACTGAGTCGAGAGCCCATCCTCACCTCGCCCCTGGCGAACGCGTGGCCTAAAATCGCCATGCGCGGAAGAAAAGAAGCGCGGTCGTTGACAGGATGCATTAGATGATGGAAATTGAGGAGTAGGGATACTGAAACTCGCACCGTTCTGGGCGAGTCGGTCCCGTTTCAACGAGTCGCAACCACTGCGGTTGATCCGTTTGGAGAAGGTGGGATCGCTGAGTGTCCGTGGCCGGTGCCCGAGCGGGCATCCTCCCAGGATGGTCATCCCTGATCCGCCCCGCCCGCGTTCTTTGAGGTAGGGAGAATTCGCCGATGCCGACGCCGTCGCGGACAAACTTCGCATGGGACTTGCCGGTCAAGACCTGGCTGGCGCTCAGCCTCGCGTGGCTGATGGCGCTGGCGTTGGTTCCGGCATCAGCCGTACGCGCTCAGGAGGAAAACAAGAAAGCCGCACCCGCCAAGGCGGCGGCTTCGGAAGCCCCCGCGCCGGCGGCCGCCGCTCCCGTCGCGGCCGACGAGTCCACTCCCCAGCGCCGCCCTCCATGTTGATGTGGGCGATCGAGTCCTCTGGACTCATTGGTTTCGTCATCATCGCGCTTTCGCTCTACTTCACGGCGCTGGTGATCCGGCTCTACCTGGAGTTCCGCATCAACGAGGCCGTGCCTCCACAGCTTGTGGACAAGCTGGAGCAGGCCATCAAGGAGAAGAAATTCCAGGAGGCCTACGACGCCTGCCGCGATGACAACTCCTTCCTGGCCAAGATGGTGCGGACGGGTATCGCCAACTTGCCGAATGGCCGAGGCGAGGCGAAGGAGGCGATGAACGTCGTGGCCGAGGAGGTGGTCGTCGGCATGGAATCGAAGATCAGCTATCTGGCCGTCGTGGGGGCCTTGGGGCCGATGCTCGGGCTGCTCGGCACGGTCTGGGGCATGATCCTGGCGTTCCAGAACATCGCCACGACGGTCGGCGGTCAGGTCCAGCCCGAAAAGCTCGCCGGTAATATCGCCACGGCTCTGTTCACGACGCTCGAAGGCGTCACGCTGGCCGCGCCGGCGATCTTCTTCTTCAATGTCATGCGGAACAAGGTCGCGCAGATCGCGATGGAGACGACCAAGGTCGCGGATCGCACCATCGCCGCGTTCTACGGGGCCGCCAAGCAGCAGCCGGGCGCCAAGACGCCTGTTTGATGTTGATCCAACCTGACCCGATCCCATTCGCTCTCTGATGCGACCTTCCCAATGAGCCTGCTCTCCCACCCCGGATGGATTTGAACGTCCCGGGTGGGAGACGAGGAGGAATCCGGCGTGGCCCGTCAGTCCACTCTTGGCGAGACCAAGGTCGATCCGAACTTGACCCCGATGCTGGACGTCGTCTTCCAGCTCATGACCTTCTTCATCGTCACCATCAACTTCAGCGAAGACGCTTACGATAAGCGTGTCCGGCTCCCCGTGGCCGGATCGGCCCGTCCCGTCGAGGCGACCGACGAGGACCGCCTGACCCTGAACATCGACCGCAAAGGCCACCTGCTCTGGGAAGGCCGTGAGCTGACCACGGACATGGCGATCGAGGAGCTACGGCTCCAGGTCCAGCTCATCAAGTACAACGCCCGCGCTGAGGGCAAGCCGATCAAGGCGGGGGATTCCCTGCCGACGACGATCGTCATCCGCGCTGATCGTGACACCGAGTTCTCTCAGCTCATGCGGCTGATTTCCGCTTGCCAGAATTTCGGCTTCCGCAAGTTCGCCCTCAAGGCGATGAATCAGTGACGACGCGATCGAACGATCCAGGGTGAACCGACGATGTTCAAACGCAAGAAAATCACGGAAGTCGAGCAGCCGCTGACCTCCATGCTCGACATGGCCTTCCAGCTTCTGGCCTTCTTCATCATGACGTACAATCCCATGCCGATCGAGGGCCAGTTCGCCATGAACCTGCTGCCGTCCAACCCGCAGACCGAGGCCGAGGCGCCTTCGGAATCGGACCAGCCCAACCCCGACGTGCCCGCCGAACTGCGGACCCTGACGACCTCGCTCTACGCCGATCCTGGTGGCGAGCTCGGCGTCGTCTCCGTCGGCGACGTTCAGCTCCAAGGAATCGCCCAGCTTGAGGCCAAACTCAAGCAGATCCTCAGCGACGAGTCCTTGCCGTTCGACCAGGCCCTGATTCAGGCCGACCCGGAGTTGAAATATTCCGAGCTGATCCGGGTCGTTGATGTGTTCATGGGCCTCGACATGACCAAGATCAGCTTCGCCGAGCTGACCGATACCGGGGGGCCTTCCCTTTGAGAGAACCCGGCCCCCTCTTTCGCGGTTCGGAGCTTTCCCGTCTCCTCACCTTGGTGGTGATCATGGCGGTGGGCTGGCCCCTGGTCCTCTGGGGCATGTGGAATCGGGTTAACCCGCCAAAACCCCGCCCCCTGGCCCAGGTTCCGCCATTACCCGAACCCGACGAGGACCCTCGGTTCCAGGGAATTCAGGATCGGACCAAGCTGACGATCCGTGACAACCCGGCCTACGCCGAACTCCTGCGACGCGTGCGGCAAGGTCCCTTACGAGACGCTCGACGAGCAGAGCCGCCGCGACGTCCTGTTCAGCCAGCTCATCGAGGACCCCGAGCGCTACCGGGGCCTGCCGATCCATATCGAAGGGACCGCTCTGCGCACGCTCGTCCACGAGGTCAAGGACTCGAACGTCACCCCGCGCGAGCGGCTTTACGAGGTCTGGGCCGTCACGAGGGACAGCCAGGACAATCCCTACGTCCTCGTCTTTGAGGACCCACCCCGGGATATCGCCCTGGGGGACGAGGCCTGGGGAACCCGAATCACCTTCGACGGCTACTTCCTGAAGCTGATGGCCTACCTCGCCGGTGACAAGAAGGTCCGCGTCGCGCCGATGATCGTGGGGCGTTTCCCGCCGCCGAGCAAGTCCGCCGGTCAGCTTCGGAAACCCTGGCAGCCGTTCGGACGGATGTCCTGGCCGATCCTGCTCTTGCTGGTCGTCTCGCTGTTCGCGGTGGTGCGTCTCTTGCTCTACATGCGCCGGGTCTTCCGCGGCCCATCCCTGGCCGGCCCCCTCACCGCCGCGCCGAGGGATCAGATTAAGCCGGAGGAACTCGACGAATGGGTCCACCATCAGCAGGATCATGACGAGGACGAGGAGGAGGACGACGCGCTGGATCGAGACTGGGACCAGGAGCATTCCTGAGCGGAGGTTCCGGTACGTCGAGACCCAGCAACGCCGCCGCCTCGGCGCGGAACCGCAGGAGTTCCACGTCATCGGGACGATTCGTCTGCATCCACGCCACGGCCCGGTCATATTCCCGCCGAGCCTCGGTGGCATCCCCCTGGGCATGCGCCATCATCGCGAGAAAGAACCAGTCGAAACTGTTCCCGCCATCGTCGAGTTTCTGCGATTGATCGAACGCCGCCCGCGCCGCCGGGAACCGCCCCGCGCGGAACAGGGCCACCGCCAGCGTGTTCCAGTACATCGCCTCCCCCGAGGAAAGCTGGACCGCTCTCCGCGCCAGCAAGGTCGCACACGACGGGTTCCGGCTCTCGGGCTTTGTTCCGGTCACCATCGTCCAGGAGAGGTTGTTCATCAGCAACGCGATCTGCTGGAGATACACCGGCCGGGGTGGATTGGCGACGTTGAGATTCTCGAACTGGCGTAATCCCTCCAGGGCCGTCTCGGAGGCGCCGGGAAGTCCCCTCGGAAGTGTCGCATCGCCGCATCGTTGAGCACCGCCAGCACGCGCATCGCCTTCCGATCCTCGATGCTCCGCGGCGGAGCCCCCTGGTCCGTCATCACCCCCATCTCGGAATCAGCGCTCAGAATCGACGTGCGGAGGGTCGGGAATCTGCTGAGAGCGTTCTCGTACAGTTGCCAGGCCCAGTTCCCCAGCAGGCACCCCGCGAACAGCAGCGAGCCGAAGATCGCCATCCGGCTCGCGATTCCCTGCCGGGCCTCGACCGGCGCCTGCACCCTGGTCCGTGACCGGCGATAGCGGCGATCCCAGCGCAGCAATCCCACGGCGACGTACGCTTCCAACATCATCTCGACCAGGGCGAGCGGGAGAATCACACCGAGCGATCGAGAACCATGACCGGCCATGTCCGGGAGGGCGAATCGCCGATCTCCGGTGAGCGACGCGACTTCCAGAACGAGCAACGCCAGCCGGTCGATCGAGAGAATCAGAAACGCCAGCGCCGCTCCGCGAACCAGCCACGGATTCTTTCTTAAGAGGATCAGCAGGACCAGGATCAGCGGCCAGCCGTAGGCGAGAAGCCCCAACATCAGGTCGGACGGTAGCGGCGAGGGTGATCGATGGAACTCCTTCACAACCCAGAACACATACGCCAGGTCGTCGTACCGGCGATCCAGGAACCCGACCACCCGCACCGTCGCCAGCACGAGCATCAAAAGTATGAGATGACGCGGAAGTTTGCCTCGGGAAAGCCTCTCCGGTGTCGTCGATAAGGCAATTTTCCCCGAACGCGCCGACTCGTTTTCCGGTGGCACGAGGCACTCCTTTCGACTCGGCGGGTCCGAGCGTCGGGACGAAACGGGGTCCGGTCCCTTCGTGACGGACCTCCGGCAATCGTTCTCCCTTTTCTACAGTGGCCACGGGACCGTTCCCCGGCAAGAGGGGAACGCATCCCGATCGTCCCGCTTGACACGCGACTCCGTGAAACTTACGGTGAACTTCCGTTTCCTCTCCATGCGCGCCGAGTCCGAGAAGGCCACCGGGAATGCACCGCGAATACCACCCCGAGGACATGCGGCACCTGCACGCCCACGCCTTCGAGGGGGGCGAGGCTCAGGCAGCCCACCACCATCATCACCATCACGACGAACACCGGCGGCTGTACGTCTTCACGGCGGTTCTCGGGCTGTTGATCGGGGCCGACCTGCTCCTCTCGGCCTTCGCGCCCTACGGCTGGCGGGAGCCGCTCGGCATCTCGCTGACGCTGATCGCGGCGCTCCTGGGCGGAGCGCGGATCGTTTACGGCGCTCTGGAGGCCCTCCTCGCCGGACGGATCGGTGCCGATATCGCGCTGGCGCAGGCGTGCCTGGCGGCCCTCGTGCTGGGGGAGTGGTTCGTCGCGGCCGAGGTCGTCTTCATCGCGATGGTCGGCGAGGTGCTCGAAGCCGTCACGGCCGACCGCGCCTTGCGGGCGATCCACCGGCTGTTCGAGCTGACCCCCCGGACGGCCCTCGTGCGCCGGGATGGAGTCGAGACCGAGGTCCCGATCTCCCAGGTCGTGCCGGGCGACCTGGTTCTGGTGCGACCCGGTGAGCGCGTGGCCGTGGATGGGCCGGTCGTCACGGGCCGCTCGGCCGTGGACCAGGCGACCCTGACCGGCGAATCGACGCCGATCGACAAGGGGCCGGGGGAGCCGGTCTTCGCCGGCACGGTCAACCAGTTCGGCCTGCTGGAAGTCCGGGCCGAGAAGGTGGGGCGCGACACGACCTTCGGCCAGGTGCTCCGCCTCGTGGCCGAGGCCCAGCAGCGTAAGGCCCCCTTGCAGCGCGCGGCGGACCGCTACGCCCGGCTGTTCCTGCCGATCGTGGAGACCGTCGCCGGCCTGACCCTCTTGCTCGGCTACCTTCTGGGCTGGGCGGACGTCTGGGAGCGAACGGTCGCCGTGCTGGTCGTCGCCTGCCCGTGTGCCCTGGTTCTGGCCACGCCGGCGGCCATCATGGCGAGCATGGCCTGGCTGGCCCGTCACGGCGTCGTCATCAAAGGAGGGGCCGCGCTGGAGCAACTGGCCTCGTGCGACACCTTCGCCTTCGACAAGACCGGCACCCTCACCCAGGGACGCCCCGAACTGGCAACCGTCGTTCCGCTGGGGGGCCGCTCCGAATCCGACCTGCTTCGCCTGGCCGCGACCGCCGAATCCGCCAGTCAGCACCCTCTGGCCCAGGCCATCGCCAACGCGGCCCATGAGCGCGGAATATCCCCCGCCGAGGCGTTCGACGTCCTGGCGCTGCCGGGAGCCGGAGTCTCGGCCGCCTGGAAGGGGGAGGACGGGCAGACCCGCACGGTCCTCGTCGGCAACCGTCGTTTGCTGGCCGAGCACGGCATCGCGACCGATGGCGAGGTCGCCGAGGTGCTGAACGACCTCGACGCGAAGGGGGAGACGGTCCTGCTCGTCGCCGTTGAGGGAACGGTCGCCGGCTTGCTCGGGGTCCGCGACGCCCTCCGGCCCGAGGCGCACGACGTCATCCACGACCTGAAGCACCTGAAGATCAGCGAGATCGCCATCCTGACCGGCGACCGGCCGAGCGCGGCGAAGCTCGTCGCCAAACGGACGCACATCAAGACGGTCGAGGCCGAGCTTCTGCCGACGGACAAGGCCCGCTGGATTCAGGATCGGCAGGTGGCGGGCCGCCGCGTGGCGATGGTCGGCGACGGCATCAACGACGCCCCCGCCCTGGCGACCGCGAATGTCGGCATCGCGCTCGGGAGCGTCGGCGCCGATCTCGCGGCCGAGGCTGGCGACCTGGTCATCCTGGGGGAGCCGTTGCAGGTCCTGCCGGGCCTCGTCTCCCTCTCCCGGGCCACCGTGGCGATCATCCGACAGAACATCATCGGCTTCGCGTTCGGCCTGAACGCCCTGGCGATGGGTTCGGCGATGCTCGGCATCCTCGGCCCGGTCCCGGCGGCGATCCTGCATCAGGCCGGCTCGCTCCTGGTCCTGCTCAACTCGATGCGCCTGCTGGCCTTCGGCGACTGGGGCGAATCCGGCCCCGTTCGCCTCTTGCGTTCGGCCCGCGGCGCGGTGCGGCGGTTCGACGAACGCTTCGATCCGGGGCTGGTGACCTCCTGGCTCTGGCGGCGCTGGCGCACGCTGGGAGCGGCCGGCATCGGGGCCGCGCTTGTCCTCTACGCGACCTGGGGCTGGACGGCGATCGGCGCGGACGAGGTCGGGCTTTTACGGCGGTTCGGCCAGTATCGCGGCGTGCTCCCGCCGGGCTTGCACCTGCGTCTCCCGCCGCCTCTGGAACGGGTGACACGGCTCCAGCCCGCTCTGCTGCGGAGCGTCGAGGTCGGGTTCGGCGAGATCGTTCCCGAACGCCGCGCACGGGCGGTGAGCTGGGAATCGCCGCACGGCCGGGACGATCCCGGTGAGACCGACGCCCAGACCCTCGTCTTGACCGGCGATGGCCAGTACGTCGAGCTGGCGGCCACCGCGCAGTATCGTCTCGATCCCCGGCCCGAGCGGCTGCGACGGTTCGCCTTCGAGTCGGCCGACCCGGAGCGGGCCTTGCGGCCTCTGGCCGAGGCGGCGATCCGGGCCGAGGTGTCGAGGCACCCCCTGGACGACCTTCTGACGGACGGACGCCGGCTGGTCGAAGGGGAGGCGAGGGTCGATCTGCAACGCCGCATCGACGCCTACGGGCTGGGCCTGATCGTCACCGGCATCGCATTCCAGGATGTTCACCCGCCGCTGGAAGTCGTCGATGCCTACCGCGACATCTCCCGCGCCGAGAAGGAACGGAAGACGCGGATCAACGAGGGGCTAACCTACCAGGCCGACCGCTTGAACGCGCGGAGGGCCAGGCCGCCGCGACCAAAAACGCGGCCGAGGCCGACCGCGCGCGACGCCTGGCGCGGGCCTCGGGCGAGGCCGATGCGTTTCTCCTTCGACAGGCGGCCCGCGCGCCGTTTCCCGGCCTGACCGATCGGCGGCTCTACCTCGAAACCCTCGAAGCGGCCCTGGCCGACAGGCCGAAGGTCGTGATCGACCCGGCGAAGGCCGGCCAGCGCCGGCACCTGATCGTCCCCGAGTTCCCGCTCGATCGCCTGCCGACCGCCGTTCCGTCGGCCATCGTGACCCCTCAACCGGCCACGCCGTGATGTTGATCTCGACCGCCCGGAAAGTGAAACCATGAGCCGATTCCGCTGGATAATCCTGATCACGCTCGGCCTGGCCCTGCTGGCCGTGCTCGTGGGCCGTTCCCTGGTGATCGTCGATGAGACGCAATTCGTGCTCGTCACCGAGTTCGGCCGCGAGGTCGCCCGTTACGGCGACGAGCCGGGCGAGACGGGCCTTCACATCAAGGCCCCCTGGCAGTCCTCCTTGACGATCGACCGGCGGCTCCAGGTCTCCGACCCCCCGGCGCGGGAGATGATCACCGGCGACAAGAAGAACCTCGACGTGGCCAGCTACGTCGTCTGGCGTGTGGCCGACCCCTCCCGCTTCTATCGCACGGCCGGCACGCTCGACGCCGCCCGGGCTCGCCTGGAGGAACGGATCGCGGCCGCCCTGAGCGACGCCCTCGGCCGCCGCGCGCTGGAAAGCCTCGCCTCGACCGATCCGGCGGTCTGGAAGCTGGACACCCTGACCGACGACGTGCTCGCGCAGGTGGCCGAATCCGCCCGCGAGGAGCTGGGGGTCGAGGTGGTCGATGTCCGGCTCCGGCAGTTCAACCACCCGGTCGAGGTCCGCCCGGCCGTCTTCGACCTGATCCGCAGCGAGCGCAAGCAGGTGGCCGCGACCCTTCGGGCCGAGGGGGAGGCGCAGTATCAGACGCTCACCAGCGAGGCCGACCGCCAGCGCGACGCGATCCTGGCCGAAGCCGACGCCGAGGCCGAGCGCATCCAGGGGCGCGCCGAGGCCGAGGCCACCCGCATCCTGAACGACGCCCACGCCCGCGACCCGCGCTTCTTCGAGTTCGTCCAGACGCTCGAAACGTACCGTTCGTTGCTCGACGAGCGCACCACCATCGTCCTCTCGGCGGCCAGCCCGCTCTTGCGGCTCCTGACCGAAGGGCCGTCGGAATCCTTGCAGGCCCCCGAAACTCCGTCGTCGGGACCCATCGCCACGGAGGCGACCCCCTCGGCGGTCGCCGGCTCCTCCTCGGAGCCGCAACCATGAGGCGCCGAATTTGGCTGGCAACAGCGCTGGGGCTGGCGGTCCTGGCCTACCTGGCGACCGGCCTGATGGTGGTCGCCCCTGGTGAGACGGTCGTCGTCCGTCGGCTCGGCCGCGTACTGCCGACGGTCTGGACGGCGGGGCCGCACTGGGGCTGGCCGATCGGCTTCGACCGCGCCGAGCGCGTCCGCACGGACGAGGTCCGCCGCCTGTCGATCGGCCTGGCCGGTCTGCCCGGCCCCCTGGATGACCCCGGCGCCGGCGAGTACCTGACGGGCGACCTGAACCTGCTCCGCGCCCGGGCGGTCCTTCAGTACCGCGTGGCGAACCCGGTCGCGTTCGTCACCCGCGCCGAGGACCACGTCGCGCTCCTGACCCGCCTGGGCGAATCGAGCCTGACCCGCGCCCTCTCCCGCCGAGGGATCGACGCCGCCCTGCGCACCGGCCGGGCCGCCATCGCGCGGGACGTGGAAGCCGACCTGCGCCGACGGCTCCAATCCTACGGTCTCGGCCTGTCCATCCTGAGCGTCCACCTGACCGACGCCCGCCCCCCCGTCGAGGTCCAGCCCGATTTCGCCGCCGCGCAAGCCGCGGTCAGCGAGCGCGACCGGCGGATCAACGAGGCCAAGACCCACGCCGTCGCAGGTCCTGACCACCGCCCGTTCCGAGGCCCACGCCACCCTCGACCGCGCCCGCGCCCAGGCCGACCGCAAAACGGTACTTGCCCGCTCGCGCGCCGCCCGCTTCGACGCCCTGCGCGCCGAGGCCGACCGCTCCCCCGCGCTGACCGTCCGGCGCATCTACCTGGAATCCTTGCGCGACCTTCTCCCGAAAGTCCGCCGCAAGCTGCTGTTGACCCCGGATGAGCCGCTGGATCTGAGCATCTTGACCGGCGAGAACTGAGTCACGATCCGGGTGCGGAGAAACGGGGGGATATGTCCCTAGGGCAACTAATCGCGATTTAAAATGATTTTCTAATCAACACTCATCCTCGTCAATACGAAAGCCAATCAGGGCCAGTCATGAAATCTCTCCTCCTTGCCGTTATCCTCACCGTCGTTTTCGGCGCAACCGCATTCGGGCAGGTCAACATCCTCTTCATCCTTGTGGACGATCTGGGCTGGGGCGACCTCGGCGCGAACGGCGGCGCGGGGGTGCCCACCCCGCACATGGATCGGCTTGCGAGCGAGGGCACGCGGTTCACGCAGTTCTACGTCGCATCGCCCATCTGCTCCGCGTCGCGTTGTGGCTTCCTCACCGGACAGTTCCCCGCGCTGGCGGATCACGAGTTTCCTGCAAACCCGCGCGGGCAATCGCGAGTGCGATCAGGCCGATTTTCTCGATCCGGCGGCGCCGTCGTTTGTGCGGGCGTTCCAGGCGGCGGGCTACGCGACGGCGCACATCGGGAAATGGCACCTTGGCGGCGGACGTGATGTGACCGACGCACCGAAGTTCGCCGCGTACGGTTACGACCTCGGTCTGGGCACGTATGAAAGCCCCGAGCCCGCGGCCGGACTCGGCCTCAAGACCGTGCCCTGGTCTGTCGTGACCGAACCGCAACAAGTCAAACGCCACGACCGCACGCGCTGGATGGTGGATGAGACGCTGAAGTTCGTGAGGGAGCACGCCGAGCAACCTTGGCTCGTGAATCTGTGGTTCGATGATGTCCATACGCCTTACCGACCTTCCGACGAGCAGTTGTCCATCGCCGGAGACGGTACGGGCACCGCGAACTATCGCGCTGTGCTCCGCGCAACGGACGCCCAGATCGGCCGTCTGCTCGATGCGCTGCGGGACTTGCATCTGGACACCAACACCCTGGTCATCCTCGCTGGGGACAACGGGCCGGAGCCGAGCTTTGAGCGCAACCGCACCGCCGGAATGCGGGGCATGAAATGGAGCCTCTACGAAGGGGGCATCCGCACTCCGCTCATCATCCGCTGGCCCGGCACGGTGCCTGTCGCGGTGAACGAGACGACCGTCGTCAGCGCGGTGGATTTCTTTCCCACACTCTGCGCTCTCGCTGGCGTGCCCTTGCCCGACGGCGTGACGTTCGATGGCGAGGATCTCTCCGCCGTCTGGAAAGGCGGAACGCAGCCTCGCACCACTCCGCTCTTCTGGGAGTACGGACGCAAGCCCGCGGCGGACGGCCCCGGCAAGATCCGCGCGTTTCCTTACCCAACCGAACCGGAGGCCAAATCGCCCAACCTCGCGATCCGCGATGGCGACTGGAAACTCCTCATCAATGCCGACGGCACCGGTGCAGAGCTGTACAACCTCGGCACTGATCCCAGGGAAACACGCAATGTCGCGGACATTGAGACCGCGACCGCCGCACGACTCAAGCGTGCCGCGCTCGGCTGGCGACGTTCCTTACCCGGCCCGCAATGAGGTCGATCCCCGATCAGTGAGATGTGATCCGGGCCGGGCTCTGGCGCCGGGGGCTGCGGACGGACCGACTGTGGCGGAAAACCTGGCGTTGGCGTGTGTCTCGTGTTCGCTCCGCAAGGAAGCCCGGCGTTCCGCCCCTGATCCGCGGACCGGACGGAAGACAGCCTTCGGCCGAGATGAGCCGGCACTCAACAGGTCGATTGACTCCGTAGACTGTCGATTCACCAGGGCCGCCGTCTTCGCGGGAGGCGGGACAACAAACTACGTTGCCCCGCCTTCCGCGACGTCATCTCGTCAGGACGAGGCCGGTCGCTCCACGGGCGACGAATCGCGAGGGAAGGTGATCGTTACGAGAAGTGAGGCATCCTCGATCCCCACGACGGCGTGCGGTTGTTCGCCCTGGAGGTATAGCAGTTGACCGGCCCCCAAATCGTGGGTCACACCCCCGGTCGTGAAGGCAACCCGGCCCTCCAGGCATTGGACCGTGATCTCTCCTCGGGTCGTGTGGGTGGGGATTTCCTTGCCGCCGGGAAGGACCAGTCGGAGGACCTCCAGACTTTCGGTCTTGATCAGGGCGGTCGTCTTCGCGCCGGCAAACGCCGGCCCGAGCGGGCGAACGTCGATGACCTCGCCCGGCCGCGCATGTGGAATCGCCATGGCATTCTCTCCTTCCGTGCTCCCGCCGCTGGGGGCGCGCGGCGCGGGATCGCGATGGTTCAGGAAGTCCCCAACTTCGGCGATGGCCGTTTCGACGGCCTCGCGCCGCGCGGTCGGGGGTATGGTCAAGCGAACGGACAAGGTGGTCGATCAGGTGCCTGGCCGAGATCTCGATCGACATGCCCTCGGCCATGGTTTCCGGGTAATTCCGGTGATGGACCTGCACGGTCGAGGCCGAGCAACCATGGCATGCGCCGTTCGACACGATCACCGGCTCGTCTGTGGTCGTCATGGATCAGCCTCCTCATGGGATCGACGGGAACTCGGGAGTCGGGGGATCGTCGGAATGCCGCCCCGATCTCTCCGGTCGCCCGCGACCGGGCCGACACGGAGAACGCTCCGCCGCCGAGGTCGGGGGCACTCAATCGTCCAGCTCCAGAACCTTGGTCATCGCGTTCCGCATCCGCCGGGCGCGAACGAGGAACGCCTCGGCTTCCCGGGGCGGGCAGAGGTCGTGAACCGTCACCTCGAACAGTTCGACCCAGCGGTCGAAATGCCTGGGTTCCAGACCGCCGACCTCCCGATGCCGCTCGACCGGCCTGCCGGCATACCGGCCGGTCCGCAGGAGGGCCGCGGACCAGAAGTCCGTCATCCGCGCCAGGTGCTCGTCCCACTCCCGGACGTGCGCATCGAACACCGGCCCGAGCCGGTCGTCTCGGCGGGCCCGCCGGTAGAATTCCACGACAACCGCGCGGATCCGGTCCTCGGTGATCCCCTCGGCATCGGCGTGTGGGACACCGACGCCCTCCGTGACCGCTAGCCGATACGAACGTGCCGAGTACGATGGCAGCATCGTCATCCTCCTCTCCTGAACCCGGTTTCGAACCCGAACGGCGGGATCAGGGAACCATGCGCCGAAGGGGATTTTAATTTGCATCTAGAATCCATATTATAAGTCCGAGGCCCATTGTCAACCCGACCCGACATTTTCCCGGTCGGCGCACCCCCTCTCGAGGCGCAACGATGCATTTGACTCAGTTCTCCGACTACGCGATGCGAGTGGTGCTGTACCTGGGTTGTCATCCCGAAAAGCTCGTCTCGGCCGACGAGATCAGTCGGGCTTACGGAATCTCCCGACACCACCTCGTCAAGGTGGTCCAGACGCTGACCGACCTGGGTGTCGTGGAATCCCAGCGCGGTCGAGGCGGCGGCATGCGGCTCGCCCGGGGCCCGTCGGAGATCAACGTCGGCTGGCTGATTCGCCAGACCGAGCCGCACTTCCATCTGGTCGAGTGCTTTGACCTGGAGGCGAATACGTGCCCGATCGCCCCGGCCTGCGGGTTGAGGACGGCGCTGCAACGCGCCCAGCACGCGTTCCTCGACGTTCTCGACCAGTACAGCCTCGACCAGTTCTTGATGCGACGGTCCGACCTGATTCCTCTGCTGGAAAGCTCACGTCAGCAGCGCTCCGACGCTGACGGTCGGGAGGAACAGTGAACGGACATCGCGTGGTTGGCCGAGACAACGGGTTGTTCCAATTGACCCCGCACGATGTCGATTCACCGGGTCCGACGTCTCCTCCCGCGCGTGGGGCGGGGACGTTCACTCTCGGCTTCCTGCGCGTCGAGGTCGCACCAGGGGCCTCGGCTACGGAAGGTGGGCGGGGGGAGAGTTTCGGCAAGGGCGAGGGCCTCGTCGGGGGGGATGTCGTCGCGGCGGTGGGCCTCGGCCCGGAAGATGCGCAGGCCGCGGCTCCGGGCGAGGATTTCCCGGCGGCTGCGGCCTTCGGGAGCGTCGGGCCAGGGGTCGGGGTGCTCGTGGACGTCGAAGAAGACAGGGAGGATGCGCTGGAGGTACTGCCAGTAGTCCGGGTTGTCGGTCTGGATCACGAATAGCCCGCCGGGCTGCAAGCGGCTGTGGACATGGCCAAGAAGCGCGGCGTGACCAGCCGAAGGTGGGCCTTGCGGGGGTCGTGGTACGGCTGGGGATGATAGAGATGGATCTCGGCGGCGGTGCCGGGGGCGACGTACTGGGCGAGGAACGTCTGCGCGTCCTTGACCACGAACCGGACGTTGTGCAAGCCGCGCTGATTGGCCCGCCGGGTCGCGTAGCGGATCACGACCGGGAGGATGTCGCTGGCGACGTGGTTGCAATACGGCCGGGCCAGGGCGCTCTGGAGCGTGAACCGGCCGTTGCCGCAGCCAAGCTCCAGGATCAACGGCGCGTCTCGGCCGAAGATCGCGGCCCAGTCGAGCGGCCCCTCGGGCGGAAGCCGCTTGATCGCCGTGCGTGCCCACTCGCTCTCGGGCAGGATTCGGCCCGGAATCGGGACGCCGAACTCGGATTCGCTCTCGCCAGGCTCGGGCATGCGGCGGTCAGCGACGGGGGACGCGGTTCATCGTGTAGTGGGCGACCGGTGGCCTGGCCGGCAGGCCGTCGGCGGAGGTCAGGTCGATCCGCAGCTCATAGATCCGATCCGCGATGAGCGGTTCCGCCGTGGTCAACAGCACCGTCCGGCCGTCGTCCGCCAGCGCGGCCGAGGCGACGTGCAGCGACTCCTCGTCGGTCGGCGGCGAGTGGTACGATCCTCGGAAGACGTGGTGGTAACGCCGTAGTTGATAGCGGGCCGGGTCGGTCGCGGCGGCCCTGTCGGGGGCCGAGAACAGCGTCACCGCGAACCCGTCCGGCCGCGCCCGCACCTGCTCGATCCCGAACCCGGGGCGCCCGGTGTACCGCACGCGGTAGATCGCCCCTTGCTCCGGCTCGCCCCCCCACGCCGGCTCTCGCAGGCTGCCGACATAGAGCGAGCCGTCCGGCGCGAACGCCAGGCAGATCGGCCCGAGCAGGTTCTCCAGGAACGGGTAGCAGGCCCCTTGCGACTGCCCGTCCACCTCCTCCAGCGTGGCTCGCAAGATGAACCTGTTATTATATTCGCACAGCACGACCTGGCCTTCGAGCGGCCCGAAGTGTCCGCCGGTCTCGGCGAAGGCGAGGCCGTTGACGGAGCGGGCCCAGGGGTACGGGATGCGGACGGCCGGCTGATAGCGGGTGGCTCCGGGAGGGCCGTCGGGCGGGTCGGCCTGGCTCGGGTAGCCGTACCAGACGCCGGGGATCAGCCGGTTGATCTCGCAGGTGGTCTTCTGCTGCCCCTGGTTGTCGGTGAAGAAGACCGCGCCATCGGAGGGGCGGGTGGCCCAGCCGGTCGGGTAGCGCAGCCCTTCGGCCAGGATGGTCGTCGCGCCGTCGGGCTGGACCAGGACCGCCTTGCCGCGGAGGTAGTGGCGGCCCTCGACATCACGGGAACGGACATCGTCCGTGACCGGGCTGACGACCAGCCCGCCGCCCGGCCAGCGGGCGATGCCGGTGGTCCAGTCGTGGTGGTCGCGGGTCACGTCCCAGGCATCGCTCAGGGTCCGCCAGCGCTCGGCCCAGCCGTCGCCGTCGGAGTCGGAGAGCCGGAGCAAGGCCCCTCGCGTGGCGACGATCAGGCCGTCTCCGTCGGCGAGCATCCCGAGCGGCCAGTGCGGCAAGGTGCCCGCCCAGCGCCGGTAATGGTCGGGCAGGCCGTCCGCGTCCGAGTCCTCGACGAACAGGACATCGCCATCCATCGAGCCGATTGCCAGGGTCCCATCGGGCCGCACGGCCATGCAGCTTGGCAGGATATCGGGGGGCAACGCGAGCTGTCGCACCTCGTACCCGGTCGGCTCCGCGGCGAGGGCCGGGAGGTTCCCGGAGACGAGCGCCGCGAACAACAGCATCGAGGTCAACGACAAAATCGGACGCGGGAATCGTTTCATGCCCGCGATTCTAACGGAAAAACGGCCCTGTGTCCGCACTCTGTTTCTGGCAATATGTTGGATTTTGCAACAACAGCACGCCACCGAGAGGGAGCCGCACCGATCATGCCCGAGTCATCCATTCTGGACGCCTTGATGTCCGTGATCGCCGAGCGCAAGGCGAACCCGCCCGCGGAACGGTCCTACGTCGTGTCCCTGCTGCACGGGGGCGTGCCCAAGATCGGGGCGAAGATCACCGAAGAGGCCGGCGAGGTCGTGGCCGCCGCCGATGAGCCGGGGCCGGAGGGACGCGCTCACCTCGTCCACGAGGTCGCCGACCTGGTCTTCCACACGCTCGTCCTGCTCGGGCACCAGGAGATCGCCTGGAGCGAGGTCGAGGCCGAACTGGCCCGCCGGTTCGGCATCAGCGGGATCACCGAGAAGGAGTCGCGGACGAAGAAGGACTGAGCGCGATGCGCGAAGGCGTCCCGCTCAGTCGTCCCTCGGGTCGTGGGTGATGCCCAGGTCCCCCTCGGTGCGGGCGAGGATGCGGAGGACGCCCCACTGGTCCTCGAACTCGCGGACCTTGATGATCCGGGGGGCCTGCTCGGGCCAGTGCGCAACTCGCTCGGCAGCAGGAGAACGTATTTCGGCCGGTCCTGCCGCTTGTACTTCAAGAGCAACGGATCAGCCAGTTGCCGCACGGGCCGCTCGGTGGCGAAGGCCAGGTCATACGGCCACGTATGGAAGGTGAAGATCGGCCAGTTCGGCAAGACCCACTGGCCGATCGCCCGTCCCCAGGGCCCCTGGCTCTTGCGGTAGTTCCATTCGGGGACGTAGATTCCCCAGTGCGCCAGCTTCAGGCAGATCGCGACCCCGATCACCATGCCCAACGCCCAGCGCGACTTGCCGTGCCAGGCGGCGGCGACCGTGATCCAGGCGACGGCCATGCCCAAGGCGATGAGCAACAGCGAAACCTGGCGATAATACGAGACGCTCGCCGCCAGGAACCCACCGCCGAGGACCGCCAGGGCCGTCCAGAGCAGCACCACGATCAACGCCATCGCGAAGAAGGCCACGCGGGGGGCTCGGGGGAGGGTCCCACTCCAGACCCGATCCAGCCCGGCCGCCGCGACGAAGGCCAGGCCGGCAATCGCGGTCATCTTCGCGGGGACGGCCAAGCCTGGAATCACCGTTCCGGCCAGCAGGGCGACGCCCACGACCTGAAGCCAGCCGAGGGTCACCGCGCGGCCCTCGTCCGTCCAGCCGTCGCGGACCGATCGCCAGGCCGCCAGCAACGCGAACGGCGACCAGGGCAAGCCCAGGGCGAGCACTTCGAGCGACAGGGTCCAGGCCGAGGGCTGGGTCAGGGGCAGCGTGCAGGCCGCGGCCCAGGCTTCGGCGGGAGCCACCGACAACGCCCAGGCCGACCATCCCGCGAAGGCGAGCACGGGCGGGATCAGCAGACGCGCCGAGAGCGTGGCTCCCTGACGGCCAAGCACGACGATCGGCAGCAGGATCATCGCCAAGGGGGGCCAGCCGCCCGACAGCACGGCCAGGGCCGCCCAGAGCCCGGCGATCCAGTCCGAGCCTTTGCCGAGGATGCGGTCCAGGGCACCGATGACCCCCAGGGCCGCGATGAGGTCGATCCCCGCGCCGGCCGAACGATCGATCAGCGCGATGCCACCGAAGAAGCAGAGCGCCGTCAGGATGCCGGCCCGTTGTCCCAGGCGCGCGGAGGCGCGCCGCGAGAGGATCAGGCCGATCAAGAGCCCGGCGATGGCCGCCGGCCAGCGGATCGCGGCGGGCACGGGACGTCCGCCGTAACCCCACGCCCAGACGTGGCTCGCCACGACCTGCGCGGGCCAGAGCGCGGGGTCCCAGCCGCCATAGACCTGACCGAACGGGCCGACCGCCTCGCCGGCCGCGAGTCCCAGGCGGGCCTCGATCGGGCCGGGGTCGAGATTGCCGCCGCCGATCAGGACGAAGCCCGAGGCCAGGGCGATCCAGGCCAGGACGGCCCAGGTGCGTTCCGGCAAGGCCAGGGCCGGACGACGCGGATCGAGCCGGAACTGGCGGGACGGTGTTGAGACTGGGGAGAGATCAACGGACATCGTCGGGCGCTCCGTCGCGGTGGTTGCGGTCGAATCGGATCGCGGGTTCATACCGCTCCTCGAACGGTCGATGCTCGACCATCTCGTACACGTATCCCGGAAGCCAGCCGTCGCGGTACGCCTGCCGCTCCATCTCGGCGGCGACATCCTCGACGGTCCAGCCATCGCGCTCGAAGCGGTAGAGGGCGACGGTCGCGCCGGTGCGGCAGGTCCCTCGGGCGCAGTGGGCCAGGACCGGCCGGCGGGCCGGATCGTCACAGGCTTCGAGAACCTGGCGGAACTGGTCCTCGCGGCCGGAGCCATCCCCCCGCATTGGCAGGTTCAGGAAATCGACGCCAAGCCGCTTCGCCAGGGCCCGCTCGCGCTCGACGCCGCGGCCGGGGACCTGGAAGCTGACGATCGTCTTCAGCCCGTACCGCTTCACCGCCGCTTCGAGCTGGTCGGCGGTGAGCTGGCCGCTCCGGTAGAGGATGCCGGGCTTGACCACGTCGAAGTGGTCCCAGACGAGCCGGTTGGCCTGGGTTTCCCGCGTCAACCAGTATGCCGCCGACAGGCCCACGACGGCGGACAGGGCGATCGCAATGCGCATGGGTACAGTCTCGCCCAAAGATGGCTGGAGTGTCGTTACCGAACGGCCGAGAATTCGGGTGTGAAGCAGGCGAGGAGGATTCAACATGAGGCGACCGCCGTGGCCGGGGATCGTAGGAGAGTCCCCCGGTCCGGTCAAGCCGAATCGCTGGCCGGGTCTCGATGCCCTGGCCTTTAACGCCTATAATGGTGGGATGTCGGACGCGTTGCGCCATCCTCGCTTGTTGGAACGACCGTTCTGGACTACCATGACAACCATCTGAGTGGGCATTCCCAGGCCGCCCGCGAGACTCCTTCCCAGAGGCGATAACCTCATGCCTAACCACAGGTTTCGTTGGCCGCTTCGATCCGGCTTGACCCTACTGGCGGTCCTGGTGGGCCTCGCCGGTATCGCCCCGGTCGCATGCGGACGACGCCCAGCCCAAGACGAAGGACACGCCCGCCGCGCTCAAGCCGAAGGAGGTGACGCTCACCACCTCGGTCACGCCGAAAGAAGCTCGGCCCGGCGAGACGGTCAAGCTGAACGTCACGGCGAAGCTAAAACCGGGCTTCCACATCTATTCGACGACCCAGGGCGAGGGTGGTCCGAAGAAGACCGAGTTCGACCTGTTCGATCCAGCCGGGCTGAAGGTCGCCGGGGAGTGGACGCCGAGCGAAGGCCCCGCACCGGGAGAAGGACCCCTGTTCCCCGACCTGGAGATCGTCGAGTTCTTCGAGGACGAGGTCACCTGGAGCATTCCGCTCACGGTCCCGGCCGGCACTCCACCGGGAAAAAATCGTTGCAGGTGCAGGCGTCGTACCAGATCTGTGACGCGAGCAAGTGCAGCATTCCCGGGCGCTGGACCCTGCCGGCGGCCAAGTTGACCGTCCTTCCCGGTGACGGCAAGGCGGCCGTGGCGCCGCCGACGCCCCCGGAAAACGACCGCGGCGGCCCCTCCCGCTCCTGAGCCGACTCCGCCGCTCCCACCGAGGAGACAGCCGCAACCCTTGGGACGCGGGAGGACGCGTCGAGCGACCTCGCGACGACCTCGGTGGCGACGAACGAGGTGCAGAAGTCGCTGGAGCAAGGGCTGATCCCGTTCCTGATGCTCTCGATCGGCGCCGGGCTGCTCGCCCTGGTGATGCCGTGCGTCTGGCCGATGGTGCCGATCACCGTCAACTTCTTCGTCAAGCAAGGACAGGCCCGCAAGAGCGGCAGCACGACTGGGCTGGCGATCACGTACTGCCTGGCGATCATCGGCATCTTCACGCTCTTTGGCGTCCTCTTCGCCGCGATCTTCGGCGCGTCGTCGCCGCAGCAGCTCGCCAGCTCGGCCTGGTTCAATATCCTCGTCTCGCTGCTGTTCGTCGCGTTCGGCCTGAGCCTGCTGGGCTTCTTCGAGTTCCGCTTGCCGAGCTTCGTTCTGAACTCCTCGGCCCAGGGGGAGAGCCGGGGCGGCCTGATCGGCGTCATGTTCATGGCCCTGACGCTGACGATCACCTCGTTCACCTGCACGTTTCCGGTCGTTGGCGGCCTGCTGGTGATGGCGGCGGGCGGCAGTTATCTCTACCCGGTGATCGGCCTCGCCACGTTCTCGACCGTGCTGGCCCTGCCGTTCTTCCTGCTGGCCCTGGCTCCCGGGCTGCTCTCGCGTTTGCCCCGGAGCGGCGACTGGATGAACTCCGTCAAGATCGTCGGCGGCCTGATCGAGCTGGGCGCGGCGTTCAAGTTCATCAACAACGCGGAGCTGGCCCTGGGCACCACGCCGCAGAACGCCTGGTTCGATGCTCAGGTCGTCCTGGCGATCTGGGTGATCCTGGCCATGGTTTGCGGCATCTACCTGCTCGGTCTGTTCCGGACGGATCACGACCATGAGGCCGTGAAGGTCGGGCCGGGCCGCCTGCTCTTTGGCGTCGTCTTCTGCTGCCTGGCCTTGTTCCTCGCCCCGGCCCTGTTCGGCAACCCGCCGAAGAGCCGCGTCTGGGATCGCCTGATCGTCGGCCTGCTTCCGCCGGACGTGGGTGACCTGGCACGTCATACGTTCGTGGCGGGGGCCGCTCCGGGCGAAGGGCCGCAGAAGGCTGTTTCGACCGATCCCGAGGAGGCGATCCGGCAGGAAAAGAGCTTCCACGGCGTCGTCTGGGGCATGAGTTACGAGGAAGCGATGGAGACGGCTCGCCAGGAAAACAAGCCGATCCTGATCGACTTCACCGGGGTCTTCTGCACCAATTGCCGCCAGATGGAAGAGTCGGTCATGCCCCGACCCGAGGTCGTCGATAAGCTGCGGGAGTTCGTCACCGTCCAGCTTTATACCGACACGGTGCCGATCGAGACCCTCAACAACGAGCAGAAAGAGGATCTGGCCACGAAGAACGCCCTGCGGCAGATTGAACTGGCGCAGGAGAATACGAACCCGTTCTACGTCGTCCTCAACCCGGACGGCAAAATCCTCGCCCGGCAGAGCGGCGCGAGCGAACCGAACGTCTTCGCCGATTTCCTTCAATCGGCTCTGGAACGCTACCACGGCACGAAGCAGGTGGCCCAGCGGGATTGATTGATCCCGGGGTTCTTCAACCGCGTTCCGACCGGACGAGCCAGCGGCCCAGGCCAGTTGTGTGAATCAGACAGGGGACCAGCCCGAGCGTTGTCAGGGCGGTCCCCATGTCGTATCCACCGCGCAACATTCGCAACGTCGTCGCGGAGAGGAAGACCCCTCCCATCGCCGCGAAGCCGCCGAGCATCGCGGCGGCGGCCCCGCGCTCCCCTTTCCAGAGGGCACTGACGACCAGGAACGTGCCGAGGATGAGATCGGCCGGCAGGAAGTCGTGAACGAACCGCCCGTTACGCCAGTTCACGACCTGCCACCCCAGCACCGCCGCGCCCAGGGCGGCGGCCACGATGCGCGAGGCGCGGATCATCCGCGACGGGTCCGATAGCCGAGTGAGGCGAGCGCCGCCTCGGCCTTGTCGAGGTGATCTCCCTGAAGCTCGACGTGCCCCTCCTTCACCGTGCCCCCGGTCCCGCACGCCGTTTTCAAGGTGGCGGCCAGCGCGGGCAGATCGTTGCCGTCCGGATCGAGGTTGCCGACGACGGTGACGACCTTCCCCTTCGCCCGTTTCGCCAGCCGGAGCCGCGCTGTTTGTTTTTCGGGAGGGATGCGGACCGGCTCCTCGACGGGTGGCGGGCACGCGCACTCCGATTCCAGCTTCCCGCAACGCTCGCAGGTTGGCGGACGGTCCCAGGGGGTTCCGGCGAACAGGCGTCCCATTGGTGACGTCTCCTCCTCTCGAACGATCGACGTTCAATCCCGGCTGTAGCGTGGATAGATCGACACTCCCAGGTTCCCTCGCTTCGCGTAGAGGAACTTCAGGTGGTGGTCGAGATGATTGGCGTACGTCGCCACCAGGCTCGCCAGCGTCATGCGGCCGTTCTCGCTGTGGATGCCGACCCTCGCGAAGTCTGCTTCCGGAAGCCGCCGAAGGATCTGGCTCATCCAGTGGCGATTGGCGGCGAAGAGGTTGACAGCCTCCTCGACGGACATCTCCCGCGAGCCGAGCCGCTCGATCCAGGCGTTCTCGTCGAAGGCCAGAAGCGCGGGCTCGTCCTCGGCAATTACCCGTTTCATGCGGTCGGCGGCGACCAGGTCGCTATCGGCCAGATGCGCGGCCAGCTCGGCGATGCTCCAGGCACCCGGGCCGGGACGGGCTTTTTCTTGCTCGGAGGTCAGCCCCTGCACCGCGTACGCCAGCAGGGAGCCACCGGCGGCATAGCGCTCGATCACTTCGTTGCTCATACGTCCTGCTCCGGGGTGATTCTCGGTTCCGGGAGATTCTTCCGCCAGATGGCCAGTTGAGGGTTGCTGTACTCCAGGAACCAGATCTCCTCCTCAACCCCCAGCTCCTCGGCGAATCGGTGGGCGACCAGGTGGTTGACCACGGCGAGGGAGACGGCCAGAAAGTCGGTCTCGGGCGCGTTGGGTTCCACGCCGGGATTATGAAAGATGAAACGGATGACCAGCACACGCTCGTCGATCGGTCCCGTCGGCGAGAGATACCGGCCGTCCATCTCGTAGATCGAGTAGCCCCGCGAGGCGCGGCAGAGCGTCTTGACCCACGCCTCCTCATCGAACCCCGAATCCCGGCCGAGATGTTCCGCGATCGCCTGCTGAACGAAGGGAATGTCCCGGATGGCCTCTTCGTGGAAGAGGTCTTCCAGGACTTCCTCGACCTTGCCAAAATAGCCGAGCTTCTTCGGCAGGATCACCTCGTACATCCGCGCCGCTTTCGGCCCCTCCAGGTGATAGTCGGCCATCAGAAATGACCCCCGCGCGGAAATGGTCCCTCGGTTCCTGGACGAACTCAAGTGTACTCCCTCCGCGAGAGGCTTCCCAGTCGAGCCCAAGGACGATCGGACGTCGGCTGATGGGTCTTTCTCGACGGGAGACCTGGTCCTCGTCCTGCCTTCGCGGGACGGGCGAACCCCCGCCGAGCGCGTGAAGGGACCTCAGTGACATTCTTTCGGCATGCCTCTGGCCACCCCGGATGTCGTGGATACCGAACGCGTAACTTTTCCGTGTCCGCCTGAGATCATATTGACGTAAGTGTTTAATCAAAAAGAAGTAGCGCGGATTTTCCGGCCCTGATACCCGCGGTTCCGGAGTGTCGCTGACCTTGCCGGCCATTTTTGGGCCTCGTTCGGAACGGGGCTATCGACGGAAGTTTTTCTCGAAAAAGGAGTTCGGTCAATTCTCCGCCGCTCCGGGGCCGTCCCGAGGATCGCCGGGAGGCCCAGATCCGCCTCCAGAGAGTGTCGCTGATCGTGCGCACCTCCGCGCACAACGGAAGGGCCGGAGTGACATTCCGTGGACACGATTCCGGCGGGAGGACAGGCCGGGGCGGGTGCGAGGGCGCCGCCTCGGCCAAACCTCAAAAAGGGTGGTGGTTCCGCGCATAGAGGAGGCCCTAAAAGACCACCCAGACTTCGAACTCCGGGAATCCTCCCGACGCCGTGCCAGGCCCGATTGATCTTTCCTCGTCAAGTCGCTAAAATGCATTGTTGACAATCTTCATGAGTAAACTGAACTTAGTGGCCCCTCTCCAGGTGAATCGTCGGATTAGAGAGCGAGGAGGACCGTCCTGATGGCGACCAACACGAACGGCAAGCCGAGCAAGGTGGAGGGGATCAAGGACGCCAGCGAGTATCTCCGTCTCCCCCTGATCGAGCAGATCGGCAATCAGGAAACCCACATCACCGAGGATGCGGCCAACGTCCTGAAATTCCACGGCTCGTACCAGCAGGACGACCGCGATGCCCGGTTGCAGCTCAAGCGGGAGGGGAAGGAGAAGGCCTTCCAGTTCATGGTGCGCACGAGGGTGCCCGGCGGGAAGCTGACCGCCGAGCAGTACCTCGCCGAGGACGAGCTGGCCCGCAGCTTCGGCAACGAGACCTTGCGGATCACCACCCGGCAGGAGTTCCAGCTTCACGGAATCCTGAAGCAGGACATGGGCAGCGTCATCCGGGCGATCAACGACACGTGGCTCTCCACCCTGGCCGCCTGTGGCGACGTCGAGCGGAACGTGCTGAGCTGCCCCGCGCCGATCAAGGACAAGGTCCACGAGCAGCTTCAGGCCGATTGCGCGGCCTTCGCCTCCCACCTGGCGCCGCGATCGAATGCCTATTACGACATCTGGCTGGATGGCGAGAAGGTCGATAACCCCCTGCTCCCCAGGCAAGGGCCGAGCCTCGTCTCCACCCCGAACGACGACCCCACCGAGCCGATCTACGGCAAGACGTACCTCCCTCGCAAGTTCAAGACGGCCTTCGCCCTGCCGGATGACAATTGCGTGGACGTGCACGCCAACGACCTGGGCTTCCTGGCCGTCGTCGAGAACGGCGAGATCGTCGGCTATAACGTGCTGGTCGGTGGCGGCCTGGGGACGACCCCGAGCGCGGGCAAGACCTTCCCGGCGCTCGGGCAAGAGCTGGCATTCATCCCCCGTGGCGACGTGCTCAAGGTGGGTGAGGCGGTCGTGAAGGTCTTCCGCGACCTCGGCAACCGCTCCGACCGGAAGCGGGCGCGCCTGAAGTACGTCATCCACGACATGGGCCTGCCGGCCTTCAAGGCGAAGGTCGAGGAATACCTTGGAGCCCCCCTCGCGGCACCGCGCGACAACCCGGTGACGGAGGTCTGCGACCACCTCGGCTGGCTCGATCAGGGGGACGGCAAGTTCTCGCTCGGCATCCCCGTCGAGAACGGCCGGATCAAGGACGAAGGCCCCTTGCGGCTGATGACCGGCCTGCGGACGATCGTTCAGAACTATCAGATCCCCGTCCGGCTCACCTGCCAGCAGTCGCTTCTCCTGATGGACATCGAGTCCTCCTGGCGCGCGGAGATCGAGCGGTTGCTCGAGGAGTACGGGATCGCCCAGGTCGAGCAGGTTTCGACCGTCCGGCGCTGGTCGATGGCCTGCCCGGCCCTGCCGACGTGCGGTCTGGCCGTCACCGAGGCCGAGCGTGCCTTGCCGTCGCTCATGGATGAATTCGAAGCGGCGATGGAGCAGCTCGGTTTGCGGGATGAGCGGTTCACCATCCGCATGACCGGCTGCCCGAACGGTTGCGCCCGCCCGTACAACGCCGATATCGGCCTCGTCGGTCGCTCCGCCGTGAAGAACGACGATGGAACCAACAGCGCGGGGACCTACACGGTCTTCCTCGGCGGGAGCACGCTCGGGGGCCGCTTGAACGCGATCTTCCGGGACTACGTTCCCTTCGAGCAGATCGTCCCTGAATTGATCCCCGTCTTCACCCGCTTCAAGGAGGAGCGGCTCGATGGCGAGCCCTTCGGCGATTTCTGCCATCGGATCGGCGTGGAAGCCCTGGCCGGCGAACCGCAACCCGACCTCGCCTGATCCCCCAACCCGCGGATGCTGTCTGATTTCAAGAGTGGCCGGGACTCTCGTCTCTTCGAGACCCCGGCCACCCGTCCGTTTCCCCAAAGGGCATGCGTTCACGGCCCGATGGTGACAGTCTGTTCGTCTCAGCCAGTCAACGCAATCGCTACGCCGGATGACGGATTGCCATCGCTCCGCCTCGGAATGCGCTTTATGTTCCACCTGCTCGACAAGTCTCGAGGGAAGATCGCGTCACGAAGACTTCGAGTCCCAGTACGAACTCATTATTCAGCCTGGACTTGAACCCCCTCGGGGCCGTATTAGAGCCCCGCCTCCTTACCCCGTCGCGCCCCTCAATCGGTGGACAATCCCATTGGTATAAAATTCTTTTCGATTTTCGTCGTGATCTCGTTGACAAGATCGACGAGGACCCGGAACGTCAGCGGCGGGATCCGCGGCGGGAACTCGAAGAGTAGCCAGACGGTCCGCAGGTCGTTCCGGAGCATGATCTTGATCAACGGCTGCTGATTACCTGCGGCGATGATCATATCGGCGAGGTGCTGGACAACATTACCGTCCCTCATGGCGATGTTCAGCGCCTTCATTTTGATATCTTCGGTATCCTCAGCGACCTTCGCCTCGATCTCCTTCGCCCCGCAGCTTCAGCTCGCTCATTACCTGCGTCTTGGTCGTCTTCTTGGCTGCCATGCATCCACCCTTATGATCAGGAGAAGCTTCTGTCCGGAGGGTCACCGGGGACGATTGCGAGACCGTCTCGCCGACCCGACGGAGGCCGAACGGTCCGCGGACGCCACACTATGGGAGTCGCCGGCGAGAGTCAAGCGAGCGTTCTGTGTCGCCAGGAGGATTGCAAAGTCGACCCGACCTGACGTAACTTGCTGCCTCAGGCTTGAGATCGCTCCCTTGGAGGTCTGGTTACAGATGGCTGCTCCCATTGCTTCGCTGCGCGACGCCTTCGATCAGGTCGAGGACCCCCGCAAGCCGCGGGGGGTCCGCCACCCCTTCACCTCCCTGCTGCCCCTGACCTTCCTCGGCCTGCTCTGCCGCGAGACCGACTTCGCCGGCCTGCAACGCTGGGCCAGTGACCACTGGCAAACCCTCAAGGACCCGCTGGGCTTCACGCAAACCAACCCACCGCACGCCACGACCATCAGCCGGGTCCTGACGCGGTTCTCGCTGGAGCAGTTCCGCGACGCCTTCGCCCGCTGGCTCGTCAGCCTGCCCCAAATCGCCGAGGCCGTCACGGCCGCCGTTGATGGCAAGACCAGCAAGCAGGGGCACGACGCCCAGGGTGACCCGGTCCACATGCTCAACGTCTTCGCCCACGAGCTGAAGCTCAGCCTGGCCCAGTTCCCCGTCACCGACGGCAAGCCCACCGAGCCCCAGGCGTTGAAGGCGGGCCTGGCGGAGTTGCTGGAGCACTACCCGTTCCTGCGGCTGTTCACGGCCGATGCCCTGTTCGCGCAGCGGCCGCTGGCCCGCGTGATCCTCGAGGCCGACCGCGACTTCCTCTTCGTGGTCAAGGACAACCAGCCCGACCTGCTGGAGGCCATCGAGGCGAGCTTCCAGGACGCCGCCGAGCGGCCCCCCGATGCGGAGACCCGCGAGAAAAAGGGGGGGAGATTCACATTCGCAAACTCTGGATCATTGAAGGTGTGGAAGTCGATTATCTCCGCGAAGTGACCGCCTTCCCGGGCCTGAGGATGATTCTGCGGGTCGATACCGAGGCCCGCGTCGCCGCCGGCCCGGTCCGTCACGAGACCCGCTCCCTGATCACCAGCCTGTCGCCCGAGGCGGTGAGCCCGAGACAGTTGATGGACCTGATCCGCGGCCATTGGTCGGTCGAGAACGGTCTGCATTTCATCAAGGATCGCTGGTGGGACGAGGATCGCCAGTGGAGCACGCGTCCCGGCCTGGCGGAGCGGCTGGCGATGCTGCGAGACGCGGCGTTGACGGCCTTGCGAGTGCTGCCGGGGGTGCCCGCGGATCTCCCGATCCGGGCTCGGGCCGATCACCTGGGGCGGAATCTCCGGAAGGCCCTGCAGTTCATCGGGGCCTTAGATTAGCGACTTTGCAATCCTCCTGTCTGTGTCGCGTCCGCCGGGGCGGGCGCGGGGAGGCCCCGGCTCCTCCGATCCTATTGATCGGGCGAGCCGGGGCCTCTCAGGCTCCGAGGCGGCACTAGCGCCGGGGCTCGCGGACGATGATCGTGAGATCAAACGTGTTGTCGAGCTTGATCGGTCGCTCCGCGTCATCGACCCGGATGTAGGTGGCGACCCGGCCCTCGATCCGATCGCCGAACTGGCTGCGCCTCAATTTCTCCCTGAGGAACGAGTCGAGTGGGGTCGCAACGGCCGTGAACGGGACCTCCGCCCGGCCGCGGCTGCTGAAAGCAACGTCGAGGTCCTCGGAGGGAGCCGTGTTGTCCGCCTCGTCCTCACCCGACGCGTTCTTGAGGGTGACCCGCATCCCGAGCCGCGTAAGTTTCTCCGGGATCGCGAGACCCAGGAAGTTCGTATTCGCCACGATCTCCGTGCGATCCTTCGGCAGGTCGCCCTCGAAGTCGAGCGATTCGACGACGCCACGATCGTCGTAGGTCACATACGCCACCACGGACGGGGCCGGGCTCCATTCGTAGCCCGACTTGATCGTCGGCGCGGGCGTCTCGTCTTTCCCCGTGTCGAAGGGGACCAGGAGTCGATTCGAGATCCCGTTCGGCGTGGCCAGGTGGAACTCGATGCGATTCGGATCCTCGACGCCCTTGCGCAGCGTGGCCAGTAGCCCCGGGTTGAGGGTGACGCGGACGACCTCGCGGCTGAGGATCTCGACGTTCTCGTCGGGGATCACGTACTGGCCGCCGGCGATCACCCGGGTCTCGTGGATGCTGACGTTCTTGGCGTAGAGGAACAGGCTCGCCCCCTTGTCCGCTTCGATGTGGCTGAGCCCTTCGTATCCGAGAAGCTCAGGGACCAGCGCGGCGAGGCCAGGCGTGAACAGCTGGAATCCACTCTGCATGTTCTCGTACGGGACGCGGACGAATTCTGTCTGGAGCGGCAGCTTGTCCTCGACGCGATCGATCTTCACCAATACGCGTTCGAGGTCGCCCGGCCGATACAGCCGCGGGTCGCAGTAGTGGGCCACGGCGTTCCGCAGCTTCATCAGTTCCTGCCCCTGCCAGAGCATCTTGGCAGTGGGAATGTAGAAGTCGTCGGGGTCGTTGAGCTTGAACCAGTTGCTCGACACATCGAACCGCGCCCGCTGGAGGAACGAGGGCATGATCATGATCACGGTCAATTCGCGCTGCCCGGTCTCGAGCCGGCTGTAGCGCGCCCGGTAGTCGGGCGGCGGGCCGCCGCGGGCCAGCAGGTTGCCGAGCGTCCCGAAGTTCGTCCGCTCGACGGGGACCGGCGGGTTCTGGAACCGGGGGTAGAACCGCCAGCCGAACGTCTCGTTGCCGTGGGCGTACGCCGTGACCGTGCGGTTCAGCGCGATCGTCTCGGCGTCCTCCTCGATCCGGCGGCGGAAGCGGTTGAGCTGGCTGAAGTTGATCTGCCCGGTCGCGAATGAGTAGGCCATGGCGATCTGGAGGTCGCGACGCAGGCTGAACGCGTCGGCGATGTTCTGCTGGTCGGTGACCGGGTCCAGCGCGAAGGTGATCATCGGCCAGCGGGCATTGACGTAGGCCCGGAACGTCGCGTGCGCTCGGGCAACGGCGTCGGGACGTAGAAGAACAGGGCATCGACGTCGCAGGCCGGAGCGAAGTTGTTCTGGCCGACTAACTGCCTCATGTCCTCTCGCAACCGCCGGTTCAGCAGGCCGGCGTCCACCGTGATCGCATAGGAGAGGATCGACGTCGGGTCGTTGCGATTGCCTTGGAGGTCGCCCGGGAGGGTGGCGACGATGTTGTGGTACATCGGCCCCAGCAGGCTGAACTGATGATTCTCGACCGCGTTCGCGGCGTCCTCGACAAGGAGCGGGTATTCCGGATGCCTCGCGATGATCGCGTAGGCGTCGAACAGCTCTTGGCTCAGGAACGACCGCAGGTCGGTCGCGCGGAGCCGGACCGTCGTCTGGGCGGCCCGGGCCGCCCGGGCCAGGCGGAGCAGGTTCCGGACGAGGAACACGTCCCCCATGTCGCTCGGCGCAACGGGATAGGGGCGGGCATCGTAGCGGTTGGAAGTGAAGTTCACATTGGAGAGATTGCCGGACAAGGTGTCGGAGAGCACCTCAGCGACCTCGGGAACCAAGCTCCTAACCGCCGCGGAGAGGGATTGGAATTGAGGAGCCAGGGTCTGAGTCGCCACATCGAGGCGGAGAGACCGTCGGCCTGGCGGCTGGGCGCCCAGAATCACGGCCAGGTTATCGAAGTACCTGGCGAGGCTCTCCTGACCGGTGACGTTCTGCAAGCCTGCTTCTTCGGCCACTTCCCGATAGTTGATGTCGATGTTGCTGTCGAGCTTCCTGATTGCAGCCGCGATCTGGCGAAGGCGCCAGGGCGTGAATTCTCCGGATGCCTCCAGGAGATCGAGCAGGGTCAGGGCGGCGAGGTACTGTTCGTCCAGCTTCCGTTCTAGGATCTCGAAGACGACCGGGCGCGAGTTGGTCCACCAGGTCGGTGACGACGAGGTTGCGGAAGGTCTCGGGCAGGAAGGCGGGGCCGAAGTCGGGGCGGACGGTGACGTTGACGCGTCGGCGCCGTAGCCTTCGTAGGTCTTCTCGCCGGGCTGGATGGAGACGGGAATGCGGACGAGGTAGAGGCCGTAGCCCGCCGTGTCGGCGTTGTCGTCGCCGAGGTTGACGCGTCGCAGCTCGTTGAGGTGGTCGAGGTACCGCTTCTTCTCGTCGAGGTAGATCGTCGGCTCCAGGCCGAGCTTGCCTTCGCCGATCGCGACCTTCTCGAGCGGCCGTTCGCCGAGGAGTTGCCCCGGCGGCGTCCGGGCGATCGGTGACTCGCCACCCTCGGGGACGGTCAGTAGGCCGGTGAGTTGGTCGATGTCCACGGAGGTGGAGTTCCCCTCACCGTCCGCCCCTCCTTGTGCTGCCAGGGCCGCGCACGAGTGTGGTAGCGCTCTGGAACGAGGCTTGGTCGGTCCGGGCCACCCGCGCCGAGAGGACGGTGGCGAACTTGCCAAGCTCGCCCGCCATCTCCTTCTCGAACTCGCGGCGGTACTTCGTCATCCGTGCCTGGCCCCAGATGTCCGGCTGCTTGATGACGACTGTGCCAGCGTCCTGGATGCCCTCTTCGAGGATATCTACGAGGTGGGCGATCTTCATCAGGTCGTAGGGAGGGCAATTCTCGACCTTGTCGGCCTTGGTATGGAAATTCTCCTTGAGGTGCTTGTGCATTCCGGCCTTTAGGTGATCCAGGATTTCGCCTCCGATCGAGGCCGACGGACCTAGCACGATAAGTAGCCCGACGGCCACACCTCGGATGGCTGCATATCCAGACATAACTTCTCCCCCGTGACAGCGAACGTATAGTGAAGAGCCGTGTAAGTGTGCCCAACCTCGCGTTGATAGCTGAGAACCTCTCCAGGACCATGACCGCCTAGAATTCACATTATTATTGGTCGGATTCTCAGAGTTCGCGCATTACCGAAAAACTGCTACAGTCGCCCGAATCGCGACACCCAGATCAGGCCGACGCGGGTGGCCGGGGCACACGCGAAGACTTGCTTTGCCCCGGCCACCCGCCGCGAGCCTGTGAAGCTCCTCGGAGGCTTGCGGCAGCCATTGGTCGGGCATCATGGCACACCCGGCCCTGGAGGACGGTCCGGCGCGTCGACCTTCTCGACGATCGCCTCCCAGACCTCAAGATAGCCGAGCTGCCGCGCCCAGCGTTCGACCTCCACGCGATCCACGCCATCGCCGGTCACGCGGAGGATACCCGCGATGTCCCGCAAGTGGCGGTCGCCACCCCCTTCGGAGTAATACCAGAGCTTGCCGAGGATCACGTCTTCGGGAGCGGCCGTCATGACATCGCGATCGGGTAGCAACCGAACCGGTCGCCGACGAGCCATGCGGACCGTCGCCCAGGCGTCTGCGCGTGGCAGGATGAAATCGATCTTGTTTCCCGATCCGGGATGGATCACGTTGAACTGAAATGACCTGCGAATGGCGTCCTCGACGGCGGGACGACTGATGTAGTATTCCGGGCTGGGAAAGGCGGCCATCAGGCCCGGAACATGCTTCAACTCGAATGCCGCGACGATATCGATGTCCTGCGTGAAGCGGGCTTCCCCGTAAGCAATGCTCGCACACGAGCCGACGACCAGATAAGAGACATCCAGGGCTTCCAGAGTTTCAGCCGCGTGCCTCAAAATCTGCGACTGTTCCATGGCCCAGGAGCCTCCGGAGGTATTCGCGTCGCTGCGCCTCGGGGGTGGCATCGGGGAAAAGTTCGCCGACTCGATTCGCGAGAAAGCGGCGCGCGTGGCGATGCATCGAATCCATGATCGCGACCCGTTCCGCGGGCGTTTTCGCCGCTAGGATCGCGGCATACGTCCGGTCGATCACTTCCACGCGATACTCGGGCATCGATCGAGAAATCCTCCCAACGATTTTACCTCGGAGGTGACGGCTCGGCGACGTTCATTTCTTGTCCGCGGGCTTGGCCGCTCTTGATGTTAGTCCGCTCGGAGTCCGATACGCCTCAATCTCGCTTCCGATTGGCCGGAGATCATTCCCGTTACCTCGGCCTCCATGCCCGGCGTCACTCGTCCCTGGTCAGGAGGCTATGACGCTTCCTGCCAAGGGTTGATGACGCCGACGCCGGTGGCCCGGAAGTCCCGCTTGTTGCGGGTCATCACGCGGAGGCCGTGCCGGAGGGCCGTCGCCGCGATGAGCCCGTCGACCGCGGCGATGACGCTCCCCTTCTTCGAGACTTTAGCCGTCAGCTCGCCCCAGATCCGACCGGTTTCCGCATCGATGGGGAGGATGCGCCCGGAGAACTGGCTTTCCAGGCTCGCGAGCCACGAGGCTAGCTCGGTCCGCTTCTTCCCGGCGGCGAGGAGGTCGATGCCCTTGGCGATCTCGCCCACGGTGAGGACGCTCAGGAAGAGCTGCTCGTCGGGGATCGCCCGCACCGCCTCGACGACCGCCTCGTCGGGCTTCGGCTTGCGGACTTCGGCAACCGTGCATGTGTCGAGGAGCACTTTCACAGCTCGACGTCCCGCATCGGGCTCTCGTCGCGTTCGAGGTCGAGCCCTTCGAGCGAGGGGCCGCTCAGGAGGAAGTCCTTGAAGCTCTGCCGCTGCCCGGTCAGCTCGGCGTACCGCTCGGCCGAGATGACCACCACGGCATCCTTCCGCCGGGTGATGGTCTGCGGCCCTTCGTTCAGGGCGAGGTTCACGACCTCGCTCAATCGATTCTTGGCCTCGGCGAGATTCCAGTTCATCGGGCACCTCCACGCTGTCTAGACTGTCTAGACATATTAACCGGGCGTGAGGTTTCTGGCAAGCTGGGCGAAGTCGCGGGTGGGCGTACAACCGCGGCGGGCCGGGCTGTATCATGGGGCGGATGGCAGAGATTCGCTTGCCTTGCGGGTGGGAGTCCTCCGGTGGTTCGGAGAGAGATCAGCCATGGTCAAGGCCCCAGCTTCCGGCCTGCCAGGCCCTGGGGTTGGGTCATCCGGGCCGTCCAGACGTTTCTCAGATTCGACCTGGCCTGGCGGAATCGGCTCCACCTCGGACCGCGAGACTTGGAGGTATTGCGGTCCCTGCCGCGGGAGGCGGGCATTATCCTCGCCGCCAACCACGCCGACGAGGTGGACTTCAAAGCCTGCCTGGAACTCTCCCGTCGATGGGGCCGCCGCTTCCTCTTCATGATGAACCGCGAGGCGTTCGACGAGGGTTACGGGGTCGCCGGCTGGTGGCTCCAGCGGCTCGGGGCCTTCTCGGTCGAACGTGGCGGCCGGCACAACGAGGTGGCGAAACGCTACGCCATCGAGGTCGTGACTCGAGGACGGGAGGTGCTCGTCATCTTCCCGGAAGGCGAAATCTACTACCTCAACGACCTGGTGCAACCCTTCAAGACCGGGGCCGTCGATATTGCCATGCAGGCCGTGGTCGAGGCCCGGCGGACCCGGCCGGATTGGACGGCCTACCTCGTCCCCCTGGCCCTCAAGTACCGCTACCGTGAGCCCATCGCCCCCATCCTGGAGCGGCGGACCCGTTTGATGGAGCAACGCCTGAACCGCGCCGGGACGGGCCTTTCGCTCCCGCAAAGGCTGGCCCAAATCATGGCGGACCTGCTCCATCGGCATGAGCTGGTTCATCACCTGGAGCCCGTCGCCGACCGGCGGACCGAGTTGAGCGAGCGGGTGCAGGAGGTCCGCAGGGCCCTGCTCTCCGAGGCTGAGGACCGATATGCAGAGGCAAGTCCCCAGCGGAATTCCCAGACGATGGACCGGGCGTGGCGGCTCAGTTCCTACCTGCGGGAGCTGCTGACCCTGAGGGTGCGAGTCGGTGATGCGAGTCGGGGTCAGGTCCGCAGGGACCTGGAGACGACCGAGAGCGTCGGCAAGATGGGGAGCTGGCAGCCGGAGTACACGGACGTGGACCCGTCGCAGGAACGGCTCGCGGAGATGGTCCTCAAACTGGAGCGGGAGGTCTACCGGACCAAACGACCGCGGCAATTGGCCAGGCGGGACCTCTCCCTCCGCATCGGCGAGCCCATCGACGTCAGCCACGTCCTCGCGGACTATCTCCGGGATGCGGGGGCGGTCCGCCACGAGGTCGCGGAACGGCTCCGAGATCGGATTCAGGCCCTCATCGAGCCCGGAGCCCCGCCGGGGTGATCGGAAGGCAACTCCGGCGCATGATCCTGCCCTTCTCCACGGGCCCCGAGATTTAGACCACCTTGACGCTGACCCACGTCGAGGTGTCGGGGGACGGGATGAGGGTGAAGTTCGACTCGACCGGCAGCCCGCCCATCTGGACCTCGTAGCTGCCGTCGCGAGTCCGCCGGATGACGATCGGGGCCACGTCCCGGTAGTCGGCCGAGAAGACCGGGGCGTCGAGCAGGACCCAGCACTGCCGGTTCACGTCGACCGCGACATCGCCGACCCCGATGAAGCACTCACCGTGCTCGGGTTCCAGGTCCTTGACCTTGGTCTCCACGAACTGTGGTTCCGGCCTGTCGATGAATGTTTCCGGCATCAGCCCCGAGTCGTCGGCCATCGTGCCTACTCCCTTTCAGGGGTTCCTGGGGCGAATCAAGATGCGACCAGATCGATTGACGTCCCCTTATTGTAACGGCGGAAGGGCCGCAGGTCCAGATTGGGGTTTGGCATAGGCGTCGGCGGGCGGAGTTACACGGGCTAGGACAGAGCCCTTCCCTGAGCGACCCAACAGTTCGAGTTGGCTTTCAGGTCGGACCGATTTAGCCGGAGGGAATTCCCTTTCCATCCGCCTACGCCCTTCTGCGGCGACTCGAGCATGGGGGGCTCCCCGAGTCGCTTTGCCATCTCGAGTCGCTTTGCCATCTTATGCTGGGTCCTTCGGCCTCGTGGGCTGGTCCTTGCGCCTCGGTCCTGGCGTCGATCTCGGATATGGTCTCTTGTCACCCTCGGCTTGCTATCGGTTGCCCCCAGGGGATCAGACAGCATCAGCGGGTTTGCGTAGAAGGCCCCCGCGCCAACGAGGCGACGACCGTACCGATTCGACTTCGCGCCGGGGCCGTCCTCCATTAGACTGCCTCGGCGCAAACGGAGTCACTAACCCAGGAGGGAACCCGCCATGCGACGGATCGCGATCCTGAATCAGAAGGGGGGCGTGGGCAAGACCACGACCACGGTCAATCTCGCCGCCGCCCTTGCGGCCGAAGGGCACAAGACGCTCGTTCTCGATCTCGATCCCCAGGCGCACGCGACCTTGCATCTGGGGCTTCTGCCCGGCCGCTCCGGCCCGTCGCTCTACGAGGTCCTCACCCAGAACATGCCCCTGGAGAAGGTCCGCCGCAAGGTCGCGGACAATCTCTTCATCTGCGGCAGTCACATCGACCTGGCCGCCGCCGAGGTCGAGCTGATCGGCACCGTCGGCCGCGAGGTGATCCTCCGCGACCTGCTCGACGCCGATACCGAAGGGTTCGACTACGTCCTGATGGACTGCCCGCCGTCCCTGGGCATCCTGACGCTCAACGCCCTCTGCGCGGCACGCGAGGTCTTCATCCCGCTTCAGGCCCACTTCCTCGCCCTGCACGGGCTGAGTAAGCTCCTGGAAACGATCCACCTGGTTTCCAAGCGGGTCAATCGGGACCTGAAAGTCTCGGGCGTGGTCCTCTGCCTGTACGACGCCGGCACGAGGCTCGGTGGCGAGGTCATTGACGATCTGGAGACGTTCTTCGAGGGGCGTCGCAAGGCGTCCGGCCCCTGGGCCGACGCGCGCGTCTTCCGCAGCCGCATCCGGCGCAACATCCGGCTGGCGGAATGCCCGAGCTTCGGCCAGTCGATTTTCCAGTACGCGCCGAGCAGTCGAGGGGCCGAGGATTACGGCTCGCTCGCCGGTGAGATCCAGGGGCGTGAGCCGTCCCCCATCTGGGCGGAGACCCGACCGACGACCTCCGCCGCCGAGGGAGGGAGCACCCAGTCGCCGCCGGAAGAGACTCCCGTGACGCCCCTTTTCCAGCCCTGATCAGGACGTCAACGCATGGCCCGCTGGGTAGGGATCGACGAGGCGGGCTATGGGCCGAACCTTGGCCCGCTCGTCATGACGGCCGTGGTGGCCGAGGGGCCGGACGACCCTCCACCGGACGTCTGGGCCGACCTTCCCCAGACGGTCGATCGCGCTGGGGGCGACCCTGACAAGCTCTGGGTCGATGACTCCAAGCGCGTCTATCGGGGTGGGGTCGGTCTCGACCGGCTCGAAGCGGCCAGCCTGGTCGCGCTCGCCGCGACGATGCCCCACGTCCCCGCCACCCTGGTCGGCGTTCTGGACGCTCTCGGAGCCGATCTGTCCCGGCCGCACGGTCGCCCGCCCTGCGGCCTGGAACTCTGGTGGAGCGGGATCGACCCTCCCCTGCCCCACCCGTCCTCCTCGGCGCGTTGTCAGGCCGCCCTGGAACGGGCACCCCTCGCCGGCGCCCCCTGGAAAATCGTCGCGGTCCGCTCGGCCGTGGTCGATCCCCAGACGTTCAACGCCCTTCTGTCCGTCCATTCATCCAAGTCCGTCGTTCAGTTCGCGATCCTGGCGGACCTGTTGCGCGCGGTCTGGGACCTCAACATTGAGGAACCCATGACCTCCGTCCGCGCGGACAAGCATGGCGGCCGGCACTACTACCTGGAGCCGCTCGCTCGGCATTTTCCCGGCCTCTGGATCGAGCGCGGGGCCGAAGGCCCGGCCTTTGAGCCAGTACACGCTCCGCCAGGACGACCGCCGGTTGGACCTATGCCTGCAACCCCGGGCCGATTCCGGCGATGGGCTGGTCGCGCTGGCGTCGATGGTCAGCAAGATGGTCCGTGAGCGTTGGATGGAGGTCTTCAACGCTCACTGGATCGAGCGAATCCCCAACTTGCGACCCACCGCCGGTTATCCGGGCGATGCCGCGCGGTTCCGCGCCGCGATCGAGCCCCTCTGCGAGGCAAGAGGGTTGCTTCTCGATCAGTGGTGGCGGAAGAAGTAGCGGCTCACCCCGCTTTGCCCAGCACACAACAGCAATCGTTGACTCATTCGTTCCGCTCGGGCTTGCGGTTCCGCTGAGGAACGATCACGCGGGGGCCATCCGGTACGTCTTCCGGCGAGAAGACACGCGGTTGTTTCGACTCCGAGATCGGCGGGACGATCTTCGGGGAGGGTTCCACCGCGTCGGCCTCTGCTTGAGTGTCCGCCTTCCCCGTCACGATGATTCGCGGTTCGACGACGGGGCTCAGGCCGTAAAGTGAGGACCCTTGGAGCTCACTCTCGATCAGGGCCGACTGAATCCCCAGCGGCGTCAGGCCCGCGCCGACGATGGGATTGGCGTAACCATAAGGGGCAATGCCATATCCGTAAGCGCCGTACCCAGAGTATCCGAGCCCGAACCCCATTCGGCCCGGATAATTTCCGTACCCATAGCCGGGATAGACACCCACGCCGTATCCATAGTAGGGCGAGCCGTAATACCCCATTCCACCATAACCCATCCCACCGTAGCCCATCCCCCTAGCCCATCCCGCCGTAGCCCATGAACTGAGCTCTGGCCGGTGCCGCGGTTCCGCAGAAAACCAACGCGGCCATCATTCCAACAGCGGCCAGCGACACGCGGACATCAGGACGCGAGACGCTCATGACGACCCTCCCCATTCATGCCCCCTTCGAAAACCAGGAGACTCGGCTTGCGAGCCCCTGGCGTTTGTGATTCAATAGCTTCCTACCTTCAAGCAAGTCGATCCGCCTCCCTAGCTCAATTGGCAGAGCAGCTGACTCTTAATCAGCGGGTTGTAGGTTCGAGTCCTACGGGGGGCACTCGCCCACACAACAGTATAGGACAGAAAAGAGACGCAAGCTACGGAAATATCCGGGCTTGCGTCTCGCGTTTTCCGGCGTCGCGTTCGGATGCCTGAAAGCCCATTCGGCGCACAGACGAGCATGTGACAGAGCCGGCACGACTGCATTCGTCCTGCGCGGGAACCGAGGGGTTGACGGTGTTGGATCGGGATGAGGAAGTCATCCCCTTTCTGAAAACCCTCAAATCGGGCGCCGCCATCGGAGCAGACACGCCGTGGAACCCAGCCGAGAAGCCGAAGCCCCGATCCGGATCGTCCGGCCTGTCGTCGTGCCCGCCCAGTTCCTCGTGCAGGGGCCGTTCGTCAGCGCCTTCGTGGGCCTCTTTCTCGGCTTCGCCACGTTCGTCACCAGCAACATGATCGCCGGGGGACACGACCCGATCGTCGGCCCCGGCCTGGTGGTCTTCAGCCTGGCGTTCGTCGTGACCCTGGCCCTCTTCGGCCTGAAGGTCTTCTCCGAGCCGGGCCTGACGAGCTACGCAATCTATCCCAATCAGATCGAGTTCGAGGAGGGCCTGCTCAACCGCCAGCGCCGCACGGTTCTGCTGGACCGGATCATCGACGTGCAGCTCTCCGAGGGCCTGCTCCAGCAGACGGTCGGGGCCGGGACCGTCTCGCTGGTCACCCAGCAGTTGGTCAGCCACGGCGAGGCCAAACTGACCAACCGCACCTTCCACCTGAGCAACGTTCCGCAACCCGTCGAAATCTACGAACTGGTTCGGTCGCTGGCCGTGAAAGGTCCCGAGGCCAGGTTCCCCATGCCGGAGTGATCCCGACACCACCGACCCCGCTCCCCTGCGGCGGTTCCCGCAACACCACCCCCCCGACCTGGTCGTCTTCGAGACCGGCACCCTCGCCGGCTGGATCGCCGACCTCCGCGGCGAACTCGGCCGGCCATGCCGCGTCGCCAACCCGAACCACGACCGACCGCGCCGAGGATCGAAGGCGAGACGCTCCGGCCCCGCATCGACGCAACCCTTTGCCGTCTTGCCCCTTTCGGATCGCCTGGGTTCGGTCGGCGCTGACGCTTTGGGTTCGGTCGGCGCCGGTGGAGGTCGAGGCGTTGGGTTCGTTCGGTAATTGGACCCTATCTCCTGGTATGGCAAGAAGTTGAGTCTCGCGCATTCGCCCGTCGCGGAGGGGGGCGCGAGCGTTTTTCCCTGGAAAAACCGGCCTTTGCGAGGTCTGCCAGAATGGCAGTTGGCTTCGTTCGGTAATCGGACGCTATCTCCTGGCGCGACAATAAGTTATGTTTTGCGCATTCGCCCGCCGCAGAGGGGGGCGCGAGCGGTTTTCCCTGGAAAACCAGCCTTTGCGATCTCTGCCAGAATGGCAGATGGGTTCGTTCGGCGCGGGCGTTCCGCTCGACCCGAGATGGGACCACGCGCGTCCGGATGACCGACCGCGAAGCCCCGGACCACACAAGTTGCCAAAGAACCGCGCAGGGTGAAGCCCTGATCGTCCCTCAATGAGAATAGTCTCGTTGCGGAGGCGGTCGGATTTCAGGGGATCTTGTCGGATGGGTGGAGCCGGCTGAGTCCCCCGCCGATCCGTCGCGCCCGCTTCCCCCGGAATACCGGTCAGGCCCCCACCCCCTGCCACGGCCCGGCGACGGTGCGCTCTGGACAGGAGAGGCCATGAGAGCGGTTAGGCAGGGCCAGCCTCGCCCTGCACCCTGAAATACGGGTTGCTCTCGAACGACCAGGTTCAGCGGCCCGCGCAGCGGGTCCGCTGCAACCGTGGGTTAGGCCGAGAAATAGTTCTGACCCCTTTGAATTCCACACCCGTTGTTATACCCGTGCGCTGGGTGGAGGAAAATGGGGCATTCTTGAATGCCACGAAGATTGCTAAAATTCCTTCTTCAGGGGAAAAAAGGGGACATTCAACTTTTTGAAATATCATCATCAAAAGTTAAAATGTCCCCTTTTCCCGGACGCAGATTTGTTTGAAGCCATCTCAGGCTTTAACTCTCATAAGAAGACCTTACATTTCGAAGCAAAGTGCCTCCATGAGACTCTTTTCCATCTCCTTTCAGAACCTTGACTGAATATCTAGGTGAGGGCATTCGAATGCGCTTTTCGATCCACATTGATACGGTATAATTCCCTTTGGCCTTCTTCTTGAAATGAAAGGGCTCAAATCCAGAGCAATCATCACGAACATTCCTCCCGCTGTTCTGATGGACCAACTGGATCATAAATCCCTCAACTGCACGAATATTATTCTCATATTGATTTGCGTTCATTTTTAATCCTCAAAAGTTGACTGAATCAATCCCCTCTGAAACAGCCAATCCTCCATAATCTCCAGAAGCAAGAACGTTGCTGAAAACCTTCATGTAATCACCGATGTGCTGATAGTCGCGAGACGTCAAAATCTTGGGAACCAAAATCCGCCAGTGTTTATCGTTCGGGGCTGGAAGGAAAAGCTCCCTCATACCAGCTTCTGCAGCCGACTCGGGCTGTGTGGATTCCTCGAACGGCGATATTTCTTCTACCTCTCCGTGGTCCTCTTCCTCTATTGAAAACCACCTCCGAACCCCTTTAGTTTTCTCCAGATCTTCAGGGATATGTCCTGCGAGTTGCCCGATTTTCCGGAGACTGTAGGGAGACTCGAAACGCGAAGGATGGCCTTTGCGACCATTCTTGAATGTCCCCCATCGATATTCTCCTAATTGTTTCAACGATGCAATAATCGCTGTTCTGAGGAAAGGCAGTTGGTCATCGAGCTTATCTACTGTAATCTCGCAGATGTTTTTGCTTATATTCGCGAAACGGTCGAGGATCGCTCTTGTAGTCTCATCCTCTTTGTAAGCTTTGGTGAGCCTCCCATGGGCTGACTTCAGCCAGGGCTTCCCCTCAACGACTTTCTCATAGGATGCCCAATAGTCTTCTGTTTCGAGCAGTCGGAATAAGACGTTAAATCCGCCGTCATTCATCTCGTTGTATCCTAAAGTCTTGATGCGACACGACTTTGCGATCACTCTTTCTGTTGCTCGGCAGAAACAGGGACTCGCAAAACCCGACGGAGTCGGTCATCTTCACCACCGGGGTCAGCGGGTTCGAGGCGAAATTGAGGCTGATTCGGGAGGCGGTCCGGAGCTATCTGGCCCAGCCCTTTATCACCCTGCCAAAACCGTCAACTGTGTAACTCCTAAGATTTTGCAATGATCCCAGAAACTATAGTTAGAATAGGGATAAGGAAATAAAATTCGGAGAGCTACCACTTTACGGGTTGTGACTCCATCTCGTCCTTCGGCCACTCCGCCGGTACGCCGTCGATCTCGTCGTATAGCCAGGTGGTGTCAGAATCAACATCAATTTCCTCGTATGACGGTTGCTCGGAAGTAGATTTCCAAGGTTCGACAAGGATTGGTATAAACGCAACTACGATACTCCGATCGGCCCTGCGATCAAGCCCCAGTAGAAACCCTCCATTAGAGGCCTTCCTGTACACCACGACAAGAAGCTGCCGAGCAGTCCGAAAGACAAGAGCAGCACTTCGACCCAGAGTGCGATCGGATATAGAAGTGCAAAAATCACGGCAAAAGTAATGCACATGATAACAAGAGCATAAATCTGATCGTCAATTCTGCCACTGTCACTTGGACAATGCTTCGTCAGAGGAACATTAGATTCGTGCTCACGCCAGACCTCGGATGAGGTACTACGAGAACTTGGGAAGATTGGTCCGCTGGAGCGACCATATGTTGTCGGCGAGACGTATTTTGGCGAGGCATCAAGATATCCGGGCCCTGATCCTCCTGTATAGACTAAGCCTCGACTCAACATATTCTTCAAATCGCAAAGACTAAGATCTCCACCATAGCCCAAGCCCAATTCTTGAAGTATCCGCTCACCCTCGGCCGTTACTTGATAGGTTGTTATACGCCCTTGATGGTTTGCCCGGATATAATAGCCAGGGCGCCTTGTGTACGAATTCACAGTGGGCACAGATTGACCTCCATTTTAAGCGGGTTGGTATCTTTTTATCGTGATACAAGCCCGGCGGCCACTCGGGCAATACATTTTCGGCCGCCGGGCGATCAGCGAAATTTGTCGATGCCGAGGACGTCAAGAAAGTCGATATTCCTTTATTAGATCTACAAACTTACCCAAGCCTCTCTCCTCCTGCGATCCCCGCTTTGCAAGAATGACTATGATTCGTTGATCGCGAGGCAATTCCTTCGGCAAGTGCACAATGCCCCTCCTGTGCAGTTCAAAACTGATCTTTTTATTGACGTTCGTTCCGGACCGTTGACTTCCAATAAGATCCCGAAGGCTCTTCTGTTTCGTAAGTGTGTAGCCCGACTCGACCGACGATTCGAGTTCATCGAAATCTTTGAAAGGCCCTTTCATCCGATTCGACTCCTGATTCAGAAGGCTGGCTGCTTCAGAGCCGTGAATATACGGCAAGAAATTTGCCGCAAATGAAAATCATTGTTGCGTTGTCAGCACCAGGATGATAAGGCAGAAGTCGTTCTCACAACTAGAAAGTTTTGTCAATGTCAAAAATCTACCATTTTGGTCGGACCTCGACGAGCAGAGTCAGCATGGCAAGGGATTGAGGAAGGTATCGGCGGCGGGTGGCCGGGGTTCGGGTGCCACAGGTTCGTCTTCGAAGTACGTGTTTAGCGGCCCCCTTTTTGCTGGCCTGAATCGATCATGGGGCCGATCCGGCCGGTGGGGTGGACCATGACGGCTACTGAGCGGGCGACTCTGGAGCAACTCCGGCAAGAGAACCAGACGCTGCGCCCAGGTCGCCACCCTGGAGCAGACCATCGGCGACCTCCGGGACCAGAACCAACGGCTCCAGCAGCAGCTCGACGAGCAGACCCGGGCCGCGGCACGCCAGGCGGCCCCGTTCCGCCGGCGTGACTCCCGGAAGGTCCCCGATGGCTCCCGGAAGCCGCCCGGCCGCCCGGACGGCCATCCCGGGGCCCGCCGGGCCATCCCCGACCACGTCGACGAACACGCCGAGGTGCCGCTGACGGGCTGTCCCCACTGCGGCGCCCCGGTCACCGCGGTCGAACCGATCGAGCAGTTCATCGAGGAGATCCCCCCGGTCCGGCCCCGCGTCACCCGCCTGGTCACGTACCGCGGCCGCTGTGCCACCTGCGGGCCGGTGCACAGTTCCCACCCGCTGCAGACCTCGACCGCCACCGGCGCGGCCAAGGTTCAGCTGGGCCCCCGCGCCCGTGCCCTGGCCGCCGCGTTGAACAAGCAGTTCGGGCTGACGACACGCAAGACCTGCCGCGTGCTGAAGCTCCTGTGCGGCCTCTCGCTCAGCCCCGGCGGACTGGCGTTGGGCGTGCAATGCACCGCGACGAAGGTCACCCCGGCCTTCGACAGCCTGGTCACCGAGATCCGCGGCGCGGCCGCCGTGTTCGTCGACGAGACGAGCTGGTACGTCGGGGCACCGGGGCACTGGCTGTGGACGTTCACGACCGCCGACGCGACGGTCTACCACGTCGACGAGAGCCGCGGCCGGCAGGTGGTGCTGGAGATGCTCGGCGCGGACTTCGCCGGCATCCTGGTGAGCGACTGCCTGGCCAGTTATGAGAACCTGCCGTACCGGATGCACAAGTGCATTGCCCACCACCAGAAGGCGATCGCGGCGGCGCGGGACCGGCCGGACACGACCGACCCAAGCTATCTGAACGAGTGGAAGCTGCTGTTCACGATGGTCAATGCGTTGTGGAAACACCGCGTGTCTCTCGGCGAAGAGGAGTTCGCGCGGCAACGGGGCCACCTGGAGGCGTGGTTGGACCGGCTGCTGGCCGAGGAGCGGAGCCAAGCGGGGGACGTGGCGATTCAGCAACGGATCGGCAAACGGCGTGGGGTGGTCTTGGGCTGCCTGGACGACCCCGCGGCGGAACCGACGAACAACCGTGCGGAGCGCTCGCTGCGTGACCCGGGCGTGATCGCGCGAAGGTGTCGTGCGGGAACAAGACCGAGGCGGGGAAGCGGGCGTGGGAGCGGCTGACGAGCCTGGCGATGACCTGCCAGCAGCGGGGTCACGATTTCGTCTCCTGGCTGGCCGCCTGCCTGCCCCTGAACGCCCCGGTGACCCCCGTCCCCGCCGCCACCCCGGACCGCTAAACACGAACGTCTTCGAACCTGTGCCGTCCGGCTCCGGCGGGTGGCACTGATGGCCGCGGGTGGCCCGGACGCCGACGGGCGTCCGGGTCGCGCAGCGACACGAGGCGTTCGTCAGGCCAGCCGACGGGCTCGCCCACCGACCGCCCCTGCTCATCGTACCGCGCCGAACTCCAGGACCACGCACACGGGGGCAAGACCAGACCGGCGCGCACCGGATTCTGAGGCATGGACCACGCTTCGCCTTGAGCTTCCCTGCCGAATACCAATTGCAATCGTCGTCGGCGCCTGCCAGAGGGGCTCCTCACGATCGAACGTCGCCGCCTAGCAGGGGAGATCCGCGACAACCCACGCTTCATCTGCGCCGCGCCACGCTGCTTCCACGGCTTCATGAAATGGCTGAGCGGATCGGGCTCCGGCAACCAGACGATCGCATGCACGTGGTCGGGCATGAGGACAAAGCCGTGTAGGGTCCGCCGTGCGGACCATTCCCATTCCGGAGGAAGGCGGTCCGCACGGCGGACCCTACGGGGCTACGGGGCTTGAGAGCGCGGAGGGATTGGCGGGTTTCGCCGCGTTCAATGCCCCTTGGCAAAAGTTAATCCGCACCCCTTTCAGAACCCGGCCGCTTGACCGTCCTTGCGGGGGTCGGAGCCGCCCATGAGGACGCCGCGGTCCAGGTCGATCCGGATGGCCTGATAGCCGCCGAAGCCGCCCTGGCCACCGTCGAGGATCTGGTGGCCCTTGGCCTCCAGGGCCTGGCGGACGTCCGGGCCGATTCCCGATTCCAGCACGACCGCGCCGGCCCCCTCGGCCGGCGGGCCGGTCGGCTCGGACGAGCCGAGGTGGCGGAAGCGGGGGGCGTCGCCGGCCTCCTGCACGTCCATGCCGAAGTCGATCATGTTGCAGAGCACCTGGACGTGCCCTTGCGGCTGCATGTCGCCCCCCATCACGCCGAAGCTCAGCCAGGGCTGGCCGTCCTTCGTGACGAAGCCCGGGATGATCGTGTGGAACGGCCGCTTGTGCGGCTCCAGGCGGTTGGCGTGCTCGGGGTCGAGGGCGAAGAGGCTGCCGCGATTCTGGAGCGCGAAGCCCAGGTCGTCGGGGACGTGGCCCGAGCCGAAGCCGTGGAAGTTGCTCTGGATCAGGCTGACGCAGTTGCAAGTCCCCGTCGACGACGGTCAGGTAGATCGTGTCGGCCTCGCGCGGGTCGCCCGGCGTCGGCTTCGGTCGTTGGCGCGTTCGCGGGTCGATCCGCAAGGCCCGCTGCGTCGGCGTAGTCCTTCGAGATCAGGTCGGCGACCGGGACCTCGGCGAACTCGGGGTCGGCGTAATACTTCGCGCGGTCCTCGAAGGCGAGCTTCTTGGCCTCGATCATCAGGTGCAGCGCCTCGGCGGAGTTGTGGCCCCATGGCCTTGAGGTCGTACGGCTCCAGCAGGTTGAGCATCTGCAAGGCGGCGATCCCCTGGCCGTTCGGCGGCAGCTCCCAGACGTCGTAACCCCGGTAGTTCGTCGAGACGGGATCGACCCAGGTGCTCGTGTGGTCCTCGAAATCCTTCTTCGCGAACAGCCCGCCGACCTTCTCCGGAATAGGCGACGATCGCGTCGGCGATGCGGCCCTTGTAGTAGGCGTCGCGGCCCCCCTCGGCGATGGCCTTGAGCGAACGGGCCAGGCCGGGATTCCGGAAGACGTCGCCGACGCCGGGCGCCTGGCCGTCCGGCAGGAAGCAGGCGGCGGAGGTCGGGATCTCTGTCAGCGAGCCGGTGGCCGCCTCGCCAGTCGGCGGCGATGATCTCGCTGACGGGGAAGCCCTCCTCGGCGTACTGGATCGCCGGCGCGAGCACCTCGGCCAACGGCTTCGATGCCGAACCGCTGGCGAAGCTGGTCCCAGCCGTCGACGCAGCCCGGGACCGACCAGCTCAGGGGGCCGTGGGTGGGGATCGCGCTCGAGCCCCTTGTCGCGATAGACGTCGATGGTCGGCCGCGTACGGGCGAGCGGCCGCTGGCGTTCAGGCCGTAGAGCTTCTTCGTCTTCGCGTCCCAGACGATGGCGAACAGGTCGCCGCCGATGCCGCAGGACATCGGCTCGACGACGCCGAGCACGGCGTTGGCGGCGATGGCCGCGTCGATGGCGTTCCCGCCCTCCCGCAAGACCTGGATGGCCGCGGCCGTCGCCAGCGGCTGGCTCGTCGCCGCCATGCCGTGCCGGGAGATGACGGTCGAGCGGGTCTTCTGGATCGGGCCGGACGGGCGGTCGTGGGCCATGATCCGCTGTCGGGACGCGAACGTGAGGATCATCAGCGCCACGATCGGAACGAGCAGGCCGGGTCGTTGAAGCATTGGGGAAATCCTCGGCAAAAAGGGAGGCTCGGGAGCATTCTCACAAAGGGCGAATTCTCACGGTGTCCGCCAAACGGTCGATCTCGGCGCGGCGCGGCAAGGCCCCCTGGGCCCCGGGCCGCGTCACCGCCAGGGCGCCGGCGGCACAGGCCCAGGCGGCCGATTCGGCGAGCGGCCGGCCCTCGGCCAGGGCGACGGCCAGCGCGCCGTTGAAGGCATCCCCCGCGCCGACCGTATCGACGACCTCGACCGAAGGGGCCGTGATGGCAAACGTGCCGTCCTCCGTCACGACGACGCAGCCGTCGCCGCCCCTCGTGACGATGACCTGGCGAGCACCGTGGCGCTGTCGCAAGACGTTCGCGGCGTGCGCGGATTCCTCGGCGCTGTCCAGGTTCAGGCCGGTCAGGTGAACCGCTTCGGACTGGTTCGGCGTCAGCACATCGACCAGTGAGAGGATATCTCGGCGATGGTCCCGGCGCTCGGCGGGAAGCGTCGGATCGGCGATCAGGTTCCGATCGACCGGCGCGGGGTTGAGCAGGGTGGTCATTCCCGCCGTTTTCGCCCGTTGCAACGCCCGCGCGACCGTGGCGAGCGGGACTTCCAGACAGGCCAGAAAGACCGCCGACGGGTCGAACACCGCGTCCGGCAGGCGGTCCACGTCCTCGGGCGTGAGTTGCTCGCTGGCCCCCGGCGCGACGCCGATGAGGTTCTCGCCGTTCTCCGCGACGAAGATCAGGGCGACCTGATTGGCGATCCCGTCGGCCACCTTGGCGTAGGTCAGGTCGATCCCCTCCTCGCGGTCGTGCGCGGCGATCTGCCGGCCGAAGTCGTCGTCGCCGAACGCGGTGAGGAACACGACCTCGGCCCCCGCCCGACGCGCGGCGATCGCGGCGTTGGCCCCCTTGCCGCCGGGGCCTCGCAAGAGCGAGCCGCCAAGCAGCGTCTCACCCGGCCGGGGAAGACGGTCCAGACGGATCGTCAGGTCGTAGCCGCTGGAGCCGAGAACGACGACGCGGGGCATGATTGATTCTCGGGGAATCCGCTTACTTCCCGATACAAAACCGCCGGAAGATGCGATCCAGGATATCGTCGGTGACGACGGCGCCAACGACTTTCCCCAGGTCATCGACGGTTTGCCGCAGGTCGATGGCGACCAGTTCGTCGCCGCCGCCGAGCAGGAGCGTCTCGGCGGCGCGGCGGAGGGACTCGGCGGCGCGGACGAGGCTCTCGCGGCAGCGGGCGCCCGTGCTGGCCAGGGCGTCCCCTTCCGTGTCCCGGGCGCGGAGCGTGGCGGCGATCGCCGCGCGGAGGGCCTCCAGGCCAAGGCCCGTCTCGGCGCTCGTGGGCAAGAGGTCCGGCGCGGGGGGCGGGCTCAGGTCGGACTTGGTCCAGATGCGAAGGCGAGGCCGGTCGTCGGGAAGCTCGGCGATCGGGTTCGTGTCGCTGGAGAGGCATTCCAGCAAGAGATCGGCGCGGGCGGCCTGGTCGGCGCGGTGGGTCTGCGCGGCCCATGATCGTGCCAAGCCCCGGCTCGACCCCCGCCGTGTCGATCAGCTCGATGGCGAGGCCCTCCAGGTCGCAGACGGTCGCGAGATAGTCGCGCGTCGTCCCGGCAATCGGGGAGACGATCGCGTGGGCCTCGCCAGCCAGGGCGTTGAACAGGTGGCTCTTACCCGCGTTCGGCGCACCGACCAGGACCACGCGGGGACGTCCATCCGGGCGGTCCCGCCCCTGGAGACGTTCGGCCAGGGTGGCAACCTCGTCGGCGGCTCCGCTCAGTTCCTCGGTCAAGGCGGCGCGGGCGAGCGGATCGACATCCTCCTCGTCCACGAAATCCAGCCCGGCTTCCATGTGGGCCAGCACGTCGAGCAGGCGGTCCCGCAGCCGCTCGATCGGTCCCGCGAGGCCGCCCGCCAGTTGCCGAAGGGCCGTGTCGAGCTGCGTCCGGCTGTGCGCATCGATGACGCCGAGCACCGCCTCGGCCCTCGTCAGGTCGATCCGCCCGTTGAGGAACGCCCGCAGGGTGAACTCCCCCGGCTCGGCCAGCCTGGCTCCGGCGGTCAGCAGGTGGGCCAGCAACAGGTCCAGTAGCGGAGGCGAGCCGACCGTCGTGATCTCCACCAAGGGTTGGCCGGTGTAGGTACGCTGACCCGGCCAGAGCCCGACGGCGACCGGCAACGGCCGGCCCAGGCCCTCAACCCGCATCCGGCCCTCGCGACGGGTGGGACGAGTGGGAGGCGGATCGTCGCGATCGGGGGTGAAGTCCGCGAGCGCGACGGCCCAGGCCGACGGGCCGGTTACGCGGATCATGCCGCGCAAGGCCGGCCCGGTCGGGGTCGCAATCGCCGCGATCGTGTCGTTGGGGTCGAGGTGGATCACGGAACGCGGTCAAAACGGAGGTAAGGCATTCCACTCAGCGACGGCGGTCCGGGCGCGGGCGGGGCTTGCCTCGATCGCGCTCGCGCGGCTTGTCGGAACGATCGCCGGGGTTGCGGTAGGTCTTGTCGTTGGAGGCATCTTCCATCAACTGTTCGATCCGTTCGCGCGCCCGCTCCTTGGCCTCCGACCACCAGCCCCCCTTCCTGGAGCCGTTGCCGGTGGGGGCGGGGCTGGCCGGGACCGCCGGCTTGCCCCCCTTGGGCGGTGTTCCCTTCGCGCCGCCGCGACCACCGCCCGATCCCTGCGCGGTGGAGGGTTCTTCGGTCGGCGCGGCGGTCTTGGACGCCGCGATCCGGGGCAGGAGCTTCCGCTCGCCGACCGCCCACAGGCTGCTCGTGATGAAGTAGATGCCCAGGCCCGAGGGGACCTTGTAGAACATGAACATCATGAAGACCATCATGAACTTCATCATCTTCTGCTGCGTCTCGGCCTCCGGCGTGGTGGCCGGGGGCGAGAACAGCTTCGTCTGCACGAGCATCAGGCCGACGACGATCAAGGGGAGCACGTTGAAATAGGGGCCGAGCCAGCGGCCGACGATCGGGATCTCGAACGGGAACTTGAACAGCATGTCGGGCGCGGCCAGGTTGTCGATCCAGAGGAACGACGAGTGCCGCAAGGCCACCGTGTTGTTCAGGGCCTGCCAGAGTCCCATCAAGATCGGCAACTGGATCAAGGCGGGCAGGCAGCCCCCCATCGGGTTGACCCCTTGCCGCTTGTAGAGGGCGAACGTCTCGCGGGTGATCGCTTCCTTGTCGTCCTTGTGTTTTTCCTTGAGCTCCGTCATCAACGGCTGGAGGTCCTGCATCTTCTTCGCGGCGATCGCCTGCTTGCGGCTGAGGGGGAAGAGCATCAGGCGGACGGTGATCGTCAGCAGGATGATCGCCAGCCCGTAATTCCCCTTCGAGAAGCCGAAGACGTGCGCCACGGCTTCGGTCAGGGCGTAGATCTTCTTGAGCATCCAGGCGATGAAGACCGAGACCCGCGAGGCCCCCATGTCGAACGACCACCCCTTGCGGTACTTCGCCAGGTCCTCGGCGCCGTAGGGGATCAGGTTGTCGTCGATCTTCGGGCCGGCGTAAATGAGGTATTCGTGGCTCGCGGAGCGGTTCGGGCCGATCGGGAAGGGCCTGGAGGCGACTTCCACGGCCACGTCGGACTTATGCTTGTCCGTGCCATGATGAATGACGCGCGCCACCGCCTCGTCGATCCGGTTCTTTTCCGTGGTCGGGGTCGGCTCGGGTTCGAGGAAAACGGCGAAGTACTGGTTCTCGACACCGACGTACTTCAAGGGGAGCGTGCGGAACCGCTCCGGCTCCTCCTCCTGATCCACGACCGTCGAGGCGGGCTGCGTGGCGACGGACACGGCCCCTTCGCTGATCTGGCCGAAGAAGACGTCGCGGAAGATGCTGGTGTACCATTCCCCCTCGATCGGGACGCCGTGCGGCCCCATCAGGCGGTAGGCGATCGTGTGCGTCTGCGAGGGGCTTTCGAAGTCCAGATCCAGCTCCAGCCCGTCGCGTCCTTTCAAGAGGCGGAAGACCTTGGTGATCGTCAGCTCCGGGTCGGTCAGATGGAGCTGGAAATGGATCTCCTGGCCGACTTCGACCGAAGCCTTGCCCTGGGCCAGGATCGGGCGGACAAGACGGCCCTGGTCGTCGGGCAGGACCTCCCAGAGGTCATCGTCCAGGTGGATGACCTGATCGGATGCTTCTCCCTCCCCCTCGTCCTTCTGATTCGGCAGGGTCAGGGACAGAAGGGCGAAGGAGGGGGTGGCCAGCGGGTCGTGTTTGATGAGGTAGAGCGGGCGATTCTTGGGCTGGCCTTCCTCGAACTCGGCCTCGAATTGCGACGAGGCGAGCGTGTCGATCCCCGCGGCACGCTGGGTGAACCGGGCAAGAAGGTGATAGCCGGAGTCGCGCCGGGTTGAGCCAATGTGCAGCTTGTCCACGGCCACCTTCGCGACCGGGGAGGTTTCGCGTTCCTCCGGCCTGGCCTCGTCCTGCTGCCCGGGTTCGAGCGCCGTCTCCTTCTCCGTCTCCGTCTCCGTCTCCGCTTCGGCGACGGCTGTTTCCTTTTCCTTTTCCCTGGAAACATCGACCGGCTTCTCGACCTTGGCCACGTTGGTCCGCGGCTTGGGCTTGGGTTTAGGCAAGAGGCCCATCCGGTCCAGGAGCAGGTTCATCCCCGTCATGGTGAGGACGGCGAGGACGACGAACAGGACCATCCGCTTTTCGGTGCTCATCGGGCAGGGAACCTTCGAATGGATGCAGCGCTGGTTCGAGGGGGACCGACCGGGCGAGACGGCCCGGCGGGGTGGTTACACTCAGCGGCCGTGACGGAGACGGTCGCCGAGGAACGGCTCCAGCTCGGGAATGGCGTAGATCTTCTGGATGGTCTTTTCGAAATCGTAGGGAAGGCGGCGAAACGTGATGCGGGCGGGGCCGTTGTTTGAGGCGGCGGTTTCGCCCGTGGCGCATTGGCCTCGGCATCCGGGGGCAGGCCGTCGTCGAGAATCAGGTAGCAGGCCCGGGGATCACCATCGCGCGGCTGGCCGACCGAACCGACGTTCACCATGAGCTTCCCCTCGCTCATCGTGTATTCGTTGTCGATCTCCTCGGGCGAGTAAAACTGGTAGCCCTCGGTGAAGACGCCCGGAACGTGGGTGTGCCCCTGGAAGCAATATCGCTCGACAAGCTGAAAGAGGCGTTCCATCTTCCGGTGGTTGTAGATGTCCTCTGGAAAGATATACTCGCTGAGGGGGTTGCGCGGCGATCCGTGGACGAACAGGAAGGTGTTGAGCCGGTGTGTCCGGGGCAGTTCCCCGAGAAACTCCCAGCGCTTTTCGTTATTGGACCGGTCGTGCGGGCTTTCCAGTTGTTCTCTCGTCCAGAAAATCGCGCGCTCGGCACCGATGTTGAACCCGTCGGGATCGAAGAGGGCCCCTTGATCGTGATTGCCCAGCAGCGTGATCGAACAGACGTCCATCACCCGGTCGATGCACTCGCGCGGGTTCGGGCCGTAGCCGATGATGTCGCCGAGACAGAAGACCTCCGTGATTCCCTGAGACTCGATGTCTTCCAGAACCACTTCCAGGGCTTCGAGGTTTCCGTGAATATCGCTGATCAGGGCGCGGCGCACCGGGGGGGACCCTCCGAGCGGGATGTGATGAACGGCGGGTGTCTCGAAATCAACTCGCGTCGTATTCGGAAACCGATCGTATTAATGTAATTCCTCATGACAGCGGGGGTCAAGGCCAAGCGCGGCCGCTGTCAGAGCCTTCCTTCATCGGGAGTCCACGCCTCTTGAATGTCCTGGCAATCGACACCTCAACACGGAACGCCATCCTGGCCTTGACCTGCGCCGACGGCCGGGTCCTGACCCGGCGGACCGACCCGAAAACCCGTCATGGCCGGACCCTGGTGCCGGCCCTGCGCGACCTGCTCGGTCAGGCGGGGCTACGGCCCAGGGGCCTCGATGCCCTGGCCGTGGGGCTAGGCCCGGGGTCCTACACCGGCCTGCGGATCGGCGTGACGGCGGCCAAGACTCTGGCCTTTGCCTCGGGTAAGCCGCTGGTGGGACTGGACAGCCTGGAGGCGATCGCTCGCCAGGCTCCCGCCGAGATTCTCCGCGTCTCCGTCATCGCGGATGCCCAGCGCGGCGATCTCTACGTCGCGGATTTCCGCCGGGAGACCGTCGGGGGGCCGCTGGTCCGGGTCGGGCCGACCCGCGTGGATTCGACGGAATCCTGGCGAGGACGCCTGGAGCCCGGCTCGATGGTTCTCGGGCCGTTGCTGGAGCACGTGCGGGCGTCCCTTCCGGAGCACGTCACGACGGCCCCGACCGAGTCGAATGACCCGGACCCCCGGCACTTGCTTGAGATGGCGCGTGAGGCGCTCGACGCCGGCAGGCTCGCGGACCCCTTCTTTCTTGAACCGATTTACCTGCGACGGAGCGCGGCTGAGGATCAGTGGGACGCCCGCCCCGCCCCCTCCTCACCCCGTTGAGCCGGAGTCACGATGTCGGACGATCAGGCGCGAACCAAATCGACCTACGACCTTCAGTGGAACCGCTTCCGGATCGTCCGGCCCGAGGAGGATCGGGCGACCTTCCGCATCCGGACCGGCCTGGAGCCCGCCGAACTGGACGGAACGCTCGTGCTGGACGCCGGGTGCGGAATGGGTCGCTACCTGAGGGTCGCGGCCGAGAGCGGCGCCCAGATCATCGGGATCGACCTCAGCGGCGCGGTGCGGGCCGCGCATGCGCAGACGGCGGATTTCCCGAACGTCGCGGTCGTTCAAGGGGATTTGCTCCGCCCTCCCCTGGCCGACGGTGTCTTCGATCACATCTACTCGCTGGGCGTGCTCGACCACACGCCGGACCCTCGCGCCGCGTTCCTCGCGCTGGCGAAGCTCTTGAAGCCGGGTGGGCGGATCGTGATCTGGGTGTATCCCCGCGAACGCCCCGCGCTGGAGGCGGTCATCCGGGTTCACCGAGGGATCTCGACCCGCTTGCCATTACCGTTGCTGGTGGCCTTGAGCCGGGGGACCGCCCCGATCGGGGGCCTGAAGCGCCGATTGATGGCGAGCCGCAACCCGCTCATCGCGCGGGCGGGGGTGGCGTTGAACCTGTTGACCATCGGCGTCTCGATGCACCCCGACCCGGAGGTGCGGGTCTGCGACACGCTCGACTGGTATGCCCCGAAACACGTCTCGCGGCACACGTTCGCGGAGGTCGCGTCCTGGTTCGCCGAGGCTGGCCTGGTGGACGTGGAAGATCTCTCCGCGCGAGCGGCCTTTTACCATGCCGGCCAGGGCAATGGCATCAACGTCGCGGGCCGGCGGCCGGGTGGCGTCGCCTCCTGAATCGTCGAAACACGAAACCCCAACGGCCGGCGCGGGGCCGGCCGTTGGGGGCTTGTGAACCGTCAGTCCGGCCGCGGCTCAGAACTGGCCGCCGGGATAGTAGAAGGACCGGAGCGCCGCGTCTCGGGCGTCCTTCCGCTGGTCGGCCGTCGTGGGCTGGAGAGCGATCTGTTGCTGCTGGTGCTGCGCCGCGAGGGCCGCCTGATGCTCGGCCAGGGCGAGCTGATGCTGCTGGGCTTGCTGCCGCAACAGAAGCTGGTTCTGTTGCAGACGGAGCTGCTGTTGCTGGGCCTTCTGTCGCAACAGGTTCTGGCTCTGTTGGAGCTGGAGCTGATGCTGCTGGGCTTGCTGCCGCAACAGAAGCTGGTTCTGTTGCAGCCGGAGCTGCTGTTGCTGGTGTTGCTGCTGGAGAAGGGCCTGACGCTGCTGGGCGGACGCTGGCCCCTGGCGCTGGAGCAGGCGTCCGACGCTTCCCCGGAAGGCCGGCGGTTGGGGGGTCAAGGCGTTGCGGCCGTGGCCCAGACGATACGAAAGCCCGAGGCGGCCGGGCGGCTGGACCGGCGAGCCGAAGCCTTGCTGTGGGCTGGGGGAGTAGATCCGGTTGTGCACGGAGTCGAGGACCGCCACGAAGTTGCCGCCGACGATGTTGTTGCCCGACGGGAAGAACCCGTAGAACTCGCCGTCGAGGGCGTTGCCCGCGATGTCCTGGACTCCGCCGGAGTTGACCGTGTAGGTGTACGTCCCGCCCCGCAGAGCCTCGCCGCCGTTGATGACGCCGAGCACCGTCTGCGCCTCGTTCGCTCGCGGTGGGGTTGGTCAACTGCAGGCTGGTGAACAGGATCTCGCCGTCGCGGGTGTTCGGCTTCGTGATCCGGTAGAAGCTGTTGTCCACGAGCGACGCCTGATTCAGGCCGCTGCGGTCGTCCCGGAAGCTGGTGAAGATCTGCCCGCTGTTGCGGTCGAAGGCCAGGTCGGTGATCTTCGGCCCCACGGTGTCGATGACCAGCAGGGTGAGGGTCGTCTGCGCCGTGGTGGTGTCGTTGCGGTCGGTGGCCCTGGCGACGATCGCGTACATGCCGTCCGGCAGGGCGACGTTGGACGTGATCCGCCAGGCGCCGGCGGCGTCGGTGGTCGTCTGGCCCAGCGGCAGAAGCCCGCCGGTGCCGTCCGGGGCCTGGGCGAACAGCTCGACGGTCGACTGGGCCTCGGAGGTCCCGAAGAAGATCGGCTGCCGGACGTTGGTGATCCGGTCGTTGTTGTACAGGCCGGAATCGCTCGCCGGGTCGAGCTGGCCCGTCAGGTTGATCGGCACGTCGGCGACGTTGATCACGCAGGTGAACGTCAGCAGGTTCGGGTTGCCGGTCGTGGCGATCGTCACCACGGCGGGATAGGCCCCCGACTCCTGGAAGGTGTGGTTGATCCGGACGTTGCCCGCCGCGTCGATCGTGGCGGTCGCGACCGGACTGGCGTCGCCGAAATTGACCGTGGCTGTGTAGAGGGCCGGGTTGATCGGCGGGCCACCGTTGCTGCTGATCGTCGCCAGGATGGCGTTGTTCAGCGGCACGTCCTCCGTCGCCGACAGCGGCGGGCAGGCGAAGTTCAGCCCGGTAACGTTGGCCGCGAACGCCGCGGTTGTCTGGCTTCCACCCACGCTCTTGATCGTCACGAAGCCCATGAAATTGCCGAAGGCGCTGTAGGTGTGGCTCCCACGCACCGTGTACGAACCGCCGGAGAGCACGATCGTCCCGGCGCTCGGCGGGGTGCCGTCGCCCCAGTTGATCGTCGCCGTGTAATTTCCGACCGGCTCGGTCCCGCCGGCGTCGGCGAAGGTGGCGACCGGAACATTCGTCAGCGGCGTGCCGGCGGTCGCGTTGACGGGAAGTCCCGTGGCGTTGATCTGGCCGTCGTTGATGACCGCGATCGTCGAGCCGACCGCCGTGCTGCCGTTCGGCTCGCCCGCCACGGGGATGGAGGTGATCGCCACCGAGACCGGGAACTGCCCCTCCTTGGCGTAGGTGTGGGTGCCGGTCACGCGATAGGTCACGCCGTTGGGGGTGGTCCCCAGGGCCGCGATCGTGCCCGCCGAGGTGGAGCCGTCGCCCCAGGTGATCGCCGCGTTAAACTGCATCGCCGTCGAGTTCGGGTCGGCCGACATGAACGTGGCGACGACCGTCGCTGTCAGGGCCTGATTCTCGACCCCCACGACCGGCGCCCCCTGGGCGGTGATCGGCGCGTCGCCGACGGTCGCCGTGCTGATCTCCGTGATCGCGCCGTCCGGCTCGGTGATGATCGTCACCGGCACGCCGCCGATGAGCGTCGTCGAGGTCGTTCCCAGAGAGCGGACGGTGGTCATGACGGGGAACGATCCGTCGTCGAGGTACCGGTGGGTGCCGCGGACGTGGTAGAGGGTCGGGTCGGAGGCGTCCGGCACGATGACACCGGCCGTCGTGGTGCCGTCGCCCCAGGTGATCGTCGCGGCGAAGCTGTCTTGTGTCGCGGCCGGATTGGCCGAGCTGAAGGTCGCTGTCTGGACATCGGTGGCGTACACGCCCTCGATCGTCGAGAAGCTGACCGCCGCGCCGGGGACGGGCGGGGCTGCCGCGGCGTTATTGATGGTGATCTGCTCGAAGTTCGCGTAGGTGATCGCCGGCGCCGGCGATGGTGATCGTACCGGGCACGATGGTAACGCCCGCGCCTCCGGCATCGACGATCAGCGTATCGTTGCCGGTGCCACCGTCGAGCACGGCCGGGCCTCCCAGGCCACTGGCGTTGACATTGACCGTGTCGTTGCCCGAGCCCGCGTTCGAGGTCGTCGTGATGCCCGTCGGCGTGGCCTGAATGAGGATGTTGTCGGTGCCGCCCTGCGCATTGACAGCCAGACTCGTCAGGCCGGTCGCGAGGGTCGTGCTGTTGACCGTGATGTCGTCCTCGTCGGTGTTACCGTTGACGGTGATCGCGTCCTTGTTGGCCAGGTCGATCCGCTCGAAACCGGGCGGGGTATCACCGCTGGCGATCCGCAGGGTGTCGAAGCCGCTGACGTTCGCGCCGTCCACCACGTTGATCGTGTTCGGGCCGGCCGGGGGGTTGAAGACGAACGACAGGGAAGGCATCGTGTTGTTGATTGGCTCCAGGCCGGTGAAGGTGAGCGCGTCACCATCGACCAGGATTTCCCCGGCGCCGTTGCCGAAGGCGTTGTACACCTCCGTCGTGGCCACGAAGGCTCCCGAGGAGCGCTGAAGGACCAGCAGGTCGCTGCCGTCGCCGCCGTCGAAGTTCATCCCGTTGACGGGGATCGGGTTGCCGCCCGAGAAATCGACGTTCAACGTATCGCTGCCGTTCAGACCGTTGACCGTCATCACGCCCATGCCCTGGATGTTGAGCGTGATCAGCGTCGGCGCGGTCCGTTGGAGCAGGATGGCGCCGCCGACGGCCTGAATCGCGATCACATCGTCCACGCCCGCCCCGTTGAAGACGGCCGTGTCGAACGGGTCGCCGCCGCCGTCGAGCAGCGGGTCGGAACCGTCGCCGTTGTTCCAGATCAGGAGGTCGTTGCCCGCGTCCCCGAAGACGGAATCCAGCCCGGTGCCTCCCACGAGCGAGTCATCGCCGCCGCCACCGTGGATCGTGTCGTTGCCGCCGAGGCCCAGGATCGTGTCGTTGCCGGAGCCGCCGACGAGGCTGTCGTCGCCGCTGGTGCCGGTCAAGACGCCCCCGCCGGACCCGCCGATGACGTTCTGGATGTTGGTGATGCCGGACGTGCCGGTCGCCGTGCCGGCGTCCAGGTTCACGTCCACCGGCGACGTGTACGCCGAATAATCCAGCGTGTTGACGCCGGTCCCACCGTCGATCGTCCCGCCGGAGAGCGTCGCGCCGTCAGAGAAGGCGAAGACGTCGTTCCCGGCCTCGCCGTTGAGGTTCAGTATCGCGCTGGAGCCTTGGATATTGACCTGGTCGTTCCCGGTACCCGAGTCCAGAGTCGTCGTCCCGCCTGGCGTGCCGGTGATCGTGAAGGTGTTGCCGGTGCTCCCTCCACCCATGGATATGCAGGGTGTTGAGGTCGGTCCCCGTGTACTGGATCGTCGCCGGCGCCAGTCCGGTGATCGAGGTGGCCGAGATGGTCGCGTTGGTCGGGGCGCCGTTGGTCACGTCCCCCACTGTCAGGTTGGTCAGCCCCAGCGCGTTGCTCACGGAGACCGTACCGTTGATCCCCTGCACGTTGCCGCCGCTGCCGATCAGGACCGTGTCGAGGCTGCTCTGCCCTTGAATGTCCAGGGGGCCGGTCGTGGCTTGAACGTTGACCGAATCGACACCTAACCCGCTGTTGAGCTGGGTTGTGATGCCGGCCGGGGTGTCTACGACCAGGAAGTTATTCCCGCCGCTGCCGCCGTCCACCTCCAGCGAGGACAGGTCCGACGCCGTGAAGTTGATGTTCGCCGTAGCCAGCCCGACGACCCCGTTGTTGAAGATCGAGGCGGTCGTGCCGGTCGTGTTGTTGGAGTCGTCCACCGTCAAGGCGGTCAGGCTCGCCGCGTTCGAGACGTTCACCGCGCCATTGATGTCCTGCACGCCGTTCGAGCCGCCGATATGGACCGAATCGAAGCCCCCGACCGTGTCGGTGATCGACGTCGGGTCGGCGTTCGACTGCAAGTTCACCGCGTCCGTTGCCCCCGGCCGTGTCGAAGCTCAGGTCGTTGACCCCGGTCACGGTCACGCTGTTCGTGCCGTCGCCCGTGGTGGTGGCCGTGCCGTTGTTCACGATCGTGATCGTGTCGGCCGTGTCGCTGATCGTGTACGTGCCGCCCGAGTACGAGATCGTCAGGTTGTTGTCCAACGCCGTGCCCACGAACTGCAAGGCGTCGGCGGCCGTGATCGTCAGCGTCGAGGCCAGGAGCGTGCGCTCCTCCAGGGCCTCCAGAACGGGCGCCGGCTGCGGACCACGCCGGCCTGTGGTCCCGCGACGCGCCTTGCGAGATGCCCGAAACCATCGTCCAGGACGAGTGGGAGAGTTCATTTTCTCGTTTCCTCGGAATTGTGTGCGATTTCCAAGGGGGCTCGCGGATGCCCGATGTCACTCGACAGCCACCTCTGCCCCCAATGACGGCAGAACCCAGACAACCCGCAACGGGCGATCTCACATGACCGGAAATTATTCCCCCAGATCACGTAGATTATCCCGGTGACTTTAATTGAATATCCTCTCCTAATATGCCAGTCAACTCAAAACTTCCAAATCTCCTATTTTACCTATTATATCATGCATCCATTCATGGCGTGATCCCGGTCCCTTGCGAGGGTGGAGGGCCGTTCGGGTTTGCGTGCGCTCTTGATAAGTGGGGGGCGGGGGGTCTAGACTCCGAGACGGTGAGGGCGCGACGGACCGGCGGGGACCGTGCGCCGCTCTCTCGGCTGCTTTGGACCGATCCGGGGACTTGCCGCGATGCCCGACCCGATGGACCACGACGACCACAACCCCTTGCGGCCGTACCTACCTCGGACGCGCGTGCCGGAGCCTTGCGCGATCGTGCTCTTTGGCGCGACGGGGGACCTCACCCACCGCAAGCTGGTCCCGGCCCTCTACCGCCTGGCGCTGGCCGGGCAGCTTCCGGCCGAGTACGCCATCGTCGGCTACGCCCGCCGCGACTGGGACGACGAACGCTTCCGCGCAGGAGCTGAAGGAGACCCTTCAAAAAGAGGCCCCAACCGACTTCGACGAGGTCTGGCCGCAGTTCGCCGCGCACGTCGCCTTCAGCGGCGGAACCTTCGACGACCAGGAGGCGTACGACCGCCTGAAGCAGAAGCTCGACGCCCTGGACGAGTCGCGCGGCACGCGCGGGAACCGGCTCTATTACCTGGCCGCCGCGCCGGAGTTCTTCGCGCCGATCGTCCACCATCTCGGCCAGGCCGGGTTGATCCACCCGGCGCACCAGGAGGACGGCCCCTGGAGCCGGGTCGTCGTCGAGAAGCCGTTCGGCCACGACCTGCAAAGCGCCCGCGCCCTGAACCGCGACCTGGCGGCGGTGCTCGATGAGTCGCAGATTTACCGCATCGACCACTACCTCGGCAAGGAGACCGTGCAGAACATCCTGGCCCTGCGGTTCGCCAACCGGATCTTCGAGCCGATCTGGAACCGGGAGCACGTCGCCTCGGTGCAGATCACGGTGGCCGAGGAGGTCGGCATGGCGGGGGGCCGGGGGGATTATTACGACCACTCGGGCGCGATCCGCGACATGGTGCAGAACCACATGATGCAGCTCCTCTGCCTCGTGGCGATGGAGCCGCCGGTGGACCTCTCGGCCGACGCCGTGCGGAACGAGAAGGTCAAGGTCCTCCAGGGCCTTCCCCGCTGGTCCCCCGACGAGGTCGCCCGCAACGTCGTCAAGGGGCGTTACGACACCGGCTCGATCCAGGGGCAAGAGGTCATCGGCTACCGGCAGGAAAAAGGGGTCGCCGCCGACTCAAAGACGGGGACCTACGTCGCCCTGCGGGTCGCGCTCCAGACGTGGCGCTGGGCGGGCGTACCGTTCTATCTGCGCACGGGCAAGCGTCTTCCCAAGCGGGCCACCGAGATCGCCGTGCAGTTCCGCCACCCGCCCGCCGGGCTCTTCGTCGAGCCGGGGAACGACGACCACGACGCGCCGAACCAGCTTGTCCTGCGCATCCAGCCGAACGAGGGGGCCAGCCTGGCCTTCCAGGCGAAGATCCCCGGCTCGCGCCGGCGGCTTCAAGAAGTCCGCATGGATTTCCGCTACGGCACCTCCTTCGCCGCCCCCCCGCCCGAGGCCTACGAGCGTCTCCTGCTCGACGTGATGCTCGGCGACCCGACCCTGTTCACCCGCACCGACGAGGTCGAGAGCGCCTGGCGGTTCATCACGCCGATCCTCGACGCCTGGCAACAGCACGCCACCGAGCCGGAGCCCTACCCCTCCGGCACCTGGGGCCCCCCCGCCGCCGACGACCTCCTCACCCGCGACGGCTTCCACTGGCGGCGGCTCTGAGGGGGTGATTCCAGTGGTAGAATTGCCGTAATGACAATGGATGATGATCGTTGTTTAGTAACATAGGCTGGGTCGTGACCAGCCGCTGGGTGGTGACGAAGTATGAAGCTGGGTCACGACCCAGCCTACACCACTGATCAGATAATACGTCATCTGACTTGCCTGGATGCCGTCAGGTTACCCATTTTCATGGGTTTCGGGTGCCGCCAGAATGGCGGCGTGAGGGCTGACACCGGATTTCCCCCGCGGATTCTTTCGGCGGCGTTCGAGAGATTGTCCCGATGCCAAACCATGCTACCAAAGATTGGTTCGACCGTCTGGAAACCGTCCTCGAAGCCGAGGCCAACTTGAGCGGTTTGCTGAACCACGGCTCGACTATTGGACAGGCACGTGAATTTCTTGTGACTCGGGTGCTCAAAACCATCTTGCCGGTAGGCGTTCATATCGGAAGTGGTAAGGTGATCGACAGTCGCGGCAATTCCTCGAAGCAAATCGACGTCATCATCTACGACCCAAGATTTCCACTCATGAAAGTGGAGGGGGGTGGGTTGTATTTTGTTGAAGGCGTGCTCGCTACCATCGAGGTCAAATCCACGATTGATAGTGCCGAATTAGCAGGAAGTCTAGACAACTGTAAATCCGTGCTAGATCTTGTGATCAACGGGGAGTATCCGGAAGAGGCCGCATCCCGCATCGCATACTATGCGGCGAAGGGATCCCTCACTCCCAAGGACGCAGAGCAAAGATTTTGGTATATGTTTCGCCCTGCAACCTATATTTTCGGATTTAAATCCAAGATTTCTTTCCAAGCAACTTACACATGCATCAAGGACTGGTGGAATGGTTTCGGCTGTGCGCATTCAGCATGCTTTCCACTTCTGCCAAGGGTCGTCTCATCGGGCAATGCGGTCGGATTTGTTAATGACGGCCGGTTCTCACTCCAATCGAACGCTGGAAGTCACCACGTGATGAGCGTGTTCTCGACGTCTCTCCGCTTCCGGTGGTTCGCGGTACATCTGATGGACACCGTCAGTCGAAGGCTTGGGTTAAGGAATTTTGCGGAATGCTTTGAATACCGGCTCTCGGAGTATTTCCCGTGGGACGATTATGTAGGGGAAATCAAAGACGCTAATACAATATTCATAGGGCGTTCGGAAGTCGGAATCGAAAACGGGGATTGAGAAAACGATCGGGCTGTCGAGCCGACGGGAACCGCCTAACCGCTCTCATGGCTTCTCCTGTCCAGTGACGTAGGCTGGGTCGAGACCTTGTCCTTACCCACAACGTACGTTCACGAATCCGGTGGTTGTCCTGCCAGTTGAGCCCCTTGGAGCATCCAGTGCAAGGCGTCCCAGCCACGCCAAATCGTGATCCAGCCAGGCTCGCCGTCGCACTTGCGGCCCAAGAAGCCGCCCAGCCCGGCCAGGCCGCGGATAAAGTCGCGGATCGTCCAATCCTCGGGGCGGCCGCGGCCACGGCGGGCCCGGTGCACCAACGCCAGGTAACGCGACGGCACCAAGTCCCGCGCCGCGCGGTGCGGTTCGCGGCGGCCCACCTCCTTCATTTGCAGCAGCCGCACCGCCACCACCGAGAGCACGCCGGTCAACGCCTCCAGGCCATGGCTCGTGTGCAATTGGCCGCCTTCCACGTCACAGCCCGTCTTGAGCGCCTTGTGCCATTCTTCAATGAGCCACCGCTTTTCATAATAACCAATCACTTCCATGGCCTCCGCCAGGTCACGAACCGGCAGCGACGTCAGCAGCACCCAATCGATCGGCGCGCGGACGCCCGGCGGCGGATTCCCCTCGTGGGCCCAGACCACCCCTTGGGCAATCGGCTGGGGCGTCAGCGCCGTCAACGAGGTCGCCGGGTGCCGCGGGATCAAGGTCGTGACCGGGGCGAACGCCACCTCGAGGCGGGCCCGCCGCGCCGGCTGCTGGGGGCGGGCCCGCAGCTCCAAGGTGTAGCCGCCCGCCGCGGGCGTGTGCGTCAGGACGTCCGACAAGGGCCCTTCGTCTCCGGCCGCATCGCGGACGCGACGGTTGCGGCTCTTGACCCGACCGACCCAGTCGGCCCCGATCCGTTGGGCGCGGCAAAAGACCTCGAAATCGTCGGCGCCGCGATCCATCACATGCACCCACTGGGCCGTCGCTGGCGGCGGGCCGACCTGCTCGATCAACTGGCCCCACACGGCCGATTCGCGGTCGCGTTGCTGCTTCTGGGTCAGCGTTTCCCCCTGAGGTGCGGGCCGGCGATGGAACAGGACCTGCCCGGCCAGGCCCACCACCCACTCGTCGTGGGGGTCGACCACCAGCGCCGAGTGGAGCAGGAACCCACGGCCCGTGCCGCGGCCGACGGGCCCCAGCCCCGTGGCCTGCCGTTGCGATCCGAAGTCGATCTCGGTGGTGTCGTCGAGGATCAAGAACCGGCCCCGCTCGGCCTGCTCGCGGCTGAGGTGCCAGTGCGGCGTGGCGAGGGTCGGAAAGGTCGCTTCGGGCCGATCCAGCAGGCGATAGGCGGCTTTGAGATCGCCCCACGTCTGGGTCTCCCGCGGCAGACTGGAGCTGGGATCGCGGGCGATTTGCTCGGCCAGCGTCACCAACCGGGCGGTGCGGCGGCGATCCCGCAGTTGGGCCGTGGCGAACTGGGTGGTGGCCCAGGCCGCCGGGTCGGCGTGCCAGGTGGACCCGGCCCCCCCGAGGAGGTCGAGCGGGTCGGCACACTCCCCCAACGGGGAGGGATCGAGCGTCTCGATCTCGGGGTTCTGGGGCGAACCGCCGTGGACGGGATGCGGCTCCTCGCGTGTGAACCTCCGGGCGGCGTGTGAGAGCACCGGCGCGGTCGTCGGTCCCTGGGACCAGACGAACGCCCCGCTGGCATCGAGGATAAGATCCATGAGTGTCCCTCCCAGCCCGCCGGCGTGGAGGCCCCAAGACGGGGTGACCTGTGTTCCGGGGTGGATGACCTCCTCCCCCCGGTTCTCCACGTCCCTGGCTCAGGTGCATCGGAGCAAAAAACAGGTGGAATTGGCAAGATCAGACCAGCGATACTGGACATACGTTGTGGGTAAGGACAAGGTCGAGACCCAGCCATTGGGAGTGACGTAGTGACGTAGGCTGGGTCGAGACCCAGCCATTGGGAGTGACGAAGGCCGGGCCTCGACCAATCCACTGGGAGGTGTCGAACGTTGCGCCGCTATCGTCGATCGCGGATCGGCCAGGTCTTCTTCTTCACGGTCGTAACTCATGATCGGCGCGCGATCCTCACGACGGACGTGGGGCGGGCGGCGCTTCGCGTCGCCATCCGGACTGTGCGGGGCGAGCATCCGTTCCGGATCACGGCCATCGTTCTCTTACCGGATCATCTCCACACGGTGTGGGAACTGCCGGCCGGTGATCCGGACTACTCCCGCCGCTGGCGTCTGATCAAGTCGCGATTCACGAGGCTGTGGACCGAAGCGGGCGGCGCCGAGGGGGTTGTCGGCCCGAGCCGAAGGCGGAACGCGGAGCGTGGGGTCTGGCAACGACGTTTTTACGAGCACACGTGCCGGGACGAGGACGATCTGAAGCGGTGCGTTGATTACCTTCACGTCAATCCCGTGAAGCACCGGCTGGTCGGTCGCGTGATCGACTGGCCATGGTCCTCCTTCCATCGCTATGTCCGGCTGGGAGTGTATCCCAGCGACTGGGGCAGCCAAGACGAATGGTACGGCGATGAGTTCCGATATGCGGAATGAAGCTGGGTCTCGACCCAGCCTACTCCACTGTGTTAGGCGGCAGGAGGGAGAATCCGAGGGGAGTCGCGAGAAGATGAACCTGAGCCCCGAGAAATCGAACGCCCAATGCCTCGTTTATCGTAAGTCCCCCCGCACGTGGTCGGGAAGTGCGGTAACGATTCTCGGCTCCATCCTGGGTCTCGCCCTCATGGCCTTCGGGCTCCTCGCCATCGAGGGATCGGATAAATTTATGAATTTGTGGGTGAGTGGAGTTGGGTTCATCATCTTCGTCAACTCCCTTATCCTCGGTATCTGGATGATGAGCGACCGTCGGCTCGTCCTCGACAAATCATCGCAGCAGTTGGTCACGTCCTGGAGCGTTCTCAAGCTTCGGAACTCAACCACTCAACCCCTCTCCGATTTCATCGCCGTGCGCTGTGAGCGGAAGAAGCGTGCGAGAGAGGGGGCGTCTTCTTGGGTCTATCCGGTGAAGTTGCAGGCAAGCGCTCCGCATCGGTCACGGATTATCTTCGAAGAGTCCGACCCCGCCAGGGCGTGGCAGCTCACGACGGAAATTGGTGAGTTCCTCGGGATCAGCCAGGAGTATTGGCAAATGACCCGAGAACCAGGACCTTCGGAGATCGAGGTCGATAGTTCGCCGGTCAATTGTGGGGCCGCGAGTTGGTGCGACTCGCAAATGCGCAGCGACGAGCATCGCCTGGTGATCGAGCCGAATCGGGGCTACTTCCGGGTGGCCTGGGGGGCCCTGGCGTTCGGCGGACTGCTCATCGCGGCCGCGGTGCTGGCGGCCAACGAGCCGGAGCCGGGGCGGTGGGGGCGCTTTGGTGGGGTCCGGGATCCTGGCCGCCGGGGCGGCGATGATCGCGCTGCGGAGGCGGTTCGTGTTCGACCGGGAGGCCGGGGAGTTATGGATGCGGCCGGGCCTGAGGTCCCGGACCCTGCCGCTGTCCGAAGTCCTGGCCGTCCAGGTTATCAGCGGGGGAACGCACAGTGGTTCGCATGGCATGGTGTGGCGGACCTACCAATTGAATCTCGTCCTGGACGGCGAACGCCAGGAGCGGGTGAACGTCTCGAACCAACCGGATCGGGCCTGGGCGGTCTTGACAGGGGTTCGGTTGGCCGATTTTCTGGGTGTGCCTCTGCTCGGCCCGTCTCCCGGCGAGCGATTGACGGCCGATCGCGCCTGACCAACAGGAAGAGCAAGGCCGCCAGCGCTGGTTCTGATCTGATACACGAGCCCGCTGATGCGTTCCGGTTCTCCTTTTCCCGGAGCGTGGCCGTCCCGGCCGCCCCAACATTGCGGCCGGGACGGCCGCGCTCCAGAAACCAGAAAGCATCCGCGGGTTTGTGTCTGAGTCGAGGCCGCCACGTCCTCGTGGACCGCGGGGTGGCCGAGACAACGTGTTGTCCCGGGCTCCCGCGAGAGTAATGTAGGGTGGGCACCGCCCACCATCCAAAATTTAACATATGGTTGGCGGTGCACTCCATACATTACTAGACATGTGCGTATTTCCCCCTCTTCGCAAAAATCCGCGTAAACCCGAGCACGTCCTTGACAATGGCATCAGGGACTGGGACCATTGCCGGGTGTCCGTGAATATACAGACAATCGGGCGTGTTACAATACGCCCGTTCAGCGGTCGAATACTTGTTAGGCGGAGGGAAGGACGGCCGCATGGGGCAGCAAAGGCTCGGCACGGGCTCCCTCGTCCTCGGCCTGCTGTCGGTCAGCTTGACGCTGGGCGTGTGGGCCTACATCTTTTCCCGGGCACCGCAGGGGGCATTCCACGACCAAGGTGGGATGCTGATCACCCTCATCCTTTTCCCGCTCACGTTCCTCGGCTGGGTCGTCGGGGGGGGCGGGGCCATCACCCTGGGCATGGCGCGAGGAGGGTGGCGGGGGCGGGCCAAGGGAGGTCGGCTGCCAACGCGGGGGTCATCCTCGGGGTGCTGGGCTTGCTGATGTCACTCGGTACTTGCGTCGTGCCCGAAGTGCTCGCAGAGCTGGTCTTCGGTCGTTAGGTTATTCACCTCGAGCGACTGCCGCCTAACCGCTCTCATGGCCTCTGCTGTCCAGAGCGGACCGTCGACGGGCCGTGGCCGGGGTGAGGGGTCCTGACCGGGTTCGGGGTGTTGCTCGGCGTGAGGCGAGAGTGACCCCCCGAGGCCCTTGCTCGGGGGCGTGGGCTCTGATCCAATGCCCATAGGCGGGGCGGGCCGGCTGTTTCGTTCAACCGATTGTATCCGCGGGGCCGCGACGGTCTCTGGGGATGCGGACACTCATCCCGGCCCTGCGGATACATCCTCTGCGTTCGGCCGATCAGGTCACGTCGTATGAACAGGCCAAGCTTTCGTTTCAGACTCACGACACTCCTGGTGGCTGTGGCGATTTTCGCAGTTTGCCTCGGGTGGTACGTCAATCGCGTACTGCGACAGCCCGACTTCAAGGTCATGCATGTCGGTGGCTCGCGCGCGATGGCGCCGACGATCACACGCGAATATTTGGCTGTCGACGTGAATGCCTACCGGCTTGCCAGGCCGGCGCGGTGGCACGCAATCGTCTTGCGTCCCCGAAAGCAATCAACAGGAGCGTATATCGCCGAGGTTCTCCGTGTGATCGGTTTGCCGGGTGAGACCGTGTCTTTCTCGGATGGGAAGGTTATCATCCATGGTCAACCGGTCACTCCGCCGCAACGCCTCCGGGGCATTAGGTTTCATGCCGATGTTCCGGGTGTCGAATGCGTAAGGCACCCCTACACCGTGCCGGAAGGGCACTATTATCTGCTCGGAGACAATCCGGACGAAGCAAACGATAGTCGAATGCTGGGCGCGTTTCCCGAGGCGGAGATACGTGGCCGAGTTTCCAGCAGGTGATGTCCCCGCCCAGCCCCGTAGGGTTCACCGTGCGGGCCGTCTTCCTCCGGAATCGGATAGGTCCGCATGGCGGCGGGCCCGACACGGCGGACCGGGCACAGAGGAGCGGACGAGCGGCCTGGGGGGACGATACCAATGAGCGCCGGTTCTCCGAACAGCTACGACGCGGTCCCCTACGAGGGGTTCCCCCTGCCCGAGACTCACCCCGACCGGCTCTCGGCCCTGGCCAGGCTCTTCGGCCTGACGGCCCCGGCTCTCGGCACGTGTCGGGTCCTGGAGCTGGGCTGCGGCAGTGGCGGCAACCTGATTCCGATGGCCCTGTCGCTGCCCGACGCCGAGTTCGTCGGGATCGACCTCTCCCGGCGGCAGATCGACCAGGGACAAGCGACCATCGACGCGATCGGGTTGCGCAACATCGAATTGCGGGCCGAGAGCATTCTGGATGTCCACCCGGAACGCATACGCCCGTTCGATTTCATCGTCTGCCACGGCGTCTATTCCTGGGTCCCGCCCGAGGTCCAGGACCAGATCCTGCGGATCTGCGGCGGCGGCCTGACCGCCCACGGCGTCGCCTACGTCAGCTACAACACCTATCCGGGGTGGCACCTCCGGGAGGTGGCCCGCGGGATCATGCGGGTCCATACCCGACACCTGGCCGACCCGTCGCAGCGCGTGCGTGAGGGCCGCGCCGTGCTCGAATCACTCGCTGAAGCCCTCGGCGACGGCGACGACCCGTATTCCCTTTGCCTCCGAGATGAAGCGGCGCAGATCCGGACCAAACCCGATTACTACCTGCTGCACGAGCACTTCGAGGACGCGAACCGGCCGCTCTACGTTTACGAGTTCCTCGGGCGGGCCGCCAACCACGGCTTGCGGTATCTCGCCGAGTCGCGGCTGGGGAGCATGGCCTCGGCCCAGCCGACGGAATGGGTCGAGGCCCTCTCGCGGCACCTGCCCGACCCGCTGGACCGCGAGCAGTATTGCGATTTCCTCGCCGGCCGACGGTTCCGCCAGACGCTGCTCTGCCGCGCCGGGGTCCACCTCGACCCCGCGCCATCGGCGTCGGCGATCGCCGATTTGCGGGCTTCGGCCGTCTCCCAGCCCGACGTGGCCCCCCCGGGAGACGACCCGGCCGCCGAGGAAACCTTCCGCTCACCCGATGGCGAGGCGACGCTGACCACGAGCGACACGTTGATCAGGACGATGATGCGGGTCCTGGGCGACGCCTGGCCCCGTTCGCTGCCGTTCGAGGATCTGTGGACTCGGACGCAAGCCCGCCTGGGACGACCGGCGGTCGCGGGCGGACCGGACGCCGAACCGAGCCGGGCGGACCTGACGGAGGCGCTGCTGGAGTGCCTGACGCAGCGGGTCGTCGAGCTTCACGTCCACGAGCCCCGGCTCGCCGCCGAGCCCGGCGACCGGCCACTCGGCGCGCCCTGGCGCGTCACCAGGCGAGGTCCGGGGCCCGCGTCTCGAACCTGCGACATCAGAGCGTGGACCTCAACGAATTCGACCGCCTGGTGCTCTACCACCTCGACGGCCAACGCGACCGCGAGGCGTTGCTGGTGGTCCTCCAGAAAGCGGTCGCCGGAGGTGCCCTGACGATGCAGGCCCGGGGTGGTGGCTCGATCCACGACCCGGCCGAGGCCCGGCCGATCCTCCAGCGAATGCTCGATCCGAGCCTGGCCCTACTGGCCCACTCCGCCCTGCTGCTGGAGTGAGGAATCGTGGTATCCTCAATCCTTCGCACGCGATGGAATGGAAACGGCGACTTTCTTTTACCAGCGAGACTTATTCCATGTCCAACGCCAGTTCCGACGCCTTCCTGAGCGGTCAGGGCATTCCCGTGTCGCTCCCGGAGATTGAAAACGAGCTGGCCCGGCTCTGGGGGTCGGCGGCGGAACGGGAGGGGGGGCCGGAGATCGACCAGCCGACCGTCACCCGGCTGGTTCTGGCGAACCTGGTCGTGGCGGATCTGGAACCGGGGGCCGCGCATGTCGATGCGCTGATTGAGACGATCGCCGAGCGGTATCCGTCGCGCGTTCTGGTGCTCCGACCGGGGGACGACGCGGCGCGGCGGGTTTCGGCGGAGGTCTCGGCGGTCTGCCACTTGCCGTCGCCGGATCGGCCGCAGGTGTGCTCGGAGCGGATCGTCCTGCACGCCGGCCGCCAGGCGCACGACCTCTTGCCAGGGGCCATCCGGCCGTTGCTGGAGACCGATTTGCCGCTCGTGCTCTGGTGGGTGGGGGACCCGCGACCGACGCGTTCCCTGTTCGAGGACCTGGCCGGCGAGTCCTCCCGCGTGATTCTCGACCTGCCCGACCCGGCGACGGAACCGGAGGTTCTGCGCCAGGCGCTCGACCTGCGCTGGAACCGCTATAGCCGCGATATCGCCTGGTTCGGCATCACCCCCTGGCGCGAGCTGGTCGCGCAGTTCTTCGACCCGGCGGGCTCGGACGAGGTCCTGCGGCGGATCAACGCGGTCGAGATCGACGCCGTGGCCCCCGCCCACCGTGGCGACCGCTTGCCGAGGGAATCCGCCTGGCTCGCCGGCTGGCTGGCCGGTCAACTCGGCTGGGTTCCCGATCAGGTGTCCCGAGGGGAGGGGAACACGCTCAGGGCGACCTTCGACGGCCCCTCGGGAGAGGTCGAGGTCGTCTTGCGCTGGAGTCTCGAACCGGACGCCCCCTTGCCGCACCTGTCGGGGGTATCGCTCCGTGCCAACGGCGAGGGGCCGCAGGCGTCGTACCGACTGGAGCGGCCCTGCGAGGGGTGCGTCGCGGACGTGCGGATCGAGGCCGACGCCCCGAATCACCACCCCCTGCCCCGCCAGGTCCGCGCTCCGGAGTGGGACGCCGATCGCCGGATCGCCGCGGCCCTGGAATCCGACCGCGACGATCCCCCCTATCGCAACGCCCTGCCGCACGCCCTTTGGCTGTTGCAGACGGCCGACGATGGAGGTTCGCAGGGGTGAGGGGTGGATGACTGATGGGAGATGATTAAGCGGAGGGATTCTGCTCCTGGACCATAGAAAGGGGAACCTCCCGATTCCGACCTTGATCGTTCCGGGAGGATTCCCCGATCGTGGGTTCTGGATCTCGATTCCCGATCGGCTCAGACCGCCTCGACGTTGATGCCGCTCTCGGCGAGTTTGGTCAGCTTCTCGTCGGTCTTGCCCTCCTCGTCCAGGGTGGTCTGGAGGAGCTTCTGCGCGTCGTTCTCCTTGAGCAGGTTCGCATAGGTGCGCACGGTGCCGTAGGCGGCCATCTCGTAGTGCTCGACGCGCTGGGCGGCGGAGATCAAGGCGGCGTCGCGGACGGCGGGGTCGGCGTCCTGCTTGATCATCTCCTCACCTTCCTTGATGAGACCCTCCATCCCCTTGCAGGTCTTGCCTTTCGGCGATTTTTCGAGGGACTTGAAGATCGTTTCCAGCCGCTCGACATGCCCCTTGGTCTGTTCCAGATGCGTCTCGAACGCCGCCTTGAGGTCGCTGGATGAGGCGGCCTTCGCCATCTTCGGCAGGGCGGTGAGGATCTGTTGCTCGGCGCTGTAGATGTCCTGCAACTCTTCCACATACAGTTTCTTCAAACTGTCGAGTTTCATGATGGTCTCTGCTCCCTCTTGAGGTTGCTCCTGAAATGGCAAAATGCCGGATCGATCAGGAATGCAAATGGCATTCCCGAAACGGTCGGCTCGGAGCGGGGAGGAAGTGCAGGGACGCGCGGGGCCGGTCCGGTCAGGCGTCGATGGGGGGGACGAACCGCTGGAAGGACCGGGTGAGGGCTTCGGCGAGGGCCTCCGGCTCGGGGAAGACGCCTTGCGGGCCGCGGGTCAGGGACATCGCCATCGCTTCCTGGCCGAGGTTCAGGCGGAACAGGCCGATCGGCACCGTGCGGACGTGTGCGGGGGATTTCAAAGCCTCGGCCAGCAGGTCGTCATCCGTCGGCTGGATCGGCTCGGGTGTCAGGATCACGCTGGTCAGGCCGATCGACAGGCCGTGCCCCCGCACGATCGGCGGGAAGCGGGCGTTGACCGCCAGGCTCACCCGTCGCAGGAGGCGCGGAAACCCCTCGCGGGTGAAGGGTAGATCGACCGGCTGACGCACGACGGCGATCACGCTCAGGCCGCGTCCCAGGATCGGAAAACGGCTCAGCCGGACCTTGCGGTGATGGTAGCGCAGGACGTCCAGCGGCGGGTCGCGGAACTCCTCGCCGATGTCCTCGACCGCCCCCAGCGGCGGGAGCGTGGCGTCCAGGATTTCGAACAGGTCGTCTTGAATCATGGTCGTGCGAAAGCCTTGCGCGAGCGGGGTGGCCCCTGGCGACCGGGCCGGGAGCATCGTAGGATACCGCTCCAAGGGCCTCTTGACCACGACTTTGGAGGAGGAGGGTCCACCGTGTCGAGCGATCATCCCCAGCCGGACGACGTGTCCCGGGTGAGCCTGGCGATCATCACCGAACCCGCCCACGCGAACGCCTTCGGCCGGATTCACGGCGGGGTCATCCTCCGCCTGGCCGACGAATGCGGCGCCGTGGCGGCCCTGCGACACGCCGGAAGCGGCCAGATCACCACGGCGGCCCTGGATTCGATGACGTTCCTCAGCCCGGTCCTCGTCGGCGAACGCGTCGAGCTGACGGCCGAGGTGACGTTCGTCGGGCGCACGTCGATCGAGGCTCGAATCGAGGTCCATGCCGAACCGACTCGGCCGCGCCGAACGCAGGCGGGTGGCCGTCGGATATGGGCTGTATGTCTCGCTCGATGCCCAGGGGAAACCCCAGGCGGTCCCTCCCCTGCCCTTCGTGAGCGAGGCGGCCCAGGCGCGACAGGCGGCCCGGATCGCCCGGAGGTCGGAGGCTTTGCGGGATGAATGAGAAGAGGTTCACGCAAAGACGCGAAGACGCAAAGGTTACGCAAAGAAGAAATTTTAGGAGGAGGTGGGGAGATCATGATGCGAGCTTTTCGATGCGGCGTGATGCTGGGTGCTGTTTGGTGCCTGGTGGTTGGGAGCGCGGCGCTGGGAGCGGGGAACGTCACCGTTCGCTATCCCGATGATGCGAAGGGGAAGACGTATCCGCTGGTCGTGAAGATCGACGCGGACGTCGCGTCTGGGGCCTATACGCTGACGCCGAGGGACGGGGGCGAGGCGGTCGCCGCGCAGGTGTTCACGCTTGGTGAGAAGGGGGAACGCTTCCTCGGCGCGGTGCTGGAGCGCGCGCGCGATCGACACGAGGTCCGTTATGAGATGGAACCGGCGTCCAGCGCGAAGGACGGGGTCCGCCTGAACCGCGAGGGGGACAACATCCGCGTCTCGCTCGGAGACGACTTGCTGACGGTCTATCACGCGGGCGAGGCCAACAAGCCGTTCTTCTACCCGGTGATCGGCCCGACCGGCGCGTCGTTCACCCGCGCGTATCCGATCGAGGAGGTCGAGGGGGAGGACAAGGACCATCCCCACCAGCGCTCCTTCTGGTTTACCCACGGGAACGTCAACGGCATCGACTTCTGGGCCTCCGACCCGAAAAATCCGCCGAAATCGAACTACGGCACGATCCGCGAGACGTCGCGCGCCGCGCTCGTCGAAGGCCCCGCCGTCGGCGTGATCCAGACGACCAACGACTGGCAAGGCCCGGACGGCAAGACCCTCTGCAAGGACGAGCGGCGATTCGTCTTCTATCACATGAATAACCCCCGGGTCATCGACGTGGACGTGACGATCCACGCCACCGACGAACCCGTCACCTTCGGCGACACCAAGGAGGGCATGTTCGGCCTGCGCCTGGCCTCCAGCATGGACGTCAAGCGCAAGCAAGGGGGCAAGATCACCACGTCCGAGGGCCTGAACGACTACGAGGCCTGGGGCAAGCCCGCCGCCTGGGTCGATTACATCGGGCCGGTTCAGGACAAGACCGTCGGCGTCGCCATCCTGAACAACCCCGAGAGCTTCCGCTATCCGACCCACTGGCACGTCCGCGACTACGGCCTCTTCGCCGCGAATCCGTTCGGATATGAAGACTTCGGCATGAAGAAGTCCGGCGCGCACACGATCCAGCCCGGCGAGTCGATCACGTTCCGCTACCGGGTGATCCTGCACGAGGGAGACACCCAGGCGGCCGACATCCCCGCGGCCTTCGGCGCGTATGCCCACCCGCCTCGCGTCGAGGTCCGCACGGACTGAACCCGCCATCCGGCCAGGGCCTTATGGAGTTCCGCAACGCAAAGGGCCCATTCCAGGTTCCGGAGCTTCAAAGCGGCAAGAAACGTCTGGGATCTCGAATGGGCCCTTTGCGATGCGGCCGTCCGTAAACAAACGCTGGCCCCGGTTCCGCACCGAGAGCGCGGAACCGGGGCCAGCGTTTTGAATGAAAAGACTCACCTGCAAACATAAAAGCCGTCGCCCGATTCGTTCTGGCCATCATGACCAACCGCAGGTGGCCGATCCTTGACCACCTTGCGTGAGAAAGGTCCTTACGAACCCTCGCGGTTCCCGAATCGGGCGACGGATCTAGTTCGAATCGACTGAGACGGCAGAAAGTGATCCCGCGGGGTGATCCGCAGCGCTCAACGAGCGCGGAGAATCATCCCGGTAGACCAGGGAGAAAAACAGAATGAATGTGATAAAATGCGAATCTCGATCACGATGAACGCGCGGTTCATCGTCGGCGACATCAAGGAACGTGTGGTGTCGAATGAGGTCCCGCAGGGTGCTGAAATGGTTGGCTTTCAGCCTGCGGGGCCTTGATGTCGTGGTCCATCAGATAGGATCGCAGGATAGCGGAATCCCGAGAAAAGTCAATCAAAAACTTGAAGAGGTGGAGGGTCCTCGCGATTACGTTCCAAGAAGCGATCGGTGCCGAGGATGCCGTCGAGAGGTTGGTCGTGCGGCTCGGCCGGGAGCCGGTCGAGCCACTGGGGGTCGAGAGCCATCGCCCAGCGCGGAGCCTCGGCACGGAGCGTCGGCAGGAGGCGATCGTAGTAGCCGCCGCCTCGACCCAGACGATAGCCTCGCCGGTCGAAGGCGATGCCCGGGACGAGCACCCAGTCGATCGCCTCAGCGGCCATCGTGGGGAGATCAAGGCGGGGCTCCGGGATGCCGAGTGTGCCGGTCTGGAAATCCCGCACGAGGTTGTCGATCGGGTGCGGGACGAGCCGGCGGGCGGCGCGATCGACGCGGGGGCAGACCAGGGTCTTGCCCAGCTCCAGGGCGCGGCGGAGCAGCCCCTCCGTGGGAATCTCCTCGGGGAAGACGGAGACGTAGAGCAGGACCGTCCTCGCCTCGGAGAAGCCGGGAAGAGCGGGCATCCGGTCGAGCAGGAGGGCCTCCTGGCGGCGACGATCGGCCGGGTCCATCGCCAGGATGCGTGCGACGACCTCCCGGCGCAGGGCGCGTTTCTGTGCGCGGACCTCTTTCCTCATCGAGATAGCCGGGGGTCGGGGAAAGACAAATGGCCCGCTCGCGCCAAGGGAGGCGTGAGCGGGCCGTCATGTGTGGCAAGGCCTCCACCGCAATGCCGTCTAGAGTGCTTTTGAGAACCCGCAATTCAAGTGGGCGCCTGAGACCAGCAGGCCGTTGAAGGCCGAGCGGTCGAACATTGGCTCCCATCGGGTGCTCATTGGTTCGCCAAAAGTAACACTCTTACGCGAACATGGCAGAGGTTGCGTCCGGCGTGAACCGGACGCGTTGTATGGTAGTCCGGGGCGAGCAACGGATCAAGGGGTGTCGCCCGAAATGGCCGAGCCGGTGCGTCCCGAGCGCGTGCCACCCCCTCCGGAGGAAGAACGCGGCTCGTTCAGCCGGCGGATCTGGTCGCGCAGACGGGCGGCTTCCTCGTAATGCTCCTGGGAAACGGCCAGCTCCAGTTGTTCCTCCAGCCGTTCCAGGGGGCCTCGCTTGCGCTCCCGGTCGATTTCGGTGCGCCAGCGCTTCAGGAGGGTCAGCTCCCGGCAGTGCGATTCCTGTTCCTCCTGGTCGTATTCGGCCAGGAACTCACGAATCCGCCCGATCCCCTCGTCGATCCGCTTGAGGGCCTCCCGGTGCGCGCCCCGCTCCAGGGCGGGCAGGGCGAGCGCCCGGGTGTGCATCATGGTCACGTAGGGCCGGTACTGATCGAACTGGACCTTGTCGCGCGGGTTGGTCGCGTGGCGCACGACGAAGGCGAACAACCGGAGGTTCCGCGACGTGTCCCGCTCCACCAGGTCGAACCGTTCGAGGTGGAAGAGGGCGAGGTAGCGGTGGTAATACTGAATTCCTTCGCGCATCAAGTCCGCGCAGGCGGCCGTATCGAGCTCGAACGGGCGTCCGTTCTGTTCGGCCTGGCGGGCCTGGCCTTCGTAATGGTCCAGAAGCGATTCCTGACCGTGGGGCCGGTCGCCATCGGGACGGCCGGACATCTCCATCTGGAGGAGTCCGAGATCGACCCGCTTTTGAAGCTTTTCGCGGCCATCGACACCGGGGATGATGCGGACCTGGAGGTCGCTGGGGTCGAACTCCCAGCCGGCCAGAATTGCGGTGATGTCCTTACTCAAAAGGGCCTGCCTCCTCGCCGCTCAGAATCAAGGGCGCAGATAAATGATTTCGGGAAGAAGGTGGCTCGACCGCCCGCGCGGTGAGCCGCCCTTCCTTTCCAGTGTAGGGCCGGCGCGGGTATCGGACAATGGGAGACGCCGCGCGACCCGCCCCTGGGGGAAGGTCGCGCGGCGTCTCACGGATCGGATCCCACGGCCCCAAGCCAGCCGATTGGCTCAGAGTTCGTTGCCGTCGTGAATCATCGGTTCGAGTTCCTTGGTGTTGCGTTCGACGGCCAGGACGATCGTGCGTTCCTCGACTCCGTCGGGGCTGGCGGCGACGGCCGGGATGATCTGCCGGGCGTCGGGCATGCTGAACCGAACGGTGAACGTGCCGTCATCGCGAAGTTGCACCGGCTCCCCTTGCAGGGAAACCTTGGCCCCCGGCTCGGTGCGGCCGAAGACGATCAGCTCGGCGTCCATCTCGAAATGGAAGCCGTGGCCGGAGAGCCCCAAGGCCCCCGTGCCGAGGCTCTGGAGCGACAGGCCGTGCATCGGCCGCCGCAGCCGCTCCTCGAACAGGTCGCGCAGGTCGTCCGACGGCGCCGCCGGGCCGGAGCCCCCGGACTGCCGGTAGATCCGCTGGGCCTGCTCGTCGATGCTCGCCCACGTCTGGTCGATCGCGTCGGTGCTGCCCGATTTTGGCGTCGTCACGACGTTGGACCGGGCCAGGACGAAGAACGTCCCCTTGCGGGACACGTAGCCGATATCCACCCGGAACGAGTGGTTCGGCGCGTTGATGTCGATATACCAGTTGCTTCCACCGTGTATCTCGATGTCGCGGACATGCCGCTCCGAGGCGCTGGTGGTGTCTTCACTGGTCACGTCCATCAGGCGCAGAATTGGCCTGGCGGCGTGCCATTCCTGCCCGAGCGCCGCCTGAGCGCGGCCGAGCGTCGTCTGACTCAACTCCCAGTGAACGTGAAGCCAGAAAGCGTCACGGATCATCACGACGATCCGGTCCTTCTGGCATTCGTGATTGAGGGGACGTGGCCGGATGACGGCCAGATTGCGTGAAGGTGGGGTGACCACCGGTTTGGAGTTTGAGGGGGAGGGCTTGGTCCGGGACGGCTTCGGCGCCGCCGGGGTCTTGCCCTTGGAATTCGAATGACGTGATGTCGAGGGAGACGGGGCCAGGCGCGGATCAATTGATCTTTCCGCATCGCGTGCCAACCGACAATTCCCTGGTCCTTGGCCATCCGCGCCAGAACCTTCTTGTTGCAGTCCTTGAGCGTCTCGACGGTCATGCGGGGCCACTCCGTCTCGATCCGGCCATCCCCTTTTTGGTTTGGGGTCCGGACCGTACAAGGAACGCGAGGTCATCCGTGAGTGGGCCGGTCCGGAAAAACTCCTTGCCTTCCGGACTGCGCAGACAACTACGTCCGCTCCCGAAAACTTCGGGCGCTCCGTGAAACCAACCGCGTCGCCTGCCCGTCAACACGAAGGGCGGTCGTCCGATCTCACACGTTTGGGAGATCCGACGCCGCCCTATTTACTGTATCCGGACGCAGAGCGCACGGGTCAACTGCATGGCACGTCCCCGCTCGGGCTCGTTGGTGCTTGTCCACCAGGCATACCGACTAGCTTCGTAGTTAATACCAAATGCTGAGAATCCTGTCAATAAAAAATCCGCGCCGGGTGTCCGTCGTCGGACAGATTGCCGAAACTGTAACGCTTCCGAGGCACGAACTTCCCCCCTGTCCTGCCGAGCGGGCGAAGGGTGCGCGGGCGACTTTGTGAAAAATTTCTCGAATAGGCCAGTGGGGAGTTGACAACCGGCGCGCGCGGGGGATACAACGGTGATCCGTTACCGGCCCGCGGGGGTTCCCAGGTCCACCCGGGTTCCCCGTTTTCCGTGGTCCCTCAACCTGACAACGTGAGGTGGAGGCCGCGACCTCGTTGCGAGCGAGCATCGCGGGCACGAATCGCATTGGCAGTGAATGAGCCGCGCAGTCCGCTTTCCGTTGGCGTCGAGTGGGCCTCCCGGATCACGACATTGGGCCTGGAGTTCGCTCTGCCGACGCTCGGCGGGTTCGCGATCGACCGGTGGCTGGGGTCTCGGCCGGTCGGCACGCTGGTTGGTTCCTGCCTGGGATTTGCCGTCGGCATCATGCATCTGATTCAGATTGCGAAGGAAAGCGCGACGGGGAGCCAGCGGGGCGGCGGTTCCGGGTCCGAGGGACGCGGGCCGAATGAGGGTCGAGGCAATCGGGGTTGAAATTCCTATGGCCGCAGAGCACGGACAACACAACCCGCTGAATCACGTGATGGATCACCCGAGCCTGGAGCTTCCGGGCATCGGCACCGAGATCCATCTGCCGGAGATCCTGGGGTTCCAGGTCACCCGGTTCATGGTCATGGAGGTGCTCGCGGCGATCCTGATCGCCCTGATCGTCATTCCGCTGGCGCGGCACGTCGCGCACAGCCGCGTGACCCGCGGGCGGTTCATGAACATGTTCGAGGCGATCCTCCTGTTCATCCGGGACGGGATCGCCCGGCCGGCGATCGGCGGCCACGGGGCCGACGACTTCTTGCCGTTCCTCTGGACGATGTTCTTCTTCATCCTGTTCAACAACCTGCTGGGTTTGATCCCGGGCGGGGCTTCCGCCACGGGCAATATCAATGTGACGGGCGTCCTGGCGATCCTGACCCTGGGGGCGGTCATCACGGCCGGCGTGCGGGAGATGGGGCCGGTCGGCTACTGGGTCGGCATCGTGCCGCATCTGGACGTGCCCGAAGCTGTTGAAGCCGCCGTTGTGGGGCCTGATGTTCGTCATCGAGGTGGCGGGATTGTTGATCCGCCACGTCGTGCTCTCGGTGCGGTTGTTCGCCAACATGCTGGCCGGGCACATCGTCCTGGCGGTGATCCTCGGGTTCATCGCGCAGGCGGCCGGCATCTTCACGTATCTGGTCACGCCGGCGAGCATTCTGGGCGTGGTGGCCTTGAGCCTCCTGGAACTGTTCGTGGCGTTCTTGCAAGCGTACATCTTCACGTTCTTGTCGGCGCTGTTCATCGGCGCGGCGGTCCACCCGCACTGACCCTGGGTCGTTCGCGTGCGGGACGGTCGCCGGCCGATTGCTGGTTAACGTCTCTCAGGTCTTTTTTCCTCCCGAAGCGGGGGCAACGGTGCTCCCGCATCCCCCTCACGGCGGGGCCGATTGAGGCCCCCCCAGACGACCGGCCCCGGGCCGGCCTAAGCAAGGAGTCAAGGGTCCGATGAAAATCGTCAAGTCCGCCGCCCTCGCACTGGCCCTTCTGTTCGTGGCGACGGCCTCCACGGCGTTCGCCCAGACCGAGACCATCATCGAAGAAGAAGGCGCGGCCGTCACGACCCCCGGGGTCTATCCGTTCTCGGACCTCCGCGCGTTCTCCGCGGGCCTGGTCATCATTGGCGCCGCGATGGGCATTGGCGGCCTGACCAAGTCGGCCGTCGAGAGCATGGCCCGTCAGCCCGAGATGGCGGCCAACATTCAGACGGCGATGATCATCTCGGCCGCGCTGATCGAAGGTGTGACCTTCTTCGCGCTGATCATCATCGGCTTCATCGTCGGCTGACGCGCCGCGACGCCCCGGAAGGCACTCAACGAGGCGCGGAACGCTCTCGGCGCTGTTTTCGCCGCGAACCGAAGGCGAAGTCGTAGCGTGGAACGTTTCCGCCGCCTCTTTTGGCAACGCAACCGATAGGCCCCGATCGCTCGACCGGCCCTCGCCTTTTGCGACTCCCTTTTTGCTATGGGTCACCGATCGCAAGGCGGCCGGGCCGGTCGCCCCAGCCCCCCGGATCACGAGGTCTTTACTGATGTCCCGCAAAGAGACCCTGGCCCTCGGGTTGCTCGCCCTGACCCTGACCGTCGGGCCAGCGATCGCGACCCGGGCCGCCGACGAGCCGCCGGCCACCGCCGCGGCCGACGTCGCATCTGACGACTGAGGAAACACCGAACATTCTCGAATTCCAGCCGCCACTGGCCCTGGCGACGCTGATCGTCTTCGTCCTCCTGATGCTGGTGCTCTGGAAGTTCGCCTGGGGGCCTCTCTCGAAGGCCCTGCACGACCGCGAGCACCATCACGAGGAAACCTTGCAGCGTGCCGAGGCCGCCCGCGCCGAGGCCGAGCGGCTCCTGGCCGAACACCGCAAGGAGATGGAAAAGGCCGGCGAGCAGGTCCGGGCCATCCTGGAGGAAGCCCGCCGCGACGCCAGCTCCACGGCCGATGACATCATCAAGAAGGCCCAGGCCGAGGCCGAGGCGTCTCGGGTACGGGCCGAGCGTGAAATCGGCGTGGCCCGCGACCAGGCCCTGATGGAGATCTGGAACAAGACCGCCGACATGGCCGTGGCGGTCGCCGGCAAGGTCCTGCAGAAACGAGATGGACGAGGGCGAGCACCGCCGCCTGGTGGAGACGGCCATGGCCGAGCTTCCGCCGTCGCCCGAGACGCCCGGGAGTCCCGTCGCATGAGCAACGAGCCCGACGTCCGCGGCACGGTCTTCGATCAGGACGCCGATCGAGCTGGCGCGCATCTATGCCGAGGCGATGATCAACGCCGCCGCGTCCGAGGGCGGCCAGGAAGAGGCCGTCGTCGGCGAGCTGGAGGAACTGATCGACGACGTCTGGCGGGATCAGCCGGAGTTCGCCCGCTTGCTCGCCTCGCCGTTGATCAGCCAGCAGGACAAGGATCGCATCCTGGTCGAGGCGTTCGAGGGCCGCGCCCTGCCGGTCCTCCTGCGGTTCCTCCGGGTCCTGAACATGCACGGCCGCCTGGCCCTACTGCCGGCCGTCGCCCAGCAGGCCCGCGCCTTGCTGGACCGCCGGCAGAACCGCTTCCCGGTGACGGTCCGCTCGGCCGTCCCGCTGGAGCAGGACCAGCTCGACCGCTTGCAGCAGTCGCTCACGCAGTTGACAGGGGCCTCGGCGGCCGTCCTGAACCTCGAGATCGACCCGTCCCTGATCGGCGGTCTGGTCGTCCAGGTCGGCGATCACGTGTACGACGCCTCGGTCCGCAACCGGCTCGACAAGATGCGCAAGCAACTCGTCGAGGCCAAGACCCGCGAACTTCAAGGGCGTCGCGAGGTCTTCAGCTCCGCGTCTTGATCCGATACGGTAAGATACCTTGCTCGATCGCAAGCTCTCGCTCTGCGCACGCATCCCCCTGCCCGGGTCTGACTCGGGCTTCTGAGGAAACGGTCCCATGAAATTCAAGGCCGACGAGATCACCTCCGTCATCCAGCGCGAGATTCAGCAGTTTCAGGCCGAGGTGACGCGGACCGAGGTCGGACGCGTCCTGGAGGTCGGCGACGGCATCGCGCGGGTCCACGGACTCTCCGGCGTGATGACCAACGAGATGGTCACGTTTCAGAACGGGGTCAAGGGCCTGGCCTTCAACCTCGAAGAGACGTCCGTCGGCGTGATCATTCTGGGTGATTACACCAACATCCACGAAGGCGAGACGGTCACGGCCACCGGCGAGCTGCTCCGCGTGCCGGTCGGCGAAGGCCTGGTCGGCCGCGTCGTCAACCCCCTGGGCGAGCCGCTCGACAACAAGGGGCCGATCATCTCGCACGAGAGCCGCCTGGTCGAATCGTCCGCGCCGGGAATCGCCGGTCGTCAGCCGGTCGATGAGCCGATGCAGACCGGCATCAAGGCCATCGACGCGATGACGCCGATCGGCCGCGGTCAGCGCGAGCTGATCATCGGCGACCGCAAGACCGGCAAGACGGCCATCGCCATCGATACGATCCTGAACCAGAAGGGTCAGGGCGTCATCTGCGTCTATGTGGCCATCGCCCAGAAGGAATCAACGACCGCCGCGCTGGTCGATATCCTGCGGCGTGAAGGGGCGATGGATTACACGATCGTCGTCGCGTCGGGCGCGAGCGACCCCTCCCCCTTGCAGTACCTGGCCCCGTACTCCGGTTGCGCGATGGCCGAGTACTTCATGTACGAGAAGGGGGGGGCGACCCTCTGCGTGTACGACGACCTCTCGAAGCAGGCCGTTGCCTATCGCGAGCTGTCGCTCCTGCTGCGTCGCCCGCCGGGCCGCGAGGCCTACCCCGGCGACGTCTTCTACGCGCACAGCCGCTTGCTCGAACGGTCGGCCAAGCTCGCCGAGAAGTACGTGATCGTCCCCGATTCCGCTCCGCTGGACGACCCGAACGATCCGGTGAAGGAAGACTGGGGCGTCAACAATAAGGTATATCTCGGCGTCCCTGGCAAGGAGGAGGCCGAGCACGACCTGAAGGAGCACTACGCGACCGGCCACAAGGTCGCCAAGACGGCGGCCTCGGGTGGCTCGTTGACCGCCCTGCCCCTGATCGAGACGCTCGAAGGGGAAGTCTCCGCGTACATTCCGACGAACGTGATCTCGATCACCGACGGCCAGATTTACCTCCAGCCCGACCTGTTCTTCGCGGGCGTCCGCCCGGCGATCGACGTCGGCATCAGCGTCTCCCGCGTGGGCGGCAAGGCGCAGATCCCGGCGATGAAGAAGGTCGCTGGCGGCCTGCGGCTCGACCTGGCCGCCTTCCGCGAGCTGGAGGCGTTCGCCCAGCTCGGCACGGAGCTGGACAAGGCCACGCAGCTTCAGCTTGACCGCGGATACCGCATGGTCGAACTCCTGAAGCAGCCGCAATACCAGCCGATGAACGTCGTGGATCAGGTGATGAGCATCTACGCCGGAACCGAGGGTTACCTCGACGACGTTCCGGTCAAGGAAGTCTCGCGCTGGGAGCAGGAGTTCCTGCAGTTCATGCGGGAGGAGAAGTCCGAGGTCCGCAACCTCCTGCTCCGCGAGAAGAAGATGACTGACGACGTGGTCAAGGGCCTGAAAGCGGCCCTCGACGAGTTCAAGACGCGATATCGTCCCGCGCCCAAGGCCCCGGCCATGGCCGGAGCGGGCGCGTAAGGCTGGATGACATGCGTGATGGTTGATGACGCAATCAACATCACTCATGAAGCATCCATCATGGCCCTTCCCGCCATGATCGCAGATTGAGAGAACCCCGCGACTTCCCAGAGATCCCCCCATGGCCAAGGCTCGAGCGATCGTCAAGCGCCGCAAATCGGTGCAGAATATTCGCAAGATCACCCGGACGATGGAGTTGATCGCCACCGCCCGGTTCAAGAAGGCCCTGGACCGCGCGACGGAGGCCGAGGCGTACACGCGCAAGATCGCCGAGCTGGTCGCCGACCTGGCCAGCACCGGGGCGGAGGTGTCCCACCCCTTGCTGGAGCGCCGCGAACGGATCGGGCGGTCCGTGCTCCTGGTCCTGACCAGTAATCGCGGCCTGGCGGGGGGCTACAACGGCAACATCCTCCGGATGGCGATGCGCAGCTTGCAGGATGCCGAGGTGGACGGCGTGCAGACCCGGCTGGAGGTCGCCGGCAAGCGCGGGATCAACTTCTTCCGGTTCCGCGGGATTCGCCCCGAGACGACCTACACCAACTTCGAGGACCGACCGCAGTTCGACGAGGTCGAGGCGATCGCCAACAAGTACATCCAGATGTACGTCTCCGGTGAGGTGGACCGGGTGGAGGTGGTCTACATGCGGTTCATCTCCTCCGCGCGGCAGGAGGCGACGCTGGAGACCTTGCTGCCGATGTCCGCCGCGCAGGTCGGCCAGGCCGGTCCCTCGGTCCGGCAATCCAAGCCGGCGGAGCATGGCCCCGGCGCGGCCGCCCGGCGCACGCGGCCGAGCGCGTCCCCTACGAATTCGTGCCCGATGCCGAAGAGCATCCTGGAGGAGATCGTCCCCGTCTCGTTCAAGGTCCGTCTGTTCAAGTGCTTCCTCGACGCGGCCGTCAGCGAGCAGATCGCCCGGATGGTCGCCATGAAGGGGGCGACCGAGAACGCCGACGAGATGGTCAAGAACCTGACGATGCTCTACAATCGAGCCAGACAGGCACAGATCACCCGCGAGCTGGCCGAGATCATCGGCGGTGCCGCGGCACTAGAATAAGATCAAGAGATTCACCGCGAAGCACGCAGAGATCGCAAAGAAGAGAAAGAGAGATAAAAGATCAAGGTCATTTTTCTCTCCATGAACTCTGTGGCTCAATTCTTCAAGAGGTTCCCAAATGGCCACCGCGACCGCGACCGGGCGCATTGCCCAGGTGATCGGCTCGACCTTCGACGCCGAGTTCGAGGAGGGGCACCTGCCCGAGATTTATAACGCCTTGCGGATCGATTCCGTCGAGAAGGGCGTCGAGATCCACCTGATCGGCGAGGTTCAGCAGCACCTCGGCGGCAACCGCGTGCGCTGCGTGGCTCTGGGCTCGACCGACGGCCTCGTGCGTGGCATGGAGGTCGTCGATACCGGCGGCCCGGTGAGCGTGCCGGTCGGCAAGGAGACGCTCGGCCGCGTCTTCAACCTGCTGGGCGAGCCGATCGACGGCCGCGGTGAGGTTCCCGCCGAGGAGCGCTGGCCGATCCACCGCGACCCGCCGGCGTTCGACAACCTCTCGCCCAAGACCGAGGTCTTCGAGACCGGCATCAAGGTCGTGGACCTGCTCACCCCGTTCGTCCGCGGCGGTAAGATCGGCCTGTTCGGCGGTGCCGGGCTGGGCAAGACGGTGATCCTCACCGAGCTGATCGCCCGTATCGCCAAGGTCCACAGCGGCTACTCGGTCTTCGCCGGCGTTGGCGAGCGGACCCGCGAGGGGAACGACCTCTGGCTCGAAATGCAGGAGACGAAGATCGGCTCCAGCGGCAAGAGCGTCATCGACAGTACGGTGATGTTCTTCGGCCAGATGAACGAGCCGCCGGGTGCCCGCCTGCGGGTCGCCCTCTCGGCCCTGACCAATGCCGAGTGGTTCCGCGACTCCACCGGCGCCGATACCCTGCTGTTCATCGACAACATCTTCCGGTTCAGCCAGGCCGGCTCGGAGGTCTCCGCCCTGCTCGGCCGGATGCCGTCGAACGTGGGCTATCAGCCGACTCTGGCGACCGAAATGGGGGCCCTCCAGGAGCGGATCACCTCGACGAACACCGGGGCCATCACGTCGGTGCAGGCCGTGTACGTCCCGGCCGACGACCTTACCGACCCCGCCCCGGCGACGACCTTCGGCTTCCTCGACGCCTTCATCGTGCTCTCGCGGTCGATCTCCGAGAAGGGGATCTATCCGGCCGTCGATCCGCTCGGCTCCAGCTCGCGTATTCTCGACGCCCAGTACCTCGGGGAAGAGCACTACGACGTCGCCCGCCGCGTGCAATCGATCCTCCAGCGCTACAAGGAACTCCGCGACATCATCGCGATTCTCGGCATCGACGAGCTGTCCGAAGAGGACAAGATCCTCGTCGAGCGTGCCCGCCGGATCGAGGTCTTCCTGTCGCAGCCGTTCTTCGTGGCCGAGGTCTTCACCGGCAAGGAAGGGAAGTACACGCCGCTGGCGGACACGATCCGCTCGTTCAAGGAGATCTGCGACGGCAAGTGGGACCACCTGCCCGTCAGCGCCTTCCGTTACGTCGGGGCCGTGGAAGAGGCCGAGGAGCAGGCCAAGAAGATGGCTCGCTAAAACCCTCCGCGTTGGTTGAAGGAGCCTCTCGAACATGGCCACCGCCGAACTGAAAGAACCGCCCCACGCCGCGCCCGCCGTCAAAGGGAAGACGGGCGCGAATATCCAGTGCTTGGTCGTCACCCCCGAAAAGACCGTCACCGATGAGGTTGTCGAGTTCGTCGCCGTGCCGCTGTTCGACGGCGAGCTTGGTATCCTGCCCGGCCGATCCCCCTTGATCGGCCGGCTCGGCTACGGCGAGCTCCGCACGCACACGGCGGGCGTGACCCACCGCTACTTCATCGACGGCGGGTTCGTCCAGGTGCGCGACAACGTCGTGACCGTCCTGACCCACCGCTCGATCCCCGCTGGCCGGATCGACGTCGTCGCGGCCGACGCCGAACTCCAGAAGGCCCGCACCCGCGTCGCCACGACCGATGACCAGCTTGCCGACAAGGAAAAGGCCATCGCCCGCGCGCGGGCCTTGCTACGGATCGCTGAGAACAAGTCGGTGTGAGGTCGAGATGGCGGACCATGGGAAGGTCTTGCCGTTTCGTCTCAATGGATGTCCGATCGCGTGCATGAAGCACTCGATCGGGCATCGTCGTTTGATGAATCATTCTCCGTGAACCAGCAATCCCGTTTGATCCCCCGTTTGACATCAGCTCCGTGGACGATCACGTCAGGGAGTCAGAGGTCGTTCCGGCGAAGAAGCGGGGATTGGCGATCAGGGGGACGGGGAGCCAATCCATGCCGGTCCAGGCGTGGTGGGTGACGGAGACACCGTCGCCATCAAGCTGGAGTTCCAGCAGGCCGGGGAGCCGGAAGCCTGTCGGGTCGCGCAGGAGGGGTGCTCCTGAGTTGAGGCAGAGCTGATCGGGGATGTCCGTGGGGGTGAAGGCCCATGCGGCATGAACGTGGCCGCAGCAATAGAGGTGCGGGCCGATCGTCACGAGCCAGTCCCGCACCGCCTCGGCGTTCTTCAGCCGCTTGGATGCCAGTTCACGCTCGTAAAATGCCGGGGCGCGGAGCGGGTAGTGGCATGCGACGATCAGGCGCCTGGGACGGATTTCGGGGTCCGCGATGAGGTTCCGCGCGCGTTCCAGTTGATCGGCGGGCAAGAGACCGGAGGCCGAGATGTGCGACCGGGTCGGGTCGAGCCCGAGGATCGCCGTCTCCGCGTCGAGCGGCCGGAGCCACGGATACGTCTCCGAGGGGGCATACTCACCAAAGTAGCTCTCGAACTTCCGCGATCGAACCGAACCGCTTGTGTAGCGGTCGTGATTGCCGGGAAGAACAGTCACGCGGTCCGGGTCGGTCAGCAGGTCCGTCAAGGCGGCAACCGCGGCGCGGAATTCGGAGTTCAACGCCGTCGTCGTCAGGTCGCCGGTGATCAAGATGTGATCCGGCTCCATCGACTGGACCTTTGCGACGACATCCTCCAGCCGCTCCAGCCGGAATTTCCGTGCGCGGCCTCGCAGAAGCTCCAGGATGCCCAGAAACCGCTTGCTGACCAGGCGTCTCGGGTTGTACGAGTACCGCCAGACGTGAATGTCCGAAAGATGCACGATCCGCACGCGGCGGCTCCCCTGGACAGAACAGAGATGATTTTCGCTGTGGCACGCCAACGTCAGAAGTGCCAGTCCAGCCAACCGACCAGAATATCATACGCAGCATGTGTGCCAACAGTGACCCCAAAGCCCCGGTTGAGAAACACCCAGGCGAAATAAACGCCGGCCGCCCAGCGGAAGCTGAAGGCGTAGAGCGTGAAGGCCTCTCCCGGCGCACCGGCGTGATGGGCGATCGAGAACAGGAGCGAGGAAGCGGTCACGGCGAGCGTCCCCGCAAGCATGGCCGGCGTCTGCAAGAACCGCAAGAGCGCGTGCAACGTGGGGATCAAGGCCAGGCGGAATAACGCCTCCTCATAGACCCCCGCCCCGAGGAAGCCGACCAGAAGCGCGACCTGGCGCCGCGAACCATTCAAGGAGGCCGCGAGCAACGGCCCTTGCTCCAGATGAACGAACATCAGATCCACGACCTTGCTCAGACCGATCAGGGCAACGGCCAGGACGAGGCTTTCCAGGCCCATGCCGAGCAGGCATTGGGGAGGAAACCTCCAGCCTCGACGGTCGAACGCCTGCCAGCCCAGCAAGGTCAGCACGAGCGCCAGCGGCAAGAGCAGGCGGTCTCGAAGTCCGATCGCACTGAGGGCCTGCCGCATCCAGAGGTCGGCCCCTGTCCGTAACGACGTGGCCGCCTCCCCCCCTAGCCAGATCACGCCCAGCTCATACAACAAGAGCAACGGGAGCACGAATGCCAGACAAGGCAACGGCCGGCGGGTCGTCGCCCAGTAGCCGACGTCCTCCGACGGCGGTTGCGCGACGTCGGCCCACCAGCGTTGGTCGTAGCCAAACCGCCGTTTCCGCCGCGTGAGGCGTTCGCTCGATTTCGTGGTCGAGGTTTTCACATCATCCGAAGATCGGTCGACCCGCTCCCGCGACATGAGGAGAAGACGCACTACGCCGTTTCGCAAATGGTCTTTCCGATTTCGAAAATTTCAAAATCGCCGAAATGATTGAAAAAACCGAAAAGGACGAAATCCCCCAAACCCTTGAGGGGGCCGCCCTGTGCCGCTAGGATAGCAACACCTAGAGGGTGAGGCCCGAGCCGCAAAGCGAAGGGGTAGTCCCTCTCTCGCCAGGAATTATTCCGTTCGACGTGACCCGAACTGCACGAGCCTCGCGGCCAGAAGAGCGAGCGCCGTAAGCAGGTCGGGATCATCCCGTTGCTGTCCTCACAGGGGTGTGTGACGACCCTCTTCGATGGGCAGAGACAGTCTCGTGTTGGGGAGGATAGGCGCGTGACGAAGAGGTTTCGCCTGGCCCTGCTGATCGGAGCCGTTGCTCTCTCCGGTTGTAGCGACTCCTTCAATGCCGGGCCGGTGTCATATGTGCCGAGCGAGAAGATGACCACGGTCCTGGATGGGAAGCCCCGGCTCCAGGCGGAGGTCACCAAGGCGCTGAACGACCTGTACGGGGCCGAACCGGATCAAATCAAGGTTCCCGCGGGCTCGCCCCTCCTCCTGAACGGCGTGTACCTGGCCAGCCATTACGTCGTCTCGGGTGAAAAGAAGGTCGAGACGCCCAAGTACAAGGACTCGGCGACCGGCGAGGAGCATTTGGTCGCGGGGGGCTATCGCCCTCTATCGCCGCCATTGCCTGCACTGTCACGGCGTCTCGGGGGACGGCAACGGCCCGACCGCGCCGTTCCTCTGGCCCCGCCCGCGCGATTATCGACCGGGGGGTCTTCAAGTTCACCTCCACCACGACCGCCAAGCCGACCCGCGAGGACCTCCGACGCACCCTGATCCACGGCATCCCGAACACGTCGATGCCCTCGTTCGAGGCCCTGATGTCGCCCAACGAGATGGAGCAGGTCATCGATTACGTGATCTTCCTCAGCATGCGGGGCGAGACCGAGCTGGCCCTGCTCGACGAGGCGTCGATCGCCGATGAAGAGCACCCGGAAGACGCCCTGCCGCCAGATATCGTCGCCGAATACGCCCAGGGGGTCGCCCAGAAATGGATCAGTGCCGATGAGTCCGTCCTGAACCCGCCCGTCAAGCGCACCCCGCCATCCCGCGCGAGCATCCTCCGGGGCCGCACGTTGTTCCTCGGCCAGACGAAGGAAGCCCTGCAATGCGCCGGTTGCCACGGCCCGAAGGCCGAGGGGAACGGCAACAACTTCGTGCCGGTCGATGTCTTCAACGACGTGGTCTTCCGGGGCAAGTCGATCGAGGATTACTCGGAAGAGATGCAGAAGCTCTGGGTCGAGGGCTCGCTCGACGAGTGGGGCAACCCGATCCGCCCGGCGAACCTGAATCTGGGGATTTACAAGGGAGGGCGCCGCCCGCTCGATCTTTACTGGCGGATCGCCAAGGGGATCAACGGCGCGAAGATGCCCTCGCACTCGACCGTGCTCAAGCCCGAGCAGATCTGGGACGTGGTGAACTTCGTGCTGGCCCTGCCGTATGATCCGGAACTCTTAGAAAACGTACCGACCACAACGCCTCCGGCCAGCCCGCCGGCCATGGCGCAACGCTGAGGAATCGATCGAGAGGAAATCCTTCGGGGCTGGCCGCCGGGAGCGGTTCCCCCTTTTTTGCCGATGATATTGGACGGTCCGGCCGTTTTCTTAGGCTTTTCCTGGCCTGAGGCTTGACCTGGACCCGCCCCGCCCACCGGAGGCGTTGACGCCGAGGACGCCGACCGACCCGAGCCCGTGATAGGGAGCGTTTCCGTGCGATACTGGAGCCTGCTGTTCCTCCTGGCCCTGATCGGCTGTGCCGGCGCCATGATCTACGCGCCGTTCGACCCCGACTGGTGGCTGCCTGAGAACGTGTCTACTCTCGGTGCGGAGGTGGACCACCTCTTCATGATCATCCTGTGGATCACCGGGATCGTCTTCATCGGCGCGGAGATCGCCCTGGTCTGGGCCGCCTGGACCCGGACCACCCGGCCGGGGCTGAAGGCGCAGTACTTCCACGGCAGCCAGCGGCTGGAAGTGATCTGGACGATCATCCCGTCGGCGATCCTGGTCTTCATCGCCCTGTACCAGATGGGGACGTGGTCGAACATCAAGTTCCGTTCGGCACAGCCGAGAGTGCAGCCGCTAGCCGAGGTCACGGCCCGCCAGTTCCAGTGGATGATCCGTTACCCCGGCCCCGATGGGCGGCTCGGGACGGCGGACGACCTGCACACGGTCAACGACCTGCGGTTCGTCAAGGACCGCACCGCCTTGATCCACCTGAAAAGCCAGGACGTGATCCACTCGTTCTTCCTGCCGTCGTTCCGCATCAAGCAGGACGCGGTGCCGGGCCTGACGATCCCCGTCTGGTTCGACTCCGACCGGGAAGGCCGCTTTGACCTGGTCTGCGCGGAGCTTTGCGGGTGGGGACACTACAAGATGCGGGGCCAGGTCACGGTTTACGAAAGCCAAGACGAGTTCGACGACTGGATGCGGAACGCGCTACGTCAGCAATCGGCCGATCAGCTTGTGGCCGCCGCCAGCACGCCAGGGGAGGAATGACCAGATCATGAGCACCGATCACGCCGCGGGCGGACACGGAACCCCCGAGCCGACGCACGGGCATGCCGCCGATGGTCACGGGCACGCCCATCCACACGATCACGGCCCGCATCCCGCACCGTCCAACTTCCTGACCCGCTACGTCTTCTCGACCGACCACAAGGTCATCGGCATCCAGTTCCTGTTCTCGGGGCTGATCTTCTTCGTCCTGGGGGGCCTGCTGGCGATGGCCATTCGCTGGCAACTGGCCTGGCCCTGGGCGCCGATGCCCGTCATGGCCAAGTCGCTTTGGGCCGAGCATGGCTATCAGATGCCGCCAGAGTGGTATAATAAACTGTTCACGATGCACGGCTCCGTGATGATCTTCTTCGTGATCATCCCGCTGTTGACCGGGGCCTTCGGCAACTTCCTGATCCCCTTGATGATCGGCGCCCGGGACATGGCCTTCCCGAAGCTGAACATGTTCAGTTACTGGGCCATGCCGCCGGCCTTCATCTGCATCCTCTACTCGTTCACCGTGGACGGCGGCGCACCGGAGGCCGGATGGACGAGCTATCCGACCCTGGCCAGCCATCATTGGTCCACGCCGGGGTCGATCCATGCCCAAACGTGGTGGCTGATGGCCCTGCTGTTCGTCGGAATCTCGTCCCTGATGGGGTCGATCAATTACATCACGACGATCGTGATGCTTCGGGCCCCCGGCATGAAGATGTTCCGGATGCCGATGACGGTCTGGGCCTTGTTCATCACGGCGATCCTTCAGGCGTTCGCCCTGCCGGTCTTGACCTCGGCTCTGGTGATGCAACTACTGGAGCGGACAGTTGGGACGAACTTCTTCAGCCCGATCAACTGGACGGTGGCCAACGCGCCGGCGACCGTCGGCGGCGGGCAGCCGCTCCTGTGGCAGCACCTGTTCTGGTTCTACTCCCACCCGGCCGTGTACATCATGATCCTGCCGGCGATGGGGGTGGTTTCGGACGTGATCGCGACGTTCAGCCGCAAGCCGCTGTTCGGCTACAAGCCGATGGTCTTCGCCATCGCGGGGATCGCCGGGCTGGGCTTCATCGTGTGGGGGCACCACATGTTCCAGTCGGGGATGAACCCAGCCCTCGGGGCGACGTTCATGCTCTCGACGATGATGATCGCCCTGCCGAGCGCCATCAAGGTCTTCAACTGGATCGGCACGATGTGGGGCGGGAACATCCACTTCACGTCGGCCATGCTGAACGCCGTCGCCTTCGTCGCCATGTTCATCATCGGCGGGCTCTCCGGCATCTTCATGGCCGCCACGCCCGTTGATATGCACATTCACGACACCTATTTCATCGTCGCCCACATTCACTACGTGCTCTTCGGCGGCAGCACCTTCGGCATCTTCGCGGCGATCTATTACTGGTTCCCGAAGATGTTCGGCCGGATGATGGATGAGCGTCTGGGCAAGATCCACTTCTTCCTGACCTTCCTCTTCTTCAACGGCACGTTCTTCCTGATGCACATCATCGGGATGCACGGCCACCCCCGGCGGATCGCCGACTTCACGCAGTATTCCTACCTGAACGTGCCGGGCGTGATCTGGATGAACCAGTTCATGACCTACTGCGCGTTCGGCCTGGGGCTGACGCAGTTGATCTTCGCCTATAATTTCTTCGCCAGCCTGCTTGTGGGTGAGCGGGCGCCGGCGAACCCCTGGATGGCGAATTCGCTGGAGTGGACGACCACCTCGCCACCGCCGCACTACAACTTCGAGCGCATTCCGACGGTGTACCACGCGGCTTACGAGTACAGCGTCCCCGGAGTCGAGGTCGATTACCTGCCACAGACCGAACCGCGGCCGCCCGCCGCCGGGCCGCTCGACCCGGTCATGGCCTGATCGTTCTTCCGCAAATCCCGTCCGAACCCGGCCCGGCAACCTCGCCGGCGCCGGGCGGTGGGCCGAAAACCCTTCACGCCGGACGACCGGCACGATTTCAAATATACGCAAGATCCGAATGCCAGACGACACGACCCCACCCCCCGAATCCGCATACCGTCCCGGTCCGCACCGTGTGGCCCTCTTCGCGGCGCTCTTGACCTGGCCCCTGCTGCTCGTCGGCGGGTCGGTCACGGTCTTCCGCGTCGGCATGGCCGTGCCGGACTGGCCGACGACGTTCGGCATGAATATGTTCCTGTACAAGTTCTGGAATGCCTCCTGGGGCGTCTTCATCGAGCACGGCCACCGGCTCTATGGCGCGGGGGTGGGCCTCGCCTGCATCATCCTGGCCGTCTGGTTCGCCTTGCGGGAGCGTCGCTGGTGGCTGAAGGCCCTCGGCGGCTTCGCCCTCCTGGCAGTCATCGGCCAGGGGGTCCTGGGGGGCCTGCGGGTCCGTTATAACTCGACGGACCTGGCGCTCGTTCACGGCTGCACCGCGCAGGCGTTCTTTGCCCTGATGGTCGCCCTCTGCGTCTTCACCGGGCGCGACTGGTCGCATCCGGGGCGTCAGGTGGTCGATCCGGTCCACCTCCGGCGCCGGGCGTCGGTGACCCTCGGCTTGATCTATGCCCAGATCGTTCTGGGTGCCCTGCTCCGCCACTACGGCGCGGCCCTGGTCTGGCATGCCGTGATGGCCACGGCGGTCTGGGGCCATGCGGTCTGGCTGTTCCGGCGGGTCGAGCGGCACCGGACGCTGCTCCCCGAACTCCTTCCTTCCGCCCGGATGATGGCCCTGGCGGTCACGCTGCAGATCGCGCTGGGGGTCGCCGCGTGGTGGATGCTCCGGCCGTTCGACGGGATCGCGCGGGAGGTGACGACGGCACAGGCATTGATCCGCATCGGCCACCAGGGGGTCGGGGCATTGCTGCTGGCCTCGTCGGTGGTACTCACCTTGCGGACGTTCCGGCACCTCCGTTCCCCTGAGCAAACGCCGCGAACTGCCCCATCCGCCAACCAACTGGAGGCCGTGGCATGAAGACGGCCGCACCGCTCGCCCCGCCGTTGATCGTCGAACCGCGCGAGGCGGACGACACCTGCCCGAGCCTCGGGGCCAAGCTCGCCGGGCTGATCGCCTTGACCAAGCCGCGGATCGCCGTCATGGTCCTTCTGACGGTGGCCGTCGGGTTCGTGCTGGGAGCGCGTGGCTCGGCCAATCCGGCCGCGATGCTGACGCTCTTGCCGACGTTGATCGGCGTCGCCCTGGTCGCCGGAGGCGCCAGCGCCTGGAACCAGTATCTCGAACGCTTCCGCGACGCGAAGATGCGCCGCACGGCCAATCGCCCCCTGCCGCTGGGGACCGTCGCGCCCGTCGAGGCCGCGCTCTTCGGCACGGCTCTGGGGCTCATCGGCGTCACGATTCTCGCGTTAAGCACGCAGCCGATCGCCGCGGCCGTGGCCCTTGTGACCTTCCTGCTCTATGCCTTTGTGTACACCCCTCTCAAGCCGATCACGACTCTCAACACGGCCGTCGGTGCGGTGCCGGGTGCCCTGCCCCCGGTCATCGGCTGGGCGGCGGCGACTGGCAACCTCGGCATCGGGGCCTGGTCGCTGTTCCTGGTCGTCTTTCTCTGGCAATTCCCGCACTTCCTGGCGATTGCCTGGCTCTACCGCGAGGATTATGCCCGGGGCGGACACCGGATGCTGCCAAACGTTGATCCATATGGCGACATCACCGGCCGGCAGGCCGCGCGTTACGCGCTGGCCCTGATTCCGGCGGGCCTCTTGCCGACGGTGCTCGGCCTGACCGGCATGCTGTACTTCGGCGGCGCGCTGGCCCTGGGCGTGTTCTACCTGGCGTTCGCCACGCGGTTCTGGTTCGATGTCAACGACGCGACGGCCCGCAGGCTCTTGCGGGCGTCGTTCCTGTATTTGCCGGCGGTGCTGCTCTTGCTGCTGCTGAATCCGATGCCGGTGTAACCTTCCGAAGGTAGGTGGAACCCGAGATGGCACAAGCCCCCGCGTATCCGGCCGAGACGCAGGTTGACCGAGGCGAGATGGTCGCCAGTCGCCCCCACGTCGAAGGACCCCCCGTGACCCCCGGCAAGGTGGCCATGTGGCTCTTTCTGGCGACCGAGGTCATGTTCTTCACCGGACTGATCGGCACGTACATCGTCCTGCGCGGGCAGCCCGCCGACGGCGTACAGCAACCTCTTCCCCCCTGCGACAAACCTGGAGCGTCTGACCGACCATCGAGGGGTGCTCATCGAATCCTTCGGCAAGGACCCCGAGCGCGTGGTCAAGCTCCTGCCACCGGCCACCGGCATCACCGAGGATCGGGCCGAGGGCATGGTCCACTCCGGCTTCGCCCTCACGCCGGGTCTGCCGCCGCAAGCCGCGAGGACGCTCGCGGCTAACCTGAAGTCCGCGGGCGCGACTGTCAAGCTCGTGGAGCTGGAGACATCGAACTGGCCGAAGCCGTATATTCAGTCGATGAACCCCCTGAGCATCGACCTGACAGCCATTAACACATTCATCCTGATCTGCTCGTCTGTGACGATGGTCTTCGCCCTCTCGGCCATTCAGCAAGGAAACAAGCGGAAATCATCGCTGTTCCTGCTGGCAACCGTGCTGATCGGCAGTCTCTTCCTGAGCATTCAGGTCAAGGAATATTACGAGCTGATGAAAGGCCACCCCTGGCCGGTCGGCATCAGCCAGACGGGCCATTTCACGCCTGACGTGAGCCTGTTCGCGTCGTGCTTCTTCACCATGACCGGGTTCCACGGAGCGCACGTCACCGGCGGTGTGATCATGCTGGCCTGCATCTGGGTCCAGTCCCTCCGCGGCGTGTACACCCGCGAGCGTCATAGCCCGGTCGAACTGGCGGGCCTGTACTGGCACTTCGTGGATCTCGTCTGGATCATCCTGTTCACGGTTGTTTACCTGATCTGACCGGTCTAACAGTCGCCTCGATAAGGACCAAGCTCATGACTCATAACCTGACCTACGGTCAGCAGCAGGAAGTCGAGTCACATGCGCCGTACTTGAAGATCTTCTTCGCCCTCTTGATCTTCACGATCCTGGAATACTTCTACGCGATGCTCTTCCAGCAGTCGTTCGTCTTGCTGGTGGTCGGACTGATGACGCTGGCGATCACGAAGGCGACGCTGGTGGGCATGTACTTCATGCACCTAAAGTTCGAAGGGCGATGGGTGTACATCATGCTCATTCCGGCCGGCATTCTGGCGGTGGTTCTGATGCTGGGCCTGACGCCCGACATGGCCATGCAGCCGGGCGAGCCGATGACCGTGGGCGAAGACGAGTTGACTTCCGCCCCCGTGGAGCCGGGAACGCCGGCTCTGCTGGCCTCGCGCACCGTTTCCGGCGGCTCTTGATCGTGAATCGACCTTACCGCATCGGCATCTCCATCGTGCTCTGGACCGTCGCGGTGTCGGCGGTCCTCGCCTCGATCATTCCCGACCGCCCTGCCCCTCCGGCCGGACAGGACCTGAGCGCCGCGCCAACCTCACTCGGATCGTTCCGCTTGACGGAACGATCGGGCCGGACGGTGGATGACGCCGACCTGGCCGACAACGTCTGGATCGGTGCGTTCATCTTCACCCGCTGCACGATCTCCTGCCCGGTCATCTCGGCGGCGATGAAGGACCTGCAAAACCGACTCGAAGGCACCGGCGTCCGGCTGGTGAGCCTGTCTGTGGACCCCGAGCACGACACGCCCGAGGTCCTGGCCGACTACGCCAAGCGGTTCAACGCCGACCCCGACCGCTGGCTCTTTCTCACAGGGACCGAGGACGACGTTTACGACCTGATCCAGCATGGCTTCCGGCTCAGCGTCGAGGAGCAGGAGGACGACGACCCGAGGACCGAGTCGGTTCTGCACAGCCAGCGTCTGGCGCTGGTCGATCGCGGAAATCAGGTCATCGGATACTTTAACGCGACCGATAAGAAAGCGCTCGACGCCCTCGTGGCGAAGGCCCGGCGGCTGGATCAGTGGTGGGTCACGCGGCTTCCCCTGGTCAACGCGACGCTCAACGGCACGTGCACGTTGCTGCTCTTGCTCGGCTGGGGGCTGATCCGGGCGCGGCGAGGTCCAGGTGCACACGCTCTGCATGGCGACGGCGGTTGCGGTCTCGGCCCTGTTCCTCGGCTGCTATCTGGTTTATCATTACAAGATCGGCGGTGGCGTCGCGTTCCGAGGGACCGGGCCGATCCGGGTCGTGTACTTCACGATCCTGATCTCGCACGTTGTCCTGGCCGTGGTGGCTCTACCCTTGATCATCATGACCCTCCTGCGGGCGATCCGCCGCCGCTGGGTCGAGCATTCGCGGATCGCTCGGGTGACGTTTCCGGTCTGGCTCTATGTCTCGATCACCGGCGTGGTTGTGTACCTGATGCTCTACCAGCTCGACCTCACGTCGTCGCTCGGGAACTGAATCAAATTGATGGACGGATGGAGAGGAGGAGATTTCACGATGCGTTCTTTCCGATGGCTCCTGCCCTTGCTCGTGCTCGCCCTCCTGTTGATTGTGGTCGGTGACGCATCCGCCTGCCCGAACTGCAAGGAGGCCCTGGCCGTCCAGGGAGGCGACGCCTCGAAGCTGAAGGACGGCTATTTTTACAGCATCCTGCTGATGATGGCGATGCCCTTCACGCTGTTGAGCACCGGGGCGTTCTTCGTCGTTCGAGCCGTCCGTCGAGGCGCCTTGCCCCCCTTGTGAGCGAGGGGAGCAACGGGCCATGTCGGAACTTGAACGCGCTGTCCGTCGGATCGCCGAGGCCCGGCATGTCGCGGTCCTGACCGGGGCCGGCGTGTCGGCCGAGAGCGGCATCCCGACCTTCCGGGGGCTCGGTGGGCTCTGGCGAGGCCGCGACCCCATGTCGCTCGCCACACCGCAGGCCTTCGCGGCGGAGCCGGAACGGGTCTGGGAATTCTACAACTGGCGGCGCGGACTGGTCGCGCAGGCCGAGCCGAACCCCGCCCACGTCGCCCTGGCCCTGATGGCTCAGCGCGTGCCGCGACTGACCCTCATTACCCAGAACGTCGATCGGCTTCACCAGCGGGCCGGAAGCCTCGACGTGCTGGAACTGCACGGCAACCTGGCCGACGTGCGATGCTCAGCCTGCGGCCGGGTCGAGGATCGCGAGGGGGAGATCCTGCCGAACCTCCCGCGCTGCAAGGCATGCGGCGGCCTCTTGCGGCCGGCGGTCGTCTGGTTCGGCGAACCGCTGCCCGAGTCGATCTTGCAGGATGCCAGAAAGGCTGTGCTCGATGCCGACGTGCTCCTGGTCGTCGGCACGAGTGCCCTGGTTCAGCCGGCAGCCGGGCTCATCTGGCTGGCCAGAAGAGAGGGCCGAATCACGATCGAAATCAACCTGGAGCCGACGGTCGCCAGTGGCGAAGTGGAGATTGGTCTTTACGGCCCGGCCGGAACCATCCTCCCGCAACTCGTTCCCCCACCGCCCGGGGCTTCCTCTTGAGTCTCTCGACGACGATGACCGCAACCATCACCCCCCTCGCCGAGGCCCTGGCCCGTGCCCGTGAGCAGACGATCGAGCTGGTCGGACTGGTTGAGGACGCGGACCTGAACCGCAGTCTCAACGCCGAGTTCAGCCCCCTGCGCTGGCACCTCGGTCACATCGCCGCCTACGAGGCGTTCTGGGTTCTCGTCCAGGCTGGGGGACATCCGAGTTTGAAGCCCGAGTTCGACCACCTCTTCGACCCCACGCGCAACCCGAAGGCCAACCGCGTGCATCTGCCCGCGCGTTCGGAGATCCTCGACTTCTCCCGACGTGTCCGCGAACAGGTCCTGACGGTTCTGAGCGACTGCGCCCCCGATCATCCGAACCCCCTGCTCCGTGACGGCTTCGTCGGGAATTTGGTTTACGAGCACGAATGCCAGCATCAGGAAATCCTGACCTTCCTGCTCCAGATGATCCCCCCGGAGCGCAAGCGTCGGCCCGACATGATGGAGCCGGACAGCCAGAACGTTGAGCCATCTGGGGAGATGGTCGCGGTTCCGGCCGGTCCGTTCGTCCTGGGGACCACCGGGCGCGTCTTCGCCTATGACAACGAGCGTGACCGGCATGAGGTCGTTCTTGATGCCTATCGGATCGACCGGACGCCGGTGACGGAGCGAGCTTTCTCGCGGTTTGTCGAGGCGGGGGGATACCGGGACGAACGGCTCTGGTCGGCGGACGGCTGGCGCTGGCGGGTGGAGAACGACATCAACGCCCCGCGTGACTGGATACCGACGGAGGCCGGCGGCTGGCGCGTTCGCACGATGTTCGCGGAGCGCGACCTGCGAGACGGCGTGCCGGTTGTGGGGGTCTCGCATTACGAGGCCGAGGCGTATGCTCGCCTGCTCGGCCGTCGCTTGCCGACCGAAGCCGAATGGGAACTGCGCCGCAGCGTGGGACACCGAGGCCGCTCAGGCGCGAATCTTCCCCTGGGGAGATGTCCCGCCCGATCCGGCCAGGGCCAACACGGACGGGCATCACTGGGGCACACGGTCCATCCAGAACGGCGGCCGGAGTCCCGCCGGGTGCGACGACATGGCCGGACAGGTCTGGGAATGGACCGCCTCGGACTTCGCCCCGTATCCCGGCTTCGTGGCCTTTCCCTATGAAGGGTACTCGCGGGCGTGGTTCGACGGCCGGCACAAGGTCTTGCGTGGGGGTTCCTGGGCCACGCGCGGGCCTCTCTGCCGGGCCTCATTCCGGAACTGGTATTATCCGCACATCCGCGAGATTTTCGCCGGTTTCCGCCTCGCCGCGGAGGAGCGGACGACGCCCTGACCCCGTTCCACAGAGGGGCGGAAAACCGGCGTTTCGGTTGGAATTCTCCCTCAAGAGACGGCGACCGGCTCGTGCGGCTTCGGCGCGACGGTTCCGGCAACTTCAGATTCCTCGGTGACCCGGAAGCCAAACAGACGGGCCACACCGTTCTTGGTCTTCAGGGCCAGGCTGAAAAGCGTCGGCACGAGGACCAGGGTGAAGACGGTCGAGACGATCAGTCCACCGAGCATGACACTACCCAGCCCTCGGTACAGCTCGCTACCGGCCCCGGGGAACAGGACCAGGGGCATCAGGCCGAGCACCGTGGTCGAGGTCGTCATGAAGATTGGCCTGATGCGGGTGCGAACGCTTTCCAGGATCGCCTGCGATGGGCTCATCCCGTCCTCGCGGATGTGGTTGAGCGACTGGTGGACGATCAGGATCGGGTTGTTCACCACCGTGCCGATGAGGATGACGAAGCCGAGCATCGTCAGGACATCCAGCGGTTGCAGGAGGAAGCGATTGAGCAGCCAGAGCCCGGCAAACCCGCCAACCGCCCCCAGCGGCACGCTGAAGATGATGACCAGCGGGTAGAGCCACGACTCGAACAGGGCGGCCATCAGCAAGTAGGTGATCAAGAGGGCCAGAACGATGTTGAACCGCAAGGCGTTCCAGGTCGCCGTCAGCTTGTCGGCGGTGCCCGCCAGATTGATCTGGTAAGAGCTTCCCAGCTCGCCCCCCTCACGCAAGGGCTTGACGATCTTCGAGCCGATCAACTCCATGGCGTCCTCCAGCGGCACCTCGGGCGGCGGCGAGACCTCGATCGTGATGGCCCGTTGCCGCTCTCGGTGGTTGATCTGCTCGGGGCCGCTGGAGAGGCTCACTCGGGCGAGGGCCTCCAGTTGCACGAGGTTGCCCGTCGGCGTGGCCACCGCCAGCGAGGCGAGGTCTTGCGTGCGGTTGGCGAAGCGCTGCTGACCGATGATGGTCAGGTCGATCTTGTCGCCGCCGCTGTAGTAATCGCTGGCATAGGCGCCATCGACCAGCGCGTCAACGATATAACCAAGCTGGGTGGCGTCGATGCCCATGTCCTCGGCCTGCTCGGGCTTGAGCACGACGTGGACCTCGGGGCTGGACAGATCGAGACTCGGCACGGGACGCACCTGCGCCTTGGGGATGAGCTGCCCCTTGACCTGCCCCAGGATGCGTCCGCCGAGACCAACGAGCGTTTCCAGCTCGGGGCCGACGACCTCCACGTCGATCGTCCGGCCGGCGGTCAAGCCCTGCTCGAAGAGGCTCGACTGCTTGGCCACGGCGATCGTGCCGGGGATCTTTGAGGCGACCTCCTGGACCAGGGGGACCAGCTCGCCAGCCCGCAAGGGGTCGGCCGAGCGCAAGCCCATGAACAACTGCCGGCCCCGGGCGACGTAGAAGAAATCGCTGATCGGCGGGTACTTCAGGTTCGCCGCGACCTTCGGGTCGTTGATATCCACATCCCAGTAGGGTTTCAGCTCGTTCTCGATCTGCTCCCCCATCTCCTTGAGCTGGTCGATGTTATAGCCTGGGGGCGGCAGGAGAATGCCGAGGACGAGGTTCCGGTTGCCGGTGGGCAGGTACTCGACCTTCGGCATCATCAGATAACTGAGAACGATCGACGCGCCAACGAAACCGACGACCATCACGACCTGTCTCAAGATCCCCCGCTGTGCCCAGGCGTTGATGCCAACGACGGCCTTGACGAAACCGCCGCCGAGGGCGTCGGCCGGGCGGAGGATTACCCCTTTGAGCACGCGGCCGGGGAGATGCAAGGCCTTGCCGAGGCCGCTGGAACGGGCAGTCTTGGTGGCGGTGGGTGAGGGAGGCGTCGCGTGCTCGCCGTTGGTGCGGACCGCGCCGTCACCTGGCTGGCCGTTGCCGTGCGAGCCGGACTGGGCAGGGGCCGACTCGCTCGAATCGTCGCGGAGGATCGCGGCGGCGGCGGTCGGAATCACCGTGATGGAGACGAGCAGCGACAGACCGACCGCCGCGCTGATGGCCAGCGCAATGTCGCGGAAGAGCTGACCGGCTTCCTCCTCGACGAACAGCACGGGCAGGAAGACCGCCAGGGTGGTCAGCGTCGAGGCGACGACCGCACCCCAGACCTCCTGAGCCCCCTTCGACCGCGGCGCGGAAGGGGGGATCGCCCGCCTGGTGGTGCTGGTAGATGTTCTCCAGGACGACCACCGCGTTATCGACCAGCATCCCGACCGCGAACGCCAGGCCCGCGAGACTGATGACATTCAGCGACCGGCCCAGCAGGTTCAGGATCAGGAACGTACCGATGAGACTGGTCGGAATGGCCAGGCCGATAACCAGGGTCGATCGGGCGCTTCGCAGGAACAACAGCAGGACGGCGACGGTCAGCAAACCGCCGATGACGATGTTCTCCTGCACGAGTCCGATCGCCGAGTAGATGTAATCGGTCTCGTCGTAAACCTGGGTGAGCTGAAGCCCTTGCTGATCGAGGACCCCCTCGTTCAACTCGTTGACGGCCTTGCGGAGGCCCTCCATGACGTCGAGCACGTTGGCGCCGGTATCCCGGAGGGCGTTGACGGCGATATTCGACGTGCCGTAGCGCTGGACCATGCCGTCGGGCTTCTTGTAACCGAGCTTCACCTCCCCCACGTCGCGCACCTTGACCGACGCGCCGTCACGCCGGGCGATGATCACGTTGGCGACCTGCTCGGGGTTGCGGAACTGGCCGAGGGTGCGGACGACATACCGGCGCTTGCCTTCCCAGAAGTCGCCGCCGGAGGTGTCCTTGTTCTGGCCGCGGAGGGCGGTGCGAACGTCGTCGATGGAGATCTGCCGCGCCGCCAGACGTTGCGGATCGACGATCACCTGCATTTCTTCTTCACGACCGCCCAGAACGTTCGAGTTGGAGACGCCGGGCACGCGTTCGAAGCGGGCCTCGATGAAGTCCTCGGCGAACCTCCGCATCTTGGGCACGTCTTTCGGCGGCGGCAGCAGCGCGGCGACCTCCGGGTAGGTCTTCGCCACGTCCTTGATCCGGCGGAAGATGAGGCCGGCGTTGTCCGTGCGTAAGGCGGAGGCGAGGCGCGTTGGCCACCTTCGGGTGGCTTTTCTGAAACGCACGAATTTCCTCCGCCGTGGGTGTCTTCTGGCTGAGAATGAACCAGGCGATCGGGCGGTCGGAGAGGTTCGAGGTGCTGACGATCGGCTCATCGGCATCCTCGGGGTATTCCGGCACCTGCTGGAGCCTCGTGCTGGTCATCAGCAGGGCCTCGGACATGTCCGTGCCGACGACGAATTCCATCGTGACCCGCCCGGTCGAGTCCATCGACTCGGACGTCATCTTGGTCACGCCCTCGACGCTCTTGAGCTGCTCCTCCTGCTCCAGGATGATCTCGCGTTCGACCTCCTGCGGGCTGGCCCCTGGCCAGCGGGTCTCGACGGTGATGGTGGGGACCTGAACCTCGGGGGTCAACTGCGTCGGCATGCGAAGAAGCGCGATGACGCCGAAGAGTGCGACCAGCAGCACGCCGACGGTGACCTTGACCCGGTTTTGGACAAAGGCTTCGATCAGTTGCATGGGTGTCTATGCCTCGCGTCTTATCGGGTGCCGGGGGATTTTACGTTACGCGCGGCGGACGGGTCCGCGACAGCCACGGTATGCGTCGGTGCGACGGCCTGACCGGGACGGAGTCGCTCGTTCCCCTCGACAACGACCGTCTCGCCCGGCTTCAAGGCCCCATCGACCTGGATCAAGCCACCGGAGGCGACGCCGATCCGGACCGGCACCGGACGGACGAGCCCTTGCTTGGGGTTCTTCGGGTCGGGGTCGATTACGTACACGGTCGGCGAGTTGCCCCCCAGGACCAGGGCATCCTTGGGCACGAGCAGGGCCTGCTCCGTCGGGCCGACCGGCAGGTTGATCCGGGCGAGCATGCCGGACTTGAGCGCGACACTGCCACCCTCGGCATGATTCGGGACCCTTACCTTCACCGGGAAGCTCCGCGAGCGGAGGTCCGCCTGTGGCACGATGCTGACGACCTTGCCCGCGAACGGTTCATCGGGCAGGGCATCGAACTCGGTGACGACCTCATCACCAACCTTGACGAACCGCACATAGTCCTCCAGGACCATCACGGTCACGTCCACGCTGTCCATCTCGACCATCTCGACGATCGGCTGCCCCTTGGAAACCCACTGGCCGACCTCGGTGTGTTCGGAGACGACGTAACCGTCGAACGGAGCGGTGATCGTGTGCTCCTCAAGCTGGTCCTCGATGCGGTTGATGGCCTCCTGCTGCACATGAACGCGAGCCTCGGCCTGGGCGATTTTCTCGGGACGGGCTCCCTTCTTGAGAAGCTCCAGGCCGGCCTTCGCCTCCTTGTAGGCGTTGTCGGCCTGCTCGGCCTTGGACTTCGTGTCGTCCAGTTCCTCGGGGCTGACGCTGCGCGTGCCGATCAGGTTGATCGTCCGCATACGCTTGGCCCGCGTATATTCCATCAGGGCCTGGGCGGCGGCCAGACGGGCTTCCCCCTGCTCGATCTCCTCGGGTCGCGCGGGGTTCCTCAACTCGTCCAGCTCGGACTTCAAGGCATCCAGCTCCGCCTTGGCCCCGGCGAGCATGATTTCAAGCTGTTTCGTCCGTAGCTTGGCGAGAACCTGTCCTTTCTCAACCCGGTCCCCCTCGTTGACCGAGAACTCGACAACTCGCTCATCCACGGCGCTGCCGACGGTGCTTCGACGGAGCGGCTCGACCGAGCCGACGAACGATTGCCCGGTCGCGATCTCCCGGCGCACCACTTCCGCGACCGTGACCGGCACCGGGCCTGACTGTTGCTGCGCGAAGGCCGGAGAGACCGGCAGCGCCACGCCCATCAACAAGACCAAAACCCCCAACGCCGGCAGTCGGCCGGGGGAAAGTTGCCGTGCGATTATTTGATGGCTTTGGAACATGATCGCTCATCCTCAGGAGGACGGGCCGTCGAGCGGAGGTTCTCCTGCACGGCGGCCAGGGATTTCATGATGTGTTCAATCTGATCCGGATTAAATCCGCGACTGGCTCGGGCGCGGACCCGACGCGCCGCCTCGGTGATGGTGGCCCAGATCGGTTCGACCCGCTCGCTGGACCGGAGGAGTTTCTTGCGGCGGTCCGAGGGGCACCCGTGCCGCACGAGCCAGCCGTCGCGCTCCATGCGATCGACGATGCCGGCTAGGGTGGGTGCTTCGATCCGCATCCGCTCGGCCAGTTCCGCCTGTGAGAGTTCCCCCTCCAGGGCCAGCCACCCCAGGACCTGCCACTGCCGATACGTGATCCCGTGCGGCGCAAGCTCCTCGTTCAACGCCCGCTCCATCGCATGCGCCGTGGTCACAACCCAGTAACTGAGACTCTGTTCGAAGTCGTACTGGAGCACGATCCCAACCCCGAAATCAAAAACCGTTAGCCTGCTAAGCTTTCTGTTATACGACGATTTCTTCCCGCCGACCAGAGGTTTCTCCTTCGCCAAACTGTGCATTTGGTCGCCATGAATCGAGTTGGCGGGTTACTTCTGATGCTCCAATTCTCAGGGAGACGAGGGGCTTCGCCATTGGAGAGAGAGGGATTGTTCCTCGGGGTCAATTGGTCGATACTCTCTATATATTTGTAAAGAATTTTGGACATCGCCTGGACGCGAACCCCTTCCCGCGATGCTCAAGGCCTCTCATGTTGATTCAATACCGAAATCCGAAGCGAACGCGACGGCAGTGGGTTGGTCTGCCGATCGTCTTGATGGCCATCGCGCTGGCCGTTGGGCTGGACCACTGGCTCGATCCGGCTCTGGGAATCAGCGGCGCCTATCTGGTCCTGTTTTTCGCGGTGGCGCTAGCGTCGTGGTTCGGAGGGTTCCGGGCGGGGCTCCTGGCGACCGCGCTGGCGGTGCTGACGTGTTCGTATGTGTTCCTGGAACCGGCCTGGTCGTGGTCGCTTCGAGCCACCCCGGAATGGTTGCAACTGATTCTCTTCATGCTGGAGGCGATTCTCGTCAGCGTCCTGGCCTCCAGCCTCCGCTTGACGAGGCTTCGCGTGGAGGCGGGATCGCGGGCCTTGACCGAGAGTGCCAGCCATCTTCGGCTGGCGACCGAGGCGGCCGAACTCGGGACGTGGGACTACGATCTCGAGTCCGACCGGTTGCACTGGTCCGACCACTGCAAGGCGATCTTCGGCCTGACGCCCGATGCGGAGATCACCTACGAGCGGTTCCTGGAGCAAGTGCATGACGAGGACCGCGAGCGGGTCCAGGACGAGGTGCGGCAGGCCACCGCCCCGCAGAGTCGCGGTGAGTTTGACACTGAGTTTCGCATCCTCCGGCACGACGGTACGACACGCTGGGTGAACTCCCGCGGACTGCGCCGCCTTTGAAAAGGTCGGGCCGAATCGACGGGCCATCCGGTTCCTGGGCACGGTACTGGATATCACCGACCGCAAGCTGGCCGAGTCAGCGATGGCGCGTGATGCGCTGCTCCTGGCCAACGTCCGCGACTCGATCATCGTGACCACGCTCGACGGCATCGTCACCGACTGGAACGAGGGAGCCACCCGCCTGTACGGCTTCGAGGCGTCGGAGATGGTGGGACGATCCCTCTTCGACCGGGTTCCGGAATTCGCCCGCGAGGAAATGCGCGCGGCCTTTCTCGCGATTCGCACGCAGGGGGAATTCATTGGTGAGTGGCAAGACTACCGAAAAGACGGCACTCCCATCTGGATTGACGCCCGCGTCCGGCAATTTACCGACGCCCAGGGGCGGCCCCTCGGCATCATCGGCCTGGCCCATGAAATCACGGAACGCAAGCGTGCCGAAATGGGACTCCGGTTCCTCGCGGAGGCGGGAACCTTGCTCTCGTCGTCGCTCGACTATGAGGCGACCCTGTCGAGTGTCGCGCAACTCGCGGTTCCGAGGATCGCCGACTGGTGTGTCGTCGACATGGTTCAGCCGGACGGTTCCTTGCGACGACTGGCGATCGCGCATAACGACCCGTTGAGAATTGAGCAGGGCTGGGAGCTGACCCGGCGATTTCCGCCAGATCCGAACGCTTCCCACGGTCCGGCGGAGGTGGTGCGTACAGGTCGGCCGAAGCTGACCCCCGAGATTGACGACGCGGTGCTCGCTGCCTCGATTCCGGACGAGGAGCACCGGGCGGCCTTGCGTGCACTGGGACTGCGGTCGTTGATGTCCGTCCCGCTGGAATCGTGGGGCCGGATCATGGGGGTACTCACGCTGATGATGGGCGAGTCGGGCCGACGCTACAGCGAATCCGACCTGTCGCTGGCCGATAGCCTGGCTCGCCGCGCCGCTCTGGCCGTCGATAACGCCCGGCTCTACGGCGAAGCCCGCAGCGCCGCCCGTCACGCGGAGGAATCCCTGGCCTTGCTCGACACTCTGATGACGACCGCGCCGGTGGGCCTGGCCTTCATGGATCGCGACCTCCGCTACGTGCGGATCAACGACGCGCTCGCGGCGATCGATGGGATTTCTCCCGAGGACGCAATCGGCCGGACCCATCACGAGATCGTCCCCGATCTGGCGCCAAGGATCGTGCCGTTGTATCAGAAGGTGCTCGAAACCGGCGAACCGATCACGAACCTGGAAATCTCCGGCCAGACCACCGCGGCACCAGGCGTCGAGCGACACTGGCTGGTCGATTACTACCCGGTCCGCATCGGCGAGGGGGAGGTGCTGGGCGTCGGCGTGGTCGTGACCGACATCTCCGAGCAGAAGCGCGTGGAGCAGGTTCTTCGTGAGTCGAAGGAGTCGGCCGAGGCCGCCAACCGGTCCAAGGACGACTTCCTCGCCGCCCTGAGCCACGAATTGCGGACCCCCTTGACCCCCGTACTGGTGAGCGTGACGGCCCTGCTCGAAGACCCCGAGACCCCGGCGTCGCTCCTGCCGACCCTCGAGGTCACGCGGCGCAACGTCGCGCTGGAGGCCCGGTTGATCGACGACCTGCTGGATGTCACCCGGATCACCCAGGGAAAGCTCCGGTTAAACCGCGAGACCGTCAATGCCCACGGTCTGATTCGCCAGGCCCTGGAAATCTGCCGGGACGAGATCGCCACCGGCGGACTGGAACTGACGGTCGAGCTGGACGCCCCCGCGCACCACGTTGAGGCGGACCCCGCACGGCTCCAGCAGGTCTTCTGGAACCTGATCAAGAACGCCGTGAAATTCACGCCCCCGCACGGCCGCCTCACGATTCGTTCGCGCAATGAGGGCTCGGCCGGTTCGGACAGACGGGACAGTCGGTTGATCGTCGAGGTCATCGATAGTGGCATCGGCATCGATCCCGAATTCCTGCCCCTGATCTTCAAAGCCTTCGAGCAAGGCGGAAACCTCTCCACCCGCCAGTTCGGGGGCCTGGGGCTGGGCCTGGCGATCACCAAGTCGCTCGTCGAAGCCCACGGGGGCCTACTGTCCGCCAGCAGCGAAGGGAAGGACCGCGGCGCGACGTTCCGGGTGGAGCTGGAGACCGTCGCCCGGCCCGAGCCGTCCTCCCACCCATCCACCCAGCCACCGCACGACGCGCCGATCCCCTCGTCGTTACACATCCTCCTGGTCGAGGATAACGTCGATACGCTCCGGGCACTCTCACGCCTGCTGACCCGGCGAGGCTATCACGTGCGGACCGCCAGTTGCATCAGCCAGGCAATGGAGGCTCTGGAACGAGAGAAGTTCGACCTGCTCGTCAGCGACATCGGCCTGCCCGACGGCAGCGGACTGGACCTCATGCGGCGCATCCGGGCCAGGAACCCCATCAAAGGAATCGCCCTCAGCGGCTTCGGCATGGACGGGGACGTGCAACGTAGCCGGGCCGTCGGGTATGATGCCCATCTGATCAAGCCGATCGATTTCCGGAAGCTTGAGGAAACCATCCGCGACGTCTCGGCACAGGTGGCCCAACCGACAGGAGACACACCATGACGCGACACAGCCTGCGATTCAGTCTCGCCCTCGCCGCCACCTTCCTCGCGGTGAATGCCCCGTCGTTCGCGCAGCAAACCGCCCCGCCCGCGGATATCAACAAAGCGTTCGAGAAGGACGTGGACGTTCAGAAGTACATCGAGCGCTTCGAGTCCGAGTCGCGCGAGGTGTACGCGCAACGCGAGGCAATTGTCCGGGCCATCAGCCTCAAACCCGGCATGGCGGTGGCCGACATCGGCGCGGGAACTGGCCTGTTCACCCGCCTCTTCGCCGAGCAGGTCGGGTCTGAAGGTACCGTTTATGCCGTGGACATCTCCAAGGAGTTCCTCGATCACATCGCCAAGCAGGCCAAGGAGCGGGGCCTGACCCAGGTCAAGACGATCCGCGGCACCCAGACGACCACGAACCTGCCCCCGAACTCCATCGACGTCGCCTTCTTCTCCGACGTCTATCACCACGTCGAGCACCCCGACCAGGTTCTGGCGTCGATCCACCGCGCCCTGAAACCAGGCGGACGGATCGTGATCGTCGAGTTCGACCGCCGCGAAGGGGTCAGCAGCGAGTTCGTCAAGAACCATATCCGCGCGAGCAAGGACGTCTTCATCAAGGAAATCCAGGACGCCGGATTTCAGCCGATCGACACGGAGAACCCGCCGAAGCTCAAGGAGAACTTTTTCCAGCAATTCCGCAAGGTGAGACAAGCCCGGGAAGGACTCCTGAGCGATGGTCCTGGAACCGGACTCCGAACCGAAACCTGACAACCGACAACGCGGCTTCGGACTGGCGACGGCGACGTTCGTCGTCATCGCCAGCATGATCGGCACCGGCGTGCTGACGACCTCGGGCTACACCGTCCAGGCGGTCGGCAGCAATGGATTGATGCTCTGGCTCTGGGTCGTCGGTGGAGTCGTCGCCCTCTGCGGGGCCTTGACGCTGGCGGAACTCTCGGCGGCCCTGCCGAAGACGGGCGGCGATTATATCTATCTCTATGAGGCCTATGGCCCCCTCGCCGCCTTCCTCACGGGCTGGGTGTCCTTTCTGATCGGCTTCGGTGGGCCGATCGCCGCGTCGGGCTTCGCCGCGGCGAAATACCTGCTCGCCCCATTGTCTCTGGACGGAACCCCGGCGCGGGTTGCGCAGCAGGCTCTCGCCACGGTCATGATTATCGCCCTGGGGGTGATCCACAACACGGGCCGTCAGCACTCGGTCCGTGCCCAGGGAAGCATGACCCTGATCAAGCTCGGCATTCTCAGCCTGCTGGCCGTTGTCGGTCTCGCGGCCGGATGGGGAAACTGGTCCCACCTGCAACGACATCCCCCCCGCGTCGGTCTTCGACCGTGAACTGGTCGAGTCGATGATCTTCTCGCTCGTGTATATCTCGTACGCGTTCACCGGCTGGAACGGTGCCTCGTATCTGGCCGGAGAAATCGAGCAGCCCCAGCGGAAGCTGCCGATCGCGATTCTGTCCGGCACGGCCTTCGTGCTCGTGCTGTATCTCGCCCTGAACGGATTTTATGCCCTCGCATTGACGGCCGAGCAGGTCCGCGCGATCGACGATGTCGCCCCGATCGCCCAGCTTTCCGCCGAGCAACTGTTCGGCCCGCGCGTGGCCGACCCGCTTTCGGTGGCGATAGGCTTCACGCTCCTGGCATCGCTTAGCGCGTTCGTCCTGACCGGCCCGCGCGTGGCCTTCGCCATGGCCCAGGCGGGGCAGTTCCCCGCGATCGCCGGGCGGCTCTCCGAGCGGACCGGCACGCCCCGGGTCGCCACCGCCTTGCAGATCGGCTGGTCCCTGGTGCTCTTGTGGACCGGCTCTTTTGAACAGATCCTCGTCTATTCGAGCGTGGGCCTGGCGCTGTTCTCGATGCTCACCGTCAGCGCCGTGTACGTCCTCCGCTGGAAGAGGCCCGACCTCCACCGCCCATTCCGAACTCCTGGCTATCCTGTCGTCCCGGCCATCTACCTTGCGGTGACCCTGCTGTTGACCCTGGCCGTGCTCGACCGCCAACCCCTGGTCGGGGGTTTCTCCGTGCTGAGCATCGCCCTCGGCATCCCGGTCTATTACCTCGCTGTGCGCAAGGCGGGCTTTCTGACGAATCCCGATCGCGACGTCTGACACGGTCCTATTCCTTCGTTCGGATCGGATTGCTTCGCATCCCGCGAGGGAATCTATTATAATTGCAAATAGCAAAAGAGGTTGTGACTGAAACGGATCGCCGGTCCGACTGCCATCTTGGCCGTCATCGAACAAAGGCATGTCGCTTGACGCTCTAAGTTAGTAGCGTCATGGACTCGAATTTGCGATAAATCCTGTGCGGATTTCGGTTCTGAGCCCCCCCTTTTGCACTGTGCCATACCCAAAAGACTCCCCCTGAAGGAGTCCCTACCTTGATTACCGGCTGCGGATTTTCTCAGTAACGATGGAATAGACCCGGTCACGAAGTGATTTCTGATATTTGACACGCCACTGGTATACCAGTACGATCGTGCAAAATTGAGTGGTACGAGTCTGGTCGGGCTGGAAGTCTTCGTACAATTGTTGGAGAATTGGCGGCGCACGATTGATGGCCGCCGTGGTGTCTCAGGAGTGGCGTTCATGCGACGAGTGGGTTTATCAGCGCTGATCTTCCTCGCCCTGTTGGCGATGCCGGACGTGATGTTCGGCGCCGACAAGGCCACGCTGGCGCCGCGAGCGGAGGAGACGGCTTATCATGAAAATATCGTCCCTTTGCTGAAGCAGTATTGCTTCAAGTGCCATGGCTCGGAGAAACAGTGCGCGGACCTGAACCTGTCGAAGTATGCTGACGCCGCGGCCGTGGCCAGCGATCGGGAGACCTGGGAGACGGTACTCGACTACGTGGATAGCGGCCAGATGCCGCCGCCGAAGGAACCGCGTCCCAAACCGGAGGAGGTCACCCGGCTGGTCCAGTGGATCGAGGCGAACCTATCGACGTTCGATTGCAAGGGGCCACTCGACCCGGGCCGTGTGACGATCCGTCGCCTCAACCGCGCGGAGTACAATAATACGATTCGTGACCTGGTTGGTGTTGATTTCCAGCCGGCCGACGACTTCCCAACCGACGATGTCGGCTACGGCTTCGACAATATCGGCGACGTCCTGACGCTCTCGCCGATCCTGCTGGAAAAGTATCTGACGGCCGCCGAGCAGGTCGCCCAGCGAGCGATCGTCGTCGATCGGACCGACTTCGGCGAGCAGAAGACCTGGGAAGGCCGGGACCTGCGTAACGCGGGGGGTTCCAACTTCGGCAACGCCGGCCGTGTCTTGGCCTCCAACGGTGAAGTCGCGGTCTCGCACAAGGTTTCCAAGGACGGCGAGTACGTCTTCCGTGTCCGGGCCTTTGCCCAGCAGGCGGGACAGGAACCAGCGAAGATGGCCCTCAAGAAGGACGGGGAGACAATCCAGGAACTGGAGGTCAAGGCCGTTGAGGGGGACCCGGAAACGTATGAGGTCCGCACGAACTTGAAGGCAGGCGATCACCGCTTCGCCGCCGCGTTCACCAACGACTACTACAACCCGGACGAACCAAATAGCAACCGCCGCGACCGTAATCTGTACATCCAAAAGCTGGAAGTTCAGGGGCCGGTCGTTCCGGGCGGCCGGGAGTTGCCCGAATCGCACAAACGGATTATTTTCCGCGAGCCGAAGAACGAGAATGACGTCGAGGCGTGTGCCCGGGAGATCCTCGATCGGTTCGCCAGCCGGGCCTACCGTCGTCCTGCCCGGAAGGACGAAGTAGATCGGCTCGTCCATTTCGTGAACCTGGCGCTGAAAAATGACCAGAACTTCGAGCAAGGGGTCCGGCTCGCCGTGACGGCCGTGCTTGTCTCGCCGCACTTCCTCTTCCGCGTCGAGTTGGATCAGGGGGGGAAGGATCAGTCGGCTGGTCCGCAGCCGTTGGACGACTACGAACTGGCGTCGCGGATGTCCTACTTCCTCTGGAGCAGCATGCCGGACGAGGAACTGTTCCGGCTCGCCGCCGAGGGGAAGCTCAAGGACCCGAAGGTTCTGGAAGCCCAGGCACGCCGGATGCTGAAAGATCCGAAGGCGTGGGCCCTGGTCGAGAACTTCGCCGGCCAGTGGTTGCAGATCCGCAACCTCGATACGGTCACACCCGCGACCAACGTCTTCAAGGACTTCGACGCTGAATTACGCAACGCGATGCGAGGCGAGACGCAACGGTTCTTCGAGGCGATCATGCGAGAGGACCGGAGCATTCTGGAATTCCTCAACGCCGATTTCACGTTCGTGAACGAACGGCTGGCGAAGCTCTACGGTATCGAAGGGGTCCAGGGGGATGACTTTCAGCGCGTCACGCTGGACGGGGACCGCCGGGGCGGAGTCCTGACGCAGGCGAGCATCCTGACGATCACCTCGAACCCAACGCGGACCTCGCCCGTGAAGCGAGGCAAGTGGATTCTGGAGCAGATTCTCGGCACGCCTCCGCCGCCTCCGCCGCCGGACGTGCCCGAGTTGAAGGAGGACCGGAGGTCTGTCCGCGAGGCGTCGTTGCGCGTCCGGCTGGAACAGCACCGGGCCGACCCTGGCTGTGCCTCGTGCCATAGCCGGATGGACCCCCTGGGCTTCAGCCTGGAGAATTACGACGCGATCGGCGCATGGCGCGATCAGGACGGGAAGTTCCCGATCGACGCGACCGGCAGTCTGCCGACCGGAGAAAGCTTCAACGGATCGATGGAGCTGAAGGCGCTCCTGCTTTCGAAGAAAGACCAGTTTGCCCGTTGCCTGACCGAGAAGATGCTGACGTATGCTCTGGGCCGCGGGCTGGAAGCGACGGACACCTGCGAGGTCGATCAGACCCTCCAGGCGCTCGCCGCCAACGACTACAAGTTCTCGACCCTCGTGGGAGAGATCGTCAAGAGCGTGCCGTTCCGCATGAGGAAGGGCCAAGGGGGCGAATAATCATGAAGACGACCCATATTTCTCGACGTACCGTTCTGCGAGGTCTAGGCACGGCCCTGGCGCTGCCCTGGCTGGAAGCGATGGCCCCGCTCGTCTCGGTCGCCGAGGCGGCCCGAGGCGGGGCCAATGGGCCGCTCCGCATGGCCTTCCTGTACGTTCCGAACGGTGCCCACATGCCGGACTGGACGCCCAAGGATACCGGCACCAGTTACGAGCTGCCATGGATTCTGGAACCGCTCGCGCCGTTCAAGAATGACTTCTCGGTGCTCAGCGGCCTGGCCCAGCATAATGCCTACGCACTCGGCGACGGCGGCGGCGACCACGCACGTTCGCTCTCCTGCTTCCTGACCGGCGTCCATCCGGTCAAGACCGACGGGGCGAATATCCGCGTGGGGGTCTCGGTCGATCAGGTGGCCGCCGACAAGGTGGGCAAGGTCACGCGGTTCCCGTCGCTGGAGCTGGGCCTGGAGGCGGGCCGGCAGTCGGGCAACTGCGACTCCGGCTATAGCTGCGCCTACTCGTCGAACATCGCCTGGCGGACCCCCAACACGCCCGTGCCCAAGGAGATCAACCCCCGGCTCGTCTTCGAGCGGCTGTTCTCCAACAGCCTGCCCGACGAGACGGGCCTGAGCCAGGGGTTGCGAAAAGAGTACCGCAAGAGCATCCTCGACTTCGTGATCGACGATGCCAACTCGCTCCAGAAGCGTCTGGGGTCCAACGACCGCCGCAAGGTGGATGAATATCTCACCTCCGTCCGCGAGCTGGAAACGCGCGTGGCCCGCACCGGAGAGGGAAGCGCGGACCTGCCCGACGGCGTCGAGCGGCCCGAGGGGATTCCCCGCGAGTACGAGGAGCACGCCAAGCTGATGTGCGACATGCTCGCCCTGGCTTTCCAGGGGGACCTGACGCGCATCTCGACCTTCGTCCTCGCCAACGAGGGGTCGAACCGCAGCTATGGGAACCTGAAGATCTCCGAGGGGCACCACGAGCTGTCACACCACGGCGGCGACCCGAAGAAGCACGAGAAGATCCGCTCGATCAACCGCTTCCACGTGACGGTGCTGGCCTACCTGATCGAGAAGCTGAAGTCGATGCCCGAAGGGGACGGCAACGTGCTCGACAACACAATGCTCCTCTATGGCAGCGGGATCGGCGACGGCAACCGCCACAACCATAACAATCTGCCACTCGTGCTGGCGGGTCGGGGGGCCGGAACGCTGGAGCCGGGGCAGCATATCCAGTATTCCGAGGACACCCCGCTGAACAATCTCTACCTGTCGATGCTCGACCGCATGGGCGCGTCGATTCCCTCGCTGGGCGACAGCACGAGCCGCCTGAAGGGGCTGGGTCCCGAGTGATCGGGACCGACAAAGAGATCCCTCTTTCGTTACGAAACAATCAGGAGCCACCGGCGCGTTTCTCGCCGGTGGCTTCCGTCGTTTCCGAGAGGGGCGGAGGGGACGAAAGCTTCCGACCCGGGGAGAACTCGGGAGCACCATGATGCCGGGCGCTGGAGTATCGGATCGAGCCGCCTTCGAGCACGATCAGCTCTCCCGTCCGGAAGCTGTGCCAGCCGTGGGGGCTCAAGGGCTGGGTGGCGACGACGAAGCCGTGGTTGATCGACTCCGTCTCGACCTCGATCTGCATCGTCTCGTCACCGAGATGGCGCAGGTGGTTGTCCTTGATGCGGATCTTGCGGAAATTCAAGCCTTTCCAGGCATGGACGTCGTGATAGCAGAAAAGCCGGGTACCGTCGGAGAGCAGGCAGTTGATCTTCCCCATACCGTTGAGCCACGAGAGTTTCTCATGGAGCCAGTGCCAGTCGTCCTCGGTGTCGAGGTGGCTCTCTCGTTGCACGATGTCGTGTAGGAGATGGCAGAACGCGTACTCGGAATCGGTCGTACCGATCGGCCGGTAGTGGCTCAGGGGAAGGTCCCAGAGGGGGCCTTCGAGCGTGCCGTTGTGGGCGAAACAGTAATCCCTCGCACCGTACTCGCGGGCGAACGGGTGGGTATCGGCGTGGGTCGTGACACCACCCACCGTCTTGTGGCGGACGTGCGCGATGTGAATGCGGCTGTGCAGTTCCTCGTGGTACGTCTGGAGGAAGCGGGCATAGCGGCTCTCGCCCCACTTGACCGGCTCCTTGACCATCGCCAGGGAACGGTCGGGATACCAGGCCAGGCCCCAGCCGTCGGCGTTCTCCTCGCCACGGAGAGCGAACTCGCGGATCGAGAAGTCGGCCGAAACCGGCGACTCGAACGACATCGCCATCAGTTCGCACACGGCTGGGGGTCTCCGTCAACAGACACAAAATGATTTCGACTGACCAGGACAGGACGCCGAGCCTCATTCCTCGTGCGCGGGCCGCAGCTCCCAGCCCTCGTCGAAGAAGTCGGCGGCGACAACCTTGCCGGGACGACGAGAATCGGGCGGCGTGCGCACGTCAATGATCGCCCAGTCGGGCAGTTTCGGCACCTGCCGGGCGTTATTCAGATAGTCATATTCGCGGAAGGTGAACCCGCTGTTCAGCACGACGTAGCGCGACGGGTTCAGCGGGTTCGGGTAGATCAGGATCAAAGCATGATGCGCCGCGTTGAACGTCTGGTCCCCCACGCGAATCGTGTCCCCTTCCCAGCGGATCGGCAGTTGCGGAGCGATCCGGGCCAGAACGGCGTTGCTCTCGGGCGTACCCCACAGAACGAGGTTGGCCGAGGCGATCTGGGCGTCGGAAACCGCCACGTCGTCCACGATCCGGGCCTCCCCCCGGAAGTGACGCCGCCAATGTTCGACCGCACGCTCGCGCTCGGACTCCGCCCAGGAGCCGACCGCCTCGTGCGCGGCGGTCCCCGTGGGACGGACGATCACGAACGAGTCCATGAAGGCGTCGTCGATCGGCCCCTGAAGGTCGTGCCGCTTTTGAAGCGTGTTTGGATCAGGGGAACCGAGCCGTCCACGTGCCGTCTTGCCGGACGAGCGCACACCGCCAGGAGCGGTCGGAGTACGGCCGGGGAGCCTCGACCTCGCTGCCATCGATCCGCACGACTACCGGCCGGGTCACGTCGAGCGGACAACGCCCCGAGGGCATCTCCAGCGTCAAGGCGTTGACGTTCTCCGTCTGGACCGTCACGCGGGAGCCGCCGTCATGCTCGGCCGTGACCGTGGCACGCTCCCAGTGCTGGCCGAGGCTGTCGATCGTGACCCAGTTCATCCGGTTGTACTTGAGCGTGTAGGTGGCGAACGTCACCTTCCGGGGCAAGAGAACGCGGCCTTGCTCGGCGATGCTATCCAGGATCGCCGTGACGGTCTCCTTGGCTTCCGGATGGTACTGGTGGGCGGTGTTCGGGCCGATGATGTGCCGCAGCTCGATCCCCTCGGCCCGGAGCGCTTCGGCCATGACGTCGGCGGCCTGCTTTTGCCGGTCGATCTCGCCGCTGTAGGCCACTGTCGGGCATTGCCGCAGGTTGATGGCGTAGTCGGTGCAGTCGTAAAGGTGCCAGAGCTTCCGCTCGTACCAGGTCGGCTGGACCGATTCATCCTGGAAGATCCGCAGGAAGCGGGCCGTCTCGGCGAAGCCCGCGCCCGGGTTCGCGGCGAACCAGCGCCCGGCGTCGTGCACGGCGAACTGCCAGCACGCCGCCCCTCCCATCGAGAAGCCTCGCACGGCGATCCGGTCCTCATCGACCCGATATTGCCGCCGCGATGCCGCCAGTGCCTCGTACACGTCCACCTCACCGGCGAACTTGAAGGCGTTGCAATATCGGCCATACGGATGCAGGACGATCGTGTCGGCTGGCGTGAACAGACCCGGCTGGGTGCGACGCTCGTGGAGGAAATTCACCTCGCTGAGCGTCTCGCCACGGCCGTGGAACCAGATGTCGAGCCGGTAACGAGCCTTTCCCTCCGGCTGGTACGACTCCGGAACGACCACACCGAACGGCTGGACCGAGCCGTCGATCTTGGAGATATATCCGCGCACCACCGGGCCGGTCCGGGTCGTCCAGGGGGCGGAGCCGTCGGCCAGTTGCCGGGCACGCTCCAGGCCCTCGTCGAGGAGCGACACGGCCTTGTCAATCTCCCGGCGATCGAAGAATTCCCGGTAGGTCAGGGCGTCGTGGACAGCTCGCTCGAAGATCTGGATGTCCGGCAAGAGCGCGGCGATGGCCGGGTCGCGCCGTCCCGCCAGGTCATCGATGGCGTTGCGGAGCCTGTCGAGCCCCTCTTCCAGTCGCGCCCGATCCTCGTCGGGAACGTCGATCCCGAGCTTCGGAATCCGTCGCACGGCGTCCGGACGGTTGTCGGCGGGGCCATCGGCAAGAGACCTGGCGGTCGTTCCGAGGATCAAGAGGCAAGTCACAACGGCGAGACGTCGCATGGAGTTCGGCTCCCTGGGGCCAACGGGGATGGAGAGTCGGTCGAGGCGGGGTTGGATCGTGTTCCCAACGTCGCGAACGGGTTCTCAGGATACCTGGGAAGACCGGGCGTCGTCTTGGGGGTCGCGCCAGCGCCGGGCGCGTTTCTGGATGAGCCGCTCGATGAAGGAGTCGTACTCATCGGCCTGTCGGCGTCGTTTCGGGTCCCACCGGATGCCCTTCTCGGCATTGCAACGGGAATGGACGACGGCCAGGTTTTTCGGGTCGTCCGTGCCGCCCCGCGACCTCGCCCGGATATGTTCCAGGGTGGCTCCCTCGCCGGTACGCGCATCGAAGGCAATCGGCCCGTTACAGATCAGGCATTTGCCAACCCACAGGCCCTCCCGCTGAGCGAAGGTCGTGTCGGTCCGCGCCACCCGGATAAGCCGCTCTCCGGTCTTGATCGCCATGAGGTCGAGATCTCCGCGAAAAGGGACCGCGTCCGTCGGCGCGGTCTGGTCCCCTCGTCCTGCATTGTACCGTGTTTGCCCGGATCGACGAAATCGCGACCGGGCGTCTCCCAGGACGTTTGCGAGGTCGGCGGATGGATCCTCCAGGTCCCACAAAAACGAGAAGAAGCGAAGCGCGGGGAGGAACCTCGGTGACATTCCCCTCGCATGCCACCCGCCGACCGTCTGTTGCTGATACCGAAGGCGCGTTTTTTTCGTTCCCGACTCGGCTAGAATTTCCGTAACTTGTTATTTATAAACAAGAAGCATCGATTCTCAGGCCCCGGCCTCCACGGCACGCGGGTGTCGCTGACCTTGCCGGTCCATTTCAGAGGCTGCTCGGCCAGGAGCGTTCGGCATAACAACTTACAATACAATAAGATACGCCACGCACCCTCCGTCCGGGAACCTTCCCGCGGATCGCGGGAAGGTTCAAAACGGCCCTCAGGGGTTGTCGCTGATCGTGCGCGGTGCCGCGAGATCGCAGGGGCCGGAGTGACACTCCGTGGACACACGATTCGGGCGCGGAGACACGCCAACTCGGGGCGTGGAGGCCGCCACGACCAGGACACAAACCAGACGTCGATCCCCTGGCCATCCTCCTGAGGGTCTCCGGCGTTCGTTTGACAGGTCGGTTTCCCGACCTAGCCTTGAATCGAGGGCGAACCGGCTTCTTCCTCGGCGGGGTCGGGAGATCCGGGTTTGCTGAATCCTCACCATCGGGGATGGACCATGGACGAAAAAGGCGCCACGCACATTTTCGAAGCGACGCCGTATCCGATCGTCGAAACCGAGGACGACACGTCGCGATCGATGTACCTGGTTCTGCTCAGTGGCGGCATCCCGGGCGCGATGCTTCCCCTGGTTCGCGGCGGCAACTGGCTCGGCCGGGCGGCGGACAATTCGCTGCAACTGCCTGATCCGAGCGTTTCCCGGCACCATGCGCTCTTGAAGGCCGACGAGGATGGTCAGGTCCGGCTGACGGATCTCGGCAGCACCAACGGCACGTTCGTCAATGGCGAACGTCTGACGCCCAAGGTCCCCGTCGCGCTCAATGACGGCGACCGCCTTCGCATCGGCACGACGGTCGTGGTCAAGTTCCTCCGCCCCGACCCCTGCGAAGAACAGTTTCAACGCGAGATGTTCGAGCGTACCGTCCGGGATGGCCTGACGGGGCTTTACAACCGCTCCTATTTCCTCGATCAGATGGACATTCTGGCGCAGAAGGCCGCGAATCGCGGCATGGGAATGTCCGTGCTGATGCTCGACATCGACCACTTCAAGCGGGTCAACGACGACTTCGGCCACAGCATGGGAGACGCGGTCCTGCGAGAGGTCGCCGACGTGCTTCGCTCGGCGACGCGATCGGAAGACCTGGTCGCCCGCTACGGCGGCGAGGAGTTCATCCTGGCCTTGCCGATCATCTCTCCCCGGCGGGCGCTCGAGCGGGCGGAGTGGATTCGCCGTTGCCTGGCCTCACGCCCGTTGCGGACCAATCGCGAGCCATTGCGGATCACGGCCAGCATCGGCTTGATCTTCACCCCGGCCAGTCGTCCTCGGCCGGCCTCCGCCCTGATCTCGGCGGCCGATTACAACCTCTACCGGGCCAAGGAAGCGGGACGCGACCGCGTTGTCTTCCTCGCCGAGCCGGAACCGCCGCTGGACAGTCAGCTCACCGCCGACGGAGAGGTCACCCCGACCTCCTTCATCAGTGGCCAGGGCACGCTGGACGAGATCGCCCGCACCGGTTCCTGAAAGTCCCGACCTCTCGATCCACGCTCGGATTGCGTGGAAACCGGTCGCTCTCGCCGCCGTCTCGGGCTATGATCGTTCCCGATGCCCCGCCAAGGCCCCCCCTGGCGGACCACCGAAGGAATGATCAACCTCGACGAGCTGGGAGAAAGCCGTGACCACGCCCCAAGATCGCTCCCTGCCCCCGCTGGCCATCGGCATCTGTAGCTGGAGTCTCCAGGTCTCCAGCGTTGCCGAACTGAAGCGTCTGCTGGACGACATCGGAACCGACGTGACCCAGATCGCCTGCGGCGACCCGCACCACGCGAGCTGGGACGAGGGAGACGCCATGCCGCAGGCGGCACTCGCCTCGGGCCTGACGCTCACCGGGGCCATGCTCGGCTTTCCCGGCGAGGACTACACCACGCCGCGGACGATCAAGGAGTCCGGGGGATTCGGCCCCGCGGCCCTCCGCGCCGAGCGCATGGAACGACTCGCCTGGGCGCTGGAGCGGACCCTCGCCCTGGGCCTGACCGATCTGATGCTGCACGCCGGGTTCTTGCCCGAGCCGGACGACCCGGATCGCATCGCCTTCCTCGACACGCTGGGCAAGGCCGGTCAGCTCGCCGCGGAGAAGGGCGTGACCCTGGCCTTCGAGACGGGCCAGGAGAGCGCGGAACTGCTCCGGCGGACGCTCGACGACCTGAAGGCGCCGAACCTGAAAGTCAATTTCGACCCGGCGAACATGCTCCTCTACGACATGGGCGACCCGATCCGGGCGGTCGAGATCCTCGGACCGGATATCCGCAGCGTCCACGTCAAGGACGCGCGCCGGCCCACCGTCCCCGGCCAGTGGGGCGAGGAGGTCCCGCTGGGCCAGGGGGAAGTGGACATCCCCCGATTCGTTCAGACGCTCCAGAGTGTCGGCTACAACGGGCCGCTGCTCATCGAGCGCGAAGTTGGGGATCAGGCCGCCCGGGTCCGCGATATCCGCGCCGGGTACGCATTTTTGAAAACGTGTCTCGGCCGGTCCTGACGCCGTCGAAGATTCCTCCGACGAGAGCCGGGATATCCGTGTCCCGGCGACTCGATCGGGGATTTGAAGACCCTGACCGTCACGGATTATGGGGGGCACCCGGCAGGTGCGAGACCTGAAGGCTGATCCAGACAATTCGGCCTGGAGCGCGGGCGTCTCGCCCGCCTTGGAGAGCCGGATGCGGGCGAGACGCCCGCGCTCCATGGGGTGTGGAACCCACCCCCCCCAAAATCCGTGACGGTCAGTGAAGACCTCAGCCGATCCCTCTCAAAGCAGCGCCGAACGCAAAATCCGCGAGGCCGCGTTTCTCCGAAGTTCGCGGCTTATCCGGTCGCGACCGGCTCCCCGGCCACGAGCACGGCCGGGCGCGGGGGGACGGACGACGGGCCAGGAGTTCGCAGACGAGGGCGACCGCCGCCAGCACGGCGGCCGCGTCGAAGGCGATCCGGTAGCTCTGGTAGCTGTCGAAGACGCTCGAACCAAGCCGAGGCCCGATCACCCCGGCGACACCGTAGGCCGTGTAGAGCAGGCCGTAGTTCAGACCGGCGTTGCGGGTCCCCCAGAAGTCGGCCGTCGTCGACGCATTCACCGAGAGCTGCGTACCAAAGCACCAGTAGATCACGAAGACCATCGCGAAGAGACCCGCCACGGTGCCGGCGAGAGCGTACAGCAACGGCATCGCCACGATCGAAAGTCCGATCATCAGCCGCAAGATGTTCAGCCGACCGATCCGGTCCGACATCCACCCCGATAGCGTCCGTCCGGCGACATTGCCCACCGCGCCGACGAGCATGGCCGTGCTGGCGATGCCCGCGTCGATTCCCTTCTCCTTCGCGAACGGCACAAGTTGACTGATGATCATCAGGCCCGACGACGCGCCCGCGCGTAGGCGATCCACATCAAGGGGAACGTCGGCGTTCTCAGCATCTCCCCCGGCGAGAACTCGTGCGAGGTCGCCCCGGCCCGCGCCGTCGTCGGCGGCGGGGTCCATCCTTCGGGCCTGTAACCTAGCGGCGGGTTACGCAGCAGCAAAGCACCGATCGTGGTCATCACCAGAAAGACCCCGCCCAGAATGCGGAAGGTCGCGGCCAGTCCGTAGGACGGGATCAGCAGGTACGCGCACAAAGGCCCGAAGATCGCCGAGCCACCACCATACCCAGCCACGGCCAGGCCGACCGCCAGGCCGCGATGATCGGGAAACCACTTCGCCATCACCGGGATCGGTGTCGCGTAGCCGAACCCGTTGCCCGCTCCCACCACGAGCCCGAACCAGAAGTACAGCCAGCCCAGGCTCTCGGTGAAGGAACACATAAAGAAACCCAGGCTCACCAGCAAACCGCCGACAAGCGACACCGGCAACGGCCCCAGGCGATCCTGAATCCGGCCCGCCAGCACAAACATCAGGGCGAACGTGACGATGGCGATCGTGAAGACCGTGGACGTCTGCGTCCGCTTCCACCCGAACTGCTCCTCCAGAGGCGCCACGAACATGCTCCACGCGTAGAGCGATCCCAGCGCCAGGTTCATCGACAGCCCACCGACGATCCTCCACCCGCGCGCGATCGTCCCCACCCCCCGCCCCTCGCTCGCCATTGATCTGACTCCTCACCCGGTGCCCCATCGGACCACGCTCCCCCGCCCCCCACCTTTTCCGTCCTCGTCGACATCGCCAATCCGTCCAGGAGCGGAGGAGAAGAGAGGACGGAGTATAACGGCGCGGACGACGGAATGCCCGAAAAAACAATCGGGATGGTCACCCGCTGCCCGCTAAAGAAAGCGTTACTTCTGCCGAGCCTGTCCCAGAACGCGCATGCGGAACAAATCCGCACGGTCTTTACCCTGCGGCTCGTCTGTTCGCGCAACGACCGATAGAGATCTGCGAGGAGTCTGAGATCACCCCGGGAAGGGTTTGGGAGACGGCCTTGAAATGATGGCGGCGTCTCCATGTCCGTGATGTTTCAAGAGAGGCGGTTGGGGTGGCCCCTCCCGCATCGGGTGAGGGGCCATCGTCGTTTCAGATCGGCCGCATTTCCTTCCCGCAACACTGGAGCACCTGATCGGGTGGCTGACACGTGCACGGCTTGATGATCTCGATCTCCGAGCCGCATTGCTCGCACTTCAGGTGCTGTCCCGTGGGGTAGGACGCCTGGGTTCCGCCACTGGCTCCAGCGTTCTGATCGGTGGACATGTTGATTCTCCCTGATTGAGGCTGATTTGACAGTGATGGTTTCCAGACAACATCGTACCGCAAAACGGGCCCTCGCTAAAGCAACAATCGCCGTGTCCTCAGCGAGCCCGATGGTCTGGTATTTGCATCATCAAAATCAATGATGAGGATGCCCCGCGCGGGCCGTCACGCGTGGGGAAAGCCGCATGGTCAACGAGAGGAGGAAGATCGTCGTCGCTCTCGACTTCAGCCGTCTTCGATCCTTCCCGGGGCCATGCGAATTACGGATTTCAGGATTCACATGAAAGGAAGGCACGGATGATGAGCAAATCTAACATGCTGGGCGCCGCGGTTGTCGGTGCGGTTCTGACCATCGCGACGTGCGGTAGCCCCGCGCAAGAGAAACCCCGTGAAGGACCGGCCGAGCGCACGGGCGAGTCAATCGACCGCGCCCTCAAGGACCTCAAGGAAGGGGCGCGCAACCTCAAGAAGGACATCAAACAAGGCTTCGAACGCACCAAGGAATCCGTGAAGGCCATGGGAGTCGAGGCGCCGCGTCTATGGACGGCTTCACTGGGACAAGGCTCTGAACCGGAACGAGCTGGAGGTCCAGGTCGATAAGCAAGGAGTCGCCACGCTCAAGGGTTTCGTGGACAGTGCCTCAGCCAAGACCAAGGCCGTGACCCTCGCGCAGGATACGGTGGGGATCACCCGCGTCATCGACCAGCTTGAGATCCGAGAGCCAGCCAAGGTTGATGTCCGTAGCAAGGTTGAGGTCCGAAACGATGTGGATACGCCCTGAGCGGTCCCCTTGAGGCCGTTCGGAAGGAAACCGACCCCGAAAATGACAGATCGGGCCGCCCGCACCAGGAAATCAATCCACGGAGCGGGCGGCCCGATGATTTGTTCGTCTCGTATGTCTGTGCAAAACCCGATCAACCGACGAGCGAATGCACCACATCGGCCAGTTCGCGGCCGGCATCGGTCAAATAGTAATAGTTATGCTTGCCGGAACGACGCGGTTCAATCAGCCGACCATGACGAAGCAATGCAAGGTGATGGCTCACCGCCGGCTGGCTTTGCGTGCCCAGATCGGCACATAGCTCGGAAACATTCCGCTCCTTCTCCGTCAACAGCATCAAGACTTGAAGACGGGTCGGGTCCGACACCTGCTTCAGCAGGTCGGCCGCCTGACGAATCTGCGCGGAGGGGCGTGTTTGAGCGGCAGCCTTGCTCGACCTTGACGACTTCGACTTCGTGGCAGCCATGAAATTCCTCGATACCTGAATGGGACAGTGAAACCGGAACAGGCGGACAACAAGGTATATCTTGTGCTTCGCCTAAAAAGTCAGACTCTTATAGGATAATATTCACCTTCCAACTCCTTGTCAACTAGGGATTGATTCTTTTTCTCTTAAGATAGACCCATCCGACGACGGGAAGCATTCAATTGCCTACGTTTTTCGGTTCGAAACTCTTAATATCAAATACTCATCAGAAATATTTTAATTATGATAAATTGCAATTTGCTGGCAAGCCGCCGACCTCTCCGATCAATCCGCTTGAATGGAGAGGGATGCTCCAGAGACGTTCCCGAGCGGGAAGGCCTCGGCTCCGTTTAATTAAGGCCGACATACTAATATTGTCGATCTGGACGGGCAACGAAATTATTTTTTTCGCAAAATCTTTTTTTTATTGACATTAGACAAGTCCAGTGGATGATCTTTTTGGGATTGTTACATGCGTGTGATCCATGTCTCCGAATGTCGAAGACGCCTCCATCGCACGTTCGCCTGTTCCACAACGGAGTGTGAAATGCTCGTTTTGACGAGAAAGGTCGGGGAACGATTGTTCCTCGGCGACGAGACGATTGTGTCGGTCAACAGTATTGAGCGAGACAGGGCCCGAATCGGCTTTCTCGCGTCGCCGGATGTGCTCATCCTTCGGGAGGAGATCCAGCAATCATCGGCGCCGGATAAGCAGCCAATTCGTCCAGGTTTCGGCGCGGGGACCAGGCCTGGCATGCTCGTGCTGACCCGTCGCCCTGGCGAAGGGGTTGTGATCGGTCGTACGACGCGTTTGTCAATTTTACAAATTCAAAAAGATCGAGTCCGCATCGGGATCACGGCCCCGGCGGACCTCCGCGTGCTTCGCGAGGAACTCCGGAAGCCCCCCAGACCGGCCCCCGAGGTTCCGGAAGTCTCCCCGGCCTCGTACGAGAGCGGTCTCTGGAGTCCCGAGACGACGGGAACGTCCTCCTTGTCGGGTGTGACGAACCCGGAAGAACCGCTCGCCTGAACGCGTCGACGCACAGACTGGTTGCCTCACGGTTCGTCGGTCACACCTTTTCGGACATGTCGGGGCGGTCAGGGAGGACAACCCCGTTCCGTTCGCGTCGCACTCAACTTTTGTGAAGCGAAAAGAGGTGAGCCTTTTCCGTTCCGTCCCTCCCGTTGCCGCTCAAAATCCCCCTTCCCTCCGTCGCCATTCTGCGATACACTCTCCGATTCACGAGAGCCTGCCCCCCGTCTGATGATGGGCGGGAGATGCCCCGCGCCTTGCCAGACCTGCCGCCCGTATTATTGAGAGCGCCGATGATCATCGTGCTGAAGCCGTACCCCACACCGGAGCAGATCCGCCACGTCACCGAGCGGATCGAAGAGCTCGGCCTCGTGCCCCACCTCAGCCAGGGGGTCGCGCGCACGATCATTGGCGTGATCGGTGACGAGGAAAAACTCCAGGTCGAGCCGCTCCAGGCGATTGAGGGGGTCGAGAAGGTCGTCCCGATCCTCAAGCCCTACAAGCTCGCCAGCCGCGAATTCCACGGCGACGACTCGATCTTCGACATCAGGGGGATCAAGATCGGCGGCGGACACCTGGCGATGATCGCCGGCCCCTGCGCCATCGAGAGCGAGGAGCGGCTGGTCGAGATCGCCGAGCGGGTCAAGGAGGCCGGCGCGAACATCCTCCGAGGCGGCGCGTTCAAGCCTCGGACCAGCCCCTACAGCTTCCAGGGGCTCGGCGAGGATGGACTGAAGATCCTCCGGGCCACGGGCGACCGCTTCGGCATGCCGGTCGTCACCGAGGTGATGGACCCCCGGCAGATTGATCTGGTCGAGCGCTACACCGACATCTTCCAGATCGGCGCGCGGAACATGCAGAACTTCGACCTGCTCAAGGAGATCGGCCGGACCAGCACCCCCGTGCTCCTGAAGCGCGGGATGAGCGCGACGGTCAAGGACCTCCTGATGTCGGCCGAGTACATTCTCTCGCAAGGGAACAAGCAGGTGATCCTCTGCGAGCGGGGCGTGCGGTCGTTCGAGGAATCGACCCGGAACATGCTGGACCTGTCGATCGTGCCGAACGCCAAGGGGCTCTCGCACCTGCCGATCATCGTCGATCCGAGCCACGCGACCGGGCGGCCCGACCTGATCCCGGCGATGGCGCGGGCGTCGGTGGCGGCCGGGGCCGACGGCGTGCACATCGAGGTCCATTCGTGCCCCGAGAAGGCCCTGTCGGATGGGCCGCAAGCGCTGTTGCCCCAGCAGTACGCGGCCTTGATCGAGGAGTTGCGGCAAATTGCCGAGGTCATGGGGCGAACGATTGATGTCGCTGCGGAAGGGGTAGCCGTCTGATGCGCACGCTGTTCATTGCGGGCAACTGGAAAATGAATCCCGCCTCCCTGGAGGCGGCTGTCGCCCTGGCCCAGGAGGTCAAGAACGGGCTCGGCCAGGAGGCGGCCGTCCGGGTCGCGGTCTGCCCGCCGGCGGTCTATCTCAACCGGCTCGACTCCGTGCTGGCCAACTCGCCGATCGGCCTGGGGGCCCAGAACATGCACTGGGAGTCGGAAGGGGCCTATACCGGAGAGCTTTCCGGCGCGATGATCAACGACGTCGGCTGCACCCACGTCATCCTCGGCCACAGCGAGCGCCGGCACGGGATGGGCGAGACCGACGAGCAGGTCAACAAGAAGCTGCACGCGGCGCTGAAGGCCGGCCTGATCCCGATCGTCTGCGTCGGCGAGACCCGCGAGGAACGCGAGGCGAACCGAACCGAGGAGGTCGTCGGCACCCAGCTCGACGGCTCTCTGGCCGGGCTGTCGGCCGAGCAGATGGCGGGGGTCGTTCTGGCCTACGAGCCGGTCTGGGCGATCGGCACCGGCCTGACCGCCACCCCTGAACAGGCACAGGCGGTCCACGCCTTCATCCGGAATCGACTCTCGGAGAGATTCGACCAGGCGACCGCGAACCGGGTCGTCGTCCAGTATGGAGGGAGCGTCAAGGCGGGCAACGCCAAGGATCTGCTTGTCGTGCGCCGATATCGACGGTGCCCTGGTCGGCGGTGCGAGCCTGAAATCGGCCGACTTTCTCGGCATCATCGAGGCCGCCCGGGCCGTGACCTCCGCGGGCAAGGGCTGAGCCCAGGCCGCCACCGCCTCGTCGTCTCCCAAAGAGTGATGGTCCTCCCTCCATAAGTCACTGTCCTGCAAGGACTCTGGTCGTGAATTTCATCAACGGGCTGCTCAATGTATTTCTGGTCGTCTGCTCGCTCTTCCTGATCTGCCTGGTCCTGATCCAGCGTGGCAAGGGGGGCGGCCTGGCCGGGGCCTTCGGTGGCATGGGCGGCTCCAGCGCCTTCGGCACGAAGGCTGGCGACGTCTTCACGAAAGTCACGATCGTCACGGCCGTCATCTGGTTCCTGCTCAGCATGAGCATCGTCCTGCTGAACAACTACACGGTCCACCGATCGGCGTTCGACACGACCGAGACGGCCTCCGGCCGGACCTCGGAGAAAGCCGCGGTACCGGGTACCGGCAAGGCCCCCTCGAAGACCGCCCCCGGCCCGCTGCCGCCGCCGGCCCCGTCGTCCAAGCCGATGGCCCCGTCAACCGGCAAGGCCGCGGTGGGCACGTCTTCTACCCCTGGTCTGCCGGAAGTCTTCGAGGACGAGGCGGAACCGAAGTCCAGGACCGCCGTTCCAGCCAAGCCCGAGACACCCTGATTGGGCGGTTTCTTGCCTGACGTAACATCTGTTGCCGATTGAGGTTGCCGTGTTGCTGAGCATGACGGGTTTCGGTGAGGCCCGACTTCAGGACGAGCGATGGTCGGTGCTCGTTGAGGTGCGGACGGTCAACAACCGGCATTTCAAATTATCGACCCGCCTCAGCGACCCTTACGGCTCCCTGGAGCCGGAGCTGGAGCGGCTGATCCGCGATACCGTACGCCGCGGGACGGTCCAGCTCACGTTGCGGGTGGAGCGGCCCCGGCGTGCCGAGGACTACCGTCTCAACACGGTGGCTCTGACCAGTTACCGGGACCAACTCCGCCAGCTCGAAGGAAAGGACACCGCGCCTCCGCCTCTGGCAAGCCTGCTTGCCTTGCCGGGCGTGGTCGAGCCGATCCGCAACGACGAGGGGGACCCGCACGAGGACTGGCCGGCGCTGGCGAAGGTCGTCACCGAGGCGCTTCGCGGCCTCCAGGCGGCACGGGCCGAGGAAGGCCGGGCGATGGCGGTCGAGTTGCTCGCCCTGGGACAGTCGATCGCCGGGCACCTGGAACGGGTGGCGACACGTCGGCCCGAGGTCGTGAACTCGTATCAGGGCCGACTGACCGAACGGATCCAGTCGTTGATCGAGGACAAAGGGGTCACGCTCGAACCGAGGGACCTGATCCGCGAAGTTGCCATCCTGGCGGAGCGGTCCGACATCGCCGAGGAGATCACGAGGCTGCGAGCGCACCTCGTCCAGTACGAGGAGATTCTGAAGGGGCCGGAATCGGCCGGCCGAAAGCTGGAATTTCTCGTTCAGGAGATGGGTCGCGAGACGAACACCATCGGCTCGAAGGCCAACGATGTCGAGATCACCCGCGAGGTCGTCGAGATCAAGGGCATCCTCGACAAGATTCGTGAATTGATCCAGAACGTAGAATGAAGAATCTCCCCTCGCGGCGTGCCGAGAGCGAAGACGGGATCGCGGAATCCCCGGATCGGCTTGGCGTACTCGGCGTGCCGTTGACGTGAGATGGACTTATCATATGGAGAATGGGATTGGCCGTGCCGCTCGACGATTGGGCCGACTTGCCGGGCAAGCTGTACGTGGTGTCGGGGGCTTCGGGCTCGGGCAAGAGCACCCTGGTGCGCCGGGTGATCGGCCGGCCGGAGGTTCGCGCGCAGGCTCTCCATCTCGGCGACGACCCGGCCCCGGCGACCGAACGAGGTGGATGGGGTTGATTATTTCTTCCTGCCGCGCGAGGTTTTCGAGGCGGAGCGGGACCAGGGGCAGTTTCTGGAATGGGCCGAAGTTCACGGCAACCTGTACGGCACGCCCGCCGGTCCGGTCCGCGACCAACTGGCCCAGGGGTGCTGCGTGATCCTGGAAATCGACGTTCAAGGAGCCAGGATCGTTCACGAGCGCGTGCCGAGCGCCATCCGGATTTTTATCAACGCGCCGAATTTTGAGGTTCTCGAACAGCGCCTGCGCGCGCGCGCCACCGACGACGAGGCGACGATTCAGCGGCGGCTGGCCAACGCCCGCTCGGAGATCGAGCAGGCCTCCCAGTATCACCATCAGATTACCAACGACGACCTGGAGCGTGCCACCGACGAACTGGTCGAGATCCTGGCCCGCTCCTACTGTAAGGGATGAATTTCCATGCATGAAGAACTGAAGGAAGAGGAGATCGTCAACAAGGTCGGCGGACGGTTCAAGCTGTCCACCTTGATCCAGAAGCGCATGATCGCCCTGAACCAGGGGGCGCGCCCCCTGGTGGACGTGCGCGGCGGTGACAAGATCGCAACCGTGATCCAGGAGATCATGCAGGACAAGATTTTCCTGGACATGTCCGGTAATGTCCAGTCGCGTGAGGCCACCGAAGACGAGGACGCCGGGGCCGAGGGCGGGACGGTCGATCTTACCCAACCCGCGGACTGAGCGCGCAGTTCCCACCGTCTTTGGACTTCGGGCCGGGCCGGCCAAAGCCCGGCCCGCGAATGGCCGATCAAGAAAAGACGGGGCGAAGGGACGCCTGGAATGGGTGCCCGCCCCGTATCGAGAATCGGGCTGAGCCCGATGGCTCGGGGATCGGCTGCGCCGGGACGGAGGGCAAGACCTCATTCTCCTCACCTCCCTCGGAATCCGAACCCCATCGCGTCGTATCGGGACCGTCCCGAGGGCCTACGTCCCTCGGTCGGGCGCGTCCTCGTGCCGTCACGCGCCTGGAGGCGAGGGAGTGCGATGTTCGACCGAAGGCGTCTGATCCGGCAGGGGGTGGGGGCGGCTCTTCTCTTCACCTGGCTGTTCGTGGCCCTGTGTCTGGGAGGCTACGATCCGTGCGATCCGCCCGGCGCGGCGGCGGAACCGCCGAACATCCCGGTACACAACCCGTGCGGGCCATTTGGCGCGTGGCTGGCGCACGTCCTGTTCCAGACGATCGGCTGGGCTTCGTTCGTGCTCTTGCTTGGCCTGGGTGTCGGTGTCTTGCTGCTGATCCGGCGGCGGTCGGTCCCCGAACCGGGCCTGCGCATGCTCGGCATCGGGATGGTCCTCGCGGTGGCCTCGGTCCTCGCTCAGGTCTTCGGCTCGACCCTGCCGAGGAGTCCGGCGGTCGGTGGCGGCGGGACCCTCGGCGCCTTGATCGAGGCGTTCCTGAGCAGTCAATTCGGCTCGATCGGGATGGTCCTGATCCTCGTGGCGGTCGGCCTCATTGGCCTGGTCCTCTGTCATGAGCTTTTGTTCGTCTATCCGATTCGGGAATTGTTCTGGTTGTTCCGGGCACGGCCTCGCGCGCCGAGGTGCCGGCGGTGCCCTCGGGGCACGCGTTGATGCGTCCTCCCGGCTCGTTCGGCAGGCTCGACGCGGAACCGATGCGTCCCGCGCAGCCGGTGCTGGGCCGCTTTCCCGACGCGGCTTCCCCGAACATCCCGCCGGTTCCGTCTCACGCTCCGGCGCTGCGGCCGTCCGTGCCGCCATTGACCGCGCCGCGCCCGCCGGGCCGGTTAGCTCGGGACGTTACCAGTTGCCGCCGCTGGAGTTGCTCGAACCGCCCGGGGCCGTGCCGATCCAGGAGAACGACGCCAAGATCCAGGAGCGGGCCATGCTCCTGGAGAAGACCCTGCGGGAGCACGGCTGCATCGTCCGGGTCGTTCAGATCGACACGGGACCGGTCATCACTCAGTTCGAGATCGAGCTGGAGGCGGGCCTGCGCGTCTCGAAGGTCTCCGGCCTGGCCAATGACCTGGCGATTGCCCTGGCCGTGCCGAGCGTCCGCATCGTCGCGCCGATCCCCGGGAAGACGACCGTCGGCATCGAGGTGCCCAATGAACGCCGGACCGTGGTCCGCCTGGGGGAAGTGACCAACGGTGTGAGCGAGCAGTTGAACCGCTCCCGCATCCCGCTGTTCCTCGGCAAGGACGTGAAGGGGCAGCCGCTGGCGTTCGACCTCGCCGAGATGCCCCACTTGCTGATCGCCGGGCGCACCGGCACGGGTAAGTCGGTCTGCCTGAACGCGATGATCCTCTCGATCCTGATGACGCGCTCGCCCGATGAGGTGAAGCTGATCCTGATCGACCCGAAGATGGTCGAGCTGTCGCAGTTCCAGCGCATCCCGCACCTGATGCACCCGGTCGTCACCGACATGAAGAAGGCCGAATCGCTGCTCTCGTGGGCGTGCGACAAGATGGACGAGCGTTACGGCTATCTCGCCCGCGCCGGGGTGCGGAACATCCAGACGTACAACAGCCTGGGTGCCGAGGAGATCTACGCCCGGCTCCGCCCCGAGAGCGAGGAGGAGCAGGCCCGCATCCCGACGTACATGCCCTACATCGTCATCGTCGCCGACGAGATGGCCGACCTGATGATGACGGCGGCCAAGGAGGTCGAGTCGCACATCGTCCGGCTCGCCCAGAAGGCCCGCGCCGTGGGTATGCACCTGATCGTCGCGACGCAGAAGCCGACGGTCGACGTCATCACGGGTCTGATCAAGGGGAACCTGCCCGCGCGGATCGCCTTCCAGGTGGCGAGCCGGAACGACTCCCGGGTCGTCCTCGACGAGATGGGGGCCGACAAGCTGCTGGGCAACGGCGACATGCTGTTCCTGCTGCCGGGCACGTCGCACATCGTCCGGGCGCAGGGGACGTATGTCTCCGACGCGGAGGTCAACGCGCGTCTGCGAGTTCCTGGAGCAATACCCGGTCGAGTTCAGCAAGCGAACTGATGCAGATGCAGGTCGGCGGCGGTCCCGGCGGCAAGGACCGCGCCGCGGCGTTGAAGGATCGGGACGAGCTGTACGAGCCGGCCATCGAGATCATCATCCGCGAAGGCCGCGGCTCGTGCTCGCTCTTGCAGCGTGCCCTGGGCATCGGTTACGGCCGCGCCGCCCGCCTGATCGACTTCATGGCCGAGGACGGCATCGTCGGCGAGTTCAAGAGCGGCTCCGCCCGCGAGGTTCTTTACTCATGGGACGAGTGGGAGGCCCTCAAGAACGGCGGCGAGCCCGCGGAGGCGATGGCCTGAGTCTCGGGACTCATCGCCTCCGCGCCTGCTGTCCGACTCGCGTCAGGCGGTCTTTTCCGGCGGTTCGACCTTCGGCAGCTCGTACCCTTTGCGGTACTCGCGGCCGAGCAAGGCGTTGGCCTCGGCGTCGGGATGGCCGTCCTTGTCGGTGATCCGCTCGTGCTGGGCGTCCCAGAACAGCTTGCGCCCGAGCTTCAAGGAGATGTTGCCGAGGTGGCAGACGACGGTCGAGGTGTGACCGGTCTCCACGTCGCACGTGCAGCGCTCGCGGGTCTTCACGCACTTCAGGAAGTTCTGCACGTGCGGCCAGTGCTGGTCGGAACCGCCGCTCTGCAAGGCCGCCGCGCGGTCCCCTTCGGGGATGACCTTGAACCCGCCCCGGTCGAGATAGAGCGTGGCGTCCGAGCCGTGGAACTGCATGCCGTGGCCGGGGTCGCCGCCGATGCCGTGGCCGTTGGCCTTGCGCATCTCGTACATCTGGACGAACGGGCCGTTCGGCCCCTCGAACTCGTAGGTGACGATCATCGTGTCGGGTGTGTCGCGGATGTCGTCCAGCGCGTACTTTCCGCCCACCGCGTGCACCGGCTTTCGGCGCGGTCACGTCCATCGCCCAGTGAATGATGTCCTGAAGGTGGACATTCCAGTCGCCGATCATGCCGGCCGCGTAATCGAAGAACCACCGGAACGAGCCGTGGAACCGCGCGGGGTTGAACGGACGTTCGGGCGCGGGGCCAAGCCAACGGTCATAATCGACGCCCGGAGGCGGATTGTCCTGGTCCTGCGGTTTGCCGAGACCGTTGGGGGACTCGTTCGCGAAGTTCCACGTGCGCGTCAGCGTCACCCGGCCGAGCTTGCCCGAGCGGACGATCTCGGCGGCCTTCTGGAAGTGTTCGCCGGAGCGCTGCTGCGTGCCGATCTGCGAGACGCGGTTGTACCGCCGCGCCGCGTTGACCATCGTGCGGCCCTCGATGATGTTGTGCGAGATCGGCTTCTCGCAATACACATCCTTGCCCGCCATGCAGGCGGTGATGAACGGGATGGCGTGCCAGTGGTCGGGCGTGCCGACGATCACCGCGTCGATGTCCTTGTTGTCGGTGATCTCGCGGAAGTCCTTGGTGGTCGCCGGACGCTTGCCTCGCGTCTTCTCGACATGATCGGCGGTGCCGTTGAGATGCCCCTCATCGACGTCGCACAGGGCGGCGATCTCGACCTCCTCGGCCCTCATGAAGTCGTTGAGGTCGGCGTTCCCCATGCCGCCGCAGCCGATCAGGGCCACGACAATCTTCTCGCTCGGCGCGATCACCGCGCCTTGGCCCGTGCGGATCGCCGGATGGGGGAAGGCCGTCAACACGCCACCGGCGGCGGCCAGGCGTCCCGTCGTTCCCAGGAAGGTGCGTCGGCTCACATCGTCAGCCATCGGGAGAGTCTCCGGGAAGGAAATGGATCGAACGGGCCGGCGTCGGTCCCGTCGCCCCTGGTTCTAAAGGCCCGACACGCGCAACGCAAGGTGTTGTTGTTCTCGGCCTTGCCGGATCGGGGATCGATCGCGAAAATGGGAAAGGATGTCCAGCTCCCACCTTTTGCCCCTTCTGACCGAACGTTCGAGGACGGCCGACCTTGGCACTTTCCGCAACGACGACCACGGACCTGACCGCCCCCTCCCCTGCCCCGACCTCCGTCAAGCCTGAGCTTCTGGCCCCGGCGGGGGACCGGACGTGCCTCAATGCGGCGATCGAGAATGGGGCCGATGCGGTCTATTTCGGCCTGAAAGGGCATAATGCCCGCGCCGCGCGGTGAACTTCGACCCGGATGAGCTGCCGGAGGTCATGGCCCTCCTGCACCGCCGGGGGGTGAAGGGATACGTCACGCTCAACACGCTCGTCTTCCCCGCCGAGCTGGAGGGGGTCGAGACGCTCGTGAGGCGCATCGCGGCGGCCGGGGTGGACGCCGTGATCGTTCAGGACCTCGGCCTGGCCCGCTTGATCCGCGCCTTGACGCCCGACCTGGAGATTCACGCCTCGACCCAGATGTCCGTCACCAGCGCCGAGGGGGTCCGCCTCGCCGCCGAACTGGGCTGTTCCCGCGTGATCCTCGCCCGCGAGCTATCCCTCCGCGAGATTGCCAGGGTACGCGAGGCGTCGGCCCTGCCCGTCGAGGTCTTCGTCCACGGCGCGCTCTGCGTGGCCTATTCCGGCCAGTGCCTGACCAGCGAGGCGCTCGGGGGACGCTCGGCCAATCGTGGCGAGTGTGCCCAGGCGTGCCGGATGCCTTATGAGATCATCTGCGACGGAAAGCCGGTGGACTTGCGGGACATCCAGTACCTGCTCAGCCCGCAGGACCTCGCGGCCTTCGACCTGATTCCCCAGCTCGTCGAGATCGGCGTCGCCAGCCTGAAGATCGAAGGGCGGCTGAAGACGCCGGAGTACGTCGCCAACATCACCCGCAACTACCGCCGAGCGATCGACAACGCCTGGGAAGGCCGGGCGCTGGAGTTCTCCCGACGCGACGTGCAGGACATGGAGATGTCCTTCTCCCGAGGGTTCAGCCACGGGTTTCTCGACGGCAACAATCACAAGGTTCTCGTCCGCGGCGACTACGCCAAGAAGCGCGGGATCTTCCTCGGCAGGGTCGCGGCGGTCGTCGGCGGTCGCGTGCGGCTCGACCTGGCCGGGCCGGTCAAGCCGGGAGACGGCCTCGTCTTCGACGGCGACGACGCGGCCGACTTGCCCGAGCAAGGCGGGCGCGTCTATGAGGTCTTCCGGGCCAGCAGCAAAGGGCGATCCACCCCGTCGCCCGAGGGCCTCGTCGCCGGAACCGCCGAGCTGAGCTTCGGCCGGCGTGATGTTGACCCGCGACGGTTACGCCCCGGTCAGCGCGTCTGGAAGACGGACGATCCGGAGCTCTCGCGTCGTCTGCGCGCCACGTTCGAGGGGGCCCCCAGGCGGACCGTGGACCTGGATCTCACCGTCCGCGCCGTGGTCGGTGAACCGCTCGCGATCGAGGGACGGACCGCCAGCGGCCACATGGCCCGCGTCGTCTCGGACGAGCCTCTGAACGCCGCCGAGACCTTGCCCGCCACGCCCGATCTGCTCCGCGCAACTGGAACGGCTTGGCGGCACCGCGTACCACTTGCGCGACCTGGACGCGACCCTCGACGGCGGCCCGATGGTTCCCAAGAGCCTCCTGAACGCCCTCCGGCGCAATCTCGTGATCCAGCTTGACTCCCGGGCCGAGGTCCCCCCGCCGCGCACGCTGGCGGCCGAGCCGGTCGTGCCGACCTTGCGGGCGTCCCTTTGGGAACGGGTTCCGGAGCCGTCGGCCGAGCCGGACCAGGCCACACCGTTGCTGTCGGCTCTCTGCCGGAACACCGAGCAAGCCCGGGCGGCCCTCGCGGCGGGCCTCCGCACGGTTTACCTCGATTATCAGGACATCAAGCAATACGGCGAGGCCGTGGCGGCGATCCGCCGGGATGCTCCCGACGCCGCCGTTTTCGTGGCCACCCCGCGGATTCAGAAGCCCGGCGAGGCGAACCTCTTCCGCTATCTCTCGAAACAAGGGGCTGACGGGCTTCTGGTCCGCAACGCGGGCGGGTTGTACCACTGCGCGGAGCATGATATTCCGTTCATCGCCGATTTCTCGCTCAACGCCGCCAACGAACTGACCGTCGAACTTCTGAAAGCCCGAGGGGCCTTGCGGGTGACGGCCTCCTACGACCTGAGCTTCGACCAGCTCGACGACCTGATCGGCGCGGTGCCGCCGGCGTGGCTGGAGGTCGTGATTCACCAGCACATGCCGATGTTCCACATGGAGCACTGCGTCTTCTGCGCGTTCCTGTCCCCCGGCACGGACAAGACGAATTGCGGCCGACCTTGCGACCATCACGACGTCACGCTCCGCGACCGCGTGGGGATGGAACACCCGTTGAAGGCGGATGTCGGCTGCCGCAACACGCTGTTCAACGCCGTGCCGCAGACGGCCGCCGAGTACCTCCCGCGCCTCCTCTCGCGAGGCGTGCGGCACCTCCGCATCGAATTGCTCGACGACCCCGCCGACTCGGTCGCGACGACCCTGTCCCTCTACCAGGACGTCCTCGACGGCCGCCGCGACGCCCGGACCTTGTGGAAGGACCTCAAGGCCTCGAACCGCTACGGCGTCACGCGAGGGCAGTTGGCCGTGTTGTAGCGTCGCGGGCTCGTGCTTCCGTCGTGGTCAGGCCCGCCGACGAGGAGAGCGGCACGCTCCTCGACGCGCTGCCGTCGTCGCAAGCCGATCGCGGAACAGCATGATGTTACGGCTCGTTCTGGCGCAGAAGGGGGCGGGGCGCAGGGCCGTGTCGTGCCAGTACGCATGGAGGTTGGCGACCAACTCGCGGTATTCGGCAAACTCCGCCGGCTTGACGATGTAGGAGTTGGCGCCGGCCTGGTAAGTCTGCCAGATATCCTCCTCGCGCTGGGAGGTGGTCAGAACCACGACCGGCAGCGGTTTGAGTTCAGGATCGCTCTTGATCCGCTGAAGCACCTGGCCCCCATCGAGACCGGGCAGGTTCAGGTCGAGGAGGATCAGGTCGGGGATCAGTTCGGCGCGGGTGGATGGGTCGCGCAGGCGATCGAGGAACCGGAGGGTCTGCCAGCCATCGCGCAGCACGGTCAGGCGGTGGCGTCGGGGGTGTTCGGCCAGCGCCCGTTCGATGATCTTGACGTCGGAGGGGCTGTCCTCGACCAGCAGGATGTGGAAGTCATCAAGAAGCATGGTGCTCGTAGGTCATCGCGGAGTGGTCGTCGGAGTCCAGGGGGGGCCGGGGCAAGGTCAGGTAGAAGGTGGAACCGAGGCCCGGCTGGCTCTCAAGCCAGATATGCCCGCCGTGGGCCTGCACGATCTTCTGGGAGATCGCCAGCCCCGCGCCCGTACCGTCATAATCCTCCCGGGCATGAAGACGTCGAAAGACCTGAAAGATCTTCGCGTGAAATTGCGGATCAATGCCGATGCCGTTGTCCTTGATAAAGAGCGTCACCCAGCCTTTGTCTGGCCCTTCCTGAGCGCCGATCTCAACCCGGGGGGCGTCCTGGGTGTTGTACTTCAGTCCGTTGGCGATCAGATTTCCCAGCAACTGGGCGATCCGGTCGCGGTCTCCCCAGACCCTTGGGAGCGGTCCCGCCAGGCGGACCTCGGCCCGCTTGTCGCGGATCAACTCGGCGAAGTCGGCCTGAATCAGGGCAATGACCTCTTCCAGGTCCACCGCCTGAAAGACACCAAGAATTTTACCCGCGCGAGAGGTCCAGCAGGTCGCCGATCATCGCCCGCATCCGTCGCGAGGCATCGACGAGATAGCGAAGATACTCCTTCCCGTCGTCGCCGAGACGGTCGCCGCAGTCCTGCTGAAGGAAATCGGAGAAGGCGATCAAGGTGCGCAAGGGTTCTTGCAGGTCGTGCGAGACCACGTGCGAGAACTCGTCCAGCTCGCGGTTCTTCCGGGACAGTTCCTCGTTGGCGCTCGCCAGCCGGGCGTTCTTCTGGCTCAGTTCCGCTTCGAGCTGGCGGCGCGTGGTCACGTCCTGGGCCACACTCCGCGAGTAGAGGAGCTGACCATCGGCGGCGCGGACGGCCGTGCCGGTGATCCAGACGTCGATGACCGAGCCGTCGGGCTTGACCCAGCGGCTGGGGACCTCGATGTGCCCCTCTCGAAGAAACTGCGCGTAACGCTCAACGTAATCCCCGTGCAGCGACTCCGGCAGCAAGGTCGTATAGAGGCGGCCGATCAGGTCGTTGCGGCCGAGCCCCAGGGTGCGGAGCATCGTGTTGTTGCAGTCGCGGAGCCGGCCTTCGGGGTCGAGGCTGAAGTACATCGCCGGGGAATTCTGATAGAGGTCGCCGTAGCGGTCCTTCAGCTCCTGCAACTCGCGGTTGATCGTCCGTAACTGCTCGTTGGCCAGGGCCAGCTCCCGCGTCCGCCGTCGCAGCTCTCGGCTGGCCTGAAGCTTGGCCGTGACGTCGGCGAGGTGGCATCGCAGGTGAGACACGGTGCAATCGGGCGCGTAGCGGGCGCTGACGTTCATCTCAATGGCCTTGGTCGCCCCTTTCGCCGTCTTGATCCGGTAGATCAGGCCATGGGCCTCCCCCTTGATGGTCGAGGCCCGCAACTGCTCTCGGGCGAGGTCGCGGTGGTCCGGGTGAACGATCTCGGGAAACGTCATCACCTTGAGCTTCTCAAGCGGCCATCCGAGAAATCGCTCCGCCGCCGGGCTGGCATCGATCGGACAGAGCGATCGGGGGTCGAGCCGGCAGACCATCTCGTCGGTGATCGACAGGTCGGCCGAAAGGTTCGGGTCCAGTCCGGCGCCGATCGTCGGCGGGGATTCGTAAAGCCCGCTCCGGGTCATCGGCGCCTCCGGAAACGGCGAAGCGGAGGATTGAGGTGAAATGTCGGACGATTCCCGCTCTTCCAGGAATCGATTCCGAATCCGATCCAGGCCGAGCTTGACGGCGCGCAGTTCGGGGTCGGCGGGCAGAACCAGCGGCGCCTTCGGATTATCCGCCAGGGCGTGAATCGATCGGGCGAGACGTTCGAGCCGGCGACGTCTCTGGTACGACACTCCTCCTTGGAGGATGAGCACGTACAGCGAAACGAGGAGACCCAGGAGCACCGGAAGCGAGGTTCTCGGCCCCGACAGCCCCGCATACGCCGAGGCGGCGAGGCCCGCCAGCAAAGGGACAAATGCCAGGGCCAGCAGGACGAGAAAATGGCGAGACTGGCGGCGTCTGGTCCAGGATGCGGGATCAACCGGCGTTCGCGTCATGGATCGGCCCGTTCGCGTTCGCGAAAAGGATTATTCCGTACCGGACGTTTCGGGAGTGCCAACAGGAAGCCAGACGACGAATCGCGCCCCACCCTCTTCCCGATTACACGCGGAGAGCACGCCGCCGTGCTCGCGGACGATCTCACTGGCGAGATAGAGGCCGTAGCCGCTGCCATCGGCCTTGGTGCTGTAGAAGGGCTCGAAGATGCGCCCGAGGCTCGACTCGGGGATGCCGGGACCGTTGTCGCTGATCTCGATCCTCACGCCGACCTTGCCGTCGTGGGCGCACGGCTCGGTCCGCACGGAGATCTCCCCGCCGGTTTTCTCCGCCTTGATCGCGTCCTGGGCGTTGCTCAGGAGGTTCAAGATCACCTGCATGATTCGTCCGGCGTCGGCCTGGACCGCCGAGAGCGACGCGGCGAACTCGGTGACGATCCGCACCCCTTGCTTGCTCGGATCGGTCCCTTTGAGGAACAGGTCGGCGGACTCCCGCACGATGAAGTTCACGTCCACCGGCTGGAGCACCGGCGGGCCGCTCCGAACGGCGGTCATGAGGTGTTCCAGCCGGGATTGCAGGAGCTGACAGTTCCGCACGATCGGATCGATCCAGCGATGAACCTCGTGCTCCGGCCCCAGGGTTATCGACATCAACTCGGCATTGCCGCGGATGACGGAAAGCGGTCCCCGGATTTCGTGGATGATTCCGGCCAGCAATCGGCCGATCTGAACAAGCTGCTCGTTCAGAACCGTTACCATGGCCATCTGCCGGTACCGAGCGAGCCGCCGCACCCGCGCCAGGATGATCTCGGGCGCGGCGTCCTTGGCGATGTAGTCGTCCGCTCCGGCTTCGAGCCCCGCCAGGATGTCCCGCTCATCGTCGCGGACCGTCAGCATCAGGACGGGAATGCCCGTCAGATGCGGGTCAGCCCGGAGCTGTCGGCAAACCTCGTGACCGTCGATGTCCGGCAGGTTCACGTCGAGCACCACGACATGCGGGCGGACCTCCGCCGTCTTGTCCCGAGCCTGGAGCCCGTAAGAAACCTCGTGCACCTCGAACCCGGCGCGAGACAGGATCGTTCGCAGGAGCAGCCGATCCGCCGGGTTGTCCTCAACCAGCAGAACCGTACCCATCGTCCCTCCTCTCGCACCGTGGCATCAATTCTCCAGGCATCGGGACCTCTGGGAGCGATGGGCCGTCCCGCCAGCTCCGGTCGGAATCGATTCGTGATTTTCGCGTCACGACCCTGTCAGACTAGGTATCATAAGGCAGAATCCTCGCCAGGAAAACGCCCCGATACCATTTCCTCGTGCGGATTCGACCTATCCTTGGGGTGATCGTCGCGAAAGCGGGCAATGGGGGATCGTGAGGAACTCTTCCGCCAGACCGCGCGACGCGGGTAACAGTCGAGCGCAGTTGCTTGCGCGTGAAGAACCGGAAAGCGCGGTATTGCCGTTGATCCGATCGGCGTGATCCCCCTGGGCGCGGTCACTCCGGACCGTCATCCTGGAGTCGCCGCGAATTAGAGTGTCGGTCGTCGCGGTGGAACCACGTTTGGATTGCAGGTCGCGGCGGTTTTCGGAGGTCGAATGGCGCACACGAAGCATTCCGATGAGGCCGATCCCACGTTCTGGCGCTGCGAGCGTTGCGGCACGCCCAATCCCTGGGCGAAATATCTGACAACCTGCGTCGGTTGCGGCGCATCGAGGCCGCAAACCCGCCGGAGTCCCGCGCGTGACGAGCCGATTGCCGCCGCCGAGAACGTCACGAAAGTCGCCTTGCCAGCGAGGCCCTGGGGACGCTGGGTCGCCCTGGCGAGCTGGATCTACGCGGCCGTCGTGCTGATCGTGCTGGCCCTGCTCCGCTGGCTGGCGGAGCGCTGGTGGCTCGCGACGCTCTTGCAGTATGTCCCCCGCTGGGCCTTCCTGTTCCCGCTGCCGATTCTCGTGCTGCTGGCCGGACGGGCACGCCGGCGGCGGCTCTGGGGCTGGCACGCGGCGACGGCCATCATCATCGCCGGACCGTTGATGGGCTTGTCGCTGCCGCTCGGTCCGCTGCTGATGCCGCCCCCCCGGGGGGCAACGATTCGAATCATGACCCTGAACAAAGGAGGTGGACTGATCGATGCGCGGGCCGTGGCCCGGTTGATCGAACGCGAAAATCTGGATGTCCTCTGTCTCCAGGAGATGCGGCTCAAGCGCGGGGACGCCCAGCTTCTGGAGGCGGTTTTGGCACGGGGTTGGCATCTGAACGACTCGGAAACGATCGCGACGCGTCTGCCCATCGTCGAGGAGCAGGAGGATACCGACGAATGGTTCCCGGAACGCCAATTCTGGCCGGTTCGGCTCTCGTGGGTCCGCCTGCGTTTGCCGGATCGTCGGGAATTCTGGGTCGCCAGCACGCACATGCCCACGATGCGTACCGGGGCCGCGTTCCTCCGTGAAGGGCAAATTGAATCCTTGAATCGCTACATTTCCTGGCGCTGGCAGCAAATCGGCGAGCTGGCGATTTCCCTTGCCGCCAAGACGCGGAACGCGCCGGTCCTGGTTGGGGGCGACTTCAACATGCCGCGGGACAGCCCGATGATGGATTTGCTGCGGCAGGAGTTCCGCGTCGGGTTCGAGGAGGCCGGGTGGGGTTACGGTTATACCCGCCCCAGCACGCTGCCCTGGGTGGGAATCGATCAGGTGCTGGCCTCCAGCAAATGGCGATTCCGGCGCTGCTGGGTCGGGCCGGACGTCGGATCGGACCACCTGCCGATGATCGCCGAAGTCGTGCTTCCGGCGCCGGACGTGCGAGAGAAACCGGCGAAGTGATCGAATCCGGCCCGCCTTCGCGGGTCAACGTTGTTTGCAATGCCGGGTCCGGGTCGGTAGGGTTGGGGTATCCTGATCCCATCTCAAGCCCGGCCCGCGCGGCCTTTTTGGATTGATTTTCGGAGAGAGCAAGACGATGTCCACGTCCACCCCGACCGCGCCTCAAACCAACCCGTCCGACCTCGCTCTCATCACCCACGCCGCCCACTGGGATCCGTTCGGCCTGCTCGGCCCCCATGAGATCAAGGCCGACGGCCGGAAGGCGAGGATCATCCGCGCATTCTTGCCGGAGGCACGGCGGGCCTGGGTGATCGATCTGAGCCGAGGTGAGCCGGGCGAGCGGATCGAGATGGACCGCGTACACAACGACGGCTTCTACGAAAAAGTCTTTTCCGACCGCAACGCCCCCTTCCCCTATCGACTGGCCGTCGAGAACCACCAGGGACACGTCTGGGACTTCGTTGATCCGTACCAGTTCGGCCCGGTCTTGACGGAGTACGACCTGTATCTCCTCGGCGAGGGGACTCACTACAAGAACTACGAGCGCCTGGGGGCTCACCTCGTGACCCACGAGGGCTTCAAGGGGGTGCATTTCGCGGTCTGGGCTCCCAATGCCGAACGCGTCAGCGTCATCGGCAACTTCAACCACTGGGATGGTCGCCGCCACCCGTTGCGCAGTTGCGGGCCAACCGGAATCTGGGAAATCTTCATCCCCGACCTGAGCCAGGGTGAGGTGTACAAGTTCGAAATCAAGAGCCGCTACCACGGTTACATGGTCGAGAAGTCCGACCCCTACGGTTTTCATGCCGAGATGCGGCCTCAGACCGCCTCGATCGTCTGGGACATTACCAAGTTCCAGTGGCATGACGACGAGTGGATGGCCAACCGCGCCCAGCGTCAGGGGCTCAACGCGCCGATCTCCGTGTATGAGGTCCATCCCGGTTCCTGGAAGCGCAAGGTCGAGGAAGGGAACCGTTTCCTCACCTACCGGGAGCTGGCCGACGAGCTGGTCCAGTACCTCAAGGAGACCGGCTTCACCCACGTCGAGTTCCTGCCGGTGAACGAGCACCCGTTCGACGGAAGCTGGGGATACCAGCCCGTCGGCGCCTTCGCCCCCACGTCACGCTTCGGCACGCCGGACGACTTCGCCTATCTCGTCGATACGCTGCACAAGCACGGTTACGGTGTCATCGTGGACTGGGTTCCGGCCCACTTCCCGCGCGACCGGCACGGTCTCGCCTTTTTCGATGGCACCCACCTCTACGAGCACGAAGATCCCCGGCTCGGCGAACATCGCGACTGGGGCACGATGATCTACAACTACGGTCGCGCCGAGGTGCGCAACTTCCTGATCGGCAACGCCCTGTTCTGGCTCGAACGCTATCACATCGACGGCCTGCGAGTCGATGCCGTCGCCTCGATGCTCTACCTGGATTACTCGCGGGACCCTGGCGAATGGGTGCCGAACGCCCATGGCGGGAACGAGAACCTCGAAGCGATCGACTTCCTCAAGAAGCTCAACGAGCTGGCGCACCACTATCATCCGGGCGTCTTGACGATCGCCGAGGAATCGACGAGCTGGCCGGGCGTCTCGCGGCCGACGTACACGGGCGGGCTCGGGTTCAGCCTGAAGTGGAACATGGGCTGGATGAACGACACCCTGGAGTACATGAAGAAGGACCCGATCTACCGCAAGTACCAGCACGGGGCCCTCACGTTCAGCTTGATCTACGCCTTCACGGAGAACTTCATCCTTCCCCTCTCGCACGACGAGGTCGTGCACGGCAAGGGGTCGCTCCTGGACAAGATGCCGGGAGACCTCTGGCAGAAGTACGCCAACCTGCGGCTCCTGTACGGCTACATGTGGGGCCATCCCGGCAAGAAGCTTCTGTACATGGGCTGCGAGTTCGCCCAGTGGCGCGAGTGGAAGCATGACGACAGCCTGGACTGGCACCTGCTCCAGTGGGACAGCCACCGAGGAATGCAGAAGCTCATCACCGACCTGAATGCCCTCTACAAGTCGGAACCCGCCCTGCACGAGATCGACTTTGAATGGACCGGGTTCGAATGGCTGGAGCTGCACGACTGGGAGAACAGCGTCCTGGCCTTCCTCCGTCGCGGCAATGAGCCGGGCAACGATATCGTGGTCGTCTGCAACTTCACTCCCGTCGTCCGGTACGATTACCGTGTCGGTGTCCCGTCGCTTGGCTACTACCGAGAGCTGCTGAATACCGACGCCGGCATCTACAACGGCTCGAACGCCGGGAATCAAGGCGGTGTCTGGGCCCATCCGGGCGAGCATGCCGGACGGCCCTATCACATCTCGCTCAACCTGCCCCCCCTGGGTGTCCTGTACCTGAAGGCATCGCCGGGACCGGAGTGAGCGGGCAACCGGAACGAGAGGCGAAGACGTGAGCGAGGGCGGGAGACGATGGGTCTCTCGCCCTCGCGTTGTTGACAACCCGTCAGTTCGCCACGTCGAACCGCCGCATGTTGTCATCCCACCAGTACCAACCGTTTGGATCGTTGAAGTTTTCCGAGAAGGCGAGATTGTACGTCCCGTCCGGGTTCTGCTGGGCGCTGAAGGCCAGCCAGAAGTTGTACTGATTGTCCTTGTACACAAGGGCCAGATAATCTCTCGGGAAGCCGGTCACACCCCCTCGGCCACCGTAGCGGATCATGTAGGTTCCGACCGAGTGGAACCGTCCTTCCCAGAGCAGGTAGCGCGGCGGGTTGATCGTCTCTCGCCAGCGATAGAGCCCCTCCGCCGTCAGGCCATCCACCTTGAACGATCCGACGTAGCTGATGAACCCCGACTGGTGCGATTGCACCTTGCGCCGGGGAAATTCCGGCACGAACCGAGGCGCGGGGGCGGCGACCACGTCGGATTTCGTCTTCCCGACCGGTTCATCGGGCTGGCTTTCTCGGGAGGGGCGTCCCGTTTTCTGAGCCGGTCGGAACTCGCGGGAATGCGCCGGTCCGATGGCGGGGATTCCGGAGAGGCCGACGAAGATCACCATCGAGACGAGCATCGGCAGAAGCTTCGATTTCATGTCGCACGCTCTCTCTCTGAAGGGAATAAGCCGGGCATGTCCCTCCGACACGATCGAGCGAATCAGGAGAGCGATTCCTCGTCAAAATCGTCGAGCCGGGGGACCTTTCCGGCGGGGGTGGGACGAGACTTCTTCGGTTCGTCGGGAACGTCGGGGGTACGGACGACCTGCGGAATCAGCTCACCGACAGGGACGTCCCACTTCATCTGACCGATGGCGACGAGGGCGACGTTCTTCCGCGGGTCGATCTTCACGACGCGCCCGGGCCGGTCGTAACCGAACCGAGGGACGACGACGCGGTCGCCGGGCTGAAGGCGGGCTCGCGCCTCCTCGATCCGGGCGTCCTGCTCGGTCTGTTTCTGGAGGTCGGTCAGCCGTTGCTGGAGGGCCTCGCGGGTCCGTTCGGCCTCGGCCTGCGCGGCGAGGGCCTCCTGGCGGGCGTCCTCGGCCTCCTTGCGGAGCTTCTGGACGATCTCCCACTCCGGCAGCTCGCGCCCTCGGCTCTGCTCCAGGTAGCCGCGTGCCCGCTGGACCAGATGCTCGGGGAGCTTCAGCCGCCGGGCGATCTGCAAGGCATTCGACTGGCCGATGTCGCCGATCCGCAGGCGATACAAGGGACGCAGCGTCTCCTCGTCGAATTCGACGGCGGCGTTCTCGGCGCGGGCGTTGGTGAAGGCGTAGGTCTTCAGGTCACCAATGTGGGTCGTGACGATGGCCCGGCAGCCGATCGAGTCCAGCTCGTCGAGGATCGCGCGGCCCAGAGCGGCCCCCTCCGCCGGATCGGTCCCGGCCCCCATCTCGTCGAGCAGGACCAGCGATTTCTCCGTCGCCTTGCGGAAGATTTCCGAGACGCGGCGGATGTGCGAGGAGAAGGTCGAGAGCGACTGTTCGAGGCTCTGCTCGTCGCCGATGTCGGCGAGGACGTCATCGACGATTGGCAGTTGCGACCCCTGGTGCGCCGGGATGTGCAGGCCGGACTGCGCCATCACCGACAGCAGGCCCAGGGTCTTGATCGCGACGGTCTTGCCGCCGGTGTTCGGTCCGGTGATGACCAGGATGTTCGCCTGCAAGCCGAGGTGGACGTCGATCGGCACGACGGTCCTCGGTTCGGCCGGCGAGGGGCGTTCCGCGGGATTCGGCTCCTCCTTCTCGGCGCGGGCCTCGGCGCGGAAGAGGGCTTCGAGCAAGGGGTGGCGTGCCCCTCGGATGGCGAAGCGTCCTTGATCGTTGAAATCCGGCGGGGACATGCGGAAATCGAGGCTGTAGCGAGCCCTCGCGTGGATCAGGTCCAGTTCGGCCAGCGTTTCCAGCGTGCCGAGCAGCGAGTCGGCGACCTGGCCGATCTGGGCGCTGAGCCATCGCAGGATGCGGCGGATTTCCTTCGCCTCCTTCGCCCTCAGGAACGACAGCTCGGCGGATCGTTCGGCGATGGCCTGCGGCTCGATGAAGACCGTCTCGTTGCTCGCGCTCGTGCGGTGGACAGACCCCTGGATCTCGCCGCGATGCTCCTTGGCGATCGGCAGAACGTAGTGGTGGCCGACCATCGTGAAGTTCGGATAGCGGAGGATGCGGCGGATCTCGTTCGAGCGGAGCATGCGTCGCAGGATCTCCTGGATGCGCTCCTCGACCCGGCCGATGTCGCCGCGGATCGCCGAGAGCCGACGGCTGGCGGTGTCGAGCACGTTGCCGCGCTCGTCGAGGCAGCCGGTGATGGCGTTGGCCACGCCGGAGAACTCGCCGACGTTCTGCTTCAACGCGCCGAGACGGGGGAACTCATCACCAATGCGGCCGAGCCAGCGGTCGATGTTGCCGATCGCGCCGAGGACCTCGGCCGTCTCGGCCAGTTCCTCGGCCGACAAGGTGGCCTCCACCTGGGCGCGCCGGACATACGGGCGGATGTCGTGCAAGCCGCCGAAGGGAGGGGTCAGGCCGGCGGAAATCGCGTCGGCCATCTCGGAGGTAAGCGCCTGCCGCTGATGGATCTCCCCCGGTTCCACCGACGGCTCCATCCGGCGCGTGCCGTCCTTGCCCAGCGAGCAGGCCGCGTAGCCCGCGACGAGTTCGCGGATCTTGTCGAATTCCAGAATGTCCAGCGTGTGCGTATCCATGACCCCTCGCGGCGCCGTCTCTCAAGCAGGCCAATCCAATGCGAAACCCCGGCGCGGTGTCGTTGCGGACACCGGCCGGGAGACGCGGGTTCGCGTTCGTGTTCGATGGGTCTATTCTCGCACGAAAGATGCCGAACCCGCCATGCGGATCGTTCATCGCGAGCCCGGCGCCGTGTCGATCCACCGCGCGACGGATACGGGTTCAACGGGGCAAAACGGCGGCCTCGGGAGCGGCCTCGGGCGTCGCGGCGGTGGCCGTGGCGGGAGCGTTTTCCTGAGGAGTCTCCATCACCGTATTGGCGTATTTCCGCCAGATGCTGACCTCGACCCCCAGGTCCTGCCCGCTGATCGTGCGGAGTGCTTCGAGCGAGGCCACGCGGATCGCCGGGTCCTCGTGCTCCATGCCATCGACGAGCATGACCAGCACCCGAGGATCGGGCGACTTCAAGGTCGCGAGCCCCTCGATCGCGGCGATGCGACATTCGCGGAACGGGTCGGCCGCCATGATCCGCGCCAGGGTCGTCGCGTCTTCCGGTTGTCCCACATTGCCGAGTGCGCGGCAGGCCGATTCCCGGACCAGGTGCTCGGGGTCCTCGATCGCCTTGAGCAAGGCGGGACGCGCATCGGGCAGGCCCAGCTCACCCAGCGTTCGGCAAATGACGGCGCGGGACGCGGTCGGCTCCTGCCCCTTCTTCAGCTTCTGCGTGAGCAAGCTCACGGCCTCGGCCTTCTGCTCCTCGCTGTCGTAGCAGTTCGGGGAGGCGAGCTTGGCGTAAGCCTGGTGCCGGATGTTGGGGTCCGGGCTATCCTGCGCCTTGTGCATGAAGCTGGTGGCCGTCGTGCCAATGTAGCTGGCACAACCCGACACGATCCCTCCGAAAAGAACCACCAGGGCCAGCACGGGGCCTCGGACCATCCGGAGTGGATCGGAAATCATCGGCGTCTCGCCTTCCATGAGCGTTGCATCCCGCCGCGCTCCGGCGGCCAAAGAGACCGAGAAGGGAAGCGGCGAGTCCATCGCCTCGCCACCGACATTAGCGATTGGGATCACCGCGGCAGAATGGGAGAGAGGTGCGACCTGTTGAGATGTGCGCGGCGCGGGATCATAGCCGGAATCGTCCCGCCAGCCAAGCCCAACCGCCCGGTCCGTCGCGTGGCGTTCGCACCGATCCTCCCGTATCCTCGGTGACGTTCCTGAAAAACCTGGGACCAAAGCCGTCAAACCCCAACGAGGAGGAACCGCCATGCCCGAGAGCGTCAACCGCCGCGACTTCCTTTCCCTGAGCGCCGCCGTACTGAGTGCCACGGCTCTGGGCGCGGTGCCGCAGAGGCCCCCCGGCCGGACGCGTCCGATTGTGGTCGCCAGTGCCAACGGCCTCCGCGCGGTCGAGAAAGCGATGGAGCTGATCCAGGCCGGGAGCGATCCGCTCGACGCGGCGATTGCCGGCGTGGCGATCGTCGAGGCTGACCCTGACGATCACAGCGTCGGTTACGGGGGCATTCCCAACGAGGATGGCGTCGTGGAACTCGACTCCGCCGTGATGCACGGGCCGACGCATTCCGGTGGCGCGGTGGCTGCCTTGCGGAACATCGTTCATCCGGCGGCCGTCGCCCGCCTCGTCATGAAACGCACCGATCATTGTCTGCTCGTTGGCGAGGGGGCCCTCCGGTTCGCCCGGATGCACGGCGTCCCCGAGGTCGATCTCTTGACCGACGACGCCCGCAAGATCTGGCTCTACTGGAAGGAAACCAACAGCACGATCGACGACCGCATCCCGCCGCCGCCAGAGGAGATTGATCCGGTCGTCCGGAAGTTCTTCGGCCCCTCGTACATCCGTGAACACGGCACGATCCACCTCTCCGCGCTCGACACGCACGGCGATCTCGGATGCGTCACCACGACTTCGGGTCTCTATTACAAGATCCCGGGGCGCGTCGGTGACTCACCGATCCTGGGCGCGGGGCTCTACCTCGACAATTCGGTCGGCTCAGCCGGCTCGACCGGTCGGGGTGAAGCGAATCTGCTGAATCTGTCGAGTTATCTGATCGTGGAAAATCTGCGGCGAGGGATGGCCCCCAAGGACGCCGCGCTGGCAGCATGTCAGCGGATCGCGGAGACGAACAAGGTCCCCCGCCTGCAAGACGCCAAGGGCCGGCCGAACTTCGACGTGAAGTTCTACTGCGTTGCCAGGGATGGCCGCCATGCCGGTGCCAGCCTCTGGGCCGGGGCACGGATGGCGGTTCACGACGGTGACGAGGCACGTCTCGAGGACTGCGCCTCGCTCTACGACGAGCCGCTTGACGAGTGAGCATCACAGGTCCGCCGCGTGAACAACCTTGGTGTGAGCCGCTCGGCGACTCGACCCGGTCCGGTTGATTCACGCGGCGATCCATTCCGCCAAGGTCAGACCGTGGCCAGGAACTTTTCGCCGGCCTTGGTCGTCATGTACGGCTTCTTTCCCGTGGTTTTGTCCTTCGCGCCCTGCTTGAGCAGCTTCTTCTCGCGGAGCGACTCCAGCGAGCGCTCCTCGTTCTTTTGCGCGGGGGGGTACCCGGTCGTGCCGGAGGAGTGGACCTTCTGAAGGAGTTCCTTCTGCTTGTCGGTCAGTTTGATCGTGGGCGCCTTCTTGGGCGCGGCCTTCGGGGCCGTTGTTTTCGGGGCCGCCGCCTTCTTCGGCGTGCCGGCCTTGGTGGCTGTTTCGGCCGCCGCCGCGGTGCCGGCGGGCTTCTTCGTCGTTCGCTTCGTTCCGGCTGACTTGGCTCCGGCCTTCGTGCTGGTGGCCGTCGCCGTGCTCTTCGTGCGGGTTGCGTTCTTCTTCGCCGCCATCGCTTCAGACCCTCTCAGCGAAAGGAAACCACTGCGACCGGCATGATGATGCGCCGATCTTGCAGGACGTTCTTAGCGAAATATATCACGCTCGGGAAGACGAAGATGAGACGCTTTCCCCTGTTTTTTTCACGATTTGCGCCGTTCGGGGGTGCTTTTCATGAAGGAGTCGAATGATATGTTATTACGATCTAATCAATTTTTGTTAAATGTTCTAGTTTCCAATTTCGTGAATGAAACGCACAATCTCCCTGTTTTTCTCGGGTTTTTCATCACCAGGCTTGCGGTGAGGACGATCCTTCGGGAACGTCTCAACGCGCGGGCGCGGGTGTCGAACGAGCGCGAACGAGGAGCAATCGCGCGCGAAAAAAAATCGAGGATTCGTGGGACTTTTTTCGGACGATCCACCCGCGCATGAGACGAGCGCGGCACGCGAACGGAACTCGCGCGAACCGCGCTCACCCGGATCAGGGCATGGAGACGCCCCGATCCCTTAATGCTGGAAGAGGAACTCGGGATGGTTCAGCAAGGACCAGAGCAGGTCCTCCGCGCAACGCCGGCGCGCGTCCGGTTGCGCGGACAAACGCGACCTTGCGAGCGCCGCGCTCCTGGTCATCGGGTTGACGTCCGAGGGTCGCGAGGAACAGCGCGTCGATCAGCTCCGGGTCATCGGCACCTTGCGAGAGCAACTGGCCGATGCGGTTCTCCTTGGCCGTGATCTTGTCGTGGATCGTGCGCCCGCCGACGAGTTGAAGGGCCTGCTCCAGCGTGGAGTCGGTCCCGCGCTCGCAGGCGCACGCGACCGATCGCAACGGCTGGCCGAACGTGCGAAGGAACGGGTGAACGAACTCACCGTCCGGGATCTGCGCCGCGCGAGTGCCGGGGGGCAAGTGGAACAGACGCTCGGGCATGCCGGTCGCCTGCGAGGCCGCATCCAGCAGCGACTCCGCCGAGAGCAGCCGCACCTTGGCGTGCGAGAAGTAGCGCTCGTCCTCGGCATTGAACGCGTTGGGAGTCGAGGCGAGTTGATAGACGCGGCTGTTGAGGATCAGGCGGATCGTGTGCTGGGCGTCGTAACCGTGCGCCACGAAGTCGTCGGCGAGGTACTGGAGCAGCTCGGCGGAGGCCGGCGGGTTCGAGGCCCGCATGTCGTCCACCGGATCGACGATCCCGCGGCCGAGCAGGTGATACCAGATCCGGTTGACCGCGGCCTTCGCGAAGAACGGGTTCTCCGGCGCGACGAGCCAATCGGCCAGGGCCTCGCGCCGATCGTCGCTCGGCGCGACCTTGACCGGCTCACTTCCGAGCGGCGTGGGCGTCATGGTCTGACCGGTGCGCGGCTGGCGGACCTCGGCCCCTGACTCCAGATACACCGTCTCTTCCTTGTTGTATTGCGCGTAGAACTGCGGACCGTTCTTGAACCGAACCTGACTGAAGAACGCCGCCATGCCGTAATAGTCATCCTGCGTCCAGCGGTCGGCGACGTGGTTGTGACACTTCGCGCATTGCAGCCGTACGCCGAGAAAGAGCTGGCTGACACTCTCGACCGCTTCCTCGGGACTGCGCACGCGACGGTAGAAGCTGGCCGGAGGGTTCGTGTAGTTCGCCCCTTTCGCCGTGACGATCTCCCGGGCGAACTCATCCAGGGGCGTGTTCGCGGCGATCTGGTCGCGAATCCAGCGGTGATAGCTGTAGGCCCCCTTGTGCCCCGTGAATCGCTGGTTGCATCCGAGCACATCGGACCACTTCAAGGTCCAGTAATCGACATACTCGGGCCGTTCCAGCAGCGCATCGATGAGCCGCGCCCGCTTGTCGGGCCGTACGTCGTCGAGGAACGCCCGCACCTCGTCGGGGGTCGGCGGCAGGCCGATCACGTCGAGGTACACCCGCCGGCAGAACGTCGCGTCGTCCGCGAGCGGTGATGGAGGAATGCGCAAGAGTTTCAGCTTGGCGAAGACGTGATGGTCTATCGCGTTGTTCTCGGGTGGATCGGTCCAGACCAGCCCCGGGACCGGCTCGCGGAAGATCAGGCGAGTCGTCGCCAGTTCGCTCTCAAACCCGATGAGGACCGTCACCTCGCCCCGCTTGAGCTTGCGGACGACGCCACTCGGCGTGACCTCGGCGAGGGTCGGGTCGGAGACCTCATAGCGGGCCAGGCGGGTCACGTCGCGGACTGAGCCATCAGCGAAGCGGGCGCGAACCACGAGCTGCTGAGCGTCGCCCGGCACATCGAGCACGCGGTCCCCCGGCGTCACGTTCAGGCCGACCAGCGCGGGGGAATCCTTCGGCTCCGGATGCAGCCCCTCGGCCACCCAGTCGCGGAGGATGCGGTACGTGAGGTGCATCCGTTCGTGAACCGCTGCCCCCCCTGGTGGTCGATGGCGCCGGTCCCTTTCAAAAGGATCAGGCTCGCCTCGGGCTCGATCGGGTTGGTGCGCCTCGTGCCGACCTCGCGCGTGAGCGTCATGAAGTCGAGCGCCGGGTCGTATCCGCGCAGGCTCAGACGGAAGCCGTTCTTGCCGCTCGGCGTCCCGTGGCAGGCCCCCTGGTTGCACCCGGCCTTGGTCAAGGCGGGCAAGACCTCGTGCGCGAACTGGATCGGGTGCGCCGTGCCGCTGTCGCGGACCTCGACGGAACCTTGCGCCTCGTGCGAGCCGACGCGGGCCGTCAACGTCGTCTTGCCATCCCGGATCGGCGAGAGCCAGCCCCCCGTCTCGATCTGAACGAGGTCCGCGTCCCCGCGCACGACGGCCTCACGCGAAAGGTCGCGGACCGAGCCGTCGGCAAAGTGACCCGTGACGATGATCTGGGCATGGGCACGCTGACCATCGAGAATCGTCTCCGCGGGCTCGACTTCCAGACGGACCAGGGGCGGTCCCTCGTCGGCGGGTGGTGACGCCAGCGCGGCGCGTTCCCCGAGAACACTCAGAATCGTCACGATCAACAACAACGGAGAGATACGAATGAGAGCCAGGTCCAGGCGGGGGGACATCATGGCGGGTCCTCCTCTTTCGGAATCGAGGCGGCGGGGCCGTCTCGGGCGGGATGATTTCAACCTTTGTTGTAACCCATGCGGGTCGATCCCGCAAATCCCACATGATTGCGAATAGCCTTTGCGCTTTGACTGGCACGTCGAGCGACGATTGTTTAAAATGAATTCAACCGCATGTGGTCCGACCGCCAACGATCCTCTCCCGATCCAACCCGAAAGAGGAATTGATCATGTACAGGACAGAAGGTTGCCGGGATTTTCAGACGGCGGGGACGACACGTCGGCAGGTTCTCCAGATCGGTGCCCTGGGCTGGCTGGGGCTGAGCCTCCCGAGCGCTCTTCGGGCCGAAGCGTCCGGCCGCGCGGTGCGGGCGAAGTCGGTCATCTTCCTGCACCAGTTCGGCGGGGCCAGCCATCACGATACCTTCGACATGAAGCCCAACGCGCCTTCGGAGATCCGAGGCGAGTTCAATCCGATCCCGTCGAATAACCCGGACATCGCCGTCTGCGAACTCCTGCCGCGCATGGCGAAGGTTTCCCACCTGTACAGTCTGGTCCGCTCGGTCCACCACCGGACCAGTGCCCACAACTCGGCGGCCTACTACTCGCTGACGGGCCATAAGCCCCTGATCGATATCGTCACCGCCAACGCCACGGCGACCGATTTTCCGGCGTACGGCGTCGATCGTCGATAAGCTCGCCCCGAGCACGCGCCGGGTGCCGACGGCCGTCAGCCTGCCGACGATGATCGCCGACGGCCCATTCCGCACGCCGGGCGAGTTCGCCGGGTTCCTCGGCAAGCAGCACGACCCGCTGTTCATCACGAAGAACCCGAACGACCCGAATTTCCGCGTCGATGAGCTGCAACTGCCGGTGGACGTCCCCCTGAACCGCGTGAGCGATCGCCGCTCGCTGCTGGAGGGGCTCGCGGCGCACTCGAAGCTCAACGAGTCGATCGCGGCCGTGCGGGGCATGGACTCCTACCAGCAGCGGGCCTTGTCCCTCCTGACCGCTCCCGAAACCCAGCGAGCCTTCGACATCCACGCCGAAGACCCCCGCTTGCGCGACCGTTACGGTCGCACGACCTACGGCCAGATCGGTCCTGATGGCGCGGCGGCTGGTCGAGGCGGGGGTGCGGTTCGTCACCGTGTACTACTCGCCGGGCATCGGCGGCTGGGACACGCACAAGGACAACTTCAACACCCTGCGCAACTCGCGCCTGCCGATCACCGACCAGACCCTCTCGGCCCTGCTCGAAGACCTCGAATCGCGCGGGCTTGCTCGACGAGACGCTGGTCGTCTGGACGGGCGAGTTCGGCCGCACGCCGAAGATCAACGGCGACGCCGGCCGCGACCACTGGCCGCAGTGCTACACGATCCTGATGGCCGGCGGCGGCCTGAAACGCGGCTACGTCCACGGCGCCTCGGACGCCAGCGGAGCCTACCCGAAGGATGCCCCCTGCACGCCCGACGACATCTCCGCCACGATGTTCCACCTGATGGGCATCGACCCCGCCACCGAACTGCGCGACCAGCTCAACCGGCCGATCCCGGTCTCCTACGGCGCGCCGATCGCGCCGCTGCTGGCCTGACTCGCCGGGAGAGCGGAGCGTTACCCACCGATCCACCCGCGCTCAACGTCCGCGCTGCGGTCGTTCGAGTCCCCCTTGTCGCGGATCGCCCAATCGCGCTAAGATCCACGACCGTCACGACCGCCGGAAACAACCTCTTGCATTGTGGCGGGCCGTATCGCAGAATAGGTGAACAAATTGTCAGAGAGAGGTGAGTCGCCGAGTCACTCGGCGGGAAAGGACGGGGGCGGCCCGTGATCTCCCAGATTCGCGGCGTGTTGCGCTTTGTGGGCGACGAGGCGTTGGTCCTCGGCGTCGAGATGTTCGACATTGAGGTCCTGATCCCGGAGTACGCCCGTCGGCAGCTTCAGGGGAAGCTTGGCGAGATGGTGTCCCTGCACACCGTCTTCGACATCGAGGGGAACCAGATGAGCGGCCGGATGCGGCCGAGGCTCATCGGGTTCCTCACGTCGATTGATCGGGAGTTCTTCGAGATTTTTTGCTCGGTCGATGGCGTCGGCGTGCGCAAGGCGCTGCGGGCGATGGTCCGGCCGGTCAAGGACATGGCCCGGACGATCCAGGACCAGGATACCCGGATGCTCGCCACGTTTCCCGGCATCGGCGAGGCGATGGCCGAACGGATCGTGGCGAAGCTCCGGCGCAAGGTGGGCAAGTTCACGCTGATCGTCGGTCCGTCGGGGACCGTGCCGGACGAGGCCACGGCCGTCGAATCAAACGGGAAGTCGGAGAACGCCCAGCCGGACGTGATCCGCGACACCTTCGCCGCCTTGCTGTCGGTCGGCCACACCGAGAGCCAGGCCCGCGAGGCGATCGACCGCGTGCTGTCCGGGCGAAAAAAGTACAAGAGCGTGCCCGACATGATCGATGCCATTTACAAGCTGCGAGACGAATGAGGACCGAACCAACGGCGCCGGGAAGGAGCGAGCCATGAGTGGTCGAGAACCAATCATCACCGGAGGAGGCGACGACCCCGAACCGAAGCGCCGGCAAGCCGAGGAGCCCCCGCGCGACCCGCTCGACGAGAAGCTGCGGCCGCAACGTCTGCACGAGGTCGTCGGTCAGCGGAAGGTCGCGGAGCGCCTGGCGATTGCTCTGGAGGCGTCGCGCAAGCGGAACGAGCCGCTGCCCCACATCCTCTTCGACGGCCCGCCGGGGTTGGGGAAGACGACGTTCGCCACGGTCCTGCACAACGAGTTAGGGGTCGAGCTGAACATGACCAGCGGCCCGGCCCTGGCCAAGAACGCCGACGTCATGCCGTACCTGACCAACGCGACCGAAGGCTCGATCCTGTTCATCGACGAGATCCACCGCCTGCCCGCGACGGTCGAGGAGTTCATTTATCCGGTCATGGAGGACTTCCGCGTCGATATCGTGCTGGGCGAAGGGATGAACGCCCGAACGATCAACCTGCCGTTGAAGCGGTTCACGGTCATCGGCGCGACGACGCGCAGCGGCATGCTCACCAGCCCCTTGCGCGACCGGTTCCACATGCACGAGCACCTCGAATTTTACGATGTCGAGGACCTCGCGCAGATCATCCGGACCAACGCCGCGAAGCTGCGGACGACCGTCGAGGATGTCGCCGCCTGGGAGATCGCCCAGCGTAGCCGGGGCACCCCCCGGCTGGCGAACGCCCGCCTGCGCTGGGTGCGTGACTACGCCACCGCGAGGGCCGACGGGAACATAACCCTCTCCGTCGCGCGGGACGCCCTGGCGATGCAGGAGATCGATGGCGAGGGGCTGGATAAGCAGGACCGCCGCTACCTGGAGACGCTCATCCAGGTCTTCCACGGTGGCCCGACGGGCGTCGAGGCGATGGCGGCCACAATGCATGTGGCGGTCGATACTTTGGACGACGAGGTCGAGCCCTACCTGCTCCGCCGTCACCTGATCGTCCGCACGCCCCGGGGCCGGAAGGCGACGCACCTGGCGTACCGGCACCTGGGAATCGACGAGCCCAGGCCGGAGCTGGAATTCGACCTTTCCGACCAGCCTCGGCTCTTTGATTGATCGACCGTCGGAACCGCGCCTCGTGTCGTCTCCCGTCCCGCAAGTCGTGAGAGCGCTTCCTTTCGAGCTGTCGGAGAATGACAACAAGCGTTCATCCTCGCTTGTGAGGCATGGGGCTAGCTGCTCTAATTGGGTCGCGACTTGCCGAAAGCGAGACCACTTCGGGGACGATCGACGACGGCCAGAGGTGCGGCAGACATGACGACGGTGGGAACTTCGCAGGGGATGAGAATTGCCGCGTACGGCCTTCTCTATCCCGGAGTGGGAAGCGTCATCGCGGCCAATTTCACTCTGCTGGAACGACTGCTTCAGCTTGGGTTTCGGATCGACTATTACTCGATCAAGGATTTCGCCGATCCCGGCGACCTGGTCCACCACGAGAACTTCCACTTCATTCCGATTGAGCGGCGCTGGATAAACCGGCTCTGGCCCTGGATTCTGTCAACGCCGAAGCCGTTGCGGCGCTTTTGTGTCGGTCTGACGTCACAATTCTCGTTATGGATTCATGAGCGGGCGATCCATCGAGTGCTCCAGCGAGAGCATGAGCGCGACCCTTACAAGCTCCTGCTGGTTCTGGGGCTCCTGTCACCCTTCCGCGTGCCCGATTTGCCCTGCATAAGCTGGCCCCAGGGGGCGCCCAATGGCGAGTGGGACGCGATCCGCTCTCAGCGCTCGACCTTGATCGCCCACAGCGGGCGGATGCTCTACGAAGGGCTCCGGACCGCCTACGCCTACAAGATGAGACGGGCACGCGCGCTCCTGCCGAACTCCGATGCCCTCATCTGCGGCAGCCGCTGGTCGCGGGAAAACTGGATCCGCCTGGGTATGCCGGCCGAATCCGTGCACGCGATCCCCTACCCGTTCGACCTCTCGCTGTTCCATACGGAGTGCCGTCCCGCCCCCGACCCTCACACGACGACCTTTCTCTGGCTCGGCCGGATCGTTCCCCGGAAGCGGCTGGACCTTTTGCTCGATGCCTTCGCCCTGCTCCGCCAGGAGCGTCGGGATGTGCGACTGAAGATCATCGGCAAGTTCGACTATGGCAAGGAATTCGCGGAGCAGACGCTGCGGCGTTACGGACCCGACGACGGCGTGGAATACCGTCCGTCCATTCCACCCCAGGACGTGCCGGATCTGATGCGACGCGTGGACGTGCTGGTCCAGCCCAGTGAGAACGAGGACATCGGTTCCGCCGTTCTCGAAGCGCAAGCGTGCGGAACGTCCGTCATCGTCGGCCCGACCAACGGCACGCGCGACTACATCAGTCCTGAGTCCGTTGTCTTCGATGAATACACGCCGGAGTCCCTCAAAAGGGCAATGACCACCACGATCGAACGGCTAAAGACCGACCGCGAGGGCCTCATCGCCAGCGCGAGGGCGACCGTCGAACACCACATCCACACCGAACTCGTCGTGGAACGGGTTCTCAATCTGTTCGACGCGGTGATCGCCTCGCGCGAAGGGGGCCAGCAGGTCGTCTCACCCGTTTCGACCACACCGTGACGGAACTCCGCGTCCGCTTCACTCAAGGCCCCCGACCCGGTCCACGGGGCGCGTGGCGCGCTGGAGTCGATCGTGAACGGCCCGCCAGGAGGGATCGTCGGGAGGCGGAACGACCACGATGAGCCGCAAGTCGAGCCGGTCGCATTCGTGGAGCAATCCATAGAGGACCTTGCCCGCCTCTGTTGGGGTTTCCAGGTCGAACCGGTGGGCGAACCCCTCCAGCGGACCGAGATCGTGCCTCCCGAAGACGAGCAACGCGGACGGCTGCGGCCAGGTGATGCGGCCGACATCCTCCGCCGCCACACGGACGGCGGGTGTGTGGGGGGCGTAATGAATCCGCATCTGGCCTGGGCTGGCGGGCCGATCCGGGGCCACTGGCTCTCGGGAAGGTTCCCGCACGAAACGTCCACCGAGTGCGCGTTCGAGATCCTCAGCGGAGATCGGTCCGGGACGGAGAATTCGCGGCTCGCTCGCCGTCAGGTCGAGGACCGTGGATTCCAGGCCGATGGTCGTCGGGCCACTGTCGAGGATCATCTCGACCTTGCCCTCCAGGTCCTCCCGGACGTGCTCGGCCCTCGTGGGTGAGATTCCGGTCGATCGGTTGGCGCTGGGAGCGGCGAGCGGCCGATCGAGGACGCCGATCAGCGCGCGGGCGACGTTCGGTAACGGCACGCGAACCCCCACCGTGTCGCGTCCGGCAGTCACGATGTCGGGGATGATCCCGGCGCGGGGCAAGACCAGAGTGAGCGGGCCGGGCCAGAACCGCTCGGCGAGCATCTGGGCCACGTCGGGCCAGTCGGCAACGCAGCGACGGGCCAGGGTGATCTCGTCGGCATGTACGATCAAGGGGTTGAACGCCGGGCGACCCTTGGCCTCGAAGATCCGCGCCACGGCGTCGGGGTTTGTCGCATCGGCGCCGAGGCCATAGACGGTCTCGGTGGCGAACGCGACGAGGCCCCCCGCGCGGAGGATCGCGGCCGCCTCGTTCAGCGCCGCGTGATCCGGCTCATCGGGATCGATCGAGCGAATCCGGGTGGTGACGGACACTGGAAGGCGTCTCGGGTTGGGGCGACTTCTTCCGCGAGGCCAGACCCGTCGGCCCGCCGAGGGCCTCGCGTTCCATGTACGCCGATTTCAAGGCGTCGTAATCCGCCTCGCGGCGGTCGTACAGCCGCTTCAAGGAACGGGCCGGACGCCTCGCCAGGGCATAGGCGGTGAGCAACGGCAAGGCAATCGTGCTGTCGGTGTAGCAGATGACAGCGTCGGGAAGGCGATCGGGATCGACCTTGCCCCAGGTCATCGCCTCGTGCGCCGTGGCGCCGGAGAGCCCGCCGGTGTCGGGCCGGGCGTCGGTGATCTGAAGGAAGTAGTCGTGCCCGCTCTCCTCCAGCCCGAGCACTTCCTGAATCTGCGGCTCGGTCTGAAGGATAAAGTTCTTCGGGCTGCCGCCGCCGAGAATCAAGACACCGGACGTCCCCCCTTGCCGCTTTGCGTTGTAAACGATCGCGGCCGTCTCGTTGACGTCTCGCAACGCGTCGATCTGGAGCTTCGATCCGGCCAGGCTCAACGCGGCCAGGTTCATGCCGATCGAGCTATCGCCGGGGCTGGACGTGTAGATCGGCACGCCACACTCGTAGGCCGCCGCGAGCAGGCTGTTGGCGGGCCGGCCGAGCGTCTCGGCTCGGCCCTGGAGGTATCGGCCGACCTCATGGTGAAACTCGGCCGTGCTCATTGAGCGAGCGAACGCCTCGCTCTGGATTAGCTCCCGGTAGAAGGCGTCGGTATCGAGCAGCGTCTTGTAGTCGAAGACGATGTCGAAGATGCGGATGATGTCGTGCTCCCGAAGCGCGAAGTCATCCAGCCCCGGCATGCTCTGATGCAACGGCAGGTCGAGCGCGAAGTGGGTGTCGTGGTAGAGGTTCGCCCCGGTGGAGACGATCCAGTCCACGAACCCCGCGCGGATCAAGGGGATCAGGCAGCTCATGCCGAGCCCGGCCGGCGTCAAGGCCCCCGAGATCGTCAGGCCGACCGTGCAATCCGGCTCCAGCAGCTTCTTCGAGAAGACCTGGCAAAGCTCGCGGAGCCGCCCGCCGTTGTAGCTCAGGAACGCCTGGTCGATCAGGTCGGCCGCGGCGACGTCCCCCGAGACAGCCGGGGGAGCGATCCGATGTCGGCTGATTTTGTGCAGGTATTCGGCCTGGTCGCCTTGGCTCATCGCGGACCTCACGTCCATCTCATGACATCATCAATCATCAACCGTGGCCTATCAGTCAACTCTCAACAGCCATCCGGCACGCCGGCTCACGGCAGCAGGATCGACGCGGCGACGACGGTCGTCCAGAGGCCGTCCTTGTTGCCGATGGCCGATTGGGTGACTTCCTTGGTACGGTAGATCACGTCGGCGATCTTCCAGACCTCGCGCTTCTCGTCCCACGAGCTGTTGGGATCGAAATCGACGCCCAGGACCGTGGCGAGCATCTCGGCGGCGAGGTCCTCGGCGTAATCGGCGGCGAGTTTGGCGGTCTGGCCGTAGGCATGGTGCTCGGACAGATAGCCGAACGTGCTCCGATCGCGCGGAATCGCCACGCCGACGCTCGCGGCAATCAGCCGGTTCGGCTCCGCCGTCGCGCATTCGCTCAGGACGACGTGGACGATCTGACCGGGTTGGAGGTGCTTGAGTCCCTCCTTGATCGAGACCTCATCACAATTCGGCGGAAAGATGCTGGAGACGCGGACCAGGTTGAACTGGGCGATCTTCGCATCGCGGAGGGCCAGCTCGAAGCTGGAGAGCTTTTCGCGGTGGACGCCCACCCCTTTGGTGAAGAACAGTTTCTTCGGTACGTACATTGTGGTCCCTGGCACCTCCCGGACCGGCCCCCCTCTCTATCCAAACCCAAAAGGGGAGCCGGAATCAATGTCACGACGGCCGACAGTCTGGACGCGATCAGCGGATATTTGCGCGAATCCGGCGCAGTGGTCCGCCAAGTTACGGAATTTTAGGCGGTCCTTCAAGTACCGCGGTTCCAGGACGGTATGGTGTCGGCAATCGACACGCCCACCCCCCCTGAACAAGAACTCAATACGGTACACGGAAATCGGCCCGGTTGGAAGACGAGGCGCCTCGATGCTCTGATGTGACCCGGAAACCGGGCCCAATCCCTTCCGGTGTCGCCCCATTTCAGGCTGATCCCGATATCCCGTCGCAGGTCGGATTTGTTAGGATGATTAGAGGAGACGGACTCGACCCGATTGACGGCGAGGCCCACTCCGGGAGTTCCCTTACCGATGAATCCGCGACGAGCCGAGGAGGGGAAGGAGCGTCCCTCAACGCGATTTCAGCGCCAACTGGCAACACTGGACGCGGTGCTGGCGGGCTCACCCGATCTTGTCTCGCTGTGCGACCGGGCCGGGACGTTCCTGTACGTCAGTCCTCAGGCGGCTCGGGCCTGGCACGTGGAACCGACGGAACTCGTCGGCAAGACCTGGCGCGATCTGGGGCTGCCGGCCGATGTGCGCGACGTTCTCGACGACCAGCGGAAGGCCGTCTTCGAGACAGGACATTCGCGCGCCGATGAGGTCGAACTCACGACCGCCGATGGCCCACGGACCTGGGAATGCCTGCTCGCGCCGATCCACGCGGAGGATGGCCGGGTCGAGGCGGCGGTGGCCACGTTCCGCGACATCACCGACCGCCGGCGGGTCGAGGAAGCGCTCCGCCGTCGCGAGGAGCAATATCGGCTTCTGGCCGAGAACTCCACCGACATGATCTCCCGGCACGACCCGGAAGGCCGCTACCTTTACGCGTCACCCGCCTGCCGCTCGTTGCTCGGTTACGAGCCAGAGGAGTTGATCGGCCGCTCAGCCTATGATTTCATCATCCCGGAGGACCAGGACTCGGTCGGCAAGGTTCACAACCTGGTTCTGGAACACCCCGAGACCTCCACCACGACGTTCCGCGTCCGTCGCAAGGACGGCCGGATCATCTGGTTCGAGACGACCGTCCGCGCGGTCCATGATCCGGAGACGGGCCAGATCCTTGAGATCGAATGCGCCTCGCGCGACGTGTCCGAGCGCAAGAGAGCGGAGAAGCAGATTCAGGATAGCAAGGCGCTGCTCCTGGCGATCCTCGACAATTCTCCGGCGGTCATCTACGTCAAAGACGAACAGGGCCGCTACGTCCTGGTGAACCGCCAGTATGAGACGATCTTCGGTGTTCCCCGGAAGTTGATCCTGGGCCGAACCGATCTCGACCTCTTTCCGAAGGACGTTGCCGAGGACCTCCGAACGAACGACCGCCGCGTGCGGGAGCGGGGCGAGCCGTTGGAGTTCGAGGAGGATGTCCCTCAATCCGACGGTCCCCACACGTTCCTCTCGATCAAGTTCCCGCTGCGCGATGCCGCCGGCTCCCCGAACTCCACATGTGGCGTCTCCACCGACATCACCGAACGCAAGCAGGCCGAGGAGGCGCTTCGGGAGCAATCGGAACTGCTCCGCCTGATTCTCGACAGCATGGCCGACGCCGTGATTGTCGCCGACCGCGCCGAGCATTTCCTCGTCTTCAATCCGGCCGCGGAACGGATGTTTGGCTTTGGGCCGACCGAGACCACTTCCGCGGAATGGCCGAGCCAGTATGGCCTCTACATGCCGGACATGGTGACCCCCTACCCGGCGGAGGACCTGCCGCTGACCCGGTCGATCCATGGCGAGGAGGTCAACGGCGTCGAGATGTTCGTCCGGCACCCGAAGAACCCGGAAGGCACCTGGACCGTCATCAACGGCCGCCCGTTGCGGGATATGAACGGTGTCGCTCGGGGCGGCGTGATCGTCTGCCACGATATGACCGAACGCCGGCAAGCCGAGGCGCGGCTTCGCTCTCAGAATTCCCTGCTCGAAGAGACCGCCGCGTCGGAACGCCAGGCGCTGGAGGCCCTGAAGCAAACCGAACTCCAGTTGATCCAGGCCGAGAAGCTCACGGCCCTCGGCCAGATGGTCGCGGGGATCGCCCACGAGATCAACAACCCTCTGGCGTTCGTCACCAACAACCTCGCCGTCCTTCAGCGCGATCTTGGCCAGGTGGTCGATCACCTCCGGATGTTCCAGGAAGCGGAACCCTTGCTGGCCGAACACCGCCCCGAACTTCGAGAGCGTCTCCGGCAGCACGCCGAGGAGCACGACCTGGGCTATACCCTGGAGAACCTGGACAGCCTGTTCGCCCGCTCCGGGGAAGGGCTGCGACGCATCCAGAAGATCGTCAAGGACCTGCGCAACTTCGCCCGGCTGGATGAGGATGACCTGAACGAAGCCGACCTGAACGAGGGCATCATCGCCACCGCGAGCATCGTCCGGGTCCGGGCCAAGGAGCGCCAGGTGGAGCTGGAGATGGACCTGGCCCCCCTGCCCCCGGTGACGTGCTACCCGGGCAAGATCAACCAGGTGGTGCTCAACCTCCTGACCAACGCCATCGACGCATGCCCCCCGAACGGATGCGTCACGGTGCGGACGCAGCCGATCGAGGATGGCGTGGCGATCCACGTCATCGACACGGGCCACGGCATCGACCCGGCCATCCGCGCCAAGATCTTCGACCCCTTCTTCACCACCAAGCCGGTCGGCCTCGGGTACCGGCCTGGGCCTGTCGATCAGCTACGGCATCGTGAAGACCCATGGTGGCCGGATCGACGTCGATTCCACTCCCGGAAGCGGCACGCATTTTACCGTGCGCCTGCCCCTCACCCCGCACTTCCAGAAGGACGAGAAGAACGGGGAATCGAAACCGGCCACCGATTGAGATCGGTCACAATCCGCGCTCAGCCCCATCGGCCCGCGCGGCTCGATCTGGCGAAGCCCCTTGGCGTCGAGCGTCTTGTAACAATCGGTCAGGTCGAACTGCTCCAGCACGCCGGGCAGGAGGGAGGAGAGGGGCCAGTCGTAGGTCTCGGACTCGGCGACGTCGGCGTAGGAGGTCAATGCGTGTTTCAGCGTGACCTGCGCGACGAGGTCCGACAGCAGGGCCGCGAGGGTCGCCGGGATCGTTCCCCAGCCCTTCGCGGCCAGATGCACCTGCTGGTGACCGTTCGACCGGAGCCAGTGGAGAACCGCGAGCAGGTCGTGGGCCCGCTGCGCCGGGTAGGGCCGGCCGAGCATCAGGGCGTGGGCGGCATAGAAATAATCGCTGCCGTACGGATCGAGGTAGGAGTCGAGGCCGCAGGTGTCGGGCCGCGACTCACCGATACCCCGCACGTCGCACGCATAAACCGCCGCCTCGGGCTGGGCCTCCATCAGCTCGCGGATCAAGGGCTCGTCGCGCAGTTCGGCATCGGCGGACTGATGCGAGACGTAGAGGATCGCCCGCGTTTTGTCGGCCGGAGGGCGGGAGTAGTGTGGCTCGTCGTACAGACGATAGACGAGGGCGTGAATGCCCGGCTCGGTCGTCACGGCGTACGGGACAGCGTGCGGTTTCGGATAGCCCCGCGACCGGAGCGGCCGGAGGATGCGGTAATCGGGCGCCGCGATGCGCCGGATCGGCTTCACGAATTGCTCCACAAGGCGCGGCAGTTCCTCGGGGGAGCTCGACCGGCGGGACTCCCGCAACGCGCGCGACGCCTCGGCGGTGAATGACGGAACCGACCGCGAATCGATCTCGCTCACTTGTCCATGCGGGGTACACTGGAGCGTCTCGTCCGTCTCGATGGTCAGCTCCGGTTCTTTCGAGCCGTCGGCGACGCCGGTCACGCGGTTGAACCAGCCGTACATCGCCTCGCGGTTTTCCTGGGAATAGCCGTGGTACGTCGGACCGACGAACAGACCGATGTTCTCCTCGGCCCCCAGCAACCGGTAGAGCGATCGCAGACGTTGGTATGCCGCCTTCGTTCCCCGCGACGTCGAAGAAATCCTTCTCCTTGGCCAGAATGATGATCGGCTTGGGGGCCAGGGCGGCCAGGAAGTCTTCGTGATCCAGGCCAAGAGCCAGCGCCGGGGCGGACACTGTTCGATGTCGGCGGGAAGCTCGTTCTCCAGGTTGCGGCGGAAGGTGGTGACGAAGCAACTCGGGGCGGCCATCGACCAGCGTTGCTCGACGCCGCAGAGCCAGGTTGTCATCGTCCCGCCGCCCGAGTTGCCGGTGACGCCAACCTGCTCGGCGTTCACCTCGTCGCGGGTCAACAGGTAGTCGAGCGCACGGATGCCGTCCCAGGCGCGCCAGGTGCTGAGGGATTCCCCGACGAGGATTTGCTGATTGCCGGCCATCAGATGCTCGCGCACCCCCGCGCCGACCTTTGAGGTCAGATTCTCCCCCGGATACTGGAACCGTTCCCCCTGGCCGATCGGATCGTAGATCAGGACGACGTATCCTTGCCGCGCGAGCCCCTGGGCGAACCCCTGGTAGGCTTCGGCCGCCTTGCCGTTGGTGGAATGACCGCACGTGCCGACGACGCCCGGCAGCGGAAAATCGCGCCCCTTCGGAATGTACAGGTTGGCCGAGACCAGAAAGCCGGGGCGGCTCTCGAACAGGAGTTTTTCGATCCGGTACGCGTCCCGTTCCACCGTGCCGGTGATCCGGGGATTCAAGGGGGTCCGCTCCGGGAATGGCCCGAAGCTTTGGAGGATGCGTTCGCGGACGGACGCGACGTAGGCTTCGGCGTCGTCGCGGGTCTTCAGACTTTGCAGCTCCCGGTGCCGCCGCTGCTCGATCTGGCGGACGCGATCCACGAAGAACTCCTGAACCATGCGCGGGAATCGGTTCAGGGGCTGGATGGCCGGATCGTCCGCCGCCCAGGCGGGGGTAGAGAGCCAGGCCTGCGCCATCGTGCAGGCCAGCGCGTGCGTTCCCCCGATTCGCAGCAGCGTGCGCCGGGACATCCGACCATCGAGTGAGAGCATGATCGACCTTTCCCTCGTCTGGAGCGTGTGCGATCGTCCACGCCCGGAACGCGAGTGCGCGTCTCGGCCGCGGACGTTTGATTTCCCCAGACGATAGACCCGCCGGCGCCGCCGATCAACCCTCCAGGCCTCGTCAGTCGATCAGCGTCAGTTCCACCAGGCGCAGGTCGATCGCGTGCGTGCCGGGGATCTCGACGGCCCGGATCGTGAGGGGGCCTCGCCCTTTTTTCAGGGTCAGCTCTCCCAGACGGAGGGGCTTGAAGTCCTTGACGTACGATTCCGACCCGCGCGGAACCCGGTCGTTCTCGGCGCCCCGCAACGGCGGATCGTGAGCCTCGACCACCTTGCCCCGGACGTGGCTGTCCCCGAAGCTCAGTTCCAGGGTAACACCGACATCCTCCGGAGCGCACGTGTAATAGACGACGGCCTCGTAACGCCCGCTCGTCGCGACCTCGACGTCCCAGGTGATGCGATCGTCGGGACTCGTCCAGTTGGTGAAGAACGAGCAGTTCGGCGCCGCGGCGCTACGCTCGATCTGGCCGTGCGGCACGCCGTCGCGGGCCGGCAGGTACGTGACCGGGAACGCCGGATAGCCGACCGGGAAGGGCCGGTCGTCGTCCCGAAGGCCGGGCAAAAGCTCCCGCTTCCAGCTCTTAAGGGCCTCAGATAGCCGGGACGCGACCTCGGGGTGGTCCTTCGCGATGTTCCGGTCCTGCCCCGGGTCACGCGTCAGGTCGTACAGCCGCCCCTCGTTGTCGAGCCGGTATTGCTGAGTCCGCACGCTCACCCGGCCGTTCCAGTGGGAGAAGATCATGCGGTCTTCCGGCACGCCCTCCGTTTTCCCCAGAAGGAGCGGAGCGATGTTGATTCCGTCGAGCGGCTTGTCTCCGACGATCGGGATGCCGGTCAGGTCGGCGAGCGTCGGCAGCAGGTCGATCGCGCCGGTGATTTTCTCGATCCGCGTCCCCGGCTGGATGTGCCCCGGCCAGCGCACCAGGAGCGGCGAGCGGACGCCCCCCTCGTCCGTCGAGCCCTTGCGACCCCTCATCCCGCCGTTCCACCGCCAGCTATTCGGCCCGTTGTCGCTGAAGTAGATCACGATCGTGTTCTCTTCCAGGCCCTCCTTTTTCAGCATCTCCAGCAGTCGGCCGACGTTCCAGTCGATGTTCTCGCACATCGCCAGCGCGGCGCGGGTCATGCCCAGGTCCTCGCGCTTCGGGTCACGGTGACGCATCTCCAGATCCGCATCCTTGAACTTTTCGTAGAAGCGATCCGGAACCTGCATCGGCGAGTGCGGGGTATTGAACGGCACGTAGCAGAAGAAGGGGCGATCCCGGTTCTCGCGGATGAACGCCATCGCGTGATTGGTCAGGTCGTCGGTGATATAACCGTCCCCGCGCACGAGCTTGCCGTTATGCTCCAGCGGCGGGCTGAAGTAGTTCCCCCAGTGTCCCGAGCAGAAGCCGTAGTATTCGTCGAACCCTCGGGCATTGGGGTGGTACGGATACTGCGTCCCGTTGTGCCACTTGCCGAACGCCCCGGTGGCATAGCCGGCGGCCTTGAACGTATCGCCGATCGTCGTCTCGTCGAGATCAAGCCGTTCGCCGCCGGTCGAGGTATCGTACACGCCCCCGCGCGGGTGATAGCGCCCGGTGAGGAACTCGGCCCGCGTCGGCGAACAAACCGGGCAGACGAAGAACCGATCGAAGATCGCCCCGTCACGCGCGAGCGAGTCAATATTCGGCGTCTTGAGGTTCGTGTTCCCCTGCACGCTCAGATCGCCCCACCCCTGATCGTCCGCGAGAATCACCAGCACGTTGGGCGTCTCCGCCCCCCGCGCCGGACCCGCGAGCAACGCCGTCAGTGAGACAAGACCGGACAGAAGAACGTTCTGGAACCTCATGAGTTCACACCCTCTCGACGATCGATGGACGGAGATTCCCCCGGACGCTTGGGACCACGTCGGGAAGTCTGCCTCGAAAGGCTCTCGGAATCGATTAGCCTACAGCGTAGGCGAAGCGCGAGCGGATCACAAGCCGCTGGAGGCTTCTCGGCGGACCAGCATCCAGGAAGAGAATTCGCATCGCTCAGTCTATCCCTTCGAACAGCTTGCGATGCGGCCGGCTTTCGTCAATGCCTCTCATGACCTCAGTCCAGGTTTCTTCCGTGTCGGCCTCGTCGGTGATTCCCGCGATCTCCTCCAGGAAATGAGCCAGCGTCTCCGAACGAGCCTTGCGTTGCGCGTCCGTCTGGGGGATCAGGCGACCTCTGGCGTCCACATCGCCCAGTATGGCGTTTTCGGTACTCATGGTCCAGCCTCCTCGGTTGTTCTCGTTCCCGTAAAGAGTGTGAGAAGAAGGGAGGTCAAGGATGCGGACTCCCTGCATTATAGGAAGTAACGCGAAGCAAAAAACCCCTTGTTTCCAAGGGGTTTATCGCCCTAGCGAGGATGACGGGGCTCGAACCCGCAACCTCCGGCGTGACAGGCCGGTGCTCTAACCAGTTGAGCTACATCCCCAATCCAGTCAGACTTTTGGGGACTGATGGAACCAAAGATACCGGTTGCGTTGCGGGAAGTCAAGCGGCTGGTTGGTCAAGTTTGGACGCCGGGCCTGGGATGTTGCCGGAGAACGCTTTTCTGTGGCGTCATCGCATCGCGGGCGGAGGAAAAGCAACAGGCTCGGGGGTTGTTCGGGCCGGAGGGTGAAGGTACGCTTGGATTTCTCGCGACCGGAAGGGGCCTTGCCTGGATGGGGGCGTCGTGCGAAACGAGGCGGAGACAGGCGGCCGTCGCGTGGGATTGTCGAGAAGTACAGGGGCGTTCCAAACGTGCAGATTTCGAAGGCGGTCATCACGGCGGCCGGGCGCGGGGCCAGGCAGTATCCGGCGTCGGACACGGTGCAGAAGGCGATGCTGCCCCTGGTCGATCGCGACGGGTTGACCAAGCCCGTCTTGCAGATCATCGCCGAGGAGGCGCTGGAGAGCGGAATCGAGGAGATCTGCGTCGTCAGCGCACCGGGCGACGAAGCCTATTATCGCCACCATTTCCGCTCGTACGCGGCCAATCTTCGCTCGGCGTTCCAGGGGGTCCCCTGGGCCGAGGAACAGGCCCGGCGGCTCGTGGACCTGGAAGGGCGGTTGCGGTTCGCCGTTCAGCCCGAGCCGGACGGCTACGGCCACGCTGTCTGGTGTGCGCGCGAGTTCGTCGGCGGAGAGCCGTTCCTGCTCTTGCTGGGGGATCACCTTTATATCTCGCAGGAGCCAAGGCGCTGCGCCCGGCAACTGCTGGACCTGGCCGAGTCGGAAGACTGCGCCGTCTCGGCCGTGCAGGAGACGCGCGAGCACCTGATCCATCAGTATGGCACGGTCACGGGGAAGCGGCTGCACGCGAGGACGGAGGTGTACGTCATCGACGAGATCGTCGAGAAGCCGACGCCGACCCTGGCCGAGCTGCGGCTCCAGGTGCCGGGGCTGCGGGCGGGGCATTACCTCTGCTTCTTCGGCATGCACGTGCTGACCCCGCCGGTGTTCGAGCTGCTCGACGAGCTGGTCCGCCACGACGTCCGCGAAGGGGGCCAGATCCAGTTGACCACGGCGCTGAACGCCCTGGCCCGTCGTGAGAAATACCTGGCGCTGGAAACCCGAGGCGCGCGGTACAACCTGGGGGTCAAGTTCGGCACGGTCGAGGCCCAGATCGCCCTGGCGCTGGCGGGCGTGGATCGGGACGCGATGCTCTCGGGCTTGCTGGAATCGATCGTGCGGATCGAGCAGCATAGCGGAGCGCCGCCGCGCGAGGACCGCCGACCGTAAGATTCTATTGGTCCCTGGACCGGATCTTGCCACAAATTATGGATTGGCGTGTCGCGGATACACACGCCCGATAGCCCATTCAGGAGTGTTCCAGGCGTGGCGGCCACGACGACCCACAAGAACCCCCTGATCGACGCCATCACCAGTTCGGACCCGAACGTCCGTGATCGCTCGGTCTGGGACCTGATCGCCGGCGCGACAACACGCGAGGTGCTCGCCCAGTGCGCAGGACCTCGAAGCGTTCCGGAAGGTCGGGGAGAACCTGTACGAGCGCGTGCCGCGCGTCGATGTTCCTGCACGCGCTCTACCGCTACCGGCTCCAGGAAGACCCCGAACTGCCCACCACGGGCTTCATCCCGTTCGAGGGGTTTACGGACCTGTTGAACCGCCGGTTCGAGCAGGCGATCGCGGCGTTTCATGCGGTGGCCCGCGACGACGGCATGACCAGCGCCCTGGCCAGCGCGCTGGCGCATGCTTATGAGCAGGTCACGTATCAGACGCTCGCCGATCAGGTCCGGCGGTCCGTGCGCAGTTGCCCCGGCAACCGCTGGATGTTCCGCGTCGGCCAGGCCGACGAGCACCCGATCCGGCTCGTGCCCCGCCTGCTGAACCGCGACAACGACGCCGGCCTGTTCCCCGTCCTGATCGAGCGGACCCCCGTGCGGCTCGACCTCTCGCACAGCGCCTGGTCCGACATCTTCTTCCTGGGCATGGATTACCCCGAGGGGGCGCCGCGTTCTGAACATCTCGGTCGATCTGGCCGTGCATGGCCGCGATGACCACCCCCTGCCCCCGATCGAGACCTACTGCCGCGTCATCGACGAGCCGATCCTGCGGCTGACGAGCATCGATCTGAACGCATGCAAGGATGTGGATTCGCTCGAAGAGTTGTTCAATTTCGGCAACGATTATCTCGGGCTGGTCAAGGCCGGGGTGATCGCCTCGGGCCTGATCCCGCCGTCGCTCGAAGGGACCGGCGTGCGGCTGACGGACCTGCTCGACCGGGTGGTGCGTCCTGGCTATGGGCTGGAGGTCGTCAGCAAGGTCAACGACATCCCGAAAGGCTCGCGGCTGGCCGTCTCGACGAACCTGCTGGCGTCGCTGATCAGCCTGTTGATGCGGGCGACCGGCCAGGCGAGGGAACTGACGGGGCCGCTCGGGCTGGACGAGGCCCGCGTGGTCGTCGCGCGGGCGATCCTCGGCGAGTGGCTGGGCGGCTCCGGCGGCGGCTGGCAGGACTCCGGCGGCGTCTTCCCCGGCGTGAAGGTCATCCACGGCGTCCCCGCCCGGGAAACCGACCCCGAGTGGGGGATCAGCCGGGGCCGGCTCCTCCCCTTGCACGAGGTCATGGGCGAGGTTGAGGCCGAGAACAACATCGATTCCGGCAACGGCGACGGCGAGCGCCGCGGAGCCAGTGGCGACCACCTTTCCGCCCAGCCTGACCGACCCGCCCCGCTGTCCGACGCCTTCGACGAGGCCCTGGCCCGGAGCCTGGTGCTCGTGCACGGCGGCATGGCGCAGAACGTCGGGCCGATCCTGAACATGGTCACGGAGAAGTACTTGCTGCGGGGCCGCGACGAGTGGCAGGCCCGCCAGGAGGCCCTGCGGATCTTCGAGGGGATCGTCGCGGCCGTCCGTGAGGCCGACGTCCGCGCGATCGGCCGCCTGACCACGTCCAACTGGGAAGGCCCGCTGAAGGGGATCATCCCCTGGGTCAGCAACAAGTTCACCGAGTCGATCATCCGGGAGGTCCGCCAGACGCTCGGCGACGACTTCTGGGGCTTCCTCATGCTCGGCGGCATGTCGGGCGGCGGCATGGGCTTCTTCGTCGCCCCGCACCGCCACGAGGCGTTCCGCGACGAGGTCCTGACGATCATGCGGAAGGTCAAGGCGGATCTCGACGACGCCCTGCCCTTCGCCATGGAGCCGGTCGTCTACGACTTCCACATCAACCCGCACGGCACGTTCGCCGAACTTCGCGAAGGGCGCGAGGCGATGATGCCCGCCCGCTACTACACGCTCCAGGTCCCCCGGATGATCGCCGAGGGGCCGACCGTGGCCGACCTGCGCAAGACCGACATCGACCACTTCGCCAATTGCGGCGAGACGGGCGAACTGCTCCGCGTCTTCCGTACGATGATCAATAATCTGTTCCCCGTCACCCGGGGTGCGTCCGACCCGGCCCTGGCCTCCTGGCACCGCGACGCCGAGCACATCCGGCGCGAGAACGGGTTCGATCCGGTCCAGCATGCCCAGCTTCGCGATGACTACCAGCGCGGCCGGATCGACCTCTCGCGCAACCGCCTGCCGATCAGTACCGACATCCACGACGTTGAGGACAGCGACCTGATCGCCTCGGACGCCTCGAGCAAAGCCGCCCTCGCCCGACGGCGAGGCGGCCCTCCGCAACGGCGAGGTGGCCGTCGTCACCCTGGCGGCGGGCGTCGGCAGCCGCTGGACGACCGGCGCGGGGGTGGTCAAGGCGGTCAATCCGTTCGTGTCGCTCGAAGGCCGGCACCGCAGCTTCCTCGAACTCCACCTGGCGAAGACCCGCAAGACCCAGCGGCGGTTCGACGTGACGATCCCGCACATCGTCACGACGAGCTTCCTGACCCACGCGGCCATCGAGCACCACCTTTCGCTGTCCGACAACTACGGCCACGACGGCCCGGTGATCCTCTCGCAAGGTCAGTCGATCGCCCAGCGTCTGGTCCCGATGACCCGCAGCCTGACGTTCCTCTGGGAGGAGACCGCCCACGAGCTGCTCGACGAGAACAAGCAGAAGGTCCGCGAGGCCAGCCGCCGGGCGATCCTCGACTGGTGCCGCTCGAAGGGCGAAGGGCTCCGACTACACCGACAACGTGCCGATCCAGCGGTTCAACCCGCCGGGACACTTCTACGAGGTGCCGACCCTGCTGCGCAACGGCGTCCTCGCCCGCCTGCTCGACGAGCGGCCAAACCTGCGCTGGCTGATGGTCCACAACGTCGATACGCTCGGCGCGGACCTGGACCCCGGCATGCTCGGCCTGGCGATGGAGTCGGGCGCGACCTTGACCTACGAGGTCGTCCCGCGCCGGATCGACGATCGCGGCGGCGGCCTGGCGCGGGTCAACGGCAAGGTCCGCCTGCTCGAAGGGCTGGCGATGCCCCGCGAGGAGGCCGAGTTCCACCTGCGGTATTACAACACACTGACCACCTGGGTCGAGATCGACGGCCTCTTGCGAGCCTTCGGCCTGACGCGCGCCGACCTGAAATCGAATCCCGAAAAGGTCGCCGCCGCCGTCCGCGCGATGGCCGCGCGGGTGCCGACGTACGTGACCATCAAGGACGTGAAGCGCCGCTGGGGCCACGGCCAGGAGGACGTCTTCCCGGTCGCCCAGTTCGAGAAGCTCTGGGGCGACCTGACGAGCCTGCCCGACCTGCCCTGCGCCTTCCTCGCCGTCGATCGCCGGCGAGGTCAGCAGCTCAAGGACCCGGCCCAGCTCGACGGCTGGGCCGGCGACGGCAGCCGCGACTACGTGCGGTCGCTCTGCGATTTCCAGGCGTGAGACGCTCGATCGACCGTTGAGCCGGCCGCCCCGGCTCAACTGTTCAGGTCGGCCTCGCAGAGGATCTCGAACCCCTTGGCGTGCAGGGTCATGCCCGCCTGCTCGATGTTGTCGATGTGCAGGGCCACCGCCGCCCGACCGTGCGGGTGGACGATCAACGGGTAGGCGTAGTGGATGTTGATCTCCGCCTGCAAGAGCGCCGAGCAAAGTTCGACCAGGGATTGCGGTCCGCTCGGTAGCTCGGCGACGAGCAGCTCGTTCTCGGCGTAGGCCAGGTCCGCCAGGTTGAGGATCTCGCGCCCTTGCTCCGGGTGGCTCAGGACGAGCCGCAGGATGCAGCAGTCGGCCGAGTCGGAGATGGACAGGCCGACGATCTTGACCTTCGACCCGTGAAAGGCGCGAACGACCTCCAGAAGCTGGCCGACGCGGTTTTCCAGGAAGACCGAGAACTGGGTGATCGAGGGCCAGTTGCGACCTTGCATCGTTTCAAATTCGAGTTCGCTACCACCGCCTTCGCCAAAGCTCATGGCGTCCCTCGCAAGTCTCTCGGCCGTACTCCGGGGGGAGAGATCCCGAATCTCGGCATCACGTCCGGTTCACGAACACTGATTACGAATTCAGCGCAAGTCTAATGTCCGAAAACGTGACGGTCAATCCCGAGGAACCTCGAACCGCTCACAAGGCGGCGAAATTGGCGTACATCGCCAGGCCGATCTTCTGGCTCTTTTCGGGATGGAACTGGCAGGCCATCAGGTTGTCGCGCCAGACGAGGGCCGCGAAGGGGGTCGGGTGGTCGGCCTCGGCGGCGACGTCCTCCGGGTTCGCCGGAGCGGCGTGGTAAGAGTGGACGAAATAGACGGAGGGGTCGGGATCAAGCCCCTTCAGGATCGGCGCGGGTCGGAGAATCCGCAACGTGTTCCAGCCCATGTGCGGGATCTTCAGCCCCGGGGCGGGCTGGAAACGGACGACCCGGCCGGGGAGCAGGCCAAGCCCCTCATGCGGGCCGTCTTCCTCACTCTGGTCGAACAGCAGTTGCAGACCGAGGCAGACCCCCAGGCTGGGCTTGCCCGCGCGGACGGCGTCGGTGAACGCCTCCCCCAGTCCGGTCCGCCGCAGCTCGGCGATGGCGTCGCCGAACGCGCCGACGCCCGGCAAGATGACCTTGTCCGCCCGGCGCACGCGGTCCGGGTCACACGTCACGTCGGCTTTGGCACCGACGGCCTCAAAGGCTTTCTGCACGCTCCGCAGGTTGCCCATTCCATAGTCGATGATGGCGATCATGTCCCGCCCCAGGTTGCTCTGAATCTGTAGCCTATCCATGATATCGGAGCGTCCCGGCATCGCCAAGCGCCGGCGCGGGCAGGTTCAGTTTCGGGGGGATTCCGAGACGCCGCTGGCGATCGGTAGCCATTGGGTCGGACGGTCGTTGCGGCTCTGCGGGTAGGGGTTGTCCTCGTATCCGTCGCGATCGAACGAAGACGCGGGCGGCTCGGGGAAGTCGTCATACGTATCCCGAGATCGCTCCTCGGGATACGGCCGAACTTCGATCGGTCCGCCGATCTGAGCGAAGGGAACCTTGCGCCGGGGACGGCCGGTATCGCCAGCGGGGGTCGTCCGGGAGGGGCGCGGTTCGTCCTCCCATTCCGGTTCGGACGGATACGACGGCGAGGCGATCTGTCCGGCGTCCTGTCCACGACGTCCCAGCAGTGTCTCGGCGTCATCGAGACGATGGGCCAGGCGCGTATTCGCCTCCTGCTCTTGCAGGAGCCGGTCCGCGACGCGGCGGTTCTCGGCCTCCAGGTCGGCAAGCTTCTTGGCGAGCTGGACCTTGTCCCGTTCGAGCTGGGCCACGCTGGCCTTCAACGCGCCGACGGTCGTTCGCCGGGAAATCATCATCCCCGGCTGCGCACAACCAGACATCAGGCCCACCAGGGCCAGGATGAGCGACGGGATTGTGGGGCGGCCGTTGGGCATGTCGAGGCGTCCGGGAAACCCATTTCGATTCGACGGGAGGCGTCGTGTCGCTGATCTCTCGCGAGGCGAGTTCACTCCGAGAACCACTTCGCGTTGGTAAAACCCTCGGTCGTCTTTGACCCATAATCGGGTGGAGGACGATCGTCAATTTCCTCGGAATCCGCCGGTTCGGCGGGCTTGGCCTGCGCAGGTGGTGCTTGCGTGCGCGTCCCCCGGATCGCCAGGATCAACCCGATGATCAAGGCCGCTACAATCGCCCCCGCGAAGGCGCTCAGCAGCATGATGACCCCGGAGGTGCTGGTGATCTGACCCAGCCGGAACGGGAAAAAGACCGTCACCTCGGTGTTGTTGATCACCACGAACCAGAGCATCAGCCCGAGGATCATCGCCAGGCCGATCAGCCGACGATAGACCCAGAAGTTGCGAACCAGCGAGGGCCGCCGCCGCTTGTACGGAGAGGACATGGCGCAACTCCTTTACCAATCAAAATTTTGGCGTCAATGGCCCCGGATGCGTCAGAGGGCGGGATCGCGGCCGAGCAGGAACAGGACGACGGAGGTGAGCGTCTCGAAAAAGCCCCTGGCCCAGCCTTCCCAGAACCAGGGCCAGGAGAGCATCAACGTCACCGCCGCCATGCTCAGATACGGTCCGAAGGGCAATTCGCGGTCGGCGCTCGATAATTCGGCACCTCGCAGGCGTTTCTGCACATAAAGCACGATTTTCCAGGCGGCATGGGCCAGACCGAAGAACGGCGCGATGAAGAAGCAGAGCAGCGCCGCTTGCCAGCCGAGAAACGCGCCGATCAGGCCCATCAGGGTCACGTCGCCAAAGCCCATCGCCTCGCGTCCGAGGGCGTGGGTAAAGACGAATCGGAAAATCCAGACCACTCCCCCGCCGACGAGTAGCCCTTCCGCGCCCGTCCAGAACCCCGCGCTCCACGTGGATGCCATGCCCGGTTCCGGCCGGACCCAGGGCACGAGGACGCCAATCCCCAGGCCGAGAACCATGCCGGGCAGGGTGATCTCGTCGGGGATGATCTGGAGGTCGTAGTCGATGAAGGTTGCCGCGACCAGGAACGTCACGAGTAACTGGTGATAGGCCATCCGGACGAACGCACTCGCGCCGTACAGGCCCATCGGGTTGAAGACGACATCGGTGAGGAAGACCCCGACGAACAGCAGGCCGACCAGTGCCTCAACCATCGCGTAACGCGCGGCGATCGGCAGGCCGCACTGGCGACACTCCCCGCGCAGGGCGAACCAGCTCACGATCGGGATGTTATCCCTCGCGGCGATCGGGTGCAGGCAGCGCGGGCAGTGCGACGACGGCCAGATGACGCTCTTTTGCCAGGGTATGCGATAGATGCAGACGTTCAGGAAGCTGCCGATGACGCTCCCGAGCAGGAACAACCAGATTCCGACGAGGAGATAAAACGTATGGATCGTCATGAGCCGACCCTCGATCCATCCCCTTGCCGGGCAGTCCACCACTGGAGAATCTGTTCCGCCACCTCGTCCGAGGTTCGCTCCTCGGTGTCGATCGTCACGTCGGCCAGGGCGCGGTAGATCGGCTCGCGCTGGGCCAGGACTTCCGCGATTTCGGCCAGCGGACCGGCCGAGGTCAGGGCGGGACGGTTGTTCCGGGGGTCGGCCTGAAGACGCGCGGCCAGAACCTCCGGCGAGGCGCGGAGCCAGACGACCGGCCCGAGCCGCCGCAGGGCCTCTCGGTTGGTGGACCGCAGGACGGCCCCGCCGCCCGTGGCGAGGACCAGGCCGGGCCGAGCCGTCAGGTCGCGCAGGGTCGCCTCCTCGGCATCACGGAACGCCGCCTCTCCCTGTTCCAGAAAGAGCTGACGGATCGACTGGCCCATGCGACGTTCAATGGCCTCATCCGCGTCGGCGAACGGCAAGCGCAGGCGGTCGGCGACACGCTTCCCGACGGTCGTCTTGCCGGTTCCTCGATAGCCGACCAGGGAGAGGCCGGTCGTGGCACGATCGGACATGAAGACTCCGCCTCTTCCCTATTCCCCGATCGGGCTGAGCTTACGCTTGACCACGCGGCGCATCACGTCCATTGGCGGGACCTTCCCCGTGTAATGTTCGAACTGGAGGGCCGCCTGCCGGACGAACATGTCCACGCCGCTGATCGTGACGCATTCGTGATCGCGGGCAAGCTTCAGGATCAAGGTGTTCTCCGGGTGGTACACCGTGTCGAAGACCACCATTCCCGGCTTGAACGTGGCGGCCGGGACGGGTGATTCATCGACGTGGGGATGCATCCCGACCGGCGTGCAATTGATCAGGACGTCGCACATCGTGCCCGCCCGCATGGACCAGGACGTGCTCCGGCAGCCGACATCCGAGGCCAGTTTCGCGGCGCGTTCCTCATTCCGGTTGCAGATCGTCACGCCGGCCCCGCGCCGGACCAGGCCGAAGGCGATCGCCCGGGCAACGCCCCCCGCGCCCAGAATCAGCACCTGCTTATCCATCAAGGGGCTGATTCCGCCGTGCTTCCGGCCCCCCAGGGCGACCTCCAGCGAGCCCATGGCGGCCTGGTAGTCGGTGTTGTGGCCGATCCAGTTCCCCTGATCGTCCACGACCACGGTGTTGCAGGCTTCGGTACGCTCGACCGCCTTGTCCATCCGGCTCAGAAGCGGGACGATGCTTCCTTGTGCGGGATGGTCACGCTGAAGCCCTTCAGATTCAGCCAGGAAAGGGCCGCGAGTCCGTCCTTCAACTTGCCGCCGGGGATCAGGATTGGGATCATCAGCTTGTTCAGGCCGAGGTGCCGGAAGGCGGAGTTGTGCAAGGCCGGGCTGAGGCTGTGGCCGATCGGGTCGCCGACGACGGCGTAAAGCTCGGTGCCGGCGTCAATCTGATCGTAGAAGTAGTCGTTTTGCATCTCGGCCAGCCGAGGCTGACCGGGAGCGAAGGTGCGGTCGGGGTTGAAGCCGGAGTACGTGAACGGAGCCCCGTATTTCGCGCCGATGATGCGAGTGAAGAAACCGAGCGGACCCATCGCGATGCCGATCAAGGGTTCCTCGGACTGCCGGACCAGATCGACGATGCGCGAGGCATCCTCAAGAGAGTGGGCGATCGCGGCGATCTTGACGATGTCGGCGTCCTTCTCGCGCATCGAACGCGCCAGATCCTCGAGATCGTCGGGCGTTCCCTTGAAATTGTGGTGGCTGATGATCCGCTTGGTCTTCCCGAATCGTCGGATCTTCTCGGCCACATCGTCTTCCAGATCGATGTAATCGACCCCCATGACGATCGCCTCGCGCAGGAGTCGCTGACGCTTCTCCTCATCCCCTCGCCAGATACCGCCGTCCACGCCACGACGGATCGTGAGAACCAGGGGCGTGGGCCGTTCGGCCAGGAGCCGCTTCAGATCGGGCTCGCGTCGAAGGCAGTCGATCCGCAACTCGACCAGCTCCGCGCCGGCCTCCTTGGCCGCTTGCCACTCCGCGATCAGCGACTTATGCCGACCTCGACCCAGTGTCACGCAAATCATGGAATCGGTCTGCTCATCAAAGAGGACATATCCGCACCAGGCGGGGGCGACGATCGCAGGCCCTAGCGTCTTCGACCGCTAGAACTCATTGTACGATCCGCCCGCCGTATTCCCAAGACCCCGCCGCGGTTGACGCACGATCCTCGCGGGGTCACCGTTCGAGGTTCCTCGATGCCCGTAATACCTCGATGCCCGTTCAGGAACTTGTTTCGAGCCGATCCGCGTGCCCTTATACTCGGCCTCATCGACCTGGGTGCCGTGCCTGAACATCCTTTGGATTGAACCTCCAACCACCCGAAAGACATCCCCCATGCTCCGACACATCGCGACGCTGCTGTTGCTGGCTGCCGTTGGCCTGATGGGGCCTCGGGACGGGAGGGCTCAGGCCCTGCCGGGGACCGGGCTCTGGAAGGATCAGGGCGAACCGGCCGCTGACATGGTCGCCGGGATTCACCGATTCCTCGACCGCGAACTGGCGGCGAGCGTCGATCGGCGACAAACGCAATGGAACCGCGACACCACCTCGCCGGAAACCTATGCGAAGTCGATCGAACCGAACCGCCAGCGGTTCCTGACGATCATCGGCGCGGTCGATCCTCGCGAAAAACCGGTCGAGGTCCATCTCGCCGGGACGACCGACGCGCCAGCGAAGATCGCCGAGACGGAAAGATTGGCCGTCTTCGCGGTGCGCTGGGATGTGTATGAGGACGTGCAGGCCGAGGGGCTGATGCTCGTGCCGAAGGGGAACATCCGGGCGAACGTCGTCGCGATGCCGGATTGCGACGTATCCCCCGAGCAATTCGTCGGCCTGAAGCCAGGGGTGGAACCGACCTCGCAGGTCGCCCGGTTGCTGGCCGAGGCCGGTTGCCGGGTCCTGGTGCCGACCTTGCTCGACCGCAACGACACGTTCTCGGGGAACCCCGACGTCCGCATGACCAATCTGCCGCACCGCGAGTGGATCTACCGCATGGCCTACGAGACGGCCCGGCACGTCATCGGCTACGAGGTGGACGAGGTTCGCGCGGCGGTGGACTGGTTCACCCGCGACGGGCAAGACCGGCTGCCGGTCGGCGTCGTCGGCCACGGCGAAGGGGGGCTGATCGCCCTGTACGCCGCGGCGGCGGACCCCCGGATCGATGCCGCGTGGGTCGCCGGGTATTTTGGCCCGCGCGAAGGGGTCTGGGCCGAGCCGGTGTACCGGAACGTCTGGGGGTTGCTGGAGGAGTTCGGCGACGCCGAGATCGCCAGCCTGATTTTCCCCCGCGCGTTGCTGGTCGAGGCGTGCGAAGGACCAGAGATCGATGGCCCGCCGCCCCCCCGGAACGGCCGCGCCGATGCCGCCTCGGGACGCTTGACCACGCCCCCCGTCGAGGACGTGCAGCGCGAGTTCGACCGGGCGAGCCGATCTGGTCCGGCCGCTCGATCCTCAGAAATCCTTCACCCTGATCCGCAACCCGGAGGGCAACGGCCCCTGGAACGAAGGCGACAAGGCCCGGACGGCGTTCCTCCGCCGGATCGGCGTTGGGGATACGACGACCAGCCCCACCGCCGGGTTCACCGAAACGGAAACGACGATCGATCCACTCGCCCGGATGAAACGCCTGGTGCGGCAACTCCAGGACCACACGCAAGCCCTGATCCGCACGTCCGAGCTGCGCCGGTACGCGTACTGGTCGAAGGCGGATTCCTCATCCCCCGAGGCCTGGGTCGAGAGCACGAAGCCCTATCGCGACGCCTTCTGGACCGACGTGATCGGCAAGTTCCCGCCGGCCTCCGAACCGTTGGCGGTGCAGTCGTCGCAGGTGCTCGACGAGCCGAATTTCCGCGGTTATGTCGTGCAGATGCCGGTCTGGCCCGACGTCGTCGCCTCGGGCGTGCTGCTCCTGCCGAAAGACCTGAAGGAGGGGGAAAAGCGCCCGGTGGTCGTCTGCCAGCACGGGCTGGAGGGGACGCCCGAGCCGATCGTCGATCCCCGGGTGAAGTCCGTGTACAACGCCTTCGGCGCGCAACTGGCCGACCGGGGCTATATCGTCTATGCCCCTCAGAACCCGTACATTGGCCACGACGTGTTCCGCCAGCTTCGGCGCAAGGCGAACCCGTTGAAGCGGTCGCTTTTCTCCATCATCGTCCGCCAGCACGAGCGGACGCTGGCCTGGCTGAAAACGCTGCCGAACGTCGATCCCGAACGCATCGCCTTTTACGGCCTCTCCTACGGCGGCAAGACCGCCATGCGCGTGCCGGCCATCCTGACCGATTATTGCCTGTCGATCTGCTCGGCCGACTTCAACGAGTGGGTCGTCAAGTGCACCAACGTGAACCGGCAATACAGCTACATGTACACGCTGGAGTACGACATGTACGAGTTCGGCCTGGCCGAAGGCTTCAACTACGCCGAGATGGCCGCCCTGATCGCCCCGAGGCCGTTCCAGGTCGAGCGCGGACATCAGGACGGGGTCGCGCCGGATGAATGGATCGGCTACGAGTTCGCCAAGGTGCGCCGGACGTTCGACACGCTCGGGGTTGGCGACCGATGCGACATCACCTATTTCAACGGCGGGCACATGATCAAGGGAGAAGGGACCTTCCAGTTCCTCGCCCGGCACCTGAACTGGCCGAGGGGAACCGAATCACCTCAGCGTTGACGATCGTGTGATTCAAGATCAAGAGCCTCACGCAAAGCCGCGAAGGAAAACGCGAAGAAGACAAGAATTGATCTTATTCTTCCTTGGCGAATCTTTGCGTCTTCGCGGCTTTGCGTGAGGCTCTTTCTCTGAGCGAATCGCCCCCGGCCCGTCTTTGTCGGCGGACCGGGGGCGTTGAGGAGCATTGTTACGCCTTCTTGGCGGGGTCCTGGCCGTTGACCCAGTCGCCTTCGAGCTTCTGGTAGGGCTTGGGCTCCAGGGTCGAGCCTTCGTCGCCGGCGTGCCAGCCCATGACGTGCTTGGGCTTGCCGCGCTCGTGGCTGAGCTTCTCCCACTTCTTGGCCCACGAGGAGTCGGCCTCGGTGACCTCGCCCGTCTCCTTGTTGAAGAACAGGGCCTTGCCCTCGCGGTACGATTTGACGCCCATGTTGACCGTGGCGATCGCGGCGTAGCCGGTCTCGGCCGGGCAGAGCGTCTCGGGGTTGTCCGAGCGGATGCAGCCGATGAAGTGATCCCACAAGGCGCGGGTGTCGTCGCGCGGGACCTCGACGGCCACGTGCTCGCCCCCTTCGGCCTTGTTCTGGCCCGGAGGGGCCGGCTTGCCCGAGATCTCCTGCGGGACGATGTTGAAACCGTCGCCGGAGAACTTGATCGTGCCGGTGTGGCCGCGGATCATCTCGTCGATCTGGGTGTCGTTGCACATGGTCGCCATGACCAGGCACTGGCACCCCTCGTCGTAGTCGGCCACCACGGTCGCCACATCGGGCACGTCGCGGCCGTCATACTCCATGTACAGGCCACCGGCACCGACGACCCGGCGCGGGAAGCGGACGCCGACCGCCTGGATCAGGTGGGTGAGCTGGTGGACGAACAGGTCGGTGTACATGCCGCCGCCGAAGTCCCAGTAGCAGCGCCACTGGGCGAACTTGGCGCGGTTGAACGGCTGCTCGGGGGCAAGACCGAACTCGGTGCCCAGGAACATCTTCCAGTCCACCGACTTGGGGGTCATGTCCTCGCGCAGCTCGTAGTAGCGCCACTGGCCCATCGAGCTGTTGCGGTAGTAGCTGGTCTGGGCCTGCATGATCTTGCCGATCCGGCCACCGGCGATCAGCTCGTGCGCCTTGCGCCAGCGGGGGTCGGACGTGGACTGCACGCCGACGGTCATGATCTTGCCGGTCTTCTTGACGGCCTCGGCCACACGACGCGCCTCGTCGATCGTGTGGGTCATCGGCTTTTCGCAGTAAACGTGCTTGCCGGCTTCCAGGGCGTCGATCGTCTGCTTGGCGTGCCAGTGGTCGGGCGTGGCGATCACCACGGCATCGACGTCCTTCATGTCGAGCAATTCGCGATAGTCCTTGGTCGCGTGCTCGGCCTTGGTGCGCTCCTTGGCGCGTTCGAGGTTGTGATCGTACACGTCGGCGACGCCGATGAGATCGACCGGCTTGCCCTCCTCCTTCATGGCGAGAAGGACGCCGAGGTGGGCCTGCATGCGGCCACCGTTGCCGATCGTGACGAAGTTGAGCCGCTCGTTGGCCCCCTTGACCTTGCCGACGGCGGGATGGGGGAACGCCCCGGCGGCCGCGAGGGCCCCGGCGGCCGCGCCTGTGGTTCCCAGGAAACCACGGCGGGTAAACGATGTCTTCTCGGACATGAGTTTCACTCCAAATATGACTAGGGATGTTCCGCCCGGTTGAACTCCGCGGGCGCGCAGCCCGGCGATGGCCGGATGGAGGACATGGTTCCTCATACTCCCCCGAAAGTCGCCCTGCTGCAACCGTTTTCTTCCTCCCGCAGCGGAAATCAGAACGATCCCAGGTTCTCCTGACCGCATAAAAAGGTACCAGGAACCGATTCGCTTGACTTCGCCCCTGGCTTCCTCTATTCTCCTCAAAAGTATGGGACGCCCTTTGCGAGAAACACCTGGGGAGATGATTTACCACGTCCTGAACCGGGCGAACGGGCGTCTCACCATCTTTGAGACCGACGACGATTACCTTGCCTTCGAGCAAATCCTGGCCGAGGCCCAGCAGCGCATCACGATGCGATTGCTGGCCTACTGCCTGATGCCGAATCACTGGCATCTGGTGCTCTGGCCCCACGGTGATGGCGATCTCTCCCGCTTCGTCGGGTGGATGACGCTGACCCACACGCAACGCTGGCACGCCTTCCATCAATCGGCGGGCTCGGGACACCTCTACCAGGGGCGTTTCAAATCGTTCCCCGTGCAGGAGGACGAGCATTTCCTGACCGTCTGCCGCTACGTGGAATGCAACCCCGTGCGGGCGGGGCTTGTCCCCCGCGCGGAGGCCTGGCCGTGGGGAAGCCTCGGCCGCTCACAAACGCGGCGCCGACGGAACCGGCTCCTTGCTCTCCCCCTGGCCGATCCCCCGCCCCCCGCACTGGTCCCGGAAGGTCAACGCGGCGCTGTCTCCCACCGAGGAAGACGCACTCCAGCGCAGCATCGCCCGCGGACAACCATATGGCGACTCCGACTGGCAACGGCAAACCGCCAGACGCCTCGGCCTGGAAGCCACCTTCCGGCCGCGCGGCCGACCTCGGAAAGACTCCCAAAACGGTTCCTGACACCTTTAGGAGTTCCGGTCGCGTTGACATCCGGCGGCGGGCGGACCTATAATCCGGGCTCATGAGACGATTGGAGAAGAGAGTCCGCGCAGAGTGCGCGGGCTTTACCGTCCGAGCATGGTGTCGGACGGCCAACACGCTCGTTCAACCTTTGGACTGCGGACAGCAGGGAGTATTGGAGCATGGCGGTTCGTGTCGGGATCAACGGGTTCGGTCGGATCGGCCGGCTGGTCTTTCGGGTGATGGCGAAGCGGCCTCAGGATTTCGAGGTTGTCGCCATCAACGACCTCTCGGACGCCAAGCACCTGGCCAACCTGCTGAAGTATGATAGCGTGCACGGCCGGTTCGACGGGACCGTCGAGGCCGGCGAGGGGTCCTTGATCGTCAACGGCAAGGAAATCCGCATCACGCAGGAGAAGGACCCGGCCAACATTCCCTGGAAGAGCCTGAATTGCCAGGTCGCGCTGGAGTCCACCGGCTTCTTCACCAATCGCGAGTCGTTGCAGAAGCACCTCGACGCCGGCGCCGAGCGGGTCATCCTGAGCGCCCCGGCCAAGGACAAGCTCGACCTGACGGTGGTCATGGGGGTCAACGACGACCAGCTCAAGCCCTCCGACCGCATCCTGTCCAATGCCTCGTGCACCACGAACTGCCTGGCCCCGATGGCCAAGGTCCTGCACGAGACGTTCGGGATCGAGAAGGGCCTGATGGTCACCTGCCACGCCTACACCAACGATCAGCGCGTGGCCGACCAGATCCACAAGGACCCCTACCGCGCCCGCGCCGCGGCGATCAACATCATCCCCTCCACCACCGGCGCGGCCAAGGCCGTCGGCGAGGTCATCCCCGAACTCAACGGCAAGCTGACCGGCTACGCCCTGCGGGTGCCCGTACCCGATGGCAGCATCGTCGATCTGACCTCCGTCCTGAAGAAGGACGTGACCAAGGAAGACGTCACCGCCGCCATGAAGAAGGCCGCCGAGGGGCCTCTCAAGGGCATCATCGAGTACGCCACCGACCCGCTCGTCTCCAGCGACATCGTCGGCGACCCGCACTCCTGCATCTTCATGGCCGACTGGACCCAGGTCATGGGGGGGAACCTGGTCAAGACGATCGCCTGGTACGACAACGAGATGGGTTACTCCACCCGCACCGCCGAACTGATCTCCAAGGTCGCCAAGCTCGGCTGACCCACCCCGATTCCGCGACCGAATGACCCTCGTTCCCGCGCGATCGTCGCGGGAACGAGGATCGGGATCAACCTCACGCCGATTCGCTGTTCGCCTTTAGTATTGAGAACCTGTCCTCTCTTTGAACCTGGATTTGGACCCTCGGGGGGAGCGTTTCCTTGCCCAAGCAAACGATTCGCGACCTGGATCTCAGCGGCAAGAAGGTGCTGGTCCGGGTCGATTTCAATGTGCCGCAGACCAAGGACGGGGCCGTTTCGGACGACCGCCGCATCAAGGCCGCGCTGCCGACCCTGCAATACGCCCTGGACAAAGGGGCCAGCCTGATCCTGGTCAGCCACCTCGGCCGCCCGACCGGCGACCCGGAACAGGACAAGCCGTTCCGCATGGACAAGGTCGCCGAGCGGCTGCAGGAACGGATCGGTCGGCCCGTGAAGAAGGTCGATGACACGGTCGGCCCCCAGGCCAAGGCCGCCTGCGAGACCCTGAAGCCGGGTGAGATCGTCCTCCTGGAGAACGTTCGGTTCAACAAGGGGGAGAAGAAGGGGGACAAGGCCTTCGCCGCCGAACTGGCTGGCCTGGCTGATGTTTACGTCAACGACGCCTTCGGGACGTGTCATCGGGACGAGGCCTCGATGGTCGCCGTCCCCGAGCAGTTCCCCCCCGATCGTCGGGCCATCGGTTTTCTCGTCGAGAAAGAACTGACGATCCTCGACCAGCTCCTTCGCCAGCCGAAAACGCCAATGGTGGCGATCATGGGCGGGGCGAAGGTCTCCGACAAGATCCTGGTCATCGAGAACCTCTTGCCGAAGGTCGAGAAGCTCCTGATCGGCGGCGCGATGACCTACACGTTCCTCCGCGCCCAGGGGCACGCCACCGGCAAGAGCCGCGTCGAGGAAGATCGCCTGGACGAGGCCCGCAAGCTCCTGGAGCAAGCTGGCGAGAAGCTCGTCCTGCCGCACGACCACCTGGTTTCCGACGGTCTCGACGCCTCGGCCCAGACGAAGGTCGTCGAGGGAAGCGACCTGCCCGACGGCTGGTTCGGGATCGACATCGGCCCGTCCACCCTGTCCAAATATCGAGAGATCATCCAGAAGGCCGGAACAGTCATCTGGAACGGTCCGATGGGCAAGTTCGAGGACGAGCCGTTCCGCCAGGGAACCCTCGGCGTGGCCGAGGCGATGGCGGCCTCTCCGGCCGTGACCGTCGTCGGTGGCGGCGAGACGGCCGAGGCGGTCGAGCAGTTCGGCCTGGCCGAGAAAATGAACCATGTCTCCACGGGCGGAGGCGCCTTCCTGGAGTCGCTCGAAGGAAAATCCTTCAACTCCTTGAAGGTGATCCCCGATCGTTGAGCATTAAGCTCGCTTTGGCGCGGAGCGAGGTCGTTCCGCGCGGGATCGTGTGGAGAGAGGTCGCCGGTGGATCGTTCGCAACGCCTGAAGAACTGGGACGCGGCCGGGACGCCTCTGGTCACCCCCTCGCTGCTCGCGTGCGACTTCGCCCGCATGGCCGAGGAACTGGAGGCCCTGGAGAAGGCCGGGGCACGCGCCGTCCACCTCGACGTGATGGATGGCCGGTACGTGCCCAACTTCACCTATGGCCCCCCCGTGATCGCCTCTTGGCGAACGCGGACGGACCTGCCGTTCGACGCCCACCTGATGATGACCAATCCTGGCCGTTACCTGGACGACTTCATCCAGGCCGGGTGCGATCAGTTGATTCTTCATATTGAGGAGGTTCCGGAACCGACCAGCCTTTTGCGACAGATCCGCAAGGCGGGATGCCGGGCCAGCCTCTCGTTGAACCCACCGACCCCCTTGCAACGCATCCTGCCGTATCTGGCGGAGGTGGATTCGATCCTGGTCATGAGCGTCATGCCGGGCTTTGGCGGACAGGCTTTCGACGCAACCGTGCTCGACAAGGTTCGCGCCTTGCGTCAGACTAGGGCCGACCTGGCCATCGCGATCGACGGCGGTATCAAGCCGGCGACCGCCGCTCAGGCGGTGGCCGCCGGGGTCACGCAACTGGTGGCCGGATCGGCGGTGTTTCGACCGGATGGCAATTACGCGGCGGCCCTGGCTGAGTTGACCGAGGGCGCCCGCCGCGGGAGCTTACGAGGCGGCGAGACGGCCCTCCAGGCCGAACCCCCGTCCCCCGAATGACTCAGGTGGTACTAATCCGCCCCGGCGCGACGACTTACGACGAGCAGAACCGCATCCAGGGGGTTCTCGACATCCCCCTGAGCGAACGCGGCCGCGCCGAGGTTGTCGAACTGGCCGAGCGCCTGACCGATCTCACCCTGTCCGCCCTGTACTGCGGCCCCGGTGAGAGCGTCATGCGGACCGCCGAGACCGTCGGCCGGGCCACCGGCTTGCGCCCGAAGCGGATCGAGGAGCTGCGCAACCTCGATCAGGGGCTCTGGCAAGGGCTTCAGATCGACGAGGTCAAGCGGCGCAATCTCAAGCTGTTCCGCCAGTGGCTCGACGATCCGCGGACCATCTGCCCGCCCCAGGGGGAGCCGGTCGAGGATGCCATGCAGCGCATCCGCGCGGCCCTGAAGCCCCTGATCCGCCGGCACCGCGACGAGGCGATCGGCCTGGTTGTGGCCGAGCCGATCGCCCAGCTCATCGCCTGCTTCCTCCGGCGCGAACCTCGCTTGCAGCTCGATGACGACGTCCCCACCGGCGGTTTCGAGCAGATCGAGGTCGGCACCGACCTGTCGCCCCTCAGCTCGGTGGCCCCGGGGCGACCGGCCCCGGACGGAACGCCCGCGACGGACGACACATCCCATTGACCTTGACGAATTTATGTGATGTAGTGGGCGGAGTCAACCGAGCTCCCGGCCCGGAAAAGGACTTCAAGCACATGGCCCAGAGGCGCGCCGCAATGGCCCAATCCTGGCACGGGCACTTCGAGGCGAAACGTGTCCCCGAAGGGGTCTGGATGCGGTGCGACGGCTGCCAGGCCACCTTGTTCCGCAAGGAGGTCGAGCGCAACCTGAACGTCTGCCCGCAATGCGAGCACCATTTCAACGTCCCGGCGGTCGAGCGCATCGCCGAGCTTCTGGACCCCGACACGTTCGAGGAATGGCACAAAGACCTGCTTCCCGGCGACCCACTCGGTTTCAACGACCGCCGGCCTTACCCCGAGCGCGTCCAGGCCGAGCAGAAGCGTACCGGCCTGAAGGAAGCGGCCGTCGTCGGCCAGGGGTTCATCAAGGGCATCCGCGTCGTCCTGGGCATCACCGACAGCGGCTTCATCATGGGCAGTATGGGTTCGGTCGTTGGCGAGAAGCTGACGCGTGCCATCGAGACGGCCACCGAGCGACGGCTTCCCCTGGTGATCGTCTCCGGCTCCGGCGGCGGCGCGCGGATGCACGAGGGGATCTACTCGCTGATGCAGATGGCCAAGGTCTCCGCCGCCCTGGCCCGGCATAACGCGGCCGGATGCCTGTTCATCAGCGTGATGACCGACCCGACGATGGGAGGCGTCGCCGCCAGCTTTGCCAGCCTGGGCGATGTGGTCCTCGCCGAGCCGAAGGCACTGATCGGCTTCGCCGGTCCGAAGGTCATCGCGCAGACAGTCCGGGTGCAACTTCCCGAAGGGTTTCAGACCAGCGAATTCCTCCTCGCCCACGGCTTCCTCGATCGGATCGTCCACCGCCGCGACCTTCGCGGCCAGATCGCCCAGATCATCGACTATACCCAGCCGTAACGCGCGACGCTCACGGCGTTGTGGTACGATGGACCGAGAGACACGTCGATCGGCCCCTGGATACACTTGCGCGGGGCCTCTTGGTGGAGACCCGTTGCATGGTGACGATGTTCCGTCCCGCAACCAATCTGAACGACGTCCACAAGACGCTCTCCCCGGAACCGCTACTGACGAACGACGAGCTGGACGCTTTCTACCGAGGGCAGATCAACGACGTCCGGGGTGGCGATCAGGTCGAGCCGATGGCCCTCAACCTGGGCTGGTCGTCCGGCGGCGCCTTCTACAAGGCCTTCCTCTACGGTCATTCGGGCGTCGGCAAATCGACCGAGCTGACCCGGTTGATCCGAAAGGTCGCCGACTCGTATCGCGCCATCCGTTTCAGCGTCGCGAAGGAGCTGAACCCCGGCTCATTCAAGCCGACCGACGTGCTCCTGCTGATGATGATCCGGCTCGTGGAACAGGCGCATCAACCTCTGGAAAAGGGGGGCGCCGACGGGATGCCATCCGAAGGGCTGTTGAAGGCCATTCTGGACTTCTTCGCCCACGAGACATCCACCCGGATCGAGGACACGCGAACCGCGATCGAAGGAGGCGCCGGCATCGGTCCGCCCGCGAGTTCGACCTTGGCGAAGGTCCTCGGTCTGTTCGCCAGCGTCAAGGGGGAGATCAAGTACGCCGTGGATCGGAAGCGGGAGGTTGTCGAGTACCGGCTCAGCCGAATCTCCACGCTGATCGACCTGCTGAACCGGCTCCTCGACGAGTGCAACGAGTTGCTTCAGGATCGGACCGGCTGTGAGTGGCTGTTCATCGGCGAGGACTTCGACAAGGCCGGCATTCCGCTCCGATTGAACGAGGAGCTTTTCCTGAATTATGCCAACATCTTCAAGGATCTGCGGTCGCACTTCGTCTTCACGCTCCCGGTCGGGCTGGCTTATACGGGCAAGTCGGCCCTCCTACCCCTACCGAGCGACTGTATGCTCTGCCTCTCGGATACGCCGGTCTTCGACCCGGACCACAAGCCTCACCGCGCCGGCCGTGCCGCGCTGTCGGAGATCCTGGAAGCCCGCGCCGTGCCCGATCTGTTCGAGGGCGTGCAGATGCGTCGGCTGATCGTGGCCTCGGGTGGGAACCTGCGCGACCTGTTCTCGCTGGTCGGCCATGCCGCGCGGAATGCGATCCTCCGGCCCTCGAAGAACGGCAAGATCAATGCGTCGGACGCGTACAAGGCGATCGTCCACCTCCGCACCGAGTATCGGGACCGGCTCGGCCAGGGACCGAGCGAGGAGGACCCGATCAACTACAAAGACAAGGCGGAACGGCTTCGCGCCATCTACAACAGCGACAAAAAGGCCGACATCCCCGACCCGGTCCTGCATGCGCTTCTGCGTGCCCGAGTCGTCCAGGAGTTCAACGGCGAACGCTGGTTCGGAGTTCATCCGCTGGTGGTCGATATCCTGGCGTCGCACGGGATCATTGACGCGGGCGCAGGGGAGAAAATCCCTGGTGGCACGGAATAACGGCGCGGACATCACGCACGGCTCGATAGCCGAGACGGCCGCCCATCTGGCCCTCTGGGCCAGGGATGCGTCTCAGGGGCTGGCCCGGGTCGAGTACGAGTCGGAGACGAGCCGCCGGGCCGTGGTCGATCGACTGCGGGGAGAACTGGCCGCCGAGGGCATTCCGCTGCACGAGATCGACCTGCCCCCGGGCCGCCCGGCGATCGAGGTCGTGCGCTGCGCTGGCCGAGCAGCTGGATTCCCTGCCGCCCGGCGTCGTCTCCCTGAGCGGCCTACCTGGCGCTTTCCCGACCGATCAGCCGCTGAGCGAGTCTCTCTACGTGTTGAACTTCCACCGGGAAACCCTCGGGCGGGCTCCCCACCGGCAAATCTGGTGGATGCCCTCCACGTTCGCCAAGATTTTTCTGCGCACCATCCCCGACCTGAATTCCTGGTTCCTCGTCCGCCTCCGGCTGACCGAGATCGGCCTAAAGCCCTACCTTTCGGGAGTGATCGCCCCGTTGGAGGACCGCCCTCGGCTCAGCCTCGACGAGGCGCGGACTCAGGCCAACCGACTGCTCCGCCGCTTCGAGCGGGCCGAGAAGGCGGGAGCCCGCCGGCATGACCTCATCGCCCTGGTCCAGGCGGCGGTGCAGAGCTATCTGGACGCTGGGGCGGTCTTCGAAGCGAGTCGGCTCGCCGAGGAACTCTTTCCCAGCTTGACCACCGCGGAGGAAATCGGAGCCGACGAAACCTCTGAGACGGCGCGGAGCCTCTTGCAATTGGCCCATCTCTATCATGCTTTAGGGAAGCTGTCGGAGGCCGAGCCGCTGTACCATCGCGCCTTGAAGATCACCGAGCGGGCGTTGGGACCGGATCATCCCGACACCGCCCGAAGCCTCAACAACCTGGCGGACCTCTACCGGGCTCAGGGGAAGCTATCGGAGGCCGAGCCGCTGTACCATCGCGCCTTGGAGATCAGGGAGCGGGCGTTGGGACCGGATCATCCCGACACCGCCACAAGCCTCAACAACCTGGCTGGCCTCTACCGAGCTCAGGGGAAGCTGTCGGAGGCCGAGCCGCTGTACCTACGCGCCTTGGAGATCTCCGAGCGGGCGTTGGGACCGGATCATCCCGACACCGCCTGAAGCCTCAACAACCTGGCGGACCTCTACCGAGCCAGGGGAAACTGTCGGAGGCCGAGCCGCTGTTCCAACGCGCCTTGGAGATCAGGGAGCGGACGTTGGGACCGGATCATCCCGACACCGCCACGAAGCCTCAACAACCTGGCGTCCCTCTACCGAGCTCAGGGGAAGCTGTCGGAGGCCGAGCCGCTGTACCTTCGCGCCTTGGAGATCTACGAGCGGGCGTTGGGACCGGATCATCCCGACACCGCCTCAAGCCTCAACAACCTGGCTGGCCTCTACCGAGCTCAGGGGAAACTGTCGGAGGCCGAGCCGCTGTACCTGCGCCTTGGAGATCACCGAGCGGGCGTTGGGGCCGGATCATCCCTATACTTCGATCGTCCGAGACAATCTATCCATGCTTCTTGAGAAGATGAACCAGCCGGCGGACGGCCCGGGGGAGCGATCGGGCGAGGTCTGAACCAGGAAAGCGCTCAGGGCCACGCAGCGGCCGCGCAACCCGCGCAATCGCTCCCAATCCACCCCGAAGACGGCAGTGGACCGTTGCGGGGGGCGGACGGCTCGGGTATAGATGCTACGATTCGAGACCTGCCTTGCGTTGCGCGCTGAATCTCCGGGAGTGGTCGTCCTCTCCCCGGGGAAGCGTCGGTCTTCTGACACAACACAAACTGCAGAGCCCGTCCGCCGTAAAGGGGAGCCTCTCCGATGGATGACTATAACGACAACGCCGCGCCGGCCGCCACGCCGGGAACAGGCGAAAAGTTCCTGTTCTGGGCCTGTTTCATCTCACTGATCGCCACGGCGTTCGGCTTCATCGTCCGTACGCAGATCATTGACGACTGGGGAACGCAGTTCAACCTGAGCGAGACCCAGAAGGGGGAAATCTTCGGAGTCGGGCTCTGGCCGTTCGCGATCAGCATCGTGCTGTTCAGCCTGATTATCGACAAGATCGGCTACGGCAAGGCGATGATCTTCGCCTTCGTCTGCCACGTCGCCTCGGCGATCATCACGATCTTCACGCCGCAGATTGCCGGGGGGGACAACGAGAAAGCGTACTGGGTGCTCTACATCGGCACGTTCATCGTGGCCCTGGGCAACGGGACGGTCGAGGCGGTGGCTAACCCGGTCGTCGCCACGCTGTTCCCGCGTGAGAAGACGAAGTGGCTGAACCTGCTGCACGCGGGCTGGCCCGGTGGCCTGGTCCTGGGGGGCATCATCGCCCTCGCGATGGGTCAGGCGGTGTCCTGGCAGTACAAGGTGGCGCTGCTGTTCCTGCCGGTGATCGCCTACGGCGTGATGATGGTCTTCTGCAAGTTCCCGGTCAACGAGCGTGTCGCGGCGGGCGTCTCGTACATGGCGATGCTCCAGCAGGTCGGGTTCTTCGGTGCCCTGATCGTCTCCTTCATGGTGGTCCGCGAGGTCGGCCGCGTCTTCGAGTTGCCGCAGATCGTTCAGTGGATCGTGATCGGTGTGCTGGCCCTCAGCTACGGCGGATACGTCCGCTCGCTCGGCCAGCCGCTGTTCATCTTCCTGCTGCTGGTGATGATCCCGCTGGCGACGACCGAGCTGGGCATCGATAGCTGGATCACCCCCTTGATGGAAGAAGAGATGGGCAAGATGGGCCTCCAGGCCGGCTGGGTGCTGGTCTATACCTCGCTTATCATGCTGATCCTGCGGTTCTTCGCCGGGCCGATCGTGCACAAGCTCTCGCCGCTGGGCCTGCTGGCGGTCAGCGCGGTGCTGGCGGCGTGCGGCCTGGTCTTCCTGTCGAAGGCGCAGGGGGCCATGATCCTGGGCGCGGCGACGCTCTACGGCCTGGGCAAGACGTTCTTCTGGCCGACGATGCTGGGCGTCGTCGCCGAGCAGTTCCCCCGAGGTGGTGCCTTGACCCTCAACACGATGGGGGGCGTCGGCATGCTGGCCGTCGGTGTTGTCGGTGCTCCGCTGCTGGGCAACATTCAGGACATCACGATCGACCAGCGACTGGCGGCCCAGGCCCCGCAGATCCGCAACGAGGTGGTCGATCCGCCCATGCTGAGCGTCTTCGGCACCTATCAACCGGTCAACAAGGAAAAGCTCGCCGCGCTTCCCAAGGCGGAGCAGACCGAAGTCAAGGAGATCCAGGAAAAGGCCAAGAAGAACGCGCTGATGACCTTCGCGATCTTCCCCTGCATCATGTTCGTCTGCTACGTCGCCCTGATCATTTACTTCAAGTCGAAGGGTGGCTACAAGCCGCAGATGCTCGTCACCGAGAAGGAAGAGGAGCTGATGATGACCGGCGGCACGGCCGGTCCCGCCGGAGAGTGACGGACGATCCGGCATATTCGCCCTAAACACTCGGCCCCGCCCTCGCGAGACGATCCTCCAGGGGGCGGGGCCGCTTTGTTTCGTGGTAAAGTAGGATGGACATTCCAAACAAAACAACATCCGATCCTTTCCGAACAGAGACGCAGTGGCGCCATGACCAACACCGAGACCTCTCCTCCCCTCGATGACGCCCCGGCGCACGAGCGGCGCCCCTGGCAGCAAGGGATCGCTCCGCCCTACATCACGATGTTCCTCCTGATCGTCTTCTACGACCGCTTGCCGGCGGACACGATGGCCGTCGGGGGATTGTTGCCGTCGCTGCTCGGGGCGATCCTGGCGGGCGCTGGCATGCTTCGCCCTGCTCTTCTACGCGCCGGCGATGTGGGGCCTGCGGGCGCGGAAGTCCGCGGTCGAAATTGCCGAGGCAACCTTCGGCGTTCGAGGGGCCAACTGGGTGCCGGGCCTGATACTCGCCCTGGCGCACGTGCTGTTGTTCTCGGTGACGATCTCGTACGCGACGGACGTCACCCTGCGCGGAATGGCCGCTGGCGGGCTGGTCGATCCGTCGAACCTGGAACCGCGCTCGGTGGGCGGCTTGACGCTCATGAGCGGGCTGATCCTGTTCGTCACGATCGTCTGGATCATCAACTCGGCCCTGATCGGCACGATCGCCGTGCGGCTGGCGGCATCGGTCATGGGGCTTTACCCGGTGATTCCCGCCGTCGTGCTGGGCCTGACGGTCGTCTGGGCGTTCGGCGGCCTGGACGATTACGGGGCAAAGCGACTCGATCCGCCACCCGATGCCCGAGCACTGGCGATGATGGTACAGATGGTCTGCGGCTTCTTCGCCACCGCCGGGCTGCTTGGCGCAGGATTGGGGGGCCGTCTCCCGCGAACCCCGCGACGTGCGCCTGGGAGGGCTCGTCGGCACGGGCATGGCCCCGGCGATCCTGGCCATCCTGGCACTCTTGATCGTCGCCGGGAGCCTGGGAAGGACCGCTCCGGCCCCCGCGCTTCAACCGCGCGTCCCGAACCTGCCGGACGTGGCAGTCGGGCCGGAGGCCCGCGAGCCGATTCCCGCGACGGGGGCCGGACCATCCACGATTCGAGGTGTCTATCAATACGCCATCGGCGGACGGATCGGTTGCGCGGCCTTGATGATCATGTCGCTGCTCTTGCTGGGCCCCGCCTGTTACACGCCGTCGATCTACGCCCGGCTCCTGGTGCGAATCTGGCCTGGATTGCCGCGCTGGGGATGGGCCTTGCTCGGCGCACTTCTGGCCTGGCCGCTGGTGGCGACCGGCATCGGGCTGCGTCTGGAGTTGAACTTCAGCATCCTGGGCGCGGCGGTCGCGCCGATCACCGGGGCCATCGCCGCCGATTTCCTGCGTCAGCGAGGCCGCTGGCCCGGTCCGCGTCCGGGGGTCAACCTGGCTGGCGTGCTGGCGTGGATCGTCGGGCTGCTCGTCGGTCTCGTGCCGGTGGTCGGCCCCGCAGTCGGTTGGCCCGCCGCGGCGCGGCGTGCAGCCGGCGGTCCTGCTGGCATTCGTGGTCGCGTTCCTGCTCTATCTCCCGCTGGCCTTGCTGGGCTTGGAGCCGAAGATCCGGGTTGAGGAAAGGGTTTCGTCGGCAGCGAGTTGAGATGGCAGTTGCCCCCGAGGCGCTTGGAGAATCCTTCCGGGCAATCGGGCGGAGCCTCGAGGCGGGTGACGACCCATTCCGCCATCGTGTCCCGTTCTGCTATACTCATCTTGTTATTTCCGCGTGCCACGATCCGCAGAGGAGAACGATGTCCGAACGAGACCCGGCGAAATCGGCGACGACGGAGGGGTTGACACTTTCTCCTTCATTGGACCTGGTAACGGAAGCGGCCCAAGTCCCCCCTCATTATACGCTGATTGACCGGCGGGTGCTGTTGATGTGCCTGCTCGCCGTCGTGCTCGGGATCGCCGCCGCCTTCGTCGCTCAGTTGCTCATCGGGTTGATCGCGCTCATCACAAACCTCGCCTACTTCGGTGAATTCTCAACCCGGTTCCTTGCTCCGGCTGAGGCCATCCCTCGGTTGGGAGTCTGGTCGATCCCCATCCCCGTGATCGGGGCTGTCGTGATCGGTCTCATGGCTCGCTTCGGTTCGAAGGCGATCCGGGGTCACGGCATTCCGGAGGCCATGGAACAGGTCCTGACGAATGAGAGCCGCATCCCGGCCCGCATCACGTTCCTCAAGCCGATTTCATCGGCGATTTCGATCGGGACCGGCGGGCCGTTCGGTGCCGAAGGGCCGATTATCGCCACCGGTGGGGCCTTGGGTTCCGTGGTCGGTCAATTCATCCGGACCACCGTCGCCGAGCGCAAGACTCTGCTCGCGGCGGGTGCGGCGGCAGGCATGGCCGCGACATTTGGCAGCCCGGTTTCGGCGGTCTTGCTGGCCATCGAGTTGTTGCTCTTCGAGTTCCGGCCCCGGTCCATCATTCCGGTCGCTCTCGCCGCGTCCACCGCGACGGGAATTCGGATGATGTTCGAAGGGATGGAGCCGGTCTTCGCCATGACGAATCTTCAGCAACCATCCGGGCCCGCACTTGCCACCTACATCGGCCTCGGCGGCGTGATGGGGTTGGTCGCGGTGCTCGTCACGAAGATCGTTTATGCCATCGAGGACGGCTTTGAAAAATTGCCGATCCACTGGATGTGGTGGCCCGCTCGTCGGAGCCGTCGTCGTCGGTGTCGTCGGGTACTTCGCCCCCGACACGTTGGGAGTCGGCTATTACAACATCAGCGCGATACTCTCCAATCGCCTCACCGCCACCTCCGATTGTCTTCCTCTGCTCGATGAAGTTCCTGTCCTGGTCCGTCGCTCTTGGGAGTGGGACGTCGGGCGGGACCCTGGCGCCGCTGTTCACGATCGGCGGCGGCGTGGGAGCGCTGCTCGGGATCGGCCTCGCAGACGTGGTCCCGGCGCTCGGCGTTGACCCGCGGATTGCCGCCCTGGTGGGGATGGCCGCGATCTTCTCGGGGGCCTCCCGGGCGATGTTGGCGTCGGCCATCTTCGCCTTCGAGACGACGCTCCAACCCTTTGGACTGCTGCCACTCTTAGGCGGCTGCGCGGCGGCCTATCTCGTCTCGTCACTGCTGATGCGGAACTCCATCATGACGGAGAAGATCGCCCGCCGGGGCATCCGGACACCGGAAGAGTACGTGGCCGATCCCCTCGATCAGGTTCTGGTCGCGGATGTGGCCTCGGCCCAGGTCGTGTTGGTCCGGGCCGAGGACACGGTCGGGCACGTTCGCGCCTGGCTCGCCGCTGGGGCTTCGGGGACCTCGCACCAAGGGTTCCCGGTCGTCGATCAACAGGGCACGCTCGTCGGCTTCATCACGCGACGGGACTTGGCCGAAACCTCGGTTGCCGAGGACCAGAGGGTGGCCGATATCGTCCAACGTCCAGTACGGTTCGTGTACGACGACTGCACGGTGCGTCAGGCCGCCGACCACATGGTCAATCACTCGATTGGTCGGCTCCCCGTGGTCAGCCGAACGCATCCACATCGGCTTATGGGGATTGTCACGCGCAGTGATATCCTCTCGGTCTTCCAACGCCGCGTTCAGGAGGCCATGCTCCAGAGTCCGGCCCTGACGCTTCCGATCCGTAACCGGCGATTGGATCAGCCGCAGTCCCGGGTGTGATCCGGGCCGTTCGGAATAAACCGTCAGCGGCTCGCGGACCGTCTACGAATCCCCAGTATTCAGCCCTCAGGTGCGCCCGTCACTCCATCGGGGCGAAACCGGGAGCCTGATCCCGCTCGATGCTCCCCTCTTGCCGGAGGAACCCCACGAGTTCGGCGGTGAGGCTGCCGGTGTTGTCCATCCGGGGGACCTTGTGCTGACCGCCGAGCTTGCCCTTGGAACGCATCCAGTCGTCAAACCCGCCCGGTCGGGGGACGGTCAGGGCCGGCAAGGGGAGGCCCACGCCTTCGGCCCGGTGGGCCTTGTAGTCCGCATTACGTGTGCAGAGGTCGGCGTCGAGAATCTCGCGGAACCGGTCCAGATCGTCGGGGGGCTTGAGGAATTCGACGATGTAGTGATGGTAGCCGAGGGCCCCTTGAAAGACTGGCCCGACGTGCCACTCGCGGACGCTCGCGCCGGTCGCGCCGGAGGCGGCGGCCATTGCGGCCTCGACCTCCTCGCTGATCAGGTGCTCGCCAAACGCCGAAAGCGTGTACCTGGTTCGCCCGGTGAAGGTCAGAAGCGGCGGACGGAGCGACTCGAACCGGACGGTGTCGCCGATGATGTGCCCCCACATCCCCGCGCACGTCGAGACGATGATCGCGTAGTTGATCCCCGTCTGGACGTTCCCGAGCCAGTGCCGCGTCGGCCGTTCCGATTCTAGCTCGTCCAGCGGCACGAACTCGTAGAAGAGGCCGTGGTCGAGCACCAGGCGGAGCAGGTCCGTCGCGGGATCACCGAAGGCGATGAAGCCCTCGGAGCAGGGATACGTTTCCTGGAGGCGGATCTTCGAATCGCCGAGCACCTCGTCAAACGCCTGGCGATACGGGTCGAACTTCACGCCACCGTGGACGACCATCTCCAGCGAGGGCCAGACCTCACTGATGCTGACCTTGCCGCTCAGCTCCAGCAGTTTCTGGAAGAGCATCAGGAGCCAGCTCGGCACGCCGCTGACCATCGTGATCGGCTCGCGCAGACTACCGTCGGCCAGCAGAAACAGCTTGCGGTCCCAGTCCGGCTCCAGTGCCAGGTGCAGCGGCGGATACGTGTAAGGGCGCAAGAACGGGTTGACCTCCTTGGCGGCGATCCCGCTCAGGTCCCCTTGCGAAACGCCGGGGGCGGGGTGCTCCAGGTCGGTCGAGCCGCCGAGGAAGAAGATTCGGCCGTGAAAGAGCCGCGAGTCGGGACGGGAGACCAGGTGATACGCCACCATCGTCTTCGACGCCTTAAGGTTCGACGCGACCATCTCCGGGGTGACCGGGATGTATTTGGTCGCCCCCTGAGTCGTCCCGCTGGTCAGGGCCAGGTACGGCACGCGCCCGGGCCAGGTCAGGTTGTCGAAGATCGGGTACTGGTCGCGGAAGTAGAGCTTCCAGACCTCCTCGTACGTTCGCAGGGGGACCGCCCGCTGGAAGTCGGCCACCGTGCGAATCGCGCTGAACTGATGGTCGATCCCGAACCGGGTCTTCCGCGCTCGCCGCACAAGTTTCCGCAGCGTTTGTCTCCTGCACCTGGACCGGATCGGCCCGCTCGATCCCGGCGACGCGGCGGCGAGCGAACGCGTGAAATCCGGCGTTGACCGCCGCGCGGACGGGCGTTGAGCCGGCCAGGTGATCGGCGAGATTGGAGAGAGAAGCGTTCAAATTTCGCTAGCGGATCGAAAGGTTTGTCGGTTGGTCGCGGTCAGACATCCTTCACGCCCCGGCAAAAGTAGGCTCCGGCCGGGGGAAAGTTGCGCGGTTCGAAGGCGAACCGGACGTCGTCGAAATACTTCCGATACAAGCCCCAGTACACCCAGGGCAGCTCGGTGATCTGGTTGTACGTCCCCTCGGGTTCGAGTACCTGGCGGACGACGCGCATCAGGTCGAGTTGAAGGTCCTTCGGGAACGAAGGGACGGGCAGGCCGGAGATGACGTGGTCGGCCCGTTCGATTCCCCGATCGGCCAGCATGGCGGCCAGGTCGCGGCAATCCCCCTCGATCACGTCGAAGTTGGGCAAGGCGCTGAACCGTTCCTGAAGCAAACGGGCAAAGTCATGGTCGCGCTCCAGCACGAGGACTTTCGTCTCGGGGCGTGCCCGCTCGGCGATCACCTTGGTGATCGGACCGGTACCGGCCCCCAGCTCGACCAGGACCTTGGCCCGGTCCCAGTCCACGTTGCGTACGGTCGTCCGCGAGAGCCAGGGGCTGCTCGGTGCCAGGCTGGCGATTTTCGTCCCGTGCCGGAGGAACTTGCCAAGAAACAGGAAGGTGTCGTGCATCGATGCTCGTGACAGAATCAGTGAAGACGCCGGATCATGACATCCGGCGCGAACCGGCAATCCTCCGGGTCGAATCGGGTTGATTGTGCTCAGGGCCTCTGCCGGATCAGCTTCGGCTGGGGCCGGTGCTCGCCACGCAGGAACCGGCCTGGATCGAGCGCCGGGGGAACGGTCTTGAGCCGGTCCCGAAGGTAACGCATCACGAGATGGTTGACCAGCCGCGACTTCTCGATCTGGGGCGCGTGGCCACACTTGGGAATCACGATCTGGCGAGCCTTCAGCATCCGGTCGGCCGCCCGGATCGAGCCGGGGATGTCGGCGATGACGTGATCCTCCGCCCCCCAGATCACCAGACAGGGGTGCGGAATCTGCTCCAGCAACGGGGCAACCGAGTGACCGACCGTTCCGCGCAAGGTCCGCAAAACCCCCTTCTTCCACTTGCGGTCCTGAAATTTATGGCCGATGGCATCGACCAGTTCCTCGGTGGCGAACCGGGATTGATGGAAGACCGATTTGACCAGTGTGTCGTACTGGCTGCGCCGGACGCCTTCCATCATCGGCAGGTTTTCGTCCCCGTGGAGGCCCGATGGACAGAGCAGGACCATGCGAGCCACTTTTTCGGGGTGCCGGGCCGCGTAGGTCAGGAGGATCTGCCCCCCCAGACTGGAGCCCACCAGGTGGTAAGGCGGCTTCTGAACGAACTGATCCAGGTACGCCGTCAGTCGATCCGTGAGGTAATCGACCGTCACCTCGCCGCCGGCGTCGATGTGCTGGTGCAGCGCATCTCCATCGTAAACAAGGAGTTCGGGAACCTTGACATCGAAGTGGCGCGACCAGGGAATGCGGTTGGCGAACCAGCTTTCGGTCTGTTCGGCCAGCCCATTGACGAGAATCAGGGGGGCGGGGCGCTTGTACGTTTTGACCAGGTGCAGATCAAAGAATTTCCGGACGGTCGGTTTCATCGGTTCCCAGGACTCCAAGGTGCCGGAGACCGCCCTACGGGCAGAGGCGGACGGAATAACCAGGCCGTCCATTGCACGACAGCGCCGAGGCACGATCCGTGCCCTCAGCCAGAACGGGCACTCCCAAGAATACCACCCGATCCCCCCTTCGGCCAACGGGTACCCGACCTGGAGCGTCCAATTTCTCCAAAGGTAAGCAACCGTGATGCCAGCCGACTGACAAGTCCCGTGGGATCGGCTACGATAAAAAACGAACTCGAATGGAAATCCTAGGTCTCTGATTCTGGACCCAGCGCCCGTGCATATTCTCTTTGTTCATCAAAACTTTCCCGCCCAGTTCGGTCATATCGCCAATTACCTGGCGAAGAACCGGGGCGATCGTTGCACGTTCGTCTCGGAGAAGCCCTCGGGGCGGGTCGGACCGATCGAACTGATCCAGTACAAGATCCGAGGCGGGGCCACGGCGCAGAATCATTACTGTAGCCGCACGTTCGAGAATACGATCTGGCACACCCATGCCGTGTACGAGGCGCTGAAAGCCCGGCCTGATATCCAGCCCGACCTGATCGTCGGGCATTCCGGGTTCGGCTCGACGTTGTTCTTGCGCGAGCTGTACGACGCGCCAACCATCAATTATTTCGAATATTTCTATCGCCCGCACAACAGCGACATGGATTTCCGACCCGACTTCCCATCCCCCGAGCTGAACCGTCTGCGGGCAAGGGCCCGGAACGCCATGCTGCTGCTGGACCTGGAGAACTGCGATATCGGTTACAGCCCGACCGTGCTGGCAGCGCGACCGGCTACCGACGCTCTTTCACGAGAAGGTCCGGGTCATCTTCGACGGAGTGGACACCGATCTCTGGCGCCCCTTGCCCGGTCTACCCCGCACGCTCGGCGACCTGAGCCTGCCGGACGACGTGAAGCTCGTCACCTACGCGACCCGAGGCATGGAGTCGATGCGGGGGTTCGACATCTTCATGAAGGTGGCCAGGAAAATCGCCGATCGTCGCAAGGACGTCCTGTTCGTGATCGCCGGGCAGGACCGTGTCTGCTATGGGGGCGACCAGGCCATCACCGGCTCGAAGACTTTCAAGCAGTGGGTGCTCTCGCAGGACAATTACGACCTGTCGCGATTTCTCTTCGTCGGCCTTCTGCCGCCGGCCGTGCTGGCGCAACTGTTCAACCTGAGCGACCTGCATATCTACCTGACGGTGCCGTTCGTGCTGTCGTGGTCCTTGATGAACGCTCTGGCCTGTGGGGCGACGATTCTTGCCTCGGACACCGCGCCGGTACGCGAGATGATCCAGCCGGAGGCCAATGGCCTGCTCGCCGATTTTTTCGATGTGGATGGCATGGTCGAACAGGCCCTGGAGGTGCTGGACCATCCCGAGCGGTACCGCCACCTGGGGGCGGCCGGTGTGGAGATGATCCGCGAAAAATACAGCCTGGAGGTCTGCTTGCCGAAGATGCTGGAGCTGTACGAGGCGGCCCAGGCCGCGCCTCGTAATGCTTGACGTTAGCCTTGTCCGTGCTACAAGATGAAGCGGCCATCGCTGTTTTGACGAGGTCCGCCCGCATGGCCCCGGGTGGACACGACCTCTCCGCGGGGACGTTCCCGATGCGTGTCTTCCTCACCGGCGGAACCGGCCTGATCGGCCGCCAACTGGTCCGTAGCCTGATCGACCGGGGGGATCAGCCCGTGATCCTCACCCGACATGCCGACAAGGCGCGGCTCAAGCCGTCGCTGAAGGGGGCCGAGATCGTCCAGGGGGACCCCAACGTCAACGGCAACTGGGATCGCGCCGTCGATGGCTGTGACGCGGTGATCAACCTCGCCGGCCACAACATCTTCGCCCAGCGCTGGAACGCCGAGGTCAAGCAGACGATCCGGGACAGCCGCGTCCACGCCACGGAGAACGTCGTCGGCGCGATCAGCCGGGCCACCGCGCCGCCGAAGGTGCTGGTTCAAGCCTCCGCCATCGGCTACTACGGCACGCACGGCGACGAGGAACTGACCGAATCCAGCCCCCCGGGCGACGACTTCATGGCGCACGTCTGCCGGGAGTGGGAGGATGCCGCCAAGCCCGTCGAATCGCTCGGGGCCCGCCTGGCGACGATCCGTACCGGGATCGTGCTCGCCAAGGGAGAAGGGGCCCTCGGTACCATGACGCCGATCTTCAAGCTCGGCCCGGGAACCCCGGTGGGGAATGAGGGCAAGCTGCTCTCCCCCGCGAAGGGCCGGCAGTGGATGAGCTGGATTCATCTCGACGACATCGTCGGGATCTACCTCCTGGCCCTGGACAAGCCGGAGGCCACCGGACCGATCAACGGCACCGCGCCGAATCCCCGGCGGAACGTCGAGTTCTCCCGGATTCTTTCGAAGACCCTCTGGAAGCCCTATGCCCCCTGGCGCGTCTTTCTTCCGTTCGGCCCGCCCGACCTGATGCTCCAGCTCGCGCTGGGGGAGGTGGCTGAGGTCGTCACCAAGGGCCAAAAGGTCTTGCCGAAACGGGCGCGGGAACTCGGCTATACATTCCGCTTCTCGCATCTGGAAGACGCCCTCCGGAGCATCTTCCGCGGCGAGGATTCGACAACGAAACAAGCGGAGCCCGCCCCCGCGACGGTCGGTTCGGGACAGGGCTGAAGGTCGGAACGCATCGGCGTCGGGTGAATGAGCGGTGCGTTACCCACCTCACGCATACGAGCAAGTTTTCTTCGAGGAAGGCGGCGGTGCTGGTGACCAGGATGCCCCGACACGGCGGGAATACCCGGGAGGTCCGCGAGCAGCTCGGGCTGGGCGATCGCCCCTTACTCGACTTCTCGGCCAGCGTCAACCCGCTCGGACCGCCCACCGGAGTAATCGATGCGGCGCGTCGGGCGCTGGAGCAGGCCGACCGTTACCCGGTGCCCGGCGCGCCCGATCTCGTCGCGCGGCTGGCCGAAATCCACGGCGTCCCGCAGGACCGCGTGATCGTCGGCGCGGGCACGACCGAACTGATCAGCCTGCTCGGCCAGTGCCTCCGCGAAGTCCTCGCGTTGCACGCGAACGAACTGGGCGACCCGCGCATGACGCTGGCGCACCTGGTCGAGCCGACCTATACCGAATACCGCCGGACCGCCCGACTGAATAATCTCCGGCTGGAAGTCTGGAACAAGCCGGTCCTGGGCTGGGAGCAGGACTTCCTGCCTCGCTCGGCCGGAGGCGTCTTCTGGACCGGCCACCCGAACAACCCGACCGGAAGGCTCTGGAACCGCGACCGGCTCTTGCGGCTCGTGGACGACACGCAGGGGCTCCTGATCGTCGTGGACGAGGCTTTCCTTCCGTTCCTGCCCGACGAGGACGACCGCAGCCTGATCCATGGCGCGGCCGGGCGGGGGAACCTGATGGTCCTGCGATCGTTGACCAAGTTCTACGCGATGCCGGGCCTGCGCGTGGGTTACGCGGTCACGTCGGCCGACATGGTCACGCGGATGCGGCAGTTCCAGAACCCCTGGACCGTCACGGCCCCGGCCGAGGCCGCCGCCCTGGCCGCACTTGAGGACTCGGCGTACCGCCAGCAGACCGTCGAGCTGATCGCCGAGGAATCCCCGAGAATGCTCGAACGGCTCTGGGAGATTCCCGGCCTGCGCCCGGCCTGGCCGTCGCGCGACCGGCCCGACGACGCCCCACCGTTGCCCAACTTCCTGCTCGTCAGCCTGGTCGATACCCCCTGGACGGCCCCCCAGGTTCACGACGCCCTGGCCCGTCGCGGTCTGCTCGTCCGCGAGTGCTCCGACTTCCCCGGTCTGGAGGTCGGCGCATCGCTCGTGCGGCCCGATCAGCTCGTCATCCCCACGCAGGGGCATCTGCGGTTCGCCGTGCGGCAACGCGAGGAGAATGACCGGTTGCTCCAGGCTCTGGCCGAGGTGCTCGCCTCGGAACCGCCGACGGACGAGAACGCATGAACCCGTCCGAATCCCGCCGCGACCGAACCACGAAGGCCCTCATGGTCCTCGGCACGGCCAGCCACGTCGGCAAGAGCCTGATTGCGGCGGCCTTCTGTCGCTTGCTGGCGGAGGAAGGGTTCCGCGTCGCGCCGTTCAAGGCGCAGAACATGGCGTTGAACAGCTTCGTGACCCGTGAAGGGGGGAGATCGGCCGGCGCGCAGGTCGCGCAGGCGGAGGCCGCCGGGATCGAGCCACACACGGATATGAACCCGATCCTGCTCAAGCCGATGGGGGGCGTCTCGCAGGTCGTGCTCGACGGCGATCCGATCGGGGTGATGTCCGCGCGGGAGTATTACGCGGCGAAGGACCGGCTCTGGCCCCGCGTCACGGCCGCCTACGACCGCCTGGCCGCGCGGTTCGAGCGGGTCGTGCTCGAAGGGGCCGGCAGCCCGGTCGAGATCAACCTGACCGAGCACGACCTGACGAACCTCCGCATGGCACGCCACGCCGATGCCGCCGTTGTACTGGTCGCGGACATCGAACGCGGCGGGGTCTTCGCGCAGCTCGTCGGCACCTGGGAGCTGATGGAACCGGCCGACCGGGCGCGGGTCGTCGGGTTCGTCATCAACAAATTTCGAGGTGATCCGTCGCTGCTCGATTCGGGGCTGGCGTACCTCCTCGAGCGGACCGGCGTGCCCGTGCTCGGCGTCCTGCCGCATCGTCCCGATCTCCAGATCGATCAGGAGGACTCGCTCGGCATTGACGAGACGGCGACCCCGGACGTGTCCGACCCCGGCGCGGACGCGCTGGATGTGGCGGTGGCGCGGATCCCCGGCCTGAGCAACTTCACCGACTTCTGGCCGCTGGCCCGGGTGCCTGGCGTGCGCGTCCGCTACGTGGACCACGGGCGCGACCTCGGCCATCCGGATTTGATCCTCTTGCCCGGGACCCGGACGACCGTGCGCGACCTCGCCTGGCTGCGTCGGACCGGCCTGGCCGGGCGGATCGCCGCGCTGGCGAGCGTGGAAGATGGCCCCCTTGTTCTGGGCATCTGCGGCGGGTTCCAGATGCTGGGCACGCGGGTCGAGGACCCGCTCGGGGTCGAGTCGGCCGAGCCGGTCGTCGAGGGCCTGGGCTTGCTCGACGTCGTGACCCGCTTCGCCGCCGAGAAGGCGCGGCACCGCGTCGGCGGCCGGGTTGGCGAGGCCGGACCGGCGATCGCCGGTTACGAGATCCACATGGGCCAGACCGAACGCGGGCCGACCGTGCGCCCTGGCTCACGCTCGTCCGGCAGCGTGACGGTGAAACGGTCGCCGATGGCGCGACAGACGCCTCGGGGCGGATCTTCGGGACGTATGTTCACGGGCTGTTTGATAGCCTCCCCTTCACCGCCGAATGGATCGGAAGGCTCCGGGAGCGTCGGGGATTGCCGCCGCTCGGCGACTGCGCACTGGCAGGCGCACCGCGAGGCGATCTCGGACCGTTACGCCGCCCTGGCTGGGCTCTTGCGGGAATACCTCGACCTCGCGCCGATCCTCCGGGCGCTCGAACGGCCAGTCGATGACCGTTGACGTGACGGCCGGGGCGTTGCTGCTGGGGGCGGCGCTGGACCTCCTGCTGGGTGACCCGCGCGGCTGGCCCCATCCGGTCCGGGCGATCGGCGCGTTGATCTCCGGTAGCGAGCGGGCGCTTCGGGGTCTGACCCGCCGCGCGGGGGACGGGCGCTGGCGTTTGCGGATCGCGGGCGTGGTGCTGGCGCTGTGGGTGGTCGGCCTGACGGGAGGCGTCGTCTGGTCGATCGTCGCGGTTTGCGACTGGCTCGGTGGTCCGGCCCCGCTTCTGGGTCAAACACTGCTGATCTACTGGGGCCTGGCGATCCGTAGCCTGGGGGCCGAGGCGCTACGGGCCTCGGAGGCCCCCGACCTGCCGACCGCCCGCCGCGAGCTGGCGATGATCGTCGGTCGCGACACCGAGAACCTCGACTGGCCCGAGATCCGCCGCGCCTGCCTGGAAACGATCGGCGAGAACGTAAACGATGGCGTGATCGCCCCCCTGTTCTGGCTGGCGTTGGCGGGGCCGGTCGGGCTCTGGACGTACAAGGCGGTGAGCACGCTCGACAGCATGGTCGGCTACCGCAACGAGCGATACCGGGACCTGGGCTGGGCCTCGGCGCGGCTCGATGACCTGGCGAACCTCGTCCCGGCGCGGTTGACCTGGATCGTGATGGCCCTGGCGGCGCTGATCCTGGGGGAGCACGCCGGAGCAGCCTTGCGGATCGGCTGGCGCGACGGGCGGAAGCATCCCAGCCCCAACAGCGCCTGGGGCGAGGCCACCCTGGCGGGTGCCCTTGGCGTGCGGCTCGGCGGCCCCTCCTCGTATGGCGGCGTTCCCAGCGTCAAGCCGTTCCTGGGCGATGCCGGCCCGCCGATCGACGCCCTCGCCGTGCGGCGCGCGGTGCGGCTTTTGTGGGGGACCGCGCTTCTGGGGGTGATCCTGGCCGGGACGATTCGCGTCCTGGGCATCGACCTTGCTTGACCGTGCGCGAGCGTGATACGGTTGAAGCGACTTCGCCTGGCGTTGGTGCTCGATTGTCTCATCCCCCATTCGAAGGAAACCGTTCATGTCCGACGCCTTGCTGATCGCCGCTCACGGCAGCCGCGACGAGGCGGGGGTCGAGGAGTTCTGGACCCTGGCCGACGCCTGGCGGCACTTGCGGCCGGACCGCTTGCAGGCGGCCGGGTTCCTGGAGTTCGCCCGACCGACCATCGGCGAGGCGATCGACACGCTGGTGGACCGCGGGGCGACGCGGATCGTCGTTGTGCCCGCGATGCTCATGGCGGCGGGACACGTCAAGAACGACGTGCCGAGCGAGGTTCAGGAAGGACGGTCGCGGCACCCCGGCGTGACGTTCCACATGGCCCGCCCGCTCGACATTCACCCGGCCTTGCTGGAGCTTTGCCACGTCCGCTACCGCGAGGCGCTCGAAGGTCGGGTGGAGATTCCCGCCGAGCGGACGCTCTTGCTGCTCGTCGGCCGGGGGACGTCCGATCCCGACGCCAACGCCAACATCGCGCGGATCAGCCGGTTCTTGTGGGAAGCCTACGGCGTCGGCTGGTCGAGCGTCGCCTTTTCCGGTCTGACCCGGCCGAGCGTCGATGAGGGGCTGACCATCTGCCGGCGGCTCGGCTACGAGCGGATCGTCGTCCAGCCGTATTTCCTGTTCGACGGGATTTTGCTCAAGCGGATCTACGAGACGGTCGACCGCCATGCCGAGGCCGACCCGTCGGATCGATTTCGTCGGCGTCCCGCATCTGCGGATGCACGACCTTTTATTGCAAGCGTTCGAGGATCGTGCCCACGAGGCGATCCACGGCGCGCCGCACATGAACTGCGAGGTCTGCAAGTACCGCGTCCGCCTGATCGGCCGCGAGGCCGACCTCGGCGCGCCGCAGGCGGGGCATCATCATCACGTCCGCGCGTCGCTCGACCTCGACGACGAGGACGATCACGACCACCACCGCCCTCGACGCCGGCGCCGCGCAACCCCGCCCCAGCCGGACGAACGGTGGGACGATCACCCCTGGGACGATCGCCTGATGCGACGCCTGCAGGGTTTCGGCTGATTGCTCAAGGGGCCTGGAAGACCGCGTCCCCACTCCCCTCGTTGCCCGCGGCGTCGGTCGCGCGGACGACGAGAACGTGAACCCCGGGCGTCAGGTCGGGCAAGGCGATCTCGATCGACTCGGTCGGCGAGTCGAACAGGCCATCCTCCGGGAAGATCGGCACCCAGTCGCCGCCGTCGAGGGCGTAGGAGGCCTTCACCAGCCGCGTCAGGTCGTCCTTCAAGGCGACGCTCGCCCCGGTCTTCGGTTTCGGGGTGATCGTCACGGACGGGGCCTGATGATCGATCAGGAACGGCTCGCTCGTCAAGGTGCGCTCGATCGCGACGGCGGGCGGGTTGGACGGGCGGTCGCTGGCGGTGACGCGGACCCGGTACGTCCCGGCGGGCATGGCGGAGATGTCCCACGCGTAGTCGTTGTCGGTGATCGGCCCCTCGCCGAGCCGCACCCAGTCGGGCCAGCCCTCCTTGCGGACGTGCAGGGTGTACGCGAGGTCGTCGTCGTTCGGGTCGCGGGCGTCCCACTTCAGGTTGAGGCTTGTCTGGCGGGTCGCGCCATCCCCTTCGCTCAGGTCGGGCACGTCGATCCGGGCGACCTCGGGCGGGAGGTTGACCGTCTGGTAGCGGAGCGTCACCGACCGGAGTACCGGGGTCGCGTCAGGCTTCGACGTCTGGAGCGTGACCCGATACTGGGCGAAGCGGCCGGGGGAGACCTCGGCGGCGGCCTTGCCGGGATCGCGCTGAGGGGGCGACCAGTCTGACCACGTGGCGTCCGGCTCGCCGACGTTCCCCGTGCGGACCTGGAGGGAGACGGTGGTCCCCTCGGGCCGGTTAGCCTGCCAGTCGAGCGTGCCGAAGCGGCTGATGAGCTTCGCGTCGAGCACGTCGGAGGTCAGCGTGCCCGACGTTTCGAACGCGGAGGCCAGCCGGAGCACGCCGCCGGGGGCACCCGCTCCGAGCATCAAGGCCCCCTGACCGTCCTCAAGTATCGCGAGGATCTGTCCGTGGTCGATCCGGGCGATGGCGGCGGATTCCCGGCCGCCGTCGCGGACCTCGAACAGAATCCCGTCTGGCCCGGTGCCGACCATCAAACGGTCCTCCTGCCAGGCCAGGGCGAAGATCAAGACGCGCTGGCGGAAGACCTCGCGCACCGCGCCCCCGGCGCCGATGGCGTACACGGCGTTCTCCCCCGCCTTGGGAGGCGCCGGATTCGCGGTGCCTCCCGGCGGCTGGAAGGGGCGGCGCTCGTTCTCGCCCGGCTTCTGGAAGACGGCGGGAAGGATCTGACCGCGATCCTCCACACGGAAACCGAGCCGTCGGACCGAACTGCTGCTGTTACTGCTGCCGCTCGAACCCTTGCCCGCTTCCTCGGCGGTTCCGGCATAGAGGGTGCCATCGGGAGCGAACAGGAGTGTGCGAACCTCGGCCTGAGGGGCATCATACACGACGGTCGTCTTGCCGTCGGGATCCACCCGGTAAAGCACCCCTTCACCGTCGCTGCCGCAATAGACCGAGCCATCCGGGCCGACCGCGACGCTGAGCAGGTGGGTCCTCGGGCTATCCCACAGGAGCGACCACGCCCCGTCCTTGGCCGCCCGCTTCCAGAGCTGGCCGGTCGGGCCGGTCGCCGCGTAGAGGTTCCCCTGAGGATCGGCGGCGAGGTCCCAGATGTACTGCACGCCCGGATCGGGCCGTGAGGCCGGATGCTCCGGGGCGTTCACGTCGATGACCTGACCGCTCGGCCCGGTGCCGGCGAAGACCCGGCCATCGGGCAAGGCCACGAGCGACAGGGCCTGCGTGTCCTCGGCGTCGAGCGCGACGGTCCACTCGCCGTCCCCCACGCGCTGATAGACCTTGCCGGCGTTTCCGGTGGCCGCGTAGAGGACATCCCCCACCCGGGCCAGGTCCCAGACCTGGGAGGCGTCAAGCGTTCCCGCCGGTTCCACGGCGCGGCCCAGGCGGAGCGTGCCGTTGTCGGAGAGGACCACGCCCTCCCGTTTCCCTTTGCCGAAGTCCGACTCGGACTCTTGCCGCCAGGTCAGCACCTTCCCGGCCTCGGTCCTCGACGAGACCGCCAGAGCGAGCAGGCAGAGACAGGCGATTGGGAGACGCCGTGTCCAGACATGACTACGATTGACGGACATCGAACGTCTCCGTTTTCCACGGTCGTTTTGATTCGGGCGGATTTTCCAGGAGAGCCAGAGCCAGCCCTGGGCCGGTCATTCCTTATAGGCGATGCCGGTGTCCTTCGCCACCTCGAACTTCAACGACTCGCTGCCATCCACGACCCAGGGGACATCGACGGTCTCGATCAACTCATCGCGGATCGCCGGAGGCGTGGTGCCGCGGTCGTCGGCGAGCACGGCCCGAACGCTCCCGGGGAGGTTCGGCAAGGGCTGGCCTTGCACGGCCAGGCCACGATCCGGAAGCGCGACGTGCAGGAACAGCGTCGTGCGCTGCGGCTCAATCTGGAGCCGGACGAAGTCGAGGATCGCTTTCACGTCCTGAGGGTGGGTCAGGTACGACTGGCTGGCGATCCGCCGCCGCATGCTGTGGCCGACGTCGCAGATGTCCGCCTCGTAGTTCCCTTCGGGCAGGTCGTCCGGCAGGGTCATTTCGAGACGGATCGTTTTCCGCTCGCCATGGAACGGCTTGAGCGTCGCCACGGCTTCGACTGTCCCGCCGGGCGCGACCCGGTTGGACACCAGGCGAACCGACTCCAGGTCGGCGGTGGAACGTCCGGCCGTGATGTCGAGCGAGCAGTCGATCGACGTGATCCGCACCGGCTCCATCGGGTTACGTGCCAGCACGTTGACGATCCCCGAGATCGGCCCGAACAGGGCCGAGGGGCCGAGCGGACCGCTGTAGCGCGGGCCGCTGAGCGTGTCACGCAGGTGGATCGGCTCATGCCCTTGAAGCGCGATCGTCGCGTCGATCTGGGCGGTCAGTTCCTCGGGCAGGTTCCCCTCGGTGTCGATGGCATTGGTCAACACCGACATGACCAGGCCGGGCAAAAGGTTCGGCTCACGGACGAGCTGGACCTTGTACGTGTGAGAATCGGCGTAGCGCCCGGATTTGACCCGGACAGTCATCGGCAGCATGTCGGGCTTCGGGCCGATCCGACCGGCAACGCACGTGCTGACGTCGGTATCCAGCACACCGACGACCTTCAACGGCGACCCCATCTTCATGCTCACGCTGGCACGCGGATAGACCGTGTGGATGTAGCCGGTCATCAAGGGCAACTCGCAGGCCCCGAGCCCGAGCATCGGGTGCCCGAAGCCGTACACGCGGTCCCCCTCGACATGGGTGACGGTGCCAATGCCGGAAAGGTCGAAGTCGCCCGTGACCATGGCGATGCTCAGGGGCGATCCAGGTTCCAGCGGCTTGTCCCCCTCCTTGGCGATGATCTCCTCCTGCGCCGCGCCTCCGGCCATCGGGGCCATGCCGAGCGGGGCGAACGCCTTGCTGAGTACCTCCAGGGCCCGGGGGCTGAACCCTGAGGCCGCCAGCGGCATGGCGATCGGCTTCATCCCGGCCATTCCGCCGCCGGCAACCGGCGTCGGGAGCATGGCCGAGGAGTCGAGCAGCGTGGTTGGGTCATCCTCCCGGATCAACGGAAGGTCGAGCGCGGCGGTGCGCCGGGCAATCGCCTTCTGCTGGTCCTTCGCCTCGGCGGCGATCCGCCGGTCGTTCGACCGGACGTACTGGACCATCTGGCTGAAGGGCGTGACGCCAGCGATCGGGTCCTTGGCGAACTCCCAGGCGTAGGCAACCGCTCCGACGAGCTTGCCGTCGATGTAGATCGGGCTGCCGCTCATCCCCTGGATGATCCCGGCGTGCTCCAGATTACAGCCGGAGAGTCGGCAGAGAATCATATCACGCCCGGGGCTGACATCGCGCATCACCCCCAGGACCTCCGCCTGGAACTCCTCCATCTTGGTGCCGACCATCACGGTGCGGCCGACCCCTTTCATCCCCGGTTGGATATCCTTGACATCCCAGTATGAGGAGGGGTCCGGCTCACCCGCCCGCGACGATATCGGAAACGCCGCGAAGGTCAGCGGTCCAGCCAGAAATAAGGCACATGCGATCCAGGATCGGAAAACAGGGACGAGTCGCATGGAAGGGACTCCACTGGAGCGTGGATTGAGCCGTCACGTCGGGGCCTAGATGGTGCGGTTCCCGCGTGGGAAGGCGGTGAGACGAGCCAGAGGATATCTCGTCGTGGAAAGGGAGGCGCGTCCGTCGCCCTTGACAATGGAAGCTTGCTTCCGGCTAAAGGATTCGTCTCCCGAGACTTCCCGGAAGGCCCCACTTCATCCTATCGGTCACCGCCTATCAGGTCAATCAATACTTCACGTCCGCTTCATTCTATTTTCGTAATAGTAGAACGGACGAGTCTCCGCTCAGGACGCGAAGACACCAGGTTTCGTCTGGAATACGAACGCGGTTTCGGGCGACCTGGTGCTCCGGCTTCACGTTCACAAAAAACAAGCGAACGGAGCGTCAGCCGTCGGAGGACGAGCGTCCATTGGAGCCGGGGGGGGACGAGTTCTCGGCGTGGAGGGTCGCCCAGCGCCGGCGCTCCGCCTCGATCGCCTCGCGACGCTGGTCGGCCAGGGCGCGGCGGTGCCGCAGGGCGTACTGGCGAATGGCGAACCAGTCGATCACCGCGAGCAACATCAGCAGGCAGACCAGCACGCAGATACCGATCCAGATCGCGGCGAAGAGCCGGAGATTCGTGCGGCTCACTCGGGGGTCGATCCGCGTTCCGGCGATCATTCCGGCGGCAATGATCATCATCAGGGCCGACCCGAGCCACCGCCGCACGTCCTGACGGGCCAGGTAATGGGCGTCGGCCTCGGAGAGTTCCTCCCCGTCTCGCGTCCGCCGCGCGCTCCATTGCCGCACGGCGAAGATCAGGGCCAGCACCACCAGGACGACCGCGATGACCACGGCTTCCGATGCTCCCGCAACAGCAAACGGCATGACAAATCGTCCTCGTATCGGCTTGAGGATCGGCGCGAATCCGATGTCGGAGGCGTCCGGATCGCGCTCTCACCTCCATTGTAGCAACCCTCAAACCCTTTGCGGACCGCCGAGGCTTGGCGTACACTAAAGATGGCCCGGTGATCGGGGCGGCCCTGGCTCACCGTCCGGTTGCGGGCGTCTCTCCCTTTCGTCGCGACGGTGCGCTATGTCTTCGGCAGAGACTCCCCCAAACGATCCGGGTGCGGAAACCGGACAATGGATTTCCGCGTCGAACCACCGCGACCTGACCGGCAAAACCCTCGACGATTACCGGGTCGAGCGGCTCCTGGGTCATGGCGGTATGGGAGAAGTCTATCTGGCCCACCAGATCAGTCTCGATCGGCCAGTCGCGCTGAAGATCCTCAAGCCAGACCTGGTTTCCAACCCGACCTATCTCGCCCGTTTTGACAAGGAAGCGCTCAGCGCCGCGAAGCTGAACCACCCGAACATCGTTCACATTTACGCGGTGGGGAACTTCGAGGACATCAAGTATATCGCGATGGAGTACGTCCAGGGGACGAACCTCCGCGACTACCTCACCCGCAAAGGCCCTCCTGATCTTCCTTTGGCCCTGTCGATCATGCGGCAGACGGGCCAGGCCGTCGGCGTGGCCGGGGAGTTCGGGTTGGTCCACCGCGACATCAAGCCGGAGAACCTGTTGCTGACCCGTCGGGGGCAGGTCAAGGTGGCCGATTTCGGTCTCTGTCGGACCCCGGGGACGGAGAACGTTCACCTGACCCAGCAAGGTATTACGCTGGGTACCCCCATGTACATGAGCCCGGAGCAGGTCCAGGGGAAGCCGCTGGACCACCGGAGCGACCTCTACTCGATGGGGGTGACGTTCTACCATATGCTGGCCGGCACGCCGCCGTTCCGGGCGGAGACCGCCCTGGCTCTGGCCCTGAAGCACGTGCGCGACACGCCCGTCAGTCTTTCGGTACACCGGCCCGACCTGCCACCCGACCTGGTCAAGTTGGTCATGAAGCTGATGGCCAAGGCGCCGGGAGATCGGTACGCGTCGGCCACGGAGATGCTCCGCGACCTGGCGAAGATCAAGGAATCGCTGAACACGCCCTCGGCCGGAACCGTCTCGATGCCCGAGCTGGCCATGCCGGCGGAACCTCCGGTCTCTCCCCAACCGACCGCGCGGCGCGGCATGCCGAAGGTCTCCTGGCACGACCTGAGCGACTTCCGACCCGGTCTGCGGTCGGCCGCCGTGCTGTTGATTGCCTCGGTGGCGGCCGGGGCGCTTTGGGGCTACGGCGAACGGGCTCCAGACCTGCTCTCGGCCGAGGCCCCACGTTCCGAAGGGGCACCGGGGCTCTGGATCGACTCGTGGCGAACGATTGCCCAGCAATCGACGCCCGGAGGCTCAGTTTCGACACGCTCAATTCGCCGTCTCTCCGGCCGACGAGGCCGCCGCCTGGTTGGCCGTCCCCGGGTATTTTCCCGGCGCGCGGGCCTGGACGTCGCACGCCTACACCCATCTGGTGCGCACTCTCTTCCGTCAGCGAGACTGGGAGCACTTGAACGGCCTGGCCGCCGATCTGGAGAACTCCGAAAGGGCAAGCGACAAGGCCCTGGCCCGGATCGCCCACGCGGCGGTTGCGGCCCTGCGCGATGATCCCGAAGGGGTGATGGCCCAGTTCACGCAGAACACCAATTTCGATCTGATGGACCCGGCCCAGGCGGAGGTGGCGCTGGAAATCGCTCAGTATGCCCGGCAACATCCCTCCGGCACGGGAAGCTATGCGGCGCAGCTCAGTGCCTTGCGGGAGAATCTGCTCGAAGCCCTCCATGTGGCCCCCCTGGTCCGTCTGAACCAGTTCCTTCAGGGATGACGCGTCTGATCCCCCGGCCCGGCCTTTCTGTTCAAGGAGCCAACTGGCATGGCAGTCCTCATGATGGTGAACGGCGACCCTCCCGGTCAGTTCATCGAGCTGAAGGATGATGAAGCGGTCATCGGCCGACTGCCCGAATGCTCGATCGTGCTCGACCCGCACGGAGTCAGTCGTCGGCATGCCTTGATACGTCGCAACGGAAAAATGTATTCTCTGGTCGATCTGGGCAGCCGCAACAAGACCAAGCTCAACGAGAAAGAGGTCTCGCCCAATCAGGAGCACCCGCTGAAGCCCGGCGACCGGATCAACATCTGCGACGTGGAGATGATCTTCTACAACGTCATCCCGACGATGGCGCCTGGCTCGGACGATCCCTTCGACCTGGCGGATGGGAACGAGGACTCGACGATCCATACGCTGGATGCCTCGCAATCCGACATCGTGACTTGCTCCGTGCGGCCGGAGGCGAAGCTCAAGGCGATCCTGGAGATTACGCGGAACCTCTCCAGCACGTTGAAACTCGACACGGTCGCGCCGAAGATTCTCGACTCGCTGCTGGACGTCTTCCCGCAAGCCGAGCGTGTCTTCCTCGTGCTCCTGAAGGAGGGGGAATCCAAACCGACGATCCGGCAGACGTTCCACAAGACCCGCCCGTACCGTCGCACCGGAACGAAGCCCTCGCTCGGCAAGCCCGGAGGCGAGGAATCGCGCCTGGGCATCAGCCGCACGATCATGAACAGCGTGCTGAACCAGAAGAAAGCGGTACTCAGCCAGGACGCCGGCAACGATCGGAACCTGCCGACCAGCGCCTCGATCGCCGACCTGCGGATTCGCTCGTTCATGTGCGCGCCGCTGTTGACCCCCGACAATCAGGCCCTGGGCATCCTTCAGCTCGACACGACCGACCGTCGTCAGTTCGTGCAGGACGATCTCGACGTGCTCGTGGCCGTCGCAAGCCAGGCCTCGTTCGCCATCCAGAACGCGGCGCTGCACGAGAGCATGCTGGCCAGCGAGCGGATCGACCGCGACCTGCGCCTGGCCGAGCAGGTCCAGAAGCGATTCCTGCCCCAATCCACACCCAAGATCGCCGGTTACGACTTCTTCGCCCATTACCACCCCGCCTACTCCGTCGGCGGTGATTATTACGACTTCGTGCCGTTGTCGGACAACCGCCTGGCCGTCGCGCTCGGGGACGTCTCGGGCAAGGGGGTCGCCGCGGCCTTGATGATGGCGAAGTTCTCCGGTGATACCCGCTTCTGCATCACCACCCGGCCCTCACCGGCCGAGGCCGCCGACCGGCTCAACGACCTGCTCTGCGAGGCCGAGATCGACGAGAAATTCATTACCATGTGCCTGGGCGTCCTGGAGCCGGAAACCGGTCGGTTCACCTTCTGCTCGGCGGGCCACCTGCCGTTGATGATTCGCCGCGCGAACGGCCAGGTCGAAGAGATCGGCGCGGACCTTACCGGGTTCCCCCTGGGAATCATGCCTGATTCTCATTACAAGCAGACGAGCGTTCAGCTCGCCCCCGGCGACGTGGTGATCATCTACTCCGACGGCGTGACCGATGCCCGGAGCCCCTCGGAGGAGCTGTACGACTCGACCGAGAATCATCGCCTGGTCCGCCGCGTGGCCGCCTCATCCGGCAAGCCGGACGGCGTCGGCAAGTCGATCCTTCAAGATATTCGCGAGTTCTCCGCCGGGCATTCCCAGGCCGATGATATCACCCTGGTCTGCTTCGGCCCCCTCGGGACGTGACGACAGTGCCGGCCGAGGGTCAGACGCCGGGCGCGACCACAACTCCGCCCCGTCCTCGACGTGACGGAGCCTGGGCGGTCGCGATTTTCGCGCTGGCTCTGGCCCTACGCGCAACACCCGCTCGGCCGCATGCCGTGGGTGGACGAAGGGGCCTACTGGACCCGGGCCCAGGCGATCCGCGCCGTTGACCTCCTGCCAGACGGACCGTTCTATCAAGACCCGCTCTCTTCGTACGCGATCACGGCCCTGATGGGGGTCGTCGGCACCGAGGTCGCGCGGCTGACGCCTATTTAAGGAAGGTCTCGGCGCTGGTCGCGGCACTCGCGCTGGTGGTGACGGCCCGAGCCAACCCCCCTCTCCCCTCTCGTGCGCCAGCGCTGCTTCGCCGCTCCTTTGTCACCTCCGTCCACACCCGCCCCTTTCTGGCGATTGCTCCCGTCAGCGCGACGAATTTCCTGGTTTCCCAGCCGCGAGAGCTGATCCTGACGACCTGGCAGGCCTGTGCGAATTTTTATATCGGCAACGGACCGTACGCGAATGGGTCCTACGAATCCCCGCCGTTCGTTCGGCGTCCCGCTTACGAGGCGGACGATTTCGCCGCCGAGGCCAGCCGACGTGCCGGGCGCCCTCTGACGCCCGGGGAGGTCTCGCGGTTCTGGATGACGGAGGGCCTGAAACACTGGCGAGACGCGCCGGGGGACTCGGTCCGGCTCTTTTTCCACAAGCTTGGCCTGCTCCTCCATCAGCATGAGATCCCCGACAACCAGGACCCCGAACTGGTCCGGCTCGTCGCGGCGCCAGCCCTGTCGCTGGGAGTGCTGGGATTCGGCTGGCTCAGCCCCTGGCGCGCTCGGGCTGGGCGTGCAGGCGGTCCCGCTCACCGTTCTGTATTTCCTGGTTCTCTCGACGGCTCTTGGCCTGTTCTCAACGGCCGCGTTCTTCGTCATGGGACGGTATCGCGTCCCCTCGCTTCCGGGCCTGGCCCTGCTCGGCGCGGCCGGAGCGGTCGATGTCTGGCGGCGGGTACAGGCACGCGCTGGAACCGCCTGGCCTGGCGGGTCGGCCTACTGGCCATCCCGGCGGTTTTTCTGGCCTGGCGACCCCTGCCGAACCCCTCCCCCGACCACTGGGGCCACGCCGAGATCACGCTGGCTCTGGCCTACCTCGGGGCCGGTGAACTGGACCCGGCCATCGATGCCCTGGACGACGCTCGGGCCATCGGCGCCGGTCCGCCGCGCAGTCGAACAGCTCATCTCAGGAGGCATGGTCCACGATCGTCTCGCGGAACTCATCGCCGAGCGTCGAGAGTCATCATCCGAACCTGATTCCGTCTCCCTGCTCCGACACGCAGCCTGGCTGCGCAACCTCCCCGAACACCAACAGGAGAGCCTGCGACTGCTGTCGTCGATCCGCGACGCCGAGCCCGACAACCTTCCGGCCGAGCGTGAGCTAGGCACCTGGTGGCTTGCCCACCGCACCGATCCAGATGCCCTTCGACAGGCGATCGAGACCCTGACCGCCGCCGCCCGCACCCAACGCCGCACTCCTGCTCGCCCTTGTGACGAAGGACCCACGACGCCTCCCGTCGCCTCCTTCCAGGCCAGACAGCGAGGCTCCACGCCCCGACCGGCTTCGGCTGGCCGGCAATCCTTGAGGATTCCACCTGATCGCCTGGTCCCCACGATCCCGCTCCAGAAGAAAAAACCAAGGCTGTCCCCGGCTCCGCCCTCGGCGCGGAACGGGACCGCCGAGCCAGATTCGGTGTGACCTCCTCACTGGTGTTCCCGCATCGGCGTGAGTACCATCATGTTCTCCGTTCGGAGAATCCAACGGCCATACAAGATGGCCTGCGGTATGTTGAAGTGAACTGGCGGTGGGACTGGCCGAAAAGAAAGTCCGTCGGGGCGCCTGGGCGGACAGCCCGCTTGAGGGCCGATCCGATTGCGCCATTCTCACCGGGACCCGGGAATTCCCCGGCGTTTCTTCACCTTCCGAGAACACATCGTTCGAAATTCCTCTGGGAGGGGCCTTCCCATGTCTGGCAGTCGATGCTTACTTGCCGCGTTCTTGACAGCCATGACCGCTTTGTCGAGTTTCGCTCAGAACGACGTCGCTCCGGCCGACTCGCGGCCGGCGTCGACGAACGCCCCGGGCCGTGACTACCCTCGCGTCGATTCCGAGCGCCGAGCCCACTTCCGCGTCGTTGCGCCCGACGCCAGAAGCGTCCGCGTGAGCCTCGGCAATACTGAACTCGAGAAGAACGATGAAGGCGTCTGGACCGGCGTGACCGCACCGCTCGATCCCGGCTTCCATTACTACCAGCTCATCATCGACGGCTTCGCGACGGCCGACCCCGACAGCGAAAGCTTCTTCGGCTCCAGCAACATGCGTAGCGGCATCGAGATCCCGGATGCCGGCGCGGACTTCTACGATATCAAGGATGTGCCCCACGGCGAGGTTCGCATCAAGTGGATGCACTCGGACATCAGCGACGCCTGGCGGCGGAGCTTCATCTACACGCCGCCGGGCTACGACGAGAACCGCGATCGGCGTTACCCCGTGCTCTACCTGCTCCACGGTGCCGGCGAGGATGAACGCGGCTGGTCGAGTCAGGGGCGCATGAATTTCATCCTCGACAACCTGATCGCCGCCGGGGAGGCCCAGCCGATGATCGTCGTGATGGAGAACGGCGGCGGGAGTGCCATCTTCGCGCGGCCGCGCGGCGCCGGCAGGCCAGGCGGTGGTCGGCCGGGCGGATTCCCCGGTCAGCAGTTCGAGGAGATCCTGCTGAACGAGGTGATCCCGATGGTCGAGTCCAACTTCCGCACCAGAACCGACCGCGACGATCGCGCGATTGCCGGATTGTCGATGGGCGCCGGGCAGGCGATGCGGATTGGACTGACCAACCTCGACCGGTTCTCCTCCATCGGCGCGTTCAGCGGCTTCGGCGTGCGCGGCGAGGACATCAAGTCGGCTCTTCGACGGCGTCTTCGCCGACGCCAAGGCATTCAACGACAAGGTCGATGCCTTCTACATCAGCGTCGGCACCAAGGAGAACGTCGAGGGCGCTCGCCGATTTCATGAGGCTTTGAAAGACGCCGGCATCGAGCACGAGTATTTCGAGTCCGAGGGCACGGCCCACGAATGGCAGACCTGGCGACGCAGCTTGCACGGATTCGCGCCGCTCCTGTTCCAGAACGCCCCACAGGCCGTGGCCCGGCGAGACGGCGACGAGAGGCCCGCACCGCGCGAACCGCGTCGCGGCGGCTTCGGCCGTCCCATCGTGCTGGGCCCCGACGACAAGCCCGCCTTCGACGACCCACCGGACGGCTTCAAGACCGTCCGCGACGACATCCCGCACGGCAAGCTGGAGATGATCGAGTACGACTCCGAGTCCGTCGGCACGCAACGCAAGATGTACGTGTACACGCCGCCGGGATACTCCGCCGACAAGAAGTACCCGGTGCTCTACCTCCTGCACGGCATCGGCGGGGACGAGACCGAATGGCACAGGCTCTGCGCAGCCCGAGGTCATCCTGGATAACCTCATCGCCGACGGCAAAGCCGTGCCGATGATCGTCGTCATGCCCAACGGGCGGGCCCAGAAGAACGACCGCGCCGAGGGGAACGTCTTCGAATCGGCCCCCGCGTTCGCGAAGTTCGAGGCCGACCTGTTGAACGACGTCATCCCCGCGATTGAGTCCCGCTATTCGGTCCTCGCCGATCGCGAGCACCGCGCCCTGGCCGGTCTGTCGATGGGCGGCGGCCAGTCGCTGAACTTCGGCCTGGCCCACCTCGACACGTTCGCGTGGGTCGGCGGCTTCTCGTCGGCCCCCAACACCGAACCACCCGCCGAGCTCGTCCCCGACCCCGAGGCGGCGCGCGAGCAGTTGAAGCTGCTCTGGCTCTCGTGCGGGAAGGAGGACGGCCTGATCAACATCAGCCAGGGCGTCCACGCCTATCTCAAGGAGCACGATGTGCCGCACGTCTGGCACGTTGACTCTCACGGTCACGACGCCACGGAGTGGAGCAAGAATCTCTATCTCTTCGCGCAGAAACTTTTCCAGTAGAGGACGCCATCGACCTGACCATCCTCCGCTCCCGATCGACGCGACCGCATTCCCGGATCACGGCCTGGCGGTCGGAACTGGACGCCGCGCGGCGCTCGGGTCGCCGGTTGGGGGCGGAGCCTGGTCGTCTTCCGCGGGCGGTCCCAGGAGCTCGGTGAAGATGGGTTCCAGCGCCGCGGCCCAGGCGTCGTAACCCTTCTCTTCCAGATGCAGACCGTCCCGGGAGACACCGGGCAGAAGACCGCCGCTGTCGCCCGTCAACTGGTCGTTGATGTTGAGGAAGCGGATCGTCTTCCCATCGGCCAGGGTCGCCAGTTGATCGTTGATCTGCTCGATCGTCGGGGCCAGCGCCGGGTTCTGCGGGCGCGGGAAGATCGCCGTCAGCACGATCGTCGCGTCGGGTACTTTCTCCTGGAACGTCGCGATGATGGCCTTGAGGCCGCCGACGACATCGCCGACGGCGGTCTCATCGGCCGGGCCGCGCCAGGGCAGGTTGTTCGTACCGGCCTGCAACACGATGATCTTCGGTGAGACGCCGTCGAGCTCTCCGTTCCGCAGGCGCCAGAGGATGTTGTGCGTGTTGTCGCCACCCCAGGCGAAGTTGGCCGCGTTCCAGCCGTGAAAATGCTCCTCCCAGTGGGCCAGCAGCTCCGGGTAGTCGGTCGCTCCCCAGCGCCTTGTGATCGAGTCGCCCTCGAAGTAGACGTCGATCGTTCCCTGCTTCGTCTTCGCGAGCAGTTGCCGGTGGGCGATCCGGGAGTTTGGGATCGCGGCGTTCCACGGGGACGTGGGCGGAGTGCGGGGTCTGGAGCACCTCGTACACCGCATCGAAGGCGGGCTTGGGCTGGCGATTGCGATCGAACAACAGCGGATGGTTGACCCGACGCCAGGGGAAATAATTCAGCCAGCTCTGGCCATCGTGCAGGTTCCAGAAGGAGACGCGCTCGATGAGGTCGCTGTACTCGTCGAAGAGCTTGAAAAGCTCCACGTACTGTTCGGCCTGCTTTTGCTCGATCTCTTCCGGGAGGCCGTCCCTGTACGGGTCGTACTTGGCCAGTTCGTCGCGGTGCTTACCGTCGTCGGCCCACCAGCGACCTCTTGGGATCACATCGATGTCCAGTTCGGAAATGACGACCTTGATCCCCAGCTTTCGCAGTGCGTCGAACGTCGCTCGAAGCTCCGGAATCGCATCGTCGCCAAGCTCGAAGTGGCCCTGCATCCCGTAGGCATCCACGGGAGCTCCCTTCTGCTTCAACTGAGTCAGCAGCTCGATCAGCTTCTCGCGCTTGCCCGGCTTGTGGCCGTTGTAGTCGTTGTAGATCAACAGCGCATCCGGGTCCTTGGCCCGCGCGGCCTTGAAGGCCGTGACGAGGAAGTCGATGCCGGTGGTGCGCGAGTACACCGAATCCCGCAAGAGGCCCTCGTCGCCGTCCGCGATCGCCTCGTTGACGACGTCCCACATCGTCGCGGCGTCCGCGTACCGTCCGACGACCGTATCGATGTGCGATCTCGATGCGACGCAGCAGCGTCTCGCGCGACACCGGTTCGCCGTCTTCCCGCATCATCCATTCGTCGGTGCGATCGTCCTTCGCCCAAACGAGGCAGTGGCCAACGACCTCAAGCTGATGGGCACGAGCAAAGGCGACGAAGCGATCGGGGGCCTCGAAGTTCCACGTGTCTTCGGCGGGATGGATGCTCTGCGGCTTCATGCAGTTCTCGGGCGTGAGAATCTGGAAGTGCCGCAGAATCAAGGCCACGTCTTCCGGCTGCCGCAACACCCGATGGCTGACTCCGACGCCGATCTTGAAGCGGTCGCCGACGGCGTCCTTCAAGGACCGACGATCCGGCTGCGGCCCTCGGGATGCTTCCTCCTTCGCATCCTTCCCCCACTGAGCCTCCGCCCACCGGATGAAGTGTTCGACGTTGGGGCCATCGGTGTGACCACCGTCGTGCTGTCGCCAGGCGAGTGCGCCGTTCGAGCAGACCTTGGCTAACGTCCGGCATCTTTTCGTTCATGTAGTCGTCGCTGCGGCCGAGGTCTTGTGCTCCCAGCAGTCGGAACACCGGCTGCGCGGCGATCGCCGCCATGAAACTGCCCTGGTGATCCAGCCAGTGCGCATCGCCGCGCTCCGGGATGCCGTGGCTGATGAAGGTCAGGCGAGGGGCACACAGGGCCAGGGTCATGTGCGCATCGACAGGGAGGTCCCCGGGGGTCCTGCGGCCGAAGGTCGATTCCTCCGCCGAGTACTTCAGGAAGTTCCCCGCCATCCAGTGATAGTCGCCGGTCGAGGCGAGGTTCTCGACGCTCTCGCCGAACTCGCGGCGGAACAGCGCGGTCCCGCCCATCCCGGACGACGCAATCAGTCCCATGGCGAAACGCTGATCAAAAGCCATCGTCACGAGAGCGGCCTTGCCGTAGCGCGAGACGCCGGCGATGCCGACTGCGCTTCGCGTCCACTTCCGGCACGGTTTCCAGGTAGTCGAGCCCCCTCGACGCCCCCCAGGCCCAGGCCCGAAGCGCTCCCCACTGGTCGGGCCTTCGCGGTTGTCCGTGGTTCGTCAGTCCGATGATTCCGCGCGTCAAGCCGGCACCTGTCGGTTTCGCATCCGGATCGGCGCCGGGGCCGAAGCGTCTTGGCTGCCACCCGCCGGCGTCGTCCTGAACGGTCGAAGGGTTCAGCATCGCGCATCCCCAGCCAGCCGCGATGAGCAGGTCCCTCTTGGACGGAGGCCGCGGACCGTCGCCTCGACCTCCGAAGTTGAACGGCGACGGTTCGAACGGAGTCCAGCCGAAGCTCATCAGCACCGGCACTGGTCCCTCGGTTTCCTTCGGCAGCGTCAGCGACATCGAGATGTTGACTTCGATCTGTGGACAATCCGAGTTGTCGACCACCCCGACGATGTGCCTCTGAATCGCCGGCTTGCCACCGGCCTCGACCTCCCGCGTCTCCCGAACTTCCCATTTGACCTTGGGGACGTTTTCCGGAATCCGACCGTAGACTTCGCGCTCCAGCAGTTCGACGATTTCCGGCCGTCGCTCTTTCCACCATTGCTCGGGAGTCGTGACGTTTTCTCCGTCCTTCGTCTCAAGAATCTCCGGCAGATTCGGGTAGGGATTGGCCTTCGCCTCGTCGTAGTTCGCGGCATTCGGCGAGCCCTGATTGCTGTCTCGACCGGGACGAAGTTTGGTGATGCCCAGTTGATCGAGCATATTCTGACGATCCTGCGACGTTGTGAACACGACTGGCTCTTTGTCCTGAGAGATTAATGCTAATGATGGCAGGGCTATATTTGCTATTGTCAACGGAGGTACCAGCACTACAATTTACGGCAGTGTTGTTACTGATGGATTATGGCATCATGTGGTTGCTACCAGAAACGGCTCTTCTCGAATTTCAAAGATATTTGTTGATGGAATATCTGAAGGCATCTGCTACTCAGATTATTCAGCGTTGATTTCTCTTCTCCAACCGCTAATGCTGAACATAGGTAGTTTTGGGAATCAATTACATTCTAAACGGCAGTTTAGATGAAGTGGCTATTAACAATGTAGAATTATCCCCTACTGAAGTACTGATGCATTTCAATAACAGCTTTAATGGGTTAAACTACTATGCACCTACTGCCCCCGTTATTACTTCTGTCCTCGGTTACTGCCGGTACTGTGGGTGAATTGTATACTTATAATGTAGATGCTTTAGGCTACCCAAATCCTTCATACTCTTTAACTACTTTCCCAATCCCAGGCCAATGACTATTGACACGGCAACCGGCGCATTTTAATGGGCTCCTGTAGCAGCTGGTAACTATGATATCTCTGTTAAAGTATATAACGGGTTATATTACCGGATACCACACAAACATTTGCTGTGCACATTATCAGCCCGGTTTCACCTTCCGGCAAGTGTGGTTGGCTCATTGGAAACTGGATGAAACTGCCGGCAATATCTTTTCAGACCTAACCGGAACAAATAATGGCACCGGTAATGTATCTCCAACTCCTTCTGCAGGACAAGTTAGCGGCGATCAAACTTTTAACGGCTCTACTACCAAGATCGATGTTCCGGCTAATACGTCTTTTGACTTTCTACCGCTGCCGGTAACTTCTCTGTAGAGTTTTGGTATAAAGGGAGCTACCCCCGCCCGTAAAAGCTTCTATTGCTGTTGGCAGGTCGATTTCTTCCGGTTCTAATTTCTGGTGGGTTGGGGATTAAATGCTAATGATGGCAGGGCGATATTTGCTATTGTCAACGGAGGTAACCAGCACTACAATTTACGGCAGTGTTGTTACTGATGGATATGGCATCATGTGGTTGCTACCAGAAACGGCTCTTTCTCTAATTTCAAAGATATTTGTTGATGGGAATATTGAAGGCATCTGCTACTCAATTATTCAGCAGTTGACTTTTCTTCTCCAACCGCCAATGCTGAACATAGGTAGTTTTGGGAACAATTACATTCTAAACGGCAGTTTAGATGAAGTGGCTATTAACAATGTAGAATTATCCCCTACTGAAGTACTGATGCATTTCAATAACAGCTTTAATGGGTTAAACTACTATGCACCTACTGCCCCCGTTATTACTTCTGTCCCGGTTACTGCCGGTACTGTGGGTGAAAATTGTATACTTTTAATGTAGATGCTTTAGGCTACCCAAATCCTTCATACTCTTTAACTACTTTCCCAATCGGAATGACTATTGACACCAGGCAACCGGCCTTATTCAATGGGCTCCTGTAGCAGCTGGTAACTATGATATCTCTGTTAAAGTATATATCTCAACGGTATATTAAACCGGATACCACACAAACATTTGCTGTGCACATTATCAGCCCCCGGTTTCACTTCCGGCAAGTGTGGTTGGCTATTGGAAACTGGATGAAACTCGCCGGCAGATCTTTGAAAGACCTAACCGGAACAAATAATGGCACCGGTAATGTATCTCCAACTCCTTCTGCAGGACAAGTTAGCGGCGCTCAAACTTTTAACGGCTCTACTACCAAGATCGATGTTCCGGCTAATCCTTCTCTTGACTTTGCTGCTGCTGATAACTTCTCTGTTGAGTTCTGGTACAAAGGTGCTAACCCTCCTTCTGCTCTTCAAAGTTATTATCTGTAGAGATATTCCTGCTTCTGGAGCTAGACTGGTGGGTTGGATTAAATCCTAATCATCCGGAAAAGCTATGATTTCTATATGCACAGTCAGGTAACCTAGACGTACAAACTATTGGACAGTGCTAATATTACCGACGGTATTATGGCATCATGTTGCTGCTACTAGAAATGGAACTACTGGTGACTTAAAATTATTTGTTGATGGTAATTCGTTGAAAGCATCAGCTACTCAAATTTTTACTGTTGACTTCTCTTCTCCAACTGCTATAGCTGAATATTGGTAGTTATTCGGGAAGCTATATCTTTAAACGGCAACTTTAGATGAAGTCGCTATCTACAATGCAGAATTAAGCTCTGCTAATTATTAGCCAGCATTTCACAAACGGTTCAGGCGGTATTGCACTTGCTAAGAAAAACCTGATGAATCCTATATTTGAGGACTTCAGTACTGCAAGCACTAAAGGATGCAGTAAATCTTAACTGGTTAACTCATACAAATGTAACCGGTACTTTTGAGCTGCAGAGAAGTGTTCAGAATGAAGAAAGCTGGACAAGCGTAGGCTCTGTTTCTTCAGATGGGTTAAAGAGCTTTAATTACAGTGATGCTTCTGTTTCGGAAGACGGCAAGTATTCTTATAGAGCCAAATTCACACGCGGCGACGGCGGGTATGCATTCTCAAATATATCCAATGCTGAGATTCTGCCTGTTGTTTTCAGCCTGGCTCAAAATTATCCGAACCCGTTCAATCCATCTACCACTATTAGGTATCAGCTTCCTGCAGACAGCAAGGTAAGCATAACAATCTTCAATACTATTGGTGAGAAGGTTGCAGACCTTGTAAACGAAGTTCAGTCCGCAGGCTCTTATGTAAAAGTATGGAATGCCGGACAATATGCAAGCGGTGTTTATTTACTTAGAATTACAGCAGCTTCATCCCAAACCGGGGAGACTTTCTCAAAAGTGCTTAAGATGATGATGCTTAAGTAAGTGAGTAGAGTGTAGTAAGTAGTAAGTTAGTTAGAAACCAGGAATTAAGAATCTAAATATTTTATTTGGATTTCTTTTTCCTGGTTTTTTTCTTCTATTTATATATTATGAATTTATTGTTTTTTGGTTTTAGGTTGTTCTTTTAAATAGTGGTATTATTCTGTTGAGTTGAAGTGAGCAGCGCCTTATGTCACATTGAGCCAGTCGAAATGTGACGTTTAATTGTGAATGTCACCTTTCAAGGTTCCACTCGGTCACCATGACATTGTGAAGTGAGCACATTATCATGTCATTGC
>CAVWUA010000002.1:0-256161 GCA_963758025.1 uncultured Planctomycetota bacterium | reverse complement strand
ATCCGGCAGAATCTGGTGTTCGCCTTCGCGTACAATGCCCTGGGCATTCCGGTCGCGGCGGGCGTGCTCTGGCCGTGGACCGGGATCTTGCTCAGCCCGATGATCGCCAGCGCGGCGATGAGTTCAGCTCCGTCTCGGTCATCGCCAACGCCCTGCGGCTGCGACGGGTGCGCCTGTAAGCCTTTTGCCGTCATGACGATCTCAAAAAAGGAGACGGCACGGGAACCCTTGATGAGCCAGAACACGCGGGGAGACGAAGCACGGGGGCATTCCCTTCTGGCCGGCCGGCGCTGGTGGACGGCATGTGCCTGGTCCTGTCGATGGCGTTGCTGGTCCTCGTGCCGACGACCGGCGACTTCGGCCTGACCTAGGACGAGCCGGCGTATCGCTACAGCCAGGTGCTCCGTCCAGTGGTGGGAGCGGCTGGCCCAGGCCCGCTCGGTCGACGACCTGGCGCGCTCTGCTCGATCCCGACGCCCTGCTCTATTACTGGCCCTACGGGCGGCACGGCATCAACTTCCACCCGCCGCTGGCCGGTCAGCTCAACCTGCTGACCTACGCCCTGTTCGGCGCGTGGATGAAGGACATCCCGGCGCGGCGGATGGCGTCGGTCATCGAGTTCGCCGCTGACGATCACCATCCTGTTCGGCTTCCTGGCGCGGCGGTACGGCGCCTGGGTCGGGCCTGGTCGCGGCGGGTTCGCTCCTGCTGATGCCGCGGCTCTACGGCCAGGCCCATCTGATCGACACCGACATCCCCGGCCTGCTGATCTGGGCGGCCACGGCCCTCGCCTTCTGGAAAGGGCTGCACGAGCCGCGACGCCGGCCGCTGGCGGGTCGCCGTCGGCGTGCTGCTCGGGCCTGGCGTTCGTGGAGAAGATGGCGGCGGTCGTCGTGCTCCTGCCGCTCCTGGCCTGGCTGGTGCTCGGCCATCTCCCGCCGGGCCAGCCGCCGCGCGGCACTGGATCGACGGCCTGATCACGACGGCCGCTGATGCTCTTGCCGCTGGGCATCGCCTTCGCGGAGATCCGCCGCCTGGCCGCGGCTCTTGCCGCCGCCGGCAAACACCAATCTGTTCGTCCACCGTCCCGCAAGCCCCTTGCCAGGCGCGATCCTGCTCGTCGCCCCTGGTCGTCTGGCTCGTTCGCCGGCTGCTGGCGAGGCTCCGGCCCGCAGTCGCCGGTCTGGGGCGTCGAGCGGCCCGCCCTGGAGATCTGGACGGCCATCCTCGCCTTCGCCCCGGTCGTCGGCTGGCTCGGCAACCCCGCCTGGTGGCGCGAGACGCTGCCGCGGCTGGCCCATTATTACCCGCTCAGCACCGCCCGCCGGGGGCGCTTGCCCGACATCCAGATCCTCTATTTTGGGCAGATCTATGAGTACAGCCTCCCCTGGCACAACGCCTGGGTCCTGCTGGCGATCACCGTGCCGGTGACGATCCTGGTGGCGTCGCGGGCGTCGGGCTGCTCTGGCGCATCTGGCGAGGTCGCCGCGACCGCCTCGCCGCTGTTCTTCCTGCTGCACCTGGCGACCTTGCCGGTGCTGCGGATGCTGCCGACGCCCGCGCACGACGGCGTCCGGCTGTTCCTGCCGACGTTCGTCTTCCTGGCGGCCTTCGCCGGCTGGGGCGCGGTCGGGTTGGCGGATGGGTTTTGCCGCGTGCTGTCGCGGGGGCGTGGGGCGTGGCTCTTCCGCGCCGCTGGTGACGGGCTCGGTGCTCGGGCCGGCGGCCTGGCAACTGGTGACGATCCACCCGTTCGAGCTTTCGTATTACAACGCTCTGATCGGCGGCCCCCGGGGAGCCTGGAACGCCGGATTCGAGCTGTCGTACTGGTACGACGCGTTCACGCCTCAGGTGATCGCGGACCTCAACCGCCGGTTGCCCGAGGGGGCGGCCATCGACTTTCTCAACGAGAAATCGGCCCCGGTCATGATTTTCCAGGACCTCCAGGCGCTGGGCCATCTGCGGGGGGACATCCACCTGGCCGCCCGCAGCCGCGACGAGTTCCCGTTCGTCTGGCTCCTGACGCATGATTCAAAGGCGTCGGCCTTTACCAAGCTGCTGTTCGTGCAGGAGCCCTGGTACGCGCTCCGGCCGAGGCAACTGGACCGGCTCCAGGTGGCGGCCGTGGACGACCCGGCGGCGGTCTCCCGGGCGTGGGCCTTGCAGTTGCTGGCCGATGCGCCCGACCATTCGCCCCCCTTGCCCTCCGCAACGCCGACGTGGGTGCGCTGACCGTGCCCCCTGGCTGGCGCGGTTCTGGGGCGAAGGGTTGACCGAGGCCCCCCCTTGGCCGTCCACGAGCCGATCCTGCGTGGGCCGAGGACGACCCCGAGGGTCTGCGGCAAGCGGCGAAGGGGATCATCGCGGGCCGCTCCCCGGACGACGCCCCCGAGGTCCGCCGTCTCCGGTCGATCCTGACCCGCTACGACGATCCCAGATCCGGCCAGAACTTCTCGGAGATCCTCCTTCGCGCCCGTCCCGAGGCCCTTTACGAGGCCGTCCAGATCCTGATTGCCCGTCCCGACGCCATCCGTCGGGTCCTGCTCCGGTATCCGTACACCGACCCCGAAACGCTCGGCGGGCCGCTGGATGAGGATCTCGCCCCGCTCCCGCGTCGAGGGAACCCATCGGCCGCGGGCCGGGCCGGCGGGCTCGGACGAGGCAACCCACCAGGCCGGGTCAGTTGACCCTGCCGCCGACCGTCAGTCGATCACTCGGGCCTCCTGGCCGACGAGATCCGAGCTTTCGGCAGGGCCTTCCTCAGTCGCTCAATCCCTGCCGGGCTGATCCCCGACTGGCCGAGGTCGAGGCTTGTAAGGGACGGGAATCCCGCCAGCGTCTCGACCGAGGAATCCGTCAGCTTGGTCTCGGTCAGAGACAGGGTCTCCAGCGACCTGAGAGATTTCAGGCGGGCAAGCCCCGCATCGGTGATCGCGGACCGATCGAGCCGTAAGCACCGGAGGGAAGTCAGGGAGGCGAGGTGATCGAGTCCCGCGTCGGTGATCCTCGAACCCGCAATGGTCAGGTCCGTGAGTCGAATCGCCCTCGACAGGGGCTCAATGCCGGCGTCGGTGAGGTGCGAGTTCTCCATCCGGAGGGTCGAGATCGCATGGAGGCGCGGGGAGAGAGGCCGCAAGTCCGCGATCGACGTATCGGTGAGATGGAGACAGATCAGGCTCCGGGATTCGGCGAGCCGGGTCAGACCGGCCTCCGTGATCCCCCTTCCCCCGATCCGGAGGTTGTTGAGCCTGGGGAGCCCGGCGACGACCGCCAATTCTCGATCCTTGATCCGCGTGGGCCCCAGGGTGAGCTGCGTGAGTTGAGTCAGTCGGCGGAGCGGCTCCAGGCTCGACGGGCCGCCAGTGTCGGGGACGGACCGCGAGGATGTGGCCCTGTTCGGGGCGAGGAGGAGGAGATCGAGTTGCGTGAGATCGGCGACCGGCGCGAGATCCGTGATGCGCACTCCCGGCATTTCCAGGAGGCTCAGCTCCTTCAGATTCGCCACATGGGCGAAGCCCCGGTCGTTGACGTTGCGGCCGTCCACTTGCAGGACTTCCAGGTCGGGAGAGCCGCCGATGATCGCCATGTCGTCGTTCGAGACGGCGGCCTCCGGCAAGAAAAGGCGGCGAAGCCCGGTCTTCCCCGTCAGCCCGGCCACGAAGCCTTGGGAATCCGTGAATCCCCGCACGCTCAGCACTTTCAGGCGAGAAAGGGGGCGGAGCCGGGCCATCCCGGCGGCCGTCAGGTCGGGGGCAGCACGCCCCTGGATCGTGAAGTACTCGACGCCGTGGAGCTTCCCGACATTCTCCAGGAGTTCGTCGTCCACGTTGTCGCCTTCAATATGGACATTCACCACCGTGTCGAACACATCGGGGCCGAGGGCGTCGCGTAGCCATTTCGGCCCTCGCGGCCTGGCGTCGTCGTCGAACGTTTGGAGCTCGCGCATCGATTTCGGCCCTCGGGGCCGGGCACCCTGGCTGGCCACGAACTGCCAGTCATAATAGACGCTGCCTCGCGTGTTCTGGCGGTGCGTCGAGATCGCCGCGACGGCATCGCGCTGGACGTGGGCGCGATGGACGACCCAGCCCAGCACGCCCGCGATCCCGAGGACGATCGTCATCATCCCGCCCAGGGTCAAGCGGAGTCGCTTGCGAAGCAATTCAACCGCCTTCGAGGACTTGCCGCTCAACGTCACACGGCTTTCGGATGGGGTCGGCATGATCGCGGCGTCTCCAGGAGAATCAAGATCCGCAGCCGAACTTTCAGGCCGTCCTAACCCGAGCGCGAGGTTCTGGCAATGATAGGGGCAGGCCACCCCTACTCTCACGTCACGTCCCGGCGTCGTCCGGCGCCGGCTGTGCGACGGCGGAGGCCACCTCCGCCGTTTCGTCGTCGGCCGGTTCGCGCTTCAGGCCGATCCAGCCGAAGATCACCCAGAGGGCCAGCAAGAGGGCGGCCAGGGCGATGCCGGAGGCTTCCCAGTAGGGGGCGGACGGGCCCCTCTTTTCGAGCAGGCGATTGGCCACGATGTAGTTGATCAGCCTCGCCAGCGTCTGCGCCGAGGTCAGCGTGCCGAAGACCGCCCCTTGCTCGCTCTCGGGCGTGACCCTTGAGAGCAGGCCGAGCACGGTCGGGCTGGCCAGCCCTTGCCCGATCCCGACGATCAGCGTCGCGCCGAGCAAGCCCGGCGTGGTCCGCACCATCGCCAGGAAGCCCAGCCCGACAGCCAGGGCGGCGATCCCGACGAGGATCAGCTTCGGCTCGCCGAACTGCGGGACGAGGCGGCGGATCAGGCCCCCTTGCACGATCGCGCTGATGAGCCCCAGGTAGGCGAACCCGAAGGCCGCGTTGGTCGCGCCCCAGCCGAGCCGCTCCTTGAGGAACAGGCTGAAGGTCCCTTCCAGCGAGGCGAACGCCAGGACGACCAGCGCGCCGGTCGCCACCAGCAGGCCGACCCTCGGCATCGACACCGTATCGCCGATCCCCCGCCAGCTCAGCACCCGCGCCGCCTTGCGGGCGTGGGAGTCGGCCGACAAGGACTCGGGCAGGCGGATCAGCACCAGAATCCAGGCGGCCGTCGAGAGCCCCGCCGCGACCAGAAACGGCAGCCGGAGCCGCCACTCCGGGCTGATCGGCAGGTCCACCAGCACGCCGCCGAGCAACGGCCCGAGCACGAACCCGACGCCGAACGCCGCGCCGATCAGCCCGAGCCCCTTCGAGCGGTTCTCGGGCGTCGTCACGTCCGCCACATACGCCTGAGCCACCAGGATATTCCCGCCGGAGACGCCGTCGAGCATCCGGGCCAGGAGCATCACGGTGTAGTTGTGCGACAGGCCCAGGATCACGAACGAGATCGCCGTGCCCGCCTGGCTGATCGCCAGCACCGGCCGGCGGCCGAACCGGTCGCTGAGCCGCCCGAGGATCGGCCCGGCCACGAGCTGGCACATCGGGAAGGCGGCCAGCAAGATACCAATCTGCGTCTCGCTGAACCCGTACTCGTCGGCGAACCGGGGCAGCAGCGGCATCACGATGCTGAACCCGAGCAGGTCCACCAGCACGATCAGGACGACAACCAGCAACGGCGACATCGGCAACAGGTCTCTCTTCGTTTCAGTAGGGTGGGCACTGCCCACCTTTTGCTCTGTAATCGCTTGCCGAGTTAAGAAGGTGGGCAATGCCCACCTACGAAACTCAGCCGTCCCCCTCGGAGGTGCTGGCCGTCGGCGCGGCGACCGCACCTTCCTGGGCCAGGCGGAGCCGATCCGCCTGGTCCTTCACCTCCAGCAAGAGCCGGGCCTGAGAGACGATCAAGACGTACTCCAGGGCGAACGCCCCGAGGTTGAACGTCAGGGCCACCCCCGCCAGGCCCAGGTGCCAGAGCGGCTCGAAGTTCGCCCGGGTGTCGGCGGCCGCCCCCAGCCAGGCCGTCGCGCCGATCAGGAGCATCCCCAGGAACTCGAACGGGAACGCCTTCCGCTTGTTCTTGATCGCCTGGGCCTCGACCCAGCCGGGCAAGCGGTACACCCGCACCACCTCCTTGACCCACTTGCCCGTGCCGAGCAGATACGTGAAGACGATCGAGTGGACCAGAAGCGTCATCATCGTCGTCAGCAGGCCGAGCAGGAAGTGAACGCCGTGCCAGAGTTCGCCCGGCCCCCTCGGCTCTCCCGAGGCGATCAGCCCAAATACGAACGCGGCGGCCAGCAGCGAGCCATCCGTCACGGCCAGCCCAAGAAAGATCCGGTGCATGCGCAAACCCGTAGCGACAAAGGCGGAGGCCCCCTAAAGGCAGGCGCACCGCGGGACGTATTCCGTCTCCCCAGGTTACGCGAACCATCCCCACTTGACAACGTGCCAGGACACGCCGACGGACGCGAGACGGCTTCTGTCGCGAACCCCACCGCTGCGCGGGCGGAAGGCCCTCAGTGACATTCCTCAATCGCGCCGCCGCCCCCCCGCGTGTCGTGGATGCCGAACGCGCGTTTTTTTTTCGCGTCCAGACCATCTCCATTCGGCGTAACACATTATTATCAAAGAAGAAACGTCAAATTTTTGGCCTCAATTCCAGCGGTTCGCGGGTGTCGCTGATCTCGCGGGCCGTTTTCGAGCGGCAACCGGACGGGCGCGATTCTCTGTAAGATCAATGTTGGAAATGACATGGGAAAAGCACCATTCGCCCCGAGGGGCCTCCCGCAGGCCCTTGCGAGGTCAAAATGGCTCCAGGGAACTGTTGCTGATGTGGTGTGGCACCGTGCACGTCCGAGGGGTCGGAGTGACAATCCGTGGACACGATCCCGGAGGGTAAGCAGGTCCCGCGTTTCCCCCTTCGACGCCATCACGGTGGAGGGGGGATTTCTTTCGATCGGATGCCCCGGCTGGCTTTTGCCCGCCGGGGCGTCCGGAAATGGCCCTCCGGGCCGCTCGACGGGTCAGAAAACTTGCGTTCGGACACCACTCGATCAATAATTGCTCGCATGGACGTCAGAGTCTTCACGGAGCCCCGACCGATGCCTTCCGCCGCGCCGAAAATCGCTCAGAAGCACATCCTCGCGTATTATGAGAGCCTGAAATCGTACGATGGGCAGGGCGTCACCCACGAGACGGCGGTGCGGTCGGCGTTCCAGAACCTGCTGGCCGAGACCGGCCAAGGCGCAGCAACTGGACGCTCGTCCCCGAACTCACCATGAAGGTGACGGGGCAAGCTCGTCCGGCCCGACGGCACGCTGCGGGACGACGAGTGGCACCTGCCCCGGGGCTACTGGGAGGCCAAGGACACCGACGACGACCTCGACGACGAGATCCGCAAGAAGATCGCCAAGGGCTACCCCCTGCTCAACACGATCTTCGAGGACACCCGGCAGGGCGTCCTGTTCCAGAACGGCCAGCGAGGTCTATCGGGCCGACTCTGGACGAGCCGCCAGGCGCTCGCCGCCCTGCTGAACCAGTTCTACGCCCACACCGAGAAGGACATCGAGGGCTTCGAGCAGGCCGTCGCCGAGTTCAAGGACCGCATCCCGCACCTGGCCGAAGGGCCTGCTGGACGAAGATCAAGGAGGCCCACAAGAAGAACGACGAAGTTCCAGGCCGCCTTCGACTCGCTGCTGGAGCTCTGCCGGACGTCCCTGAACCCGAACATCAGCGTGGCCGCCGTCGATGAGATGCTCGTGCAGCACCTCCTGACCGAGCGGCTGTTCGACCGGATCTTCCAGAACCAGGACTTCGTCCGCCGCAACGTCATCGCCGCCGAGATCGAGACGGTCATCGACGCCCTGGTCAGCCAGAGCTTCAACCGCAGCGAGTTCCTCAAGTCGCTCGACCCGTTCTACAAGGCCATCGAGGACGCCGCCCGCACCATCGACGACTTCACCGAGAAGCAGCACTTCCTGAACACGGTGTACGAGCGGTTCTTCCAGGGCTACTCGGTCAAGGTGGCCGACACGCACGGCATCGTCTACACGCCGCAGGCAGATCGTCGACTTCATGTGCGCCAGCGTCGAGGAGGTCCTCAAGACGGAGTTCGGCCTCGGCCTGGGCTCGCCCGGCGTCGACCATCCTCGACCCCTGCACGGGCACGGGCAACTTCATCGTCAACCTGATGCGGCGGATCGAGCCGAAGGACCTGCCCCGCGTCTACCGGGAGCAACTCTTCGCCAACGAGGTGATGCTGCTGCCCTACTACGTCGCCGCCCAGAACATCGAGCACGAATACTACGACCTGACCGGCGAGTACGAGCCGTTCGAGGGCCTCTGCTTCGTGGACACGCTGGAACTGGCCGAGGCCGAGCAGCGGCACGCTGGCCTTCATGACCGAGGAGAACACGGCCCGGGTCGAGCGCCAGAAGAAGACGCCGATCAACGTCATCATCGGCAACCCGCCGTACAACGTCGGGCCAGGTCAACGAGAACGACAACAACAAGAACCGCAAGTACGAGGTCATCGACCGGCGGGTCGCCGAGACCTATCGCGAAGGACTCGAAGGCGACAAGCTAAGAACAAACTCTACGACCCGTACGTGAAGTTCTTCCGCTGGGCCATCGACCGCCTCCAGGGCCGGGACGGCATCGTCTGCTTCGTCACCAACAACAGCTTCGTGGACCAGATCGCCTTCGATGGCATGCGGAAGCACCTGCTGCAGGACTTCACCTGGATCTACCACCTCGACCTACATGGCAATGTGCGGCAGAACCCGAAGCTCAGCGGCACGACTTATAACGTCTTTGGCATCCAGGTCGGTGTCGGTATCACCGTGGCCGTGCGATCCTCGAAGCACAAGGATCATCGGATCTATTATCACCGTGTCCCCGAACACTGGCGAAAGGAGCAGAAGCTCGCCTGGCTGTCCGAGCGAAAAAGCCTCTCCGGCGTTGAGTGGCAGGAACTCAAGCCTGACACAAGCCATACCTGGCTGGTGCCTGAGAACGCCCAGGAGTTCGCAACTTTTATCCCCACGATTGGCGGAGATGGCGAGTCTGTTTTTGGGCTATCCTCGCTCGGGATTGCGACAAATCGTGATGAATGGATTTACGATTTTTCGGAAGCAAATCTCGAAGAGAAGGTGAAGCGTCAAATTAGTAATTATAACTATGAAGTTTTCCGGCTTTCACAAGAGAGCAATCATCCATCGGATATTGAAAATTTCATCAATAATGAATGCTCTTTCTTGAAATGGACAGATCGCTTAAAGAAAGCCTTAACAGGCGGACACGCCCTCAAATATGATCCCTCGGCGACTAGGAAGGCTCTCTACCGACCTTATGCCTCCAAATTCCTTTACTTCGACCCCCTCCTGACTCACAGGCGTTACCAACAGCACCGACTATTCCCGACAGTAGAGTCCGAGGAGACGAACGTGGCGATCACCGTCACTTCGATCGCTTCGGAGAAACCATTCATGACGCTGATGATCCGTGGACTCGCCGATCTCCATTTGGCAAGCCCCGGTTGCGGGACACAATGCTTCCCCTTCTACATATATGACGAAGACGGCTCAAACCGCCAAGAGAACATCACCGACTGGGCCTTGACGCAATTCCGGGAACACTACTGCGACGACTCCATCAGCAAGTGGGACATCTTCTATTACATCTACGGCTTTCTGCACCATTCCGGCTATCGGGAGAAGTTCGCCAATGACCTGAAGCGGGAATTGCCCCGCATCCCGTACATGGAGGACTTCCGGGCCTTCGCCGAGGCGGGGGAAACCCTGGCCGACTTGCACCTGAACTACGAATCCGTGGAGCCGTGGCCCCTGGAATGGGTGTACGCGGAGGACTTGCCGTTGTCCTACCACGTCGAGAAGATGAAGCTGAGCAAGGACAAGACGGCCCTGGTCGTGAATGAGACCCTGACGTTAGCCGGCATCCCACCCGAGACCTTCGCGTATCGGCTTGGGAACCGCAGCGCCCTGGAGTGGGTCATTGACCAGTATCAGGTCAAAACCGACAAGCGGAGCGGGATCGTCACCGACCCGAACCGCGACGACGATCCCGAATACATCGTCCGGTTGGTGGAAAGGGTGGTCCGGGTGAGTGTCGAGACGGTGAAGGTCGTCGGAACCCTCTCGGCCATCGCGTCGATCTGAACGCCGTTCCTCGTTCTCCGCGGTACATCGGATGCGAACATCCGCTTTGACGATCTCCGCGCCCTGCTCCTGCATCTCGGCTTCGTCGAGCGTGTCCGCGGCGACCACCACATCTTCACCCGGAACGGCGTGCCGGAGATCCTGAACCTCCAGTCCCGTGACGGTCAGGCCAAGGCGTATCAGGTCAAGCAGGTTCGGGGGGTGATTGTCGCACACAGCCTCGCGGGTGATCCGGAAGAGGGGACATCCGCCTCGGAACCACAGGTGGAAGAATCGGGCCGTTCAACCCCGGAAGAAGGAGACGAGAGTGACCCATCGCATTCAGTATGAGATCATTCTGTATTGGAGCAAGGAGGATCAAGCGTTCCTTGCCGAGGTGCCGGAGCTGCCAGGATGCGCGGCTGACGGAGCGACGTATCAGGAGGCACTGGCCAATGTCGAGGTGGTCATTCGGGAGTGGATCGAGACGGCGCACGCGCTGGGCCGCCCCGTTCCCGAGCCGCGAGGGCGGCTGATGTTCGCCTGACCCACGGTAGCCGCGCGGCGGGTCCCGGTCGGGCGGCCCGCCCGGCATGGGTGTGGTCGGCATGGGCGGGGGCCTCACGCCACTTCCCAAGGGGGGATTGAGGGGGGTCTTCCTGAGCCGTGTTTTTTCCGGCACCCCCTCCAACTCCTTCTTCTCTCTGTCTAGGAGGGGCCGCCGATGTTCGGGTCCGGGGGGCCGTCCCTCGTCGCGGGACGGGCACAACCGCCGAGGACGTGCTTGAGCGCTGTCGGCCGGACGTGGGATACTTGGGGGTGGCGAATACCCGAGATGACCGACTGGGAGCCTCCTCTCGTGAATGATGCCTGGATCGCGGACCGGATGCGGCGGATGGAAGCGTCGGGGATTCGGAAGGCGTTCGACCTGTCCAAGTCGATGACCGACCCGATCAACCTCTCGATCGGCCTGCCCGACTTCGACGTGCCCGAGTCGATCAAGGCCGAGGCGGTCGAGGCGATCCGTCAGCCGGAGTACAACCGCTATACCCTCACGATGGGGCTGCCCGAGCTGCGCGCGAAGCTCCAGGGGAGCGTCGATGCGCAGTACCACCAGGGCGACCGCCAGGTGATCGTCACGTCGGGGACGTCGGGCGGCCTGCTGCTGGGGCTTTGCTCCGTCGTCGATCCGGGGGACGAGGTTATCCTGTTCGACCCGTACTTCGTGATGTACAACAACCTCGTCGCCCTGGCCGGGGGGACGTCGGTCCTGGTGGACACGTATCCCGACTTCCGCATCCCGCTCGACCGCGTCGCCGACGCGATCACGCCCCGGACCAAGTGCGTGCTGGTCAACAGCCCGAACAACCCGACCGGCGTGGTGGCGACCCCCGAGGAGATGAAGGCCCTCGCCACGCTCTGCCGGGAGCGCGGAGTGCTGCTCATCAGCGACGAGGTGTATCGCAGCTTCTGCTATGATGGGCCGTTCGCCTCGCCGGCCGAGTGGAACGAGGACGTGCTCGTCGTCGATGGGTTCAGCAAGGCGTACGGCATGACCGGCTGGCGGCTGGGCTTCGCGCACGGGCCGAGCCGGTTGGTGCAGGAGATGGCCAAGCTCCAGCAGTTCAGCTTCGTCTGCGCCCCAGCCCCTTCCAGAAGGCCGTCGTCCCGGCGCTCGATCTCGACCTGACCGCCCAGACCGACGCCTATCGAGGCAAGCGCGACCGGGTCGTCGAGGCCCTGGCGGACCATTACGATCTCGCCACCCCTTCCGGCGCCTTCTACGCGTTCCCCCGCATTCCCGAAGGCTGGCCCAGCGCGACCGCGTTTGTCAGCGAGGGGATCAAGAAGAACCTCCTGGTGATCCCCGGCAACGTCTTCAGCCGCCGCGACAGCCACTTCCGCATCTCGTACGCCGTCGCGGACGCGACCCTGAAGCGCGGGCTGGACGTCCTCCGCGAGCTCGCCCGGACGCCCGCGCCGGCGACACCTTGAAAATGCCCCAAGGTCACGCCCGGTCGGCGGCCTGCTCCAGCCGGGCGACGAACGCCGCGTGTTCGGGGGTGGCCAGCCCCTGCTCCAGAGTGGCGATCACGCCCTCCAGGTCGCCGGCAAAGAGGGCCTGGGGGTCGAGCCAGAGGCCGGGGAAGACCGCGGAGCGATGGACGCCATCGGGACCGGGCGCGACCGCCTCGTAACGCCCCTCGCGCAGGACAAACCAGCGGACGTCGCGAGGGTCGAGGCCGACGAAGACGTATTCGAGCACGCCGGCCTGCTCGTAATCGTTCTTCTTCGCGCCGAGGTCGAATGCGCGGCTGGATCGTCCGACCTCGATGATCAGTTCGGGGGGGCCGGTCACGTAGCCGTCGGCGTCGATCCGGCTCCGGCCGCCGAGTTCCGCCGGAATGCGGAGCAGGCAGTCCGGCTGCGGTTCGCCGTAATCTCCTAATTTGACCGTCGCGTTCCCCGCGCTACGAGGCCCCGGGGTGAACCGCTTATAATGGCCGATCCAGTAGGAGAGGTTCTCGTCGGTTTCTCCATGTTCGCTACCCAGGGGGGACGGCATGTAGACGACTCCCCCGACCAGTTCGGCCCGGGATTTGGGCGGCATCGCTTCGTAGCGTTCGTGAAACGTGCGCTGGTCGAGCCGCTGGCCGGCGACCAGAGGGGGGAGCGTGCGGCGGTCCGATCGGTCGATCGTGCTCATCCGTTGGCAAGACCTCCCTTTTCCGCGACTTCCAGCCGGGCGACGAACGCCGCGTGTTCGGGGGTGGCCAGCCCTTGCTCCAGAGTGGCGATCACGCCCTCCAGGTCGCCGGCAAAGAGGGCCTGGGGGTCGAGCCAGAGGCCGGGGAAGACCGCGGAGCGATGGACGCCATCGGGACCGGGTGCGACTGCCTCGTAACGCCCCTCGCGCAGGACAAACCAGCGGACGTCGCGAGGGTCGAGGCCGACGAAGACGTATTCGAGCACGCCGGCCTGCTCGTAATCGTTCTTCTTCGCGCCGAGGTCGAATGCGCGGCTGGATCGTCCGACCTCGATGATCAGTTCGGGGGGGCCGGTCACGTAGCCGTCGGCGTCGATCCGGCTCCGGCCGCCGAGTTCCGCCGGAATGCGGAGCAGGCAGTCCGGCTGCGGTTCGCCGTAATCTCCTAATTTGACCGTCGCGTTCCCCGCGCTGCGAGGCCCCGGGGTGAACCTCCGGTAATGGAAGAGCCATCCCTTCAGGTCATCATCGACCCCACCGTGCTCGCTTCCCAGGGGGGACGGCATGTAGACGACTCCCCCGACCAGCTCGGCCCGGGATTTGGGCGGCATCGCTTCGTAGCGTTCGTGAAACGTGCGCTGGTCGAGCCGCTGGCCGGCGACCAGGGGGGGAGCGTGCGGCGGTCCGTTCGGTCGATCGTGCTCATTGCCTGGCAAGACCTCCCTTCCGAGACCACCGCCGATCGATCGAGAGAACGGCGTGTCGAAGTCGAAGGCCGCCCTCAGGCGCTTTCCTTCTTCCGGTGTTCCGACTTGGTCGGGAGCGACACGGGAGATTCGTCGAAGAGGCTCTTCTCCTTGCGGACGACCTCGGGGGTGATGACGTACCGGCCGGTCTGCTTGTTCACCCGGTCGGGCAGTTCGTACATGACCTCGAGCATGACATCCTCGACGATCGAGCGCAGGCCTCGGGCGCCGGTGTCCTTGTCCCTGGCCTTCTGGGCGATCTCCACGAGGGCCTCGGAGGTAAATTCCAGCTCGGCCCCTTCCATCTCGAAGAGCTTCTGGTACTGCTTGACCAGGGCGTTGCGCGGCTCGGTGAGGATCTGCACGAGGGCGTCGGCATCCAGCGGCATCAAGGGGCAGATCACCGGCAGGCGGCCGACGAACTCGGGGATCATGCCGAATTCGAGGATGTCGTCGCTGGTGACCTTGTCCAGCAAGGCCCCCAGCTCGCCGTCGTGCTCGGCGTGGGTCTGGCTGCCGAAGCCGATCGTCTTGCGGCCGACCCGTCGGGCGATGATGTTGTCCAGGCCGACGAACGTGCCGCCGCAGATGAACAGGATGTTCGACGTGTCCATCTGGATGTACTGTTGCTCGGGGTGCTTCCGTCCCCCTTGCGGCGGGACGTTGGCGATCGTCCCTTCGAGCATCTTCAAGAGGGCCTGCTGGACCCCTTCGCCCGAGACGTCGCGGGTGATCGACACGTTGTGGCTGGTCTTGCCGATCTTGTCGATCTCGTCGATGTAGATGATGCCCCGCTGCGCGCTCTCCAGGTCGAAGTCGGCCGCGTGCAGGAGTTTCAGCAGGATATTCTCGACATCCTCACCCACATAGCCGGCTTCGGTCAGGGTGGTGGCGTCGCCAATGGCGAACGGGACGTTGAGAATCCGCGCGTAACGTCTTCGCCAGTAAGGTTTTGCCGCAACCGGTGGGGCCGATCAGCAGGATGTTCGACTTGTCCAGCTCAACGTCGCTATCGTTCTCCTCAGCCTGCACGAGCCGCTTGTAATGGTTGTGCACGGCCACCGAGAGGACCTTCTTCGCGCGGTCCTGGGCAATCACGTACTGGTCGAGCTGCTCCTTGATCTCGCGCGGGGCCGGAATATCGGTGAACAGGGTCTTGGGCACGCCCCGCCGGCGCCGTTCCTGATCGAGAATCGACTGGCAGAGTTCGATGCATTCGCCGCAAATATAGACATCGCCAGGACCTTCGACCAGCGGCCCCACGTCGCGATAGCTCTTGCGGCAGAAGGAGCAATAGGCGTTTTTCTTGGTGCCGCCGGTGGTTCCCGAGGGAGAATTACCGCCGTTTCGCTTGCCACCGCCGCCCGACGAGCCGCCTCCCGTGATGTCCTTACCCGATGGCATACCTGTTCCTTTCGTCGATTGATATCGAGGGGGGGAGCCACGACCGGCGCGACAAGCGGCCGGGCGGATCTTGCCGAGTCCAGAGAAGGGAGGGCACGCCGTTCGAGGGTTGTTCTTCGCTCAGCGTCCACAGAAGGAGAGAATTTCGATGATGATGGCGACGGCGCCCTCCCTAGTCCTCGCAGTCCGACGAGGCTTCACGCGAGCCCTAACTCCGGCGATCCGTTCCGCCGTCCGTCATCGTTCCCGAGAGAAGGCCGTCAGTCAATCCGTCAACCGTGTCATTCTAGAGCACAAACCGTGCCCATGCAAGGTCGCGGGCGCGAGTTGGCCGCCGTCGCAACGGGACGTGACGGTCAATCCGCAGGGTGGTTCCCTTCCTTGAGCAGACGGTCGCGCCCCTCATTCAGAACCCAGGACGCCAGCCGCCGCTGGGCCGAGCCCATCGGCAAGGCGGCCAGCGCTTCGGGACGCTCCCAGGCCACCCGGTCCAGCCCCGAGTCCCGGTGTCGCTGATCCCCCGACGCCGCTGGCGGCGTGGGCCGTGAGGGTGACGCGATGATTCGTCACGCCGAACCGCACAACCCGCAACTCCTCGCCAAGGCGCACCCGGACCCCGGTCAGCCGTCGCACCCCGTCGGCCAGATCGACCGGCCCCTCCAGAGAACGACCCGCGGGATCAGCGCCCGAGACGTGGATCGTCGGGAACTCCCAGAACCCTTCCCAGAGCTTTCCCGTTCCCCGTCGCACGACCAGGAGCCGGCCATCAGCCGCCGAGACCAGCGCACACGCCTCGACAACCGCCAAGGGCGGCACCCGCGCGGCCTTGATCGGCAAGGTATCCTGAAGCCCCAGGGCCCGCGCCCGGCAGTCATTCGCCACCGGGCAGATCAGGCAGAGCGGGGCCTTCGGCAAACAGACCGTGGCCCCGAGTTCCATGATGGCCTGATTAAACCGTCCTGCGTATTCGGGAGGAACGAGTCGTCCGGCCGCCTGCCAGAGCCTCGCCTGGGACGCCGCGCTCTTGAGGTCCGCGTTCCAGGCCAGGAGCCTCGCCAGAACGCGCTGGGTGTTGGCCTCGACGATCGGCTCGGGGCGATCGAACGCGAAGGAGAGGACCGCGCCGGCAATGTACCGGCCGACCCCCGGCAGCGCACGGACCGCGTCCGGGTCGTCGGGGATCTGCCCCCCATGCTCGTGAACGATCGCGCGGGCCGCCGCGTGGAGTTGTCTGGCCCGCCGGTAATAGCCGAGCCCCTCCCACGCCTTCAAAACGTCCGCCTCGTCCGCCGTCGCGAGTGCGTCCACGGTCGGGAACCGGGCCAGAAATCGCTCGAAGTAGGGAATCACGGCGGCGACCGTCGTCTGGACCAGCATCATCTCCGAGAGCAAGATGCGGTACGGGTCCCGATCCCGTCGCCAGGGCAAGTCCCGATGGCCCCGGTCGTACCACTCCCCGAGATTGTGTCGGACGCGATCCACCCAGTTCCGATCGCCGTCCGGTTCGCTGGCGGGACTCGAACCCCCCTTTGCGCGTGAACTCATTCGCCGCTCCCATCCTTCCGTTGTTGGCCGGGTTTGCGGTTACGCAAACGCATGGCCCGCGCGGATTACCCCCTGAAAATTTCCCCAAATTAGCCATTTTATGCAATGCCGAGTTGTTTTTCTTAATTTGGCGTATTATATTTGACACCTGGCTCAATGCGTGTATATTGCTAATGCGAAGAAAAAAATCCCGTAAACGCAAAACGGGTCGTGGCGCTTTCGGCCTCCGATGATAGTGGGCCGGTCAGGACGCGGCGAACGGGAGCTTCGAAGATCAAGGTGTTTGCGATGATGCAAGCCATTGCGGAAACGAGTCTGGCATTTTCCATGACGTCTTCATTCTATCCGACGGTCGATCGGTCGGCGAAGAGTGACGAGGTTGGGCCCAGCCCCAAGCCGGCTGACGGGGCGTGCGGCAATCCGTTTGAGCGTCTCGTGCAACTCTGGCGTTCCAATGAGGCGCTTCAGGCCGAGCTTCAACGTCTGACGCGGCAGCGTGATGAGGCAAGAACCTACCTGGCCCAGCCCGGCGCAAGAGCGCCCTGGCGACGGCTCAGCTCGACCGGCTGCGCCGGAATCGCTCGGTGGTTCTCTGCCAGCTCCGGGCCAACCGGATCGAGGCGCTTCCGCTTCTTCTGGCACTTCACAACGAAAACGACTGACTTGGGTTTGTTCTTGGATTGGGACCTGGACTTCACAACGATTGATGAAGGAGACGGTGAATCATGCCGAGGCGCACCCGGACGAACAACGAGCCACTTTCCCGTAAGCCCTTGACGCCGAACCAGCAGGCCCTGGCCGTGAAGTACCTGCCGCTGGCCCGCTCGATGGCCCAGCCCATGAAGCAGGCCTGGCCTTCGTGCCGCGACGAGTTCGAGTCGGCGGCCCTCCTGGCCCTGGTCGAATCGGCGCAGTCGTTTGATACCTCAAAAGATACGCGATTTTCCACGTTTGCCCGGCTCCGGATTCAAGGGGCCTTGCGTGACGTGCTCCGCAGACGGATGGCCCGGGGCTGGCGCACGAAGGACCACGAGAACGCCCCGTCGATCGAGCAGTTCCGCCATGATTCCGAGGTGAAGGGGCAGGTCGTGGGTGCCCAGCCGCCGCCCCCCGTCGGTCAGAGGCTGGAGGCGGTGGACGCGGTCGAGGTGTTGCTCCGCAAGCTCCCCCCGAAACACGCCCAGGCGTGTCGGGACATCTATCTCGACGAGAAGAACCAGGTGGAGACGGCCCAGCGGCTCGGATGCTCTCAGTCCCGGCTCTCGTACATGCACCGGGAGGCCCTGGCCATGCTCGGCGGCACCTGCTTCCAGCGCCGCAATGCCCGCACCGCGGATTGAGTGAAGCGGCCGATCGTCGGTGTTTCTTTTGAAATTCGGAATCGAAATTCGAGATTCAAAATTCTTAATTAAAGAGCGATATGAGTTGGCGGGTTGTCGGTGTTTCTTATGATCAGATCCGAAATCCGAAAGTCTTAATAAAGAACGAGTGAGGCGGCAGCCGGTGGTCGGTGTTTCTTTTGAGATCCGGAATCCGAAATTCGCGATTCGAAAGTCTTAATAAAGACAGAACTTGGTGCGATCAGACCTGGCGAAGGAGATGTTCACGATGTTGGTGATTCGGCGGAATGATGGGCAGTGGGTTGAGGTGACGCACTCGTCGGGCGATGTGCTGCGGTTTCGCGTGTACGGCGTGAGCCAGGGGCCGGGCATCGGTCGGGTTCAACTGGCGTTCGACGACCCGGAGCGAAACTTCGAGATCCAGCGGCCGGAGCGGGCCTTGCGGGGCGAGGTTCCGGCGCGGGGTGAGCGGCTCGGCGTCGCGCCTTTGTGACCGATCGAGGTCGAGAACAACCAGCGCGGGGTGCCACGGGAGAAGGCGGTTCTCTCGCGTGGCACCCCGCGCATTTTTTTCCGCTCTCATGCCGAGCGGAAGAACTCGGCGATCGAGCCGACGACGTGCCGCAGGGCGTCGTCGGACAGCTCGGGGTACATCGGCAGGGCGATCGTCTGCGATGCCGCGGCTTCGGCCTCGGGGAAGTCGCCCGGCTTGTGGCCCAGCGAGGCGAAGCACACCTGCAGGTGCAGGGGGATCGGGTAATAGATCTCCGAGCCGATGCGGCGATCGGCCAGGAACGCCCGCAAGGGGTCGCGGTCCCTGGCCGGCACGCGCACCACGTACTGGTTGAAGACGTGGAAGTGGTCCGGTCGCTCGACCGGCAGCGCGACGAACTCCTCCAGGCCGTACTGCTCGAACAGGGTCCGGTAGCGTCCGGCGACGTCGCGGCGGGCCGCCGTCCAGGCGTCGAGGTGGCGCAGCTTGACCCGCAAGACGGCCGCCTGAAGGGCGTCGATCCGCGAGTTGAAGCCGACCTCCTGATGGTGATACTTCGGCTCCATGCCGTGCACGCGGAGCCGGGCCAGTTGCTTCGCCAGCGCCTCGTCGGGCGTGGTCACCATGCCGGCGTCGCCGAAGCCGCCCAGGTTCTTCGACGGATAGAAGCTGAAGGCCGCCGCGTGGCCGAGGGTGCCAACGGTGCGGTTTTTATAAACCGCGCCGATGGCCTGGGCCGCATCTTCCAGGACGTGCAGCCCGCGCTTCTGGGCGATCGCCAGGATCGGGTCCATGTCGGCGGCCTGGCCGTACAGGTGGACCGGGATGATGGCGCGGGTGCGGTCGGTCAGGACGGCCTCGATCCGCGACGGGTCGATGTTGTAGGTGTCCGGTTCGATATCGACGAAGACCGGACGCGCGCCGGTGCGCCAGATGGCGCCGGCGGTGGCGAAGAACGAGTACGGGGTGGTGACCACCTCGTCTCCCGGCCCGATGCCCCAGGCCAGCAGCGGCAGCAGGAGCGCGTCGGACCCCGACGCGCAGCCGACCGCGTGCGGCACCCGGCAATAGCGGGCCGCCTCGGCTTCGAAACCGGCGACCTCGGGACCAAGAATAAAGTACTGGCTCTCGATGACGGACCGGACCACGCGATCGATCTCGTCGCGGATGGTCTGGTACTGCGCCTTCAGGTCGAGGGCCGGAACAGCGATTGGATCGGCCGCAATGCTCATCGGGCGTTCACTCCATTGACGCCACTGACCGAGCGGAAGGGAACGTCCCCGTCCTTGGGGATATCGGACGCCGCAGGCTAGCCCTTCAATCCGCCCGCGTCAAGCGGTATTGTCCGCGCCTGTCCGTTTCCCCATTTCGGGGCGCTCACATAAGTCCGTATCCGCTTGACATCCTGGGTTCCCCGCGGGAGCATCAAAAGACTTGCGGCAACCGTGCCGCGACCTGAGCGAAGGTTGAGGTGGAAAAAAGGAGAAGGCGCGATGGCGCGACGCAAGGCCGGCGCCCCGACGCCCTCTGTTCCCGTGGCGGAGTCCTGGAGGCGAATTGAGGCGTGGATGGACGTCCATCTGCCGGTCCACAAGACCACGCTGAAGCCGGGCATCTCCAGGAAGGACCTGGCGAAGTTCGAGAAAGCGATCGGGCAGGCGTTGCCCGAGGATGTGCGGGAGTCCTGGTTGATCCACGACGGCCAGCGTCCCATCCCGCGGGATCTGCTGGACGAGGTATGCGAGGACGAGGACCTGGATTACGAGTTTCCGGAGTTCATCGGATTGATCTTCGGTGACGGGTTGCTGAACCTGCTGACCGGGGAGTGTCGGGGTGTCGGAGGCTCCGCCCTCCACAAATGGGAGGGCTGGGCCGAGTTGGCGGAGGAGGATTTCACCGAGATTGACGAGGAGTGCACGTCCACTCCGGAAGGGGCGATCAAGCTCCGGTACGCCAATCGCGGCTGGATTCCGCTGGGCAGCTTCACCGACGCCGATTTCTTCGGGGTGGACCTTGACCCCGGTCCGCGCGGGGTCGTCGGCCAGGTGATCAACTTCGGCAGGAACGAGGAGGAGAAATGCGTGCTGGCGCCGAACTGGGCGCGGTTCCTCTCGGACGTCGCCGACGAGCTGGAGGCGGGGAACTTCGCGATCAACCTCCGGGAGGAGTATAAGGAATTCCGAATGATCCGCCCGAGGCGCGGGACTCTCCGGCGGAATTACAAGGAATGGTCGTCGGCCAAGCTCGCGGGAAGGTTGTTGATGTGAGCGAGTCCGGGCACCTGGCGAGAATCATAAGGAGTCTGAGAAAATGGGAAGGTTCGGAGCCATCGCTTGCATTTTGTTGAGCCTCTCTTTGTCTGGTGATGAGGCCAGCACGAAGCCCTCAACTTCCCCCGTCGCTGTTCGAATCGTCCCCTCGTATTATCGGGAGGAGGAGACCGGGCGTCGGATTGACCTTTCCAGGCCAGTGCAACATTTCGATGTCGTCGTCACCAACACATCCGGGGAGCCCGTTAGGCTGTGGCGCGAGTGGTGCAGTTGGGGCTATTTCAATCTGTCGTTCGTCGTCACGGACGAGGATGGAAAGACAGCCAGCGTGACGAAGCGACCGAGGGGATGGGACAAGAATATCCCCGACTGGATGATCGTCCCTCCCGGGGGCCATATGGTCTTCGAGGTCGCATTCGATGAGACGATCTGGCGGGACGCGCCGCTGCCGGAGAGAGGAAGATCCCGCACTATTCGGATGAAGGCCATCTACGAGGTGCACGCCGATGATTGGTCAGAGAAGTTCGACGTATGGAGCGGCCGGATTTCCTCGCCGGAAGATGTCTATACCATCACCCGATAGGCGCCGGTCCAGGTAGAATCGGATGCGCCGGCGAGACGCACCCTACGGGACTCCTTCCTGACTTCCTGTGTTCCACGCGGGAGCATCGGGAAACCTTCGACCACACAGGGGCATGTCATGATCGACTTCGAATATCTCTCCAAGGGCGTCCGCGGACTGGCGAACGCTCACAAGGCCGGCACGATGGCCGGGCACCTGGGAGCCGCCGTCACCGCCGGCTACTTCTTCGGCGAAGACCAGAGCGACCTGCCCGACGACGTGTACCAGGGGATCAAAGGGGAGCTGGAACGGATCATCGCTGGCGAGGAGGCCATCTGGTTCAACGCCAGGCAAGCAGGGATCACGCCAGACGGAACTCTTCGAGCCGCTCCCCGAGGAAAAGGCGACACCGGAAGCGATCCGGACGATTGCGGATGCACTTGAGAAGAACGTCGGCGAAACCCGGCAATCGGGGCACAACGTCATCTTCGCCTCGATTGCGATCCGTGCCCTTCACGACCATCCCGACCACGCCACGCCGCGAGCGGTCGCCGGGATTCGCAAGCTCACGGAAGGTTTCGACCATGCCCATGCCGGGCGAGGCTACTACGGCGAGAAGACGGGCTGGCTGACCGGGAATCAGGTGAAACTGCCAGCCGACGACACCTTCCCCGCCTATCGCACGATCCAGGACATGGTGGACGTGACCATTGGCGAACTGATCGCCACGGCGCCCCGGAAGAAGCAGGGCTTCGGCGGACTCTGGCACGTCATCAACCACGCCGCCGCGATTACCGAGCTGGATCGCTTCGGCTACAAGCAACTGGCCCACAAGGCGTTGCCAGCCCATCACCAGCACATTCGGCTGTGGCGATCTCTGCCCGATGTGGAAGCGGAACTCGGCCCGGTCGAGAAGTCCGACCACGATCCTCGTGAGCCCATTTACTGGGAAGGGATGCTCAAGCGTGACGAAGCCCGGCTGACCCATCGCATCAAGACCCTGTATGGCTTCTACACGATCCGGCGATTCATCGAAGACGACGCCACGAGGACGAAGGCGGACGACTCCTTTCTGTACCTGATGGCCTGACGATTCCGGAGAGGAGACTCAAAGGAAAATCGGCGGGTGACCGGGACAACGTGTTGAGGCCTCCCGACTCGCCCGCCGCGGCAAGCTTCTCACGCTGGCGGGCCAACGCCGACCACACCCAGGCTGGGCGTGCCACCCGATCCGTGTCGCGATCCCCGCGCGATGTTCGTCGTCCGTAACGGCCACCCCAGGGGAAGGACTAAATTTTCTGAGCAGCAGAGGTTAGGCCAGACCTACTCATTCCGGCCCCTCTGCGTACTCCTCCAAGACATCGTCGGAAAGATATTGAAGGTGCTTGAGCTCAGCCAACTCGCGCAGGCTACCATAGGGCAAGAAAGTACAGTACTCGGACAACGGCCCTTTCTCCAATAGGGAGAACACCGGCCGCTGGATCTCACCCATGACCTTCATCTTGCGGGACTCGGGGGCTACGATGTGCAACTTGATGTCCATGTTCGGCTGTAGGGCTAATAGGTCCGCCATCCGCAGGATGCCCGAGTAGACGGCCGTGGTGTGCTCGATCTCGAACGCACGGACGATTGCCCGGCCCTTGAGCCACAGCACGTCGATTTGCTCGATCGTCTGGAGTGTCGGCTCGTTGTAGTTCAGAGGCAGCACACTCATCAGCGACCCGTCCGACGGCGTCCACTCTTGAAGGACGGCCAGTCGGTCCGACTTTGGGACCCAGACCTTGAATCCCATCTTCTCGCCGATCACGGCAAGCAGGGCCTGGATCTTCGCCGACTCTCGAACCGACTGGGTTTTGTCCTCCGGTTCGTCGGGCTCGTCCGCCTGGTCGTCCGCCGGCACAGTAACCGGGACGACCTTGTCGGGTCGGCGGACCTTCTGAGCCAGCAACCGGCGGTATTCGTCCTCATCGACCGGATAGCGTTGCCCCGCCGTCTGCTGGGCGAGAAGCTGGTGTTGAAGGAACTGCCCATCCTCATCGGACAGCTTGTTCAGGCTGATGCGGACCTTCCCCGTCCAGGTGGGTGAGTTCTGTGCGACCCCTTTGGTGAACGACAGGGTGTCCCAAATATGCTTCTCCCGGATCGGGATGGCTTGGTCCTTCGGAAGCCAGACGACCGGGCGGATCTTGAAACGGATTACGTACGGATCGCCTTCGGGGTAGAAAAGGGGTGAATCGTCCAGGTAGCACTCACCCAAGACTTCCAACACTCCGACCCAGCGGGACAGTTTTGTCATATAGCAAATGAACCGATCGCCCGCTTGGACGCGCCGCGCCAGGCCAGCTGGTGCTTCGAAAACCCCGAGACATCACGGTCCGAGCGGCTGAACGTCTCGTAGGTGTCGGGCGAGAAGAGGTTGGTGAAGAAGGTCATGGACTTGCCGCTCCTCACGCCCTCTGCCGCCTAAAGAAACTAGAGTCGCTGCACAATAAGAGCGAAATTCACTCCATCTCCTTACATCGCAAGGATTTGCGGCCAATTTTCACATAGAGATGAAACTTGACACAACCCCTTCGATGTCATGAACTTGCGGCAAGAGAGTCGTTATTGTGCAGCGACTCTACTATATAAGCCGCGTGGCCCCGATGAGGCGACGATCCTTGAGGTGTGACATCCACGACACCCACCCCAAAGAAGACACGCGGATGACCATCATTCTCGGCCTCGACCTCGGCCAATTCAAGAGCGTCGCCTGCCTTGATGACCCGAACACCCAGGAAGCTCGCGACAGCACCATCACCACCGACCCAGCCACCCGCCCGGGCAGTTGACCTCGGTCGCCCGACCATCCTCATGCACCTTCTCGATTCTCATCACTCATCCCGCCCTCCGTCCCGTCGCCGGGAGTCGCATCCGCCCCGGCGAAACCGATGACCAGTGCCAAGGCCGGGATCGGCAGCAACAGCAGGAAGCCCAGCACCGACGCGGTGAGCAATCCCACGGCCAAGCCGTGCGCCGGGATCGCCCAGGCGGCTCCCATCGTCCCTCCCAGGAGCGCGAGGGACGTCGTCGGTATACTGAGGCGATAGAAGGCTTCGGAGAATGCCCGCAGGTAGTGGTCGATGGTCCTGAGCATGACCATGCCTAACAGGGCCTCGGCCATCGTTATCGCGATCGAGGCCACCACCGATCCGGGCTTGCCGAGACGTTGGACCAGGTCGGGCCAGGCCCAGAGTAGCCCCAGACAAGAAGACAGGGTGCCGAGCCCGAGACCAGCCTTGCTGAGGTATCGACGCCGGTTCTCCAGCCAGAGGCGCCTCGCGGCCTCTTCGCGATCCGCTTTCGCCTGCACCGCTCACCGAATGACGAGTAGCACGGCTCACCGAAATTCTTCAGGCTCTCGTAGGACTTCCCGTCCTCAGCGATACAGACGATCAGGCCGTTGTTGTCCCCGCCGAGCACGATGACCCGTTGTCCCGCTTCGATGAACCCGACCTGAGCCCGAGCGTGGTATCGCTTGCCACCGACCGAGATATATCCGCCGGGGGTCATTGTCGTGATCGCATCCCCGCCGTCACCAACACGAAGCCTCATCGATCTGGCTTCCCGTCTATCCGAAGCCAAGGCGAAGTTGAGACACGCTCCATTGTCCGTATCATCCCGGACGTCTGGCAATTATTCCGATCCCCGACGCACGTCGCAAGGTCGAGTCGAATTGACGCGGATTCTTGCACGAGGGGAAATACGGACATGGTCCGGGCGGCTCGACCAGGTTCGCGAGTCCACCCGACAAAAGAGCGCGGAGGGATGGGGTTTGCTTCAGGCTGGCTCGTGATCGTTCAAGGGGGCGTAACGGTCCGCCAGGTCGCCACTTGGATCGAGTTCGGCCAGGTTGTCGTCGTGGTCGGTCTGGTGGATGCGATCGAGGACGAGCCGGTCGAGGAGTGGGTGGGGGCCGAGAGGGGGGCCGAGGCGGAAGGTGACATCGGGATGGCGGCGGCGTAATTCATCGCGGGCGGCGGTCAGGTCGCGCAGGAGGTGGACGCCGGCCGAGAGGAAGTAGGGAACCAGCAGGACGCGGGCGGCCCCTCGGGAGACGCAGCGCTCGCCGCCGGAGGGGATGTCCGGGTCGGCCAGTTCCAGGAAGGCTGGCTCGACGATCGGGTACTCGCCGCGCTCGGCGATCCGGGCGACCATCTGGTGCAGGTCGTCGTTGGCCGGGGCGTGACGGCTCCCGTGCGCGATCAGGAGGACGGCGGTCGGGCCTTCGCGTGTCGCCATGAAGACGATTGTAGGGACGCCGGGGCGACCGTCAACCGTGTCCAAGGAACGGAGCGCCGGGGCCTTCCGGACGAGACCCCGGCCACCTCGTCGCTCTCAGAGTTCGGTCATCAGCTCGGCCAGGGCCTCGGGGCCCGGGCGCAGGTCGTCGTCGTCCAGGTGGGCCAGGGGGGTCTCCACGAGGTGCTGATCGGTGACGAAGTCGGGCCGCTCGGGGGCGAGGTAGAGCAGGCCGGTGACGAACTCCTGACGCTCCTGGCTGTCCAGGATCAACTGGATCGCCGAGCCGCGGTTGGTGACGCGGTGCTCCTCGTGTCGCAGGGCGCGGAGGGTGATCCACGAGCCGTCGTGCATCTGGACGCGGGTGGCCTCGCCGGCCTGCTGCTCGACCTCGATCTCCGGCAGGCGGGGGACGAAGCCGACCTCGTGCAGCGGCTCCTCGTGTTTCCGGGCCCAGTCCCAGCTCTTGGTCGAGCTGGGGAAGTCGTTGAAGGTGACGCACGGGCTGATCACGTCGAGCACCGCCAGTCCCTTGTGATTCAGGGCGGCCTTCAGGAGCGGGAGCATCTGCTTCTTGTCCCCCGCGAAGGAGCGGGCGACGAACGTCGCGCCGGCGGCGATCGCCTCCAGGCAGAGGTCGAACGGCGGCACGTCGTTCTCCTCGCCCGACGCCCGTCGCAGGTGGGCGTGCAGGTCGGCGGTGGCCGAGAACTGCCCCTTGGTCAGGCCGTAGCAGCCGTTGTTCTCGATCACGTAGAGCAAGGGCAGGTTGCGCCGGCAGGCGTGCTTGAACTGGCCGACGCCGATATTGGCCGTGTCGCCGTCGCCGCTGATGCCGATGGCCAGCAGGTCGCGGTTGGCCAGCACGGCGCCGGTGGCGACCGAGGGCATCCGGCCGTGCAGGGCGTTGAAGCCGTGGCTGTAGTGCAGGAAATACGCGGGCGTCTTGCTCGAACAGCCGATGCCGCTGAGCTTGACGGTCTTGTACGGGTTCACCCCGACGCTTTTACAGGCCTCGATCAGGTAACTGGTGATGCTGTTGTGGCCGCACCCCTTGCAGAGGGTCGAGGGGGAGCCCTGGAAGGCCAGGGTCGGGAGGGAAAAGGTGCGGCCGCCGGCTTCTTCAATGAGGATCGTCGCGTCGCTGCGAGACATGGGTGGAATCACCTTGTTTGGGAATGAAGAAGATCGCCACCGGGACCTCTTCCGGGAGATCCCAGTCGGTTCTGTTCGTGGAATTCTTGGGGGGATCGATCATTCGGTCGAGATCACGGGGCCTTCAGGCTCACCGTCGCCGGAGGTTTCCGACACGTGGCCGTTGGAGAGATTGTCATGGGGGGAGAAGGTCCGTTCCCAGTCGAGGATGGGGCGGACGATGTTCTCGGCGGCGATCGGGGTTCCGCTGTAGTGCGTGACGGCGACCAGGCGGTCGTCGAGCGTGCCGTTGAGGGTCGAGCGGAGCAGGCTGTAAATCTGGCCGTCGCGGTTCTGTTCGACCACGTACACCCGTTCGTAACGGCCCACGAAGTTCGGCCCGACGTCGGTGGCGACGGGCAGGGCACGGATGCGGCAGTAGCCGGTCGGGATGCCGAGCTCGCGGAGCTGGTCGCGGGCCTCGACCAGTGCCCAGTGGGTCGAGCCGTAGGCGAGCAGGCCGATCCTCGCCCCCGGGTCTTCCTCGATGACCGGTCGGGGAAGCTGGTCGCGGGCGGTCTTCAGCTTGCGGGCGAGGCGGTCGATGTTCCGCGACCAGTCCTCGGGGCGTTCGCTGTAGCCGGACTGCTCGTTATGGCCGGTCCCCCGGGTGAAGTAGGCGGCCGACGGGTGCTCGGTGCCGGGCAACGTGCGGTAGCAGACGCCGTCGCCGTCCACGTCCCGGTAGCGGCCGAAGCCTCCCAGGCGCTCCAGGTCGGCGGCGTCGAGCACCTTGCCGCGTTGCAAGGGGGCCTTGGGGTACTCGAACGGGTCGGACATCCACAGGTTCATGCCGAGGTCGAGATCGGTGGCGACGAAGACCGGGGTCTGGAACTGCTGGGCCAGGTCGAGCGCCTCGGCGGTCATCGAGTAGCACTCGGCGACCGAGCCGGGCAGGAGGACGATGTGCCGGCAATCACCGTGGCCGAGCAGGTGGAGCTTCAGCACGTCCCCCTGGCTGGTGCGGGTGGGCAGGCCGGTGCTCGGCCCCATGCGCTGAACGTCGACGATGACGACCGGGATCTCGGCGAAGTAGGCCAGGCCGACGAACTCGGTCATCAGGGAGATGCCCGGCCCGCTCGTGGCGGTCAGGGCGCGGGCTCCGGCCCAGCCCGCCCCGACGGCCATGCCGATGGCGGCCAGCTCGTCCTCGGCCTGCACGACGGAGAACGTGTGCGTGCCGTCGTCGCGGGTGCGGAAGCGCTTCAGGAGGCTCTCGGCGTCCTCGGCCAGGCTGCTGGAGGGGGTGATCGGGTACCACGTCAGGACGCTGGCCCCGCCGAACAGGGCACCGATGGCCGCGGCCTGGTTCCCCTCGACCAGGATCTTGCCCCGCGTGCCGTCCATCCGCTCGACGCGGTAGGGCAGGTCGCGCGGCAGGTGCGACTCGGCCCAGGCGAACCCGGTCTCCGCCGCGCGGATGTTGATCTCGCCGGCCTTCGCCTTGCGACCGGGGAACTGGCGGCGGATCGCCTCGCGGACCTCGTCCATCTCGATCCCGCAGGCCGAGGCGACGACCCCGACGTACACCATGTTGATGACCTTGCGGAGCTTGTCCCGGTAGGACTTATCCGTCGAGTCGGGCGGGTAGGCTTCCGCGACCAGGTCCTTGAACGGCACGGCGTAGAAGCGCACGTCGTCGCGCAAGGTGGCCGGGTCCGGGTCGATGTCGTCCCGGTAGATGCAGATACCGCCGGCGCACAACTGCCGCACGTCGTCGGCGGCCGTCTGCTCGTTCATGCAGACCAGGATCTGGGGGTCGGGATGGTTCCCGATGTACCCCCTGGCACTGGCGCGGATGTGGAACCAGGTCGGCAGGCCCTCGATGTTCGACGGGAAGACGTTCTTCCCGCCGCAAGGAATCCCCATGCCGAAGAGTGCCCGCAAGAGCACCAGGTTGGCCGACTGGCTTCCCGAACCGTTGACCGTCCCGACCCGGATGGCCAGGTCGTTGATTGGCGCAGGATGTGGCGTGACCCCATTCTGGGCGGGGTGAGTCTGGACCGTAGTGGACATGATGTGCCTCGCCTGGCGGGCACGACGGCCTTGCTTCCCACCCCACGATGTCCGGGGCCATCCCTCGACCTCGGGCCTTTTTCTTCGGGAAGCAAGCTGATCGTACAGGTATGGGGCCGTGCATGCCCTGACCTATCTTCACTCCAGCACAATCCGGAAGGGTCCGCAAGCCCCTGCCCATTTTCTCGGAAGGGGCGGACCCTCCTCGGCCGTTCCCGCGCGTTGTTTCGCGGCAACGTGATGCCTGGTGATCGAGCACGATCCGGAGGCGAGAGGGAGGACATGTCGTCCGGCGGAGGCCGGGTTCGCGCGGGCTCAGCCGTCGCGCTGCACTCCGGACGAGCGCCGGCGGGCGCGGGTGATCCCGTTACTCACGGGGACGCCGCCCTGCGACTTCGCGGGGCGCGACGAGGGGGTGCTGCGCGGCAAGGACTCGCCGCGGCCGTCGGACAGGAATTCACGGGCGGCCTTCAGGTCGGCCTCGCCAATTTCGGGAAGGGGTTTCGTTTGCATGGTTTCCGTTGCAATCGGGTCGCGATCAAAAAATGCCGAGGGACCACACGTCCCGGGCTTGAGAAAGTCCACGTCGGCTCGGATCACTCCATCTCGAATCGGACGGATCACGTTCGAAGTTCGAAAAGAATTGAGGACCCAAGACCTATGTTCGTCTGTAAATGAGGAAAATGCCACGTCTCCGCAGCGGCTCATCATTCATCGGGAGCCGTGTGTATCCGCAAATCTCGGGCCGGGCGGGTCGTTGGTGCGGGCGGATGCGGAAGCGCTCGGGTGCCGGAATGGCTCGGGAGGGGTTCCGACCTTGGGAGGCGTGCTGGTATTATCGGTTTTTTGTGCGGCGTGTCCACGCCTTCTTCCTCCGACTCGCGGATTTTTCCCCTTTTCCGGCCCATGTCCACCTCCGACGACCTTTTGCGACGCGCCCTGTACGTGACGGGCCCGACGGCTTCGGGCAAGACGGCCGTCGGCGTGGCCCTGGCCCGGGCGCTCGGGGCGGAGGTCCTCGCGCTGGATTCGATGACCCTGTACCGGGGCATGGACATCGGCACGGCCAAGCCGACCGTCGAGGAGCGTCAGGGGGTGCCGCACCACCTGATCGACGTGCTCGACCCCTGGGAATCGGCCAGCGTGGCCGCCTACCGCGCGTGGGCCGTCGCGGCGGTCCGTCAGGTCGAGGCGAGGGGCCGCCTGCCGTTGTTCGTTGGCGGGACTCCGCTTTATCTGAAAGCCCTCCTGCGAGGTCTGTTCGAGGGGCCTTCGGCCGACCGGGAGATCCGCGACGCGCTGGAGCGGGAGGCCGAGCGCCAGGGGGATGCCGTCCTGCACGCCCGCCTGGCCGGGATCGATCCGAAAGCCGCCGCCCGGCTTCACCCGAACGACCGCCGGCGGGTGATCCGGGCGCTGGAGGTGCATGCGGTGACGGGCCGCCCGTTGAGCGACTGGCAGACCGAGCACGACCGCCCGGCCATTGGCGTGCGCGTCGTCGCCCTGGCGCGGCCCCGCCCCGAGCTGCACGCGAGGATCGACCGGCGGGTCGTGCGGATGTTCGCCGAGGGGCTGGTTGAGGAGGTCCGCGCCCTGCAAGCCGGCCCGCGCCCGTTGGCACCCGGTCCCGTCGCAGGGGGTCGGCTACAAGGAGGTGATCGACCTGCTGGCGGGCCGGGCGACTCTCGACGCGACGATCGCGCGGGTGCAGGCCCGGACCCGGCAATTCGCCAAGCGGCAGGAGACGTGGTTTCGCGGGCTGGAGGAGGTCCGGGCCTGGCCGGTCGAGCCGGACGAGCCGCCCGAGCGGACCGCCGAGCGGCTGGCCCTCGGGATGACTTCGGCGAAAATTGACCTTCCGTGATCGGCCGCGATCTGCTATCAGCTTGCGGCGATCAACCTTCCGCTGGCCGCCATACTCGTTTTTTGTCCGTTCCGAAGCCGTCGCCCAGGTGCGTCGATCGGGGCCGTTCCCAGGGAGGGGACCGTGTCCAAGAACCGACGACTGTTGACCGTCGCGGGAATCGTGCTGACCGTCGCGCTCGGGGTACGGATCGGCCAGGCCCAGCAGGGGGATATTCCCTCGCCGGTCGCCGAGCCGCTGCCCGACGAGACCGGAATCGAGACCAGGGCCCCCTCGGTCGGGGCCGAGCCGCGGGAGCAGGAGGAGGGGGACGCCCTGCCCCCAGCCATCGCGGAACCTGACGCGGCGGACGGCGTTCCGGCCGATCCCCTCAGCCCGACCCCGGCCGCCTCGCCGCTGTCGATGCCGGCGCCGCCCGAGCTGGGCGAGGAGGCCGAGCCGGGTGACGTTCCCTTGCCCGCCGAGCCGGCGCCGATCGCCGGCGCGGAAACCGACGCGCCGAGGGACGAGGAGGTGATGCCCGCCCAGTCCCCCGGCGATGCCGGCAATCCCGGCTTGCCCGGCGCCCAGCCGCCGCCGGCGGGTCAAAAGCCCCCCGGCGCCCGGCCCGGCGAGGGATACGCCCCGGCCCTGCCGCTCGACCGCCTCGGCGCGGGGCCGCAGGCCGTCGGTCTGACGATTCACGTCCAGTCCCCCGCGACCATGAACCTGCACCGGCCGGCGGTCGTCTCGCTGGTCGTCAAGAACACGGGAACGACCGACGCCATCGGCGTGATGGTCAGCGATCCGCTTCCCGAAGGCTTGAAGTTTCTCGGTAGCCAGCCGGAACCGATCCCCCTGGCGGCCCCCTCGGCGGGCGCGGAGGCGGGCGGGCAACTCGTCCGCTGGGACCTCGGCACCTTGCAGGCCGGGTCCGAACGGGTCATCCGGGTGAATGTGGAGCCGATCCGCACCGGGAATTACGATCACGGCGCGACCGTCTTCTTGCTCTCCGGCGCGAAGGCCAAGACGATCATCATGGAGCCGAAGCTCAAGGTCGAGCAGACCGTCCGCCGCGCCAAGGTTCTCAAGGGGGAACAGGTCCAGTTCGACATCACCGTGACGAACATCGGCGACGGCCCCGCGCGCGACGTCCTGATCCGCGCCGAGCTGAGCCGGGGCCTGCGGCACGACCCCGCGGGCAACATCCTGGAACTCCCCCTGAGTGACGCGAAGGTGGGGGTCACGGAGCTGAAGCCGAACCAGACGGTGACCCTGCCCCCCTTGATCGCCGACACCGTCGGCGGCGAGGAGCAGGCGTCGTGCTCGGTCGTCGTCAGTAGCCCCGACGTGGCCGAGAACGCCACGAGCGTCAAGTACGTGACCGTTACCGAGCCGAAGCTGAAGCTCACCCTGACCGGTTCTCCCAAGCGGCCGACCGACACGATCGCCGAGTATCACCTGACGCTCACCAACCCCGGCACGGCCCCCGCGCAGAACGTGCGGATCGTCGCGACCCTGCAAGGGGAAGGACGCCCGACGAGCATTCCCGACGGAGCGCAGTGGAACGCGAACCTCCGCCAGCTTTCGTGGTCGATGCCTCAGCTCGAAGCCGGGGGCAAGCCGATCGAGTACACCTTCCAGGTCCTGCTCGGCGGCGTGCAGATCTTCCACGTCAACGCCGAGGCCCGGGGCACGGGCGGCCTGCGCGACCTGTCCAGTTGCCAGACGCACGTCGAGGGCTACGCCAAGATGGACCTCGACGTCAGCGAGAAGCTCGGCGTGCTCGACGTCGGTCAGGAAACGGTGTTCCGCATCAAGATTCTCAACGAGGGTTCGAAGGAAGCCACGAACCTGCAGGTCGATGCCCAGCTCTCGGAGAACATCGAGGCGATCCAGACCGCCGGGACCGACAAGGAAGCAGTGCTTGACCCGACCTCCGGCGTCGTGAAGTTCCCCTTGATCGAGCGTCTGGTCCCCGGTGGCGAGCTGACCCTGTGGATCAAGGCCAAGGCCAAAGGCCCCGGCTTCGCCACCTGCCGCGTCTTCCTGAACCACCAGGATCTCGGCAGCGAGAAGATCGACCACCTGGCGGGCGTCCGCGTCATGGCCGCGCCAGGAACTAAGTAAGCGAGGATTTCGCGACGCAACCCGTCCAATCGTGACGGGGTGCGTCGTGCTGCCCCGCCCGCCGTCGGGTTCGGTCGGCGCCGGACCCATTCCCGGTTCCGCACGGAGGGCGGAGGTTCGGGCCAGGGTGCGTCGCAAGCGGCCGCAACAATGCGCCGGGCGGCGCATCGCCGAACACTCGTCTTCGCGCTCTTCCTGCGCGTCCTTGCGTCTTTGCGTGACACTCTTCTCTGACCCATTCATCGACATTCGCCTTCAGGTACGGATGACGAACCCCCCTTGGGGATAGAATCGTTGCGCACGGCCAAATATTCTGGAACCCCCGGCAATGAAAAGGTGTCAGGAACCTTTTCATTGCCGCTTGCTTCTCTGGCCAGGCGTGATCGGCGGGTATCCAGAAAACATCGTAGCCCGAACTCCTTGCCAATTCGTGGTCTAGGATTGTGCGTCACGACTGGCAAGAAGTGCGCACAAGCGTCCGTCTTGACCGATCCTGACCGTCCGCCCAAAATATTCTTGTAAGTCCAGTGATCGGAAACAGGAATGTTTAGGACAATAGGAGAATTGTGGGGCCGTTGACACCGGAACGCCAGGATGGGCCGCAAGAAAGATCTGAGGGAAGTGGATGACGTGGCGTATCAACTCGATATGACCGAGGAAGAACGCTTCGAATTCGGCGATTTCATCGAAGATTGCAAGGCTCATGGGGACCGAGGGTCGAAGAATGAGCGGGGAGATTTCACCAGATCAGAATTGATCCAAAAAGCCCGGGAATTTCTCGGCCTATCCGATGAGGAGTGAGGCCCGACGATGCCAAGCGAGGAAGATATGATCGAAGTCGTCGATCTCAAAGAAATCCGCTACGAATCCCATGATCTGTCCGACCTCCAGACACTCCTCAAGCAACTCATCGGACAATCGTTTCGTTTCTTTCGAGTTGCTTATGGCGGCGAATTGCGTTTGCACCTGGGAAGCTTGCGCAACTACTCCAACCCAAAGATGCGGGCCCGCGCCAGGGGTTCCTATATTCTCGGGGCTCGTGCGTCATCATGGGTCGTCTTCTCGGCCCCCAAGTCCACATTGCTGGCGAGCGACAACATAGAAGTGCATGCGCCGAAGGGGATTACCAAGCGGACCGATATCAAAAAGATTGAGGGTGGTGACTACATCACGCCTGGGTCCGCCGTCGTTAGCGTGATGTCCGACCGCTTACCCCACGGATTCACGTTCCAACTCGCCTTCGCCGATGGTTCGACCGCCTTCATCGGACCGAACCCGGAAACATGCGAATACGTGACCGACGGCGAAGACAGGACGGAAGAGGTTTCGGACATGGAAATCTCCGATTGGGAGATCCTGACGCCGCACTCACGGGTCTTGAGGGTTGGGCCCGGCGAGCGTTGGTGTTATCTCGATTCCAACAAGAGAAGGGATGCGTAACCGCTTCTCCCTCCGGTCAGACCCCAGGCGAAGGCGTCAATGGGCAGCGGTTCGGGATCGGGTTCAGATGCCGCCTCGACCTCTCCCTGGGCAATGAAAAGGTTGCTGACACCTTTTAATTGCGGCTTCGCCACCTGCCGCGTCTTCCTGAACCATCAGGATCTCGGCAGCGAGAAGATCGACCACCTGGCGGGCGTCCGCGTCATGGCCGCGCCAGGGGCGAAGTAGAGGATTCCGCGACACAACCTGTCCGATTGGGACGGATTGCGTCCTGATCCCCCGCCCGCCGTCGGGTTCGGTCGGCGCTGAGCGTCGATCCCTGGCTTGGGTTCGGTCGGCGCCGGGAGATCGTGGCGTTGGGTTCGTTCGGCGCACGAAGGGCCTCCCCTTGACGCTCGTCCTCCGCGCCTTCGCGTCTTTGCGAGAAACTCTTCCGTAGCCCATTCATCAACATTCGCCTTCGCTAAAGCAGGTACGGACGACGAACCGCCAAGGAGGCGAATCCCCCTTGGGGATAGAGTCGTTGCGCGCCGGTCGAATGTTCTCGGGAAATCTCCAAACGGCTCGCCCCGGTTTGCCAAGCGGTCCTGGACTTGCGTATCCTTTGGGGAAGGACATGAACCATCCGGAACCGGAGCGGAGACCTCGTGCATGCCGTTGCTCGACCGTGAGGAGTACATCGAGCAAGCGTACTTCTTTCACGCCTTTCGCGAGCGGGTCCTGGATGGCATGCCGTCGCAGGATGTGCTGGCGCGGATCGGCGAGGAGTTGCTCGCGACGACCCGGCTGCCCCTGGCCGTCAGCTTCCTGAACACCGAGAGCAAGGTCTCGGGTCTGCTCGGACCGGCCATGGAGCGGCTGGGCCACTACTTCACGCCGTTCCAGGCGTTCGTCATGTCGAAGGCGGAAGAGGACTTCAGCCGGTTCTCGACGGACCAGGCGCTGTTGATCCTGGAGCGCGAGGCCGACTACCGCGCGAAGGAGCCCACGGCGGCCGGGCTGTTCGTCTATCAGTTCGAGGCCCTCTCGCGCAACCGGCTCGGCTACGGCAGGGGGCTGGACGCCGTTGCCGCCGACCCGTTCTACGACGAGGACTGGAGCGACTACATCCAGACCCTGCGCTCACGGCTCGGCGACGTGGACTTCGCCGACCTGATCTTCGTCCGCTCGGCGTTCTTCGTCACCGAGCGCCGCCGGCGCGACCCGGACTTCCAGCCCAAGTTCCCGATCCTCTTCGGCGAGAAGGAAGGCAAGATCGCCCGCGCCAACCGGGGCCGCGACCCGCTGTACCTCTTCTCGGCCCTCCAGCGCCAGCTCGGCTACCCCGAGGTCCCCCGCCCGAAGCGCCCCGACGAGGCCGAGGCCCGCATCGCCCTGCTCGAACAACGGGTCACGCAACTGGAAAACCGCCTCCGCGGCATGGAGTCCGAGATCAGCAACGAGATCAGTCTCGACCAGCTCCGCGTCAAGCCCGAGGACACCGCCGGCACCCCCGCGGGATGGGGGAAGCCGGGTGGGTCGTGATCGTTGGCCGGTGAGGTAACAACCTGGGAAGGTGCGACCATGAAGAAAGATATTGTGATGAGACGGTTCTGGAGTGTCCTTGTCATTACCGGCGCTCTCTTTACTGACCACGAGCCAGGGGGCCGAGGCCGCTGATCGGGCCTTCGAGCGGGTCGTCATCGACGACAACTTCCCCGGCGGCTATCAGGTCGAGGTCGCCGACGTCAACGGCGACGGCAAGCCCGACATCGTGGCCCTCGGCGGCTCGACGTGCGCCTGGTACGAGAACCCGTCGTGGAAGAAACGGATCATCACGGACAAGGAGCAGACCCCCGGCATCATCAGCAGCGCGACGGCCGACCTCGACGGCGACGGCAAGGCGGAGGTGGCCATCGCCTATGACTTCGCGATGAACGAGCCGAAGCGGGGCAAGCTCTTGCTGGCGGTGCAGGGGGACGGGCCGGACGACCCCTGGAATGTCACCCCCATCGCCGACGTGGGCAGCATCCACCGGATTCGCTGGGGCGACATTGATGGCGACAAGCGGCCCGATCTGATCGTGGCCCCGATCTTCGGTCCCGAAGCCGCGCCGCCGACGTACGAAGACCCCGCGCGGCTGACCATCTTCGAAACCGGCGACGACCCGAAAGCGGGTTCGTGGTCGAGCCGGGTCCTGGCCGAGCGTCCCGTGATGCACGCCATCGAGGTTCTCCCGCTCTTTGACGGCAGCGGCCGGCCGTCGGTCATCCTGACGGCCGACAACCTCGGCGTGGCGTCGATCGGCTATCGCGACAATGATCCCAAGGACCTGCACATGGTGAATCTCGTGACCGGGGCCTCGGGTGAGCCGCCGCAACGAGGGACCAGCGAGATCCACCAGGGAAGGCTGAACGGCCGCCCGTTCCTCGCCACGATCGAGCCCTGGCACGGCAATCAGGTCGTGGTCCACCTCAAGAGCAAGGCTGAAGACCTCTTCGACACGCGCCTGGTCATCGACGACACTCTCGACGCCGGTCACGCCCTCTGGGTGGCCGACGTGGACGGCGACGGCAACGATGAGATCTTCGCCGGACACCGGGGCAAGGATTACCGCGTCTCGTTGTACGACTACGACGGTCAACACTGGAACCGCACCGTCCTTGACCGCGACATCGCCGCGCAGGACCTCCGCGGCGGCGACCTCGACGGCGACGGCACCCCGGACGTGGTTTCCATCGGCGGGCAAGACGCATAATGTCGTCTGGTATCGGCCGAAGGTGAAGAAGTAACCGCGGAATAATTCCTCGTTCCCAACGCTCAGAGTGGGAATGCCCTCCCCCTGACGCTTCGTGTCGGAAAAGAGGACGCGGAGCGTCCGAAGAGGGCGTTCCCATGCAGATCATGGGAACGAGATTAATAACGATGTGAACGATAAATGGTTACTGATCCGGTGGATTCGGTTTCTCAGTCATCATTCCATCAGCCATCTCTTTTGATCTTTCTCTGTGGCCTCTGTGGCTCACCAATTCTTCATCGAATCGGCAGGCGAAAAAGGTCGCGGAGCCGAAGCGGGGCCGGTATCCTGAGGGGCCGACGATACCTCCACATGCGCAACTGGCGCGGGGGAACACGAGCAAGAGGATGCAAATTCGATGAAAATGCGACATGCAGGGGGATGGGTGCTGGCCGTCCTGGCCCTCGGACTTTGCTGCGGCGTGGGAACAAGGGCGGAGGATAACGCGCCGGAGCGCAACGCGGCGCGGGAGATCACCTGGCCGGGCTTGAAGCGCGACGGATCGGTGCTCCTGCCCAACGGCTGGTCGCTCGACCCGGCGGGCAAGCAGATTCCCCTGGGGGATTTCCCGATCCAGATCGCCGAGAACCCGAACGAGCCGATCCTGGCGGTCCTGCACGCGGGCTACGGCGAGCATGAGGTCATCACGCTGAACGCGAAGGATGGCGACATCATCGGCCGCGTGTCGTTCCCGGAGACGTTCGGCGGCCTCGTCTGGTCGGCTGACGGCACGCGGTTGTTCGTCGGCGGCGGGTTTGATGACGTGATCTACCGCTTCGACCACAAGGACGGGCTGCTCTCGAACCGTTCCACGCTGACCTATCACGGTGGCGACGTGGAAGGGCGTCCCGGCAAGGTGGACTCTGACGAGCCGTTGCCCCGCGCCGAGCGTGGCGCGAAGCGCCCGCAAGGGGCGATCGCCGGCCTGGCGCTCTCGAAGGACGGCAAGACCCTCTGGGCGGCCAACGCCTGGGCACACAGCCTGACCGGTTCGATGCGGAAAAGGGGGGACTGCTGGGCGAGATTCCGATGGGGGACGACGCCTATCCGTACGGCGTGGTCGTGGATGAAGGGGCGAAGCGGGTTTATGTGAGCCTCTGGGGGCAGGCCACCGTCGCCGTCGTGGACGCGGCCAAGAATGAGGTCGTCGCGCGCTGGAAGACGGACGAGCACCCCAACGAGATGCTCCTGGCGCGTGACGGGCAAGATCCTGTACGTCGCCAACGCCAACCGCAACACGGTCACGGTCTTCGACACCAAGGCGGGCAAGGCTGTCGAGACGATCGGCACGGCGATCGTCCCGCAGGCCCCGTCGGGCAGCACGCCGAACTGCGCTGGCGCTGACGCCCGACGAGAACGATCCTGTTCGTCGCCAACGCCAACACCAACGACCTCGCGGTCGTGAACGTCGAGGAGCCGGGGGAGAGCAAGCCGCTGGGGTTCATCCCGACCGGCTGGTATCCGACCTCGGTGCGGGTCGTCGAGGACGGCAAGACGATCTACGTCGCCAACGGCAAGGGGGCGACCTCGAAGGCCAACCGCGACGGCCCGAACCCGCTGGTCGCGGCACGGATAACAAGACGCGCGAGTACATCGGCGGCCTGTTCCAGGGCACGCTCTCGATCGTCCCGATGCCGGACCCGCGCAGATGATCGGCTACTCGAAGACGGTCTACGAGTGCAGCCCGCTCCAGCAAGGAAGACCCCCTGGCCGTCACCGGCCCGAAGGCCCCCGAGGGGAACCCGATCCCGTCGAAGCTGGGCGAGCCCTCGCCGATCAACCACTGCATCTACATCATCAAGGAGAACCGGACCTACGACCAGGTCTTCGGCGACATGCCCGAGGGCAACGGCGAGCCGGCGCTCTGCCTGTTCCCGGAGGAGGTCACGCCGAACCATCATGCACTGGCGCAGGAGTTCGTGCTGCTCGATAACTTCTACGTCGAGAGCGAGGTCAGCGCCGACGGCCACGAGTGGACGATGGGGGCCTATGCCACGGACTTCGTCGAGCGGACCTGGCCGCTGAGCTACCGGGGCGACAAGCGCGTGCCGTATCCGGCCGAAGGGGCCTTCGCCGATCGCCTTCCCGGCCGGCGGCTACCTCTGGGATCGCGCCGCGGCCAAGGACGTCAGCTATCGCAGCTACGGCGAGTTCATCGCCAACGCCCCGAAGCCCGGCGACCCGGGCAAGGCGAAGGTCGAGGCGCTGGAGGGGCACTTCGACCCGTTCTTCCGCAGCTACGACCTCGATTATCCCGACGTGAAGCGCGCCGAGCGGTTCCTGGAGGAGCTGGCGGGATTCGAGGAGAAGGGCGAGATGCCCCGGCTGATCGTGCTCCGGCTGCCGAACGACCACACCTCCGGCACGCGCGTCCGGCGCCCGACCGCCGACGGCGATGGTGGCCGACAACGACCTGGCGCCTGGGCATGGTGGTCGAGGGGCTGAGCAAGAGCCAGTTCTGGCCGGACCTGGCGATCTTCGTCGTCGAGGACGACGCCCAGAACGGCTCGGACCACGTCGACGCGCACCGCACCGTCGCCCTGGCGATCAGCCCGTACATCAAGCGGCACTCGGTCGATTCGACGCTGTACAGCACCTCGTCGATGCTGCGGACGATGGAGCTGATCCTCGGCCTCGAGCCGATGAGCCAGTTCGACGCCGCCGCCCGGCCGATGTGCGGCGTCGTTCACCAGCGAGCCCGACCCGACCCCCTACACGCACCGCCCGCCCGGCGTCGACCTCAAGGAGGTCAACCTCGCCGACGCCGTGGGGTGCCGAGGCGTCCGAGCGGCTGGACCTCTCGGCGGAGGACCGCGCCGACGACCTGATCTTCAACGAGATCATCTGGAAGGCCGTCAAGGGGGCCGACTCGCCCATGCCCCCGCCCGTCCGCGCGGCGTTCGTGCTGCCGAGGGGCGAGGAGGAGGACGAAGATGAGGACGATGATTGATGGTTAATCAGTGATTGGTGTGGATATCTCTCGTTCCCACGCAGAGCGTGAGCGTGGGAACGAGAGAAAACGTGGTGATATCCACAATCAATCGCCGCGCTCATCGAATGGAAACGGTTGAACTTGCTGAACGCAACGGTAGAGCCGGAACCAGCGGACCGGAACACCGGCGCGGCGGACGGCGAAGCGGCCGAGGGGCTCGATCCGGCGGAACCAGCGATCGTAACAGGCGGGCTCGGTGGAGCAAGGATCAACGACCAGCAGGATTCCGTCGTGGCCGAGCCACCGGTCGGGCTGGCTCCACTGAGCGAACCCTCGGGCGTCGCCGGCGTTGTAGCAGAGAACGGGCGTTGCCGCGTCCCGCAGCGCGAAGGCAAGTTGACCGCTGTAATACCACTTGCTCGTGAAGAGGAACGTGTCCTCGCGGTCGAGGAGGCCCCGGCGCCGCAGTTCGCGGACGATCGCGCGCCAGCCGTAAGGGTCGAGCGACGGGTCGCCCGCCGTCGCGACGAGGCCGAGCGTTCCCCGGCCGTCGCGCTGGAAGAGGCCCGCCCGCGCGTGCCAGGCCAGCAACGTTCCCAGGATCACCGGCAGGGCGAGCAAGATCCCCGCGCGTCGGCGGTTTCGTGAAGGGTTCGCGTCCCAGCGTTCCGCCCAGGCATGTCCGGCCATCGGGAAGACCGATAGAAACCCGACCAGCGGCCAGTGCGGCAGCACCGGCTTGACGCACGAAACCGCCAGGAACAGCCCGAGCGGTCCGACGGCCTGCGCGATCAGGAACCGCTCGGACGCCGTGCCCCGGCCGCTCCCTTGCCGCCGCAAGGCGCGGATCAGCACGATCCCCAGCGCCGCCCAGATCCAGGGAAGGAGGTAGAGCGCCTGCCCTCCCACGCACACCAGCAGGCCGAGCGGCCGGAAGGTGACATCGCCGACCGCCCGGCCTCCCTGGAAGGCGAACGAGACCCATCCATGTGTGGCGTTCCACCCGATCACCGGTGCGAACGCCAGCAACCCCAGTCCCAGGGCGAGATACGGTCCCGGCGTGCGCAGGCAGCGTCTCGCGGGCGGCTCAAGGACGAGATAGAACGCGGCCCCGATCGGCAGGAAGACCGCGTGGTATTTGCTCAGCAAGGCGCCGCCCCAGGCCAGGCCAAGTATCGCCCAGCGTCCGAGCCGCTCCGGGGCGTCGAGACAGGCGGCCAGTCGGTCGAGCGTCCAGAGCCAGAAGAAGATCAAGGGGCCATCGGGCAGGGCGAACGTCCCGCTGATCGCGCCGAAGTAGGGGGCCGCGTTGAACAAGAGGGCCGCGAGCAGGCCCGCCCTCGGCCCGTAGAACCGCCCCGCCAGGCGGGCCATCAGCAGGGTCGAGCCGGCGAAGAGTCCGACGAACCCCAGCCGCAAGGCCCAGATTCCCGGCACGTCCCAATCGCCCGCCAGGTTCAGGCCCAGGCTCTCGACCAACGCGACCAAAGGGGGATGGTCGTGGTAGCTCCAGTCGGGGTGGACCGTGAAGAGGGCGTAATACGCCTCGTCGTTGCCCGGTCCCAGGGCGACGGCCCAGCCGAGCCGTAGCAGGGTCGAGCTGAGCACCAAGATTCCGAGTACGTGCCGTGTGGACATGTCGGGATCTCTCACCCCGATGGGTCTCGTGAAGGATCTTTCTCGTTGAGGGGCGATCTTAGCGATTTGGGCGGGAGGGGCGATGCCAATGCGGCGTTTCTGGAGGGACTTTCTTGCGGGCAGGACCTCGGGATGGCCGATATCAACAGTCCATGGTGTTTTTGCCAGGACGACCGACCTTGCCGGGTTTGGCCCTCCCTGCTACGATCCGCGCCGATCTCACCTGTTCCGATGGATTGATCCCGGCACCCGAAACGGAGTTCTTGTGCCCATGAGCCGCCGAAGAGTTTGGTTCCGTCGCGTGCTCGTGGTGGGCCTGGTGATCCTGGCCGCCGAGCAGACCTGGCGTCACGGCCGGGAATACGTGATCGCCGAGGAGTTCGCCGAAGTCGAGCCGGGCAAGCTCTACCGGGGCGCCTGGCAGCGCAACTGGCCGATGCGGCGGATCATCCGCGACCACGATATCAAGACGATCGTCGCCCTGGCCCATCCCCCTGGCGATCCCCTGTCGCGTCAGGAAAAGGCCCTGGCGAAGGAAATGGGCTGCCGCTGGGTTCACATTCCGATCGTTGATAACCGCTCCGACGCCGATCAGAACGATCTGGCCAGTCGTCTCGAACGCGCGGCCGCCGAACTGGCGAAGTCCGAGAACCAGCCGGTCTATTTTCACTGCCACCACGGCATCAACCGCGCGTCGATGGTCCAGATGGCTTACCGCATGATCTACTGTGACTGGACCTTGAAGCAGGCCACTGACGAGATTGCCCGGACGTTCGGCCTGAAGCGGGTCGATCATGGGCCGGATTATCGCTACATGGAAGTCTTCTACAAGAACCGCATTCTCCCCCGCCGCGCCGCCGAGGCCACCGCGAAGGCCCAATCCAAAGCGCGGACCGCCGCGGCCGAAGCCGAGTCCAGCACGCGGCGGTGAGGGTGGGGATGGCTGATGGCTGATGGCTGCTCCGCTTCCGACCGCACACAATGAAATCGGCCATCAGCCATTTCGCTTATCGAGTGACCTTGACCCGCAACGGCACCTTGAGCGTCTTTGGGGCGAGGCAGGCGCGGTCGTTGCAGGCCTGGTAACGCAGGTTCAGGGTCAGTTCGGCCGTTCCCGGCTGGGTGTCCCTGGGTAGAAGGATGCGCGCCTTCATCTCCACCTTGTCCTCATAGACCGAGACCGTCTCCATCGTCCCGGGCGGGATGATCGACTCGCCGGAGGGATACTCGACGTTCTCCAGTCGTCCCGCGCTGCCCTTGGCCAGGACCAGCTCCGTCGGCTTGACGTTCTCCGCGCCGGGCGGATTGGCGTAGATATGCCAGCCCTTCTGAACCGTCACCGTCACGACGGTTGGGAACGCCTTGCCGGGATGGACCTCCACGTCGGGCGGCAGGCTCGCCTTGGCAGTCACGGTCTCCTTCGCGGAGGACACGCCCAGAGGGTCCTTGTCTTGCCCAGTCGTCGGTCTCGTGACTGCGGCTGAGAGCAAGAGGAGCACGCCCAGTCCGATCACTCTTGCGTCGATCGTCGTTTGCCTCATCATGCGGCCTCCCATGGGTTGCCTTCTTTTTTTCAGGTTCCTCGACCCGCCGATTTTATCCCGACCAATCTCCGGCAACCACCCGCCTCCGTTGTGGACTGAGGTTGAGCGGCGGAGAGAAATCCGTCGCATGCGTCACGATTGGCGTCCTTTGTGCGTAAGGTTGGAATAGCCCGCCGCACAGGCCGAGGCATTCACGGCATCATGCATATTCTTTGCAGGATCGTGGCGGCGATCTATCATGAAGGTTGGAAGGATGGGGCCTCGGCATGATCTCTCGGCAGCGATAGGTCGGGAGAAGGGGGACTGTAGTAATGTTTGAAAAGCTTTTTGGGTCAAAAAAACCGAAGCCAGGTCCGCAGAAGGCGAAGCCGGCCCCGCCGGTCAAGTTAAAGCGGGTCAATCTGGCGAGACGTTTTTCCATCATCGCCGAGACTGGGCAGGGGAGCATGTCCAAGGTCTATCGGGCCATGGACAATCAGGAGGGCCGCACGGTCTGCCTGAAGGTTCAGGATATGGCCAAGACGAAGGCGGCCCAGGCGCGAGCGTCCGCGCGGTTGAGTGAGGGGGAGATTGGCAAGAAGATCAACCATCCTCATGTCGTGCGCACGTTCGATTTCGGCCAGAGCACCAAGGGCGAGTACTTCGTTTCGATGGAATTCATCAACGGGATGAGCCTCAACTTCGTTCGCGAGGCATGGGGGCTCGACCTGGCCGATAAGGTCGAGATCCTCGCGCAGTGCGCCGAGGCCCTGGCGGCGGTTCATGCCGCCGGCTTCATCCATCACGACTACGGCCCGAAGAACCTGCTCGTCACCCAGGACCGGTTCGTCAAGCTGATCGACTTTGGTCTGGCCGTGCCCAACACACCGGAGTTTCGCCGTCCGGGCAACCGTACCGGGACGCTCAACTACATGGCCCCCGAATTGCTCCGTCGCGAATCGACCGACGAGCGGCTGGACATCTTCTCCTTCGGCGCCACCGCGTTCGAGTTCCTCACAGGTAAGCTGCCCTACGAATCCAGCGCCACCGACCCGATGGCGGTGATGCGCACGCGGATCAACGCCGACCCTCGCAAGCTGGCCGATGCCGCGCCGCACCTGCCGGGAGAACTTTGCGAGCTGATCGACAAGACCCTGGTCAAGCGTCCGAAGGACCGCTGGCCGCGAATGGACACCCTGCCCGACGCCCTCCGCGAGCTGCCGGTCGCCAGCCGCTGAGGGGCCTTCTGGTCGGGTTCGATGGTGAGAACTCGCCAGATCAACCATTCCCCCATGAGCCATGCTCGAAGCCGTAATATCCGGCCGCGATCGACGAACGACCGAGAGAGCCATTCATGGGAACCCCCCGTCCTTGGCCGATGATTGGGGTACGCCAAGCGGGAGACCAGCATGGTTCTCTCCGTCTTGATGGTGTGGCCCGGGCGGGAGGGTGTGACGAACGCGACGTGGCGGCCGATCATCTCTCGACTTAACGAGTACGATTGCCAGCATGTCCAGAACCTCGATTGATCGATTCCGTCGCAAGGCTGGGCGGGCTGGCGCCACGCCCCTCGGCTGCTCCTTCGGCTGCTCCTACGCGTTCTTCGGCTTCTTCGCGATGATTGGTGGCATCGCCTTCGTGTTCATCGTCTGGAACATGCTCATTCCCGCAATCCGGTCGAGCACCGTCTATGTCGAGACAACCGGCGTCGTGCTCGACAAGCGGTTGGTCGAGAGCCACGGCGATGATGGCACGACCTATCGGCCTGAGATCCTGATCCGCTACAAGGCCAACGGGCAGACTTTCGAGACATGGACCTATGACGCCGCCAAGATCGCCTCGAGCGGCCGCAAGGGGAAGCAAGCGATCCTCGACCGGTTCCAGGTTGGAGCGCGTTATCCCTGCTGGTACGACCCGGATGATCCCGGCAAGGCGGTCGTGAAGCGTGGCATAGGCTTCTTGGTGCCGCTGTTCACGCTTTTTCCGCTGATCTTTGTGGGGATTGGCGTCGGGGGGATTGTCTATCATCGTCGGCAACGGCATCGCGAGGCCGAGCGAACCAGGGCGCTCGAGTGGGGCGAGGCGCCGCCCTTGCCGGAGGGCCGGCGGTATGCCAACGTCCCGGAGATCGACCTGTCGGATCGTCCCGGCGAAACCCTACGCTACAGCCTTGCGGGAGACCGTTCGTCCTGGGTCGGGGTACTTTTTCTGTTCGGGTTCGCCGTGTTCTGGAACGGTATCACCTCGATCTTCGTTTACCAGGCTGTGCAAAGTCACCTCGCGGGCCGTCCGGAATGGGGCCTGACGATCTTCATCACCCCGTTCGTGCTGATCGGGTTGGGGGTGGCCTTCGCCTTGGTTTACACGGCGGTGCGAACGCTGCTGATCGCGGTGGGCGTGGGGCCGACCGAGGTCGAGATTTCGGACCACCCACTCCGGTCGGGGGGTACTTATGAGGTGCTTGTGCGGCAGAAGGGCCGCTTGACGATGTCATCGCTTCGCTTGACCCTCGTTTGCGAGGAATCGGCGACCTACCGGCAGGGAACGGACACGCGAACCGAGACCAAGAATGTCGTTTCCCGAGAGATCGTGCGGGAAGAGGATTTTGAGATCCACAAGGAGTTTCCGTTCGAGTCGCGCCGGGAGATGACCCTGCCGGACGGGGCAATGCACTCGTTCGAGGCGGATCATAACAAGATCACCTGGAAGCTGGTCGTGAATGGAGAGATCGTCGGCTGGCCCGACATCGAGCGGGCGTTCCCGGTCTCGGTCGTGCCCGAGCCGTTGGAAGGAGGCGCCCCTTGAGCGAGACGCCGAACGTGGAGGTCGTGCTCGACGACCCCAACGACCCATACCTGCCTGGCGACGTGCTGGTGGGCCGCTACCGGATCAACCCGGCGGGCCGCCGGATCACGATGGTCGAGCTGGGCGTTCTATGGGATACCGAGGGCAAAGGGGATGAGGACCTGGGCGTGCACCACGTCGAGCACCGGGAGGCCGAGAAAGGGGAGTCGCTCGACCTGGCCGACGCCTGGCAGCCGTTCGCGGTAACGCTTCCATCTAGCCCCTTGAGCTATGAAGGGTTCCTGGTCAAGATCCGCTGGTATGCGCGGGTGCGTGCGGAATTTCAGTGGGGACGTGCCCAGATGGGTGAGGCACTCTTCCGGCTCGGGCAGGTCACGCCCGTTAAACTCAAGGAGACGGTCGAGGAGGAGCTTCCGCCTTGAGCCGCTGTCGGCGCAACCCGTTCGCCACGCGGTACGTGCGGCCGGGGACCTTGCCGTATCAGTTTCGGGAAGGGGAGTCGTTGACGACGCTTCTCGACCGGCTCCGGCGCGGGCTGGCGAGGGGCGATTGTCGGAGAGCATGGCACGGGCAAATCCACGTTGCTGGCAACGCTCTTGCCCGCGCTGCGGGAGGAGGGGAAGGAGACGGTCGTCGCGACTCTGCACGACGGGACGCGCGGGTTGTCGCGTCCGGTCTGGAGGCGGATCAGGGACGTGGGACCGGCGGGAATTCCCGCCGTCGTGGTGGTGGATGGCTACGAGCAGCTCGGATTTGCCGGGCGATTCGCCTTGCACTGGGCGAGCCGGTTCTGGAGGCTGGGGTTATTGGTGACCTCGCACCGCCCGCCCAGAAAGATATCGGTATTGTGTCGCACATCCGTCACGTCGGAACAGGCCCTTGTGCTGGTGGACCATCTTACGGGCAACGGCCCGGATCGCCTCGTGTGGGAATCGGACGTTCGCGAGGCACTGGCCGCTCACGGGGGCAACCTGCGTGAGGCATTCTTCGACCTGTACGATCGACAAGAGCGACGGGGAGGAAGGCTCGTGGCGACCGTCCTGTATCTGCACGGCCTCGGCTCACAGCCGGGGGGTGTCAAGCCGACCTGGCTGACGTCGCAAGGATTCACGGTGATCAATCCGGCCCTGGATAACGCCGATTTCGACGAGGCCCTGCGCACCGCCCGCGAAACCTTCGAACGCGAGAGGCCAGACGTGGTGGTTGGCTCCAGCCGCGGCGGGGCCGTGGCGATGGATCTCGACACCGGCGCGGTGCCCGTCGTGCTGATCGCTCCGGCCTGGAGGAAGTGGGGCGACGCGACGACCGTCGGCAAGCGGACCGTCATCCTGCATAGTCGGGACGACCGGGTCATTCCGTTCGCCGATAGCATCGCGCTGGTGGCCGCCAGCGGTCTGCCGGAATCGGCCCTGAAGGCCGTTGGTGACGATCACAACATGGTCGATGACGCCGCGCTTCAGGCCCTGAAATCGGCGATCGAGCGGGCGGTATCGAATCCATCCTGATGCGCGCAACCTCAATTTGAAACAAAGGATCGGCGTGATCGTCATGCCCTCCGAGCCTCTTTGTCGATGGACCTGATCCAGCAAGCTGATGAATCAACCTGCGACCGGTATTCAGAGTGGCATTCTGAACCTCAACAAGCCGACCGGCATGACGTCGAGAGCGGTGGTGGATCTGATCGCTCGCCCCTTGCGACGGGTGAAGGTCGGCCATGCCGGGACGCTCGACCCGCTGGCGTCGGGGGTGCTGGTCGTCTGCGTCGGCGCGGCGACCCGTTTGATTGAATACGTGCAGCGGCAAGGGAAGGTGTACCGCACGGTCGTCCGCCTGGCGCTGCGCAGCGACACGCTCGACGCGGACGGACAGGTTGTCGAGACGCCCGATGCGCATCAACCCTCCGAGGCCGATATCCGAGCGGTCCTGGCAACGCAAGTCGGGACGATCCAGCAAGTTCCGCCGCAATATTCCGCCCTGAAGGTTGGCGGCAAACGGGCCTACGACCTGGCGAGACGGGGCCAGAACGTGGCTCTGGATGCGCGGCCGGTCGTTATCGAGCGGATCGACCTGCGCGTATCAATGGCCCCGGCTAGAGCTGGAAATCGCCTGTGAGGGCGGGACCTACATCCGTTCGATTGCCCGGGATGTGGGCGAGGCGCTCGGCTGCGGCGCCCTCGTTGAGGTGCTGGAGCGGACCCGGATCGGCTCGTTTCGGATCGAGGAGGCTCTCGATCCCCGAACGTTCACGATCGAATCACTCGCCGACCATCTATTGCCGATGTCTCTGGCCGTGAATGACTTGCCGCGATTGCGGCTCGATGCGGCCCAGGTTCGCATGGTTTTGCGGGGGAAGGCGCTGGAGGCGTCGCGGCTCAGCGGTGAGCCGGCGACCGAGGGTGAGGTGGTGTTATTCGGGCCGGATGGAGAATTGGTCGCTCTGGCGGAGGCCCAGCCGGAGACGGGCCTCGTGGCGCCGAGGAAAGTGCTGGCGAAGGGTTGAATCCGGGTTTTTCGTCGAACAAGGGGTCCGGGGAGGACGAACCAAGAGGTGACCCGCAGTGTCCTCCAGTCCACAAGGCCGTTGACGTCGCCGGTACACGCCTCCTAAAATTCGCGTGGTCTTTCCGGCCTTTCTCATTTCCCAATCCGAGAGGCATCTCCCACTTTGACCGAACTCAAACTGACCGAACGTCGGGATCGTCGCGAGAAAACCATTCTTGTCGGGGTTCTGCTGCCGGATGGCCAGTACAACCCGGACGATCCTCTGGACGAGATCCGGGGCCTGGCCAAGACGGCGGGGCTGGTGGTGGTCGGAAGCCTGCTCCAGAAGCGATCTCAGACCGACATCGCGACCTACATCGGGGCAGGAAAGGTCGAGGAACTCAAAGAACTGGTCGAGGCTCACGAAGCCGATCTGGTCGTCTTCGATAATGACCTGGGACCAGCTCAGACGCGCAACCTGGAGAAGGCTCTGGGCGTCAAGGTCATCGACCGCACCGAGGTCATCCTCGACATCTTCGCCACCCGTGCCCGTACGCACGAAGCCCACTTGCAGGTCGAGCTGGCGCAACTGGAATACGCGCTACCGAGACTCAAGCGGATGTGGACCCACCTGTCGCGGTACAAGGGTGGCATCGGGTTCCGCGGTCCTGGTGAAAAGCAGCTCGAAGAGGACCGCCGGCTTGTCACCCACCGCATCCAGGACCTCAAGGCGAAGTTGTCGAAGGTCCAGGCGCGCAAGGAGCGTGAGGTCGCCGGCCGGGGCGACTTGCCCACCGTTTCGCTCGTCGGCTACACCAACGCCGGCAAGAGCACCTTGATGAATGCCCTGACCGGTGCGGATGTGTTTGTCGAGGATAAGCTATTCGCGACCCTCGACACGAGGACCCGTCGCTGGCAATTCCACGGGGGGGGGCACGTCCTCCTTTCGGACACCGTCGGGTTCATCCGCAACCTGCCGCACGCGCTGGTCGCGTCGTTCAAGGCGACTCTGGAGGAGGCCCGGCAGGCCGACCTCTTGCTGCACGTGGTCGATGCGTCGAGTTCGGAAGCCGAGTCGCAGATCCAGGCGGTCAAGGCGGTGCTCGATGAGCTGGGTCTGACGGACCACCCGACCTTGCTCGTTCTGAACAAGGTGGACCGCGTCCCCGACCGCTCGTTCCTGGACGTGCTCAAGGCTCATCACGACGAGTCGATCGCCATCAGCGCGGCGAACGGTCAGGGACTTGATCGTCTGGAACAGGCCGTGCGCGAGATCCTGAGCGAACGCGCCCTCGAAGCGGAAGTGGAAACGGGTGTCGAGAATGGTCGTGTCCTGGCCTATCTGGCCAAGCATGCCCAGATCCGCGATCGGACATACGACCAGGACAAGGTGCTGCTTCAGTGCCGTATCCCTCGCCGATGTCTCGACTTCTTGAACGAGAACGGAGCCGAGGTGCGCACGAACGGTCAGCGGCTCTACGCGTGAGCCACGTCGCGGGTCCGGGTGTAACAGTGGGTGAGGATGCGTGGAGCGAACGTCCGAGAGGTGGAGAGCAGGTCGATCAGGGAAGGATGATTGAGGGCGTGATGGAATAGTCGGCAGAGCCGGATCCGGCGCCGGAAGCGTTGTCGCCAGGAGGCCCGGTAACGGGCTTGAAGCGCTGTCGAGGCTCCCTCCCCGCGCAGGGCCTCCAGCACGAATGGGGCGAGTAGTTCGGCGCCGAGCATGGCCATTGTCATGCCCTGGCCGCCCAGCGGATCGACCGTCCCTTGTCCGTCTCCGACGTAGAAGATGCCGGGAAACCTGGGTGAGGAGGATTCGACCCGGACGCCAGCGATGGTTTTCCATTCCCCCTCGGGTCGGCTGGCGTTCCAGAGGTGAGCAAGGACGGGATTGCGGAGAAAGTCTTGCTCGGCCAGGCGGTCCATGTTCCCGCGATGCTGGCGCACGGAGGCCTCGGGCAACAGGGCACAGAGGTTCGTTCGCCCTTGCTCGATGCGACACGTCCCGACATAACCGCCTCTGACCAGATGCAGGCCGATGGTTCCGGGAGGCTCAGCGGCCTGCGGATCGGAAACGATCAGGTGACGTTTCATGCCGAAGAGGCGAGGACGCAAGACGCTTCCGCCTCGCGTGGTCCCGGTGTGCCTCACGAGCGCCGAGTGCCGGCCATCGGCCGCGACGACGACCGTTGCGTGTACCTCGAAGGGGCCTTGTGCCGCATGTCGAGCGGCCAATCCAACCACGCGACCACTTTTGATAATCGGTCCGGCGACCCGCGATTGTTCGAAAACATCGACGCCGACCCCCCGCGCATGCTGAACCAGTCGGTCGTCGAGGAATGAGCGGCTCAGGCCGATGCCCGGCAATCCATCACTTCCAACAACCTCGGCTTCCAGCACCCGGCCCCGGGGCGTCGAGAGCCGGATGCGCCGGATTGCCTGAAAGTCTGAACTGGAGACCACATCGGCAAGACCCAGGCGGTCCAGAACGCCCCAGCACTCAGGGCTGAGGAACTCGCCGCAGAGCTTGTCACGAGGAAAACTCGTCGCATCCAGCAAGGCCACCCGAGCTCCGGAACGTGCCAGGTGCCAGGCCAGCGTCGCCCCCGCCAGCCCGGCCCCGGAAATCGCAACATCAAAGGGCCGAGAAAGATCGGGTGATGACATGGAGACGCGACGTTCTCTAACGAAGGGAATCACGAATCGGGAGGGAGATCCACACCATTACTGGTGTATCCACCGGGATTTGAGAGAGCAAGGGGGGAAGAGGGATGATGAGAGATCAAGTCCCGGATCGTTCTGGAGCCGGCGCGGTTGTTTTGCGGGAACCGACCAGCGCGAGCTGGAAACCTGCGTAGGGACGGACGATCCAGGAAAATTCGTTCCAGGGAGTGACGAGAGAGAGGAGTTCCTCGCGGGTGAAGCCCCGGAGGACGGAGAGGGGACCGTCATATCGAACCAGACGGTTGCGAGTGAAGAGCCGGCTCCAGGTGACAAACCCCCAGTAGGCCAGCCAGTGTCGGCGGATATCGAGTACGAGCACGCGCCGGCGTGCCACACGGGTCATCTCGGCCAGAAGCCTCGCCAGTGCATTCCCACTGAAGTGGTGGGCGAACTTGGCCGCCATCACAAGATCGATGGAGCGGTCAGCCAGGGGCAGACGCAGCGCGTCCCCCCGAAGGGCGTGGGCGATTCCGTCCCGAGCGGCCAGGGCGAGGGCTGTGGGGTCGCGATCGAGCGCCAGAGTCATCGGGGTGAAGCCTCGCCGTTCCATCCGCCGCTGAAGGTCGATCGGTAGATCGCCCGAACCCGATCCGACGTCCAGCAAGGTAATGGAGTCGCCCGGGTGATCCTCTTTCAGGAAGTGATCCAGCTCGTTTCGGGCACTCCGCCTCTGACCAAAGAACTGGCGATTGACTCGCTGAAGGACCCGGTAAGCGTCGGCAACCTCATGCTCCGGTAGCCCCGGAGAATCCATCAGTTCAGGCTCGTTACGACGATCGGGAGTCAGCGACCATCCCATCAGTGATCGGCTCGGATGGGTGTTTTGGGTGAAGCCGAGATCTTGGGAGGGTTGCGGCTGGCAAAGAGAACCATCACTCCCAGGGTGGCAACCCAGACCGCGAAGAGCGCCAGGATTGCCAGAAACCGCGAGCGGTGAACATCCATCAAGAGAGCCTTCACGAATGGGATCTCAGGCAACATCATCGAGCGTCATGTGGTAGTCACGCCGGAACGCCGTCTCGAAATCAAAGACGCTGTCAAAATCAGCCCGGGAATCGCTGGAGGTCTTCTCCAGGTCGCCCGACTCGATGAGATTGTAAACGATATTACCGATGTCCGCCGTGGAGTGGATGCCCCAGAGGCTGAGTACGGTCATTGACAGGAGACCATAATGGCGGAGCGCGAGATCCCGCGCTCCTTCGCAGAGTTCCCGTCCAGTGACGTGATTGGAAACGGCTGGGGGCCTGCCGCGCCGAGCGCGTGCCCGGGTCCGTGCTTTCTTCTTCAGGGTCTTGGTGAATTCGAGCGATTCGAAGACGAAAGCGTAAGCATGGACCGTGTATCGGGGGTCTCGCGCCAGCACCCCCGCCAGTTCATCGCGAAGGCTCATGAGGTCTTGTCCTCATAGCTCAGGAGGAGGCGAACGGTCAGTGTTCGCCGCTGTCATCGTTCTCGTCAGCATTACGGGACTTCGACTTTTCAACGCCGAGGATTTCATCGGGACCGATGACGATCCGGCGCCGGTCGTCGAATTCCACGACCAGCTTGCGGGCGAGGACTTCCAGAGCGAATACCCGGCCCTGTCCACGAGAGGTTACCACCTTCGAGCCGACGGCCGGTAGCTCTCGCTCAAAGGCGCGGTAGGTATCGAACTCATACCGTAGGCAGCATTTGAGCCTACCACAACGTCCGGAAATTTTCGAGGGATCGAGCGTCGTCTTTTGGATCTTCGCCATGCGCATCGACACCGGTGGCATACGCGAAAGATGGGTGTTGCAACAGACGGGCTTTCCGCAGTCTCCATAGTCGGCCAGGAGCTTGGCTTCATCGCGCACGCCGATCTGGCGCATCTCGATCCGGGTCTGGAAGGTCCGCGCCAGATCCTTGACCAGCTCGCGAAAATCCACCCGCTTCTCGGCCAGATAATAGAAGACCATCCGTTCACTGCCGAAGATCACCTCCACATCAACCAGATCCATCTGAAGCCGTCGGCGCCCGATGAATTCGCGACAGGTGGTGAATCCCACCCGCTGTCGCTCGGGTAACCGGGCCTCCGATGCCAGGTCTTCAGCCGTGGCCACCCGGAGGATCTCTCCCCGGAATGGATTTTCGAGAAACAGGGCGGTGCGGTCCGTGGCCGGACAGAGCACCTCGCCCATCTCGACGCCACGATCGCTATGAATCACCACGCGTTGTCCGCGCTCGTGATCCTGACCATCGAGCCCTCGGAATTCTCCGAGGAACCTCATCTGGCCATAGCGGACGACATAGGTGTTCGTCATATCAGGAGAAACCTCGTGTTCGAAGACGAGGTCGAACATCGCTTCGCGGTATGGCACTGGTTCGGTCGCGCCACGCATACGTTCGGAGTTCGGGCCGGGACGGCCGTCAGTATAATCCGTCTTCGTGTTGGGCTTAAGAGGAATATCCGCCCGGATCGCGAAATTGCTCGGCCTCTGGCGTTGTGATCGCTCATTCCGAGGCTGCCGACAGGACCAGAGCGGAATTCTTGGACCCGAACCCCATGCAGTTGCAGAGCGCGATGCGGGCCTCGGCCGGACGCGCGATGTTCGGGATATAGTCCAGATCGCACTCGGGATCGGGAATCTCGTAATTGATGGTCGGTGGCAAGAACCCCGACTCCATCGCCAGCAACGTAGCCACGACTCCCGCCGCGCCGCAGGCGCCCTGGGGATGGCCGATCATGCTCTTGGTGCTTGACATCGGAATTCGCGACGCGAAACGCCCTAACGCCCGCTTGACCACCGCGGTTTCCACCCGGTCGTTGAGTTGAGTCCCCGTACCATGAAGGTTGACGTAGTCGATCTGTTCGGGTGCCATCTCCGCATCCTGCAAGGCGAGCTGGATGGCTCGGCTCGGTTCCTCCAGATCAACGGACATGGCGACCCGATGCCAGGCATCGCAGGTGCTGGCGTATCCAAGAATCTCGCCATAGATTTTCGCGCCCTGCGCCAGGGCATGTTCGCGTTCTTCCAGGACGAGCATCCAGGCCCCCTCGGCCAGGACGAAATCCATCCCGATCCCGACTGAACGGACGGCTCGCTCGGGTCGGCTCGTCGTTGAAGCGTCGGGAGACAATCCCCATGACGTCGAACCCCATCAGCACACCCGGGGCAATCGGGGCGTCGGCCCCTCCGGTCAGGATGAGAGAACTTTCCCCATGCTGAATCCGGCGGAGTGAATAGCCGATCGCGTCGGTGCTCGATGTGCAACCCGTGGAGATAACGTGGGAGGGCCCTCTCAGGCCGAGCTGAATCGAGAGTTCGGACGCGAGATTCCCATGCGTTCCCGCGGGGACGGCCAGGGCCGTGGCACGCTCGGGTTGACCGCTGTAATAGTGGCCGTACAACTCCTCGACAAAGGAGATGCCACCGCCGCCGGTTCCCAGCAGGACGCCAAGCTCCCTGCGCGTGGCCACGTCGAGTTGCTCGGCGGGCAAGCCGGCATCCTCCAGAGCTTCCCGTCCGGCCAGGATCGACAGGGGCACCATGCGGCTGACGTGTCGGAGCTGGCGAGACTCCATCGCTCGCGTCAGGTCAATGTCACGGATCAGGCCGGCGACACGGCTCCACAAGGCCGAGGTGTCGAATTCTTCGATGCGACGGATACCGCTACGACCGTCACGGTTCGCGATCCGGAAGGCCTCGCGGTCCTGGCCATTGGGGCTGACGACGCCGATGCCGGTCACGACAACGCGGCGAATCACGACCTGACGCATACATATTCTCGTTTCGCGGGAACCAGAAACCTTCGGAAACGTCAGTTATAGGCACTTGGTGAGGTCAGGGCAAGGTACGCGTCGTTCACGATAATTTCGCCTTCCAACGGACCTAGCCCTGAACCATAATGGCCTCGGACCCGCCGAGACTGGGTTTTGACAAACACATCCAGGCCGGCATTTCCAGGGAGATTCATGTCGATGCTCAACGAAAAGCTGCTCGAATTGCTGGTCTGCCCGATGGGAAAGGCCCCCCTGCGCCGGGAAGGAGACGTTTTGATCTGCACCCGTTGCGGTCCTCGCTTCACGATCTCGAACGAAATTCCGAACATGCTGATCGAAGAGGCGGAGTTGCCTCCCGGCTGTTCGTCGATAAATGAGCTGGAATGCGTTCGGTCGGGTGAAGCCAGAGTGGATGCCTCCTGATTCCAATCGGACGTTCGTTCCTCGGGAGCGACGTCCTCCTCTCCCGGCAGCCTTGAGGAATGCGACCCGCGGAGCGGCGTGATGAGGCTCGTTAGCTGACCGGGGTGGGAAGATCCGTGGTGATGCCGGCAAGCCAGTCACGGAATTCCGTGGAATGCGATGAGAACTCGATGTAATCGTCGCTCGTGAAATAAACGCGAAAGAGTCCCTGTGTGATCGTGTTATCGGTCCCTTTGCTGGAAAGGTCCCGAATGGAGGTCACCCGCTCCATATTGATATAGATTTGGCCGATCTTGATTATGTTCATTTTCTACTAAATCAAAGAGAAACACTTCGCTGGGAGACGTCGGAGACGACGTAAGCGAACTCCCCGCTAAGAACGGCGAGTCCCTCGGGTGAGACGGCCTCGGAATCCTGACGGCCGTTGCTGAGCCGGGTCAGCGAGGCAAGGCACATCCCTCCCAGGTCGGAACTATCCAGCAGGTTTTGTACAACACAGGCCAGGCGGTCGAGATTCAGGAACCGAACATACGGGTTCTCATGCCTCACGACCAGGGAGAGCCTGTACGAGACGTGTCGGACCCGGGTTCTGGGTTCGGAATCATCGACTTCGTGCCAGGCAATGGGAGTGAGTACGATCATCGGAAGGCCATCTGCGCCGACTGCCACCTGATTGGGATCGAGGCCAAAGGCAACGCTGGCGAATTCACCCGTATTGACCAGCGCGGCCTGGATGAAATCGTAAACATCGCCGTCGCGGAACTGGCCTGAGGTCGTCGGATCGGCCGCGCCCGGCGTGGTGCCGGGCGCGACGAAATAATCCGAGGGAAAGTAGGTTATAGGAAAATAATTGTCGGCATACAAAAGATGGTCTCCCGTTACTTACGTTGGCAACGACAGGAGCACGGTGGACCGATTCCCGGCGGAATCGGTGGTCGCCGTGATCCGGGTCGTGGAGACGTTACCACCCTGGATGATGATGGTGCCGGTTCCGGCACCGTTGATGGCCCCGGCGGCGGCGGCGAGGATCGGAGAGAGTGCTTGCCGGACGTTGACACCGCTCTCGACAGGAATCGCGTCGAGGCCCGACGCAGTGAGCGAATACCCGCTCTTGTCATTGACGGTGCCGACGGTGACGGCGCCTGTGGGCGAGATGGTCAAGGCGGCGAAATTCGCCGGGAAGGCCTGGCTGAGCGAATACCCGCTCTTGTCGTTGACGGTGCCGACGGTGACGGCGCCTGTGGGCGAGATGGTCAAGGCGGCGAAATTCGCCGGGAAGGCCTGGCTGAGCGAATACCCGCTCTTGTCGTTGACGGTGCCGACGGTGACCGGGGCGATGACACTGGCGACGGGACCTCCGCTATACGTGGAGCGCGAGGATACGCGGGCATCAAGGTTTTGACCGAGGATGTACCCCGCTGTACCAGGAGCATAAGACCCGGGCAGAGTGGTGCTCCAGGGATCGGAACTGCCACCGCCGCTACCTGAGGGGAAGACGGGAGCGTCGTCACCGTTGTAGAGCGTGGCGTTCAGAAGGCCGACTAATTGGTTCGCATTCGATGTGTTATGAATGCCAACCGCATAGTCGCCGTTGGAGAATTGCGCCACGGGAGTGGATGCCAGGGTCGCGGAATAACGTCCGAGAAAGTCGCCCGATTCCGGGGTCAGTGGGCTGACTCCGGTGGCCGGAGCGGACTTGAACGTTCCATCAGAAAAGTCGTAACGCATCCCATCGGTCAGGCGTTCGATCGAATAACCGAGCGACGCACTACTCATGTATTGAAATCTGACTCGGAGAGCCATAAGATAGATCCTAATACTTAAGAGCGTGAGATCAGAATGGACCCAGGGGCGAACGTCTTGGGAGAGTCACCATTGGCGACCGTGACCGGGGCGGTCAGGTCGGCCATCGCGATGATTCCGCCTCCAATCGGTGCATCAGTCAGAAACATCGATTTCACCGTTCCCCAGTCCCCTGTGGACGCCGGGAACGTGATGGGCGAGACATTGCTGATCGAGCCGTTGCTCGCGGTCGCCCATAAGGATGGGTTCAGGGCGACCCGAGCATAGCCGCCTCCTGTTGGCTCCGAGTAGCTGCCGATACGCGAGGCGCGAGTCATCGAGAGTCCGATGTATAATTGAGTCGGAACTGTGTAGGAAGCTTTAGCAAAGAGCTGATTCAGCCAGGCCGTGTGCTGATAGTCCGTGAAAAAACCAGAGATCGCGGGCATTACATCACCTAAAAAATAAGTCGATTAATCGTGTAAGTTAAATTAGTTGAGAGTGGCTGAGATATAGCAGTGATCGAGAATGTAATTTGCCATTGACTCCTCCACGAGTTCTTGCCGATCGCAACCGATCCACAAGGGGGGAGTGGACGTGCCGTATTCTCCGGTTTGCGCACATCGCAGAGTGTAATAGTGGCCGTTTGCCGGATTTCGCACTTCGATCATGTGCGATCCGGCGATCCAGGTCCCGTTGCGGGGTGGCTGCGAGTAGTGAGTGTGATGCGAGATTAGTGATCCGCGGTTGTCGGGTGTCGTGTAGCCGACCGCGGGGACGGTATCCTGGCTGTCATCGTATCCGACATAGGTGAGGTTCTTGATATCACCATGCCAGATCGGGCTGTCGGCAAGCACGCAGGCTCGGTGATTTTTGCCGAACATCTGCATCCCGTCGAGCTTCATCGCCGCACGGTAGTAATTGTAACCGACGTCCGGAAACTGCCGTTTTCCCACAAGCTTGACGACCGCGGCGCTATCGGCCATGACGCCAACCGTCAGATTCCGGATGTCGAGCTGCGTCGGCGCGGCGGCATGGTTCTCGCAATAGATGCAGGCTTCCGTTGGTCCGTCGCCGGACTCGGAGTCCGCGTTGATATTATTCAGCGTGATGACGCCACCGTAGCTACTGGAGCCGCAGTCATGAAACTTGAGCGAATTTTCGGTGTAATAATTGGAGCCAAAAATCAGGTTTGAGAGGGTCGAGACCGACGAGTGCATCCGGACGAACGTCGGCGCGTGGCTTGGCGCGAACACCGCATTATCCATGATTAGAATCTGGCTGTAACCGAAATACCCGGAGTCGAATCCCGAGAAGTAGCAGTTCTTCGCAGTGATCGTGTAGTTGGCATTGAACGGAATCGAGCCAATTCCGTGGGAGCCACCCTCCGCTCGGATGTCAGTGAACTCGATGTAGTAGATGCTCCCCACGGCGATCGCTTGGCTATACACTCCGCGAGATGCCACCGACATGCGCCGCACGGCATTCCGAGCGAAGGGATAAAACATTGGCGCGGATTCGAGGAATAATCCTGGTGTACGCTGCTCCCCGCCTGGCGGGCCACTCTGCACGGTGATCAGCTTCCCGTCCGCCACGCACCCGCTGGACCCCAGCGGCGGATCGAGCAGCCGTAGAAATCCGATGAGATTTTTCTGGCCGTTGATCAGAGCTGACAGGTTGAAGTAGCGGTCGTAATCGGTGATCGTGCTCGAGCTCGTCCAGCGATCGATTTGATTACCCGAGCCGTCACTTGCCCAGCGCAGCTCCGATGAAAGACGAAGTCCATAGAAACCTAGGTTTGTTCCGGCGTGGGTATAGCGAGAGAACACACCATCGTGGCCCATGTTGAACGGAGAGAATTCATTGTAAATAAACTGTGGATTCTTCAATCCAGTGAGCACCGAACCGCCACTATTGACCTTGACCTCCTTGTTGTTGACCCACGCTTGGACCGGCGACGAATTTCCCGTCAGGTCAATCTGAATGGAGACGTGCTGTTTCCCGAGCGCGGCAGGGATGCGGTAGAGACAATCGATGATCGGTGTGTTCACATCGCCATTCTCCCGAACGGCGAGTCGGAGATCGTAAGACCCGAAATATGTCCGGATCGACCACGGATGTGCTCGAGCGGCGGCGTCGCGGTTCATGCCGAGAATGAAGCCGTCCGCAATCGCTTTGCCATCGCCAGGATCGATGCAAAAATCGATGGTCAACTTGCTCACGGTTTTCCAGCCCGTGGTCGGCAAGCCAATAGAGAGCGGGCTGGCCATGAATGTCATGTAGGCATTATCGCGCGTGTGCAAACCCCAGCGCTGACCCGGCGCCGAAGCCGCTGTCGTGTCAAGCACGCCGTAAAGATCCACCCAGTTGTCCGGACGTAGCGAGGCATTGATGCCTTTTAGTGCCGGTTGCCGCGCCACGCCGAAGATCAGCGGAGGTGCGACAGTCAGTCCCGTGGTTTCGAGCCGAGTCGATCGCGGGCTGGCACCTTGGATTTCCACATCGTCCATATCGACGAAAAAGGGACGTGTGACATACCACGGGTCAGGGCTGTCTCGAAAGTAAATAATTGCCGGAGTTGATTTGCCGGGTGTTTTGTTGTGGGCAAGAATATCGGCACGAATCGTCTCCAGAACTTGATCGATTCCATTCGTGTCCCCCGGTCGCCCTCCCCAATCCCAGACGTCGTACCACAACGAGCCTTTGGAATTGACGACGGGAACACTTCCAATCGCGGCACCCATGATTCATTTTCCTCGAAAAGGACGAGAGGAGCGGACCTGAGGCTTGATCAGGCCCGGATACCATTTCAACGGTTTGTTGATGACGGTCGTTGGCGTACCGTATCCTTGAGTCAATGGCTTGGCCTTCGCGCCATAGCCCTGAATAATCAGATTGCTCATGAATTAACTTCTCATCGTTGGGGCCAGAGCGTCATTCAACTGAAACGTTCGCACGACGGTCGTACCATCGGGGGCGAAAAGAGTCAGGATGTCGTCTGATTTAACCCACTTGCCGAAGCCTTGGGCCCGTGCGGCGTTGAGGCAGTCGCCCGTCGAGTTGTCGGTGTTGGTCGTTGGCACCGGTTGAGTCAGGTCGAGTTGGTAGCCGGTCTTGTCCGCGACGACACCCGCTGTCACCCGCCCCGCCGCATCGGTTGCGAGTCGGTTCCCCGGGGTGGCGAGGATCGCCGTCGCCGTGGCCATCGCGTTATCCGAAGCTGTCGGCGCTGGGCTGGAGTCGTTCAGGTCACCGATTCGTTTGGAATCGAGGGCGCCAAGAGAAAGAATCCCCTTTGAAGTAACACTTCCAATAATTGCCGAGATCAGGATCTGAATGCGATCCCCGGCGTTGTAATTCGAGGGAATCATTCCGGTCACCAGGTAACGCCCCGCATCGACATTCGAGACGCTCAGGGAAACCGGCGTGTCCGTTCCGTTTCGGATCAGTGTGGCGATCGGGAGTACGTCCGCGTTGGTCGCGGCCCCCGAAGCGTTCTCCGTGGTGAACTCTTCCCAGATCGTGTCGCCAGGTAGGGTGCTGCTCATGCCGACCTCCGCGCGGGTTTGATTCGTTGAGATCCAATGGAGGGGCCTCGGCTTGCCGAAGCCTCCTGATGCTGGACGGCCCCCACGTCGGCGTAATTGCTGGTCGTGCCTCCCGGCATCGAATTCGGGTAGGCGACGCCTCGGAGCAGGCCGCCGCCCGTCGGGAGATTGTTGAGCGAGAAGTCGCCGCTTCCCGCGTTGACGAACGGATTCGCGGTCAGCACAAGAAAGTTCTGGAAGAACGGCGATTGCGTGGGATTGAAGTTGCCCGACGTGTTATTGCCGCCGGCGCAGTTCATCAATACCGTCGTGTCATATCCAGCGGAGAGAGTGTAGCCGTAGCTCCCACTTCCGTAGGCAATGCAGTTGACCAGGAGCACGTTGCTGGACGATCCGGAGCAGGAAAAGCCGTATCGCGCCGCCCCATAGGCCACGCATGCGGTGACGATCCCGGTGGACGTACTCATGTCGAATCCGTCATTGCCGCCTTGACTGATGCAGCCGACGGCCACCGCGCCGGAGTCCAGTCCGAACCCAGTACCTGTGTTACTCGAGAGGACGGCGAAACACCGGTAGAAGTAGCTGTTGCTGCTCCCCTTAAACGCGGTGTTCGCTGACGCGAAGTTCGCATAACACCGCGACACGCGCCACGGTGCCGAAGCTTCCGATCCAGAACCCGTACGACGTGAAATTCGAGGCCCGGCAGTTCTCGATCAGGGTCGCGGCATTACCGGCCAGCGTGAGGATTGCCGTCGTCCCCGATTGATTCGCGCAGTCGATCCAGAAGTTTCGGATGAGAAGGTACGATGCGGAGCCAGCCTGGGTGAAGACCGTCACGCCGGTCAATCCCGTGGAGAGTACGAGGCGGGGACGGTTCGCGTCGTTGTTCCAACGCGTGCGTGTCGTGTCGTAACCGATCCACGCCGAGCAATTCGAGGAATCGATGCCGCCAGTGACTTCGTTCACGATGCCGCCCGAGACGTTCGGCGCGCTGGACGTGATGGTGTATGTGCCCGCCTTGATGAAGACGTCGTTACCGGCGACCTTCACGCCCGCGGCCATGCCGGGAGTGGCCAGAGAGCCGCCGAGGCGCCCCGCGCCGCCGGTGGAGCCGATCGTACCGGCGGCGCGATCGAGCGTCGCGATGTTATTCGCGACGGAAATCACTTCATAACGGCCCGTTGTGAAGCCCGTGCCGCCGGTGATGTTCAGGATGTTGCCGACATGGGTCGAGGTGAATGGAATCGCCGCGCTGGAGACATTGGTGGCCGTGACCGGATCGATGGCCAGATCGTTATACGGAAACGGTGCCGTGGTTTGCAGGGAATAGTCCGTGCCCGACGCGCCGGTGCGAAAGCCGCCTCCATTGAGGTCGTTGCCGTCGGCGCGGACTTCCCAGGTAATTTGTGAGGATAATGACATGATGGATTATCGAGTCATTCTCGTGGAGAATCGTGTTGTCGTGGAATTCGCCGTCGCGCCGCTCGACCGCCAGTGGACGGCAAGTCGGCCGAGTACATCGTCGAGTTCCGCCTTGAGACGCAGGGCCTTGGCGGCCATCGCGTCGCGTTGATCGCTCGCGTCCCGGCTCAGATCCAGGTAACGACGATGGAGGACCGTGAGCACGATCACCTCGCGAAGTTCCCGAGGATCGTAAAGGTCGCTCGCGTCCCGGCCCTGGCCGAGGTCGTCGATGCCGAGGCGCCGGTTGAGATCGTAGCTCGCGAGCTCGATCTGCGGGCCGAGCGTGGTGACGAGGAATTCCACACCGGTCAGGCCCGTCGCTGGACCTGGGGGAAGCCCGATGTCCGGGGATTGCCCCTTGCGTCGCAGTCGGATGGCATCGGCAGTCACCTCGGCGATGGCGAAGGACTCGCCCGGGGAGCGGAAGGCCGGGAGCGGGCTGAGTAACTGGATGACGTGCCCTGGGGCCAGCCCGCGTTCCAGGAAACCTCCGGTCGCCGATCGCAGCATCCAGCGATCGGTGGAATCGAAGACTCCGTCCGAGCCCGCCGCGAGCTTCTGGTCCCTCGGGCACAGAAGCGTGAAGTCGGCCGGTGCCCGCAGGGCAATATCCTCATCAGTGGCATAGACGGTTGTGGTCATGTTGCAACGTCGTGAAATGAGTTGTTGGGCTCTTGCCGGCGTGCCTCGACTCAAGGCGTCGGGTCGGACGCGGGATCGGACGACCTGGCACGTCGGCTCTGGGCGGTCGAGGAATTCGACCGACCTTGCGGCTCCACCGGAGAGACGCCGCGCCTGTCGCGGAGATCGGCCAGCATCAGCTCGGCCGCGCGATACGCGGCGTGAAGCTGGTCGCGGAACTCCGCCGCCTTGGCCAGGATCGAAGGGACGTGCGCGTCGTCGGATTGTGAGGCCTGACCGCAGAGGTTGGCCAGCGCGGCGAGCGTGGTGATCCGTCGCGCGGGGGCGGCGGCTTCGGGGCGGCCGATCTCGACGGCGGCCATCTCCAAAAACGCGGGAAAGCCCGGGAAGGGAGGTTTCGTCACGTGGTTCGATCCCCCTGTTTTTGAATTGATTCATGCGTGATGATGAATGGCTGATGGTCGTCCCATTCCTGGGTCGACCATCAGCCAACAGGATCAGGTGGCGGAGAACGCCGTGATCCCTTCGAGCCAGGCGTGATGGCTCTCGTTGTCCACCTCGATGGCCCCCTCGGCGATCCAGTCCCCTTCGAAGGCGTCACCGCGCGAGCCGCGGGGGCTCCAGAACTCGTTCCGCTTCATTCGCAAGCGAACCTCGGACGAGGTCAGGCAGATGGCGCTGAAGGGCTTCAGCAAGGGTGCTTCGATGAGCGAGATACCACCAAGGAAGGGGGCCTCGAAAACGTCGATCGGCGTGCCGAAGACGTTCACGCCCGCCTCGATGCGCTGGGCGGCGTGGCCCCAGGTCGCCAGGCCGGTCATGAAGTTGGTCGAGACGATCAACACGTCGGGATCGCCGCCGTTGGCCCGGCAGCGTTCGAGCGTGTCGCGGATCAGGTCGGTCGGCTTGTAACGCTCCGGCGTTGACCGGCGCGGTGACGTTATTGGTCTTCAGCAGCGTCTTCAAACCCTTCTGCTTCGGCCGGCCGGCGACCATGGGCGCCTCGCCCCGGCCGTAGTACGACGAGACTTCCATGTCGTCCATGAGGTTCTGCAGAGCGTCCATCTTGCTCTGTTCGAACGGCGTGCGCAGGCCCGGCTGAGCCTGGTAGCCCGCGGAGGCCTGGAGCGAGCCGCCGACCTGGACCGGATGCTGGAACGTCTGGCAGTACTGCTCGACCCCGACAGGGCGGACGGCGATGCCGCTCTGGTTGATCTCCGAGCCGGTACGGCTGTTGGCGATCAACCGCACCATCTCGTTCGAAACGGCCGTGCCGGCGGTCGATCCCTCGACGCCCCGGCGGACCTGGACGACGTTGGTCGTGGGGTTCGGGTCGCTCGTCAACTCGACCCGCTCGCCCGAGGCCAGCTCCAGAACGTCGCCGTTCATGAACGCGCTGGCATCGACCAGGCTGAGCTGCGTGTCCGAACTGGTCACGGGAGCCGCCAGCATGGCGATCCGGCTCCGGAAGGCCCGGTTGACCATCGAGAAGGTGGTCGAGCCGGTCGGCACGCGCGGCACGCGGGTCACGAGCGGGCAGCGATTCACGAACCAGTTGATCGCCACGACATGCACATCGTTGCGGATCTGGGCCTGGTTGTCGATTTACACCCTGAATCCCTTGGAGATAAGCATTCGACATCGAACAGAAGACTCCCGTGGATGGTCGGAGGAAACCCGCCCCGCAGTGGTGTAGCGGCGGTGTCCCTTTTGGCGTTGAAGGCGTGGAAATCCGTTACGGACGGTCGGAACAAAACAGCAGCACATCAGAACGACCGGATCAGTCGTCAGTCATGCCGTCTCTCAGCGCCGGCCTCTCAGGCCGAACGTTGCTGACGAGGGGCCGTCGTTGCGCGTGGCGGATTCCCGCCAGCGTTGCACGACGGCTTCGCCCAGGGTTCTGGGGGCGGACGGGGTCGGCCGGACGGTCGAGAGCCGGTTCGCTCCCGGGAGGGCCGTTCCGCCGCGCGACGATGGTTGGCGGAAGTGGGCGTAATCGGGGCTGGCGAGTCGCTCGGCGATCACCTGGCCGATGTTCCGGCCGTCGCGGGAGGCGACCTTGTGCTCGCCCACCCTCCTCGTACACGTCAAAATCGTCGCACCAGAGTTTGATCAACTGAGCCGCCGCTCCGGCGACCAGTGGCTTGCCGGCCAGCGCGGCGGCCAGTTCGCGGTCTCGGAACGCGGCCTTGTAGGCTCGTTCCCACTCGGCGGCTTTCCGCTCTTGGGCGGCCAGTTCCTCGGCGTACGAGGCTTCGCGTGCTCGCAACCGAGCTTCGACGTCCTCGTGAGAGGTTCGGGCACTCGGCTCGGAATCGAACGCGTGACTGTCGGCCCTGGCCGTCGTCTCTCGGTTCTCCGCGGCGGTGGCCCGGACGCGAAGGTCGTCCAGCTCCTGGCGGGAAATGGTGACAAGGTCGTCGTCGCCGGGGCTCCCTCCCTCGGCAGGCTCGGGGCTTCTGAGAATCCGGTACAGGGACATGGGGCAGGCTCTCGTTGTGCCGTTATTCAGGGTCGGCGGTCGATCAGGCCCAGGATCAAGGGGACCAGCAGCGATCGGACGGTGACGAAAGCTCCCAGGCCGAAGCCGAACGCGGTCAGCAGGGCGTGAAGGTCGTGCGGTTCCATAAACGTCTCCCCCGAGATCTCGCAGACTGTCGTTCGTTTGGTCACGAGCTGAGAATGAATGATTCGCGGTGACTCACCCGCCGTCGTCCGTCTCAACGCCCGTCTAAACCTTCCGAACAGGTGGGGGCCGATTTTTGACGCTTTAATATGCCGCAAGCCTCTGCTCCTGGTGAGCTTGCGGCTTTTCAAGGCGGCCGGTTTCGGTGCGCCGACCCCCTTTGTCCGCCGGTCAGGACCGGTGGATATCCTGGAGGATGAGCTTCTCCGAGGCGCTCTTTCCCGGCTGGGCGCGGAAGTGCTCGGCCTGACGGTCCAGGTAGGCCTGGACTTCGGCATCGCAGCGCGCGTACTGGGCATCGCTCAGGCCGGGCAGGCAGAGCCGGATCATGCGGCCGAGCAGCAGGGCTTCCGTTTCGGGCAAGGCCCCGGCGCGGGCGAGAGGGCCTGGAAATCGGCCGCGGCCGCGGCGACATCGGTCGCGGTGAACAGGTCGAAGTCGGTCGGGTAGGCGATCGCGATGGCCGACAGATCGGCCGGGTCGGGCGGTCCGTCGCCGAGCACGGTCAACGCCAGCTCGGCCGCCGCCTGCTCGACGCGCGCGAGCACCTTGGCGATCTTGGCCAGGCGGTTGTTGCCGTCGCTGTGGTCGAGCATCTTCGCCAGCCCCGACTGCGCCGCGCCGTCGCGGCCGGTCGGGCGGACCAGGGCGGAGTCCCGGTCGACGTCGTCGCGCAGGTCGGCCTTGTTCCGGCGGATCGACTCGGCCCCTTCCTTGGGGAAATCGACCACGTCGAACCCCTCGTAGGTCGCCGAGCCGCCCTGCGTGTTCTTCTTCTTGGGCAGGAGCCAGCTCGGCCCGATCGGGATCGTGCCGTCGGCCTGGACGAAGTCCTCCGGCCCTTGCAGGAGCGGGTGGGCCTGCGTCGTGTCGGAGAGGATCAGCTCCGAGTCGCGGTTGTAATACTCGCGCTGACGTTCGGCGATCCCTTCATAACGCGACTGGCCGATGTTTCGGCAGCGCGGCTTGCGGCGGTCGAACACCCGGACGATCGGCACGCGGCCGAACGGGTGGGGCGTGACCGACGACGACCGCGCCGTCGGCGTCGTACAGGGTCGATTCGGTCGTCGGTCCAGTGCCGGTAGCGCGGCTCGACCCCCTCGTCGGTCTCGAACGGCTCCAGCACGAGGCATTCGACGTAGCGGCTGGCCGGTCGGGTCGAGCCGCCACCAGAGCATGTTTTCCGGCAGGATGTACGAGGCGATGCAGCGGTCCAGGCCGAGCCGCTCCAGCGTCGGCCAGCGTCTCGATCGTCTCGCCCTCGGGCGCGGCGGGATGGTCCATGCAGAGGTCGAGCTGGCCGAGCGCCAGCAGCAGCGGGGCGACCGTCTCGGTCATCCAGTGGTCGATCGTCGTGCCGCAGCCGTCGACGTCGGCCCACCAGGCGTCGAGCGCTCGGCGGCCCTCGCGGTTGACCTCCCGGGCGTAGATCCGCGACAGGTGCGTCTCGACCGCCTCGGCCACGAAGGTCGGGACCGGCGTGCGGGCGCGCCGCAGCTCGTAGTCGTCGTCGGTGGCGAGGCTCGCGGGGTCGCTCGCCGATCGCGCCGTCGGCGAACGGTGAGAGGCCGCCGGTCGGCGCCGGCCATGTCGCGCGGGTCGGGATACTCCCGCTTGTGCCGGATCAGGTTGCGGATCGGCAGGCCGCGGCGTCGTAGCCGTAGATGGCCTGCCGGTAGCGCTCGCCCCCTTCCAGGGAGTCGAGCAGCCAGCGCCAGCGGTGGTGGTGCTCCCGCCACTCGGGATGGCGGCGTCGGATCAGGTCGAGGGATTCGGTCGTGAGGCTTGGCATCAGAAAACGTGTCCTGGCGGGAACCCTGGCGAAGTTCGGTTGGGGACGAACGGCCCTCGGGAAAGCAGACGCGGAGGCCGCCTCGGAGGGCATCGACGAGGTCCTCGTGGGGGTGCTGGGGGTCCTCGGGATAGTCCTGCCACTGGCCGCCGCGCCTGGCCCGGCGGTAGCCTGCCAGGGCCCGGCGCGTGGCCGTCACAGCGCGGGTGCAGGATCAATCGGGGTTGCCCGTCGGCCGGCTGCACGAACGACTCGACCAGGGCCAGGCCGTCGGCCACCGAGCCGAGCGGCCAGCGCCGCAACGGACGCAGCCCGGCGCGCTCGTACTCGGCGATGACCGTCGGCCCGACCGGGTTGCGCGCACCGCCCGCCGGGTCGGTCGAGGCCACGTCGATCCGGCCGTTGCAATGCGTCCGGGCGACTTCGAGGATCGCGCGGGCGTTCGCCTCGGCCGTGCAGGCTCTCGGCCAGGTAATCGGCGAAGACGCGGACCTCCTCGACCATCCCCGCCGGCGTGGCGGTCCGCGCGACCTGGAAGAAGACCGCGCCGGTGAAGACGCCCGAATCGACCGCCATGTGAACCGGCAAGCTCGGGTCGTACTCCGCGCGCGTCGCGACGTGCCGTCGCGGCGTCGAAGCTCGGGAACCACAGTGCCGTCGGCTCGCGGCCCCTTGCAGAGGTAGTCCGCTTCGAACGTCCGGCGGCTGGTCGAGTGGACCTTCTGGATCAGCGCGTCGATCGCGTAGTGCCCGTCCGACCGCTTCGCCTTGGGCGGCCCGCCGTCGCTCACGTCGTGGCAATACGGCTGCAAGGGGCAACTCGGGCAGCGTTCCAGCTTCGGGCCCGAGCGCTCTCCGGGGACAGCGCTCCAGGACCTCGAACGCGCAGAAGGTGTAGAGCGGGAAGTCGCCGGCCCGCGCCCGGTCCATCAGATCGGCCATCGGCCCGCCGACGCGGTGCCAGGTGGAGGTCATGACGACCGACGCCGCGACACCGCGCCGCTCCATGCACATGCCCATCGCGGCTTCCCGGCAGTCGGGGTCGATCTCATCGACCTCGTCGAGCTTCAGGCTTGGCACGTGCGGCCCGCGGACGCTCGTGCTGGAGGCGGCCAGGATCGCCACCTCCGAACCGTTGCGATACCGGGCCTCACGGCTCAGAAGTTGCCTTGATGGTGTCGGCGTCGGAGCCGAGGAGGCCCCGGCCTTCCCAGATCGTCTCGCAGAGCGCCCGATAGACCTGCTCCGACTGCGCCCGGCTCCCGCCGAGAATGCGCGTGGCGTGACGAGGGTTCCAGCGGCTCGTCAGGTGGGTGTCGAGCGCCGAGAGAAACGACTTGCCCGCCCCTCGCGAGCCCAGGACCAGGACCAGCGGCGGGCGCCGGAGATGCAGCGCGGTGAAGTAGTCCCAGGGCGTATTGTGCTCGGGACAGACCCGGGCGTGCGCGATCCGGACCCCGGTGTAGGCTTCAATCCAACCCCGGAGCGCCTTTTCCGTCCGGGGTTGGACTTGACGGAAGCGGCCCCAACTCAGGTCGATCGCCAGGTTTTCATTCACTGTTGTTAATATTCATGTAAAATCATAAAAAAAGGCCGGGACAATGAGCCTGTCCCGGCCGGGTCGTCTTCCCCGAATCCACCCACGCGGACCGGGACCATGAAGGATGGGTTAATCCGCTTTCGTCAATTCGATTCAAATCCTCCGCTCTCGTACTGACGGAATTCCTGGATGATTTCCGAGATCCGCGAGCGGGGCAGGTCGAACACCTCGGCCAGAAGCCGTTGCGAGAATCCTTCGCGGTGGGCGACGTAAATCACCATGTTCCGGCGAAACCGCCAGCGCATGCCGACGGTCGCATTGGAAGGCAGCGGCGGCGGAGAGGGCAGCGATACGTCCCGTGGGCTCTTCTTGTCTCTGATGGATTGAATCATGGCGTGGTGATGAGTCTCCCCGGCTGGCCGTCCCACCCCTTACCTGCCGGGAGCGGCCATTTTTTCGTTTGATGGATGAACCCAAGTCCCAGAAATCCAAGCGATTGCCGTTTTTTTCGTCCGTCGTTTTTCGGTTCGTGGTCCGAATGCGGCAGACCACACCCGGCCCGGCCGCGTCACGTTCCATCAATCAATATCGTGGGAAACCCGGAACAATATCGCCTTTCTCCACGTAACGGCACCAACCGCATGACCGAATGAACAGTTGACATGTCGCGATTTTCCGATATTGTTATGAAGGTCCGCATAGCAAATGGCGCATTCCAGATTCCGAATCTTCAAAGAGGCAGGAAACTTCTGGGCTCTGGGCTCTGGGCTCTGGGCTCTGGGCTCTGGGCTCTGGGCTCTGGGCTCTGGGCTCTGGGCTCTGGGCTCTGGGCTCTGGGCTCTGGGCTCTGGGCTCTGGGCTCTGGGCTCTGGGCTCTGGGCTCTGGGCTCTGGGCTCTGGGCTCTGGAATCTGGAATCTGCCATTTGCTATGCGGCAGTCAGTAGATCAGTAAGGAGCCGCCGAATGACGCGTCAGGGCCAGCCTCAACAAACGAAAGTCCTCGACGCGCCGGCTCTGGAAGACGCCGCCGAGTGCTTGAAGACCCTGGCGCATCCGCACCGTCTGCGGATCGTCCACATGCTCCTGCAAGGGCGGTACACGGTGGGCGAACTCGCGGACGCTTGCCAGATCCCCAGTCACATGGCCTCGGAGCACCTGCGCCTGATGCAACGCTGCGGGTTCCTGCGGAGCGAACGCGAAGGTCGGCGGACCTTCTACATCGTCGCCGAACCGCACCTGGCCAATCTCATGGCCTGCATCGCGGAGCGGTTCGGGAGCGTGGACGGATGATTTTTTTTGGCGTTAACGTGTCGTATTCTCTCGACATGACGACAAATCGGGCCTGACGTGTCCGGGCGTGTCGTTGTCGAGCGTTTTCCAAACAAAGGGGGCGTGGCGAACCCACGAACCCGACGCGAGGATTTTCAAGGGGGAGGAGACGGTGATGGAAAGCAGTCGAGAGCCGGTCCGTCGGCCAGAGGCGTCCGAGGCCGTGTTCCGGATCTTGTTGAGTTTGATCTTTCTCGTTGCGGGGACGAAGCATCTGATCGATCCGGCGGGGATCGTCGGTCGGCTGGTGAAGGCCCCCTTCGGTCATCTCGCGACCTCGTGGGCAGACCCGGACCTGCTCGTCTTTCTGGCCGGCGTGACGCTGGTCGTTGGCGGGGTGGGGCTGATCACCGGCACCATGACCCGCCTGGCCGCCCTCTTGCTGATCGCCGTGCTGATCCCGATCACGGTGACCGTCCAGGTTGGGGCGGAGAGTCTCGGCCCACTGTTCAAGAACGTCGCGATTCTTGGTGGATTGATCTACTTCGCGGCCAACGGCGCCCGTGTCTTCAGCGTTGATGCCCTGTGTTCTCTCCGTACGCGGCGGGTTCCGGTTCCCGCCACGCAACCCGAAGCCTCTTGAGGAAGGAAAAATGACCATGTTGAAATCCAGATCCGTTTCCGCCGTTGCGCTTGCCGTCGCCCTGGGCTTGATCGCGTTCGTGCTCTCCCCCATCGTGGCCCAGGATCGAGACGCGACGCCCGAGGCGACCGGCGGAGGAGTCGCCTCCGGGCGTGGCGATCCTGGTCCAGAATCCCAAACAACTGCCGGTCGTTCTCAAGACCTGCGAGGAGATGCTGGCCGGTGAGGGTTTTCCCGTGTCGGAGGCGACCATCGTCGTCTGCGGGCAAGCGGTCCAGTCCCTGCAACGGGACAGTGACGAGGCCGCTCTGATCGGCCGATCCGCCAAAAATGGCGTGCGCGTGACGGCCTGCGGGATCTCGCTCGACAAGCTGAAGGTCCGCCGCGACCGGCTCGTCCCCGAGGTCCAGGTGGTCACGAATGGCCTCGTGGAACTCCTGAAACTTCAGAAACGGGGTTTCCACTCCATCGAGCTGTAATAAGCGCGTTCGACCCGTCGTCCGCGCCTTCGATCCGGTTTGCCCTCCCTCCTCCGGGATCGTGTCCACGGAGTGTCACTCCGGCTCCTCCGCCGCGCGCGGTATCGCGCACGGTCAGCATCAATCCCTGGGAGCGGTTTCGCGCCTCCCGGCGACCTGCGGAGTGGTCCCCGGAGCGGAGAGGGTTTTCCCGATCTTTAGGAATGGAAAGGACTTCCGTCGATCGCTCCCCGTCCGGCCGGCACCGAAAAGGGCCGGTTAGGTCAGCATCACCCACGCGCGGGCCAAAGAATAGACGCTTCTCCTTTCAATGAAATAAGTTACGGCGATTCTAGGCGATCCGAAAGCGGAAAATCCGCGCCCTGGTATCCACGACACGCGGGGCGCCGGTGGCGCGCGGGGAAAATGTCACTGAGGTGCCTCCCGTTGCCGCGCGGGTTGCCTCAGTGCAGGGCGGGAACCGAGGAATCCGGCTCTCCCGCGCTGACGGACCATTCGTCCCGCAAGCCGAGGAATTCGCCTGGCAGGAGGGTGTCCCCGGGCGTGATGCGGTCGCGCAGCACCTCGCCCGGGGTCACGCCGGGCTGGAGGAAGCGTTCCTCGTAGGCTCGAACGACCCGCTCGGCGTCGCCTCGGAGAAGCGGGCGGACGGCCTGAAAGAGCGCGATCGCCGCGTCTCTCAAGGTCGGGTCGGCCAGCGCACGCTCAACGGCCCGCACGCGCAGGTCGAGCAACTGATCGTGCTCGGGGCGGAGCCGTTCGAGCAACGTCCGACGCGCGGTCGCGTCGCGCAGGACGTGGCCGACCACGAGGATCGGTACGCTCAACCAGGCCATGCCGGGGGCGTCCATCGCGCGAACTTCCAGATAGCCGCGCGGGCGAACGTCGGGAAATAAGGTACTCAGGTGCGTCTCCCAGTCGTCCCGGTCCGGAAAACCCTCCGGCAGGCCCTCGTCCAACCATTCCGCGAAGGTGACGGGTTGATCCAGCGGCGTGCTGTGGCCGTCGAGACGATGGACGAACATCAACGGGGCGTTCAGAGCGAAATCCAGGTACTGGAGGATCGGGTCCCCCGCGGGATCGTCCAGAAACCGACGCGGGATGCCGGTTCGCGCGGGGTCGAGATGCAACCAGGTCGCCCCGCGCAGGCCGGGGATCGGCCCCGGCCGCCCCTGACACACGGCCGAGTTGGCGAACGCCGCCGTCAGGACGGGAGACAACCTCTGGGCCAACTCCCATCGCTCCAATCGTTCCCGCGGATCGCGCCCGTGATCGACGGCGACCTGCACCGAGCCGGTCTGACGCATCATACGGCGGCCGTCGGGCCCGATCGTGTCGAAATACGCCTGCATGTTCTGATAGCGTTCGGTGTGCTTTCGTAGGCCGATGGCCTCGGCCGAGGCCCAGGGGTGGAAGCCCGTCGCGATGAAGTCGAACTGGTGATGCCGGGCCAGGGCTCGCAATGCACCGGCGGCGCGGACCATCGCGTCGGCCGCGGTCTCGGGGTCGGGCAGGGGGGGGCCGCTGATCTCCCACTGGCCGCCCGGTTCGCGCGTCAGGTTCCCCCCGCGCCAGGAGATTGGCTCCGCGCCGTCGCTTTCAGGCCACTCCACCCAGAGCCGATCGGCGGATTCCAGCGCCCGATCGAGGTCGAATCGGTCGCCGGAGACGGCCAGGGGGGTCAATTCCAGCTCCGATCCGACCTCATCGGCCCCGCCCACGCGGAAGGTCCGGCGGCGCAGTTCGGCCTGCAAAAGCTCTCGGGAGAGGGTCCGGCGACGTGGCGGGCATGGACGGGTCCTTCACTCTCTCTCGGGACGGTCAAACAGCGGTTCGATGCGGACGCCGACCGCATCGACCCGGACGAGCGACGAGGGCGGGATGGGATCCCAGCCCTTGTGCTCATCCAGAGGTTCCGACGCAATCCACGTTCCGTCGTGGGGAGATTCCTCACGTCGCATGTACAAGGTCGGCGGCTGTCCGGGATGGGCATAACGAATCGCCAGCAGCCCCGAGGTGTCGGCCAGGATTACGTTCGCGCTGATCCCGCCGTCGTGCTCGGTGGCCAGGTCGCGGACGAGCCCCAGGGCCGACCGCAAGGCCCGGGCGTCGTCAGGGTGGGATTGTTGTTGTGCCGCTGGGTCCGCCACAAGGCCCCGAGCAGCTCCGAATCGGTCGTGCCTCGGACCGTCGCCTCGACCTCCGGATCGATCTCCGCGCCAAGCGGCGTGCCAGTGGTCCTGGCCACGGCCAGACCCGGCCATTGTGGGCGAACAGGTGTTCTTCCCAGGAATACGGCGGAGTATTCGCGGGCGCGACGCCGTGGCCGGGGCTGGCCGAGCGGATGATTCCCACGATCACCCTCGAGGCGATGGCGTGCGTCGCGCTGACGGCGTTCTCGTCCGACCAGATCGGCTGTATCCCCTTCAGGACGCCGGGCCGGGGTCCCAGCTCAGGGGCGAACCAGCCGATGCCCCAGCCGTCGGCGTTCAGGGTGCCGACGAGCATCTCCCGAGGGGCGTAGCTCTGGTGCAAGAGACCGTGCGGCGGCTCCTCGAGCAGGCGGGACAGGCGTTGGGGGGGACCGAAATAGGCGGCGATCCGGCACATCGTCAGGCGCGACCTTTCCCGTTTCCAGTTCGGCTTGTGGTGGTGGAGGGCCGCCAGCGCTGAACGCGGAACCGGTGCCGCGCGTCGGTCCAGGCCGCGTCCTCGACGAATCCGGAGGATTCGGCCAGCATGCGGAGCCGGTCCAGGGAATACTTGTGCGAATTTTCGGTATGGATCGACTCCCCTTCGGCGAACCGGGCCGTGAGGTCGGCACCCTCGATCCGCACGACCTGATCGCGGCGGCTGACCAGATGCATCTCGACCCGTTCCCGATCCGGCTGGTAGCGGGCCTCGTGGGTGAACTGGTCGAGGTGGAAGTCTCCGCCCAACTCGCGGTTGATGCGTCTCAGGAGGTTCTTGTTGAAACGCGCGGTGACTCCCTGGGCGTCGTCGTAGGCCGCTTCCAGCGTCGCGCGGTCCTTGGCCAGGTCGGTTCCCAGGAGCAGGCGGTCGTCCGGCCCGAGGCCCCGGCGGACGTGCGAGAGCAGGGCGACGGCCTCCTCGGTCGTGTAGTTGCCCAGACTGGAGCCGAGAAAGACGACGAGCTTGGGACGACGGACGCTCGCGCAGAGGCGGTCCAGGGCATCGCGATAATCGGCCGCGTAGCCCGTGACTCGCAGGCCGGGAAAATCGCGGACCAGGGAGCGTGCGGATTCCTCCAGGATCGTCGGTGAGACGTCGATCGGGATGTAGTGCAGGCTGCGGTATTGCTTCTGGGCGGCGGCAATCAGGCGACGAGTCTTCGTCGAGCTGCCACTGCCCAGCTCGATCATCGCGGGAGGCCGGGGAAATCCGGCGACCATCGCCTCGGCGTGCGCGCGAAGGATCGCGTCCTCGGTCCGGGTCAGGTAATACTCGGGCAAGGCACAGATCTGCTCGAACAGTTGGGAGCCGGCCGCATCATAAAAGAACTGGCAAGGCAAGGTCTTCGGGCTGGCTGAAAGGCCCCGGCGCACCGCTTCGGCGAATGACGCGGACGCCTTCGTGGAGGGGACGCGGACAACGGCCAGGCGTCCGGGTCGGGCAGCGGCGATGGACTTCGTCGGCAAGGCACACCTCGGGAGCAGGATTCACCCGTTCCATCGGGGTGGGTCCGTCGCGATCCGTCTCGTCTGTCCCGCTCCGCGCGAGGCGCGGTCGGAATCGGTGTTCTCGCTATAGGCGACGACCCAGCCCAAGGCAAGGTTTTTTCGGGGGTTGTTGGTCACCGCGAGAGGTAGCAGCCTTCATGCCAATCGCCGTACGCCGCGAAATTCAATAAAGGGAATCTTGGGTAGCCGGCGACCTGAAGGGAGGTCTTCTCGGGATGATGAGGACCGGGGTGGGGGGAACGACGCGATTCCAAAGACGACCGGGCGTCATCGTGCCCCGGCGTGGTCGTGGCTTGAATGGAGAGATCAGTCGAGATTCTCCAGGCGGCGAATCCGCTTGTTGACCTCGACATTGACTGAGTAGTACGGGTGGATCAGGTTGCCAGTGTTGAACAGGGCCCGCTGGCATTCCAGGTCGTCGGCTCCCAGGGCGGAGCCGAAGATGGCGCGGAGGTATTCGACCCCCTTGTCTGACGGCTGGAACCGGAGCGGGTCGTAGAAGGTGGGGGAGAGCGGGCGGGCGTGGATCGTGTTCCAGCGGTCGCGCAGGTGGTTCGCGGTCACACTGTCCAGCACGATTCCGCCGTCCTGGTACTGGAGTGTGGCGACGCAGTTCTGATAACCCTGGGCCAGCAGGTCCACCGCCTTGCCGCCGAGCTGCGATGCGTAGAAGCGGTCGAAAAGGATCGGCCGTCCCCCGCGCTGGGTGTGGCCGATCTTCCGGGTGAAGACGGCCGCCTCAGCACTTTCGTTGCGGCGCTTGCGGGTGAAGAATTCATTGCCGATTCGCTCGACCAGCAACCGCTTGATGGCCTCCGCGGCCCCTGTGTACGTGATGTTTCCGGCCGGGTCCTTGCTGGTTTGAACGTCGCCGATGATGCGTCCCTGGGTATCGACGATCCCTTCCGAGATGCACAATACGGCGTGTTTCTGGATGTCGAGGATCGCCAGCACGCGCTCGACCAGGGCGTCGGGCTGGACGGGGCACTCGGGCACGAGGATCATGTCGGGCTGACCGTAGGCCGCCCCCAGGGCGATCATGCCGCAGTCGCGGCCCATGACCTCGACGATGGCGATCCGCCGGTGGCTCTCGGCCGTCGTCCGGATGCGCTGGATGCTCTGGGCCGAGACGGAGACGGCCGTGGCATAGCCCGGCGTGGCGAAGTTGATCATCTCGTCGAGGCCGAAGTCGCGGCCGGGGCGCTTGTGGTACTCGTACCCCCTGGCGTTGTCGGTTGGCTCGCGGTACCACTCGTACTGCTCGTCGAGGTAGTTCAGCCCCAGGTCGTTGTCGATCGTCTTCGGGGCGAGCACGGTGGGCAGGTGGTTGCTCAAGGGCTGCATGCCATTGATCGTGCCGTCGCCGCCGACGCAGATCAGGCCCTCGATCTTGAGCCGTTTCAAACGGTCGGCCACCTGTTCGATCGTCTCGACGTCGCCCGAATCCACGTAGTCGCGCGAGGCCCCCAGGATCGTCCCGCCCCGGGTGGCGTCCAGCTCCGGGATGCACTGGAGGAGGGGGTTCAGGTGGACGTGCGGCACATGCGGGTTCAACACGCCGCTGAACCCCTTGATGATGCCGTAAACCTCGATCCGAAGCTGATTCGCGCGCTGAACGGCGCCGAGAATGGTTGCGTTGAGGGCCGGAGTATCCCCTCCGGCGGTGAGAATCCCGATGCGCTTCATGGTGCCCCCAGGACAAATTCGAAAGGGCGGGCCGACCCTGATTGGCCGCCCCGCCCGCCAAAGCCCGATCACTCTCTCCCTGGCTGTTGGTTCGTCGTTCCGTTCAGGCGAGAACCAGGGTCGGGCCACCCTCGATCTCGATCGTGTCTCCGACGGTCATCTGTCGGCGCTTCCGCAACTCGACCGTACCGTTGACCTTGATCATGCCGTCGGCGATCAGGGCCTTCGCTTCGCCGCCGTGCATGACCAAGCCAGCCCGTTTGAGCACCTGAGTCAGGTTGATCGGGCGGTCACCGACGTGGAGTGTCTCGGCCATACCGTTCGCCTGTCTGCTCGATTTCCCGTCCGATGGCGTCAGTCACGGCCCGGCCAACGCGGCTCTGGGTCGATCGCAGGCGGCTGCGGAGTACTTCGGGGTCCAGGTTCGGCGTTGTCGCGGGGTCCTGAAGTTCCGCGCCGGCGCGGCGGATCTCGTCCGTCACGACGCCGACCGCCGCGTCCTCGACCCGATTGACCCCCCGCCGCACCAGGTCGCGCAACGCGTCTGGCTCAGCCGCCGGGGCCGCCGGCGTACTCGGGGTTTTCACCGGAGGGGTCGCCGCGCGTTGGGTCTCCCGCCGGGGATTGCGCTCGGCCAGCCTGGGCAGGGCGGGGAGTGTGATCCGGTCCTCGGTCTGTTTGCGGTCCTCCACGGAATCCTCGCTCTCCGGTGTGTCGTCGCGGGCGAGCGTCGGCGCGGCCACAGCGGCCGGGGTGGATTCCGCCACACCTGTCCAGAAGGGAGTCATCATGGTGCGAACTTCACCCGGTAGGACCGGCTGGACCGCGCTCAGCACGCCGCTGACAACCTGGCCCGAGTGACTGGTCAGGATCGGCTGCCGGGTACCGGGGGCCAGGCTCACGACAAAGACCGTCGCCACCATGCCCACCAAGGCCCCCTCGGCACCGCCGAGAATCATGCCGAGGTGCCGGTCATAGGCTTCGAACTTCCACTGCCGCAAGGTCGTCCGCACCAGCCAGGCCGCCAGGAAGACACTTCCCGAAACCGCCGCGTATACCACCAGGAGTGACAAGGCCCTCGCCACGATCGGTTCGCCCGGAAAGTGCGAGACCAGTTGCCCGGAAACCGGATACGCAACCGCGTAACCCAGGACCAGGGAAGCGATGCTGGCTACCTGCCAGGTGATCCCCCGCAACGCGCCCCACACCATCCCGCCAATTACCACGCCGATCATCAGCACGTCATAAGGCGTCATCCGTGACCTCCTCCGGTTGGTTTGCGCTCCTACAGCGTCGCGGGCCGAATCCGGTCGACCCGCATCCATCCTAGCCGACCTGGCCATTCGGGCAAAGGGCTCTTGCGGCTTCGGGATCATCCCACGCGTCTCGGATCAGCCCAGCCCTCGTCGGCATCGATCCGGGCGAGGAAATCCGGCAGCGTCTCGGCGAGGGGACGCATCAAACCGGAAAACGCGGCGTCGAGCCGGGAGGTTGCCAGGCCGCCATTCAATGGTCGAGCGGCTCCCTGACCCAACTCGGTCGTCGGCTTGCCGACGATCAATCCCTCATCCAGACCGAACGCCCCGGCCAGGGCGCGGGCGAAGCGCACGCGGTCGATCGTCTCCGGCCCGGCGACGTGCCAGATCCCCGATTCCCTCCGCTCGGCCAGGGTCACCACCGCCCGGGCGACGTCCGGACCGTAGCTCGGGCTGGACACCTGGTCGGACGGGCAGGGCAGGGGGCGGCCGTCCCGCAGGGTCCGCACGAGCTGGTAAGCAAAATTCTTCCCTTGCCGCTCGGGACCGAAGACCCAGCTTGTCCGCACGGTGAGCTGCGATGCCCCAAGTTCCTGTTCCAGCGCGAGTTCCGCCTCGCGCTTGGCCTGACCATAGACGTTTAAGGGGTGGGGTGGGTCGTTCTCGTTGTAGGGGCCGTCGTTTCCGTCAAAGACATAGTCCGTGGAAAAATAGACGAACCGGGCGCCGACGTCCGCCGCCGCGCGGGCGAGGTTCAAGGGTTGGTCGCAATTCGCATCGCGGGCGCGTGCCGGGTCGCGCTCGCAGCCATCGACCCAGGTGAACCCGGCCGGGTAGAAGACGATCTCGGGCTTTTGATCGCGCAGCCAGGCGGCCGCGCCGGGCTGATCGGTGGCCTGAAGGTGCACCAGGCCCTCATACGGTACGGTGGCGTAGGTGCCGATGGCGTCATGTCCGCGCACGCGCAAGACGCGCAGAAGCCAGCCGCCGATCTGCCCCGAACCGCCGATGACGACCGCCCGCATCTCAGTGGAACCCCTTGCGTCGCTGGGTGCTGTAGCGATGCAGCGCGTCCTCGATGATCGGGAAGGCGACCTCGGAGGACTGGATCTCATCGACCTCGACGGCCTTGCCTTCGAGATACTTGTAATCCTGGAAGAACCGGCGGAGCATCTGGAGCCGGTGCGGCGGCAATTCCTTGGCCTCCCGGTAGCTGTTGAACTCCGGGTCATCCACGGCGACCGCCAGGATCTTGTGATCTTTTTTGCCCATGTCCACCATCGTCATCAGGCCGATGGCGCGGGCGGTAACCAGGGTCATCGGCGCCAGGCGTTCCTGGCAGAGCACGAGCACGTCCAGAGGGTCATCGTCATCGGCATACGTCTGCGGGATGAACCCGTAATTGGCCGGGTAGAAGACGGCCGAGTAGAGCACCCGGTCCATCCGCAGCAAACCCGTTCGCTTGTCCAGCTCATACTTGACGCTCGACCCCATCGGGATCTCGACAATGGCATTGAACTGCTGGGGCAAGTTCTCGCCGGGGGTCACGTCGTGCCAAGGGTGCAACATCGCGGTCCGGTCTTTCACAAACGGGGCAAGAGAACGGCATTCGGTCCACGCCGGCCGGATTTTACCACGGAGTGGGGGATTTGACCAACTACGGCACGGTGGTCAGGTCGAGGTCGTATGTTTGACCACTCCGGCACAAGTCGAATATCTCCGGCGTCCCAGCCCAAGATTCGGCGGGGTAAACTTCTCCCGTTCCCGTTGTTCGTGGTTGGTCACCTGAAGCGAATTGAGCGACATCAATGACCTGGATTCCACCGTCAACAATGAGGAGCAGATATCGCTCGAATGCGAGATAAGCATCGACGGCCTGAATTTCGATCTTCCATCCAGTCCGCGAACTCCTTGGGAAGTCGTTGGTCAGGAATCTCGTGACCGCGTCAGGTAGGATCGCCAATGTGCGGCTTGTCAGGATGATGAGATGTCCTTGGACATTCAGAATCGTGTAGGGAGTGCCTTGAATCAAGTCGCCATAACGTACGGCGATTGGTTCGTCGTCCCAGAGGTTGCGACAGAGCAAAACAGTCTGATCACGGGCCAGTCCCGCTACGGCGAAAGGCCATCCCGGGACATTCAAAGAGCAAACATCAATCACGTCGAGGCCGGAAAAGACATGGCCAAAAATCGTGAAATGTTTCGAGTCCGGATCGAGTGAAATTCGCAAAAGGCCATCATGCCGGGCGGCACATGCGAAAAGGCTGGAGCGACCGGTCGGATTCAGACGAGCGAGCTTGTAAAAATCCAGGCCGACGCCGTTTGCTCGCCCTGTTTCGATGATCGGAGATCCCTCGGGCCGAAGCTCCATGAGAAGCAAACCACCGAGGCCCAGTGGTGCAATAAAACCTCCTGACGCCGTCGTCAAAATGCCATGAGCACCGCCGGGATGAACCGGACCAACGGGTTTTATTTTCTCGAAGGTCTGATCACGTTCATAGAACGCGACCTCACTCCGTGTGCTCACGCCGAGAAGGTTTCCTGCAAACGCCACACAGTTGATCGGCTCAGACAGTCCCTTCAGATCCCAGGATCGAGCCTTTACTTCACGAGTTTCTGCTGGAATAACCAGAGAATCACCGTCCGTTAGGAATGGATTTATCACGAGTTCGCCGCTTTCGGTCCCGATGCACAATGTATGCGTTCCGGTAACCTCGCCAGCCCAAGAAGGTTCAGCGTATTGGGGAGGCATTCGAAGGCTCTGTGCCCGGATCGACTTCATGGTCATACATGAGCCCCCTTCTTCAGCCGACGACCCTGGACCCTGGTCAACAGCCCCTCCTGCACCATTTTATCAATCGCGTCTCTCGGTGCGGGTAACTTTCGCCGGTTCTCCGGTCCGGCTCTTTTCAAAGGCCAGAGCGGATATCCGTGCCAGGCATGGCCAGGGTGAGCCCAGGGGAACTCCGCGACCTGTTCGTTGCGGGTTCCCAGCATGAGGATGTCACCATCGGGGGTGCGTCGAATTCCGTAAAGGTTCCCCTTGGAATCCGCCAGGTCGTGCCAGTCAGCAAGGTCGAAGATGGCGAATTCCTCGTCGTGGTTCAGTTCCGGGAGCCACTGGGCATCGTCCGAGTCATCGTGACGATGGTGTTTGTCGTAGAAAAAAAATTCGTAGCCGTTGCGGCGGGTTTGGTGTGGGTGAAGTGGTCCAGGATATCCGCCGGTGGCCATGCGGGATGGTTCCTCATAATCAGGATCTGAACTGGCGGACACGTGGCCCTTACTTTGCCACGGCGATTCTGGTCTGACAAGCCATGAGAAGGATGGCTCTGATGGCACGAGTTCTAAAATTTCCACCACCCAAGCCCCCGATTCGTTCGATGATACTACGAGTAGGGATTGTGCGCCGGCGTCTCGTCATCGGGAGAAGGGACGCATCCTGACGAGCCGAGGGAACCGAAAAGAGGGACGCCGGGAGGCGTCCTCCGATCGGAACCTCGCAAGATGTTGAGAAGGATCTCAAGTACGATGCGACGACAGACGACCGTGAAAGCGACGGCGCTCCGGCTGGCGGCCGGGGTGGGGGTGGTCCTCGGGATGCTCGTGGCGGGGGCCGAGGCCGCGGAAGGGGGGAAGGGCGAGGCGGGGAACCCGACGCTCGAACGAGTGCAGGTTCAGGCCCGGGTGCTCGGGCTGCGGGCCGTCGCCTGGTATCGTCGGACGCCGCCGATGGAGCGGATCACCTGGGGAGGGCTGGCCGCCAGCGCCTTGCTGGGTTTGGGCGTGGCCCTGGAACGTTCGGTCCGTGTGCGGCGCGGCAAGATCATTCCAGCGGCGTATGTCGAGCGGTTCCAGCGGCGCCTCGGTGACGGACAGCTCGACAAGGGGAAGGCGCTCGACTATTGCGAGCTGAACCCCAGTCCGGCCGCTCGCGTCTCCCTCGCGGCGATCCGTCGCTGGGGCCGCCCGGTGGCCGATCTGGAACGGGCCGTGGCGCTGGCCCGGCAGCTCGAGTCGGACCGCCTGCGGCGGCATATCGGCACCTTGCGACGTGTCGCGGCGCTGTCTCCGTTGATCGGGCTGCTGGGCACCTTGACGGCCGCCGGTCGAACCCTGGCGGCCTTGACGCCGAATACCGCGTGGGGACCCGCCCTGGCCGGCGCCCTTGCGCCGTTGACCGCCGGGGTTGCCCTGGCTATCCTCGCCCTGGTGGCCTACGATGGCCTGGTGGGTCGCGTGGAGGCCCTGGCGCACGACCTGGATCGGATCGGTGCCGAGACGGTGGACGCGATCGCCCTGGCCACCGCCGCGGACACGCGGCAGGCCCGCACGCGGGGCGACGCCGGCGGACCGGCCCGTTCCCCGCATCCGATCCGACTGCCCATTCCCGAGGACGTCGTCCGGCAGATGGAGCGGCCTTCCGGCAGGTAGGGCGTTGGGAGACGCCCCCCTCGACCGACTCGATTTGACCCGTCCTGGCGCGAGCCCCGCGCTCCCGCCCTTCCGATGAGGCAGCGATGACCGGCCTGAACCTCGAATCGTTCCTCCACCTGCTGCGGGCCGACCTGGCGGCCTGGACCAGCCTGGGGGTGATCGTGCTGGTCCTCGGCCTGATGACCTGGACGAGCTGGGGGTCGCGCCGGGTCCTGCGGAAGTGCCTGGCGATCTCGGTCGTAATCCACGTCGCGGCGGTGCTCAGCCGCGACCACCTGCCGTTGCTCGGGGGCCTGCCGGGGCTGTCGGCCTCCACGAGCCAGCGGGCGCACATCCGGGAGATCCGGGTCACGCCCGTCGTGACCGAAAGCGCGAGCCGCGGCGGGACTTCCGGCACATCGGCCGACGGCGTCGGACCGGGCGGCGCCCGGCCCCCTGGGACCGTCCCGGCCGGCTCGCCGGCGCGACCCCGCCGGAGCTGGCGATGCGGGCCGAGGCCCCGGAACCGACCCCTTTGCCCGAACCGGCCCGACCTGACGAGTCGTTGCTCCCGCCGGTCGAGCCGGCGACGGTCACGCCGGAGGTCAACCCGCCCTCACCGACGCGCTCCGTGGAGCCGCCGGCCACGGCCGACGCCGAGATGCAGGCCCCGCCGGCACTCGAAACCCCGGCGACGGCCGACCTGGCCGCCGAGATTCCCGAAGTGGTCGTCCCCCGCGCTGAGCCGGCCGAACCTGATCCGACTCCGGTCTTGCCCGGTATGGAGGCCGGTCCGCAGCGCCTCGCTCGGTCGGAAACGCCCGTCTCTGATCCCGAGGCCGCGCCCGCCCTGACCGCCCCGAGGTCGGACGATCGGTCCGAGGTTCCCCCGGCCTCGCTGAGCGCGAACCTGCCCGATGCCGTTCCAGCAACGCGACTGGAGCCGCCCCGCGCGGCTCCGCCGTTGACGGCCGCCGAACCGTCGGTCACGCCGGCGCCGGGAGGTGGAGACGGCGAGGCGATTGGGCCGGAGATTGCGGCGATGCCGGCCCCCATCCCGGCCGCCGCGCCCGGCACAGCCGCGGCCTTGCCCGGCCTGGAGGCTCCCTTGCGGCTCCGTCCCGGCCGCGTTGGAGCCGGCAACAACGGTGGCGAACGTCCGCCGTTGACAAGGCCGGGGACGAACTCCGAGCCGATCGAAATTGCCCGCGCCCGGCCGTCGGGTGCCCTGGCGACCCCTGGACTGCCGCGCGCCGTGCTGGGACGCCGCCCCCTGCCTGAGGTTCCCGAGGTCTATCGGCCCCGCCTCGACCCGAACCGCTCGCTACGCGCCCAGCGCGCCGGGGCGAGCCTCGCCAGCGAGCAGGCGGTCGAGCGCGCCCTGGACTGGCTGAAGCGCCACCAGGACGCCGACGGACGCTGGGACGCCGGCACCGCCAAGTACCGCGATGGTACCGTGCCCAAGGGGGAGGATGACTTCACCGTCCACTGCCCGCCCGGCGAGACCTGCTTCGGCGAGTGCTTCTACTGGGAGGCCGACACCGCCATGACCGGCCTGGCCCTGCTCGCCTACCTGGGGGCCGGGTACACCCACACCGACGGCAAGTACGCCGAGACGGTGGATCGCGGCCTGCGCTTTTTGCTCTCGATCCAGAAGGCCGACGGCGACCTGCGCGGCCGGAGCGTGGCCGTTGGCATGTACTGTCACGCGATGGCCTCGCTGGCGATCTGCGAGGCATATGCCCTGACCGGCGATCCGATGCTGCGAGGTCCCGCCGAACGCGCGGTGAACTTCATCGTGCATTCCCGAGCGGCCGACGGCATGGCCTGGCGCGACGAGCCCGGCGCCCGGACTGGTGATACGAGCATCCTCGGCTGGATCATCCTCGTCTTGAAGTCGGCCAGGGAAACCGACATCACCGTGCCCGAGGCGACCCGCGCGGGGGCCGTCCGCTGGCTGCGGCTGATCGCCGAAGGACGGAACAAGGGGCTCGCCACCTATCAGCCGAACGAGAAGATCACCCCGACGATGACCGCCGAGGCGTGGGTCTGCCGTCAGTTCCTCGGCGTGGCTGACCCCGGCGCCGAGAGCCTCGAAGCCGCGTCGTTCCTGCTCGATCACGGCCCCGACACGGACCCCTATAACCTCTATTACTGGTATTACGGCACCCTCTCGATGTTCCAGTACGGCGGGACGGCCTGGGACCGCTGGAATGGCCAGGTGCGCGACCGGATCGTCGGCCGTCAGCGCACGACCGGCCACCAGGCCGGAAGCTGGGACCCTGACGAAAGCCCCTGGGGCACGCGCGGCGGACGGATCTACTGTACGGCCCTGGCGACGCTCACCCTGGAAGTCTATTATCGCTATCTGCGGCTCTACGGCGAGGACGAACCGGCCCGGACCCCAATCCTCGCCCCCAAGCCCGACACCCAGCCTGCCGACGGCGGCCTCCGTCGCGCCGTCGGCAACACCCCGACTCCCGCTCCGCGACGCCCTTGAGGCGGGGTGATCCACGAATTCCTTAAAGGATGCTGGTTGTCGTCCCGGCGAGGCGTTACAATTAGCACCGCTGATTGATTGTGCGGTGCGGCATTGCGTCTCAAAAGAGCCGGAGACAATCGCGTTGGATGCGCTGGTTTCTCTGCCGACGTTCTGGGCCCAGGCCGTTCCGGGGACGGACCCGGACGCCATTCCGTTGCTGGCCTTGCGGCGCTGGTTCACGAGCCAGACGCTCTCATCTCCTTCCGCGGTGCCGACGCTGACCGCGCTCTGGATCTGGCTGGGGGGCTTGCTGGCCTTGCTGGTGCTGGCGATCCTGGTGCAGGGGCCTCGGCGGGCCCTGGGGCAGTTGCTCGACATTCCGGGCCACGTCCGCCTGCTGGGTGCGGCCGTGCTGCGTTGCCGGCGCGCCGGGAGGGTGGTGGCGGTCTTGCTGGGCGTGGCGGTTCTGGCCTGGTCGTTCTCCCAGTTCCGGCATTTCCGCGAGCCGCAGAGGTTGAACGACCTGCTGGTGCTGAAGAAGTCGCGCAGTCTGGTTGAGCTTTCCTTCGAGCAAGGGGTTCTGACCGCCTTGACCCCGCTGCGCGACCTCTGCGCCCTGGGGGACTGGCTGCTCTTGCTCGTCACGGCGACGATTCTGGTCTTCAAGCTTTCCGCCGACCGCTGGGGGAACCTCGACAGCCTGGACGAGCCGGCCCCGTTGCCGCCGTGGACGACCCTCTGCTGGGGTTGTGGGTGGCTCTATGCGATGTACCGGATCGGCAACCTGGTGATCGAGACCGGCGGCCTGCCGCTGGGGGGGTGCCTGATCGTCGAGGCAGTCGTGGTGCCGGTCTTGATGGCGCTGGCGGACGGCCTCCTGCTGGGCTGGGTCGTGGTCGAGCTGCGCAATGCCGGCCTGGGGGACGCCGGGGCGGAGCAACTCGACGTGCGCGAGCCGGTGGCCCTCTGGCCAGCGGCGACCCTCGCCTGCCTGCTGGCTCTGCCAGCGCGCTACGTGGCGACGGGGGCCTGGTTGCTGTTGCCCTACGTGGGGCAGTCGGCCATGTCGCTGATCCTGCCGCTCGTGCGAGGGTGGGGCCTGGTCCTGCTGCAAGGGTCCGCGCTGTTGACCGTGGGCCTCACCGGCGCCCTGGCCTGGAGCGGCGGCGGTCTCGGTGGCCTGATCGGGGCCTATGGCCGGCTGCTGCGCGACGAAGGGGGGCGTCTGGTCGCCGTGCTGCTCGTCGCGGGTCTGGCCGCCGGAGGACTCTCGGGCCTGGCCTACGCGCTGGTGCTCTCGCAGCCGGCGCTGCCCTGGGTGCTGGAGGCGGCCGACAGCTACGCGCACTACGCGTCACTGCCGATCGGTCTGGCGACCCTGGCCGCCCTGGTCGAGCTGACCGGCCGCGCCCTGCCCGTGGCGGCGGTCGCCGCGAAGCCGGACGAGGTTCCGGACGAGGTCGCCGTCGTTTGATCGGGCCGAACCCGTGGATTTCCCGTCGTGTCCTCTGGCATGCCCGGTTTCCTGGTCCGGATGATGTCTTTTGGAAACATCTTTGGATGCCAACTCGTTTGTACTTCCTTGGAGGCGTGCTTGACAGGACGGACGTTCCGGGTTGTAATGACGGGTGACGGCCCGGTAGTGGCCACCATGAACGAGTGGCCGGTGTCGGCACCCGCCGCGGAGACCGCGTTGCCTGTGTCTCGGGTCGTCCTCCGCTTTTCTACCGACGGACGCTAGTCTGTCAATATTCCTCGATTCTGCCTCTCCCCTTTTTTGATGATTTGACAATTCGGCCAGGGCCTCGTCACTTCGAGGGCCGAAGTCAGCATGCGCAGTACGGGCACGGCAGCCCGTCTCCGCGGACAGACGCGATGCGCCACCGCCCGACGGATCCACCGCTCAGGAGGGAGATCGCCCCATGTCGTCTGGAACGGATCTGATCGCGATGATTGCCAGCCGCCAGAACCTGGCGGATTATCAAAAGAAACACTGGCACGGCACGTTCGCCGAGTATCTCGACATCGTGCGTACTAATCCCAAGGTCACCCGAACCGCTTACCAGCGGCTCTACGACATGATCCTCGGGTTCGGGACCGAGGAAATCTACGTCAACAAGGAAAAGTTCGTCCGGTACAAATTCTTTGATGACCCGGTCGATCAGGGAGAGGATGGTGTCTTCGGACTCGACCGGACGCTGTTCAATCTGGTCAACATCCTCAAAAGCGCCGCTCATCGCTACGGCACCGAACGGCGCGTACTGCTGTTGCACGGCCCGGTCGGCAGTTCCAAGAGCACGATCGCTCGGCTTCTGAAGAAGGGGCTGGAACATTACTCCAAGACGGACGACGGTGCCCTCTATACCTACTCCTGGCGCGAGACCGATGCCGACGGGAACGAGTCGTATGCCGACTGCCCGATGCACGAGGAGCCGCTGCAACTGATCCCCGTCGAGTTCCGCGCCTCGGTCATCGAGGAACTGAACCAAGAGCGCGAGGGTGAGTATCCCATCACCATCGAGGGGGACCTCTGCCCCTTCTGCCGCCAGTCGTTCAACCTCCGCATGGAGAAGTACGCGGGGGACTGGGCGAAGGTCCTGGAGGACGTTCGCGTCCGGCGCCTGATCCTCTCCGAGCAGGATCGCATCGGCATCGGCACGTTCCAGCCGAAGGACGAGAAGAACCAGGACGCCACCGAACTGACCGGCGACATCAACTACCGCAAGATCGCCGAGTACGGCAGCGAGAGCGATCCCCGCGCTTTCAACTTCGACGGTGAGTTCAATATCGCCAACCGCGGCCTGATCGAGTTCATCGAGGTCCTGAAGCTGGACGTTGCCTTCCTGTACGACCTCCTGGGGGCCAGCCAGGAACATAAGATCAAGCCGAAGAAGTTCGCCCAGACCGATATCGACGAGGTCATCATCGGGCACACCAACGAGCCCGAGTACAAGAAGCTCCAGTCCAACGAGTTCATGGAGGCCCTGCGCGACCGGACCGTCAAGATCGACGTGCCGTACGTCACCAAGCTCTCCGATGAGATCAAGATCTACGAGAAGGATTACAACAGCCGCAAGGTCCACGGCAAGCGGATCGCCCCGCACACGCTGGAAGTGGCCGCGATGTGGGCCATCCTCACCCGGCTGGAGGAGCCGAAGAACGCCGGGCTGACCTTGATGCAGAAGCTCAAGCTCTACAACGGCAAGACTCTCCCCGGCTTCACCGATGACAACATCAAGGAACTCCGAGAGGAGGCCGAGCACGAAGGCATGCACGGGATCAGCCCGCGCTACGTTCAGGACAAGATCTCCAACGCCCTGGTCGCCCACGCTGACGAACGCTCGGTCAACCCGTTCATGGTCCTCAACGAGCTGGAAGCCGGTCTCAAACATCACTCCCTGATCAACAGCGAGGAGACGCGCAAGCACTACAAGCACCTGCTCGCCGTGGTCAAGGAAGAATACGAGGACATCGTGAAGAACGAAGTCCAGCGCGCCATCGCCGCCGACGAGGATGCCTCTCGCGCCTCTGTGGTAACTACATCGACAACGTCAAGGCCTACACCCAGCGGGAGAAGGTCAAGAACAAGTACACCGGTCAGCCCGAGGAGCCGGACGAGCGGCTCATGCGCAGTCGATCGAGGAAAAGATCGACATCCCCGAGAGCCGCAAGGACGACTTCCGCCGCGAGATCATGAACTACATCGGTGCTCTGGCGCTCGACGGCAAGAAGTTCGACTACAAGACCAACGAGCGGCTCCAGAAGGCCCTGGAACTGAAACTCTTCCAGGACCAGAAGGATACGATCAAGCTGACGAGCCTCGTCTCCAGCGTGGTGGACAAGGACACCCAGGAGAAGATCGACATCGTCAAGCAGCGCCTGATCCGCAACTACGGCTACGACGAGGACTCGGCCACCGACGTCCTGAACTACGTCGCCAGCATCTTCGCCCGAGGCGACGTCAAGCGGGCGAGTCATTGATCTGATCCTTCCTGGTCGGGGGCGTCTCGTTGAAGACGCTCCCGGTCGACTTCCGGGGAGAAGCACTCCCATGAGCACCAAAACGACTGCGACTCACGCGCCCCCTTACGAGCAACGGCTCAGGTCGGATCGGAGGTGGAGCATGGATGAGGGCGATCGCCACTTCCGTCATGACGGCGAGGTTTTTCATACTCTCCGCAAAGTCGCGCGCCGGCTTGACGAGTTGGGCTTGCCGTTCGTGATCGCCGGTGGCATGGCCTTGGATGCTCACGGATACCGACGGTTGACGGTCGATGTGGATGTCCTGGTAACGCGCGAGGCGCTACGGGTCATTCACGAACGTCTCGACGGCCTCGGCTATCTGCTTACCGGGAGCAAGAACCTGCGCGATACCGAGACGGGCGTGCGGATTAAATTCCTCGTGACGGGCGACTTTCCGGGCGACGGCAAGCCCAAGCCGGTCGCCTTTCCCGACCCGGCCCAGGTCAGCGTCGAGATCGACGGGGTCCACAACCTGAGCCTCCCGGCCCTGCTCGAGTTGAAGCTTGCCTCGGGTATGACCGGTGGGATTGGCCGACTGAAGGATCTGACCGATGTCGTCGAGTTGATCAAGATCCTCCGGCTCCCCGCCGATTTCGCCCAGGAATTGAACCCCTACGTTCGGGAGACCTATGCTGAACTCTGGGAAGGAGTTCGGAACAGCCCGGGCGAACCTTGACCCCGGAGAAAGGCGTTGTGCCGCGTGGGAGACTTCGCGGATTACGTGGACTTGGTGGGGGCGTTGGTCTATAATTTGCATTAAGAGGCGTGCGGGCATCTTTTCGGAACAGGAAGGGCCAGCCCTCTTCACGGCCCCTCTCGTCAGCGCACCCGCCCATCGCTTCCTTGTGAGCACGCCTTCTCCTTGATCTTTGAATTGGTGCACGGTCGGACCGCCTCTCCCGCGGGCAAGCTTTGCTGCGCACGCGGGCACCACGAAGGCGGCCCGGAGACGGGACACCGGCACAACGCCGGTTGTCCCCCAGCGGCGAGGGATTTGAGCCGTGGTGCGAAAAATCGAGCGGGATGCCAACCGGTTCAAGCAGATCGTTCGGGGTAAGATCAAGAACGACCTGCGGAAGTACATCACTCACGGCGAGATGATCGGCAAGACCGGCGGTGAGCTGGTCTCGATCCCGATGCCTCAGATCGATATTCCCGAGTTCCGCTACGGCACGAAGAACTCCGGGGGCGTCGGCCAGGGGCCGGGCGACGTCGGCACGCCCATCGGCCGCGCCGGCGAGGGGGAGGATCCCTCCGGCGCCGGCGATAGCCCCGGCCAGCACATCCTGGAGGTCGAGCTGACCCTGGAGGAGCTGGCCGAGATCCTCGGCGAAGGGCTGGAGCTGCCCCGCATCGAGCCGAAGGGCCGGGCCAACATCATCGAGGAGAAGGACAAGTACACCGGCATCCGTCAGGCCGGCCCCGAGAGCCTGCGCCACTTCAAGCGCACGTACAAGAAGGCGCTCAAGCGGCAGATCGCCTCGAACCAGTACGACCCCCTGGACCCGATCGTGATCCCGGTCCGCGAGGACAAGCTCTACCGTTCGTGGAACTCGGTCCCCCTGCCGCACTCCAATGCCGTGATCCTCTACCTGATGGACGTCTCGGGCAGCATGACCGACGACCAGAAGGAGATCGTCCGGATCGAGTCGTTCTGGATCGACACGTGGCTCAAGAGCCAGTACGACGGCGTGACCACCCGCTACATCATTCACGACGCGGTGGCCAAGGAGGTCGACCAACACACCTTCTACCACACCCGCGAGTCGGGCGGCACGCGGATCAGCTCGGCCTACAGCCTGGCCAACAAGATCATCGACGCCGACCATCCGCCCGTGGACTGGAACATCTACGTCCTGCACTTCTCCGACGGCGACAACTGGGGCGAGGATAATCGCCAGTGCGTCGGCCTTTTGCGCGACACCCTGCTGCCCAAGTGCAACCTGTTCGGCTACGGTCAGGTCGAAAGCCCCTATGGCTCGGGCGAGTTCTACCGCGAGCTGGAAGACGCCTTCGAGGACGTCCCCAACCTGGCCCTCTCGGAGATCCGCGACAAGGAAGGCATTTTCGACTCGATCAAGGAGTTCCTCGGCCGGGGACGCTGAGCAAAGAGGGAAACGACCGATGGCCACCGACACCACCCAGCCGACCCGTTCCGGCATCGTGCCCTACCGGCTCACCGTGCGCCAGTTCGAGCGGATGATCGACGCGGGGATTTTCCCCGAGCGGGCGCGGGTGGAACTGCTGGGCGGCGTCCTGGTGGACAAGATGACCAAGAACGACCCGCACGACTTCGCGATCTTCCGGCTGGGCTACGCCCTGCGTGGCATCCTCCCGACGGACTGGTATGTCCGCGAGGAGAAGTCCGTGGTGCTCGGGAGATTCTGGCGGCCGGAGCCTGACATCGCCGTGGTCCGTGGGCCGATGGATCGCTACGTCAAGGCCCCGCGCACGGAGGATATCGGGCTGCTCGTCGAGGTGTCCGAAACGACCTATGCCGCCGATCGCGGCGTGAAGTGGCGGCGGTTCGCGGCGGTCGGAATTCCGTCTTACGGAATTCTCAACCTCCCCAAACGCCAGTTCGAACTGTTCACCGACCCCAGCGGTCGCGGCCGCTCGGCGTCGTACCGCGCGGCGATGATTCATGGCGAGTCGGACGAAGTTCCCGTCGTCATCGACGGCCGGGAACTGGGCCGCATCGCCATCAAGGATCTGCTGACCTGAGCGAAACACACGACGAACCGGGAGGCCCCCGGATGATGACCCTCAGCGACACGAACGTGATCCAGACCAGCGGCGACCAGTCTGTCACGCTGCACGACATGGACGTTGCGTTGTTCCGAAGAACATATGGAATGGACAGGATCACCCAACGATTTCGAGGCGAACCGCATGGCTGTTTTCCGCGTCCCTTTTCCGTCAGAACCCGAACGCCGGATGGCGATCTTCGAGAAAGCCGTCGCCAAGCTTTCGACTCATGGCGCGTGCGACGGCACGCCCGAGGCGGGGACCTTTCACGGCCATACGCCCATCGGCGGATTCGCCGGTCGCTACCGTGCCCCCGAGGGGGCCGACGAGATCGAGGTCGAGATCACCCGGAAACCGTTCCTGATCCCGCTTTCCATGATCGAGCACGAGGCCCGTAAGTTCGTCGAACAGCACGCGTGAACGTCCAGTCCAGCCCGAAGAAGGAGACGTGACTCCCATGTCGATCATGAGCACTGTCCACGACCTCCCGGCCGACCTCCGCGAGCTTCAGCTCGAAATCGAGGACCATGCCCGCAACTACGGCCTGGACTTCTACGACACGATCTTCGAGGTGCTCGACTACGACGAGCTTTCCGAAATCGCCGCCCTGGGCGGGTTTCCCACCCGTTATCCCCACTGGCGGTTCGGCATGGAGTACGAGCAACTCTCCAAGGGGTATCGCTACGGCCTCCAGAAGATCTACGAGATGGTCATCAATAACGACCCCTGCTACGCGTACCTCCTGCGCTGCAATCAGCGGGTCGATCAAAAACTCGTCATGGCCCACGTGTACGGGCACAACGACTTCTTCAAGAATAATATTTGCTTCGCCCATACAAATCGTAAAATGATGGACGAGATGGCCAACCACGGCAACCGTATCCGCCGCTACATGGAGCGGTACGGCGAGGACGTGGTCGAGGACTTCATCGATAACTGCCTCTCGCTGGAAAACCTCATCGACATCCACTCCACCTTCATCAAACGGCGCGACGACATCAGTCGCTATGACTTTCACCCCGAGGAGGACGAGAACCCCGCCGATCCCTCCAATACGATGAAGTTCCAGAGCAAGGACTACATGGACGAGTTCATCAACCCGCCCGCCGTCCTCAAGGAACAGGCCCGTCAGCGCGAGGCGGAGAAGCAGAAGTCCCAGCAATTCCCCGAACAACCCGAACGGGATGTCCTGCTGTTCCTGCTCGAACATGCCCCCCTGAACGTCTGGCAGCACGACGTTCTGGCCATCGTCCGCGAGGAGGCCTACTACTTCGCCCCCCAGGGTCAGACCAAGATCATGAACGAAGGCTGGGCCTCGTTCTGGCACTCCACCATCATGACCACCCGGACCCTCGACCCCTCCGAGCTGGTCGATTACGCCGACCACCACTCCGGCACGATGGCCACCTCCCCCGGTCGGCTCAACCCCTACAAGCTCGGCATCGAACTGCTCCGCGACATCGAGGACCGCTGGAACAAAGGGCAGTTCGGCCCCGAGTGGGACGAGTGCGATGACTACGAGAAGAAACGCACGTGGGACAAGCAGCTCGGTCTCGGCCGGCAGAAAATCTTCGAGGTCCGCAAGATCCATAGCGACGTGACGTTCATCGACACGTACCTGACCATCGATTTCTGCAAGCGTCACAATATGTTTAGTTTCAATTACAACGATCAGAACGAGACGTACGAGATCGAGAGCCGCGAGTTCAAGAAGATCAAGGAACGGCTGCTGTTCAACCTGACGAACTTCGGGCAGCCGATCATCCGGGTCAAGGATGGTAACTACCGCAACCGAGGAGAACTGTATCTGCAGCAAGAACATTTCGGGATCGACCTGAAGCTCGACCACGCGCAGGACACCCTGCGCCACCTGAACCGCCTGTGGACGCGTCCGGTCCATCTGGAAACCAGCATCGACGGGCGGACTACCCTGCTCTCGTTTGATGGGTCGGATCACGCGATCCGCCCGTTGGGAGGAACCGGTCATGAGCCTGAGCCAAAAGATCGCCGCCGCAGTGGATGACCTGGCCCACACCCAGGCCCCCGCGTTAACCGTCACGGCCGAAGACGGCCCGTATCGCCTCGCGCTGGAACTCGGCGAGGCGGGCCGGATCGGCCTGGAGTGCGCATCGCTTCAGTTCCGCGCCGACAACCGGCCCGAGTGGTCGGTCGACGAACTTCGGTCGTGGGGCGCCCGCCTGAGCGAACGCCTGTCGTACCTGATGGAGCCTTTGGTCTTCATCGAGTCCGACCCGATCGGCGTCGAGGTCGAGCTGCGGAGCAAGGCCCCAACCGCCCGCAACGGCAGTCGCTCCTACTACGAGGTCCGGCTCAGCCGCGACGGTCAGCTCCGCCTCGGCCGCGTCCGCTTCGACGAGACCACCCGACGCCGTTGCCCGACGCCGTTCCAGTTAACCCGCGAAGTGCTCGAACGTCTGGCCGACGATCTGGTCGCCAGCGTCGCTTGAGGGAGGGTTCGCGCGAACGATGATCCATAAAAGGCCCCGAGGATGCGGCCGGTTCCGCCCCTCGTCCGCGGAGGGTGTATCGACATGAGATCGTGGCGCCGCTCGATCGCCGCCCTGATGATGATGGTCGTCCTGGGCGCGATCGCGTTCGCCTCGCTCAGCAATCCGACGAAGATCTGGCTCGGCCTGCTCATGTACCTCAAGACGGGGCTTTTGCTGTACGCGGCGTTCCGCGCCCGCTACGGCCGAGGACCCTCCGCAGATTGGTGGTTCGGGTTCGCGGTGTTCGGCTGGGGATATCTTTCGCTGGACGTGGCGTGGCGATCGCTGTGGTTTCGTCGGTTCAAGCGGTAGTCCAGTATCTTCCTACTATAGCGTGTTCGATATCGCGGGAACGATCGCCGTGCGTCTCGAACGCATTCTTTCCGCCCCCGTGTACGTGGATTCACTGGCGGATGCAATCAGGATCTGGATGGCCCTGGGGGCAGCGATCGTGGGTGGATTCGTGTCGTGCGCGATCGCGACTCAGCAAGATCAATGGCAGGATTAAAAATCATAATGGGACCGGCACGAAAACGTGCCAGTCCTTTTCATATCCCGTTAAACCGCCATGAATCTTAATAGGATGTGTTACTGATGATTTCCTGACCGTTCCGCGTGCCGAGCGCCCGCCAGACCGCCAGGTTGATCGTATCGCGGAGGAACCGGGCGTGGCCGTCGAGGAACACGACATTGACGCCGTCCGCGTGGCGACTCCCGGCGGTCCACGCGCCGATATGCACGTTCCCTCCGTTGAGGCAGGTATGCCCGTTGATCGCAATGGCGTGGTTCAGCAGGGTGGAGCCATACTCGCCGGACATCCAGAACGCGGGTTTCATCGGGAGCATAACGCCCGCGGGGAACGCCAAGTCGCGGCAGGCGGCGGTGAACGGCCCGAAGTTCCCCGGGCCGGAGATGATGCTCGATGTGTTGAACAGGGAGGCGCGCGGGTCGGGGCGGTCCGGATGCCCCACGAGCCATTCCGCCATCGCGATCGTCTGGCTGGTCCCGTCGCCGATCGCGCCGAACCCGATGTCCTCCCGATCCCCGCCCCGGTCGAAGGCCCCTTTGGATTTCTCGCCGGAGAACCCGTACCCGCCGCTGCCGGCGTAATTCGTCCACCCGCCCGGCGGGACGGTCGGCTCCGACGGACAGAGGAAGGTCGTCGATCGAGGTCTGAAAGGCGGTTGTGTTGGTCGCGTCCTCTGTGTCGAGGCTGAAATTGATCGCGTTGTAGAGGGCCTGCCGTTCCATGTGGGGTAGGATCATGGCGTGGGGGGAGAAACCGACCCCATTGAAGCCCCGGGGCAGGACCCCGTGCGTACCGGCGTACGCATTCAGCGCCAGCCCGAGCTGCTTGAGATTGTTCGAGCATTGGGAACGCCGCGCCGCCTCGCGCACCGCCTGGACGGCGGGGAGCAGCAACGCGACCAAGAGGCCGACGATGGCGATCACCACCAGCACTTCGATTAATGTAAATGCTCGTTTATTTTTGATTTGCCTATTAAATATCATAGGAGCATATTTTTTCAATGATGTTTCAATATTGGAATATGCGAGCACTTTCTTATCGCCTGTGGTATGCCTAGGTTGAACTGAGTTCCAGTTTAAATTAATAAGAATGTCCGGGATCAGGAGCATTACACCCCCCCCCTCTGGTTTGTCAAGCGAATTTTTGGGGGAGGTAAAACCGAATTTAGATGAACAATTATAAAAGATATGAATTTTTAAGAATTTTAATAGATGTTAGTTGGCAAGTCTCTCTAAGGTGTTGCCTTCGCGTGCCCCCGTCCGGTAGAACACAGGGAAAGGAAAATTGACTCGACCGCCTTGGCACGCCGATCCTGCGAGAGCCGTGCCCCCGTTGTTCTTGAAGGATCATCCGTATGCGTCGCTGGGCCTCCTGGGGGGCGGTTGGAAGCCTGACCCTGATCCTGACGGTCGTGACCTCCATTCAATCGTTGGAGCGCTACCGGGATTTTCGGAGCGGCTGGCCGTGGGACCTCGCGTACAACAACCAGTGGTTCTGGGCCCTGGTCGAGGGGGATCAGGTTCTCTCGGTCCGCCCGATCAATAGCTGGGGGGATGAAGGCCCCTCGATCTGGTCGCGGACGCACCTCGACCCGATCCGTCTGCTCGTCTTGCCATTTTACGCGCTCCATCCCGACCCCGAGACGCTGCTCGTCGCGCACAACGTGATTCTCTGGCTCATGATCCCGGCGGCGTTCGGCCTGGTGCGGTCGGAGACCGGCTCGGAGGGCCTGGCCCTCTCGGCGGCGGCTCTGGTGCCGTTGACGCCCTTGATGTGGCCGTTGCTCTGGAATGATTTCCGCGAGATGGCGCTGGCGATGCCGTTCATTCTCTGGGCGATCCAGGGCTACCGCGACCGGCACCGGGGCCTGGCGGCCCTGGGGATCATTGGGATGCTCGCCAGCCGCGAGGAATTCGGCATCATGGCCGCCACGCTGGCGCTCTTGCCCCCGAAGGACACCGACGAGGACATCGGCACGACCTATGCCTCGGCGCGCACGGTGGTTTTTCTCGGTGCCGGGTGGATGCTGTTCGTCTTCTTCGGGTTTCAGTGGTCGATGGTCGCGTCCAATGCCCCGCGCCTTTACCTGCAACACTTCGGCGGGCCCAAGCCGGGCCTGATTCCGACGATCCGGGCCGCGCTGGATTTCCTGGTCTTCGGGCTGGGGTCGTGGAGCCTGCTGGCCCTGCTCGCGCCGCGGTTCGCGGTCCTGTCGCTGCCGTGGATCTGGGGTCTGTCGCACGGGCGCTGGGCCTTGCACCTGCTGGCCGATGAACGCTGGCACCATGTCCGTTACACGGCGCCGATGGTCGCTCTGGTGGTCGCGGCCGGGTTGATCGGCTACGGAAGGCTGGGGACGTGGGCCTTGCGGAAGCGCGGTGGGGTGGGGATCGTGGCGGGGGTCTGGCTCGCGGCGGCCCTGGGAATGGGACTGGCCTCCTGGGATCTCCAGAGCCGGATGGGCCGGATCGACTGGCCGATCTCCCTCGCGGAGGCCCGCGACCTCTGGCGATGGATCGATCGGGTCGGCCCCGAGGAAGGGGTCGTGGCCTCGTATGAAGTCACCGCGCCCCTCTCGTCGAGGCGCTTGCTCTACAGCAACACCATGGTTTTGAACGAGCCGCCCTCGTTCTACGATATGGCCCCGATCTACCACTGGGCCTTCCTGAGCAAGGGGAGCCACGACCCGAACATGATGTTCAATCAAGGGTTCGACCTGGTCTATCGTGGGGATTATATCCGAATCTATCATCGCGACGGCGCGGTCTCGGATCGGGGGGAACGGCCGTGACCCTGGCAGACGGACCGATCGGCACCTTGCTCCGCTGGACGTTCGCCATGATCCCGGCATTGCCCCCCCTGCTGCCCGGTCTGGTCGTCGCGCTCTGGGCACGGAAACGCATCACGATCGCGGCGCTGCCGGCGGACGAGCAACCCACCAGCGCCAGCGATGCCGCCCGGGCGATCCTGGAGGCCGGCGGGGACCCCGATCCCCATGTTGTGCGGGCCGAGCCTCCGCTGGCGACCTTCCACGACCCGCGCCGGAAGGAGGTCCGGCTCGCCCGTCCGGTCTTCGACGGGCGGACTCCGGCGCCTGGGGGATCGCCGCGCACGAGGCCGGTCACGCGCTCCAGCAGGTTCAGGGATACCGACCGGCCCCTCTGCGCGTCCCGCTGGTGCTCGGGGCGAGGCTGTGTGGCGGCGTGGCCTGGATGACCGTTCTTTCGGGCCTCATCGTGAACGAGCCGTTCATCGTCCAGAAAGGGGCGTTCCTGTATTCCGGGGTCGTCCTCTTCCTGCTGCTTCTCCAGCCGATCGAACGCGACGCGAATCGCCGGAGCCTGGCCGCGTGGTCGCGCGCGGGGCTCGGCGATGCGCCGATCCTGCCGGACATCCGCGCCGCGGTCTGGTCGGATATCGCCGCGACCTTGCCGAGGATCTCGTCACGGAGCCCACGGCGAGAAAGCCGGGAATCGCACGAGAAGAAGTAAAGGAATCCCTCGAAAAAATCCGGTAACATCGCCTCTTTCCTCTCCATTCCATGAAGTTTGTGGCCTCCCTGAAGGAGAACTGCGATGAGGCGATTCGCTTGGACCGTGGCGCTGGTGCTGGCCGGGATGTTGGCGGGGGCCGCGGCTCAGGCCGCGCCGGGGGAGAAACCGAACATCGTGATCGTCCTGGCCGACGACCTCGGTCACGGGGACCTCGGCTGCTACAACGCCGCGTCGAAGGTGCCGACGCCGAACATGGACCGGATCGCGGCGGCCGGGATGCGGTTCAACGACGCCCACACGCCCTCCTCGGTCTGCACACCGACCCGCTACGGCGTCCTGACGGGTCGTTATGCCTGGCGCTCCCGGCTCAAGAGCGGCGTGCTCTGGGGCTACTCCACCAGCCTCATTGAGGACGGCCGCCTGACCCTGCCCGCGATGCTCAAGGCCCAGGGCTACCGCACCGGCGGGATCGGCAAGTGGCACCTCGGCTTTCAGGAGTACGACCCGGGCAAGCCCGAGCGCGAGCAGAAGGTCGATTACGACAGGCCCCTCCGCCCCGGCCCGATGACGCTCGGCTTTGACTCCTACTTCGGCATCCCCGCCTCGCTCGACATGGACCCGTACCTGTTCGTCGTGGGGGACCACCCTGAGCGGCAGCCGACCGAGACGATCGAGGCGAGCGGGCAGGTTCGCCAGGGAGGGAAGGGGTTCTGGCGAGCCGGCCCGATCGCGCCGGGGTTCCGGCATATCGACGTCCTGCCGAGGCTCACCGAGCAGGCCGAAACCTTTCTTGATGAGCATGCGGAAAAGGCGAAATCGGGCGACGAGCCGTTCTTCCTCTACCTGGCCCTCTCGGCGCCGCACACCCCCTGGTTGCCGACCGAGCCGTTTCGCGGTAAGAGCGAGGCGGGGGCGTATGGCGACTTCGTCACGATGGTCGATGCGACGGTTGGCCGGGTGCTCGACGCCCTGGACCGCGCCGGGGTCGCCGATAACACGCTGTTGATCCTCACGTCGGACAACGGCGCCCACTGGACGCCGCAGGACAAGGCGAAGTACGGCCACCTGGCCAACGGTCAGCGTCGGGGCCAGAAGGCCGACATCTGGGAAGGGGGCCACCGCGTCCCGTTCCTCGTCCGCTGGCCGGGCCGGGTCGAGCCGGGAACGACGAGCGATCAGACGCTCTGCCTGACGGACCTCTTCGCCACCTGCGCGGCGGTCGTCGGCGCGGACGTGCCCGACGCCGCCGCCGAGGACAGCTTCAACATGCTCCCCGCCTTTCTCGGCCAGGCGGAAGATCCGATCCGTCCGGCCATCGTACACCACTCGTCGCAGGGGATGTTCGCCATCCGTCAAGGCGACTGGAAGCTCTGCGAGGGGCTCGGCTCGGGCGGCTTCTCCAACCCGCAGCACATCGAGCCGGCACCGGGCGGGCCGAAGGGCCAGCTCTACAACCTCAAGGACGACCCGATGGAGAGTCAGAACCTCTACAGCGGGCATCCGGAGGTCGTCGCCCGGCTGACGTCCCTGCTGGACCGCTACCGGGAGGAAGGCCGCAGCCGGCCCGGGCGCTGAGTTCCGCATGGCTCATGGACGATGGTTGAGGGTTGATGCCGGAAGCGCAGTCAATTCTTCCTCAACCATCGTCCCGACAATCCTACGGATTCGATCTCGCTCCTCATTGCCACGTCTCTCTTTGTGGTGACGGGCTCCCGTCCGCGCTCAACTTGCGCCCTGCCTTTCGGGGCGAGCAAGACACGAGGAATGCATAAGCGAGATTTGCAGAAAAGGACGCCACCGCCTCGTCCGACACCCCTGCTCCGCGCCGAACGAACTTCCAAAATAGGGTATTTGGTTAATCTGGGAAATATACTTGATTAGAGTTGGTTGATGAAAAAGAATTGATTGGGATGCCTGGAAAATTTACTTAAATTGAGCTGCCGCCCTGGGGGGCCTTCCGATGGCGCCGATATCTGACCGATCTCGCGACATTCTATCCATGCGTCTCCGAGCTCCCCTTTCCGGGAGGGGCACGCGGCGAAGACGAAAGCGACTTGAGGGACCATTACAAACGATCGAGGCGTTGGAGGTCCGGGTGGTGCCGGCGACGCTGGTCGTGATGAACAGCGACAACGCCGGCGCCGACTCGCTCCGCGCGGCGATCGAACAGGCGAACACCGACCCGGGGCCGGACACGATCACGTTCGCCCCGGATGTCACCGGCACGATCACGCTGATCAGTGCGCTACCGGATCTGACCAGCGACATCGTGCTGAATGGTCCGGGAGCGTCCTCCTTGACGGTGGCGCGGAGTTATGCGGCGGGGACGCCGGCATTCCGGATTTTCAACATAACGCCGGCTGCGGACGTGACCATCTCCGGCCTGACCCTTTCAGGGGGTTACATTCAAGGCATTTACGGCGGCTCCGTCGGCGGCGACGCGTCCGGTGGCGGCATCACCAACGCGGGCACGCTGACGATCTTCCAGTCCACTGTCCGAAACAACTCGGTTGTGGGAGGCAGCGGCGACGAGGGGGGCGGGATCGGTTATGGCGGCGGCATCGTCAATACGGGCACGCTGACGATCATCCAGTCCACTCTCAGCGGCAATCGGGCCACCGGTGGGGCCGGCCCTCGCCACGGCGGCGGTGGCGCTGGCGGTGGCATCTATAACAACGGCGGAATGCTGACCATCACCAATTCCACCTTCAGCGACAACTCGGTCATGGGCGGAACCGCCTCCGGCTTTGGCCAAGAGTTCGTTTACAGCGGCAGCGGTTTCGGCGGCGGGATCAACAACAACGGCGGTACGCTGACGATCACCAGTTCCACGTTTAACGAAAACTGTGCCATCGGTGGGAGTGGGAGCGTCGCCGGCAATCCGTTCCGGGGCGCCGGTGGTGGCGGCGGGATCGCCTACAGCGGTTCGGTCACGACCTCGAACAGTATCTTCAACAATCTCAAAGGAGGGAATTTCTACCGTCCTCGAACTCCGCCGCCCCATTCACGTCCCTGGGCCATAACCTCTTTTATGACAACCCCAACATCGCCCGCACCTCGACCGACCGGATCAACGTCAACCCCCTCCTCGGCCCGCTGGCCAACTATGGCGGGCCAACGCCGACCCACGCCTTGCTTCCCGGCAGTCCGGCCATCGACGCTGGAAGCTCGGTCGCGGGCGTGACGACCGACCAGCGCGGCATTCCCCGACCGCAGGGCGAGGCCCCGGACATCGGCGCTTTCGAGTGCGCGGGTTCACGCTGGCCACCGTGAGCGGGACGGACCAGGTGACGACAATTGACTGGTTATTCCCCGAGCCCCTGGTTGTCGCCGTCGCCAGCCCCTTTGGTGAGCCGGTCGCGGGGGGCCAGGTGACCTTCATTGCCCCGGACTCGGGCGCCTCCGCCGACTTCGCCCCGCACTTTGCCTCCATTGGCCTCAACGGCCAGGCCCAGGCCCTCACCGCGGCCAATGGAATCGCCGGGACCTACACCGTGATCGCCCGATCCTCGGGCGCTGGAATGGTGACGTTCCCCTTGACGAATCAGAATCCCGCGCCAATCCCGCCAACGGTGACGGGCCTGCGCCGCTTCGGCGTCCACGCCCGGCCAACGTCGCTCGTGCTGAGCTTCAGCAAGCCGCTGGACGCGGCCCGGGCGCAGAACCTGGCAAATTATCGCCTCGCCTGGCTCCCTCCTAACCACCGGTTCGCCAACCGCTCGGTTCGACCGATCCCACTCCGCTCGGTGCGGTACGACGCCCCTTCGCAATCGGTAACGCTCTCACCCGCCCGGCGGTTGTCGCTCTGGCCGACGTACCAGTTGACGGTCAACGGGACCCCGTCGGAAGGACTGACGGATGCCTCGGGTGTGTATCTCGATGGCGCGGGGACGGGTCAGCCGGGAAGCGATTACGTGACCACGTTCAACCGCGATGCGCTGGTCCTGCCGCCGCGTCCATGGGCACATTGGAACGCGCACCGGACGGCCCCGCAATGGAGGGGCGGAGGGGCCTGAAATGGAACCAGAGGATGAGTGAGCAGGCGAGATTTCGCCGCGCTCACTCATCCGACACAGCTCCGGAACGAGAACGCTCAGCGGGTCGCGGAGCCGGCCTTGGAGCGGGCGACGGCCAGGCGCTTGGCGGCCTCGGTGGCGCTGGAGGTGTTGGGGTGCTTGGTCCGCAGGGTCTCGTACACCTCGGCGGCCTGGCGCCACTGATTGCGCAGTTCGAAGACCTTGCCGGCTTCGAGCAGGGCGGTGGCTTGCCAGGTCGGAGCATTATAAAAATATTCGACCTTGAAGAACTCTTTCAGGGCGTCGTCGTAACGCTCCTGGTGGAAAAAGCTCTCCCCCCGCATGAGCTGGGCGCGGGCGGCCAACTCAGTCCCTTTGCGGGCATCGATGACGGCCTGGAAGGCGTCGCGGGCCTCGTCAAAGCGTGCCAGGCCGAGCAAGGCGCGGCCGCGGGCATACGCCAGCTCGGGCCGGAGCGCGAAGCCCTCGGGCAAGTCCGGCGCGAGGGCCTCCGCCTCCTTCGCGGCATCGGCCCAGCGCTCTTGCTGGACGAGCGTTTCGATGTGCCGCAGGCGCACGGTCGGTCGCCACGAGGCGTCGGCGACGGCCGGATCGACGGCCAGGGCGGCGAAGGCGGCCTCGGCCTCCGCGACGTGCCCCGCCTGGAATTCGCTCTCGGCCTTCCAGAACCTCGCCAGGAGATGATGGGGGAACGTGGGGTAATCGTCCACGACTTGTCCGAACCACTCGGCCGCCGTCGTCCAGTCGCCGCGACGGGCGGCCAAGTCACCGAGCCGGTACAGGGCGGTCGCTTTCAGCGACGGCTCGACGGCGTCCCCACCAGCGGCTACCGGCTCCAGGAGCGTTCGCGCCTCATCGAGCTTTCCGGCCTGGATCGCCGATTCGGCCAGGTTGACCCGGGCCTCGGCTGCGCGCGGACTTGCGGGATGCTCGGTCAGGAGCCGGCGGAAGACGGCGTCGGCCTCGTCCGTCTTCCCGGCGTCAAGCAAGGCGGCCCCCCACTCGGCCAGCACGCCAGCGGCGGCCTCGGCGTCCGTTTTCGGCAGGAGGTTGCGGGCCGTCTCGAACGCGGCGGCGGCCTCTTCGGGCCGGTCTTCGCGGACGAGCAACCGGGCGCGGGCCAGTGCGGCGGTCGGGGCGCGGTCGCTCTGGGGATAGGTCTCGGTCACATGAGCATACGCCGCCAGGGCCTCGGCCGTCTTCCCGGCCTCCTCCAGGGCCCGGGCGCGGTCCAGGGCTGCGTCGGCGGCGAGCGGGCCTTGCGGGTCGGCCTCCAGCAGCGCGGTGTATGCCTCGGCGGCCTCGGCCGGATGCTTCGCCTTGAGCAGGGACCAGCCGAGGCCCGACAGGGCGCGGACCTTCACCTGGGGGTCCTCCGTCCCCTCGGCGGCGAGCCGGTAGAGCGCGGCCGCCTGGTCGAACCGGCCGGCGTCGGCGTCGGCCTGGGCCAGCCGCAGCCGGGCGGTCGCGGCGAGAGCCTGGCTCTGGGGGAACTCCTGGACCAGCCGGTCGAGCACGGCGCGGGCCTTCGCATCCTGGCCGAGTTCCTGGTACGAGATCGCCAGCAGGGTCAGGGCGTGGTCGGCAACCTCCCCCTTCGGGCGGGCCTCCAGGTACTTTTCCAAGGGGCCGATGGCGTCGGCATAGCGCGGGGGATCGGCGTGGAATGCCTCCTCGCCGACGACGTACAGGGCATCGGCCGCCGCCGGGGCCTCGGGCATCTCCGCCAGGGCGCCGAGCACGTCGGCCGCCTTCTGCTTCTGGCCAGTGTCCCGGTAGGCCAGGCCGAGGTAATACCGGGCCGATTGCGCGACGGCCGGACTCGGCTTGTCCGTTTCGAGCAGGGTCTCCAGCAAGGGGATCGCCTCGGCCGGCTGCTTGGCGTCGATCGCGGCGCGGGCCTCGATCAAGCGAGCATCGGCTCGCAAAGGACTCTCCGGCGCGAGGTTCGGCAACCGCGCGGCCAGTTCGCGTGCCCTGGCCGGCTCGCCCGCCTTCAGGGCCAGCTCCGCGGCGCAGACCAGGGCGGCGTCAGCCCCGTCAGCCTTCGGATGCTGCTCGACAATCTGAAGGAACCGCGCGCGAGCCTCGTCGCTCTTGCCGAGCGCCACCAGAGCCTCGGCCGAGCGGAAAAGCAAGGCGGGAACCAGCGGCGACCCCGCGAACCGCGTGAGGGCGTCGTTCCAGGTCGCCAGGGCCTCGGCCGGCTCGCCCCGGTCAAGCTGCGATCCGCCCAGCGCATAAGCGGCCCGCGCCGCAATGCTCTGCTCACCGGAGGTGGTCAGCGTGCGCAAGAGGGCCTCGGCCTCGTCGGTCTTGCCCAGGGCATTCAGGGCCTCGGCCCGTTGCAGGCGGGCTTCGGGGACGAGCGGGCTGTTGGGCGCAGTCGATTCGAGGGCCTGGAACGCCTCGACCGCCTCGGCGTCCCGCCCGGCGTCGGCCAGCGTGACGCCGATCTGATACCGGGCGCGGTCGGCCCAGTCACGCCCGCCGTGCTCGACCAGCTCACGGAGGAGTTTCACCGCCGCGTCTGGTTCACCCTGCGCGGCGAGGGTCCGCGCCAGGCCGTAGCGTGCCCGGTCCTGGAGGCGACCTTCGGGGAACTGCGCAAGGGCTTGCTCGTACGCCTTGCGGGCCTCGGCCAGCTCACCCAGGCGGAAGGAGACATCTCCCAGGTAGGGCAGGGCGGTTTCGAGGTGGCGATGGCCAGGGTTCTCCCTGGCATATCGGCCCAGAGCATCGCGGGCGGCGGTCAGATCGCCGAGCATGTAAGCAGTCTCGCCCGCCCGAAACCGCGCGGAGGGGGCGTTGGGATGTTCGGGGAAGTCCGCGAGGAACCGTTCGAACTCCGCGCGGGCGTCGCGGTACTGGCCGAGGAACAGTCGGGCGGTGGCCAGCCCGTAGCGGGCCTCGGCCGCCTGTGGGACGGGGGGATTGGTCTTGAGGAATCCCGCATACTGGTCGGCCGCCAGCTCATAATGGCGGTCGCGGAGCAGGCCGTTGGCGAGATTCAAGGCTTCGGGCACCTGCCGCGCCGCCGTTGCCTGCTGGGCGCTCGCGGTTCCGCCGATCAGGCTAAGAATCAGGACCGCCGCCTTCCACGTCGGACGCCACGGTTTCATCGTCGTCGAGGTGAGGCGCACTGTCCGTCTCCTTGGACGTCTCGGCGAGCGGGACCATCCTCGATCGAACGCACGATCGCCGACAGCCTCCAACCCGATCCGATCGTGACTTCTCCCGGCACATCCACCGTTATACCCATCGGCCGGAAACCGGCTCAAGTCCGGTCCCTTTCCACCGCGTGAGGATGCCCCGGCCACACGTAGAGTGATGCGAGGGTCCGTGGCCCTGCTTCCGTCGGGATCACGTCATGTGAAAAATCTCGAACCCAGAGCCTTCAATTAGAAAATCTGCCCTGATTCCCAAATTTTCTACAAAATACCCAAGGACCGCAGACTTCCATGCCGTATAATAGAGCGATCCCCAGTTCGGCCCGGCATTGCCCGGGATTGCGGACTGCTGGGTAGTGTGTTCCTACGAGTCGGCAACACAGGAGAAGACACCATGCAGAGTCGTCGTTTGTTCGGTCTGTTGACCGTGGCCGCCGCCCTGGCGATCGCCCCGGCCGCCCTGGCTCAGAAGTCCATGCCGCAGGCTGGTGCCCCCGCCTACAAGAGCACCCCGCAGGTTGGCGCCAAGGCCATGCCGCAGGTCGGTGCCAAGGCCATGCCGCAGGTCGGCCCCGCCGCTCCGTCGAAGGTTTCGCCTCAGGCGGGTTATCCGGCCGCTCCGGGCAAGAGCACCCCGATTGCTCCGTCGAAGGTTTCGCCTCAGGCGGGCTATCCGACCGCTCCGTCGAAGGTCGCTCCGGCGGCTCAGGGCGCTGCCTATGCTCCGTCGAAGGTTTCGCCTCAGGCGGGTTATCCGGCCGCTCCGTCGAAGGTCGCCCCGGCGGCCCAGGGTGCCGCGGTTGCTCCGTCGAAGGTTTCGCCTCAGGCGGGTTATCCGGCCGCTCCGGGCAAGAGCACCCCGGTTGCTCCGTCGAAGGTTTCGCCTCAGGCGGGCTATCCGACCGCTCCGTCGAAGGTCGCTCCGGCGGCTCAGGGCGCTGCCTATGCTCCGTCGAAGGCCATGCCGCAGGTTCCCGCCAAGGCCGCGGCCCAGTATTGATCGGTTCGACATTTTCCCGAAAAAAACGAGATCCCCGGTCTTGCCTCCCGCAGGCGGCCGGGGATTCGTCGTTCTCGTCCCCGCCGGTCGAGCGATGCGACCTCTTCACGCCCCGCTCAAGAATCTTGGAGATCCGGCGTAACGCTTTATCCAGGCAGAGTCTCCGCTGTGAGTCCCCCTTCCTCGGTGGAATGTCTCTGGCGAAGCATGCGGACTTGCGATATGCTGAGAGTAGCAACAGCCTGGCCAATCGCAAATGGGCTGGGCCTGATTCGAGGCATTCCCGCCTTCGTCATCACGCCGCCATCAATCCCGCAACGACAAGCCCTCTCGACCGTTCGCACATGAGGACACGGGGGCCGGGGCGTTGGGAGCCCTGGCAACTGGACATTGTCCTTGGCATGACCGTTAGGGTAGGGGTGCGTCCGGGATAGCGCCCTTGGGCGTCGTGGATTTCAGCATTTAACCCGAGGAGATCTTGAGCACTATGAGAATTTATGTCGGGAATTTGGAATATTCGGTCAATTCGGATGATCTGCGGTCGCTGTTCGAGCCCTATGGCGAGGTGACGGACGCCGAGGTGCAGGTCAAGACCCGCACGGGCCAGTCGCGCGGATTCGGCCTGGTCGAGATGCCCAACGAGTCGGAGGCCGAGGCGGCCATCCAGGCGCTGAACGGGCAGGACCACCAGGGACGTGCCCTGACCGTTAACGAGTCGCGCCCCGGCGCACCGTGCGCGACATGTACGCGGGCGGCGGCTGGTACGGCCGCTGATCCCTGCTCTCTCGTATTATGTTCCCGCCGACGGATCGGTGTGCCCTGGGCCTCCCGCCTTTTTTGGGCCTCCCGGTTCCCCCCGTGGTTGCCAGCGGCCCCGGTTCGTCGTAACGTGGGACGGTGGAACTGCTTCGTGACGCCTTTGGCGGCCCATCCCGCGACCCGCGCGGCCGCCTCACGGTCTTCCCTCGCGCGGGCGGCTCTTGCCCCCTATGTCGTGACGCTCGGCGTCTGGCTTGAAGATGACCACGGATGATCGTGAGCGCAGCCTCGCCGTCTTCGTTGATCTGGAGAACCTCGCCATGGGGTTCCAGAATCAGCGCAAGGCCAAGTTCGAGATCCAGAAAGTGCTGGAGCGGCTGGTCGAGAAGGGCAAGCTGATCGTCAAGAAAGCGTATGCCGACTGGAGCCGCTACCAGGCATACACGGCCCCTTTTCACGAGGCGGCCATCGAACTGATTGAGATCCCCCGGCGGAGTCAGACCGGCAAGAACTCGGCCGATATCCGTCTGGTCGTCGATGCGATGGACCTGGCCTGGAGCAAGCCGCACGTCGATACGTTCGTGATCGTCTCCGGCGATAGCGACTTCTCTCCGCTGGTCTCCAAGCTGAAGGAGAACGGCAAGCACGTTATCGGACTGGGCATGAAAGGTTCCACTTCCGACCTGCTCCGCGATAACTGCGACGAGTTCATCTATTACGAGGATCTCGAACGCCAGGAGCAGGATGAGGAACAGATCGTCACTCGTTTGGACGTGAGTCTGCCCGAGCGCAAGCGCGAGGTCTTCACCCTCCTGATCGACGCCTGCAATGCCCTCCGGCGCGAGAACCATGAGGTCCTTTACGCGTCGATGATCAAGGATACGATGAAGCGGAAGAAGCCCTCGTTCGACGAGAGCTACTTCGGCTATCGCAGCTTCACACACCTGCTCGAAGACGCGGACGACAAGGCGATCGTCGATATCGAGCGGAACCCCAAGAGTGGCACCTACGTCGTAACTCGCTTCGGCGAGGAGCGCCTGCCGGCCGGGCCGTCATCTCCCGGCCCAACTCCTCGGCGTCGGGCACGCCGTTCGCGGGGGTAACTTCTGCAACAGATCCGTTGGAACCGGAATGCAGGAGATCACGCTCATGTCTCAAGACGCCGAACATCCGGAAATTCCGCCGCAAGCCGCACAATCCGAAGTGTACGTCGGTGAACCGACAACCGATCCGGTCGCTCAGACCAGTACGGGTTACGAGAATCACCCCGGCGACGAGGATGACGTCCGGGAGCATCACGACGAACCAGCTACCACGGCCCCCGCGGCGCCGACGGTCAGTCTCGGCACGATCTTGCTCTCGGCCGCCCTGGCCTTGCTCTGTGGCGCCGCCGGGGCGTGGGGCTATCATACGTATCTGGCCCCGTCCCGGGACGAGGACCAGGTGGCCCAGGCCCAGGTCGAGACGGCGGCGGAGAAGGTCCCTTCCGTCGATCAGGACTCGGTCGTGGCCTCTCGCATCGACCGGCTCTCGGAGCGAGTGGACCAGCTCCAGAATCGCGTTGAGGCCAGTCCCAAGCCGGAACCTCAGCCCGACCTGGACCCCTTGAAAAGCCAGGTCGCCAAGATCAGCGAACTATCCAGCCAGTTCGAGGAACTTTCCGACAAGGTCGATTCTCTGCCCAGCACGGTGAACCGCCAGGGTGAACAGATCGTTGCGCTGCAAAACCAGTTGACGAAACTTCGCAACCAGATCGCCGGGACGGACGAGACCGCTCCGGCTGAAGACACCGGAGGCTCTGTCGCGGTGGCCGAGGAACCCGCGACCGCAACGGACGTGGAGACCGGCTCCATTGGCGATCTGGTGGATCAGGTCCAGAGGCGCGAGGCCGCCAAACCCGTCCCCGAGACGACGGACGCGACCCTGGAGAAAGGCGCCCGCCTCTTTCGGGAGGGAGATTACAAGCAGGCGCGCGAGGTCTTCGAGAGACTTATGGATACCCAGCCGACCGACCCTCGGGTCTGGTACTATGCGGCGCTGGCTAATGGTTTCGCCACCAACAATTGGCGGGGCGAAACCGAACGACTCGTCAAGCTGGGCGTCGAGCACGAGAAGCAGAGCGACATCAGCCACCAGACCATCAACGAAACCTTTGATTACCTGCCGCCCAACGGGGGCAAGAACTGGCTCGAGGCGTATCGCAAACAGGTGCGGGAGTAAAGACAGTCACTGCGAAGACCGCCAAGACAATGGAATTCTTCTCCCCGCTGTCGTTTCTTCGCGGTCTTCGCAGTGAGATTGTCTATTCATGCCGCAAGGCATCAATCGGGTTGAGCAGGGCCGCCTTGCCCGCCGGTAGGAGGCCGAAGACGATGCCGGTTCCCGCCGAGATGCCGAAGCCGAGCATCACGGCCCACCAGGGGACGGCGATATCGACCATCTGCGGGTGCAGGCTGGCCAGGGCGCTCAGGGCGTATCCCAGGCCGATGCCCAGCCCGCCGCCGACGAGACTCAGGGTCACGGCCTCAGTGAGGAATTGGAGCAGGATGTCCCGCCGCCGCGCGCCGACGGCCTTGCGCAGGCCGATCTCTCGCGTGCGCTCGGTGACGCTCACGAGCATCACGTTCATGATCCCGATCCCACCGACCAGGAGCGAGATGCCTACGATCCCGGCGAGCACGGCCGTGGCGACCAGGCTCATGCTATTGAACGCTTCGAGAATCTCGTCCTGCGTGCGAATCTGGAAGTCATTCGGCTGATAGATCGAGAGTCCATGCCGACGCCGCAGCAGGTTAACGATCTGTGCCTTGGCCTCGGGCACCGCCTCTTCCCCCTTGGCTTGAGCCGTCAGGGCGAGGTGCCTGCGCGAGGTGGGGAAGAGCTTCAAGGCGATCGTGTACGGAACCAGCACGATGTCATCCTGGCTGGCCCCCAGGAACGACCCCTTCTCCTGAAGTATCCCCACGACACGGAACCGCTGGCCGTTGATGAGCAGGGTCTGACCCACGATGCCATCGTCCGCCTGGAGCTTGTTGACGACCTCGCGCCCGAGGACGCAGACGTGGTGCGCCCGCTCGACGTCGATCAGGGCGAACGGCCGCCCGATCTCCACCGGGAAGTTGCGGATCGTGTGATAGGCCGAGGAAACCCCCTCCAGCGGGACCGAAAGCTCGTCCCGCCCCTGGCTGAGCGTGATGTCGCGGCGGATCAACGGGGAGACCGCGCGCAGGGCGGAGCAAGTCCGCTCAATGGCCCGCATGTCGTTCTCGTCCAGCTCGATCCGTCCCAGTGTCTTCCCCGCGTCCCCCGGCGGGCGCTCGGGCCAGACCCACATGGCGTTCGTGCCCAGCCCCTGAAGGAACTCCGCGACATACCGAGTAAACCCCTGTACCACGCTGACGACGGTGATCGTCGAGGCCACTGCGATGACGATTCCCAGCACCGTGAGGAGCGAGCGCATCCGGTTCGCCCAGAGCTGCTCCAGGGCGTTCTGAATGTTCGGCACGATCAGCATGACGGGCTTTCCCAGGGCAAGGGCCGACTCAAGAATCCTCTCCGTCCCGCTCGTTCCCCAGACCAGGCAAGGTGCGGATTTCCTCGGGGTTGGGGAGGGTCGCCACTAGGGAATCGAATCCGTTGTTGTTGCGGTCCGACTCCACCCGACCGTCACGAATCCGCACGACACGGTGGCAGCGGGCGGCGACATCCGGCTCGTGCGTGACGATGACGATCGTCTGCCCCTCCCGGTGCAGGTCGGCGAACAGGTCGAGGATCTCGTCGCCGGTCTGGGTGTCGAGGTTGCCGGTCGGTTCGTCGGCCAGCAGGAGCGCGGGGTTCTGGACCAAGGCTCGCGCGATGGCCACCCGCTGGCGCTGACCGCCGGACATCTGGTTCGGCCGGTGCCCCATCCGGTCGGCCAGCCCGACCCGTCGCAGGGACTCCATCGCCCGGACGCGGCGGTCGGTGGCTCCGGAGTAGATCAGAGGTAGTTCCACGTTACGTAAGGCCGTTTGCCGGGGCAAGAGTTCAAACGTCTGGAAGACAAAGCCGATCCGCTGACCCCGCACCCGCGCCAGCTCCGATTGCGAGAGCCGGGCCACGTCGCGCCCGTCGAGCCAGTACTGGCCGCCGGTCGGCACGTCCAGCAGGCCCAGGATGTTCATCAAGGTCGATTTGCCCGACCCGGACGGCCCCATGATCGCCACCAGTTCGTTGCCGCCGATCTCCAGGTCCACCCCCCGTAGCGCATGGACCGTCTCCGCAGCCATCGGATACTGCTTCGTGATCCCTTCCAGACGGATGATCGGCTCGCTGGTCATGCCTGAAGAACCCTGATATTCTCTGCCTTGACGACGTTTTGTCTTCCAAAGCCAACCAAACTAATGAAAATAAGCAACAAAATAACTAAATCTATGGAACTCCGCCTGCTCGTTTCTATAATCCAGGCCAGCGAGAATGCATGGAATTATAATTCGGGCATGATGCCGTGACTTGTTCTGTTGAGGCACGCATCATGAGAACCTGGATTAACGGAAAGACCCATCTCGCCGCGATGCTCGGACTCCTGCTGCTCGGGTTCGACTGGGTCCCGGCGCGGGCGGAATATCTGATTGATAACCTGACGCGGACCGACAGCCAGGGCGAGTTCGGGATCGATACGCAATTCAGTCCATTATTGTCAGAAGCTCCGTATTACGGCCAGACGTTCACCATTTCCGATACGAATCAGCTCGCTAAGACACTGCAATTCTCCCTCAAGTATCACGACCTGGGAGGAACCCCGAGCGACCTGACTTTTCACGTCCTCCTGACCACCATGACGGGCGCGGAGACGACCGCCCGTCCGGATACGGTTCTCTACGAGAGCGGCGACCTGACGCTCTCCCGGAGCCAGACCGACTTCACCCCGTTCCTCGTCGATCTCGGTGCGACGCCGCTCCTGGCCAACGAGGTTTATGCCTTTGTGCTGGACGCGGATGTCACGCGGGGGAGCACCACGCTGGCGCTGGCCGATACCGGTTTGCGGAATGAATATGCTGGCGGATACTTCTTTTGCCTGCTCAACCCTCCTTCAGGGGGCGACCGCGCGACGAATTTCGCGATGAGCACTCTGCAGGTACCGGGCAACGGCACGTCCGATCTGGCGTTCCGGCTCAGTACAAATACGATTGTTGCGGTTCCCGAGCCGGCCAGTTTGGCACTGACGGGCCTGGGGCTGGCCGGTCTGATCGGTGGCCATGCCTGGCGACGACGCCGGAAGTCGGTTCAGGGCTGATGATCCATGACGCTCACTCGGCGGCTTGAGGCCCATTGTGCAGGCGGACTTCCGTCTTCAATGGGACGTCGGTCCCTTCGACGTAGAGCGTGCGCGAGGGGAACGCGAATTCGACGCCACGCTCGGCCAGACGACGCACCAGGGCCAGGTTAATCGTCTGCTGAATGTCCATGTAGAGGTTGAAGTCCGGGGAAAGCACGTAATAGACGACCTCGAAGTTCAGGGCCGAGTCACCGAAGCTGGCGAAGTGGGCGCGGTCGAACCGGGTCTGGTCGATCTCCTCGATGATCTGCTTGACCAGGCCGGGGATCGCTTCCAGCGTCTCGGGAGGGGTGGCGTAGAGTACGCCGAACGCGAAGACGACCCGCCGCTCGGCCATGCGCTTGTAGTTGCGGACGCGGCTGTCGAGCAGGTCGGAGTTCGGGAAGATGATCTGCTCGCCGCCGAGGCTGCGGACCCGCGTCGTCTTCACGCCGATCCGCTCGACGGCCCCCATGTACTCGCCATTGATGATGAAGTCACCGACCTCGAACGGCCGGTCGAGCACGATGGCGACCGAGCAGAAGATGTCGCCGAGGATCTTCTGGAGGGCGAAGCCGACGGTGATTCCGCCGACGCCCAGGCCGGCAAGAAGCGGCGTGATCTCGACCCCGAAGGCACTCAGGATCAGAATCGCCACGCTGGTCCAGAGGGCCACCAGGGCGAAGAACCGCACCACGCCAAAGGCCGTCTGCGCGGCCGTCTCGCTGAAGTTCGCGTAGCGGAACCCGCGATGCAAGGCCACGTCGATCAGGCTGTTGCCCCAGACGCCAAACTGAATGAAGATCCCGAGCAAGGCCAGCGTGCGGACCGTCTTCTCGACGGTATCGGCCCCTTTGGTCTCGCCGGCTTTCAACTCGACGAAGTAGAGCGCCAGAAAGACCGAGGTAGAGAGCAGGCCGAGCGTCCACGTGTGCTCCAGCAGGCGCAGGAGATAATCGTCATAGACATTTTTCGTTTTCTCGACCCGCGACTTGAGCCGTCGCCGCGCGATCGTGACGCCGATCCGCAGGATCAGGAACAGGAGAATTGTGATCGCCAGGAAGGCCACCCACTGAGTTGTCGGGATGTTCAGGATCGTTCCGGAAAAGTTCTCCTCGAACCTCTGCCAAAGCGCGTTCATGGACGGCTCCTCTGTCGTCGCGGTCGTGTGCCAACGGCTCAAGAATAACACGTTCCGAGCCGCCGCCAACTGACCGGCCTGCGTTGAGGTCCCGCCGTGTGACGAGGGCGTCTCACGATTCGTGACTCCTCGCAAACCGCTTCAAAGCTCGTCGAATACCGTCCACGATGGCTTGGACGGCGGGCGCTGGCGACGTTCGTCGAGACGAACGCGGACCCGACGCGCCGCCCGGAACGGCGTGGAAAGCAGCGCGCAGAGGGCCTGGAACGCCCTGACCAGCAGGTGCCCGGCCAGCCAGAGCCCCAGAACGATGACTCCGAAAACCAGACTCAACGCCAGGTCAAGGACCAGCGCCACCAGCGCCGTGATGCCGTGCCGGGTCCGGCAGATGCGGCGGCCTCGGCGCCCCAGGGTGAACTCGGTGTGATATTGTAGGACCATGTTTCCTCCGCGAAGCGGGAAGGGAAGCCCCCGAAGCGCGGAACCCCCACTCCCTTCTCGTCTCTTCGACGGACGCGGAGGATTATTGGGCCGGCGGAGTGTCCGAATCCTTGGCGAGATCTGGGGCCTTCATCTTGGCAAGCTGGACCGGGTCGCCGTCTTTCAGCTCGTCCAGCGCCCGGAACGGGCCGGTGATGACGCGGGAGTCGGGATCAAGTCCGTCGAGAATCTCAACCCGGCGCTCGTCGCTGATCCCCGTTTCGACCGGCCGGGCGCGGGCCACGCCGGCCTCGTTCACGAAGACGAGCTTGACGTAGCGGGCCTCGGGCTCGATCAGAGTTTCCGCCGGGGATTCCGCCTGTTGCGCGATCCACGCGCGGATCGGCGGCGTGTCGGGCAGGTCCTTGCGGCGGCGGTGAACGACCGCCTGCACCGGCACACCCAGGGCGTCCTCGGCCCGCTGGACCTCGATCTCGACGGTGGCCGTCATCCCCGACCGCAACGACTCGTCATTCGACTCGATCCGCACGAGGGTCTCGAAGCTGACGACCTCGGCCGTCTTCGTCCCCTTCGGCGCGACGCGATCGACCTGGCCGGGGATTGGATGGGTCGGATCGGCTTGAAGATACACCCGCGCCGGCTGATCGGGGCGGACCATCGGCACGTCGGTCTCGTCCACCTCGGCGCGGACCTGCATCTCCGAGAGGTCGCCGATGGTCATCATAACGGTGCCGGGCAGGTTCGTCGTGCCGGCGATGACGACCTCTCCGACCTCCACATCCAGATCAGCCACCACGCCGTCGATCGGAGGCGCGGATCTCCGTGCGGTCCAGCTCTTGCTGGTTCATCCGGCGCATCGCCTCGGACTCGTTCAGCTCATTCTTGCTCATGCTCAGGGTGGCCGCGGAAATCGTCAGGGTCGAGCGAGCATCGGCCAGCTCGGTGGGAGTGGCAACGCCCCGGCTGGCGAGCTTGGCGATGCGTTCCAGGTCGCGGTTGGACTTGCTCCGCTCGGCCTCCGCCTGTTCGATCGCCGCGCGAAGCCGTGCAATCCGGGCCTCGACCGAGTCGAGCCGCGCCTGCGCCTCGGTCGGGTCGAGCTTCACGAGCACGTCTCCTTCGTGGACGCGGTCCCCCTCGCGGACGTTCACCGCGATGACCCGGCCGACGATCTGCGAGGCAATCTGAGCCTCCTCCACCGGCTCGACTGCCCCGGGGGCCGCGACCGTCTGGACGATCAGCCCGCGCGACGGCAATGCGACGCTCACCTCGCGCGGCGGCGGCTTGACGATCCGCCAGTCCACCTCCCGGCCCTCGGGATCGTGACGAAGGTTCGCGGCCATCACCAGCCCGACCAGCACCCCCAGGCCCAGCAGCGTCAGCAGCGCGGATCTCATCAAGCTTCTCGTTCGGATCGTGGTCGTCCTAGGCTTCTTCCCGATTGTATCACGTTCCGCCAGCGTTCCAGAACCCCTGGAGGACGCGCAAACCGCACGAGGAGGCCGTTTTCGACGACCAGGCGATCAGAACTCCACCTGATATCTCTGGGTCATGATCCGGCGCAGCTCGGCGGTCCGGTCGTCGATCGCCTTCCACGCCTGCCGCAGATACACGTCGGCCTGAACGGCCTCCTGCCGCTTGACCTTCGTCTGATTGTATTGAGTGTTCTCATAACCATACGCGAACGACATTCGGTAGTTCGTGCCCAGGCCGACCCCGCGGATGGCGTTGCTCATGTCGCGGAGTTGCTTCGCCACGTCGGCGCCGTAGGCCAGAAGCTCAGGATCAACACCGAGAATCGGCAACTGGTCGATCTTCGCGGCATAGCGTTCGTACCAGAGGGCGGCGCTGCCGGCGGACTCCGCCTTCTGCGAGCGCAGGTCCTTCAACAAGGTGGTCACGGAACCATAATACGTCCTGGACGCCTCCAGGCCGGGCTTGCTCGGTGATGTGGGGTCCGCCTGGCCCGGAGACTTCCCAACCTCGATTGTCGGCGCGGGCAACTCGACGAGGCTGGCCAGACGCCGGGCGCCGTCCACCGATAAGGCTCCTTCCAGAACGACCGAACGACCCGAGACGCGGCACGACCAGTTCTCGATATCGTCCACCATCGCCCCCCAGTTCCCCAGAGCCTCGATGACCAGCACCTTGGCGGTCTCCTCATTAAGCGCTGTGCCGACCGTTTCATTGAAATCGAGCTGCAATCGTCCGAGAATTGTTCGGCGGACCTCGATCGCCAGCGTGAGTCCCCGCATTTCGGAAATCAGCCGCGAGATGACCCCCACGTCGGCCTTCTTGCCGGCTAGGGCGGAGGAACCGGTCAGGGCCTTGCGGACGAGATGCTCCGGGAGATATCCCGAAAGGTCCACCGCCATCACAATCTGGGCGCTGGGTGCTCGGGCCGCCGAGGTGAGGTACGGCGCGAGTCGGATCACCGCCTTGCTCGGTCCGTCCTCGATCCAGCGGGAAAGCATCTGGCGATTGGTCGAGGCCATCGCGCCCACTAGCTTTGGCCCGAGCGGCGCGAAATACATCTTGCGGGGCGACCAGACGACCTCCTTGCCCTCTCCCAGAGGCTCGACCACGCCCCCCTCGGCTCGGGCGACCTCGGCGGGAGTGATTTCCTGATCGAACCGGATGATCCCGGTCGTGAAGCTTCGGTCGAGGTTTCCCAGGTCCATGATCGAACCGACCACCAGCGTATCGACCGACCGGGGATAATTCGGCCCGATCAATCCGGTGCCGTCCACCCCCTCACCCAGGCTCCCCTGTTGACCGAGCGTGCTCTTGCGCAGGGAGGCCACGTCGATGATCGCCAGGGCATTGGACATCCGGGGCACCCAGCGCAGCATCTCGTCGGTGTTCTCCGCCCCACGCGACGGGCCAGCAAGTGCCCCGAACCCGAACGCCATCAATACGCAGATTGGACCAAAAGTGCGCTTCATTCTTCCATCCTCATCCTGTTCATGTAAGAATTCCTGGTGGATTGTTGATATCGTACATTTTGGAATTCCCGTTGCCTAGCCATTGCCGTCTGCCCGATTTCCACAAGGGCAGGTCACGGACCTTGCTTGACGCCCCGCACGATCGACCGCCAGCTCTCGATCCGCACGGCACCATCCGGCTGCGCGACCGGACGAAAACCGCGAGCGGGCGGGCCTTCCAGCAGGCGCCGGCGCACGGCCGCCTTGGTGTCGGTCGGAGAACCGCGGTCGAACCACTCGTCCAGGTCCAGCGCGAACGATTCCTCGACCATGCGAATTTCCCCCAGTCCCACGCGGACGAACAGATCCACGATCGTTCCCGGCGACAGGTTCTGGGTGTGCGTGTGGTCGCGCAGACGTTCGATCGCGTTCTGCCAGTCCGCGCGCTTGGGGTTGGGGTCGGCCGTGTGATCGCAAAGGACGATGACCCCGCCGTTGCGGATCAGGTCGGCCTGACGCTGGAGAAAGGCGAGCGGGTCCGCGACGTGATGCAGCACGAACCGCGAGATCGCCGCGTCGCACGGCCCGCCCGGGTCCAGTTCGTAGATCGACCCCTGGAGGAACTGAGCACGGTCGCCGAACGACGCGCAACGCAGGCGCGCCCGCTCGATCATCTCGGCCGAAAGGTCCACGCCGACCACCCGATGCCCGGCTTCCAGGAACGCCGAGGCCACCAGGCCCGGCCCGCATCCCGCGTCGAGGATGAGGCTTCCGGGGGGCAAGTCCGCCTGCCGGACCAATCGCTCCAGGGCCTTTGGGTCGCTCTGGATCGGGGCCACCTCGAACTTCGCCGCCTGTTCGTCAAATGCCGTGGAAAGGTTGCGGTCGTGCTCGGACATGGGACGGATTGCCTCCCGGGCCGGAATCGCGGACGGTTTAACACCAACCATCATCAGCGCGGATCACACCTCCGGCAAGTCCCGGTTTTCGTCACTCGAATCTCATCGGCCCATAGCGAATGACGCGATGTTGCCCATGGCAAAATTTTCCGATTGCGCCGAAATTGTCTTTCGGGCCAAGTTTGCTGAATGTTGATGTAAGTATTGAGCACCGTTTCACAGCCTAACCCGGATATTTCATCCTCGTCGCGGCCGATGAATTGCGCGATGGCCTTACTCCTTGTAGGCTTTGGGTTAGCAACAAGCCCAAGCCTCAAACTGCAAGGCCACCGCTATGACAGAGTGTAATGGCGATCCGCTCCACTTTTCCAGGATTGAGTCCAAGGCCGTCCTCGCCGACTTCAACGGCGGACGGCTCACCACCGACGCCGGAGCCCTCCTGCTCCGCGAACTCGGTGAGCACCTCGGCCTCTTCGAGGCTCTCGACCACGCCATCCCCGATCCGCGATGGTTGCCGATCGTCGTCCACGACCAGAGGGCGATGCTTGCCCAGCGGATCATCGCCATCGCCCTGGGCGACGAGGACCTCAACGACCATCAGACGCTTCGCACCGACCCGGCCCTCCCGCTCGCCGCCGGCAAGGTCCCCGACCCGGAGATGCCCCTGGCCTCGCCCCCGACGCTCTGCCGGCTGGAGAACCGCATCGATCGCAGGTCCTTGATCCGGGTCGCCGGTGTCCTGGTCGACCAATTCATCGCCTCCCATCGTGAGCCGCCGGATTCGCTGATCCTCGACTTCGACGCCACCGATGATGCGATCCACGGCCGGCAGGAGCATCGTTTCTTCCACGGGTACGATGATCATCATTGCTTTCTGCCCTTGGACGTCTTCTGCGGCGACGAGCTGCTGGCGGCCTCCCTCCGGCCCAGCGACATCGACGCCGCCAAGCACGCCCGGGCCGTGCTCAAGCTGTTGGCCCGGCGACTCCGCGCCGCATGGCCCGGCGTGAAACTCACAATCCGGGGCGACAGCGGTTTCTGTCGCTGGCGGCGGATGCGGTGGTGCGACTCCAACGGCATCGGCTCCGTCCTGGGCCTGGCCCGGAACGGGACGCTCCAACGCCTGGCCCGGGATGAGATCGAGCGGGCCGAGCGGCAGTTCGGCCAGGCCGGCCGGCCGCAACGGATCTTCGGGTCATTCTCGTACGCGGCAGGGAGTTGGGACAGGAGCCGACGCGTGATCGCCAAGGCCGAGCACAACGCCCAGGGGGCCAACCCCCGGTTCGTGGTGACCCACGTGCCAGGAGACCCTCGGGAGCTGTACGAGGACGTCTCTTGTCAGCGGGGCGCGATGGAGAACCGGATCAAGGAGCAGCAGTTGGGGCTGTTCGCCGACCGGACGAGCTGCCATCGATTCCTGGCCAATCCGTTCCGGTTGCTGCTGAGCTCGGCGGCGTACGTGCTCTTGCAGGCGTTGCGTCGGACGGCCCTGGCGGGGACCGAGTTGGCGCGGACGCAAGTGGGCACGATCCGGCTGACGCGGCTCAAGGTGGCGGCCCGGGTGGTGGTGACGGTCCGTCGGGTGGTCTTCCACCTGTCGAGCAGCTCCCCGTATCAGGCGGTGTTTCGAGAGGTCTTGGCGAGGTTGAGGGTTTGTCGAGCGTGTCAGTTCACCGGGACGGGCTGAGCCGAGGGAGAGGTTGAAGGACAGGGCAGCCCTGGCGTGGGGGTCAGGGGGCAGGTGCGTGTCGAGAGGCCGAAGAAGCGTCCGGAGTGCCCCTTGCGGCCCAGAAACATATCAACGAATGACATCTCGTTTCAGGCTGAGGGGCGGATGAAATATCCGGGCTAAACCTCAACCAAGCGTGATCCGAGACTGATCGAGGATGGAAAGCTCGAAAACCCCCTGGTTTTGGCGAACAATCGAGGTACTTCACCCCCTCAACCGGTCGCCCCCAGGAGGTTTTCGAGTGAACGCCAATGTCCACCGCCAGTTGAACCGACGCAAGAGGCGAATCGCCCGCCGGATCGAGAACAAGCCCGGCGTCGAATCTCGTCAGCCGATGATGACCGCCTCCAATATCCACTACGAGATCTCCGATCGGACCCGTGCCATCGCACCGGGCGGCATCGGGGCGATACACCTCCTGGCACAGAGGCTCGGGCTCGTCCGGGACATCGACGAGGGCCTTCACCTGCTCAAGCGGCACCTGCCGTACTTCGAGAGCGACCACGTCCTGAACATCGCCTACAACCTCCTGGCCGGCGGCAGCCGCCTGGAGCACATCGAAGTCCGTCGCAACGACGAGGTCTATCTCGATGCCCTCGGGGCCAGACGCATCCCCGACCCGACCACCGCCGGGGACTTCTGTCGACGGTTCACCGAAGGTGATGTCGAGCAGTTGATGGACATCTTCAACGAGACTCGGCTGCGGGCCTGGAAGGAGCAGCCCGACGCCTTCTTCGACGAGGCGTTCCTCGACGCCGACGGGACGATCGCCCCGAGCGACGGGTGGTGCAAGCAGGGGGTGGATATCTCGTACAAGGGGGTGTGGGGCTACCACCCGCTGGTCGTCTCGCTGGCCAACACCGCCGAGCCGCTGTTCCTGGTCAACCGCAGCGGCAACCGGCCCTCGCACGAGCAGGCCGACGTCTACCTCGACAAGGCCGCAGCCCTCTGCCGACGGGCGGGGTTCCGCAAGATCACGTACCGGGGGGACACCGACTTCACCCAGACCAAACGTCTGGACCGGTGGGACCGGGACGGCGTCCGGTTCATCTTCGGGATCGCCGCCATGGCCAACCTCAAGGGCCTGGCCGAGCGGCTCCCCGACCTGCAATACAGCGAACTGGAGCGTCCGCCCGGGTACACGATCGAGACGGCACCTCGCCAGGCCCGGGAGCGGCACAAGGAGCGGATCGTCTCCGAGCGGCAGTACGACACGCTGAAGCTGATCGGCGAGGAGATGGCCGAGTTCGAGTACCGCCCGGTCGCCTGCGAGAAGACGTACCGGGTGGTCGTGCTCCGCAAGAAGCTGATCGTGGAGAAGGGGCAATTGTGGCTGTTCGAGCCGGACCGGTACTTCTTCTCCATCACCAACGATCGGACGACCCCGGCCTCCGAGATCGTGTTCCTGGCCAACGACCGTTGTGACCAGGAGGTGCGCCATGACAACCGTGAAGGCATTGCTGGCTCAGTCAGCAGAACACTCGGGAGGAGGTGTCTAAGTGACTGTCCCATAAGGGGTATCAGGCTGCCGCCGGCCTCGGATAACGGAACTCGGGGTCCTCGCCCGAGGGCTCAAGGCGATGCAGCATCAACTGGATCATCGCCAGCTTGAGGAACGACTCCGATGACAGGACGGTCTTCTCCCGGTCCTGGCTCAGCCGCCGGCACCGACCCAGCCACGCGAACGTCCGCTCCACCGTCCATCGGATTGGCAGCCGCACCCAACCCCGCTGGCCCTTGGGCCGCCGGATGATCTCCAGGCCCCAGCCGGCGTTTGTCTCGACCCACTCGTAGAGAGCGAAGTTGTGGTACTTGTTGTCGGCGTACATCCGCCTCACCTTGCCCATCGGCTGGCCCGCCAGCCGGGCGAACAGTTCCGGAGCCGCCGCCGCATCGTCGACCGAGGCGGCGGTGACCAGCACGGCCAGCAGCAACCCCATGCTGTCCACGACGATATGGCGTTTCCGCCCGTCGACGTTCTTGGCGTTGTCGCGGCCCCGCTGCTCGCCGCCGGAGGTCGTATCGACCGACTGGCTGTCGACGCTGGCGGTGGTGCGGGGATGGTACGGTTTCTCCTTCGCCCGGACCTTGCGGCGGAGCCGGTCATGGATCGTGTCGAGGGTGCCGTCGGACCGCCACTGGTCGTAGTAGCGCCAGACGGTGCTCTTGGGGGGCAAGTCGCCGGGGAGGTACCGCCACTGGCATCCGGTCCGGAGGATATAGAAGACGGCGTCAAGGACGTCGCGCATGTCGGTCTTGCGGGGCCGCCCGCCGCCTGGCTCGGCGGGAGGTGCGGCTCGATCAAGGTCCACTGGGCATCGGTGACATCGCTGGGATAGTGGTGCGTTCTCATACCAATTCTACGATGCTCAGCCCCCGGATGTTCCCCTTCTGGGACAGACTCTAAGCCGACCAACTGACTCGCCGTCGAAAGACGAGCGGGGAACATAGCCTGTTGGTAAAGCGGTGGTGGGCGTCGAAGTGTCCGGACCCACGCGCCGCAAGGCTTGCGAAGCACGGTAAAGGCTACACTGCTTGAACTCCAGTTCCACCGGACCAGCGCAGTCCCACCGGCATGACACTCGATGACGGTGCCGATCGCTCCAACCGCAGTTCTCTTGGGCGATTGGAACCCCCGGCGGTCGGGGTGACGGGCGATGAGCCCGCCCACGGAACGAACGGAGCACCTAACCTTCGCTCGGACGTGCCTTCACGGCAAAGCATGGGATGGCCTACCGGGTGCGAGCCCCATGGCCACGGAGTCTCCGTAGTAATCCGCGCCGGGGAAAGCCCGGCACATGGTGAAGGGAGACAGGTCACTCGATGCCACGGGACGGGAGGTGCGCGAGATGCGAAACGCCGAAACGATCCTTGGCATCATCCGAGAGCGCGGCCGACAACGGCTGCCGCTCGGGGACGTCTATCGCCAACTGTTCAACCCGGCCCTGTACCTGCACTCCTACGCCCGACTCTATCGAAACGATGGAGCCATGACGGAAGGGGTGACGGCCGAGACCGTGGACGGGATGTCGCTCGGGAAAATCAACGGGATCATCGAGCGGGTTCGCCGCGAGAGCTATCGTTGGTCCCCCGTGCGACGGGTTTACATCCCGAAACCGAAAGGAGGAGGTTCCAGACCACTCGGGATTCCCACTTGGTCGGACAAGCTGCTGCAAGACGTGGTCCGCGCCATCCTGGAGGCGTACTACGAACCGCGGTTCTCCGACCACTCCCACGGCTTCCGGCCGGGACGCGGCTGCCACACCGCGCTGGCGCGGGTCAAGAAGGCATGGACCGGGACGAAGTGGTTCGTCGAGGGCGACATACGCGGATGCTTTAATAACATCGGGCATGAGACCCTGATGGGCATCCTCGGGCATGACGTCACCGACGGCCGCTTCCTCCGACTGATCCGGAACCTTCTCCAGGCGGGCTATCTGGAGGATTGGCGGCTACAACCGACCCTCAGCGGATCACCGCAAGGCGGTACAGTCAGCCCAATACTCTCAAATATCTATCTGGACCGGTTGGACCAGTTCGTCGAGCAGACACTGATCCCGGAGTACACGAGAGGCAAACGACGGGCGGCGAACCTGGAACACGAGCGGCTCGGGCACCGGTCAAGATGCTGCCGCAAGTTGGGGCGGGTTGATGAGGCGAAGGCGCTGGAGGCGGCCCGACGGACCGTCCCATCGTGCGACACCCGAGACCCAAACTACCGGCGGTTGCGTTACGTGCGGTACGCGGACGATTTCCTGCTCGGGTTCGCCGGACCGAAGTCGGAGGCGGAGGCGATCCGGGACCGACTGTCGGCATTCCTGGCCCAGGAATTGGGTCTGGAACTGTCGGCGGAAAAGACCCTGATCACCCACGCCAATACCGAGAAAGCACGCTTCCTCGGCTACGACATCTCGGTCATCCAATGCGACACCAAGATCACCGGTAACCGGCGATCGGTGAACGGCGGGATTGCCCTACGGATGCCGCCTTCCTTCGTGGCGGAGCGGAGTCGCTCCTATACGCGGGACGGCAAGCCCATCCACCGGAAGGAATGGACTCACGACTCGGACTACAGCATCGTCTGTCAGTACCAGGCGGAGTACCGGGGCTTCGTGCAGTACTACCAGTTCGCGGCGAACATCGCCTGGCTGAGCAGGCTCCACTGGGTCATGCGGATGTCACTGCTGAAAACGTTGGCCAACAAACACCGGTCAACGGTCGCGAAGCAGGCTCGCCGGCTCGCGACAAAGGTCATGACCCCGTACGGATTCAGGGCGTGTCTGGAAGTGCAGGTGCCGCGGGAGGGGAAGGCACCGCTGGTCGGACGATTCGGCGGGCTGCCACTCCGGACAAACCTGACGGCATCCATCGACGACCAACCCCTCGAACGCAAGCGGTTCGGCGGGACCGAACTGCTCCAGCGGGTTCTGGCGGACGCATGCGAGGCGTGTGGCTCCACGGTGAATGTGGAGGTCCACCACGTCCGCAAGCTCGCCGACCTGAACCGGCGGGACGGCCGCCCACCCCCGGATTGGGTGCGACTCATGGCATCCCGGCGACGGAAGACGTTGGTCCTCTGCCGCATCTGCCATGACAACATCCACGCCGGTAGGCCATTGCGACACAGGGCGGAATGAGTGGCTGGAGAGCCGGATGATGCGAAACGTATCCTGTCCGGTTCGGAGGGGGGCGGATGGAAAAGGTCCGGGACACCGGAACCTCGCCAGCCGCCTACCCTACAACCTGATCGCCCAGTTGAAGTCCGGCGTCAAGGCGCTGGCGATGCCGGTGAACGACCTGGTGAGCAACGGGGCGTCCATGGTGATGGCGAGCCTGGCGTGGAGCCTGAAGGCGTGGAGTGCCCTGGTGCTGCCCGAGGGGGGCCGATGGTCGGAGAAGTATCGTGCGGAGAAGCGGTCGTTGCTGCGGATGGAGTTCCGTACGTTCTGCGTGGCGATGATCCAGGTGCCGTGCCAGATCATCCGGACGGGCCGTCGGATCATCTACCGGCTGCTGGCGTGGAACCCGTGGCAGGGCGTGTTCCTGCGGCTGGTCGAGCGGTTGCCCGGTCGCCGCTTGTGTTGACCCGGGGGCGAGCCGAAGCCGGAGTCGGGATGCTCCGGTCCGTGTGGGCTCCGAACTGAGGAGAGGCGGTGTGGCCATGAGCGACCGAGATCGGGGAAGCGAACCGGGAGTCTGACCCGGCCCGAGGAAGCTCCGTACCTGGCCAGGGCCGGTTTGAGCCGAGAAGCGGGGCTCGCATCACGCTTGTTTTGGGGCTAACCTGGATATTTCATCTGTCCGTCTTTACGGAAAGAATCAGCGATCACCTTCGGGTACTCGGCTTTCGAACTCGTTTCCCATGACCAAAGGCGCATCTTCCCCCTGACCCCCAGGAAGGAATCGGTCGCCACCGGCCTATCAGACGGCTCAACCCGAGCCTGCCGTAGCATCCAACGGATGGCTTGTCGTGCTCTCGTAGACCGCCTGGAAGAGTGCACGGTACGGGTAACTGCTCGCCAGGTGGAACGTCACCCGACGTGCGCTGACCAGCACGCGAGCCGCCACTTTCAGCAGCGTCAGGCGGATCGTGCCGACCTGGGCACGAGCCATCGACGTCCCGCGAAGCACCGTGCGTCGCAACGTCTGCACGAGCACGTACGCCGCCGAGCTCAGCAGCAACCGGAACTGGTTGGCCACGAATCGGTGGCAGCTCGTCCGGTCGGCGAACAGGCCCAGTTGCTGCTCCTTGATCCGGTTCTCCATCTCGCCGCGTTGGCAATACACATCCTCATATAACTCCTGAGGATCGCCCGGCACGTTCACCACGAGGAACCGAGGGTTGGCACCCTTGGCGGTGTGCTCGGCCTTGACGATCACCCGACGGCGACGGTCCCAGGTCTTCGCCGCGTAGGAGAACGAATCGAACAGCCGTTGCGGCTCTCCGGTACGCTGGAATTGACGCTCGGCCCGCGTGATCTGGTCGCACGCCAACTCCCGGAGCACGGAGTTCTGCGAGAGCCCCAGGATGTAGCCGATGCCTTGCGAATCGCACCAGCGCATCAGATGCCAGCGGCAGAAGCCGCCGTCGCCCCGGATCGTGATCTTCACCTCCGGCCACGCCGCCCGGAGCTTGCCGACGAGCAGCTTCAGCAACGCCCGGGTGTGCTTGGAGGCGTCGATCTTGCTGGGGCGGAGATAGGCGGCCAGCAGCTCGTCGCCGCAGAAGACATATAAGGGCAGGAAGCAGTAGTGATCATAGTATCCGTGGAAGAATCGCCCCTCCTGCTTGCCGTGCGTGGGGTCGTCGGTGGCGTCGAAGTCGAGGATCAGCGACTCGGGAGGCTCCGGATGGGAGGCGATGAATTGATCGACGAGGACCTCGCTGATGCGGATCAGCGTCTTGCGGTCGACGCGGTTCTCGAGCCGGCAGAGCGTCGGCGGCGAGGCCAGGGGTGCGTCCTGGTCGGGCAATTTCCCGGTGGCCAGTTGCAGGGCCGGGTCGTCGCGCAGGGTCTGGTGGTCGTTGAGGTCCTCGTATCCCAGGGCGATGGCCAGGATCCTCTGAGCGAGCATGGCGTGCTGCTCGTGGGTGATCCGCTCCGGCTGTCTGGGGTCGGGGATGGCGGCGTTGAGGGCGTCGAAGAGCCCGGTGCGTTGCGCGATTTCGCGGAGCAGCAAGACGCCGGCATCGGTGGTGAGCCGTCCTCCCTGAAAGTCAGCGACGACCTGCTTGCCCTGGATGCTGGAAAAGGCGAGAGATTTTGGGTTACAGTCTGTCACGCGACGGCCTTTCCTTTTGGGGAATGGGTTGTTGTGCTAACCCTTATTTTACAAGAGGTTAGTTCAGGTTTCGCAGATTTTGAGGGGGTTCACCGGGTCAAAAAGTTGTCGGCTTCCTCGCCGGTTCTTGGCAAATTGTCTGGGTCTCACACCGGACAAGCCCCAAGGGCAAAGGAAGCCGACCCATGGAACTTACTCCCTCTCTCCTCGTGCTGCTACAGCATTTCGGCCCGGTCTTCACTACCCCCACCTTCACGACCTTTGTCCAGATCGTCACGGGTTGGGTCTTCTCGCAACGGCATCTCTTTATCACCGAGATCATCTTCTCCGGCGGCCATGTCGGCGACGGCCACTGGTCACGGTTTCATCGCTTCTTCAGCCACGCCGCCTGGGACCTCGACGCCTTCGCACTTCGACTCGCCAAGCTTGTCGTCTCCATCCTCGCTCCGGGTGCCACACTCCTTTGGGCCGTCGATGACACCCTCTGCCGCCGACGAGGGCTGACCCTCTACGGTGCCGGCATGCACCACGACCCGCTCATCTCCAGTCGCAAGAAACCGCTGGTCAGTTGGGGGCATGACTGGGTCGTTCTCTGCATCGTCATCGTCCACCCGTTCTGGGCCCCCACCAAGGTCTTCGCCTTGCCCGTGGCCGCGGCTCTACCGCAACCGCCAGGGACTCACCAAGAGGAAGAAGGGTCAGGCCAACGCCAAGAAACCCAAGGTCGATCCCAACCATCGCACCCGCCCGGAACTGGCCGTCGAACTCATCAAACTGGTGGCATCCTGGTTCCCCGACGACACGATCATCGCCACCGGCGATCGCGCCTACGGCGGCAAGAGCGTACTCGGTCAACTACCCAAAAACGTCCACCTCATCAGCCACGTCCATCCCAAGGGGGCACTCTACGAACCGACGCCGCAGCCCGAACCGAACACCAAGTCCAAGGGACGACCCCGCAAGAAAGGGGCTCGACTTCCCGGCATGGCCGCGTGGGCCGAGGACCCCAGGAAACCCTGGACCGAACTCGAATTCCACCAGTTCGGCCTCCATGCCACTCTCGCCGTCAAGACCATCCAGGCCCTGTATTACAAGTCCGGCGGCGACCGCCTGCTGACGATCGTTCTGGTCCGCGACCTCAAGGGCGGAAGGCCCGACCAGATGTTCTACTGCACTCGGCTCGATTGGGACGCGCGGCAGATCCTCTCGACCTACGCGTGTCGCTGGGCGATTGAATGCACGTTTGAGAATTGCAAGCAGCTCATGGGGCTGGGGGAACAGGCCAACCGGGTCCCCAAGGCCATCGAGCGGACCGCGCCGATGGCGTTCTTCCTCTACAGTGTGGTGGTGGTGTGGTTTCATCAAGTGGGCCACGAGTTCGTTCGGTTCCCGTTTCGACCGTGGTACCGCCGCAAGCAAGAACCGTCGTTCGCCGACATGCTGACGACCCTGAGGCGGGTCAGCTACGACGAGAAAACCGAGCCACTACTGCCGGAGCCGAGTGGGCTAAAAACCTGGATCGCCCAACTCACCGAGCTTCTCAGCCGTGCGGGGTGATCCGCACTCCGGGCTCGAATTCCCGCGACTCAGACCGACTGCCGCCCCATCCGCAGGCGGGAATTTCCCTCGCCAGGTCGCTCGCGATCCGTCCTCAAATCTGCGAAACCTGAAGTTAGGCCGTCGCTCAAATCTTATGTTCATGTTTCCTATGAAATATCCGGGCTAAACCGAGAGGTGGATGGATGGGGCGTCGATTGCTGATCCTGTTCGGGATGCTCGCCGTCGCGTTCGGCACCACGTCCGCGAGAGGCCAGGGCCTGATCGCCCCCGGCGCAGGTCCGATCAACCGGGCGATGGCCGGAGCCTCGACGGCCGCCCCGATCGATTTCGGTTCGACCTACTGGAACCCCGCCAACCTGAGCGGTCTGGAACGACCTGAGTTTCTGCTCGGCTCCGAGCTGATCATCCCCAGCACCCACCTGACCACCACCTTGCCACAGGGCACGATCGGGGGCCGGTTCCCGAGTACCACGCGTTACGGCGTGGCACGTAGCGACAGCGGCGTGATCTCCAACCTGGCGACCGGCGTGGCGTTCAAGCTCGACGAGAATTCGCCGTGGACGTACGGCGTGGGTGTCTTCGGCTTCGTGGGCGGAAACGTCAACTTCGCCGGGAGCTACACCACGCCGTTGCTCACTCCTCGACAGCCCCCTAATACATTCGGCTTCGGCCCGATCTGGAGCAACGCGTCGCTCCTGACCATCAATCCCTCGGCGTCGGTCCGCCTGACCGACCGTCTTTCGGTCGCTGGCGGTCCCGTCATCAGCAGCATGGCCCTCGGTTTCAGTCCGGCCTTCTTCGCCCCGGGGCCGCGTGACGACACCGGCTTGCCCACGTTCCCGTCCGGCACCAATTCGCGGACCTTCTGGGGCGGCGGGTTCCAGCTTGGCCTGCTCTACGAGCTGAACGAGGACTGGAACCTGGGCTTCTCCTACAAGAGCCCGATCTGGCAAGAGCGTTGGGGCTACAACGCGTCCACCCCCGACCTTTCTCCCCGGCGTATCGGCGTCCAGGCCAGCATCCCGGCGATCTACTCGTGGGGCATCGCCTACAAGGGGATCGAACGTGCGCTCATCGACGTGGACCTGCGCTACTTCGACTACGCCAACGCCGCTCTGTTCGGGCAGTCGATCCGGGACGGCGGCCTGGGGTGGCGCAGCGTCTTCGCGACGGCAATCGGTGGCCAGTACGCGCTGACCGACCGCTTGATCGCGCGAGGCGGCTACCTGTACAACACGAACCCTATCCCCGAAACCGCCACCCTCTTCAACGTCCAGCTCCCGACGATCACTACGAACACGCTGACCCTGGGTGCGTCGTACAAGGTCACTGACGACATCACATTCTCCCTGGCCTGGGCCCACGGATTCCGCAACGCGATCCAGGGTGGGGTGAATCAATTGCCCGGCGCGTCAACCAAGCTCGATATACAGACTGACTCGATCATCGCCGGTCTGAACGTCCAGTTCGGCGGGCGTCGGCGACGCTCCCCCGAGCCCCCATCCCGCGAACCGGACGGCGTCTCGTCTCCGGCCTCTCTCTGACCGCGCGACCTCCCACACTCCAAACTCGACCCACCCCCGACGACAGACACGCCAAACCAGGCCACACGTCTCGTATCCGCAAAGGCCAAAATGAGTTACAAAATTATCATATTTTCAATAATTAGGTTCAAGTGGGTTTCCTATTTTCTGAATCCGACGTGACAACACGGTGCATTTGCGGTTCCGGTCGGATAGGGTGAATTGGCGGAAGAGCGGCGTGGCCGATCGAGCCCCATCTTCCGGCTCATGGACAACTTCAAAAAGAGGAAACACCTCATGCCTCCGGATACCTCTCCCGACCGAGTGCCGCAGATTGGCGACATCGTGCGATACTATCATGCCGACTCCGGTTTGTTGCTCGAACTGGCGGCGATGGTCACGCGGGTCGAGCGGCCGGACGACCCGAAGTCGGCGGTGATCTTGACCGTGTTCCAGCCCGGTCGAACCCCGGAACCTCACCAGTACGCGATTCCGTACTCGGAGAAACCGCTCAGCGGGTACTGGAGCTGGAGGCCCGACCGATAAAGAGGCCAGGAACATTCCCCCCGGACGCAACTCTCGCCCACGCGAACATCCGTGGCTCGGGATTCCTCGGCACAAGGACGCCGGGGATGTCGCTCTTACGGTGGAGGCCCGGTAATGAACCGGGCCGAATTCGTGTGGATTGGGATCGAGAGAGATGAATACGATGGCGTGGACGTTGCGTGCGGCGCGAATGTTCTCCCTTCCCCTCATCGCGCTGGTCGCCTGCGGCGGTTGCGGTGACGAGACGGATGTTGTCCCCGCGGAACCGGTTTCTCAATCCGTCGCCAGCGTGCCGACCGCCCCCGTCCGCGCGGAAGTGAAACCACCGGCGCCTGCGGACGGGAGCGGGGAGGTGGTCGAACCCACCAATGCCAAGGAGATCATGGTCCGGCTCGGCAAGGGGCCCAACGCCTTGACGCCATCCATCGGCAAGGAATTGAAGCAGGAGTCCCCTCCTTGGGAGACCATCCGGCCCCAGGCCAGCGAATACGCCCGGCTGACCGCTCGGCTGGACCAGTACGAGCCGCCCAAGGGGTCTCAGGAATCGTGGAAGGCCCTGACAGCCGCCTTTGCCCAGTCGGCGGACGAACTGGATAAGGCGGTTCAGGCCGGGGACAAGGAAGCCGCGGTGGCGATCCACGGCGAGTTGGCCGGTTCCTGCATGTCCTGTCATCAGGAACATCGCGTGCGAGGTCGTGGCCCTGGAGGCGGTGGTCCGGGAGTCGGTGGTCCAGGCGGGCCACGGGGATTCCCCAACTGAGGAACGCGCCGGACGGGCGGAGAACCCGCGTATCGGGATCAAGAGCCCACATCGCCCGCGAGGCGGAGTTCCACGAACACCGCGATCAAGGCTGGAAGGGAATAGTGGGCATTCAACCCGCTGGGATTGGGCAAGGCCCAGACCTGGGTGTCGCCGATGCGCTCTTCTTGCCGGCCGACCACCGCGCGCCGGCGATCGAAGGCGGTGCGATAGGCGGAGATACCCAGCACGGCGAGGATCGTCGGGCGCTGGCGGAGGACCTTGCGCCGCAGGCGACGGCCCCCCTCCACCAACTCCTCGACCGAGAGTTCGTCAGCGGCGGCCGTGGCGCGTTCCACGACGTTCGTGATCCCGTAGCCGCAGTCCAGCAAGAGCGGCCCCTCGGAGGGAGACAGGCGACGCTCGGTAAACCCCGCGCCATGCAAGGTCGGCCAGAAGCGGTTACCCGGACGCGCGAAGTGGTGGCCGACCGCCGCCGAGTAGAGGCTCGGGTTGATCCCGCAGAACAGGACCTTCAAGCCCGGCCGGATCAGGTCGGGCACCGTCTTGCCTCGCGCGGCGGCGATCTGGTCGGGAGTCGGCATCGTCCGTCGATTTTCCTCAACAGGTCCGAAGTTCGTGGCACGCAACATGAACTAAGCTTCTCCTGGTTGCAGTCAATCATGCAAAGAGGAGAGCATCATGAGAACCATGCCTGATTTCACCAGGGTCCGCGCGGCGGTTTTGACCATCGCCAACCACCCGGATTATCCCGGCAAAGAGGAGACCATTCAACATTGCTACGACGACCTTGCCGAATGGTTTGAGTTAGGTTTGCTGGATCTGGATCAATTCCATGAGCTTCTCAGGTTGCTCATGAGTACATCACGCATCTCTGAACATCAGAACTGATCCGAAAGGGGCATGAGACTTGCTCGCCTCGTATTTCGGTAAAGAAGAGATAATGGCTCGACTCCAGACGATGCAGGTTCTTTTCCATGCGTTATCTCGCCCTCGCCACCGATTACGACGGGACCCTGGCCCACCACGGACGCGTTGATGAGCCGACCGAGACGGCCCTGCGACGCCTGAAAGAGACGGGCCGCCGCCTGATCATGGTCACGGGCCGCGAGCTGGACGAGCTCAAGGAGGTCTGCCCGCAGCTCGACCTGTTCGACCGCGTGGTCGCCGAGAACGGGGCCTTGCTCTACCGGCCCGAAGCCAAGGAGGAAGAACCGCTCGGCCAGCGCCGCCGGACGAGTTCGTCGCCGAACTGCGCAAACGGGGCGTCGATCGCGTCTCCGTCGGCCGGGTGATCGTCGCGACGTGGGAGCCGCACCAGGATACTGTCCTCGACGTGATCCACGACCTCGGCCTGGAGTTGCAGGTTATCTTCAACAAGGGGGCCGTCATGGTCCTCCCGTCGGGCGTGAACAAGGCGGTCGGCCTGGAGGTCGCCCTGGCCGAGCTGGGCCTCTCGGCGCACAACACCGTCGGCATCGGCGACGCCGAGAACGATCACGCCTTCCTCGCCCACTGCGAGTGCGCCGTGGCGGTCGAGAACGCCCTGCCGACGCTCAAGGAACGGGCCGACTGGGTGACGGAAAACGCCCGAGGGGCTGGCGTGACCGAGCTGATCGAGCGGCTCGACGCCGACGACCTGCGCAGCCTGGAGCCGAACTTGCGGCGGCACGACATCCTGCTCGGCCAGCGCGACGACGGCCGCGAGGAGCGGTTCCCGCCCCAGGGGCTGAACATCCTGATCGCCGGCACCTCCGGCAGCGGCAAGTCGAGCAAGACAACCGGCCTCCTGGAGCGGCTCGACGAGCCGGGCTACCAGTTCTGCGTGATCGACCCGGAGGGGGATTACACCAGCCTCGACTTCGCCGTCGTCCTGGGCGACCCGCACCACGAGCCGGGGGCCGACGAGGTGCTGGAGCTCTTGGAGAAACCCGAGGGGCAGAACGCCGTCGTGAACCTCTTGAGCCTGGACCTGTCGGGGCGTCCGCCGTTCTTCGATGACCTCCTGCCGAAGCTCCAGCACTTGCGCGCCCGGACCGGTCGGCCTCACTGGATCGTCGTGGACGAGGCGCACCACCTGATGCCCAAGTCGTGGGACCCCACCGAGCTGACCCTGCCGCACGAGCTAACCGGCACGATCCTCATCACGGTGCATCCGGGAAGCGTCTCGAAGGCCATGCTCGAAGCGGTGGACCTGATCCTGGCCGTCGGCGAGGAGCCCGAGAAGACGATCCGCGACTTCTGCGAGGCCGTCGGCCGCACCCCGCCGGAGTGGGAGCCGGTCGCCCTGGAGAAGAAGAAGCAGGCGCTCGTCTGGTGGACGAAGCGGGAGGAAGGCCCCTTCCGCGTCGAAACCATCCCGCCGCGCACCGAGCGCACCCGGCACAGCCGCAAGTACGCCGAGGGGAACCTCGGCCCCGAGCGCAGCTTCTATTTCCGGGGGCCTCAACAGGACATGAAGCTCCGCGCCCAGAACCTCGTGCTGTTCCTGCAACTGGCCGAGGGCGTGGACGACGAGACGTGGCAATACCACCTGGAACGCGGCGATTACTCGAACTGGTTCCGCAACGGCATCAAGGACGACGACCTCGCCGCCGAGGCCGAGGCCGTCGAACGCCGGAAGGACGCCAAGCCGGCCGAAACCCGCGCCCAGATCCGCGAGATCATCGAAGAGCGCTACACGCTCCCCAGCGAGCCGGAGGCGTCCGCCACCGACCCCTCAAAGCGGGCGTGACAGGTACGGATTCGCTCAAATTCGCTCATGTGAATTGATCCAAGATCCCACGTCTCGTCCGGTTCCCCGTCGCGCGATATCCGTCCGCTCCCGATTATCGTACAATGAACTCTTTCGGATTCCGAACCCGCGCGACGAACGATACGCGTCGTGTTTCAGGAGGTCGAGTGTGTCCGTCGAGATCGACCATCATTCGGCAAAGGGATCCCGCGCCGGATTCTGGCTGACGCTCTGGATGATTGCGGTCGTGCTCCTGCAAGGGGCCGTCTGGGTCACGGGCATGAGGCCCTATACGCTGGCCGTGGGGGTCGAGCGGGGGGCGGCGAAGGTCGAGGCGCAGCAGATCGGCGAGGTCGGCGAGGACGTGGTGCGCCGGGCGATCCAGCTCCAGCGCGACACGCTCCCGTTCTGGACGACGCTGACCCTTCTCGCCGACTTCGTGGCCGAGCCGTTGTTCCTGGCCGCGCGGGCCTTGGCCGTGGCAACCTTGCTGAGCGGCCTCGCCGCACTGACTGGCCGCCCCGTCCGCTTCGCCGAGGCGCTGGGCGGTTCGGCCCTGCTGCAAGGGATCTGGGTGCTCGGGCTGGCCGTGCGGGTGGGCTTGATGGTCAAGCTGTCTCGCCCCGAGGTCGAGACGTCTCCCACGCTCCTGTTGCCGCCGGGCACTTATTCAGCTCCGGTCTGGTTGGCGCTGCGACAGCTCGACGCCTTCGCCCTGGCCGGCTGGCTCGCCCTGGCCTGGAGCGGCTGGCGACGCGGCCAAGCCAGCCTGCTCGCCGCCCTGTTCGTCTGCGGCGGGCTCTGGCTGGTCGAGTCGGCCATCCGCGTCGCCGCCGGCTTGATCCTCGGCGCGGGGATGCGGCTGACCTTGATCCCGGAAGCGGCCGGGTCCTGAATTCCATCGAAAGGTCTGTCATGTCTTCGACGCTCGGTGACTCGTTCCGGCGGCGACTCGACGCGCTCGATCCGGCCAGCCCGCGGTATGCCTCGGAAGGAGTTGAGGCCCTCTTGATCGAGGCCCGCGCCGAGGGGGCGAGCGATGTCCACGCGGAGCCGACGGCCGACGGGCTGGATGTGCGCTGGCGGGTCGATGGCGTGCTGCACCACGTCGCGCGGCTGCCTCGGGGCCTGGCGCCGAACGTCATCGCCCGGTTGAAGGTGCTGGCCGATCTGTTGACCTATCGCAACGACGTGCCGCAGGAAGGCCGTATCCGGAGCGCGCCGGGCGGCATTGATATGCGCGTCAGCGTCTTCCCGACCCTCCACGGCGAAAAGGCCGTCGTTCGCCTGTTCGCCAACCCGGGCGGCCTGGGGCTGGAACGGCTCGATGATCTGGGCCTGCCCGCTGAGATCGCCGAGGCGCTGCGGCTCCTGCTCGGGGAGACCTCCGGCGCGGTCCTGTTCAGCGGTCCGGCCGGGAGCGGCAAGACCACCACGATTTACGCGTGCTTGCGCGACCTGGTCGCGACGACCGGCGGCCGGCGGAGCCTCGTCACGCTGGAAGACCCGATCGAGGTGGCGATTTCGGGGGTCTCGCAATCGCAGGTCAACCCGGCCGTCGGGTTCGACCTGGAGGCCGGTCTGCGCTCGCTCTTGCGGCAAGATCCCGAGGTGATCGCCGTCGGCGAGATCCGCGACCGGGCCACGGCCGAGGTCGCCATGCAGGCGTCGCTGACCGGCCATCTCGTGCTGACGACCTTCCACGCCGGCAGCGCCGCGAGCGCCCTGGGGCGGCTCGCCGACATGGGCATCGAGCCGTACCTGCTCCGTAGCGGCATTCGCGCCGTCGTCTTCCAGCGGCTGGCACGCCGGCTCTGCTCGTGCGCGCGGCCCTTGGACGACCCGGCCGGGTTCCTCGGCTTGCCGGTCTCTCAGGCGCTCGAAGCGGTCGGCTGCGACCTCTGCGCGGGGACCGGCTACCGAGGCCGTGTCGTGCTCGCCGAGATGCTCCGGCCCGACCGTGGCGCACTGGCCCGCGCCGTGCTGGATCGCGCGGATGTCGATCGACTCGAAACCGCCGCGCGCGACGACGGCATGGTCTCTCGCTGGGCCCGCGCCGCCGAATCCGTCGGCGCGGAACGACCTCCCCGACCGAGATCCGCCGCGTCCTGGGCGTCTCCGAACACCGTCTTTCCGGCTCGTCCGACCCGGCCCCTTGACCACCTCTGACAATTGTGGTAAGACGGAGACATCCAGTCCGGAATTCTCCCCGCCGAGAGCGACGAGACGCGTTATGACGAGTCCGACGACGGAGCCCCTGACGCGGGACGCGGGCGAGCTTTCGCTCGATCAACTGATCGCGTTGAATGACGAGATCGTGGCCCTGGTCCGGGCGGGGTTCCCCCTGGAGCGGGGCTTGCTGGCGGTCGGGCGCGACCTGCCGGGGCGGCTCGGCTCGTTCACGACGTTGCTGGCCGAGCGGATGCGGAACGGGGAGAGCCTGCCGCAGGCCCTGGAGGCCGAAGGGGATCGGATCACGCCGATCTACCGCGCGGTGGTCGAGGCGGGATTGCGAACCGGGCGGTTGCCGGTGGCCCTGGAAGGGTTGACGGTTCATGTGAGGAACTACCTGGAGCTGCGACGGGCGCTCGCGCTGGCCTTGATCTACCCGCTGACCGTGCTGGTGCTGGCCTATACCCTGTTCGTCGCGTTCGTGACCGTGGCCGTGCCGCGGTTCGTGGCGGCGTTCGCGGCGTTCCGGATTCCGGGCCGGGAAGTCCTGGATGGATTGAACTGGCTGGGAACGCACGCGCTGTACTGGGTGCCGGTCCTGCCGATCGCCCTGCTCGCGTTCGGGCTGTTCTGGATGGTGTCGGGCCGGGCGCGGGTGTTTCCGGTGGGACGGTCGGCGGCGTTGCTGGGCTGGGTGCCCTGGATGCGGGGCATCCTGAAGAACACGAGGGCGGCGAACCTCGCCGGGATGCTGGCCCTGCTGGTCGAGAACGACGTGCCGTTCGCCGAGGCGATCGCGCTGGCAGGGCGGGTGACCGGCGACCCCGCGCTCGCAACGCAGTCCGTCGCCATCGCCGAGCGGCTCCGTCTGGGCGAGCCCTTGGGGGACGCGGCGCGGGCTTCGGGAGGGTTTCCCCCCTTGTTGCTCTGGCTGATGATCACCGGGCAGAACCAGGGGACACTCGTTGAGGCCCTGCGGCACGCCGCCCGCACGTACCGGCGTCGCGCCTTGCATCAGGCGGATCTGGTCCGCACGCTCCTGCCGACGATCTTGCTGATCGTCATCGGGGCGACCGTCACCTTGATCTACACCCTGGCGCTGTTCTTGCCCTTCAGCACGTTGCTCAACCAACTGAGTGAAAGTGTGATGTGAATTGTTCAGACTTTTATTCTGGGATGCGCGATTCGTGTTTTTCCTTTCCGCCCCGAAGGGGCAGCATCCGAGAGCCAGGGGGAACGCCCCTGGAACACGAGCCACCACAAACAACCTCGCCCTGAAGGGGCGGATTTCGTTCTGCGGAAGCCGGCGTTATCCGCCCCTTCAGGGCGGGCCAGAAAGAGAAGAGAGGGTGAGCGCGAACGTCGGGTCCAGGGGCGTTGCCCCTGGCTCCTGAATGCTGCCCCTTCGGGGCGGAAAAGACGGCCATTCCACGCGATTTATCCATCAACCATAGGGGTGACGCAGTTGGCACAGATGCCCTCGAATTGCCATGCTCTCCGCGCGGATCAGGGCCCTCATTCCTTCGCCCCGAAGGGGCAGCCTTCGAGAGCCAGGGGCAACGCCCCTGGAACACGTAATCCCAACATACAACCCCCCCTGAAGGGGCGGATTTCGCGCTTGCGGAATGTGGCGAAATCCGCCCCTTCAGGGGGGGTCGGAAAGAGAGTTTGAGCGCCGTCGGCCGAGCCCAGGGGCATTGCGCCTGGCTCTCGAAGGCTGCCCCTTCGGGGCGTTAAGCGTAATCCCTACAACCACTCTCGTCTCCGTAATTCCTTGAACCGAGGCCATCGCGATCCATGCCGCGTTACCGTTATATCGCCGAGGATGCCGAGGGGCGGCCGCAGTCCGGAAGGCGCGAGGCCAAGTCGCCGGAGGCGCTGACCGCGGCGCTTCAAGGTGAGGGCCTGCGCGTGCAGAGCGTCGAGCCGATGGCCGAGGAATCGGCACGCGGCGACCGGCTCTCGGACGACGATGCGCAGGCTCTGGCCGAACAGGTCGCGGGTTTGGCCCGCGCTGGGTTGCCGCTGCATAGCGGGCTCCGGGCGCTGGCCACCGAGCTGCCCGACGGGGCCTTGCGGCGGGCTGTCCGGCAACTGGCGGATCGGCTCGAAGCGGGGGAACCGCTGGACGACGCCATCGAGGCTCTCGGCCCACGCTTCCCGGCGCACCTTCACGGGTTGCTCCTGGCCGGCGTGCGTTCAGGGCGCATGGGGGACGTCCTCGGCGAGTTCGTCACCTACACCCAGCTCGGCGCATCGCTTCGACGGTCGGTCTGGCTGAGCCTGGCGTACCCGATCCTCTTGTTCTCGGCGTTTGTCCTGGTCTTCGTCTACCTGGCGTTCGTGATCGTCGATGGATTTCAGGATATTTACAAGGACTTCGGTATCAGCATCCCCTGGGCCACCCGACTGCTCTTTGAGATGTCGGACACGGTCAAGGAGGCGGGCTGGGCGGTGGTGACGCTCCCGCTGGCGGCAGTCGTGCTGGGCTGGCTGTCGGGAAAATTGCTGCTGGACCCGGTCTCCCGACACTGGCTCGCGCGGCGTCTGCCCCTGTTCGGCCCGTTGTGGCGGTGGACCTCGCTGGCGGAGTTCTCGCATTACCTGGGGCTGCTTCTGGAGTGCCAGCTTTCGCTGGTCCAGGCGCTCCCGCTGGCGGCCGCGGGCACCCGGGATGCCGGCCTGGCCCTGGTCGGGCAGCAGATCGCCGTCGCGATCGAGTCGGGCCGATCGCTGGCCGAATCACTCTCCTGGCGGCGGATCTTTCCGGGCGGGTTCGCGAAGATGCTCCAGTGGGCCGAGGGGCACCAGTCGCTGCCCGAGACACTCCACATGGCGGCCGAGATGTTCGAGGCCCGCGCCCGCTCGCAGGCCTCGTTCATCGGCAGTGTCTGCGCGGTGATCGCCGTGATTTTCGTCCTCTGGGGCTGCGGCTTCCTGGTGGTGGCCCTCTTCTGGCCGTTACTCCAACTGATTCGCGCGCTTTCGGGATGATCGTGCATTGATTTCCTTATGAGGAGTCGTTCCGCTGATGCCGGTCGAACAAATACCCCTCCCTGCGCCGGAGTCTCGACCTCGCTTCGGGCTGCGGCATCTGATGTACGCGACCTTCTGGATCGCCCTCGGGTTGGCGGCCATCATCCAGTTCGGCGAGGGATTGCTGTTCTTCCTGCTGACGATCTCCCCGCTGGCGATCGTCGTCGGGGTGGTCGTGGTTCTGGTGCGGCTGCGGACGACCCAGCAGGAGTCGCTCTTGCGGGTCATGGCGATCGCGGCCGAGCGCCGGATGCCGCTGGGGCCGGGGATCGAGGCGTTCGCCGAGATGTGCGGCGGCGGCTACCGCCGCAAAGCGCTTGGGCTGGCGTACTTGCTGGAGTCGGGGGTGCCGTTGCCGCAGGCGCTGGCGAGCGTGCCGGGCCTCTTGCCCCGCACGTCGGTCGTCCTGGCCTGTGTCGGCTGGAGCGACGGAGCGCTCGGGACTGCCTTGCGCGAGGCTGTCGCCGCGCAGTCGTCGCGGCGTGCGTATCATTATGCTTTTCTGCCCAAGCTCGGCTACCTGTTCGGCGTCCTGTTCGTCTCACAACTGATTTTTAGTTTCATCATGTATTTCATCAGCCCCAAGTTCCAGGCCATTTTCGCCGACTTCGGGATGACACTGCCGGACCTGACAATCTTCACCTTCGAGGCTGGCCGCGTGCTGGTCTCGACCGGGATCTTGCCGCTGTTGGTCCTGATCGAGTTGGGGTTCCTGGTCTTCGTGCCGTTCTCGTACTTCGGCTGGATCACCTGGCGGTTGCCGGGGTTCGACCGGCTCCTCAAGAAGAGCGACACGGCGACGGTCTTGCGGTCCCTGGCGATTGGCGTCGAGGGGGGCCGCCCCTTGCCATCGTCGATCGGCGTGCTCTCCAGCTTCTATCCCCGAGCGTGGGTCCGTCGCCGGCTGGCCCGGGCGCATCGCCGGATCGAGATGGGGGATTCGTGGATCAGTTCGCTACGGACGGAAGGGCTGATTGGCGGGTCCGACGCGGCGATCCTGGAGTCCGCGCAGAAGGCGGGCAACCTCACGTGGGCCTTGCGGCTCCTGGCCGACGGCAACGACCGGCGGCTCGGCTATCGCCTGGCGACCCTGGCGCAGTTGCTCTTTCCAGTGGTGGTCGTGATGGTCGGGGTCTTGGTGGGTGTGCTCGTGGTTTCGTACTTCTTACCGCTGGTTCACTTGATCCGTATGTTGAGCTAATGATGCGTCAATCTCCTTGGCGAAACCGATCGCGGGGCGTGACCCTGCTGGAAATGGCCGCGGCGGGGGTCTTGCTGGCGGTCGGGATGGCGTTGACCGTGCAGCTTCTCGGCCTGGTCGCCGTGGAGCGCCGGGAGTCCGGCGCCGGGCGTGGGCGGTCCGCGAGGTGGCGAACGTCACGGAACGGCTGCACGAAACTCCCTGGGACGACCTGACGCCCGAGGGGGTCGAGCGCCTGTCCCTCCCGGAGCGCCGCGGCCCGCGTCTTGCCCGATGGCCGGCTCTCGGTGGGGATCGAACCGGCCGACGAACCGCCCGAATCGAAGCGCCTGACCGTCGAGGTCCGCTGGCGGGGCCACGGCGGCGAGCCGGTCGCCCCGGTCCGCCTGGTTTCCTGGGTCCATCGCCGTCAACCGGCCGGGGAGGTGGAGCGATGAGACGGCGCACGGTCAACGGCGGGTTCGCGCTGGTCGAGGTCGTGGTCGCGGGGTCGATCCTGATCGTCCTGATGGGCCTGTGTGCCCTGGTGATTCATGCCCTGTTACAGGCGGAGAAGTCGGGCCGCTCGCTCCTGGCCGAGGAGGCGACCCTCGCCCGTCTGGGCCGGGAGTTCCGTCGCGACGTTCACGAGGCTCTCGCCGTGGACCCGCAACCGGACGGAGACGCGTCGGTCGGGCCGGTCACGCTGCGAGAGCCGGAAGGGCGCCAGGTGTCGTATCGCGTCGAGGACGATGCCCTGGTCGTGACCCGTTCCAAAGGGGACGCGGACGACGAACCTCGCTCCCGGACGTACCGGCTGCCCCGTCGCGGGACCCCTCGGCTGGCGGTCGTGCCGGGGCCGGGATCCCGGGCGATGGTGCGGCTGGAGTTCGCCGACGACCCGGAGAAACCGTCCTTCCACGATGCCCGGATCGAGGCCGTCGTGGGCCGCGATCACCGCTTCGAGCCGGGAGGTGAGACGCCATGAGGTCTACTCGAAACACGCATTCCGACCGTCGAGGCGCGGCCTTGATCGTGGCCCTGGTCCTCCTGATGCTCATCGGGATGGTCTCCGCCGCGTTTGTCCGGGCGGGGGTGGCTCGCCGCCGGCAATCCGCGATGGCGGAACGACGCGCCCAGGCGGACTGGCTGGCGGAATCGGCCCTGGACCGCGCGGCGGTGCGCCTGGAATCGGACGATACGTATGACGGCGAGACCTGGAACATCCCGGCCGACGATCTGGGAGGCCGGGGCACGGCGGCCGTGCGGATCGAGGTCGAGAACGTCGCGGACGCCCCCCGGCGGCGCCGGGTGAACGTGCAGGCCGAGTACCCTCTTGGCTCCGACCGCCGCGCCCGGCGGAGCCGTTCCATCACGATCGAACTGGCCCCGAAGCCTCCGGGAGAGAACCCGTCATGACACCGCAGAGACGAGCCCGCGAGGGCTTCACGCTGATCGAGTTACTGGTGGTCATCGCCATCATCGGCGTCCTGATCGCGCTCTTGCTGCCGGCCGTGCAGGCCTCGCGCGAGGCCGCGCGCCGGATGCAGTGCACGAACAACCTGATGCAACTGGCGATCGCCTTGCAGAACTACGAGTCGTCGCACGAGGTCCTGCCCCCCGGCGTGGTGGACACCCAGGGGCCGATCGCCGCCATGCCTAAGGGCTACCATTACGGCTGGATCGTTCAGGCCTTGCCGTATCTGGATGAGCGCGTGATCTATCACAATCTGAACTTCACGGTCGGGGTCTATGCGGACCAGAACACCACATGCACATCCATGGCGATCGACACGTTACTCTGCCCATCGGATGGGAACACGTGGAATGCCTCGGCTACCGGCGCGGCCTATTCCAGCTACGCCGGCTGCCATCACGATGTCGAGGCGCCGATCGACAAGGACAACCGCGGTTGCCTGTTCCTCAACAGCGCCGTGCGCGGCGAGGACATCACTGACGGATCGAGCAACACGATCCTGCTCGGCGAGAAGCTCTGGGACCAGAACCTCGGCTGGGCGTCGGGAACACGGGCGACCTTGCGGAACACGGGGATCGGCCCCAACGGCAATCGACTGGGCCGTTTTCCGGCGGCGCCCCCCGTGCCCATCGGAAGTCCGCTCTACGTCGGGGGATTTTCCAGTCAGCATCCGGGCGGAGCAAACTGCGCACTGGCCGACGGCTCGGTGCGATACATGAAGGATTCCATCTCCTTGAGTGTCTTTCAGAGCCTGGGCAGCCGGGCCGGTAACGAGATGGTGAGCGATCACGCCTTCTGATGATCGGTTCCGGTCCACGTGGGATGTCCTCACGATGGCCCGGCGGGCGGAGCCGGGCCATCGGTTTTGGAGGAACGTCAGTGCGCCGGAACGGTCCGAGAGATCTTGACGTCTTATCGCGGATTTCCTTCGCGCAGGCCACCGCGCCGGGTTCCTTCGCGTCGTCTTCGGTGCGACGTTTGGCCAGTTCCACGAGGCCGTCCAGCGTTCCGCAGAGTTCGAGGTCATAGACGCGGGCGATGCCGTCGCCGTGGGCGGTGACGAGCCAGCGCCCCTCGGGGCCACCGAACACGGCGCTGTTGACGTCGTCGGTGAACTGGCGAGGGCCGGGCGGGTCGCGCAGGGCCGCGGAGTTCGTGCCCGCGAGCCGGCCGCCGATGGTATAAATCGTCTCGCCGGTCTGGATGTCCCAGACGCGGGCCGTGCCGTCCTGGCGGCTCACCGTCACGACGTACGACTCACTCGGATCGACCGCCGCGGCCACCACGTCCCCCGAATGCCCGCGCAGCTCGGTCACGAATTCGCCGTTCTCGGCCCGGTACACCCGCGCGGTGTTGTCGGGGCTGGTCGTCACGACGAACGTCCCCCGGGGACTCACGGCGACATCCAGGACCGGCTCGGTATGCCCTTTCAAGGACATCTCCAGCTTCGTGAAGGTGTCGGAGGCGTCGTCGTACTCGTACACCTCGACGATTCCCTCGGTCGGGCCGTTGCTCCGGGCCAGATAGAGGCGACGACCGTCGGGGCTGAAGACCGAGGCGTTGACGCCGAGCGGAACGTCGAGTCCGTTCGTGCTGTCACGCACGAGCGGCTCCGCGCCGAGCGTTTCGCGGCGGGGAGATCGGCGGGGACAGGAGCAGGCTGGCGAACCCCTCTGATTGTAACCGCGGGTCGGCATGATCGCAAGCTCGCGCTTCAGGTCGCCGCTGGCGGTGACGACGGATCGGCCGTCGGGGTGGAAGGCTGCGGAGTTGACGAGGTTCTCGTGCGTGAAGATCGACGACCGAAGTTCCACGCGGATCGGCCGCGCCGGTGTGTCGGGGTTCTTCACCAGCCGCCAGACGCGGGCCGTCTTGTCCCAGCCGGCCGTGACGATGAGCGTGCCGTCCTGGTTGAAGGCGGCCGAGGTGACGCGGCCCTGGTGTCTCCCTTGCTGGGCGTCGATCAGCTCGGCGAGCCGACGGCCGGTGGCGGTATCCCAGAGGTGGGCCTTGCCGTCGGCCCCGCCGCTGACGGCCAGGGTGCCGTCCGGGCTGAGCGCGGCGGCCGTCGCGGCGTAGTCCGGCCCCTGGCGCAGACTGAGCAGTTCCGCCGAATTCGCCTCGCCAGCCGCGCTCGGCGAGAGCAGGTGCTCGCCGATGGACCAGTGATGGAGCTTGTTCTCGCGGTTGACCGTCAGGATGCCGTCATTGCCGAAGGCCACGGCGAGCAGCGCGTTGCGCTGGCCTCGGAGCGTGACCAGGCGTCGCCCCCTGGCGTCCCAGATCCGCGCACCCCTTCGCTGGAGTCGGTGGCGAGCCGCCCGTTGTCCGTCAAGAGCCGCGCACCGTCCGGGCTGAATGCCAGGTTGGCCACCGGGCCGGTCAACCCTTTGAGCCGCACTTCCTCCGTGCCGAGCCGTTTCGCGTCCAGCCGCCAGATCCGGCCGATTCCGTCCTCGGACTCGGTCGCCAGCCGCGACTCGGTTTCGTCGGGGGAGAACGCCAGCATCTCCACACCGGCGAAGTGGCGAAGCAATCGCGGTTTTCCCGGCCCCTCTCGGTCCCAGTGATCCCACAGCAGGACCGTGCCGTCGGCCGTCGCCGCGGCGAGATAGGTCCCCTTGGGGCTGATCGCCGCGTCGGTCGAGGGGGCGGAGAGCGACATGTCCCACGTCGGCTTCGATGCCGAATCCGGACCTACGGCTGGGTCGAGCGACCAGAGGCTCACCTTGCCCGGCCCGTGCTGGACCTGCAAGATGCCGTAATTCGGCGTGACCAGGCGGCGGTCATCCCGCGCGAACATCTCGGGAACCAGCCGGTAGGCGGACCCGACCCACGTCTGGAGCGGACTGGGCCGCGTGAGGGCGGTTCGGGCGGACTCCAGAGCCGTGGCATTCCAGAGCCGCATCCGGCCGTCGCGCGCGGCCGTCAGGACGAAGCGGCCCTTGGGGCTGAAGGTCACGCCGACGGCGCCGCCGTCGTGCCCTTCCAGACGCGCGACCAGCCTCGGCGGTCTGCTGCGGAATCCCAGACCCGGACCACTCCATCGAGGCTCGCGGTGGCGACGAGCCGTCCGCCGTCGGTCGGTCGGAACGCCGCGGCGACGACGGGACCGTCGTTCTCATTCTCGGCCAGGGGGATCGAGGTCGGCTCTGGCCCGCCTCCGTGTCCAGGCCCTCCGGCAAGGTCCAGAGCCGGGCCGAACCGTCGGCCGACGCGGTGACGACGCGGCGACCATCGGGGCTGAACTTCGCGTCGCGGAGCGCCGCGCTGTGCCCGGCCAGCTGCAACCGGGGCGTCGCCATGAGGCTGACATCCCAGATGCGGGCCGTGCCGTCCTGGCTCGCGGTGCCGACCCGGCGGCCGCTCCGGCTGAAATGGGCCTTGTACACGGGGCCATCATGCCCCATGAGCGTGAGCAGGCTTTCGCCCGAGCGGACGTCCCAGACGCGCGCCGTGTTGTCGTAGCCGGAGGTCACGACCCGCAGGCCGTCGGGGCTGAACTCCGCGCCGTAGACCGACGCGGTGTGGCCGCTGAGGGTGGCCGTACTCTGCCACTCGCGGGCGATCGGGGGTGGAGAGCCACTTACCGGTATCCCAGACCCGGGCCTTGCGGTCGCCACTGGCGGTGACGAGCAAGGCCCCGTCGGGGCTGAAGTTCAGATCGGTGATGGCTTGCGTGTGACCGATCAGGGTGGCGATCGGCCGCCCGTCGTTCGCGCAGAAGACCCGCGTCACGCCGTCCTTGCAGCCGGCGGCCACGAGCGACCCGTCGGGGCTGAACACGGCCCGGGCGACGGGGGAATCATACCCGGGGATCTGACAGAAGGCCTCGGACAGCGCGTGGACCGCGAGGACGACAGCCCGACCGGGGGCGCCCGCTGCTCTCGTCATAGATGTTGCCGCTGGCGGCGACGATCCACGTGCCGTCCCGGTTGAACGCGACGCTGTTGGCCGGCCCGTCCAGCTCGAAGGAGCCCACGGGCTGAGGGCGTGCCGGACGTCGTGTTGAAGACCCGCACGACGCCGATCGATTGACCCTTGTCGCCGATTCGCGTGCTCGCGGTCGCGACGAGCGTGCCGTCCCGGCTGAACGCCGCCTCGGCCACGGGGCCGGCATGGTCCTCCAGGACCGTGCCTGTCAAAACTCCATTCGCTGGCCACTGCGCCGGCAGTGTCGCGATCCGCGCCGAGCCGGTCACGACCGCCCCCTTCTTCGGGTTCAGGTCCCCGGCGACGACCAGCAGGCGCATGGCGCCGCGGTCGAACAGGACGCGATTGACCGGTTCCCCTTTCTGGAGGGGAGCCAGCGTGGCCACCAGGCGGTCGTCGTCGGGATCGCCGAGCTGGGCGATGTCCCAGAGGCGCACCGAAGCCCTCCTTATCGGCGACGGCGACTAACCGGCCGTCGGGGCAGAAGGCCACATCTTTGACCTCGCTGCTGCCCGCGATCCGGCTCCGCTGGCGCAACTCCAGCAGCGCCCGCCGGAGCGACTGCCGGGCGGTCGCATGCACCTCGTCCAGCTCCGGCCGGGACAGGGACAGCTCGGCGGCGCCGATCGCCATGCGCACGCCCTTCTCCGGATTCTTCGCCAGTTGCATCGTCGCGGCGAGGGATTCGGCCTGCACCTTGGCCTTGTCGGCCGCGATGTCCGATTGGGATTTCCAGAAATTCGCTTTCTTCAACATGGCGATCAGGACCACGACCACCACGATGCTCGATACGGTCCACAGCGCCACGCTGACGAAGAGCCTGCGCGTCCTCCTTTCAGCCTCGCGGCGCTCGGCGTCGGCCTTGGCCAGGTCCAGGGCCACCCGGCACTCGCGGAGGAAGTTGACGAGCAGGTCGCTCATCCCCAGATCGATGGCGTCGGACGAGTTCATCCAGGTTTCCGCGTCGATCAGGTCGGACTCCGAGAGCAGGTTCCTCGGCGTGCGATCGTGGTTCCAGATCGTCGCCTTGTGTTGCAGGGCCTGAAGCGTTTGCACCGAGCGGCCGGCCCGCCAGCGGCGGTTGGACTGCCGGATCGGCTCGATGAAGCGGTCGTGGGTCAGCTCGTACCAGACGCCGCCGCCCCGGTTCTCGGAACGGACCAGGTGCATCCCTTCGAGCAGATCGACCGTCTCGTTGGGCAGGCTGCCGGTGCGGGACGGCCCGCGGAAGACCATGCCGCGGGTGTTGGCCCGGGTGATCAGCTTCTCCTCGAACCAGCGGCGGACTTCTCCCTCGCGCACGCCGGACTGCTGCGCCGCCTCCCGGACACAACGGTCGTAGAACGCCGCGAGCGCGCGGTCCGCGTCGCCGCAGGCTTTCAGGTGCTTCGCGGTGATCTGGGTCTCGTCCGGTTTCAGGCCATCCCAGAGGGTCTGGCAGACGACCTGGAGCTGGACCGGCTCGACGAACTCGGCCATCGTGACGAGCTCATCGGGAACGCCGGCTCATTTTCGCCGCCCGGCACTGCGGAACTCCCCCCAGACCTCGCCGTCGGCATCAATCTCGCTGATGACCAGCTCGCCCGTCTTGGAGCCGTCGGCCTCCGAGCTATGGGCGCGGACGCGGATCTTCAGCAGGTCATCGACGAGCTGCTCGGCGACCCCCTCGGCGAACGCACGGCCGGTGCCGGCGAGTGGTCCGGTGACGGCCAGCAGCGCTTCCTCTCGTCGCAGACGCTCCAGTCGGAAGCGAATCCGCATCTTCTCGGGCATCAGCGCGGCGAACTGGTCCATCGCCGCGACGTGGTCCTCGCGCATGGCGAAGACGACCCGCAAGCGCGGCACCGCCTTCAGGGCATCGCGGACCTGCTCGAAGAACTGCCGCCGGTGCTTCCAGAATCCGGGGTAAAAGGTGAACAATTCCTCGAATTGATCGAAGATGGCGACCAGGGGCCGGTCCTCGGCTGTCGATGTCGTTGCCGGCCCGCGACTGGAAGAACTCCCTGAGTGTCATCTTCGCCAGGCGTGCCGTCTTGACGTCGTCGCCGGCCAGCCGTCGCAGGGCGTGGAAGACGAACAGGTTCGGGATCGACTCGGGGTTGAGCCCCTCGAACGGCCCCTGCACGCGGGCGACCGTCAGGACCTCGGCCCCCTCGGCCTCAAGCAAGGGGATCAGCTTGGCGTTGATCAACGACGTTTTGCCGGACCCGGACTGCGCGTAGAGCAGGACGACAGGGTGAGCGATGACGCGCCAGACCAGGTCGGTGGCTTCCCGGTCGCGGCCGAAGAACCGCCCCTCGTTGCGATGGAATGGCCGGGGGCCGACGTAGGGGGACTCTTCGGCCTGCGGGGCCGGGCCGACGGGGTGGCGGTCGTGCGCGGAGACGAATCAGCGAGCATTGATTGCAACGTCATTGTACGCCTCCCATCGTTGCCTCAGTTCCGCGACGAACTGACGCGAGGTTCTCCAGTCCACGCCAATATCAATATGCTCACAGTATTTGCTCAGGAACGCCTGCGCGCTTTCAATCTGGCTCCGGCGTGGCCGAGTTGCCCACCGTCACCATCTGGACCGACAGGTGCCGCTTCGTGCTGCGACTGCCGCCGAGCTGTTTCTTGCGAGACGAGCTTGCGCAACAAGATCCGGAAGTCGAAATCGGTCATCTGGTAGCCGAGGAACAGCAAGCGTCATGTGGAAGGTGCCCTGGATGCGCTGGGGGATCAGGTCCGGGTCCGCCGAGGTCCGGGCGAGGAAGTCCAGGTAGTCGTCCTCGGTCAGGACGAGCGACGAGGGTGCGTCGATGTGGCCGAACAGGTGATAGACCAGCGGGTTGGCGGCCGTGGGCGTGTAGTCGGAGTCCAGGACCGAAGGTTCGGACGTCCTCCTCCCGTCGCCCAGCGGCACCAGTCGCGCCGCGGGTCCTTGATCTGGGTCTCCTTGAGGGCCTGGAACATGAAATCCTGGTAGTGAGTACATATGTAAACCGGGAGATTCAGGCTGGCGAGAACCCGGTGCGGATCATCCGGATCGGTGAAGTCTGGCGGCGGGAGCTTGCGCAACTGCTTCGCGAGTAGATCACGGACAAAATCAGAGTCTCCTTCGTATACTGATGCTGCGACGAACTGGGCGACGTGCGGCAGATTATCGGAATCTTCCAGCGGGTAGTCATATTCGTCGGCCCACTCCTCGGCGATTTGGGACGCCGGGGGAACCGAGCCGAAACAGGTCTCAGGCCCCAGGATGGGCGTACACTTGGCCGTTTTCGTTTTAATCCGTGATCCGCTAGCAGCATTTTCCATTGTCTCTCGGTCAGACGAGCCGGACGTCCCGGAATGCATCTCACCCTGCCGGTATTCGAGATGATCGACATAATTTTCTCCTTCCTCGGAGGGGTCGCGGATCAGTGATTGGCCGTGTATTCCCGCCAGCGCCGCCCTAGCTCGGCGACGAACTCGCGGGCCGTGCCCCAGTAAATCTTGAGATCCATCGACGAATAGTAGCGATCGAGATAGTCTTGAACCTTCTGGCGTTCCAACTCGGCGCCGCTTGGCGGGACGAGGACGGCGACGCTCAGGTTCTTGCTCAGCCGTTTCCGCAGCCCTTGCAGCAGGACGCGGATGTTCCAGTCCGCCACGCGGTAGCCGATGAACAGCATCGACGACCGCGCCAGTACCGACCGGACCGGCTCGGGCAACAGGTCCGGGTCGTGCATCCCGGCGAGGAACTCCAGGTAGTCGTCCTCGGTCAGGACCAGGGAATCCGGGTCGGTGTGTCCGTGCAGGTGGAAGACGATGGGGTTGGCGGGCGTGGGTCGGTAGTTTGGCTCCTTGTCGAAGAGGGAGGGTTGCTCCCGGGTCAGGTCATTCCAGCGGCAGGTCTCCCGGCGCGGGTCGCGGTGCCGGTTCTGCAGGGCGCGGACCATGAAATCGTCGTAGTTCGTCGTCACGTACACCGACAGCGGCAGGTCGGCCAGAACCGCGTGCGGCTCGTCCGGCTCGCGGAAGTCCGGGGGTGGGATCTTTTCAAAACGCTTGAGGATCAAGTTCTTCGGGTACGTTGTGTCGTACTCGACGGCAATGTACTGGGAGACCCGGACGAGATCGTCGGCGTCGGTCAGCGGATAGCCGTAGGCTTTGGCCCAGTCGCGCGCGATCTCCGAGCCAAGCGGCAGCGTCCCATAGCACGCCCCGGCCCCCAAAAACGGCACGCACGACTGCCCACTGATCCGGTGGAGCAGGACTTCCCAGTCGCGCTCGGAGAGCATTCCCGCCATGGCGCACCTCGCAACGGAACGGGCACGAATCGTTCAACGATTCACGGTGAATCCCGGAGACGGAGGCCGACTGGCACACATGGACGTGATGCGAATTCCTCGCCGTCTCCAAGTTGCTTTTTCTTGCCCAAATTGGGCGGAGTTGATCGAGTCGAAAAAGCAATATGCTTATCCTCGCACGAACCCGAGACCAATGCAATGAAGAAATCCTGAAAATACTGATATCAAGAGGAGCCTTGATTGTGTGGGTGATATGACGCTGTCGGGAGGTGAGGCGATGGTGCTTTGCTTTCTCTGGCCCGCGTTCCCCGAGAGGGTGTACGAGACGGTGCTTCCGTCTTCGTGATCGGGTGGACGTCATCCACCCGATCACGAAGAACAGAAAAGAGGCGAGCAATGCCCATCCCACGGTTGTCAGATCGTAGCTCGGGGAGCGAGCATTGGAGAGAACTGGGCTCTCAACGCTTGAGCGTATAGAGTTTCAGGTGCTCCAGCATGTCGAGAATCCAAGGGTGGCTCCAGGGCATCAGCAGGCCATAGCCCGTGTTGAACACGGAGAACCCCAGCGCGGCCAGGCTCAGCCAGCGGACGCCGCGGTGCGTCTGGCCGGCGCTCAGGCCCAGTGGGAGAAAGACCAGCCAGAGCGGGAACAGCCAGAAAAGCCAGCGCAAACCCTGGCTCGATCCGCCGTAGTTGTTCGTCTTCACGACGTAGAACCCCATGACCACCACCGTCAGCAAGAGCGTCAACGCGGCCAGGGTCGTCAGGCGGTGCTCTTTCCGGAAGAGGCTCTGGAAGAGGCCCCAGAAGGCGAACAGGAAGATCGGCGTCAGCGAGAAAACCCCGTGGTGGCCGATCGTCATGTGCAGGAAATACTGCCACTTCGGCTCGTCCAGCGCATCGGCCGACAGCGGGGTCAGCCAGTAGCTGCCGGGATAGAAGTAGGGGGAGCCGACCGTCTTGTTCTCCATCTTGGCATAGACCGGAATGATATTGCCGGTCGCCAGGTAGAGCGTCGCCAGGAAGGCAATGCAAGGAACGGCCGCCGCCGGAACGAAGAACAGGAGCGTCTCGCGGGGGGCACGCCAGAGCAGGCTGAGGAACACCAGGATGCCGAACGCCGCCGCCGGCAGCTCGTTGCAGGCGCAGAAGGCCGCGAAGAACCCGGCCGCCACGAAGTAGCCCCAGTGCCGCTGCCCGCCGACCCAGATCCGCAGCCATGCGTACACGGCGAAGAACCCGCTGTAGGCGGCGATCGTGTGGTTGTTCAACGTGCTGGAGAACAGGTACAGGTTCGTCCCCCACGCCGCCGCGACCAGGCTTAAAAACCACGCCCAGTCGTTCGCCGCGTGGCGGTCGAGGTGCCGGGCGTAGAGCGCGAGGAAGACCGCCATCGGGAGGATGTTGAACAGCGCGAGGATCGGGTTGAAGTAGAAGACATAGGCCGGCCACTTGACGGGCGTCTTCGGCGTGATGTCGATGATCTTGTAATCGGCCGTCGTCTCGACGACCCGCTCATCCTCCTCCGGCTCGTAGTCGAGGCTCTCGACCTCCAGGCGCTGGGTCGCGCGTTTGCTCGACCACGGCGTCCAGCGGCACGCCCGTCGCCGCGCGGAAGGGATAGATCAGGCCGGCGATCATCGTCGGCAAGAGGGGCGGCTTGCTCGAATAGAAATGCTTTTCCGGCTCCGTCCCCGCCGCGGGGAACGGGTCCTTCATGAAGACCTTGTCCTGCGTGTCGAGCTGCCAGGGGCACTCGTCGATCGCGTACGTGCCGCGCTCCAGGAGGCTCCAGACGGTGCACCAGCGGGAGATGTCGTTCGCGCCGATCAGGGCGCTCATCTTCATCGTCGTGCCGAGGGCCTGGGCCGTCGCGGCGACGATGATGATCCAGGCGAGGAACCGCCGCGCCTGGCTCCGCTCGACGGCGGGAGGTCGCGGCGATGGTCTCGGCGGGCGGGATGATCTCATCCATCAGAAACCTCGTCGGATGTCGTCGGGGTCGAAGTCGCGTCGCGGGAGCCGAGCCGCTCGGCGACGCTGTACGTGTCCTCGGCGCGGATGTTGTACGAGGTCACCAGCTCGGCGAGGATGCCCAGCGTCACCAGTTGCGTGCCGACGCCCAGCAGGGCCGCCGAGTAGATCAGGAGCGGCCGGGTGCCGATCGGCTGGTCCACGTGCCAGACCCACTGTTCAGCATCCAGACGACGGCCAGATACGACAGCCCCAGGCCCCCCAGCAGGAGCATCCCCAGGCCGACCGCCCCGAGGACGTGCAAGGGGCGCTGGCTGAACCGCGTCAGGAAGCGGACGGTGATGCAGGTCGAGCAACCCCTTGATGAACCGGGTGACGCCGTACTTCGACCGGCCGAACCGCCGGGCGCGGTGGTTGACGACGATCTCGCCGACGCGGAAGCCGCGGGCGTGGGCCAGCACCGGGACGAACCGGTGCAGCTCGCCGTAGATGCCGACCTCGTCGAGGACCTCGCGGCGATAGGCCTTGAAGCCGCAGTTGTGGTCGTGCAGCCAGGTAGCCGGTCAGGCGAGCTGACCATCCGGTTGAAGACCCGGCTGGGGCCGACCTTGTGCCAGGGGTCGTGCCGGGTCTGCTTCCAGCCGCTGACGACGTCGAACCCCTCGTCGAGCTTGTCGAGGAAGCGGGGGATCTCGGCCGGGTCGTCCTGGAGGTCGCCGTCGAGGGTGAAGACGATCGAGCCGCGTGGCGGCCTCGAAGCCGGCGGTCAGGGCGGCGGCCTTGCCGAAGTTGCGGCGGAACCGGATGCCGCGTGACGCGCGGGTCGGCGGCGGCCAGACGGCGGATCACCGCCCACGAGCCGTCGCGGCTGCCGTCGTCGATGAAGAGGAACTCGACCGGGCCGAGCCCCTCGGCTGGCGAAGACCCGGTCCAGCTCCTGCGTGGAGGGTCGGCAGGCTCTCTGCCTCGTTGTGGACGGGGACGACGACGCTGGTCATGGTGTATTCATCAATCAACGGGGGCGATGGTCTCGATGGAGGAAACGGGCCGTGCGCCGGTCTGCGGAACGGGGCGAGGGCGGCGGCGGCCAGCCCCTCCCCCGCGACCCAGACCAGCCGCAGGGCCAGGGCCGAGACGACCGCCGTCTCGTCGCCCAGGGCGGGGGCCAGCGTCGCCATGAGCACCCCCTCCCGCACGCCCAGCCCCCCCGGCAGGACCGCGACGGCGAACCCGGCGACCGTCGCCAGAGCCACCCCCGCGACGATCTGCGGCCAGAGCCCGGGCGCCACGCCCGGGGACGACCGCCCGGACCACCGCCACCTGGCTCAGCCCCAGCAGGGTCCAGCCCCCGACGGCCAGCAGGAGCCCTTGGCCCAGCAGCCCCCACGAGAAGCGCGGGCAGGGCCTCCGGGCCGACCCCGGGGAACGGCACGCTCAGGAGCCGGGAGAACCGGGGGAAGATCCGTGGCTCGACCAGTACGAGAAAGCCGATGCCGAGCGCGAAGCCGCCGGCCAGGGGCCAGAGCTGCGAGGGGGGCAGGGCGAACCCGACCGCCGCGATCAGGCCCCCGGCCGCCATCATGACGAGCGTCTCGTACAGCGTGGCGAAGGCCGCCGTCGCCGGCCGCGCACCGAACGGCACGGACAGCCCGGCGCGCAGGACGACCACCAGCGCCTTGCCCGGCACATACTTGCCCAGGTGGCTGATCAGGTACGCCCGCAAGGCCGGCGCGGCGGTTATCGGCGTCGGGCTGGCCTTCATGATCCGTCCGTAGAAGAGGCCGAAGAGGCTCAGGCCGAGCAGGTACAGGGGCAAGGCCAGGGCGAGCCACGCGGCGTCGATGCGCAGCGTCTCGCCGTGGGCGTGCAGGTCGTGCCAGGTCTTCACGACGTGCCGGCCGACGGCCCACAGGACCAGCAGGCCGAGCACGGCCTTGATCGCGTGCTTGCCGATCGTCTTCCAGCGTCCGCCGCCTGCCGCCCCCACGCGTCGCACCCCTTCTCGCGAATCGTCACGTCGTGCCGCCAAAAGCGCCCAGATGGAAGGACGGTGCCGGTCGGGATTCGCTGCCGAGAGAACCTGAACTCCTGCCCCTCTGCCCTCATGTCGATGCGCGCGAAGAGTCCCCGCGCCCATTGTGGGCGATCGTGCCCGATCCATCAATAGCCGCAACGGAGACGATTGGCAAGGGGCGAGTGCGGCCGGGCACGACGATGGGTAAGCGTCTTGAAAGTCCCTCATGCCAGCTTCTGGCACCCGCAACCCCATGAAAAGTGGTTCGGCCTCGGTTCCAATTGATCTGGCTCTCCGAACCGGATCGAGGCCGTCACCTACTTTGGTGCCTCGAGCCCGCTCGAAAGTCGGGCCCGGACCTCGCCACCCCAACCTGTCGCCCCCGTCGTCCGGGGAGCACGACGAGCCGTTTGCTCCACCCCGAGGTCCTCCGGTCGGATGGCCGAATCATGGGGGGAATTCGACCGATGGAGGCTATCTTCTCCTGTTGCGCGGGCCTGGACGTTCACAAGAAGACGGTCGTCGCCTGCGTCCGACGGCTCGAGCCCGACGGCCGCGTCGACCAGCAGGTCCGCACCTTACCTTCGGCACCATGACCGACGAGCTGCTCGAACTGGTCGACTGGCTGGCCGGCCACGGCGTCGTCCAGGCCGCCCTGGAATCGACCGGGGTCTTCTGGAGGCCGGTGTCCAACCTCCTGGAGGCCCGCTTCTCGCTGCTGGTGGTCAACGCCCAGCACATCAAGCAGGTCCCCGGGCGCAAGACCGACGTGAAGGACTGCCAGTGGATCGCCCAGTGGCTCCAGCACGGCCTGCTGCGGCCCAGCTTCGTCCCGCCGCGGCCGATCCGCGCTGCGCGACCTGACCCGGCAGCGCACCCAGCTGATCCGGCAGCGGGCCACGCAGGCCAACCGCCTGCAGAAGGTCCTGGAGGACGCCAACATCAAGCTGGCCGGCGTGGCGACCGACATCCTGGGGGCCTCGGGCCGGGCCATGATCCGGGCCCTGATCGCTGGCGAGTCCGACCCGGCCCGGATTTCTTTGTGTGCCGACGGCCCCGGCGTGGCTTGTGGCTTCGAGCACCGGCAGCCGCCAGAGCCGCACGGTCCCATCGAAACTCGCGGTGAGGGCACGGCGGCCGTCGGGAGAGAAGACGGCGGCGACGACCGCGGCCGTATGCCCCGTGATGCGGGCAAGCTCCTCGCCGGTCTCGAGGCTCCAGAGCCGGGCGGTCCCGTCGTCGCTGGCCGAGAGGGCGCGACGGCCGTCGGGCGAGAAGGCCACGCTGACGACCCGCCCCTCGTGGCCGTCGAAGCGGCATTTTTCCTTGCCGGTCCCGAGGTCCCAGAGTCGCATACTCCGGTCCGGGCCGGTTCCGGCCCGATCCCTCCATCGCTCGGCTCCGCCGCCGGTAAGCAGGCGGCGGCCGTCGGGCGAGGCAGCCGCCATCTCGATCGGCCGACCGTCCCACCTCGTAATGCCACTGCCGGAGAGCGCGTAGCGGCCATCGGGCGAGATGGCCACCCTCCAGACCGCGGCCGTATGCCCCTCGAGGTGACGCAGTTCCCGATTGGTCTCGAGGTCCCAGAGTTGCAGCGTGCCGTCATGGACGCCGACCAGGGCACGACGGCCGTCGGGAAGGAGCCGGGCCCGCACCGGCAGGTCCAGTTCAAGGCGGCGGAGCTCCTCGCCGGACTCAAGGTCCCAGAGCCGGACGGTCCCATCCCAACTGGCTGACAGCGCCCGAGCGCCGTCGGGCGATATGTCCACAGTCGTGACGGTAGCGAAATGCCCTTCGAGTCGGCGCAGTTCCCGGCCCGTCTCGACGTCCCAGACCCGGATGTCAGCGGCCCCCTCGTCTCCGGAGAGGGCGATGCGGCCGTCGGGCGAGAGCGCCGACGCACCAGATTTGATGTGTATGCCCTTCGAATCGACGCAGTTCCTCCCCACTTTCCAGATCCCAGAGCCGCAAGGTGCGGTCGATGCTGCCCGAGATGGCACGACGGCCGTCAGGGGAGAAAACGACGCAGGTAACCCAGTCTTGGTGGCCGACGAAGCGGCGGATCTCCTCGCTGGCCGTAATGACTCCGGGGACTGGGGGCCGGGGACGAACGGGCGGTGTCTCGGAGTGCTGGTCGAGGAACAGGATCACGCCGTAAAACGCCAAGATCACACTCGTCAACACCATCAAGATCGCCGCGACGGTGCCGAGCCCGGGACGGGATTTGATTTCGGGAGGGTCACTCCACTCCCAATCAGGAGGTGACTTGAGGGGCAGCTTCGTAGGGGTCACCTCTCCGTCACTGGCGGCACCCGCTTCAACCCGGGACGGGGAATGCGGTGGGTGTGGGACCTCGCCTTGCCGGAACACCACGAGGGCATTGCTGAGCAGATCGGCCACCTCTTGGGCTGACTCGTATCGCCCATCCGGATCGCGGGCTTGCAGCCGTGCGACGATCGTGCTGAGCCAGGGAGGGACCTCGGGGTTCACCTGCCGGATCGGTCGGGGGCAGGCTTCGCGGACCCGCTCGAGCAACGAGAGCACGCTGGCCCCCGAGAAGGCCAGTGCTGTCAGGGTCTTGGCCTGTCGTGCCGGATAGGACGCCGATACCATAAGCTTCCGTCGGACACCAGTTTGAGGATTCCTCAGGAGTGCCTTCGTTATGGACGGCGTCGTTTTTTCCGCCGCAGTGCTTGAGAACGTACCCTTGGCCGACGCGGCGTGGCGAACGCTGTGTTTCGCAATGGACGATCGCTGGTTGGACGACCTCTGGACGCGAACGCGCGGACGCTGCTACGAGCGGGAACTCAAGTTCCGTACGCTGGCCCATCTCGTCGCCGAAGCCTTGTTGCAGCACAGCGGCAGTGGCCGTCAAGCCTTCGAACGCGGTCGGGAGGCCGAGACGCTGACGACGTCGATCGCCTCGAGTTTCGAGAAGCTCGGGAACCTGCCGGTGCCCCTGAGCGAGGCCTTGCTTGAAGAAGGCACCCGGAGGATGAGCGCCGCTCCTGCCCGCGGCCCCGGCGGTTGACCCCCTGCCGGACTGCCTTGCGGATTTCGAAGTCTTTGGCGCGGACGGCAAGGCGATCAAGCATGTCAAGCGACTGCTCAAGCCGTTGCGCAACTTGCGGGCAGGTATCCTGGGTGCGCGTGCGTCGGTGGGCTTGGACCTGCGGACGGGTCTGGCGGTGGCGATGGTGGGCCATCTCGATGGCGAAGCCGGTGAAGCGGCCCTGACGGAAGCCCTGCTGGCCAGGTTGGCGGCGTCGGCCCATCGTGTGGGGAGGCCGTGGTTGGCGGTGTTGGACCGACTCTACTGCAACCTGAGTTTTCCCCAGCAGGTGATCAAGGCCGGCGGTCATTTTCTGATCCGTTATTGCGCCAATACGACCTTCGTTCCCGATCCGACCAGGCCGGCGCAGGAGGGCGACGACACCGACGGGCGACGGGTCGTGCAAGAGTGGGGCTGGCTGGGCAAGGCCCAGACGGGCGGCCGACAGTTCGTCCGCCGGATCACGAAGTCTCTGCCCCACGGCAAAGAGATCAGCGTGGTCACGGACCTGTGGGACGAGGTCCGGTATCCGGCCTCGGCGATGCTCTCGGCCTATCGAAGTCGTTGGGGGATCGAGACCGTTTTCCACCAGATCACCGACGTGTTCTCGTTGAAGCACCTGATCGGAACGCAGCCGAAGGCGGTGCTGTTCCAACTGTCGTTCTGCCTGCTGTTGTACAACACGCTGCAAGTCGTACGCGCCCACCTGGCGTCGTACAAAGGGTGCGTGGCGAAGAAGATTTCCAACGAGAAGCTGTTCTACGACATGAAGCGGGAACTCGTGACGGTCAACGTGCTGGTCAAAACGGAGACCTTGCTCTCGTTGCTGGGGCCGGTGCCGACAGCGGCCGAGTTGCGTGACACGCTGCGGATGAGGCTGTGCGGCGCATGGAGCGATCGCTGGTGGAAGGCGCCCAGCTCCGGGGGTGGCGGGCACCAGAAGGTGAAGACGCGCGTGCCTGGCAACCATACGTCAACCTACCGGGCTCTCCAGCAATCCCATGAACGAACGACCGTGGCGTCTGCGGCCCTCCAAAGACCCTGACAGCACTGCCCGAGAAGGCCGGGACTCCGGTGCTCAACTCGTAGAGCACGCTGCCCAGGCTGAACAGGTCGGAGCGATGGTCGATCGGCACCCCGGAGGCCTGCTCGGGGGACATGAAGCGGAGCGTCCCGCAGAGCATACCGCTCTCGGTCAGCGGCCGCTCATCGGCAACGCGGGCCAGCCCAAAGTCGGTGAGCATCACCCGCTCCACGCCGTTCTCGAGCAGGATGTTCTCCGGCTTGATGTCACGGTGGATCAAGCCCTGCGAGTGCGCGGCGGCCAGTCCCGCGGCCGCTTGCGAACCGATCCGGAGGATCGCCGCCACGTCGAGGATCCCGTCGCGCCGGAGCCGATCGGCCAGCGTGATGCCAGAGATGTACTCCATGACGAAATAGGGCAACCCCTCGTGCTCGCCGACGGCATGGATCGTCACGACGTGCGGGTGCTTGACCGCCGCGGCGGCCCGGGCCTCGCGTTGGAAGCGGAGCCTGGAGACCGCGGACTGGGCCAGCAGCGAACTCAGGAACTTGATCGCCACGAACCGATTGAGCCCCGGGTCGAACGCCTTGAGCACGACGCCCATGCCCCCCTCGCCGAGCTTCCCGACGACCTGATACGGCCCGATCCGGCCCCGGTCTGGTACTCCTCGGATCGCCAGGGTCGGATCGAGGGAGGGCCCGGCCGGATCGGCTCGCCGGCCTTCGCGGCCCTCGCCGGCTCCGACGGTGATGTCCCCTTCAGTCGGCCCTCCTGCAACGGGAAGGAGCCCGTCCCTCCCCGATTTGGCCAACTGTTCCGGGGCGATCGCCGCGAGGAAATCGCCGGGGAGGCCCGAGGTGAGCCGCTCCAGGGCCCTCTGACAGCGCTCGCAATCCTGGACGTGGACCTCGGTGGAACGGTGAGCGTACCCGAGCTCATCGGCCAGATACGTGTGGAGCGTCTCCGTCGAGGGGCAGTCAGACATCGTCTTCCTCCTCACCGCTCGGTCGCTCTCTCGCCAGAGGGTCGACCTCCTCTCGAATCAACTTCAAGGTCCAGCTCTTCGCCTTGTAAACGTTCCCGACCTTCATCGCCAGTCGCACCGCCGCGTCCTTGCCCGTGATGCCCTCGACCGCCGTCAGCCAGAATGCCTGCCAGGTACGGTCCTCGACGCGGCCCCGGACCCGCTCGAAGGCCTCGCGGAGCTGCCGATCCTTTCGAACTTTCTCCTCGGTCTCGATCACGCATCTCTTCCCCATCGACTCCGTCCGGATCGGGCAGGTTATCCAGGCAACTGCCGTGGCCGGGACGAGCGTTGCGCCGATAGGTCGCCGCCTCGTTCTTGACGACCGCGCGGAGCCAGGCGCGGAACTGTTTCTCGGGGTCGTAACGGAACGTCTGCATCCGGTTCAGCAATTTGACCAGGATCCGCTGGGTGACCTCGTCCTGGGCCTCCGGCCCGAGCCCCATGGACCGGCACCAGCGGCGGATCGGCTCGTCGTACCGGCCCACGAAGGCCGCCCAGGCCCGCCCGTCGGTCGGGTCGCGGACGGCCAGCAGCAGGGATGGGCTCGTGCGTGGCGAGGATTCGAGGTCCATGGTGATTCCCGCGATCGTTGCCCATCTCCATTACGTCTCCGGGCCGAAAACCTTACACGCCGGCCCGAGAGCCCGCGGGCGTCAAGGCGCCCGCGACCGAAAGGCCGGTGTAAGGTTTTCCTCGGGTGGTGTCTGAGGATGGCTAACGAGGCTTCGCGGGGTAAGTGACCCATTCCGTGATACTCCAACATGGTCACTCAAGCCCGCAGCCATCGCGGGTGTCCGAGCTTGCCACAGCCCCTCGCGCTCCCGGACTCGCAAGCGTCCGCACCTCCCAGCAGAAATTGTAGCTGTATCCGATGAAGTAGGAGGCCGCCCGGTGCATCGCCAACTCCTTCGAGAACGCGTACGTCTTGCGACGCTTCCGCGAGTTCTGGTGCCGATCCGTCCCGTTGTGCCGCTCCACGAACGACGTGTTGATCGTCGTGCTCACCGTCGATCGCTTCAGCAGGCCGCCCAGCAGCTACAGCGTCCCGAAGACCAGCGTCCGCACCACCTCCACCACACGCCCCTTCTCCCGCCGCTTCCGCACCGTCGCGTAGCACAGATCGGCGGCACGACCTTCACCGGCTTGGGCGGCCGGCCCGGCCCCGGACGCCTCGGCCGGGGCGCTCGACGCCGTAGACCTCCCGGATCGCCGTCTCATACGGGGCGTGCTCGTCGCTGGTGATCAGCAGGTCGGTCCGCCCCCCGGTCCGGTCGTGGACCTGCCGGATCAGCCGCTCGCAGGCCTCGCCGTCGCGTTTGCCCGGCACCAGGGCCAGCAGCAGCCGGCTCTCGGGATCGACCGCCGTGTGGTCCCAGTCGTCGCCCCGCAGCCGGTCCAGCGGGTCAAGCGGGTCGCACGACGGCTCCTTCTGGTAGACGAAGCCCCACTTCTCATCGAGCTGGACCTCGCGGGTCCGGGGGGAAAAAGCCACGAGTTCGTCGTGGAGCGTCTCGGCGTGGGCCCCGGCCTTGGCGATGTAGCGGGTCACGGTGTTCTTGTCGACATCGACCAGGCGGCCGGTGGCCCGCGTCCCGCATCCCTCCCGGAGATGGTTCAGGACGGCCAGGGCTTTGGCATCGGGCAAGCGGGCCTGCTCCAGGACGGTGCCCTTGCGTTCGGAGAAGGACCGTTGCAGGTGCGGCAGTAGACCATGCGGATCCGTCTGCCCTTGCCGCTCCAGCCGCGGAAGTAGAGGTTTTCGCCGCCCCGGAGGCCGGCATCGGGGCAGTCGGAATTCTGGCAACAGAAGTGCTCGATGGGGACCATGTTGGCCATCCCTGCTCATAACGACCGAGGGGCCCATGACTTGGGCCGGTTGCTCCCTCCGTGAATGGATAGCAAAAACTGCGAGTTAACGCCAGACACCACCCCATTCTCAAGCTGTGCAAAAACTCCCTCCGACCAGATCCACCGCCGTACCGCTGTCAGGGCGTCGGAGAACGTCACACCCGTCTTGCCCGGCCACTCGATGCACCCCATCCGGCGGTCCTCGGGCAAGTTGTGGTAGAGCATCGCGACGATCGAGTCCAGCCCGAACAGGCACGAGGTTTCACGCCGCACCGAGGCTCGGCACCACGGACGTACACTCTCCACGTGGAGACACGAATGGGCTTCCTGGAATGTGGTTTCAATGTTCCATCTCCCTGTGTAATAACGGATCACCTCTTCGGTGCTGAGTCGGATGTCCGTGGTGTAGAAGGATTCGTCGCGATGGGTGCCTTCGCGGTCACGCACGAAGACCCCGAGGATGGGGACCAGGCCCTCACCCGATTTGTACCAGCGACCCCGGCCGCCGCGTGTCTCGACGCAGCGCGTGCCCCCGCCATACCAACCGACGGTGCGACGCTTGAATCGTCGGGCGGCCGAAACCGCCTCACGCGGCTTGGGGAGCCGCTGTCCCTTGACCCGGGGGCGGCCGTTCCGTTGTCAGGCGGAGGAGGCTCGAACAGGTTGGCCTCGGGATGGAGTTTGCTGACCAGGGCCAGCCGTCTGCGGTGGCGATGACCGAACCGAGCCACCTCATGAGTGCCATAGGCCGAGTCGCCCACAAACACGAATCGACGGTCGGGGAACCACCGGAGCATCAGCCGGAGCAATCGGATCAAATGCGGGGCGGGTGTCCGGTGCCGACGCCGTTGGCGACGGTCGTTCTCCTCGGACTGATAGAGGGCGACCAGAACGACAACGCCCAGGACAGTTGGCGAACGGGAAGCGGATGAGGACGGCGAGCACAACCCACTTGTGGCCGTACCTCCAGGCGGTAAAGGCATGCGAGGCACGAACCGGATCGCGATGCCGGGCCTTGCCAAGACATAAGGCCCGGCATGTCCGAAGACGGTGTCATCGCCGACCAGGACAACCGGGCGGCGCTCCGGGGAGCAGGGTGAGGATCTGTCGGATCAAAGCGCAAGCCAGGCGGCAGCACGGTCCACCACGATTTGGAGAAGACGCGACGGTAGCTTGGAAATATGTCCGGTAGCGAGCTTTCCGACAGTTCGGCAGCAGGTTGGAGACCGTGCGAGGTCCGCGCGTGATGATGGCGGATCCGAGCAGCAGGAGAAATCGCTGATCGGTGGGCTACGAGAAGACGGGAGCGAAGGAAAGCGGTAACGGCAGGGCCTGATCCGGTAGAATTGACATGACGTCCGTCCTCGGTCCAATCCCGAGAAGTCGGTTCAACTCCCCAGAGTACCGCCGAGGCGGAGCCAAATCAGAGTCAGAAAAAGTGCACCAGTCGAATTCCTGAACCACCGGCGGCTGGAACGCAGTGGTCGTGCCGAGCGGGTGGGCCAGACGCCCGCCGAACTGTTGACCGGTCAGTCGCACCCGCATTGGCTGGAGATGCTCGGCTACATGCCGTTTCTTTCGTTCGCGCCTGAACCGGTGGCCCCCGTGCGCCGCTCCGAGAACCTTGCCCGTCAAGGCCCGGAGACGGTCCGTTCTGTTACCCGAAATAACCCCGATTTGAACCAGGCCCAAATATCAAGCTGGGGATCTAGGATTCGAACCTAGACTACTTGATCCAGAGTCAAGCGTGCTACCGTTACACCAATCCCCATTCCGTCAACAAGTTGCGTCAGCCGCGAGGATTTACGGCGTTTCAGGATTCCCGCGATTGCTTCCAAATCCAGTCGCTTCGCACGGTTTCGCGTGCAGTCGCGTGCATGGGCTGAAGGCACTGGGAACGAGAGACTACTTTACCGGCTAAGCCATGAGCTGGCAAGGCTCTATGCCCTCCTCCCAGACGATTACGACGATCGCCCGTCCCGGTTCAGGGGGTATCGGTCTTACGGTTCCTCCTCGCCCGCTTGCGCTTTGGCTTCGGCTTCGGCGGTGATTCGTCGAGGTGAGGAAGCGGTTCACCGAGCGCGATGGCCCCGTTCGCCCTGGTCGGGGATGGAGCGGAACCGCGGTTCGTCGACCGTGCGCTGGGGGCTTCGCCACGCCCGAGCGTCGGGATGGGTGGCATTTCCTCATCGCCTCCGGCGGAGGCGTTCTCCTTGGAAGGCGAGGGGGCCGGGGGGAGCCGAGGGGGCCGCGGCGGGACGGCGCTTCGCGGGCTCGGCGTGCGGCTTCCGGGGCCAGGCGTTCTGGTCGAACAGCCGGAAGTTCGGATTGCCGTAATGCTGATAGGCCCCCCACGTCCGTCCGCCGCCGAAGGAGTGACCGATGGCGAGCCGCGCCTGTTGCATCGCCCGGTGCATTGGCATGACATCCCCTTCGAGCAGAAATCCGGGCGTGCCGTCGGCCGGGTTCGTCGGGTCCGGAACCAGGCCGAGCAGGTTGCGATAGAGCGTCAGCGCGAACGTGCGGGCGGCGGCGTCGTCCACGGGCCAGGCCGTGCAGACGAAGTTGGAGACGCCCCGCTCGAAGAACGCCTCGGCGAAGCTGGGGGCCAGCTCGGGAGACCGCAGCTCGGCGCGGTCGGGGGTGATGCCCGACTCGCACGCGTTGGAGAAGACGAACTTCGGGATGTGGTCGATCCGCCGCATCTCGTTGACCGACAGGCGATGCCCGCCGGTGAAGATCCAGCCGGACGCGGAGGGGTGATCGGAATCGTACATGCAGTGCCCGGCGTAGTGCAGCACGTCGTAGGGACGCAGGGTCAGCTCGCGGAGCACGTTCGTCCGCGTCGCCTCGCGCGGGCCGATCAGACGCTTGACCTCGACGCCGCTCTGGTAGATCTCGTTCTCCGGCTCCGCGGCGCGGCGCTCGTCGATTGCCCGGCCAAAAGATTCAAAGAGTGAGGCAACCTCGAGCCCTTCCTGCTCGGCCCCGTACAGGCGGGCGTCCTCGGCCGGATCGGCGATCACCAGCACGCGCAGGATGCGACGGGACGGCGGCGGCGGCTCCGGCGGCGGGGCGAACGTGGTCCGCAGTTGCCGCGTCAGGCCGCGCCGGTGCCGAGGAACAGCCGGTCAACGTCCTCCGCCAGGTCGTTGCGCGAGACGTCCAGTCCCGGCGCCGTCGGCGACGTCTGCGCGACCATCTCCCAGTGGACGCGGGCGGTCGTGGCGTCGAGCAGAAGGACCAGCGGCACGTCGGAGTTCAGGTGGCGCGCAGGTCGGCGGGAACCAGCAGCTTCTCCAGGAAACGGCCCCGTTCGAGCTGCCGTTCGAGCTGCCACTCGGCGGCAAGTTCCTCGTTGGCCTGATTCACCAGCGCCGGGTCGAGCGGGATCTCCCGCTCCGGCATCGAGGCGCTGTCGGTGATCGCGCCGAAGCGATACGTCTTGTTCTCCAGCGAGAGCGTGACCCGCGCCGGGTTCTGTTCCGGGGTTCGTCCCGCGCCCGATTTTTGCCGCTCCCAGTCCGCTTGCCATTCCGCCTTCGACCATTCCTCCGCCTCCCGGCCGAGGGTTTTGACCCGGTTCGGCTCCAGCTCGTAAACCTGGATGTCGAGCCGGAGGTCCTGCCGCGGGCCCGCCTTCTTGGCGTCCAGCAGCGCGTTCTGGATCTGGAGCACCCGGCGCGGGTCCAGTTCGAAGAAGGTGATACGCTGAAGCCGGGTTTCCATGCTGGGATCGACGCCGGACATCGCCTGGGCCACCCCGCGCATCCAGGCGGAGACGGCCTCGGAGATCGGCAAGGACCCGTTCCCCGAGCCGATCAGGACGGTGGCCAGGTGCCGCTTCCCCTGCCGGGCCAGCGCCAGCAAAGCTCGCGCACGAGGACGACCAGCTCCGGCGCACCGAAGCGTCCCGGCAGCCCCATGCCGGCCAGCACGATCAGCCGCTCCGGCGTCCCCTTGCCGGCTGGCTTCCGGGGATCAGCCAGGAAGAACGGCTGCCCGAGTTCCCCCCGGATCGTGCCCCGCTCCGTGTACTGGGTCAGCACGAGCTTGCGGTCCTCCGGGTCGGGGTCCTTCTCCGACAGGCCATAGAAGGCCCGGGTGATGGCCCGATCCAGCGCCTTCTCGGCGGCCGTCGGCGTGACCCCGATGTAATGTCCCACGGCAACCACATCGACGGGAGTTGATCCGAGTTCCGCCGCGCCGAGCGTGTCGATCGTATCGATCCCCGCGCAGGCGATACCGACCTCGATCTTGGCCGGCGGGAAGATCCGGCCCGCGGCGCGTTGCGGCCCCTCGGTAACGCTTTGCGGCGCGGCCCCTCGCCGCACCAGGATCTCCTCCGCGAGCCGTTCCTGCGGGCCGACGTAGCTCTCGCCGTCGGGGGCCTTGCCGCGGGTTCGCAGCATGTGCGAAAGGTGTTCCAGATCCTCCTCATCCCGTTCCCACGCCTGCGCGACCTCCGTGCGAGGGTCTGGCTCCGGGCCTTCGCCACGGAACCAGCCGGTCTTTCGCGGGGGGATCGACCGGTCGAGGCTGGTTGTGGACCCGTTTACCAGAAGGTCGTTGAGCGCGTTCAGCACATTGACGTGGCCTGGCAGTTCGCTGTGTTCCGCGTCCACGTAATAGGTATCAACCCCCTCGATCAGCCCGAGGGCGTGAGGCACGCTGCCATCGCCATGAACGTTGGAGAACGTGTATCCGTCGAGCGAGTTGAGGGCCTGGATGTTCTGAATTCCGACCGCCGTCGGCTGATTGCACCCGGCGACGTACACCATCCGGCGGTAATCCTTCTGGGCGGCGAGGCGATCGTGGAACCGCCGGGCGTTGTCCAGGTGGTGCTGAGGCACCGGCCGGGGGGCGTAGGTCCGGGCGTCGTAGAGACGATTCAGGATCTCCGGATCGACCCCGGGCGCGTGCGGGGAGGGGAGCATCTGGTACGTGCCGACGAACGTGTTGAGGATGTCGAGGATGTCGTCCAGACCGTTCCAGATATCCACCTTCGCCAGCTTTCGGACGATGTCGGCCGCGCCGGTGATGCCCTGCGTCATGTAGTACGACCCGTAGTTCGGCGTCCCGAGCATGACGAGCCGCCCCCCCTTGCCATTCTTCGCCATCTGCTTCCAGCGCTCGGGGTTGTTCGCCAGGAACGTGCGGGCCACCAGCCCTCCCATCGAGTGCGCGACGATGTGGACTGGCGCATCGGAGCCGAACCAGCCGGTGATCTTCGACGCCAGCTCCTCGGCGGCGATGTTGATGTCCTTGCGCCAGTCGAACCAGTACGCCCGGACCCGCCAGTGCCGGGAGAGGGTCAGAAGCAGCTCGCCGTAATACCGCTTCAGGATGCCGGAGGCGCGGACGTCGTATTGATGGTCGATGCCCGCCAGTCCCTTCTCATCGAGCCGGAGCCGATCGAGCCGCCCGGCCACGATCCGCAGGACGTTCAGCCAGATCGGGTCGGGGGTGCCGCTGTGGTCGAAGGCGGTGAGCTCGCTACCCATGATCCCGGGTATGAAGACCACGTTTCCCCGGAGCGCCGGGACGGAACGGGTGGACGCCTTGCCAAGGGCCAGGGCGTGCATGCGCTGAAATCGCTCGTCCCCCAGGTGGATGCGGAGGACCCGTTCCTGGTCCACGGTCGGTTGCAGAAGGATCTCCGCCAGCTCCTCGGTATCGGCCGACTCGATCCGGCGGATGAACGCGCGCTCGTCGAGCGACGACCCCTTCCCCCCTCGGGCTCTGCCCGACCGCTGGGGGGCCAGGCCGAGCAGGGTTTCGTACAGATCCTCACCGAGCGCGTTCCGGATGGCCCGTTCCTGCTCGGGCGTCGGGTTTTCGAAGAGTTTCGTTAGTTGTGCCAGCGTCATCGAATTGAGTTTCGCCGCTGGGTCGTGTTCATCGCGGAGCATGGAAACACCCCCGGTGCCGGATCAACCGTTACCGTCGCGCGGATTTTCTTTGTTCGGCCGCGACCCTCCCCGATTCGACCCGCGGACGTTGAGGAATCGAACCAGGAAAGAGTCATGTAGTATCAGTATCTCCGCCATGAATGGCACATGCGAGAAAAATCGAGATGCCAACCCCGATTATCCCAAGGCCCCGACTCTCCTGGTCGTCGTAACCGTTACGACCGTCCCTCCGGGGCTGAAGCGCCCGGGAGAGCTGGCGATCGAAGACCCTTGCCTCGGTCCGAACGGCTACACCGCGATCTCCGCGCGGACGAGCGACGGATCGTCGGTGGTGGAGAGGGTGAAGCCGAGCTTCTGGCAGAGCCGCTTCATGCCGAGGTTCTCGGTGAGGATCTCGGCCGTGACGCGGCGGAGGCCCTCGTTGTGGGCGACCTGCAAGAGCCGATTGAGCAGTTCGGTGCCGAGACCCCGGCGCTGGTGGTGGTCGGAGATCAGCATGGCGAACTCGGCCTCGTCGCCGGAGCGCTGCTTGCTCAGGCGGCCGACGCCGAAGATCGTCCGATCGCCGGTCTTCGGGTCGTGTCCCTCGACGACCAGGGCCATCTCACGGTTGTAGTCGATGAAGCAGATCCGCGTGAGGCGGTCGTGCGAGACGCGGTGGCTGAGCTTCATCGTGTGGAAGTAGCGGAGATAGACGCTGCTCTCGGACACCGTCTCATGGAACTTCGCGATCAGCGGCTCGTCCTCGGGACGGATCGGCCGGACGAGCACCGGCTCGCCGTCGGGCGTCGTCCACGAGCCGACGTACTGGTTCGGATACGGGCGGATCGCCAGGCGCGGCAGGGCCTCGTCGGGCACGTCCGCCGGGTGCAGGACGACGCGGGCATCGAGCGCGACGATCCGCTCGGCCGAGGCGAACAGCGGATTGATGTCGATCTCGGCGACCCGCCGCTGCTCGGCCACGAGCCGGGCGAACTGCACGAGCAGGAGCTCCAGGGCGTCGAGGTCCACCGGCGCGCGGCCGCGGACCCCCTTGAGCGCCTGATAAATGCGCGTTTGCTCCATCATGCGACGCGCCAGGGTCGTCGTCAGCGGCGGCAGGCCGAGCGCCCGGTCGCGGAAGACCTCGACAAGCTGCCCCCCCGTACCGAACAGCAGGACCGGGCCAAACTGCACATCAATACTGCTGCCGATGATGATCTCGTAACCGTCCCCCAGGCGGAGCATCGGCTGCACCGTGACCCCCTGGAAATGCCCCTCCCCGGCGCGTTCGCGGACGGCTTCCTCGATCGCGTGATACGCCCTTCGCACGGCGTCGGCGTCCCCCAGGTTCAGCCGCACGCCGCCGACGTCGGTCTTGTGCGTGATCGTCTCCGAGAGCAGCTTCAGGACGACCGGATACCCGATCGCGTCGGCCGCGGCCACCGCCGCATTCTCGTCGTGGGCGTCGCGCGTCTGGACCGTCGGGATGCCGTAGGAGGCCAGCAGGGCCTTCGATTCCGACTCCGTGAGCAGCGTTCGGCCTGACCCTCGCACGCTGTCGAGGATCGCCCCGGCGCGGTCGCGGGCGTCCTGCGTCTCGGCCGGCAGGTGCGGCGTCTCGTACAGCGAGCGCAGGTTGTAGGAGGACCGCCACATGCTGGCGAAGACCCGCGCGGCGCTGTCGGGAAAATCGAACGTGGGTATCCCCGCGCGGCTGAGGATCGCCTCCCCCGCGGCGACCTCCGCCCCGCCCATCCAGCTCGCCAGCACCGGTTTCCCCGTGCCGTGGGCGAACCCCTTGATGCGTTCGGCGGTCTGGGTCGGGTCGGTCATGGCCTGCGGGGTGAGGATGACGAGCAGGCCGTCGCTCTCGGGATCATCGGCCGTGATCCGCAGCGCCTCGGCGTAACGCTCAGGCGTGGCGTCCCCCAGCACGTCGATCGGGTTGCCGTGGCTCCAGGGGGGCGGCAGCGTCTTGTTCAAGGCGTCCATCGACTCGGCCGACGGCGAGGCGAGTTCCCCTCCCTGGGCGATCAGGGCATCGGTGGCGAGCACGCCGGGGCCTCCCGCGTTGGTGATGATCGTCAGCTTCGGCCCGCGAGGGCGGGGCTGCTTGCCGAGGACCTCCGCCATGCTGAACAGGTCGGCGATCCGCTCGACCCGCAGGACACCGCAGCGGCGGAAGGCGGCGTCAAGCACCTCATCGCTCCCGGCAAGGCTGCCGGTGTGCGACGCGGCGGCCTTCGCGGCGGCCTCGGTCCGACCGGCCTTGATGACGATGATCGGCTTGGTCAGGGCCACCTCGCGCGCGGCGGAGAGGAAGCCGCGCGCGTTGCCGATCGTCTCCATGTAGAGCACGATGCTCTTGGTCCTCGGGTCGTCGCCGAGGTGGCCGATCAGGTCGCCCCAGTCCACGTCGAGCATCGAGCCGATCGAGACGAACGCGCTGAAGCCGACATCCTCGCGGAAGCTCCAGTCGAGGACGGCCGTGCAGAGGGCGCCGCTCTGGCTGACGAAGCCGACGGAACCGGGCCGCGCCATCGCGCCGGCGAACGTGGCGTTCAGGCCGCTCTGGGTGTGCATGACGCCCAGGCAGTTCGGACCGATGATCCGCATCCGGCCGCGTCGGGCCTGCTCCAGCACCTGCCGCTCCAGCTCCGCACCCTCGGGACCGGTCTCCTTGAACCCGGCGGAGATGATGATGGCCCCCTTGACCCCGGCCTCGACACACTCGCCGATGATGCCGGGAACGGTCGGCGCCGGGGTGACGATGACGGCCAGATCGACCTTGTCGGGCACGTCGCCGACGGACGGATACGCCTTGATCCCGAGCACCCCCGGCCGTTTCGGGTTGATCGGATACACGACCCCGCCGAACGGGTTGCGGATCAAATTCCAGAGGATCGTCCGTCCGACGCTGCCCGCCTTATCCGTCGCGCCGATCACCGCGACACTCCGAGGCGCGAAGATCGCATCCAGGGGCAGCCGCTCGGCGCGGAGCACATCATGGGCGAGGTCGGCACTGCCAGCGTCGGCCTTGGTCATCCGGGGTGCTCCTTCCATCGATCCATTCAGGTAGTGTGTTGAGTCCGTGAGGCTCGTCGAGAACCGTGGAGTCGAACACTGGCAAAGCCAGTTGTAGGGTGGGCACGGCCCGCCGTCCGCCGTCTCGGCCCACCGTTTGACCTTCTCATTGTGGGGTGGACCCTGTCCGCCATCGCAACCCCTTTTGGTGCCAGGAGGTTGGAATGGTGGTCAATGCCCGCTCCATAAAGCGGATTCGTGGGGGACCGCGCCCATCCGAGACGAAGCGGGATCACGCCGCGTTGGGGTCGGCCTGCATCATGCCGAAAAGGTTCCCGTCGAGATCTTTGGCGTAGCCGAGCCAGCCGACGCCCGGGACGGCCATCTTGGGAACGGCGATCGTCGCGCCCAGTTCCTTGGCGCGGGTGATTGAGTCTTCGACGGACGCCACATCGACGGTGCAAACATAGGCGTTCACCGCTGGCGTTGCGTCGGGGGCCTCACCGGGACGACGGAGCAACCCGCCGTCGATCCCGCGTTCCTCGGCCGATCCGGTGCGGATCATCCAGTAGTCCGCCGGCCCCTCCCACTTCTGGAACGTCCAGCCGAACAACTCGGTATAGAACGAGACGAGCGCCTCGGGGTTCGTTGCGTGGATCTCGAAGTGAACGACACGTGGCATGGAGGATGTTCCTTGAGGGTTGACATGGTCTCGACCCGCGTTGCGGGCCACCACGAAGCGCAATTCGCCCCGAAGAGGCCGCAGCCGATCGCCAGGGGCAACGTCTCGGGAACACGTACGATACCATACAACCCGCCCCGACCGGTCGAATTTCACTCGCCGGCGCGGGGGATCATCGGAACCTCGCGGCCGCCCCCCAGCCGTCCGCGAACGCAGGCGTAAATGCGGCTTATGTCCCCGTTTTTCTCTCCGGGTCATCCAGGCACGCGACGTTCTTGCATTGGCCGAGGTCAAGGTCGAGAATGGTGGTCGTCCGCGTGGCTCCTTTGGGGTGGGTGTCGTGGAGAGATCACACCTCGAGGATCGCCGCCTCGTCGGGGTTACGCGGCTGACATGGCTACTTCAGGCCATAGGAGTCACGATGATTACCACCAATCGCTTCTACGCGACGCGGGCCTCGTACCAGATCCCGGCCACCATTATTGCGGGCGGGGGCAGTATTACGGTTGGGCGTGGCGTGGACATGACGGACCCGCAGTACCCACTGATGGTCCCAGATGTCCATCGATTCTTTGAGGCACCGACGTTGATGGCGACGGCCGAGGAGGAGGCCTCGCGCTACAAGGTCAGCGGCGATTCCATCAAGGACAGCTTCGCACTGCTGCAGACCGACTCCCAGCGGAGCGAAGCCGCGGCGCTGAACACCTACTTCCGCGCGTCTTATGCGCTGACGAGCATCGATGCCGCGATGGAGATGGCGAGCAGTTCGCAAGCGGGGAGCCACTCGGCCTATGTACTGCTGACCCATCGCGGAGACAGCCGCGTGATGTCGCCCGAACTCATGCGGGTGCCGGAGGACCTGCAGCCGGTGGCCGAGAGTATCGAAGACGACGAGGCGGCTTTCACGCAGTTCCGACGCGATTTCGGCACTCACTATATTCATGCGATCACTTATGGCCTGACCATCGCAATCCGCGGCAGCCTGCGCTCGGCGAGCGACGAAGCCAAGATGAAGCTCGGTACCCGGCTGAAGGCGAGTTTCCAGGCGGTCAGTGGCGAAGGGGGCGTCGATGCCGAGACGAAGAAACAAGTCTCCTCAGGCGACCTTGACTTGACGACTGAAGTGAATTGCGGGGGTACGGAGCCTCCGCGTCCGCTCTCGATGAGTCGCTTTGAAGAGATCTCCTCCTTTCTGCAGGACATCCACGAAGGTAAAGTTACTTTCATTCTCGCCCCGGTGGAGGTCCACCTTGCATCCTACTGGAACCTGTTAGATCCGGCCCGGCTGCCGCGATGCCGGTCACTACTTGACCCGGTCGTGAAATTCGTGCCGTCGCGGGGTGCCTTTGGAGTCCCGGCCGGAACGATCGTTGCGTGGAGGCCCACAACGACCCAGATCGAGAATCCGGACGATCCCGCGAAGGCAACAATCCGAACGCCGGAGGGGTGGGCACTCTGCGACGGCCAGGATGGCAGGCCCGACCTGCGGGGACGCTTCATCCGCGGCACCGGAGAACTCTCGGAGGTGGGCGAGATTGGGGGTTCCGAAAAGTTTACCCCAAAGCTTACGACTCATTCGAAAAAGGTTGTCGTCCATAAACTCCTTGGCGAGGGGATTTCTGCACTGGACTCGGTGACGGCGCCGGTGCAGAACGTGCTGCCGCCGTTCCTGGAGTTGGTCTACATCATCAAGCTGGACGAGACGCACTGAGGGAGGAAAAGGGGGACATAGCGGCGGGATGGCACGAACAGCCGGTTTCTGTGTGCCACTGGTGGCTTGCCACCAGTGCTCCCCCGATCACGGTTCCGTTGACGTGAAGAACTCCGCGGCTAGGAGGCTGTCCACGAATCAGCCTGTCGATTCTGCGGGCCGCAATGGTTTTGCGGCCCGGACGCCTTTAACCTGGGAGCTTGAACTCATCTGATCGCCCCAACCGCATCCGAGACCGATCATGACCACGCCTGGTGGCAAACCCTATCGCCCCTGGACCCCTGAACTCTACGCCCAGCAGGCCCACGCCCCGGCCACCAAGCTCCCGGAGGATGACCTCGTCTTCTTCCTCCTCGATGTTGTCCCCACCCTCGACCTCTCCCGAATCCATGCCACCTATCAGGACGAGACCCGCGGCGCTCCCCCCTTCGATCCCGCCATGATGACCTGTCTGCTCCTCTACGCCTACTGTGTCGGCGTCTTCTCCAGCCGCAAGATCGCCCAGGCCTGCGAACGCCACCTGGCGTTCTTGGCCATCGTCGGCACCGAGCGGCCCGACTTCCGCACCATCAGCCTGTTCCGCAAGTAATGTAGGGTGGGCACCGCCCACCACATATTAAAATTTGGATGGTGGGCGGTGCCCACCCTACATTACTGCATCGACAAGACGCCGTATCGTGGAGCGGGTCAGTCGGGGCGAGGGCGTCGGGGCGCAATCCGGCAATTCATTCCCCGGTGCCAGGGTCGGGAACCACGGGACCAATCGGCTTGGGAGCGACCGCGACGAGGGCCGCGCAGGTCCCCCAGGCGCACCCCTCGTGTGTCGGCACCGAGCCCCAGCCGGCCGGCGGGGACCCTCGACCGGGGAAAGGGACGGCGGGCCGGACTGTCGGGTGCGGCCCCCCTCGGTCACGAGGATTTCATTCGCGATGATGACGTTGCCGGAGAACGGATCGCCTTCCACCTTGGGGGCCTTGTTGAAGGCCTGCCCGACGCCACTGCCGACGACATTATCGACCACGACGACGGGCGAAGCGGCCGTCCCTGCGCCATCGACGTTGATGCCGACCTGGGTATTGTCGATAGAGTTCGCGTAAATCCGGCCTCCCTCGATCCGCCAAGACAGGGAATCGGGGTTCGGGCCGTAGGGCCGGGTACCGATTTGGATGCCGAACGAGGCCATACGGAGGCGTGTTCGGGTGCCCGGGATCACCGCCCCGTCGGCGTTCCCGTCGATCCGATTACCGTGAACCAGCAGAGTGGTGCGCGAGTCCTGGCGTAAACCGTCACCGAACGATCCCCGGCCGTAGAGCAGCAGGGCGGGCCCCCAGTTCATGTTGCGCAGTTGCTTGATTTCATTGCGGGCGACCTCTCCGGTCATCGTCCTGCCGGCTCCCGGTCGCAGGACGATCCCAAGGTTCGATGGGTCGTAGACCAGGTTCTCGGCCACAACCAGATCATGGACATCGATCGACGACGCCTGAATCTCCAGGTTATTGGTCGCTAGGACGTGGACTGCGGTGCTGCTCAGATAGTCCGGGGCGTTCCAGCCGATCGGCACATCTCCGTTCCTGAAAAAGAGGTTGCCGTAGAGCTTCAGGCCGGGCGTGTCGACGAAGAGGTTCGCGTAGGGGTCGTTGCCTCCCGTGCAGGCGTCGGTGGAGACGTTATGGCGGAAATGCAGGTCCCGGCATCGCTGGGCATTGATGTTGGTGCAGTTGAACTGGTCACACGTCCGGGTATTGCCGAACGCTTCCCGTCGAGTCCGGCTGTTGCCATCGAGGATCAGATGGTGGATGTGGACATCGGCGAGGAGGTCCTGGTCGTCTGACGGCCGGACGCAAAGCATCCCCCTGTCCTGGTCGCGGTGAGGCCGGTAGTTTCCGAAAGTGAGTACAGGGGCGGCCTTCAAAGTCGCGTAGCTCCGCGCGTTGTACGCCGCCGAGGGCGGCGAGGCGATCGGCTCGGTGGAGTCGGCCAAGCCCCGGGTTGTCAGGACTACGGGCTTGGAAATGACCAGCGGTCTGTCAATCCGGTAGACCCCCGGTGGGAGTTCGAGGGTATCGGAGGGATCCATCGCATCCAGGCACGCCTGAATGGCGCGGGATGCGTCGCTTACGCCTCCGGCGTCCGCGAAAATGCCCGGTCTGAGAGCCACCATCATCGATAGCTGTTTGTCCATGGTCGATTCGCCTATTCAGTGACGTAGGCTGGGTCTCGACCCAGCTTCATCGTTCGTCGCCGCCCAATGGCTGGGTCTCGACCTTGTCCTTACCCACAACGTATGTCCAGTATCGCTGGTCTGATCTTGCCAATTCCACCTGTTTTTTGCTCCGATGCACCTGAGCCAGGGACGTGGAGAACCGGGGGGAGGAGGTCATCCACCCCGGAACACAGGTCACCCCGTCTTGGGGCCTCCACGCCGGCGGGCTGGGAGGGACACTCATGGATCTTATCCTCGATGCCAGCGGGGCGTTCGTCTGGTCCCAGGGACCGACGACCGCGCCGGTGCTCTCACACGCCGCCCGGAGGTTCACACGCGAGGAGCCGCATCCCGTCCACGGCGGTTCGCCCCAGAACCCCGAGATCGAGACGCTCGATCCCTCCCCGTTGGGGGAGTGTGCCGACCCGCTCGACCTCCTCGGGGGGGCCGGGTCCACCTGGCACGCCGACCCGGCGGCCTGGGCCACCACCCAGTTCGCCACGGCCCAACTGCGGGATCGCCGCCGCACCGCCCGGTTGGTGACGCTGGCCGAGCAAATCGCCCGCGATCCCTGCTCCAGTCTGCCCCGGGAGACCCAGACGTGGGGCGATCTCAAGGCCGCCTATCGCCTGCTGGATCGGCCCGAAGCGACCTTTCCGACCCTCGCCACGCCGCACTGGCACCTCAGCCGCGAGCAGGCCGAGCGGGGCCGGTTCTTGATCCTCGACGACACCACCGAGATCGACTTCGGATCGCAACGGCAGGCCACGGGGCTGGGGCCCGTCGGCCGCGGCACGGGCCGTGGGTTCCTGCTCCACTCGGCGCTGGTGGTCGACCCCCGCGACGAGTGGGTGGTGGGCCTGGCCGGGCAGGTCCTGTTCCATCGCCGGCCCGCTCCCCAGGGGGAAACGCTGACCCAGAAGCAGCAACGCGACCGCGAATCGGCCGTGTGGGGCCAGTTGATCGAGCAGGTCGGCCCGCCGCCAGCGACGGCCCAGTGGGTGCATGTGATGGATCGCGGCGCCGACGATTTCGAAGTCTTTTGCCGCGCCCAACGGATCGGGGCCGACTGGGTCGGTCGGGTCAAGAGCCGCAACCGTCGCGTCCGCGATGCGGCCGGAGACGAAGGACCCTTGTCGGACGTCCTGGCGCACACGCCCGCGGCGGACGGCTACACCTTGGAGCTGCGGGCCCGCCCCCGGCAGCCGGCGCGGCGGGCCCGCCTCGAAGTGGCGTTCGCCCCGGTCACGACCTTGATCCCGCGGCACCCGGCGGCCTCGTTGACGGCGCTGACGCCCCAGCCGATTGCCCAAGGGGTGGTCTGGGCCCACGAGGGGAATCCGCCGCCGGGCGTCCGCGAGCCGATCGATTGGGTGCTGCTGACGTCGCTGCCGGTTCGTGACCTGGCGGAGGCCATGGAAGTGATTGGTTATTATGAAAAGCGGTGGCTCATTGAAGAATGGCACAAGGCGCTCAAGACGGGCTGTGACGTGGAAGGCGGCCAATTGCACACGAGCCATGGCCTGGAGGCGTTGACCGGCGTGCTCTCGGTGGTGGCGGTGCGGCTGCTGCAAATGAAGGAGGTGGGCCGCCGCGAACCGCACCGCGTCGCGCGGGACTTGGTGCCGGCGCATGTACCTGGCGTTGGTGCACCGGGCCCGCCGTGGCCGCGGTCGGCCCGAGGATTGGACGATCCGCGACTTGATCCGCGGCCTGGCCGGTCTGGGCGGCTTCTTGGGCCGCAAGTGCGACGGCGAGCCTGGCTGGATCACGATTTGGCGTGGCTGGGACGCCCTGCACTGGATGCTCCAAGGGGCTCAACTGGCAGGACAACCACCGGATTCGTGAACGTACGTTGTGGGTAAGGACAAGGTCTCGACCCAGCCTACGTCACTGACCATCGAGCGAACGGTGGCGGCGTCCACCCAGTCATGTAGGGTGGGCACTGCCCACCATCGATAATAATCAGCATGGTGGGCAGTGCCCACCCTACATGACTGACACCGGATTTTTCCCTGGACAGAAGAGGCCATGAGAGCGGTTAGGCGCCCTCGACCGGGGGGGAGTACATCACATCGGTACGGAGCACGTATTTGCGCCCGCTCAGCACCGGCGCACCTTCGTGGAGCCGGCCGTGGTCGAAGACCAGCGCCCGGCCTCGCGCCGGTCGGACCTCATGCTGAGTGACGAGGCCGGGGCCATAGAAGTTCGTCGATCCGCCCTCATCGACGTCGCAGAGGTAGATCATGAAGGTGAGCTTACTCACTTCGGATTCGCCCCGGTTGACCGCCCCGTCGTAATGCGCCCCGAACTTCTCGGCCGCCCCGTATCGGTAGAATCGAAATCGTTCATGGAGGCCGCACGCTGACCAGCCCTCCCGGCGTTGCGGGACGAACGCCGCCGCGCGGCGCCACAATTCGGCGGCCAGGGCGGCGTCTTCCAGGAAGGCGCGGCCGTTGTTTCGGAGCTGGGGGATCGCTTCGCCGCCAACGGCTGCGACCTCGTAGCCGATCGCCTCGCTGCGCGATTAACCCGTCGCACTCCTCCGGGGAGAGGAGGTTGTGGATGATGAAAATGTCGTCCCCATCGAGCGGTTCGAGGAACATTGGACCCCGCACTCGTACCTGCTAAAACGACGCCTAACGACCCGGTTCAGCGGCCCGCGCAACGGGTCCGCTGCAACCGGAGGATACTCATCATGGCCTCCGCGATGCCCGCCGCCGATTCCGGTGGCAGACTGGAGCGCACCCGGTTCGGGAATTACCTCCCGGAACACCACGATGAGACTCGACCAGGCACAGCACCAAGCCTACTGCGGCGTCGACCTCCACGCAAGATCCATGTCTCTTTGCATCCATGATCCACAGGGACACACGCTCCTCCACGAGGACATTCCCGCCAATCCCGATGCCTTCCTCGACGCCGTCGAGCCCTTCCGCGACGGCCTGGTCGTCGCCTGCGAGTGCACCTTCTCCTGGTACTGGCTCGCCGACACCTGCCAGGAACAGGGCATCCCCTTCGTCCTCGGGCACGCGCTGGAGATGCGGGCCATCCACGGCACCAAGACCAAGCCGGGTAGGGTCCCGTCAGAACGCATAGTCCGGGGGCCGGACCTGATCCCGCAGTTGGCGGCCGATGAAGAAATCCACCACGAACGGCAGCCGCCGCATCAGCCGCACGACCAGGTTGCGGAACCGAATGCCGAACGCCGTCTTTGGGGCAAGGGACGAAGCGGACTTCGCCACCGACCGCTGCTTGCGCTTCAGAAACGGCATCAACTGCTGTTCGTAGCGCGCGAACGCCGCGGCGTAATCGCCCCCGCCATGGCTCAGTTCGCCGGCCAGAATATAAGCCTCGGCCATCGCCAGGGACGAACCTTCGCCCGCCATGAGGGAGACGCAGGCCGCGGCATCGCCGACCAGCGCCGTGCGCCCTTTCGTCCAGCGATCCAGGCGGATCTGGCTGACCCGGTCGAAATACATACTGCCGACGTTCGCCAGGGCCGCAAGGATCTTCGGGCACTCCCAGCCGACATCGGCAAAGACGTTCATCAGTACCGATTTGCGTTCCCGGTCGTTCGCGGGGCTCCCGGCCGGCAGGTACTCGTCACGAAAAATGAACAGAAAGAGCGTCCTGTCGTCGCGCATGGAGAAGCGATAGATCTGTCGTCCCGGAACCCCGTAGCCGAGATAGACGAGTTCGTCGCGCGGCCGGTAGCCCTCGGCCTCGAACGCGGCGACGTGATAACCGAGCGACACCTCGACCCCCGAATCAGGCCCAAACACGAGCTGGCGGACCCGCGAATGCAGGCCGTCCGCACCGATCACCAGGTCGGCCTCCCGCGGGGCAGCGTGATCGAAGCCAACCCGCACACAAGTTCCCGCCTCCTCGATCGACGCGACGGAGTCTCCGAAGATCGTCTCGACCGTCCCATCCAGCGCACCGTAGATTGTCGCCGCAAGGTCCGATCGCCGCACGGTGATGTAGCGGCCGTTGGTCAAGCGGGCCAGGGCATCCACCGAGCCGCTGGCGCTCGTGCGGCCCTGTCGGTCCACGAAGCGCATCTCCCTCACCTGATAACCCAACTCTCGGAGCCGGGGGATCAGGCCCATCTTTTCGGCGATGTCGTAGCCGACCAACCCGAAGTCGATGGCGTAACCGCCGGTGCGAAGCCGCGGCGCCGCCTCAACGAGCAGCACTTCGTGGCCGGCCTTTCGCAGCCAGTAAGCGAGCGTCGGACCGGCGACGCCCACCCCGTTGATGATGATCCTCATGCACCTCTCGGCCGGCCTAACGTGGAGTCCCGAACAAGCTCAAAAGGCGCGGCGCCCGCGAGCCTACCAGAGCGGTCAAGCCCCCGCAAGTGACGTAGGCTGGGTCTCGACCCAGCTTCATCGTTCGTCGCCGCCCAATGGCTGGGTCTCGACCCAGCCTACGTCACTGACCCAATCTGGCCATCGAGCGAACGGTGGTGGCGTCCACCCAGCCTACGTCACTGCAACCGCCGGTTAGGCGTCGGCCCGCGTATCGCCGCGCTCGGGCCAGCCCTCTGGGACCGGATTGGAGCACGCGATGAGGACGCCGAGCGGCCCGAGCAGAAGACCGAGCCAGAGCCCGGTACGTGCCCGGCGACCCCGCCACCTGGCGGCGCGGAGGCCCAGCATGCCGCAAAGGTACGACAGCGCCAGCAGGGGCGCGACCGGCGTGCAGGAGGTAGGGCCTTCGTCGAGCCGGGCGGCGCCGAACAGTGCGGCTGCTGCGACGACGGCGACCATCATGTGCCAGATGCGGATGCCGGACATGATCGGGGCTCCGTCCAGGGGGCTCGCTCTGACGGGTTGGAGGAGTCGTTGGCGTCTCCCGACCTCATTCCGCCCCGGCAACGCTCAGGGAGCGATACAGGGGTAAATGACGGTAACACACCTCCAGTCATGTAGGGTGGGCACTGCCCACCATCGATAATAATCAGCATGGTGGGCAGTGTCCACCTACTGCAACCGTGGGTTAGGCCGAGAAATAGTTCTGACCCCTTTGAATTCCTCGAGAAATAGTTCTGACCCCTTTGAATTCCTTAGGCCGAGAAATAGTTCTGACCCCTTTGAATTCCTTACATGACTGCAACCGTGGGTTAGGCCGAGAAATAGTTCTGACCCCTTTGAATTCCCGAGAAATAGTTCTGACCCCTTTGAATTCCTGAGTTCTGACCGCGGGTGGCCCGGACAACTTGTTGTCCGGGCGGCGCAGCCGCAAGAGGTCGTGGAAAGGGCTCGGCCTATCCGGTCGGCCCCGCTTGCCTTGATGCCTCTCGTCGCTGCGCGACCCGGACAACAAGTTGTCCGGGCCACCCGCGTTAAGCAACACCATCGTGACAGGAGATCTCCCGATGCTCAATCCATTTCAGAGAAACGGCTTATATCGCTTGGCTTAATGCCATTCCCCTGTGACCCCTTTGAATTCCCTGACCCCTTTTAATTCCCGAAAACACTGCCCCGAACGCTGCGTGACGATCAGAAGGAGTAGCCCGTGGGATGAACCGAGAGTCAACGCGGGCTCACGGTCAGGCGTCGTTCACGACGACCACGTTGATGAACTGATCCAGGCGAGTGACCGCGAAGAGTTCCTGGAGGCGTTGACCACTCTGCTCGCCAGCGACGTACGCAATCTTCAGGCCCCTCGTCGTCTTCCCGAGCACCGACCATCCGGGGCCATCGCCCCCCAGGTAATTCACCTTCGTGAAGTCGATCACGATTTCCGTGATGGCGGTTGTCGCCTCGTTCATGCCGCGCTGGATCGTGTCGCGGAGCAGGCAACCGCACTGGGTTCCCCGCGAGTCGTACTCCCAAAGACCCGCACAGTCGACCCGGAGACAAGATCCATCGGCGGTCGCCTCAGCGGTAATCATCGTGCGGTCTCCTTCGGGGACAGCACAGGATAGCTCTGAATTGCTATTTTCCAGTGACGTCGGCTGGGTCGAGACCCAGCTTCATCGTTCGTCGCCGCGGGTGGCCCGGACAACTTGTTGTCCGGGCGGCGCAGCCGCAAGAGGTCGTGGAAAGGGCTCGGCCTATCCGGTCGGCCCCGCTTGCCTTGATGCCTCTCGTCGCTGCGCAACCCGGACAACAAGTTGTCCGGGCCACCCGCGAACATGAGCAAGCGGCTCGACAAGGTGCGTGAGGTGATCCGCGTCCGGCAGGACCGCGTGCGGACGGAAGATGCGTATGTCGGCAGGGTTCGCCAGTGACGTAGGCTGGGTCTCGACCCAGCTTCATCGTTCGTCGCCGCCCAATGGCTGGGTCTCGACCCAGCCTACGTCACTACCCGCCCACCGCGTGACGCCGACAACGCCAGGCGTAACCGAGGCCCATGAGAACGGCGAGACCGCCGGAGAGCAGCGTCGAGGGCTCGGGCACCGCCGTCGCCATCGGCGCGGTGATCGTCACGTAGCCGTCACCCGTCTGGTAGCCCACGAACGCGGCGTTCGTGAACGACGAGGCGAGGTACGACCCGCCGCCGCCGCCGCCGCCGTAGTCGCCGACGCCACCGCCGGTGCCGCCGCCGCCGCCGAAGGCACCGCCGCCGCCGCCGCCGAAGGAATAGCCGCTGCCGCTGCCGCCGCCGCCGCCGCCGCCGAAGCCGCCGGTGCCGCCGCCGTAGCTGCCGGCCCCACCCGTGAAGGAGAAGGGGCCCACCCCGCCGCGGCCTTCGCTGCTGTCGCCGCCGTCGCCCTGCCAGCCGGCGCCGCCGCCACCAAAGCTGCTGCCTTGACCGCCGGCCCCGATGACACCGAGCCCGCTCGCGTCGGCTCCCGAAACTTTGCCGCTGCCGCCACCGCCGCCGGCCGCGGCCAGCAGCGCGGCGTCAGCCGGTCATGCCGTCGAGGTAGACGAAGCTGCCGCCGCCGCCGCCGCCGCCGCCGTACCCGCCGCCGCCGCCGCCGCCGCCGCCGACGACGATGGCCAGGATCTGGCCGGCCGTCAGCTCGATGTCGCCGCCGACAATCGCACCCCGTCCGCCCTGCAACGCGCCGACTTCGCCGCCCGCGGCGCCGGCCAGCTCGATGTGGTAAGTGCCGGTCGTGTCGGCGGTGAACTGCTCGATCGCGCCTGTGTATTTGAAGGTCGTGATCAGCCCGGCCTCCGCCGCGCCGCACGTCCCCAGCACCGCCGCCGCCACCGCAGCCCATGCCCCCGGTCGCATCATCGCTCATCTCCTCGACAGAAAAGCTTTCCGCGACCCTTGACCCCGCCGCCTAAACGCAGAGGATTGTATCCGCAGGGCCGGGATGAGCGTCCGCGTCCCCAGAGACCGTCGCGGCCCTGCGGATACAAGCGGTTGAACGAAACCGCCGCACCGGCCCTCGCCTATGGGCATTGAATCACAGCCCACGCCCCCGAGCAAGGGCCTCGGGGCACTCTCGCCTCACGCCCCGACGGCCGGACCCCTCCGATCCCCGGCGCGAACGCACCGCCAGGCCACTCGGGGGCACGGCCCCAGGCCCCCAGACCGACCCAAACCCGGTCCCAGGACGGGGATTCCCCGCCACCGCCCGCCGACGGTGCCACGCCCACACCCGCCACGCCACGCCAAGCCACGCCACCGACCCACCACCCCTTCAGGAGCTGTCGAAGTCCACACAGGCCATCGGTCGCGATCCCCCCTCACGAGCGACCCGCTCCGGCGGGGCCTCCCGCACCACCAACAGCCGCCCCACCCCGCACCGCGGGCAGACCGCGACCGCCGACGCCCCGGCCGGTCCGACCGCCACCCCGCCCGCTCCCGCCGACGCGACCGCCGACGGTGCCACGGCCAACAGCTCCCGGCACAACCCCACCTTCGCGCGACGGACGCCATTGGCCAGGAACCCGAAGTGCCGCACCCGCACGAAGCCCGACGGCAGCACGTGCTGCAAAAACCGCCGCAGGAACTCGCCGGCCTCCAAGCTCATCGTCCGCTCCCGGCCGTGGTGGGCGTAATCCTTGTACCGGAACGTCACCCGGCCGGCCTCCAGGCTCACCAGCCGCGTGTTGCTGATCGCCACCCGGTGCGTGTATCGCGCCAGGTACTTCAGCACCGCCTCGGGGCCCCCGAACGGCTCCTTGGCGTAGACCACCCACTCGGTGGCCGCCGCCGCGGCCAGCATCCGGGCGAACGCCGGAGCGTCGGCCCGCGGCCCGGAGGACCCCGGCACCACCAGCCGGCCCCGGTCGAACGCCTCGCCCAGGGCCGCCAGGAATTTGCCCCGGAAGACCCGGCTCAGGACCCGCACCGGCAGGAAGAAGCCCCGCGGGCACGCGATCAGCGCGAGCCGTCGGGGGCCAGGCCGCCGCCGGGCACCACGCAGTGCAGGTGCGGGTGGTACTGCAAGGTCTGGCCCCAGGTGTGCAGCACCGCCAGGCCGCCGATCGCGGCCCCGAGGTGCTTCGGGTCGGCCGCCACCTGCCGGAGCGTGGCCACCGCGGCCCGGAACAGCAGGTCGTAGACCACCCGGGGATGGGCCAACGCCAGCGGGTTGAGCACCGCCGGCAGGGTGAAGACCACGTGGAAATAGTCCACCGGCAGCAGGTCGGCGGCCTGGGCCTCGACCCAGTGGGCCGCGGCGCCGGCCTGGCACTTGGGGCAGTGGCGGTTGCGACACGAGTTGTAGGCGATCTGCGTCTGGCCGCAGTGGTCGCATTGTTCGACGTGCCCACCCAGGGCCGCCGTGCGGCAGCGGACCAGATCACGTAGCGTCCGACGCTGCTCGGGGGTGAGGTCGGCCCCCGAGGCCTCCAGGAACGCGGCGCCGTGCCGCCGGATGATCTCGGCCACCTCCAGGACCGGCCGGCTCATCGACGCGGCTCCTCGGCCGCCGCCCGCGGCAGCCACTCCAGCGGGCTGGGCGTCGCTTGGAGTCGCTGGGTCGAGACATGGGTGTAGCGGGCGGTGGTCCGCAGGCTGCCATGGCCCAGCAGCTCCTGGATGGTCCGCAGGTCGGTGCCGGCCTCCAGCAGGTGGGTGGCGAAACTGTGCCGCAGGGTGTGGACGGTGGCCGGCTTGCTCAGGCCCGCCTCGCGGCAGGCCCGCCGGAAGGCCCGCTGCACCGCGGTGACGCTCAGGGGCCGCTCCGGATCGCGGCCGGGGAACAGCCAGGTCCGGGGCCGGGCCGCCCGCCAGTACAGCCGCAGCCGGTCCAGCAGCCGGGGGGCCAGCATCACCTCGCGGTCCTTGTGGCCCTTGCCCCGGCGGACCCGGATCACCATCCGCGGGCTGTCGATGTCCGCGACCCGGAGGTTCACCACCTCCGAGACCCGCAGTCCGGCGGCGTAGACGGTCATCAGCAGGACGCGGTACTTCAGGCTGGAGATGGCGTCGAGGACGCGTCGGACCTCCTCGGGGCTGAGGACCACCGGCAGCGTCTTCTCGGCCTTGGGGTAGCGGAGCGTGCCGGGGTCCCAGGGGCGTCCGAGGGTGTTGCGGTAGAGGAACCGCAACGCCGCGACGGCCTGGTTGAAGTAGCTCCAGGAGACGTGTCGGTGCTGGACCAGGTCCAGCAGATCGGCGCGGACCTCGGCCATGCCGAGGTGCTCGGGCGAGGTGCCGACGTGGCGGGCGAAGTCGGCGACGCGGTCGACATAGGTGGCGATGGTGCGTGGGGAGAAGTTGCGGAGGGTCATGTCCTCGATGAAGCGACGGCGCAGCGGAGTCATGGCGGTCTCCAGGGCTGAGGGAACGACGGGGATCAACCCCCCGATGATGACTCAGCGGGAGCCGCAATGGGCGTGGGAAAACGCTCAGGTGGCGCATCCGGGACTCGGACGCCAGGCCCGAGGCCCAGGGCAGGAGACGGCGAGGTGACGGGAAGAAGGGACGCGTCCGGGGTCTACCGCGAAGCGGTTTCGTTCAACAAGTATTAGACGAACGAAAATTCGTGGAAAAATACGACTGAACAGTCGTATAATCCACCCATCCGAATGATTCTCCCGCGAATCTCGTCGGATGGCAAGCGGATACCGGGATTAGGCGAACCAACGGGGGGCGGCGAACATGAGCAAGCGGCTCGACAAGGTGCGTGAGGTGATCCGCGGGTGGCCCGGACAACTTGTTCGTGTTTAGCGGTCCGGGGTGGCGGCGGGGACGGGGGTCACCGGGGCGTTCAGGGGCAGGCAGGCGGCCAGCCAGGAGACGAAATCGTGACCCCGCTGCTGGCAGGTCATCGCCAGGCTCGTCAGCCGCTCCCACGCCCGCTTCCCCGCCTCGGTCTTGTTCCCGCACGACACCTTCCGCGCGATCACGCCCGGGTCACGCAGCGAGCGCTCCGCACGGTTGTTCGTCGGTTCCGCCGCGGGGTCGTCCAGGCAGCCCAAGACCACCCCACGCCGTTTGCCGATCCGTTGCTGAATCGCCACGTCCCCCGCTTGGCTCCGCTCCTCGGCCAGCAGCCGGTCCAACCACGCCTCCAGGTGGCCCCGTTGCCGCGCGAACTCCTCTTCGCCGAGAGACACGCGGTGTTTCCACAACGCATTGACCATCGTGAACAGCAGCTTCCACTCGTTCAGATAGCTTGGGTCGGTCGTGTCCGGCCGGTCCCGCGCCGCCGCGATCGCCTTCTGGTGGTGGGCAATGCACTTGTGCATCCGGTACGGCAGGTTCTCATAACTGGCCAGGCAGTCGCTCACCAGGATGCCGGCGAAGTCCGCGCCGAGCATCTCCAGCACCACCTGCCGGCCGCGGCTCTCGTCGACGTGGTAGACCGTCGCGTCGGCGGTCGTGAACGTCCACAGCCAGTGCCCCGGTGCCCCGACGTACCAGCTCGTCTCGTCGACGAACACGGCGGCCGCGCCGCGGATCTCGGTGACCAGGCTGTCGAAGGCCGGGGTGACCTTCGTCGCGGTGCATTGCACGCCCAACGCCAGTCCGCCGGGGCTGAGCGAGAGGCCGCACAGGAGCTTCAGCACGCGGCAGGTCTTGCGTGTCGTCAGCCCGAACTGCTTGTTCAACGCGGCGGCCAGGGCACGGCGCGGGGGCCCAGCTGAACCTTGGCCGCGCCGGTGGCGGTCGAGGTCTGCAGCGGGTGGGAACTGTGCACCGGCCCGCAGGTGGCACAGCGGCCGCGGTACGTGACCAGGCGGGTGACGCGGGGCCGGACCGGGGGGATCTCCTCGATGAACTGCTCGATCGGTTCGACCGCGGTGACCGGGGCGCCGCAGTGGGGACAGCCCGTCAGCGGCACCTCGGCGTGTTCGTCGACGTGGTCGGGGATGGCCCGGCGGGCCCCGGGATGGCCGTCCGGGCGGCCGGGCGGCTTCCGGGAGCCATCGGGGACCTTCCGGGAGTCACGCCGGCGGAACGGGGCCGCCTGGCGTGCCGCGGCCCGGGTCTGCTCGTCGAGCTGCTGCTGGAGCCGTTGGTTCTGGTCCCGGAGGTCGCCGATGGTCTGCTCCAGGGTGGCGACCTGGGCGCGCAGCGTCTGGTTCTCTTGCCGGAGTTGCTCCAGAGTCGCCCGCTCAGTAGCCGTCATGGTCCACCCCACCGGCCGGATCGGCCCCATGATCGATTCAGGCCAGCAAAAAGGGGGCCGCTAAACACGTACGACAACAAGTTGTCCGGGCCACCCGCGCCGGGGCGTCCGCGGGGTGGCCGGGACAACTTGTTGTCCCGGTCGCGAAGCGACAAGAGGCTTGAGATCGGCCGACGGGCGGATTAGGCTCGGGACATGGTCACGAAGCGGACGTTCGACCGGGAAGGCCACGCCCATTTTCTCACCTTCTCGTGTTACCGACGGCGAAGGCTGCTCGACCACGACCGGGCGAAGCGGGTCGTGCTCGGCGTCCTCAATTCCCAACTCAGTCGGCGGGGTGGCACTGGCGGGTGATGGGTGCTAATATCTGGGTGCCACTGGCTCTGCCAGTGCTCCGGTTCGGCACGGCACTGGCAGAGCCCAGAACTGTCCGGGGGGAAAATCGGTGTCAGATCAGTTTTCCGCGCCCACGTGGCCCCCATGGCCGTTTTCCAATGCGGGACCGAAGTCGATGCGAAAATCCCTGATCTTCACTTCCCTGTTCGTGTTTGGCGCGGGCTGCGATGGCACCGCGGCACGTCAACATCAAGCCGAGCAAACTCGACGACAGCAGACGGTCAGTGATCTCAGAGAGTTCGGGGAAGCGATGCACAATGACCAGGGCCGTGAATCGACAACCGATTCAACTGCGACTGACGCCCCGGAGAACACTTCGGATTCTCCCACGAAGAACGTCGACCCTTCGAAGTGATCCGCGATTCCGACCCGGGCAGGTGGCCGGGCCGTTTTCGTGTTCGGTCTTCCTTCGACCGGCCGACGCCTAACCGCTCTCATGGCCTCTCCTGTCCAGAGCGCACCGTCCGTCGCCGGACCGTGGCCGGGGTGAGGGGTCCTGACGGGGTCTCGGGGTGTGGCTCGGCGCGACGGCTCGGCACGGGACACACGCGGCGCGGGGAGGGTCGGGTGGAGGAGTCGCGATGCGCGGGTGTCCGGGTCGTACAGACAGGCGACGCTCTTGAATTGGCCGAGATCCAGGCCGAGAATGGTGCTCAAGGTCGTGTGGCTCCGCAAGGTGAGCGTCGTGGAGATGCCACCTCTCAAGGAGACCCGCCTTGGGGGGACCACGCGGCTGACATGGATTCTTTAGGCGGCGGGGGCCAATAACGCGGGCCTTCCGGCGAATAACAGGGGTGGGGGGCGGACAGGACTGCTCAGCCGGTTGACGGGATCGGACGAAGATTTAGAATGTCGTGGAGAAGGTGGACGCTGATTTGTCTGGTCGGGCTCGCGGCCGGCTGCTCCGATTCGGAGGCAAACCGACCGGCCCTGTGGGTCGCTGACGCCCGGGAGACCAATCCCGACCGGGCGAACGTGACGCGAGGGACGTCCGACGGTGTCATGTTCGAGGTCTACGGGGCCGGGAGTGGTTCCGCGAGCGTGCTGGAGAAGGGCGTCGAGATCACTCGGAAGGGGCGGACGCTCCAGATCCTAGAAGACCGGGTCTGGCTGGACGGGTCGGATCGCGGGCCGGTCCGGCGCGGGGACAAGGTCCGTTTGGAGGCGGATGGTCGGCTCTTCGTCAATAACGTGGAACGGACCGACCAGGGGGTGCAGTAGGGAAGCGCCTAACCGCTCTCATGGCCTCTTCTGTCAAGCGCGCACCGTCGACGGGCGGTGCCCACCCTACAGTGCTGTCCAGAGCGCACCGTCGCCGGGGTGAGGGGTCCTGACGGGGTCTCGGGGTGTGGCTCGGCGCGACGGCTCGCCCGCGCGGGGAGGGTCGGGTGGAGGAGTCGCGATGCGCGGGTGTCCGGGTCGTACAGACAGGCGACGCTCTTGAATTGGCCGAGATCCAGGCCGAGAATGGTGCTCAAGGTCGTGTGGCTCCGCAAGGTGAGCGTCGTGGAGATGCCACCTCTCAAGGAGACCTGCCTTGGGGGGACCATGCGGCTTGCATGGATTCTTTAGGCGGTCCGGTTGCGGCCGAACGGTTGGAGACGAGGTGGCCATGCTCTGGAATCTTTTCGTCGCTCTTGTCATCATCGGGGTCGTCATCGGACTGCTCGTTTTCTTGCTATCGAGGGTCGATCCCGAAAGCGATCCCGACGAGAAGAAGTCCGCCCACCGGCTCCAGTACGGGGAGACGTACCGGGCTTACGTAGTCCTGCCCCCCCCGATGATCTATGCCGACGGCTGGCCGGAGACGATGACGAGTTGCCAGGTCGTCTTCATCAAGAGCCCGAAGAACCTGCCCGACCGCGACCAGCGCTTCAGGAGGCTCGGCGAGTGGCTGCTCACGTTCCAGGCTGCCGAGGATGCCACGAAGGAGGAACGGATCATCGCAAACGTCTTCAAGTCCCAGATCGGTTATCACACTCCGCTGCGGTTGCCCGACCGGATCAGCGACGGCGTCGAGGCCTATACGGTTGCCGTGAAGATGAAGAAGTCCACATGGCCGGCCGAGTGGCGGCCCGAATCATTCTTCGACATCAAGGTGGTCTTCGATGGGCCGCAGGCCGGCGCTCTCCGTGCGAACCATATCATCCCCCAGAAGTATCGCGACGCGGTGTAGGTCCATCGCGTGCCGCCTAACCGCTCTCATGGCCTCTTCTGTCAAGAGCGCACCGTCGACGGGCCGTGACAGGGGGGGTGGTTCCTGAACGGGTTCCGGGTTGCTCGGCGCGACGGATCGGCTCGGGACGCAGGCGGCGCGGGGACGGTCGGGTGGGGGAGTCGCGATGCACGCGGGGCATCGGCTCGCAAACCGCTCTCGGGGGTCGGCACCCACGCGGCGATCGGCGTCGCCGACGGGGTGGCAGGCCGCCGGGGGAAACTCGTCCCGGCAGCGGCTCACGCCCCAGACACTCCGTCGCGGCCCACAACGCCGGCCTCTCATCGTGATCGGCTCACGTGAAAACACGTGTCTCGTTAGGAAGTCCCGTAGCCCACCATTCATGGGCGATCATAATCGGTGGGCTGGAGGGGCGTTCGCGCCGGGGATCGGAGGGGTCCGGCCGTCGGGGCTTGAGGCGAGAGTGCCCCGAGGCCCTTGCTCGGGGACGTGGGCTGTGATCCAATGCCCAGAGGCGGGGGCCGGGCGGCGGTTTCGTTCAACCGCTTGGATCCGCAGGGCCGCGACGGCCACTGGGGATGCGGACGCTGATCCCGGCCCTGCGGAGACAATCCTCTGCGTTTAGGCGGCGTCTGTCGGTTGCCGTTCATCACGGTGGGAGGCGTTTCATGGGACTCGATTCGACTGAGGCACCCGAGCGAACGGACCTGGCCAAGCGGGCCTACGGAGCTGGCGGCGGCATCGGGGCCGCGGTCGGCGGTGCTCTCGGTCTTGTCGGGCACTTCGCCGGGTATTACGACCGAGGTTTCTCGCTGGTCGGCGCGGGGATCGGCGCCGCGGTCGGCTGCCTGATCGGATGGCTCTGGATGCGAAGTCGGAGGGGCCCCGGCGGTCCCACGGGGCGAGCCTAACCGCTCGCATGGCCTCTTCTGTCCCGAGCGCACCGTCGACGGGCCGTGGCAGGGGGTGGGGGCCTGACCGGGTTTCGGGGGAAGCGCGGCGCGACGGATCGGCGCGGGACTCAGCCGGCTCCACCCATCCGACAAGATCCCCTGAAATCCGACCGCCTCCGCAACGAGACTATTCTCATTGAGGGACGATCAGGGCTTCACCCTGCGCGGTTCTTTGGCAACTTGTACGGTCAGGGGCTTTGCGGTCGGTCATCCGGACGCGCGTGGTCCCATCTCGGGTCGAGCGGAACGCCCGCGCCGAACGAACCCATCTGCCATTCTGGCAGACCCCGCGAAGGCCGGTTTTTCCAGGGAAAGTCACTGACGCCCCCTCCGTGACGGGCGAATGCACAAAACACAACTTCTTGTCTCGCCAGGAGATAGCGTCTGATTACCGAACGAACCCAACTGCCATTCTGGCAGACCTCGCGAAGGCCGGTTTTTCCAGGGAAAATCGCTGACGCCCCCCTGCGCGACGAGCGAATGCGCGAAACTCAACTTCTTGCTATACCAGGAGATAGGGTCGAATTACCGAACGAACCCAATGCCTCCACCAGCCCCGACCGAACCCAAACCGTCAGCGCCGAGCGAACCGAGGCGATCCGAAAGGGGCAAGACGGCAAAGGGTTGCGTCGATGCGGGGTCGGAGCGTCTCGCCTTCGATCCTCGGCGCGATCGGTCGTGGTGCGGGTTGGCGACGCGGCATGGCCGGCCGAGTTCGCCGCGGAGGTCGGCGACCCAGCCGGCGATGGTGCCGGTCTCGAAGACGACCAGGTCGGGGGGGTGGTGTTGCGGGAACCGCCGAAGGGGGTCGGGGTCGGTGGTGATGGTGCAGTCGCGGGCCTCCTGGGTGTCCGGATCGTCCAGACACGCGACGCTCTTGGGCTGGCCGAGGTCGAGGCTTGAAAATCGTGAGCATCTGCGTGGCTCCTTCGGGGTTGGTGTCGTGAAGAGATCACACCTCAAGGATCGCCGACTCGTCGGGGCCACGCGGCGGACATGGATTCTTTCGGCGGCGAATGTTAAAAATCGCTGGTGCGCACTTGAACTGTGACGAGTTTTCCAACGCAAGTCAGCATGAGCAGGTTTCCATGAGCCGAAAAAAGGGCACGCAGAAGACGGCCGAGAGCACCCCAACAAAAGCGTCGGAGGGATTCACGGACGAGGAACGAGCCGCGATGGGGGAGCGTGCCCAGGAGTTAAAGGCGGCAGCGCGTCGCCCGGGGGCGAAGAAGGCGGACGGGGAAGCCGACGTGCTCGCGAAGATCGCCGAGATGTCGGAACCGGATCGCGCCATGGCCGAGCGGTTACATTCCCTCATCAAGGCCTGCGCGCCAGCCCTCTCGCCGAGAACCTGGTACGGGATGCCCGCATACGCCAAGGAGGGCAATGTCGTCTGCTTCTTTCAAAGCGCGCGGAAGTTCAACACGAGGTACGCGACGCTCGGGTTCAGCGACAAGGCAAATCTCGACGAAGGTGCCATGTGGCCGACCGCGTTCGCGCTGAAGGAGTTGACCGCCGCCGAAGAGGAGAGGATCGAAGCGCTTGTGAAGAAAGCCGTGAGCTGAGGCGGCGGGTGGCCGGGGCGAAGTCATCATGCGCCGATCCGCTCCTGGGAGAGGACTCCGCGACGACTGTAGCCCGACCGTCGCTGGGTGAGAGCCGCGCCGTGGTGCTGGGTGGCGCGTCGGCGGTCCCCGAGCCGGGGAGCTGCTGGGTCTCGGGGTGCTGGCGTGGGGGGGCGGTGGATGCACCGTTGGCGGAAGGGAAACAAGGGCATGTTCCGAACCGCGACCATGGCCCGAGTTCCATCCCGACGCACGGGCGGTCCCCCCGCGACGGGATGATGTGCTCGGAGTGTCACTCCGGTCCCTCCGGCGCGGGGGGCTCATGCAAGGTCCCCAGCCGTTTCGAACCGATGGGTCCAGGGCGGGGAATTGACGTTTCTGGAGTGAGGAACAAAAGTTACGGCGATTCCAGACGACAGGGAATCGGAGAAATCGCGCGATCGAGATCAAATACCACGCGGGGGGCCGGCGGCGCGCTCGGGGAATGTCACTGAGATCGCTCGGGACACGGCCGAGGACGGGGATCACTGCTTGAGGAAGTTCCGCAGGAGTTCGATGCCGTTCTCGGTCAGGAAGCTCTCGGGGTGATACTGCACGCCTTCCAGCGGGAAGCGCTTGTGACGCACGCCCATGATCTCCCCCTGGTCGGTCTGGGCGACGATGTCGAAGTCGTCGGGCAGGGTGCCGGGCTTGATGACCAGGCTGTGATAGCGCGTGGCCTCGAACGGGTTCGGCAGGCCCCGGTAGATCCCCTGGTTGTCGTGGTAAATCTTCGAGATCTTGCCGTGCATGATCCGGTCAGCGCGGACGATCTCCGCGCCGAAGGTGTGGCCGATGCACTGGTGTCCCAGGCAGACGCCGAGCAAAGGCAGCTTGCCGGCGAACTGGCGGACGACCTCGTTGGAGATGCCCGCTTCGAGCGGCGTGCAGGGGCCGGGGGAGATGATGATGTGCGACGGGTCGTGCGCCGCGATCTCCTCCGGGGTGATCTGGTCGTTGCGGACGACGAGCAAGTCCAGCGACGGGTCGATCTCCCCGAGGCGCTGAACGAGGTTATAGGTGAACGAGTCGTAATTGTCGATCAGGACGATCATGCCGGGGTGCCAGGTCGAGGAAGTCGTGCCGACGGTTGGGGCCGCGCGGGGCTCGCGCGTCGCTATAACCCGATCCTATCGGTTTTTTGTCGCAGCCGGAAGTCGGGCCGCGGCCGAAATCCGACCGCGCGTCCGGGAGCGTTGTAGAGTAGCGCGTGGAACATCCCTCAAAGGAGACCGTCCGGTCCGTCGCGAGGTTCGCCCTGCCGGCCCGGTTCGCGTTCCGACCGGAACTGACCCCGCGCGGGTCGAGACATGGAGGTTGATGATGACAAGCGCGCTGGCTCCACTCATGCTGGCTCTGTCGGTGGCCTCGACCGGCGGCCTGTTCGGCCATCACCCGTCAGGCCCTCCCAAGCCGTATGTGCCGCACACGCACCACCCCGGCGGCCGCATCCTTCCGCCAGGCCCCGGCGATGGCTGGGGATTTCCCAACGGGAACCCGGACGGCTACGGCTGGGTCGATTACGGCGAGTTCCTGCCCCTGAACGCGGACCGCACCCCCGACTACTTCGCGCGCCGCTACTTCTTCGTGCCGGCCTCGCAGACGTTCTTCCCGACCTATTACAACCCCTATGAGATGCGAGGCCAGCGCTACATTCCCTTCGCCGGTTGCGGTGGAGCGCATCCGTTCGGCGGCCCGCCGCTCGGACCTTCGAACACGCCGGTCTATCCCTATCGCGAGACGGCCGGAGATACGCCCGCGATCCCGGTGCCGGACTTCTCGGGCAACGTCGATGCGCCTCCGATTCCCTCGGGTAGCAGCGGCATGATTCCCTGACATGTCAAGGTCCACGCTGGGCGAGGCGTTGCCGAAGCCGCCTCGCCCAGCCGTCAGGGCTCTCCCAAATTCCGCCGCCCTTCTTGCCAAGGACGGTTCGGCCATTTAAATTAGATCCCGTGTTCACCGGTCGTGACCGGCCCGTTCGCCATGCGTACCGACCACGGCTCCCAGCCGGGTTGACGACCGGACGAAGCGGCAGATTTTCAAAAAGTGGGTCGGGGGAATCGAACCTTTCCGGGTCGAGGCACGTAGCGCGGGAGGCCATTGCTCCGGCGACACCGCGCGGAGGTTTCGCATTTCCCCGTAAGGCTGGGTCGGTCCTTGGGAATCCCTCAGCAGGATATTCGTTCCGGTCATCGTCCGATTTCTTCCCAAAAGCTGATTTCCCTCGACCTCCCGGTGTGGTCCGGCCTGATCCGTTCCCGTCTTTCCTAGACAGACAAGGCGCCCCCCGATGAACAATGACGTCATCATCGAGACTCGGAACCTGACGAAGGTTTACCGCGATTTCTGGGGCCGGCCCAAGGTCCTGGCGCTGAAGGCGCTCGACTTGAAGGTGCACCGTGGCGAGATCTTCGGATTGCTCGGGCCGAACGGCTCGGGCAAGACGACGACCATCAAGCTTCTGCTCGGCCTGCTCTTCCCGACCGAGGGGGAGGCCCTGATCTTCAACGAGCCGACGACCAACGTCGCCAAGAACGAGCGGATCGGCTACCTGCCTGAAGAGTCGTACCTCTACAAGTTCCTGAACGCCGAGGAGACGCTGCACTTCTACGGCCGGCTGTTCAAGCTCTCGCCGTCGGAGCGCACCAAGCGGGTTAACCGCCTGATCGACCTGGTCGGTCTCTCCGCGGCCAAGCACCGGCAGTTGCGCGAGTACTCCAAGGGCATGCAGCGCCGGATCGGTCTGGCCCAGGCCCTCATCAACGAGCCGGAGTTGATCCTCCTGGACGAGCCGACCTCGGGCCTCGACCCGATCGGCACGGCCGAGATGAAGGAATTGATCCGCGACCTGCGCGAACGTGGCAAGACGGTCGTGCTCTCGGGCCACTTGCTCGCGGACATGCAGGACATCTGCGACCGGATCGCCATCCTGCACCGCGGCGAGCTGAAGGAGATCGGCAAGGTCTCTGACCTGCTGACCGTGCAGGACGTGACCCAGATCAAGGCCCGCGACGTACCCGAGCAGGCCCTGGCCGAGATTCGCGACGTTCTGGCCCGGCACGGTTCGGAGCTGATGGCCGTCGATCACCCGACGACGACCCTGGAAGAACTGTTCCTGCGGATCGTCCGCGAGAGCGACCTGCACCCCGGCCGCCGTCGCGTCGCTCCCGAACGCGCGGGGGATGGCCAGACGGCCGCGTCGCCATCACCGTCCGAGACGACCCCGGCCAACCCCGTCTCCTGAGGGAGGCGGGGGGATAGGGATGGTTGATGGCTCTTTTTGAATTCGCCTCCTGGAGATTCTTCCTCCATCAACCATCCGAGTTGTGTCTTCTACCGTCCGAAACGCCATCATCACAACGATCGCACCTTCTGCCCTCGCATCGTCCGGGCCTCTTTCTTCATACCCGATCGGTCCGTTAACGATGCGCTCTCCCCGTCGAGACATGAGCCGAGCACCGGCCGGGGCGAGATCCGAACCGAGGAGTGTTTCCGCGATGTCGCTGCTCTTGTCTTCGTTCCTCTGGGCCCAGCAGGGGCCGGCCGGCGGCGGGACGATCCCGAACTGGCTTCAGTGGCTGTATGTCTGGGGTGATCCTTCCCTGACCATCACGGGCCTCTGGGGAGGGGTTGTTACCTGGATCAAGGTGATCGGGCTGTTCTGCCTGCTCGGCTGGGTGATGAGCTGGGTCGTCGCCGCCGTGAAGGCGTCGAACCAGGCACGGCTGCGTCCGCTGGACATCGCCGCGCTGGTGGCCCTGCTTGGCGCCATCGGCTCCGTCCTTTTACGGTCCTTGCAGACCGGTGGACGCCTGCCGGAGTGGGACCTCGGCGGCATGCCCGCGGCGGGAATTCTCGCCCTGCTTTGCATTCTGATGATTCTGATCTGGATCGAGGTCAAACTCTGGTCGAGCATCCGTCGGCTAGGGACGGGGGCGGACCTGGTCGTGCTGGGGGCGATTCATATCGCCCTGGTCGTGGGATTCGCCGTCAGCTTCGGGCTTCAGTTCGCCGCCGCCCAGCTCAACCCGCAATACCAGATGAGCGTGCAGGACGCGCTGTTCACCGGCGGCCGCATCGGCGCGACGTACATGGGCTTCGTCGTGCTGGCGAGGGTCGTGGCGATGTTGATTCCCGAGTTCGCCGCGCTGCACTTCCGCCGGCTCTACGCGATCGCCTGGCATTGCTGGAAGGAGTCGTTCCGGCGGATGTGGGCCCCCTGGGTCGTGATCGTGGTTTTCGCGGTGATCCTGGCGTTCACCTCCTGGTTCCTCAAGCCGCCACGCGCGGCCGAGCTTGGCCGCCTGTACGTCGGGACGTTGATGTTGTTGTGTTCGCTCCTGATGACGGTTCTCGTGGCGATCTTGACGCCGATCAGCCTGCCGAACGATATCCGCCAGCAGACGATCTACACGATCGTTTCGAAGCCGGTGCGGCGGTTGGAGCTGATCTGGGGCCGGATGCTCGGGTTCATGTCGCTGGTGACCGTGCTGCTGCTGCTGTTCGGCGGCGTGAGCCTGCTCTACTTCCACCGGATGGTCGGCGGCGAGATCCGCGATGCGCGGGAGCAGGCCGCGAAGTTCAAGGAGGAAGGCAAGGAGGAGTTCTACAAACAGTACCAGGAGCAGGCCGATCAGCTCGAAACCCGCATGTCGGCCCGCGTGCCGGTCAAGGGGTCCTTGCTCTTTTACGACTCGCGCGGAAAGCGGACGGTCAAGGGGATCGACGTCGGGCAGGAGCTGGAATTCCGCAGTTTCGTCGAGGGAGCCACGCCGTCGAAAGCTGTCTGGCGGTTCGGTCCCCGAGTCGAGGACCCTCGCAATCCGCGAGCGCATCCTGGAGCGTCCGATCCCGGTCGATGACTTGCTGGTGCCCGGAACGATCGAGTACGTCGAGAACCGCATCGCCCTGCTGGAAGACGAGCTGGCCGAGGCGCAGCAGGCCACGCAAGTCGCCGGATCTCCAGGCGGCGGACTCGGCCCGTCTGGCCTCGACGATTTCCGAGGACCAGCAACAGCTCAAGGAGCTTCGGCAGCAACTGACCACCCTGCGCAAGGAGAACAAGCACACGCCGCCGATCCCCGTGGAGATGACCTTCAACGTGTACCGCACGACCAAGGGGGAGATCGGCGAGCCGGTCTATGCCTCGGTGAAAGTCATCAATCCGCGCCCGGGCATCCGTCCGGATACCGAGATCATCCCCGATCCGTGAGTACTACACCAACAAACTCGCGTTCGACCCGGGGATGCTCGTCGGCTCGCATGGCAACCTCGTCATCGAGGTCCAGTGCCTCAGCCCGAACCAGTATCTCGGCATGGCCGAGAGCGACCTGTTCATCCTGGCCAGCCAGGGCAGCTTCAACGTGAACTACCTGAAGGGACTGTTCGGCGTGTGGCTCCAGGCGATGGTCCTGACCGCCATCGGCGTCTGGGCGGGCACGTTCCTGAGCTGGCCGGTGGCCTTGCTGACGACGATCTGGTTCTTCGTCGCCGGACAGGTCGGCTTCGTCTATCTCCAGCAGTTCGCCTTGCAGGGGTTGATCGGCGGCGGCCCGTTCGAGTCAATGATCCGCCTGCTGACGCACGAGAACCAGATGTCGGAGCTGGCCCCGACCCTGGCGGTCGTCACGGCCCGGACGTTCGACGCGATCGTCATGCCGATCATGTCGCGCCTGGTGTATCTCGTGCCGAACTTCTCCAGTCTGGATTTGAGCAACACGGTGGCCACCGGGTTCGCCGTCACCTGGCGGCAGCTTCTGGGCAACGCCCTGACGGCCCTGGCGTATGCCTTGCCGTTCTCCATCGCCGGATATTTCATTCTTAAGAATCGCGAGGTCGCCGCATGAGAGAAGCATCCAGCACCGTCACCAACCGGAACCGGCAGATCGTCTATGCCCTGGCGATCCTGCTGTTGTTCACGGCCATGTATCCCTATACCGCGTGGCTCAACCAGCTCAAGACCCGCAAGCAACTGGGTGAGGCCACGATCGGGCAGATTGACACCGGCAGCTTCATGCTCAAGCTCGCCCTGCTGGGCGGAGTCCGCGGCGTGGCGGCCAACGTCTTGTGGAACCGCGCCATCGATCTTCAGAAGGTCCATGAGTGGGACCGCCTGAAGCAGACGGTGGACATGATCACCAAGCTCCAGCCCCACTTCCTCTCGGTCTGGACCTTCCAGGGGTGGAACCTCGCCTACAACGTCTCGGTGGAGTGGGACGACCCGGCCGACAAGTACGAGTGGATCAAGCAGGGGATCAAGTTCATCCAGGACGGCGTCTCGAAGAACCAGAAGAGCCCGGACCTGCTCTGGGATACCGCCTGGACCTACTACCACAAGATCGGCTTTTCCGACGAGGCGGTCCTGCTCCGCAAACTCTTCCGCGAGGATGAGGATGAGCCGTTCAAGACCGACCCGATCGAGCTGGAAGAGCACAACATCAAGGTCATCCGCAACGACAACTTCCAGCTCGGCTGGGGCTGGTTCACCCGCGCCGTGCGCCTGGTGGACCGTGGCGCCGAGCGTCTGGAAGCCGGCCTCGGCGAGGGTGAGGCGGACATCGAGTACGTCGATAAGCCGGTCCAGCACAAGGGCCGTCCCGGCGATCTGGCCTTCCGATCCATGCCGGCGCATGCCCAGACCCGTTACGCCGCGGGGCTGGAAAAAGCCAGTGTCCGCGACTATCCGGCCGTCTTCGGCGATGTCGCCAGCGACGAGTGGCGCAAGGCCCTGAACGAATGGAACACCTTCGGCAGCCATACCTTCGACTCGCCGAACCAGGTCCCCATCAACGGCGTGCTCACCACGCAGCCGATCGTGATCGACCTGATCTCGCGCCCCGAGGAGTTCGACAAGCTCCACGAGAACCAGCAATACTGGGTGAACCGCTTCTCCGACCAGATGAACTATCGCTACTGGAAGGACCGGTCGCTGGCGGAGATGAGTTCGGAAGGTGTGAAGGCCCGGCGCCTCTTCTACGAGGCGACGATCGCCTACAAGACCGCCAACTTCACCGAGTCCGTCCAGAAGTTCAAGGAAGGGCTGGAACTCTGGAAAGACCTGCTGGACAAGCATCCGGCGTATCGCAACGACGAGCTGAACAAGCGCGATACCGGCCACATCGTCAGCCGCTACGTGCTGGCCTTGCGGCAGCTTGGTCAGGAGGTCCCCGAGGACCTTCCGTTCAAGGACCTGTACCAGGCCGCGCTGGCCGATCCCGCCACCGTCGATCCGTTCAACGACCTGGAGATCCGTAGCAACGTCTCCGAGGCACTGGTCGAGTCGGCGCGGGATTGAGAGCCGACCGGCCGACCGGCCGGCCGGATTCCGAAAAGAACCTGGGCCTCCCGGCCGCTTCCCTCCGAAGCGGCCGGGAGGCCCGTTTCCGTTTGCGGTGGTCGATCGGTGGTTTCCTGCTTACCATAAAGGGAGAAACCGAACGGAGCCGCGGCATTCTGGCTTCGAACGCATCACGATTTGACCGACCGCCTGGAACCGATCCTCATGAGCACCGCCGCCGAACCCCGCACGATCCGGGTCGGGCACAGCCCTGACTCCGACGACGCCTTCATGTTCTACGCCCTCGCCCACGACAAGCTCGACACCGGCGGCCTCCGCTTCGTCCATCAGCTTGAAGATATCGAGACGCTGAACCGACGCGCCCTGAACGGCGAGCTGGAAGTCTCGGCCGTCAGCATCCACGCCTACGCCCATCTGGCCGACAAGTACGCCCTGCTGGCCTCCGGTTCCAGCATGGGGGATCGTTACGGTCCAAAGCTGATCGCCCGGCAACCGTGGACGCTCGACGACCTGAAAGACAAGACGATCGCCATCCCCGGCACCCTGACGACCGCGTTTCTGACGTTGCGGCTCTGCCTGGGCAAGGACATCAAGACGACCGTCGTGCCGTTCGACCAGATCATCCCGGCCGTGCTCGATGGCAAGGCCGATGTGGGCTTGATCATCCACGAGGGGCAGCTCTACTACCCGGACAAGGGGCTGCACCAGATCGTGGACCTGGGCGAGTGGTGGTTCTCGCAGACCAGCCTGCCGCTGCCCCTGGGCGGTAACGTCGTCCGCCGTGACCTGGGCGAGGCGACCATCCAGCAGATTGCCCGGCTCCTGAAGCAGAGCATCCAGTACGCGCTCGACCACCGCGAGGAGGCCCTGGCCTATGCCTTGACGTTCGCCCGCGACCTCGACCCGAAGCTCGCCGACCAGTTCGTCGGCATGTACGTCAACGACTGGACCGTGGACTACGGCGAGCGCGGCCGGGAGGCCGTCCGCACGTTGCTCCAGCGGGCCGAGGCCGAGGGACTGGTCCCGGGGCCGATCGACGTTCAATTCGTCGGCTGAGCGTCCGCCACGAAGAGCGCGGCGACGGCAACGCGGAAACCGGGCAAGTGGGGCTCGGCGGTGATCTCCTCGCGGACGTTGAACAACCGCGGCTCATCGTCGGGCCGGTACACCAGGACTGTCCGAAACGTTGGCTCGACGATCCAGACGATCGCCACGCCGGTCTCCAGATACTCGCGGACCTTGGCGATAAGATCCTCTTGCTTCTCGGATGGCGAGAGGATCTCGACGGCCAGGATCGGCGGTCCGTTAAACAGCGCCGAGCCTGTCTCATTCGCCCGGGCCACCTGCTCGGCGGAGGCATAGGCCACGTCGATACCGACCAGGGAATCCGGATCGCGACGCAAGCGGAACCCGGCCTCACCACTGACGATCATGCCGCATGGGGCGGTCTGGCCGTCGAGCCAGTTCTTGAGGACTTGTTGCCGATTTTCGGCCTCGGTCCCGCTGTGCCAGCGATTGCGATACGTCATGGGTTCCTCGATCAACCGCCCTCGGATCAACTCACGATGGGTTCCATCCTCGGGCATGGCGAGCACGTCGTCGGCGGTCAGCAGGGCCGGTTCGACATCGACGCTCATGGCTGTTTCTCCATGCTTTTGAGAGGGGTAAAGCTCGATTCCAATCTATCACGATCCGATACGGGCTGCCATTTGACGCACGACGTCCCGGTCGGTTGTTGGACGGTTGTCATCGAGGAACGCCATGTGGGTCGTTGAGGAAGGACGGCTTGTCTCGCTATACTCAAGGTTCAGGGTTGCCGCGGAATGATTGACAAATTGGCGGCGACCAAGGATTAATCCATCGAGGAGCCGCCATGTCCATCCTCTCCGGTGCGCGACGCCTTCCGTACGTCCTCGGGCCTCTGGTGCTCATGGTGACTCTCGCCGGTTGTCCCGAGGGGAACGAGGAACACTTCCGCAGGACGACCCGGCCGGGCATCAAGTCCGATACCCCATCCGAGTACAACGTTTCCAAGCAGGGTATGGGTGGTGGTGCTCCGCAGGGAAAGCGGGAATTCTCCAAGACGGCCAACGCGAAGGCCGAGCCAACGCCTGAAGCCGACGCGGAGACGAAACCGCCGAAACGACAGCCCCCGAGCTGACGCCTGAAGCCGACGCGGAAACGGACACGGACACGAAACCAGCCGAGCCGACGCCCGAAGACAAGGCGACGCCTGAAGAGAACGTCGAGCCAGAATCGCCTAAGCCGGACGCGGACCCCGAAATCTAACCCTGGCTGATTCTCCCAAGGCGATCGAACGTGCGGATTGGGTCGCCGGAGTCAACTGGAGGCACTCGAGGTGAGGTTGCATCTGGCCGCCGAACCTGGATGATAAAGAGTTTCTTCCCCAACGGAGAGCGACATTGCGCACCGAGATGAGGGCCGGACAGGCCCCGAGGTTCGACGACCATGGCTAATAATAGTTTCAACGCTCTTGCGACCATCCAGGTGGATGGGCGCCCCGTTCGCCTCTACCGGCTCGATGCCCTGGCCTCGCACGGCGTGAACCTGGACACGCTGCCGTACTCGCTGAAGATCCTCCTGGAGAACCTGCTCCGCAACGAGGATGGCACGTCGGTCAAGTCCGACGACATCCTCCACCTGGCGAAGTGGGACCCCGAGGCGGTTCCCAGCCGCGAGATCGCCTTCCGGCCGAGCCGCGTGCTCTTGCAGGATTTCACCGGCGTCCCGGCCGTGGTCGATCTGGCCGCCATGCGCGACGCCATGAAGCGGCTCGGGGGCGACCCCGGCAGGATCAATCCGCTCCAGCCGGCGGAGCTGGTCATTGATCACTCCGTCCAGGTGGATGAGGCCGGGTCCGTTAATGCCTTCCGCATCAACGCGGACCTGGAATTCAAACGCAATGGCGAGCGCTACGCGTTCCTCCGTTGGGGACAGAATGCCTTCGAAAACTTCAAGGTTGTGCCGCCGGACACCGGGATCGTTCACCAGGTCAACCTGGAATATCTGGCCCGGGTCGTCTTCGCGACCGGAGCCAATGGCGCGCCGGCGGTCGCGTATCCCGACACCCTGGTCGGCACCGACTCGCATACGACGATGATCAATGGTCTGGGCGTCCTGGGCTGGGGCGTTGGCGGGATCGAGGCGGAGGCGGCCATGCTCGGGCAGCCGGTCTCGATGCTCGTGCCGCAGGTTGTCGGCTTCAAGATCTTCGGCAAGCTCCCCGAAGGGGCCACCGCGACCGACCTCGTGCTGACCGTCACCCAGATGCTCCGCCGCAAGGGGGTCGTCGGCAAGTTCGTCGAATTCTACGGTGACGGCCTCGTCCACATGCCCCTGGCCGATCGCGCGACGATCGCCAACATGGCCCCGGAATATGGCGCGACCTGCGGCATCTTCCCGGTCGATGCCGAGACCCTGCGCTACATGGAGCTGACTGGCCGACCGAAGGATCAGATCGCCCTGGTGGAGACCTACTGCAAGGAGCAAGGTCTGTTCCACTCTCCTGGCAAGGCGGAGGCCGCGTATTCCGACACCCTGGAACTGGACCTCTCGACGGTCGAGCCGAGCCTGGCCGGTCCGAAGCGGCCGCAGGACCGGGTGCCGTTGAAGGAGGCGAAGGAGAACTTCGCCAACGCCTTGAAGATCCTGCTGGAGAACCGCCCGAAGAAGTCGGCGAGGTCGTCCCGGCCGGCGGGCCGGACCTGGCCGAGTCGGAGGTCAAGACGACCGACCCGAAGAGCGAGTCGCGCCTGGAGGGCGAGGGTGGTGGTGGCACGGCACCGGGTTCGGAAGATCCCGACGCCCCGGCCGCCGAGAAGCACGTCACCGCCGCGCAGGCCCTGACGAACGGCTCGGTCGTCATCGCCGCCATCACCAGTTGCACCAACACGTCGAACCCCTCGGTCATGATCGCCGCCGGCCTGCTCGCCAAGAAGGCGGTCGAGCAAGGGCTAGAGACCAAGCCCTGGGTCAAGACCAGCCTCGCCCCCGGCTCGAAGGTCGTGACCGATTACCTCCACGACTCCGGCCTGGACAAGTATCTCGACCAGCTCCGGTTCAACCTCGTCGGCTACGGCTGCACGACCTGCATCGGCAACTCCGGTCCCTTGCCGCACGACATCTCCGAGGCGATCCACGAGCACGACCTCGTGACCGTCGCCGTGCTCTCGGGCAATCGCAACTTCGAGGGCCGGATCAACTCCGACGTCCGGGCCAACTACCTCGCCTCGCCCCCGCTGGTCGTCGCCTACGCCCTGGCCGGAACGATGGACATCGACCTCCACAACGAGCCGCTCGGCAAGGGCAAGAATGGCAAGCCGGTCTATTCTGAAGGACATCTGGCCGACCCAGAAGGAGGTGCAGGACGTCGATCCTCAAGTCGGTCCGCGTCGAGATGTTCCAGAAGGAATATGGCGAGGTTTCGAGGGAGACGAGCGCTGGAACTCGCTTCCGGTGCCCCAGGGCGACCTCTACGCCGTGGGAGGATGACTCCACCTACGTGAAGAACCCGCCGTACTTCGAAGGCATGGCCGACGAGCCGCCGCCGGTTCAGGAGATCGAGGGGCGCGGGTGCTGGCCCTGCTGGGCGACAGCATCACCACCGACCACATCTCTCCGGCCGGTTCGATCAAGGCCGATAGCCCGGCGGGCAAGTACCTCGACGAGCACGGGGTGAAGGTCGAGGACTTCAACTCCTACGGCTCGCGCCGGGGCAACCATGAGGTGATGGTCCGCGGCACGTTCGCCAACATCCGGCTGCGGAACCAGCTCGCGCCGGGGACCGAAGGGGGCTTGACCCGCCACCTGCCCGACGGCGAGGTCATGACCATCTTCGACGCCTCGGAGAAGTACCGGGCCGAGGGCGTGCCGCTGATCGATCCTCGCCGGCAAGGAGTACGGCTCGGGCTCGTCGCGCGACTGGGCGGCCAAGGGGCCGAACCTCCTGGGGGTCCGGGCCGTGATCGCCGAGAGCTACGAGCGGATCCACCGCTCGAACCTCGTCGGCATGGGCATCCTCCCCTTGCAGTTCGGCGCCGGGGACAACGCGGAGAGCCTCGGCCTGACCGGCGAGGAGGTCTTCACGATCAAGGGCCTGGCTGAGGGGATCGCCAGTGAATTCGCCCACGGTCGTGAGGTGACGGTCATCGCCGAACGGCCCGATGGCGGCAAGACCGAGTTCCCGGCGACGGTCCGGATCGACACGCCGCAGGAAATCCGTTATTATCAGCACGGCGGGATCCTGCCCTACGTACTCCGGCAATTGCTCTCCGGAGGCGGTGACCGACCAGCTTCGGGCGGGACGGCCACGGTCGCCAACCCCGCGACCGGTAGCATTCCCACCTGAGGCACGACAGACCGAGGAACACCTTTTGCAAGCGAAAGGCTTGCAAGACGATCCGTTCCTCGGTCCACGTTCGCCAGGCGCGCGGGCCGGAGGAGATCGGGCGGAACCTGCTCGGACCGAACCCGAACCCCGCGCGGCACTTTCACAGACCCTTGCCTGGATTGATGCCGCCACTTTTGGGTAAGATCAAGCGTTTCCTAGACAAGCTCCGTACGGGGCGAATGTTGCAGAAAATCTCCAGTTCGCCCGTCGGATTCCCGGAACATCGTTCCGCCCCGAACGAGCCCAACGTCCCCGCGCCGGCCGCCGCCCCTCCCCGGCACTCGCTCGGACGCTCGACAGATCAGGAGTTGGAGTTCATGGCGCAAGCGCAGACCGAGGCCAAACCGATCGTATCCCGCAATCAAGCGTTGGGTTGGCTGCGTCAGATGTTATTGATCCGCCGGTTTGAAGAACGGTCGGCGATGCTCTACCAGAGGCAGCAGATCGGCGGGTTCTGCCACCTCTACAGCGGACAGGAGTCGGTCGCCGTTGGTTCGATCGGCGTACTCCGGGAAGATGACTACGTCATCACCGCCTACCGCGACCACGGCCACGCCCTGGCCCGCGGCATGGACCCCAAGGTCGGCATGGCCGAGATGCTCGGCAAGGCCGTCGGGCTGCTCCAAGGGCAAGGGCGGCTCGATGCACTTCTTCGACGCCGAGAAGCAGTTCCTCGGCGGCCACGCCATCGTCGGCAGCCACATCCCGCTGGCCACCGGCGTCGGCTTCGCCATCAAGTACCGCGGCGAGGACCGCGTCTGCATCTGCTACTTCGGCGACGGCGCGATGGACCAGGGGTCGCTCCACGAGGCCTTCAACATGGCCAGTCTCTGGAAGCTGCCGGTCATCTACGTCGTCGAGAACAACATGCATGTCGATGGGCACCCAGCTGCACCGGCACTCCTGGACGACCGACCTGACGGTCCGCGGCGGTCAGGCGTACGGCATGCCCGGCATCCTCGTCAACGGCAACGACATCGAGGAGATGGCCCGCGTCACCCGGGAGGCCGCCAACCGCGCCCGCTCCGGCGAGGGGCCGACCTTCATCGAGGCCAAGACCTACCGCTTCCGCGGCCACTCGATGAGCGACCCGGCCAAGTACCGCACCAAGGAAGAGCTGGAGAAGGCCAAGGAGCGCGACCCGATCGTCGTCTACGAGACGATCCTCAAGGAACGCGGCTGGATCGACGAGGCGGCCCTCGAAGAGTTGCACGAGAAGATCAAGAACGAGATCGAGGAGGCCATCGAGTTCGCCGAGCAGGCCCCCGAGCCGTCGCTCGAAGACGTCTACGAGGACATCACCGTGGCACCCTACATCCCGCAGGAGTCGTGAGCCGATGGCCGTGATTTCGTACCGTGAGGCGCTGAACCAGGCGATGTCCGAGGAGATGGAGCGCGACGACCGCGTCTTCCTCATGGGCGAGGAGGTCGCCGAATACAACGGCGCCTACAAGGTCAGCCAGGGGATGCTCGAACGCTTCGGCCCCCGCCGGATCGTCGACACGCCGATCTCCGAGGAGGGATTCTCCGGCATCGGCATCGGCGCCGCGATGGTCGGTCTGCGGCCGATCATCGAGTTCATGACCTTCAGCTTCAGCTACGTCGCGTTCGACCAGATCGTCAACAACGCCGCCAACATGCGCTACATGAGCGGCGGCCAGTTCTCGGTGCCGATCGTCTTCCGGGGCAACTCGGGCATGGCCGGCTGCCTGGGGGCGACGCACTCGCACCGGCCCGAGGCCCTGTTCGCCCACTTCCCGGGCCTGACCGTGATGATGCCCGCCACCCCGGCCGACGCCAAGGGGATGCTCAAGACCGCCATCCGCTCGGACGACCCGGTCATCTTCATCGAGCACGAGAACCTCCTGCGGCGACAAGGGCGAGGTCCCCGAGGACCCGAGTTCCTCATCCCGATCGGCAAGGCGGACGTCAAGCGGCGCGGGGTCGGACGTCACCCTGATCACCTACTCCCGCTCGCTCAAGCCGACGCTGGAAGCCGCCGAGCAACTGGCCGGCGAGGAGATCGAGCGCCGAGGTGATCGACCTCCGCACGATCCGGCCGCTCGACCTCGACACGATCCTCCCGTCGGTCGTCAAGACCCACCGGGCCGTCATCGTCGAGGAAGACTGGCCGTACTGCGGCCTCGGCGCCGGCGTCTCCGACCGGATCTACAACGCCGTCTTCGACGAGCTCGACGCCCCGATCCGCCGCGTCACCTGCAAGGACGCCCCGATCCCCTACAACCGCAACCTCGAAGCCTCGATGCTCCCGAGCGCCGACCGGATCGTGGCGCAGGTCAGGGACGTGCTGTACCGCTGAGACGTCGAGACCGGCGGCCGTTGGCCTCTGGTCCGAGAGCATAGAATACCGCTGGGAGTCCACCATAACGGCCGGATCTCGGCGCTTTGTGGATTCTCTCCACGTTTGGAATTCATCAAGAGTCACTGGCCAGATTTTCCAGTCCAGTGACCACTGGAGGCGTCCCCCGTGCCGATCGAAGTGAAGATGGCCAAGCTCAGCCCGACGATGGAGAGCGGGCAGCTGGTCAAGTGGCTGGTCAAGGTCGGCGACCAGGTCAAGGAGGGGACACCCTGGCCGAGATCCAGACCGACAAGGCCGTCATGCCGATGGAGTCGTTCGACGAGGGGACCGTCGCCCGGCTCGACGTCAACGAAGGGGACGAGATCGCCCTCGGCCAGCGCGTGATGGTCCTGGCCAAGAAGGGGGAGGACCCCAAGCAAGCGGCCGACGCCGTCCCCAAAGGTCAGGAGGCGCCGGCGTCGAAGGCCGAGGAGACGGTCGCCGTTCACAAGGACTTCGACACGCAGGAGCAGACCAACACGCCGAACCAGGCCGGCGCGGCGGCCGCGCCCCGGGCCTCCGCGACCCAGCACGGCCAGCCGACCATCCCCACCTCCGGGTCGCATGGGGGCAATGGTCACGGGGGCGGTGGCGTGCAGGCCCCGGCCGCGGGAGGACGGGTCAAGTCGAGCCCCCTGGCCCGCAAGATCGCCGCGGAAGCGCAGGTGGACCTCGCCCAGGTCCCCGGCAGCGGGCCCGGCGGCCGGGTGATCCGCCGCGACGTCGAGGCGTTCCTGCAGAACCGTCCCGCCGCCGCGACGGCCGGCGCACCGCGCCCGGTCGCCGCGACGGCCGCGCGCGAGACCGAGCGCGTCCCGCACACCCGGATGCGCAAGACGATCGCCCAGCGGATGCTCCAGGCCAAGCAGGCGGCCCCCGAGATCCACGTCACCGTCGATATCCGCATCGACAAGCTCGTGGCCATCCGCGAGGGGCTGAACAAGCAGCTCGCCGCCGAGAAGATCAAGCTCTCCGTCGGCGACTTCGTGACCAAGGCCGTCGCGCTCTCGCTCCGCCGCCACCCGGACGTGAACGCCACGTGCGAGCCCGATGCGCTCGTCCGCCACGGCGAGGTCAACGTCGGCATCGCCGTGGCGCTGGAGGGGGGCCTGATCGTCCCGGTCCTCCGCAATGCCGACGCGCTCGGCCTGCGCGAGATCCGCACCGGCACCCAGGCGCTCGTCGACGCCGCCCGGCAGAACAAGCTGACCACCCAGCAGATGACCGGCGGGACGTTCACGATCTCCAACCTCGGCATGTACGGCGTCAGGCAGTTCGACGCGATCCTGAACCTGCCCGAGGTCGGCATCCTGGCCGTCGGCGCGGCCGAGAAGCGGCCGGTTGTCGAGGGGGACTCACTCGTCGTCGGCACGGTCATGACCGTCACCCTGACCGCCGACCACCGCGCCGTCGATGGCGCCACCGCCGCCGAGTTCCTCCGCACGCTCAAGGGCCTGCTGGAAGAACCGGCATCGATGCTCCTCTGAACCGGAACGTTAGCGAATGCGTAGCAGGGTGGGCATCACCCCCACCATCACCCGATCACGGTGGGCGGTGCCCACTGCCACGACTCCGACATCGCTTGAAAGAACCCATGGCTTACGACTTCGACATCATCGTCATCGGCGGCGGCCCGGCCGGGTACGCCGGAGCGATCCGCGCCGGGCAGCTCGGCAAGAAGGTCCTCTGCGTCGAGAAGGACAAGCTCGGCGGCATCTGCCTGAACTGGGGCTGCATCCCGACCAAGGCCCTGCTCACCAACGCCCACCTGGTCGAGCTGATCAACAACCACGGCAAGACGTTCGGCTACACGGGTCAATCCGCGTGGGACTTCGCCCAGATGATCGGCCGCAGCCGCGACGTCACCGTAAAGATGAACAAGGGGATCGAGGGCCTGTTCCGCAAGTACAAGGTCCAGCACAAGTCCGGCACCGCGAAGGTCGTCGCCCCGCACAAGGTCCAGGTCGGCGGCGAGACGATCACCGCCGAGTCGATCGTGATCGCCACCGGCGTCCGTCCCCGCCCGCTTGCCGGGGGCCGATTTCGACGGCAAGACCGATCATCTCCTACAAGGAGGCGATGACCCTCCCGAAGCAGCCCGAGTCGATGCTGATCATCGGCGGCGGGCCGATCGGCCTGGAGTTCGGCTACTTCTACAACGCCATCGGCACCAAGGTCACGGTCGTCGAGCTGCTGGACCGGATCCTCCCCGGCGAGGACGAGGAAGTCTCCGCGGCGCTCGAGAAGAGCCTCTCCAAGCGTGGCATCGAGATCCTCACCCAGTCGAAGACCGGCAAGGTCGAGAAGACCGGCAAGGGGGTGAAGGTCGAGGTCGAGACGCCGAAAGGGCCGCAGACGATCGAGGCCGAGATGATGCTCGTCGCGATCGGCGTCACCGGGAACGTCGAGGAGGTGCTCGACCCGAAGCTGGGGGTCGAGCTGGTCAAGAACCACATCAAGGCCGACCGCGACAGGGGTATCAAGACGAACGTTCCCGGCCTGTACGCCGTGGGCGACGTCATCGGCCCCCCCTGGCTGGCCCACGTCGCCCACCACGAGGCGATCTGCTGCGTCGAGTGGCTCTGCGGCCACGCCGAGCGCACCGTCGATTACACAACGGTCCCCGGCTGCACCTACACCGACCCGGGCGTGGCCGCGTCGGCCTGACCGAGAAGGCCGCGCGCGAGGCCGGGCACGAGGTCCGCATCGGCCGCTTCCCCTTCATCGCCAGTGGCCGCGCCGTGGCCTCCGACGAGACCGAGGGATTCGTCAAGCTCGTCTTCGACGCCAAGTATGGCGAGCTGCTCGGCGCCCACCTGATCGGCTCTCAGGCCACCGAACTGATCGCCGAGCTGGTCATGGCCAAGAAGCTCGAAGCCACCGAGGAAGAGATCGTCCACGCCATGCACCCGCACCCGACCTACTCCGAGGCCGTCATGGAAGCCGCCGGTCAGGGTCTTGGCGAGTCGGTTCACATCTGATCGACTGCCGTTTCGCACCGGGTTCAAGGGACGTGATTGGTGGGTGAGTAAGAGCCCCTCGCGGATCACCAGGTCACAACGAGAACGCCGGTCCGGTCGTCGAAAGTCGGCCGGACCGGCGTTCTCAATGCGCCTGTCGAAAAGTGCGGCCAACGATCAATCGAATTCCCTAAAAGTTCGCGACATCGCGCTGATGATTTCCATTTTTTTTCTTGCAATGCGGTGATGCCGGCGGTATTTTCCCGTAACCTGGATCGAAATAGCTTTGTTCTAAGCAACCTTGATCCAGTGCATTTCACTCCTCTGGAAACGGACACATGACGATTCGGCGTATTCTACCGTTGGGTAGCGTGCTGCTCGTTCTTTTCATCAGTTCCGCGACGTTCTTGAGCGGCTGCGGCGGAGCGGATTCGGGTGAGGGGACCGTGATCGAGTCTCCCCCAATCGACGAACAGGAAGTTCAGGGATCGGACGCATACGAAAAGGCGAATCCGAACGAAGAAGAGCAGCTTTGATCCGTCCGGGTCATTGTCCTTGCTAAAGGCGCGTCTCTCTCCATTCCATCTCCGCTTGAGGGCGTCCAACCAAAACAAACATGACGTGGCGCGGAGTGACCTCTCAAAGTGCCGCCGTCCACGTGGAAGATGTCGTCCAGGCTATCGGGGAATTTCTCATCGTCCCCCCGAGGATCTCTCTCGACGTTTCGTCATCTCTTCCTCTTCTAGGAGTCAGGATCCATGAGCCAGGCATCGCGACGTCGCGGATTCACCCTGATCGAGCTCTTGGTGGTGATCGCGATTATCGGAGTTCTGATCGCCTTGCTTCTGCCCGCCGTTCAAGCGGCGCGCGAGGCTGCCCGCCGTTCGCAGTGCACCAACAATCTCAAGCAGATTGGTCTGGGTTTGCACAATTATCACAGCGCGGTGGACCGATTCCCCATCGGCATGTGCACGAATGCGGCCCGGAATAATGATGGAGACCGCGTCGGGTGGACGGGTTGGAGCGCCCTGGCGCTGCAATTGTCGTACATGGAACAGTCACCGTTGTACAATGCCGCGAACTTCTATTGGGACCCACATCAGGGCAACGGCGGTCGCATCAATGCCACGGTGCGCAACACTGCCCTCAACTCATTCCTCTGCCCCTCGGATACCAACGCTGGTGAGACCGGCAATCGTTTGAATAATTATTACGGCAGCATGGGGCCAGACTCCCGTAACAATCCGACCAATCCCTCGGGAATGTTCGGACGAAACATCGCCTATGGCATCCGCGACGTGATCGACGGCACGGCGAACACCGTCGTCTTCGCCGAGTCCATCGCCGGCAAGAGCGGCGCTGGCAATTCGTTCCGGGGCAATATGGTTCTGGGTGTGAGCGATACGTCGCCTTCGGCGCGGGTCACCAACGTGGCCGCGGTCCCTGCTCAGATCCTGCAACTGATCACCAGTTGCGCCAGCGACTTTAAAGCCGCGACTCACATCAAGGATGACAAGGGGGCGCGCTGGGCACCGGGGCGGGTTGGCTACTCGTTGTTGAACACCGTCGCCACCCCGAACGACCAGATGCTTCTGGGAGGTGTCTCCTGCCGGGTCGGATGCCCGACCTGTGGCTCGGATTCCTCCAATATCATTCCATCCAGCAGCTTCCACTCCGGCGGGGTGAATGTTCTGATGGGCGATGGCAGTGTTCGGTTCATCAAGAACAGTATCAGCCGCCAGACCTGGTGGGCCCTCGGCACACGTGCCGGGAATGAGGCGATCAGCGCCACCAGTTATTGAAACCGTGGTCTCCAGGAGATGGAACCACCAATTCCATTTGCCCCGGACGTCCCTCCAGCAAGGGATGTCCGGGGCGTTTGTTTTTGAGATGCCGCGGTGTTGATGACGGATGCGCGGAGTCGCGCTCCTCACTCAACACCCAATCCTCGTCCCTTGAGTCATGAGGGAAGCCGCCATTCAGCTATGGATCGGCCGCCCCTCCACGGCCAGGGCGGCTTCCTTGACGATCTCCGAGAGCGTCGGGTGCGCATGGCAGGTCCGGGCGATGTCCTCGGCGCTCCCCCCGAATTCCATCACCGCGACCGCCTCGGCGATCATGTCCGACGCCCGGGGACCGAGGATATGCACGCCCAGAACGCGGTCGGTCTTCGTCTCGGCAAGGATCTTGACCACTCCCTCGGTTTCCCCCATCGCCTTGGCCCGGCCATTGATCTGGAAGGGGAACTTCCCGACCCGGTAGTCGATCCCACGCTCCTTGGCCTGTTCCTCGGTGATGCCGACGCTGGCCATCTCGGGCCACGTATAGATGACGCTCGGAATCGTCTCGTAATTGACGTGTCCCGCCTTGCCGGCCAGAATCTCAGCGCAGGCCATCCCCTCATCCTCGGCCTTGTGGGCGAGCATTGGCCCGTCGATCAAGTCGCCGATGGCCCAGACGCTCCGCACGTTTGTGCGGAAACGGCCGTCGGTGGCAACCTTGTGCGTCTTCTTGTCGTACTCGATGCCTGCCTCGTCCAGCCCCAGACCATCAATGTAAGATCGTCGGCCGACGCTGACGAGGACCTTCGCGCAATCGAACGAAACGGCCTGTCCGTCCTTCGTCTCGGCCTTGACCGTCGCGCGGCCGTCGTGGACCTCCGCACCCGTGACCCGAGTCTCCAGGTGGAACTCCAGTCCTTGCTTCTTCAAGGACTTGAACAGGAGGTTGCCCATCTCCTGATCGGCAATCGGGACGATCCGGGGCAGGAACTCGACCACCGTGACCTTCGATCCCAGACGGTTCCAGACCGAGCCGAGTTCCAGGCCGATATAGCCGCCACCGACAACCACCAGATGATCGGGCACCGGGTCAAAGTTAAGGGCCTCGGTCGAGCTGACGACCGTCTTGCCGTCGAACGGCAGGAACGGCAGCGCGATCGGCTCGCTGCCGGTGGCGAGCAGGATGTTCTTCGCCTCCAGCGTCGTTTCGCCACCGTCGTTCAAGGCCACGGTCACGGTGTTTGGCGAGGTCAGCCGCCCTTTGCCGTAGATCCCGTCGATCTTGTTCTTCTTGAACAAGAACCGGATGCCGTCGGTCAGTTCCTTGACAACCTTGTCCTTGCGGCCGAGCATCGCGGGCACGTCGAGCCCGAGGTTGCCGACCTGGATGCCGTGCTTGGAGAATTGCTCCTTGGCCAGGTGGAACAGCTCGCTGGAGTCGAGCAGCGCCTTGCTGGGAATGCAACCGACGTTCAGGCACGTGCCACCCAGGGTCGGCCGCTTCTCGACGCAGGCGACCCGCATCCCGAGCTGTGCCGCGCGGATGGCGGCGACATAACCGCCAGGACCGGCCCCAATCACCACCAGGTCGTAACTCTCGGCCACCTCAGTCTCCTTGGGGTATGGCAATCTCAAGAACGCGAAGGCTGCGTACAGATGCTCCGAGCAATTCGCGGGGATCGTCCCGGCCGCTCTCGGGAGGTACTTCGCAACCTTCGCGTTCTTCGCGGTGAATTTCTTTAAATGTCCAACATCATGCGTTCGGGGTTCTCGACGCACTCCTTGATCTTGACCAGGAAGCTGACGGCCTCGCGGCCATCGACGATCCGGTGGTCGTAGGAGAGGGCCAGGTACATCATCGGGCGGATGACGACCTGGTCATCGATGGCGACCGGGCGCTTCTGGATCGAGTGCATGCCGAGAATGCCACTCTGGGGGGGGTTGAGGATCGGTGTCGAGAGCAGCGAGCCAAAGACGCCGCCGTTGGTGATCGTGAACGTGCCGCCCTGAAGGTCGGAGACGGCGATCGCGTTGTCTCGGGCCTTCTTGGCGTAGTCCACGATGGTCTTTTCGATGCCGGCGAAGCTCAGGCGGTCCGCGTCGCGGATCACCGGGACCATCAAACCCCGCTCGGTGCTGACGGCGACGCCGATATCGTACACGTTGTGGTAAACAATGTCCGACCCCTCGACCCGGCCATTCACGGCGGGGAACGCCTTCAGGGCCTCGATCGCGGCCTTGACGAAGAACGACATGAAGCCCAGGTTCACGCCATGCTTCTTGTTGAAGGATTCCTTGTATCGGGCTCGCAGGTCCATGATGCGGGACAGGTCGGCCTCGTTGAATGTCGTCAGGATCGCGGCGGTCTGCTGGGCTTCGACGAGCCGCTGGGCGATCTTCTGACGGATGCCGCTCATCCGCTTGCGGGTCTCGCGGGGACGGTCCGGTTGCGGACCGGAGGTCGTCGGTGCCGGGGCGGGGCGAGGCGCGGGACTCGGGGGCGGCCGTCGTCGCGCCGCGGGCCGATTCCACGTGGCTCAGCACATCCCCCTTGGTGATCCGTCCCCCCGGGCCGGTGCCGGCGAGCTGGGACGGGTCCACGTGCTCCTCCTCGACCAGCCGTCGCACCGCGGGGGAAAGCCCGGCGCCGCCGTTGGAGGAGGTCGGTGTCTCGGCGGGACGTGGCTCCGGCTTCGGCGCGGTCTTGGCCTCGGCCGCTGGCGCGGAGGGCTTCTCCGCCGTCGCGGTGGGCTGGGCGTCCGGGTCGAGCGTTCCGACCGTCGCGCCGATTTCGACGGTTTCCCCTTCGGCCACCTCGATCTTGAGCGTCCCGGACGTTTCGGCCGGGACGACGTTGCTGGCCTTGTCGGTCTCCAGCTCGAACAGCGGCTCGCCTTGCTTCACGGCCGCTCCATCGGGCTTCATCCAGCGCGACAGGATCCCTTCGGAGATCGACTCGCCGACGCCCGGCACTTTGATCGGTACGGTGGCCATCGGATGTACTTTCCGCTCGGAAGATCAGATCAGGAACGTTCGATTCGGTCCGCGACGTCGGCCCGGCCGATCGTCGTGCGGGCGCGACGCTTTTATCTATCGTATCACGAAGTACCGTCCAGGAAAAACGACCCCTTCGCCTCGATCGTCTTCCGTGGCGGGAAAGTCGATCGGCGAAGGGGCCTTCTTAAGTTCCGGGAGGTTCACTGCTTGGACGTCAAGGCAACGGCTGGCCGGCTCGGGTGCGAGCAGACCAGGTGGGGCACCGCGGCGCCGATGGCGGCCTCGACCAGTTCCGACTGCTCGCGGTCGTGGACGTGGTGCGAGCCGGTTGCCGGGCTGGCGCTGGCGTCGCGGCCGACATATTCGAAGCCGTGGCCGGTCAGTTCTTGCAGCCGAGGGGCGACGAAGGTCCACCCGCCCATGTTCTGCGATTCCTCCTGCGCCCAGACCCACTCGCGGGCATTGTGGTAGCGGCTCAGGAACGACTGGAGCATCTCACCGGGCCATGGATAGAACTGTTCGAGCCGGAGGATCGCCACGTCCCTTTCCTTGCCGGCCGCCTTGCGCTGCGAGAGCAGGTCGTAATAGACCTTGCCGCTACAGAGAACGACCCGGCGGACGCGGTCTGGCTCGACGGTATCGTCCAGAACCTCGTGGAACCGGCCGTTGACCAGCTCCTCGATCGTCGAGACGGCCACCTTGTGCCGCAGAAGGCTCTTGGGAGTCATCACGACCAGGGGCTTGCGGAAGTCGCGCCGGACCTGACGTCGCAGCAGGTGGAAATACTGCGCGGGGGTTGAGGCATTGGCGACCTGGATATTATCCTCCGCGCAGAGCTGGAGGAACCGTTCCAGGCGGGCGCTGGAGTGCTCAGGCCCCTGGCCCTCGTAACCGTGGGGCAGGAGCAAGACGATTCCGCTGGCGCGGCCCCACTTGCTTTCGCCCGAGGCGATGAACTGGTCGATGATCACCTGGGCGCCGTTGGCGAAGTCGCCGAACTGGGCCTCCCAGGCGATCAGCATGTTCGGTTCATCGAGCGAGTAGCCGTAATCGAAGCCGAGGACGGCGGCTTCGGACAGCAGGCTGTCATAGACGCACATCTCGGCCTGGTCGGTGGAGATGTTGCGGAGCGGGTAGTAGGATTCGCCCGTCTCGGAATCGACCAGCACGGCATGGCGCTGGCTGAAGGTGCCGCGGCGGCTGTCCTGGCCGCTGAGCCGCACAGGCGTTCCTTCCAGGAGCAAGGAGCCGAAGGCCAGGCTCTCGGCGAGGGCCCAATCGATCGGCCCGCCCTCCTCGACCGCCCTGTGGCGGGCCTTCATGATCCGTTCGATCTTCGAGTTGAGGTGGAAGTTCGCCGGAGGGGAGATCATCGCCTGGACGATCTGGTCCAGATGTTCGCGCTGCGTGCCGGTATCGACCGGGGTGTGGTCGAAGTGGGGCGAGAGCCCTTTCCAGGCGCCGCCGAAGCCGTGGGGCGGCTGGGGGGTGGAGCGGTTGTTGTGCACCTCGGCGTACACCGCTTCCATCTTCTCGCGGAAGGTCTCGGCGATCGTCTCGGCCTCGTCCTGCGACAGCTCGCCAGCCTCGATCAGCGTCTTGGTGTAAAGGCCGCGGATGCTCGGTCGCTCCTTGATCCGCTCGTACATCAAGGGCTGGGTGAAGGCCGGCTCGTCCCCCTCGTTGTGGCCGTGCTTGCGGTAGCAGACCATATCGATGACGACGTCCTGGCCGAAGGTTTCACGGAAGTCGAGCGCCAGTTCAGCGACGTAGACGACCGCTTCGGGGTCCTCGGCGTTGACGTGGAAGATCGGTACCTCGATCATCTTCGCCACGTCGGTGCAGTATCGGGTGCTGCGGGCGTCGGTCGGGGCGGTGGTGAAGCCGATCTGGTTGTTGACGACGATGTGAATCGTCCCGCCGGTGCGGTAGCCCTTGAGCTGCGAGAGGTTCAGGGTCTCGGCGACGAGCCCTTGACCGGCGAACGCGGCGTCGCCGTGAATCAGGATCGGCACGCCGAGCTTGCGGTCGCGGTCCTTGAACCGGCGCTGCTTGGCCCGCATCCGGCCCTCGACGACCGGATTGACGGCTTCCAGGTGGCTGGGGTTGGGGGTCAAGGAGAGGTGAACCGAGTGGCCATCGGTCGTGACGTGGTCGGCCGAGAAGCCCAGGTGGTACTTCACGTCGCCGTCTCCCCCGACGGCGCCGGGGTGAACGATGTCCTCGAACTCACCGAAGATCAGGCCATACGGCTTATCGAGGATGTTCGCCAGCACGTTCAGGCGGCCCCGGTGGGGCATGCCCATGACGATCTCGCGGACGCCGAAGTGGCTCGACCGCTCGACGATCGCGTCGAGCAGCGGGATCAGGGTTTCACCCCCTTCGAGCGAGAACCGCTTCTGCCCGAGGTAGTGCGTGTGGACGAACGTCTCGAACAGCTCCGCCGCGTTGAGCTTGTACACGATCCGCCGCTTCTTGCGGATGTCGAACCGGGGCTGGTTCCGCAAGGGTTCCATGCGGTCCTGGAGCCACTGGCGCATCCGGCGGTTGCGGATGTGCATGAACTCGACACCGATGGTCCCGCAGTACGTCTCCTTCAGGATGTCGATCAGTTCGCGCAGCGAGGCGCGGGGCGGATCGTTCAGTTTGGTGAAGAAGACCGTGTCGAGGTCATCCGGGGACAGGCCGAACTCGGTGAGGTCCAGCAGTTCGTGCGAGTCGCGCCGGGGGGTGAGTTTCAAGGGGTCGAGGTCGGCCAGGTAATGGCCGATCTCGCGGTAGGCATCGACCAGGCGGGTCACGGCCGACTGGGCTTGCGCGGCACCCAGATCGACCTCGCCCGGTGGGGCGCCGCTGGCTGTCGTCGCCAACTCATATCCTTCGAAGAAAGCCCGCCAGCTTTCCTCGACCGACAAAGGGTCGTTCCGCCACCGCTGGTGGTTCTCTTCGATTAGATCGAGATTCCAGCGACTCGCGACCGTCGAGCGATTCATGGAAAAGATCCCGAGTGGGGCCGAACCACGCCGGCGCGTGGCCAGGCCCGTGCCTGTTGGCGAATTGTCAGACAGAGCATCCCACACCGCGTTTTGGCGTGCTACGCAAAAGTCCAACATAACCGAAATGACGGCAGGGACACATCCCGATTCGCCGCCCTTCCCTAAACAGTATAGACGTTCGGACCATAACACGAATCCCGTGCCAATGAGAATGTCCCACGATCAGAACCGCGCAACCCATCCAGGATCGCCGAATTTGGTCGCAACCAGTTCACGGACCGGACTCTCCGGCACGTCGATGGCCCCGAAACGCCCGTCCGGTCCGAGCCAGGATGCGCGGACCGCTTCCCACAGTTCGTCGCGGGGCAACTCAAGGTTCGTCACGAAATCCCGATGCGCTCGCCCCTGGCGATAATCCGGCTGACGGTGGGGCAGGGCCGTGTACCGGGTGATGCGTTCCAGGGGGAATCGGTAAAGGATCGAGGCGTGCACCAGAAAATACCGCTTCAATCGCCTCTGAGCGCTGCCGGAGAACTTGCGGGAGCCGATCGTGAGATCACCCGACCCCCGCACCTCGACCGGCAGCCCCCGTCCGCGGAGGCTGTGGGCGATCCGTTCCAGCACGAACCGCTGGGCCAGATCGACCGCGGCCAACCCCGGCGCGGCGTCCCCGGGCAGCACGACCGTCACGTTCAAGGCCCCGGGACCGATCACGACCGTCCCCCCGCCACTGGAGCGCCGGGCGATCGGCACGCCGTCCGCCTGGCACGCCTCGACCCGCACGTCCTCGCGCAGTCGCCCCGATGCCCCCAGGACCACCGCCAGTTCCGGCAATTCCCAGAACCGCAGGACGGGCGTACCCCGTTCCTCCTCGACATGCTGCAACAGGGCCTCATCGAGCGCGAGGTTGGCCTCGACGCCGGGTAAGGTCCGGTCCAGCAGCCGGAATGGCAGTCCGAGTGGTTCGGGGTCACAATCGGGCACGAGGGCCAGGCCGCGCGGGGTTTTTCGAGGGTATGGGCCAGCGAGCGGGGAGGGAGGCGCTCTCGATCTATCCTACTCGATTCGTCCGCCGTGTCGAAGGCCGGATGGCTCTTTTCGGGTGCGATTGTCCCGATTTCCCCCGAAAGATTACAATGCAAGGCCCCCTTCGGACGTTCCGCGCGGGGACAGATCCGAACGCCCGACCGGATGATTCCACCTTGGCCGCTCCTCCCCCTTCCGAAACACCCGCCCCATCCGGCTCCGGCCGCGAGGTCCTGGTGATCGTCGCCGTGGGGGTCGTGCTGGTGGGTGGGATCGTCTGGTGGGCGTCGCGTCCCGCCCCTGCGCCGACGACCGAGCGTGTTCCGGCCTCGGCTCGGGAGGAGGACCAGGCGGAACGTTATGCCGGATACCGGACCTGTCGGGAGTGTCATCCAGGGGCCTATGCGCTGTACACCGAGTCGGGGCACGCCCGGACGATCCGCCCGGCCGCCAGCCGGGCGCTGGCCCGCTGGCTCGATGGCAAGGAGTTCGCGGACCCCGAAGATCCCGACGTGACCTGGTCGTATGACCTGGACGACGGGGTGCTCTCGACCGTGCGGACCGAGGGCGCGGAGCATCAGCGGCTCATGATCGACTTCGCGCTCGGCTCCGGCAACCATGCCACGACGTTCGTCTCGGTGGACGACAGCGACACCCGCGCGCCGGTCGGGCGCGAGCACCGGCTGACCTACTTCGCCCACGAGGACGGGATGGGACTCACCCCCGGACAGCGGGCGGAGACCGGGAACGTCGGGACGAACCGGCTGGGGCGCGACCTGTCGTCCCAGATGGTCTTCCTGTGCATCGGCTGCCATGTCACGCTGACTTCGGCCCATGGCGCGGAGGAGCTGGATGTCGAGACGATGATCCCGAACGTCTCCTGCGAGCGCTGTCACGGCCCGGCGCGGGAGCACGTCGAGAAGGCCCGGCGGGGCCAGACGAACCTGACGATGCCGTTCGGCCTCGGACGTTGGACCGCGGAGTCGCAGATCCGGATGTGCGGCCGTTGCCATCGCCTGCCCGAGATGGCTCCGGCGGAGGCCATCCGGCCCGATAACACGGAACTGGCCCGATTCCAGCCGATCGGTCTCTTGCAGTCCCCTTGCTACAAGCGGAGCGACGGCGCCCTGAGCTGCGTGACCTGCCACGACCCCCACGCCCGGACCTCAACCGATCGCGTCCATTACGAGGCGACGTGCCGGTCGTGCCACAGCGACGCCCCCGAGCACTCACGGACGGTCTGCCCTGTTTCTCCCCGGAGCGGCTGCATCGACTGCCACATGCCCTCGCAGGAGGCGACGGCGGGCATGTCGTTCACCGACCACTGGATCCGGGTCCGTGAGGAACGTGGTGGCCATCACGAGCCGTCGGGAGCGGAAAAAGGTGGGGAACCGGCGTCTCCTTCGGGTTAGGATGGGCGGTCACGTCGCGCCGGCGAATGGCGACGACGGTTCGACTCGTCCTTTTTGATGCGGAGACGCCAGCGCATGTCCACGAAAGTTCCCGAGGTCTATCAGCACGATCAGTTTGTGGCTCGTCGCCAGGTCTTCAAGCTCGTCGGGGCGGCTTTTCACCTGCGGACCGAGGACGGTCAGTTGCTCGCCTACTCCAAGCAGAAGGCGTTCAAGCTTCGCGAGGACATCCGGGTCTATGCCGACGAGGCGCAGACCGAGGAGTTACTCTTCATCCAGGCTGACCGGGTCGTGGACTTCAGCGCCGCGTACAAGGTGATCGACTCGACCACGGGAGAAGTCGTCGGCTCGCTCCGCCGCAAAGGGTTGTCGTCGATGTTCCGCGACTCCTGGGAGATCCTCGACGCCCAGGGGCAGGTCCGCGGCCGGGTTCTCGAAGACAGCGGCTGGAAGGCGATGCTCCGCCGCGTGATCGATTTCGCGTCGCTCCTCATGCCCCAGACCTACCACGTCAAGGTGGGGGAACAAACCATCGCCACGATGCGGCAGAACCGCAACTTCTTCGTGCCGAAGTTCTTTGTCGATCTGAGCGGGGACACCGAGGGCCTTCTGCCTCGCCCGCTGGCGATCGCCACCGTGATCCTGCTTCTGGCGGTCGAGGGACGGCAAGAGCTAATCCGAGAAGCCCCGGAGGGACGCAATCGATCCCCCCTTTGCAAGGCGGAGCGGGGAGTCCCTCGGCCCTTCATTCGCCCCACCCTTGCGAGGGGGTGAGCCCCTGTACCGCCAGGGCTTTACTCGGCCGGCGAGCCGCTTCGGTCGGGTACTCCTTGATCCTGGCCCGAGCGGATCGCGTGGGGTGGGTGGAGCGCGCGGCGACACCCACCAGTCCATCTGGTGGCGAACAGAGCCCGAGGAGACACGGTACGATGATCGCGATCGTCTTCGACCAGCATGGTGGTCCCGAGGTCCTCCAGCGCCGGGAGGTGCCCGACCCGGAGCCGGGACACGGCCAGGTGCGGGTCCGCGTCGCCGCCTGCGGCGTGAATCATCTCGACCTCTGGATTCGGGACGGCATCCCCGGCGTCGCGCCGATGCCGCACATCCCCGGCAGCGAGGTCAGCGGCACGATCGACAAACTCGGCCCGGGGGTCCGTGGTCTGGAGGTCGGCCAGAAGGTGCTCGTCATCCCTGGGCACGGCTGCGGCCATTGCGAGTTCTGCCACGCCGGCCGCGAGCAGATCTGCCCAGAGTTCACCGTCCTGGGCAATCAGCGACAAGGGGGCTATGCCGAGTTCGTCGTCGTCGAGGCCGGCGACTGCCTGCCGATCAACGACCGCTGGCCCCTGGAGAGCTGGGCGGCCGTCCCCCTGGTCTTCCAGACCGCCTGGCACATGCTGCTCACCCTGGGCGGTTTGCGGCTCGGCCAGCGCGTCTTCATCGAGTCGGCCGGCTCCGGCGTCGGCTCCGCCGCCTTGCAGATCGCCAAGCTGGCCGGGGCCGAGGTCCTCGCCTCGGCGGGGGGAGAGGAAAAGCGGGCCAGGCTGCAAGCCGCCGGGGCCGACCTCGCCATCGACCACAAGGCCGAGGACGTCCGCCAGCGCGTCAAGGAGGCGACCGGCGGCCGGGGCGTTGATCTGGTCATCTCCCACGTCGGCGGCGACACCTTCCGGCAATCTCTGGGCTGCCTTGCCCGGGGCGGCCGGCTCGTGACCTGCGGCGCGACCGCCGGGCCGGTCGTCTCGATCGACCTCCGGTACGTCTTCACCCGCGAGCTATCCGTCTCCGGCGCCTACCTCGGCACCCGGGAAGACCTCGATCAGGTCGTCCGCCTCGTCGCCGAGGGAAAGCTCGCGCCGGTCGTCGATCACGTCTTCCCCCTGGCCGACGCCGCCGACGCCCACCGCCGCATGGCCGAGCGGAAACTCTTCGGCAAGCTCGTCCTCACGCCGTAGACCTCCGCATCCGACCGGGACGTCCCGCAGTGACGTCGGCTGGTTCAAGACCCAGCCGACGTTACTAGGCGAAGCACCTCAGAAAGAGTGATCGCAAGGTCGTGACGCATCAAGACCTTATCTCATTGCTCGAATTGAAGGATTAACGGCGTAGAGTGCCACCCGCCGTCAGGATGTCGCGATCAGTCGCTCGTACTCATCATGCGGCCCGATCCAGAACCAGATCAAGCCGTCTGGCCCGTCCGCCGCCAGTGCGCGATGCCCGGAACCCACTCGCGCCGACCACAGTCGCCCGACTCGCTTGAAGTGCAGTGACGGGTGCCGAGGGTCCGCCCGCAACAGGGCGTAATTGCGATCGGCCACCCGTTGGACCGCCTCGGGGAGTCGACCATAGCACGCCCAGAAGTCGGCCGTGGTGTGGTGATTCATAGGGGGCGGGTTCGTCCGGCCCGATGCTCCTCAAGCGCCCGCTCGATCAGGGCGTCCAGTCGGCCGGCCCGCTCATCACGCTCGATCTGCTCATCCCATTCCCGCTCGGCCTGCTCCGCGAGCCATTCGTCGAGCTCTTCGGGTGTCTCGATGACGCGTTTCTCCCGCACGGCCTTCGAGAGAGCCGGATGGATCTCATGCGGTTCGTAATCGGTCGGGACACGGGTCTTCTTGTTGACGACCCATGAATTTCTGTGAGTACGCGGGCGGCCCGACATGACGACCTTGTGGTGCATCCCCACCACACCGCCGACCGCGCCATAAGTTGCTGGCTGTTCGTTGCGCTCGAGCAATTCGAGGATCTGGTCCAGTTCGAAGACCGAAGTTGCCCCCATCTTTACCTCCATCTCCACGTTGCCCGATAGGAGGCGGGAAAAGGGGAGGCGGGAAAAGGGGACATTCTACTTTTTGAAACATTATCATAAAAAGTAGAATGTCCCCTTTTCCCGCCTCCGCATGGTTATCAGCCTTCCTCGGGAATTGGTTCCCAGTCACATCGTCCGCAGGTTTCGTCTGGTAGTGAGCTTGCAAATTTGCATTCAGGATCTTTGCAGGAATAGAGCTTGATCTCAGTAATTAATCCGTCACCAATGTCCTCGATCTCTGTATGGTCAAATGCGAGCTTCCAGATCACCCCACCAACGCGGTACGTGAATCTATATGGTTTTTTATGTACTTTGACCTTGCCCCCGACCAAGGAGCCCTGAAGGCAGTCGTCAATGCACGGAATCTCATCCCAGCCGCCGTCGTACAGGGAGAAAGTCTCCGCCATATACTCTCGCAGCTTCGGTGGTACTGCTACGATTCGCAGCTCTTTCTCGGGTGGATTGTCTTTCGGTCTCCACATTTCAGCACCCTGTGGCGGATAACCAGAGGCCGCGCGGCGGCCGGATGACTGAATCACGACTTCAGATTACGCTGGAGCCGGCCCGCTACAGCGGCGGGTTGGGCGGGGGCGACCGGACTCGCCCCGGCCGTGGCGCCCCGGCCTCCGACCGCCTGACAAGCGAGGGCATGACGATCAAGCCGCCTAAAGAATCCATGTAAGCCGCGTGGCCCCGACGAGGCGGCGATCCTTGAGGTGGGATCTCTCCGCGACACCCACCTTGAAGGAGCCACGCGAATGACCACCATTCTCGGCCTCGACCTCGGCAAATTCAAGAGCGTCGCGTGTTTGTACGACCCGGACACCCAGGAGGCCCGCGACAGCACCATCGTCACCGCCCCCGACACCCTGCGGCGGTTCCCGCAACACCACCGACCCGACCTGGTCGCCTTCGATACCGGCACCATCACCGGCTGGGTCGCCAACCTCTGCGGCGAAGGCGGCCGGGAATGCCACGTCGCCGACCCGAACAACGATGTCTGGCGCTGGAGCAAGGTCAAACGCAAGACCGACCGCGACGATGCCCGGAAGTGGCGTAGGCTGGTCACGACCCAGCCTACGCCATTGACACCTTATTCAACGACCAACGGCCCGCGCCGTCCTTCGCGGGAGCGAGGGGCGGCGGGGCCGTCTGCGTATTTCACAGGAAATCAGCCGGAGCGGACTTCGTTCAGAAGTCGTCTTCTTCCTCGATGCGGAAGACCTCGTGGCAGTCCACGCACTTGCGGGAGACGATCCGGTAGGAAGCCTTGGCGGCGTCCTGCTCGGTGTCATCCGCCTTCATCAACTTGGAGAAGTTCTCGGCCTCCTTGAGGAACCCGTCCATCAGGTCGGTCCACTCCTTCTTCTCCTTCTTCTCCTTCTTGTACGCCTCGTCCATCTCGCGGGCTTCCTTGCCGAGCTTGACAAGGTCCTCGGCCGCCGTGGCGATCTTTTCCTTGTCCTTGCGGAACTGGATCGGGTTCCGCACACCGCGAAGGACAACCGCGTTGTTCTTCTGCACATTCTCCATCAGCATGTGCAACTTCGAGTCCTCGTCTTGCGCCATCGCGATGCTGGAGGCCACCAGGGCGGACGAAACCAGACTGACGGCGAGCACGGCCCACTTGCGATTCATGCGGTCTTTCTCCTTCGGGTTCTGGAAACGGGAAAGTTTCAACAAGGTAGGGGGTTGGGACCATTGGGGTCGTTCCAGCCCACGGATGCGGAGTCCCCAACATAGACGGTCGATCTCTGCCGATCAAGCACCTGGAAAGGTGAGGGACCTCGCGGCGAAGATCGGAATTCCGCCCGCGCCGGTTCTCGGCTACACTTGACGACTTGTCGAGAACGGGCCGGACCAGGCCCGGTTCCGTGTGTCCGTTCCCCTTCCATGCCCGCGAATTCCATGCCCGAGCCGATTGATTACAAGGCGGCTGGCGTCGATCTCGACCTGTACGACGAGACGATGGCCAGGTTGCCGCCGTTGCTGAAGCGGACCTACACGCATCGGGTCATCGAGTGGAACGGCGGCTTTGCCGGCCTGTTCCGGCTCGACGACAACATCCGGCTGCTGACCCGTAAGTATCACGACCCGGTGCTGGTGGCCTCGACCGACGGGGTCGGCACGAAGCTGAAGCTGGCGTTCGCCACCGGGCGTCACGCGACGGTCGGGATCGACCTGGTGGCGATGTCGGTCAACGACTGCCTGTGCGCCGGGGCCGAGCCGCTGCTGTTCCTCGACTACGTGGCCATGAGCCGCGACGATCCCGAGCTGACCGCGCAGGTCGTTCAGGGGATCAGCGACGGTTGCGTCGAGGCCGAATGCGCCTTGCTCGGGGGGGAGACGGCGATCCTGCCCGAGTTCTATCACGGAGGAGAGTACGACCTGGCGGGCTTCTGCCTGGGGGTCGTCGAGCGGAAGCAGATCCTCAAGGGGGAGGAGATCCGCGCCGGGGACCGGGTGATCGGCCTGGCCAGTTCGGGCCTGCACTCCAACGGCTACAGCCTCGCGCGGAAGATCGCCTTCGACCACGCGGGGCTTCAGGCCGATGCGTTCGTGCCGGAGCTGGGCCGGACGGTGGCCGACGAATTCCTGGAGCCGACGCGGATTTACGTCCGGGCGCTCAAGACGGTGTACCGCCACTACCGGGTCAAGCGGATCGTGCACGGGATCGCGCACATCACCGGCGGCGGCCTGATCGACAACCCCCCGCGCATCCTTCCGGACGGCCTGGCGATCCGCCTGAAGCGAGGGTCGTGGGAGGTGCCGAAGGTTTTCTCGTGGCTCCAGCAGACCGGCGGCGTGCCCGACGCGGAGATGTTCCGCGTGTTCAACATGGGCATCGGCCTGGTCCTGGTCGTCGCCGACTACTACGCCGAGGCGATCGTGCGATACCTGCGGGACGAGATCGACATGCCGGCCTGGATCATCGGCGAGGTGGTCGAGGGGGAGAAGGGGGTGAGCTGGGCGGAATCCTGATCGCCGCGAGAGCACGGACAGAAGAGGTCCGGAAGACACTCCTGTCCTCTCTGCCCCCTCCATGGCTCATCCTTCTCAAGGCCGATCCACGTTCGTCAGCTCGACGCGCTCCGCCCCTTTCGGGCCGAAGGTGACGGGGACGTTCCAGACGTAGCTATGGATCTCGCAGAGCGAGCCGTTCGTCTTGCAGAGGAACGCGGAGACGGACAGCTTCAGCCGGAGCTGATCGCCGGCCTTGGCGGTCTGGGCCAGGGGAACGTCCACGTTGAACGACGCGGCGGGCGGATCGACCCGGCCCCCGGTCGGCGAGACGGCCCGGCCCAGCGCGGCGGGGCTTTCGGGGGCTTCGAGCAGGTACGGCATCGGGGCATCGGGGCTGAGCTTGTAGCCGTCGGGGACCTTCAGATCCACCTTCAGCGTGAGCCCCTCGCCGGGCGCGACCGTCACGGCCGAGGCGTTCAGCACGGTCGGGTTCGGGAAGCTCGGCGGGCGTCGCGGCGGTGAGGGGGGCTTGACGCCGTCGAGGGACAGGGTGGACACCGTCTGCTCGTTCAGGCTGATCGTGCGGATCTTGTGGTTGTTGGTGTCGGCGATATAGAGCGTGTCGTCGGCGACGCTCACGCCGCCCGGCTCGTCGAACTGCGCGGGCTTGTCGGTGGAACCAGCCTGGCGCGAGCCGGCCAGGGTCTTGACCTCGCGGGTGGCGATGTCGCAGACCTTGACCTTGTTGTTGTACGTGTCGGCGATGTACAGCTTCCCATCGTGGTAGGTCAGCCCCAGGCAGTGCTGGAGACGCACCTTCGGACCGCGGCCGTCCACGTCGCCGAACGAGAAGAGGACCCCCGGCACGTCGTGCATGCCGACGAGCGTGGCGACCTTGCCGCCCTTCAGGTCGATGATGCGGATGCACGAACCTTCGGAGTCGGCCACGTAGAGGTTGTTGCCATCGGTCGTCAGCGCACTCGGCTGGGCGAACGAGGCGGAGGTCAGCGAGCCGTCCCGAATGTCCTCGTAGCCGTTCCCCGCCCAGACCGAGACGGTCTTGGTCTCCAGGTTGAGCTTCCAGATCTGGTGCGGCCCGGCCATCGCGATCAGGAGGGTCTTCGGCTCCCCCGGCCAGGCGATCACGTCCCAGGGGCTGTTCAGCGCGGTGCTGCGCGCGCCCCCTTGGTGACGCGGCGGTCCTGCTGTTGTTTGCCGGTTCCGGCGACAGTCTCCACCCGCTTCGATTCCAGGTCCACGGCGCGGATCATGTGGTTCTCCACGTCGGCGACGTACAGCGTCCCCTCGACCAGACGGGTGCCTTGCGGGCGGTGGAACATCGATTCGGCGAATCCGCCGTCACGCCAGCCCGCCGCGCCGTTGCCGATGGTGTCGATGAGCGTGCCGTTCAGGTCGGTAATGACGATCCGGTTGTTGGACGTGTCGGTGATGAACAGACGCTTGCCGACGGGATCGGCCAGGACCTTGCCCGGGTAGCGCAAGGGGCCGTCGATCCGCTTGTCGGCCTCGGAGGCGAAGTGCAGGGGGGTCTCGTCCAGTTCGCCCCTGGCGCGGTGCCGCTCGATCAATTTGCCGATGGCCTCGTCGAACGCCTCGAAGTGCCCTTCGCCCGGCAAGGCGCCGACGTAACGGCCGTTGGCGTCGATCAGCACGAGGGTTGGCCAGCTACTGACCCCGAAGCGGTTCCAGAGGACCTGGTTGGCGTCGTTGACGACCGGGTGGTGAATGCCGTACTCGGCGACCTTCTTGCGGATGTTGTCGGTGTCCTTCTCGGCCTCGAACTTCGCCGTGTGGACGCCGATGACCACCAGCTCGTTCTTGTACTTCTGCTCCAGTTTGGCCAGATCAGGCAAGACATGGTGGCAGTTGATGCAGCAGTACGTCCAGAAGTCCAGCAGGACGATCTTGCCTCGGAGGTCTTCCAGGTGGATCGGTCCGTTGGTGTTGATCCAGTCGATGCCGCCTTCCAGACCGTTGGGGATGCGCGGGCCCTGGTTCTGCGACACGGGAACGACCTTCATGTTGGCGGGCAAGGCCCCCGCGGGTTCGGGTCGCTGGACCAGCCAGGCGACGTACAGGGCCGCCAGAGCGGCCAGAAACAAGGAGGCACCAAGGAGGCGGGCGGGGTAACGGGTAGGATTCATGGGAATGAGAACCTCTCGTCTCGTCGGGTGGCGGGTACGCAAGGCGAGGACGATCCGGCCGTCCGATTATTCGTATTGTAATCAAGTTCGCGGGGTACGGGGCCGAATTTTTCCCGGCGGGCCGTGTTGATCCCGGGCGCCGCGCTGGCGGGGGGTCCGATGGGAAGTTAAGATTGAAGATATCGAGGGGATCAAGGGGGATTGGCGATGGCGTTCCGGGAATCGCAAGGCGTGGGCAGCCGGGTTCCTCGGGACGTCTCCCCCCTTTGGGCCGGGACGGACGAATCGCACAACGACGGACCGACGAGGGGGACCAGGGGCATGGACAACTCGCTGATCTGCACGTCCAAGCAGACCGATCCTTACGGCGAGCTGAAGATCTTCGCCGGGTCGGCCAGCAAGGAACTGACCCTGGCCGTCTGCGGGCAGCTCGGGGTCGAGCTGGCTGAGTCCGAAACCATGATCTTCAGCGACGGCAACCTGTTCGTCCGCGTGCTGGAGAACGTCCGGGGACGCGACGTGTACGTCGTCCAGGGAAGCGAGTACCCGGTCAACGACAACCTGGTCGAGCTGATGTTCTGGATCGACGCCTTCCGGCGCGCCAGTGCCTCGCAGGTCACGGCGGTCATCCCCTACTTCTCCTACGCCAAGGGAGACAAGAAGGACGAGCCGCGCGTCTCGATCCGCGCGGGTTGTCGCTGACATGATCGAGGCGGCCGGGGCCGACCGCGTCTTGACGATGGACCTGCACAGCCCGCAGATCCAGGGGTTCTTCAAGATCCCGGTCGATCACCTCTACGCGATGCCGATCCTGGCCGATTACTTCCTCCGCAAGCAGATTCCCGACCTGGTCGTCGCCAGCCCCGACGTCGGTTTCAGCAAGCAGGCGAACCTCTACGCCCGCGCCATGCAGAAGCCGCTGGTGATCGGCAACAAGATGCGGCACGACCACGAGGAGACGGCCGAGATTCTCGACATCATCGGCTCGGTCGAGGGGAAGAACGTCCTGATGGTCGATGACTTCACGATCTCCGGCGGCACCCTGATCGAGATGGCCCACGCCTGCAAGGAGCGCGGGGCGCGGGACATCTATGCGTGCGTCTCGCACGGCGTCTTCTCCAAGGGGTCGGCCGCGAAGATCGCCCGAAGCCCGATCAAGGAACTCGTCCTGACCGACACGATCGGCCGCCGCAGCGAACCCCTGCCGCCGAACTGCAAGGTCGTCAGCGTCTCCCGCCTGTTCGCCGAGGCGATCCTCTCGATCCACCGCCGCGAGAGCGTCAGCCGGCTGTTCAACGCGGTCGAAGAGGTTCCGGTCTGAGTGTGGTGGAGGTGACGCTCGCCAGCTTGACCCGGTGACTACCATGATATTTGGTAGGCATTGACGTTTGTGCGTCCTCCTCCAGCCAGCAACCGAAGCGCGGACCTCTCTTTCCCATTCCACCGCGCTCTCGCAATCGAATACCGCCAATCGAGCCACACCCACGGAGACCCGCAACGATGGCGACGGAGCGACCCCGCACCCTCGGAGAACTCAAGGCCAGCGGCTACCGCTTGGAATCGGTCAAGGACGAGATGAGGCGAAACCTCGTCGCCGCGATCCGCGAGGGCCGCAACCTCTTTCCCGATATTCTCGGCTACGAAGAGACCGTCGTTCCGCAGATCCACAACGCCATCCTCTCGCGGCACGACATGCTGTTCCTCGGCCTGCGCGGACAGGCCAAGACCCGGATGCTCCGGCAACTGGTCCACCTGCTCGACGAGGCCATGCCGATCATCGAGGGATCGGAGGTCCACGACCACCCGTATGCCCCCATCTCCAGCGCCGCCAGGGAGAAGGTCGCCACGATGGGGGACGCGACGCCGATCGCGTGGGTCGGGCGCGACGCCCGCTATCAGGAGAAGCTCGCCACGCCGGACGTCACCATCGCCGACCTGATCGGCGAGATCGACATGATCAAGGTGGCTGAGGGCCGGTACCTCTCCAGCGAGGCGACGATGCACTACGGCCTGATCCCCCGCACGAATCGGGGGATCTTCTGCATCAATGAGTTGCCCGACCTCTCGCCGAAGATCCAGGTCGGCCTGTTCAACGTGCTGGAAGAGAGGGACGTGCAGATCCGAGGCTATCCGATCCGGCTGAACCTGGACCTCTGCATGGTCTTCTCGGCCAACCCGGAGGACTACACCAACCGCGGCCGGATCGTCACGCCCCTGAAAGACCGGATCGGCTCGGTCGTCCGCACGCACTATCCGCTGACCCGCGACCTGGGCATCCGCATCAGCGACCAGAACGCCTGGCTCGAACGGGACCAGGCGTTGCTGGCGATTCCGCCGTACATCAAGGAGATCGTCGAGGAGACCTCCCGCCTGGCCCGAGCAAGTGGGCACGTCAACCAGCAGTCGGGCGTCTCGGTGCGGATGTCGATCGCCAACCTGGAGAACGTCGTCTCCAACGCCGAGCGCCGGGCCTTGCTGAACGGCGAGCGCTGGGTCGTCCCGCGCGTCTCGGATCTGCTCCACACCCTTCCCAGCTCGCGCGGGAAGCTGGAGCTGACGATGACCGAGGACGACGGCCAGGAAGACGTGCTGATCGCGCGGATCGTCTCCGAGGCGGTCAAGAACGTCTTCGACGAGCACCTCAGCCCGAAGGACTTCCGCGCGGCGGTCGATTACTTCGAGACGGGCAAGGGGGTCGAGATCGGCGATACGCTGCCGGTCCCGGAAGTTCTGAGCCGGATCGAGCGTATCCCGCAGCTTCGCAAGCGGGCCGACGAATTGGCCCGCAAGCTCCAGCCCGACCTGCACGAATCCGACGCCCGCGACGCCGCCACGGCGGCCGCGGCGGAGTTCATCCTGGAAGGCCTTTATGTGAATAATCGTCTGAACAAGAACCTCAAGGGCGGCGAAGCGTCCTACCGGCGCTGAGAGACGCGGGGAGATCGCGATGAGACCCAACCTGCGCCGCCTCGCTCTCCTGGCCGTGCTCCTCGCGCCCGGCTGCGGTCCGTACGCTCTGCCGGCACCGACCGCGCGGCCGGTCGCCGCGTCGGATGTCGTCGGGACCTGGCGGTTCCGCAACGACGCGACCTCGAAGGCGATCGTCGTGACGTTTCGGCCGGACGGGACCTTCACCGAGCGGATCGTCGGTCCCCGGGGGCGGGCGATACCGTGCCCTGGGGGCACCTGGTCCCTCTCCGGCCCGTCCGTCCTGCTGGACGGGTACGTCTCGTCGGAGTGGGGGCCGACTGGCCCGATGAGCTGGTATATGATTGATGCGATTGATGCGTCCGGCCCCGTCCTGTTCGGCGGCGACCACCCCGACCCGGACGCGTTCACCGATCTGAGTCGGGTCGCGACCGCCGCGGGGAGCAGCCCCGGACCGGCCGGCTCGCCGGCGTCGTAGACGGGATTTCTCCGAGGAGTTGCCTGATGTCCACCAGCACGCGAGAGCAAGCAACCCCGACGTCGGCGCCGGGAGTCCACCCTGACTCCGCCATTCCCATCGAGCGGCAGTATCGCCTGAGCGTGGAGCAGTATCGGCGGCTCGCCGAGGCGGACATCCTCACGACGAAGGATCGGGTGGAGTTACTGGAGGGCGTTCTCGTCACGAAGATGACCAAGAATCCACCGCACATTTACTCGCGTCAATCAGATGCTCGATCTTCTGCGGGCATCCGTGCCGGCAGGCTGGCACGTGACCAAGGAAGATCCGGTCGTATGCCATCGACAGTATGCCGGAACCGGATTGCGCGGTCCTTCGGGGATCGACGCAAACTATCCTCGATCGCCTTCCCGGTCCAGAGGATGTCGCCCTGGTGGTCGAGGTCGCCGACTCGACGCTCCGGGACGACCAGACGTTGATGAAGCGGATTTACGCGCGGGCGGGGATTCCGTTCTACTGGATCGTGAATCTCCCGGACCGTCGCCTGGAGGTTTACTCCGATCCGGCGGACGCCGATTATCGCCAGCGTCAGGATTTCGGGCCGGAGGCCGAGGTGCCCCTGATGATCGAGGGGCGTGAGGTCGGCCGGATCAGCGTGCGGGACGTGCTGCCTTGAGTCGAGAGAGAGCCAGGAGGTCCGTCGATGTCGCTCTATGAATACACCAAGTGGGACGGCAGCAACCCGTTCCAGCCGCCGTCGTCGGACAAGGCGTTCGAGCAGATCACCGAGTACGTTCTCCAGTACGGCGAGCAGGTGCTCCGCCACCTCGACGACCTGGACGAGGACAATCAGGATGTGCTCGAACTGCTCCAGAAGGACGGCCTGATCGAGCGCGACGCCCAGGGGCAGTGGACCGTCGCGCCTCGGGGCTTGAGGCGCATCCAGGAAAGCGCCCTGACCGAGCTGTTCCAGACGTTCCGGCGCGACGGCATCGGCAAGCATGAGACCGGCCAGAAAGGGACCGGCTCCGTGCGGTTCGAGGACACCAAGCCGTATGTCTATGGCGACTCGCTCGCCCACCTGAACCTGCACGAGACGCTCAAGAACGCCCTGATGCGACAGGGGGGCGGCACGCCGATCCGGCCGCAATACGAGGACTTCGTCGTCCATGAGACGGAGTACCAGTCCAGTTGCGCGACCGTCGTCCTGATCGACATGAGCGGCTCGATGGGCCGGTACGGCAAGTATTACATGACCAAGAAGGTCGCCCTGGCCCTGCAGGCGATGGTGCGGGCGCAGTACCAGCAGGACAGCCTGCAAATGGTCGGCTTCTACACCTACGCCAGCAAGATGACCGAGCGCGAATTGCTGCAATCCGCGCCCAAGCCGGTGAGCCTGTTCGACAGCCGCGTGCACCTGCGGTTCGATCTCGACGCCCCGCCCCGGCGCGTGCCGCAGCACTTCACCAACATCCACGCCGGCCTCCGCCTGGCGAGGAGCCTGCTGAACCGCTCCGGGGCGGCGAACAAGCAGATCATCGTCATCACCGACGGCGAGCCGACCGCGCATATCGAAGGACGCGAGGTCGTCCTGATCTACCCGCCGGCCGAGAAGACGGCCCGGCACACGCTCCAGGAAGTGAAACGCTGCGCCGCGTCGGGAATCCGGGTCTCCAGCTTCGCCTTGATCGAGGATTACTTCTATCTGGGCCTGGTCAACTTCGTCGAGGAGATGGCCCGCGTCTCGCAAGGGGTCGCGGCGTACTGCTCGTCCGACGACCTGGGCAAGTACGTCTTCGACAGCTTCGTCAGCGGGCGCCGGTCGCGGAAGATGCGGCAGTGATGTCGGGCCGGTCGATTCGCGCGGGTCGAGCTTGACCGATTCCCCGAAGTCCGTATTCTGCCCTCGAATCCAAAAAGATCGCGCACGGCATGTCGATCGGGGGCTTCCTCATGCCATCCTTGCTGAAGTCGAGCCTGTGCCACCAGGCGCAGATTCGAGTCCGATGCGCTGCGGCCCTGGGCTTCGCGCCTGGGCGAGACGTTTCACCTCTATCGCAAGCTCTGGGAATGGTGCTTTATTTCCCAGGCTCTCGCCGAGCGCGGCATGCTCCAGGATGGGCGTCGTGGACTGGGGTTCGGCGTTGGTCAGGAGCCGCTGGCCTCGCTCTTCGCGAGCCGAGGTTGCACGATCGTGGCGACCGACCTTGACATGACGCGCGCGGAAAAGGCCGGGTGGACTGCCTCTCAGGAGCACGCGGCGAACCTTGAGGCCCTGAACACCCGGGGCCTGTGCGATCCGGACCTCTTCCGCCGCCGGACCACGTTCGGCGTCGTGGACATGAACCACATCCCGGACGACCTTCGGGAATTCGATTTCACGTGGTCGTCCTGCTCGCTGGAACACCTCGGTTCGATCGAGCTGGGGACGCGATTCCTCGAAAGCCAGATGGATTGCCTGAAGCCGGGCGGCGTCGCCGTCCACACGACGGAGTTCAACCTCACGTCCGACATCGAGACGCTCGATCACCAACCGACCGTCCTCTTCCGTCAGCGCGATATCCTCGAAATCGAGCGACGGCTCCAGGATCGGGGCTATCAGATCGAGCTGGACCTCAAACCGGGTGACGGACTGGCCGACCAGTTCATCGACGTGCCGCCGTACACGTTCAACCCGCAATTGAAGCTCCAGCTCGAACAGTTCGTCACGACCTCCGTCGGCCTCATCATCGAGAAGCCGAAGACCGGTAAAAGGGTGCTCCGTCGGCTGCGGGGTCTCCTCCCGTTCTCTGATGGAAAGCGGCGGAAGGTGGGATAAGAGCGGTCAATTCCACTGCTTTTCCATCAGGTACGGCACCACCTTCGCCCCGCAGCCCGCGCGGATCGGGACGAGCCGCTCCTTGAGCCGGGCCTGCTGCTCGTTCCAGCGCGAACCCGTCAGAGGTTCGATCTGGCCGCCGAATGAGGCGTCGCCGATCTCGTTGGCGTCGAGCAGGTACACCAGGTCCCCGCGCTGAAGATCGAGCGTGTTCAGAAGCTCGGCGGTCGCCGCTTCGTGCCGATCGGCCCAGGAGACGCCCCCCGCGCCGACCAGAAGCATCAGCCGCAATCCCAGACCGGCGGCATTCAAATCGGCGACGGTCGCGCGCAGGTCGTCGTCGCTCCAGGTCTTGCGGTAGAGCGCCCGGACGTCAGCATCGCCCGACTCGATCCCCAGGTTCACCCGCCGCAGGCCGAGGTCGGCCAGGCGCCGCCAGGCGTCGCGGTCGGGCAGGGGAGGGGCCACGTCGTCGAGGAACGCATCGACGCCGTCTCGCTCGGGGAAGACCTCCGCGATCGTTTTTAGATACGCGGCGACCTGATCGACCGGCTGTCGGAGCACGTCGGCTCCGGCCAGAAAGGCGCCCCGCGATTGCTCGACCCGGCGGCCGAGCAGGTTCCGCACGGTGTGGGCGTGCTCGGCGAATTCCTCGGGCGAGCGGACGTAATGCTCGGCGGGTGGGGCGTTGCCGAAGGCGCGGGCGCCGGGGTGGCCGAGGGTCGCCTGGAGCACGATCGCGCCGTGGCAGTCCGGTGGCAGGAAGCCGAGGGGGCCATACGTGCTGATGTACGTTTCCCGGTGCCGGAACCACGCGGCGGAATCCCAGCGGGCGATCCGTTCCAGCAGTTCGCGCAGCTCCTCCGGGTCGATCGGCGGGACCGATTCCGGCGGCGGGACCGGCGTCAGGCGCCCGGACTCCACGCCTTCGATCAGGTCGAGCGCGGCCTGGCGGACGCGGGCGTCGAGGTCGCTCGCCTCGGCGAATGGCAAAGGCCGGCGCCGGAGCACGAGGTTTTTCCCTTCCCTCGGTCGCGCGATCGCGTCGATCGAGCCGTCGAGCGCCTTGCGGTAGTGCGTGCCGGCCAGGTACGCCCGCTGCCAGCGGCCTTCCAGGTCGGTGTGGTAGATCGGCTCGTCATCGAAGTAGAGGGAGAGGCTGCCGTGCTTGTTGACGCCGACGAAGACGAGTTCTCCCGAGTCCGATCGCAGGCCGATGCGGCGGCGGTACATCGCCCCGGTGCGGAGCAGGCAGGCGGCTTCGGTCTCGTGAGCCATCGTGTTTGTTCCTCTTGTCTTGTTGAAGAGTTCACCGCGACGAACGCAGAGATCGCGAAGAGGAAGAAAGGAAAAAAAAAAGAGAAGGATAATCTTCCCGATCGTGAGCCTTCTCTCCTCTTTGCGTTCGTTCTTGGCGACTTCGCGTCTTTGCGAGAAACTCTTCGGCTTGAGTCAAAATCCCTCTCTGCGCAAATCCTCGATTGGATTATACTCCCGCGTCCCCAGAAAGGTTGCCCAAGGATGGCCGACCCTTTTGCCCGCGGAGGGAACCGTGTCCGCACTCGATTTCTCGCATTACAACATGGCGTATGCCACGGAGCCGCTCTCCTCGAAACTTCGTGAGGGGCTCCTGATCGTGCTGGTGGCCCTGACCTTGAACCTCGTCGGCAACGGCAGCCGGGGGCTCTGGGACCGGGATGAGCCGCGTTATGCCGGTTGTACCCGCGAGATGGTCGCCCGCAACGACCTGATCTTTCCCACGTTCAACGCCGAGCCGCGCTATCACAAGCCGGTCCTGATCTACTGGCTGATGATGATCGGCATGAAGGTCGGTGGCGACAATCCGTTCGGCGCCCGGCTCGTGCCGGCCCTGGCGGGGGTCGGGACGTGCCTCCTGGTCTGGGCCCTGGGACGCCGGATGTTCAGCCGACGCGCGGGCTTGATGGCGGCCCTGATGATGGCGACCGCGCCGATCGTCGTGGCCAATGCCAAGATGGCGACGACCGATGCCGTGTTGCTGTTCTTCTTCGTCGGGTGTCAGTTCGCGCTCTGGGAGCTTTCCAGGCGTCCCTCCCGGCTGGCGGCGGCGGCGTTCTGGGGCAGTCTGGTCGGGGCGACCTTGACCAAGGGGCCGATCGGGCCGGTGATGCTCGTCCAGGCGGCGATCGTCTCGTGGTGGTGGGGCGGCCCGACCATCGCCTGGCGACGCCTGCGCTGGACCTGGGGCGTGCCGCTCAGCGCGCTCGTGACGCTCCCCTGGTTCATCGCCATCGGCATCCTCTCGCGCGGAGAGTTTTTCCAGGTTTCGATGGGTTATCACGTGATCCGCCGCATGACGACGAGCATCGAGACGCATGGCGGGTTTCCGGGGTACTACGTGGTCCTGTCGCTGTTGACGTTCTACCCGTGGTCGGCCCTCTTGCCGGCGGCCCTGCTGGCGGCGTGGGTCAAGCGCCGGTCCAACCCGACGTTCGGCTTCCTGCTCGGCTGGGTGGTCGGTCCGCTGATCTTCCTCGAAATCGTGCGGACGAAGCTGATCCATTACTACCTGCCGGCCTATCCCGCGTGCGCCTTGCTGGCCGCGTGGCTGGTGGAGGCGGTCGCGGCGTCGGAGGTGAACCTCAGGCGCTGGCCCCTGGGGCGGGTGTCGCTGGCCCTGCTGACGGGCATCGGCATCGCCTCGACGGTCGGCCTGCTGGCCGGAGCGCTGGTGCTGCCGTGGGACCTGCGCTGGCCTTGCCTGATCATGGCCCTCGTGATGGGGCCGGGGACCCTCTACGCGATGGAGCGGTTCCAGGCCGGAGCGACGGTGCGGGCGTCGTGGAGCCTCGTCGGCACGTGGGCCGCCGTCCTGCTGCTGATGGGGGCCTGGCTGCTCCCGAGGATCGATCCGTACCGGGTCACGCCAAAGGTCGCGCACCGTCTGGCGGCCCTTTCGGAAAGCGAAAAGGCGACGCCCGTTCTCGTCGGGTTCAAGGCCCCCGGCGTCGTGTACGAGCTGGGCCACCCCGCGCCGATCGTCGGCAGCCGTGAGGAGCTGGCCGAGCGGGTCGGCAAGGATGGCGCGGTGGTCGCCGCCCTGAGCGAGGCCGAGATCACTCACCTGAAGGCCGACCCCCGCTGGCGGCTGGATGTGCGCGACACCGTGAACGGGAATCGACACCGAGAACCCCTTGCGGGACGCCCCCCTACACATGGTGGTCATCCGGCCAAAGACGGAGGTCCTGGCCCGGCGTCCCCAGAAGGCGGGCGTACAGTAGGCGAAGCTGGTCGGTCATCGTCTCGTGCCGGAACTGGTGCGCGAACCGCCGACGCCCCTCGGCGCCGAGCCGATCGCGCAAGGCGGGATCGGCCGCCAGGTGGAGGATCGCCGATTTCAGGCCCGCGATGTCGCGAGGCGGGAGCAGGACGCCCGTCTCGCCGGTGATGACGACCTCGCGGGCGCCGTCGATGTCGTAGCTGATCGCCGGTCGGCCGACCAGGAGCGATTGCGGCAGGACCCGCGCCAGCCCCTCGCGCAGGCTCGGGTGGATCACCGCGTCGAGCCCGTTCAGCAAGGCCGGGATCTGGTCGGGCGGAACGAGACCGATGAAGCGGATCGCGTGCCGCACGCCCAGCCGCTCCGCCTCAGCTTCGAGGCGCTCCCGGAGAATCCCGCTGCCGATCCAGACGAAGCGGACGTTCGGGTTCGCGCGAAGGACCTCGGGCGCGACGGCCAGGATGTCCTCATGCCCCTTGCGCTCGAACAGCCGGGCCACCGTGCCGAAGGCCACCTCGTGTTCGGCCAGGCCGAGGGCGCGGCGGACCTCCTCTCGGGGACGTGCCGGATGGAGGAACGCCTCGACATCCATGCCGCTATAGACCGTCAAATATTGCTCGGGCCGTCCGACCCCGGCGGCCAGCGCCTGCTCGGTCATGGCATCGCAGACGCTGACGATCGCATGGCAGCGCCGGGCCGCCCAGCGCTCCAGGCCGACATAGAGCCGGTTCCGCGCGAGGGTTTCCGACGGCCCGAACGGTAATCCGTGGATCGTGTGCACGACCGCCGGGACCCCCTCGACCCACGCCGCCGCGCGGCCGATGATCCCCGCCTTCGAGCTATGCGTGTGGACGACCTCCGGCCGGAGCTGGCGGAACGCCCGGCGCAGGAGCCGGTAGGCCTTCGCGTCGATCCCCGGCCGGATCGCCCGGATCAGCTCGGGCATCACCTCGACCTTCAGCCCGAGCCGTTGCGCCCGGTCGAACAGGTCCCCCTCCGGCCCCTCGGCGGGACCGGTGATGAGGGTCACATCATCGCCGTGGCGATGGTGCAGACCCTCGACCGTCAGCAGGGTGTTCTCCTGCGCTCCGCCGAGAATCAGCCGCGTGATGACGTGTACGATGCGCATCGAGAACCTTGACGAAACCCCTGGCCGTCATTCCGCGTTGTCGTAGCGGACTCGCAAGAGGAACAGGCCCTGCGGGGGCGCGGTCGGCCCGGCCTCGGCCCGGGCCTCGGCATGCAGGACCTCGGAAACCCACGACTCGGGACGCCGCCCCGTGCCGACGAGGACGAGTGTCCCGGTGATCGCCCGTACCATATTATAGAGGAATCCGTCCGCTTCCACCTCCAGACGGACCCGGTCCCCCTCACGCTCGACGACGAGATCGTAGATGGTCCGCACGCTGCTGGTGCGGTTCGGCCAGTTCGTCTCGAAACTGCGGAAGTCGTGCCGCCCCCGAAGGGCCTCCCCCGCGCGGTTCATGGCGTCGGTGTCGAGCCGGTGGAAGACATGCCAGGAATAACGCAAAGCCCGAACGGGTCGGAGATCGGTCCGTTGTCGATCTTGTAGCGGTAGCGCTTCGATCGGGCGTCGAGCGTGGCGTGGAACGACTGGGGCACCTCGGTCGCCTTCAAAACCCGCACGTCGCGCGGCATGAGGGCGTTGAGGGCCTTGACGAAGACCTCCGTCGGGTGCCGCGAGGGGGTAAGGAAGTGGACGACCTGCCCGATCGCGTGGACGCCCGCGTCCGTCCGGCCGCTGGCGTTGATGTTCGGCGCGACCCCCGTCAGTTGCGCGACGGCCTCCTCCAGCACTTGCTGGACCGTTCGGAGATCGGGCTGACGCTGCCAGCCGTGGAAGTCGGTGCCGTCGTAGGAGATCAGGAGCTTGAGGTTCCGCATGATGGTCGGTCGGGCCTGATGGGGTATCGGAGCGGGTCGCACGAGGTTTTTCACCAAGTCGCCGGAACATGACGGGACGACTGGCATGTGCCGTGTTCTCATTCACGAAAATATTGCGAAAACTTGGCGGAATTGATTGTATCTTTTCTAGGTTGAATCGGTTATCATCCTGTGCGGTAGGTCTGACGATCGAGTGTGCGTCGTGCGTTTTTTCAGAAACCCGCACTCGCTCCCCTCTCTCGCCGTTCCCGCCATTTAGGGCTTCCGCATAGCCCCTTTCTCTTCGACCCGGAAAGTAACGTGGGGTCGTTCTGCCTCGCCCAGGAGATGCATGGTGGGCAAGAAACTGTATGTTGGTAATTTGACCTACGGGGTCACCGATTCCGATCTGGAAGAACTGTTCTCCCAGTATGGTTCGGTTCAGAGCGCGCAGGTCATTCAGGACCGCGAGACGGGCCGGAGCAAGGGATTCGGGTTCGTGGAAATGTCCTCGGACGCCGAGGCCCAGGCCGCCATCGACGGCCTGAACGAACAGGACCATAACGGTCGCAACCTGACGGTCAATGAGGCTCGGCCTCGTGAAGACCGTGGTGGTGGCGGCGGTGGTTATGGCGGTGGTGGCCGAGGTCGTGGCGGCGGAGGTGGTGGATACGGTGGCGGCGGCGGTGGCCGTCGCTATTAATCCACGTTCCAGTTTCTGGAAGGCGCGGAGTCCGCTCACTGAAGACTCCTCGACCTCTTTCCCGCAATGATTCTTGTCGGGATCGCGCAATAACTTCTCAGGGCAGCTCCGTGAAATTCTTTTCCGATTCACGGAGCGACCTTGATGATTCTCAACGGGGACCATCACGGCCCCTGAACCGCGAGACTCCACGGTCGGAACCTCGCCCGTTGGGAGCGGCCTTGTCGTTGACGCCTCTCGAACGCAGCCGCACGCTCCGACGCGGTTGATCGATCTTTGGGCGGTCTGACCTCGCGTCTTTGGCGAACCCATCTCTCCGATCACACTCGGACCGGGTCGAGCTTCAGCACTTCCTCGGCGATCTGCACGGCGTTGGTCGCGGCCCCTTTGCGAAGGTTGTCGCTGACGCACCAGAACAAGAGCGTGTTGGGGTTCTTGAGGTCTTGCCGGATGCGGCCGATGAAGACGTCGTCCTTGCCGGCGGCGGCGGCGGGCAAGGGATACTGACCGTCGTTCGGCTCGTCGATGACGGTGATGCCGGGGGCCTTCGCCCAGAGCGCACGCGCTTCCTGGGGCGTAATCGGCCGCTCGGTCTCGACCAGGATCGACTCGCTGTGCGAGTACAGGACCGGCACGCGCACGCAGGTCGGCACGATGTCGATGGCCTCATCCCCCATGATCTTGCGGGTCTCGTTGACCATCTTCATTTCCTCCTTGGTGTAACCGCTCGGGAGGAAATCGTCGATCTGGGGAATGCAGTTGAACGCGATCGGGTGCGGGAACTTCGCCGGCGCGGGCTGATCGCGGCCGACGACGTGCGCCTCGATCTGGGCGTGCAACTCGGCCAGGCCCTTCTGGCCCGCCCCCGAGACCGACTGATATGTGCTGACGATCACGCGACGGATGCGAGCGGCGTCGTGCAGGGGTTTCAGGGCGACGACCATCTGGATGGTCGAACAGTTCGGGTTGGCGATGATCCCCTTGTGCTTCGCCACGTCCCGCGGGTTGACCTCGGGGACGACCAGCGGGACTTCGGGGTCCATGCGCCAGGCGCTGGAGTTATCGATCACGACGGCCCCGGCCTTCGCGGCGACGGGGCTCCACTGCCGGGAGACGCTCGCCGGAGTGCTCGACAGGACGATCTCGACCCCCGCGAACGCCTCCGGCTCGATCGGCTGAATCGGGTACGACTGGCCTCGGAACGTCACGGATTTGCCGGCGCTGCGCTCCGAGGCGAGGAACTTGATCGACCCGACCGGGAACTTTCGTTCCTCCAGCAGGCGGATCATGACATCTCCCACGGCTCCGCTAGCCCCGACGACGGCGACGCTCTTCACGACATTGACCCTTTTCTGAACAGTGGCTCGACAGGAGGGACCATCCGCGCTTCGGCGGTCCGACACCGCGACGATCTTGCCGGTTCGCGCACTCAAAAATAGCGCCTCCGCCTTCCCAACTCAAGGAAGGCCTCCATCATACGATCTCGGCGGGTGACTTGCCAATGCGTCGCGCCGCCATTGAGCGGGAACGCCCCGGCGCAAAACCGTCAGCGCCGCAGTCGTTCGCGGGAGGCCCGAAACGTCGTCCAGAACGCCAGCAGCATGAGCGAGCCGATGGCGGCCACGAGAATGATCCAGCCAGGGTCGCGGTCCGTCGTGGCCGAGGGGAGCAGATACGCTTCGGTCAGGGCGGCCGTGGTGAAGACGGCCATCAAGGGAACCGGTCGGAATCGAACGACAGCGCCACAGAGCAAGGCGAGCAGGGCATTCATCCCCAGCATCATCCCGGCCAACGGCCAATCCGGTCCTCCCCGAATGCGGAACAGCATGACGACCATCAGCGCATTCGCCGCGACCAGTGCCAGCGCGGCCATCCCCTCGCCGAGCCAGGCTCGCCAGCGCAACGCCGGCCCGTTCGTCATGTCTCGTCCCTCGCCATCCTGACCCACGCGCTGACTCCCGCGGTCCCGCCCTGGCCCGATCGACCCTTGGTGAAACGACCTCATCCCTTCGGGTGTGAATTCTGGACTCCCGTCAGTATAGACGGTTCGGCCCCGGATGGGTATCGTCTTCAAAGGGGAGATCCATCGGCCAGGCAAGGGGACGTGCCAATCATGGCGGCTCGGCTGCGTCTCTGATCCTTTGCTTTCCCCAGTCTGTCCTCACTTTGTAAAGCAATCGGCCGCCTCGTCATTGCTTTCTATGGCTGGCATCGTGATAATAACGATGCAACGGTGTCTCGATGATCGCGACACCCACCGGGCATGAGGCCCTCGGTCTCCATCTCTGTTCGATCCGACTGGGCCATCGCCGTCCCGGTGACTTCAAGGAGAGACAACGATGTCCGCCACATTCCCAAGCCGGCAACGCCAGGTCGTCGCCCCCAAACCGGCCGTTTCCCCCGAACCTCGCAGGGCGTCGCGTCCGTGTACGCTTCTGGAACGCGACGGATCGTCCGATGCTCGCATCGTTCGGCATCATTACCCAGGTTCTCGACCTGGGATTTACCACCCTGTTCCGTGTCCGGGCCGAGCGACTCGACCTCATGGGCGATTTCACGCGCGATGAGATCGAACTGGTGGACTGATTGAGTAGGGGATGTCGCCGAGACGCACACATCAAGGAAGGGGCGTCTCGACGATACACCTCGACGCGGCTTCGCCTCAGGGCCAGAAGACCTTTGCCTCACTGACCGAGGAGGAGAACGAGGTCCTTCGGGACCGTCATGCGATCGACCTGAGGATTGACGAGAGGACGAGGGGCCTTGCCGAGCGTCGTCGTCTCCGCGTGGACCGATCCTCAACTCCCGTCCGTATCGACGGTTCGGCCCGGCGCGTGTCTTGCCCTCGGCGGGGGATTCGCCCATACTGGCGGCATGACTGCTTCCCGCCTTCAAGCCCCCGGACCCCTGGAATGAAGTGGCTGGTTGTGGGGCTTGTCCTGCTGTTCGCCTGGTCGTGGCGACGGCGGCCGAAGTCCTGGAAGAACGTCCGGCTCTCGACCGTGTTCCTCACGGCGGCGGTCGTGGTGCTGCTCTTGAAGGGATGCCAGTACGCCTGGGAATATTACTCGGCCGAAGAACCGAGCCCGACCACACCGACGAACAAACGGCTTGTCCGGCCGGAATTGCCCGGATAGCCTGGAATCTCGCGGCCGACGCCTCGGATTGCGAACCTCGAAACGAACCGGGACGGTTTCTCCTGCCATGCGCGACTTGCTCCGCCATTTGACCGAAACCCTTCAGAGCGGCCGGGAGGCCCTGTTGTGCCAGGTTGTCGAGACGAAAGGCTCGACGCCGCAGAAGGCCGGGGCCTTGATGCTCGTGGACCCCGACGGCGGGCAGGTCGGCACGCTCGGCGGCGGTTGCGTCGAGGCCGAGGTCAAGCAGAAGGCGATCCGGCGCCTCGGGCAGGATGGGGCCGAGCTGCACAGCTTCGTGCTCGATCACGACTACGCGTGGGCCGACGGCCTGATCTGCGGCGGCAAGATGGTCATCCTGGCCGAAGCCCTGCGGGGCGAGGGGCCGCTGTCGTACGTCCGTGCCTACCGCGACGTGCTGGAGGCCGGGCGCGGCTTCACCGAGGCCGTCGTGCTCGACCCCACGCGCTGCGGGGCGTCGGTAGTCGGGGCGCGGTTCCTGTTCGATGCCGACGGAGGGTTCGTCGCCGCGTGGCCTGATGCGCGGGTTCCGGACGAAATCCGCGCGCGGATTGCCCCGCTGTCGGACCGGCCCCGGCCGGAGAGTCGGGGGGGCCTGGCGACGCTCCCGACGTTGCCGAGGGTCCGCCTCGTGATCGTCGGCGCGGGGCACGTCGGGCAGGCCGTCGCCGACCTGGCCGCGCAGGCCGATTTTGATGTCTGGGTCGTGGATGACCGTCAGCAATACGCCAACGCCGAGCGGTTCCCGAAGGCGCAGAAGATCGTCGTCGGGCCGATCGAGGAGGTCTTGCCGGCGCTGGAGGTCACGCGGCAGACGTATGCCCTGATCGTCACGCGAGGGCATGGGCACGACCAGGAGGCGCTCTACCACCTGGCCCCGACGATCGCGCCGTATGTCGGGCTGATCGGCAGTCGGCGGAAGATCCGCATGATCTTCGAAGGGCTGCGCGACCTGGGGGTCGCCGACGAGGCCCTGTCGCGGGTCGCGGCGCCGGTGGGCCTGGACATCGGCTCGGAATCGGTCGTCGAGATCGCCGTGAGCATCGTCGCCGAGCTGATCGCGCGGCGGAACCTCGGGCCGGACGCGGTCCCTCCTCGGGGGATGATTCGCGATGAGGCCCCGGCGTCGTCTCGGGAGGTCCCCGCGTGATCGTCGCCCTCGTGCCGGCGGCCGGTTTGAGCCGTCGGATGGGACGGCCCAAGCTGATCCTCGATCTGGAAGAACCCGGCCGCTCGGTCATCGCGCACGTCGTCGAAGCTCTGCGCGAAGGGGGCCTGACGGACGTGCTCGTCCTCGCCCCGCCGCCCGATCAAGCCGGTGCGCGGACCCTGGCCGAACACGCCACCCGCGCGGGGCCGAGGTCGTCGCTCTCGACGCGCCGACGGCCGACATGCGGGCGACCGTCGAGCGCGGCGTGAATCAACTCGAACGACGGGAGACGCGCATCGACGGCCTCATGCTCGTCCCCGGCGATAGCCCAGGGCTCACCCCCGCGCTGGTGGCGACGGTTCTGGCACGGTTCCAGACCGATCCGTCGCGGATCGTCATGCCACGCGTTCAGGGCAAGCGCGGGCACCCCCTCGTCCTGCCCTGGACGCTCGCCCGGCAGATTCGCCACCTGCCGCCCGATACCGGCGTCAATGCTCTGCTGTCGCTCCACGAGGAACGGTTCGACCTGATCGACGTGGACGATCCCGGCGCCCTGGCGGATCTGGACACCCCCGACGATTATCGCCGCTGGACGGGCGGGGCACGCCACGACGCCCATTGAACCCGGTATGCGACCGCCAAGCGGGTGGATTCGCGGAATTCGCGTCCTCAGCCATCCACCAGGACGAGGTTATCCCCCCACCTGAGTTTGAATTCTTTCGGATTTCGACCGTGCGGGGTCTTCCGGTCGGTTGGCGTTCGGATTAGACTGAACGAGGGGAACAACCCGTCTTGGCGTTTCTGGGACGTGAATCAGGGCGGCCTGAGAGGATGAACGGTGGGTCTCGCGTGCGCTCTCCACCCACCCGGGTAGAGCCTGCTCGTACACCCCTCCGCGAGGTGGACATCATCATGAGCGTGCCGAAGCGGATTTTCGTGCTGGCTCTGAAAATCTGGCTGGCTCTGCTGCTGCCGATCGCCGCGCCGGGGCAGGACTTCACGGTCGAGGACGAGAGTGATTCGGGGGCCTCGACGGCCGCCGAGCGCTACCGGGAATTGACCGACCCGGACCGCCTGATCGAAAAGAAGAAGGCGTTGCGGGAGAAAACGAAGCCGCCGTTCGAATTCTTCCGCACGCAGGTCGCGCCGTTCGACGTGCTGCCGTACATCAAGGCGAACCACTGGAGCACGTTGGGCCTGGAGCTTCAGGCGAACCTGGATGATTACAACGGGGTGCTCCAGTCGTCGCCGGTCAACTTGCTGAACATGCCGCATCAGGTGATCTTCAGCCGCGACGCCCGGCTCGTGCAGGAGCAGCAGTCGAAACTGAATCTGCACGTGCTCCTGCCGCAGGTTCCCAAGGAGATCCTTCTGGAGTTGACCCACGCCGGCGCGATCCGGTCCGAGGGGGCGACGCAGGCTCCGATGATGGAACTCCCCACGCACCAGATGCTCATCCCGATCCTGAGTCCCGACGCCCCCGATTACACGTTTCTGAACCGGCTTCAGGCGACGGTTCCGGCCTCGGGGGAGAAGGACCCGAACTCGATTGACAAGCAGCGCTATTACCGGCTGGTCACGACGCAGAACCCGGACGATCCGCCGCCGCTGTCGTCGCACCCGCTGACGTGGACGACGATCAGCCACATCCTCTGGGACGGCCTGAACCCGGCCGCGCTGAACGTCGGGCAGCAGCAGGCGCTTCTGGACTGGCTGCACTGGGGCGGCCAGCTCATCATCGTCGGCGGGCCGGGGCCGAGCCTGGCCCCCTTGCAGGACAGCTTCCTCGGCCCGTTCCTTCCGGCCGTGCCGTCAGGCCGCAACGCGACCCTCACCGAAGAGGATCTGGCCCCCCTCGCGCAGGCGCACCGGCCGCCGATCTGGCCGGGGGAGTGGCAGGAACTGATCGAGGGGAGTCCGGAGCTTTACGGTTATCGAGGGCCTGTGCCGCGCTACCGATCCCCCGCGCCGATCCACCTGGCCACCGGCAAGACGATCTACCTGACGGGCCTCTCGCCGGCCCCCGGGGCAACGCCGCTCCCCCTGGGCGACCCGGGCGGACACCTGCTGGGGGTCGAGGAGCGCGTCGGTCGCGGACGCATCTTGATGCTCGCGCTGAAGCCGACCGAGGCGGCCCTGACGAACTGGCCGGGGCTCGATACGATGGTCCGGCGGATCATCCTCCGGCGCCCGGAGGAGCACTGGCATGAGGATCATTACGTCATGCTCCCCGCACCCTCCCTGAGCTGGGTCCGCTACCTCGGGCGCGACCTGGGCCCGCCGTCCCTCCGGCGCGAGGAGGACGAAACGGCGATTCCGGGGGAGGTGCTCCCCTCGACCGAGTCGCTGGGGGCCTGGCTCGACGGCGCGACCTTCCCGACCGACGCACGCACGGCCTTGATGACGGCCTCGGGGATCACGATCCCGGATTCCGGATTCGTGCTCAAGGTCATGCTGGCGTATATCACGCTTCTGGTGCCGGTGAACTGGCTGGTCTGCCGCGTCATCCTGCGGCGCCGGGAGCTGGCCTGGATCGTCGCGCCGATCCTGGCCCTGGGCTTCGCCGTCGTGGTCGAACGGGGTGCCGCGTATGACATGGGGTTCGAATCGGCGTGCGACGAGATCGACCTGCTGGAATTGCAAGGCGTGTATCCCCGCGCCCACCTGAGCCGCTTCGCCGCGCTCTATTCCACCGGGCGGACGCGCTACACGATCGGCTTCCCGAACGATCCGACCGCGCTTGCCCTGCCGATGAACCTCGGCTCGGCGGACTTTTACCTCCGGGGCGAGGAGACCCTGCAATCGGTCTTTCAGTCCTCCCCCGAGCCGGCCCTGATGGACTTCCCGGTGCAACCCCGCAGCCTCTCGATGTTCCGCGCGGAGCAGATGGTGAACCTGCCCGGCGGCGTCGGGCTGATCGAGGAAAACGGCCGACCGGTGAAGGTGGCCAACGTTTCGGGCCTGGAGCTGCGCGACGCGGTCGTCGTCGAGACCCGGACCGGCCGCCGCGCTTCACTCGGCACGATCGGTCCCGAAGCGACCGTCGAGATCGGCCCGTTCCAGGAGCCTCCGTCCGACGAGGCGACTGAGGAAACGTCCTCCGACACCGAGACCGCCGAACCGCCGCGACGGATCGGGCCGGAGTGGCTCGATGCCGAACCGTTCCTCGACCGTCTCTGCCGCTACGACTGGCGGCGTCCCGAGGACCATTTCGAGTACCGCCTCGTGGCGTGGACTCCGGACGTGCAGCCGGGTGAAGCGCTGGAGCCCGCCGTGGATCGCCATCGCGGTATCCGGCTGGTCGTCGCTCACCTGAGCTATGGCCCCACGCCCGACCCCCTCGGGCCGCTGTACGACGCCCTGAAAGGGGAGGCGAAGGACCTGCCGCCGGAGTTTCTCCAACTGCTCGAAGAGAAAGGGCTGATCCGACCGAACGACGATGTGTCCCCAGATGGTTGATGGAATGATGAACGCGTAAAATTCCAATTGATGACGGAATCCTTGGGATCGACCTGACCTCTCGGCCACCGCGCCGACGACCCTTCCCGGAGACGGACCGCACATGATCGAGGTGATCCACTTCACCAAGCGCTACGGCGATTTCGTGGCGGTCGATGATCTCTCGTTCACGATCGAACGGGGCGAGATCTTCGGCTTCATCGGCCCGAACGGCGCGGGCAAGAGCACGACCATCCGATTTCTGGCCACGCTTCTGCGGCCGACGTCCGGCGAGGGGCGCGTCGCGGGCCATTCGGTCGTCACCGACCCGATGGCCGTGCGGCGGGTCATCGGCTTCATGCCGGATGACTTCGGGGTCTATGACGGGATGAAAGTCTGGGAATTCCTCGACTTCTTCGCCGTCGCGTACGAGATCCCTCGCACCCAGCGCAAGCAGATCATCGGCCAGGTGCTGGAACTGCTGGACCTGACCCACAAGCGCGACGACTACGTCAACGGTCTCTCCAAGGGAATGAAGCAGCGGCTTTGCCTGGCGAAGACCCTCGTGCACGACCCGCCGGTCCTGATCCTCGACGAGCCGGCCTCGGGCCTCGACCCGCGCGCCCGTCTCGAAATGAAAGCCCTGCTGAACGAGCTGAAAGGCATGGGCAAGACGATCCTGGTCTCCAGTCACATCCTCTCCGAACTGGCGGATTTCTGCACGTCGATCGGGATCATCGAGCGCGGCAAGCTCCTGTCCGCCGGGAGCATCCGGGAGATTCAGCGGCAGTTGCGCACGCACCGGGTCCTGAAAATCCGCGTCCTGGACGAGACCACCGACCGCGCGGCGGCGATCCTCCGCGACGACCGCGGCACCCGCACGGTCGAATCGTTCGACCATACCCTGACGGCGGAGTTCGAGGGGCAGGAGGAAGACCTCACGCGGTTGCTGAACCGACTGATTCAGGACGGTGTGCGCGTCAACTCGTTCGCGGAGGAGGATCTTAGTCTGGAAGAGGTTTTCATGATGATTACGAAAGGAATTGTGAATTAAGGATTCGCCGCTTTTTCACTCCCCCCTTTCTCTGTCTTTCTCTCTGCGATCTTTGCGTTCTCTCTGCGGTGAGACCTCCCCATGATTTTCCGCGACAACCCTGTATTGATGCGCGAGCTTCTCGTCAACCTGCGCTCACCGCGGGCTTTTGGCTTGCAGTTCGTTTACGTGGTGTTTCTCAGCGTGGTTGTCTATTTCGCCTGGCCGGCGCAGTCGCGGGTCAGTTCGGGGGCCGCGCAGAGTTTGTTCGACCTGTTCTTTCTCGGCCAGTTTTTTTTGGTGGCCCTGGTCGCGCCGACGTTCGCCTCGGGAAGCATCACGGGGGAAAAGGAGCGCAAGACCTACGAGATGCTCCTGGCCAGTCCGCTGGAGCCGATGACGATCCTGGTCGGCAAGCTGCTCAGTTCGTTGACGTATCTCGTCTTGCTGATTCTTTCCAGCTTGCCGTTGATGATTCTCTGCTTCCTGCTCGGCGGGATCTTGCTCTCGGAGATTACCCGGGCGTACCTGATCCTGATCCTTTCCGCGGGAACCTTCGGCCTGATCAGCCTGGCCTGTTCCAGCTTCTTCGGGCGGACGAGTTCGGCCCTGGTCGTCAGTTACCTCGTGATCTTGCCGCTGGCGCTGGTCTGCGTGTCGATGACCTCGGGCGATAGTTCGCCCGAGGGGGCCTTGCTCCGCAGCTTCGTCTCGATCGCGATTTTGCCCCCCTGGTGTCTGGCGATCTGGACCGTCGTGGCGATCGTCGTCAACCGCAGGTTACTCCGCCCGCCGGACGTGGGCAGCGAGGGGAAGGAGGTTGTCGATGAGGAGCAGGAGATGAAGTACGCCATCGGCGTCGTCATCGACCGCGACCTCTTCCCGGACAAACTGTTTGCCCCCGCCAAGCGCACGGATTTGATGCCCGACGGCACCAATCCCGTGCTCGACAAGGAGCTTCGTAGCGAGATCTTCAGCCAGGGGACGCTCATGCTCCGCCTGGTGATCCAGGTCAGCATGCTCCTGTCGATCCCCTTGATGGCCTTCCTGCTCTTCTTCAAGCCAGAGTACGCGGGATATTATGTCTCTTATGTGATTCTATTTAATATCCTGGTCGGCCCGGTCTTTTCCTCGGGCAGCATTACGGGGGAGCGCGAGCGAAAAACCCTGAGCCTCTTGCTGACGACGCTCCTGAAACCCGGCACGATCGTCTTCGCCAAGCTGCTGGCGGCCTTGCGGGTCTCGACCGTCCTGACATTCCTTCTGACCGAGCAATTGCTCCTGGCGTATGCCCTGATTCCCGAGCTGCGCGACCGATTCTGGACGCTCTTTGTCTTTCTGGCGATCATCGCCGTGACCTGCCTGGCGACCTCGACCATCGGCCTGCTTTGCTCGTCCCTGGCGCGTCGGACCACGGTGGCGATCGTGATGACGTATCTCTCGCTGTTGATCCTGTTCGCGGGACCGGTGGGCGTGGGCATCTACCTTGAACGGTTCGCCGGAGCGATCTCGGAGGAGCAGCTCGCCGGGCTGACGATCACCAGTCCGTTCTCGGCCGCGTTCAGCGTACCGATGCCCTCGCAGGACAACTTCAGCATGACGGCCACCCCCGCCCAGGCGCCCCGGCTGATTCCCGGAATCAATCTGCCCGTCTGGGCCGTCTTCCTGGTCCTGACGCCAACGCTCTGTGTGTTCCTCTACGGCTTGACCTACCTGGCCTTCCGCTGGCGCTGGTGGGCGGCGGGAAATACGGTGTAGGGCAAGTCCATCGTGACGAGCCGTCGCCCGATCGACTTCCTGCTCGAAAACTGATCCCAACGGAAACGCAACGAGGCTAGGAGAGACATCCTCCCCTACCCTCGGCCAGCCGATCTGTCACAGCGAATGCTACAGATCAGGAAATCGCGTCGTATCGCAAGTAGTGTGTCTCGCAAATGCAAGCACTACACGACCTTAGGAATGGGCGGCGCAGGATTCGAACCTGCGACTTCCACCGTGTGAATACGACGCTCACCGCGAAAATCGCGGTTTTTCCCGCGAAAGCGACGTGCAAATTCTCCAAGAAATCGTCAGGAATGCAACGGAAAACTGACGGGAAAACTGACGATTCCGGCCTCGATGGATCGCTCAGACTGAACGGCATTCACGCGAGTTCTAGGGTCCTGAGTTGGCAGTTCGCTCGCAAACCCTCTTGACCCGATCCAGGATCAGATCGGCGTTGGCGGTCCACACGAAGGGCCGGGGATTCTCGTGATGCGCCGCCGGATACTCCATGATCATTTTTCTTCATCGCCGCCACACTGCAGGATACCCCGCGACGGATCCACCGCTCGGTGATCGCCGCGAAGAACCCCTCCACCTGGTTGAGTCACGAGCCGCTGGTCGGCGTGAAATGAAGGTGGTACTCGGGATGTCGCTCGAACCACCGTTTCACCGCTGGCGTCTTGTGGGCCCCGTAGTTGTCCCGGATGATGTGGATCTCCACACCCGGACCCCGCTCGACCTGGGCATCGATCTCGTTGAGGAACTTCAGGAACTCCTGCTGCCGATGCCGCCGGCTGCACGTGCCGATCACGGCGCCCGTGGCCCGTTCAGGGCCGCGAACAGCGACGTGGTCCCGTTGCGGACGTCGTCGTGCGTCCCCCGCTCGGCCTGGCCGGGAGTCATTGGCAACAACGGCTGGGTGCGGTCCAGGGCCTGCACCTGGCTCTCTCTCATCGACCGACAGGACGATCAGCTCGACGATCTGCGGCTCCCTCTGCGCATTTTCCAGCTCCGCGAGCGCCTCGCCCCGACGGCATCCGATCGGAGGGCGCTCGACGAGGTTGTGGAACATCTCTTCTCCGCTGAACCACAGGGGGCGAAACGCCGGCATCGACGAGCCGAGCACCTCAACGTTCTCCATCGCCGGTACGCGCCGGGGCGACTACGTCGTGCAGTTCGGTAGGGGGACCCTTTACGGCGGTCGTCCGACCCCGATCGTGGCTGACTACGACGGCGATGGTCTGGCCGATCCGTCGGTGTTCGAGCCATCCACCGCGACGTTCTATCTGGCACGCTCGATGTCGGGAAACACCGCAACGCACGCAGTTCGGCCGCGGGACGCTGTACGGAGGGACGCCGATCCCGGTCATTGCCGACTACGATGGAGATGGGAAGGCGGACGCGGCGGTGTTCGAACCCTCGACCTCGACATTCTACCTGGCGCGCTCCACGCTGGGGAACGTTGCGCGTGAATACGGACTTGGCTCGCTCGACGGCGGGAGTCCGATCCCACTTGCCTCAGCCGCTCCTGTCGCTGTGGCGGCGGCGCCGAGGTTCCGGCGACTGAGGCGGAATGGGCGACAGCAGCCCAAGAGGCACCATCATGCGGTAATATATATTAAACATTTATATTTGAGAATAATTATATCTCATCTTTGGGTGGGAGATGAACTCCAGAACTTAATGACACCCTCATGGTCAGCTGAAACTAGGGTTCGACCATCCGGCGTGAAGGCGATGTCGTTCACCTGCTGCTCGTGGCCTTCGAGAACGAGCAGTTCATCGCCGGTCAGCGGGTCCCAGAGCCTCAACGTCCCGGCGGCATCGCCCGAGGCCAACGTACGGCTATCCGGCGTGAAGCCGACGCAACGCACTGCGGTGGGATGGCCGGCGATGGCGATCCGCTGGGAGCCAGTCGACAAGTCCCAGAGCCGTACGCCGCCGCCTTCATCACCGGCGGCCAGAAGCCTGCCGTCGCCGGAGAAGGTAACCGATGTGAACTTGTTCGGCCCCCGAAGGACATCGACTTGCCGGCGTTCGGCGAGGTCCCAGAGGCGGATCGTCCGGTCGTTGGACGCTGTTGCCAGCAGTGCTCCCGTTGGCGCGAAGGCGATTTCGCGGACCGTATCGCCGTGACCATCCAAGATGGCGAGCGATCGGCCCGAGGAAATATCCCAGAGCCGTACGGTCCGATCCGAGCCGGCCGAGGCGAGTGACCGACCATCCCGTGAGAAAGCCACGCTGCGGACCCGATCAGTGTGCCCCTCCAGCATCCGTAGTGGCTCAAGAGTGGCAGCGTCCCAGAGTTTAACCGTCTTGTCGAGGCTGGCGGTCGCCAGCATGCGGTCGTCGGGGGAGAAGGCGATGTCGCTGACGGTGGCCGCGTGGCCGTCGTGGATCGACCTGACCTGGCCCGAATCCAAGTCCAAGAGCTTGATTGTCGCGTTGGTGTGCGTGTCGTTGCTGCCCACGGCCAAGGTACAGCCATTCGACGAGAACGACAAGGTCCAGACCTCGTCATTATGACGTTCCACTTCCGGGAGAGCGATCGGAGGGCCAATGTCCCAGAGCCATACCTCTGGGGCCGTACCGGCCACGACGATCGAACGTCCTTCGGGCATGTAGGCGAGACCGTAAACGCGGCTTGGCTCCGGAAGGGACCGAACCAGTTCGCCAGTCCGGGCATCCCAAAGCCGCACCGGGTGCTCATTATCCCCAGAGGCGACGAGTTGACTGTCGGGCGAGAAGGCGGTGGTGGCACCGTCGCGTCTGAGGCCCCGTATCGCGCCGTCGACGATCCGCACCGATCCTGCGTTGATGTCCCAGACAACGAGCGTTCCGCCTCGTTCTCCGATGGCCAGGAGCCGGCCGTTCGGGGCGAATCGCACGAAGCCGAGGGGCGAATCGCGGTGCAGCGTCTGCTCCAGGAATCGGCGGCCGTTGATGTCCCAGAGCAAGATGCGGCCGTCCTGGAGGGCAACCGCCAAGGTGTGGCCCTGAGGATCGAAGGTCAGATCGGCGTACGAGCCGGTCGGACCGGGCAGGTCCTGCAGAACGCCTCCGGTCGTCGAGTCGATCAGGGTTACTGGGCCGTCATGTCGGGCGACCGCAAGCGACCGCCCGGACGGGTCGAACGCCATGGCATCAACATCCGAGCGGGTCACTCGCAGTGTCGGTCGGTCGAACCCGCCGGACACGTCCCATATGCGGATCTCGCGCGCCTCCTCCGGGGACGACGCTTGGCCCAGGATGGCGATCGTCCGACCGTCCGGAGAGGAGATAACCTGCTCCGGGACGGGGAACCCATCGAGCACGGCAAGTTTGCGTCCGGACTCCATGTCTGCGAGCAGCACCTCACCGGTCCCATGCCTCTCCCCGCCGGCCACGAGGGTGCGGCCGTCCGGCGTGAAGGCGAGGCCGTGGACAGCAACGAAGCCCGTCTCCCAGCGACATCGGATTTGTCCCGATGTCGGGTCCCAGACGATCAGGTTCCCGTCCCGGCTCCCCGCGGCCACGGCGTGACCGTCTGGGCTGACGGAGACGTCGACGCAGGCGGCCGAGTGGCCCCACAGAATACGGGCACGGGTGCGGGCACGCTGCCAGAGATAATGCCAGGCGAAACCGCGTAGGTCCTCTCGACCCCGTTTGGGCCGGAGTTGGCGAAGCAATTCCTGAGCTTGTGCGACATGCCCGTCCAGAATGGCTCTCCCGGCGAGTTGGAGTCGTGCCGCGTGCAGTCGCCTCCGATCAACGCGATCGATCTGCTCGGCGCGTTGATAATGAGCTGCGGCAACGGCAGCGTTCCGTTCGGCAGCGGCGAGCGCATCAGTCAAGGCGCCGTTGTAGTGACGGAGCCGGGCATTGGACCACAGGGCCAGCCCAAAGAATCCGACCGCGACAACCACGGCACTCGCGATGAGCGTCGCACCCGAGGGATGGCGTCGCGTCCATCGCCGGACGTGGGCCCAGGGCGAGGGCGGTCGGGCTTGCGTCGAATCACCGACCAGGAGTCGTCGGAGGTCATCGGCCAGCGCGGCGGCCGAGGTATAGCGGCGGCCGGGGTCCTTCTCCAGGCACTTCAGGCAGATGGCTTCGAGGGGACCAGGGATCTCGGGACGCAGCCGGCGGGGTGGTTCGGGCTCTACAGTGAACACAAGCCGGATCGTCTCCCACGACGTCCTGCCGACCAGCGGAGGGCGGCCGACCAGCAACTCGTAGAGGATCGCGCCCAGGGCGTAGACGTCGAGCGTCGCGTCGCCGATCCCGACGCGGCCCTCGATCTGCTCCGGCGGGGCGTAGGCGGGCGAACCGATGACCAGGGTGCTCGCTGTGGCATCGTCGCGCCGCAGTTCCATCGCCCTGGCCAAACCGAAGTCGGTGATGTGGACCGGCAGGGCCATGCCTTCGGGCTGATCGCTCGGTGAGGAATCGGCACCGAACGTCAGCAGGATATTGCTCGGCTTGAGGTCACGGTGGAGGACGCCGCGGCTATGGGCATGCTCGACGGCGTCGGCCAGGGCCGCGACCGTGGTCGACGCGGTCTGCAGGGAGACTGGCTCGGTGCGGGTCGCCAGCCAGGCTGCGAGGTCCGGCCCCTCGCAGTAGGCGGCTGCGATGTAGCAGACCGGGCCGGCGTGGCCGGCTTCAAGGATGGGTACGATGCCGGGATGATCGAGCCCGGCCGCCAGGCGTCCCTCCCGGAGGAAGCGGCGGCGGACGCGGGGCGTGACGAGCACCTCGGGCCGGGGTACCTTCAAGGCCACGTCTCGTCCCCGTTCCGGGTCGTGGGCGAGCAGGACGATCCCAAAACTCCCGGCGCCCAGTTCGCGGACGATCCGGAACCGCCCGACCCGTAGCGGACGCGGCTCCTCGACGGCTCCCGGGTCCGCCGGTTCCTCTCCCCGAGGCATCGGGTCCGCCGGTTCCGCTCTCGATGAGGCCTGCTCCATGAAGCGGAGCGCCGCCTTGGCTCTCAAATACCGGCGGAGAAGGTCGGGATCGAGACGATCGGCGCCCGCGTCGCTCGTCGGACATCCTTCGGCTAGGGCTTCGTCGAAAGCGGCAACGAGGCCCTCGAAGACTTCCTCCCGACGAACACCGTCTTCGGGTCTCACGTCACGGCTCCTCGTCTGGAACGATGTGTCCGGCCTCCCGCAACGCGACGCTTAGGCGGTCGATAGCCCGGACCCACAACTTGCGCGCCGCCTCGCCCGATCGCCCAAGGCGGCGGCCGATCTCTTCGAAGGAGCATCTTTCTCCATTTCTCCAATTGATAACACAACGATAGTTCTCGGGCAAATGCTCGAGGGCGGAGCGGAGGGCTTCGCGGCGCTCGCGCCGAATGGCCAGCTCGCTTGGCGGCAGATCGCTCATGGCCGCGTTATCCCCGAGCCGATCGGTCAGCGGCACCTCGCAATCAATCCGTCGTTTCTTCGTGCCCAGGTAGCGACGGGCCAGGTCATTGATCTTGTGGTCCAGGATGCCGCGCAACCAGGCGATCAGGTCTCCTTCGTTGCTCCCATGAAAGTCCTTGAAGCGACGTTGCGCCTCCAAGTAAGTCTCCTGGACGAGGTCGGAAGGCCCCTCCTTCGTCCGGAGCGAGCCGTAGATCGCGTCGCGGGCGATCGTGAGAAGGTAGCCCCGGCAGGCGTCCATCGCCCGCCCGACATCCTCACGCGAGCCGGCCCGGGCCTCCTCGATCAATCGTTCGCCTGGGGTTTTCCTCTCCCTCTTGCGAATGTTTTGATTCATCACATTGAACATTGAACTCCCTGTAGGGTGTGCTTTGCATTCCGGATTATCACAAAACCTGGAATCTCTTTCAAGAGCCGCAAGGCGTTCACTAGGAATAGCTTACATCGCGTCTTCGTTCTCAATCCGCGCCCATTCTTCCAGAGGCGGTGTCCGGTTTGGGTCTCACCTGCAAATAAGGGGGAGGGCCACGTTCGCGACGCGAACCATCGACCTTGAGACACGGCCAGCAAATTAGGCATCCCATGATCCTCGGAGCCATAACATGCTGACGAAGTACGCACTGCCGAAGCGAGAAAACGCATCGAACCCGGTGGATCGCCGAAGGAGGAAAGCTCCTTGTCTCCGTCGTTCGCCTCATCTTGGGCCAGCGACGACCGAGGTCGAACGGTTGGAGGGCAGGGTCCTGCTCGCTGCGAGGTCTCCGCCGCGTCGGGTCCACATCCCTCGTCGATCGCGATCCGACTTCCGCCAGCGTACACGCAAGCTATTCGGACAAGCATTTCACCTACGATGTTTCGGCCTCCGCATCGCTCGACGGAACCACGGCGACCGCCGAGGTGGACGCGAGCGTCAACAACAAGAAGAAATGGCCGCCCCTAAACTTCCGCAACCTCACCGCGAAGTGGAGCGACACGATCTACTTGCCCTGCGCGGATCCCGGGGCTCAGGTCAAACTCCATTTCGAGACGGAAGGCAACCTGGCCGGCGTGTATGTGAAAGGCCGTTATGTCCATGTCGGGGATTCGTTGGACATCACAACCTCCCTGGGGTACGAATCCAATCAAGTGAAAGTCCACATGAGTGCCTACTCGGCTCTCGAATCCATCTCACTCTGGGATTGGAATACTCCGCTGTCGTCGAGCGGAAAGGTGACATTCTCGTCGATCGAGGTACTCGACCCCGAGACCGGCGATTTCGGCCCTCCGAAGTCGATCTACTTCGCCTCCGAGCTCGACGGGCCGCCGCCCGAGTGCGGTGAAGGAGGCGGAGGCGCCGATGGGGGCGGAGGTTCCGGCGGAGGTGGAGACGGCAGCGGAGGTGGAGGTTCCGATGGTGGTGGAGGCGCCGATGGAGGCGGAGGCGATGAGGGAGATGATGGAGGAGATGAAAAGCCTGACATGAACGTCGGCTCGGTGGTGCCGGACACCTCCAACGGGGGCCAGATCCATTACACCTTCACGGTGAAGGGGGATGACCTGCCCCAGCCGACGACCGTCGCACTCTACTGGGCCGACGGACCGGCCGACGATGACGCTTCGAAAACTATCGGCGGCCTCAATTGACTCCGAGACGGTCCAGAAGGCCAAATTCTATACTGGTGGCCCCGTCTCGTCCTCGTCGATGAAAGTCCCACCCGATGGAGCTACGCACCTGATGGCAGTCGCCGACCCCGACAACATGATCGACGAG
>CAVWUA010000001.1:0-731290 GCA_963758025.1 uncultured Planctomycetota bacterium | reverse complement strand
CTGGAGCCGGATCGGGTCGGCCAGGTCCATCGGGTCGATCAGCGAGAAGTAGTAGGGGGGGATCGCCAGCTTGTAGTTCGTCTGAAGCTGTTCGATGGCCTGCCGCTCGTCGATCGAGAATGGGAGCAATTCGGCCAGTTGCCTGGGGTTCCGGACGGCGTGCTGGGCTTGCCATCGCCAGTCGTTCCAGTCGTCATCGGGCACGTCGGCCCAGACGGGATGTCGAGGGTCGCCAAGGACTGGTGCTTGACTGGGAGGCTCGTCGCCATCAGGGACCTCGGTCCCATTATCGATGGCGACGAGGGTGCTCGTTGAACCCAGAGAGTCACCCATCGATTCCTGACCCTTTGTCGAAAGGGGTTGAGTGGGCCGTGGCGAAGGACCACGTCCCGGAAGGTCTGTGGGATTCTAATTCGGCGTTTCGAGTTGGCAAGATCAAATAGACAGGAAATCTTGTTTGGTTTCTGCGTCCTTGACGACGACCGGCGACGTCCCGTATCGTCGCGCCAAATCACCCCTCCCGCGGACGGCCGGGGAAGTCCCTTTTTCCCTTCTTTTGATCGCAAAAGGGAAGCGATGTCGAACCCCCTGCGATTGCTCGTCATCGGCGCTCATCCGGACGACGCCGAATACAAGGCCGGCGGGCTGGCGGCCCTGTATCGCGAGCTTGTACACGACGTCCTTTTCGTCTCCGTCACCGACGGCTCGGCCGGGCACCACCGGGTCTCGGGCACGGAGTTGGCCGCCCGCCGCCGGGCGGAACTTCGCCAGGCCGCGGCGACCCTGGAGTTCCGGTATGACGTCTGGGACATTCCTGATGGTCGGCTGGAAAACACGATTCCGAACCGGGAGCGAATGATCCGCACGATTCGGCATTACCATCCCGACCTCGTGCTGACCCATCGGCCCAACGACTACCACCCCGACCACCGGGTACCAGTCAGCTCGTTCAAGATGCCGCCTCCTTCTGACCGCCGGCCATCTGCCCGACGTTCCTCACCCTCGTCGCGACCCGGTCATCGCCTATCTCTCGGACGATTTCACCCGACCTTACCCGTTTCAGCCGAGTCTGATCGTGGATGTCTCGACCGTCTGGGATCAGAAGACTGCGATGCTGCATGCTCATGAGTCGCAGTTTTACGAGTGGCTTCCCTACAACGGGCAATACGAGACGGAGGTTCCGGGCGATGAGACGGCCCTGTGTGCCTGGTTATCAGGACGGATGACAAACCTTTCGCGACGGCTGGCGGATCGCCACCGCGCCGCTATTGTGGCGGCCTATGGGCCCGAACGAGGAACCGTGCTGGACCGGATCGAGGCGTTCGAGGCCGGAGAGTACGGTGCTCCGCTCGATGACGAGGCGCGGGTACGGCTCTTTCCGATGGCTTCGACAGCGCGAGAAGGGTGACGCCCCGGCAACCTTCGGGTAAGATCCCGAGGGGAGGTTCTAACGCGCCCTGCTGCCGGAGCCGAGCCTTGGACGACGTGACGCGACTACTTAGCGACCTCGTGGCCATCCCGAGTGTCAACCCGATGGGACGAGGATTGACAGGCCCGGGATACCTGGAAACCGGGATGACGGACTACCTCGTCCGGTTCTTCCGTGAACGCGGCATTCCGTTTGAACGACAGCGTCTCGCCCGGCCGAGACAACATCCTGGCCCGATACGACGCCCCACAAAGCCGCCGCCTCTTGCTATTCGACGCCCACCAGGATACCGTGCCGACGGACGGCATGACCATCACCCCCTTCGTGCCGACCGTCGAGGCAGGACGGCTCTACGGCCGAGGCGCGTGCGATGTCAAAGGGGGGATGGCGGCCATGCTCGTCGCTTTCGACCGGCTCTGTCGGGAACGACCCAAAGGCTCGGCCTCGGTCATCATGGCCTGCACGGTGGATGAGGAGTTCACCCACACCGGTTCCTCAAAACTGGCCGCCGAGCCACTGGCGGCCGACCTGGCGATCGTCGCCGAACCGACGCGTCTCAACCTGGTGAACACGCACAAGGGCGCGGTGCGCTGGAAGGTCCGCACGCGGGGCGTCGCCTGTCATAGTTCAACCCCGGCCCTGGGGGACAACGCCATCTACCGCATGGCCCGGATCGTGGACGGGCTGGCCGCGTATGCCCGAACTCTCTCCGAGGCGCCTCCCGATCCGATCCTCGGCCCACCGAGCCTCTCCGTGGGCCGGATCGAGGGGGGACAGAGCGTCAACATTGTGCCGGACTGGTGCGAGATCGAGATCGATCGCCGCGTCATTCCCGGAGAGGACCCGAACGTGGTTCCCAAGCATGGCCGAGGCGTTCTTGACGGAGAGGCTTGGCCGCCTGGAGGATGTGGAGTTCCTCCCCCCCTGGGTGCGCATGCCCGCCCTGGCTCCCTCCGTACCGGCCGAGTGGCTCGACCAGATTCGCGAGGCCATCGCCGCGACGATCGGACGAAAGCCCGAGGTGACGGGAGTTCCCTACGGCACGGACGCCGGCCCGCTCGGACAGACCGGACTGGCCTGTCTCGTGCTTCGGCCCCGGCGACATCGCGCAGGCGCATACGAAGGACGAATGGATCGACCTGGCCGAGGCGGAGGCCGGCGCGGAGGTGTACTTCCAGATCGCTTGCGCGCTCGGATGACCAAAAGGACAACGGCGTGAGCACGCCCCGCGCTCAACGCGGAGGTCGTGCTCACGCCGTCTCGGGAGACAGAGCGGAAGGTTCTCATCCGAACGTCCGGGAGTCGATCAGAAGACGTCCAGAGCGAAGTGGTTGCCGTAGTAGAACTTGGTCTTCCAGAGGTCGTGGAAGAGACCGTTCGGGTGGCGCATCCCGAGGTGACGCTTTCCACCGTAGAAGTTCCGGTAGTACGGCCCCTGAATTTGCGGAACAATGCGCTGCTCGCGAGGATACAGGTAGAATCGATCGTACAGCGCGTTGTATTCAAACCCGTTGCCGGGGACTTGTGGCGGCACGTACGGCCAGTGCAGGTAATCGGTCCAGTCCTGGGCCTGGGCCGAGCCGGAACCCGCGGCGAAACCGCAGAGGCCCACGGTCAGGGCAATGGCCTTCAGTAGCTTGCGATGCGACACGTTCCACCTCCGTGTAGAGACGATGCTGCGAAACACCGTTCAGTATGGCACGCGTTGCGAACCCGCGCCGGATTTCCGCGAATTTTTTTGAGAGCAAAGGACCAGTTCGACAGATCAGGGAGGCCGGCGCGATTCGCCGGAAGATTCATGACAGGAAGGAGCCGAACGGTGCTGTTGATCCTCGCAATCGTGGCGGTCATTCCGATCGCTCGCGCCGAGACACCAAAGCCCCAGCAGGAACGGCTCAAAGCGCACGTGGAGACGCTCGCGTCCCCCGCCTTTGAAGGACGTCGAGGCGCCGGTGCCCGCAAGGCTGAGGCATACATCATCGAGCATTTCCAGACGCTCGGCTTGACGCCTCTCTTCGGCGAGAGCTTCACCCAGGACATCCCCGGTCAGGAGCCAGGGCAGGTCGTCGGCCGCAACATCGGCGCGAAACTGCCCGGTTCCGACCCGGACCTGGCCGATGAGTGGGTGATCCTCTCGGCGCATTACGATCATCTGGGAGTCCGCAACGGCGTCCTCTATCCAGGGGCGGACGACAACGCCTCGGGCGTCGCCATGCTCCTGGAAGCGGCGCGGGTTCTGGCGAAGGCTTCCGAGAGACCGCGACGCGGCATCCTGTTTATCGCCTTCGACCTGGAGGAGAACGGGCTCTGGGGCTCGCGCCACTTCGTCCGCGAGCCACCGATCCCCCTGGAACAGGTCCGCCTTTTCCTCACCGCCGATCTGATCGCCGGGGCCCTCGGCGGAGTCTGCGACCCTTACGTCTTCGTCATGGGCTCCGAACACATTCCCGAACTGCGCCCCATGATCGAAGCGGCCTCCGCGGGCCAGCCCGTCACGGTTGGCTTGCTGGGCAGCGATGTACTCCTGATCGATCGGAGCGATTATGGTCCATTTCGAGCACGGAAGGTGCCGTATCTGTTTTTCAGCACCGGCGAAACGCCCCGTTATCATACGCCGAGGGATACCCCCGACACGCTCGACTATCCGAAGCTGGAGAGCATCAGCCGGATCATGACGGATCTCGTGCGACGGTCGGCGATGGCGGTGTCATTGCCTTCCTGGAGTAAGGAGACATCCAATCCCCTGGCGGAGGCCGTCACGGTCCGCGACGTGCTCAAGACGTTGCTCCAGCACCGCGAGGAACTCCAGATCAAGGGGCCGCAAGCGGCCTTGATGACGAGCACGATCGGGCAGCTCGACGCGATCATTGACCGTGGCGAGATTACCTCCGCGGAACGAACTCGCATGGTCCGCGTGGCGCAGATCGTCCTTTTCTCGGTGCTCTGACGTGCGGCGATTCCGTTCATCTCAACGAGGCCGCCGGACGTTCTTCGGAACCTCGCGAGGGAACTCGCGTCGCTCTTGCATTCGCCGGAGCAGGAACCGCCGCCGTTGAATCCGTTCATCAATTTCCTGAGCCTGGGGCGGAACGAACACCGGAATTTCCACGCGGGGGATGACAGGGACCTCCACGGGCGCCGGATCGAGACCCAGCCCCGGCTGGGCGCATCGGGATTGGCGTGTCCGAACGGGTTCTCCGGCAGACCCTCACCTGTCGGGTTGGGCTTTCCCTCGGCCCGGTCGGATAACCGATCGATCCAGGCTCGTCCCGGATCGCCTGGCGGGACAAGCTGATATTCGCCGCCGGGGCTCTCCTCGACCCTCCCAAGCGGCGACGGCCAGTGCGTCTGAAGGTAACTGAGCGTCGCCTTGGCTCGTTCGCGATCGTCCAGGCCGAGAAAGATTTGCGCCCGAATGACCAGCAATCGAAGCCGTTGCTCCGGTCCGGCCGCCCGCCGCTCGACGATCTCCAGCGCCTTCAAGGCCGCCGGATAGTCCTCCGCGAGATACGTGAACGCGAGCTTCGCCTCATCGAGCCGGCTCAGCAGCGCATCCTCGGCCGGCGAGGCATCGGCCGGTCGTTCGCAGAGCAACAGCCCGAGACGGCCCAGGTGACGGAGTCTCGCCTGAGCATTGGTCGGCTGCCCGTCCAGTTCGCCAGGAGCCGGCAGGAGCGTGGGACGATTGACCGAAGTTCCGTCCTCCAACGGCTCCGGCGGCACTTCCAGAAGGATGTCCCGGATCGTCGAGACCACTTCATCCAGCCAGCTCACCCGCGCCTCGTCGTCGGGAACGAGCGGCGCCAGTCGCATTTCCTGCCAGTCGAAAATGGCCGGCAGGGCTCCCGGCTCCCGGTCGCCCACGCGGAGCGTCATCGATGGCCCGTCCGGTGCGCACGATAACGCCCCGAGCCAGCGCGACTGATCGAACGGATTGACTCTCGTCGGGACCTCTCCCGTGCGGATCATGGCCATCGTCAACTGGGATGGCTGCTCGTCGATATTCGTGACGTAGAAGACGATCTGGCCATCCTGCGCGAAACTGAAGGATGCGGAACGAAACGTCTCCGCGTCCTCGAACGGAGCGTGCACGAGGGAACGGATGGGCGTGACCCGTCCCCCCTCCAGCTCCACCCGAACCAGATCCGCCTGCTCCGCCTGAAAGACCCCCGGAGGTTGACCCAACCGGCCCCGTCGCACCACCCTCGACGCCCCCCGCCGCACCACGAACAGCGAACGACCGTCCGGCGCCCAGACGGGCGGACTAAGCCGAGACGCTTGCGGTACGTCGATCACGTGGCGAGGCTCTCCAAAGTTCGTGTCGATCCAGGAAAGCCCCTCCGTCGGGCCCATACGATAAAAGGCCAGTTTTTCCCCATCGAGGGACCAGGATGGCGAGAAGGCGTCTTCGATGACTTTCAAAAGATGGCCATTGTCGGGCGCAGGATCAATAATCCCGACGGGTCCACCTGAGGCACCGCCAGATGCCGGCCATCGGAACTCCACGCCAGAATCGCGCCGTTCAACAACGAAGGCGCGACCCCCGTGTCGCGTATCTGGCGGCTCCAGATCACGCGATCGTGCCCAGGGCCATCCTGTACCACCACGTCCTGTCGCCACCGGCCGTCCTCGTCCGGCACCAATCGGAGGTACGCGAGCGCCGTGCCGTCTCGATTCCATTCGGGGGCCGAGAGTGGCCCGACCGACTCGCTCAGCAAGACCGATTCGGCGGTGGATGGACGGGTCGCCCAGAGCCTCCAGCGGCCCGGTGATGTCGACTCCGTGCGTTCCGGCTCGAGTCCAAGAAGCCAGCCCGGAGACAACAGGGTCTCCACCGGCTTCGTGTGCAGTCGGTACGCGACCCATGCCCCATCTGGCGACCAGACCACCGGCGATTCGGGAATGACGTTCAAGGCGGTGGAACTGAGGAGTCCCACCAGGACGGCCAAAGAGCCCATGGATGATTCCTCACACAAGGGTGCGGCTCATCGCGGGCCTTCACCGCCAAGGCCCCGTCGCAATGGTCCATCGCGCCAGTATAAAGTGGTGACACGCGTTCGCCTACCACGCCCTCGCGGCATTTTCTCGGAATCACTCCCTGCCTATCCTTCCGATGCCCCAAAGCGAACGCAAGGAGTCATGGTTTCTCAAGGAAATTTGACCTCGGCGATTTGCCGGATAAACTTGAGCCAAACCGAGATCAGTCGAACGCCTGAAAATCGACGTTGGCGGTGTTGAATCGTCACCGAGTGCCCTTGCCACAACCCGTGTTTTGGCCTACAATGGTGGACTCGATAGGGGAAGGGGGGGTCCCGTCTTGCGACTGACCATCCCTACGACTTGCCGGGAAACCGGGTCTCTCGCCATCCCTTGGGAATTTCTATGCGATTCGTGCTTATCGACCGGATTCTTGATCTTCAACCGAGCAAAAGCATCGTTGCGGTCAAGAACTTGACGTTGGCCGAGGAGTATCTGGCGGATCACTTTCCCGGCTTTCCCGTGATGCCGGGCGTGCTGATGCTGGAGGCTCTCACCCAGGCTGGCGCCTGGCTGATCCGCGATGCCGAAGACTTCGCCCACAGCGTGATTGTGCTGAAGCAAGCCAAGACGATCAAATACGGTAGTTTTGTCGAGCCGGGGCGCCAGTTGCAGTTGCGGGTCGAGATGATCGCGCACGGAGAGCGGGAAACCAGCTTTAAAGGCAAAGGAATCATTGACGATCAGACGATGGTTCAGGGACGGTTTACCTTGACCCGGTACAATCTTCGCGAGCGTAATCCCTCACTGCACGCGACCGACGCGACGATCGTTGCCGGTTTACGCGACCTCTATTCAACCCTCCGCAAAGGCTCCGTCGGAGCCCGGGCCATGCTCCGCGATTCCATGAACGCGACGAGCAACTCGGAAACTCTGGTTCCCGGCAAGCCGACGAGCTGATATTCCTTTGGCGAGGAAACGGAATGTCGGCGGCTCGATCTTCGCTACAATCTTCGGGATCGTCGCTTCAGTCTCTGCCGTCAATGTCCGATGATGTTGCAAGGTGGCAAAAAAAATCGCAAGATAGCCACGACCGCGCCGGTAGGATGTGAGGTGGGGTCCACGCGACTCACCCTTGACCCCGGAAGCTGGGGGCGGTGTGGCAATCAATCAAGGTGAACGCTCCGAATCACCTGAGAAGGTGGGGGGCGGGTCCGGGTTCCCGATTTTCCGAGGACATTATGCCGACGCAAGATGAAATCTTCGAGAAGGTGAAGACCACACTGGTTGATGCCTTGGGCGTGGATGAAGAGGAAGTCAATCGCGACGCGACCCTCCGTAGCGATCTGGGGGCCGAGTCGATCGACTTGCTGGACATCGTCTTCCGGCTCGAGCGGAATTTCGGGATCAAGATTCCCCGAGGCGAGCTGTTCCCCGAGAACGTCTCGGACCCGGACCTGACCGAGAACGGAAAGCTCACGAACAAGGGGCTTGAAGAGCTGAAGCAGCGGATGCCCTACGCGGACCTGACCGAGTTCTCGAACGATCCGGATGTCGAGAAGATCCTCGACCTTTATACCGTGGACATGCTGGTCCAGTACGTGGCAGGCAAGCTCAACGGTTGATTCAACAAACCCGTGGCTCGTCGGCGGGTGGGTCCGTAAGTCGTCGGAAGCCCGCCGTGACGCCAACGTGGAATGGCGGGCGACATCGCCGTTTCTTTTGGTCATCGATCGGATCGTTTCGCGCCGGATTTGCTTCGGATTCGATCGCTACGGTCTTGCACTCCGGCCCTTGCGGAACCCGTCTCATGAGATGGATCTGGATCGACAAGTTTCTCGAGTTTCGCAGTGGCAAGTTCGCGCGGGCCATCAAAAACCTGACGCTCGCCGAGGAGCATCTGCACGATCACCTTCCCGGCTATCCCGTGATGCCAGCCTCTCTGATCATCGAAGGTCTGGCCCAGACGGGCGGGATCCTCGTCGGGGAAGCAGGCAACTTTGAGCAGAAAGTCGTCCTGGCCAAGATCCCGAGAGCTGAGTTCTTCGGCGTCGCCTGCGCGGGGGACCAACTGGTCTATGAGGTTACGTTGACCGACCTGCGCATCGAGGGAGCGGTGGTCGAGGCCAAGGCCTTTCTCGAAGGGGAGTTGCTGGCGGACGTTGAGATCGTTTTCGCCCACCTGGATAATTCCCGATCGAATCAAATTTTTGGACCCAAGAATTTTGTCTTCACTCAACAGCTATTGGGCGTGCTGGACCTGGCCAAGGCCCAGGAACGCGCCCGCTTGACCGATGAATCACCCGCGGCGACCAACGGACAACCGCATGGCTCGGCCCCCGGTTCGGATTGAATGATCGTCAAGACGCAATATCACCATGGCCAATACCTGAGGTAGTCCGCCCGTCCCGACCCATTCCGGCCGATTTCCAGGGCCCCAAGGAGCGGCCTGTGAACGGCATTCTGGAGCGTCGCGAGTTTCCATGCAGAATTCCGAACGGCGAGTCGTGATCACGGGACTTGGCCTGATTTCCCCCCTGGGAATCGGGACCGGGCCGTTCTGGAATGCGCTGGCCGAAGGACGAGGCGCGGTCCAACCGATCCAGGCGTTTCCCATTGAGGGCCTGCCCATCAACGCCGGGGGCGAGGTCCTGAATTTTGATCCCAAGTCGCTGGCTAATCCCAAGCACAAGACAACCTTCCGCAAGAGCCTCAAGTACATGGCTCGCGACATCCAGCTTGCGGTGGCCGCCGCCGAGCTGGCGATGGCCGATGCCGGGCTGAACGACGGCGGCGTGGATCCCACGCGTATCGGCGTGGATCTGGGAGCGGGGTTGATCTCCTCGGATCTCGATGAACTCGCTCCGGCGATTAACCTGGCCACGCACGCGGACGATTCCTTCGATTATAAGATTTACGGCCGGGATGGGCTCAACGAGATTGATCCGCTCTGGCTCTTGAAGTATCTGCCGAACATGCTGGCCTGCCATATTTCGATCCTGAATGACTGCCAAGGCCCCAGCAATTCGATTACCGAGGCGGAAGCAGCTTCGAACATCGCCATCGGCGAGGCGACCCGGATCATCGCCCGAGGCCGGGCCGACGTGATGGTCTCGGGAGGCGCAGGACTCCAAGATTCATCCCCTCAGCCTGATCCGCATGGGACTGCTGGAACAGATGTCGCGTTGGGAGGGCGAACCGAGCGGGGCCTGCCGGCCATTCGACCGTCAGCGCAGCGGTTGGGTTGCCGGGGAAGGGGCCGGTATTCTGATCCTCGAAGAACGCGAGCACGCGCTCCAGCGGGGTGCGACGATCTACGGCGAAATTCTCGGCTACGGTAACGGCTGCGATGCCATGTCGGGCGGCGGGCTCGATCCCGAAGGGTCGGGGACGGAGATCGCCCTCCGGTCCGCCCTGAAGGATGCGGGGATGAATCCCGACGAGGTCGGCCATATCAATGCTCATGGGGCGGCCACCATCAAGGCGGATCTCGCCGAGGCCCGCGCCTTCCAGCGCGTCTTCGGAGCGAAGAGTGGCGGGGTTCCGGTCACGGCCCTGAAGGGCTACATGGGCAACATCGCGTCCGGCTGTGGCGCCATCGAGCTGGTCGCCAGTCTCCTCGGCGTGAACCACGGACTGATCCCGCACACGCTCAACTGCGAAGATCCCGACCCGGAATGCGACCTCGATCTGGTCCTCGGCCAGGCTCGATCCACCGACAACCCCACGTTCATCACCACCAACCTGACCCGTCACGGCCAGGCCGCCGCCCTGGTCGTCCGCGGCAATCCGGCACATAACGTGCAGTAGTCCTTACGATACCGTCCACACCGGAATCGCAATCCGTGTTCCCTTATCTGCAGATTTCACGGATAATCCGATACACGATCCTCTCGGAAATCGGTCCATCGCGATGCGGACAGTCTAGCCAGGCGGCGACGATCGAAATTCCCGAGTTTGAGAGATAAAGGGACCCTGGAATGAACCGGCGAGTCGTCGTGACGGGTATGGGAATGGTCACTCCTCTGGGGAAAACTCTTGAGGAGACCTGGAAGGCGCTTCAGGAAGGCCGAAGCGGCGTGGATCGGATTACCCTGTTCGATGCCAGTACATTTCCGACCCAGATCGCCGCGGAAGCGCGAAATTTTCGCCTGGCGGATTACCGCGAGGACGGCGACCGCTGGGTCGATTACTCCCGCAACACGAACTTCGCGCTGGCCGCCGCGACGATGGCGATGGATCATTCGGGTTTAGAAGACGACCAGAACCTGGATCGGACTCGATTCGGGGTCTATCTCGGCTCGGGTGAAGGTCAGCAGGACTTCCCTCGATTCGTGAAACTCGTGCACGAGTCAAGCAAGGACACGAACAAGGTTAATACCGCGAATTTCACGCGACTGGGTCTGAAAGAGCTGCATCCGATCCACGAGGCCGAGCAGGAGCCGGGAACTCCGCCGGGTCACCTGGCGAGTGTCTTCGGCGCCAGGGGCCCAAACGCGAATTGTTTGACCGCCTGCGCCGCGAGTAGTCAGGCCATCGGCGAAGCGACGGAATTGATTCGCCGGGGCGATGCCGACGTGATGCTTTCCGGCGGCACGCATAGTATGATTCATCCGTTCGGCGTCACGGGCTTCAATCGACTGACCGCCCTCTCAACCCGCAATGATGAGCCGACCCGCGCCAGTCGCCCGTTCGATCGGGACCGTGACGGCTTCATTCTCGGGGAAGGCGCCGGCATGGTCGTTCTCGAAGAACTGGAGCACGCCAAGCGTCGCGGCGCGACGATATACGGAGAGGTCGTCGGCTACGGTTCCACCGCCGACGCCTTCCGCCTGACGGATACGCACGAGGAAGGCCGGGGCGCCATCGCGTGCATTCGCGAGGCCCTGACCGATGCACGACTCAACCCCGAGGATATCGACTACATCAACGCGCACGGTACCAGTACGTCGGTCAATGACTCGATCGAGACTCTGGCGATCAAACGAACGTTTGGCGAGACGGCCTACAAGGTGCCGATATCAAGCACCAAGAGCATGATGGGCCACCTGATCGCCGCGGCCGGGAGCGTCGAGGCGATCGTCTGTCTGCTGGCGATCCGCGACGGCGTCATGCCACCGACCATCAACCTCGATCACCCCGACCCGGATTGTGACCTGGACTATATCCCTCACCACGCACGCCGCAAGGCGGTTGATGTCGCTCTCTCGAACAGTTTCGGGTTCGGGGGTCAGAACATCACCTTGATCCTCAAACGCCTCGCCGGTTGAGTCCGCAAGCCGAAGGCGTTCGGATGCGGACAATTTCAAAAAAACTGGATCGGGCGTTGCCCCAGAGCCGATCTTTTCCGGTAACACCGATGAGATCAGCACCCCAGAGATGACCTCGGAGCCCTCCTGTGTTCAGTTTCGCGATCCTCGCCATCGCCCTGCCGTTGTTCCTCCTCACCCTCGCTTTGACGATCTTCCTGGTTTACGTCTGGATCCGCTACTCACCGATCATCGGGCGGATCTTTGAGGAAACCCCCGTCTTCCAGCCGCTGCGGATGCCCCTGGAACGGGGGGGAGAGGACGTATGCTTTCGGACACCGGATGGTCTGGAACTGGATGGGACCTACTATCCGGCCCGGACGGCTCAGCGTGCCGGGGTCATCGTCTTCTGCCAGGAATACCTGGGTGATCGGGGAAGTTTTCAACCGTATTGTGAAGGGCTGCGCGAGGCGGGGTTTGACCTCTTCGCGTTCGATTTTCGGAATCACGGCACGAGCCAGACCGATCCGAACTACAAACCCTTGCAATGGGTCTCCGACCTGGAAATCCTCGACCTTCGGGCGGCTCTGGCCTATTTACGGTCCCGGCCCGATCACGACCCGGCCGGGGTGGGGCTTCTTGGGGTGAGCCGGGGAGGTGGGACCGCTCTCTGCGTGGCGGCCCGTGAACCGAGCGTCTGGGGTGTTGTCACGGACGGAGCATTTCCCACGCGCGGGACTGTGTTCAGTTATGTCCTTCGGTGGGCGGAAATTTATGTTGGCTCCCAGGCGATCTGGGAACGGATGCCACTCTGGATGTTTGCCTTCGCCGGTTGGGCCGGTCGGGTCCGCTATCAGCGGCGGATCGGCCGTCGCTATCCCAACGTCGAACGCGCGGTGTCGCGGATCGCGCCTCGGCCCTGGTTGATGATTCACGGCGAAAAGGACGCGTACATCATCCCCGAGATCGCTCGCGGGCTGTTCAAATATGCCGGAAACCCGAAGGAACTCTGGATCGTGCCGCGAGCCAAGCACAATCGTTGTCGAGACGTCGATCCGGCAACCTACCGCGCCCGAGTCGTCGACTTCTTCCGTCGATACGCTCCGAGGGAAGTCGAAACGCTTCCGTACTCCGATCCCGAGGCCAGATCCTCGGAGGATTCCGGAATCGGTCCGACCGAATTCACGGAAAAGCAGGTGACTTCATCCATTTCTGGTTGACGATCCTAACCGCTTCCGCTATGGGTAGATTGGTAATGAGGCGCGGACGTCGTACAGGGACCGAGCGCGAGGCTCTTTCCGTCCTTTCCCCCTCTTCGCAACGCGGGAACCAACGAGTTCGATCGGGGTTTCGGAAGGTGACAGGCGGTCACCTTGGCGTTGCTCTATTCCCACCCCAGGGATGGGTCTCATGCTTGACCTGATCTTGAAATACGCCGGTCTTCCGGTTCTGGCTCGATCCAGAAAACTGGCGGAGAATCTCCTGCGTCAGACCGACCGCGCGGGCGAGGTTCAACGGCAGCGGTTAATGTCCCAGATCGCCCGTCACGCCGAAAGTCAATTCGGTCGCGACCACCATTTCCACGAAATCCGCTCAGCGGCCGATTACCGCCGCCGCGTGCCGATTCGAGGCTATGACGGGCACGAACCTTATATCGATCGGGTTCGCCAGGGAGACGTTGGAGCCCTCTTCGGCAAGGGGACCGACGTCCTGATGTTCGCGATGACTTCGGGCACCACCGCCAAACCCAAGACGATCCCGGTCACGCGTCAATCGCTCAAGGATTACAAGGAAGGCTGGACCCTCTGGGGTATCCGCGCCTTCGACGACCATGCGGAGATCCTCGAACGGGGTTTGCAGCCGATCCTCCAACTGGCCAGCGACTGGCGAGAGTCGTACACGCCCGGAGGCATCCCCTGTGGAGCGATCACCGGCCTGACGGCGCAGATGCAGAACCCCCTCGTGCGCGTCACCTACTGCATGCCCCCGTATGCCGCTCAGATCAAGAGCATCGAAGCCAAGTATTACGTGGCGCTCCGGCTGTCGATCCCGCGGAAGCTCGGCATGATCATGGCCGCCAACCCGAGCACGATCCTGGCGATTGCCCGACTCGGCGACCGTGAGAAGGAAACGCTGATTCGCGACCTCGCCAGCGGAACCGTGGATCGGAAATGGGACCTTCCGCCCCAGGTTCGGCAGCAACTCGAAGGTCGCGTGCGTCGTCGGCGTCCTGAAGACGCGCGGCGTCTGGAGGAAATCGTCGAGCGGACAGGGCGGCTCCTGCCCCGTGATTACTGGCCGGAACTCCGTTTTCTCGCCAACTGGACGGGCGGCACGATGGGGGCCTACCTGCGTCATTACCCCGAGTTCTTTGGCGAGAGGCCGGTACGGGACGTCGGGTTGATTGCCTCCGAAGGCCGCATGACGATCCCGATTGATGACAGCACGCCCGCCGGAATTCTCGACATCTGGCATCACTACTTCGAATTCATTCCTGAAGATCAGGCGGACAAGGAACAACCCGAGACCGTCGAGGCAACCGACCTGATCGAGGGGCAGAATTATTTCATCCTTCCAACGACTGCCGGCGGCCTGTACCGTTACCAGATCCATGATCTGGTGCGCTGCGCTGGATTTCATGGGAAGGCCCCGCTGCTGGAATTCCTCAATAAAGGGGCCCATTTCTCCAGCATGACCGGGGAGAAGCTGTCGGAATTTCAGGTGGTCGCCGCCTTGAAGGCCGCGCAAACCCATCTCGATATCCACCTGAAGTCCTTCTTGCTCCTGCCGACATGGAGCGATCCTCCCTTCTACAGCCTCCTGGTCGAGGAGGACGACCTGCATGACGCGCTGGCGGCGAGCCGGCTGGCGGCGGAGGTCGATGCCCAGCTCAAACGACTGAACGTCGAGTACGAGAACAAGCGGTCCACCCTCCGACTCGGCCCAATCCGCACACGCCGACTTTCACCAGGCTCCTGGGGAGAATTTCAGGTGCGGAGGCTGACGAAGAGCGGGGGAACCGTCGAACAATATAAACAACCCTGTTTGATGTCCGACCTGAAGGCCATCGAGTCGTTCCGGTTCGTCGACACCGATGAAGCCAGCCGCCTCGGTGCGTGAACGCAACCCGCCGTCGTACGTCCGGCCTTCGGATTGTACAAGCGAGACGGTTCTGGTATCCAGTGTCGCGTATCGGCAAATCCATAAGACTGAACACTCGGGCCGGCTCCGCTCAGGACGGGGATGAGGATCGGAACCTTACCGCGTCGTGATTGACTCGGACAGGATTCCATGTTCAAGGATGACAAAGACGACGTCTCGACATCGGACCTCCTCCAGGGTACGCCCTGGCCTGGAGAATACCGGCGCATTTCAGACGTCCGAATCGGGGAGCTGACCCCGCCATGAACGAGGCGACCAATACTACCGTCCGGAAGGCCTCCCGGCTCCGGCTGGGACTGATGCTGACCCTGGCTTTCTGCAGTGGATTGACCAATTTCGGTTGCGCCCGGATGCGAAACGTCCGCCAGCAGCGAACGTCGCCCCCGCTCCAGATCGGAGCCGGAGCCCGGAATGCGTCTCGTGCGCCGGGATCGGCCCCGCTGGCCGATCGGGTACGCAGCCAGACTCCTTCCCAGTCACTCTCCGTCCGCTCGACGGCTTTACCGCCTGATGCATATTCTCATGCGAAACCGGAAGAGGAACGGCCGATCAACGTGGCGCTTCTTCCGCCGGTGGCGCGTAGTTCGCAATCCCGTCCCGAGAACGAGCCCAACGACTCGCACCGCACACAGCCGGCGAGCAATCCCCAACAGTCGTCCACGTCGACCCCGCCCAAGAGGGATGACGTGGCGAAGATCCGGACTCTCGTGGATGCCTCCCGAAAGAATCTCTCGGCCATCGGCAATTATGAAGTCCAGGTGACCCGTCAGGAGCGGGTGGGCAACCTGCTCCAACCGGAGGAGAACGTCGTCTTCAGCATCCGCCGAGTACCGAGGGCCGTCCGTCTCCAGTGGAGGGAGGGAGAGAACAAGGGTCGTGAGGTCATTTACGCGGAGGGTGAGAACAGCGACCAGATGCACATCAATCAGCCGAGCGCCCTCGTGCCGAGGATTTCCTTGCCGATCGATAGTCCCCTGGTGCTTCGGAGCAGTCGTCACCCCATCACCGAGGCGGGATTTGACCCCTTGATCGACCGCCTGGATGAGTCCCTCCGCCTGCATGAAAACAGGGACCCAGGGGCCGACCAGATGCGCTATGAGGGCTTGCAGACCTCCGGTGAGATCGGCCAACCGTGCCACAAGATCGTCCGAGTGACCCCGCAGGGGGAGACCTGGATCGTTCTCCTCGACTCGAAAACGCTGCTTCCCACTCTGGTCCAGGCCAAGGCGGCCGATGGCTCGCTCCTGGAACGCTACCTGTTCCGCGCCGTGCGGACGAACGTACCGGAACTGGCGATGGCCGACGCGTTCAATCCGGATGCACGCTGGGGAGCGCCGAAGGGTTTGTTCGGCCGCCTCGCTCGTTCGGGAAACAACGACGATCACGCCGAAGCCGACAGTCCCGAGCGGCAGTGACTGCCATTCTGGCGATCATGTCGCTTCTCTCGTCGCGTGTCGGAGAACGAGGGATTGCGTTTTCGATTTTCTCAAGTTATGAATATCATGGAGATTAGGCTCGCGGTTCGATCTATTTTGAGGTAGGGTAACGTCCTTGGTGTGGGATTTGCTCTCGGTATCGCCAACTCGATGCTAGGTCGCACTTCTCACGAGGCGTGGGAGGCCGAAATCCATGACCTCGGAATCCCCATACTCCCTGCTGATCACCGACGATGATTCCTCGGTGCGTGAATCTCTTCGCGAGATTTTCGAGCCGGTGGGCTACCGCACCTTCCTCGCCAGTAGTGGCGAGGAAGCCATCGACATCGTACGTCAGCAAGACGTGCATCTTGCGCTGATGGACATGCACCTGCCTCGTCTGACGGGTCTGGAAACCGTGGCGATTGTCCGTCAGATTCGGGGGCTCCTGCCGACGATTCTCATCTCTGGCGACCAGGACGAAAACCTCCTGAGACAAGCCCTCATGGCGCACGTCTTCTGCGTGCTGTCCAAGCCGGTGAGTCGCAACGCGGTGATCTATGTCGTCAATCGAGCCATCGAGAAATTCTATTGAAGCCATCCGGGGGCCTGTTTCCACGTTGGCGACGATCGACACCGTGGCTTCTCTGGCTGCTCACGGTGGCAATTCGTCCTTGCGTGGCGCATGACATCCCCAACGCCCGCGTTGATCGCTCGATTCAGATTCATCTTCTGCCTGATCAGGTCGAGGTCGATTACGAGGTCAGCCTGGCGGAACTCACGCTGGCGCAGGATCTCCGCGGCCTGATCGGCTCGTTGCCCTCGGGAAGCCGAGAAGCGCTATATCGACGTTACGGCGAGGTCACTGGGCCTTTGAACGCGCGCGGCTTTCTCTGCTCGATCGATGGGCGGCCACTCGAACTGGAATTCGTCGCGTTCGACCTGGTCGTGGAGGACCATCCTCGCTTCACCTTCCATTTCCGCGCAACGTTGCCCCGAGCAAGGCCGGCTCGCGATCGTCGATACGAACTACGTGGCGAGCGAGGGGAGCAGCCGGCTTGCGCTGAACCCGGCCGATGGGGTTGAAGTGGAAGGTTACGACGGCCCCTCCGATGTGAATGACGTACCGATTCGGCCTGTCTGGCAACTCTCTGATGCCGAGGAGCGTCGGACAAAGGAGGTCGAGATCACGTTCCGGACCGATTCGCGTCCTCCTCAACCCGATCTCGCCAGCGACGCCGGAACCTTCCCCGACGCCTCCCCAGATAGCGTCGTCGTCGCCGGAAACTCGATCGGCCCGCCCGCCCTTCTCGAACCGGCTGTCGGAGTTGCTGGACCGGGCGGCGTCTTCACTGCCCGCATTGTGGCTGATCGCGTTTGTGCTGGGTGCCTCTCATGCCATCCAGCCGGGACATGGCAAGACGCTCGTCGCGGCAACCACGCTGGGAGAGCGCGGTCGCTGGTCGAAGGGTGTGGTGTTGGCCATCTTGACGACTCTGGCTCACACGGGAAGCGTGCTCGCGGTGGCGGGGGTTCTCTGGTTGACCCGGTCTTCCCGTTACAGTGAGATCAATGCCTCGCTCGCGCACGTCGCGGGGTTCACGATCGCGGCCATTGGTCTCTGGAGGCTAGGGCGTCATCTTGCGGGATACGGCGAGCATGAGGAGACGTTGCCGCTGGACATGGAGAAACGTCGTCGCGGCCTCGTCGGGCTTGGCCTCGCGGGAGGGCTTGTGCCGTGCTGGGATGCGATCCTCCTGATCGTGCTGTCCGAGGCGATGGGGAAGCTCGCGCTGGGAATCTTCCTCCTCTCCGGATTCAGCCTCGGAATGGCTCTGGTGCTGGTCGTCGTCGGGATTGTGGCTACCCGGGTTCGTGGAATTTTCTCGAAAATGGATCGTGAGGGACTCTGGGAACGCCGTCTGGGCATCACGGGTGGTCTAATTCTCTCGACGATCGGTCTGGTTCTCCTGGTTGGCCCTTGATCGTCGAGGACCGCGGAAACGTCTTCCCATGTCAACAGGGATGCGGACATGAGTATCCAATCGATCGAGCTGTTTCACGTGGCCGTGCCCTTGAGGAAGCCGATCCGCCACGCATCGCACGAGCGCACCGCGAGCGACAGTCTCATCGTGCGAACGACCCTGAGCGACGGCACGGTCGGCTACGGGGAAGGCGTTCCGCGCTCCTACGTCACGGGAGAGACGATCGAGTCAGCCTTCAGTGCGCTTCTCGCCTTCGACACTCCCCGACACGTCGGCGATCCGGCCAATATGGAGCAGGTCGTCCAGCGACTCGACTCCTTGATTCTCCCCGAGACGCAGGCCGATCCCCGAGGGATGAATGGCAACGCCGCGCGCTGCGCCCTGGAACTGTCCCTGCTGGATGCCTATGCTCGCCATTTCGGCACGTCGGTCACCGAAGCAATCCGATTCTTCGACGCCACCCGCGACATGCGGACGGCGGCCCCGTCGCCTGTGCGTTACAGTGGGGCGATCACGGCGGAATCCGCGAAGAAAGAGCGTATCTCCGCGTGGAAGATGAGGATTTATGGATTTGCCCAGATGAAAATCAAAGTCGGCGTGGCCGGTCAGAACGACCCCGCGCGGCTGGCGACGCTCCGGCGCATTCTCGGTCGATCGATGGATATCCGGCTCGACGCCAACGAGGCGTGGCATGCGGACGAGGTCGTTCAGAAGGTTCGACCGCTCCTGCCTTTTGCGCCGACGGCGCTGGAGCAACCGCTTCCCCATGCCGAGGTGGAGGCCTTGGCCGAACTGCGCCCGCAACTGGGCGTCCCCGTCATGCTCGACGAGTCGCTCTGCGGCTATCCCGACGCCACGAGAGCCATCGAGCATGGCCTGGCGGACATTCTCAACGTCCGTATCTCGAAGTGCGGTGGTCTCCTGCCGACCTTGCGGATCATGGCCCTGGCGCGACGCTCCGGGCTTGGGCTGCAACTGGGATGTCACCCGGGAGAGACGGGGTTGCTCTCCGCCGCCGGGCGGCACCTGGCGAGCAACATTACAGGATTGCGTTACGTGGAAGGGTCCTACGACCGGCATGTTCTGGCCGAGAACGTGACGGCCGAGGACATCACGTTCGGCTACGGAGGCCGGGCGCGGCCCCTGAAAGGACCGGGATTGGGAGTCACGGTGGACCTGGATTCTCTTGAACGGATGACCGTGACGCGCAGGGAGGTCGCCCTTTGATGGAGCCGACATACGCGACTCAAACCACGTCCGATGGTTATGCTCTCCACCGCACGACCTGGCAACCCGAAGGGCGTGCCAGGGGACGCGTCATCGTCCTCCACGGCGTTCAGAGTCACGGAGGATGGTATCACAACCTGGGCCGGACCCTGGCGAACGCCGGTTATGAAACGCACTTTCCCGACCGACGGGGATCGGGAGCCAACGTCCAGGACCGCGGTCACACCCCCTCGGCTCGTCGGTTGCTCGACGACCTGAGTGAGCTGCTTGTTCAACTCCGAGAATCGCATGCGACGCTGCCGACCGCGCTGGCTGGGATCAGTTGGGGGGGGAAACTCGCCGTCCTGACCGCGGGACGCGAGCCGGACCTGGTGGACGCGCTCGCCTTGATCTGTCCGGGGCTGCATCCTCGGGTCGGGGTCTCGACCGCCGAACGATTGCGGATCGCCTGGGCATTTTTCACGAAACCTCAAAAGCGGTTTCCGATCCCGCTGGCCGATCCGTCGCTGTTCACGGCCTATCCCGAGGGGCAGGCGTTCATCACCAACGACCCGCTGAGCCTTCGGGACGCGACCGCCAGTCTCCTGGCCGCCAGTACGTTCATCGATCGGCAGGTCGCGCGCATTCCGCCAAAGGTCCGGCAACCGGTGCTCCTGATGCTTGCCGGGCAGGACCGGATCGTCGATAACGACCGGACTCTGGCCTACTGCCAGAAGCTCGCCACCAGAAGCCGAACCGTCATCGACTATCCCGAAGGTCACCACACGCTGGAATTCGAGCCGGACCCCGGGCTCTATGCACGCGACCTCATCGGGTGGCTCGACAGCGTGTTCTCCAACCGTTGAGGATGAGGCCGTCGTAAGCTTGCCTCGTTCAGATGTGCACCTGCTCGCAAAGGAGCGAGATGCCTTCTTCCAGCGAGGTGAAAGGCTGATCGTACCCGGCGGATCGGAGCCGGGAGACATCGGCCTCGGTGAAACTTTGGTACTTGCCCGCGAGGGAGGCCGGGAACGGAATGTACTGGATTTCCCCGCAACCGAGCCGCTCGATCAGGACGCGGGCGACATCGTTGAAGCTACGGCTCTGCCCCGTGCCGACGTTGAAGGTTCCTTTGCGGGCCGGTCCCTCGGCAAAGAAAAGATTGATCGCGACCACGTCTCCCACGAAGACGAAATCCCGGCGCTGCTCGCCATCACCGTAGCCATCGGTCCCCTCAAACAGTCGGGCGATACCTGTCGTGGCGAGTTGCACATAGAGCTGATGGACCATCGAGGCCATCTTGCCCTTGAACCCTTCGTTGGGGCCATACACGTTGAAGTAGCGAAGGCCGATCACCGTCGAATCGAGCGTGTCCGGCAGCCGGCGGACGTAGCGGTCGAACTGGAGCTTGGAATAGGCGTATACATTCAGGGGATCTTCGTAAGGAGGCTCCTCACGCGCGACCTTCCCGGCCCCATAGACCGAGGCGCTGGAGGCATAGACGAACGGCACCCGACGTTCCAGCGCCCAGTGGAGCAGTTCCTTGGAATAGGTGTAGTTGTTATCCATCATGTAGCGGCCGTCGGATTCGGTCGTATTGGCGCAGGCCCCCTGGTGGAGCAAGGCCTCGACGCTTCCGGTCGGTCCGCCGCGCCGGATGAACTCGCGAAACTCGGCGATGTCCATGAAATCGGCGATGTCGCAGTCCTTGAGGTTCAGGAACCGGTCGCCTCGTTCGAGGTTATCGACCGCGAGGATGTCGCGGACGCCCCGACAGTTCAGACCGCGGACCACGTTGCTGCCGATGAAGCCGGCCGCGCCGGTCACGATGTGCATGGCTCTTTCCTTTCCGTCCGACCGTTTCCGGCGATCCTTTGCCGGCGGTTGAGTTTCGGCCCGCGTGCCGATCCCGTCAAGCCGACCTTTCCTCCAGAAACCATCGCACGGCGTCGCGCAGGTCGCGGGCAAGGTGATCGGGAGGCGTCTCACCGTGAAGGCAGGCGTTCCGGTTCCTTGCGCCGTATCCGGTCAGGACGAGAACCGTCCGACATCCCACCGATTGACCGGCTGCCAGATCGCTGGGCTTATCCCCGATCACCACGGATGATTCCAGGTCGATCTCATGATCCCGTGCGGCCTGTTCGATCAGTCCTGCACGGGGTTTGCGGCAGGCGCAGTTGTCGTCGGGATGGTGGGGACAATAGTAGATCCCGTCCAGATGCGCCCCATGCTCGGCGAGCCGCTCGACCAGACGCTGATGAACGGCCTCGACCTCGTGCTCGGTGAAATAGCCGCGGCCGACACCCGCCTGGTTGGAAACGATGAGCACCGGAACCCTTGCCTCGTTCAAGCGGCGGATCGCCTCGCCCGCGCCCGGAAGGAGCGTCAAATGATCGGGATCGCCAAGATATTCCACTTCCTCGTTGATCGTTCCGTCCCGATCGAGAAACGCGGCACGTCTCATCGTGGGTGATTCCCGGCCCCTGGTTCAATGAGGCTGATAACAGCATCCCGTGTCAGGCCCGAGATTCTAAGGATTTTTAACCGGATTGGGAATCTCGGTCGTCCCGCCGGATCAAGCTCTGGAGAGGCGAGGGGCGTTTTGGTTAGGATCGTCAGGACTGTGGATTGCTGAAAAACCATCGATGATAAAGGACCGCCGTTGCCATGTCTGACGTGTACACCCCGACCGAGGTGCGCGGACGCCAACCTGTCGATCTCGTCGAGCTGACCAGCCGTATCGATCCGTCCGAGGCCCTGGAATTCACCTACTACGTCAAGACCGACGGCGACCTGGAGAAGGTCACGCGGAAAATCGCCGAGGAAGAGACGACTGGTCGCTGGATTGGCGGGGGACAGCCGACCGAGCTCTTTCATGCGGCCCAGGCGGAGCCAGTCCGGATCGAGCGGTACGACCGCGGCGATGGAATCGTCACGATCCGCGCTCCGCTGGCGAACCTCGACCCTGAGGCGGACCCGTACTACGAGCTTCAGATGCTCTCGGTCGGTGGGCCGATCCTGGAGTTCGTCTATTATACCGAGGTTGCCTTTCTCGATTTCCGCCTGCCGAAGATCTTTCTTGACCGCTTTCCTGGGCCGAAGTGGGGTATTCAGCGTTCCCGACGCTACGTCGGCCTGGAGGATGGCGAGCCGCTGATCGGGACGATCATGAAGCCCTGCTGCGGGCTTTCCGTCGCGGAGGTCGCCGAGAAGGCATATCAGGCCGCGCTCGGCGGTTGCGTCCTCATGAAGGACGACGAGAAGATGATGAACCCGTCGTACTGCCCCCTGGAGCCGAAGGTCAAAGCCGTCGCGGAGGCCCTCCGCCGCGCTCACGACGAGACAGGGAGACGGATGATCTACTGCCCGCATCTCCCCGTGCGAACCGACAAGCTGCTCGACACAGCCCGCCGCGCGGTGGAATGGGGGGCTTCGGGCATCATGTTCAACGTGATCATGGCCAATAATCTCGGTGCCCTGCAGGTTCTGGCCGAGGATCAGAATCTCGACGTGCCGCTCTACGCTCATTGCGGCGGGCTGGCGGCCCTGACCACCGGTCCTCGACGCATTGATGCTCGAGTGATCGCCAAACTAACCCGGCTCTGCGGAGCGGACTATTTCCAGATCGGCGTCATGGGTCAAAATGACTGCCACGTCAACAGTCTCGACCCCTCGCTCCTCCAGATGCTCGCCGAAACCTTCTGGAACCCGATTCCCACCACCGACGCTGACTCCCGTCGAGATGACCGATACCGTACCCGTGACGGCTGGCGGGCTTGGGGCGAAGAACCTGGGGTACAACCTCGCGGCTTTCGGGCATCCGGGGCGGGGGTTTAACCTGGCGCCGCTGGCCGGGTCGAGCATCCTGGATCACCCCTCGGGGCCGAAGGCCGGCTCGATCGCCATGTGGCAAGCGGCCCGTGCGTTTCGAGAAAAGCAGATCACCAGCCCGGACGAACTGAAAACCTGGAGCGAGGCCACCGGCTCTTCTGAATTGCTGGCGCTCTTCGCTTGAGCCATCGGTTAAAATGGAGTGACACCGAGACGCACCTCGTTCCGTTGCGAGGAGCACCCCGCGAACCCTGATGCTCTCCGGCGGGTCCTGTCCGTCGGCAGTCGCATCGAGACGATCGGGAGAGCTTCGCCATGCAGAACCAGGAAAAACGTGAGCTTCGCGAGCTGAAGCGGACCCTGAAACGCGCTGGCAACAAGAAGCGACGGCGGCAGTTCAAGAAAGATCTGGAGGAACGCCCCGAAGACGCGGCTTACCTCGAAGCCGGGTACGGACGATACAGCTCGGCGAAGCTCAATGGAATTGACCACGATTCCACCCGCAGGAGGTATGCGGAGCCTCCCGGACAGTCGTGAACTCCTCGGCGGCTCAGGGCGCGAACCGCGTCCTGAGCCAGTCCGAACCACCGCCACCTGAGCCAACAACGCTTCGCTGGATCCAGGGACCGGTGACCGGTTGTGCGAGCGTCCGCGCGACCGGCGCACCTTCAGTCTGCATCGAAAACGTCGGGATCGGAGTTCCGTTGGAATCCTTGTACACGATCTCAGGCGTCCCCTCGGGGTCGATTGTCATATCCATCCGCCGACCTCTGGTTCGGAGTTTCAGGTCGAGGAATCGATCCGAACCCAGAGCGACTTCCGAGCTATGGTTCCAGGGATCGTTCTGCACGTTCAACAGGGCCGAGCCGTCGGAGGAGGTGGACAGAAACAGCTTGTTCCTCCCCGCTCGCTCAAACTTCAGGATCGTGGTGTCATCCGGAAGGGCGCTGAGGCTGACAAGTTCCTCCCCCGAGTCCCGGTAGAAGGCGAGTTCCGGGGCACCATCCGGCTTGAGTTCCAGCAAGGCACGCGTACGTCCCGACGGATCTTTCAGGACAAACCGCTGAGCCTCGATCTCGCGAGGCTGGCCGCTCCTCCATGAGGGACGTAACGCGATGAGGAGACCGACCGTTCCGACGATTAAAACCATTCCCAGCCAGCACAACGACTTGTTGAAAGATTCGAGCTTCTCTAGCGTCTCGGATAGCCCCTTCGGCTCGACTCGTTCCATGATCCCTCCCCTTTGATTCAGGACGCTTCGAACCCGGTGGCTCGGGTTCGCTCTACTCCGAAACTATTCGGTGCTGGGGAAGGAATATTGAAGTCGCTCTGCGAATCATCATCAACGCGGGACGCTCAAGGAAATGCGCGCGCGGTCGCTCTGGAGGGTGAGGGGGTGGTGTGTTTCTCGGAGGGCAGGGGGACGGCGAGCAGTTGTCTGGCGGCCCAGACGATCGCCTCATACTCGTTGTCCGGACCTCTCCGGGCGACGATATTGCTCATGTGCTCGCGGGCAAGATGTTCGAGGATCACCGGTTCCGGCACGCCGTGAGAGCGGAAGAGGGCGATGCGCCGGAAACTGCTCCAGCGTGCCGCACGTCCTCGCAGAGCCTCGGCGACCGATTCCTCGATCGCGCTGGATGGCTCAGCGTAATGTTGCTTGCAGAGCGTCCAGATGGCCGACCCGCCCTTCATGTCCGGCAAACGGACCAGCTTGCGAAGCTGGGCATGGAAGCTGGCCCGCTCGTTCTCGATCTGCACGCGTGCGACCCGCTCGCGCTCGATGCGCTCCTGCAACTGCTTGCGACGTTCGATCAACTGCTTACGGCGCTCGATTTCCGGCTGTTGGGCGATGATCTCCCTCAGTTCGGCTCGTTCGGCGTGTCGTCGTTGAGCCTCTCGCTGGATCTCGGCCTGTACGTCTTCAGTCTGAGGCAGGGGAATCTCCTCGATCGCGACGGCCACGGGGGGAGCCGGATTGGGAGTCGGCAACGGCACTGGAGCCGGGTTTAACGCCTCATCGAGCTTCTCAGCGACCTCGGGCTGATCGTACTCCTCTGCCTCCTCAGCAGTCTCGGGATTTCGCGAGATCCTCAGGGTCCTGCTCGGGCTCCGACGCCGGCGAATCGGAGATAGCCTTCTCCGTCTCCCGTTCCGATTTCGGCTCAGGAAGAATGCGCAGGACAAGCGGCGACTGGTTCCGTTCCGACTCGGGCAGGCGATCGGTCTGGGCCGGAGCGGCGACTGGCTCATCCAGGCGCTGAATAAGCCAGTCCGGGGGCTGGGCACGGTAGGAAAGGATCACCATCGCCAGGGCGAAGATCAGGATCGGCCCGAGCAGCCATGCCGTCGAGGGCCGATCGCGGTAGCGCACGATGATCACAGGCTCAGGAGCCGGGGGTTGCGGAGACGGGGACTCCGCATGCTCCGGCAATGGGTCCTGGTCGTCTATCGAAAAATCGTGCGAGATGAGCATGGCATCCTTTCGCATTCCCTGTTGCGGGGATCTCAACCTCCGCCCGCGCCGCCAACGCCCGAGCCACGAACCGTCTGCCCGTGCGGATCGAGCAGGCGATCCACTTCCCCAGCGGAAAGGTCCGTGAGGGTCTTGGCGACTTCGCGGACGTTGAGACCTTCCTTGTACGCCCTCTTGGCCACGGCGGCGGCGTTGTCGTAGCCGATCTGCGGAGCCAGGGCGGTGCACATGGCCAGGCTCCGCTCGATCGACTGCTCGCAACGTTCCTTGTCCGCCTGGAGCCCCTGGACGCACTTCTCGTTCAGGTGAGCGGCCGCGTGGGTTAGCAAGTCGATCGACTGGAGCAGGTTGTAGGCGATCACCGGCTTCATGACGTTCAGTTCGAAGTTCGAGCCGATTCCGTTCGCCCAGGCGATCGTCGCGTCATTCCCCACGACCTGTGCGGCGACCATGAGGACCGCCTCGGGAATCACCGGATTGACCTTTCCCGGCATGATTGAACTGCCCGGCTGAAGCTCCGGGATCTGGATCTCGCCGATCCCACAGCGCGGGCCGGAGGCCAGCCAGCGGATATTGTTGGCGATGTTCGAGAGACTGATCGCCACCGTCCGCAAGACTCCCGACGCCTCGACGGCGGCATCGCGGTTGGCCAGGGCCTCGAACGTGTTCTCCGCCGGTCGGAAGGCCAGGCCGGTTTCCTTGCGGAGACGTTCGGCCATGCGCTCGGGGAACTCGGCGTGCGTGTTGATCCCGGTGCCGACGGCCGTCCCGCCGATGGCCAGCTCGGCGAGGGACTCGCCCGCCTGCTGAACCCGCTTGATGCCATGCCCGATCTGGCTGGCGTAGCCGGAGAATTCCTGTCCGAGCCGGATCGGCACGGCGTCTTGCAGGTGGGTCCGACCGATCTTCACGATCTCGTCGAATGCCTTTGCCTTGGCGTCCAGCGACTCGTGCAAGGCTCGCAGGGCGGGGACCAGGTGATTCATGACCCCGTCGAGCGCCGCGACGTGAATCGCCGTCGGGATCACGTCGTTGGACGACTGGCCCATGTTGACGTGGTCGTTCGGGTGGACGGGCGACTTGCCCCCTCGGGTGCCGTTGGCGGCCTCGTTGGCGATGCCCGCGATGACCTCGTTCGTGTTCATGTTCGACGAGGTGCCGCTGCCGGTCTGGAAGACATCGACGACGAATTGATCGTCATGCTTCCCCTCGGCGACTGCCTGCGCGGCCTGGACGATCGCCTCGCCCAGCTCCGGCTTGAGCAATCCCAGGTCCATGTTCACCCCGGCGGCGCACTTCTTGATGAGACCGAGGGCGCGGATCATCGTCCGGGGCAGGCGCAGGGGGCTGATGCCGAAGTTCAGCTCGGCCCGGCGGGTCTGTGCGCCGTAGTAGGCCGCCGACGGGACCTCCATCTCACCCATCGAGTCGCGTTCGATCCGGGTCGTCGCCAAGTCAAGCTCTCCCGCAAAGAAGGTCCAAAGGCTTCATTCTCGATCCAAGACCCGCATGCCGACGCAGTCGAGTCCATGTCCTAGGATAGGCTCTGACTGGTCGGTTCGGCAATCCGTTCCTCGGATGCCTCGGCCGCCGTGTTCGTTGAAGACAACGGCCAATGGTCGAGCACGACCGAACCCCCTCGCACCGCCAGGAAGGGGCAGGGGGGATGGTCGGTCCATGTCCCGGTATTGAAGTAATGGTACCCATCGACCTCGGCGGTCAGAGGCAGGTGGGTGTGCCCGCAGGTCACGTAATGGCAGTCCTTGGACTGGGCATACTCGATCGCCGTGCGCTGGACGAGCTGGCTGTTGCGCTGGAATCGCTTCGACACCCGGCGAATCCAGCGCGACGTACGGTGGGGGAACCACTTCTGGATGCCGTAAAACAGCTTGCAGGCGGCCGATGTGATCCATTTGTACTGGGTGATGAAGTGGTCGAACTGGTCGCCGTGGAAGATCAAGAGGCGGATCTGGTCGTTCTCGTAGATGTACTCGTCGAGGAAGTCCACGCCGACGATGTGGCTGACGACCTCGGCCGGGCCGTCGTGATTGCCCCGGATCCAGATGAGCCGCACGTCGTCCCGGTCCGAGTTGCGCCGGATGACCTTCAGGCAGGAGAAGTGCCGCTTCGTCAGTCTTTTGAAGTTCAGGTCGTCGAAGATGTCGCCGTTGATGACCAGCTCGCGCGTGTGATCGACGGCCCATTCCAGAAATTCCTCCAGCAACTTCGCCTGGCAGACGTCGCTGCCGAGGTGCAGGTCGCTGATGACCAGACAGTCGTACTGCCGTTCCGTCTTGGGTTCGGTCGGCGCGGGCGGGGACAGCTCATCAGTCATCGGTCGAAACCTCCCGTGGAACCTGGACGGCGACTGTCCGCGACCCTCGTTCGGTCATTGCAAGTCCATGTGAAGACAACCTTTCGAGCCGAGAAAGCACGCGCGGTTTCCCTCCGTTATCGACACCCAGACCATACCCTTTCGCTGGCGTTTTCGGGGGCTCGTTGGGTTCGTTTGGTATTTTGGTCCCAATTTGGCATCCGGCTTGGAGTTGCGCCGTGTCACACACCTGCAATAGTATCGTCCCCGGACCACTTGGCAACCATCAAATCGAATGCCGCTAACCAGACGTACAAGGCCATGCCGGGCGGGTCGCGGACGAACCCAAGCTCGGCCAGCCAGCCGGCGGCCGGGCTGGCGAGGGTTGGCGTCACGTTGTAGGTCTCGACCTTCAGCACCCGGCGCGACGGTCCCGCGAGCGTCGGCAGCAAGGCGAGAGCCGATCGCAAGTCGGCCTCGGAGGCGGAGGCCAGGCCCGTCAGCCGTTTCCCGTATCCTTCGATGATCAGGACCGGCCGTCCCCCGATCAAGACCAGGTAGCGACCCGACGACCGCGGCAGCCGGGCCGTGCCCCCCTCCAGCAAGGGGACATCAAACGGCGCCCCTGTTCCGTAAAGATTGGCAGGGTCGAGAGTTGCGACAAGATATGCTGGCCCGGTCCGGGCGGCTTCGCCGGCGAGACGGGCCAGTGCCCCCACCGTCTCTTCCAGCGCGTACTGGACGCCCGAAAGTCCCTCGACAAAGTACCCGCGCCGGACCTCCCCGCGCAGCTCGGCGCGGTCGAGCACCGGGAAAAGCTCCCGCCAGGGGGGAGCCCAGGGGTCGAGCGCGGCGGTCTCGCGGGTGAGCACGCCGTAACGGTCGAGCAACGCGGCCGCCCACGCCAGCAGGGAGGCGTCCGCGTTCGAGTTCGGCTCGGCCAGCAACGACCACCGTCCCTCGGGTCGCATCGTGGCCGTCCGTCGGAGCGATCCAAGCCCTCGGCGACGGCCCGAACCCCGGACAGGCGAGCGCGGAGGCACGGGCGAGGGCCTCGGTCATGACCCTGGCCCCCGGTCGCAACGGGTCGAACCGGTCGTTCGTCACCAGCCCCGCGTCTCAGCAGCCCATCCAGCGCCAGCCGTACCCGCGACGGTTCGAGGCCCGAGATCTGGGCCAGGTCGTCCACGAACAAGGCCCCCCGCGATTGAAGGTGGTCGAGAATGGCCCGCTCCGGGTCAGTCCCCTCGGAATTCTCCGGCAAGGGCCAGTGCCCCTCAAACCCTCGCGGAACAATCGCCACTTGAGGCTCGCCCGCGACCTCACCAGAGGCCCGCCACGACCAGCCCCCCTGAGCCAGGGCCTCATCCAGCCAGGTGGGACGGAACCCCGCCACCCGGCGCGGCAGGATCTCCGTCTCCCACTGTTCGGCCGTCGCGGCAAATCCTTGAAGTTGCTCCAGCGATAACTCGACGGCGGCTTGCCCTTCGCGGCGGGTCTCCGGGTGAACGTGCTGAGACCGGGCGACGAATTCGGCGAAGACCTCCGGCGACACCGCGACGCTTTCCCGACGCTTCAGGGCGATCGAGAGCCGCCGCACGTCCTCCAGGTTCCGGCGGTCGGCCCAGCGGACCGTGCCATCCTCGTGATCGAGGCGGACCAGCCCTCCCTCGGCCGCCCAGCGCTCCAGCAGGTCGGTGGCCAGGGCCGGATCGATCGGGTATCGGTCGGTCAACTCGTTGAGTCCGATCAACGCATGCGTCCGTAAAAAGCGATGCACGATCGTCGTCAATGCGGATTCGTCCGGCTCCCGATCCACCGGGAACGCCGAGGCGAATAGCGACGCCTCCTCAACGCTGATCCAGCGCGAACGGCTCACGCGTGCCGGGAAGTTCGATCCGGGTGGCCCGCCCTTGCTCTTGAAGATCGCTCAGGAACCCCTGCATCGGCCCCGCCAGGTCCCCGGGGGCGAGGTCGCCGAGCCGCCGCAGCCAGTCGGCCATCTCCTCGACGGTGCGAGGGGGATGGCCGACGCCTCGCAAGCGGGCCTCGACCCGACCGACCGCGTCCGGATCGAGCCAGTTCTGGTAGCGATCCCGGTCGATCAGGCCGTCGAGCAAGTCCCGATCGACCCCGGGGCCCTCGGGAACATCTCCCCGGCGTGGCTCGTCCCACTCGTAGAGGAACTTCAAGGAGAAGCCGAAGATCAAGCCCGACGTGAAGGGGGACGGAGTCTCCCCCTGCCGCGTCACGACGCGAATCCTGCCGGCGCCGATCTCGTCTAGAAATGCTCGCAACTGAGGCACATCGAGATCATCCATGAGGCATTCGCGAAACGTCTCCACCAGAATCGGGAAGTCGGGAAACCCTCGGACCCCCTGGAGGAGATCCTTGGCTCGGAGCCGCTGGAGCCAGAGCGGGGTTCGCTTCGCCGGGTCGGGACGGGGCAGGAGCAAGGCCCGCCCCGCGTTTTGACGGAAACGTAAGCCGAACAAGGCACTTTCGCCAAGTTCCTCGCGGAGGTAACGCTCCGCCAGGTCGGCGGTCAGATCCCGGAACAGGTCGAGCGGAGGATCGTCATGACCGGGCAGGCGGAACAGAATTCCTTCATCGGCGTGCAAGGCGCTGAGGCTGATTCCCAGGCGTCGGCGCAACTCGCCTGGAGAACCAGCTTCAAGGCATGATGCAGCTTCCCGCCGAAGGGCGTCAGAACCGCCAGGCCGAGTTCCCCCGCCGGGTCGCGGAACGTCTCGACCAGGATCGTCCGGTCGTCCGGCGCGACGCCGGCGCGGCGAACCTGCCGGGCCACGTAATCTCGAAGGGAACGGGCGGCGGCGGCGTCAAGGTGGTAATCCCGCTGGAGCCAGACCAGAACATCCGACTCATCGCAACCTTCCGCAATTTTTCGGGTGAGGACGCCAACGGCACGCCCGAGCTCGGCGGTGCGATGGGCTCCTTCCCCGCGCCAGAAGGGCATCATGGCCGATTGTCCGGCGGCCGGCGAGACGAGGACGCGGTGTGGCTCGATGGCGTCGATCCGCCAGGAGGAGGAGCCGAAGACGAACGTCTCGCCGACCCGACGTTCCAGGACGAATTCCTCATCCAGCTCGCCGAGCCGAGGACCACCGTCGCCGAGGTAGACCGGGAACTGGCCGGTGTCGGGGATCGTGCCGCCATCGACCGATCGCCCTCTGCGCGGTTCCGGGCAACGGTGCCAGGCGATTATGCACGCGGTCCCAGCTCACGCGCGGGCGCAGGTCGCGGAAGGTTTCGACGTGGTACCGACCGGAGACGAGGTTCAGGACGGCCTCGAACGCCGTCGCGGTCAGATCGCGGTAGGGGTAAGCCCCGCGCACCAGGTCGAAGAGCGCGGGCACCTCAAGGCGATCCATCGCCACGCAGGCGACGACCTGCTGGGCCAGCACGTCGAGGCAGCCTGAGGGGACGCGGACGGGTTCGATCTGGCCGTCGCTCATGGCCCGCGCCAGGGCGGCGGATTCGAGCAAGTCGGCCGATGTCTTGGCGATCAGCCGCCCTTTACTCGTCCCGCCGACAAGATGCCCGGCGCGGCCGATCCGCTGGAGCCCCCGCGCACTCCTCCGGGCGACTCGACCTGGCAGACCAGATCCACGGCCCCCATGTCGATGCCCAGTTCCAGCGAGGCCGTGGCCACGACGGCCGGAAGTTCACCCTGCTTGAGGCTTTCCTCCGTCTGCCGCCGATGAGGATGGCTGAGGCTGCCGTGATGAGCCTTGGCAACTTCACGCGGCTCGGCCAGAGCGTTGAGACGGGCGGTCAATCGCTCGGCCACCCGGCGGTTGTTGGAGAAGACGATCGTCGAACGGTGACCGTCGATCAGGTCGAGAAGCCGTCGCTCGATCGCCGGCCAGACCGTCCCCTGCGCGGGGAGACCACTCGTCGCGGCGGGATACGAGACTTCCAGGTCAAAATCCTTCCGCCCACCCGCGTCCACGATCGTGACCGGGCGCGGCTCGAAGCGATCGATCCCATTGCGGCCCTTGACCTTGCGTAATCCTCCAAGGTAGCGAGCAACCTCTTCCAGCGGACGCTGCGTGGCCGAGAGGCCGATGCGTACCGGCGGAAGGAGCGCGCGGCGCTTCGAGCCGTTCCAGGAGCAGGGCGAGGAACACGCCTCGCTTGTTCGGGGCGAGGGCATGGATTTCATCAACGATGACATGCGAGACCGACCGCAAGGTTTCACGCGCCCGGCTGGTCAGCATCAGGTGGAGCGACTCGGGCGTCGTGATCAGAATATCTGGCGGTTTGCGGACGAGCTTTTGCCGCGTGCTGGCCGGTGTATCTCCCGTGCGGACCGCCACGGAGAGCCGCTCCAGCGGAAATCCGGCCTCCCCTGCCGTGGCGAGAATCCCCTCCAACGGGAATTGAAGGTTCCGCGCGATGTCCTCGTTCAGCGCCTTCAACGGCGAAATGTAAAGGATACGGACGCCGGGATCGGATCGCGGATGACGCCAGAGATGGTCGAGACAGGCAAGGAAGGCCGCGAGCGTCTTACCCGAGCCTGTCGGTGCGAAGATCAGGGCGTTCTGCCCCGCAGTGATCGCCGGCCAGCCGAGTTTCTGTGCGGGGGTCGGATTCCCAAGTTGGCCCCGGAACCATTGCGCGACCGGCGGGAGGAAGGCATCCAGTCCGTCGGCGGCACGATTTCGGCTCAAGGCGCACGGCTCCGCGAGGTGCGGTCGAGAGGCATCTTATTCCTCTTCATTGTCGCGCGCGTCGCGGTTAGCCGGCAATCCTTTTCTGTACAAATGAATGCTAGTCGGTGAGAGAACCAGATTGTCATTTGATTCATCGCCCGCCAGCGCCTGGTCGATCAGGCTCCGCAAGATCTGGCCAACGCTCTGGCGCCGTTCCCGGGACAGAGCCGAGTCAGCGCCTCTGCCCGATTCGTGGGCAGCAACAGCGCAATTTCCACCACTTCGCCCCGAGGATCGCGCGGTAACGAGGTGACATCCACACCAGAAAAGGTTGTCATGGGCGTTACTTTCCTTGGGATTGAGCCAGGAACGTCTTGTGAGAATTGGCAAACGTCCCGATCCAAATGCAACTCTCGGGCCAATAACCCAGATTACCCAAAGAGCGCAATCAGCGCGATCGCAAGAAGACCCAGAAGGCAGACGACCACGACGAAGGGAATGAGCCAGCGTGACTCTCCCTGGTGGTCGCGCGGGGCAAGGGGTCCAGGTCGTCGTCGAGAGTCGTCTGGGAGGAAACGACCACGGCGGCCGGGGGGGTGGCGGGGGGCGGTGAAGCGGAGCGACGCCCGGTTCGGCGTCGCCCAGATCGCGGAGGGAGATCAAGGGGGCGGAGCCAGGGCGTTCCTCGTCGTCGAGCAGGCGGAGGTCCTCGTCATCGAGTTCCGGGGGTGGGGGGCGGAAGGCGCGGGCCGACTCCGCCTCCGCGCCCAGGATGGCTTTCACCCGGTCCGGGTCGGTCCAGCGGGTGAGGTCGGCCTGGAGTTCCTTGCCGTTCTGGTAGCGTTCGTCGGGGTCCTTCGCCATCAGTTTGCGGACGATCGCCGCGAACGCGGCCGGGACGTCTTGCGCCTCGCGCTCCAGTGGTTCGGGGTCCTCCATGCGCTGCTTGTAGATCTTGTTGACGACGTCGCCCCCCTCGAACGGCGCGCTGACCGGAGAGGGTGAAGTAGATCGTGCAGCCGAGGCTGTACAGATCGCTACGGGCATCGGCGCGGGCGGCGTCGGAGAGCTGTTCGGGGCTGGCGTAATCGAGCGTGCCGATGACGACGTTGGGGCGGGTCAGCGGGTTTTCGTCCCCGAGGGCGCGGGCGAGGCCCAGGTCGAGGATCTTGGCGTCCCCTTCGGGAGTGATCATGAGGTTCGACGGCTTGATGTCGCGGTGGATCAGCCCGGCGGCGTGGGCGGCGTTCAGGCCGTCGAGCACGCGGAGGAAGAACCGGGCGGCGTCCGGCACGCGCAAGGGGCCGCCATGCGGTCCCTTGACGATGTTGTAGAGGCTGTCGCCCGGGATGTACTCCATGATCATGAAGTAGACGCCATCCTCGTGGCCGACGTCGAGCGTCCGGGCGATGTTCGGGTGCTGGACCCGCCGGGAGAGTTCCATCTCTCGGCGGAAGCGCAGCAGGGCCTGCTCCTCCTCCAGGGCCTTCTTCGGGGGCAGGACCTTGATGGCGACCGCTGGCCGGTCTCCTCGTGGACGGCCAGGTAGACCTTGCCCATCCCCCCTTCGCCGAGACGGCGGAGGATGCGGTAGCCGCCGAGGAAGAAGCCGCGGGTGACACCGTTGAGCAGCTTGCGCGCCTGGTAGGGCGTCAGCGATCCCTGGTCGATCAGCGCGTGGGCGAGCCGGACATGGGCGTCGTCGAGACGGTGCCGTTAATCTCGGCGCGGGCGCGCTCGAGGACCGGCCCGGGAACCAAGCCGCTCTGGGCGACATCGGCCACGAAGTCGTCAAGCCGCGTCATGCCTGCTCCACCCTCGGACACCGCGCCGGGGTCCCGACCGGCCTCGAAGGGGATCAGGAGACGTGGATGACAACACAGGTGATGTTGTCCTTGGAGCGGTTTTCCAGCGCCCGGTTGACCAGGGCCGTTGCCGTGCGCTGGGGATCGTCGCCCGAGGAGAGGAGTTCCTGCGATCACGTCGTCGCGCACGACGCCGGTCAGGCCGTCGGTGGCCAGCAGGAATCGGTCGTCGGGCTGGATGTCCAGCGACCGAATCTTCCTCAGGGCCCTCGCGGGCGTCCTTGCTACCCAGGTAGAGATAGAGGACGTGCCGGAACTTGTGGTTCTCGACCTCCTCGGGCCGGATCGTCCCGGCTTCGCCGAGGGCGTCGGCCAGGGAGTGGTCCTTGGTCAATCGTTCGAGCCGGCCCTCGCGGAGGCGGTAGGCACGGGAATCGCCGATCCCGGCGACGTAGGCGCGATCGCCTCGGAACAGCAGCACGACGGCCGTCGTCCCCATGTTGGAGAACTCGGTCACCAGATGCGACTGGGCCAGGATTTCCTTGTTGGCCTCGGCCATCGCCTCGCGGATCGCGCGCGAACGACCTTGTCGTCCTCCTCGGAGGCGAGCCGCTTGCGGACTTCCTCGGGGATGATTTCGACGGCCATTTCGCTGGCCTTCTCGCCGGCGAGCTGGCCACCCATGCCGTCGGCGACGATGAACAGGCCCGGCGGTCCCGTTCGACGGAGCCAGGCGGTTCGGCATGGCCCGCGCCGTCCGGCCTGACTCCGCCCGTGGGGCGGTTCCCACCGCCGGATTCGGAGTGCGCTGGCATGAGCGACGGCCGGCCGGGGACGAAGTAGTTGTCTTCGTTGTGCTCGCGGACATTTCCCGTGGTCGTGACGACGCCGACGCGCAGCTCGTGCGTGCCGGAGGCCAGCGAGAGCGCGGGCATGTCCGGGTAATCCTCGGTGGGCTCGGGACCCCTTCGTCGAGGCGTCTCGGCCACTTCCGGCCGCCATAAGTTACGCAACCAATCGTACCAGCTCACCGGGTCCGCCTTTACTATCAACTCACGCGATAGGGACATCCGCCAGGGTCCGATCGCGCGAAACCCGCCAGGGAGAAAAATCGACCGAAAGGCGGGCCAGGAACATCGCTTATCGAAAAAATCCACGCGAGCGAACCCGTGACGCCGTGGCAGAGGACTTCCCTGCGACTCAGGTCTTACCGTGGCGGGGGCTTGCCCAGAGCATCAGGTCATCCACGCCGACTGACCGATAGGTCAAGAACAGCTCACCGGCCTCGAAACCGGCCGTCAATCCATGATAACGATTCATCGCCTCGACCGCCGCGAAGACCCTCGCCTTCGAGGAGGGAAACTGCGTCTGGTAGGCTCGGATCGCCTCCAGCTTGACGCTGAGCGTCTCACCGATGTCGGCGATGATGTAACCGGACGCCTCGGGTAAGTCTAACCCATGCAGCGCGATGGGAAAACTCAATTGATTCGTCACGGTGTGCACCGGCAGGCCATCGAAGTACTCGTCCCACTTCGTGAGACGGCTGTAAAAGACAGCCGCGTCGGTGATCAGCATCGCCTGGTAATGGTCGGGCGAGGCCAGCACGGTCTTGCCGCCGAAGCCGATGACGACCTTGGGCCGGTATCGCCGAAAGACCTTGGCGAGCGCCACGCGCGCCTCGAAGTTGTCAAAGAGCCGCCGATTCGGCAGGTTCAGGTTTTCCCGCACGTGAACGCCGAGGATCTCGGCCGCGCATTGCGCCTCGGCCAGACGGACGTCCGGGCCTTCGGAACGCGGCGTCGGCTCGCCGTCGGTCAAGTCCACGATGCCGATGTTGTAGCCCTTGCCCGCCAGTCTGGCCAGGGTGCCGCCACAGGCGATCTCCACGTCATCCGGATGGGCACCCACGGCGATGAGGTCCAATTCGATCTCGCTGACCCCGGCCGTGTCCATCCGTTGCGATGCCTCCAGCAAACCACCCAACGATTATTTTCGGGGAGAGGCGACGAGAACTCAAGATCCCGACGTATCCAATCCGTCGTAATTCGCGTTGCCTTACCGCATCAATCCCCCGGCTCCGACCTCCGGGTCACGGCCAGGAGGAATGTCGGATTGACGGCCTGGAACCGGACCCGGTCCATCTGCTCGATCCCGCGAGCGAGGCTGACATTCCAGATTTCGACCTCTCCGGCCAGCGTCTTGAGCGTTTGATGCGCGGTGGCCAGGCCGTCGATCGTGGCGACGTTGACCACGAGCCGTCCGCCCGGCGCCAGCCGTTCGTAAGCCGCGCGGAGAACCTCGCCGACTTGTCGGCCCGTGCCGCCGACGAAGACCGCGTCCGGGTCGGGCAAACTGCTCAGGGCCTCCGGCGCACGGCCGGAGATTGGCCGGACGTTCGGCACGCCGAACGTCTCCGCGTTCGCCTGGATCAAGGCCAGATCCGCCGGTTCCGGCTCGATGGCGAAGACCTGACCCTGCGACGCGAGTTGAGCCGCCTCGATCGCCACCGATCCGGACCCGCGCCGATGTCCCAGACGACGCTCGTGGGCCGCACATCCAGCTCGGCCAGGGCGATCGAACGAACCTCCGCCTGGGTTATCAGCCCGCGCTTCGGCTGAGTCTGGGCGAAGGCGTCGTCGGGATTGCCAAAAAGCCGACGTTGTCCCGCGTGCCCCATGCGGTCCGGTCGGTTCGGCTTGCGCACCAGGATCAGGACGTTCAAGAGGTCGAAATCCATTCCGACCAGGTCCGAGAGGTTCTCAACCTGCGTGACCCGCTCGTCGGGCGATCCGAGATTCTCGCAGACGTAGGCTCGGAAGTAGTCGATTCCGCGATCCAGAAGGGCCTCCGCGAGTTTCGATGGCGGGCAATCGTCGCTCGAGAACATTCCGACCTTCTCGGCCGTGCGGATACGATCGACGACCGCCTCGATGGGTCGACCGGCCAGGTTCGTCAGGTAGGCATCCTCCCAGCTCTCCTTCACCCGGGCGAAGGCCAGTTGCATGCTGCTGACGTGCGGGACAACCTCGAATTGGTCCTTCCCCAGACGATCGCAGAGGTAACGCGCCACGCCGTAGAAGAGGGGGTCTCCGCTGCTGACCAGGACCGGCTGACGCGCGGAGAGGGCCTCGCGCACCTGTCGCAAGGCCGTGGGCATGTCGGCTTCGAGCGTCACTTTACGGCCGGGAACGTCTCCGAGCAGGGCAAGAGTTGCCCCCGCGCCGAGGATCAGGTCCGCTGCATTGAGCAGCCTCCGTGACGATTCCGTCAAACCGGCCTGGCCATCGTCACCGATCCCCATAATCACGATCTTTGCCTGTGCGTCGCCCAACGTCGGCCCCTTTCCGTCTGGCCTTCCCGCCTTTGATTCGCGGATTCTATCCGCGAGGCCGGGTACTTGCCACGTCTTCACCCCGCGTTTTCCGCCGGATCGCTTCCACTCGTCCCACGACGCGCTTCCAGTCGATCGACGAAGGCGGCGTGTTCGGGTGTCGCCAGGCCCTCGTGCAGAACCGCCAGCAGCCGGGCGGTGTCGTCGGTCTGCAACGCCCGCGGGTCGAGCCAGAGCCCCGGGAAGACGCGCGAGCGGTAGTTCCCGTCTGCCCCCGGCGCGATACGCACCAGACGCTCCCCCTGACGCTCGTGCCAGACGACCTCAACGGGGTCCACGACGCAGACGACGTATTCCTGAACCCCGGCGCGTTCATAATCGGCCCGTTTCGCCTTCAGATCCACTTCACGCGTGGAATGGGCAATCTCCACGATCAACTCCGGCGCACCGCCGACATAAGGCCCGTCATTGCGGCTTTGCCCACCGTACTCGGGGAGGATGCGCAGTTGAACGTCGGGCTGGACTTCACCCAGCTCGTCGAGGATCGTCGTCGCGTTATCGAGTCCTTCGACACCGGGTGTACAGGACTCATAAGTTCCGATCCATGTGATGATGATCGAGCCTTTTTTCCCGTGCATCCGTCCCAGTGGGCTGGGCATGTGAACCACTCCGCCAATGAGTTCGGCTCGCGTCTCCGGGGGCATCGCCTCGTAACGTCGGTGAAACTCGTTCTGGCTCAGGCGCTGGCCAGAGACCAGCGGCGGACAGGTTGTCTGGCGGTCGGTCGTGCTCATGTGGGGGTCAGCTTTCTCAATCCGGTTGCTCGTTGGGACACCCCCCGGGCGCGCAAGGGAGCAGGAACGACTCGATGGCCTGCGCGAGAATCTCGCCGTGGGTGAAATGCGGCTGGTGACCGATCAGGGGCATGATGATCCCCTGCGCGTTCGGCAATTCGAGTACGCAATTCCTCATAGGCCTCGTGGCGGACGATGCGGTCCTCGTTACCTTGCAGGAGGAGGATTTCGGTCGTGATGTCGGAAAGGCAAGGCCGCAAGTCGAGTCTGGCCAGGAGGTCGAGCCGGTGGGTCAAGGCGGCGATCGGCGTCAGACCGTTCTGCTCCAGGTAGTACGGCCAGCGATCGGCAATGACGTCCGGAAAGTGATTCTTGCTGTTCCAGGTCAATACCGCCCGGCGCAGGGGCAGCCGCGACGTATTTCCTGGCAGGTGCCGTCCGAGGCGCAACGCCAACCGCTCGGCCCGGGTGAAGGGCCGGTGGGCGAAGGCCCCCTGAAGGACCGCCTTCGGAAACCGTCGCGGCTCGCGCTGGAGGGCACCGAGCGTCACCGTCGAACCGAAGGAGAGACCCACCAGGAACGCCCGGCCGATGTTCAGGTGATCGATCAGGTGGAAGACATCGTCCACCAGGTGCTCGTGAGTCATCCGGGACAGGGCCGCGTTGTCGTCGTGGTTGTCGCCCGGATAGTCGTAGATGATCGTGCGGAACCGGGGGGCCAGCCGGTTCAGGGTCAGGGCGTAGCCGCGATAGGTCGAGGCGATGCCGGGGCTGAGGATCAAGGGCGGGCCTTCGCCCAGCACGCGGTACGTCATTCGGTGTCGGGGACCGTCCAGGCGTCCGACCTCCGCCTCGCGGTCATACGCGGCGACCTCCGCGCGGAAGTCGGCCGGGGCGGGGCAGCGGGGGCGTGGAGGAGCCTCGGTCGCGGCCGGGGTGGGACTGTTGGACTCAGGCGGAGGCGGGAAGTTCGACATCGGGTGTGGTGTCTTCCGGTTCCTGAAAAGCCAGGCTGGCGAAGCTCACGCAACACGTGCGTTCGAGGTTCACCGCCTGGTCGTAGCGGAGCAGGGTCCCCCGGGAGGGACCCATGGCATGCAGCATGGTATAGGTCGCCGCCAGACCGCAAACGCGCCAGCGGTTCTGAACGGCCGCCGCGCGGCGGAACCAGCCCGCCGGATCACCCGCCGAGGCGTGGTCGAGCATCGCCGCGTCGAAGGCGCGGAGTTTCTCCAGGGTCGCCGTGTCGAGCAGGTGCGGGTCGCCGAACTCACGGCCAACGTGCCCCAGGTCGATCCCGCCGATATAAGCGACACGTCGGCCCGAGGCCTTCTCGGCCACCTTCAGGGCTTCCACGAACGCGCGCACCTCCGGGTTCTCGATCGGGTCGATCCCTCGGACCATCAGGTCGTGGAACGAGCCGACCAGGATCGGGACGATCGTGATCGGGACGCGAGGGACCGAGAAGGTACTGAAGGAAGACGACCTGAAACTCGATCGAGTGCTCGGTTCGGTGGGCCAGCTCGTCGTCGAACAGGTGCTCGCCGGCCAGCGCGGCGATCCGATCGACATACGCGGAATCGGTCTGTGCCCGCCCCAGCGGCGTCTGGAAGTCCTTGCGGGTCAAGGCGAAGCGATGCGTGCACGCCTGGTGAGCGACGCCCAGGATCACGAAGACCTCCGCGTCAGACTGCTCGACCAGCTGACGGTACGACCATGTATAGACCGGACCGCCGCGACCGAAGTCGATATGAGGGCTCAGGATACCTTTGAATCGGGCCTTGCCGGAAACCGCGGCCGGAGGTGGCTCGACGGTGGGGGGGCCGGAGCCGTTCTTGTCGGCAAAGAACCGCGCCAGTTGCGCTCGCAAGGCATGCTCTGTCCCGGCGTAGGACAGTCCGGCCAGGGCGGCGGGTCGGACCGGCTGTCGTCGGTAGTTCTCGCGGTACGCCGGCGAAGGTCGGGCCGTCGAGGATCATCGCCTCGTCCAGTTGCACGACAAGCTGGTTCAGGGAGGCCATCGTGATCGGCTGTCCGTTGAATCGCAGCCCCTTTGCCTGAATCTCCGGCAAGGTCAACGTGCCGTCGAAGTGGCGGATCACCGCCTGGTAAAGGTCCAGGGGAACCAGAACCTTGGCGTCGGCCACGCCGAGCGAATCCTCAAACCCGACCCACGCGCGGCCGTCGTGGTCGATACGGAAGGGGCTGAGCCGTCGGAGTTTCGGTCGATCGAGTGATGCCATCTCACGCGGTTCTCCGCTGCGGCCGACAGGCCGGTCGTGACCCGAGGGACTCGTTGTGGAATCTATTGTCCGTAGGGCGCCGAGGATCGTCAAGCAGACGGGTGCGGGCTGGTCTGGTCGTTCCGCCCCGAGTTTGGTAAGGTTCGGGCCGGTCGCCGATGGGTCTGGGATGACCCGCGCGCTCCCTCATCCTGGCTCAGCCCGCCAGCGAGAGGGATCACCAGGAGCAAGGAGGTTCACCCATGCGACGGATCTCGGGATTCGTGCTTTTGTTGACCGTCGGGATCGGAGCGTTCGAGCACGCCTCGGCGCAAACCCAGAGCCCGTCCCAGTCTCGGCCGTCTCCAAGGACGACCGCATCGCCGGCGAGGAGCGGCGTGGCGAGTCCCGCCCAGGCTCCGGCACGTTCCACACCCGATCCCCGGAAGATGGATGCCTTGCTCCAGGCGTGGGAACGCCAGAGCGCCTCGACGAAGTCGCTCAAAGCCAGCTTCAAGCGGATCGACGTCTCGGCCACGTTCATGAAGAAGACCGAGTTCGTCGGCCAGGCACTTCTGGAAAGCCCCAACAAGGCGTATTTGAACTTCGAGAAGGTCGCCTCCGACGGCAAGTCGAAGACCTTTCACGAGCGGATCATCTGCTCGGGAGACCACGTCTATCAGTTCGTCAACGACACGCGGCAGATCTTCATCTACACCCTGGCTCAGACAGGACCGCCAGCGTGCCCTGGAAGAAGGCCCCTTGCCGTTCCTGTTCAACATGAAGGCCGAGGACGCCAAGCAACGCTACCAGATGACCCTGCTCGAAGAGAACGAGGAACAGTACCTCATCTGGATCTCCCCCTTGCAGGAACTCGACCGCGAGGCGTTCAGCAAGGCGTTCATCTTCCTCGACAAGAAGACCTTCCTGCCCCGACAGCTCCGGCTTGACGACCCGAATAACGGCAAGGATACCAAGACCTTCATCTTCACCAAGATCGAGCGCAACGCGGAGATCAACCCCGTGTACTTCGACGGCGACAAGCTGGCGAGAGAAACACTGAAGGTGAAAGTCGATCCGGCCTGGAAAGTCGTCCCGACCGACCAATCGCAGCCCGAAGGCCCCTCCGAAACCGCAGGCGGCGCGTCGCGCCCCGTTGCGCAGCCGGCTCAGGCGCCCTCTCCAGCCCCCCGGCGGCGCTGATTCACGGTCGGCACCTCGACTTCGGCCCCGTTGCTCCCGGGCCGAAGTTCGCTCTCCCTTTTGATAAAAGTGCCAGGAACCATTTCTTCGCGAAATGGTTCCTGGCACTTTTATCAGGGGCCAATCGTTTCGAGGTTGTCATTGGAAAAATTGACCTCGGTTTTTCGGAGGCTTATAATCAGCCGGAGAAGGAGAGCCTGCGTTGCGGTGCGATTGCCCGGGTGGGCTACCTTTCTCCGCCCCTCGGTGCCACGATGCCGGGCGGTTCCGCGGCCGATTTCGCGCGAGGCCCGGCACGTCGGCCCGCGGACGGACAGGCATCGGCTGATCTCCGGAGGGAGTCTGACCCACATGACGTGCCCCCATTCCGTGAGCGTTCGCCTCGCGGTTTCCGTCTCACTCGCCCTGGCGTTGCTCCTGTCGTCCTCGACGTGGGCTCAGCAAGGCGACGCCCCGCGCAAGACTCAGCCTGGACAGTTCTTCCCGGTCGTCGAGCCGATCGACCAGGATCTGCTCGAAACGATCCGTGCCTCGACGCTTCCCTACATCAAGCGAGTCGCCGAGCAAAAGAAGCCCCGACCGATCCTTGTTTTCGAGTTCCGCCCGGGTGACTCGGCGCCGGGCGAGAGCCCTTTCGGCATCTCGTCGGATCTGGCCGACTTCATCGCCTACGACCTGCAAGGGGCCGAGAAGACCGTGGCCTTCGTCCCCGAGCCGCTTTCCGGTTACGCCGTGCTGCCGGTGCTGGCTTGCGATGAGATCGTGATGGGCCCCGAAGCGACTCTCGGACCGATCACCCCGCCGGATGGCCGGGTCAACGAGCGAGAACGCGCGGCCATCAAAAGCCTGGCCATGATCAAAGGGCGCGATCCGGAGTTGTTGCTTGGCATGCTAGAGCCGGAGAAGGACCTCAAGGAGGTCCGCCTGGCCGACCGTCAGATTGATTTCGTGTCGGCGGACGAACTGGAGGCCTACCGGCAGAAGCACCCGATCGAGAAGATCAACGACGCCTGGGAAGGAGGTCAACGCGGCATCCTCACGGCGGAACGTGCGCGGACTCTCTTCGTTCGCCTGCTCGCGACGGATCGCGCGGAGGTCGCGGAGGCATATCGGCTCGCTTCCACGACCGACGACCCGACGCTCGCCGGAGAAATCAAGCCGATCCGCATCCGGATTGAAGGACCACTCGACCCGATCAAGGAATCGTCCCTGGCGCGGCACATTCGCAAGGCCCAATCCGAGGACATCAACCTGATCTTTTTCGAGTTCAACAGCCCCGGCGGTCAGTATGAACCGGCCGATAAACTGGCCGACCAGATTTCCCGCCTGAAGGGGATTCGCACGATCGCGTTTCTCGATGATCGCGCCCAGGGGGTAGCGAGCCTTCTGCCGATCGCCTGCGACGAGATCGTGTTCCGGTCAGAGTCTCGGCTTGGGGGGCGGGCGCAGGAACTGGACGAACGGATCACGCAGGTCATGGCAGACAAGGCCCAGGAGATCGCCCACAAGAAAGGGCATCCGGAGGCCGTCGCCCGCGCCCTGGTCGATCCGATGGCGACGGTCCACCTGGCCCGCGATGCCGACACAGGCGCGGTGCGCTGGATTCTCGACACCGATTTGCAGGCCAACCCAGCGCGGTATCAGGTTGTCGAAACGCCGAACCAGTCACCGGGCGAGGTTCTGATGCTGGACGACCGGAACGCCGCCGCGTTCGGCATGAGCAACCGTGTCGTCAAGGACCTCGACGAATTGCTGGGTGCTTATGGACTGAGCGGTGACGACGTGCGGCTGGACCGGGCCACGTGGGTCGATACCGTGGTTGAAACCCTGAATGCCTCGTGGATGAAGGGTCTCTTACTGTTCGTCGGCTTCTTCATGCTCGTTCTGGAGTTGAAGCTGCCGGGCGTCGGCCTGCCGGCGATCACCGCGGCCCTGGCCTTCCTGCTCTATTTCTGGAGCAGCTATCTGGGGGGCACGGCCGATCAGCTCGAAATTCTTCTATTCGTCGTGGGCATCGTCTGCCTGGCGCTGGAGCTATTCGTCTTCCCGGGTCTTGGTGTCTTTGGCGTCAGCGGCGTGCTCCTGATCCTGATCAGCGTGGTGATGGCCAGCCACACCTTTGTCTGGCCGGAGCAGGATTACGAGTTCCGCCAGATGGGCCGATCGCTCTTGCGGATCACGGCGGTCCTGGCGGGCGTGATCGCCGGCGCGATTGCCTTCGGGCGGTATTTCCCGTCGTTACCACTGTTCAACCGACTGGTGCTCGTGCCCGAACCGTCGGAAGGGGCCTCGCTCGATCCGACCATGAAACCGCCGGTGGACTCGGAAACGACCTTGTTCTTCCTGATCGGCGAGATCGGCCGCACGACGACCGTCTTACGGCCCTCGGGCAAGGCGCGCTTTGGCGAGCTGTTAGTGGACGTGACGGCCGACGGCTTTTTCATCGAGGCGAACCAGCCGGTCGAGGTCGTCGAGGTTCGCGGTTCCCGCGTGATCGTCAAACGGGTCTGAACGCTCGGAGTCGGAACGGCGGATCGGCTTCCATGAATGTGGAAGTGGATGGACAGCCGGAGAAACGATAGCATTCGATCGCCGTTTGGTCGTACACTGGAGACCAGACGCGCGTCGAGGGATGTCCCGCCGCCGTCGGAAGCGAGGAGGGGCATGAGCACGGATCTCATCTGGCCGATCGTCTGTCTGGTCGCGGGGCTGAGTCTCCTGATCCTGGAAGTCTTCATCCCGTCGGGCGGACTGATCGGATTGCTGGCACTCGGGCTTCTGGGGATCAGCCTCTGGCAAGCCTTCGCCATCGATACGACGACCGGCCTGACGTTCTCCATTCTACTGATCGTCCTCTTGCCGGTTGCGCTGGCCCTGGCCGTGCGACTCTGGCCGAAGACGCCCATGGGCAAGTGGATCTTCCTGCAACCGCCCGAGCCGGAAGATCTTGCCCCCGAGCCTCAGAGAACCCGGATCGACCATCTCGTCGGCCAGTTCGGAAGGGCCTTGACTCCACTTCGGCCGAGCGGAGTGGTCGATTTCGAGGGAAGGCGGCTGGACGCGCTTTCCGAGGAAGGGCTGATCCCGTCTGGCTCACTGGTCCGCGCTGTTCAGGTTCGAGGTGGTCAACTCGTCGTCCGCAAGGCGTCGGAACACTCATTCGACGAACTGATGTCGGAAGCCTGACAGATAGATCACGCCTCCACCCCCGGCAACCGCGCACGCAAAACGATTAACCGATTGACGTTGTGGTATCCCTCACGTACTGTCTCTCTACGACTCTCGGTTTCACACGACGACACGCCCGGCCGACCGCTCAACAAGGCAAGGCCCCGGTCACGACGATCTCTCCGAGGATCTCCCGATGAATGTAGCGCTCTTCGCGGAAATCGACAATAACTTCTGGCTCATGGTCCTCCTGGGATTTCTTGCCCTGGTGGCCGTCGTCGGTACGGCTCTCTTTGCCAAGTATTTCAACCTCTGGATTCAGGCCAAGACGACGCATGCCAATGTCGGTTTGCTCGAATTGATCGCCATGAACTTCCGCAAGGTGAACCCAAACATCATCGTCCGGTCGAAGATCATGGCGATCCAGGCGGGTTTGACCGAGAAGGACGGCGTGACGACCCGCAGCCTCGAAGCGCACTACCTGGCCGGGGGCAATGTGCCGAACGTCGTCCGGGCCTTGATCGCCGCCAACCGCGCAGATATCCCGTTGTCGTGGAAGCGAGCCGCCGCGATCGACCTGGCCGGGCGAAACGTCCTGGAGGCGATCCAGACGAGCGTCAATCCGAAAGTCATCGACTGCCCCGACCCGACCAAGGGGCGGCAGACCGTCGATGCCGTCGCCAAGGACGGGATTCAGCTCAAGGCCAAGGCCCGTGTGACCGTCCGCACGAACATCGACCGGCTCGTTGGTGGCGCGACCGAGGAGACGATCATCGCCCGCGTCGGCGAGGGGATCGTCACCACGATCGGCTCGGCCGAGTCGCACAAGATCGTGCTCGAAAACCCCGACATGATCAGCAAACGCGTGCTGGAGAAAGGTCTCGACGCCGGAACCGCGTTCGAGATCCTCTCGATCGACATCGCCGATATCGACGTCGGCGACAACATCGGCGCCAATCTTCAGGCAAGCCAGGCCGAGGCGGATACCCGCGTTGCCCGCGCCAAGGCCGAGGAACGCCGGGCCTTCGCCGTCGCCATGGAGCAGGAGAAACTCGCGCTCGTGCAGGAAAACCGGGCCAAGGTCATCGCGGCCGAGGCCGAGGTCCCGCTCGCCATCTCCGAAGCCTTCCGCAAGGGCCAACTCGGGATCAACGACTACTATAACCTGCGCAACCTTCAGGCCGATACTGAGATGCGAACGTCGATCGCGGGCACCGGCGCGACGAACTCGGTCCGACGTGAGCCGCAGAGTTCTTGACGGACGACGCACTCCTTTTGACGGCGATCCGAGCGGACGGAGTCAGCGGCGATGAATAATAATGCAATCGAAGTCCTGATGAAGCTGATCGTCCCGGCGATCTTCCTGATCGCCTGGGCCTTGAACCAGCTTTTCAACAAGGAATCACCCGCCTCGCCGAACCGTTCGGGGCCGTCGCTGGGTCCACGGTCGGGAGGCGGTCTGCCTCCGGCCCCCCGCCCCGGCCCCCGAAACGCGGAGGAACAGGGACGCAACCCGGCGACCCTGCGCTGGCCGAAGGACGCGACGAACGATCCGATGGCCCGCGCGGGCGGATCTCAGCCCGCCGGGTCGGATGAAATCATCATTCTCGGGACCGAGACCCGTCCGCCTCGCCGGAGTGGGCCGCCGAGCCGGGGCCGAGGAGGTCGCCGAGGACGACCGGGGGCCGCGCCGGAGCCCGAGCGAGAGGAATCCACTCGCAAGAATGTTCTCAATCTCGATCTGCCCAAACCGATCTCGCAATCGATCGATCTCAGGCCTGTCATGGAGCCGCTGGTCGGCCCGATCATGCCGCTCGACCCCAAGGCCACGGACACTGTCCGGCCAGTTCCGATCGGCACCGCCTTGACAGCCCTTGACCTTCAGATAAGCGTGCGCGATCCGGCGAGGCTGCGTGAGGCGATCCTCCTCTCCGAGCTTCTCCAGCCACCGGTTTCTCAACGACGTCCGCAACGCTGATCGACCCGAGCGATGCGTCGCTTTCAAGGGGTCCGTGTCGCGGCCACGCCGTCCCGAACCGCGGCGACGATCTCCTCTTCGACCTGTTCGGACCAGGGGGCGGGTTGGCCGTAATAAACCATCGCGCCGCCTCCCTCGTATCCGCCCTCCTCCAGCACGCGCCTCGACGGGATGTACGCCATCACGTCGTTGCAGTAACCCGAAACCCACGTCCGCGACCCGCCCAGGTTCCGCTTCAAACGCAGCGCGTAATCGACAACAACCTCTCCACCGAGAAAAATCCAGGTCGGTCCGTCGCCAAGCCTCCAGACCTCCACCGGGTAAGGGTAAGTTTCCGGGATCTTCCCTTCGGCGGAGTCGAGTTTCTGGAGCATCATCCGGGCACGGTTAGCTTCCGCGAGCTTGTCGGAGGAGGCCTCGGCTTCCCATTGCGCCCGGGACGGAATCGCGCCGAAGGCCAGCGGGATCTCCTGGTACCAGGTATTCAACGACCCACCGATCGGCCGCAATGGTCCGGTCAGGACGCGTTCGACGGCCTCGGCGAGTTGCTCGCCATAGCTGTTCCGCGTGCGCGACGGTCCCTCGGGGCAAAGGGTTCTGATCTCCCCCGCATCCCGCCACGAACATCGCCTGCGCTTCGGGATGAGCCTTTTCCAGCGCGATCTGAGCGAAGCCGGCATAATCTCCGGTGAACTTGTAGATCGGTAGAACCGTGCAGTGGCAGGCATAGCCGAAGACGACTGCCCTGAGCGTTCCATCCGGCTTGGCAACCCGCAAGACCGGCACGTCATGATCGACCGGTCCCTTGAGCTGAATCTGCTCTCTCAACTCGGCGGCCTTTGATTGGTCATTATTGCGCCTGTTGACCGCGAAATCCGCCCTTCCAGTGCCCCAGGAGAGCGTGGCGGGCTCCCGCCGATCGAACGCCTGACCGACGGCACGTACCACCACGTCCGACAGGAAATCCGCATACTGTTCGACCTTCTGACGCTGCTCGTCGTCGAGTGGGTACATGCCGATGAGGTTCTTCCCCACGACCGGACCGGTATGGGTATGCGAGCAAGCCAGCACGATTTGATCGCGCTGGAGGCCGTTACGCTCCTGAATGCGGTCACGAATCTGGTTCGAGAGGGGCTGACCGATGCCGCAGAGGTCGAGCGTGACGACGACGGCCGTATGCCCGTTGGGATCTTCCAGGACGAGTATCTTGGCCCAGAGGTCGTGCAAGGCCCCTTCCGAGGGATGATCGCGCCCACCGTACCCGGCCATCCACATCGACGACTTCGGCGTGATCGCCACCCGGGCGGTTCCGGCCTTCCAGCCGTCCCCCTCGGCTCGAGCGGTTCCCGAGCACGAATGTGGCGCACAGTCCGCAGAGAAGGAGGAATGATTGCAGAAATCGTCGCATGGCTCGTTTTTTCCTGTATCGCGGGACATCCACGAAGGAGACGCTATAGACCGCCCTTGGAGAGATTCATGATCACGGAGACATAGGCCATCACGAACGCCAGGGCAATGAACAGGACGATACCTCCCAGCGCCGATCACCAGCAACGGCTGGATCAGAACGCCAAGATTACGGACCATGTGCTCAACCTGGTCCTCGTAGTCGTCGGCGAGCCGTTCCAGAGTCTCGGGAAGTTGGCCGGTTTCCTCACCCGTTTCCACGATGGCGACCACGTCCGGGGTGAAACGCCGCGAGGCAGCCAGGGCCGTGCTCAACTCACCACCTTCCAGGACGGTCTGGCGAGCCTGTTGGACCGCCTTGCGGAACGGGACGAGACGGACAACATCCGCTGTCAGGTCCATCGAAGCGCCAAAATCCACTCCGGCTTCGAGCAGAGAGGAAAGGGTCCTCGCGAATCGACTCGTTTCAATTTTCCGCAACAATTTTCCCAGGACCGGGAACGAGAGCGCCAGTTCGTCCATCAACGCCTTGCCGGGCGGAGTCCGGTAGAGCCAGAAACCGAAGAACGCGATCCCAATCACACCGAGAGGGATCATCCACCAGCCAAACGTCTGAATAAAGTTGCTGAGACCAATCAGCAAGCGGGTCGGCAGAGGCAACGTCACGTCGCGACCTCGAACCATATCCTCAAGAATGGCGACCAGCTTCGGCAGGACGAAGATGGTGAGTAAGCCGCCAACAAGTCCCGCGATCAGGATCACGGCGGTTGGATAGATCAGGGCCGACCGCGCCTGGCGGATCAAGCGCTGACGTGCGTCGTAGTGGTCGGCCATCCGCCGCAGGGTTTCCGGCATCGCCCCCCGCGCTTCGGCGACGCGGATCATGCTGAGGAATTCGGTGTCGAACGCCCTGGGTTCGCGGCTCATCGCGTCGGAGAGGGAATCCCCCCGTCGCACCGCGACCTGAAGCCGGCCCAGGACCGGCCCCAGAGCCGTCCTGGAGAACTGCGTCTGAAGGTTCGACAGGACGCGGGTCAGATCGACGCCGGTTTCCATGTACGACGCGAACTGGCGGCAAAACGCGGCGAGGTGCCCTGTGCGGACCGAGCCAAAGACCACTCGCTCGAACCAGTTCGGTCCACGTGGATCGAATGCTTCGGGAGGCGTCCTACGTTTTCCCTTACCTGTAGAGGGCTTCGGTTTCTGGCGCGGGCTGGAAGGTTGATGGGGGCTCGCCAAATGGCGAATCGACCGGAGGTGCGGGCCTCCTGGGATTGGCACCTGGTTTCGGTCGTCGAGGGGGACGCGGATCTCCTGCATCTTGGCTCATCGCGATCCCCCGATCTTTTGCGGTACCAAATCCTCGGACTTACGTCCGATTATCGCGGAAGGTTCCAGGGCGTGCAAGTCGCCCGCACCCACCGTACCTGGTGCCCCGGAACTTGCCCGATAAAACGAACGCCTCCGCACCCGCTGGAGAGCGGATACGGAGGCGTCGGGGTTAGACAGCGATTGAGCTCGAATCACCAACGGCGATCAAAGCAGGCTCGCGAACTCGGGCGAAGCCAGGAGCGCGATGATCACGTTGTTGCGCGGCTGACCCTGGTTCAGGATGTTGCCGTAGCCGGTGATCTCGTTCTGGGTGGCGTTGCGGCCGAGCAGTTGCAGGAAGACGTTCTGCACGAACCGCTGGTTGCCCTCGGTGCTGAACAGAATCGCCCGGGCCACATCCACGGGACGGGCACCGTTGTTCAGGGCGTTGACGAAGACCTCCGAGCCGGGACTGGCCGGACGCCCCAGGATATCCAGGAACAGGGCGTTGACGTAGCCTTGCGGCGTACCGCCACCGACCGTGTTGACGTACTCGGGCGAGGCCAGGATCTGGGCCTGGATATCTTCGGAGCGGAAGCCACGACCATAGAGGTTATTGGCATTCTGCAGGTTGGCGGCCGTCGCGTCACGACCGAGGAACCGGTTGTAGTAACCGTTGATCGTGTTGTTCCGGCCTTCCGCGGAATTCAGGAACTGCGAAGCCACTGCGGTCCGGGTGGTGAGGCCCTGGTTCAGCGGGGCAGCGTGGTACTGGACACCCGCCGGCGTGAGCTGACGGCCAAGCAGAATCGGTCCCAGGGCCGAAACGTAAGCCTCATTTGGCGTTGTGGTGGCCGGGCCGAAATTCAGGTTGTTGATACCAATCGCGTTGGCGTACAGGCGAGAGGTCGTGGCATCCAGGAGAATCTGCTCGTTGGGCACGCCCTGGTTCAACGCGTTGATGTACGTGGAAGTCACGTCCGGCGAAGCGGTGCCGAGCGTACCAGCGACAATCTGGTTCGCCTCACGAATGTTCGACTCCTGGCTGTTCAGAATGGCCTGGGCGACATCGTAACGTGTGGCGCCGGCGTTCAGACCGTTAACGAAGGCCTCGTATCCCGGGCTGACATTACGACCGAGCACGTTCTGGAACACGGCCCGGACGAAGGCATCGTTCGTTCCGCCGGCCCGATTGTAGTACTCCTGAGACGCCAGGACGGTTGCCTCGAGCTGCTCCAGAGATCCCTGAGTCGCCAGGAAGTTGTTACCGAAGGCCAGCGCCTGATTGAAGTTCGGATCGGTCGTCGGATTGCGACCCAGCAGGTCGTTGAACAGGTTCGTCGTGACCAGATTGCGATACTCGTTGCTGGTCAGGAGCGTCGTGGCGACGTCACTCGTGCTCTGGGTTCCTTGATTCAGCGGGTTCGCGAACGAGTTGTAGGCCAGCGGTCCACCCTGTCGGCCGAGCAGGTTGAGGAACAGGCTCTCAACGTAGGTGTCCGCCGGAGTCGGGTTCGCCACACCCGGCGTGGCGACCGGAGCCAGGGCTGGTGCCTGACCGGAAAGACCCGGATAGGCAATGCCCAGATCCATCACCGCTTGCGCCGTGGTGGAAAGCAAAGCCCGGACTTCCAGATTCTCCGGCGTGGGAGAGAGACTCGTTGAGAGGGTTCGGCGCTTACGGGCGGCGCGATCGCGCTTTGAGGACGAACCGAGTTCGGCCAGAAACTTGAGAACGGTGCTTTCATCGATGGTTCTCCACTCACAATACTCAAGAAACGGTTTGGGACTGTGGGACCGCTCGCTGGGTCGAACGAATAAGGAAACGCTCATTCGTTCCTGACGAAGCCTTCCGATCGCTCGCACGAAGGCAACCCACCGAGTCGTGTCCAAGGTTCTCGGCCGAGCCTCCCTACTCAGCATCCTCACTAGGCACCACCTGGAGAAATCCGTTTGACCTGGACTCGCCGGTCTCTCACAATCATAACGATCGATCGAAACGACCGTGGCAGCCGACGATTCACGCAAGTCTGATACCGATATTTCCCCAGTCTTTCCAAAACTACGATTCCCTTAAAATCATCGCAAGTTCAGCAGACTCCCCAGCAGAGCTCATGTGGTGCGACATGAAGTCTTGCCGCGGAGCGCCGAACCCACGCACGTCGTCTTAACTATCTAAAGGCCCCTCTCTTCCCTGTCAAGCAAAATGTGCCCTTTTTGACGATTGTGTCGATTTCAGGGGTTCGAGAGCCCTGGAAAGCCTGGCGAACTTGGCCTCCTCGTCGTCGCCTGAACGATTCCGGTTTCAGGATCTCAATGGAACTTTCGAGAGCCTTCCAGCATTTGCGTCATGGTTCAACAACTGCTAAAATTCCAGAGCACGAAACAGAGAAGGGACCGGACACGATATCGGGCGGAAATCCGTCGGCCTGAGAAGCGAGCGGAGTTGAATCCGCGTCGAGAGAAAGGGGTGGGTGATGTTGGAGTTGCCAGGAGGCACATCTCAATTCTGCGACGGTGTGAGCCGCCGCGCCTTTCTCCGCGCGGGATTTCTCGGGGTAACGGGGCTGAGTTTGGCGGATCTGCTCCGGCTCAAGGCCAGGGCCGAGCTTGCTCCGAAGGGGGGTAAGGCCAAGTCGGTCATCCTCATCTGGATGCACGGAGGGCCAAGCCACTTCGAGACGTACGATCCCAAGACCGAAGCCCCGAGCGAATATCGTGGCCCCTGGGGCTCGATCTCGACGAATGTGCCGGGGATGAGGATCGGTGAGCGCCTTCCTCTGCACGCGGGGATCATGGATAAGGCCTCCATACTCCGCGGCTTCAGCCACAACAACGGCGATCACTGGGCCGCCGCTCATTGGCTCTTGACGGGTTATCTCGGTCCCAACGGCGCGAACCGCCCGGCAAAGTTCCCGTCGATCGGTTCGATCGTCTCTAAACTGCGGGGGCCGAACCGATCTGACATGCCCGCCTACGTCAACATGAACGATGGCGGATTCGGCTATCATGGCGCGACATATCTTGGCGTGGCACATAACCCGCTTCAGACCGGGACGTTCAGTTATGGCAACGAGGCACCGCCTTTGCCCTCGGCCAACACTGAGAATTTCGCACTCGTGGAAGGACTTTCCCGTGAGCGGTTCCTGGACCGTCGCGGCTTGCTCGACGCCTTCGACCACACCCGACGCGACATCGACAACAGCGGCCTGATCGACGGCATGGACCAGTTCGAGAAGCAGGCCTTCGACATCATCCTTTCCGGACGTGCGCGGAGGGCCTTCGACCTCAATCGGGAAGACCCGCGCATCCGCGACAAGTACGGCCCGGGCTGGGGGGAGCAGGCCCTGCTGGCTCGCCGCTTGATCGAGGCGGGCGTGACGTTCGTGACGCTCAACACCGGCTACTGGGACGACCACGGCAACCTTGTCAAGCGGCTGGAGGACAAGCTGCCGCGGCATGACCAGATGATGTCGGCCCTGATCGAGGATCTCGACGCACGCGGCATGCTCGACGAGACCCTGGTCATCGCAGCCGGGGAGTTCGGCCGGACGCCGAAGATCAACGGCAACGGCGGGCGCGATCACTGGCCGAACGCCGGGAGCATCCTTGTGGCGGGCGGCGGAACACGTCCGGGCCAGGTTGTCGGCGCCACCAATCCCCGAGGCGAGAGTGTCACCGATCGCCCCGTCGGTCCGAACGACTTCAGCGCGATCTTCTACCATGCTCTCGGAATCAATCCCGAGACGACCCTGGAGAATCACGCGGGGCGTCCGATCCACCTGCTGCCCGGCGGTGAGGTCCCGAGCGAGTTGTTCTGAGCGGCCCCTTGAGCCAGTCGCCACAATCGTCGATGCTAGTTCCCTTCCCGGAGCGGGTTTCCGTCCATCCCCCGCGCCGTATTCGAGAGGGGCCATCGCATGACGCAGCACGAAGACGAGCCGATTCTCACGGTTTCGGATGAGCCGGAGAGTCGGCTCTGGGGTTTGCCGCTGTACGTTTGGGTGATCGCGGCGGTAATCCTGGCGATTCCGGTCGGCATGGTCCTGGGGCTGGACGCGGCGCGGGCCGAGGGGCTTTCTCCGGTCGTGTTGAAGGTTCTGTCGGCCCTGGTCGTGGCATTCGACCTGATTCCGAAACTCATCATCCGTGCCCTCGGTGCACTGGCGGCGCCCTGGTCGTGCTGGCGATCCTGAGTGCGATCGTCACCAACGAGATCCACGGCCGGCAGGGGCTGCGGATGATGCTCTATTACCTGATCAACACCTTGATCGCGATGGTCATCGGGCTGACCCTGTCGAACCTGATCGAGCCGGGGCAGGGGGCGGTCCTGACCCAGGAGGAGTCACTGGCGCGGGGCGGACCATCAAAGCTGATCGACGTGCTGACGGAAGCCGAGACCGCTCCACCGAAACTCCCGCCTCCGAAGTCCGTGCTGGATATCGTCTCGGAGCTTGTCCCCCGGAGCATCGGCCAGGCGTTCGCCGAGAACAACCTCGCGCAGCTCGTGCTGGTGACGGTGGCCCTGGGGATCGGTCTGGCAAAGATCCGCGACGAGCAACGTGCCCGAGGGGAATCGAGTTATCTCGCGGTCGTCCACTTTCTGACGGTTGGCTTCGATCTGTTGATGCGGGTGCTTTTGTGGGTCGTTGCGCTGGTCCCCCTCGCGGTCTTCGGGGTCGTGGCCACGAGCATCGCCCGCGAAGGGTTCGAGCTGTTTCTGAACCTCGGCTGGTTCATTGTGGTCGTTCTGGTTGGACTGGCGTGTCAGGTCACGCTGTACCTGAGCGAGATTGCCGTCTTCGCCCGCATGTCCCCTTGGCGGTTCCTGGGTGGAGCGTTCGACGTGATGGCGGCGACGTTCAGCACCTCCAGCACGGCCGCAACGATGCCGATCACCCTGCGCTCACTGACGGGCAAGCTAGGCGTTTCGCGCTCATCAAGCCAGCTTGCCGCGTGTGTTGGCACGAACTTCAATAATGATGGGACCGCGCTTTATCAGGCGGTGGCAGCGCTATTCTTCGCCCAGGCGCTCGGGGCGGATTTACCACTGACCTCGCAGATCGTGGTCGTCCTGACCACCTTGATCGCCAGCGTTGGGGCTGGAGGAATCCCATCAGGCAGCTTCGTGACGATGCCCCTGATCTTCGCCGCGGTCAACCTCCCGCCCGACAAGCTGCCGATCCTCCTGACAATCGACTGGTTCCTCGACCGCTGCCGCACCACGTCGAACGTGCTGGGGGACATGACCGTCGCCGTCCTCCTGGATCGCACGGCCGCGAAGCCCACGGTGGAGGACGCCGAGTGAGCGGCGGCTCCTCAATCGAACGTCGGCGCCTCCTCGACCACCTCGGCGGCGGCCTCGTCACCGAACCCGAGTGCCGCAAGTCGAACGAGAAGGTCGGCGTACAAAGGAAGAACCGGTACTGGTGGGTTGAACCAGTTCAACTGGTGGAAGTGATCGAGCGGCCAGGAGGGTAGGGGAGTACCAAACGCCTCCGCCGACTCGACCGAAACGAGTCCGTCGTTTGGTCCTTCCCACTCCAGCAAGGCCTCGTGGAACCGCTTCAAGGGGCGGCTGACGTCCCACTGCGACGGAGTGCCCGCAATGCTGAAACACGGAATGTCATCCGGGAGCGGGAGACGTTCGTGACGCTCTCGGGAGATCTTGCGGGTCACATCGAAGAACCCGTTATGATCAAGTCCGACCCGCTCCAGCATGCGATAAATCTTCACCATGCGGAGCCGTGACACGTCGGCCAGAGAGGAGCCGAGATGCGGAGTACCGATTGTGGTCAGGCTCAAAACGCGGCGGCGCCACGACGGATCGGCCAGAAGCATGCGGGCGTCCAGCCCTCCCATGCTATGACCGATAATGTGGACAGATTCATCGGGAAAGGCTGTCTCGATCCGTTGTTTGAGCTTCCAAGCACGTCGGGCGACACCGGCCGTCGGATGTACGCGCGACACGAGCACGCGGTTGCCCGCGGCTCGCAGAAGCTCCGGGATGTCCCGGAAGTACACGGCGAGCGTCCAACGTCCGAGGCCGATCCGGGTGAATCCGAAGAGACCGTGCGCCAGCACAATCGGCGCATCGAGGCGGGGGCAGATCACGGGTGTCAATCTCGGTGGGGCGCGACCCCTCTTGAGCCGGGAGAGCCGGTTTCTTTCAGGGAAACCCGCACACCGTTCCCGGCTGGATCGCACGCGGTCGAGACTCCTCCATGCCGACCGCGAAAACCTTCAAGTTTCATTGTAGCACAAACGACAAGATCCGCGATTTTCATGCCAGGTAAGTCGAGTGTCTTGGTGACGGCGGCGTTTCGGTGGGTTATAACGGCGGAATCGAGGCCCCTTCCCGTCACACTCGGATCGCATTGGAGGATCTTCATGCATCTGCATGGTCTGATCCAGACGGCAACCCTGGAGGAAAACCCGCCGGGCAGCGACCGGATCGAGATGACCTTGCGGGTCCAGGGGGTCGGACCAGGCCAGCCGCGGCGGCTGGTCATCCCGTTCGAGTTTCTCCTGCGCGAGCCGGATCTGGAGCCCGAGAACATCGAGCGGCGGGCATTCGATGCGGAGGTCGAGCCCGACGGCCCCGACCGCTGGGTCGTCACCCGGATCGCCTTCGCCGGTCAGATCCTTCGCCCCAAGGAATAACCCACGCGTTTCCATCAGATACGTCGGATCGAGGTCGTCATGGACGTCTGGCAGCTCATGGAGATCCCCCGCGCCCGGCTGGGACTCGGCAGCCCGGTCCGCGTTCGCGTCGGGGGTGATCCCGCCTCCTTGATGCGGGACATGGCCGGGACGATGGCCGGGATCATCCGCGAGAACAACCGCCAGGGGAAACCGACGTGCCTCATCGTGCCGGTCGGACCGGTCGGACAGTACGAACCGCTCGCACGGATTATTCGAGAGGAACCGCTTGATTGCCGGAACGTCACCTTCCTGAACATGGATGAATTCCTCGACGACGCGGACCACCCGATTTCCGGCGATCACCCGCTCAGTTTCCGGGGCTTCATGCAGCGCGGCTTTTACGACCACTTGCCGCCCGAGACCGGGTTCCGTCGGGAAAACCGGCTCTTTCCCGATCCCGAGCGGCCGGAGGCGGTCGCGGCGGCCATCGCCGAGCGCGGGGGCGTGGACGCCTGCTTTGGCGGAATCGGTTTGAACGGGCACATCGCGTTCAACGAGCCGGAGCAGGTCGATCCCGAGACATTCGCCACAAGACCAACGCGCGTGCTCACGCTCGATCCGGTGTCCCGGGCGCACATGGCGGTCAACCTCTCGTGCGCAATCGACCTGATCCCGACGCGGGCGGTGACGGTTGGAATGCGGGAAATCCTTGGGGCTCGCCGCATCCTGCTGTATGCCAACCGCCCTTGGCAGCGCGGGGTGGTGCGGCAGGTGGCGCATGGTCCGGTCTCGGCGTCCTGTCCGGCGTCCCTGATCCAGCGGCATCCGGCGGCGGAACTGATCGTGGCGGACTTTGTCGCCGACGCGCCGGAGGTCCGTCTGCAATGAGTGATTCGGAGCTACCCCGCCGCGTCCTGGCCATCGGGGCGCATCCTGACGATATCGAACTGCTGTGCGCCGGGACACTGGCGAAGTTCCGCTCGGCGGGCAGCGAGGTCCATCTGGCGATCGTTTGTCGGGGGGACCGGGGCGGTCGTCCCGGAGCCGATTCCACACTCGCCGCGACCCGCCAGGATGAGGCCCGACGCGCGTCGGAGATTCTCGGCGCGTCGTCGATCACATTCCTGGATCAAGGGGATGCCGAGGTCCGCGACACGCCCGAGACGCGTCGGGCGTTCATCCTCCTGTTGCGCGCGACGAAACCCGAGCTGATCCTGACGCATAGTCCGCTCGACTATCACGACGATCACGTGCGGGTCGCCGAATTGGTTGGCCGCTGTTCGTGGTTCGCGGCGTCGGCCGGACACCTGCCGGACGTGCCGCCGCTCGATGCTCCCCCCGCATTGATGAGCATGGACCACCTGGCGGGGATCGACTTCGAGCCGACCCACCTGGTGGATATCACGGCGACGATCGGCATCAAGCGCCGGATGCTCGCCTGCCACGCCAGCCAGACGGCCCGGAGCGATGGCGGGATCAGCGACCTGGAGGACCTGGCCGAGACGCTCGCCCGGCTTCGGGGGTTCCAGTGCGGTGTCCGTTACGCCGAGGGCTTTCGCCCCGTGTTGCGCTGGGGGCGCCGGCGATCGGAGCCGCTGTTTCCTTGAGATCTTCTCGATTCTGTTCGGCCTTGACGGAGACGCTCGCATGTCCACGCCCGACCACCCGGACCTTCCGAAGGAGAAGATCAGCGGCTATCAATGGATGGTCTTCGCCATCGCCTCGGCGGGATGGGTGTTCGACGTGTACGAGGGGCAGCTTTTCGCCATCTTCAAATCGTCGGCCTTGAAGGATCTGCTGGGGATCAAAGCGACGATCGGGGAGGGGGACACCGCGGCGCTCGCGGCGATGGAGTGGCACGGAAACATCGCCCTGGCATTGTTCCTGGTCGGAGGGGCGATCGGCGGCCTGTTCTTCGGGATGCTGGGCGACCGGATCGGCCGCGTGCGAGTTCTGTCGTTGACGATCCTGACGTACTCCATCTTTTCAGCGCTGACGTTTTTCGTGCGGGACGTGTATCAGCTTCATGCCTTGCGGTTACTCGTGGCCCTGGGCGTCGGCGGCGAGTGGGCGGTGGCGGCGTCGCTGGTCGCCGAGACGTTCCCCGAACGGTCGCGGGCGCTGGCCTCGGGCACGTTCCACGCCCTGAGTGTGCTCGGGGTGGTGCTGGCGTCGTTGACCGGCATGCTGTTGACCGGTCCGGGCGCCTGGCGCTGGGGATTCCTGCTCGGTCTGGCACCGGCGCTCTTGACGTTCTGGATTCGCTTGCGATTGAAGGAGCCGGAAGGCTGGCGGCAGGCTCGGGAGACGGCCGCGCTCGGGCAGAAGTTCGGCAGCCTGACCGAACTTCTGGGCGACCGCCGCGCCTGGATTGGCCTGGGGCTGGCGTCGATCGGTCTGGGAACCTACTGGGGCATCTACGCATGGGCCCCTGAGCTGGTCAAGGACGTACTCGGCCCGAACGTCCCCGAGGCGGAGCGGCAATCCTCGGCCAGTTTCGTCTATATGATGATGAACTTCACCGGCGGCCTGCTCGGCCTGCTTGTTGTTCGCGCCCTGGCCTCGTGGCTGGGAAGGCGTGGGACGTTCGCCATTTACCACGTCGCCGCCGTGATTCTCGTGCCGTTGACGTTCCTCGGCTCCACGACGCTGTGGCACACGATGCTGTTGTTGCCGTTGATGGCCTTCTTCGTCGTCGGGATGCACGCCGGCTACGCAATCTACTTTCCCGAACTGTTCCCGACCCGCCTGCGGGCGACCGGCTCCAGCTTCTGCTTCAATGTCGGCCGCCTGCTCGGCGCGGGGATGCTCCTGGTCCGGGGGCAACTGGGCGTCTGGTACGGCATGCGCCATGCCGTTGTCCTGATGTCCAGCCTGTTCCTCGTCGGCCTGGTCCTGCTCATCTTCGCGCCGGAAACTCGCGGCCAGAAGCTGCCGGAATAGAGGAGTAAATACTTCTTGAATACATATCAGGTAACAGCCGAATGCCGGTCGGCGAAGCGTTTCCAGTCGCCGCGGTCGAGGATCGCGCTGATGGCCTCGATCGCGGCGTCCAGTTCGTCATCTCTCGTGTAGAAGTGGGGGGAGAGGCGCACTCCGGCTCCGGGGCGATAGTCGCAAAGGATGGAGCGGTCCTTCAAGGCCCTTGAGACTTCGTAGCCGTGCGGCAGGTCCAGGGCCACGGTCCCGCCCCGGCGTTCCGGCTCGCGGGGAGTCTTGCACGCAAAGCCGCGATCCTCCGCCAGGATGATGAGTCGGGCCGTCTGGCGCACCGATTGGGCGCGAATGGCCGTGATCCCGACCTCCCGGATGATCCGCAGGCCGGGACGCGCCGCGTACAGGGCCGGGATCGCGGGCGTGCCATGAAGGAAGCGCCAGGCGTCGTCGCGACGGTCGAGCCGGGGGGCGAAATCGAACGGCCGCCGGTGCGACATCCAGCCGGTCAGCCGGGGGGTCAGTCGGGGCGCAGCTCCGGCCGAACCCAGAGAAAGGCCGCTCCCGGCCCGCCGCAAAGCCACTTCAAGCAACCGCCGATATAGGCATCGACATCGAGCGCGCGGACATCCACCGGAATCGCGCCGACCGCTTGATAGCCGTCGATGATCGTGATCGCGCCGACGGCGCGTGCCCGCGCGGCGATGGCCGCGATGTCGTGGATATAGGCGCTCTGAAACAGCACGTGCGAGAGGTTGACGAACGCCGTTCGCTCGTCGATGGCCTCGACGATGCGGTCGGTCGAGACCGTGATCCCGTCGTCGCTCGGCACGGCGACGACCTCGGCGCCCCGTTCGGCGTGCTGAGCGAGCAGGTAGAGGACCGACGGGAAGTGCATCGCGTCGGTCACGACCTTCGGGCGGCCTTGCCGGAAGTCGAACGCGCTGAAGAGGACGGCATGGGCCAGCGTGACGTTCGGCTGAAAGACGACTTCCCCCGCCCCCGCTCCAATCAGCGGCGCAACATCATCACCGAGCGCGGCGGCCAGCTCCCACCAGGATTCTTCCCAGGCGCGGACGCCCCGGGAGGCCCAGGTGTCCGCGTAGGAGCGCAAGCTGGCCTCGACCTCGAGGGGCATCGCCCCGAGTGAGTTGCTGATCAGGTAGTTTGTTGTCGCGAGGATCGGGAACCGATCGCGCACGGTCTGGAGCGGGTCGGCGGGGGGCTCTGGAGCCGCGTTCATGGAGATCACTCCGTGCGGAGAGGCTCTCAGCCGCGCCCTCCCTCACAGCAGGTCTCGCAGATCGTCCGACAACGGGAGCAGGTCAGCTTGGCGCGGATCTCGATGAGATGACCACCGCAAACGGGGCAGGCGGGACGGCCGGGGGTTTTGTCCGGGTCCGGCTGGGGTCGCTCCTCGTGGTCGGCATCGGGACAATTCACGAGAATTCCTCGCTCGGTACGGAGTCATCAGCGCGGATTTCGGTAGATCCTCTCCTGATTCACCCTAACCCGTGACTCGCTCCCAGGCAAGCGATCCGTCAGTAGGTCTGAGCCTGACCTCGGCGCTTCCATTCGTCGAACAGGGCGGCACATTCGTCGAGAAGCACTCCTCCTTCGACCTGGAGGGGGCTATTTCCCATCTCGGCGAGTGTCCTGGCGGCGATCGGCAACTCTTCGAAACCGGCCCGCTGAGCGTCGGCGATCGTCGCGCCAAAGACAACCCGATCGGCCTTCGACCAGTGAATGGCGGCGATGCACATCGGACAGGGCTCACACGTGGAATAGACGGTGCAACCGCTCAGGTCGATCCGATCGAGCGATCGAGCCGCCACCCGCAAGGCGTTGATCTCGGCGTGCGCCGTCGGATCGCAGTCCTTCCAGACAGTATTGTGAGTTGCCGCCACGATCGTTCCTTCCCGCACGACAACCGCCCCGAAGGGGGTCTGCTGGGCGGCAATCCCATCGCGGGCCTGCCGGATGGCCTCACGCATGAAGTCCTGGTCGTTCATCGTTCAACCGTCCTCTGTCCCGCTCTCGGCGCGTCTGGAATTCTACCACGATAACATGGAGATTCCCGCCGCGCCGAGACCGGGGCAGAGCATGGTTGAACGGCGATCATTCAGGGGACCAGGCTCCTTGTGAGTCGTGAACGGATCTCCTGACCCGTGTCGGAACCTCGAACGGAATCCCGCGGCCCGAGAATCATCGGGCTCACGGTCTGCAACGTGATGCCCAGGACGATCCAGAGCGCCATCGCGGAAATGAGTCCCGCCCCGACCGTCCAAAAATCGTTTCGACGCTGTAGAGCCTCCACCCGTCGGGAGAGGCGGTTATACTCCTTCCTCAACTGGTACGTTTCCCGTTCCAGACCGACCAACCGCTCGGCTAACCTCGTCATGCCCGAGTCTGTCGTTGAACCCACAGACTCAATTTCCAGCTCTCGCATGGCGGAGCAGATCGCGCTATCCCACCTCCGCCGCCGAGATTCGCGCTCCATGCGTTCCAGCCGATCGGCGGCCAGATTATTCGCGTGGTGTTCCATCGAAGAAGTTGCTCCCGTAGCGACCCGAAATCCCGAGCAGATCGGATCCATAGCAATTCGTCTCAGGGTTCCATCCGGAGAAAAAGTGTTCCCTCATGGAGCGAGATGTCGAGTTCCCCACCCCAGGCCTTCTTCAGGTTCCATTCGAGATAGAGGTAATCCGAATCTTCCCAGATCGCCACGTTGGACGGAGCCTTTCCGGAAGGACGCCGTCTCTCGTCATGAAGTCGCGATAACTCCGTCAGTAATCTCCCCAACTCTTCGAGCTTGCTCGAAACTTCCGACTTCACCGCGACATCCATCTAGATCGTCTCCATTGGGCAAGCTCGGTCACGCACGACGCGTTCCATTAGATGCTCCCATGGCCGTTTCTTCCCGATTCGGGAATTATCATGCGGCTGGACCGGGAACCCCGTCGCCTTGACGATGACAATTCCTCCAATAACTCCAACATAGTTTATCGTTTCGCGATCGCGAACTACGACGATGCCTCGAATCGCCTCTGTAGAGAATAAACACCGCGAAAATTTGGGCAGAGACCATCGGCTCCCATCGTTCCCGATGATGCAATTTATTGTTTATCAGATTTTACTATCTCATTCGGTCGAATCGGATGCGGGTGGAACAACGAGATTGTCGGAGGTCAGGGCGGATTCCGGGTCAATCTGTAACGCGGCTCGGGTTCCTTGGCTGACGAGATTATTCTGCACGGCATTGTCCCGGGTGCCCGAGAGGAGGATGCCCACCGTCATGCGTGGTTCCGGCCGACGATCCACGACGGTGCAACCACTGACGCGGCATCGTCGGACGTTGCCGAGAACGATGCCCAGGGCGGCCGGGTCGAGGACCTGACAACCCTGGATCGAGACTTCCTGGGAGTCGAAAACCTCGATCGCCCCACCGGATTGGGGCGTGAAGGGGTTGGTATCTTCCAGGATCAGGTTCGCGAGGCTGATGCCGGCCGATTGGCGAATGGTGATCCCGTCGGTGCGGTCTCCCTGGTAGTCCGGGTTGTGGTCGAAGGTGTTCGAGCCGACGACGACATGGCGGCAGGCTTCCATCAAGATCGAACGCCGGTAGCCGGACGCGAACGAATTGCCCGTCACGACGACCCCTCGGCACGAGCGCAGCCAGAGGTTGTACGCCTGGCTCTGGAGGATGTTTCCGGAGATCGTCCACAACCCCGCGGCGCTGGAGGTCTCGCGAGGTGCCCCCTCGATCCGCACGTTGGCCCCCTGTGGACTGTCTTTCGCCTGGATCGTGTTCGAGGCGATGGTTCCTTCGCGGACGGTCCCTTCGCGGGAGTCGATCCAGACGTCGGCGGAGTCGGGGCGGTCGGGATCGAAGTTGTATTCGATATCGCAGCCGGTGATCTGGAGGTTGCGGACCTCGCTGCGCTGGAGCTTGATCCCGGCGTGGGGACAGTAGCTGATGTGGCAACCGACGATGATCGTCTGGTGCAGGTTCACGCCGTCAAAGAACACGCCGATCCCTCCCGGACGACCGTGGTAGATGTGCGCGTCGGCGAGCAGAACGTTGCGATTGCGCCGGACGAGATGGACGCCGTAACGGCAGCGCCGGATCAGGACGCCTCGGATCGTGGCCTGCATGGTACCGTCGAGCTGGATGCCATCGGCCTGATCGTGTCCGCCAAGAATTTCGAGGTTGCTGACGGAGGGTAACCGCTCGTGCTGCCAGATGGCCTCCTGAACGCTCTCGGGGTCGGCCGTGCCGTTGTGGGTGCCGACCAGCCGGAGCGCCGGGCCGGGCGCGTCCATGCGCAGGTGCGCGGTGCCCCCCTCGCCGCACACCGACAGCGGACCATCCTGGGAGAGTTCGATCTCGATCGGGCGGGTCAGCCGGTAGGTTCCTCGGGGAAAGCGAAGCTGGCCGTCCCCCTGATCGACGGCGTGCTGGATGGCATCCGAATCGTCCCGTTCCCCATCACCAACAGCCCCGAAGTCCTTGACGCTGGCCATGACGTCGGTTCCCCTTTTGTTCGATTACGGATTTCCGAAGAAGTGGGTGGTGTGCTTCGGATTTCACGTTTTCGATAGGTTACGACCCCGGCAAGGGGGCGTCCAGTCTTTGCCCGGATGGGAACGCTGGGACCTGGAACTCGGCCTCCTCGCACGGGATCATGACCTCGGGCCGGAAAATCCACGGCCTTCTCTTCTCGCCATCGGGGGACACCATGAACTCGCAAGAGATGAAGGATCTGCTCGACCAGACGTGGAACGATCGGCGCCTCTCTCGCACGGAACGGCACGCTCTGACCGCGGTCTTCGACGAACTCGAGCGCGACGAGGATCGGCTCGTCGTGAGTGAGTTGGCCTTCGATCGGGCCCGCGCTCATTTGACCAACCCGGCGGATCGGGACGTTCTCGACTGGCTCGAAGGCGTCGTGAAGGCGCTCTCGGGGGCGACCGGAACCGCAAGGGCGGGATGCGATCGAATCCGAGGCCCACTTCAGCCCCGGTGACAACTGTCCGCGGCGGCTGGCCGGGCTTTTTGATGCTGCCCGCGATCACGTCGAAATCTGCGTCTTCACGATCACCGACGACCGCATCACCGACGCGATCCTCCGGGCGAGCCGTCGGGGGGTCGCCATCCGGATCATCACCGACAACGACAAGTCGGCCGACGTCGGGTCGGACATCGACCGCCTCGAACGCGCGGGGATTCCCTTACGCGTGGATCGGTCCAGCTACCACATGCACCACAAGTTCGCCCTGTTCGACGGCCGGCGTCTCGTGACCGGCAGTTATAACTGGACCCGCTCCGCGGCGGAATTCAACGAGGAAAACTTTATCGTGACCGGCGACAGCCAGCTCACCAGCGCCTTCGCTCGGACATTCGAGGATTTATGGAAGCGCTGGGCCTGACGCAACACCCACGACGCTATCTGGTTGATTCGCACGCCGAGGCGGATTACTCTCAAACCATTCTTCAACACTCCGTGGGGGCCTGATCATGTCGAATCATCTGCGTCGTCGAGAATTCCTCAAAATGGTCGCGGCCGGTTCGGGAGCGGCGTTGCTGCCTCTCGGACGAGCCTCGGCGCGGCTCTCGGCCAACGAGAAGCTCAATATCGGCATCATTGGAACGGCCCATCGCGCCGAGGCGAATATCGCGGGCGTCCAGGGCGAGAACATCGTCGCCCTCTGCGACATCGACGACCGGCTCCTCGGCCGGGCCTCCGAGCGATTCCCGAAGGCCAAAACCTACAACGACTTCCGTAAGTTGCTCGAACAGAAGGACATTGACGCCGTCGTGGTCAGCACGGCGGACCACACGCACGCACCGGCATCGGCGGGGGCCTTGCATCTCGGGAAGCACGTCTATTGCGAGAAGCCGCTGACGCATGACGTCCACGAGGCGCGGGTCGTGGCCAACCTGGCGAAGGAGGCGAAGGTCGCCACGCAGCTCGGCACGCAGATCCACGCGGGGGATAACTACCGGCGCGTCGTGGAATTGATCCAGGGCAATGCGATCGGTCCGGTGCGGGAATGCCACGTCTGGTGTGGGAAGTCGTGGTCGGGAGGCGACCGGCCGACCCAGACGCCGCCGGTTCCCGATTACCTGCACTGGGACCTCTGGATCGGTCCAGCGCCGGAGCGGCCCTACCATCCGACGTACCTGCCGGCCACCTGGCGGCGCTGGTGGGCCTTCGGCAATGGCACGCTCGGCGACATGGCCTGCCACTACATGGACCTCCCCTTCTGGGCGTTGGACCTGCGGCACCCCACGACGATCGAAGCGGAAGGGCCTCCGGTCCATCCCGAGACGACCCCGGCCTGGCAGATCGTCCGTTATGAGTTCCCCGCGCGGCGACACCCCCCCGGTCGCCCTCTCCTGGTACGACGGCGACAAGCGCCCGGCGATTCTCAAGGAGAATCGAGAGATCCCGCAATGGGACAGTGCCGTGCTGTTCGTCGGCGATAAGGGGATGCTCCTGGCCGATTACGGTCGTCGCGTGCTTCTGCCGAAGTCCGAATTTCAGGACTACACCCCCCCCGAGCCGACAATCCCCTCCTCGATCGGCCATTACAACGAGTGGATCACCGCCTGCAAGACGGGGAGCCCGACCACCTGCAACTTCGATTACTCCGGCGCACTGACCGAGGCGGTCCTGCTGGGGAACGTCGCCTTCCGGGTAGGCCAGAAGCTTCAGTGGGACGCGGAGAACCTCAAGGCCACCAACTGCACCGCGGCCGAGGAATACCTCCGGCGCGATTACCGCAAGGGCTGGACGCTCTGAGTCGCCTCCCTTGTTCCCCTTCACAGCGACGAGCAACGTCCGCACGGGTTCCCGAAATGGGGGGCCCGTGTTTCTCTTGCGCCGGAAGTCATGGATTGACAGGCGGCAACGTTTCATCACAATATGCTAGATAGGACAATCCGGGAGTCAGCGTTTGCGACAGTCAACGGCATCTCACCCAAAACCGAACCGCCGCGCGCGGTGGAGCTTCTGGCTCCTGCTCGTGTACGCGATGGCGACCTCGCTCTCGCCGGGGTTGCACGAGCACGGCCACAACGGGGAGATTCCACGCGCGGAAGCCGGGTGCGATGATCCCGGCACGCAACTGACCGGGCATCGCAACACGCCCGATCTCAGCCAGATTTCCGATCACTGTCCCGTCTGCCAGTTCCGGGCGAATCATTACCTGACCGCAGTGTCCCAGACAATTCTCTGTCGGTCCGCGGTCGGTTCGTGCCTGGACGCTTCGAGGATCACGCCTCCCGGATCACCACTCCTTCGGCTCTCCTGCCGGGCCCCTCCCCGCGCTTGACTACGGTTGCTTGCTTGCTGTGCCCTCCGTGCCCGTGCCGCGCGGACTGTCCCGGTGCGCATGTCGTCAATTCGCAGGAATGATCCCCCTCTTACACAGAGCTGGTCCGGAAGTTCCCGGAGGTTTCATGATTTCCTTTTCTGATCCACGGCCCCATCGTCGAGGATTCACCCTGATCGAGCTTCTCGTCGTGATCGCCATCATCGGCGTGCTGATCGGTCTACTCCTGCCTGCGGTGCAGGCCGCGCGCGAGGCCGCGCGGCGGATGCAATGCACGAACAACCTGAAACAGATTGGGATCGCATTGCACAACTATCACGACAACAACGGCGTTTTTCCACCCGGATACACCAGCTACTGGAAGGCCGATACCGGCGACTTCGGCAAGGCCGAGGACGATATTGGCCCCGGCTGGGCCTGGGGCAGCATGATCTTGCCGCAACTGGAGCAGCGGACTGTTTACAACGCCATCAACTTCAGCCTGACGATGACCTACGCGGCGAACACCACCGCACAGTACATCCGTTTCACCAATTACCTCTGCCCATCGGATACGACCAAGCAGTTGATCCCCGTGCGGAATGAGGACAATACGCAGACCATCTACACCGTGGCCGGGAGCAATTATGTCGGGATGTACGGCACGGGCGAGATTGGGGATGCCCCTGGTCGGGGCAATGGTCTGTTCTTCCGCAACATGAGTCTGGGGGTGCAGGACATTCTCGACGGTTCCAGCCAGACCTTCGCCGTGGGGGAACGGAGCCACAACCTCAGCTATGTGACCTGGACCGGCCGCGCCGTCGGCGGCTGGTTGCACAAGACCTCGTCGTTTGAAGGGGGCACCGACCAGTTCGCCGCCGACCCGGAGGAATCGTTCACGATGATTCTCGGGCCAGTCGAGGCTGAGGACACGGATGGTCCGCGAACGCCGAACCATCCGAGAGCGCACGTCGAGGATTACTGGAGCCGGCATCCCGGCGGCGTCAACTTCCTCTTCGCTGACGGCTCGGTTCACTTCATCAAGAATCAGATCTCACCGAAGGTCTACCAGGCCCTGGCGACCCGCGCCGGTGGCGAGGTGGTCTCCGCCGACGAGTACTGATGAGGGAGGCAAGGATTCAGTCCCCGATCGACATCTTCGCTTGCTCGCGACGAGGGCGGACGTGGGGCTTGAAATCCGCCTTGTCAATCCGGTAGCGGCGGAGCTTCTCGCTGATGCTCCGCCGCGATAGCCCGCAATGCGCGGCGCAGGCGTCGATGCGGCCCCGGTACTTCTCCAGGACGCGCTTCAAGTACGCCCGTTCGACCCGCTCGGTCAGTTCCTCGGTGATCTCCTGCAAGGGGCGCCGAAGGTCGAAGTCGAGGCTGAAGGGTTCCTCGCGGGTCGTGACAATCTGCGGCGGGAGATCGTCGGGGCCGATGACCGGACCTCGGGTCGTCACGACGACCTGCTCGATCATGTGTTCGAGCTGGCGGACATTGCCCGGCCAGTCGTAGCGGATCAGCTTCGAGAGCGCCTCGCGACTGAAGGTCTTGTCCGGCAGCCCGCGCTCCTGGAGCCGTTTCAAGAAGTGATCGACCAGGAGCGGGATGTCCTCGACGGTGCGTTCACGTAACGGCGGAAGCTCGACCGAGACGACGTTCAGGCGGTAGTACAGGTCTTCGCGAAAGCGACCATCGGCCACCGCCTCGGCCAGATTGATGTTCGTGGCGGCAACGACCCGCGTTTCGGCCCGGATCGTTTCCGAGCCACCGACCCGTTCGAACGTCCCGTCCTGAAGGACGCGCAGGAGCTTTGCCTGCATGCCCAGGGGCATCTCACCGACTTCGTCGAGGAAGAGCGTTCCGCCGCGTGCCAGTTCGAATCGCCCCAGCTTCTGCCGATCCGCGCCGGTGAACGCTCCCTTCTCGTGTCCGAACAGTTCGCTTTCCAGCAATTGCTCCGGCAGGGCCGCGCAGTTGACGGCGACAAGCGGGCCTTCGCGTGTGAGATCGGCGTAATGCAGGGCCTGGGCGACCAGTTCCTTCCCGGTACCCGTCTCGCCGGTGATGAGCACCGAGCACGTCGAGGACGCGACCCGCGCGACCTTATCGAACAGTTCGCGCATGCGGGGGCCACGACCCAGGAGGTTATGGAACCCGAACCGCTGCCGGAGGCCCCGTCGCAGGTCGGCAACCTCATCCTGGAGTCGTCGATCCTTCAAGGCTTGCTCGACCAGGACTTCCAGGCGAACGGGGTCGATGGGCTTGGCCAGATAATCGTAGGCCCCCAGCTTCATCGCCTCGACCACGGTCTCGACCGATGCGTAGCCGGTCATCACGATCACCGCGACCGGCAAACCGCGCTGGCGAATCTCGCGGATGAGGTCCAGGCCGCTGATCCCTGGGAGGCGAAGGTCGGTCAAGACGAGCGAGAAATGCCCCTCGACCAGCCACTCCAGAGCGGTTGTGCCTTCGTGTGCCACCTTGATCCGCCGTTCCGGGCGGGCCAGCATCTTCGAAAGTTGCTGGCAGAAAATTTCACTATCATCCACGACCAAGATGCGACGATCCATGGCGCACTCATCCGGTGGTTGAGTGGAACGGGCCTGCCGGCCTCCTCTGGGCGAGAGATCGGCGCAAGCCCGGGCGACTCCTTCGAGATCCGGCGTGGCAGGGCGCACACCGGTGGGGCGAGATCGACCCCAGTCTCATAGCCTACGGCGGAATCGCTTGGTGTCAAGGCGAAGTCATCGCCAGCTCGCCAGCTCCGGAACCGTTCCACCCGGAACGACCAACGGCCCCGAAGTGGTGTCCACTTCGGGGCCGCCGGCTGTGAGGCATCAGATTGAGTGAAACGAGACGGCTCAGCGAGACATACCCGCGCTATCCATCATGGCTCCGCTACCACCCATGCCTGGATAACCCTGTCGAACCGGAGGGCTTCTTCTTGCCGCCCTCGTCGGCTTGCTCGAGGATGTCTTCGTAAATCTCCTTGAGCTGTTTGGCCTGATCGTTGTGCGTATCGAGCGCCTGATCGCGGAACACGAGCAGGCCGTCCGACCGCATGACGAGGGCCTGAGCCGGAGCGCGGAACTGGCCCGACTGACCGGAGACTACTGTCAGCGGGCGTTCACCTCCACCGGTATCCAGCAGAATCTGGCGGCTGGTGAAGTCGATCTCGCCGCGCTGCTGTCCCTTGAAGTCGGGCTTGGGAACCTGAGCCGGGCCACGCTCGCCGATGACCTCACCGGGCAGGGCAGTTGAAGTTCTTGACGATCGTCAACCCGTCTTCCGGGTTCCAACGCACGACCTCGAAGCTCACGCCCTGGCCGGTTCTGTCGCCCAGAGCTTTCGACTGGGCGTAAATGGTCACGTCGGCCGGGACCGTCACGGGGTCGGTCTCTTCGCTCCAGGGGCCGGGCAGGTCCTTGCTGGTGACATCCACGCCGGGGGAGACGTTTTCCAGGCCAAAGTTCGGGTTGCGAACGACGACCCGCGTGCGATAGCGGTACGTGGTGTCGGGATCGACCGTGAAGTCGAGCGAGCGAAGCATGATCGTTTCGGCATTGGTCTTCGGGAAATTCAGATCTTCGCCCGATGCCATGCCTGGCATGGAGCCTGAGGCCATACCGGGATAGCCGCTGGAGCCGGACATCATGGCCATTTCATTCATCTCGCTCATGCTACTCATCATGCTGGAATCCATTCCGGCCGAGCCGGACATCATGGCCATTTCGCTCATATCGCCCATGCCAGGATAGCCACCTCTCGCGGGGGCCTCGGGGGCCTTGATCGTTTGCTTCTCCTCCGGTACGAGCGAAGCGATATGCACGCCACGATAGGACCCGGCCTTGAGCCACGGGAGCATGTCCACAAGTGGTTCCAGACGGACTTCGTCGGGTGTCAATTCCTCGTCTTTGAAGGCCACGTAGGCAAGCACGTCCTGGTTCGTTTCGCGATCAACGTCTCGCCAATCCGACCACGAGCCGTCAGGCAAGAGCACCTGACGCTGGAGGTCGAGCCGCTGGTAATTCGGCTGTGCGTTGGGGTCCTTCAACGCCCGGACATACAGGTCGCGCTGCTCCTGATGGGGAAAAGTTCCGACGAGAGAGACCCAGCGATATCCGACGGTTTCGATCTTGGGCTTGCGCTGGGTGTCGATTGCCGGCTGGGCCTCGTCCTTGGCCGGTTCGCTCGATCGTCGTCCCCCCGAGCCGGCGAGGGCCTGGCGGCGTTCCCGCTGCCGACGAGCCAGCTCTTCCGCTTCCTCGCGACGCTCCCGCTCACTCTTCTCACGGGCGCCGCCTGACGCCATGCCGGGATAGCCGCTGGAGCTTCCTCCCGATCGGCCTCGAGAACCACGACGAGAACTACTGGACGAACTCTCCTCCTCCTCGGGATAGATCAGCTCACCGGACTCCGTATGGGCGATGACCTCGATCGGGCCGCGACCGGAGTTGACGTGCAGCTCCTGGGGCGCGAGCAATTCGACGGCGTCACGAATCCAGCCCGCGCCGGGTTCATTCGCGACCCAGGGCCTGCTGAACGCGTACTGAGAAGCGTCCACGGTCTCGGTCGCCTTGCTCTGCTCGACCTTCTCGGCGAAGCCAGGATTGACGAGATCGGCCTCGTCGAGCTTCGCCAGGATTTGCTCTTCGGGAAGGGTCCGATTGATGTTGGTCGATGCCGCCTGAGCCGCGCTCTTGAGTTGCTCGGGCGTGATGTCGATCGTCTCCTGGCTGAACGCCTTGACGAGCAGCAGGACGGAGACGGCGGCGACCAGCGCCACCACGACCTTCTCGCCGTGGCGTAGGCCGAAGACCTTGAGTTTTTCAACCGTGGCGTTGGCCATGGGGGATTCTCCTGGGTTTCATGAACGACGATAGGCGGGAACCATTCATCATCGTGAGGGATTCGTGGCTGTCGGGGAGGCAGGAGCCGGGGTTTGCTCGACCTTGGGAGTGTCTGCCGCCGGCTCCTGATCCTGAGGTGTCTCGCCCGTCTCCGGCTCCGTCGCCTGGACAGGCTCGGTGGACGGGTTGGCGGGTTCGGGAATGACCTCCGCCTTGGGCGCCTCGGGGGTCTGGGCTCCCGGTGCACCGGGGATGATCATCTCCGGATTGCCAGGCATCGCCGGCATCGGATTGACCGGTGCCTCGTTCTCGGGCGTCGATGGGGTCTCGGTATTTGTGTCGGTCGCGGGGGTTTCCGTCAGCTCCGCCGTCTCACTGGCGGGGGCCTCCTCCTCAACCGGCGGTGGCGGCTCGTAGAAACGGGCCTGGCCGTAGATGCGCACCTCGACGACGTTGAAATAGGGGTCCGCGATCGAGTCGCTCTTCTTTTTCTCGGCCTTTTTCTCCTGGTCTTTCTTCTTCCGCTCTTCGAGCTTCTTGAGCTGTTCGGTGGTGATGTCCGTACCGCCCGGACGCTTCGGAACGCCGCCACCCATGCCCGGATAACCACCCGGTCCCATGACCCCCATGTTCGCCATTTCGTTCATCATGCCCATGTCCTGGTAACCGCCGGGATACATGCCGGGAGACATCATCATGCCGCCCATTTCGCGCATCCCACCCATCATCATGCCATAGCCACCGAGCATCGGTTGCTGATCCCCTTTTTCAGGTTTCTTGATCCGCTCGGATGGGCGCTGGATCTCGATTTCGAGGACCTGAATGGACATGGGGGACTGTTCGAAACTGACGAGCAGATCCGGGATGTGCTGCTGTTCGATCATCACGGAGAGGAAGATGGGCACAACCTGATACTGCTGCCCTTCGGACTGGGGCTTGACGATATAGACATCCTCGGGTTCAGTGCTGGCCGTCCCCGGGCCGCCCATACCGCTCCCCATGCCACCAGGATAGCCGCTTTGCATCATGGCGGAGCCTTGCATCATTGACGCCATCATCTTCTCTTCCTGAGTCATCCCCGAGGTATCGGACGCGGCCGGGGCGGACGTGGTGGCTGTCGCATCATCCGGTGCGGCGATTTCGGGAGCCAGTTCGAGGATTTCCTCCCCCTTGGCCTGAGCGACCGTGAGCTGATCGAGCGCCTTGGGGGCGGCGACTTCCAGCTCGTTGATCTGCTTAACCGGGGCACCGGTCCAGGCCTTGGCCTCGCCGTTGACCTTATCGATCACGTCGAGAACGGTGCGCTGAATCCAGAGGCGTTCCTGCGCGGCCCAGACCTTGCCGAGGGTCGGCGGGTTGGAAACGCTGAAGGTGGCGGGACGCAGCAGTTCCTTCTCGGGAGGAGCCACGACGACCCCGTCACCGGTCTTGAAGTCGAACGGTTCGAACGACTCGTAAACCTCATGAACGTACTGGGGATAGACCTGAGCGTAGATGTTGACCGTCTCGGCAACGCGGGCCGGGTCCACGCTTTCCGGCCACTTGCGTCCCCACTGAATCATGCGGTCGCTAACTTCCGGCGGCCAGGTCAACAGCGGAGCCTGCCGCTCGTAGAGCTTGCGCCAGGCCGCATTGACGTCCTTGGTCAGGACCTTGGTCCGTTCCTCGACCAGCGGAGCCCAGCCGTTGGGGACGGTGGCGGTCGCGTAGGGTTGCACCTTGCTCTGGGAACCTTTGATCGCGCTGGTTTCTTCCTCGGTCTTTTGCGCGATGGAGCCAGCCGCAACGGTGTAAGCGATGATCGGCATCAACGCGGCGACACCGACCACGATCCAAAAGCGATACTTGATCGCCTGCTGGAGAAAGACTTTGAGTTGATCCATGATGTCTCGGACCTGCTTCTAGGTTTCGATCGAACGTTCGTGGATGTGTCGTCGCAAGGCAACTGCCGAGCCGTCCTCCCGCATCGCGACGTGGACGCGGGAGAACAGCGTTTCAGCGCGTCACTACTGAGGAGGCATGGCCGCGGCCGCGCCACCCGCCGGATTGGCGGGCGCAGGCGCGGGTGCCGGTGTTTGAGGCGGAGCCGACGGGATGGCCGGGGCTGCCCCCGGTTGCACGGGGGGCACCGCTCCAGGCGTGGCCGGAGGCGTGGCGCCCGCCGGACCCGCGTTGGCGCGGCCGTCGCGGGAGCCGTGGCGCCGCTGGGCCCGCGCTGGGCGTGGCCGCCGCGGGAGCCGTGGTCGCCGCTTTCTTCATCACCTCTTGCACCTTCGCCTGAATCTCTTGCTGGGCCTGTTTGGTGGACTCGGCCGACTCCTGGATGAACTTCTGCTCGTCCGCGGCCGAGACCTGAATGGAGCCCTCGGCCTTGGCCGCCGCGTCAGTCAGCTCCTTGGAGATCTCCTCGATCGTCTTGGGTTCCGCGTCGGGCTTGGGTGGCTGCCAGACGAGCTGGATGAGGAAGTCCGTCCGGACAAGCTTCGTCTCCTCCATTCCCTCCTTGGTCTGGGCCTGCCCTCCCATCATCCCTGGGCCATAACTGCTGGACGACATGGCGCCATACATCGCCTCCATGTTGGCCATCTCATTCATGGGACCCATCATCATGCCCGAGCCCATCATGCCGGAACCGGTCATTTCCTGCATTCCGCCCATCATCCCCATCATTCCCATCATGCCGCTGCCGCCCCCCATGCCGGCGCTTTCGCCACCAACACGCGCCAGGGCTTCCTTGGCGGTCGGGAGTTTGTAGCCGCCGGCGGCCTTGGACGTGACCCATTCATAGTCGGGGTCCACCCAGACGAGTGCGGCATGATTGATGCCGAACTGCCGCATCGCGGGCGTCCAGAACCAGGGGACGACCTTCTGGGTGAGGTAGGGGATCGGCCCCAGGGCGATCGACCGCTCACGAGGCGAGAGCCGCTTGGCGGTCTCGCCGTAGGGGGTCGGGTTGTAGTGGTGGCCGAAGATCTGGATGACCCAGCCCTCGCCCTGGGGCGGGTTCTGCCGGTCGTACGGGTGCATGTAGTTCTTCGCCATGTCGGGCAGGTTGGCATACCAGTCGGACTGCAAGTCCGTCCGGTAGCGCGGGAGCACGGCGTCGATATGCACGCGCAGGTCGCGAACCAGGGCCTGATTCTCCGGCGCTTCGGGATCGAGGCCATTTTTCTGGAGAATCTCCGGCGCATTGGGCAGGGCGTCGTTGATCTTCTTCAGCAGAGCCGGCCAGCTTGCCGCCTTGGCCGATTCGGCGGTCAGGGCCTTGCCTTCCTCCAGTTTGCTGGTGAAAGCCCCCTTGGCCGATTCGAACTCGCTCTTGATCCGGTCGCCCGACGAGGCGGCCTGATTGGCCTGACTGACGGCGGACTTGAACTCCTCGGAACTGACCTTCGCCCAGGCGCTCCACTGGCCGAAAAAGGCGGCCGAGAAGCCGAGCATCAGGAGTGCCGAGGCCGCCAGGGCCCACGGCTTCTTGCGGCGGACCATCCGCACCTGCTCGATCTCCGGCGGCAGCAGGTTCGTCTTGAGCGGCGCCAGACCCAGTCCCTGCACGCCGAGGCCGTACGTGACGGCGAACGACATCAGGTTCTCCTGGAACTGGGGAGCGGCCGTGACCTCCTCGCCGACCAGGTGCGGGTAATTCTCCAGCTTCTCCACCTCGTAGTTGAGGTTCTGCTGGAGGAATTTCTGCAGCCCCGGCAGCTTGAACCCGTTACCCAGGCCGACGATCTTGGCGATCTTGGCCTGACGGTTCACGCTCGAGTAGAAGCCGATGGAACGGCTGATCTCGCTGGAGAAGTCGTTGAAGACGCCACGCATGGCGGTGAAGACGGCGCGGGGGTCGGGGGCCTTGGTGGCGTTGCGCTTCAGGTGTTCGGCCTTGGCGAAGGTGAGCTTCAGCTCCTTGGTCAAGGCGCGGGTGAAGTGGTTGCCGCCGATCGGCACGTTGCGCTGCCAGATCCGCACGCCGTCGGTGATGATCAGGTCGGTATTGTCGGCCCCGACATCCAGCAGGACGACCGAGCCGTCCTCGGTGCGGGGCAGGTCGAACGCGGCGTAGTTGTAGAGCGAGATCGGGCTCATCTGGACGATGTCCACCTCGATCCCGGCGTTCTGGAGCGGCAGGATCGCCCGATTGATCTGGTCGCGCTTCATGGCGAACAGACCGACCTCGGCGGGAGTGAATCCCTCGTCCTCATCGTCACCACCGGCGGAATCGCCACCGATCTGCTGGTAATCCCAGATGACCTCGTCGAGCGCGAAGGGAATTTGCTGCCGGGCCTCGAACTTGACGATGTCGGGGATGCGCTTCTTCTCGACCGGGGGCAGCTTGATGAACTTGACCAGCCCGGCCTGGCCCGGCACGGCGATCGCCACGCGGGCCCCTTTTAATTCGTTGCGGCCCAGGAACGTGGTGAGGGCCTCGCGGACCAGCTCCTCGGCGTCGGCGTCGGGCTGGCTGAGGATCTTCGGATACTCGATGAAGTCGAACGCCTCGGCCACGACCTGCTCGGGGGTCTCGCCCGGAACGAGCTTCAACGCCTTCAGGGCGGCCTGACCGATATCGATCGCCCAGACGGCCTGGATCTTCGCCATGAGAGAGAACTCCTGTCGAGTCGGGACCCGGACCGGATGTCGTGAGTTTGCTCGGCTAAAATGCGGAGAGAGGTGACGCCGGCGAACCGGCGGACGCACCACGCTAGCAGAGCGGACCGTCCCAAGTCAACGAAACGGAAAGCCTACGGATCGAGGAACGCCGAGAAAGTCCGGTGGACCGGACGACTCGGGATTGTGGATGAACCACGTCACCCATATTCGACGTCCGGCACCCGTGATAAGTTCCCGGAATTCCGAGGAACCGCCTCTGTAGATTTCGTTTGTCAATGCGCGTGAGAAGGGATGGACCGATCTCCCCCGCCCACGCGGAGGAATCGACCAAGTTTAACATACGAACGCGGAGCGCGTTCGGTTCACTGGAAATACGTCAGGATTGTACAGGATGTGACAGTTCGGGAAGGGAGGTGCTCAATCTGTGCTGGCTCAACCCGACCACCTTAGCGTGGCCGGGACGCCGGAGCCGGCGCGGCGGTCGAGCGCCGTTGTTCGGGCCTTGAGGCGAGGGGCCTCGACGGTTCGGGGACCGGAATGCGAGACCGGGGGGCCGCGGGCCGACGTGACGGATCGCCCGCCAGGGGATTGACCTGAGGAGCGTGTGGTCTGGTTTCCTCCAGCAGTTCGATCCGCAGCTCGTCGAACTCGGCAATGCCGTAACCGGCCAGGCCGAGCGTGACCGTCAGCTCGCCATCGGCGGGCATCCGTCGGAACAGGACGACCTCGGTCCAATCGGGCATCGGCGTCGTCGTGCGGAACTGAAGGGCCTCACCGCCGATCGAGTCTCGGATGATCAACCCGCCACCACCCTGTTCGATCGGCCAGGAAAACTTGACGAGCACGCTGATGCGAGCCATCTTGTGCGCGAGGATTCGAACCGGGGGAGTACGCACGCCCGCGGCCATGTGGTCCAGGAAGGGGACGGCCGCCTCGGCTCCTTCCTCGCCGGCCGCCGCGACGATGAGTTTCAGGCCCAGCCCGGACCAGCTTTCGCCGAGCAGGGTGGCGGTCTTGACCTCCGCCCGGTCGTAATGATAACCGGCATCCGACCAGCCAGCTTCATTCAACGCCTCGGAATCTCGCACATCGAACGTGCCACTTTCCAGCAGATTGCGGCCGAAGCGATAGCCATCCAGCCCCTGAATCCAGTCGCTCCAGACGTCGTTCTGGGGAAGGGTTTGAACGGCCACCAGAGGCGGGCTGGCGACCACTGGAACGGCTAGGTTCGGCTGCTTCGGCCCGCTTTCCGGACTCCGCGGGCGAGTCGTAACCTGGCGATTGCGCGAACCCGATCCGGGGGAACGGTCGCGGGCGGTTTTCGCGCTCTCGATCAGCTCGGCGTGGGATTTGTCCCAGTGCGCGCGCATCAAGATCCGTAAGGGACGGGTGATCCGCTGGGCCTCATCCCAGGCGTCCATGTAGTTGAGGCCTTGATATGCCGATTCCGCCGCCTCCAGGCTCTTGGTGGCCAGGTTCAGCAGGTCCTCGCTGTCGCGCACCTTGGCCCCCCGGTTTTCCAGCAGACTGTGGATCGTCCGGGCCGTTTCGAGTTGATGCCGGGCCTGTCGGATGGCGAAATCGACGGCGCGGGGGCGGATCGCGCTGACTGCCTGTTTCAGATTCATGATCAATTGCTGGTCGGTCGTCACGAGCACCATCGTCGCCACGCCGAACTCCGGCAAGGTGAACCGGACCCCTCCCGGCGGACGATCGGTGCTCAACCAGCGGACCTCGCCCAGACTCAACTCGAACGCCTGCGCATCCCGAGGAACCCCCGGAACGACCACGTTCAGCTCATGCAGGGCCATTTGCGGAGGCTGCCACTGTCCGTGGAGGGCCATGTCCGCGATCAGCACGAGCCGACCTCGGCCATCCCTCGTCGCGATCGACGCGGCGCGAATGGTGGGATGCGCGCTGGTTTCCGGATGGATCTGCGTGTTGCCGGCATTGCCGAAGTTGCTCTGCGTCTGGGAGGTGTTGTACTGGATCAGCACCTTCGGATCGGGCGGATAGGTCGGCAGCGCCTGGACCTCGGCCCCCTGCGCCACGATCGACTGGACCAGGTCCATCTCGGCGTTCAGAAGACCGAGTTCGTAGAGCACAGGCCGCCCGGCATCGCGCGTCAGCTCGGCATCTCCCCGGAAACCGACTCCCCGGTATCCCGCCATCAAGGCCAGATAGGTATTCACCCGCACCTGTTCCGGTTGTACACGGGCCGTGCCCCAGGCCGGGGGGACATCCTTTCCCCAGACCGCGCTCCGCACCTTAGAGGGGGCCGCGACGGGGACCCAGGCCCAGTAGGGGGCTCGCAAGTTCCAGAGAGCGGTCAGGTTCCGTCGTTGCTGGAGATACTGAAATGTGTCAAAAGGCTCCATGCTGGAGCCCCAGGAGTGCGGACCGACCCCCATCAAATCGAGGTTTTGACCAGGAACGGCGTATTGCGGGAACAGGCCGCTGATGACCCCTGTGGTCAGTTTCGGCGTACCTTCAGGCAATTCTCGCAGCCCCGAGACGATGGCGCGGACACGCTCCAGTTCCGCTTGTCGGGCTTCGGGATCGGTCGATGCGCCGAGACCTTCGCCCAGGTTCCAGAACGCGACCGAGTCACGGAAGGGGTAAGTCGCCACGGCGTCGAGCGCCTTCTCGGCATCGAGAGTGGACCCGCTCCGCGCGCCAGCGAGTCGCGGCATCAGCAGAAATCCGAGCTGGACCGCCTGTTGAACCCACTTCGGATCATCATTCAGGTCCACGGCCAGGACATCGAACCCGAAGCGACGCGCTGTGTCGAGGTCCGCTCCCGGCGCGTCGAGAATCGAGGGAACCCATCCTTCCCGACCACGAAAGAGCATTCCACCATCCAGACGCACCGGGTTGCCGGGCGTGGATGGCTCGGTTCCGGCGACCGGAGGGGCCGGATTGGAATCCGTCGGAGCATCTGTCGCGGGACGTGTTTGCGCGAGTGATTCCGGCACGGGACCGATCGTGAGGTCATCGAGATAGGCCTGCGCCTCGCCTGGTCCGCCGTAGAGATTCACGACCACCCGATCGAGGTAGGCATTGGCCAGGCTCACCCGGCGGCCCGTCTTGAGTCGCAGGATGCGGGCCTGGCTCGACGATCAGGGGAAGGCCGCTCAACTCCAGACGCTGCCAACGGTCCGGATCGTCGTAGATCGTTCCCGGCACGATCACGAACGACGGTTGGCCTGTATCCGGATCGATGTCTTCCGGCAGAACGACCCGCCCAAGCAACTGCACCCCGCCCAGGTTCGATCGGCAGTAGAGACTGACCTTCAAGTCGTCGGTCAGCACCAGCTTTGGAGGTAGAGGGTAGCTGTAGAAGAGTCCGCTCCCCAGCCCCGAGGCCGTGAAGTGGAAGTGCTCCGCCGCTTTCCCCTCATGGCGGAACCGGTCGCTCCGATCGTGAGCCCGAAGATCGACCGCGAGGTCCGTCTCCTCCTGCCGCCAGCTCGGGCGTGAGGATTCGAAGCCGTCGTGCAAGACCCCCATCTTGGGTGCCGTCTGAGAGAGCGACACGGTCGCGCTGGCGACCACCCACAATCCGGCGGTCAGCGCCACCAGGCCAACAGAACAGGCGCGGCAGTGCATGGGCTCGGACCTCCCTGTCCAAGACGTCGCAACGAGACCGAGGGCGAGGGCCGGCTCACCTTCGATCGGGGCGCGTACTCTAACGCCCAGGTCCACTTGAAGAAAGTCCAATCCCCCGAAAACACCTTCCCCAAGGACCTCAAACCGCACATTTTACCCAGATGAGCAATTCCGGTCTTTCGGAATACATTCTCTGGTTTTCCATGTTAGACTGGAATACCCACTTTGACGAGGTACACCCATGAACCATGCACCACGACAGGCCGCGCGGGAGAGCAACTCGGAGGATCACCTTCCGAGTGAGTTGCTGGCGCTGAAGCAGCGGCTCCAGGGAATGCCGCTGGAGGTCCGGTCGGAGTTGGAACCGATCGTGGACGAAGCGCTGGAAGAGGCGAAGTTCCGGGGCCGGATTCTCTCGGTCGCCCGCGAGGCGCTCCTGAGGCAGCGGCTCGATCTACTCATGGCCCAGTTTGATCTGGATGTCACTCGACAGGAGCGGGAGCGTTTGAAGCGAAAGATCAACGCGCGGAATTGATCGGGCACGCGTCAACATCACTTTGGCGTCGGCGCGGGCTTGTTGAGCCAGGCGGTGACAACGCGTCCAACGTTGGCGAGGCTCTCACCGGAGCAGTTTTCGGGGGTGTCGTCGGCGGTGTGCCAAAATGGGTAATCGAAGTCGATGATGTCGATCGTCGGAATCCGCACATTGTTCAACGGCAGGTGATCGTCGAGGACCTCACGGCCAACATTGTCGCTGAAGACGGGGACGTTCAGCCGATCGGCGACGTCCCAGACGTCGCGGACCAACTTCGGCGCGAGTCGGAGGCTGTACGGCTCTCTCTCAATGAGAAGGTCGCGCCCGCCCACCAAATCGAGTACGATCCCCGCGATGTATCGCGATCCGTCCTTGTCCCGTTTCCGTCGAGCGGCATAGTCGGCGCTGAAGGCCTTGGAGCCGAGGAAGAACTCACCAGCGCGGTCGTAAACCAGTTCTTCACCGTCGAACAGGACGAGATCGACGCCCCAGGGAGTGGGCGCATCCTTCAAGTGCTGAGCGATCTCCATCAGCAGAGCCATGCTGGAGGCCGGGTCGTTGGCGCCGATGAAGGGCTCACGACGACGAGCGGGGTCCGGGTCTTCGTCCGGATGAGGGCGGGAATCGTAGTGCGCGGCGATCACCACCCGTTCCTTGCGCTCGGGGAACCACGAGCCGATCAGGTTGACCATCTCAATCGGCTGGTGGGTAAGCGGGTGCCGGGCACGGAACGGCTGTTCGCGCACCGTGCCACCATGTTGCTCGAAATGTTTGGCGACGAATTGACGAACCGCCGTGTTGGCCTCCGACCCTGCCGGGTGAGGGCCCATCGCGAAAATCTGTTTGAGATACCCGTAGGCCCTGTTGCCGTCGATGGGCGCGGGGGTCAGTGGGACGTCGTCATCGGCCATGGAAGATCGCAACGAGCCAAACATCGGAAGAACCAGGGCGACGATCAGACCCAGAACGAGCACGCCGATCCCAATTGCGCCGACGACCTGCCGGGAACGCCAACGATAAGGCCCACGTCGCGGAGAAGATGAGTCGGCCTGATTCCTGGTCACGACATCCGACCTCTTCATCGCATTCTCCCGCGCCGGCGGTTCTCATCGGTAGAATCGGCGCGATCCACCTTACCAGATCGGCGAACGTCTGCCCATGCGGTCTAGCGTTCATTCCCTGAGTGCGGGATAGGTCCGGAGCAGAGCGGCGAGTCGCTCCATCGGCAGGCCGACGACGTTCGACCAGCTTCCGGTGACCACCTGGACGAACGGGTCCTCGTCCTGAACGCCATAGGCCCCGGCCTTGCCTTCCCACTTGCCGGAATCCAGATGGTTTCGGCGCTCGGCGTCGGTCAGGACGCGAAACCGTACGATGCTGGACTCCACCGCGCCGATCCATTCGTGACACTCGGCGCGATAGAGGCACACGCCGGTGATGACCTCCGTGTCGCGCCCTTCCTGAAGCCGGATCATCCGCTCGGCATCCTGCCGATCGACCGGCTTGTTGAGAATCTGCCCTTCGACGGCGCAGGTCGTATCCGCGGCGAGAATCAAACCACGTTCGACTCTCGCCGCGACCTCGGCCGCCTTGCGCCAGGCCAGTTCCACCGCGTAACGCGACGGGTCCGTCCCCGGCGGCGGCTCCGGCTCCTCGATGTGCGAGGGCATCACCTCGAAATCATACCCTTCCTGGGTCAGAAGCAGCCGCCGACGGGGTGAGGCACTGGCAAGAATCAATCGCACGTTTCGACTCGCGAACGGATTGTCAGGCTATCATTCAACGCCTTGCCCTCAAACCTGTTCGGGAATCTCGAATGGCTTGCGATAGCTTCGGCGCAACAAGGAGGCCGCCTCGGTGTCTCCGGCGATCGTCTCGGTCTGACCGTCGAAGGTCAGGCAGCGGCCGACGCGGAAGACGATGTTACCCAGGTGGGCCAGGGTCGAGGAACGATGTCCTTCCTCGATATCGGCATGGGGCCGCTCGCCCGTTTTGATGCAATCGAGGAAGTTCTGCCGGTGCGGCTCGTCGGAGAAGGGCGTCCGTTCGACCGGCACCTCCTTGTTCCCCTTCTCGAACAAGCGCCACCCCGCGCGACCGGCGAGGATGTAGCCCTCGGTGCCGTAGAAGGCCGCGCCGTTCTCGAACCCTTCCTGCACGTAGGGGGACCAGTCACGCTGCTCGTAGATGAGCATGGCGTCGTTGTCGGGGAAGGTGAAGGTGACGTACAGGGTATCGGGGGTCTGCCAGTTCTCGTTTTCGAACTTCGCCCCCGCGCCGGCAACGGTCTTCGGCGCGGTGACGCCCAGCCCCCAACGCGCGATGTCGAGGTCGTGCACGCCGTCGTTACCCACGTCGCCGGTGCCGTAGTCCCATTGCCAGTGCCACGAGTAGTGGAAGCGGTTCTCGTTGAACGGCCGCAACGGCGCGGGGCCTTGCCAGATATTGTAATCGACCCCTTCGGGGGCGGCGGTGTCCTCTCGGCGGGGCAGGTCGGGGCGTCGCTGACTATTCCACGCCTTGGCGATGTGGATCTTGCCGAGCTTGCCCGAGCGGAGGAAATCGACCATCGCGCGATAGTTCGCGACGCTCCGGCTCTGCGTGCCGAGTTGCACGACCCGGTCGTACTTCCGCGCGGCCTCGACCATCTTCCGACCTTCCCAGACGTCGTGCGAGGCCGGTTTCTCGACGTACACATGCTTGCCCGCCTGGCAGCCCCAGACGGTCGCCAGGGCGTGCCAGTGGTCGGGCGTGGCGACGACGATGGCATCCACCGATTTGTCATCAAGCACGCGTCGCAAGTCCTGCGCGACTTCCGGCGTCTTTCCCTCCTGACGCCCGGCAACCTCCTTGCGCCGCTCGTCGAAGAGGCGGGAATCGATATCGCAGAGATGCGTGACCTGGGCCTCCGGCATCGCGGCGAAGCCGTTCGCCAGGCTGGAGCCACGCCCCCTGATCCCGATCACGGCCACATTGATCCGATCGTTCGGCGCGGCCTTGGCCGACGAGCCGGAGAGGATTGTCAACCCGGCCGCGGTGCCGGCCAGCGTGCCTTTGAGGAAGTCCCGACGAGCCAAACGTTGCATCGCGGTTGCCTCCGAAAAAGGGAAGACCGAGAGGAAACGACTCTCAGCCGACTCATTCAACCCTGTCACTTCCAGAATCCGGCGATTTCAACCAACCTTCTTGTCTTCCGAAGCGAGCGCGGCGAGCCGCGTGAGGGCCTCGTCATCGACCCGATAGACCGTCCAGTCGCCCATCGGCTTGCGCACCGAGCGAGCGGTAGAAACCGATCGATGGCTCGTTCCAGTCGAGCACGGCCCATTCCATCCGACCGCAGCCGCGATCGACCGCCAGCCGCGCCAGGGACGTTAGCAGAGACTTGCCAATCCCCTGACCCCGGTACTCCGTCCGGACGAACAGGTCCTCCAGGTACAGGCTGGGTTGGCCCCGGAACGTCGAGAACGTGTGAAAGAACAGCGCGAAGCCGGCTGGATGGTCCTGAACCTCCGCCAGGAGGGCCTCGGCGTAGGGTTTCGGGCCGAAAAGGTGCTGGCGGAACAATTCGGGCGTGGCCTGCGCCTGGTCTTCCAGATGCTCGTAACGGGCCAGTTCGCGGATCATCTCCACGAGCGTCTCGGCATCGTCGGGTCGGCAGGGTCGGATCTTCGCGGGATGGACAGGCATCGGCCGGGGTCTTTCTCTCGGTTGTTCAACGAACGTGGTCGGGTGTCCGCGGGTCCTGGGTGATTTCCAGCCCAGGAATCTCATCGAGAAGTTCCGTGGTGCCCTCCAGGGTAACGGCCGTTCCGCGAACATCAAGGAACTGAAGATTCTTGAGACCGCGTAATGCCTGGAGACCGTCGTCGGTGATCCGCGTCTCGCGGAGGCTGAGCATTTCGAGATTCGCCAGGCGCGACAGGTGACTCATGCCTCGATCGGTGATGTTGTTCCCATCGAGAATGAGTTCTTTCAGTTCGGTCAGGTGTTCCACGTGCTTCAGCGACGCGTCGGTCAGGGGTTTCCCCCCATAGGACGGATCAGCAACCGTGCGGCTGAGGTCGAGGCTCTGCAAGTGCGGCAATTTCTCCAGCACCTTCAGACCCTTATCCGTGACGTTCGCGCAGCCGCTCAGGTTCAGCGCATTGACCCGGTGCAGGTCGCCGACCCACGAAAGGGTCTCGTCATTCCAGTGGGAGCGGCCTCCGTGCTGAGAAAGGTTGACGAGCGTCGCCCCGCCGACTTTCCAGGTATCCCGGCCAATGCCCCAATTCACCCATCCCCCTTCGAACGTGATGGCGGAACTGGCGAGAATGTGGGCAGAGTAAACCCACCAGAACGACCAGCAGATCGTCACAAGCAGGACGAGGAGTCCCACTCCCAGCCAGCGATGGCGGCGGAAACGTCGAAGGAGTTTCGGTGCGCGTCCGGAAGTAATGAACGCATTCATGACCGCCTCATTCTCCATCCGGTCGGTCCTCCAACCGGATATCGACGCTGTCTCGGTGAGCCGTCCGCCCTTCCTTGTCGGCCAGGACACGGATGTCGTTGGCGAGCCGAGTCAGGGAACGGTGATCGACATGAATCAGACTGCTCCGTTTCAGGAAGTCATTGGCGCAAAGCCCGGAGGCCCAGCGCGCCGTTCCACCGGCCGGTAGCACGTTGGAGGGGCCGGCGGCGTAGTCTCCGACCGCCGTAGGCGTGTCGTGGCCGAGGAAGATCGTGCCGGCGTTCTCCACCCGCTCGGCCAGTTGTTGGGGATCGGACGTGGAGATTTGCAACCGCTCCGGCGCGATTTGATTCACCAGGTCCAGGGCTTCGTCCGCGTCACGAACGAGGATCAAGACGCCGAAGCGTTCGAGATGCTGACGGGTGAGGTGGCCATCCCGGTGGGCGAGTCGCTGGGCCAGTGCATCGGCCACGCGGTCGATCAGGTCGGCTTCCCAGGTCATCAGGATGGTGACCGTCGGGTCCGGCTCGGCCTGGCCGATGAGATCGACGGCGAGGTGCTGAGGGTCGGCCGTCCAGTCGGCCAGGAGCACTTCATCACGCGGCGTGCCGATTCCGTCGATATCGACCGTACCAAACACATGCTGCTTGGCCAGGTTCACGAACAGATTTCCCGGGCCGACGATCTTGTCCACCGGCGCGATTCCCTCGACACCATACGCGAGCGCCGCGACGGCCTGGGGACCGCTGATCCGGTAAACCTCGGTCACTCCCAACGCATGGCAGGCGGCCAGCAGGTCGAGGTGGTACCCACCGAACTCCGTGGGAGGAACGACCACCGCAATCTGCTCGACCCCCGCCGCTTGCGCGGGGACGACGGTCATCAGGAGGCCGGACAGGTGAGCGGCACGTGTGCCAGGAATACAGATGCCGATCCGTCGCAAGGGGCGATAACGCAAGGTCAGTTCAAACCCGGACGCGCGCCGCATGGTTGCGTCGCGGTGCAAGATGCCCGCTTGAAAGGTCATGATGTTGTCGCGCACGCGGCGGATCGTCCGCAGGTACGCCGGATCGGCGACCCCATAGGCCGAGGCCAGATCGTCGGCCGAGACACGAACCGACTCCGGGTCGAGCATCACGTGGTCGCGTTGCGCCGTGTATTCCAGCACCGCGTCGAGACCGCGGCGTTTCACATCGTCGCATATTCGCGCAACGACATGCTTGATCATTAACGGATCGTCGTCCGTGTCGTCGTTTCGTGCTTCTTCCGTCGTGCCGATCCCGTTTCCGTAAAGGATCGCCTCCCGCCGCAACCTGAGAATGATTTCCAGCGCATCGGTTCGGGAACTGTCGAGCCGGGCGATGTTGAGGGTCGTCGTCATGGGATTCGGAGGATCTCCGCTCCGGTCGAGTCGCATCGGTTCCAGCCACACCGGAACGAACTCGCACGACGTTCCCGAGGCTAACCGTCGCTCCCAGCACGGTCAACTCCCCTGCGAATCGGCCACGAGTGGCCCCGGCATCGATCCCGCTCCGACTTTGGCTCCTCCTGATAACAGGGGACAAGACGCTCTCGTTCGTAGTACAATCCCGGAAGTTGTGGTGGCAACCCGCTCTGGAACGGGCTTGTGGGCCGACACGATCGGGACCCGGATGTGAGGGACGGCTCGATGATTGATCTGCGATCCGACACCGTGACCAGGCCGACCGCCCCGATGCGACGGGCGATGGCCGAGGCGGAGGTCGGGGACGATGTGTACGGGGAAGATCCGACCGTCCAGAAACTGGAATGCCGCCTGGCGGAGATGCTGGGCAAGGAGGCCGCCCTCTTCGTCCCTTCCGGGACGATGGCCAATCAGATTGCCGTCGGGGCGCATGCCGGATCGGGGGATGAGCTGCTCTGCGAGTCGTCGGCGCACGTCTATGTCTGGGAAGGGGGCGGGATTGCCCGGCTCTGGGGAGTGACCGCGCGGACAATTTCTGGCGATCGCGGCGTCCTGTCGAAGGCCGATCTGGCGGAGAAGATCCGGCCCGATGACAGCCATTACGTCCGTACCCGGCTCGTCTGCCTGGAAAACACGCACAACCGGGGAGGCGGGCGGGTCCATCCGTTCGATTCCGTGGCGGAGATCGCCGCGTGGGCCCGGTCGAACGACCTGGCGATGCACCTCGACGGGGCCCGGCTGTTTAACGCGGTTGTGGCCTCAGGCGTGCCGGCGGCGGAGTGGGGACGGCATTTCGATACGGTTTCGGTCTGCTTCTCGAAAGGTCTGGGCGCGCCGGTCGGATCGGCCCTTGCGGGTTCCACGGAGATGATCGGCAAGGCTCATCGACTTCGCAAGGTTCTCGGCGGTGGAATGCGACAGGCGGGAGTGATCGCGGCGGCGGCACTCTTCGCGCTGGAGCATCACGTCGAGCGTCTGGCCGAGGACCATGCGAACGCCCAGCTCCTGGCCGAGGCCGTCGAGGCCACCGAGGGGCTTGCGCTGGAGTCCGGGCCGGTCGAGACGAACCTGGTCTGGATCGCCGTGGACCCCGCCATCGGTACGGCGCAGGAGGTCCAAGCCCGGCTCCGATCCGAGGGGGTTCTCATCAGCGCGCTGGGCCCCCAGGTCCTCCGGGCGTGTACGCATCTGGACGTGTCCAGAGAACAAGTCGAACAGGCCGCCGAGACGATCCGACGGGTCGTGGGCGCGGCGACGGCGTGAAGTGGTGGTGATTCCCATTCCGGGCGGCCCGAGACAAAAAGGGACAACCCGATGCGGATCGAACCGCGGCACCGGTGGGACCTGAGCGCGCCGGAAGCACGCGCATTACAGGTCGAGCTGGCCAGCCAGGTGGACACGAGCCGACCGCTTCCCAACTGGGAAACACTGGCGGCCGCCGACGTCTCGTACAACCGGAGTAGCCCGAATTTGTATGCCGCGGTGGTTGTTGTCCGTGTCGGAACGGGCGAGATCGTCGAGAAGACCGAGGTTGCCGGTCCAGCCAGCTTCCCCTATGTTCCCGGCTTGCTCTCCTTCCGCGAAGCCCCCGCGCTCCTGGACGCCTTTCGGCAACTGAAGACCACGCCCGACGTGGTCCTGTGCGACGGCCAGGGGATCGCCCATCCGAGGCGGCTGGGGATCGCCAGCCATCTGGGGCTCTGGCTCGGCCTGCCCACGATCGGCTGCGCCAAGAGCCGGCTCTGCGGTCAGTTCGAGGAACCCGGTCTGAACCGGGGCGCACGCAGTCCGCTGGTCGATCGGGGCGAGGTCATCGGCGCGGTCGTGCGGACGAAGAACCGCGTCAAGCCGCTGTTCATCTCCCCCGGGCACCTTTGCGACCTGGAGGGGGCTGTCGAGCTGGTCCTGTCCCTCTCGGGAAAATACCGCCTTCCCGAGCCGATACGCCAGGCCCATGACCTCGTCAACGAGGTTCGCCGCGCCCGGGAACCCTGACCACAAGCTGTTGGCGTTGACGGGATAAGCGGGTTGGTTTATCGTCCGGGCCGTTTCCGGAAGGGATGCGGCGCGTTGCCGGTTGCGCTTGACTCCAGAGGACGATTCAAAAGAAATCTGGTCGAGGAGGGGGATTCATGAGCGGGCGTCGCGGTTGGCCCTGGCTCGTGTTGCTGGCCCTGAATCTGGGCTGCTCGATCGCTCCCCGCAAATTCTTCGACCTGACGGACCCCGCCCCACTGGTCCGAGCCCGCGCGGTGAACCTGGGTGAGGAACTGCCGGAATCGGTGGTCATCCCCGCGTTGCTCGACCGGTTGAACGACCCTGACCCCGTGGTGCGACTCTCCGCGCACGAGAACCTCAAACAAAGGACGGGGCTGGACTTCGGTTACGTCCCCTGGGGTGATCCCGTCGAACGAGGGCAGGGGGTGGCGCGCTGGCGATCGTGGTGGGACGGCCGGCAAGCCGGTCTGGCCAAGAACCGGAGGATACCGTAAAGTCTCGGCCATCCGACGCGGGTCAAGGAGGACCACGCCATGACGACCAACCACGCCCCGCCGCTGTCTCGCCCGCCCGCAATGTTGCGGGGACCGATCGGCGTGATTCTCATCCCGCTCGCCTATCTCGGTGAGACGGCCCTCCTGGCCGCTTCGGCCGCGAGGGCTCTGGTGCGTCCCCGAGGGGCCGTCCCTCCCCTGCGTGTGGCGTTGACCCGGCAAATGGACGGGATGCTGGGCATGGGCCTGCCCCTGGTGTTCCTGGTCCATGTGCCGCTCGGCTCCTTTCTGGCGATGCAGGCGTACTTCCACGCGACCTTCACCGAGGCTGTCGGCGCGGTCGTCGCCCTCGGTTTGCTGCGAAATCTCGCCCCGATCGCCAGCGGGATGACCATCGCCGGCCTGCTCGCCGCGAGGATCGTGCCGGAGCTTCGCGGTTCGCACGTCGGGCTAGACGGCGACCCCTTGACCGTGCCCGACCGCGATGTGGTTCGTGGCCAGCGTCCCGATGAGCGAATCACACCCGAGCCGGCGCGGCTGGCGGCGGTCCGACTGCTGGCGGCGGCTCTGAGTGGGCCGGTGCTGGCCCTGGTTGGGATGCTGGTCGGGAGTACGATCGGCTTGCTCGTCTCACGGTCGATGCTGCATGTCGCCCCAGCGATCTTCCTCGGCAAGTTCCTGGTGATGCTCCGGCCGATCGACGTCATCGGCCTGGTGTTCAAGGGATCGGCCTTCGCTCTGGTTTCGGCCCTGTTCGCCTGCGAGGAAGGGCTGCGACGGGGGGACGAGCCCGGTTCCACCCGCGTCGCCGCCTGCCGGGCGGCTTGCCTCTCGGCGGTCGGAATCCTGATGATCAACGGAAGCTGGTTCACCCTGGCTTACCTCGGCAGCGCCCCGTTCGGTCCCGACGTCGTGGCACCTTGAGCCGCGGAAAGAACGTTCGGTGGTCCCTTGCCGTGATAATCAAACTCTCCATCCGAATCGCAACGCACAACAGCCAGCCATCAGACGGAAATCTACCAATGGGGAGGGAACCCCGATGAGACGAACCTCGTGGAGAGAGATCCGGGTGGGCCTGATCGTGGCCGTCAGCCTGGCCGGCGCGATGGGATTGGTGTCGCTGGCGGGCGGCGGGCCGGGGTTCCTCGCCTCCCAACGGACGATCGACGTCGTCTTCCGGGACGGCCAGGGTATCCGCCCCGGCTGTCCGGTGCGCATCGCGGGCCTGGATGCCGGACGCGTCTCGGCCGTCGATCTGACGACGGTCGAGGGAGAACTACGGGCGCGGGTGAAACTTTCCTTGCCAGAAGAGCTGGCGGCGAAACTGCGGCAGGATGTCCAGGTTACGATCCAGCCGAGCCTCACAGGGCAGAGCATCGTCAACGTCGTCTCGTCCGGCCGATCGGCCGTGGCCCTGGTCCCCGGTCAGCTCGTGCAAGGGGTCGAGTCGTCCTTCTTCGACCCGGTGCTGGAGCAGGTTGGTCTCGGCCCGGTCGAGCGGAAACACCTTAGCCATACGATTGCCGAAGTCCGCGCCACGGTCGATTCCGCCGGCCCGCGACTGCGGCAGATCCTCTCCTCGCTTCAGGAGACGGCGGCGAATGTCCGCGACACTGCCGAGACCGCCCGCCCCGCGATCGAGGCGACCGTCGGACGCGTCGAGCAGATCGCTCAGCGCGTCGATCCTGCGAAGATCGAGGAGACGGTCAACCGACTCAACGCCGTGACGGCTCAGCTCGATACCATGCTCGCTGAGAATCGGCCGGTGCTCCAATCGACCCTCAAGAACATTGATGGCATCACCACCGATGTCCACAACTTCACCGCCAAGGACGGGCCGAAAATCGATGCCATGCTCGACGGCTTCGAGACGACGCGCAACCGCCTGGACGGCGTCCTGGCGCAGGCCCAGACGCTCACCAGCCAGAGCAACGATCTGATGTTGAAGAACCGTCCGAACATCGACCGGACGATCTCCAATGTACGCGACGCCAGCGACTTCGGCGTCAAGCTCGTGGGAAAGCTCTATGGCAATCCCTTCTACCTGAGCCCCTTCTACAAGCCGACCAAGGAAGACATCCGCGCTCAGGAGGTGTACGACGCCGCCAATACCTTTATGCTGGGGGCCAAGGAACTTCAGGATTCGATCCAGATGCTCGACTCCATGCGAAAGAAGCCGGTCGCGGAGATGACCCCCCGGGAGCGTGAGGCTTACGATCTGCTGTTCAAGCGGACATGGGAGGTCGCCGGAAAGATGGACGAGGCCACGCGACAGCTCGCTGAGGGGCTTCAGGAGAACACCCGTCCACGCCGCTGAGACCTCTCTGGAAGGATTCGTGTAGGAGACGTGCCCGATTTTCGGCTTTTGACTCAAATTCCACCCAGGTTCCGGCCGATCATAAGACTGTGGAGGCTCGAGAGACGGAAGGCCCAGGCGGCGGATGCCGACGGGCCGTCGCGAGCCGGAACGATCTCGGAAACCGACCGAGAACGGGGCCACGAGATCCACAGCGATACCGGCCGCGAAACCGCCGGCCCCAGCAACTGAAGGGAGACTCACGATGGAAATTCAAGGCGCCGGGGGGACCCAGGGTCCCCAACCGATCAACCCTCGACTCGCGGAATTCCGTGTGGACGCAGGCCATACGGTGCAAGCAGGTGCCCCGCGTGATCGGGTTGAGATTTCGCCCCTGGGCCAGATGCTCGACGGCATCGGCCGCCTGCCCGAGATCCGTCACGAGAAGGTGGCCGAGATCCGCCAGCAGATCGCCTCGGGCACCTACGAAACACCCGAGAAGCTCGACCTCGCGCTCGATCGGCTTCTCGACGAGTTCCACGGCTGGTAAGCCCCAGCCGACGGACGATCCTCGATCGCCACCCGGTCGGATTGTCGACAGGCTGGACCCTGGCGGGGCGGACCACCGCTCCAGGGTCGGCCTGTCGTTCGATCCGACCGTTTCGCTGCGCACGTCGGGAGAAGAAAACCCGACGCATTTTCGGCCAGAGCAAAGGTCGGGATCGGACGGTTCTGCCAAGGTTGCGAGACGTGCCGGACGATAAGAGGTGTCTAGAGACCCGACCACAAGGAGTGGTGGGCCCATCGGACACGTCCGAGGGTCCGTTGGCCGGGTGGAGACAACGCGAGCGATTCCGACAAGGAGGTCGGCGATGCGCCCTCATATTCAGAAGCCGCTGGGAGCAACCCTGGCGACCTTGACGATACTGGCCCTCGGGCTGGGTGCCCAGGACGGCCGCGGAGAGGAACCGCGCGGCCTGGGCCGTTTGTTCCGGTTCGGGAATAACAGCAATGCCTCGGCTCCGAACCGTCCCGAACCGAAACCGACGTTCCCCGCGCCGCGATCACCCGCTGCCACGCCGTCGCTGCTCGGGCCATCGACACCAGCGCCGACGACCCCACCCTTGATGGCGGACGTCGGGGCCGGTCCGTCGGCTCCGGAAGCGCGAATCCGCCCGCAGCCAAGGGTCAGCCATGCCGCGACCGAGGCCGACCCGCTGTTGACGCACGTCTCGCTGGGACGAGCCAACGACGGCAAGCAGTTCGGCATGTTTCTTCAGGTGTATTCGGATGGCACGGTGATCGACAGCGAAGGAGTACACAAGGTCAAGCCGGACGCCCTGAAACCCTTGATGGACGTTCTCCATTCCGGCGAGCTAGACCACCTGCAAGGGCATTGCGGTGGTCCGCCGGCCAACTTCATCGAGCAGGTTTACGTCACCGTGTACGACCGATCGCTGGGACGACTTCGGGCGAACAGTTTTTCCTACTCGGGGAATCCCCAGGGCTGTTCACACGCGGTCCATCAGCTCCAGGCGGCCATCGAGGTACTCCAGACCAAGATGAGCGGCCCCGTCAGCACATCGGCTCCGGAACCGGCCGCGAATCCAATCACGACGGGCGTCTCCGCCTTCGGCGTGACCAACGCTCCTCCGCCTCCGGTGATCCCCTTAACCAATCCGAATTGAGCCGAGTGAGAGTGGCAACCGTCGCCGTCATTGCCGTTGGATTTGGGGTTGCCCCTTCGGTAGAATAAGAATGATTCTTGATTCCGTGCGGCCCTTCCCGATTCCCTACGGGAGGGGCCGACTCCTGTTCCGGCTTGGAGGTTGAAGGCCGTGTCGGAATCACAACCCCTGAGCCAGCTTCCTGTTCCTGCTCTCCCTGAAGATAAATTCCGGGAGTTTCTCGAAATTCGGGGTGAGAAACTTACCTCACCGCGGCGCACGATGGTCCGTCGCATCTTTAGCAATCACAAGCACTTCGATGCCGACGAACTGGCGGCCGACCTTCGTTCGGCCGGGGAGCGGGTCAGCCGTTCCACCGTATACCGAACCTTGCCCTTGCTGGTCGAGGCCGGTCTCCTGCGCGAGTTTCGCCTGAACAATCGCACGGTGTACGAGCACGACTACGGCTACCCGTCTCACGACCATCTGCACTGTTCGGAGTGCGACAAGATCGTCGAGTTCCGTAACGATGAGATTCGCCAGATCCGCGATGCCGTCAGCCGCGAGCACGGGTTTCGCGCCGAAGAGCATCGGTTCATTATCACCGGGGTCTGCGACGAGTGCAGCCGCGCCCGCAGCCGTCGGCGTCGGCTCGATCTGATCTAGCGATCACTCCAGATAACCCAGATCCGCCAGTCTCTGTTCAAGGATCGCCTGTTCCTCGGCCGTGAACTCGAACTGAGGCTGGTGCGGACCATTGAGCTTGGCAGCGGGTTGATCGCGCCGGGTGACCTTGCTCTCTTCGGGCAGGCAAGGCAAGGGGTGGCCTTCCATGTGCTCGGGGACCGGCTCACCCAGGAGGCTGAGGATTGTCGGCGCGACATCACGCAGACGGGCCTTGAGCGTCCGACCCGGCGTGACCCCAGCAGCGGAGAGCGCGACGATCCCTTCCGGCCGGTGCGTGCCCGGGAGGTTCGGGTCCGGCTCGACCCAGGCGCGGCCTGGAGAGAGCTTCGTGCGGACCCAGTACGGCTCATCGGGCAGGGCGAGCACGTCCGGATAACCCTGCTCGGCCGGGTCGATGCCGTATTCCTCGGCCGTGCAGTGAACCTGCGGGAAGAGCGGCGCTCCCGTCTCGGGATGTCGGGCCTCGGCCAGGGCGACCGCGACGGCGTCGCGAGCCTCGTCGAGGAGCCTCGGCGTGGTGAGGGTCGCCTTGCCGCGGTTCAAATAGACCATCGCCGCGGTGTCCTGGTGCGGCGCGAAGGCCAGGGTGCGCTTCCAGTCGAACGGGAACTGGGCGGCCACCGACAGGTCGAACGAGGCGGAGCGGGCCTTGGGATCGTCCCGCTTGGCGTTCCAGAGCCGCAAGTGATCGAGCCCTTGCGAGGCGCGCCGGGCCAGCTTGCCCGACCAGCCGGGGAGATGGGCGATCCCCGCCTCGATCAGGATGCGATTGACGTGGACGCGCCCCAGACAGGGGCCGAAACCGTGGTCGCTGACGGCCATCACGGCCGCCCCTCGGCGGTCCGCCAGCTCGCAGAGAATGCCGATCGCCACGTCGAGGCCACGGATCACCTCGGCCGCCGCGGCGTTCCAGGCCGGGTCGTCGATCCCGGTCTCATCGACGTTCAGGTAGCGCCAGACGCGATGCTGGAACGGGTCGAGGTTCTGGAACTGGACCATCAGGGCGGACCAGTCGCTCACCACCCGATCGGCGAGCAGTCCCCCTTCGGCCCGGCCCCGGAAGCTCTCGGCGGTGAGCCGGGCGTTCTCCGCCAGCTCGTCGAGGCTCTGCGGAGGCCGCTTCCAGAAGTAGCGGAGGCTGTAACGAGGAACCTCGGCCTTGAGCCGGGCGCCGAAGTCCGGGTCGCCGGAGGTCGCGGCGTCCAGGTGCGGCGCGTCCATGCCGGAGACGATCACCCCCTTGACCTTCGGCGGCGGATACGTGCCCGGCAGGTTCAGGCTGACCACCGACCGGCCGGCGTCCGAGAGCAGTTGCCAGGTCGTCGGCACGCGGATCCGCGCCGGCATGGTTGACCTTCATCTGACCGGCGTGCGCATCGTAGTACCGATGGTCGAAGATGCCGTGACGGGCCGGCTCGCAGCCGGTCTGCATGGTGGTCCAGGCGGCCGACGTGACGGGCGGGACCGTCGAACGCAACGTCCCGTAGGCCGAGCGGGCCAGCAGAGCGTCGAGGTTCGGCATCAACCCCTGGCGGCGCATCGGGTCGAGCACGGTCCACGTCGCGCCGTCGAGGCCGAGAATCACGAGGCGATCGGTCGTCGGCATGGCTCAGCCCACCTTGGCCAGGGAGACGGTCGGCTCCTCGTCGATCGTGAAGTCGGCCTTGTAATAGTCGTCGATCTGGTAACGCTCCCCCTTGGAGCGGTACAGCAGCGAGAGGCGGCGGCGGAACTTTCGGCCCGTCGGCAGGCTCGTCTCGGTGTCGCGGAGCCAGGTCAGGTAGCCCTGCCGCAGACGCTCGGCGCGGGAGACGAAGTCGATCGGCCCCGGCGACTTGACCGCCAGGCCCATGACCGAGTGGGGAAAGGAACGGTGCCCCTGGTATCCCACGAGCCGCCCGGCGTACGGCGACAGCATGCGACGCAGGCAACTCGGCGTCATGCGCCAGTAGTCGTCGGGATAGCCGTGGATGCGGAAGTTCAACGGGGAGGTGATGACGAACAGCCCTCCTGGCTTCAGGACCCGGAACACCTCGTCAAAGGCGCGCCGGACCTCGAAGACGTGCTCGAACGTCTCGATGCAGAGCACCGTGCCCGCCGAGGCGTCGGGCAGGCTCATCGCGGTGACGTCCTCGACGCGATCGACGCCGGGACCTTGCCGCATGTCGCAGCCGACGTAAGGCTTGTCCGGGAAACAGGCCGCGGAGGTCGGCGTACGACTCCTGCCCCTCCACCTGGTACGAGCCGAACTCGTAGACCGGTCCCGGGCAATCGAACGACTGGGCCACGAGGCGGCAGAACGCCTTGTTGTGGTCGCGCATCGCCTGGCGCTCCTCCTTGAGCCTGTCAATTTCGCAATAAGGGCGGAACGAATGACGTGTCCCGGACGCCATTCCGGGCGGGGGGATCGTAAGTCAAGCCGTGATGTCGGTCAAGCCGAACCCTTGCGCCGCTTCGGCCTCGCCGTTTGGTCCGACTCGGGCTCGACCGGCACGGAGAAAATCTCGCGGATCGGGATGACCAGCCCCGGAAGCACATCCCCCCCGTCCAGCGTCTGGCTTTCCCGCAGCAAACGCGATTGATCCGGCGCGGTCGAAAGCCCGCACCGTCCGCTTGACCGGATCGACATACCAGACGAGCCGCGCGCCCGCCTCGAAATAATCGACGAGCTTCTCGTCCATCTCCTTCTTCGTGTTGCCCTTGCTCAGGACTTCCACGGCGAGGTCAGGGGCAAGCAGGGGAACCGGCTCCGAGGGAACTCTTCGGCTCGGAAAGCGATCCCAGGAAAAGAAACCGACATCGGGAATCCGAACCAGATTCGGCGTCAGGCGAATCATTCCATCCGGTGCGGTGACGATGCCGATGTTTCGATTATGTACGAACGTTCCGAGCAAGCGAATGATGACGCACGCCAGGGCAGACTCGTAGAACCCCATGACCTTCTCCACCAGCACGCCATCGACCAGCTCGTACAGCCGTCCCTCGCGCTCGTGGATGTCGATCACATCCTGAACGGTGGCCGAGCCGGGGGGTGGGTTCTGGCGAATGCGGCGGTGCGGGATCGGGCCGAACCGTCGCAGCAGGTCGGCGACGGTCCAGTCCGTTTCAGGTCGAAGGGTCGAAGTGGCCATGCGGACGTCCTCCCTTCGCGGAAGGTCGAAACGATCGCGGCTCAGCGTCCCGCTCCGGCCAGCGCGGCGGCCGGGACGTCGATGTGCTCCCGGGAGGACCACGTGGCCCCTCGCGCTCGACGCGGTGGTAGAGGGTATCGCGCTCGACCGGAATGCGGCCCGCCTCGGCGATCAGGCGGCGGATCTCGGCCACGGTCGTTTCCTGCGGGGTGTCGGCACCGGCTTCGTGATAGATCTTTTCATGAACGACCGTGCCGTCGAGATCGTCAGCCCCGAACGACAGGGCCACCTGGGCCGTCTTGATCCCCAGCATCACCCAGTACGCCTTGATGTGCGGGAAGTTGTCGAGCATCAGACGGCTGATGGCCATCGTCTTCAGGTCCATCACCCCGGACGGCTTGGGGATGTCGTCCATCCGGGAGTTGTCCGGGTGGAACGCCAGCGGAATGAACGTCTGGAAGCCGCCGGTCTCGTCCTGCAGTTCGCGAAGGCGCACCAGGTGGTCGATCCGGTGCAACGGCTTGTCGATGTGCCCGTAGAGCATCGTGGCGTTGGAGTTCAGGCCGAGCTGATGGGCTGTCCGGTGTACCTCCAGCCAGGTTGCGGTGGACGCCTTCGCGCCGCAGATCTTCTCGCGCACTTCGGGATGGAAGATCTCCGCCCCGCCGCCGGGAAGACTGCCGAGCCCCGCGTCGATGAGCCGCTGGAGAATCTCTCGGTAAGAAAGGCGGCTGATCTTGGCGAACCACTCGATCTCGACGGCCGTGTACGCCTTGACGTGGATCTCGGGCGCGGCCTCCTTCACCCAGCGCACGACATCGACGTACCACTCGAACGGCAGCTTGTGATGCAGCCCACCGACGATGTGCAGCTCGGTCGCCCCCCGGCCGTGCGCCTGCGCGCGCGCTCCTTCACCTGCGACTCATCCATGACGTAGCCGCGGGGGTCGTTCAGGTCGGCCCGGAAGGCGCAGAAGTCGCACTTGTACACGCACACGTTCGTCGGGTTGATGTGCGTGTTGACGTTGTAATAGCCGAAATCGCCGTTGTACCGTTCGCGGACGAGGTTCGCCAGCGAGCCCAGCGTGAACAGGTCGTTGGACGCCTCCAGCGCCAGCCCGTCCTCGACGCTCAGCCGCTGGCCCGCCTCGACCTTCTCGCGAATCGCCTCCAGGGCGGACGCCTCACTCGTCTGCATCGTCGGTCTCTCTTTCCCGGATCAGGGACTATCGTCACTGGTTTCAGTGATTTTAGTCGGAATTGAACGAAGGATCAACCGGGACCGGAACACGGATTGGTGGATCGTCAAAGTCGGCCGAGATATCGGAAGAGGGAATCGTCCCACTCTGGCTCACTGATCTTGCGCAGGAGAACGCGATTGATGGTCTCGCGCAAGGGGCTTCCCTGGGGCAAGCCGATGCCGTAGTTTTGCCGATCGAAGCGTCGGGGGAGGACGTCCAGCGGCTCGTCCAGTTCGTGCTTCGAAAGGTAGCGGAGCGTGGGCATGTCATACACCACGGCGTCCCGCTCGTTCCGAGCCACGGCTTCGAGGGCGTCCAGGGGCTCGGGGTACGCGCGGAACGGGATGTGGTGGGCCCGGAGGTATTCCTCGCTGGTCGAGTCGGCCACGGTGGCCACGCGGACATCCGGCAGGTCATCCGGCCCCTGAATGGGGGATTCCAGGCGAGAGACCGTCAGCATCGTGGCGACGGACGCCGTGAAGAACGAGATCACGATCAGGCTGGAGAACATCCAGATGAGGGCGACCAGTCGACCGGGTAAGGTCTTTGGGGCCTTATCGCCGTAGCCGACCGTCGTCATCGTCACCGCCGACCACCAGAAGCCGGAATAGAGCCCCTTGGCCCCACGCCCCCCGAACTGCTCGGCATTATGACGACGCTCGAACAGCCAGACCAGCAGCCCGACGATCAGCAGCGTGACGACCAGAGCGGCGACAATCTGGAGAAACTCCCACGACAGAAGGAGCGAGAACAACCCGCTCACCCACGACCGTTCCGTCTGGGGCGAGACGGCAATGCCCAGCCCTGAGTTGTAGAACGGGTGCGTGAAGTCCATGAACTCTTCTCGCTCCGTCGTGATCGTCATGGCGGCCACCGCGGCGTCCAGCTCACGCGTCTTCAGGCCGTTGAGGAGCTTCTCCAGGGGCTGCTCTCTGAACTCGTACTTCAGATCCAGCTCATCGGCGATCGCTTTCCAGAGGTCGATGCTGATCCCCCGCCAAGAACCGTCCGGGTTCTTCATCGCGAACGGAGCGACTTCCTTCGTGCCCACGATCAAGATTGGTCGATCGTCCGCCGGTGGTGGTTCCTGTGCGCGGAGGTTGCCGGAATAACAGGCGCTGAATACGAGGCTGAGAACCATCCAGTGGCGTGCCGTCATGGCGGGGCATTCCTTGAAATTCATCGAGAGGGAAGGGCGGAGCGGGTACAGATGAGATTAGGGAGTCTCCTTCGGTGCGGCGGGCTCAACCGCCTTGTCCAACCAGGGATACCGACGGCTGACCACCGAGGCGCCTCCACCGACCTCGCTCCGAACCACGACGACGCCGATCAGGATCGTCTGGAGCGCGCCGTCCTTGCCCTTGATCACCGTGAATACACCCCCACCGGAGTCGCCCGGAATCGGACGGTAGGACGGTCCCCATTCGAGCCAGAACGGGTTGGAGAAATTCGCGGCGCGCACCAGATGGAACTTGCCGAACTGATCCTGCGTCACGATCCCCACGGTCTGGCCAAGACGATCGGGGATGGGCCAGGGAGTCACCTTGACGATCCGCAAACCGTCAAGGAAACTTTTCGCCTCTTCCCCTTCGGAGAGAACCTGAAGCCGGGCCACCGCGTTGTCCGCGCCGGGGCTATCGTGATAGGGGCTGACGGTATAATCCGGGTTCTGAATCACCTCAACAACCCGGGCATCGATGCTCTGCTGCCCCTGACGGAGATGGATCACCTGCCCCTGATCCTTGGCCGCCAGGGCATGCGCCGCGGTGAGCACGGTCAGCCGGTTGTCCTGGCTTGCCAAAACCGAGGCGCGGAAGCGAGACTCCAGGTTCTTTTCATCAAGCACCAGCGTCAACTGGGTCGGTTCCACTCCCAGCGCTTTCCAGTCCGGCACTTTGGGAGGTGCTTGTTCTTTCTCCTGTGCCCGAACGAAACAGGGAAAGGAAGTCAGCAAGACCAAAAGACCGAGGCGAATGGTGGACATGCGCACGAAAAGACTCCCGCATTGGACTGATTGGGTGCGATGCAGCCGGGCGTCAGAACAGCAGGTCAGCGAGGCCGATCGCCAGAAGCCCCATGCTGATGGCAATGTTGACCTGAAAGAAGGCGATATTCACCCTCGTCAGGTCGTCCGGCCGCACCAGGGCGTGCTCGTAAAGCAGCAGCAAGGCCACGAGGGCAACCCCGATGAAAAAGATCGTCCCGAGAGCAGCATAGGTCAAACCCAGACCGATCAGGGCGAGGATCATCAGGCCGTGGCAAGCCGCCGCCAGGCGCAGGGCTCCCGGGACGCCGAGTCGCGCAGGGATGCTATGCAACCCCGATGCCCGGTCAAAGTCGATGTCCTGGCACGCATAGATGATGTCGAACCCCGCGACCCAGAACAGCACCGCCAGGCCGAGACAAAGTGGCGGCCAGTCCAGATCACCCCGCACGGCAATCCATGCGGCGATCGGCGAGAGCATCAGGGCCGCGCCGAGCCAGAAATGGGCGAGGCTGGTGAACCGCTTCGCATACGAGTATCCCAGCAGCCACAGCAGAACCGGAATCGAAAGAATCAACGGCCAGGGGTTTGGCAAGAATAGGGTCGTGGAGGCCACGAACAGGAGGCGCAGATGATCGTGAACCCCGCCACCGCACCGACCGAGAGCCGACCACTGGGAAGATGCCGGCTCAACGTACGCGGGTTCCCGGCATCGAGATGGCGATCCACTAGCCGGTTGAACGCCATCGCGGCCGAGCGCGCCGTCGCCATGCAGAGCAGGATGCCGAGCCAGTCCCTCGGTCTCGCGATCCAGGCGTGATCCCCCCGAGCCGCCAGCGCAGCCCCCAGAATGGCGAAGGGCAGGGCGAACAGCGTGTGGCTGAACCGGACGAGACGGAAATATTCGGGAACGTCCTTCAGCCTCGCCCCCGCAACGGTCTGTCCCATTCCCATCGTTCCGAATGTTCTCGCGAAGAAACGCTCGCTCCGCCCCGGCACGTCCGGGTGGATCAATGCGCGACGGACGGTCCCGATGCGCCAAGGACCGATCCACTCAATTCTCCTATTGTAGAAGAGGGCCAACGACCGCCCCGAGACGTGTATTTTGTCCCTTCAAGGGGCGGACCGGACTCTCAGACGGGCGGTCTTTACGCCAGAATCCCTTTGACGAGCGTTCCGTGAACATCCGTCAAGTCGGAAATCGCGGCCGGAATAGCGATAGGTCAGCCGCTCGTGATCGATGCCGAGCAGGTGGAGGATCGTGGCGTGCAGGTCGTGGATGTGAACGCGGTCCTCGATGGCGTTCATGCCCATCTCGTCGGTCGCGCCATACATCAGGCCGCCCTTGACGCCACCCCCGGCCATGAGCATCGAGAATCCGGTGTGGTGGTGATCGCGTCCCGGCTCGGCCTTGTCGGCCTTCTGGGAATACGGCGTGCGACCGAACTCACCACCCCAGATGACCAGCGTATCCTCCAGCATTCCCCGCTGCTTGAGGTCGGTCAGCAGAGCGGCCGTCGCCTTGTCGCTGTCGGCGCAGAGTTTTTTATGGCCCTTGTTGTTGTTGGAATGGGTGTCCCAGGGTTGCTTGTTCCCCTTGCTGACGTAATAGACCTGGGTGAACCGTACCCCGCGCTCCGCCAGGCGGCGGGCCAGCAAGCAGCTCTGGCCGAAGGTGGATTTGCCGTACATCTCCCGCACCGACTCGGGCTCCTGGCTGACGTCGAACGCCTCGCTGGCCTCGGTCTGCATCTGGAAGGCCATCTCCAGGGCCTTGATCTGCGAATCGAGGGCGGAGTCCCGCGCCCGCTGCTGTTGATGAAGTTTATTCAAGGCGCCGAGCAGTTCCACCTGCCGGCGCTGCTCGTCCCGGCTCAAACGAGGGTGCCGGAGGTTGGCGACCATGCTGTTGACGTCGAGATCGTTCGTATCGACGGCCATCCCCTGATGTTGACCCGGCAGGAACGCGTTCGACCAGAGTTGCGGCCCCACCACCGGCAGGCCCGGACAGAGCACGACGAACGCGGGCAGGTTCTCGTTCTCCGAACCCAGGCCGTACGACGCCCACGACCCGAGGCTGGGGCGGGTCGGCTGCGGGTGCCCTGAGTTCATGATCAGCAGGCCGGGCTCGTGGTTCGGCTGGTCGGTGTGCATCGACCGGATCACGCACAGGTCATCGGCGCACTTCGCGAGGTTCGGGAACAGCTCGCTCATCTCCACGCCGCTCTCGCCGTGCGGAGCGAACGCGAACGGGGAGGGCATGTACTTGCCCCCCTTGGTTTTTCGTTCCAGCTCGCCCGATGGCTCCTCCCCCTCGTACTTCGCGAGCGCCGGCTTGGGGTCGAACGTATCGACGTGCGACGGGGCGCCGTTCATGAACAGGAAGATCACCCGCTTGGCCTTCGGCGTGAAGTGCGGCTGACCGAGAATCGTGGCCTCTCCCGAAGCGGCGCGGACCGGGTTGAACCCTCCAGCCGCCTGGAGCGTTCCAGCCAGGCCGAGCATTCCGAACCCAGCACCCGCCCGCCGGAGCATCTCCCGGCGGCTCAACATGGTGACGATGTCGTCTCCGCGCATGGTCCGATCCCCCTCCGCGGCTAGTCGATGAACAGGAATTCGTTGGATGCGAGCAGAGCCTGGGTGTAGCTGGCCCAGGCGGCGGACCGATCACCTTCGGAGCCAGATTCCAGGTAATCTCGCCCGAGTTGACGCTCCGCCTCCGAGGGAAGACGGCCGAACAGGAGCCGGTAGGTCCGGTCGATGCGATCCGTGATGTTGACCCCCGCCTCGTTCGCCACGCGATCGCGCAGCGCGTCCGCCTGCTGGACCATGAACGGACTGTTCAGCACGAACAGTTTCTGAAGTGGTGTCGTGGTCGGCACGCGATGCTCGCTGTGGGTGTTCGGGTCCGGGAAATCGAAGAGGGCGAGCATCGGATTCAGGTCGAGCCGGCTGACCCGGCTGTAAATGGTGCGACGCTCCTCCTTCGGATCGTTCGGGTCGATCGACGGCCCGCCGATCGGTCCCGCGAGCCGGCCCGCGACCTGGAGCACCGCATCGCGCCACGACTCGATTCCCAGCCGTCGGCGGTTCATTCGCCAGAGGAGACGATTCTCGGGATCGATCGCCTGCTTCGCTGGCTCAATCCGACTCGATTGCCGGTAGGCGGCCGAGAGGACGATCTCGCGCTGAAGCCACTTGAGCGACCAGCCCGCATCCATGAACCGCACGGCCAGGTCGTCCAGCAAGTCGGGATGCGTCGGTTCCTCGCCGAGCGCGCCGAAGTTGCTCGGCGTGCCGACGAGCGGACGGCCGAAATCGAGGGCCCAGACCCGGTTGACCAGGACCCGCGCGGTCAGCGGGTTCGCGCGGTTCGCGATCGACTCGGCCAGCTCCCGTCGGCCGCTTCCCTCGGTCTCGAACGGTTCCGGCGTGCCCTCCGGGGCGAGGATCGTCAAGAACCGGCGCTGGACCACGGAGCCTTTCTGATCGACGTTTCCTCGAATGAACACATTCAGGTCTTTTGGCTTATCGTCGCGGACGATATGAACCGCGTCCTCCGCCTTCTTGGCCTGACCGTTTTTGTTCTTCTCCGCGGAGTTCTTCAGCGGCCGGTTGTACATCTCCGTGCTGGCGAAGACTCCGGCCAGGGCGTAGTAATCCGTGGTGGGGATCGGGTCGAACTTGTGATCGTGGCAGCGGGCGCAGGCGACGGTCAGGCCGAGCAAGCCTCGGGTGACGACGTCCACGCGGTCTTCCCACTCATCGGCCATCACCTCGGGGGCGTTGCGCCGGTAGTATTTGGGGCCCAGGCCGAGGAACCCCAGTGCGACCTGGTCCTCTTCGTCGCACGACTCCATCAGGTCGGCGGCGAGCTGCCGTTTGAGGAACGTGTCATACGGCATGTCGTCGTTGAGGGCCTGGATCACCCACTCTCGGTAGAGGTAGGCATTCGGATACGTCAACGACGTGTCGTTGCCGACAATATGCGCCTGGTCCTCGGCGTAGCGGGCCACGTCGAGCCACAAACGCGCCCGGCGCTCGCCGTAGCGGGGCGAGGCGAGCAGCCGATCGACGAGCCGTTCATAAGCATCCGGCGCCTCATCGTTGAGGAACGCCTCGACCTCCTCGGGCGTGGGGGGCAATCCGGTCAGGTCGAACGTGACGCGACGGATCAAGGTCCGGCGGTCGACCTCCGGGCCTGGCTCCAGCCCCGCCTCCTCCAACCGGGCGAGCAGGAACGCGTCGATCGGCTGTCGGACCCATTCCGAATGCGACACCTCGGGCGGTTGGTGTCGCGAGGGCGGCTGAAACGACCAGAACTGGCGGGCCGCGGCCAGGTCGATCGTGCTCGACGGACTCGCCGTGACCTGTCCGTCGCGCGGGTCGGGTGCCCCCATCTGAATCCACGTTTCGAAGTCGGCGATCACCGTGTCGGGCAGCTTCTCGTCCGGCGGCATCTCCAGGAGATCGTAACGGATGGCATCCAGGAGCACGCTTTCCTCGACCTTTCCCGGCACGACGGCGGGGCCGATATCCCCCCCTTTGCGCATCGCCTCGCGATTATCGAGGCGAAGGTTCCCCTTCAGCGCCCTGGAATCGGCCGAGTGGCACTCATAACAGCGCTCGACGAGGACCGGACGGATCTTCGACTCGAAGAACGCGACCCCCTCTTCCTCGCCGGCCGTCGTCGTCAAGCCGCAGGCGAGAACGACGAAACACGCCAGAAACAGGGAATGTCCCGCGGCGCGCGAAGGACGGTTCCGCATGAAAAAACCTCCCAAGCAGGTGGGGCCGGAACCCACCGAAACAGTTACCCGGCCAGCCACTCGGAAAACCGACGGCGGGCCGAATCGTGATTTCATCATAGCCGATCGGGAGAGGAAAATCCAACAATCGCTCAACCGATCGTGAGAGCGATTCGCTTCCTTTGTCCGGCCCGCGGTAGTCGGTTGATCGGATTGCGCCCTTGGGGGAGAGTAGCGGCTGGAAATTCCCTCGTGGGCATCAAGACCGACCCCTTTGAAGGATCACTCTCATGCGAATCTCCCGCTCCTTTCGCGAGCATCGCCGTTCGTTCTTGCTCTCCTTGCTCGGAACCACCGCGGGTACGGCGGCGGTCTGTGCCCTGTCCTCGGGGGCGTCGCAGGATCGTCGCAAGGACATTTATCCTCCCGATCCGGGCGAGCGGCCGGCGGGGCGCGATCACGCGGCGCGGCTCGTGGGCGCGGGGGAGAAGATGCGGATCACGAAGCTGGAGACGATCCGGGTCTGGCCGCGCTGGCTCTTCTTGAAGATCCATACCGACGCCGGCATCGTCGGCCTGGGGGAGCCGATCGTCGAAGGACGCGCCGAGACCTGCGCCGCGGCGGTCAAGCAGCTGGGCGACTACCTGATCGGCAAGGACCCGCGCGCCGTCGTCCACCACTGGCAAGCCATGTATCGGCATGCGTTTTACCGGGGCGGTCCGGTGCTCACCAGCGCCATCAGCGGCGTGGACATGGCCCTCTGGGACATCAAGGGGAAGGCCCTCGGCGTTCCGGTGTACGAGCTTCTGGGCGGCCCGACCCGCGATCGGGTCCGGGTCTATGCGCATGTGCCGCTCCCCCGAGGATGTCAAGCAGCGGCTGGAGGAGGGCTTCACGGCGTTCAAGACCGGGGTCTCGAAGGAGCGCCCGCGCGGATCGTCGAGACGCCCGGTTTTATCCGTCACGCCGCCGAGCACTTCGCATCGCTGCGCGAGGCGGCGGGAGAGGAGTCGGACATCGGCATCGACTTCCACGGCGCGATCAGCCCGCAGAACGCCAGGACGCTGATCAAGGCGCTGGAGCCGTATCAGCCGATGTTCATCGAGGAACCGGTTGCGTGCCAGAACGTCGATATCATGGCGGACATCGCCCAGGGGACGCACCTGCCGATCGCCACCGGCGAGCGCATCTTCACCAAGTGGGGCTTCCGCGAAATCCTGGAGAAACGGGCCGCGTCGATCCTCCAGCCCGATCTCTGCCACGCGGGGGGCATCACCGAGGTCCGGCTCATCGCCGGGATGGCCGAGGCGTATTACGCGGCGATCGCGCCTCATAACCCGCTCGGGCCAATCTCGCTGGCGGCCGGGGTTCAACTGGCGGCGACGATCCCGAACTTCCTCTGCCAGGAACAGGTCAGCCTTGGCGAAGGGTATCTGAAGCAGCCGTTCCGCGTCCGCGACGGCTACCTCGACCTCCCGAAAGGCCCCGGCCTCGGCATCGAGCTGGACGAGGAGGCGATGGCCGACAAGATCGGCCACGCCTGGAAGAGCCGGGAAACCTATGACCTCGACGATGGTTCGGTCGTGGACTGGTGAGCGGCGTCTCCCGGCTCAGGCGAATCGCGAGCGGCTCCCGGCGCGTTTAACGGGCGGGGGCCGTCGTGGGTTCGAGCACCTGGGTGGCGGCGAGACCGTTGCCGAACGTGGTGAAGTCCTTGAAGGTCCAGACGACCTGCTTGTCGCGCGTGACCTCGATGAGCTGTGGGTTCTCCGGCCCCGCGTGGCAGTTGCCGAAGATCAGGTTACCGTTGGGGCGTCGCTGGAGGGTCGTCACCCAGGCGAGCCGGATACCGGGCAACTCGTCGTGACCGATACTCCAGACGATCTCCCCCTTGGGCGTGACCTCAATGACGCGGTTGCCGTTGCCCGTGGCGATCAGGGTGTTGCCGTCCGGCAGTCGTAGAGCGCCAAAGACCTCGGTCCCATGTCCCTCGGGACCATGGCCGGGCGAGGGGGGTCGGCCGCCGAGATCGAGGGTATAGCTCCAGACGACCCGGCCCTCGCGGTCGTACTCGCGCACGGTGCCGTCGGCTTCGTGACAGACGAGATAGTGGCCGTTGTCGAGCTTGCGGGCGAGCCGCGTGTCGCGGTGGGGGTTGGGATGATCGACCGTGAGGGGGATCTCGTGGACGATCTCGCCGTTGCGATCCACCTCGATGATCCGGCGATTGCCGCTCTCGGCGATCATCGTCAGTCCGTCCGGCAGGCGCTGAAAGGCATGAACCTCGACCCGTCCGTCGTAGCCTGGCTTCGCTTTGGATTCGTATTGCCAGACGATCTTCTTGTCAGGCGTCATCTCGACGATCGTGCCCGGCTTGATCGGAAAGAGACGGTTCCCGTTCGGCAGCATGGCCAGGTCGTGCACCTCGCCGGAGACGGGTACTTCCCAGGTGACGTTGCCGTTCGCATCGACGAGGGCCACATGGCCCCGATCCGCGCCGAGAACCTGATACGAGGGGGTCTCCTGGCCCGAGGAGGTCGTCGTGAGGACGCTCCAGACGGAGACGGTGAGAACGGAGAGAATCGCGGCGCGCATGAAGATCGTTCCTTGGGATCGCTCAGGGAGTTTCGGTAACGTGTGGGGATTGCCGGCTCATGATCGGGCAGTCCGTTCCGTCGGTCAAGGCAACGGCGGCCGAAGACGTCAGCGGGTTGTTGACGACGGCTCATGCCTCTCGGTCGGCTTCGCCCGCGCCTGTTCCCGCTCGATCCGCCGCATCATGCCGGAGAGGGCCACGTCTCCGAGCCAGGGCAGAACCTGGAAGATCCCGCCGAAGATGCGGTTTGGCCAGATCACGCCGCTTCAGGAACGACAGGCGGCGTTTCGGGTGGTCGAGCAGGCGGACGATCCGCCGCGCGGCCTCCTCGACGGTCGCTGAGAAGAGCATCGGCGGACGGTCGCGCAGGGCGTTGTACAGGTTGTCGGGCGGCGGAGAGACCCCCTTGGCCTGCTCTCCCCCGACGCGGGACTTCACGGCGTCGAAGAACTCGGTATCCACCGGCCCCGGCTCGACCAGGCAGACGCGCACGCCCTTGTGCCGAACCTCGCGCCGGAGGGCGTCGTTCCAGTAGGCCAGACCCGCCTTTGTCGTGCCGTACACGCCGAAGACCGGGTTGGCGACGCTGGTGATTCCCGAGCCGATGTTGATCACCGTCCCCTTCGCGTCGATCAGCAGCGGCAGGGCCTCGCGCGTCAGCAGGATCGGGGCGGACAGGTTCACGTCGATCTGTTTACGCAGCTCCTCCGGGCTCGATTGACCGAAGAACTCCGGAAGTCCATATCCGGCGTTGTTGATCAGCACGTCGAGCTGACCGAATCGCTCGACGACCGCGGCGACCAGGCGTCGGGGCGTCTCCGGATCGGCCAGGTCGGCGGGGATGGTCAAGACCTCGGCCCCCTGGCTCCGCAGTTCGCTGGCCAGATCCTCAAGCCGGTCGGCGCGGCGGGCAGTCAGGGCGAGCCGGTGGCCTCGCCCGGCCAGCCGACGCGCGACCGCCTTGCCGATTCCGGCCGAGGCCCCCGTCACGAGCGTGACGAGGGCGTTGCGAGAAACTTCCGAATGTTTCAGGGACATTCCGTCTGTCGTCTCCTCCCCCTGCGGATCGGACGAGGCATCGCCCCAGCGGGGAATCAGGTCGTTGTCGATCCCGAGCTGGTCGCAGATCCGCCCCACGACGAAGGCAATCAGGTCATCGAGAGTTTTCGGCTGATGATACCATCCCGGCATGGCCGGAAGCACGACGGCCCCGGCGCGGGTCACGGCGGTCATGTTCTCCAGATGAACGAGACTCAGCGGCGTCTCGCGAGGGACGAGCAGGAGCGGGCGACGCTCCTTCAGGTGGACGTCGGCTGCTCGGGTGATCAGGTTCGTCGTGATGCCGTGGGCGATGGCGGCCAGGGTACTCATGCTGCAAGGGGCCACGACCATCCCCCCGGTGCGAAACGACCCGCTGGCGATCCCGGCGGAGAAGTCCGCGACGTGGTGGTAGTGAATCCGCCCCGCGCCGAGATCGCCGAAGACGCCGGGATCGAAGCGCTTGAGCGAGACGACGAGGCCCATCTCCTCGCGGAGCACCTGGGCGCCGCTCTCGCTGATCGTCAGGTGGACGGTCCTTCCCGCTCGGCAAAGCACCTGGAGCAGCCGCACGGCATAAGGCGCGCCGCTGGCTCCGGTCATGGCCAGGACAATCGGCATGGAGGGAGAGATGGCGTCGCTCAACGTCGGCTGACCTTCCCGGTCCGGGCTATCGGCTCATCGACAGGTTCATGATCGCGATGACGAGAAACCCCAGCCCGACGAGGATACAGACCCCGCCGATCACCTTCGCCGGGCCGCCGGTGATGCTCTTGTACGGGCTGAACGGCAGTCCCGACCGCGTGAACCCCTTGCAGCCGAGCGCGATCGCCCCCAGCCCCAGCACGATCCCGAGCAGATTGCCGATCATGACGTCCCCGACGTGGGTTTCGTGCCGACGTAGAGCGTGGCGATCCCGAAGGTCAGCGGATACTGCCGCGTGTCGATCAACCCGCGCGCTCGAGCAGGTCGAGCATGTCCTGACCGTCGGGGAACTGCAAGACGCTCGTCGGCAGGTAGCCATATGCGTCGTGCTCGTTCGGTGCGATCGTCTGGCCCACCCTCGGCAGGATGCGGCGGAAGAACGTCAGGTAAAGCCGCCCGAGAATCGCCCCTTTCGGCCGGGAGAATTCCAGGATCGCCACCTTGCCCCCGGGCCTCGCGACGCGGATCATCTCGTCGATCCCTCGCACGGTGTCGGCGACGTTCCGCAAGCCGAACGCGACCGTGACCACGCCGAAGGTGTCCGAAGGGACCGGCAGACGCTGGGCGTCCCCCTCGACCAGGATGATCTCGTCCGTCGCGCGGCCTCGGCGGACTTTTTCCCGGCCTCGTTCGAGCATCGGCCGGCAAAAATCGGCCGCGACCACCGGCGAGGCCCCCCGCGGCCCGATGATAGGCCAGGGCCAGGTCGGCCGTCCCGGTGCAGCAATCGAGCACCGGCACGCCCGGCTCGGGGGGGACGGTCCTCGTGGTGAACCGCCGCCAGAGGCGGTCGATGTTGAGACTCAGCAGATGATTCAGCAGGTCGTACCGAGGCGCGATCGACGCGAACATCGTCCGGACGCGCTGACCGGACTTGTCCACCGGCTCGGTTTGCAGTTGGGTGGCCACGCGGCAGCCTTCCTCGCGTTGAGTGGGTTACGTTACCCTGGAAATGATATACGCGAGACCGCCCGTTTTGTCCATGTTCGGCGCAACGATCGCATCGGCGGCTTGGCGATTTGGGAGCGGTTTCCTACGCTGATCTTGACGACTCATCCCACCCGAACGACCGAAAGGCCTCCCGCGACACATGGGCTACCGCAACTTGATCGCGTGCCTCGACGACCTCCGATCCACCGGACAGCTCGTCGAGATCGACCAGGAGATCGACCCCCACCTGGAAGCCGCGGCGATCCAGCGACGGGTGTACGAAGGCCAGGGGCCGGCGATCCTGTTCCGTCGGGTCAAGGGGTGCGCCTTTCCAATGGCCGCCAACCTCTTCGGCACGATCGAGCGGACCCGGTTCCTCTTCCGCGATACCCTGGAGGCCGTCCGTCACCTGGTCGAGTTGAAGATCCGGCCCCCTGTGGCCTTGAAACGCCCCTGGCGCTACCGGGATGTCCCCTTCACGGCGCTGCACCTGTTGCCGAAGCGGGTCCGCTCGGGGCCGATCCTGGCCCACCAGACGACGCTCGACCGGCTGCCCCGCCTGCAATCGTGGCCGATGGACGGCGGGCCATTTATCACGCTCCCGCAGGTTTACACGGAGGACCCCGACCATCCGGGATTAGCCCGGTCGAACCTCGGGATGTACCGCGTCCAGCTTGCCGGGAACCAGTACGAGCCGAACCGGGAAGTTGGCCTGCACTACCAGATTCACCGAGGGATCGGCGTCCACCACGCCGCCGCGATCCGCCGCGGGGAGCCGCTCCGGGTCAACATCTTCGTGGGAGGTCCCCCCGCCTTGACGGTCGCCGCCGTGATGCCGTTGCCCGAGGGCCTGCCCGAGCTGAGCTTCGCCGGCGCCCTGGGCGGGCACCGCGTCCGCATGGTCGCGCCGGACGGGTGTCTCCCGATGCCCGCCGAGGCCGATTTCGTGATCCGCGGCACGGTCGATCCCGAGGTCCGCAAGCCGGAAGGACCGTTCGGCGACCATCTGGGTTACTACAGTCTCGCGCACGATTTTCCCGTGCTCCGGGTCGAGCGCGTCTATCACCGGCCGGGGGCGATCTGGCCGTTCACGTCGGTCGGCCGCCCGCCGCAGGAGGATACGTCGTTCGGCGAGTTGATCCACGAGCTGACCGGACCGCTCGTGCCGACGGTCCTGCCGGGGGTCCGGGCGGTTCATGCCGTCGATGCCGCCGGGGTCCACCCGCTCCTGCTCGCCATCGGCAGCGAACGCTACGTGCCGTATGCCGAGGTCCGCCGACCGCTGGAAATTCTCACGCAGGCGAATGCGATTCTGGGACAGGGGCAGATGTCGCTGGCGAAGTACCTGCTGATCGTCGCCGAGGAAGACGCGCCGGCCTTGGACATCCACGACATCGCGGCCTTCCTCCGCCACCTGCTCGAACGGGTGGACTGGTCGAACGACCTGCACTTCCAGACGCGCACGACGATCGACACGCTCGACTATTCCGGGCACGGCTTGAATCAGGGGTCGAAAGTCGTCATCGCCGCCGCGGGACCGTCGCGCCGGAGCTTGCCGACAGAGATCCCGGGGGATTTGAGACTCCCGGATGGCTTCGACGATCCCCGCGTTTGCCTGCCCGGCATCCTCGCCGTGAAGGGGCCTCGGTACGACCAGGAGGTCGGGGCGATCGCCCGATTCCGCGAGGCGTTCCGGCCGGAGGACCCGATCGGAGCATTCCCGCTGATCGTCATCGTCGATGACAGTGAATTCACGTCGCGGAGCTTGAAGAACTTCCTCTGGGTCACGTTCACCCGCTCGAACCCGGCCGCCGACATCGACGGCATCGGCGCGTTCGTGGAACAGAAACACTGGGGGTGCCGCGGCCCTCTGATCATTGATGCGCGGATCAAGCCCCACCACGCCCCACCCCTGGTGGATGATCCGGAGATCGAGCGGCGCGTCGATGCGCTGGGAGCGCCGGGAGGTCCGCTGCACGGGATCATTTGATCTCCTCATCCCAACGCTCTGCATGGGCATGCCGTCATCGACGCCCCGCGTCATCCGGGCCGGCGCGGTCTCCCGTAGGGCGTGTGCAACACGCCGTCTTCGATGGCCGGATGACGTGTTTCACACGCCCTACGGGACTGGGTTCGGACGCCACTGGCTTCGCCGGTGCGGATTCGGACCGGAGCACCGGCAAAGCCAGCGGCATCCGGGCAACCGGTCCCGAAACACCCCCACGGAGGGCGGATGGCGAAGCCAGGGCGGATGCAACATGTTGAGAAATCAAGGAATAGAGATAATGGAAAAATTCGGCGGGAATTTGCTTGCGTTCCCGCCGCTGTTCGGCCAAATTCATCCTTGCATCTCCATCCGACGTTGAATCCACGTGTGGAGGGGTGATCGGCCGCCGAGGGCCGTGAGCTTCCGCGCCAGAGGTTGTGAACGGGGCCGCTCGGCCGCCGCCCATTCGCGGCGGTCCCACGCTCCACCGTCGAGCCGATCCCACCCGCTCCGGGGCGCGTCACGCGACGTATTCGGTGCGCCGGGGATTCCCCGCGCCGTGGTCGCGGCGGGCCAGAGATGCCGTATATGTTAGGATATGATCCAACATGTCAATTCAGGAGAGAACGCATCATGTTTCGGCAATCAATGAACATATTTGAGAATGTCTTATCGGGGGGGCGACGGCCGGGCGCCGGCAACGCGGTAGGGCCCTCGTCATGGAAACGCTGGAAGCGCGCGTCGTGCTCGACGCGGCGGCCTATCAGAGTTATCTGTCGACGCTCGCCGTCGAGAACGCGACGTTCGACCAGGCCGTGAGCGTCGCGGCCGGGGACTTCACCACCGCCGACCAGGGCGCCGACCGCAGCTTATGTCGCCGCCGACGCGGCGGCGGTCGCCGCGTACAATGCCGCCGTCGATGCCGCCGACCTGGCGTTCACCACCGCCGCCGACACGGCCGGCGACGCCTATGGCACCGCCGTCGCCGCCGCCGACGCCGCGTATCTGACGCGGGCCGACCAGGCCGGCACCTCCTACGATTCGGCGATGGACGCGGCCGACCTCGCGTACGACACGCCGCCGACGCGCCGCCGACGGCTACCTCGGCGCGGTCGATCTGGCCAGCACGGTGCTCGACACAAGCATGACCGTCGCGGGCGGCTCCTACGACGGCGCCGTCACCCAGGCCAACACCGCGTTCACCACCGCCGCCGACGCCGCGGGCAGCGCTTATAACTCGGCGATGGACGGTGCCGACGCCGCGTTCCAGGCCGGGTTCGACCAGGCCCTGGCCGCCTACAACACCACCGTGGACGGCCTCGACTCCTCGGCCCAGGCCACCGTCAACGCCGCCGTCGCCACGTACAACGCGGCCGTCGACGCGGCCGACGACGCCTACGGCGCGGCGATGGGCCAGGCGTGGTCGGCCCTCGGCGCCGCCCAGCAGGCCCACGACGCCACGATGGAGGACCTCAACCAGCAGGAGATGGCCCTGTACGGCCAGCAGCAGATGAGCGGGGACCCGAACCCGCCGGACCTCAGCGGCATCAACGCCGCCCGCGCCGCGGCCGACGCCGCGTTGGCGCAAGCGTATAATGACATGAACGTTGCCTACCTCGCCGCCGAGACCGCCTGGGCCGCCGCCGAGCAGTCCGCCTGGGACGCCCTGCTGGCGCAGGTCGCCGCGGCCGAAGCCTCCTGGACTTCCGCCGAGCAAACCGCCTGGGATGCCTTCCTCACCCAGGTCGATGCCGCCGGCGCCGCCTGGGACCAGACCGAAGCCGCCGCCGGGACCGCCTTCGACGCGGCGCCGACCGCCGCCGAGACCGCCTGGACGACCGCCGAGTCCACCGCCTGGACCACCTACGAGACCGCCGCCGCGCAGGCCGACGCCACCTGGACGGCCGCCGAATCCGCCGCCTGGGGCCTCTTCACCACGGCGCTCGACGCGGCGGAGACCGCCTGGGACCAGGCCGAATCCGCCGCCTGGACCGCCTACGACACAGCGCTGACCGCCGCCGACGCCACGTGACGTCCGCTGAGGCCGCCGCCTGGGCCGCCTACCAGTCCGCCCTGACCACCGCCGACGCCGCCTGGCACGCCGCCGAATCCGCCGCCGGACCGCCTACCAGGCGACCGAATCGGCTGCCGAATCGGCGTGGGAGACGGCCATCGACGGCAGTTGGCAAGGCGCCGAAACCACGGTCAATCAAGCCGTGACAACCTGGCGCACCGACGAGGCCACGGCCTGGGCCGCCTACCTGACCGCCTCCGGCTCGAACCTGGGATCAAACGAGACCGCGCGTGGCCGATCCCCAGCTGAACGCATCGGCGACCGCGCCGGCTGCGGTCCTCGTCGACGTCGCCCTGCACGGCCCCGGCGGCATGACGGCGAGCGAACTTTCCGAGGCCCAACACCCGTTGCCCATCGGCGGCGTCCGAGTTGTCGGTGGCCCGCTGGACATCGATCCCATCACGGGGATGCCGAACTGGCCGATCGGGTTCAGAGCCGCAACCCCCGCCCGACGAACGCGGGGGTCATCCGTCCTCCCCGAGAAGACGCGCCGGGACTCCCGCCACGATTCCAGCCGTTCCAAACACTGACACCGAATCGAGCGACGGCGCCGCAATCGCCGTACGGCCGTTATCGAGGCAAAGGCATTTATAACGGTGGTCCTGGAAGGCGTGGGACCTACGTCCCGGGGCTCGTCAATCCAGCACGGCGCGGACCTCATTAGCGAGACGCGCCGCCTTCACCACTCGGCGTCGAACCGCTATTGTAAGGAGCGGGCTCGACGCCGAGTCATACCAACACAAGCCGAGTCGCACCGACAGAGGCTGAGAAAGACTTCAATCACCGACTCAGCGGGACCGTTGTCCAAGGACGGCAACAGCTCCGGCATCACCTACAAAAAAATTCCACGGAGACCTCGCGATGAATTATGATTCCATCATCGATCTACGCACTCGGTTCGATCGGCTGGAGCGGTCCCACCGCCGTTTGAAGCGGTGGGGCACGCTCGGCATCCTCGGCGTCGTCGTACTGGCCTTCGCCGGCGCACGGTTCGACGACGAGAAACCACGAGATGACGACGGCATCAAGACGGTCGAGGCCGAGCGGTTCGTCCTCCGCGACAAGGCGGGGAACGTCCGGGCCTTACTGGACATGACGCCGGAGAATGAGCCGATCCTGGCCCTCTATGATAACCATGGAAAAAACCGACTCACGGTGTCCGTGGACCCGGATGGATCACCCGGCATGAATGTCTATGACCAGGATTCGAAACACCGGGCGGGCTTCGGACTCTGGGCGGACGGTTCCGCGGGGTTGGGGCTCTATGACCAGAGGGAAATCGCCCATGCGAGCCTCACCGTGGATGCGGACGGGGCGTCGAGCCTGAGATTCAGCGAGGCGGATCAGTCCCCCCGCATTTACATCGAGGCACAGCCGGATGGCGTGGCGAGGCTGGAACTCCATGCTCACGAAAAAGAGCACCTCCCTGACGCCGCGGAGGACTTCAAGCCGAGGATCGCCTTGGCCGTGGGCAAGGACGGCCGGTCCGGGCTTTCCCTCGACGATCGCGACGGCACGTCCCGCCTGGCCATGATCCTGGCGCCCGATGGCGATCCCAACCTCGACCTCGCGGACTCGAAGGGGAACAAGCGGATCGGCCTGAATGTCTCGAACGACGGGAGCGGCATCGGCGTCTTCGACGCGGACCGGACCCAGCGGATCGGCCTGGGAGTGGATACCGCGGGGAATGGCCCGGGGATGAGCATCTTCGACGCCCATGGTCGTCCGCGCGTCAACCTGGGTATCTCCCCGCAGACCAAGGCGGCCCTGCTCGGCCTGCTCGACCCGGACGGCACGCCCGTCTTCGAGGCCCCCGCGCCGTGAACGCTCTTCGACAAGATGGGTGGCCGGGGGCCGTAATTGAATCCCGGTCACCCATGGGCGAACGGACGGCCTATTCACGAGGATAAGAGCATGACCGAACTCAGATGGGAAGCGATGCAAGACCAGCTGAACCGCCTGGCGGACGAGAACCGCCGCCTGAAGCGGCTCGGGGCGGTGGCCGTGCTGGGGGCGAGCCTCCTCGCCGTGGGCGGAGCGGCCCATCTCCGAGACCAGGAGGTGGTCGAGATGGAGGCGGTGGAGGCGAAATCACTCAAATTGCGGGACGACAAGGGGAGGTTGCGGCTCTGGATCGGCACGGCGAGCGGAGACGGCAATCCCTACATCTTCTTTCACGATGACAAAGGGCATCCTCGCCTCCGAATCCAACTGGCGGACGAAAACCGCTCATCCATCACCCTCGACAACGCGAAACAACACCCGAGCATCACGATCGGCCATGCCTTGGATGATTCTCCGAACATCGCGTTCCACGGCGCGGAGAACTGGACGGAACCCCGACTCACCCTCGGCTTGGATGGCGGCACGGAGGCTCCATACGTGACGTTGCAGGATGTCCAAGGCAGGAATCGCCTGGGCTTGAGTCAGCATCCGGACAGCGGCGCCGTCGGCCCTGTATGTCCTCGACAAGGACGGCCAGGTGATCTCTCAGATCCCCGAGCCTTGATCCCGGGCCCTGGGATGGCCGGGGCTACCCCAACGGAGCAATACGTCTTCCCGATGGGACGATGGAATGGCCCAACGGCACGATCAAATTTCCTGATGGCACAATCCGTTTCCCCGGTGGAACCATCAAATTCCCTGACGGGACCTACCGCAAACCTGATGGGACATTTGTCTTTCCCGACGGCTCAAGACGACCCCCGCAAGGTATACTCCTCGCGGCCGAGAGTTGAGGATTGTCTCGGGGTTACGTGGGACGTAAGCTCATCGCCTGACTCGGCTACCTTGATGCTCAGCCCGGGCCACGGCGATGATCCACATCGACTTCACCACCGAGCAGATCGACGCCCTGCACCACGAACGGTTCCATCATCCCCATCCCCGGGTGCAACTGAAGATGGAAGCGGTCTATCTCAAGAGTCAGGGCCTTCCCCACCACGTCATCTGCCGCCTGGCCCGCATCACCGAGAATACCCTCCGCAGCTACCTGCGTCAGTTCCAGGAGGGGGGCATCGAGCGACTCAAGCGGACCGACTGGGAAGGGACCGAGAGCGAGCTGCACGAGCATCGCGAGACGCTGGAGGACCACTTCCGCAACAATCCACCCCGCTCGACTGCCCAGGCCGCCGCCGACATCGAGCACCTCACCGGCGTCCGACGGGGATCGACTCAGGTCCGTAAGTTCCTCAAGGACCTGGGCCTGTCGTACTGCAAGCTGGGCATGATCCCGGCCAAGGCCGATGCCGACGAGCAGGCGACGTTCCTCAAGGACGGGCTCTGGCCCAGGCTCCGGCAAGCTCAGCGGCTCCGTCGTGTGGTTTGCTTCGTCGATGCGGCCCACTTCGTTCACGGGGCGTTCCTGGGCTACCTCTGGTGCTTCACCCGGCTGCTGATCCGAGGCCCCTCGGGCCGCAAGCGGTTCAACGTCCTGGGGGCCATCGACGCGGTGACGCACGAGTTGACGACGGTGGTCAACGATACGGTCATCGACGCGCTGGCCGTCTGCGAGTTGCTTCGCAAGGTCTCGGTGCGGTATGGGGGGCTGCCGGTGACGCTGGTGCTGGACAACGCCCGCTACCAGAAGTGCGAGGTCGTGCGGTTGCTGGCCGCCGAGTTGAGGATCGAGTTGTTGTACCTGCCGTCGTACTCGCCGAACCTGAACCTGATCGAGCGGCTGTGGAAGTTCGTGAAGAAGGAGGTCCTGACCTGCCGGTACTACGAGGACTTCGCCCGGTTCAAGACCGCGATCGTGGAGTGCCTGGAGGGGGTCGAGGGCAAGCACAAGCCCGCCATCGCCTCACTGCTGACGCTCAACTTCCAGACCTTCGAAAAACCTCAACTTTTGGCCGGGTGAAGTATAACCTCAACCCGGCCCCTCCGCGTCGGATCAACCCGATGTAGTTGGAGCATAACTGGCATACCTGAGCGTGTTATGAATTCTAACCGCTTGTTCTCAGGGATTTACGGCACCTTCGAGGCCGAAATTGGCCCTTGAGAGGCCACGGAACCTTGAAAACACTGTGGAAGGCGGGATCGCTTTCACAACACGCTCTAACTCAAGTGGATTTCTCTTGTCGTCCCACGCGTTCACACGCTCTTCCGGGATGCAGGAGGAAATCAGACCCAAACATCCTGAGGATGCTAAAATGAGCAATATCAATCCCAATTCGATGCAATCGCGGCTGGACCGCCTGGAGCGCGAGAGCCGCCGCCTGAAGCGGCTCGGGGCGGTGGCCATGGTGGGAGCGATCCTCCTCGCCGTGGGCGGCGCGGCCCACGTTCGCGACGGCAGGAAGGTGGAAGCGGAGGAATTCGTCGTGCGGGACCGCGACGGGAACACACGGCTCTGGCTGGGCACGGCACCCGACGACGGCAGCCCAATGATCTACTTTCACGATAGCAAGGGGGTCCCCCGCATGCAGATTCAGCTGACGGACAATGGGAATCCGTTCCTCGCTTTCACGGACGCGCAGGTGAACCATCGCTTGGTCATGAGCCAGAACCCCGACGGCTCGTCGGACCTGAGCTTCTATAACAAGGAGAATTTGGCGGAGCCCCGCTTCCACCTCGGCATGTCGGCGAACGCTGGGACGCCTTTCGTGGAGTTCCGCGACGCGCAGGCGAATCGGCGGCTGGTCCTGGATCAAAACAAGGACGGCGCTTCGGGCGTGTTCGTCCTCGACAAGGATGGCCAGGTCATCTCTCAAATCCCCGGACCTTGATCCCGAGTTCCGGGGAAAGAAAATCGGTGTCAGCCCCTCGCCGGGAGGTCCGCTGCACGAGATCATCTGAAATGCAAAACGGACGGTCGAGCGGCTTCTGTTCGCCGCTCAACCGTCCTGACGATCGCCGACCCCGGTCTTGATCTGCGAACGGAGCAAGGCGACCTGAGCCTCGATAATCGCCTCGATCGTCAAAGGCTCCGTCGCCGAGGCACGGGCCATGAGTGCGGAGAGGAACAGCTCCTTGAGGTAGGCGAAGGAGAACCCCTCGGTCTGCGCCGCGAGTCGCTCGCGTGCCTCGTCCGGAAACGTGAGGCCGCTCGCGAGCGAGGCGGCCCAGGCGTCGATGAACGATCGCCGCTCGGCGCGGCCGGGAAGGTCGAATGCGTACTTGCGGTCGAACCGGCTCGGGCCGCTCGACGATCGCCGGGTCGAGCTTCTCCGGGTGGTTTGTCGTGGCGATGGTGACGATTCCCGTATTCGCGGCGAAGCCGTCCAGCTCGTTGAGGAAGAACGAGCGGTTCTCGTCGGTGATGAGCGAGTCGAGGTCCTCCAGGACCAGCAGGCAAGGTGCCCGTTTTCGAGCGTGCAGGAAGATCCCCCGAATGTTCGTCTGGGCGATCCTCCGCTCCGATTCAAAGCTTTTCACGTACAGGCAAGGCTTATCGAGGACGTGCACGAGGGCCTTGATCGTGTGCGTCTTGCCGTTGCCGGGCGGTCCGGTGAACAGCACGCCCCGTTTCCAGGGGCGCCGAGGGATTCGTAAAGTCGCCCGGGACGCGAAAAACCGCTCGAGATCGGCGCGGATGTCCTCCTTCATGGTTCCGGGCAGAATGAGGTTGTCGAATCGAGATCCCTGGATCGCCTGAAACAGCCCGGCGCTCTCGTCCCAGTAGCCGCCATCGAAGACGAGCACCTCGTTGTGGAGGTCGGGATCGAACTCGCAGACGTTCTGGAAGAAGCGCCTCGTCAGCGACTCATTGTCGCCCAGAATCCAGTAATAGAGGCAACAATCGTCCATGGTCATCAGAACGACGTCGAACAGGTGGTCTTGCCACTCGACCTCGTACCAGATGTTCCGGGGGGTGTCATAAACGCCTTTGTCCTGGGTCCAGGATGAGACCACCTGGCCGTGAACCGACTCCTCGCGCCGGAGTGTACACTTGCCGGCGCGGACGAAGTCGAGCAATACAAAGTCGCAGTCGTTCCCTTCGAGAATCGCCCGCTCGGGGAACATCCGCGCCAGCTTTTGACTGACGTCGTAGGTGATCGACCGCCGACGGCTCGCGCAGGGCTTCGCTGAAGAGTTGCTGGAGATACATGCGTCGCGCCTCTCGACGGGTTCGGGAATGCCCCCGAAGGTCCCCGCCATGGGAACGATCCGGGGCTATTCCGATCAGTCACGGCGACGACGGTTCCGGTTCGCGCTATTTGGATTCGTCCGCGCGGAAGACGATCTTGCCGCCGACCATTGTCCAGAGAACCCGGGTCGTCCGCAGGTCGTCCTCGGGGCAGGTCAGGGGGTCACGATCGACGAGGATCAGGTCGGCGAGCTTGCCCGGTTCGATCGAGCCTTTCTCCCGTTCCTCGAAGTGCAGCCGCGCGTTGTTGATCGTGTAGAAGCGGAGGGCCTCCTCGCGGGTGAGCTTCTGATCGGGGTTGAGCACGCCGGCGTCGCGGGTCTGCCGCGTCACGGCGACCCAAAGGCCCAGCCAGGGGTCCCAGGGGTTCGTCGCCTCCAGGGGGTCGATTCGGATCATGTGGTCGCTGCCACCGCCGATCAGCAAGCCCGCGTCAAGCCACTTGCGGTACGGGTGGAACCAACGCATGCGTTCCGGCCCGAGCACCTTGAGCAACGTCCGCGTGTCCTCCCAGATCCACGCCGGCTGGAGGTCCGCCCCGACGCCCAGCTCGGCGCAACGGCGAAGGTTCTCCTCCGAGGTGAAGTTGGCGTGCGTGATCAGCCAGCGACGGCCCCGGATGCCCACCGCGCGATCGGCCTTTCCGTAGGCCTTGAGCAGTTCATCCATCGCGGCCTCGCCGGCCACGTGGCGCGGTCATCCGCCAGCCCCGGCGCGCGGCTTCCTCGGCGATGATCGCCAGGTTGTCCGGCGGGATGAACAGCAGGCCGCGGTAATCCGGCTCGGTGATCTGGTACGTCGGCCCGACGCCCCAGGGTTCCCGCATGTAGGCCGTGCCGTTGAGCATCCCGCCGTCGAGGAAGACCTTCATGGGGCCAATCCGCACCCAGTGATCCCCCACGCCGCTCGGTCCGTTCGGCTCCCCCTTCGTGTCATAGGCCGCCAGGGCGTTCAGCCGGTCAATGATCTCCGACCGTTCCCCCAGCGGTTGACCGAGCACGCGCGTGGCGTTGACCCGGACGGTCAGTTCCCCCTCATCTCGCAGGTGGCGATAGGCCGCGAGGGATGTCTCGCTGGCGGCCCGGTCGGCGACGCTGGTCAGGCCCCGCTCGTTGTAGCGGCGGAACAGCAGCTTGAGCCGGCCCTCGTCGTCGCTGACCCGGTCGCCGTAGGCGTTTTTCGGTAGGCCCTTCAGCACCGAATAGGCGTTGCGGAGCATCCCGGTCGGCTCGCCGGTCTTCGGGTCCTTCACGATCCGTCCGGCGGGCGGGTCGGGCGTGTCCTTCGTGACGCCCGACATCTCCAGCGCCTTCGAGTTGACCATCCCCGCCGGTCCCCCCTGGTGCAGCACCGGATGATTCGGCGCGATGGCGTCCAGCTCATCCTTCGTCGGAAACCGGCTTTCCTCCAGGCGGGTCGGAAAGGCGTAGCGGACCACGATCCACGAGCCTTCGGGCTGCGCCTTCGCCCGCTCGATGATGTACGCTTTGATGTCTTCCAGCGAGCGATACGCCGGGATCGGGTGGTCCACCTCGCTCGAAGCCGCGCCGAGAGGGTGAACGTGGCTATCGTACAGGCCCGGCAAGAGAGCCTTGCCCCCCGCGTCAATGACCTTCGTGTTCGGGGTGATCGACGGTTCGATGTCCTCGAAGGTTCCAACCGCCTCGATCCGCTCGCCGCGGATCGCCACCGCCTCGGCGATGCGAAACTCCGGATCGACCGTGATGACCTTCGCGTTGCGAATGACGATGTCCGGCTCCGCCACCTCCCCGGCGTTCGCGGTGTTGGGGATTCCCGGGGCGTTGACCAGGAACCCGAACAGCCAGGCAATCGGAACGACGTTCACTCTTGACAGACGACGGATCATCATCAGGTCTCGCTTTCGGTGCGGTCCGCAGAGGTCGCCCCCAACGGGTCGCGGACCGTGCCGACACCGTTGGGGAGACTAACGAGCGGTCGCGAACTCCGGTTCCACCGCCGTCCGGAAGGGCGGGTGCCCCTGCCGTTGACCATCGTAATCGAAGCGGTCCTTCAGCGCAAGGATCGGCCGCTCGATCAACCTCCACGACAGCGCCGCCAGGGCGATCACCAGACCGAGACATACGAGGTCGTCGAGCAAAAACGGCCGTCGCGACAGGCCAAGCTTCCCCACAACCTTCAGGTAGATCAGGAAAACGATCGAGTGATAAAGATACATTCCGTAGCTGATCTTACCGAGGTAGGTTAGTCCGGGCGCCCGGAGCGGCGCGAGGGCGCGGCGGTCAGCGAAACAGCGGGTCAAACCGACCGCGCTGAAGGCGAGCAGATTGACACAGAACAACTGAAGCACGGGCCAGCGTAAGGGTTCGCGCAGAGGCTGGTCCCCGGCCTGGACCGCCTCGGCGGTCAGGATGCCGCCGGCGATCAGGGCCAATGTCACGAACCCGGCGGCCAGTAGATGACAGCGGCGCCGGAACCGCTCTTCATCGGAGGTGATGACCGCCAGCAGCCCCCCCAGGGCGAAGCCATCACAGCGCGTGATGAGCAGCCACTTATCAAACCCTTGATACCGAGACGCAAACGCTACCCCCAGGACGCCCGCGATCATCGGCAGCACACCCCGCCGGCCGACCAGGAGCAGGGCCAGGGGCCAGACGATGTAGAACTGCTCCTCGATGGCCAGCGTCCAGGTCGGTTCGAAACCGGGAAGAGGCCGGGGGGGCGTGGCCGACCAGTAGCTTGGGAGATTCTGGGTATAGGTGGCGAAATACGGCAGGCTCGCGAGCGTCGAGCGGTCGGTAAAGAGTACCACCGCCAGCACGACGACGATCAGGAACAGGTAGTAGATCGGCCAGATCCGCAACGAGCGCCGGATGTAGAACGTCCGCAGAAAATGCGGTGTCTCGTCGTTCCGGAGGATGATCCCGGTAATCAAGTACCCGGACAGGACGAAGAACAGGTCCACGGCCGACCACCCGAACCCCAACGTCGAGGGGTGCCGGTGATAGATCATGATGACCAGGGCCGCCAGTCCGCGCAGACCGTCGAACTCGTGAATACGACGCATGATATGGTGTGCCTATCCTTGGCGGGGAACTCCATTTTGGTCAGTGATCGCGAGGAACACCGACCCGTCCGGGGCATTCTGGCGATTCGCCGCACGAGGCGTCAACATCAACCGCCATCCTGCCCCGAACGTTCCGTTTCGGCTCAGTCAATCCGCGACCGACTCGGCCAGGATTTGCCGATAGGCCTTGCGGGCCTCGTCGTACGCCTGGCGCGCCGTGTCTTTTTCCTCCTTGCGGATCAAGGGGGCCTTCTTCGACCAGCACTGATCGACCCCCTTCAGGCACCATTCCGCCGATCGCTTCGACGAGCGGATCGGCTTGTCATCGACCAGGACGAACACCGGGTTGGTGTGCGACGAGGGATAGATCCGCAGCGCCACCCAGCTTGAATACTCGATCGGAACCTCAAAACTAACGTCGCGGAACGTGCCATCGGCCTCGATCTCCTTCGACGCCACCGGAACGCCGTTGACGACGACCTCGACCGGAACCTTGCGTGTTTCCCCTTTGCGGGCACGCTCGATGTCCCAGTACGGCTTTTGACTCAGCGGCCGGTTGCGAATCGCCCGGGCCTCCGCCGACGGCTCGGGGTCCAGATACGCGGCCACCCGCGCCTGGACCGTCACCTTGCCCGGCTTGTCCAGCCGGCGCTCGCTCCCGTCCTTACCCACCTGAACGTCATCGACCTGGAAATCGACGAGGTGGCTCCGGCCGTCGGAGACATACGAGCGGCCTTGCTTGACTCCTTCGGTCCAGCGGTCGAAGTCGAGCGTGCCGTCAAGCTGGACGTACACCCGGCCCAGGCCGACGCGCTCGCCGTAGATGCAAGGGAAGTCCGTCTCCCCGCTGATCCGGGCGCGGTAGCCGCAGTTGAGCGTGTGATACCAGATGTTGAGTTCCCAGGGGGCCGGGGTGTCCACGGTCGAGATGAAATCGACCGCGCCATGCACCACATCGACGATGTACTCGTTCGCGCCGATGCCGTCGAAGGGGGGAATCTCGTAACTGGGCAGGTCCTCATTCCCCACCTGCAAGCCCCAACCGGAGTGGGAGAACCCGACGACCGCCCCTTGCGATTGGCCCCACTGGAGAATGGGCAGGTCCCAGCTCGGCCATTCCTCGATCCGGGTCGTGCCAGGGTAATCGTCCTCCTTCAGCCGCAAGAGGCAGAGGTGCCCGGCGTGGGACGAGGGGAAGCCGGAGACCTCGACGTCGTAGCGCATCAGGTGCTCGCGGGGTCGAGAGCGGGTGCAGCGATCCGTCGAAGAACTGCTTCTGGAAGTACCAGCAAGGCCCCCAGCTCAGGACGCAGCCGACGTCGAGATCCTCGCCGAGGATGTGCCGCATCATGTCCTCGGGGCCGACCCCTTCGGTCGGACTCTCGTAATGGCCGCAACCGGCCGCGTGGACGTGGTGGTCGCCGGAGTACCAGCCCATCTTCGCCAGGTTCGCCCAACGCTTGAGCTGGAAGGTCTCGGCGTGGGTCTCGGCCTTCTCGGGAACGGTGATCGTCCGCTTCTGGGTGAGATACTCCGGCCCTCTCGTGAACTCCACGTTGTACTGGCCGGGGGGCAGCAGGACGCTCTCGCCGCTATGGCGGTAAATCTGCGGGTGGAAGAAGAAGTCGGGGGCCAACCGGCGGCTCTGCGAGGGATAGACACGCCCCTGTGAGTCGCGGATCAGGAACGAGGCCGTGGTCGGCGTGCCGTCGTCGTCGAGCACTTCCAGCACGACGGGGACTGCCGGCTGACACTGGAAGAGGATGTCCACATCGCTCCGGAAGCCGAGATCCTGAGTCCCCTGGCCCACATCGAAGCGGATCTTCGCCTCGCGAGGCCCGGCGTCCCGGCTGTAAAGCTGGATCAAGCGGTACTCGACCGGCAGGCCGGAGAGCGACTTCGCCAGCGGACGGTCGTCAAACATCTGCACGTCCATCCAGCGCTGGACGACATCGGTCTGGGAGATCGTGGGCGCGGGATCGGGCTTTCCCGTCGATCGTTTGTAGAGCGGTTCCGCGTTCGGGCTGTTCGCCTTCAAGGCGGCGGTGACGCCCCCCTCATTATGGACCTTGACGAGATAGACGCGCCAACCGTGCTGGACCAGGCGGGCCGGGGCCGGGCCGCGCGCGGCCTTGACCCGGCTTTCCGGATTGATCGTGACCTCGATCAGGCAGAGCGGGTCGAGCGCCTCCTGGATCGCGCGGACGGCCTGTGCCTTGTCCGCTGTCGTCTCCGCCTTCTCCAGCTTCGCCACGACCTCCCCCGGCAACGGTTGGCCAAGTTGATCGAGCGATTCGGCGACCCGCCGTACCTGCGCGGAGAGCGGTTGCAACGGCACATCGGACACGATGGCCAGATCCTCGGCACGGCCGCTTCCGAGGGACATCACCCACACCAGACAGCCGAGCCAGCCCGCCAACGGAACGTGACGCATTGTAGGTCCCCCCAGAACAACCAGATTGCCGGCCAGAACTTCTGGAAGGCGAGGCTAATCCCGCGCGTCCCTCGAAGCAAACGGAAAAGTCTGGCATTCTGCTTGTCGTCTGGCCGACCTTCGGTTAAGGTCCCCCGCCAGTCGGGCTGGCGTTACGGAATTCCGCGTCTTCCCGCGTGCTTGCTTGCACGACCGGCCCGTAAGAGAGGACTCGGCCCACGTTTCCGGGAGATCACAAGGAGGGATCACCCATGAAACGGCCAGGAAAACGCCTGTGTCGCCTCATCATGATCTTCGTGGTCGGTCCTCCGCTGATCTGGGCGGTGGTCTTGCCGCTCTTGCCGACCGACTGGGCACGGCGTCGGGTCGTCGCGCGCCTGGAAGCGAAGACGGGCCGTGAGGTTCGCCTGGGAAAAATCCGACCGGGACTGCTCGGCGGTCTCTGGTTGTCGGGCATGGAAGTGGCCGAGCCGGGGCAGGCTGACGACCCCTGGCTGAGCGTCTCGGAAATACGGATCAACGTCAGTCTCGCTCAGTTGCTTGTCGGCTCATGTCGAGCCGACCGACGTGCTGGTCCGGGACGTTCAGCTCCGCGTCGAGCGGCTCGCCGACGGCCGTTTCCCCCTGGCCGACCTGTTCCGATCCTCTCCCCGATCTCCCGAAGACCCTGCCGGCGCAGGGACTTCCGCCCGTGAACAGGGCGAGGTGGCGTTCCATCTGGCGGATGGGCGTGTGAGCGTCCTTGACGAGAAATCAGGAACGCGGGTCGAATTTCGGGAGATCAAGGCCGAGGGGACCTGGCGCCCGCGTCGGGTGGTGATCCGCACGATGAACGGCACGGTCAACGGCGGCACGTTCGCCTTCGACGCGGAACTGGACCGCATGCCGAACGGAGCCGGATTCGAAGGGGAACTCCAGTTGCGCGAGGTGGCTCCGGGAGAGGGCATCCATGCCCTGGCCTACCTGGTCCCTGTGCTCCACGGAGTTCCCGCATGTGTGGACGGTAAACTGAATCTGGATCTGTATTTGCGAGGGCGCGGCGACACGAATGACGCGCTGCGACGATCGTTGATCGGACAGGGTTCGTTGACTCTCGAACCGGTCGTTCTGAGCGGGTCACGCATGATCGGCGAACTGGCCGACCTGGCTCACCTGCCACCCGAGGCCAAGGTTGGCGCGGTGCGTTGCGACGTGGCGCTGGCGGGAGGTCGCGTCTCCAGCCAGGAACTCTGCCTGGAAGTGGCCGGTTTGCCGATCGTCCTGAGCGGCTGGACCGACCCGAGCGGCCGGATTGACTACCGGGTCCGTGCGGAGAGCCTGACCGGGCAGATCCCACAGAAGGTTGAGAGTTTGCTGGCCGATCTGGATGTCAACGTGCAAGAACTTCTGTCGATGCGCGTGCAAGGAACCCTGGATGATCCGGTCGTGACGATTGATGGCGTGCCCCTCGACGGCCGCGACCCGGCCCGGATCGCGAGCGAGCGCCAGCGGCTCCACGATCTCGGGCGACGGCTCCGCGACCGGCTCTTCCGCTGACCGACCCTTTGCTTGATTCCCGATTCATCCGGGAACTAAAATTCGTGGTGTCGAGATCACGAGATCGCTCGACCATCGTCCCCAGGAAGGAGCCTTGTCATGCCGCGCCGTCTCTGGATCGCCCTGTTGAGCCTCTGGCCCGGGCTGCCGCAAGTTTGGACCGGTCAAGAAGTTCTGGGATTGATCCTGGCGATACTTTTCGCGGCGACGCTCAACCTGGCCATCGTGACGCAATGCGTCTGGACTGAGCTGTTCGCGCCAGGCTGGTCCTCATTTTTCGTCGCGCTGGCGGTCACGACCTGGATGGCCGCGCTGGGTTATACGTGCTGGTGGCTGTGGTGCTGCCACCCGGATCGTTACCGGCTGGATATCGACCGGCTCTACCGGGAGGCCAACGATCTTTATCTTCAAGGGCGATGGAACGAGGCGCGTCGGCGATTCGAACAGATCCTGGCGATGGACGAGACCGACGCCGATGCCCTGATGCAACTGGGGAGCCTGTTCGTGCGGACCGACCAGCCGACCCTGGCCCGTCGGGCCTTTCGGCAGTGTCTGGAACTGGAGGGGGGCTCCAAGTGGCGCTGGGAAATCGAACAGGCCCTGTTCCGGCTGGATGGTCCGGTCTGAGTCGGAGCCTCGCCAATTGAGGGTTGGCTGGACGAAGCGCGGTAGAATCTCTTGAAGGAACGGTCGTCAAGGATTGGTCTTTGGGGTGATGTCAGATTCCGCATAGAATAAATCTCGACAAAGGTCGCCGGAACGAAGGGATCAGGATGAGGCCCGGGCCATCACCGCCAACGACGATGCGGTGGGGCAACGGGCCTCGCTCACATCCCGCCTGAGGGGGAGTTCCGGGGGCGGGGGTTTGTCAAAACCGGCGACAGACCGTACTATTCGGGTTGGCCCCGCACGGGGCGTAGCCTTCCAGCCGATCAGGCGAACGATTGGCCCTGCCGCGACGTATACAGTCTATAGCAAGCCGTGCCGGACCAAATCGGGCCGGTTGGAAATGAGTCGGAGTCGTCCGCATGTATGAGCGCTTCACCGATCGTGCCCGCAAGGTGATGCAACTGGCCAATCAGGAGGCCCAGCGCTTCAACCACGAGTACGTCGGCACTGAACACGTCCTGCTCGGCCTGGTCAAGGAGGGCAGCGGCGTGGCTGCCAATGTTCTGAAAAACCTTGACGTCGACCTGCGTAAAATCCGGGTCGAGGTCGAAAAGATTGTCCAATCCGGGCCGGATATGGTGACGATGGGCAAACTGCCCCAGACACCCCGGGCCAAGAAGGTCATCGATTACGCCATCGAGGAAGCCCGGAACCTCAACCACAACTACGTCGGTACCGAGCATCTGCTGCTAGGCCTGCTTCGAGAGCAGGAAGGGGTGGCTGCCCAGGTCCTGATGAACCTGAACCTGAAGCTCGAAGAAGTGCGCGAGGAGGTGCTCAACTTGCTCGGTCACGGGATGGACGCAGGCGGCGGCGGCGAGAGCGAACGCGGCGCCGCGGCAAAAGGCGGGAAGTCCAAGACCCCAGCTCTGGACTCCTTCGGACGCGACCTGACCGACCTGGCCCGTCAGGGCAAGTTGGACCCGGTCATCGGTCGCCAGAATGAAATCGAGCGCGTGGTGCAAATCCTCTCGCGCCGCCAGAAAAACAACCCGGTCCTCCTCGGCGAGGCCGGCGTCGGCAAGACCGCGATCGTCGAGGGCCTGGCCCAGATGATCATCGACGGCAACGTCCCGGAACTGCTCCGCGACCGCCGGATCGTCGTGCTCGACCTGGCGATGATGGTCGCCGGGACGAAGTACCGCGGTCAGTTCGAGGAGCGGATCAAGGCCGTCATGAACGAGGTCCGTCGGGCCAAGAACACGATCCTCTTCATCGACGAACTGCACACGCTCGTCGGCGCCGGCGGAGCCGAGGGGGCCATCGATGCCTCCAACGTCCTGAAGCCGGCCCTGGCTCGTGGCGAGGTCCAGTGCATCGGCGCGACCACGCTCGACGAGTACCGCAAGTACATCGAGAAGGACGGCGCCCTGGAGCGCCGGTTCCAGACGATCGTCGTCGAGCCTCCCTCGAAGGCCGAGGCCCTGGAGATTCTGCGTGGTCTACGCGACCGCTATGAATCGCACCACCGGGTCCAGATCACCGACGAGGCCCTGGAAGGGGCCATCGAGCTCTCGGATCGCTACATCACCGGCCGCTGCCTGCCGGACAAGGCGATCGACGTCATCGACGAGGCCGGCGCCCGTGTCCGGCTGAAGGCGATGACTCGTCCGCCGGATCTGAAGGAACTCGACGAGCAGATTGAACGGCTGAACCAGGACAAGGAAGAAGCCGTCGCCAATCAGGACTTCGAGCGCGCGGCCGCCCTGCGCGACCAGGCCGACAAGCTCAAGAAGAAGAAAGAGACGATCAACCGCGAGTGGCGCGAGCGCTCGAAGGAGATCGACGGCACGGTCGATGAGGAGGTCGTCGCCGAGGTCGTCAGCAAGATGACCGGTATCCCCTTGACCCGTCTGGAGGCGGAGGAAACCGCCCGGTTGGTCAAGATGGAGGAGGAACTCCAGAAGAAGGTCATCTCGCAGACCGAGGCCATCAAGCGCATCAGCCAGGCCGTGCGGCGCAGCCGGGCGGGGCTGAAGGACCCGAAGCGGCCGATCGGCTGCTTCATCTTCGCCGGGCCCACCGGCGTCGGAAAGACCTTGTTGGCGAAGAGCCTGGCCGAGTTCATGTTCGGCGACGCCGACGCGTTGATCCAGATCGACATGTCGGAGTACATGGAGAAGCACAACGTCTCGCGGCTGATCGGCGCCCCTCCGGGCTACGTCGGCTACGAGGAGGGCGGGCAGCTTACCGAGAAGATCCGCCGACGGCCCTACGCGGTGGTCCTGCTGGACGAGATCGAGAAGGCCCACCCCGACGTGTACAACATGCTCCTCCAGATCATGGAAGAGGGCCGGCTCACCGACAGCTTCGGCCGCAACGTCGATTTCAAGAACACGATCATCATCATGACCACCAACGCGGGCGCGGAGAGCGTCTCCTCGACGAACGTCTTCGGGTTCGATCGAGGGCGCGACGACGCCGCCAACTACGAGACGATGAAGGAGCGGCTGAAGGTCTCGATCGAGCGGTACTTCCGCCCCGAGTTCCTCAACCGGCTCGATGACGTGATCGTGTTCCACGCCCTGAACAAGGAGAACCTGAAGCAGATCGTCGATATCGAGCTGTCGAAGGTTCGCTCCCGCCTGCGAGACCGCGGTCTGGAGTTGATCCTGTCTGACGAGGCCAAGGAGTACATCATCGACAAGGGTTATAACCCCGACTACGGGGCTCGCCCCTTGCGTCGGGCGATCGAGAACATGATCGAGGACCCGCTCAGCGAGGAGATCCTCCGAGGCTCGTTCAAGGGCAAGGACACCCTGACCGTGACCGTCGAGACGGTGGACGACGTTCAGAAGCTCCACTTCGCCTCCACCACCAAGGGCGAGGAGGCTCTGGCCGGCGCCGCCAGCCCGTCCGGTTCGCCTGATGAGAACGCCTCCAAGGACGAGTGATTCCCGTCTCGTCCGGTACGGAACGAAACCGACAAACGGGCCGGGTCTGGTGTAACGACCAGACCCGGCCCGTGTTGCATTTGTCGTGAGGGAAAACCGCGGTTTTACTGGGGATCAGGTCGCGGAGGACGGAGCCGCCTCGGCGGCCTCATCCAGCGAGGTGCTATGCGATTCCAGGCGACGTCTGGGGAATGTGCGGTGCCAGAGCACGACGAACGCGGGGACGAGGACCGGCCGGACGACGAAGGTATCCAGGAGGACACCCAGACCAAGCGCGAAACCCAGTTCCTGAAGCGCGGTCAATGTACCAGTGAGCATCGAGCCGAACGTGCCGGCCATGATCAGACCGCACGAGCTGATGATGCCGCCGGTATGCGCCACGGCCAGCCGCGTCCCCTCGATGGGACCGTGCTTGTGCTCCTCCTCGATAACCCGGGACATGAGGAAGATGTTGTAGTCTTCCCCGACAGCCACCAGAATCACGAACAGGAAAAATCCGACTTTCCAGTCGAGCCCTCCCCAGGGTTCCGGCCCGTTATGGAGTGCCTGGAAGATCAACTCGGTCAGGCCGAGCGAGGCCAGATAGCCCAGCACGACAGTCACGATCAGGTACAGGCAGATGCCCGGCCGCCGGAGCAGGGCGACGAGGATCAGGTAAACGCCCAGGGTCACCAGGACGTACATCCGCTCCTCGTCGAGGGTCGTGACCCGTTCCAGGTCATTGACCATGGCGGTCGAGCCGGCCAGGCCAATCTCCGCTTCCTCGGAGAGAGGCTTATCGGCGCCCTTCAGTCGGTCGAGTAAGTCACCGATCCGGTAGAGGGTCCCCATGCTCTCCTGGGAGAACGGGTCGGACCGAAACACGATGTCGAGCCGGGTGATGTGGTTGCGGGCTGGTCCCGTGACGTCGGTGCTGATGTAACGTGGGTCCGCCGCGGCCCGGACGGTGCGAATCTTGGTCTCTTCAATCGTCCGCTGCGCCTGAAGGCCCAGTTGTCCGAAGATGTTGATCGGCCCCTTGCGTCCTTCGCGGGGTGTGTTGTCCATCATCAGGGGCTTACCGAGCGGTCGAGAGGCGGAGCGGACTTCCGCGATGTTGTCCAGAGCGCTCAATTGCCGGCTGAGTTCCTCGATCGACTGGCGTCCGGCCTCACTGCGAAAATCGATGGAGGGGTCCTCGATCAGGATTGCCGCCGGTCCAAGTTCCCCGACCGCGAAATAGCGCTGGACGACCCTTGCTCCCTGGACGCTCGCCTGGCCGGGATGCAAGTCGGCCAGTTGACTGAAGTTCGATCGCGTTCCGGCCCCGATAACCGCGAAGGGGATCAGCGCCAGGAGGCTGACGGCGAGGATCAGGCCAGGATACGTGACCACCCATTGGGAAACCGTCCCCCAAAACCCCCAGGCGGGAGATTGATGGAGACTCTCTTCCTCGGGATCGGCCCCTCGCTCATAGTGTGGGGGACGGAACGGCCAGAAGACGGTTCCGCGAAGCCAGTGCAGCAGTACCGGGGCCAGCGTCAAGGAGGCGGCCAGAGCGATGGCGAGACTCAGGGCGATGGCCGGGCCGGTGTAGCGAATCTTGGCGAAGGTTGAGAAATAGAGCATCCCCAGACCGATGATCACCGTCCCGGCGCTGGCGACCAGGGCGCCTCCCACCTGCTTGATCGCCTCCGCCAGTGCCTCGTCGGACGTTCGGCCCCGCGCCAGTTCCTCGCGGTAGCGGGCGATCAGGAACAGGCAGTAATCCGTCCCCGCCCCAAAGAGCACGACCACCACGAAGACATGGGTGACGTTGATGACCTGGAATTGCAGCCAGGGAACCTGGGACAACAGGGCAATGGCCTTGAGAGAAACCATGACGGAGAGCGCGATCGTCGCCAGCGGGATCAGCGCCAGCAGTGGGGAACGATAGACGACCAGCAGAATCACAACCACGAGGATGATCGTCGTGTTGGTCGTTGCCGCGATACTATCGTTGGCGGCGGTATTCAGGTCGTGCCCGACGGCAGCCGATCCGGTGATTTCGCGGTTCAAGCCTTTCGGCGGCGGCAGCGTCTCGAGCAATTTGTTGATCCGATCGACCGTCAGCCGGGCCTGCTTCGAGATGTACGTCACGTTCAGGTCGATCTTGACCAGGGTCGCCTGCCCGTTTCCGTCGGCCGACGTACCGATCAGCCGAGGTCCGATGATCGGCGTGCGATGATCGGTGACGTTGCGGATTCCCAGTTCTGGGTCCGCCTCGCGGAGTTGGTCCATCGCGTCCGCGATGCGATCGACGTAAGCGAAATCGCGGGCCAGGAGCCGCCCCGGACGTCGTTCAACGACAATGTTGACATTCGAGCTGGAGACGTCGTTTGGAAATCCCTGCTCCAGCAGGTCCTGGCCGATCACGGTCGGATAACCCGCGGGGAAGAAACGGACGTCGTCGTCACGACTGACCGAACTCCACGACGGGGCGATCGCGAAGAGCAGGGCGGCCAGGGCCAGCCAACCGACTACAATGAATAAACCTCGACGGTTGACTAGCGCGGCGATCGACTCGAACATGGAATGGATCTTACTCTGTGGGACGGGAACCGATCGCAGTGCCTGGTGGTTCCCAAAGCCAGAGATGCGGCCGAGCGATAATCGAAAACGCTGCGCAGCACGTCCTGTGCCCGTGGCACGATAAAGGATACGTGCCGATTGTGTCAAAGCCAATCGAACCGGTCGGAAAGAGCGGCTGTCCGGTGGGACTTGACCGCGCATTATAATGAGAGGAGTTAGTCCAGTTGCGTCCGCACTTCGGACGCGTCCCTCTTGGGAATGTGGATGTTCGCCTTGCCTTCCGAAGCCGTTCGTGCCCTCTCTCGACACTGGAATGGGCACCTCGCCCACTTCCGTAATCACCGTAACGACGAGCATCGTGAAGCCCTGATTGCCGAGGCCGTCCGGTTCGCCGGATTCCGGCTCGAACAGGAGCTGTCCGAATCGTCCTACTGGTCCGAGGCCCCCCTGGCGCGTCGGGTCGCGGTGCTGCTGTACCTGGTGGATCGGGGTATTGTGCTCCGTCTCTTTCGTGGGGGTCGCCTCACCTTCGAGGCCGTCGATGGCGCCGAGGACTGGGTCCGCCAACAACCCTCGCTCGCTCCGTATCTTGAGCCCACCCTGCTGTTGATCGCCGCCTTGCGGCGCATCCAGGTCCGCCTTCTCCCGCCGGCCGAGTAAGGCCGCCCTCCCGCCGCTTCGCGTCCCTTGATTTCTCGACGCGTCCCCGAAGACTCCCCAACGAAGGACCCGCCGCTGCCTGCTTGAGTCCAACGCTCACGGCCATTACGATTTCCGTCAGAGGGTGAGGGCGCTCTGTTCGCGCCCTCACAAAGTCCCTCGGGATCTCTCTCGGAAACGAAGGACGTGACAATGCTCCACTGGCGACGCCTTGCGCTTCTCGGACTGATGGCCGCAGCGGTCCTGCCTGTTCTGTTCCTTGCGCCGGCCCTGGCTGAAGAGACCCAAAAGGACGAGGGAGAAGCCGTCTCCCTGTTCAACGGGAAGGATCTCTCCGGCTGGTACACGTACATTCCCCATAAAGACAAGTCGATCGACCCGAAGACCGACCCCAAGGGCGTCTTTCAGGTGGAGGACGGCCTCATCCATGTCTCGGGTGAGGAGTTCGGCTGCCTGACGACCGAGAAGGAATTCGACGACTACCACCTGATCGTCGAGTTCAAATGGGGAGAAAAGAAATACCCGCCCCGCGAAAATGCCGTGCGAGATTCGGGGATTCTGATGCACTGCGTCGGCCCCGACAAGGTCTGGACCAAGTCAATCGAATGTCAGATTCAGGAAGGTGACTGCGGCGACTTCTGGCTCGTGGATGGTACCTCCATCACGGTGGACGGCAAGGAGCAGAAGGGCCGTGTCGTCAAGCAGAAGGACGCCGAGAAGCCCACCGGACAGTGGAACACGATTGAGGTCGTTTGCGATGGTGGGAAGATCACGAACATCGTCAACGGCGTCGTCGTCAACGAAGGCACCGATGCCAGCGTCACCAAGGGGAAAATCACTCTTCAGTCCGAAGGAGCGGAGGTTTTCTACCGTAAGGTGGAACTGAAGCCACTCAAGAAGTGAGCATGCCACGGAGAACACGGAGAGAAGTCATGGAGAGCCTCTGTGATTTCTCCCCGTGCTCTTCATGTCAGATACTCCCTTTATCCTGTCCCCGCCAGGGTTCCGCAGGCCGCCTGAATATCGGCTCCGCCGGAATACCGGCGGACGACCGGCTGGCCCAGATAGCGCGTCAGGGCATCGCGGAAGCGACGCAATTCGTCGTCGGTCGGCGGCTGAAATCGGCCGGTAGGGTCGGTCACGTCGATCAGGTCAAAGCGTACGGGTGTGTCACCGATCAATAGCCCCAGAGCGCGGGCATCCTCCTCGCTGCAATTCTCGCCGCTAATGCAGACATAGGAGAGCATGACCCTCGTGCGGCGTGCCTCGGCATGGCGTCGGGCCGCCGCGAGAACCTCCACCAGTGGTGTGCGCGATGCGACCGGCAGCAGGCGTGCTCGTGCCGCGTCGGTGGCCGCGCCCAGGCTGATCGAGAGCCGGAACCGGCGCCCTTCGGTTGTGAAACGTTCGATTTCCGGAACGAGGCCGACTGTGCTGATCGTGATGGCCTTGGCGGCGAGCATCGCGCCGAACGGACATCGCAGCAGTTCGGCCGCCGCCAGAACCCGTTCGTAATTCAAAAACGGCTCGCCCATGCCCATGAAGACCGTGCCCGTGACACGCCTTCCCTGGCTTCGCGCGAGGTCGCGTGCCTGTATCCACTGGTCAACAATCTCCCAGGTTGCCAGATTCCTCCGCGTTGTCATCCTTGCCGTGGCGCAGAAGGCGCAACCCATGGCGCAGCCGACCTGGGAGGACAGACAGATACTCACCGCACCCGGTTTGTGCAGCGGGATGAGCACCGTCTCGATCTTGAGCCCATCGGGCGTGCGAAACAGCAATTTCTGGAACCCATCGCACGACGAGACGACCGTACGTTCCAGGGTCAGGCGGGGCAGGGCAGGCCAGGCGTCCGTCATGCGGCGAGGGACCTGGAATTCACGGCCCCAGCGGGGCGGGTCGAGAACGCCTCGATCCATGACGGCCGAGAGCAGCCGCCGCGCGGACAGTTCCGTATAACCCAGGCTCGTCGCCCACGCCAGAAAGGCCTCAGGAGTCTGATCGCGCGGGTCAGTTACATCCCGGGTCATCAGTGGGATATTCCAAAAAAAGTTGAATCAGATCGATGAATTCGGTCCCGAAGTTTCTACAATAACGGACAGGGGGGCTGAAGGGTCAACCTGCTCCGTGTCGATTCTCTGAAACGCCCCAGGATGAGATTTTTGTGTTTCACCGTTTTGTGAGATCAAACCTTCCGGAAGGATCGCTCGTAAAGAGTGAGAAGAAATGACGCGGTCCTCAGATCGTTGTCGAATTTCTTACGAGCAATTGATTTCTCACTACGGCTCATCTCAGGAGTCTGCCCAGCATGAAACGTAACGCTGTCGCGTGGGCGGCCTTGGTGCTATCGGTCGCGGCTCTCGTGGGTTCGCGCAACTTCACCCAGCCCGTCACTGCCACGCAGGATGTCCCCGAAGAGGGGCAGCAGGTTGCCAAAGCTCTTTCCAATGCCTTTGGCGCGGTCGCGGAATATGTCGGTCCGTCCGTCGTGCAGATCAATGTGGAGAAGAAGTCTTCAGGGCCTCGGCTCCAGATGCGTCCGGGGCCCGGTGGTCAGGAGATGACTCCAAAGGACCTTGAGGAGATGCTCAAACGCTTCTTCGGTCCGAACTTTCAGCCGAATGGCCCGTCCAACCCGTTTCAGGATCAGCAGTTCGCTGCAGAAGGGACCGGTTCCGGGTTCGTCTTTGACGACAAAGGTCACATCCTGACGAACAACCACGTGGTTGAAGACGCCGATACCATCAAGGTCACGTTCTGGGATGGTGTGGAGGCCGAAGCGAAGGTCGTGGGCACCAGTCCCGAGACCGACGTCGCCGTCATCAAGGTAGAGAATACCTCGTATCGGGCGGTGAAGATCGGTTCCAGCCAGGGTTTGAAGGTTGGTGAATGGGTCCTGGCGCTCGGTTCCCCCTTCGGCCTCGATCACACAGTCACGGCGGGCATCGTTTCGGCAACCAACCGGAACGACGTCGGGATCAATCGGTTCGAGTCGTTTATCCAGACCGACGCGGCGATCAACCCGGGAAACTCTGGTGGACCGCTGGTGGACATGAGCGGCCGGGTCGTCGGCATCAACTCGGCGATCGCCACGGCGAGCCGCTCGAATGCCGGTGTCGGGTTCGCCATTCCGATTGATATGGCCACTCGCCTCGCCAACAAGCTGATCAAAAACGGCAAGCTCACGCCGGTCATGATGGGCGTGGCAATCGAGCCGCTCACCCCGGCCCTGGCACGTCAGCTTGGGCTTGATCCGAAGACGCAGGGCGTCCTGATCACCGAAGTCGGCGACGGAACTCCGGCGGCGAAGGCGGGCCTGAAGGTTGGTGACGTGATCACCGGATTTGATGGTGAGAAGATTACCAGCCGGACCGGGTTGCAGTACCTGGTCACGACGAGCGATGTCGGACAGTCCTACCCGTTGACGTATCTGCGGAACGGCGAGAAGCGTGAGACGACGGTCTCGCCGACCAACGCAGAGAAGATTCTCGCTGGAATGGACCGCGGCGGAAGTCCGACTCCGTCGATCGTCAAGCCAAAGCCGAGTGCTCCCGAGGTGAACGACTTCGGCCTGGCCGTTGCCCCGGTCACGGCGGAACTGGCCGAGAAATACGACTGGGACGCCGACGACGAAGGTCTGGTCGTGACCGCCGTCAAGGAAGGCAGCCCCGCTGAGGCCTCCGGCATTCAGGAGGGGGACCGGATCACCAAGATCATCAAGGATCAGCAGATCACGCCGATCAAGAGCCTGAGCGACTTCCAAGGGGTCGCGGAGAAGGCTGATGAGGTGGCGATTTACGTCGAGGACGTGAACAAGAAATTGCCCGGTCAGTTCATGACCCTGACCAAGCCGAAAAAGTAAGCCGTCGCACGTCCGTCACATGATGGACAAGCACGCGACAACCCCGAGGCCCGGCGGAGCAATCCGTCGGGCCTTATTTCTTGTGCAACGTCCAAAGAGAGAATCACGATCGCGGTTGACCACCTTGGCCACCGCGGCTAACCTGTGCGATCCAGGTTCAGGAGGATCCACCGGGTCAGGAGGGAGCCGAGATGCAGACAATCCCGGCACGACGACGGAACCGTGCACGGATGGCGGCGGCGGTCCTGGCCGCGTCCGCGGCGCTCGGCTGCGGTACGACCAAGATGACCAGCACGGCGCGCACGGGCACCGAGCAAATCCTCCTGACCAACGCCTGGGACGATGCGTTGCGCAAGGTCGATTTCCGCCCCTTGACTGGTGTGCCGGTCTTTCTCGACACGCAGTATATCGAGGCTGTCGATAAAGGGTGGATCACCTCGACCATCCGCCAGGCGATGCTGGCGCAGGGTGTCTTGATGCGAACCAAGCCCGAGCAGGCCCAATGGGTCGTCGAGGCACGAGTGGGAGCCTATGGTACCGACTCCAACAACTGGCTTTTTGGCGTTCCGCAGGTAACGGTTCCGCCAACCTTCACCGGCATGCCGACCGGGACGATTCCTGAGATTCCGATCGTCAAGCGGACCGAACAGCAGGCCATCTCCAAACTGGCCCTCTTCGCCTACGACCGGGCCAGCGGGCAAATCACCTGGACGTCGGGCACGATGCTCGCCACGTCCAACGCGAAGGACGTGTACGTCGGAGGGGTCGGCCCGATCCAGTCCGGCTCGATCCGCTCCGGACCCGAATTCGTCGGGGTTCGTCTGCCGACGATCTCCGATCCGAATGCCTCGGCGACAACCGCTTCGCCACCACAACGCAGCGACGTCCCCTTCCACTCCCCGAACCTGTCTCTACCGTCCAACGCCGCGGACCTGGATTCGTTCGCCCCTTGAGCGAAAAAAACGAGGACTCGCGGTGCTGAGGATGCCCCGGTTCGGCTATCCTAGGAAATCATCGTCATGGGTAGGACGTTGCGAATCATGTCCTACCCCAGATTGACGCGGCCCGCACAACGATCCTGCACCCTAGTCCGGAGTCTGGCATGTCCTCCGACGTCTCCGAGTTCGACATCAAGAACCACATTCGCGATATTCCCGACTTCCCCAAGCCGGGGATCAATTTCAAGGACATCACGCCGCTCCTCGGCCACGCGAAAGCCTTCCAGGCGGTCGTTGACGAACTCGCGGGACAGTACGCCGGGCGAAACGTGGATGTGATCGCCGCGGCGGAGGCCCGAGGCTTCATCTTCGGAGCCCCCCTGGCGCTGAAACTCGGCGCGGGCTTCGTGCCGATTCGCAAGCCGGGTAAGCTGCCGTACGCGACGATCGCGCTGGAGTATCAGCTCGAATACGGCAGCGACCGGCTGGAGGTTCACAGCGACGCCCTGGAACCGGGCCGCCGCGTCCTCTTGCTTGACGACGTGCTGGCGACCGGCGGAACGATGCGGGCGTGCTGCGACCTGATTACCCAGACCGGAGCCGAGATCATCGCCTGCGCCTTCGTTCTCGAACTGGCCTTTTTGAAAGGGCGCGATTGTCTTAATCCCTACGAGGTGACCAGCCTGGTGCGGTATTGAGCGAAGGTCCACTGGTCGGACACGTCGATAAACCCAAGAGATATGTAGTGTTTTTATAACCCTTATCGGGATTTTTCCAGTCCTCAAGGACCGGGCGAATTGGCCGATCATCCGGTGAATATTCTCGAATAAATCGCGTGTCAAGGAATTGCCAATCCCCTACGTGTATCCCGTCGCTCCTCTCGTCAATTGGCGAGGGGCTTTGCTTCGCTCCCACGCTCTCCGAGGAGCACTTCTGAGTTTCGGATGGCCCCGAAATTGCTAAGATGAGAGGGTCCGTACTCGCCCATCACCTTTTGCGACGAAGGGGTCCGAACATGCCGAGCGACTCGGGACGCACCACCTCGATCTGGATGGCGACGGCCAACATCCCGCGCTTTGAGCCGTTGCGTGAGGACGCGAATGCCGACGTCTGTGTCGTGGGAGCGGGGATCGCCGGATTGTCCACGGCTTATCACCTGGCGAAGCAAGGGAAGGCGGTCGTCGTGCTCGACGACAATGCTATCGGAGGCGGCGAGAGTGGGCGCACCACCGGGCACTTATCCAATGCACTCGACGACCGCTTCACCGAACTGGAACGACTCCATGGTGAGAAAGGAGCCCGCCTGGCTGCCGAGAGTCACGGCGCGGCGATTGACGCCATCGAGCGGATCAGCCGGGAGGAAGAGATCGCCTGCGATTTCGAGCGGCTCGATGGATACCTTTTCCTCGCGCCCGGCGACCCCGAAGACTTGCTGGAAAAGGAGCGGGATGCAGCCCACCGCGCGGGCTTGACGGATGTGGAATTCGTCCCGAGAGCGCCGCTGGGAGGCTTCGATACAGGGCGATGCTTGCGGTTTCCCCGGCAAGGACAGTTTCATGTCTTGCTGTATCTATCCGGATTGGCCCGCGCGATCGAAAAGCTCGGTGGGAAGATCTTTACCGGCTCACATGTGTCCGAGATCCACGGTGGAACACCGGCCCGTGTGGTGACCAAAGCCGGCCCGGTCGTGACAGCGAAAGATGCGGTGGTCGTCGCCACGAACTCGCCGGTGAACGACCGCTTCGCCATGCACACGAAGCAGGCGGCTTACCGCACGTATGCCGTCGGGGCGCGGGTACCGACGGGCTCGGTCTTCACGGGTCTCTACTGGGACACTCAGGACCCGTATCACTACGTACGCATCCAGAAAGTGGAAGAGGTCGGGGGGATTCATATTGAAGATCTCTTGATCGTCGGTGGCGAGGACCACAAGACCGGCCAGGGGGAAGTGCTCACTCACTTCGGACAACTGGAGGACTGGGCACGGAAGCACTTCCCGATGATCGAGTCCATCGACTTCCGTTGGTCGGGCCAGGTGCTGGAGCCAATCGACGGCCTGGCTTTCATCGGACACAACCCGATGGATCACAAAAACGTTTTCATCGCCACGGGAGACTCTGGCCACGGCCTGACGCACGGCACGATTGCCGGAATCCTCCTGACGGACCTGATCCTCGGACGCGACAACCCCTGGGCCACCCTGTACGACCCGGCGCGTAAGTCGCTCAAGGCCGCCCGCGACTTCGCTACTGAAAACGTCAACGTCGCCCGGCAATACGCCGACTGGATCTCCGGCGGCGAGGCCAAGTCGGAAGACGACATCCCCAAAGGAAGCGGCGCGGTCGTCAAACATGGTTTGATGAGCAAGCAAGCAGTCTTCAAGGACGACCAAGGTAACATCCACCGTATGTCGGCCGCGTGCCCGCACCTGGGCTGCATCGTCCACTGGAACGAGACGGAGAAGTCGTGGGATTGCCCCTGCCACGGCTCGCGGTTCGACGCCAAGGGGAAGGTCATCAACGGCCCCGCGATCAGCGGCTTGCCCCGGATCGAGTAAGAACTCTCGGTGTAACTCGCCGAGACTCGAAATCGCCAAGGAAGTACGCCGAGAAGGCAGGAAGGAACATTCCTTCACTTCCTTGGCGAAACTTCGCGCCTGGGCGGCTTTGCGAAGGCTCTTGTGCCTTTGTTTCACCACTTGTCGATCGGCCCGTCGGGGACCGTCACACGTGGCTCGAAATGCCCCGGCAAGGGAGAATTCGGTCCCGCCTGGAGGATCTCGGCGACCGTCTCGTCAAAAAGGGCGACGTTCGGCAGATTGATCAGTCGGTGATACAGCGGCTTCGGCGGGCGGATGGCGTAGTTGTACCACTTGATCAGCTTGCGGAACTGGAGGCAGGCCATCCGTTCCCCCCGGCGCTCGACCAGGCCGTGGAAATGCCGAACCATGATTCCCACCCGCTCCTCGAACGTCGGATCTGGCCCTGGCTGGCCAGTCGCCGCCCACTGTTCGAGCTGACGGAACAGGAAGGGATTTGAGAGGGAACCCCTGCCGATTGACACGGCGGCGCAGCCGGTCTCGCGGAACATCCGCTCCGCGTCGGCCAGGGTCCGGACGTCGCCGTTGCCGACGATAGGAATCTGCTCGACGGCCTCGACTACCTGACGAATTCCAACGCGGTTGACATGCCCCTTGAACCCTTGCTGACGGGTCCGCCCATGAACGATCACGGCCGCCGCGCCGACTTGTTCGAATTCGCGGGCGAGCTTCGGCGCCGAGAGGTTGTCGTCATCCCAGCCGAGCCGCATCTTGACCGTCACCGGCACGTCCACCGCGTTGACAACCGCCTCGACCAGTCGAGCCGCTCCCATCGCGTCGCACATCAAGGCCGAGCCGCCACCGGTGCGGACCACCTTGCGAACGGGGCATCCCATGTTAATGTCCACCAGAGTTGCCCCGTTCTCGACCACCCAGCGCGCCGCCTGCCGCATCTCATCATGGCCGTGGCCGTAAAGCTGGATCGATAGCGGGCGATCTTCCGGGCAGGTCTCAGCCAGTTCATACGTCCTTGGCCGGCGTTCAATGATCGCCCGAGCGTTGATGAGGTCGGTCGTCACCAGCCCCAGCCCCCCCAGCGAACGCACTGCCAGCCGGTACGCTAAACTGGTGTACCCGGCCAGCGGCGCAAGGAAGAACCGCGACGGGATCGGCACACCGCCAATGGACAAGGGTTGGCGGAGAATCGACGGTGGTGGAGGCAGGGTCTCTTGACGTTCGTCCGTGGCAAGCAAGGGGCTCATCTCCCAGGTGAGGCGGTCCAATCCGGTGTCTGCATTCTACCGAATCCGGCCAACGCTCGCCGAGAGGCATTCTTTGGGGTCGTCGGCGTGACAAGGTGCGACGCCCCGGGCACGATCCGAAGTTTACAAGGCGATCACCACATCGCCCCGATCGAGAAGTTGAAGTAGCGTGTACGGTCATCGGGACCTTTGATGACCGGGAAGGCCAGGTCGAAGGCCAGAGGCAAGGGACCGAACATCTGCTGCGGCAGGAAGATCCGCAAGCCCGTGCCCACCGAGACGCGCATCTGGGTGAACTCGTAGCTGTTGCTGATCGAGCCGAAGTCGCAGAAGAACACCTGGTAGAGCTTGTCGTTGGCCGTCCACGGGAACTGGTACTCAGCGGAACCGACGGCCGTCATCAGGCCGCCGACGTTGACACCGAGAACCCGGTCACCGACTCCTCGATAGGCGAAGCCGCGCATCGAGCGGAAGTCGCCGAGGAAGAACCGCTCGTAAACCGGCGTCTCGGGGCCCGTCGCTCCGAAGAATCCTCTCACGGCCAGTACCCGCTTACCCGAGCCGTCGGGACGGCTTCCGAGGGTGAAGTACTGCCGGCCTTCGACCGTGATCTTCGGATAGGTGAACGTGCCCCAGCCTTGCTCAAACGCGAATTCCAGATACTGTCCCTTCTTCGGGGCGAAGGGGTCGTTGCGATTGTCGAACCGCAAACTGGGGCGGATGGTGTAGAGCTGGGTATGGCCGGCGGCGGCCAGGTAATCGGCCGGCGCGGGTACCGGAAGTTCGAGAAATTCACATCCTCGGCCCGAACCGCAACGTCGGCATACGTTTGCACGCCAAACTGGCGACCGATCGAGAACCGACCGCCGCCGCGTGCCTCGGTGAAGTCCGGATACACGCGATTGAAGACGTAGCCCGACGCACCGAAGCCAATCGGCAGGTCGAAGAGGTAAGGATCGCTGAAGCTGATCAAGGCACGGTTGATCAGGGTACCTGGAGAGAGTTCGATCCGCAGGTCCTGACCCGCGCCCCGGAACGCCTGGCCGCTGAGGAACTCGCGTGCCGTGCGGGGTACGGCGAACAGGTCGAAGTTGCTCTCGTGGAGGATGAAGCTACCGCTCAACCCCTGGAAGCTACTCGCGCCGACGCCAAACATCAAACGGCCCGTGGGTGCTTCATCAACCTGCGTGACGACATCGACATAGGCTCGGTTCGGAAACGGTTCCTGGCGATCGGGGCCGACATCGGTCATGTTGCCGCCGGGGAGACTCGGCTCCAGTGCGGGTGGCTCACCGGCACCGATCGGCGGAGTCATCGGCGGTGGAGAGACCCCCGCGCCTGGCACCTCGGCCGGACCGGGAAGTGCCCCGACATTGATCGGCGGGACGATCTGATCGGGGGGCGGGTCGAACATCCCGTCCACTCCGAAACCCGGCCCGACTCCCGGGGCCGGTTGTGGCTGGACGGGGGGGAGGACGTCTTCGGGCAGAATTTCCGGACCTGGGTCCTGCAATCGTGTGCGGATCACCTGGTCCAGGTCAAACATCGGCGTTTGACCGTAGGGCTGATCGTGTGCGCGGCGGTTCATCAGCTTGACTTCGATCGGCTTACCCATGTCGGGGGTCGTGGCGAAATAGCGGAGGTTGCCCAGCCGTTTCTGGTACAATTCGATGTTCTTGACATTCAAGGGCTCGCCCGGCACAACGCCCGCCATCTCGGCCTCGCGGATGATGACCTTCGAGCGGGTCCGCTTATTTCCTCGCACAAGGAAGTGACCGAGCGTGTAAGGCTCCCCTTCCTCGATCCGATAGACGATGTCAACGACCCCCGGCGTGTCGGTGTAGCGATGCTCGGGAACAATCTGAGCGTCGATGCAGCCGATGACGCCGTACTTGTCCTCCAGGTTCTTCTGGTCCGCTTCACGAAGCGCGTCGCTGAAGGGCTTGTTCGAGTGCATCAGGAGCCCATCGCGAAGCTTCGCCTCGCTGAGCAGTTGGTTGCCATCGAAGGAAACGTTACGGACCTTGAATTGGATCCCCTCGGAGATGTCGAATTCCAGCAGGAGGTCGCCGTTGTCGTCCCCTGGCTTCAGGACGTGGGCGACCTGGACCTCGAAGAACCCCATGCTGTGATAGTAGTCGCGGAGCTTGCGGGCATCTTCCTCGACGCTATCGCGGTGGTAACGGCCGCCGAGCCCCAGAATTGCTGTCCGGCTGGAGATCTTCGTGCGGAGCACGGCATCACTGACGATGGTATTGCCGACAAAGTCGATGTCGGTGATGTGATTCTTGGGTCCCTCGAAGATCTGGAAGATGACACGCGTATCGCCAGGCTTGCCCCCTTCGAGCAACTTGACCTCGGCCATCTCGTAGCCTTTTTCCTCATAGAGCCGCTTGATCGAGTTGACCGCCAGCATGGCCTTCAGGTGGTCTGCGCGGGAGCCGGCCTTCATGCCGGTGTTCTCTTCCAGCGTCTTGATGCGGATCTTGGTCGCGCCTCGGAACTCGACGGCCCGCAGCACGGGGGCCTCCTGAACGCGATAGATCAGGATCAAGTGCTTGGGATCGTGATCGTCGAGATAGGTCTTCACGCTGGTAAACCAGCCGGTGTTGTTCAGGTTCTTGTAGTCGATCTCGACTGTGGCCGGGTCGTAGGCGCGACCAGTCCGGGTAACGATGTGGCGGCGGATCTCATCCTCGCCGATCGAGACATTTCCCTCGATGCGGATCTCGCCGATCGTCCCCTCGGGTATGGGGCCAGCGGCTTTCGCGTTGAGGACGAACATGAGGAGGACGGCCAGCGTTGCCAGCGGCGTCGCCTGCCGAGGATCGACCATCGCCCGCCCTTCCGGGGCCTTCCGTGGCGGCGGTGGTGTGTCCCGTATCAAGCGTGTCATGGGCGATCGGTCCCGATCGAGAGGAACGGTCTGATCCGCCTGACCACATCCTCGCAATGGGACGCAGCGCGGCGGCGGCCGGGACTTGGCCATTATTCCGAGTGGAGCACCCGCGCGGAGATCCCGCGAGGCGCGGAGAAGCAGATAGGCCAGCTTCGTCCCTGAAGAAGGCCCTGGCTCTCAATAGGTGATAGGTGCGGGCGTTGTACCGAAGAGAACCGGACTTGGCAAGTCCGGATGTTCCCGGTTCGACCCGAGAAAACGAAAAAACCCGCCGCGGGTGATCCCACGGCGGGCCGGAACGTCCCATCGTTCGAAAGTCGTCTGCGGAACCGATCAATCGCCGATAGCCGACGCATCAACCGGGAACTGCTTGTACAGCGGCGGGAGCTGACTCCCGGCCGGGGTGATGATCTTCGCCCAGACGATGCCGTCAATCGTGGCGCTGACGAACTGGGTGTGGCCATCGCAGAAGACAACGTTGACACCGCCGGCGTGCCGGCTCGACGGATACGGGGCCGAACCCTCAACCGTGTGATTCAGCGGCCAGTTGATGTTCTCAAACGAGCCGGGCTGGTTCGCTCGCGCCCAACCCTGACCGTCCGGTGGAACCGCCGCGCGGTTCGAGGTCAGGTCCGCCGTCGAGCTGCACATACCATCACCGGGAGCACTTCCGGCACAGACGTTGTCGGACGCGATGAACATCATGTAATTGGGATGCGGGGCCGCCCAGTTGATCGCGGCGCCACCGTTATACTTTGGGTCGGGCGGACCATAGCCGGCGAGGATGTTCTCGGAAAGCAACAGCGTCGTCGTCATGCCGTCGGCCACCGAGCTGGAAGTCGTCTTCACGTCCCATCCGGTGTTGCCTTGCAGGGTTCCCAGGAACATGACGCCCGTCCGGCGAGCCACGCCCGCCCCCCAGTTGAGCACCGGGCCGGTTGTCGGCGGCGAGCCAACCGTCGAATTGTCCGCCTGACCCCCCGTCCAACCGAACGGAATCGCATGCCATCGCGTAATACCCGCCGTTGACGACGTAGGACAGGTTGCCCTGACCCGAAATTGCCGTGTCATCCTCGGGGCAGGTCAGGATCTTTAACGAGGTACTGCCGATAATCGCGTTCGACGCCGTTGTGGTCGAGGTGCCGCCCCCCGTCGAGTTGTAGATGAGATTCCGGTTGTACTGATTGTACAGTTCCTGGGATTCCAGGTAGGGGAGCACATCGACAACCCAGCTAAAGAGCGGACCCTGATTCGGGAAGGTGCTGGTCACGACATTGGTGAACTGGCTTGGCTGCTGGAACGTGTTGGCGATGACCGAGTTCGCGGGAGCAGTGACCCCCGGTGTTTCCCCGAACGTGCCGGCGTTGGGGAAGTAGTTCTTGGTGTTCATGAACTGCGTCAGGGCCAGGCCGACCTGCCGCATGTTGTTGCTGCACTCCATTCGCCTGGCGGACTTACGGGCCGACATCACGGCCGGCAGGATCAAACTCGCCAGGATGCCGATGATCGCGATGACCACCAGCAGCTCAATCAGCGTGAAGCCTGTTCGGCGACGACGACGAGCGATCATGGGACGTCCTTTCTGTTGAGAAGTGGAATACTCTGGATTGTATCGCGTGCGTGCGTGGTCTGACAAGGGCCATCAAAAGAGACGCCCCATGCCAGGGCGATCGCGCCCTGGCACGTGATCCGCCACCCTCGATCATTCGATCCTGCGGCTGAAGGTGATCAACTCGTGGAAGTCTCCCGAGTCGCTCGGGTTGAAGCCGTTGGCCTTGGTCCGGTCGATGACGAAGAACGCGCGTTGACGCACCGCCGTCCCATCGGCCGAGCCTCGTTCCGGCCCGAGCAGGTCATACGCTGAGGTCGGGTCGATTCCCGCCAGTTGCGGGTTCCCCTCCTGCACCACCTCGAAGTAGCCGACCGTCACCCATACGGCGAACTGGTGCGTCCTCGTGGTCGTGAGGTTCATGACCTTCTGGAGCATCTCCGTGCGGTAGTACGGATGCTTGCGGAGGTCCGAAAGCATTTCACCCGGATTCATGATCGTGTACTGCGGCGCCCCGCCCAGGTTGGTATTCGGCGTCACGCTGGATGTCGGGTACGTGGGGGTTCCCCCGACGAGAGGCGAGAACAGGTTCGCGTAGGAATTGGTCAGATTGGTATGATCTGTCGGTGTCGTGACCCTTCCGAGTTCGCCCGCTGGATTATCACTGGGCGGAACGAACATCATGTTGCGCGCATTCGGATCGTCATCCGGGATCTCGAACAACATGCGGGGCGGGATCTGAATCTCCGGCGTACCTGTTCGGACGCCGTGATCCCCCCCGGTCATCGCCGCCATCCGCGCGGGCCGCATGATGGTGTCGTTGATGTTGAAGGTGGACAGGGATCGGAACGGTTTCTCGGGGAAGGTCGATGCCCCGAAGTAATACCGGTAATCGAACAGGAAGCCCGTGCCCCCGTGCCGCATCTTCAAAAAGTCGCTGAAGGCGGCTTTCATCGAGGTAGAGGTTCCGTCGTTGAACCCTCGGTTGTTCATCGAGGTGTAGGTCGCCACGCCGCCGGTGGAGTTCAGGGACGTGATGACCTGGGGCACCACGTCTCCCGTTGCCCCCACGAGGCTCATGTTCAGCCGCACGTCGTCGATGAGGCCGAGGAAGACTTCCTCGTCGATGATCAGGTTCAGGTTGATCATGCCGGGGCGGACATCGCGGCGTGCCCAGTCGCCATTCTGACCCGCGCCGACCGGCCCGAGGGTCCCCAGGACCGGGCTGGGCACCTCGAAGTAATCGAGCAGGCGGAACCAGTTCGCGTTGGTAGCCGCGGTATCGTAGTAGTGGAAGCTGTCGGCCAGATACGGGAAGACGCGCAGGTCGGTTCTTGCTCCCGTGCTATCGATCTTGTTTTCGATCGCGCCACCCCCCGGTTTCGTTGCCGGTGGCGTCGTATAGGTGGTGGGCGGGTTGAGCGGCACCTTCGGCAAGGAGACGAAGTGCTTGGTGAACAGACCAGGTGGTACGGCCGGCACGAGCATCAACTCGGCCACGTTCATGAAGTCGCGATCGTGGAACGGGAAGTAATCGAAGACGTCGTCGTCCCCGTCGTTATCCTGGCCAAGCGTGTGCTCGATCGTGCTCGTGATCGGTAAGGGTTTATTTCCCGCCGACGTTGCTGCGAGGTAAACCCCCACTTGCTTGTTGGAATTGGACGGGACGACCTGCTCATCATAGCCGTAGGGATATGGCGGCGAGTAGGTATCCGAGTTCGGCACGGCATGTCCGCCCCGGTACGGCTGGCGACGTCCGACGGAGTAAAGCGGCTTGAAGGGAGCGGCTTTGTCGGTCGTCGGAGTGACGCTCTCGTTCGTCGTGCCGGGATTCTGGACCGTACCGCCCGACTCACTGTAGGGGAACCGCATCGAATCGACGACAACCTTGGTCGAGGTCAGATCGAGCGGATTGACCGGACGCAGAAGGTGCAACCAGAAATACCGCGCGGTGCCCGAACCCTTGGCATAAACCGGCAGCTTCTGGACCAGGTCATCCATGGCGTTCGGCGCGGTGATATCCGTTGTGTTTGAGGTGGCCTGCGTGCCCGGGCGTAGTGAAATCCTTCCCTTCGGAGGTCGGGTCGGCGAGCTGATTGGCGAGGACCAACAGGTTATGGTTCGTGGCGGTATAATCCGGGAAATCGCCATTGGGTTTGAACGCCTTCACTTTCGGCGACAGGCCAGGCGTGGCCCCGGTCGTCCCTTCGATGGGAATGAAATGAGTCGTCACTGTCCCCACGTCGAGCTGCCCGGTGGCGGTATTCGGCCGCTCGGCCGCGACGATGTTGCCCGACGGGTTGGAGAGGTCATCCTCGGTGAGGACGAACCCCCAGCCCGCGAGATCCAGGTCGCTGGCCGTTCCGGGGCCGCCATCTTGCGTCAAGGTGTTGATCAGTTCGACGAAGAGACGCTGCGTCTCCTTCTGTCCGCCCCCGGCTTTTCGCGTGAACTGGTACGCCAGAACCTCATTGATCGCCACCGGCAGGTATTCCATGCCGTACTGGACGAGCGGAGAGCCGGAAGCCCGGAGCTGGACGCCGGCGGGGATCGGCGGCGTGGCCGTCGTGTTGGCGGGCTTGATTTCCAGGTCGGGGTTTTTAAAGGCCGTCATCGTGGCGTCCGGATCGCGGAAGTCCACGATATTGACCGTGTACTGGCCGATTGCCGCCAGCTCCTCGGCCGTGTAGGTGTAGCCAGGTTGGGGCAGGAGGACCAGCTTGAGCGTCTGATAGACTTCCTGGCACCACTTCTGACGGATCGGCTCATTCGGGTTGGGGCTATGTGGGAACGGATAGTTCAGGTTGATCCGACGGTCGCCGTGCAGCAGGTGGGGCCGGGCACCCAGCGTGTTGAGACTGCCGGCGTTGTACGTCGAGGAGAAGTTGGTCGTATCGAAGCTGTCCACCGAGAACATCTGCGACTGATAGGGGCCACCGGCGCCGGAGAAGCCGTTGACCGTCAATTGCGACAAACGGCTATTCAGCCCGGAACCGTCCACGTCGTTCTGTCGATACAGCCATTCCAGGTCGGTGTTGGTGAATGGCGCATCATACGGCGTCGGCTCGTAGAGGTTGAGCTGATCGGCCTCGCCGTAGTTCAAGCTGCCACCGGCATAGGTTCCATCCGAATAAACCCAGGGGGCCGCATAGGGCGGGATTGCATGCGCCGTATCGATCCCGTTCGGATAGGTCAAGCCAGCCGCACCCATCCCCGAGGTCGGGACGTTGACGTTGCTCAGGCCCGGATCATACGGCATCTTCGCCATGTAGTCGCGGACGAACGGAGCGGCATCCGGCGTTCCGTCACGATTGATATCGTCGATGCCGCCCGGATTACGGTGCGACTCATAGCCGTGGTACGGGTTGGTCAGGATCGTCGGGATCGACGTGTTGCCCGGATAGCCGGGGATGTCCTGCGCATAGACGCCGGGCGGTCGGAAATACATGAAGAAGCCGACGCGCCCGCGCTTATCGTAACCGTTGCCGAAGGCGTTGGCCGGTGTCGGCTGCGTATCGAACGGCACCACCAGACCGTTTCCCGAGGTGTCCAGCGGGGTCGTGAACTTGCGGATACGCTCCGATGGCAGCAACGGAACGCTGTTGATATCCAGAAGGTCCTGATCCTCGCTCGTATTGTAGGTGGGGAAAAAGTCCTGTGTGTCGTAATCGGCGTCGAAGGCTTCCAGAGGAAGCCCCGTGCTGGAGTACGAGCGTCCGGCACGGGGGACCTGCGGCGGAGAGATGCCGAAGGCCTCCGGCTCGCCATAACGGCCCGGCACCAGGGGCGGCCCCACCGTGCCGGTCAAAAGCGTTTGGAGATCCGCCGCGCCGCTGGCATATCCGGCGGTGCTGCCCAGCGCATACGAGGGATTGATCTCGCTGGGGGAGTAGCCCAGGTGCGAGGTGTGCTGCTGGAGCGGTTGTCCCGCCTCGATCACGGCGGGCGTGCTGAGATCGTCGTAACGAACCCTCCCCTGGATGTTCCCCGCCGTGTTCAAGGGAATGCGGCCGTTGAGCCCGAGGACCATGAAGGCGAAGAGGGGCTTGTACGCCTTGCCGTTCGGGTCGTGCTGAACCGGGAAGCCCAGGTCGAGCCAGACCGAGTCGTTGACCTTGTCGCCGTCGTTATCGACGTCATACGTGACCACGCCCGTGCTCGGATCGGGAATCAAGTCGGGGAAGGCGTTGCCGCTGTAGGGTTGATCCACCTTGCGGGGGCGGAGGAACTTCGCCCGCGCGGGGAAGCTCGTATCTAGCCAGTCGTTCGTGTCGTTACTGGTCGGGTCGTAACGATGAGCGAGGGCCGGTGAAAGGACGGGATCAGGACGCTGCCATCGGCGCTCTTGAGCGCGAGGAACATGTTCTCCAGGTCGCACGCGTCATAGTCCTCGTCCATGCCGAACGCGCCGGTCACGCCGGCCGGCATGTTCAGGAGATGGTTGTACGGTGTCGTGAGTCCGTAGAACGCTCCGTTGAACAGGAAGTTCGGGTAGGCGGGCGCGGAGGCATTGTACGCGCCGCTGACCCCCGAGCCGTTGAAGCTACGCAGGTGGCGGCCGTCCAGTTCGAAGAGAATCTGGGTCGTCTCGCCCGAGTAGATCGGGCCGGCGTAGGTCGAGGCGGGAGTGACCAGGCTCAATGAGCCGGAATTCGGATCGGGCGCCGAGAGGGTCAGTTGGTGATACGCCCCCGAGCGGTTATCGACCACCACCTCATACGTCTGGGTGACGGGCGGAACTCCTTGACGCTTCGGGAAGCCGGTGGAGGCATCCACGACCCACAACTGCATCCGAAGAATCCAGCCGGCGCAGTTCAGTTCGTAGAGCGGCGGATAGATATTGCCGGTCGGGATGTTGGTGTTGATGACGATGTTGCCGTTGGGCAGCGTGGAGACGACCGACACGACCTGCAAGGGGCCCGCGTTGTTCGGCAACTGGCCGAGATAGCCGAAGTTGTAGCCGTCGTTGCCGTACATGTCGCGTTTCAGGCTATGGCCCCGAAGCGCGGAGGTCGGCAACTCGGTGTCGTTGATGAGCTGCGAGAGGGCGAAGTCGATGATCTGGTCCGGGTTCGCCTCCTGGAGCGACTGGGCATAGTTCCGGGCGCCGATCTGCGCCTGATTGCTGATCGTGGCGAAGGTGACGCCGATGAGGGCCAGGAGGCCGAGCATCGCCAGGATGAGCACCAGGACGATGCCCCGGCGGCGCCGGCCGATCAGTCGTCGGTAGTTGATATGCATGGATCGTTTCTCCCTGAAACCGCCCCCTTGGGCGGGGCGTGATCAGAGGTCCTTGGTCAAATCTTGCCGGATCGTCAGTTGCTTGACGTGTTCGTTCGCGGGATCGACGACCCGGATCTGTATCTGGATGCCCCGCAACTGGGCCGGGTACGGCGGCGGATACGAGGGCATCGCCGGCCGGTTGCCGTTGTTGGGGGGGTTGTACTGAGACGTCAGCGTCATGCTGGGCACGAAGCTGTAGTCGGTGGACCAGCTATCCCAGACGCGCCGGAGCCGCTTCACGCCCGTCTGGTCGTCGCCGACGTTGATATTCAAATCCGGCCAGCGGGCATCCGCCCGGTTGTCGGCCAGGAGCGGGGGAATCCGGCCCTCGTGTCCCAGCGTCGGGAGCATATTCAAAGGAGTGCCATTATATAGATTGAAATACCCGAGATCGACATAATAGGTGCTGAACTGATCGAGCGCCTTGATATCGAAGCTCCGCACGTTGGACAGGATCAGGTCTTCCTCGGCGATCTGCTGCCAGATGGCGGCGTTGGCCGGGGAGTACACCGGCAGGGCGAACGTGTCGGCCCCCGCGCCGTCGCTATACGGCTGGGCGCTGATCCGCCAGCGGAAGCTCATCTGGCGGCAGGGGGGCGGTGTTGATGTTCGACAGGCAGGCGCTCTGCTGGTAGAGGGTGTTCACCGGGGGGGACCCGCCCGGGCGGGTCGGTCGGGTTCGGCAATGCGCTGTTCGGGTTATTAATCTGCTTGATTGGGTCGGTCCAGTAGGGGGAGAGGGTCTCCTTCTTGGTCGGGAAACCCCACCAGGTCTGGAACTGGGCCGGAGTGGTCGGGTAGGGCAGGTTGTCGCCGAGATCGAGCGGGTTGTGATTGAACGCCGGATCGATCGCGCTTCCCAGGTTCGGCCGCATCGCGGTCGGAATCGGCGTGATGGTCGGGTCGAGGCTATGGACCGTGCCGTAGTTGACCATCGTCGGGTTGAAGTCCGTCTGGGAATAGGCATTCGGATAGATGTACGGGAAGGCCAGCACGTCCGCCGCGTTTGAGCTGAGCGCTCCTGGATACGAAGGCGCCCCCGTCGGAAAGTTGAGCAGGGGGTTGGCCCCGCCGAGATACTTCGCGTTGAAGACCTGGGGATAGAGCGTGGGGTAGAGGTCGGGCAGACCGTCACCGTCGGGGTAGGTATCGCCATCCAGGTCCAGACCATTGAAGTCGTCGGGACGACCATCCGGAACGAGCACAGGCCCCATTCCACCGGGCATGCGATAATCGTTGGAGAACCGGGGGTTGAAGGCGCGATTCTCGCGGTTGGTCAAATCTTTCAACGAGTTGAGGACGGGCACGTAGGTACCGGATGCCGCCGAGGCCGGTCGGGCCGAGATGTCGTTGGCGGCGAGCCAGCTAATGGACGACGGGGAGCCGTAAGGGGCGGCCGGGAAGCTACCGATCGGGTTCGGATAGCCGCCATTGGGGCCGGGGCCGATCGTCAGCGCCGTTTGCCGCTCGGGCAGGACCAGGAAGACGCGGCGGTAGAGGTTCCCGTTACGGAGGAAGTAGATCACCTCGGCGTACTCGCTCGTCACCTGCACGAGGTTGTACACGGAACTCGTCGCCGTGGCACCGACGGAGGTCAGGACCGCGACGCGACCGACGAACGGCTGGCCGTCGGGGGCCTTGACGGTCAGGGCGACGTAGTCGTCGGTGTCCTCCCCTTGAAGGTCCGCCAGCGCGTTCTCGCCGTAGGTGAAGTAGCCGTTGGCATCTTCCGGGTTCAGTGGCGGGGTCATGCGGGAGGGGGCGTTGCGGGCGGTTGCCCCCTCCAGGTCGCGCCGGAGGAGGCTGTTGGCCCGGCGCAGCTCCTGGCCGAGCTGGGCGTAGGTCCGCGAGACCGTGATCGCCCCGGTGGCGGAGACGAAGATCGACACCAGGATGGTCATGACCAGGACCAGAAGGCCCACGACCACGAGCATCTCGATCAGGGTCACGCCCCGTCGTCGTCGTCGGGATTCGGAAGGTCGGGTCGGTACGGGTCGCATCGTGACGATTCCTCTCCGCCGCGCCGGCCGCTTCCGCGACCGGGGCGGATCAACGAACACTGAACTGCTTCGGGAAGACGTTGACGACGTAGGGCGAGACCAGGGCCGCGTTGACGTGGACCGGATCGCGCTCCGGTCGTGATTTCCGTCCGCGCGTGGACCGGCCGATCGACCGTGACGATCATCCGACGGTAGCTGGCGCTGGCCGGGGCGGAGGTCGTGCCGGGAATCTCCCCCTCCGGCTCCGTGCGGCGGATCACGCGGTACCAGTGGCAGCGCTGGCCGGGATAAGGCCGGAGGGAGAACCGCCCGCTGCTGTAAGGCGGCATGTCCGACTGCTGGCCGATGCTGGTCGCGGCGAACCGTTCATACGTCACGTCGGCGATCCAGCTTCCGACGCGGAGGTCCGGGTCGGGCAACTGGGCATCCCAGCGCAGGAGTACGGTGCGGTCGTTCGAGTTATACCCTTGACCGGCGACCGTCGGTCGTCGAAACGGCGGTCCCGTAGGCGAAGACCGCCTCGACCACCTGCTCGCCGGCTGGCACGGAGTAGGTATTGCCGGTCAGAGGCGAGACGATGGAATCGACGCCGAAGGGGCGGTTGTGGAAGACCACGACATCGCCGTCGTACACCGTCCGATTGGTCGCGTCGGACCGGCGGCCGGTGAACATCCAGGTGTACGTCCAGTCGAAGACCATGTTGCCGGACGCGTCGAGCACCGGGAGGAGCGGGCTGCCCTCACCGGGGCTTTCCCCCTCCTGCTGGAGTACGGGGTCATCCAGCGACGCGAAGACGTTGGCTGCCAGGGCGTACGGGGCGGAGCCCATGTTGAAGTTCGTGACGCGCTGGAGGCCGTGGGCGCTGGGGGGTCCACCGGCGGGATCGGTCCGGAGGAAGCCAATGCCCGAGGCGAAGCGGCACTCAGGGGTCGGCGTGGTCGGCAGCGTTGTTCGGGATATAGCCGAGGGTCTGATTGATCTGCTCCCACCAGAGCGGGTCATACGCCACGGGCAGGCCGGTCCCCGGCAAAGGGTACTCGCTGGGATGGGGCGGGGTTGAGGCGGGGTTATGCGGCTCGCCGTCCAGGCCCCAGCCGCGATAGATCCCGTTGGGGACCACGAACCCCAGAGCGTTGACGTTGGCCGGGTTCGGCAGGGGGAGGTCTTGAACCCAGGGGTCGTAGGAGAGGTACGGGCCGGGCAAGAGCTGGTACCAGGGCAAGGCCTCGAACGACGCCGGGTTGAGCAGGTTCCGCGCGGAGCTATCGGCGATGGCCGTTTGCGTGAGCATCGACGAACGCTCCTGGCGCTGGGCCTCGCGGATGCGGAGCAGGCCGAGCGGGAAAAGCGTGGCCAGCGAGATCATGCCGATGGCCATGATCAGGAGCGAGATCAAGATCTCGGTGAGCGTGATGCCCGCCCGGCTCTTGACGTGGGGAGAATATCTCATGGTCTATCCTTCACCCCCGCCTGAGCCTGGCGATAAGGCACTTCCAGGGGTAGTGGGTCGGTGAGGTCGAAGCTGTCGATGTGCGTGGTGGTGATCTGCCCCGTCTGCGTGTTGAGGCTGACGAGCCGCCGGTCGCGCTTCAGGAAATCGGTACCGGTGTACCCCGGCGTGTCCTCGGGGACGGGCAGCTTGGGCGTCCCGGTTCCCGGCTCGAAGACGTCGTCCACGTCCGCCAGCCAGAAGTGGTAATATTCCAGTCCGATGGGCGGTCGGAACCCCTGCGGCGTGTACACCACCACCTGCCCGTTCGGCGCGATCATGATGTCCACGTAGCCGGTCAACGGATCGACGGGCAACCGCGACCGCTCCGGAATGGTCGCGCTCCAGGTCGTCATGTCGATGACGATGCCCGTCGGCAGTTGCATCTCGCGCGCTCCTTGCGACGGAACGGGGCGGCGGTAGATCCGGTAAGGCATTCCCGTATTGGGAATCGTGGAGAACGAATGATCGGAGTTCTTCCTCATATTCCCCACCGTCGTTGCCTTCCGTGGGATCATCAATCAGACCGTTGCTGTTGTTGTCGGCGGCGTCGTAGCCGGTGCGCGGGACGTTGTAGAAGAGTTCCAGGGTGTCATCCACCGCGCTATTACCGTCATTGTCCAAACCGTCATACGCGGGATCGGTGATCCCGTCCCCATCGTTGTCGATGCCGTCGAACATCTCGTCCGTGTAGCCGTCGCCGTTGGGAAGGTAGGACGCGTTGGGAGCCGACTGGTCGTCCTTCCCATTGACCAGGAAGAGGAACTCATGTCGGGGCCATACCTGGAATGGACTGGAACTGGTCGGGCCTTCCCCAGTTAACGAACCCTTCTGAATTGCGCACGAACTGCGGTCCGGCGATCGTGTAATACGCGCCGGTGTCATTGAAGCGAATCTTGTCGCCAACGCGGATGTTCCAGAACCAGGAGGTCGGCGTCGCGGGAACGGAGATGCCGGAGAACACATCAAACTTATGTTCGCTGACGGCCTGTCGCCTGATAACCATAACCGGCGGTTCCGGGCACGGGTACGTCTCGATAGGCCGCAGGCGCGGGGGCGGTTGCGGAAATGCCCGGCTCAATCGTTCCCTCGATGTAATCCGGTCCCGGCTCGATCGGGATCATGCGGGTGTAGGCGGGGGTCGGTCCGCTGAAGGCGAAGCGGGGAAGCGAGGCATTCGTCTCGGGGATCAGCCGGATTCCGCGAGGGGCGTTCGCCCGGACGGCCGAATCCCGGACGCGGGACAGCTCGGCCTGGATCAACAGGGCCGCGGAACTGACCCGCCGCTCGTTCAAGGCCCCCATGACCATCGGGATCGCCGCCGCCGAGACGATCAGCATGATCGCGACGACCACCAGGATCTCGACCAGGGTGAAGGCCCGCCGTCGGACGTTGCGGTCTCGGCGCGTCATTGAATACCTCCCCCGGCAACCTGGATGTTCTGATTCGTGATGTCGTCCGTGCTCCAGTTCGTCTGCATCTGGTAGGAGATCGCCGAGTTGGCCGCGTCGGTCTGCTCGGAGAAGAACGGCGGGTTGGTCCTGTCACGGTTGGGCGTGAAGGCCGCGGCCGCGTTCTCGATCAGGATGACGTTGTTCACCGTGACCGGCGTGGGAGCCGGGGCCGTGGCGGGCAGGTCGTACAGGCTATAATCAAACCCGAGTTGCCCGATCCCCAGCTGACGATCCGGCCCGGAAGAGACGATCAGGAACCGGGAAAAGAACTCGCGACGCGCCCCGGTCGGGTTGGTCGAGATGTCGAATCCACCGCGATCCCACCAAAACCCCGAGCCGGCCGCGATCGAGTTCGGCGGGGCCGCATTGTACTCGGCAAGCGACAGGAAGTAGGACATGAAGGTCATGCCACTGCCGCTGATCGTGGACGTGGCACTCCCCGAGAAGCATCGGATTGGCGTTGTAACTCGCCGTCCACCACGCCGGGGCGACCAGTTGATTGTTCGGGTCGAGCGGGTTTTGCTGCCGGGGCTCGATCGGCCCGCTGTAGGGCTGCCACCCTTTCTGGATCGTTGAAATGTGATGGACCGGCCAGCGGTAGAACTGGATCGGCTCTCCCCAGGCATCGACGAACTCGGGCAAGCCGTCGCCGTCGGTGTCGCGGACCTCGCGGTCCGTGAAGTCATCCGGCGTGAAGACGCTGCCCAGCGGCCCGACCCCCTCGACCAGGGTGGCGTAGAGCATTTCCGATCGGGCCGTCTTGTGCGTGTGCTTGCCGAGGCGGTTCAGGATGTCCGTCGCCAGGGCCGAACTCGCGCCGCCGGTCCCCTCGTCAAACTCGTCGATCATCCCGTCGCCGTCGTTATCGACCAGGTCATATCCCTGGGTGCGGTAGCCAAGTAACTTGTAGAGCCCGCCCGCCGCCTCGAACGAGGCGCCATAGAACCCGCGAGCGAAGGTACCGGCAACATAGCCGCCAGGGCCCAGGTTCGTCGGAGGCGTTCCGAGGCTCGGGTCATAACTGGGGTCCGGCTGGTAGAGGGGAATGGTCATGCTGCCGATCGGATACGCATACGAGTACGCCTGATTCGGGCCGACGGTCGTCCCCGGATACGCCTGCCCGGCGAAATTGATCGGGTAGTTGGGATCAAAATTCGGGTCGCTCGTATTAATGATGAAGACGTCCGGCAGCTCGGCACGGATCTGGTCGAACCGGGCGATGACCGCCGCCCGCGACTCGCTGGGCAAGCCCCAGGGCAAGGCCAGCGGCGCGATGCCCGGTGGATACGTCGCCGCCAGGCACCGATGCGCGCCGTTGGGGGTGACGCGCTGGCTCAGGAGGGCCTCGATCCGCTCGCTGACGCCGACCTCCAGCTTGGTGATCAGCGCTTGCGTGGCCCGGATCTCCGCGCGGCTGACGGCCTCGGCCGAGGCCCTCAGGATGAACGTCACGATCAGGCCGATGATCAGGATCACCACCGACAGCTCGATCAGCGTGAAGCCGCCGGAGCGTCGCCGGTGCCCGCCATCCGGGCCTGCGTTCCGGTTTGTCTTGAGGCGCTGGGGCATGATCATTCCAGGGTTCCGGTGGCAAAGTTCGTCAGGTTATCGCGCTCGCGGCCACGGACTCCGCCACTGGTGGGCGAGTAGAGTGGGTTCCCGCTGAACGCCGACCCGGTGGGGGGCTGTTCCAGTTCCAGCCGGCTCGCGTTGCTGTTCTTGTTGTACGACCCGCCGAAACCATAGTTGCGGTCTCCCCCGGCCGAGATGATCTGGAAGCTCGTCGGTCGCTGATACACCGCCGGTTGCGAACCGGCGCTGGGCAGGCCGTAGTCGGGGATCGGCAAGCTGGAGGTGTACGGGTTCGGCGACGGCGACCAGACGACGTTCGTCACGCCGCTGTACCACGACCCCGCGCCGAAGTTGACCCGGAAGGCCCTCTCCAGCGGCGCGCCGCCCGCGTCGTAGTCCACCTCGCCGAAGAAGTTCACGTCATTGGGGTCGTAACCGTTGTTATTATAAGCGCTGAAGTAAACGTAATAGCGGGCCTCGTTCGCCTGGGCCAGCCCATCGACATAGCCGGGGATGCCGTCGCCGTCGTCGTCGATCAACCGATCGCTCACGAACTCGAAGAAGGGCTTCGTGCGGTTCGTGCTCGACGCTTCGTTCTGGAAGGGGAAGACGGGGTTGTTGGCGAACCCGGACATGCCGAGCGTGGTGCCCGCGTGGTTGGGGATGCCCCCCAGGAAGAAGACCAGGCATTCGTGCCCCTGGAGCAGGATCGGGTTGGCGTCGCCGACCCCGTTGCCGTTGAAGTCGTAGAAGGTGCCTGCACCCGTGTTGAAGCTCGACCCGAACGGGGAGCCGGTCGAGCGGAGGTCGGCCCTCGGGAAGAATTTCCGCAGGAACCGGAGCGAACGCTGATTCAACTGGCCGTAGGTCAGGTCGGTGCCGCTGGCAGTTGGCAATCCGTTGACCGTCTCCACAATATCGGGCTGGAGGTTGACGAAAGAGCCATTGGCGTACCAGGTGATGCTGGAGGAATTCATCGGCAGGGTCGACGAGGTCGGAAAGAACCCGTTCTCGTTGAGGATCACCCGGCTGGGGGGATAGTCGCCGTACTTCTCCTTGAAGGCCGCGAGGGAGTTGGCCATCGTGGTGATCTCGGAGGTGACCGCCGCGTTATTGGCCGTGCGGACCGCGCCGGCGATTACCGGCACAAGGAGGGCGATCAGGATACCCAGGATCACGATGACCACCAGCAACTCAACCAGGGTGAAGGCGGTCCGACGTGGGGAGCGGGCGAGCATGGTGGATCATCGTGGAATTCTCCGGAGGCGGCGGCAAGGTCTTCATCGTAGGCTCTCAAACTCCCGGGAAGACCGCGGTCGCTCCGCGCCGGGTCGTGGGTCCCTTGTCCCGCCAGTTTAAGTTACGCACCGACATAGGTTTTCGTGTCACGGGAAACGTCATTTTTTCGAGAGTTTCGCCCGATTTCCGAGACGAGCGCATGGCGCGGGCGATCGGAGCGGCCTGTCCCGCCACCCGTTCCCCCGAGAGGCGATCCTCGGGCACTCCTTTTCTCGGTTTTTCGTGATGACCGCGTGATTGCTGGGGCCGCCGGCTCTCTCTCGCCACGATTCCGCGGTTCGAACGCGGAGCGAATGAGGAAGCCGGACGGCCCGCCGAAAGGGGGCGGGGGCTCGCATTACCCCGAAAGCTTGGTGATCAACTGAATCAAGGGCAAGAACAGGGCGATGACGATGAAGCCGATGATCCCGCCGAGGACGACGATCATGATCGGTTCCAGGAGGCTCACGAGGCTCTCGACCAGAACCTCGACTTCCTCATCGTAGTTGTCGGCGATCTTGTTGAGCATCGTGTCGAGGTCGCCGGTCTCCTCGCCCACGTCGATCATGTTCACGACGATGTCGTCCACGATCCGCGCCTCGCGCAAGGGCTGCGCGATCGTCTCGCCCTCACGGATCGAGTCGTAAATCCGCGTGAAGGCGCGCTCGAAGACGGCGTTGCCCGCCGTGTCGCGGACGATGTTCAGCGCCTCCAGGATCGGCACGCCCGATTGCACGAGCGTTCCCAGGGTCCGCATGGTCCGCGCCACCGTCGATTTCTCGAGGATCTGCCCCATGACCGGAATCATCAGCTTGATCCGGTCGCAGATATAGGCCCCCGTCTTGTTCCGGTAGAGCAGCTTGACGAAGATCCAGAACAGGATCGGCGCCAGGATGACGATCCAGAACCGCTGGATCAGGAAGTGGCTCGCCTCGATCAGGAAGACGGTCATCCCGGGCAGGTCCACGCCGAAGTCCTTGAAGATCTCTTCAAACTTCGGAATGATGAAGTAGAGGATGAAGCCCACGATACAGCAGGCGACCAGGATGACGACGATCGGGTAAACCATCGCCCCCTTGATCCGCCGCTTGAGGGTCTGGCTCTTTTCCTTGAAGTCCGCGAGGCGCTGAAGGATGGCTTCGAGCGCGCCGCCGGCCTCACCCGCCTTGATCATGTTGCAGTAGAGGCGGTCGAAGGCCTTGGGGTGCTTGGCGAACGCCTCGGAGAGGGTCGAGCCGCTCTCGATGTCCTCGACGACGTCACCCAGCGAGTTCTTCAGGACGCCCGGCTTGCACTGGCCTTCGAGGATCTTCAGGCTGCGGAGGATCGGCAGGCCCGCGTCCTGCAAGGTGGAGAGCTGACGGGTGAAGGTACAGAGCTGCTTGTTGGAGATCTTGCCGATGGTGAAGGAGCGCTTCTTCTTCCGTCCGCCGGCCTTCTTCGTGGCCGTCTTCCCCTTCTTCGCCGCCTTGGCGGCCCGTTCGGAGATCTTGGTGACGAAGAACCCTTTCTGGCGGATCAGTTGCTGCGCTTCTTCCTGGGTGGCGGCGTCGATCGTGTCCTTGACCTCCTTGCCGCTGTGATCCATCGCCTCATATTGAAAAGTCGGCATGAGCGGGTTCCTCCGGTAGGGTCGTCAGTCGTCGGTTGCCCGGCTTTCGGCAGGCGATGGAATCGAAGTAAGCGAGCGGTTCAAACGTCCACGAATCCCAGAAAAGGCAAAAAGGGTCACATATCATCCAGCATGGTCTCGCGGACGATTTCCTCGATCGTCGTCTGTCCGGTGTGGATGGCCTGGAGGCCCGACTCGCGCAGGGTCTGCATTCCATGACGGCGGCAGGCTTCCCGGAACTCGTCGAGCGACGTCTCGGCGACGACCATCTCGCGGAGTTCCTCGTTCATGACGATCAGTTCGAAGATGCCCATGCGGCCCTTGTAGCCGGTGTTGTTGCAGCGTTCGCAGCCGCGACCGTAGTAGAATTTCTTCTGCGCGGCCTCTTCCTGCGTCATGCCCAGCTCCATGGCGATTTCCTGGCTGGGCGTGAACTCGGTGCGGCAGTTCTGGCAGATCTTCCGCACGAGCCGCTGGGCCAGCACGGCCTCGACCGTGGCGGTGATCAGGAAGGTCGGCAGGCCCATGTCGCGCAGGCGGGTGACGGCCGAAGGCGCGTCGTTGGTGTGCAGGGTCGTGAAGACGATGTGGCCGGTCAGGGAGGCCTGGATGGCGATCTCGGCCGTCTCCAGGTCGCGGGTTTCACCGACGAGGATCTTGTCCGGGTCCTGCCGCAGGATCGCGCGAAGGCACGCGGCGAACGTGACGCCGATCTCGGCGTTGATCGGCACCTGGATCAGGCCGTCGATGTCGTACTCGACCGGCTCCTCGGTGGTGATGATCTTGTCCTCGACGGTGTTCAGCTCGTTGAGGGTCGCGTAGAGCGTGGTGGTCTTGCCGGAGGAGGTCGGGCCGGTCACGAGGATGATCCCGTTGGGCTTGTAAATCACCTCGCGCCAGCGGACCAGGGTCTCCTCGGGCATCCCGATCTTCTCGAGGTCGAGGTTGACCACCGTCCGGTCGAGAATTCGGAGCACGACCGACTCGCCGAAGAGGGTCGGCAGGGTCGAGACGCGGATATCGACCGAGTTGCCGCCGATGTTCAGCTCGATGCGGCCGTCCTGCGGCAGCCGGCGCTCGGCGATGTCGAGATTCGACATGACCTTGATGCGGCTGGCGATCGCCGGGGCCAGGTGGCGGGGTGGCGGCACCAGCTCGTAGAGCACGCCGTCCACGCGATACCGCATCTTGTACTCGTCCTCGAACGGCTCGAAGTGGATGTCCGAGGCCTTGTCCTTGATCGCCAGCAGCAGCACCATGTTCAGGAGTTTGCGGACCGGCGCGGCCTCGGCCATCTCCTCGATGGCTTCCAGGTCGATCGTGTTCTCGTTGCGGTTCTGGTACTGCGAGAGCCCCTTGTCCTCGGAAATCTGCTTGACAACGTCGCCGATCGACTCCGGCCGTTCGGCATAAAGCCGCTTGATCGCATCCAACACGTCTTGTTCCGGAGCGATGGCCCCCTTGACCTCGACGCCGAGGAACGTGCGGAGGCTCTGCAAGGTGTCCGGGTTATGCGGCTCGGCCATCGCCACCGTCAGCGACTTGTCCTTCTTGCTCACCGAGACCGGCACGACCTTGAAGGCGGTGGCCATCGACTCGTCGACCATGTCCACGACCTCGGTCGGGATCGTCAGGTCCCCGAGCTTGACCACCTTCATGCCGAGCTGCTCGCCCAGCGCTTTGAGAACCTTGTCCTCAGTGACCAGTTTCAGGCGCACCGCCACGCGGCCGATCAGGTCGCGTTCACGCTTCTGGTCTTCGAGGACTTTCCACAGGCCTTCCTCGTCGAGGTAGCCCATGTCGATCAGGATCTGGCCGAGGCGGCGTGACATGAGTCAGCTCACGTGTTGGCCGGACGGTCGAGAGGTCGGGCAGACCCGCCGAAACCGTCGCGGCGAGAGTGGGCGGAGAACCCGCCGGGAATATCCAAAGACAAGACACCAAAGATGTTACGAGCAAAATCGGGGTTTGTGACGCACGCTCGCTCATGCCCCCTGGTTGAGCTTACTTCTCATCCTCCTCATCCTCTTCGTCGTCCTCATCGAAGATCCCCTTCTTGGCCAGTTCGATCCGCTCCCGCAGATCGTTGACCTTGCGGGCCTTGTAGAGGGCTTCTTCCTCCTCAATGAGCCCCTGTCGCCAGAGGTTGAACAGCGAGTCATCGAGCAGGATCATCCCGTGCTTGCGTCCGGTCTGGATCGATGAGTCAATCCGGTAGGTTTTGTTCTCGCGGATCAGGTTCGAGATGGCCGGCGTGACGACGAGCATCTCGTACGCGGCGACGAGCCCTTTCGGCTTACGGGGCAGGAGGGCCTGGGCGAGGATGCCGATGATCGCCACCGAGAGCTGCGTGCGGATCTGGTCCTGCTGTTCCTGGGGGAACACGTCGATAATCCGGTTGACGGTCCCCTCGGCCGAGTTCGTGTGCAGGGTACCGAAAACGATGTGGCCGGTTTCCGCCGCGGTGATCGCCGCGGAGATCGTCGCCAGGTCACGCATCTCACCAACGAGGATGATGTCCGGGTCCATACGCAGGGCCCGGCGAATCGCCTCGGGGAAGTCGGGCACGTCGATGCCGATCTCGCGCTGATTGACCAGCGACTTCTCGTGCTTGTGGAAGTATTCGATCGGGTCTTCGATCGTGATGATGTGCCGGTCCATGTTGTGGTTGATCCAGTTCAACATGGAGGCCAGGCTGGTGGTCTTTCCGGAGCCGGTCGGGCCGGTCACCAGAATCAGCCCGCGCGGCCGGGTAATGAGTTCCTCGATGACGGCGGGCAGACCGAGTTGTTCGAACGTCAGGAACTCGTTCGGAATGCGCCGAAGCACCAGGCCGATGTTGCCCCTTTGCTTGTACACGGCGACACGGAACCGGGCCATTTCACCGAACGCGAACCCGAAGTCCGTTCCGCCGACTTCTTGAAGCTCCTGCTGACAGCGTTCCGGCGTGATGCTCTTCATCAAGGACGAGGTGTCGGACGGCTCCAGAACCTTCGTCGCCAGGGGGCGCATGTGACCATGCAAGCGCAGCATGGGCTGACTGCCCACAGTCAGGTGAAGGTCACTGGCGCGCTGCGTGACGGTGGTCTGCAGCAGCTTATCGATGAGCAGAGTACCCATGTGGCTCCTTGATCCTCCCGCGGAGTCCCCGCCAGTCCGAAGGGCCTGGGCGGTCCCCTGGCCGTGTCGCCAGGGGTCTTGACAAAGTCTTATCGACCAAATGTCCGCCGGAACGAGGTGCGGGCGATTCGAGTTGCAGCGACGGATCTCTTTCCGCCGCACCTTCATTATTTCGGCGATTCCGGCCAAGATCAAGCCGGACAGTCGGTTTCTTGGACCCGACGACAACCGGATTTAGGGTGAATCGGGACCCGGAAGCATCCCCTGTGGGACGATCCCCGACCTCTGTCCCGATCCGTTCCCCGAATTAACACCGGATGCCGCGGATTTTCGCGCCGCGCGATCAGGCTTCCATGGATTCCCTGTGCGTGATCCGCAGAACCTCGTCGATGGTTGTCAGACCCTTCAAGGCCTTGATCATGCCGTCCTCGAAGAAGCGTGCGCATTCCCTGTTTCCGGGCCATACGGCGAATATTCTGGGTGGGTTCCCCCTTGAAGGTCATCTCGCGAACTTGCGTGGTCATACCCATCAGCTCGTAGATCCCCATCCGTCCTCGGTACCCCGTCTTGCCACAGTAGGTGCACCCCTTTCCTTTCATGAAGTTCGCCTTCTTGACGATCTCCGGCTTCAGTCCCAGCCCCTTGAGCACATGGGCGGGGGGCTCGTAACGCTGGCGGCATTTGGGGCAGACTTTGCGCACGAGACGTTGGGCCAGGATGCCCATGATGGAACTGGAGACGAGGAACGGCTGGACGCCGATATCGACCAGTCTCGTTACAGCGCTGGGCGCATCGTTCGTGTGTAGTGTACTGAAAACCAAGTGTCCTGTCAGTGACGCCTGGATCGCGGTGTTTGCCGTCTCTTCATCCCGGATTTCGCCCACGAGCAGGATGTTCGGGTTCTGCCGGAGCATGGCGCGGATGATGCGCGCGAAGGTCATCCCAATCTTGGCGCGAACCTCGCATTGATTGATGCCTGGCAGGTAGTACTCGACGGGGTCCTCGGCGGTGATGATCTTGACGTCGGGCCGGTTCAGTTCGTTCAGGGCGGCATAGAGGGTGGTGGTCTTCCCCGACCCGGTCGGGCCCGTCACCAGCAAGATGCCGTTGGGACGTTTGATCAGGGTCGAGAATCGCTTCCAGTCCTCCTCGCCGAACCCCAGGTCGCGCAGACCGACCTTGATGTTCTCGCGGTCCAGAATCCGCATGACGACCGACTGACCGTGGCTGGTTGGGAGAATGCTGACACGCAAGTCCACATCCTTGCCGTTGACGTGGATCTTGATCCGGCCGTCCTGGGGCCGACGTTTCTCAGCGATATCGATCGAGCCCATGATCTTGAGTCGGCTGACGATCGATCCGAGCAAGCGTCGCGGCGGGCTATCGCGTTCCATGCACACACCATCGATCCGGTAGCGAATCCGCACGCGATCCGCGAACGGCTCGATGTGGATATCCGAAGCGCGCATGGTCACGGCTTCCTGGATGATCAGGTGCACCAGCTTAATGACCGGTGCGTCCCCCTCTTCCAGGGCGTTGCTGGTGGAGGTGCTCCGTCCGCTGCCGGTGTCCTCGGCGAAGTCGATGGCGGTGTCGGTGAATTCCTGGAGCATCGAGTCCACGGACTCGGTTTCGGTCGAACTACTCCCGTAGTAATGATTAATGGCCTCGACGATGGCTTCCTTGGGGGCCAGAGCGACCTCGATCTCGCGATTCAGCACGAACCGGAGTTTCTCGATCGTGTCGAAGTCGAGCGGGTCATGCATGATGACCTTGATGGCCCCGTTTTCCTGAGCCAGGGGCATGACGACGTTTTCACGCGCGAGGGACTCGGGAACCAGTTCGACGACCGAGGCGGGGATCTCGATCTCCTGGAGGGCAACGAAGGGCATGCCGTGCTGTTCGGCCTTGGCCTTGATGATTTCATCGGGGGTGGCGTAACCGAGCTTCGTCAGGGCCTCCTCGATCGTCGAGTTGCCCATGCTCTTTGCTTCGGCGATCTGATCGGGGCCGACGACCCCTCGCTTGATCAGTAGATCGGTCCAGTCTCGGGTCTGCTTGGCCATCGGAGTCAGGCTCCAGCGGGGGAAGGGAACGACGGACGACCTCCGCCGCGGCATCCGGTCGTTGGATGCTTCTCAGGGAGGATCGGCGGCCTCTCGGGCCTGGGCACGAGTGGGGCCATTAGACAAGATATCGTGAGGGAACGACGGCGCGACTTCAAGCAATCGCTCGAAAAAAGGCCGAAGTGAGAGAAAAATGCCGGACCGGAATGAGGATATGGATGAGACCGGCCGATTTGATCGTAGCACAGGACATGCCAAGGCGCCAACACACCGGCGGACGTTTTTTTCGTTGAGGCCGAAAAGGATCAGGCCGCCATGCTGAAATGGATCAGCACGGCGGCCTGAAGCATGGATCGTTAATCCGACGATTCGGATGGGTTGCGTCACGCCGCGATCACTTGTCGCGGGCGGTGGCGTCACCGTCGGCCAGGGCCGCCTGGGCGGCGGCCAGGCGGGCGATCGGCACCCGGAACGGCGAGCAGGAGACATAGTCCATGCCCACCTTGTGACAGAACGCGACGCTGTCGGGATCGCCCCCGTGCTCGCCACAGATGCCGACCTTCAGGTGCTCGCCGGTCTTGGCCTTGCGGGCCTCGCGGCCCTTCTGGACGCCGATCTCGACAAGCCGGCCGACGCCGTTGACGTCGAGCGTCTGGAACGGGTCCACCGGCAGAATCTTTTGATCGACATAGCTCGGCATGAATGAGCCGATATCGTCCCGGCTGAAGCCGAAGGTCAACTGGGTGAGGTCGTTGGTACCGAAGGAGAAGAACTGCGCCTCCTCGGCGATCTTGTCGGCTGTCAGGGCGGCCCGAGGGATCTCGATCATCGTCCCGACCAGGTACTCGACCTGCGTACCGGCCTTCTTCATCACCTCTTCGGCCACGGCGATGGCCCGCTTCTTGAGGATGGCGAGCTCCTCGACCGTGCCGATCAGCGGGATCATGATCTCGGGCAGGACCTCGTGCCCCTTCTTCTTGACCTCGATGGCGGCCTCGATGATGGCGCGGACCTGCATGTCGGCGATCTCGGGGAACTTGATCGCCAGGCGGCAACCCCGCAGGCCGAGCATCGGGTTGGCCTCATGGAGTTGCTCGACCCGCTGCGTGACCTTCCCAACCGGGATACCCAGTTGCTTGGCGACCTCGGCCTGGCCCGCCTGGTCGTGCGGCAGGAACTCGTGCAAGGGGGGGTCGAGCAAGCGGATCGTGACCGGCAAGCCGGCCATGGCCTCGAAGATTCCGGCGAAGTCCTCCCGCTGGTAGGGTTCCAGCGAGTCGAGCGCGGCCTTGCGGCCCGCCTCGTCGTCGGCCAGGATCATCTTGCGCATGTCCACGATGCGCTGGCCTTCGAAGAACATGTGCTCGGTACGGCAGAGGCCGATCCCCTCGGCGCCGAATTCCCGGGCCTTGGCGGAATCCTGCGGGGTGTCGGCGTTGGTGCGGACCTTGAGCGTGCGGTGTTTGTCGGCCCATTCCATGAGGGTGGCGAAGGTGCCCGCCATCTTCGGGGGAATGGTGGGGACCTTGCCGATCATGACGTCGCCGGTCGTGCCGTTGATCGTGAGGAATTCCCCGGCGCGGACGATCTGGCCGTTGACCGTGACGGTCCCTTCCTTCTCATTGATCTGCAAGGCGCCACAGCCGACGACGCAGGGCTTGCCCCAGCCTCGGGCGACGACCGCCGCGTGGCTGGCCTTTCCGCCGGTGGCCGTGAGAATCCCCTTGGCGACATCCATACCGGCGACGTCCTCGGGGCTGGTTTCCTTGCGGACCAGCAGGATCGGGTCACCGGGGTGATTCTGCGCGTGCTGGACGGCCGATTCGGCCGAGAGCAGGACCTTGCCCGACGCGGCTCCCGGACTGGCGGCGATACCGCGGGCAGCCGGCTCCGCCTTGGCCCTCGGGTCGAGCTGGGGCAGAAGCAGGTGATTCAGGCTGTCCGGATTGACGCGCTTGACGGCCGTCTTCTCGTCGATCAGCCCTTCCTTGACCATCTCGACGGCGATGCGCACGGCGGCCGAGCCGGTCCGCTTCCCCGTGCGGGTCTGGAGCATGTAGAGCGTCCCGTCCTGGACGGTGAACTCGATGTCCTGCATCTCCTTGTAGTGGGATTCGAGCTTTTCGCGAATCTCCTGGAGTTCCTTGTACACCTTCGGCATCTCGTCATCGAGCCGGGTGATGGGCTCGGGGTCGCGGATACCGGCGACGACGTCTTCCCCCTGGGCGTTGATCAGGTAGTCGCCGAAGAAGAGGTTCTCGCCGGTGTTCGGGTCACGCGTGAAGGCGACACCGGTGCCGGAGGTGTTCCCCATGTTGCCGAAGACCATTGCCTGCACGTTGACGGCGGTCCCCTTCAGGCCAGTGATCCGCTCGATCCGGCGGTACTCGATGGCCTTCTTCCCCTCCCAGCTATTGAAGACGGCCATGACCGCCGCCCAGAGCTGTTCGCGGGGGTCCTGCGGGAACCCTTGACCGACGTGCTTCTCATAGACGGCCTTGTACCGCTTGACCAGCTCCTTGAGGTCCTCGGCGGAGAGGTCGGTATCGAGCTTGACTCCCTTCTCGTTCTTGAGCTGCGAGAGCTCGTGCTCGAACGCCTCGTGCTCGACCCCCATGACGACCGAGCCGAACATATCGATCAGTCGGCGGTAGCCGTCATAAGCAAAACGCGCGTTGCCGGTCTTCTTGGCCAGGCCCTCGGCGGCGGCGTCGGAGAGGCCGAGGTTCAGGATCGTGTTCATCATGCCCGGCATCGACATGGCGGCGCCAGACCGCACGCTGACCAGCAAGGGGTTGGACGGTTCGCCCAGGCCCGAGCCGTATTCCTTCTCCATCGTCTTGATGGCGGCTTCGACCTGCGGGCGAACCTCCTCCGGGAGCTTACGGCCGTTGGCGTAATACTCGGCGCAGACCTCGGTCGTGATCGTGAAGCCCGGGGGGACGGGAATCCCGATGGAGCTCATCTCGGCGAGGTTCGCCCCCTTGCCGCCGAGCAACTCCTTCATCTCGCTCCGACCCTCGGCCTTGCCTCCTCCAAACGAATAGACGTACTTCTGCGAATCGGCCATCGGTCGTGCAAACTCCCTTGCTACGGGTCCGGGGCCGGATGCACCGCCGGCCCACGAGGCCGTTTCGGGATCACGTCGACTCCGGGAATCTCGTTACGTAAGTCACTAAGAGGTCAAAGTTTAATGGTCTGCCTGGTTCCACGTCAAGGGGTCGGCTCGCCGCGGTTCCGCGCGGCGACGGAACGTCCCATTCCTCAAGGCTTTTCGCTCACGCCTCAGACCCCGGCCCAGCCCCAGGATCGACCGAGGCTCGCGCGGTCGGAAACCACCGGAACTCGTCACGATCCGGGACCGAATCGCGACGGGTTCTCGACGTTGACAGCGCGTCGGCCGTCCGATACGATAACCATCTCTCCCAAACACGCCACCGTAGCTCAATCGGCAGAGCACCGCTTTCGTAAAGCGGGGGTTAAGAGTTCGACTCTCTTCGGTGGCTCTCTCGTTCTCTCTCTCTGTGGGCGACACTCTGGCTCGCCCCAGGCCGATCCCTCCGGCGCATCATTCCAATCACTTCATTTTGAGAACCGAGCGCCAGCCCGAAGCGTGCGGCAGCGGATGATTCATGCCCGTCCCGCCTTCGCGGAGTGGTTCCACAGTATAGAAGATGTGGGGGTCCACGCTCCGGGCCTGATCGAGCAGCACACGCAGACGACGTCGGGGTGACGTGGTGTAAATCATCGTCACCGGCCCGTCCCTCCCCTCGCCATGGAAGGTCGTCAACCGCTGTCCCCGATCACGCAGATACTGCGCGATCGTCGGCCCCGAACTCGGGGAAATGATGCTGATGGCGACAGAGCCCATCGCCAGCCGACGCTCCAGCAAGATGCCCGCCCCGTTACCCGCGGCGAACCCCCCGGCATAGGCCAGGGCCAGGATCGGATGCGTCTGCAAACGGGGCATGACTTGCGAGACGGCCGTGATCCAGACGAGGACCTCGAAGAACCCCAGAAGCACCGACAGCTTCAGCCGGCCCTGAACGACCGATAGGGTCCGCATCGTCCCCATCGAGACGTCCACAACGCGAAGCGAGAAGATGAGCAACGCGAGTCCCCACGCGGGGAGGTCCGTCAGGCATTCCATGTCGCTACCTTTTCACCTTCCCTGGTGATCGATCCCCACTCGGGACTGTCCAGTCACCCCCGCGCGGTTTCAGCCCCATTGATTGTAATCTTCGCGGTGATTTGGGGAATGGCGATTCCGAGCCTTCCCGCGTGCCGCGGACAAAATGCCCTCGCTCCGGGCAGCCGGGCGATGAACCGACCAGAAACCGCCAGACACGCATTGGCACGGAAAGCCACGTGATGAGACCTTCTTCACAATTTATGCCCAAACGCTTGCTATAAAAAGTTGCTCGTGTCGGCCATTTCGCGGCCATATCCGAGTCAAATTAAGGATCAGTGTCGATTTATTTCTTCCTCGTTGGCGCAGTGGGTTTTGTTTACTATTGTAAGGACACGTTTGAATGTACACCAGGTGGAAGGACCACGGTAATGGCGGAACGAAGACCACGAGTTTTTATCCGACTGAGTGAGAGTCGGTGTCGGCCAGCGCTGGGGATATTGACCGCGCTGGTTGTGATCTTGGCCTCGTGCGGCCAGCCGCTGCACGCATCGGTCGTCCATGAGATTCAACCGATCATCTCTGGATCATATGAACTCACAGGGCCGGATTTCGTGGATAACCTCTCCACACCGACACTCGGGGTCGCTCAGAGCTTCACGGTGCGGACGTATAATGCGTATCTCATCTTCGACCTGAACGGCATCAACGGTGAAATCACCGACATGACCCTCTCCGGAGAAGTCTTGAATTTTCGAAACCTGAACCTCCCTGCGGAAAACGATTATCAAACCTTCGCGGGAATGGATATTTATGTCCACAACATCATGACACCTTATGATGTTGTGGCCGCACCACAATATGATCCCGATGAAGGTTCGCGCATTTTTTACGAACTGGGAGGCGGCACGCTTTACAATTACGCCACGGTGGATAACGGTCTCACCGTGAGCACGTTTGGCTCACCCGTTCAAGGCCCCAATTTCGAGCTGGATCTTGGTCCGTTGGCCGTCGCGAGAGCCGCGGACGTCTGTCTGGGTGACGGTTTTCTCGTGCTGGGCCTGAACGCGGTCCCCTTCCCGTACGGCGGCGTTCGGGGTGAAGTGAACGCGGTTCTGAACGTGACCGTGAATTCCGTGCCGGAACCGGTCAGCCTAGTCCTTCTGGGAATCGGATCGGCCAGCGCGTTCGGTCTGATCATCCTGCGCCGATCGCGATTCAAGCTGGGATGAGGCGAGCCGCCGTTCATCGTCCATCAGGGAATGGCGTAAGATCATCTCCAACCGCGCATTCTCGCGTCGAGTCCTCGGCGTCTGGACGGACCAGGCTCGCAAGGGAGACGGCATCCGCTGCCGCTGGCCGGGCGGCAGCTCGGTCATGGCGAACGACCAGGAGACGGGAACGCTTCCCAGAACGCTGCGGGCAGAGACATCCAGCCGGCATTCAAAGACCAGATCCCTCGGAAGCCTGACGAGTTCCTGGGCCGGTACTCGGCTCGACGGATCGGCGGCGATCTTCCAGACGCTGGTCTGCAATCGCCCCGTCTCGGGATCGACAATCAACGCATACCGCAGCAGGATCTTCCGATGTTCCCCCCCGTTGGCGAACATGGTCGGCGCTTCGAAGAGGGCGAAGAACGGCGTGCGCGCGATCAGCCGGCCCTTTGAAAGCTCGGTCAAGGCACGATCCAGCACCAGTTGATCCACGATCGAGAGCCGGATTCCGGATTGTTCCAGACTCTCCGTCGTTACCACGGTGTCCTGTCCCTGATGGGGCACGCAGAGTCCGACACCGATTTTTCGAAGGGCGTAGATCCCCTGCTGATCCCGCTGGACGTCCGCCAGGATCACCGTGCGGAACAAGGTGGCCGATTCGACAGCGTGCGCCGGCAGAGTCTCGATATCGCCGCTGGTCAGCTTCGGGATCGACTTCAGGACCAGGTGATTCCAGCCCTCGGGGGCCTCACGACCGACGATCGTCCCTGGCATGACCGGAACCAGCCTTGGCAGCAGTCGTTGCGTCAATGAGCGACGTGGCCCGGCCATTGATACGGTCTCTCTCGAAGGACTCGAGTCATGCTTCGGCTCATCAAAGTGGCGTGCCGTCCACAAAAGAAGCACAACGGCCGCAATCGCGAGAATCCGCGCAGCCCACCTCATCCCGACATCCTTCCAGTCGGTCCAGCGGAACAATCGTGGTAATCCTTGAAGCCTCAGCACCGTGCAACGTTCCTGGTGATTTCCGGGCGCCGCTCTCACTCTGTAAGGATTCTTAGCCGATCTATCGAGAAGGGGAAGCGGCTCCGTACCGTTGCGGGAGTGCTTCCCTGTAAATTCTTGCACGCCATCAACCCCAAACGTCCGAACTTTACACCACGGTTGCTCCTGATGGGACGGATCGGTCCTGGATGTTCGGATTCTTGCCCGTCGTGATTCTGTCCGATGGGAGATGGAGGGCGTGTGGTCGGGGTTCGGCCACCGGAATGGTGAGGACCGGGGGAGCAGGAGACGACATGGTGGCAACAATCCCTCGCATCCTGACTTTCGCGCCGAGCGGGAGTGGCGACTCGGGCGTGGTCGTCGCCGGATGCCGAGCGGGTGGCGCTGGGGGTCCTGGATTTCGCCCTCCATTTCCAGCCCGCCAACGCCATCACGTCCAGTCATCGCGTGTCGCGGTTCGTGGCCCAACCGTTCGGTCTCCGACTTCCGGATGTCGCGGTGGAACCCGGCTTGCTGGACCGGCTTCCCGAGAACCTCGACGTGCTCATCGTCACCGAGCCGGATTCGGGAAACTGGGCACAACCGATACAGGCGGCGCAAGCCGCAGGCTTTCGCGTCCTGGCCGAGGTCACCTCACGCGCGACGGCCGGCGAGGCCATTCGCGCCGGAGCCGATGGCCTGATCCTTAGCGGACATGAGGCGGGCGGAAGGATCTCCGACGAATCCTCCTTCATCTTTCTCCAGGGGATGGCGCCCGACTCCTGTCCACCGCTCTGGGTTCGGGGTGGGATCGGTCCCCGTTCGGCGGCGGCCTGTCTGGCGGCGGGCGCTTTCGGCGTGGTGCTGGATGGAGCGGTTCTGCTGGCACGCGAATCGCCAATTCCGGAACGCCTACGCGATCGCCTCACACGATGGGACGGAAGCGAGACCACGGTCATAAGGCAGGGAACCGGCCATTCGTTCCGGGTTCATGCACCCTTGAAATCGACCGTGCTGGAGCATCTGCAAGCGGCTGCGGAGCAGGGCGGGACGGTCTGGGAGGACGCCTTAGCGACCCAGGTCGGCTGGAGGCCAGACCAGGCCTGCCCTGTCGGACAAGATGCCGCGCTGGCGGCCCGACTCGCCAGGCGGTTCGTGACGGTCGGCGGCATTGTGCAGGCCGTTGACAATGCGATGGAGGAGGCGACGCGGAAGAATCCGGCAGCGCGTGGGCTCGCGGCGGGATCACCCCTGGCCCAATCTCACGGAACGCGCTATCCGATCGTGCAAGGTCCGATGACCCGCGTGAGTGACTCACCGAAGTTCGCCGATGCGGTCGCCGAAGCCGGGGCCTTGCCCTTCCTGGCACTGGGACTGATGCGGGGTCCGGACGTTCTCGCGCTGCTTCGCGACACGGCGGAGAGACTTGACGCGAAATCCTGGGGCGTTGGCATCCTCGGCTTCGTCCCGCCGGAGCTTCGCGCGGAGCAATATGAGGCCATCCGTACCGTTCGTCCTCCGTTCGCTTTGATTGCGGGGGGCCGACCGGATCAGGCTCAGCATCTGGAACGTGAGGGAATCAAGACCTACTTGCATGTTCCTTCCCCCGAGCTCTTGCGACAGTTCCTCAAGGACGGGGCGAGGCGGTTCGTACTCGAAGGTCGCGAATGTGGTGGCCATGTCGGCCCTCGTTCGAGTCTCGTGCTCTGGGAGCAGGCATTCGACATTCTTCGGGAGTCGATCGATCGTGAGGTCCCGGCGGAGACACTGCACGTCCTTTTTGCCGGCGGCATCCATGACCGTCGTTCGGCGGCGGCGGTCGAGGCCCTGGCCGCGCCACTGGTCGAGCGTGGCGTGAAGATCGGCGTGCTGCTGGGTACCGCGTATCTCTTCACGGAGGAGGCCGTTACGACGGGAGCGATCGTGCCAGGCTTTCAGGCCGAGGCCGTGCGTTGCGGCCACACGGTTCTCCTGGAATCCGGCCCTGGCCATGAAGTCCGGGTTAGCTCCACTCCCTTCGCCCAGACGTTCGCCTCCGAGCGCAGACGCCTTCAGGAGGAAGGGCACGCTCTCGACGAGATTCGAGAGACGCTCGAACGGCTCAACACCGGGCGGCTTCGAATCGCGGCCAAGGGCGTCGATCGGAGCGAGGGGCCCGGTTCGCCGTTTCGAAATGTTTCTCCCGAGGACCAGCAACGTCAAGGTGTGTACATGCTCGGTCAGGTCGCGACGATCCGCGACCGCGTCACCACGATGGCCGCCTTACATCAGGAGATTTCCGGCACGGACCTGGCGCCGGGTGAGGAATCTCCCAAGCCCTCGCCATGAGGAGACCGTCGCCATGCCGGCGGATATCGCCATCGTGGGGATGTCCGCCATCCTGCCGGGCGCGACCGACGTTCGCACGTTCTGGGAGAACACCCTCCGAGGTGTTGATGCGATTACCGAAGTTCCTCCGGACCGCTGGGACTGGCGTCTCTATTACGATGAGAACCCGAAAACCCCCGACAAGATCACGTCGAAGTGGGGCGGGTTCCTTCCCGACATCCCATTCGATCCGCTCCGTTACGGGATGCCACCGTCGAGCCTGGCGTCAATCGAACCCTTGCATCTCCTGACCCTCGAAGCGGTCCGTGCCGCGCTGGACGACGCGGGATATGGCGAGCGGCCTTTCCCCCGCGAGCGAACGTCCGTCATCCTCGGCGCGGGGGGTGGTGCGGCGCAACTGGCGATGGGTTACGCGTTCCGCTCGTATCTGCCGCTCCTCGACACCGTGCTCCCAGGCGCGGGCCAGAAGGCCCTACGAGAGTGCCGGGACCTTCTCCCCTCCTGGACCGAGGATTCGTTTCCCGGCATTCTTCTGAACGTGGCCGCGGGACGTGTGGCGAACCGGTTTGATCTGGGAGGGTCCAACTACACGGTGGACGCGGCCTGTGGCTCGTCGCTCGCCGCCGCCGCGCTGGCGGTGCGCGAGCTTGAGTCGGGGGCCTCCGATTGCGTGATCCTCGGCGGCAGCGATACGGTTCAAAATCCATTCACCTATCTTGCCTTCAGCAAAACACATGCGTTCTCACCCCGAGGCCGCTGCCGTCCGTTCGATGCCAGCGCGGATGGGATCGTTATCAGCGAGGGCGTCGCCGTTCTGGTCTTGAAGCGACTGGCGGACGCCGAGCGTGACGGCGACCGGATCTACGCCGTCGTGAAAGCTGTCGGCGCGTCGAGTGACGGTCGAGCCAAGGGCTTGACCGCCCCACGACCGGATGGACAGGTCCGCGCATTGCGCCGCGCGTATTCGAGAGCCGGCATCTCTCCCGCGAGCATCGGTTACGTTGAAGCCCACGGAACGGGCACCGCGGCGGGTGATCTGGCGGAACTGGAAGCGCTCTCCGACGTATTCCAGGAGGCTGGAGCGCGCGAGGGTTCGTGCGCCCTGGGGTCGGTCAAGTCGTCGATCGGCCATACCAAGTGCGCGGCGGGACTTGCCGGGCTGATCAACGCCGCTCTATCCCTTTATCATCAAGTGCTTCCCCCCACGATCGGCGTGACCCGGCCCAATCCGAGAGCGGACCTGGCGACGAGCCCCTTTCACCTCAGCACGGCAATGCGACCCTGGCTCCACGATGATCCCCAGAAGCCCCGACGAGCCGGCGTCAGCGCCTTCGGATTTGGCGGAACGAATTTTCATGCGGTGCTCGAAGCCTACGACCGCGATCCCCTGCCGAAACCCGCACCGTTGCGGGAATGGCCGGCTGAACTGTTCGTCTGGCGTGCGCCGTCTCCGGCGAATCTGCTCGACGATCTGCAACATTTCCATAAGTTGCTGAATGAATGCGACCGCCCCGCGCTCCGTGATCTGTCCCGACTGCTGATCGAAACCGCTCCCAGCGATGGGCCGACCGTGCTGGCGATCGTCGCTGAGTCTCATGAAGATCTGCGAGCCAAGATCGACCGCGCCAGAAGGACCATCTCCGAAGGTTCGACCTCGATTGACGATCCGTTCGGAACCGTCTACGCCGAACGGATCGAAGACCATGCCGGTCGCGTTGCGTTCGTGTTTCCCGGCCAGGGATCGCAATATCCGAACATGCTCGGCGATCTGGCGATCGCCTTCGAGGACGTACGCCGGACGTTTGAAGAATACGATCAGTCATTGCAGGCACAGGGCCGATCGGGTGTTGGATCGAAGATCTTTCCTCCTCCCGCCTTTAACGACGACGATCGGGAACGCCAGCGTGAGGCGCTTCAATCGGCGGAAACGGCTCAGCCCGCCGTCGGTGCGGCCAGCGTGGCGCTCCTGCATTTGCTGAATTCACTCGGTCTCCACGCCGATTTCGTTGCCGGCCATAGTTACGGAGAGCTGGTCGCCCTGTATGCCGCCGGGAGTCTTTCCATCAAAGGATTGGCGGAGCTATCGGCCGCGAGGGGGGGCTTGCTTCATGAGGCATTCGGCCAAAAGCCCGGCGCGATGGCCGCGCTGATGGCCGGTCCCAATCAGATGGACGAGCTTCTCGAAAAGATTCCCGATGTCCACGCCGTCAACTGGAATGGCCCCTCACAGACCGTGATTTCGGGATCAGCGGATTCCGTTCGTCGGGTCGTCCAGCGTGCGGAATCCTCAGGAATTCACGCCCGAATCTTACCTGTTAGCGGCGCGTTTCACTCACCGAAGCTGACGGGGGTCAAGGAACCTCTGGCCACGTTGGCCTCCCGTCTCGGCATCGCTCCTCCCAATACATCTGTCTATTCCAATGCCACCGCCGCCAGAATGGAAACCGATCCCGATCGAATTGCCGATCGAATCGGTGAACATGCCAGCCTTCCGGTCCGTTTTGCCGAGATGATCGAGACAATGTACGCCGATGGGGCCCGTCTCTTCGTCGAGGCTGGTCCCAGTGCCACGCTCACGCCATTGATCCACTCGATTCTCGGCGACCGTCCCCATCGTGCGATTGCCCTGGATCGCCAGGGGAGACCTGGCCTTCTGTCGTTGTTACATGGGCTGGCGAAACTGGTCGTCTCGGGCGTCCCGATCCGCCTGGAGCGGCTCATCGAAGGCCGTGGTGCGCGTCGGCTTGACCCGCGAACGTTGCAACCGCTGCAGAGACCCAAGCCGCTCCCCCCCTCAGCCTGGATCGTGAATGGTGCAAGGGCTCGACCCGCGTCCGCGCCCGAGCCGCGCCGATTCGGTGTGGGCCAGGCTCTCCCCTTAAATCAACATGAGGATGCGCGGGACCATCCGGGCCGCCCACTCGCCCGATTCCAGGGCTTTCCAGAACTCCCGACCCGCAACGGCTCACGAACGTCCGATGCGAGCCAGAATCGCCTCGGCGGGGGAAGCTCTCATCGTGAAGACGAGGCCATCACAGCATTTCAAGAAACGATGAAAGCATTCCTTGACGTACAGCGAACCACGATGCTCAAGTACCTGGAGTCGGGTCGGACATCCCAGCCCACGACCGTTCCGGAACTGGTGGCTGTTCTTCCCAATCAGGCACAGTTCCAGGGTGAGGAACCTGCGGGCCGTTCAGAGCACGCGGCACCAGGCGAGGAAATCGACCAGCCGCATTCTGATCCTTCCTTTGTGTCCCCCAGGCGCATACGTGAGTCAAGTATTGACACGTCTCTCTCCGTGTCTCTCTTGCGGATCGTGCAGGAGCGAACAGGATATCCCCTGGAGATGCTCCGGCTCGACCTGGACATGGAAGCGGATCTCGGGATCGACTCGATCAAGAGAGTCGAAATCGTGGGAAGCTTGCGTGATCAATTTCCCGGGCTGATCCCGAACGACGATGCCCGGACGATGGATGCGCTTGCCCGGGCCAGAACACTGGGCGACATTGTGGACCTGCTCCGAGGGCCGGAATCGGCCGAGCCTCCCCGCGATTCAATCCAGAGCGAAGATGAGGTCTCGGGCGAGGTGCGGCGCCTGGTGCTGAACGTGGTGGAAGCGCCTCTTCCGCACAACAGAGCGGGGCTGGTTCAAGGAGGCGTGGTCCTGGTCACGGACGATGGCCGTGGGATCGCCCGCGCCCTGGCGGCCGAATTCCGAGCTCTCGGCCATGACGTCATCCGCGTCAAACATGGTGTGGGTGAAGGGGACGTTGAGGGCGTCAATCTCACGTCCGATTCCTCTGTCTCCGCATTGATGGAACGCGTTCGTGAGCGAGGTCATCTCACGGCGATTGTCCATGCGTTGCCGTTGCGCGATCATCCACCAGGCGGGCTGGATTCCGAGGACTGGACCTCCCGGATCCATGCGGAGGTCAAGGGACTGTTTCTGCTGGCCAAATCCGCGGCCGACGATCTGGAGCACGCGGCGAAGCGCGGAGGCGCGTGTCTGATCGCCGCCACAGCCATGGGCGGAGCCTCAGCCAGCGTCGGAGACGTTCCGGGAAACCTGTTTCCGGGGCAGGGTGGAATCGCTGGCTTGATCAAGACGCTTGCCCACGAATGGCCGAGCGTGCGTACGCGGGTTGTGGACATGGACCCACGCATCGAGAGCGAGGTTCTCGCGGCGGACCTGGTCCACGAGGTTTTATGTGAGGACCCACTCATCGAAGTCGGCTACCAGGCCGGTCGCCGAGTGGCCTTACGGGCCGTCGCGTCCAGAGGGTGGAATCCGGGCAGCTCGGAAATCCCGATTTCCGCGGGAGAACCCGTGATCGTGACCGGCGGTGCGCGAGGCATCACCGCGGCCATTTCCCTGGAGCTGGCGCGTCTCTGGCAACCGAAATTGCTCCTGATCGGGACCAGTCCCTTGCCACCATCCGAGGAAAATCCGACGACGGCGGAACTCACGGCCCCAGCCGAATTGAAAGCCGCATTATTCGAACAACTTCGTCGAGTCCATCAAGACATCCGGCCTGCCGACGTCGAAAAGGCTTATCAAGCTCTGAAGCGAGAACGGGAGATCCGAACCAACCTGAAGAGGTTTCGAGAAGCGGGCGCGTCTGTCGAGTACGCCGCGGTCGATGTTCGCGATACACACGCTCTCCGCACAATTCTCGACGATTGGAAAGAGCGGCATGGATCGCCCGTTGGCCTGATCCATGGGGCGGGCGTGATCCAGGATAAACTTCTCCGCGACAAGTCCACCGAGTCGTTCGATCGGGTTCTCAGCCCAAAGATTGAGGGGGCCTTGAACCTCGCGCGATGGTTCGCCAACGACCCGCCTCGATTCGCCGTGTTCTTCTCCTCGATCGCGGGACGGTTCGGCAATCAAGGGCAGTCGGATTACGCCGCGGCCAATGAGGTTCTCAACAAGCTCGCCATCTGGCTCGACCGCCAATGGCCGGCGTCGCACGTTGTTTCCATGATCTGGGGCCCCTGGTCCGGCCTGGGAATGGTTTCCGAACTTGAGCCCCATCTCACGAAGCGCGGGATGACGATGATCTCTCCGGAGATCGGTGCGCAACGATTGGTCGAGGAATTACGCAACGGTCGTAAAGGTGAGGTGGAGGTCATCATCGCAGGTCGTCTGGATTCGCTCGTGCGACTCCGAGCCGAGACGCCTCAGGGAGGAAGCACCCATGAATCCAGATAAAACATCTCGTAATGGGAATGGCGCCGCGAACCGGAAGCGAAAGCGCGGGGCCTACGATATCGCGATCATCGGCATGGCCTGCCGATTTCCGGGAGCGAGAGACCTGTCATCCTTCTGGGAAAACATCATCGCCGGACGCGATTTGACAGTGGATGTTCCACCGGATCGCTGGGATTCGAAGACATTTTTCGACCCCCAAGATCCGTCCAACGACCGGGTGAACTGCCGCCGAGGCGGCTATCTCGAAGGCCCGATCTCATTCGATCCAACATCCTATGGAATCATGCCCAGGACCGTTGCTGGAAGTGAACCCGAGCAATTTCTCGTGCTCGACGCCGCGCGGGAGGCGTTGGCCGATGCCGGAATTGCGATCGGGCTTTCATGCAGTCATCGCGTTGAAGTCATTATTGGACGGGGGAACTACTTCAATCGTGGGAATTTGACGAGGCTGCAACATGGCCGAATCGTGGCCCAGACGCTGGCGATTCTTCGATCGTTGCACCCGGAATGGTCGGCGGACGATCTGGAGGCGGTTCGTGCCGACCTGAAAGCCAGCCTCCCTCCCTTCGGGCCTGACACGGTATCGGGCCAGTTGACCAATGCGACGGCGGGACTCGTGGCGAATCGGCTGAATCTCAAGGGATCGAGCTACGTGGTCGATGCCGCGAGCGCGTCCTCGCTGGTGGCACTCGACCTCGGCGCCCGTGCGTTGATCGAACGACGAGCCGATCTCGCGCTGATCGGTGGCGTGTACTTGCAGAGTGATGTGGATTTCCCGATGGTCTTTCGCCAACTCGGCGCGCTTTCGACGAGCGGGAAGGCCCGGCCGTTTTCCCGGGAGGCGGATGGACTGCTGCCGGGCGAAGGGGTCGGTGTGGTCGTACTCAAACGATTGACGGAGGCCGAACGCGACGGCGACCGAGTGTACGCGGTACTCAAGGGAGTCGGCGTGGCCAGCGAAGGTCGAGGGGTCGGCTTGACCGTGCCCAGCGCGAGAAGTCACGCTCGATCGATGCGTCGTGCCTATCGTCACGCGAGAATTCAACCCGAAACGATCGAATTGATCGAAGGGCACGGCCTGGGAGTTCCGGCGGCCGATCGCGCCGAGATCCTGGCCTTGCGGGCTGTTTTTCCCCCATCGAAGCGTCGCGTTCTGGGTGCCGTCTCGTCCATGATCGGCCACGCGATGCCCGCGGCCGGTATGGCCGGTCTCATCAAATCGGCTCTGGCCTTGCACCACCGTCTCCTACCACCGACCTTGCATGCGGAGAACCCTCATCCTCTCCTGACAGCGCCGGACAGCCCTGCGGTACTGAACGATCGACTCATTCCCTGGATCCATGGGGAAATGTCTTTCCCCAGACGGACCGGAATCAATGCATTCGGGTTTGCTGGGATCAACACGCATGCCATTCTTGAGGAGCACTCCGCATCGGCCGACGGACTGACTCCGGAGCGCTCACGAAGTGGGAAACGGAGGCGATCCTTCTTGGTGCAAACGATCGCCATACCTGGATTGAGCTGGCGCGAGCACTGATCGACTGGCTCGAACAGGCGCCGGACGTGCCGTTAAAAGACATTGCCTACACGCTCAACACTCAACAACCGTCCTTCCCATTCCGTGTCGGCATCGTTGTCTCGTCGGCTGTCGATTTAAAAACTCGACTCAATCATCTGATTCAACGTTTATCGAATCCCGAATGTCGAGCCATTCGCGATGCCCGAGGGACGTACTTCTGGGCTGAAACTCTCTATCCCAAAGGAAATCTCGCCTTCCTGTTTCCGGGAGAGGGTTCGCAATATTCCGGAATGCTTGCGGATCTTTGCCCGCACTTTCCCGAGGTTCGTCTCCTGTTCGATACAGCCGATCGTATTGCGATCGAACAACAGCATTCCCGGCTCCCGAGTGACATTCTTTTTCGAGGAACAAACGACGCAACGGAACTGTGGTCGATCGGTGGAGCGGTCATGGTTGTGCTCACCGCGCAGTGGGCCTTGTACCAGTTGTTGGTGAAACTTGGGCTTCGGCCAGAGATGGTCGCCGGACACAGTAGCGGGGAATTGCTGGCTCTAGGGGCCTCAGACGCCATTGCGATTGACCGAGCGTTCGAGCAGGGTCTGGGGCGACTCGGACCCGATTTTGAGCGTGCGGAAGCCACCGGTATCGTTCCCACGGCCACGCTCGTGGCCGTCGCGGCGGAGCGATCGCGAGTCGAATCCATCTGCCGGCCTCTCGGTGCCGGCTGGGCCGTAGCCATGGACAATTGCCCACATCAGGTCGTGCTCGTTCTTGATCCCGCGAGAGCGGAGACAATTCTGGCCGAACTCCGTGGCTCTGGCATCATCTGCGAAGTTCTGCCGTTTTCTCGCGCATATCATACCCCTGAATTTTCCAGAGCCCTTGGTCCCTTTCGATCCTTCGTCGAAAACCTGACCATCCAATCCCCAAAAGTTCCCTTATACTCATGCGCGTTGAAAGGCCGGGTTCCCAACGATCCCGCCGAAATCCGCCGACTCGCGATCGAGCAATGGGCGACTCCTGTCGCCTTTCGACAGACGATCGAGACGATGTACGCGGAGGGTGCTCGGATTTTTGTCGAGGTCGGTGCCCGGGGAAATCTCACAGGGTTTGTCGAGGACATCTTGCGCGGTCGATCGGCGCTGGCCGTCGCGGCGAATCTTCCGAGACGTTCGGGGCTCACGCAACTCAATCACTTGGTCGCAAGCCTCTATGCACAGGGAGTCCCTGTTCGTCCGGACCATCTCTACGCCCGACGCAAACCGTGCCGAATCGACTTCGCAACCCAAGAAGCACCTGTTCTTTCTCCTCAAACACTTGCCGTCGGTTTTCCGGAAATGCGGCTTTCGCCTGGGCTGATCGATCACCTTCGAAAGAAAAGTAGCTCGGCTCCGATCGTAGAGGCGCGAACGCCGAAATCACTGTCGGGCGATGATCGAGCCAACGGCCACGAGGACAACTTGATATGGGATCGGTTTCGACGAATTGATCACGGTTCTCGCGCATCTCGATCTTCCGCGAACGCGACACATGATCGTGCGATGCTCGCCTACCTGAACACGATGGAGGCATTTCTCGACACCCAGAACCAGGTCATGAATGCCTATGCCAATCGAACCGTCGCCGATACCGTCGAGAATTCTGAAGCGTCCTCTGACCGGTCCAATCAACCTGATTTTCAGCCTGTACCTGCCACGAACGGTTCATTGAGGGAGGAAACAGCCACCGCCTCATCAACCGATTCGACATTAACCGAATCGCTTCTTAAAGTGATCAGCACTCGCACCGGCTATCCCTGTGAAATGCTCGATCTCGATCTCGACATGGAAGGCGATTTGGGTATCGATTCCATCAAGCGTGTGGAAATCCTCGGCGAACTTCGGAACCTGGGGCTGATGGCGTCCGAGACCGATTCCGATCGGTTCGCGTACTGCCGAACGCTCCGCCAGGTGATCGACACTCTCAATAACTCACTATCCTCAACATTCGAGCATAAGCCGGTTGATGTTGGTCCCTGGGTGGGAGAGATCCAGGAGTATCTCCCCCGACGGAAGCTCGTTGCTGTTCGGCGACTGGATGCCCGCGACGATCCGATCGCCGAAAATCATACTCTGGGCGGTCGGCGTATCTCGGCACTCGACCCCCAACGCAAGGGATTGCCCGTCCTGCCATTTACCGTCATGGCGGAAATCCTGGCCCAGGCGGCTGCCGTACTGGTACCGGACCAAGTTCTCATCGGCTTGAGGAATGTCCAGGCCCATCGGTGGCTTCGCTATGAAAACGATCCAATATCTCTAGAAATCCATGCCGAGCGTGATCGCGACCATTCCGAACGATGTCATGTCAAACTCTTCCATCGCCGTTCGACCAACGGCACACATCGAGAAGCGAATGGTCCGTTTGTCGAAGGAGACGTGATCTTCGGTTCGTCGCGACCAACGGCAAGCATGTCACGGCCGATCCTCTTCAACGACACATCCACTTGCCGCTTCACGGCGGACGAACTCTATCGCGATCAGTGGCTGTTTCACGGACCGGCCCTCCAGGCGCTCACACAGGTCGGAGCATCATCGGAACTCGGCATCGAAGGACGCTTGTGCATACTTCCGCGAGGGGGCATCCTGCGCGAAAGCGAGGCTTCCGCTTCCCTCCGCACCGATCCAATCACCCTTGACGCGTTCACGCACCTACTCGGGTGCTGGGGACTCGACAAGCTATCCGAGGGAGACGTGATCTTTCCCTGGAAACTGGGAACGCTGACGATCTTCAACGACGATCCCCCCGAGGGGGATGAGGTCAAATGTCAGATTCGTGTCAACAAAGTCGAACATCATCGCGTATGTGCTTCGGCGGAATTCATTCGATCTGATGGACAGGTCTGGATGCGTATCGAGGACTGGCAGGACTGGCGTTTTTACTGGCCGGCTCGCTACCGCGACCATTTTCGCCAGCCGGATCGAGAGTTCCTTGGCGAACCGTTGGAGTTAGCCGGAGCACAGGATGACTCGGTCGCCGTGTGGCTGGAGCCACCCGCGGACATGAGTCGTCCAATCTGGCGAGACGTTCTCGAAGCCGTGAACCTTTGCCCGGAAGAGCAAAACGAGTTGAGGGACATGGCCGGCAATGACCGTCGGCGCACGTTGAGGCTCTGGGGACGGATCGCCGCCAAGGATGCCGTTCGACAGCTCTGGAGCCGACATGGACGAGACCGTTTCTATCCTGCCGATCTTCGGATCGAAACCGACGATCGCGGTCGCCCCAGGGTCCGGTCGTTGATTCGTGATGCGCCGGATGCCCCCAACATTTCCATTGCACATACAGAGAATGTCGCGGTGGCCCTGGCATCCCATCGGGCCGACGCGGCCGTGGGAATTGATGTGGAACCGATCGTCGCGCGGGAACCGAGCTTTGAGTCCCTCGCCTTCTCTCCACGCGAACGCTCCTTGCTCGATCAGATTTCCGGTTCCCGACGTGATGAGTGGATCGCGCGATTCTGGTGCGCCAAGGAAGCCGCCGCGAAAGCGACCGGATTGGGGCTGGTCGCCGGGCCACGGAGTGTCGAGATCGTGAATCAGGAATCGGTCGACGGCTCGCTTGCGGTTTCGCTTGACCCCAATCTTTATAAGTCATTTCAATATGGAAATGAGCATCCGTTACGGATCTATACAAATCGTCGCGGTGACTATGCCTGGGCCTGGACCCTTGGAATAAGGATCAAATGATGAATGTCCCCCTGGCGACAGACATCCTCTCCGATATTATTAGCCTGCTTGGTCAATTCCAGGGACTGGAATATTCCGACCCGATTGACCGGAACACGCGTTTTTTTGCTGACCTGGGATTGGCTTCGATCGACGCCATTGTTCTTGGCGAGGCCCTGGAGACGCATTACGGCCGGTCTCTTCCGTTCGGCACGCTCATGGCGGAACTCGGCCAGCGGAGCGAGCGCGACTTGACGATGGGTGATCTCGTCGATTTCCTGAGAAGGAGTCTCTGATCCATGCCGAAGCACTCCGCGCGAGGACTCCAGTTCCACGTTCAACGCCGGGGGCATGATGGCCCGGACCTCGTTCTGATCCATGGTCTCACCGGCGATCTTTCCATCTGGTTCCTCTGCAAGGCCATGGATATCCTCTCAGAAACCTATCGTGTCACTACCTACGACCTCAGGGGACATGGATACTCCGACTCCCCACCCTCCGGCTACACCTCGGCCGATCACGCGGAAGATTTGATCGCGTTGCTGGACGAGCTGGAGATTCCTCGCGCTCGTCTGGTCGGCCACAGTTTCGGCGCGGTGATCGCCCTCCACACCGCGGTGCTGGACCCGGAGAGGGTCGAGGCCCTGGTGCTCTCCGATCCCTACTTCCCGGCGCTCCGCCATCTGGAAGACGTGAGCCGATGGGGGCACTGGCAAAACTTCCGCCAGGAGGCGCTTGAGGCTGGTGTCATTCTCTCGGATGAACACTGGTACGATATCGATCGTTTTTTTCAACAGGTCTTGCACCTGGAAGGGGATAGCCTCCAGAAGTTTCGACAGGCGGTCGGACTGCCGGGACTGAATCGCTTGCTGCGGCTCGGCAAGACGACCTGCGGAGCGGATGCCAAGTTGGAGGCTGGGTTGACGGCGGACGCGATACGGGATGTGCGGCACCCGTCACTCGCCCTCTACGGGGAATTCTCTCCCTTTTTGTCCACGTCAGACTACCTGGTGCAGAACCTGAGCAATTGCCAGGGAGCCATTGTGCCAGGTGCGAAGCATCGGGCGCCCGAAGAAAATTCGGAAGATTTTGTGAGGCTTGTCCAGGCCTTTCTCAATTCCGTTGAGCAATGGGAGTTGACCGGGGAGACGCTTCCATGAGTCACCCTGTCGTTTTGCTGACAGGAGCCGCTCATGGGATCGGGCGTGCCACGGCCCGCGCTCTGGCCGAGCGCGGATATACGCTTGCGCTGATAGATCGGGACCATCAACCACTTTTTGAGCTGGCCCAGGAGATCGGAGGCACCGCGGCGACTGCCGACGTGCGGCTGCGTGACGAGGTCCATAGCGCGGTGGCGTCGCTCCAGAACCGCGTCGGCCCCATTGAGTTCCTTCTGGCATGTGCCGGGGTGGGTGGACTATCGACCCTTCACAACCTGGAGCTTTCCGCGTTTCAGGCGATGCTTGAAGTCAATGTTCTCGGAGTGGCTCACACGATTGAGGCCGTGCTTCCCGGAATGATCGCGCGGAGCCGTGGGCATCTTGTCGTCATCTCCAGCGTGGCTGGATATCGCGGTCTTCCGTGGATGCCTGGCTATTCCGCCTCGAAAGCCGCGTTATCCACGTATCTCGAAGGGTTGCGGCCTGCTTTGAAGATTCGTGGGATTGGCGTGACGACAATTTATCCCGGCTTCGTCCGCACGCGGCTCACGGACGGCACGCCGTTTCGAAGGTCCGTTGCCATGCTGGAGCCGGAGGAAGCCGCGACTTACATCGTTCGCGCCATGGAGCGCCGGCCTCGCGATTTCGTCTTTCCCTGGAACGCGCGATTCGGGATGGGGATGTTACGCCACATGCCGAACCGGATTTTTGACTGGATGATGGATCGAGCCGGCCCGAAGGCCCTCGACATCGATTTCTGAGAAGCACGCATGACCCTGAGCGACGCGATGCCACCGGACATCAAACAACCGGAATGCGTGACGGATCTGGCAATCTGTCTTTCTTGCCGAATCCCGCTGCTCGGGAAGAATGTGTGTGAGACGTGCGGTCGCAATTATCCTTTTGATGAAGGCATTCTGGAGGCCATCAACCCGCTGTTCGGCCGCAATCGAATCGCCGCCGCGTTCTATGATGGTCCAGGATGGGAACGATTTCGAACATGGGAGCACTTGTTTCTCTGGTTCCAGGGGGGGCAGCGGGGAGCGCGACTTCCGATCCTTCGTCACCTGCATGGTTCGTCTCGTATGAAAATTCTGGAGGTTGGGATTGGTGACGGAGCCAACATTCCCTTCCTGCCTACAGATTGTGATCTCTACGGTGTCGATCTTGCCAGAAGACGTCTGAAGACATGCGGCAGCCGATTTCCCCACATGAGAGGAAGGTTAGTTCTTGCCGAGGCGGAGTCTCTACCATTTGCGACACATGAGTTTGATGCCGCTTTTTTTATCGGTGGATTTAATTTTGTACGTGACCACCGCAGGGTTCTCAGAGAGATGAAACGGGTCGTTCGTCCGAACGGAGTTGTACTGGTTGCCGACGAGATCCCGAAATTGAACCGGTTTGCGCTGGGAAATCTGCTGGGTTTCGAGGCCCTGGATCGTTGGTGCTTACGTCAAATGGGGGTTGATCGGGAATTCGCGTCGATGGCTCTCGGTGCGCTTGCCGGATCTCGATGCCATCGTCCGGGCGGAGTGGCCCTCCCATCGCCGCATTCCGATATGGAACCGCCTGGGCTATTGCATGGTTGATCCCGGCCCGCGTTCTGGTCGCGTGAGACCCACTCCCAAGAAGGGAAGGCGCACATGTCCATGACTCAGGAATCGCCGATTGTGGAATGGACCGCGCCGCGGGACCTCTGGCGCTGCGTTTCGTGTCGTGGCACGTGTGCCGAATCCCAGAGCGGCCTGTGCTGCACCTCGTGTGGTCGCACATTCCCGATTCGCGAGGGGCTCCTCGTCGTCGAGGAGCGACTGGAGGGGAACAACCGGACCGTTCGCGATTTTTACAACAGTCCCCTCTGGCCGAAATTTCGGTTCTGGGAATGGTTCACGTTTCTCTGCAATGGTGGCGAGCGTCGCTCCCGCAACAAGGTCCTGCGGCACCTGCCCCAGACCGATCATCTGCGACTGCTCGACGTGGCGATCGGGGATGGGGTTTATCTCGACTGGTTGCCGAAGACCTGGGACATTGTCGGCATCGACATTTCCTCCGTGCAACTCGCCGCGTGCCAGCGCCGGACTGTGGGCCGGAACGTGCCACTCGTCCTGGGAGAGGCGGAGGACCTCCCCTTCGCCGACAACTGGTTTGATGCGATTCTGTCAATCGGGGGATTCAATTATTTCAATGATCCGGCACGCGCGCTTCAGGAGATGTCCCGCGTGGTCCGACCGGGTGGAACGATCGTCATCTCCGACGAGATCCCGAACTTGACGGACAAGATGCTCGGTCACAAACTGAAGATCGGCCCCCTGATGAACGTCGAACGCTGGTGTGTCTCTCGTTTGATGCATCTGGGAGACGACTTTACCGAGATTGTCGAGCGATTCCGCGATCTCAATGTCAGCGCGATCGGGCGAAGCGTTCTCCCGGATTGTCGTTACGAATTGATCTGGCAAGGTGTTGGCTACGTGATGTATGGAACCGTACCCGAGTAAGACCGAATCAAACCCGCACACCAATAATTTTCAATAAGCGAAACCTGCTGTTCCCATGAGATTCATCACCCTGATCGCTCGCAACTTGCTCCGACGTCGCGTCCGTTCGATCCTGACCTTGCTCGGCCTATCGATCGGCATTGCCTCCGTCGTTGCGCTCGTGGGAATCGCCTGGGGATTTGAGCGGTCGTTTCTGGCGATCTACGAAGCGAAGGGAATCGACCTGATCGTGGTTCGCGCCGGAGTCAGCGATCGGTTGACGAGCAGCCTGGATGTCCACCTGGCCGAACAACTTCGTCAAATTGAGGGCGTACATGAGGTTGGATACTCATTGATGGATGCTGTCTCATTTGAGGATGCGAACCTCGTCAGTGTTCTTGTGAACGGTTGGGAACCCGGTAGCATGCTGTTCCGGGGAATTCGCGTCATCGAGGGAAGGCCCTGGCGCGCGGGGGAAACCGACCGGGCGATGCTCGGCCGTGTCCTGTCCCTGAATCTCGGAAAACACGTCGGTGATCGGGTTGACGTGGCCGGTGAGCCGTTCAAGGTGGTCGGGATCTATGAGAGCGATAGCTTGTTTGAAAACGGTGGGATGATCATCCCTTTGCACCAACTTCAGCACATGATGGGCCGGGAGGGGCAGGTCACCGGCTTTGTCCTGACAGCGGAAGACGAACTCGACGTCGCGGGCATCAAGGCCCTCTCGCGCCGGATCGAGGCCCGTTTGCCGAACGTGGCGGCGATCCCGGCGCGGGATTATGTGCAGGAAGATTCGCAGATCCGTCTGGCCAAGGCGATGGCCTGGGCGACGTCGATCGTCGCGCTGGTGCTCGGTTCGCTGGGGATGCTCAACACGATGGTGATGGCCGTGTTCGAACGCACCGCGGAGATCGGCGTGCTGCGTGCCCTGGGGTGGCGTCGCAAACGAGTGCTGATGATGATCCTGGGAGAGTCGCTGCTGCTCGGGCTGACCGGGGCCATCGTGGGTACCACTCTTGGTTTTCTGGGTGTGCGAGGGCTTGCATCAACACCAACCGCCAGCGGATTTATCGCGCGCGACCTCCCCTTGGCCGTGCTTCCGGTCGGCCTCATCCTGGGCATCGGTCTCAGTCTGCTCGGCGGGCTGTATCCGGCCCTCCGCGGCGCGCGGCTCGAACCTGTCGAGGCGTTGCACCATGAGTGACGCCCCGTCGTTGCTCCGCGCTGAGGCCCTGGAGCGGCTCTATCCGGATGGCCGCGTCCATGCCCTGCGCGGCGTTTCGCTGGACATTCAGGATGGAGAATCCGTCGCCATCACCGGGCCGAGCGGTTGCGGCAAGAGCACGCTCTTGAACCTCCTCGGCGGCCTCGATCGGCCGACGGCCGGCGTCGTCTTCTTCCGCGACACGCCCCTGACGGCGCTCGATCTCGACGCGTTTCGCGCCCGGCAACTCGGCTTCATCTTCCAGTCGTTCCATCTGCTGCCGACGCTCACCGCCCTGGAGAATGTTCAGGTGCCCATGTTTGAGCTGGACTGGACACGATCCGAGCGGGTGGATCGGGCGAAGCGGTTGATCGACGAGGTGGGGCTCTCGAATCGTCGCGATTCCTTGCCCGGCCGATTATCGGTTGGCGAGCGGCAACGCGTGGCGATTGCTCGCGCCCTGGCGAATGACCCGGTTCTCCTGCTGGCGGACGAACCGACGGGAAACCTCGACAGTCGGAATCAGGATGAGGTGCTCGACCTGCTCGAACGTTTGCGGAAAGAGCGATCGCTCACGATGCTGATCGTGACGCACAGCGCCGAGGTCGCCGCGTCCGCCGACCGCGAAATCCGTTTGAGAGACGGGCGCGTCGTCTCCTCGTGATCCGTCAACGCAACGGAGGCCGACCGAGATTTCGGTCGGCCTCCGTCATCAATCCGGATCCAAAAAGGATCGCGCCGGATTACCAGATCCGAACGCGCTCCTCCGGCGGCAGCCAGAGCTGATCCCCCTGCTTCACGCCGAAGGCCTCGTAGAACTCGGGCAGGTTGCGGATCACGCCGTTGCAACGGAATTCCGTCGGCGAGTGCGGGTCGATTGTCAGGCGGCGCTGCAATTCCGCGTCGCGGTACTTCGCCCGCCAGACCTGGGCCCAACCGAGGAAGAAGCGCTGATCGCCCGTGAAACCGTCGATCTCCGGGGCGTCCTTGTCCTGGAGCGAGAGTTGGTAGGCCTTGTGCGCGATCGTCAGGCCGCCGAGGTCGCCGATATTCTCGCCGATGGTCAACGCGCCGTTAACGTGCTGACCGGGAAGCTGGGCCGGCTCAAAGCCGTTATACTGCTCGATCAGCGCCTGGGCACGCTTCTCGAACTCCTTGCGGTCGGAGTCGGTCCACCAGTCCTTCATGTTGCCGTCGCCGTCGAACTTCGACCCCTGATCATCGAAGCCGTGGCCGATCTCGTGACCAATCACCGCGCCGATGGCCCCATAGTTCACAGCATCGTCGGCGTTCATGTCGAAGAAGGGCGGCTGGAGGATCGCGGCGGGGAAGACGATCTCGTTCATCCCGGGATTGTAATAGGCATTCACCGTCTGCGGCGTCATGAACCACTCGGAGCGGTCCACCGGCTTGCCGAGCTTGTTCAGGTTGCGGTCAATCTCGAACGCGGTGGCACGCTGGATGTTGCCGACAAGGTCGTCGCGGTCGATCTCCAGCTTCGAGTAATCGCGCCACTTGTCCGGATAGCCGATCTTGGGGGTGAACTTGTCGAGCTTCTGAAGCGCCTTCGTCTTGGTCTCGGGGCTCATCCAGTCGAGGGCCTGGATGTCCTCGCGGTAAGCGGCGATCAGGTTGTCCACGAGCGCCTGCATCCGGGCCTTCGCCTCGGGCGGGAAGTGCTCGGCGACGTAGAGCTTGCCGACCGCCTCCCCCAGGGCCGACTCGACCGCCTCGACTCCGCGCTTCCAGCGCGGGCGGATTTCCTCGGCGCCGGTCAGCGTATGTCCGTAGAAGGCGAAGTTTTCCTCAACGAACGGCTGGCTCAGCAAGGGGGCATAGGAATGGATCACATGCCACTTGAGCCAGATTTTCCAGTCGTCGAGCGGCACCTCGTCAAGCGCCCTGGCCATGGCCGTGAAGAAGCTCGGCTGCCGGACCACGACTTCCTTGACGTTCTCGGCCCCCAGGGTCTGGAACCAGGTGCTCCAGTCAAATCCCGGGGTTAGCTCGGCGAGCGCTTCCCGATCCTTCTTGTTGTACGTGAGGGTATCGTCGCGGCTCTTGACCCGATCCCAGTGGTTCTCGGCCAGGCGCGTCTCCAGGGCCATGACTCGATCGGCCTTGGCCTTGGCGTCGGGCACACCGGCCAGGTCGAACATCTTCGCCACATGGGCGACGTAGGCATCCCGGATCTCCTGGAACTTGTCGTCGCGATAATACGACTCGTCCGGCAGGCCGAGGCCCCCTTGCGACAGATAGATGATGTACCGGTCGGACTGCTTGGCGTCGGTATCGACCCACATCCCGAGCAGTCCATCGTTGCCGCGACGATCCAGCTCGGCCAGGGCGCGGAGAAAGTCCGTCTTGTTCTGGATGGCATCGACCCGGGCCAGGTCGTCGTCGATCGGCGTCTTGCCGAGTTCCTCGACCCGATCCGTATTCATGAAACTCGCGTAGAGGTCACCGACCTTCTGCGCCTCGGACCCGGCCGGGTTGTCGGTTTTCGCGGCCTTCTCGATAATCTCCCGGAGGTCGGCCTCGGACTGGTCTCGAAGCTGGTAGAAGGCCCCGTCCACGGAGCGATCGGCCGGGATCTCGGCGGTTTTCAGCCACTTGCCGTTGACGTGGCGGAACAGGTCGTCCTGCGGTCGCACGGCCGCGTCCACGCCGGACGTGTCGATGCCCGACTTGAGCAGGGCGCGGTCGCCTTTTCCGAGGGATCGGCGGCCCAGGTTGTCAGGGACGCGGCAAGCAGCGAGGCTCCCAGCGCACCCGTTAGCAGTCGTCTCATGAACAGAAGCTCCTCACGATGGGTTCGAATCTATTCGACGCCCCGGCACGTCGCGCGGAGCGGAACGCCGGGCGTCGTCAGCGCGAGATCCGATCTCGGGCGTTTTGTTCCAGGACCAATTCCAGCCGATCGCCCGATTCCCCGCCAGGGGAGTTTTCTCGGCGCGATCGCGATCGGACGGGATTTCGGTCCTGGAGGGTGTCGTTTTGACCGTTACTCGCGGGGTTCGGGTTGTCCGGCATCGATCTTTTCCATCATCGCGGCGATGCCCGCCCGGGCAACTTCCGCATCTTGCTCGCCCGTGCCGCCACCGACACCCACTGCTCCTACGACCTGACCGTCGATTTTGATCGCCACGCCGCCGAAGAGCGTCGTCACCTTGCCGCCGCTGGCCGATGCGGCATTCTGGAGGCTGAGGTTCAGGAGCGGGTCGGGCTGCTCGACGCCGGGGGGCACGGGGCCGGTATCCTGGCGGAAGGTGGCCGCGGTGGTCGCCTTGGTCATCGCCGTGTAGCCGCTGGCCGGACGGGCGCCATCCATCCGGGCGAAGGCGATCAGGTGGCCGCCATCATCCACAACGGCGATGTTGACCTTCAGCCCCATCGCCTTCGCCTTCTTCCGCGACACCGGCCAGGATTGTCTGGGCACCGGCGAGGGTCAGATGGATCTGGTCCCGGACGATCATCCCGGAATCGGAGTGCCCGGCCTCCTCTTCTTCCTGGCTCGCCAGTCCCTCGGCCGCCGCCTTCGTCAGCACGATCTCGATTTCCTGAACCCCCAGTTCCAGTCCCTTGTCCCGGTTGTCGGACCGCAACCCCTTGAGGAAGGCGTCGAGAATTCCTTGAACGCTCGGCTCCGGAAGGATGTGGGCGAAGTCCGGCGATCGGACGACATGAATCCTTGCCTCCTTCGCGGACAGGAGCACGAAGAGCCCCCCGGGCATTCCCGAACTTTGTGCCCGTCGAAACGCCACCTTTTCGAGTGGGTCGCCGTGGAGCGAGTCGATCGTCTCGATCCGGATCGGTACGCCGCGTGCGCAGTTCGATCCGTTGTAGTTTGGCCCTGGCCTCCGTGCGGGCATTCTCACTGAAGAGGGATGCCTCGTCGCGCAGGTCCGAGACCGGGGAACCTCCTTTGTTCCTCCTGGGCCATCCCCGTTCTCGGGGTCAGGAGCAGCAACAGGCAAAACCATCCCAGGGTGTTGGCTCGCGTCAGAATCATCGATCCCTCGTAGTCCAAAAAGAGTTGCGATTCGCTGTTTTGTTCAATTCATGATGGCTGATGGTTCCTGGACGATGGCTCGAACGCGGACCCCGCATCCTCAGCCATCAACCATGAATCTAGGAGTCACGCAGTTCGCCCCGAAGGGGCAGCATCCGATAGCCAGGGGCAAGTTCGTGTTTAGCGGTCCGGGGTGGCGGCGGGGACGGGGGTCACCGGGGCGTTCAGGGGCAGGCAGGCGGCCAGCCAGGAGACGAAATCGTGACCCCGCTGCTGGCAGGTCATCGCCAGGCTCGTCAGCCGCTCCCACGCCCGCTTCCCCGCCTCGGTCTTGTTCCCGCACGACACCTTCCGCGCGATCACGCCCGGGTCACGCAGCGAGCGCCTCCGCACGGTTGTTCGTCGGTTCCGCCGCGGGGTCGTCCAGGCAGCCCAAGACCACCCCACGCCGTTTGCCGATCCGTTGCTGAATCGCCACGTCCCCCGCTTGGCTCCGCTCCTCGGCCAGCAGCCGGTCCAACCACGCCTCCAGGTGGCCCCGTTGCCGCGCAAACTCCTCTTCGCCGAGAGACACGCGGTGTTTCCACAACGCATTGACCATCGTGAACAGCAGCTTCCACTCGTTCAGATAGCTTGGGTCGGTCGTGTCCGGCCGGTCCCGCGCCGCCGCGATCGCCTTCTGGTGGTGGGCAATGCACTTGTGCATCCGGTACGGCAGGTTCTCATAACTGGCCAGGCAGTCGCTCACCAGGATGCCGGCGAAGTCCGCGCCGAGCATCTCCAGCACCACCTGCCGGCCGCGGCTCTCGTCGACGTGGTAGACCGTCGCGTCGGCGGTCGTGAACGTCCACAGCCAGTGCCCCGGTGCCCCGACGTACCAGCTCGTCTCGTCGACGAACACGGCGGCCGCGCCGCGGATCTCGGTGACCAGGCTGTCGAAGGCCGGGGTGACCTTCGTCGCGGTGCATTGCACGCCCAACGCCAGTCCGCCGGGGCTGAGCGAGAGGCCGCACAGGAGCTTCAGCACGCGGCAGGTCTTGCGTGTCGTCAGCCCGAACTGCTTGTTCAACGCGGCGGCCAGGGCACAGGCGCGGGGGCCCAGCTGAACCTTGGCCGCGCCGGTGGCGGTCGAGGTCTGCAGCGGGTGGGAACTGTGCACCGGCCCGCAGGTGGCACAGCGGCCGCGGTACGTGACCAGGCGGGTGACGCGGGGCCGGACCGGGGGGATCTCCTCGATGAACTGCTCGATCGGTTCGACCGCGGTGACCGGGGCGCCGCAGTGGGGACAGCCCGTCAGCGGCACCTCGGCGTGTTCGTCGACGTGGTCGGGGATGGCCCGGCGGGCCCCGGGATGGCCGTCCGGGCGGCCGGGCGGCTTCCGGGAGCCATCGGGGACCTTCCGGGAGTCACGCCGGCGGAACGGGGCCGCCTGGCGTGCCGCGGCCCGGGTCTGCTCGTCGAGCTGCTGCTGGAGCCGTTGGTTCTGGTCCCGGAGGTCGCCGATGGTCTGCTCCAGGGTGGCGACCTGGGCGCACAGCGTCTGGTTCTCTTGCCGGAGTTGCTCCAGAGTCGCCCGCTCAGTAGCCGTCATGGTCCACCCCACCGGCCGGATCGGCCCCATGATCGATTCAGGCCAGCAAAAAGGGGGCCGCTAAACACGTACAGGGGCAACGCCCCTGGTTCCGGTTGCCCCTTTGGGGTGAATCCAGATGATCTCCCGCGTCGGAAATAGGGCATCGAAGGAGAATCGGGGGCAACCGCGCAATACCTAGAATCATCAGCCATCTCTCGTTCCCACGCTCTTCCGCGTGGAAACGAGAGGATCATCGGCCATCCCGCACTCAATTGCCCGACGGATGAAGCATCCATTCATGGAGTTTTGGCTCGGAGTAGGCGCGGTCCCAGCTATTGTGGCCGACGCCCCGATACTCAGTGGACCGGACTTTGGCGTTGGCGTCGCGGAGAGCCTGGGTCATCGCGCGGGTGCTGCCGAGAAGGCGGGGGCTGTCGGCGTCGCCGATGAACGTCCAGATTGGCTTGTCCTTGATCGCCAGCGCCGTTTCCGTCGAACCGAACCCGCAGACCGGCACCACGGCCGCGAACCGTTCCGGGTGCGCCGCGGCGATCTGCCAGGAGCCAAAGCCGCCCATCGAGAGGCCGGTCAGAATGACGTGCTTCGGATCGGTTTTGTACGTCTTCAGCACGTCGTCGAGCGCCGCCAGGGCCGCGCGAGCGTCCTCGGAATCGGCCGCCCAGGTCTCTCGGGCCTGGGGGAAAACAACGACAAACGGAAAGTCACCGGGGTTTCCGGCGATGATCGGCCCGAGGCCCACCTGGGCGCTCAGAATGCCGTTGTCGCCCCGTTCGCCCGAACCGTGCAGGAAGAGGATCACCGGGAAGGACTTCTCGCCGTCGTAGCCTTCGGGAAGATAGACGGTATATTTTCGCTCGTTTCCTCCGCTCTGGACCGATCCGCAGATGAAAGCCGGGCGTTTTGGCCTCGTCGGCGGTCGGGCGGGGCAGGGGCTGGATGTAGATGTCCTTGAACTGGACCTGCATCGGCCCACCGGCGTGGATCTGGAGCGCGATCTTGCCGTCTCGGGCGATGTCCGCGTCCGGCTCCTCGTAATCGACCGAGGTCACGCCGTTGAGCGTCAGGCGAATGTGGCCGCCAATGACGCGCAGAACGTACTCATTCCAGCCGTCCTTGTGCAACGCTTGCTCAGCTCGCCTCGACGCCTGCACGAGCACCTTGTTGCGTCGGGATTCATCATAGAGGCATCCCCAGTAGTTCTCGCCGATATCGGCCTGGTAGCCCCGCATCTCGCCTCCCTCGATGCGGACGCTGCGGAACTGGACCCCGCTGTTCCCCACGCCCCCCACCAGGCGGAACGAGAGCTTGAGGATGAAGTCGCCGTAGGACTTCTCGGTCGCCAGGAAGTTGTTGTGCTCGATCCCGGGGGAGTCACCGACGATCATGCCCTCGCGCACTTTCCAGAGCGTCGTGTCCCCTTCCCAGCCGTCCAGGCTCTTGCCGTCGAACAGGGGGACAAAGCCGGCGGTCTCGACCAGTGCCGGCTCGCCTCGGAGAATCCGGGACCAGCGGATCATGATCGTGGCGTAGTACGTTCCCGAGAGGCTTGATGCGCCGCCCGGTTCGGTGCCATAGCCCCCATCGGCGTTGCGGTGCCGGGCGATGAAGCCGAGGAGCTTGCTCAGGTCGGGCTTCTCCCGCATCATGAAGAACCCGCGCACGACGCGATAGCTGCTCGACAGGTCGGATGGTCCCTCGTCCTTCGACCAGCCGCCGTCGGGGCGCTGACCGTCTCGCATCGCGGCGAGGACAGCGTCCTTCCTGTCCAGCTCGACCCCCAGGCGGAGCAGGGCGACGGCCGCGCCGCCGGTATCGAACGCCTTGCTGGCGCCTTCGCCCCAGGTGCCGTCCGGGTTGCGCATGGCCTGGACCTTGGCGATCCAGTCGGGGAACCTGTCGGACTTCTTCTCGACGGCCTCCAGCCCGGCGACGGCGATGCGGATATCGCCGAATTCCCTGGCGTTCTCGTTCAGGTAGGCGATCGCCCGGTCAACCATTTCCGGCTCGTCCATCTTCAGCTCGCCGAGCGCCATCAGGCCAATCGACGTGGTGTGGACGTCGGGCTTGCCGCCGGGGGTCGGGGCGAAGCCGCCGGATTCCTTGTCGAAGCACTTCCGGACGTAGGCCATGCAGGAGGGAACATCGGGAATCGAGCCACCCGTGTAGAGCAAGACCTTGATGCCTGAGGAGGTCGCCCCGAGGCTCGACGCGGCGTCCGCCGAGGCGCCGAAGCCGCCATCCTCGTTCTGGAGCGACGCGGCATAGTCGGCCGTGCGCCGCATCTCGGCCGGGGTCTGGCCCCGCGCCGCGATCGGCGAAAGAATCAAGGCGACCACGAAGCCCATCCATACCCGTTTCATGAAGGTTCTCCCTGCGAAGGACCGGGATATCGGCAATTTCGCCCCCGCCGACGCGAAACGTATGCGGCGGGACTGGCGACCAGTCTGCCAGGCCAGAACGCTCCGGGCAACGGTCCGCCGGCCGTGAGAGCCGACATGCCGAGGGCGGAGTTCTGGCATCGGCGCGGCGGTTGGCGTATGATCCGCGTTGCCAAAATGGGGTAAAACGGACCGCGCCGGTTGGACCGGACGGATCGTTCCGACCCCGAACACCAAACGCACAAGGAGAACGATGCTGATGAACCGTTGGACCAGAATCGCCACGCTGGCCTTGCTCTGCGCCGCGCTGGCGCCGCTCTCAACCCGCGCTCAGGAGAAGGGGACGGACAAGGGGTGGGTCTCGCTGTTTGACGGCAAGACGCTGGATGGCTGGAGCGTCGTCGAATTCCCGAACAACAAGACCGACTGGGAGGTCAAGGACGGCGCGATCTGCGGCTCGGGCCAGGCGTCGATGCTCGTCACCGACAAGGGGGGCTTCAAGAACATCCGCTTCCGCGCCGAGATCAAGATCAACGACAACGGCAACTCGGGCATGTACTTCCGGGCCACCGAGAAGCCCGGCTTCACCGACGGCTACGAGGCCCAGATCAACAGCAGCCACGCCGACCCGATCCGCACCGGCTCGATCTACACGATGGTTCACGTGTACAAGCAACTCGTGAAGCCCGACACCTGGTTCACGCAGGAAATCGAGGTCAAGGACATCAACTACCGGGGCAAGATGGTCACGTCGATCCGGGTCAAGGTCAACGACGAGCTGCTCTACGAGTTCCTCGACCACAACCAGACGTACAAGGGGGACCACCTCGCCTTCCAGCAGCACGACCCGGGCAGCAAGGTCTGCATCCGCAAGGTCGAGGTGATGCAACTGCCGTCCCAGTGATATCTGGAATCCCCACGTGAAGGACGACGAACGGGCCACCCTGGCCGCCGGGTGGCCCGACCTTTTGGGAATCGTGACGAGCGATCGCGGGAACGCCTGGAGCCGAATATGGAAGTGTATCACAGGGTCATGGGTGCCACGATCGACCTGCTCTGGGGTTTGCCCACGTTCGTCGCGCTCTTGGGCGTGGGCATCCTGTTCTCGATCTGGAGCAAGTTCATCCAGTTCCGCGCGTTGACCCACGGCGTGCAGGTCATCCGGGGGAAGTACGACGACAAGGCCGACCCCGGCGCGATCAACCACTTCCAGGCTCTCTCGGCCGCCCTGTCGGGCACGGTTGGCCTCGGCAACATCGGCGGCGTGGCCCTGGCGATCGGGATTGGCGGCCCCGGCGCGTTGTTCTGGATGTGGGTCACCGGCTTCCTCGGCATGGCGATCAAGTCGGTCGAGGTCACCCTGGCGATGAAGTATCGGGACACGTCTGACCCGTCCAACCCGCACGGCGGCGCGATGTGGGTCATCACGCGAGGCTGGGGCGACAGGGCGGGCGGCATCGCCCGACCAATCTCCTGGGCCATCGGCGCGATCTTCTGCGTCACCTTGCTCGTCTCGACGATCACCGGCGGCAACATGTTCCAGGCGTGGAACGTGGCCGACATCACGAACGAGTATTTCGGGTTTCCGCAGATTGCCTCCGGAATCATCCTCGCCCTGGTCACGGCCATGGTCATTCTCGGGGGGATCAAGCGGATCGGCGACGTGGCCGGACGGCTCGTCCCGTTCATGTGCGGTCTGTACCTGCTGGCGGGGATCGCCGTCCTGTTCGTCAAGGCGGCGAATGTCCCGGAACTGCTCCTGTACGTCGTGAAGGATGCGTTCAGCCCGACCGAGGCCGAGGGGGCGTTTGTCGGCGCGACGGCCTGGTTTGGACTGACCACCGGCCTGCGCCGGGCGTTGTTCTCGAACGAGGCGGGGCAGGGGACCTCACCGATCGCCCACTCGGCGGCCAAGACCGACGAGCCGGTCCGCGAGGGGGTGGTCGCGGGGCTGGAGCCGTTCATCGACACCTGCCTCGTCTGCACCCTGACGGCGCTCGTCATTCTGTCCACCGGCACGTGGAACCGCGAACCCGCCGGCCCCTTCGCCGGAGAGATTCAGATCGTCGAACGCGACGGCGCCTGGCGCGTCGAGGCCCCCACGAGCCTCGAATCCCTGCCCGAACTCCCCGCCCCCGATTCCTGGGATGAGGGGAATAGTTTCTTCCTCGTCGCCGAGGTTCCCGATCTGGACGAAGACACCGGCTCGCGCAAGGTCCGCATCAAGGGGATCATTCGCTCCCAGAACAACCCGCAACGGTTGTTCATCGACTGGAGCACGCCGCCGGCGAAGGCCCGCCTGATCGACAACAGCGTCTATCGGGACATCCTCGGCGCGGCCCTGACCGGGCATGCCTATGACCGCGCCATCCCGGGGCTGGGCAAGTGGCTCGTCACGCTCGCCTGCTGGATGTTCGCCATCTCCACGTTGATCTCCTGGAGCTATTACGGCGAGCAGGGGATCGTCTTCCTGCTCGGCGAGTGGGCTGTCACCGCCTACAAGGTAATCTTCTGCATGATGACGGTCGTCGCCACGCTCCCCGGCCTCGTCACCGACGCCGATCAACTCGGCAACCTGTCGGACCTCGGCACCGGCGTGATGCTCGTCGCCAACGTACCCATCATGCTGGCGATGGGTTATCAGGCCATGGCCGCCTTCAAGGACTATTTCGGCCGGATGAAGTCGGGCAAGATGGAAGGCCCCCACGCCGCGCCTCCGATCGTCGATGTGATCGAGGGGGACGACGTGGAGTAAGCAGCGATCGACCACGGACTTTTGCATGGCAAATGGCACATTCCAGATTCCAGAACTCCCTTGCCTCTTTGAAGATCTGGGATCTGGAAGGTGCCATTTGCTGTAAGCCAGGTAGGGCCCGCCGAGCGGGCCGCCCGTCTCTGGATCGGTCCGCACGGCGGGCCCTACCTGGCTCAAGCCTCTTGTCGCTGCGCGACCGGGACAACAAGTTGTCCCGGCCATCTATGAAGGAGCGTCTGTCAAGCCATCGACGGTGCGGATTTCTGGCCGTGGGCTCCACGCTCATCCCCCTCGCCGTCGGCGTCGGTCGGCCTGGTCCCGTCCCGATCCGTGCCCACTGCGTGGTGGCGGCTCACCCACGATCATCCTCCGAGCCTGAGGCTGAGGGAAGGCCCCTCAATGCCTGCCGTTGACGAGCTGGGCCGACGTGACGAGAAGGACGCTCCACCATCTATTCAGGGTCGCGACTCGACGGTCACGCCCTCGGCAACCGGATTGCGGACGGCAGACGCCAGATTTCACCCGCACGAGGGTCCGGCCAGGACCGGCCCGCTTGGCCGGGAACATGGTCGCCTGCCGTTTCGTCCCGCCCACCTGTCGGTGGCTCGACAGCAGCTCCGCGAACAAGAACCCATCAATGTTACAATAGGCTATTCTCCGTCGTGGTCGTGGTCGTGGTCGTGGTCGTGGTCGGGTCGTGGTCGGGTCCTCACGCCGCCTCGGCCTTCGGTTCCTTGTACTCCGCCCCACTCCGCAGCAACGCCACCAGCACCCCCAGCAGCCGACGCGCCACCGCCACGATCGCCCGCCGGCTGCCCCGCCGCCGCTTCAACGCCGCATAGATCCCCCGCCAGTACGCCGAACGCCGCACCGCCTGCCAGGCCGCCTCCACCAGCACCCACCGCAGCAGCGGACTGCCCCGCTTGGTGATCCCCAGGTTGCGCACCTTGCCCGCCGATTCCCGACGACCGGGGGCCAGGCCGGCGTAGGCCACCACCTGCTTGGCCGAGCGGAACCGGTGGATGTCCCCCACTTCGGCCAGCACCACTTCGGCGGTCACCTCGCCGACGCCCGTGACGCTGCGCAACACCTGCCGGCTCCGGGCCTCACGCTCCGACGCCGCGGCGGCGAACGCTGCGCAGTTGCTGCCGCAGCGCCGCGAGCTGCCCCTCGATCGCCTTCAGTTGATCGATCATTTGTGTGATGATAAATCGATCCGAATCGTTCAGCGGCACCGCCGCCAGCGTCCTCGGGGAGATGGCAGAACAGATCACGGCGGTCGGCATTGTAGTCGCTCAGTACGCGGCGGATCTTGACGCGGAGCTGGGTCCGCTCTTTCTGCAAAAACTGTCGGTGCCGAACCAAGGCCCGATGCTCGCGTTGCCGGGGCGTGGGCCGATACGCCTGAGGGATCATGTCCAGGGCCAGGAACTCGGCCAGGATGCGGGCGTCGAGCTTGTCGCTTTTCCGGGTGCTTTCGGCGATCACCCGCAGCTTGCCCGGATGGGCCAGCACGATCCGGCGGGCCAGGGGCTCGATCCGCGTCCAGCAGCCATTCATAACTGGCGGTGGCCTCGACGACCGCCTCGAAGTGGCCCAGGCTGGCGAAGAAGGCGTCGATGCGTGCCGTGTCGGCACAGGCGAATTTGCGCGTCTGCAGCACGTTTCGGTCCTGATCAACGACGCAGACCGTGAGACTCTGCTTGTGGAGGTCGATGCCGACGAAGTTCATGACAGTGCTCCGGATCAGGGGAAAACGGATGATCCACTTCAGGTTTACCCCAAACTCGGAGTCGCTGCCGTCGGCTCGACCTCCTTCATAGTTTCACCCGCGACCCCGGTCCGACGCAACCGGATGTCGAAAACCCGGCGACATGGGACAGGCTCTGTGCCATCGCTTCCGAGACCCCTATCGTCCATTTTTCCCCACGCGGCAGGCGACCGCCTTCGGCTGCATGCTGAGCGTTAGGTGTCTTGCCAGGCCAGTCATGGCCGGGCTTGAACAGCATGTGCGCGAACCGCGCCACGGCTCGCCGCGCTGAAACAGAAGCTTGGATGAACCGAGTGCCTGCCCGAGTTCGAGAATGTCGAGGGACTCGAGGGACGTCTGCGGTATTGCCAGGGTGTGGAACTCCGGCCAAGCGTGTACGTGAGCAGCATTGGAACAGAGCTGACCCGTTGGCTTGAAGTGGATCGTAGGTCTCCAGATCGTACATGGCGGTCGAACTCATTCCAAGTCCTCGTTGAAACACGATGACAAACCGCCACCCTTGCCGTTCGGAGTTTAATGGGCGTACGGCTGATCGGTGCACATTGAATGTACTCGCACCTCGTCCCAAACTCCGGGCTAGGTCGGCCAGATGCCTTCGATGCGTGCGAAGCTCCATGGGACTTCGTCCCTCCTATCCATCCGCGGCGAAGCGGTTCCGCATCGCCGCGACCGAATCCTGTTCGCGATAGTGATGGCTTCATCGGGCTGGCGAACCATGGAAGATGGCTGCCATTCTTGAAGCACCATTCGTAGCCGCTAGATTCGAGACACCCCCAGATGGCAATCCGGTCGAGCTCCGGCCAATGACCGTAGAGTCCGGCGTTGTCCGATCCGTAATTTGTGAACGTGCGCCCCATCCAGCGAGCGGCCAAATAGCTGGTTGCCGAGTTATGAATCAGCGGGGCTTCTCCAGGTCTGCTTCGACGCTCATTGAGTACACCTCACGATGAACAAGATGTTCGATGGCGGATTCGTGAGCCCCGTCGCTCGGGCCGCCGGATGGAAATCAGCCCATGCGGACGTCAGCCGACCCGACGTCGCGCATGGCCCAGTACGGCTCATTGTCCGAGCGCCGATCCGCAACGCCAGGAACCTTCCTGCCTATCATTCGCAGGTGTTCCTCACCCGGGGACCTTAATCGCTTCGCAACCCGACAACTCTTGCCGGGCCACCGCGCTCGCCCCCGAGCCGCATAAAGAATCCATGTAAGCCGCATGGTCCCCCAAGGCGGGTATCCTTGAGAGGTGGCATCTCCACAACGCTCACCTCGCGGAGCCACACAACCATGAGCACCATTCTTGGCCTGGATCTCGGCCAATTCAAGAGCGTCGCGTGTCTGTACGACCCGAATTCCCAGGAGACCCGCGACTCACCCCGAACCACCCCGATCGGCCCCGCCGCCGAACCGCCGCCTCACGGGACACGTGTTATCACGTGAGCCAATCGCGATGAGAGGCCGGCGTTGCGGGCCGCGGAGGAGTGTCTGGGGCGTGGGCCGCCGCCGGGACGAGTTTCCCCCGGCGGCCTGCCACCCCGTCGGCGACGCCGATCGCCGCGTGGGTGCCGACCCCCGAGAGCGGTTTGCGAGCCGATGCCCCGCGTGCATCGCGACTCCCCCACCCGACCGTCCCCGCGCCGCATGCGTCCCGCGCCGATCCGTCGCGCCGAGCAACCCGGAACCTGGTCAGGAACCTATCCCCCTGCCACGGCCCGTCGACGGTGCGCTCTTGACAGAAGAGGCCATGAGAGCGGTTAGGCGGCGGGATTGCCCGGATCGCCCATTCTACCGGGAGGAATCAGAATGTCCCCTTCGACTTCCGACTTCTCCCCTTCGACTTCCGACTTCTCCCCTTCGACTTCCCCCGGGCCAGACCGACGCCGGCGGTCAGCATGACCGCCAGGGTGCCCGAGAGCAACGTCGAGGGCTCGGGCACGGCCGTGGGACCGATCTGGAGGGTGATCGTGTCCGACGGAAGCGTGTAGATGTATGTGCCCGGCGTGATCCCCAGGCTGGCGAACGTTGCGCCCGCGAATGTGTCGGTCGCCAGTAGCGGGGACCCGGAAGTATACCCGGTGGGGACGATGAGTAGATGACTGGACACGCCGAAGTTGTCCCCGGAGCCCGATGAAGCGGGGGTGGGACCGCCCGTGCCGAAATCGCTGGGCGACGTCACCCCAAAATAGACATCCTCACCTGTGAGTGAAGCTGGCCCGAGCTTGAAATAGGCTGTTGATGGCTTGATGCCAGGTTGCCCGCTCCCTGAGGCGAGAAATGAGAGGCCTGTGAGGTCGAGGGTTCCGCCGCCAGAGAACACGACGTCACCGCCGGACTCGGTGACCGTCACGAGGAGCGACGCCTCCGACCGCCCCGCCGCCACGGCCCCAATGACGACAGCCGCCACCACGACTCGATGCAACATGATCCACCTCTGGTTCCTATCTGAGAGGTTGTCCATCCTCTAATTGGGCTGTCACCGCTTCCACTATGGAATTGGGCCCCAGGCCGTGGCGTCGGGTTCCGTGCGAGGATAGCGTGGCTCCATCGTGATCCGCCGCCGCCTAACCAGTATTAGACGAACGAAAATTCGTGGAAAAACACGACTGAACAGTCGTATCATCCCACCCATCCGAATGATTCTCCCGCGACTCTCGCCGGTTTGCAAGCGGATTCCGGGATTAGGCGAACCAACGGGAGGCGACGAACATGAGTCGGCTGCTTGACCAGGTGCGCGACGCGATCCGGGTGCGGCATAACCGTATCCGGACGGAGGATGCGTATGTCGGGTGGATTCGCCGGTTCATCCGATTCCACGGCACGCGGCACCCGCTGGAGATGGGCGAGCCGGAGGTGAACGCGTTCCTGACGCACCTGGCCGTCGAGCGGACCGTGGCGGCGTCCACCCGGAACCAGGCGCTCGGCGCGCTTTGCTGTTTCTCTAACAAGGTCGTGCTCGGCGGAAGGCGGCGTTATCCGCCCCTACAGGGCGGGACGGAACGAGAGGGTTTGAACGGTTCTCCGGGACCAGGGGCGTGGAACGACCGGGAAATAACTTCCCCCCTTGCCAAGGGGGATTGAGGGGGGTCCGCTTTCCTGGGCCGCCTTGGCGCTCACTTCAAGCCCCCCGCCCCGATCGCCTGGCGCACGCGGCGGTGGTGCTCGTTTTCCGAGGATCGGTACTCGTGCATGGTCGCGTGTTGGTCCCGGAACCTCCTCCGGCTCCCCCTTCTCAAGGGGGAAGTATGAGGAAGAGGGAAAGTGACGTCGGCCGGGTCTCGGCTCAGCCATCCACCCCTATTTCCTCATCCCGGTCGAGCTGCTGTTTCGAGGTCAACAGCTTGGTGAAGCAATAGGTCGCGAAGACGCAGATCAGCGTCCACGCGGTCAGCAAGAAGACCCAGGCGGAGCCGGACATGGACGCCATCGGTCAGTTCCTCCCCTCCGCGCGCCGCCTGGCCCAGGCGCGGTTGACCAGGAATGCCAGGAAGAGGAATGTGCCGAACATCAGGCAACGGTCGAAGGTCCGGGCGCGTCGAAGGTTGACGTGAAAGGCCTGCTCCTCCGGCGTCTTGCCGTCGGTGATGTCCCGGTGCAGGAGTTTGCCGATCATGCCGTCCTTGGACCAGTCCCAGGCCGGCAGCGCCTCGCCGGTGAACGGGGCACGCAGGTAAGGCTGCCATCCCTGTTCCTTGCCATCGACCTTGCCGGCGGGCTGGAAGATGTAGGCGAGCAGGATCAGCATCAGGAAGACGGGCGTGATGAATTTCAGGATATAGTAGAAGGCCCGCGGGACCTTCAGCTCCGCGCCTTTCATCAGCTCGCGCCAGCCGTTGTCGAGCCCGAAGACCCAGGCGAACAGGACCAGCTCGACCGTGGCGAAGACGACCAGGGCAAAGGTTCCGGCCCAGTAGTCGAACTCATCGAACGCGCTGCGGCTGTTCAGGATCGCCACGGGGACCGCCAGAGTCAGGACCATTCCGCCGAGGCTCAGCGCGGCCTTGTTGCGGCTGAACCCGAACTCGTCTTCGAGGAACGAGAGGATCGGCTGACCCATCGCCAGGGAGCTGGTGATGGCGGCGAAGAACAGCAGGCCGAACCAGAGGAACCCGGCGACCCGGGCAAAGGCCGGTCCCCAGTTGTTGAACAGCGTGGGGAAGACGAAGAAGCCCAGGCCCAGGCCGGAACCGCTGGCCGTTTGTGCCTTGACCTGATCCAGCCCGAGATAGGCGACGGCGATCGGGATCAGGATGGTGCCACCGAGAATGACCTCGCAAAACTCGTTCGTCCAGGCTGTCGTCGCGCCGGTGAGGGCCACGTCGTCCTTCTCGCGAAGATACGACGAGTAGCAATGGATCGAACCCATGCCGATCGACAGGGTGAAGAAGATCTGCCCAGCGGCGGCCAGCCAGACCGACGGGTTGGTCAGTGAGGAAAACTTCGGCTGCCAGACGAAGTTCAGACCCTCGAAGGGGCTGGTCACGGCATGCGCATCGGTTCTGGGGTCGATCCAAAGGCCCCGGACCGCGAGAGCGATGGCGAACAGGATCAGGAGCGGCATGCCGATCTTCGCCACCACCTCGATGCCCTTGGCCAGCCCGCGCGAGAGAATGGCGATGTTGATCGCGATGCAGACGAAGAAGAAGCCCATCCCCCACGGACTGATCGCGAAGATTTCGTGCTCGCGTGTGCCGGTCAATTTCCCGAAATAGGCCGTCACGTCATCGGGCGTCATGCCGGCGAACCCGCCGATGACCGACTTGAGAGCATAGGCCATGCACCAGGATTCGATGTACAGGTAGTAGGCCGAGATAAAGAGGCAGCACCAGAGGCCGATCACGCCGAGATATTTCCAGATCCCGCTCCGGCCCATCGACTGAAAGACGCCGGGAGCCGAGTGGTGGCCGAACTGACCGCCGTAGCGCCCATCGTCCACTCGACCCACATCAGCGGCAGTCCCATGACGACGAACGCGACGACATAGGGGATCAAGAACGCCCCGCCCCCGTTGCCGGCCGCCTGGGCCGGAAATCGGAGGAAATTGCCAAGGCCAACAGCATTTCCGGCCATGGCGAGAACCAGCCCGATTCGCGAGGCCCATCGTTCTTTCTGGGACATCAACCCTCCCCGTCATTTCGCCGTAAGTCGTTTTCCTGGATGGAGATCGGATCGCAGAGACGTCAGCCCCGGAAACGCCGCGAGGTCAGCGACAACCGGGGCGATCAAACGTGCCATCGAGACATCGTCCCGGAACGCGATTCAGACCTGGATTTCCCTCGGTTCGGCCCCTCTCCGCACGGCATTGACCCAGCGGGCCGCGGCGGAAACGACGATGATCGTCACACAGAGAATCAACAACAGGGTGAACCCAATATTGAGCGTCCCTTTCAGGACGTCCCCCTTCTGAATCCAGCCATAATACCGCAGGGTGATCTCCCGGTAGGCGGTCGTCAGGGTCGTGCTCGCGACGAAGCACATCGGCGCGATCGTGACCACGGCATACCGCGACCGGCCATTATTGATGATGACCGTGGTGACGATCCCCAGCGCGATCAGCGCCAGGAGCTGGTTCGCCATGCCGAACATCGGCCAGATCGTCTGCACGGAGCCGGTCCAGATGAACGCGGCCCAGCCGAAGACAATCACGGCGGTCGAGAACAACGACGCCGGGAGCCAGTCGAGATCGCCGAGCGGTTTCCAGACCTTGCCCAGAAACTCCTGCACCATGAATCGCCCGATCCGCGTGCCGGTGTCGATCGTCGTGAGGATGAACAGCGCCTCGAACATGATGGCGAAGTGATACCAGTAACCGATCAGGCCGCGAAACCGCGGGACGGCGTCGGAGAAGATCCGGGCCATGCCGACGGCCAGCGTCACCGCGCCGCCGGTGCGGCCGTGCAGGGATTCCTGAACGTCCTTCTCCATCTGAACCAGTTCATCGCCGCCGTGGTCGGCGTCCATGGCGGCGAGGGCCTGCGCGAATTGCGGCCGTTTGGCCAGGTCGATGTTGATGTCGTAATACATCCCGCTCGGCAGCGACGCCGCGGCGATCAGGGCGACGATCCCGACCAGGCCCTCCATCAGCATCGCCCCGTAGCCGATCATGCGGACGTCCGATTCCTTGTCGATCATCTTCGGCGTCGTGCCCGAAGAGACCAGCGCGTGGAAGCCCGAAATCGCGCCGCACATGATGCAGATGAAGACGTACGGGAAGATCGGCCCGTCGAAGTTCGGCCCGCCGCCCTGGGCGAACTGCTGATTGACCGCCGGGGCCTCCAGAGGCGGATTGGCCAGGATGACGCCCAGGACGAGAAGCCCGATCGTGCCGATCTTCAGGAAGCTCGACAGGTAATCGCGAGGACAGAGCAGGAGCCAGACCGGCAGGATCGAGGCGACGAAGCCATAGGCCGCCATCGCGAAGATCGTCTGCTCGCGCGTGAGGCTAAAGAACGGCTCCAGGCTGGAGCCGGGAATCCTTGCCCCGATGACGGTCGCGGCCAGCACGCCGATTGCGCCGAAGATCGACGCCTCGACAACCTTCCCTTTGCGCAGCCGGTACATGTACAGGCCGACCAGGAGCGCGATCGGGATCGTGCAGGCGATCGTGAACGTTCCCCAGGAGCTTCCCTTGACCATCCGGTGTGCCCCTTCGGGCAGGACGAACCCCTTGGTCCCAGGAGCGGTGGTCAGACGATCCTCGGCGGGCACGGCCAGTTCGAACGACTCGTTGAAGACCATCGTGTCATCGTCCGACTCGCCGAAGACGTACGTGGATTTCGGCGGAACCTGATAGATGACATGCGGCGTCCCCTTGCGCGTAACCGTCGTGATTCCAGCATCTTCGGGGTAGACCAGCCGGGTACCGGCCGTCATGGGAACTTCCTCGCCGCCGAGGGCCTTCACCACAACGATGCCCAGTCCGGCCAGAGCGATGATGATGACGTAGAGGATGGCGATGCCCGTCGCCGCGCCGGCCACCGGTCCGATCTCGGCGCGGGCGATTCCCGGCGAGGCTCAGGCCGTTTCTCCGCGTCGAGGCCGCCAGCACGAGCATGTCCTGGACGGCGCCGGCCAGGCAGACGCCGACGACCAGCCAGATCAGGCCAGGCAAGTAACCAAACTGGATCGCCAGGACCGGCCCGATCAGCGGACCTGCCCCGGAGATGGCCGCGAAGTGGTGGCCGAAGAGCACCCACTTGTTGGTCGGGTGATAGTTCTGACCGTCATTGAGTGCATGAGCCGGCGTCGTCCGCGAATCGTCCAGCACGGCGACCTTCGCGGCGAGAAACGCGCTGTAGAAGCGGTAGGCGACGGCCAGGATGGCCAGCACGCCCAGCATGACCCACATGGCATGGATGGTCATCGCGGCACAAATCCCTGCGTCGGCACGAGCGACCGACGTTCGTCAAAGTAAGGTATTCCCGATGGCGTCCGTCGAATTCACCCAATCTACACTGACCGTTGCTTCCGTCAAGCGTCGGGTGATCCTGACGAAATCCGAATGGTGGTATCTTCCGAAGTATCCGTGAAAATGGTCAATCCCTTACCTTGAGTCGGTCGATAATCTTAGACAAGGTCGAAATTGTGCGTTCCCCCCGATCGGAACAGGGGGGCGGACGCAGGAAGGATTCAAAATTCGGGGAAGTGCCGGTTACTCTCCGCCCGGAATCCCCCCGTCTGGCCCTCTTCCGAACGGAGCCTTCAAGGATGGATGCTGTTCATGGCTTGACTGGGCGGTGGGCCGCCCGGTTGCTACTATTCGTGGGCTTGATCGGAGGATCGACCCACGCACAGAACTACGGCGCGATGCCTCCTCCCTACGCCCCCTCAACCGTCGGATCACCGGCCGGCGCACCCCGGTACGTATCACCCTATGGAGCGGGAGTGCGACGGGTTCAGGCGTTGCCCGAAGACTCCAGCCTCGGAGGCGGCCTACCTGGCGGTACCGAGGGGGTCGCACCACCGTTCCCCGAGGGAAACGGTGAGCCGGTACCCAATACCACGGACCTGAGCGCTCCGGCGGCCGAACGGGCATTCGGCGGCGGAGAGCCGACCGAGGAACTGGCACAGGAGGAAGCCGCCGGGGAGGAGGAGGAAGATTCCACTCTCCTGATGCAAGCCCTCGGGATGGAGGACTCTCGCATCAAGCTGTACGGCTGGATCCAGAACAGCTTCACCGGCAACCCCAGCCAGCCGTCCGACCATATCAATTTCGGCGTCACGCCGAACTACAAGGCCAACGAATGGATGGGCAACCAGTACTACCTGGTTGTCGAAGACCCGCTGGAACTGGACGACACGTTCAACGTCGGCTTCCGCGTAGATAATCTCTTCGGCCACGACTGGCAATTCAACAAGATGCTGGGCGTCTTTGACGATGCGTTCAACAACGGCCAGTTCACTGGCTTCGACCTCGCTCAGTTCTACGGCGAAGCGCACCTCCCCGTGCTGACCGAGGGGGGCCTCGATGTCAAATTCGGACGTTGGTACACGCTTCACGGTTATGAGGTCGTCCCGGCCATCGGTCGTCCGCTGCTGTCGGTTCCCTACATGTTCACCTTCGGCCAGCCGTTCACCCACTGGGGGGCGATGACCACTCTGCACGTCAACGACAAGCTCAACCTCTACAACGGCACCACCAACGGCTGGGATCGCTTCCAGAACGCGAACTACAAGTGGGGCTACATGGGCGGCTTCTCGTGGACCTTCGGCGAGGAGGACAAGGGGAACCTGACCACGATCTGGAGCTTTGGCCCCAACCAGTTCCCGAACTTCCTTGGCGAGACCACCAGCATCACGCCGACCGGTTCCACCCCGGTTCCGTTCCTTGCCGGGCGTAAGAACCTCGGCTACGCGAACAACTACCGAACCCTGTTCACGACGGTTCTCTCGTGGCAGTGGACGGACAAGCTGACCCAGGTTGTGGAGTCCGATCAGGCCTTCGAAAACAACGTTCCCGGCATCGGTCCCGGCGGCACCTCTCAAAACGCCGAGTGGTACAGCTTCGGCAACTGGTTCCTCTACGACTTTTTCGAGAACGACAAGCTGGTCGGCGTCTGGCGTTCGGAAGTTTTCCGGGACGACGACGGTGTCCGCACGGGTTTCGCCACGAACTTCGCCGAAATGACCCTCGGCCTGATCTACAAACCCCAGCCCTGGCTGTGGTTCCGCCCAGAGGCCCGGTACGATTGGGCCCGGAACGCCAAGCCGTATAACGGCGGTGTTTCCGGCAGTCAGTTTACTCTCGGTTTCGACGTGATCTTCCTGTTCTGAATCACGAAGAACGGGCCATTCGGTCTATCTCCGCGTGCCTCAGGGAGATCGAGGTCTTCGGCCGGTCCATCGACTGGCGAAAGCCCTCGATCTCCCATTTATTTCTACTCTCGGACAATCTGATCCAAGTCATAGAGCCACCCCGCCACCACTCTTCGGAATCCTCTTCCACCCTCCTTGTCCTGACCAATATTCAAGCACTCCCGCCCAGGGGCTGAGCACCCCCCGCTCCTTTCCCGCACCTGAAATCTCAGGTCCAAATTACGCAAGCACCGAAAGAACAATCATTTACGGCATTAACCGCAGAGAATACGGAGCCCGTGGCACGGCAGTTTCCTTAGTGCGAGGCGGATTGCATTTTTGAAATGCGGGATCGTTTACGTAAACGGCCCCGAAGCCGGCCTTTCAGGTCTTCGTCAATCGTTCTCGGTCCTCAAACCTTGAGACGGATGGAAGCGAAACCGTCAGGCGGCGTGGTTTCAGTACGCGCTCTGCGAACCCACGGCAAAGGACCGTGAGGCGGTCCTGAATGCGGCCGAGATCGGACCTGATCGACCTCGCTGTCAGAGGATTCGCGCAGGCACTCGGCGGAAACGGGACTCGAATTTTAACTCTCCCCAGACGCGAGGAACTCATCGATGCGAAGACGTCCGCAATGCCTGTTCATCCTGGCGATGGCCGTGATGGCCAGCCTGACCCTGGCATCGCCAGCCTCGGCTCAAGACGTGGCCGAGATTCAGAAGACGCTGACCGAGCACAAGGTACTGCTGGATACCCTCTGGGTCATGCTCGCGGCATTTCTCGTCTTCTGGATGCAGGCGGGATTTGCCTATGTCGAAGGTGGCCTGACCCGAGCCAAGAACACGAACAACATCATGATGAAGAACCTGATGGATTTTTCGCTCGGTACGCTGGCGTACTGGGCGTTTGGGTTTGCCATCATGTTCGGCGATGGCAACGCCTTAATCGGTTTTAAGGGCTGGTTCTTGCAAGGAGAGGATCTTTCTCCAGCCTTGGGGGATGCCTACAAGGGCGTTTACACGTCGCTGAACTGGACGAGCGTGCCACTGGCCGCCAAGTTCATGTTCCAGCTCGTGTTTGCCGGAACAGCAGCCACGATTGTCTCCGGTGCCATGGCGGAGCGGACGAAGTTCCCCTCATATCTCGTCTATTCTTTCGTCATCAGTGCCTTCATCTATCCGGTCGTCGGTCACTGGATCTGGGGCGGTGGTTGGCTCACCGGGGCGTGGAAGGAAAGCATCCATATGTGGGACTTCGCCGGCTCGACTGTCGTCCACTCGGTCGGTGGATGGCTCGCCCTGGTCGGCGCATTCATGCTGGGCCCACGTATCGGCAAGTTTGGGCCTGGCAAAAAGATCAATGCGATCCCCGGGCACTCGATCCCGATGGCGGCCCTGGGTGTTTTCATCCTCTGGCTCGGATGGTTTGGCTTTAACCCCGGTTCAACGATGGCCGCGGACATGTCGATTGCCCACATCGCGATGACCACCAACATGGCCGCCGCCACGGGCGCTGTCAGCGCCATGATTCTGTCGTGGATTCTGTTCAAGAAGGCCGACATCAGCATGACGCTCAACGGAGTGCTGGCGGGTCTGGTGGCGATCACCGCGCCTTGTGCCTTCGTCAACCCGTTCTCGGCAGCGATTATCGGACTGGTGGCCGGTGCGGTGGTCGTGGTCGCGATTCTCGCGGTCGATAAGATCGGCATCGATGATCCCGTCGGTGCGATCTCCGTGCACGGAGTCTGCGGCGTATTGGGGACACTCTCGGTGGGCCTCTTCGCGGAGATGGGCACCCACGTCAACGGCCTGTTCTATGGCGGCGGCGCGGAACTCCTGATCTCGCAGTTGATCGGCGTCGTCGCGGTCTTCGCGTGGTCGGTGTCTCTCGGCTTCGTTCTCTTCGGTGCCATCAAACTGGCGATGGGGCTTCGAGTCACGGCCGAAGAAGAACTGGCCGGTCTGGACATCGGCGAACACGGCTCCGAGGCCTATCCCGACTTCACCCCGGCGGTGCATGCCTCGGTACCTTACGAAACGTATCCGGCCGCCGCGAAAGCGATGTCTCCGCCGCCTGTCCCCACGCCCCGGGAACACGCGGAAGTCTGACCCGATTATCGGTCTAACGTTCTCTCACTCCGACTGAGGAAGCGGCACGAGCCGGACACCTTCGAGCAACCGCTCGATGGTGACCGGCTCGTGTGCGTTGAACAGACAATAGGCGGGATAAGGGTCCGTACCGTCGAGAATCAATTGTCGGTGATTGGCTTGACGAAACCCGTCGTCACAAGGCTGGTGGCCAGTCACAAACAGGTCCGCGTCGAGCATCTCGGCAAAACGGTCGGCCGTTTCGGGCGAATCATCGCGGCCCCAGGTCAAGGCGTAGATCGTACCTCCCCTCGCCATGGATTCCGGAGTCCAGACTCCGGTTCTCAGAATGTCCAGGTCCAGGGTGTCAAGGTCGCGACCATCCGGTACCGTGTGGCAGATCAAGACGCGATTCACCGTGCGCACGGCCAGAGGCAACGATCGAAACAGTTCGTGATAGGCTTCGATGATCTCATCCGCCAGGCCATCGTAGGCGGTCTCGACTCCTTTACGGAACAAGCTATTGAGCGCGAGTCCGTTCTTGCTGATCGGCCGGCCGGTCAGTTCGGATAGCTCATGATTGCCCAGGATCAGATGAACCCGATCCGGGCACTGGCACTTCAGCGCACAGACCATATCAACAAGCTGGTGCGACTTCTCTCCTCCATCATTGTGATACCCGAATGGCCCGTGGACGAGTTCCTGAAGCACCAGATGTCGCTTCGGATGGTTGGGGAGGTCCGCCAGTGCGAGCACCCGGCGGAACGTGTGATTATGCCCGTGAAGATCGCCCACGACCATCACATCCTCGGCATCCGTCAAGGTTACGATCGCGCCTTTTCGACCAGTAGTGCCTCGGAATAACATCGCGGCACGCTTCACAGTGACCAGTAGCTTACGTGGATCAGGCATGGATCAAGCGGCCAGGATGTGTGGGTGGGAGGATCCTTATTCCTTGAATTAATTCTAGGAAGGTCGTCCCGAAAATTGCAACGAGCTTGCCGGCTACCTTAACGGATAGTCGCCACCAATAACATTCAGAAGCAAAGTTTATCATGCATGTCTTCACTACAACAGGCCATCGTAATCTGGCATGAAAATCGCTGAAGGTTCTTCTTGACGAGAGAGGAGCTGTCGCCGATCCACACTCTTCGGCCGTCCCTCTCAAAAACCAGGGAGACCACCAACGATGTTCCACCTGAACCGTTTGATGTCGCGACAACAATCCTCGGGAACTAGGCGAAAGCGTCTTTGTTCTTTGGAGGTTGCCCCCCTGGAAGAGCGTGCGTTGCTGTCCAAGATCACGGTCTTCCAGCCGGAGACATCCACCTTCTTCATCAACAACCAAGGTGCGGTGCAGTTCGGTCAGGGGCGGATCTACGGCGGCAATCCAATTCCCATTCCCGCCGATTACACAGGGGAGGGAGATCCGGAACTGGCCATCTTCCAGCCAGAGACGTCCACCTTCTTCATCAAGGGCAAGGGAGCCATTCAGTTCGGCCAGGGGAGCCTCTATGGAGGAAATCCAGTGCCGATTCCGGCAAAGTTCCACGGACATCACAAGGTGGACTTGGCTGTCTATCAACCCTCCACATCGGTCTTCTACATTCAGGGCAAGGGGGCCATCCAGTTCGGCCAGGGGAGCCTCTATGGTGGTCGCCCGATCCCTGTCGTGGGTGACTTTGACGGTGACGGAACCGACGACTTCGGCGTTTTCCAGCCTGCAACCTCCACGTTCTACCTGCATGAATCCACAGCCGGCGATCAGACAATCCGCTTCGGCCAGGGAGTTCTTTACGGGGGAAACCCGGCGCCGATCATCGGGGACTTTGATGGCGACGGGACTACGGACCTTGGCGTTTTCCAGCCCACCACATCCACGTTCTACTTGCATGAATCCACAGCCGGCGATCAGACGATCCAGTTCGGTCAGGGAACTCTCTTCGGAGGGAACCCGAATCCGGTGACGGACGATTTCAACGACGACGGCACCACCGATCTCGCCGTCTACCAACCCAATACCTCAACCTACTACGTGCGGAACGTGGGCACGTTCCTTTTCGGTCAGGGGCGGTTGTACGGGGGCAGTCCTCATCCTGTCGTGCTGGCTGCCGATCCGGGGACGAGTAATGGAACGGACATTACTCCACCCATGACGACGGCCACGTTGCTGGGTCACCATAACCATAACGGGATCTACTCCGGTCCCGTGACAGTGGTCCTTACGGCCCAGGACCCCGACGATCAGCCATCCGATTTGACCATTCACTACCGGATCGACGGAGGCCCCTGGCAAACGGACCTTCCCCCCGTGCTGTCGGACAACGGTCAGCACCTCGTTCAATTTTACGCCACGGACCCGAGTGGCAATTTCGGGGCAACCCGCTCGATCTACGTCACGATCAATGCTCTCAGCAATCCGGCGGGGGTGGGAATGAACCTCCACGCCAATCCCAACATCCTCTGGCCGCCAAACCATAAACTGGTCCCGGTCCAGGTCACGGGCACGTTGAACGATCCGAATTCCGTTCTCGTTACACCACTGACGCTGAGTTACCAGGTGCGGGATGAATATGGGTTGGCCTCAGAGACCAATGTCGGCATTCCGTATCACAACGATGGTCGCTTCCACTTCACTGTCTATCTTGATGCCAGTCGTGACGGACATGACAAGAATGGAAGGCATTACTGGATCACCGTGACGGCCCGCGACGCGGCGGGAAACACGATCAGTGATTCGACCTTCGTTCTCGTGCCGCATGACAATGGGCACGGTGATGGCAAGGGTGGCGATGATAAGAGTAACAATCACGGGAAGGGACATGGTCACGGCCATTAAGCCAGATCGTTCCTGCTCCTGGAGTCACGTCCGAACCTTCCAGTACGCGCGGAAAGAACCACTACTTTCCAAGCGTTCTGGAAGGTTCCTTCAGATGGATTAGACGGACCACCTGATGGTTCGATGAGCACCGGCGACTTGATCGAGCGGTTGGACTCCTTATGATCGAGGGAAAGGACGTTACCTCATCATAACAGGGGCCGAGCCGCGATGCAACATCACGCGAAAGGGGAGCGGGCTCCGATTCACCCCGGGTCAGGGCGGAGGCGAGCGGCGGCCTTCCCGAAAGGACGGCAGATCGATCCCCAGGCCCTGGAAGAGGTGCGCTCGCTTCTAGGCGATCGGCCGCGCCGGCGTGATCTCCTGATCGAACACCTTCACATCCTCCAGGACCACTACCACGCCCTGCACGCCGCGCATCTGGCGGCCCTTGCCGAGGAGATGAAGCTCTCGCTCGCCGAGATCTTCGAAGTCGCCTCGTTCTATGCCCATTTCGATATCATCCGAGAAGGCGAGACACTCCCACCAGCGCTCACCGTGCGCGTTTGTGATAGCGTCACCTGCTTCTTGATGGGAGGGGAAAGCCTTCGAGAGCGCCTTTCCGAAAAACTCGGTCCCGGAGTGCGCGTTGTTCGCGGCCCCTGCATGGGCCGTTGCGACAGGAGCCCCGTGGCGATGGTCGGCGAGCATCATGTCGATCACGCAACCGTGGGAACCGTTGTCGAGGCGGTTGAGGCGGGACTGTCCGGCCCGAACCGGACGGACGGGACGATCGGGTATGAATCGTATGTCCAGAATGGCGGCTATACGCTGCTCGCCGCCTGCCGAGAAGGCCGGCATCCGCACGAGGCGCTGGTTTCCCAGGTCGAAGCCTCGGGCTTGCGGGGCCTCGGTGGCGCTGGGTTTCGATCGGGGCAGAAGTGGCGCCTGGTACGCCAGTCTCCCCGTCCCAGGCTCATGGCCGTCAACGCCGATGAGGGGGAACCGGGCACGTTCAAGGATCGGTTCTACCTGGAGACTGACCCGCACCGGTTCCTCGAAGGAATGCTAATCGCCGCGCACGCCATCGAGGCCGAGGCGATTTATATCTACCTGCGCGACGAATACCCTCACATTCGCGAGATCCTGCGGCGCGAGATCGACCGCTTGCGAACCGAGGGGCTCATCGACCCGCCACTGGTCCATCTCCGTCGAGGAGCGGGAGCGTACATCTGCGGCGAGGAAACCGCGATGCTCGAAAGCATCGAGGGCAAGCGCGGCTATCCTCGCCACAAGCCGCCGTTCCCGACCCAGGTCGGCCTGTTCGGACGTCCCACCCTGATTCACAACGTCGAGACACTCTACTGGGTGCGCGACATCCTGGAACGCGGCCCGGAGTGGCTGACGGGCGAGGGGCGCAACGGGCGGCAAGGGCTGCGGAGCTTCTCCGTCTCCGGACGGGTGAAGGACCCCGGCGTGAAGCTCGCCCCGGCCGGAATCACCGTGCGGCAACTCATCGACGAGTTCTGCGGGGGCATGCAGGATGGCCACCGCTTCAAGGCGTACTTACCGGGAGGGGCCTCCGGAGGAATTCTCCCGGCCCATCTCGGCGACGTGCCGCTGGATTTCGGCACGCTCGAACCGTATGGCTGCTTCATTGGCTCGGCGGCCGTGGTGGTCCTCTCCGATCAGGACGATCTCCGCGCCGTCGCCCTGAACCTCATGAAATTCTTCGAAGATGAGAGTTGCGGCCAGTGTACCCCTTGCCGCTGCGGCACGGAAAAGGCGGTGAAGCTGATGGAGCAACCTCACTGGAACGAGCCGCTCCTGACCGAACTAAGTGCGGCGATGCGTGACGCCTCGATCTGTGGGCTGGGTCAGGCCGCGCCGAATCCGCTCCTGTCGATCTTGCGCTACTTTCCGGAGGACCTGCCATGATCGCGCGGAGCCTTGAGCCCATCACCTTCGAGCTGAACGGCAAGGACGTGACGGCCCAGCCGGGCGAGACGATCTGGCAAGTCGCCCAGCGTGAAGGGATCGCGATTCCGCACCTCTGCCATGCCCCCGAACCTGGCTACCGGCCCGACGGCAACTGCCGCGCCTGCATGGTGGAGATCGAGGGCGAGCGCGTGCTGGCCGCCTCCTGCATCCGTCGGCCCCTGCCGCAGATGAAGGTGAGAACTGACTCCACCCGTGCCGAGTCCGCCCGCGCGATGGTCATGGAACTCTTGCTGGCCGATCAGCCGCCTCGTGATGAGTCTCACGATCCTGACTCGAAACTCTGGCGCTGGGCGGACCGGATCGGAGTGCACGAAAGCCGCTTTCCCCGCCGATCGACGCCAAGCCCCGACAAGAGCCATCCGGCGATGGCGGTCCATCTGGACGCGTGCATCCATTGCAATCTCTGCGTCCGTGCCTGCCGGGAGGTTCAGGTCAACGACGTCATCGGCATGGCCTACCGGGGCCATGACGCCAAGGTTGTTTTCGATTTCGACGACCCGATGGGCGAGAGCACCTGCGTGGCATGCGGCGAGTGCGTCCAGGCGTGCCCGACCGGGAGCCTTGATGCCGGCCCGGGTCCTCGATGAGCAGGGGCACAAAGCCCACCGGCCCGATCGTCAGGTCGAGAGCCTCTGTCCGTATTGCGGCGTCGGCTGTCAGCTCACCTACAACATCGAGAACGACCGAATCCTCTATGTTTCCGGACGGGACGGCCCCGCGAATCATCAACGGCTCTGCGTCAAAGGGCGATTCGGCTTCGATTACGCCGCGCACCCGAACCGTCTGACGCGCCCGTTAATCCGCAAGGCCGGCGTACCGAAAGACGCGAACGACCAGGTCGATCCGGCGAACCCCTTCACCCACTTCCGGGAAGCGACCTGGGACGAAGCGCTCGACGTGGCCGCCCAGGGGTTCGCTCGCATTCGCGACGCGCAAGGCCCCCGCTCCCTGGCCGGGTTCGGTTCGGCCAAAGGGTCGAACGAAGAAGCGTATCTGTTCCAGAAGCTCGTCCGCACCGGCTTCGGCAGCAATAACGTCGATCACTGCACGAGGCTCTGCCACGCCTCGTCGGTGGCCGCGTTGCTCGAAGGCATCGGCTCGGGGGCCGTCACCGCGCCCTTCGCCGAGTGCGCCCATTCCGATGTCATCGTGGTCATCGGCGCCAACCCGACGGTGAATCACCCGGTCGCCGCGACGTTCATGAAGAACGCGGTCAAGCAGGGCGCGACCCTGATCGTCATGGACCCTCGCGGGCAGACCCTCAGTCGACACGCCCAGTACATGCTCCCGTTCCGCCCCGGAACCGATGTGGCGATGCTGAACGCGCTCCTGAACGTCATCATCGCCGAGGACCTGTACGATCACGGCTACGTCGAACGATTCACGGAGAATTTCGAAGCCCTGCGGGACCGCGTTCAAGCCTGTACTCCGGAGGCGATGTCGCCTGTCTGCGGCATCGATCCCGAGACGTTGCGTGAGGTCGCCCGAATTTATGCCCGATCCCGCGCCGCGATGATCTTCTGGGGAATGGGCATCTCGCAGCACGTCCACGGCACGGACAACGCCCGCTGTTTGATCGCCCTGGCCATGCTTTGCGGTCATGTGGGCAAGCCCGGCGCGGGCTTGCATCCGCTCCGAGGCCAGAACAACGTGCAAGGGGCCTCGGATGTCGGCTTGATCCCGATGGTCTATCCCGACTACCAGAACGTTGCCGACCAGGCCGCGAAAACGCGGTTCGAGCACCTCTGGAACACCCCGCTCGACCCCGAGCCGGGCCTGACCGTCGTGGAGATCATGACGGCCATTCACGAGGGAACACTGCACGGGATGTACATCATGGGCGAAAACCCCGCGATGTCCGACCCGGACGTGCAACACGTGCGCGAGGCCCTGGCCAAGCTGGACCATCTCGTCGTGCAGGAGATCTTCCTCACGGAGACGGCATACTTCGCCGACGTGATCCTGCCCGCCTCCGCCTTTCCGGAAAAAACCGGTACATTCACCAACACCGATCGTCGCGTGCAGCTTGGGCGGCAGGCGCTCGACCCACCGGGAGACGCCCGGCACGACTGGTGGATCATTCAGGAGATCGCCCGACGGATCGGACTCGGCTGGAACTATACCCATCCTCGCGACATCTTCAACGAAATGCGGGCGTGCATGGCGACGATCCAGGGGATCACCTGGGAACGCCTCGAGCGCGAGGGGGCCGTCACCTATCCGTGCGATGCCGAGGACCAGCCTGGCCAGGAGGTGCTCTTCGGCGACGGTTTCCCGACCGCCAGCGGCCGTGGCCAGTTTGTTCCGGCGACCTTCGAGCCGCCCGACGAGCCACCGGATCTCGAATACCCGATGGTTCTGACGACGGGGCGCCTTTTGGAGCACTGGCACACCGGCTCAATGACCCGCAGGGCGGAGGTGCTGGACGCGCTGGAGCCGGAGGCCATCGCGCTGATGTCCCCCCGCGAGTTGCACCGGATGGGCGTGCCGCCCGGCGGACGGATTCGGGTGGAAACTCGCCGGGGAATGATCGAGCTGAAAGCCCGCGCGGACCGCGACGTGCCCCCCGGCTTGATCTTCATCCCCTTCTGCTATGCCGAGGCTGCCGTCAATCTCTTGACCAACCCGGCTCTCGACCCGTTCGGTAAAATCCCCGAGTTCAAATTCTGCGCGGCCCGGGTCGTTGCATCTGTCAGCGAAACACGCAAAAACATCTCAAAGTAGCATTTGCTCAAATTACTTCAGAATTGGTCTGAAGGAGACTGGAAGGCGGACCTCCGGCGCTTCCGAATGATTTGTAGAAAAGATGAGGGTAGTATCTATCAAGTCCCGAGACCCTCGTGTGGGTGAAACCTCGAAAATAACCCGTTGGTCCTCCTGGGATTTGCAACGGACGACAAGGAGCGGCGATTGCGATTTCACCTTGACGCGAAGATCAATGTCATCCCGGTGGGACGAGATGACAATCGAAGGTCGAGGAACGTCAGTACCGGGGCGATAGTTCGCGTAGATCGCTGATGGGGTCACAGAAACAGCAGGTCGCACGCGTCCATGTACCGGAAGGCTGAAGACTGGAATCCGCTGTTGCGATCGATCCCGGATAATCACTTCGCCCTCGAAAGCGCCACCGACTTTTGGTATTTCGGCAAGTGAAGCCGTATACTCATACCTACGATAGAGAATCCCATTTCCCAGTTCGCCCTCATCAGTCAAGCCACCATGAATTTTCATGAATTTTAAGCTACTTATGGCATCCAAGATCCATGGGGGGGTGGATTTTCGCTCCCGTGTTTCAATCCAGAACCCATCCGAAGTAAGGTCCGGGCCTACAGTGCCGAAATTGAGGGTCCGGGATGAAGCGGCGACATAGGGAACGGGGGTTGAGCCAACCATTGTCAACGAGAATAAGACATATGGGTTATCCGGAATGTTTGTAGCAATACGGACCTCAACCTTTTTCTCACCCGCACCCAAAGGCCTACCTTCGACCTTGACGACGGCTGCTTGCCCGGGTGGCACAACCTTCGGCGAGATTGACGCTACAGTACAACCACATGTCGTCAAAACCTCACTCAAAACAAGGTTCTCTCTTCCTCGATTAAACACGCGGAAGGATGTAGTAATCTTATTCGAGCCTGGTTGCATGACGGCTCGGCGGTGTGCGGGGACAACGTCCGCTGTCGGCGCATAGGTTCCGGATTTTCGTGTGAAAGAGCAAATAATAATTATCGGTAATAAGGCGATTCTGCCTCGTGACTCAAGAGCGTTGCACGGCTGGACGTGACAACCATTCGGACATCGACCAGACGTGGTCGGTCAAGCCGGCCGCCATCGCCGGGCTTTGTTTGCGATGGCCGCCTTGGGCGTCGATGACGGTCAGCGTCCGCACCGGCCAGCAGAAGTTGTAGCAATAGAGGCTCAGGTAGGTGACCGCCTCGTGATACCGCCACGCCTTCGAGAAGCGATAGGTCTTCCGCGCTTTTCGCGCGTTGCGGTGGCGGTCCGTGCCGTTCTCACGCTCGATGAACGCCGTATTGATCGTCCGGCTGACCTTCGACATCCCCAACGCCAGGAGCACCGCGGCGATCGTCCCGAAGACGATCCGTGTCCCGATCTCGACGACGCGGCCCTTCTCGCGCCTCTTGGTCACCGTCGCGTAGGTCAGGCCCGGCGGCGAGGCCCGGTACGGGGCCCGGGGCCGGCCCGGCTTGCCGGTCCGAGGCGGCGTGATCGTCTCGCCGTAGGCGTGCAGGATCGCCGTCTCGTAGGCCGGGTAGTCGTCGCTGGTCATCAGGTTCATCAGCCGGCCGCCCGTCCGGCGGCGGAACTCCTCGACCAGCGCCTCGGTGTTCTCGATCGTCCGCTTCCCCGGCACGACGGCGACGACCAGCTTGTGTTCCGGGTCCAACGCGACGTGGTCCCAGCAGTCCCCCTTGCGGTCGTCGGCCGGGTCATCGCGGTCGCAGTTCTTCTCCTTCTTGGCGACGAACGCCCACTTCTCATCGAACTGGACCTCGGTCGTGAGGGGGGGAAATCGCCACGAGTTCGTCGTGAGCGTCGCGGGCATGCTCGCCGGCGATCCGGCTGTAGCGCGCACCGTGTTGGGGGCGACCCGGCAGAGCCGTCCGGTCTGCCGCACGCCGCAGCCCTCGGCGACGTGCTCCAACACCGACTCGACCTTCTCCGGGGGGAGCCGAGAGTCGAACAACGGGGTGCCCTTGCGCTCGGAGAAGCGGGTCTTGCAGGTGCGGCAGCGGAGCATCCGCCGCGACTTCCCCGGGCCGTAGCGGTGGGGTACGGTCAGGTTTCCGGCCCCTCGCTTGGCGTAGTCGGAGCACCCGGAATTCAGGCAGCAGAAGCGAGAGAGGTCGTCCATGGTGTCGGCCCGGCCGTGCGAGCCTGACTCGGCTACCTTGATGCTCAGCCCGGGCCACGGCGATGATCCACATCGACTTCACCACCGAGTAGATCGACGCCCTGCACCACGAACGGTTCCATCATCCCCATCCCCGGGTGCAACTGAAGATGGAAGCGGTCTATCTCAAGAGTCAGGGCCTTCCCCACCACGTCATCTGCCGCCTGGCCCGCGTCACCAAGAATACCCTCCGCAGCTACCTGCGTCAGTTCCAGGAGGGGGGCATCGAGCGACTCAAGCGGACCGACTGGGAAGGGACCGAGAGCGAGCTGCACGAGCATCGCGAGACGCTGGAGGACCACTTCCGCAACAATCCACCCCGCTCGACTGCCCAGGCCGCCGCCGACATCGAGTACCTCACCGGCGTCCGACGGTATCCACTCAGGTCCGTAAGTTCCTCAAGGACCTGGGCCTGTCGTACTGCAAGCTGGGCATGATCCCGGCCAAGGCCGATGCCGACGAGCAGGCGACGTTCCTCAAGGACGGGCTCTGGCCCAGGCTCCGGCAAGCTCAGCGGCTCCGTCGTGTGGTTTGCTTCGTCGATGCCGCCCACTTCGTTTACGGGGCGTTCCTGGGCTACCTCTGGTGCTTCATCCGGCTGTTCATCCGAGGCCCCTCGGGCCGCAAGCGGTTCAACGTCCTGGGGGCCATCGACGCGGTGACGCACGAGTTGACGACGGTGATCAACGATACGGTCATCGATGCGATGTCCGTCTGCGAGTTGCTTCGCAAGGCTCTCGGTGCGGTATGGGGGGGTGCCGGTCACGCTGGTGCTGGACAACGCCCGCTACCAGAAGTGCTAGGTCGTGCGGTCTGCTGGCCGCCGAGTTGAGGATCGAGTTGTTGTTCCTGCCGTCGTACTCGCCGAACCTGAACCTGATCGAGCGGCTGTGGCAGTTCGTGAAGAAGGAGGTCCTGACCTGCCGGTACTACGAGGACTTCGCCCGGTTCAAGACCGCGATCGTTCAGTGCCTGGAGGGGGTCGAGGGCAAGCACAAGCCCGCCATCGCCTCACTGCTGACGCTCAACTTCCAGACCTTCGAAAAACCTCAACTTTTGGCCGGGTCAAAAGAGCGGAAGAGGCAACAACGAGATAAACCCTCCATGGCATCTGCTCTGGTTCCACTGCGGCACCGCGCGATTCTGATGTTGAAACGGAAACCACTTCTGGATTCCGTTGATGTTTCAACTCCAGTTCTTTCCGTGCGTGAAGAGAATTGCCTTCAATTCGCGCCGTTCCTGTCGTTGCGTTACGGACGATGACGCCGGGGGACAACTTGGGCGGTGAGAACCGGGAATCCGGAATAGGCCGATTGATTTTCAAGTTGCTGATAACAAATTTCACCCGATCCACCGGTTGATCAGGGTTTTTGGTAATCATAAAACCTTCGGTGGGAAACCACCGCCCATTGTCCATTCCGAAGCGAGTCACATGCCCCTCAAGAACATCGCCCAGAGAATAATGGACCGGGAACCAATCGTGAGACGGGTCGAGTTCCCAGCGCACAGGCATTTCGCGAAACCGCGAACTCAGAACGACGAGATCACGTCCCTCTTCGTCTCGTCGCACACCGAGCTTTGCAGGCTCATCAACATAAAAATACAAAGGCTTGCCAAAAGGCGTCAGGAAAGACATCACATGGACGTGGAGGGTCGGAGAATCGTTATGCTTCTCCGGCTCGTCCATAATATGAACACTATTGATTGTTTCATTGTCATCTTTGAATTTATTAATAATATAACGCTTTTCGCCGTCCCGACGAATGTCACTGATGACCTTCTCCGTCTTCGATTCTGGATAGATTGCCATGCTGAGAGACGCACGACGACCAGCCGATCCAAAAGCATATTCGTGGCGACCATATCCTTGTGAAAGGTCAGGTTGAAGGTTTTCATTGCACTGAAAGGCTTCCTCTCGAAATTCCAAAGTATCCAAAGAATCCCAAATCTGCTTAAGTTGATCTTTGATTTCATTTTTGTCCTTCTGGTGGATGGCCTGCGCATAGCTGGTTATAGTCAAAATTGAAATAAAAACAAACATCAGACTAAAAGTGATAATACTCATCCATTGACTTGCTATTGTATTCTTGTAAGACATTCTATTCCTCATCACGTCTCATCTGATTTGTTAATTCAATGAATTATAGCATCCCCCCCCCATCTATTTGTCAAGGACATTTTGAGAGCGGTCCGCGAGAGCCGAGCTCCTCGGCCGACTGATTCCCAGGCGGCATCTCGCCTGAACAAGATGCCGCCTGATCACTGGATATGTCACTTCTCGGCATCCCGGCCGCGCTTGCGGGGGAGTTCGCTGCCCAGCGTATCGCCGTTCGGCTGGAACCCGTTCCGGTTCACATCGACGAAGATCGGGTTCGAGACGGCCGCCGGCACGTCGTCCTTGTGCGATGGCCCCATGACCGGGCCGAGCTTCTGATTCTCGCCGATCGCCACCACGATCACGTGCGTATCACCATCCAGTTCCAGCGGGATCGTCCGGTCGAACTTGACCGAGCCGTCGGAGAACAGGTCGGCGTTGGCCTCTCGGGTGAAGTTGAGGCTCTCAACGGCCTGACCATTCAGGAGAACTTGCACCCGGTCCACATCAAACCAGTTGGGACACTGAACCCGGACCTTCAGGTCGGCCTTGCCGTCGGGGGCCGCCAGATCATCGCCGGCGATGGCCTCACGTTCGGATTGGCTCGACTTGAGACTCACTTCCAGATAGGGTCCGTTGGTCATGATGAGATGGCCCCCCTCGGCGGCGTGGACCATGTCCATGGTATCAACTTTGGCCGGGTCGTCGGTCGGGCTCTTGAGGTAATTCCGCAGGAACCCCGAGCCGTGGTAATTGTAGTGGGCATCGGTGTTAACGACGCCGGGGATGCGATACCCCTGGTTGAGCAATTGCAGCCAGTTGCCGATCGTGTTGTTGTGGATTTTGCCGGCCTTCTCGGTGACGGGCGGATTGAGAACCGTGTACGGCGGATGGACCTCGATGACGTCCATGTGGCGGGCCATGCCCGGATAGCCCTTGTCCTGCTGTCCATCGCCATCGCGATCGTAGAACATCCAGCCGATGTCGGGATGGTTGACCTGGACGAGCTTCTCGCTGTTGTCGTCCCAGAGCGCCAGACGCTCGATCTGGACCTCGGGGCTCTCGTCCGGTTCCGGCGCGCCGTTGTCCTGAATGTGCGGCGTCATCTTGAGTGGGAAGGCGTTCTGGTGGTTCAGCGGCAGTGGCGTACCGGTCAGTTCCATCCCGGAGCACGTGGCCATCAACGGTTCGACGTCCATCTTTCGCAGGTGGGGGATGTAGGACGAGATCCTGTTGTGCTCCGTGCAAGGCGCGAACTCGATATGCTCGCAGAGCAGGTTCAGGACCCGGCCAAACTGGCTGGAGGTGTTATCGCCCGAGGGGCTGGAGTGGCTGTGGAAATCGGAGCTGACCCAGCCGGGCGTCTGGACGCTCCGGATGATGTTGGCCTTGAGCGGAGTCTCCTTCCCTCGCTTGATCTCGATCTCGGTGAACACCGCATCGAATTCCGGCCCGTGACTGATGATGACATCGTATTTTCCAGGCGGGAGGACCTGACGGAACCGGCCGTTGTGGCTGTAGTAGACATCGCGGACCCCATGCTCGCCGCTGTCGGGTCCGAGGTCTGGCTTCTCCGTTCCCTCCTTGGCGAGGAACTGGACCTTGCAGGGGATCGCCCCGCCGTCCTTGTCGTTGATCTCGGCGGCCACGGCGCCGGCCTCGGACAGTTCGACGGAGAGGCTTTCCGGCTTGGTCGCCGGGATCGTGATGGTTTTGGAACCTCGGCCCAGCGCCGTGATGGTGGCCTCGACCACGCCGTTCGGGAGCGTCAGGGCGAGCTTGCCGTTGCGATGCGTTCGTCCCGAACCATACTCCTTGTCGTCCGTCTTGAGTGTGACCTCAGCGTCGGCGACCGGTTTTCCGGCCGTATCCCGCACCGAGAGGGTCACGCGACGCGGATGATTGCCTCGAATCCGGGACGCCGTCCCCTTCACGTCGATCAGGTTCGCGCCGGGGGTGACGCGACGGATCAGCGTGTGGCTTTGATGGGGATCGAGCGTGATTCGGGTCTTACCGTCGGAGAGGTATCGAAGCGTCGAGTTGCGTGCATCAGAGTGAGTCTGGATTTCGTGGGCGTCGGGGACAACTGCATAGGCCTGGTTAAACCAGTTGTCATGGACCCAGAACAGCTCAGTCTGTCCGTCCGGCACCTTCTGGAAGGAGTGATCGGCCCTCACCGCATCGACCAGTTCGACCCCGACCGGTTTCTCGCCCGAGTTGCGAAACCTCGTCTCGACCAGGACATAGTCCCAACCGTCCTGGAGTGTGTAGATCAACTCAAGATCGGGCTCACCCTCCTTGGGTTCGGAGACGAGGCGGATGGATACCGAATCGTCCCCAGAGGCGGGCAAGGTCTCCTTCTCGGTCACTGTCTCCAGTTTCCAGGCGCGCTGCTGGGCACCTGGATAGAATGCGCTGAGCTGGTCGTTCTGGTGATTGCGGTGGGTCAGGTCGATGATGGCCCCGCCGACGTTGCGCACGGTCATGTTGGCGTTGCGGCCTGGAACGGGATTGGCGATTACGGCCGCGATCCGATCGTTCCGCAGGACGAGATCGCCGTAGATGCCGTCGGCCTCCTTGCCGTGAAGGGCGGCATCCTTCCAGTTCTGAGGGGACAACACCAACAGTTCGGCGGACCGCGCCGGCACGGCCAGGGCAAGGGCCGCGGCGAGCCATCCGTATTTGATCTTCATCATAAATTCACCTTACAGGAGGAATTCTGGGTGAGAACTCTCGCACAAGGATAACGGACGCTCCGCCGTTGGCAACGATTTCATCCCTCGTTCACGCAAGATTCATCGATTGCGAATGGAACATCCAGCGGAGTACGATGGCCCGTGCCATGAGCCAGAAATGCCCCAAAACCTCCACGAAGACCAAGGGGGATTCCCCGAACGATCGTCGAATCCGGCTGCGCGGCGTCCGGGTACACAACCTGAAGGGGATCGACCTCGACCTGCCGATGAACCGGCTGGTGGTCTTCACGGGGGTTTCCGGCTCGGGCAAGAGTTCCCTGGCGTTTGATACGCTTTATGCCGAGGGCCAGCGACGCTACATCGAGACGTTCTCGGCCTATACCCGGCAGTTCCTCGAAACCCTGGACAAGCCCGACGCCGACCGGATCGAGAACATCCCCCCCGCCATCGCGGTCGCCCAGCGCGTGTCGCGACGGTCGGGGCGGAGCACGGTCGGCACCGTCACCGAGATTCACGACTACCTCGGCTTGCTCTGGGCCAAGCTCGGCCGCGTCATCTGCCACAACTGCGGCGTGGAGGTCCACCCGGCCGATCCGTCCGCCGTGGTCGCCGCGATCGAGAACCTCCCCGAACGAACCCGCTACCAGATTGCCTTTCCGCTCGACGTGGCCCCGGAATCCAACCTGGCGTCCCTGACCGACGCTCTCCGAGAGGATGGCTTCCTCCGCGTCCGGATTGATGGCCAACCTCTCACAATCGAATCGGAGCCGTTGCCCCGACCGGCCGACGGCATCATGGAGGTCATCGTCGATCGGCTGGTTCGTGGTTCCGATGAGCCGGGACGGCGGCTCGACTCGATCGAAACCGCCTTTGATAAGGGGCTCGGGCGCTGCCGTCTTCTCACCGACGACGCCACGTTGAGCTTCTATCGGGGGTGGCGCTGCGGCGTTTGCGGCGCTGATTACGCCGAACCCGATCCCCGCTTGTTTCGGTACAATAGCCCCCTGGGGGCCTGTCCGACCTGCGAAGGATTCGGCCGCGTCTCCGATCTCGACCTGACGCGGGTCGTTCTCGACCCTTCGAAAAGCCTTCAGGACGGCGCGATCGCCCCCTGGACAACGCCCGCCTATCGCGGCTACCTGGACGCGCTGCTGGCCGTCGCCCCGAACTTCGGTATCCCGCCCGACTTGCCGTTCAAGCTCCTTTCGGCCGAGCACGTGAATCGTATCGTCGAGGGAGGGCCGGGTTTCACCGGGCTTCGCGACTTCTTTCGCCTGCTGGAGCGGAAGTCGTACAAGATGCACGTCCGGGTGTTCCTTAGCCGCTGGCGAGGCTATCGCCCTTGCCCCGCTTGCCAGGGCACCCGGCTGCGTCCCGAGTCGCTGGCCGTGAAGATCGACGGCCTCAACATCGCGGAATTCTCGTCCCTCCGGATTCGTGAGGCGTTGGCGTTCATCGAACAACAGTACCAGGACGCCGACCCCGTCGCCCGACGGGGACTCGATCCGGTGCGTTCCCGCCTGGGGTTCTTGAACCAGATCGGCTTGAGTTACCTGACGCTCGACCGCCAGGCCCGGACGCTCTCCGGCGGCGAGTCGCGCCGGGTGTCGTTGACCTCGGCCCTGGGCTCGGGGCTGGTGAATACGCTGTACGTTCTGGACGAGCCGTCGATCGGCCTGCATCCCCGCGACGTCCACCGTCTGGTTGGCATTCTGCAAAAGCTGCGGGACATGGGCAATTCGGTCGTTGTCGTCGAGCACGAGACGGAGATCATGAAATCGGCCGACCTGCTGGTGGATATCGGCCCCGGGGCAGGGGAGGCCGGGGGACGGGTCCTGTACCAAGGGCCGCCCTCGGGTGTGACCGCGTGCGAGGAGTCGCTCACCGGAGCATTCCTCTCCGGCCGTCGGCGCACGACGATTCCCCAGACGCGTCGCGTGCCTCGACAGGAGCCGCTTCGGCTCCTGGGAGCGAGCGGTCATAACCTCAAAGGGATTGACGTGGAGATCCCGCTCGGGGTGCTCTGCGTCGTGACCGGCGTCAGTGGCTCGGGAAAGAGCACGTTGATCGAGCAAACGCTGTATCCGGCGCTCTGCCGTCGCCTGCGCAAGAATGAGATGCCCCCGGCCGCCCCCTACAAGGAACTGCGAGGCGCGGGGGAACTGGACGACGTGGCCCTGATCGATCAGTCGCCGATCGGCCGCTCCCCACGCTCGAACCCCGTCACGTACCTCAAGGCGTTCGACGAGATCCGCAAGACCTTCGCCGCCACGCACGAGGCCCGCATCCGCAATTATGGTCCGAGCTATTTCAGCTTCAACGTCGAGGGGGGACGCTGCAACGCCTGCGAGGGGAATGGCTATCAGGTCATTGACATGCAGTTTCTCCCCGACGTGCTGATCCGCTGCCCCGAGTGCCGGGGAGCGCGCTATCGTCCGGAAGTGCTCGAAGTGACGTACCGCGGCAAGTCGATCGCCGACGTCCTGGAACTGACCGTGCGGGAGGCGTTCGGCTTCTTCCGCCATCGTCCGAAGGTGCAGACCCGGCTGCGTCCGCTCATCGACGTGGGCCTGGATTATCTTCGCCTGGGCCAGCCGGCCTCGACCCTCTCCGGCGGCGAGGCGCAGCGGCTCAAGCTGGCCGGGTTCCTCGGCGGCACCACGGCCGCCCTGAACCGCGCCGCGGCGGGACCGAAGACGATGTTCCTGCTGGACGAACCGACGACCGGTCTGCACCCCGCCGACATCGTGACCCTGATCGCCGCCCTGGATCGGCTGGCCGATCTCGGGCACTCGCTCGTGATCGTCGAGCACAGCCCCGAGGTCATGGCCTGCGCCGACTGGATCATCGACCTCGGCCCCGATGCCGGTGACGACGGTGGGCAGATCGTTGCCCAGGGCACGCCGGAGGAGGTCGCCCGGTCGGGGACGTTCACCGGTGAGGCCCTCGCGGCGTTTCTTGGGCGCCGATGATTGGATTCATACGTTTGGGGGACGCGTCTCATGTCCGACTCGCAGACCATCTGGATGATCCTCTGGGACCGGGCAACCTCGGTGCAAGGCCCGTTCGAGATCAGCGACATCGTGCCCGAGGTCTCCCGCCGGCTGGATCAGGATGAGAAAACCGCTCAAAAGCTCATCCTGAACCTGCTCGCGGAGGTGGAGCGAATGCCCGAGGGGGAGCGTTACTTTCGGGTTGAGGGATACGCGGTCGTCCCCTTGGCGGAGTTCTTCCATGCGCCCAAGGATCAGCGAGCGGCGCTGGATGCCTACCCCTTCGAGTTGTGAACGCCGCCGCGCCCAGGTGAACCCCACCCCCTCTTGCGCCTCGGGTAGAATGTTCGTTGACGCCTCCAGGAGGGGGCTGAGTTCGTTGTCCGTCCCAATACGAGGATCCATTGCATGTCGGGCGCAACAGGAGATGCGGCGAGTTCCAACGGAACGACGACGGGCCGACGCACGGTGACCGCCGCCTTGATGACGGCGATGGCCGTCGCGGCGCTGGAGCAAACGGTCGTCTCTCCCGCCATGCCGACGATCATCTCCACGCTCAAAGGGTTTGACATCTATCCGTGGGTCTTCTCGGCCTATCTGCTCGCCTCCACCGTCACCACTCCTCTCTATGGCAAACTGGCCGACCTGCTGGGTCGCAAGCGCGTACTCCTGTTCGGCTTGAGTCTATTCAGCCTGGGTTCGATCGGCTCGGGCCTGGCCCAGAGCATGCCGCAACTGATCGGGATGCGGGTGGTGCAAGGGCTCGGCGCCGGGGCGGTGATCCCGATCATCCTGACCATGCTGGGCGATCTCTTCACGCTGGAGGAGCGGGCGAAGGTCCAGGGACTATTCAGTGGCGTCTGGGGAGTCTCCAGCCTGGCCGGACCAGCGCTGGGCGGACTGCTGACGGATTACCTCTCCTGGCGCTCGGTGTTCTTCGTCACCTTGCCGTTCGCGGCGGTCGCCTCCTTGATCCTGATCGTCAAGGTCCGGGAATCGGTCGCCCACGAAGACGTCAAGCCGATCGACTGGCTCGGGGCCGCGCTCCTGGCCAGCGGCTCAACCGTGCTGCTGCTCGCGGTGCTGGGCGGACAGGATCGCCCCTGGGAGATGGAAGCGGGACTGATCGGCTTATCGGCCCTCCTGTTCGTCTTGTTCGTCATTCAGGAACGCCGGGCGACGGACCCGGTGCTCTCGCTCGACCTGCTGATGCGGCCCGCCATCGCGGCGTCGCTGGCCGGGAGCTTCCTGATCGGGGCCTTGCTCTTCGGGATCGACACCTATGTCCCGCTCTACATGCAAGGGGTGAAGGGCGGATCGGCCACTGATGCCGGCCGGGCGATCACGCCGCTGTTCCTCTCCTGGTCGATCAGCGTGATGGTCGCGGCCAAGGTGGTCGTGCGGCTCGGCTTCCGCCGCACGGCTCTGATCGGCTCCACCCTGATCGCGTCGGGAACCTCCGCGCTCGTGGCCGGGGCGAACTGGCCGCATCTGACGGGACCGCTGTTCGTCGCCGGAATGGTCGTGATTGGCCTGGGGATGGGCCCGACCGCCCTGAGTTACATCCTCGGCGTGCAGAACTCCGTGGACTGGAACCAACGCGGCTCCGCGACCGGCGCGGTGGCCTTCTTCCGGACGATCGGAGGGGCCCTGGGCGTCGGCGTGCTGGGCGCGACCCTCGGCTGGGAACTGGCTCATCGTCTCGCGGGAACCCACGGAATCGAGATCGCCGCCGCGCTGCGACCGGAGACGCACGACCAGCTCTCCCCGGCGCAACTCCTGGCGGTCCGTTCCGCGCTGGGCAGCACCCTCCGCGACGTCTTCCTCCAGATGTTCGCCTTGACCCTGCTCGGGATCGCCTGCGCCGCGAGGCTTCAAGCCGGCCGCGCCGTCGGGCGAAGCCGGGAAGGGACGGTGGGGGTCTCGAAGAAAGAATCCGCGCTGGTCACCTCAGCCATTCCCGAATAACGCCTCTTGCCGGGGGACGTCCGGTTGATTTCCCGGCAAGAGCCCGGCACAATCCCCGTTTCGGGCCGATTGGCGGCCACGCTCCTGGTGTCTTTTTCTCGGCGGAGGGTGAACGTCCGCATGGCGAAATACTGGTTGTTCAAGTCGGAACCGGATTGCTTCTCCTTCGCGGACCTGGTGGCCTCGCCCCAGCGGACGACGGGCTGGGACGGCGTGCGCAACTACCAGGCCCGGAATTTCTTGCGGGATCAGGTCAAGGAGGGGGACGGCGTCCTCTTCTACCACTCCAACGCGAACCCGCCCGCCGTTGCGGGGATCGCCGAGGTCATCCGCGAGGCCCATCCCGACCCGACCGCGTTCGACCCCGAGGCCCAGCACCACGACCCCAAGAGTGACCCGTCCAACCCCACCTGGTTCCAGGTCACGATCCGCGCGGTGCGCCCGATCGACCCGCCGCTTGATCTGCCCCGGCTCCGAACGATTTCCGCGTTGAGCCAGATGGAGCTTCTCCGCAAGGGGAGCCGCCTCTCGATTCAACCGGTGACACCTGACGAATGGAAGACGATTCTCGCGCTGGCCGAAGGCAAAACCCCTCGCTGACCGAAAGGACCCGTTCCCATGCCGAAGATCGAGCACGTCGGCCTGTTCGCCGCCGACCCCACATCGCTCAAGTCGTTCTATGAGCAAGCGTTTGGCCTGCGAGTGATTCAGGACAACAGCACCCTGTCACCCCCCGGCTATTTCCTGGCCTCTCCGGACGGCGGTCCTTCGCTGGAGATCATCGGCCGCCCGGCCGGCACCGAGAACGTCAATCAGCGCCACGTTTGCCACGTCGCGTTCGAAGTTGCCGATTTCGACGCATCGAAAGCCGATCTGGAACGCCGCGGCGTGACCTTCGAGACGGAGACCGAGGTCCACAACGACGCCATGCACACAGCCTTCTTCCGCGATCCCGAGGGAAACCGCCTCCAGATCGTGACCCGCCTTCGCCCGCTCGGCTCCTGAAATCCACCGCGACACGTTCGTTCGCGGAGGAAGGCCGTACGTCACCCTTGAGGAGCACCTCGACTGGACTTGCGGCAGGCCAGATAGAGGGACCAAAGGCCATCGGCGGCGAGAGGGTCGTCGGGGGGTGAAGCGTTGCCCTGCTCGCGGCACCAGTCCTCCCAGCGAGAAAGCGTCTCCGCGCTCGCCAGGGAGGGCAATGGGACGTGTCGCCCCTGGCGGAGTGCCAGTGAGACGTGCCGGACGATCGCGGATCGCTCCAATCCTCGGATCGCGGCCGCCTCGTCGATCAGGAAGCCGCGATCCAGTAGACGGCAGGTCCATTCTTCGGTCGGAACATAGGCGTGAGGTGCGACCGTCGCCGTTGATATTGAAGGACGGGGTTGAGAGGGCGTTTCAGGTGTCGCGCGCGGAGCCGGCTCGCGTTCCCTTGAGGGAGGAGGAGAGAGCTCCTGGTCCTTGAGAGGAGACGGATCGTTGGCGATGGCACCGAGAATCGCCCCGCCGAAACGCTCAAGACGCGCCGGGCCAAGCCCCTTGATCCCCGCCAGTTCCGGGGGAGACGCCGGCCGCTGGCGGACGAGGGCCTCCAGGGTTTCGTTGGTGAAGATGCAATAGGGTGGCTGCTTCGCCTCCCGGGCGAGATCCAGCCGCAACGTGCGAAGTGTGTCCCACAAAGGGTCGTCGGCCAGGTCGTCGGGGGGACTGCCGGGGGCTGATTCCTGGTCCACGGATTCCGTGGGAATCGTGTCGTCGAGGTCGGAGCGATCGCCTCGCGTCGTTGACGTTCGTTCGATCCGCTCCAGGCCGCCGTTGATCACCTTGGAGGAAAGGTAGTCCGGGAGCGCCAGCGCGACCGAATCCGCCTGATCGTTGCGGAGATATTCCCAGCCGCGCTCGGTCAGCCGGACAACCGGGCGGAATCGATCCACCTCCTGATTCTCGATGAGCCCGACGGCGGCCAGGGCGTCGATCAGTTGCAGGACCTCCGCCTGGGTGAAGCTGCCACTCAGGATGCCAAAGGTGCTCAGCCGGGTCAGGCCAAGCCGCGCGATCTTCTCCGCCCCGGAGCCCGTCAGCATCTGCGCGACGACCGTCTTGCCGAAACGCCCCTTCGTCCTCGCGACCCCCGAGAGAATTTTCAGGATCGTTTCGCGCCCGGCGGGCGTGTCGATCGATCGGGCTTCGGTTGCGAGGGTCGATTCCGTGCTCGTCGTGCCACAGTTGTCGCAATGACCGCAGCGCGTCGCGGTGGACGCACCATCGCCGAAGTAGCCGAGAATATATGACCGCCGACAATCGCCGGTCTGCGCATAGCGGATCATCCGCTCCAGCTTGTCGTATTCCTGATCCTTGCGCTGGTTCAACGCCTTGAAATCGATCTCAAGGTCCCGCGTCGCTTCGCCTGGTCGTTCATCCGGATGGCGTTGCCGCGGAAGGGGGGGATGTAGTCGATCGGCAACTCGGCGGTCAGATGCTTCAAGGCGCGGATCAAGGCCGCGCGGTCGAGGCCGAGCGCGTTGGCGAAATCCTCGGGATGAAAATAGATCGGCTCGCCGAACCGACGATTGACCAAACCCTCCAGGCCGATCATCACGGTGCGTTGAACGTGCGCCTGGGGGCTGAGCCGATCGACGAGGCTCGGCTCGTCCGGCTCGGCATTGATGCGGACGATCGCCATGTTCTCGCGAGGCCGGAACCGTTCCAGGCCCCCGGCTCCTTCGAGAATCTTCAGGATCGTCCCGACGGCCGACTCGTTCAGGTCGAGCCGCACCGCCTCGCGGATTTCGGCCTGGGTTAGCTCGATCGGATCGGCGTCGAGTGCGCGGAGGTACTCGTAAACCCGGAAGACCGCCTCGGGAGGGGGATACTCGTTCTCGATGAACAGTTCCTGGAGAAAGCGATCGCCGGGGGCGTAGAGCAGCACGCACTCGGCGGGCAAGCCGTCACGGCCCGCGCGGCCGGCTTCCTGATAGTACGCTTCGATGGTCCCCGGCATGTTGAAGTGGACGACGGAACGGATATCCGGCTTGTCCACCCCCATCCCGAACGCGTTGGTGGCGACGACGATCTCGGCCTCGCCACGCATGAATCGTTCCTGGGCCTGGTGGCGATCCTCACGATCCAGGCCGGCGTGATAAACCACGGTTTCCCGTCGCAGGTCATCACCCAGGAATCGCCCGACTTCCTCGCAACGCTTCCGGCTGGAGGCATAAACGATCGCCGAGCCGGGATTTCGCCCGAGCACGTTCGCCAGAGCCTCCAGCTTGTCGCGATCCTTCGAGGCATTGATCACACGGTACGTCAGGTTCGGCCGGTCGAACCCGGTGACGAACTGCGACGGCTCTCGCAGGTCGAGCTGGTCGGCGATGTCCCGCCGAACCAGGTCCGTGGCGGTCGCCGTCAGGGCAATACAAGGGGGCATCCCCAGCGCCCGGCGGGCCTGGTGGAGCCTCGCGTAGTCGGGACGGAAGTCATGACCCCACTCGCTGATACAGTGGGCCTCGTCCACGGCCAAGAGCGCGGGCTTGATCCGTCCCATCGCCTCGACGAACCGGCCGCTCCGGAATCGTTCGGGAGCGACGTACACGAGGTCGTAACGTCCCCCCTCCACCTCCAGCAAACGGACACGCTGCTCCGAAGGGTCCAGCGTGCTGTTGATGAATGTGGCAGGGATGCCACGCGCGGTCAGCGCATCGACCTGATCCTTCATCAGCGCGATCAATGGGCTGACGACCACCGTCAGGCCATCGAGCATGAGCGCCGGAAGCTGATAGCAGAGGCTCTTGCCGCCGCCGGTCGGCATGACGCAGAGGACATCCCGACGCTGGAGCACCTGTTCGATCACCTCGCGCTGGCCCGGCCGGAATCGCTCCAGCGCAAACCGCTCCCGCAAGACGAGTTCGGGGTCGATCGCGTGGTCCGCGACGCTCATGAAGATCGTTCCTCACGGGGGGCCAGTTGGCTTGAACGAGGTCCATTATAGAACGGAGCCGCCTCACCTGCGAGACGGGTGTCCAGGTCGTATCCGATCCCATGTAATCCCGACATTCCGCAAAATCAACTTCAACCGTTACTCGTTTCCAAGCCGATGAGAGAGAACAACAGGATCATCATTGCAAGGAGCGCGTGCGAGCCGTTACAGAAAAAAAGGGAGGCAGGAGACACGGATGCGACGGATGCCGGAGCTGGACGCTCTGCGAGGGATCGCGGCGGTGGTCATCATGCTGTACCACCTCCGCTTCATGAACCGGTTCCCCGTCCTGGGATCGGCCGTGGATCTCTTTTTCGTCCTGTCGGGCTATCTCATCACGACGATTATCCTGAATTATTCCTCCTCCTCGAACTTTTTCCATGCATTCTACGCCCGCCGCACCTTGCGAATCTGGCCGGCCTACTTCCTGGCGCTGGGGCTCTGCCTGGCGATCAACCCGCTCCTGCCTCATCCCGAGCCTCTCGACGGCCTACCCTATTTCCTGACGTACACGCAGTTCACGCCACGCTACTGGGGGGCCGAGCCGCCGGCCTTCAGCCGGTTGTTCCTGCATTCGTGGACCCTGGCGATTGAGGAGCAATTCTACCTGCTCTGGCCGATCCTGGCATTTCGCCGAGGGCGTAGAACGGTCGTGCTGTTGGCCCTGCCGTTCGTGATCGTGCCGCTGATCCTGAGAGCCCGAGGGCTCTTTCCCAACCTGCTACTCACGCGTTGCGATGGCCTGGCCCTGGGGGCGATTCTCGCGGGGGTTCTCCACGGATCGGAACGGGCCCCGGAGCGGATTCGATCCCTGCGTTGGGTCTTCGCCGCGATCGGACTGGCGGCATTGAGCGAACCATTCTGGCGGGGCCTTGTGCTCGCGCCGCTACAGGCCCGCTGGCCGGGACTGACCTGGCATCTCGTCCTGTACTCGGTGGAGACCTCGCGGGTGACGCTGTTTCACTTCGCCCTGGTCGGCTTCGTCGTGTGCATGGCGGGACATCCGCTCCTGGCCTTGTTGAGAAGGCGCCGGCTGGTCGCGCTCGGGACGATCAGCTACGGGATTTATTTGTACCATCTGCTCGTCTTCGCGGCGGTTACGCTGGTCCACGTTCACCTGGGGATCAAGGGCTCGATCTGGATTGACATGGGCAAGATCGCGGCGAGCATCGGGGTCGCGGCGCTGTCCTGGAAGTACGTCGAGCGACCGATCCTGGCGTACAAGGATCGTTTCCTGTATCGGATCGTCGAGCCGGAGTCGGGGGACGTCGTCCGCATCGACCGGCCGATCACGACCGGAACGCCCCACCCAGCGCGTCGGACGGTTCGCGATCGAGCCGGAACGGACTGAGGTCGATCCGAGCGGGTCGGCCCATGACCAGGTCGGCCACCACAGCCGCCGTGCCGGTGGAGAGTTGCAAGCCGACGCGACGGTGCCCCGTGGCGACGATCACGTTCGAGAGGCCCGGAGCGAATCCGAGATACGGCGAGGAGTCCAGACTTCCAGGCCGAAGCCCCGCCCACGTCGTCTCCACCTCGGCCTCCGCCAGCAACGGGCAGAGTTGTAACGCTTCGTCGATCAGGTCGCGGACGGCCGTCGGTGTCGATCGCAGATCAAACCCGGCATTCTCCTCGGTCGCGCCGACCAGCACCCGGCCATCCTCCCGAGGCACCAGATACCTCTTTCCGTGCTCGACGATGCGACGGAGCCGGGGTTGGTCGCAACGCAGGAGGACGATCTGACCCTTCACCGGGGGTGTGGTCACTCGGAGGCCAAGCCCTTCCAGGATCGCCGCCGACCAGGGCCCGGCGGCCACCACGACCCGCTCGCATTCGATGGGACCGGTGGGTGTCCAGATCGCGGAAACCGTCTCACCCGACCGTTGAAACCCCTCGGCCGAGGCACCCGGACGGAGGCGGACTCCGAGACCTTCGCAGGCGGAGATCAAGGCTCGAAGGTGCCAGGGGTTGCGGATCTGTGCCCGGTCGGGAAGCCAGTAGGCCATCCGCAGCGCCGGGTTCAGGGCCGGCTCGATCCTTGGAAAATCATCCGGCGAAAGCCGTTCGTGCGCGATCCCCTCGTCCAGCCAGAGCCTGGCCAGCGCGTCCAGTTCCCGCTCCTCCTCCAACGAGTCGGCGACGTCCACTCCACCGCAACGCCGATAGCCGTTGTCGATGCCGGTCTGGTCCCGCAACGCCAAGGTCCATTCCGCATGAAGCCGGGCACTCAAAGACCGCAGTTCGACCATCGGATCGGACGAGGCCCGCCCCGCCGCCGGTGAGACTATCCCCGCCCCGGCCCACGACGCGGCCCTTCCCAGCGGTCCCCGATCGAGAACGGTCACTCGAAACCCTTCCTGGGCAAGGACATAGGCAACCGAAAGCCCGACCACTCCTCCACCAACAATCGCAACGTCGCAGCCGGTCATGGGCGTCCCTGCGCCCCCTTGTGTCGGGGCATTGGATGGCGCCAGTTGTCCTCGGTGATGCGGTAAAGTCCTCGACCTTCCCCGGCCAGGATCAGGTCACGACCATCCCAGGCGATGGCTTCGATCCCATCGGCGCGATAATGAGCCTCGCCGATCGGGAGCCAGGCCCCGTGCTCAAGCCGCTGGTAAACCCGGGCGACCCCGAGCGAACAAACAGCCAGTAAGCGTTCATCGGCGGAGAGGTCGGCCCCCGTGACCGGCTCTACGAAGCCCGAAAGTGTGCCGATCCGCTCGGGCAGAGCCGGGCGAAAGACGGACGCGGGTGGTTCGAGCGGGATGGCATACAGGTCGGCATCGCGGCCGTCGAACCCCTTCGATACCACAACCGCCCGCCCGCCTTCGACAATCAGTCCCTCGGCGTCGAATCGCTTGCCTTCCGGGAAGCGATAAAAGCTGGCGAGCTGGACAGGTAGAGGGGCCTCCGAAGGCTGGGCGGGGTCCGGCTCCTCGAGCCGATAAATGGCCCTGACGGGGAGGCGTCCGCCGTTGTTCCCGATCTCACCGAGATAGAGATGGCCATCGTTGTCCGTGGCGATGTCCTCCCAGTCCACGTTCGGCACCGTCACGCGATATTCGCGGACGAGCGTCCCATCACGCCTCACGGCAAACAGAGCGGGAGGATTTCCCGAATCGTTGTGGACCCAGAAAATGCCCGATGCCGCCGGCTGCGCACGATCCCCGACGCCTCCCGGATCGCGGGATGATCGAGCCTCCCCAGTCGCTCCGGTGAATCATCACCGATGAAGGCTAGAGCCAGCGACATCAACAGGATGTAACGCATGAGCAATCAGGCTTCCCCCTGGTTGTTTTCCATTGGCGCACATCGTAGCAAAATGCCGATCCGTCTGACCACACGTCAGCACCCCCTCACCGTGGTTCCGCATGTTTCCGATCGCGCACGATGAGACGCATTATTCATTTAATTTATCACCTTTTTATAAATCTTCCGACGATCAGCGCTTGCGGAATGAGCGCAGGGTTGGCAAACTTGGGGCAAGGGGCCTGAGATCGCCGGATCGAGGACGGCGCGACGGGCACCGATCCCACCTTTGCGAGGGTGCTTCGTGATGGAGATGCCCCAGATCCGTCCGGGCCGGGTCTTGACCGAGGACCCACTGGCCCGAGTGATCGCCTATTTCTACAACTCCGCGCAGGGCAATTCGGCCATCCAGTGGCTGACCGCCCTGGGCATTCCGAACGACCGGATGGGGATTACCCCTCCCGACCGGATGGACTCCGGCCGGGGCATGATCCTGTCCATCGCCTGCCCTGACGAGAGCATGATTCCCCGGGTCGAGGCTGTCTGCCGCGCCCAGGGAGCCGAGATTCACCGCCAGCGACGTTGACAACAGCAGCCCGCCCCTGATTGCTTTCCCCCACAGAGGCTCAATCCGACCTACTGAGGATCTTCCCATGCGCATCCGACCGGCCGCCCTGGCCTTGTTGCTGGCGGCATCGGCCGCCGTGTCCGGCATCGCCGATGAACCCAAGGATGTTCCGGACTTCGCCCAAGACGTGCCGAAGATCCAGTCCGGCGAGCCGATTCTCGCCTTCAACGGCAAGGACTTGACCGGTTTCTACGTCTATACAAAGCCGCACGGCTACGCCGACCCGAACGGTGTCTTTACCGTTCAGGATGGCCTCTTGCGAATTTCGGGAGAAGAGTTCGGCGGAGTCGCCACCGGAGGGAATTTCCGCGATTACCACCTGATCGCCGAGTGGAAGTGGGGCGATGAGACGTGGGAACCCCGCAAGAACCGGGCCCGCGATTCGGGCATCCTGCTGCACTGCGTCGGCCCGGACGGCGCCGCTGGTGGTCAGTGGATGCAGTCGCAGGAGTGCCAGATCATCGAAGGGGGTTGCGGCGACTTCATCATGGTTGGCGGCAGGAGCAAAACGAGCCTTTCCTGTGAGGTCCGCACTGGACCTGGTGGTCAGTTGTACTACGAAAAGGGGGGCGAGAAGGTCTCCCGGGACGGCGGTCGGTACAACTGGTGGGGACGCGACCCGAACTGGAAAGACGAACTGGGTTATCGGGGACCAAACGACGTGGAAAAGCCGGCCGGTGAGTGGAACCGAATGGAGGTCATCTGCGACGGCGGCACGATCACCAACATCGTCAACGGCTACGTCGTCAACGTCGGCACCGACTCCAGCCTGACCGAAGGTAAGATTCAGTTTCAGTCGGAGGGAGCCGAGATTCTTTTCCGCAAAATCGAGATCCGGCCGCTCTTGAAATCGAAGAATCCTTGAGGCTTCGGCCGAGGGAGGGACGACGAATCCCCTCTCGGCCTCGCGGATCATCCCCCGACAATCACTCCGCCGCGGATCATCCGATCAACTTCGGAATGCATAAGCCATCCCGACAGCAACAATCCGGCCTTTGCCATTCGCCCGGAAATTGTTTGATTTTGCTTGAAGATTACGTCACGATGACGTTAGGTTAAGATGTCGCGAGTTCTGCTCGTGACTCGTCGAGCGTCGCGAATTGAAGTGGTGATAACCTGCCGCACCACCGATCCGGCCGGACGTGTTCGCCCGGTGGTGTTGAGAGCCTCCCGCCCCGTCTTTCCCAACGATAGAGGAGCGACCGATGCCTGCGCAGCAGAGCCCCCGCCGGACATCCTGGCGACTGATGCTGGCCGTCGCGGTCTTGGCCAGTTGTGTCCCAGCCGCTGCCCTCCGGGCGGACGAGGACCCGATCGGATCGCCCGCGTCGGTCGTGATCGAGCCTGCCGAGACCACACTGAACGGACAGCGCGCCACGGGCCAGTTGATCGCCTCGGCTACCGACGCGGACGGCTCGCAACGCGATCTGACCCGCGCCCTGGAATGGGTGAGCCTCAATCCCGAGATCGCCACGGTTTCCGCCAAGGGGCAGGTTGTTCCCAGGAGCAATGGCACGGCGACAATCGTTGCGCGCGGCGGGAGCGTCGAGGTGCAGACGACGGTCCACGTGACGGGGATGGACCAGCCGGATACGGTCAGTTTCCGGCACGACGTCATTCCGGCGTTCAGCCAGGCCGGATGCAACATGGGTGCATGCCACGGAACCCCGACCGGCAAGGGGGGCTTCAAGCTCAGCCTGCGCGGGTATTTGCCCGGTGAGGATTATTTCACCCTCAGCCGAGAGAATGGCGGTCGGCGGATCAATCCCTTCGATGCCGACACGAGCATGATCCTCCGCAAACCCCTGGGAGAGCTTTCCCACGAGGGCGGGTTGCGGCTCCAGCGCGGCACCAAGACCTATGAGTTCCTCCACGACTGGATTGCTGAGGGAGCGAGGAATGATCCGGACGCGCCGGCGGCCGTCAAGCTGGAGATTCTTCCGGGGGAGCGTATCCTGCACGCCCCGGCCACGACACAACAGACGGTCGTCAAGGTACATTATGCCGACGGCACCATGTGCGACGTGACGCCGATCTGCTACTACGACTCGTCCAACCCGGAGATCGCCTCGGTCGATCCCGACGGCCATGTCACGTTCAAGAGCCGTGGCGAGGTCGCGATCATCGCCCACTATCTCGATCTCGTGGCGATTACCCGTCTGACCCATCTGGTTGAGGTCCCTGGTTTTCAGGTCGTCGATGTTCCCCAGGACAACCTGATCGATCAGGCCGTCTTCGCCAAGCTGAACAAGATGCGGATCGCGCCTTCGGAAATCTGCACGGACGCGGAGTTCATCCGGCGCGTCACGCTCGACACGATCGGCATGCTGCCGACGCCCGAGGAAGTCCAGGCATTCCTGAACAATCCTTCGCCGAACCGTCGTCAGGAGATGATCGATAACCTCTTGCAGCGTCCCGAGTTCCTCGACTTCTGGACCTTGAAGTTTGCCGACGTGCTGCGGTCGAACAGCCGCTTGATCCAGTCGAAGGGGACGCATGTCTTCCAGCGCTGGATTCGCACGAGCCTCCAGCAGAACAAGCCGATGGACCAGTTCGTCCGCGAACTGCTGACCTCCGACGGCTCGACCTTCAAGAATCCGGCGGCCAACTACTATCGCATCAGCCGCGACCCGGAGAACTCGGTCGAGACGACCGCACAGCTTTTCCTGGGCGTCCGCATCCAGTGCGCCAAGTGCCACAACCACCCGTTCGAGCGCTGGACGCAGGATGATTATTACGGTTTCGCCGCCTTCTTCTCCAAGGTCCGGCAGAAGAAGGGGGCCTTGCCCGATGAGGAGATCATCTTCACGGCCGACGGTGGTGATGTCCGCCAGCCACGCACCGGCCAGGTCATGAAGCCGAAGGCGCTGGGAGGCCCGGTTCTGGAACCGGAAGCCTCATCCTCGGAAGGTCGTCGCGAGAAGCTGGCCGCCTGGCTGACCGGCCCCGAGAACCCATTCTTCGCCAAGAGCCTGGTCAATCGCGTCTGGTATCACCTGGTCGGCCGTGGGATCGTGGAACCTGTAGATGACTTCCGCGACTCCAATCCCGCGTCCAACGACGAATTGCTGAACGGCCTGGCCAACGACTTCGTGCAAAGTGGCTACGATCTTCGGCACCTGATCCGCTCGATTCTCACGAGCCGCACCTATCAACTCAGTGCACGGGCAACGGATCTGAACGCCGACGATACCTTGTACTTCTCTCACGCGTACACCAAGCTACTGCCGGCCGAGGTCCTGCTCGATGCGATCTCCGCCTTCACGGGGACCACGACGCAGTTCAATGGTCTCCCCTCTGGCTTCCGCGCGGTGCAGCTTCCCGACGGCAAGATGGAGAATCCGTTCCTCAAAACCTTTGGCCGTCCCGCCCGCGAACTGGCGTGCGAATGCGAACGCGAGAGCGATTCGAACCTTTCCCAGGCCCTGCAACTGATTGGCGGAGAAACGGTCAACAGCAAGCTTCGCGACGATAACGGCCGGATTGCCTCGCTCGCAAAGAGCGACAAGACGCCCGAGGATATCACCAGGGAACTGTACCTCGTCGCTCTCTCGCGTGAGCCGAACTCGACCGAGATGGCCGCCGCCGTCAAACACCTGACTGACTCACCCGATCGTCGCCAGGCTGTCGAGGATCTCGGCTGGGTCCTGATCAACTCGAAGGAGTTCCTGTTCCGCCATTGAGCCGAGCACGGATCTTCGAAGCGGGCACACGAGCGGGGCCGGACTCTCCCTTTTGCGGAGAGTCCGGCCCCGCTTTTTCGTGGAATGACGTTCATCCCTTCGGTGGCGACGCCGCAGGGCCGTCATCGGAGTCCGTGACTGTTCTACGGTGCATCAGCTCTTCCATCATCTCCATCTGGATGCTCTGGATCTCCAGTAATCGTTGCCACTGGTGGGTCAAGAGCAAGTCCATCTTGGCGTTGAGGTTACGGACTTCCAATTCCGCCTTCAGATCCACCCGGTAGTCATGTTCACCGCGCATGCGGTCCTTGGCCTCCTGGCGATTCTGGCTCATCATGATGATCGGGGCCTGGATAGCCGCAAGGCACGAGAGGATCAGGTTCAGAAGGATGTAGGGAAAGGGATCAAACGGCCGTTTCAGAAGAATGCCGGTGTTGATCGCAATCCAGATGACAATCACACCCATGAAGGCGAGAATAAAGCCCCAACTCCCGCCGAACACGGCGATGCTATCGGAGAGGCGATCCCCGAAGTTCAACTGCCGATCGAACTGAGCGTCGATGTTCGCCGCGAGAATTTCATGCTCGGCCAGGTTTCGCACAACGTCCTGTTCCAGCGCGGACAATTCACCGCGTTCGGTCTCCAGCACATTCTCGACGTGCTTCGCGCGATAGCGAGCGAGGTCGTCCAGACAGATAAAGCCCTGGGTGGACCAGTCGGGACGCTCCTTTCGAATCGTCTCGATGACACCACCGCGCACCATCTCCGCCGGAACGACCTCGTCAATCCGAAATGTCTGCTGACAGATCTGGCAGGGCACTGTTGTCTTGGAGATCGGTTGCATGGTCTTTTCCCAGTAGGTATGACACGACCGGCGATCATCGGCGAGGTCTCGCACTGGCGGCCGATCCGATTTTAACCGTGGGGGATGGAGGAGTCCGGAACGTCGGCGGTTCGGATCGGGTGAAAACCCGTCGTTATCGGCAACCGGGCCAGTCTGGCATTGCCTTTTTTCGGCTCTTGGCCAAGAATGCCGCCGCTTTCGGGACGCTCCCGGTCCCGAAGGCGATGAGACAACGTTCGTTCCGCCGGAGGCATGAGGCCTCTTCCGGTTCGGACGATCCGTCACGCTGTTTCAGGCAAGGAGGCGAGAGCCGATGGCACGCTGGTTCATCGACCGTTCCCCCCAGCAGGGTATTCCATCGGTCAGTCTTCGCCGCTTGTTGCCCGACGCCCGCTTCCTCGGTTGCACCGATCTACTCGTCTCGGGATGCTCGGCCGACAGTCGGAGGCTCGACCCAGGTCAGGTTTTCGTAGCCGTACAAGGATCTCGGCATGATGGGCACCAGTTTGTCGGTCGCGCCCTGGAGCGAGGCGCGGCCGGCGTGGTGGTCGAGCGTCCCTGCCCCGAGGCCGGTCCGCTTCAGGTCGTCGTGCCCGACTCTCGTGAGGCGCTCGCGAGGCTCTGCCACGCACTGGCGGGTGAGCCATCATCCCGTTTACGGCTGATCGCCATCGCGGGCCAATCCCGAGGTTCGGCCACGGCCCTTTTTCTGCGCTCGATTCTCGAAGCGGCGGGGGAACGGGTGGGTTACATCGGCTCGCTAGGTTGGTGTGATGGTGCGACCGCGTATCCGCCCGGCGCAATGGGGCTAAGGGCCGAGTCGCTTGCCGAGATGCTCGCGGCGATGGTCGAGCGCGGCTGCGAGAGTGTCTTGCTGGAGATGTCCGCGGAGGACCTTCTCCGCCGCGTTGGCGATGGTTTGAGCCTCGATGCCGCGATCATCACCGATCTGCACCATTCCAGGCCAAGCTCTTTGAACGAGCGGGTCGAAATGCGTCGGCTTCATTCCCGGCTGTGCCGTCGCATCCTGCCGGAGGGTGCCACGGTTGTGAACGCCGATGATCCCTGAGGCCGAACTGCTGGGCGCCGTTCACTTGAAGTCCCGACGAGTCTCGTTCGGCCTGCAATCGCCGGCCGACGTGATGGGCCGAATCGAGCGACAGGATGCCGAGGGAACCCGCATCCGTCTCCTGGGCTTCGACCGGGAAGTTCTCTTGGCGTTGCGGGTCGTCGGCAATCAGGCCGTGTCCGACGCACTGGCCGCCGCCGCGTTCGCCTGGTCGCGCGGGCTGGATACGGATGCGATTGTTGCCGGATTGGAGTCGGTCACGCGGCTTCCTGGCACTCTGGAACCAGTCCTTGAAAATCAGCCGTTCGGCGTCTGGATCGACCAGGGCCGGACCGAGGCCGCGTTGCGGGAGGCCCTGGAAACGCTACGTCGGTTCACGTCCAGGCATCTTCACGTCGTCTTGAACGCTCAGGTTGCCCCTTCCGAACGCCTGGCGCTGGCCCGCCTCGCGGAAGAGAACGCGGACCGCGTCATCCTCTCCGTGGAAGACATCGAGGCGCGAGGGATCGACGAGGCGATGGACGACGTTCTCGCCGGCTTCCGGAGACCAGGTCGCGTCCGGGTCGAGCCGGAACGCCGGCGGGCGATTGAATTGGCCCTCGCGGAAGCCGCGCCCGGGGATTCCGTCCTGATCGCTGGCGGAGGCCGCCGAACCGTGCAGGTTCTCGACGATCGGCCGGTTGCGTGCGACGATCGCGTGATCGCCGTCCGCTGGCTGCGACAACCCCGCGCCGTCGAGCGTCGTCGTTCGGCCTGACGCCCTGAATGGGCTCAACAGAAAGAATCAGGGCCGGATCGAACAGGCGCGTTCGGTCCGGCCCCGTTCCGTTGACTGATCCTCACGCGAGAATATCCTCGACCACCTGGCCGTGAACATCCGTCAGACGGAAATCCCGGCCGGCGTAGCGGTAGGTGAGCTTCTCGTGGTTGAGGCCCAGCAGGTGCAGGATCGTGGCGTGCAGGTCGTGCATGTGAACCTTGTCCTGCACGGCGAAATGGCCGAAGTCGTCCGTCGCGCCGTAGGCCAACCCGGGCTGGACTCCGGCACCGGCCAGCCAGACGGTGAACCCATCGGGGTTGTGATCGCGACCGGTGCCGTTCTTCTCGGCGTAAGGGGTCCGGCCGAACTCGCTGCCCCACCAGACGAGCGTGTCTTCGAGCAACCCACGACGCTTGAGATCCGTCAGAAGCCCGGCGATGGGCCGATCGACGGCCCTCGCGTGCTTGGCATGTTTGGGCATGTCGGAATGCTGATCCCAGGCGGGGTTGGCCGTGCTGTCGCCATAGGTCACCTGAATGAAGCGGACGCCGGATTCGCAGAGGCGCCGGGCCATCAGGCATTGCCGCCCGAAGTTGTCCGTGTCCTGCTCACCGATACCGTAAAGATTCTTCGTCTCCTCGGTCTCGCCGGTCATGTCGAGCACGTTAGGCGCATTGTTCTGCATGCGCCAGGCCAGCTCGTACGACGAGATCACCGCTTCGAGTTCGGCGTCTCCAGGGTTGGGCTTGAGCTGCTCGGCGTTCAACTCACGGATCAGGTCGAACTGCCGGCTCTGGGCGGTCCGGGAGCGACCGGGATTGGTCAGATTGCGGATCTTCGCTTCCGACGCCGGTGCTCCGGCTTTGCCGAGGGCCGTCCCCTGGTAGATCGCGGGAAGGAAGGCGTTGCCATAGTTGCGTGCACCGCCGTTGCCCGCCGAGGGCATGATCGAAACGAAGCCGGGGAGATTCTCGTTCTCGGTACCGAGTCCGTAGATGACCCACGACCCCATCGAAGGTCGGATGTTCGTCGTGGCCCCGCAATGGAGGAAGAGCGTCGCCGGCCCATGCGCCACCCCTTCGGTGTTCAGTGAGTGGATGAAGCAGAGATCATCGACGTGCTTGTTGATCTCCGGGAAGAGGGCGGACCCCCAGTGCCCGCTCTCGCCATGCTGGGCGAATTCCCAGAGCGGCTTCATCACCCGTTGCGACGAGCCTCTCATCCCGGTATTGGCGATGATGCGGGCATCATCGAACGGCATCTGCTTGCCGTCGTTCTTCACGAGTTCCGGCTTGTAGTCGAAGGAATCGACGTGACTGACGCCCCCTTGCATGAACAGGAAGATGACCCGCTTGGCTCGAGGCGCGAAGTGGGGCGTTCGGGGAGCCAGGGGGTTATCGATCGCGGCCCCGGCCCGTCCCGCGGTCAGGCCCGCCAGGGCCAGGTGACCGAATCCGCACGCGGCTGTCTTCAACACATCTCGACGGCTGAGTGGGCGGGTCACGTTCGCGTCCTCCATCAAGAAGGGCAGGGGATAGGCAAGCGGATCAATTCACATAACGAAAGTCGATCGACGCGAAGAGGGCCTGGAAGAGGAGCGTCCAGGCCTCCTCTTCGTCGGCGGTCTCCGAGAGAAAATCCAGGGCAATCCGGCTCTCGGATGCGGTCGGAGCTCGCCCCAGGGTCAACCGATAGGCGCGGGTCACGCGTTCCGATCTACCGAGTTCGGCCCCGTCCAGCAGGCGGCGGGCGGCAAGCCGGGCCTGTTCCAGAACGAACGGATGGTTCATCAGGTAGAGGGCCTGGGGAGCGACGGTACTCGTGTTGCGATGGCCGACGACCATGCTCGGGTCGGCGAAGTCGAAGGCCTCGAACAACTCGGGCAAGGCGTTGCGGAAGACCGGGGCATACACGCTGCGCCTCGGTTCCTCGAACTCGAAGCCGTAATCCGCCTTCAGGTCCGGCGGGAACGACCGACCGCCCATCTCGTCCGAAAGCTGCCCGCTGACGCACAGCATCGCGTCACGGATGCACTCCGCGTCGAGCCGCCGCCGATTCGACCGCCAGTGCAAACGGTTCTCGGGATCGACCGCCCGGGCTTGGGAGTCATCGGCCGACGCCAGTTGATACGTGTGCGAGAGCACGATCCGACGTATGAGCGTCTTGATCGACCAGCCCTCTTCCATGAACCGTACGGCCAGCGCGTCGAGCAGCTCCGGGTGTGAAGGTACCTCACCGGTGGTGCCGAAGTTATCCGTCGTTCGGACAAGCCCCGCGCCCAACAGCCAGTGCCACGTGCGGTTGACGATGACGCGAGCCGTCAGCGGATTCTCCCGGTCCGCGAGCCATTCGGCGAGTTCCCGGCGGCCGCTCTCGTCATCCGGGATGGCGGGCGGATCGCCAAAGGTTGCCACCTGCAGGAAGCCGCGAGGCACCGTCTCGCCGAGGCTGTGCACACTGCCCCGAACATGGATGTGGGCATCTTCGATCGTCGGCTCCTCCTCAACCGACATGACCATCTCACGTTCTGGCCCGATCTCTCGAAGTTGTTTCAGCTCGGCTTCCAGGGATTCGAGCGTTGGGCCTTCGGCGGCGCGTGCCTTCCTGGCTTCCTCCTTCGAAGCGAGCCTGGCCTGGAGGAGACCGACCGGCAGGAACAGGACGGCGTCGGCCGTGACGTGCCCGCTCGTCCCCTCGTTGGAGATCATCACGTAGGCCAGACCGTTGCGCTCGAAATCGGTAGCGTCCCAGCGAGACGAAACGATTGTCGATTGGCGGGGTTGTCTTCATGTTCACCGGAACCGGCGTCTCGCCATCCGCGCTGAAGACGGTCACGGGGACGTCGATCGACCGGCTCCCGCCCGGGGAATAGGCGAGCCAGACCTCGTACTCACCGGAGTCGAACGGCTCCGGCTCGAAGGTCAGGGTCTTCTCTCCTTTGCCGTTGTTCTGGTCATGGAGATAGCCCGAGCCGATGTAGGTTTTCGAGAACTGCGACTCCTGCCATTCGCCGACCTTCTTCGCCTTCGTGTCATCGACGACGATCCCGGGAACATCGTCGATGGGAATGGCTCCCGAGGCCGGAGCGAGGGTCTGGCTCCGCGATTTCCCTCGGGCACGGACTTCCTTGATCTGGGCCTCCAGGGCGGCGACGTTCGCCTCGTGCGCCTTCAGTTTCGCTTCTTGCTCGGCGGGGACGGGCAGGGGGAATTCCAGCCACTCGGAGACGTTCGCGTGCTTCATGGCCCGGGTATTGCGCAGAATGCCGGCCAGGGCGTAATAGTCTCGCGTGGGGATCGGGTCGAACTTGTGATCGTGGCAGCGTGCGCAGGCGATCGTCTGCGCCAGAAACGCCTTGCTGATCGTGTCGATCTGCTCATCCACGACATCCATGCGCAGTTGCTGCTTGTCCTGTTCTTCCAGGTTCGTGTTGCCCAGCACGAGGAACGTGGTGGCGATCCGCTGGCGTCGGCGGTCGTCGAGGGTTTCGGCGGGCAGCAGGTCGCCGGCAATCTGCTCCTGGATGAAACGGTCAAAGGGCACGTCGTCGTTGAACGACTGGATCACATAATCGCGGTAGCGCCAGGCCTCCTTGAAAATCAGGCCGCGGAGCGTCAACGACTCGCCGAACCGGGCGACATCGAGCCAGTGGCGGCCCCAGCGCTCGCCGAAGCGGGGCGAGGCCAGCAGGCGATCGACCCTTTGTTCGTAGGCATTCGGCGACGGATCGTGCACGAAGTCGTCAATCTCCTCGGGCGACGGCGGCAGCCCGACGAGGTCGAAATACAGCCGGCGGAGCAAGGTGGCCTTGTCGGCATCGTGGACCGGCGCGAGCCCTTTGGCCTCCAGGGCGGCCAGGATCGCGCGGTCGATCGCACCGCGCGGCCAGTTGGCGTCGGCCACGGCGGGCGGCTCGTGGTGGCGTGGAGGCTGATAGCACCAGAAGGCGCGACCGGCGTCGAGATCGATCCCCGATTTCACCACGGTCGTCTTGCCGTCTCGAGGGTCCGGCGCCCCTCGCTCGACCCACTGGACAAAGTCGGCCACGACCGTTTCCGGGAGCTTGCGCTTGGGGGGCATGGCAAGAAAGTCGTGCCGGATCGCGTCGAGCAGCAGGCTCTCCTCCGGTTTACCCGGAACGACCGCCGGCCCGGAATCGCCCCCTTTCCGGATGCCTTCGCGGGTGTCGAGCAACAGACCGCCCCGGACCTTCTTCGCGTCCGACGCGTGGCACTGGTAACATTCCTTGACCAGCACCGGCCGGATCTTCCGCTCAAAGAACGCGATACCCTCCGTATCCTCCGCCAGCGCCGGAACTGTCCAGAAAAGGCAGGCCAGGACGCCAACGTACCGCTTCCAGAGACCGAGCCTGTACATGCCTGGAGACCTCTTCTCGGTGGGAATGTCGAGAGAACCGGGAGGGTCGTGCTGTCGCCACTCTCGACGGGATCGAGAACCAGCACGGGCGGGATCGGACGTTGATGTGTAGTGTATCGCCTTATCCGGTTGGGAGCAAACCCTTTAATCCTCTCCCGTGGCTTCACCGGCAACGGCCGCCCCACGCCACGACGATCAGCGCGCCCTGGCGCAGGTTCTCCCTGGAGCAGTTTCGCACGCCTTCGCCCGGTGGCTGGTCAACTGGCCGCAGGCCGCCGCCGCCCTCACGGCCGCCGCCGACGGCAAGACCAGCAAGCAGGGGCACGATGCCCACGGGACCCGGTCCACATGCTCAACGTCTTCGCCCACGAGATCGGGCTCTGCCTGGTGCCAGTTCCCCGTCACCGGCGGCAAGCCCACCGAGCCCCAGGCCCTCAAGGCGGCCCTGGCGGAACTGCATCGATCATTACCCGATGCTCCGCCTCTTCACCACCGACTCCCTGTTCACCCAGCAGCCCCTGACGCAGGTGCTCCTGGAGGCCGACCGCGACTTCCTCTTCGCCGTCAAGGACAACCAACCGGACCTGCACGAGGCCCTGCAGGCCAACTTCCGCGAGCCGCCGAGCAGCCCGCCGACGTCGAAACCAAAGAGGATCCGGGCCGGGCTCCCGAATCAACATCATCCACGGATTGCGGTCCGACGCCCCTGGACAAAAATCATCAGGACGATCCACGGAACGCGCGAAACGCGTTGGGTCGTCACATGCCGATGAACGGCACGGGGATGAGGAAGGCGTGCTGCTCGTAGAGACTGCCGAGGCCCCGCCAGGCCGTGAACTGCGAGAGGATGACGACCAGAGCGTAGAAGGCGACGACCGGAATCATGCCAAGCCGGCTGATCCCCCGGAACACCCAGTGCCGGGGCGCCTCGCGCCGGCCGGACCGATAGAAGGCCCAGCCAGTCAGGACGCGGGCGGGGAAGATGAACCCCAGGAAAACCAGGCTGGGCAGCCAGACCGTCTCGCGCGGGATCATCTCGATCTTGAGTAGATAGAGCGGCAGCGCGAAGACCACCGTCAACAGCAGCGCGAAGGCAAACGCCCAGGGGGCGCGGCGATACCGTTCCCGCACGGCCCGATAGGCGAAGAAGGCACGGAAGCGGCTCTCCGTGACATATTGCATCTGCAAAAACGGGAGCGAGAGGGCGACGAACGCCAGAAGCAGGCCCCCCAGGAGGCTGAAAATCGGCAGCTTCGCCCCGATGGCAATCAACGTCACCGGAATCACCAGCCAGGCCATCGTGCCGACGAACCCCAGGACCCCCAGGCGGAAGTAATAGGGCAGCCGCAGGGCGATGACGAAATCCCAGACGGCATCACGGGACCGGGCATAAACCCGGCCCTCCCTCCAGCGCCGGCGGATCCAGCGAATGTCGCCGATCGGCCAGAGGAAATCGCGCAGCCGGCCCCCTCGGCGCAGGCGATCCCGATATGAAGGACCGTCAGGACCGACAGCACGATCAGGGCCACCCGCCAGTTCCGGGCGATCGGCCCGCCCGGGTCGATCAACTCGGCCGACGTCGCCAGCGACGAGACGAGACGTAAGGGCAGGATCAACAACCAGGCCCCCAGGATGATGCTCCCCGCCCGGGCCGTGCGCCGGACACCGACGAAGGCATCGCGGAACCGCCCGCTCCGCGCGACCCGGCCTTCCGATTCGAGGAGGTAGCCCAGGCAGAGGAACTGCGCGATGGGGATCGACGCGAGGACGGAAAGGCCGATCACCAGCGCCAGCGCACCAAAGACCCATTCCGAGGCCGAGGCTATGGCCCTTCCGACTGCGCGAGTCCGCCTCCATCGCGGAGGACGTTCCCGCGTTGCCTCCGAGGAAACCTCGGTGATGTCCGTGATATCGTCCATCTGGCCCCAAGCCGGATCGTCAACCGTTGCCGGGGAACCAGCCGTGATGAGGGAGGGGGTGTTCATGCTCGATAATACAATCGCCACCGCTTGCGGGTTTCAAATAAATCGAGTCGGAGAGGATCCTCTGAACGAGAACGCGATTCACAGGATTTTTGCTCGAAGGTGAAACGATCGACCATGGTCCGGGGTAAGACCAGAGAGAGTTGAGGACTGATTCGGAAGAAGGGAACTGACATGCCCCTGTTACGCAACCTGCTGTTCATCGGTCTCGTCGTCGGCGGGGCCGCCACGCTGGGTGCGAATCTTTTGCCGCATCAGGCCACGACACCGGAAGACATACAGCCGGTCATGCCGTTGCCGGATCGCGACATCGTTACCGAGGTGGATGCGGTCTTTCGTTCCCAGTGGGCCGAACAGGGTCTCACTCCGGCCAAACGCGCCTCTGACCTGGCAATCATGAGGCGACTCTCAATGGCCCTGACCGGAACGGTCCCGTCGCTCCAGGAGATCCGCGAATTCGAGGCTCGGCCCGTCAAGACGCGCCTGCCCGAGTGGGTCGAGACCCTGCTGAACGATCGTCGCTATGCCGATTACTGGGCCGAACGCTGGACGAGGGCCTATGTCGGGACCGAAGCCGGCCCGTTCCTGGTCTTCCGCCGCCGCCGATTCGTCTCCTGGCTGAGTGACGAACTTCTGCGGAATCGACCCTATGACGAGCTGGTCCGTGAGCTGATCGCCAGTGACGGCATCTGGACCGAGAAACCGGCGACCAACTTCGTCACCGTGACCTATGACCCGGAGGCGAAGATGCCCGATGCCCAGCGTCTCGCGGCACGCACGGCCCGCACCTTCCTGGGTGTACGGATCGATTGCGCTCAATGCCACGACCACCCATTCCAGCACTGGAAACGGAACGACTTTCAAGGATTGGCCGCTTTCTACGGGCAAACGCGATCCGGCTTCACCGGAATCCATGACGATAAGAGTATCACTTATGAGGTGGAGAACCTGAAGACGGGCAAGGAGGACCCCGTGACGCCGCAGGTTCCCTTCCTGCCCGAGCTGCTCCCCGCGAAGGGAGATCCCCGCACGCGTCTGGCCCGTTGGGTCACGGCTCCGACCAATCCCTACATGGCTCGCGCGACGGTCAACCGGGTCTGGGCATTGATGTTCGGCCGCCCCCTTGTCGAACCTGTAGACGACCTGGAGAGCGTCGAGGACCCTCCCGCTGTCCTTCAACTGCTGGCCGATGACTTCGTGGCCCACAAGTACGATCTGAAGCGTCTGATTCGCGTGATCACCGCGACCGAAGTCTTTCATCTCGATAGCGCAATGGAGCCGGAGGCGACCGCAGACCATGAAATCGCCTGGGCCGTGTTCCCACTGAGCCGGCTCCGGCCCGAGCAGGTCGTCGGCGCGCTCTTGCAAGCAGCCTCCTTGCAGACAATCGATGGTGACTCGCACATCATCGTCAAGATCACGACGGGCACGAACATCCGCGATTTTCTCCGGCGTTATGGCGATACGGGCGAGGATGAATTCGATGACCGGAGCGGCACCATCCCCCAGCGCCTGCTGATGATGAACGGCGAGATCGTCCGGGATAAGATCAAGGCGGACCTGTTCAGCGCCGCGAATCGAATTGCGACACAGGCCCCCACTGATCGGCTCGCGGTCGAGGTCGCTTATCTCGCCACACTGACCCGACGACCGACCCCCGAGGAAGCCGCTCATTTCGAAAGGAAGCTCGGGGACACACGTTCCAAGAGCCGGGGGCAAATCATCACCGACCTCTACTGGACGCTCCTCAACGCGACGGAGTTCTCATGGAATCATTGATCGAACGCCGTGGATTCCTCAAGCTCGCCGGCCTGGCCGGTCTGAGCTGGCTAACACCCGTCGGGCACTTGCTTGCCGAGCAGGCCGAGCGCCGGCGTGCCCCGGCGCAGTCGATCATTCTGGTCTGGCTCGCCGGCGGGCCGAGCCAGCTCGAAACCTTCGATCCCCACCCCGGTAAAAAGATCGCTGGCGGGACGCGGGCCATTGCCACCGCTGTCAAGAAAATCCATCTTGCCGAAGGTTTCGATCGACTCGCCGAGGTCATGCCGTCGGTCTCGCTGATCCGCTCGATGGTCAGCATGGAGGGGGACCACGAGCGCGGAACGTACATGATGAAGACCGGATATCGTCCCGACCCGACCGTCGAGCACCCGTCCATCGGCGCGATCTGCTGTCACGAATTGCCCGTCGGTACGACGGAGATTCCCCGGCACGTCTCGATCCTTCCCGGTCAGTGGCCGGCGCGGGGCGGGTTCCTCGGCAGCGAGTACGATTCCTTCAAGATCAACGACCCGGCGGAACGACTTCCCGACGTTACCTCGTTTGTCCCTTTGAAGCGTGATGAAAGCCGGGTCCGCGATCTCGATATTGTCGAGCGAGCCTTCCGCCGGGGCCGTCGTCAACGGGTTCAGGATACACTCCATCGAGAGACAATCGATCGCGCCCGGGTGATGATGACATCCGAACAACTCAAGGCCTTCGACATCACCCAGGAGCCCGCCGCGCTGCGGAAGGCCTATGGTGAGACCCCCTTCGGCCGCGCTTGCCTGGCCGCTCGCCGCTTGACCGAGGTCGGCGTGCGTTGCGTCGAGGTGACGCTTGGCGGCTGGGATGCGCATGTCAACAATCACGAAATCCATCGCAACCGAATCGAGGAACTCGATCCCGGTCTCAGCACGTTGATCGAGGATTTGAAGACGCGAGGCCTTCTGGAACGGACGGTGGTGCTCTGCGCCGGGGAGTTCGGCCGGACTCCCTCGATTAACCTCGCAGGGGGACGCGACCACTGGCCCCGGGGTTTCAGCGTGGCGATTGCCGGCGGTGGTGTCCGAGGTGGCCAGGTCGTTGGCTCGACGGACCCGGATGGGATCAAGGAGCCAGCCGATGAAGTCACCGTCGCGGACCTCCACGCCACCGTGCTACAGGCGGTGGGCCTCAATCCCCGAAAGGAGAACATCTCACCGGTTGGTCGCCCGATTGCACTGAGCGCGGGGAAACCGGTGGAGGCGATTCTGTCCTAATCGATGAAACTCGCTGGGAAACACGGCGACCCAACTACGCGATCAGCTCGTTGATGACCTCGCCGCCGAACTGCGAGAGCTGTTTGAAACGGCCGTTGTGGAAGTAGGTCAATCGGTTGTCGTCGAGGCCGAGCAGTCGCAGCAGGGTAACGTGCAGGTCACGGATCGGGTGGACGTTCTCGACGGCCTCGGCGCCGATCTCGTCAGTGGCGCCGATGGTATGGCCGGCATTGACCCCGCCGCCGGCCAGCCAGACGGTCATGGCCCTGGCGTTGTGATCGCGGCCGTAGGCGGTCCCTCCCCGCACGCCGTTGTCGGGGCTGCGGCCAAACTCGCCGCACCAGACGATCAGCGTCTCGTCGAGCATCCCTTGCCGCTTCAGGTCCTGGATCAAGGCGGCGATCGGACGGTCCACGCTCCGAATCCGGGCACGATGTGCCCGCTGGATATAGTCGTGGGAGTCCCAGCTCGCGTTGTAAATCTGGATGAACCGCACGCCGCGCTGGACCAATCGCCGGGCGAGCAGGCACTTGCGTCCGAAAGCGTCCGTCTCCGGCTCGCCAATCCCATACAGGGCCTGGGTCGCCTCGTCCTCGGCGTTGATGTCGAGGATGTCGGGAACCTGCATCTGCATCCGGAAGGCCAACTCGTAGCTGTCGATCCGGGCGGTCAGTTCGTCCTGTCCGGGGTGGTCGTCCAGATGCCGTTGATTGATTTTCCCGAGCAGGTCGAGGTTCGCGCGCTGGTGTTCCCGGGAGATACCCTCGGGGGGTTGCAGGTCGAGAATCGGCGAGCCTTGCGGACGAAGCGGGGTCCCCTGGAAGTGCGCCGGGAGAAAGCCGTTGCCCCAGTTCGACGGACCGCCTTGCGGGTAGGATAACTCGGGCAGGACGATGAATCCCGGCAGATCCTGGTTCCGTGTGCCGAGGCCATACGTGACCCACGACCCGACCGCCGGATCGCCCCCGAAGCGATTCCCGGTGTTGATCTGGTAGAGCGCGGTGGGATGGTTGACCGACTCAGCTTGAAGACCCCGGTAGAAACAGAGGTCGTCGGCCACTTCCGCCAGGTGTTCCCATTCCGTGCAGAGATCCGCGCCGCTCTGTCCGGCCTTGCGGAAGGAGAAGGGGCTCTCGACGTAGTATCGCTTTCCGCTCTCCATCGCGGATTTTCATCTCGTCCCGATCACGAACAAATTCCTGAAGATGCAATTGCCTGAGCTTCGGCTTGGGGTCGAACGTGTCGATGTGGCTTGGTCCGCCTTCCATCATCAGGAAGATGCAGGCCCTGGCCCTTGACGAGAAATGACCGGGCCTGGCGGCCAGCGGGTTGGTCCCTTTCGTTTCGGAGGCCGCCTCCCGCGCCAGCAGACTCGACAGGGCGACGCCGCCGAGGCTGGCCCCCAGGCCGTACAGGAATTCGCGCCGATTCAAGGATAAAGAGGCTCTCGTGTTCGTCCACCACTGACGTCTGGCGATACGAGACATGATTTGATTCTCCGGCGGGGCGTCAGTCGATCCAGACGAACGGGTTCGCGTTGAACAGAACCAGGCAAACATCGGCCAGGGCGCGGGTTTCGGGGTCGAGGTCGCCAGGCTGAAGGTCGGGCACGTAATCCTCATAGACTTCGAGCGTTTCGGTGAACGCGAACGTCTCACCGCTCATCTCATCGACCGCCCGCCGCACGACGGTCCGGGGGAATGTCTGTGGCGGAATCGTCAACTGTTCATGCCGACGTGTCATCGCATCCCAGTGGGTGAGGCAATCGTCCCGATCCTCAGAAGATGGAGGGCGGCCGAAGGCCAGCAGGAAGGCGCGTTGGATCGCCTCGGGGCGGGTTGTCGTCTCGCGCCGCAAGCGCGCGGCGAAGGCCAGGGCCCGGTCATAAACATCCTGCCCGTTGAACAGGCTGAAGGCCTGGGGCGTCACGATCGAGGTCTCGCGACGCTCGCACGAGGATTCCGGGCTGGGCTGGTTGAAGACTTCCAGGAACGGGTCGCGCTGGCCCCGTATCGTCATGGCGTAGACCGTGCGGCGGTTGCGCTGGTCGGGCGTCGGCGACGGCTGATAGGCCGGCGCATACGTGCCCATGATCTGCCGGGGCTGCATGGCCGCTTCCAGGTTGATATCCGGGCGGATCGGCACCCCACCGAGCGCGGGGTTCAACTCGCCGGAGACAAGGAGCATCGCGTCACGGATCTCCTCGGCACTCAGCCGCCTCGGCAGGAAACGCGCGTAGGCCAGGCCCTCGGGATCCTTCGCCGCGAGCGCCTCCGGGTCGGGGTGGATCGAGTCGCGGGCGTAGGCATCGGAGGTCATGATGAGCCGGTGCATCGCCTTGACCGACCAGTCCTTCTCGATGAACTCGCACGCCAGCCAGGCAAGCAGTTCGGGATGGGTCGGCTTCGCGCCCATCGCCCCGAAATTGTTCGGGTTGCGAGCGATCCCCTGGTTGAAGTGGCCTTGCCAGATCCGGTTCACGACCGACCGGGGCGTGATGCTGTTCTCGGGACTGGCCAGCCATTCGGCGAAGGCACGCCGACGGCCTTCCATCGCTCGCGGAATCGTATTCCACGCGGTCGGCTCACTCGTGTCGTTTGAGCCAGGCAGGACGCTCAGCACGCCCGGCTGGACCGTCTCGACCGGCGTGGCCAGATTCCCACCGGCCAGGATGGACGTCCTCTCGACCTCGCCCTCCGCGTTGGGATCGTCGGGCATGTCCAGGCGCCCGTCCACGGAGCGCAGCACGCGGGTCGGGCCGCTGTACACCGAGAAGGCGATGGGCCGGTAGCGATCGAGTTCCCAGCGGTGCCGCGTCAGGTTCTTGCGAGCGATCCGCTCCATGCCGAAGTCCTCGGGGGTCAGCCCGATGTGTCGCGGCGCGATCTGATCCTCGGGCACGCCCCGCTTGAGCAACTGGTTCCGAGGAGCGTATTCTCAACCCGCGTTCCTTGTACCAACCCCGCGCGGCGGCCTCGGTCTTCTGGTTGATCTCCTGGAGAATCGCCTCATATTCTCGAATTCGCTCTTCCAGATATTTCTTCTGCTCGAACCTCTGGGTGTTCTCCTCATCCAGAAACGGGGCGTCGCGCTCGGCGAACTGGGTCGTGGCGAAGACGGCCTGGATGCGGTAATAATCGCGCGTCGGAATCGGGTCGAACTTGTGGTCATGGCAGCGGGCGCACTGCAATGGGTGGGATAGAAAGACCTGGCCAACGGCGTCGGTGATATCGTCGAGGAACTGCTGGCGCGTGACCTGAAAGACGCTCATCCCGGTGTGTTCCCAGGGGCCCATGCGTAGGAAGCCGGTCGCGATGAGCATCTCGGGGTCGTCGGGGTCGATCTCGTCGCCAGCGATTTGCTCCTTGATGAACTGGTCGAAGGGCTTGTCCTGATTGAAGGAGCGGATGACGTAATCGCGGTAGCGCCAGGCGTTCGGCCGTTCGAAATCGTTGGCGAACCCGGCGGTGTCGGCATAACGCACCACATCGAGCCAGTGGCGTCCCCAGCGCTCGCCGTAGTGTGGGCTCGCCAGTAGCCGTTCCACCACCCGATCGAAGGCCACGCCCTCCGGGGACGGGTCGTTGACGAAGTCATCGATCTCCTCGGGAGTGGGAGGCAGCCCCGTCAAATCGAACGTCGCGCGACGGATCAAGGTCGGGCGATCGACCCTCGGCGCCGGTCCCAGGCCAATCTCCGCCAGCTTGTGATTGAGGAACGCGTCGATCGGATTGACACACGTTTGGCCTGGTCCAACCGGCACCTCCGGCCTCGTGAGTGGCTGATACGCCCAGAGGTTTTCGGGTTTGTAACGCCGATTTGTCCAGTCGGCGCTGAGCCCGCCGCTCGTGGCAACGCGCACGCCATCCCCTTGGGCGTTCTCGTTCGCCTTGACGATCTCCGAGACAGTCTCTTCATCCGGCCAGGGAGCCCCCGCGTTGATCCAATCCCGGAGCCACCACGTTTGCTCGGCGCGGAGCCGATCGTTCTGTTTCGGAGGCATCCGCAGGAACTCGTCCTGCCCGCTCACCGCGGTATAAAGCAGACTCCGCGCGGCATCTCCAGGAACGAGCACCTCGTCGGATGTCTCTCCTCCCCGGAGCATCCCCTCGCGCGACGTGAGATCGAGCGCCCCTTTGGGATCGTCGGAATCACCGCCATGACACGCCAGGCACTTCTCCGTCAGAAGTGGCTTGACCTTGAGCGCGAAGAGGCGTTCCGCGGCGGTCGTCTCGGCCGAGTTATCGGCCCGGACCTGACTCCGCACACACGGGAACCAGATAACCAGAAATAACCCGGTGAGAGCGAAACCGACGAAGCTCGGAATGCGGCGTCGCATCATACTCCCATCCTCTGTTCACAAATCTGACGGAAGGGAACCTCGACATGATACCCGAAATGACGCTCGACTCGCAGCATCATCTCGCCCCGGTCTCCATCCGAATCTCGATTTCGGGAACATTTATGGGAGGCAAGGCGCTGTCTTCAAACTATACTGGGTGAACCGGCATTCGAGACTTGCCGAACGAGTCTGAGAGGATCGAATAGGGGAGTGGAACGGTGCATGTGGAATCGGACGATGACCTGGACATTCATCCCTGGGAAATTTCGTGCCTCCCCATAGTTGCCGTCTGGAGACACACCGTGCGCGCCACCGACGGACTTCAAACGACTATCAGTCCCGGTTCCGTCCACTGTGCTGATCAGAGGCTCTCCCTGGACCTGGAACTGCGGATGACCGTGCCCCTGCCGGATCAGGACGAACACCTCCCCGACCAGATCGAGGCAGCCGTCCATCAGGTCGGCCTCGAAGTTCAGCGCCGGCTTTTCCAGGTTCTCATCGAGAAGGCCGACCAGCAACTGGTCCTCCAGCAGCGGCAGGGCAAGGGCGACGCTGGCATTCAGCGGCGGGGGACGCGGCCCTTCACCTTCAAGACGATCTTCGGCGTGGTCACTGTCGCGCGGTCGCGTATCCTCCACAAGACGGACGGCTCGATGGAGGTGCCGTCGGCCGTCGCCTGGAACACATCCCACCAACTGATGATCACCCGGAACCTCCGGGATGCGATCTGTGATCAGATGGGTGTTCAATCCGCGGGCAAGAGCCGCGCCGACGTCGGTCAGGACGCCGGTGATGAGGACCTGGTGGGGCGGAGCACGATCCTCGACATCGTGCATCACGAGGGCGAGCAACTGGTTATCGCGCACCGGGAGCGTGCCCGGTCGATCCTGGGCGACGCGTCCGAGGCCGAGTTGGCGTTGCTGGGCCCCGCGGCGACGGACCCGGACGCCCTGACCGGGCTGACCGATGACGACCCGCCCTGGGATGACTCGGAGGACGCCCAGGCCGAGTGGGAACAAACCCAGGCCGAGTGGATCGCCACGGGGTTCCCCGGGTGTGAGCCGGCGTTCCCGGTGGCCACGGACGAGCCCCGGGCGGTGGACGAGGGGTTCGTGATCATCGAACCCGATGAGGTCAAGACCAGGGCCCAAGCCGCGACGGGTCGCAAGGAGGTGTGGACCTGTACGGCGGTGGCCCTGGTGGCCGGGTTGCGGTACGCGTTCGCGGACGCCACCGCGGAGGGCCTGTGGCTGCAAGTCTCGGCGTTGCTGCTGGAATTGGGAGTTCTCCGCGGCACGCGTCGGTTGCTGGTGCTGGGCGACGGTGCCGCCTGGATTCGGACGTGGTTTGAGGGGCTGGAGATCTCCCCCAAAGCAATGATCGTGTGCTGGTGGCACTTGCGGAAGCGGTGTTATGAGCAACTGAGTTCAGCCGGCGGCCCCAAGGATCGGCGCCGTGCGTTGGAGAAGGAGTTGCTGGGGCAGTTGTGGGAAGGGAAGGTCGATGCGGCCATCGAACTGCTGAGGGGGGCCTCGGAGGGGGTCAGGAACCCGGCGGCGATCGAGGAACTCATGGCGTACCTGGAGCGACGGCGTGGGTACATCCCCGACTACCGGCAGCGGCAACGGGCGGGGTTATGGATTGCGAGCACGCGGGTGGAGAAGTTCAACGACTGGGCGGTGTCCCTACGCTGCAAACACCGGGGGATGAGCTGGTCACCGCAGGGGGTGCTGGCCCTGGCCGTGCTGGAAGCCACGCGACGCAACGGCGAACTCGAGGCGTGGCGGCGGGATCGCGTGTTGCCCGAGCGAGCGTTGCCGGAACGCAGGGACAAGGCCGCTTGCCCTGGCGGCCTGTGCTCCGCTCCAAGGGCAGGCTGGATGGTCGGTCGCCCCTCGAATCACGCCCAAAATCATCGCCTCCGCGTGGAATCGCTACTTCCGCATCGACCCTGACGAACTCTTGCTGGCCGTGTTTGACCGATCAGAAGGCTCGATACCAGCCGGCGGATGTGTCTTGACCTCGCGTCGCATCTGCTGGCTGAACCCACCAATTGAGAACGTCTCGCAAGAGAACCACGCCACGAACGGCAATGCCGTTGGCTCCGTTTCAGTTTCGCGAGACGCCAAGACGCTGGACTACCGCAATCTGGCCAGCCCCCTGATCGTCGTCGGTTCGCTGACGCCAAAGCTCGTGCTGGGAACTGGTCGCGAACTCGCGGTTCAGGGCTTCGATCGCGAGGGACTGGAGATACTGGCCGGCGTGCTGACGACGCTCCACCAGGCCTCTCTCAGCGGCGATCTCGCCGGTTCCGTGAATTCCTCGGCCCTGAGGCAGGCCCGACGTGATATTCGCGGAACGGTCCATCTCACGGCGAAGCTTCAGATGGCTCGCGGTGAGATGGGACTCTTCCAGGCCCAGGCCCGCGCGGCCACGCCGAACCCGATCGTCAACCACCTCATCGTCGCGGTTTGCGTGCTGGTCTATCTGGCGATGGTGATCACGGGTGTCTCGCCCATTGCTCCGAGTGTGGGGGACCTTTACTCCTGGGGGGCCAACAATGGCGTAGGGGTGGTCCTCGACGGTCAGTCCTGGCGCTTATTCACGGCCATGTTCCTGCATGGCGGTCTGGTTCACCTGGCCGTGAACATGTGGTGTCTCTGGCGTGCAGGCCCATTGATCGAACGGATTTTCGGGAACGTCGGATTCAGCTTGCTCTACGTCCTCGCCGGCCTTGGAGGATCGCTCGCGAGTATCGCGATGAGTCCTCTGGTCGTGGGAGTGGGGGCTTCCGGGGCCATCTTCGGGATCTTCGGAGGATTCCTGGCGTTTCTGGTACGCCACCGACACGCCATCCCGCCGTCGGTTCTGACCCCGGTGCGCAGCAGCGTGATCGGGTTCATCGGCTACAATATCCTTTTCGGAGCCATGATCCCGGGGATCGACAATGCGGCGCACATCGGCGGGTTACTAACGGGGTTCATCGCGGGATTGCTCCTGAGTCGCCCCTGGCCCGTGCCTCGCCCAAGCGCCGGAATCGTTCGCCAACTCGCCTTCGGCAGCCTGTTAGCCGTAGGTCTATTCTTCGTGAGTCAGGGGGTCTTCGCCCGGGTCCGCAAGGCCCCAGAGGTCGTTGCCCTGAATCAGAATCTCAATCAGCCCGCTGAATCGTACAACCGTCTGATTCAGGATCTTCAACCTCACGTCGATACTTATGACCGGATCACCTCCCGCTTGAACGACCTCGTGATGACGCTCGACCGCTCACGAACGGTGAGCGACCCCATGAAATCGAAGCTGGACTCGTTGATCGAGGAGGCCGAGTCCAATCAGAAAGCGTTGCGTACGGTATCCGCCACCGACGCCGATTTGAAGGCGATCCTTGGCGCAATCGTCGAGGCACAAGAGAACCAGACTCGTGCACTTCAATCGTTACGACGTTTCCTGGATGATACCGAGGACGAGTCCTTGATCGCGGGGCCTGAGGGGTTCCGTCACTATTTTTCGCAGAGCAACGAGAACGTGGATCAGTTTCGAACACAAGTTCAGGCGTATCTCCAGAAGTACGAACTGGTCCAGGAACAAAAGGCACCGGCGCGCCGGCCGCGGATTAACGGCGGCACACCATGGAGCGAAGGGCTCTGCTCAACGGTGCGAGCTGGTCTCTTCCCCCGATCGGTCCCGGGCGTCCGCCACGCGGAGCGCGGCCAGCAGGGCCGTCGGCGAGCGGGCGGCCATCGCCTCCTCGCGCACCTTGGAATCACGGATCAGCCGGGCAATGGAACCGAGAATCTGCAACTGCGCTCCGTGGTCGTCCTGAGGCGTCAGGACCAGAAACACGAGTCGGACCGGTTCGTTATCGGGCGCGTCGAAGTCGATACCTTGAGGGGATATGCCCGTGACCACGAGGGGTGACTTGAGGTTGACCAGGCGCGCGTGAGGGACGGCGACCCCAAGACCGAGACCGGTTGCTCTCAACGCCTCGCGTTCGAGAACCGCCCGGGTGACCCAGTCCGCATTCAACATCGCCCGTTCCGCGGCGATGGCGGACATGCGCCGGATCGCCTCTGAGGACCGGGCCGCGTTCAGGTCGATGATGCAGAGCCGCCCATCGAGCAACGAGGCAAGAGACCAGGGACGCCCGCGCCGCAACAATCGCTTGAGAATTGGACCGGCCAGGGCGGACGTGACGACCGACAGAATCACCAAGGCCACGAACAGCTCCGCCTTGATCACACCGGCTTCGAGTGCCAGCAGCCCGAGTACGATCCCCAGCTCACCGCGCACGTTCAAGGCCCAGCCGACCCCCCAGGCTTCCGGCCACTGAACCGTGCCCAGCCGAGCGGCCAGACCACAGCCGAGAACTTTCACGGCCATCCCCAGGACCAGCACGCGCAGGACCAGCCCGCCTTGAAAATTGGCGATAAAATTCACCTGGAGCCCGATCGCCGCCACGAAGATCGGCGCCAGTGCGCCCTCAATGAAGCGTCGAACGATCTGGCGCGTGTGCTCGCGGAGATGAGGCGAGTCTCCGAGCGCAATGCCCACCAGAAAGGCGCCGAAGATCGCGTGGATGCCGATCGCTTCGGTCAAGGCCGCTCCGGTCAGCCCCGCCACGAGGAGAAATCCCAGCACGCCGCCGGGCCAGGCCAAATGTGCCTGGACCCACGGCAAGGCCCGGTCGGCGGCCCAGCGTCCGACCGTCATCACGAGCACTACGAAACCGACCGTCAGGGCGACAGTCTTGCCCAGGGCGTGCAATCCTTCGGCCCGCCCTCCGAGAACCACGGAGAAGACCAGCCAGGCCAGGAGGTTGTTCAGCGTGCTACAAACCAGCACGAGCATGCCGAAATCACTCTGGGCCAGGTCCAGATCGAGCAGAATTTTTGCGACGACCGGCAATGCGCAAACCGCCAGCGCCGTGCCGAAGCAGACGGCGAACAGCATCCCGTTGCCTGTCGGGGGCTTCCCCCACAGCTCTGGAGCAATCCAGGCCAATGTTCCTCCGAATGCCAGGGGGACGAGTAATCCGGCCACGCCAATTCCCAGAGCCGTCTTGCCTTGCCGCCAGACCGAGGAGAGATCCACCTCCATGCCGGCCACCAGCAACAGCAGCGCAACAGCCAACGCCACGACGGCATCCAGGGCCGCCGCCGCCGGAGTGTGTCGCGGAAACAGCCACGCCTGAAACGCCGGAACGAGCATTCCCAGGCAGGTTGGGCCCAGGAGAATGCCCGCGATCATCTCACCGATGACCGCGGGCTGTCCCAGGCGCCGGGCAATCTCGCCGAGGACGTTGGCCGCGACCAAAAGCACGGCCAAGCTCAGGAAGAAGACCGTCAGGTCGCTCGAATGCAGTTCACCCATGCGCCGGGAACCCTCGGGGGGCGGGGTTGCTCCGGCAATGGTTGTAACCGAAGGGATCAAGGTGGCTCAAGCCCAGCCCAGAGCCACGTCACGGATCGCGCCGGTAGATGCTCTGCAAGCCGTTACGAAGGTGGGTTCTCATGCGCTCCGCCGCGATCGGACCGTCTCCCTGTCGGATCGCCTCGGCGATGGTTTCATGTTCGGCGAACGAGACGGCCATCCGTTGGGGGAATCTTGTGGAAATATGATAGATCACGCCATGAACCTTTTCACGAAGCTGGCCCATGACGCGCGTGATCTCGCGATTTCCGAGGAACTCGCACAGCAGCCCGTGAAACTCCGCGTCGAGCCGCACGTTCGCTTCAACGTCGCTTACTTCGACCGCGCGGCGGTTCTCCTGGAGATTCTGGTCGAGCCGACGTCCCTGGTCGGACGTTAAACGTCCCGCCAGCCGGACGACCACGAATGGCTCCAGGGCCTCGCGCATCTCGAAATGATCCGCCATGTCCTGCGGCGTGATCTCCCGGACAATAATCCCTTGCTGAGCCGCGACCGTGACGAGCCCATCCACCTCCAGTCGCTCCAGCGCCGCATGTACCGGCGTTTTGCTCATCTTCATCGCTTGCGCAAGTTGCCGCTCCGAGAGCAACGTCCCCGGCATCAACGCCCCGGACAAAATCTGACGCTTCAACTCGTCATAGGCACGCTGCTTCAGGGAAGTCGCGCCACGCTCCAGCGGATCCGAGCCCGCGCCTTGGTTCAGGATTCGGTCATTAGTCAGCATGGAGGGAATTCGCAAACGAAATGGTTGTGTTTCTCTGTCGGGCGCGATACGCTGAGTACGATCTTACTGGTATACCAGTGGCGTGTCAAACTGATTCGTGACGTTGGGACGGACCATCATGCCGGAAGTGCGTATCACCCGACGATCCCTGTCGAGCTTTGGTCTGCTTGCGGTCCTGCTGCTAGCGACTGACTCCTCCTTCGCGGTCCCGCCACCCGCCGTGTTCTTTCGCGGGATCAATCTGAATGGACCTCCGCTCCAGATCGACGGGCACCCCTGGGAGGGGGGCGACACGAAGAATCTGGTGAGCCGAGATCAGGCGTTCGAGAATCAGGGGGTCACTCTCGACCCTCCGACCGATCCCGAACGGGCCATGATGATCCGGTCAAGCCGCTGGAACGGCAACGTTGATATGGCGTTCACCAACATTCCCGACGGGACGTACTCCGTCTTCCTGTATGTCTGGGAGGATAATAACTCCGAGACGTATAGCATCAGCCTCAACGGTCGCGAGGTCCTGCACGACTATGTCAGCGGCAAGACGGGAGCCTGGAAGCGTCTCGGCCCCTGGCGAATCGAGGCGAAGCGGGAAGCTTTCCAACTGACAACCCGTGGCGGCGCGGCGAACCTCTCCGGTATCGAGATCTGGAAAGGCTCCGGGACGATTCCCGAGCCGGGACAGCCGGAACCGGAACGTCCTCGCGATCCGATCGCTGTACGGACCTTCGATGAAAAGATCGCCCCCGTGCTGGCCCGGCACTGTCTGGAATGTCACAGTGGATCGACCCGCAAAGGGGGTCTGAGCCTGGCGACCGAGACAGACGCCCTCGAAGGAGGCGAGAGTGGTCCTCCCATCGAACCCGGTAAGCCGGATGAGAGCCTTCTTCTGGAGTACATCGAGACCGGTCAGATGCCGAAGGGCCGGCCGAAGCTGAACGATCAGGAAAAGCAACACCTTGTTGCCTGGATAGCCGAAGGGGCGAAGTGGGGAACTCCCGAGATTGATCCCTTCGTCGTCACGACCGACCGCCGCGCCGGGTACGACTGGTGGTCGTTGCAGCCGGTCGAGCGTCCGTCGGTTCCTGCCGTGAAGGACAAGGCGTGGCCCCGTAACGACGTCGATCGGTTCGTGCTCGCCCAACTGGAGGCGAAGGGCCTACATCCCGCCCCGGAAGCCGATCGGCGGACGTTGATCCGTCGACTTTCCTTCGACCTGGTTGGCCTACCGCCAGAGCCGGACGAGGTCGAGCGATTCGTCAACGACAACGACGAGAAGGCTTATGAAAAGCTGGTCGATCACCTGCTCGACTCACCGCATTATGGCGAGCGCTGGGCGCGTCACTGGCTCGATGTCGTCCGCTTCGGAGAGAGCCAGGGGTTCGAGCGCAACCGCATCCGGGAAAACGCCTGGCGCTACCGCGATTGGGTGATCGAGGCCTTCAACCGCGACATGCCCTACGACGAGTTCGTTCGCCGACAGATTGCCGGTGATGTGCTTTATCCCGATGACCTCAGCGCCCTGATTGCCACGGGATATCACGTCTGCGGCACGTGGGACCAGGTGGCGCACAACGAGGGATCGCAGGAGATGCGCAAGGCGACACGCTGGGACGAGATGGAGGACCTCGTCGCGACGCTCGGGCAATCCTTCCTCGGCCTGACGATCAACTGCGCCCGCTGCCACGATCACAAGTTCGACCCGATCTCTCAAAAGGAATACTATCAGTTCGCCGCCTTGCTTGGAGGCGTGAATCAGGAAGAGAAGGAGCGCCAGAACATCAAGCTGCCGGCGTCCGGCCAGCCGGACTTCAAAGGAGTTGCTCACGTCATCATTCCGAAGCAACCGCCGCTGTTTTTCGTGCTGGATCGGGGCGATTATCGTCAGCCGCACGGGGTCGTTTCGCCGGCCGGACTCAAGGCGCTGAACGGGCTGTCGGGCGATTTTGGTCTGGCTCCCGACGCTCCCGAGTCCAAGCGGCGGGTGGCTCTGGCGCATTGGGTCGCCGATCGCCGCAACCCCTTGACGGCCCGAGTCTTCGTGAACCGGCTCTGGTATTATCACTTCGGGCATGGACTCGTCGAAGCGCCGAGCGACTTTGGCTTCAACGGCGGTCATCCCAGCCACCCGGAGCTTCTGGATTATCTGGCCTCGCGGTTCGTTGAGGGGGGCTGGAAGACGAAGGACCTGCATCGTCTGATCGTCAACTCCGCCACCTATCGGCAAGCGTCGCAGGTGACAAACGATCCGGCCGAGAGTATCGACGCCGAGAATCGCCTCCTCTGGCGTGCCAACCGGCGTCGGCTGGAGGGGGAAGCCGTGCGCGACGCCGCGTTGGTGGTCGCCGGAGCGTTGAATCGACAACTCGGGGGACCAAGCTTCCGCGACGTCAAGGTCGATCTCGGCAACAATCATACCTTCACGGACCCGACCGGCGAGTTTTCCGACGCGACCAACCGCCGCACGATCTATCGCCTCTGGCGCGATCCGGGAACCATCCGATGCTCGAATCACTCGACTGCCCTGACACGTCCGTCATGATGCCGAGACGGACCCGAACGATCACTCCGGTTCAGTCGCTCAGCCTGCTCAACGACACCTTCATGGAGAAGTGCGCCGAGCGATTCGCTGACCGCGTCCGTCGTGAAGCGGGGGAAGACGTTGGGCATCAGATTGACCGTGCGTGGAGCTTGGCCCTGGCCCGGCAGCCGAACGACCATGAGCGAGATCTTGCTCGGTCGTTCATCACGCGACATGGTTTGAACCAGCTTTGCCTGGTGTTGTTCAACACCAATGAATTTCTGTTCGTCAATTGATGGTCCTGCCTTTCCGGAAGTGAGAGCGTCCGCCATGAACCGAGAGCTCACGACAAGACCACTGGAGAAAACGCGTCGGGACTTCCTGCGCGATGCCGTATTCGGCTTGCCAACGATCGCGGTGGCCGATCTGCTCCTGCGTGAAGGGCGATTGCTCGCGGCCCCGGCCGGCGCGACGGGACGACCCGGGCTGCACCACGAGGCAAAAGCCAAGCACATCATCCACATCTTCCTCGGCGGTGGCCTGAGCCATGTCGATTCGTTCGACTACAAGCCGGAGCTGGAGAAGTCCCATGGCAAGGACATGCCGGAAGAGATCGGCAAGAACCTGGACGTGTTCAACGGCAAGGTCGGGCGGCTACACAAATCGCATTATCCCTTCAAGCGTCGCGGCAAGAGCGGCCTCTGGGTTTCCGACCTGTTCCCGCAAATCGCCGAGGTCGCGGATGAGCTGACGGTCATCAATTCGATGGTTGCCGAGACGGCCAACCACATCCCGGGCGTCTTTCAGGCGAATACCGGCTTCCGCCAGATGGGCTTCCCGTCCATGGGCGCCTGGCTGTCGTACGGCCTGGGAACCGAGAATGAGAACCTTCCCGCCTTCGTCGTGCTGCCCGACTCGCGAGGGATACCGAACGCCGCCGGAGGGGCCTTCAACTGGACCAGCGGCTTCCTCCCCGCCCAGCATCAAGGAGTCGCCTTCAACACGCGGGGCGGGCCACCGATTCTGGACCTTCAGCCGGCCAGCGGAGTTTCCGCCGAAACGCAACAGGCGCGCCTGGAGTTCCTTAAAGAACTCGATGCGATCCATCTTCACGAGGAGACGCAGACCGACCCGCTCGCCGCGCGCATTCGCAGCTATGAACTGGCCGCGCGGATGCAGACAGCGATTCCCGAGACGGTCGATTTCTCCAGCGAACCGGAGCACATCAAGAAACTATACGGGCTGGATCGCGACGAGTGCCGTGATACCGCCCGCAACTGTCTGATCGCGCCGGCTTATCGAGCGCGGCGTCCGAATGGTGCAACTCTGGACCGGCGACGGCGTCTCCTGGGACGCGCACGACAACATCGTCGGCAATGGCTACAAGAGCCACACCGGCGAGGCCCGTCGCGTCGACCGGCCGATCGGCGGCCTGATCCAGGACCTCCGGCAACGCGGACTACTCGATTCCACGATCGTCATGATCACCACCGAGTTCGGCCGCACCCCGTTTGCCCAGGCTGATAAGGGGAAGCTCAGTCCCGGACGCGATCATCACCCGCAGGGGTTCACCAACGTCCTCGCCGGCGCGGGATTGAAGAAAGGTTTCGCCCACGGAGCCACGGACTCCGTCGGCTACGCCTCCGTCCTGGACCCCGTCACGACCTACGATTTCCACGCTACCGTGCTTCATCTGCTCGGCATCGACCACGAACGGCTCACGTTCTATCACAACGGCATTCAGCGCCGTTTGACGAACGTACACGGGCACGTCGTCAAGGACGTTCTGGCTTGATCTGACCCGGCCTTTTACCGAATCACGCGATCGACGCACGCCGCTTTGTCTCGCGTGCGTCGATCGCTTCCTCCTTCGGCTCGGCCTTCGGGCGAACGCCACGAGTCAAGACAGCGAACGGGCTGTCGGCCTCCTGCCGCTTGAGCTTGAGATAGAGGTAATTCTCGTAGTCGCACGGATAGACCGTCAGCCGACCCGCCTCGACCTCGATGACCTTGTTCGCCACGGCGCGGATGAAGTGTTCGTCGTGCGAGATGAAGCAGAGTGACCCCTGGTAATCCTGAAGGGCCTCTTCGAGCACGTCACGGCTGGCGATGTCGAGATGGTTCGTCGGCTCATCCATCATGATGAAGTTGTGCGCGATGGTGAGGATCTTCGCCAGGCAGAGCCGTGTCTTCTCGCCGCCGGAGAGAGCCCCAACCGACTTATCGACCGCGTCTCCCGAGAACAGGAACGCCCCGAGCATGTGCCGGAGCGACCCTTCGCTCGCCCCCGGGTGGACCTCCCGCAAGCTATCGAGAACCGTCGCTTTCAGATTAAGCGCCTCGACCCGATGCTGGGCGAAATACGTCGCGAAGACGTTGCTGCCGAGTGCCACCTCTCCTTGTGTCGGGCTGTGGACTCCGGCCAGAAGCTTCATCAGGGTCGTCTTGCCCGCGCCATTGGGGCCGACGAGAACCACCTTATCTCCCCGCTCGATCTCCAGGCTCAGGCCGCGATAGACAACCTTCGTTCCGTAGGCGAACGTCACGTCGTCCAGTTTCGCCACGAGCTGGCCACTCCGCGGAGGCTCGGGCAGCTTGATCCGCAAGGCGGACGTGTCGGTCTGCGGCGCCTCGATCCTGTCCATCTTCTCGATCGCCTTGATACGACTCTGTGCGCGGGACGCCGTGGCGGCGTTGGCGCGGTTGCGATCGACGAAGTCCTGCATCTGGCGGATCTTCTTCCGTTGCGAATCGAACGAGGCTTGATGGACCGCGAGCCGGTGATCCTTCTGCGGAAGGTAGGCCGAATAATTTCCCGGATACGTGAACAGATTCCCCAACTCCAGCTCGAAGGTCTTCGTGATGACCCGGTCGAGGAAATCTCGATCGTGGCAGGTGATCAATATCGCGCCGGGGTAAGAACGAAGGAACTCCTCAAACCATTTCACACTCAGCAAGTCGAGGTGGTTCGTCGGCTCGTCGAGCAGCAAGAGGTCGTGCTCGAACGCGAGCAATCCCCCCAGGGCCAGGCGCATGGCCCACCCACCGGAGAGGGTCGCCACCGGCGCATCGAGTTTCTCGACCGAGAACCCCAACCCGAGCAGGATGGCCTTGGCCCTTGCCTCCATCTCGTACCCGCCCGCGACGAGAAACGCCTCCATCGCGTCGTCGTAACGATCGAGCGCCTTCGGGTCTCCTTGCTCCAGCCCCGTCATGACCTCTTTCAGCCGCCGGTCCGCCTCGGTCCAGGGGCCAAGGTGGGCGAGCATGTTTTCGAAAACGGTCCCCTCGTGCAGGGGGTGAATCTCCTGCGGGAGATAACCGATGGAGCATTTCCGATCGCGCAGCAGGTCGCCTCCGTCCAGCGCGTCCTGGCCAATCAAGACCTTGAAAAGCGTGGACTTCCCCGCGCCGTTCTTTCCCAGAAGGCCGATCCGATCCCCCCGAACGATCGAGGCGTCGATGCCATCGTAAAGGACCTGACGGCCATAATTCTTCTTCGCGTTCACCAGGCGGATCATGACGGATCGATCTCGGGGCGGGGAAAATGGGCGGGCGGGCGACGGCTGGATGCGACGTTGACAAAGGTCAAGTAGCATACCGAAAGCTGGGTCTGTCTCACAAGGGATCATCCCGGGCTGTTTTCTCCCTTTCAACGTCACCTCTGGGAGAATGCCTCAAAATCGGGTAACATGCCGGGCTTTCTCGTCGGTCGAATCTTCCGACAACATCCGTTCCCCCCAGCCTTCGGGAGTCGCATCGTGCCGGAGCCGTCCGCAAAAAATCTCGAACGCATGCGCAAATTCGCATCCAAGTACGCCGAGAAGTCGGGCACCTCATTTCACCCCGATGCCGAGATCACGGAATCCGTCGTCAAGGGGCTTGCTGTCCATCAGGACCAACTCGGACGGCCTCTCTGCCCTTGCCGCTTCTACGAGGACAAGCAGAAGGAGATCGAACGTCGCACCTGGATCTGCGCGTGCGACGACATGAAGCGGTACAAGTACTGTCATTGCCTGCTGTTCGTCCGACCGGACGGCATTCCGATCACCGAACACCTTCCCGAAGATCACGAGGGACGACAAGTCTGGGGAGTTCAGGCGGACCCAACTCCGGATCGTGGTCGCGAAGGGGCTTGATTCACGCCACCGATAGTCGCCAGATTTCTCACTTGCTTTCGCGATTTCTCTCGTCAGAGATCCCCCTGGAACGGAATTTCAAGGATTTTTTCTTGTCATTTTCGGCTTTCGACGATCCCACCTTCCCATCACACAATTCCCCATTCTGTAGAGATTTGCGATTTCCGGACCAACCAAACCCCCTGATCGGTAGATCTTATTAAACCAGAAAAGATCGCTTGAATCTCCAAAACCTCCATTGGCGCGGCGTTCGGCATTTCTCTACAATCCCGCCTCGATCTTGGAGGCAGCGGCCCGAACCCTGATTTCTCGAAGGGCGGGTTGGGTGTCCCGAGAGTGGTTAACCTTTGGGATGGAAGGATCGTACCAGCAGCGGCAGCGATGAAGCGACCGCCTGGTTCCAGCTATGAAGCCGAGGGCCCGGAGGCCCGAGGTTCCCCCCTCGGTGTGGAATGGCTCCACACCCAACAACGAATCCGCATCTTGAGATAAGGGATTTCTTGCACATGCACCATGTTGCACTTCTGGTCGCTCTGAGCGCGACCTCCGGCCTGTTCAGCCCCAGTCAGCCCGCGACCACCTGCAGTGGCGGCAACTGCGGCGCGTCGTACGGATACTATTACCCGCAGCAGCAGCAGTACTACGCCCCGGCTCCGGTCTATCAGCCGGCTGCCCCGGCTCCGGTCTATCAGCCGGCTGCCCCGGCTCCGGCTGCGGCACCGACTCAGGCTCAGGCTCCGGCGTATGGTCCGGTGGCGGCTGTGGCCGCGACTCTGCCGGCCCAGGTTCGACCGGCCGCTCCGGTTCAACAACCGGTTCCCTACACCTCCTACTACTACCAGCCCGCTCCGCAGTACTACCCGGTCATGCCGGGTTCCTGCCCGGGTGGGACCTGCTATAGCCGCTGATCCGCCAAGGATCCCGGAACGGCGAAATACGGCAACATCGGGCCGATGGATCGCATGGCCCGAGCATTCTCCATCCCGCAAGAGCCCTCCGAATTCGGAGGGCTCTTGCCATTTCGGAAGAACGGTTCCGCGACGTTCGACCCATTCAAACCCGGACCGACCGCCAGCCTCCCTGGAGAAAACGCGCGGCGACGAGAATCGCTCGCACGGAGAGATCGGCGAACATCGCAACCCAGGCTCCATACAGGCCCCACCCGAATCCGCCCATCGCTTCCGGCATCGTCAAGGCGTACGCCAACGGGATACGTACACCGAGATAGCCCACCAGGACGATCACCAGGGGCCAACGGGTATCCCCCGCGCCCCGGAGCGAGCCATTCAGGACGTTGATCGTCGCCAGCGCCGGCAGGGCGAACGCCACGAGCCGGAGCACAGGCACACCTTGGGCCAACACCGGCGCCTGACCGCCGCCGAGAAACAGGTTGAACAGCGGCTCGGCTCCGGCGTACAGAATCGTTCCCAGTACGCAGAGAATCCCCACCCCAAGTCCCCAGGCCGTACGTGCCGACCGGCTGGCCAGATCGGGCCGTGCCGCGCCGAGGTACTGGCCGGTCAAGGTTCCGGCGGCCACCGCGAAGGCGGTCACGGTCAGAAATGCGATCGCCTCGCAACGAATCGCCACGCCGTGCGCCGCGGTGGCGGTCGCCCCGAGCCTTGTGATCAGACTCAGAAACCAGAGCTGGCAAAGGCTATTGACCGTGCTCTCTCCGGCCGCCGGCAGGCTGATTCGGAGGATGCGGCGGATGACTCGAAGGTCGGGAATCATGCGGGCACGTGTCAGCCGCAGGCCGGATCGCCCCCGCGCCAGCAGAACCAGAATGACGAGGCCCCCCACTCCTTCCCCGACTGCCGTGCCCAGAGCGATTCCGCTCAAACCCAGCGATGGGATCGACCCCGGTCCAACCACGAACAGCCAGCTCAGGGCGACATTGATCGAGTTGACCAGCACCATGACCCACATCCCGGTACGCGTGTCCCCGGTGCCTCGCAAGCAGGCGACTCCCACCGTCTCGCAAGCAAGCAGAGGCGCGGCCAGGAGCACGATCCGTAGGTAGTCGATTCCCACGATCGCCGCCTCGCCCCTCAGACCGAGGCCCTGGAGGAGTGTTGGTGCCGACGTGAACCCCAGAACCAGCAAGCCCGCGCCGACGAACAGTGCCAGCCCGATCGCCTGACAGCAGATGCGCGACGCGCCCTCACGATCCCCGCCGCCAACCAGACGGGCGACAAGTGCGGTGCCTCCGGCCGACACGATCATCATCAGGCTGCCGAGGGTCCAGAACAGGTAGCTGCTGACCGTCACGGCAGCCAGGTGCTCGACCGCCAGATACCGGCCCGTCAGAACCGTGTCGGAGAAGCCTACCAGATACAGGAGCGCCTGCTCGATGAGAACCGGAAGCGCAAGCCATCCCACCTGTCGGATGATCGATCCACCAGGCACCGCCAGCGGGAGAGCGTTCGCTCGATCTTCGGTCCTCAGGGACATGATGGGATCGCTTTCCCTACGCAGACGAATCGCGGGGCGTGTGCAACATGCTCGGGGCAGGCTATCATATTGTTGGTGTCCCCCCCAGCGAAGATCGACACGCATTCCCGATGGAGAGTTCTCGTGCCCGCTCGTATCCTCAGCGGCAAGGCCCTCGCCCAGACGATCCGCAAGGAGATCGCCGAGGAGGTCGCCGCGCTGACGCCCCGGCTCGGTCGTCCCCCCGGGCTGGAGGTCATCCTGGTCGGTGAGGACCCCGCCAGTCAGGTGTACGTTCGCAACAAGCAGACCGCTTGCAAGAACGCTGGAATGCGAGGCGTCGTCCACAACCTTCCCGCGAACATCGCGGAAAATGCGACTCCTGGACAAGGTCGATGCCTTGAACGCGGACCCGAGCGTGGATGGAATCCTCGTCCAGCTTCCACTGCCCCGGCAGATCGATGAGCGGAAGGTTATCGAGCGCGTGGACCCGACCAAGGACGTCGATGGCTTCCATCCCGTCAACGCCGGTTTGCTGGCGATCGGCCAGCCTCGGTTCGCCCCCTGCACCCCCCTGGGCATCCAGACACTCCTCATCCGGCACGAGATTCCCACCCGAGGCGCCCACGCGGTCATTCTGGGACGATCGAACATTGTTGGTAAGCCGATGGCTCTGTTGCTCTTGCAGAAAGGGGCAGGGGCCGACGCCACGGTCACGATCTGCCACACCGGTACGAAGGACCCCGCCGCGATCGCCTGTCAGGCCGACATCCTGATCGTGGCGATGGGACGACCGGAGACGGTCGGCCCGGATTGGATCAAGCCGGGGGCGATCGTCATCGACGTTGGGATTCACCGACGCGATGATGGCTCGCTCTGCGGCGACGTGCAACAGCAGGCTGTGGCTGAGGTCGCCTCGTGGATCACACCGGTTCCCGGCGGCGTCGGGCCGATGACCATCGCCATGCTTCTGCGGAATACCCTGGAATCCGCTCGCGGACGCCTCCCCTCATGAAAACCTCGACCGAACAGGCCCTGGATCGGGCGATCCGAAGCATGGAACGTGCCTCGAACCGCAAGCGAAGGCGTGTCTCGACCGCGCCGTTCGTTCTGGGTCTGGGTCTGACGCTCGGATATCTCCTGCTCACCAAGCTCGTCCCGAGGGCCTGGGCCGCCTTGCTGCCGGGAGGACTGTTGCAAGCCCAGCGGTTCCCGGCGCGGAGCTGGCCCGGACTGGTCCTGCGGCTGGCCTTGTGGTGTCATCAGCACTTCGCCACCACCATGATCGTCATTGGTGTTGTGGTCTTCGTCGCGATCTTGCTCTCCCGGCTCTCGACGCTCTCTCGATGGCTGGTCTGGCTGTTGTCGGTGGCCGTGATCGGGCTCGACGCGGGGATCATCTACGTCACACTCCGAACCGCGCTGGAGGCTACGGCGAATGCGACGGGATTGGGCTAAACGATCCAAAATCCAATGAAATCAGGAACGAACCCCATGATCCGCCTGGGTATCTGCAACGAATTGTTCGAAGACTGGGACTTCCGCCGGATCTGCCGGACGGTCAGGGAGATGGGTTACGAGGGAATTGAAATCGCCCCGTTTACCCTGGCACCTTTGATTACCGACCTTCCGGCCGCGCGCCGTGCGGAGTTGCGTAATATCGTCGAGGACTCCGGACTGGAAACCATAGGCCTGCACTGGCTTCTGGCGAAGACTGAGGGATTTCATCTGACCTCGCCCGACCCGGAGGTTCGCAAACGCACGGCGCGTTACCTGATCGACCTGGCGGAGGCGACCCGCGACCTCGGCGGTTCCTTGATGGTCTTCGGCTCTCCCAAACAGCGTAACCTGCTGCCGGGCGTGAACATCCATCAAGCCTACGATTACGCTGCCGAGGTCTTCTCGTCGATCATGCCGGCCGTCAGCGCCTGCGGCGTCGATCTCTGTCTGGAACCTCTCGCCCCGAGCGAGACAGATTTCCTCACGAGTATTGCCCAGGCGAATCAACTGATCGAGCGAGTCAACCACGAAAACTTCAAACTGCACATGGACGTCAAGGCTCAGAGCAGCGATCCCGAGGGGACCGTCACCTGGCTGATCGATCGCTATGCCCGCGATGCCGGCCATTTCCACGCTCAGGATACGAACCTGCGTGGCCCCGGCATGGGGGAGGTCGATTTCGGGCCGATCCTCCGAGCCCTGGTCGTATCCGGTTATGACGGATGGGTTTCCGTCGAGGTCTTCGACTACTCCGCGGGTGCCGAGGAGACGGCCTATCAGAGTTACCGGACGCTCCGACGGGAACTCGACAAGGCCCTCAAACTGCACTCCGGCAAGTCTTCCTTGACCGGATCGGGGGTGGCCGCCGGTCGGCGATGGTTTCCGATCAAATCGGCTCAGACGACGGCCGTCGTGATGTTGGGAACAGCCGCCGGAATCGTGATCCGACTGGTCGGCCTCGGCCCGTACAGTCCGGGATACCTGAACGGCCTTCGAGTCACCGTGGCATAGAAATAGCCGTCCGGCATCCCGGACCCCGAGCCGTCGATCCGGTTCCCGGCCGCGTCGGTGATGCGGGACGCCGTCGGCATGCTGTATGGGCCGTTCAACTCGGCCGGGTTCGTGATCGTCACCCCGCGTGGTGAGAGACGGACGTGATCCGCGGGCGTGAGGGTGACGCTGTTCGTCGCCGTGTCATACGTCGCCGACTTGATCGGAACCGGTCCGGGATCGACCGGGGGTGTCCAGCGACTCGTGCGGATCGGGCGGGCGCCCATGTCGCGGACATCATAGTTCGACACGTCCTGGACCGTCGCCGGGTCCATCGGCTCGCTGAACGTCAGCTTGATGCCGGTGATCTTCCGCCCCTGGGTCAAGAACTGAGAGCTGGTGATGGTCGGCGGCGTCAGGTCCGTGCGGTTGACGATCGAGAGGATCGCGGTGGAGCCGACGAACCCCGGCACCGTGTACGCGAGCGGATCGGTTGGCATTCCGGGTACGGTCGGGGCCGGGGCCGGGTTGGTGATCGTCAGATTGACCGAGTGCTCCCCCGGCTGGGTCGCGTTGTGCATGACCGGTATCGTGACCTGCTTGGACGTCTCGCCGTCCTGGAAAACCACGCTTTGCTGGACGGGGAGATAATCCACCCCGGCGATCGCCGTGCTGTCGCTGGTGGAGAATTCGACCTTCTCCGAGCCGAAACCCGTATACCGGACCAGCGTGACCTGCGCCGCGCCGGCCGTGTCACTGACCAGATAGGTCGGTTTCTGGAACATCACCGACATGAGGGTACGCGACTCCAGCGACTCGGCTTCGAGCCGGGGGCCGCAAACCGGACGCCTCGACGACGAGACTTTGACCTTGCTCATGGGGAAATCCGTTTCCGGAGCGCGTCAGCCGACGTGGCGCGGGCGCATCCCTATCGCCCAAACCGTCGCATCGGCGGGAGACTGTCCAGGCCCAGCCGGACCCCGCGATGGGGGCGGTTCCGGGACGGCACGGGCGTCGGGAGCTGCGCGGGCGGGGAGGGTCGTGCCGGTCCCAAGCGGCCGAATCGAGGTATCGACCGATCCGCCCCGGGACTTGAATCCGATTTTGACATGTCCCGGGGCGAACGGCGCAACGGCTCAGTCGATGCCGCTGCCGGGAGGCTTCTCGCTCGGGGGATAGGGGTTCAGGAACAGCCCCGTATAGAGGAAACCCGCGATCAAGCCACCGATGATCGGGCCGATCCAGTAGATGAGATGGCTATCCCAGACGCCCGCGGCCAGTGCCGGGCCGAAGGTGCGGGCCGGGTTCATGCTCGCGCCGGTGAGGGGACCGACCGCCAGAATATCAAAGGCGACCGTCAGACCGATCCCGAAACCACCGATCGCCGGGGCTTTCGGATCGACGGCCGTGCCGAAGATGGCGGTCAGGAGGAAGAACGTCGCGATCACCTCCAGGAAGACCGCCACGCCAAACGAGACATCTGGGGCAGGGACCGGTACACCACCGCCAGCTTTGGTGTAAACACTTGCCGCGAAAGCGACTTTCGCGCAAAATCCGGCCACCGTCCCGCCAATGAGCTGACTGACGACGTACACGACACCGTCCAGAGGTGGCAGTTGCCGGGTGGCAACCATCGTGATACTGACCGCGGGATTGAAATGCCCCCCTGAGATCTTGCCCAGGGCGCTGATGCCGATTGATAAGGCCAGGCCATGCGCAATCGCCACACCGAGCAGGCCAGAGCCGCCATCAGGACTCTTCGCATTGACGCAGATGGCCGAAACACCGACAAAACAGAGGAAGAACGTGCCGACCGCTTCAGCCACGGCCCGACGGGGTAAAGGAATCATGCGAACCCTCACAAGCGCCGACGTTGAGGAGTAACGGGACGCGGAACCCCCGCGCCACAGGCTGCGACATGACAGCACGAGAATTCACCGGCGTCAACGGGTTGGGGACGAATGCTCATGGACCATAGGGATTTTTTGTACAGTAATTCGTTGCCGAATCCGGGATGATTTGGTAAGATCGAATCAGGCTTAGACAGGTGGACAGGATTTTTTCAGGACGATAGCTCGAAGCGAGGGAACGGACGGAGCGATGGCGAAACGGACCCGCGCGAAGGACGACGGACGCTCCAAGGGGCGTTCCAAGATGATCGTCGAGGATGTGACCCTGGCCGAGGCCACGCGGGCACGCTACCTCAACTATGCTCTGAGTGTCATTACCTCGCGGGCCTTGCCGGATGTCCGTGACGGCCTCAAGCCGGTGCAGCGCCGCATCTTATATGCAATGTGGAGCGACCTGCACGTCTCGGCTGACAGCCGCTATATCAAGTGCGCCGCGGTCGTTGGCGAGGTGATGAAGAGCTACCACCCGCACGGCGACCAGTCCATCTATGATGCTCTGGTCCGGATGGCCCAGCCGCACAGCCTGCGATACCCCTTGATCGACGGCTACGGGAACTTCGGCTCGATCGACGGTGACCCGCCCGCCGCGATGCGCTACACCGAGTCGCGGCTGACGAAGATCGCCCAGGAACTCCTGACCGAATTGCGGGACCAGACCGTCGATTTCCGGCCGAATTACGCCTCGACGACCGACGAGCCGATCGTTCTGCCCGCGCGTTTCCCGAACCTGCTGGTCAACGGCGCGGCGGGCATCGCCGTCGGCATGGCGACGAACATCCCGCCGCACAACCTCACGGAGGTCTGCAAGGCCCTCATCGCCCTCCTGGATGGCAACCGCGACATCCCCCTGGAGAAGATCCTCAAGCACATCCAGGGGCCGGACTTCCCCACCGGGGGCGTCATCCTGAACACGACCGAGGAAATCCAGCAGATTTACGCCACAGGCCAGGGGACGATCAAACTGCGCGGCACCTACGAGTTGGACCCGGCCAAGCCGAATACCGTCAACATCACCTCGATCCCTTACGGGATTGAGAAGGATGCCCTGGTGCTTCGCATCGGCGAGGTGATCGGCAAGGGACAGGTCCCGCAACTGACCAATGTCAAGGACCTGAGCACCGACGACGTGCGGATCGTTCTGGAGCTGAAGCCGGGTTCCCGGCATGAAGCGGCCCTGGCCTACCTGTTCAAGAACACGCCGCTCCAGACCAACTTCAACGTCAACCTGACCTGCCTCCAACCGGCCGCCGGGGCCGAGGTCGCCGTGCCCGAACGGCTGGACCTCAAGAGCATCCTCCTGCACTTCCTCGACTTCCGGATGGAAGTTGTGACCCGGCGGCTCCAGCACGAGCTAGACAACCTGCGGCGGCGAATCCACATCCTCGAAGGATTCGCCATCGTCTTCAATAACCTGGATGAGGCGATCCGGATCATCCGCAACAGCGACGGCAAGGCCGACGCCGCGCCGAAGCTGATGGACCGGTTCGGCCTCTCCGACCTCCAGGCCGACGCCATCCTCGAAACCAAGCTCTACCGGCTTGGCAAGCTGGAAATTCAGGACATTCTCGGCGAGCTGGGAGTCAAGAAAGCGCGTGCGGAGGAGGTCGAGACGCTACTGGCCGATGACGATGGCCGCTGGAAGATCGTCCGGAGTGAGTTGAAGGAGATCAACAAGCTTTATGGCGACGCACGCCGCACCCAGATCGACGGGCCGGTCGAGACGGTCGAGTTCCGCGAAGAAGATTACATCATCGACGAGGATGCCTGGGTGATCGTCACCCGCGACGGCTGGGTCAAGCGTCAGAAGTCGTTCACCGACGTGCCGAGCATCCGCGTGCGCGACGAGGACCAGGTTGGCTGGGTGTACCGCGGCCGGGCTCGTCAGTCGATCACGCTCTTCACCGATCGCGGCATCGCCTATACGATGCGGGTCAACGACATTCCCCTGACGACCGGCCACGGCGAGCCGATCCAGCGCCACTTCGCGCTGGAGGACCAGGAGCACCTGGTCGGCGTGCTCTGTCACGACCCGCGATGCCTGCCGGAGCCGGTCCCCGAGCCGAAGGCCCCGGCGCAGGGGTATCTCAACGGCGAGATGGCCAACGGCAACGGACAGGGCCAGCCCGGCCTCCCGCCGCCTCCCTACGGGATTGCTCTGACGGCTGGCGGTAAGGTCCTGCGATTCGCCCTGGCGTCGCTGGCCCCGGTCTCGACCCGCAAAGGGCGCGCGGTCGTGCGGCTCGATACCGCTGCCGTGCCAGACGATCGTGTCGTCGGCGTTGAGGCGACCGACGGCGGCGAGAACGTCTGCCTGGCCACTCGTTCGGCTCGGGTGCTGATTTTCCCGGTTTCGGAGGCGAACGTTGTGTCGGGCGCGGCCAAGGGGGTCATCGCGATCAAGCTCGATCCGAAAGACCGCATTCTCGGCTTCACCCTGTCCAACAAGATGCGAGACGGTCTGACGGTCCGGACCAGTCGGGGCGGCACGCAGGTCGTCCGGGCGACGAAGTATCCCGTCACCAGCCGGGGCGGTCGGGGTTACGCAATTCTTCAGCGCGGCTCTCTGGCTGAGGTCATCCCCGACGAGGCGCAGCCGGTGCCGCCGGTCGATCAGATTGAACAATAACGAGTGCTTACGCGGAGCAAGACGGCATTGTGCTCGGACCGTCTGATCCGCAAAGGCGAGGAATGCGCAGATGGCGACAGGAACCTATAACGCCGAATCGATCACCGTTCTGGAAGGCCTGGAGCACGTCCGTCGCCGGCCCGGCATGTACATTGGCGGTGTGGACAAGACGGGCTTTCACCACCTGCTCTGGGAGATCGTCGATAACGCGATCGACGAGGTCATGAACGGTCACGCCACCCGGATCGTGGTGACTCTCGGTGCCGACGGTAAGACCGTCTCCGTCACCGACAATGGCCGGGGCATTCCGGTCGATGTCCACTCCAAGACGGGCCTGAGCGCCCTGGAAGTGATCTTCACCAAGCTGAACGCGGGCGGCAAGTTCGACAACGACGCCTACAAGGTCGCCGGTGGATTGCACGGCGTCGGAGCCAGCGTGGTTAACGCCCTGAGCAAGAGCCTCATCGCGCAGGTTCGCCGCGATGGCAAACTCTACACGCAGCGATTTCAACGCGGCAAGCCGGACGGCCCCATCCAGCCAGGCGAAGCCGTGCGGGGTTCGGGAACGTCAGTGACCTTCACGCCTGACCCGGAAATCTTCCTGAACCTGTCGTTCGATTCCTCCCTGATTGCCGAGCGTCTGGAAGTCAAGACGTTCCTGAACAAAGGGCTGGCCCTCCAGTTCATCGACGAACGCGCCGGCACGAACGTCGAATTCCGACACGACGGCGGCGTGGCGGATTTCCTCGAGGCCGCCAATCGAGAACGGAACGATCAGCGCGTCGCGCCGACCCCTTTTGTCCTGAGCCGCGAGGCCGACGACGACGGCATTCGGCTCGACCTGGCCCTGGCCTGGACCGAGGCGACCGACGAGGACATCCGCTCGTTCGTCAATACGATTCCGACTCGCGACGGCGGCACCCACGAACAGGGGCTGCGCGAGGCCGTCCGCTCGGCCGTGCAGAAATTCATGGCCACGCACGAGATGGCCAAGAAGATGGACATCAAGGGGGAGGACATCCGCGAAGGGCTGACCGCTGTCCTCTCGGTCTTCGTCCACGAGCCACAGTTCCAGGGACAGACGAAGGGGCGTCTGAACAACCCGGAGGTCCGCTCGCTCGTCGATTCCGCCGTGCGGCCTCAGCTCGAAAGCTTCCTGCTGAAGAACAAGAGCATCGGCGAGGCGATCGCCAACCGGGTGATCCAGGCCGCCAAGGCCCGGGAAGCCAGCCGCGCCGCCGCCAATCAGGTTCGACGTAAGACCGCCATCAGTAACCGCTTGAACCTTCCCGGCAAGCTCCACGACTGCGATAGCAGCAGCCCGGACGACTCCGAGCTGTTCATCGTCGAGGGTGATAGCGCGGGCGGCTCCGCCAAGCAAGGACGCGACCGCGATATCCAGGCGATCCTTCCCTTGAAAGGAAAGGTCCTCAACGCGGAGCAGGCGACCAAGAGCAAGGTGCTCGACAACAAGGAATTGACGGACATCGTCAGCGCCCTCGGCTGCGGCATGGATGACCAGTACGACCCGGCCCGACTCCGTTACGGCAAGGTCATCCTCTTGACCGATGCCGACAGCGACGGCCACCACATCGCCACGCTCTTGCTGACGTTCTTCTACAGGCACCTGCCCGGCCTGTTCGAATCCGGCCGCGTTTTTCTGGCGTGCCCGCCGCTCTACAAGGTCACGCACGGCAAGGAAACCTACTGGGCGGCCGATGACGCCGAGCGCGACAAGATCCTGAACAAGCTGCCCAGGAACGCCCGGCCGAACATCACCCGCTTCAAAGGTCTCGGCGAAATGCCGGCCAAGCTGCTCTACGAGACGACGCTCGATCCGGCGAAGCGGCGACTGCTTCGCGTCGTTGTCCCTGATGAAGATCGACCCTATACCGACAGCACCGTCTCCGACCTGATGGGTAAGGAGGCCGAGGCGCGGTTCAAGTTCATCATGGCGGAGGCGTACACGGCGAAGGACATCGATATCTGAGCGGGAACCGCGCTAACGAACCTTCAGCAGCACCTTCTTCGCCCCCGGCTCGGCCGCGGCCCGGAAGGCATCCTCGGCCTTGTCGAGGGAATACGTCGCACCGATCAGCCGGTTCACGGGGACCTGGCGAGCCGCCAAGGCTCCGATGGCCCTTGGAAAGGGGCCACAGCGCGAGCCTTGCACGCGGATCTCGTCGATGACGATTTGTGACAGGTCGATGTCGTACCGACCCGCGATTGTCGTCTTAAGCACGATCGTCCCCCGGGGGCGGACGAGCCGCAGCGCCGTGGGAAGTCCGGTCGCCGAGCCAGTGCTCTCGACCACCACGTCGAAGGAACGCGTCAGCGACTCGATCTCATCCAGAGTGTGAGTGGATACGCCGTCACCCGCGAGAGCGAGCTTTTCCGAGTGCTTGCCGATGAGGTGGACCTCTGCTCCGGAAAGTCGGACCACCCAGGTACAAAGCAAGCCGAGCTTCCCATCACCGACAATCGCCAGACGCATGCCAGGACCTGGACGGACTTGCTCGATCATCTGAAAGGCGGCCGCCAGGGGTTCGATAAAGACGGCTTCCTCGTCGCTGATCACCTCGGGAACTTCGTGAAGATTCCGCAGTGGGACGGATACAAAATCGGCCATCGCCCCATCCTGGTTCAAGATGCCCAGGACGGTGCGGTTCGGGCAGTGTTCCGGCATCCCGGCGCGACAAGTTGGGCAATCGTGGCAGGCATTATTGATTTCCGCCGTCACTCGCCGACCGTCCGATGTTGTTCCGACGAACTCATGTCCCAGGATTCCACAATATCCCATATAGCCACGAGCCAGTTGTAAGTCGGTATCACAGATTCCGACGGAGCGGACATCCAGGACGACGTCCTGCGGCTTCCGATGGGGTTTTGGCAGATCGTCTCGCAGATGAATCGATTGTCCATCGCAGAAAACGGCTCTCATTGTTGTCATGGGACGGTCTCATGCAGTCAAGACAGGGAAAATATCAGGTTTTTGACGATTTCGGTGGAATACTGGAATCTGTTCGGCAGATTGACATTGGCGAAACAACGCAAGTCATTGTACACTTCTCACTCCTCGTGTCTGCCTGACTCCCGCCTCCTCCATCGACACTCAAAAAACCGGATATTTTAGACAACAAGAGCGAGAAGGCGGCCTGGGGTTGTCCAATTATCGCGTCAGCGTTCTCCGCGAGAGTTCCGTCGCTCAACTGGATGGACGACATGAGACGCAGGGACTTCAAACGTAACCGAGAACGCCCTCAACACCCACCATCCCAGCAAGCCACCTCTCGCGGGTGTCCGCCCACGAGATCTCACCCGACCAAAGGACGAGCATGACCACACTGACGACGACGCAGCCACAGAAGACCAGCATCGCCTGGGCCTCGCTAATCTGGATCGGGGTTATGCACCTCGGCGCATTGTTGGCCTTCGTGCCAGGCTACTTCACCTGGCAAGCGCTGGCGGTCTGCGTCCTTCTTCACTGGTTGACCGGCGGCATCGGAATCTGTCTAACCTACCACCGTTTGCTAACCCATCGCAGCTTCGTCGCCGAGGCCGAGAGCCCTGGAATACCTGCTGACAATCATCGGTTGCTGCGCCTCGGAGGGGGGAGCAATCGGTTGGGTCGCCGACCATCGCAAGCACCACGCTCACTCCGACGAGGAGGGGGACGTTCATAGCCCCAACCAAGGCTTTGGCTGGGCTCACATGTTCTGGTGGATGACGCCGGACATCACGTCGGTTCATTCGGACGACTACTACAATAAGTGGGCCAAGGACCTGTACAAAGATCCGGTCCACCGCGTCCTCGACAAGTACCACTATGTCTTCCCGCTGCTCATGTTCGGCGCCCTGTATGCCATTGGTGGTATGCCGTGGCTGGTCTGGGGTGGGTTCGTTCGGACGATCCTGGTGCTTCACACGACCTGGCTGGTGAACTCGGCGACCCATATATGGGGGTATCGGTCGCACGAGACCCGCGACAAATCCACGAACCTCTGGTGGGTCGCACTGATGACCTACGGCGAAGGCTGGCACAACAACCACCATGCCCTGCCCACCTCGGCCCAACATGGAATGCGATGGTGGGAGGTCGACATGACCTACTGGATGATCCGCCTGATGTCTCTGGTAGGCATGGCTCACTCCGTCAAGCTTCCCAAGGACTCGGCCGCGACTCCGGCTCCGGCAAAGGCCAGGACAATCAAGCAGACGACGAAGCGAGGACACGGAGACGAGGAACCAGAACTGGTTGGTGCCTCGCACTGATCTGTGAGTCGACTCCCGCTTCTCTGACGTGCTGACTCCGTGGGTGCAAGGCACCGTTTGGTTCTGCCTTGCGTCCACGGACGGGAATCGCGAGAATGATTGCCATGCGGCCCTAGCTCAACGGCAGAGCAGGGGACTCATCGACGTGTCAGCAAATGGCACGAAAACGGTGGCGCCGGAGGGTAACCTCCGAACGCGATCCGGGTGAATTGCGGGAAACCTAAACCGAATCCAGAACGAAGGGTCGGCATGGCAATCCGCAGCCAAGCCTGGTCGGGCAACGGTGACCAGGACGGTTCAGAGACTAGCGGGGTGAGCCCCAACGATAATCCCCGCCAACGAGCGCCCGGCCTCCACCGCCGGAGGATTGGCCCTTTTCCGGGCCGTCTGTAAACGCGTGGGAGGGTGAGATAGTCCGAGCCCCGTGGAAACGCGGGGGTTCTCGAATCCCTTGGTTGCAGGTTCGAATCCTGCGGGCCGCACTGGAATGAGCCGTGTCCTCTCTCCTGTCACTGTCGGATCACCCGGTTGACTTCGAACGCCCCTGCCTCTGAGATGGCGCCTGAGCGGCGTCCGCGATCGCGCCTCGAGTCCGGACTTCTCAACGGGCTAGGATTCCTGATTCTTAGCCTTGCTCACGGCTGGGCCATCTGGCTGGGGATGGGCGGTGTCCAAGGGATTAATGGGTCCTGGCCGCTTGCCCGACACGATCATCCCCTTTATTTTCACAGCGCTCTGATCACGCGGGACTTCCTCCGCCAGTCCGGGACCACGGCCGGATATGATCCGTACTTCATGGCCGGGTACGCCAAGAGCGTGATCTTTCCAGCCTCCTCGACCTTGCCGGAACTGGTCGTGACGCTGGGGGGAGGATCGAACCCGATCCGGGCGTACAAACTCTATGTGCTGCTGGCGGCAGCGGCCTTGCCGTGGCTCCTGGCAATCGCCGCGAGGCTCTGGGGGGGCAATCTCAGCGCGGTCACGCTGAGCGTGGCCCTATTCTTACTCTATCTCTGGACAGACTTCCCGATCAACTACGCCGAATTCGGGATGATCCCCTACTTGCTGGCCGTCCCGCTCGGCTTGGTCACGATGGCACTCGTGACGCGATATCTGCGGCACGGCGGATTCGTCCGCTGGCTCTGGGCGGCGCTCGCTTCGGCGCTGGTCGTACTCGTGCATCTGACTGCCGCGATGTTCATTGCGCCGGCGGCCCTGTTGGCCTATCTCATCGCAGTCGTCCTCGCGAGGCGGGCGGAGGTGCGGTTCTCGATTCTCCGGCACCTGGGGGTCTGGCTAATACCGGTTGTGGTCCTGGCGGTCAACGCGTTCTGGTGGCTTCCGGGCCTCTACCTGGCGAGTACCAAAGGGGAGAGTGGATTCGCCTTTTCCCATTCTTCGGAAGAAGTTGGGGCACGACTGTTGAAGATCCTCGGAACGGAACCGCCGGTCCAGACGTTACTCTGGGCGGTCGGGCTTCCAGGACTGGTCGTGCTGCTCCGGCGTGATCGGTTAGCGGGGGCGGGACTGGCGGGCTTGATGGCGGCGGGATTCTTCTGGGGCTACCTCGCGGGCGCGTTTCCGGCGCTGGACTTCCTCCAACCGGGACGGCACACCTACGTCTTCTACTCGGGGGCCGCCGTTGCCGGGGGGCTCGCCCTCGCCGAGATTCTCGCGAGACTTCGCCCTGGGCAGGTCAGGCTGGATCGCTGGGCGGTCCTGGCCGTCCTTCTGTTGGGGATGCGGTTCTTTGGACCGTTCCTGGAGGCATCGCTCCGGGCGCGGGTTTCGGGTCCTCGCCCGTTCCTGTCGAGCCGGCCGACACTCCGGCTCCGTTGGGTGGTCGATCAGGTCCGCGAACACGTCGGGCGTGGGGAGCGGCTGCTCTACGAGGAGGGGGGATTCGACCTCCCGGGGGAGCCGGACCCGTTCGACGGCGGTCGATACAGCGGGCTTTTGCCACACCTGACGGGGGTCGAGGTTCTCGGCGGACCTTATCTGCATGCCGCTTTGACCACGAACTTCACCCAGTTCGGCGAGGGGATGCTGTTCGGCCAGAATGACTGGAATCGCGACCATTTCGAGCGTTACGCCCGGCTCTACCGGCCCGCCGCCATTCTTTGCTGGAGCCGACGGGCACGGGCCTTCTGCCGGTCGAACCCGGATTTGGTTGAGATTGTCGGGGAAAGTGCCGATGGACAAGTTCTGATCGGCCGGATCCAGGGCTTCGGCGGAGACACGATCTCCGGCAAGGCGAACGTGCGGGCTGAACCGGGAAAGTTACACGTTCAAGTTGAGGCCAACGACCTTGACGGACGGGTTATCCTGCGGTATCACTCCGTTCCGTATTTGCGGAGTCGCCCTCCGTGCCGGCTGGAGGCCGTGCCGCTGGAGGGTGATCCGGTGCCGTTCATTGGCCTGCGTTCACCTCCTGGGTCCCTGACTCTGGAGTTGGACGTCCTCCCTTGAGGGGAGACAAACGCGGGCGACGCGGAACACGCCCGCGAGCCGGACCGTGCGTGGTGCTATCTCCAAGGAGGGAGTCAGCCGTGCCGCAACATGAGGCCACCGGGGTCGGCCCCGATCTTGACAGCCGACGCCGACGCGCTGTCTGGACCGTCTGGATCGTCGGAATGATGATCGCGGCCATATTCTACGCGGAGAAGGCCGCCGACTCCCGCAGCGCGTTTATCCGCTGGCGGCACCAGGTTCATGAACTCTGGCAGGGGAAGAACATCTGGGATGACTATCTCTTCCCAAATCCGCCGATCATGCCATTGACTCTCTCTCCGCTGATGGCCTTGCCGCCGGTGGTGGGGGCCGTTTGCTGGTTCGCCTTGAAGGTCGCGATGACCGCCGTGGCGATCCAGCTCTGCTTCCGTATGGCCGAGGGCACGGGACGGAAGTTCCCCTGGTGGGGCGAAGGCTTCGTCCTGCTTCTGAGCGTGCGACCGATCCTCAGCGACCTGCTCCACGGGAACATCAATCTGCTGATCCTGTTCTGCATCGTCGTGACTCTCGAAGCCTGGAGACGTGGTTACGACGTGCTGGCCGGCCTGGCGCTCGCGGCGGCGATCTCCTACAAGGTGACCCCCGCCCTCTTCGTGCCGTACTTCTTCTACAAGCGGTCGTACCGGACGGTCTTCGCCACGATGCTCGGCATGGGCCTGTTTCTGCTGGTCGTGCCAAGCCTGGTTCTGGGCATCGATTTCAACTGGCAGTGTCTCACGATGTGGTATCATCGCATCCTCCGGCCCTATGTCACGAGCAACGTCGTCGGACAGCTCGAGATCAATCAGTCGATGGTGGGTGTCATGATGCGGCTCTTGACCGAGGGGCCGGACGGGCGTTATGGGCCACAATTCGATTCAAATCTCGTATCCTGGAACCCACAGGAAGTGGCCCGGGTCATCAAGATCATCTCGGTGGGGCTGGTGGGACTGCTCGCCTGGTTATGCCGGACCAGGACCGACCGTCGCCTCGATCCCCGACTTCTAGGCGAGTTCTCGCTGGTCGTCCTGACGATGCTGTTCGTCTCGGAGCGAAGCTGGAAGAACCACTACGTAACTTTGCTCTTGCCTTACGTTTACCTGGTGTACCGGGTCTGCGTCGCGAAACGGTTCAGCCGCCTCCGGCTGAGTTTGCTGGGCAGTTTGCTGCTGTCCGCGATCTTGATGGCCACGACGTCCGAGGCCTTCGGTGGACAGGTCGTGGAGCAGGGGCACAAGATCGCTCTCGGCTACGGCCTGTTCTTCTGGTCGGGTGTCGTTCTGTATATCGCGACGGCCTGGCGAGTCTTTGTCGAACGCAAGGAACCACTCGCGCTCGCGTCCGTGCCGACGGCGGAGCAGGAAAAGCACGCCTTGCCCGCGCCTCACGTGCGATCCAAGACGGGTGTAAGTTCGCAAGCACATCCAAGCCAGGCATCCTGAAGAATCCCACTTTCTTTGCTGCGAATTCTCTCATAACCGCGCGTTGATCCATTCGTGGGTCAACGCGCGGTTATGCGCTTTTCTCTGCCGATCATCCGGAGCGAACTTGAATATTTTCAGAGGTTTTTCTCGTGTCCGGGGCCTGATTATTCCGATATTCGCGATAGTCGCATCTGCCGTCGAAGGTCGAGCGGGGGTTCGTGTCGAACCCCAGGTCGCACTCTCCCGGCTTCGGTAGCTCTTTCCGACGCTCCCTCGGACCGGCGACCGCCCTGCTCCTTGGGCGGAATCCCACGCGAGTTGTCTTGGCCAAGGAGGGCCGATGAAGACTTTCAAACGTTCATCTCGCCGAAACTTCGCGCTGAAGCCGAGCGGCGAGGGGCTGGAAAGCCGAAATCTGATGACCGCGGGCGCGGGCAATACGTTCGCCCTGATCCCCGGCGAGATCGCCGACGCGGGAGGGGAGCAAACGATCGACTTCACAATCGATCCCGGCCAGTTCACCTTGCCACGGAACCGCATCGTGATGGGTATCGACGTGGCTGCGGTTGGTAATTCCACGGTCGCTCCGCTCATCAGCGCCGTTACCAACCCCCACGGCAACATCGTTCCCCAGACGTTCCACTCGATCTACGACCCACACCTGTCCCAAGGGGCTGTGGCCTCCGGCCAGGTCGGTACGGGGGCGGTCCTCAGTCCTTTGAAACTATTTCCGTATGATCCGACGGCCCCGGCCACGTACTCCGTCACGATTCAGGGGCAGAAGGGCACCAGCGGCCAGTTTCTCACGGGTTTCTACCTGCCGGGCGACGCTGACGGCAACGGCTCGGTGGACGGAGCCGACCTTCAGGTCGTTCGATCCGCCCTCGGCACGGTTGCCGGCGACCAGGCCTATAACTTCGACGCCGACGCCAACCGCGATGGCCGAGTCGGCCTGATCGACCTGGCGTTCACCCTCCAGAACCAGGGGGTGAAGACGACGATCAGTCCGTCTCTCACCTCGAAACTTGATCCGGCCAGCGACACCGGCGAGCAAGACCGGATCACCAACGAGCCGGTGGTTCACTTCACGGGCGTCAGCTCCCCAGGTGCGAAAATCACCTATGCGGAGGCTAACAAGAGGGTCCCCGAGGTCGTGACCTTCTCCGACGCCGCCGGCAACTACAACATCGTGACGCCGATCGGGCTCGGCCCCAACTACTTCAATGTCACCTCAGCGGATTCGTTCGGTCAGACCATTTCCGGGCAAATCGACATGGTGACGTTGACCAGCACCGTGCTGCCCCCGAAGAAGACCTGACCTTCAACGGGCGGACGATTCGTCCCCGTTCGTCTCAATGACCCAGGGCCTGGCGGACCGCCTCGCGGACCGCCAGGTCGTGGTCGTCCTGGCAGTCAATCAACGCGTTCCTCGCCTCGACAGTCCCAATCCGCCCGAGCGCCCAGGCCGCGGCACCCCGAACGACCGGATCGTCATCCTCTTTCATCCGTTCGATCAAGGCGGGCACGGCAAACGTTTCCCGACGCTCTCCCAGAATCAGCGCGGCATTCCGCAATAGACCGGATCGCTTCGAACGGGACAGGGCCGTTCCTTTGAGTCTCTTGCGGAATGCCGCCGGATCGGCGGAGAGCCAGCCGATCAGGTCGGGGTTCGACCACTCGGGCCGAGGCTCCAGATCCGGTTCACGTCCCGAAGGGGCCTTACGGTTCCAGGGGCAGACTTCCTGGCAGATGTCGCAACCGAAGGCCCAGCCATGAAGATTTTCGGCCATTGTGTCGGGGATCGGTCCGCGATGCTCGATGGTCCAGTAGCTGATACATCGACGGGCGTCGAGCTGACCTGGTCCGGCGAAGGCATCGGTCGGGCAGGCATCCAGACAGCGCGTGCAGGTGCCGCAGTGGCTCGATTCATGGGGCGGGTCGTACTCCAGTTCGCAATCGACCAGCAAGGCTCCGAGCAACGTGTAGCTGCCGAGGCGGCGGTCGATCAGCATTGTGTTCTTGCCGATCCAGCCTAGCCCCGCCAACCGGGCATAATCGCGTTCCAGAAGCGGCGCGGTATCAGCGACGGCCCGCCCGCGCAGGTCTGGCACCTCGCGCTGAAGCCATTCACGGAGCGTCTCCAGACGCCTCCAGAAGACGTCGTGATAGTCGCCGCCCCGAGCATATCGGGCGATCTTCCCGGTCGTCCCACCGGGGCTGGGTGGCTCCGGCTGTCCATAGATGAGCGACACGACGACGACCGACCGCACCCCCTCAAGGACATGATCGGGATGAGCGCCGCGCCTCTGCTCGCTTGTGAAGATACTGCATCTCCGCCGCATGTCCCTGCCGGAGCCATTCGAGATAGCTCGGATATCCGGGCGGGGCGACGGCCGGAGCCACCCCCACGGCGTCGAACCCCAGGCGCAGGGCCTCGGCCTTCAGGCGATCGGTCAGTTTCTTCCGACTCTCTAAAGTCGCGGTGCTCATCACCTCCATTGTACGGACATTGGCTTCGTTCGGAAATCGTGACGGAACGTCTTTCTAAATCAGGATTTATGTTCAGTCGGGATGCAAGTTTTCTCTTTTGGCCTTTTCCCTTATCCCTTTCGATATAACAACTTACGGGAACAGGCACCGGACGGGTTGGCTTCGTTTGAGAAATGGCTTCCAGCGAACATCAGGTCACACGAATTGCCAAGGAGCGGCGACCTCGGCGCGCGGGATCGGCGTCGTTGAGGATCATCCTCAACTGGAAATACATCGTTGCGCGGCGCGTTCCGATTCACCCAAACGCGCACAAATACGGGAGACTCCGCGCCGATCTCCACAGGAGTTCGGAGTGCCACGAGTTCGGTCTTCCGGACCCGTGCGGGTCGAGCCGGAGGACACAGGTTGCCGACAACCCGTGGCACCCATTTTCCGAGTCAACCCTACGTGAGCCGAACGATGTCGGAGTTACGCAGTGGGTCGTCCCATGTTCCGAGACCCACGGTGGTTTGGATTCTCTGCGTAGAAGAGGCAGGCATTGCCCACCTCTTCACTGCATAACTCCCACGATGGTGTCGAATCCTGGTGGATGTGAGCGAGGAGCCTTCCAAAAGGAGATCGCGCGTCAAGCGGTCCGCAGGGCGACGGAGTCTTTCACGCCGAGGTTGTCGTAAATCTTGCGGGTGGCGTCCGATTTGTTCAGGGTATAGAAGTGGATGCCTCGGACGTGGTTGTCGAGCAGGTCGCGACACTGCTCGGTCGCCCAGTGGCAACCGACGGCCGCGATATCGTCCCCTTCAACCCGATTGATCGCCTTCAAGAGCCTCGCGGGAAATCGGGCGCCGAGAGCGAGATCCGCCATGCGCGCGAGGCTCCCCTTTTTTTCGGCGGGCATGATGCCGGCGAGAATCGGCACATGAATGCCGGCCAGATCGCAACGCTCTCGGAAGTCGTAAAAATCCCGGTTGTCGAAGAAGAGTTGAGTGCAGATGTAGTGCGCGCCCGCATCGACTTTGCGCTTGAGGTAGTCCATCTCCTTCAGACGGTTCGGGCAACCGGGATGCCCCTCAGGAAACCCGGCCACGCCGATGCCGAACCCGCGCGAATCGGGGGCATTGGGATGATCCTTGATGAAGGAAACCAGCTCGTCGGCATACTGAAAGGCGTCCTGCCGGCGGTCGTAGTCTGGCTTGTTCTTGGGCGGGTCGCCCCGCAGAGCCAGGATGTTCTCGATGCCGGACGCGGCGTAGCGGTCGAGGATGGCGGTCAGTTCGTCGCGATGATGGCAGACGCAGGTCAGGTGCGAGACCGCCGTCAGGCTGGTTTCCGCCTGGATGCGGACGATCAGGTCGTGCGTCCGTTCACGGGTCGAGCCTCCCGCCCCATACGTCACCGAGACGAAGGACGGCTGAAGCGGCTGGAGCATCGCGATATTGGCGAACAGTTCCTCCGAGGCCGCGTCGGTCTTCGGTGGGAAGAACTCGAAGCTAATCGTCGTCGGGTGTTCTCGGAAGATATCGAGAATGTGCATCGGCGTGACCTCGCTCGTCGCCCGTCGAGCCGCGACGGCATGCCCGGCGCGCCAACTTCGGCGCGTAAAGAAACCTGGAGTATAATAACGAGGATTGTGCGGTTCCTGCCGGATTCGAGCAAGGGGAATCCGTGTGCCCCCGACAGGCGTTGTCGAGATTCGTCACCGAGCCGTGGACGTCTCATCCGGCTGGCCGATTCTTCGAGACCACACCCAGCTTCGGGCAGATGTGCTCCAGGCCGCACTCGTCGCAGCGAGGCCGCCGGGCGTCGCAAACGGTTCGTCCGTGCTGAATCAATCGATGGCTGAGATCGACCCAGTGTTTGCGAGGAATATGCTCGGCCAGGTCGTGCTCGATTCGTTCCGGGTCCGTATGGTCGGTTAGTCCGAGCCGTTGGGAAAGCCGCTTGACGTGGGTATCGACGACCACGCCCGAGGCGATGCCAAAGGCGTTCCCAAGAACGACGTGTGCCGTCTTTCGTCCCACGCCGGGAAGGGCTGTCAGGGCGTCGAGATCGGCGGGAACCTCGCCGCGGTGGTGCGTGACGAGGGCCTTGGCCATGCCGATCAGGTTTTTCGACTTCGCGCGGAAGAACCCGGTGGAGTGGATGGTCTCTTCCAGATCGGCAGGGTCGGCCGCGGCGAGGGCGCTCGCATCAGGATAGCGGGCGAAGAGGGTCGGCGTGACCTGGTTGACCCGGGCATCGGTACACTGGGCCGAGAGGATCGTGGCGACGATCAGTTCGTAAGGATTGCGAAAGTTCAGGGCACAATGCGCATCAGGGTAGAGTGTCGCCAGCGCCTTGACGACGCGGCGGGCCTGCTGGCCGCGGGGATCGGTGTTGGCACGGCGGGGCATGCGGCGTGACTCTTCGGGAATAGAAAGAGAGGATAGGAAACGGCCTGCTACTCGGGGCTTGTCGGTCGCGCCGGACATTCTACAATACGCCTGCGTCCCGGCTGGTCGCGGGGCGTCGGGACCGTCGAGAGAGAATACCTCCGACCCTGTCCCTGGAAAACCCCTGCCGTACGGGAAACCCGGCCTTCGCCCACGCCAGGTGACTTCCCGCGTTGCATTCACTAACAGATCGTGTGAGATTGTGACGGAGGAACCGGCACGATCGTTCGCGCGCCCTGTTCGCCGAAAACCTTTCTCGTGGGCGATGTGCCGATGGATCACGACCTCGACCTGAATCAGTTCGACAGCATCTGCCGGCTCTTTCCGTTGCCGGGAGTGGTGCTGTTCCCGCATGCCGTGATGCCCCTTCATATCTTCGAGCCGCGTTATCGGCAGATGACCGAGCACGCCCTGGCCAACGATCGGCTGGTGACGATGGTCCAGATCCAGGGCGCGGCGGACTGGCAATCGCAGGAGGCCCCCCCCCTGGAATCGGTCGCTTGCGTCGGCCGGATCATCAATCACGAGCGGCTCCCGGATGGCCGGTTCAACTTTCTCCTGCTGGGTCTGCGTCGTGTGCGATTGACCCGTGAGCTGTCGAGCGAGACGCTCTACCGACAGGCGGAGGTTGAGGTCCTCGACGACGTGCCGTCGGTGTTGCCCGAGGAACCGCAACGCGACGAACTGGTTGGCCTGTTCCGGCGCCTGGCGGACCTCCAGGGGGGGCTCGATCCCGACCTGGCCCACCTGCTCGACTCGGAGCCGTCGCTGGGCTTGCTGACCGACATTCTTGGTCACGCTCTGGGCCTGCCGCCGCACCTCAAGCAGAAGCTCCTGAACGAGACACACGTCGAACGCCGCGCCACGGATCTGATCGGCGTGCTGAACCAGGTCCTTACCGGCACATTTGAGCGACCGTTCCCGCCACCGTTCAGCCGGAACTGATCACCGGCCCATCCGCTTGATTTTGTCTGGTTTTCCCCTTAGAATACCATTCCGAAAACGAACGGAAATCCAAGGGTGGCCGCGATTTGCAAAGTGTGTCGAACCACCGCCCTCCCGCCTTGTCAAGAGTTCTTGCCATGTCCTCCAACGGCCCTCAATCGAACGACCCGGCTCGTAGCTGTCCAGCGGACGATGCGCTGGATGATTCGTTCGACGCCGTGCTTCGAGGTCCGGTCGATGAGGGAAGAATTCGCCGCGCCGTGCGTGAGATCCTGCTGGCGGTCGGTGAAGATCCTGACCGCGAAGGCTTGGTCGAAACTCCGGATCGCGTTGCTCGGATGTATGCCGAGGTCTTCCAGGGGCTGCATCAAGATCCCGCCGTCCATCTCCGGAAGCTGTTCACGCAGGAATACGACGAGATGGTCGTGGTCAAGAACATCGAGTTCGCCAGCTTCTGCGAGCACCATCTGCTGCCGTTCACCGGCCAGGCGCACGTCGCGTACATCCCCAGGGGGCAGGTGGTCGGCCTGTCGAAGATCCCCCGTGTCATGGATGCGCTGGCACGCCGGCCACAGTTGCAGGAGCGGCTGACGCAGGAGGCGGCAAGCCTCCTGATGAGTGAACTGGACGCCAAGGGGGTGGCCGTGGTGATCGAGGCGACGCACAGTTGCATGACGATCCGGGGCGTCCGCAAGCCGGGCAGCACGTTCGTCACCAGCGCGATGCTCGGGGCCTTCCGCGAGAAGCACGCGACGCGGGCGGAGTTCCTGTCGTTGATCCACAATAGCCAGAAGTCGTGACAGGACCCCGCCGCCGCTCGCCGAGGCCGATCCATGACGCTGCCGATGCTGGCCGACTTCGCCCTCCGGCTCTCGGGGGGCCTTGCGGTCTTGTTGTTGTTGACCCCCTGGAAGACCGTCCCGCCGGCCTTCTTCCGCACGCATTGCCTCGTGATCCTCGGCCTGCTCGTTCTCGCGGGGATCTTCGTCTGGCGTGAGGGAACGGAGCCGGTCTTCCTCTATGCGACGATCGGCGGGGCATTATTAGCCTATGTCGGCTCGGTCGGCTGGGGCCTGGGCGTGCGGCGGATCGGCCTGCCGGTGACGGTCGGCATTGTCGTTGTCACGGCGGGAATGTTGATCGGCGCCGCATGGCGAAGCGACCCGCGCCGCTGGATGTTGTGGGTGCCGGGGCCTCTGGAATCGGCGTTTCTGCTCGGCTCCACCCTGACGGCGATGTTGCTGGGCCACTATTACCTGACCTCTCCGGCGATGTCGATCGACCCCTTGAAGCGGTTCGTACGGTGCATGGCGTGGGGCCTGGGGGTGCGGACGGTTCATACCGGCGTGGGGACGATCTTGCTGTTGATCGCAGGTGCCGGGACTCGTGTCGGGGCCAGCGGGTTGACGTCACCGGACGGGTCGAGTGTGTCGCTGTTCCTGGCGATGCAGGTGGGGGATGGGGCTGGCCGGGCCGATCCTGGCGACCTACATGGCCTGGCGGACGGTCCAGATTCGCTCCACGCAATCGGCGACGGGCATCCTCTACATCGCGATGACGCTCGTTCTCTTTGGGGAACTGACCGCGATGGTGCTGACGCGCGACACCGGTATTCCCTTCTGAAGTGACTGAAAGGACGGGCGTTCCCAGATGGAGATGACGTTCGAATGTCCCGAGTGCGAGGCCACGGGCCGACTTCTCGACGTGGAATCGGCCGAGGTGGCCGAATGCCGTTGCGGCTTCGCGCGACGGCTGCATATCGACGCCTTCGAGTCGGACGGCGCGCTGCGGGCCTGCCCCTTCTGTGCCACGCCTGATCTGTATATCCAGAAGGATTTCCCACACGGCCTCGGCCTGGCCATCGTGCTCGTGGGTTTTGCCGTGAGCACGATCTTCTACTTTTATTACATGCCGGCCTGGGCCCTGGCCGTGCTGCTGGCGACGGCGGCGCTCGACTTGCTGCTGTTCTACCTCGTGACCGACGTGACCATCTGCTACCGTTGCTTGAGCCAGTATCGGGGCGATGGTTCGAACCCGGACGGACGCTTCCATCCCTTTGACCTGGCGATCGGCGAGCGTTACCGGCAAGAGCGGCTCCGAATCGAGGAGCTGCGCCAGCGGCGAGGCTCGGCGGGGCCGATCCCGCCTTCCTGATCGAGAATTGATGTTTTGACTTCTTGACGCCTTTCGCACCCGACGGAGGGCGCGGCCGGACCGTGGACGAACAACGCGCACGCATTCATGATGATCTGCGAGGACTGATCGAGGGCGAACTCTGCGTTCGGCCGGTCGAGCGCTCCACCGTACGCGCACGACGCGAGCCTCTACGAGATCGAGCCGCTCGGGGTGATCGCCCCGCGCACTCGAGGCCGATCTGGCGGTCATCGTCCGGTACGCCGCCGAGCGTGGGATCCCGCTGCACGCCCGCGGGGCCGGCTCGGGCCTGGCGGGCGAGTGCCTCGGGCCGGGCCTGGTGATCGACTTCAGCCGGCATTTGCGCCGGATCATCGAGATCCGTCCCGAGAGCGTCGTCGTGCAGCCGGGGGTGGTGCTCGACGACCTGAACGCGCAGCTCGCCCCGCTGGGACGGCGGCTCGGGCCGGACCCCAGCGGCTCGGAAGCGTGCGACGATCGGCGGGATGATCGGCGGCGACGCGGCCGGGACGCGCTCGCTGCGTTACGGCACGACCGCCGACGCGGTCGAGCGGCTGGAGGTCGTCTTCGCCAACGGCGAGACCGCCGAGCTCGGCCGCGAGCCCTGGCCGGAACCCGACGCCGAGCCGGTCGACTTCAAGGCGGGCCTGACCCGGCGGGTTGCCCTGCACCTGCATGGCACGCCGACCTGATCGCCCGCATGCGTCCGAGTGCTCCGCGCAACCGCGCGGGCTACGCCCTCTGGGACGTCGGCAAGCCCGACGGCGTGGACCTGGCCCGGCTGATCGTCGGCTCGGAAGGGACGCTCGCCCTGGTCACGGAGGCGACCCTGCGCACCGTGCCGATCCCCTCGGCGCAGGGGGTGGTGCTCTTGCCTTTCGGCCGGCTCGTCGACGCCGCTGAGGCGGTCGCTCGCCTGCCTGGAGGACAACCCCTCGGCCTGCGAGCTGCTCGACTGGCGGCGTTTGAGCCTCGCCCGCGACGCGGACCCGCTGTTTCGCGGCTGTCGATTCCCGAGGCGGCCGAGGCGGCCCTGATCGTCGAGTTCGAGGGAGACGACCCGGCGGACGTTGCCCGCAAGGCCCAGAGCTCGGCGACCGCATCCTGCGCCAGGCGGCCGCTGGTGGCCGAGCCGGTCGAGACGACCCGCCGGGCCGACGGCGATCGGCTGCTGGGTCTGCGACGGGTCGTCGAGCCGCTCTTGCTGCGCGATCGCGGGCGCGTCGCGCCCGTTGCCGCTGATCGAGGACGTGGCGGTGCCGCCCGAGATGCTGGCCGAGTTCCTCCAGCGGCTCCAGAACATCCTCAAGGGGCACGGCGTCAACTGGACGATCCACGCCCACGCCGGCGCCGGGCCAGCTCCACGCCCGGCCGTTCCTGACCTGGCCGACCCGCGCGACGGGCCAAGCTCGAACCGCTGGCGACCGAGGTGTACGAGGCCGCGCTGGAACTCGGCGGGACGATCTCCGGCGAGCACGGCTGCGGGCTGGTCCGCTCGCAGTTCGTCCGCCGGCAGTACGGCGAGCTGGCCGCACGTCTTCCGCGAGATCAAGTACGCGTTCGACCCTCAGAACCTCCTCAACCCGGGCAAGGTCGTCGGCGACGACCCCCACCTGATGACCCGCGACCTGCGGCGCGCGGACCGAGCCGGCGGCCGGACGAGCTGCCGACCCAGGGGGCCTTGCCCGTGCTTGAATGCCCCGCTGCGCTGGGCGGATCGCGGCCGGGCCGAGCAGTCGCGGCGTGCAACGGCTGCGGCGACTGCCGGACGCCCGGAGCCGAGCCTGCGGATGTGCCCGACGCTTCCGCGGCCTCGCGGACCGAGGCGGCCTCGCCACGCGCGCAGGCCAACCTGCTGCGGCAGATCGCCGCCGGCGCGATCGACCCGCGAGCCTGGGGCTCCGAGGAGCTGCGGGCCAACGCCGACCTGTGCGTCCACTGCAACCTCTGCCGCTCCGAATGCCCGGCGGGCATCGACGTCTCCAGCCTGATGCTCGAGGCCAAGGCGGCGTATGTCGAGAACCACGGCCTGACCGCCGACCGACTGGATGCTCTCTCGGGTCGAGCTCTGGTCGCAATGGGCGAGCCGGCTTGCCGATCGCTCTGCAACGCCCTGCTGGCGAGCCGCCGGAGCCGCTGGGTGCTGGAGCGGCTGTTCGGGCTCTCGCGGCATCGCGTGACTGCCCCGCGCCCAGCGCTGGCCGTTCCTCCGCCGGGCCGAGCGGCTCGGCCTGACCACGGCCCCGGCCGCAAGATCCCGGGCCGCGGGTCGCCTACTTCGTCGACATCTTCGCCAACTACTTCGACCAGGAGCTGGCCGAGTCGGTCGTGGCGGTGCTCCAGCATGCCGGGGTGAACGTCTTCGTGCCGAAAGGCCAGCGGGGGTGCGGGATGCCCGCCGCTGGTGGCCGGCGACCTGGACCACGCCCGCGACCTCCTGCTGGCGAACCTCCGCGTCCTGAGCAACGCCGTCCGCGACGGCTACACGATCGTCTGCTCCGAGCCGACCGCCGCCCTGATGCTCCGGCAGGAAGCCCTCCGGCTGACCGACGACCTCGACGCCGCGCTCGTCGCCGAGAACACGATGGACGTGGGCGCAGTACCTCGCGGGGCTGGACGCCCGCGGCGGCCTTGCCGCGCCCGACGTGCCGCTTGCATGCGAAGGTCGGCTACCACCAGCCGTGCCACCTCCGCGCCCTGGACGTCGGCACGCCCGGGTCTCGACCTGATCCGCCAGATCCCGGGGCTGGACGTCGAGTTCATCGACCGCGGCTGCTCGGGCATGGCCGGGACGTACGGCCTGGCCCGCGCGCAACTTCCGCACCTCGCTCCGCGCCGGTCGCGGCCTGCGCGACCGCCTGCGCGATCGCGGACATCGAGCTCGGCTCGACCGAATGCGGCACCTGCCGGATGCAGATGGAGCAGGGGTTGCACCAAGCGGACCCTCCACCCAGTGAAGCTGCTGAGCCTCGGCTACGGCCTGAACCCGTCGCGTCGCGGCGACTTCAAGGAACCGAAGCCCCGCCACGTCATCGCCTGAGTCGCTACCATCCGACGCCTCGATTCGCGGTCCTTGCCAAACAGGTTCTTATCGGCAATCCGACGGCGCGAGCTTGAGGTCTTGCCCCGAGATCTCGCCCGAATTTCGCGGTTCGGCGGATCTTTACGGCTCTCGGGTTGACCGATGGGGGCGTTCTGGCTAATTTCCCGCCGCATGTCCCGTCCAGATCACTTCCTGGCCATCACGAACGACACCTTTACGAACGGCCTGCACGACGAGGAGGCCCGGAGACTCGGGTACGGCCAGGGAAGGCCGTCCCGACCGGCCACGAGGGCGAACGTGGGGGTAAACGCCGTGCGGGGTCACGTCCAGATAGACGGTCGAGCCCGGCATCCTGCCTGGATCGCGCTGGTGATTGTCGCCTCGATGGCGACCGTCCCGGTGTCGGGCGAGGAGGGGCCTGTCCTCAACGCGCCGGTGGCGACGGATGAACCGATCGAGCTGGCCGCCGACCGTGTCCGTTACTGGGACGAAGGTCCGCGACGCTGGGTCCTTCTCGAAGGCCAGGCCGCCATCTTCCAGGGGGCGGAGGGTCTGCGCAGGACCACGCGGTCGTGCAGATCGACAGCCTTCGTCGTGACGAAGCAACCACCTACCAGATCACGGTTTACGCCGAAGGTCACGCGAGCGACACGGCCGCGCCGGGGCAATTCGTTCGGGCGATACGGGCCATGCGCGGGACGCTGGGCCAGGTCCAGATCAAGACGTACGAGCGAGGGAGGCCGGAACGCGTGCCCCAGGCACCGCCGGATGTGGCCCCGACGCTCGCGCGGGCCTTCCCGCCGAATCACGAGACGCCTGTCCGCTGGGGCGATCTGCCGAGGCCGGCCCCGGTACCCGTCGCGGCGACCGTCGCTCGGGTCGAGCCGTCGAATGCCCCTCCCTTGCTGCCGCCCGAGCCCTTGCCGGAGTTCGACCCGGCGATGCCGCGAGCCGCGACACCGGAAGTGGCGGACGCGCCGGAGATCGACCCGGCCGTTCAGCAGGCCCAGTTTCCGGGCGGGGCGGACGAACCCTTGCCCGGATTCCTGCCGGGGCCGGACCCCGTACCGATCCCGCCGGCCGATGCGCCGACGCTGGACGACTCGCCGCCGGTCCCCGATGCGCTGGCCCCCGACCTCCTCCCCGAAGACATGCCGGCGATCGGGGAAGAACTTGGTCCGGTTCCGCCCCCGGGTTTTCTCGAAGTCCCCGAGGACGAGGGAGAGCTCCTGCCGCCTCCGGAAGTGGTGCCGAGCGTGCCCCTGGAACGTCCGCAGGCCCCTCGGGAAGCGGGTTCGCCCTTCGCGGTGGTGTCCGCCGCGACGCGCCGGATCATCAATATCGCCCCTCGGGATAGCGGCCGGCAGTTCTCCGTCGAGACGCTCACCGCTTCCGATGGGGTGACCACGATCATCGTGATCCGGGGCGGCGTCAGCCTGGTCGGCTTCGTGCCGGGGCGGGGCATCATCGATATCTCGGCTGAGAATGCCGTGCTCTGGACCCGGTTGGACCTCAAGGGGGAGAAGCCGCCACTCAACCCCGGCGACGCGACCGGCCAGCTTGACCAGAACCCGGATCAGCCCCTGGAGGTCTACCTTCAGGGCAACGTGCTCTTCAAGCAGGACAAGCAGGAAGTCGCCGGCGACGGCGACCAGACGGTCGTCGAGGCGCAGCGAGTTCTACTACGACTTCCGTACCGAGTGGTACTTCGGCGAGGAAGCCGAGCTGAACCTGTTCGATAGCCACCTGATCGCTCCCGTGAAGACCAAGGGGGCCTGGATTCAGCAGTACCGGCCCTATGAAGGCCGGACCCCCGAGGGCAAGCCCCTGTTCGGCCCGACCCTGATCCGCGCCGAGCGCACGCTGTTGACCGGCAGCCGGTTCCCGGTCCCCGGCTATCGGTTCGTGAGCCGATCCGTGGATCTGACCGAGCGCTACCGACCCGCTGACCAACCCGGTCACGGGGATGCCGGTCGGCGATCCCGACAATCCCGCCGCGCCGAAGGAAAAGGTCTGGCGGATCGACGCCCGGCAGAACTTCTACTTCATCGGCGATGTCCCCGTCTTCTACTGGCCGCGCATCCTGACCGATACCGACGACCTCGACCCGCCGCTGCGCCAGATCCAGTTCCGGGCGAACAACTACTTCGGCCAGCAATTTCTGACCGACTGGAGCATGTTCAAGCTCCTCGGGGTACGCAAGCCGGCGTTCATCGACACCTGGAACCTCGACCTGGACTACCTGAGCTACCGAGGGTTCGCCGCCGGCACGGAAATCGGCTGGTTCGGCCGCGACCTGATCGACAACATCACCGACCCGTACAACCGGGACCGCAATCGACCCGAACGGGATTACCCCTACTTCGGCTATCTGGACATCTGGGGCCTGAAGGATCACGGCTGGGATACCCTGGGCGGCGGCCCCGCCATCGTCACCAACGCCCCGCCACGACTCCAGGGCCGCCTCTTCGACCGCTCCAATGTGCCGCCGTTCCAGGATTTCCGCGGTCGGTTCCAGACCCGGCACATGCAGTCCTTGATCGAGGGGGGCGGCTTCTTCGACGAGGACTTCCGGCTCCAGCTCGAAGGCTCGTATGTCTCCGACCGACACTTCCTGGAGCAGTATTACAAGCGGCTCTTTGACACCGGTCTGGACCAAACCAACCTCGCCTACCTGATCTGGCAGAGCGAGAACCGGGCGCTCACCGGGCTGACCGAGGCGAACCTGCTCCCCTGGCAGACCGAGACGCAGTGGTTCCCGAAGATCGACTACTTCCGCCTGGGCGACGCCCCCATCTTCCAGCGGTTCACCTACTTCCAGGACTGGGGCGTCGATTACGCCAACACCCACACGGCCGTCGAGGTCGCCAACCCGGACGTCTTCGCCTTCCTGCCGTATGACCCGGTCTCCCTGACGAGCCAGCCGCTCAAGACGGGGCGGCTCTGGACGAGCCACGAGATCGACTTGCCGATCAACCTGGACTTCCTCCGGATCGTTCCGTACGCCCAGGGGCAGCTCGTCGGCTGGGACAACCAGTACCAACAATCCCTGCCGCCGCTCCAGTACGGCCCGCTCCTGCCGCCGCAGTCGCTGGTCCGCGGCGCCGCAGGGGTCCACGCTCGGCCGCGCCTGGGGGGCCTATGGCGCCCGGGCCGACGTCATGATCTGGAAGCTCTTCCCCGACGTCGAGAGCGAGTTGATGAACCTGCACGGCCTGGCCCACAAGATCAACTTCGTGGCCGACTACCGCAACGCCTACTCGACCCTGCCGATCGAACGAATCGGCATTCAGGACGATCTGGACGACAACACGTATGAGTTCGTCCGCCGATACTTCGCCCTGTCGCAGTTCACCAGTCACGTGCTGCCGGCGCAGTACAGCCCGGTCTTGCTGACCATGCGCCGGACGATCTCGCCGATCACCGGAACGACCGACGTGCAGGGGGACATGGAGACCCTGCGCATGGGCATCCACCAGCGGCTCCAGACCAAGCGCGGGCCGGAAGGGCGGCGGCGAATCATCGACTACATGATCTTTGACCTCGATACGACCTACTTCCCGCAGGCCAATCGCGACAACTTCGGCAAGCCGTTCGGCCAGAACACGTACAACTGGGAATGGTTCGTCGGCGACCGCACGAGCCTCCTCTCCTACGGCTGGTTCGAGTTCTGGGACATCACCGGCCGACGAACAAGAACACGCCGTTCGCCCGACCCGTTCGGCCTGACCGCCATCACGAGCGGGATCTCGATCAACCGCCCGCCCCGCGGGAACATCTTCTTCGGGTACTCGGTGATCAACTCCGGACCGATCGCCACGTCGGCCCTGAACGCGACGTTCAGCTACTGGCTCAGCCCGAAGTGGTACGGCATGTTCTCCTCATCCTACGACTTCGGCAACCAGATCCTGCTCGGTTCGACGTTCTCCTTGACGAAGATCGGCACGGACTTCCTGACCTCGTCGGCCTGACGGTCGACCCGCAGCGGAACAGCTACATGTTCGGCTTCGAGCTGGCGCCGCGGTTGAGCCCGAGCCTGCGTCTGGGCTCCGCCGGCGGGATGGCCCGGTTCGATTCCCGGTTCGCGCCTCGACAATGACGTGACCCTGGCTCATAGGGGAGTGAAACCCGTTACGATGAGCACGACCCACCCCTCCGACTGGCCCCGGCACGAACCGGCCAACGGAGCAGACGATACCTACAACCTGGACCTGATCGATGCGCGGATCGCCTCGCTGGAAGAGCCCCCGTCGCAGTGGCTGGCCCGCGCCGGACGCCCGACGATGCGGGCCAAGTTCGCCGCCGGCCTGCGCGGCCTGAAGCACGCCATGCGAGGGGATTCCAGCTTCTTCGCCCACGCCTACCGGGGGCTCTTGATCGCCTTGACCGCCGGGCTGCTCGGCGTCGGGCCATCCTCGTGGTGCCTGCTCGTGCTCTCGACCGCCCTGGTCCTGATCGCGGAATTGACCAATAGCGCCATCGACACCCTGGCCCGCGCCGTGGGCGATCCCGAGGAGCCTCGCCTCTGCGTCGCTCGCGAGATCGCCACCGCCGGCGTGCTCGTCGCCGTCATCACCATGGCCGCCGTCTCCATCACCGTCATCCTGGTCAAGCTGGGTGGGATGCTGGGGTGGTGGTGATCGGGATCAAACGCCATCCCGCTCCGCCCGCGATCCATCCCGCTCCACCATCTCCCCGGACAGCCCCATCGGCCGCGGCGATTCCGCCGGATCGACCCGGGTGTGGGAGGGTAGATCGGCGGGATGACCGACCAGGCTGACGATTCGGCGGAACTTCCCTGATTTCGCGTCGGCCTCCAGGCGGGGCACAACCTCCAGGGCGACATCGACCTTGCCGAGAAAGCCGTACATTCCAAGTTGCCGATCGAGCGCGCGGCGGGCGTGGGGTTCGTCCAGGGACGCGCCGGGGAGGAGTTCCAGACGCACCGTGATCCGGTTCCGCGCGTGCTGGACGGCCTGCCACTCGCGGACCTCTCGCGTGTAATCAAAGGCGTTCTTGAAGACGCTGTTGATCATCTGGCGGTAGGTTGATCCGTCCTGAATCCAGAAGGCATCGGCGGTACGGCCGTCGATCCGTTCGACGCGGGGCAGTGGGCAGCCGCAACGGCAAGGCTCGCCGGCCATCGTCACCACGTCGCCGATCTCGTAACGGATGATCGGTTGAACGGTGTTCGCCAGGTTCGTGATCAGGACCTTCGTCCCCGGCGTGCCCGGAGGCACCGGCCGGTTGGACTCATCGACGACCTCCAGGATCGACCAGTCCGCATTCACGTGCGCTCCGTGGTCGGTCCGGCAGCCGTTGGAAAGAAACGGGCATTCGCCGGTCGCGTAGTTGTTCATGACACGCTGGCCGAACGCCGTCTCGATCCGGATACGCGCACGGTCGGTCAGGACCTCGCTGTTGTTGGTGATTTGATGCAGCTCGGGGGCGAGCCGCAATCGCCCGGCCTCCGCCTCCAGCGCGAGCATCTCCAGCACGCCGGCATACCCCGTCAGCACGTTCGGGCGGAAGGCATTGAGCCGCTCGATCACGTCGGGATCGGTCTGCGAGAGCCAGAGGATCTTCATATACCGGCGTACCACGCCCGGCATGTATTCGAACATGGAGGCCGACGGGTAGAACCCACGTTTCAAGGTGACGATCGCCAGCCGCGCCGGATCGAGCAGGCGGCGGACGGCCTCGGAATTGCTCGGCGTGCGGGCGTTGCCCCGGGTCATCTGAAGCCCGAAGAACAGCTCCAGGAGCCGCCGGGGCTGGACCATCAACATCGGCTGCCCCTGGCTGCCGGACGTGTGGCTGACCGCGTACCGCCCGAGGAAAAAGCGGCCCTCGTTGGCCGGGTCATCCACGAATCGTTCGAGGTCGGCCCGACGCACCCGGGGATCGGTCACGGACCGGTCAAAATCGGCCATCAGCTCGGTTTTATTCGTCGGCGGCAGGTCGGCCAGCGTGAAATGTTCGAGATCGATCCCGCGATACTTTTCCCGGTAGAACGGCGTACGCTCAACCGCTCGACGCACCAGGGCCGTGAGCCGGCGTTGCTGGATCTCCTCGACCTGCTCCGGGGCCATCCGCGTCACGCGCCGCAGAGCAAGCGTCCGAACGGTAAATCCAAGCATGAGGCATCCTTTCCGTTCCGGTAGGGATCGTGCTAGTTCGCTCGATTCGGTCTCCTTCTGAACGCAAGAGGTGAAGAACGAGTTGCAGGCGGACCGCAATCCAATTCCGAGATGCGCGGGGTTCTCCCCGACCGGGGTTGATACCCGGCGATTTGCGACGGATCGACCGATTAGGGAAGCTGGTCAGTGGGCCTGGCGTTCGTGCAGGGCGGCGTGCGCGGCGTCATCCGCCGGGCGGGTATCGCGTCCTTTCTTGACGGCCAGTTCGATCCGATCGAGGTACTTGACGTTCGCGCAGTCGTCGAGTTCGTCGGTGTGGCAGGCCGCCGGGTTCTTGATCAGGAACCGGAACGGTCCCCCCTGTTCGATGGCGACCCGGTTCTCTCCCAGGCGATAGATCACCACGGATTCCGCCCGGACCGCCGCCAGGGGGATGGAGACGTGGAAGTCGTCGCGGCTGGCGTGCAGGGTGAGGTAGTTCGCCTCGGCCCTCGGCCCGGCCAGCCGCAAGAGCGATTCCAGGGTCACGGCATCCCCCCGTCGTCCCGGCTGGAACCGCGACACGTCGGGAACCTGATCCTCCTCGGGCAACGCCCGCAGATCCTCGAACGAGAGCGATAAGGGCCGCTCGACCGCGCCATCCACCGTCAGAATTTCAGGATTTTCCATCGTTTTGTCGTCTCTTTGGGCGGCTCAACTGGAATGATTTTGGGGTTGACGAGTTCAACAGATAAGGAGCACGGCGCGCGAGGAACTCCCGCTCGTCGGCAACCCATCTCTCGGCGATCTCCGCGACCGGGACGCCCGCCTCGATCGCCTCGCGCTCCCGGGACGATCCGAAGAGCAGGTCGATGGCGATCGGCGTGCGAATGAACTCATACGGCTCGGTCCGCCAGGCGAAGCGGTCGGGATCCTGGTTCCGCGCCTCGGCGATCAACGTGGTGAAGACCCGCACCGGGCGGAACCGCTCAGGATCAACAACGTGCGGCTGCACGCCCAGGCAGAGCGCTCCGGCGTGTTTGTGGAACGTCGGCCGGAACGCGCAAGGGCGGAGCAACACCCCCTCGAACCGATCGGGCGGATCGGCCAACGCCCCCGGATCGAGCCAGGGGGCCCCCCAGAGCTCGAACGGTCGGGTGGTCCCGCGCCCTTCCGACAGGTTCGTTCCCTCGATCAAGCAGCCCCCCGGATAGACGAGGGCCGTGTCGGGCGTCGGCATGTTGGGCGAGGGCAAGACCCAGGGGAGTCCGGTCTCCGGCCAGAGCATCTCCCGGGACCAGCCTTCGCAGGGGATCACCTCCAGGTCCAGGTCAAGCTGTTGCTCATCCTGGAACATGAGGGCCAGTTCACCGACCGTCATTCCGTGGCGGATCGGCACGGGATAGGCACCGACGAAGCTCTCGAACCCGGGCTGGACCGTCGGCCCCTCGACCAGGACGCCGCCGATCGGGTTCGGCCGGTCGAGCACGAGGAACGCGACCCCTCGCGCGGCGGCGGCCCGCATCGCATAGAGCATCGTCGCCGCGAACGTGTAGTAGCGGCTGCCGACGTCCTGAACGTCGAAGACCAGCACGTCGAGCCCGTCGAGCTGCGCGGCCGTCGGCGAGAGGCTGGCCGCATCGCTGCCGTAGAGGCTGTGAACCCGCACCCCGGTCCGGGAATCGACCTCCGAGCCGACGCCGATCATGTCCTGCGCATCGGCGCGAACGCCGTGCTCGGGACCGAACAGCGCGGCCAGCGTGACGTCAGCCTGTCGGTGCAGGAGGTCGGCCAGGTGGTGCATCCGGCGGTCCACCGTGGTCGGGTTGGCGATCAGGCCGACGCGGCGCCCTCGCAGCCGGGCAAACCGCTCGCGGACCAGCACGTCCAGCCCGGTGGCGACCTGGGGGATGACGCTCATCCGGTCAAGGCCCTCCGCGCCAGGACGACCGCGCCGGCGACCGGCTCGGGCACGGGCTGGGCAACGACCTTCGCCGAGACGAACCGCTTCAGGTAGCCGAGCATTGCCTCGCGCACCGGCTCCGCCGAGAGCAGGAACCCGCCGGCCATCGCCAGCGGCAGGGTCGGCTCGTTCCAGTGAAGACTCACGGCCACGGCGCGGATTGTCTGGCCGAGGTCGTATCCGGCCGGTTCCAGAATCCAGCTCAGAACGTCCGGGTCCTCCTCGGCCGATGCGACGACGGCCGGGGCCAGGGCGGCGATCTTCGTGCGGTCGAACCCCGGCGCGTAGACCGCCGAGACGAATTCCGAAGGACCGGCAACCCCCAACGCCTGGCAGAGATGACGGGTCAAGGCGCCGCCGTCCTGGGGTTTCGAGTCGTCGCCGACGGGCGGTTCCTTCGCCTTCAAGACGCGCAGGGCCTCGCGTCCGTCGAACCGTCGGGCTGCCAGGCGGAGGCCGTCGAGCGCGACCTTGTACGCGCTGCCCTCGTCGCCGATCAGGTGGCCCCAGCCCCCAGCGCAGACCTTTGCGACCGTCCCGCCCTTTGCCGACCGCGATCGAGCCGGTTCCGGCGATCACGGCGACACCGACCCCTTCGGGCGTGCCGGCGGCAAGGACGAGGTCGCCATCGTTGACCAGCACGAGCCGGCGCGCCCAGCCCGCCTCCTCGGCCCAGGCGCCGAGCAGGTCCTTGTCCTCGGGCCGGTCGAACCCGGCCAGACCGAGACAGGCGACCTCGACCGGCGAGGCCTCACGGTTCGCGTCGGCGAACGCGCCGGCGATGGCTGAGCCGATGGAGGCACGCGCGGCGGCCGTCCCGACGGCCTTCGCGTTGGATGGTCCGGCCTGACCCCGTCCGAGGATGTTGCCCTCGTCGTCGGCCAGCCAGGCGACGGTCGAGGTCCCGCCGCCGTCGATGCCCAGAATGGTCTGACTCATCGTGGGTCCTTTCCGGTTTCGGCCTTCACCGCCTCGCGGACCTGGCCGCCGTGGGCGTCGAGCAACTGAAGGGCCTTCGCGTGCTTGACATTCGCAAAAGCCATCACCAGCGCCGGCTTGAGGCGGCCCCCGGCCTCTCGCAGCAAGTCGGCCGCGCGGTCGTCGTCCACCCCGGCCAGCTCGCGGAGGATGCGGCGGGTTCGGATGCGCAGCTTCTCGTTCGACGGCTGCAGGTCGATCATCCGGTTGCCGAACGTCTTGCCGATCCGGACCATCGCGCCGGTGGTGATCATATTCAGAACCATCTTCGTCGCGGTCCCCGACTTCAAGCGGGTCGATCCCGGTGATGACCTCCGGCCCGACCAAGGGGGCGATTTCCAGATCGACCTCGCCCCCCAGGAGACTCGGCCGGTTGCAGGCCAGTCCGATCGTGAACGCCCCGACCTCCCGCGCCCGTCGCATCGCGCCGAGCACATACGGCGTTCGGCCCGAGGTGGCGATGCCGACGACCAGATCGTTGCCGTTGACCTTCAAGCCATCCAGATCCGCGGCCCCGAGTTCGGGGCTATCCTCGGCCCCCTCGACCGCGCGGGTCAGGGCGGTTGGGCCGCCCGCGATCAGGCCGACGACCATCTCCGGCGGCGTGCTGAACGTCGGCGGACACTCCGAGGCGTCGAGAACGCCGAGCCGTCCCGACGTGCCGGCGCCGACATAGATCAGCCGCCCCCCGCGCCGGAAGCGGTCGGCCGCCAGGTCGATCGCCTGAGCGATCGCGTCCGAGACGGCCCCTACCGCCTCGACGACCTTCGCATCCTCGGCGTTCATCAGGGCGACGATCCCGGCGGCGTCGAGCGTGTCAATCGCCTCCGACGCGGGGTTACGTGCCTCGGTCAACAAATGATCTTCCAGCGCCATCGACAATCCAATCCTGTTCCGTAAAGTTCATTCGACCGACTCGCTCCCGCGCCTCGATCCATAGAAGTCCCTGATCGCGAGCGCGATCGGTCCATCTTATCCGAATCATCGGGGACACGTCGCGGGGGGTTGGATGGATTCCGAACGTGATTCCACCCTTCCGGATTACATCGTGAACCAGGCCAGAACCATCAGGACGATCCAGCCAACGCCCAGGGCACGACCCAGGCGGTCGAGCCAGTCCGACGCGGGACGCCAGCGGTGGCCGAGTGCCTGGACGAACCATGTCGCCGCAATGGCCAGACCCACTTGCCGCACGTCTGGATGGCCGGGCGCACCGCCGAAGGGGAAGACATACGATAACTTCTGGCCGGTGATCAGCGTCAGAAAGTCGGCCCTTGGATCGTGAATTCCCACGATCGGTCCGGCAAACATCGAGACGAGGATCACCGTCAGGTCCACGGCCATCACCAGAGCCGCGGCCAGGCAGGCCGAGGCCCCCGGTTGGCGGGTCAGCCGGCGCCGATCCGGGCGCGGCTGGCGCCATCGCATGGCGAGAACAGCCAGCGTCGCCGTCGCCAGTCCGGGTGTCAACACGCCGACGGTCGCCTCGACAAACGGCCCGATCTCCGCTCGCGACACACCGCGAGGCTGGAACAGGAGACGGGGATAGGGCTGATCGCGATACAGCGCCAGAACGATCCCCAGCGCCGCGACGGCGATCAGCGCGTCACCCAGGTTGAACTTGCGGAATCGCGGTTCGGCCATGCTTGCCCCGGCTCTCGTTTACTCGAAACGGATATCGTCCAGATCAAACGTGATGGGTTTTCCATCCGCCGCGACGACCCAACAAAAGCCGGTCTTGATCCGCGAGAGGTCCTTACCGAGCAGGTCGATCGTGTAACGCGTCCACTCGTCGGTCAAGGTCACGCGATCGAGCTTCCCCTTGGCGGAATCGTGGAAAGGCTTGTCCGCGGCGATCAGGCCAAACTCGAAGCTCACGATTTCGCCCCCATGGGCGCCGCGGGCCCAGAAGGTCAGCCGCTTCGCGCCCGAGAGGTCGTAGCCGCCGGGAAGGTCGCCCCAGTCGTTCGGCGGGCTTTGCCAGACGACACCGCCCCAGTCCTTTGTATCCTGATAGGTGACACGAAGGCAGGTTTTCCCCTCGTGCGGATCGTCCGCGCACTTCGGGTCGAGCTGGATCGCCTTGACGTTTCCCATCCAGCCGGTGGGAACATAGGTAGCGGGCGTGTCCGCCTCATCATAAATGGTGAGCGGAAGCGTCGCCGCGCGAGCGAGCGGTTTCGACACTGGCCCCTTCACGTACAGGGGAACGTTCGCCGTCGCGGCCCCTCCGTGTCCGTCGCGGACGACAGCGAACAGGCGATAGCCACCGCCATCCTTCGGCATTCTCACGGTGACGCGTCCGCCGTCGGTCTTCGTGATGGCGTCGGCGAACGTTGGCGGGGCCGCTTCGGCATCCCCTCCCGCACCATAAACCGCCTCACGCTGAAGGACCCAGGAATAGCTCAATTGATCCTTTTCAGGATCGCTCGCGGTCAGACTTGCGTGAATCGTCGCGCCGGGGTCGACCTGCTCGGGACCTTCCAGAACGATCGGCGTCACCTCGGGACAGCGGTTCGCTGGCGACCCGCCTGACCAGAGTTCCGTCAAGACATCAACGGCGGCCGTCTTGCTCCCATCGGGCAGCAAGAGGCCGAACCACGTCGCCGTCGCCTCCTGCTTGTTTCCCCAGAGAAACGCATACGAGCCCAGGCATTGTGGCGAGCCGGCGATGGCTTTCCTGTAGGTCTGGCGATACGCTTCGGCCTTCCGCGTGCTCGTCAGTTCGCGCGGCCCCCCAGGTCGTTTTCTCCGATTCCCACTGACCAGGCGGGCCAAACTCGGTGAGGATATACGGTTTTGTCCCGCCGGCTTCCTTGTAGCGATTCGGGATCGACACCCCGCCCGCGTAGCTGTTGATGCCAACGATGTCGATGTCGGGGCAGAGCCGGTGGAGGTTCTTGACTTTCTCACCACCGACCTCGGCGAGTACCGTCATCGTCGGATGGTTCGGGTCGAGCTGGTGGGCCATGCTGGCGATGGTTATTCACCGCCGACCAGATCGCCGCGTTGTCGCCGTCGTTCCCTTCCATCTCGTTGCCGATTCCCCAGAGCAAGAGGGCTGGGTGGTCTTTATATTTTTGAACGACCCGCCGTACCATCTCCAGTTGCTCGGCGACCTGATCGGCGTTGTTGTAGTCGAACCCATGCCGCTCGTGGCCCAGCCAGATCCCTGCGCAGACGGTCAGGCCCTGTTGTTGTGCTTCATCGAGAACCTCACCAAGCCGGTCGGCCCCCCACGTCCGTACGGAGTTTCCGCCTGCCTTGGCCAGCGCCGCCATCGAGCCATCGCCCCCGGCCCCCTTGATGACGAATGGCTTGCCGTTCCGCAGCAGGTGATACCCGCTTCCCGTCCGGAACCACGCGGACGACCGAGGGAGATTGCGATGCCGGGTCGGCCGCAAGGAGACAGACACTTAGCAACGCGACCAGACCTGTGACTGCGACGATGCGATTTCGAGGGATCATGGAGCGACTCATCCTCAGGAAAAGCTCAGCGGAGAATCTCGCGAACCGCGAAGTCGGGCGACTACACGGCCGTCGATCACGACCGGGACCTCGTCCGGCGGCCCGTAGAAGTCCGAATGACGGTAAAACGGCCGCTGGACCGGGCCGGTCGGCTGCGAATAGACCTCGATCCGCTGACCGGGGATGTTGACGATCCAGTACACCGGGATCTGGTGCGCGGCGTAGGTTTCCAGCACGTCCCCCTGGTCTTCGGCAAGGCTAGAGTCGGCGACCTCAATCACGATGGCAACATCTCGGGGCGTCGGATGATGCTGGCTATACGCTTCGGGTGTTCCACGGACCACCGTGAGATCAGGCTCCGGCACGCTGTCATCAGGTAGCTCCACGGGCTGTTCCTGGCGCGAATGCCAGCCTTCAGGGAGCGAGCGAACCATGAGCGCGGCGAGCTTCGTCAATGAGTAGACGTGCGGTGGATTCTTCGTCATCTTATCGACGAGTTGCCCTTTCCACAGGTAAATGGGTTCCTTTTCTTTATAAACACCCGAATTCATCAACCGATAATATCTCTCGATGGTGATGCGATGACGATGGTCCGTGGGGGACGCCATCGGGGTCGCCGGCGCGGTTTTCTTCGTGGTGGCAATGGACATCTCAGGAAGCTCCGCGTGAGGGAGGATCAATCACCGTCGGACTCGCGGACGTTGTACTCGAGCTTCCAGCGGTGGGTCGCATCGCGGGTGGACTGGCACCAGAGGTCGAGCGTGCCGACCTCGGTGACGTGGGCGTGGAGCTTGACCGGCACGGTGTCCCCCTCGTTGCCGTCCGAGGCGCCGAGGGCCGTTTCCAGCGGGTCGAGTTCTTGCAGTTCCTCGGGGGACCAGCGATCGAGGACCGTGCCGATCGTGTCGTCGCGGCGGACGGTCGAGGCGAGGAAGCGGAACTCGGCCGGTTCACCGACAACGAGGCCCAGCTCCAGACCGGGGACATCCTTCTCGGTCCCTTCCTCCATGCCCATCGGCACGACGCAGAGGGCCTTGATCGGCGGCTGGACCCCCGGCACGGCGGGGGCGGCGGTCTCGATTCCGACATAATAGGAGCGCGGCACGCCCCCCCGGATGCGAATCCCTTTGCCGCGTCGCACGATGCCGTAATAGGCCGCCCCCTGCGCCACGGCCAGGTCGAGGTCGTCGGCCTTCAGCGGTGGAACCGGCTGGTTGCTCCAACTTTCGAGGATTTCCGATACGCGGTCCCGTAATGGCCCGGCCTGGAAGACACCACCGTTGAACAAGATGCCCGACGGTTGGATCACGGCGGCTTCGCTCCCAAGCGAGCCGGCCTGGCGGCTCAGGAACCGGGCGAGATGCCGGGTGATTGCCGGGTCCGCCGCATAGGGCAGGCCGATCTCGGTCAGGCCGAGCCGGCGGCCGCGCTCCGGACCGTCCGTCGGCTTGCAGCGCGGGAAGAAACCATCCAGCAGGACCGTCGTCAGCGTCTCCCGGGTCAGTTCGGTCTTGATCGATCCGCCGATGACCTTCGAGCCGCGTCCCAGGACGGCGACGGGAGACGCCTTCTTGTCGGGGTGCGAGAACAGGTCTTCCTTGGCGTTCCGACAGGCATACGTCAACGCCACGCGCTGAGCGGCGTCGAGGCCCTCCATGCCGCCGGGCAGGGTTGCGGCGACGGCATGGGCAAGGGCCAGGTCCATGTTGTCGCCACCCAGGAGGATGTGCTCGCCGACGGCCAGGCGGGTCAGTTCCAGATCGCCGTCGCGCTCGGTGACGCCGATCAGGGTGAAGTCGGTCGTGCCGCCGCCGACGTCGCAGACGAGGATGGTATCGCCGACCTTGACCTCCTTCCGCCACCCGTCGCCGCGTATGGCGAGCCACGAGTAGAAGGCGGCCTGCGGCTCCTCCAGCAGGGTGACGTTCTCCAGCCCCGCGAGTCGCGCGGCCTCGACGGTCAGCTCGCGCGCCACGGCGTCGAACGAGGCGGGGACCGTCAGCAGGACTTCCTGCGTCTCCAGGCGGTCTTCGTTGGACTTGCCAGCGACGTTGTGGTTCCAGACATCGCGGAGGTGGGCGAGATAGGCGGCCGATGCCTCGACCGGCGAGACCTTCTCCACGTCGGGCGGGGCGCTCCAGGGCAGGACCGGAGCGCGGCGATCGACGCCGGAGTGCGAGAGCCAGCTCTTGGCCGAGGCCACGAGCCGCCCCGGCACCTTCGCCCCATGCTCGCGGGCGAAGAGGCCTACCACGCGTTCGACCTTCTTTTTCCAGGGGAGGTCGAGCGAACCGGGCGGGAATTCCTTCTCCGCGGGCAGGTAGAGAAACGAGGGCAAGACCGGCCTCTCGCCCACGTCGTTGACCCCGACGACCTGGGGAATCGCCAGCGGGTGGACCGTCGCGGGCGCGTCGTCCGCTGCCTCGCCTGTATCAATGTAGGCCAGCGCGCTGTTGGTCGTGCCGAGATCGATGCCGACGACGTAACGACTCATGGAAGCGGTCCCGAGAGGTGGGATGAGGCACTAATGGAATGGAGCATGGTTCATGGAACGTGGTCGATGGTCGAGAAAAGAATCAGTCACGGTTCCGCCATCAACCTTCCTCCCATGAGTGATCTCTGTACCCTCCGTGGCCCATCAAAAAGATCAAACGATTTCGACCTCGGCCGGAGAGATGACCGACTGGTCCCCCTGGGCGCCGGGCAGGGCGGGCAGTTGCACGGACCTGACCCGCCAGCCGTGGTGCTTCAAGGTCCCCTGGAACGGGGGAGAGCCGGAAACGTTGCCCGAGAGTCGAATCGCGGCCGGGTCGAAGTCGGCCGGGACGGTGACGCGAGATTCTTCCGGAGCGTTCAAGACCGGCTCGAACGACAGATATTCGCGTAGGGCCTTCTGGCACCCGCGGTGGATGTCGCGCACCGCGGCGCCGATCTGAGCGTCCGCGTAGGCGTCGATGTCCTCCTGGAGGAAATCGACGAGGCGACCGTCGCGCTGAAGGACCGCGAGAACGCGGAGGTCGGGGCCGGTGGGCGACGGCTCGAAGAGCGGCTCGACCCGAGCGGCGAAGGCAGGGTCGGTCAATGTCATCCAGAACGCACGGAGAGCCAGCCAGAAGCGATTCAACGTCAAGTCCTATCCTTTTGGGGAGGCGGCGAGTCCAAAGCGCGACATCGGCCGGGCCTCCGCAACCCGGCCCGGCATCACTCCCCAGTTTACCCACACACGCCGTCTTTTGAAAACGCGCCCGCGTGGGGACCGGACGATCAATCGTCGTCCTCGTCATCGTCGTAACCCAGCATGTCGGGCTGCGTCGAGGTCGGCACCCGAATATCGACGAACGGTGCCCGCACGTGAACCCCCTGACCGACGCGCGGAGGGGCGTAAGCCTGTCGGCGATGGGCACAGCCCCCACACCCGATTGCCACGATTCCCCCCAGCAGTAGAACGGCGATCCTCCGACGGCGTTCCATCCGGTCGCTCCTTCCGTATTCGGGTCCGCAACGATCCATGATCGACGAATCGAGAACTTCATCGACCGATCGGGGCCTGGAAATATACTGTTCAGCCGTCGTGATGCAATGCCTTCCGCCAGCGGTTCCGGGGCAACCGTCGTCATCGGTCCGGCACGTCCATCCGATCTGTTCGTCGCGCTCGTCATCTTGCGCAGCTCATGGGAAGAAGCGGCCTGAAGTTCCGCTGAATCCTGGGCCGACGATTAGAGCATAGCCGAGATCGCTGCGCCGAAAGGAGTTGAGGCCCTGTGTCGGTCGCCACGACCGCGACAGGCCATATCTCCAGCGCGATCCACAGGATCGGAAACGCCAGGACCGGGCGACGATGGACCATCCCAGAGAGCGTCTCGCGAAGGGAGTCGTCCCAATGAGAAAATTCAGGCGAAGGCGGCCGGACCGTCAGAATACGGTGCGGCAAAGGCTGGGATCGGGCCTCGAAGCGCTGGAACGCCGCCAGTTGCTCACCCTCCCGCCCGGTTATTACCAGCCGTACAATCTCCACGTCCCGCAGCCGTCGGGCGTTGATCTGGCCGGATCGAATCCGACGGTCGCGCATCCGATCGGGGTGGGCCCGGCGGCGATCGCAACCCTGGATAATCAGGGCAAGATCCTCCGCGGTCAGGACCGTGAGGGAGACGAGTGGGAGATCTCCGTCAAGGGGCCTGGCTCGATCATCGTGACGGACATCACGCCGAATGATGGCGTGCTGAATGATCAGATCGATACGATCCAGATCGTCGGTTCGGACATCCGCAACACGTATGTCGAGGGGCACGTCACCGCTTCGGCCCGGGTGATCTCCGACGGCACGATCTTCTTCAACAATCTCTTTTCGCTGAGCGGCGTGCATTCGATTGTGCTCAACGGATTCTCCCTCGCACAGACTCGGCCGGTGGCCGAGGGGGACCCGAACCATGTTGGGACGGAAATTTACCTGCCGGCCGGCGTGCAACTGCTCCAGTTCCACGACATCCAGGCGCCGATCGACACGTCGCTTCAGGATCAGCCGATGGACATCGTGATCGGTGAGGCGAATGCCCCACTGAAGGTCGCGCCGATCATCCGGCTTGACCATATCTACAACACGGTCTTCGATAGCAGCGCCACGGTTGTCACGAACGGCACGCCGCAAGTGGTTCCGTCCGTCAACATCGTGGTCAATGGCGAGTTGAAGGGGCTGGACTTCATCTCCTTGACGGCCACGCCGATCCAGCAAGCCGGCTTGCAGTACCAGTTCCCGACGGTCTCGACGACAGGCCGGACGGCGGTGCGGGCGACCAGCGTGGGGAACCTGTCGGTGCTCGGCACGGTGCGCAACTTCACGGTCTCGCGCGGAGAGCTCCCGTTCCTGAACGGGTTCAGCGGCGTGGAGCGGATCAACTCAGCCACCTTCGGCGGAACCGCCGACGCGGTCGGACTGGATGTCAACGGGACGATCGGCAGGCTGAGGTTACTCCGTGGCCTGGGCGATCCGACTGGTTCTCAGGGCGAGGCGATCGACGCGGGCGTGCCCCAGCCGTACCGTGGCTATGCCAGCTTCGGTCTGTACGGCGGCCTGATCACCGCCAGGCAGATCAATGGCCTGACGGCCGGGCCGGCCAACGTGCGGCTGCTGACCTCGAACGACCCGAGCCAGCTTCAGTATGGCATTGGCCGGACGGCTTACGTCCCGGTCGCCGGAAACGCCCTCACGAACGCCGCGATCACGTCCGACGGCAACATCGGTCACACGACGATCGTTGGCAATGCGCAGGCGAGCGAGATCCGATCGGGCTTCCACTTCCAGTCGTATGCCCAGGGGCTCGAAGGAACGCGGGCACCGAGCACGATCGGGCCTGTGCGTTATCGTGGCGACCTGATCAACTCGGTCATGGCGGCGACCTACCGGCCGAAGAACTTCATCTTCGGCGATGTTCAGCAGACGGAGGTCAACCAGCCGCCGACAACCGACGACGAGGCCGGGCCGGGGACGATTCGCGGCCAGTTCACCGGCCGGCTCTACAACACGGGGAACCCGACGATCCTCGCCAACCAGGGGGCCGGCTTCTATGCCCGGCGGAAGCTCGGCTACCTGCCCCCGCCCGAGGCGCCCCCGGGCATCCACGGCCAGTCCAACCCTTGAGAATCACAGAACGGGTGCCGAGCGAAGGAAGTCGCTCGGCACCCGTTCGTTCGTTTCCTGGCCTCAATAGGTACGGCCGAGCGTGGTGACGATCGCACGCTTGACCTCCAGCGGGTCGATCGCGCCCACCTTGCGGTACAGCACTTTCCCGCCAGGGGCGATCAGGAGCGTGTAGGGGATCGGGCCGGGCCAGTCCTTGTCCAGGGCCTCCGCGAAGCGGTCGCGGTCCTCGGTCGTGAGGATGTAATTCGTGCTGGAGACGTGGTTCTTCTTGAGCACGTCGAGCGCCTGGTCCTTGTTCTCCGGGTCATCCATGCTGATGGTGACCATCCGGAACTTCCGACCGCGGTACATCCGGTTCATCTCGACGAGTTCCGGCAACTCGGCCACGCAAGGCCCGCACCAGGTCGCCCAGAGGTTGACCAGGAGCAAGTCCTCGGTGGCGTTCCTGGCGAGTTTCTCCACGCCGCTCTCGTCGATCGGCTCCAGCGCGACCGGCTCCTTGTTCCAGCGTTCGATCGACTCGCGGGCCGATTCCCGCTTGTCGGACCACTTGGTCGAGCAACCGAAGACGCGGGTCTTTTCGACCGGGACCGGCTTGTCCGCTAGCAGAGCCTCGACCGCGTTGAGCGCATCGTGCGACTTCGGCGGCTTGACCTCTCCATCGTCGAACCGGCCGATGTAGCGGAGCTTGCGATCGGCGTCGAAAATGAAGACGTGCGGCGTGGCCAGGACGCCATACGCCTTGGAGGTTTCCTGCGTCTCGCCGTCGTAGAGGTACGGATAGGTGAAGTGATGATCCTTCGCGCGCAGCTTCATCGCCTCGAACGAGTCGTCCAGATCGGTATAGCCCAGCTCATCCAGGCGCACGGCTTTCGGGTCGTTGGGAGAGATCGCCACGACGGCAACCCCCTTCTCCTTGTAGTCGGCGTGCAGTTTGGCGATGCGATCCTCATACGCCTGGGCGGTCGGACAGTGGTTGCACGTGAAGATGACGGCCAGAACCTTCGCGTCGGCGAAGTCCTTCAGGCTGTAGGTCTTGCCATCGACGCCAGGCAGGTGGAAATCCGGCGCCTCGGCTCCGATCTCCAACGGCGTCACGTCCTCCGCGACGGCGGAGGCCGCCCCGACCGAGAGAATCCCGGCCAGGGCGGCGATTGAAGTCATCCCGAAGATGCGGTTCATGGTGCGATGCTCCCGGGTGCGGTTTCAATGATGGGTCAAGGGGAAACGATGACGCCGATCACGGCTTGGCCGCATCCTGGAACATCGGATGCTCGCGGTCCCCGCGACAGGAGGAAGGCCATCAGGTCGAGCACTTCTTCCTTGTTCAACGTGTTGAGCAACCCCTCGGGCATCATCGAGACCGGCGAGGGCTGGATTTCCTCGATGTTGTTCCGATTGATGCCGACCTGCCCGTTCGGGTCGAGCATGTCCGTGTTGACGTTCAGGTTGTTGCCGTTGAGGTTAACGATACGACCCGTGACGATCCGTCCATCCTTCAGAGCGATCATGACGGCCTGATACTGATCGCTGATCGTCTTGCTCGGCTCGACCATCGACTCCAGCAAGTCACGCGGACTGAACCGGCCGGAGACGCCGGTCAGGTCAGGACCGAACGAGCCGCCCTCGTTGTTATAGCGGTGGCACGAGAAGCAACGGGCCGCCGCGAACATCTCCCGCCCCTTGTCGAAGTCGCGTCCTGCCATCGACGACTCGACCGCCGGCAACAGTTCGTTCACGGTCCACTCCTTGACGAACGGCCGCTCGGGCTGGTCCACCGCGAGTGTCTCGGGTGTGGCCTTCGCTTCAAGGATCGGCTTCAGTTCCGTTTTTTCCGCTTCACTGAGCGTGGCGATCGCGTCGTTCTTGATGTTGTCCATGAACTTGGAGAAGCTGCTACCGCCCTTGAACTCCGACGCGCGCAGGAACCAGGAGAAATAGTCCTTGCGCAGCTCGGGGGTCCAGCCCGACTTGAGCGCCCGCAACGACCGCGCGTACTCGATCTGCTCCTCCTGCGTCGGTGCTTTCCGCAAGAGGTTGACCGCCTTGGCGGCGACGTTGGGATCGTCCAGATAGACGAGCAGGGCGGTGAGGTCGCCATTCAGCTCGGGGCTTCCGGCCGGATAGACCGCATCGAACCGCTTGGCCAGGCGGGTGGTTGTCTGCGGATCGGGCCGTCCCATGCGGTTGAACAGCACCGAATAGACCCGGACCAGGTCCAGCTTCTGGCTCACCTTCAGGTCATCCCAGGCGATGCGGTCGAGCGCCTTGAGGATCGCGGGCTTGAGCGCGGGGTCCGGCTCGGGCGTGTCGGGCTTGCGGTGGAACGGGTCGGTGGAGCTGACGCGGACGAGGGCCAGGAGCGATTGAATCGCGGCCACCGGGTTCTGCTCCGCCAGGGCACGATCGCGCCAGGTGTCGGGGTTCTGGTGCTCGATCGCCACGCGGGCGGCATAGCGAATGAAGCGGTCGGGATGGCTCAGGTACGGCCAGGCCGTCTCGACGGCCTCCGGGTCCTGGTGCGTGTGGAACGCTTCCAGCTTGTGCCGGATGTCGCGGGCCTCGGCCCCCTTGGCATCGTGCGCATCGGCCGGGGCCGTCGATTCCTTCCCCTTGTAGGTGACGCGGTACAGGCCCGACTGCGTCCGGCGCCCGCCGACGGTGAAGTACATCGCCCCGTCGTTCGGGTTGACCACGATATCGGTCAGGGGCAGGGGGGTGCCGGTGATGAACTCCTCAAGCTCGCCGGTGTAGCTGGAGCCTTCGGGCTTCAGGTGGACGGCGTAGAGCTTGCCGTAGCTCCAGTCGCAGATGAACAGAGCGTCCTGGTACTTCGCCGGAAACTTCGCGCCGTAGCCGAACGTGACGCCGGTCGGCGAGCCGGGGCCGATGTTGACGGCGGCCGGGAGGCTGTCCGGGTAATAGGCCGGCCACTTGCCCGCGCCGTTGCGCCAGCCGAATTCCGAGCCGCTGGTGACGTGGCAGACGCGCGTGGGACGATACCAGGGGGTATTCATGTCCCACTCCATGTCGGCGTCGTAGGTGAACAGTTCGCCGTCGCGGTTGAACGCGGCGTCGTACTCGTTCCGGTAGCCGACGGAGACCAGTTCCCAGTTCTTGGCGTCGGGATCGATCCGATAGATGCAGCCGCCGGGAGCGAGCACTCCGCTGCATGAAACCATTGCCGTCGGGCAGGCGGGGCAGCAGGTGGTCCTCGCCCCAGACGAGCGGCACGCGCGATTCGTCCACCTCGGTCAACTGGGTGCCGTCGCCGCAGACGACCGTCAGGGACTTGCCATCCGGGTCGAGCAGGACGGCGTGCGGCCCGTGTTCGCCCCCCCCGTTCAACTGGCGGAGCATCTCCACCTTGTCGAGCTGATCGTCGCCGTCGGTATCGCGGACGCGGTACAGGCCGCTCTTGAACTTGCCGCCGGTGTTGACGACGACGTACAGGCTATCGAATGCCCAGAGCAGCCCCTGCGCCTCGCCGATCTCGACCGCGATCGGTTCGATCTTGGGACCGTCCTTCACGTCCGTGGCGGGGAGCGTCACGCGGTAGAGCTTGCCGTACTGGTCCGAGACGATGAGCCGCCCTTTCGGGTCCATCGTCATGCTGACCCAGGACCCTTGCGTTTCCTTGGGAACCGAGTAGATCAGATCGACCTGGAACCCCTCGGGCGTCTTGAGCTGGTTCGCGGGCGAGTCCTCGGCCGACGTGCGCGACGTCAGCGTAACGAGCGCGAGCAACGCGGCGATCCACGCGCCGCGGAACGGGAGATGGAACATCAACGTTTGCCTCGATGGATCGGGATGCGATAACACGAGAATGCTTGGTCTGACGACCCGTACAGGCCACGAGGTGGTGGCATGCCTCTCATCGTAACACGCACGGGCGGAAACGCCATCGCGTGCCCGGTGGAATTCAAACAAAGCCGGCCCGGACGGTTCGTCGAACCGTCCGGGCCGGCATGGCTGAAGGAATCTCGATCAGCCGAAGAGCCGGGTGACGGCGTCGGCCTTGACCAGCTCGCGAGGCTGGTTCAGGTGGTTGTACACGATCGTCGTCGGCTCGATGCCGAAGGCGTGGTAGATCGTCGCGAGCAGCTCGCCCGGGTGGACCGGGTCCTCGACGGGGGCCGAGCCGGTCTTGTCCGACTTGCCGTGGACGTGGCCGCGCTTGATGCCCGCGCCGGCGACGACGGCCGTGTAGCAGTACGGCCAGTGGTCGCGGCCGTCGGCGCTGTTGCCGTTGCCCGAGGTGCTGACGCCCTTCTGCGGGCTGCGGCCGAACTCACCGACGGCGACGACCAGGGTCTCGTCGAGCATGCCGCGCTGATCGAGGTCGGTCAGGAGGCCGGAGAGACCCGCGTCGAGCATCGGCGCCGACTGGTTCTTCATCCGCTCGGTCAAGCCGGAGTGGTGGTCCCACGAGTGGTTGTCGCTGTTGGCGACCTTCGGCCAGATGACCTCGACGACGCGCGTGCCGGCCTCGACCAGGCGGCGAGCCAGCAAGCAGCTCTGACCGAACGTGTTGCGGCCGTACAGGTCGCGGATCGACTCGGGCTCGGCCTTGAGGTTGAACGCATCACGTGCGCGACCGGAGATGACGAGCTGGAGCGCCTTGTCGTAGTAGGTGTTCAGGTCGTATTCCGAGACGGCCTTCTCGATCTCGGGCATCCCCGAGTCGATCGCCGCCCGCAGCTTCGCCCGTCGTTCCAGGCGCATGGCGAAGACCTCGGGCCGGAGCTGAAGGTCATCGACCTTGATCTTGGACATCTTGTCCATGTCCATGTCGTCGCCGTCGGGGTAGAGCGTGTACGGGTCAAACGCCTTGCCCAGGAACCCGGCGGTCCCCCCCTTGCCGACGACGTTCGACTCCTGCAACGGCCGCGGCAGCATCACGAACGGCAGCATCGGCACGTCGGTCGGCCGCAGCCGGATGAGCTGCGAGCCGAAGTTCGGGAAGTCCTTCGGGCTGGGCGGTTCGAGCTGACCGGAAGGGCTGACCTTGTCGGTCGTGTAGCCGGTCATCATCTGGTAGATGGCGGCCGTGTGGTTGAACAGGCCGTTGGGCGTGTAGCTCATCGACCGGAGGAACGTGAACTTGTCGGTGATCTGCGAGAGCTTCGGCAGGATCTCGGTGACCCGGGTGCCGGGCGTCTTGGTGTCGATCGGCTTGAAGACGCTGCGGACGTTGTCGGGGACGTTGTCCTTGGGGTCCCAGAGGTCGAGGTGGCTGGGGCCGCCCTGGAGATAGACCATGATGATGCTCTTGGCCTTGCCCCAGCCGGGCTTGCCGATGGGGGGCTTGGCCCCCTCGGCGGCGCTGGCGGACTGAAGCTGGAGCATCGAGCCGAGCGACAGGCCCAGCAGACCCGAGCCCCCCACCCGCAGCAGGTCACGGCGGGTGACCCCGAGATCGCGGTCGCACAGGTCCTTGCCGGCCTGTCCGGGGACGATAATCATCGCGCGACTCCTCATGAAAGGTGTGAATCGTTCATCCAAAAGTGACCGATCAGAGGCGCTCGGGATCAATGGTTGAACAGGAACGCCGGGCTATTGATCAAGGCCCAGGCGATATCCTGGGCGGCCGTCAGGCGGCGGCTGGTGGCTTGCCGGATGCTCATCTCGACGTCCTGCCGCACCTGGGCCAGCCGGGGATCGACCGGAACAGGGGCCTCCGCCTCCTTGAGCTGTGTCTTCAGCTCGACCAGCCGGGAATCGACCGGCAAGGGAGCCTTGCTGGCGTTCAGCGCGTCGAGCCGCTTGCGCCAATCGGGATCAATCGTGCGGTGGTAGGCCAGCAGGGCGTCCTTCTGAGCCTGCGTCCGCAATTCGGGAACCGTCGCCAGGATCTCCCGCAACGGTTCGGGCAGGCCCAGGCCGATCGGCTTCGCAACCCGTGTCACGGAGAGGCGGAACCGGCCGAGCTTGTACACGTTGCCGTTGAACTGGTGGTGCAGCTTGAACGTCAAGACGGTGCCACCGGCGGCGCCAAGCGGCTCCTTCGTCTCGAAGGTCGCCCAGTGGACGACGCCGGTCGTGGGCGAGACGGCCCAGCCATTGGTGCCGCCGTCGTTCGCGTTGCCGTCGATCGCCTTGGCGACCTCGAAGTTCTCCTGGCTGAAATCGGCCTGAGCGTTGGCCAGAGAGACCGGCTTGGCGGTCTTCGGGTCCGCCTTGGACGCGGCGGAAACCTCCAGCTCGGTCAGCACGAAGTTGCCGTCCGGAGCGCGTCCTGGCCCCTTGCGCGGCAGCTTGTCGTCGGTCAGGGCCTCCAGGCGAATGCCGGTGATGTCGGTCAGATCGGTTTCGGCGACGATCGTGACGATCCCCTTCTCGTTCTTGCCGGTGACGACGATCGTGCCGTCGGCCTCATTCGTCAAGGTTGCACCGTTGCTGGCCTTCAGCGACGAGGGGACAAGCGGCTGCCAGCGCTGGGCGACCGACTGGGCCTTTCTCCCACTCGGCGATCTTCCCGGGCAGGGTGGCCTCGTAGTCCTTCAGCTCCTTCTCGAGCTGAGCGGTCTTCTCGGCCTTCTGCTTTTCCTGCTCGGCGATCTTGGGAGCTTGCTCCTTCTCATAGGCCTCCAGGGCGGCCTTCGCGGCGGCGATGGCAGCCTCGCGCTGTTGTTCCAGTTGCGGGCGCTTGAGGGCGAACTCGGCCTCCAGCTTGCCGAGCTGCTCGGCGAGCCGTTGATGGTCCTCGGCGACGGCCGAGAACGACTCCAGGCAGGCGTCGATCTCCGGCTGCGTCGCGGGCCGGTTCATGATGCGGAGGAACAGTTCGTTGACGATCTTCGCGTTGTCGGATTCCCGCTGCGACGAGCTTCGTCAGTTCGCTGCCGGGATCGGCGATGGCGTCGGCGAGGGTCGGCCCGCTGACCAGGGCCATGACCGGGCCGAGCTGCATGTCGTCGGACCGTTCGCACTCGCAGGAACTCTCCCGCGCCGGTCGGCCGAACGTGGAGAGGAAGCCGCTGGGCAGCTCCACGCCCGAGTCGGGCAGGGCCGCGGCGCGGGTGCCGGGCGGAACGCCGGGGATCTCCGACACGGCGCCGGTGACGCGGTACACCGCGTCGTACAGCACCTCCGCCGGCAGGCGGCGGGCCGTCGCGTGCGAGAAGTTGATCGTGTCGTCCTCGTTCCACTTGTTCGTGGCGACGGACAGGCCATACGTCCGCGACTCGCAGATCAGCCGCATGACGTGCCGGACGTCGAAGCCGCTCTTGATGAACTCCTCGGTCAGGTAATCGAGCAGTTCGGGGTTCGTCGGCGGGTTCCCCGCGCGGATGTCATCGAGCGGCTCGATGATCCCGACGCCGAGCAGGTAGCCCCAGAGCCGGTTGACGTAGCTCTTGGCGAAGTAAGGGTTATCGGGCGAGGTCATCCAGGCCGCGAGGTCCTGGCGCCGCGTGGCGTTCTCGGCCGTCTGGTGCTCGCTCGGGAAGGGGAACTCCGGCTCGGCCACCTTGCCGGTGCGCGAGTGATTGACTTCGCCTTCGGGCTTGTCGTACACCTCTTCGTACAGCGGCTTGGACCCCTCGACGGCCGTGCCGCCGATCATCCGCCCCTTGCTCTCCGGGTCCGCCTTCAGGCTGACGCGGGCGAAGTAGGCGGCCGTCTCGTAGTACTGGTCCTGGGTCCAGCGCTCGAACGGATGGTCGTGGCACTTGTTGCAGTTGAACCGGATGGCCAGGAAGAGCTGCGTCGTGTTCTCCATCGTGTCCTCCGGCTCGCGGAGGATCTTGAAGTACGACGCCGCCGGGTGCTCGCGGTTCGACCCGCTGGCCGTCAGGATCGCCGAGACGAACTGGTCGTACGGGGTATTTTTCTCGACGTTCTGGCGAATCCAGTCGCGGAACGCGACGGAGCCTTCGACGCCGAGGAACTTGCGGTTGACCTGCAAGAGGTCCGCCCACTTGTTCGTCCAGTAATCGACGAAGTCCGGGTTGCCGATCAGCTTATCGACCAGCTCGGCCCGCTTGACCTGAGTTTCGCGCTCGTCGGCCAGGAAGGCCCGCACGGCGTCGGCCGTCGGCGGCAGGCCGGTCAGGTCGAGGGTGACGCGGCGGATGAACTCGGCATCGGTGCAGAGGTCCGACGGCTGGATCTTCATGCGCTGCCACTTGTTGGCGGCGAGCTCGTCGACCTTGCTCCAGGTCGGGGGGTCCTGCCAGACGAAGCCGGAGCGGTCGCCCATGACGGTCAGGGTCGTGGCGGCGTAGGCCCCTTCGTAGCGGACGAGGATGGGGGCCTCACCGCGCCGGAGGGAGGTCATCAGGCCGCCGAAACCGGCGGAGGCGACCTCGGTGTTGCCGCTCTCGACGAACGCCTCGCGGGTCACGTCGCGGACCTCGCCGTTGGCGTAGGTCGCCAGCACCCGGATCTGCTGCTTCGCGCCGATGTGCTGGATGATCGGGTTGGTCGGCGTGACCTCGATCGAGGTCACGCGAGGGGAATCCATGTCGAGCTTCGCGCCGTTGGCGATCCAGTTGCGGAGGATGCGGTAATACGGCTCGCCTGGCTGGATCAAAGGCCCGCCGACGTGCGGCACGCCACCGGTCGGCTTCAGGAGCATGAGGCTGTCGTCGGGGGACGCCAGGTTGATCCGCCGCGCGGCGTGGTCGTCCGTCAAGGCCCGCACGTCGAAGATCGGGTCGTAACCGCGCAGGGAGAGCTTGAATCCGTTCTTGCCCGCCTGGGCACCGTGACAGGTCCCCTGGTTGCAGCCGAGCCGCGACATCACGGGGGTCACGTCGTGGACGTAATCGACCGTCAACGGCGCGTTAACGCCCGAGACGGTCACGGGAAGCGTGACCTCCTGATCGGCCAGCCGCAGGGTCAAGGTCGCCTGTCCGTCGGCGGTCGGCGTGACCTGACCTGAGCGCGAGACCTCGGCGACCGGCGCCGAGAGCTGGAACTCGACCATGCGGGTCACGTCGATCCGGTCGCCCGAGGCGAGCCGGCCGTTGACGAGCAACTGCGAATAGGCGAATGGCCCGTTCAGACGGATCGCCTCCGGGGCATCGAGGCCGACGAGTTTCTCCCCATCGGGCAGGGTTTCGGACTCGACCGCCACCTCGGACAGGGGCGCGGCGGGCGGGTAGGGGGACTCCGCCGCGACCGACGAGCCTTCGCCGCCGATCGGGGCCGCGGAGAACTCCTTGACGAGGCTACCGGAATCCGGGTTGAACAGCCGGACCTGGCCGTCGCCACCGGCCGCCGCGAGCATCTGGCCATCGGGCCGCAGCGCGACGGCATACACGGCGCTCTGGGGGAGCTCGATCATCGACAGCCGCTTCACGCCGTCCCGGTGATATTTCTCCAGGGTCTCGACCTCCTCCTTGCTCCGCGAGGAGGCGACCTTCGCCATGATCGCCTTGATGTTGTCGGGCAGGCTCGTGTCGAAGTCGTACGCGTAGACGTGGATCTCGCCCGAGCCGTCGAGGCTGCTGCCGGCGGCGATCTTCTTGCCGTCGGCGCTGACATCGACGCTGGTGACGCGGCCTCGCATCGGGTCGAACTGGCGGATCAGGTTCGAGTCGTCGCCGATCTTGCGCTCGACCTGGCGGAAGACGCGGTAGAGCTTGGGCACGCCGTCGGCGCCGCCGAGCACGATCTCATCGCGCTCGGGGTGACGGGCGACGGAGAGAATCCCCCCCTTTAAGGCGCCGGGGGTGATCGAGGTGATGTTGTCCACGAACCGCTGGGTCGCGACCTCGGTCAGCTTGGTCGTCATGTCGCGGCCGACGGAGATCACGTGCGAACCATCGGCGGAGAAGACCGTGTCGAGGGCCCAGTCACTGTGCGAGCCCATGAAGAGCACCTGCTCACCGGTCTTCGCGTCGATCGCCCGCACGCTGTTATCGCCGCAGCCGAGGGCGATCTTCGAGCCATCGGGGGACCAGCTCGCGCCATAGACGGTATCGAAGGTGATCGGGACCGAGAGTTCGAGCGACCGCTTGGCGACGTCCCAGACCTGGACCTCGCCCATCCGGCCCGGACGGCCGCCGGTGACGGCCAGGCGGGTTCCGTCGGGGGAGAAGGCGAGCGACTCGACCCGCTCGGACAGGCCGATCAGGCGGGCGACGAGTTCCGAACCGTCGGCCTTCCAGAGCAGGACCTCGTGGAACCCGGCGACGGCCAGCAGTTGCCCATCGGGCGAGTAATCGAGCGCCGGGATGATCGGCGGCCGGGTGTAGACCGGCGGGTGGTCCCGATCGAACCGGACGAGAGCATTCTTGGGCGTGTCGTCCACCGCACCCTGGGCGATCCAGTTCGTGATGAGTTCGAGCTCACCCGCGGAGAGGGCCGGCTTGTCCTGCGGCATCGCCGCCTTGCCGTCCTTGTCGGGGGTGATCTGGTCGATCAGGTAACTTTCGGCGGGCTTGCCCGGGATGATGGCCTCGACCCCCGACTCCCCACCGGCCAGCATCGACTCGAAGGCCGTCATGACGTAGTCGCCACCCGACTTGGCCGGCTGGTGGCACCCCTGGCAATGGGCCTGGAGGATGGGTCGGATCTGCTTATAGTAGCTGACGCTCGTTGCGGTCTCGCCTTTTTCGGACGTTGCCGCGTCGTCGCCTCGGACCGCCAGAGAAGGGACGGTCAGAGCGACGAGGATGGCGAGCCAGGCGCTCCGTATGCGGAATCGGGGCATCGTGGTGGGCTCCTCGCGATGAAGAAAAGGGATGATGGCGCTCAGGCGGGTTTGGTGTTTCTCGGTCGATTTTCGCGCGGTGGGGTCAGTCCTTCAGGGCATAGAAACGCGTGGCATTCTCATTCCAGAGCTTCTCTTGTTCGGTCCGGCTGCGGCCGGCAACGACCTCCCGGAGGGCCTCGACCCACTGACGGTACGACGCCGCCCCCAGGAGGCAAACGGGCCAGTCGCCGCCGAAGACGACGCGGTCGGGGCCGAAGACGTCCAGGCAGTGATTGACGATCGGCGCCAGGTCGTCGGCGGTCCACCCTTCGGGGGCACTCGCGACGATACCGGAGATCTTGCAGATCGTGTTGGGACGTCGGGCGAGCCCCTCCATGTCCCGTTTCCAGGCGACCGGATCGTGTCCGGATGTCGCGCCTGGTCGGAACGCCTTCACGTCGGCGTTGCCGCAATGATCCACAACGAACCGAGTCTCCGGACAGCGCTCCGTCAGCGTGATTCCGTCCTTCAGCTCGGTCGGCCTCATGCAAAGGTCGAATCGCAGGCCCTTGTCGCCCAGAAGGCGGATTCCACGGACGAATTCCGGCTCCAGGCAATAGCCGGCCGGGGTCGTCGGCCCGTGCAGGACCTGGCGGACCCCCTTGACCGACGGGTGGTCCAGGAATCGAGCCAGGTAGGCGCCGAAGGCCGGATCGGCGGGGCGTCCGCCGATAACCGCCGCGACGGTCGGCACCTCGGGGTCCCGGCAGAGCGTCAGCACGTGCTCGGCCTCGGCGACGTGCTGCTCTGGGGCGACATCCACCTCCATATAAATGGCGCGGGTGACGTTCAACCCCCGGGTGGCCTCGCGGTAATCCTCGGTCGTGTAGCTCTTGCGGAGCACGGGTTCCGCGTTTTCCAGCCAGGGCAGCCGCTGGTGGGACAGGTCCCAAAGGTGCTGGTGCGTGTCCACGATCGCCGGAAAATCCTCATCCGAGGCCAGGGCCGATCGGGCAAGCACACCTGCAAGAACGGCACTTCCAGCGGCCTGGCGGACAAAATCGCGGCGGGTGAAATCCATAGGAGCGGAGACCTCCGTCGGTCGCGTCACATCATCAACGGCATGGTGGGGCACGTGGAATGATTCTTCATCATATCGTAAACCCGGCCGGAGAAACAAACGATTACCAAACTTTCGCCCCGTCAGGTCGTGCCGATTATGCCGTCCCGCCCCGGAGTGGCGGTGTCCCGGCGGCGGAGAAGTCCTCGTACTCGCTCATCCCAAAGTCATGCCGTGACCTTTTAGAAGAACGGGCGCGAGAGGACGGGATATCGACCTAACCCCTTTAGTGTTCGCAAGTTGCGTCGCCCGCAGATTTGTCCCGAGCGAAGCCGGGGCTTCCCGCTCGGGGCCAGGACGCGGTTCGCTCGCGATCGAACGACCCTCGTGATGAGCCTACCACGAGCCAACCTGCTCTGCAATTGTTTGATATTCTCGGAAAGCACGCGGAGGCGGTTCTGTAAAGGGGTGGGAGGGCAACCACTCGCAACGCTCGCCCTGGGTTCGTATAGTCGAACGCGAGATCGCCCTTCTGTCGGATGATCCTGCAAGACCATTGGGAAACGCCACCCAGCATACGGGAGAGACGCTCATGGATCGTCGCCACTTCCTCCAGGCCAGCGCTTCAGGTCTGGCGTTGTCGGCCGCCGGACGTCACGTTCGGGGGTTTTCCGACGGGCCGAAGCCGCGCGTTGGGTTGATCGGCTGCGGCTGGTACGGAAAGACGGACCTGTTCCGATTGATCCAGGTCGCGCCGGTCGAGGTGGTCTCCCTGTGTGACGTGGACAGCGACATGCTGGCCGAGGCCGCGCGGATGACGGCGGAGCGGCAGGCGTCAAAGAAGACGCCGAAAACCTTCGGCGACTACCGCGAGATGCTCGCGCGGAAGGACCTCGACATCGTCCTGATCGCCACGCCCGACCACTGGCACGCCCTGCCGATGATCGCCGCGGTGGAGGCCGGGGCCGACGTGTACGTGCAGAAGCCGATCAGCGTCGATATCCGCGAGGGGCAGGCCATGCTGGAGGCCGCCCGCAAGCACAAGCGGGTCGTGCAGGTCGGCACCCAGCGCCGGAGTACGCCGCACATCATCGAGGCCCGCGACCGCGTCATCCGCGAAGGGTTGCTCGGCAAGATCGGTCTGGTCGAGATCTACTGCTACTACCACATGCGGAACCAGAGCAATCCGCCGGACACCAAACCGCCAGCGAACCTCGACTGGCTGATGTGGACCGGCCCCGCACCGCTCCGGCCGTACAACCCGATCGTCCACCCGAGGGGATGGCGGGCGTTCATGGAGTATTGCAACGGCATCGTGGGGGACATGTGCATCCACATGCTCGACATGGTGCGCTGGATGCTGGAGCTGGGCTGGCCGTTACGGGTGTCGTCCAGCGGCGGCATCCTCGTTCAGAAGGGTGCCAAGGCGAACACAACCGACACCCAGACAGCCACATTCGACTTTGGCGACCTGCCGGTCGTCTGGCAGCATCGCACGTGGGGCCATGCGGTCGATCCGGATTACCCCTGGGGTGCGACCTTCTACGGCGACAAGGGGACCCTCAAGGTCAGCGTCAACCGCTACGACTTCATCCCGCAAGGGGGCGGCCAGCCGATCCACGGCGATGTCGTGTACGAGCTGGAGGAATACCCCGAGGACAAGACCGAGAAGGACCTGGAGAAGCACGTCGCCCCGGCCGTGCGGCGACACATGCAGGACTTCCTCGCCGCGATCGAATCGCGAGGGAAGCCGGTCGCCGACATCGAGCAAGGGTACATTTCGACCACCACGTGCATCCTGGCCAACCTGGCGCTGGAACTCGGGCGCAGCCTGGCCTGGGACCCGAAGAAGGGGGAGGTCGCTGGCGACGAGGAAGCCAACCGCCTGCTGAGCCGGCCGTATCGCGAGCCGTGGGTCCACCCGATGCCGGAGGGGGTCTGACTCGAGCGAAAGGATGGCTGAGAATTGATGTGGATCGACGGTCGGCCCGCTTGTCCGTTCCGTCATCCATCGTCCGTGATCCATCAGCCATCCACTTCCTCCTGAATGCCTCACTCCATCGAAGAAAGCGCCGCCCGCGCCTCGGGGACGCTGGGGTAGCTCTCCCAGAAGTCGTCGAGCTGCATCATCTCGATGAGCTTGACCATGCTCCGGCTCGGGCTGGCCAGGACGACATCGCCGCCGCGCTGACGGATGCGCCGGGTGATCGTCATCAAGAGGCCGAGGCCGCTATCCCCCATCTCGTTGATCGCGCGTAGCTCCAGCACGAAGTTGCGGTAGCCCTGATCGAGGAACTCCTCGACATCCCGCACCGCATCGAAGTGCCTCGGGTCGTCCATGAGCCGGGCGAAGTTGCTCAGGATCACCACGTCGTCGGCGATCCGGATGTTGATCGGCATCGTCGTCTCCTCCCACTCGGACCCCTTCTCGGCTCCAGATCCCTCCTTCATCCTACCGTACACGTCGAAAAACATGCTTGACATGCTTCGTCACCACTGTACACTATATAACGTTCGTTAGGCTAACGAACGCTAGTAATACCCGAAGAATCGCCTGGAGGACCTTCCGGCACGCGAAACCAGAGAGGAACCTGACCGTGACCCCGACCAAGAGCGAGCGCCTGCGCGACGGCGGCCGAGATCGCCCAGCACGCCGCAAATCTTTTTGCGAGTAAAGGTTACGACGCGACCCCGGTGCGTGAGATCACCGAGGCGGCCGGGGTGACGTGTCCGACCCTCTACTACCACTTCGGGAGCAAGGAAGGGCTGGCGCAGCGCTCTTGCTCCAGCCCCTGGAAGGTCTGGCCACGTCTCTGGAGGCGCTCCGGGACACCCCGCTCGACCCGGTCGAGCGGCTCGTGCGGGTGGTGGAGGCGTATTTCGCGTTCAGCCGGGAGAACCCGGATCGCACGCGGTTCCTCTATGCCGTGATGTTCGGCCCGCTGGGGCAGGGGCTGGCGGCGGAGATCGACCGGATCCTCCATCGGCTCAATGCCGTGATGCGAGAAATCGTGGATTGTTTGGCTGAGGCCGGGATCATTCCACCCGATGCGGCGGCCGACCTGGTCCTGGCCGTCCGCGGGCAGATCGTGATCCGCACGATGGACTTTCTGTACCGGGGGGCGCGATCGGCCCGGAGCTGGCGCGGAGAGTGGTGGAGCGCGTCTTGCTCGGTCACGGTGAGCCCGACGCCCGGGAGCGTATCCGGAACTCGATCTGAATGAAGCCCGTTGCAGGTTGTTTGGAGAGGAAACGAAGCATGTCTGGTCGAGGATCATCGAAGTTCGTGATGGCCCTGCTGCTGGCGAGCGTGTCGATCCTGACCGGTTGTCAGGAAAAGAATCAGTACGCGCCCCCGCCGCCGCCGGAGGTCGAGGTCGCCCAGCCGGACCGGCAGCCGGTCCGCGATTACCTGGAATTCAACGGCACGACGGCCGCCAACGACACGGTCGATCTGCGTGCCCGGGTCAGCGGCTACCTGGAGAGCGTTCACTTCGAGGATGGCGCGAAGGTCGAGAAGGGAGACCTGCTGTTCGTGATCGAGCAGGCTCCGTACAAGGTCAAGGTCGAGGTGGCCGAGGCCGAGCTGAAAAAGGCCGAGGCCGGAGCTCCAACTGGCCGAGAGCGAACTGACCCGATCGCGCGTCCTGGTCCAGCGCAACGCGGCGTCGCCGCAGGAACTGGACGTTCGGGTCGCCGAGCGCAATCAGCGCGGTGGCCAGCGTGGAAGCCGCCAAGGCGGCCCTGCGGGACGCGAAGCTCCAGCTCGGCTACACCCAGATCCACGCGCCCATCAGCGGGCGGATCGGCCGGCACCTGGTCGATGTCGGCAACCTCGTCCAGCCGGAGCAGACGATCCTGGGGACGATCGACAGCTACGACCCGCTGGACGTCTATTTCACGATGAGCGAGAGCGACCTGCTGTTCCTGAACCATCGGCGAGCGGAGAACAACCTCCCCCCGTTGGAGGAGCAGGGGCTGGTCCTCGAGATGGGCCTGGGCAATGAGGAAGGGTTCCCGCATGAAGGACGGCTCGACTTCGGCGAGCTGGGCGTGGACCCCAACACCGGCACGATCATGTACCGCGCCACGTTCCCGAACGCCGACCGCCTGATCGTCCCGGGCCTGTTCGCCCGGTTGCGGACGACCATCGGCGAGCCGCAGCCGAAGCTGCTCGTGCCCGAGCGGGCCCTCGGCACCGATCAGCGCGGCGATTACGTTCTGATCGTCAAGGAGGACGGCACGGTCGATTACCGGCCGGTCCAGCTCGGCCAGACCCTGGCCGGCCAGCGGGTCGTCAATGAGGGCCTCAAGGGGGACGAATGGGTCGTGGTCAACGGCGTGCAGCGTGCCCGCCCCGGCGCCAAGGTCCAGCCGAAGCGCATCGAGGCCGTGGCCGCGAAGCCCGCGGACGCGACACTCTCCGAAACGTCCCACCATGAGTCCTCCCCCGTCCGAGGGCAGCTCGCCCACCAGGGATAATCCCATCCTCCGCCCACGACGCACTTCTCAAAGGCCATCGAAAAAGAAAGCCAAAGGATATGTTCTCGCGATTCTTTATTGACCGGCCGATCTTCGCCAACGTCATCGCCATCGTGACGATGATCTTCGGCGTGGTCGCGCTGTTGAACCTGCCGATCGAGCAGTATCCGGAGATCACCCCGCCGACCGTGCAGGTTCGCACGGTGTACCCCGGGGCCAGCGCTCAGGTCGTGGCGGAGACGGTCGCCGCGCCGGTGGAACAGCAGGTCAACGGCGTGGAGAACATGCTCTACATGTCCTCCACGTCCTCCAGCGACGGCTCGTACACCCTGACCGTCACGTTCGAGATCGGCACCGACCTCGACCAGGCGCAGGTTCTCGTGCAGAACCGGATCGCGCAGGCCGAGGCGCAGTTGCCCGAGGAGGTGCGCCGGCAGGGGATCACCGTCAAGAAGCAATCGACCAACATCATCCTGGTCATCAACCTGCTGTCGCCGGACGAGCGGTTCGACAGCCTGTTCCTGACCAACTACGCCACCCTCCGGATTCGCGACGAACTGAGCCGCATCTACGGCGTCGGCGACGTCCGGGGCTTCGGCGGCAGCGATTACAGCATGCGGATCTGGCTCAACCCCGAGAAGCTCAAGGCGCGCAAGCTGACGACCGAGGACGTCCTGCGCGTCCTTCGCGAGCAGAACGTCCAGGTCGCCGCCGGCGCGATCGGCCAGTCTCCGTCGCCCGACGCGCAGAACTTCCAGCTCACGATCCGCGCCCTCGGCCGCTTGAGCACGGTCGATCAGTTCGAGAACATCATCGTCAAGGGGGGCGAAGGGACCCGCGTCACCTACTTGAAGGACATCGCGACCGTCGAGCTGGGGGCCCAGACCTACGACCAGTACGCCTTGAAGAACGGCCTGCCGACGGCCAGCCTGGCGATCTTCCAGCTCCCCGGGGCCAACGCCCTGGACGTGGCCGACCAGGTCCGCGAGATGATCGACCGGCTCAGCAAGGACTTCCCCGAGGGGATGACCTACGACATCCCGTTCGACACCACGAAGTTCGTCCGCGAGTCGATCCACGAGGTGTACAAGACGCTGTTCGAGGCGGGCATCCTCGTCCTGATCGTGATTCTCGTGTTTCTCCAGGACTGGCGCGGCGTGCTCATTCCGGCAACCACGGTGCCGGTGACGATCATCGGCGCGTTCTTCGCCATGAGCCTTCTCGGCTTCACGATCAACCTGCTGACCCTTTTCGGCCTGGTGCTGGCGATCGGTATCGTCGTGGACGACGCCATCGTGATCGTCGAGAACGCCGCGCACCACATCGAGCACGGCCTCGACGCGCGTTCGGCCACGATCAAGGCGATGTCCGAAGTCACCGCGCCGATCATCGGCATCACGCTGGTCCTGATGGCCGTCTTCGTCCCGGCCGTCTTCCTCGGCGGGATCACCGGCCAGCTCTACCGGCAGTTCGCCCTGACGATTGCCGCGACGGCGATCATCAGCGCGATCAACGCCCTGACGCTCAAGCCGGCCCAGGCGGCCTCGTACCTGCGGCCCGTCTCGAAGAAAAAGAACCTCTTCTTCCGCGCATTCAATTACGTTTACAACGGTCTGGAGTGGCTCTACACGTGGACCGTTCGGGGGCTCGTGCGCGTCTCGCCGCTGGTGCTCGTCCTGTTCTTCGTGCTGGTCGCCGGGACGTTCTGGTTCTATCTCAGCCTGCCCACGGGGTTCCTGCCGATCGAGGACCAGGGATACGCCATCTCGGTCGTGCAGTTGCCCGACGGGGCCTCGCTTCAGCGCACCCGGGAGGTCGTCGATGAGGCCAACAAGATCCTGATGGAGACCGACGGCGTCGCCAACGTCTTCGCCATCGGCGGGTTCTCGCTGCTGGATAGCACGTCGGCCTCGAACTCGGCGACGTTCTTCGTGGTCTTTGACCCCTGGAGCGAACGGACGACGCACGAGTTGAGCATGGATGCCATCCTCGGAAAGATCCGCGAGCGGTACCAGGAAGAGATCCTGGAGGCCGTGGCGATGATCTTCCCGCCGCCGTCGATCCGCGGCCTGGGAACGACCGGCGGGTTCCAGCTCCAGCTCGAAGACCATGGGGCCGGGCTGGCGGAGCTGGAGAAGATGGTCCAGGAGATCCAGGCCGACTCCGCCTCGCAGTCGTCGTTGCGGGCCGTCAACAGCACGTTCCGCGCGGGGGTGCCGCAGCTCTATGCCGATATCGACCGCGTGAAGGCCAAGACGCTCGGCCTGAACCTGAACGACGTCTTCGGCACGATGCAGGCGTTCCTCGGCTCGGCCTATGTCAACGACCTGAACAAGTTCGGCCGGACGTATCAGGTGCGGGTGCAGGCCGATCAGAAGTTCCGCCAAGATCCCCAGGACATCCGCCGGCTGGAGGTCCGCAACCGGGACGGCCAGATGGTTCCGCTCGGCTCGATCGTGGACGTACAGACGGTGGTCGGACCGCAGATTATCAACCGGTATAACCTTTATCCGACCGCCTTGATTACGGGTGAGGCCGCGCCGGGGTACAGTTCGGGCGACGTCCTGAACCTGATCGAGCAGATGCTGCGGAGCAAGCTGCCGTCGGGGATGGGCTACGACTGGACCGGCATGTCCTACCAGGAGAAGCGCGTCGGCGGCGAGGCGGTCTGGGTCTTCGCCCTGGCGGTCCTGTTCGTGTACCTGGTGCTGGCGGCGCAGTACGAGAGCTGGCTGATGCCGGCGGCGGTGATCTTCGTCGTGCCGCTGGGCCTGCTCGGCGCGTCGATCGCCGTGGCGATCCGCGGCATGGACAATAACGTGTACACCCAGATCGGGATCGTGCTGATCATCGCCCTGGCCAGCAAGAACGCGATCCTGATCGTCGAGTTCGCCCGCGACCTGCGGCGCAATCAGGGCCGGTCGATCCGCGAGGCGGCCGTCGAGGCGGCACGGCTGCGGTTCCGGCCGATCCTGATGACCTCCTTCGCGTTCATCCTGGGCGTCTGGCCGCTGGTCAACGCCCACGGCGCCGGTGCCGCCAGCCGGCAGGCCCTCGGCACGGCGGTCTTCGGCGGCATGATCGCCTCGACAGCCCTGGCCGTCTTCGTCGTGCCGGTCTTCTTCGTGATCTTCCAGTGGTTGAGCGAGTTGAAGCTCGGCAAGTCGCGGCGGAAGAACGGTCCGCACGACAAGACGCCGCACCACCCGGAGATCCACCACCCGGCCCACGCCGAACGGCCGACCGCCGAGCCGGCCCTGGTGCATTCGGTTGCCACAACGCCAAACCCCGCCACCACTTGAGCCGGATGACGTGGGGCGATGAGCCCTGGATCGCCGTGTGTCGGGGTGTGGACAGGACACGCCCCGACACGTATGATTCACAAATCCCCGGGATGGAACGAACGAAGTCCCGGCGGCGGACGTATCTTCCCTGTACATCCCGCGAATGACGTGGGTTCTTCCTCCGCCACGTTAAAAACAAGGAACTCTTCCGTGAGTACCGCTCTCTCCACCGATATCTACGACGAGATCGACGCCCTCAAGGACCGCGAGGATGCCACCATCCTGCGCATTACTACCAGGACGGCGAGATTCAGGAACTGGCCGACTTCACCGGCGACAGCCTCAAGCTGGCCCGCGCGGCGACGAAGGTCCGATCCTCGACGATCGTCTTCTGCGGCGTTCACTTCATGGCCGAGACGGCCAAGATCCTCAACCCGGAAAAGCGGGTCCTGCTCCCCGACATGCTCGCCGGTTGCAGCCTGGCCGACAGTTGTCCGGCCCCCGCGCTGGCGGCGTTCCAGGAGAAGCTCCGCGCCGAGGGACGCCGGTTCCAGACCGTCACGTACATCAACAGCACCGCCTCGGTGAAGGCCCTCTCCGACTGGGTCGTCACCTCGGGCAATGCCGAGCAGATCATCCGGCGCGTGCCGGAGGACCTGGAGATCCTCTTCGTCCCCGACCGGCACCTGGGGAGCTATCTCCAGGAGGTCACGGGGCGCCCGATGATCCTCTGGAACGGCTCGTGCATGGTCCACGAGATCTTCAGCATCGGCGACCTCCTGAAGCAGAAGCGCGCGATGCCCGAGGCGAAGACGATCGCGCACCCGGAATGCCCGACGAACATCCGCGAGCACAGCGATTTCGTCGGCGGCACCGAAGCGATGGTGCGTTACGTCGAGCAGTTTGCCGAGCCGACCGATTTCCTCGTGGCGACCGAGGCGAACATGCTCTGGCAGTTGCAATCGAAGGCCCCCCGGCACCGCTACCATCCGGTGCCCGGCATCACCTGCGCCTGCAACAAGTGCCCGCACATGGCCCGGAACACCCTGGAAAAACTCCGCGACTGCCTGGCCAACGGCCAGCCGGAGATCACCTGGCGCCCCGAATTTGACCGGGCGGCAGACGTCCTGCGCCGCAGCCTGCTCGATTGAGATTGAGATGGCTCAGGTTGGGATGGTTGATGGCTCAGGTCCGTATCGAGCACCGATGAGTCATCGACCATTGACTACGGGAATTCCAGCCCGAGCACACCCGCCCAGAGCCTTTCATAAGCGGCAATCACGGCCTGCTGGGAAAAGGACTCCTCGACCCGTCTTCGTCCGGCCTCGCCGAAGCGCCGGGTGCGATCCGGGTCGGCGGCGGCCTCTTGAAGCGCGGCGGCCAGGGCATCGGGGGATTGCGGCGGGACGAGCCAGCCGGTCTCACCCGGGATCACCAGGTCCTCGGTCCCCTCGATCCGCGTGCCGACCACCGCGCGACGGGCCGCCATCGCCTCCAAGACGACGTTCGGCATCCCTTCCCAGAGCGACGGCAGGACCAGCACGTCCGCCGCTTTGAGCAGGGAAGGAACGTCGTCGCGGCGGCCCATCCAGTGCACGCGGGGGCTCAGAAGCGGGCTTTCCGCGGAGCGCTGCCGCAAGGCCTCCCGCTGCGGGCCGTCTCCCACGATGACCAGATGCCAGTCATCCGGCCGCTCGGCAATCACCCGCTCGGCGGCGTCGAGCAGGTCGGTCACGCCCTTCTGCCGTTCAATCCGCCCGATGAAGAGGGCCAGATGCGCACTCCGGCCGGAACGCCGAGCACCGCGCGAGACGGGCATGGCGGCATCCAGCCGCGTTGGGTCGATGCCGTTGGGGATCACCGTGAGCCGCTCGGGATTCAGCCCGCCAACCTCCTGGCTGAACCGCTGAACTCCGGCCGAGACGCAGACCGAACCGGCGGAGAGAGACGCGGTCAGACGATCGAGCGTCCGGTGCCAGCGCTTCCCGCGTTCGGCCACGCGCAGACCGCCGAGAACCCAGGGGCGGCCGGCCCCTTGAGCGGCCAGCCTCGTGGCGATGTTCGCGTGGAACAGGAAGCTCTGCACCAGCCAGGGGCGGTGCTTCCGCAAGGCCCTCGCCAGTCGAGCGACCGCCGTGACGGGTCGGCTGCGCTGTGCGTCGAGGAACGTGACCGAGATTCCCGCCGCTCGCAATGGTTCGCCCAGTTTCCCTTCGGAACCGAGACAGACGACCGACGGTTCCCAGCGCCGGCGGTCGAGGCCGATCGCCAGGGCGACCAGGGCACGCTCCGCGCCGCCGACATCCAGGTCCGTGATCACCAGCGCGATCGGCACGGGCCGATCGGGCCAGGGATGTCGAGACACGTTGGCAAGTCGTCGGGCGAGGGTTTGCACGCGGTTGTTATTGAGTTCAGTATCGCGAATAGCACATTCCAGATTTCAGATCTTCAAGGAGGAAAGGGAGTTCCGGAATCTGGAATGTGCCATCCGCGATGCGGCAGTCAGTATAGATGCGGCAGTCAGTATAATGGAGATATTCGCCGGAGGGGGGCTATTGAGAGAGACGATACCTAGACGTTCTCTCCCTGTCCCACAACCTCTTCCTGGCTTGCGTAAGTAAACGAGAGCAACCCGTGCGAACCGACGAGTTTGACTTCAACCTGCCCGACGACCTGATCGCGCAACATCCGGTCGAGCCGCGCGACCAGTCGCGGCTCCTGGTCGTGCGCCGGGAGACCGGGACGTGGGAGCACCACATTTTCGCCGAGCTTCCCGAACTTCTCAAGCCGGGTGACGTGCTGGTGCGCAACAATACACGAGTTGTCCCCGCCCGTTTGCTCGGCCACCGCGAGGCGACCGGCGGCAAGTGGGAGGGGCTTTTTCTGCGCGCTCTGGCCGACGGCTCCTGGGAAATCCTCGCGACGACCCGAGGCCGCCCCGCTCCGGGGGAACGGGTGGCCGTCGAGGGGGGATTGACCCTGACGCTCGTCGAGAAAGGGCAGGGGGGCGCTGGATTGTAAGGCCGGATCGCGACGAGGCGCCTGCCGTCTTGCTGGAGCGACACGGGCACGTGCCGTTGCCGCCGTATATCCGGAAGGGGACCGAAGGCCCCGGCGACCGCCTCCGCTACCAGACGATCTACGCCGAGGTTCCGGGGGCCGTCGCCGCGCCGACGGCCGGCTTGCACTTCACGGACGACGTCTTTCGCCACCTTGATGCCCGCGGAATCCCCCGCGCGAACGTGACCCTGCACGTCGGCATCGGCACGTTCCGGCCGATCGAGGCCGAACGGATCGACGAGCACGCGCTCCATGCCGAGTGGGCCGAGATGCCCGAGACGACCGCAACGCTCCTGAACGGACGCCGCGCCGAGGGAGGCCGGATCGTCGCCGTCGGCACGACCTCGGCGCGGACCCTCGAAACCGCCGCCGACGCGACGGGGACGATCCACCCGTTCCACGGCGAGACAGCCCTGTACCTCAAGCCGGGACACGTCTTCCGGGGGCTCGACGCCCTCTTGACGAACTTCCACCTGCCTCGCAGCAGCCTGCTGGTCCTGGTCAGCGCCCTGGCGGGGGTCGAGTTGATCCGCGCGGCGTATGCCGAGGCAATCCGCGAGCGTTACCGCTTCTACAGTTACGGCGACGCCATGCTGATTCTTTGATGAATCAGACGGGATTGCGCGGGCGGAATCGTTTGGAAAGGGCCCTGTCGAGCTGGTCGGGCGCTTCCAGGCCGATTTGGAAGAGGCTGTGGTTCAGGTCTGCCGCCTCGGCGAAATTGGTCTGATGGTTCGTGGAGGTATCCCAGAGAACGTAGCGCGTCGAGCCCAGGTTGTCGATGTACGAGATCACCAGGCTCTGGTTCTGGTAGAGCCAGGCGGCCAGGATCGGTCGAGTGTCGGAACCGCTCCCGGTGAACGACGGGACGAGCAACTCGATCTGCTTGTTCACCATTCCCTGGATCGCCACCTGACCCGCCGAGCGGGACCGGATCGACGCGACGACGGTGACGCGATAGGGGCCGAGGGGCATGTGTCGCTGCTGAGTGGGCGGTGCGCCGGACCGCAAGGCGGCGATGGCCTCCTGCCAGATTCCCCGAAGGTCACCCAGGGTGAGCCGCACGGGGTCGGGCGAGGTCTGGCGGATCAGGTCACGAGGCCCCTCGTCCTCGATTTCCAGGTCATGGAAGCTGGCCGGACTGACGTGAGCATGCAAACCCGAGGTGGAGACGGCGACCGGCTGGCCCTCGGTCAACGACGGGTCCTCCTCGAAGGAATCGAGCGCGAGGTCCAGGTGCGCGACGACCGGCTCGGGCACCGCCACGTGGAAGGCCCGGTCCATGCGAACGCCGGCGTCGGGCAGGTGGATGCGCTCGCAGACGGCGTCCCAGAACGCCTCGGTTCCCGATCGCCGCCGACGCTGCCAGCGAGCCCTTTCGATCAGAGGATAGACCACCTCGGGCCAGAGGTTCACGCTGGCCGGGTCCTTCCAGGCGCGGGTCGTCGCGTAGTGGAGCACCGCGTTGCGGAACTCCGGGTTTCCCCGCCAGACCTCCGTCACGCGGTTCCAGCGCTGGACGAGTTCATCATCCACCTCGGAACGCTCCGGCGCGAGCCGCTTCAGATCGTCGAAGACCTGTGGCATCAAACCCGGGTTGAGCACGCCGTTGACATCAAGCAAGTTCCGGGAAGCGTACGTGCTGGCCTCTTGCAATCGCTGGCGTACCCGACGGAAATGCTTACGTTTCTTCGGATTGTCGCGACTGGCGAGGTACTTCGCGACAATGACCGGGTTGAGCGCCGGCCGCACGTCGGGCTGAAGATCCATCAAGGAAGCGGCCTTCGTCACGGCTGGCTCATCGTCATCGTCGACCATCAGGAAGGTCATCGCCAGGAGCAGGCGCGCCCGGTCGGCATTCAACGGGTCGAGCGGCCGGCGCCGGAGGAATCCGCGGCGGCGGCTACCCCCCAGCAGATAACCGAGATAGTGTCCCGCCAGATACCGCTGTTCCGGATCGAGCGCGATCGGCTCGGCCTCGACCCGCTGGATCAGATCGCGGGCGAGCCGCATGGCCGAGCGACTGCGCGAGTTGACGTTCCGGGAATCCTGGTCGGGTGAAGGGGTGGTCGATCGACCACCCACCGCGGTCGGCGGTGTCATCGGCCCCACCGAGGCGCCGGCTCCGGAGTCAGAACCGAACGAGGGAACCGCCCCCATGCGCGTCACGGGTGTTCTTCGGGAGATCCCCGATCCGGAGCCGGAATTGGTTTGGCCTTCGGTTGTGGAGGGAACTTCGGTAAGGGGTTCCTCGGTGCCGGGGTGCATCCAGAGCAACTGCCGGCCGATCAAGTCGCGCAGATGCTCGGCCACCTCTCGACCGGAGGAGGGACGTTCCTCGGGATGCTTGGCGATCAGGCTGAGGATTAGCCGCTCCAGCTCCTCGGTGATCTCGGCGTTGCGCTGGCGGGGCGGCTCGGGAGCGGTGTTGACGTGCTGGGCCATGATCGATATGAGCTGGCCCAGGAACGGTGGAGTGCCCGTGGCGCATTCGTAGAGAATGATCCCCAGCGCGTAGAGGTCGGTCCGATGGTCCAGCCGCCGCCCCTTGGCCTGCTCGGGGCTCATGTAGTGGGGCGTTCCCTTGACGACGCCGGTCTCCTGCGTCGCATCCATCAGCAGCGACAGGCCGAAGTCCGACAGCTTCGCCTGGTCGGCCGCCGTCAGGAGCACGTTGGCCGGCTTCACGTCGCGGTGGATCACCCCCTGGTGATGGGCGTAATCCAGGGCCTCGGCCACCTGGGCGATGATCCGTGTCCGCTCGATCATCGGGATCTTCTTCCAGCGCTTCTGGAAGCTGGTCCCGTCCACCTCCTCCATGATGAAATAATACGTGCCGTCATCGACGTTGAAGTCATAAAGCCGCACGACGTTCTCGTGCAGCAGACGGGCCAGGATCTGCGCTTCGAGGCGAACCTTGCACCCGACTTCCTCGCCGGTGAGGTCCTTCAAAATCTTGATCGCGACGGTCCGCTGGAGCACCTGATCGGTGGCTCGGAAGACGGTTCCCATGCCGCCTCGGCCCAGCTCCTTGTCGAGCGAAAATCGCCCGTTCAGTGTCGTACCGATCACCATCGGAGCTCCTCAGCCAGCCGCCGCGTCGCGGAAGTGTACGCTCAATCATAAGGTGCGAGTAAGCGTGATACAACAATTCAACTCAGCGAAGTTCCCAGTCGAACCGAAGCCTTTGCGCCAAATCGCCGATAAGAAAACGTTAGCACAATCCTGACAGACGTTGTTCGTCTCCTGAACGAGCAGCGGAGAAATGATTCAGCAAGCGAGGACGCCATGAGTGACATTCCACCCGGACGTGTACTGGTCGTTCCCAGCGCGGAACTCGACCGCCTGGGGCGGTTTCAAGGATTCTGTGGCGAAGTCGAGCGCTATCTCGATGGCCTGCTCCAGCCGGGACTGGCGGAGTTTCGTCCTCGGGCCGAGATGGAGCAAGACCCCAGCTTCAAGCAAATCATCCCATACGTCGTCTTCCGCTGCGACGATCGGATCTTTTGCTACACGCGAGGGACGTCGCAGGGGGAGGCCCGGCTGCACCGCAAGCGCTCGCTGGGGGTCGGCGGGCACGTCGATGAGCCGGACGCCGACGGCCGCACCACGCAGGACGCCTACGAGATGGCCCTCCGTCGCGAGATCGCCGAGGAGGTGGACGTGCGCAGTCCGGGCCAGCTCCGCCGTGTCGGCCTGATCAACGACGATGCCACGCCGGTCGGTACGGTTCACCTTGGGGTCGTCCACGTTTATGACCTGGAACGCCCGGAGGTCTTGCCGCTGGAAACCGGTCTGGCCGAAGCGGCATTCGTCCCCCTGGCGGAATTAGCCACCGCCCGCGACACCTTCGAGACGTGGTCGCAGATCTGCCTGGATGGGTTTCTGCTCGGTGGGGCGGGAGACTGAGATCGGCACCGGCCCCAGGCCTGGCCGGGCCTGGGGCGGCTGCCGGAGGTCCAGCCAGTCGATCAGGACCGGAAAGATCTCCCGGGGGGCATGCCGGCTCCAGACGAGGTCGCAGTGGCCGTAGTCGTCCACCTGCCCTTCGAGCTTGCCAAACCGCATCACGCTCTTATCCGGACTACCCATCCCGTTGAAGGTCATCAGGGTCGAAGGGATATCGGACATCACGTCCGCATCACCCGCGATCATCAAGGTCGGCGTGGTGATCCGTCCCAACCCGCGCGTGTAGTCGATCGTGCGGTCGGCCGAGACCATGCGGCCGAACTCCAGGTACGGGTCGAGTTGTTTCAGCGCGCTCCGGCCCGGGTCTTCCAGAGTGTAGCCGTAGAACCGGTCGATCGTTCGGTCATCAACGTTGGCCGCCGTATAATAGAAGCCGTCGATCCGCTCCAGCCCGGGGGGCCGGGCGAACATCATCGGGCGCGCGATCCGCCCGGTGCTGACCACCCGCAGCAAGCCTCGTAGCGCCCGGTTCGCCCGAAGCATCTCCGTGGCGGGCGGGTCGGCCAGGATGATCGTACTCCCCATCGCCACGAAATTGGCGATTCGATAGGGCTCGGCCGTCAACTGCAAGTGGGCGAACATCAGCATTCCGCCCAGGCTGTGGCCGATCCAGTTGACCCGGTCATGACCGGTCGTGCGGCGGACATACTCGAGAATCGCCGGCACGTCGTAGCGTGCCTCATCGTCCATCGTCCAGTTGCCGTCGTGGATTTCGAGAAAGGGGGTCTGCCGCATGATCGTGGCATTGAACACGCCAATGGGCCCGACTTTCCGGCTGGCACCCGAACCACGCATGTCGGGGATGAAGACCTCGTAGCCACGCGCCGCGAGCTGTGAGGGCAGGTGATTGTCGGTGATCGTCCAGAACGTGCCGTTGAGACCCAGGCCGTGGCAGAGCACCACCGGCAGCTTGTTTGGATCGGGATGTTCGGGGCGAATATGCCGGATTCCCAGCCGCCAGCCGTCCGCCGTCTCGGCGAAGCCATCGGTACAGGGGCGATGATACGGGTCGTGGGCCCGATACCGCGTCGTCGCGCAGCCGGAAGCCGTCAAGGTGGCCAGCACCATGAGCCACGCGAGCGATTGAGGACGCAAACCATCGAACATGAGACAGGGAATCCTTCCCTCGATTCGACCATCCTTGGTCGTCACGTCGGACAGGACGACCCAGCCGCGCCGTCTCTTGATGATCGACCGCGCGGCCCAATCACACCACATTCCATCCGGAGAACCGTCGAACAGAGGTGAATCCAGAGCCATTCGGGCGCGATTTTAGCGGGGATCGCCTTGCAGGGGAATGCGAATGACAATCGGTACTCGCGATCCTCGCTTCCCAGTCGCCTCGCGTTTCCTGGTTTGCCACAAGCCTGGGGGAAATCCCATGATCGAGCGATCTGTGACGCTTCCGGAGATCGGTCTGATCGCGAGCACGCGCGTCATGCTGGGCGCGGGGGTCGGCCTCCTTCTGGCCGATCGACTGACCGCCGACCAGCGCCGGGCGGTCGGCTGGACACTGGCGGTGGTCGGTGCCTTGACCACGGTCCCCCTGGCCATCGAGGTGCTCGGCAAGCGACCGAACACCGGATACCAGGGGTAATCTTCGTTCCGTATCCGGCTTCCGTTCTCAGTGTTGGTCACCGTCGGCCTGAGCTACGGGCTGCGCTGTGGGTTTCTCACCGGCCTTGGGCTGATAACCGTAGAACCATCGGAGCGCGGTCTGCACGTAACCTTTTTCGAGCCGGGTAGCGAGGAACTGATTACCCAGTTTTCGGGCCATCGCCCCGTAGGTCGGGTAGGGGTGGACGGTTCCGGCCACGTCACCGAGCGACAGGCCGTGCTCCATCGCCAGGACGAATTCCTGGAGGACCGTGCCGGCCTCGGGACCGACGATTGTCGCTCCGAGGATCTTTCCCGAGGGCGTGGTCACGACCTTGGCGAACCCGCTGGTCTGGCCGTCGATCCAGGCGCGGTCCAGGTCGGCGAACTCCGCCCGAAAGACGCGAACGTCCGACTCCTGCTCCCGGGCCTGAGGTTCGGTCAGACCGACGGTGGCGACCTCCGGGTCGAGGAAGGTCGTCCACGGCACGGCGCTGTAGTCGATCTTCTTCGGCACGCGGAGCACGGCGTTCTGGAACGCGACCGACGCCTCGCGCTCGGCGGCATGGGTCCACTGGTGGTGGCCGATCACGTCGCCGATGGCGTAGATGTGCCGGGTGCGTGTCTGTAGGTACTCGTCCACCTCGATCCCGTGGCGGGGGTCGGCGTGGATGCCGACAGCCTCCAGATTCAGGTCCTCGACGTTCGCCAGGCGGCCCGTGGCGACCAAGAGGTGGGAGTGCTCCGTCTCAAACGTCTCCTTCGTCCCCTGGCGACGGAACTTCACGAGTTTGCGGCCGTTGCGGTCGCTGACCCCGGTGATCTCGACCCCCGTATGGAAAGTGATTCCCTCCGCCTCCAGCAGTTTGTGGACCCGCTCGGAAACCTCCGGGTCCTCGTTCGGCAGGATGCGGTCGCTCATTTCGAGGATCGTGACCTTCGTGCCGAGCCGAGACAGAGCCTGGCCGAACTCCATGCCGACGGCCCCCGCGCCGATGACCAGGAGCGACTCGGGGCGTTTGTTCAGGTTCCAGATCGTCGTGTTATCAAGGTGCCCGGTCTTCTCCATCCCAGTGATCGCGGGGATTGCCGGACGCGAGCCGGTGGCGATGACGAACCGCTGCCCCTGGATGCGCTCGCGCTCGTCGAGCACGACCGTGTCGTAGGATTCGAACCGGGGCGCGCCGCGATAGACGGTGATCCCCCTGGCTTCGAGGCTCTCGCCCGAATCGCTGCCGGCGAAGTGCGCGACGACCTCATGCACGCGCGACATGACCGCCGGGAAATCGACCTCGACCGACCCGACCCGGATTCCGTAGCCTTCCGCCTGGCGGGCCTGATGAGCGACCCGGGCGGCCTGAATTAACGTCTTGCTCGGCACACAGGCCGTATGCGTGCATTCGCCGCCGAGGTGATAGCGCTCGATCAGGGCGACCGAAGCGCCCACGCGCGCGGCGGCCGTCGCCACGTTCAAGCCGCCCGATCCGCCGCCCAGCACCACGAGATCGTACATCGCCTCACCTCATTGGAGAGTAGTGGACCGTGACCAGGGGGCCTTGCCCGGCGATCGCCGCGCCAGATGCGGGGCGACAAGAGACTGGCCGGCGTTTACTCTCTCCGGTTTACTGGCGATTGTCCACCGGTTACTTCTTGACGATCGCGCAACGACCGCATTCCGGGGAATCCTGCCCACACGACGGAGCCAAAACATGCCAGCAGCGAAGAAGGTCGCCATCTTCTGGCCGGGGGATTACCGGGCGAAGCCCAACGAGTGGGCCTTGCCGCAATCCCGAGAGACCACCGAGCAACTGTCGGCCGCCTTGAAGAAGCTCGGCCGGATCGCCCTACGTGGTCGAGGGCTACCTGACCCGGCCCGACGAGGCCATCGCCAAGCTCGGGCCGATCGACGACCCGATGGTCGGCGTCTTCGTCCACTGGACGTACGCCCCGCACACGGTCGATGGCGTGGTGGGCAAGGAGAACCCGCTCCTGCTGGCCTCGAACTTCTCGGGGACGTGGCCGGGGCTGGTCGCCCTGCTGAACACCGGGGCGTCGCTCGAAAGCGTCGGCCGCGCCGCCTCGCGCGTCTGGACCGACGCGCCCGACTGGACGGCCGACGACGCCGTTCATGGAGCGGCTCGACGAGTGGTGCTCGACCGGCCGGATCGCCTACGACACCCAGGAACTTCACGGCGCGGGGGCCGTCTCGGCCGAGGCCCTGGCCACTCGCCGAGCGCGTGCGCGACGCAGATCCGCCGCAAGCGGGTGCTCGCCCTGATGCTCGGCGACACTTCGATGGGCATGATCAACGGCTACTTCGGCCCGCGCCTGCTCTATCCGATCGGCTTCAGCGAGCACAAGGTCGATCAGGCCTGGCTGGTCGATCGCGCGCGAGCGGATCAGCGACACGCGCGTCGAGGACGCCTTCCGGTTCGTCCAGGATCGGGGCGTGACGTTCCACTGGGGGGAGTCGGACGCCGAGGACTTCACCCCGGAGGCCACCCGCGAACAGCTGCGCGGCTATCTGGCCGTGCTCGACCTGATCGACGAATTCCGGCGCCGATTGCCTGGGCTGGCAGTACCAGCTCGGCCTCCTGAAGCTGCTTGCCGCCGAGCGACTTCGCCGAGGGGCTGCTCAACTCGCACGCCCGGCCCGAGTCGAACGGCCACGCCGATCATGACCAGCACCGAGGCCGATCAGGGGAACCTCGTGCCGATGGAGCTGATGAAGCGCGTGCTGGAGGCCAAGGGACTGCCCGGCTCGGTCATGTTCCACGACGTGCGCTGGGGGGCCGAGCACGAAGGACGCTGGCTCTGGGTCCTGCTCAACTCCGGCATCTTGCGGCGCCTACGCCTTCAACCACGATCCGAGGACGCTCCAGGGGCGTCCACAGCTACCGGCAGCCGTCGGGCTACTTCCCCGTCCCCGGCGGCACGTTCGCCGGCGTGAGCCTGCCGGGGGCGATCACCTGGGCGCGGGCCTGGATCGACCGCCAGGGCGAGCTCGTCATGGACCTCGGCCGGGGCGAGTCGGTCGCGCTGCCCGACGACGTCCGCGAGCGCTGGTGGCGGGGGACGACCCGCCAGTGGCCGTTCATGGCGGCCGACCTCGGTTGCTCGATGGAGACCGTCATGGCCCACTACATGAGCAACCACATCGCCGTGGCCTACGGCGACATCTTCGGCGAGATGGTCGCCCTGTCGCAGGCCCTCGGCTTCCGCGTGCGAATCCTGACCTCCTGACGAGGATAATTCTCAAAAATCGCGGACCAGAATAACGCGCCAAGAGGAACGCGAGCCGACATAACATTTGACGTTCATCCAGCTTGGATCGACCGACACGGACCTGAGTTAATAAATAAATTTTCGAGAATACGATCTCCGTTGAGAGACGCCTTGCCCCCGCCGTGGGATTACGTAATCATCGTGCTTTCGCGGTTTATCGATAACCCGTGGGTCGAACGAGAGACGTTGTTCGGGCGGCGGATTCGGGGGTGAAATGCCTTACGAATTGGCGTCGTCTTGGCGAATCGTTCACCCAGGAGGAGGACGCGGGTTATCTCAAAAAGGAGCTTCGGAGCGGAGCATCATGAGGATGAGCACGGAGTCAGCGCACGTTGCCGAAACCACGGATTCGGGATGTGTGCTCGTGGTTGAGGACGACTCCCTGTTACGGCGGGTGATCGTCCGGCTCCTGAAAGGATGGCGTTTTCTGGTGATCGAAGCGTCCGATGGAGGCATTGCGCTGGAGCGGTTTCAGGCGGACGGGGATCGGCTGGACGTCATCCTGCTCGATATCATGCTGCCGGTCCACAATGGCGTCGAGGTCGCCCGTTCGGTCCGGGAAACGTCTCCCAACCTGCCAATCGTGGCCTGTTCAGCGGCCTTCAATGAGGACCTGATCCAGGATCTTCGACAACTCGGCGTGCGCTACTTTCTGCCCAAGCCGTTCACGGCCGAATCCCTGCGGGCAACGCTCCTTCAAGCCGCGGGACTCAAGGAGCCGCATTGACTCTCAGCCCAGGCACGATCTGCTGAAGCCGTCGGCGGAACCGTTGCAAGATCGGCCCCTTGTCCGCCTCGCGGGCCAGGTTGTGGGCTTCCGCGGGGTCGTCGTTCAGATCGAAGAGTTCTTCTTTCTTGCCGTCCTCGGCACGGATGTAGTGGAACCCCTCGGCCGCGATCGCGAAGCGGCTCGTCCCCTTGTCCTCGTAACGCATCTCCGACAGCGGCGAGTCGGCCTCAACGCGCCGCCTCCCGGGGTCCAGAACCGGGCGAGCGAGCGGCCCGGAAACGGCGCGACGTCCCCCAGGCCGGTCAGGTCGGCGATCGTCGCCGGAAGGTCGCGCAGGCTCACGGGAGCGTCCACGGTCTCTCCCGACGGAACGCCCGGCCCGACCATCAAGAGCGGAACCTCCACCTCCTGCCGATAGACGCTCAGGCGGTGGCCGTACAGGCCATGCTCGCCGATGCTCTCGCCGTGATCCGACACGACGATCAGCACCGTATTGTCCAGCACGCCCCGTCGATCGAGCTGCGTCCAGAGGCGGCCAATCCGCCGGTCCAGCGAGGCGATGCAATCGTCATAGGCATCGTTCGCCAGCGCGCGGTGCGCGACGTGCTCCGGCTGGCTCACGTGTGGCCAGTGCATCAGGGTCATGATTTCGTCGTATGTTTGCGGCGCGCGGCCGAAGTGCCGGGGGTTCGCCTCCGGCGGCACCAGATACGGCTCATGAGCGTCGAAGTCGTTGAGAAACGCGAAGAACGGCCGGTTCCGCGCGCTCCGACCGTCGAGCCAGGCGAGGAACTCCCGGTGCACCTCGTCGGCATTCTTGGCGTGATACCAGAAGAGTTTGACCGGCTGCCAGGGGACCAGGTCGTACGCGAGGGAGACCAGCCGGTGCCCGATGCCCGGCTCCACCAGGACCTCCCCGACCGAGAGCGGATAATCCTCGTAATGGATGAACCCGCGCGAGGCCGGTTTCCCACTGGCAATAATTGTTGTTGGCGACGAACCCGGCGGTCTCGTACCCGTTCGCGGCCAGGTACTCGGCCAGGGTGGGAAACGTCGCATCCAGCGGTTTGCTCCAGCCGACAGACAGCTCGTGCCGCCAGCGACCCGTGAACATGCTGGAATGCGAGGTTAACGTCCAGGGGGAGGTCGCCAGCGCCTTGTCGAACCGCACCCCCCGCGCCGCCAGGCGTTCGAGGTTCGGCGTCGTCTCGCGTTCGTAGCCGTCGAGGCTGACGCTCCGCGAGCGAACCGAGTCGAGCACGAGCAGCAGCACGTTCGGGGCACCGCGAGGCGCGGGCGACAGGGCCGCCCGTTCCCGGTGTTCCCGGATCACCTGCGCGGCGATCATCCCGACCATGAGGCCGCCCACGCCAAGCCCCATCCCCACCGCCGAGAGGCTCACGAGGCGCGACGCCGACGGCATTCTCGGACCGGCGATCCGGCCCGCCTGGACCCCCACGCCGGCGGCCAGCAGAAGACACGCCAGGCCGTGCAGCGGAAGCCGGAGCAGCACGTCGAGCACGCCCACCGCCGTCAGCACGCCCAGGACCACCGGCCAGCTCACCCGTCCGGGCCGACGCGCCCGCGAGGCCAGAACCAACGCCGGGAGGAACACATAAAGCAGTGTTCCCACGGGAATCATCCAGACGAAATGCCGGCTCACATAATAGAAACTCTCGGCAAAGACCTTGTGTTTGAGCAAGAACGCTCCAAGGTCCAGCCCACCGGCGATCAGCCCGACCACCACCGCCAGGCGGAGGACGCCGCCGGGAGTCGGCGCCGTCGTCCGCGGAACCGGGGTGGATTCGACAAGTGGGCTGGTCTGCACATTCATTGTTGAGCGAGGGAAGGGAAGGGATGGCCCTGGTCTCGTCTCGCGGACGAGATCCAGAGCCACCCGACCGAAGTTGGAAGGGATCGTCAGGAAATGTAGCCCAGCCCCTTGAGCCGCTCGCGCACGGCGGCTTCCTCGTCGTCGCGGTAGCCTCCACCGTTCTGAGCCTGACCGGCGACGAGCGAGCGGCCTTGCATCGTGGGAGGGATGTCATAGCCGCCGAGTTCCAGCAAGGTCGGGGCGATGTCGAGCAAGCGGGCTCCCTGGATCTCCCCCTGGAGCGGGTTGTTCGGCGACGGCCAGGATGAACGAGCCGAACTGGGCGTGATTGCAGTCGTCCGGCCCGGTGTCGTTTTCCCGGATGTGGACCGTAGGGTAGCCGACCCCGCCGATCGACCGCCAGTAGAGGGCGCCGAAGTGGACGATCAGGTCGGGGGCGACGTTGCGGACCTCCTTGTAAATCTCTTGCGGCTTGAAGACCAGGGTGCCCAGGGGCTGGCCGTCGGGGCCGACGGTCGCCTCGAACTTCGCCTTGATCTCGTCGCGGAACCGCTCGTAATCCGCCGGTTCGATCACGCCGTTCGGCTCGCGCCCCTTGACGTTGAAGAAGACGCGGGCGTAGTAGCCCCCCTCGCTCCAGACCCGGGTTTTCTCCCAGTTCACGTCGAGCTTGGCGAACGGCGTGACCTGCTTCGGATATTCGTTCAGGACGAGCAGCCCCTCCTGGACGAGCCACTCGTTGACGCAGAACCCGCCGTCGAGCCGCTGGGCGCCGTGGTCGGAAACGACCAGGACGACCGTCTCGTCGGTCGATCAGCTCCAGGATCGTACCCAGCTCGGCGTCGAGGTGGCGGTAATAGTCGCGGATGACGTCCTTGAACGGGCTGTTCGGCTCGTGGTGGACGTGCTCCGGGTCGTGGTACTTCCAGAACCCGTGGTGCATGCGGTCCAGGCCGATATCGACGAACTGGAAGTAGCTCCCATTCCTTGTTCTGGAGGAAGTGCCGCACGACCTGAAACTGGGTCCGGCTCATCTCGAAGATCTGGTCGCGGAGCCACGCCTTGTCCTCGGTGCGGAACCCGCTTGACGTCGACCGGGTAGTGACCGACGAGCTGGCGGATCTCGTCGCTGACCTCCGGCGGGTGGGTGAAGACCTCCTTATCCGTGTCGGGCGTGAGGAAGCAGCCGACGGCGACGCCGTTGATCTTTCGCGGCGGGTAGCCCGGCGGCACGCCGATGATGACCGACTTCTTCCCGTCGCGGGCCACCTGGTCCCAGATCGCCAGGTCGTCGATCGAGCGCGAGTTGACGATCCCCAGCCCTTCGTACGAGTGATCGACGCGATTGCGGAAGCCGTAGATGCCGAGCGAGCCGGGGTCCTGGCTGGTGGCCATGCACATCCAGGCCGGCACGGTGATCGGCGGGACGACGCTCTCCAGCCGGCCGTAGCATCCGGCCCCCATCAGGCGGCGGAAGTTCTCCAGCCGCTCGTCGCCGAAGAGCAATTCGGGGGCGGCGCAGTCGAGTCCCAGAACCAGGATCTTCATGATAACAGCGAACTCCCTTCCATCGCGGGACCTTTCGGGAACCCCCAGTGCGGCCAGGATCGTGGGGGCCAGGTCCACGAGCCGCGCTCCGTCCTGCCGGAACGGCCGGTTCATCAACAGCACGCCCGGCACCGCGGCCGGGTCGATGATGTGGTCGCCAGCCCATTTCTTGCCGGTTGTCCTCGAACAACGCGGCGGCCACGCCGCCCATCGAGGAGCCCCAGGACACCCGGTAGCCCGGGGCGAAGTGCACGAGCAGGTCGGGCGCCTCGCCCACGAACGGCCCATGATAGACCGCCTCGCGGGTTTGCACAGCCCGGATTGCCACCGTCCCGCGCTCGCGGTCCTCCAGACCGGAGAGCGCCGGCGACAATCCGGCCTTTCAGGTCCTCGGCCTCCTCCGGCCGCACGATCCCCGACGCCTCGCGCCCGGCCAGGTTCAGATAGATGCCGCCGAGGCCCAGGGCATACGCCCGGGTGCGTCGCCCAATCCACGTTTCGCAGCAGGTCGCCGGCCGGCTCGCCGGGAGTGATTCCCGGCTTCAAGGCGAGCAGCCCTTGCTCGATGCAGCCAGGCGTTCAGGTCCACCCCGCGCCGGAAGCTGTTGAAGCCGTGATCGCTGAGGGCGATGACCAGCGTCCTGTCGTCGGCGAATTCCAGGGCCTTGCCGACCATCGCGTCGGCCCGGCGGTACTGCTCCTCGATGACGCCGGTCCATTGCGGGTCGGGCGGCTGGCCGCGGTTCGCCGGATGGTCCGGCTCGCGGAACCGCCAGAACATGTGCTGGACGCGGTCGGGCGTGTCGAACAGGCACGTAAAACAACCCCTTGTCGAGCCGCTCGAAGCTCGTGGAGCATCATCGCCTCGCGCTCCCGCCAGACGCGGTCGCACTGGTCGAGAAACGCCGCTTCCCCGATCCGCCCGTTGCTCAGGCCGCCGTGCTCCTCGACCATGCCGGTCGTGTGATAGAGGCCCAGGTCGTCGGCCAGGTCGGCGGCGAACTCCGGCGGTGTCGCTGATCGGGAACAGGGGGGATTCCGGGTCGAAGTTCACCGGCGAGGCGTACAGCTCCAGCTCCGGCTCCAGGCTCGCCAGGTGGAACCGCACGATCCCGCGCACCGTCTGGAACATCCCCAGCTTGAACTTCACCCGCAGCCAGTCGCTCCAGCGGCCAAGGCCGACCTCCAGCTCGTTCGGCGCTCCCGCCGAGCGGATCAAGACCCGTCGCCGCTCGGGGTCGGGGTGGATGGTCAGTTCAAGACGCAACTCCGAGCGGTCCTTCGGGTTGCGCGGGCCGATCGAGTTGCGTGGCGACCGTGCCGTCGGCCGCGCGCTGCACCGGCACGAGCGTTCTCACTCTCGCCCGGTCTGACGTCGCGTGCCGTCGTGTAGAAGGTCGAGGTCCCCAGCCCTCCCCGGATGTCCGGCACCCCCATGCCCGAGAGCATCCGGCCGCGGATCGCGTCGGGCGGATAGGTGCAAGGACATCGCACGATGCTCGACCGGATTCCCGCGTCCGACAGCACCTCCCAGACCGGCTTTCCGCCCCGCAGGTTGACGGCCCTCGGTGGCAGAAAGGCGTTCTTTTGCTCGTAACGGTTCAGCGCCAGGTCGGGCAGGTAGGTGCCGGGGTCGCGACGGAGGAAGTCGAAGATGCCGTGGCCGCCGGGATTGACCCCCGTGGCGAAGCTCGACCAGGCCACCGGCGTCTGCGCCGGGGCGGTCGTCGCCACCGTCGTAAAACCGCCTCGCTTCCGCATCTTCTCCAGATTCGGCAAAAGCGCCAGCGTCGAGCATCGGGGCGACGATCGACGGTTCCAGGCCATCCAGGCCGATCACGATCACTTTCTGGACGACGATGGCCGGTCCTCCTCTCCGGCGTCAGCGACAGATTCCGGAGGAAGTATCTCCGGGTGACGGCGCGTCACGACGGAAATTTATTCACTCATCCCGTCACGATTCCGGAATCCGCGGTTCGCGCGACGGAACATCTTACGGATGAAAGATTTTAAGGAACGCCCGAACAGCATCAAGACGCCCGTGACCGCCGCGAGAGCGGACCCCAGCGGGAGCATGGTATCCGGGCCGATGTATGCGAAAAGAGACGTATATAGTTCCACGGTAAAACTTCAAAAATAAGCCGAGCGGAACGGTCCGTCGAGTGAATCGCAGCGGGCCAGGAGATTGAGGAACGCGCATCCCCACTCTCAATCAACAGCGACAAAAAACTATTCTCCGGCTGTCCCCAAGAGTCAAATTTCAAAATCCCGAACCGCAATGCGGGTTCGGCTGGTCTTGTTCCGAGGGTCCACGACCTGTAAGATAAGCGGTTCGCAACCCGTGTGGGTCCAGTCTTACGAGCGCTGCATGTTCGACGATATCCAAAAGCGACTTTCCGGGGCCTTCGGACGCTTCCGCGCGCGGGGCCTGTTGACCGAGGCCAACATCGAGGAGGGCCTGCGCGAGGTCCGCACGGCGCTTCTGGAAGCCGACGTCAACTACAACGTCGTCCAGGAGTTCATGCGACGGGTGCGCGAGAAGGCCGTCGGCGCCGAGCTGATCAAGAGCGTCCGGCCCGAGCAGCAGATCGTCAAGATCGTGCACGACGAGATGGTGGACCTGATGGGTCCGGCCGATCCGTCGATCCGCTTCGAGAAGGCGGGCCTGACCGTCCTGATGCTCTGCGGCCTGCAAGGCTCGGGGAAAACGACCACCTGTGGCAAGCTCGCCCGGATGCTGGGCGCGCAAGGTCGGAAACCCCTCCTCGTCGCCGCCGACCTCCAGCGCCCGGCGGCCGTCGAGCAGCTCAAGGTCATCGGCCAGCAGTTGCAGGTCCCTGTTCATAGCGAGGAGAACTCCAACCCGGTCAAGGTCTGCCAGAACGCCCTGATCGAGGCCAACCGCCAGGGACGCGACACCGTCATCCTCGACACCGCCGGCCGCCTGCACGTCGATGACGAGCTGATGGCCGAGCTGAAGCAGATCGAGAAGAAGGTCCAGCCGCATCAGGTCTTCTTCGTCTGCGACGCCCTGACCGGCCAGGACGCCGTGGCCAGCGCGGGTGCCTTCAATGAGGCACTCGAACTCGACGGCGTGATCCTCACGAAGCTCGATGGCGACGCCCGAGGCGGCGCGGCTCTGTCGGTCCGGCAGGTGACGGGGGTGCCGGTCAAGTTCATCGGCATGGGGGAAAAGCTCGACAAGCTCCAGCCGTTCGACCCCGAGCGCCTCGTCGGCCAGATGCTCGGCATGGGGGACATCGTCGGGCTGGTCGAGGCCGCGCAGCAGGCCATCGATGAGGAAGAGGCGAAGCGCCAGCAAGAGAAGCTGGCCAAGGGGAAGTTCGACCTCGACGACTTCCGCCAGCAGATCATCCAGATGAAGAAGATGGGTTCGGTCAAGGATCTGATGGGCAAGATCCCGGGCATGAACCAGATGATGGGCAATCTCGAAGGGGTCGATGCCGACAACGAGGTCAAGCGTATCCAGGGGATCATCGACAGCATGACCCCGGCCGAGCGCTCCGACCCGCACCGGATCGACATCCCCCGACGCCGCCGGATCGCCGCCGGGGCCGGGGTCGAGCCGTCGGACGTCTCCAGCCTGGTCAAGCAGTTCGACGCGATGGCCGCCATGGTCAAGCAGATGGCGTCGATGACCATGCTCGACAAGGTCCGCGCCCTGTCCGGCATGGGCCGCGCCGGGGCCTTCAATCCCGGCGCGAAGCTCGTCGCCCAGAAGCAGGGGACCGGGAAGCGGCTCTCCCCCAAGGAGCGAGAGAAACAGCGCAAGCAGCGGGAGAAGGAAGAACGCCGACTGCGCCGGGAGATGAAAAACAAGAGCAAGGACGACCGGCACCCCGAGAATCCTTCGGGAGGCCCTGGACGATGAGCCAGCATTCCTCCTCCGATGCCTTCGACCTCAACGATTTCCGCCAGCAAATCCTGCGGATGCGGCGGATGGGCGCGGCTCGGGGTTTCTTGGATTCGAAACTTGGTCTGGAAGGCGTGCTCGGTGGGCTGGCGGCCGTTGACCTTGAAGGGGAAATCCGCCGCATCGTGGCGATGATCGATAGCATGACGCTCGCGGAGCGGCGCGACCCTCGACCGGATCGATGAGACGCGAGGACGCCGGATCGCCGCTGGGGCGGGCGTGCGGTCGAGCGATGTCGTCAATCTACTCCGGCAATACGACGCGATGGCCACCCTGGTCAAGCAGTGGAACGCGATGCCGCTGCGAGAACGGGTCCACCATCTGACCGGTCGTGCGAAGATCTCCGCGCGGCCGACACGACACGAGACAAGCCGCCATTCGCGTCCTCGACTGCAATCGTTGGAAATCCGCCGTCTGTCGATCGATCAGTCCCTCTCACCCGGCGACCGACAGGTGCTCCGCCGCCTCTGGGAACTCATGGGCCGACGTAAATCCACTCTAAAAGGACATGAACCCTGGTTTTCGCTCTGGAATAAGAATCTCTGTTTGTGGGATTATGTCTCGGATAGTTGAGAACCGCGAACGGAACGCGTCGCCCTGTTCGAACAGATGAGCGACGTGGGGCGATGTTCGCGACTCTCATTGCGTTTTTTGAAAGTGTTCTCGTTCTGCCGATCGAGAGGAAGAGTCGCCGGTCACCGGGGGAGAGAAACCATCCCCCGGAACGACGGGCGAGCGAGGCCGCCGCGGGCTCGGGAACCGGCCTCGTCCCGATGTGTGCTCGGGACATTCCGTCAGGACTCGCCATGCATCCGAGCCGACTGTCAACGACTTCAGGAGAGATTGAGTGGTCCGCATCCGCATGAAATCGATGGGCCGACGACATCGCCCGTTCTACCGCATCTGCGCCATGGATGCCCGTTCGCCGCGCGATGGCCGGGCGATCGAGGAGCTGGGGCACTACGACCCGATGGTCCGCAACCCCGAGGCTCGGGAGTCCTTGAAGGTCAACCGCATCCGTTACTGGCTGTCGGTCGGCGCCCAGCCCACGGAAAAAGTACAGGCGATTCTCAAGCGGCACGGCGTCCAGAAGCCCGGCCCGAACGAGCCCTGGGAGCTTCCCGAGCCGAAGACCCCGCCTCCGGCCGCGGAAACCACCGAGGCGGCCGAGGAGCCCAAGCCGGCTGAGCCGTCGGCGTGACCGGGATCCGACCGATGCCTTCCCTGCGCGTTGACCTGCTGAGTCTTTTCCCCGGCCTGTTTGACGGATATCTCGATCAGAGCATCCTGAAGCGAGCGATCGCCCGGGAGTTCGTTGAGGTCCACCGCTGGAACATCCGCGACTGGGCTGAGGGACGGCACAGGCAGGTGGATGACACGCCCTACGGCGGCGGCCCCGGCATGGTCTTGATGGCCCCGCCGGTCGTCGAGTCGGTCGAGGCCGTGCAGGCGATGGGGGAGCGTCCGGGACGCTTGCTCGTCATGACTCCGCAAGGCCGCCGGCTCGATCAGGCATGGGTCCGTGAGCTGGCCCGGGAGCCCCGCCTGGTGCTCCTCTGCGGCCGTTACGAAGGGTTCGACGAACGGGCGCTGGAGACGATTCAAGCGGAACCGTTGTCGATCGGAGATTACGTCGTCTCGGGCGGGGAGGTCCCGGCCATGGTTGTCGTCGATGCCGTCATCCGGCTGATCCCGGGAGTCCTCGGCGACGCGGCCAGCACCGTCGATGAGTCGTTCGGCCGCCGCGGCGGTCTCGAATATCCGCAGTACACACGCCCCCGGGTGTTCCGGGGCCAGGAGGTTCCCGAGATCCTGCTCAGTGGCGACCACGCCGCGATCGAACGCTGGAGAGACGAGCAGGCCCGGCACCGCACGGTCCGGCACCGCCGGGATCTTGAAACGCTATATCCTGAATCGAAAGACACCACATAACCCGACCCGGCCACAGGGCTCGCCCGATCGGGCGGACAACAGCGGGGATTACGTCATGCAGAACAAGTTCATGGAGCTGGTCGAGCAGACCAGCATGAAATCGGAAGTCCCGCATTTCGAGATCGGCGACACGGTGGACGTCCACGTGCGGATTCTCGAAGGCGAGAAAGAGCGCATCCAGGTCTTTAACGGCGTCGTGATCGCCCGCTCCGGCCGCAACACCCGCGAGATGTTCGTGGTGCGGCGGATCGTCCAGGGGGAGGGGGTCGAGCGGAAATTCCCGGTCCATTCGCCGCGGATCGCCGACATCGTCGTGAAGCGTTCCGGTAAGGTGCGCCGGGCGAAGTTGTACTACCTCCGCGAGCGCACGGGCAAGGCGGTTCGCCTCAAGGAGCGGTACACGACCAGCAAGGCCGACATCGAGAAGTCCAAGGCCGCCCGCGCCAGCGCCGCGCCGTCAAGAAGGCGAAGAAGCAGGACAAGGCCGAGGCCAAGGCTTCGGAAAAGGCCGCCGAGTGAGCTCCCATTTGGGTTCGCTCATTCGCTCTCAAGCAGATAGAAGCAACGATCCCGGCCGTCGATCTCTCCTCGGATCAGATCGACGGCCCGGTATCCCATGGTAAACGCCGATCGGAACCCCTGGCGAACCGCCAGCCGCCAGCGTTCGGCCAGTTTGGGGTTTTGCGCCGGAGCGTCCCGATGGCGGTCGGCACCTCCAGTAAGAGGCGATCGGACCCTGGAATTCCCGTGACGACCGCCGCGTCGCTCAGACCGTCGGGCCGGTCGCTCGTGGCGATCAGCCGAGGCAGACGGAGGGCCGACGCCACGTCGATCGGCGGTCGTGGACGGGGGATCGTCGGCCATTCGACAATCAACCGATCCGTCGGCACGCCCGCGTTCGAGCGCGTCGGTGCGCTCGCCGTACATGTTGTCGATGTACTGCCGGGCGGTCGCACCGAGCCGACCGAGATTGAAATGTGCGTTGCCCGCCTGCAACGGGTCGAACGCCCAGGCAATCCATTCCAATCCCTCGGCGCGGGCCATGTCGCGCTGAACGTGCTTGATCCGCTCGCCAAGCCCCCCCCCTGATAGCTGGGGACCACGCCGGTCAGTTGCGAGTAAAGACAGAGGCGACCGTCCACCCGTCCGAGAAACGCGAACGACAGCCCCACCGCCTGCCCATCGGGCAAGAACGCCCCCAGGACCAGGCCCCCGTGCAACTGCGCGCCGACCATCGTCGCGACGGGCACAACGTATCCTTCACCGGTGATCCCCCAGGCACGCCGCTGGGCCTCCTGACAGGCTCGGTAGTCGGCAACGGTCTGCGCTCGCCGGATCACGATCGGCTCGTCCACGATTAAGGCCCTTGGATTATTAATATTCTGTAACCATCAAGTCTAGGATCGATCTCACCACGATCCATTGCGCACAAGCCATCCCGAACGTTCACAACTCCAGCAGGAGGGCCGCGAGAAAGGCCGCGCGTTCAGGAAAGGCGGCGATCTCGATGTGCTCATGATGGGCATGAGCCCCGGCGCCGGGCATTCCCAGGCCGTCGATCGTGGGCAGGCCCATCGCCGCGGTGAAGTTGCCGTCGCTGCCGCCGCCGGTCGAACCTTCCTCCAGGTCGAGACCAAGAGTCTGACCGATCTGCCGGACCCGCTCGAACAGCGCGGCGATCTGCGGCGAGCGTTCCATCGGCGGGCGGTTGAAGCCGCCCTGGACGCTCAATCGCACGCCGGGGGTGACGGCTTTCAATCCGGCGAACGCCGCTTCGATCCGATGCTCCTCGTCGGCGGTCACGACGCGGACATCCACCTCGGCGGTGGCCTGCGCCGGGATGACGTTGGGCGTGGTGCCCCCTCGCACGACGCCCACGTTCACGGTCGTTCCGGCGGACGAGTCGGCCAGTGCGTGAACCTGCAAGATTTGATGAGCGAGTTCCCGCACGGCGCTGATGCCCTTTTCCGGCTCGACCCCCGCGTGTGCCGGACGTCCCTCGATCGTGAGGGAGAACCGGCCAACCCCCTTGCGGGCCGTCTTGAGCCGACCGCCGGGCAATGGGGCCTCCATGACCAGGGCATAGGCGCTCCTGCGGGCGTGCTCCTCGATCAGGCGACGGGAGGTCGGGCTGCCGATCTCCTCGTCCGACGTACAGAGCACGACGACGGGGCGGGGAAGCCGTCTCCCCGACTCCCGGATCGCCCGCAAGGCAAACTCGACCAGCACGAGGCTGGCCTTCATGTCGAACGTCCCCGGCCCGTACGCGCGATCGTCCTCGATCCGGAACGGCATGTCGGCGAGCGTGCCGGCGGGCCAGACCGTGTCGAAGTGCAAGAGCACCAGGGCCGGCTTCGCGTCGGGAGGCCCGCCCGGCAGGCGGATCTCGACGTGATCGCCACCGTTGGGGTTCGGGATCAGCTTGGCCTGGGCGTCGAGTTGCCGGAAACGGGCCTGAAGGCGCGGGCCATCAGGTCGAGTGCCGACTTGCCCGCGCTGGGCGTTTCATGGCGAACCAGGACCTCCAGCGAGCCCAGCATCGCATCACGTTGTCGATTCAGCAAGTCCAGCAAGGATACGTCCGTCATCTCTCGATCGCTCCTCAAACCCGCAGAGTTCGTTCCCGTAGCGTGTGCGTGGCCAGACGCGACGCGATCGGCTCAAAGCCGATCCCTGGGCGGTCCGGGACGGAGATCATTCCGCGAGTCGCCAGGACGGGTGGTTCCACGAGATCTTCTTGATAATACTTATCCGAGCCCGAAACGTCCCCTGGAAGGGTGAACCCCGGCAGGCTGGCGATGGCGACGTTCGCGCCTCGGCCGATGCCGAACTCGTGCATCCCACCACACCAAACGGGCACATCGTGCGCCCGGCAGACGTCGTGAACCTTGCGGGCCTCGCGCAGACCGCCAACCCGGCTGACCTTGATGTTGATCACGCGGCAGGCCCCCAACTCGATCGCCTTGCGAGCGTCCTCGGCGGAATGGATTGACTCGTCGAGACAGACGGGCGTGCGGAGCTCGCGCTGAAGCCGGGCGTGGTCGATGATGTCGTCATGGGCGAGCGGTTGCTCGATCAGGAGCAGGCCAAAGTCATCGAGCCGCTTCAAAATAGGAATGTCGTCCAGCGTGTACGCGGAATTCGCATCAACCTGGAGCGGGATCTCGGCGAAACGGGCGCGAACCGCTCGCACAACATCCACATCATGACCGGGGGCGATCTTGAGCTTGATCCGGCGATACCCTTCGCCCAGATACTGCTCGATCAAGGCGAGCAGCCGCCCGGAATCCGGCTCGATCCCCAGGCTGACCCCCGAGGCGATCTCCGCGCGCGTGCCACCCAGCAAGCCCGCCAGGGGCTTCCCTTCACGACGCGCCAGAGCGTCCCAGCAGGCCATTTCCAGGCCCGCCTTGGCAAAGTTGTTCCCCTTGACGGGCCGGTAGAGCGCGACCAGCTCATCCATGGTCTCCCAGGAATGACCGAGCACGCGCGGGGCCAAAAAATCGTTCAGAATGTGCCAGCACGTCTCGGTTGTCTCGGGACAGTAGTATGGGTCGGACGGGCAGGCACACTCCCCCCAACCCTCGATACCGTCGGCGACGACCCGCACCAGGATATGCGTGATCGCGTTCTTTGTGCTGGAACTGGTCGTGAACGTGCGGACCAGAGGAAGACGCACGAGTCGCAGGTCGATCTGCTCGATCCGCATGGTCTGGGAGAACTCTTTCGAGAGACAAAGGCCAACCGGCTTCAAAAAAGGGCCGACGCGGCCCCGAAGCGACCATCTTCGTCGCTGCCGCGCCGATGGTCAACGTCGGCTCCGACTGGCATGAGAATTGTAGCGAAGAGAACCGGGTTCATCCTCGACGATGACCGCAAAGGCAATGGCCCTTGGCAATGGACGTCGGGCGGTTCCCTGGAGAATGAATCGCCCGCAAAACGGGAGCGCCGGGGCTCTCCTCCCCCCTTTCCCTCGCGTTCCGAAAGCCTGCATTGGCAAGAAAGAACCACCGTCCACGGAACCTTCCGGATCGATCGTTCCTGTCCACCCGAGACTCTCAACACCCCGGTCGGCTGTCGGCACGCCGGGAGGAGCAAGGAGAAAGAGATCATGGCCAAGACGACGGGCGACGTGATTATCGAGCAGTTGTTGGACTGGGGTGTGGACACGGTCTTCGGCCTGCCCGGTGACGGAATCAACGGCATCTTCGAGTCCCTCCGCAAGAATCAGGACAAAATCCGTTTCGTTCAGTGTCGGCACGAAGAAGCGGCGGCCTTCGCCGCGTGCGGCTATGCCAAGTTCACCGGTCGGCTCGGCGTCTGCTTCGCCACGAGCGGTCCGGGGGCGATCCACCTGCTCAACGGCCTCTACGACGCCAAGCTGGACCACGTCCCCGTGCTGGCGATCACCGGCCACACCTACCACGATATGCTCGGCACAAAATTCCAGCAGGAAATCGATATCATCCCGCTGTTCAAGGACGTGGCCCATTACAACCAGATGATTCTCGGGGCCAAGCACGCCCGGGCGCTGGTCGATATCGCCTGCCGCTCCGCCCTCTCGACAAAGAGCGTCTCGCACCTGACCTGCCCGGCGGACATCCAGGAACGCACCCTCAGCGACGAGGAGTCCTCGCAGAAGCTGGTGCAGGGACACACCTCCGACTCCTGGCGCCCGGCGATCAGCATTCCGCAGACGGAGTCGCTCAAGAGCGCCGCCGCATTGCTCAACGCCGGGAAAAAGATCGCCCTGCTCATCGGGGCCGGGGCGAAGGGGGCGACGGATGAGGTCATCGCCCTGTCGGAGAAGCTCAACGCTCCGATCATCAAGGCCCTTCTGGGCAAGGCGGCCGTGCCCGACGACCACCCCCACTGCACCGGCGGGATCGGCTTGCTGGGGACGCTTCCCAGCGAAAAGGCGATGCAGGAGTGCGACACCCTGTTCATGATCGGCACGAGCTTCCCGTACCTGACCTGGTATCCCAAGCCGGGTAAGGCCCGCGCCGTGCAGCTCGATATCGACCCGACGATGATCGGCATCCGCTACCCGACCGAGGTGGGGCTGGTCGGCGACGCGAAGGCCACGCTCCAGGCCCTCTTGCCGTTCATCGACGCGAAGACCGACCACTCGTTCCTGGAGTGGACGCTCGAATACGACAAGCAGTGGAAGGAGACGATGCACGAGCGGGAGACCCGCGAGGACTCGCCGCTCAAGCCGCAGGTCGTCGCCAGGCACGTCAACGACCTGCTCAAGGATAACGCGATCGTCACGACCGACTCGGGGACGATCACGACCTGGGCCGCGCGACATATCCACCTGCGTCGGGGGATGGATTTCTCCTGCTCCGGGAATCTCGCGACGATGGCCCCGGGCCTGCCCTACGCCATCGGTGCGCAGGCGGCCTATCCCGATCGGCAGGTGGTCGCCTTCGTCGGCGACGGCGGCTTCACAATGCTCATGGGTGACTTCGTCACGGCCGTCAAGCACGAGCTGCCGATCAAGGTCGTCATCATCAAGAACAACACGCTCGGCCAGATCAAGTGGGAGCAGATCGTCTTCCTCGGCAACCCCGAATACGAGGTGGCCCTCGCGCCGATCGACTTCGTGAAGTTCGCCGAGGCGTGCGGCGGCGTCGGATTCCGTTGCGAGAAGCCCGAGGAGGTTCGCCCGGCCTTGGAGATGGCCTTCGGTTCGCCGAAGCCGGCCATCATCGAGGCCGTCGTCGATCCGTTCGAGCCCCCCATGCCCGCGCAGGCCACCCCGAAGCAGGCGATCAATTTCGCCAAGGGGCTGGCCCGTGGCGAGCCGCACGCGGGCGAGATCATCACCACCGTCCTTGAGGACAAGGTCCGGGAGATGATCTGATCGCTCGGGAGAGAGGATTCTCAGCGAGAGCCTTCACGGTCAAGGCCCGGGTGATTTCTCCGAAAAAGAGTTGTCGCCCGGACCTTCACCCGGATGGCCTGAATGCCGGCAAGTCGATCGAAACAAATTCAGCGGGGGAGGTATGAGCACGCGAATTCCGGAAAGCGGCGTGCCGATCGAGGCAATCCACGTCAACACCTATACCGTACCGACCGACGCCCCCGAGTCGGACGGCACGTACGAGTGGAACAAGACGACGCTTGTGCTGGTCGAGGTTCTCGGTGGCGGCAAGACCGGCCTGGGCTATTCCTACGCCGACCCGGCGACCGCCCGCCTGGCCCGCGGGATGCTCGCCGAGGTCGTCCAGGGCGGCGATGCGATGGCCGTCCCTGGTTTGCACGCCGCGATGCTCGCCGCCATCCGTAACCTGGGCCGACCCGGCATCGCCTCGATGGCAATTTCCGCCATCGACACGGCGCTCTGGGACCTGAAGGCCCGACTGCTCGACGTGCCGCTCGTGACGCTGCTCGGGGCCGTGCGAACCGAGGTTCCGATCTACGGCAGCGGCGGGTTCACGTCCTATTCCATCGAACAACTGCAAGCACAGCTTGGCGGCTGGGCCGGCCAGGGCATCCCCCGCGTTAAGATGAAGATCGGCCGGCATCCGGATCAGGATCTCGGTCGGGTCCAGGCGGCCCGCGAGGCGATCGGGCCGAAAACCGCGCTCTTCGTCGATGCGAATGGGGCCTACTCCCGCAAGCAGGCGCTGGCGCAGGCCCAGGCGTTCGCCATGATCGACGTGTCGTGGTTCGAGGAGCCGGTCTCCTCCGACGACCTCGACGGCCTCCGCCTGATCCGCGATCGCGGCCCGGGGGGGATGGACATCACGGCGGGCGAGTATGGTTATGATCTGTTCATGTTCCGCCGGATGCTGGATGCCGGCGCGGTGGACGTGCTCCAGGCGGACATCACGCGCTGCGGCGGAATCACCGGCTTTCTGAAGGTCGGCGTGCTCTGCCAGGCCCGTTCGATGCCGCTGTCGGGGCACTGCGCCCGGCCTTGCACGTCCACCCGGCGTGCGCCATGCCCACGTTGCGGCACCTGGAGTATTTCCACGACCACGTGCGGATCGAGCAGATGCTCTTCGACGGCGTCCCCCAGCCGGTCGATGGGGCCTTGCGCCCGGATCTGTCCCGGCCCGGCCTGGGTCTGGAATTCAAGCGGCAGGACGCCGAGCGATTCGCGGTCACTTGACGATCGATGAGACGCCCGGATCGACCGAATCTCGAAGATATCCATGAATAGAGTGAGGAACTGACGCAATGTCCATCGCGCCCGCGACAGCCAGCAAACCTCGTCAGGGTGGGACGGGGCCTCTGTTCATCAACGCCAGCGCTCTTGCCGACGAACTGCGTCAGGCGATCCAGGGGGAGGTCCGGTTCGACGACGGCAGCCGCGCCCTGTACGCGACTGACGGGTCGAATTACCGGCAGGTACCGATCGGCGTGGTCGTCCCCCGCGATGAGCAGGACGTGATCCGTACCGTCGCGATCGCCCGGCGTCACGGTGCGCCGATCCTCTCGCGGGGCGGCGGCACGAGCCTCACCGGCGGCTGCTGCAACGTCGCGGTCGTGATGGATTTCTCCAAGTACATGCACAAGATCCTCTGGCTCGATCCCGAACGCCGGCTGGCGAAGGTCCAGCCGGGGACGGTGCTCGACAAGCTACGGGCCCGGGCCGAGCAGCACAACCTGACCTTCGCCCCCGATCCCTCGACTCATACCCACTGCACGCTCGGCGGGATGATCGGCAACAACTCGTGCGGCGTCCATTCGCTTCTGGGGGAAGGGACCGGGCGGACATCCGACCAGATTGAGGAGCTGGAAATCCTGCTCTACGACGGCACGATCCTGACCGTCGGCGCCGCGGACGATGCGGAGCTGGAACGGATCATCGCCGAGGGGGGCGCAAAGGGGAAATTTACGCCCAGTTGAGGGACCTGCGCGATCATTACGCCGACCTGATCCGTCGAGCGTTACCCGAAGATCCCCCGCCGCGTCTCCGGCTACAACCTCGACGACCTCCTGCCCGAAAAAGGGTTTCATGTCGCGCGGGCTTTGGGAGGCAGCGAGGGGACGTGCGTGACGATCCTCAGCGCCACGCTCCGGCTGGTGCCCAGCCCGCCGGTGCGCTCGCTGCTGGTGCTCGGCTATCCTGACGTCTATGACGCGGGGGACCACGTTCCCGAGATCCTCAAGGCCGCGCCGAGCGGCCTGGAAGGGATCGACCGCGTGCTGTTTGAGAACATGAACCTGAAGGGCCTCCACCCCGACGCCGTGAAGCTCCTGCCCGATGGCCACGGCTGGCTCCTGGTCGAGTTCGGCGGTCAGGACAAGAACGAGGCCGACGGCAAGGCCAAGGCCCTGATGGATGAGCTCAATCAGCGGGACAACCCGCCCAGCATGAAGCTGTTCGACGACCCCGCGCAGGAAAAGATGATCTGGGAGGTCCGCGAGGCTGGCCTGGGGGCCACGGCGCGCGTGCCGAATCAGGACGACACGTGGGAAGGCTGGGAAGATTCGGCCGTGCCGCCCGAGAACGTGGGGGATTATCTCCGGGAGCTGCGCAAGCTCCTGGAAAAACACGATTACGCATGCTCGCTCTACGGCCACTTCGGCCAGGGTTGTATTCACACGCGCATTGACTTCGACCTGAAATCGGCCGAGGGGATCAAGAAGTACCGGGCATTTCTGGACGAGGCGTCGGACTTGGTAGTACGTTTCGGAGGGTCGATCTCAGGCGAGCATGGTGACGGCGAGTCCAAGGCAGCGCTCCTGCCCAAGATGTTCGGCCCGGAATTGATCGAGGCGTTCGGCGAATTCAAGCGCATCTGGGACCCGGACAACAAGCTCAACCCGCACAAGGTCGTCGATCCGTACCAGCCGGCCACGAACCTGCGGCTGGGGCCACATTATCACCCGATGCAGGTGCGGACGAATTTCGCCTTCAAGGAAGATCACGGCAGCTTCGCCTATGCCACGGAACGCTGCGTGGGCATCGGCAAGTGCCGCAAGGAAGACAGTGAAACCATGTGCCCGAGTTACATGGTCACGAAAGAGGAGATGCACTCGACCCGCGGCCGCGCTCACCTCCTGAACGAGATGCTCCGGGGGGACACCCTCACCGACGGCTGGCAAAGCGACGCGGTCCACGAGGCGCTCGACCTCTGCCTTGCCTGCAAAGGGTGCAAAAACGAATGTCCGATGAATGTGGATATGGCCACCTACAAGGCCGAGTTCCTCTCGCATTATTACGAGGGGAAGCTCCGGCCGATGGCGGCCTATTCGATGGGCTTGATCTACTGGTGGGCGCGGCTGGCTTCCCTGGCGCCGGGGCTTGTGAATTTCTTGATGCAGACGCCGGGGCTGGGCAAGGTCATGCAAGCGCTCGGCGGGATCTCGACCCACCGGAAGATGCCCGCGTTCGCCCCCGAGACGTTCAAGGCGTGGTGGCGTCGGCGCCCGCCCCGGCACCTTGGCGGGCAGCGGGTGATTCTCTGGCCCGACACGTTCAACAACCACTTCCACCCGCAAACCGCGAAGGCGGCCGTTGAGGTCCTGGAAAGCGCCGGTTGCCAGGTGATCGTCCCCGAGGCGTCGCTCTGCTGCGGCCGCCCTTTGTACGATTTCGGCTTCCTCGACACGGCCAAACGGCTCCTGCACCAGATTCTCGAAACGCTGCGCCCGGAGATCCAGGCGGGGACGCCGGTCGTCGGCCTGGAGCCAAGCTGCGTGGCGGTCTTCCGTGATGAACTGCTCAGCCTCTTCCCCATGGACGAGGACGCCAAGAGGCTCAGCAAGCAGACGTACACGCTCGGCGAATTCCTTCAGAAGAAGGTGGAGAACTACCGGCCGCCGTCGCTCCGTCGCAAGGCTCTGGTGCACGGCCATTGCCACCATAAAGCGATCATGCACCTGAACAGCGAGACGGAACTGCTAACCCGGCTCGGCCTGGATTTCGAGCTTTTGGATTCCGGTTGCTGCGGCATGGCCGGATCGTTCGGCTTCGAGGCGGATAAGTACGACGTCTCGGTGGCCGTTGGCGAGCGTGTCATCCTGCCCGCCGCGCGGAATGCGCCGGAGGACCAGCTCCTGATCGCCGACGGCTTCAGTTGTCGCGAGCAGGTCGCCGACCTGACCGGCCGAGGGGCCTTGCACCTGGCACAGGTTCTCCAGATGGCCCTGCACGAAGGGCCGCAAGGCCCCGATCAACCCTTGCCCGAGATGTCGTATCAACCTCTGGGCAAGTGGGAACCCGATGCGCCCTTGCTGACCGAAACCGCGGCGCTGCTGGGGACCGGCCTGTTCGTCGGCGGCGCGCTGGCCTTTGCCCTGTCCCGCAGGAGGTAATTCACTGATGAAATCAAAACTACTTCATGAAACTAACGGCCAGAAGACCTACGCGTTGATCTTCGACAAGGGGGACGAGGTCAAGGCGAACCTCGTCGATTTCGCCAAGGCGAACAAGCTCGGCGGCAGCCAGATCACCGCCATCGGCGCCTTCCAGGACGTGACCCTCGGCTACTTCGACTGGGAGAAGAAGGATTACAAGAAGATCCCGGTGAACGAGCAGGTCGAGGTCCTCTCGCTGGTCGGCGACATCGCCGAGAAGGACGGTGAGCCGGCCCTGCACGCGCACGTGGTCGTGGGTCGCTCGGACGGCACCACCCTGGGCGGTCATCTGGTCGAGGCGCACGTCCGGCCGACCCTGGAAGTCATCCTGACCGAATCCCCCAAACATCTTCAGAAGAAGCACGATCCCGAGACGGGGCTGGCGTTGATCAGCCTCTGAGAATCGAAACAAACCCCACGCACGACGAGGCGAAGCCGCCGCATGGGACGATCCAGGAGCATTCGACGAAATCCTCATCCGAGACAATCGGACCTCCCGGTCGCGGCGCTAGCCGGGATGGGGCTTGGTCTGGCAGCCGGGGCCTTGGCCTGGCAGTTCTGGAATCGGGGTCAGACAAACGGCCGCATCGCGCCGGGATGGCCCGGCACGAGTCCCCACTGGAACTCCGGGGAAAAGGCTGGAGTCGGTACGGCGTTGAGCCCCTCGCGAACCTCGACGAGTCTGGTCTGGTTCACGATCGGCCGGGGCATCTTGCAGGAAATATTCCAGCTTCGCCTGGATCGGGCCTGCACACGCCAGCTCGGCCTGATCGTCACCGACGATCATGGCTTCTTTTCCGAGGAACAGTGGGACACGCATCACCAGTATGAGACGCTGGCCCAGGGAGTCCCCGCCTATCGGATCATCAATACGTGCAAGGAGGGTCGGTACCGGATCGAGAAGACGGTCTTGACCAATCCGTATCAAGAGGCGGTGATCCAGCAGACCCGGTTTGTTCCACTCCAGGGGAGGCTGGAGGATTACCACCTCTTCGCCGTGTTGAATCCGCACCTCGAGAACCAGGGGAGCGGTAACACCGCCTGGATCGGGCAGCACAAGGGAGCACCCACGCTGTTCGCTCAACGCAACGGGATGGCGTTGGCTCTGGCCTGCTCCCCCGTCTGGTTGCGGAGCACGGCCGGGTACGTGGGGAGCCGGGTCGGTGTGCTCGACCTGAAAGAACATGGCCATCTCACTCATCTCTATGAGCGTGCGGCGGATGGCAATGTCGCTTTGATCGGTGAGGTGAACCTCTCCGCCTGCGATGGCGCGTTCCTCCTGGCCCTGGGCTTCGCCCCCGACGCGCCCGAGGCCGCCCATCGCGCCCGGTCCAGCCTCCTGGCCGATTTCGAGCAGATCCGCGCGGAGTACGTTCAGGGCTGGCTCGACTGGCAAGAGGAACTGATCCCACTGGAGCGGAACGATCCGGGCAATCGTGACCTTTACCGAATCAGCACGGCGGTCATCCGTGCCCATGAAGGCAAGACGGTTCCCGGTGCTTTGATCGCCAGCCTCTCCATCCCCTGGGGCCATGCTCGCGGCGACAATCACATCGGTCATGGCGGTTATCACCTGGTCTGGCCTCGCGATCAGGTCGCGGCCGCCGGTGCCTTGCTGGCCGCCGGCGACCGCGAAGACCCCCTGCGCATCCTTCAGTACCTCCAGGCGACACAGGAGGCCGACGGCCACTGGCCGCAGAACATGTGGGTCAGCAGCAAGCCGTACTGGGAAGGCATTCAGATGGGCGAGACGGCCTTGCCCGTCGTGCTCATCGAACTGCTTCAGAGGGAGGGGGTACTCGGGACTGCCGATCTCGACCGGTTCTGGCCGATGGTCCGCCAGGCGGTCGGTTACCTCGTCCGTCAGGGGCCGTCCACTCAGGAAGACCGCTGGGAAAACGAGCGCGGGTTTGCCCCATTCACGATCTCGGCCTCAATCACCGCGCTCCTTATCGCGGCCGAACTGGCCGAGGGACAGCGAGAGACCGACCTCGCCCAGTTCTTGCGTGAGACGGCCGACGCCTGGAACGCCTCGATCGAATACTGGACGTACGTGGAAGGGACCAAGCTGGCCGAGCAGGTGGGGGTGCCGGGATACTATTTGCGGATCGCGCCTCCCAATGATCGGGGGGAGCCGATCAAGACGGAAGGAAGGCTCCAGTTCTGGTTCCGTCCCGAGAGCGAAGCGCGATTCTCACCGGCGGATATCGTCAGTGTCGATGCGCTCGCCTACGTCCGGTTCGGTCTCCGGCCCGCCGACGATCCGCTCATCCTCAACACGATCCGGGTCATCGACGCCGTGCTCAAGGTGGAAACGCCGTATGGGCCCTGCTGGCACCGCTATAACAACGACGGCTATGGAGAGAAACCCGACGGCTCCGCGTTTAATTTCGACAAGGGCGGTCGGGGACGTGCCTGGCCACTTTTGACCGGGGAGCGTGCCCACTATGAACTGGCCGCCGGGCAGCGTGACGAGGCCGTGCGGCTCTTGCGAGCCATGGAGGGGTTCGCCGGGGAGGGTGGCATGATCTCCGAACAGGTCTGGGATACGGAGGACATCCCCGAACGTAGCCTCTTCCTGGGGCGTCCCACGGGTTCGGCCATGCCCCTGGTCTGGGCACATGCGGAATACGTCAAGCTCCGCCGGTCGTTGCGCGACAACCGTGTCTTCGACATGCCTCGGGTCACTTCCCAGCGTTACCAGGTGGATCGGGTGCAATCCAACCTGGTGCTCTGGCGACGAACCCACCAGCGGAGTACCTTGCCCGCGGGCAGGATGCTCCGTGTCGAATCGAACGACCCGGGAACAGTTCTGTGGAGTCCGGAGGACGATCCAAAGGACCGCGTGATCCCGTTACGGGACTCGGGTCTGGGCCTTTACGTGGCCGACCTCGGCACTGGGTCTCTCCCCCGAGGGACGGTGATCCGGTTCCGGTTCCGCCCTGGAAACGGCCGCCCGGAGGACACGTTCTATCAGGTCAAGGTGGTCTGAGGGGCGACCTTCGGCAAAAGGGCGAACGGACTTGAGGAAATCCCGCCGAACTCTCTTTGAGCCTTGGGCCGTCTCTGGTATAGTTCGCGGCGAACTCCGCGACACACGTGAAACGGCTTCGCGATCCAGGATGGACGCACTTTGCACCCCGCGCGACAAGGAGGTCGGCGCCATGCCGTTACGGACCATCCGGTTCAAGCTCATCGTCGGGCTCAGCCTGGTCATCGGCATGATGCTGATTCTGCTGGGCGGATCGGTCTTTGGCCTGCATTCGTTCCACATCAGCAATCTGACGCTCGTCGATCAGCTCAAGGAGCTGGACGCCTCGAAGGAACTGCTCAAGGCGGTCGCCCAGCTCGACGTGCTCCGAAACACCCCGATCGAACCGAGGATCGACCTCCGGAGCAGCGCCACCGCGGCGCGGCTCGACCGGACGATCGAGAAGGTGGAGGCGGCGCGCACGGCCCTGCAGCGCTACTACAAAGAACTGGAACGGAACTGGACGAAGGGCAACCGCGCCGATGACGGCCGCGACGAGTTCGAGCTGGCCTTCCTGATCGACGATGACCTGACGGCGATCCTGAACCACATCCAGCCCGAGCGCGATACTCCGCCGCTGTTCGCGCGGACGTCGGTGTACCTCAGCCGGCACCCGGAGCGCCGGATGGCGGCGGACGGCCCTTGGGGCGACCGCGAGATCATCCTGGCCCGGCTGGAGCGACTCCACTCCTCGGCCGTCGCCCTGCCGGACAAGCTCCACCGCGACTTTCTCGACGTCCTCGCCGCATCGAAGCTCCAGTACCAGTCCAGCCGGGTGATTGTCTGGACCTCGGCCCTGATGGTCCTGGCGATGCTCGTCGGGGCTGGCCACGCTCTTCCACCGCTGGGTGCTCTATCCGGTGCGGCTGCTTCAGCGCGGCGTGCGTCGCGTGGCCCGGGGCCAGTTCGACTACCGGATCGACCTGCACACGGGCGACGAGATGCAGGCCCTGGCCGAGGCGTTCAACGACATGACCACCCGCCTCAGCGCCACCTACGCCGACCTGGAGCAACAGGTCCAGGAACGTAGCCGTCAGCTCGTCCGGTCCGAGCGGCTGGCCGGCGTCGGCTTCCTCGCGGCGGGCGTCGCCCACGAGATCAACAACCCGCTCGCCTCGATCGCTTTTTGCTCCGAGGCGCTGGAGAACCGCCTCAACGGCATGCTCGACCAGTTGCAGGCCAGCCCCGCCGACGCCAAGGTCGTCGGCAACTACCTCCGGATGATTCAGGAGGAAGCCTTCCGCTGCAAGCGGATCACCGAGAAGCTCCTCGACTTCTCCCGCTGCAACGACATCCAGCGCGAGCGGACCGAGCTGGGCGAGCTGATCCAGGGCGTCGTCGAGATGATCCTGCACATGGGCAAGTACCGGGGCAAGACCATCCTCTTCCATCCCCGCGAGGCCGTCTTGCCCACGTCGATGCCCAGGAGATCAAGCAGGTCGTGCTCAATCTGGTCGTCAACGCGCTCGACAGCATGGAGCCGGGAGGCACCCTGCGGATCGATCTGAAGCACGCCGAGGGCATGGCCTAGATGGTCTTCGCCGACGACGGCTGCGGCATGGCCCCCGATATCCTGGAGAACATCTTCGAGCCCTTCTTCACCCGCCGCAAGGTCGGCAAGGGGACCGGCCTCGGCCTGTCGATCACGCACCGGATCATCAGCCAGCATCACGGCGAGATCGCCGCGGAAAGCCCCGGCGAAGGGCTCGGAGCGACCTTCTCCGTGCGGCTGCCGGTCGAGCGACAAGACGAGGAGGAACACGAGACGCACGTGAACGCCGCCACGGCCGGCAACCATCGCGCGGCCTGATCGAGGCATGGCACCAGATTTGTCTCTCCCTTGGAGAGAGACCAGGGGATGTCCGGGATGTCCCCATTCGATTCCGCCCAAGGGAGATTGGAAACCATGCGAACATTCATCGGATTGACGTTTCTGTTGCTGATCGTCGCACCGACACGTGCCGAGGACAAAGGTTTGGCCGACTACACCGGCACCTACACGATCGTTCGTGGCGAGGAAGGGGGTAAGGACGTCTCGGAAGCCCACCTCAACGCGACGGTCCGCATCACCAAGGAAGAATTCCAGCTTTTCGACGACCAGGACGAGGAGCAGTACGCCATCTCGTATGAGGTCACCAACGAGAAGCAGCCGCACAAGCTCCAGATGAAGATCGTTCGGTCCACGATGGCTGACGCCGTCGGATCGACCGCGAGTGGAATGATCAAGAAGGATGGCGATACGGTCACGGTCCTCTATGCCTACGGCGATTCACCCTTGCCCGAGGATTTCAAGACGAAGAGTCCGGGACAGCATCTGTTCGTCCTGAAACCCAAGGGCGAGAAGTAAGCTGCCTGCCGGGGGGATCGGGCGGAGACCGGGTCCCTCCCGGCGTTGGGTATCTCGGTGAAGGTGGCCAGGGCATGACGGGTTTCATGGAAGGAGTTTTTGAGTCATGGACAAGACACAGCCCGGGGGCCTGCGCATCCTGTTCGCCGACGACGAGGCGCACCTCCGCGACCTGATGCAGATGGAACTGCCCCGGATGGGGCACGAGGTCACCGTCTGCCCCGACGGCACCGCGGCCTTGAAGGCCCTGGAAAAAGGCTCGTACGACGTCGGCCTTGCTCGACATGAAGATGCCCGGCCTGACCGGCATCGAGGTCCTGGGCAAGATCCGCCAGATCAGCCCCGAGACGCAGGTCGTCATCCTGACCGGCCACGCCACGGTCGACACCGCCGTGCAGGCCCTCCGGCTCGGGGCGTTCGACTACCTGACCAAGCCCTGCAAGTGGGCCGAGCTGGAGGTGATCCTCAACCGCGTCGCCGAGCGCCGCGACATGGCCAACAAGGCCACGGCGCTGGAGACCCGGCTCAAGGCCGCCGAGGGGACGCCGACGCTTGTCGGCGAGACCCCCGTCGATGCAGGCAGGTCCGCCGCCTGATCGAGACGGTCGCCCCGACCGACGCCAGCGTCATGATCCTGGGCGAGACCGGCACCGGCAAGGAGCTGATCGCCCGCAACCTCCACGACAAGAGCCACCGCGCCGGCCACGCCTTCATCCCGGTCAACTGCGGCGCCTTGCCCGAGAACCTCGTCGAGAGCGAGCTGTTCGGCCATCGCAAGGGGGCCTTCACCGGCGCCGACACGCACCGCAAGGGGCTGTTCGAGGTCGCCAACGGCGGCACGCTGTTCCTCGACGAGGTCGGCGAGCTGGACAAGAGCGTGCAGGTCAAGCTCCTGCGGTTCCTGGAGTCGGGCGAGATCCGCCGCGTCGGCGAGAACGACCCGTTCCGCGTCGATGTCCGCGTCCTCTGCGCCACCAACCGCGACCTCCGCGAGATGGTCGCCACCGACCAGTTCCGCGAGGACCTGTTCTTCCGCCTCAACACCTTCGAGATCCACCTGCCCCCGCTTCGCGAGCGGCGCGAGGACATCCCGCCGCTGGCCCGGCACATGCTGCATCGGTTACGCCCGGCGTCGCGGCGGACACGGAGCCGCGATCTGACGCCCGAGGCGATCGAGACCTTGCTGGCGCACGACTGGCCGGGCAACATCCGCGAGCTGGCCAACGCGATCGAGCGGGCGACGATCCTCTCCGGCGGCGGCGCGATCCGCCCCGAGCACCTGCCGACCCAGCCCAGCATGCGGCGGCCGACCGCTTCCGTGGCGTCTCCGCCCTTCCGGCCCCCACTTCCCGATCCCCGAGGGCAGCCCCACCCTCCGCGACATCGAGATGAAGTACATCCAGGTCGTCCTGGAGAAGCACAACGGCAACAAGCCGGCCGCCTCGAAGGAGCTGGGCATCAGCCTCAAGACGCTCTACAACAAGATCAACCAGCTTCAGCAGACCTGACCGCCTCCGCGCGTCGGCTTGCATCCCCGGCCGCCTCGGGCGATTATGAACGGGAGCCGAGGTGCGAGAAGGGCGGAGGCAGTCGGACATGAGGCATTCCTGGACCGCGCGTGAGGCTGGGCCGGATCATCATCGCCATCGGGGTGACGGCCCTCGTCTTCCTCGTCCTGCCCATACCGGCTGGATACGGGTCGGAACCGGTGTCGTCTTCGGACTGCTGTTGATCCAGTTCCTGCTCGACAGCGTCACCAGCCTGACGTGCCCGGCGTGCGGTTCCTCGGCGATGGAGCGGGCGCCGCGCGCTCCGTTCGGTGTGCGTTACGTCCGCTGCCGGTCCTGCGGCGCACGCTGGAAACGGGAAATGCTGGGCCTCTGGCAGGACGCCTCCGGCGCGGAAGACGCCTACTTCTTTCAAAAGCCAAGCGGAACCGACCCCTGGCAGGGTGGGCCTGTCGTTGATGACGACGCGCCATCCGGGATGCACGGCACGCTGCTCCAGAACAAGCGACAACGCGAGCAAGCCCGCGATGCGACGACCCCCGAACCGGCCAGCCCCTCCGACCCGCTCACCTCCACCGGGACGACCGACCCATGCGACCGACCCTTCCCCTGCTGGCGGCCTTGATGCCCCTGATCCTGACCACGACCGGGATCGCTGACGGCCCCGCTCCGGCGGGACGACATCGCCGATCAGGAGGCCCTGAAGCCTTACGGCACGCTGGTCGGCTCGTGGAAGGGGACCGGCCAGCCCCAGCGCTACAGCACGAAAGGGGCGTGGCGCGAGTCGGGCCAGTGGGTCTGGGACCTCTCTCCCGACGCCGCGGCGCTGGTTTTGACGATCGAGAAGGGCAAGTATCTCCAATCCGCCCGCCTTATCCCCGGCGAAAGCCCGGGAACGTTCACACTCGTGGCCACCCTCGCCGATGACTCCCGCCGCACGTTTCGGGGAAAGCTCGGAGAGCGCAACCAACTGGAACTTCTGGCCGACGGCACCCCCGGCGACGGTCCGCGACGCATCACGTTGATCCCCCTGCACGACACTCGATTTCTGATGCGGCTCGACGCGCAGGACCCCGATCGGAGCGGTACCATCAGCTCGCGGAGGTCGGCTACACCCGGCAGGGCGTCCCCTTCGCGGTGGGCGACTCCTACCCCGTCTGTATCGTCACCGAAGGGCGCGGCACGATCCCGGTCACGTACGGGGGCAAGACCTATTACGTCTGCTGCTCCGGCTGCAAGGATCTTTTCGAGGAAGAGCCGGAGGCGATTCTTGCCGAGGCGGCCGAGCGGAAGGCGTCGAAGGGGGACAAGTAGCGTCGCGCACTCGCCTGGCTTGACAGGGCAGGGGACCGATCGCGACAATCCGGACTCGCGGTTCCTCAACGATCCACCTGCCTTCTTTTCGAGATCCCTGCCGTTCCATGCCCGAATTTGAGACGCAACGCCCACTGGACCCTGGAGGCGTGCTGGGCGTTGTCGTTTGCTGCGCCTTGTGGGGCGGCAACGCCGTGGCGGTGAAGTACTCGGTTCCCGACCTGCCGGCCTTCGGCTGCGCGGCCTTGCGGTTCCTGATCGGCCTGCCGGTCATCGCCCTGGTGTGCCGGGGGACAGGGCAGCCGATCAAGGTTCCCTGGGGGCTCTGGGGGCTGGTGGCCGTGCATGCCCTCCTGACCGTCGGCCAGATCGGCCTGTTCAACTGGGGCACCAGCCACAGCCAGGCCGGGCGGTCGAGCGTCTTCATCAACATCCACCCCCTGATCGTCGCGCCGCTGGCCTGGATATTCCTCGGCGAGTGGATGGGCCTGCGGGGCTGGCTCGGGCTGGGATCGGCGGCCCTCGGAGTGATCGTGCTCCTGGGGGAGAAGCTCCAGGGGGGCGGCAGCCTCGTCGGCGACCTGATCGTGCTCCTCTCCGGCGTGATCTTCGGCGTGCAGACGATCGCCCAGAAGAAGACCTTCCCGCTGATTCCCCCGGCGACCCTCTTGCTCCTCCAGACATTGCTGGCCCTGCCGCTCTTTCTGGTCATCAGCGGCGCGGCGGAGGGCTTCGGCTCGTACCGGTTCAGCGAGCGGGCGATCTGGGGCGTGATCTACCAGGGCTTGATGGTCTCGGGCGTCTGCTTCACGACCTGGATGTTCCTCCTCCGCCGCTATCCGGCGGGACGGCTGGCGACCCTGGCCTTCCTGACCCCCCTCTTCGGCGTCGGCCTGGGCGCACTGACCCGGGGGGAGCCGCTGACCTGGCCGCTCTTGCTGGGGGGATCGCTCGTCGGCTACGGCATCTATCTGGTCGCCTCCGAGCGCGTTGCGCACGGCGAAGGGCCTCCGCTGGCGCTGCCGGGTGAGGACGCCCCCTGAGCCGATCGGCTCAACGCCCGCCGAGCTTCGTGATGGTCGGATCGGGCTGCCAGAGATAGAGGAATGTCGGCAGCTTGCTGCGATCAAGCCCCGGATAACTAAAGGGGACGATCTCCCCCTGCAACGGCACGTTCGGCGTGATCGCGTAGATCGAATGGGTCGATTGACCGGCCCGCTGGAACAGTACGACCTCCGCGCCCTGGGTTCCCGCCAGCCGCTCGGCCTCGTTGATGGCGTCCTCGACGTATCCGAGCGCATCGACGAGGTGCAGTTTGAGGGCCTTCGGCGCCGGGACGACCCGACCGTCGGCGATCGCGGCGCGGTCGGCATCGGTGATCCCTTTCCGATACTGGGCAACCCGCGCCGTGAAGCGGGCGTGGAAGCTGTCCACCATCTCCTGCAAGAGGCGCGAGCCTCGGGATCGAGCCGTTCGAGCACCGTGCCCATGTCCACCAGTTCGCCCGACTTGATCGGGTCGGCCACGACGTTCAGCGTGGCCATCGCGTCCCCCAGGTTGAAGTGGTTGACGATCGCCCCGACGCCCCCCGTGACGCTCGTCGGATGGGCGATCACGCGGTCGCAGCCGACGGCCAGGTAGTAGGCCCCTCCGGTCGCCAGGTCCATCAGGCAGGCGACCGTCGGCTTGCCCGTCCGGCGCGGAACCGCCGCAGTTCCTCGGCCAGGATGTCGCTGGCCGTCACGCCGCCCCCTGGGCTGTTGATCCGCACGACGACGGCCCGCACCAGAGGGTCGAGCGCGGCGGCCTCCAGCTTCTCGCGGAAGGCGGACACCGGGTTCTCGCCGACGGAGTACAGCCCCGTCAGGTTCTGGTTCAGGATCAGGCCGTCCACGTCGATCAGCGCGACCCGCGCCCCCGCCCCTGGACGGACGACCACCGGCACCATCGGCCCGGGATCGGTCGCGGTGGGCAAGCGAACGTCCATCGTCCCTCGGAATGAGCCGTTGACGTTGGCGTCGGTCTGGGTGCGGAGCGCTCCATCGACGGTAAGCGGCAGCGTGTGACAGCCGGTCAACATCAACAGCAACGCCGGAACCAGGGCCAACGCCAGCCGACGCGGCCCGAGCAATCGGGTCGTTCTGGGCATGGAAGGCCCCTCCCAGGCGAAACGAAACGACGGCGCACTCCTCCCCGAAGCGCGTTACACTCACTATCGGCCACACAACCGGAAAACTTGGACGAGGACCGCCCACGTGATCCCCCTGACTCTCTGGCTCTGTGCCCTGGTGCCCGCTCAGCAGCACGCCGTGGAATCGGCGCACGAGGCGAACCCCGTTTACCGGGAACTGCTCGATGGACGCATGACCCTTGGCGCATTCCACGAGCAATTCCCCCTGCCGGTCCTGCGCGACGGCCAGTCCGACCGACGCGCAACGGGGCGATCTGATCGAGGAGATCGGCTCGGCGGGGCGGCTGGAGGACCTGCTGCGCGACTCGGTGACGGCCCCCTTCATCCTCAAGATCCGCGACGTTGGCCGCGAGGGAGAAGACGACGTCATCGTCCGCATCGCGGACCTCTGGTTCGTCGTCTATGCCGACTTCGACGCCATCAAACCGGCCGAGGCCGCGCGACAGGCCGACCAGGGGGAGGCCGTCGAGGTGGGCAATATGCGGTTCGACAGTTCGCTGATCCCCGTCGAGGCCCTCCGGGAACGCAAGATCACTCCCTTGAACAGCGATCCCGGCAAGACCACTGCCCGCCGAGTGGTACACCCACCTGACGGGCCGCCTGCTCGACCGCATCCATCTGGAAGCCACCGACCGCATCGTCGTCACCCGGTCGGCCGAGTCGATCGTCGTCGCCTCGCGCACCGTGCCCGGCTTCGAGGACGACCCGAAGTATCCCAATCGCTGGGCGGCGCTGGAACGGATTCGCGGCGAGGAGCGTCTAAGCCAGACGTACCCGTATGACGGCGGCGGCGGTTACGCGAAGATCAGCCGGCTGAAGCTGAAGCCGGGGGCGCTCCTGGTCGAGGCCCACTTCGCCTTCGCCGAGCCGCGCCCCTGGTTCGACGGTGCGCCGATCCTCCGGTCGAAGCTCGGCCTGATCGCCCAGGACCAGATCCGCAGCCTGCGACGTGCCTTGCGGAAAGAGCCGGCGCGGTGACGACTTGAGCCAAACGGCTCCGTCGCGAATAATGGGTCACGCGGACGTGAGCCGCGCCGTCCTCTCGGTGGACCACCCGTTCGTTACCGTTCCAGATCCAAACATGATTGATGTCGAGCAACTGACCAAACGCTACGGCGCGTTCCGCGCGGTGGACCGGCTCACGTTCTCGGTCGGCCGGGGGGAGATCGTCGGCTTCCTCGGCCCGAACGGGGCGGGCAAGACGACGACGATGCGGATCCTGACGACCTTCCTGCCGCCGACCAGCGGCCGGGCCCGTCTGGCCGGACATGACGTGCTGGACGAGCCGCTGGAGGTCCGGTCGAATGTCGGCTACCTGCCCGAGAACGTGCCGCTGTATCCCGAGATGCGGGTCCGCGAATATCTCGCCTTCCGCGCCAGGCTGAAGGACGTGCCGCTCTCGAAGCGACGGGTGGCGATCGACGGCGTGCTGGGGGCGTGCCGGCTGCGCGAGGTCGAGACGCGGATCATCGGCCAGCTCTCCAAGGGTTACCGCCAGCGCGTCGGGCTGGCCGAGGCCCTGGTCCACGACCCGGACATCCTGATCCTCGACGAGCCGACCGTCGGGCTCGACCCGATCCAGATCCGCGAGGTCCGTGCCCTGATCCGCGAGCTGGGCCAGCGGCACACGATCCTGCTCTCGACCCACATCATGCAGGAGGTCGAGGCGGTCTGCGGCCGGGTGCTCATGATCGTCAGCGGGCGGATTGCCCTGGACGACAAGCTCGATCACGTGCGGTCGGAGGTCGCCATCGTCCTGGAGGTTGTCGGCGGGCCGGTGGACACGATCCGCCGCGCCCTGGAGACAACCGACGGGGTCGCGCGGGTTGTCTCCCGGCGGACCGAAGGGGATGCGACGACCTTCGAGGTCATTGTCCGCGACGGGGCAGGACCCGCGCGAGGTTCTGGCCCGCCGCGTGATCCAGAACGGTTGGGGGCTGCGGCAGCTTCAGTGGCGGCGGTCGTCGCTGGAGGATCGTTTCGTCCAGGCCGTGAAGGACGCGTCCCAGGCTCCGACCGAACCCGCCGAACCCGAGAAGACCGAGGCCGCCTGACGATGCGACACGTCCCGTCCCTGATGCGCCGCGAACTCGGATCGTATTTCCTCGGTCCGATGGCCTACCTGATCCTGCTCGCGTTCCAGGTCATCGCCTGGCTGAACTTCTGGCAGTTGGTCGACCTGCTCGGCCGTCCGCAGATCGAGTTCTCCGGCCTGCGCGACCCGATGAACACGTACATCTCGGGGAGCACGCCGTTCTGGATCGCGATGCTCGTCGCCGTGCCCGCCTTGACGATGCGGCTGCTCGCCGAGGAGCGGCGGTCGGGCACGATCGAGACCCTCTTGACCGCCCCCGTGACCGAGACCGAGGTCGTCGTCGCGAAGTGGCTCGCCGGCGTCGTCATGTACGGGATCCTGCTCTTGCCGTTCTTGCTCTATCTGCCGTTCCTGCGGCACTTCGGCGAGTTCCCTTTCGACCTCGGCCCGCTGGCGGCCCTGCTGATCGGCCTGACGACCATCGGCATGATGTTCGTCTCGATCGGCCTGTTCTTCAGCGCGTTGACCAAGAATCAGATCATCGCGGCGATCGGAACCTTCGTCGTGCTGTTCCTGATCGTGCTCCTGACGATGCTCGCTTACAGCTACGCCATGGAGCGCCGAGAGCCCTGGGCCGAGGCGGTGCGGTTCGTCGCCTTGCTCTACCAGGTTCACGCCTTCGGCAACGGCCAGCTCGACCTGCGATTTCTCGGCCTGCATCTCTCGGTGACGGCGTTCATGCTGTTTCTGACCGTCAAGGTCCTGCAACTGCGACAGGGGAACTGATAGGCATGTCGGAACGTGTGGTGAACTTCCTGTCCAGTCCCGCCGTCTGGTTCATCGGCCTGGCCCTGGCGGCCTTCCTGGCGCTTTACTGGGCGCTCCGGGGCGCTCCGCTCGGCCAGGCGTTGCCCGAGGAGGGGGCCGAACCGGGCGCGCCGGGGCCGGGGTATCGCGACCGGGTCATCGCGGGGGCCGTGCTCGGACTGCTGCTCGTCGTCACCGGCGGCCTTCGTGGCCATCCGCGTCGGCATCCTCGGGTCCTTGCCGCTGTTCGTCGTGGGGATCGTCGGCGAGATTCTCCTCGTGCGGTCCAACCGCCGCTACCGGCACGCCAGTCCAAGCCTCCGGCGCGTCGTGCAGTTCACCGACGCCGCCCTGACCGGCTCGCTCTTCGCCGGCGTCCTGATCGTCGCCAACGTCCTGGCGTTCAAGTACGGCGAACGGCCGCTCGATTTCACGCGGGAACGCGCCTTCACGCTGGAATCGCTCTCGGTCAAGCAACTGGCGACCCTGGAGAAGCCCGTCCATTTCACGGTCTTCTACGGCCGCTCCGAGCGCGGCGTTCGTCAGATCGATCGCGTCATGCAACTGCTGGAACTGTACAAGGCCGCACGGCCGAACCTGATCGACTTTGAGCTGCTCAATCCCTACGCCGACCGGGTCCAGTTCGAGGACCTGGTTCGGCGCGTGCCGGATGTCGGGGTCGCCGTGGCCCAAGGGGGGGGCGTCCTGATCACCTACGGCCAGGGGGAGACGGCCGAGAACGTCGTCGTGCGCAACAGCGAGCTGTTCGACGTCCAGGCCAATGCGTCGGTCATCACCGATCCGTCGCGGTTCGAGTCCTCCTTCCACGGCGAGGACGCGCTGACCTCCGCCCTGATCCGCCTGCGCGAGGGGAAGAAGCCGCGGATCGTCTTCACGACCGGCCATGGCGAGCCGTCGATCGACGAGATGGAGTGGAACACCAACGGCCTGGGTCGCCTGCGGTCGCGTCTGGAAGCCGTCGGCGCGGAGGTCAGCGAGGTAAATCTGCTCCGCGACGACCTCACGCCGGAGACCGCCGTCGTCTTCGTCGTGGCGCCTCAGACCCCCTTTGAGCCCAGGGAAGCCGACCGCCTGAAGACCTACGAGGCGACCGGCGGCCGGCTGGTCTTGCTGCTCGATGCCCGCAAGACGACCGGGCTGGAAGAGTGGCTCAAGGCATTTAACGTCGAGGTCGGCACCGATCCGATCGTCGATCCGGTTTACGCGATGCGCGGACGGCCCGACCTGTTCTACGCGCCGATCACCGCCGACGATATCCACCCGATCACCGACCCCTTGCGGAACCAGATGGTGGCGATGCCCTCGGCCACCCCCCTGTCCGTGATCGGTTCCGGGGCGTTGAACCCGGCGGAGCCGCCGAAGGTCGCGCCGAACCCGCAGGCGCAGGCGACCGTGCTCTTTCGCAGCAGCCCGCAATCGTGGGCGGAATCCGAACCGAAGGCGGCCAAACTCGCGTTCGACCCGAAGCAGGATCGTCCCGGCCCGCTGGCCGTGGCGATCGCGGTCGCCGGGCCTGCACGCGACGGCCAGCCCGGCACGCCTCGGCTGGTCGTCTTCAGCAGTCCATACATGGCCGACAACGACTTCGTGGGCCGCGTGCCGACGAACCTCGACCTGCTGGCCAACGTCGTGAGCTGGCTCCGCGATCGGCCCGACCTGCAAGGGATCGCCCCCAAGCGGCACGTCGCCCTGAGCCTGACCGTGGACCCGGAAATGCGAGCCCGGTTGGTCCTGCTGCCGACGGTCATGGCCTTCGCCACGATTATCGGCCTGGGCATCGCGACGTACCTGGCCCGACGTGCTTGAATCCCCATCTGATGGCTGGATCAGAATCAACGATGAAGAACCGAAGCCTGATCGTGCTCCTCATCCTGTTCTTCGGCGGCCTGCTTGCGCTCTGGTGGGCCGACTATGCCCGCATCCCGACGAGCGAGCAGCGGCGGCGGATGTCCGGGCGTGTCTTGCCTGAGTTGATCGACGTGTCGCCGGGCGAGGTTCAGCGCGTCGAGATCCTCGGCGGCGCGGAACCGCTCGCCTTCGAGCACCGCGAGGGGGGTCTCTGGCAGATGGTCGAGCCGTCGAACGTGCTGGCCGATCGTTCGCGGGTGGATGCGCTCGTGCAGAACCTGAAGAACCTGGCCCCGCTCCCCGACGCCGGCACGGTCCCCGGCGAGCCCTCCTCCTACGGTCTGGCGCCTCCCGAGCGGACCGTGCGGCTGTACGGGCAGGGCAAGGCCCCCTTGGCGACGCTCGAACTGGGTGAGACGGTCCGCGAGAGCCGCTACGTCCGCCCCTCCGGCCAGGATGCCATCGAAGTCGTGGACCCGAACCTGCTGGACGCCGTCAACCTCCCCCCCGTCGACTGGCGAGAGCGGGCGTTGCTGACCCTGCCGACCTTCGAGGTTCAGCGCGTTTCGGTGGAACGACCCGATCAGACCTTCCAGGTCGAGCGACATCGAACAGGATTGGCGGATCACCGAGCCGATCCAGGCCCCCGGCGACGCGCAGGCGATCGACGGCATCCTCGCGGACCTGGCGGCCTTGCAGGTCGCTGGCGGCGAGAGCGGATTCGTCGCGGACGACGTGACGGACCTCGCCCGCTACGGGCTGGATAGGCCGAGCTTGACCGTCGAGGTCACGGCCGGACCGGCCCCGAACCAGGTCGAGACGATCCTGCTCGGCGCGGCGGTTCCCGACGCGCCGGGGACCTTCTACGCCAAGCGCGGCGATCAGAACGACGTGGTGAAGGTCGAGGGCAAGGCGCTTCTGGACATCGGTACGGACCCCCTGGCCCTGAGAAGCCGGAAGGTCACGGCGTTCGACCTGGCGAAGTCCGATTTCCTGGAGATCGAGGCGGGCGGCCTCACGCACCGCCTGAGCCGCGGACCGGACGGCTGGCGCGTGCTGGCTCCCGAGCCGGGATCGGCCGATCCCCGCGCCTTGCGGGACCTGTTCAAGACGCTTGACGAACTCCGCGCGCTCGACGTGTACTCCGCCTCGCGCGTGAGTGCCTCGGGCCTGGCCGATCCGGTGATGGTCCTCCGCGCCTGGCGAGGGACCGGCACCGCCGAAGGCCGCACGGAGCGTCCCGACGTGCCCCCCGCGTTCACGTTCCGCCTCGGCCGGTTCGACCCGGTGCGGAATGTCCGCTACGCGCGGAACGAGGGGGATACGGCGATCCTCGCCTTGCCGAATACCGTGGCGGACCTGATCCCCGACGGCCCGCTCGCCTATCGAGACCACACGATCATGGGCCTGACGCTCGGTTCCATCGGCCGGATTCACGTCGAGCACGAGGGCAAGGCCGTCACCGTCGCCGCCGGTCCCAATCCGAGGGACTACGAGCACTGGACGATGACCGAGCCGGTGCGGGCGTCCGTCGATGCCCAGAATGTCGCCCGGATCGACCTGCTGCTTTCCCGCCTCCGCGCCGAGAACCTCGTCGCCCAGGAGACGGACGACCGCGCGCGTTACGGTCTGGAGTCCCCCTGGCTGACCGCCACCTGGACCACGTTGTCGCCGGATGGCACGCTCTCCGACAAGCCTGGCACGTTGCGGGTCGGGGCGGAGGTGCCGGATTCTGCCGGTTCGCGGTACGCGAAGGTGGACGGTCAGCCGACGGTTTTCACCCTCGCTCCGCAAGCCCAGGCGATCCTGAATGGCGAATTGCACGCACGCGGCATCTTCCGCTTTCCGATCAACCAGGTGACGCGGATCGTCCTCCGCTACCCGGACCGATCGCTCTCCTTCGCGCGTGAGGCGAGGGCCTTCGAGGTCGCCTCCGACTGGATTCCCGAGGAGGGGACCGACGCCGAGGCGTCCAGCTCAGCCCGGCTCAACTCCCTGATTCAGGCCCTGGCGAACCTGACGACCCCGAAGTTCGAACAGTATGTGGGGAGTTTCCCCTCCGAGTCGGGCCTGAATGAACCCGCCCTGGTGATCGAGGTGCATCTCTCGGGCGGACAGGGCACCCGGATGGTGCGCATCGGTAGCCCGACCGAGACGCCGAATGTCCGCCTGGCAACGGCCGACACGGGCGACTCGGGGGCCATCTTCCACCTGCCGCCCGGCCCCTGGATGTCCTGGCTCCCCCCGGCCGAGACCTCGACCGACGGCGCGTTGCCGGAAGACGTCTTCGCCCCTTGAGCGACGCCGGGTGGCGAGGACGGCCGGCATTCTTCTATAATTCAGGCTGGTAAACCGTTGGACCCGAGCCGAGGAGCCCCCCGGTGCTGCGGATTGTTCCCTTCCCCCATCCCGCCTTGCGTTATGACTCCCGGCCCGTTGAGCGGATCGACGAGACGTTGCGACAGCACGTGCGGCAGATGTTCGACCTGATGTACGAGGCCCGCGGGATCGGCCTGGCGGCCAACCAGGTGGCCCTGCCGTTCCGCTTCTTCATCCTCAACCTGACGGCCGACCCCGAACAGAAAGACCAGGAGCAGGTCTTCATCAACCCCGAGATCGTCAAGCGGCACTCCTCCACCGAGGCCGAGGAAGGCTGCCTCAGCTTCCCCGGCGTGTACGCCAACGTCCTGCGCGCCAAGAAGATCCGCGTCCGCGCCTACGACCTGAAGGGGGAGCCGATCGAACTCGACGCCGAGGAGCTTCTCGGCCGCGCGATCCAGCACGAGACCGATCACCTCGCCGGCCGACTCTTCATCGACTATCTCCACCCGAACGTCCGCAAGACCGTCGATCCCAAGATCCAGGAGATCGAGACCAAATTCCGCACGGACCAGGCCAGCGGGGAATTTCCCGAGGACGCGGAGATTCTGCGGCAACTCGATGAACTGGCGGGGAAGGTGAAAGTTTAACCTTTGTAGGGCTGGCGCCGTCCGCCGGATCTTCCCATGCGAATCCTCATGCTCGGCACCGGCGATTTCGCCGTGCCCACATTCCTGCGCCTGATCGACACCGGCCATGACGTCATGGGCCTGGTCACGCAACCCGACCGCCCGCAAGGGCGCAAGCAGGAATTGATCCCCAGCCGGATCAAGCGGGAGGCCCTCCAGCGCGGCGTCCCGGTCGAGCAGCCGGAGGACGTCAACGCGCCGGAGGGCCTGGCCTTGATCCGCGCGCTCAAGCCCGACCTGCTGGTGACGGCGGCCTACGGACAGATCCTCTCGGCGGAGTTGCTGGGGATTCCGACGCAAGGCGGGATCAACCTGCACGGGTCGGTCCTGCCCGCCTACCGGGGGGCCGCGCCGGTGGCTCGGGCGATCCAGCACGGCGAGACGGAAACGGGCGTGACCGTGATCCGCATGACGCCGAAGATCGACGCCGGCGGCATGATCGCCGTCGCCCGCACGCCGATCGGCCCGGACGAGACGGCCGGAGAGCTGGAGGAGCGGCTGGCGAAGCTGGGCGCGCCGCTGGTCGTCACCGCGATCGAGTCGATCGTCAAGGGGACGGCCCAGATCATCCCGCAAGACAGGGCGAAGGTGACGAAGGCCCCGAAGCTCCGCAAGGAGGACGGCCGCATCGACTGGACGAAAACCGCGCGGGAGGTCCACGACCTCGTGCGGGCGATGCAGCCCTGGCCGATCGCCTCGACCCACTGGCATTCCTCCGAGGCCGGCAAACCGCCGCTGCGGTTGATCGTGCACAGGACGACCCTCGCCGAAGGACAGGGGGAGCCGGGCACGGTTCTCCAGGCCGAGGGGGATCGCCTGATCGTCGCGGCGGGGCAGGGGGCTGTCCGGTTGTTGACCGTGCAGATCCCCGGCAAGAAGGCCATGCCGGCCGCCGACTTCCTCCACGGCCATCACGTCTTTCCGGGCGAACGGATGGGGGATTGACGACAACCGCCCTCAGCGCGGGTGGCATCCGGCGGCCTCGATCGTTATTCTAAAGAAGTCAAACCCGGCCCCCGAGTGCCTCGGCGGGCCGTTTTTTTCGTCGAGAGAGAGCGACCACCGAGAGTCCGTTGGAGTCCAGTATGGCAAACGGCACATTCCCGATTCCAGATCTTCAAAGAGGCAAGGAACTTCTGGAATCTGGGAATGTGCCGTTTGCCATGCGGCAGTCAAGAATCGAAACCCCGAACCTGATCGAGCCTCGCCGACGCCCCCCTCGGGCCGCGCCGGTCGGAGAGCGAGCGAACCCCATGCCCGCGTATCATCCTCAGCGCATCGAGCCGAAGTGGCAAACCTTCTGGGACGAGCACAAGACCTTCCGGACGCCCGACCAGGCCCCCGGAAAGCCGAAGCTCTACATCCTCGACATGTTCCCGTACCCCAGCGGCGCGGGCTTGCACGTCGGCCACCCCGAAGGATACACCGCGACCGACATTCTCTGCCGCTACAAGCGCATGCGGGGGTTCAACGTCCTGCACCCGATGGGCTGGGACGCCTTCGGCCTGCCCGCCGAGCAGTACGCCATCCAGACCGGGACGCACCCGCGGATCACCACGCAGAAAAACATCGACAACTTCCGGCGCCAGATCAAGTCGCTCGGCTTCTCCTACGACTGGGACCGCGAGGTCGATACGACCGACCCCGGCTATTACCAGTGGACCCAGTGGATCTTCCTGAAGCTGTTCGATACCTGGTACGACCCCGACCACGAATGGACCGACCCGACCGGCCAGCGCCGCAAGGGGAAAGGCCGCCCGATCGCCGAGTTGCCGATCCCCCCCGGTTGCGATGATCCCGACGCCTACCGCGACGCGAAGCGCCTGGCCTACCGCGCGGAGGTGCCCGTCAACTGGTGCCCGGCCCTGGGCACGGTGCTCGCCAACGAGGAAGTCATCGACGGCAAGAGCGAGCGCGGCAACCATCCGGTCGTCCGCATGCCGTTGAAACAGTGGATGCTCCGCATCACCGCGTATGCCGACCGCCTCGTCGAGGACCTCGACCTGGTGGACTGGCCCCGCGCCATCCAGGACATGCAGCGCAACTGGGTCGGCCGGAGCGAAGGGGCCGAGGTCGATTTCTACATCGGCTCGAACACCGACAACTGGCGGGCGCAAGCGCCAGTCGGGCGGCTTCCCGGAAGCGATCCCCGACGACGTGATCCGCGTCTTCACCACCCGGCCCGATACCCTCTTCGGCGCGACCTACATGGTGCTCGCCCCCGAGCACCCGCTCGTCGAGCGTCTGACCACCCCCGGGCAGCGGGAGAAGGTCAACGCCTACCGCGAGGCCGCCGCGCGCAAGAGCGACCTTGACCGCACCGACCTGGCGAAGTCCAAGACCGGCGTGCCCACCGGCGCGTTCGCCGTCAACCCGGTCAATGGCGAACAGGTTCCGATCTGGATCGCCGATTACGTGCTCATCGGTTACGGCACCGGCGCGATCATGGCCGTTCCCGGCCACGACGAGCGGGACTTCGAGTTCGCCAGGGCGTTCGATCTGCCGATCCGCCGCGTCGTCGCGTCGGCGGCTGACCAGGCCAACGCTCCGCTCGACGCGGCGGAGGCCGAGCCGGGGGTTTCGGTCAATTCGCGCAACCCGATGATCTCCCTCGACGGCAAGCCAACCCCCGAGGCGAAGGCGTTCCTCACCAACTGGCTCTCGGAGCAAGGGCTCGGCCGCAAGACGACGAACACCAAGCTCCGCGACTGGCTGTTCAGCCGCCAGCGCTACTGGGGCGAGCCGTTCCCGATCCTCCTCGACGAGCACGACCGCCCCCACGCCGTCCCGGAATCCGAGCTGCCCGTCCGCCTGCCCGAACTGGAGGACTTCCGCCCGTCGGGCAACCCCGAGCCGCCGCTCTCGCAAGGCGACCGACTGGGTGAATTACTCGGACAAGTTCCGCCGCGAGACGAACACGATGCCCCAGTGGGCCGGCTCGTGCTGGTACTACCTCCGCTACATCGACCCGAAGAACGACCGGCAGCCGTGGAACCCGGACCTCGAAAAACAATGGCTCCCGGTGGACCTCTACGTCGGCGGCGCCGAGCACGCGGTCCTGCACCTGCTCTATAGCCGGTTCTGGCACAAGGTCCTGTTCGACCGCGGCCTCGTCAGCCATCCCGAACCGTTCCAGAGGCTCGTGAACCAGGGGATGATCCTCGGCGAGACCGAGTACACCGGCTTCCGGGTGGACGGGAAATGGATCTCCGCGACGGATGTCGAGCAGACCGACGAGGGACCGATCGTCAAGGAGAAGGGTTCCTCACCCCGCAAGGCCGAGCCGGTCAAGCTGGCCGAGGAGCAGGTCACGAAGAAGGGGGAAGGATTCGTCCTGGCCGACAACCCGGCCATCCGCATCGACGCCCGCGCCCACAAGATGTCCAAGAGCCGGGGCAACGTCATCAACCCCGACGAGGTCATCTCCGAGTACGGCGCCGACAGCCTGCGGCTCTATGAGATGTTCATGGGCCCGCTGGAAGCCGTGAAGCCGTGGAGCATGAAGGGGGTCGAGGGGGTCTATCGCTTCCTCGGCCGCGCCTGGCGGATGATCGTCGATCAGGACGCCGAGGACGTGCGGCTCGACCCGAAGGTGAAGGACGTCGAGCCGTCGAAGGACCAGGCGAAGCTGGTCGCTCGCGACGGTCGCGGGCGTCACCGACGACCTGGAGGGGATGCGGTTCAACACGGCGATCAGCAAGCTGATGGAGTTCACCAACGCCTTCACCTCCGCCGACGTGCGGCCGAAGGCGGCGATGGAGACGTTCGTGCTCCTGCTCGCGCCGATGGCCCCGCACCTGGCCGAGGAACTCTGGCAAATCCTCGGCCACGGCGAGAGCCTGGCCTACCAGCCGTGGCCGGAGTACGACCCCGCGCTCTTGAAGGACGAGGAGGTCGAGATCCCCGTTCAGGTCAACGGCAAGCTGCGGAGCAAGGTCGTCGTCCCGGCCGACGCGAGCAAGGAGGCGATCGAGACCGCCGCCCGGGCCGACGAACGCATCACCGAACTGCTGGAGGGGAAGACCGTCCGCAAGGTGATCGTCGTCCCCGGCAAACTGATCAACTTCGTCGTGGGATGAGAATCACGGACGGAGGACCGTGGCCAGGCAAAGGGAATCCGGCCTGACCACGGTCCTCTCCCCTGCTCGATTTTCTCTCGTTGCTATTTCCCGCGAAGGGCCTTGGCATCCTCGGCGGTGGCCTTGACGTCAAAGTCAAATGCGCCTCCGCCAGCGGGAACCTCTTGCTCGAAGGACTGCTCCACCTTGATCGTTTTTGCCGCGGGGGCGCCTGCGCCGGCTTCCGTCGCGCTTTCCACGGCGAGCTGAGCCATGTACGTATCCTCACCGATCGACTGGCCGGACTCATCCACCATCACGTAATCTTGTGAGTTCTTCGTGGAAGTGCCCGAGTTGAGTTCCTTGGTGATGAGGACCGTGTACTTGCCCGGCGATACGCCGAAGGTATTACGGTTTCGTAGCTTGTAGTTCCCCTCGGGGCCGGTGGCGTCGATGCCGGTGAGACCCTCATTATTGCCCGACGCCGGTGTGAAGATGACGGAGGCCCCCTCCAGGGGCTGGTTATTGAGCGTGACCGTGCCAGTGACGGGGACCGGTTTGGGACCATTGCCACCGCATCCTTCGAGGACGGGGAGACTCGCCGTGAGCATCAGCACGGAAACGGAGAGTAATCGCGCATTCATGCTTGTTAACCCTGAACTCCTGATCATTTCAATGTCCGGCACGATCGGCCCGGGGTGGGTCTTCCCCTCGCCCGGACCGACCGAACACGACACGGGATCGACCCTCAGAACTGATCGTTGCTGATCACCTCGGTCCCTTGCATGGTGTTGATTCCCCACCAGGTGGCCGGGTTGATCGAGTCCTTGATGTAGCGCACGCTTCCATCCGCGAAGAGCATGTTCAAGCCGCCGGCATGGTGACTCCCCATCGTCCAGGCATAGGGAAGTTTGCCCGCATTGTAACCCGGGGGTTGCGGCGGAATCGTGTTATAGGCGGCGTTCGGCAAGAAGTTGATGTGGTTCGGGTAAGGCACACCCTTGTAGTACGGGGGGTGGCACTTGCCGAAAACGGAGGTGTGGGTGCCTACCCCCCAGTACGGGCCGTAATTGGCGGACGTATGCTGCTGACGCGACTCGCCCACCATCGTCGTGTTGCTCATGCCGTCGCGAATGTCGCTGAACGATGTGCTCAGATCGCAATAGAAGACACCGCGGAACTCGCGGGGCGGCCGATAGTCCTGGGCACCAGGCGCATCGTAATCCGTGTACCAACCGCTGCAGAACACGTAGTTGCTCCGACGCGCATCGAGCATGCTGTACATCGCCGGCGTGTCGGGTGAATTGGTCCGGGCTTGCGGTTTTTCGTCCGTGGGGCAGACGTACACCGCGACGACCGCGCTGGTGACCGTGGTGTTGACACGGTAATTGCCGATGATGTTGGTGTTCGTGGTCGAAACCGCATTGCAGGAGGCGTGACTGAAATTGTACGCGTTGTACAGGGGCTGCATTTCAAGCTGGGCCAGGATCATTACGAAGCCGGTCGTGTTCAGAACCTGGCCTCCGGGAAGCAGCCGCGAGGTGCTGCCGGAGTAGATCTTCGGCGGGGGCAACGCATTGTTGGCACTGTGGTAGTTGTGCAGCGCCAGGCCGATCTGCTTCAGGTTGTTCGTGCACTGGCTCCGGCGTGCCGCCTCGCGGGCGGACTGAACCGCCGGCAAGAGGAGAGCAATCAAAACGCCAATGATCGCAATGACAACCAATAACTCAATGAGTGTAAAGCCGCGTGATCCTTGCTGGCATCTCGGACGGTGTGGACGTCTCATGGTCTGAGGCCCTCCCATTGAACGTTCCGTTAAAGAACGAACGAACCCGAACGTGCTACAGTGTGGGGACCGATCACAAGAACCTGTGATCGACGAGGACAACGGATGTTCGAAACCCGCGACCTTTGCGGCAAGAGGTTTGGTTGACCGCAGTGAAATGGTAGGTTGACAATCGCTTTTTCCCAATCGAAAGTCAAGCGATTAACCGACGAAAAAATATTGTTTTTCTCGATGCATGCTTGCTTACTGATCCAGACGTACCCTCTCAGAAAGAGCCAGAGAAGCCGTCGTGATACAAAAATTCAACCTAAGTTTGATAATCTAAAATTAAATAATTGAAATTATGATTACACATGCTGGCCGTTCCATCGAATCATCGGCCACGGTCTCGCGTTCGCCGGACGCTGCGAGGTCGGATCCGGGCTGGCGTATCTCGGTGTCTGGCTGGTCTCGGGATGGGTCGGATGGAGGGGTGAAAGTCGGGGGCGAGCCGGCGTGGGGCTTCGTCTATAATGGGAAGGTATCCATCCCCGATCGCGGTTGAGGATTCCGCGCGGGGTGAACCGATCCGATTCCTCCGTTCGGCACAAAAGCACACCATGGCACGTTCGCGATTCATCGTCGGCATCGACCTGGGGACCACCAACTGCGCGGCGGCGTATGTCGATACGCGGGGGAAGGAGCGGCCGGCGGCGGACATCCGGCTGTTCGAGATCCCTCAACTCGTCGCCGCGGGGGAATCGGCCCCCAAGCCGATGCTGCCGTCGTTCCTGTATCTGCCCGGTCCGCATGAACTCCCCGACGGCGCGGCGCGGTTGCCCTGGCGGGCCGACGCCGAACGGATCGTCGGCGAGTTCGCCCGTCTGCAAGGGGCACGCGTCCCTTCCCGGCTGGTTTCCAGCGCCAAGAGCTGGCTGTGTCACGGCGGAGTCGATCGGGAGGCCGAGATCCTCCCCTGGGGCGCGCCGAGCGAGGTCCCGCGCGTCTCGCCGGTCGAGGCATCGGCCGACTACATCCGGCATATTCGGGACGCCTGGAACGACCGGTTCGCCAGGGAAGACTCCTCGCAACGGCTGGAGTCGCAAGAGGTCGTGCTGACCGTTCCGGCATCGTTCGACGAGGCCGCCCGTGAGCTAACACTGGAAGCCGCCCGGCGTGCCGGCTTGGAAAACCTGACCCTGCTGGAGGAGCCGCAAGCGGCGTTCTACTGCTGGATCGTCTCGCACCAGGAAGGCTGGCAGAAGCAGGTCCGGGGCGGTGAGCTGATCCTCGTCTGCGACATCGGCGGCGGCACGACCGACTTCAGCCTGATTACCGTCGTGGAGACGCCGACCGGTCCCGGGTTCCGCCGGGTGGCCGTGGGGGACCACCTGATGCTCGGTGGCGACAACATCGACCTGGCCCTGGCCCACAAGGTCGAGGCGAAGCTCGGCGGCGCTCGGCTCGACGCCGAGCAGTGGAGCGCCCTGCGCACGGCGTGCCGAACGGCCAAGGAAAAACTCCTGTCCGATGAGGCCCCCGCCGAGCGCTGGCCGGTGACGATCGCCGGGCGCGGGCGCGGCTGATCGGCGGGAGCCTTCAATCCGAACTGAGCCGCGATGAGGTCCGCGCGATCGTGCTGGATGGCTTCCTGCCGGTCACGCCGCGCGACGAAGACCCGGGTCGAGGCTCGAAGGTCGGATTGCAGGAATTCGGCCTGCCGTTCGTCTCCGATCCGGCAATCCCGAAGCATCTTGCCCATTTTCTCCGCCGACATCGGGCGGAGGCGATCGGGCAAGGGGGGCACACGCCCGACGACCGCCCCGCGCGGCCCGACGCCATCCTGTTCAACGGCGGTGCCCTGACCCCGGCCGTCGTCCGCGAGCGGCTGGTCGAGGTCGTCGCCTCCTGGTTCCGCGACGAGGGAGACTATGCCCCTCGCGTCCTGTCCAACGCGTCGCTCGATCTGGCCGTGGCCTTTGGCGCGGCCTATTACGGGGTCGTCCGGCGCGGGGGGGGCATCCGGATCGGCGGCGGGACCGCCCGATCGTTCTACGTCGGGTTCGAGGCCGACGCGCGGGCCGACAAGCCCTGGCTCTGCGTCGTCCCGCGCGACGCCCAGGAAGGGGACGAGGTCAACATCACCGGCCACGACTTCGACCTCCTGATGGGTCAGCCGGTCGCCTTCCCCCTGGCCAGTTCATCGGTCCGCCCGCAGGACCAGCCCGGCGACCTCGTGCCGACCGACCCGGACTCGATCCGCGAGCTACCGCCGCTGGTCGGCCTGATGCGTGTCGGTCGCAAGGCGAAGGCCGAGCGCGTGCCGGTCAGTCTGGAAGCGCGGATCACGGAGGTCGGCACCGTGGAACTCTGGTGCCGTTCCCGGACCGACGACCGTCGCTGGCGGCTCCAGATTCAACTGCGAGGCCAGGCGGGGGAGAAACCGCCCGCAACCGGCCCGAGGATCACCGACAACGAGGCCGAGAACACCGTCATCGAGCAATCCGAGCTGGACGCCGCCGCCGAGGCAATCCGCGCGGCGTTCGCCCACTCCAACCCGCACGACCCGCAAGGGGCCGCGCGACTGGTCAAGCGGCTGGAGGAGGTCCTCGACGAGCCGCGCGACCGCTGGCCGCCGTCGGCCCTGCGGGCGCTCTGGGACCCCTTGCGCGAGGAAGCCGACCGCCGGTTCACGACCCCCCGGCACGAGGCGCGATGGCTCAACCTGTGCGGGTTCTGCCTGCGTCCGGGGACTGGCTATCCGCTCGACGAGACGCGGATCAAGGCCCTCTGGCCGGTGTTCCACGTCGGCGTGAAGCACACGAAGGACCTGCAATGCTGGGCCGAGTGGTGGATCTTGTGGCGCCGGGTCGCCGCCGGATTGAACCGTGCCCACCACGAGGAGATTCACCGACGGCTCGTCCCGTTCTTGCTCAAGGGCGGTCCCGGCGGAAAGAAGCTGAACCGGCCGAAGCCGGAGGCGCACGAGCTGGCGGAGATGTGGCGCTGTGTCGCGGCCCTGGAGCGCTTGCCCGCCTTGCAGAAAGAGGCGCTCGGCGATGCGCTGCTCAAGGACCTGAAGCGGCCGAACCTGGCGCCACACGTTCTCTGGAGCCTGGGGAGGCTCGGAGCGCGGGTTCCTCTCTACGGCCCTGCCAACACGGTCGTCCACCCGCAGACCGCCGCGCGCTGGGCGGAAGCCCTGCTCGGCCGCGATTTCGCCGGGGGACGTGAGACCGACGACGCCATCTTCGCTCTGACGCAACTCGGGCGGGTCTCGGGAGATCGGGCTCGCGACCTGGATGAAACTCTGCGGCAGCGGATCATTGCCCGGCTGGAGTCGCTCGGCGCGGACGAGTCGTCCTTGCGCCCGGTCCGCGAGTATCACGAGCTGGAAACCGCCCAGCAAGGGCAGGCCCTCGGCGATGCCTTGCCGGTCGGCCTGCGGCTCCGAACCGACACGGAGAGCGACCAGGGCGCATAATCGTACGAAAGGTCCCATCCCCAACGGCGGAGCGTTTTCCTGGGCCGACCCGCCGGTTAAGATGGAGCCCGCGTCTGCGATCCGGTCACATCGTTGCGGTAAGATCCGATAATCGCCCGACTGATCGCGCATCAACAGCACAATGCCTGGTTCTCAAAGGGGGATGATCCCGTGAATGGCCGTTGGATGAGAGTCTGGTTTGCCTCGGCGTTGCTCGGCATTTTCGCGGCCGGATGCGGCGGTTCGACCGCGGAACAGGGGGCCGAAGGGACCGGTTCGGCGGAAGGGGCCGGGCTCAGGCTCTTGTTCGTGACCAACAGCAATGCCGACTGGTGGAACGCCGTCGAGAAGGGGATGCAGGACGGCGGCAAGGACGCGGGCGTGCAGGTTGAGATGCGCCGCAACGACGGTTCGACCCAGGGTCAGATCGACCTGCTTCAGCGTGCCCTGTCGATGCCGGACGTTCAGGGCGTGGCCGTCTCCGTCATCGAGGCGGACGCCCCCGGCGTGCTCGACGCCATGAAGGCCCTGCAAAAGGCGGGGAAAGTCGTCATCGCGATCGACTCTGACGTGGCCACCAGCGCCTCGGACGCCCGCCAGGCGTACATCGGCACGAACAACGTCAATGCGGGAGAGGCCGCCGGTCAGGCCGCCGCGACGATCCGGCCCGAGGGGGGCGATGTCGCCGTCTTCGTCGGGACCTCCGGCGCGGCCAATGCCCGCGAGCGCAAGAATGGCTTCTTCGCCGGAGCCGGCCCCAAGTTCAAGGAGCAGGAGACCTTCGACGACGGCGGCAGCCACTCCCGCGCCCGCGACAACGTCCAGCAAGCCATCACCAAGTATCCCGACCTCGACGTGACCCTGGGCCTCTGGTCGTACAACGCCCCGGCCATCGCCGAGGAGGTCAGCAAGAACCCCGACGTCCGCAAGCGGATCACCGTCGTGACGTTCGACCTCGATGAGGCAGCCGTTCCCGCGCTGGAGAAGGGCAACATCGACGTGACGGTCTGCCAGAACCCCTACGAGATGGGCTATCAAGGGGTGCGTCTCCTCAAGGCCCTGATCGAGAAGGATGAGGAAACGGTCAACGACATTCTGCCCGACGGCAAGACGCTCGATACCGGCGTGCGGGTCGTCGTGCCGTCGGCTGACTCGCCGGTGAAGGGGGAGAATGTCATGACGATCGAGGAGATGAAGTCGTGGCTCGCAAGCAAGGGGCTGAAATCGACATGAGCAGTCCCACGCCAACGACAGCGTCGCAACGGCCGGGCTGGGCGGCGCTCCTGAGCGGCGCTCAGGAGCTGGGGCTGGTGGTCGGTATCCTGGCGGTGCTGGCTTTGATTTACGCGCTCGAACCCTCGAGCCACCCGTTCTTCACCAAGCTGACCGCGCGGACGCTGACCCACAACATCGCGCTTTTCGGGATCTTGTCGATCGGTGCGGCCGTGGTCATCATCTGCGGCGGCATCGACCTGTCCGTCGGCTCGGTGGTGGCCCTGGGCTCGGTTGTGGCGGCGAAGCTGATGACCGACTGGCTCCCCGGCGCGAAACCGTCGGGCGAGCCGATCTCGCTCGGCGTGGTGGTCGCGGCGATCGCCTTGACCCTGCTAATGGGCCTGCTCATCGGCATGTTTCACGCCCTGCTGATCGCCTGGCTCCGGCTCCCGCCGTTCATCGCCACGCTGGCCTCTCTGGCCGGATTGCGGAGCCTGGCGATCATCCTGAGCGACAATCGCTCGATCAACGTGGACTTCCCCGCGTTCCGTGCCCTGGGGTCGGACAACCGCTTCACCGTGCCACTCTTCATCGCCGTCGCCGTGACGGCCAGCATCATGATGGGGGCCTCGGTCCTCGGCCGCCACTTCTACGCGCTCGGAGGGAACGAGGCCGCGGCGCGCCTGAGCGGCCTGCCGACGCGACGGCTCAAGCTGATCGCCTACAGCCTTTCCGGCATGCTCTCGGCGCTCGGAGGCGTCCTCTTCGCCGGCAACACCGGACAGGGGGAGGGGGCCCGCATGGGCCAGACTTACGAGTTGGTGGCGATCACCGCGGCGGTCGTCGGCGGGTGCAGCCTGGCCGGTGGTGTCGGGTCGATCCGGGGCACGGTCCTCGGATTGATCCTGATCCGCATCGTGATCGTCGGCACGGTCCTGGTCGTGCGCGATATTGATAGCACGCAGATCGAGGGGCTCGTGCTGGGGACCGTCGTGGTCCTGGCGGTCGCCTTCAACCAGCAGTTCCGACTCCGGCGTTGACGAGGGAACCCCCAGGAATGATGGCTGGAACTCAGGGCATGCCGCCGCCAGGCCAGAAAACGACCCAGGGCTGGTGGCGGCGGCTCTGGCGCGCAAGCCGGTACAGGCTGCCGTCGAGGAGACGTTCGCCACGTCGATCGCTCCCGGGCCAGGCAACCCGTTGGAGATCTCATTCTGGAATCGCCGGTCCGTCCGTCGGATTCTCTCCGGCATCGGGGCCTTGATGTTCGTCGTCGGATTCGGAGTCACCGGCTATGTGCTGATCGGCTGGAAAGCGTTCGACGCGTTGTATATGGTGGTCATCACCGTCTCGACGGTCGGCTACGGCGAGGTCCATCCCTTGACCTCAAACGCCGAGCGGGGCTTCACCATGCTGATCATCGCCATGGGCTACATGGCGGTCGCCTACACCATCGCGGGCGTCCTCCAGTTCATCACCGAGGGCGAAATTCAGCTTCTTCTGGGACACCAGCGCGTGCGTCGGCAGATCGAGGACATGAAAGATCACACGATTGTGGCCGGTTTCGGCCGGATGGGGACTCTGCTCTGCGCGGAGCTGAAGGCGGCCAACGAGCCGTTCGTCCTGATCGAACGCGCGACGGGGCCTCTGGCCGAGATCGAGCGACAAGGCATCCTGCACGTCGTAGGCGATGCGACGGAGGAATCCGTTCTGCACGAAGCGGGGCTGGAACGGGCGAGGGCGCTGGTGACGACCGTGCCCTCCGACTCGGACAGCGTCTTCATCACCCTGACGGCTCGGCAGATGGCACCCAAGGTGCTGATCGTCGCCCGCGCCGAGCAACCGAGCACGCAGAAAAAACTCCGACAGGCGGGGGCCGATCACATCGTCCTTCCCGCGTCCATCGGCGCGCGCCGGATCGCCTCGCTCCTGACGAACCCCTCGGCCGTCGAGTTCGCCGAACTGGTGACTCAGCGGTCCAGCCTCGCCATCGAGATGGACGAGGTTCCGGTGACGATCTCCAGTCCCCTGGACGGCCTCACCCTGCGTGATGCCGACATCGGCCGCCGCACGGGCGTGATCGTCATCGCCGTCAAGCGGGCCGACGGTCGAGTCGAATTTCCCCCTTCGGGAGACGAGCCGTTCGCCCGCGGCGATAGCATCGTCCTGCTCGGCCGCCGAGCGAACCTCGAACAATTCCGGCATGAATTTCAGAAAGGGCGGACCTGACGCGGGCGCTTCGCCGAGGCCTCCCGGGGCCGTCGCAGGTGGTTTCGCGCGCTGGCGAACGGCGCGAGCGTCAGGGGGAAATGCGGCCGGTGTTTGGCCCCACGCGCCAGTTCCGTCCGGACTCGCCGCCGCGATTTCAGATCGCGAAGCGCCTGCCAGGCGTCCCGTTTGCCGAGCGCGAACGGCCACAGCCGGCCTCTCGCCAGCCGATAGGCCCCTTGTGCGAGCGTGAAGGCCAGATGAGGCCCCAGGGCGCCGAGCAGCCAGGAGGCTGGCAGGTTCGTCCAGAAGAGGACCTCGGCATTGCGCGCCATGCGGCGCTGAAGGTCCGGCCGGGCGTGGTCGTAACTTGCCGAAACCTCGTGCAAGATCCGGCAACGGGGGGCGAAGACGCACGCATATCCTGCCCAGCGAAGCCGGAAGGCCAGGTCCACGTCCTCGTAATACGAGCCGAAGGTGGGGTCGAACGCCCCGACCTGCCGCAAGGCCGTGGTTCGATAGAAGGCGCTCGAACCACTCGCGCCGAAGACCTGATCGGACGGATGATCCCGCCAGCACTCGGCCGACTCGCCATGTCCGCGTTTGCAGGGCCAGCCGAACAGCGTGTACTGGTCTCCGGCCGAATCGACGCGACCCGGATCGGAGCGGACCAGAACCAGGGGGGCAACCGAGCCAACCGCGCTGTTCTGAAACGGCAAGAGACCAGCCTCGACCCAGCCGGCCGTCACCTCGGTGTCGTTATTCAGAAGCTGGATCACCTCGCCCGTCGCGGCGGCGATTCCAGCATTGGCCGCGGCGCAGAATCCACCATTACGCTCGTTGCGGACGAGCCGGACCTCGGGATACGTCGCGGTCAGCCACTCGGGCGTTCCATCCGTCGAGGCGTCGTCGGCGACGATCACCTCGATCCCGATCCCCGCCGGTCGGTGGCGTGCGACGCTCGCCAGACAGATTTCCAGCAGATGGCGGCCGTTGTAAGAGGGAATGACCACCGAGAGGGCCGGCCGGCTCAACACGGGGGCCTCCGCTTCGCGCCACCTTTCCAGGTCGTCTTACCCCAAACGACGTGCTGGACCGTCATGAAGAGGATCTTGATATCGAGCCAGAACGACCAGCGGCGGATATAGTCGAGGTCGTACTGGATGCGCTTGCGGAGCGAGGTCCGACCACGCCAGCCGTGGACCTGAGCCCAGCCGGTCATCCCCATCGGCACGGCATGGCGATACTCGTAATCCGGCATCACCGCGCGGAATTGTTCGACAAAAATCGGGCGCTCGGGCCTCGGTCCGACCAGGCTCATATTGCCAAGAATCACATTAAAAAGCTGCGGCAACTCGTCGATGTTCGTGTTCCTCAGCCATTCGCCGATCTTCGTGCAACGGTTGTCGTGAAAGGAGGCCCAGACGGGCCCGGTGGCGTCCTCGGCGTCACGTTTCATGCTGCGGAACTTCCAGATCGGAAAGATCCGCCCACCCTGACCGATGCGATCCTGGGTGTAGAAGATCGGCCGGCCGGACGTGATCAGGATCAACAGGGACACTACCAGGAACAGGGGCGAGAGGAGCATCAGGCCGATCGTGGCGCCCGTGATGTCAAACAGACGCTTGGCCAGGCGTGCCAGCCTCAAGGACCAGGGGGGGCGCATCGGCGTCCATCGCGGATGGGTGCGCAGCAATTCCCCCGTACCCGTCGAGGCCGCCCCTTCCTCGACCCAGTGGACACGGACCGTCGTTTGATTCAGTCCGCTGATCTGCGGTCGCAGGCGGCACGGCGCGGCGGCCGGAAAGGGCAACGACCAGGTCGGTCGCGCCGGAGCGATCCACCAGTTCGGCCAGGCGCTCCACCCGCCCGAGGATGGGCACCGGAGCGCTCTTGGGATGGACGACCAACTGGCGTCCTCGGCCGGAGACATCGACGAAGCCAACGACGGGCAGGCCAGACCAGGGCCCCTGGTCCAGGCAATGCGCCAGATGGCGGATTTGGCGGCGTGCCCCCACCAGCAGCAGCCGGCTTCCCGGCGCTGCGTGAGGCACGGTTGTCTCGGGGTGTTCAGTCATGGGCGTGCACCGATCCATCGGTGGCGAACTCGGGGACAACGAGGACCCGGACCCGTGCCCGGCTCGGCCCCGACGGCTCATCCAACGCCCCGTCCATCCTTGGCGAGGCGGGCATCCCGCTTGCTCGGTATTTTGATACCGAGATCACCGAATACCGCAGAGTGAGAATTCCCTCAAGCTCTTCCATCGGCTGAACCGACGAAAGATTCCAGTTATTCCGGAGAAGTCGGCTTTAAGGGACGGCCAAGTTACCGTAAGGTCCGGTTCGTGGACGCTGCATCAATCCAAAACCCCCTGGTGACTGAGCCTGACGGCCCGCGACTGTCGGTCGTGATCGTCAATTACAACGGCTGGGCCGACGTGGCAAGACTGGTTTCGAGCCTGACTGATGCTCCCGAGCTGATCGACGGCCGTTGCGAGCTGGTGGTGGTGGACAATGCATCGGAAGGTCCGATTCCCGAGGAGCTTGTCTCGCCGCCAGCCTCAGTCCAGATCCTCCAGAGGGCCGACAATGGCGGGTTCGCCGCGGGGGTCAACACGGGCTGGCGGGCGAGCCGAGGACCTTGGATTCTGCTGCTGAACCCGGACGTGCTCGCGGATTCGGCGTTGCCCGGGCAGGTTTTGCGGCGGATCGTCTCGTTCGAGAGCCGCCGCGATCTTGCTCCGGGGATCGTCGGATTCGGTTTGCGTAATCCGGATGGGACCCCTCAGCCCTCGGTCGGGATCGACCCCAGCCTGTTTCGTAGCTTGCTCGGGCTGTTCATACCGCGCCGTCGCCGGAAATACCAGGCCGATTGGAAGGTCAGCGCGGGGCCGGTCCCCTGGGTCACCGGGGCCTGCGCTGGTCGATCGCGCCGTGCTCGACGACCTGGTTGGGATGGACGAAGACTTCTTTTTATATTACGAAGAAGTCGCTCTCTGCCACTCGGCACGTCGGCGAGGCCGGCGCGTGGAGTACGACCCGTCGATCGAGGTCGTGCATCTCCGACCGCTCCAGAACCGTCCGGTCAGCCCCAGGATGCGAATCATCACGCGGCACAGCAAGATGCTGTACTTCCGCAAGTTCCTCCCGCGCTGGCAGTTCCTGGGGTTGTGCTGGGTGATCGAAGCGGAAGCGAAGGTCCGGGTTCGTCTGGCCCGTTGGCGAGGCCGATCGGAAGAACAACGTGCCTGGGAGGTGATCGGACCGATGGCCTCCGCCCTGCGCCGGGGGGCCACGATCCGGGGGACGCAAGTCCGTGATCTGGCCGATTCCATCGCCGAGGTCGGACTTCCGATAAAACGACGACGGACCAGAGCCCGCGGCTCACGCCCGGAACCCATCACCGAGAACGCGACAAGGAATTCCCGGTCGGTGCGGTAGGCTCGAATGCGAAGGGATCGAGGAGGCACGCCAAGGATGGCACGCCTCGGAGACAAGACCAGGGATGGGGAGGGATTCGGCGTGACGTCTGCTCAACATGGGGTCCGCGTCGGCCTGTTGATGGTCTTCGCCGCGATCTTGCTCGGCTGGCTCTCGGCCCATACGGCGATCCTCTTCGCCGACGGCCTGCGCTACATCGAGCAGGCGCAACGCATCGACCAGGGGTCCTGGCTCGACGGGATTTTCAAGGCGGTCGATCATCCGATCTATCCGCTGGCCGTCGCCGCCGCTCATCGAGGCGTCGGGGGCGAAGGACCGCTGGCCTGGCAAGCCGCCGCGCAGACGGTCTCGCTCCTGGCCGGCGTGCTGCTGGTCATTCCGCTTTATCTCGTCTCGCTGGAGTTGTTCGGCCCGCGAAGCGCGTGGCTGTCCTGCGTGCTCGTCTATCTCGCCCCTCTGTACGGGCACGTCTTTGGAGACGTCCTGAGCGAGAGCACCTTCCTCCTGTTCTGGATGTGGGGCCTCTGGTCGGCCCTGAAGTTCTTGAAGGAGGGAACTTTCGGCTGGCTGCCGTTGACGATCGGCTTCGGCGGCCTGGCCTACCTGAGCCGTCCCGAGGGGCTGCTCCTGCCGGCGGCCCTGGTGGCCACGCTCGCGGCGATGCCGTTGCTCCCGGCCACCCGGATGAACTGGCCGCGCTGGTGGGCCGCCGTGGCCTTTCTGGTCATCGGCCCCGCGATTCTGGTCGGACCTTACGTCGCCGCGAAGGGGGGCCTGGGAACGAAACCGGCCATTGCCCGGCTGCTCGGGACCGCGCCGAAATCGGACGCCAAGGCGGTGGAACGCGCCCGGCCGCTCGACCCGAACCAATCGACGGCCAAGACCTACGCCCTCGCCACCCGGGCGATGCTCAAGGCCGTCCGCGACGCGGTGACGGTCCCGCTCCTGCCGTTGGTGTTCGTTGGCCTCTGGTCGTGCCGACCCTTCTCGGCGCGAGCGCGGTCCTGGCTCTTTGTCAGCATCATCGTCACCGCGGCCTCCCTCGCATTGATTCGGCTCCATGCGACCGGGGGCTATTGCACGCCGCGACATGCGATGGTCCTCGGGCTCCTCTTGATCCCGGCCGCCGCCGCCGGGCTGGACCACCTTCTGAACGCGATCAAGATTCCCGGCTGGCTGGTCGGTCAGGGGGAGGAGCGGTTCCGCGTGGGACCGGCGGCCTGGGTTCTGACTCTCGCCGCGTATGTCGCCTGGATGGGTGGCGAGACCTTCGCGCCGATCAATGCCGGTTTCGTCGGCTACCGCGATGCCGGGAATTTTCTGGCCGAGACGGCTCAACCGGGACAGGAGATCGTGGACGTGACCGGCTGGTCGCTGTTCTACGGCGGCAAGCCCGGGTACACCTTCGCGAACCTGATCGAGGCCGATCCGGCCAATCCCAACATCCGCTGGATCGTGGCGCGCGATGCCCATCTGAAGGGCCCCTGGATTTACTGCGATCAGCTCCGCTCGCTCGTCGCGGGGTTGGAGCCCGTGAAGACGTACCCGGAATTCGCCCAGCGAGGTCAGGCGCGGATTTATGTCTTCGATCGGCAGGCGAAGCCCCGGACAGCGACCGCCGAAGGGCCGGATGTCGCGCGTCGCTGAACGAACCCGACCCGGAATCGACCTTGCTGGAAGTCGCGACCCCAGGTACAAACCACGCGGACTTCCTCCTGTTGCGGAAGGGCTACGATCAAGGATGATCGCCATGTCGAACGTCTCATCCTCCTCTGATCCGGAAGAAGGAAACGGCGCGAGATCGCTCGGCTGGAAGACACCGCTGGCCGTGCTCGCGTATTACCTCGCCTGCCTAACCGCCGCCACCTATCCGGCCGCGCTGAAGCTGCGCACGGAACTCATGGGAGGGTCCTTCGACCTCTTCCAGCATATGTGGATCATGCGCTGGTATCGGACCTGCCTGCTGGAGGGGCGATCGATCTGGATCTGTCCCGAGCTTCAGTATCCCGTCGGTGCGCCGCTTGGGAATTTCTCCCCCTTACATTTTCAATCCCTGCTGTTCGTGCCACTGTCCCTGTTGATCCGCAACGACATCCTCTGCTTCAACCTGGTCTGGTTCTTTGGGATGTTGACCACGGGCATGGGGACGTTCCTGCTGATCTGGCACCTCCTCCGGCATCGCGCGGCTGCCTGTTTCGGCGGGATGCTGGCGATGCTCAGCGGGCCGATGATGTTCCACGGCCGGGCGCATCTGGAATTGATCCACGTCGGCTGCTTTCCGCTGTTCCTGCTGGCCTGGATGCGGTTCGTGGAAAGACCGGGCCGGCGTCGATTGATCGAGGCCGCGGCCGCCTATATCCTGGTCGCCCTCTGCGCGGCCTATTACGTCGTCTTCGTCATTATCCCGGCGGTTCTGTTCGTGGCGTGGGAACTGCTCCGGGCGTGGAGGCGTGGGGAGTGGCACTGGCTGCGGTCGCGGATCGCCTGGTTCGTCGGTTTTTCCGCGCTCGTCATCCCCTTCCTGGCTTTAATTTTCGGCAATCAAATCTGGGCGATGTCCCACGGCTACTCGTTGCCCCGGTCCGATGTGGAGTTCGCGTCGCTGGGCACACCGCCGTGGACCTTCGTGATGCCCACGGTGCTCCATCGACTCAGCATTCTCTTGCCATTCAATCCATTTGATGCGGCCGGCTACGGCTGGACGGTCGGAGAGCGGGTCTCCTATCTCGGCATCGTGACGTTGGTCCTGATGCATCAGGCGGCCGTCTCGCATGTTCGGTTTCCCCATCGTCGCTTTTACTGGGCACTGTTCGCGCTGCTGGTGCTGTTGTCCTGTGGGGCCTACTGGCATGTCGGCGAGCGCGAGATCGGCCTGCCGGCGCTCTGGCTGAAGAAGCATGTCGTCGCGTTCCAGATGATCCGGGTTCCCGCCCGCTTCAATCTCTTCGCGGTCGTCTGCGCGGCGGTGCTGGCCGCGGCGGGGCTCAAAGCCATGCTTTCACGATTCGCGAACCGCCGCACAAGGGTGGCCGTGTTCGCGATCCTGACGGTGCTGGCGGTCGCTGACCTGACCACGGTCCCCTTCCCGACGACCGAGGTTCCCCCACTGCCCGCGTGCTATGACTGGATCGAACGGCACGACCCCGGGGCGGCGTTCGTGGAGGCCCCGCAATCCCCCTCGACCGGCTCCACGCTATCCGCGATCTGCGGCCTCTGGCAGTCCCAACACCAGGAACGCACCAGCGCGGGGTATAGCGGAAGCGGAAACGCCCCGTTCGATAACGCGCTGACCTGGAATTCGCCGTTCCGTACTGAATCGCTGGCTGATCCGAACTACCTGAAATCGAGCGACCTCACGCAGATTGGAATGACCACGAATGTCAATTTTAAAGACTATGCGTGGCTTTACATGAAAGTTCATGGCTTCCGCTACGTGATCCTGCACCAGTGGCCGGGGTCGGTCCCGGAGATGCCAGTGTATCTGGATCGGATCAAGCAACTCCTGGCTTCGTCGAAGGTCTTCGAGGACGAGAGGACCGTGGTCTACGACCATCGGAAAATGGCTCGGCCCACCCGGCCAACCTTGATCTGTAGCGAGGGTTTCCGTCCCGGCTGGTGTGAGAAGCCGGTCCACGTCGTCGGCAAGCGGAGCACACTCTCGGTCTATAATCCGGATGCCGAGCAAGAGCTCAGGCTTGGCCTGGAGGCTCGGTCCGTCCGTCATCCCCGCATCGTGCGGCTGCTGGCTGGAGATCGTGAGCTGGCACGCTGGGAGGTTCCGACGGACCGACACTTCCTCTACGTCACCGAGCCGTTCCGCCTGCCGGCCGGAGTGCAGCTCCTGACGATTGCCTGCGAGAGTGAGACGACACCGAGCAGCAAGGAGGAACGTGCGTGGGACGGGGATGAGCGCGCCTACAGCCTGCGCATCGGAGGCGTGACGATCCTGGCTCATGAGCCTCCTTTGATGCCGGAGTCGGACAATAAGCCCCTCACCATTGCCGTCGATGACAAGCCGGCCGAGGGTGAGAATCGAACGCGATGAGAAGTCGCCTCCATCTCTCGCCGCACAACATCGAGAGCCTCAGGATCACCGTCTCGCGAGGAGAAGTGCGTTGAATGTGAACGACTCGCCTGAGCCTTCGAGCCCCGCGCGACGACGCCTCCCGGGCTGGAAGACCATGATCCTGGTCACCCTGTTCTACGTGGGGTGTGTCTCGGTCGCGACCTATCCGGCCGTGCGGTCAATCGGCACGGGGTTGCCCCATCTCGTCGATCCGCTCGTCCACCTCTGGACGATGCGCTGGTACAAGACCTGCCTGACCGAAGGCCGATTGCCGTTTCTCTGCCCGGAGATCCAGTATCCGGTCGGCGCTCCGCTCGGCTACTTGCCGCCAATGCACTTTCAGTCGCTGATTTATCTGCCTCTATCGCTCCTCACGGATAATGACGTCCTTTGCTATAACCTCATCTGGTTCTCCAGCTTTTTGTTGACGGGCCTCGGGACGTTCTGCCTGGCGTGGTATCTCCTGCGCGACCGCTGGTGTGCCTGCGTCGCGGGCATGCTGGCCATGCTCAGCGGGCCGATGCTCTCCTGGTCGCACGAGCAACTGGAGCAGATCACGGTTGGCTGGTTCCCCCTGTTCCTGGTCGGTTGGCTCAGGCTGGTGGATCGACCGACGTGGGGACGCGTCGGCGTGGCGGTCGCCCTGTATGCCCTGCTCTCGATGAGCGCGCCGTATTTCGCGATCCTCGGAGTCTTCCCGGCATTGCTCTACGTCCTGATGCAGATGGTTCGAGCCGGACGCTCGGGCGCCCGGACCTGGCTCAAAGCGCGGATCGGGTGGTTCGCCGCCTTCAGTGGGCTGACCCTGCCCATCCTGATGCTCCTGTTTTCGAGCCAGATCTGGGCGATCGGGCACGGTTACTCAATGACACGTTCCACCGAGGAATTCAACACATACGCCGCATCCTTTTGGGGCTATATCTTTCCGGAAAGCCCGCACTTGCTCTGCCAGGTCCTTCCCCGGTTCGAGCAGACCGACGGCATCGTGCTCCGTGTCCACTCCTACCTGGGGGTCGTCACGCTCTTTCTGCTGGCCTACGCGGCTTTTCATCGGGTGGCGTTCCCGAAAGGTCGCTACCTGTGGGTGACATTCGCGTTCTTGCTGGTGCTGTCTCTGGGGGCGTTCTGGCAGGTCGGCCCGTATCAGATCGGCCTCCCGGCGCACTGGCTGCGCGAGTACTGCCCGGCGTTCCGGCCGCTTCGCGTCCCTGGTCGGTTCAACCTGTTCGCGGCGGTTTGCGCCTCGGTGATCGCGGCGGCCGGTCTGCGGCATCTGCTCTCGAAGATGGTCCACGTGCGATCGCGCGTGTGGGCTTCTCTGGTCTTGACCCTCGTGGCCCTGGTGGACCTCTCGACGGTGCCGTTCGGTGTCGCGAAATCTCTTCCCGAACCACCTTCGTGCTATCGTGCGATTCTGGAGCGCGATCCCGACGCGACCTTTCTGGAAGCGCCTCAGTTCAACGCGGGCTATCATCTTCCCGCGGCCTGTACGTACTGGCAATCCATTCATCGCGGGCGGACCTCGGCCGGATATACTGCCTACTTCAACCCCAGGCACGAGGGCTTGCTCTCGGCCAATTCTCCCTTCCACGCGCTTCGGCTGGCGGACCCGAACTATCTGGCGAACCCCAACGCCGAAGCGTTCGATCTGATCAAGAACGTCTCCTTCCTGGATTACACGTGGCTGTATCTCACGGCGAACGGGTTCGACTACGTGATCCTGCACCAAAAGCCCGGCTCTTACCCCGAGTTGCCCATTCACCTGGAGCGTCTCAAGGCCGCGCTGGCCCCCGCGAAGGTGATGGAAGATGAGGAAACCGTCGTTTACGACCGCTTGCGCCTCCAGCCGCCCCGCCACCCCGTGGTACTCTCCACGGAAGGCTGGCGGCACCGATTCGCCTGGCGAAATCGCTACACGAGTACGTTGCTGAAGACGGCCCGGCTGGTCGTCTATAACCCGACACCGGAGCGGCCCCTCCGGCTTCGCCTGGAGGCATCGGCCTACAAGCATCCGCGCACGGTGCGGCTTCTGGAAGGGGGCGCGGAGGTGGCTTCCTGGACCATCCGACCCGAAGATCCGCAAACGTTCCTCAGTCCCCCGTTGTCGCTTCCACAAGGTCTCCAGGAATTGACGCTCTCCAGCGACGGCGACGACAAACTTCCTTCCAAGGCACCTCCGCCGTTCGAAGGCGATCTTACGCGCATCAGCCTGCTCGCCACGGGCCTGAGCCTGGAGCCGACCGAGGACCGACCGCCGCAACTCGCCACGCAGCCGGATGACCATCACGACGCGACCCGTTGATCGCCCCCACGAGAGTCCAAACCCGCAGGTTGCGAGGAATTGATGGACGACACGAAGGCACTCGACAACCAGACCGAAGGCCCCTGGTTTCCAGGATGGCGGACCCTGACCGTCGTCCTGATCCTTTACACGATCGCGTTGACGATCGCCACGTATCCGAGAGTCCTTTCGCTTCAAACCCACCTGCCGAGCCAGGTCGATCCGGTCGCTCATATCTACACCATGCGTTGGTACCGGACGTGTCTGCTCGAAGGCCGTTCGCCGTTTCGCTGTCCTGACCTGCAATACCCCGTCGGTGCTCCGCTGGGCAACCTTCCCCCTTTGCAATTTCAGTCGCTGCTGTTCGTGCCATTGTCCCTGGTTATCGATAACGACATTCTTTGTTATAATATTATCTGGATTTCCTCCTTTTTATTGACGGGGATGGGAACGTTCCTGCTCGCGTGGCAGATGGTCCGCGATCGCGGCTGTGCCTTCGTGGCGGGCCTGACGGTCATGATCGGCGGGTCGATGTTAAGCTTTGCCCACTCCGAGCTGGAGCAGATCACGGTCGGCTGGTTTCCGCTGTTCGTGTTGGCCTGGATGCACTTCGTGGATCACCCGACCCGACGTCGGCTGCTCGGAGCGGTTGGAACCTATCTCCTCCTGGCGATGAGCGCTCCGTATTTCGTCGTCTTCGGGGTCTTCCCCGCGACCCTGTACGTGGTCTGGCAGGCCGTTGGAGCGTGGCGGCAAGGAGACTGGACCTGGCTGAGAAGTCGCCTTGCGTGGTTTGTCGTGTTCGTCGCGCTGACCCTTCCAGGGCTCCTGCTGCTGTTCGCCAATCAATTATGGGCCATCACGAATGGATACGCTCTGACGCGATCTCGGGGAGAATTCGACCTGTTTGGGGCCGCCTTTCAGGGATATCTGCTTCCGACACCGTTGCATCCGCTGGGGAGGCTCTTATCGGGGCACTGGACACTCCAGGCGAGATTTCCCGGTCAGATCATGCCGTATCTCGGAGTGGTCACACTCGCGCTGTTGCTGTACGCCCTCGGGAAACGTGTGACGCTGAAACAGGCGGGCTTCTGGTGGACAACACTCGTGGTTCTCGTAGTGCTGTCACTCGGTTCGAATTGCGAGATCGGGACTCATCGGGTCGGGCTTCCCGCCGGATGGTTGCGCGATCATTTCTTGCCCTTTCACCTGATCCGCGTTCCTGCCCGGTTCTGTTTGTTCGCGAGCGTCTGCGCCTCGATTTTGATGGCGGCCGGGCTGAAACACCTGCTCGGCCGCTTGCCTGATCGGAGGTGGCGCGCGGCCGTACTGGTCGCGGTCACGGTCCTGGCTGTCGCCGACCTGGCCATGGTGCCTTACCTCAACATGGAACTTCCCGAGATGCCCGCGTGCTATGCGTGGGTCCGCCAGCGCGATCCGGCGGCGACGTTCCACGACATTCCCCAGGCCCCACACTCCGCCGCCAACTATCATCTGGCCGCGGCGTGTGCTTACTGGCAGTCGCGACACGAAGGACGTACCTCCGCGGGCTATACGGCTTTTCCCAACACGATCTATGACGATTTGATGTCCTGGAACTCGCCATTCAGCGCCTTCAAGCTGGCGGATGCGAACTATCTGGCGAACTCACAGCATGAATCGTATGACGTTCTGCGTGACGTTTCTTTTGATGACTATGCCTGGATCTACCTCAAAGTTCATGGCTTACGCTACGTCGTTCTCCATCAAAGTCCGATGCGCGTTTCCCGAACACGCGGTGCATCTTGAACGTCTCAAGGCCCATTTCCAGCCAGCCAAAATCTACGAGGATGAGCGAACCATTGTTTATGACCGCGAGCTGCTGCCCAAGCCCTCGCGGACCGTGCTGCTTTGCACCGATGGCTGGCGAGAGCGCGTGTACTGGTACGAGCGTGCCCTCTGTGTGGTGAACGATGACGCGACGCTCTCGGTCTTCGTTCCGGAACATGCCCCACCGTTCCGGATTCGCGTGCAGGCCACGGCGAACCGACGCCCCCAGACCGTCGAACTTCATCGTGGCGCGGAGGTGCTGGCACACTGGAACGTCACTCCGGGGCTCCCGCTCTCGTACAATAGTCCGCCCATCAGCTTACCTCCCGGCTTGCACGAGTTGCGTCTTGACATTCAGGGAGCCTCATCCAACGCGTCGAGGAAAGATCATTTCTTCGTCTCCCGTGTGCGACTGAAACCAGCCCGAAATGCGCGGGTGGATCTCGCCCAGGACGAGAACCCAGAAACGATCAAGCAATAGATCCAGTCCAGATCCGCGGCGCGGTTCTGGCATCCCACAAGGAATCCTTCATGCGAATCGCCTGGTTCACGCACCGATATGATCCTTGTATTGGCGGTGCCGAAACCTACGGGCGGGCGATGGTCCGCCGGTTCGTCGCGATGGGTATCCAGGCGGACGTTTTCACCAGCGATGCGCACGAACTCTGGTACTTCACCGATCCCAAACGCCGACGGGTTGACGCGCCCGCCGAATCCGTTGTGGATGGAGCGCGGGTCCGGCGGTTCGCGGTGCGGCACTTTCCCGGCCAGCGCTACGTCGGTCGGCTCCTGAGCTACGTGCCGCATTTCCCCACGCGCTGTCGCTGGGAATCCTACATGCCGATGATCCCGGCGATCGAGCACGTTCGGGGCGATTACGACGCCGTCTTCGCGGTCGGCTTCCCGTTCACCATCTTCTCCTACGCCGCCTTGCGAACGGCGAGGGCGGCGGGAGCCCCCCTGATCCTCACGCCGTTCCTGCACCTGTCCACGCCCGGCGACGCCGTGAGCCGCCACTACACGCGCCCGCACCAGATCCGCCTGCTGCGAGAGGCGAACCTGGTCGTCAGTCCGACATCACTGGAATCGCGCGTCGTCGAGGGCTGGGGCGTCCCCCGTGAACGGCTTCTGACCCTGCCGATGGGGATCGAGCGATCGGAAGTGACCGGTGGCGAGGGAATGCGGCTCCGCACCCGCCTGGGCATTCCTCAAAACCGGCCGGTTGTCGGACAACTCGGGGCCCTCGATCCCAACAAGGGAACGGTCGATCTCGTTCGCGCCTTGCAACGAATTAACGATGGGCGTGATGAGCATTCGCTCGTCCGGCTCGTCCTGGCCGGTGCGCCGTCGCCCGATTTCGAATCGTTTGTCGCGGGCCTTCCCGCGTCGGCGTCGCGATGGCTCTCGGTGCTCGGCCCCTTGCCGAAGGAGGACGTGCCCGACTTCTACGACGCCTTGAACGTCTTCGCCATGCCCTCGCGCACGGACTCGTTCGGCATCGTCTTCCTGGAGGCATGGGCGAACGGCCTGCCGGTGGTTGCCGCGTCCGCCGGTGGCGTGACCGAGGTCGTCGAGCACGAGAAGACGGGCCTGCTCGTCCCGTTCGGCGACCTGGATTGTCTGACGGGAGCGATCCGGCGCCTGCTTGACGACCAGCCTCTCGCGCGTCGCCTGGGTGAGACCGGGAGGCGGCGGGTGGAATCGGAAGGCACGTGGGACGACCGCTTCGCCACGCTCAACGCCCGCCTGCACGAGTTACTTCAGCCGTCCGGGACGATCGGCCCGAGGGCAAGACGCGGAGTTGTCGCATCGGTAGAACGCGGACGTGAGATCGCGGGCAAAGGATTTTAGATCAGAGATTTCAGATGACAGATTCCTGATAACAGATAATAGAGCTCTGGCAGACGATTCTTTACCGTCTTTTCCCTGCCATCTGGAATCTGCCATCTGGAATCTGTCAGCTGACTACAACCTCCACCCTCTCACGCATCTCACCGTCGGAGCGGCCAGAACACCGAAAGGCGCGGGCGTTTGGGCTCCGCCGTTCGCGTTGCGAAGAAGGTTCCGATGTTCGTGTCCTGATCGTTCACCCGCAACCGTTCGTGCGTCACCTCGAACCCTTCGCGTCGCAGGTGATCGGCGAGAACCTGGATCGTGAAGCGATCCACGCCCGCGATCCGGGCATGATCGGGGATCGGGTTCTTGTCGTAGGCCCCCTGGCACTCGTGGTACTCGCCGGCGATCTGGTCGATCCGGTGCAGGGTGCGCGAGGTGAGCAGAATCGGGAACTCCGCGGTCTCGCAGTCGATCTTGAGCAAGCGGATGCGCCGACGGCCTTTCTCGGTGGCGTCACGAACCACGTCGTCGAAGGCGATGGCCGCGACGTCATGGCCCCCCTTCGACCAGAACACGTTGCCACCGCCGGTGTTCTCGGTATCGTTGGAGTGGCCGATGTTCAGGGTCTTGACCTTCCGGTCGGAACGCCAGACCGCCTTGTGAGCGATGCGCGCCCGATCGCCGAAGGCGCTCAGATTTCGCGCCGCGCACGCGAAATTCGACGGTTCGGCCTCGAAGCCATACACCCGTCCCGCGCCCCGGGTCAGGGCCGCATAGGAGAAGCTGCCGATGTGCATGCCAATATCAATGAGCACGTCATCCGGCGCGAAGGTGTCCGGCAGACGATACTCGTTGTAAAGGTTGATGCAATTAAAGATCGTCTCGTCGAGCGTACCCGGGCGGAACGTCATCGCCGCGGCCTGGGACATCGGGCCTCCTTGCCGATCCGGTCAGCGAACAGAAGAAGGGACTATCGTCGCGACAGTGTACTGACCCGCCGGATCTCCGCAAGACCGATCGGCCGGGAAGCCTCAACGGCGAAAACGCCTCACGTGTTCAATTCGAGCGCTTCTTCCCAGTGTTCATAAAGCTGGGACAGACCCTGCTTGAGCGTGTCGTAGCGTTCCTGCGTGATCCGGGCCGTGTCCGCATCGCGGTAGGTGTCGGGATCGCCGAGGGCCTGTTCCAGTTCGGCCACCTCGGACTCGGTCCGGGCGATCTCGCGCTCGATGTCGTCGGGCTTGCGGTAGGGGAACTTGCGGCGTCGGCGCTCGGGGGTCGTGGTCGATCCCTTGGCCGAGGAGGAACCATCCCCCGCGCTGGTCACGGCACGGGCCTGCGCGGCGGCGGCCTTTTTCTGGGCCGCCTCGGCCTCTTGCTTCGCCAGGCGCTGATAGGTCTCGTAATCCCCCTCGATGACCTTCGCCCGACCGTCCGCGACGACGATCAGCCGGTCGGCAACCTGGTTCAGGAAGTAGCGGTCGTGGCTGACGACCATCACCGTGCCTTCGAAGTCCTGGATCGACTTTTCGAGAGACTCGCACGACCAGATGTCGAGGTGGTTCGTCGGCTCGTCCATGACCAGCACGTTAGCGTTCGTGGCGGCCAGACGGGCCAGGGCCGCCTTCCCCTTCTCTCCACCGGAGAGTTTGCCGACCGTCTGGAAGACCATCTCGCCGCCGAGCCCGAATCGGGCGAGAAGGCCGCGAACGTCCTGCTCGACCCAGTCGGGGTGCTCGTCGTGCGGCCAGACCGCGCGGATGACGGTGGTCTCGGGGGAAGCGATTCGAGCCCCTGATCGTAGTAACCGATCTGGACCTTGTGGCCCAGCTTCACCTCGCCGGCGTCGGGCTTGGCGCGGCCGATCAGGCACCTCAGCAGCGTGGTCTTCCCCGCGCCGTTAGGCCCCATCACGCCGATGCACTGGCCTCGGAGGATGGAGAGGTTGACGTCGTTGAAGAGGGGCTTGTCATACGCCTTGGCCAGCTTGTGGGCCTCGATCACGATATCACCGGAGCGATCCACCTCGTCGAAGCCCATCGGCGGGCCGTGGATATCGTGGATTGTCTCGACACGCTCGATCCTCGCCAGTTTCTTCTCCCGATCGTGAGCCTGCTTGGCCCGCTGCCCCGCGCCATATTTGCGGATGTAACCTTCCAGGTCGGCGATTTGCTCCTGCTGCTTCTCCGCCTGTTTCTGAAGGACCTCCGCCCGCTCCTGGCGGAGCTTCCAGTACTTGGTGTAGTTGCCGGGATAGGCGGTGATCTTCCCTTGATGCAACTCCCAGATCTTGGTGACGGTGGCGTCGAGGAAGTAGCGGTCGTGGCTGACGATAATCATCGCCACCGGCTGCCGTGACAGATACGCTTCGAGCCACTCGGTCGTGGCGATGTCGAGGTGGTTCGACGGCTCGTCGAGCAACATCACATCGGGACTTTCCAGCAGCAGCTTGGCGAGCATCAACCGCGACTGCTGCCCGCCGGAGAACGTGCGCGCGGGCCTCTGGAAATCGCCGGGGCCGAACCCCAGGCCGCCGAGAACTTCCTCGACGCGGTGCTCGATCGAGTACGCGTCCTGGTGCTCGATGCGGTCTTGCAGGTCGGCGTAACGCCGCGTGGCGCGCTCGCGGTCGAGGTTGTCATCGGCCTCGGCCATCTCACGGGCCGCTTCCTCCAGCTCCTGCTGAAGATCGACGAGCGAGGCCAGCCCGGAGCGCGCGACGTCCACCAGAGTCTGATCGGGTTGAAAGTCCGGCTCCTGACGCAGAAGACTGATCCGAACACCGGGGCGTCGGTGCAGGTGGCCGTAGTCCGGCTGGTCGTGGCCGGAGAGCAGACGCATCAAGGTCGTCTTGCCCGCCCCGTTCGTGCCGACCAGGCCGATGCGTTCCCCGGCGCGGATCTCGAACGCCAGGTCATTGAAGATCGGATCGCCGGAATACTGTCGGCCAAGGCCACTGGCGGAAAGGAGGATCATGAGCGGAGCTGGTTCATCTTTGAATTGCGGACACGGCTCGCCGCCCGGCCATTAGATCAAGCCGGCTTGCGTGAGGAAGTCCGTCAAGGTCTTGTAAGCGAATTGGGGGACTACGTTCGATTTCGGCGGTCGTTGGGAGGACCTGCCGTGGGCTACCCAGTTCCGGTAATCAATCGTCTGCTTGACCTGTCCGATCGTCTTCCCATCGACTTTTCCAGAGAAAAGGGGCAGGACTTCTTCCGCCATCTTCCAGTATTCCAGATCCGCGAGGATTTGTCGTCGTAGGCCATCGTCAACTTCGTCGGACGCGGGAGGGGAGAGTCTGGATAGCCCGGCCAGATGATCGCGAAGGGTTCGCTCGAACGTGGCAACGAGACTCAAGACGACCAGATCGGCGACCTGCGTTTTCGCGGCCTCGATTCTCCGCCGGCTCGAATCGACCGGATCACCGTAGAACGTGTGCTTCGGTAGAACGGCATCCCGAAGGCCCTTGTTCAAGACGCGATCGGCAACCCGCATACTATCGAGAGCAACCACATTCCATTCCATGATCGGATCAAGAGGGTTGCTCATCGCAAGAAGGCTTCGGCGAGTCGGTGGAACAAGGTCTCGTCTAGCGGTTGAAGATCCATCGTCACGCGATCGGGAAGATAATACCACCCACCCCGATCGCGCAGGAGGATGAGATGCATCGGACCTTCCACACCGATCAAGTCGACGCGCCCGTCAGCACCAACGACCCAGCGGGCGACCGGTTGGACCTCCAATCGCCCTTCCGTGCCGCTGGTGATGACCAACTTTGGGGCCTCGTAGGGGCCGCTTCGCTCCTCGTGGATCGTCGCCGTTTCCCTTTCGATGATGGGCGGAGGGTCCATCCGGCTGAGCCAGCCCGCGAGCCGGTCGTAGAGCGCGGATAGTTCATCCCGCCACTCGTCGATGTCGCTCCTCGCAACGGTCGCATCGCTAATCATTGGTGCGGGTGTCTCCCAGGGTTCGCTTGCTCCGCAGCATGTGGTGGTAGTGCTGGGCGAAGCGGTGGGCCTCGTCGCGGACGTACTGCAAGAGGCGCAGGGCGAACGATCGGCGGCTCAGGACGATGGGCTCGGACCGGCCCGGAATGTAGATCTCTTCCTGCTGCTTGGCCAGCGAGATGACCGTCGGCACCGGCACGCCAAGTGCCCGGAAGGCATCGAGCGCCGCGCTGAGCTGCCCCTTGCCGCCGTCGATCAGGAAGATGTCGGGGAACGGCTCCTCCCGTTCCTGTAATCCCTGGATGCGACGGCTGACGACCTCGCGGATTGAGGCGTAGTCGTCGATGCCGGCGACGCTCTTGATCTTGTAGCGCCGGTAGCCCGGCTTGAAGGGCAGGCCGTCGATGAACGTGACGAGCGAGCCGACCGTCTCGGTGCCGCCGAGATGGGCGATATCGACGCCGTGGATGGTCCGGGGGAGCGACTCCAGCTTGAGCACCTTCTGGAGCCCCTTCAACCCCTTGCGCGGGTCCTGGTAAAAGACCTCCGGCTGGGCGTGCTTCGCCAGGTCGCCGCGCAGGTTCAGGGTTTGCAGGGCCTTGATCTCGTCGCGGAGCCGGGCGGCCTTCTCGAACTGGAGGGCCTTCGACGCCTCGCGCATCTCCTCGTCCATCTCGGCCAGAACCGCGTCCTTCTTGCCATCGAGAAAGAGCTGCAAGCGGCGAATGTCCTTGCGGTACGACTCGCGGTCGATCCGCAGGTTGCAAGGGGCCGTGCACTGGTCGATCGCGTGCAAGAGGCAAGGGCGGAACCAGCGCCAGCGGGGGTCATCCTCCTGGATGTCCAGCGCGCACGTGCGGAACTTGAAGATCTTCTGGAGGACCTGGATCGCCCCCGCAGCCCCTTGGCCCGGGGAAACGGCCCGTAGAGCTTCACGCCCCGGTCGAGCGGCTCGCGAGTGAAGTTGACCCGGGGGAAATCCTCGCCGGTGGTGATCTGAAGGTACGGGAACGACTTGTCATCCTTCAGGTCGGCGTTGTGCTTCGGCTGGATGTCCTTGATCAGCCGGGCTTCCATCAGGAGGGCATCGACCTCGCTATCGGCCTGGAGGAAATCCACATCGGCGACCTCGCCGATCCAGTCCTTGATTCTCGGGTCGTCCGCCGCCGTCTTCTGGAAGTAGGAGCCGGCCCGGCTCCGGAGGTTCTTGGCCTTGCCAACATACACGACCCGGCCCTGGCTGTCCTTCATGAGATAGACGCCGGGCGCGGTCGGGAACTGCCTCACCTTCGCGGCGGGGCCAACGGTGGTCGTCTCGATCGGTGCATCCGACATGCGGGCCTCGCGGGGTCCCTCCCCGATTTTCTTGCGTGGAGCGTCTTTTGGGCGGAAATCACGTCCTCAAGCGGTCCCACTGGCGGTACGCCAGCCAGACCCCCAGGCCCGCCTCCAGGCCGCCGAGCGCCCGGGTGGCGTCGGGATGGTCCAGGAAGGCGTCCAGAGTTCGATCGTACCAGCGTGGCCCTCCTCGCCAGAGGGCCACGTGTTTCCTGGGAAACAGCAGAGCGAGCACGCCATCCCCGATCATCGCCATCGCCAGAACTTCCGCGAGCCGTTTTTCGAGCATGGGGCTGACTCCGTCTCAGGATGAAAGAAACACAATCCGCTGAATCGATTTGGACCTCAACACACACTACTGAGGCTGGAGGCTGCTCACCCGCTCGACAATCCATTGCGAACAGAGTGCCGAAACTGAGACTCCACGCGCTCTCGCTTCGCGGCCGATCGCCTCCAGATCCGCCTTCGGAATGGTCACGGAGAGCTGCTTGTTGTCCGGCTCACGCCTGGCGGTATAGCTGATGTGATGAAGCCTGCCTCGATCAAACGTCACGCGCACGGACGATTTCAAAATGAAATGTTGATCTGGCCCTGTCGCGACTCCCCCGATGATGGGTATCCCGACGGAATCCAGATGAGAACGGCATTCGTCACGCGATGTTTCCCCGGATGGCACCCAATCCTCGTCGATCTCCAGCGCCTCGGGCAGATCCAGGTCGGGGGTCTGGAATGCGAGGTGGATCGACGCCAGAACGGGTTCACCGCCATCGGAACGCCTGGAGAAACCGAGCTGGAGTGATCCGTACTTCCCGATCTCCGGTGACGTCCGTAGGGAATGGTCCGTTGGTTCGCCAAGCAAGTCGCGCACGGTGTTCCTGGACATACCCGTGGCCAGTGGTCCGAAACGGCCGGAACGGAGAAATTCCACGAGCGACGCCATGTTCAATCCCTCGCTGATCGGTGCTATCCCACACATGCTCGCTCGTTGTCGGAGGTCGGACTCTCAGCCGGTTTCCACCACGGCCTGCTGTACGTATTTTTCGATGTCGGACGCCATCTGGTCAAGTCGTTGGGCCGTCTGCCGCTTGATCTCGACGAGTTTCTCGCGGTCGTTGACCCCTTCGGTGTCGGTGCGGGCGAAGAGGTAGAACTTGATCTTCGGCTCGGTCCCCGAGGGCCGCGCGGCGAACCGAACGCCGGGGGCGGAGAGGTGGAAGATCAGCAGGTCCCCCGAGGGGTTGGCCAGGAGGCGAGGTTCGTTCCCCTTGGCCGAAACGGGGCGGATCTCGTGGGTCTTGTAGTCATAAACATCCACCACGTCGAGCCCGCCGATGTGCATGGGGGGCGTCTCGCGGAAGGCGGCCATGAGCTGCTTGATCTGCGCGGCCCCCTGTCGGCCCGTCATTACCTTGTTGATGAGCCGCTCGCCGTAATGGCCGACGTCGATGTAGAGGTCGTCGAGGTATTCCAGGACGGTCTGCTTGCGATCCTTGACGGTCGCGGCCAGCTCGGCGAACAGGAGGGCGGCCACGGACGCATCCTTGTCGCGGGCGTAGGTCCCCTTCAGGTAGCCGTGCGATTCCTCGAAGCCGAACAGGAAGCCGATCGGCCCGGCCTCGTCGATCCGCTTGCCGATCCACTTGAAGCCGACGAGCAGGTCGTCCTCGGTGCGAATCCCCTCCCGGTTCGCCAGGGCGCGGGCCATCTCGGTCGAGACGAGCGTGGTGACCAGGTAGTGATCCTTGCGGAGCCGGCCGGCGGCCTCGGTCTCCTTCATCACGAACGCGGCGATCAAGACGCCGATCTGGTTGCCATCCAGAGTCGTCCACTCGCCGCGGGGGTCCCCCGTGACCGGCACGGCCACGCCGATGCGGTCGGCGTCGGGGTCGCTGGCGATCACCAGTTCCGCGTTCGTGGCCCTGGCCTCGGCGATCGCGGCGTCGAGCGTCCTGGCGATCTCGGGGTTCGAGACGTGCCCCGGGACGTTAGGGAAGTCGCCGTTGGGGGTGCGCTGAGACTCCAGCACGTTGACCTTGGCGAACCCGGCGCGCGTCAAGGCGGCGGCCACCGAGGTTTCCCCCACGCCGTGCATCGGCGTGTACACGATCGACAGGTCGCGGGCGTGGCTGACCGACTCGCCCACCACGGCATTCAGGTACGCCTCGTCCACCTCGGCCCCGGCCAGGACGATCGAGCCATCGGCCACGGCCTTGTCGAAGTCGGCCTCGGGAATCTCGCGGTCGGAGGCCGCCTTGACGCACTCGATGATTCCGGCGTCGTCGGGCGGAATGACCTGGCCGCCGGTCGCCGCGTAGCACTTGAAGCCGTTGTCGGACGGGGGATTGTGCGAGGCCGTGATCATGATCCCCGCGTCACAGTTCAGATGCCGTACGGCGAAGGAGAGCAGGGGGGTCGACCGCGGTTCCTCGAACAGGTACACCGTGAACCCGGCGGCGGCCAGAACCCGGGCGCAGAGCCGGGCGAACTCGGGGGAGTTGTGCCGGGGGTCGCGGGCGATGACACACGAGCGAGAGGCCTCCGCCCCCTTGGTTCGGACCACATAGTCGGCCAGGCCGCGCGCGCTCTCGGCCATCGTCCGCTCGTTCAGGACGTTGGTGCCAACCGGGTACATCCGACCGCGACGCCCCCCGGTGCCGAACTCCAGGACGGCGTAGAACGCATCGTCCAGGTCCTTCCAGTTGCCCCGGGCGATGTCCTCAGTCAGACGGTCCCGATACCTGGCGAATGGCGGCTCCGTCAGCCAGCGTCGCATGTTCGCCGCGGCGGCCTTGGAAAGATCTTCCCCCTTCTCGGCCTGCGCGACCTGTTCCAGCGTCTCGTCGAGCGATGCCATGGCCCTCTCCCCTGGGAGTTCATGTCGTCCGAAGCGTCTTGCCCCCAAGGCTATCCAGCCCGGAACGCCTCTGCAAGACCGGCGCCGGACCGCCGACGGGTTCCCGATCGCGCCGATCGTCCGGCGAATGCCTCTCTCCCGGCCCCTCACAACCCCGCTGATCCCGAGCTTGGCTCGGACGGGACGACCCGCTTCGATCGGCGTAACCCGAAACTTTAGAAGATTTTCCGTTGTTCGGGATCTCACGACCGGCTTGTAAAAACCGCCGTTTTGTAAGTTTGCCCTACCCGGTCCTCCCGAGGTTTTCCAAACGGCTCCCGGAGCGGTTCACCGCGTCGTCCGAAACGCATCGAAAATTGAACGATTTTCTTTCTCATTGCCGGGCAAGGAGTTCCGACCATTCCTCCGATTTTTCCCGCGATTCTCCCGGCCTGTGGCATGGTGGTTGCCTTAGGAGTGAGCCGCCGAGCTGACACGGACGTTCAACCTGAGAAAATAAAGACTTAAGTCAGAACGGCTATCGGACCGAGACCCTGCCTGGAGACAGGAGGGTCTCCTTCGGATCGACCGCCTGACACCCATCCGGGTGAACTTTGGAATAAGACAGGGAGGTTCTCATGGCTCGGCCCAAACTGCGACGATCGCCGCAACTGGAGTGCCTGGAAAAGCGTGAGGTGATGTCGTCCGGATTGATGCCGGGCGGTGAGCCGACGGCCCAGGCCCAGTACATGATGGAACGGATCAATGAGGTTCGGACCCACCCGGGCCAGGGGGCGGACCACCTCCTGAAGGACCTCACGCCGGACGTTCTCTCCACCCTGAATTTCTACGGCGTCAGCGCCCAGAGCGTCCACGACCAGATCGCGGCGAGCCAGCCCAAGCCCGCCCTGTCCTGGAACACCCAGCTTGCCCAGGCCGCCCAGGCACACAGCCAGGACATGGCCATCAACGGGTTCCAGTCGCACAACGGCTCGGATGGTTCCGACCCGAACGCCCGGATGACGCGGGCCGGCTACACGAACCGGCTGAAGGGGGCGGAGAACGCCTTCGCCTACGCCAAGTCGGAGGTCAACGCCATCGACGCCTTCCTGTATGACTGGGGCGTTGAGGACAAGGGCCACCGCAGGAACATCATGGAGCCGGACAGCAACAGCGACAACGCGATGAAGGAGATCGGCATCGGGATCGCCGACTCGTCGCGTCTCGGGCTTCGGTCCCGAAGGTAATCACCCAGAACTTCGGCCTCCAGGCCGGCTCCAAGGCCAAGATTCTCGGCGTGGCCTACAGCGACACCGACAAGGACCACTTCTACAGCATCGGTGAAGGCCAGGGGGGCGTGGACGTCGAGATCAAGAACCTCGACACCGGCTCGGTCGAGCACGACAGCACATGGGGTTCCGGCGGCTACCAGTCGAGCGGCCTGAACCCGGGCCGTTATCAAGTCACGGCCCGCGTCGGCGGCAAGGTCGTGCGAAGCCAGGACGTCGTCGTCAACGACCAGAACGTCAAGGTCGACTTCATCCTGAGCGACCCCTGGCAGAATACGGTCCCGCAGGAAGCCGTGGTGGCAAAGTCGACCAACACCACCCCATCCCCCCAGAAAACCCAGGCCACCACTCCGCCTGAGGCCCCGAAGCAGGACACCCCGAAAAACGACACCACCGTTACTACTGTGACCAAAACACAACAGCAACAGCCGACGACCCCGGTCAACACGCAGCAGCAACAGCCAACCACGACCACGGCCAATATGCAACAGCAGCAACAACAGCCGACCCCGACCACGACCAGCGACACGACCAAGTCGGAAACCACGAGTGGTTCCGCAACCTCGAAGAACACGATCTCCTCAACGGAAGCCGACGCTGTCTTCGACTCCGAGTGGGTGGTCAACTGGACGGCCTGGAAGGCGGCCAAATCTCAGCCCTGAGCGCGGGCCTCTGACGGTCCCCGCCAATCATCGCGTGACGCCCCCGCCCGTGGACCCGCCCACGGGCGGGGGCGTTTTTGTCGGTCGGCCAGGATTACAGGATCGTGACCGTCGCGCCTCGGGGACGGGCCTCGGTCCAGAACGCGGCCGCGGGACCGAGGGAGAACCGATCACGGAGCCGATCGAGCACGGCGGTCTGACGGTCGGTGTCCTCGGCGCAGAACCCATAGAGCGCTGGTCCCCAGGAACTCTGGCCGACGCCGTGCAGTCCCTCGGTTCGGAGGTGGGAGACGATCGCCTCCGATTGCGGCCCCTGAAAGAGGCTGCCACCTTGCGCGGGAGCGAAGAGACGTCCGACATGCTGCTGTAACTCGGTCAACGCCTTGCCGAACCCTTCAAGGTCGTGTTCCGCCAGCGCCGGGAGCAGACCGAGCAGCACCAGGCGGCAGAGTCGGTCGTTGACGGCCTCCGGAACGGGCGGGAGACGGCGAAAGGCTTCGATTTCCCCCTGTCCGTGCAATCCGGCCGTGGTCAACGGCAGTACGATCAAAACCCGCCAGTCCGTCGGAAACACCGATTGAACCAGCAGCGGCGGCACGTTCTCGCCGTCGCCGCGCCGACCGCCATCGACGATCAACCCCCCGTGGGCGAATCCATGCAGACCGACCCCCGACCGCTTTCCCCGACAGGTCAGCGACGCGAGTTGCTCGACGGGCAGGGCGCCACAACCCGCAAATTCGCCCAGGAGGCGAGCCACGGCCAGACTCAGTTGAGTCCCCGTCCCCAGACCGACATGCTCGGGGGCCCCGCGTTGGACATGGAAGGAGACGCGAGGGACGGTCACGCCCTGACCTGACAGCGATTCGGCGACACTCCGGGCAACCTTCAACGCACGTTCCGCCAGCGGACCCGATGCCTCCCAGCACGCGGCGGGACGAGCCTCGATCCTCAACCCCGGTCGATCGACCATCAATCCGACGCCACCGAACTGCCGGTAAGCGTCTGGTCCCCAGCCCAGCAGGCCGAAATGCAGACGGCTGGCGGTGTCGATCTGCACAACGCTCATGACGGCAAGGCATCCGGGTCCAGGCCGAGGCGACGCGCGGCCTCGCGCACGTGCTCGGTCAACAGGGAAAAGGCCGCTCGCTCCTGGCGCGCCACCCGTCTTCTCGACGAGCACGGCCAGCTTACGGTATTCGGCGAGAATCGAGGTCAACGACAAAAACTCGGTCCTCGTGGCGAGGATCGCCGCCTCGACCACCGCGTGCTTGGCCCGATTCAGACCGAAAAAGTCGCGAAAACGGCCTTGAGCGACCGTCTCGACGTGAATCGTCGTGCGATCCTCGCGGTCGTCGATCTCCGTCACACGGAATTCGTAACAACGACACGCGTCCGTCAGGATACGCCCCCGGACGACCTCCGCGGGGCGTGTCGGGGCCTCTTCCACCCGGCCGATGGCCCCCTGAGCCAGCATCAGGACATCATCGGTGACGTGAAAGACCCCTTCACCGTGCGCCTTGAGATTGCGGTACGTGGTCGAGGTCTTGTACGGACGCAGCACGAACCGCCGCATGTCCGGCTCGACCCGCGGTCCCATTGGCGCGACGTTCAGCACGCCCGCCGGGTCCAGCGTCGTGACGATCCCTTCCAAGATCACGACGTCTCCCCCGATGCCTTTGCGGCGATCTTGGGCGCTGATCTCCGGCTCGGTCAACATGCCCCAGCGCAAGGCCTGGTCCTGCTGGTAGTTCTTGCTCAGAGTCAACGCCGTCTTTGCCTTCATCAACTCATATCCAAGGTAAAACGCGTGAGAGACGTCGTCGATCCCCATCTGGTCGAACAGGGCGAATGGGTCGTTATCCGAGAGGAAATGCGCACCGTTGATCGCGTAGAGCCGGCCGTCCTCGGCGAAGATCCGCCAGTTCGGGTCCTTGATCCGCTTCGCCAGTTCGTCCAGCCCGTCGCGGCCAAATCGCTCGACCTTCGGGTCGCGGAGCATCACGAGATCCGGTTCCAGGTGCTTGGGCAAGGTCCTTTGATTCACGGCATGGTACGCCAGCCGGCGGGCCAGGTCGATCTCCCGGACGGACGTTCGCGCCCAGTTGATGACGGCGGTGGTCAGGACGCTGCCCACCCGCAACTCCTGACAGAAGCCGATGAGCAGCGTGTTGACCCCGGCCGAGTCAACGTCAGTCAACTCGGTCAGGTTGCCGATGCCCATCATCAGATCCGCGTCAGGAAAGCGCCGACGAACGTCCAGGTAGCGTCCGAGCGACGCGGCGAAGCCGAATCCGATCGGCTCCAGGATCGGATCGATCCGGAACGGGACGCGCTTCGCGTCCAGAAAATCGATCGTCGCGTCGAGTCCGTCGAGTGTACCGGGCTGGTCGGGAATGGCGACCACCTCGACCCCCCAGTCCGGCGCGTGTTCGCGGTTCGTCGCGTTGACACTCAGCACCAGGTCCGCCCCGGCCTCGACGGCGAGGGCCACTTCCATCGGATCGAAGCTGTCGATCGAGACGCGATGCCCCGCCTCGACGAGCGCGGCGACCGCCTCCCGCACGCCTCGCCAGGGACCGCCGGGGTCGCACCCCAGGTCAATGCGATCGGCTCCCTCTGCCCGGAATCGCGCGGCCTGATCGAGCAACTCGGCCATCGAGAGCTGCGGAGCGTGGTTGATCTCGGCGAGAATCTCGATGTCAAACGCGCCATAGCCCTCAAGACGCGGATCGGCCCGGCCGAAATGGCGGGGCAGGTCGCGGAGGTCTTCCGGCCCAAGCTCCACCTCCGCCGCCCCTGCCTTCTCGATGACCGGGGAGAGGTCGCCCCGACAATGGCCGGGCAGGATTACCCGATGGATTCCGGGCGGGACGTCCAGATGCCTCGCCACCCACTTCGGCGGCATCAAGGCAGCCACCGAGATCGGCATCACGGCGATCTCGGGCACGAAACCCACGCGAGGCGCCAAATCGTCGAGAACCCGTCGCAGGGCGAACTCGGCGAGTCGTCCGGTTACGAACAGGATGCGAGGAGGCTCGAAGGTCGTTGAGTCCACGAGTTCTGGCCTGTCGGAAAAGAACTTAACGCACCGCTCCACCGTTCACGCGGTAGATCTGACCGGTCAAGAACGCCGCCTCGGGGCCGACCAGAAAGCGGGCCACCCGGGCCACGTCCTCGGGCGTCCCCCAGCGTTTGAGGGGGGTCTCGCGGAGGACCCGCTCTTGCCAGGGATCGGAGGCGGTTTCCCCCCAGGCCGTCTTGATCCAGCCGGGGGCCAGGGCATTGACCCGGACCTCGGGCGCGAGGCTCAGAGCCAGACTGCGCGTGAAGGCCATGATCGCCCCCTTGGTCGCGGCGAACAGTTCGCCGGAATCCCCCTCCATGCCGGTTTCCGCCTGGTCCCAGCCCATCGTCAGGATCGTGCCGGAGCCGCGTTCCTTCATGCGTTGCCCGACCGCCCGACAGAGCCGGATCGTGGCGGCGACATCGACGGCCCAGAGCATGTCCAGCTTGGCGTCAAAATCCAGCGCGGCGGCCGGGCCGGTCAGGGTATCGGCCCCGGCGATGTGCAGCCAGGCGTCGAGGCCATCCCAGAGATCCCAGGCTCTGGTGACCAGCCGATCCGTCGCGTCCCGGTCGGCCAGGTCGGCCATGAGCACGTCGCTCCGGCCCCCATATCGACGGCAGGCGTCGGCAACTTCGTGGGCTTCCTCCGTGGATGAGCGACCGTGAACGATCACATCGGCCCCCGCCCGGGCCAGCTCCAGCGCCACGGCGCGGCCGATGCCCGAGGTCGAGCCAAGAACGGCGATTCGACGGCCGAGAAGTTCACGATGATCGGGTCGGTCTTTCATGCGGATCGAGGCTCTGGTGCTTCGGCGAAGGTTCCAACGTGTTTCATTGTCGCCGCCCCGGCTCGCCATCTCAAGGTGGCCTCGCGCGGACGGGCTTGCTACGATGCAGGTTGAGGCACGAGGTGACAGGGCCTTTTTTGAAATCGGACCTCCGAGCATGGCGACGACCAGCGAACCTCGAACACACTCCCGGTCCACGGGCGAGCAACGCTTCGTCCTGCACGGCATCGGTTGGGACGCCTACGAGACCTTGCTCAAGCTGCTGAGCGATCGGCCGATCCGCTTGACCTATGATCGGGGAAATCTGGAACTCATGTCACCCTCAATGCCACACGAGCAATACTCGCGGTTGATGGGTTTCCTGATCCAATCGCTTTGCGAGGAACTGGAGATCCCCTGCATCGTCGCTGGCTCGACAACGTTCCGTCGAGAGATCAAGCAGCGCGGTCTGGAACCGGACGAATGCTTCTATCTGAGCAACGCCGAACGGATGATCGGTCGGCATGAGCTGGATCTGGCCGTGGACCCGCCGCCGGACCTGGCGATCGAAATCGACATCACGCACAGCTCGCTCGACCGCATCGGAATCTATGCCGCCCTGGGAGTTCCGGAGGTCTGGCGGTTCGACGGCGAGACGTTGAGCGTCCTGACGCTTCAGCCGGATGGAACCTACGCCGCGTCGGCGCAGAGCCCCTGTTTTCCGTTCCTGCCACTCTCGGAGGTCGTCCGGTGGCTGAAGCTCTCCGAGACCATGGACCACTCGCGCTGGGGTCGTCAGTTCCGCGCGTGGGTGCGTGAACAGATCGTGCCGCGTGTCCGACCGGGCGGCGAGGTGGGTTGAGATGACGAGCGAATCCACACCGCCCGAAGCCTCCTCACAAGATTCGTCTAGTTTCCTGCCCGTTATCCGCGACGTGACGTGCCTGGCCTGTGGTTGCCTCTGCGATGACATCGTGCTGACCGCGACCGGCCGGCGCATCATCGCGGCGGAACACGCGTGCGAGAAGGGCCGGGCGTGGTTCCTGGCCGACCACGAGCCGGGGGATCGTCCCGAGGTGACCGTTGAGGGTCGCGCCGTGGAACGCGCGGTCGCGCTCGATCACGCGGCGGAAATCCTGGCCGCATCTCATGCGCCGATCCTCCTCGGCCTGAATTGGACGAGCATCGAGACGCAGGCGGCGGCCGTCGCGCTGGCTGATCTTCTGGGTGCGGTCGTTGATCCGGCACATTCCGCCGATGCGATTCCCCGCCTGCTGGCCACCCAGCGGGTCGGTCGCGTCTCGGCCACGCTCGGCGAGATCAAGAACCGCGCGGACGTGATCGTGTTCTGGGGCGTCGATCCGATGACGACCCATCCCCGGCATTGGGAACGCTACTCCGTCGCTCCCGCCGGTCGGTTCGTGCCGGAGGGACGTTCCGGGAGGTCGGTGCTCGTCGCCGATCGCCAGCCCACGGAGACATCGTCTCAGGCGGATTTGTTCCTTCCGATCGATCCGGCGAACGAGTTCGAGACGCTCTGGACGCTCCGCGCCCTGGTCCGGGGTCAGGAACTCGACCCCGAGGGCGTTCGCCGGAGTACGGGGATGGAACTCGCCACCCTGACCACCTGGGCGGACCGTTTGCGCTCGGCACGCTACGGCGCGTTGTTCTTCGGACCGAGCCTGGGCGATCCGGCCACCGTCGAAGCGGTTCTTTCCCTGGTCCGAGATCTGAACGAGACGACGCGTTTTGTCGCCATGCCCCTCGGCGCTCCGGCCAATGCGACGGGAGCCGAGAACGTGCTGGCCTGGCAAACTGGATTCGCGGTCGCGCTGGATTTCGCCCGAGGCTATCCCCGCTCTCTCCCGGGCGAAACCGACGCTCAGGCCCTCCTCTCCCGAGGCGAAGCGGACGCCGCCCTGATTGTCGCAGACGACCCGATGGAATCTCTTTCGCAGGCCGCGCGCGACCATCTGGCTCGCATTCCCCGGATTATCATTAGCCCCCAGGCGACCAGCCCCTCGTCCTCGGCGAACGTCGGCCTGATGACCGCCACGCCCGGCATTCACGCGGGAGGAAGCGTCCTCCGCGCCGATGGAGTCGGCTTGCCGCTCCGACCATCTCTGACGACACGTCTGCCCACCGATCGGGACTGGCTCGAACAACTCCGGATTCGTCTGAGGCAGCGGGACGCGCGTACCGGAATCACTCCGTCTTCCGCGAATCGATAAGGTGCGGCCTTCATGACCACGCTACGGATTGCCGGGGGGCGTCTGATCGACCCGGCGCACGGCATTGATGAGGTTCGGGACGTCTGGATCGCCGACGGCCGCGTGATCCCCGCGCCGGCCGATCCCGAAGCGAAGGCGGACCGGACGATCGACGCGCGGGGGAACGTCGTGATGCCGGGCGGCGTGGACGTTCACTGTCATATTGCCGGTTCGAAGGTGAACGCCGCGCGGATGCTGCGCCCCGAGGACAAGGCGAGGGCCGAGGGCTTGCGGCGTTCGACGGGGCGGCGATCCGGCACGCTCGGCAGCGTACCCAGCACCTTCGCCACCGGCTACAAGTACGCCGGCCTGGGCTACACGGCGGCCGTCGATGCCGCGATCCCACCGCTGGGCGCTCGCCACGCCCATCATGAATTCCGCGACACGCCGATCATCGACAAGGCGTTCCTCGTCCTCCTGGGAAACAACCATTATGTGATGGATCGCATCCGCGAAGGGGAACGTGACCGGCTTCGGAGCTACATCGCCTGGCTGCTGGAGGCGACTCGAGGGTTCGGAATCAAGGTCGTCAACCCCGGCGGCATCGAGCGCTGGAAGCAGGGTCACGGCAACGTCAGCCGACTGGATGACCGGGTCGATCACTTCGACGTGAGCCCTCGGCAGATCGTGACCGAGATCGCCCGCGCCGTGGACGAACTGAAATTACCCCACCCGGTTCACCTGCACGGCCTGAACCTGGGCCTTCCCGGCAATGCGGAAACGACCCTGGAAACCCTCCGCACCCTCGACGGCCACCGCGCGCATCTGGCACACATTCAGTTTCACAGCTATGGCGGAAGCCTCGACGACCCCGGCACGATAAACTCGCAAGTCCCGGTTCTGGCCGACTTCATCAACACGCATCCGGACCTGACGGTTGACGTCGGCCAGGTCCTGTTCGGCGAGACGACGAGCATGACGGCCGATGGGCCGGTGGGGCAGTATCTCCATCAGGTCACGGGGCGGAAGTGGCTCAGCCATGACGTCGAGCAGGAAACCGGTTGCGGTGTCGTCCCGATCACCTACAGCGACAAGAACCTGGTTCATGGCCTGCAATGGGCCATCGGGCTGGAATGGTATCTGCGCGTCGAGGACCCCTGGCGCATTGCCATGAGCACCGACCACCCCAACGGCGGCTCGTTCCTGGCGTACCCCCAGATCATCGCCCTCTTGATGGACCGGGGCCATCGTAACGATACGCTCGCGCGCCTGCCGAAACGGGTCCGCGAGCGCTCGGCCCTGGGCGAGCTGGACCGGGAATACAGTCTCAGCGAGATCGCCATCATCACCCGGGCGGCCCCCGCCCGGATGCTCGGCCTCAAGCGCAAGGGGCATCTCGGACCCGGCGCGGATGGCGACGTGACGATCTACGCGCCCGATGACGACAAGGAGCGCATGTTTTCCATGCCACGCTATGTGATGAAATCGGGGCGGATCGTGATCGACGATGGCGACCTCCGCGAAGCACCCGAGGGCCACGCCTTGCACGTCGCGCCGGAGTACGACCCGGCGATCGAAAGCGATATCGCCTCCTGGTTCGCGCGGTATGCCTCGATCCAGTTCGCCAATTATCCGGTCACGGAAGCGGATGTCTCGCACCCGCTCGACGTCCTGGCCGAGCAAGCAGGGAGCGCGGAGGGAGGGCGAGCATGAGCAACCCGTCGGACTCCGCGACGATCGACGTGACGCGGATTGTCGCCGACACCTTCGCCGAAGCGTTCCCCATGACCGCCGCGCGGGCGATCATCACCGCAGACACCCCCGGATGGGCCGAGACCGCCGGACGGACGATGAGCGGCTACGCCACGAGCGTCATCGCCTGCGATGCCGAGGCCGCCATCGAGCGGACTCTCGCACCCGAGGAAACTCCCGATGGTCGGCCCGGAGTCAGCATTCTCCTGTTTGCCTTCAGCCGTGATGCGCTGGAGACGGCCCTGGCGAACCGCGTCGGTCAGTGCGTGATGACCTGTCCAACGACGGCGTGCTACAACGGCCTGCCTCTGGGCGAGAAGACGATCCGCGTCGGAGGGCGGCTCCGCTACTTCGGCGATGGCTGGCAGATCAGCAAACGGCTCGACGGTCGCCGTTACTGGCGCATTCCCGTGATGGACGGCGAGTTCACCTGCGAGGAAACGTTCGGCACGACCAAGGGGGTCGCCGGTGGCAATATCATCCTGCTCGGAACGGATGCCGCCCGGACCCTTGCCGCGACCGAGGCCGCCGTCGCCGCGATGCGGGCCGTGCCCGACGTGATCCTGCCGTTTCCCGGCGGGATCGCCCGATCGGGCTCGAAGGTGGGCAGCAAGTACAAGGCCCTGCGCCAGCACGAATACCGCCTTCGCTCCTACCCTGCGCGGGATGGTCGAATCGCTCCTGCCGCCCGAGGTTCAGTGCGCCTATGAGATTGTCATCGACGGCCTGAGTCTTGAAGCGGTCGAACGGGCAACAGTAATGGGTCTGCATGCCGGCTGCCAACCGGGGATTGTACAGCTCACGGCCGGAAATTATGGCGGCAAGCTCGGGCCGTTTCACATCAAGCTGCTCGACGTGCTGGACCGCTATGAGAGGCCCTCGTCATGAGCATGACCCTGAGCTGGAAGGACGCGACACGCTTACCGGTGGAGGCCGAGATTCTCCGGCCCGACCTACTGGCGAACTTCCAGACGGTCGAGGTCCTGAAACTCGCGCTCCAGGTGGGCCGCGATCTCGTCGAGCTTGGCGACCTGTTCGACATCGAGGGCAACCTGGACGACCATCACCTCGTGATCGAAGGGGACCTGCGGCACGTCCGGCAGTTGGGGCAGGGGATGGGCTCCGGCCGCATGACGATCCGGGGAGACGTCGGCTCGCGACTTGGCGAGGGCATGGCCGGGGGATCGATCGAACTCTTCGGCAATGCAGGCGATCGGGCCGGAGCCAACATGCGAGGTGGCATGCTTCATATCCGAGGTTCGGCCGGTCACCTGGTCGGCGCGGCGGCTCCGGGGGAACGCCGGGGCATGTGCGACGGGGTGATTCTTGTCGAGGGATCGATCGGCGATGATGCCGGGCTGACCATGCGTCGGGGGCTGATCGCCGTGGCGGGGTCCACCGGGGAGGGACTCGGACGCGGCATGATCGCCGGATCGATCTTCACCTTCGGAACCGTCGGACGCTATCCGGGCGCGGGCATGAAACGAGGTACGATCGCCAAGTTCGGCCCGAGCGTCACTGATCCGCCGCTCCTGCCCACCTTCCGGCTGGCCTGCCGGCACCGCCCGCCGTTCCTGACCCTGTACCTTCGCCGGCTCCGCGCCTGGGGCTTTCCCGTCCCGGAGTCGGCTTTCAAGGGGCTCTGCGAACGTTACAATGGAGACTCGATCGAACAGGGACAGGGGGAAATCCTGATCTGGAGGCCGGATCTTTGATTGCCGTACATCGCTCATTTTGAAATAGAAAGCCAACATGACAAATATGAACGAGCGATCGCTCGCCCTTGTGGAAAACCTGCTGGATCGGACTGCGGAACGACGCGTTGCCCTTCATTCCGTGGAGGGTGGCGGGCGTGTGATCGATTGCGGAATCGAAGTGCCTGGGGGGCTGCGCGGGGCTGGATCTGGCCCTGATCTGCATGGCGGATCTTGCCGATATCTCGCTTGTTCAGAATGACGTGGATGGGCGTCCGTGCTCCTGGGTCCAGGTTGTGACCGATCATCCCGTGGCATCCTGCCTGGCCAGTCAGTATGCCGGCTGGCAGATCGCCGAGGGCAAGTTTTTCGCGATGGGATCAGGGCCGATGCGGGCCGCTTATGGACACGAAGAACTCTTTGAAAAAATCGGCCATCGAGAGACGGCGCGCAGCGTGGTCGGCGTGCTCGAAGGACGCAAGCTTCCCACGCCCGAGGTCGTCGGCAAGATCGCCGAGGCGTGTCGTGTCGATCGCTCGGCCGTGACCCTGCTGGTCGCGCCGACGGCCAGCCTCGCGGGTGGTGTGCAGGTGGTCGCGCGTTCGGTGGAAACCGCCCTGCACAAGCTGTCGGAAGTGGGCTTTGACCTGTCGCGGATCGTCTCGGCCCAGGGGGTGGCCCCCTTGCCGCCGGTCGCGTCGGACGACCTGGCGGCCATTGGCCGCACCAATGACGCGATTCTCTACGGTGCGCGGGTGATCCTGCACGTCACCGGCGATGACAACAGCCTGCGACAGGTCGGCCATCTGGTTCCCTCGTCCAGCTCGCGCGACTATGGTGAGCCGTTCGCGGAGATCTTCGCCAAGTACAACCAGGACTTCTATGCGGTCGATCCGCACCTGTTCAGCCCGGCGGAGATCCTGTTCCAGAACATTGACACCGGCCACTCGCATCCCTTCGGACAATCCGCGCACGACGTGCTCGGGCGGTCGTTCTTCGCGTAGGGCCCACGGATGCCGCCAAGAATCGTTGCCCTCGTGTCCGGCTTCGGCTGGCACGTTCAGGATCTGCGCCGCGCCGCGGAGTCGCTGGCGATCCACTTCACCGCCGTCCCCTTCCCGCATGTCGCCGGGTGGGTCGGTGTTGGTCCGGGGCGTGTCGTAACGGGGCCGATCGAGTTGAACGGGGTCGATGGCGTCCTCGTGCGGATGATGCCGCCAGGAACCCTGGAGCAGGTCGTTTTCCGCATGGATGCGCTGCACCGGCTCCACGCCTCGGGCGTCCCGATCTTGAACCCTCCCGGCGCGGTCGAGGCGGCAGTGGACAAGTACCTGGCGCTGGCGCGGCTGAATGCGGCGGGCTTGCCCGTCCCGGCCACCTGGACCGGCGAATCGGCCGCCGAGGCCCTCGCCGCGTTCGAATCGCTCGGAGGGGACGTGGTCGTCAAACCGTTATTCGGCTCCGAGGGGCGGGGACTTGTCCGTGTGTCGGATGCCGAACTGGCTCGGCGGACGTTCCACACGCTGGAGCGGCTCGGCGCGGTGCTCTACGTCCAGCGGTACGTACCCAACCCCGGCCATGATGGGCGTTTGTTCGTCCTCGACGGTCGTATCCTGGGGGCGATCCGCCGCCACGCGCCGGCGGGAGAATGGCGCACGAACGTCGCGGTGGGTGGACGCCCGGAACCCTGGCGGCCCGATGCGCGGATCGCGCACCTCGCCCTCCGGGCGGCGGACGCGGTCGGCGCACGCATGGCGGGGGTCGATGTGTTGCTGGATCACGACGGCGAACCTGTCATCCTGGAGGTGAACGCCGTTCCCGGCTGGAAGGCCCTGGCCGAGACGACCGGCGTGGACGTCGCCGCCGAAATTTTGACCGCTTTGCGAGGCCGATCGTGATACCCTGCGACCTCTCCCCCGGACAGCTCGCCCAGATCGCCTGCATCCTGGAAGTGACCGCCAGGAAGCCGGGCAATGTGCATCGATTCGCCGATTTCCACGACACGAGCTATCTCGATTTCGTGCTCAGTGCCTCGGCCATCGCCGGTCCGCTGGACCGGGCAGGCACCGAGGGCATCGGCGCCACCGTGCTCGCGGCGGTGCAGGCGACGCGGCGGGTCGTGGCCACCAATACCAACCTCGGCATGATCCTGCTGCTCGCCCCCCTGGCGGCCGTGCCTTTGCAGGATGAGCTACGTTCGGGAATCGTCCCGGTTCTCGACCGGCTCTCCGTGGAGGATGCGCGATTCGTCTATCAAGCGATCCGACTGGCCCAACCCGGTGGACTCGGAAAGGCGGATCGCCAGGACGTCGCGGACGAGCCAACCGTGACGCTCCGCGACGCCATGCGGATCGCGGCGGGTCGGGACCGGATCGCCTGGCAATACGCGAACGATTTCTCCGACATCTTCGACCTCGCCGCGCCCGTCTTACGACGAGCCATCCAGCACGGCGCATCGCTCGAAAAGGCCATCCTGCTCGCCTACCTGACCTTGCTCTCGCAACATCCGGATTCGCTGATCGCCCGCAAGCTCGGCCCGGACGCGGCGGCCGAGGTTACGAAGCGGACCGGCGCGGTCCTGACGTCGGGACTGGTCGATCCCGACGATCCGGTCGTTCGTGCGTTTGACGCCTGGCTACGTCACGACGGCCATGCCCGCAACCCCGGCACGACCGCCGACCTGATCGCGGCCGCCTTGTACGTCCTGCTGCGAGATGGGACAATCAAGGTGCCGTTCTCCCCGCTCGTCCTCCGTCAATCCGCGAGTGACGGACCCTTGACGAATCCGCTGACTGAGGACTGATCTTTCATGCCCTCGAAGCATTATCAAGTCCGCGTGACGAAAGATTACCTGGTCTTCAGCGCGGGGCATTTCATCACCTTCAACGGCGATCACTGCGAACGCCTGCACGGACACAACTACCGGGTCGCCGTCGAGGTGGAAGACGCCCTGGATGAAAACCACTACGTCTTCGACTTCATCGCCTTGAAGGACCTGACGCTGGCGATCGTCGGCGAGCTGGATCACCGGATGCTCTTGCCGACCGAAAGCCCCCTGATTCGGGTAGAGCAGGAAGGGGCAAACTGCGTCGCGCGGTACCGCGAACGACACTGGAGCTTCCCCCGCGACGAATGTGTTGTTCTGCCCGTCGCCAACACCACGGCGGAGTTACTGGCCGACTACATCGCTGGTCGACTTCACGCGGATTTCCAGGCGAAAGGGCTACCGATCCCTCGCATCCTGCGCGTTGAGGTCGAGGAATGCTTCGGTCAGTCGGCCCAGGTTGAATGGCGATTTCCCTAGGCCCTTGGGAAAAGCGGCGAAGCTCATCCCGACGCCTCTTCGACGGACTCCCAGGCCCCTCCCGTTGCGCTCCGGGCGATGGCCTCACACAGGCGGACCTCGCGGTCGCCATCGGCGAAGGTGGGGAAGGGGGGTTCCCCCGTCGCGCCTGCCGCGATCCACTGGTAAACGGACAGAAAGAGTTGCTTGAAGGTGTCGGGGAACCCCTCGACGTGGCCGCCGGGGTAATGACTGGTCGGGGCCGCCTCGGGAGAGAGCAAGGCCGGATCGCGCGGGAGGAGTCCATTGGGGCCGCCTCGACGACCGAGCCAGAGCACGTCGGGTGATTCACTCTCCCAGGCCATCGCCCCTTCGGTTCCGGCGATCTCGATCGACACCCGGTTCTTCCGGCCCGCGTCCATCTGCGAGACGTGGAAGACGCCCCTCGCGGCGTCGTCGAGGCGGAGCAGGACCGCGCCGTAGTCGTCGGTGGTGATGCGCACGGTCTCGGTCTGACCGGCTCCACCGGAACCGCCGAACGTTTCGGAAGGACCCTTCGGCCGCTTTCGCTCGGGCAGGAACGTCGCGAGATCGGCGGCGACGGACGCGATCCGGCGGCCGGTCACGAACTGGGCCAGGTCCATCCAGTGCGTGCCGATATCCGCCATCGCGCGGAGGTTCGTCCCGCCGTCCGGCTCGACCCGCCAGTTGTAGTCCTCGGGGCGGAGGAGCCAGTCCTGCGTGTACGAGCCGGTCACGCTGAGGATTCGGCCCAGGTCGCCCGCGCGATGCGGGCACGCATCTCCTGGCAGATCGGATAGAAACGGATGTTGTAGTTGACCGCCGCGGCCTGTTGAGGGCGCGACTCAGCCAGTTTCCGCAAGCTGGACGTCTCGGCCGAGGTCGTCGCCAGGGGCTTCTCGCAGACGACATGCCGCCCCGATTCCAGGACGCGCCGGGCTTGCTCGAAATGGGCGGCATTCGGCGAGGCGATATGCACGGCGCCGACCTTGGAATCGCTCAGTAAATTGTCGAGATCTTGATAAACGCGGGGGATTCCCAGCCGTTCGGCCAGGGGCCGGGCACGTTCGGGAGACGAGCCGAGCAGACCGACCACCGGCACGCCGATCCGCCGCAGCGCCTCGGCATGCACAGGACCGATGAACCCGCCGCCGATCAGGGCAACGCCAGGAGGATTGTTCAAGACGTGGGGATGCCCATGCTGTTGACCTCAACAGGGGAAGAACGATCAGGGGAAGTTCATGCTGCTTACGTCGATTAACGGGATGTCATCGGTGACGGGGGGAATTTCGAGGATTTTCCAGACAAGCTCATCCCCCGGCTCAGGGGGATCAGGCGGAAGCGGCTCCCAAGGTTGGGTGACGGCCCTTTCGTATTTCCTCCTCAAGCGCGCGTGGTAGGGGATTCGCAGTCGAGCCACCTCTTCGACCAGGGACATCTCCCGATTGAGCGTCTTCCCCTTGCGTCGGATGGACTCAGCCACACCCAGGTTACGCCGCTCCTCCCGTTCTCTCCGGGTGTGGTAGGCGAGATGGCCTCGATACTCCCGCGAACGAAGGAGCAGCCGCCTGGCCTCGATGCCGGCGGCCATCAAAATGGCCACAAGCAGCACCAAAACCATGAGCCGCCGAACCGTGAGCCGGATACGTGGCATGGATGAACCTCCATTCTGATGTTGTTCTCTGGCAACGTATCAGATGGAGTCCCAGATGTCACTCAAGGCAGATGGCGCAGCGTGCCGACGAGAACCTCGCCCAGCCGCTCGGAGGCAACGACGGCATGCTCGCGGAGGGACCAGAGGTCCTTCAGGCTCGATGGCCGTCGCCAGATTGCGCCGACCGCCGCGCCGAACGCGGTACCCGCCCGAGGGGCCGAGGATCGTGAGAACCTCCGGCGGGAGGTCGATGCCCGCCTCGTCGCTGATGGTCCGGATGGAGAGGAAACGCACTCCGCGCTCGCGACAGAGGTGAGCGACGGCCGAGGTCTCCATGTCCACGACGTCCGCCGTGTGCTGTTGACGCAATTCCGCCTTCTCGGCGGCCGTGCGAACGATCTTATCGACAGTCAGGAGCCGACCGGTGCGGACACGCCGTCCGGGTTTCGATAGCTCCTCATCCGGCATGTGAACGTCGATGGACAGGGGAGGTCCTTCGGGGCCGAGGATCTCGGTGGCGAAAACGGTGTCGTTGCGGTTGAGGCTCGGATCCAGCGCGCCGCCGAGTCCGGCCGAGATCAACCAGTGCGGCCGGTGCCCACCAAGGAGCAACTGGGCCCCGCGCCGGGCGTTTTTTCGCCCGGCGCCGGAGACGATCAGCACGACAAGCTTCCCGGCGCACTCCCCTTCGATGACCGTGTGCCGTTCGCTGGCATACTTGCGGATGTTGTTGAATCGCCTCAGAAACGGCCCCACCTCGATCGGCAGGGCCGCCACGATGCCGACGTCGGCCGGCTCCGGCGCAGGGGCCACCGAACCGGCCGGCTTGTGCTCGTCGGACATCAGATTCTCAATTCCATCACGTGAACTGCCACTTGATCATCTTCAGGGTGTCGCCCAGCCGCTTGTTGACCCCCAGGGCGGCCGAGGCCTCATAGCCGGAGTGCACCATGCAATTCTCGCAGCGGGGATCTTTCCCGTAACCGTACTTCTCCCAGGGGGTCTTGTTCAAGAGGTCGTCGAACGTCTTGTGATGAATGTCGGTGATCAGGTAGCACGGCCCTTTCCACCCCTTGATGTTGCGGGTGGGGTTGCCCCAGGCCGTGCAGGACATCTCCCGCTGGCCCTGGAGGAATTCCAGGAAGATCGGCGACGTGGCGAACTTGTACTTCTTGAACATCGCGTCCGCGGCCCGGAATTTGTCGCGGATCATCGCGCGGTCCAGGAAGATCTCCTTGCTGTCCACCGCCGCGTACTCGTACCCGGGCGAGATCATGAATCCATCAACGCCCAGCTCGGTCAGGTAGCCGAACATCAGGTCCAACTCGGCCATGTCGGTCTCCTTGAACACCGTGGTGTTCGAGCAGACCATGAATCCGGCTTCCTTGGCGGCCTTGATTCCGTCGATCGCCTGGTCGAAGACGCCCTCGCGCTCGACGGCGATATCGTGGGTTTCCCGCATCCCGTCCAGGTGAACATTGAAGAAGAACCGGTCCGACCGCTTGAATTCGCCGAGCTTCTTGCGGATGAACATGCCGTTGGTGCAGAGATACACCGTCTTCTTCCGCTCGAGGATCTTCGCCACCAGTTCGTCAATCCCCGGGTAGATCATCGGCTCACCGCCGCAGATCGACACGACCGGAGCGCCACATTCATCGACCGCGTCGAGACACTCCTCGATCGAGAGCTTTTGCTTGATCGTCGAGGAATATTCCCGGATCCGGCCGCAACCGGTGCAGGTCAGGTTGCAGGCGTGTAGCGGTTCGAGCATCAGGACCATCGGAAACCGCTTGGTCCCGGACATCTTCTTCTTCGCCACATAGCCGGCGATGTTCAGCGTCATCGATAGCGGGAATCGCAGTCCCACGGGCTCGGCCTCCTGGATGGATAGGGAGGAAAGATTCACCGCGAAGATCGCGGAAATCGCCAGAAAAACGAGTGTTCAAATATTGAAGAAAGGGAAACTGTCTCGATTCTTACGTTTCCATCTTTCTCGGCGAGCTTCGCGATGAATGCGAATTCCTGACTGCCGTACGATAAATGGCAAATTCTCGATTCCAGAACGATCTTGCCTCGTTGAAGATCGGGAACCCGTCCTGTGCCATTGGCTATGCGGAATTCGATCAGATCTCACGCGAAAGGGGCAGCGCGGGGACGCGGCAGGCCAGCGTTCCCGGATTGGCCGCGTTCGTCGGCAACGGTAAGCGGCCGACCGCATTGCGGTAACGGGCCAGGGCCATCAACGGGAAATAGATCCGGTAGAGGTGATACTTCAGGTAGAAAACCCGAGGAAATCCCGTTCCGGTAAAGGCGGCCTCGTCCCACGTGCCATCGGTATTCTGGGTCTGGACGAGGTATTCGATGCCACGTTGGACACAGTCGGAATCCGCCTCTCCCGCGGCGATCAGGCCGAGCACGGCCCAGGCCGTCTGTGAGGCGGTCGGCTCCCCCTGGCCCCGAAGCGCCGGGTCGTCGTAGCTGCGGCAGGACTCGCCCCAGCCGCCACAGAGCTGTTGCGCCGCCTCCAGCCAGGCGACCGCTCGCTGCACGGACGGGTGGTCCATCGGGAACTGGATCGCCCGCAGGCCCAGAAGGACCTGCCACGTCCCGTAGATGTAGTTGACCCCCCAGCGTCCGTACCAGCAGCCATCCGGCTCCTGCGTGCGCCAGAGATAATCCAGGGCGCGGGCGATCGCCGGATGATCCGCGCGATAGCCTTGACCCCCGAGGATCTCCAGCACCCTCGCGGTGATGTCCGCACAGCTCGGGTCGAGCATGGCGTTGTGGTCGGCGAACGGAACCTTGGTCAGCACCTGGTTATCGATGTCCGCGTCGAAAGCCGCCCAGCCGCCATCGCGGTTCTGCATCGCGAGCAGCCAGTTGATCCCTCGGCGGGTGGCCTCGTGCGCCTCGGCCGATCCGGCCAGGGCCGTACCTTGCAGGGAGAGCAAGACCATCGCCGTGTCGTCGATGTCCGGATACAGCTCGTTGCGGAACTGGAAGTGCCAGCCCGCCGGCTCGACCCCCGGGCGCCGCGACTGCCAGTCGCCGGGCGTGCGGACTTCCTTGTCGAGCAGCCAGCGGACCGAGCGCAGCAGAGCCGGATGGAAGCTCGGCAGGCCCGAGTCGGCCAGGGCGATCGTCGCGATCGCCGTATCCCAGACCGGAGACACACACGGCTGAATGCGAACCGAGCCGTTTTCCTCGATCAGCAGGTCGTCCAGTTGCTTCAAGGCCCACTGCATCAAGGGGGAGCCATTCTCGTAGCCCAGGCACTTCAGGGCGATGACCGTGTAGATCATCGGCGGGAAGATCGCGCCGAGGCCGTCGGAGTTCTCGCAGTGCTCCAGCATCCAGCGATGCGCCGCGCGGATGCCCGGCTGCCGCCACGAGGAGGGAACGTGCCGGTCACACCACTTGAAGACCCGATCCAGACCGAGGAAGAAATTGGTCCAGGAGAACGGGAATTTCGTCCGGCGCGACGGGACCGGCAGATCGCGGCAGTACAGCTCGCCAATGCCGCGTTCCGGCTCGATCCGCCGCACGGGCTTGAAGGCCGAGAGGATCGACAGGGGCACGATGATCGTCCGCGTCCAGGCCGACATCGCCGCCATGCTGAAGTTCAGTCGCGACGGGATGAGCACCAGTTCCGGCGGCACGCTCGGGCAGTCGTCATAGGAGATCTGGCCCAGCAGGGCGAGGTAGTACCGCGTGAAGCTGTTGCACTCCCCCGCGCCCCCGGCTCTCAGGACCGCCTCGCGGGCCTTGACCATGCCCGGATGCTCCGGCGACATCCCGACCAGCTTCAGGGCGAAATACGCCTTCACCGACGCGCTGACGTCCACCGGACCACCAGGGTAGATCGCCCAGCCCCCCTCCGGAAGCTGGTGCTCGAAGAGATACTTGCACGCCTTGATGCAGACCTCGTCGTGCTCCCGACCGAGAAAGGCCATCAGCAGGACATATTCCGATTCGAGGATCGTATCCCCTTCCAGCTCGCCAACCCAGTATCCGTCGGCGTGCTGCTGGTCGAGCAACCACTGCTGGGTTGCCGTCAGGGTCTGGTCCAGGACGTCCGCGTCGAGGGCTTCGTCGCGGGCTTTGGAACGCCGCCCGTCGAACGCCGTGGTGACTTGGCGGTAGACGCCACCTTCCATGTTGGCGATCATGCGATCCAGGTCCCTTCCCTAGGTTACTGGAGGAGGCTTTCTCGTCTCGTTCCATTCAGCCTCTCACACCAGGGTAAAATCCATTACCCCCGGCGCGGCGACATCCTAAGCCCGGGCAGGATTTTCAATCAAGGTCAATTCGGTTGCAAATTCCGCAATCGGTGTCCCGATTCCGCGCTCACGCCGTACGGAGTCTCAGGCAAAACATCCCAGATGACCAGCCTTTCCCCATTTCACTGAGAGAAGAACTCCGAGTCGAGTTGAAATCCCCGGAGGATCGGCATCGAGCGCAAGATGGCCCCAACCCGGGCGCGGTCCTCCTCCGTCGCGATGGTCCCTCGGATCACGAGGCGATCTCCGGCGTTCAGCCGGACCCGATCGACGTGGGCCTGGGTGCCGAGCTGCCTTTGGATCTGGGCTTCCAGATACGGCTCGACATCCTCCGGGTTCCCCTTCTCGATCAAGGGGTTCGGCCCACCGATCTCGGGAACGGTGAATTCCAAACGATCGACGATGCGACGGACCCCCGGCGTCTGCTCCGTCGCGCGGAAGGTGATCATCGCCTCGTACACGGTCGGCACCTTGCCGGTGAGCGTGGCCACGCCGTCCTCGATCGTCACGCGGATCGGGAGCCCCTTCAGGGCCGCGCGACCGTCCAGCGCACGTTGCAGACGATCCCCCACGGCCGCGTCCTCGCCGCCGAACTGGATCGCTTCCGCCGCCTCTTTCGGCGCCTCGGCCGCGTTCCCCGGGCCGGGCGGGAGGTCCGGTTGCGGAGCCGCCGGAACCTGCTCCTCCGCGTCCGACGGAACGTCCGCATCCTCTGGCGGGACCTGGACTTTCAGCTCGTTCTGGACTCCCGCGATGCCCGGCAGGCGCGCGAGCCGCTGACCGATGGCAACGCGATCCTCCAGCGTCGGGACGGTCCCGCGCAGCACGGCGAAGCCGCGCGGGTCGATCGTCATCTCGACGGCACCGTCCATGCCCGACGGGATCGGGACCTCGACCGACTCTCCGACGACAGGAGGCGCGGCTGTGACGGGCGGGGCGGCCATGCCGTTGAACCTCGGGTCCAGACGGTGGGCCGACAGCGCGCCCCACCACGGCGGGTAGCTGATGACCGGCGGCTCGAATCCATAAAACGGCTCGTCATACCAGCCGAACAGCGGCTGGGGATAGATATAGGGCGGATAGCCATACGAATACGTGGCCGAAGGAACCATCCCGGGACGGGCCATCGGCGGGGCGGCTCCGGCCAGGGGGGCGGACGCCGCCACATGCGCGGCGGCCGTGTCGATGAGGAGTTCATCGTCAACGTTGATCCCGAGCGCGATCGCCGTTCGGATGGCCGCGTCGTGTACGACCTTCGTACCCACCGTTCCTTGCAGAACGACCTTGCCCCCTCGCAGGGACGTGGCGAAGGGATACGGAGCCGTCACGGGATTGGCCGCCAGGGCCTGGAGCAGGTCGGCCTCGGCCCGGCTAACGTTCGGTGGTGGCTCGACTTCGGTCGACCGGGTCGCGGCGGGAGCGGGCTGGAGCGGCAGGCCCCGCTTCTGGGTCAAGATCGACTGGGCGACGACTGCGGGGGCGGTCGCCAGGAGAATTCCCACGATCGCAAGCCACCGGAACCGGATGCGCATCCTCCGTTGTCGCCACATGGTTGAGACGTCTCCATTGATGTTGTTCGAGCGTGCGACCGACGGGAGGAGAAACGCGAACGGCCCCTCCTCGAAGTCTATGGCTCGAGGAGGGGCCGGGCAAGGCTTTGTCGAGAGGGGCGGGTCGCGCGGGTTCAGCGGATCTCCAGCGGCTCCAGCTTCAGGTGGAAGGTGGTCGTGATCCGCAGGACGGGCAGGAACGCCTCGAAGGGGGCGACGCCGTCCAGGCTGGAATCCGACAGCTTGATGTGCGTCGCGTCCACTTCCGACTGGTCGAAGGTCGGGTCGATGGCGACCCAGTGGCCGTTGATATAGACCTCATTCCAGAGGTGCGGCCCGAAGCCCGGCCCCTGGCCGCCGATATCATCCGCGTACACCAGGCCGACGACCACGCGACACGGAATGCCCGCCGCGCGGCACATCGCGGCGGCCAGCACGCCATGCTCGGTGCAGTCGCCCGACATCGTCTGCGCCACCTCGCTGGCCGAGGCGAAGGCGGTGCCGAAGTTCTTCTCCTTGAGGTTCTGGAAGACCCAGTGCTGGATCGCCGCGGCCTTGCGCCAGGGGTCCGTCTCGTTACCGACGGCCTTGCGCATGTACGAGACGACGGTCGCATCGTCGCTGTTGACCAGGGGGTTGGGACGGCTCATCGCCTCGTCGGGAGGCTCCGCCTTCGGGGCGGCACGGTTCGGCGAGTCGGTCTTCACCTCCAGCCGGGCGGCGCGGGAGGATTCCGCCGTGAGCGTCTGCCGGTGATCGGTGGGAATTTCCGACACCGGATCACTCTGGGAGAGCGTGACGCGGTAAACGATGTCCCTCGTGCGCTCCGAGTTGGTGATTTTCCGCGGAACCTTGATGATGGTCCCCGCCAGGAGGTCGTAATTTCCATTGGGGGCGAGGGCCGCTTCCTGGGTGGTGCGGTACATCAGGGTCCCGCCCAGCAGGGCGACTTCCTGCTTCATCACCTGACCGTCCGAGGCGACCCAGAACGTCGAGTCCATCTCGGGCATCCGTGCGCCGTCGGGGCCGGAGATCGTCTGTTCGACCCGGAGCAGTTCTCGTTTCACACCGCCACCCAGGACCACCGGCTCGCGCTGCTTCGCCACCAGATGCGTGGTGCAAATCTGGTTCAGGTCGGGCACGAAGATCTTGATGTTGCGCGTCTGATTCGGTTCGAGCGGCTTGCGGGCCAGGCTCAACTCCGCGCCATAGGGGCCTCGGACGTCGGGCTCCCAGGGGATCGTGACCGTCTGTCGCTGACGACCCCCCTCGATGGTCAGGGCCATCTTGCCGTTGACCACATCACCGGAGACCTTGATCTCCTGCTCTCCGGCCAGGGTCCGGGTGTCGAGCCGCAGGACCGCGCCGTCCAGCGTCTCGATCGTGCCGTAACGAAGTTCCAGATCGACGCGATCGTTTCCGCGCTTGAGGCTCAGGACGGTGTTGACCTGCACGCGCAGGAGCGGGTTTCCCTGGCTGTCCTTGACCGAAGTGACCTTGATATGGTTGTGGCCGACCTTGTTTCCACTGATATAGATGGCGTCCCACGCATCATCGGCCCTGGACGGGCTGGCGGCCAGGGCCAGCGTCCCGAAAAGGCCGAGCAGCAGGACCGCGCCGAGTCGGACGCGACGACCGATCCGATTCATCAAGAGATTCCCCTTTCCCTGTTCACGTCGAGCCGACCAAAACGCCCGTTCCAGTCAAACTGCGCAGGTCAGGAAAGCTGCGGAGGATTTTGACCGGAAGCGATACCATCCCTGACCGTGGCGGACGCCGATCGCCCCCACACAGGACACTATGGCCGAAAGCCATGCCCGGCTCAAGTTCAACAGCCTCCCCCACCTCCCCGTTGCGCGGGAGGACTGGAGGGACTCTCATCCGGGGTAAGATCGCACGTGTTGAGATAATCGGAAAAGAGGGGACACGCGGAGCACCCGAGGAAGGGCGTGAAGGAAACGTGGATCGTCACCAGGGTTCCAACACGGCCCTACGCGGGGTGCCCAAAAAGAATCGAAAGTGATGATTTGGCGGTCAAACCGAGACGGGAATCGCGGAATCAGCCCACCGTGATGCACTCGCGGAACCGGTCGCCGGAAACCAGTTGGAGCACGGCATGAAGCGCCAGTTGCTTCGTATGCCGGGAGGGGACCTGACCACGCAGCACGACCCGCCCTTCTTCCTCCTCGACGCTCAGATCACGAATCCGCCCGTACGTCGTCTGACGAACAGAGTCTTCGATCCGTTGGAGCAGCGTGGATTCACACTCCAGGGTGTTGGCACGCATCGCTCGACCTCCTGATTACATGCATGATATGGCGAAATCGTCTCGTCTGTTCCGGGAAGGATCGATTTCGCGTTCAAGGTAAGCGGATATTATTGTGGCCGTCATCCACACGCGAAAACAAGAAAAATCTCGGGAAATTTCTCGAATTGTCGCGCAACGTAAGACGATCCCTTCACCGGTCCTGGCGGTGACGAACCTTTTTTGGAATCCCGCACATTATGGCCTGATCGCGATCCGGATCAGGGCGTCGCCGGCCTGTCGGGGATCGGGATGTCCGGCTCGGCGCCGAGGTCGCCCGCCACGGGCACGCGGACGGCATCGGTTGTGGTCCAGGGCCCCTGGAGGTCCGTTCCGCGCAGGTGCGGTCGATCGGGATCAAAGTGAATGATGATCTCGGTCGCCTCTCCCAGGGCCGAACGCAAGGCGATCAGGCAGCGATCGTTCGCCTCGTGGAGTCGCCCGACCGTCCACTCCTCGGGGACGACCAGGTGAAAATCGACGAACGTGCGATCCCCGGCCTGCCACGCCCGCAGGTGGTGCAGGTCGATCCAGCCTTCCTGACGGGCCTCCTGGAGGGCCGCCACGATCCGACCCAGCAATTCCGGATCGGCCCGGTCCATCAGGCCGGTGACGGACTCGCGCACGAGCTTGTAGCCGGTCCGCAGGATCGACACCCCGACCACCAGCGCGATGGCCGGGTCGATCCAGGTCCAGCCGGTGAGCCAGACCAGGCCGATACCCACGAGCACGCCGAGACTCGTATAAGAGTCGGTCAACACGTGCTGGCCGTCCGCCACGAGGATCAAGGACCCGGTGCTCCGCCCCTGGCGGATCAGCCAGAAGCCCAGGACCATGTTCACGACCCCCGCCACCACGATCAGCAAGAGCCCCAGACCGAGCTGTTGCAGCGGTTCCTGACGCAGGAACCCCTGCGCTGCCTCATAAAAAATCGCCAGGGCGGCCAGGGCGATCAGCCCCCCTTCGAAACCGGCTGAAAAATAGGAGATCTTGCCGTATCCATAGGGGAACTTCGGGTCCGGCGGCCGGTCGCTCAGCAGCACGCTGGCAAAGGCGAACGCCGTGGCCAGGATGTGCACGACCGATTCCAGGGCATCGGACAGAATCGCATGGGAACCGGTCAGCAAGTAAGCTGACCACTTGCCGGCCAGCATGCCAAACCCCACCGCCAGCGACAGCAACGCCGCGCGTCGTCGCAGCGTTGTCAAACTTCGATCGTTCGCCGTCAATCTCCCGCTCCCGTTCTCCCAATGCGCGCGTTCCCGATCATCTCTCAACATGACGAGGGCCACCTCTCGGCCTCGGATTGCAAGTGTCGGGCCAGGCGGTCGAGTTCAGCCCGGTCCCAGCGTTCCACGGCCGCCTTCCAGGCGTCCCAGAAGGGCTCGCGCCCCAGCCCTGTCAGCTCGCTGAGCCGTCCGAGGTTGTACCCGAGTTGAAGCACCGCGCGGCGGTCCGGCTCGCCACCGTGTTGAGTGCTGGCGACGATCTCGACAATCTTGGCGACACAGTGCGCGATGGATTCTGACATGAATATTTAATAGGAGCTTGCGATTCGAATCATGGAGTTCCGCATCACCAATGGCAATTTGCCAGGCGGCATTCCGTAAGTGGTTGCATCCGCAGATCTTTTCCCAGAGCGCAGGAGACTCGGCTCCGGACCGGGATAGCGGGCAGATGTCCGCGACTCGAATTTGCCGGATGCGGCAGTCAGGAGGTTACGCGGTCAAAGCGATTCCAGAAACGCGATGAGGGCCTCGCGGTCTTCGGCCGACATCGGCCCCAGCGTCGTCTCGGCCTGGTGAACGTCGAGCACGTCCCCGAGGGTCCGGGCGCGGCCATCGTGCAGATAGGGGGCGGAGCGGGAAACGCCGAGGAGCGAGGGCGGGTTGAACCGGCGATGACCGCCCGGGCCGTCGTCGAGGCCCACATCGCGGAGCGGGCGGCTCGTGTAGGTCGGCGGCACGTGGCATTGCTGGCAGTTCCGCGTCTGGAAGACCTCCGCGCCTCGGCGAACGATCGGTTCGTCCGCGTCACGGTGAGGCGGGGCGGGGGAGAGGCCCTTCAGATACGCGGCCAGGTCAGCGATTTCCCGGGGATCGCTCCGGGGGCCGTGCAGGCTCGTCCGCAACGATTTCTCGACCTGATCCTCCAGCGTGCGGAAACCGCCCGTCCAGGCAAACGGGGCGGTCGGGCCGACGCCGAGCAGGCTGGGGACGTTCTTCGGTGCCCCGCTGTTGCCGTCGCCGTCGGTATCGAAGTTCAGGCCGTTGGTGTGCCCGCCGGTGTGGCAACTGGCGCAACTGATCCAGCGGTCGAGCGAACGTCGGCCGTCGTGGAACAGCCGCTCGCCGCGCTGTTCGGGAGAGAGCCGGGGCGCGACCGGACCGACCCGGACCGTCGCCTCGACGGACAGGTCCTCCAGCCCGAAGACGGTCAGCGTGTCGGACATCGCGTCGGCCGTCACGGCGAACCGTCCCGAGGGGTCGATCGTCACGGCAACCGGCCCCTGGCCGACCTCCACGGTGTCGATCAACTGACTGTCCCCCAGCGGCAGGAGGTCCGCCACCGTTCGCGCTCCGAGCGAGCGGTCGATGACCAGAACCTGATGCGCTCCGGCGCAGGCGATCAGCACGAGCCGCCCGTCGGTCGAGACGGCCATCGCCGCCGGATCGGCCGCGCCATGCCCCGAGCCGTCGAGTGTCAAACGCCGAAAGTCATGCCGCGGTCCTCCTCGTGGGAAGGCGAGCCATCAAACGCCGAAAGCCGCACGGCGCTCATCTTGGCGGAGAAGATCAGGCCCCAGTCGATGTTCGTTCGCGTCAACGGCAAGGGTGCGTACTGGGCCATGTGCCCGAGCAGGAGTTCCTTGCCATCCCCCGAGATCGCCAACGCGTGCAGGTTCACGCCATCGAGGTCGAGGAATCGCTCCGACCCGACCCGGCCCGGCTCCAGACTGGCGAGCCGGCCGCCGAAGGCATCGGCGATAAAAAGGCGACCATCGGGATGACGGACCATCGCCCTCGGCGAAAACCGCAACGGATGTCGCGATTCGATCCGGCCGTCCCGTGCATCGAGAATCGTCACCTGTTCCTCCCAGAGACAGGCCACCGCCACGCGGCCGTCGGGCAACGCCAGAACCCGCGCCGGGCCTCGTCCCACGTCGATCTGGCGGAGGACCTTGCCGCCGGGATCGACCACGAGCACCTGCCCTTCCATGCCGCCGACCAGCATCGCGCCGGTATCCAGGCTCGCCAGCGACGCCGGGCGAATCTCCAGGGGGGAGGTCGTGGTGACTTGCCAGGTGGCGGGGTCGATCACCGCGAGGGCGCGGCCTTCCCGGAGGGCGGCGATCAGGCTTCCGTCCGATCCCCACGCCAGCGCCACGGGCACCGTCGGGCCGTCGCCGGCGCGGGCGTTGAGTGGCAGGGTCAGGGCGACGAGGCAGGCGAGCGTTCGGTACAACACGGTGCGGCCCTTTTCTAATCGTGCCTCGGTTCGGCCAGCCGGAGCAGCAACCGCTCCAGCACCACGCGAGGAGCGAGCATCGACGAGCCCTTCAGGTCGAGGTCGGCCTTCAAAAGCATCTCCGGCAACTGATCCACGCGCGATGGGCCAAGGTGCTTGTGCTGCCGGCTGGTCATGTCGATCGCGGCGGGGTAGGGGGGGATGCCCGCCTCCCGGCACGCCTCCTTGAGGTCCCGGCGCGCGAGCCGGAGCTGCCCCGCGTGGTGGACCTTCCGCAAGGAGGCGCTCATCGCCGCGAGCAGGCCGACGGGATGCTCCCCCGCGCCGAGCAGCTTGTCGAGGTCGTCCAGCGCCTCGGCGGAATGGCCGGTGGTGGCGGCTTCGAGGGTCCGCCAGATGGTTTCCACCCGCCCCGCGCCGACCATCCGGGCCACGTCCTCGCGGCCGATCTGCTTACGATCCCCGACGTAGATCGCCAGCTTCTCGACCTCCGACGCGAGCAGGCCGACCTCCGGCCCGACCAGCTCCACCAGGAGGCGTGCCGCGTCGTCGTCGAGCCTGGCGTCGTGCGACTTGGCCAGTTGCCGGAGCCACGCCGGAAGCTCGCTCTCCTTGGGGCTCTTGCACTCGATCGACAGGCCGACCTTGTCCACCTGCTTGGCCAGGCGGGTGCTGGAGGTCCACGACTTGACCGACAGGATCAAGGTGCCGCGGCTCGCGGGGTTCTCGGCGTAATGCTCCAGGGCCTTGCGGTGGCTGGTGACGAACTTGTCGGCGTTCTCGACCACGACCAGGCGCCGGGGGACCAGGAAGGGTAAGGTGCGCACCTCGTCGAGCACGTCGGCCAGGCTCGCCTGGTCCCCCTCGAACCGGGTCTCGGCCATGTCGTCGGCCTCGCCTCCCAGGGCGGTCCGGCGCAGGGCGGAGAGGACCTCCCGCCTCAGGTAGGCGTCATCACCGTACACGGCATACAACGGCCGGACGTCATCGGGGGCGTCCGGCCGCCGGAGGAAATCCAGGGCGTGCATGGTCGAGGCCGACCTTTCGCAAGGATGCGGGGGGTGGGAGAAATGGGGTTACGCCGACTTCCAGCGCTCGAACAGCCGTTCCAGGGCGGCGACGGCGTTCTCCAGACTGTGATGGTCTTCCTCGTAGAGGTCGCCCACCTCCATCGGCATGCGGCGGACGGCGTCGCGGACCTGATCGCGCGCGCCGAGCATCTGGACGTAGAGCCGTTCTTTCGCCGGTGTGCTCTTCCCCGACGCCAGCTCCTGGCGGGCCGTCTCGATCCGCTCGGTCCATTCCTGAAGGATGGCTTGCCACTGGGCACGCTCGCGGATATGAACCCGCTGGGGATAACTCGGACTCCGCATCGGGTGTTGGGGCAGGCTCGTCGGCTCGATCTCGGTCACGGCACCGGCACTCCTCTTTAACTGGGAACAAACAGGCGGGCCTCCTGGCCCGTCCCAACGAACGCGATCACGGGATTGTACCATGCGGCGCGTCTTCCGACCAACGGGGCTCGTGTTGAGTGCATAACGGCATCTTCGTTACAGTCAAGAGGCTTTCTCCCGATCGCCCACCTTGACCCACGCCTTCCCTTTTCGCCGTTCTTGGAACCAGGATGGAAGGACCCTTGCCATGCGACCGCTGCCGCTCGCTCTCGGCCTCGTCCTCGTCTCGTTAACAACGTCGTTCGCGGCCGAGGATTCCCTCGTTGCCGCAAGTGCCCGATGGCTGGAAGGCGGAGCTGGTCGCCCAGGCGCCCGAGATCCTCTTCCCGACCGCCTGCGTCGTCGCGCCCGACGGCACGATCTACCTCGGTCAGGACCCGATGGACATGCCCGGCCCGCCGACCGAGCCGATCGACTCGGTCGTGGCGATCAAGGACGGCAAGGTCTCGGTCTTCGCGGACAAGCTCTGGGCCGTGATGGGCCTGGAATGGATCGACGGCACGCTCTACGTCGTCCACGCCCCCTACCTCTCCGCCCTGCGCGACACCGACGGCGACGGCCGGGCCGATCAGCGCGAGGACCTCATCACGGGCCTTGGTCCGGAGTTGCCCGGGTTCAACGGGATCAACGATCACGTCGCCTCGGGCGTGCGGCTCGGCATGGACGGCTACCTCTACATCTCGATCGGCGACAAGGGGATTCCCAGGGGGGTCGGCAAGGACGGCGCGACGATCCAGCTCCACGGCGGCGGGGTGATCCGCATCCGGCCCGACGGCACCGGCCTGGAAGTCGTCTCGACGGGCGAGCGCAACCCGCTGTCGGTCATGCTCTCGAACACCGACGAGATCTTCACGTACGGCAACGACGACGACAGCAAGAAGTGGCCGAACAGCCTGACGCACCACATCGTCGGCGGCCATTACGGATATCCTTACGAGTTCCTCAACGCCCCCCAACGCGCCTTGCCCGTGATGGCCGGGCAGATCGGCGGCTCGGGCACCCAGGGGGTCTGCTACAACGAGGACGGCCTTCCCGAACGCTACCGAGGGAACCTGTTCGTCTGCGACTGGGGCCTCCAAACCGTCTTTCGCTACGAGATCGCGCAGAAAGGCGGCACGTTCGCCGTGACGAACCGCGAGCCGTTCGTCACCAAGGGGGACCTCGATGACTTCCGCCCGTTCTCGCTGGCGGTCCCGCCGCGCGGAGATGCCCTCTACCTCGTCGATTGGGCCTTCGGAAGCTGGCTGGCGGACGGTCCGCAGACGGGACGGCTGTACCGCTTGACCTATCAAGGCCCCGACGCCGTCTCCCCCGCGCCCCGGCCCGAAGGGCGAGCGTTCGCCACCTGGCTGGACGCCCTCGATCACCCCGCGCGTTCCGTCCGGCTCGACGCGGAACGGAAGATCGCGACGGTCGGCGCGAAGGCGGTCCCGCCGCTGGTCAAACGGCTCACAAGGAGGCGAGCCGACGCTCGGCCGCCTGCACGCCCTCTGGACGCTCGACGCGATCGGCACGCCGGAGGCCCGGCAAGCCATCCGCGCCGCCCTGGAGGACCAGGAGGCGCAGGTCCGACTCCAAGCCGCCCGATCCTCGGGCATCCGGGGGGACCGCGAGGCCTTGTCGGCGCTGACCGCGTTGCTGGACGACCGCGACGCGGCCGTCCGGCGCGAGGCGGCGATCGCGCTCGGCAAGCTCGGCGTCTCGTCCGCCATGCCGGACCTGATGGCGCACCTTGGCGACCCCGACACGTTCGCCTCGTGGTCGATCCGCCACGCCCTCCGCGACCTCCACGCGTGGGACACCACGGCTCTCACCGCCGCCCTGACCGATCCGAAGCGACAGGAGGATGCCCTGCGGCTGACCGACGAGGTGTGGTCCGTCGCCGTCGTCGATGCCCTGATCGCCGCCTTGCCGAAGGTGGACGACGCCAGGGTCCGCGCCCGGATCGTGGCGAACCTGGCCGGGCTATACTTCCGCTATCCCGACTGGTCGGGCAACTGGTTCGGCACCAACCCGCTCGCCGGCCGCCTTCCGAGCAAGACCGAACCGTGGAGCAACGAGGGGATGACCCGCGTCCTCGTCGGCCTGACCCAGGGGCTCCGCGACCCTGCGCCCGAGGTCCGGCAGACGGCCATCATCGGACTCGCCCAGGCGGGCACCCCGGCGCAGGGGGTCCTCCGGCAGCGACTCACCGAGGAAACGGATCAGGATACGTTGATCCAGCTCGCGCGGACGCTCGGCGCCCTGCGCGATGTGGCGTCCGTCACGGCACTCGCCGATCTCCTGAAAAGCGACCAGCAACCGCTGGCCGTTCGGGAGGCGGCACTGGACGCCCTGGGGGCCTTGCCCGGCCCGCAAGCCCTGAGTGCCCGCCTGATGCTGGTCTATGACAAGGCGGCCCCCGCCGTTCTGATTGCGCGGGCCTTGCCCGAACTGGGAAGGAGCAAGGTGCTGCCGCCGAACGACCTGGCGGGGTTCCTCCAGCACCCGGAGGCCAGCCGTCCGGGCCTCGGCCGTGCGGGCGATTGCCTCTCGGAATGAGGTCCCGGACGCCGTCCGCAAGACGATTCCCCCCTTGCTGGCCGACCCGGCCCCGGAGGTCCGCATCGCGGCGATCCAGACGGTCGCGCTGCTGGGGCTCAAGGACGCCGTCCCCCGCCTGCTGGCGATGGCTCAGAAAGGCTCCGAGCGTGACGAGGCCACCCGCGCCCTGACCGTGCTGCCCGATCCGAATGCCCTGCCGATCTATCTGGAGGCGCTGAACGCCCGCGATCCCGGCCTGCGAAAAGCCGCTGAGGGGGCCTTGCTGACGATCCGCGATCAGGTGGCCGCCGAGCTGGAAGCCCGGTCGGCGGACCTCAAGGGACCGGCGGCCGAGGCCGTCGAACGCGTGCTGACCCGGTTCCAGCCGATCGTGCCGTGGAAGGTCATCGGGCCGTTCCCCCGGACGACGGCCCAGGTCTTTGTCGGCGAGCGGTCGATCGACTTCGGCAAGCCCCACGTCGGCGCCGAGGGACGCACGATCCACTGGCAGAACCGACAGGCCGACCCCGCGACCGGCCAGGTCAACATCAACGACTTCAAGGCGGGGGCCGGCGATGTCGGCGGCTTCGGCTACGACACGAACGGCTCGCCCGACCTGGCCGCCTTCGCCTACGCCGAGATCCCCGCCGAGACCGACCGCGAGGCCTTGCTGTTGATCGGCTCCAGCGGGTCGATCACCGTGCTGGTCAACGAGCAGCCCGTTTTCAACTACAGCAATTTCGCCGGCAGGCCCTATCAACCCGATCGGATCGGGTCCGGGTCAAACTGGTCAAGGGGATGAACCGGGTGCTGGTCAAGACCCGGCAGGGGATCGGCACGTGGTCGTTCGGCGTGCAGGTTTCGCTGCCGTCGGAGCACACGCTCGCCGCCCGTTCCGAGGCGTTCGACCCCGACGCTCTGACCGCCTTCGCCCTGACCCACGAGGGAAACCCCGAGCGCGGACGTGCCCTGTTCTTCGACCCGAAAGGGGTCGGCTGCGTGAAGTGCCACGCGGCCGGTGGGATGGGCACGGCCAACATCGGGCCGGACCTCACCGGACTGGCCCTGAAGTACAGCAAGGGGGAGATCATCACCTCGGTCCTGAAGCCGTCGGAGCGGATCGCCACCGGCTATCAGCCGTTGATCGTCGCCAAGGACGACGGCCAGGTTCTCACCGGCCTCGTCCGGGAGGAGACCGACACCCACATCGACCTGGTGGACGCCGAGGCGAAGGTCACGCGGGTCGCCAAGGCCAACATCGACGAGAGCCGCGTCGGCGACGTTTCGATCATGCCGACCGGCCTGATCGAAACCCTCTCGGCCGAGGAATTCAACGATCTGATCGCCTACCTCAACAGCCTCCGGTCCGCCCCGGCGACGACCGTCGAAGGGCCTTGAGCGACGTTTCGAGAAACGGGCCGGTCGCGCGATCGATCATCGCGCGGCCGGCCCCACCTCGGCGTTCGCCTCGACCCACTCCCCATCGACGCATGTCGCCCGGAGGGTGATCTGGCCATCGTTCAGAACAAATCGCACGAGGTTCGCCGGCTCTCCCGGCGCGATCCGCGGGACGGGTTTCCCCAGCAAACGGGCGGGGTGGGTCGTGACGGTGGCCAGCGCCTCGGGCAGCGAGAGCCCCGCCGCCAGGATGTTCGTCAGGCCAACGTCCAGCCCCTGATTCGAGCCGGCGAGGTACGGCGTGCCGGCGACGACGATCTTGCCCGAGGGATCGACCGCCCAGTCGCCGTAACGCCCGGGGGGCAAACCCGCGAGCGGGCTGGCGTCGCTCACGAGGATCACCCGCTCCGCCGTCTTCGCGCGGACCAGCACGCGGAGCGTGGCCGGGTCGAGGTGGTGGCCGTCGGCGATCAAAGAGGCAAAGAGCCGGTCGTCGGCCGCCTGCTGCCAGATGGCGTTCGGATGCCGGGGCAAGGTCGCGGCGATGCCGTTGCCGAGGTGGGTGCTCAGGGTCGCCCCCGCCTCGGCCGCGGCGCGGAGGGTTTCGGGATCGGCGGCGGTGTGCCCCAGGGCGATGACGACGCCTTGCGCGACCGCCTGCCGGATGAACGCCAGGGCACCGGGACGCTCGGGGGCCAGCGTCATCAGGGCGATCCGCCCCCCGCCGCCTCCTGAAGCCGGGCGAACTCGGCCGGGTCGGGATCGCGCACGGCCTCGCGTGGGTGGGCCCCTCGATAGCCATCTTCGGGCGAGATATACGGCCCTTCGAGATGGATGCCGACGACCCTCGCGGCGACATCCGGGAACCGTTCACACGCGTCGGCGATCGTGCGGACGCCCGCCAGCAGGGCCTCGGGCCGCGCCGTGATCAACGTCGGGCAAAGCCGCGCCGTGCCGAGCGCCGCCTGCGCCCGCACGACGTCCGCCACCTGCTCCACGGTCAGCGACGGGTCGGAAAAGGAGATCCCCCAGCGGCCATTGAGCTGAATATCCCAGAAGGCGGGGGCAACCCATTCGCCGCCGTCGTTTCCCTCGGCGGGAACGACTTCGGCGATCCGGTCCCCCTCCACGGTGATGCGGACCCACTGGCCGGACTCCGCAAGGCGGGCAATCATCGACAAGGCGACCTCCGACCGGATCAAGAGTGTTCCTGCTCGGGCATGCCTTCGCGAATCCAGGCGCCGAGCGCGCATAGCCACTGATTTTCGCCCATCCGCGTCGCCTGGCCGATCCAGCGGTTCAACGCCGAGAGCGGCACGGTCGGGAAATATCGGCTCGACGGACTGACCCGGTAACGCCCGTCCTCCTGAAGCTGGTGGACGTGCAAGGCCTGTCCCGTCGAACCGCCAGATCTCGGGAAAACCGAGTGCCGCGTAGATGCCGAGCTTGTCGAGCGCACTCCGGGAGACCTCGACCTCAAGCGCCAGGTCGGGGAGAGGGTCCACGTCGATGTCAAAATCGAGCTTTCCCCGCATCGCCAGCTCGCTGGTGATCCAGTAACATTCGTCCGGCTCCAGGCCCCGTTCCTTCAACTGTTTCTTGAAGGTCGGCGAGCCACCGCCGCACACCTCAACATCGAGTTCAAAGCACAAAGTCTCGATCAATCGACCGAGAATGTGCTTGTAGCGATCGTGCTCGTAAGAGACGACCATGATCTCCAGACGTCCCCCGATCGTATGTCAGACGGAGATGCCGCCCTTCCCAGAGCTTCCAGAGGGCCTCGTATTCGTCCCACGGCACGTTGTACATCAGGAGTCGTTGTTCCGTCGTGGCGTGTTCCGCGACGGCCATGGTCGTCCCTCCTTCCCAAAAACTCAGCGAACCTCCAGCTCCGCGCGGCTCTGCTCGCGGTGCCGCAGGGCGGCGGCGACGAAGTCGCGGAAGAGGGGGTGAGCCTTGGTCGGCTTCGACTTGAACTCGGGGTGGAACTGCACGGCCAGGAACCAGGGGTGGTCCGGCGAGCTCGACGATCTCGACGAGGTTGGCCGTCGGGGCTGATGCCGGTCGGCGACGAAGGCCGTGCTCCTCGAAGGTCTGTGCGGTAGGCGTTGTTGAACTCGTAGCGGTGGCGGTGCCGCTCCTCGATCCGCTCGGTCGCCGTAGGCGGCCAGGGCGAGGCTGTCCGGGCGCCAGCAGGCACGGGCAGGCGCCCAGCCGCATCGTCCCGCCGCGCTGCGTGACGCCGCGCTGCTCCTCCATCAGGGCGATGACCGGGTGCTGGGTCGTTGCCGTCGAACTCGGTGCTGTTGGCGTCGTCCAGCCCGAGGACGCTCGCGGGCGAACTCGATCGTCGGCGCACTGCATGCCCAGGCAGATCCCGAAGAACGGGATGCCCTGCGTCCGGGCGTAGCGGATCGCCTCGATCTTCCCCTCGATCCCGCGCATCCCGAACCCGCCGGGGACGAGCATGCCGTCGACGCCCGCCGAGCGATCTTCGCCGGCCCCTCGGACGCTGCACCTCCTCGGCCTCGATCCGCCGGACGATCACCCGGGCATTGTGGTGCGATGCCGGCGTGGTCGAGCGACTCGTAGACCGACTTGTAGGCGTCGCGGTGGCTTCATGTACTTGCCGACGACGGCGATCGTCACCTCGCGCTCGGGGTGGATGACCCGGTCGACCAGGTCGCGCCAGTCGTCGATGTCGAGCGGGCCGGTCTTGAGGCCCAGCCGCTTGACGAGGATGTCGTCCAGCCCGTTGTTGACCAGGCTCAGCGGGACCTCGTAGATGCTGAACTCCCGGTCGCGCTCCTCGATGACCGCGCCTGCGGTCGATGTTGCAGAACAGGGCGATCTTGTCCTTGTCCTCGGGCGGGATCGGGTGCTCGGTCCGGCAGATCAGGACGTCGGGCTGGATGCCGATCTGCCGCAGGGCCCCGACGGAGTGCTGCGTCGGCTTGGTCTTCAGCTCGCCGGCCGCCTTCAGGTAGGGCACGAGCGTCAGGTGGATGTAGAGGCAGTTCTCGCGGCCGACGTCGAGCGCGAACTGGCGGATCGCCTCCAGGAACGGCAGGCTCTCGATGTCGCCGACGGTGCCGCCGATCTCGGTGATGACGACGTCGACGTCGTCGGTCGCCAGCCGCTGGACGGCCTGCTTGATCTCGTCGGTGACGTGGGGGATGACCTGGACGGTCTTCCCCTCGTAGTACTTCCCTTCGCGCTCCTTCTGGATGACCGACAGGTAAATCTTGCCGGTCGTGTAGTTGCAGTCGCGGGTCAGCGGGGCGTTGGTGAACCGCTCGTAGTGGCCGAGGTCGAGGTCGGTCTCGGCGCCGTCGTCGAGGACGTAGACCTCGCCGTGCTGGTAGGGGCTCATGGTCCCCGGATCGACGTTGATGTACGGGTCGAACTTCTGGAGCCGGACCCGCAGCCCGCGGTGCTCCAGGAGCATGCCGATCGAGGCGCAGGTGAGCCCTTTGCCCAGCGAGCTGACCACGCCGCCGGTCACGAAAATGTGCTTGGCCATCGCGGCTCCTTCGGGCCGTCGGAACGTCCTTGGCGTGATTCGATACGTGGTCTGGTCCGCGAGGGACTTCCTACTATACCATGAGCCGGCAACCCAACGCGCTCCAAGTGGTGCCTCCGCCCATTCTCTTTCCTTGGAGCGCGGGCCTCGGCCCGCATCCGGATGCGGGCCAGAGGCCCGCGCTCCAAAACTTACCGGATGCACCATCAAGCTTGGTCGCCGAATCCAGAACAGGAACCGGGTCTCCCCTCGTGCTTCCCCGACGAGGGTCTTGGGGACCAGCCCGATTTGGTGTAAGCTGTCCGGTCATCGACGGATCGGAACGGCCCTCTCCCGCCCGGCCATCCGGCGCCTGGACTGACGGGACAGCGCACGACCGGGCCCTCGCGCCAACGAGCATCAGCCAACGCCCAGATCTTCCGAGAGACGAAAACGAGAGACAGGGAGTCGTCCATGTCGAGCACGGCGGAAACCGTCGGCCCCGCCAAGGGGAAGGTCGGCCACCCGGGGGGACTGTACGTCCTGTTCGGCGCCGAGATGTGGGAGCGGTTCAGCTACTACGGCATGCGTGCCTTGCTGGTGCTCTACCTGACGAACCATCTCCAGATGGCTCGCGAGGACGCCCTGGCAATCTACGCGACTTATACCGGGCTGGTCTATCTGACCCCGCTCCTGGGCGGCTACCTGGCCGACAAGGTGCTCGGCCAGCGCAAGGCGATCCTGATCGGCGGGATCGTCATGGCGTTGGGCCATTTCGCGATGGCCTTCGAGCCGCTGCTGAACCTGGCGCTCGGCCTGCTCATCATGGGCAACGGCTTCTTCAAGCCGAACATCTCCACGATGGTCGGCCAGCTCTATCCGCAAGGGGACGCCCGGCGCGATGGCGCGTACACGATCTTCTACATGGGGATCAACCTCGGCGCCCTGTTCTCCCCGCTGGTCTGCGGCACCCTGGGCGAGCGCGTCGGCTGGCACTGGGGTTTCGGGGCGGCCGGCGTGGGCATGGTCTGCGGCCTGATCTCGTTCGTCGTGTTCCAGAAGCTGCTCGTCGGCGGCTATCCGCCGGGACGCGAGGAACACCGCCTGACGGCCAAGGATTACATTCATGTCACCATCGGTGCCTTGCTCTGCCTGGGCCTCGTCTGGGGGTTCCTGGAAGTCTGGCCGTCCTTGCGGGGCGTCTGGTCACCGACAGGACGGTTCGCCGACATCCTGTCGGTCGCCTGGGGAATCCCCTTCCTTCTGTACCGATTGGTTCTCATCGTCCTGCTCGTCGCCGTGGTTCTTCTCGCCACCCGCCTGCTCGCCGCGATGTTGCACGACCCGCAACTGGTGAAAACGACCGGCACCGCGCAGCTCGACGCCACCACGCCGCCGGAGAGTGACTCCGTCCGCGATGCGGAACTCGACGCTTCGGTCGGCGAGGAGAAGGAGGAGGACCCCGAGGCCCCCTTCAACGGCGTCCAGTGGCAGCGGATCGCCGTGATTCTCATCGTGGCGATCTTCACCATCTTCTTCTGGATGGGCTTCGAGCAATCGGGCGGCACGCTGAACCTCTTCGCCGACAACCGGACCGAGCGGTTGCTCTTCGGCCTCGAATTCCCGACCTCGTGGTTCCAGTCGCTCAACCCGCTCCTGATCCTGATCCTCGCCCCGTTGTTCTCGATGCTCTGGACGGCCCTGGACCGGACGCGGTTCTCGCTCTCCTCGGTCGCCAAGATGGGCCTTGGTCTGATCCTGCTCGGGCTCGCCTTCCTGGTGATGTACGCGGCAGATCGGACCGCCGGGCCTTCCGGTAAGGTCGGGCCGCAATGGCTGGCCTCGGTCTATCTGATCTTCACGATGGGCGAATTATGTCTCTCGCCGATCGGCCTTTCCCTGGTCAACAAGCTGGCCCCCGCGCGGGTCGCCTCCTTGATGATGGCCCTCTGGTTCACCTGCACGGCCGCTGGCGAACTACATGGCCGGGATCATGGAATCGCTGGTCGAACCGTACCACCTGAACCTCTGGATGTTCCTGGTCTTCACCTCCATCGTGCCGGGCGTCGTGCTGCTGACCCTGACGCCGATCCTCAAGAAGATGGGGCACGGGCGCATCTGACGCCCTGGATACCGACGACATTGATCCGACACCCGCGAGGAATCCGCGACATGCGACTGATTCTCGTCCTGCTGATGCTCTGCTCTCTGGCCGCGCCGGTGCTCGCGGCGGGCCGGCCGATCACGGTCGACGACCTCCTGGCCGTCAAGGGCGTGTCCGACCCGCAGGTCTCGCCCGACGGCCAGTGGGTCGTCTATGTCGTCTCGGAGATCGACCGCGAGGCGGGCAAGACGAACAGCGACCTCTGGCTCGTGCCCGTCGCCGGGGGCGAGCCCGAGACAACTGACCACCGCGCCGGGGACCGACAACCACCCGCGCTGGAGCCCCGACGGCAAGTCGATCGCCTTCGTCTCCGAGCCGGGGCGGCTCGTCCCAGGTCTGGCTCCTGCCGATCGAGGGGGGCGAGGCGCGCCAGCTGACGAAGCTCCCCATCGACGTCGCCGGCCCGATCTGGTCGCCGAAGGGCGACCGGCTCGCCTTCACCGCCGAGGTCTATCCCGGGACGACCCCCGAGGAGACCGCCGAGAAGGACAAGGAGAAGGAGGAGGCGAAGTCGCAAGGTCCGCATCTTCGACCACCTGATGATCCGCCACTGGAACGCCTGGGACGAGGGGAAGCGGAGCCACCTGTTCGTCGCCGACGCCAGGACCGGCGAGGCGAAGCGACCTGACCCCGAAGCTCGAGGTGAACGCCCCCCCGGCCCCCTTCGGCGGCTCGTCCGACTACGCCTTTTCGCCCGACGGCCAGGAGCTCGCCTTCACCGCCGAGCCGGTCGAGAACCACGCCTGGTCCACCAACACCGACATCTGGACCGTGCCCGTCGGCGGCGGCGAGCCGAAGAACCTGACCGAGGATCAACCAGGGGGCCGACGCCCAGCCGTCCTATTCGCCCGATGGACAACTCCTCGCCTATGTCAGACAGGAGCGGGCCGGGTTCGAGGCCGACCAGTGGGTCTTGACCGTCCGCGACCGAGAACGCGGCACGCTCGGCGACACTCACCGCCGAACTCGACCGGCCGATTCACGGGTTCACCTGGGGCACTCCGCCGAAGGGGGAGGAGCCGGAGTGGACCATCGTGGCGGAGATCGACGATGGCGGCACGGTCCCGATCGTGACGTTCCCGTTTTCGCGAGGCCCCGACGGTGCGTTCGCGGCGGGAAAGGTCGAGAAGGTCGTTCAGGCGCGTCCAACGGCTCGGTTCAGGTCGTGCCGAAGCATGAGGCCCGGGAATTCGCCGTCGAGGACGGGAGCCGGGTGCGCGGCCGACCGATTTCCACGGCAGCGGCAAGGAACTCGTCTTCACCCGAAGCGCGGCCGACCGTCCGGCGGAGATCTATCGCGCGGCCGGACGACGGCTCGGAGCCGGTCCCGCTCACGCAGCACAACGCCCCGCTGCTCGCCGACCTGGACCTGGCGAAGGCCGAGGCGTTCACCTTCCAGGGGGCCGATGGCGACGAGGTCGGGGCTGCTGATCCGGCCGCCGGGGTTCGACCCGTCGAAGAAATACCCGGTCCTGTTCCTGATCCACGGCGGGCCGCAGGGGGCGTGGCACGACGAGTGGCACTCGCGCTGGAATTACCCGCTGTTCGCCGCGCCGGGGTATGCCCTGGTCGCGATCAACCCGCGGGGCTCGACCGGCTACGGCCAGACGTTCACCGACCAGATCAGCCAGGACTGGACCGGGCGGGTCTATCGAGGACCTGATGCTCGGGCTCGAGCACGCCCTGAAGACGTACCCGTTCCTCGACGCCGACCGCGTGGCGGCGGCGGGCGGCTCGTATGGCGGGTACATGGTCAACTGGATCGCCGGGCACTCCGACCGCTTCAAGGCCCTGGTGAGCCACGCGGGGGTCTTCGACCTGACGAGCATGTACGGCACGACCGAGGAACTCTGGTTCCCCGAGTGGGAGTTCGGCGGGCCGCCCTGGGAGAAGCCCGACACTGTACCGCGAGCCTCTCGCCCAGCACGTACGCGGCGAACTTCCAGACGCCGACGCTGGTCATCCACGGCGCTCTGGATTTCCGCGTGCCCGACGCGCAGGGGCTTGGCATGTTCACCGCCCTCCAGCGCCGGGGGGTGCCCAGCCGCTACGTCTTCTTCCCCGACGAAGGGCACTGGATCGCCAAGCCGGACAACCGGGTCGTCTGGTGGAACGAGGTCCACGGCTGGCTCGCCCGGTATCTCGACGGCGACGAGGCGGAATGATGGCCGACGCGTTGACGTTGCGCCAGCACCTCGCCGCCATCCTCCGGGCGCGTTGCCCGCGCTGCGGCCAGGGGAAGATCTTCCGCGGCATGTGGACGATGAACGACGATTGCCCGGTCTGCGGCCTACATTACATGCGGGGAACGGGTTACTTCACCGGCGCGATGTATTTCAGCTATGGTCTGGGCATCCCGATCATCGCCCTGTTCACGCTGGTCGTGTACCTGATCGTCCCCTCGTGGCACCTCTGGCAGGACGTGCTCGTGGCCTGGGTGATGTTCCTCCCCCTGGTTCCGGCCGTGTACCGTTACTCGCGCCTCCTCTGGATCCACTTCGACCGCTACTTCGACCCGGACGAGGGGGACGAAAGCCCCCCGCGCCGGATCGACGTTCCCCTGTAACCGGATGATCCACCCATGGCAAATCCCACACCCGAGATGCGGCCGATCGCCGACGTGGCCCACGACCTTGGCCTGGCTCCCGAGCACCTCGAGCCCTACGGCCGCGACAAGGCGAAGGTCCGTCTGGAGGCCCTCCGGAACGCCAGCAAAGGCCGATCTCCCGGCAAGCTGATCCTCGTCTCCGCGATCACCCCGACCCCCGCCGGCGAGGGCAAGACGACGACCTCGATCGGCCTGGCGCAGGGGCTTCGGCAGATCGGCAAGAACGTCGGTCCTGGCCTTGCGGCAGCCGTCGATGGGGCCGGTCTTCGGCCGCAAAGGGGGGGCCACCGGCGGCGGGGCGAGCCGCCTGGAACCCTCCGACCAGATCAACCTCCAGTTCACCGGCGACTTCCACGCGATCACCGCCGCCCATAACCTGCTGGCCGCCGCGATCGACAATCGCCTGCACTTCGGCGATACCGCGCTCGACCCTCGCCAGGTGCTCTGGAAGCGCGTGCTGGACGTGAACGACCGCGCCTTGCGGAACATCGTCCTCGGCCTGGGGGGCAAGGCCCAGGGGGTCCCGCGCGAGTCGGGCTTCGACATCACGGCCGCCAGCGAGGTCATGGCGATCCTCTGCCTGTCGGAGTCCTACGAGGACCTGAAGGCCCGGCTCGACCGCATCCTGATCGGCTACACCCGCGACGGTCAGCCCGTCACGGCCGACCAGATGAAGGTCACGGGGGCGATGGCCGCGATCCTCAAGGAGGCCCTGCTGCCGAACCTCGTGCAGTCGCGCGAGGGGACGCCCGCGTTCGTCCACGGCGGGCCGTTCGCCAACATCGCCCACGGCTGCAACTCCGTGCTGGCGACCCGCATGGCGATGGCCCTGGGCGACTACGCCGTGACCGAGGCCGGGTTCGCCTTCGACCTGGGGGCCGAGAAGTTCCTCGACATCAAGTGCCGCTCCGCCAGGCTGAACCCCTCGGCCATCGTGATCGTCGCCACCGTGCGGGCCTTGAAGATGCACGGCGGGATCGGGCTGGACGAGCTGACGGTCCCCAACGCGAGCGCCGTGGAGCGTGGGCTGGAGAACCTCGCGGCGCATCTCGACGCCGCCGCCCACTTCGGCAAGCCGACGCTCGTGGCCATCAACCGCCGCGCCGAGGACACCGCCGACGAGCTGGAAGTCGATCCACGCCTACTGCCGGTCTCGAAACGTCGCCAGCGCCACGGCCGACGTCTTCGGCCAGGGGGGGAAGGGCTCGACCGATCTGGCCGAGCGGGTCGTCGAGGCCACCCAGGGCGATCCGACACCCCACCGGACGCTCTACCCGCTCGACGCGCCGCTTCAGCGAGAAGGTCGAGACCATCGCCCGCGCCATGTACGGCGCGGACGGCGTGACGATCCTCCCCGCGGCGGCGGCCAAGGTCCGCAAGGCGACGAAGCTCGGCTACGGCGGTCTGCCGGTCTGCATGGCCAAGACGCAGGATTCCCTCTCGGACAACCCCAAGCTCCGGGGCCGCCCGCGCGGGTTCGTCCTGACCGTCCGCGACGTGGAGATCGCCGCCGGGGCGGGGTTCCTCGTCGCCCTGACCGGCGACATCGTCCGCATGCCCGGCTTACCCGAGCGGCCCGCCGCCGAGCGGATCACGCTCGACGATCACGGACGCATCCACGGGCTGTCTTGATCGATCGCGCGAACCCTCCGACTCATCCTCCAGCCAGGTGATGCCCTCCGCGCGCCTGGACCGCCCGGAGGGCCTCCGCCGACGCGATCGGATCATCGGCAGCAGCCCGGCCCAGAAGCAGAGCTCGATCTCGTAAACCCCGACCCCGCAGAGCAAGATCGCCATCAGGACGCCGCCGAACGACTGAATCCCCCGCGCCTGCCTCAAGATCAGCGCCAGCGGCAAGGCCGCCAGAGCGACCGAGACCACGACCTGCCCCAGCGTGATCCGGGGACCGGAGGACGACCGATTCAACGGATGCCGGTCCATGGACGAGTCTCCTCGGGACCGATCGGCGGGCGAACGTCCCGATTGTCCCAACCCGGCCGCCCCTCGGCAAGCCTCCGACTCCTGCTCAGCGTCGCAGGATGTCCGTCTGAGTTTGCGAGGCGATCACGCGGTTGAGCCGCGCCAGGGTCATTTCCGTTGCCCCCTGGTCGCGCCAGATGAGCCGGCCATGACGGTCGAGCAGGATCATCGTCGGATACGCCTGGATGTGCAACGCCGCCTGGACCGGGCAGGGGCGTTCATCGGCATTGCCCAGCAGCACCGTGTAATTGATCCCCAGCTTCCGGGCGGCGTCCGCCACCTTCAAGGCCCGCTCGCGAACCGTGCCGTCCTGCTCGTAGGCAATGCCCACCACGCGAACCCGGTCGGCGCCGTAACGTTTCTGAAGCTCGACCAGGTGCGGGATCGACTGGATGCAAGGCCCGCACCACGTCCCCCAGAAGTCGAGGAGGATATAGTCGGCGTCAATGTCCGACAGGCGAACCGGGCGACCCTGGAGGTCGGAGAGCTGGAAATTGACCAGCCGGCGCGACTTGCGATCATACTCGCAAACCGCCGGAACGACGCCCCCCCATGCCGCCGCCGGAGCCGCGACCGGACGAACCGTCGCCCGCTCGACACGCCGCGACGGCTGGGCCTTCGCCAGTTGCCCCCAGGTCAAGGGCCTGGCGGGTCGAGCCGACGCCTGAGACTCCGGCGCCGGTTCCTCGTTGTTGGGTTCGGTCGGCGCCGAGCCATCGACCTCGGGCTCCTCCGACGAGTCCAGATGCGGAAGTGGGGCCTCATCCGAGGGGGGCCGTGCTTCCTCGGGCCGCGGCTCCTCGAATGTCTCAACGACCTGCGGGAGCGCCGGCGCGTCGGCCGGAACCTCTTCCACGGCCACTGGTTCCGCAATGGGTTCGGTCGGCGCATCGCCATCCGGGACCGGCTCGGCCGGCAGGGGCGGGGCGTCCGGCTGGCCGACGGGCGGGGCCTCTTCAAAGACCGGGCCGGGGCCTTCCGCCGGCAGGGGCGGAGCGTCCGCTCGCGGTTGTTCGGAAGGGGCCTCCTCGAACACCGGCCCCAGTCCATCCACCGGCAACGGCGGGGCACCGGGCGACGTCGCGGCGTTTCCGCCTTCCTCGACGCTCATTTCCGGCTCGGGCTGCAAGGGCTCGGACGCGGAAGGTTCCGGCGTCGTCAAGGGTGTGGCGGGTTCCGGCATCGTCAACGGTTGTTCCGGCGCGGGGGCCGGCTCGTCCGGCACCGCCACGAATTCCTCATCCCCCGGCAGGCTCGGCGCGGGAGCCTCCGTCTCGATTTCCCCGGCGGAAAATTCGGGGGCCTGGGGAACCGGGGCGGGCTGCGGCAAATGAACTGGTTCGTCCGTGGCCGGGGAGGAATCCACGAGAGACGGAGGAGCGAATACATCGCCGTCCACGTGTACGGGAGTCGAGTCAGGAACCGGAGCAGGCTCGGGTTGGGAGACTGGCTCGGGTTTGGGCATCGGCTCGGGCTCGGGTTCGGGATCGGCTCGGCGCTCCGGCTCCGGTTCGGATACCGGCTCCGGTTGAGGTTCGGGGGCCGGGGCGGGAACGGCTTCGGGAGCCGTCCTCGGGCGTCGTCGATGGAGCGAACGGGGCGGAACTCCTCCGGGGCCGCCTGTTCCTCCGGTTCCTCCTCCGCTGGAGGCAGCGCGGCGGCGGGGGGAGGGGACTCGGGGGCGGGCCGTTCGATCGCCAGGGGCAAGGGGTTCTGATCGTCCTCCTCGACGTCCTCCGGGGGCAATCCGGCGACGAGCGGAACATCCGGAGCGCGGTTCACGTCACCCGGCGGGTCGCGGTCGTCGAGGGCCGCGGTCCGCGCGTCGGGTTCCTCGGGATCGTCCTCGTCCGGGGTCTCCCCACGCCGCCAGCCGGCACCGCGCGAGGGGCGCTCGTTGCGGGAGATCGGCTCGGGCTTGCGGTCCATCCGGGAGCGGTAGCCGTTGGGGACGAACGTCTCGGCCTCCTCGGCGGGGGGAAGCCCATCGACGTCGTCGGGGTTGAGCCGGAGCGGCGGCTCGTCGGGGTTGTACGGCTCCTCGATCGGCTCGCGGTCGGAGACCCGACCGAAGCGGCGGGAGTCGGCGGGCGACCTCAGGCGCGGTCAGGGCAATGCGCACGCGAGACTCAGGCGCCCTGGCCCGGCTCCGACCGCTCCGGAGAGTCCCTTTCTGTTCGTCCGTCTCGGCGATGAGCGTGTAGTCGGACCCGGGACGCAGGCCGTGCAGGGTGAACCGGCCGGCAACGTCGGTCCGGGCGCTGACGGCGCGTCCCGCCGAGGCGCCACCGATCGCGACCCGCACGCGGGCGTCGGGCACCGGCTTGCCGCGATCGTCCACGACCTGACCGGAAATCTGCCCCTGGCGGTTCGTCGCGGGTTCCGCCTTCTCGTTGCGGGCCAGGATGGAATCACCGGGGGTTCCGGCGACGACGGATTGCGGGTCATCGCCGACCCGGGTGATCGTGCGGATGCCCGGGTCCACGACCGGGCTTGCCTCCGGTCACGCTGGCGCAGCCGGCGGCGAGGAGCGGGAGGGACAGGAGGCAACGCGGAAGACTCAAGGTGCGCATGGGCGAGGTTCCTCCTCCTGATTGGGACGAACCGCGCCCCCAAGTAAAGGATTCTCGGTCGGGGGGAGGCCCGGTACCGTGGCTCGCGAGCTCCGCCCGCGCGGTGGACCAGGCCTTGTCGTTCGCGGCCAGGAAGTCCAGCCCCCGGCGACGCCCTTTTTGAGCGCGGGCTGCGGGGACTCCTCTCCGAATATCGGCATCGCCACCCGGCGGCTTGAGCGTTTTCGGCCCGGCATTCCGCTTCGCATTTACGGCTCGACGCATTCCGGGTATCGTCTGCGCCCGAACCCGTTCTCGACTCTCGGGAATCGCGCCGGAACCCCCACGGCATGGAGGCTTCAACAATGGATTTCCAGCTTTCCGAGGATCAACAGCACTGGCACGATGCGGCCGTGCGGTTCGCGCGGGAGGAACTGCAAGACGACCTGCTCGGCCGCGACGAGCGCCGGGAGTTCTGGCGCGAGGGCTGGCGGCGCTGCGGGCGGTTCGGCATCCAGGGGCTTGCCCGTCCCCGAGACCTACGGCGGACAGGGCAAGGACCTGCAAGCGACGATCGCCGCGATGGAAGGGCTCGGCTACGCCTGCGCCGACAGCGGCCTGATCTTCGCCATCAATGCCTCGATGTGGACCAACACGATCCCGATCCTCCGCTACGGCACCGAGGCGCAGAAGCAGCGGTGGCTGCCCCTCTTGTGCGACGGCTCGCTCGTCGGGGCCAACGGCGCGAGCGAGCCGGAGGCCGGGTCCGACATCTTCAGCATGCGGGCCACCGCCGAGCGCCAGGGGGACCAGTGGGTCCTGAACGGCCGCAAGACCTGGGTCACGAGCGGCCCGGTCGCCGACGTGTACGTCGTCTATGCGACGACCGACCCCGCCCGGGGCCTGCTCGGCCTCTCGGCGTTCATCGTCCCGCGCGAGACGCCCGGCTTCCACGTGGTCCGCGAAATCTACAAGCTGGGCGTCCGCACCGTGCCGATGGGGGAACTCGCGCTGGAGGACTGCCGCCTGCCGCTCGACGCCCTCCTGGGCCGTGAAGGGCGCGGGGCGGAGGTCTTCAACTGCTCGATGGAGTGGGAGCGAGGCGCGATCCTCGCCGCCGCCCTCGGCACGATGCGACGGCAGCTCGAGCGCTGCATCGAGCACGCCCGCAAGCGCACGCAGTTCGGCAAGCCGATCGGCAAGTTCCAGGCGGTCTCTCACCGGATCGTCGAGATGAAGGTCCGCCTGGAGACCTGCCGTCCGATGGTCTACAAGATCGGCTGGCTGAAGTCTCTGGGCAAGGACGCGACCCTCGAAAGCGCGATGGCCAAGCTACACGTCTCGGAGTGCTTCGTGCAGAACAGCCTCGACGCCGTCCGCCTCTTCGGCGCTCCGGGCTTCGTCAACGAGTTCGGCATCGAAAAAGATCTGCGCGACAGCGTCGGCAGCCTGATCTACTCCGGCACGAACGAGATCCAGAAAAACATCATCGCCCAGCAGTTGCGGCTGTGAGGTCCGTTGTTCGGGTGGCGAAGCCGTAGGCAGCCCCTTGAGACAAGCTCACCCCGGACCTTTGGCCCGCCCTGTTCCATGACCTCTTGTCGCAGCCGAAATTTTCTGAGCAGCAGAGGTTAGGCCGTGACTCCCTTACGCAGTTGGTCCTCGACATCGGACAGGCGACTCTCAATGATTTGCAGTCGCCGTTCCAGGGCCTGATCATCCGACGCCAAACCCGGCGTCGCGAACGGACCGGGCCATCCCTCAGGGTAGAGCTTGCGATATCGGGCGACGGAGAGCCATAGGCAGAAGGCCAGGAGGCCCGCCCCGAGGACTGAGACCGCAAGGCCGGCGACGAACCACCCGAACGGCGACATGATTGCACCCACGGCCGAATTCTCCCGAAGAAGGCCAGGGCCCCGACCGTCGCACGAGGGCGTTTGGAGACGGAGCGTCGGCGACCGCTGACTTTATCGGAGTAATTCGCCGACGCCGTCCCATTATTGATCCGCGGAGCCGAGACGTCAGGCGGTCGAGCTAATCGGCGGCATTTTCTTCTTTCACGTGCGTAGAACGCAGTCGTGACGCAGCTCCATATGTCGTTTCCACCCTCCGCATGCTCCGTCAGTAGATCAACCCATTGTAGGGCGGCAGTTTCCAGAACGAGGGATCGTTGTCGATCAGGGGGGGCAGGTTGAACACGAGCTGATGCAAGGTCGGCGACAGGTCATTCACGGCATGAGTGAATTTCAAGATCCATCTCTCGACTCCTTCCTCTGAGCCATCGATCGGGTAGAACAGGTTGAGATCTTCGAGCATCGCGGGCTGCGCGGCGTAGTGGAACTGAGGTGGCGGGACCGGCGCGGCGACCTGCGCCTCGGCCTGGCTGTTCAGCAGGACCATGAGGTCCAGCAGAGCGCCCAGGGCCAGCAGGTCGTCGGAATCGAACCCGCCGCCGCCGTACCAGGTGTCTCCCTCGTCGGTCGGCCCCTTGTCCATCCTGTCATTGCCGGACCCGCCCTTGATGTCGTCCTTTCCCGTCCCGCCGTAGAGGGTATCGTTGCCGGCGCCGCCGAGGAGCTGGTCCCATCCGGCACCGCCGTCGATCATGTCGTTGCCGTCGTAACCGTTCAAGGTGTCATCGCCCGCGCCGCCGAGCAGGGTATCGTCCTCCGTCCCGCCCATCATGCTGTCCGCGATGTTGCTCCCGACGAGTGTGTCCCGCCCCGGACCGCCATCGAGGTAGTTTCGCTGGCTGCTGGTCGGGTTCGGCTCGTCGCCGGCGTCGAGGAGGTCGTCACCGGAATCGGCCTGGAGGTCGTCGATCCCGGTGCCGCCGTAAAGGGAATCGTTCCCGGTGCCGCCGTAAAGGTCGTCGTCGCCGGACGAACCCTGGAGGACGTCGTTGCCGTCGCCCCCATTCAGGGTGTCATCGCCGGCATCGCCGCCGATCACGTCGTTCCCGAACCAGCCGATCAGGGAATCGTTGCCATCGCCCCCGCTAAGCAGATCGTCGCCGAGCGCGCCGTCAACCTGGTCATTGCCGCCTTCGCCGTAAACGGCGTCGTTCCCATTGCCGCCGGAAAGGGTGTCGTTGCCCGCGCCGCCCTGGATCAGGTCGTCGCCGTCGCCGCCAAAGACCAGGTCGTCGTCATCGCCGCCGATGATCACGTCGGAATCGGCCTCCCCCGCGAGGGTGTCCTTGCCGGCGCCGCCGTTGATGATGTCGTGGCCGTCCTGACCGTCGATCGTGTCGTTGCCGGTCCCGCCGTAGAGGAAGTCTTCACCGATGCCGCCATAGATCGTATCCGCGCCGTCGTCGCCGGTGATTCGGTCGTCGCCCGCATCCCCCCGGATGATGTCATTCCCGGCGCCGCCGAGGATGACCTCCGACCCGTCTCCCCCCTCGATCGAGTCGTTCCCGGCGCCGCCGTCGAGGTAATCGTCGCCGGCGTTGCCCCGGATCGTGTCGCGGTCGGTTAGTCCGTCGGGGACCGGCTGCCCGGCCTGGTCCCGGAGGAGTCCCACCTCGACGCCGTCCGAGACCCGGTCCCCGCCCCGCGCCCCGACGAACGGGCCCTCGGCCAGGCCGCCGAAGATGCGGTCTCCGCCGGAGCCGCCAAGAAGCAGGTCGTTGCCGGCCCCGCCGACGATCAGGTCGCGCGATGCGCCGGCGAGGACCGTGTCGTTCCCCGCGCCGGCGGCGATGGTGGCCGTCGCGGGCCGGAGCCGGCCACCGGCCCGGCGTGTCGCCGAGATTGAGCCAGACCAGGTCGTCGCCAGCCTGAGAATCAATCGAGATATGCCGTGCCGACGCCGCCGGATAGACGCCCCGGCCAGCATTCACGCGGAGAATCTTGCCGAATCGCTGCACGATGATTCGATCGTTCTCCGTCGTCCCCTGGATCGTCATCAACCCGGGCGTGAGGCTTACGGCGACCCCGGCCGATAAGAGGCAACGGTCGTCGAGTCTCTCCAGGTCCGGTCGCAACCGGCGCGGATGGCGTTTTTTCAAGGGACCACTCCTCGTCGCACGCCCGGGGCCTACGACCGGTTTCCCGGAGACGATCGAGCGGATTGATCTCGATGGGGGGAGGTGGGGTTCGCACGCGTACCCCACCCGATCGGACCGGCCACCCTTTCGGGAACCGATTCAGAAGCCCCCGATCATGCAGATTTCAAAAAAATAAGATATTCTTGGTTCCTAGAGTTGAACTGGATAAATTTTTTCAATCTAGGAACACATAAAATGAATGTTCCGGCCAATTGACCACCCGAGGGTCGGCCTGTCAAGAATTATGTTGCCAAAAGGGCTCGTGGGGGTAGGTGTCTCGATTGCGGATGGAAAATTCCCTACAACGCCAAAGCCCAATTAATGCAGGATGGGCACAGACCACTATGCTAAATTTAATATATGTTAATATATTAAAACAATTCATTAATGGCTTTACCAGGGCCATCCAGCCGCCGGCAAGGCTGAAAACATCTCACGAAATCGTCGGGTCGTGCGCGAGTTCAGATTCGATCCGGGTCGAGTTCCTCGGTCAAACCCGCTCGGTGCTCGCCGATCGCCTCCTTGGCAAGCTGCGCAAGCTTTTCGATCGAATCCGCAATAGCGCGGTCGAAGGGACTCTCCAAGGAAGTGTTCGCAATTCAGATAGCGGCATCCGTCATTGCATCTTCCTCGTCCATCGACTCCTCGTCTCCATCCTCGTCGGTCTCATCGATGGACCCGCGGGCGTTCTCGTACGCCTCCTGATCCGCCATCCATCGGGTGCGCAGTTCGACATCCTCGGTCATGGCCTGCTCCAGGGCGAGCGTCTCGCGGAATTCCCTGGCCTCGGCCTCGATCGTCCATCGCGCCTTCAAGCCCATCTCTTCGACGGTACTCTTGATGTCCTTGAGGTCAACCCGAAAGAATTCTTTCCGTTTGTTGGCCTTGTTCAACTGGCTGGCGAGGAATTTCTTGTGGAGTGACGACTCCAATGCCGGGGCATCTTCGGAGTAGATCATGGCGTGAATGTCGAATGGGAAGGGAACTGAAGCATCTCCCAACTCCCGCACCCGGTCCGTGGGCTCCAGTCTCCGTGTGAGTCCGATCTTGAAGACTTCCTCGCCGAACGACCCGATGTTGGAGATGATGTAAACGTGGCCGCACTTGGTCTGCTGGGCCATCGAGAGCGCCGCTTGTTCTTCTCCTCGGCCTCCCTCAACTTTTCGTCGAGATCCTTGAGCATCGCCTCGTACCTCGACCTCTCCTCCTCGCTGGCGTGCTCAAATTCCCTCCGGGCGAGATCGATTGCCTTGCCGATCTCCTCCTCCGTCTTCTTCGCCTGACGGATCGCCCTCTCGATCTCCTTTCTCGACCGTTCTTCCTCACGGATCTGTTCACGGATGGCCCGCTGCTCCTCCCGCCTGCGCTCCTTCAACCTCTGGACGGCGACGGCCCATTTGAGTTCTTCGAGCCTCGCGGCCAGGAACTCTTCCTGAATCCTCGCATCCTTGAAGACGCTTCCGTTGTAGTTGACCAGCGCAGTACGCATCCTTGATCTCCTGGATCAGCTTTCCCTGGGTGGAGGGTTTGACCCTTGCAAGGATGGAATCGACCTTGCCGTTGAAGGCGCTCAGGACGAAGTTGATGGCGTATTCCTTTTTCCAGCCGTCGGGATAGTTGCAGCTCGCGGCCGTACCGTTCTTCTGCATGACCCGCGTTCGCTCTCGGGCGATCTTCAGGCGCTCTCCTGACTTGTCGAAGGAAAACTCCTCGGCCAGTTCGTCGAGAATATGCTCAGAGGGGACCGTGTACACATCCTTGTAGCCCTCGACCGTGTTCCGCATCGCCTGGGCTGTGGATTCGTAATAGTCGTGTCGTCGAAGGGCATGGTAGGCCTCGCCTCCAATGTCCTCTGCCCGCTCCTCTGCCTCAGCTCGGATTCGATGCGCGTAGGCCGTGGCCTGATCGAGGGTTTCCTCGACCTGCTGGGTTTTCTCCTTGGCCTCCTTCCTGGCTTTTTTGAGGAGCTCCTTGGCCTCCTTCTGGGCTGCCTCGATGTGGTTGGCGGCCTGGAATTTGGCGACGCGAACAGCCTCCTCGGCCCTGGCAAGAGCGGCCTCTTGATCCGAGGTGAGCTGCCTTCGCCACTCCTTCGCCTGCTCAGTGGCTGCGAGGAGGTAATCGTCGGCTCGAAGTCGAGCCTGTTCCAGCCTGGCTTCAGCCGCCTCCCTGAGGCGAGTCGCGTCCAGCGTCGCGGCCTCGACGATCTTTTCTCCCTCGGCCCGAGCTCGTTCCTCCTTCGCCTTAACCTCCTCGTTGATCGTCCTCGCTCGCTCCATGATGTTCGGGATATGGCTGTATTTCTTGATCGCAGAAAGCTCGGCGCTCAGTTGCTCGACCTTCGTGGAGAAGTCGGCTTCTTGCTCCTGGACAATCGCCTGGAGCGACGAAACCTGACCGGCTAGCTCTCCAGACCTGATTGAGAAGTAAAGCGCTGCTGCGATGGACGCCAGGACAACCAAACCAATTATCGCGTAAACCATAGATCACTCACTTATAGACGGGAACATTTACCACGCAGTCATCATCCAAGGAAGGCGAGGCGCATGCAAGCCCACAAAGATAATAGCGTGATGGAATTGTCCCGGAGCGGCGGAAATGTAGTGTGGACACCGCCAACCATCCAAAAATTAATATATTGTTGTATGCACCCACCCTACTTTACTGTTTTCTTCGTTGGTGAATCTCAAGGAAGATATCCAAAACCTTCGCGAACAGGACACTGACCAAGCCGGAAATCAGGGATTCGATCATCTGGTGAGCCTCAAGGATGCCGGTTTGTAAAAAATACAAGCCTCCACCCTGCTTATCGGCGGTCCCCAACCGCCGGTTGCAGGAAATTTTGTCGCGCGTACCGTAAACCCTTGCGAGCGTAAAAGAAGAAACCTGGGACGCAGCTTCCAGCATCAGCCGCCTAACTATGAGTAATTCTGGCGATAGGCAGATAATACACCACCCAAAGCCTGGTCGGGGTCGCCGTGCGGACCTCCCTTCTCTATCCCGGGATCGGGTGGACGTGCGCAGGCCAACGGCTCCGATTGGGTGATAGGAGGTCGGGGCGGTCGCGATATTCTCCCGAGACGGACGCGATCCTCCGGGGCGGTCGGGGTGCGCCTGGAGAGGATCGGTCCGAGTGGAACACCAAAAGGGAGATAGACCCGCTCATGCTCAGCCAGCGACAGATCGACGCCAATCGACGGAATGCGCAGAAGAGTACCGGGCCTCGCACGGCCAGGGGGAAGGCGCGGGCCAGTCAGAATAGCGTGCGGCATGGGCTCTCGGCGCGGGTGGTGGTGCTGACGCGGGAGGAAAAAGCGTTTCAGAAGCGGTTGCGGGAGGACTGGTATCGGAATCAACGGCCGACGACGGAGGAGGAGTTGGTCCTGATCGAGCAGGCGGTGCGGGCGATGGTGGTCTTGAAGCGGATTCGGACGATCGAGCTGCGGATGTGGGCCGAGGCGTCGCCGGGGGTGCATCTGCCGATCGAGGCGGTGAAGTTCGTCCTCCGCTACCTGCCGCGGTGGTCGAAGAGTCTGCACCGGGCGATCCGGGGGTTGGAGCGGATCGCGAAGGTGAAAATGCGGGCGAATTCACAAATCAAAGCCGTCGAGGTTTCGTCGCAACCTTCAGTGAGTAAAGCGGTTGAGTCTCCCCAGGGCGGTTCCCGAAGGGTCGCCGGTTCCGCCTCGGTCGGCGAGCGGGATGACCCGCGCGACGACGGGGCGAAATCACCAATCGAAGCCGCGGGAATTTCGCCACAAGACTCGATTCTGAAGAAGGTTGTGGCATATCATCCCGCAAACGAAACGGCGGTTCCCGCGCGTCACGACGGGTCCCCGGCTCGTCCGGGACAGATCGGCGTTCCGACGCGGAAGGAGACGGGAATTTCCCGCCCGAAACACCCCGCGAAATCACCAAACGAAGCCACGCGAAATACGACGCAAGTCTCTGGGAAATCCAAACTTCCGCTCCTGATCCGCGTGGCGGCGGTGGTGGTGCTGGGGGCGGGCGTGGTGCTTGCGGGGTCGCGCGCGGCGGGGGCCTGGAAGGGTCGAGGTGGGGCGGAGCCACGACCGTCCCAGGGCACCGGCAGCCCACGATCGATCGTTCCGTCAGCGGCTGGTCGGCGGCCGTTACGTCAAGGGGTTCCCCCGCCCGTCCTGCCCGATCAGCGTCAGCAGGAGGTTGTCGTGCGGGTACGCATGGCCGAGGTACTGCCGGAACCCCTCGGCGTGCGCGACGCCGATCTCCTGGCCGCGGTGGGCGGACCACTTGGCCTGGCTGTCGAGGTACTCGTCGATGCCGTGCTGCCGCAGGAGCCAGTTGCGCTGGCTGGCATGACAGGCGAGCATCTGCCGCTTGGTCTCGAAGACCCGCGTCACATCGACGTGGAAGCCCGCCGGCAAGGGGTTACCGTCGCGGTCGGCGCCTTCCAGGGGATCGACGTAGTAGAGGTGCGGGATACGGGGCAAGGGGGGGGCCGGCCCCCACTGGCGGGTGGCGTAGTTCGGGATCGGCGCGGTGAAGCAGGCGTCGCGGACGAGCAGACTGGTCATCTCATGGTCGCAGAGGTAATCGACCGGCGGGGCGGTCAGGATGATGTCGGGGCGGGTGCGCCGGAGGGCCTCGGTGACGCGGCGGCGGGCGTCGTCGTCGTTGAAGATGGCCAGGTCGCGGAACTCCAGACAGAGATAGTCGGCACCGATGAGGTCGGCCGCCGCGCGGGCCTCCTCGCGGCGAATCGCGGCGATGGCCTCGGCATCGTGCTCGGCGCTGCCGCAGTCGCCGGGGGTCATCGTGGCGATCGTGACGTGGCAGCCCGCCTCCCGCAAGAGGGCCAGCGTGCCGGCGCACTGGAACTCCACGTCGTCGGGATGGGCGTGCAAGGCGAGAATGCGAACCGGTTCCGACATGGCGATGCCCCCTCGACAAGTTATACTGAATCCTCGTTGCCGAGAGGTTTACCCCCCGACCGCCTCCAGGGCAAGACCGCAGTGCCCGGAGGGTGGGTGTTCTCATTCGTTCTGGATACGTTGCCATGAGCGTCCGCTTGTCTTCTTTCTCTCGATGGAGCCTGATCGTCGGGCTGACCGCGGTCCTGGCCGGCGGCTGCGCACAGAGCCGCGGGACCCCGCAGCGGCCCCAATTCACCGCGAAGACCGAGGGGACCCCGGCCGAGCGCTGGGCGCACATCGCCCATCTGAAGCGGGTTTACGAGCAGGCCGACGTCAATGACCTGGAAGCCGTTCACGCGAACTTCATCGCGTACTCCGAGGCGGTCATCGAGACCGCCGCGTCGATCGTGGAGGACCCGGAGGCGACCGACGAGATGCGGCGCAAGGCCGCTCAGGCCGAACTCGAGGCCCTGAAAGATCAGGTTCTCGAAAGCAAGCCAAAGGCCCTCGACCGCCTGCGCGCCGTCACCGAAAAGATGGAGCAAGACTGGCAGGGAACGGAGTTGACCTCGCTGGCCGCCTTCGAGTGGGTCAAGGCGCTGGAGGACGCGCCGGAATCGGCCTTCCCGAGCGAGGAAGCCCGGTTCGAGCAGGTGTCCCGGGCCGCCATCCAGCTGGCGAACGACAAGTCTCCTCACCCGGAGACGGCCCAGATACTCGGCCGGCTGGCTTCCGAGGCCGAGTTGACCGGCCGAGAGACACTCGCGCAGAAGCTCTACAAGGTGCTTGCCGAACGATTCCCGGACGATCCTCAGGCTCAGTATGCCGCCGGGATCGCCCGCCGCCTCGCGCTCAAGGGCCAGGTCCTCTCCGGCTTCTCGGGCGAGACGTACGAGGGAAAAACGCTGAACCTGGAGGACTATCGCGGCAAGGTCGTGGTCATCGACTTCTGGGCGACCTGGTGCGGTCCTTGCATGCAGGAGATGCCCTCGATGAAAATGATGCACGAGCAACTCGGGCCGCTGGGTCTTCAGATCATCGGCGTGAACCTCGACGAGAAGCGTGAGCCGGTCGAGGAGTTTCTCAAGACCAGCAAGCTCGACTGGCCGCAGATCCGCTCATCCGCCGTCCCGGTTTCCGAAGACGAGAACGCCGAGCAACCCCTGGCCGTTCGCTTCGGCGTGATGGCCATTCCCTACCTGATGGTCGTGGACAGGGACGGCCAGCTTGTCGCCACGGGATATCACCTCCGGGATCTCGTCGCTCTGATCTCCGACCTCGTTCATGAATCCCCGGATGCGGATGAGAAAACCGGAACCCGCGGAGTGAGCGTCAAGTGAATTTCCAGTTTTTCAGAAAAATGTTCTCGCGTGCGCTAGACAACCATTGTACATTAGCCACCAAAGGGTCAGGTGGTGATCGTCTGTGTCCGGGTCCGTTTGTACCCCATCGGACCAGGTAACCCGCAGCGATCCGACCCCCGCCTCGTCGCGGACGGAGCCCGGCCCTCAGAACGCCTCGATTCGAAGGGACCATCAACCCCGGGAGTCACTCCGATGGCCGACCTTGACAACTTAACGTCTCGCCAGCGCGAGATTTACAGTTTTATCCGCAGCAAGATCCAGGGCCGGGGTTACGGTCCGACGGTCCGGGAAATCGGCGTCGAGTTCGGGATCAAGAGCCCCAACGGCGTGATGTGCCACCTGAAGGCCCTCCAGAAGAAGGGGCTGATCCACCGAGAGCCGAACATGTCTCGGGCGATTCAGTTGCTCGACGATCCGACCATGGCCCCGACGGTCCACGGTGGCGTGAAACTTCTGGGCCGCATCGCCGCCGGACAGCCGATCCTGGCCGATGAACAGGCCGAGGAAGAACTCGACTTCCAGGACTGGGAGGATTCCGTCGATAAGTTTGCCTTGCAGGTCTCGGGCGATTCGATGATCGAGGAGCACATCGCCGATGGCGACTTCGTGATCATTCGCCGCCAGGAGCAGGCCCGCGACGGTCAGATCGTCGCCGTGCGCGACGCCGATGGCGAGGCCACCTTGAAGCGGTTCTACCGCGAACGGAACCGTGTCCGGCTCGAACCGGCCAACCGCGAGATGAAGCCGATCTACCGCGACAAGGTTGATATTATTGGTGTCCTCGTCGGAGTGGTTCGGAAATATTGAGTCGCACGAACCAGACGCAATGCCCCGAGCATTGAGCAGGCAAGACGGCAAGCAAGGCCGGTGGAACGAGAACCCGGTCCTTGCTTGCGTCATTCCGTTGTTTTCCCTATTCCTTGCCTCGGACGGATCGGATGGTTGAACATGGATGAACGCGACGAGGAAACCACCGAGGTGCAGCTCTTCACCGACGGTGCATGCAGTGGCAATCCCGGGCCAGGTGGATGGGCCTATATTCTCGTTCATCCGTCCAGCGGACGCCGGACGGATGCCTCGGGGGCGGAACCTCAAACGACGAACAATCGTATGGAGCTTCAAGGCGTCATCGAGGGCCTGGCCACCTTGAAACGCCCCTGCCGCGTCGAGCTGGTTACCGACAGCCAGTATGTTGCCAAGGGGCTCCGGGAGTGGATGCCGAAGTGGAAGGCTCAGGGGTGGAAGCGCAAGGAAGGTCGGCAACTCAAGCCGGTCATGAACGAGGACCTCTGGCGACAGCTCGACGAGCTGGCGGCCCGCCACAACGTGCGCATCACCCACGTCCTCGGCCATAACGGTCATCCCGAGAACGAGGAGTGCGATCGCATGGCCGTCGCCGCCTACAAGACCTTGAAGGCCGGCTCGTCCGTCTGAGGGACGCCACTTCGGTCGCGGGCCCGATCATCGTCTTTGCGGTAAGACCGGAACCTGAACTCCAGACTCTTCCCGGCGTGCCGTTTGCGGTATGCTTGTAGGAGAGGGGAGGGAAGGGTCCGAGAGAGATCCCGTCCTGATCGCGCCTCCCCTTCCGACGTTGTGCGGCAACTCATCGGGAACTCAATCCGATCCTTCTGCGTCTAAGGTAAGTGATGACCGGGCGCAACGACGACCAATCCCTCATCGATGCCTGTCGCGCGGGGAAGACGGAGGCGTTCGGAGTGCTGGTCCGGCGTTACCAGGACCGGCTCTATCCGACGATCCTCCGCCTGGCCGGGAGCGCTGAGGATGCTCACGATCTGTTGCAGGATGCCTTTCTCCGTGCCTACCAGAAACTGGGGCACTTTCATGGGCAGAGTTCGTTTTACACCTGGATGTACCGGATCGCGGTCAACCTGGCCCTGAGCGACCGTCGGCGGAAGAGAGGAGTGCATCCTCCGCCGCGTGCCCGGGGTGGCGACGAGACATTTGACCCCCGGATGGACGTTGATCAGAGTGACCCATCGTTGCCGCTCGTCCGGGCGGAACGTGATGAGCAGATTCAAGAGGCGCTGAATGCCTTGGCTCCTGACCATCGCGCCGTGGTGGTCCTGAAGGATTTGGACGGCCTGCGCTACGAGGAAATCGCTGAGATCTTGGGAGTCCCGGTCGGAACGGTGCGCAGCCGATTGCACCGCGCCCGGACGGAACTCCGCGAGCGGCTCCGGGGCGTCATCGAGGAATCGTTGCGAGGCAACCTGGCCTGACCTTTGAACTGATTCGCCGAGACCCCGCACCCCGATCAGCCAATCGATCCGAACCCGAACCTCATGGCTACGTCCATGCCGGATCCCAATGAATTTACCAGATGAATCCTTACTGAGCGCTTATCTCGACGGCGAACTCGACACGCCCTGGCGGCTTGTCGTCGAGGAAGCCCTGCTGTCGAGTCCGCTTCTGGCCGAACGGTTGCAGGAGCTGGCGTCCGTCCGAACGACCATCCATGGCATGGCCCGGCCGACCGCCCCGGCCGACGTCTCCAGCGCGGTCGTCTCGCAGATCGATCTATTGCCGCGTCAGCGCATCCGGCGGGCGCTGCGGTCGAGGCCCCGACTCGCCCTGGCCGCCGGATCGGCCCTGGCCGTCGCGGCGGGAACGCTGATCGCTCTCGGGCTGACGCTCGGTCCCTGGCTCTCCCAATCCGATGACTCGGTTCCACCGCTGGCCAAGCAGCCCGTTCCGACACAACCGAGGGCCATGCCCGACCGCGCGGTCGAACCGCCGGCATTGGAAGCGGTGCCAGGTTCGCCGACTCCCGCGCCAATCGAGGCGCTCGCCTCTGCCGACACGACGGAAAATCCCGATTCGACGCTCACATCCGAGGACATTCGACGGAACGACGACCAGGAGCGTGCCCGCGAATTGTTAAATCGGCCCGACGTTCGGCGTCTGACAATCACCGTTGATCGGCTCGCACCGTATGAGTTGGAGAAGGTGGAATCGACGATCAGGAATCTAGCACCTCGGTCTTCCTCCCAGGGCCTTCTCCGGATCGCGCTGGACGTGGTGGCCGATCCCTCAAGACCAGGCAAGGCGGTGGTTTATGCCGTGGTGCTGAGCGATCGTGAAGCGACCCACCTGCGCAAGGATCTCGAGGCGAGTTCTTCCGATCCGATCCGGGATGATACGCCGGACTCCAGCACGCTGAACCAGCTTGCGGGAATCGGTCGGATCGAGTTCACGCCGGGTCTGGCGCACCCACCCGCGTCCGACCTGCAACCGCCTCCCGCTGATGCCGCTGTCTCCCTGGCCGACCGTGGGGAGTTGGACCCCCATCCGTCTCGGGAGACGGTCACCTCGCTCGACCCCGTGCTGCGATCCATGATCCGGACGCCCATGCCCCCTTCGGCTCTGGCGAAAGACACTCCGCCGTCCCTGGACGAGGCGACAGCGGGGGAACGGGCGTCGAACCGGACGAACGATGTGCTCGCCGGACCTCCCGCGCCGGATCACGCTCGCGATGCCTCTCGCGAGCGGAAGAGCGGTACGGTGTATCTGGTCTGGGTCATGACCCGGGAGACGGCTCGCGACGAACGTCACTGATGCCGTTCAACGGGCGAGGTAGAGGATTCTGGGCGTCTGAAACCGAAGCGCGGTTTCCGCGTCGAGTTTCAAGCCGGGCTTCGGTGCGGTGATCGACAGCAAGGCCTCGGTCAGGTTGAGCGGCTCCGCATAGCGAATGACCCTCGAGTTCTCCAGGCTCGGCGTGGCCCGTCGTCGCGCTTCGAGGATTGCGTCATCAAGGTAACCAACCTGATTGACAAGGCCAAGCTGCACGGCCTCGTCCGCCGTGTACACCTTGCCGTCCGCCAGGGTCTTGACGGCTTCCATTGAGAGACCCCGACCTTTCGCAACAATCCGCACGAAACGCTGATACGAGGCATCGATGACCTCTCGCCAGCGTTCGCGTTCCTCGTCCGACATGTCGCGGAACATCGAGCCGGAGTCCTTCCAGGCTCCCGTGGCGATCGTCTCGAAATGGACCCCCACCTTGTCCAGCAACTCGCCAATCTGAGGGACTTCCATGATGACGCCGATCGAGCCGGTCATGGTGGTCGGCTCGGCGAAGACGTGATGTGCCGGGGCCGCCACGTAGTATCCGCCCGAGGCCGCCATGCCACCGAAGGAGGCGACCACCGGCTTGATCTCCTTGAGGCTCTCAACCTCTCGCCAGATGCGATCCGAGCCGGAAACCGTGCCGCCGGGCGAGTCGATCCTCAGCACCACGGCCTTGACCTGCGCATCGTCCCGAGCCTGGCGGATCTGCTTCAGGGCGTAATCCACCGTCTCTCCCATGATCAGCCCCTCAACCTCGACAACCGCGACCTTCGGCCCCGTCACATCACCCGCCACATACCGTTCGCCCAGCTTCTTGGGGAGGCCAGCCTCCTGCGAGAAGAACGACCCAAAGAGCAAGAGGAACAGAAGAAGCCAGAGCAACGGATTGAAGAGCCTGCGGAACAGGCTCACCCGCTCCCGGCGCTCGATGACGATGGTCTGCCCCGGCGCGGGGCGTTCGGAGTTCTCCGGCATGGACATGACAAGAACCTGTCGAGGTTAGGGAGACACGCATGACTGATTGAGAAGACGGTGGCAACCCATTCAGTTTACCTCAACCCACGCCGTCACGCCAGCAACGGGAAGAACGTCGAAACTCCTCAATGAGGGCTGATCCGGTCTGCTTGAACCCCCGGCAGGGTGAGCCTATCATGAACGTGATGACAGTTTCGGTCGAAAGGAAGACACATGCGGGTCGCGGTCGCGTTTCAGGACGAGCAGGTCGATTTTGAACTTCCCGACGCCCATTTCGCGGGCCACTGGCAAGGCCCAGAGGCGCTGGCAACGTCGGAGATCCCGCCGCGTCTGCGGGAGGCTCTCAAGCGGCCACTCGGGTTCCCGGCGCTGCGTCAGGCGGTCGTTCCGGGCGATCAGGTCGTGATCCCGCTGGACCCTGAGGTGGCCGAGGCCGATCGGATCATTGGAGCGATCTGCGAGGAGTTGCGCGAGGCCGGAGTCGAGCCCGGATCGATCCGGGTGCTGGTTGCCGGACCGATTGGCGACGAATTTGCCCTGGCCGTTCCACCGGGTATCACCCTTTCCGTCCACAACCCGACCGATCGGGAAGCGCTCGCCTACCTGGCAACCACCCAGGAGGGGCACCGGGTTTATCTGAACCGATTCCTGACGGATGCCGACGTGGTTTTACCTGTCGGTCGGCTAGGGTTCGACGACACCTCGGGCTACCGAGGCCCCTGGAGCACGATCTTTCCAGGACTGAGCGATCAGGCGGTCCGGCAACTCCCGCCCGCTGGGGCGAAGGACCGCTCATCTCGGAAGGAAAATCCATCAACGTCCATGGACGAGGCCGCCGAGGTGAGCTGGCTTCTGGGAAGCCATTTTCACATTGCCACTCTGCCGGGGGTCGGGGGTCTCGCGGATGTCATCGCGGGAGAAGCGGCGAACGTTCGCGCGGAAGGGATTCGCGCCATGGATGCCGCATGGCGGTTCCAGGTGGAGGAACGGGCCGACCTGGTCGTCGTCGGGCATCGGCGAAGGCCCCCATCCCACCATGATCGACACGTTGACGGATGGCCTGGTCACGGCAACCCGCCTGGTGAGGCAAGGGGGCAAGATTGTCGCGTTGTCAAGAACCGAGGGAGAGCTCGGCCAGGCCCTGAAGCGTCTGACCGAACTGGATGACCCGCGTGACGCCCCCAGCGCCTTGAAAGCCCTCGTCGGCGAGCCGGACTACTCGACCGCACGCCGCCTGGCCCACGTGCTTTCGTGGGCTGATGTTTACCTGCTCAGCTCGCTCGATCCGGGCGACGTGACGGGACTTGCCATGATCTCTCTCGATCACCCCGAGGAGGCTCGCCGCCTTGTCGCCACAAGCCCCTCCTGCCTGTTTGTCAGCCAGGCGGATCGTGTACGAGCGGAGGTGGCAGGAGAGCCGGAATGATGGATGAGGGTGGAATTCCGAACCATCGAGGTTGGCGGTCGGCTACAGTCCCTCCCGTGTTTCCATTGTCGAAAATCCAGGATGAATGATTGAGCCTTCACCCAATATCCAATTCCCGAAAGACTTCTGGGTTCCCCATGATTCTCGACGCCTACCACGCGGCGGCCGGATCGGTCGTCCTGATGGATCGCTCGCCCTGGTCTCGGTTCTTGGTGACCGGGCCAGACCGGGTCAAGTTCCTGCACAACCTCGTCACGAACGATATCAAACGGCTGGCTGTCGGTCGGGGATGCGAGGCGTTCGTGACGAGTCCGCAGGGCAAGACGCTCGGCTATGTCTCCGTGCTGGTTGATGAAGACCGCATCTTGCTCCGAACCACCCGGGACGGGTTGGAATCGATCTTACCGCACCTGGAGAAGTATGGCGTCTTCGATGATATCGAGTTATCCGACCTGTCCGGGCGGACGTTCGAATACCACCTGGCAGGCCCGAAGGCGGTGGATCTCATCACGAGGATGGACATTCCAGTGCCGCCCGAAGGGGAGTTGAACCATCAACCGGCAAAGGTTCTCGATCGGGCCGTGTGGGTCGTGCGAGAGTCTCCCGCGGGGCAATCGGGAGTGACCCTGATCGGCGAGAGGGACGATTCGCCGCTGGTGGATGAGGTCCTGCGCAAGGCGGGCGAGTCGCTCGGCCTGCGGGATTTGGACGAGTCGACATTCGACGTGCTGCGAATCGAGGCGGGCACGCCCCTGTTCGGACGCGACGTAACGCCCGAGAACCTGCCTCAGGAGGTGAACCGGGATGCCCGGGCGATCAACTTCGTCAAGGGATGCTATCTCGGTCAGGAGACCGTCGCACGGATCGACGCCCTCGGGCACGTCAACAAACTGCTCAAGGGGCTACGGATCGAGGGGCCCTCGGTTCCGCCGCCCGGCACGGCGCTGGAGTCGGAGGGGAAGGTTGTGGGCAAGATCACCTCGTCGGCCTATTCACCCGGCTGGAACGGACCGATCGCGCTAGGGTATGTGCGGTCGACACAGGCCAACGTCGGCACGACGCTGGAATGTGCGGGGAGCGGTGCGCGGCAGACCGCGACCGTGGTCGATTTCCCGATGAAGTCCTCAACCTCGTCGTGACGCGAGAACGGCTCGGGCCGGAAGTGATCCCCCACAGGAACAGGAACCTCGAAGGGCACGCACTGTCATTGAGAGAGCATGCCCCGCGAGGTCAATTCCTCGTATCAATCGAACGCGAGTTCAGTTTTCGGAACCGTCCAGGATACCGCCGTCGGCGATGTCGGCGATCTGGACGATCGTCTCCGCGCCACGGATCAGGCCGGGGCTCTCCAGCACGAGCACGCCGTAAGGGGTTTCGGCCTTCTTCCGGTGCTCGGGATCGCTGTCGGTGCGGGACAGTCGGCCCTGAAAGAGTGACCCGCCGGTATCGATCCGGACGAGCGGGCAACGCGTTCCCTGTTTCCTCCGAATGGAGGTCAGGTTCTTGTGGCACTCATCGAACGTCATTCGTTTCCTCCTTGAACCGAATGGCTCGCGTGGACGGTCGGCAGGTGACGATCGCCGGACGGTACCCGGCCACGCGTCGGCTCGCGCCCGATCGGGGCTCCTGGATCATGGCGGTTCTGACCGCCCCGGTCAAGACCGACCGGAAGTCGGATCGTCGCCGTCCGTTTCAGGCTCCTCGTTTTTCGGCTTGCCAGAGACGTTTTCTTCAATTCCCTCCACCGTCGATTCCATCGCATTCTCGTCGTCCGTCGAGATCGGGGGAGTGGGTGTCTTAACGGCTTCTGACGCGTTATCGGATGGTGCCGCATCCTTCGCGGCGGGAGCCGCTTCGGTTGTTGGCAGGGGCGGAACTTCATGCCCGACGGCGTCGAGATAGTAGGCCAGCAGGGGACGCAGCGGGTTGTCCGGGGCCATCGTCAAAACCTTGGCAAAGCGATCCCCGGCACCGGCGGGAGACCCGGCTTCCAGCAGACAGAAGCCTAACTCGGAATTCCAGATCATCTGGGTCACGACCTGGTCGGGCAGGTCCAGAAACGTGCTGGTCGCGGCCTGGGCTTCGCCGAGAAATAGCCCACGTCCCGCCTCGATCCCTTTCATGACCGCAACGGAACGGAGCTGCGGAATCGCTCGGTCACGCCAGTAGAAGTTCGCCATCTCGTAGTTCCCCAGCAGGAAGTGGACCATTCCCTGCCGGTACGAAGGGGTTCCCGGACCGGTATTCAAGGCGGGATCCTCAACGTTGCCGGTATTCAGTTTTTCCAGGGCCAGGTCCGGCTCACCAATCTGGCAATAAAGATCCACGAGTTGTGCCTTGAGCGTGGGAATGGAGATCCCGGAGGCATCGGCCTCCTCCAACTCCTCGAGCGCCAGGCCCGGTGCACCTTGCGAGAGGGCCAGTTCGGCTCTCTGGAGCGGCCCGACCTGCTGTTCGGCGGCGAGGTCGGCAAGCTGATTTTCGACCGCCTCGACGTGCTGGTCGAGCTGGCTGAGTCGGGTGAGCAGTTCGGTGGGGAATTCACCGGGCCGTTCCAGCCGTCGTGCCTCCTCCAGATGTTTGCGCTCCAGGTCGAGGAAGTTTCGGTTCTGGTACAGTTGCGCGAGTTCCAGGTGAAGGTCCGAGAGTCCCTCGGCCTCCTCGACCGTTTGTGGCGGCGGCGTGCATTCGATGGCGAACCGGATCGTGCTGACCCGCTGGCGATACCGGAGCATCAGGTAGTCGCCGGGAGGCTGGGTCGTTCCCCCCTCGGTCAGAATCTCGGTTTCCCGCGAGGTCAGGACGCGGTAAGCGTCGTTGAGCACGCGCCAGGCGGCCGGGTCATCCGGGTTCAGAGCGAGGGCTTTCCGGGATTCGCCGATGGCCAGCAAACACTGCGACGGCTTCGGCGGCTGGTCCGCCTGGGCGTCCCAGAGACTCAGCCAGCGCAGGGCGGCCAGGACATGAGGTTGCACGGCCGAGCGCGACCGGTTGGGGAAGTAGCGATCGACCCAGGAAGTGGGGGTCGGGGGCCGATCCCAAGGAACGTTGCGCTCGCTGCGAAAGGCCAGCATCTCGGCATCCAGGGCATGCGCCTTGAAGTAGGCCAGATCCTCCGGCGCAGCGTCAGCCCGGCCAAACAGGATGACGCTGCCGTCGTCGTAAAAGGGGATCCAGTCCACACTGCGCAAGAGCCCTTCAAACGCATTGGGCGCGCCATCTTGCGAGAGCATCACGACGGAGACCTTGTATTCGTCGAGGATCGGTCGCCAGGCACTGGGGTCGTCGTCCTGGAATGCCTGGCTAAGTTTCTTCAGGTTTCCTTGCCGAATGGAGCTCGGGAACAGATGGGGGCGGCTGTCCACATACGTTCGGCGGTCGTGCGACTCGGGCCAGGCCCGCCAGATCAGGGCATCGCCGTGCGACGGGGTGAAGTTCAGCACGTTCCCCTGAATCTCCGCGCTCCCGAGGTAGTCGGCCGCCTCGAACGCGAAATCGCTCGGATTGATCCCGAAGCCGAATCCCGGTTCGGCCGGCGAGGCCCCAAGCCCGGTCAGCCCCTTGAACATGAACAGGAAAACGACCAGCAAGGTCACCGCGCGGCCACCGACCGACCAGGCTTGCCAGCCACGTCCCAGCCTACCCTCAACGCCGTAACGGTCCTGGTACCACTCCTGCCCGTTGGCCGCCAGGGTCGCGGCGAAAACCAGGGCGAATTCGCCACTCATCACCCACAAGACCCCCCAGACCAGAGCCGCCAGCACGAACACCAGCAGCCGACCGAGGGAAAACAGGCGGCGGTTCAACGCGAAAGAGCCCAGCCCCACGCCGACCAGAATCAGGTAATAGGCAATATAGAGACGATACGCGGTTGGGTCGGCACCGTGGATACGGTTGAAGTAGTCCTGGCTCCTGGACCCGAAAATCGAGATCATGTCCGTCGTCAGAATCGCGTCCCCGCCGGTGAAGACCCGCAGGAAGCGCGTGAATGCGGCCGGGTAGATCCAGAACAGGTTCGGATTCACGAGGCAAACCGCCGCCGCCCCGGCCAGCACACCAAAAGCCAGCGCCGGCGTGGGCTTCGGCTCAACCAGAGCGCGGCGATGCCGATCGAAAAGGCTGCCGACGGCTCGCGCTCCCAGCACGCACAGGCCGAACAGGAACGAATCATCGACGTTCGCCCAGAGCAGGAACAGCGGGATCAACCCGAGCAAGGCCCTCGGACGTCCCAGGCTATAGGCGCGGTGTAGAACAACCAGTTCGATGGCCAGGAGGAGCAGGCCCCAGGTCAGTGAATCGACCAGCGCCGGCTGCGCGATGCCTCCCAGCGCGGGCAGTACCGGCGACGGGCCGGCGGGAACCGGCCGGAGGATGCCCCCCAGAGCCAGCAGGACGCAGACGGCCACCCACCAGAGCCCCGGCCCCGGACGACGGATCTTCAGAAGCACCAACGCCGTCACGGTGCGGAGCGTCGCGTTGAGCACCACCAAGGCCCCGGCCGAATACTGGAAGGCGCTGGCCGGGTCCCCTTTGCCGAGCCGCGCGGCCAGGTCGAAAAGCAGGGCGTTGATCCATTCAAACAGCCAGGGGATGTTCACCCAGCGCTGGCCGAACATCGTGTAGGAGAATGGGTCGAAACGGACCGGCCCGCTCGTCATGGTCAGCCGACCCGCCTGGAGCAGCGGCCAGAGTTGCGAGTTGAAGACCTTATGCGCGGAGCCGATGAAGACGAGTGCGAGCACGCCGATAGCGACATACACGTCATAATACCGGTTCCACTCCAGAGCACGTTCGGGCGTCCACGGCTCCGGCGGCGGCTCGGTGGCCTCTTCAACAGAGACGGAGGCGGCCGAATTGGCCTCCTCCGGGGTCGGATCGTCTCGTTCTGGTTCGGTCATTTTGGGAGCTGCGCCAGAGGGTGGCGGATGAGAGAATGGGGCGGCAATCATCACCGCTAATCAGGAACGCTTGCCGACCATGCTAGGCCCTTTACCTCTGGCCGGTCAAGAGGTTGGAGGGTTGCCCCGGAGGGATCTCCGCCGGCCTGAACCCTCCCTCCGCCGGCTCGTTGACTTCAGTGACCCACCGACTAGAATGCGGAAGGCGCGAAGATTGCATGAACAATCGATGCCGCGGTTCCGTGCCGCCCGAGCGACGAGCCCCCGGAATGCACCATGCGACTGTTGACGGCAATCCCTGTTTATAATGAAGAAGCCTCTCTCGAACCGGTCCTGCGCGAGGTCCTTCGTTATGCGGACGATGTCCTGGTCGTCGATGACGGTTCGACCGACCGAACGCCGGAGATTCTTCAGCAGTTCCCTCAGGTTCAGGTGATCCGTCACGAGCGCAATCAGGGCTATGGTGCCGGCCTTCGAAGTGCCTTCGAGCGAACGATCCAGGCGGGTTACGACGGCCTGGTGACAATCGACTGTGATGGTCAGCACGAGCCTTCGCGTATCGGCGAGATTGCCGCTCCCCTGGACGAGGCCGACATCGTGTCGGGCAGCCGCTACCTGAAGGTATTCGACCCGTCGCAAACCCCTCCCGAAGCGCGGCGGCGGATCAATGTTGAGGTGACGCGCTGGCTCAATGAATGTCTCGGTTTCCAGCTCACCGATGCCTTTTGCGGTTTTAAAGCGTACCGAACCAGCGCACTGGAAAAGTTCGAGATCACCGACAACGGCTACGCGATGCCCTTGCAGGTCTGGGTTCAGGCGGCGCAGCACGGCATGACGGTCGTCGAGGTGCCCGTGCCGTTGATCTATCTGGATGAGTCGCGGGCCTTCGGCGGCGCCCTGGACGATGCGCAGTACCGGTTGAACCACTACCGTACAGTCCTCCGCGAGGCTCTGGAACGCGCGGGTATGGACGTGGCCGGGGGGTGCCGTTGATGGTACCGCACCGCCTGCGTGCTCCCAAAGCCGATGGCGCCTTGCTGGCCGAGCCTCCCCTGGACGAGGCGTCCGACCTCCTGGCCGCGAACGCGGGTCGGCTCGACGCCTGGGAACACGATTTCCAGGGACGCTCTACGAGCCGGCTCCGCTCGATGGTTCGTCGAGAGGTTCTTGGTCGCGCACGCGCGTTCCTTACCCGATTTGACCTCGACCCGGATGAAGCCCTCGGCGCGGCGGGAGAACTACCGGATCGGCTGGTCCTGACAGGCCATCAGCCTGAGCTGTTTCACCCTGGCGTCTGGGCCAAGAACTTCGCCCTGTCCGCGATCGCCCGCTCGACTGGCACTCTGGCGTTGAATCTCATCATCGACAACGACATCCCCAAGAACGCCGCGATCCGCGTTCCGGTGGAAACGCAGAACGGGCTCCGGGCGGCCCCGATCGAGTTTGACGAGTGGGCCGGCGAGGTCCCTTACGAGGACTGGAAGGTTCAGAACGAGATTCAGTTCGCCACGTTCGCTGATCGAGCGCGGGAGGCACTGGGAGGGCGGGTCGCCGATCCCTTGCTGGACATGTTCTGGCCGCATGCGATGCAAGCCGCCGAGCCGACCGATCGGGTTGGCTTGCGCTTCGCCGCGGCCCGTCGTGCCGTTGAGGCGTCCTGGGGCGTCACCAATGCCGAAGTTCCCTGGAGCGCGGTTTGCGAGACGGAAGGGTTCCTTTGGTTCGCCTCGCACCTGCTGGCGCACCTGCCGCGGTTTCAGGAGATTCATAATTCGGCTCTGGAACGGTATCGGGAACTATACGGCATCCGCAGCCGGCATCATCCGGTTCCCGACCTGCGCCGCGAAGAGGACTGGCTGGAGGCCCCTTTCTGGGTCTGGCGAGCCAGCGCACCGAGACGCCGCCCACTGCTGGCAAGGCAGGTTGGAGACTCTCTCATCTTAAGAGTTTCCGGCGAGTCCGATCCGCTTCTGGAATTGCCTCTCTCTCCCCAGCGCGAAGCGTGTTGCGCGGTGGAACGGCTCCGCGAACTGCCCGCGCGGCAGGTTCGCCTGCGGACCCGAGCCCTCACGACAACCCTGTTCTCACGGCTCCTCCTGGGCGACCTGTTCCTGCACGGCATTGGCGGGGCGAAATACGACGAGCTGGGAGATGAGATCATCCGGGGGTTCTACGGGATCGAGCCTCCCGCTTACATGACGCTGTCGATGACGCTCTGGCTGGACCTGGAGCGATCCGGGGCGACCGTTGAGCGTTTGCGACAGATGGAGCGACGACGCCGGGATCTGACCTTCAATCCCGACCGGCATCTCAAGGAACCGATCTCCCCGGACGTGCAGGAGCTCGTGGCGGCCAAACGCAGGGCGATCGACGGACCGACCGAAACTCGTCGTCAGCGCGTGGCGCGTTACCGGGAAATCCGCCGGATCAACGAGTCGTTGCAAAGAGCTGTCGCAGACGCGCGGGAGACGCTAACCCGGCAATGTGACCAATTGTCCGCCGGTTTGCGACGTAATGCTGTGGCACAGAGCCGCGAATACGCGCTCGTCCTTCACTCGGAACACCGGCTCCGCGAGGCCTTGACGCGCGTCTTGCCCGCCCGGGTCAACGGAGAGGGGACGGGGTAATCGTCTCGCCGAGAAAAAAATCGTGAGATTCGGCCTCTCGGTTGCGGCGGCGCGGTTCTTCAACACATACAATGAAACGACGTGGGGCACGGTCTCTCGCGCCTATTGATCTGGTTTCGTCTTACCCGGCGCCGTGGATCGGCCATGGAAGTGAGTTCTCCCAATGAAAGTCCCTTCGTCGGGCACGCGACTACCCAACCGCCGCGGTACCGTCGAGTACATCGTGGGTAGTGAAGCCGATCACGAGGCGGTCTATCAGACCCTCCTGCACGTCTTTCACGGCCCGGATCGCGATGCGTTCCTGGGGGCGTTGAGCGACCCATCCTATCGACCCGATCAACGCCTGGTGGCGAAGGTTGATGGAAGGGTGGTCAGCCACGTCCACCTGACCGAGCGGCCAGCGCGGTACGGAAAGACCCAGATCGCGCTCAACGGCGTGATGTGGGTCGGGACCCTGCCGGAATATCGGGGTCTAGGTCTGGCTCAGAACCTGATGCGCCTGGCGGACGAGCGTGCGGAAGCGACCGGCGCGACGCTTCAGGCCCTCACGACGGGCATGCCCCAGTTCTACCGCCCCCTGGGCTGGGGCATTTGCGGGCGACAGAGCCTTGGCCTGGTGCTCAGCCGCAACCTGCCAGCAACCGGTGACGGGCTGGTCGAGGCCAAGGGCGGCCCCTGGCATGTCCGACCGTGGCGCCAGGTTGAGCTGAACGACCTGATGAAGCTTTATGAACGGCAGTACGACCAGACGACCGGGACCATCGTGCGTTCCGAAGATTACTGGAGATGGATGATCGGCCGGCGCTATGCTCACGTCATCTGGGTCGCCTGCCAGGGCGAGACGGTCCGTGGTTATGCTTTCGTCAAGGACCACAAGATCCTGGAACTCGCCTTCGACGAGAATTACCCCCATGCCCTCCGGGCTTTGCTTGGGCGGGTCCGGGCCGAGGCCCTGGAGCGGGCTTACCCGCAGGTGACGATCCACGCGCCGGCGGATCATCCTGTACTTGACGTGGTGCGGGATGTCTCAGGACGGATCGTCGACGAGGAGCAATGGGAAGGGATCGTGTCGATGTACCACATCCCCGATCCGGGTCGATTCTTGACCGCGATCCTCCCCGAGCTGCAACGTCGGGCGATCGAATCGGGCGTGAGTCTTCCGCTGGAACTCGGACTGACCGTGGGCGACCAGCGCTTGATGCTGCATCTGGAGACCAAGGGTTCCCGCGTCGAGCCTGACAAGCTGAGTCGCCGCCATCTGACGCTTAGTCCGTCGGCATTCGTTCGGCTGGCGATGGGGCACACCGACATCGACTATGCCGTGGCCGAGGATGGGGTCGAATCGTCCACCGCCACCGCGCTGGATGCCGCCCGCATCCTGTTCCCCGTGCAACCGATCTGGCGCAGCCCTCTCGACAGTGCGACGGCCTGACGGCATCGAGCCCCCCAAAGCGGGAGAATAATCTGTCACGTCACCGGCACGGCAGCACTCTGCCGGTGACGTTCGAAGTGGCGACGGACCGCTCGGGTTGAAAGATAGACCATCGCCGCCGCGATCAAGAGAAGGATCACGATGCCCCAGGTGATCGTCCGCGAATCGACTTGCTGTGAGATGTTCTGATAATGGGGCATGTCCTCGGGGTCGATCCCGACGGGGGCCGAATCCTGCACGACCGGTGGTGCGGTAAAGACATTATAGAGCGGTAAGGCGATCAGGGCGATCACGTCGATCCCCGCCGCCAAACCCAGCGCGATCATCAGGAGCTTGACCGACTTGCCCCGGAGAAACTGAACCGCGGCGAAGACTCCGTAGAGACTCACCAGGCCAAGATACTGGGTTCCCGCTTGCCCCTTGCTGTACGCCATGAAGGAGAGAATCGTCAAAATCAGGCTGACGATCAACGAGACGCCACCGATCAAGGCGATGCCGATCGGAGGCCCGGCCACCCTCGGCGGCGGTGGGGCCTCCTCGGTAATCTCGTCGATGACGTTGTGGCGGCGACCCGTGTCCAGGTCCAGCCCGCAGCGAGCGCACAGAGACATGCCGGCCGGGACGACATAACTGCAATCCGGGCATCGGCGTGGCTTGGATCGAGCCTCCGCGGCCGTCACGCGACGCTTTGGAGGATCATCGTCGGCCAGGAGCGACGAGGCGTCGGCGATTTCCGCGGATTTCGACGGTTTCTTCGGTTTCGCCGGCGCGTCTTCACCCATCAGCAACTCGGCGTCAAACGTCTCGCGCAGGTCGCTCGCGGCCGTTGGCAAGTCCGGGTCGTGGTGGGGTTGTTTCGTGGAATGGCTGCCGGATGCAGGGCGACCCTCGGTCGGTAGCAAGGTCGATGCCGGTCCGGCCGTGTCCACACCGGGAGCGGACGATTGTGGCTTGGTGCCCGGAGTACCGCTCTGGAACTTCGTGCCACATTTCGGGCACTTCAAACGTTTCGAGGCTGCGGCCTCCGGCACATTCAGCACCACTCCGCAGTTCGGGCATTGGGTCGTGCGAGACATGTCCGTGTAGGCCCAGCGAGACGAAATACGTTCGATCCACCATCCAAAAGGGGATCATGTGGAGCCGAGACGTGTCACTCGATCCACAATCAATTCTAAAGGCAAAGAGGCCGCATGCACAGGTGGGTTTTTCTAATTCCGAATTCCTTCACAATCCGCGTGTCGACGTAACAGACTTCCCACCTCGATCAAACGTCGTCGGATTCGACCTCGCGCCGCGTCACCTCATGCCGGTAGTCGAACATTCGCTGAAGTTTTCGGCGAACCATTTCGCCACCGAGTCGCCTCCCGAGCCAGCCCAGCGGCAAGTCGTAGTCGATCTCGTCCCGAAGTTGGGTCCCTCCCTGGCCATCCTCAACGAACCGGTGGTGGTGAACCCAGCGGGAGAACGGTCCGGATTCCTGCCGATCGACAAAGAGGTGAGGGGGGTCGTACTCCGTATGAACGGCCACCCAGCGCAGGGGCAGGGGGCCGAGCCAGGTCCGCAGCACCACACGGTTTCCCGGTTGGAGCGACTCGGGCGGTTCGACCACCTCGACCGTCTCCCAGGGCGGTATCAGTTTCTGAAACGCCCCGGGAGCTTCATGAAAGGCGAACACCGCCTCTGGCGCGGCGTCGATCCGTGATTCTTTGACGAAGCGCATCGGTTTCCCTCTCCGGGGTTTCACAAACATCCTGAACCGCCCGCGCGGACAATGCGCCCGGTTCAGAAGTCTTCGGAACCCCTGAATCGTTATATCCGCCCCCGGAAGGCGCGGCGAACGAAGCGAGAAAAACGATGTTCCTCCGTGTCACCGTCGCGTTCATTGCATGGGTAACGGATGGGTCCTGTCCGCGCCGACGATCAGACGGCTCTCGGGATACTGCCCTTGCCAGGAACTCCAGGCGATGGGATGGCCATGCTTGATCCGCTTGAGCGTCGCCCCTTTGAGCGGACCGGCGACCGCTCGTAGGATTTTTCCTTCCGCGATCCAGAAACTCTCCGTTTTGCGGTCGTAGAGCAACGGCTTCTTGTCCAGAAAGTAGCCGCTGGAGCCCATCGTCAGGCGCTCGCCGTTGAGTACGGGATTATAGATGTCCACCGCCTCGTCCGACGGCACGAACGGAGTCATGACGACAAGGACTGGAACCTCGGCAATCGTGTCGTTGATAGCCTCGACTTTGGCCAGCATCGGCAAGGGATAGACGCTGATCACGTCGTGAATCTCCATGCCGACGACGAGAGCATCGGGATGAATCCGCTCCCAACGCTCCCCTCCGCCGATCTCGACGACGGGGCGGTCGATCGCCCGGATGACATCGCGGCCGATTGGTCCGTGGAGGCGGGAGACGTCCAGGACGTTTCTCTGAATTCGGAACCATCCATGACCGGTATCATTGTTCCAGCCGGACCAGAGTAACGTGGAATCCCCCTCATCATGAATCCAGTTGTCTGGTTTCTGGGCGAAGGAGGGACTTGGAGTAATGTTCACGTAGCCGACCGGGGAGTAGCGGCGAGTCGTATCCCAGTCGCGCTGAAGGCCTTGCCATTCGCCCCAGAGTGTCGGGGCCTGAAACAGAACGAAGCTGGAGAGGACTGCGGTGGCGCCGAACAAGATGGCGCGTGGCGGTTGCGGCTTTTGCGGGGTCGGGTCGGTCGGCTGCGGGGTCGAGTGAGACTCGGCCATAAATGGGCTCCCCTGGTCCGATGCCTTTTTCAAATCGCATACCGGCAAGAGAGAGGTCCGGCAAGACAGGTAAGACCGTTTATGACATGCCCACTCCCCAGCGTCAATCAACAAATATCACAACAAAAAAAAAGCACACCGCCTGAACCATGCAAGGGTCCAAGCGGTGTGCGATGCATTCTTGAGGTTAGCCAACGGGCAGGCGAACCTCACCTCACATTGAGCGATCGGTCAGGCTTTGGCCGTCGCGTCTTCCTGGGCCTTCTTGACGATCTCTTCCTGGAACCGGGCGGGCACGCGCTGATACTTGCAGAACTCCATGCTGAAGCTTGCCTTACCTTGCGTCATGCTCCGCAAGTCATTGGAGTAGCCGAACATCTCCGAGAGGGGGACCTCGGCGACGATGACGGCGAAGCCCTCGCGGTTTTCGGTGCCGAGGATCACGCCCCGCTTGGCGCTGATGCCGCCGGTGACCGGTCCCTGGAACTCGGTCGGGGTTTCGACCTCGACCCGCATGATCGGCTCCAGCAGGACCGGGTCGGCCTTGCGGAAGGTCTCGCGGAAGCAGTCACGGGCGCAGATCTGGAAGGCCATGTCGGACGAGTCCACGTCGTGGTAGCTACCGTCCTCCAGAACCATCTTGACGCCAAGTACCTCGTAGCCGGCGACCGGGCCCTTGCCTAGCGAGTCGCGGAAGCCCTTCTCCACGGAAGGGATGTACTCGCTCGGAATGCGCCCGCCGGTGACCTTGTTCTCGAAGACGAACGGCTCGGGGCTGTCCTCGGGCAAGGGTTCGAGTTGACCGACGACGTGGGCAAACTGGCCCGAACCGCCGGTCTGCTTCTTGTGCTTGTAGTTGAACGGCGTGACCTTCGTCGGCGCCTCGCGGTAACTGACCTTCGGCATGCCGACGGTGCACTCCACCTTGTACTCGCGGCGGATACGCTCGACGTAGATCTCCAGGTGCAATTCGCCCATGCCGGAGATGATCGTCTCGCTCGTCTCCTGGTCCACGTGGACGCGGAACGTCGGGTCCTCTCGCATGAAGCGGTTCAAAGCCTTGGAGAGCTTGTCGTAATCAGCCCGCTTCGTGGGTTGAATCGCCAGGTCGATGACCGGCTCGGCCGCGAAGATGCTCTCCAGAGCGTAGTCCACATCCTCGGAGCAATACGTGTCGCCCGTGGCGCAGTCGATGCCCATGACGGCGACGATGTCGCCAGCGCCGGCCGAGTCGATATCCTCTTTCTCATCGGCATGCACGCGGAGGATACGGCTGATCCGCTGCCTCTTCCGCTGACGCGAGTTGAAGTAGGATTCCCCCTTCTTCAGCGTCCCTTGATAGATCCGGACGTAGGTCACCTGGCCGAACTGCTCCTCGACCAACTTAAAGGCCATGGCCACCAGCGGCGCATCGGGATCGGACGCCAGGGGGACTTCCGCCATGCCGTTGGCGTTGTCCTTGGCGAAGATCTGGCGGTCCAGCGGGCTGGGCAGGTAGCTCGTAATCGCGTCCAGGAGCGGTTGAACGCCCTTGTTCTTGTAGGCCGATCCGACCAGCACCGGGCAGACCGTCTGAGCGATCGTGCCGTCGCGGATCGTCTTGATGATCAGGTCCAGCGGCACTTCCTGCTCTTCCAGCAGGAGTTCCATGATCTGGTCAGAGACCATCGACAGGGCTTCGAGCATCCCCTGCCGGGCGCGCTCGGTGGCGTCCTTCAAGGCGTCGGGGACCGGCTCACGTCGAACGGTCTCTCCCTTCTCGCCATCGAAGTACACGGCCTCGCGGCTCAGGAGATCGACGATACCCTCGAAGTTGGATTCCGCCCCGATCGGGATCTGCAAGGGGATCGCCGTCAGGCCGAGCTTGCTCTCCAGCTGCTCGATGACCTTGTTGGGGTTGGCCCCTGTGCGATCCATCTTGTTGATGAACGCGATCCGCGGCACCTTGTACCGCTTCATCTGACGGTCCACGGTGATCGACTGCGACTGGACGCCGGCCACGGCGCAGAGCACCAACACGGCGCCGTCGAGGACGCGGAGGGAGCGTTCAACCTCCACCGTGAAATCGACGTGGCCGGGGGTGTCGATGATGTTGACCTTCCGGCCTTCCCACTCGACCGTCGTGGCGGCCGAGGTGATCGTGATCCCACGCTCCTTCTCAAGCTCCATGTGGTCCATCTTGGCGCCTTCGCCCCGGACCTCCTGGATCTTGTGAATCTTTCCCGCGTAGAACAGCACCCGCTCGGTGAGCGTGGTCTTCCCCGAGTCGATGTGGGCGGAGATGCCGATATTGCGTACGTTACGTAGGTCTTCCATTGGCGATACCGTCTCATCGCGAAGGGCTCAAGGCCCGTCGCACAGGGGGTCATGATTCGGGTCAGGGGAACTTCCGACCCGTTTCACAAATGAACGGGACGGGCCGGTAGGACGCTCACCGCGGCGGACAGGAATTACCGGCGGACCAAGGAACAGTCTAGCCGGGGAGGGTGTGCGGCGTGTGTGTATCTTGTGATGGTACGATGTACGTAGTTCGTAGGTGAACTATTTTAACGATCGCTTCACGCCGGTCAACCCCGACACGTCGAGGAGACCAGCGATTTCTCTTTACGCGACCTGGAACGGATTGTTCGGTCTGGAACTGACTCGATCCGGGAAATCCCGACTCTCGTGATCCATCTCGGAACGTTAACGGTTCGGCGATCGTCAAAAATCGCGTCCGGAGGACCCGTTGCCCTTTAATCTTTCGCCGCAGGCCGCGAATAAGGCTACCAGGAGCGTTCTTGTCCTTCAGACAAATAAAGGGTGGCCAGGCTACGCCACAGGCCCTTGCCATCACACTGTGACAAATGTAAGATACGAGCGAGCGTGCCGTGGACCGAGTCCCGGGAGGGGGACGGGCCGCGGCACGAATCGGGAGCGATCCACGGAGCGGACCATGGCAGGGGGACCGTCACGACCCGCGAACTCTGCAATCGTCAGGCCGGCTGGCTTGCGCATCCTGGTGCCGGGGTATCCCCAGTGGATGTGGAGGCAGCGCGAGCGGGCCCTGGTGATGTTCGGCTCCCATGTCACGGCGCTCGGGGTGGGGCTCTTCGCCTGGGGAACTTCCGCTGGGCTGCTGGTTCTGGGCTTTGCCTTCCTCACGCATGTGGTCTCGGCAACTGACGCGATCCGACAGGGAGCCTTCCCCGGGTTCGGCCGCTGGGTTCCCGTCCTGTCCGCCTCGGCCGGGCTGGGGTTCGGTTGTTACGCGCCGTTTCTCATCACCCTGTCGGTGCTTGCCTGGCCGGGAGATCGCACGGCTGCCCCGGAGGAGCGGTATCTGATCAACCGCTGGGCCTACCACAACGCGGAGCCGGACACCGATCACTGGGTCTGGTATGAGCGGTCGAAGTCGGATGGTCGCGGCATCGGCCGGATGCTGGCCGGTCCGGGGCAGATCGTCGAATGGGACGGCAAGCGCCTCTGGGTCGGTGGCGTCGAGGTGGCCTGGAGGCCGCCTGACCCGGCACGTGGCGGTTTTCGCGATCTGTCGTTGATCGTTCCCGAAGATCAGGTCTTACTGGCACCGATCGGCCCTGACCCCGCCGGCTCGGATTCATTTGGCCTTGTCCCGGTCCCCTCGCGGGCCATTCTCGGCCGGGCCTGGGCACGGCATCATCCGATCTGGAACCCCCGCCTCCTCCCCTGAACAAGCCGCGCCCTGAACAGAATCCCCCATGCTTTCGGGGGAGACTCCTTTGCTTGTGCGCGTCCATTGACGTTATCATGAAATCCTCTCGGTCGTGCGGCGCGGCTCGCGACTCTCTGGGGAATGGTGCGCGAATATGGATCAACTCTGGGCGCCCTGGCGGGCGCAGTATATTTACGAGAACGCCGGTTCGCAATCCGGCGACACTGGGTGCTTTCTTTGCCGAGGTCTGGCCAGCGATCAGGATCGCGAAAACCTACTTGTCTGGCGGCAGCCCAACTCGGCGGTCTTTTTGAACCGCTACCCCTATAATAATGGTCACTTGCTGGTCGCCCCTCTGGTCCACAAGGGGACGCTGGGGGAGCTTGAGGGAGCGGAACTGACCGAACCGCTGGAGACGGTTCGTCAGTTGGTCGCGATTCTCGACCGGATGCTCCGTCCGCAGGGGTACAACATCGGGTTGAACCAGGGGAAGTCGGCCGGCGCGGGGCTTCCCGGCCATCTGCACTGGCACATCGTCCCCCGCTGGGACGGCGACACGAACTTCATGCCCGTGCTCGGACAGACCAAAGTCATTGTCGAAAGCCTCTTTAGTTTCTATGATCGGCTCGCGGCGGAGCTTGCCCAGGGAATCTGAGCCGCCTTTCGAGACAGTAGCCCAACCTTCCCCCTTCGGCTAAGTTCGCTTCCGCTCGAAGGTCGGAACGCCTGTCTTTGTTCCGCCTGAGTACTCGCTCAGGACTTTCGGATCGCCGCCCCTGGAGATTTTTGATCGATGCTGTTAAATCTGATCCGTGCCATCTTTGTATTGATTGTCGCGGGTCTTTCCGTCCGCCTGGCACGGGCGTCCGGCAGCGCCACCTACTGGGCGCTCCTCTTCGGCGGCGCGATCGCCGTAGCCCTGGTGGTTCTGACGGTGGACGTCCTGACGCCGCGAAAGCGAATCCAGACGATCTCGGCCATCTACTTCGGGCTGATCGTCGGCTTGATCCTCAGCTATTATCTCCAGATCGCGGTCGAGCCGGTCCTGACCCTGTTCGTCAGCCAGACGATCTTGTCGAAACTGCCCGACATCGGCGATGTGATCACGGGGCTCATCACCGTCATCATCTGCTACATCTGCGTCAGCACGCTCTTACAAACCAAGGATGACTTCCGGTTTATCATCCCGTACATGGAGTTCTCCAAGGAAGTTAAGGGAGCCCGACCGCTGGTGCTCGACACGTCGGTCATTATCGACGGCCGGATCGCCGACGTCGCCGAGGCCCGGATCATCGACCAGCCCCTGGTCGTGCCGCGATTCGTGCTCCAGGAGTTGCAGAACATCGCCGACAGCTCGGACAAGCTCCGGCGCAACCGGGGCCGTCGCGGGCTGGACATCCTCAACCGCCTCCAGAAGTCGGGGAGCATCGAGGTCCGCATCGACGACGCCGAACTTCCCGAACTGACTGGCATCCGCGAGGTGGACCAGAAGCTCGTGATCCTCTCCAAGCACCTCGGCGGCAAGGTCGTCACCAACGACTACAACCTGAACAAGATCGCCAAGCTTCAGGGGGTCGAGGTCATCAACCTCAACGATGTGGCCAACGCCCTGAAACCGATCGTCCTGCCAGGCGAGACCCTGATGGTCAAGCTCATCAAGCGGGGCGAGGAGCCAGGGCAAGGAGTCGGCTACCTCGACGACGGTACGATGATTGTCACCGAGCAAGGAGCCGGTCATCTCGGCGAGACGGTGCGTATCACCGTCACGAGCGTCCTGCAAACCAGTGCCGGTCGCATGATCTTCGGCCGGGTTGATCTCCCCATGCCAACGGCGCGGAGCAGTGGCGGTCCCTCCCCGCACGATGCCCAGGGGCGATCCAACGCCTGACGAGACCCGGTGCCCTCTCGACACCGGATCCCCGTTGCCTCATCCCCAGACGAAGCAACCTCACGAAGCCGTCAGAAGGATCGATCCTGCGACGGCCCTTCGGAGTCCACTTTCTCCCCGGCGAACCTGCGGAGCATCAGCGGAATCATGCTGATCTGCGCCTGTGCTACCCTCGACTCGCTCTTCCGCTCGGAGTCCCGGCTCTGGATCCGGCACCGGCCCAACCACGCGAACATCCGCTCCACGACCCAGCGTCACTTGATCACCCGAAAGTCCTCGCCCGGCGGCCGGCTCGTCACCTCGATGATGTACCAGCCATGTTCGGAGATCGACTCGTCCAGTAAATGGTTGTGGTATTTGATGAGGTGCCGCTTCCGACCGTTGAGCGTCTTGCCGCCGTCGTAGCCGTGAGGGCTACAAATCTCGGTCGCCTGGACCGTCTGACTGTCGATGCTCCAGGCCGAGGGGATTGGTTCTCGGCCCGCACGGCGGCGGGGCTGGATGCGAAGGGCGTCGTTGAGGGTTGCCCATGTCCCGTCATCCCGCCACTTCTGGAAGTAGTTTTACATATTCTTCCAGGTGGGGAAGTCATGGGGAAGGGCACGCGAGAGCTCAACAGGAGCATCCCGTTGGCGGTGTCGTCGAAGGAAGGACGTGGCGCTCAGCAACCCGTTGCTTCATACGCACACAAAAAGTGGTAGAGTCAGCGGAATTTCAAGGCCTTCCACGATATTGCGGAGAAATTCGGTAATAACGATCCGGCGGCCGTTTGCTCCGACCGAGGGGCGGACGATAGGGAGTCGCATGAGAATGGGAAGAAAAGAGCCCCGGAGAGGAACGCACGATGATGCCACCGCTCGGCGGATAGACGATCCGCGCGTCCCGGGCCGCGAAGGCGTTGTGGTGGGTGAGGTTGCCGGTGATGGCCGGATACCAGGCATCCGGATCGAAGTCGGGATGGTAATAGCTGCTCCAGACGCCTCCTGGGGGACGTTGTGCGAAGCCGAACATGTTCCGTCCGTAATCCCACCCCTGAGCCCGCGCTGAGATTCCGACGCCGAAGCTTGTTGTGAGCAAAACCAACAGTGGGATGATCCGCAAGCTCTTCGAAAACGATCGCATCCCGGTACACTCCCATCCGCAGGATCGAGCTTCCACGCGGCCCCCCGGAAATGCTTCGGAATGAGAGGGTCGCGACGAGGCACCGAGACCGGATCGAACCGCGTCGATCCGGCCTCAGCCTCTTCCATTATTCCGCGCGGATGGAGCAAGCGTCGGGAAAAATCGATGGACGTGAGATCGGAGGTTCCGAGAGGGCTGGCGGCAGAGCCAGATCAGTGGGATGTTCCCTGCCTGGCGTTGTCCTTAACGGGGACTGGCGAGGGGTTGGAGGATTGTTCCCGAACCCGGACGCGGGGTTACCGGCGGATTTTAAGCCGAGGCCATCCTGTTCGCTGATGGCCTCGGACCTTGACCCATCTCGGACCCCGCCTTCCTTGCGGTTCGGACTGGACCAGCGCGATCAGAAGAAGAGAGCCACGCGGGTCCAGAAGACGTTGAAGTTATCCACTGCATTGGGGTGCGGATTGTTCGGGTGGGTCAAACCACCGAAGGGGATGGGCTGATTGGTGCTATCATACACCCAGTCGAAACTGAGCCTTGCCCATTTCACCGGCCACCAGTTCACGCCCACCATCAACTGCGAGAGCCTCGTGGCATTCGGGCCATTGGAGGCGACGAGCTGATCCTGGAGTTGATGGCTGGTGAGGAAGATCTGCGAGAACTGGGTCGCCAATTCCCAGGCCCCAGGCCCCCATTGGCCGCGTGCCGGCATGAACGGACGGATCGGGGAGATCGTGGTGTAGGTCCCGGTTCCGTCGCCGTGATAGCGTTCGCCGGTCAGGAAGTACGACGCGTTAACATAATACGCATGGGTGTTCCAGAACCCTTGCGTTGAGCCGTTGGTGAGCTGTTGCGTCTGATACATGTATTCCGCCTGGAGACTGAACCGCCCGAGCCAGAAGATGTGGGGCGCGACCTTCGTGCGCTGGCCGTTCGCCGCGACGTTGTTGGCGAAGCTGAAGAATGGCACGCCGGAGGAGGTGACGATCGATCCGTTTGTCGTCGGCTCCCCCACGCCGAAGCTGGTCACGAGATTCGGATCGCGCTGGCCAACGTTCAGGTAATAGTTCTCCCAGCCGACCTGATAGCTCGCACCGACACCCAGGCTATCGAGCCACCACACGCCATCCCCCTTGAACGGGGTATACGTCACGGCCCCGGCGAAGTCCTTGTTCTTGTCGAGATCGAAATAGAAGCCGTTCGGACCGTTGAAGATGCCGGCCTGATACTGGAGCTTGTAGTCGAACAGCTTGCCCCAGACCATCGCACCGGTTTGACGGCGCGCGGCGTACTGGAACAGCGGCGAGTTGGTGATCACCGGCTCCCACGCGGGCGAAAAGGCGTAATATTCCAGCAGGAACGGGCTGACGTACTTGCCAAAGCGGAACATCATCCGGTCGTCGTAGTGGATATTGACGAACATGTCGAGCAAGTTGAACTGACCGAGGAATGCTTCTTCCGATAACTGGTATTCCCAGTATCGTGTGATGTTGCCGTAGAGATAGGTACGCTGGAAAGGAATGTTGAATCCTTTTTCCTGCGTCGGCGCTCCCTGGCGGTCGTAGAAGGTGCCATCCAACGTGAACTGGTTCTGAAGGTAGAGCGTGAATTCCTTGTCGGCATCGGCCAGGGAGAACGCACCGCCGCCCTGGTTATAAACGTACCCGGCTTCGAGCTTGAAGTTGTCATCGACGGGGCCACCCGACCAGCTTCCCGTCGGGCCAAAACCGGCCTGCGGACCGGCGAACCCGGTGCCGATGCCCGAGGCGCCCGCGGTGCCGCGTCGGGGATCGTTGCCGAGCGGTTTTTCACCCCGGTCGGCCCCTGGAAAGAGCTTGTCGCGGCTGGCGATTTCCTTTTTCTGTTCCTCGTCCTGCTTCTTTTTCTGCGCCTCGTCGTCCTTCTGCTTGGCCTGGTCCTGAAGCGTCTGGACCTGGTTCTTCAGGTCGTTGATCTGCTGGACCTGATCCTTCAACTGCTGCTGCATTTGCCGCAGCAAGGTCTTCGTCTCGTCATCCCCCGAGGAAGCAGCGGTCGCCGCCCCGGCGGCGGGCGTTGACGGTGGCGGGGGCAGCGGATCGGGTAAGGATTGCTGCGCTCGGAGGTTGCCACCGAGCAGAAATCCCCCCCAGACAATCGCCGCAATGGTCGTTATCCTTCGCCATTTGCGGAACATGAACGTGACCTCCGGGGACCCCTTCGCCTCTTCGCGCGGGGTCCGGGTTTCATCGATTCATCGTGGAATTTGCCACACGCCTCAGAGGGGGGGAATGTGACCAGTCGAATCGGACTGGCAAGTAGAAGAGTACCGGGATCGACAAACGCCCGAGCGGTCCCCGCAAACTCTTGCCGGTTTTATCGGTAAGGTGGCGCGTGCGAGTTCAGCCCATTGTCGTGCATGAACAGATCTTTCCAGCAAAACGGCCATCCCGGATTCCTCCGGGATGGCCGTCATCAGACATCGTCGTTCGAGCGGGAAGCCCCACGTAGTCTCAGAGGCCCCGGCCGCGTCCTGAGAGGCCACCTTCCTCCGCGGGTCGGACTCCGTAGTCGTGTGGCAGCGGGTACGACTGCCCCGGATACCAGTAGTGAGGGAAGTGCGGCGTGGCATCCCCGAGCTGGAACCGTGGGCAGTTGAATTTGTCGTCCTCAGCATAAGCGGAGAGCACGACCGGCGGGAGCGGGTCGCACTTATATTCCAGATAACTTGCGCAGGGAAAGCGCTTGCAGAAGGGATGGTGGCAACATCCCACTTCGGGACCGCAGTAGCCCGGCCGGCAATTCGCCCCGTGGTGGTGAACGTGTCCCGCGGGGGCGGGTGAGACGCACACCGGTCCGGGTGCGTACGGCATGACAGGTCCGACCGCCGGACCTTGCCCCGAAGCGGAATGGACACCGATCAACCCGAACAGAAACAATGTGGCGACCATGCAGGACCGCATGGATGACCTCCTCGTGGAATCCGGCCCTTGCCGGTGAGGGAGAGCGATGCGCCCTCGATCCTCCGAGGGACATGCGCTATTTATCTGTCGGGTGGATCGGAAACAATCAGGAGAATTTCAAAATCAGGTACAGGACGGCCGTTCTTCAAGAGGCCCGGGGGGGAGGGAACGGGGGGCGAGATGACCTCTCCATTCTCAGGCGAGGGCCGTGATCAGAATCTTGTAGAAGCCCCGGTGCTGGGCGTGATCCTCACCATTGACATCCACACGGAGCGGGCCTTGAATCCCGTCGATGACGCCGATGGCTCCCGGGTTGCCAACGTACACCGCGCGGTCGTCGAGCAGGACGATCTGATGACGGGGAACGCCCGCGTATCGCACGCCCACGGCATGATCGTTCAACGGTGCCCGGCTCCGATAAACGGGCCAACCCTGACCAGGCTGCCAGGCAACTTCCACCACTTCGTAGGCAACCCGTTGCGCTTTGTTGAGCAAAAGGTTGGGATGTCGGGGGTCGCAAACAAACTCCGCGACAGACTGTCTCACATCCACACCGAGATCCTCCAGGCCCTCGCCCGGGGCAATGTGGTACTCGACCAGCCGGGAGGCCAGCGCGGGTCGAGACGGGGCCTCCAGAACCCCATTCCGGCCCAGTGCCGCGTGATCCGTCGGCCGGATCATCTCGGGCATCCGGGGGAGCCGTTGCAGCTCCCGAGCGGACAACGTCCCCCTGCGGTACGCTTCCGCAGCCGCGCCGACCAGGCCAACACCGGCCAGGCCAACACCACCGGCCATCAGGATTTTTCGTCTTGAGACATGTTCACTCATCAGAATGCCTCCCGGTTGTCGAACCAAGCCGGATGATTCCGGCGACGACGGGAAAGGGATGGAGCCGCGCCTTCAGAATAAAGGGAGCGGGCTCCTGTCATCCTATGCCAAACGCCGTGCCGTTGCACGACCGTTTCGGAACAAGGGGCCGTGATTCCTGAAAAACATCTTCGAGTTCCTGCAGAGTTCTTGCAACGGTACTGGCTTTGCCTTATTCTTGCCAAATGCCATGGGGCCGTTCGGCCAGCGATCGGCGGTGTCATCCCTCCGTCACCGCCACTGGCTCTTTTCCTCCCCCCTCCCCTCGGCAAGCGTTCCCGTCGCATTGTGGGTTCAGCCGGACGGATAGCACCATCCGGTCAGGAGGCATCCAGCATGCACTTGAGCGATCACGAGCGAGATAAGCTCCTGATCTATGTGGCGAGCCAGGTCGCCAAGGAGCGTCGTGCGCGCGGTCTGAAGTTAAACTATCCCGAGGCCGTCGCCCTGATCAGTGCCCACGTGCTCGAAGGGATTCGCGACGGCAAGACCGTTCCCGAATTACAGTATGAAGGGACCCAGGTCCTTTCACGTGATGACGTGATGGAGGGGGTTCCCGAAATGCTCGGCCTGCTCCAGGTCGAGGGAACCTTCCCTGACGGAACGAAGCTCGTCACGCTTCAGACCCCCATCCGCTGAGGCCAAACAAACCTGGAGGAGACGGCATGATTCCCGGCGAGATCCAGACGGCCCAGGGGGACATCGCGATCAACGAGGGGCGGGAGACGATCGTCCTGCGGGTCACCAATTCCGGTGACCGTCCCGTGCAGGTCGGATCGCATTATCACTTCTTCGAGGTGAACCCCGCGCTGAAGTTCGACCGCGAGAAAGCCTATGGCTATCGCATCGACCAGCCGGCTGGCAACTCGATCCGCTTCGAACCGGGCCAGGTGATGAGCCTGCGTCTGGTGCCCTACGCCGGCGAGCGCCGCGTGTATGGCTTCCGTGGCTGGGTCAACGGCAAGCTCGACGACCCCGACGTGCGTGCGGAGGCCTTGAAGCGCATGCGGGACAATTACAACCCCGGTCAGGACGCTCGTCCCGGCCAGCAAGGCGGCGTCGGCGCGAAGGAGGATGTCTGACCCATGAGCATGAAACTATCGCGGGGGGCCTACGCCAAGGTCTTCGGTCCGACGACCGGCGACCGGGTCCGGCTGGCCGATACCGAATTGTTCGTCGAGGTCGAGAAGGACCACACGACCTACGGCGAGGAGATCGTCTTCGCCACGGGTAAGACCGCACGCGACGGCATGGGCGTCTGCCCGATCGCGGACCGGAAGACGCTCAAGGCGGCCGACCTGGTTATCACCAACGCCCTGATCATCGACCACTGGGGCATCGTCAAGGCGGACATCGCCATCCGAGAGGGAAAGATCGTCGGCATCGGCAAGGCGGGCAACCCGCTGATTCAGGCCGGCGTGGACCCCGACCTGATCATCGGTCCGGGAACCGAGGTCTATTCGGCCGAGGGGAGCATCGTCACCCCGGGGCTCATCGACGCGCACGTGCACTGGATCTGCCCGCAACTCTGCTGGACGGCCATGCAGGCGGGCTTCACCACGCTACTCGGCGGCGGTTCCGGCCCGAACACCGGCACCCGCGCCACGACCTGCACGCCCGGCCCCTGGCACATCGAGCGGATGCTCCAGGCGTCCGAGGGGCTGCCGGTCAACGTCGCCTGGTGGGGCAAAGGCAACGGCAGCACCACTCCTCCGCTGGAGGAGCAGGTCCGTGCTGGTGCGCCGGGCCTCAAAGTCCACGAGGACTGGTGCGCCGACCCGGCCGTGATCGACTCGGCCCTGAAGGTGGCAGACAAGTTCGACATTCAGATCACGCTGCACACGGACACGATGAACGAGTCGGGCTATCTGGCCGACACCGTGGCGGCGATCGGTGGGCGCACGATCCACACGTACCACACCGAAGGGGCCGGCGGCGGCCACGCGCCGGATATCATGGAGATCGCCGCCTTCGATAACATGCTGCCGTCGAGTACCAACGCCCCCAGCCGTCCGTACACGATCAACAGCGTGGACGAAGGGGTGCCGATGGTCATCGTCACCCACAACCTGAACGCCAGCGACCCGGCGGACCTGGCCTTCGCCGAGAGCCGCGTTCGCGCCGAGACGATGGCCGCCGAAGGCATCTTGCATGATTACGGCATCCTCAGCGTGATGACCTCCGATAGCCAGGCCATGGGCCGCATCGGCGAGACCGGCATCCGCACCTTCCAGGCCGCCGACAAGATGAAGCGGCTTTACGGCGGCATCCCTGAGAAATGGGGCGGCAAGGGGGAGAAGGCCGACAACTTCCGGGTCAAGCGGAACATCGCCAAACTGACAATTAACCCGGCGATCGTCCATGGCTTCTCCGAGCACGTCGGCAGTATCGAGGTCGGCAAATATGCCGACCTGTGCGTCTGGCGCCCCGCCTTCTTCGGAATTAAGCCGGAGACGGTCTTCAAGTGCGGCGTCATCATGATGCAGCAGATGGGAGACATCAACGGCAGCATCCCGACGCCTCAGCCGGTCCTGCCGCGCGACATGTTCGGGGCCTATGGCAAGGCACTCCAGAAGTCGTGCATCACATTTGTCTCGAAGGCCGGCTACGACGATGGAATCGTCGATCGCTATGGCCTGGAGCGAATCGTCATCCCGGTGCATAACACGCGGGAACTGCAGAAGAAGGACCTGATCCACAACGGTAACACCGGCAAGATCGAGATCGATCCCGACACGTTCCTCGTTCGTCTCGACGGCGACCAGCTCCCCGTGGACGCCGCCAAGACGCTGGCGATGACCCAGAGGTATTTCCTGTTTTGAGCAACGTGACGACGGTCAACGGATCAATCCGGCCCGCCGAGGACGCAACCCGGCTACTTCAGCTGGTGCAGCTCTGCGACTCGGCCCTGCCGATCGGGGCCTACTCCCATTCCTGGGGCCTGGAGGCGGCCGTCCACCGCCGCCAGGTCCGGGGGCCGGTCGAGCTGGAAGCCTGGGTACGCGCCTGGCTGTCCGAGGTCGTCGTCCCTGGTGACGGTCTGGCCGTCGCGCACGCTGTTCTTCGCGCCCGGTACGACGCCTGGGAGGAACTGGACGACTTGAACGACCTTCTGACGGCCAGCAAGCCCGCACCGACGCTTCGGCGCGCGAGCCTCAACCAGGGTGAGGCTCTGCTCGGCCTGGCCGCTGGCTGGCCCTGGTCGGGCCGAACCATCGCCTCGTTACGTGCGACCGGTGGAGGCCCCTGGCACCATGCCACCGTCTTCGGCGCTCTGGCCTCGGCGACCGGAACCGGACCGGCGGAGGCATTGGCTTTATTTCTCCAGAACGCCACCGCCGGCCTGGTCGCCGCGGCGGTCCGCGCCGTGCCGATCGGGCACACGCACGGACAGCAGGTTCTCGCCCGCCTCCACCCGCTCCAGTCCGAACTGGCGAACCATTGGGCGATGGCTCCCCTGGAATGTCTTGGCGGTCTAAGCCCCGCCTATGAGGTGCTCGCGCATGCACAAAGTCAACTCTACACACGAATCTTCCAATCCTGACCACGACCACGGCACGTATGCCGGGCCGACCCGGCGCGTCTTCACCATCGGCATCGGTGGGCCGGTCGGTTCGGGCAAGACGGCCCTGACGCTCGTGCTCGCCAGGGCGTCTGGCCGGATGTCAATTTAGCGGTCATCACCAACGACATCTTCACGAAGGAAGATGCCGAATTCCTGATCCGTAACGAGGCGCTGCCCAAGGGTCGCGTCGTCGGGGTCGAGACGGGAGGATGCCCGCATTCGGCGATCCGTGAGGATGCCAGCGTCAACCTCCAGGCGATCCACGACCTCGAGCAAACGTTTCCCGGCCTGGAGGTTGTTATCATCGAGTCCGGGGGAGACAACCTGGCCGCCACCTTCTCGCCCGAACTGGCCGACGTGGCGATCTACGTGATTGACGTGGCCGAGGGGGACAAAATCCCGCGCAAGGGGGGACCGGGGATCACGCGAAGTGACCTCCTGGTCATCAACAAGATCGATCTGGCACCGCACGTCGGTGCTGACCTCGATGTCATGGATCGCGACTCTCGGCGGATGCGGGAGATGCGCCCTTCCTGTTCACCAGCATCCGGCAAAACCAGAACGTCGATCAGGTGACCCAATGGGTACGCAGCCGGCTCCCGGTGCGGTCCTCGTGAAGACCGCGCCACTGGAACCACCGCCGTTCTCGGCCCGGATTACCCGGGCCGACTTCCCATCACCGCCGGAGCTGGTCGATCGAGATCCGGCGACCGCGCCGATGGCCACGTCGGCGGCCTGCGCACCGAACTTCGTAAGCACGAGGGCGCGACGCCGTCGAACTGGGTCGGGCCTATTTTCAGAACCCGCTACGGGTCTTCAACCCGATCGTCGAACGGCCTGGTGGGGCCTCCTTGCTGTACCTGATGAACCTGACGGCCGGCTTACTCGACGGCGACGGACAGCTCGTGGACCTCGACGTCGGTCCGGGCGTGCGCTGCTTCGTCACGAACCAGTCCGCCGGGCGCATCCACCCGTGCCCCCGCTACCATGCCGCCGCGCGGTATGACGTTCGGGTGGCCGCCGGCGCGGTGCTCTGCCTGCTGCCAGGGCCGACCATCCCTTACGCCGGCGCACGCTATCACCAGCGATCCACGATCAACCTGGAGCCGGGCGGCCACCTCGTCTGGGGCGATATCCTCCTGCCAGGCCGAACCCGCTTCGCCCAGGCTCCCGAGCGGTTTACTTTTGATCGCATCGTTCAGGAACTGAGCATCCGTCGCGGCGGCCGGCGAATTCTCCACGAACGGTTCGCCTGGAAAGGCCCCTGGAACCCCGAACAGGTGCGCTGGCAGTTCGGTGACGCCGAAGCCGCCGCCAGTCTGTTCATCTCTGGCGCGGTACCGGCCAGCGTCCTCCCCGACCTTCCCGATGGCGAGGTCGCCGTGCAGGAGACGGCCTCTGGAGATACCTGCGTCCGCTTGCTCGGCCGGGATGGCGAACGCGTCATCGCCGCCGCGGCCCGGCTGGCGCTGACAATGGCCGCCCGGCTCTCCGGCGACGAATTGCCCTGGATGCTCGACGCCAACCACCTGGCCACGAACCATTGGTTTTCCACCCCTCCGGATTTGCCGGAGTTCGAGGCCGCTACGCATTGAGTGAGTGAATCGAAGATGCCAACCGGCCCGTCCCGAGTTCCCTTTCGCAACGGAGGTTCGACGACCATGAGACGACGCATCGCCCTACCCATCGCCGCCTTGTTGCTGATGTCGTTCTGCCAGTCGCCTCAAACCGCGGCCCGCTCACCTCAGGAGGACAAGGGAGATCAGAAGAAGGAGGCGAGGGCCCAGTTGTACGCGAGCCAGGCCGCCCTGTTCTCCGCGCTAGCTCACGCCCAGGCGCTGGAGAGAATTACTGAGGGCAGGACTCCGGACGACTATAGCCTGGCCCGTACCTTGATCAGCACAGCCAACCGAAGCATCCAGGGTGTGAGTTCCGGATCGGTGGCCATGGGCCAGGCGCGGCACGATCTCGAAAAAAACGAGCACATGATAACGCTCAGGCGCGAATTGTTCGAAGCGACGAAGGCTACCGATGAAGCCCACACCGCCGCGGACGGCCATGGAACAATTGGGCCGCACGCCAAGAATATGGCCGCCCACCTGCTCCAGGCCATGACGGCCCTGGTGCAACTCGCCGAGGACATTGGGATCGACGCGCTCCCATCCCCGGGCGCCAACGCGATCGAGAACGCTCGTAGTGACTGACCGTCGCGCAAAGGAGGTCAAGTTTTCGCTCGAATGGCGGAATGGCAACCAGTGGCTCTGCCCCGGATAATTGGCGTGAATGGCGGAGATCGCAGGCATTGCGATTGAAGCGGCAAGGCTGGCATCAACGCGACATCGCCGAAGCCCTTGACGTGTCCGAGGAGATCGTAAGCCGCTGGCTCGCCCGCGCTCACTCACCAGGGCGGACCCGAAGCACTCCACGCCCATCGCTCTCCGGGTCCCCCCTTTGAAACTGTCGCCGGCCCAACTCCGTTCGATCCCTGAGTTCCTGTGGCATGGGCCGGAGGCGTATTGGGTTCCGAGGCGGGGTCTGGACGTGTGCCCGTTTCGACAAGACAATCGAAGAGGTATTCGGGATTACCTATCACAAGCGTTACGTCGTCCGTCTACTCAAGCGACTCCACTGGACGCCGCAGGCACCGATCCGGCGGGCTCTTCAGCGAGGCGAGGAGGCAATCGCGCGGTGGCGAGACGAGGTCTGGCCGGAGTTGCAGGACCGGGAACGACCCGAGCGCCGGGTGCTGGTTTTCGTGGACGAATCGGGGTTCTACCTCCTGCCCGTCGTGGTGAAGACCTAGCTCGAATTTCTCACCAGGGGAATGACATCGGGCCGCCCCTTGTGCCATAGGTTGGTTTGTCACAACCGCCTCTGACATCAAGAACGGGCAGCCCAATGGAGACACAGTATAACGCCACCTACCTCGACTTTCGCTTGCTCGGCCGCCGCGAAATCCTTACCGACTTCGACGGCGGCGACATCACTTCCGACACTTCCGACGGCGGCGCCTTGCTGCTCCGCCAGTTCCCCGCCTGCTTCACCGACCATCACAACCCCAGCCTCATCGAGCACACCGTCGAGCAACTCCTGGCCCAGCGGGTCGGCGGACTGGCTCTGGGCTACGTGGACCTCAACAACCAAGACGACCTCCGCCGTGACCCGCTGCTCGCCGCCGTCGTCGGCGAGCTCGACCTCACCGGCCAGACCCGGCCACGACCGCGGGACCGTGGCAAGACCCCGGCCGGCATGAGTACGCTGCACCGGCTCGAATTGTCCCCCACTAGGCGTCGACAGGAACAGCCGCTACAAGAAGATCACCTGCCACATCCATAAGGTCGAACGACTGTTCGTGACGTTCTTCCTCTGTTAGCCGTCCGGACCAGGCTCCGGACCGCGCACGATGCGGGCCAACCAGATCCGGCTGTTCGTCTCCGATCGCAGGGAGCACCGATCCCACGACCCGGCGAACCCGACTCCGTGGTACTCGGCGAGAAAGGCGGTCTAACTCTTTTCTTGAATAGGGTTTGTGCGAATCGCCTCGCCGGAATAGGGGGTCTTGCACCAGTGGCAGACGAGCAGTTCGCCACAGGACGAACAGGTGATCGGTTGCTCGGGATACGACAACGCCTGGTAGGCGTCGAGATCCGGGGGCTGATAGGTGGCCCCACAGGATTCGCAAGTCAACGGCTTTTCGCAAAAGGCACAATCCACCATCAGTTCCTCCCTTCGGGCTGGTCGATTAACGGATTGATGGTCTCGTGCGGTCTTTTCCCGAACTTCGAGGGTCCTTCAGGACGATATCCATGTTGCCACCGTGACGCCCCGATCGTCCAGCACGACACCCACGGACATCCACATCACGCCTTCGGTTCCCGTCCGGATTATCGATAAAGGCAAACGGGGGGCCGGTCCCGGGAGCAATCCCGATCCGTACCCCCCGTTTGTCGATTTCAGCCGTCGCTCAGGACGAGCGGGTGATCACTTGTCGTCGCTCTTGAGCTTCTGCTTGAGGGCTTCGGCTCGCTTGACGTCGGCATCGGAGACGCCCGGGGGCGGCGCGAGTGTCGCCTTGCCGGCGGTCTCCGTCGCACCGGAGCCGGGCTTCGGCGGGATCGCCGCGTTGGGGTTGGACATCAAGGGCTTGCCCTCCTGGATCGCGGCCTGATACTCCGGCTGCTCCTCCTCATTGGCCAGCTTGATCTGCCCGTTCAGCTTGTTCTCGATGGCCGCGGCACGCATCAGGCCGTCCATGAGTTCGCTGATCTTCTCCTGAAGCTTCGTCTCGTACACCGCCTCGTGCATCCGCTGGGCGAGGAGTTTATCATTCGCGTCGTACTCCACCGCGGGCACGACGCTCTCGCGCTTCAGGATGACCCAGGTGTACTCGCTCGCCTGGATGATCCCCGAGATGTCGCCGTCCTTCGGCGTGTACTTCGCGTACAGATCCTTCTCCTGTGCCGTGGCGTTCGGCCCGGGCTTCGGCAGGCTCTTGTCGCCGTCAACCAGTTGCTCGAACGCGGCATCGGAGACGTTCTGCGGGTGGGAGTGGCGCGCGATTGGTGCCGCCAGCAGGCCGCCGACACCACGCGTCCCCTGGTCGATCGACTTTTCCTGCGCGACCTTCTCGAACAGTTCGGGCTTCCGCTTGACCTCTTCCCAGGCCTGCTTGGCCATGTCCAGAGTCGGGAGCATGATGAGCCGGCAACGGAGCTTCTCGCCGAACTGGCTTTCGAACGCCTGCTTCATGTCTTCCGGCGTGACCTGAACCAGCGGCGCGGCAAGCTTACGCAGGGCCAGTGACGGTTCGATGATATCGCGGGCATACTGCTCGGGACTGATGCCCCGCTCGCTGTTCAGGGTCGCCAGCCAGCGCTCGCGGTTGGTGTGGGCGATCTGGTCGGCCACGCGGTTGATCTCCGCGTCGATCTCGGCCCTCGTGACCGTCAGTTTCTGCTTCCTGATGGCCTGATCGATCAGCTTGCGAGCGATCAGCGTCTCCAGGATCTCTTCACCCTTGCGCGCCACGCACTCGTCGGCCAGTTGCTGACGGGTAATCGGCTCGCCGTTGACCAGGGCGATCGGATCATTCGGATTGACCGGAACCCGGGTCGGCTTGAATGTCGGCGTGGGGGCCGGGGTTGGGTTCGAGGGCTTGGCCTTGGCTTGAGCCGGAGCCTGCGGGGTCGATCCTTTGCGGAGGAGCTGAGCCTGAACCGGTGATAGGCCGCACGCGCTGACGGCCGCCACGCTCAGGGCGGTCATGATCCGCTTGATGGTCCGTTCGCAATCCGTGCTGATCATTGCGTCCCTCCGTGTCTGGGCGTTTGCCGTCTCGGGATTTTCCATTCAAGTCCCGGCGCGGTTCGGCCGAGACTCTAGGGCTTCCCCGAAAAACGGTCAACGTCAAACCCCTGGAAACGGCGTCGGATCGCCTCCAACAACCACCCCGCGCCGCATTCAGGGCGGTCGTGGTAGGATGATCCGACGCCGACAGCGACGCACCACCGCACCCGTTTTCATGAGGAGCCTTGATGTTGTTGCCTTTCCGTTTTCGCCCTCTTGGCTTGATCCTTCTGACGCTGCTGACCGCCTTGCCGGCGCGAGGCCAGACGTTCGAGAAATTCGCGGTCGTTTCGCAGGAGGGTCATGCCTCCGAGGCCGGATGCGAACCCCTTCGCCACGATGGAAATGCCATTGACGCGGCGATCGCCACCGCCTTCGCGCTGGCCGTGACTCACCCGGCGGCCGGAAACCTCGGCGGCGGCGGCTTCATTGTCGCCTACCTGTCCGACGAGAAACGCGTCGTCACCATCGACTTCCGCGAGACGGCCCCCTCCGGCTCGACCGCGCGTATGTACCTGGACGAGGAGGGCCAGCTTGTTCCCCGTCACCGCGCGGGGCCTCGTGCGGCCGGCGTGCCCGGCACCGTGCGCGGACTGGGCCTGGCACATCAGAAGTACGGTTCCCGCCCCTGGGCTGAGCTGATCCGTCCGGCGATCCGGCTGGCCCGGGAAGGCTTCCCGATCTCGGAGACGCTGGCCCGATCGCTCAACGCTCAACTCTTCACGGATGCCGACAAGACCGACGTGCCCGAGGATCTCGGTCCCCAGGCGGACCGCCTGGCCGATTTCCCCGCCTCGGTTGCCGCGTACCGCAAGCCCGACGGCCAACCCTGGCAGGTCGGCGACCGGCTGATCCAGCCCGACCTGGCCGACACGCTCGAACGGATCGCGGAGCACGGGGCGGATGAGTTCTACACCGGCAAGACCGCCGAGTTGATCGTCCGATCCATGGAGCAGGGGGGCGGACTGATCCGCGCCGACGACCTCGCCGGGTATCGGGCCGTCGAACGGCCGCCGACACATATTACCTACAAGGAAGACTTTGACGTCTATGGCATGGGTCCCCCCTCCTCGGGCGGGATTGTCGATGCCTTGATGCTCAACATTCTGGAGCGTTATGACCTGCGAGCCGACGGCCGGGACTCTCCCCGGACGTTGCATCGCGTCACCGAGGCCATGCGGAGAGCGTACTTCATCCGGGCGACCCGGCTGGCCGATCCCGATGTCGTGGATGTGCCGATCGAGCGGCTGACCTCGAAGGAGTTCGCCGACGAGCTGGCCCGGTCGATCGACGACAACCGCGCCACACCGAGCACGGACCTCGCCGACTTCCCGATCGTCGGCGCCTCGGAAGGTCCCGACACGACCCATCTCTCGACCTACGATGCCCAGGGCAGCGCCGTGGCCTTGACCTACACCCTGGAGCAAGGCTACGGCTCGAAGGCGGTCGTTCCCGGGGCCGGGTTCCTTCTGAATAACGAGATGGGGGACTTCAACCTGATCCCCGGCCGGACCGACACGGCGGGGCGAATCGGCACGAAGCCGAACCGAATCGCTCCTGGCAAACGGATGCTCAGCTCGCAGTCGCCAACGCTCGTGCTCCGCAAGGGAGAGGTCGTGCTCGTGACCGGCTCCCCCGGCGGACGAACCATCCCGAACACGGTCCTGTGGGTCCTGCTCAATACGTTGGAGTTCCGCATGGAACCCCGGGCGGCCGTCGATGCCCCTCGCACGCACCACGCATGGTTCCCTGATGCCTTGACTCTCGAAGGCGGCGACTGGCCCCAGGCGTCCCTCGACGCCCTGCTTCAGATGGGCCACTCGCTTCGCAGTGTCAAGATCCAGGGAGACGCCCACACCATCGCCGTCGATCCACCGAGCGGCCGCATCCTGGGGCTGCCGGACCCGCGCCGCAAGACCTCCCGCGCCTGTGGCGAATGAGCCGGATTCGATGCGGAAAAACCCCCCAGGAGGGGTTATTGGGACCTCTCCAGGGGAAAACCGCGGAAAAACAGGGAAAAATCGCCCTTCCGACTGGAATTAGGCGGTTTTTTCTGTATGTTTAGCGCAATCTCGTCGATGAGGTTTCGGCAGGAGCCGTGGTGATCCATCCTCATTGGGAGGGGGAGACCAGGGATTTCTCTGAGGCTGGGACCTCAGAACGAGGAGGTTCAACGACACATGGCCAAGAAAGCCGCTCCGAAGGCGTCCGCGAAGGCGGCCCCCGCGACGGGTGATAAGAAGAAGCCCGCGACCAAGGCCGAGGTTTACACCGCGCTGGCCGACAAGACCGGTCTGACCAAGAAGCAGGTCACCGAAGTCTTCGATGCCCTGGGTGACATGATCAACGCCCATCTGGGCAAGAAAGGCCCCGGCCTGTTTGTCATTCCCGGCCTGGTCAAGCTGAAGGTCGTCCGCAAGCCCGCGACCAAGGCGAAGCAGGGCATCAACCCCTTCACCAAGGAGCCGATGACGATCAAGGCCAAGCCGGCCCGCAACGTTGTGAAGGCCGTCCCGCTGAAGGGTCTGAAGGACGCTGTCTGAACGCGATCGATTCTATTCCGTTCCGTCCGCACCTCGATCGTTTGCCCTGATATGTGGAATCACGGTTCCCCATCCCGGCCCCCTCTCGTTCGTCACGAATCGCCTCCGACCCAATCGGAATGGCGGAGGGTGGGCCGGGATGAGGGAACCATGACGGATCACACGCAATTCTTCCCCGAGCGTCTCCTCGTCCGCCACTGAGCCGCACCTGTGATGAAGAAGGGAGCCGTGTGTCGTGCCCGCCCCAGAATCGTCGCTCCTCGGCCGCGGCTATCTCGTCCGGAAGCAAGCGGACGCCCCGACGATCCCGTGTCCTTGCGGTCAGAGCACTCGCATCCTGACCATCGCCGACGACCCGCGAGCCAACGTTCATATCACGGCCATCTCCGACTCGGTGAAGCATTATCATAAAGAATGCACGGAGATTTACTTCATCCTGGAAGGCCGTGGTCAGTTGGAACTGGGATGCGACGTCGTGGATGTCGAGCCCGGAACTCTCGTGGTGATCGATCCGGGCACGCCCCACCGGCTCCGGAGCGCCGACGGGGTTCGCACATTGATCGTCGGCCTGCCTGCCCTGAAGCCCGAGGATGAATATTTCGACGTGGACTGAGCCGCGAGCGACGGAGTGGCCCGCGTTTCCGGGCGCTCGAGTTCTCTTCCAGGGGGTCCAATGGCGCGGGAACGCTCGCCAGGAGCGCCTTCGACACGCGAACGAAACCCAGGGTCTCGCAGAGTTCGGCCAGTCGTCGCGCTTCCGGGGTAATATCCTGACCGATCGCGTTCTGATAGGCGCGTAGGGTATCGCCGAGCGTATTGCGTGCCTCCCGCAACACCTTGCTCCGTTCCAGGTGCTCCTTTGCCTGTGCGCGGTGTCCCAGACGGCCTTCGACCAGGGCGAGCCGGTAATGAACGTCCTCGTCGAACGGGTTCGATTCCAGGGCGCGGCGATAAGCTTCGGCTGCTCCCTCGTTGTTCCGGGCGGATTCCCGGGCCATTCCACGGAACTCCCAGACCTCGGCCCTGGTCTCGGCGGTCTTCGGAGCGGCTTCGGCGGCCGTCACCAGAGCGGCCATGTCTCCTTGCTCGCGGAGAATCCAGAGGAAATCGGCCCAGAGGTCTGGATCGTCGGGCCGAGCCACCAGGCAGGCTTCAATCTGCCGGGTCGCCTCAGCCGGGTTCCCCAGGACCTGCTCCACCTTCGCCAGGGCGCGGCGTGCCTGCCAATCCCGCGGGTCTGTCGCCACGTAGCGTCGTAGGGCGGCGGCACGCGTTTCGGCGCGATCCGCTCGACCTCCGTACGTAGCCACATGATCACGATATACGGATGCTGTGACTCCGGCACCCGGTCATACGTCGTCCAGATGACCTCGCGGGCCTCCGGCCAGCGCTCCTCGGTCGCGTACAATTCGATCAACTCCTCACTGGCCCCCTTGTGGAACCCCAGCGGTGTCGGGTGGAGCGGATCATCGAAAACACAACGTCTCCACGCCCGTTCCGCCAGTCGCGCGTATCCCGCCTTGCGGTACGTCTCCCCTTCGAGAAACAGCGCCTCGGGCTTTTCCGGCCACCAGTACGGAACCTGGTGCAACTGCTTCGCGCAGTCGAGCATCCGATCCTGCAAGGCCAGCGACCGGGCGAGCGTCATCATCGCCTCGCCATCGTGCGGCGACCGCCGCAACCGCTCCCGCAAGAACTGGTCTGCCTCGGCGTACTGCTTCCGGCCGATGAGGCGATTGATTTCCTCCGTACCGGGCAACGGCCAGAGATCGCGTGCCAGCCACCAGGCATTGAAGCCGATCAGGCCCAGCACAAGGAGCCAGAACCCCCAGCGCGCGAGCCTCGACCGCCAGCGCGGGGGATGGGAGCGGGTCGGCCGGGCGGTTCTCGCCGAGGCGGTCGCGGTGGCATCAGTGGTCATGCGCGAGTTCGGCTGATAGGTACTGTCGGAATGATCGGCGTGCGGCTCGTATTGCCCATCTCCAGACTAACCTCCCTGGCCATGTTTGGTCCATTCCGTTCCGACCGGCAAGCCGTTTCAGTGGGCCTCACCGAACAACGGTTCGGGAGATGCGCCCGGGGGAACGCGCCAGACCTGGCGGGCGCCGGGGTCGGCGATCAAAAGGGCACCATCGGGAGCGAAGGCCAGCCCCTCAGGGCGGACGAGCGGTGCCCCCTGGAGGAGCGGAGAGGTTTCTCCCGATGGGGAGACCAACCAGATGGTGGCCTTGTAGCCGTCGCTGACGAGATAACCGGGACCGTCTCGCGCCGGGATGACGGCGTTGGGGAAGCGGAAAGGGGCGCCCTGGACAACCGGAGTCATCCGGCCCTGGGGATCGACCCGAACCAATTGCTTGGGGCCCATCGAGAGCACAACGACCTCCCCGGTCTCGGTCACGGTCAGACCGCGAGGGGCCGGGACCTTTGCCACTTCGACGACCGCGCCACCGGTCCGTGGAACGCGGACGACCTGGCCGAGACGCTGGTCACAGACCAGGAGGTGATCGTCATCCATCTGGACCACGCCAGTAGGAACCTCCAGGGCGCCCCGCGTCAAGGGAAGGGGGGGCTTGCCAGGTTCGATCCGGTAGAGTTCCCCCATGGCGCTATCGGCCACCAGGACCGAACCGCCGGCCTCGATGGTCACGGGCGCGGAGCACGGAGGGGGGTGCGGTCGGCCGAGCCGCCCTTGGCGAGCACCGTGAGCTGTCCCTGGGAATCGCGCAGGAAAACCCCCGGCAAATGGAGATCCACAATCGCGATCGTGCCGTCCCTGGCGCAGGCGATGGCGTTCGGATAGGAGGGACGTTCGGCGGGCTCCTCGGCGACGGCGGATCGACTCCCCACGCCAGTCAGGGCGATCAGGACCAGAGCGAGACGGTCGAACATTCGGGAACGTCCTTCGCGCAGAACGGAGAGGAGGGGACGGCTCAAGGGGCATCCAGGCGGGCCAGGGCGTCCCGACTGATCGGATCGTTCGGCTGATCGCTCAGGACCAGGCGATGCCAGACGCGGGCTTCCTCGATCCGGCCAAGCGTTTCCAGCGTCTCGGCGATCTCTTGGTAGAAATCCGGATAGGGTTTGACGCCAAGCGCGGGTAGGGTATCAGCCTGGTCGTACAATTCCCGAAGCGATTTCCGGGCCTCCTCGATCCGCGCAAGTCGTGGGCCAAGCTCCTGTGCCGCGTTGTCGTCGCCAGCGTTGCGCAAGGCTCGGCTGAGGCGATAGGCCAGCTTCACGTCGTCGGGGTGTCGTTCCCAGGCCGGCCGGTAGAAACGGACGGCCGCCGGCCAGTCCTGCCGCTCCTGGGCGACCCGGCCCCGGACGTCGTCGAAGCGGGAGTTCTCGGCCAGCGCCTCCGGCAGACGATCCAGGGTCTCAGCCAGCGTCGTCATCTGACCGGCATCGGCCAGGCCGGTCAGGTAGGCGTCCCAGGCATCGGTCGAGTCGGGATGCTGCTGAACCGCCTCGCGGAGCCGCGTCAGTCCGGCGTCGGTCTTGCCGTCGTGGACCAGGGCCAGGCCCAGGGCCAGGGTAGAGGGGAGGTCCTTCGGGTTTTGCGCAACGGCTGGTTCGAGCTGCTGGATGATCGACCCGGCCGCGATTGGGTGGGCATTCTCGCGGAGGAGCTGCAACAGAAGCTGGACCCGGTCGTGTGGATCGGGCTCGACTTCGTGCAGTTTCAACGCAAGGCGTCGGGAGTCGTCTGTCCGCCCCTGCATCGCGTAGATGTTCAGAAGCAGCCAACCGGCGTCGGCAATCTCCGGATTGAGCCGCAGAGCCTCATTCAACGCGGCTTCGGCTTCGTCGTAACGTTTCAGATAAAATTTCGCCTTGCCTTCGATCAACTTGGCATGAGCCGCGATGGCGTCGTTCCGGGGATGGACGTGACGCAACTCGTTGAGTGCCAGTTTCGGCTTCGGTTCCGACTGCTGCACCGCCACTTGAGCCAGCAGGAGATGAATCTCTTCCTGCGCCGGGTAGGCGCGGAGGTAGGCCTTGATCTGCCGCTCGGCCTGTTCGAACCGCTCGTTGAGGATCAAGCGGTCCACACCATCGAGAGTCGGGCGCGGCTGGAAGGCCCACGCCAGCAACCCGAGAAACGCCCCTCCAATCGCCAACAGCAGCGTGATCCGCGCCCAGGGCTTCATGACTCGATTCCTCGCGCTGTTCGGACAGCGACGGGCGCCGGCGCGTCCGGCTCACGGATCAGATGAACGCGGCCGATGTCGGGGTTTTCGATCGTTTGGGACGCTCCGCTCGGCCAGCGGATCTCGACCCGTTCGACCTGCCGGGCGTCCCCCAGACCGATCATCAGGCGACGATCCGGGCTGGAGTGGTAGCTGCGCCCTCCCCGCACCTGCCGGTGCAGGACCCGGCCCCCGGCATGGACCTCGACGATCGCGCCGATCGCCGCGCGGTTTGACCGACGACCGATCAGGTCCAGGCCGATCCACCCGCCGGTCTGCGACTCATTGAGCAGGAGGGCGGGCTTCGCGTCCAGCAGGTTGATCACGGCGTCGATGTCGCCGTCGTTATCCAGGTCGCCAAACGCCGCGCCCCGGGCGACGTGCTCCGTCTGGAAGAAGGGGCCGGCGTCGGTGACGAACCGGAAGCCACCCCCGCCCGTGTTGCGCCAGACCTTGCAGCGCTCCTCCTGCGGCGGACCGCCGTTGACTTTCGGCAGATTGTTATCGACGTGGCCGTTGACGACCATGATGTCGGGATGGCCGTCGTTGTCGAAATCGCTCAGGGTGCAGCCCCAGCCGACATCCGGCAGGCTATCCTTGACAACCCCCGCGCCGGCGCTGACGTCCTGAAAGTTCTCGCCGTCGATGTTATGGTAGAGGGCATTATGCTCGCCGAGGAAGTTCGTGACGAACAGATCGGGCAGGCCGTCGCCGTCCACGTCCTCGGCATCAACCCCCATGCCCGCCTGATCGACCCCCGCGTCGGACTTGGCGGCGCCGGAGATCTCGCTGACGTCCTCGAAGGTGCCGTCCCCCTTGTTCAGGAAGAGGAAGTTGGGGCAGAGGTCGTTGGCGACGTACAGGTCGATGGCCCCATCCTTGTTGACGTCCGCGGCGACGATCCCCATTCCGCGGCCGTCCTCGCGGAGGATGCCGGCCCGTTCGGTCGTGTCCTCGAACGTGCCATCCCCCCGGTTGCGGAAGAGGTAATGCCGCGTGGGGCGTGATGGTCAGCGGGGAGCAATAGGTCCGTAACTCTGGCTTGTCGCCACCGCAGAACGGATGCTGATCCTCCTGCCGCCACTGGCCGTAGCAGGAGATGTAGAGGTCGAGATGGCCGTCGTTGTCGTAGTCCAGAGGGGCGACGCCCGAACTCCAGGGGATGCCGGTCAGCCCTGAGCCGTCGCTGGCGTCGCGGAACGTGCCGTCGCCGTTGTTCAGGTAAAGGACGTTCGGCCCGAGGTTGGCCAGAACGAGGTCGAGGAAGCCGTCGCCGTTCAGGTCGGCGGCGGTCACGCCGTGGGTGAACCCGGCGAAGCCGACCCCGGCCATCGCGGTGACGTCTTCAAAACGGCCACCGCCGAGGTTGCGGTAGAGCTTGCACCCGTCCGAGCGATTCGGCGCGGAGAGGGGCAAGTTCCGCGTCGTGGCGAAGTAGAGATCGATCCGGCCGTCCAGGTCGTAGTCCAGCATGGCCACGCCGCTGCCGTTGGCCGTCGGGAAGAACTTCTCGGCGTCGTCGCCGCTCGTCTGCACGAAGTCGATCCCGGACCCGTCGATCGCCTCGCGAAAGCGGATCGTGGAGGGCCTGGCCGACGCGGGCTCGGGAGAAGGAAGCGGGAGCGGCAGGGGGTCGATCGCCGAGGTTGTCGCTGTTGGGGATGTGGCACGAGGCTTCGGCGGCGGCTCGGTCCCTGGCCCACACGAGGCGCAGGTGACGCAGGCCAGGGCCCATGGTGCGATGCGTCGGAGGCGGCGGCCTCCCTTCCGTCGAATAGCGTTCATGGTCATTGGCTCGGCATGGCCCCCATGCCATGGGTCGGGGGCGGTAACTGGCGACGGATCTGTTCGGCTTTCCGCTGGAAGCGCTCCGCCTGAGCGGTGTCGCCCAGACGTCGGTAGGCCAGGGCCAGGTTATAGACGGGAGGATAGGCGTCGGGCATCAGCGCGGCCGCCCTCCGCAAAGGCGGGATCGCCTCCTCCGGCCGACCCCGAGCCAGAGCGAGTTGACCCAGGTCAAGCCAGGGGCCAGGCAACTCCGGGTCGGCCGCGGCGGCGCGTTTCCACAACCCTTCGGCCGTGTCGAGTTCTCCTTCAAGATGGTACGCCTTGCCCAGGAGCCAGAGCAAGTCCGGCGTCTCTCCCACGTCGGCCAGACCACGTTCGAGATCACGGCGAGCCTCTCCGGCCCGGCCGATTGCCATCAAGGCCTGGCCCAACTGTCCCCAGAACGCTCGCCGGAAGTTCACCGACCGCGGCATGCGCTGAAGTTGGGGATCCGCTTCGAGCAAGGCCAGTGACGCGGCCACGGTCCCCTCGGGGTTCTCGCGCTGATGCTCGATCGCCGCGATCATCGCCAGGCCGTCAATTTGAGCGGTCGGGAGGACCGCCAACCGCTGGGCGAACTCCAGGGCCTCCTTCCAGCGCGATTGCGTCATCAACTCGGCCGCCAGACGCCGCAAGGCGCGGGGATCGTCGGGCCATTGTTCGAGGATCTTCCGATACTCTTGTTCGGCCTGCTGTCGCTGATTCGCACGCACGAGGCCATAGGCACGGACGTGCCAGTCGTCGTGGTCGAGTGGCCCGAGTTTCCGGTAATACGGCTCGGCCTGCGCGGCGTAGTCCAGCCGGCTCAGACAGAGGGCGATGATCCGCTCCGCGGATCGGCTCCAGGGGCGGACCGCAAGATGATCCTTGGCCAGGCGGAGCGCCGCGACGTAGTCGTGATGCTCGTAGGCCGCCTCGGCCGCGCCCAGGGCTTCGGAACGGACGAGGTTCCAGCCGGTCAGGGTCAAGAGCACCACCAGGATCAACCCGCGCACGACCAGGCGGCCGACCCGCCACCAAGGCCCCCCCCGTGGCTTCGCGGATGCCGGTGGACTCCGATCATCATTCTGCTGGGGAAACGCTTGTGGGGAAGTCGGTTCATGCGGCATCGAGGCGAGATCTCGTCGGGTGCCGTTCACGTTGCGTGGAGATGATGGCGTTTATGACTGTACCGGCTCGAAAATCGGAACGAGAGGAGCCACATCGCCCCTCACCGGGTCACAGGCAGGCCGACATCGCATTGCGACCACGCCCCTGGAGAGTGGCGGGCGACATATCGAGTTTAGCCGATCGAAAGGCACCTGTTAAGACAAACTCAACCACAAACCCACTCAGGATCTGCCCCAGCGCCCCGTCAAACCTCGTGGAAAGCCATCCACGATCGGCCACGCCCCCGTCATCACGGGGGCGTGGCCGATGCGTGTGGATTCAGAGAACGCGAGTGGAAGGAATCTTCCAACCTCGGGGATTTGAGGCAACCAATCAGAGCTGGCTCTGGTCAACAACATCCCCACCATTGGGCGTGGAGATGGCATACCATTGGACGTAGTTGACCGAGTTCTTGATGAAGCGGACCGAGCCGTCCATGAACAGGACGTTCACGCCGCCGGGGTGCTGCGAGCTGGCGCTGATCATGGTCGTCGCCCGGTCGCCGTTGGCGTCGGGATACCAGCAGGAACGACGGTTGGGCGTCTGGGTATGGGAATAGAACGAGGTCACGCCATACGACCACCATTCCCCTTTCCATCCCCAGTTGCGCGAGGCCGTTGTTGTGGCACTGCTGGGCGGCGGTCCAGTCATAATAGAGCGGCGGAGTCGGGTTCCAGGCATTGACCGGCGAGGTATAGACCATGCCCAGGCCGTCGCGGACGCCCGCGGAGTTGGGGTCCTTCGCCGGTCCCTTGACCCACTCGCTGAAGATGGCGGTGTTGCTCGTGCCGTCGCTGAAGGTGGAGAGCTTCACTGGCGGCACCTTGGCACTGCCGTCCCAGGTCATGGAAACCACGCTCGGGCCGTTCTGCGCCCAGCCGGTGTAGCCCCGGCACAGGCCGATGTTGTTGGCGTAGCTCATCGTGCCTTGCGGCCCGGTGCCGCCCGGATTGCCCTCGTCGGACGGGCAGAGGAACACCTGAACCTGGGTGTTAATGGCCGTCGCGTTGACGACCTGGCCCTGGGGCCAGCTGCCGGGCGCCCAACGTGCACCGTGATACATGTTGATCGCGTTGTAAACCGTCGTTTGCTCCATGAAAGGGAGCAAGCGTGTGAGCTGAGAGAAGTTCTGGAACGGAATCCCGTTTTGGGGATCGTCGATCATTGACGGCGGCGTCGTCTCCTGATTGGCGCTGACGTAGTTGGCCATCGCCAATCCGATCTGCTTCAGGTTGTTCGTGCACTGAGAGCGGCGGGCCGCCTCACGCGCCGCCTGGACCGCGGGAAGCAGCAGCGCGATCAAGACGCCGATGATCGCGATGACCACCAGGAGTTCGATTAGGGTAAACCCTCGACGGCGATTCATGGGAATAGACCCTCCCAGGTAAAGAGCGATGAGAAAATACCGAGAGACAAGATGTCCGGCTGGCCCGAGAACCGATACCTCCGCGTCGGAGAGGAGGCCTCTTCCGGCGCCTTATTGCGCGGCCGGTGCCGTCGAGCCGTAGCCTGGGTTCTGCATCTGCTTCTGCTGCGCTTGCTGCCGCTGGTACATCTCCTCCTGAGTCATGGGACCTTCGCCCGAAGGCTTGCCCGTGATCTGGGCGGCATCCTCGTTGCTCTCCGAGCAACCGACCATCCCGATCGAGCCAATCCCGATCAGGACAAGGACCAACAACCGAGCACAGAAGTTCATTCGAGCACCCTTAAATAAGTGGATGAATACTGACAACCGATTGGGTTTCATCATTCGAACAAACCACGAATGGATGAATGCGCCCAATCACCGGTATCGCGTTCTTCAATGCGGAAAGGAATGTCGATCGCCCCAAAGGTCACGGATGGATCCATCCGTGATTTCGTTCATGATCTAGCGATCACTACGAGTTAGGGGCGATTCGTGAACGCACGGTCGAGAAGAGATCATGAATAACCTCAAGCTGGATCATCAGACACTCGCCTATCCGTGTCAACCAAATTTCTCTAAATCATCGGGATAAATTTTCCACTCACCTGCAGGTGGTCCGAACTCCACCGCTCGCGGAGGAAACAAGATGGCGATCAGGAATATCGGTCTTCGCGAACAACAGGCATGATGCGAAACGACATCAAACACCATGACAGTCAACGACCAGGGTCGGACGTGCAATCGACGTTCTCGGCAAAACGGAGCGATACAACTCCTCTCAAACACAAGGCAATGGCCTGGTCTGGGGGGCGGCTCCGTCTCTCCCACCATGGGACGATCCATGAGAAAACCGACGCCTCGCGATTGGCCGTGATGGACAAGAAGCGACCTGCTTCGCTATCCTTTTTTTCGAGATAATGCGACGATCGGCCCTCGATCCTCAACCATCCGGGCCAGCTCACGACCAAGGTTTTTTGGAAGGGAATTCGACACCTGTCGATTCGAGGAGTCACTCGGGACACCGGGCGCTGATCGAGAGGGGCCTCTCCTCCGTGGGAAACCAACACTCCTCGAAACCCTTCGGCACCCTCTTCCGAGAGAGATCGCGACAGCCGGCGTGGCGGAATGGCAGACGCAGAGGACTTAAAATCCTCCGGGGGGTAACCCCTGTGTGGGTTCGAATCCCACCGCCGGCAATGACTTACGTCGACTTCAGATTGGATTGAATCATCGGTTGGCAACAGAATTGGCAACGCAGGGATGGACTGGCATTGCGGTGGTGTTGGGCCATTCAACACATCCCATCCGCTCTTGGATTTAGGCCATTTCCACGGCCCGCTCGATGGCCAGCGTGTCGGACTCCGAGATCCGACTCTGGCCGATCAGCTTTCGCCAGACGGTGGTGTGGTGCCAGCCGAAGAGACGGGCGAGCTTGGATTGCCCGCCCGCCCCGCGCTCGTCGTTGAGCGAATTGCAGATGGCCCGCAGGTCGGCGGGTGTCATCTATTAGCCGGGCATCATCGCCCGTGCAGATGGAGACTATTGCAGATTGCAATAAAGGTCGAGCATTATTTATTGCATTATGCAACAAGGAAGCTTGTCACGTGGCGCAGTCGAAGCCGCTGAAGGCGGGGGATAATCGGCTCAGATAACGCGGCGTCAATGGCCGTCCATCAGCAAGTCGATCCCGTATCCGCGAATTTCAGCAATGTCACTCTCCAGCCGCGCCGCCACATTCGCTAGCGTGGCGTGTATGCCCGAGCCAAACGCAGCCCGCAAAGCCGTGTCGCAGTTATGCATCACCGGCACCACTTTCGCTCGCACATATTCGAAGCCGGCCTTGTCGATGACACGATAGATGATCTGCTCGAAGCACACCACTTTCCCCTGAATCCGCCGGGCGATTTTGCCGCATTCCGGACAGGTGGCGACGGCCTTCAGGCAGCGTTTGTCGCCCGTCAGCAGTAGGTAATCGTCCAGCCGAGCCGTGGCGGAAAGTAGAATGATTTCGCCGGGATCGATCTCAACGCTGTCGTCCAGCCCTTCGAGCATCACGTGATCTTCAGCGGAGTAAGTGTCAATCTCCCGTACCGAGCCGATGAATCCGACGAGACGTTGGGCCACCTCGGCACCGAGTCGCCGCACCACCTTCGGGCGCGGCGAGCCGATGCCGATGCGGTTCTTGAGCGTAGGGATAATCAGGACATCGGAGCGAGTAGCGTTATAAGCCGCCAGAGCATCGTCCAGCAGGTCACAAATCGCTAGTTTCTCTACGATGTCGTTGTCCGACAGATATATCACCCGAATTCTCGACTTGGCTGACGCGCATCAAAAATTCGCTGCTGTCCTCCGGCAATCTGGACCAATCCAGATGCTCGGCCATTTTCCGCCGCACGATGCCTAGGGCTTCGCGCTCCGGCTCCAGCTTCCCGAGCGCACCGTTGGCCACCGGAAAGAATTCTTTGCCCATCGTGTGCGCGTAATTCAGGGCGATGTGGCCGGGATCGATCTTCAGCTCACGCCCCATCTTCCGGGCGTATTTGGCAAGGTCGGTCGCGTTCGGCCACCTGCCGGTGGTGTGGAATCGGCAGTCCTTATGGCCAGTCAGCAGCTCCAGGGCGAAAGCATTAGCCTCGATTTCCTCAGCGTCGCTGACGTTCTTATTTACGTCCTCGTCGATCAGCGCGCCATTGTCTGGGATGTGGCCGAGTACGACATGGCCCAGCTCATGAGCGAGGATGAAGAGCAGCCAGGCTGTGAATTTCGCCTGTTTGCAGAGGACGATCACCGGCCTGCCTCGCACCTTAACTGCCAAGCCATCCGGCATCTTCGTCTGGATGATCGACGTGAGATGGACGACGGGAATTCCCACAGACCAGCAGTAATTGACCAACGCGCCAAGGCTGATCCATGGATGACCCTGGCCAAGAATCTCTTTGCGGAGCTGGAGTGCCAAGTTCGGCAGCGGGAGGCAAGGCTCGACCGTCGCCGCGTTGACGAGCTGGGCAACGCGCGTCGCCATGGAACGGGCCAGCGCGAGCTGATCTTCCGTCGCGTTCGCCGATTTCTTGAACTTGCAGACCCCAGTCTCGCGGAAGGCGACGGGATGGCCGAATTCGAGGAGCGTCGCCAGCTCCAACCCGGTATGCCGCGATATGAAGCTCAAGCCCTCGGCGAAACCTGCGGGATTGGTCGCCACCGAATCATCCCACCAGTCGGGCAGGACAAATTGGCGCACCTTGTTCTTGGTCAGGCCGACAGACCGCAGCCGGCGGTAGAGGTCGGCCATTGGATTTGTGGCGCTGACGGTCATGTCGGTGACTCGCGATCCGGTTAGTAGGGCGGTGGCGGTATCTCCGTTTTTGATGCCTTCGGGGTCTTCCGTCCTCCATGTTCAGTATAGACGGTCAGAGACGTCGGTGGGAGCCCTTACTCCTGTTTGACGATTTTGTCAACCCTTACACCCGTAAATTATACGAATGTTCAGTAATACGCTCAAGACCAGAAGGAGAAAAACCCGCCCGCTTTCGAGGTGACACGACTTGGTCTGGATTGGCCGCCTCAGGATGCGCCGGTATCCGGTCGATATCACGTGACGGCATGCCTTGGACTGGTTGCCTTGCTCTTCTGCGGCGGCAGCACCTGCCATCAGCAGTTTTGGAAAGGGTAGCGATCTTCCGGTCGCACAAGTCCGGCGAACCCCGGGGGTTGGCAACAATTTGGCAACAGCATTGGCAACATGAACCCAATACCGACCCAATGCGAACAGGAGAACCAAGGCATCGCAAGTCCTTCCGCCAAAGGCTTTTCCAACGCCAACCTAACATGTCCTCAACCCCAGTTCACGGCGAGACAGTGAGTCCTTAAAATCCTCCGGGGGGTAACCCCTGTGTGGGTTCGAATCCCACCGCCGGCACTCTTGACAGACCCCGACCTGAACCGTCAACTTCCCACGGCGAAAGGTATTCCCCCGACGCTCCATGCCGAACGTTTTCGGGGCCATTCCGCCAGCGTCCGACGTCTTCGGCCCGTTCCGTCCCCTTCGGTGGGCAAATGGTGGGCAGGTGAACGTCAACGACCTCCGAGGCCGTTCGGTAGACGTTGTCGACGGCTTATCAAATGGCAGGGGCGGATTCCTGTGCTTGAGAATCCCAAGGTGGTCCCTCAGACCGCTCTCCTCGGCTATCCCTCGTTGTCTGGACCGTCCGGAAGTTAATCGATCTGAGGGATACGTTGGGGTCTTTTATTCTTAAAAAGCAATGGTTAATATGCGTTGAGCCAAACAACCGGAGAGGGTTAAGCACGTTCGAGCCCCAGCAGGCCGGTTCAGAACCGACGACTGCTGAGAGCCAAGTCCGGTATAACGCAACACCGCGTTGATCGCGATGAGTTGACCATGGCCAACGTGGATAGCCCTCCGCTCCGGGTTGAGGTGAACGAGGTGGTCCGGCGCTGGAGCCGGTTCTGGCTCTGGCTTCAACGGCCTCGGTTTCGTCGCCGTGTTGGTCGGACGTGCCTGGAGTGGGTGGACGGCGTGGGGATCGTGGTCTTGCCGGAGGTGCTCAACCCGGTCGTTTTCCGGAGCGGGGCCTTCCTCGCGCGGTCCCTTGGCGGCGGCGGCGCTGGGGAGGAATACCGAGGCTCTCACTCGACCGTCTCGCCGAGCACTCGACATGGGGACGGGCTCGGGCATCGGGGCGGTTTTCGCCGCGCGGCGGGGGTTCCGCGTGGTGGGTGTGGATCTCAACCCCGAGGCGGTCCGTTGCGCGCGGATCAATGCGTTGCTGAACGGTCTGGAGGACCGGATCGAGATACGCGAAGGGGATTTGTTCGGGCCGGTCGCGGGGGAGCGATTTGACCTCGTTCTGTTCAACCCGCCGTTCTTCCGAGGTCAGCCGCGGGGTTTGTTTGACCTGGCCTGGCGGGGCGTGGACGTGCTGGAGCGTTTCGCCGCTGGCTTGCCGGACTGCCTGGCCCCGGGAGGGCAGGCCCTGGTCCTGCTCTCGACCGATGGTGACGCCGATGGCATGCTCCGCGCGCTGGAGGCGGCGGGCCTGACGGTCGGGATCGCGGCGCGTCGGCATTTCGGCAATGAGATCATGACCATTTACTCGATCCGAGACCAAAGGCCGGCGCCGGTCGCCGGTTCCGCGGAGGTGGAGACGTGAATGCGCGTCGAGTGGTCCTGGTGAACCCCCGAATCTGCTCCCCGAGGAGCGCCCGCTTGCCCCTGTCGTTGCTGACGCTGGGCACGGCCCTCGAAGGAGCGTATGATTACGAGATCATCGACGGCAACATGGAGCCGGACGCCGCCGAGCGGGTGCTCGCCTTCGTGGGGGAGGAGGGCGGTTGTGCGCTGGTCGGGATGACGGTGATGCCCGGGCCGCAGGTTGCTCCCGCCATCACGATCGCCACGGCGGTCCGGGCGGCGCACCCGGAGGTTCCGATCGTCTGGGGAGGCTACTTTCCGACTCTCTATCCGGACGCGGCGATCAATGCGCCTTATGTCGATTACGTGGTTCGCGGCGGGGGAACGGAGACCCTGCGAGAGTTGCTGGAGCGTCTGCCGGAGGCCGGGCCTCCCGGCCCGCTCGACTCGGCCCGCGCCCCGGAGGTCTTGCGCGACGTCCGCGGTTTGACGTGGAAGGAACGGGGTCAGATCGTGCACAACGAAGCCCGGCCGTTCCACCTCCCGGATGCGGTTCCGCCGTTGCCCTACGCCCGACTCGGGCCTCCCGACCGCTACTTACGGCCCAGCTACATGGGCACCCGCACCGGCGTCCACGAGGCGGCCATAGGGTGTCGCTACCGCTGCTCGTTTTGCGGCGTCGTCTCGATGTTCGACGGCTTGACCCGGCTGTCGTCGCCCGAGCGATTCGAGCAGGCGTTGGAGCGGTTGCGGGACCTGGGTGCCAATGCCCTTCAGTTCTATGACAACAACTTCTTCGACCGAGAGGAGACGAGTGTACCGATCCTGGAGGTCCTCGCCCGTCGGCCGTTGCCCTGGTGGTGCTACGCCCGCGCCGACACCCTGGCCGGATTCTCGGCCCGGACCTGGGACCTTCTGCGTCGGAGCGGTCTGACGATGGCGTACATCGGCGCCGAGGCCGGAAGTGACGAGGTGCTCCGTCGGATGAAGAAGGGAAGCCGGGTCGAGCACACGCTGGAGGTGGCGCGACGCTGCCGCGAATACGGCATCATTCCGGAATTTTCGTTTGTACTGGGCGGGCCGGACGATCCCGAGGGGGAGATTGAGAAGACCTTTTCCTTCATCCGGTCAATCAAGGCGATCCACCCGCGTTGCGAGGTCATCCTTTATTACTATAGCCCGACGCCGCAACGCGCTCCGGCCTGGCGGTGCGCGGACACGTCGGGGGCACGCATCCCGGTGCTCGGGAGCTACGGTCCGGGCGGGCCGCCGCTCCCGACGACTCCGGAGGAATGGACCGAACCGCGCTGGATCAATTACGTCTGCCACCAGGACGCGCCCTGGCTGACCCCGGACCTCCGCCGACGGGTGCGCGACTTTGGCCGGGTTCTCGCCTGCCGGTTCCCGACCGTTCAGGATTACGCGACGCCGGCCTGGGGCAAGGCGATCCTGCGGAACGTGGCGCGCTGGCGATACGCCACCGGGCAATACCGCAATCCCTGGGAGCTGGATCTGGCCTCGCGGTTCGTTCGATTGCGGCGGCCCCAGACGGAGGGCATCTAGGATGAGCCGAGATCGCGCGCTCACGATCTCAAAGGTGACCGGGCAACAACGGCCTGGAGGAAGCCCGATGCTTCAATGGATCCGGCGCCTCGCGCTCGGCGATGCCCATGACCTGCCGATGTGGGTGCCGGTCGGACATGACGACCCGGAGTCACAGGTTCAGGTCCTTCTGGAAGGATTCGGTGCGCCGATCGACGTGACCTCCAACAACGTGATCGTGGACCTTCACCCTTTTTGTTACGCCATTTCTCTTGAAGGTGATGACTCCAACGCGGATCTGGCCAGGGCCCGTCCCGCCCTGGTCGTGCGCGAGCCCAAGCCGCCTTACGGCACGCTCGGCCGCATCCGGCTTCGATTCCGCGAGACGATGGATCTGCCGCTCCACCGGATCGTCCTCTTTGAGACCGCCGGCTGCGCGAACCGTTGCCTCCAGCCGCTTCGCCTGCGAATGACGTATCTCTATGAGCGCATACGGCTGTTGCTGGACCGGAACCCCCACAACGAGAAGATGAAGCCGTCGGAGCAGTTCAGCAACTGGGTAGCGTACTTCCTGCCCCGGCCGGTCCATCTCATCTCGTTCGAGCACGAGGGCCACGGCAACATCTTCCCGATGGACCTGATCGGCACGACCGCATCCCCCTATTACCTGCTGAGCCTCCACCGTAAGCGGCCCGCTCTGCCGCTGATCCTCGCCTCGGGGAAACTCGCCGTCAGCGCAATTCCGGGAGAATTCACGCCGATCGCTTACCGGCTTGGGAGGCACCATCGCGTCGCGACCGTGGACTGGACCGACCTGCCGTTCGCGACCGTTCCCTCGGCGACGTACGGAATTCCGGTTCCCGCCGATGCGCTCTCCGTCCGCGAGGTCCGGCTCCATTCCACCCACGAAGTCGGCAAACACGTGATCCTTGTCACCACGACCACGCAAGTCCAGCGACGTAGGACCGCCCCGGAGATGTGTCACGTGAACCGGCTTTACCAGGCCTACCTCCGGCGGGGCGGGCGTGCCCTGCCCAGCTTCTCGAAGAATGGACAGCCGGCGTGATCGGGGCCAAGGGTGAGAAGGAGGACGGACGATGGGTTATGCCCAGATCGACACCTGGGAGCGGCGCGACGGGCTTGTCCTCGGGCCGGGCGAGTTCTTCCGCAAGGTCCGCTTCGGCAAGGCCACCGTCAACCGGGGCGCGGTGCTCCTGGAATGTGAGTGGGACGGCGGCACCTTCGAATCGGGCATCATGCTGGCCGGCATATTTCTCTCGGGGGTCGTCCGGGATGGCACCTTTTCCGGCGTCATCTTCCGGGATGGTTGCTGGCAGGGGGGCACCTGGCTGGGTGGCTTCGACCGCTCGGGACGCTACCGACCGCGGACCGATCACCCGTCCAACGGGCACGTTGATGGTTCCACCGGGGAGTGAGCATGGTGAAGCGACCGCGAGTGATCATCGGCAGCCCGCATCGTTACGCCGACCTGGCACGGCTCTGGTATCGCTGGGTGGCCCGCGACCTGGTTCCCGCCTTCGAGCGGGCCGGCTACGAGGTCGAGGTCGTGATCTTCCGCGACGATCATGCCGAGTCGTTCGTCCCGGAATGGTATCCGGGGGCGCGGCTCGACGCGGTTCGACCGGAGGCGCGCGATTTCATCGAGTTCTACGACGCCATGCTGGCGGTTGAGTGTGACTTCCTCTTCTTCCTGGATGCGGACGTTTTCCTCCAGGACGTGGCGTGGGTATCGTCCTACCTGTCCCACTTCGACGACCCGACAGTCGCCGCGGTCTCCTTCATGAACCGCCCCGATCGCGCTGGCCCGGTCTATGCGCTGCTCTGCCGACGGTCGGCCTACCTCGAACTGGAGCCGCCGGTGATGGCCTGCTGCTTCGAGCGAATGGAGGATTGGCCCAACGCGGCCCATCGCGACCCCGGGGATCGGGCGGCCGACCGGCTCCAGGCGATCGGAAAGCGGATCGTGCGGGCTGGCGATGAAGCGCTGGACACCCGGCTCGCCGGCTTTCAGGGGACCACCAACATCCGGGCCTCGCGCGAGATCTTCGGCCGGGTCATCGGCGCGGAGCGTTTCGAGGCCCTGATGGGCGAACACGTTTACTTCGCCAGGGCCGCCTGCGACAACATCCTGCTCGGGGCCTACTATCAGGCCCTCTACGGCACCCCGTTCGCCCCGGGAGAGGACGGCACGCCTCTCGGTGAGAGCTTGACAGTCGAAGCCACCCGACGGGTCCTGGCCAGCTATTCCGACCCGCGTGACCAGGCCAACCTGCAAGCCTATCTCGACCGTTCCGAACGAGCGATTGCTCGCATGGCCGCACGCGAGCCGATTGCATTGACGTGGCCCGAGCTGCGGCCGGAGTCCTGGCGGGGCGGGCCGGGGGAACCATGAAACCCGAGGCGCAGCCCGGCGACGGACGTTATGAGGCTCATCCTCCCGACGTTGAGGCCCTCCGGCAATACCGGATCTGGCGAGACCGGGTGGATCACCGTGACCGGGCGCAGGCGAGGCTCGCCGATTCCTGGGCGTACCTGGGTCTGAGCCACACCTTCGCGGGCCGTCATGAAGACGCCTGCGCGTGCTACGAGGAGGCGATCGCTGCCGATCCCAACCACGCGATGGCCCACCTGTTTTACGGTGTCGCCCTGCTTCGCCTTGGCGATCTGGCACGCGGCTGGGAGGAGTATGAGTGGCGCTGGTGGACGCTCGGAGACACGTTGCCCCCCGGGATCGTGCAGGACGATCGGCCCGGACGCTGGGGGGCCCGGTATCCCCGGCCGGCGTGGTCGCCCGCGGACTTCTCGGGTCGGTCGGTCGTTCTGCACGGCGAGGCGGGCTTCGGCGACCAGATCCAGTTCGTCCGTTACGCACGCCTCGTGAGCCGTTGCGGGGCGGAGGTATGCGTGATCTGCCCGCCGGCCCTGGTCCGGCTCTTCGAAGGCTCGCCGAGGCATCGACCACGCGGCACCGACGACGGTCGGTCTCCCGCCGAACCGGCTGGAATTCCCGCTGATCAGCCTTCCGCACGTCTTCGGAACACGTCTGGATTCGATTCCCAACGAGATCCCTTACCTGATCCCCCCGCCCGACCTCACCGACGAGGCCCGTGAGGCGATCGGCACCTCCGGGAAGGTGAAGATCGGCATCGTCTGGCGAGGCTACAGCAACCAGCTCTCCATCGAGCAGTTCTCCGGCCTCGCCGCCCATCCTCGTGCCCGCCTCTTCGGCCTTCAGGTCGAGATCTCGGCTCAGGAGTCCGCGTATCTGGTGGAACGGCTCGGGGGTGTGGACCTCGGCCCGCACTTGCGCGGTTTCGCGCCAACGGCGGCGATCATGAACCGGATGGACCTGATCATCACGGTTGATACCTCGGCCGCCCACCTGGCCGGTGCGATTGGACGGCCGGTCTGGTGCCTGCTCCGTCACGATCCGGACTTCCGCTGGCTCATCGACCGGGCGGACAGCCCCTGGTATCCCACGATGCGGTTGTTCCGGGCGCGTCGTCCGGGCGGCTGGGAGGACCTGTTCGCGGAGGTTGTGGCGGCGCTCGACGAATATCTCGCGATCGAATCGCCATGATCGGGCTTCGATCCACTCCGGGACATTACGTCGGCTTTTCCAGCTCCAGGACGAAGAAGCGGCCGGCGTCGAGGAAGCGTGGCATCGCGCCGAGACGGGCCTCAAGGCTCCAGGCGAGGGCCGCGAGCGGGGCGGGCAGCCGCCGGAACCGTCGGCTGCCGCCAAGACCGATCCCGAAGGCGTGACGGAGGCGGAAGTGCCGGGCGAAGAATCGATTGTACGTCTCGCGGGCTGGCAGGAGGTCGTGATGCAGCGGTTCACCGCAAACGACGATCGTCTGATCGCCTTGGCGAGGGGCGTGGGCGGCCCCGGCCCGGCCAAGCAGGTGGGCCACCAGGACGCCACCGGGACGGAGCAGGCGCGCGGCCTCCTCGGCGACGGCCCCCAGATCGCCAACCGTGTTCAGACCAGCGAAGCCGGAGACGATGCCATCCACCTGCCCCGAGGGCCAGGGAAACGGCTCGGCAAGGTCGCGCTGGGCGATCTCGATCCGATCGTCGAGCGCCTCGCGACACGCCTTGGCCCGGAGTTCGGCGAGCATGCCGGGCGAGGCGTCCACGGCAATGACCCGCACGCTCCGTCGAGCGAGAAAAAGGGTGTCGATGCCGGTCCCGCATCCAAGGTCCATCACCAGGTCACCGGGCTGGAAATGACGGATGTAGCGATTCCAGAGGACCCGACGCATCCCGGACTCGGACGAGAGAAGCCGGTCGTAGTCCGCCGCGATGGCGTCGTAGGCCTGCGCGACTTTTGCTCCGAGCGCCATGGCATTAACCGGCGTTGAGCCGCTCCAGCTCGATCAGGTAATGATCGGCGAGCCAGGGCAAGGGGGGCAACGTCTCAAACCGTCGCTCGCCACGGTCCAGCAGATCCACCAGACGCGGAAGCCGAGCCGCGAGTGACTCCGCGAACGGCGGCGGGAGGATGGCTCCCAGCGCGGCGACACGTCGGGCACGGAACCCGGGGGCCGCGGCGCCGGAGCGTCCCGATCGTCGGATAGCGGACGGTAATCCCTCGCCAGGGAGCCCCGCCTGGTCGGAGCCGTCGAAAGGCGATCCCCGGCCGCCCGCGCGTCAGGTACCAGAACCACTCCCAGGGGACGAGCGGGCCCATCACGCAGAGCACGGCGAATGCTCCCGGTCGGAGCCGGTCGGCGAAGCTCCGTAGAACCAGCGTCAGATCGGTGACGCAGTTCAGGCCGCCAAAGTTGGAGAGAATCCCGTCGAAGGGGGGCTCCTCCAGCCGGTCCAGGTGCTCCAGTGCCAGATGCCGGACCTCGACCCGGTCGTCCAGGCCCGCCGCGGCCACCTTCCGGCGGGCCAGTTCGACCATCGGCTCCGACAGATCGGTCGCCAGGACGCGCACACCAAGGCGACCGAGAAACACGGCGTCCTCGCCCGTTCCGCAATTGACGTCAAGGACGCGACTGCCTGGTGAGAATCGCGCTTCGAGCCGTCTCCAGACGGTTTGACGCAATCGCTGGCCGATGAGGCTGGCCGTGAACCGCGCATCGTAATCGGCCGCGAGGACATCGAACGCGGAGGTGGTTGACGGCATGGTCAGCATTCCACTTCGGCCGCCGCATCCCGCAAGGCCGACCGCGCGCGCTCGGCCGACGCGCGCCGACTCGCCGACTCGACGGGATCGGTGTCCGCCAGTCGGTGGGCCGCCACCTCCTCACGGAGCCACGAGTCGGCCTGCTTGTAGTACGCCCGCGAGTGCCGCCCGCGCAGGGCGTGATCGCGGTCGGTCGATTCAGCCCAGTCCTTGTCCAGAACGACCCGATCACCAACCTCACGGTAATAGGTGGTGCCCTTGATCGGATAAGAGACGGTGGTGAAGAAGACGTCGGGGTCGGACTGCTTGACGTGCTCGATCGTCGCCGCGATGTCCTCCTCCGTCTCCCCCTCATAGCCCCACATCAGGAACATGCCGACCTCGATCCCGAAGCACTTCGCCGCCCGGCAGGCCTGCTGGACCTGCTCGACGGTCACTCCACGCTCCATCGCGTCGAGGATCTTCTGGCTACCGCTCTCCGAGCCGATCCAGATGCGAGAGCAACCCATATCAGCCAGGGCTTGCCAGACCTCGTCCTTGAGCAGCCGGTCGGCCCTTGAGATCGTCTCGAATGGCACGTGCAGACCGCGTTTCGACAACTCGGCGGCGTATTCCTTCGTCCAGCGATGGTTGATCGTAAAGACATCGTCGGCGTACCAGACCTGATCGGGCTGATAGCGTTCCACGATATGGGCCAGTTCGTCGGCGCAGTTGCCGACGCTCCGTCGGCGGTGGGTGAAGCCAAAGACGCCGTGCGAGCACCAACGGCAGTGGTAGGGGCAGCCTCTCGCGGTGATGAGGTTGACGCTGCCGACGCCGTGATGCTGACGCCAGGTGTCGATGTACGCGCATCTGGTCGATCTGCTCGCGGTCGGGCCAGGGAAGTGAATCAAGATCCTCGATCTGGGGGCGGCTGGGGTTCGTCACGACCTGGCCGTCCTCATCCCGGAAGATGACCCCGAGAACATCGTGAAGGCGGTGCGGGCCGCGCCGGTCCAGAGCGGGGAGAAGCTCGGCCAGCGTCAATTCTCCCTCGCCCATGACAATCACGTCGGCGCCTCGGGCAAGGTACTCGTCCGGGTAGCCGGCCGCCTCCGGGCCGCCGACGATGACCGTCCAGCCGAAGGACCTGGCCGCGTCGATCACGCCGAGGACCGATCCTCGAGTCATCAGGTTCGTGTAGATGCCGACGATGCCCCCCGGCTCGTCGGCGAGCCGGCGGCACAGGTCCTCCCTCGCGGCGAAGGTCGTGTCGAAGACGTCCACATCGAAGCCGGCACGTCGCAAATACGCCGAGAGGTAGAGCAGCCCCAGTGTGGGGTAGGGCCGCATGATCTGCCGCTCCTTCTCGTCCTCGTCGAGGAAGTAGCCGTGCGTCAGCAGGATATCGCTCATGAGATTAATTCCAGCGTCGGTCCAGGTCGGGCACCGCGACAGGCTCTTGAGATTTGCGGATCGTTGTCGGATGGGCGCTTCGTTGGCTCTCTTCCATCTGGCCCAGCTCGAACCAGGACCGGTTCAGCGCAGTCCAGCGCACGGAGCAGATCGGGATCACACGCTGACTGCGTCCGCAGCCGGAGGCGGAGGTTGAGGTCATCGTGCAGGAGGCCGTGAAGCCGTCGATAAAACGGTGTTTGATACGTCCCCTCGAACATCATGGCGAGGTCGCCGCTGTCATCCCAGTGGTCCTTATCCTCCAGGCTGGTCTGGACCATCTTGTGGAACCGGGTTCCAGGGAGCGGATAGCTGACGCTGACACCGATATTATCGGGGAGCGTCTCACGGATCATCTGGACGGTGGCCTCGATGTCCTCGAACGTCTCGCCGGGGTAGCCGAGCTGGATGAAAAAGCAAGCGCGGATGCCCGCCGCACCGAGCCGTTGCCGAGCGGCGGCGATCTGCTCGACCTTGATCCCCTTGTCCATCGCGTCGAGGACCTTCTGGCTGCCACTCTCGGCGCCGATCCAGACCTCGGCGCAACCGGCACGGGCCAGAGCATCCACCGCCTTCTGGGTCATCAGGTCGGCGCGGGTCTGGATCATGAAGGGAATCGAGGCATCACGAGCCTCGACCTCGGCGGCGAATTCGGCGGTCCAGCTTGGCTGGAGGCCGAAGATGTCGTCGGCGAACCAGAGGTGATCGGGACGATGCAATCGCTTCAGCAGCGCCATCTCCTCGGCGACATGGCCCGGGGATCGCATGGCGTAGCGCTGGCCCCAGATCGGCTTCGCGCACCAGTTGCAGTGGAACGGGCAACCGCGTGTCGAGACCATGTTCAGGCTGAAGTAGCCGTGGGCCGACCGCCAGGCTTGCCGGTACGGCTCGATATCGACAAGGTCCCAGGCCGGCATCGGCAGACGGTCGAGTTGACGCTCGGGCTCCTCGGCCGGGTTTCGGATGGCGCGACCGTCGCCCTCGCCATTGAGGCGCACCAGACCGCCAATCGCTCCCAGAGCCCGAGGCGCACGCCCGGTCAGGGTTCCGAGAAGTTCCTCCAGGCGACGGTCGGCCTCGCCGGTCAAGGCGTAGTCCACCCCATGCGCGAAGTAACCATCGGGGTGATCGGTGACGTCCGAACCCGCGGCGATGACCGTCGCCCCGGCGGCCGAGGCCAGCTCGGCCATCCGGTAGGCCGACGCGCGCACGTGGTTCAGGCACATCTTTAACAGAAAATTGAACTGGTCCTCGTACAGCACCACGAACGCGGGCCGGACCCGGTCGAGCAGGGCCTCGTATTCGTGCAACCCTTCGGAGAGCATCGCGTCGAACAACGTCACGTCGTAGCCGAGCGATCGAAGGTTGCCGGCGGCGTAGAGTGTTCCCAGCGGAGGGTAAGGCCGCATCTTGGCGACCTGCTTCGGGTCATTCTTCAGAAAGAAGGGATGGGCGAACAGGACGTTGTCCATCAACGCGCCTCCGAAGACGTCCATCCGGAATCGGCGAACCCGCCCGCCCACGCGCGGACGGGTTCCGCCGGTTGAGATCAGCGACGAATCAGGCTCTGATATCTCCGCAGGAACGACGCGGCGGGATCGGTCGTGGGCGTTTCGGGGGCCGTGACCGGGTTGGCGAGGATGAAGCTGAAGTCCGATCCCGCCACCTGGGCATTGCCGTGACAGCCCATGCAGCCCCCCATATTGACGCCCTGGATCTTCCCGGGCGTGGACTGGATGGGGACGATGAAGGTGTTGAGGAAACCGGGCTCCCCACTCGTGGTGTAGTTCGTTGGCGCGCCGGTGAGCTGGTCTAGGGTTGGCGGCGGGGTGTACGCGGTGGAGATCCGTCCCGAGAATTCCTGGAGAGTGTAATTCGTCTCGACGACGATATTCGCCTGATAAAAGGTGGAGGCGTTCTTGTTTGAGTCGGGGTTCCTCAGATCAATCTCTTTGAGGTCGAACGGGACCCACTGGACGTTGACCAGCTTGTAATGCTGCCAGGGCGACTCTCCCAGGTTATGGGCACTGGAGTAGGTGGTAAGCGCCTGGTGGGCGGCCTTGTTCACGGCGATGACCGTGGGAGGGATCGCGTGATAACGATTGTTGACGCAGATGTTCCCGTTCGACGGTAGCCCGTCGTCCTGTGGGTTGTTCTTGTAGTAGAGCAAATCCTTCGGATCCTCGCAGTACGTATCGCCGACGATCGAGACCTTCGGCACCGTGGGGGAATCCTGATAGGTCAGAGCGGGCGTGGTTGGCGAAGTCGTCTGAAGCCGGACGACCTTGCCGTTGTTGTCCTCGACCGGCGCCCCGGTGGGCGTCAGAAGGTTCTCCGCCTGCTCGAACGTGGCGAAGATGAAGTACGGGGCTGTCGGCGTCTTGTGGATAATGTGCAGACCGATCAGGCCCCACGTCTCGTCGTGATAGCACGGCGATCCGTCGCTATTGGTTTCGTAATAACGCACGGTGGTGGTGTGGAAGTGGCTTGGGTTCTGCGACTTGCTCAGAGGCCGCCACGCCGCCTTGACCTCGATCGTCCCCGCCGGGAAGCTGATGAAGGGCGCGGTCGGGTAGGTCTCGTTGCTGATGCCGGTCTGCAAGTTCGTCTGCGCGGTCTTGAACGCCTGGCTTTCCCACCAGTAGTTGTTCTGGGCCGCATACGTGTATTCCGTCCGGTTCGCCTTGGCCAGGAAGCGGATGCGCTGGGGATCGCTATTGGCTCCGGGGTTGTCCACGGGAAGACCGACATACATGGTGTCGAGGCCGATCTGGTTGACCTCGTCGAGATTGACCCAGGGGACAGGGTCGTTCTTCTGGGCCGTATCGCAGGCGGGAATCGTTCCGTCCGGCGTATTCACCTTGGTCGGGTTGTACACGTACTTCGGAGGCGCATCGTATCCGAACGACTGGGCGGGATCGTTGACATAGCCGGGGGGATAACCTGGTGGTTCACTCGGAGGCGTCGTGCCGTCGTAGTAGCCCGTGCCGGGATAGATCTCGACCTTGGCGCGATAGGTCTCCCAGACCAATGGTCCCGTATCGTTCGGGTCACCGAACGGCTTGTTCTGGTCCGCGACGTCGCGGGTGTTCAACATTCCCGTCTGCTGCACGGCGGGCCAGCTCAGGGCGATGAACTCCTGCCAGGCAAACACGGCCGCCTGTTCGAGGTTGGCCTTCGGCGCGCCGCCCCCGTCGGGATTCAGGTCCGCCGGAACGTTGTAACCCTGCTCGATCAAGCTCACCGGAAAACTCACGTCGCCTCCCGCTTGCTTCGTCTCGGGTTCCTGAGAGTGCAAGGGGATCAGTGCGGCAGTGCTTGCCGCGACTATCACGACGCCGGCCGCACACATCCGAAATGAAGTACGCATGGGACCCTTTCCTGTAAAAAGGTCTGGACTTCTTTGGCAGAGGACCGTCGATATCTAAGACTTCTGATAACGGAAATGCAAGTCAATTTTGGCAATTTTTCGATTTTTCAAATGTCGTTAACAAACGGACAATAATTAAAGGGCCCGCACAGCCGATCCTCACCGCACGTGAACCGGGTTCCGACGAGAATCTTCCAGACACGACCACCGCGCGGTGGGAGCAGGAAAGTGTCGTTCCTGCTCCCGCTCGTCGTCTCGACGACGAGGTGGCGGGTGCCCCGTCACGTCACGTGCTCATTGGGCAAGATCAGGAAGCGACCAGAGGAAATCCACCTTGAGCTTGCCCTGAAACTGGGACCCGTCCAGGTCGATGTACTGGTCTCCGGTGTAATAGGCCGAAGCGAGCGAGCCGCTCTTCTTGTCGTAACACGCCTGGGCATGACAGCTCATGCAGTTCGTCTGCACGCCGACGTTGTTCGGAACGGTCATCCCGTTGTAAGTTCCCGGTTTCGACATCGGGAGCGGTCGTTGCGCGTACCAAACCCGGCCTCCAGCCAGGGATTGAACCCATAAACGGAATTCCCCACGTTCTTCCCCCCGGTATTCGGCTGGGGAGGGTTGACCATGCTGTAGGCGAGCGCGACCGCATAATTTCGCGGTGCTCCCTTGAGCTGCGCCGGGCGCGTTGCCGCGAAGGCCGGTGAACTCGGAACCGGGGGGTTGTCGGGATCGGGCGACCACCAGAAGGTCTGCCAGGTCCAGCGCGTCACTTCACGCGAGGTGACGTGCATCCCGACGAGTATGGCGATATCGCCTTGCGTGACCCTGGACGCACGGAGGCCGGGAAGGGCATCGTGAACGGCATTCAGAACCATGGCCTGCGTCGTTGAGAGCGTGAAATGGATGAAACGATCGACGCCGTAGGTGGTCTCGGGTGTGCGGGACGCTCCGTTGGGATTGCAGACGGTGTCCACCTTCCCGGTTCCGGGGCCGGCCCCTTGGGCCTGGGTGTCCACCCAGACACACTGCTTCCAGGCAGACGGTGGGAACGGGATCGCCGGGTCCGGCGAACCGGGCCAGTTCGCCAGCATGTAATAACGGCCGTCAACGAGACTCGACTGCGAGATCGTCTGAAAGACAGGTTTTACTGAGATCGCGGCGTTCGGAAACGTCGGGATCTCCGTGTCACCGTTGGCGAGGTACGTGTTGAGCTGATTGATCGAGAGCAGCTTGTTCTGAACGATGTGCTCGGCGGCGGTCGGGTCGTACTTGACGAACCCGGTGACCGTTCCCTCTCCCGACGCCCCGAGCGCCGCGGCAGGGTCGCGATGGAACTGCCGGAGACGGTTCAGCGGGCGCGGATTTCTCCGGCGGACCGCCTCCGCCACGCCGGACGTTTGATCCAGCAAGTCGCCGGGTGTGTCCCATGTTTCGAACACGAGCAGATCCTGCCCCTCGTAGGTCTGACCCGAGGGAGACGTCAGGGCGGTCCAGATCCCCCACGCATGACTGCTGATCGCATCCTGATCATCGTTGCTGACCCAGCCCAGAATCGTTTTCTCCGCTTCGGGGAAGGTGAAACCCGGAATCTTCGGGTCAGGCAGAGGCACGGGATGGAACGTCCCGCTGCTCTGAGCCTCCTCCTCCGCGGGAGCACCTCGTGGCTGCGGGAGCGCGGCGCCCCAGGCAAGGGCCAGAGGCGCCGCGATACCGCAGACGAACAGCATTGACCGCAATCGTCCGTGCCCAACTCGCGAGCGTGTTTTCTTCATCCTCCACCTCCAAAAGTCCGTACAGCGACCGGGGACCGCCACCATGACGCCATGGTGTGCCCTTCGCGCTCCGTTCGAGATGGCCCCCTCGTCTTTCCCGTCACCGAGCCGCCAATCGGATGACTCACCTTATCCGATTGTGCTTGCGAGTGATTCTTGTCGAGCCGGCAACGCTTTTCAAGCGAATTTTATTTAAACTTACACCTGGAAACAAAAAGTGCATTTGGGATTCAATGCGATGGATTCAACAGCATTTGCGTCTCAGGCCATCGCGGCCTCTTCCAGTTCTTCCTCCGTGTACCCAGCCAGGGGACAGCTCCCGCTGAAAATGAATTAATTTAAAAAACTTAATTAAGTAGTTTGATTCTTAAGTGCCCTCCACCGTTCGACGAACCGCCGATAGTCCTCCGGGGTATCGATGCCAATACTCGGTTCCTCGACGATCCCGACGGCGATCGGGTGGCCGGCCTCCAGGACGCGGAGTTGTTCGAGTTTTTCCGTCTGTTCCAGCGGAGACGGCGGCAAGGCCGCCAGACCGAGCAGAAAGGAACGGCGATAGGCGTAAAGGCCCAGGTGCAGCAGGGCGATCGGCTCGCCGGTCGGGGGCAAGCCTTCGCGGTGGTGTGGGATCGGACTGCGCGAGAAGTAGAGCGCACGGCCGTTGCGGGCACAGACGACCTTCACGCAGGAGGACGCCACATAGGAGCCTTCATCCCGGATCGGCGTGGCGAGCGTGGCCATCGGGGCGTCGGGGTCGTCGCGGAGCAGGGAGATCAGGCGATCGAGCGTCGCGCCGGAGACTTCCGGTTCGTCCCCCTGAACGTTGACGATGATGTCGGCGTCGGGCAGGTCGAGGGCAACCTCGGCGACGCGATCGGTTCCGCTCGGATGATCGGCGCGGGTCATGACGGCCTCGCCGCCAAAGGCACGGACGGCGTCGAGGATGCGGTTATCGTCGGTCGCGACGATCGTCCGCGTCAGGAGGGTGGCCCGCGCGCGGCCTCGACGACGTGCTGGATCAGGGGTTTTCCGGTGTCGGACAGGAGGGGTTTGCCGGGTAGTCGGGTGGAAGCGAAACGGGCGGGGATCACCGCGACAATTTCCATGATTCGGGAAAACTCCTCGGGGGCCTTGGAACGATACAAGAGAAGCCGTGAGGCAGACCAATGCGGAGCAGTCGTCGCGACTGCTGACTATAGCCGTTCCGGCCACATCCGCAAGGAGGGTGGCCGGGGGCAAGCCTCACGGGCCTGGCGGGATCACCGATCCATCTCACCGCCGGGCGGGCGGGCATCCGGAGGATGTCCGTCTTGCCGGACCGGACTCCGAGGCCGGTCCAAGCGCAGGACGCATGCCGAACCTGGGTCTCGCACGCGCCTCGGTGCCGTGCCCGGTGATGAATTCGCCGGGAATCCGACCACCGCCACGCGTGGGCGAGGCTCACCGCACTCGGGGTCCCGACGGACTTCCCGCCCACACGCCGCTCGCACGACGCGACGGCTCGCAATGTGGGCGGCGAGGCTCCGGCGGTCCCGTCCCGAACTTCGAACGCTCGCGCTCTGGCCGGCGCGGGTCCGCAATGCCTGCGGGTCCGCTCGCCGCGGCTCTCTCCCCGGGCCAAGACCGCCCGAGGGGAACCGTGCCATGGAAGGGGGCGCTCACCACCGAGCATGCGGGGCGGCCCACGCCGTGGTAAGGCGGCCGTCTGAGGAGATGGATACATGAAATGGACCCGCACGATCCGGCGTCCCGACCGCAAAAGCCTCCGACCTGATTGCGAGAGCCTGGAAGCCCGGAAACTGCTCTCGACAACCACGACCAGCATCGCGCCCCTACCCGCCGTTTTCGCGACCACCAGCCCGACCGGCGTGCCGGTCACAATCAAACCCTATGATACGTTGATCGGTGCGACCGCCACCCGAGCCGATTACGGTGTTGATGGCTCGGGGCTGACCGCCGCGGTGATCGACACCGGCGTCAACTACCATCATGAGGCCCTTGGCGGTGCGATCGGGGCGGGAAACAAAGTTGTCGGCGGTTATGACTTCGCCGAGAATGACAATGATCCCGACGCCGACACCTGGCAACATGGCACGGCCGTCGCCGGGTTGATCGCCTCGTCCGACCCGGCCAATCCCGGAGTCGCGCCGGGGGCGGGAATCGTCCCTTTGAGGGTCTTCGGCGATGACAACAACGGCAGTTATGACCGTGTTGCCCAGGCCTTGCAGTGGGTGATCGATCACCACGACGAGTACCACATCTCGGTCGTGAACCTGTCGATCGCCGACGGCAGGAACTATACGGCCGACTGGTACTCGACCGACGGCCAGATCGGCCAGCGCATTGCCGGCTTGATTCACCAACTCCAGACCCTGAACATTCCGGTCGTCTCGGCCGCTGGCAACAGCTTCAATGGTCAGCAGGGGATGGGCTTCACGGCGATCCTCCCCGAGACGATCAGCGTCACGGCCACCGACAGCAGTGACCAGCTCGTCGGCAACGCCCAGCGGCTCGGTAAGGCGCTTGGGAAGACCTCGGCTACCGACCTCGCCGCGCCGGGCGCGGGGCTGGATGCGCCGATCGAGGGGAACAGCTTCGCCGCCGTTGATGGCACCAGCTTCGCCGCCCCGATGGTCAGCGGCGCGGTTCTGCTGCTGCAATCGATCTACCAGAAGCTCCACGGCACCTTGCCGAGTATCCATCAACTCGAAACCTGGCTCGATGCCGGTTCGGTCAAGATCCATGACTCGGCGACCGGCATCACCCTGGACCGGCTCGACATTCGCCACGCCGCGCAGGTGGCCTTCGGAAATCCTGCGAACAACGGCAACACCGACAACTCGGGCGGCGGCAACGGAAACAGCGACAACCAGGGCGGCGGGAACGGAAACAACGACAATTCGGGCGGCGGCATGCCGACCGAAAATCCACCGGCCACAGGTCCGGTCGTCGTCCCTCCTTCCGATCCACCCGCGGGCGGATCGGATTCGCCCTCCGACTCTGGAGGCGACACAGGCGGCTCCTCGAACGTCCCGAGCGCCCCTACTGGCCCCATCGCTCCCGGGAATACCATCCCCGACTCCTCGGGTGGCGTTCCTTCCGGCGATAGCCCGACCGGCGACAACGACAATGGGCAGCCTCAGGGTAACGGGGCCGGTCAGTCACCAACAGACGCCCAGGACGCGGCGCTCGCGGCACTGTATCAGGATGGAGAGTATGCTGGGACCGTCGCCAACGACAGCCCGCAAAATCCCCTGGGTGGTGCCCTGTCTCAGTTCGGTCTCACGGGAACCTTCTCGAAGATTCAGACCTGGTCGAGCGTTGGGATCAACTCCGCAACAACGACACAAGGCACAGGGGGAGCCCTGGGACAGGCGCAGGCGGCCGGGACGATCTCCGCGCGTCTCGACCAGTACCGAGCACGCCATGCCATGATGGCCCAGCGGCTCGCCCAGCAGCGGGCAGAGCGGCTCGCGGTTCGGTCCTCGGGAATGAACCGACCTTGGACTCGCGCGTTTGCCAGGGGACGGCTTCACGGCTAAGATCGCGATATCCGACAACCGATCCACGATCGCAAACGGCCCCGAGCCTCGCCCTGTCGGCCTGGCTCTGGGGCCTTTGCCATCACAACGCGAGGAGCGCACCGCGATGGAACATCAGACTGCGTTAGTTACCGGGGCCGGCAGTGGCATGGGGCAGGCTATCGCCGTCGAGCTGGGCAAGGCCGGCCTCCGCGTCGCTCTGTTCGGCAGGCGCCGGGAGCCGCTGGAGGAGACCAGGTCGCTCATGGGAGAGGCGGGTGCCAAGGCCCTCGTGGTGCCGTGCGACGTGGCCGATCGTGACCAGGTCGAGAAGGACGTGGCGGGCGTGCTCGCCGATTTCGGAGGCATCGACATCCTCGTCTGCAACGCGGGGATCAATGTCGCCCGGCGAAGCCTCGACGTGCTCGACCCGGCCGACTGGGACCGCATGATCGCCACGAACCTGACCGGCGCGTACAATCTGGTCCACTTCGTTCTGCCGTCGATGCGCGAACGCGGCCACGGCCTGGTGATCCAGGTTTCATCAATCTCGGGGATGCGGGCCAGCGTCCTCGGCGGGACCGGCTACACGGCCTCAAAATTCGGCCAGTCCGCCCTGGGCCTTTGCATTGGCCGAGAGGAGCGACTGCGGGGAATCAAGTCCTCAGTGATCTATCCCGGCGAGGTGAACACGCCGATCCTTGACCGCCGCCCCGTTCCCGTGCCGGAAGAGCGTCGGCAGGCGATCGTCCAGCCCGCGGACATCGCAGCCGCCGTCCGGTTTCTCGCCGAACTTCCCGCGCGGACGACCGTGCCCGAACTGGTCATCACGCCAGCGGTGGATGATTTCTTCTGATCGGAGCTTATCCGCCGAGCTGGCCGGCCTCGATCTCACCGGTGGCGAACTGGTTGAATTCCATGTACTGGATGTGCCGGTACAGCTTGTTGTGCTTGTGAATCTCGCGGTGCGGGCCGGCCTCCTCAACGCGGTTGTTATTCAGGACGATCACCTGATCGCACTTGCGGATCGTCGAGAGACGGTGCGGGAGGAAGATCAGGGTTCGTCCTGGAGCAAGACGGTCGATCGTATCATCGACCACATGCTTGGTGTCTTCGTCCATCGCGATGGTCGGCTCCTCGATCACGACGATCGAGGGGTCGTGAAGGAAAGCGCGGGCCAGGGCGATCCGGTACTGCTCGTCGGGCGAGAGATAGTGGCCGAGAGGTCCGATGACCGTCTCATAACCGTCGGGAAGGTCCTGGATGAAATGATGCGCGTGAGCGATTTTGGCCGCCTCGATGATCCGGGGCAGAGAATAACTGGGGTCGCCCAGGCCGATGTTGACCAGGACTGAATCGCTGAAGATCAGGTCGGCCTGAAGGACGGTAGCGACCTGCGCCCGCAGGGATTCGAGCGTGATTTCGCGCAGGTCGATACCATCCATGCGGACCCGGCCAATCTTCGGATCGATCAGTCGGGGAATCAGGCACGCCATCGCCTGCTTCGACGCTTCGTCCAGGCCGACGATCGCTGTTCGTGTTCCGGCGGGTATCTCAGCCGACACGCCGCTCAGCAGGGTTTTTCCTGAAGACGATTCGAGAGTCACATTCTCAAACGTGATCCGCTCCCGAAGAGGCGCGAGAAATTTCGCGCCGACGTTCTGGAGAATCTCGGGTTTCTGCTCCAGATAGTCGAAGACCGCCGTCGCCGCTCGTCCCGACTGTCGCAAGGCGCGGCGACGAGCCAGCCAGGCTCTCGACAGCGGGACTAATCCGATCAAGCAGGCGAGGAGCACCACCGTCGCGCTGATGGAGATCCATCCCGTCTCGCTCCGCAGGGAGATATAGCCGAGCAAGCCGATCGCCAGCGTGGCCGCCGCGCCATAGAGCAAGAGTGTGGTCGGGCTGTCGGCGTTTTCGGTACGGAGACGACGGGCATCGGCTTGCTGGAATCGCTCAAGATGCTCGTCGAAACGGTCCTTGTCCACGCCTTCGATGCCGTAAACCCGCACCGTACGGATCATGCCGAGATCCTCATGCAGCAGGCAGAGTTGCACGGCGGAGTCGCGTGCGGAGGCATCGGCCTCCAGACGCGCCGAACGGTTCATCGGACGCGTCAGGAACCAGCAGAGGCCGGCCATCGAGCCGAGAAACACCGTCAGTTTCAGCGAAAGGAAGAGCGCGAGCAGGAGAAAGCCCGCAGCCAGAACCGGCAGGTGAATCTTCCCGTCGAGGTCGGCGAGGAGGCCGTCGCGGACGTCGTTCACATCGCGAGTGAACAGGTTGACCGCGGGAACGCTCCCTTCCGTCGGCAGAGACGACTGGCCGAGTCGATAGACCTGACGGTGGATCTGGTGCCGAAATTGGCCTGAGACCGCGGTCGCCGCTTTGATCGCCATTCCCCGACGCGCTGGCGCACCAGGGTCAGGACCAGGAGCAACCCCACGCCGAGCGCCAGCAAGGTGGACAGGGCACGCAGGTTCGATCGAAGTGGGGCAAACCCGTTGAGCATCCGACCCAGAAAGCGAGCAGCCTGGCGGTGTGGCCAGGGGCTCGGGGGAGATTGGTTATGCGCCACGATCGGATACAGGCCCGTATCGTGGACTGTCTGTCCCTCATGAATCTCGTTGGGTAACTGACCGAGCAGCCAGCCCGGCGCGGCCTTCGCCTGAGAGGGACTGAGGTAGGCTAAACCTCGGGTGGCGATCAACGACAGGAGTAACCCGGCCACGACGATCAAGGCCAGGATCAAGAGCGCATCGAGGGCACCGAGTAGATGGATGGCCCAGACCGAGCCCCGTCGCTCGTTCAGCAACCGTTGCGCACGTTGGTAAGAGAGGACGGCCGGATGCATGCGTCAGGTTCCGCGGGTCAGTCACGCGCCGGGGGTATCCGGGTCCGTTCCCTTTCCGGCGCCGGTCGTAACACCCCGCTCGATCCCTCTCGCGCGGAACGGCCACCAGTCTCGTTTTCCCAGAAACCGGCGGCACACCTTGGATTCGGTGATCCCGGCTCACGCCACGTCACGATTCTCAAAGAGCAAGAACGCGAAGCAGAGTGCCGCTCCACTATACAACACACAATACCCCAGCGCGGGCAAAACATAGTCAAACCAGGGAATCACCGCCCCGGTGGAGATGGACGGCCCGGCGTTGAAGAACTCCAGTTCGGGCAAGGCCCATTCGAACAGGCGGGCCATGAACTGCACCAGCTCGTTGGCCCTCGCCTGACGAGAGGCTTCCACCAGGATCGGCGTCAGGTGTCCGAGGAAGAAGATCGAGATCGAAACAACCAGGTTGACCAGCATGGGCAAACGGGTCGAGATCGCCACGCTGATCGCCGTCAAGACCGTGACTTCGCCAAAACCCAGGACCAATCCCGGCAACACCTGCTTGATCTGGTCCGTGCGCTTCCAGATGTCGTCGGCCACCCCCGCCGCCTCGCGCAGGTCGTAGGCCGTCTTGTACCAGACCCCGAAGGCGAACAACAGGCCCAGCAGCGCGAACAGGGCCAGGACGCCCAGCTCGATCCCCAGGAACTTCCCGATGATGAACTGGCGACGGTTGATCGGCTTGGACAGGAGCGTGATCGCCGTCTTCCCCTCGATCTCCTCGGCCACCGACGAACTGGCTGTCAACAGCGCCAGGAGCAGCGCGGCGAAGGAGATCGTCGTCAGGCCCGTGTCCTTGTACATCTTGATGTCTTCGCCGAACGTGAAGTACGGCACGAAGATCGTGCAAATCAAGGACGCTCCGGCAATGAATGCGAGGACGAAGAAAGCGGGCTGACGGATCGCCTCCTTGGCGGTCGCCAGCGCGATGGTAAGCGATTTCATGGGCCTTGGCACTCGGTACGTGAAGACGAGATGAGATGATTCCCGTGGATCGCGCGGACAAAACTGCTCGATCAATCAATCAGTAGCGGATCGTGAAGCCTTCGAACGTCTCGTCGGTTGGAATCTCGTCCTCCCGATCCACGCCCCGGATCATGCCGTTAAATTGCTGGCCGATCGTCTCGATGAACGAGGAAATTTCCTCGGACTCCCCCTCGGTCACCACCTCGACCCGGCCATCCTCCAGGTTCCGGACGTAACCCACGACATCGAAGATCCGGGCAATCTGCCGGGTCGTGGCGCGAAAGCCAACCCCCTGAACCTGGCCTCGAAACACGTAGCGTTGGCGTCTGTGCGGCATCCCGATCCGGCGCTATTCGAGAACAGAACAGCCGGGAAGAGCGGATGCACTCCCCGACATAGGCGACGATCCAACGTCTTCAGTGTATCCACAAACGGTTGGTCGAGACAAGCGGCGGAAGGAACTTTGAAGGGGCTCCACCGAGAAAAAACGTCTCCCGCCCGACATCGAACGGAATTCGGAAGTCGGGCGAGAGATCCGGGACATTTTCAAAGGCCGTTGAACTCGACCTGCTCGGCAATGGCGCTCGCCGCCGGGATCGTCACGGTCGTGCTCCGACCGGGACCGATGCCAACACCGTCAAACTGCACCGAGCCGGTGTCGTCGGAGAGATCCGTCCGCAGGGTCAGATGAGCGATCGAGAAGGGCATGCGGTTCTCAACCCGCACGACCGTCGCGCCGGTCGATCGCCGCAAGGGACGCACGTTGACCAGCGCCGAGGCGACCGTCCGGCCAACCGTGCGGCTCAGGTTCGCGCCGTCCAGGTCGGAAACCGCCTGGTCCTCCGCGAAGGAGAAGTTGCCGAGATGGCCCCACTGACCGTTTGGCGTCCGGTAGCGAGCGAAGATCCGGCCCCGGGTCTCGCCAGGCTTGCCCCCGGTCAGGACGACGTCGAGGAACATGGCCGAACTGTACGACTCGGGCGACGGTGCCTCATCGACGACCCGCACCGGCAGGCCGAGCAGGGAGGACTGCCCCAACTCGCCGGCCAGCCGCGCGGCGTCCTTGGTCATCAGTCCCTCGCCTCGCACGCGGACGAACAGCCGCGCCTGGTTCAGATACACCGATTCAACCAGGTCGGACGAACCGGAGGCGTCGAGCACCTCGACGAACCGTGAGGCCAGGGCGATCTCGTGGATGTTGATGTACTTGGCCGCCTTGACGGCCATCTGCGGAAAACTCAGCCCATTGAAGACGTTCCAGGCGACGGCCTGGGCGACGCCGTGGCTCGTGCCAATCGTGGCCAGGCTACGCAGCGCCTTGCGGGCACGTGCGTCGGGCGTGTAGTCGTCCACGTCCATCAGGCGGAACTGATTTTTGGGGGTGGGGGTGGGCAGACCGAAGTTCAGACAGACGGCCGGCAGCTCAAATTCGACCGTCTGACCAGTCGAGACGGTGATCGCGCGGCCGGTCCCTTTGCCTTCGACCGCCACGGAGCGGAAGCCGGCGTGATCGTCGCCGTGGAACGCGCCGAAGCTGTCCCGGTGGGCCGTCGGCGTGCCCAGGCCCATGCTCTGGAACCCGCCGAACTGGGCCGAGGCCGCCGACGCGACCAGACCCGGCGGAAGGACGACGTTCAGCCGTCGCGGCGAGACGTTATGGACGGTCACGCGGACCTGATCGTCTCCGTGCCCGCGCACGTCTAGTGTGATGTCTCCGTCGCGCTCGGCCTGAAGAATCTCGACATTTTGCGCCGTGGCTTCGGCACCCGGCACGGGATCAAGGGGCTCGTCCGCGCGGATGGGACCGGCGAGAGTCGAAAGTGCGAGCAGGCCCGTGGCCGACAAGGCCCGGACCAGGCAGGGGTGTCGCCTCAACATTGCGATGGAACCTTTCTGGGCGGGGCCGCGGCCGGGGGGAGTGGCGGCCGCTAGAGGCCCGGGTCGTTGACGGGTCGGACAGTCTCCCCTGGACATGTCCTCCGGCAGGCTTAGACGCACCGGCCCCCCGGCTTGTTCGAGGGTATCGCTGTTCTTTTTCGGCAGAGACGGATGGAGAACATCGACGGATTCGGCCACTGGCCTTCGTCCCTGGTCGGAAAATCCGGTCCACGCCTACGGCTCGGGTTGTCGGGAATACGGCGATCGGCCAGGACTTGCCGGCGAGCGGTCAGGAGCGTTAAATCAATTCCAGAGACAAACACCACGCCCAGCTCGACGCCACAACACGCGGAAGGGAGCATCCTCCCATGAACCGACCCGAACAGGCGGCCTTGATCACGGGGGGAGGCCGAGGGCTGGGCCGGGCCATCGCCAAGCATCTGGCGGAAAAGGGTGTGGCCGTCGGCGTGCTGGCCCGCACCGAGAGCCAGGTCGAAGCGACGGCCCGAGCCATCCGGGAAGCCGGAGGCGAGGCTCGCCCCTTTGTGGCTGACGTGCTCGATCCCGACGCCCTGGAGCGGGCCGTGGGACGGTTCCGCGACTGGGCCGGACGGCTGGATGCTCTGGTCTGCGCGGCGGGTCGTCTCCAGGGGATCGGGCCGTTGGGCGCGGTCGATCCCGACGCGTGGTGGCTGGATCTGGAAACGTCTGTCCGGGGCACCCAGCGGGCGGTCCGGGCCTGTCTGGCCGACCTGAGACGATCGGAGCAGGCCTCGATCTCGATTCTGGTTGGACCCGGCTTCAACGGCGAGATGGCCTTTGCCTCCGGCTACGGAGCGGCGCAGGCGGCCCTGGCGAGGCTCGCGGAGTCGCTCGGTCGCGAGCTGGCCCGTGACGGCGTGGCCGTTTACGCGGTCAATCCGGGTCTGGTGCCGACAGCCTTGATGGAGCACCTCTTGCAGAGCGCCGAGGGCCGTCGCTGGCTGCCCCGGTTCACCGAGGCGTTCGCCGAGGGGAAGGAGGTTGGGCCGGAGGTCGTCGCCGAGATGGTCGCGTGGCTGGTCGCTCAACGTCCCGAGGAATTGAACGGCCGGATCATCGCCGCGCCCTGCACCCCGGCGATCCTCGAAACCCGCCTGGCCCGGATTGCCGCAGAGGACCTCAATCGGCTCCGCCTGCGTTAAACGAGAGGCATCGCCAGTCGATCCGAATTGACGGAAGTCCTGTCTCTGGAGATGGTCTGGTCGAGTGGTTATGGACATGAACTGGTTGATTCCAGGCGTCGTCTATGCGATCCTTGATCACATCGCGAACTCGACCGTCCACGAACATGGGCAGGGGGATATTCATGAGCTATCCGTCGACTCGTCGGGAATTTCTCAAGCGCTCGACCGCCTTTGGCGCGGGCCTCTGGATCGTGGGCAGCGGGTCGTCTGTCCTGGGCAAGCAGGCGAACGAGAAACTGAACATCGCGGGAATCGGTGTCGGTGGCCGGGGCGCCGGCGATCTGGAAGGGGTACAGAGCGAGAACATCGTCGCGCTTTGCGACGTGGACGAGGGGCACCTCGGCACGGCGGCGGACAAGTACGTCGGGGCCAAGAAATTTAACGACTTCCGCAAGATGCTCGACGAGATCGAGGGGCAGATCGACGCGGTGGTCGTGGCCACGCCGGACCATTGCCACGCCGTCGCGGCGGCGGCGGCCCTGCACCGAGGCAAGCACGTCTATTGCGAGAAGCCGTTGACCCACTCGATCCATGAGTCGCGGGTTTTGCGACAGCTCGCGGCGGAGAAGAAGGTCGCCACGCAGATGGGCAATCAGGGGCACTCCAACGAGGGAGCCCGCCGCGTCGTCGAACTGATCCGCGCCGGGACGATCGGCCCGGTGAAGGAGGTGCACGCCTGGACCGACCGGCCGATCTGGCCGCAAGGGATCGAGCGGCCGAAGGAGACACCGGAGGTTCCCAATCGCTTGCACTGGAACCTCTGGCTCGGACCAGCCCCGGAGCGGCCTTACAACCCCGCCTACCATCCGTTCAACTGGCGAGGCTGGTGGGACTTCGGCACCGGCGCCCTCGGGGACATGGCCTGCCACGTGCTCGACCCCGCCTACTGGGCCTCGACCTGCGCGACCCCGACACGATCGAGGCCGAGGGAGAGCCCCACATGCCCGAGACCGGCCCCAAGTGGGAGATCATCCGGTACACCTTCCCCCAGCGCGGCGACCGAGCCCCGGTGACCCTGATCTGGTACGACGGCGGAAAGAAGCCCCCGGCCGACCTCGTCGGCGGCGCGACGCTCGGCGGCAATGGCTCGATCCTCGTGGGCGAGAAGGGCACGCTCTGGATTACCGACCCCTACGGCGACAACATCAAACTCCTGCCCGAGGACAGGTTCCAGGACTTCAAGGCCCCCGAGCCGACCCTCCGGCGCTCCCCCGGCCATCACCGCGAGTGGATCGAGGCGTGCAAGACCGGCAGCGAGACCGGGTCGAACTTCGATTACGCCAGCGGCCTGAACGAGACGGTGCTCCTGGGGATCGTCGCCTTCCGCGCCGGGAAGAAGATCGAGTGGGATGCCCAGAACATGACGGTCAAGAACGATCCCGCGGCCAACCAGTTCATCAAGCGGGAATACCGCAAGGGCTGGGAACTGTAAAGGCGGGTTCTTCCCTCACCTCTTCTTCATAATGAGAACGGCCTCCCCGGTATTTTTCCGGGGAGGCCGTTTGTGCTTGAACCTGCCTGATTGATGAGCGATTTGTCGCCCGCTCAGGCTTCGGAACCGATGGTTTCGACGCTCTTGGTCGATTCGGCGGCGGCGGCCAGTTCGGACTCCATCTCACGCATCTCCTTGGTCTCGGTCTTGCTCCGCCAGATGGCCCAGCCGACCGCGGCCGCGCCCAGAACGCCGACCAGGTACATGAGGACCTTGGTCAAGGTGCTGGCCTCGGGGCGGCCGAAGTAGGTGATCGGCGCGATGGCCAGCAGGGCGACCATGTTCATGACCTTGATGAGCGGGTTCAGGGCCGGGCCGGCGGTGTCCTTCAACGGGTCGCCGACGGTGTCGCCGGTGACGCTGGCCTTGTGGGCCTCGGACCCCTTGCCGCCGTAGATGCCGTCCTCGATCGTCTTCTTGGCGTTATCCCAGGCGCCGCCGGCATTGGCCATGAAGACGGCCAGAAGTTGCCCGACGATGATCATGCCCGCCAGGTAGCCGCCCAGCGACTGTGGACCGAGGAAGATGCCGACGAGAATCGGCGCGAGGATCGCCAGGATGCCCGGCCCGATCAGCTCCGCCTGCGCGGCGGACGTGCAGATATTGACCACCCGGCCATAGTCCGGGGTCTTGGTCCCGGCCCAGATTTCCTGATCGCGGAACTGGGTGCGGCATTCCTTGACGATCAGGAACGCCGCGCGGCCCACGGCGCGGATGAGCATCGAGCTGAACAAAAACGGCACGACGCCGCCAATCAGGGCACCGACGAAAACCTTGGGCTGGGCGACCGACAGCTTGCCGGCCTCGGCCACGTACTGCGCGGTGGTCATTTCGCCGATCCGGGACTCGCTCCCCACGGCGATCACGGCGATGAAGCTGGCGAAGAGGCTCACGGCGGCGATCACGGCCGAGCCGATGGCGATCCCCTTGGTCTCGGCCTTGGTCGTGTTGCCCACGGCGTCGAGGTCGGCCAGGATCTGCCGGCGCGCTTGTAATTCTCCTCCCCCATCTCGTCGCGGTCGTAACCCATCTCGCCGATGCCGTTGGAGTTGTCGGCGACCGGGCCGAAGACGTCCATGCTGATCGTGTTGCCGGTCAGGGTGAGCATACCGATGCCGCACATCGCCACGCCGAAGGCGATGAAGATCGGGCTCGCTCCGCTGTAGATGAGCACGGAGAGCAGAATCGCGATGGCGATGACTAGCGTCGAAACCACGGCCGATTCATACCCGACGGCGAACCCCTGGATGATGTTCGTGGCGTGTCCGGTCTGGCAGGCCTTGGCGAGCGACTTTACCGGGCTGTAGTGCGTGTGGGTGTAATAACTCGTGACCTTGTTCAACCCCAGCGCCAGGAGGATGCCGATCAGGCAGGTCCACGCCGGCCGCATGTCGAGCCAGTTCGTACCGAAGCTCGCCCAGATCGGCAACGTGGAGGCGAAGATCGGCTTGTCCTCGGGATACTCCCGGATGAAGGTCGAAAGCTCCTTCTTGTAGGCCGCCGGGTCTTCCTCGCGCGTCGTGAGGGACCGCGCCTCGAAGGCATCGCGGGCGGCGACGAAGTCGGCGTCTAGCTGATAACCGCCCAGTGACTGCGGGTAATCGGCGTAATACTCGCGGTCGAAGTGCAGGTAGCCCAGGCCCAGCAGAACGAAGCCGATGACGCTGATGATCGAACCGATGATGAAGCCGCGGTGGACCGAGTGCAGGGCCTCGTCGCTCGTGCTGTCCGGCCCGGCCTTGACGGTGTACGTGCTGATGATCGACCCGACAACGCCGATGGCCCGCACCAGGAGCGGGAAGATCACCCCTTTGTGGCCGAAGCTGGCGTAGCCGAGGATCATCGCGGCGACGATCGTCACCTCGTAGCTCTCGAAGATGTCGGCCGCCATCCCGGCGCAGTCGCCGACGTTGTCGCCGACGTTGTCGGCGATCGTCGCGGCGTTGCGGGGGTCATCCTCGGGAATGCCCGCCTCGACCTTGCCCACCAGGTCGGCGCCGACGTCCGCCGCCTTGGTATAGATGCCGCCGCCAACCCGCATGAACAGGGCGAGCAGCGTGCCGCCGAAGCCGAAGCCGAGCAGGACCTCATAGGCATGCTCGCCGAAAGCCATGAAGATGACCGTGCCACCCAGCAGGCCGAGGCCGTCGGTCAGCATGCCGGTAATCGTGCCGGTGCGGTAGCCGAGCTGCAAGGCCGTGCCGTAGGAGGTCCGGGCCGCGGCGGCCACGCGGAGGTTGCCCCGCACGGCCAGGCTCATGCCGACGAAGCCGACCAGCCAGGAGAACGTGGCCCCCAGGAAGAACGCCAGTGCGCGGCCGAGCTGGACCTGGACCCCGGTCTCGCCGCTCGCGGCGAAGTAAAGGATGGCCGTGATCAGGAACACCAGCGGGACGATGGCCTTGAACTGGCGGTAGAGATAGGCATTGGCCCCTTGTCGGATCGCCTTGGCGACCGTCCGCATCTTCTCGGTCCCCTGATCGGCCCCGAGCACCTGGCTGACCAGGGCCCCGGCGTAGAGCAGGCCCGCCACGGCCACGCCCAGCACGACCCAGAGTGACACCTTCTCGATCATGTTGTAATGCGGGTCGCTCAGAAAGCTGAAGTACTGGAACGGCATCTCCGACTCGGTGCCGACGGCCGGCTTGATCGGTTCGGTCGCCTCCTGGGCCAGGGCAATCCCCGGCCCGGCCAGGGCAGTCCACAAGAGAGTCAGGACTGCCAGCGTGTGCGGACGTCGCATGGTGTGGCCTCCGTGAAAGGGTGGCAGCAAAGGGGGGCCTCTCGCCCGGCGTGTCCCTCGGGAGACGCGCCGCGAGTGAGACTTCCCACCATGCTGGAAAGATGCAAGGCTCGAGTTCCCGGTCGAACGACCGGTGACATGACAGGATTAGACACCACGGCGCGGCCTGGGGAAAGGGTCTAGTCGCTCTTCTGATCGTACGGGCGTCCTTTGAGAATTCACCCCGCCGCTGGCGGTTCCTTCCGGGGGACTCAGGACGCTTGCGAAGTCGGCCGATGGACCGTCCTCCCCCCACCAAGACGAGACGCTTTGTGAGCGTGCGGAGGAACCTCAGTGACACTCCCGAGACGCGCCATCGGCCCCCCCGCGTGTCGTTGATACCGAGGGCGCGTTTTTTTCCGTTTCCGAATACAGACGGAATCGATGTAAGTGGTTTCATGCCAATGACAAAGCGTCAATTTTATCGCCCGATTCCCGCTGCGAGAAGGTGATGCTGACCTTGCCGGCCCTTTTCGGGCGTCGTTCGGCAGGGGGCCGTTCGCCGGAAGTCCCTTTCATTCCAGAAGATCGGGCAATCTCATCCGCTCCGGGGACCATCCCGTGGACCGCTGGGAGGCTCCAAACCGCTCCCCGAGAGTGATGCTGACCTTGCGCGGTGTCGCGCGCCTCGGAGGGGCCGGAGTGACATTCCTTGGACACGACCCCGGAGGAGGGAGGACCAGCCGGGCCGGGGGCGTGTGGACGCCGCCAAGGGGGCGTCCGGCTCTGGTTCACTCGGCGAGCGGCTCGTAGCGGGTCACGTCGATGTAGCGATAGGCGCCGCCGGTGGCGATGGCCAGGGTGCGCAGGGGGTTCTCGGTGCGGGGGTCGGGGCCGACGCCGAACTCGATCGCCTGGATGCGGATCGTCCCGGCCTCCGCGCGAAGCGTCTCGGCCTGCTCGGCGGTCATCAGCTTGGCATCGGTGAGGAAGAAGATGACCTCGGGCTTCATCGCGAGGGCGGCTTCCAGGGCCTCGACGTGATCGGTGCCACCCAGGGAGTCGATCCCGGCCAGGAGGCTGATGACGCGCTCCTTGTTCGCCGCTGTCGCCGGCATCATGCGAGGACGCCCCTGGGCATCGTCCATGACGATGGAGTCGAGGTTATAGAAGATCACGCCGAACTTCGCGTCGGGCGGAAGCTGGCTGAGGCTCGCCTGAAGCTCGCGCTTGGCGTTGCGCAGGGCGCTGTGGCCGGTCATGCTGCCGGATCGGTCGATCACGTACACGAACGACCCGGCGCGTTCCCTCGCGCCGAAGAACTCGGTGCTGGGACCGACGCCGCGTCCGACGCCCCCGCCTGACCCGCCGCCGGAGCCGCCCCCGCCCCCCGTACCGGGGCCGGGCAGCACGCCGACGCCCGTCGAGAGAGGGCCGCTCAGCGCGGTGTCGGCGGCGACCGTCTCGGGCAGAATCTCCGAGAGCAGGGCATCGGCCGCCGCGTCGCCGAGGGGCCGGGGCTCGGCCTCGCCGGCCGGCTCGGCCGCCACGCGCAAGGCTTCGGACATCCCCATGCCGCCCAGTTCCCCGGGCGCCACCGCCCGCCTCGGCCGGAGCGCGGTTGTCCACCGGGCCTAGCTCGGCGTGGATGACCTTCGGCGGTCGCGGTTCCGGGCGATGGGCGACACCGAAGACCGCCAGCGACGCCACGAACAACAGCAGCGCATGGAAGACCACCGAGCTGACCAGCGATCTCGGGTCCGTCAAGGGGGTCTGCCGCAGCTCACGCAGACGGGGGATGATCCCCTGAAGTCCGATCCGCTTCGTGATTTCCCGAGACGTTGTCATCGGTTCTCTCGTCCGCGTCCTCGAATCGTGGCGCCCGCTCGATCGTCGGCCGCCGTCGCGCGGGGCGTTTCAGGTGTTGAAGGGCGAGGATCGCCGCCACGAACGCCGCCAGCACGCCGCCGACAATCCAGTCCCACGCGGCCTTCCGCTTCGCGGTCGGCGGGGCAGGGGCCTCTGTCCGGACGGTCGGTCCACGGCTCCCGACGATCAAGGGGGCGAGCCGGTCCGTGTCGCTGCCCGGGTAGCGGATCAGCCGCAGGAACGTCCCGGTGAAGGCGACCCGCGCGCCCGGTTGATCTCTATTCTTCGCCGCGACGGGCGGCGTTGGGAAGGCAAGACAGGTCAGATTTCCGTCCGGGGACGTGATCCAGAGTTCCGTCAACGGCGGAAACGCCCCCAGAGCATCCTGACGGTATCGCCGGACGACCTGCCCTCGCACCCGGACGAGGCGGCCCTCGTAGCTCTCGGGATGCTCCCAGAGATCGCGGAAGGTCACATCCACCGCGTTGCCCTCCCGAGACGCGGTGAGGGCCTCACGGTATTCGGGCAGGTCCGCCAGGTTCAGCCGGGGGTCCGTCTGCCAGAGCGAGCGCTGGGAGGGCGAGCAGAAGCCCGGCGAGGACACGGATCACGGCAGCCTCCCCCCGCGCCGCGGAGATTGGCGGGATCGGCCAGGCGGATCGTGGTCGCGCCGCCGGACGCACACGCGCCGATGAGCTTGGCGGCCTCGTCGTAAAGCAAGCTGTCGTCGGCGATCAGGACGACCCGCACGGGCTTCTGCTCGCCGAGGATCTCCGTGTAGCGGCGGAGGCGGTCCTCCAGGGCGTCGGGACCGGACAGGGGCGTCTCGCCGAGCCGCAAGGACTGAAGCCCCCCCTGGGGGTCGGCTTCCGCCCGGATCGACCAGGTTCGTTTCCAGGCCGAGATCCTCGGCGCTCAACGGGGCCGGCGTCGAGCGGCGCGACGGACCGCCCGGCAGGGTCACGGGGGCGGCGGGCAGGTCGAGGTCGATCCGCGTCTCGCGCGAGGGGACCTGGAACGTCAGCACGAAGAAGGCGAGCAACTGGAACGCCATGTCGAGCATCGGCACGACCGGGAAATACACGTCCTCCGGCGGTTTCGGGCGGCGGCTCATCGCGGCAGGTCCCGCAGCACAATCAGGGTAAAATGGACAAATCCATGCGCCTGAGCCATTTGCAGCGAGCGACGCACGTCGCCGAAGGGGGCCGCGCGGTCGGCGCGGACGACGACGAGCGTCGGCAAGGTCGCGTCGGCTTTGCCGATCAGCCGTTGCCCCTCGCGACGTTTCCGCGACTGATCGCGCCACCAGAGTTCCGCCGCCGGGCCGACGCGGGCCTCTCCCTCCTCGGACAGGAGCCGCCCCTGGGCGTCGATCGCCACCGGCAGGCGATCGACGAGCAGGTCCGTTCCCGGCAAGGCCGAGGGAGCCGTCGGGCAGCCGCACGGCGCGGGTTTCCCCCTCGATCTTCGTGCCGAAGTGGATCAGCATCATGAAGAACGTGATCAGTTGCAGGACCACGTCGAGCAAGGGGGTCAGATTGGGGTCCACCCGCTCCTGAGACGCTCCCGGTTTTCGGCGGCGACGACGCGGCATGATCGATCAAAAGGAGCGGCCCAACCTCTCGGCGAAAGGCTGGCCGCTCACTCTCCTTTCGGCGGCAAGGCGGTGCGCGGGGGGCCTGGCGACGTCGAGGACGTGGCCAGCGGGTGCGGCGCCCGGGCACCCGGGGCGAACTGTTCCAGCAGAGACTCGGCGGCCATCTGCACCTCCAGCGAGAGCCGGGCGATCCGGTTGCGGAACAGGGCATAGAAGGCAATCGCCGGGACCGACAGGCCGATCCCCTCCAGTGTGGCGAACAGCGCCGTCGAGATTCCCGCCGCCAGCAGGCTCGCCTGCGGCGACGACCCCTGCGTGGCGATCACCTGGAAGCTCAGGATCATGCCATAGACCGTCCCGAGCAGACCGATCATCGGCCCGAGCGTGCCGACGGTCGCCAGGTAGGTCGTCCGGTGCTCCATCTCCATCGTCACGTCGTCGTTCGCCAGCTCCTGCGCCCGCTGCGCCGCGGCGAAACCGGCCGGGAGCTTGCGCACGCCCGCCGCCAGCGTCCGGGCCAGGAACGACGGATCGTCCGCGATCCGCCCGTAGGCACGATCGAACTGCCGGTGCTCCAGCAGGTCGGCGACCTCGGCCACCAGGCCGTCGGGCAGGGCGACCGAGCGGCGGAACTGGAAGAACATCCAGGCGACCAGCGCGACCAGGTAGAACGACATGCCCAGGATCACCAGGCCGATCGGCCCCGAGGCCCGCGCCATCCACATCAGGAACGGCTCGTCCGGATCGAGCGCCGTCCCCGGCCCGTCACTCTTCGGCCTCGTCGTCCGCCTTCGCTTGCGCGGCGGTCGCCTTCGCCGCGGGCGTCCGTCCGCCGCAACCGGTCAACGGGCCGAGAACGCTCAACGCCAACAGAACCAGCCCGACCGTACACGCCCACCGAGAAAAACGCATCGACATCAAAGACAATCCCCGGAGGCGTCGCCTCGCGCGGTCCCCACCGACGGACTCCCCATCCACCCTTCGAGCCTAGCCGATCCGTTCCCAACGAACAACCGCGCGACGGGTCTCCGGCCTCGGGATTTCGTATCGATGTGCCGCGAAACGCGGCAAGGTTTCTCCAGCTTTCCCCGGTGGCTTGCCGAGACGAGAGGCTATCGCAACGGGCGGGGGTCGGGGATAATGCCCGGACCGGGAAGCCCGGCCCGATCCTCTTTCGCGAGCATCCCGGCGAGGCTGACATCACCCCGAACCCAAAAAAAGGGAGCCAAGCCGTGTTCGCCAACCAGCCCACCACGCGACGCGTCTTCACGCGCCAGGCCTTGCAATCCTTGACCGCGCTGGCCCTGATCGAGGGCCTGACCGCCCATCGCCTCCTCGGCGCGGACGTGGAGCCGATCGTCGCCGAGTGGATCAAGACGCTCAACGCGATCAGCCGGGACGTGCGCGATCAGACGATCAAGGACATCGCGTTCCAGAAGGCGCTGGAGGACCTGTACCGGCGGGTGGACCTGAACGCCTTGCTGAAGACGCTCGATTTCGAACGCATGGCCAGGGGGGTCAATTACCCGGCGAAGGGGGCCAGGAGCCTGCCGGTGGACTTCCAGAACGTCAGCGGCTTGCCGACCGACCTGGTCTTCGGCCGGCAGATCTTCGCCATGTCCAGGGGGCGATCGGTGATCCCGCACGGCCACGACAACATGGCGACCGGGTTCCTCGTCCTGAAGGGGAACTTCCGGGGCCGGCACTGGGACCGCGTCGAGGACCAGGACGACCATTACATCGTCCGCCCGACCATCGACCGCGCGTTCGCACCGGGCGAGTTCTCGACGATCTCCGACCACAAGGACAACGTCCACTGGTTCACGGCCGAGAGCGATCACGGCTTCCTCTTCAACGTCCACGTTCTCGGCACCAACCCCGAGAACCCCCACCGCGCCGGCCGCGTGTACGTGGACCCGCTCGGCGAGAAACTCTCCGGCGGGCTGTTCAAGGCCCCTAAGATTACCTACGGTCAGGCGAACCGGATGTACGGTTGATGCCCGTAGGAGTGACGCGGTTGAGGATACTCGTTGCCACGCTCGGGATGATCCCCCTCTTCGCCCCGGAGGGGCGGCGGTACATAGCCAGAGGGCGTGAGCCCCTGGAATGCGATCATCCCGCGTCTTCCCAGCCCCGGCAGGGGCGACAGTGCGTCCTCGGCGGGACTGTCGCCCCTGCCGGGGCTGGGATTTCTCGACGTTGCGCTGGCCGTCCAGGGGCTGACGCCCTCTGGCTATTCACTGCCGCCCCTCCGGGGCGAAGAGGGGGCCACGTCCAGCGCAGAGCGAGAGAACGAAGGGGGCATCTGCCAATCGCGTAACTCCTCTCTACCTGGAGAAAAACCCGCTCCTGTCGAGGCTGGGTGAGCGGAGCGAAACCCAACCAACGAAACAGGATTGCATGATGATGAACTGGGATGGGTCTTCATGAAGCTGTTTTTTGCACTGATCGCGCTGCTCTCGGGCGCTGGCTTGGCGTTGCAGGTGGGGTTCAACAGCCAGTTGCGGGTCCGGATGGGACACCCGATCCCGGCGGCCTTGACGTCGTTTCTGATCGGGACGACGTGTCTGCTGACCTTCGTGGCGGCGATGCGGCCTCCGTTGCCCGAGACGGAGGCGCTCCAGCGCTCTCCCTGGTGGATCTGGATGGGGGGCGTCGTGGGGGCCTGCTACGTGGCGTCGGCGGCGGCCTTCGCCAGGCATCTGGGGGCGGCCGGATGGCTCGGGCTGATCGTCACCGGCCAGATCCTCACCTCCCTGATGCTGGATCATTTCGGCCTGGTCGGGTTCCCGACGCACCCGATCAGCGTCTGGCGGATCGTCGGCGCGGCCCTCCTGCTGGCGGGCGTCGTGATCGTGCTGCGGACGTGAAACGACGCGGAGCGCGGGACGACATTTGCGATGTCGCCACGCGCTCCGCGTGATGCGATGCCGGAAGGATCGGGCACTGCGGATCACTTCGGCTCGTCGGCCGGGGTGTTCTCGCTCGGCGCGGCCGGCTCCTCGACGACCTCGGCCTCGGGCTTCGTCGTCCGGTCTCGCGGGGTGTCGGCGGATGCCTCACCCGCCGGCTTGCCCTCGTCGAGCAGCGCGACGACGATGGCCTCCAGCTCCTCCTTGCCCCGGGCGCCGACGAGCTTCAGGCGGACCTTGCCCTCGCGGTCGAGGAACAAGCGTCGTGGGGAACCCTTCGAAGTCGGGGATCTGGGAGCGGGTATCCTCGTCGCCGATCACGAGCGGGTAGTTGATGCCCGTCTCCTTGGCGTACGACTCGATCGTGGACTGAACCTCCTCATCGGGCACGCGCTCGTAGTTGATCCCGATGATCTCCAGGCCCTCGTCGCCGTACTCCTTCTTGAGATCGACGAAGTGGGGAATCTCCATGCGGCAAGGGGGGCACCAGGTTCCCCAGATGTCCACGATGCGGACCTTCCCCTTGTAGTCCTCCAGCGAGACCTTGCCCCCCTCGACCTTGGGCAGCGCCTTGAAATCGAACGGGAACGGCTGGTTCTCGGCCAGCATTTGCCGGGCCTGTTCCTTGGCCTGGACGAGCTTCTGTTCGTGGACCTGTTTCATCAGCTCCTGGAATTTCGGCTCATCGCGGAGGCTGTCCAGCTCGGTGTCGGAGGCCAGCATTTCCGTATCATTGAGGCCGGCCTCGACGGCCGCGTTCAGAGACTCCATGGCCTTGTCCGTCTTGCCGTCGATGGCGTAGGAGCAAGCATCATTGTAGAGTGCCATCGCCAGGAGGAGCTTCTCGTTCTCGTCGAGTTCCTTCTTGGTCTCCTGGAAGCGCTGCGCATCGCATCGGCCGACTTGTGGAAAAAGACCGAGGCCTCCTCGCGTTTCTCCTGCCCGGCGAGTTGAGCGCCTCGGAATCCCGCCAGTCGAGCCAGGAGGAGCCAGGCTTCGCTGGATTTCGGGTCGAGCTTGGTTGCTTTCTCGACCGAGGCCAGAGCCTTTTCAAAATTCCCCTGCTGGACGAAAGATTCTGCCTGTTCGATGGCGTCCTGAGCGGTCTTCGGCTCAGGCATGGCCTCGTCGGTCTCCGCCGTCTTGGTCTCAGGGACATCGTCGGTGGCGAGCGGGCTTGGTCGGTTCCGGCGTGGCGACCGGTTCGTCCGTTTGCGCGACGGTGGGCGTCGGCGTGGCGGCGACCTCGGGCGGGTTGGTGGTCGGCGTCACGGTTGTGGATTCGTCGGTGGAATCTGTCCCGCAACCGCCCAGCAGAAGCATCAGGCCAGCGGCGAGAGTGAGTCGGGAGGAGATCATGGTGAGGGCCTTGGGGATCGAGGGGGATCGTGATGCGCGGACGGAGAACACAAGAGGAACCCCAACGATCGTAGCAGGAACTCCTGGACCGCGAAAGGAATGTCCCTTGTGTTCGGGGCGGATTCAGGCCGAGAGGGCATTGCCACATTTGTCGCAGAAACGGGCATCGGAATCGTTCTGGGTCTGGCAGGTCGGGCAGACCGGCCCCGCGAGCGAATGACCGCACCCTTTGCAGAAGCGGTCGTCGGGGTCGTTCAGGGTGCCGCACGTATGGCGGACCTTCGCTCCGGGAGAGAGCGGCTCTTCCTGCTCCCATCCTTCCCGGGCCGAGCGGGTGACCTCGCGGGCGACGTCGCCGATGACGGGGGTGCTGTGCCGCAGAACGTCGTGAGCGACCGGCATCGTCTCACCGGCCTGATAGCGGGCAAGCCGACCCACGTTGCCGAAGGCGACCATCTGAAACCCGATCATCGAGAGGAAGGCCCCACCGGCGATCATCATGAAGCCGATGACCGTCCGTCCGAAGATCGCCCCCATATCCATCATGCCCATCGGTCCATCGGAGAAGGCCGACGCCACCGCGAAGAAGAACGACAGGAACAGGCCGAGGCCGATCAGCAGGCAGGGGATACCCACGACCAGCAGGATCACGCCGATGGTCGTGATCTTCTTTCGGTTGGTTTCATGATTCGGATCGATGCCGTGGGGAGGAGATGCTTTCACGGTGCGAAACTCCGGGGAGACGTCGCTCGGGTTCCCCGGCGCGTTCAGCGCGGCGCCGAGGGGTCAGGCCGCATCGACCCTCCGAGGAATCGCGCGGCCGGTTTCCTGAGATTCTTCGCCGCCTTCCTCATGATATTCGGCCTCGGTGTTGACTTTCCAGGTGTCGAAGTGCCCCTGGCCCAGGATATTGCGCGCGGCCAGGACCGCCGTCATCATCGAATGGTCCTGGTTGTTGTACTTGTGCATGCCGTTGCGGCCCGCCAGCTCCAGGTTTTCCAGCGTGCGCAGCCAGGCCCGGATCACCGCCAGGTGCTCCTGGTAGACATCATCATAAACGGGGTAGGCCTTCGGCATTCGCACGACGCAGCCATCGACCACCTTGCCGGCCGGAACGAGGCCGATGGCGTCGATTTCCCGGCGGCCGAGGGCGATCAGTTCGTCGTCGCTTTTGGTCCAGAGGTCGTCCCCTTCGAAGCAGAAGTATTCGAGGCCGAGGCTGCTCCTGGACGGGTCGGGGACGAGGTCCGGCGACCAGTTCTTGAAGTTCTGCACGCGACCGAGCCGCACGTCGGGCTCGTGGATGTAAATCCAGGTGTCGGGGAAGGTTTCGGGCTGATCGACGATCAGGACGACGGTCAGGAAGTCGCGGTAATTCAGCGACTCCGCCGCGCGGAGCACCTCGGGAGGGGCGGCCGGGCTCATCGCGCGGATCAGGTGCCGGATCGGCATCGTCGAGAGGAAGTGGCGGCCGTGGTAGCGGGTCAGACGGCCCTGGCTGTCGCGGGCGACGAAGGCCGTGACCCGCGATCCGTCGTGCTCGACCCGCTCGACCCGGCGATCCTGATGGACCGCGCCGCCGGCCGCGTTGACCTTGTCCCGCGCGGCTTCCCACATCTGACCGGGGCCGAGGCGGGGGTACTGGAAGCGGTCGATCAGGGTCTTGATGATCTCGCCCTTGCCCTTCGCCTTCCTGGCGGGCAGCAGCGCGTTCATCACGGCGCTGACGAGGCTCAGCCCCTTGATTCTCTGGGCGGCCCATTCGGCCGTGATCTTCGAGGTGGGCATGCCCCAGACCTTCTCGGTGTACGTCTTGAAGAAGATCTCGAACAGGAGCCGGCCGAAACGGTTCACAACCCAGTCTTCAAAGCTGCGCTCGGGCTGGATCGGCCGAAGCCGGGCCTTGGCGTAACTCAACACGATCCGCAACGCCTTCCATGGGCCGAGCTTCCAGAGCGCATCGAGCGGCTTGAGCGGGTAGTGGAAGAACTTGCGATCGTAGTAAATCCGGCTCAGGCGGGGGCGGGTCAGGAACTGGTCGCCCAGGATCTCCCGCCAGATCCGGTTCACCTCCGCGCTCTTGGAGAAGAACCGGTGGCCGCCGATGTCGAAGCGGTACCCCTTGTACTGGTCCGTCCGGCTGATGCCGCCGACGAGGTTCGGGTCGGCTTCGAGCACGACGCACGGGTGGCCGTGCCGCGTCAGCTCATAAGCGGCCGTCAGGCCGGCCGGTCCGCCGCCCGCGATGACCGAGGGGTAGGACGCCACGACGGACGTGCTCCCGGGGTCCTCGACCTTCGTCCAGCGGTGCGGCAACGGACTGGTGCGAGTGGCCTCGGACCGGGGTGCTTCGGTGCCCATTCCTGACTCCTCATCATCCTTGACGGAGGTCGCGGAAACTGGGTGCGCAACAGGGTCGGCGGCTTCAAAGGGATCGTAAACGACGGGGTGCCGAGTTATGGCATCTATCGTCCGAACGGTCAAGGTCGGCCCGGACGATGAGCCAACGGAAGACGTCCAGCCGAGAGGTCATTCCGCGGATTTCTTGAGAATCTCCAGAGTCCGCTTCACGAAGGCCGACGCGGCGGCCAGATTCTCGGCCGGTGGGGTCTTCAACCCCTGCGCCCGTTCGAAGGCGATCAGGTGGGAGGCGTCGAGCAGGCCGGGTCGGACGTACAGCTCCTCGCACGCCAGGAGCAGGCAGCGCAAGCCGGCCTCGCGGTAGCCCTTGTGATACACGAGGGCACGGAGGCAGGCGAACATCGCCTCGTAGCTCAGAAAGCTGACGTCCGCCGGGTCCCCCTGGCCGCTGGTCTGGATGTTGGCGGCGGCTTCCAGCCGGTCCGCCGCCGTCGCCAGCAGGCCGCCGATCCGGTGCGGCGCCTCGTCGTCCTTGAACAGGTAGGGACTTTCAAGGCATTTCGGAAAGGTGTTGATGATCGCCATCGGACTGCGTCGTCTCCGCGAGAGCGTGGGTTGAGGTCCCGGGGTCTCGTCTCCGATACGCCGACCCGCCTGGGGTCAGGGTTGTCTGACCTGGAGCTTGCGGCGGGCGCTCTTGATGTATTCTTCCTCTTGCCGGGCCGCGATCTCGGGGCTCAGATCCGGGTCGGCTTCGGTGTCGTACTTGCTCAGCGCGGCGGTCTGCGCGACCACCTTGCCGCTGGAGGAGAGCATCGGCACGGCGGCGGCCGTCATCGAATCGAGCAGGGGGGCCGGAAACAGGCCGAAGCCGACCACCGCCGCGGTCGCCAGCACGATCGGCCAGGTGATGCCCGACGAGGGACTGACCGACGCCACCCGGCCCGGGTCGCGGAGGAACATCGCCTTGAGCACGCGCACGTAATAGAACGCCGAGAAGACGCTGTTGAGCAACCCCAGGGCGACGAGCCACGTCAGGGCCTGACCGCCCGGCCCCTCGGCGTTGAGCGCTTCCATGAACATGTAGAGCTTGCCGAAGAAGCCGGCCAGAGGGGGCATCCCGATCAGCGAGAGCATCAGGAGCACGATGCAGACGGCCAGGGCCGGGAGACTGGAACCCCAGGCCGTTGAGGTCGTCCAGGTCGTCGCTGGCATGGTCGCGGACCAGCCAGGCCGCCACGGCGAAGGCGCCGACGGTCGTCAGGCCGTAGATGATCAGATAAAACAGGACCGCGCCGGCGGCGTCGCGATCGACCGACACGGCGGCCGCGATCACCCCGACGAGCAGATAACCGGCGTGGGCGATCGACGAATAGGCCAGGAGCCGCTTCAGGTTCGTCTGGGCCAGGGCGGCGAGGTTGCCGAAGGTCATCGTCAACGCCGCGATCAACGCCAGGATGCCGACCCAGCCGGGGCTGTCAATAATGTCGCCCCGCACGGACCAGGCGTCCAGCGCGTGGACCAGGACCTTCATCATCGCCACGAAGCTGGCGATCTTCGAGCCGGAGGCGACCCAGGCCGCGACCGGAGCCGGGGCCCCCTCGTAGGCGTCGGGCGCCCACTGGTGGAACGGGACCGCCGCGACCTTGAACCCGAAGCCGACGAGCACCAAAAGAACCGCCACGCCCCCCGCGACGTTCCCCTCCAGCCCGAGCGGGGCTCCGGTCGAACTTCGAAGGGCCAGGGCGATCCCTTCAAGCTGGGTCGTTCCGGTCAGGCCGTACAGCAGGCTCAGACCGAACAGGAACATCGCCGAGGAGACCGAGCCATACACGAAATATTTCAGGCCCCCTTCGGCCGACCGCCGCCGCGATTTCTCGAACGCCGTGATCATGTAGAGACACAGCGTCATCATTTCGAGCGTCAGGAACAGCGTCAGCAGTTCCTCGGCGGCGATCAGGAGCATCATCCCCACGCCCGACCAGCACAGCAAGGCGTAGTATTCGCCCCAGTGGTCGGTGAAATGCCAGGCCATGGACAGCCCGACGACCAGCGCCAGCAGAGCGAGGATCAGGATGTTCATCCGCACGGTCAGGGCATCGCCGGCGATCGTGCCGAAGAACAGGATCGGGTCGAGGTCCGTCGCTACCTCGCTGGACGGATGCGCCAGGCCGTAGAAGGCCAGGCCCTCGCTCAGGAACGGCCAGAGGGTGTAGAGAAGAACCCCCAGGCTGCCGAGCAGAGTCAGGCCGCCGAGGATCACCCGCCGCCGCGCGCTCGCAACCTGCCGTAAACCGGCGAAATCGACGATCAGCACGACCAGACCCAGGGACGTCAGGAGGATCTCGGGAGCGATGAACCAGAAGTCTTGGGCGTTGATCGTCGGCATGGAACCGGGTCTCGCAGGGGTGTTCGTCTCGTCGTTGGGGAACGGTCAGCCGGCCAGGCTGTCGTAGCGATCGACGTCGGCGGCCTTCCAGCGGCGGTAGCAGAGCAGGATCAGGCCGATGCCGACGGCGACCTCGGCCGCGGCGATCGTGATGACGAACAGGGCCATCATCACCCCCGTGACCGGCCCCTCGCCGGGGGGCGTGGCCCCGTAGCGCCAGAAGGCGACGAGGTTGATGTTGGCCGCGTTGAGCATGATCTCGATCGCCATCAGCACGGCGATTGCGTTGCGGCGAATCAGTACGCCAAACAGGCCGATGACGAACGCGGCCGACGCGAAGTAGAGGAACCAGCTCAGCGGGATGTCGTTGTTCATCGCGGGGCGCTCGCGGAGGTGGTGGAGGTCGTCGTGGGGGCCGCCGTGCCGGCGGGCTGACCGTTGCCCGGTCCGAGGGTCGTTCCGTGTCGCTGGGTCGCGAGCGAGCCGCTCCGGGGGGCGGACTCGTCCTCGGGCTCTCCCTGAGCCAGGGCCAGGGCCCCGACGACCGCCGCCGTCAGCAGCAGGCCGGCGACCTCGAACGGCACGACGAACCGGGTCATCATTTCGATTGCCGACGGCCTGTCCCATGTTGTTGATCGCGACGCTCCGGGGATCGGCGACGGTGGCGTCCGAGTCCAGCGCGGTGGCGGGCGGACGGCTACGGGTGCGCGTCCAGGACGATGCGGGTTCCTCGTCCGGCTTCGTCCATGATGCCGACGACCAGAACCGCCAGCACGGCGAGGCTCGCCACGGCCGCCGGGATCTTCAGGACCCAGTGGCCGCCGGTCGTCTCGTCCCCCTGAATGTTCCGCGTGAGCATGATCCCGAACATCAAGAGGATCGCCACGGCCCCGATATAGACGAGCACCTGCATGGCCGCCATGAACTCGGCCTCCAGGAGCACGAACTGGCAGGCGACCAGAAAGAAGAACGCCACCAGGAACAGCGCCGCGTGGACGAGGTTGCGGGCCAGAACCGTCCCAAGGGCCGCCAGCACGCCGAGCGTCGCGATCAGTCCGAACAGGATGCGCATCAAGGTAAGCGTCTCCGACCGTCTCGGGGCCGACCGGCGGCCCGACTCAGGGTATTGCGACGTCTATCTCAGCGTGCCGTCGCGGCGACCTGCCGCGGGCCTCGACTCGCGGGAGAAGCGGGTGACGGCTCGGCCTGGCCCGCCCGCAGGAGCCGCCCGAAGCCCCAGATCGCCACGAGCACGATCGGCAAGGTCACCGCCCAGCCGACCAGCGCCGTCAGGTCCACGAACTTCCAGTACGTATGCAAGGGCCGACGCATGACAATCTCGAACCAGACGGCCGCGAGCATGATGTTGACCAGGCTCAGGGGGATCAGGAACTTCCACGCGAAGTTCATCAGGCGGTCCACCCGCATGCGCGGCAGGGTCGCCCGGATCCAGAACATCAGGAAGACGTAGAGGAACACCTTCAAGGTGAACGACCCGATGGTGATCGCGTTGACCAGGATGATCGAGGGCCAGGTGTCGGTCAGTAGCCCTTTCGGGAAGCTGGTGAACGGCACGGCCCCCGCCCCCAGGAACAGGACCGTGCCCAGGCAACTGACGCCGAAGACGCTCAGGTACTCCGCCAGGAAGAACAGGCCGAACCGCATCCCGGAATACTCGGTGTGATAGCCGGCGATGATCTCCGACTCCGCCTCGGGCAGGTCGAACGGCGTGCGGTTGACCTCGGCGATATTGGCGATCGTCAGGAGCACGAACGCCAGCAGGCCCGGCGGCGAGAACAGGAACCAGCCGTGTTCGACCTGCTGGTTCATGATCGCCACGAGGCTCAGGCTGCCCGTCCAGAGGATCACCGGCACGGTCGCCAGCACCTGCGGGATCTCGTACGAGACCAGTTGCGCGACGGCCCGCATCGACCCCAGGAGCGAGTACTTGTTCCGGCTGGCCCACCCGGCCAGGAAGATCCCCAGCGACGACAGGCTCGAAACGGCGATCAGGTAGAGCAGGCCCGACCGGCAGGTCCACCGGGACCAGCCCTCGCAGGCGGTTGTGCTCCAGGTCGAGCGTGCCGAAGCCGAACGGCACGACCGCCAGGACCAGGAACGCCGAGATCAACAGGAGCACCGGCGCGAGGATGTGGACCCAGCGGTCGGCGATCCTCGGGACGATGTTCTCCTTCGTGATCAGCTTGATCGCGTCGGCGATCGGCTGCAAGCAGCCCCAGGGGGCCGACCCGGTTCGGCCCGATCCGGTCCTGAAACCGCGCGGCGACCTTGCGCTCGGCCCAGACCATGTAGGCGACGATCCCCGGGAAGAGCCCGAAGAACCCCACGGCCAGCCAGAGAATCCAGACGATCCACTGATGGTGCGTCACCCCGAGCCAGTCACGATCCCACCACGAGGCGGATTGCTGGGCCAGGAGAACCGGCGAGGCGAAGGTGGACGCGAGATTCACCGTGCGAGCTCCTCAAACAACCAGGGGCGGGACGCTCTCTCTTCTCTCCGCGATCGGCTCGAAACGTCGCTCAATTCAGACCCAGCGCAGCATGCCCCGGCCCCAGGCATACGCCAGGCCGATGGCGAGCATCACGAGGAAGACCACCATCTCGATCAGCGCGAACAGCCCCAGGCCGGCGTAGCTGACGGCCCAGGGGTAGAGGAAGACCGTCTCGATGTCGAAGATGACGAACAGCAAGGCATAGATGTAATACTGGATCCGGAACCGGACCCACGTCTCGCCGTGCGTGAGCACGCCGCACTCGTACACGTCGTACTTCGACTTCGACCGCTTGCGGGGGGCCACCAGGGCGACGACCACCAGGGGGGCCAGGGCGAAACCGATCGCCCCCAGCAGCAAGAGGCCGATGAAGATGTACTGGTGAATCAAGAGCATCGCGCCGCCCTCGTCGGTCTCATGGACAGGATGCCCGCGATCGGGCACGTTCGGTTCGGGATCAGATCATCAGCGTACTTCGTGAACCTCGGTGTTCTCGTCGAGCGTGACGACGGTGATCTCGCCGTCGTCCTTGCGGAGCCGCAGGGTCGGCTGATGGCAGTAGAGGGCCTTGCCCCCCATCTCCATGCCGCCGACGGGGCGGATTCCTTCAAGTTCCACGTTGCCGACGACCTCGAGTCGTCCAGCGACGATGACCAACGCGCACGTGCTGCACGACTCGCACACGAGTTCCGGGTTCGAATTTCGGCTTCGGCGGACTGGGGATCATCAAACGGTTTCCTCGATCGGAGCGACATCTTAACGGTGCGGACGGGGCGGCTCAAGGACCTACCAAGACCCTTTCCGCAAAATCAACAGATTCTCATTCGACAGCTAAACCTTCGCCGGCTTGGCCGCCGGTGCCGGCTTGGCCGCGGCCGGGCGGGTGCCGGCGGCGAGGGCCTTCTGGAGCCTCTGGTCCTTCTTCTTCGCCACCTTGTTCCGCTCGGCCACCTCCTCGGCGCTGTTCCAGGCCTCGGGGTGGGTCTTCGCGTAGAAGTCGCTGGAGACCAGCAGATCCTGCAGGCTGAAGATGTGGGTCTGCTGCCGCTCGTAGTTCGACAGCTCGAAGTTGTGGTCCATCTTGATCGCGTCGAACGGGCAGTACTCGGAACAGAACCCGCAGTTCATGCAGACGTCCATATCAATGTAGAAATCTTCCGGCAAGGGGACCGGCCCCCCCTTGGGGTTCTGCGCCTGGGTCATCCAGATGCACTGGGGCGGGCAGACCTTCGCGCAGATGTTGCACGACGTGCAGCGGACGTTGCCGTCCTCGGTGTCGTAGATCAGCATCGGCAGGACGCGGAACCGCTCGTACACCGGCAGGCGTTCGTCGGGGTATTCGACGGTGAATAACCCCTCGGTCTTGGCGTCCTGCTGGACCGTCGGCTCGGCCCCGCGCTCGGGCTTGCGGAAGAAGTCGAGCCGCTGGTGCCCGCCCCCGCGACGCTGGAGCGTCCGGCCCCCGCCGACGAAGAACGTGCGCAGGAACCGCCGGAGCGTGACCAAGTGACCGATGATGAGACCTTTACCGAAGCTCATATACCAGCCCTCTCGCCGTTGAAGCCGATCGTCGCTCGCGGAGTCACCTTATCATGCGTTCTCGCCGAAACCGATGGCGTATCGACCCTTGAAGTTCCCTTTCGCTCGACCGGCTGTCCGGCCCTCGACGCCCGTGCATCGAGACGCGGAATGCCCATCCCAGCCGAGGCCGGCCAGGACTTGAAGCCCTCGCTCCGGCACGCGGGATCACAGGACTCGTTGATCGACGATCATCCTCGCATCCAGTGTCATCCGCATTCGTGATCACACCATCGGCATCGCGTTGATGGCCGTCAGATCGTCCGCCTCGGCGCTCGGTCCAGGTGCCGGCTCAGATCTGATGAGTTCGCCCAGTGCGTCCACGGCTGCGTTGCCAGCGAACCATCGAGGTTCCTGCAGACAGGACGGGTGCGAGCGGAGAGATTCTCAATCGATGCCGATCACGAGGCGGTCGATCCGCATTCGTGGCATCCGAACGACCCGGCTTGTACGAACGTCCCAGTCAGGCCTCGTCCGCGGCGAGATCCGCGATCCTCCGCTGACGGTCCCGTTCGAATCGGAAGTCTCGATCGCCTGATGCTCATGTTATGACTCCAGCCTGCCTGTCGAGAATCTCTGACGTTCCGATCGGACTCGTCCCGCATGTTGCGCGGATCCGTCGTCACCCCGCTCTACCGGATGTGGATTGCCGATGACTCGCTCGTCGATCGACGAGCTCCCAGCCATCACGCTCAGTTTACGAACGATCTCGCGAACCTTCATCGCACGTCAGCCCTCTTCGTCAACGGTCAACCTCCCCCAGCACGATATCGAGGCTGCCGAGGATGCCCACGACGTCGGCGATGGTGTGGCCCAGGCACATCTGCTCCAGGGCGGTCAGGTTGATGAAGCTCGGGCTGCGGACATGGTAGCGGTAGGCGGTCGGGCCGCCGTCGGAGACGACGTAGTAGCCGAGTTCCCCCTTGGGGTTCTCGACGCGGGAATACGCCTCGCCGGCCGGGACCTTGATCTGATAGCTCTTCTTGCCCGGGCAGGATCGGCCCGTCGGGCAGGTCGCGCAGGGCCTGCTTGAGGATCTTGACGCTCTCGCGCATCTCCTGGAGCCGGACGTAGATACCGGTCGTAGATGTCGCCATTCTCCGTCGAGATGACGTCGAACGTCGAAGCGGTCGTAGATGCTGTAAGGGGCGGCGCGGCGGATGTCGTAAGGGACGCCCGAGGCCCGCAGGACCGGCCCGGCGGTCGAGAAGTCGATCGCCTGCTCGCGGGTCAGCACGCCGACCCCCTTGCAGCGGTCGTGCAGGATCTCGTTGCCCGAGAGGTAGCGGTCCAGCTCGTCGATCTTCCGGTCCAGCCGGTCGTAGACGATGCGCCCGGCAGCGCTCGTCCCAGCCGGGGGGCAGGTCGAAGGCGACCCCGCCGAACCGGAAGTAGTTGCACATCATCCGGCTGCCGGCCGCCCACTCGAACAGGTCGAGGATCAGCTCGCGCTCCTCGATCGCGTAGAGGGCCGGGGTGAAGAACGCCCCGAGGTCGTTCAGCAGGAAGCCGATCGACCACATGTGGCTGGCGATCCGGGTCAGCTCGGCCATGATGACCCGGATGTACTCGGCCCGCTCCGGGGGCTTCGCGTCGTCGCCCATCAGTTGCTCGACGGCCAGGGCATAGCCGAAGTTGTTGCCCATGCTGGTCAGGTAGTCGAGCCGGTCGGTGAACGGGAAGTTCATCAGGAACGTGTTCCGCTCGCCGATCTTCTCGTGGTTGCGGTGCATGTAGCCCATGACCGGCTTCAGGCCGACGATCGTCTCGCCGTCGACCCGCAGGTTCATGCGGAAGACGCCGTGGGTGCTCGGGTGCTGTGGCCCCATGCTGACGACGAACTGGTCGGTGTCCAGCTCGGTCACGTCGACGCCGACCGGGGATCAGGTCGTTGCCCTTGGCGTCGTCGCCCGGGTCGAGCCTGTCCCAGTCCTTGAAGTCCCTGGGGAACCTTCAGGTTGGTGCCGTGGGGGTTGACCTCCTCGGCGCGGAAGTGCTGGCCCTGACCGTCCTCGACGCGGCTGTCGAAGACCTTCGTCGGCCCCTCGTAGTACGGCTCCAGGTAGTCCTTGCGGAGCGGGATAGTAGGCGTAGCCGTCCCACATCAGGATGCGTTTCAGCTTGGGGTGCCCGGCGAACCGGACGCCCATCATGTCGTAGACCTCGCGCTCCTGGAAATCGGCCCCGCGCCAGACGTCGATGACGGAGGGGACCTCGCCCTGGCCCTCGGCCTCGGCCGTGCGGACCCGCAGCTCGATCAGCGTGCCGGGCTGGTCGTGCTGTCGAGCTGGTAGTTGACCTCGATGCAGTCCTCGTAGTGGACGCTCTGGAGGCTGGCCAGGTAGTCGTAGCGGATCGGGTTCCGGTCGCGGAGGTAGCGGCAGACCTCGACGAGCCTGTCGGCCGGGATGAGCAGACCGGCCTGGATGATCGTGGCGGTCCCGGCGCCGAACTCGGCGTTGAGGCGGTCGGCCAGCTCTTGCAGGCCATCGTCGCCGAGCCAGACGAGGCTGGGCCGGGCCTCGGCCTTCTTGACCTTCTTGGCGGGCTTGCCGGCGGGCTTGGCGGCGGCGTTCGGGGCGGCGGCGTCCTGGCCTCGCCGTTCGGCCCTGTCGCGCCTTGGTTGCGGATCAGGTCGATCTTGCTCGGGCCCTTGGCGGCGGCTTCGGCCTCGGCCGCCGACTCGTCCTCGGGCGTCTCGGGCTGCGGGGCGGGGATCTTCGACGGTTGCGGCAGGGCGGCCTGGCGCTCGTCGAGCAGGCCCATCGCGGTCCGCTCGGCGGTGATCTCCAGGGTGCGGATGTCGATCAGGTCGGGGCCGAGCACGGGGATCGGCACGTCGCGGTCGGTGTCCCCTTGATACCAGGGGGAGTCGGCGAGTCGACTCGCCGTCGATCTTCTTCTGGAGCATGATCAGGCCGTTCAGGAGGGCCTGAGGCGTGGGCGGGCAGCCGGGGATGTACACGTCCACGGGGAGGAACTTGTCGATCCCCGAGACGACGTTGTACCCTTCCTTGAACGGGCCGCCGCCGGTGGCGCAGGCGCCCATCGTGATGACGTACTTCGGCTCGGGCATCTGGTCGTAGAGCCGGGCGATCATCGGCATCATCGTCTTGGTGACGGTGCCCGAGACGATCATCACGTCCGCCTGGCGGGGGGAGCCGCGGAAGACCTCCGCGCCGAACCGGGCGATGTCGAACCGGCTGCTGGCCGTGCAGATCATCTCGATCGCGCAACAGGCCAGGCCGAAGCCCAGGGGCCAGAGGCTCGACCGCCGGCCCCAGTTGTAGACGGTGTCGATCATGCCCAGGAGCTTGTCCCAGGAGGTCACGAAGACGTGCTGCTCCAGCTCCTTCTGCAAGACCGGGTCGATCGTCGTGGTCCATTCCGGCCGCACGGTCGTCGTCGGATTCGCCATGATACCTCGGCCTGCTCAACTAAAAAGAGGGGCGATGAGGAGAACGTTATCGAATGGGGGGGTCGAGCCGTTGGGTAGGCCCGACCTCCCTCGGCCCGATTGGGGATCATCCTAAACGGCGATCCAGGGCTTTGCCAGTGGGTAGCGGGGGCGGAACGTTCCGAAAAAAGTGAATTCCGGTTCCGCGCCGCCCCTTTCCCGGGAGCGGGGTGTTGTCCATAATGCCAACATGGATCATCGACCCAGCTTCCAGATCAGTGTGGCGGCGTTGCTCGGCGTGGTGGCTTGCGTCGCCTTCAACGTCTGGCTGTTCCGCCTGGGCGCCCTCTGGGGAATCATCGGGCTGAACCTGACGAAGCACGTCGTGATCGCCTATCTCTGTCAGGTTCTCGGCGTGGATCGCCGCAAGGGACCGGGGCCGTCGGGGGATGAGTCCGCGGCCCCGGCGAACCCGGGAAGCCGGCTGGAGCTGGATCACCCGCCTATTTCAGCGTCTTGATCGCGATGTTGCGGAACTCGACCGGATCGCCGTGCGATTGCAGGCCGATGTATCCCTTATCACGCTTCAGGCCGGGGTGCTCCTTCGTGTCCTCCTGGTGCTTGTCGATGCTGTCGTCCACGATGGTCGCGCCGTTGAGCTTCACGACGATGTGGGGGCCGTTGGCGGTGATTTCCATCGCGTTCCACTCCCCGGCCGGCTTGGTGTGCCCGCGTTCGGCCGGCATGACCCGGTAGACCGAGCCGCAGTACTGGCCGGGCAGGAGGTTCTTGTACTTCTCGGCCTCGTCGTCGAGGACCTGCACCTCCATGCCGGTGTAGGCCGGGTCCCCTGTGTGGGGAGAGCGGAGGAAGATGCCGGAGTTGCCGCCCGGCGGCACGCGGAATTCCAGCTTCAGAGTGAAGTCGCTGTATTCCTTCTCGGTGCTGAGCCAGCCCCCCTGGCCCTTGGTCGCGAGCACGCCGTCCTTGACCTCCCAGTTGTCGGCCTTGCCGCCGACGACGGTCCAGCCTTCGAGATCTTTGCCGTTGAACAGGGGGGTGAAGTCGTCCTCGGCCAGGGGCGCGAGCACCACCAGGGCGAGCCAGAATGCGGAACGGATCATGGAAGGTGATTCCTCTGTTTGGATGGAAAAAATCGGGTGGGTCATCAGCGGGAAGGTAGGCCACCGGGCCGGATTGTCGCACGCCCGCTGGCCCGGATTCCAGAGGGTCGAGCCGCTCGGGGCCGTCCTCCTGGCGGCGGACGTCTCCCATTTTGATGTGGGCGCGCGGGGGCGCCTCGGTAGGATACCCAACCATCGGCCCGAGGGGCCGGAACGTGTTGGGCCGGGCGTCGGGCGGCACGATCGCGTCGTGCGCTCGCGCATTCCCTCCCGCCGCTCCTTTCTTTCAAGGAGTCTTGGCCGATGGAACGGCAAGGAACGCTCCTCCTGGTCGAGGATGAGCACGTCCTGCGCAGTCTGGTCGCCCAGTTTCTCCGCGGGGCGGATTACCACGTCGTCGAGGCGGCCAACGGCCCCGAAGGCGTGCAGCGATTCGCCGATTCGGGACCCTTTGACCTGGCCCTGGTGGACCTGAATCTGCCCGTTTTTTCAGGGGTCGAGGTCTGCCGACGCATCCGTCAGACCAATCCCCAGCAACCGATCATGATCTGTAGCGCCGCGATCCTCTCCGACCACGAGCGGGCGCTCGGCGATCTTGGAATCGACCACTTCCTGACCAAACCCTATCACCCCGAGGCGCTCCTGGCGCACATCATGACCGAACTGCGGAAGCCGTTCGAGCAGGCCGCCGTCGCGCCGAATCCTCGGGCCGGGCGCCGTCGGAACGGCCTGGATGGCGCGGGGCCGGCCCTGGCAATGCCCGTGGGGATCGAGTAGGATCATCGAGGCGTTGGAACGAGAATCCCGGGACGCCATTTTCGCCTTGAGCTGGGCCTTTGGTGGCTCCCGTTGATCCCTACGTTTTGAGAGTGATTCTGGAAGGACGACCTCAGATGGCTGGGAAACCCCGCAACCGGCTCGAACTTCGCCGGCAATACGACGCCGCCGAACCGATTGATCCCATGGAGGACGAGGCGGACGACCTGACGGACGATACCGACGACGAGGAAGTCGAACGGAAGCCTCGCAAGAAGAAAGCTCCGGCCAAGAAGCCCAAAGCGACCAAGGCCCCGAAGGCGGCCGCGCGCATGCGGATTATCTGGACGGTCGTCAACGATGCCTTCAAGACGGTCGCCACCTTCGAATTCGGCCAGAAGGCCGAGGCCGAGGCTCGCGCCGCCGAACTGACGGCCAAGGGCAAGGGCACGCACTTTGTCCAGCGGGTCAAGGAACCGATGCCCGATGACGCTCCGGGACTCGGCGCCACCTTGGTCCAGGCCACCGAGGAGGAGAAGGCTCCCGCGAAGGCCACCAAATCCAAACCCTCGAAGGCCGCGGCGCCTGTTGTCGAGGAGGATGAGGATATCGAGGACGACGAGGAGGACATTGTTGAGGACGATGAAGACGATAGCGAGGACGATTCGGACTCCGATGACGATTAAGTAATAAGTAGAGATCGTCCCGGCCGAATCCGTTGTCGATCTCACCGTCCATCACAGTTCCACGCAGAATAACCCGCCATCGCCCGTCTCAAGTCGAGGCAATGGCGGTTTTTCCGTGCGCTGATGCCGGAAATGCAACAGGCCCCGGGTGGTTGAGAACCACCCGGGGCCTGTCACAGATTAAGTTCGCATCCAGTGGGCGCACGAAGATTCGAACTTCGGACCTCACCCTTATCAGGGGTGCGCCTTAGCCAACTGAGCTATGCGCCCGTTTCGTTCGAGGCGGAGGACATTGTAACGGACCGGCCCGATGAGTCAACCACCTTCCCCGCCGACTTTACCTGCGGAGTGCCGTTGCGCCCGGTGGATGGGTCGGTCTCGGCGACCGTCGCGGGGAGATGATTTCGCACAATCCGCCGGGCAACGTCGCAGACACGATCCCGCAACTCCAAAGGCGCGAGAACCTCGACGCGATCCCCCAGACCAAGGAGCCAGCCAAGTAGTTCCTCCGTCTGGCCAACCTTCATCGCGAGAACAACCTGGTCTCCCTCCTGCGATTCGATGACCGCGTGATGTCGGCGGATCGTTGCGCGAGCTTCGGATTGAGCCTCGGCCGCGAATCGGATTCGGACCTCGGTGGGATGGTTGCCGACGTCGCCATCGTTCCGGGAGAATCGAGGTGGGACCACGCAGGCATCCTCCGTCAGCACGACCTTTTCGATCCGTGAGAGCCGGAACGTCCGGACGGTCCGATGCAGGGTCGAACGTCCGATCAGGCTCCAACCGGCCTCATCACGGTGAAGCCGGTAGGGGCTAACCTTCGTGACATGCGTCTCGGAATCCTGCGGGTCCTGGAACCAGATGCGGACCTGCCGGCGCTCTTGGAGAGCCTGAAGGATTGTTTCGTGGACGGCCTTGTGTTCCGGTGAATGTGAGAAGGACGGTCTGGGCAGGTCCACCTGCTCGACCAGTGCCAGCACGCGCTGACGGACCTCGACCGACAGGCACTGGACCAACTTGAGCACGACGTTATGGGCCTCACGTTCCAGGCCGAACTCCTCGACCCCTGTGTTTCCGGCAGCAAGCAGGACCAGGGAGACGACCTCGGCCGGCTCCAGGGGAGGAGAGTCGAACTCAAAACTCGACGCCAGAAGATAGCCCTGACGCTCGTGTCGATACGCGACGGGGACCCCGGACTGCGCGAGAGTGTCCAGATCCCGATACACGGTCCTCCGGCTGACCTCGCAGATCTTGGCCAGTTCGTTCGCATTCATTGCTCGGCCCGCACGTAAGGCCAGCAGGATCTGAATCAGCCGGCCGAGTTGCGACCGGCACACAAACTTTTCCATCGGTTGCCTCCGACCCACCGGAACCGCATTGCGGGGCTCTGAAAGGCAACCTAAGACATCCGGGCCACCGAAGAGAACTCGCCGAGATCCCCGGCCTGGAAATTTCACCGGCTGGCCCGGTTGAAATCCCTCTGATGCCACGCTATCATCGTTCCTGAAGACAATGGCGGGCAGATAGCTCAGCTGGTAGAGCACAGGACTGAAAATCCTGGTGTCGGCGGTTCGATCCCGCCTCTGCCCACTCATAAGTTGGTGAACGACCGAATGAGATCACCCAAGACGAAGTCGGCGCAGAGATCCTGAACGGCAAACCACTCGATTGCCTGGATCGAGAAACTGGGTGCTTGAACGGGCGCGATCGTGGCCCCGATTGACCTCATTTTACGTGTCGAATCCTACAAAACCCCGCCGCCACTTGGCTCGCGGGGTGTTTCTCCGCGCGGAGAGACCAGTCGTTCGTCGATCTTGGCTGGTGCGGTAATCCTATTCGAGAGGTACACCCACGATGACCACCCGGCTCTCCGCCATCAACTTTGTGATTCTCTCCCTGGCGTTCATTCCCTTGAACGGCCGGGCCGAGGAACCGGATGCGGTTGAGTCCCCGGCGGTGGTGGACTGGATTCGACCGAGCGAGGATGGGACGCATTTCGTCCGGGAGGGGACGGGCAAGCGGATCGAGATGTGGGGATTTAACTACGATCACGACGAGGGCGGCCGTCTGCTGGAAGATTACTGGGACGCGGAATGGGACATGATCGCCGGGGACTTCCGCGAGATGAAGGCGCTCGACGCGAACGTCGTGCGGGTCCATCTCCAGTTTGCCAGGTTCATGACCAGCCCAGAGCAACCGAACGAGGCGAACCTCGCGCGGCTCGGTAAGCTTGTGCGGCTCGCCGAGGAGACGGGGCTGTACCTCGATCTGACGGGGCTGGGGTGCTATCACAAGCAGGATGTGCCTGAGTGGTACGATGCGCTCGAGGAATCCGCCCGTTGGGATGCCCAGGCCCGGTTCTGGCGGGCCGTGGCCGGGGTGTGCAAGGAGAGCCCGGCGATCTTCTGCTACGACCTGATGAACGAGCCAATCCTCTCGGGGGGAAAAGGCGAAGGCTGGCTCGCAGGTGAGCCGCTGGGCGGGAAATATTTCGTCCAGCGCATCACGCTCGACGAAAAGGGGCGGAAACCCCAGGAGATCGCCGGGGCGTGGATCAAGCGGCTGACGTCCGCGATCCGCGAGGTCGATCCGCGTCACATGATCACCGTTGGCGTGATCCCCTGGGCCTACACGTTCAAGGGGGCAAAGCCTCTGTTCCACTCGCCCGAGGCTGGCGAGCCGCTCGACTTCGTCAGCGTACATTTCTATCCGAAGAAGGACGACATCCAGGGTGCCCTGGATGCTCTGGCGGTGTATGAGGTGGGAAAGCCGCTGGTAGTCGAGGAAATTTTCCCTCTGGCTGCCGGGATCGAGGGGACCGGCGCGTTTATCGACGGAGCGAACGATCGCGTGGATGGCTGGATCAGCTTCTACTGGGGAAAGACCATCGAGGAGAATGAAGAGGCAGGCGATCTCAAGGGGGCCATCGTGGCCCAGTGGCTGCGGTACTTTCGCTCTCGATCGCCGTATGCTCCGAAAGATGACCCGAAGTAGTGCGGCCACCAAAGCACGTGGGGCGAGCGGACGATCAGGAGCGTAGCATGTGTCGATGGTTCTTCTTCCCGATGATCGTGAGCCTTGGCCTGAGTACACCCATCTTCGGTCAGGGCCGAGACTTACCGCCGTCGGTGAATCACGGTGATCCCTACACGATACGCATCGACGATCCTCGGCTCAAGGGACCGAAGCCGGACGACCCGAATGCGGACTGGGGACCAACGATCCAGCGCGTGGTCGATTTCGTCGCGCCGCATCGGGGCACGGTCGTCGTGCCTGAGGGCTCCTTCACGATCCGGACCCCGGTTCATCTGGAAAGCGATGATGTGAACATCGTCGGGTTCGGCCGCGCGCGGTCGATCTTGCAATCGGGCGGATACATGCCAGGGGTGATTCAGGGGTTCCGCCGTTCGCAGGTCGGCCGAGATTACGCGGCGAACCACTACCTGCCCCTGGATCGGATCATGGAGCCTGAGTACGCGAAAGGCCGCTCCGGCTGGCGGACCGTGGGAACGACCGCCAAGGGCCGGGACTTCGCCTGGATCGCGCATCAGGTCTCGCCGTTTCATAACGGTTACATGCAAGGGCCGGGTTACGCGCGGCCGGGCTACTGCCGGGATGACACGGAGTTCACGCTGGACCTGGCTCTCTGGCTGCCGAGACAGCGGCTCGACTACATGCCGATCCTCGGTTCCGAACTCTCCGTGACGGAACCGGCCCCGATCTCGATCAAGCTCAAGGATCTGGAGAATGGCCATTTCTGGCTCGCGTTCGATGTGGGGTTTCGCGAAGGGGAAACCGAAGGTGTGGCGCGTTACACGATCGACGTTTCCCAAGGACTTCATGCGGGGCTGAACCGAATTTCCTTTCAGTTCGACCTGAAGACGGGAGACGGTGCCGCCTTCCTCAATCGCAAGCAAGTTTCGCTCAGGGGGTCTGAGTTGACGAACAACCCGGACCGGCGGCTCACCAAGCGAGGCGCTCAGGTGCCATTCCTGATCGGACATACCGGGCACACGTACTGCGATCCCCCCAATCCGAAGGACCAACTGCCCGATTTCGCTGTCTGTGGCTACCGGATGAGCCGCGTCTCGCGGTATCGGACCGGGGCGATCGGCAGTCCCCAGGTTTATCGGGATGGATCGAAGCCCGAGGACCTGACTCAGTTTTCGGATTCCACCCGAGGCAAGGACCCGACGTGCGTCGGATATCTCGACCTGACCGAGGGACCAGATTCCCCGAATCCTCAGTACCCGGCCGTCTTCTGGGGAGGCGCGGCCGACGATCCCATCAGCTCCCATGGCCTCGTCGTTGCCGAGCATAACCAGCAGAACAAAGCGACGGTGAATCGGCAAACGATCCGTGACCTGAGCCTGGCTGGCTACAGCTACGGCATTCTCAATGCGCAGGCCCTGGATAGCCTGTACGAAAATGTCATGTTCAACGGTATTTTTCGAGGCTTCTGCATGCTTTCCGGTCGGGCGACCTACATCCTCACCTTCAACAATTGTGAATTCGCGGGTCGAGATGCCAGTGTTTCTCTTTCCCTGGCCATTGCCCGGATGACCGGATGCAAGAACTGGAACATGGGGCGAATCGGCTGGCTCTTGAACGGCTCGTCGCTGGATATCCGCCAAACCCTGGCTCAGCCGGGGCCGGACACGGAGGCCGTGTTTCTGTCCCGACCGAGAACCTATACGTCCGGCTTGATCATTGATGCCCTCACGCTGGATGGTGAAGCCTTTCCGACGCCGAAAACGGCCGTGGTGGACTTTGAGGCGGATCCCATATGGAAAGCGATGCCGTCCGTGGAGATCAGAAACTCGCATATCTTCGGCGGCTCGGCACCGTTGCTATTTCTCCGCTCAGCACCAAACTGCAAGGATGGAGTTCACACCGCCCGGTTCTCAGGCATCCTGATGATGTCGATCTCGAAGGAGCCGCAAAGCCTCCTTCGGCTCGACGACCCGGCGGGAACGTGGCGCGTCCAGGGTGAGGTCCCCGATGCGGAGGCGTTCCGCGGTGGGCTGATTGACATGAAGCAATCCCAGAATGGAGATGATACGCGTGTCGAGATCCTCGATCTGAACACAGGTCAGACAACCGGGCTATCGCGGTCCGCCGGGATGTGAGCTTTCTGGAAGGTTGGTCGTGGATCGCATGGACCCCATCCTGTAGCGATCCACAACCTCATCTCTCGTGATCGATTCGCGGACGGTTCGTTTCACTGATCGCGGCCGCTCCCTCCCGACTTCTTGCCGCCGCCGTCCTGCTTGTTGACCGTCGCCCAGGCACGACGCTCGGCCTCCTCCTCTGACACGCCTCGCTCCTCGTAACTTTCCTCAATGTGCTCGGCCTTGCGCTTCTGCTTCTCTGTGTATTTGCTCTTATCACCCTGAGGCATGATCGTCTCCCTTTCGTTAATGGAGATTATCTGGGGCCTCACTCGCCTGGCAGGCAAAGAGAGCAAACGGCATTCCCTGCCGAAAGTCCTCCAGAAATATCTTCTCACCACCAGCCACGTCTTTCTCGGACATGACTCGCGATCGATCCAGTCGATCTTGACAGCCGATCCAGGAGTGATACACTTGATTCAAACAGACGTTTGAAACGAATGACTTCAGCAGAGGCTCAGATCATGGCGGAGCTGGACCCGACGAAGGAGCGGTTACTGGAGGCCGCGGGAGAGGAATTCGCCGAGAAGGGGTTCCAGGGGGCAACGATCCGCTCGATCTGCACGCGGGCCGGGGCCAATGTCGCGGCTGTCAATTACCACTTCGGCGACAAGGAGCAGCTTTACGTCGCGGCCGTGCTGGAGGCTCACCGCTGTAACGTCGGACGCGAGGACGTGCCGGAGGGTCTGGAACCAGCCGAGGAGCTGCGATTGCATATCCGGCACTTCCTGAGCCACATCCTGGCGATCGGCCAGATCGGCGACTGGCACCAGACGTTGATGCTCCGGGAGATGCTCCGGCCGACCCTGGCATCGGACACCCTGGTCCGCGACGTGATTCGCCCGAAGTTCGAGCGGCTCAAGGAATTGCTGCAACGGATCAAGCCCGGCCTGGAGGGCCGCCGGCTCGACGCGATGGTCTTCACCATCATCGGCCAGTGTCTCCATTACCGGGTTGGTCGGTCGATTGCCGAGCGGCTCATTGGGCCGGAGGCGTTCGCGAAGCTTGACGTGGACTTCCTCACGGCGCACATCAGCGGCGTGACCCTGGCGGCCCTGACCTGCGAACCGGACGGGCAGGGGGTATGGGCCTCGGTGACGCGGGAGGGAGTGTCATGAACTGGATTGCCCTGAAGATGCTCACCGGCGACAAGGCGAAATTCTTCGGCATCGTCCTCGGGCTGACCTTCGCCGCCTTGCTGATCACACAGCAAGGCTCGATCTTCTGCGGCTTGATGCTCCGCACGTCGAGCCAGATCACCGACATCACCGGCGCGGACCTCTGGGTGATGGACGCCAACGTCCGGTTCATCGACGACACGAAGCCGATGTTGGAGAGCAACCTCTACCGCGTGCGGGGGGTTGAGGGAGTCGAGTGGGCGGTGCCGCTTTATAAAGGCCAAGGCCGTGCCAAGTTGACGACGACCAACCGGGACGGAACTTCTCGCGAGGTGATCGAGCAGGTGATCTTGCTCGGCCTGGATGATACGTCGATGGTCGTGCGCCGCCGCCGGAGCGAATCCTCGTGGGTGACCTGACCGACCTGCGCAAGCCGGACGCCATCATTGTCGATAGGGTGGGCCTGCGTAAGCTCTATCCCGGCCAAGGGGGAGAATCGGCGAAATCGTCCGCCGAGCTACGCAAGTTCGTCGGCCGCGAGCTGGAGATGAACGACAAGCGCGCGATCATCGTCGGCATCTGCGAGGCGACCCGGACATTTCAGTCCAACCCGGTCGTGTACACGAGATACTCGCGTGCCAAGCAGTATGTGCCCAAGGAGCGGAAGATCCTCTCGTATATCCTGGCGAAGACCGAGCCGGGCTACTCGGCCGAGCAGGTCGCCGAACGCATCGCGAAGCAGACCGACCTCAAAGCCCGGACCAGTGATCAATTCATGTGGGACACGATCAATTACTTCCTCAAGTACACCGGCATCCCGATCAACTTCGGCATCACGGTCGTTCTGGGGTTCCTGGTCGGGACGGCGATCGCGGGGCAGACGTTCTACAACTTCACGATCGAGAATCTCAAGCAGTTTGGCGCTCTGAAGGCGATGGGGGCGAGCAACGGTCGGATCGTCGGAATGATCCTGCTCCAGGCCCTGGTGGTCGGGCTGCTGGGCTACGGAATCGGGGTCGGCCTGGCGGCGGCGTTCGGTCAGGCGAACAAGGGGACGGAGTTGGCCTTCTTCACGCCCTGGCAACTGCTGCCGATCACGGCTGGGGCAATCGTTCTGATCTGTGTCCTGTCGAGCATACTCAGCGTGCGTCGGGTCATCGTGCTGGAGCCGGCGGTGGTCTTCCGGGGTTAAGGTGAATCCATGAGCGGAGAGAGCCAGAACGCGAAGACGGACGTGGCCGTGCGTATCCGGGGTGTGACCAAGCATTTCGGCACCGGCGAGCGCCGGGTCCAGGCCCTTCGGGGGATCGACTGGGACGTGCTGGCCGGCCAGATGACGCTGCTCGTCGGCCCGTCCGGGTGCGGCAAGACGACCCTGCTCTCAGTCGTCGCGGGCATCCTGGATTGCGACGAGGGGACGGTCAAGGTCTTCGGACACGACGTTTCCGCCATGAGGGACAGCCAGAAGACACGATTCCGCGCGGGGAACATCGGCTTCGTTTTCCAGCAGTACAACCTGCTTCCGGCCCTGACGGCCGCCGAGAACGCGGCGATTCCGCTGGTGATCGCCGGATGGCACCGCGAGAAGGCGGTCAATCGCGCTCGTGAGGTACTGGAGACTCTTGGCATGGGAACCAAGACCGAGAGCCTACCCTCGCAGCTTTCCGGCGGTCAGCAGCAGCGGGTGGCGATTTCGAGGGCCCTGGTCCACGCCCCCAGTTTGATCGTCTGCGACGAGCCGACCGCCGCGCTCGATCACGAAACCGGCCTGAACGTCATGGAACTTTTGCGAGAGGTGGCCGTCCGACCCGACCGGGCGGTGATCGTCGTGACCCACGATAACCGCGTGTTCCACTTTGGCGATCGAACCGCGCACATGGATGATGGCCAAATCGTGCGGATCGACGAACGAACAGAAGATCAAGATGCCGCCGCCTGAGCCGTCTCGAATCGAGACCGGAGACACAGTGAGACAATCCTGTCACGCCCGAACCCTCGGGGAAGGATGATTTCTGGATGTTCGCGAAATACATCTTACCGCTGTGCGCGGCGATCGGACTGGGCTTCGCGATCTACACCGTGGTTCAGGCCCGGCAGGCGCCAGAACCGTCCCGGCCGCTGGTGCCACCGCCGACGCGGCCGAAGTTTAACGCCATCGCCGGCGCGGGGATCATTGAGGCGAGGCAGGAGAACATCCCGATCGGCGCACCGGTTCCGGGTGTCGTCTGCAAGGTCTTCGTCAAGGTCAACCAGCAGGTCAAGGGACCGACCGAGAACAGCCCTGGGGACCCGCTTTTCCAGATCGACGATCGCGTGCCGAAGGCCGAGTTGAATAGTCGCCTGGCGTCTCTGAAAGCGGCGGAAGCGGAGTTAAAGAAAGCGCAATCTCTTCAATCAAAGGACCTCCAGGTCGCTCGCGCAATGGTTGAACAAGCCCGAGCCCGGTTCCACAATGCCGAGGTGATCTTCCAGCGCTCGGCGAACCTGGTCGAGCGCAGCGCCGGCACGCGCAGTGACTACGATCGCGACCGTTATGCCTACGAGGAGGCCCGGGCCGCCTTGCAGAAGGCCGAGGCCGATCTGGCGCTCAAGGATGTCAACTGGGAACAGGATATCCATGTCGCCGAGGTTGCCGTGCTCAGCGTCCAGAGCCAGGTCGAGGCCGCCCGCGCCTCTCTGGAACAACTGACAGTGCGTGCGCTGGCCGACGGTGAGATTCTTCAGGTCAACGTCCGACCGGGCCAGCTTGCCACCCTGACCTGGAACGAGCCGTTGATTGTTGTGGGCAACCTTGACCGCCTGCATGTGCGGGTGGATATCGACGAGCAGGACGTGCCGCTCTTTCGGCCGGGGGCCGAGGCGGTGGCGACGCTCAAGGGGCGTCCGCAAATTCGCTTCGACCTGGACTTCGTGAAGGTTGAGCCGTATGTGATCCCCAAACGGAGTCTCACCGGCGACAATGCCGAACGGGTCGATACCCGCGTCTTGCAAGTCATTTACGCCTTGCCAGACGAGCGTCCCTTCCCGTTTTACGTAGGCCAGCAGATGGATGTTTATCTCAAGGCCGCCGAGCCTCCCCCGGGCCTTTCACTGGAGGCCGATCCGAACGCCCCGAAGCCCTTCGAGGACGAGCCAGCATCAGTGGCGAAATCGGGCACACCGCTTCCCGCTGGTGAATGATCGATCTGAGGTGGCCGGATCGAACCGGCAACACTCACGATCATCGACGGGGTGAGCGGGTGGGGATGGTGATCTCGTCCGGCTCGCCCTTTGTCGTTTCGATCACCGGGGCTTTCACAACGTGAAACTCCAGCGTCCGCGTCGCGATCGCGTCCTTCGCGATCTCGTCATGCAGCACGATTTCCAGGTCATAAGCGCCTGGCGTTAGCCCCTTCAGGGCGATCGTGTTCTGGATGTACAGCCGTGAGGGGGGGATGTCCGCCTCAGGCTTGTACGTAACAATCGCTTCCTTTTTCCAGATCACCGATTTTTGCCCGTGCTTGCGGACGCGGGCATCCTGCGTGAGGTGAGCCCGGAAACGATCGTTGTCCAATGCCTCGACCGCGTAGTTCCTCGGCTCGTAATAGACCATCAGCTTCTCGTCCTTCGTCAAGGACGGTTCGGTCAGCGCCTCGTAATCGCGATAACCGTGAACGACCCTGCAGGCAATCGGGGGGGTCATGGCCAGAGCCTGCGCATCCTCCTCCACCTCTTCCGGGCCGACCGGCAGACCAAGCCCTAGCGCAACCAGTAGAGCCAGCGGTCGCATCGGGTGTCCTCCCTCCAGAACGTCGGGCTGACCTTCTCTCTCTCTTTGGCAGCGTAATCGAACGGGGCTTCAACCGCAACGGGCAATAAAAAGGTTCCTGACACCTTTTTTGGCTGGGAATTCTGGCAAACTGTAATAGGAATGAAGACTAAGCGGACAGGGGATTGATCTTCGGAGGGAAAAGGGGGGGATTTCGGGACCGAGGCAGACGATAGACAGGACGGACGCCCAGGGGATGTGGGCGCCCGTCCTGGCGTGGAGGAGGCTGGCTATGGTTCGGCGATGGAGGCGCGGAGTCAACTTTGGATCGAGCGGCGTCGGCGATATCGCCAGGCCGCCGCTCCACCGAGCATCAGCGACCAGGCCAATACGGTTGTGGGTTCGGGAATGATTCGCTCGGGCGACACCGCCGTGTACGGGATCGAATCCTCACCGGCGATCACATCGTCGGGCGTACCCGCGAACGCGCGGAAGCCAAAGCCGTTCTTGGGCCACTCTACCCCCGGAAGTTTGCTGAAATTCTTGATCAGGAACTCGAATCCCGGGTGGGTACTCGACGGGTCAAAGGCCAGACCGCCGTCGTAGTTCGCCAGGCGGGTCCCGTAGTTGAAGGCCAACCCCTGGTTCGAGTCTCGGTAGCTGGACACCGTGAAGCCGTCGATGCCCGGGCCGGCCTGCGTCTTGTCAGCCGGGACGCCCGCGATGATGTCATACTTGCGGTCGTTGTTCAGGTCGAACGCCACCGAGATCGACTCGCGGCCTCCCAGGTTGGGCAGGTCGATCCCGCCGGCGTTGACCGTCGCCGCGTCCGACGTCCCCGGGTTGCCGTTCCCGTCGGCGTCCCCGGCGATGCCGAAGAAGTTCACACCGACGGCCAGACTATCGGTCGCCTGGTCGTAGTGCATTCGGATGTCCTTGATGTTCCAACCGGTCGTCCAGCCCCGGTCGGTCATCCAGCTCGACTGGGCCACATCCATCGGATTGCTCGTGGGAAACCCCACATACCCCGGCGGTATGGGTTTCGGGTTATCCACGGTGATGCCGACCTTATCGACGCCCATCGGGAAGTCTTTCTCGACATTCCCGGTGAACCCGATCTGACCGGCCGGCGCGGCTCGATTCCCGAGCACAGCCAGGACCGCGAGGGTCCAACAAAACAAACTGCTGCGAACCATGACGAGTCTCCTTCCACGTGATGGCTTTTAAACCGGATTGTCTCCTCGGAAAGCCGTCCCGCGGCGACAAACCCGAGCGTGTTCCTTTACCGGGGGGTGTCCCCCGGATCTACGCCGAATCTTGCCGATGCCTGGGCGGCTCCTCCACCCCGGAATCAACAGGCCTTTCCCCTTTGTTGGGGAGCCGGTCTCAAGGTCGGGACCGCATCTCCCGCCAGAAAGGACGATGGCGCGATGTCACTGTTCCAATCCGTCTTTCAAGCCGTTCGGTCGTGGCGGCGCCGTCGCGGCGGTCCGAAGAAGACCCCCAAACGGGCCGGCGTCGCGCTGGAACGTCTCGATCATCGGCGCTTGATGAGCGTCAACTTCACCGGAAACGTTGAAATCGATTTTCCCGCTACAACCCAACCGGGTGTTGTTGTCCTCTCAAACCCGAATGTTGTCAAGCCACAGATTCCTCCCGACCTCCAGCCGTTGATTGGTGTCTCCGGTCTGGAGGTGGACGGAATTCGCCTCGCGTACGATCCCACAACCGATGAACTGAGCATCGGCCTGGACGGTCCGGACAATCTCAAGACCGGTCAGGACGTCATCGCGGGCGATATCGACAACAATCTGGACGAGACAACCGTGTCTCCCGCGGTCGAAGCGCTCCGGCCCGGCGAGTTTATTGACTTCGCCGACCTGGGTGGTTCCGAAACCATGGGGGCCTTCCTTGACCTGGATAATGATAACATTCCGGACATCGTGGCGGGGATGTCCAATGACAATATCACCGAGCCGAAGTTGTACCAGGTGGCCGAGGCCGTGGTCAATCCCATGATGCCTGGCATCATCCCCGCCTTCGGTAACCCTCTGCCGAACAATACGGGGAACGTGTACCTGATCAATTCCCGGTTCCACCCGAACCTGGAATTCTCGATCACCCACTTCTCCGAGCTGTATCAGGCCGAGACCGGCAAGACCCTGTCTCCTGACACCACCTTCCAGGTGGGCGGGTTCGGAAACTCGAACGACGACGACGGCATCAGCGAGGCATTCTTCCCGGCGACTCCGCTGACGTTTAGCGACGTCATCCCGCCGCCACCGCCGGACTGCCCGGTTTGCCCGCCACCGCCGCCGATCACGCCGCTGGAGCCGCGCATCCTGATCAACCCGCACGAGCACCGGCACATCAACACGGCCCACCCGACCGATGTCCGGGTCAACATCTTCGGCTCGGCCGGATTCGACGTCAGTCAGATCGACCCAACCACCGTGCGGCTTGGCGGTGCCCCCTCGATCTTCAACTTCACCCGGGCGCTCAACCGGGATAAGTATCCTGATGCCACGTTCGTCTTCCGTGGGTCCGACATCAACCTGCCCTCGGGCGTGACCGATGCGGTCGTCACCGGCAACCTCAAGGATGGAACGCCCTTCGCCAGCACTTTTGAGGTCTTCAACCGCGATTATTCCTTCACGACCCCCCCGCAGCAGGAACGGCAGGCTGTCCGCAAGGATGTCTTCGGCGCGTATGCCGAGCCGACGCCGATGCAGCGTAACTTCCTGCGAGCGGCCGATATGATCGACCGTGCCCTGTCGCACGGGGGCCTCTGGCTCGATGGAACTCCGGACCCCGCGGCTCAGGCGCAACAACAAGGCGGCCCGACGGTTTCGATTCCTTTACGAACGAGCGCCCAGTCCGCCCGTCCAGCCACCCAGGCCCGTGCGGCCCGCAATGCCACCGTGTTGTCTCAGGGAGCGCCGGATACCCCACAAGGGCCGGCGATCTCGATCCCCAGGCGCAACAGCGATCCGATCCGTCCCGGTCGCGTGACCCAGGTCGTGGCCCACGAGAGTCGCGACACACAAACGCCCTCGCTGGCCCGCTGATCCGTCACGAAGGGGCCGTCGTTCGGGTGACGAGAGACGACCTCGGCGGATACAATAACGTTTGACGCAGCGACCCCCGAGCGCTCGACTGCGTGCGCTGCCGGGGGTCGCTCAACTTCTTGAGAGTGGGACGCCTGGAGTGCCGGGGGAGGCCCCCATGCTGATCGTGAACGACCAGATTGCCATTCCCGAGAATGAGTTTCGCTTCGAGTTCGCTCGTTCGGGGGGGCCTGGCGGCCAGAACGTCAACAAGGTGGCCTCAAAGGTCCTTCTGCGATGGAACCCCTCAGAAAGCCCCAGTTTGCCGGATGCCGTGCGCGTCCGGCTACGGAAGGCGCAGTCAAGCCGGATCAACAACGAGGGGGACCTGCTGGTCACCTCCCAGCGCACGAGGGACCAGGCACGAAATATCGATGATTGCCTGGACAAGCTGCGTAAGATGATTCTATCCGCTGCCTCGCCGCCGAAACCCCGGCGTCCGACCCGACCGACGCTCGGGTCAAAAGTCCGTCGCGCCAAGCAGAAGGCTCGGCGCTCCGACATCAAGCGGCAGCGTCGCAGCAAGCCGGAACTGGAATGATCGCAACCGGCTTATCCCCGTAATATGCAAATTCCCCATGTCCCGACGACCGGAGCCAATTCGGATGGCTGAGCATACCCCCTACCAGAAGAAGATCATCAAGCGCTATTACGAGAACTTCGACGCAATCAAGTCACAGCGCCTCTCGGAACTGGTGACCGATCTCTATCTGGCCGAGGGAAAGAAGCAAGACCGGCTCTGGAAGCAGGTTGGCGATTTGCTCACACAGCTCGAATTCCCTGCGTCGCGTGTCGAGCATCTCCTGGCAAAGCGCGATCCGGCTCTCCTGGCCCTTGTCCTGCAGGAGTTGCAGAACAAGGGATGAGTCCCGCGGCTCAAATCGACAAGGATGGACCGGCTTCAGGTAAGTTCCGAGAGCCGTTTCAACGTCTTGCCGACCAGAACCGGTGGGTCGAGCCAGCGGGTCTTGGGGATCACCTGGGGAACGAATCCTTCCAGAAGCTCGGGCCGGAAGTGGAGGATGTGATCCAGCTTCTCGGAGATCAAGGGGCTGGATGACTCCTGGAGCCGCTTTAACACCTGCATGTCGTCTTCAAGCAGGGATGCCTCATCGAGCACCCCGAGGCGGAATCCCTCGCGCAGGGCGTCGGCAAACTCATTGTAGATATAGGCTTCCGTCGGGCTGGCCCACCAACGGCGGTTCATCTCGGCGAACCGTTGCACGGCATCACGGGCGACCGAGATGTCGGTGAAGACGATGGTCTCATCCACGACCGTCAATCGGGACAGGGTCTGCTGAGCCGATGCCGGGGTGGAAACCTCGCAGGTCAGACTATCACGGAGGAAGTAGTCGATACGGTCCGCGCAGAGCCAGGGCAGGGGACGCTCCAGGAGCCGGTACACGCGGTCGTCGTAGAAGTCCGAAGGCGCGAACCCGATGCGCTGGAGAGCCGCTGCGATGTCGGGACGGTTCAGGAACTCAGGCTTGATCTGCTCGTGGTGGTCCTGCTCCTCGGAGGCGAACACGAAATCGACGGCGTGTGAGAACGCCGTGTGCGACAGGTCGTGAAGGAGTCCCGCAACCTGCTCACGGCAATCTGCCCCAAGCCGCCGCAAGAGCAGATAAACGCCGAGGCTGTGCTCCCGCCGGGTGACGGTCTTGAACGGAAAGGCCAGCGCCGAGGGCCCGGCCTGGCGAATCCGTCCGAGTCGTTCGAAAGTTGGGCAAGCGATCAAGGCGAGAATCGCGGGGTCGGTGATCGCCACCTCGCCATAGACCCGGTCATTCCAGCGCAATTCAGCCACGGACGGTCCTCCCAGGAGGGGCCGCCCCGGCGCACCCCGCATCCAATGATGATCGGGCGCACAGCGGTGAATTTCAAGTCAAATGCCCGCCAAATTTCCGGCACCTCACGGAGCGGGCTTCGTCTCGGACTGCCAGCGACGGACGGTCTCGGCGATCGTGGCGACCTCCGCCATACCGCCGATGCCGACATCGCCGCAGGCCAGACGCTTACTCTGCGGCGGGACGAGGATCAAATTCGGCGCGTGCCGGGCGAACAGGGAATCCGCCTCGTCGAGCGACCAATCGCTTTCCTGCCCACCATCTCCCCAGTCGTCGAGCAACTGCGAGAGATGCCGGTGGGTCACGGGGCTTTGCCACATCCGCGTATTCATTGCCGGAGCCAGGATCACGGGCTTCTCGAAGTCCCAGGCCCGGAACAAGCAGGTCAGGAGGTTATCGGCCAGGCCCAGGGCGAACTTGGCGAGAGTGTTGGCGTCCAGTGGTGCGATAATGAGCAGGTCAGCCCATTTGCGCAGCTCAATATGCAAGACCGGATCGCCACGCCGGTAACTCGGCTCCGGCCACTCGTCCGCATCGCGAAACAAGGAGACGGCTTCGGCAGGGGTCGATCCCAACACCGACGGATTAAAGAAATAGAGGGACGGCTCGGTGGCCACGATACGAACCTGGTGCCCGTGGGTACGTAGTGCTTCCCACAAGGCGGGAGTTCGCATGGCAGCGACCGAACCTGTGACACCCAGAACAATTTGGGACATCGCCGATCATCCTGTCGCCTGCCCAAACGGCAACCAAACCGAACGGCCGGGCCGGGTAGGAGTCGGTCCAATTCCTTTTTGCAGAGGATGAACGATCATCAAAGGGAAAACCCTCGATCAATCGTCAGGACGTTTTTAATCCACCATCCTCGCTCATCTCGATCGCGGAGCGGTGCCTTGCCTATCGCGCCTCGCTCGTCAGTGGCTCGACTGCGGCGTTGATCGCTTCAGTCAGGCCGTTCCAGAGGGTCGTCTGGAGTTGCCGGTGTTCTCGGCGTGTCAAAAAGAGTCGCTCGTTAGCCCGCTCGGTGAGCACGCGAACCATGGCCTGGATGTCGGCTTCAAGCAGACCTTCCAGGTCCTGGAATTCACGGGGCAACTCCATGGCGGTGAACGATGAGGCATGTTCGCAAGTGGCCATTCCAACCCTCCTTGGCCGGGGTCTAACCGTTGCACGAATTCCTCACGTGCGAGGATCAAGCTAGCCGTGCGCCGCGCCCCAGTCAAGCCTCTGCTGTCCTACCCGAAAAATTGTGTAGTCACGTTCCGGGCGTGGAGATAATCTGCAACTCCCGCGCCAAGTCCCGGATATGGTTTCGAATTCATTTCGTATCGATGCATGAGAAACGAAGGCGGGAGGAGATGTCGATGATCAAAACCAGGCAGGTTCAGGCTCACGACGGGCGCCGGGACCCATTGCATCCTGTACCAGTTCGACCAGGCGTGGGCCGTCGATCAGCTCGATCGGATGGTTGGCGGTGAACTTCTCGGCGGCCAGGGAGAATGTGCGTGTGGTGACGAAGAACCCCTTGTGGCTGTGGGTGTGGTGGATCGTGCCGAGGAACTTCTGGAGGTCGGGCGAACCGATGACTCCTTTGCTTTTATGATATTTACACTGCACGACGCCGAGCAAACCACCGCGCCGGACACGCAGGTCCACCCCTTCGTCGCCACTGCCGCCGACCCGATCGACCTCGTAGCCAAGGGCCTCGAAAACCTCCGCGACGAACTCCTCGAACTCTTCCGGGTTGAGCGAGTCGAGCTGCGCGAGTTTCCGGTCAGCCCGTCGAGCCTGGAGCCGCAGGCGTTCCGATCGCTCGCGCCCGTCGCGGTCCGCCTCTCGGATCGGCCGATACAGGGCCTCGGCTCGCTCGCGCTCCGCCGGGTCGAGACGGTCGAGGTAGCGGTCCACCTTGAACAGGGCGTTCTGGATCGTGTTGTCCACCCGCACCCGCTCGGCGCGGGTTAACTGATTCTGATAGCGGCGGAAGACGGCGTATTCCAGATGTTCGATCGCTCCGAGCAACTCCCGCTCGTTGCGAATCGCCGGAGCGTCATCCTGATAGGGAGCGGCGGCCCAGAGCATTCCCTGACGCACGCCAGGGTTCGTCGCCGGGGCCTCGCTGGCCGGTGCCGGCGCCGCGTCCACCCGTCCCTTGAGCCATTCGAGCAACATCGCCGCGCACTGCGGACCGAGACATTCCATCGGACCGTTGACTCCGTTCCCTGGGAAGACTCTCCGTCCGTTCCGCAAATCAGTGAACCATGTCCACCGTCATACCACCGTCAGTGTACACATGAAGACGCCCACGGCAAGCGGCGAGTCCCCGAGGGTCGCGTTGACTTCCGTCCGGCGTTGGGACCACAATTCAACGGCGGTCCATCGCGGGGCGATTTTTGTTGGAGGCATCAGGTCGAGAGAGGAGCCGGTCCACATGGGGTCCTTCGCTGTCATCCTGCCCGCCGCCGGCCGTTCGACACGGTTCGGCGATCCGAAGCAGAAGAAAATTTACGCCGACCTCGACGGCCGCGCTGTCTGGCTGCGCGGTCGAACCATTTATCAACCGCGATGACGTGACGCAGACGATCCTCGCCATCGCCGCCGAGGACCGCGAACTGTTCGAGCGACGCTACCGGGCCAGCGTGGCGTTTCTGAACATCAAGGTCATCGAAGGTGGCGCGGAGCGGTACGAGACCATCGCCAGGGCCCTGGAGCATGTGGATGATTCCTGCGAGTTCGTGGCGGTACATGACGCGGCCCGCCCTTGTGTGACTGCGGACCTGATCGACGCCGTGTTCTCCGCCGGCGCGAGCACGGTGCCGCTCTGCCGGGTCTGCCGGTCGCCGACACACTCAAGCGGGTCGATGACCAGCGGGCGATCGTCGAGACCGTTTCGCGGAAGAACCTCGTGGCCGTCCAGACGCCGCAAGCCTTCCGAAAAGATCTGCTCCTGCTCGCGTATGCGAATCGTGCCCGGCTTGGCGCGGAGATCACCGACGACGCCCAACTCGTCGAGGCGTTAGGCCACTCGTGCCACGTCGTCGATGGCTCACCCTTCAACCTCAAGATCACCACTCCCGCCGACCTACGCCTGGCCGCGGCGATGCTCCAAGCGATGCCCAATCCCAAACGCGAAGGACCAAGCCACCCATTCGCCGACGAGCAGACCATGTGGGGGAATACGCCAAAACCGAAAGATCTTTTTTAAGATTCACCGCGAACCACGCGAAGCAGAGAAGACAAGAAAAAGAGATAGATAAGAGAAGGCGTTTTGTTTTTCCGATCCTTCCTTTCTTGGTCTTTTTTTGCGTGCTTCGCGATGAATCTCTTCTATTTCTCCATCAATCTCCAGAGCGTCGGCTCCATCGCCTCGGCCCAGATGCGGTATCCCTTGCGGCTCAGGTGCAGATAGTCGGGCATGATCTTTTTGGAGATGGTACCGTCGCCGTTCAGGAAGCGGTCGCCAAAGTCGCGATAAGTCACGTTTGGCACCGCGTCTAGCTCCGCGATGCGAGCATTGACCGCCTTGATTTCCTCACGGATCGGGCCCGGGTTCTTGCCTCGCGGGAAAATCCCTAACAGGAGAATCCGGGCGCGCGGCAGGGCATCCCGGATGCGGCCGACGATCGCCTTGACGCCCTCATAAATCTCGTCGGGGGTGTTGTTCTCCAGGTTATTCGTGCCAACCTGCAAGACGATGACCTTGGGATCAACATCATCGAGGGCGCCGTGATCGAGCCGCCAGAGGAGATGCTGAGTGCGATCGCCGCCGATGCCGAAGTTCGCCGCGTGGCGCGGCTCGTAGTAGCGTTTCCAGACGACGGGATGGACCCTCGGATCGTTCCAGGCCTCGGTGATCGAGTCGCCAAGGAACAGCAGGTCAATCTCCCGCTCTCTCGCCTCTTGCCGCTGTTGCTCGAACAGCTTGACCGCGACCCAGGAGGTCTGAGGCACGGGACGCGTCGCCGTACCCCCCGGACCGTTCTCGGGTGGCTTGAAGACCGAGGCGAGGATCCACGGCACGGCGGCAAACGCAACCACAACCGTAAAAAGAACCGCGAAGACCAGCAAAAGCCAGCCGTGTCGAGATCGATTTCTCCCGCGAGTCATCGGGCGGCTCAAAGGTTCTCAAATCAAAAGTGAAAATGGAATGAATTTTTTGGGCCATGGAGCAAGACAGCACGATATTCCTAGCCATTTTACCGGGAATCGTCCCGGATCGCACGCCGTAAACGTCCTTCGGGGCTCTGTTCCGGCGGGGTGGCCCCTTGCCCAGAACCGGGCGACGGATTAGCCTAGCAGCGTATTTCTGGAGATGAACCGTTGAGGAGTGTGACGACGTGCCAGCCGACCTGAATGCATTGCTCGAACGTGCCAAGACAATCCGCGCCGAGATTCTCAAGAGCACCACGGAAGCCGGTTCCGGCCACCCGAGCAGCTCGCTGTCGGCCACCGAGGTTGTCACGGCGCTCTATTTCGGCGGGTTCATGAAGTACGACCCGAGCAACCCGTATTCGCCCGACCGCGACCGGTTCATCCTGTCCAAGGGGCACGCCGCGCCAGTGCTTTATGCCGCCCTGGCCGAAGCGGGGTACTTCCCCAAAGACAAACTGATGACCCTTCGCAAGCTGGGTAGCCCCCTGGAAGGCCACCCGAACATGAAGCGACTGGGAGGCGTCGAGGCCTCGACCGGCTCGCTGGGTCAGGGGCTTTCCATCGGCGTTGGTCATGCCCTGGCGGGGCGAATGGACAAGAAAGGGTATCACACGTACGTGATGACCGGTGACGGCGAGCTGGGCGAGGGCCAGATCTGGGAGGCCGCCGCCAGCGCCGCCAAGTACAAGCTCGATAATCTGACGGTCGTCGTCGATCGCAACCACTTCCAGCAGACCGGCGCAGCGGAGGACGTGCTGGACATGGACCCGATCGACGGCAAGTTCGCCGCGTTCGGCTGGCACACGCAAGCGATTAACGGCAACGATATGAAGGAAGTCGTGACCGCCCTGGAGCGTGCCCGCGCCGTCAAGGGCCAGCCGACCTGCATCCTCTCGCTAACCCACAAGGGCCAGGGCATTCTGCCGCTTCTGGAGAAGCTGGGAGATACCAACTTCCACGGCAAGCCCCTTCCCGAGAAGAATCTGCAAGAGGCGCTGGAGCTGGTTTCCTGATAGCGGCTCGGTAAGCGTGCGAGCCCGACACGCCATTCCCAAAGATCACGACAAAATGATGCCGGCGTGTCACGCACGCCCAACACCAGAATCACGAGAGAGCACGAGGGTACATCGAGATGCCGGAAGTTGCGACGCAGGCCAAACGACCGATGGGCAAGGCTACCCGGGACGCCTTTGGACGCGCCCTGGAGGCCTTTGGCGCGGATCATCCGAACGTGGTCGTGGTGGATGCCGACGTGTCCAACTCGACCCGCACGGAGTGGTTCGGCAAGAAGAACCCCGACCGCTTCTTCAATATCGGCATCGCCGAGAGCAACCTCGTCGGCATTGCCGGCGGCCTGGCCAGTTGTGGCAAAACGCCCGTCATCGCCAGTTTCGCCGCCTTCATCACCTGCAACGCCTACGACCAGTTGCGGATGTCGGTGGCCTACCCCGGCCTGAACGTCAAGGTCGTCGGCAGTCACGCCGGAATCTCGATCGGCGAGGATGGCGCCTCGCAGATGGGCATCGAGGACGTGGCCCTGGCATGCTCCCTGCCTGGCTTCGTTGTGATGGTGCCGGCCGACGAGGCTTCCTGCAAGCAAGCCACCAAGGCGATGCTCGAATACCAGGGGCCGGTCTATCTCCGCGTCGGCCGCCCGGAAGTTCCTCAGGTTTACAGCGAAGATTCGCCGCAAATCACCATCGGCAAGGCCAACACCCTGCGCGACGGTAAGGACGTGACCCTCGTCGCCAACGGCTTGATGGTCGCCCTGGCGCTCGACGCCGCCGACGCGCTCGCCGGTGAAGGGATTGAGGCCCGCGTTCTCGACATGCACACCGTCAAGCCGATCGACCGCGACGCTCTGCTCAAGGCCGCCAAGGACACCGGCGCCCTGGTCGTGGCCGAGGAGCATCTTGCCCACGGCGGTCTGGGAAGCATTGTCGCCATGACCCTGGCCGAATCCCACCCCGTGCCGATCCGCTACGTCAACCTGGGCGACCAGTTCGGCGAGAGTGGTACACCCGAGGGCCTCCTGGAGAAGTACGGCCTGACCGCCGGCAAGGTCGCCGATGCCGCCCGCGCGGCCGTCGCGGCCAAGAAGGGGTAACTTCGCTTCTGGAAGAGACAGGGGGCTGTGACAGCCGATCGACCCTTCACGCCCCCGTCGCCACTTCCATGACCCCGTGCTCCGTCCACGTCTCGACGGGCCGGGCCTCGCTGAGCGTGCCGCGACGCATCACGGCCAGACGGTCGCAGACGCCGAGAAGTTCCGGCAGATAGGAGCTGACCATCAAGACCGCTTTCCCCTGCGCGGCCAGCTCGCCGATCATCCGGTAGATCTCCGCCTTGCTTTTCACATCGATCCCGCGCGTCGGCTCGTCCAGCAAGAGCACGTCGGCCTCCTGGTGCAAGAGCCTCGCGATGGCGACCTTCTGCTGATTGCCTCCCGAGAGTGCCCCGATCGCTTGCGAAGGCCCCTGCGCGCGGACCCCCAACGCCTGCATCCAGCGCAGCACGTCGGCCCGCCGCCGTCGCAGGTTGAGCCAGCCCCAGCGGGCATGACGGCCGAGTGCGGAATAGGTCATGTTGTCCTCGATCGACCGCCCCAGCGCCAGCCCTTCTCCCTTGCGGTCCTCGCTCAAAAATCCAAGCCCCTGACCGATCCGCCGGCGTGGGGTTCCAGCCCCAGCCGGTCGTCCACCGATGTGGACCTTGCCTGAGCGGACCGGCTCCAGGCCGAAGACCGCCCGCAGCAGTTCCGTTCGACCCGCACCCACCAGTCCCGCGATGCCCAGAATCTCCCCGCGCCGGAGTGTGAGGTTCGCCTGGCGGGGCAGCTCCACTCCCGAAAGCTCGCTCAGATCGAGCACCGGCTCGCCCGGCTCGTGCGGCACGCGCGGAAACATTTCGGTCAGGTCGCGGCCGACCATCAGGCCGATGATCGTTGCCAGATCCGTCCCCGCCAGAGGCCCCGAACCGACCGAGCGGCCATCCCGAAGCACCGTGTACCGCTGCGCGACGCGACGTACCTCCTCCAGGAAATGACTGATATAGACGATCGCCAGCCCTCGCTCGCGGAGCCGCTCGATGATCTCGAAAAGCCGCTCGGCATCCCGCTCGGTCAGGGAACTGGTCGGCTCGTCAAAGACGATCACCCGGGCATCCGACACCAGCGCACGGGCGACCTCGATGAGCTGCTGGGCACCCACGCTCAGGTTTCCCGCGATTGCCTCGGGGCGGATGTCCGCATGTTCCAGCACGTTCAAGGCGTCGGTGGTGAGCCGCCGATGTTCCCGCCGACAGATCACGCCGAACGTGCTCCGCTCCTGGCCGAGCATCACGTTGGCCTCGACCGTCAGGTGTGGCGCAAGGGTCAGTTCCTGGTAAATCATCGCCACGCCGCGCCGATGGCCCTCCCTTGGGCCCCTTGGCGTGTAGGGTTTTCCGGCCAGGGTCATCGACCCCGAATCCGGCTGATACGCCCCGCTGAGGATCTTCACCAGCGTGCTCTTGCCCGCGCCATTCTCCCCGACGAGCGCATGAACCTCGGCCGCCTGGAGATCGAGCGAAACCCGATCCAGCGCACGGTTCGCCCCGAAGGACTTGGACACATCACGTACCGAGAGCAGGGGACCGCTCATGGCAGTTTCGCCAGCAGTCCGGCATCCCGCAAGGCCCGCAACATTCCCGAGGTGGACGATTCGTTCGAGGCGAAGATTCCGTCAACCTGCCCCCGGTAACGCGTCACCAGGTTCTGCGCGGTCTTTTGGGCCTTGTCCGATGTCGCCCCGGCATACTGGGAGTCCGACAGATACGTGATCTTCGGATGCTTCTTGATCGTGTCCCGGAACCCCGCCTCACGCTCCTCGGTGCTGGCCGAACCCACCATGTAGGGCATCAGGATGATCTTCCCCTCGCCCGTCGAGGACCTCGGCCAGCCGCTCCGCCGCCAGAACTCCACCATGGTAGTTGTCCGTCGCCACGTAACTGACCGGCTTATCGGACTCCAGGGCCGAGTCGATGATCACGACCGGAATGCCCGCGGCGACCGCTCGCTCAACCGGCGCCACCATGGCCTTCGAATCCAAGGGGGCCAGGACAATACCGTCCACCTTCGCGGCGATCGCGTTCTCAATCAGGGCGATCTGCTCCGAGCGGTCGTCCTCTTTCTGCGGTCCTTGCCAGACGATCTCGACATCCCCGTGGTCCTGCGCCGCCTTGACCGCTCCGGCGTGAATCGTCTTCCAGAACTCGTGCGTTGTCCCCTTCGGAATCACCATCACACGCCACTTCTTGGATTTCGAGCCTGTCAGGCTGGAGTCAACCGAGTGATCCACCTTGGGCGGATTCAGTAACTCCTGAATCTCGGGATCGTGCATATTCTCAGGAGTCACCATCGTCTCACCAGTCGAGATCTTGGATTCGACCGGCTGCCCCTCAAGGTGCTGAACCAGCGTTTTCACACCGATCTGGCCCATACGATAGGGATTCTGAACCACAACCCCATGAAGGGTTCCTTCCTCCAAGGCTTCCACGAGAGGTGGACTGGCGTCAAACCCGACGAATTTAACCCCGGCCCGAGGTGCCGAGGAACCGCCACCGCAGCCCCCGATCGCCAGGATGCACAAAATCGACCACCATCCGCGCACCGATCGACGACCGCATGGGCATTGCATCTCCGATAGGAATGGAGAGGTACGAATTGAGGGAAAGCTCATCGTAAGACGGCACACGGTCATGGTCAAGAAACGAGTAGCGTAGAGCCGTTGATCGAAACCAAGGGAAGCAAGCATGATCAGAAGATTTTGCTCAACTTCCTAAATCGATCCCAACGACGAAGTTACACGCGGTATCACACAAGTTTCACTGTGAATTTTCAGCCAGAGAATTGACTTGGTGACAGCCTCTGGTATTATGACCCCTGTCGCCAGTGAGCACGGCACCACGAAAAACGAGTGGGACGGACTCACTGAGGACAGGAACGACGCGACGGAAGCCGGTGACGCGAGTGAGAATTTTGGTTCTCCACGCTGAACCGGAACGGAACCAGCGACGTACCACACCAGGGCCGGCATGATCGCCCCACCGGGGCTGGACATGCCGGCCGATCGCGTCGGCGGGCTTCGCTGGGCGGGGCCGCGGGGTGATTGGCTCTCTTTGACAATCCGGTCGATCGAGTGAAGTGAACCCTTGAGGGAAGCCGGCGTGGGTCGATCCTCACGGGCGTCGCGGTGGTCCTGCGGGACTGTCGCGGCGTTGTCGGGGGGCGGTCTTCACGCCGGGGTCGCGGCCTTCGGGTCGGGACCCAGGCGACCAGTTTTTCTCCTCGACCCATCGAGGAGCGGCAGGGGCCGGTCCTTTCGGGGCCTGTTCCCGGACACCATTTCGAAGGGTTTGATCCTGGCTCAGAATGAACGTTGGCGGCGTGGATTAGGCATGCAAGTCGTTCGTCCCTCCGGGGGCGAGGCGCAAGGGTGAGTAAGGCGACGGCAACCAACCCCCCGGATGGGTATAGCCGCGGGAAACCGCGGGTAATCCCCAGCGACGTCGCGGAGCAGGCATCTGCCCTGGACAAAGGTGTGAGTCCGCCGGGGGACGGGCCGTCGTGGTATCAGCTTGTTGGCGGGGTAACGGCCCACCAAGGCTATGACGCCTACCGGGCGTGCGAGCGTGGCCCGGCACACTGGGACTGAGACACTGCCCAGACACCTACGGGTGGCTGCAGTCGAGAATCTTCGGCAATGGGCGCAAGCCTGACCGAGCGACGCCGCGTGGAGGACGAAGGCCTTCGGGTTGTAAACTCCTGTCGAGGGGGAACAAGGGGCCGTGCAGAGCGTCTCTTGAGTGATCCCTGGAGGAAGCACGGGCTAAGTTCGTGCCAGCAGCCGCGGTAAGACGAACCGTGCGAACGTTATTCGGAATCACTGGGCTTAAAGCGCGTGTAGGCGGATGGCCACGTCCGTCGCTGAAATCCCCCGGCTCAACCGGGGAAGTGGCGTGGATACGGCCCGTCTGGAGGGGCGTAGGGGGAGCCGGAACTTCCGGTGGAGCGGTGAAATGCGTTGAGATCGGAAGGAACGCCCGTGGCGAAAGCGAGCTCCTGGACGCCTCCTGACGCTGAGACGCGAAAGCCAGGGGAGCGAACGGGATTAGATACCCCGGTAGTCCTGGCCGTAAACCATGAGCACTGGGTAGGGGGCTCGCCGATGGGCTCCCTGCCGCAGCGAAAGCGTGAAGTGCTCCGCCTGGGGAGTATGGTCGCAAGGCTGAAACTCAAAGGAATTGACGGGGGCTCACACAAGCGGTGGAGCATGTGGCTTAATTCGAGGCTACGCGAAAAACCTTATCCCGGGCTTGACATGCACGGATTAGCCGGCGGAAACGTCGGTGACGCCGCAAGGTGGAACGTGCACAGGTGCTGCATGGCTGTCGTCAGCTCGTGCCGTGAGATGTTGGGTTAAGTCCCGTAACGAGCGAAACCCCTGTCTCTAGTTGCCAGCGCGTCATGGCGGGGACTCTAGAGAGACCGCCGGCGTCAAGCCGGAGGAAGGCGGGGACGACGTCAAGTCATCATGGCCCTTATGCCCGGGGCTGCACACGTGCTACAATGGGGCGGACAGAGCGTCGCTAGGCCGCAAGGCCGCGCTAATCGCAAAAACCGCCCCTCAGTTCGGATTGTGGGCTGCAACCCGCCCGCATGAAGCTGGAATCGCTAGTAATCGCGGATCAGCATTGCCGCGGTGAATGGGTTCCTGAGCCTTGTACACACCGCCCGTCAAGCCACCAAAGCGGGGGGCACCCGAAGTCGCCGGAGCCTCACAGGCAGGCGCCGAAGATGAAACCCGTGATGGGGACTAAGTCGTAACAAGGTAACCGTAGGGGAACCTGCGGTTGGATCACCTCCTTTCTAAGGATGCTTGATCCGGTGGCGAAGGTCCCGAGCGTCACCACCCCACATCGGCCCGCCCTCCCCGCGAGGCGGCCACGCCGGCTCCCCACGAGGGTTCGCAATCGCAAGAACAATGCACTCGATCGATCGACCGATTCCGTCTCGGCCGGCCTCCCTCTCCCTCTCTTGTGGGTGGGGGCTGCCGGGCACGGGCCGTGGCCGTCGCCCTTTACGGGTGACGACCCCGGCCCCTGGCCAGCGGCCAGCGCGGGCGTTGATCGGTGGCGTGGCCGCCCCGGCGCGGGGACGGTTGCGCGGTCGCGACGCTCGACGTTGCTCTTTGACAATGCGGTGTCCGCAACCAACAAGCTAGTGCAAGTGCAAGCTAGTGGTAGTGGCACAATCATCTTCACAGAACGTGGACCTTCGGGATCGGTGGCGCACGATTCCGGCAGGGGATCGTTACTCGTAGAGAGCGGCCCCGCGTCGCGAGACGCCGGGCGCGATGGAACCGAAGGGGATGGCGGCCACGGTCGGATTCGTCGGCACGGGTGGGACGGGATCGCCAGGGAGACCTGGCGGATCGCGGCCGGTCGGCGTCGGGTCGGCGTGGTCAAGCCCCCAAGGGCACGGGGGGGATGCCTAGGCGTCATCAGGAACTGGGCGTGGAAGGCTGCGAAATGTCCGGGGGAGCTGCCAAACGAGCGTCGATCCCGGAATACCCAGCGAGACCCGGGGAACTGAAACATCTCAGTACCCGGAGGAAAAGAAAGCAACCGCGACTCCCTCAGTAGCGGCGAGCGAACGGGGACCAGCCTAAACCGCCGGGGCAACCTGGCGGGGTCGTGGGGCCGGCGTCATGGGATCTGTCAGCGGAAGCCGAAGTCCCCTGGAAAGGGGCGCCAGAGCGGGTGAGAGCCCCGTAGGCGACTCGGCGAGACGCCCTAGCCGGTACCCGAGTAGGGTCGGGCACGTGAAACCCGGCTTGAATCGGCGGGGACCATCCCGCAAGGCTAAGTACTCGATGACGACCGATAGCGAACCCAGTAGGGCGACCGAACGGTGGGAAGAACCCCGACCAGGGGAGGACACTGAACCTGAAACCCCGTGCCTACGAGCGGTGGGAGGGCCATGCCTTTCGGCGGCCTGACCGCGTGCCTTTTGCATAATGATCCGGCGAGTTATCGTGCCCGGCCCGGTTAACCCCTTCAGGGGGGGAGCCGCAGCGAAACCGAGTCTTAACCGGGCGATTTAGTCGGGCGCGATAGACGCGAAACCAGGTGACCTACCCATGGGCAGGTTGAAGCGGCCGTAACAGGCCGTGGAGGACCGAACCCACCAGTGTTGAAAAACTGGGGGAGGACCCGTGGGGAGGAGTCAAAGTCTCATCAAACCTGGAGATAGCTCGTTCTCTCCGAAATGGCTTTAGGGCCAGCCTCGGACAATTACCACGCGGGGGTAGAGCGACGGAATTCGGCCGGGGCCCTTCCCGCCTACCCGCCGAAACCCAACTCCGAATACCGCGTGCCGGACTCCGGGAGTCAGAGCGTGGGGGAGAAGCTCCGTGCTCGAGAGGGAAAGAACCCAGACCGCCGACCAAGGCCCCCAAGTCGACGCTCAGTGGCAAAGGAAGTGGGATCGCGGTGACAGCCGGGATGTTGGCTTAGAAGCAGCCACCATTTCAAAAGTGCGTAACAGCTTACCGGTCGAGCCATCCCGCGCCGAAAATGACGGGGACTAAGCGTCGCGCCGCAGTCGCGGATTCGCAAGAATGGTAGGAGAGCGTCGCAGTCGCGTCGAAGCGGTACCGGCAAGGAACCGTGGAGCGGCTTCGAGTGCGTATGCCGGAACGAGTAACGACAAGAGGGGTGGGAAGCCCATCCGCCGAAAGCACAAGGTTTCCTGGGGAAGGTCAATCCGCCCAGGGTCAGTCGGGACCTAAGGCGAGGCCCAAGGGCGTAGCCGATGGGCAGGCGGTTAATATTCCGCCACCCGATGGGTAGGTTGAAGCGGCAGTGACGCCGGCGTAGGACGGATCGGGGTGTTAGATGTCCCCGTCCCGCAAGGGCGACGGCACTTCGATCCGGAAGTCCGTCGACATCCCGGCCACGAAAAGCCCCCCGTGGACGATCCATCGGCCCGTACCGCAATCCGACACAGGTGTGCTAGGCGAGCATCCGAAGGCGTTCGGGAGAACCCTCGTGAAGGAACTCGGCAAAATGACCCCGTACCTTCGGTACAAGGGGTGCTCAACGGGCGACCGTTGAGCCGCAGAGAATCGGCTCTAGCGACTGTTTATCAAAAACACAGGACTCTGCCAACTCGCAAGAGGACGTATAGAGTCTGACGCCTGCTCGGTGTCGGTAGGTTGAGGGAGGCGGTTAGCTCAAGCGAAGCTGCCGACCGAAGCCCCGATAAACGGCGGCCGTAACTATGACGGTCCTAAGGTAGCGAAGTTCCTTGTCGGGTAAGTTCCGACCTGCATGAATGGCGTAACGACTGGAGCACTGTCTCCACGAGGGACCCGGTGAAACTGTAGCCGTGGTGAAGATGCCACGTACCCGCGGTCAGACGGAAAGACCCCGTGAACCTTTACTGCAGGTTGGCACTGGCCCGACGTCATCTCTGTGTAGCATAGCTGGGAGGCCGCGAAGCCCGGGCGCCAGCCCGGGTGGAGCCACCGGTGAAATACCAGCCTGAGATGTCGTCGTGCCTCACCGGTGGCGTAACCCGCCATCGGGACCGTGCTCATCGGGCAGTTTGACTGGGGCGGTCTCCTCCCAAAGGGTAACGGAGGAGTGCAATGGTGCCCTCGGCCCGGTCGGCAATCGGGCAACGCGAGCGCAAACGTAGAAGGGCGCCTGACTGCGAGACCCATCGGTCGAGCAGGGACGAAAGTCGGCGTTAGTGATCCGGCGGTGCTGGATGGAAAGGCCGTCGCTCAACGGATAAAAGGTACTCCGGGGATAACAGGCTGATCTCCCCCGAGCGTCCCTAGCGGCGGGGAGGTTTGGCACCTCGATGTCGGCTCATCGCATCCTGGGGCTGGAGAAGGTCCCAAGGGTTTGGCTGTTCGCCAATGAAAGCGGTACGCGAGCTGGGTTCAGACCGTCGTGAGACAGGTCGGTCCCTATCTGCCGTGGGCGTGGGAAGCTTGAGGAGCGTCTCCCCTAGTACGAGAGGATTGGGGAGGACCGACCTCTGGTGTGCCAGCTGTCCTGCTAAGGGCACCGCTGGGTAGCCAGGTCGGGACCGGATAAGCGCTGAAGGCATCTAAGCGCGAAGCCCCCTCCAAGACCAGGCTTCCGGCAGCATTTCGCTGCGAAGGCTCCTGGAAGACGACCAGGTCGATAGGCCGGAAGTGCACGGCGAGCGATCGTCGCAGCCGACCGGTCCTAACAGCCGAGCGGCTTGACCACCCCGACCCGCCGCCGCCGCAGAACCCAGGTGGCCCGGCCGGGCCGGCGGTGCAGTCCCATCACAGGCCCCATCGATCGCCGATCGCCCTGCCGAGACGCGAGTCGGATCCACGACGATCCGCCCGGGCCCGCGTCACCGCGGGTCCGACGATCGTGCCCACTACGCGAGCCCTTCGCTGCCACGACCGAACCTGACTTGTTGCGTTGCGGCCCGCACCGCATCGACCCGGGCGACCGGCGGGGCCTGCATCGCCCGCCCGGCCGCCTTCCCGGCGACCATACCGGCGGGGCCACACCCGTTCCCATCCCGAACACGGCCGTTAAGCCCGCCGGGCCCATGATAGTGCCTCTGGCGCGAAAGTCGGTGATCGCCGGGTCCTTTACCCCCACCCCCGCCCCGTCTCGATCCCGAGACGCGGCGGGGGTGTTTCTATGCGCAGACATGCCTGAGCGAGGTTCCTGCTGATTGTCTGGCGATCGGCGTTGATCTCTCCCGTCGGATCGTAATAATTCCAGGGTCCTGTTTCGCCTCGGCCGGGCGATGCCTTGCCGGTGGTTGTCCTTGGTTCCTGGGAGTCCTATGTCCACCGCCACGGCCCCGCCCCTTTCATCCTCTCAGCGCGTCCGGTCTCGAACATTCGCCGCATTGACCGATAATCCCGATTACCGCCGTTTTTACCTCGGGCAAGGCGTGAGCCTCGTCGGCACGTGGCTCCAGCAGGCGGTCGTCCTCTGGATCGTCTTCGACATGACCGGCTCGGAATGGTGGCTGGGCGTGGTCGATGCCGCCGGGATTTTGCCGGGCCTGCTCGTTGGCCTGGTGGCGGGCGCTCTGGCCGACCGCGTTGTCCCCCGGACAATGATCGTTGCCATGCAGGTCGCGCAGATGCTCCTGGCCTTTTTGATGGCGTATCTTGTGGGGTCGGGTGTCATACAGATCTGGCAGATGGCATTGATCCTGGCCCTGACGCGTGTCTGCGTCACGTTCGAGATGCCCAGCCGCCAGGTCTTCATGTATGAACTCGTCGGCCGGTCGGCATTAATGAACGCGATCGCGTTGAATTCTGGCCTGTTCAACGCCAGCCGGGTGATCGGCCCGGCACTGGCGGGATTCTGTCTGGCGCACTTCGGTCAGACGACCCCTTTCGTGCTCAATGGCACCAGTTATCTGGCGGCGATTCTCGCCCTGCTGTCGATCCGCTCGCGCACGCGTCCGGATCGTCCCGCCGAGCCGAAACGTGGGCTTTCCTCGTTGCTAGGTGGGCTTGATTATCTCCGGCACGACCGCCGCGTCCGGTCGCTTTACCTGCTGATGGCCTTCTTCGGGTTCATCGGAATGGGTTATGCGGCCCTGATTCCGGCCTATGCCCGCGTGGTTGTCCATACCGGAGCACTCGGCTACAGCCTCTTGCTGGCATGCGGCGGGCTTGGCGCAACCATCGGTGCCCTGGTCGTCGCCTCGCTCGGGGGCCTTCACCGTAAGGAGCTGCTCGTCCTGGCTGGAATGGCCACCTTCGGCGTGAGTCTCGGGGCGGCCGGACCTGACACCCGCCGCTCTGGAGGGAATCGGCGCGAACAGGGCGTGCTGTCCGCGGCGTCGCTCTGCCTGCTGGGTACTGGGTTTGGCGGGATCATCTTCTTCGCCGCGACCCAGACCCTGATCCAGACGACCGTTCCCGACCATCTTCGAGGCCGGATCATGGGCCTCTGGATGATCGCCTATTCCGGTTCCGTGCCGCTTGGCTCCCTCTGGGCTGGATGGCTGGCGAAGCGACTGGGGGTCTCAACCGTACTGGAAATCTCGTCCATTTTGTGTATTTCAACAGCCGCGCTTGTGCTCGCTCTCCGGCCTGCTGAGTCACCAGCACAACGCGTTGACGGAGTCCTCCGCGTGAGGCCCTTTGCCGACAGCATCGAGTTTTGTCGTCTGCTCGATGGTGATTCCGATGCCGATTTGACCCGAATTGCGCCTGGAAATCGCCCGTGACGCTTATCCGGGCCTCGTGGCGGAAACATACCTTGCCGCCATTGACGAATTGGCCGTCCGCGTTCGCCTGCGCTGTCCGGCTCACTCCCGGCGCGCGAGGTGATCGGACACATCAACTGGGTCCTGTTCGTCGAGGAGCGGTATCGCGGCAACGTCGAGGATTATTACGATGCCCGCAACAGCTATCTGAATGAGGTGATCGATCGCAGAACCGGCATCCCGATCAGCTTATCCGCCCTGTATCTGGCCATTGCCGAGCGCGTCGGCCTGCCGATGTCGGGCGTCAACCTCCCGGCACACTTCCTCATCCGGACCGTCGAGAACAACCCGGATCTTTTCGTCGATCCCTTCCACGAAGGGGCCATTCTCGATCACGACGGTTGCCAGAGGCGGGTGGCGGAAGTCACCGGGCAGCCGGTCCTTTTATCGCCGTCCGCTCTGGCCCCCTGCGACACCGGCACAGTCGTCGCGAGGATGCTGCGAAACCTCAAGGCGGTCTGGCTCAAGGAGGGGGATTACGTCTCGGCCCTGCCCGTGATCCAGCGTCTGGCGGCACTCGAATCCCACAATCCTCTCGAACAGCGCGACCTGGGGGTCGTTTCCCTGCATGCCGATCGCCCCGCCGACGCCATCACGCCACTCAATGCTTATCTGACCACCGTGCCCGAAGCCGAGGACGCCGAGACGATCCGCGCGATGCTCAGGGTCGCCCAGCGCGAGGTGGCGTCCTGGAACTGATCGGAGTTTGAACCTCTACCGTTCCGTAACCGCAGGTTCGCCGGAAGCGGCTTTCGCGCGAATTTCGGCGATGCGCCGCTCGATCGCGTCGGGATCGCTGGGGATGTCCTTCGAGAGCTTGAGTGGCCCGTCCTCGGTCATGAGGTAATCGTCCTCGATCCGCACGCCGATGTTCTCGCTCGGGATGTACAGACCCGGCTCGATGGTGAAGACCTCGCCGACCTGAACCGGCTCCGCGTAGCCGCCGACGTCGTGAACGTCCATGCCGAGGTTATGGCCCAGGCCGTGGATGAAGAAGTGCCCCATCGCGAATTCCTCGCCGTTCTCGTCCTTGGCGCGGAGCGGGCTTTCATCGAAGAAGTCGCGGGTGAAACGGGTCATGTCGGTGAGCTTGGTCTCTCCCGGTTTCATTTCGGCCTCGACGGCCTTCTGGGCGTCGAGCACAAGCTGGTAGATCGCGCGCTGGCGGTCGTTGAAGTGGCCACTGACAGGATACGTGCGGGTGATGTCGGCCGTGTAATACTGGTACTCGGCACCGATGTCCACGACGACCAGGTCCCCCGTCTCCAGTTTGCGGAGGTTGCCGAAGTAGTGCGGGATCGTGCCGTTGGGGCCGGAGCCGACGATCGAGGCGAAGCCCGCCCCTTGCGCTCCTTCGCTCAGGAACGTGCCCAGAATCTGCCCCTTGAGCTGGAACTCGCGGCGACCGTGACCGAGCGTCTCCATGACCTCATCGAGTGAGGCCCCCGTGATGTCGATGGCCCTCCGCAAGAGGGCCAGTTCGCTCTCGGACTTGATCTTGCGCATCGCTCCGAGAAACGGCGCGACATCGACGAACCTTGTCTGCGGCGCACCGAGATGCAGGAGCCGCGAAAGCTGGGCCTGCGGGCTGGCGGCCGATGGCTTCGGGTCGGGATCTTCGGTGACGACGATGGCGGCATCGAGGCGGAACGTCGGCACGATCGGGTCGTGGATCGCGCCGAAGAGATCGCCCAGGAGTGTTGCGGTCGATTCCACCCGCTCGAACCCGAACCGCTCGGCCGCCTCGGGACCGGGGCCAGGGCGGGACTCGACGAACCCACCGGTATGCGGGTTGACCGGCGGCAGGTAGAGCGTTGCTCGGCCGTCGTCGGGCAAGAGCACGAGATAGGCTGACGGCACATCCACGCCCGTCAGGTAGGCGAAGTTGTTCGACTGGCGGAAGGCCCCTTCCAGGTCCGGGTCGTCCGCCCCTCGGAGCACGACGACCGCTCCGGTGTGTTCTCTCCTCGATCCGCCGCATCAACTCCTGGCGACGCTCCTGGTACACCGAACGGGGCTGGCCGAGCAGGAGGGTTTCGCTGTCCGGTTCGTCCGCATACGGGGATGCGGTGACGGTACCGAGCACGGCCAGGATCAGGGGGATCGTGAGGAGTCGCAAGAGGGCAATCCGCATGGGTCGTACCGAATTTGGAGGAATCGACGAGGGCTTTGATCCTCCCACGATACCCCGGCGCTGATTCCGCAACAAGCGACGGACCGGGCGTCGCGGGGTGTTGTCAGCCGGGGCGAGAATGGTTAGGATCGTCCCCAACGTTCCGGTTGTCGGGAAGCCGGTGAAAGTCCGGCGCGGCCCCGCCGCTGTTAGTGGGAACGACGCCCTCCGCGACGCGACGCCATCGCGGGCCACTGTCCGTCACGAGCGACGGGCGGGAAGGCCGAGGACGCCGACGGCCCACGAGCCAGAAGACCGGGCCGGGACGTGTCTCCACGAGGACGATCCGCCGTCCTCGCCCGAGGCGCCTTCGAGGGTGAGGCGTCCGAGGGACCACGCGGCCTGTCTCAAGGTGTCACCAGGGTGATCGCCAGTGCGCTCATCCGACAGCCCGAGAACCGCGTTCCTTCGGCCTTCCTCCTCGCCCGGCGTCGTCCGTTTCCTCAAAGGCGACAGAGGTGAGGCCTGTGTTCCAGATCCTGACGACCGCCGATACCGAAATCCAGGCCCTCGCCGCCGCCGTTCGCCGCCTGCCGGACGACCTTGAAGCGGTCCGCGCTCGCAATGCCAACGAGCTGAACAGCCCCGAGGCGCTCGACCGCTTCATCGCCGAGGATCTGCCGGGCTGCCGCGCCCTGATCGTCCGCGTGCTGGGCGGCAAGGCGTACTTCAACGACGGTTTCGAGCGGCTCTCGCGCGCCTGCCGCGAGCAAAATATCCCCTTCTTCGCCCTGCCCGGCGAGCAGACCCTCGACCCCGAGCTGGCGGCCCTCTGTCACGCCCCCTTGCCGCTCGTCACGCAGATCTTGGAATACTTCACCCAGGGGGGGGTGGTCAACCTGGTCAATCTGCTCAAGTGCTTGAGTGATAACATCCTTCGGACCGGCCTCGGCTACGACCCGCCCACACCCTTGCCGCGCGACGGTATTTATCATCCCGATGCCCCCGACGGTCTGACCTTTCCCGAGTGGTCGCGGCGGTTTGCCTCGCCCGATGCCCCGACGATCGGCATCCTCTTCTACCGGGCGCACTGGATGGCCCAGAACACCGGGCCGATCGACGCCCTGATCCGCCGGATCGAGGAATCGGGCCGAAGGCCCTGGCTGTTTTCTGTTATAGCCTCAAGGATGATCCCGACCAGGAGGGGGGCGTCCCGTCGGTCTTCCATCAATTCCTGATTGACGAGAACGGGCAAGTCGCGTGCCGACGTGCTCATCAGCACCCTGAGCTTCACCGTCGCGACGCTCAGCGAGGGGACGCACACCGAATCGACGGGGGCGGTGAAGGACCTGCTGGAACGGCTCGACGTGCCGGTCTTGCAGGCGGTCCTCTGCACGACGAGCCAGGAGGAATGGGCCGCCAGCGACGCGGGTCTCACCCCGCGCGACACGGCGATGAACGTCGTCCTGCCCGAGTTCGACGGCCGCATCAACACCGTCGCCATCAGTTTCAAGGAGGAGGGGCAGTTCGACGAGCGGCTCGGCACGACCATCAAGGCATACGTCCCAAAGGCCGACCGCGTCGATTACGTCGCGCGGCTGGCCCTGAACTTTGGACGGCTGCGACGCACGCCGAACGCGGAGAAGAAGGTCGCCATCCTCTTCGGCAATTATCCGACGAAGAACGCCCGGATCGGCAACGGGGTCGGCCTCGACACGCCCGCGTCGGTGATGAACCTCCTGCGCTCCTTGAAGGAGGCCGGCTACACCGTCGAGAACATTCCCGATGACGGCGATGCCTTGATGCACCAGTTGATCGACCGCTGCACGAATGATGAGGAATTCCTCACGGACGATCAATTGCGCAACGCGGTCGGTCACGTGAGTCTGACGACGTATGAACGCTGGTTCGATGAACTCCCCGAGCCCGCGCGTCGGGAGATGATCGCGCAATGGGGACTGCCGCTCGGGCAGGTCGGGCGGATTGACGATCGCCTGGCGATTCCCGGGCTCGACTTCGGCAACGTCTTCGTGGGCATCCAGCCCCCGCGAGGGTTCGGCGCGGACCCGATGGCGATCTACCACAGCCCCGACCTGCCGCCGACGCACCACTATCTCGCCTATTACCGCTGGCTCCAGCACGAGTTCGGCGCTCTGGCCGTCCTGCACATGGGTAAGCATGGCAACCTCGAATGGCTCCCCGGCAAGGCCACCGCTTTGAGTGCGGAATGCTATCCCGAGATCATGCTGAGCGACCTGCCCAACTTCTATCCGTATATCATCAATAACCCCGGCGAGGGGACCCAGGCCAAGCGCCGCGCCCATGCGACGATCATCGACCACCTCATCCCACCGATGACCCAGGCCGAGACATACGACGACCTCGCCCGGATCGAGCAATTGCTGGATGAATATTACCGCATGGCCTCGCTCGACCCGACGAAGCTGCCGTACATCACGGGGCAAATCTGGTCGCTCGTCACCAAGAACAACCTCGACCGGGATTTGAAGGTCGATCGCTGTCCCGAGGCGGAGGAGTTCGACGGGTTCCTCCAGGAAATCGACGGTTATCTCTGCGAGCTGGGGGATGCCCAGATCCGCGATGGTCTGCATATCTTTGGAGAGCCGCCGAAGGGAGAGCAACTCGTCGATCTGTTGATGGCCATGACCCGTCTGGACAATGGCGATGTCCCCTCGATGCGTAAAGCCCTGTCCCGTGCGAGCGGCATTCCGGATGACATTCTGATCGGTGAGATGGGCGAACGTGTCGAACACAAGCAGGCCCGGGTGCTCATCATGGGCTTTTCGAAGGGAGACGTGTCCACGGGAACTCGGGGCGATCTCCTCGAAATCCTTGACGTGCATGGACGATCCTACTTACGCGAGATCCTCGAAGGACTCAGGGCGGGTGGTAAGCGAAAAGAGATGATGGCTCGATTTGCGGAGAGTTTCGAGAACCCGTCGGAGCCTTCGCAATGTTTTGGCTTTATTGCCGAGGAGATCCTCCCCCGCCTCGACCGCACCACCGACGAGTTGACCAACACCCTCCGCGGCCTCTCCGGCCGCTTCGTCCCCGCCGGGCCGAGCGGGGCGCCGACGCGGGGCATGGCCCGCATCCTGCCCACGGGGCGGAACTTTTACAGCGTCGATATCCACACGATCCCGACCGAGACCGCCTGGAAAGTCGGCGTGCAGGCGGGGGATCGGCTGATCGAGAAGTATCAGCAAGAGAATGACGGCGAGTTCCCCCGCTCGGTCGGTATCGTCGTCTGGGGCACCAGCACGATGCGAACCCACGGCGACGACATCGCCGAGATCCTCTACCTGATGGGCTGCCGCCCGGTCTGGGTGCCGGAGAGCCGACGGTTGAAGGGGGTCGAGCTGATCCCTCTGGAAGAACTGGGGAGGCCCCGCATTGATGTCACGGTGCGCATCTCGGGCTTCTTCCGCGACGCCTTTCCGAACGTCGTCAACCTGATCGACCAGGCCGTGGAACTCGTCGCGACGGCCGAGGAACCGGACGAGCAAAACTACGTCCGTCGGCACGTTCGCCGCGAGGAACAGGCCCTCGGCGAGAAGGGCATGGCCCCCGATCAGGCCGCGCGACAGGCCCGCTACCGCGTCTTCGGCTCGAAGCCGGGATCGTATGGCGCGGGGCTGCTGAACCTGATCGACGAGCGGAACTGGAAGAACGACGCCGACCTGGCCGAGGTTTACATCAACTGGGGCTCGTATGCCTACACGCGGAACCGATCACGGCGTCGCGGCGGCCGAGCCGTTCAAGCGGCGGCTCTCGCAGGTCGCCGTCGCGGTGCAGAACCAGGACAACCGCGAGCACGACATCTTCGACTCCGACGACTACTTCCAGTTCCACGGCGGCATGATCGCCGCGATCCGCGCCCTGACCGGCGAGAACCCGGCGGCGTACTTCGGCGATACCTCCGTGCCCGATCACGTCCGCGTCCGCGACCTGGCCGACGAGGCGAGGCGCGTCTTCCGCTCCCGCGTGGTGAACCCGAAGTGGATCGCCTCCGTCATGCGGCACGGCTACAAGGGGGCCTTCGAAATGGCCGCCACCGTCGATTACCTGTTTGGCTACGAGGCCACCGCGGGCGTCATCGACGACTGGATGTTTGAACAAGTCAGCCAGTCCTACTTGATGGACCCGAAGGTTCAGGACTTCCTCCAGGAAAAAAACCCCTGGGCCTTGCGGTCGATGGCCGAGCGCCTGCTGGAAGCCGTCGATCGGGGCCTCTGGGAACAGCCCAGCCCCGAGACGGTCGAGTGCTCAAGGCGATCTATCTGCGGAATGAAAGCATGCTCGAAAGTCGTTGACGTTCAATTTTCAATGATGATTTTCGAAACGGAAAGGAACCCTCATGATCCTGTTCGCCCACCACATGGCCGTCGAGTTGTTCGGCCGCGAGTTCGCGCCTCGGACGACGTTTGAGCATGTCTGCGCCTTCGCCGCCGTCGGCGTGATCCTGGGCCTGTCCGGCTATGGCGCGTGGACGCTGGCCGCGAAGTTTTCCGGGAGGCTTCGGCAATGGAACGCGATGAAGGGCAAATCCCTGCCGTGACGTGTCCGTCGTGCGGACAGGAGCGTTGGGCGGAGGGGAAGCTGACCTCGGGCGGTTCCCCTTCAGCCCGGTCGTCGTGCGGCAGAAGCGGCGGAAGTTCCCGCTGGCGCCTTCCGTCGCCTTGACGGTTTCGGCCTGCATGGGCTGCGGATACGTCGCGTTGCGTGCGGACCCGAAGCAATTGGGGCAGGTCGCCGAGGCCGAGGGGGAGTCGTCGCGTTGAGCGCGCGGAAGAAGATCACGCGACCGCTCGTCTATGCCTGGGCCGGCCCCACGACGCTCGTCGGCCTGACCGCGGGCGTCTTGACTCTGGCGACCGGCGGGCGGGTCCAGCGTCGCGAGGGTGCGCTGGAGTTTCACGGCGGGTTCGCCCGCTGGATGCTCGAACGCACGCTCGTGCGGGCCGCCGCGATGACGCTTGGGCATGTGATCCTCGGCAGGGATACGGCCTGCCTCGACTCCTGCCGGGCGCACGAACAGGCCCACGTCCGCCAGGTCGAGCGCTGGGGACCGATCTTCCTGCCGGCGTATGTCGCGTGCAGCGTCTGGGCGTGGTCGCGCAGGCCGGAATTACTACCTCGACAACTGGTTCGAACGCGATGCCCGGCGCGCCTGCGGCGAGTGGTGGTGAATGATGCCCTCGGAATTTGCTCCAACCGCGAACCTGACGGACCCCGCCTGCCGGTTCTGCGGAACGCCGCTGGAGGTCTCCTGGCGCCGGGTCCGTCTCTGGGATGGCAAGCTCTACTGCGAGGAATGCGTTGAGAAACATTATCCGGGGCTTTCGGACTACGCCCGAGAGCACGAGGTCCTGGACGACGAGATTCCTTATGACCGGTCGTTTTTGTTGCGAGAGCAGCGCAAGGTGATGGCCTTTCTGACCGTGGCGATCGTCTCGACGATGGCGTTCCTGATCTATGCCGCCGGGCCGGAATTTCGCGTGGCGGCCGCGCTGTATCTGGGCGGATTCGGCATGCTGATCCTGGCCGCGACCTATCTCGGGGGACGTCTCACGCTGTACTGGACACGGAACGTCCACTACATGCGGGTCCGCGTGCGGGATGGCTCCGTGACGATCACCGACCCCGAAAATGCCTACAGTCGGCCGCGCGTCTTCGCCCTGGAGGATCTGCGCTGGTATCTCGGCAGCATCCGCGATGAGGGATTTACCTTGCCGAGAAGCCAGGCGTATCGACGACATCGCTCCGTTTACGAGAGTCAGCCGAACCGCGAGACGGTGCTTCTGGTCGCCCCGGCGAACCTGGTCAACATCGCGTGGAAGAACCGGCGCGTGGCTGTCGGCTCGACCGACGCGATGCGGCGGATCTGGGTCGCGTTTCTGCGGCTCGCGGGGGTTCCGGAAGATGAGCCTTGAGAAGAGTTAGCCACGGAGTTCACCGAGGGCACAGAGGGTCAAAAAGGGAGATACGGATTCCCCCGCGCTGTGAAGGCGGGGCTTGTCTCTAACGAATATTCTCGTAAGGGGAGCCGTTCGCGTTCACACAATCCGAAAGACACAATTATGCGCACAACTCATCTCGTGATATCCCATTGAGTTACGGCACAATTACCAAACGAACCCAACGCGATTCGGCGGCAGCAGAGAGGGGCGGCGACGGGATGCAAGGCACGACCGGCGAGGCGATCTTTCCGTTCTCGGCCCTGGTGGGTCAGGACGCGATGAAGCGGGCGTTGATCCTGGCGGCGATTCATCCGGGGCTGGGCGGGGTCCTGATCCGGGGGTCGAAGGGGGCGGCCAAGAGCACGGCCGTCCGCGCCCTGGCGGCGCTCCTGCCGGCCATCGAGGTCTTCGAGGGCGACCCGTTCCACCGAGCGCCCGGCGAGGACGTTCCCGGCTGGCCCTTGCCGACCGAACCCAGGCGGGTCCGCCGGCCCGTCGCCCTGGTGAACCTGCCCGTCGGCGCGACCGATGACCGCGTCGTCGGCAGCCTGAACCTGGAGCGTGCCCTGTCGAGCGGCCAGCGGCACTTCGAGCCGGGCCTGCTCGCCGCCGCCCACCGGGGCATCCTGTACATTGACGAGGTCAACCTGCTGGGCGACCACCTCGTCGATCTCCTGCTCGACGCCGCCGCGATGGGGGTGAACCACGTCGAGCGCGAGGGCCTGGCGTTCCGCCACCCTGCCCGGTTCGTGCTCGTCGGCACGATGAACCCCGAGGAGGGGGACCTGCGTCCCCAGCTTCTCGACCGCTTCGGCCTGGCGGTCGAGGTCGAGCCGATGACCGACCCCGCCGCCCGCGCGGAGGTCGTGCCGCCGCCGGCTCGCCTTCGAGGCCAATCCCGAGGCGTTCCGCGCCCGCTGGGACGAGGCCGACCGCCGCGAAGGGGAGCGGATCGCCGAGGCGCAGCGGCTCCTGCCCGACGTCCAGGTGCCGGAGCCGGTCCTCGACGCCCTCTGCGCCCGCTGTGCCCGCGAAGGGGCCGAAGGGCTCCGCGCCGACCTGACGATCCACAAGGCCGCCGCCGCCCTGGCCGCCTACGAAGGGCGGACGACCGTGACCGAGGCGGACGTCGAGGCCGTCGCCGAGCTGGCCCTGGCGCACCGCCGCACCCGCCCGCCGCAAGGCCCGCCGCCGTCGTCCCCTCCACCGTCCAACGACCGCGACCGCGATGCGCCGAACGAACCCAACCGGCCGCAAATGCCGAGGCAACAATACTTTGCCAGCGGCGATCGCCCCGACCAGGGGCGGGCCGAAGCCGCGCCGGAACCGGGGGACGGGGGCGGTTCGGACGAGGGGGAGACGCGGGTCTTGCCGGCCGCCGATCCCGCCGCGCTGGCCTCGTGGTCGCCCCGCGTGTCCCCGCCTCGCAAGCAAGCCCCAGCCGGTCGGCGGGGACGGCTCGCGGCGACCGATCGGCGGGGGGCGTTCATCGGCGCGGCGGTCCCCCGAGGCCGCACCACCGATCCGGCCCTCGCCGCGACCCTCCGCGCGGCGGCCCCCTGGCAGTCGTCGCGAGGATGGTCGGCGGGTGCCCCGTTGATCGTCCGGCCGGACGACCTCCGCGAGAAGGTCCGGGCGCGGCCGTCGCGGCACCTGGTCCTGTTCGTCGTCGATGCCAGCCGGTCGATGGGGGCGCGCGAGCGGATGCGGCAGACGAAGGCGGCGGTGCTCTCCTTGCTGGTCGATGCCTACCAGAAGCGCGACCGGGTCGGCCTGATCACCTTCGGCAAGGGGGGGCTCGGCTGGTCCTGCCGCCGACCCGTAGCGTGCAGGTCGCCGCCCGGCACCTGGCCGAGCTTCCCGTCGGCGGCTCGACCCCGCTGGCCGAGGGGCTACGTCTGGCGCGTCGCAGGTGATCGTCGGCCGCGAGGCGTCGGGAGCCGGGGATCGCGCCCCTGGTCGTCCTGCTGACCGATGGCCGGGGCAACGTCCCGCTCGCCAGCGGTGGTCATCCCGAGGCCGACGCGCTGGCGATGGCCCGGAACCTCTCGGCGGCGGGCGTGCATGGCCTGGTCGTCGATACCGAGAACGGCCCGGTTCGGCTCGGCCTGGCCCGGACGCTCGCGAGGGAGTGGGGGGCCGAGGTCAAGACGCTCGACGACCTGAACGGCCCGAGGCTCTCCGAGGCCGTGCGACGGGCCTTGTTCACGCGGATCGCTTGATGGATGGAGTTTTGCCCGCTTCCCGCCCTTTCCCGAAAGGACAGAGAGACCCATGACCGACGCACCCCCGCCCGACGACCCGAAGCAGCGTCGCGGCCTCTTGATCGTGAACACCGGCGACGGCAAGGGGAAGACCACCGCCGCGCTCGGGCTGGCCTTCCGCGCGCTCGGGCACGGCATGAAGGTCTTCATCGTTCAATATATCAAGGGGAAGTGGAAGACCGGCGAGAGCTTGCTGGCCGAGCGGCTCGCGCCGGATCTTGAGATCCGGCCGATGGGGGACGGGTTCACCTGGGACACCAAGAACCCGGCGCAGGACATCGCCACCACGGAATCGATCTGGGAGTTCAGCAAGGAGGTCATCAACTCCGGCCGGTACGACATGGTGATCCTCGATGAGATCAACGTGGTGATGAAGCTCGGTTATCTCGACCCGCGGCAGGTCGTCGAGTTCCTCCAGGCGCGCGACCCCCGGCTGCACGTCGTCCTGACCGGCCGGGGCGCGCCTCCGGCGATCATCGAGGCGGCCGACCTGGTTTCCGAGGTCCGCATGGTCAAGCACCCGTTCCGGCCCGATCCGACTCGGCCGCACAAGCCGAGCAAGACCGAGGGCATCAAGGCCCAGCGAGGGATCGAATTTTGAACGCCGAACCGGAGTCGTCCGCGACGACCGAAGCCGCCCCTCGCACCACGAGGGTCACGTCCGTCGCGCAGGTCTTGCTCTGCAAGGGGTGCTGCTGCGGCAAGACCGAGCGCGGGCTCCCCGAGGTGCCCGTCGAGCGGATCAAGACCGTCTGGAAGGCGGAGAAGCTGAACCGCGCCGTGCAACTGACCATCTCGGGCTGTCTCGGCCCGTGCGACCTGCCCAACGTGGCGGTCGTCGTCACCCCCGAGGGGACGCAGTGGTTCGGCCATCTGGACGGCGATGCCCACTACGACGCCCTGATCGCCTGGGCACGCGCCTGCCAGCGTTCGGGGACCGCCCTCCCGCCCCCGGAGGCGTGGGAGCCGTTGCGGTTCACGCGGTTTGCTCCTCCGAATGGGGAGGAGGGTTGATGGCCGAGGTTGCGAATCGACCACCAACCCTTGCGGAACTTTGTCTCTGTCTCCAGGAGGGATCAGCCTGCCCCGAAGAGGGTTTCGAGCAGACCGGGGGCCTCGCCGCCGGGGACGACGATGCGATCACCGGGCATGAGCTGATAGTTGGTCAGGGTGTCCCCCATCCGGATGCGTTCCCAGTCGATCCGCAGGAGCTGGAAGCCGTCGCCGGCCGGCTTCGGGCGGGCGAGGTAGGCTTTCTCCGGCAGGCTGTTGGACCGCAACCCGGCCAGGAGGATCCCGTCAAGCACGGTCTCGTTGCCTGTCAAGGGGTAGCTATTTTCATTGGTCACGGTGCCCATGACATAGAAGCGCTTGCTATCCCGACCGTTCAGAAGCCGCACGGAGACATCGACAGGGCCTTTGATCTTCTTGTTCGTGGCGATGACCGAGAAGTACTGGAAGAGCTTCTGCTCGACCTCGTCCAGCGTCAGACCGGCAACGTACACCTCGCCGAAGAAGCCGAGGTCGATGATTCCATCAGCCTGAACGATCACGGTCGTCAGGGGAAACTCCAGTGCGACGGGCCGCACGCTGACCTCCAGCTCGTCAGGCGGCTCGACGACGTGCGGCGGCATCGAGACCATCTGGAGTTCTCGCGGCTGGGTCGGATCGACGGCGCCGAGATGGGGGATCTTGTTCTCGCGGTGCTTGTCGAGGACCCCGCAACCGGAATAGAGCGGGATCAGAACGGCCAGGAGGACGCCGAGGGGCCGCCCGAGGGCCGGGAGCTTCCTTGCGGACATCGGCAATTGCCCTCCGGAACTGGTTCGCGTTCGACCCGACCTCCTCGCCGGGCCCATTTCCATCGTCGGACACCCGAAACGACCGGGGCCGTCGCTATGATCGTCACGACCTATGCGGCAGCTTGACCGAAAAAGTCGGATTGACCGGATTGGGACGAAGGGTTACGTTCCGACCGGCATCCGGGGGGTCGCCCCGCCGCTCGCGCCGCGCCAGGTTGAAATGGAACGGTAGGGAGAGGGTGGGTTCGCGACGAAGCTCCCGGAATGTCGCACCGCGTCGCCGAGAGCCGATCGGCGGGTCTGGATCAGACGCGGTTTCTTAAACGCGTCCCGAGGCGTTGCAGCGCATGGCGGCTCCCGTATCCCGGGTCCTGTTCCTCGGCCTCGACGGCGGCACGATGACTGTGCTCGGCGCCGGCCTTCGAGCGCGGCTGGCTGCCGAACCTGGCCGCTCTCTGGCGACGCGCGGCGTTCGGGACGCTCCGCTCCACCGCGCCGATGGTCACGCCGGTCGCCTGGACCTCGTTCTCGACCGGCTGCACGCCCGCCGGTCCACGGCATCCACGAGTTCTACCACGTCGACCCGACCGACCGGACGATCCGCCCGAACCACGCCGGGCGGGTCCGCGTGCCGACCCTCTGGCAGATCCTGAGCGCCGCCGGGCGCGAGGTCGTCAGCCTGAACCTGCCGATGACCTACCCGCCGCCGCGTGTCCGCGGGCTGGTCGTCGCCGGGTCCGACGCGCCCGGCCTGGAGTGGGCCTTCGCCCAGTGCCCGGACTTCGGCCGCGAGATCTTCGCCGAGGTCCCCGACTACACGCACAAGATCGTCTGGAAGGGCCGCCCGCGACGGCTGGACGACCTGCGGTCCCTGGCCGCTCGCAACCGCGCGATCTTCCGCGCCCAGGCCGAGGCCGCCGATCCGGGCCGACGCCCGGACCGACTGGTCGGCCCTGATGGTCCACTTCCACAACCTCGACAGCCTCCAGCACCGGCTCTGGCCGTACCTCGACGTGGACGAGACGGGCGTCCGCCAGCACGGCTGGAACGAGGAGGTCGGTCTCCTGCCTGCGGGCGCTCGACGAGGCGGTCGGGCGCCTGCTGGAACTGGCCTCGAAGCGGGACGCGGCGGTCATCGCCCTGTCGGACCACGGCTTCGGCCCCTGCCGCGCCCTGGTCAACGTCAACGGTCTGCTCCGCCGGGCGGGCCTCCAGCGCGGGCTGGCCTACGGCACGCGCTTCCGCTACCGGGCGCACCGGCTGGCCGATCGCCTGCGCCGCTGGCAGGCCCGCCGCGAGCCAGGCGGTGGCGGCCGCCGCCTGCCCCGTTCGATCGAGGGCCAGGTCGGCTGCGACTGGAGGCGAACCGTCGCCTTCGCCCCCTTCGGCCAGCTCAGCGGCTGCATCTTCCTGAACCCGGCGGCCGCCGGCACCGGCGCGGCCGCCGAGCGCGTCGCGGCGGGAGGTCATCGAGATCTGCCTGGAAGCCCGCGACGCCCGAGACCGGCGAGCCGCTGTTCGCCGACGCCTTCGCCGTCGCCGATCGCTACGGCCTCGACCCGGACGCCGAGGGCTTGCCCGACGTGCTGGCCCTCTCGGCCGACGGCTACCAGGCGCAGGCCAAGTGGAGCCCGTTCCGGAGCGACCTGCAACGTCCCGACTGGAACCTTCCGGCGACGCACTGGATGGACGGCATCCTCGCCATCGACGGCCCCGACATCCGCCCGGGCGAGCACCTCGGCGCGGACCTTCACGACGTCGCGCCGACCGCCCTGGCCATGCTCGGCCTGCCCGTCCCGGAGGAGATGGAAGGCCGGGTCCTGCACGAAGCGTTCGAGGAGCGCGCTGCCGGTCCGCTACGGAACTCGACCGGTGGTCATCGAAACGGACCCTCGGCTCGATGCCCTGCTCGTCGCCGCCGGCTTCGGCGCCGAGTCCGCCTGAGAATCATCACCAAATCCCTTTGATTTATTTCGGAAAAGCAGGGAGGCCCCCATGGACGCGATCAAGACGACCGTGCACGATTACATTCTCCGCGAGTTCCTGCCGGGCGAGGACCCGTCGGAACTGACCGACCAGACGCCGCTCATCACGGGAGGCATCCTCGACTCGATCAGCACGCTGAAGCTTGTCGTCTTCCTGGAAGAGCAGTTCGGCGTGACGCTCGAAGCCCACGAGGCGGGGGTCGATCATCTGGATAGCATCGCCGAGATCGCGCAACTGGTCAGCCGAAAGAAGCAAGCCGCCTGACATCGGATGCCCGAGAGGCCATCTGATCCGGCTTTCATCGGGCGGGAAGGAGCAAGCACCATGATTCCAGCCTCGACTTTCCGTACCAGCGTGCGTCTCGGTCTGACGATTCTGGTCCTCGGTTTCGGGATACGAGGCGCGATCGCGGCGGAGCGGCCGAACATCGTCCTCATCATGTCCGACGATATGGGCTTCTCGGACATCGGTTGCTACGGCGGCGAGATCCACACGCCGACGCTCGATTCCCTGGCCGCCAACGGCGTGCGGTTCACGCAGTTCTACAATACAGGGCGTTGCTGCCCAACCCGGGCCAGCTTGCTGACCGGTCTCTATCCCCATCAGGCCGGAGTCGGGCACATGATGGAGGATCGCGGGCCGGAATTCCCCGGCTATCGCGGCGACCTGAACCGGAACTGCCGCACCATCGCCGAGGTCTTGAAGTCGAGCGGATACCGGACCTACATGGCCGGCAAATGGCACGTAACACGGCACATCGCCCAGGACGGACCGAAGCACAACTGGCCCTTGCAGCGCGGCTTCGAGCGGTTCTACGGCATGGTCAGTGGCGGCGGGAGCTTTTACGATCCCTTCACCCTGGCCCGCGACAACGACCTGATCTCCCCCTACGCCGATCCGCTCTACACGCCGGAGACCTACTACTTCACCGATGCGATCTCCGACCACGCCGTCCGGTTCGTGGGGGATCACGCGGAGAATCAACCGGACCAGCCGTTTTTCCTGTACGTCGCCTACACGTCCGCGCACTGGCCAATGCACGCGCTTCCGGAGGACATCGCCCGATACAAGGGGATGTACGACGACGGCTACGACCCCATCCGCAAGGCCCGGCTCAAGAAGTCGGCCGCGCTGGGACTCATCGACCCCTCGCAGGGTATGACCCCCGAGGACGAGGAATGGGCCGGTGTGGCTAACAAGGAGCGGGAAATCGCGTGCATGGAAGTGTACGCGGCGATGGTCGATCGGATGGATCGAGGGATCGGCAAACTCGTCGCCGAGCTGAAACGGACCGGCCAGTTCGAGAACACGCTTCTCTTCTTCCTTCAGGACAACGGTGGTTGCGCGGAGAACCAGGGGCGCCATCTGGTGAAGAACCGTGTGGATGGCCCGCGTCCGGACCATCCGACCTTGCCTTCCATTCCGCCCGAGGCATTACCGAACGGCCTCGTCCCACCGCAGACGCGGGATGGCTATCCGGTCCGCCAGGGGCCGAACGTGGTCCCTGGGCCGTATGACACGTATGTCGCCTACGGTCGTGGGTGGGCGAACGTGAGCAACACACCGTTCCGGGAGTACAAGCACTGGGTCCACGAAGGGGGGATCAGCACCCCCCTGATCGCGCACTGGCCGAGCGGGATCGAGGCGCGGGGGAACTCCGCACGCAACCCGGGCACCTGATCGACATCATGGCCACGTGCGTCGATGTGGCCGGGGCGACCTATCCGGCCGAGGTGGATGGCGTGTCGATCACACCGCTGGAAGGCAAGAGCCTCGTGCCGGCATTCGCGAACGGGTCGATCGAACGTGAGGCGATCTACTGGGAACACGAAGGGAACCGGGCCATCCGGGTCGGTGACTGGAAACTGGTTGCCAAGGGGCCTGGAGGCGGCTGGGAACTCTACGACATTGCGGCCGATCGCGTGGAAGCCAACGACCTCGCCGCGACCTATCCCGAGAAGGTCGCGAAGCTTCGCGAGGCGTGGGAAGTCTGGGCGGAGCGAGCCCACGTGCTGCCGTGGGTCTGGAAGCCGCCGTATCGCCGCGTTGCGGATCAATAGCGGTCCGTCCCGTTCACGGCGACTCGCTGGGATCGCTCGTTGGTGTTGAGACAACCCCGAGCGCCTCGCGGAGTTTGTCCCCAAGCTCGGGATCGGTCATGGCGATGTACGCGGCGTAGCCTTCCAGTTGCGCGGGGGAATCCGCGTCCGCGCATGCCTTGCCGGTCTTGAGGTTGTGGATGGCCGCGCGGATCTCTCGGCGGAGCTTACGGGGCACCCGAGGGGGATCGTCGCCGTTGACGACCAGGCCGGTGACGGTCTGCCGGCCGCCCACCCGGGCGATACGGGTCTTGCGGGGATGCACCTCGAACCCTTCGTCCTGGACGATCCGCGTCACCGAGCCGAGCAGCGTGCCGAGCCGGGGCGCTCCGGCGTGGTCGGTCGGCAGGCTGAACGTCATGTCGTCGGCGTAGCGCGTGTAACGCCAGCCGAGGCGCCGGGCCAGCCCGCTCAGTCGCTGGTCGAGCCGCAGGCAGAGCGTGTTCGTCAAGGCCGGGCTCGTGGGAGCCCCTTGCGGCAAGCAGCGCGGGCCGAGCGCCACGTAGTACGTCTTGCCGTCCTGCTCAACGATCTCGCGGGGCGATTCCGTGCACAAGAGTGCCAGGAGCGTCGCCACCTGCTCGCGATAGCCCGCCTTGCGGAAGATCCCCTTGACCCTCGGCAGCGTGACGGTCGGGAAGAAGTCCTTGATGTCCATCTGCACGAGGATCTTCGCGCCGGTGTGGACGTCCGCGTTGCTGAGGATCGACCGGCCCGGGAGGAACCCATGGGCCGCGCCGTGGACGATCAGCTTCTCGACGATGTTCCGCAAGATCCATCGCTGCCCCTCCTTGAGCTTCGGCAAGGGAGCCCAGATGGCGCGTTCGTTGCCGTCGCGCTTGGGGATCGTGAACCGCCGGTAGTGGACCATCGTGGCGGCCTCACGATGAAAAGCCAGCCAGCGCAGCTCCGCGATGGTCCACCCGAGAGCCTCGGCCAGTTGTTGCGGCGTGTCGAGTGGCGGCAAGTCGTTCTCCGCGGCCCGTTCCTCGGCGTGGGGCAGGTCCCACCTGTCCGGGCCGGTCGCGTCGGTCCAGAAGACGGTCTCGCCGAGGTGAACGATGTGCGTGGCCTTGTACGCCTGCCAGGCCTCGCGCCGGAGCTTGCGTTTCTCCTCGGCCTCGACACGGAGGGACTTCTTGTACTCCTCGCGCTCGCGGTCGGACATGCCGTCCGTCTCGCGCCTCGTGACGAGGTAGCCGCGCTCGGCGAGCTGCGTATTGACGTAGGCCGGGATTCCCCCGGCCTGCACGATCGCTCGCCAGAGGGTGGAGGGGTCCGATCTCTTGGCCATGCTCGGTGAACCTCAGCCTGCCGTCGCGTCGAGGAAGCCGCGGGCGTCCAGCTCGGCGAGCCGGGCGAGGTATGCCTCACGGGCGTCGTCCAGGGAATTGAATGTCAACGTCTGCAACCGCAAAGGGGTTCCCGCGAGCCCCCAGCGGACCTTCAACCGCTGCCGTTCCAGCGAGACCTGATACACGTGCTCGCCCGCCGGATCACGCTTGCTGAAGAGGCGGGTCTCGACGGTGATCGTCTGCCGGGGCTCCAATCCTTGGAGCCGCTGCGCTTCCTGCTGGGCATAGGCCAGGCGGAGCGCGATCAGGTGAACGCAAGGGCCGGACTTCAAGCCCTGTTTGCGGAAGGTTGGACAGGTGCACTCGGCGCGGTTGACCTGCCCCTCGTCGGCCAGGAGCATCTGCGGCCGGTACTCGCGCCGATCTTCCTCGACGACCACCTTGCCGGTCAGTTCCAGGCCAGAGCCGGGAATGCGGTTCTCCGAGACGATCGCCACCGCGCCTCGGCGGACCAGCAGGTCGTGAGCGATTCGCTCCCTCGCGTTGCGGAATTCGAGGCGGGCCAGGTCGAGCGGGGCGTCGGTCAACGGGCGGAGCCGGTACACGTCGGCCGCCAGGTCGTACATGATCTTCCCTTGCTGGCAGCCCAGTTGAAGGGCCTCCAGCAAGGCGGGCCACTTCAAGCCGGTGGCCTTGGCCAGTTCGCCCGCGCCGGCCGACCACGTCTGATCGAGGTGACGGAGCACGGTTTCCAGCGGCTCGGTCGTTCCCGTCTTGCGAGGCAGGAGCAGGTCGAAGCTGACGGCCTGCGACCAGTTCGCCGCCGTGAAGCCGGTCAGGCCCAGAGTTAACGACATGTCCGAGGCGCGGAGGACCCAGAAGCTCGGCAATCCGCTCCCGAGCAGATGCACGTCCACCCCCTCGACGAACGGCAGGAACCGCCGCAGCAGGAACAGCCGGCGCCGCCCCCAGACGCGCACCAGCCGGGGGGTCTTCCCGTTGTACGGCTCGCCGGTCGAGGTGATGACGACTTCCCAGGGCTCCAGAACCAGCCTCGGCGGCTCGCCGGGGACCAGTTCCACACGCAGGCCCCGGCGCTGGCCCTTGCGGTCGCCGTGCAGCCGGAGGTAACGCAGCGCGTTGTACAGGTCCATCGGGTTCAGGTGGAAGGTCGTGCGGGGCAGGGTGGCCGCCGATTGCACCTGGAGGAACCCGCGGAGCCAGGAGTCGGGAACCCGGATATGCTTTTCCAGGACCTCCGCCGCGCCGCCCGAGGCCAGCGCGACCCCTTCACGACCGATGCTCAGGCGCGTCTCGCGGTAGCTCCGCATCTGCTGGAGGCTCGCGTAGAGCGCCTGGCTGAAGTCGATGTTCGTCGTGCCGCAGGTCGGTTCGCTCGCGAATTCAAAAGCATCGCGGTCGATGCCGAGCTTGGCGTAGGTCCCTTCGTCCTTGCTGAAGACCTCGAAGAAGACCTGATCGGGATGGACGCTGATGACCGGGTCGAGGATCAGAAAGGCGGTGGGATCGTTGCGCAAGAGCCACGAGAAATAGGCCTGCTGCGCCTGCCAAGTCCCGACATTGGCCGCCTCGCGACGCATGCGCTGATAGGCCAGGTAGGCCGTGCGGTCCTTGGGCACGTAGCGGTAATCGCTGCCGACAACGGCGTACAGGGCCGACATGGCCTCGCGGAACCGGAGCGGTTCCTTGATCGTCGCCTCCAGGCGGATCGGGTCGCGGCGCAGGTTTCCCGCCAGGGTCAGCCGCGCGGTTTCCTCGGACGTTTCCAGCCCGCTGGGACCGGCATAACGGAGTTCGACGTCGGTATGATCGGCACCCGCCGGCTCAGCCGAGTCGGGAGGTGGGGCGTCGTCTTGGTCGGTCATCGTCTCACCTCGGCTCCAGGCGCGGTTCCTTGCCGGCGCGACCGTTTCGAGCGTCGCAAGCCGCGCCAGGCCGCCTTACGCAGCTCTTCATCGTCCTCCTGAGCCAGGCCGATCTGTCGGAGCCGCTGTTCGGCGGCCTCGCTCGCCAGCTTCGCCAGGCCCTCGATGGCCCCCAGGCGCGTCGCTTCGGGCAAGGTGCGGTCCTCGGCGACGGCCCCAAGCGTCTCGATGTCTCCCCTCGCGACGACGTGGGGCAGGGCGACCCCCTGGTAATGCAACTGACGGACAGCCTGCGTCACAACAGGATCAAGCCCCTCCGGCGCGCGACGGGCCAGCCGCTCGAAGCTCACCCGGTCGGACAGCAGCCGCTCGGCGACTGCGGGAACGTCTCGGGAGGACGAGCGACCGAGGGCACCCGCGGCCGTGGCTCGTGCCCACGGATCATTACTCCGCGCGGCCGCTTCGAGCGTGGCGATGGCCTCGGGGGTGCTCTTGCCCTCGGTCAATTCCAGGATCGCCCGCCGCCGGATGGGCTGAAAGAGCGGGTCATCGGAGTGGCTGGTTGCCAGCTCACGGAGCTGGTCTTGAGCCAGTCCGAGCCGTCCCGCCGCATAGATCAGAACCTCCAGGACCGGTGGCAACGTGCCCGGAGCGCGTTCGCCGTCCGTGTCGTCGCTCTCCAGATCATCATCGATCTCGACCCGCGCGCGGTTCCGGTTCTGTCGGCGTTCCTCCCACACGTCGCGCCAGCGTTGGAGGATCGTCTCCATCTCCGTCTTGGAAACCTTGGCGGACGGCCCGGCACGTCCGACGATCCACGCGGCGAGCGTCACGGCGGGCTCCTCGTTGCCTTTGAGGGCCTCCCTCGCCTCGTTCAAAGGAAGTTCCGGCCGATTGAGGAGGGCGACTGCCAGCGTCTCGCGAATGTCCGGCACGCAGGAGGAGACAATCTCGAAAATCCGGCGCGGTTCCCCCTGGCGACAGATGCGTTTCAGGGATTCTTCGAACTCATCCGCATACGAGATCGAGGGATTTTGCAGCAGGGCGTAATCCGGTTCGAGAGAATCCCGGCCCCACAATCGCCGGGCGCTGGTCATGAGTTCTTCGACGTCGACCCATGACGCGATGCTCGACAGCAAGCGACGGAGGAGGTCACGCGTAGCTGGATCGTCGTTGTATCCGAGCAGCTCCCAAGTGGTCTCCTGGTACGAGAACTCAGGCTCGGCGGCGCGGCGACGGATCAATTTCCAGGCATCGGCCGTGTTCAGCCAACGAAGTCCTCTTAATGCGGTCTCCGCGATGCTGCCGTCGCTCCTTGCGTGGCGTTCCAGGAGCCGGAAGATTTCCCCCGCCTTGTCGGATCGGCCCAGGTGGCCGATTGCCTCGGCCGCCGCATCCTGCAAGGCGTGCCCCTCCTCGGCTGCGAGCTTCAGGAGTGTGTCGAGCGCCCGTTCATCGGCCAGCTCGCCGAGAGCGCTCACCGCGCGTTCGCGCAAAACGAGGTCGCTGACGAAGTCGATACTGGCCAGGAGCACGTTCAGCCCCTCGCCACGACCGGCGCGTGCCAGGGCCTCCGCCGCGAGAAACTGGCTGATCGGGTCCTTGTGCGAGAGGGCCTTGAGCAACGGATCGGCCGGGCCTCCACGCTTGCGGAGCCGCCAGCCAACGGCCTCGATCGCGTCGCGTCGGATGCGATCCTCCGGGTGCGCCGTCAGCAGGGAGAGAACCGGATCGACCTGTGAGCCTTCCGCCCGGCGAGCCGCCGGCACAAGCCCCACCAGCAGTCGTGCCTCGCCCAGCGAAAAGAGCCGATCCATGAGGCGGGCGAGCACGTCGTCGTGGCGCGGGAACTGATCTTCGGGACGGACCGTCGCCAAGGGTTCCCCCTCGTCGTCTTCCGTCTCAGGTTGGTCGTGGCCGCTGATCGTGAGCAGGGCCACGGTGGCGGCGTCTCGGTACTTCTTATCCCGTTCGAGGATCGCCAGGAGCCGTTCCGCGTTCTCAGGTCGGCGGAACTGGCCCGCCGCCTTGATCAGCTCGTTGGACAGGGCCGTTCCGCCTGGATCGTTCTCGATCCGGTCGAGGAAGGCGTCTGGAGCGCGGGGGTCGCCGAGGGCGACGAGTGCGGCGAGGAACGTACGCTGACGGTTGGCTTCCGAGGCGACTCTCAGAAGTGTCACGAGCGCATCGAAGGCCGACTTGTCCTTCTTGTTCGCCAGTTCGAGTGCGGCCGCCTCACGCACGGCCTGGTAGCGAGAGGAGAGAGCCTGACGCAACGCGTCCGCGGCGGCGGGAGCCTTATCGTACTCTGCGGCCAGCCAAGAGACGGCCAGCCTGCGGAGCGGTACGTACGACGCCTCCAGCGCCGAGGCCGCCACGGTCACGGCATCGCGGCCGGCTTTCAGGAGCTTGGCGGCCTCGATCGCCAGGTCGTCCTTGCGGGAGAGCATGACCCGTTCGAGGATCGCCTGCCCTTCCGTGCTGGAGGCCCCGGCGGTGAGGAGTTCCAGCCCCTTGACCCCCAGATCGGTCTGCCCGCTGGCCAGAGCTTCCGCCGCGAGCGCCGAGTGGTCGATGCCCAGCGTTTGAAGGTGCTCGAAAGCCAGCAATCGCACGGCTTGATACGGATCGCCGAGCGACTGAACAAGCACCGGGCGGGCCGCCTCCGCGAACTGAGGTTCGCCCTGGGCGAGGGAGAGAATCCGGTTCAAGGCGGTCTGTCGCACGCGGATGATTCGCGGATCGGGGGTCTTCCGCGTTGTGCCGCCCTGCTCGCGGACAAGCCCCACGTAGGCGCCGAAGGCGATTTCGCGGAGTTCCTCGACGCTCGATCGTGGTGGAATCGGTTCACGGCGCTTCGCCTGTTCCCGCAGCGCGGCGATCTCCGCGGCGAACCGTTCCGCGAAGACCGACCAGGCCAGGTCCCAGGCGTCCTGTTTTGCGTCTTCGAGGGATCGCAAGAGACGCGCGGCGCGGGCACGCATGAGGGGGTCGGCATGGACGAGCAGTTCGGCGAAGTCGTCCAGGGTCTGCGGCGCGATCGTCCAGGCAGGGTCGTCTTCCCGGTCGTTGACCTGGTCTTGCACGAACCGGGCGAACGCGGTCGGGTCGGCCACGCATTCCAGGGCCTGAGCGGCCGTCAGCCGGACGCGGGGCATGCGGCTGGAGAGACAGGCGAGCAGCCTCGCCACGTCGCCCTGGGGCGATTTCCATTCCAGGAGGAGCAAGAGCAACAAGGCCCTTGCCCGCGCCGGCTCCTGCTCGTGGTCGAGGAAGGCGACGAGTTGATCCTCCCCGATAGTCCCCAGCGTCAACCCCACCGCGAGACGTTCGTTGACGCTCAGGATCTTGCTCGCCTCCTTGGAGAAGAGCAGGGGGGCCACCGAATCGTCTCCCTGGTAGGCCAGGCCGAGCGCGGCTAGGAAACGGACGTGCGGATCGGCGTGCTGGAGCGACTGACGGAGCGTCTCCCGCGTGTCGGGCCGGGAGACCCAGACGCAGGCCCGCACGGCCTGTTTGCGAATCTCGTCGTCGGGGCTATCCAGCAGTGGGATGATGGTCGTCAAGGCGGCCGGGTCGCCCAGCACGCCGAGGCCGTCGAGCGCCGAGGCAACCAGCCGAACCCACTCCGGGCGGCGCTCCGGCTCGGTCGGTTCCGGCGCCGGCGAGGGAGAGCAGGGGAGGACGCGCCGACGGGTCGCCATGCCGGGCCAGGGCCTTCGCGGCGCGCAGGCGAACGTCGTCGTGGGGGCTGTCGATCGCCCGCGCCAGGGCTGGGCGGGCGTCGTCGCCAACGAGCGAGTCCAGGGCGGCGAGCCGCACGTCGCGATCTTCGTCATCGAGCGCCTTGACCAGCAGGGCCTGCGCGGCGGCGGTGTGCTTCTTGACCAGCGCAACGACCGTCTGCCGCCGCAGATCGGCATAACGCGAGGCGAGGCCCGCATCGAGAAATTCCAGGCCCTTGGTCTTCTTGTTGGCGAAGGTGAATGCGTCAGCGCGCAAGGTCGGATCGGGGTCATTGTAGAACTCCAGCAGGAGTTCCCACACCCAGGGCTGGCCGACCTGGGCCATGATCTCGGTCAGAACCTCACGGCGGATATCGGCGTGGATGCTCTGGAGCGCGAACCGGAGCGTTCCCGGTCCGCCTCCGGCCAGTTGCAGGTTCAGGGCGGCCTTGAATGCCTCGGTGCGTACCGCCTCGAAACCATCGTTGAGCGAGCGGACGAGCAAAGGCCAGGAGGGATCATCCGGACCTTTGGGCGGGTGCTTGCGGATCTGGCCGACAAGAAGCTGCAAACCCCGGCGCCGGACGTCCTCAAAGGTGGCGTTCAGACCCGACTCGGCGGCGCGCAACGGGTCGTCCTGGTGGATCTTCGCCAGGGCCGAGAACGCCGCGTCGCGGACTTCGGCCTGGGGGTCGAACAGCAAGGAGCGCAACCGTTTGATCGCCCGCGGGTCATCCAGCGCGGCCAGGGCGCGACAGACCTCGACCCTCGCCGTGGTGTTCTCCTCCCGGCTGAGTTGAAGCAGCAGGCCGAAGGCGCGCGGATCGCCGAGCAAGGCCAGGCCGTGCGCTCCTCGCAAGCTTGAATCAAGTGCGCGGCTCGCCGTGGCCTGCAAGAGTGGCTCGATATCGGCCGGCTCCAGCTCGACGGCTTCGGGCTGGCCCTTCTTCCCCTTCGGCGTTTTCGCCTTGTCCTCCGCCGGAGAGCTCTCCAGTTCGGCCAACTGCCGGTTCAGGTCGGCATCGCGGGACCGGAGGGCCTGGACGAGGCGATCTCTTGTGGACAGCAGGAGCAAGAACGCCGTGCGGCGGACATCGGCATCGATATCCTCCAGCAGGCGGGGCAGGGCCATCGAAACCGATGAGTCGCTCAGCATCTGACGCTGGAACAGCCGCATCAGGCCGAGCCGGCGGACGTCACCGTGATTCTTGCCGAGCGCGATCAGGTCGGCCTCGGGCGACTTCGGCGGGTAAACCCCCTCCAGGCTCATCAAGGCCGCCAGGCGGACCTCAGGCAGGCGGGCGTCCAGCGTCTCGATCAGTCGCGAGAGTGCCCGATCGTCCCGCGTCGCGAGCGACTCCAGAGCCTGCACGGCCAACCGACCGATGTCCGCCTTCTCCGCCTTCAGGGCCAGGTCCAGCGGCCGGAGGTGCTCCGCGCCGAGATGCCGGCGCAAGCCCTCGAAGGACGTCACGCGCACGGCCTCGTCGGCATGTCCAAGCCCGTTTTCCAGCAAGGTCGCGGCGCGAGGATGCGCGGATTCTCCGAGCAATTGTGCGGCGAGTCTGTCGAAGGTCGGGATCGCTATCGTTCTGGATCTGCGCGGCGATCTTCGTGATGGAACTCAGATCGGCGAAATCGGCCAGGGTCCGCAGGGCGACCTCTCGGCGGTGCGGGTCGGACTGGCCGAGTTCCTGAGCCGCCCAGTCGTCCGCGCCATGGATGCGGTGGGTGACGTCGCCGAACTTGCCGGCGGCGTCGAGCGAGACGAACCGCAGGGTGTTGTCCTCGCACGCGGCGACGAGGTGCGGTCGGTCGTGGATCGACGCCAAGGCCAGGCCAACGACCTTGCCGATGCCGTCCTTCAAGGTGGCGGGTCGTGCTCCTCCGGATCGCGGCCAGTTCTTGATCGTGCGGTCGCGGCTCCCGGTGAAGAACCGGTCGCCCGGCCCCCAGAGGATCGCGGTGACGACATCCCCATGATTGAAACTGCGGCCCCGGTCCTCGGGCTCCAGCTTGCCCCGGGCGAGCGTCGAGAGGAGCTTTCTGATCGGCCCCCGCCGAGAGGAACCGCAGTTCGTCTGGCTCGAACAGTAACGACGTGACGGCCCCTTCGTGCAGGCGGGACGATTCGCTGAGCAGGAACTCGGGCCGGTCCTCGCACTCGAAGACGGCGACCGTCCCCTTCGCTGTCCCCGCCACGAGCCAGCGCCCCGAGGGATCGCCCGCGAGGCAAGTCCCTGGCTCGGGCAGGTCGAGGGTCTGGAGCGGCTTACCCTTGTCGGTGGAGAGGATCGTCACCGCCGACCCACTCAATACGGCCAGCCGCCTCTCGGCCAGCACGGCCAGGGCGAGCGGAGCGCTGGCGAACGCCGCGCCGAGCGGCTTGAGGGTTTCTCCCGCGATCGAACCCTTCGAATATCTGTCCATCGCTGCCGGCGATCCAGAGCCTTTCCCCCTCCGCGGCCAGGGCCAGGCCGCCTTGCGGGAGCGGCGTCGTGTCGATCGCCATCGCCAGCGTATCGAGCCGGTAAAGCCCCGTCGCGTGCCCTTCGGGATGGACCGTGGTCAACGCCAGCGTGGCCCCAAAGCCCTGCACGGCCTTGATGTCGCCCCGGTAGGTGAGATACTTCTCGGTGCTCACGAGGCGACCTCCGCACCAGTGCGCCGAAGCGAGGGGTGAACATGCTCGATTCGCGTCAGGGCGACGAGGCAGGCCGCGTGTTCGCTCTTGCCCCGGGAGATCAGGAACTCACGCAAGAGGGGCTGGATCATCCGGGCGAAGTCGGCATCCTCGATCGCCAGGTCGCGCAGGGTCTCGATGAGCGCCAGCTTGGCCTTGCGGGCGGGAAGCGGCTTGAGCCGTTCGGCGACCTCGCGAGCCTCGGTCTTCGACGCCTCCAGGCGAGCCGGCGGGATCTCGAAGAGGATGCGGCGGAGGAACCAGACAAGGTCCCGGCGCTCGGCGGGTGGACGTTCGGGACGAGGCGGCGGGCCGGTACCGCGCGAGACCGTGGCCGTGGCCGCCGCTTTCCTCGCGGCGGCGCCGACGGTCGTTTGCGGCGGGATGTAGGGGGTCCAGCCGTCGGTGATGCCGCGATCCCGATAGAGTGACCAGAGGCTTCGGATGACCAGCGCACGCACCTTGCGATCCGGGCTTTCCGTCAGGCGGAACATCTCCTCGGGGACCCGCAATGTCGGTGATCGCTCGATCAGAGCCATGCCGAGCGCGCGGGTGGACTCGTCGGCCGACTCGCAGAAGCGGTACACGGCGCTGGGGGTCAAGACCTCGGGATTTATCCGGTAGCGGCGGTGCTCCGGCGCGTCGTCGGCCAGAAGGGCCTGGGCGACGAACTGCCTCACGTCGCTGTACGGCAATTCCGCCAGGGCGAGGATGTCGGTGATCGACGGCGACCAGCGGGCGAACTCCCACCGAGCGATTTCCAGGGCGAAGTCACGTAGCGGTTTTCGGCTCTCGGCGAACAGGGGCCGGACGCGTTCGAAGATCAGGAACTCGGGCGGCACCTCCGCCCCCGGGTCTACCGGGCGGTCGGTCTCGGCCAGGGCGATGTCGGGATGGTGCCGGCGCAGATACCTGATCGCGAACCGGGCCAGCGGCAGGTCCGCCGCGCCGGGCGCGATCGCCATCTGCCAGAGCCGCTCGCATCCGGTGAGCGTGGCATCCTGCGAGACTTCCCTTCGCGTGCCGGAGAGCATCTGGAGGAACGCCGTCTCGGAGATGATCTTGATGTTGCCCCCTTCGGCGTTGACCTCCTCAGCCTTGAGTTGTTTGGCTCCCTTCTTGCCGTGGCCGTAGAGGGACGATCCTTCATCCCCGATGACCAGATAATGCAGCTTGCTGTTGACCGACGACGCGACGGCCCCCTTGGCCTGCCGCACCTTCTCCTCGGCCCCTTTGCGCTGCATCGTCGCGAGTTTTCCGGTGAACAGGAACGAGGCACCGCCAAGATCGACCTCGGCCGCCGAGGGTTCCGCTGCCGTTGATGTTGATTCCTCCTTCGGAGCGAAGTCGGCCGGCACGAACCCCCGGATCATGACATCGACGGCGAAGTCGTGGTAACGCGGCTCGCTCCGGCGGACCATCTGCAAGAGCCAGTCGAAGCCGAGATCGCCCGGCGTGAACCGCCGCACGTCGCGCAGCCAGCCGAGCACGCGGTCGGCCAACGACTCGTCGAAGGATAACTCGCGAGCCCAGGCCCGATCACCTTGCCGCAAGAGAGCAAGCCACGGATCACTGTCCCAGGCGGGGTGATAGGCCAGGCTTTTCCAGAAGTCGAGCGGGAGTGTCGGGGCCTTGAGCCGCCCTTCATCGATCCAGTCGCACGCGCGATTCCGGGTGAGCGGGAACAGGATCAGCCGGCGGAGGAAATCCGGGTCGAGCGCGTTGAGGTCGAATCGGCTCAGTTCCTTGAGTGCGAATTCGACGATCGGGACCTGGGTTTCCGGACGGCTTTCGGAGGTCTCCAGCGTCTCGATCAGGTCGCGGAAATAGTCCGGGCCGAGTTTCGCGGGCGGGTGGACGTCCGGCAGCGCTTTCTGAACGAAAAAGAAGGCGTTCAGAGAACCGGAGAAGAGGCGATCTTTAAACCACGACGGCGTTAACTCCCGCGGCCCGTAATGCTTACGGAGGATCTTTCCGGCCAGCTCGTGTCCGTGAATCGTTTCAAGCAACTGGCCCCAGGCGTCCAGTCCGACCTCCTTGCGAGGGTCGCGCTCCTGGAGCAGGTCCAGGGCGAGCGTCCGCACGTCGGGATGACCGTTATCCACCAGGTGGATCAGCTCCTCGACGGGCAGGTCGCGGGCGTGGGTCCGGGCGTACCGCGCGGCGTAGGCGCGGGCGTCGGCGGACGCGGAGTCGAACAGCAAGAGCACGGCATCGTGCAGACCGAGCGACCGGAAGGCCGCCTGCTCGAACCGGGGGACGTTGTTCAGAATCCAGACGACGAAGTCGTCGATCGCCTCGCTCCGCACGCCGATCAGGCGGACGACCCACTCCGGCTCGACCTCGCGGAGCGATGCGCGGAAATCGGTTTTGAGCGACTCGGCGGCGAACTGACGCACGCGGTCGCTACGGGCACGTTCCAGCAGGCCGAACAGCGGACGCGGGCTGCGGCGCCAGAGTTCCGCGAAGGCCCGGTGTTTCAGCAGGTTCCCCCCGTATCTCAGGTTGTAATCGAGATGGAACCGGGATCGGTCGTACTGTTTGGTTTCGTGGAAGAAGATGTGATTGCTAATCCAGGTGTTCGGCCAGTCGGTGTCGTTCGGATACTGCGCCAGGACCTCGGCCGCAGCGTCGGCATAGCAGGCGGGCAGGGTGATTGCCGTGCGTCGCAGCCGCCGCCAGGCACGTCGGCGGAGGTAAGCCAGGGTCTCCGAACTGACCCGATGATCGCTGCTAGCGTAGGCGCTGTCGAACCGGGCCGCCAGAGCGGCGAAGATCTCGGTATCGCCCCGCGCCTCGGCCTCCTTGAAGATCCTCTTCAAGGCCCGCCAGGGGCCATAGGTCAGGTGGATTCGCGCGATGATTTCCAGCAGGCACGACCGGGAGAACGGCGTGTCCTCCTCCCAAAGCCCTTGCAGGATCTCGTGTAGCCGCAAGCGGTCGGGCAGGGGAACCTCGGCGTCGGGGGACTCCAGGGCCTTGATCCGCTCGACGCGTTCGAGGGCCTGGACCTCGAGCGGCTTGCGCCGGAAGGCGGGGGAACGCATCTCCTGGAAGAAGTCGTCGAGCGTCGGTGCTCCGGCACGAACGGGGGTTCCTTCGGGTCCCTCCGGGAGGTTCCCGGTCATGACAACCCGTCGAACCCGTCCTTGCCGAACCTCGACATCCTGCTCCTGCTCGGCCAGGATCAGGACGAGACGGACCAGTTCCGGGTCGCGCGCCTCCCAGGCACGTCGCAGGTCGTCCAGACGCAGGCGGATCGTCATGGCGGCATGGCCTCAAAGTCTCCCCATGCGGCAGGCCGAACGCGGACGATGACGGGCTGCCCGGAAGGACCTTCCAGACAGCCCGCCAACCGCGTTTCTGGGAGAGATCTACCACAAGACCTGGGACATCGAAGGCTCTCTGGCTCGCCGGGGGATAGGTCCCCCGCCACCGGGCGGAACCTCGACCGGCGAGGTTGCTCCAGGCCCGCCCGGTGGCGGGGGACCTATCCCCCGATCAGCGAGCCTGAAACAGCCTTCGTTGTGCCGAATGACCAGCAAGACCGCTCGGACGGCGCAACGCCGCCCTGGTGCAGAGCACCAGCTAGACCTGTTTCTCCCAGAAAATGCCCCCGAATGGAGCAAGCGTTCTGTTTCTACAAGAGCCGTCGGGGCCACGCAAGGGGTGACCACAAAATGTGTCGGATTGGAGAAACATGAAAGGGAGAGATCCTGCCTTGATAGCCGCGAGCCTGGTCTTATTAACTTCCGCATAACCAATGGCACATTCGGCTTCCGGATCGTCAAAAAGGCGAGCAATTCGCCCCGAAGCGGCCGTGTTGCCCCCCGGGGTTCTTGGCTGAATGCTGCCCCATTGGAACGAATCGAGATGTCTCCCGTGTGGGAATCGGGCAACGAAGGAGAATCTGTGCCGACCGCGTAACACCTACTGGAATCGAGGATCGGGAATACCGAATGGGCCATTGGCCGTGCGGCCGTCCGTCCCGGCGATCGTCACCACTTCCAGAGCGCGGTGCCCCAGGTCAGGCCCGCGCCGAAGCCGGAGGTCAGGATCAGGTCGCCCCGGCGGACGGAGCCTTCCCGGATGACCTCGTCGAGGGCGATCGGGATCGAGCCGCCGGAGGTGTTGCCGTAGCGATCGAGGTTCTTGAAGACGGCATCGCGGGTGAACCCGAGCACGTCGCTGGCGGCGTGAATGATCCGGATGTTGGCCTGGTGCGGGATGAACCAGCGGACCTCGGCAACCGTGTGGCCCGCCCGTTCGAGCACGGCCAGGGTCGAGTCGGTCAGGGTCCGCACCGCCCACTTGAAGACGGCGCGGCCGTCCATCGTCAGGTAGTGGAGCCCTTCGGCCAGCGCCTCGGGCGAGGGAGGCATCCGGCTGCCGCAGGCCGGACGGTTCAGCAAATCGCCACCGGAACCGTCCGCGCCGAGTTGGTAGGCGAGCATCCCCTGATCGGAGTCGCCAGGGGTCAGGAGCACCGCGCCGGCGCCGTCGCCGAACAGCGGGAAGCTCTTCTGATCTCCCGGATTGATCACGCGGCTGTTGCAGTCGCCGCCGATGACCAGGGCCCGTTTGCTGGTTCCCGCCGCGACGAACTGCGAGGCGGTGATCAGCGCGTAGGTGAACCCCGCGCAGGCGGCCTGAAGGTCGAAGGCCGGGCAGGAGAGTTTCAGGCGGTCCTGCACGAGACAGGCCGTCGAGGGGAAACACATGTCGGGCGTCATCGTGCCGATGATCAGCAGGTCCACGTCCGAAGGCCGGCATCCCGCGGCTTTCAGGCAGCGCGCGGCGGCGTGGGCGCAGAGGTCGCTCGTCGCCTGGTGCGGCGGCGCGAAGCGTCGCTCCTGAATGCCCGTGCGGTTGACGATCCACTCGGGGTCAAACCCGTGCGAGACGCGCAGATCGTCATTGGTGACGACCTGTTCGGGGACGTAGCTGCCGGTTCCCACAATCTGCACGCCGGTGAGGGTGTGGATCGGCGGATCGACAAGAAATTGGCCGTTGCTCATGGGCACTTGCACGGCGATCCGGGAGTGAGAGCGAGACAATTCAGCCGGGTTCGTGGCCATTTGTGGCGACGCGGATTCCTGGCCGCCTGATCCGTTTCCCCGGGGCTCGATTCCGTTCGAGTGGTTCGACGAATCCCGACCGAGCGTGTTGCGAGACAGGGAAGTACCGGTAGGGAGTCCGGGCCTGGCAGGCCCGATTTCCTGCTCAAACCCGAAGGGACGCGTAGGGGTTTCCATCATCCCCGAAACGCGTAGAATCGGAGCGACTATAACCCCTTCGGGCCGATCTGACTATACCAATATGCCACGACGAAACGCCGCGGCGCACATTGCCTCCGAGAGGACCCGCATGCGATGGCCGAGCATCTGATCCGGCTCCGAGCCGGCTGGGAGGGTCGTGTTGGCCTCGGCGAACCTCAGCGCGTGGACCTGCCGACCTGCTGGCCGGAGGATCTCCGCGAACCGGTTCGGCTGGCGAGGCGATTCGGCTCGCCTCGCGTCGATCCGGGTTGCGAATCCCTCGTCCTGCGCCTGGAGCAGGTCGCCGGATTACAGCGGGTCTGGCTCAACGGCCAGCGTCTGAGCGGTTCGACGCGGGAACCCGCCCGGCTGGAGATCCCGTTGCCGGTGCCGTTGCCACCGCGGAATCTACTCGAACTGGAGGCCGAACCATACACCGGTGTCTCGGAGGATGAGGTCTGGGGAACGATCGCGCTGGTGATCCGGACTCACGAGAGGGAATCGAACGTTGGCGATGATCCCTCGTGAGCCTTATAATCGGTGGAGAAGGGCCAGACCGGCCTTGCCGTTTGTCTTTCCTTGAAACCGACGCTCTCGCGAGTCCGACCGCATCATGGATATGGAAAACGATGATCCGAAGCCCCGTTACCGGCTCTGCCAGGTGGGTTTCGGGCTGATCGCGCTGGCGTTGATGCTGTATTGCGTGGATGGAGCGTGCTGGCTGGCGGCGGACTTCACCGACAATCACCTGTTGCGGCAAGTCTGCGGGAGCAGCCTCTGGCGCTGGCTGATCTGGTGCGCCGATTGTCTGGACGAGTCTGATCGGCGCGTATTTGCTCTGGGGCCGCTGGACCGTGGCGACCTGGCAGCGCCTGGCGGGGCTCCTGTTGTTGTTCTGCATGCTCGACATGGTTCAGTGGTCGCTGGACCACGCGCCGGAGATGGGGCTGGCCGTCGGATCGGTCGGCCATGAGTGGCTGCGCTCGCAGTTGAGCCGGGGCATGGGCTGGCTCGAACTGATCCTGATCGCGAGCCTCGCCTGCAATATGTCGGCCCATCTGGGCAAGACCGATGCGTCCGAGTCCGCCCGCTCGGTCTGGTCCATGGCGGCCGTTGGCTTGCTGCTCTGGATCATCGACCTGACCTTTCGGACCAACTGGAACAATTGGCCGCTCGGCCCAGTCGTTCCCGGTCCCCAGATCCGGATGAATCAGTTTCTGCTGCTGATCATCATGATGATCGGGTCGACCATTCTCTTGCTGGTCACGACCTTTCAGGTCATGGTCCTCTGCCTGCTGGCCTCCCGGCAATGCCGGCTCTTCGTGGCCGAGCTGAAACAAAGCGAACGGGAGCACGACCTCCTGCGCTCCCGTTCGGAATCCGAGCACGACGAATCCACCTGGGCGTGATTCGGGAGCGACCGGACACGGGTCCCTCGGGTCGGGCTTCCTTCCGCTCAACCACCTCGCCAATGGCAACTTCCGGATTCCAGATCGTCAATGAGGCAAGATCTTTCTGGAATCGCGAATCTGAATCGGAAGCTGGAATGTGCCATTGGCCATGGGGCCGTCAGTAAGACTGCTGGACGGAGGATTCCTGCGGCAGCAGCTCGCGGAGCGTCTTTGGAAGCGGGAAGTGGACGCTCTCCTCGCGGATCCACTCCTCCTGGATCTCCGCGTCATACTCGCGCTGAAGATATTCAATGCACTCCTGGACGACATCCTCAGGCGCACTGGCGCCCGCGGTGATCAGGACGGAATCGACTTCGTTGAACCACTCGGGACGGATCTCGGCGACCCCGTCGATCAGGTGAGCGTGCGGGCCGAGCGTCCGGGCGATCTCCTGAAGGCGGCGGCTGTTGGAACTGTTCTGGCTGCCCAGAACCAGCACCAGGTCCACCTGGGTCGCGAGCTGCCGGACGGCGTCCTGGCGGTTCTGCGTGGCGTAGCAGATGTCGTCCTTGGGAGGATTGGCAATCTGCGGAAACTTCTTCCGCAAGGCGGCGATCACCACGTTGGCGTCATCGACGCTCAGGGTGGTCTGGGTAAGATAAGCGATTTTTTCCGGATTAGTGTCGAGCCGCTCGACATCCTCGGCCGTCTCGACCAGGATCATCTGCTCGGGGGCCTCGCCCATCGTGCCGATGACCTCATCGTGCCCTTCGTGACCGATCAGGACGATGGTGTAGCCTTCCCGGGCGTACTTGACCGCTTCCAGGTGAACCTTGGTGACGAGCGGACACGTGGCGTCGATCGCCTTGAGCCGGCGCTGACGGGAGGCCTCGCGCACCTGGGGCGAGACACCGTGGGCGCTGTAGAGCAGCGGGGCGCCTTCGGGGACCTCCTCGATGGATTCGACGAACACGACGCCGCGCGTCTTGAACCGCTCGACGACATACTTGTTGTGAACGATCTCGTGATACACGTAGAGCGGGGCCCCGAACAGCTCAAGCGCGCGTTCGAGGCTCTCGATGGCCATGTTGACCCCCGCACAGAACCCCCGGGGATTGGCCAGAATGATCTTCATCGCGCAGGACACCTCCATCGTGTGGTCCCTAAAGGGTATCGGTCGTTATGGTACGCATTTTCGGCCCGGAGGAAAAGGCGGGGCCACCCTCTGGCTTGCGACGTGAGGCCTCGGCTGCTACGATCCGCCTCTGGAACACCACCTGGCCGCGACCGACCGCCGAGAGCGCCTCATGAATCCGTCCGAGACCCGTCTGCGCGACGCCGAGGGACTGAACGCCTTGCTGGCCGATCTGGCGGGGCAGATTGCCCGCGCCCGCCGTCTGGATGTGCCGCTCTGCCTGGTCGGCGTCCGCACCCGAGGCGTGCCGATCGCCCGGCGGCTGGCGGAGCACCTGAGCGGCGCGCTCGGCCGGGAGGTGCCCGTTGGCGCGGTCGATATCACCCTCTACCGTGACGATATCGGCCAGCGCGATCACTGGCCGGTGCTTCGGGGGACCGAGATCCCGTTCCCCGTGGATGGGGCGGAGGTCGTTCTCGTCGATGACGTGCTGTTCACCGGGCGAACCGTCCGCGCGGCGCTCAACGCCGTCTGCGACCTGGGGCGCCCGGCGGGAGTCCGGCTGGCTGTCGTCGTGGATCGCGGCGGGCGGGAGTTCCCCATCCGGCCCGACTTCGTGGGACTGGACCTGCCGGTCTCGGCGGACGAGCGGGTGCTGGTCCGGATCGCGCCGGTTGATCCGGTCGAGGAGATCGTTCGGGTCGGCGTGGATCGTTAAACGCAAGGGATCGAGCGTTAAGGAGGAACGCGACGTGACGACGGCTCCGGCGGGTGGCGAAGCGACGGGCGACGCGGCGACCTGGACCCGCAAGCACCTGCTGGGTCTGGAGGACCTGTCGCGCGCGGAGATCCTGGCCATCCTCGACACGGCCGACTCGTTCGCCGAGGTCTCCGGCCGGACCCGCAAAAAAGTCCCCGCGCTGCTGGGGCGGATCGTCTTCAACCTGTTCTTCGAGAACTCGACCCGCACGCGCACCAGCTTCAGCCTGGCGGCCAAGCGGCTCTCGGCCGACGTGCAGGATTTCACCGCCAGCAGTTCCAGCCTGTCCAAGGGGGAGTCGTTCATCGACACGGCCCGCAACATCGAGGCGATGGGGGCCGACATCCTGGTCGTGCGGCACAACGTCCCCGGTGCGCCCCACCTGCTCTCGCAGCACGTCGGCTGCTCCGTCATCAACGCCGGCGACGGCGCGCACGAGCACCCGACGCAGGCGCTGCTGGACCTGATGACGATCCGCCGAGCCAAGGGAAGCATTGAGGGCCTCACCGTCGGCCTGCTCGGCGACATCAGCCATTCGCGGGTGGCGCGGTCGAACATCTGGGGATTAACCAAGCTGGGGGCGAAGGTCATCCTCTGCGGCCCGCCGACGCTGGTTCCCCGGTCGATGGAGCGCCTCGGCTGCGAGGTCGCCCACCACCTCGACGAGATCCTCCCGCGCCTGGACGTCGTGAACGTCCTCCGCATCCAGTTCGAACGTGACCAGCGCAACGTCTTCCCGTCGATCTCCGAATATTTCCGCCTCTACGGCATGACCCAGGACCGCATCCGCAAGGCCAAGGACGACGTGCTCCTGCTCGCCCCCGGCCCGATCAACCGGGGCGTCGAGCTGACCCCGGAAGTCGCCGATGGCCCGAACTCCGCCATTCTCGATCAGGTGACGAACGGCCTGGCCGTGCGGATGGCGGTGCTGTACCTGGTCAGTGGGCGGAAGCAAGGTTCCGATTGAACCTGAGAATACCCCTTCCGGAGGTCCTCATGAGCTTGCCTGATTCATCCATCGACAACCTCGCCGATGCCGTGAGCGGCCAACTCGGCCGACCTTGCTCCCTTCGTAAAGTCAAGAATCGGCCGGAATGGTGGATTGCGGATCCAGTGTTCTCTTATTTGAATCACGGCCATACCGGCTATCGTGTTGGATTTCACCTCGATACCGTCAGTGCGACTTTGCACTTTTCGATGGTCCACTCGCGGTTCGTCGCTAGCATCTTCAAGCAGAATCTGCTTTCCAATACCTTGGTAGAGGTACTCAGAAATACCGAGCGCTACAGGAAATTACATGCGATATCTTGGGATTCGAAATTCAATTTTAATAAATATAAAAAATCACTCATAAATATTGCGAACGATGATTTTGCTGATTTTATCGGGCTGGTCGAATACTTCAATAAAAAATATGACTTTGTTAAGGATTTGTTCCCCTCCGTACCAAATACAGGCATCGGTGGGGGCAAAGCATGCTCTGCGGGAAATACCTTCTATCTCAGATTGGCCGATAGAGTGGAGGTGCTTTCCAGCAGAACCGCGATCGGTGAGGTTGTAGGTCTTGCCTGGCCCTTGTTCCTCTATCTCTATCCATTCAAGACAATCCAGAAACGCGATTCGTCACTGGCCAGAAAGATGCGATCGGCGAAGATTCGCCGAAGCCTGCGAGATACGACGGATTCAATTCAGAGATGGATTTTGCGATCGAGAACCCGTGTGTGGGGAAGCTGCAGGCTGCTCACATCAAGCCTCACTCGCTCGGCGGCTCCGACAATGCCGATAACGGCCTTGTGGCTATGCGAGTCTCACCACCGCGCGACCGAAGGCAAGCTGAAAGGAACTCGCCAGAGCGTGCTGGTTCGCCAAATAGATACCTGAGCAGCCAAGTTCGCAACGCATCCTGCAGGGAGCCCGACAACGTGCGCACGATCCAGATCGCCGGGGGCCGGGTCATCGACCCGAGCCAGGATATCGACCGGGTGACCGACCTCTGGCTCAGCGGGGGCCGGGTGATGGCGGTCGGGGCCGAGGGGCTGGTTGAAGCCGAGGAGGTTATCGACGCCCGGGGGATGATCGTCTGTCCCGGCTTGATCGATTGCCACGTCCACCTGCGCGAACCGGGGAACGAGGAGGATGAGACGATCGCCACCGGCGCGATGGCCGCGCTGGCCGGTGGGGTCACGTCGGTCGCCTGCATGCCGAACACGATCCCCGCGCTCGATACCCAGGCCGCCGCCGAGTTCGTCGTCCTCCAGGCCCGACGCGCCGGCAAGGCCAACGTCTATCCGGTCGGCGCGGTCAGCAAGGGGCGAGAGGGGAAGGAACTGGCCGAACTCGGGCAGCTTGTCGATGGCGGCGCGGTGGCGTTCACCGACGACGGCGCGCCGGTCGCCTCGGCGTCGCTCATGCGGCAGGCGCTTCAGTACGCGAAGATGTTCGATCGTTGCGTCATGCAGCACTGCCAGGTGCCCGAACTGACCGTCGGCGGCGTGATGAACGAGGGGTTCGAGTCGATGCGGCTCGGTCTGGGCGGAATGCCCGCCGCGGCCGAGGACATCATGGTCGCCCGCGATATTCGCCTGGCCGAGATCACCGGCGGTCATCTGCACATCCAGCACATCTCCACGGCGCGTTCGGTGGAACTCGTCCGCGACGGCAAGCGGCGCGGGGTGCGCGTGACGGCCGAGGCCTGCCCGCACCACTTCACCCTGACGGACGAATGCCTCCGCAAGTTCGACTCGAACTTCAAGATGAACCCCCCCTTGCGCACCTGGGAGGACGTCGAGGCGGTCATCGGTGGGCTGGTGGATGGCACGATTGACATCCTCGCAACCGACCACGCCCCGCACGCCCCCGAGAAGAAGATGCGGGAACTGACGCTCGCCCCCTTCGGGATCGTCGGCCTGGAGACGCTCATTCCGATCACCGTGAAGGCCCTGATCGAGCCGGGGCACCTGACCTGGCCCGACGTGATCCGCAAGCTGACGGTCCACCCCGCCCAACTGCTGGGCATCCCCAAGGGGACGCTCCGCCCCGGTGCCGACGCCGACGTGACCCTGATCGACCCCGACACCCGCTGGACGATCGACCCGGACCGGTTTTACTCCAGGAGCCGCAATACCCCTTTCGGCGGCTGGGAGGTCCGGGGCCGGGCGCATACGGTGATCGTCGGCGGCGAAGTGCGCTTCACCCTGGGCGGGATCGTCCGCCTGGCGGGTGATCCGGCTCCTCGCTGACCGTGCCGAAACCTGCCGCGTCACAGCGCAAATGGCGTTAGACATAGACCTTGCGAAATTTCGTGAGCCGAGTTCCGGATTTTTTCCGGCCAGAAGTCTCACAAATCTCGCCTATGGGTTTATGGGGCGCGGCGGACGTCGCGCAGCTTCCAGAAGGGGCAACACAAGACGTTGGGTCGGCAGTGGCCTACGAGCATTCCCCACAACGATTTCGGGGAGCCGGATCATGGTGCGCGGTGAGCATACGCTAACAATCGGCCGGGTCGAACCGCCCCTCCCGGAGGAGCGACCTGACCCCGAGCGCGGGATTGAGGACTGGATCGCCAGCAACCTGGACGGCGGCAATGCCCCGGCCTCGGCCATGGATGCCCTGCACGAGCAGATCTCACTGTCGTTTCGCCTCGGCTCCACGCCGAAACAGCAGAAAAATGGTAAGAAGTCCGCGGCGGCCAGCGCCTGGGAACACCTCCGCGTGAGCCGGCAGAAGGGAATCACCCTGGTCAAGATCGTCGATCGGGAACTCATCAAGGATGCGGAGATTCGCGAGTTCGCCGAGGAGCTCGAGTGCCTGATCGTCGCGGGATACGACCGGATCGTGCTCGATTTCTCGAACGTCGAGCGTCTTTCGAGCCAGATCGTCGGGGCGGTTGTCGCCGCGCATCGTCGCTGCTTGCTGGCCGATGGCGGGCTGTTGAAGGTCTGCCGGCTCCAACCGGCGGTGGCCGATATTTTCGCGATCACCGGCATGGCCCGAACCTTGACCATCACAACTGACCAACCCGAGGCCATCGACGGCCCCTGGCCCGCCTCTTCGGGACCTCGTCCCCTGCCCGTGGCGGTGCTGTCGGTTCTGATCGGGACCGACGGCACCAAGGAGGGACATCCGTTGGAGAATGTCTCGGAACCCAGCGCGGAAGCGGGCAAGATCTCGTTTCCGGTCCGGCTGATCGTGGCGAGCGGTCGGGCGTGCGGCCGCATTGTAATCGTCCCGGCAACCGGCCTATTGATCGGCAGGGCGCCGACGTGCAAGCTGCGTGCTCGCAGTGAGACCGTGAGCCGGGAACACGCTCGCATCGAATTCCGCGATGACCGCGTCATCGTGCGCGATCTCGGCTCAACCAATGGCACGCTTCTGGACGGCCAGACCCTTCGTGCGCAGGAGGCCGAGTTAACTGACGGCGCGCAGCTTCAGGTCGGTCCGATGATCTTTCATGTCGAGATCGGGAAGCGGAGCGCCGCGCCCATCGACCAGATCATCGCCGACTGGTGCCTGGATGATGAGCCGGAACCATTCGCGCCGAGCATCGATGACACCTCGACCGACCTCAGCACGTTTCCGACCCTGGAAGACGAGGACGGCACGACCCTTCTGCGTTACGAGGTCATCGAGGACGTGCTGGTCATCACTCCGTTGATCTGGCAACTGGACGATCCTGAGCGGATCGAGGGGATTCGCAAGGCCCTGCTCACCCTGTTCGATCAGCCGCTCCCGCGCCGGGTGGTCGTGAATCTCGATTGCGTGTCCTCGCTCACCGGTCGGGCGGTCGGCATCCTGCTGGCCCATCACATGCGTCTGGCTCGCTGCGGCGGATCGTTGCGGCTCTGCCAGGCTCAGGCCCGAGTCGGCGCGGTTCTGGAGCAGATCCGCCTGCCGATGCTCGTCTCGGCTTATGCGAGCGTCGATGATGCCGTGCTGACGGCCTGGGCCTGATTTGCCGTCGTGCTGCTTCGGGCGTATCCTTGAGACAGGAGAAAATCCTGGCGCTCGGGGAACTTGCGACGGTCATGCGCATCCTGATCGACGGCTATAACCTGATGCACGCCGTCGTCCTGCCCGCCCGGCGGGTTGGCCCGGACGCCTTGCGCAAGATGCGGCACCGCTTCCTCAACGACCTGGCCGAGGCGCTCGGGCCGGTCGATGCCCACCAGACAACCATCGTCTTCGATGCCCACACGCCGCCCGGGCACCTGCCGCGACAGACGACCCAGAAGGGGCTGACCGTTGTCTTCGCCGTCGGTGACGAGAACGCCGACGCTCGGATCGAGCAGTTGATCGCCAAGCACTCGGCGCCGAAGCGGCTGACTGTCGTCTCGTCCGACGGTCGCGTCCGACAGGCCGCCACGCGTCGCCGGGCGAAGGCCCTGACGGCCGACGCGTTCTGGTCCGACCTCCAGGACCGGAAGAGTCGCAAATCAGGCCGGACCCCCGCCGACGGACCGACCCCCGAGGAGAAGGCCCGCCAGGAAGGTCTCGACGCCGCGCAGGCCGACGAGTGGATGGCCGCGTTCGGCGATATTGAGAACGACCCCGAGACGCGTCAGGTCTTCCGCCAGGCCGACTTCGTGCCGACCGACGAGGAGATCGCGCGGATCGTCCGGGAGGTCGAGCAGGAATCCCCGCCCGATCGTCGCAAGCCTTGAGATCCCCCTTCAACGCGCGGCTTTCGCAGTTCCTTCAGACCGAACGCCACCGGAGAAAAGCCTCTGCGACGTGGGGCAGGGGTCTGGAATCGCTCCGCGTCCCTATGGTACAAACGTCCCGAACGTCCCCGCCTCCCTCTCCCCCCTTTTGTGTTGATCCCCTTGGGCGGGGGCCGCACAACACGACCTCTCGCACCAGGGCCGCTCGGCGATGAACGTACACGAATTCCAGGCGAAGGAAATCCTCAAGGGCGCCGGGGCTGCCGTCCCGGCCGGAATCGTGGCCTGTACTCCAGAGGAGGCGGCCGAGGCGTTCGACAAGCTCGGCGCGGATCTGGTGGTTGTCAAGGCCCAGGTCCATGCCGGCGGACGCGGTAAAGGGGTGGCCGTTGGCTCCGACGCCGACCGCGCGGAGGCCCTGGCCATCGCCAGCGGCCAGAAGCCCCGCCCCGAAGGTTGGGCCAAGGGGGTCCAGCTCGTCCGCTCGAAGGAAGAGGCGAAGAAGGCTGCCGAAAGCCTCCTGGGCAAGACCCTCGTCACGTACCAGACCGGTCCGGACGGCCAGCCGATCAACAAGGTGCTGGTCACCGTCGGCCACGACATCGCCCGGGAGCTGTACCTCGGCCTGGCCGTCGATCGCGGCTTGCAATGCCCCGTCCTGATGGCCTCGACCGAAGGGGGCGTCGAGATCGAGACGGTCGCCCAGAAGAGCCCCGAGAAGATTCACCGGGAGCCGATCGACGTCGGCCTCGGCCTTCAGGACTTCCAGGCCCGCAAGATCTGCAAGGCCCTCGGCATGGAGGGAGAAACGGCCAAGAAGGGGATCGCGTTCCTCAAGGCGTTCGTGAGGATGTTCCTCGACTACGACGCCTCGCTGGCCGAGATCAACCCCCTGATCGTGACCGACAAGGGGGACGTGCTCGCCCTGGACTGCAAGATCAACTTCGACGACAACGCCCTGTACCGCCACCGCGATGTCGCCGCGTTCCTCGACCCGGACGAAGAGGACCCCAACGAGCTGCGGGCCAGCCGCGCGGGGCTCAGTTACGTGCAGCTCGATGGCGACATCGCCTGCCTGGTCAACGGCGCGGGGCTGGCCATGAGCACGATGGACCTGATCAAGTACCACGGCGGCGAGCCGGCCAACTTCCTCGACGTCGGCGGCGGCGCGGATAAGGACCAGGTTCTCGAAGCCTTCCGTATCCTGCTCTCGACCCCGAACGTCAAAGGGGTGCTGGTGAACATCTTCGGCGGGATCATGAAGTGCGACACGATCGCCTCCGCTCTCCTGGCCGCTTATGACGAGATCGACTTCCGCGTCCCCCTGGTCGTCCGCCTGGAAGGCACGAACGTCGAGCAGGGGAAGAAGCTCCTCGATGAGAGCGGCCGCAAGATCATCACCGCCACCGGCCTGACCGACGCCGCGCAGAAGATCGTCGCGGCGGCCAAGGGCGCGGCTTGACCGGATTCCACTCCCTGGGAGGCGATCGATGAGCACGGTCAAAGACGAGGCCAAACGCCTGATCGATCAACTGCCCGACAGTGTCACCTGGGATGACATCATGTACGAACTCTACGTCCGAAAGAAGGTCGAGCAAGGCGTGAAGGATTCTGAAGAAGGCCGGATCGTTGCCCATGAGGACGTGAAGCAGATGTTCTCTCAGCGATGAAGGTCGTCTGGTCCGAAGCCGCGCTCGTCGATCTGCGAGCCGTTCGGGATTATATTGGCGAAGGTGCGCCAGTCACGGCGGATCGGTTCCTGGAACGGCTCATCGCGGCGGTTGACGTGCTTGAAACCTTCCCCCAGATTGGCAGACTCGTCCCGGAGGTTGGCTTGCCGGACATCCGGGAGATTGTTCATCAGAAGTACCGACTCATCTATCGGCTCGAAGAAAACCGCGTTGTGATTCTCTCCGTCATCCTCGGCAGCCGCGACCTCGATCGGCTTGGTCCGATGCCGTGGGATCGGACGGAATAAGTCCTCGTAGGGTGGGCTCTCGGCCCACCAACACGAAAGCGGTGGGCCATGCCCACCCTACAGGATTCCATTATGAGCATCCTCGTTGATAAGAACACCCGGCTGATCTGCCAGGGCATCACCGGCAAGGCCGGGGCGTTTCACTCGGAACAGTGCAAGGAATACGGCACGAACCTGGTCGGCGGTGTGACGCCGGGGCGCGGCGGGCAGACGGCCGTGGGCGTGCCGGTCTTCGACACCTGCGAAGAGGCCGTGCGGAAGACCGGCGCCAATGCCACGATGATCTTCGTCCCGCCCCCAGGCGCGGCCGATGCGATCATGGAGGCGGCGGACGCCGGAATCGAGGTGGTCGTCGCGATCACCGAGGGCATCCCGGTGCTCGACATGGCCCGCGCCGTGGCATATCTGAAGGCCAATCACCCGAACGTGCGTCTGATCGGGCCGAACTGCCCGGGGATCATCACGCCGGGCCAGTGCAAGATCGGCATCATGCCAGGCTATATCCACAAGCCGGGCAAGGTCGGCCTCGTCAGCCGCTCCGGCACCCTGACGTATGAGGGAGTCTGGCAGCTCACCAGCCTGGGCATCGGCCAGAGCACGTGCGTCGGCATCGGCGGCGATCCGGTCAACGGGACGAGCTTCGTCGATGTCCTGAGGATGTTCCAGGCCGACCCCGACACCGAGGCCGTCCTGATGATGGGAGAAATCGGCGGCAACGCCGAGGAGCAGGCGGCCGCCCTGAAGACCTCGGGCGAGTTCACCAAGCCGATGGCCGCGTTCATCGCCGGTCAGACCGCCCCGCCCGGCAAGCGCATGGGACACGCCGGCGCGATCATCTCGGGCGGCTCGGGCAAGGCCTCCGACAAGATCGCCGCGCTCGAAGCCGCTGGAATCCTCGTCGCCAAGAGCCCGGCTGATATGGGGACGACCTTGCAGCGAGCGTTGAAGGGCGGATAATTCAGAGCTTCACCAATGCACGACGCCGAGTCCGAGAACCCCTGGACGACTCTGGAACGTCGGTCGATCTACGACAACCCCTGGATCGCGGTGCGTGAAGATCGGGTCTTGCGGCCCGACGGAACGCCGGGAATCTACGGCGTCGTTCAGTTCAAGAACCGGGCGGTCGGCGTCCTTCCGGTCGATGAACAGGGGCATATCTGGCTGGTCGGTCAGTACCGGTATCCCCTCGGATCGTACTCGTGGGAGATCCCCGAAGGGGGCTGCCCCGAGGGAGAACATCCCGAGGAGACGGCCCGCCGCGAGTTGCGCGAGGAGACCGGACTGATCGCCGGAAGGCTGGAGTTCCTGATCGCGTCCCACCTCTCGAATTCCGTGAGCGACGAACTCGCGCTGGTCTTCCGTGCCACGGAATTGACCCCAGGGCCAAGTGCGCCGGAAGGAGCCGAGCGGATCGAGGTGCGACGGGTCGAGTGGACCGACGCCTGGGCGATGCTTCAGCGCGGCGAGATCACTGACTCGATGAGCGTCATCGCCCTCTTGCACGAGGCCGTCCGCCGGGCGACGATCGATGTTCGCTGACGCAAGCGGTCCGGTTGTCTTCCGGGAGATGGCTTGATGGACGCCGCAAAGAAGTCGGAACCTGAGCGGGTCACGCTCTGCTGGGTGCTCTTCATGAGCTTGCTTGTGGTGCGAGCCGTGTTGCTGGTTGTGAGATTCAACCAGGGACTGACTGATTGGGTCAACGCGACGCCGGGCGCTCGTGTCATTCAAAAGACAACGAACATCGGTTCGGCCCTGGGCATCATCGCCATTCTGGGGTTCTGGATGATCCGGGATTGGCGAGCGAAGGGAGGATCGGCGGCAGGAGGCGGATGAGGCGGCGGAGAAGGGAGCGAGGCGGGCGTTTCGAGCGATTTTAACGGTTGCGGGCGAGGTTACGGCCGCCAAGGATCGCCTCGGCGGGGAAGTGTTTGCCGGGGCAAGCGGTTGTGCTCTGGGCGAGCTGGGCGTGCGTGCCGACCCGCTCGGTCGTGATGTTGTAGCGATCGCTGAGGTAGTCCACCAGGGCGCGGGCCGCCTCGATCTGCCGGGCAGTCGGGGGAGCATCGTTGAGGTTGCCGATCAGGCAGATGCCGATTCCGTAGTCGTTGACCGCAGGCTGGCCGGCGTCCCGGCAGTGGGCACCGCTTTTCTGTTCCGACCAGCGGCTGGCGACCTCGATCAACCCGTCTTCGCTCTCGGTGCCGTTGCCGATCACAAAATGATAACCGCAGGCGGTCCCGATCGATTCGCGGTGGTCGTGGTCGATCTGGGCATAACTTCCGGTCGGATGGGCGCTATGGTGGATCACCACGTACCGCCAGGGGCGGTCGGCTTTCGGCGGCAGGAATAGATCGGCCGGATCGTTGACGAAAGACTGGACGCGCGACCGGAGGGTCGCGCGTCGGGTCTGGGTCGGGACGGTCTGCCGAGGCTCGCGCCTCGTGCTGGATGGCACGTTCAGGTCCGGCCCGACCGGCTCCAGGACCGGCTCACCCGACTGGGGCACGACCGACGTGTCGCTGGGGGGCAGGGGGGACGGGGCCGTGTAAGGCGAACCATACTCCTCGACCACTCCGGGTGGGCAGGACGATTCGGGAACGACAACCGCCGGCGCGGGGGCCGCATAGATCGGCCGCAACGCGGAGCGGTGGTGCTTGCACCCTCCACCGAACAGGAGCATCGTAGTCAGGGACAGGGCAAGCAAGGTTCGATCAGGACGCACAACGAACGCAGATGGCACGCGGGCCATAGAACACCTCCACAGGTCGAGGTTCCAGTGTGGCGAAGAGGCACGGCGATGGGTTCCGGCCCTGGTAACGAAGCAACCGGAGTGCCAAGGCCTGTTCGCCGCCCTTGAAACGGCGGTCGGCGAAACCTCGGATTTCGTCTCAAGTTTACCTGCTGATTGGCCGATAGGCGGAAAATCGGATCAATTTTTCGGATCTTTTTCTCAAGTTCTCCGCGACTGGACTCGACGGTCGGATTGTAAGATCGTCGAACCGGCCTGGACTTTTTTCCAACCGGTGTTCTCGGCGGATTTCGCGCAAATCTCCCCGCCCGTCGGTTTGTCACAACCGATCCCGGGGGAGCGTATTACCGGACGGAAATTCCCCCCACTGAACGAGACATGCGCGGTTCCCAAGCCGCGTCGCCGCTGGTAAGATAAGAATGGACGATGTTCGGAAGCACGCCCACGACGACCCGCCCCTCCGGTCCTGGTCGCGGTCGTCCAGCGCGTGACGATCCCGCGGCACGGGCTGTCCTCGACGAATTGTGAAGCCCCTTTGAATGACGGACTGCTCACGACCGCCCTGGAGTCCCGCGCGATGGCCGATCCGCTGGCCCCACCCAAGAAGAAGCTTTATATCGAAACGGTTGGCTGCCAGATGAACCTGCTCGATAGCGAGCTGGTTGTGGGGAAGCTGCGCAATGAAGGCTATGAACTGACGAACAACATCCAGGAAGCCGACGCGATCCTCTACAACACCTGCTCCGTTCGCCAGCACGCCGAGGACAAGATCTACAGCGCCCTCGGGCGGATCAAGCGGATCAAGCAGCGGCGCCCCGAGGTGGCGATCGGCGTACTGGGTTGCATGGCCCAGAAGGATCAGAAGCAGATCTTCCAGCGCGCGCCTCACGTCGATGTGGTCATCGGCCCCGGGCAAATTGGCCGCGTGTCGGAACTGCTGGAGAAGGCCAGGACGGATCAGGCCCCGCAACTGGCCGTCAGCCTGGCCCGCAACGCCGGTAACCGCGAGACGGTGACGGGCAGCTTCGAGGAGTACGACCCCCTGCGCGAGCCGGCCATGCGGCCCAGCCCGTACCAGGCGTTCGTGCGGATCATGATGGGGTGCGACAAGTTCTGCACGTACTGCATCGTTCCCTCGGTCCGTGGCCCCGAGCAAAGCCGCCCGCCGCGGAGCATCCTTGACGAGGCCCGGCAACTGGCCGATCAGGGGGTCAAGGAAATCACCCTGCTCGGTCAGACCGTCAACAGCTACAAATTCCGCGAGCCCGACGGCCGCACCACCCGGCTCTCGGACCTTCTCTACGGTTTGCACGAGATCCCGGGGCTGGCGCGGATCAAGTTCATCACCAACTTTCCCAACGACATGACCGACGACCTCTTGCAGGCCGTCCGCGACCTGCCGCGCGTCGCCCGTTACCTGCACGTCCCGGCGCAGAGCGGTTGCGACGAGGTTCTCGGGCGGATGAAGCGGCTCTATACCGTCGGGCTTTACGACGAGATGATGCACCGTATCCGCGAGACGATCCCCGACTGCGCGGTCTCCAGCGACTTCATCGTCGGCTTCTGCGGCGAGACCGAGGCGTCGTTCCAGAAGTCGGTCGAGCTGGTGGAGCGGTCGCGGTTCAAGAACAGCTTCATCTTCAAGTACAGCCCCCGGACGGGGACCAAGGCCGATTCGCTCTATCCCGACGACGTGCCGGACGAGGTCAAGAAGCGGCGCAACAACGACCTGCTGGCCATTCAGACGGCCATCAGCCTCGAAGATAACCGCCCGTTCATCGGTCGGAGGGTCGAGGTGCTGGTCGAGGGACCGAGCAAGGCGGCGGCCAAGCGCGAGGACGAGGGACCAGGGAGGGGACCGAAGCAACTGACCGGACGGACCACCTGCGATCGCATCGTGGTCTTCGAGGGGAACGAGCGGCTCATCGGCCAGACCGCCAGGGTCGAGGTCGAGGATGCGAGCCCCGTGACCCTGTTCGGGCGGGTTGTCACCTCGGACCTGACGGTGATCCAGGCATGAGGACGAAGCCGATGGTGAGCCGCCTCGACCAGGTGGTCGGCCGCTGGGCCGAGACTGTGGGGATTGACCCGAGCCGATTACCCGAACCGCGAACGCTCCTGGATCGCTTCGGTTCGGGGCTGTCGGCCAACCCGTGCCGACCGCCGGCCGATCCGCGACGGGTCGAGGCCTGGGAGCGTGGCCACGGATTCCGCCTGCCCCATGCCTTGCGGGCCTGGCTGCTGCTGTCCGACGGATTCTATCGGGGCGGGCCGCTGATCCACCCATTGACCGCGATCGGGCCGATGATCCCCTTCGCCCGCGTTCCCGACCTGCTGGTCCAGCCCGAGAGCTGGTTCGAGCTGGGGAACCCGGAGACGGAAACCGTCTGCATTGACCTGGGCTACCGCTGGCCGGGCGGCGATAGCCCGATCTTTGTCTCGGGGGACGATCAGCGCGGGAGCGTGCCCCGGCTGATCGCGCGGAGCTTCGAGGACTGGTTCCTCCGACTCTTGCACGAAGGGGGCCGCGAATTCTGGTTCGATCCGGACTTCGTCTCCCTCGGCGATCCGTGGTCCGAGCACCGTCGCCGCGCTCCGGCGCCCCCGTTGCCCGAACGGCTCCGGCCCCTGGCCCCGCGGGTCTTGCCGCTGATGCGCCCGGGTGCCGACGACCGCCAGATTGCCACGTGCCTGGGGATCACTCGGGGGGACGTTGAGGCCCTCTTCCGGCACCTCCAGCACCTGCCGACGGGGGTCGCGGGGCCTTGACCCCGAGGACCGAGCCAGGACGCGGCACCTCGTCTCCCGGGAAGCGGTGGTCCCATGCCCAATTCACCTCTGACCGCCGAACGCCTGCGGGACTATCTCGATTATCCTGAGTCCGCCCAGCGCTGGCTTGCCGGGATGGGCGTGCGGGACCCAAACCGCGGCTACCGAGACCTGAAAGACCTGGCCAACCGAGGACTCTCGACGGGCTCGCTCGCGGGGCTGGTCGGCCAGTGGCCATCCCTCTTGCCGGGCTGCCCCGATCCCGGCATGGTCTTGACGAACCTGGAGCGGTTCATCGCCGCCTGCCCCGACCCCGAAGCCACCGTCTCGGTCCTGTCGCTGGACCCGCGCACGACCGAGGCGCTGTTCCAGCTCCTCAGCACCAGCCAGTTCTTCAGCGAGCTGATGATCCGCGATCCTGGCCTTCTGGTCTGGCTGCGTGCCGGGGCCGAGCGCCGCGACCGCGACAACCTGATCGCCGACCTCTGGCGAGAGCTGGAGGCTGAGCCGGACGACCAGGCGCAACGGCTCATCCTGCGGCGGCATCGCCTCCAGGAGATGCTCCGGATCGGCTACAACGACATCGTGCGAAGCACCCGGCTGGAGGTGACAACCCTCGACCTGTCGCACCTGGCCGATTCGTGCATTGAGGGGGCCTACCGCGCCGCGAGGCGTCGGGCGGTGGCCCGGCACGGCGAGCCTCGGCACGCGGACGGCACGATCGCCGATCTCGTCGTTCTCGGTCTGGGTAAGCTCGGGGGGGAGGAACTCAACTACAGCTCCGACATCGACCTGATCTTCCTCTACGATGAGGAAGGGCAGACCGACGGCGCCCGCTCGGTCTCCAACGCGGAGTTCTTCGCCCGCTTGGGGGGCGATCTGGTCCGCTTGCTGGCCGATCACACGTCGATGGGGCAGGCGTACCGGGTCGATATGCGACTGCGTCCCGAAGGTGAACAGGGGCCACTGGCCCGCTCGCTCGGGTCCACGCTGGCCTACTACGACAACCTCGGCCGCACATGGGAACGCCAGGCCCTGATCAAGTGCCGGCCCGTGGCCGGGATCCTCGACCTGGGGGACCGGTTCCTGGCGGCGATCGCGCCGTTTGTCTATCGCCGGTACCTCGGCGCGGCGGAGATCGGTGAGATCAAGGCGATGAAGCGGCGGATCGAGTCGCGCACGACCACCGCCGGCATCGATGCGTTCGAGGTCAAGACCGGCCACGGCGGTATCCGGGATGTCGAGTTCGTCGTCCAGTTCCTCCAGCTCCTGCACGGTGGCGAGTATCCCCGTGTCCGCCACGCCAACACCCTCGCGGCCCTCTCCCGGCTGGAGCAGGTCGGTTGCCTGAATGCCGAGGAACGCGGGATCATGGACGAGACGTACCGATTCCTCCGCAAGGTCGAACACCGACTCCAGACCATGTTCGACCGGCAGACGCACGAGATGCCCCGCGACCCGGAGAGCCAGCGCACCCTGGCGATCCGCATGGGCTACCCGCCCGCCTCTCCCTGGGAAGACCGTACCGGCCCGGCCCAGCGGTTCCTGTCCGACTACCGCGCCAAGACGACCCTGAACCGCAAGATCCTCAACCACCTCCTGCACGACGCCTTCCGCGACGACGAAGGGGCCGCCGCCGACCCGGTCGTGGACCTGGTGCTCGACCCCTCCCCCAGCCCCGAATCGGTCGCCGCGATCCTCGGCGTCTATCCGTTCCGCGACCGTGAGACCGCCTACAAGAACCTCATGGCCCTGGCCCGCGAGGAGATCGAATTTCTCTCGCAGGCCCGCTGCCGCCACTTCCTCGCGGCGATCGCCCCCCGGCTCCTGCAAGCCGTCTGCCGCACGCCCGATCCCGACATGGCCCTGACGAACCTGGAGAAAGTCTCGGCCTCGCTCGGCGCGAAGGCGATTCTCTGGGAACTGTTCAACTTCAACCCGCCGACCTTGCGGCTCTATGTCGAGGTCTGCGCGGGGAGCCAGTACCTCTCGGAGATCCTGATCAATAACCCGGGCATGATCGATGACCTGATGGACTCGCTCATCGTCGATCGCCCGAAGACGGTCGACGAGATCCAGGACGAGCTGGTCGAGCTTTGCCGGGGCGCGGAGGACCTCACGCCGATCTTGCTGAGTTTTCGCAACCGGGAATGGGTCCGCATCGGCACGCACGACATCCTGGGCCGCGAGCCGATCCGGGAAGTCACCCGAGAGCTGGCCGACGTGGCCGAGGCAATCGTCGGCCAGGTCGCCCGCGACGCCTGGCGACCGTCGCACAGCGCGATGGGGTATGCCGCATCGAGAAGGCGATTCCTCCACGATCGCACGCTGGGCCGTGCTCGGCCTGGGTAAGCTCGGCGGCCGCGAGCTGAACTATCACAGCGACCTCGACCTCGTCTTTGTGTACGAAGACGACGGCCAGACCGAAGGGACCGAGGAAACCGTCAGCAACGATCGGTTCTACACGGAACTCGTGCGAGGGGTCCTCAAGGTCGCTGGGCGGGGCCTCCGCCAGGGGGCCGCTCTACAACGTGGATACGAGGCTCCGGCCCCACGGCGCGAGCGGGCCGCTGGTCGTGCCGCTGGGCGCCTTCCGCGCCTACTACCGCGAGGCCGCGCGGTCCTGGGAACGCCTGGCCCTGACCCGCGCCCGTGTCCTGTACGAGCACGAGGGTTTCGGCAATGAGGTAATGGACGCCGTTCGCGACGTGCTCACGCTGCCCGTCGAGCCTGAGGTCCTGGCCGTCGAGGTCGCCGCGATGCGGAAACGGCTGGAAGGTTCCCGTGGGCCGAACGACCTGAAGCGCGGCCTGGGAGGCCAGGTGGACATCGAGTTCCTCGTCCAGTACCTTCAGCTTCTCCATGCGGCCGAGCGGCCCGAGATCCTCCGGCCGAACCTCTGGGAGGCGCTCGACGCCCTCCGGGATTCGGGGTTGCTGGACACTGAGGCTCACGACGGAACTCTCGCGCGGCCTACGACTTCCTCCGGCTGGTCGAGAGCCGCCTGCGGATCGTGCACAACCGCTCGGCCGTCGATCTTCCCGAGGAGGCCGAGGCGCTCGGGCGGCTGGCCCAGCGGCTCGGTTACGAGGCTCACGACCCCGAGCACGCCATCGCGGCGTTCCGCGCGGACGTGGCCCGGCATGCCGCTCGCACCCGGGGGCTGTTTGATCGGATCATTGGCCAGTGCGCCGGAACCGTCCGGGCATCCGAATCGTGAAAAAAAGGAAACGCCTCACCCCAAGGAGGGACGGAACATGACGCGAAAGACAAGCCCGGGCCGAGCCCGGTTCTGGTTCGCCGTGAAGATCGCGCTGACCCTGGCCTTGCTGGTCCTGACGATCGTGATGAACCGCGAGCAGCTCCGCGAGGTCTTCAGCCGGAAGCTCAACGCCCCGCTGTTCGCGCTCGGGTTCCTGCTCTACATGACGGGGGTCTTTCTGGCGTATTTCCGCTGGTACCTGCTTGTCCGGGCGGTGGAGCTGCCGTTCCGCCTGCGCGATGCCTTCCGGCTGGGGTTCATCGGCTCGCTGTTCAACTTCCTGATCCCTGGGGCGATCGGGGGGGACTTCGTGAAGGCGGCCTATCTCTGCCGCGAGCAAGGGCGGCACGCGCGGCCGATCGCCTCGATCTTTCTCGACCGGATGGTCGGCTTGCTCGGCCTGTTCGTGCTCGGCTGCATTGCCGGGACGGCCGGCTGGTCGCAACTGCGCCCGGAGGTCCATCAGCTCGTCACGGCGGCGTGGATTGCCTCGGGCGTGACGGCGGGCATCCTCGCCCTGGCGTTCTTGCCGGCGGGCATCCTGCCGGCGCATCGCCGACGGTTCGCCGAGCTGGCCGCCGCGGGCGCGGCATATCGCCAGCGGTTCTGGGTCGTCCCGCTCGGGGTGGCGATGGGGGCGGCCACGCACTCCCTGAACGTCCTGGCGTTTTACTCCGTGAGCCGGGCGATGTTCCCCGAGATCCCCGGCCTGACGCAGCACTTCCTGATCGTCCCCCTGGTGCTGTTCAGCACGGCGATCCCCTTGCCGTTCGGGGCCTTGGGGGCCTCGGAGCAGGTCAGTTACGCCCTGTTCCGCCTGACCGCCTACACAGGGGGGGCGGTCGCCATGCTCGGCTTCCGCACCTTGCAGTTCGGGGGCGCCTTGCTGGGCCTGCCGGTCTATCTGGCGAACCGCTCGCAGGTGCGGAACCTCACGAGGGAAGCGGCGGCGCAAGAGCAGGAGATCAACGACGTCGATCCCGCCGCCTACGCCCCTTCGGCGTGAGCGGAACGGTCCGCGGCCGTTCCGTCCGGCGACCCGTTCCAGGGGCCTTGCCGCACCTCGCCAATCAGGTAGGTGGGCTTCGACTGCGACTCGTAGTACGTCCGCATCATCATGTCGGCCACCAGGCCGATGAAGAGCGACATGACCCCCGCCAGGAAGAACATCACGACCAGGCCAGGCAGCGGGGTCTCCACGAACGACTTCGGCGGGGTGTACAGGTACTTGTAATACAGCATCGCCAGGAACATCAAGGCGGCGAGCAGGAACGACCAGAGCCCGAGCTTGCCGAAGAAGTGCATCGGCTTCTGAGCGTAGCGCTGGTAGAAGCGGATCAGGATCAGGTCGAGCACGACGTTGAACGTGCGGCCGAGGCCGTACTTGGTCCGGCCGGCGGTGCGGGGGCGGTGGTTGACCTCCAGCTCCGTGACCTTCGCTCCTTGCCAGAAGGCGAAGATTGGGATGAACCGGTGCATCTCGCCGTAGAGCCGGACCCCTTCCAGCACGCGGCGGCGGTATGCCTTCATCGTGCAGCCGAAGTCGTGCAGGGCCACGTCGGAGATCCGCGCCACGAGCCGGTTGGCGATCTGCGAAGGGACCCGGCGGGTCAGCCACTTGTCGTGCCGTCGTCGTCGCCAGCCGGAGACCACATCGAACCCTTCGTCGAGCTTCGCCAGCAATCGGGGGATGTCCGCCGGGTCGTTCTGGCGGTCGCCGTCCATCGGCACGAGCACCGCGCCTCGGGACAGGTCGAGCGCCGCGGAGAGCGCGGCGGTCTGGCCGAAGTTGCGGCGAAGAAACACCACGCGAACGTGCTCCGGATCGCGGTTCTGGATCTCCCGGAGCCGCGCGGTGGTCCCGTCGGTCGAGCCGTCATCGACGAAGATCAGCTCATACGCGATGCCGAGAGGCCTGAGCGTGGCCTCCAACTCCTCATGCAAAGGCTCGACGTTGGCGACCTCATTCATAAACCGGAACCAGGACCGACAGATCGGGCATGGTCGGGGTGTCGGTCAAGGGGGGCATCCGTCGTCTCCGCTCGTGTTCCCGGGGCTGGCTGGGCATTGGCGCTGTCGAACAGGTGGCTCCGGTGTCCCCACGACTCATCAAAGACCAGATCTTCCAGCGGGATGCGCCGTTCCCAGCCGACTTCCTCCAGCAAGGGACGATCGCCGAACGCGACGGGATAGCCCACGCAGAGATAGGCGACCAGCAGAACATCGGGCGGCAACCCGAGGATCGCGGCGACGGCTGACGGGTCGAGGATGCTGACCCACCCGACGCCGACCCCCTCGGCGCGGGCGGCCAGCCAGAGGTTCTGGATCGCGCAGCAGGTGCTATAGATGTCGGTGTCGCGGATCGTGTTGCGGCCGAGCACGTGCGGCCCTTTGCGTCGGCGGTCACACGTCACCGCGAGGTTCAGCGGAGTGTCGAGGATGCCTTGAAGCTTGAGCGAGTCGTACAGCTCTTTCCGCTCCCCCTCGTAATGCTCGGCCGCGCGGTCGTTCTCCTGGAGGAAGACGTCCCGGACCCTCGAACGGACCTCCCGCGAACGGAGCACGAGGAAGTTCCAGGGCTGCATCAGGCCGACCGACCCGGCATGATGCGCGGCGTCGAGGATGCGCCGGAGCACGTCGTCCGGCACGGGATCGGGCCGGAAGTGCCGGACATCGCGGCGGGTTTTGATGGCCTCGTAGACGTCCATGAACAACTCGGGGCAGGGTTTGGATTGATTCATAAGTCCGGAGTGTCAGCCCCCGATGAACTGCCGCAGATGCCGCCCGCTCAAGATCAGCGACTCCTTACGCTTCTGGAGCGACCCCTCGAACGCCCGGTCCTCGACCTCGACGGCGATCGGGCCGTCATAACCGGCGTCGGCCAGGGCACCGAGGTAGCGGGCCCCAGCGCACGTCTCCCTGGCCGGGGATCTTCGGCGTGTGCCAGAGCTTCGGGTAGGCCAGGACGCCGTGATCGTCCAGGTCCTTGCGGTCGATCCGGGCATCCTTGGCGTGGGCGTGGACGATGCGGTCGCGGAACTCGAAGACCGGGGCGACGTAGTCCATCCGCATCCAGATCAGGTGCGACGGGTCGTAGTTCAGACCGAAGTTCGGGCTAGGGATGTCGGCGAACATCCGCCGCCAGATCGCCGGGCTGATCGCCAGGTTCTTGCCGCCGGGCCACTCGTCAGCCGTGAAAAGCATCGGGCAGTTCTCGATGCCGATCCGCACGCCTTGAGCCTCGGCATGTTGCACGATCGGCCGCCAGACCTCCAGGAACCGCGGCCAGTTCTCATCGACCGAGAGCTTCGGGTCGCGCCCGACGAACGAGGTCATCCGGCCGATCCCGAGCGCGGCGGACGCGTCGATCACCTTGCGGATGTGGGCGGCGGCGGTCTCCGACTCGGCCCGGTCGCTCGATAGAGGGTTTGGATAGTAGCCGAGCGAGGAGATCGAGACCCCATGTTTGGCGGTCAGGTCCTGGATGCGCTTGATCGCGTCGGCGTCCAGCGAGAGGACGTCGATATGCGTGACCCCCGCGTAGCGCCGCTCCGCCTTGCCGGGGGGCCAGCACATGACCTCGACGCACGAGTAGCCGGCCTCGGCGGCGAACGCGAGCACCTCGTCCAGCGACAGTTCCGGCAGGATGGCCGTGACGAATCCAAGCTGCATGGGGAATCACCTCGACGGTCCAGGGGGGATCTACGGGAAGGCCCTCATCCTAGCTCAGAACATCGTGTAGATGAACGGGGCGGCGGCCGAACCGGTGAAGACGATCACCAGGCCCATCAACAGGAGCACGATCAGGATCGGCAGGAGCCACCATTTCTTGTTGTGGACGAGGAAATCCCAGAACTCGGCCAGGAGGGACTCGTCGCGCGTCGTGGCGGCGGCCTTCTCGAAGTCGTCGTGCTCCGGCGTTGAGGACGCGTCGTTCATGTTGAGGTTCTCCTGGCGTTGGATCAAAACTGCCGGAAGTAGCGCCGGAGATCGGCGGGGGCCGGTTTCGGCTGCCAGTAGGAGGGGCGATCCGGTTCTCTCAAGCGGTCCAGCGCATCCCGGCCCATCAGGCGGAAGACCAGGGCCATCGGGGTGAACAGTCCATAAAAGATCAAGGCGAGGACCAACAGCGAGACGGTCCAGCCGATCGGGAACGCCAGGACCATCCAGCCGACGAAGATCGGCCGTAAGGCCCCTGGCCAGAACAGCCCGAGCGGCCCGAACGTCAGGGCGAGCACGGCGAAGACGACCGCCAGCGCTCGAGTTTCCCCGGATGACCCCTTGCCAGACCGCCAGCCCTCCGAAGAACGCGATCCAGAGGCCGGCGAACTGCCGGAGCATCGTCCGGGAGGGATCAAAGGGGATATCCGACCATTGCACGTGCGGTCTCCTCTCGATCAGTCTAGCGGGAACTGGGCCAGGTGGCGACGGCGCGCCGTCCCGTCCATGTCGCGATCCCGGGTCGGACGGCTCACGACCACGTTCTCCAGGACCAGGGCATCCATCTCGGTCGCCCGGAAGCAGCGGTAGGCGTCCTCGGGAGTGCAGACGATCGGCTCGCCCCGGACGTTGAAGCTCGTGTTGACCAGCAAGGGGCATCCGGTGCGTGCGTGAAACGCCTCCAGGAGCCGATGGAACCGCGGGTTGCGTTCCGCATCGACGGTCTGCACCCGGGCGCTCCAGTCCACGTGCGTGACGGCCGGCACCTGCGAGCGGACCACGTTGACCCGCCGTCGCAGGTCGGGGTCGCCGTTCAGGACCCGCCGCGTCTCGGCGTCCAGCGGAACTCGGCGCTCCTCCCGAACGGGGGCGACCAGGAGCATGTACGGGCTTTCCTGTCGAGGGTCCAGGTCGAACCAGTCGGCGGCGTGCTCTCGAAGGACGGCCGGGGCGAACGGGCGGAAGCTCTCGCGGAACTTGATCTTGAGGTTCATCCGGGCCTGCATCGTCGGGTCGCGCGGATCGCCCAGGATGCTGCGAGCCCCCAGGGCGCGGGGGCCGAACTCCATCCGCCCCTGGAACCAGCCGACGACCTGACCGGCTTCCAGCAAGTCGGCGACGTGCTCCAGAAGCTCGGCCTCGTCATCGAACCGCTGGCCGGTCTCACCGTGTTCGGCCAGGGTCCGCTCGATCTCGGCGGTCGAGAACCGGGGGCCGAGCAGGCTGCCTTGCTGGGCGTCGCGGCCGTCGGGATGCCGGGGCTTGCCCAGCAGTTGATGCCAGACGAACAGGGCCGCGCCGAGGGCCCCGCCCGCGTCGCCGGCCGCGGGCTGAATCCAGATGTCCGCGAACGGCCCTTCGCGGAGCAGGCGGCCATTGGCCACGCAGTTCAGCGCCACGCCGCCGGCCATCACCAGCCGGTCGAGCCCCGTCCGCTCGTGCAGGTGGCGGCCGATCCGCAGCACGACCTCCTCGGTCACGGCCTGGATGCTCGCGGCCAGGTCCATTTGCCGGGCATCCAGCTTCGACTCCGGCGCCCGGGGCGGGCCGCCGAAGAGGTCGTGGAACCGCCGGCTGGTCATGGTCACCCCCTGGCAATAGTTGAAGTACGCCAGGTCCAGCCGGAAGCTGCCGTCGGGCTTCAGGTCGATCAGGTGCTCGAGAATGACATCCCGATAGACGGGGCGGCCGTAGGGGGCCAGGCCCATCAGCTTGTACTCGCCGCTATTGACCTTGAAGCCGCAGTAGGAGGTGAACGCCGAGTACAGCAGGCCGAGCGAGTGGGGAAAGCGGATCTGGTCGGTCAGGGTGATCCGGTTCCCCCGGCCGACGCCGAGGGTCGTCGTGCTCCACTCGCCGACGCCGTCGAGGGTGAGGATGGCGGCCTCATCGAAGGGGCTGGGCAGGAAGGCGCTGGCGGCGTGGGACTCGTGGTGGTCCGTGAAGACCAAGGGGGCGTCGGTCGGCCCTCCCAGGCCGTCGCGGATCGCCCGTCGCAGGTGGAGCTTCTGCTTGAGCCAGACGGGGATCGCCTTGCGGAAGCTGCGGAAGCCGCCTGGCGCGTAGGCGAGATACGTCTCCAGGAGCCGCTCGAACTTCGTCAGCGGCTTCTCGTAGAAGGCGACGTAGTCGAGGTCGCCGAGGGTAAGCCCCGCCTCTCGCAGGCAGTAGGCGACCGCCTGAGCCGGGAAGTCGGCGTCGTGCTTGCGACGGGAGAACCGCTCCTCCTGCGCGGCCGCGACGATCCGGCCATCGACGACCAGGGCGGCCGCGCTGTCGTGGTAGAAGGCGGAGATGCCGAGGATCGCGGTCAAGCGTCGATTCCGGACGGAAGAGGCCGTGGGACGGAGAGTGGGGGGTTCTCCTATTCTAAGGGCCGCCCCTCCTGAGGATCAACGACCGGCTCGGGAGCCTCCTCGGCCTTCGGCGGTTCGCGATCCGGCCCGGCCGGCGGATTGGCCTCTTGCCGGTCCTGGGCCTCGGCCCGTTCTCGGTAGCGGGAGACGCCGTGATGGAGGTTGTCGGCGAAGCGGCCGAGGTCGTGGCGGGGCCGCCAGCGCTGGAGCTGGTCCAGGCGGTGCCGGACGGCATCGCGGCGGCTCAGGGAGAACGGGTGGGTCCGGCCGAACGAGAAGAAGGGGTTCTCGGGCTGGTCGCCGTTGCGCTGGTGCATCCGCTCGAAGAAGCCGACGAGGGCCTCCGGGTCGTATCCGTCGAAGTAGAGCCAGGTGACGGACGTGCAATCGGCCTCGTTCTCGTGCTCGGGGCGGAACGGGTTCATCAGCAGGCCGAACAGGGCCATCTGGCGGGTGAAGAACTGGTCGAAGTCGGCCCCCATGCCGGGAGGGCGGGAGTACGTCGCCTCGGCCAGCTTGCCGCGACGGGCGTACTCGTAGAGGTGGCCCCGGTCGAGGTGGGCCAGCTCGTGCGCGACGACCCCGGCGACGGTCGCCTCGTCCGGCTCGTCGAGCAGCCCCTTGGTGAAGACCAGGAACCCACCCGGGAACGACTGGCCGTCCGGGGTCGGGGCGTCGATCAGGGTCACGTCGATCTCGGGATAGCGATCCCGGTGCCGCATGTGCCGGGCCAGGCCCGCCACCAGATCCTTCACGTAACGCAAACGGCGCGGGTCGTCCAGTTCGGGGTATCCCCGGGCGGCCGCCTTGCGAAGGTATTCGGTTCGTGCCTTCTGACCCGCCTGGCGTTCCTCGGCGCGGCTGAGCGTTACCCCTTCCAGGGCCGGCCCTTCCAGGCTCGACAGCTCGCCCAGGAAGCTCTGAAACCCGGTCGCCGGGTTCCGCATGAAACTTTCTCCCATGCGGGTGAACATTTCCGGCATGGTCCTTGCTGGTGGACGCTGGACCCGCCGGACAACATCGCAATCGCAAGGGGGTGGCTGGTCCGCCGCGGGACGGGGCCGAGCGCGGGCGCTCCGGGTGGTCCGACGCTGGGGCCGGGCGTGCAGAGGCCGGACCTGGGCTGCCCCTTCGGTCAGAATCGCCAGGCCGATGACCACGAGGCCGAGGAGTCGCATGCGCGGCATGTCGTGTCCGTCCCTTCCGTCCGCGTTCCGATCGGGGTTTTTCGGGATGCACCCACGCACTATTGTCCGATCTGGAACGTAGAAAAGGCAAGTGCGTGGATCCCGAGAGCCGATTCTTGGACGTTCGTGAGCTTGACGGAATTCGAACTTCACGAACACTGTGTATAGGTGATGAACGACCGCGAGGAAGACGAGAGGATGATGAGAGAGGCCGAGATCGGGACGACAGAGAGAACGAGCGGAACCATGATCGTCGATCCGCAGACGTGTTCCGAGTGTGGTGAACCGGTCCTGGCCGGCTCGGCCGTGCCGCCGGGCTGTCCGCTGCATGGAGGGTCGGATTGCCCCCACGCGACAGCCGAGTCCGCGGGAATGGGCTCGGACGAGACGGTGGAAGCGACGATCGCGTACCAGGAGGGCGAAGGGTCCACGACCGATCTGGAAGACGGCTTTCCCGACGTGGACGACCTGGTGGACCGGCACCTGGGCCAGTACCGAATCGTCCAGGCGATCGGCCGGGGCTCGATGGGTCGTGTCTATCATGCCGAGCATGCCGGCCTCGGGCGCGATTGCGCCATCAAGATCATGAACCCCGGCCTGGTGGCCCGCGAGCCGCAGGTCGTCGAGCGGTTCTGGGCCGAGGCGAGGGCCGTTGCCGGTCTGGTCCACCCGCACATCGTCACCGTACATAACCTGGGTAGCGACCGGGGTTACCATTACATCGAGATGGAGTATGTTCCCGGCGGCGGCAGCCTCAAGGAACTGGTTGTGCATCGGGGACCGCTCGATCCCTTGACCGCGACCACCCTGGTCCGTCAGGTCGCCCTGGCGCTCGGAGCCGCTCACCGCGCGGGGCTGGTCCATCGCGATATCAAGCCCTCCAACGTGCTCCTGACCGGGGATCGCCGGGCCAAACTGGCGGACTTCGGCCTGGTCCGCCGCCTGGCCGAGGTCGAGATGGCGGGCACGCCCCTGGCCGGCACGCCAACCTACATGGCCCCCGAACTCTTCCAGGGGACCGCGGCCAGCCCCAGCTCCGACCTCTACGCCGTCGGCGTGATGTTCTACTACCTGTTGACCGGGCGCCTGCCGTATGTTGCCGAGGACATCGCCCATGTCGTCCGCCTCCAGCGCACGGCCCCCGTCCCGGACGTCCGGCTGCTCGCCCCGGAGACCCCCGACGAGATCGTCAAGATCCTCGTTCGACTCCTGGCCAAGGACCCGACCCAGCGGTACAACTCGGCCGACGAACTGGCCGACGACCTTCGCGGCGTGGTCGGCCACCTGCGGGATACCGAGAGCCTCGTCCACGAGAGCCTGGATGGACTGGAATGTCTGGTCCAGGGCGGACGCGACCGCTTTCGCGTCGTGCTTCCGGTGCCGGGCGACCGGATCCAGGAGGTGTACATCGAAGCCACTCACGGCCGTCAGGGTGAGCGGCTCCTGTCGGTCTTCTCCGTCTGTGCCCCGGCCGACCCGAAGTATTACGAGTTCGCCCTGAAGCTCAACGCCAAGCTGACCCACGGAGGGATCTCGGTCCGGGAGTTTAACGGCCAGCCGATGTTCGTCATGGCCCGGGCCTTCATGCGAGGCAACGTCACCCCCGCCGACCTCCGCGCGGCCGTCCTCGAAATCGCCCGCAGAAGCGATCGGGTCGAGCAGGAACTCAACGGAACGGACCTCTTCTGAGCCCCCCGCCGACCACTCTCCATTGGCTTCGTTTGGAAATCCGTCGCAAGTTTCAGCAAAACCACGACTTGCGGAAAAGCGCAACGGCAAAAAGCCCGGAGCACCCGAGTCGTAAGTTCCATGATCGCAAGGAATTAGGAATTCGGGTTTCCGGGCCATTGGGTTCGTTCGGTAATCGTGTTGTAACGGTCTTCTGTTAAAGGATTTGTGGCGAATTTCTCGACGGTGCGTCATGCGTCATCGGGCGATTGAAACGCCGCGTTCGCCAGCGTCTTCGCATGATCCCGGACGTCCTCGGGCCAGGGTTCCACCATCTCTTGAAATCGCGTCCGGTCCGAGGCGAAGAGGGCCCGGGTGGCTTCCTCGAAGCCGGGGAGGTTTCCGGCGAGAGCGGAGAGGAACCGATAGGCCGCCTCTTGTGCCCGGCGAACGCGATCCCGCCCCGCATTCGCGCGTCGGGCCTCTTCGACCAGCTTCCGAAGCGCGACCGAGGCGCCCCCCGGCTGGCCGTTCAACCAGTCCCAGTGCCTCGGCAGAAGCGTGACCTCACGCGCGACAACCCCCAATTTCGGCCTCCCCGGACCGCGCGGAGCATCGGGTTCTTGAAGGGTCGGCGCGGTGGTTTTGGATTGCTCCAAATGCCGATTGCGGACGTCCTCAACCGTCCCTCGAAAATCCACCTCGACCAGTTCGCCAGTCCCATCGTCGAAGATCAGGACGGGGGCCTGTTCACCTCGGTCGAGGACCTCCTTCGTCCTCGACGCGACCTCCGCCAGCGCTGCCGGTCGCGATGCGCCGGTAGCCCTCGAAGGCCGTGCAACGTGTGGGGCTTTCGTGGTTCATGATCGTCCCTCTTCATGGCTGTCTTGATGACGCCGCCGAGCGGCCCCCCGATGCGGAGACCCGCGAGAAAAAGGGGGGAGATTCACATTCGCAAACTCTGGATCATCGAAGGTGTGGAAGTCGATTATCTCCGCGAAGTGACCGCCTTCCCGGGCCTGAGGATGATCCTGCGGGTCGATACCGAGGCCCGCGTCGCCGCCGGCCCGCTCCTTCACGAGACCCGCTCCCTGATCACCAGCCTGTCGCCCGAGGCGGTGAGCCCGAGACAGTTGATGGACCTGATCCGCGGCCATTGGTCGGTCGAGAACGGTCTGCATTTCATCAAGGATCGCTGGTGGGACGAGGATCGCCAGTGGAGCACGCGTCCCGGCCTGGCGGAGCGGCTGGCGATGCTGCGAGACGCGGCGTTGACGGCCTTGCGAGTGCTGCCGGGGGTGCCCGCGGATCTCCCGATCCGGGCTCGGGCCGATCACCTGGGGCGGAATATTACCCGGAAAACCCTGCAATATCATCCGGGCTTAAATTTCCGACTTTGCAATCTCCTGAGGCTGGCGAAGGGTTCTGGGTTCACTCAACCTCAATGGGATAAGATCGTTGTGGACGGCTTATCGATTCTGGTCTTCCCGGTGGGGGAATCTGGCGGTCGGGGGTCGATCGGGTCCGAGGACAATGGTAGGATGATGGATGGTGGGTCTCGATGTCCGGCACCCGCAACGTCCGTCGGGATGGGAGGGACGAGCCGTGAAATTCAGCGGTCGATGGCAGAGACGAGGCGTCCTCGCGGTCCTGATCTTGCTCGCGGGATCGATGATGACAGGCGAGCGCGCGGGGGCCAGCCCGCCCCAGGCTCCGCAGCCCGGTTTGCCGGCCCCGCAGGGGTGGGCTTCGGTCGTCTCGGTGACGCCGCAGTGGATCGTGATCCAGAATGCCAACGGTCAGCAGATGCCGGTTTCTGTCGGGATGATCAACCTGTTCCTGATACGATGGCCGACCTCTCCCGACCAGATCTCACCCACCGCGCTGGTCGAGGTGACGGGTATGGACATTGGTTCCAACCGGATTCGCACCGATCACGCCGACGTGTATGAGGGGGCGGCTCGCACCCTGGTCTCCCCCACGTTCCTGATGATCGGCGGCAATGGCGCGATTCAGCGACAGATTGATTTCACATTCAACCAGGACGCTTATGGCGAGCCGTTCCCCGGGCTGGGCCGCCCCTTGCACGGGGGCGTGATGACTGGCCCGTCGCAGCTTCACATGGTCGGGCCGCTGGTCAATCGGATTCCGCTCCAGGTGGCCATCTCAGGCAATAACGCCATCACGGTCCTACCCATCTTCGGCGGGCTTTCGCTGACGTCCATCACCCGCGGTTCCGTCGGTTTCGTCCGGCCGGGCGACATGGTGTACTACGTCACCGACGCCTTCACGCCGAAGTCCCTGAGGCTCAATCAGCTCATCGTTTACAAACGCATTCCGCTGAGCCAGTTCGCTCCTTAACTCAACATAGGACTGAACCCCCACTCGCGCCGGAGTTATCGGGACAACGTCAAGGCGCTGACCGGGTTATCCTCTCCCTGGCGATAGAGCGGGAGATACCGGTAATAGACCTCCAGGGTCAGCAGCGAAAGGGATGTCTCGAAGAGCCGTCCGGCGCGGACGCCCCACTGGTCGTCCGACGGCTTGGTCGGGTCCCAGCTCCCCCGGTCGCAGCCCTTGCCTTGAACCTGAGTGGCGACCAGACCATCCCGGATCACCGGGTTCCAGCGCTCCCAGTAATCGCCGTCCATGTTGTGGAACAACTGGGTCGCGTAGTACCAGTAATAGACGTTCCGTTCCTTGCTCACCGTGCTGAACAGGTGCGCGGCGACCAGCCCAACCCCTTTCCGCAAGGCGGCCCTCTGCCGACTCCAGCCGAGGTATTGCCGCACGAGCAGGGCCTCGGCCGTCATGACGGGCGTGGGCTTGTTCCCCGGTTGATAGGCATAGGCCGTCAGGTCGGCGTCCACCGCGGCCCGGTCGAGGTAATGGTCGGCCCCCTGGATCGTCTCGACCGTCACGTTCAGGCCCGCCATGAGACCACTCCGCAGGGCGAACATCTGCCAGCCGAGGACCGAGGTGTCCCCGTCCTGGCCGGGTTCGTACCGCCAGCCCCCCTTCGGATGCTGGGCCTTGGCGATGAAGTCGATGGCCCGCTGCGCGGGGGTTCGCAAGGCGGGGTCGCCGGTGATGCCGTAGGCCTCGCATAAGGCCATCGTCGCGATGGCGTGGCTGTACATGTGCCCGCCGCCACCGGTGAAGAGGTCGCCATCCTTCTTCTGATGGTGGACGAGCCAGTTCAGCCCGCGATCCACGACATAACGGTAACGCCCCGGCTGGTTGTGCGTGTGCCCGGCCGCGAGGAACGGCAAGAGCCCCAGCCCGGTCGCCGCCGTGTGCGACTCCATCTGCGGCTTCCCCGGACAGCCCCGGTCGTGCCGGCAGCGGTCGGAGATATCCAGACCCCAGTGCCCATCGCCGCTCTGGTGGCGCGCGAGCCAGTCCAGCCCCGCCTCGACCGCCGCCTCGGACTCGACCGAGCCGCCCTCCCGCAAGACGAGCATCGCCTTGAGCGGCCCCTGGCGGGCATTGAACAGCGCCGAGGGAGTCACCCCGCCCGTCTCCGCCGAGGTTTTGCCCGCATCCGTCCGCGACCCGGTCGGCCCGGGCAACCCGGTGGCGAGGTCGAGGCTCGGCCCGAACGGCTGATCCGCATCGGGAGCACTGACCCGCATCGAGTCGGGGCTCGGGTTCCATCGCGAAGGAGGGGGGCGTGTCCAGCTCCAGCGTCGTGAACGGGTCCCCCGCCTGATCGTCACGGTTGATCGTGGTCAGGTCATCCCGCAATTGCCCGTAAAAGACCGGTTCCTCCGCGCTGGCCGGGTATTGACGTAGAGCATCAGCGCCAGCACGAACAGCAATACCACATGCAGCGCCACGCTGGTCCCCCAGGGGGTCAACCAGCGTACCCATTCCGGTGTCTCGCGGTCGAGCCGCCGCAAGGCCAGGCGAACCCGGACCCGGACGATTCTCCCGATTCGGCGACGTCGCGATCGTCGGGGCATCGGTGAACCACGTCAAGTGAGAACATAAAATCCTCCCGACGCGATTGGTCCGAGAAAGGACAGGCGGACTCGTCGGGCGATAAATGCGAGGTAGCAAGTACCTCATTTAGCGCGGTAGAGCGGGAGGTAGCGGTAATAGACCTCCAGGGTCAGGAGCGACAGCGACGTGACATACAGGCGACCGGCCTGGGCCCACTGGTCGTCCGGGGCACGGGTCCCAGCTGCCGTTGTCGCATCCCTTCCCGCGGACCTGCAGGTTGACCAGGCGCTGCGCACCCGGTTCCAGTCCTCCCAGTTCTTGTCCTTCATGTTGTGCAGGAGCTGGGTCGCGTAGTACCAGTAATAGATATTGCGGCTCGGTTGGTCAGATCCGCCTTGACCAGCGAGACCCCCAGCAGGGCGGTTCTCACGCCGCGCATCCCAGGTACTGCCGGCCGAGCAGGGCCGCCGTCATCACCGGCGGAGCCCCGGCCGGGCGTGTAGGCGTAGGTGGTGCGGGTCTTGTCGCTCGCGGCCCGGTCGAGATACTGGCGGCCGGCGGCACGGTCCCCTTCGACGTTCAGGCCCGACATGCTCGCGCTGCGCAGGGCGAAAAGCTGCCAGCCGAAGACCGACGTGTCGCCCGGCTCTGCGGGGCGTATCGCCAGCCGCCGTCGGCCTTGTTCTGCGCCTGCACGATGAAGTTCACCGCCCGCTGGCGGGGGCGCGGAGCCTTGTCGCCGGTCATCCCGTAGGCTTCGCACAACGCCATCGTGGCGATGTCCACGACATAACGGTAACGCCCCGGCTGGTTGTGCGTGTGCCCGGCCGCGAGGAACGGCAAGAGCCCCAGCCCGGTCGCCGCCGTGAGCGACTCCATCTGCGGCTTTCCCGGACAGCCCCGGTCGTGCCGGCAGCGGTCGGAGATATCCAGACCCCAGTGCCCATCGCCGCTCTGGTGGTGCGCGAGCCAGTCCAGCCCCGCCTCGACCGCCGCCTCTGACTCGACCGTGCCGCCCTCCCGCAAGACGAGCATCGCCTTGAGCGGCCCCTGGCGGGCATTGAACAGCGCCGAGGGCGTCACCCCGCCCGTCTCCGCCGAGGTTTTGCCCGCATCCGTCCGCGACCCGGTCGGCCCGGCAGTCCGGTGGCGAGGTTGAGGCTCGGCCCGAACGGCTGATCCGCATCGGGAGCACTGACCCGCATTGAGTCGGGGTCCGGTTCCATCGCGAAGGAGGGGGGCGTGTCCATCTCCAGCGTCGTGAACGGGTCCCCCGCCTGATCGTCACGATTGATCGTGGTCAGGTCATCCCGCAATTGCCCGTAAAAGACCGGTTCCTCCTCGCGTGGCCGGGTATTGACGTAGAGCATCAGTGCCAGCACGAACAGCAATACCGCATGCAGTGCCACGCTGGTCCCCCAGGGGGTCAACCAGACGTACCCATTCCGGTGTCTCCCGGTCGAGCCGCCGCAAGGCCAGGCGAACCCGAACCCGGACGATTCTCCCGATTCGGCGACGTCGCGCATCGTCCGGGCATCGGTGAACCACGTCAATTGAGAAGATAAAATCCTCCCGACGCGCTTGGTCCAGGAAAGGACAGTCGGACCGGTTGGGCGATAAATGCGAGGTAGCAAGTACCTCATTTAACAAGCATTATACGGGCCAAACGGCGGGGAAGTGCGGAATTGCTGAAAAAGTATTTGGGGTGTTCGTCGCAAGCCGTGAGGGATTGGAGCGCCAATCAAGCCCCATCGCCAGGGGAACTCCATCCCGCCTCATCCGTTCTCCGGGATCTGCGTACTCGGCAGGAGGAGTCTATCCTCGTTATCCGTGAAGGAAACGTTTCTCCCCGCACCCATGAGGATATGATGGATTGGGCGACCCTGGAGGTCTCCTTCGATAATGCACATGCGATGACTAGTTCATGAATATGGTTCGGATCGGTCCGATCTCCGCCGAAGGTGTCGAGCCATGCCTGGATATCGAGTTCCGTCCCGATTGGTTCCTGCCGGATCACCCGGATGCCCCGCCCGAGCATGGGCGAAGAGCGCGAAGATGGGATTTCCGTCCTTGATGTCCGGATAAACTTGTTCGAAGCCAGGGATGCGTCCAACTTGAAGCGCGTGCGATCGGAGGAATCGATCCGGTTCCAGAGATCCTCCCAAAAGCGTTCCGAGAGCCTGTACTGCTCGGGATCGTCGAGGAACTGCGGGAACAAAACATTGACCACGGTTCCGACCTCCGCTGGCATTCAGACGAACGCAAGACCACCCTGGACTTCGATATCGACCCGCTGGTCACGGCTGCCACGGACGACGAAGGACTTCTTGCAGGTACCAACCCCACCCGAGGATGCGGCCGAGTCGATGAAGCGATGGGCCTTTGTGGCGGTGGTCACCGGAGTCGAGGGTGACGGCGGCCAGTGCTCGGGGAGCCGCGAAGGTTCGTCGGGGGGAGGTCGTGGAGCATGATGTTGGCGGCGAAACGCGACACGAGGGAAGTTGGCGTTTCGTAGTGGCGGGCCTGGCCCTCGATCAGGGGCGCGGTGGGCGTCGTCCAACTCGAAGAAAATTCAGGCTCTCTTCTTCGCGATCACAGCCGTCTCGGGATGGAGCGGTGAGAAGGATTGGACAATCACATCAAAAAACGGCACGGAAATGATCCGTCCATTACTCCAGAGAATGTGATGCCAGTACCTTGGTCCGTTCGGAGGCTGCCGTTCCACTTCGAGTTCGTCATACAGCCAGTACGTCCGAATCTCCGAAAATGGCCAATCCATTCCGGGGCATGATTGTTCTACATGAGACCATAAAAAATAAACAATATTCGTGATCTTTCCGTTCCCCTGTACGGAGAGGGTCGCCACGGGGAGCGGGAAAAAGGGAGGAGTGAAGTCGGAATCGGGGACGTCCTCCTGAATGGACAACAGTTCCGCATCATGGAGAGAGAGGCTCTCGGTAAGTTCCTTGACCCTCTCGTTCATGTCCTTCGAATGCTCGGACAGATATTTTTTATATGCGCGGAGGTTATGCTCCCATTCCTCGTCGGCGAGGTTCGCCTCCGCGTCATCCGTTGCGTTGTAACGGAGGTAGAGCTCGGGGCGAAAAAACCTCATCCTGCGCTCAGATCGCCCTGCGGTGGGGTGTTTCATAGAACGTGTGGCCGTCGGGAGGTCGCGGGTCCGGCTGGTAATGTGGGAGTGGCCGGAGGCCCGGCATTGGGATGTGGCGGGCATGTCTTGGCTCTCCCGTTCGCGTTCTGTTCTATTGTACGGGCAAGGTTGCGGTTTGCCGCAAGATCAGGACCGCAAACAACAACATCACGGCCGTTCCTTCGGAATGCCTCCGCCTCAGTCTGAGTGATCGGCTGGCCTCGAACCACGGAACCATCCGGTCCAAGAGTCGCCCCGAAGATTTCTGGCGAAGGCGGTGGATTCTCGGAGGTAGTCCCTTGGCTTTTCTTCTTCCCCATCGTCTCTCCTGAACCGCCGCCGCCTGGTCAATATCCGCGGATCGAGCGGCTCGCATCGATTACTCCTGGCCGTTCTCTTCCTCCCGCACCAAATCAATCTGTTCCACCTGCGCCCAGCCGAGACCTTGCAGGCTCTCGGAGACAAGTTCCGCGTCGGCAACGATGACGGCGACGAGGGATTCGGGGTGGATGTGACGACGCGCGGCGGTGGTCAGGGTGTCGAGGGTGACGGAGGCCAGGCGCTCGGGGAGCCGCGAGGGTTCGTCGGGGGGGAGGTCGTGCAGCATGATGTTGGCGAAACGCGACACCAGGGAAGAGGGCGTCTCGTAGTGGCGGGCCTGGCCCTCGATCAGGGCGCGGCGGGCGTCGTCCAGCTCGGCGGAGGTCGGCGGGCGGTCGTCGAGAAGGCTTTCGACCTCGCGCCGAAGATCGTCCAGCGCCTCGGCCAGACGGTCCGACTGCAACGACGCGCCGATCGTGAACGGGCCGGCGCTCCGGCGGAAATCGAAGTGGCTGCGGACGCCGTAGGTGAATCCTTTCTCCTCGCGGAGCTTCTCGTTGAGCCGGGAGGTGAACTGGCCGCCGAGGATCTGGTTGAAGACGAGCAGGTTGGCGAAATCCGGATGCGTGCGTTCCAGGCCGATGTGCCCGACCCGGACCACGGCCTGAGGCGCGCCCGGCCGGTCGAGCAGGATCAGGCGGCGTTTTCCGAATTCCGGCGCGGGCTGCGAGGTCGAATGGCCCGGCCGGGCCGTTCCAGTCGCCGAGACGCTCGTCGAGCAGGCGGGCCACCTCGTCCGGGTCCACATCCCCGGCCACGATCACCCCGGCGCGCTCGGGACGGTAGAACGCGCGGTGGAACGCGGCCAGGTCCTCGCGGGTGATCCGGGCGACGGTCGCCTCGTCGCCATCGACCGGAATCCGGTACGGGTGTCCCGGCCCGAACAGCGCCCGCAGAAGGCCGCGATGAGCCAGGGCCTCGGCCCGGTCGCGCTCGGCCCGGAGCGCGGCCAGCGTCTGCGCGGCGATCCGCGTCCATTCCGGCTCGGGGAAGGTCGGCCGCAGGAGCACGTCGGCGACGAGATCGAGACTGGCGGCCAGGTGCGGGGCGAGGCACTGGAAGCTGACATACGAGCCGTCGTAGCCGCAAGAGGTTGAGAGGCTTGTTCCCATCCCCTCGGCCTGCTCGGCCAGCTCCAGGGCGGTGCGGTTCTCGGTCCCCTCGTCCATCATGGCGGCGGTCAGATCGGCCAGGCCGCCGCGATCCGGGCCATGGCGCCGAGGAGCCGGCCGGTACGACGATCGACCCGGCGACCACCGGAAGGTCGCGCCGGGGCAGGTACCAGAGGGGGACGCCACAGCGCAACGTCCGCTCGACCGGCTTCGGCGCGCGGTAGGGCAGGGCACGGTCCGGCTGGGGCACGATCCGCCGATCCAGGGGGGGGTGGATCACCGCCGGCTTGCGTCCGAGGACCTCCAGCGCGACCCTCGGCCGACCGTCGAGGTACTGCCGGGCCACGCGCTGGATGTCGTCGGTGGTGACGCGCCTGATAGCGCTGGAAGTCGGAAGTGATCCGGCTGGGATCGCCGAGGTAGGTGTTATAGGCGTTGAGCCGGTCGGCCACGCCGCCAAACCCACCGATGTTCTCCAGGGCATAGACGAACCCGGCGAGCCGGCCGTTGAGGACCCGTTCCCGCTCCTCGGGGGCGACGCCGCGCTCGGCGATCGCCGCGATCTCGACGAGGATCAAGCCGCGGGCCTGCTCGGGGGACTTGCCCGGCCGGAGCGTGGCAATCGCGTTGAATGTCCCGGCCAGCTCGCGCCCGGACTGGTAGGCCGAGACCCCCTGCGCCAGCCCTTCCTCGACGACCAGTTTGCGATAAAGACGGCTGGAGCGGCCGCGCGCGAGGATGTCGCCCAGGAGCATCAAGGGGGCGTCGTCGTCGTGGAACTGGCGGACGGTGTGCCACGAGTCATAGATCCGGTCCAGCTCGACGCGGTCGACCACGCGGATCGTCACGTCGGCGTCGAGCGACGGCTCGGGTGCCCGGGGCAGGAGGGCCTTGGTGCCGCCGGCAATGTCGCCGAAGTACCGCTCGGCCAGGGCCAGGACGCGGTCCTCGTCGATCGCGCCGGCCAGGCAGAGGCTGGCGTTGCTCGGGACGTAGAAGCGGCGGAAGAATGCCTCGACATCCTCGCGCGTGGCGGCCTCGACATCTTCCATCACGCCGATCGTCAGCCAGCTATACGGGTGGCTCGGCGGGTAGAGGGCCTCGGCCAGCAGGCGGCCGACCTGACCATACGGGCGGTTCGCGTAATTCTGCCGGTACTCGTTCTTGACCACGTCCTTCTGGACCCGCAGCTTGGTGTCGGTCAGGGCGGGGATCAGGTTCGCCATGCGGTCCGATTCCATCGCCACGGCCAGCTCGACGTGGGCGGCGGGCACGTCCTCGTAGTAGTTCGTGCGGTCGGCCGAGGTCGAGCCGTTGATCCCGGCCCCCAGACGCTGCAAGGGCTTGAAGAAGTCCCCCGGATAATGCTCCGAGCCCTCGAACATCAGGTGCTCGAACAGGTGGGCGAACCCGCGCTGGCGGCGCTCCTCGTTCTTCGAGCCGACGTGGTACCATAGGTTCACGGCGACGACGGGCAGGTGGTCCTGACGGCAGGCGATGACGTCCAGACCGTTGCTCAAGGTCGTCTTCGTGTAGCGAAAATCCGGCAGTCGTAGAGGGGATTTCATCCGATTGGGCCACGTCGGGAGGATTTGCGAGGGTCCTTATGGTCACGAACCTACCATAACGAAAGTAGAACTTATTGACTATCCGTGGCGAAACTTCCCGAGTCAGCAGCCGGCTGGTCGGGTGCGACGGGAAAAAAATCATTCCTTTGTGACAAGCGGCTTGGTTACAATGCCTGCAAGATCGTCTGAATGCTTCCACCAGGGAAGCGAAAACCAACTGAGGCCCAGCGGACAACCGTGTCATGGCCCTCGGGAACCGGGGGCTGACTTGGGTGTGGGGTCTTCTTCTGCTTCAAACCGTCGAACGACGGTTCCGGTAGGATATCGAAAAGGCCGGCTCGTGAACTGGGAAGATACGATTGTTGACGCGGCCGCGACCGATACCGGAATGCGCCGCCAGAATAACCAGGATAGTTACGCCGTCGTCCGCGCATCGAGCAAGGAGACGTGGCGTCAGCGAGGCCATGTTTACATGGTGGCCGATGGCATGGGCGCCCACGCCGTCGGGGAACTCGCGAGCAAGATGGCGTGCGAGAACATCCCGCACAATTATGCCAAGGCGAAGAACCTGACCGCGATCGAGGCCATGATCAAGGCCTATCGCGAGGTCGGCGGCCAGATCCACACCAAGGCGACGGCGAACCGGGACTTTCAGGGCATGGGGACGACCTGTTCGACCCTGCTCCTCTTGCCCGATGGGGCCGTGATCGCGCACGTCGGTGACTCGCGGATCTACCGGGTGCGGGGCGACCGGATCGATCAGCTCACGTTCGACCACAGCCTGGTCTGGGAGCTGAAACGCCGCAACCATTTGCCCTCCGACGAGGCGGCCCGGGGCGTCCCGCGCAACGTGATCACCCGCAGCCTTGGCCCCGACCCGACCGTCGAGGTCGATATCGAGGGGCCGCTTCAGGTCGAGCACGGTGACGTGTTCCTGCTCTGTTCGGACGGACTCTCCGGGCCGGTCACTGATCCGGAAATCGGGGCCTTCGCCGGACATTTCCACCCCGAGGACGCGTGCCGCTACCTGCTCAACCTGGCGAACCTCCGCGGCGGCCTGGACAACATCACGATCGTCACGCTCCGCATGGGGCCCTGGGTCGAGCCGGGCACGGCGGCCGGAGACCCCGCCGGAGGACCAGGCGAGCAAGGACCGCGGCGGCGGACGCGGCTTCAAGCTCGCCAATCTGATCCCGACCCTGACCCGACGCGCCGCCAAGGCCCCTGTGGAGAAGGACCCGTATGTCTCGGTGGACTGCCTGATCGAGCCAAGCTTGCTCAAGCATCTGGGCGAGGACATCCGCAAGGCACAGGCCGTGGCGATCGAGCAGTCGTGGAACGTGGACTGGCCCGTCCTGTCGAACCTCCGGCGCGAGGCCGAGGAAGCGCCGGACGTCGGGCGACCTCCGCGCCTGCCTGCGCTGTCTGGGCGAAGCCGTCGTCATGCTGGGCCAGGCGGGCCGCCTGTACCGCAAGGAACATGGGACGAACGCCAAGCATGGCTGACCCAGAAGGCCAGGATGAGGGGTTGAGGCGAGGGGATCGCGACGCTCTTTTTGACGCGGGGACGTGACAAGGATCATGCCGGAGCCCTCCCGCCCGAAACCCGAGACGATCTGCGCAAGGCCGATCGAACGCCCGCCCTCGGCGACAACGCCCCTGGTCCCGCCGCTGGACCTGAGCGTCGTGTACCGGGTGGCGGGACTCGATCAGATCGATGCGCTCTACGGGGGCGACATCCCCGGCTACATTTACGCGAGGGATGGGCACCCGAACGCTTCCCTGCTGGCGGACAAGCTGGCCGCGCTGGAGAGGGCCGAGGCCGCCCTGGTCTGTGCCTCGGGCATGGCGGCGGAGTCGGCGCTGGCCCTTTCGTCTCTGGAGGCGGGGGGACACGTCGCTCTTTCGGACGGTCTGTATGGCCGGACCGCCACGCTCGTCCGCCGCGAGTTGAGCCGCTTCGGCATCGCGCACAGCCTGTTCGACGCGACCCGTCCCGAGACGCTCCGGGCGTGCCTGACGAGAGACACCCGGCTCGTGTTCGTCGAGACCCTGTCAAACCCGTTGCTCCGGCTGGCGGATCTCGACACCCTGGCGGAAGTCGCGCACGGGGCAGGGGCCTTGCTCGCCGTGGACAACACGTTCGCCCCGCTCCTGGTCCGCCCGGTCGAGCACGGAGCCGACGCGGTGACGCACTCGGTGACGAAGCTGATCGGCGGTCACAGCGACCTGACCCTCGGCCTGCTTGCCGGCCGCCGGGAGTTGATCGAACGGGCGGCCTCCGTCGCCTCGACGTTCGGCCTGACCGGCAACCCGTTCGAGAGCTGGCTGGCGCAGCGAGGCGTGTCGAGCCTGGCCGTGCGCTCGACCCGCGCCTGCGCGTCGGCCCTGGAACTGGCCGGGCGGCTGGCCGAGCATCCTCACGTCCGCGCGACGCATTATCCGGGCCTGGCGAGCCACCCGGACCACGACCGGGCCGTCCGCCTCCTGCGCGGCGGGTTCGGCACGATCGTCACGATCGACGTGGGAGGCCGGGCCGAGGCCGATCGCGTCATCCGGGGGCTCCGTCACATCCCGTTCGCCCCCAGCCTCGGCGATGCCGCGACGACCTTGAGCCACCCGGCAACCACCAGCCATCGCGGCCAGTCGGCCGAGCAATGGACGGCCCAGGGAATCACCCCGGGCCTGATCCGTCTGTCGATCGGTCTGGAAGATCCCGACGACCTCTGGGACGACTTGCGGGATGCCCTGGACCGGCTCGCTTAATTCAACGACCGGGGCCGCCCGCCTTCCGTTGATGTGATGGGCCGGCTCACTGGTCGTTTTGCGCATTGACAGAACCCCTGATGGGCAGGCACGCTGGTTCCATCGCGATATGGCCTACTCCTCGCTCTCGATCTCTCGATACTAACACGCCAATGTCCTGGAAAGTCTCGAATATCCGTCTCGGTCTGGATGAACCGGAAGAGGTTCTGCCCGACCGCCTGGCCGCGCGGCTGGGCGTCGGTCGCGCGGAGATTGCCCACTGGCGAATCCTGCGCAAGAGCCTCGACGCGCGGCGGCACGATCAAATTCATTTTCTCTACGCGGCCGAGGTCGAACTGCCGGGCGAATCGACCTCGCTCGGCCGACGGACGCCCGGCCCGGATGTCGCCCCGTTCGTTCCCGAGCGGTTCGACTGGCCGGAGCCGGGACGCACCCCGTTGCCCACCCGTCCGGTAGTCATCGGCGCAGGCCCGGCCGGGCTGCTCGCCGGTTACTTTCTCGCCCTGGCCGGATATCGCCCCCTGGTGCTGGAACGCGGGCGAGAGGTCAAGGACCGCGTCGCCGACGTCCGCAGGTTCGATGCCGGCGGGGCGTTCGACCCGGAGAGCAACTACCTCTTCGGCGAAGGGGGAGCGGGCACGTTCAGCGACGGCAAGCTCACCAGCCGGAGCGCCGGGCCGGACGTCCGCAAGGTTCTGGAAGTGATCGCCGAATGCCACGGCAAGCCCTCGATCCTCTACGAGCAACGCCCGCATCTCGGCTCGAACCGGCTCCCCCTGATCGTCCGCACGCTCCGGCGCAAGCTGGAGGAACTCGGCGGTGAGGTCCGCTTTTCCTGCCGCGTCGAGGACGTGGAGATCGACGGCGGCCGGTTGCGGGCCTTGCGGACCAGTTCAGGGCGGATCGCGGCCGACGTCGCCGTGCTGGCCGTCGGCCACAGCGCGCGCGACACCTACGGCATGCTCCTGAGACGCGGGGTCCCCCTGGTGCCGAAGCCGTTCCAGATCGGCGTGCGGATCGAGCAGCCGCAAGGTCAGGTGGACGTCGCCCGTTACGGGCAAGCGGCCGGGCATCCCGCGCTGGGAGCGGCCGATTACTCCTTGAACGTCCGCGCCGGGGCACGCGACCTGTTCACCTTCTGCATGTGCGCCGGCGGTTACGTGATGCCGAGCGTGAGCGAGCCGGGCTACTTCTGCACGAACGGCATGAGCGAGAGCCGGCACGACTCACCGTTCGCCAACAGCGGCCTGGTCGTGACCGTCTCGCCCGAGGAGACCGGCAGCCGGCACCCCCTGGCGGGCGTGCATTTCCAGCAGAGGGCCGAGCGGCTCGCGTATCTCGCCGGAAAGCGGCGGTACGCGGCGCCGATCCAGTGGGCCCGCGACTTCCTGAACGGCCGCGCGAGCCGGGGCAACCTACCGTCAAGTTACCCGCGCGGCATCGAGCCGATCGACCTGGGGGCGATCCTGCCGCCGGTCGTGCTGGAGACGATCGAACGCGGCTTGCCAATCATGGACCGTCGCTTCGGCGGCCTGTTCCTCAAGCACGCGACCCTGACCGGCCCCGAGTCCCGCGGCAGCTCCCGGTACGCATCCCTCGCGACGACACCACCCGCGAAAGCCCGACCGTCACCGGCCTTTACCCTTGCGGCGAGGGGGCCGGCTATGCCGGTGGGATCATCAGCGCGGCCGTCGATGGCCTCCGCACCGCCCGCGCCCTGGTTGCCCGATACGCTCGCCCTTCGTGAGGGGGATCGTCCCCCGAACCTCCTCACAACGAGTTCAACCCACCTCTCCCGGATGACCTTGCGAGCCACCCGGATGGTGGGCGCGGACGACGCGGAGCGTGTCGTCGTGCAGGAGGCTGTTGGAGGCGAGGAGGCTGGTGACGGTCAGCGGCAGGGGCTCGCCCCGGGCGGTGGTGACGCGCCCGCCGGCTTCCTCGACGAACAGGCGGCCGGCGGCGAAATCCCAGGGGGAGAGCTGGTATTCAAAGAACGCGCCGAAGAGGCCGGAGCCGACCATGCAGAGGTCGAGCGAGGCCGTGCCGAAGCGGCGGATGCCGTGGATGTTCTGGCGGAACAGGTCGCCGATCGCCCGCAAGGTCGCCTCCATCATCGCGCCCCGGTCGTAGTAGAAGCCGACGCCGAGGAGCACCTCGTCCAGCCGCGACTGCTCGCCGACCCGCACGCGCTGGCCGTTGTGGAAGGCCCCCTGGCCCCGGACGGCGGTGTACCAGTCCTCGGTCGCGGGGTTGACGACGATCCCGCAGACCGGTTCCCCCGCGCGGTAGTACGCGATCGAGATCCCGAAATGCGGGACCTTGTGCAGGAAGTTGTTCGTCCCGTCGAGCGGGTCCACGATCCAGAGATGCTCGGCCTGGGTGTCCCCTTGATGCGATTCCTCGCCGAGCACGTCATGGTCGGGAAAGTGCCGCCGGATCACCGCGACGATCGCCTGCTCGGCCTCGACGTCGGCATCCGAGACGAGGTTGGCGATGTCCTTGCTCCGCATGGCGACCCCTTTGCGGAAATACGGTCCGAGGACCGCGCCGCGGCGCGGGCGGCTTCCTCGGCAACGGTCAGTTCGGGCAGGTCCATGCGCGGGGACGTCCTTTCGCTTTGGCGTGACGATCGAGTGAAAACCCCGATGATAGCGAATTCGGGCCGATCGCACCGCGCGAGTCAGCGCCGCGGCTCGACGCCCAGCAGGTTCCGCACGAAGAAATCCCGCATCCGGCGCTGACCGTAACGGCTGCCGCCGGCTCCGTGCCCCGCGCCGGGGAAGACGATCAGCTCGAAATCCTTGTCGGCCTCGATCAGCGCATCGACGACCTGCATCGTCGAGGCCGGATCGACGTTGCGGTCCAGCTCGCCGACCATCAGGAGCAGCTTTCCCTGGAGCTTGTGCGCCTGGGTGACGTTCGATTGCTCGGCGTAATGCGGCCCGACCGGCCATCCCATCCACGCCTCGTTCCACCAGATTTTGTCCATGCGATTATCATGACAGCCGCAATCGGCCGAGGCCGCCTTGTAGAAATCGCCGTGCGCGAGCAAGGCCCGCAAGGCGCTCTGGCCTCCCGCCGAGCCGCCGTAGATGCCGACGCGGCTCAGGTCCATGAAGGGACGCGTCTCCGCCGCGGCTTTCATCCAGAGGATGCGGTCGGGGAAGCCCGAGTCGCCGATGTTCTTCCAGCAAACGTCGTGAAAGGCGCGGGACCGCCAGTTCGTGCCCATGCCGTCAATCTGCACGACGATGAACCCCAACTCGGCGATCGCCTGGGCATCGTGATACGGCGAAAAACGCTTCGGTACGAAGGCATCGTGAGGCCCCGCGTAGATCTTCTCGATGACCGGATAGCGTGTCTCCGGGTCGAACGTCGTCGGGCGATAGATCACGCCGTAGATATCCGTCGTGCCGTCGCGGCCCTTGGCGACGAACCGCTCGGGGACCTGCCAGCCTGTCTCCCGCAAAGCCGACCAATCCGCCTCTTCGAGCGGACAGACGAGTTTCCCATCCTCGGTGCGCCGCAGTTCGGTCACGGGGGGCCTATCCACGCGCGAATAGGTGTCGATCAGGAAACGGCGGTCGGGCGAGTACCGGACCTCGTGCGTGCCGTCCCCCTCGGTCAAGAGCACCAGGCCGCTGCCGTCGAAGTTGACGCGGGCATGATGAACGTGGTACGGGTCCTGCCCAGGATGGATCCCCCCGGCGTGGAACCAGACCTGCCGCGCGTCTTCGTCCACGCGATCCACGCCGCGAACGACCCATTCCCCTTGCGTGATCGGGTTCTTGACCGCCCCGGTTTGAGCGTCGATCAGGTACAGGTGGTTCCAGCCGTCGCGCTCGGACATCCAGATGATTTCGTTGGACTCTTCCAGGTAGTGCGTGAATGTCTTGAAAGCGTAGTCAACGAAGGTCGGACTTTGTTCATCGATGATCGCGGTGGCCTCGCCGGAATCGGCATCGACGGCGATGAGGCGGAGGACCTGATGCCCGCGCTGGTTGTACAGGAAGGTGAAGCGGGAGGAGTCGGGCGCCCAGCGAATTTCGTCGATGCTCCAGGGGTTCGGAAAGAGGGTGTCGGCCACGGCAATCTCCTGCTTCGACGCCACGTCGAACAGGTGCGGCCGGCTGATCGGCACGCGATCGCCGGGCTTCAGGTAGTGCATCGAATGCAGCTTCGGCTGGAGCTGATCGTCGGGTGCGGATTCGATCATGTGAATCTCGCGTTCGTCCCCCTTCTCCGTGCGCAGGGCGACGAGTTTTGCGGAGTCGGGCGCCCAGAAGACGCGAGGCTCGTAGGCGTTGCTCTCGATGCCGTCGAAGCTGAGCGGGAATTCCTCTCGGCTTTTCGAGTCGCGCAGGTGGACGTTGTGGTCTCGGATGAAGGCGACCCAGCGGCCGTCGGGAGACTCCTCGGCGCGGGTTGACTCGACGCGCTGGCGGTCCCCTCGGCGTGGGCGTTGCCGCTCCGATTCCTCCTCGTCCTCCTTCGGGGGCTTGTCCGCCTCGGTCAGATCGCCGCTGCCGGGGTCGAATCGCCAGCCCTTGTCCTTGGCCTCGAACCGGATCGCGCCGTCGGGTTCGACCGTGATTCGGTCGAACGGCAGCCGCTCGGCGTCTTGCGGCTCGCCGGTGGCCTCGGTCAAGGCCCTGGCGAGCGCCTCGTGATCGAAGGCCGGTCCGCGTTCTCCTTGGGTCGCATCCACGATGAGAAATTCGCGGGCGTCTTCCGGCAGATCGTTGCGGTACCAGAAGCGGTTGCCATCCTCGGACCAGTGGGCCTGGACGCCGGTCTTGAAGACCTTGTCGCGGGTCAGTTCGTGCAGGCGATTCGCGCGGTCGTAGTCCTGTTTCGTGCCCTGGCCGTTGGTGGGAATCCCCGACAGCAACAGGACGACAATGGCGAGCGAGGCGTGGCGGGTCCGGTTCATCGCGTTCCTTCCCGGGGCGGACGTGGGTGACGAATTTCGGGCGGTTGGCCGCTGGCGATGCGGCGCATCAATTCCTGCATGATCGGCCGCTGGGCGCGGATGTGGTCGGCCAGGGCGCGGTGGGCCTTCGGCCAGTCGCGGTCGAGCAGGGCCTGGAGGATCTCCTGATGCTGCTCGGCCACCCGCGCCACGAGGCTTGTTTCGGGGGCCGCGTAGTCGAGCAAGGTGGTGAAGTACGGGCCGTGACGGTCGAAGAAGTCGCGGAGATAGGAGTTGCCTGACTTCTCGACAAGGTAACGGTGCAGGTCGTTGTCCAGTCGAGGGCGCGGGAATCGGGAATGTTCCCGTCGAGCATCCGCCGGAGGTTCCGATCGTCGAGGTGCGGGCGGGCCAGGTCAAGGGCTTTCCGTTCGAGCACCTCGCGGACGTCGAGATAGGCGTCGAGGTCCCGGGCGTCGAACGGCCGCACGCGCCAGCCGCGACGTGGTTCATGGACGATCAGGCCGCGACCGGCCAGCCGGCCGAAGACCTGCCGGATCGCCGTGCGCCCGCGCCGAAGCGATGCGCGGTGGCTTCCTCGCGGAGATAATCGGCCTCCCCCCGCAGGCTCCTGGCGATGATCTCGGCCGTGAGCGCCGCTTCCAGATCCGCCGCGCGGTGGGGCGGTTCGGGGGGCGTCGTCTCCCCCTTGCGGCGCGGGCGTTTCGGGTTGATCCGCACGCGGCCGTCCTGGTCTTTGAGCAAAACGCCTTGATCCACGAGTGCCCGGAGAGCCTCGCGAACCGGCGTCAGGCTCACGCGGTAATGCTCGGAGAGGGCCTTGAGCGTCAGATCGGCGGACAGGCCCGGCTCGTCGGCGATCCGTCGGGTCAGGTCGCGCTCGATGTACTCGCGGATCGTCGTCGGCATGATTCTCGGGTTCCAGACGATTGACATTGCGTGCGAAATCATTATCGTTGTCATCGTGTGCAATGTCAATCGTGCCCCTTGGGACCGTCGGGAATCGATGAGGAAACGAACATGAGCGACGTATGGCGAGGCGTTTTTCCGGCGGCGACCACCGAGTTTCAGCCCGATTTCGCGCTGGACATCCCGGCGACCTTGAGCCACCTGGACCGGATGATCGAGGCGGGGGTCCACGGGATGATCATGCTCGGGACGGTGGGGGAGAACTGCTCGCTGGAGTACGCCGAGAAGCTCGACGTGCTGCGGGCGGCGGTGGCGCATGTTGGCGGGCGGGTTCCGGTGCTCTCGGGGGTGGCCGAGTGCACGACGGCCGGGGCGTGCCGGTTCGCGGCCGACGCCAGGAAGGCGGGCGTCCAGGGGCTGATGGTCCTGCCGGCGATGGTGTACAAGTCGGACCCTCGCGAGACGATGGCCCACTTCCGCGCGGTGGCGGATGCGACCGATTTGCCGATCATGGTCTATAACAACCCGGTCGCCTACCACGTCGATATCACTCCGGAGATGTTCGCTGAGCTGGCCGATGTGCCGACCCTGGTGGCGATCAAGGAGTCGTCGGAGAACGTCCGGCGGATCACGGACCTGAAGAACGTGTGCGGGGATCGCTACACGTTGTTCTGTGGTGTCGATGACCTGGTGCTGGAGAGCCTCTTGCTGGGGGCGACCGGCTGGGTCTCGGGCCTGGTCAACGCCTTCCCGGCCGAGAATCGTCTGCTCTGGGACCTCGCCGAAGCCGGGCGCTGGGAGGAGGCCCGCGACGTGTACCGCTGGTACACCCCCTTGCTGCACCTCGACACACACGTCAAGCTCGTACAATACATCAAGCTCGCGGCGCAGGAGTGCGGCCTCGGTTCCGAGACGGTCCGCCCGCCGCGATTGCCCCTGGTGGGTGAGGAACGCGAGCGCATCCTGGCGATCCTCCGTCGCGGCATCGCCACCCGGCCCCAGACCGCCGCGACGACGCGCTGAGCTGAGGCGGAGGAACCGACACATGAAGATCGTTCGCATCGCGGCCTACCGGGTGGAGCTGCCCTTGCACGAGGGGAGTTACCAGTGGTCGGGGGGCAAGTCGGTCAACGTCTTCGATAGCACGATCGTGCGGGTCGAGACGGACGAGGGGCTTGCCGGTCACGGCGAGGTCTGCCCGCTCGGACCGTTCTATCTGCCGGCCTATGCCGAGGGCTGCCGCGCGGGAATCCGGGAGCTGGCCCCGCACCTGATCGGCGAAGACCCGCTCCAGCTCGACCGGCTGAACCGCCGCATGGACGCGGCCTTGAAGGGGCATCCGTACGTCAAATCCGCCATCGACATCGCCTGCTGGGACCTCCTCGGCCAGGCGTCCGGCCTGCCCGTCTGCCACCTGCTCGGCGGACGGTTCGGCGAGGAGATCACGCTCTATCGCGCGATCTCGCAGGAGTCGCCCGAGGCGATGGCCAGGCGGGTCGCGGGCTATCGCGCGGAGGGATACCGGCGGTTCCAGCTCAAGGTCGGCGGTGATCCCGACGTGGACATCGAGCGCATCCGGGCCGTCGCCGCGGAACTCCACCCGGGCGACCGGCTCGTCGCCGACGCGAACACCGGCTGGCTGCGGCACGAGGCGATGCGGGTTGTTCGGGCTGTCCGGGAGGTGGATGTCTATATCGAGCAGCCGTGCGCGACCTATGAAGAATGCCTCGCGGTCCGCCGCGCGACGGATCATCCGTTCGTGCTCGACGAGGTGATCGACGGCCTTGGTCCCCTCTTGCGAGGTCATGCGGACCTGGCGATGGACGTGGTCAACATCAAGATCAGCAAGTTCGGCGGTTTGACCCGGGCCCGGCAGGCGCGCGACCTCTGCGTCGCCCTGGGCATCGCCATGACGATCGAGGATAGCTGGGGCGGCGACATCACCACCGCCGCGATCGCCCACCTCGCCCACAGCACGCCGGACGAATTCCGCTTCACGGCCACCGACTTCAACAGCTACGTCACCGTGAGCACCGCCGAAGGCGCCCCCCAACGCATTCGGGGCCGCATGTCCGCCTCGACCGCCCCCGGCCTGGGCATCGCGCCGAAGTGGGACGTGCTGGGCGAGCCGGTCGTGTCGGTCGGAGGTTGACCTCGTGAACTTTTTCAAGAGTCACCGCGCATGAGCGACAACGCATTTGAGCGCATCGACGTGATCGACACCCACACCGAGGGGGAGCCGACCCGCGTGGTCATCGGCGGCGGGCCGGACCTCGGGAGCGGCTCGCTGGACGAGCGCCGGGCGGTCTTCCGCGAGCGGTTCGATCCGATCCGCGCGGCCATTGTCAACGAACCGCGCGGCTCGGACGTGCTGGTCGGGGCCTTGCTCGGCCCGCCAACCGATCCCTCGTGCGCCGCCGGGGTCATCTACTTCAACAATGTCGGCTATCTGGGCATGTGCGGCCACGGCACGATCGGCGTGGCCGTGGCGCTCGGGCACCTCGGACGCATCGGCGCGGGGCGGCACCGGCTGGAGACGCCGGTCGGGCCGATCGCGTTCGAGTACGATGGAGCGAACGCCGTCGCCCTGGAGAACGTTCCGAGCTATCGCTTCGCCCAAGGCGTCACGGTCGAGGTGGACGGTCACGGGTCGGTCACGGGGGACGTGGCCTGGGGTGGCAACTGGTTCTTCCTCGTCAGCGAGCACGGGCAGACGTTGACCCTGGCAAACGTCGAGCGGCTGACCGATTTCACCGGCCGCATCCGTCGTGCCCTGGAGCGTTCGGGGGTCAACGGCGCGGACGGCGCGATCATCGACCATATCGAGCTGTTCGGCCCACCGACCCGACCCGATGCCGACAGCCGCAACTTCGTGCTCTGCCCCGGAGGGGCCTACGACCGCTCCCCTTGCGGCACCGGCACGAGCGCCAAGCTCGCCTGCCTGCACGCCGACGGCAAACTCCAGCCGGGGCAGACGTGGCGGCAGGAGAGTATCGTCGGCAGTCTCTTTGAAGGGTCGTTCCGCCTGGAAGGGAGCCGGCTCATCCCGAGGATCGCCGGGACCGCGTTCGTCACGGCGGAGGCCACGCTTCTGCTCGACCCGCGCGACCCGTTCCGCACGGGGGTCCCTTCATGAGCCGCGTGGTCGTCGTCGGCGGGGGCGTCATCGGCCTGTCCTGCGCGTATTATCTCCAGAGGGACGGGCACGCGGTCACGGTCCTGGACAAAGGGCGGGTGGGGCAGGGGGCCTCGCACGGGAACTGCGGGTTCGTCTGCCCGAGCCACGTCCTCCCGCTGGCCGGGCCGGGGGTGATCGGCCAGACCTTGCGGACGCTGCTTCAGAAGGACTCGCCGCTGGCGATCCGCCCGCGGTTCGACCCGGCGCTGTGGAACTGGCTCTACCGCTTCGCCCGACAGTGCAACGCCGCCGACATGCACGCGGCGGGCCGGGCCATCCAGGCCCTTTTGAACTCGTCGCGGAGCCTGTACGACGAACTGTTTGCGACGGAACCGTTCGACGTGGAGTGGGAAACACGCGGCCTGCTGTTCGTCTTCCGCTCGCCCGGGGCGATGGCCCACTACGAAGAGACCGACCGCCTGCTCCGCGAGGAGTTCGGCCTGGGGGCGACCCGCTACGACGGTGAGGCCCTCAATGCGCTGGAGCCGGCCTTGTGTCCTGGCCTGGCCGGTGGTTGGCATTACGAGGGGGACGCCCACCTCCGCCCCGACCGGCTGATGGACTCCTGGCGCGACTTGCTGGAAGAACGTGGGGTGACGTTCCGCGAGGGGGCGGAATTCCTCGGGTTCCGGCGGCGGGGGGACCGCGTGGAGGGGGTCAAGACGTCGGCGGGGGACCTGCCGGCCGATGCCGCCGTCGTCGCCACCGGCGCGTGGACGCCGTTGCTCGACCGGCACCTCGGGGTCCGCGTGCCGATCCAGCCGGGCAAGGGGTACTCGATCACCATGCCCCGGCCGGCTCGCTGCCCGACGATCCCCCTGATCTTCGAGGAGGACCGCGTCGCCATCACGCCGATGCGGTCAGGCTACCGGATCGGATCGATGATGGAGTTTCGCGGGTACGACGAGACGCTCGACCCCCGTCGGCTCGACCTCTTGACCCGGACCGCCCGCCGTTACCTGCTCGACCCGGTGGCCGAGCCGGTCGCCGAGCGCTGGTCGGGCTGGCGGCCGATGGTCTTCGACGGCCGGCCGATCATCGGCCCGAGCCCGGCCCTGGACAACGTCTGGATCGCCGCCGGCCACGGCATGCTCGGTCTCTCGATGGCCCCGGCCACCGGTCAGCTCGTCGCCGAACTGCTCGGCGGACGCCCCCCGCATATTGATCCCAACCCCTACGCGGCCAACCGGTTCTGACGCACAATCCACCAGCGCGCACGCCCCGGCGCAGCGCGACGAGGCACCCATAGCCCAGCAAGGCCCCCAGGACGTTCAGGATCACGTCATCGACATCCGCGAGCCGATGCCCCGAGGCGTACTGCACGGTCTCGATCGAAATGCTGAGCCCCAGCCCGCACCAGGCGACCCTTGTGGCGCCTTCCAACCGCCCTCGCAGGAGGGGCAGCAGGAACCCCAGGGGCGCGAACGCGGCGAGATTACCCAGGAGGTTGAGCTGCATCTGCCAGCCGCCGAGGTGGAGATAGTAACCGATCGTCTGGAACGGGACGAGGTTCGGCACCGCGCCCGGCTGGGGAAACCGGAGCAACGTAAAGTCTAGCAAGATCAGCAGATACGGGACCATCAGGCCCGCAACGATGATCCTTCGCACGGCGAACGCCTCCGGAGTGGGTGGGTCCGGGAGATTCGGAAAACCGTACGTGTAGGATCGGCGAACGCGCGAAGAAACCTGACGCGCATCTCGGGGCACGAGGCGCGACGGGCGGGAGGGTCAGACGGTCAGGAGGGCGAATCGCTCAGCCGCCTCACCGCCAATCGGGGTGAGGACCTCGATCTCATTGTGAATCTCCCGCACGCCATGCACCTCGGAGACCACCTCTTGCGCGAACTGCTTGAGGTTCTGGGAGGGCAGGACGCCCCGCAGGCGGAGCGCGCCGTCGCGGAATTCACAACGGACCTGTCGCAAAACGGAGTAACCGCTGCGCTCCAGGAGGTTCTGAGCCGTGAGATGAACGTCCATCGAATCAAGATGGGTCAAGAGCATCGGGGCCTGTATTGGGGTTGGATTGCGAGGATTCATGGCGCCTGGTCCTGAAGAGCGGGAGGGAAAGTCCCTGTCCGGATCGGGAACATGGCCGCCATAGCCGCAGAAGCGAAAGTTGCCAGAAGAGCCGCGACCCGACGTCCCATCTTCGGACATCGAGACACGGAAGCCGCTCGCCGAGTTCGGAAATCAACAACGATGTATCGCGGGAGCGGTCCTGGCTGTTGAGACATGCCCATCGTGAGCAATGGCACGGAAGGATAGTCAATGGATGTGGGTATGTCAAGACCGATTTTTAGTTTGCCGCATCGAAATTCGTTGATGCTGCTGCCGCCGCAGATCGATTGATCGCAACCTCAAACAGAGTAAAAAGTTCCGCAAGCTCCTCACACGCTCAGGGGGCTTGCGAGCAGGCATGCTTCACGTCGAACTGGTTGCGCGACAGGAGGCACGGGATGATGTCTAATGGCGGGTTCGCGCCCTGGGGTTCCTCATTCCTCTCCCGTGATCCGGCAACACGCGCCGGGGCCTTTTCGCGTTTGTTGACACCCCTGATCCGTCGTGAAACAATCCGTGTTCTGGACCCGGCGAGCCGCACGGTTCGTTCCGTGGTCAACGACGACCCACCAGGAGAGGACGAATGAGGAATTTTCTGCTCGCGGCTCTGCTTGTCGCGACGTCAGCGGCCGCCCAGGCGGGTGAGCTGGAATTGAAGAAGGGGGACCACGTCTGCCTGATCGGCAACACGCTCCCCGAGCGGATGCAGCACGACGGCTGGTTCGAAGCCCTGCTGCACAGCCGCTTTCCGGCGCACGAGCTGGTCGTCCGCAACCTGGCCTTCTCCGCCGATGAGGTCGTGATCCGCCAGCGTTCCGACGGCTTCGGCAGCCCCGACGATCACCTCCGCATCCATCAGGCCGACGTGATCCTCGCCTTCTTCGGGTACAACGAGTCGTTCGCCGGCAAGGAGGGTCTAGAAGCGTTCAAAAAGAACCTGGACAACTTCGTCAAACACACGCTCGGTCAGAAATACAACGGCGAAGACGCACCGAGGCTCGTCCTGGTCTCACCGATCGCCCATGAGAACCTCCGCAGCGCCAATCTCCCCGACGGCTACGCGAACAACCAGCGCATCAAGCTGTACACCGACGCGATGGCCGAGGTCGCCAAGGCCAACGATGTGCCGTTCGTCGATCTGTTCACGCCCAGCCAGCAACTCTACGCGAAGGCCGCTCAACCGCTGACGATCAACGGCATCCACCTCAGTGAGGACGGCAACCGGCAGCTCGCGCCGGTGCTCGCCGAGGCCCTGTTCGGCAAGGCGGCCGGGCCGATCGACTGGGCCGCGCTGGAGCCGCTCCGTAAGGCGGTTCTGGACAAGAACTTCCACTGGTTCCACCGCTACCGCACGACCGACGGTTATTCCACCTATGGCGGCCGCGCGGACCTGAAGTTCGTGGACGGCCAGACCAACCGCGAGGTCGTTCAGCGCGAGCTGGAGGTCCTCGATGTCATGACCGCCAACCGCGACCGGAAGATCTGGGCGCGGCGCAGGGGGGCGACCTCAAGGTCGATGACAGCAACACGCCGCCGTTCCTGGAGGTCAAGACGAACAAGCCGGGCGAAGGCCCGAATGGCGAACATATCTTCCTCGGTGGCGAGGAGGCGATCGGCAAGATGCAGGTCGCCAAGGGGATGAAGGTGAACCTGTTCGCCTCGGAGGAGATGTTCCCCGAGCTGATCAACCCGGTGCAGATGGCCTTCGACACGAAGGGCCGCCTGTGGGTCGCCGCCTGGCCCTTGTATCCCCACTGGAAGCCGAAGGAGCGGATGAACGACAAGCTCCTGATCCTGGAGGACACCGACGGCGACGGCCAGGCGGACAAGTGCACGACCTTCGCCGACAACCTCCACAACCCCACCGGGTTCGAGTTCTACGGCGACGGCGTGATCGTCGCGATGGCACCGTATCTCTTGATGCTCAAGGACACTGACGGCGACGACAAGGCGGACGTCCGCGAGAAGATCCTCGGCGGGCTGGACTCGGCCGACACGCACCACACGTCCAACAGCTTCGTTCTCGGCCCCGGCGGCGGCCTGTACTTCCAGGAAGGAGTCTTCCACCGCACCCAGGTCGAGACCCCCTACGGCCCCGTGCGGAACCTGAACGCCTGCGTCTGGCGGTTCGAGCCGCGCACCGGGAAGTTCGAGCGGTACGTCCCGTACGACTTCGCCAACCCGCACGGCCACGCGTTCGACCGCTGGGGGCAGGACTTCGTCACCGACGGCACCGGCGCGAACCCGTACCACGCGACCCTGTTCTCGGGCCATCTGGACTTCCCCGACAAGCACCCCGGGCCGCCGCAGCTTTACCAGCAGCGCACCCGGCCTTGCCCGGGGATCGAGATCCTCTCCAGCCGGCACTTCCCCGAGGCGAACCAGGGGAACCTGCTCGTCGGCAACGTCATCGGCTTCTCCGGGATTCTCCAGTACGAGATCCACGACAAGGGGGCCAGCTTCGTCGGCAACGAGGTCGAGCCGATCGTCTTCTCCAGCGACCCGAACTTCCGCCCGGTGGACCTGGAGATTGCCCCGGATGGCGCCTTGTACTTCACCGACTGGCAGAACCCGGTCATCGGCCACATGCAGCACAACCTCCGCGACCCCAGCCGCGACAAGACCCACGGCCGGGTCTATCGCGTGACCTACGAAGGCCGCCCCTTGCTAACGCCCGCGCCGATCGACGGCGAGCCGATCGACCGCCTGCTGGACCGGCTCAAGGAGCCGGAGAACCGCGTTCGCTACCGCGCCCGCATCGAGCTGATCGGCCGCGACACCGACGCGGTCATCGCCGCGCTCGGCAAGTGGATCGACGGCCTCGACAAGAACGACCCGGAGTATCCCCATCACCTGACCGAGGCCCTCTGGATTCACCAGTTCCAGAACGTGGTGGATGAGGACCTCCTGCGCCAGGTGCTCCGCTCCCCCGACTTCCACGCCCGCGCGGCGGCGACCCGCGTCCTCTGCTACTGGCGCGACCGGGTTTCCGACCCGCTGACCCTGCTCGCGGCGCAGGCCGAGGACGAGCACCCTCGCGTGCGGCTGGAGGCCGTCCGCGCGTGCAGCTTCTTCGACGAGCCCCGCGCGGCCGAGGTGGCCCTCGCGGCCCTGAAGCACCCGACGGATGAGTATCTCAAGTACACCCTCGGCGAGACGATGCGGCAGTTGGAGCCGGTCTGGAAGAAGGCGATCGCCGACGGTACTCCGCTGGCGGCGGACAATCCGGCGGCGTGGACTTCCTGCTCCAGAGCGTCAGCACGGCCGAACTGGTCAGGCTGCCCCGCACGGCGATGGTCTTCCAGGCGCTCCTGTCGAGGCCCCAGGTCCCCCCGCAGTTTCGCCAGGAGGCCCTCGAAGGGTTGGCCAAACGCAACGGCACCGACACCCAGGTTGAGCTTTTGGCGGCCATCGAGCGGCTCGACGGCAGCGAGAGCGGCACGGCCGATCAGACCCTCCGCGAGCTGGCCAACCTCCTGTTCGAGCATCAAGGGGTCGGGCATGAGGGACACGCCCAACAACATCACGACCTGGGCGCGGTGCGTGCCCGGCTCGCCCACCTGGCCGACTCGGCCCGCAAGCCTTTCACCCGGCAGATGGCCTACGTCGCCTTGATGGCGGCCGACAGGTCGATTGACGCGACCTGGACGAAGGCGGCCGACTCCTTGCGGACCTTGCGGGACGTGCTGGAGGCCATCCCGTTGATTCCCGACGCCGCGCTCTGCGCAGAGCGCACGAGCGGGTCAAGCCGCTGGTGCTCGGCAACTTGCCGGAGGCCCTCGCGGCGAAGGTCAAGGACGTGAAGGGCACGGCCGGGCGTTATATCCGTATCGAGTTGCCCCGCCGCGGAACGTTGACCCTGGCCGAGGTGCAGGTCGTGAGCGACGGGGCCAACATCGCGCCGAGCGGCAAGGCCCGGCAATCGAGCGTGGCCTTCGGCGGTGCTCCGTCGCGTGCCATCGACGGCAACACCAACGGCTCTTACGGCAGCGGCACGCAGACCCACACGAGGGAGAACGAGGACCACCCCTGGTGGGAACTCGACCTCGGCGCCGAGCGGCCGATCGAGGCGATCATCGTCTGGAACCGCAGCGAGGGGAACGGCACGTACGCCGGACGTCTGGACGGGTTCCAGCTCTCGGTGCTCGACGCGAGCCGGGATGAGGTTTACCAGCAATCGAACATCCCCGCGCCGGCCGAGAACGTGCGGATCGCGCTCGAAGGGGACCCCGCCGGCGCGGTCCGCCGGGCGGCCATCGCGGCGATCGTCAGCACCGGCCAAGAGCCGGCGGAGACATTCCGCCTCCTGGCCCGCTTGATCCGCGAAGGAGACCAGCGCGACACGGCGATCCGGGCCATCAGCCACATCCCCGCGAACCAGCGGCCGCAGGATGAGATCCGCCCGTTGATCGAGGGTCATCGTCCGTGAGGTCGGCAAGCTGCCGCCCGACGAGCGGACCTCCCCCTCGGTGCGTGACGCCCTGCAACTGGGCAATGACCTCGCCACCTTGCTGCCGTCCCGCGAAGCTCAGGAGGCCCGCAAGCAACTGCGAGAACTGGGCGTGCCGGTCGTCCTGGTCCGGCCGATCCCGCATCAGATCCTCTACGATCGGACGCAGATCTACGTCGAGGCGGGCAAGCCGGTGGAGATCGTCTTCGAGAACGTGGACATCATGCCGCACAACCTGGTCATCACCCGCCCGGGGGCCTTGCAGAAGGTGGGGCTGGCCGCCGAGAAGATGGCCGCGGACCCGAATGCCTACGCGCGAAATTTCGTGCCCGACCTGCCTGAGGTTCTGCACGCCACGAAGCTGCTCCAGCCGGGGCAGACTGACCGGCTGAACTTCGAGGCCCCCTCGGAGCTGGGGGATTACCCCTACGTCTGCACGTTCCCCGGCCACTGGCAACGGATGTACGGCACGCTGCACGTCGTCCGCAGTCTCGATGAGATCCCCCGCGAGACCTTGCTGGCCGCCTCGGCCCCGACCTCGACGGCCGAGGTCCGGCCGTTCGTCCAGGCGTGGACGGTTCAGGATTTCTCCGGCGACTTCGCCGACCTGGGGCGTGGCCGCGACCGCGACCACGGCAAGCAACTCTTCACCGAGATGGCCTGCGTGCAGTGCCACCGCATGAAGGGCGTCGGCGGTCAGGTCGGCCCCGACCTGGCCGACCTGAAGCCGAGGTTGTCCAAGGGGGAAATCTCGCCGGTGGACGTGCTGACCTCCATGATCGAGCCGTCGAAGGTGATCGATGACAAATACCGGTCCCACGTCATCGCCCTGAGCAATGGCGAGGTCGTCTCGGGGATCATCGTCGATCAGAACGACAAGGAGTTGAAGGTCAGCGCCAATCCGCTCGGCCAGACCGACGCCAAGCCGTTGACGATTCCTCGAAACGAGATCGAGGAACAGGTCACCTCGCAGGTCTCGCTCATGCCCGAGGGCTTGCTGAACACGATGACCCGCGAGGAGGTTCTGGACCTGGTGTCGTACATCCTCTCCGGCGGAGAGTGACGACGGACGATTCCGGAACCGACAGGCCCATTGTGGTCGGATGCCACGCGTTGCCGACGTGGCATCCGACCGCGAAGGATCGCATTAACGATGTACCAGCCATTATTCCAGAAGCTCCCCGAGTCCGTCGCGGATCGCTTCGAACTCGTGAAACAATACGCCCGGACGTGGGCCGGCCAGACGATTGAACCGCCCCGCGACGGCCACGCGTTCCAACTGGCGGCGGCCGAGGCGCGGCTGGGGCAGCCCTTGCCCACCGCCCTGGCCAGTTCTACACGTCGGGCCTCTACGACTGGTTTCATGCCCACCCCGAGGAGCGAAAATGGACCTCGCCCAAGGCGCTGACCTTCCACGAGCGGACCGGCTCGGTGACGATCATGAAGCTCCTGGAGTTTTACTCGATCGTTCCCGAGCAGCTCGGCCAGCCCGACCCGTTGATCGTCTCGCACGCCATCCGCGGCCCGTATTCCAACCCGCCCTACAAGGTGGTGACGACGCCTTCCGAGGTCCGCCTCAGCGAATTCCTCGTCCGAGAGGCCCTGATGATGGCCGACGACCTCGTGGAGCGGCCCGACGATCCGGCCGCCCTGCGTCACCCCGTCTATGTGGATGGGCCCGACGCGCCCCTCAACATCGCCCTGCGCGAGCGGCTCTCCCGTTGCGAGATCGCCCAGGATCGGGGCGATGGCCAATGGCACTTCTACGAAGGGCCGGGCGTCTTCTACATCGAATGCCAACCGGGCGAGGACCGGAGCTTCTACGCCCTGCTCACCGCGCAGACCGAGCAGCGCCTGGCCGAGGTGCTTGCCTGGAACGGGGAATCGGACTGCGCTCGACGAACCGGAGATCATCGACGAGGAAGAAATGGACTGGTAGGTCTCGGCGGACACGGTCCGAGGACTCGCGGATGGCCGAGCGAGAGATCCTCGCAACGGATTGGAGATCGGAGCACGGTCGCATTCTGGTGGTGGACCACTCGCGCGGGCTTTGGTACCATGAATCGTTGTTAAACACACTCCGCCGAGACCGACCCACCCGCGTCTCGCCCGAAGATCCTGCCCGAAAGCTCCTTGCGTTCACGGTGAGAATATGCCGAATCACAAACGCGTGACGATCGTGCTGACGGTCCTTCTGGCCTGTCTGCCGTCGGGACGGTCGGGACTGGCTCAGGAGGCGGAACCCTCGCCGGAGCAGGTCCAGTTCTTCGAGAGCAAGATCCGGCCGGTCCTGGCCGAGAACTGCTACAAGTGCCATGGGCCGGAGAAGCAGAAGTCGGACCTCCGGCTGGATTCGCGGGCGTCGATGCTCACGGGAGGCTTGCTCGGGCCGGCGATCGAGCCGGGGGACCCGGACAAGAGCCTGCTCGTCGCGGCGATCCGGCACGATGATGAGCTGCTCAAGATGCCCCCCTCGGGCAAGCTGGATGCGGAGAAGGTCGCCAACCTGACCCGCTGGGTTCAGATGGGCGCCCCCTGGCCGGGCGGCGACGCGAGCGCCGAGGCCCCCCCGGCACGCCGGGCGGAGTTCGCCATCACCGACAAGGACCGCTCCCACTGGGCGTTTCAGCCAGTCGAGCGGCCGGACGTGCCGGACGTCCAGAACGCGGGCTGGGTCCGCAACCCGATCGACGCCTTCATCCTGGCGAAGCTCGAAGCCGAGGGCCTTCAGCCGAACCCGCCGGCCGAGAAGCACGAGCTGATCCGCCGCGCCTACTACAACCTGACCGGCTTGCCCCCGACCCCCGACGAGGTCGCGGCCTTCCTGGCGGACGATGCGCCCGATGCGTATGAACGGATGATCGACCGGCTGCTGGACTCGCCCCGCTACGGCGAGGCGTGGGGCCGGCACTGGCTCGACCTCGTCCGGTTCGCCGAGACCAACAGCTACGAGCGGGACAACCCCAAGCCCCACGCCTGGCGGTTCCGCGACTACGTCATCCGTTCCTTCAACGCCGATAAGCCCTACGACCGGTTCGTCCGCGAGCAACTGGCCGGCGACGAGCTGCCCGACGCCGATCGGGAGTCGCTCATCGCCACCGGCTACTACCGACTGGGCATCTGGGACGACGAGCCGACCGACCGCGAGCAGGCCCGCTACGACAGCCTGGATGACATCGTCGCCACGACCAGCCAGGTCTTTCTCGGCATGACGGTCGATTGCGCCCGCTGCCACGACCACAAGATCGACCCGATCCCCCAGAAGGATTACTACCGGCTCGTCTCCTTCTTCCAGAACATCAACCACTACCGCAACGGCGGCCCGACCGACGAGGTGCCGCTGTTCGAGAACGCCGCCGAGGAAGAGGCCTATCACCAGGCGGTTCGCGAGCTGGAGACACGGCGGGACGAGGTTCAGGGGGAGATCGCCGCGATCGAGGACGGCTTCCGCGACGCCTATGAAGCCGAGCAGGCGGCCCAGGTCCGTCAGGCCGACATGGATGGTCTGCATTACCGGTTCTACCGCGATACCTGGGACACTCTGCCCGACTTCGACGCCCTCAAGCCCGAGGACACCGGCGCAGCTCCCGCGGCAACTCTTCGACCTGAGCCCTCGCTCGCGCGACGACGCCTTCGGTTTTGTCTTCGAGGGGACGCTGATCGTCCCCGAAGACGGCACGTACCGCTTCCATCTCGACTCCGACGACGGTTCCCGGCTGATCGTCGACGGGCCGGACGGTCCTCGACCTATGACGGGATCCATGGCGTCGGCGAGGCACGGACGGACACGGTCGAACTGGCGAAAGGGCCGCGTGCCGATCCGGCTGGAATACTTCCAGCGTTACAGCGGCCTGGGCCTGAGCGTCGCGCTGGTCCGGGCCCGAGTTTCGAGCGGCGGTCTCTGTCGGCGTCCGATCGGACCGAGCGAAGCGAACAACCGATCGACCTCGCCCGGCTCATCCGGCGCGAAGGGGCGGCGGCTCCTGGGCCAGGAGCGGTTCGAACGCTACGAATCTCTGCGAAACACACTCCGGGAGCTGACCGGGCGCGAGGTGCCCGTCGAAAGGCCCTGTGCGTCACCGAGGCCGGATCGTCCGCCCCGGAGACGTTCGTGCTGATGCGGGGCAATGCCCATGCTCCCGGCGATCCGGTCGAGCCGGGGTTCCTGACGGTCCTCGACGCCCCGGCCGGTGATTCCGACCCCTCCGCCCGGTGCGAAGACGACCGGCCGCCGGCGCGTGCTGGCCGACTGGATCGCCTCGCCGGAGAACCCGCTGACGGCCCGCGTCATGGCCAACCGGCTCTGGCAGTACCACTTCGGCCGGGGGATCGTCCGCTCGCCGAACAACTTCGGCACGCAGGGCGACGCGCCGACGCATCCCGAACTGCTCGACTGGCTGGCCGCCGAGCTGGTCGCGCACGACTGGCAGCTCAAGCCGCTTCACCGCCTGATCATGACCTCCAGCGCCTACCGGATGTCGTCGCGAGGCAACGCCGGAGGCCCTGGACGCCGACCCGGCAGAACGACCTGTTCTGGCGGTTCGACATGCGGCGGCTGACCGCCGAGGAGATCCGCGACTCGATCCTGGCCGTCAGCGGGCAGCTTGAACCTGGCGATGTACGGCCCGAGCATCTATCCGGAGATCCCCGACGAGGTGCTGGCCGGTCAGTCGGTGCCCGGGAAGGGCTGGCACACGTCGCCGCCCGGCGAGCAGACCCGGCGGAGCGTGTACATCCACGTCAAGCGGTCGCTCCTGGTGCCGATCCTCGAGAGCTTCGACTTCGCCGAGACCGACCGCTCGTCGCCCGTCGCGGTTCAGCACGACCCAGCCGACCCAGGCGCTCGGGATGCTCAACGGCGAGTTCCTGAACGAGCAGGCGGCGGCCCTGGCCGAACGCCTTCAGCGCGAGGCCGGCGACGATCTGGACGCGCAGGTTCGCCGGGCCTTCCGTCTGACCACGTGCGCGAGCCCTGCGACGCGGAGGTTCAGTCGGGGCGTCGGACCTGATCGCCGCCCTGCGAAAACGAGGACGAACTGGAACGCCGAGGCCGCTGCGCAAGGCGTTCGCCCTGCTGGTGCTGAACCTCAACGAATTCCTCTATCTTGATTGAGTCCACGCCGACGGAGGCCCGACCATGACCGATCGCCCGAACCGGACCCGTCTCGGCCCACCGGGAATTTCTGCGGGCGGACCCGCCGCGAGTTCCTCTGGGAGGCCGGCGGCGGGTTCACCGCGCTGGGGCTGGTCGGACCTGCTCACGCGCGGAGGGTTCTTCTCCGGCCGGGCCGGGGCGGCCGAGACGGCCCGGAGGCCGGGCAACCCGCTCGCGCCCAAGCCGCCGCACTTCGCGCCCAAGGCCAAGAGCGTCATCTTCCTGTTCATGTACGGCGGGCCCAGCCATGTCGATACGTTCGACTACAAGCCGACGCTCTACGAGCTGGACGGCAAGACGATCCCGGTCAAGACCTTCGGCCGCGGCGGCAAGAAGAACGAGGGCCGCGTCGTCGGGCCGAAGTGGAAGTTCAAGCAGTACGGCCAGTGCGGCAAGTGGGTCAGCGACCTGTTCCCGCACCTGGCGACCTGCGTCGACGACATCGCGTTCCTGCACTCGATGACCGCCGACTCGCCGATCCACGGCTCGGCCATGCTGCAGATGAACACGGGCAAGATCCTCTCGGGGAGCCCGTGCCTGGGCTCGTGGGTCAACTACGGCCTGGGCAGCGAGAACGAGAACCTGCCGGGCTTCGTCGTCATGCTCGACCCGACCGGCGGCCCGATCAGCGGCGCGAAGAACTGGTCGAGCGGCTACATGCCCGCGCCCGTATCAGGGGACCCTGCTGCGGTCCGCCGGCGAGCCGGTGCTCGACCTGAAGCGGCCCGAAGGGCTGAGCGAGGACGCCCAGCGGCAGCTGCTCGACACGCTGCACGACTACAACACCGATCACCTGGCCGCTCGCGCGGACAACAGCAACCTCGCCGCCCGGATCGCCAGCTACGAGATGGCCTTCGCCATGCAGCGGCACGCGCCCGAGGCGGTCGACCTGACCCAGGAGACGGACGAAACCCGGGAACTGTACGGCCTGGACGAAGACCGGACGCGAGGATTCGGCCGCCGCTGCCTGCTGGCCCGCCGCACTGGTCGAGCGCGGCGTGCGGTTCGTCCAGCTCTACGCGGGCGGCGCCCACAACGACAGCAACTGGGACGCCCACGGCGACCTGGAGAAGAACCACAACTTCCACGCCGGACGCACCGACAAGCCGATCGCCGGGCTGCTCAAGGACCTCAAACGGCGCGGGCTGCTCGACGAGACGCTGGTCGTCTGGGGCGGCGAGTTCGGCCGCCAGCCGACCGCCGAGTACGCCGAAGGGGACCGGCCGCGATCACAACGCCTACGGCTTCACGATGTGGATGGCCGGCGGCGGGATCAAGGGGGGCGTCAGCGTCGGCGCAGACCGACGAGATCGGCTCGGCCGCGGTCGAGGACCGCTTCCACGTCAAGCACCTGCACGCCACGATCCTGCACCTGCTGGGCCTCGACCCCAACGCCTTGACCTACTTCTACGGCGGCCTCGATCAGAAGCTCGTCGGCGTCGAAGGGGCCGAGCCGATTCAGCAGATCCTCGCGTGATCGGATCGATTTGCTTTGTCACGAGTATACAAAAAGGGCGTCGGCCGGATCTCGTGGATCGAGTCCGGCCGACGCCCTTCGTCTTTCCTGTCCACGGCTCTCGCGGTTTTCAACTCACGCCAGCAATTCCTTGATCACCCGCGCCGGCTCGACGCCGGTGAGCTTCTGGTCGAGCCCCTGGTAGCGGTAGGTGAACCGCTCGTGGTCGAAGCCCAGCAGGTGCAGGACCGTGGCGTGGAAGTCGCGGATGTGGACGGGGTCCTTGACGATGTTGTAGGAGAAGTCGTCGGTCTCGCCGTAGATCGTCCCCGGGCGTGAGCCGCCGCCGGCCATCCACATCGTGAAGCAGCGCGGGTGGTGGTCGCGGCCGTAGTTCTCGTGCGAGAGCCCGCCCTGCGAGTAGATCGTCCGGCCGAACTCGCCGCCCCAGATGACCAGCGTCTCGTCGAGCAGCCCGCGCGACTTGAGGTCCTGGATCAGGCCCCAGCAGGCCTGGTCGACGTCCTTGCACTGGTCGGGCAGGCGGCCGGCGACGTTGACGTGGGTGTCCCAGTTGTTGTGGTAGATCTGCACGAACCGCACGCCCGCGCTCGACCATCCGGCGGGCCAGCAGGGCCGTGTTGGCGAAGGTGCCGGGCTTCTTGGCGTCCTCGCCGTAGAGCTCGATAGGTCGATTCCGGCTCGCTCGCGATGTCGGTCAGGTCGGGCACGCTGGCCTGCATGCGGAAGGCCAGTTCGTACTGCTGGATGCGCGTGTGCGTCTCGGGGTCGCCGACGTGTCTGATAGTTCATCTCGTTGAGCGCCTTCAGGCCGTCGAGCGTGTTGCGGCGGACGTCCGCGGGGACGCCGGGCGGGTTGTTGATGTAAAGGATCGGGTCGCCCGCCGTGCGGAACGAGACGCCCGGCGTGCTCGCCCGGCAGGTAGCCGGACGACCAGAGCCGCGCCGAGATCGCCTGGATCTGCTCGGTGTTCGTCGGCTTGGCGACCAGCACGACGAACGTCGGCAGGTTCTCGTTCTGCGACCGAGGCCGTACGACGCCCACGACCCCAGGCAAGGCCGGCCGGTGACCATGTTGCCGGTCTGCATGTAGGTGATGGCCGGCTCGTGGTTGATCGCCTCGGTGTGCATGCTGCGGATGAAGCACATGTCGTCGACCATCTTGGCCGTGTGGGGCAGCAGCTCGCTGACCCACATGCCGCTCTGGCCGTGCTGCGCGAACTTGTACTTCGACGGCGCGATCGGGAACCGCTTCTGGCCGGAGGTCATCGTCGTGAGCCGCTGGCCCATGCGGATCGAGTCGGGCAGGTCCTTGTCGTACCACTCGCCCATCTGCGGCTTGTAGTCGTACAGGTCCATCTGCGACGGGCCGCCGACCATGTGCAGATAGATGACGTGCTTCGCCTTCGGGGCGAAGTGCGCCAGCCCCGGCAGGTCCGCGGCGTCCGTCGGCGGCTCCGCCGCTCGGCGCCGGCGGCCAGGCGCATCCGGCCCAGCAGCGAGGCCAGCGCGGCCCAGCCCACGGCGTTGACCCCGCGGCCGAAGAACTGGCGGCGAGTCTCGTGGCGGACATATTCGTGGAAGAGGCTCATGGACAGACCTCGCTTTGGCGTTAGGATCGAATTCGGATGCGATCAGATGATGAGTAGGATCTCGTCGCGAGCGTCCGGGTTCGCGTCCTCCGGCAAACCCGGACGTATCGTGTTTCGGAGTGCCCTTACTTGTTCAGGACCTCGTCCAGGTTCATCAGCTCGTTGGCCAGCATGGTCCAGGCGGCCAGGGTCGGCGGCGTCGAGATCCGGGTCGGCCTTCGACTCGCCGACGGCGACCAGCGCCGCGGCGTCCTCGGGGTGGGCCTGGTAGTAGGCCAGAAGGCGCGTCGAGCGACGCCGCGACGACCGCGACTTCCTCCGGCCGGAACGGGCCGGGCGAGCAGCCGCCGGGCGAGGAAGTCGAGCCGGCTCTCGGCGGTCTCGCCGCCTTCGGTCAGGGCGTGCTCGGCCAGGTGCCGGGCGGCCTCGACGAACTGCGGGTCGTTCAGCGTGACGAGCGCCTGCAGCGGCGTGTTCGTCCGCTCGCGGCGGACGGTGCAGATCTCGCGGCTCGGGGCGTTGAAGATCTCCATCGAGGCCGGCGGCGCGGCCCGCTTCCAGAAGGTGTAGAGGCTGCGGCGATAGAGGGCCGTCGCCGTGATCCTGCTTGTAGTCGCGCGTGTTGCTCTCGGGCATGGCGACGGCCTCCCAGACGCCCGTCGGCTGGTACGGCCTGACGCTCGGCCCGCCGATCTTCTCGACCAGCAGGCCGCTGGCGGCCAGGGCGTAGTCGCGGACCATCTCGGCGTCCATCCGGAACCGCGGGCCGCGGGAGAGCAGGCGGTTCTCCGGGTCCTTCTCCAGCTTCTCGGGCGTGGTCGACGGCCGACTGCCGATAGGTCGCCGAGGTGACCATCAGCCTGAAGAACGCGCTTCACGTCCCAGCCCGCCTCGCGGAACTCGACCGCCAGCCAGTCGAGCAGCTCGGGGTGCGAGGGCAGCTCGCCGGTGACGCCGAAGTCGCCGGCCGTGCGGACCAGGCCCGTGCCGAAGACCTCCTGCCAGAAGCGGTTGACCGTCACGCGGGCCGTCAGCGGGTGCTCGGGCCGCAGCAGCCACTGGGCGAGGCCCGAGCCGGTTCTTCGGCAGGTCGGAGGGCATCGGCGGGCAGGGCGTCGGGCGTGTCGGCGTCGACCTCGTCGCGCGCTTGGTCGTACTCGCCCCGGTACAGGACGTAGGCCATCGCCGGCTCGTCCCGCTCCTGCATCACGTGGGCGATCGTGCCCCGCGCCTGGATCTCGGCCTGCTCCTGCTCCAGCGCTGCGCCAGCGTCGCCCGCAGATCGTGCGATACGGCTCGATCGAGCGTATTCAGCCACCAGTCGAACAGCGCGTTGACCTCGGCTTCGCGGCCGCTGGTCGGCGGCCTTGGCGACGCAGGCGCACCGCCCGGCTGACGCCGGCGAGCCGCTGCGACCTCCTCGGCGGAGAGGGCCCGGTCATAGAGCCGCACGTCGCGGATCAGCGACGTCGCTCGAGTCGATCCGACGTGTGCCGCTGGCCGACCTTCAGGGGGACCTCGGTGCGGATCGTGTTCTTCAAGGTGTCGGCGTCTGAACGCTCGTCGCCTGCGGCTCGCCGTTGATGTAGAGCGTCACGCCCGAGGCCTTGCCGGAGCCGTCGTAGGTGACGAAGACGTGGGTCCACTCGTTCGGCTTGATCCGGGCGTTGGTGACGACCTTCAGGCCGTCGTCGGGCCACTTGTGGATGATGTGGGTGCCGAGTCGGCCGCTTGTCGAGCCAGAGGTCCCAGCCGCGGTAGTCGTTGCCGTTGTCCATCCGCGCGACGATCGCGCCGGTCAGCCCGTCCTTGGAGAGCTTGACCCAGGCGCCGTACGAGAAGCGCCTGATCCTTCTCGAAATCGCCGGCGTCGGCCACTTCCAGGGCGGGGCCTGGGAGGGTGTCGGTGTTCGGGGACGCCACCTCCTGATCGGTCAGACGGGCGTGAAGCCGCTGACCGTCGGTGGGGAGCATGGCGGCGATGGTGTCGAGCTTGACGCCCGGCGAGCCAGGCGTCGAACTCGGCGCGGGCGGCCTGCTTGCGGGTCGTCGACCTCTTGCCGGGCCTTGGCCAGTTCGCCTTCGAGGGTCTTCCAGCGGTCGCGGTCGCGATCGGCCGGGACGAAGACCATCGGGCGGCGTGTCCTTGATGTTGCCGTCCATCGCGTTCTGCGTGGTGTTGTTGAAGAACGCGGCCATCTCGTAGAACTCCTTCTGCGAGAGCGGGTCGAACTTGTGGTCGTGGCAGACCGCGCAGCCGGCCGTCAGGCCGAGCCAGACCTGCGAGACGGTCTCGGTGCGGTCGCGGGTGTAGAGGACGAGGTATTCCTCGGGGATCGTCCCGCCCTCGTTGGTCGTGATGTTGCAGCGGTTGAAGCCCGAGGCGATCTGCTGGTCGAGCGTGCGGTCGGGCAGCAGGTCGCCGGCGAGCTGCTCGATCGTGAACTGGTCGAACGGCATGTTGCGGTTGAAGGCGTCGATGACCCAGTCGCGGTACGACCACATCTCGCGGTAGTTGTCGAAGTGGATGCCGTGGGTGTCGGCGTAGCGGGCGGCGTCGAGCCAGTAGCGGGCGCGATGCTCGCCCCACGCGGGGGAGGCCAGCAGGCGATCGACGTAGCTGCTCGTAGGCGTCGGGCGACGTCGTCGTTGACGAACGCCTCGACGACCTCCGGCGTCGGGCGGCAGGCCGGTCAGGTCGAGGCTGAGCCGGCGGGCGAGCGTGCGGCGGTCGGCCTCGGGGGCGGGCGCCAGCCCGTTCTGCTTCCAGCTTGGCCAGGACGAAGTGGTCGATCGGGTTGCGGACCCACGCCTCGTTCTCGACCGTCGGCGGCTCGGGACGCGTCGGCGGCGATGAGCGACCAGTGCGGCTGGTACTCGCCCCCGGCGGCGACCCAGCGCCGGAGCAGGTCCTTCTGCTCGGCGGTCAGGGTCTTCTTCGGCTCCGGGCGGCGGCATCGGTCATCGTCGGATCATCGACCTCGACGCGGAAGATCAGCTCGCTGCTCTCCGCGTCGCCGGGGATGATGGCCGCGGCCTCGATGGCGGCGTCGCGCTGGTCGAGCCGCAGGTCGGCCTTGCGCGAGGCGCTGTCGGGCCCGTGGCAGGCGAAGCAGTTCTCGGCGAGGATCGGCCGGATGTCGCGGTTGTACTCGATCTCCTCCTCGGCGAGGGACACCCCCGCGCAGAGAACCAGGAGGCTCAGGATGCGGATGCCGGCGGTGGCCAGCCGGCCAGCCGACCGGAACCGGGCTTTTCTCGGGTTGCGATGGGTCGTGCTGCGGTGGCTCATCGAGGCTCCTTTTCGGCATGGGTTCGTTTGCGAGGACGCGGTGTCGCCTGCGTCGCGTCCGGCAACGCCCGGCTCCAGTACATGATTCCCGACTTGATATGTCGTGCCATGGCCTTGACGGCGGCGGCACGATCCGCCGCGATCATGGCCTCGACGATGGCAAGGTGTTCGTGGGCTTCCACGGTGAGCCGCCGGAAATCGTTGCGGGTTTCCTCGAATTTCCAGGCAGCGTCGCGGAACGCCCGAAAAAGGATCGTCAGACGGCTCAGTTCGTTCACGAGGAACGCGTTACCGCACGATGCGGCAATCCGGTCATGAAGGCGGCTGTCCACCGCGCGGGCTTCTTCGAGAAACCGGGAACGTTGCGGCGACTTCACGGCAACCAACCGTTTCAGGGCGTCTCGCAGGCTTTGAAGCTCGTCTGGATCGATCCGCCCGCAGGCATGCCGCACGGCTTCGCACTCCAGGACACGGCGGACCTGACACACCTCGCGGACGTCCTTGGCGGTCACTTTCCGGACGATCGTGCCGCGGTTCGGCAGCAGATCGACCAGGCCAATTCCCGCCAGTGCGATCAACGCTTCGCGAATCGGCGTGTGGCTGACACCGAAACGCTTGGCGAGCGATTGAGTCACCAGATGCTGACCGGACCGCAATTCCCCATGAACGATCTCGCGGATCAGAGATTCCACGATGAACTGTCGGCGCAAACCATGATCGCACGGGATCGAAACCAATTGCGACGAGGCAGACACGGAGCATCTCCGGCAGGTACCGTCAAAACGACAATCACAGGATTGCGTGGATGCGCGATTGGCGGGAATGTGCCCGATTCGGGCGAATCGAACACATCAAGAAGAACAAAGCGATTGAGGCGGGTATCGTCGGCCACGATCTGTATCGTAGCAGGCCATGACACGTTATGATATCCAATTCCGCCCGATCTCACAAGGAAATTCTACAGAATCTTTTGAGGATTCTACAGAATTTTGGACCAGATCTGCGCACCAGAACAAATTCGAACAAAACGACTCTTATCAGACTTCTTCCGCGATGGCTTGCAGGCCATCCCAGATTTGCTCTTGGTTGGGTCGAGAGACTTGCCGGATCACCTGGCCATCCTTCAGGAAGACCAGGGTCGGCCAGAGCTTCACGCGGAAGGAACGGCCCAGGGGCTTGCCGGGGCCGTCCTCGATCTTGAGGTGCTGAACTTCGGGATGGTCCATCAGCGCGGAGGATAGGCGGGGTGCCAGGTCCCGGCAGTAACCGCACCAGGATGCACCGAATTCGAGGACCATGGGGCCGCTCGTCCGGTCGATTTCCGCGCGGGTCGGCTCCGGGGCTGGAGATTGGTTTGGCATGATGATCTTACCGTCGCGAGCAGGCCAGGCTCATGAACTTCCAGCCGGAAGGGCGGTTCCGTCGCGCGGCGGGAGGGTCTGGACAAGCCTGCGGATGGCCTCGTTGAGGGTGTCGAGATCGACGGGCTTGGTGATGTGGCGGGCGAATCCGGCGTCCTGACTGGCGCGGACGTCGGCCTCCATGCCGAATCCGGTCAGAGCGATGCTGCGCCCCTGGTAATCGTCGGCGACCAGCCGCATCAGGTCCAGTCCGCTGCCGTCGGGCAGGCCCAGATCGCTGAGCAGGAGGTCGAAACGCTTCTGCCGGCAAAGGGCAGCGGCCGAGGCCAGCGATGAGGCCGTAGTCACCCGATGCCCCAGCCGCCCCAGCAACTTCGCCAGAACGCGGAGCGTCGGCACGTGGTCCTCGACCAGCAAGACCTCCAGAGGGGCGTTCGGCGTCTCGGCCGTGGCGGGAGGCGCGGACGCCGCCGTCACCTGGTGGGGGGGAACCGTCGTGGGAAGCTCGACGAGGAACGTCGAGCCGTGCCCTTTCCCGTCACTTTGGGCCGTGATCGAGCCGCCGTGGGCCTCGACCAGCCGTCGGGAAATCGCCAGACCCAGACCCAGCCCGGCCTGCTGTCGGATCGTGCGGATATCCCCCTGCTCGAACGCGGTGAAAAGCTTCGGCAAAACGTCCGGGGCGATCCCTTCGCCGCTGTCCGAAACCTCGATGCGGAGAAAGCCCTCGGGCGTATCCGAGGAGCGGACGGTGATCGTACCGTGGGGGTCTGTGAATTTCTGGGCGTTGTTGATCAGGTTCCAGAAGATCTGCTGGAGCCTTGTGGGATCCCCCTTGACGTGATGTTGGCAGGCGCGCAAGTCCACGGTCAGACGGGCCGAGTCCTCGCGCTGGCAGATATCCACCGCCGCGCGCACCAGGAGGTGGACGTCGGTCTCGACGACGTCCAGTTGCAGTTTGCCCTGAGCAATCCGGGTCAGGTCGAGCAAGTCACCGATCAGGCGGCTCTCCAGCTCCACGTTCCGGCGAATCGTTGCCAGCTCGTCCCGCAGCTCGGTCGGCAGTTCGGGATGGGATTCCATCAAGGAGATGGTCAGGAACACGGGCGTCAGCGGCGTGCGAAGCTCGTGCGAGAGCACGGCGATGAACTCGTCCTTGGCCCGGCTGTGCGCTCGGCCTCCTCCTTCGCGGCGTGCAGCGAGAGCGCCGCCCGCTGTTGCTCGGTGATGTCCTCGAAGAGATACAGCCGCCCGTGGTAGCGGCCCGAGTCGTCACGGATCGGGCTGGAGAAGCGGCGGATCGTCCGGCCGTCGTTGAACGGGATCTCATCGACACGCTCAGCGCCTCGCGATTCGTCCGGCAACGGGCCGCTCGTCGTCACGAACGCCGAACGGTCGGCGACCCGCTCCAGGCACTCGGAGATGATGTCCGCGTGGGTCAGCTCGGACCGTTGCAGCCGCGGCTCCAGGTGAACGATCCCCCAGATTTCGCAGAAGCGGCGGTTGTAGAAAAGGACCGCGTCCGTCCGATCGTCCACCACCAGCAGGCCCAGCGGGGCGGCGTGGGCCATCTCTCGAAGGAGTGATTCGTTCCAGCGCAACTCGCGTTCGGCCCGGCGCGCGTCGGTCACATCCGAACACGTGCCGATCCACTCCCGAATCGTTCCGTCCGAATCGAGCAGCGGCGCCCCCCTCGCGACGACGTGCCGGTAGGAACCGTCCTGGCGGATCAGCCGATACTCGACCTCGTAGAGCGTCCGCAACGCGAGCGAATTCCGCCAGACCCGTCCGGTGCGCTCGCGGTCGGCCGGGTGGATGGCGTCGAGCCAGCCCCAGCCGAAATATTGCTCGGGGGTCTGGCCGGTGTATTCCTGCCAGGAAGGGTTCGGCGTGACGATCGAACCTTCGCCGTCCGTCGTCCAGACGATCGAGGAGGTGGCGTTAACCAGGGATCGGTAGCGCTGTTCACTCCGCCGCAGGGCGGCCTCGGTCCGCTTCCGCAAGGAGATATCTTCGACGAACGCGAGAAAATACCTCGGCTGGCCGACCTCGTCCCGGACCAGCGAGACGGTCAGGCTGTTCCAGACGGTCGAACCGTCCTCGCGCCGCGAGCGATTTTCCGTCGTGTAGGTGGAGCTCTCCCCCGTCAGGAGCCGTCGCATCTCGTTCAGGACCGTTTCCAGGTCCTCCGGGAGCGTGACGTCCTGAAAGGTGCGGCTCAGCAGATCGTTCCGGTCGTAGCCGAGGATATCGCAAAGCCGGGCGTTGACCCACAACCAGCGCCCGGCCAGGCCGACATGCGCCACGCCGATGGCCGCCTGCTCAAACGTGGCACGGAATCGCTCCTCGGAGTCGCGCAGGGTGCGCTCGACCTCCTTGCGCTCGCTGATCTCCTGAAACAGGACAGTCAGCCCGCCGCCATCGGGATAGGCCCGGATCTCGAATTCTCGGGGTGGAACACCGCCAGACCATTCCAGGCGAACCGCATCATTCTGTTCCAGCGCCCGTCGCAGCGTCTGTTCCAGATCTGGGGTCTCGGGCAACGATTCCCAGACCGTCTGACCGAGAAGCGCCTCCGCGTTCTGGTTGAGCACGCCTTCCGCCGCGCCGTTGAGCGCGGTAATGCGCCCCTGCCGATCGAGAGCGATGAGCGGGTCCGAGATCCGGTTCAAGACCTCGGCCGCCGACTGTCGCGCAGGGAGAACATCGGAATGCGCCCAATCTCCACTGGACATGAAGCGTCCTCAAACAAGGCCCGAGGCGGAGAACCGGGCCATCGCGACGGATCGAACTTCGGTCCTGATTATAACATTCTCGGCCCACCAGGCTCGATGTTCTTGGTCGAGGGTTTCGCGCAAAAGCAGGAATGCATCGTCACTGTCCGAGATCTTTCAACCGGCGGGAAGCCCCGGAAATGGCGGAACGGAGTCGATTCAAGGTCTGAGGGCCGATGGGTGCGGAAGCGAATTCCTGGCACACCCATCAGCCATCATCCCGATCACCCTCTTCGCCCCGCCGACGTCAGACCTTCTCCGGCACGACATAAGGCTTGCGGTACGCCCGCGAGAGCATGCCGTCGGCCTCGGTGTCGCCGATGAAGGACTCGGTGTCCGGGTTGAACTTCAGCCGGCGGTTGAGGCGATAGGCGATGTTGCCCAGGTGGGCCAGGCCCGAGGCGGTGTGGGCCGTCTCGACCGGGCCGTGCTGGCGGGACGGGTCGCGGTGGCGGACCGCGTCGATGAAGTTGGCGAAGTGCTTGCCGACCGGGTCACCGTCGGAACGCTTCGGCCCTGGCTCGTTCTTCTGGCCGAAGAACGTCTCGTAGTGGTTGTACCCCTTGATGACCATATGGCCCTTCTCGCCGTAGAAGATGTTGCCGACACCGGCCCCACCCTCGGTGTTCGTGGCCCAGGGGCGGACCTCGAACTCGATCATCTGGTTCTGCTCGGGGAAGTAATACGAGCTGGCGAGGACTTCCGGCGTTTGCTTGTCGTCATCCCAGAGGAACTTGCCCCCCATGGCGACGATCTCGCTCGGCAGGGTCTCCAGGCCGAGGCCCCAGAGGCACATGTCGGTCTCGTGGATGCCCTGGTTGCCGACGTCGCCGTTGCCGAAGTCCCAGTGCCAGTGCCAGTTATAGTGCACGTAGCGCTTGGAGAAAGCCCGTTCCTGCGCGGGGCCTTGCCAGATGTCCCAGTTGAGCGTCTTCGGCGCGGTGTCCGGGTCCTTGGCGTGGCCGATCGACGGCCGCCAGCGGAAGACGAGGCCCCGGGCCATGTAAACCTTGCCGAGCAAGCCGTTGCGCAGGTGATCGACCGCCTCGCGGATCGCCTCCGAGCTACGGAGTTGAACGCCATGCTGGACGATCCGGTCGTACTTCTTGGCCGCCTCGATCATCTTCCGACCTTCGAAGATGTTGTGGCTGCCCGGCTTCTCGACATACACGTCCTTGCCCGCCTGGCACGCCCAGATGGTCGCCAGAGAATGCCAGTGGTTCGGCGTCGCCACGCCGACGACGTCCACGTCCTTGCGGTCGAAGACCTTGCGGAGGTCGGTCTCGGTCTCGACCTTCGTGCCGTACTTCTGCTCGAACTGCTTCGCCCGCTGCTCCAGGACGACGCGGTCGGGGTCGCAGAGCACGGCGACCTTCACCCCCTTGGTGCCCATGAAGGCGTCAATATGGGTCTGGCCCCGGCCGTGGACGCCCAGGACCGCGGCGCGGATGGTGTCGTTCGGGCTGTCATCGGCCGACGCTCGCGCCGCCATGCTCGCGGTCGCCACCGCGCCGGCGGACGTCGTCAGAAACGTCCTGCGGTTCAGCTCGGACATGAATCTTCCCTTTCTCGCGATGTCAGTCGCGGTCGAGATAATCGGGCGATCCGGGGGGAGAAATGGAGAGAGCCTGGTGGACGGTCTGATCATTTGAGGCTGCGAATTCCACAACTCAGCCATCATCCATCGTTCCATCGACCATTCGTAACGCCAGTGTACGGGCGGGGTTCCCACGGTTCAACCACGAACGCGGGAACGCCGAAAATCGGTTCGAACTTCGGCACAAAGGGGATCGTACAGACCCCGGAGCGACGCGGTTTGTCACCGCTCGGTCCCGCCTATTCGGACCGGCCCGCCTTTTGTACCATTTCGTCAAAAGGGATCGTTCTCCCACTCGTTCCTCCTGTCCGCTCCGACGCGGGAGCCACGGTACAGTGGGGAGAGGGAGGTCAACACATGTCAAGAGTCATCACCTCGCCACCCGCGGAAGGGCTCCGACCCGACGGCACGCTCCCGGGCGGTTGGTGGCACGAGGAGCCGAACGGACGGATTCACTGCGATCTCTGCCCCCGAGATTGCAGCCTCAAGCCAGGAGATCGGGGCTTTTGCTTCGTGCGGCAGAACCTCGACGGCGAGATGGTGCTGACGACCTACGGGCGCAGTACCGGGTTCTGCATCGACCCGATCGAAAAGAAGCCGCTCAATCACTTCTATCCGGGGACCAGCGTGCTGTCGTTCGGCACGGCCGGCTGCAACCTCGGCTGCAAGTTCTGCCAGAACTGGGACATCTCCAAGTCGCGCGAGGTCGCCCGCCTGAGCGAACTGGCGACCCCCGAGGCCATCGCGCAGGCCGCCCTGGCGCACGGGTGCCGGAGCGTGGCGTTCACCTATAACGATCCGGTCATCTGGGCCGAGTACGCCATCGAGACGGCCCGGGCCTGTCGCGCGGTGGGGGTCAAGGCGGTGGCCGTTACCGCCGGATACATCACCCCCGAGGCACGCGGGGCGTTCTTCGAGGTGATGGACGCGGCGAACGTGGACCTGAAAGCCTTCTCCGAGAAATTCTACCGTGAGATCACCTACTCGCACCTTCAGCCCGTGCTCGACACGATCGCCTGGCTGAAGGCGGAGACCGACGTCTGGTTCGAGCTGACGAACCTAATCATCCCACAGGCGAACGACTCGATGGACGAGATCCGCCGCATGAGTGGGTGGGTCCTCCAGCACTGCGGCGACGAGGTCCCGCTCCACTTCTCCGCCTTCCATCCCGACTTCCGCATGCGCGACCGCGGCAACACGCCGCTCGAAACGCTGCTCCAGTCCTACGAGGTTGCCCGGAGCGAGGGCCTGAAGCACGTTTATGTCGGCAACGTCAATGACGAGCGGCACCAGAGCACGTACTGTCCGCATTGCGACAAGCTGGTCATCGAGCGCAACTGGTACGCCCTGGGGGCCTATCACCTCGAAGGGAACCATTGCGAGCACTGCGGCGGCACGGTCGCCGGCCACTTCGATACGCGGCCGGGCACGTGGGGCCGCCGTCGGCAACCCGTCGAGATCACCCGATTCGGGGAAAACCCCCAGGTCATTTCCGAGATCCAACCCAAAACGCTCATGAAACCATCCACAACCGCTTCCGCGTCCGCCGTCGCCGAGCGTCCCGAGCTGACCGACGAACAGCAAGCGCAGATCCTCCACGCGGCGGCCGAGTTCGTGACCGCCACGATCCTGAGCCGGCCCGCCCGTTTGCCCGATCCGGCGCTCTCGGGTGCGGCCGATTGGTCGGTCATGGGGGCCTATGTCACCCTGAAGCGTGACGACCGGCTGCGGGCGTGCTGCGGGTTCCTCGGTCAGCCGAGGCGCTTGATCGACGCGATTCAGCAGGCCGCGCAGCGGACGGCCCTCGAAGATCACCGTCTGCCGCCGATCTCGCCGACGGAGCTGATGCATCTTGACCTGCACGTGAACCTCCTCCACGGGTTCGAGACGGTGCAGGCGAGCGGGACGCGATCGCATCGGCGCGGTGGAAGTCGGCCGCCACGGTCTGCGCATCCAGCGGGGCGATTCCGGAGGCCTGCTCCTGCCGACGGTCCCCGTCGAGAACGCCTGGGATTCCGAAACGTACCTCCGGCAGATCTGCCGGAAGGCCGGCCTTCCCACAACGGCGTGGGAGGATGACGCCGCCACTTTGATGACCTTCGAGAGCATCGAGTTCGGCGGTCCGTTCGATGCGCGACGTGCTGAACGATGGCTCGGCGACGCCCGCCGCGCGCTTCGCGGTGGAGAACCTGCGCCGCTGGCGGATCACGCGCATGCGAACATTCTGGCACTGGCGCAGCGGCGGACGCCCAACTACTTCCTGTTCGGCGTCAGCGACGACAACGTCTCGGGGCTGATCCTCAGCGTGCGAGCGCCGGGGCAAGCAGAGCCATTACAGTTCGTGCAGTTTTCGATGCGTCCCGGAGTGCCTCTTCAGTCCACCTTGTTCCGGCTTTGCGAGTTGGCCGCCCAGACATTGAGCCAGACGGGGCAGGTCTCGGAGGGGATTCGCGTCGGCGTGACGGTCCTGTACGACCCGGCCATGCACGGTACGGTCGCGCAGCCGGACCTCCGGGGGCTGGACCCGTCTCGGCGGGCCTTGCTGCTATCCGAACAGGAAAAGAGTGCCTGGGTGTTCACGCCGTCGGAGTCGGCGGAGGGCTTGCTGGGGAAAGCACGAGACCGGATCGACGTCCTCCTTCCGGAAGGGGCCGCGCTGTACAGTCTGGCGGCCGATTCCACCGAGCCGGAGGTCGTTTTCCACTCCGCCCCTCAGGCCGTCTCGGGGCGGGGTTCGCGGCCCCCGGCCCGCGCCGGACAGTTCTATCCGGCGGACCCGGCCGAGCTGGCGACGATGGTCGAGACGATGCTCGGGGAGACCACGCGTCGCGAGGAATCCTGGCCGGCGGCGATGGTTCCGCACGCGGGCCTGCGCTACTCCGGCAAGATCGCCGCGTCGGTCTTCAACCGGCTGGAAATCCCCGATCAGGTCATCATCATTGGCCCGAAGCACACGAGGCTGGGGGTGGACTGGGCCGTCTCACCGCATGAATCCTGGTCGATCCCCGGCGCGACGATTCCTGGCGACCCCGACCTGGCCAACGCGCTGGTCGAGGCCATCCCCGGCCTGAAGCTCGACGCGGCGGCCCATCAGCAGGAGCACGCCATCGAGGTCGAATTGCCGTTCCTGGCGAAACTCGCCCCGAACAGTCGTGTCGTCGGCATCACCATCGGCGGCGGGAACCTGGAGCGCTGCCGGGATTTCGCGCGCGGCCTGGCCGAGGTGATCCGCTCGCTGCCGAAAAAGCCGCTCCTGATCATCTCCAGCGACATGAACCACTTCGCGACCGACGGGGAAAATCGCCGCCTCGACGAGATCGCTCTCGGGGCGATGGAACGGCTCGACCCGGCGGATCTGCTGGAGACGGTGACGAGCCACAACATCAGCATGTGCGGCGTCCTACCCGCCGTGATCGTCATGGAAACCCTGCGGCAACTCGGCACCTTGACGAAAGCGGAACGTGTCGGCTACGCCACGAGCGCCGACGTGACCGGCGACCCCAGCCGGGTCGTCGGCTACGCGGGAATGCTTCTGAGCTGAGGCAGGATCGGCCATGGTCATAACGACGCGGGGCTGGTTGAGCCCCGCGTCGTATTACTCTTCCTGAATCGGTTCGGGCCGTGTCGCGTGGTCGCGGCGTTCACTTGCCCTTGCGGAACGTGAGGGTGCCTTCACCTTCCCAGGAGTAGAAGGCGGGGTCGGTGGACCCCAGGACGAAAGGCTCGGACTGGGCGTACATGATCCAGCCGCCGGTGACGCCCGCGAATTTCCCGGTGCACTCGTCGGGCACGGGGATGAACTCGGCGACCCAGAGAGCCCAGTAGCCGAGCGGCCCCAGCTCGGGGGCCGGGGTGAGCGTAAAGTGGCCCTCCGTGGGGTCGTCTTCCGACTGCTTGCCGTACCGGCAGACGAGTTTGTCACCGTTCGCGCCGACGAAGACGAAGTTCTCCCCGCTGCCGAACTTGCCCGTGAGGGGTTCGCCCACGCCGATATTGCCTTCCAACGTGATCGTATGGACTTCCCCCGAGCCATGGTGCCGGCCGAGGTGCGTCGCGGTACCCTCAATCCAGTGGGGGCGCGTATCGCCGGGGCCTGGGAGCCCTTCGGGACCGATCCCCGACCCGCTAATCTTGAACGGCTTGACTACCTGAGCCTGTGCCGCGTCCGGTGCCAGAGCGAGGACCGCGATCAACGCGACGACGGATGGAACGATTGCCTGCCAGCGAAACTTGAGAATCATAGCCATATTTCCTTCGGTCCGCGCGGAGAAAGAGCCCAATCCCTGGCCGCGCGGACCGGGGAGTCAGGATAGGCTGATCCCGTGCTCGTCCGGCTTGAGAACGCGGGACTGTCATCGTCCCTTCTCGGTCGTCGCCGGAGTGTCCAGGAAATTATCCGAGCGGAACGCGAAACGCAAGAACCGAAATCCACAAATTTCTTCAACCTATTCCTTTTTTTATCAACAGTCCTTGACAGAGCGGGAACCTCGACGTTTCTCGATCTGGCCACCGCGAATCGGCCGGCTGGAGCCGAGGCTTGTCCTTGCGCCGCGAGATCGGCGCCGGGAAGGTACGGCGGTGGATCGCAACCCGGCCGATGGGGCACTCCGGGGGCCTCGACGCCCTCCAATCCGAATCTTTTCGGAGAAACTCCTTGAAGCATTCGTAAGCAGGATATAAACTGATCCAATGGAGTCCGGAAAACGAGGAAGTAGAACGTCCACGCGCGAGGAGGGCCGAGCCGTGCGAGAGTTCGATAAGCCGATCGGTCGGGTCTGGCGGCGATTACGATTTCAGCGGTTCCTGGCGGCCCTGGTCTGGTGCTGGGGGATCGCCCTGGGGGTGACCGCCATCGTCATCGGTGTGGAGAAGTTCGCCGCCGTGGACGTTGCCCGGTCCGATCTGGGCGCCGTTCGCGGTGGCCGGAGGTGTCGGTCTGGCGATCGCCGCCGTCATCGCGATGGTCGGCGGCGCGAGCCGGGTGGATGCCGCCGTGGCGATTGATCGGGCATTCCACCTCAATGAGCGGCTGAGCACGGCCCTGACCCTGCCGGAGAGCTTGCGTGAGACTCCGGCGGGGCGGGCCCTGATCGGCGACGCGGTGAAGCACGTCGGGCGCTCGACATCGGCTCGAAGTTCGGCCTGCGAGCGCCGCGCGCGGCGTGGGTGCCATTGATCCCGGCGGCCCTGGCGCTCGGGCTTTTGATGCTGCCCGAAGATATCGCCTCCCGAAGTCAGGCGAAGACTTCCGGCGAAGCGGAGCCGAAGATCGACAAGGAGCAGGTCGCCAAGCAGGCCAAGTCCCTGGGCAAGTCGATCGCCGAAGCCCGCAAGGAACTCGACAAGAATGCGTTCGCCGAGGCCGAGAAGCTCCTGGCCGAGATCGAGAAGGCGGCGGACAAGCTGTCGAAATCCCCTCCGGCCGAGAAGGACAAGGCGATGGTCGAGCTGAACAAGCTGACCGACGCACTCAAGGATCGGCAGAAGCAACTCGGTTCGTCGGAAGAGGTTAACAAGAAGCTCCAGCAGCTTCAGGACCTCGCGATGGACGGCCCGGCCGGAGAGTTCGCCAAGGATCTGGCCAAGGGAGATTTCGAGGAAGCGGCCAAGGCCCTCAAGGAACTCCGGGAGAAGCTCGCCTCGGGCAAGATGACCGAGGCGGAGAAGAAGCAGCTTCAGGAGCAACTGGGCGAAATGCAGAAGAAGCTCCAGCAGCTCGCCAACATGGAAGAGCGCAAGAAGCAGCTTCAAGAGGCCCTCAAGAATGGCGGTCTGACGAAGGAGCAGTTCGAGCAGCAGATGGCCAAGCTCAACGATCAGGCCAAGGACCTGCAAAAGATGCAGAAGATGGCCCAGCAACTGGCCAAGGCCCAGCAGCAGATGCAGCAAGGGGACATGAAGAAAGCCGCCGAGTCCCTCGGCATGAGCCAGGAGCAACTGGAGCAGATGGCTCGCGACATGCAAGAGCTGGAGATGCTCGACGGTGCTCTGGCTGATCTTCAGGACGCCAAGAACGGCATGGCCGGCGACGGCAAGAACCAGTTCGGCGACCCCTTGCAAGGGATGAACCAGCTTGGCCAGAACATGAACCGGATGCGCGGGTTCGGGCAAGGCGGACGCGGCATCGGCGAAGGGGACCGTCCCGAGGCTCCCGATAACGTCGCCTTGTACAACACCAAGGCCAAGCAGCAATACGGCAAAGGTAAGGCGGTGCTCGAAGGCTTCGCTCCCCCCTCGGCACAGATCAAGGGAGAAAGCGTGATCGCCGACGTCGAGACGATCCAGTCGGCGCCGGGCGTCGCCGCCGAGGCCATGACCAACCAGCGCGTGCCCAAGAGCGTCAAGTCCCACGTCCTCAACTACTTCGATCAGATCCGCAAGGGGGAGTGACCCCAGGGCCAGCGGCAACTAACTTGTTGATCCGATAACGACTTGCATGAGGAAGTCGTCGCTCCAGCCGCAGGAGCGTCGTTTCATGGCGACGCTCTGTCGCCCGGGGTGTTGTTTCAGCAGCGAGAGGCTGAAGCGGTTCAGCCAGGCCATGTTCTCGCGCAGGTGTTTCTCGCGGATGCGCGACTCGTCCTCGCGGAAGGTCACGTCGAGGGTCCAGTGGCAGCCGTTCTCCACGCCCCAGTGCGATCGCACCGCGTGGGCGAACGCCTTCGCGTCCGGCTTCCACCGGCAGGCTGCTGATGTAGTAGCGGACCTCGTCGGCGGTCTTGCCGTCGCGGACGACCTCGGAGATCGCCACGCCGATCGACTTCAGCCCCCGCCACGCCTTGAACCCCGGCAGATCTTTCGGGGCTTCGAGTTGGATGTACGTCCGCGTCTCGCGGCGGCCGTGGCCCGTCTCCTCGGTCTGGCGGCGGCCCACCGACGTCGCCCGCGAAATCCGCGTCCCAACGGCTCATCAGATGATCGACGACCGCCTGGTGCAGCGTCCCCTGGTTCCCCTTCAGCGCCAGCACGTAGTCCCCCTTCGCGGCGACGACCGCCCCGGCGATCTCCTTCTGACAGCCCATCGCGTCGATCGTCACGACTCCCCCGGCGACGTCGACCAGCTTCAGCAGCTCGGGGATCGCCGTGATCTCGTTGGACTTCTCGTCGCAGGCGACCTGGCCCAGCGACAGCCCGTATTCGCTCGCCCAGACGGTCACCGAATGCAACGCCCCCAGGCCGTTCTTGCGGTCGTGGCTGCGACGCAGCGTCTTGCCGTCGATCGCCAGCGTCGGCCGCTCGACGCCGGTCTCGGCCGCGGCCTCGTCGCGCAACGACCGCACCCAGGCGGCGAAGCACGCCTGGAACGCCTCGGGCCGCAGCGCCATCAGCACGCGACGGAAGACGTCCTTGCACGGGACCCCATGCGGCAGCGGCAGCACCGACGCGAGCACGTCCTCCTTGAGGGCCGCCCACTGCGCGATCGCCGTCGGCCCCGACGCCCCGGCCAGCACCGCGATCAACGCGATCACCACCACCGAGGCCAGCGGATGCTTGCGGTTGATCTCCGACCGCGGGTCCTCAAGCTCCTGGAAATACGCCGCGACCTCGTCCAGCCCGAACCGCCGCGAGTCCGCCATCGACCACCCCCATGCTCCGACCCAAGAAGCCGCATGGAAGATGGTCTAACCGAACCCGGCCCCGGCGCAAGCCGTCAAACTCCGCCAAATCTACCTATAAGTGCGCTGGCCCTGCCAGGCCCCCCCTCGCCATGGTAGCGGCACCGCTTCATGCCATAATCCCGACGCAGCACGTGAATTCGCCCTTCGATTCCCTCGCGGAACCTATAAGGAACCGCGAATAAATAGGGTGGGCGTCATCTTTGTAGGGATAGTGTCTGTTCACTGCAAGATTGCGAAAAATCGACCTAACTCCCTACTTGAATTTCAGTTGCAATCTCTGTTCACACGATCGGGATCGCGACGGGAACCAGAGTCAAGAGTGGAATCAAAATAACCCAAGCCTCCCAAATATCCTGGGCGGTATCAGGCAACCCTGGAAATCCGACGAATCGTGTCGGGTTTCCCTGTTGACAAGCCAGGCCGCTACTGATCGCCGAATTATCCACCCACAATCGTGACGCCCACCCCCCGCGTTTGTC